>NZ_CP150096.1:975000-6517700 GCF_038396765.1 Chitinophaga caseinilytica | reverse complement strand
TGCGAACGAGGGTATCCGTTTCCGCGGATATTCCATCCCCGAGTTGCGCGAACATCTCCCGAAAGCTCCCGGAGGCGCAGAACCCCTGCCCGAAGGCCTGTTTTACCTGATGCTGATCGGTGAACTGCCCACGGAAGCAGACGTTCAGAACCTCAGTAGCGTGCTCGGCCGCCGCTCTCACGTGCCCAACCACGTGTTCGACGCCGTGAACGCACTGCCGCTCAACGCGCACCCCATGACCATGTTCACCGTGGCCGTGATGGCGCTGCAAACCGAATCCGTGTTCGCCAAAGCATACGCCGAAGGCATGAACAAAAAGGATTACTGGAGCTATATGTATGAGGACACCCTGAACCTCATCGCCCGCCTCCCCCGCGTAGCTGCATATATCTATCGCCGCAAATACAAGAACGACCAGCATATTCAGCCCGACGGCATGCTCGACTGGGCTGCCAACTTCGCCCACATGCTCGGTTATGAGGATGAAGGGTTCAAGGAACTGATGCGCCTGTACATGGTTATCCACGCAGACCACGAAGGTGGTAACGTGAGCGCCCACACGACGCACCTCGTAGGCTCCGCCCTCAGCGACGCTTACCTGTCGTTCGCAGCCGGCATGAACGGCCTCGCAGGTCCGCTCCACGGCCTGGCCAACCAGGAAGTGATCAAATGGATCCTCGACATGCGCGAAGAGCTCGGCGGCGGCGTTCCGTCCAAAGAGCAGATCGCTGCATTCGTTAAAAAGACGCTGGCGGAAGGAAAGGTAGTGCCCGGTTACGGCCACGCCGTTCTCCGCAAAACCGATCCCCGCTTCACCGCGCAACAGGAATTCGCGAAGAAACACCTGGCTAACGACGAGCTGGTACAGATCGTTTGGAGCGTATACGAAACCGTTCCCGGCATCCTGGGCGACCTCGGCAAGGTTAAAAATCCCTGGCCCAACGTAGACGCGCACTCCGGCGCGCTGCTCCTGCACTACGGCCTGAAAGAATACGAATTCTACACCGTACTGTTCGGCGTGTCCCGCGCGCTGGGCGTGCTCGCTTCCCTCTGCTGGGACCGCGCGCTCGGCCTGTCCCTCGAACGTCCGAAATCCGTGACTACAGAGTGGATGAAGCAATTCGTAGAAGGTAAGGTTGAAGCGTCCGCCGATTAATCCGGTCGGATCTTAACATACGATATCAGCCCGGAAGCCATGGCTTCCGGGCTTTTTCATGACACGGACCGTTTGCCTTTTCCTCTTAAATTGCCGTACTTCGTACCTTCGAATCAGCCGTGAGTTTCATCGCATCCATATTGAACAATCCGATCGAATACCTGAAGGGCGTCGGCCCCCAGCGGGGAGAGCTGCTGCGCAAGGAAATCAATATCCACACCTTCCGCGACCTGCTCGAATATTTCCCGTTCCGGTACATCGACCGCACCCGTATCGACAAGATCCGCGAGCTCAGCGGGATGGAAGAATTCGTCCAGATCCGCGGGCGCATCACGCATATGGAAGTAGTGGGGGAGAAGCGCGCCAAGCGGCTCGTGGCCACTTTCCAGGACGAAACCAGCCGCATGGAACTGGTCTGGTTCCAGGGATGGCAGTGGATGGAGAAATCGCTCCGCGAAAACGTGCAGTACCTCGTATATGGCCGCATGTCGCAGTTCAACGGCAAGCTGCAGATTTCCCATCCCGACATGGAATTGGTGACCGAGGCTACGGCAGACGGGAAGCAGACGCTGGAGCCCGTTTATTACACCACGGAGAAACTCAAGACCAGGGGGCTCACCGCCAAAGCCATCGGTAAGCTGACCCACAACCTGCTCGAGCAGCTTTCCCTGTCCGAAATCCGCGAAAACATTCCCGCGCCCGTTTTGCAGCTGTACCGGCTCATGCCGCGCGCGCAGGCTTATTTCAAGATACATCTCCCCGCCAGCGAGGAAGAGGCCCGGCAGGCGCAGCGCCGGCTGAAGTTCGAAGAGCTTTTTGTGGCGCAGGTCCGCATCCTCCGGCTCAAAATCCGCCGGCATAAAAATTCCCATGGCTTCGTTTTCAACGCCGTGGGCGATGTTTTCAATACTTTCTACAATCAATACCTGCCTTTCCCGCTGACGGGCGCGCAAAAACGCGTGCTGAAGGAAATCCGGAAAGATACCACCACCGGCCACCAGATGAACCGGCTCGTGCAGGGAGACGTAGGCAGCGGCAAAACGATGGTGGCGCTGCTGTCGCTGCTCATTGCGATAGACAACGGTTTCCAGGGATGCCTCATGGCGCCCACCGAAATCCTCGCGCAGCAGCACTTCAAAGGCATTTCCGAGCTCCTGAAAGATATGCCCGTCAACGTTGCGCTGCTGACCGGCAACATCAAGGGCAAGGCTCGGAAGGAAATCCTCGCCGCCGCGGCGGAAGGGAATATCCACATCCTCATCGGCACCCACGCCCTGCTGGAAAAAGAAGTGGTTTTCAAGAAGCTGGGCATGGCCATCGTGGACGAGCAGCACCGTTTTGGCGTGGCGCAACGGGCAAGGCTATGGGAAAAAAGCGACACGCCGCCGCACATCCTCGTCATGACCGCCACGCCCATTCCGCGGACGCTGGCCATGACTGTCTACGGCGACCTCGACGTGTCGGTGATCGACGAAATGCCGCCGGGCAGAAAGCCCATCACCACCGTGCACCGGACTGAATATCAACGCCCGCAGGTGATGGATTTCATCAAGGAGGAAGTGAGGAAGGGGCGGCAGGCGTATATCGTGTACCCGCTTATCGAAGAATCGGCCAGCCTGGATTTCGAAAACCTGACGAAGGGATATGAGGAAGTGAAAGCCTTTTTCCCGGAACCGAAATATTACATCAGCATGGTCCACGGCAAGCAGCCGCAAGACCAGAAGGAAGCGAATATGCATCGTTTCGTGACGAACGACACCCAGATCATGGTGGCCACCACGGTGATCGAGGTGGGGGTGAACGTGCCCAATGCCTCGGTGATGGTGATCGAAAGCACGGAGCGTTTCGGGCTGTCGCAGTTGCACCAGCTGAGGGGGCGCGTAGGGCGCGGGGCGGAACAGAGTTACTGCATTTTGATGACAGGCAACAAGATCGGCAAGGATTCGCAGGAGCGGGTGAAGGTGATGGTGCAGACGAACGACGGGTTCGTTATTTCCGAGAAAGACATGGAACTGAGGGGGCCCGGCGATATCGAGGGTACCCGGCAGAGCGGCCTGCTCGACCTCAAGCTGGCCGACATCGTCCAGGACCGGGCGATACTGGCCGCGGCGCGCGAAGTAGCGGAAAAAATCCTGTCAGACGATCCCGATCTTACCCTCCCGGAAAACGCGCCGTTACACGATTTTCTCGCCACCCAACGGTCAAAATCGGCATGGAGTAAAATATCCTGACGGCTTTTGCGTTGTTCATCATGGAATGACCGGCAGGGATGGTTTGTTTTGCATGTTGAGCCCGCCTGATACCTAATTGTGGACCGTCCACTGCCGGTCGCCAACCAAATCCCGGACCGTAACATTTTACTGCTCCCGTCCGTTAATTAAAGTATACTAGTTTTAAGGGACCATCTTTAAAAAATATATACCGTCTTGAAATCTACTCGCCCTATCAGAATTTTCAGCCTGCTACAGATCGGAATACTGGTGTTGATCGCCGGGAAAGCATGGTCTCAGGAAGCGGCGCACGACCACAGTGCCAT
Source organism: Chitinophaga caseinilytica (assembly GCF_038396765.1). Lineage (NCBI taxonomy): Bacteria > Pseudomonadati > Bacteroidota > Chitinophagia > Chitinophagales > Chitinophagaceae > Chitinophaga > Chitinophaga caseinilytica. The sequence goes on along the minus strand of NZ_CP150096.1, from coordinate 6,514,008 downwards.
GCGTTCCGCGATCGAATTCATTGAGAATAAAGGGCAGTGGGACGGCGCCTTCGTCTACCGCGCCAACCTCGGTGGCGGTAATATCTTCCTGAGAAAGAACGCCATCCGGATGTTGTTCTACAACCCGGAAGACATGCAGCGGATGGTAGAAGCCAACCATGGCCACCCCCGCAGCGGAGATACCACTTATAATCCCGACGGCGGCAAATTCGGCACCCGCTCCGCCGGAGCGCAACAGCCCGGAACCGGCAATGGTGCCGTTGGTGGCGGAGGCGGCGGATATGTTCCCGGGAAAGTGAGGGGGCATGTATATGATATCACCTTCCTCAACGCCAACCCCGACCCGGTCATCTCCCCATCCAAACCTTCCCAGGAGAATATCAACTATTTTATCGGTAACGACCCCTCGCGCTGGAAATCCGGCCTTTCTTCGTATACGACAGTAGGTTACGAAAACCTTTACCGCAACATCGATATGCAGGTCTATTCCGAAAGCGGTCAACTGAAATACGACCTCATCGTGCGCCCCGGCGGAGACCCCTCCGCCATCCGGATGCAATATACCGGCGCACAAGCCCTCGCCCTGAAAAAAGGGAATCTGCATATCCAGACCTCGGTAGGTGAAATCATGGAGCTGCAGCCTTACGCCTACCAGCTCATCGACAATCAACGCAAAAAAGTAAACGTTCAATACAAGCTGAAAGGCAACGAACTGAGCTTCAGCGTATCCGGCCGGTACGATCCGCAATATCCGTTGGTGATAGACCCCGTGGTCGTGTTCGCCACGCTGACCGGTTCGCGGGCAGATAACTGGGGCTTCACCGCCACTTATGACGATGCCGGCAACTTTTACGGCGGCGGCATCGTATTCGGGCCCGGTTACCCGGTTTCTCCCGGGGCGGTAGACGATGCTTTCAACGGCGGCAAATACGATATCGGCATCACGAAATTCAACCCCGCCGGCAGCAGGATTCTTTACAGCACCTATATCGGCGGCGGCGGGGAAGACCAGCCGCATTCCCTGTTCGCGGACGGCGCCGGCAACCTCGTGATCTCCGGCCGCAGCAACTCCGGGGGCAGCTATCCCGCGCCCAATACCCACGGCCCCGGTGGCGGTCACGATATCGTGGTGACCAAGCTCAACGCCAACGGTACCGCCATCATCGGCTCCATCCGCATCGGCGGAACGGGGACGGACGGCGCCAATATGCAGGCCAATAAAGTTTCCGGTATCGACGGGCTGCTCCGCAATTACGGCGACGACGCCCGCAGCGAAGTGGTGCTCGATGGGAACGGGAACATTTATATTGCCGGATCTACCCAGTCCCAGGATTTCCTGGCGACGGCAGGCGTGGTCCAGGGCACTTACGGCGGTGGCAGGCAGGATGCGGTGGTCATCAAGATCAACCCCAACTGTAATGCCGTGATCTGGGCCACGTTCCTCGGCGGCAGCCAGGAAGACGCGGCCTATGTGCTTGCCGTCAACGGCTCCAATTCCGTGTACGTGGCAGGCGGCACCGCCAGCAATAACTTCCCCACGCGGAACGGGGTGTTCAATTCCTACCGCGGCGGCTCCTGCGATGGATATATTACCGAGTTATCTTCTGACGGCAGGAACATCATCGCATCCACCTTCATGGGTTCGGACAACGGGAAGGCCGACCAGGTATACGGCATTCAGCTGGACAGAAACAGCAACGTCTACGTGATGGGCACTACCGAAGGCAACTGGCCAATCAAACAGCCAGCCGGTACGCCTACTTTTTATAACGACAATTCCCGACAGTTCATCACCAAGCTCCGGCCCAACCTTTCGGATATCATTTATTCCACCACTTTCGGAAAGGCAGGCCCCACGCCCAGCATTTCTCCCGTGGCCTTCCTGGTTGACCGTTGCGAAAACGTATACGTATCGGGTTGGGGTGGACGGCTGAACGGAGGGTTCAACGCCTCCAATACCCGCGGCCTGCCGATTACGCCAGACGCGCGGCAGTCGCGCACGGACGGGGACGATTTTTATTTCTTCGTGATGAAGCGCGACGCGCTCGGCATTTTATACGGAACCTATTTCGGAGGGAACGGGCTGGCGGAGCACGTAGACGGGGGCACCAGCCGGTTCGACCGCAACGGCGTCATCTACCAGGCCATTTGCGCATCCTGCCAGCTCGATCTGCCGCGGAGAACGCGTTTCCCCAGTACGCCGGGCTCGTATTATACCGGTATGACCGATCTCTGTAACCTCGGTTCCCTCAAGATCGCGTTCAACCTCGATGGTGTGCGCGCAGGGTTCACCACGCAGGAGCGGAAACGGAACTATTGCGCCCCGGCCGATATTACCTTTATCGACACCACTAACGTAAACGCCACGGCCTGGATCTGGAATTTCGGGGACGGGACACCCGAGATCAGGAATACCAGTCCTACGATGCAGCACCGCTACAACAACATCGGCGACTACAACGTCATGCTGGTGAAATACGATCCGGCGAGCTGTAACGTGTACGATACGGCGTACCTGCCGCTGCGGGTCCGCAACGACCAGGCAACCGTGAACTTTACGGAGCAGCGCCAGCCGCCCTGCACGGCGCTGGAATACCTGTTTACCAATACGTCTACGGCACCTCCGGGCAAGCCGTTTACCGATACGTCTTTCGTGTGGGATTTCGGGGACAATACGCCGCTGGTGAGGGCCGGCCTGCAGCCGCAAACGCACCGGTATGCGCAAGAAGGTTTATATACCGTTCGACTGCGGCTGGTAGATACGAATTATTGCAACGCGCCGGATGAAAGGGCGATACAGTTGCGTGTGGCGGCCAATGTGGTGGCGCTTTTCAATGTGCAGGACAGCTCCTGCGCGCCGTTCACCGCGCATTTCGACAATATCTCGAAAGGCGGTGTTACGTTTGAGTGGGATTTCGGGGACGGAAGCCCGATTTCCAACGAAATCTACCCCACACATACTTATACTACACCCGGCCGGTACCCGGTCCGCCTCCGCGCGTTCGATCCCAATACCTGCAACCTGCAAGACGATACGACCGGTTTCATTACCGTGTTGCCCGGTCCTACCGCCGCCTATTCCTTCCTGCCTACCAAGCCTATCGAGAATACGCCGACCACTTTTACCAACGAATCGCGCAATGCCGTGCGGTACCGCTGGGATTTCGGGGACGGCAATTCCTCTACCGATCCGAACCCCACGCACCAGTACCTCCGTTCCGGTGTGTATGAAGTTTGCCTGACGGCCTATACGGAATTCGGTTGTGAAGATTCCGTTTGCCAGGAAGTGTCGGCGATCGTGAATCCGCTGTACGACGTGCCCACCGCCTTCTCCCCGAACGGCGATGGCATTAATGACAAGTGGGAGATCAAAGGGTTCGGTATTTTGCGGTACGACATGAAAGTCTTCAACCGCTGGGGGCAGCTCATGTTCCAGTCGAACGATCAGAAACTGGGATGGGATGGCCGTTTCAACGGAACGGTGCAGCCGATGGATGCCTATGCGTTTGTATTGAACATCGAATTTACGGACGGGAACAAGATCACCAAAACAGGAAACGTAACTTTGTTAAGATAGCGGGCTATGAGAAAAGCTGTATACCATATATTATTCGTTTGTTGCCTCGGGGCGGCTTTCCCGGCCGTTGCGCAAGACCTGCATTTTTCGCAGTTCTTCAATTCGCCCTTGTCTACCAACCCCGCCAATACCGGGTTTATCCCGGACGGCAACTATCGTATCGGCGTCAATTACCGCAACCAGTGGGCAACGATCCCCGTGCCATACAAAACCATGTCGGTTTTCGGCGATTTCCAGCTCTTCCGCGACCGGCTCACGTATGGCTGGGTGGGCCTGGGCGGCATGATCCTCCGCGATGTGGCGGGCAGCGGCAACCTGGCCAGTACCAAAGCGTACGGGTCTGTAGCCTATCACCAGCTCCTCGGGCAAAGCAGCCTGCTGTCTGCCGGTTTTAACGTAGGATATGCGGACAAGCGGGTGGATTTGAGCAAACTGACGTTCGGGTCGCAATGGAACGGACAGTTCTTCGATTCGCAGATGTTTTCCGGAGAACCTTTCACGCAGGCTTCCGTGGGCTATCTGGACCTGCAGGTGGGGATGAACTATGCGTTCTTCCCCAATGAGCTGGTATATGTGAACGGCGGATTTTCCGTGCACCACGTCAACACGCCCCGCGAATCCTTTTACGACGGCAACAACCAGATCGAACGCAGGTATATCGGCTTTTTTAACGCGAGCCTCAAGATGAGCGATAAAGTGATCCTCAACCCGGGCGCGTATTATGCGCGGCAGGCGAACGTCAGCGAAACGATGCTCGGCGCCTATGCGGCCTATAACCTTTCCGGTGATGGCAACCAGCAGCTTTTCGGTGGGGCTTATTACCGGCTGAAAGACGCTGCGGCGCTGCTGGTTGGCTACCAGGTGGCGAATTTCAGGTTGATGTTCAACTATGACGTGACCACCAGTGCGCTTTCGGCGGCCAACAAACGGCAAGGGGCATACGAAGTGAGCCTGCTGTACCTGGGCCTGTACCCCAACCGGAGTTTCTCTCACGCCAAGCGGTATACGCTTTGCCCATCTTTCTGATAAAGAAAAAGTTAATGTTGAACGGCCGTCGGGAAAAAACCGATAATTTAGCCGTGTATTAAACCGGTGCACATGAAAAGGATTTACCTTTTTGCAGCATTCCTGCTTTCCTTACAGTTCGCTTTCGCGCAAAACCCCTACCGCGTGGATACTTCCCGCGGGTTCGACCGTTCCAAGATGATGGCGGGCGGCAACTTCGGTTTCGCCTTCGGCGATTATTCGCTGCTGAACCTGTCGCCCATGATCGGGTATCGCTTCAGCCCGAAATTCGCCGGGGGGATCAGTATCAACGCACAATTCACCTGGGAGAAATACCGCTACGATAACTTTAAAGACAATACGTCCATCCTCGGCGGCGGCATCTGGGGCAGGTATTACCCGCTGGAAATGCTGTTCGTTCACGCCCAGCCAGAGTTCAACTCCCTGTCCCTCAAACGCAGGTATTTCGATGATCCCCCGCATACCGTGAAAGACAAGTTCACCGCGCCCAGCCTTCTCCTCGGCGGCGGCTATGCCCAACCCATCGGCGGCAATTCCGCCCTGGTGATCATGCTGCTGTACGATGTGCTGCAGGATAATCATTCCCCTTACCGCAACCGCCCCGTGTTTTCCGTCGGCGGGAACTTCGGGTTTTAATTCTCTGTTAAGGGTTAAGAATCACTAAACATTTATTTACAAATACTGCTATATTTGTTGCATGTACCAGCAAGCAGATACAGCAGTCATCGGCGCAGGCATCGTAGGCCTGGCCACAGCGTACCACCTGGCTTTGAAAGGCCGGAAAGTGGTCGTTTTCGAGCGGAGCCCCCGTGCGCTGGGCGCTTCGTACCGCAATTTCGGTAACGTCTGGACGCTGGGGCAGCAAGACGGCTACATTTACGACCGTGCGCTTTACGGCCGCGGCATCTGGCAACAACTGGCGCGGGAAACGGGCCTCCCTGCCGAGGAGTCCGGTTCGCTGTTGCTGGCCTATCATGCCGACGAAGCCGGCGTGCTCGAAGAATTCGTGTCCACCTCCAGCCGCGACGTCGAAATCCTCACGCCCGAAGCCGCAACGGGCCGCAGCAGGGCTTTCCGGCCCGAGGGCCTGAAAGCCGCGCTCTGGAGCCCCCTCGAAATCACCGTAGACCCCCGCGAAGCGAGCGCCCGCCTCGCCGCCTGGCTCGAAAGCGAACATGGCGTCACTTTCCGGTTCGGCACCGCCGTCAACGGTATCCAGCTGCCGCATATCGAAACGAAAAACGAAAAGTGGAAGGTGGATAAGGTGTACGTCTGCACGGGGTACGACTTCGAGACCCTGTATCCCGACATCTTCGCTGCGTCGCCTCTTACGCGTTGCAAGCTCCAGATGATGCGCACCGTTCCCCAGCCCGATGGCTGGCAACTGGGCCCCACGCTGGTAACGGGCATGTCGATGCTGCACTACGCGTCTTTCGCCCACTGCCCCGGCCTCAAAGCCGTGAAACAGCGTGTGGACGCTACTTTGCCGGAATACGTAAAATACGGCATCCATCTCATGGTAACGCAGAACGGGGCAGGGGAGCTTTCGCTGGGAGACTCCCACGAATACGGCCTGGCGGTAGACCCTTTCGACAAGGAGCACATCAACGACCTCATCCTTCAATTCATCAATACCTTCCTCCAGGCGCCAACCATGGGCATCCAGGAGCGTTGGCACGGCATATATCCGAAACTGACCAACGGCGGCCATGATCTCGTCTTGCACCCCGAACCCGGCGTCACTATCGTGAACGGGATGGGAGGAGCCGGCATGACACTGTCTTTCGGCCTCGCGCGCGACGTGACCGCCGTGGAATAATTTCCCGTATTTGTGATATGCTACAGGGCCTGCTTTCCAGCCGGCCTTTTTTTATGCGTTTTTATGCGTTTTTATGCGGAAATCCCTATTTTTATTGGGTTTAAACTATACTCACGTAATGTCGCCAATATCACCGGGGATTTTTGTCCTTTTCATCGCCTGCTATTTTATCCTGTTACTGTTGGTGTCTTACCTCACTACCCGGAAGGTCGACGAGCAGTCGTATTTCATCGGGAACCGGAACTCCGTATGGTACCTCGTGGCCATCGGGATGATCAGCGATTCCCTGTCGGGCGTCACTTTCATTTCCGTACCGGGCAAGGTGGAAGTAGCTTCCTTCTCTTACCTGCAAACGATTTTGGGATATATTCTCGGCTACGTCGTGATCGCCACGGTGCTGTTGCCGTTGTATTATAACCGGAACCTCACTTCGATCTACACGTATCTGCAACAGCGGTTCGGGCCGGTGACGCAGAAAACGGGGGCGATGTTCTTTATCCTGTCGCGCCTCGTGGGCGCGGCGGCACGGCTCTTCCTCGTGGCGGGCGTGTTGCAGCTGTTCGTGTTCGATTATTACGGGATACCGTTCGCGCTGTCGGTTTCCATCATGATCGCGCTGATGCTGGTATATACTTATCGCGGTGGTATTAAAACCCTCGTGTGGACAGACGCCATGCAATCCATTTTCCTGCTCCTGGCCGTGGTGCTGACCATCGTGGTGATCTGCCGCGATCTGAACTGGGGGCTGGGGGATTTGGTCTCCAACGTCGCCAGCAGTCCGCATTCCAAAACGTTCTTCTGGGATTGGAAAGCGGGGAATTTCTTCCCGAAGGAATTTTTCGGCGGGATGATGATCGCGGTAACCATGACGGGGCTCGATCAGAATATGATGCAGAAGAACCTGAGTTGCCGCTCGCTGAAGGAGGCGCAGAAGAACATTTATTCTTTCAGCATCATGCAGCTCGTCGTGAATGTGTTTTTCCTGAGCCTGGGGATATTACTCTATCAATATTTACATGCCAATAACATCCCGATGCCGCTGACGGCGAAGGGTGGCCCGGCTACCGACCAGGTGTTTCCCCTGCTGGCGCTGCAACACCTGGGCACTTTCGCTTCGGTGATCTTCATTGTGGGCCTCACGGCGGCTACGTTCTCCAGCGCAGACAGTGTGCTGACCACGCTCACCACTTCTTTTTACATCGACATCCTGGGATATCCGACAGACGGGATCGACGCGCGTCGCAAGCGCATCAAGAACGCGATCCACGTGGGTTGCGCCGTAGCTTTGCTGGGCACCATCCTGTTGTTCCGCGAGTTCAACAACGATGCGATCATCGATACCGTGCTGTTCCTCGCTACCATTACATACGGGCCGATGCTGGGGCTTTTCGCGTTCGGGATCCTGAACAAGCGGCCCATCCTCGATTACGGTTCCCTCATCGTTTGCCTCGTTTCCCCGTTGCTGTGCTTTATCCTCAAACAATATTCGGAACAATGGATGGGCGGGTATAAATTCGGCAATGAATTGCTCATCGTGAACGGCCTGTTTACGTATATTGGATTATGGCTGTTCTCCCGCAAAAAGAACGTCCTGCCCGCACTGCAGTAAAAAAGTGTAGATTACAATAACAAAATGAATAGCAGATGAATGATACGTTAAAGAATTTGAAGATGCGCGATTGGACGGAAACGAAAGCGCATTCCAGCTGGCAGATATTCAAAATTATGGCTGAATTCGTGGAAGGGTTCGAAGCCCTCGCCAAAATAGGCCCCTGTATTTCCATCTTCGGCTCGGCGAGAACGCGTTCCGGAAACCCTTACTACGAACTGGCCTGCGAGATCGCGCGGAGATTGGCGGAAGACGGGTTCGGCATCATTTCCGGCGGTGGCCCCGGGATCATGGAAGCGGCCAACAAAGGCGCGCAACTGGCAAACGGAACGAGCGTGGGCCTCAACATCGAGCTGCCGCACGAACAATACGCCAACCCTTTCCTCGACCGCGATAAAAGCCTCAACTTCGATTACTTCTTCGTGCGCAAAGTCATGTTCACGAAATATTCCCAGGGCTTCGTCATGATGCCCGGCGGCTTCGGCACCATGGACGAATTCTTCGAAGTGGCCACCCTCATCCAAACGAAAAAAATGACCGAAACGCCGCTCGTGCTCGTGGGAAGCGAATATTGGGGCGGCCTGCTCGACTGGATCGACACGGTAATGATGAAAAAAGAAAGCAATATCCACCCCGAAGACCTCAACCTGCTGAAGGTGTTCGACACGGCAGACGAGGTGGTGGACTACTTCCGCGAGTTCTACGCATCCAACAAACTGCGCCCCAATTTTTAGATTAATTTTATGTTATATACACATGAAATATATTCATGAATGATGTTGGAATTGCATATATATTTATAAAGTCACAGCCTAAATGGACCATTAAACGCATTAGTATATGGTCAATAGTTGTGTCTTTAATGGTTAACATGGGGTAAAGAGCCTGGTATTACTATCAGGCTCGATTTATTTTCAATCCTTCACATATATCGCATTTACTTGATAATTGCTTAGGTTTGCAAAAAAATCAGGCATGGAGGTAATACCCGGGGACATTCAGGCGTTTGCAGAGAAGTATACCAGTCCGGAAGCGGACCTGTTATATCGCCTCCACAGGGAAACCTACCTGAAAGTGGACCAGCCGCATATGTTGAGCGGGCACGTGCAGGGTGTTTTTTTGTCGATGGTGAGCCACATGCTCCGGCCGCGCCGCATCCTGGAGATCGGCACCTACACGGGGTATTCGGCGATATGCCTTGCCCAGGGCCTCACAGACGACGGCATGCTGCATACCATCGATGTAAATGAAGAGCTGGAAGACATGGCGGCGCGCTACATCGCGGAAGCCGGTCTTACCGCGAAAATCACCCAGCACATCGGCAAAGCCGCCGGCATCATCCCGCAACTCAACGAAACGTTCGACCTTGTTTTCATCGATGCAGACAAGGCCGGGTATATCGGGTATTACGATATGGTGTGGGAGAAGCTTCGGCCCGGAGGGTTCATGCTGGCCGACAATGTGCTGTATCACGGAGAAGTGGTATTGCCGGAAACCGAACAAAGCAACAACGCCAAAGCCATGGTCCGCTTCGTGGAAAAGGCTGTGGCAGACGAGCGCGCCGAAACGCTGCTGCTCACCCTGCGCGATGGGGTACTCCTCATCCGCAAAAAATAATTCGACCCATTAAATTCGACATATAATGCAAGTGAAGTCATACTGCCTGGCCATCTGTTTGCTGCTTGGCGGAGCCATAAAAAGCTTTGCCCAAACCATCAGCACCCAACAGTACATCGACACGTACAAGCTGATCGCGATGGAGGAAATGCGCCGGTCCGGCGTTCCCGCAGCCATCAAACTCGCACAGGGCATCCTGGAAACGCAATCCGGCAACGGATGGCTCTGCCTCAACAGCAACAACCACTTCGGCATCAAATGCAAAAATAACTGGACCGGCCCCAGCGTGTCGTACGACGACGACGCCCGCGGCGAATGCTTCCGCAAATACGGTTCGCCGCAGGAATCCTGGAAAGACCATTCGGAGTTCCTCCGCAACAATCCCCGCTACAAATTCCTGTTCGATCTCAACCCGAACGATTATAAAGCCTGGGCTTACGGCTTGAAAACGGCAGGTTATGCCACCAGCCGCACCTATCCGCAGCAGCTTATCCAGATCATCGAAACCTACCAGCTCCAGCAATACACGGATATCGCGATGGGCAAGGGCGAGATCAGGACCGGCGACGTTTTTGCCGGAGACCCCGGCTCCTACACACCCGCGCAGCCTTCGACGGCCTCCCGCCCGGTGGTGACGGCCGCCGCGCCCGCGAAGAAGTATCCCGAAACCGGCGAGTTCCGCATCAACAATCGCAAAGCCATCTTTGTTAAAAAAGGAACGGCGCTGATCCAGGTGGCTTCCGCCCGGAACATCCGCCTCAGTTCTTTGCTGAAATATAACGACCTCGCGGCCGACGTGCCCCTGGAAAAAGACATGGTCATCTTCCTGCAAAGCAAAAGCAAGCGCGGCTCCAACGACTTCCACATTGTGGCTGCCGGAGAAAGCCTCCACGACATTGCCCAGGCGGAAGGCGTGCAGCTCCGTTGGGTGCGCCGCCGCAACAAGCTCCAGGAAGGCGAGCAGCCCGCGGCAGGAGAACGCATCGCGCTGGACGGCTATGCATCCGCCAAACCGCGCCTCGGCAGCAATTCCGTCGCGAAAGTGGATGAGCACGAAGACCTGAAGCCCCGCGAGATCATCCAGGATATCAAAAAGGAAATCGAGAAAGCCTCGGCTCAGGCGCCCGTTGCGGAAAACCGGCCGGCCCCGCCACCGCCCGCACCGGAAAAAGCCCCGTCGGCCCTGCCCCCCGGCATGATCGAAGACCTCAAGAAAGCAGGAGCGCAAACCTCCTCCCGCGAACAAACGCACACCGTCGGCGAAAAGGAAACGCTGTACAGCATCTCCCGCCAATACGGCTGCACCGTGGCGCAACTGCAGCAATGGAACAACCTGCAAGACAATGCCATCAAGATCGGTCAGCAGCTGATCGTGAAAAAATAACCGCTAAACCGAATACATACGATGATCCAGGTACATGATAAGAAGTTCGTCCCCTATATCACTGAAGAGAAACTGCAGGCGCGGATCAAAGAAATGGCGCAGCAGATCAGCCTCGATCTCGAAGGGAAAAGACCGCTTTTTATCGCCATCCTCAACGGATCGTTCATGTTCGCCGCCGATATGTTCAAATATCTGCACATCGAAGCGGAAATCTCCTTCATCAAACTGGCGTCTTACAAAGGCACCAAATCCACCGGCAACGTCATCACCGCCATCGGGCTCGACGAAGACCTTTTCGGTCGCACCGTAGTGATCCTCGAGGATATCGTGGACACGGGCAAAACGCTGAGCCAGTTCCTTCCGCAGCTGGAGCACCAGCAGCCGGAAAGGCTCATGGTGGCGTCGCTGCTCACCAAGCCCGAGGCCCTCACGCATCCCGTCAAGATCGATTATCTCGGCTTCTCCGTTCCCAACAAATTCCTCCTCGGCTATGGCCTCGATTACGATGGCCTGGGCCGGAATCTCCCCGAAATCTACCAGCTGGCCGAGTAATTTTTTGCCGCTGCGGCCGTCGAAACAAGGAAATGCTTACATTTATATATCGGTGTATGTAAATTATTTCGATGTATAAGCTCCTCATGTTGTTCCTCTGCGCAAGCTGGAGCATGATCGGAGTGGCGCAACAGCGAAAAGTGGTGACCGGCGCCGTGCAGGATAGCATCCGGCACGATCCGGTATCGGGCGTAAAGGTCACCGTTTGGCCAGACACTGCTTCCGTGCAGACCAATCAATACGGATTATTCAGGATAGAAGTCCCCAACGGCAGCACCCACCTGGTTTTCGAGCACCCCGGTTACGTCAGTAAATCCGTGCCGCTTCAGCATGACCGCATGCTTATTGAGCTCAGTCCGCTAAAGAAAAATTCCGATGCCGGCAACGAGATTGCCACGGCCAAGGCCCGTGCGCGCTTTGCCGCCAGCTCCAACCCCAATTATACAAGCCTCGGCGTCACCATCACCAGCTTTTACGACGAAACCTATGGCCGGCTATACGAAAACAAGTTCGTGGATACCCGCCGAAAAGCCGTGTCCGACTTCGCGCTGGACGTAGACCGGGCCGCCTACAGCAATATGCGCCGGTTCGCGCGGCTGAAACAGCCCGTGCCGGTGGATGCGGTGCGGATCGAGGAAATGCTGAACTACTTCCATTACAGTTATCCGCTGCCGCGAAAAGATTCGCTGTTCGCCATGTACAGCCATTATACCGATTGCCCCTGGGAGCCGCGCCACAACCTGCTCCAGGTGGCCGTGCGGGCCCGGCAGATCGAAACCGACAGCCTGCCTTCCAGTAACCTCGTGTTCCTCATCGATTGTTCCGGCAGCATGGGAACGCCCAATAAACTTCCTTTGCTGCAAGCGGCTTTCCGGGTGCTGGTCAATAATCTTAGGCCGCGGGATAAAGTGGCCATCGTGGCGTATGCGGGCACGCCCGGCCTCGTGTTGCCCTGTACGCCGGGCAACCAGAAGGAAAAGATCCTCCATGCCATCGATTACCTGAGCGCCGGCGGCGCCACCGGAGGAGAAGCGGCCATCAAAATGGCGTACCACATCGCCGGCGAAAACTTCATCCCCGGCGGCAACAACCGCGTCATCATGGCCACAGACGGGGATTTCAACGTCGGGCAAACGAGCGACCAGGATATGGAAGACCTTATCGAACAACAGAAGGAAAGCGGCGTACTGCTGACCTGCCTCGGTTTCGGGATGAAGGATTACAAGGATTCGAAGCTGGAAACCCTCGCCAGTAAAGGCAACGGAAATTTTGCGTATATCGACGACCTGGAGGAAGCGAACAAGGTTTTTGCCCGGGAATTCGGCTCCACACTGTTCACCGTGGCCCGTGAAGTTCACGCCCAGGTTACGTTTGACGCGCGGCGGGTGAAGGCTTACCGCCTGTTGGGGTACGAAAATAAAATCCTGAAAGAAGAGAACGGCGATAGCCTGAAGGTGGCCGGCGGCATCGTGGGGTCGGGGCATTGCGTGGTGGCGATGTACGAGATAGAGCCCGCGAACCCCGAATCAGACGGGCCATTGGCAACGGTTTCGCTCACCTGGCGGCCGGATGGGGAAGAGCGGCAATATCAGCTGGAAAAGACGATCAATTCCTCCGTCTCCAGTTTCGACGAAGCGCCCGACGACTGCCGGTTCGCGGCTTCCGTGGCGCTTTTCGGCATGTTGCTCCGCAAATCGCAATACGCCGGCAACGGGAATGCAGAAATGGTGACACGCATCGCGAAACGCTCGCTGGGCCCCGATCCCGGCGGTTACCGCGGAGAATTCCTCAAACTCATCAAACAACTGAAGAAACATACGCCGTGGCTGAAGTAGCCGATTACGCGGCGGTCACCTCTTCCGGCGCGGATTTCCAGAACAACGAGCCCGCCAGCATCCCGCCGATGCTCCACAATAACCCCACGAAAAGCGGCGGGGTAGCGGTTTCCATCCATTCCGAATAAATATAACCGGCCGTACCGAGCAAAATCGACAAATTGGCGCCGGCCTGGTTGGCGCGTTTCCAATACAGCCCCGCCGTAAGCGGCACGAACAGCGAAACGAGGCTCAGCACGGATGACGAAGCCACCAGCTCGTAAATGTCCTGGCTGGCGAAGGCCATTCCAATAGAAATGAGCGAAACCACCACCACCGAAAACCGGATGATGAGCAGGAACTTTTTATCGCTGATGTCTTTGAAAAACGGTTTGACGAGGTTTTCGCCCAGCACCGTGGCAGGAGCGAGGATGGCGCCGCTGGTGGTGCTCATGATGGCAGACAGCAGCGCGCCGAAGAAGAGGATCTGTATGAAAAGATTGCCATGCTGCATCACCATGTCAGGCAAAATCGTGGAAGGGTCGGCTGCGCCAAGACCGGGATACAGCTGTTTCGCGCAAAGCACGATCAGCAGCGGCAGCGAACCGATCACCAGGTACATCAGTGCACCGAGGTACGAACTGTATTGCGCCACACGCTCGCTTTTGGAGCTCATCAACCGTTGAAATACGTCCTGCTGCGGAATGGAGCCCAGGCCGATCGTGAACCACGCGGCCATGTAGTGCAGCCAGCTATGCCAGTCGCGGTCGGGGAAGAAGCGGAAAGTGCCCGCAGGCGCGCGTTCCACCACCGCCGTGATGCCTCCCGCCTCATTCACCACCAAAAATGTGATAACGAGAATGCCGATGATGATCATGATGGTTTGAATGAAATCCGTGACGGAAACCGACCACATCCCGCCCATGTACGTGTAGCACATAACAATGAGCCCGCTGGCCACCATGGCCGTTTCCTGCGAAACGCCCATCACGGTATTGATCACGATCCCCATGGCCACGATCTGCGCCGCGATCCAGCCGAAGTAGGAGGGGATCATCAGCAGGGCCGACACGATCTCCGCCTTCTTCCCGAAACGCACCCGGAAGTAATCGCAAAACGTCAGCACATTGACGCGGTACAGTTTCCTCGCATAAAACAACCCCACCAACAATAAACACAACGACGCACCGAACGGGTCTTCTATCACCCCGAGCAAACCATGCTGCGCAAACTCGCTCGTGGCGCCCAGCATCGTTTCCGAGCCGAACCAGGTGGCGAAGATCACGCAGGTACTGATGCCCAGCGGAAGGCTCCGGCCCGCCACGATGAAGTCGCCGGCGCTTTTCACCCGCCGCGCCGCCCAGCGGCCGATCAGGATAGTGATGAGCAGGTAGATCAGAACGAAGCCCGTGAGCATATGCTGTTATTTGGTGATGCGGAAGCAATGCCGTTGCAGCTTCCCCTGGAAATCGAAAGGAATGGTTTGCGCCGTGATATTCTTGATGGAACTGGCTGCTATGGCGGGCTCGTCCAGCTCGAAACGGCGCAGGTTGTTGCTGAAATACAGCACGCCGTCTTTCTTCATCGCCATGAGCACTTTATTGATCAGCGAAACGTGGTCGCGCTGGATGTCGAGGAAATCCTTCATCCGCTTGCTGTTCGAGAACGTGGGCGGGTCCATCACTACCAGGTCGAACGTATTGATCTTCAGTTCGTCGAGATATTGCAACACGTCTGCATGCACGTAATGATGTCTGGAAGGATCATAAATGCCGTTGAGCTCCATATTGTCTTCCGCCCATTTGAGATAGGTTTTGGACAGGTCGGCCGATGTAACGGAAGCGGCGCCCCCGGCAGCGGCGTACACGGAAAACGAACCGGTGTAGCAGAACAGGTTGAGGACGTGCTTGCCCGCCGATTCCTCCCGCACCATATGCCGCGTGATGCGATGGTCGAGGAAGAGGCCGGTATCGAGGTAGTCGGAAAGATTGACTTTGAACGTCAGCCCGTCTTCCTTTACGTTGATCTCCGCTTTTTCAATGCTGATTTTCTCGTATTGGCTCTGCCGGTCGGATTTGCGCTGGCGGGTACGGAGGAAAATGTCTTCCCGCGGCACTTCCAGCACTTTCCCGACAGCAACCACGCTCTGTTCGAGCCACGCGTCGTACGCGTCGTCGTCCATCCCATGCGAGCTGATGTATTCGGCCACAGACACCTTGTCTTCATACAGCTCGATGATGAGCGGGAATTCCGGCAGGTCGCGGTCGTAAAGGCGGAAACAGGTGATCCCCTGCCGCCGGGCGGTCTTGGCCAGGTGCTTGTATACCTTGGCCAGCCGGTTTTCGAACATCTGGTACTTATCGGACATAATCGTGTGCAAATATGCGATTTTCCTCCCGGATGCGCCAACGAACGGCTTAAAAAGCAACAGCCGGAACGAGGTCCGTTCCGGCTGTTGCCATATCGTTTACTGAAAAATCAGCTGAAGATGTCTTTCACTTTCTCGAAGAACCCTTTTTCGGATTTTTCGGGATTGGGCTTGAAGTTGCCGGATTCCTGCATCTTTTCGAGCATGGCTTTTTCGTCGGCTGTCAGCGTCTGCGGTGTCCAGACATTCACCTGGATGAGCTGATCGCCTTTTTCGTAGCTGTTGACGGAAGGGAACCCTTTGCCTTTGAGCCGGAAGATTTTACCGCTCTGCGTGCCCGGCGGAACCTTGATCTTGGCCTTCCCGTCGATGGTCGGCACTTCGAGCTGAACGCCGAAAGCCGCGTCGGGGAAGGAGATGTGCAGGTCGAAGGCGACGTTGAGGCCGTCGCGCTGCAGTTCCGGGTGCGGTTCTTCTTCCACGAGAATAAGCAGGTCGCCCGGTGCGCCGCCGCGTTCGCCGGCATTGCCTTTTCCGCTCATAGACAGCTGCATGCCTTCCATGACGCCGGCGGGAATGTCGATCGAAACGGTTTCTTCGCCGTATTGCCGGCCTTCGCCTTTACAGCTGGTGCATTTGTTGGTGATGATCTGTCCTTCCCCGTTACAGGTAGGGCAGGTGGTCACGGTCTGCATCTGGCCGAGGAAAGTCTGGGTCACTTTACGTACCTGTCCGGAACCATGGCAGGTGGTGCACGACTGGAAGGCGTTTTTGTCTTTCGCGCCGAGGCCGTTGCAGGTGTTGCAGGTGACGTGTTTTTTGACTTTGATCTTTTTATTGGTGCCTTTGGCGATTTCTTCGAAGTTCAGTTTGATCTTCACGCGGAGGTTGCTGCCGCGGGTGCCCCGCTGCCTGCGTCCGCCACCGCCGCCGCCACGTTGACCGCCGCCGCCGAAAAAGCTGCCGAAGATGTCTTCCCCGAAAATATCCCCGAAGTTGGAGAAGATATCGTCCATGTTCATATGGCCGCTGCCGCCGAAGCCGCCGCGGTTGCCCATGCCGGCATGGCCGAAGCGGTCGTATTGGGCGCGCTTGTCGGGGTCGCTGAGCACTTCATATGCTTCCGCCGCCTCTTTGAATTTTTCTTCCGCTTCCTTATTGCCGGGGTTCCGGTCGGGATGGAACTGCATCGCCACCTTGCGGTACGATTTCTTGATCTCATCCTGGGAAGCGGTTTTGGCAACCCCTAATATTTCGTAATAATCTCTCTTGGTCGACATGTTTATACACTTGAAAAGCCCATTCCAATGGAACAGGCTATGAAAATTCTATGGACTGGCAAAACTGCTGTCACAACGTCATTTTCCGACTACCACGCGGGCATGGCGGATGATTTTATCGTTGAGGTAGTAGCCTTTTTGCAGTACGTCGAGCACCTTGCCTTTCAGATCGTCTGTAGGGGCAGGGATTTCGGTCACGGCTTCGTGAAGGTCCGGGTTGAATTCCTCGTGCATGGCTTCCATGGGTTTGAGGCCTTTGGATTGCAGTACGTTCTGGAATTTGTTGAAAACCAGCATTACGCCTTCTTTCACAGCGGTAGCTTCTCCCGATGTTTCCAGCTGTTTGGCGGCTCTTTCGGAATCATCGAGCACGTCGAGGAGGGCAACGATCACCTCTTTGTTGGCAGTGTTGATCAGCTCGATCCGTTCTTTGGCGTTCCGCTTCCTGAAATTATCGAAATCTGCGTTCAGCAGGAGATATTTTTTACGTAATTCGTCGAGGTCCGAACGGAGCTTGTCCGCCTCGTCCTCTTCCGGCAGCGCATCGTTCAAGTGGGAGGAACCGGCCTGGTTTTCATCGGAATTGATGTCCATTTCACGGGGATCCTGCCCATTTGCCTGCATATCTTTGTCTTTTTCTGTCATAATCGTACTTATTGTCTGCAAGTTACCCCTCGACAATAACTTTGCCAAGCGCCCGTTTCTGGACAATTTGGCAGGATCGGGAAGGATTCCCTGCATTTTGTACCTTTGCGCTCCAATAATAAACAATGACCAAGGTATTTCTCAAGAAAAAGATAGCGAACCGCGTATTGACGGGGCACCCCTGGGTTTTCGGCAACGAAGTGGGCCAGATCGAAGGGGAAGTGAACGCCGGCGATATCGTGGACGTGTTCACGCATAACGGTATTTTCGTAGGCCGGGGATACATCAACCCCCAATCCCAGATCCTCGTGCGGCTGCTCACCCGCGACCGGAACGAGACCATCGACGAAGGGTTCTTCCTCCACCGCCTCCGCAAAGCCTGGGAATACCGCAAGAAGCTCGGGTATGTGGAAAACTGCCGCCTCATCTTCGGCGAAGCAGACGATATGCCGGCCCTCATCATCGACAAGTTCAACGATTATTTCGTGCTCCAGACCATGGCCCTCGGCATCGACCGCTGGAAACCGGCCATCGTGAACGCCCTCCACGAAATCTTCCAACCCAAAGGCATCTACGAACGGAACGACGTGCCCGTGCGTGAGCTCGAAGGCCTCGAACAAAAGAAAGGCTTCCTCAGCGATCCGTTCGACACCAATATCATCATCAACGAAAACGGCCTGAAATTCCATGTGGATATCGTGGGTGGACAAAAAACCGGTTATTTCCTCGACCAGCAGGATAACCGCCGCGCCATCCAGCACATCGTAAAAGGGGCAGACGTGCTCGAAGCGTTCTGCTACACTGGCACGTTCTCCTGCCACGCGGGGCATTATGGCGCCAAAAGCGTGCTGGGGCTCGATATTTCCGAGCACGCCGTGAACACGGCCCGTCGCAACGCGGAGCTGAACGGCCTGCAGGATATCTGTAAATTCCAGGCGGTGAACGCGTTCGACCAGCTGAAACAATGGACCCGCGAAGATCGCAAGTTCGACGTGGTGATCCTCGACCCGCCGGCCTTCACCAAAAGCCGCGAAAACATCCAGAAAGCGATCACGGGATATAAGGAGATCAACCTCCGCGGGATGAAGCTCCTGAAGCCGGGCGGCTTCCTGGTAACGGCGAGCTGCACCAACCTGGTAGACCCGTCCATGTTCCTCGAAACGATCGACATGGCAGCGAAAGACGCGCGCAAACGCCTCCGCCAGGTTACGTTCCAGACGCAGGCGCAAGACCATCCCATCCTCTGGAACATCGAAAACACGACGTACCTGAAGTTCCTCGTCGTGGAAGTACAATAACAATCCCGGTTACAGAAAACGAAAATAGAAAACGGCGCTCCCGGCATGGGGGCGCCGTTTTTCATGGCATGCAAGAGAAAGAAAAAAGGCCGACAGTGCTTTTGCATCCTGTCAGCCTTTTATATCTTAAATATTCCTACTCGTAATGTTATTTGACGACGTTGAACTTCCCCGATTCCACCAGTGTCCCGTCTTTTTCCCTCAACTGGAAAATGTAAAGACCACTGTAATAATTGTCCAAAGGAAGTTGCGCGCGGTTGGCAAGGTTCTTCAGGTGGTCCACCTTCTTGCCCAGGAAGTTATATACAATAATCTCGTAAACCTTATCGTTATTACGCTGAATTTCGAAATAAATCTTAGTTGTAGCGGGATTAGGATAAGCCTTCACTACCTTACTCGTATTCTCGCCCTCGGGGAATGTAGAGGGATTGGTAGACTTGCTTTGGGACCATGCCGGTAACGACAGGGCGCAGAAGAAAGTAAATAGGATGAGAGTAACGGTTTTGTACATAGTACCCAAAGATATAAATTTTTTTAAATATTACCCAAATATTTGCGGTTTGGTTGCTATATAAAGATAACAAACGGTCTGCCAAATTGTGCAATTTCTCTGCTCTTTTTTCTGAAATTTTAACGTTTTTAACAATTTTTTCCGCCGCCGTCCGTTGGCAACCTAAAAACTCGGACAGGTTACACTGTTAAGCGTTGAATTCCAGCGATTTAGGAAATTCTTGAAAACCATCGACACTTCGAACCCTCCCATGGCCTGGCTGGCCGTTCGCAGCCGGCTCACATTCACATCATAGCTCACCCCGATCTCCCAGGCCCCCATATCGAGGCGGAACATGGGCACAACAGCGTCGTTCCAGCGGTAAAACAGCCCACCGTACATCCCCCGGTCAGATTCCAGCCCGTCGTCCATCAACCCGTACCCCACAAACGCACCGCCGATGAACTCGGAATACGCCCCCTGGTGCACCTGGTTGTAATGCGCGATCACCCGCACCCGTTCAGACACCGGCACCGTAAAGCCCAGGTTGAAGCTCAGCTTCGGGTCGAGCGTCACCTTATCGTCGTCGTAAAAAGACACTTTCGGTTTATTGAAATGGTAATACGCCGCGCCCACGAACCAGTTGGTAGCCTCGCCCAATACGCCGTTGTAGCTCATCCCCACGCCCGCGTCCCAGTACCCGTAACCGATCTTGCTCAGGCGGCCTTCCTCGCCGGTCGGCGCCGCGGGGTCGAAGCGCCCGCCGGTATATTGATTGTTGAACGTGAGATGCGCGGGGTTGAACTGCCGCTGCACGTAACCGCCCATGAAGCCCACCGACAAAAAGCTGCTCTTGTCTTCGCTGAGGGATTTATGATAGTTGAGCGCCGGCAGGAACTGGACGGATTGCAGGTTGGACGAGCCCGCCCTGTCGAACGAAGCTTGTACCCCGGCCGTAACGTGGTCGTTATACTGCCCGACCGGGAATTTCATTTCCCCGCTGAGCGTGCCGGTCTGGTAAGGTATCGTGACGCTGTTCCACTGGTTGCGGTATACGGCCTGGAACCGCACATCGCCCTTGAAAAGCCCGATCAGCGCGGGGTTGCGGAGGATGGGCGTTTCCATGAACTGAGACAGGTGGATGTCTTGCGCGCACAACGGCAGCCCGATACACGCGAGCATTCCGCTTAACCAGTATTTCTTCATGCTTTTCAGCGTTTTCATGTGATTATCGTAATAAGGTTACATTTCCTTTTAGGGTGAATCGCTCGCCGGTGTCGCAAACCGCGTCCAGCAGCCAGATGTAGACGTCGGGCGCCAGGAGCTTCCCGTTCTGTAGGCCTTTCCAGCCCGCCGCCGGATCGTTCATCTGGAAATTGCTCCTGCTGAACACTTCCTGGCCGCTCCTGCTGTAAATCCGGAAAGAATTGATGCTCCGCACGCCCTTGCCGCGGGGATAGAAATCGTCGTTCATCCCGTCGTTGTTCGGCGAAAACCCGCTGGGGAGGAACACGTTGCCCTGGTCGCAGATCAGGCGGACATTCATCACGTCCGACTTCTTGCAACCCTCACCATTCGTCACTTCATACGCGTAGTCGATACCGGAACGCGGTGTGGCCACGGTTTGCGGACAGGTAGCGCAATCGATCCAGGTGTTGGGCTTCCATTCGCCGCGCACCACATCGGCGCTGTACGTTGCTTCGAGCACTACGGTATTACCGGCCACGAGCACCTGGTCTGGCCCGGCGTTCACGGTGGGCGAGGGTTTCACCGTCACCTTCACCTGCCGCGTTTCGGTGGGGCAGGCGGGATCGTTGCCGGCCGTTACGGTGTAAGTGGTAGTTACGGTGGGCGTGATGAGGGGCATCGCCGTGTTGCCGCCTTCGGTTACCGTCGGCGCCCAGTCATAGTAGGCGGCACCGCTTGCGCGGAGGCGGGCGCTGCTGCCGGCGCAGATCGCGGTATCGGGGCTCACGGCGAGCAATATCTTCGGAACTACACGCAGGGAAAGGGTGTCTTTCACGATACAGCCGAAGGTATTGATGGCCGTTGCGATGTAGGATGTGTCTTCGGTAGGGGAGGCCACCGGGGTGGGACAATTACTGCAACTCAGCTGCCACGCCGGTTCCCAGGTAACGTTGCCGTTGGAAATGGCCTGGAGGTTGGAAGTACCGCCTTCGCAGATTTTGGCGGTGGATGCCTGTACGTTGAGGAAAGGCGTAGGATTGATGGCCACGTTGAGGGTGATGGAATCCACACAGTTCCGCGCGTCGGTGATCACCAGTTTCACGGGGAAGTTACCGCTGGAATTGAAGGTGGGCTTGTCTGGCGTGGATTTGTCGGACGTAGCCACATTCCCGAATTCCCATTTCCAGCCGATCAGCGGGATGTTGGGCGTGGGAACGGATTGCTGGATGAACTGCACCGGTTGCCCCGCGCAGGCGGAAGCCCCTGTTGCGAAACGCGCTTCGGGCGCCATGACGGTGAGATGATCTTTTTTGATGATCGTGTCCGGGCAAAGCGCGGCATCGTTGTAGAAGATGATGAGCGTGTCGGAGAATACGCCTTTGGTATTGACCATCCTGCGTATATCCACATCCGTAGTCACGATCCGTTCGCCGTCGCCGAACCGCCAGTCGTAGTGGCGCACCAGGGCATGGGGCACCTGCACCACGCCGTAATGCACCTGGCTGTTGCGGCAAATGGAGCCCACGCCGGTATGGTAATCTGCCGCAAACACCTGGATGGTATGATAAATGGTGCTCATGCAGGTCTGGGCCGCATTCCGCACAATGAGGCGTACGTTGTAGGTGCCGGGTTGGGAAAAGGTATGGGTGGGGTGGATGGTGTTGACGGAAGGAGAATTGTCGTCGAAATTCCATTCATAGGTATCGCTGGTAGTAGCGGTGGACGTGTTCGTGAAGGTATACGTCATCCCCCCGCTCCCGCAATCCCTCGAATACCTGAAATCCGCTACAGGACCGGTATTCGTTACCGTAACCGGCGATGCGTCCGTATAGCAGCCGTTGTTTCCCGCGCTCATCCTGACCGTCACGTTGCCGGCTGCACGAAACGCGTGGTTGATATCGTTTTCCGGCCCTTCGTAGGTGGAACCGTCCCCGAAATCCCACCGGTACCGCGACGCATCCACCGCACTGGCGAGCAACCGGGCCATGGTGCCGGCGCAATCGTCTGGCCGGGAAACGGTGAAGCTTACGTTAGACGGTTTGCTGCCGGTTTTTACCTGTTTCGGGAACGTCTGCATCACGGCGCAGCCCTGCTGCGTGGTAACGGTCAGCGTCACGTTAAAATCGCCGGCGGTCGTGTATTGATGGGTGATGACGGGCGTGGTGGAACTGGCCGTGGTATTGTCGCCGAAGCCCCAGCTGTAGGAGGCCACCGGGTCGCCGGCGGGCGCCTGCACGGAAGCGTTGAACGCGGCCGTGAACGGGAGGCAGCCTTCCTGCGGGGTGGAATTCATGGTGATGACCGGCGCAGAAACCATGATGAAATCGTCTTTCCGCAAAGTCTGCGTACAGCCGGTGGAATTGGTCACCGTTAAGGAAACATCGAACGTATCGATCTTGCTGAAAGTATGCTGAACAGTGGGCGCGCTTGAGGTCACGGGCGCCGATCCATCCCCGAAATCCCAGGTGCGGACGGTTGCGCCCGGCGTTTCGTCGGTGAAAGTGGCGGTGTAAGTGCCGCAGGCCTTTTGCTTATCCACCTTGAATGCCACCACGGGCATGGGATATATCGTGAAATTGGCGGTAGCCGTAGCCGTGGCCGCGGTATAATATGCCGTGAGCTTGATGGAAACGGGGCCCGGTGTGTTGAAGGTCACCTTGGGATCGGTTTCCGTGGAACTTCTCCCGTCGCCGAAATCCCAGAGGTACGACGCCGCGCCGCCCGTACTGGTATTTTTCAGCGTCACCGTGGCCGGCGCGCATTGCGACACCGGCGCCACCGTATAGGTAAACCCGGCCTGCTGGGCCGAGGCGCCCGCCGGCAAAGCCAGCAACGCCCACAACAATCGGATCAGGTTTTTCTTCTCAGGTGCTTTCATTTTTTCACAGGATATGGGAAAGTATAGGTTTATGGATTATACAAATTTATTATATTTTTTCCATTTCCCCTATCTCAGCAAGGTCACATTTCCTTTGAGGGTCATGGGCTCCCCGCTGTCGCACACGATCTCCGCATAGTAAACGAATACGTCCGGCGGAAGGGCCTGTCCGGCGAAACGCCCGTCCCATCCGCATCCCGGGTCGTCCGACTGGCAATTCGCCCGTTCGAACACGAGCTGCCCCCAGCGGTTGAACACCCGGAACGATTTAATGGTCCTCACCCCACGGCCGCGCACATAAAAAATATCGTTCTGACCGTCGCCATTCGGTGTGAAAGTGTTGGGAATGAACGCGGTACTTCCGGAACAGAACAGTTTTACGGGCAGCAGAACGGTCGATTGGCAGCCATACACGTTGGTGGCGGTGATCTGGTAGGTCACCGGCCCCTGCGTCTGCATTTCCGGCTGGGGGCAGTCGTAGCAGCTGAGCCATTTCTCGGGGTACCAGGCCCAGGTGATGATATCCGGGCTGCCGGTTACTGGAGCGGGCATCACGGTGCCGCTGGGAACGTTGAGGGTCTGCGGAACGGTGATCACCGGCGGTTGGTGCACGGTTACGGTCACGCGGGCGGTATCGGTAAAACAGGCGTCGTTGCCATAACCCACTACCCGGTATTGCGTGGTGGCCTGCGGGGTGGCCACGGGGTCCTGGAGGCCCGCGTCGTTCAGTCCGTCGGCCGGGATCCAGCGGTAGCGGACGGCCCCGGAGGCGCGAAGTCGGGTTTGTTTGCCTTCGCAGATCTCGGCGTTGGACGCATTGACCGTGAAAGGATGCGATACGCGGATGCGGAGGGAATCGATGGCGCGGCAGCCGAACTGGTTGACGGCGGTTACGCGGTAAAGGGTGTCCACCACCGGACTGATCACGGGGTTTTCGGCCGTGGCGCTGGAAATATTGTAAGGCGTCCAGCTGTATTGCGCGGGGCCGCCGTTGCTGATGACTTGCAGGGATTGACCTTCGCAAACGAGCGCCTGGCGCGGCGTTACGGCGAGCGATGGCAACGGGTTCACCACCAGTCTGAATTCCGCCGTATCAGGACAGGTGCCTTCGGAATTCCGGATCACGAGGCGGACGTCGTGCGGGCCGGCCTGCCGGTAAACGAGGTTCGGGGGAAGGGAAGGGCTGTTGCCGGGCTGGCCATCTACCGTCCACGTCCAGCTGGTGGCGGGCAGCCCGCGGTTTTCGGAACCGGAGAACTGCACGGTCTCGTTCACGCAAACGGGGCCGGCCGGGGCAATGGCGGCTTCCGGTTTCGGGTCGATCTTCAGCGTCAGGAAAGCGGAATCCTCGCAACCATAGCGGGTGACGGTCAGGAGTTTAATGCGGTAATCGGCCGCGCCGGTATAATCGAAACGCGGGTGCTCGTCGGTACTTACGTCATCCGTTCTTCCGTCCACCCCGAAATCCCAACGGTATTGCATGGCATCGCCATGGCGTTCGGCAGACAGGGATGTGGAAGCGTTGGTGAACAGTACATCGGCTTCGTCGCAGGCTGCGAGCGTGCTCATGGTGAAACCGGCCGTGGCCTTGTCTACCACGATGCTGTCGGGCAGGCCCTGGGCGGGCACCTTGCAGCCTTTCGCGTCTTCCAGCACCACGCGGGGATAGTAAACGCCGGGCTGCGTGTATTCGTAGGAGAAAGTATTGGTACTGGTGGTGGTCACGGTGCCGTTGTCCATGTCCCAGGTGTATTTGGTGGTGTTGGGCGAACTGGCGCTGAACGAGGTGGTATGCGGTGCGCAACCGATTTTATTGGTGATGGTCTTGGTGCCGATGGGGCCTTCGATAAAGATATCCTGCGTGGTGGTGCTCACGCAATCGCCGGCGGAATACACGTTCAGGGTAATGGTGTAGTTGCCGGGAAGATTGTACACGTGATCAGGCTCGTCGAGGCTGGAGCGGCTGTTGTCCCCGAATTCCCATACAGCGCGTGCATATCCGGTACTTTGGTTGTCGGGCGAAACGAGGGCCGGCGGGCATTGCGCCACCTGTCCGGGAACGGTGAACTTCGCCTGCGGATCGGGAACGGTGATGAACTGGTTTTTGGTTTCAGTGGACGTACATCCTTCATCGTCCGTCACTGTCAGTTTTATGGTGTAAATACCCGCAGTGGTAAACGTTTTCAGCGGATGCCGGTCGGTGGAGGAGGAATTGTCCCCGAAATCCCAGGCATAGGTAAGGTTGGTGCCGGTGGAAGTATTGCTGAACTGGAACCCGGTATTCTTACAGGCCACCTGCGCAGGCGCCTGGAACCCCGCTTCTACGTCGCGCACGGTCACCGGCCGTGAAATCGAAGTCAGGCAGCCGGCTTCGTCTTTCACCTGGAGCACCACGTTGAAAGTGCCGCTGGAAGCGAAAGCGTGTTTGTAATTAGTGGGTTTGGTTGTCACGATTTCATCGGCCGTCCCGTCCCCGAAATTCCAGGTCCAGCTTTCGATCGCTTTGCCGTGGAAGGAAGTGGACGCGTCGTTGAATGTCTGCTCATCGCCCTCACAACGCCTGCCCGTCACCGCGAAATTGGCCGTGGAACCGTTCACCTGGATGTCGAGCACGTTAGACGAAGTCACGCAGTTATTGCGGTCGGTCACGGTCAGCACTACATTATAACGCCCCGGTTGCGAGAAAACCTTGGCGATATTGTTACCACCAACGGGCGCATACGTCCCGTCTCCCCAGTTCCATTCCCAGCGAACGATATTGTTTTCGTCCACATTGCTGCGCGAGAACACGAGCGGATTGGCGGCGCAGACTTCCGGTGCGGCGCTGATCACGGGCCGCTCATCGATGATGTCTACCACCTGCGTCATTTCCGATTCGCAATTCCCGTCGGTCACGACCAGCCTCACGCTGTACGTGCCGGGCGTGGCGTAAACGTGTGTGGGCGATGGGTTGGTGGATGTATTCCCGTCGCCGAATTCCCATTTCCAGAACCGCGGCGTTCCGGGAATGGGGCCGAAGTCGGAAAGGTCGGTGAACGTTACGCGCATTTTATCGGAACAGGGATTGCTCATCCCGAAATTGGCGATGGGCGGGAGGATGCGGATGAAATCGGGTTTGGTGAGGGTGCGGCGGCAACCGTAATTGTTGACGGTGAGGGTAACATCGTGCAGGCCGAGGTTGCGGAACCGGTACACGGGGTTTTCGGTGCGCAGGATCATCCCGCCGTCTTCCGGCAATACCCATTCCCATTCCGTGCCGCGGGGCTGGGAAAGGTTGGTGAAGCTCACGGGGTCGCTTTGACAGGGCGCTTTCGGGTTCGCGTCGAACTCCACGACGGGAATGCGGCCCGCCCGCGCGGTAGTTTGCAGATCTACCCGGCAGGTACCGTTCACCATGAGCACCAGGCGCACCGTATAGGCGCCTTCGTTAGTATAGGTATGCGATGGATTGGGCGAAGTGGAAGTGTTGGCGGCGCCGGAAGCCGGGTCCCCGAAATCCCACTGGTAGCCGGTGATGACGCCGGCCGTCAGCAACCGGGCGCTGAATGCGGCGGTGTGGGGGATACAGCCCTCGGGGTCAGGCACGTCGATCACCGCCTGCGGCCGCTCGGCGATGATGAAATCGTTCATGGAAAGCCGGTCGGTACAGCCTGCGGCGTTGGAAACATCGAGCGTTACGTCGAACTGGCCGAAGTTGTTGTAGGTATGCCGCGGGGAAGGGCCGGTGCCGGTGGTGCCGTCGCCGAACGTCCACTGGTAGGTAGATGCGCCGGTAGACGTGGAGGTGAACTGCACATCGAACGGCGCGGCGCAACTGATCCTGGGCGTTGCCGTGAAACCCGCCGTGGGCCTTGGGTGCACGGTGATCGCTTTGGTCACGGTTTCCAGGCAGCCCGGCCTGCCCGACGTCAGCGTCACGTTATACGTGCCGGGCGCCGTGAAGTTGAAAGACGCGTCCCTGCCGGAAGAAGTGCTCCCGTCCGGGAAAGTCCAGCTGGAAAGGGTGGGGTTCGGCGACGTGGTATTCCGGAACCGGGTAGGCGCGCCGATACAGGCAGTGCCGTCTACCACAAAATCCGTCCGCGTGCGCTGGATCACCACGAACGCCGTTTTGGAGACGGTGTTCTCGCAACCTTCGGGCGTGCGTGCCCGGAGCGTGACGGTGTAGCTGCCTTCATTGGCGTATGTATGCGCGGGATGCTGGGCGGCGGATGTGTTGGCGGCACCGGAAACCGGGTCCCCGAAATCCCAGGCGTAGGTGAGCCCGCCGGGCCCGCTGCTGCGGAAGTTGACGGTGAGGGGCGTGGTGCAGGAAGTCTGAACGTCCGACACGAAATCGATCTGGGGCGTGCTGCCCACGCGGATATATTGGGGCAGGGTGAGGCCTTCCTTGCAGCCGAAGCTGTTTTCCACGATGGTGGAGATGGAGAAGGCGCCGTTGACGTTGAAGGTATGGGAAACACTGGCCCCGGAAGCGGAGTTGCCGTCGCCGAAATCCCAGGTGATGGAGCGGATGGTGCCCGATCCGGGAGTGGAGGCGTCGGTGAACTGGACGTTCATGGGCGTGCAGCCCGACAGTGGTGTGGCGGAGAACCTGGGCACGGGGTTCTGGTATACGGTGATGGTCTGCGTGGCCGTTCGGGTACCGCCGGGGTAGGTGGCGGTTAACCGGACGTTATAGGTGCCGGGCACCGTAAACACCTTGGAAGCGTGCTGGTTGGTGGAATGGGCGCCCAGCTGGAAATCCCAGTCCCAGGTGGCGCCGGCGTCGGAAGTATTGTTGAAGGAAACCGTCAGTGGTGCGCAGCCGGCGGTGACGTCGGCGGAAAACGAGGCTTGTTGTGCACGGGCAGTGAACGAACAGAAAATAGTCAGGCAGCAGCATACGGCCGCAATATGGTTTTTCAGTTGGCGTCGGTTGATCATAGGTTTACCCGAAAATTGGAGGTATACCCGCTCGGGGCTTTTGTGTCAAAGAGGTAAAAATAATATTTAAAAAAGAATTATCTGTTTATATTAACATTATGTTTTCATCGTGTTAAGCGATTAATTATTTATTTGCCCCCGTAACGGATGTGTAAGAAGTACATTTACTTGGATTTACGTCCGAATTCCAAACCAAATGGATATGGCTGAATTGGATAAAGCTTATTGGAATGCGCGCTATGAGCGCGGGGAAACCGAATGGGACATGGGAACCGTATCACCCCCTTTGCGGGATTATTTCGATCAACTGCCCAACAAGAACCTCCGGGTGCTCATCCCGGGCGGTGGCAACAGTTATGAAGCCAAGTATTTGTGGGACAGTGGGTTCCGCGATATTACCGTGCTGGATATTTCTTCCGTGATCATCGACCGTTTGAAGCAGAAATTCTCCGGGACGGGGATCAAATTCGAAACCGGGGACTTTTTCGAGCATGAGGCGGAGTACGACCTGATCGTGGAACAAACCTTCCTTTGCGCGCTGGACCCCGCCCTCCGGCAAGCCTACGCGCGGCATATGTACGACCTCCTCTGGGAAGAAGGTCGCCTGGTAGGGGTGCTCTTCAACCGCGAGTTCGACGAGCCCGGCCCCCCGTTCGGCGGCGGCATCAAAGTCTACCGCAGGATGTTCGAACCGTATTTCGCTTTCAAAACCTTCGCCCCCTGCTATAACTCGCATCCCGCAAGGTCGGGACGGGAAGTGTTCATCAATTTCCGGAAGCTCGACAGCGTAGGCCGCCGCCGGTCGTAAGGTTTCCCGCGGATTGTGTATCTTTATGGGATTAGCCGTTAAAGACAAAACAATCAAGGAAACCGATGAAAAATCTCATAGCCATTGCCGCTTTGCTCTGTAGCGTAACCTTTGCCAACGCCCAACAGACCGTTTCGGCCGATATGTTTGAAAAAGGCCTTCGCCAGACAGACGTTCAGCTGCTCGATGTCCGCACCGCCAAGGAATTCAAGACCGGCCACCTGCCCAACGCGCTCCAGGCCGATTTCACCAACAAGGAAGAATTCGCCCATCGCGTCAAATCCCTCGACAAGTCCAAACCCGTATTCGTATACTGCCTCGTAGGCGGCCGGAGCGGCGCTGCAGCCAAATGGCTGGCAGATAACGGTTTCAAAGACGTGACCGACCTTTCCGGCGGCATCAACGCCTGGAGAGCCGAAAGCAAACCCATCGCCGGGGGCGAAAAAGTGCCGCAAATGAGCATGGACCTCTACAAACAGGCCATCTCCAGCAGCCAGTGGATCCTGGTAGACGTTGGCGCCGAATGGTGCCCGCCCTGCCGCAAAATGGCGCCCATGGTGAAACAGTTCACCGAAGAAAAGAAAATCAAAATCCTCAACGTCGACGGCGGAAACGACACCGATGTCATGAAGGCCATCAACGCCACCGAATTGCCTACTTTTATCCTGTACAGGAACGGGAAGGAAGTCTGGCGGAAATCCGGGGCCGTGGAACCGGAAGAATTCCGCAAAGCGATGAAATAAATGAAAAAGGGGCCGTTAAGCCCCTTTTTTTATGTCTGTCAAGGATGTTGATAGCATCAGGAATGGATATGTTTTCACACCCCCAAATTATACATCTTCCCGTATTTCTCCTGCGCGTACGCCATGAAATGTTTGAAATTGAGCTTCTCACCGGTCACTTTTTCGCATAACTCGTTGGACGTGTAATACCTGCCATGGCGGTGGATATTATCCCTCAGCCAAAGCAGCAGCCCGTTGTACCGGCCATCGGCGATGGCGCTGTCCAGCCCCGTGATCTGCTTGCGGGCGGCAGAAAAGAACTGCGCCGCATAAAAACTGCCGAGCGAATACGTCGGGAAGTATCCGAAGGCGCCGTGGCTCCAGTGAATGTCCTGCAGCACCCCGTGCATATCGTCTGTCACTTTCACATTGAGGAAATCGAGATAGTATTGGTTCCAGATGTCGCGCAGGTCTTTCGTCTGCAAATCGCCACCGATCAATCCCTTTTCGATTTCGTAACGGATCATGATATGGAAATGGTAGGTGAGCTCATCGGCTTCGGTGCGGATCAGCGATGGTTGCACCTGGTTGATGGCTTTGTAGAAATCCATGATGGGTACGGCTTGCAGGTTGGCGCGGAACAGCCCCTGGAGATGGCCGTAATGTTTCTGCCAGAAAATGAGGCTCCTGCCTACATTGTTCTCCCAGAGCCGGCTTTGCGATTCGTGGATGCCCAGGCTGGCCGCTTCGCCGCAGGGAAGGCCGTACTGTTCCACGGGTAAACCCTGTTCGTACAGGGCGTGGCCGCCTTCGTGGATGCAGCTCCAGGTCATGTTGCCGAGGTCCTGCTCGTCGATGCGCGTGGTTACGCGGACGTCCAGCGGGTTGAAGCTCGTGGTGAAAGGGTGTTCGGACACATCCTGCCTGCCCGCGCCGAAATCATAGCCCATGGCTTTGAGGATATCGATCCCGAACTGCCATTGCTGGTCTTTGGGATAGAGCCGGTTCAGGAACTTCTTGTCTGGCGGGGTTTGAAGGGCAATTTGCTGCAGCAGGGGGTGGAGCGACTGGCGCACGTCCCGGAAAATGGCGTCGAGCATGGATACGTCTGCGCCTTTTTCGTATTCATTGAGCAGCGCGTCGTAAGGATGGCCGGTGTATCCGAGGATGTCGGCTTCCTTTTTCTTCAGTTCCACCATTTTGGCCAGCAGCGGTTCAAACACGGAAAAGTCTTTTTCCTTGCGGGATTTGATCCAGGCGTGATAGGCGGCGTTGGAGGCGGTAGAAAGTTCGGCTACGAAGGAGCTGGGGTATTTCCGCTGTTTTTCGAAGTCTTCGGCAGACAGTTCCACGTTGCGGCGCTGCACGTCGTCGAGGTCCTGGCGGCTTTTCAGCTCCTGGAGGAGATCGCCGAGGGCGGGGGAGGTAGACAGTTCGTGGGAAATGGTGCTGAGCGTGGTGATCTGGCGGCCGCGGAATTCCGCGCCTTTTTCGGGGAGGTAAGTTTCCTGGTCCCATCCGAGGATGGACACGGAATTGCGTACGTCGGCGATTTGCTGCATCCGGGCGGTATAGTCCTGGTAAAGGTCTGCTGAAGTTTTTTGCACTGTCATGAAAAGCGGTTTATTTTACAAATCTAATCAACTAATCCGCGCCAACAATTGCGGATGCGGAATGTTGACTATCTTGAAGATATGACGATTCAATCCATCATACAAGTGATCGAGCGGTTTGCGCCGCCGGCTTACCAGGAAAGTTATGACAATGCGGGGTTGCTGTTCGGCCAGGCCGGATGGGAGGTGAAAGGCGTGCTCCTCACACTGGACGCCACGGAGGCGGTGATCGACGAAGCCATCGAAAAGGGTTGCAACCTGGTGATCGCGCATCACCCGATCGTTTTCGGGGGGCTGAAGCGCATCACGGGCCGCAATTACGTGGAAAGGGTGGCGATCAAGGCCATCAAGAACGATATTGCGGTGTATGCGGCCCATACGAACCTCGACAATGTGCGCGCCGGTGTCAGCGCCATGATGGCGAAGCAGCTGGGGCTGGAGAAAACCCGCGTCCTCGACCCGAAACAGGGCCTTTTGCGCAAGTTGTACACCTTTGTGCCGGCCGGGCACGCGTCGGCGGTGCAGGATGCACTGTTTGCCGCGGGGGCGGGGCATATCGGGAATTACAGCGAATGCAGCTTTTACCATGAAGGAACGGGGACATTCAAGGGCGGCGAGGGAACGGCCCCCTTCGTCGGCAAGCCCGGCGAGCGGCATGGCGAGGCGGAAGTGAAGGTGGAGGTTATATTCCCGGCGCAGCTGGAAGGAGCGGTGACGGCCGCCCTGCACCAGGCGCATCCTTACGAGGAGGTGGCGTACGACGTGGTGAAGCTGGAAAACCGCTGGGCCGAGGTAGGATCGGGGCTGATCGGCGAGCTGCCGGAAGGGATGGACGAAATGGCTTTTCTCCGCATGGTGAAGGAGCGTTTCCGCACGGGATGCGTGCGCTATACCCCCCTGCGGGGCAAAAATGTGCGGAAAGTGGCGGTGTGCGGCGGGGCGGGGAGTTTCCTGCTCAGGCAGGCCCGGAGCGCCGGGGCGGATGCCTACATTTCGGCCGATTTCAAATACCATGAATTTTTTGATGCTGAAAATCAATTAATTATAGCAGATGTCGGACATTTTGAAAGCGAACAGTTCGCAGTAGACTTATTTTATCATATATTGACTGAAAATTTTAGTAACTTCGCGCCTCTAAAATCTACCATCAACACAAACCCGGTAAATTATTTATAATACATGGCTACTGTAAAAGAATACAACGTCGAGGAAAAGCTGGTTTCTGTACTGCGGTTACAGAAGATCGATTCCAAGTTGGATGAAATCCAGATCCTGAAAGGGGAGTTGCCGATCGAAGTGCGGGATCTTGAGGATGAGATTGAGGGCCTGAACCACCGTTTGGCTCATATCGAAGACGAGATCAAAGGCATCCAGGATTTCGTAGCCGCCAAGAAAAACGCCATCAAAGACGCGGAAGCGCTGGCCAAGAAATACGAGAAGCAGCAGGATAACGTGAAGAACAGCCGCGAATTCGAAGCCATCTCCAAAGAGATCGAAATGCAGCAGCTGGAGATCAAACTGGCAGAAAAGCACATCCGCGACGCTAACGACGATATCAAGGAAAAATCCCGCTCCCTCGAGGTAGCCAAGCGCACCATCGGCGACAAGGAAACCAACCTGAAACATAAGAAAGGGGAACTGGAGAAAATCATCGGCGAAACCGAAAAAGAAGAAAAAGGGTTCGAAAAGCAAAGCGAAGATGCCCGCACCAAAGTGGATGCCCGCCTGCTCGCCGCTTACGAAAAAATCCGCAAGAACTACCGCAACGGCCTGGCCGTGGTAACCGTCGTGCGCGATTCCTGCGGCGGCTGCTTCAACGCCATCCCCCCGCAACGCCAGGCGGAAATCCGCCACCGCAAAAAGATCATCGTTTGCGAACATTGCGGACGTATCTTGGTAGATAATGATCTCGACGCCACCGTAACCATTTAAGTTCCGGTAGCCGAAATAATAACATGTTAGGAACTCCGCGCATATCCATTGCGCGGAGTTCCTTATTTTTGCCCCTATGCGTTTTATACTCCTCTTCGCCCTGATATGCAGTATAGTCGTGCCCGTGAGCGCGCGGCAGCCCCGGTACGATTTCAACGACCGCTGCCAGCAAGCCTATCACGCGATCATGCAGCTCCGTTTGCAAACGGGCATCGGGCTCCTGGAAGCGGAAAAACGCGAAAACCCCGACAACCTCCTGCCATATTTCATCGAGAACTATGCGGATTTCTTCACCCTGTTTTTCAATGAAGACGCCGGCGCCTACGCCCAGCAACGGAAAATGCGCGCCACGCGGCTGGACAAGCTCGCGGAAGGCCCGGAAGACAGTCCGTTTTACCTCTACACACAGGCGGTGGTGAAATTCCAGTGGGCCCTCATCAAAGTGAAATTCGGGGAAAAGTGGGACGCCGTCTGGGAAGTGCGCAAATCTTACATCACCCTGAAAGACAATGAGCGCAAGTATCCTGGCTTCCTGCCCAATAAAATGATCCTCGGGCCCATGCAAACCGTGTTCGGCACCATCCCCGAAGGCTATAAATGGATCACCAACATCCTCGGCCTCCGCGGCAGCATCAAACAGGGAATGGGCAACCTCTCGCAGGTCATCGAAAGCCGCGACCCCGTGGCCGATATCTTCCGCGAAGAATCCTACTATTACTATTGCTACCTCAAGCTGTTCATCGAAAACAAACCGGAACAACTCTGGGATTTCGTGGAGAAAAAACAGCTGGACACAAAAAAT
This sequence comes from Chitinophaga caseinilytica, assembly GCF_038396765.1. Taxonomy (NCBI): domain Bacteria; kingdom Pseudomonadati; phylum Bacteroidota; class Chitinophagia; order Chitinophagales; family Chitinophagaceae; genus Chitinophaga; species Chitinophaga caseinilytica. The sequence goes on along the minus strand of NZ_CP150096.1, from coordinate 6,479,660 downwards.
AACTATCTTTTCGCCCTGATGGTGGCCAACCTGAGCCTCAATAACCAGAAAGCCGACCAGGGCATCCGGGTGCTGGAAGAACGCCGCCCGAGCCCTGAATACGCACACCTCTGGTACAGCGAGTACGCAATGGGCCTCATGAAATTCGAACGCGGCGACGCCGACGCCATCGCTCACCTCGAAAAGTTCGTGAACGGCTTCAGGGGCAAATTCTATATGAAGGAAGCCCTCCAGCGACTGAGCTGGGCGTATTACCTGAAAGGCGACATGACGAAGGCGCAATATTACCGGAACCTCGTTCCCCAACGCGGCAATATGGAAACGGACGCCGACAAACAGGCGCAGAAAGAAGCCAAAAGCGGCAAATGGCCCAACGCCGTACTGCTGAAAGCCCGGTTGCTGAGCGACGGTGGATTTTATACCGAAGCGCGCGACCTGCTCCTGTCCAAAAAAACGACCGATTTCTCCCTGGTGGAACAAAAGCTGGAATACGCCTACCGCCTGGCCCGGATCTACGACGAAATGGGGAACGATTCGGCCGCGCTTCGCCTGTACGACGCCACCATCAAGATCGGCACCAACCGGCCGGAATACTTTGCCGCAAGGGCAGCGCTCCAGGCCGGGTACATCTATGAAAAAGCGGGCGACAAACAGAAAGCCCGTACTTACTTCCAGACCTGCCTCGATATGGAAGGCCACGATTACAAAAATTCCCTCGACCAGCGCGCCAAATCCGGCATGCTCCGGCTCGACGGTAAATAAAACACAACGGAACAACACTGATATGTTATACCGCCTGGTTATTCAGAATTACGCGATCATCGACGAGCTGGAAGTCGATTTCGCCCGCAACCTAAACGTCATTACCGGCGAAACCGGCGCCGGCAAATCTATCCTTTTGGGCGCCCTCAGCCTCATCCTCGGTGAAAGGGCAGACCCGGCCGTGCTGTTCGATAAAACCCGGAAGTGCGTCATAGAAGGCGCTTTTCGTGTAAAAACGGCACAGGTGCAACCCTTTTTCGAGGCCAATGAGCTGGACCTCGACGATCCCGTGATCATCCGCCGCGAGATCAGCGCCGCCGGCAAATCGCGCGCGTTCATCAACGATACGCCTGTCAACCTGTCCCAACTCCAGGAACTGAGTTCCCTCCTCGTCGACCTCCACCAGCAGTTCGACACGCTGGAACTGGAAAAATCCAACTTCCAGCGCGAAGTGGTAGACGCGCTGGCGGGGCATACGGAGCTTTTACAGGCCTACGGCAAGCGGTTCAGTCAATATGCCCGCCTGCAACGCGAAATGCGGGAAATGACGGCCCTGCGCGACAATGCCAATAAAGAAGCCGATTACAACCGGTTCCTGCTCGACGAATTGCTCGATATCAACCTGCAGGACAATGAAATAGAACAACTCGAAGCCGAACAGCAGCTGCTGAGCCACGCCGAAGAGATCAAGGGCACGCTGAACCGGATCTATTTCCAGCTGAAGGAAGACGAACAACCCCTCCTCCAGCAGCTCCGGCAGTTGCAACAAAGCCTTCAGGGGCTGTCGGCCTTCCATAAAGACGTGCCGCCCATCGCCGAAAGGATGCAGTCGAGCTATCTCGAGCTGCAAGACCTCGCCGCGGAAGTGGAGCGCCTCAATGACGGCGTTCAGTTCGACGGGGAGCGGATGGAGCAGCTGAACGAAAGGCTGGCCGTTGCCTACAAGCTCCTGAAAAAGCACGGCGTGCAGGATACGGCCGCGCTGCTGGCCATCCGCGACCAGCTCCAGGAAAAGCTGGACGGCGTCCTCAACCTCGACGACCGCATCCGCGAAACCGAAAAGCAACTGGCCGAAAGCCAGGAAGTGCTGGAGAAAGACGCGCAAAAGCTTTCCGAACAGCGCAAGGCACAAACGGCGCCCTTCGAAGCGAAAGTGAACGATTTGCTGGCGCAGGTGGGCATGCCCAACGCGCGCATCCGGGTGGATATCGCCGAGGGTGCGTTACAGGCTTTCGGGAAAGATACGATCGAGTTCCAGTTCGATGCCAACCGCAGCAACCAGTTCGGGCCCATCCGCAAAGTGGCTTCGGGCGGGGAGCTCAGCCGTTTGATGCTGTGCATCAAATCGCTGGTGGCGCGTTCTGTATCATTGCCCACGCTCATTTTCGACGAGATCGATACCGGTATTTCGGGCGAGGCCGCCAAGCAGGTGGGGATCATCATGAAAGAACTGGCGCGCGGGCACCAGGTGATCTGCATCACCCACCAGCCGCAACTGGCCGGTAAGGCAGACGCACACTACTTTGTGTACAAGCAGTTGGTGGACGATAAGGTGAAGACGGGCGTGCGACTGCTTTCGCAGGAAGAGCGGATCACGGCCATCGCGAAAATGCTGGGCGGGGAGAAGCCCACGCAGGCGGCACTGGAGAACGCGCGGGAGATGGTTACGCAATAAGATTTCAATTTTCGACTTTAACTGCTAAATTTGCCCAAATTTTAATCAATGGCTCATAACTTATTACAAGGGAAGAAAGGGATCATCTTTGGTGCGCTGGATGAAAATTCCATTGCCTGGAAAACAGCCGTGCGTTGTGTGGAAGAAGGCGCGCAAATCGTGCTGACGAACGCTCCCATCGCCATGCGCATGGGGGAGATCAACAAGCTGGCCGAAACCTGCAACGCCCCGGTAATACCTGCAGACGCCACCAGCATGGAGGATCTGAATAACCTGTTCACCAAATCCATGGAACATTTCGGTGGTAAAATTGACTTTATCCTGCATTCTATCGGGATGAGCGTCAACGTTCGCAAAGGAAGACCCTATACCGACCTGGACTACGACTTTTTCCATAAAGGGAACGATATTTCGGCCATGTCTCTCCACCGCGTGCTGCAAACGGCTTACAAGCTGGATGCGATCAGCGAATGGGGCTCCGTGGTGGCGCTTACGTACATCGCCTCTCAGCGCGTATTCCCCGATTACAGCGATATGGCAGACAACAAGGCCATGCTGGAATCCATCGCCCGGAGCTTCGGTTTCCATTACGGCGTGAAGAATAAAGTGCGCATCAACACCATTTCCCAGTCGCCCACCCGTACCACCGCAGGCAGCGGCGTAAAAGGGTTCGACGGGTTCATCAGCTACGCTGAAAAAATGAGCCCCCTCGGTAACGCATCCGCCGACCAGTGCGCGGATTACACCGTTACCCTGTTCTCCGACTACACCCGCATGGTAACCATGCAGAACCTGTTCCACGACGGCGGTTTCTCCTTCACCGGCGTTTCCCGCGACGTGATCGAACAAATGGAAAAATAAGCCTGTCGCCTTCGGGCCCAAAAAATAAAAACCGTCCCGGGAGTTGCTCACCAGGACGGTTTAATTTTTTGCAGCATAGGCATACGCTAAGGGGCGAATGTCAATGGGGCAGGAATACGGCGTCTTTTAGTATTCGTCTTCGTTGAAGAAGAAGTCGTCTTGTGACGGGTAGTCAGACCAAATATCCTCAATGCCCTCATAAATTTCCCCTTCGTCCTCCAGTTCCTGAAGGTTTTCGATAACTTCGATGGGTGCACCGGAGCGGATGGCGTAATCTATGAGCTCGTCTTTTGTGGCCGGCCATGGAGCATCCTCCAGGTACGACGCTAGTTCTAAGGTCCAGTACATCGTATATAAATTTTTACTTTTCCAAATTTTCGCAAAAGTATTATTTAATTTGAAATAAACAACTATTACTATTTTAACGGTTATTTATCGTTCGGTTATGCTTGTTGCTCGCAATGTCACCAAAAATTATTCCAACCTGCCTGTTTTGAGGGGGTGGATATTTCTGTCAGTAAAGGGGAGATCGTTACGATCGTAGGGTCGTCTGGCGCAGGGAAAAGCACATTGCTGCATATCCTCGGTACGCTGGATGCGCCTTCCGGCGGGGAAATCTTCATTAACGATGTGCAAACCAGCCATTTGGCAGGCGATGCCTTGGCAGATTTCAGGAACCGCCATATCGGCTTCATTTTCCAGTTCCACCACCTGCTGCCTGAATTCAGCGCCCTCGAAAACGTGTGTATCCCGGGTTTTATCGCCGGCACCCGCAAAAACGAAGTGCGTGAAAGGGCGGAATACCTGCTTGAAACGCTCGGCCTCAAAGACCGCCTCCATCACCGCCCCACGCAGCTATCCGGCGGCGAACAGCAGCGCGTGGCCGTTGCCAGGGCCCTCATCAATAAACCCGATGTGGTGATGGCAGACGAGCCTACCGGCAACCTCGACTCCCATAATGCGAAAGAGCTGCATCAACTCTTTCTGCAGCTCCGCGACCAGTTCGGTCAAACTTTTATTATCGTTACCCATAACGAGGAGCTGGCCACGCTCAGCGACCGGCAACTCGTCATGAAGGATGGGAAAATAGTCGCTTAGCGGACTATTTTCCCAGGCATACTGCCAAACTGTCTTTCCAGTAAGGTATCTCCAGTCCGAAAGCCGCCTTGATCTTGCCTTTGTTCAATACGCTGTAAGCCGGGCGTTGCGCCGGTGTAGGGTATTGATCGGAGGTGATGGGCTGTACTTTACAGGCTGCGCCGGTCAGTTCGCGGATCGCTACCGCGAAATCGTACCAGGTGGCTACACCTTCATTGCTGTAATGGTACACGCCGCCTTCGGGGGCGGGGTGGGAGAGTATCGTGAAGATAGCTTCCGCCAGGTCGGGCGCATAGGTAGGCGTTCCGGTCTGGTCGAACACGATGTTGAGGCTTTCCTTTTCCTTCATAAGCTCCTGCATGCGCAGCACGAAATTCACGCCATAGCGGGAATACAGCCACGACGTGCGCACCACGATGGCGTTGGGATAGGAACCCAGCACCGCCGCTTCGCCACGGAGCTTGGACGCGCCGTAAATGCTCTGGGGCGAGGCATCGTCGCTTTCGGTGTAAGGGCGGTTCTGACGGCCGTCGAACACGTAATCGGTAGACACCTGGATGAATGCGATACCTTTCGCCTGGGCGGCTTCAGCAAGCAGCAGGGCCGCCTGGAAATTGAGCAGGAAAGCCGCTTCTTCTTCGGTTTCCGCCTTGTCAACAGCCGTATAGGCGGCACAGTTCACCACCCCGTCGATCTCCTGGCTATCCAGGAATCCGGTAATGGCGTCGGCATCGGTGACGTCGAGCGATTCACGGTCGGTCAGCACCAGCTGGAAATCGGGGAATTTGGAGGAAACGGCTTGCATGGACAGGCCTAGCTGACCTTTGGCACCGGTTACCAGTATTTTTTTCATGGCGTCTTTTTTTAAGGCTGGAAGGTGAAATTATGCCGGCAATCTGCCAGCAATGGCAATTCCGCGTCTTTCCCGGAAATGATGGCATCGGCCAGGGGGAAGCCCCAGTCGATGTTCAGCGAGGGATCGTCGTACCGGATGCCGCCTTCGCTCGCCTTGTGATAGAAATTATCGCATTTGTAGAACACTTCAGCAGTAGGGCTCAGCACGGAATAACCGTGTGCAAACCCCTGTGGTATCAGCAATTGCTTTTTGTTTTCAGCCGAAAGCTCGATGGTATATACTTGTCCGTATGTGGGCGACCCTTTGCGGATATCCACCGCAACGTCCCAAATACGGCCTTCCAGCACGCGGATCAGCTTCGTTTGGGAATATGGGTCCAGTTGGTAATGCAACCCGCGTAATACGCCATAAGTGGAGCGCGCCTGGTTGTCTTGCCTGAACTGGATGTCCAGGCCTCCTTCCCGAAACGTGTTGGCATTGTAGCTTTCGAAAAAATACCCGCGCGCATCGGTATGCACAACGGGTTCGAAAATATACAGCCCGGGGAAGCCGGTGGCGGTTAATGGCATTATCGTTGTTGGTATTGTTCTTCGTAATATTTTTTATAAGCGCCACTGGTCACATGGTCCAGCCAGTCCTGGTTGGCCAGGTACCATTCTACCGTTTTTTCCAGTCCTTCCTCGAATTGCAGGCTCGGCGCCCAGCCCAGCTCTTTGTTGAGCTTGGTAGCGTCTATCGCATAACGTTGATCGTGGCCTGCACGGTCTTTCACGAAAGTGATCAGCTGCGCGGAAGTACCCGGTTCGCGGCCCAGCTTGCTGTCCATGATCTTGCAAAGCAGGCGGATGAGGTCGATGTTCTTCCACTCGTTGAAGCCGCCGATATTGTATGTTTCGCCGGTTACGCCGTTATGGAAAATGGTATCGATGGCGCGGGCATGATCGTCCACAAACAACCAGTCGCGCACGTTTTCGCCGGTCCCGTAAACGGGGATGGGCTTATTGTTGCGGATATTGTGAATGGCCAGCGGGATGAGTTTTTCCGGGAAGTGATGGGAGCCGTAGTTGTTGGAACAGTTGCTCAACACCACCGGGAGATGATACGTGTGATGATATGCCCGTACGAAGTGGTCGGAACTGGCTTTGGACGCGGAGTAGGGCGAACGGGGATCGTAGGCGGTCTCTTCCGTGAAGAAGCCTTCTTCGCCGAGGGAACCGTATACTTCGTCTGTAGACACATGGTAGAAGCGTTTTCCTTCCATATCGTCTTTCCAGTATTTACGCGCAGCGTTCAGCAGCACGGCGGTACCGAGCACGTTGGTGCGGATAAACGCCAGCGGATCGAGGATGGATCGGTCTACATGGCTTTCTGCAGCGAGGTGGATCACACCGTCAAACTGATATTTTTCGAAAGCTGCATAAACGCTGTTCTCGTCCGTAATATCAATTTTCTCGAAAACATAGTTCGGTTTATTCTGGACATCGTTCAGGTTTTCCAGGTTCCCGGCATATGTCAGCGCATCCCCGTTAACGATGGTGTACGATGGATACTTGTTAACAAAAAGCCTTACAACATGGGAGCCGATAAAACCGGCTCCCCCTGTAATCAAAATGGTTTTCTTCATACGGTGTTTATTGGCTCAGGCTTTCCCGAGCGCCTGTTTGAAATACTCGTAGGTGATTTTCAATCCTTCCGCACGGTCTACTTTCGGTTCCCATCCGAGCAATGCTTTCGCCTTGGTGATATCGGGCTTGCGTTGTTTCGGATCGTCTTTCGGCAGCGGCTGGAATACGATTTTCTGTTTGGTGCCGGTCAGTTTGATGATCTCTTCCGCGAATTCGAGCAGGGTGATCTCTGCCGGGTTGCCGATGTTGACGGGCATATGGTAATCGCTCATCAACAGGCGGAAAATCCCTTCCACGAGGTCGGCCACGTAGCAGAAGGAACGTGTTTGCGAACCGTCGCCGAAAACGGTGAGGTCCTGGCCGGTAAGCGCCTGGCTCATGAACGCCGGCAATGCGCGGCCGTCATCGAGCCGCATGCGCGGGCCGTAGGTGTTGAAGATGCGGATGATGCGGGTATCCACGCCATGGAAGTTGTGATAAGCCATGGTGATGGATTCCATGAAGCGTTTCGCTTCGTCGTACACGCCGCGCGGGCCCACGGGGTTCACATTGCCCCAGTATTCTTCGGGCTGCGGGTGAACGTTAGGGTCGCCATATACTTCGGAAGTAGACGCCACAAGGATGCGGGCGTTCTTTTCCTTGGCCAGCCCCAGCAGGTTATGCGTACCGAGGGAACCCACCTTCAGCGTCTGGATCGGCATCTTCAGATAATCGATCGGACTGGCGGGTGAAGCGAAATGCAGGATGTAATCCAGTTCGCCGGGTACATGGACGAACTTGGTCACATCATGATGGAAATATTCGAATTCCTTTAATGGAAAAAGGTGTTCGATGTTCTTGATATTGCCGGTGAGGAGGTTGTCCATCCCGATCACATGAAATCCTTCTTTGATGAAGCGATCACAAAGGTGGGAACCGAGGAACCCCGCCGCACCTGTGATGAGCACACGTTTTTTTGTCATTTTACTACAGAGTTTAAACGGGTAACGGCTTGTCTACCTACACTTTCATAATGGAAACCGAGTTCCTGCATCCTGGGAACATCGAACAGGTTCCGGCCGTCGAAGATAACCTGATCTTTGAGATGGGTACGGATCTTGTCGAAGTCGGGCGTACGGAATACGCTCCATTCGGTGGCGATGATCAGCGCATCGGCATTTTCCAATGCTTCATATTGGTGGTCTACGTAACGGATACGGTCGCCGATCAGCTGTTTCACGTTGCTCATGGCTTCCGGGTCGAACGCGGAAACGGAAGCGCCCGCCGCCAGCAAACGGTCGATGATGTATAATGCGGGTGCTTCGCGGATGTCGTCCGTATTGGGTTTGAACGCAAGGCCCCACAGCGCGAAATGCTTTCCTTTCAGATCGTTGTCGAAATACGCTTCGATCTTGGGGAGGAGGAACACTTTCTGTTGCTCGTTCACGTCCATCACGGCATTGAGGATGCGGAAATCATAATCTGCATCCTGCGAAGATTTTACAAGTGCCTGCACGTCTTTCGGGAAACAGCTGCCGCCGTAACCGATGCCGGGGAAGAGGAAGCGTTTGCCGATGCGGTCGTCGCTGCCGATACCGCGGCGCACCATGTCTACGTCTGCGCCCAGGCGCTCGCAGAGAATGGCGATCTCGTTCATGAAGGAGATCTTGGTGGCGAGGAATGAGTTGGCGGCGTACTTGGTCAGCTCGGCCGATTTTTCGTCCATGAAGATCACCGGGTTGCCCTGGCGAACATAAGGCGCGTACAGTTCGCCCATTACCTTGCGGGCCTTTTCCGAAGATGTCCCGATCACTACGCGGTCGGGCTTCATGAAATCTTCCACGGCCACGCCTTCGCGGAGGAATTCGGGGTTAGACACCACGTCGAATTCTACTTTCGCGTTCCTGGCGATGGCTTCGCGCACCTTGTCGGCCGTACCAACCGGCACCGTGCTCTTGTCGACGATCACTTTGTAATCTTCCAGGATGTAACCCAGTTGATCGGCAACTTTCAGGATGTAGGAAAGATCGGCGGAGCCGTCTTCTCCCGGAGGGGTGGGGAGCGCGAGGAAAATCACGTCGGCATCGCTCACGCCTTCCTTCAGTTGGGTCGTGAATTGCAGGCGGCCTTCCTTGAGATTGCGCTCGAACAATTTTTCCAAACCTGGCTCGTAAATGGTAATCTGTCCGGCGGCGAGTTTCGCCACTTTGCCGGCATCGATGTCGACACAGGTAACGTTGTTGCCCGTTTCAGCAAAACAGGTGCCGGTCACAAGACCAACATAACCGGTGCCAACCACTGTAATTTTCATGGGGGATCATTTTAAGAATGAAAGAACGGATTCAATGATGTGATTCAGTTGGTCTGCGTCCATTTCTGTATGAATGGGAAGTGAGATGACCTTGGAGGTCAGTGTATCGGTAACAGGAAGGTGTTGATGGGTTTCGGTCATGCCTTCGAACATTTTCTGGCGATGCCCGGGCACGGGGTAATAGATCATCGCCGGCACTTTCTGCTCGGCGAGGAAGGCCTGCAGTTCGTTGCGGTCTTTCCCTTCGATCTGGAGCGTGTACTGGTGGAACACGTGCACCTGGTTAGGCGCCTGGAAGGGCGTAACGATGTATTTGTTGCCGGCGAAAGCCTTGTCGTAAGCGGCAGCCACTTCGCGGCGCGCGGCAATGTATTGGTCGAGCTGTTGCAGCTTGATGCGGAGCACCACGGCCTGCAGGGTATCCAGCCGGCTGTTGACGCCTACTACGTCGTGGTAATAACGGGCAGACTGGCCGTGGTTGGCTACCATGCGGATCTTCGCGGCCAGGGCATCGTCGTCGGTGAAGAGCGCGCCGCCGTCGCCATAGCATCCCAGGTTTTTGCTGGGGAAGAAGGAAGTGCAGCCGATGTGGCCGAAGGTCCCGGCTTTTTTGGTAACGCCGTTTTTCGAGGTATAATCGCTACCGATGGCCTGGGCGTTATCTTCGATCACGTAAAGGCCGTGCTTTTCGGCGATTTCCATGATGCTGTCCATATCCGCGCTGTGACCGTAAAGGTGTACCGGCACGATGGCTTTCGTTTTCGGCGTAATGGCCTTTTCAATCGCCTGGGGATCAATGCAGTATGTTTTGGGGTCGATGTCCACGAACACCGGTTTGAGCTGCAGCAGGGCAATCACTTCGGCGGTGGCGATGAAGGTGAACGACGGGGTGATCACCTCGTCTCCGGGCTGAAGCCCCAGCGCCATCATGGCGATCTGAAGGGCGTCCGTCCCGTTGGCACAGGGGATGACATGCCTGGTCCCCAGGTATTGCCCCAGTTCCTGCGCGAATTGCTGGACGGGGGCTCCGTTAATGAATGCGGCGCTGTCCAGCACTTCCAACATGGCTGCGTCTACCTCGGGCTTGATTTTGTTGTATTGGCGTTTTAAATCCACCATCTGAATTGGGACCATGAACGATGTCTTTTTATGAGAGGGCAAATTTACAAATTTTGGGTTAGGCTGCAGAGACTATCTTTGCAGGGCAAATAGTTTTTATCTGATTAAAGTTCAATAACGTGGGCGTATCGATTTTTCTGTATAACATGGGCATCCGGATGTACCGGGCTGCGGTAGGACTGGCCGCAAGGGCCGGAAAAGCAAAGGCGAAAGCCTGGATCGAAGGCCGGGAGCGGCTTTGGCCCGAACTGGAAGCCGCCATGGCCAGCCCTAAACCCGCTATTTGGGTGCACGCCGCCTCGCTGGGGGAATTCGAGCAGGGGAGGCCCATCCTGGAAGCCCTCCGAACGGAATATCCCGATCACCGCATCGTGCTGACCTTTTTTTCGCCTTCCGGCTATGAAGTCCGCAAAAACTGGCCGGGAGCGGATTTTATCTGCTATCTCCCGCTCGATACCCCGGCCAACGCAGCCCGGTTCCTCGGCCAGGTACGCCCACAACTGGCTATTTTCATCAAATACGAATTCTGGTACCATTTCCTGCAGGCCTTGTACGCCCGGCAGGTACCGGTACTGCTCATATCCGGGATTTTTCGGCATAAACAGCTGTTTTTCAAGCCATATGGCGGCATGTTCAGGGGTTTGCTCAGGAAAATGGACCATCTCTTCGTCCAGAACGAAACTTCCATCACCCTGCTGCATAACATCGGCATCCGGCAGGTGACGTTGGCGGGAGATACCCGGTTCGACCGGGTCTGGGCGCTTCGCCAGCACCCTGTCACGTTGCCGGCTATCGAAGCGGCGCTGCGGGTGGAAAAAGTGCTCGTGGCCGGCAGTACCTGGGAAGCGGATGAGGAAGCCCTGGCCAAATGGTGGTATGGCGGCGGAAAGGAAGGCCGTCAGCTGGTGCTGGCGCCGCATGAGATCCATGCCGCCCATCTCGATAAAATTCAGTCACTTTTCCCCGACGCCGTACGTTACTCCGAGCTGAACGGCCGCCAGCCAGATGTGCTGGTGATCGATAATGTGGGGATGCTGTCCGCCCTGTACCGGTACGGCCGCATCGCTTATGTGGGCGGGGGATTCGGGAAAGCGGGGATTCATAACCTCCTGGAACCGGCAACTTACGGCCGGCCGGTGATCATCGGGCCCGTATTCCACCAGTTCCACGAAGCCATGATGCTCGTGCAGCTGAGAGGGGCGATCGTGGTGAAGGACGCCGATGAGCTGTCGAAAGCGATCACGGCGCTCAACGATCCATTTTATTATGGGCAGAGCGCGGAAATCGCCGCCCGCTTTGTGGAAGACCACAAGGGGGCAACCGGGAAAATCATGGGCTATATTCAGGAAAAACGCTTCCTGACGAGCGAGTAGAAGTGCTGCGCCACGGCATCGGATTCGTCCCATCCCAGCTTGATCTTCAGCTCCCGTTCGATCCAGTATTCCGCTTCCTGCAGCGACTGGCATTCGTTGATGGTTTTCACCGAACGCTCGTAATGGTCTTTATCGCCGCGGAAAAGTTCCTGCATGAACTGGAACTTATCGTTGATCCCGATCGCGCTTTTCAGGTCGGGCACGCCCATATTGCCGATCTTTTCTCCCACTTCCATGTTTTTACTGCTGAAGCGGTCGTTCAGCGAAGCGGCAGGCTTGCCTACCAACTCGTTGAGATCGCGGCGGATGCCGTTGCCTTCGGGCGCCGGAACAGGCTGCTGCTGAACGGGTTGCGGCTGCACAGGCTGTTGTTGGACAGGCTGTTGCACGGGTTGTTGTACAGGCTGCGCTGGCGCGGGAGGATCGAAAAGAGTGGCGCTGGCGGCGGGTTTCTCCGAAGGGCGCGTGGGCTGTTTCACCGGCACACGGTCGGGCGCGTACCCATTGGTATGGCCGTTTGAAGACGGCGCCGCAATGGGAGACGCAACCGCGGCAGGTGCAGCGGGAACAGGTGCGGGAGGCGGGGGAGCGGGAACCGGTTCAGGGATATGTTCCGCAACATGGACGTGCGCCGGCATGATCACTGCAACGTGACCATGGGAAGCGTGCTCCTGTTGTTTCTGAAGGTTCCGCTGGTGGAGGATCTCCGCCTGCAGCAACTGTGTATAGTAGGACATGGATTGCAAACTGCCGGCCGAGTTCTTCAGTTCCTGCAGTTTGTCAATTAAGGCATATATCTTTTCCATGCGTTAATTGAATTTTGTTCCGTAAATCTGTGATGATAACGTAGTCCGCAAAAAATTATTTTATTTGCAACTAAGTTATAATTTTTTAACCACTTGTTTATCAAAATAGTACAATATGTTTATTGAACCTTCGCTTACAGGAGGCCGGAGAGGATGGATCGAAGTGATTTGCGGATCGATGTTTTCCGGTAAAACGGAAGAACTGATCCGCCGGCTGAAACGGGCGAAGATCGCTAACCTGACCGTCGAGATTTTTAAACCTGCGATGGACGTCCGGTACGATCATGAACATATCGTGTCTCACAACGAATCGCGTATCCTTTCCACACCCGTCGAAAGTTCGCAACAAATCCTGCTGCTGGGGCAGGGGGTAGACGTAGTCGGTATCGACGAAGCCCAGTTCTTTGACGCCGAGTTACCCAATGTGTGCGACCAGCTGGCGCTCCAGGGCATCCGTGTCATCGTGGCGGGCCTTGATATGGACTTCCGCGGGCAACCTTTCGGGCCCATCCCTGCCTTGCTTGCAAAGGCCGACTATATCACCAAACTACATGCCATTTGTGTGCGATGCGGTAACATTGCGACACATTCCTACCGGAAATCTGTCGGATCGCAAACGGTTTTACTGGGTGAAAAGGACCACTACGAGCCCCGGTGCCGTCATTGTTACGCGCTGGGAGAAGATGCCTGAGCCTCCGTTTCCGCAAGGCTTTCGGGGTCTACTTTCACCTTGAACGTGAATTTCTTCTGCGTGATGTAACTGAAACATACGACAACGGCCGTAGTAAGGATTTTGCTGATGGTGGGATAGAAGCCGCAGTAGTCCACGAAAAGCTTCATCAGCACGTAATTCATCAACAGGCAAACCGCCACCAGCAAAAAGTACCTGGCCAGCTGCACCCGCCCGCGAAGATTGGAGTCGGAGAAAACGATGTATTTATTTAACAGGAACCCTGTCGGGAAGCTCACCAGGAAAGCCATGAACACCGCCGCAATGTGCGGGCTCAGCGCAATGAATGGCAATTGCACCACTTCTTTCTTCAGCACGAAATTGTAAAAAACGAAAAACAGGAAAATATCCAGCACGGTATTGCCCCCGCCGCATGCCAGGTAACGGAAGGTCTGGAAGGGCATCACCTTCGCGAATGGCCGGTAGAAAAAGGCCAGGATATGTAAAATCAACTGCTTCATCGTAAAAAACGGGGCAAAGCTACGAACGAAAAAGGAATTCTTCCAGCCGGAATACGGGTTTTAACATCCCTTTTGCCGCGGATCAACGCGCTTTTCTCCGCTGTTTCCACCGCGACGGGGCTTTCCCGCTGCCGTTCACCTGTAATGGGGCCGCAGCGGGCTGTTCCCAAAGAACGGCGGCCAGGATGGCGGCTGCGCGGGCGGCTTCATCGTCGGGCGAGGCGTCGAGCGCCTGTGGCGTAAAATAACGGCCGATGAAATTCGTATCGAAATTCCCGTCGATGAACGGCGTCTGTTGCAATGCCCACCGGCCGAAAGGCAAGGTGGTCTTAATACCTGTAACCCGGTATTCGTCGATGGCGCGGATCAGCCGCAGGCGCGCTTCTTCCCGGTCTGCCCCCCAGGCGATCAGTTTGGAGATCATGGGGTCGTAGAAAATGGGGATGTCCATCCCCGCTTCATACCCATCGTCAACCCGCACGCCGGGGCCCTGCGGCCGGATGTAGGTTTCCAGCCTGCCGGTGTCGGGGAGGAAGTTATTGGCCGGATCTTCCGCGCAAAGCCGCAGCTCGATCGCGTGACCGTTGATTTTCAAGTCGTTCTGCCCGAAAGGGAGTTTTTCTCCGCGGGCTACGCGGATTTGTTCCTTCACCAGGTCGAGCCCCGTGATCATTTCCGTGACGGGGTGTTCCACCTGCAGGCGGGTATTCATTTCGAGGAAATAGAAATTCAGTTTTTCGTCGACGAGAAATTCCACCGTTCCTGCGCCATAATAATTACAGGCGCGCGCCACGTCTACCGCGCACTGGCCCATGGCCTGGCGGATGTCCGGGGTGAGGCAGGAGGAGGGGGCTTCTTCGATCAGTTTTTGGTGCCGCCGCTGGATGGAGCATTCCCTTTCGAAGAGGTACACCACGTTGCCGTGCTGGTCTCCCAACACCTGGATCTCGATATGCCGGGGCGATCCCACATATTTTTCGATGAAAACGGCATCGTCGCCGAAGGCGCTGAGGGCTTCGCTTTTGGCCAGCCTGATCTGTTCTTCCAGTTCACTTTCTTTTTCCACCACGCGCATGCCTTTGCCGCCGCCGCCTGCGGAGGCCTTGATAAGAATGGGGAACCCGGTTTTTTTGACCACTTCCCTTGCTTCGTCGATGCTCGTGAGGGGCGTTTCGGTGCCGGGCACCATGGGTACGCCGAATTTCTGCGCGGCCTGTTTGGCGGCGAGTTTGCTGCCCATGGTCTCAATGCTGGAAGCGGAAGGCCCGATGAAGATGAGCCCTGCGTCGGCCACGGCCTGTGCGAATTTCGCGTTTTCGCTGAGGAAGCCGTAACCGGGATGGATGGCGTCGGCGCCGGTGGATTTCGCTACTTCGATGATCCGGTCGCCCAGCAGATAGCTCTGCGAAGAAGGGGCGGGGCCGATGCACACGGCTTCGTCTGCATATTGAACGAACGGCATGGTACGGTCGGCTTCAGAATAAACGGCTACGGTAGCGATTCCCATCTCGCGGGCAGAGCGCATGACGCGCAGTGCGATCTCTCCCCGGTTGGCGACAACGATTTTCTTCATATGCTTGGCATTGCGATAAAACGCTAAAGTTAATGGATTTCAAATTGGCGGATCAAAGTTATCTTTGCCTTTGTGAAAAGTCCCATTTCCCAGATTTACGCACTGGTCCGCAAGGATGTGCTGCTCGAATGGCGCCAGCGCCACGCTCTTTTCGGCATACTCCTGTATGTTTTCTCGACGGTGTTCGTCATCAATCTGATGGTGCGGGAGCCGGAGGAGCGGATGTGGAATGCGTTGTTCTGGGTGGTGCAGTTGTTTGTGTGCGTGAATGCGGTGGCGAAGAGTTTTTTGCAGGAGAGCCGGGGGCGGCTGTTGTACTTTTATTCGTTGGTACACCCCCGTTATTTCATCGCGGCGAAGCTGATTTACAATGTGTTGCTGATGCTGTTGTTCAGCGCGGTGACGCTGCTTTGCTGCATGATGTTCCTGGGCAACCCCCTGGTGAAGCCCTGGTATTTCCTGGGGGTGGTGCTCCTGGGCGGAGTGAGCCTGAGCCTGCTGTTTACCATGCTGGCGGCCATTGCGGCGCAGGCGAGCCAGAATGCGGCGCTGATGGCGATCATGGGTTTCCCACTGATCATGCCCATCCTGATTTTGCTCAGCAACGTTTCCCAGAGCGCGTTTTCGCCGGTGGTGCAGCCGGGGCTGGGGGGGATGTTCCTCATGCTGGCGGGGATGGACCTGCTGGTGGTGGCGCTGGCGCTCATCCTCTTCCCCTTCCTCTGGAAAGAATAATTTTTAACAAAATACCTTCCGGGGTGCGGATTATTCAATGCGGAACGGATGCTTTGCAGGTTCATCAAAATCCGCAATTTGCTTTGCCGTTAGCGGAGAATCGTGTAGGTTTGCCCCCAATATTTCAATTTGAGTAATGGCTAGAAATTGGTGGAAAATACTCTCCGTGATGTTGCTCCTTTATGTGATCATCGGAGGGTTCATGGTCCCGGTGCCGGTGATCGGCAACAACCAGCAGGCTGCCCGCAGCATCTTCTTTCACTTGCCGATGTGGATGGCAATGTATACCCTGCTCACGATCTCCGTCGTAAATTCCATATGGTACCTCGCAACCAACGATCTCAAAAGGGACGTCCGCGCTTCCAGCGCCGGTAGCGTTGGCGTACTGTTCGGTGTGATGGGGTTCCTGACCGGCATGCTCTGGGCCACCTATACCTGGGGCGGCACCATCGTGAACGATCCCAAGCAGATGACCACCGCCATCGCCCTGGCGATCTACATGGCGTACCTGGTGCTCCGCATGTCGTTCACCGATATCGACAAAAGGGCCCGCGTTTCGGCGATCTACAATGTTTTCGCCTTCGCCCTGCTCATCCCCCTCACTTACATCATCCCCCGAACGGTGGATTCCCTTCACCCGGGAAGCGCCAGCAGCCCCGGCTTCAGCGATAAAGACACCGCCGGCACTATCAAAATGGTGCTCTGGCCCGCCTTCATCGGCTTCACGCTCCTCGGCATCTGGATCTACACCCTTCGCAACCGTTATAAAAGATTGGCTCTTAAAAATATCCTTCATGGTTAACAGAATATCCTTTTCCATTTTCACCGCTCTCATGCTGCTCGTAACCGCCGTTTTCGGCCAGGAAAGCGCCGAAACCGTACAACAGGCTGCTACCCAGCAAAATACCGAGACCGGTCCCGTGAACGAGTTTTTCCGCAGCAACAGCAAAATTTATGTGGCCGTGGGCATTCTGGTGATCATCTTCAGCTGTATCACGATCTACCTCGTCCGGCTCGACCGGAAGATCTCCAGGCTCGAAAAAGAAAAATAGCCCGCTACGCCGCCCCAAATACAAGTCTGCTTACAACACCAAAACAACATATCTAAACCGTTTTTTATGGCTAAAGCAAAAGCGCTGACGCAAGAACCGCATTATAACTTCTTCCACAGCGTGGAAATGAGTTTCGACAAGGCTGCGCAATTCACCAAATGGGAGAATGGCATCCTGGAGCAGATCAAAGCCTGTAACGCCGTATACCGCATGAAATTCCCCGTTCGCGTGGGCGACGGGATCGAAGTGATCGAGGCATACCGTGTGCAGCACTCCCATCACAAGCTGCCCTGTAAAGGCGGGATCCGCTTCAGCGACGAAGTGAACCAGGACGAAGTGATGGCCCTCGCCGCACTCATGACCTACAAATGCGCCATCGTAAACGTGCCCTTCGGCGGCGCGAAAGGCGGCATCCGCATCAATCCCCGTAACTACACCCCCTTCCAGCTCGAAAATATCACCCGCCGGTACACCGCCGAACTCGTGAAGAAAAACTTCATCGGCCCCGGTATCGACGTTCCCGCCCCCGACTACGGTACCGGCGAACGCGAAATGAGCTGGATCCTCGACACCTACATGAGCCTCCGCCCCGGAGAGATCGACGGCTACGGCTGCGTGACCGGCAAACCCGTGTCCCAGGGCGGTGTTCGCGGTCGCAAGGAAGCCACCGGCCTCGGTGTGTTCTACGGCCTGCGCGAGCTCTGCAACGTGAAGGAAGATATGAAACGCATCGGCCTCGAGCCCGGCCTCGAAGGCAAAACCGTAGCCGTTCAGGGTATGGGCAACGTGGGCTACCACGCCGCCAAATACTTCCATGAAGCCGGCTCCAAAGTAGTATGCCTCATCGAATGGGATGGCGCCATCTACAATCACAAAGGCCTCGACCCCGACGCCGTGCTGAAACACAAAATGGAAACCGGCTCCATCACCGGCTTCCCCGGCGCCAAAAACCTGAAAAAGAACACCGATGGCCTCGAAGTGGAATGCGATATCCTCATCCCCGCCGCCCTCGAAAATGTGATCCACGCTGAAAATGCACCCAAAATCAAAGCGAAGATCATCGGCGAAGCCGCCAACGGCCCCCTCACTCCCGAAGCAGACGACATCCTCGCCAAAAAAGGCGTGATCGTTGTACCCGATATGTTCCTCAACGCCGGCGGCGTTACCGTGTCTTACTTCGAATGGCTGAAAAACCTCAGCCACGTGCGTTACGGCCGCCTCGGCAAACGCTTCGACGAAAACATGAACATCCACATCCTCGGCCAGATCGAAGAACTGACCGGCAAAAAAGTATCCGAGAAAGAAAGGAAATTCATCGCGCACGGTGCCGACGAAGTAGACTTGGTATATTCCGGCCTGGAAGAAACCATGATCACCGCCCTCCACGAAGTGCGCGAAAAATCCCTCGAACATAAAAAAATCAAGGACATGCGTACCGCCGCTTACGTATGCGCTATCGACAAGGTAGGCGCCGCTTATGAGCAGCTGGGCATTTTCCCCTGATTTTGCACCGATATGGACTGTACGACATCGGGTGGCCCAAATGGGTCACCCTTTTTTTATCCATCGATATAGCTAGTTCTAGCTATTTTCATGACAGCAGTGATGGTTTTTTCCTCATTAAGCAGTAATTTTTTAAATTGGCAATATCATAAGTAGTCAGTTTTGTATGTAGGTGAACAATTGAAATCCGTTTATTTTTTGATAATCGTATCACATGATTTTTCCTTCCGATCACCTCTAATATGTCGCTGTTTTTCAAAGCAGGAATTAGGGCAGCTATTTAACTTTTCAAATCCCCAAACATGAGCAGTAAAAGTGATTTATACCTGGAGGTTAAAAAGTATTGGACAAATGTAGCGGGCAAAGAAGGCCATGTAGACTTCCGGTCTCTCCAGTTGCAAATTGAAACACATAAGCGTTTATTCAACATTTTTCAGGCAGGGAACTACTTTTTCCTGTTGGTCGACATCTACAATGGTGAGATTGCGGAAGTAGGCCCCGGATTGATGGATGTACTGGGCTACGGCCAGGGAGAACTGACCATGGAGGAATATGTGAACGGAATTCATCCGCAGGATATGCCCTACTTCTTAAAATTTGAGCAACATATCACCAATTTCTATAACGAGCTGGCTGTAGATCTGATATGCCAATATAAGATGCAGTATGATCTGCGGATTAAGAAAAAGGACGGGAATTATGCAAGGATGCTCATACAGTATATTATTGTAAATCATCAGGGGCATGACTTAAAGCATAGTTTTCATTTGCACACGGATATTACACATATTAAAGGTGAAGGCGAAGGGGAGCCCCATTTATCCCTGATAGGCATGAACGGCCTGCCATGCTACTACGACATTCAGAAATCGATGTCCTGCACTTCTTCAAAAAGCTTGTTCACCGCCAGGGAAAAGGAAATCCTCAAAGGCATCGTTGAAGGTAAAAGCAGCCGGCAGCTTGCCGGTGAATTATTTGTAAGCATTCATACGATCAATAGTCATCGCAAGAATATTCTGGCGAAGAGTAATGTTAAAACGCCGCTTGAGCTGGTGAAAAAATCGATTATGGAAGGATGGACGTGATTGATTATCAACTATTTGTGGTTGATACGCGAGCCTACTCTGTCAATGAATAAAAAAACGGTTATTGAAGCGGCGAGATCGCATCCACCGGCGGATAATCCGGTAAATCCTGCTCGAAAACCCAGCTACCCGCGGCCCCGTCTAACCGGCAGCACCAGGTGTTCACGCCATTGGTGATCACCAGCCAGGGCGCCGGAAGTGCCATGTGATACCGAACGATCTGCTCCAGGACCGGCTGTTTCAGCGGAACGCCCATTTCCTTGCACTCCACGATCATCCAGGGCGTGGCTTCGCGGGAATACACGACGATGTCGCACCGCTTGCGGAGCTCCCCGAGATGCAGTTCCTTTTCGATACTGAGCAGCGCCCCCGGATACTGGCGGGATTTTACGAGGTAATTCAGGAAATTCTGCCTGACCCACTCCTCCGGCGTCAGCACCACATATTTCTTCCGGTAAGCATCATAAATCATGTCTTTACCGCCATTGGCCGTGATCTTGAAGTCGGGTTGCGGGAAACGGATGGAAATCATGCCGTAAAACTAGGGATTGATGCCCGATTGCCGAAAAAACATTACATTCACTTGTCAAAAGGCTATGAAGACGAAAGAAGAGATAGTAGCTAACTGGCTGCCCAGGTACACGGGCGAGAAGCTGGAGAACTTCGGTTCACACATCCTGCTGACCAATTTTTCCAACTACGTACTGCAATTTTCCCAGTGGCATAACGCGAAGATCGTGGGTGCCGACCGCCCCATGCAATGCTGTACCGCCGGAGACATCACCATCATCAACTTTGGGATGGGAAGCCCCGGCGCCGCCACGGTCATGGACCTCCTCAGCGCCATCCAGCCGAAAGCCGTGCTGTTTTTGGGGAAATGCGGGGGACTGAAGAAGAAAAATACCATCGGCGACCTCATCCTGCCCATCGCGGCGATCCGGGGCGAAGGTACCTCCAACGACTATTTCCCCGCTGAAGTGCCCGCCCTTCCTGCGTTTGCCCTGCAAAAAGCCATTTCCACCACTATCCGCGAATACGGCTGCGATTACTGGACCGGCACCTGCTACAGCACCAACCGCCGCGTTTGGGAACATGACGCCGACTTCAAAAAATACCTCGAAAAAATCCGCGCCATGGCCATCGATATGGAAACGGCGACCATCTTTTCGGTAGGTTTCTATAATAAGATCCCGACCGGCGCGCTCCTCCTGGTTTCCGACTCGCCCATGGTGCCCGAAGGCGTGAAAACCGAGGAAAGCGATAAAAAAGTGACGAGCGAATTCGTAGACCGGCACCTCCGCATCGGGATCGACTCCCTGAAAAATCTCATCAACAGTCACCAAACCGTTAAACATCTCCGATTTTGAGCCCTGTACCGCTGGTTTCCATCCGCAACCTGACCGTCGAATTCCTTGGCGACGGCCATACGGTCACGGCCGTGAAAAGCATTTCGCTGGACGTTCGGACCGGCGAAATCCTCGGCATCGTGGGAGAATCCGGTTCGGGAAAGTCCGTCACGTCGCTGAGCATCATGCGGCTCATTGCGGAACCGGGGCGCATCAGCGGCGGTGAAATCATCTATCAACCGGAAAACAAACCGGCGGTGGATTTGCTTCGCCTGCCGGAAGCGGCCATGCGCAGCTACCGCGGGCACGAGATCGCGATGATCTTCCAGGAGCCCATGACCAGCCTGAACCCGCTGCACACCTGCGGCAAACAAGTGGCGGAAGCCATCATCCTCCATAAAAAAGTATCCCCGCGCGAAGCCCGCCGGCAAACCATCGCCCTGTTCGAACGGGTGAAACTGCCCCGGCCGGAAGAAGCTTACGATAAATATCCGCACGAATTGTCGGGCGGGCAAAAGCAGCGCGTCATGATCGCCATGGCCATTTCCTGCGGTCCGCGCCTGCTCATCGCCGACGAGCCCACCACCGCGCTCGACGTCACCGTCCAGAAAACCATCCTGGAACTGCTGCGCGAATTGCAGCGCGAAATGGGGATGAGCGTGGTTTTCATCACACACGACCTGGGCGTGATCGCCGATATCGCAGACCGGGTTGCCGTTATGTATAAAGGGGAAATCGTGGAAGAAGGAACGGTGGAACAGATTTTCTCGCGCCCCGGCCACGCCTATACGAAAGGGTTGCTGGCTTGTCGCCCGCCGATGGGCCTTCGCCTGCGCCGTCTGCCCGTTGTGAAAGATTTCACGGGCAGCCGGGAGCCGGTGGAGGTGGAGGCGTTCGTCCGTTCGCTGGAAATGCCGGCGGAGGAAACGAAGGCGCGGGCAGAAATGCTGGCGGAGAGGCCGCCGTTGCTGGAAGTGGAGGGCCTGAGCACCTGGTTCCCGACGGGGCGATCGCTCTTCGGGAAGCCCAAAAGCTGGACGAAAGCCGTGGACGATATCAGTTTCACGGTGCGGGAAGGGGAAACGCTGGGGCTGGTGGGCGAATCCGGTTGCGGGAAAACCACGTTGAGCCGGACGCTCCTGCGGCTGGTGGAGCCAACGCGCGGGGCTATACGCTATCGCGGCCGCGACCTGCTATCGCTTTCCGCCGGGGAAATGCGGGAGATGCGCAAGCATATCCAGATCATTTTCCAGGACCCGTATTCTTCGCTGAACCCGCGGATGACGGTGGGCCAGGCCATTTTGGAGCCCATGCAGGTGCATGGGATGTTCGGCAACGACAGGGATCGCCGGGAGCGGGTGTTGTCTTTACTGGAAAAGGTGGGCCTGTTGCCGGAGCATTACAACCGGTATCCCCACGAATTCTCGGGCGGTCAGCGGCAAAGGATCGTCATTGCCAGGGCGCTGGCGCTCAACCCGGAGTTCATTATTTGCGATGAGTCGGTTTCGGCGCTGGACGTGAGCGTGCAGGCGCAGGTGCTGAACCTCCTGCGGGCGCTTCAACAAGAGTTTAATTTCACGTATATATTTATATCTCACAATCTGTCGGTTGTGAATTTTATGAGCGATACCATGATGGTCATGCAGCGGGGAAAGATCGCGGAAATGGGGCCTGCGGAGGCGGTGTACCACCGTCCGGCTTCAGCATACACGCGCGAATTGATCGCTGCGATCCCGGGCCGGTGAACCTTATTTCATGATATGCGTTATTATTCCTACCTTTGCAGACTTTAAATTCATTCATACCGTAATATGAAATTATCACAATTCAAGTTCGATCTGCCCTTAAACCTGATCGCACAACATCCCTCCAAGACAAGAGACGAGAGCCGCCTGATGGTAGTAAACCGCGCCACCGGCAAAATCGAGCACAAGGTTTTCAAAGACATTCTGGGTTATTTCAACGACAAAGACGTAATGATCGTGAACAACACGAAAGTGTTCCCTGCGCGTTTATACGGCCGTAAGGAGAAAACCGGTGCGAAGATCGAAGTGTTCCTGCTCCGTGAGCTGAACAAGCAAAACCGTCTGTGGGACGTTATCGTGGACCCGGCCAGGAAGATCCGTGTAGGCAACAAGCTGTATTTCGGGGACGATGAGAGCCTGGTGGCGGAAGTGATCGACAACACCACTTCCCGCGGCCGTACCATCCGCTTCCTGTTCGAAGGGAACGACGAAGAGTTCAAGGCCGTGCTGGACAGCCTGGGCGAAACCCCGCTGCCGAAGTACATCAAACGCAAGCCGGAAGAAGAAGACAAGGAACGTTACCAGACCGTGTACGCCAAGTACGAAGGTGCGGTAGCCGCTCCCACCGCTGGTCTTCACTTCAGCCGCGAACTGATCAAACGCCTCGAGATCAAGGGCGTGAAATTCGCCGAAGTGACCCTTCACACCGGCCTGGGCACCTTCCGCCCCATCGAGGTGGAAGACTTGAGCAAGCATAAAATGGATGCGGAATATTTCCACATCGATGAATATGCCGTGAAAATCGTGAACAAGGCGAAAGAAGAAAACCGCAAGATCTGCGCCGTTGGTACTACTTCCGTACGTGCCGTAGAATCTTCCGTTACCGCGCAGAATCACCTGAAAGCGGCCGAAGGCTGGACGAACACCTTTATCCATCCTCCGTACGATTTCTCGATCCCTAACGCATTGGTAACCAACTTCCACCTGCCGAAAACCAGCCTCCTCATCATGGTTTGCGCCTTCGCCGGTTACGACCTGATCATGGAAGCCTACCAGCAGGCCATCAAGGAAAAATACAGGTTCTTCAGCTATGGCGATGCCATGCTCATTCTTTAATCCGGTTTCCGGATGTGTAAAAGGCAAACAGTTTCCGCTGTTTGCCTTTTTTTGTCAAAATATCCTTACTTCGCAATATGCCAGACAGGAATAAGATAGCGGTCATCGTTGCCGGCGGCTCCGGCCTGAGAATGGGTAGCGCCATTCCCAAACAATTCATGGAAATCGGCGGAAAGCCCGTTCTCCATCACACTATCAACGCCTTCCGGACCGCCTATCCAGACATCCGCATCGTGCTCGTCATCCCCGAAGCGCACAGCGCATTCATCGCGCCACTGCTGGTTTCTTTCGACGAACCGCCTTCCATGACCATCGTTCATGGCGGCGAAACCCGCTTCCATTCCGTGAAAAACGGTCTTGCCACCATCACCGCACCGGCCGTGGTATTTGTGCACGACGGCGTTCGCGCTCTTATTTCCCCGGAGCTCGTCCGCCGTTGCTGCGAAGGTGCCCTGGCGAAAGGGAACGCCATCCCCGCCATCGAAGTGAAGGATAGTCTGCGCGAGGTCGACGACGAAGGCAACCTGGCCGTAGACCGCAGCCGCTTCCGGATCATCCAGACGCCGCAAACCTTCCTGTCCGAACAACTTTTACCCGCTTTCGAACAGCCCTACGATCCCCTGTTTACAGACGAAGCCAGCGTGGCAGAGCGTTTCGGCGCGGAAATCCACCTGGTGGAAGGTGAGGAGCGGAATATCAAGATCACCCGTCCGCTGGACCTTGCCATCGCGGAAGTTTTCCTGAAAAAATAATTACGGTTTCGTGAATCCCAGGTCGAGGAATTTTTGTTCCGACCCTGCCGGCGGCCAAACGTAAATAACGTTGCCGGTGGTGCAGGAGCATGCGTAGCAAAGAGTGGCCTTGTCTTTGAAGAATTTCATGTAAGGTTTCCCGATAGCCGCGCCGGTTTTGGTTTCCAGCCAGCTTTCCAGTCGGGCCGCGAAATCGTTGCCGCGTTCTACATCTTTGGCCCAGGGGTCGCTGCACTGGGTTTCGGTGTATTGAAGGGCGTCTTTCAGATCGGGGGATTTGTCCTTCTTGCAGGCGGTAAAGAGGGAGATGGCGAGCATCAGCGGCAGTGTGTAACGCATGAACATAGTTTTTGGAGTAGCAGTTTATTGTGGTTTTGAGAAGCCGAGGTCGATGAATGCCTGTTCCGAGCCGGGGGCGGCCAGATTATGAGCTGATAACCGGAAGCACAGGTGCAGGCTTCACATACGATCAGGTTGCGGCGGGGCGGGATGCGTTTGATGTTGTTGATGGCGACACCGGTTTCCTTCTCCAGCCACAGCTCCAGGTTTTGCACAAATGTTTCTATGTTGGGCCCCGTTACTTCTCCGCGCCATGGGTCCGAACATTGGGTTTCATTAAAAACCAATGCGCCTTTCATGCTGAGTTTATCTTTCTTCCGGCAGGAGAAAAGGAGGAGGGAAGCGGCAGCGAGGAATAACAGGTAGCCGTTTTTCATAAACGCGTGATTTATTCCTGAAACGTCCCCGGAATTCGAAAGGTTACAGGATGGCTGGCGGACAAACCTGAAAATAACAGCTGCTAACCGTCATTTTACGACGATAAGTTACGGGAAACTGAAGTTGGGGCCATCGGCTATTTAAAACCCAGTGCGGTGAATTTGGCGTCTACGCCTTTGGGGAGCCAGATGGTCAGCACATTCCCTGTTTTGCAGGTGCAGGCCGAGCACGTACCGGCGTTTCCGGGATGGAATTTGAGTAGCGGCTCGGGAATTGCGACGCCGGTTTTGGCTTCCAGCCAGGCGTCCAGTTTTTTGAGAAAGTCGGGGTCTGTCCGCTGTATGTCGTTAGACCAGGGATCGTTGCAATAGGTTTCGGAAAACTGCAGCGAGTGGTCTAATGTAGGTATCTGCTCACTTTTTTTGCAGGATGATCCGATCATCAACATAGCAGCTGCGAAAAATAGCATCCTTCCGAACTTCATGATATCTAGTATTTAATTGGGGCGGGTTTTGAGTGATGATGCGACCGAAAAGGCTATTCCGACTGGCCTTTCCCGATTTTTTGCAGGATCTGGTGAGCCGCTTCCAGCGCCTGGAACCCGTCGCGCACGTTGACCGGCACGGGTTTGTTTTCGAGGATGCTGTCGCGGAAAAATTCCAGTTCCATGCGGATGGCGTTCGACTGTTTGATTTCCGGATTGGCGATGGCAATGGTTTTTTTGCCGTTGTTGGTAGCGATGTCGAGCGTGAACAGGCCTTCGTCTTCCGGGGTTTTCAGTTTGATGATCTCGGTTTTTTTATCGAGGAAGTCGATACCGATATAGGCATCTTTCTGGAACAGGCGCATTTTCCGCATTTTTTTGAGGGAAATGCGGCTGGAAGTGAGGTTGGCGACGCAGCCGTTATGGAATTCTATACGAACGTTGGCGATATCGGGTGTGTCGCTCATCACGGCAACCCCGCTGGCGGAGATGCGGCTGATGCTGGATTGTACGATGCTGAGCACGATATCGATGTCGTGGATCATGAGATCGAGGATCACGCTCACGTCGGTACCGCGGGGGTTGAATTCCGCCAGGCGGTGCACTTCGATGAACATGGGCTTGAGATCGACGCCTTTCAGGGCGAGGAATGCGGGGTTGAATCGTTCCACATGGCCCACCTGGAATTTGATATTGGCTTCTTCCACCAGTTTCACCAGCAGCCTGGCTTCTTCCATGGTGTTGGTCATGGGTTTTTCCACAAAAACATGCTTGCCCATCCGGATGGCCGTTTCGCACAGCTGGAAGTGCTGTGTGGTAGGCGCCACGATATCGATCGCATCGGAAGCGCGGATCAATTCTTCTGCGGCTTCGAACCGGCGGAGATCAGGGTACGTTTCCCGGATACTTTCCGCGTTGGCATCGCTGGGATCGAAGTAGCCTGTCACTTCCACGTCTTTCATCGTCGATAATTGGGACAGGTGAATTTTTCCCAGATGCCCTACTCCAAACAAGCCGATTTTAAGCATTCGCTGTTATTTTTATGAAAATTCCTGCAAATGTAACAAAACGACATGTTATTACTTTATATATATTCGCAGGACCCCGTAACAACCAAATGCGTTTTCTAGTACTGGCCATATGTTTACCGCTATTATGCTCGCTTCGGGCAGCGGGACAGGCATGTCCCAACCTTGGGCAGACGCCTCAGAGCGCATTTCCCATTTGCGGCACGAGGAACCTGGTGCAAAATTCCGTTCCGCTTTGCAGCGGGCGTGTGCTCCGGCTGGATTTCTGCAGCAGGGTCGATCCCAGGACGGATTACACCGATCGTAACCCTTACTATTACAAATTTACCTGTTACCAGGCCGGCACCCTGGGCTTCACGATCACGCCGAAAGATTTGGGCGATGATTACGACTGGCATGTTTTCGACGTGACGGGCAGGAACGTCAATGATATTTTCACCGACATGTCTATGCAGGTATGCGGGAACTGGAGCTCGAACCCCGGCGTTACGGGTGCCAGCACGGCAGGGCAGGGGCTCATCAATTGCGCCGGGCCTACGTACCCCAACTTCAGCAGTATGCCCACGTTGCAAGTGGGGCACGAATACCTTTTGCTCATCAGCCATTTTACCAATACGCAAAGCGGCTACTCCCTGGCGTTTGGTGGTGGCACGGCCGTGATTACCGATCCCAAAACCGGGGATTTCGTGTCTGCCGCCTACAAATGTCTCGATAACCGCGTGGCCGTAAAACTGTCCAAACGCCTCCGTTGCGCCACACTGGCCGCCAATGGCAGCGATTTCGAGCTGCTGGGCACAGCGGCGCGTATCACCGGTGCACAGGGTGTAAACTGTGGAAGCGGGTTCGATATGGACTCGGTAATCCTTCAGCTCGACCGGCCCCTGACGCCCGGCAACTACACGGTCCGCCTGAAGCAGGGCAGCGACGGCAATACCCTGCTCGATGCCTGTGATAACCCCATGACGGCAGGGGAAACCATCAACCTGGACATTCCCATCTTTCAACCCGCGCCTTTCGATTCCATCAAGCCCGTAGAATGCCGGCCAGACAGGCTGATGGTAAGATTGAAGTCGCCCGTTCGCTGTAACTCCGTAGCAGCAAACGGTAGCGATTTCGTGATCGCGAACCTGGGCACCGGTCCCAATGTTTCCGTCGTAAGCGCGAAGGTGTTCTGCGATAACCAGTTGACGGACAGCATCGAGATTTTGCTCAGCGGGACCATTTTACGGGAAAGCGACTACCGCCTGAACCTTGTGCGCGGCAGCGATGGCAATACGTTGATCAGCGAATGCCGTGTGGAAACGCCCCTTGGCCAATTCATCCCTTTTTCCACCAGCGATACCGTGAATGCAGCATTCGCTTACCGGACGAGCCTGGACTGCGATGCCGATACCCTGTATTTACGGCACGACGGTGCCCACCAGGTCTCGAAATGGACCTGGGAATTCGACGATGGTACTACACAGTCCACTCGCGAAGCCACCAAAAATTTCGTGCGTGGGCCCAGTAATTTCCGGGACGTAAGGCTCACGGTCGCCAACAGGCAATGCCAGGCGGTCCATAGCGAAAGGATTACTTTGCCGGTGGAAGTGGTGGCGGCCTTTACGCTGGGCGCTACCGTGTTATGCCCGTTGGATATGGTGCGTGTTACGAACGAGAGCCGGGGGAACATCGCATCCTATCGCTGGAGCATGGGCGTCGGGCCTGGTTCGATCCTGCGGACCCCGGCCGCATGGCGCTACCCGATGTCTTCGCGGGAGGAATCCTATAACGTCAGGCTGATCGTAACCGATAATCTCCAATGCGAGGATACGGCCATTCATGTGCTGAAAACCGTGCCCAGCTGCTATGTGACCGTGCCCACGGCATTTACGCCGAATAATGACGGGATCAATGATTTCCTGTACCCGGTTAATGGATACAAGACGGCGGACCTCCTTTTCCGGGTGTTCGCGCGAAACGGGCAGCTCATTTTCGAATCCCGGAACTGGCAGCACAAGTGGGATGGACGGATCAATGGCTCACCTGCATCTGTAGGCACTTACGCCTGGGTGCTCGAGTTCACGAACACCGAACTGAACACCAGGATTTTCCAGAAAGGCGTCACGACATTGCTGCGATAATCCGGAGAAAATGCCTTCATTATCGTGTGCGTTGCGCTTCGCTTCATCTTCTTCCCGTACATAAAAGACCGTGAAATCACCACAGCTTACAGATAATACCATCATTATCGTATGCGCTATACTTCATTTTCTTCCCGTACATAAAAGACCGTGAATTCACCACAGCTTACAGATAAATACCATCATTATCGTATGCGCTTCAACTTCTTCCCGTACATAAAAGACCGGGAAATCACCACAGTTTACAGTTACTTTCTGCAGTAAATTTCATTGTAAACGACGTACCTGAATTCTGACCCGGTGCGCAACCGATCGTGGCTGATGTAACTCATCCCAAACCCCCGATCATCACAACGCCCCATCTTCCCGCAAGCTGTGGTAACCGCTTTCCGTGACGATCAGATGGTCCAGTACCTCGATATCGAAAAGGCGCCCGATTTCCTGGAAACGGCGGGTCGTGCTCATGTCAGCCTTGCTCGGCCGCAAAGTACCGGAAGGGTGATTGTGGCATAGCAACAGCCGCGTGGCCCGATGCTCGAGCGCAATACCGAACACGATCCGGGGATCAACGGTAGTAGAAGTGATACCGCCCGAACTGATGCAAGCCTCGTGCACCACCTTGTTGGCATGATTGAGATAAAGCACGAAAAATCGCTCGCAGGCATGCTCCGACAACAGCGACCGGAAATAATCCGCGATCTCCGGGATAGACGTCACTTCCCGCTGCTCCCGCTGCTGGCTTTGCTGGCGCCGGCGGCATAGCTCCAGCGCCGCCAGGATGGTTGCGGCCTTTTTGAGGCCGATCCCCGGAAAACTCCGCAGCTGCCGGATGTTCAGGCGCCCCAGCTCCCGCAGGTTGTTGCCGCAGTAAGCCAGCACTTCCCGCGCCAGGTCCAGCGCCGATTGATCCCGCGTTCCCGTATTGATGATGATAGCCAGCAACTCGGCCAGGCTGACCGATGCGGCGCCCGTAGCCAGCATTTTTTCCCGCGGCCGGTCATCTTCCGGCCATTCTTTCATGCGACGGCGCCTCAGCACCTTCAAATGCCTTACCGGCGCGGGTTCGCGGTAGGCGGGGTTAACAAAAACGGCTTGCATATATCTTAGGAATTGTCCATCAAAGTACGCATTTTTTCGCAAATGCTAAAATTTTTAGTAATCATTTCCCTCATTGCCTGGATTTTTTTCTGCATATCCATGATTAAATCCTTAGTTTTGCAACCTCTTTTCTTTGTCTTTGTCTTTGTCATGAATCCATCGGTTAAAATCTTTACGGGTAACAGTAACCCCGCTCTGGCTGAGCGTATCGCCGCCAGGTATGGAAACGGTCTGGGTAAAGTGAATATCCAGAAGTTCAGCGACGGCGAATTCCAGCCGGTTTTCCTGGAAAGCATCCGTGGTGACTATGTTTTTCTCGTCCAGGGCACCAACGCCCCGTCCGACAATCTCATGGAACTGCTGCTGATGATCGATGCCGCCAAGCGCGCGTCTGCCGGGTATATTACCGCTGTAATCCCGTATTTCGGGTTTGCCCGGCAAGACCGGAAAGACAAGCCCCGCGTGGCCATCGGTTCCAAGCTGATCGCCAACCTGCTGACCGCAGCGGGAGCTAACAGGGTGATTACCATGGATTTGCATGCTCCGCAGATCCAGGGGTTCTTTGATATCCCGGTAGATCACCTCGACAGCTCGGCCATTTTTATTCCCTATATAGAGAATCTCAAGCTGAAAAACCTTACCTTTGCGTCCCCGGACGTGGGCTCTACCACCAGGGTGCGTGAAGTGGCCAGCTATTTCAGCGCCGAAATGGTGATCTGCGACAAGCACCGCAAACGTGCCAACGAGATCGCTTCCATGGTGGTGATAGGGGATGTGACGGACAGGGACATCGTTTTGATCGACGATATCTGCGACACCGCCGGCACCCTCACCAAATCCGCCGCCTTGCTGAAAGAGAAAGGCGCCCGCAGCGTAAGGGCTTTTTGTACCCACCCCGTATTCAGCGGCAAGGCGTACGAAAATATTGAGAACTCCGTCCTCGAAGAGCTGGTTGTCTGCGACACCATTCCGCTCAGACAGGAAAGCGCGAAAATAAAAGTGATCAGCGTGGCCGAACTTTTCGCCGTTGCCATCCGCAACATGTACGAAAACAAATCCATCACCAGCCTGTTCATTCACAGCCAGCGCCGGATGCCTTAACCAAGTGTATTTTTTTACAACATAAATGTTTAAACAATGAAATCAATAACCATCGAAGGACAACTCAGAAGCGAATTCGGCAAAAAAGCCACCCGCCTTCTCCGTTCTGAGGAAAAAGTGCCTTGCGTTATTTATGGGGGTGCAGAAATCGTTGCTTTTTCCGCTCCGGCTACTGCTTTTAAAAATCTGGTGTACACACCCGATTTCCAGATTGCTGAAATCAAACTGGAAGGTAAAACTTACCGCGCGATCCTGAAAGATTTGCAGTTCGACACCGTTACCGACGAACTCACGCACATCGACTTCCTGGAACTGGTTGAAGACAAGAAAGTGGTAGCTTCCCTGCCCCTCCGCGTCGTAGGTCAGTCCGTAGGTGTTAAAGCCGGCGGTAAACTCGTGGTAAAACTGAAAACCCTCAAGGTAAAAGCGCTCCCGAAAGATCTGCGCGAATACCTGGAGCTGGACATCACGAACCTCGACCTGAACGAAAACCTCCGTGTAGAAGACGTGAAGGCTGATGGCATCGAGCTGATCAACTCTCCCCGTATCCCTGTTGCTTCCGTGGTAATGACCCGTCAGCTGAAACAGGAAGAAGCTGCGGCAGAGAAGGAGTCCAAGAAGAAATAAATTGGCAAAATAATTATATTAAAAAGCCCGGCAGAATATCGGCCGGGCTTTTTATTTTTGGCATCCCGTATAACCGGGATATTTTTCATCGCCTCCCATATGAAATATTTGATCGTAGGATTAGGGAACATCGGGCCGGAATACCACCACACCCGTCACAACATCGGGTTCGATGTGGCAGACGCGTTCGCCGCCAAACATCAGGCGGTTTTCCGGAGCGACCGGCTGGCAGACGTGGCAGACGTCCGCTGGAAGGGCAAAATCTTCGTGGTCATCAAACCCACTACCTACATGAACCTCAGCGGCCGTGCCGTGAAGTACTGGATGGACAAGGAGAAGATCCCTGTCGAAAACGTACTCGTGATCATGGACGAGCTCGCCCTCCCGCTGGAAACGCTCCGCCTCCGCCCCGGTGGCAGCGACGCCGGCCACAACGGCCTCAAAAGCATACAGGACAGCATCGCCACCAACCAGTATCCCCGCCTCCGGTTCGGCATCGGCAACGATTTTCCGAAAGGCCGGCAGGTAGATTATGTGCTTGGCAGATGGTCGGCCAAAGAAGAGCCGGTCGTACAACAGAAGATCAATACATGTGTGGAAATCGTGGAAAGTTTCGCCGCGATCGGCCTGCCGCGCACGATGAACAATTATAACAACCTTACTTTTCCATTATAGAAATGTAAATTGTATATTTCATGCCGAAAGGTGCCCCTACCTTAACCGCTATAGGTCATGATCCGTGTACCACTGATCGTTATATCAACCGGCATATTTTCTCCAAACATCCGGATGATAGTGCGTACAGTGGGCAATGTGTTGTGGGCTATGGGTCTAACCATAGGCTTTATTAACCTTACAAAATACACGCATTATGAAAATTATCTGCGTTGGAAGAAACTATGCCAAACATGCAGAAGAATTGAAGAACGAAGTGCCCTCCGAACCCGTGATTTTCATGAAACCAAAGAATGCCCTGCTGCAAAACAACCATCCATTTTATTATCCGGAATTCACGGATAACCTTCATTATGAATGCGAGCTGGTGCTGAGGATTTCTAAAAACGGGAAACACATCCAGGAAAGATTTGCCAGCAAATATTACGACCATATCTCGGTTGGCATCGACTTCACCGCCCGCGATCTCCAGGAGAAACAGAAAGCCAAGGGCCTTCCCTGGGAAATCGCCAAATCGTTCGATAATTCAGCCGTTGTCGGCAAATTCATCCCCATCACGGAAACGACAGACCTGAAAGACATGAACTTCTGTCTTTACAAAAACAAGGAAATCGCCCAACAGGGCAACACGGCCGACCTCCTGTTTTCTTTCGACAAACTGATCGCCTATATTTCCCGTTTCTTTACGCTCAATATCGGCGACCTCGTCTTCACCGGCACTCCCGAAGGCGTGGGCCCCGTGGAAATCGGAGATACCCTCGAAGCGTTCATCGAAGACGACAGCCTGCTTGAATTCATGGTAAAATAATTGACCCGTTCACCAGTCCGCCAGACTAAAAAGTAAAAATTAAAAAGTTAAAAGAGTACGGGCTTTTTCCTTTTTAATTTTTTCTTTTTACGGGATATTGGAATAAATCACGTCCAGGATCCGCGTCATCTCCTGAAAATCCCCTTCCGTCAGGTTCTTCCAACCGATCTCGCGCATCTCCAGCACCAGGGGCCGCACTTCCTTATACTTGCTCACCCCCTCGGGCGTCAATTGCAAAAAGACCTTCCGCCGGTCGTCCGTAGACCCCTGCCGCTCCACCAGCTCCTTGCGCACCAATAACTCGATAATCCGCGAAACGGTCGTGATATCTTTCGACGTGAGCCGGGCTAACTCATTGTGAGTTATACGCTTATGCTTGTAGAGATTCTCGATCAGCAACCACTGGTCCACCGTAATGTCCAGCCCACGGGCATCGAAACTCTTCTGCCAGTAATTCTTTATTTTTTTTAATGTGGCATCCAGCTTAAAAAAAGACGGATTACTCACGAAAGATTCATGCATATTCATTAATTTGCAGTAGCAATAGTTGCTATGGCAACTATTTGAACGATACGGCCATCATCACCAAAACAATATTGCGTGCTTAAAGATAACATAAGCGTTCCTGTTTTGAAAGCCACCATTACGCACCGCGAGGCAGACCCCGATTTCCAGGCCCTCCTCCGCAAAGCGTACGGCCTCATGTGCACCGCACGCCGCATGGCAGACCAGTACGAAGCCAACCGGCCCATCTGCAAATACGTTCACTCCACCTCCGCCGGCCACGAAGCCATCCAGGTGGCCGCCGGCCTCCAGCTCAAACCCTGCGATTACGTAAGTCCTTATTACCGGGACGATGCCATGATGCTCGCCCTCGGTTTTTCTCCCTACACCCTCATGCTGCAACTCCTCGCCAAAGGCGACGACCCCTTCAGCGGAGGCCGCTCGTATTACTGCCATCCCAGCTCGCGCGACACGGATAAACCGATCATTCCCCACCAAAGCAGCGCCACCGGCATGCAGGTCATCCCCACTACCGGCATGGCCCAGGGCGTCCAATATCTGGAACGTTCCGGATTGCTGGCAGATGACGAGAAACCCGTGGTCCTCTGTTCCCTGGGCGACGGCAGCGTGACCGAAGGCGAGGTAGCCGAAGCTTTCCAGTTTGCCGCGCTGAAACAATTGCCCATCATTTTCCTCGTGCAGGACAACGATTGGGGCATCAGCGTGAGCGCCGACGAGGCCCGCGCCATGGACGCCTACGAATACGCCGCCGGGTTCAAGGGCCTGGAGCGCATCCGGGTAGACGGGGCCGATTTCGAAGCCAGCTACCGCGCCATGGAATCCGCCATCTCCTTCGTTCGCTCGGAACGTAAGCCCATTCTCGTTCATGCCACCGTTCCGCTGCTCGGCCACCACACTTCCGGCGTTCGCCGGGAATGGTACCGCACGCCGGAAGACCTGGCCCGCCATCAATCCCGCGATCCGTTGCCACGCCTCCGCAGCCAGATCGGCAGCGTCCGGGA
The DNA here is from genome assembly GCF_038396765.1 of Chitinophaga caseinilytica. Classification (NCBI taxonomy): domain Bacteria; kingdom Pseudomonadati; phylum Bacteroidota; class Chitinophagia; order Chitinophagales; family Chitinophagaceae; genus Chitinophaga; species Chitinophaga caseinilytica. Next base: position 6,444,910 of record NZ_CP150096.1, on the reverse strand, counting down.
AGCGACGGACATCGAGCTGGACGCGCAGCGCGAAGTGGAAGAGGCTTTTTCCGCCGCTGTGGCCAGTCCAGACCCGGATATTTCCACCGTCCGCGACCATGTTTTCGCGCCTACGCCGGTAACGGAAGCATCCGGAGAACGTACGCCCGCAGGCGGTAGTAAAGTAGTGATGGTAGATGCGGCGCTACATGCCATCGAAGAGATCATGACGGCACATCCTGAAGCGATTTTGTATGGGCAGGATGTGGGACGCAGGCTGGGAGGGGTTTTCCGCGAAGCGGCCACACTGGCCGAGAAATTCGGGGACGACCGTGTTTACAACACCGCCATCCAGGAAGCATACATCATCGGCAGCACCGCCGGGCTTTCCGCTACCGGCGTGAAACCCATCGTGGAAGTGCAGTTCGCCGATTACATATATCCCGGTTTCAACCAGTTAGTGACCGAATTGTCGAAAAGCTGTTATTTATCCTGCGGGAAATTCCCCGTTCAATCGCTCATCCGCGTGCCTATCGGGGCTTACGGGGGCGGGGGGCCGTATCATTCAGGGAGTGTGGAAAGTACATTGCTGACGATCAAAGGCATCAAGATCGTATACCCGTCGAACGCTGCCGACCTGAAAGGCTTGATGAAAGCGGCTTTCCTCGATCCGAACCCTGTCGTGATGCTGGAACATAAAGGGCTGTACTGGAGCAAGGTGCCGGGCACGCAAGATGCGATGACCATCGAGCCCTCGGCCGATTACATCCTGCCGCTGGGCAAGGGGCGCGTGGTCCAGGAAGCGGAAGAAGGTATGACCGTTATCACCTATGGAATGGGCGTTTACTGGGCGAAAGCCGCTGCGGCGCAGTTTCCGGGGAAGGTGGAAATCATCGATCTGCGGACGCTGTTCCCCCTCGATGAGGAGCTCGTGTTCGCATCCGTAAAGAAACTGGGAAAATGCCTCGTGCTGACGGAAGAGCAGCTCGGCAATTCTTTCGCGGAATCCCTGGCGGCGAGGATTTCCCGCCAATGCTTCCGTTTCCTCGATGCACCGGTTTTCACTTACGGTGCGCTCGATCTGCCCGCCGTTCCGCTTAACACCGAACTGGAAAAACAGATGTTGCCCACACCGGAAAAAGTGACCGCGCAAATCCGCGAAATCCTCGCTTATTGATCCTTACTCGGTTTTCAGGCTGATCGCAGGGTTCATCAACGCCGCGCGGACAGACGTGTATCCTACCGTGAGCACGGTGATGACGGCACACAGCGCGATGGTTACAACATAAATTTCCGGCCCCAAATCGATCCGGTACTGGAACCCTTCCAGCCAGCTCGTCATCAGCCACCACGATATGGGGGCCGACAGCACGAAGCCCGCCACCAGCATAAATGTGAATTCGCGCCCGAAGAGCCAGATCACCGATGGAACGCTGGCGCCGAGTACTTTCCTTACACCGATTTCCTTCTTTTTCTGGATGGCCATGAAGCTGATCAGACCGTACAGCCCGAGGCAGCCGATCAGCACCGCCACGATGGCAAATATCTGCACCAACTGCATCAGCATGGTTTCCGCTTCGTACATGCCGGCGATATCCTCGTCCATAAAGCTGGACCGATACATATAATCGGGGAAGGTTTCGTTCCAGATTTTATCGATGGCGGGCAGGAGGATGGAAGCCTGCTGCATATTGATACGGATGGCCAGTACATCGAACTCATCGATATTGGAATATACGACCAGGGGCTCTACCTCACCGTGGAAACTTTGATTGTGAAAATCCCTGAAAACCCCGCGCACAACGGAATTCGTTCCATCGATACGGACCTGGTGGCCGATAATATCTGCCGGAGATGGCACGTTCAGTTTGCGGAGCAGCACTTCATTGACGAGCATACCGTTGACAGTATCTGACGCGGGAATATTGCTGCCGGCGATCAACTGAATTCCGAAAGTCGATAAATAGTTCTCATCACCGAATTTCACACTTACCTGCCAGCCTTCGTCTGTTGTTTTGGCGCCGTAGCGGATCGTTGTTGAGCGGTTGGTATGCGACAGCGGTGCAGCCATGCAATAGGAAGCGTTTTGTACGCCGGCAAGTTGCATGATGCGGTTGCGTAGCGTGTGGAGCGTAGCGGGTTTCCTGTCTGGAATATTGACGAGGAGCACTCCTTTTTTATGCATGCCGGTGTCTGACGTCATGGAATAATTCATTTGCCGGGCAATGACGATCGCGCCGACGATCATGACCTGCATGATGATGAACTGCATGACGATGAGCGTTTTCCGCATCGTGAAGATTTTTTTGCCGGTGGTTTCGCCTTGGGCGCGGATGGCTTTAACGGGGTTCAGTTTTGACTGCATCACACCGGGGAAATATCCCGCCATGAATACTACCGCCAACAGGAGGACAGCGGAAAATACGAGGAGTGTAACGATGGTTTGACGATCGAGCGAAATATCAGTGAACAGTGATTTGTTGAGTTGCGGAAGGGTGAGAGTAACAATGGTGCCGGCGATGATCACCGCGGTGGCTACGATGAGGAACGTTTCGGAAAGGAATTGGCTGAAGATTTGCCAGCGCGTGCTGCCCAACGCTTTGCGGACGCCCACTTCGCGCATGCGGCGGAGCGATTGGGCCGTGGAAAGATTGATGAAGTTAATGCAGGCCGTGAACACGAGAAATGCACCCATCCATCCCAAAGACCATAAGTATTTCCGTTGGATGGTCCCACTGTAGCGCGTATCGTAATGCAGGTCGCGGATGGGCAGCATTTTGAAAAACATCAGATTGATCTCGTTCGGCTGGTATTTTTTGAGTACTTCCGGAAACACGGCTTCCACCTGCTCCGGCGTAACACCGGGTTTCAGTTTAACGTAACATTGGATGGAACTGGCGATACTACCCCAGCTGCTATCGCTGGCCATGTAAGGGTTGATGTCTTTGTGTGCCGAATAGGAGACGAAAACGTCGATAGTATGGTCCGTATTTTTCGGGAGATTTTGAGCGATGCCTCTGACGGTGAAGTCCTGATTATTGGAAAGGCGGACCGTTTTGCCGATGGGGTTTTGGCCGGGGAAGAGTTTTTCCGCCATTTCCTGGGTGATGATGGCGTTGTTGGGCTCATTGAGGATTTTATCCGGATCGCCGGAAATGAGCGGGAAGTTGAGGATGCGGAAATAGGAGGGTTCCACGTACGCGGGGCGGACGTCGTACTTCTGTTTTTGCCCGTTTTCCTGCACTGTGAGGAGCCGCCGGCCGTAGGTGACGCGCATCGCTACTTCGTCGAAGAAAGTATAGTCGTTGCGGAGCGCCTTGCCCAGGGGTTGCGGCACCCCTTCGTTAAAATCTTCGATCCCGCCGTACATCGTGCGGGTGCTGATCCGGTAAATGCGGTCGGCATCGGGATGGAAATTATCGAACCGGAGGTGATAATTAATGAACAGATAAAGCAGAATAGCGCAAGCGAGGCTTGCACCGAGGCCCGCGATGTTGATGATCGCGTAAGGTTTATTGTTTTTAAGACGACGCCAGGCGGTCAGCAATTGGATTTTCCACATACATGAACGAATATGAAGCAGGGAATCGGCATAAAAAAGGCCAAAATCCTTACTTATTGATAATCAATTCGTTGATGGGATGGAATTGTCCGGAATGGTACAGGTGGGTGTCCGGAAACGGACAATGGGGGCATAAAAAAGGAGGCTTTCGGGCCTCCTTTTCTGAAATGCTTATGGGCAGGATTACTTCAGGTGCTTGTTCACGATTCCGGCCAGTTCGAACATCGAAACCTGCTTTTTACCACCGAAGATTACTAGCAGTTTGGCATCGGCATTGATCATGCGTTTGTTTTTTTCATCCTGCAGTTTGTTTTTCTTGATGTAGTCCCAGATTTTTTTGGTGGCTTCAGTTCTGGGGACGGCTGCGGCACCGATTACGCCAGCGAGGTCAGTGCTGGGCGTCAAGGGGGCCATGAAAGCCGCATTGGGTTTGCGGGCAGTTTTGGCGGCAGCCTTTTTGGGTGCAGCTGCTTTGTCAGCGGCTTTCTTAGGGGTTGCGGCTTTCTTCGCCGTTGTGCTGGTTGCGGCCTTCTTTGCGGGCTGCTTCACCGATTTTGCCATGATACGCGATATTTAATGTGGTTAAAAAGGATTTGATAGCACTAATATAAACAGTCCAATCCTATCCTGGTTCAACTTTTCCTATCAAAATCATGCCATTCCCCCCGGAAATGCAGTTTTTTTGCCAAAAGGGGGGATTCGGCGGTTTGAATTATGCAATTTTTGGTTTCCTGCGTGTAAAGTCCCTCCCGCCCGGGCCCCCTAACTTTGCATTCGTTCACCTCACAGAACGATCACCTTTTAACTGACATTCAATGAACACTCAAGTCTGGTTTGTAACCGGGGCCTCCAGAGGCCTGGGCCTTTCTTTGGCCAAAACCCTTATCAGCAGAGGCTTTCGTGTAGCCGCCACCTCCCGCCGCAGGGCCGATCTCGTGGCTGCTCTCGGCGAAACCTCCGCAAATTTGCTCCCCATCGCCCTGGATATCCGCGACGAATCGGCCGTTAGCCAGGCCGTTGCCGCTACCGTAGCGCATTTCGGGCGGATAGACGTCATCGTCAATAATGCCGGGTACGGACAAGTTGGCGCGATCGAGGAGCTGACAGACGCGGAATCCCGCGCCAATTTCGACATCAACGTCTTCGGATCGCTCAACGTGATCCGCCAGGCGCTCCCGTTCCTGCGCGCCCAGGGAAGCGGGCATATCTTCAACATCGCGTCTATCGGCGGCTTCACGGGCGGGTTCCCCGCTTTCGGGATCTATTGCGCCACCAAATTCGCCGTGCACGGGCTTTCCGAGTCGCTGGCCCAGGAAGTGAAACCCTTCGGCGTGGGCGTTACCGTTGTATCTCCGGGCTATTTCCGGACAGATTTCCTGGGCGGATCGCTCGGCGTTCCGGCCACCGAAATGCCCGAATACAAGAATGTCCGCGAAATGCAGGCCCTCCATCAGCAGGATTACAACGGCCAGCAGCCCGGCGATCCTGACAAGGCGGCAGATGTGATGATCCGCGTCCTGGAAAACGGTACGGCGCCGCTTCACCTCTTCCTCGGCGCAGACGCCTATCAGCTGGCGGAACAGAAGATCGCCGCCGTAGGCCTCGATCTCGCCGCCGTCAAAACCCTGGCCACCGCCACAGGCTTCGAAAATTAGTATTTCGCAGGCCCTCCATCCACCCGCATTCCAGCCGCCGTGTCTGTTCACGGCGGCTTTCTTTTCGTGGGCTCCCAGCCATTCAAGGCGGATCAGGCAATTCTTTTCATGTGGCAGGAAATTTGAAATCGCAGGACGAATTTTCCGTAAATTGATAGGAATAATCCCTTCAACCAACGTTATGCTTTCCCGATTACTCCCTTTATGCCTTGGTGCTATCGTCATTTTTTCCTGTAAAAAATCCGAACATACCGGTCAGTTGCCCACGACGCGGGTCGACAGTATGCTGGTGATGTACACCAAACAGTATGTAATGGTAACTCCCGTACCCGGGCCCGTTTTGGTAATGCCCAAATATGCGCTACATTTTTCGCTGGAACATATCACCCGAAGGGTCGGGGTATTTATACCGGGCGGTTTACCGGGGAGTTATATTTTCGATCAGCGGCGGTATGAAAAAGTATCTTACGAAAAAGATTCCATCGTTATCGGAACGTATGTGGAAGGGCAGGATGGGCCGCCCACTTCGAGGAAGAAATATCTGCTTGGTAAAGGGAACGTTTGGGTGCGGGTGCGTTACAGCGACGCCACGGGTTTGCCGACCGATACCGCCTGGTATTATTTCAAAACGATGCGTAAACTCGACCGCATCGAATGGAAAAATGGCAACATCTTAACGAAGAACACCTTCCTGCACGACAGGCGGGGCAATGTATATACCAGCACCGCAGATACCTATATCGACGGGAAACACGTAGGGCAGGATGTTACACAATATTTGGAGTACGACAACAAGATCAACCCCGTCAAGGGTGTTGTTTTGTTTGAAGATATGCTCGAGCGCGGGCAGTCGGAAAATAATGCGCTCCGAATACATTCATATGGCTGGGCGCAAGGCAGCGGTGGCGGAATGAGCCGGTACCAGTCAACTGCATCGATAAAATATTTCTACGATGGGCGCGGCCGGGCAGATTTAAGCAAACCGCCCCGCTTCTGAATAAAACAGCCGGCATCCCAGGGAGCCGGCTGTTTCGTTTCTATGGCAATTCAAACTTAGCTGATCGCTTTGCCCATGACGGGGTCCGTAATGGATTCCTTCCCACTTTCCGCGCGCCCCGCGAAGCGTTGGCCCCAGCCGGGGAACTTGTCTGCCAGCACGCTGAAATCGTACCACCCTTTGTGCTCGCTTTTCGTCACGATGATTTCTTTCCTTGCGCCGGGAGCGATGGTGAAAGCGTTGTCGGATTTGCCGTAACCATGGTCCAGCAGCCGCATGGCTACCGTTTCCGCGCCGCGGTTTTCGAGGGTGAGGAGGAGGTTGCCGGTGGGGGATTTCGTTTTTCCTGAAGTTTCATAATTGATATCCACCCGCACGCCATGGTCTTGCTTGCCGCCGCGGAACTCGCGGTAGAAGCCGTTGGGGCCGTGGAGGCGGAGTGCGTAATTCCCCGAACCGAATTCCGCGAGGGGCCATTCGTAGGTGAACTGGTCGCCGGCTTTGGCCGCGAAGTGCCAGTTGCGGCAGGTTTCGCCCGCGAAGGTTTCCGGCGCGTACACGGTGAACGGCGAGCCGGCAGAACGTTGCCCGAATAATTTATTGCCCGCGCCCATGACGATCACGAACGCTTTTTTGGTAGCATCGTACACGCCGCTGGCATACAGTTCGTAAGGCAGGGCGGTAGACGGGCGGGTGCCGGTTTCCTGTTTGGCCAGCGGATTGGCTTTCTCCGGATGCGCGATCATGTTATCCAGCTCGCTGCCGCTGATTTCGCGGAAGCCGGACGGCAGGTCTTTAAATTGCGCGGAATAAATCTCCGACACGAATTTTTGCTGGTCAAGGAAAGGCAGTCTGGACGAAGGAACGGCGTTGGTTTCGCTGAAGGCGGATGTGAGATCGCCGCAGATCGTGCGCCGCCATTCGCTGATATTGCCGCTGCGGATTTTCTTTTTGAATTTCTTTTCGACGTACGTTTCGAGGAACTGGAGGGTGGAGGTGTGATCGAACACTTCGGAACATACCTTTCCGCCACGACTCCAGGGCGATGCGATCAGCAGCGGGACCCTGTACCCCAGGCCTATCGGGGCTTCGCGGGCGTGCTTCTCGGCAACGCCTTGCGCCACCTCGTTTTCCTTGCGCACATGCTCTATTTCCGTATCGATACCGGCCGAAACCTTACCGGTGCCGGGCTTCTTGCTGTCGGGGATGGAGAACGGCGGCACGTGATCGAAATAACCATCGTTCTCGTCGTAGGTAACGATGAAAATGGTTTTCTTCCAGACTTCCGGGTTTTTCGTCAAAATGTCCATCACTTCAGACACATACCACGCACCGTACCAGGGCGCGCTGGGGTGATCGGAGAAATTCTGCGGGCTCGCGAGCCACGATACGGTCGGCAGCTTTCCTTTTTCCACATCGTCGCGGAACTGGAAGAAAAGGTCGCCGGCGGGAACGGGCAGGGTGCGCTTCGTGCCGTTGTCGTCGTAATCGAGCTGCGAGAGCTTACGGAACTGGGGATCGTTGGTATTGATCACGAAAGCGCGGTGGAACAGTTCTTTCTGCTTGTTGTCGAGCTTCGCGTAGCTTGCTTTCCCCCATTTTGCCATTTCAGCGGTAGCATTGTCCAGCACTTCCTGTTTCTTCTTGATGGCGGCCTGGTTTTTCTTCGATACTTCGTCAGACGAAGGGCTGGCTTCCGTCAGCGCGCGGATTTCGGCCGGCAGTTCGTCGATCTGTTTTTGCAGATTGGTGACGTACCGGTCGGAGAATTGCACGTTATATACTTTAAAGAATTCGAGCAGATTGCAACCGAAGTTCGCGAGCCAGGCGCGTTCTTCGCCCTGGAAGCCGCCACCGCAGGAGAGATCGTTCTGATAGAATTTCCAGTCTACCCCGTTTTGGGACAGCAGTTCGGGGAAAGTTTCCCATCCCAGTTTGCCGTAACTGTAATCGGTGTTACGGATGTGCGCTTTAGGCGCGCCGTTTTCCGGAACGGTGATTTTGCCTGTCCAGAAGAACGACCGGTTGGGCGTGGTGCTGGTCATGGCGGAGCAGAAGTTCTGGTCGCAGATGGTGAAAGCGTCGGCCAGGGCGTAGTTGAAGGGAATGTCTTCGCGGGTGAAGTAGCCGAGGGTGAGGGGCATGTTCTTCCAGCTGGCTTTTCCGGATTGTTTGACGAGGAGCCACTGATCGTATTTGCCTTTGTTGTTGGCGTCTACCTGGTCGTGCCGCCCGTGCGGCAATGCGCCCATCCAGGTGATGCGGCTGTCTTTCAGATCGAGCCGGAAAGGCGAAAAGGTTTTGCCTTCCTGGTCGGTTTGCAGCCAGACCGGTTTCCGGTTGGGGAGCGTGATGGCGCGGGGATCGTTGAACCCGCGGACGCCCTGGAGGGTGCCGAAGCAATGGTCGAACGACCGGTTTTCCTGCATGAGGATGACGATGTGCTCGGCATCCGCCCAGCTGGAGCCCGGCGCCGGCTCGATGGCCATGGCGCGCTGAATGGAGGCGGGCATGAAAGAAGACAGGCCGGCGGCGCCGGAGAGGAGCATTGATTTCCTCAGAAATTCCCTTCTGTTATCCATGTTGACGTGGTTTGAGAAATATAGGACGTTAAAATATAAAAAAACATTTTTTAAGTATATTAAAATAATGTGAACGGAAATAAAACCCGAAACCGAAACAAAAAAGAGGTTGGAAAATCCCCGGGGAAATTTTCTAACTTACGGCATCCAATCAACCAGCATCATCGGGAATCAAATTCATTAGACGACAGCAATCATCGGGGTTAAGGAATACGTTATGGACCAATCTCCAGACACATTATTGGTAGACCGGCTGAAGGAGGGAGACGTTACCGCGTTCGACGCATTGTTCCTGAAATATTATAAGGTTCTCTGCGCCAATGCTTTCTGGTTCCTGCAGCAGGAACATGAAGCGAAAGACCTGGTGCAGACTTTCTTCATGGACATCTGGGACAAAAAGCTATATCTCCAGTTCAACGGGGACGTGAAGGGCTATTTGCATATGGCCGTGAAGAACCGTTGCCTCAACCACCTGAAGCGCCAGAAGATCCGCGACGGGCACCAGGAAGCATTTTCCAGCCTGCAAGACGAAAGCTGGCGGCCGGAGCAGGAGGGCAGCGGCGGGGAATATTACCGGCAACTGCAATCGTCGCTCGAGCAGGTGACCGGCCAGAAGCGCATGGCGATCCACATGGTATATATGGAGGGCAAGCGTTACCAGGAAGCGGCAGACGAAATGGGGATCAGCGTCAATTCATTCAAGACCCACCTGAAACGCGGGCTAAAACTCCTGCGTTCGGTCATTCATCAGAAAAAACCATAACTTGTTAACCGGCATCATGGAGTACCAGGACCAAATATTTCAATTATACATGGATAAACTTTCCGGCGGATTGTCGCCGGAAGAGGAGGCCGTTATCGAGCGGAGGCTGGAGGAAGACCCTGCGTTCCGCGAAGCCTGGGAAGCCCTCTCAGCCGACGCGCGCTCGCAGCGCACGGCGGTATACGTGAAGGCCGTGGAGCCGGTGGAAGGGCTGGACGAGCTGAAACAGCGCAGGAAGCCACGCAGGCCCCTCCGCGCCTGGATGCCTTACGCCGCCGCAGCGGCCGTTCTGGGCGCTGGCGTATGGTTCGCGTTCCATTTCGATGCCAAAGAAGGTGCGAAAACCGCTCAAAACGCCGCGGCGCCCTTGCCCGGCATCAGTTTGACCATGGCCAACGGCAAAACGGTCAACTTCCACCCCGACAGCGCCGCGCAAACCGTATCCCTCGGCCAGGCCACCCTGCGCTCGGAAAACGGCAAACTCGATTACGAAAGCGCCGACACCACCGTGACCGTGCTCAACGTTCCTGCAGGCGGAAATTACCGGCTGACGTTGTCTGACGGTACCGAGGTATGGCTCAATGCCTCCACACGCCTGCATTTCCCGTTCCAGTTCGGCGCGCGGCAGCGCGAGGTGACGGTGGAAGGCGAAGCGTATTTCCATGTGGCGAAAGAAACCGACCGGCCTTTCATCGTGCACACGCCGCAGGCGGATGTGCGCGTGCTGGGCACTTCCTTCAATATCAATACCTACACGGCCGGTTCCGATAAAACCGCGCTGGTGGAGGGGAGCGTGCTGCTGCAGGCGCGCAACGGCCGCCAGCTCAGGCTGACGCCCGGCCAGCAGGCGGAAAGCTCCGGCACGGGGCTTACGGCCGCGCCGTTCGATGCAGACGACGTGCTCAGTTGGATGAACGGCATCCAGTATTTCCATCATGCCAGCGTTCCCGATCTGCTGACAGACGCCTCCCGGTTCTACGGGCTTCCGTTCGAAGCCGCCGACGGGAAGTTTGACGGCGTGAAAGTGACCGGGTTGATGGACAGGGCGCGCCTCCCCGAATTCCTCAACGATCTCGCCATTACAACCGGCGGAAAAGTGGATTACGACGGCCGGACGGTCCGCCTCCACTGATTTTTCTTCCTTCCCCGAAAAATTTTTTCGACCCCTGTCACCCATTCCGGTGAGTCAGGTGTAGTTATGTTGATTTGATATCAACCAAAACCAATTTTTTCCACATGAGAAAATGTATGCGCAATTGCCGGCAGGCAGTGCGATCCCTGGTGATTGTATGTTTGATGTTTTCCGCGTTCATCCCCGCATTTGGCCAGGAAAAAGATCCTGCCCTGCAGAAACCGGTGACCGTGACGGGCAGCAACATGCCGATCGTCCAGGTGTTCCGCTCGATCAAGAAACAGACCGGCTTCACGCTGGTGTACAGCAATCAGCTGTTGAACGACAACGACAGGCTGAACCTGGATTTTCGTAATGCGAAACTGGAGGAAGTGCTGGATTTCGTGCTGAAAGGCCGGAACCTCGCTTACCAGGTGCGCAGCAACCGTATTGTGCTGGAGCGCAAGGCGGCGCCTGCCGCAAAACCGGCCGTAGCGCAGGAAGCGCCGAAAGAAACCACCGTGCGCGGGCAAGTCATGGACCCGGAAGGGAACGCGCTGCCCGGGGCCACGGTGGCGGTAAACGGTACCTCGCGCGGAACGGCTACAGATGAAATGGGCGTGTTCAGCATCGCCGTTTCAGAAGGGCAGACGCTGCGCATAGCCATGATCGGGATGAACCCGGTGGAAATCGCCTACAACGGGCAACGCACCCTCAAAGTGACGCTCACCGCGAAAGTGGACAAGCTCAATGAAGTAGTCGTTGTAGGTTTCGGTAAACAGAAAAAAGTAACGGTAACCGGCTCGGTAGCTTCCGTCAACATGGCGGATATGCGCACGCCCGTTCCCTCACTCACCAACGCCCTCGCAGGTAAAGTGGCCGGCGTGATCAGTATGGGCAGCGGCGGGGGAGAACCGGGATACGACAATCCCACTTTCACCCTGCGCGGTATCGGCACCTTTAGAGGCAGCGTGAGCCCGCTCATCATTGTGGACGGCGTTCAGCGGAACGACGTGAACAGCACCTATGGCGGCGCTTTCAACAACATCGATCCGGAGGATATCCAGAGCATTTCGTTGCTGAAAGACGCGTCCGCCACGGCCGTGTACGGCGCCAAAGGGGCTAACGGGGTGCTCATCATTACCACCAAACGCGGCATAGCCGGGAAGCCGAAAGTCGCTGCCAAGGCAGAGGCCGGCGTTAACGGCCTCACCAAGCTCCCCCAAATGGTGGACGGCGTGAAATACATGCAACTATATAACGAAGCGCGCACCAACATGGGCGAACAGCCGCAATATTCCGAAGAGACCATCGCTAAAACCGCCAGTGGCCTGGATCCCTATATTTATCCGAACGTGGACTGGATCGGTGAGATCTACAAACCCTGGACGCCGATGACCAACTCGAACGTGAACGTATCTGGCGGTGGAGAGGCCATGCGGTATTATGTTTCCATGTCGTTCTATAACCAGGACGGCCAGTACAACGTGACGAAAAAGAACGGGTACAATCCCAACCTGAATTTCAAACGGTACGACTTCCGCAGCAATGTGGACCTCAACGTGACCAAAACCACCACTTTATCCCTGAACCTCGCGGCGATGCTGGTCAACAGCCGCTACCCGGGCGCTTCGGCTGGTAGCATCTGGTACTCGGCTTACGCCACCAATCCCATCGCCTACCCGATCGAATACCCTGGCGGTTTTGCGGCCGGCCCGCCGAATACCGCTGGTGTGAACCCCTTCAACCTCGTGCAGAACCAGGGATACGCTACGGAATTCAAACCTTCCGTGCAATCGGTGCTTTCCCTCACGCAAAACTTGGATGGGATACTGCACGGGCTTTCGGCTACCGGGCGGTTCTCGTTTGACTCCTATGGCGAATTCTCCAACCAGCGCCGTGGCCTGAACGATCTGTGGTATGCCAACCGGCGCGATGCGAACGGCAACCTCGTGCTTTCGCAAACGCGCTTCGGCGACCGGTTCCTGGGATATGGTTCTTCTTCTTCGGGGGAAAGGATGATGTACCTGGAAGGGACCGTGAACTACGACCGTACTATTGGTGCGCATTCGATCGGCGCCATGGTCGTAGGCGCGATCCGCAACCGCGTGATCGGCAGCGCCGGCGACCTGAAAACTTCCATCCCGTTCCGCAGCCAGAACGCCGCGGCCCGCGTCACATACGCTTTTATGGATAAGTACCTCCTGGAAGGCAACTTCGGCGCCACCGGCTCCGAGAATTTCCAGAAAGGGGAGCGTTGGGGCCTGTTCCCCGCCGTTTCCGCAGGTTGGGTGATCTCTAAGGAAGCTTTCATGGAACAGCAAAAGGCGTTTTCGTTACTGAAGCTGCGCCTCTCCGTAGGTAAAACCGGTAACGATGTGCTCGACGGTAACCGCTTCGGTTACCTGACCTACCTGGAATCCGGTAAATCCGGCATTGGATTCGGAACGAACCCTACTGACTTCGGCGGTATCGCAGTATCCGTTTTCGGTACCGAAGGCCTCACCTGGGAAACATCCCTCAAAACGAACGTGGGCCTGGATGTGGGATTGTGGGAAAAGGTGAACCTGACGCTGGACTTGTTCAAAGACCGCCGCCGCCAGATCCTCATCGGCCGCCAATCCATCTCCTCCATCGGCGGTTATGACGGCAGCGCCATCTATGCCAACCTCGGTGAAATGGAGAACAAGGGCTTCGACGGCAGTATCGAATATAACACGAAACTGGGCAAGGATTTCACGCTTCGTTTATTCGGTAACGTTACTTACGCTCGCAACAGGATCATCAATGCAGACAATCCGGTCGCCTTATTCCCCTACCAGCAATTCGAAGGCACCATGTTCGGCGAGTTCAGGGGATACAGGAACCTGGGCCTGTTCACCGACGACGATGACGTGGCCCGCAGCCCCGAACAGATGCGCCCCATGCATCCCGGCGATATCAAGTTCACCGACCTCAACGGCGATGGCGTGGTGGATGCCAACGACAGGGACTACCTCGGCAAATCCAGCTTCCCGGTTTGGTCGTACGGTTACGGCCTGAACCTCGGTTACCGCAGGTGGGAGATCTCCGCACTGTTCGCCGGTGTGGCGGACGTTGGTATTATGGCCAATGGTTCCGTGATCGATCCGGGGACCGGCGCGTCGGCCGGCGTGGGCGTGGTACCTTTTGCGGGTATCGGCCTGTATACCGCCAGCGTCCTCAGTAAAATGGATGACCGCTGGACGAAGGAAAATCCCCGACAGGACGCGTGGTACCCCCGCCTAACCGTCGCCAATACGTCCGACAATAACTACGTAGATAGCGACTGGTGGCTGAAAGACGGAAGCTTCATGCGCCTCAAGCAGGCTTCCATCTCCTACAACATCATCACCTCCGCCAATCATATCAAGGGTATCAGCAACCTGCAGGTATACGCCAACGGCACCAACCTGCTGACGTTCTCCAAATTCAAACTGTGGGACCCCGAACTGGGCTCCTACGGCGCGAGGTACCCGTATTCCAGGACCATCACCCTCGGGCTGAGGGCGCAATTCTAACCGTTACAAAGATCCGATATGATCAAGAAGATAATTTTTCCGCTGCTGGCCATTTGCTTCGCATCTTGTACGAAATATCTCGACAAACAGCCGGATAACCTGCTGACCGAGGAAATGGTTTGGCAGACCAAAGCCAACGCAGAAGGCTACCTGTACAACACCTACAGCCACATGTACCTGACCGATGGCGGCGACTTCGCCACCATGGGCGCTTCCGACGAATCGCACGTGTCTATCGGCACCACGGCTTCGCGCCAGATGGTGGCCGGGAACTGGAGCCCCGCGTCCGGATACTTCAACAACTGGGGCAGCATGTACGCCGGCATCCGGAAAACTTTCGTGTTCGAACAGAACATCGATAAAGTGCCCTCCAACCAGCTGAGCGACGAACTGAAAGCGCAATACAAAGCTGAAGTCCGCTTCCTCCGCGGGTATTACTATTTCTTCCTCCTCCGCCAGTTCGGTCCGTTCGTGCTCGTGAAAGACATCATGAGCCGGAACGACGATTACAACAAATATCCCCGCGCATCGTTCGACGAATGTGCGGCGTACATCAATGAAATGATGGACGCTGCCGCTGCGGGGCTCCCGGTTGCCTGGGAATCTATCAGCAACAACGGCCGGCCTACGAAAGGGGCCTGTCTGACCATCAAGGCGAAAGTGGCCCAGCTTGCGGCGAGCGAACTGTGGAACGGCAATCCCAATTTCGCCAGCTTTAAGAACCAGGACGGTAAGCCCCTGGCGCCGGCCTCCAAAAATCCCGATCGCTGGCGCGATGCAGCGGCGGCCGCCAAAGCCGTGATCGACCTGAACGCCTACAAACTGTTCGTGAACACCGATAACGGCGGCAGCTCCTTCAATCCCTACGAATCCGTTCGGGACGTGCATACCACCGCCTGGAACGATGAGATCATCCTGGGCGTGATCACCTGGTGGCGCTGGGGCTTCACCAAATGCGCCTCCCCGCAGCCCGGCGGCTACGGCATGTATTGCGCCACCCAGAACCTGGTAGACGCGTTTTCCATGAAAAACGGGCGCATCATCAGCGATCCCGCATCCACTTACCAGGAAACCGGTTTCGCGGACAACAACCAGGCCGAAAGCTGGGGCCATAAAAAAGGCCAGTGGAACATGTACGCCAACCGTGAGCCGCGCTTCTACGCTTTCATTCAATACAACGGAAAAACCATCGTTCCCGCCACCACACCCGATGAGCGCAACCGTTACTCTTCCGGCGGAAACACAGACGGAACGGGGCGTATTGAGTTTTATTACTCCGGAAAGTCGGGCCAGCGCGAGAACGGGAGCAACAGCATCACAGGGTACATGCCCCTCAAGCGAATCAGCAGCACCAGCAACATTTATACGGAGCTAGTGCCGCATAAAGCGCCGTTTATTCTTTTCCGTTATGCGGAAATATTGCTCGACTATGTGGAAGCGCTCAACGAATACGATCCTTCCAACCCCGACATCGTGAAATACCTCAACGAAGTGCGCACCCGTGCAGGCCTGCCCGGTATTGAAACCGTGTATGGCGGCGCTGTGGGCAATAAAGACGAAATGCGCAAGCATATCCTCCGCGAAAGAATGGTGGAGCTTTGCTTCGAAGGCGACCGCTACTGGACGCTGACCCGCCGCCTCCTGCTGGGGAAAGCAGAATACACCGCCGTGTATGCGCTCGACGTGAATGCGCCGGACAACGGGCAGGGCTTTTCCTTCACCGGTTTATATACCCGTAAACTGTTGCAGCAACGCTACTGGAAAGATAAGATGTATCTCTTCCCCATCGGTCAGGGCGATATGGAGCGCGACCGCGCGCTGGTACAAAATCCCGGTTGGTAATTTCATTCCTCATTTCAATGAAAGCAAACATGTTAAAAACATTCTCACGATACCTGCTGGCCGCCGCCGTATTGCTGACGGCCTGCTCGAAGGACAAGGAGCAGCATGAGGCCGGGGTGCCCATGACCATCTCCGGGTTCATCCCGCAAACGGGCGGGCATGGCACGTCCATCCTTATTTCCGGTTCCAATTTCAGTAACGATTCCAACGAGGTGGAAGTGACCATCAATGGCAAGAAACTCGCTATCGTTGGTTGCAATACCCGCCAGATCATGGCTATTGTCCCCAAAAGATGCGGCTCCGGCGCGGTTTCCGTGAAAATCGGGGGGAAGGAAGTAGCCAGCTCCGGCGAATTCGATTACATCTTCACCCGCACCGTTACTACTTTCGCCGGTAGCGGCGTAGCAGGATACCTGAACGCCAAAGGCGAAGACGCCATGTTCAATTTCGGTGGGACCGACTGGCAGCGCGGCTCCGGCATCGTGACCGATAAAGACGGTAATGTTTACGTGACCGATGTGGGAAATACCTGCATCCGTAAGATCGACCCCTCCGGCCGTGTAAGCACTTTCGCCGGCACCAACTCCCCCGGCGACGCGAACGGCACCGGCACGGAAGCCCGCTTCCTCCTGCCTTACGGCCTCGCTATCGATAAAGACGGCAACCTTTACACCGCCGATCCCAGCACCTGGAAGATCAAGAAAATATCGCCCCAGGGCGTGGTGACCGACTACCACGGCGCCTCGCATGAGCCCTGGCACGTTACGGTGAATAAAGCCACGAATGAAGTATTCTACAGCTCCACCGGTGCAGGCGGCGTTTACCGCATCAAGCCGGGCGGCGGCGAAGAAACTGTTGTCAGCGATATGCTGTGGGCCGCAGGGATCGGGTTCGACAAAGCAGGCAACCTCTACATGTCGGGCAGTGGTCATAACGCGATCTTCAAATATGCCAAAGACACCTGGGCGCGCACCGTCGTAGCCGGGAAACTCGCGGCCGACGGTTCCGCGGCTCCCGCAGGTTACCGGAACGGAACGGCGGAAGAAGCGCAGTTCTCCCTGCCCTGGGCGCTCTGCGTAGACGATGAAGGCAATATCTACGTAGCCGGGAACGGCAGCTGGAACGGAGGTTCGGGCAACGCCGACCAAAGCATCCGCTATATCGACGGCCGCACCGGCCGCGTGAGCACCTACGCCGGCAGCAACGCCTACGGATATGCCAACGCACTCGGCGAAGCCGCCAAATTTGCCGGCGCACAGGGCATCACTACCGACAATAACGGGATTTCTTACGTGCTCGATAAAAACAATAACAGGGTCAGGAAAATCGTATCTGAATAATTAAAGTATGAAACGGATGATTATACAAGGATTTGCGCTCCTGGCGCTGCTCGCGGCTACCGCTTGCAGCAAGGGAGGGAACGGTGGAGAAAGCCCGAAACCACAAAACGGGCCCCGCACGCTGTATGTGTCAACCTCCGGGAACGACAATGCGCCCGGAACGAAGGATGCGCCCTACGCGAAAATCAACGACGCCCTTGCGAAAGCCGTGGCCGGTGATACCGTGATGGTCAGGGGAGGGAAGTATTTCGAAAAGGTACGCTTCCCGCGAAGCGGCCGCGAAGGAAAGCTGATCACCCTCAAAGCATATCCCGGCGAACAACCCGTGCTTGATGGCACCGGGCTGGGCGTTTCCGGGAAAGACGCCATGGTATTCATCCGCAACGCCAGTTACGTGGTGCTCGAAGGTTTCGAGATCTGTAACCTCATCAGCAGCGCGCCCTGGGTAAATCCAAATGGGGTGTTGGCAGACGAAGGCTCCGGCAACATCATCATCCGCCGGAACAAAATCCATCATATCGAGCATAACGCCGCGCCCACAGACGGGCGCAGCGGCCACGCCATCGAGATCATCGGCAACACGGCCGTAGCGATGAAAAACGTGCTGGTGGAAGATAACGAGATCCACGACTGCAATACCGGTTACAGCGAAAACCTTACCATCAATGGTTTTGTGGACGGGTTCGTCATTCGCCGCAACAAAATTTACAACGCCGAAAACATCGGGATCGACGCGGCCGGCGGATACGCCGGAAACCCCGTGCCAGAGCGCAACTACGCCCGCAACGGCGTTATCTCCGAAAACGAGCTCTGGAACATCGACATGACCACCGGCCCCATCGGAGGCACGCACGGCCATGGCGCTATCGGCATCTATGTAGACGGCGCGCGCAACATCATCGTGGAGCGCAACCGCGTCCGCGATTGCGACCGCGGCATCGGTGTGGTCAGCGAAACCGACGCATTCCCGACCAGCGATTGCATCGTTCGCAACAACATCGTAACGGGCAGCCATCGCGTAGGGATTTACATGGGAGGATACCTGAATTACACCGGCGGCGGTTCCCGCAGATGCTACGTGCTCAACAACACGCTAGTAGGCAATAACCGTGAAAGAGGCGCCTATGGCGAGATAGAAGGGGAACTGCGGATGACGGAGCACTGCTTCGACAATGTTTTCCGGAACAACCTCGTGGTAGCCGGCGCCGACGATCTTTTCTTCCACAAATACACCAACACCGGCAGCGGAAATGTAGTGGACAACAACCTCTACTTTGCGCCAACGGCACCCGCGGGCTGGATATGGAATTCGATCAACGGTCCTGCCATCACCGATTTCGCTACCTGGAAAACGACTTCCGGCGTGGATGCGGCGAGCATCCACGGCAAAGACCCCTTTTACCGGGCGACTTCCGCATTCCCGCCAACTCCCCCGCGAAGAACGCAGGTTTCGTGGTGGCGGACGATAAGGCCGGAACGGTCGATTTCTACGGTCAACCGCGCGTAGTGAACGGAAAAACGAGCATCGGCGCGGTGCAATAAATTTTTACAGAAGGAACGGGAGAACGGCCCCGATGCCGACCATCCCGCCAAGAATGCTGGCAAAGGCGTCCATTACATCGTAATGCCCTTTGCCAGTTATTTTTGAGAACAACTCAAATCCATAACTGATGCCGACAACCGGCACAAGGGCCAGCGCAGCGGCTTTGATGGGAGCTGAAGGGAGGATGTAAGCGCAAAATCCCAGGAGCACGGCACCCATGGGAATGCCTACGAAGAAGTGTTTCCATTTGTCTGGAGCGATTTTCATAAGGTCGGACAGGTTTACGGGCCGAAACTACATAAAAATGCCGGGCTTGCAACTTTCCCCGCCGGGCCGTAATTTGACGGTGCATTTTAAAAATTCCATATGAAACATTTCCTGTTCGCAGCCGCGCTGTTTTGCTCCATGCTGGCGCGTGCCGCATCGCCCGAGATTTACGAGATCCGCATTTATCATTTCAAAACGATGGCCCAGCTGCAAAAGGTCAGCGATTACCTGCGCACCGCGCACCTGCCCGCGCTGCATCGCAACGGCATCGCGTCCGTCGGCGTTTTCCAGCCGATCGTGCAAGACACGGCCGATCTGCGGATCTATGTGTTCGTCCCTTTCAAATCCCTCGAACAGTTCAGCTCCCTGCAATCGCGCCTCGACCGCGACCAGCAGTGGCTTTCAGCCGGAAAGGATTACATCGACGCGCCCCACGACCAGGTTCCCTACACCCGGTTGGAAACCATCCTGCTGAAGGCGTTTTCCGGCATGCCCGCCATGCAGGAGCCGCAATTGACCGGCCCGAAAAGCAAGCGTGTGTATGAATTGCGGAGTTATGAAAGTCCGACGGAAAAATATTACCGCAACAAAGTGAAGATGTTCAACGCCGGAGACGAGATCGGTATCTTCAAAAAACTGAAATTCAACGCCGTGTTTTATGGCGAAGTGTTGGCCGGTTCCCGCATGCCGAACCTCATGTACATGACCACTTTCATGGACCAGGAAGACCGCGATGCACACTGGAAAGCATTTTCAGCGGACGAGAACTGGAAAAAGCTCCAGGCCGACGAGCAATACAAGAACAACGTGTCCCGCAACGAGAAGTTTTTCCTGCGACCGTTGGAATATTCCGATATTTAAGTAGCGCAAGCTGCTTTGCGAAGCCTCCCGGGAACGGGGGCTTTTTTATTGCCGCCGGAAAAACGGCCGGCGCGTAACGGCGTATATCGGGGAGACTGTCACATACAGAGAACTCGACCGATGCTAAGGAAAGGACACAATTACGACAAGCATTTCATCTTCTGGGCGGGCTGTGCCGGGCTGCTGCTGTTGGGAGCGGCGCTGGCGATGCCGCGCGCCATGGCATTGGACCTGCGGCTGGCGTTTGCGCTGGGCGAGGCGGAGCTGCGGGCCCTTTTCCGGTGGTTGCTGCTGGGAATTCTCGGTGGCACGCTGCTGATGGGGCCGGCCAGTGAGCGATGGGGATACCGCTGGTTGCTGGGGCTTGCGGCGACGGGTTTTTTCGCGGGGTTTCGCGGGATGGCGGCTGCGGAAAGTGCCGCTGCACTGGCGTGTTGGCTGTTTTGCATCGGCGTTTCCGGCGGTATGATGAACGGCGCCGCGAACGCCGTGGTGGCCGACATATCTGTGCGGGAAAAGGGCGTGCGGTTAAGTTTGATGGGGGTGTTTTTCGGGTTGGGGATGCTGGCGATGCCGCAGGTGGTGGCGGGTTTGAAGCCGTTGTTGATGTGGAGGGGCGTGTTGCGGTGGATGGGCTGGCTGGCGCTCGGGCTCGCATGGCTGTTTGTGTGGATCCGTTTCCCGGCGCGCCGGCCACCCGGAGAAGCCCGCTGGCTGCGGGATCCGGCGTTATGGCTCACGGGAGGTTTTTTGTTTTTGCAGGCCGGTTTCGAGACGGTTTTGTATAACTGGTCGATGGTGTATGTAACGGCCGGCCGCGGGATGGAGGAGCGCGACGCGCTGTATGGGCTTACGTTGTACGCTGCGGGGTTTACGGTGATGCGGATGCTGGCGGGGAGTGTATTCCGGAGCGTTCCGGCGCGACAGTTGCTGGCGGTGAGTATGTTGCTGTTGCCGGCGGGAATTTTGTTGTTGAAGGTGGGCGGAGGTTTTTGGCCGGTGGGGATGGGGATGATATTGATGGGAGGGGGCCTGGGGGGAGGGTTTCCGATCATGTTGGGATGGGTGGGGGAGCGTTATCCTGGTCGGTCGGGGATGGCGTTCGGAGTGGTGTTGTCTGTCGCGGTGACGGGCCGGTTGCTGGTGGATGTCTGGATGGACTGGGTGGTTAGGGAGCTGGGGGTTCAATTCCTGACAACGGTGGCGCTTTCGGGATGGATGTTGATGTTGGTGCTGGGGGGCGCGATGCTGCGGCGGATGCGTTAAACCCTTGCGGGGCGTGACTTTTCGGGCGCGTAAAACTTTTCAATTATTTTTTTTGACTTTTAAAGGATAGCCGTTATCTTTGCACTCCGATTTTGAACAACCGGTAACGGATCAGGATCGAACCGGCGAGATAGCTCAGGCGGTTAGAGCGCAGGATTCATAACCCTGAGGTCGAGGGTTCAACTCCCTCTCTCGCTACATCTTCAGAAAAGGCTTTCCGGCAGTTGCTTGGAAGCCTTTTTGTTTTGTGAGGAATATTTTTGTATAGAAAAATCGGCCTGTGCGATTAACGATAATCGAATTGCATTTTTAAGCTTCGACTAATTGTTCTATCATTTTCATAGGCATAAACATTTTTCCGCTGTCAGGTAAAGTAACAAAACCATATTTTTTGTAGAAACCAACAGCATCTTCATCCAATGGGTCAACGACGACTGCTATTGAGCCAATAATTTTCGAATTTTCATAACTACGAAAAAGAGCATCTATCAAAAGAAGTTCACCAATTCTTTGACCTTGACAGGTTTTATCTACTGCTAATCTTCCTAATAGAGTTACAGGCAAATCTGAATAAGAAGGAGGCATTTTTTTCTAACATTGTCGGGTACCAGATCTCTTTTTATTGATGCTCCCGATAGGGTATAGTATCCTTTTACCGCTTTATTATTACCTTCTAAAATAAAGCAGGCTGACAAACTTCTCTTCACATCTTGTGTGGCCTGTTCATGTAGATACCTATTTAATTGCTTTTTGTCACAATTGAAATCCTCTTTCTTGTGATTGTTATCTAACGCTACTGTCTGATAGTTCATTACTCCTTGTTAATTTTTTGTAACGATTAGCAGCCTTCTTAAGCTTACTATTAGGCTCGCTTGAATCCATTATTGCATTAAAGAAAATTTCTTGATCCTTTTTTGAAGCTAGAATTTCGTTATGCTTATCGATAATTTTCTCAGCCTGAAGCTTAGCAGAGTAAATGACAAATTCCGATAGAGTTTTGTATCCCCCTAATTCAGCCGCTTGTTCAAAAAGATCTTTCATTTCAGCTGACAACCTAGCATCAAATCTAGTTATGGCTGCTGCTTTCATAAAATGTAGTTTTAAAGATTTTAAAGTTAAATATTTCCACAAATGTACGGATAATTTCCGTACAAATGATATTGAGCGGGTTAAAGTTTGACTTTTAAAAAGAAATTATACAATTTATTGATAATCAAGCACTATGATAGTAGGTGTGTATTTAATGTAATTTGAGAGTGCGTTGAAGCATTTACAATCTTTCAAAAATTGGTTCAACAATTCTCCCTTCCACGCTACAACTTTAAGTACAGAAAACCTGTAAGAACTTAGTATCTTACAGGTTTTTTGTTTGTTTTATACCTAAAATACAAATAATGGTATGGAAAAAATAAAGGAGAAATTTCGAGAATTGTTGGATGGAAAGCATCCCGAACAAACATATCAAGAGTTTCTAGAAAAGAATACTCAGTTCATACCAAATGAATTTGTTCAAAATCATGGTATTCATTTTAGTCTTGTTATTCGCAAGATTTCTTTAGCAAGGGACTATACGTCTGATTTTTTTCCTTTCAAAAAGTTCTATCGATTGGAACGCTGTTTTTATTGAGATTGAAAAACCGCATAGCCGTTTTTTTAAAGAAACAGGTAATGATTTTCATCCTGATTTTGTCCAAGCACTCCAGCAAATAAACAAATGGAGGGCATGGCTTAAGCTTGAACCAAGCAATCTACAGCAGTTTTCGGAGTCTACTATTAAAGGTATTAAGAAGCCATTGTCTGATAATCCAGTATTTCCCAAATTTGTACTTGTATTTGGAAGAAGGGAGGAAATTCAAAGTACAATGAGACGTAAACTGGTAAAAGGACAAGAAACAGAGGATTTTAAGATCATAACTTATGATAGTTTGTTAGAAGCACCTGAGCAGCATCAGGAACTTTATTTAGGAGTAAGGAAAAATGAATATTTTGAGTTGTATGGTGATAAGGCTCTTTTAAATGGTAGCATTTTTGAATACATGGCTCCTGATGAGCTAAGAATAAAACAGATTTTGAAGGAGGATTTTATCAAACAATTTGAGAAAAGAATTGAAGATCAGCTTAAGGATCGAATCCTGGGAAGCTTTTTGCACGTCGAACAATGCAATTATTGGAGAAAATCAAAAGTATTCAAACGATAGGCTAAAATCAGTAGGTTGTTTAATCTAGATGATCAAACTAAGCATACCAAAAAATGTAAATCTTGTAATATTTCGTTAGATAATCCACCCAATCTCGCTACGCAGCCAGATAGCAATTGATAATCAATTTGTTGTCGGGTTTTTTTATTTCCTATCCTCATCTTTGAAAGTTTCTTCAAAATCTTTCTGGTCAACAGTGGCTCCATAAAAGTCGTTTCCACTGAAAACAAAGTCTTTAGTAATTGCACCATTAAATGCAATGCTATCAACTAAACAATCTTGTATAGCTGCATTTGTTAAGTTTGTATTTCTAAAGTCGGCACACTTCAAACTACAATTTTTGAATCGGGTATTTTGAAGATTACTTCCAACCCAAGAGGTACTATGGAAATAACATTCCTCAAAAACTGCGTCTGACAAATCCAGGGCATGAAAATCATGATCATCTAGATCCAAACCAATGAAATTGCGTTGCCCATTTTTGTAATGCAAGAGAAATTCTGAGAGATTCATATTTAGGTAAGATAACAATTCTTAAATGATGGTAAGAATAATGTCCGCCAATTCCTCGAAGTGTTTAAACAATCGCTTCGTCTCGCAGGAACGGCAGCTATTTATTTTGCTCCTGCATCAACCTTCGCTATAGCATTTGTAATTCGTTTTCGTCCCAATTTTTTCCTTATGCAATCTGTTTGGAGAAAACAAGATGCATTGGATAGTTACAATAGGCTCCCTACCGGAAAACCTTATTACCAAATCCCCCATGTTTTTCCGTAAATTTCCCCAATCAATACAAAAACGATCCCTTCATACCATGAAAAAACTGTTATCCATAATAATTCTCATTGCAACCGCATCCGCGTGCAACAACAACAAAAGCAGGAACCTAAAAGCCGCAGAAGAGATTTTCGACAAGGTACCATCTACCGAAAATATGAATGCCGGAAAGCACCACTACACCGTTTTCATACCTGATGGCTGGATTACCAGTCGTCAAACTTACCAGGGAGTCGAGTATTACTTTGTGACTGCCCCAAAAACACCGGACGATCCCAACACCAACGTCAACGTCATTTCGGAAAATATGCGGGGTATGGATTTGGATAAATTCTTTACCGGTGCGATGGTTTCGTTAAGACAGGCCATTCCCAGTGCGGAAATTCTTGATGAAGGAGATGTTACCGCTCATGGTATCGAAGGCAGATGGTATATCTATACGATGGAACCCCAGGGCGTTAAAGCTAAGCTGATCAGTTATATTTTTCCCAAAGAAGGCGTCGCTTACATCCTCACCGCCGGTACACAGCCCCAAGATTTTGACAGGCATAAACCCACATTCGATAAAATTGCGAAATCGCTGAAGTTCAGTAGCAGATAAGAGATGATTTTGCATCACAATGAAAGAACCCAAAGAAGGATAAGTCACCGCCGATGCCATAAAATATCTGACCAGCGATCATTTCAGCCCAACTGACTAACCATGAAAACAAAACTCGATGACTTTTTCATCCTTTCGAAAGTATTCCTCGGCAACCGGCTGGTCATTACCTTTCAGCATCAAATAGATATCAGCTATCGATGGGTACTTGAATTAACCGATATCGTTGGGTTCAAAGATGGATTAATGAATGATGAATTGTATTCCATCCGGATTCAGGATGGCGGTGGATCTTACCCGTTTGATCTTTCCCACCAGCTGAAACGCCCCGAGATCGCGGATTTCCAGGAGGTTTTCTTGTTCAGCGATGCATCGGAATTAAATGTGGTTTTCAGGGCCTGTGCGAGAAGTATCGAGTTGCGGGAATGGGAATAAATCAATCATAATACGAATCCACAACCTCCTGCCCCGTATAATTAGCGCCCGCCGCATCGTTGGCACCAAGGTATGAGAATGGGTGCGTTACCTCACGTGGGCCGTTGCAAACGATGATGTGCTTCCGGGCATTATATTCGATCCGGTTCGCGCGGAAAAGCTGTTTCAGTTGCCGGTTTTCCGGATCACCTTCCATCACGATATTTTTCAAATCCAGGTTGGCTAAAAAACGGCCATGCGGAGCGATGGCTTTCAATGCTGAAAACAGTACCTGTAGCTTGTCGCCGATGTAATGCAGGCCATGGATACAGGTCACCAGGTCGTATTGTTCCGTGAAAGGCCGGCTTACCAGCGAACCGGTCTCCAGCTGCAAACAGGTAATTCTTTCCGGAATGGGTTGAAATGCATCCACGAGATCAACGCCGTGAAGCAACATCCGTTCCTGTTGCCCTGACGCCGCTTGCCGCCGCGCGTATTGCAGGAGCGCGTTTCCTTCGCCGCAGCAAAGGTCGAGCCACCGGGCATGCCCGCGCTGCGCCAGTTGCTCGTCTAGGAAAGTTTCCGGGTTGAAGGGAAGCTCCTGTTCATAACTATTGATCCCGCTGGCATTCCGTTTCCGGTTCATGCGGTTGTTGGCCACCACGGGCGACCATATCAATTCTTTTTCCGACAGCTGTTTCATCCTGATGAATTTACCTTACGGCCAGTTCTTCCAGCATTTTCGCCAGTTCCGTATCGGCGGGCGGAACGTACCCTTCGCCCAGGAACACTTTCACGATCCCGATCCCTCCGCGGATATCTCCGTTGAACGCCTCCAGCTCCTCCGCCGGCACCCACAATTCATTATGTATCTCTCCGCCCACGTTCTGCACTTCGTATTGCCGGAACAATGTTTCAGTAATATCGAACCGCGTAACGATCCCGCAAAAACCGGAGCCCTCGTCTTTCGTGTTCCAGTCCAGCGCAATCTGCTCGGCATATGGCTGGTTCAAAACGGGATAGAAAATAGGTTGCCAGGTAAGCCGGGGCGGAAAACGCTTGAAACCCGACGCGGCGATCAGCAGGAATTCTTTCAGTCCTGTAGGGCGGTATAAGGTAACGGTGTTCATTTCATCAAATATACTGAATTCAAGCTCGGGAAAATGGGAAGGGATACGCCGCTGCCGATGAATCGCAGGGTGCTGTCGGTCAATACGGCCTTGTCGCCGAACGGTAATTCGACGGGCAGGTCAATGGAAATGGTGTCGTGCTGCTGGCGGTATTTCCCCCAATAAGATGTAAACACCCAATGATCGCCGCGCGTGGCGGTAAGATGGCCGTTTTCCTTGAAGTCGAAATGAGTACCGCCATCGTTCCCCAGTAAATCGGTATGCATCGTGAAGCGCGTGGGGGAGGCGTCCTGCGATGCACGCACCCGCGCCAGCCATAACACCACCAGCACGCAGATCATGCAGATCATGAACGGAAAAAGCACTTCCACCCTGCGGTGCTTCCAGAGCCGGTGCACGTTGAAAACGAGATACAATCCCGTGGCGATCAGGAGCATTACGAACGGGAAATGCCACATCCATCCGAAAAACAGGGCATCGGTCTTGACCGGGCTCGATCCCACCACAATGGCCAGCAAACCCAGGAACGCGGCAAAGCCGACCTGGTAAGGTTTTATGTACATGACGCCAAATGTAGAGGAAATATTTCCGAAATAAAAAGTACTTTGAATTACAAAGTGAATTATCTTTGTACCGTTCAAGTTACCTCACCCTCAAAGCCGGTGGTTTATGAAAATAGACATCATCATCGCCTATCTCCAGCGTTATGAATTCGGGCACGAACGCGATTTCGTACCGCCCATCACAGGGATCCATCTCGCCGCCATTACGCCCGCCCATCATACGGTGCGCGTATTTCACCAACAGGTAGATCCCATCCCGCCAGACTCCGATGCCGACCTCATCGCCATCTCGTTTTTCAGCGGCTTCGCCATCCCCGCCTATCAACTCGCCACTGAATTCCGGAAAAGAGGGAAGGTCGTCGTAGCCGGCGGTCCGCACGTCACCTATTGCGCCGACGAAGCCCTCGGGTATTTCGACGCCGTGGTCACCGGCGAAGCCGAAAGCGCCTGGCCCGCGATGCTCGCCGACCTGGAAAAAGGAGAAATGAAAACCATCTACAAAGGCACGCCCTGCGATATGCAATCGCTGCCCACGCCGCGGTACGACCTCCTGCCCAATCGTTTCTTCATCAAAAAAGTGATCCAGGCCACGAGGGGCTGTCCCTTTTCATGCTCCTTCTGCACCGTTCCCTCGCTGAACCCCGGCTTCCGGCTCAGGCCGGTGGCAGACGTGGTGCGCGATGCGGCCTACGACCACTTTCCCTGGTGGTGGCAGCGGAAAATCGTCTGGTTTTGGGATGATAACCTTACCATCCGCCGGCCATTCATCCGCGAACTGCTCCGTGAAATGATACCGCTGAAAAAATGGTGGCTCACACAGGCCAGCATGGACATCGCCAAAGATCCCGAACTGCTCGACCTCATGAAGGCCTCCGGCTGTATCGGGGTATTCCTGGGGATCGAATCTTTCGGAGTGGAAAGCCTGGCGGATGCGAACAAACGGCAAAACCGGATCGAACAGTACAGCGTGGCAGTGAAGGCTATCCGGAAGCGGGGGATCGCCGTGATGGCAGGTTTCATCGCAGGGTTCGATCACGACGACGAAAAAAGCATCGTGCAAATGGCCGACCAGCTCATGGAAATCGGTATCGACGTACCGTTCCTCAGTATCATGACCCCGTTTCGCGGAACGCCCATCTACTCCACGTTGCAACAGGAAGGCCGCATCCTGGAAAACAGGAACTGGAATTTCTACAACGGCTACAACGTAGCGTTCATCCCGAAAAAGATATCGGAAGCGCAACTGCTGAACGCGCACCGCGCCCTGTGGAAAAAGTCATTTTCACCGTGGTACGCATGCAGGAGGATCGTTCGCGGGGCGTTGACGTTGCGATGGGGCGCATTCCTGATGTCGATGTTCATGAACGGTTTTTATGCATACAAACGGGTGAGGAAGAATTCCCCGATAGACATGAGCAAACGGACCGACCTCAACCAACTGGCAGAACAGTTGGAAATGCAGCGCCGGGAAGTGGTCCAGGCCAGGGGCCGCGCCATCAGGCCTGCGGTGTAGGGAGGTTTGAAATGGGGTGGGATGGAGGTCTTGCTTCCGGGCTGCGCGCAGTTTATCGCGTGGGCTCCGCGGCGCCGGGGCGCTTCCATCCCCATTCCAGCAATATCACTCCGGCGATCCCGAGGGTATAGGCCGCCATGTCCGACCAGCTGAAATGATTCCCGATCACCACGTTCGCCAACCGTGAATGTCCCAAGCCCAGGAGCTTCACCACCTGGAAGTATTGCATCACCTCCACGATGTACGAAAATACCAGCACCCCCAGCGCCACCGGAAACACCGGCGCCTCCACGCAACTGCGGACGAAACAGTAGATGAGTATCACTACGAGGAAATCGCCCACATAAGGCCTTACGAAATCGTCGTGAACATACAGCGCAATGAGCACCTCCGTCACGAAAAGCAACAGCGTCAACCAAAAATAACCGGCGTTAAAACGGAATTTCATATTTAAAAAGTACTTTGAGATACAAAGTTAGTGAATGGCCGGAGATTTCCAAATGTGTAAACCGCGTAACTACTTTTTTGAGGGAAACCTGTACCGGACGGGAAATGGAAACCGATCCGGGAACCTACACGAAGAGGTGTTTTGTGAAGCGTGTTTTTTTCGTATCTTTAAAATCGTAACCCTGCATCCTATGTCTGCACCTGAATCCCTCGAATCCCATTCCATCCGTAAAAGTGTATTGATCTATGTGATCGTTTGGCTGTTATTGTCCATCGGCTACACATTGCTTTCAGAACCGCTCGTAAAATGGCTTTTTCCTGGTTACCATGATGTCGGCCCGTTCATCTACGTCTGGATAGGCGGCCTTACCCTCATTTCCGGTATCACTTTGCTGGCGCTGGCGGTACGCATTTTCAGGGTGCTGCTGGCGCGGAGGCGCACCAGGAATGCCTGAGTTTATTTGAAAACCCAATCACTTGAATGCCAATTATAGAAACCCATTGATCCAGGAAATTATTTTTGAACCAAATTTATATTAACTATGAAAACAATTCTATTAACCCTTTGCGGAATCCTGCTGATTTATTCCCAATCCTTGCTAAAAGCACAAACAGTTTCGGGGGAGCAGAATCCCTGTCCCGGAGAAATCTATCGGTATAAGTTGAACGGCTCCACCTGCACAACGAGCGTCGTTTGGGGAACTTTAGGACCTGGAACTGTGGAGATTATCCGTGGCGGAATCAACACCGGATACGTCGATGTTAAATTTCCCAATACGAGCCCGAGCACATGGTACACAATTGTTGCAAATGTTAATTGTCCCGGCGGTTCCTCCGGGCCTAAGAAACTAGAATCAATAGAAGTGAAAACGATGGAAGGGCCGACATCAACAAACGAATCCATCATCTGCACGAAAAGAGGGTCTCAGGTTTTTAAAGTATCCGGAGGGCGTAATGTAAAGTTCAGCACCGTCCAGTGGACGACCAATACCGGTTGGCCAATACTGAATGCTTATTTAACGGAAATGCCTCTCGGAGCTGGCTATTACATGAATGCCAACTATGATATTACCAATAATAATGGTGGCTATGTAAAGGTAAGCTACCAGAGCGTGTGCGCGCTCGTACCTGCTTCTTCCTACACATGGAACATCACCCGATCGCCCGACGATAGCCAGCCCGCACCGACGGTTGTAACGGGCATCGGTCACCTCTGCGTAAACCAGGCCGGCACAGTAGAACTGCAACCTTACCCGAATGCGATCAAATACGTCTGGAGCTGCAGTGAGCCCACGATGAAGATCAACGGACAAACGGGCATCGTAGAAACAACTTCCACCAGCGTTACACTGCAGGAACCCACCAATTCCTATACCGATGCCGTAGTTTCCGTATATGCGGTAAATGATTGCGGTAGAACTGTCGCTAAAACGTTCAATATATCCGTGGGATTTGCAGGTTTTACAGTGTCAGGGGACGAGGAAGTTTGTCCGGATGGCACTAGCTTTTACTGGGTAGATCCGGTCGGCAATATTGCTGGTATCACCTACAATTGGACCGTCGGCGGAGGGACCATACAATCCGGACAAGGCACTTACAAGATCAGGGTGTTGTGGGGATCAGGGTCCGGCCCCACCTCTGTACTTTGCCGTGTCGGTAAAGCCGGTTGTACCCCCAGGGGCGTCTCCATGCCAGTAGAGATACTGGATTGCTTTGCAGCATTGGATTTCACGGTAAGCCCCAATCCTGCGAAAAGCAACATCATGCTGCAATTGACCGAGCCTGCGGCCAAAAGCAAAAACGGTGTAACTGTCTCCCGGCAGATCGAAGAAGTACGTATCACCGACAAATTGGGCAACAACGTCATGCAGCGCAAATTTGGTACGGGCCAGAAACAGGCCAGCATCAACATCGGCCATCTGAAGCCTGATGTTTATGTGATCCAGTTACGCAGCGGGAAAGACTGGAAAAGCAAGCAGATAATCGTGCAGCCATAAATCCATATACGATATATCAACAGCAGCCCGCTCCTCAAAGCGGGCTGCTGTCGTCTACGGCCTGTCTTTTGCAGTATCCTGACCTACGATCTGGCGTAAATATGCGCATGCACCCAGCGCACTTCTTCTTCGGGAGAAACCCCGTCTTCCTGCTGCGTAAGCCGGCTGAAAGTAGCGGGCGGATGATCGTAGGGCTCGCCGCCGGGGAAGTACGGTCCCGCCACACCCAGCATCCAGTCTTTATCGGCGGCCCAATGTGGCGGCCGCATACGGAACCTGAAAACTTCATATTGCACGAACTGTTGCCCATGCCCGTCAACGTCGATGGATTGGGTTTGCAGATGTTCCATTTCATCGGGGAAGGCATCGAGCTCCGTGGGGAATTCCAGCCAGTTGGCGAGGTGGCTTTCGGCGGCTTTCGCCTGTGTATAAAGGTTTTGCGGGAAGAGATATTTCAGGTCGAAATTATGCAGCAGCGCAAAGGTCATCACCCGCGTGGCGGGATTGGCGGCGAAAGGCAGCACGTCGTGGGAATCGAGCTCCCGGCCGTTTTCCAGCTGTTCCACCAGTTTGGCGATGCGTTGCATTTTTTTATAGACAAATTGCCGGCGTTGCCGGAGGCGCCTGAAGTATATAAAACCTAGCAAACCGGCGATGACAGCCAGGATGGCGAGGATGATGAGGATGATCGTCATAAGCCGGGAGATAGGGATTTATTCAATGATACGATAAAAGAGGGGATTGGCAAAGGGATCAGGGCTCCTGTTTCCGTTGCGCGGTATCGGCGGGCGCGGTGGTAGTGTTTTGCGTGGTATCGCGGGTTTTACCGGTGAGGAGGCTGTCTGCCTGCAGGGGCGAAATGCGGGTGCTGGGCGCATCGGTAGTTTTAGGGGTGTAACGGCCCATCTTTTCCATTTCCTTCCGTTCCTTTTTGCTCCAGAGGTTTTGCGGGTGCTTCTGCCGCCGGAGCCCGTCTTCGAACCGGTATTCCGCGCCAAGCCGGGGCGGTTGGTACACCCGTTCTTTCCGCTGGAAAGCTGACCGCATGCCGCCGTTGCAACTGCATAGCACAATGGCAGACAAAATGAGGATGGAAATGCTGCTCGGCATGATGGAGGTTTTGATGTGGAGCGGATATGGTTACTATCGCAAATCTAACGCCAGACGGGCCGCCGCTATTGTCCGGTTTCCGTAAAAGAAAAGTTCCTTACGCATTGATATTCAAATATTTTTGTAATTTATCATGCATTAAGAAATGACCCTAATCATGTTGCCATTTTCAACTGCGGAATACAAGGATGCCCTTTCCGGCCAGCGCCTCCGGTTCTCGCCGGAATCGCGGGGCAGCGGCATGGTTTGGATAGGGGAAGGATGGGAGAAGGTAGGAACGTGGAAATGCGCATTGCAGGGTGAAAAGGAAATACTGGAAATCACGTATAATTTTGCGCGGGAGGAAACTTTCCTGTTGACGGTAACCGCCGTGGAAAATGGCGTTGTCGCTGCATTCCGCCTGGTAGACAGGCATGATGGGAAATGGGAATTCCGGGTTTAGAAAAGCGTGGCCGCTTCGAGCAGGTTCCAGCTGCCTTCGGCGATCTCGGCATCCAGTTCCCCTTTATCCCAGCCGCAATACCCGATGAAAATGCGGACGTCGCGCTCAGTGAGGAGGTTTTGGTTGATGAGCGCCACCGTCGTTTTGAAATCCCCGCCAAAGAAGACCTTTCCATCCACTTCCGCGCCCCCGGCAATGAGATCTGCCCGGCGATGCACGAAATACAGGTGCTCCTGGTCCACCGGCCCGCCCAGGTACAACGGGAACGCTTTCCCATGCCTGAATTCTTCCAGCTCGTTGAGCCCCCGCGAAAACGGCTGGTTCGTCACGAAGCCGAGTGCGCCCTTATCGTTATATTCGGCAATGAAAATCACCGTATTTTCGAAAACAGTGCCTTCCAGCGCCGGCGTACTGCTGATGAATTGACCCGCTTGCATATGGCAAAGGTAACACGCTTTCGCACAACCAGTGGCTTTCATGAAACTTTTGACATCGCACAACGTTTTACAGATATGATCAAAACCAAACGCATCTACGAGCCCCCGGCGGCAACCGATGGCTTCCGCATCCTGGTAGACCGCCTCTGGCCCCGCGGCATCAAAAAGGAAAACGCGCACATCGATCTGTGGGCCAAAGACGTAGCCCCGTCCAACGACCTGCGGAAATGGTTCCATCATGATGCCGGTAACTGGACCGAATTCGAGAAACGCTACCGCGCGGAACTGAAAGCTTCCGGCGCCGTGGAATCGCTCCTCCCAGAAATCCGTAAACACAAAACCGTAACCCTGCTCTACGGTGCGCGCGACGAGCAGCACAACCAGGCCATCGTGCTGCAGGAACTGTTGTCCAAACACTAAGTACATTCATCCACGCAGCAGCTGCCGCGGAAAACAAACCTCCCTTCCGCCAAATCCCTTATTTTGCATCCTGTTAACCATGCTTACATGAAAAGATTGCTTTGGGCGGTCATGCTGCTGCCTTGCAT
The DNA here is from genome assembly GCF_038396765.1 of Chitinophaga caseinilytica. Lineage (NCBI taxonomy): Bacteria > Pseudomonadati > Bacteroidota > Chitinophagia > Chitinophagales > Chitinophagaceae > Chitinophaga > Chitinophaga caseinilytica. The sequence continues at coordinate 6,411,426 of NZ_CP150096.1, read as the reverse complement.
GGCTTTCGCGCAGAACGTGCCCGCTTTCCAGGAAAAATCCGGGATCGCTACCATCGACCGGTTCATCGAATCACAGCGGGAAAATTATAACGCATACGAAAACATGCTGGAGAAAGTAGCTGCAGCGCCAGATTCCGTCCGCTTCCAACAGTATCGCAACGATGCGTTCGTGATCGCGTTGCGGAAGTTTTTCGGAGACCATGCTGAAGAATACACGCAATTGCGGTACGTCCGCTTTGCCATGTACGCGCCCCCGCCGCAGGGGCTCCTGCGCATCAAGTGGGATTCGGCCGGTGTCAGGAAAGATATCGCGGAGATGGAAGGGAATTTCGATCTGCTCACACCCGCGTTCTTCCGCGTGTTCGACCCGCATGCGCTGGCACAAATCGTTTTCGGGTTCATGACGATGTCTGCCTACGACGAAAACCCTTCCGGCCGCAAATCACATCTCGCCGCACGGGCCTGGTATGGTATGCGCATTTACACGAAGCGGATGACCCCGGCGGTATGGCAGGTTTGGGCGGCCGACCGGATGATGGCCTTCACTTTCCAATTCGATCTCGCTACCGGCATGGTGCAGCCCATCGCGCGCACGCGCCTCAGCGATCCCGCATACGCAAAAATTACCTGGACGCCCACGCCCGCCCATTTCAGTGAAAGTGCAGACCATTTGCTGGCGGATGCGTTTACCGAAATCTGGAACAGTTACCGCCCGGGCGCTTCCATCGAAAGCCGGGCAGATCTGGAAAAGAAACAAACGATGCTGCGGAACTTCCGCAAGGCAAACACGCAAAGCTACCGCGCCGCTATTCAGCAACAGCTGGCCCGGCTGGAAGCTCCGCCCGCCATGCCTGCCGCCTTCCGCGAAAGAACGAAGCCGGGCGATGCGCTCCTGCAATATTCCGACTCCGTGTTACATTCCGCCATCAACGTATTCCCCGCGCAATGGGCGCCAGCCATCGATGCGGCGGCGTTCCCTTTTTTCGAAATGAACAGGAACCTGTTGAAAGTGGTGGTACGGAACGGTTATTTTCCCGCACATCAGTATGCCAGGAAAATCAATGATCTGGAATGGGAAGTGATGGTCGTCCAGGAAATGTCGGCCACGGTTTTCACCTGGAACATCGGCTCAGGGATGGTCAGCCATGTCAGGTACTGGGTGAAAGATGGATGGGAATGATCAGTACTGGTGACGGTTGGAAATGCAGGGCTCCGCGTAATCGAGGATGCCGCCGAACATGTAGTCGTCGAGCTGCTTTTTGACGGGCACGTAATCCACATGCACCGGCACATCCATCACGAAATACCCCGAACCGGTGCTGGCCGTTGCGCAGCCGAGGTCCTGGAACAGTTCGCGGAGAATGGCCGCATCGTTCACATCGTCCATCACGAACACCTGGATGGTGGAATGGCCCGAAGCGGACAGCAAACGGCGGAACACCAGCGGGGCGCCGGGTTTGTCGGGCGTGGCCTGCACCACATCGCCGCAGGCGAGGCCCGGCGCGTAGAAAGGGATCCCGTCTATCCGGTAAAATCCTTTCGTGGCGTCTACCGGCAAAGCCAGTACGGTTTCGGCGGTTTCATCGCCGGTAACATCGCTGTGATAATACAGCTGCAGCGAAACGTGAGGCATGTGCGTAGAATGTGTCGACTCCATCAAAAAAACGGGAAATTACGTTTTTATACACATAAATGAATCGCGATATGGATTTTCAATATTATCAGGACCAATGGCAACTGCAGCAAGACGGGCAACCGGTCATCACGCACAGCAGCCGATTGCTGCCGGTATTGCACGAAGGCCTTCCCGCCATGTTGAAGGTGGCGGTGGAAAAGGACGAGAAGCTCGGGAACGAAATTATGGTATGGTGGAACGGGCATGGCGCCGCAAAAGTGCTGGCGCATAACGGAGAAGCTTTGCTGATGGAGCGTGCCACCGGCCCGCGAAACCTGAAAACCATGGCTATGAACGGGGCAGACGATGCCGCCACCAAAATCCTCTGTGCCACGGCGCTTCAGTTGCATGCCGTTCCCAAACCGCCGCCGGAAGGGATGATCACGATGGACCGTTGGTTCGCGGATTTGTTTGCGCATGGGCATAAATATGGAGGTAGTATTGCCCACGGCCTGGAGCTCGCGCGCCGCCTGGTGACGGAGGAGGTCGAAAAATGCGTCCTGCATGGGGACCTGCATCACGAAAACGTGCTGGATTTCGAAGGAAAAGGCTGGCTCGCCATCGATCCCAAAAAACTCCATGGCGACCGTGCCTTCGATTTCGCTAACATCTTCTGCAACCCAGACCTGTCCATCGCTTCAGCGCCCGCAGCATTCCAGCAGCGGCTGCAAACCGTTTGCAGCGAAACCGGTATCGAACGGCGGCGTTTGCTGGAATGGATCGTGGCCTGGGCGGCGCTTTCGGCCGTGTGGTTCATCGAAGATAATTTGGAGGCCGATGCCGCTACAGACCTCGCCGTCGGTACATTGGCGATGGCCGAATTGAACCGGTAATGCAGCTTGGGGAAGCACATTCGTCAGTTCAGATAACCAGTTGTAATATTTTCTACGGAATGCCGTTTTAAGATGTAATTTTGCACAGCAGCATAGCAGTTCCTGAGTCCGGGGACTGCTATTTTTTTCGGATGCTGACAAAACTGAAGAGCGCCCCAAACCCAAAAACAACCTCAAATGATGAAGCGAAACCATCTGCTTTTGATGTTTACTGTATTGTTGACCACCATCATGTCCTGCAAAAAGAAGGACAAAGTCGATATCGACCTCAACAACAGCAAGCAGCCCGAGATCACGGGCTTCACGCCCGGCCACGGGATTCCCGGCACGGAAGTGACCATTACCGGGAAGAATTTTTCCACCAACATCCCCGACAACAAACTGTTCCTCGGGCCCGATCAGATGGTGGTAACGCAGGCTACGGCCACAACGCTTAAATTCAAAGTGCCTTACCTCGCGGTTTCCGGGAAGATCAAGGTGGAAAATGGCAACAAATCCGCTACTTCCGCCAATAGCTTTACCGTAGATCCGCTGCCCGACGGCATCGCGGAGTTTACACCGCTGGAAGGGCCTTTCGGTACGGAAGTCACCATCAATGGCGCCAACTTCCCGCTTTCCCCGATCGTCTCGATCAACGGGATCGAGGGAATGGTCATTTCTTCCAGCGCCAGCCAGATCAAGTTCAAGATACCGTACCATACCGGGCTTACCAAACACAGGATCGTGGTGGAACGCGACGGCAAAACCTTTACGTCCGCCCAGGATTTCACCGTCACCGCAACCGGTAAATATGCGGATTGGCACCTGCTGCCGGAGCCGCTCAACACCGCCCCCGCCAATATTTTCACGAACGGGGCGTCTTTCACCTACAACAAAAAACTGTATTGGGGCTTCACCAATATCGGCGGTACCGACAAGCGGGTGTATTATTATTTCTATGACCCGGCCGCTGCTGACAAAGGCTGGCAGGTGCGCGAGATCACCGGCAAATTGCCTGCGCCTATTAGTTTCCTTTCTGTAGCCGTTTTGGGAAATATGGTATACATGGGCAACGGCAGTCCGGATAGCGAACACGGGAAATGGTGGTCGTTCGACCCGTCCAATGACGCCATTCAGCCGATCGCAACGTATCCGAAAGACAATGCAATGATGGGATTCGCATTTACCGTCGGTAATAAATGCTATGCCGCGGGCGGATTGGGCGAAAAACACATTTACAATTACGACCCCGCCACCAATACCTGGACCAAAGCCGTGGATGTGCCTTACGCGCAGATCGCCGCCGGCGCTGCCGTGGTGCTGAACAACGACGTCATCATCGGAAGGGCACTGAAAACCCTAACCTCCAGCAAGCAAGAATCCATCTATAAATTCACGGCGAACGGCGCTGGTGGCACGTTGACGGAATTGCCGGTCATTCCTGACGCAGGACAGTCGTCCGGATTCAAAACACCTTCCTTCTCGCTGAACGGCAAAGCTTATTTCGTCATCAATAAACGGGTGTGGGAATACGATCCTGCCGTGGCAAGCCCCTGGCGCATGGTGCTCCAGGAAAACATTACGTCTACCATCCAGCATGTTGGGGTGATCGACGGGAAAGTGTATGGCTGGACGGGCAGGGGCCGTTTCTTTGAATTCCGCTTCCGCAACTAGTTTCGGCTGACCGGATATGAAAAAGCCTCCCGCACTGCCGGGAGGCTTTTTCCTGTTCGAATGTTACGGACCGGGAAATTGTCTAATCTTTTTTCATCCACTTCCGGGCGATGCGCATCGCGGTTTCCACCATGTACGGCGACCATTGCTCTACCTGCCAGTCGGTTTGCGCGAGCGACGAGGCTTTCAGCGAACGGAGCGCATCTTCCAGCGAAGCGGCGTTTTCGAGAATAGAAGACAGTTCGGTTTGCTGCCGGTGAAGGGCCAGGTCTTCGGCAGGAACGCTTTGCAGGCGGGAAGCGGGCGGGGTGAAGGGGTGGATGGATTCGTCGGCCGCAGGATTGTTCCACGTCCCGGCGATGTCTGCCATCCGCCTGAAATCTGCGCGGAAGGCGGATTTACAGGCTTCCGTCTGCAATCCGGCGCCGAGTTGTTCCATCACTACATACCGGAGATGCGGGCATTGGGGGATGATGCGTTCGAGGTACTGGAAAACTTTTTCGGGAACGGCGTCGTCGTGGGTATCGCGGCGGATGTTATGGGAGCCGTCTGCCGAAGGTTCCCAGCTGCCGCCGGAAATATGGATTTCCCGGACGCGGTGCAAAGGGTACATGGCGGCGAGGGTATCGAAATCGATATCGAAATTTTCTACCTGGCAGTACACGTTGTGCAGGTCGAGGATGAGAAATCCATTGACCGGGGCCAGCAGTTTGTCGAGGAAATCCCCGTGCCGGCGCACTTCATCGGCCGAATACGAGAACGCGAGATTTTCGAGGCCCACCGGCCGCCCGCAAGCCTCCGCGATCCGTTGCAACCGGTCTTGCCCGATGCGTAACGTTGCCGCGGTATACGGAATATTGAGCGGCGCGCCGTGATGGAAATCCTGGCCGGTCATGAACCCGAAATGCTCGGTAATGTGATCGAACCGGTAGCGGTCGCAGATGGAAGCGAGCTCCTTTAGCCAGGCTTGCTGCTCCGGGTGCCATTTCCCGGAAAACAACGAAAAGAAAATGCCGTGGCCGATGAGGCGGTCGCCTTCACTGAAAGCGCCGATCAAGCCATGAAACCATTCGGGCAATTCGTTGAGGCGGTATAGCGCGTCGAAGCTCCACTCGATGGCGTCGGCTTCGCCAGACTCGAACAGCGGCAGGCAGGCTCCCAGCAATTGGGGGTCCAGGTTGCAGGCAACGGTAGATAGTAAACGGGGCAAGTAATTCGGTTTGGATGGTCAGGATCAGCCCATGCCGCAGGCAGGACAGGGGAAGTTGTTGTTTTCCTGTTTCTTCTTTTCCGCTTCCTTTTTGTCTTTGGGCGTTACGTCATTGTCTTTGGAGCAGGAAGGCAGGGTGTGGATGGCGATGCCGGCGATGATGGCGCCGATCAGGACTTTTGGCAATTTCATAAAACGTGTTTTGTTAAAGAATGATGAAGAGGCATCCTCACTAGGCAACGGCACCGTTATGAGGGTAAAACGGCGGTTGTCGGGGAAAGGTTACAGCTTCATTATTTCTTAACAATTAACACGATAGGAGGTGGAAGGTGATTTCGCGCCGGGTGACGAAGCCGAGCTTTTCGTACAGGCGTATGGCCCGTTCGTTGTGGCTGGCCACATGCAGGAAGGGGGTGATGCCTTCCGCGCGCTGGCGGGCCACCAGCCCGGCGATCAGCTGGCCGGCGTACCCCCGGCCGGTAAAGTCCGGGTGGGTGCAGATGGCGCTGAGTTCGGAGAGCCCGTCCAGCCGCATGCGTTCCCCGGCAACAGCCACCAGTTGCCCGTTTTCGCGGATGCCGGTGTAGCGGCCCATGCGCCAGGTTTCGGGCATGAAGTAGCCGGGTTGCACCAGTTGTACGAGGTCGTACAGTTCCGTCGCCTCCGCCGGCGAAAGGTCGGAAACGGGAGTGGAAGGAGCGGGTGCTTCCAGCGGGCGTTCGCTGATCATTTGGAGGCAGGGCAGCTGATGTTTGATCTGCCACCCGGGCTGCAGGGGCGGCAGTTCCCCGATGAGAAAAAAGGTTTCCCCCGGCACCAGGAGCCCGTTCAGTTCTTTCGCACAACTTTCATCCGGCCTGGCCACCGCGGCAAACGGCACCACTTCCGGGAAATACCGCGCGCCGCCGCCGGAAACCTTCGCCAGGTGGAGCTGCGGGCCATTCAGCGCATGCCACGCCGGGTTATCGAGCATGTGCAGTTTGATTGGGTTTTGCATCCGGCAAAGATACGTTAATGGAAATATCGCTCCGCGGCAAAGCAATGAACGTCCGGCACTTCGCGGAAAGAATCCGTCGTATAGATTTCGTCTACGTATTCGATGGAAGTTCCCTTGCTGAAAATACCGTGGCTCACGGCCAGCACCACGCGCGCGGCGCCTTTATCTTTCAATACTTTCGCCGTTCCGGCAAATGTGCCGCCGCCGTCGCAAATATCATCGGCGATGATGCAGGTTTTTCCGGAAAGGTCTTCCGCACTGGTTTTGAAGCCAGACAACGCACCGGTTTTCACGTCGCGGGTTTTCATGCATTCCACCACGTCGGTAGTGCCGATGAACTTGGCGAGCGAATAGATTTTCTTCAGCGCACCGCCGTCCGGCGACACCAGCACGATGTGTTCCCCGGGCCGGCGCGTATTGTAATCTTCCAGCACATCGCGCATGAACCGGTGGTTTTCCACGGCATAAGCCCGGTCGATGAGCGCGGTGGTCACTTCGGAATGCGGGTCGAAAATGCGCACCTTCCGGAACTGCGCGGCATTCAGTACCGCGGCGATCACCTTCAGGGAAAACGGTTCCCCCGGGCGCATGACACGGTCCATCCGTGCAGCGGTAAGGTAAGTGATATCTGCCCGGACGTCGCGGAACTCGAGGTGGGAAAGGGCTTGCTGCGCGAAGAGGAGCATGAGCAGATCGTTCCCGTCGTTGAGCCTCGTCAGGATGCGGACCGGTGTTTGCCGCTCGATGAGGGCGATGGCGGAAGTGTCGATCTTCAGATGCGGCTGCCCGTCGGGGAAGCGCAGCGTTTCTACCGGGATGTCCGATTTTTCGGGATGGATGAGGTGAAGCGTCAGCATGTGGCGTCGTTAAAAGGTTCGAGGAATTCGGGCGGAACGGCATCGGTGAGCCAGACGCCGTTTTCGCTGATGTGGAAAATATGGCCCCGGCGGTGCATATCGCCGCTGCGGACCTTCAGGATCACGGGTTTCCCCCTGCGGGCGCCCACCTGGCCGGCGGTCTGGAGGTTTGCGCTGAGGTGCACGTGTTGCCGTTTCATCTTCTGCAATCCACCACTGCGGATGCTTTCGAGAAACTTCTCCACGGTGCCGTGATAAAGCGTTTCGGGCGGCGTCATGACCGGAAGCGCCAGTTCCACCGCTACCGAATGCCCTTGCGAAGCGCGGATGGCCGTCTGGCCAGGGTTAAGGGCAAACCGCTGCTTGTCGTTGGTGCGCACGGTTTCCAGGAGCTCTTCCCGGGTGAAGCGCATGCCCGAAGCGGCGGATTTTTCGATCAGTTCCCCGATCTCCGCCCAACCCTGCACATCGAGCCGGAGGCCGATTTTTTCGGGTTGGTGACGGAGAACGAGACTGAGAAATTTACTGATATGTTTGTAAGGATCGTGTTGCATGTTGTGTCGGGTTAAGCCAGCACGGCCGCGTCGCTGGCCGCGAGTTCTTTTTCCAGGCTGGCCTGGATGCGGGCGCGGATGTCGGCGAGGGTATGGGATTGGGTGATTTTACCGTCGCGGAACACTGTCTGCAGTTCACCCTGCGCCTCCTCGTCCCAGGTGCACTCGTCTTTCAGGGCGAGTTTCCCGGTAGCGGGGTCGGTGAACACCTGCAGCAGGCCTTTGGCGGAATTTTTGGTGCCGTCGTCGGTTTTCGGGGCTTTGAAAATGCTGCGGCCAACGCCGTTGATTTCGCCGTAAGTGGCTTTCATCGCGAAGCCGAACGTGTCCCGCGTAACGTATTCGTAAGTGAAGCTGCCGATACCCAGCACCACGTTGTAGCTGGCGAACCCTTTGGCTTTCAGCTGACCGAGGATGGCTTCCTGGCGTTCGGTGGTAATACTGTCGCCGTAAATGAGGCCGATATGCCCGTCGAGGAGTTTGTAGCCCTGCGGCGTGATCGTTCCACCGAAAATCTCCCACATGCATTCGATCGCGCCTTTGTGCTCGGGCGTGCCGGCAGGAGCGTCCGGGTCGCCGGCGATGATTTTTACCGGATCGCCGCTGTCGGGGCGGATCACCACTTTGCCGTCGCGCGCCAGGATTTTATCTTTCAGCCTGGGGAGGAAGTCGGTGATCACCTGCCAGAAATCCCAGGTATCGCTCACGATGGAAACGATGCCGGCAGGGTATACTGTCGTGATGAGCCTTTCGAAGGTTTCGATCTCCGCGTCCTCCGTTCCCATGCACATCACACTGTGTTCCGTAGCGGGAACGGAGCCGCCCACCAATTCTTTCGTACTATCGGCACCGTAGTATTGCTCCAGGAAATCGATCGCGGGGATGGTATCCGTTCCGGCGAAGCTCAACAGGTGGCCGGCGCCGCTGAGCAGGGCATCTTCCACACCGCTCATGCCGCGGAAAGAGAAATCGTGGCCCTGCCAGGGAACGAATCCCATGTCTTCCCCCACCGTTTCCCGGGCGAAGCGGGTGAAGGTTTTGAGGTAGCGGAACGCCGTGGTGGCCGATGTGGAAGGCTTCCATAGAATGGCGCTCAGGAGCGTTTCCAGCATATTGGTGAGCCAGAAAAATTCCGGTTTCGTATTGCGGATGGTAAAGAAAGGAACGCGCATCGGTACGAGCGTCCCTTCCGGCAAAGCTTTGATTTCCAACGGCAGATATCCGAGGTCGTGCAGGTCGGCGATGTGCTGGTAGGGAATGCTGTCTTTACCGAGATAATTGTCCATCCGCCGCGCGTACATCTCCAACACCTGCGCTTTCGGCAGCCGGAAGAAGTGTTCGTTGAACTGGCGGATGAGATATTCCTCCATAAAATATTGCATGCCGAAGAAAACGACTTCCTGGATATCGGCATCGCGGGATTTGCGGGGCGTGAGGTTGGAGTAAACAAGGGTCGTGCCTTCGGGATACTGGAACTTGTGGCCAACTTTGTAACCATCTTTGAGGAGGATGGGAGCGATGTTCATAATTACAGATTTAAATGAAAATGCTGTGGGTGCAGCTGTTTGTTAAATGTATAATAATCGGCCGGCCGATGCTGCAAGCCTTCGGTTTTATCGCCCGTCGGTTGCACGAAGCCCACGTCGAGTAGCTTGCGGCGGAAGTTGCGGCGGTCGATGGGGAAGCCGAGGATGCTTTCGTAAAGGTCCTGCAGTTCGGGCATGGTAAACTTTTCGTCGAGCAGTTCGAAGCCTACCGGCTGATAGCGGATCTTGGCGCGTAGGCGCTCCAGCGCGGTGTCGAATATCAAGCGATGGTCGAACCCCAGTTCAGGGATTTCGTTGACGGGGAACCAGCGCACGTCGTTGGCCATCTGGCCGGCCACGGCATTCAGTTTGCCCTGGCTTACGAGCGCGAAATAGGCGACAGACACTACGCGGCCCCGGGGATCGCGTTGCGGCCCGTCGAACGTATATAATTGCTCGAGGTAAATGGACGGCAGACCGAGCTTGCTGGCCAGAATGCGGCGGCACGCTTCTGAAAAGGTTTCCTGCAGGCCTACGAACGCGCCGGGCAACGTCCAGCCGTTTTTAAACGGTTCCGATTTCCGGTTCAACAATAAAACCGACAACGTTTTGCCCTGGTAGCCGAAAACCACGAGGTCGGTCGTTAATGCCGGGTTTTGATATGAGTGGAAGTCGGACATTTTTCGTTTGTGTTAATTTGACACAAACAACGGCAATAAATTCCAGACGGCCAAATATTTTCTTTCGGCGAAACCTGGCCGCCGGCCGGGTTGTTGTATAGATGATTGGGATTGAGTAATTTTCGGGCCGGATGTGAATGTAATCGCCTGCAACAAAAAACGGACAGCGCATATCCTTTGAGCATCAGTAGAATGGACCTATAACCTTATCACCTGAAACATGAAGTGTTGTGTATTGTTTTTCAAGTTGATACGATGGCCGAACCTCGTAATTATCTTTCTTACCCAGTGGTTGTTCCAGTATTGCGTGATCGTGCCGCTGTTGAAGGCGGCAGGCCTGGCGCCCAAAGTGGGGGCGACCGCTTTTTTTATGATCACGGCGGCGTACATGCTGGTAGCGGCGGCGGGGTATGTGATCAATGATTATTTCGATTTGGGGATAGACACGGTCAACAAGCCCGATAAAGTTTTCATAACCCGCGGCATCAGCAGGGGCGGGGCGCTGGCGGCTTATGTGTTGATGAACGTGATGGCGGCGGGGCTTGGTTGCGCGGTGAGCTGGCAATTGGGCGGATGGGCGCCGCTGTATTGCATTTTCGCCTGTATCGTATTGCTGTATTTTTATTCCGCTTTCTTCAAGAAACGTTTTCTCATCGGGAACATCCTCGTGGCGGGGATTTCCGCTTCCGCCGTTCCCGTGCTCGCGCTCATGGAGGGCGGTGCCGGCGGCATTTTCCCGGAAACCCTCCGCTATATGACGATCTACACGATCCTTTATACCGGTTTCGCGTTCATCCTTTCCTTTGCCCGCGAGCTGGTGAAAGACCTGGAAGACGTCGAAGGCGATCGCCGGTACGGCGGCAGAACGATGCCCATCGTTTTGGGAGCGCGCACCGCCCACTGGATCGTGGCGGTGGCCCTGTTCAGCCTCATCGGCGTGCTGGCCGCCCTGCAACCTGTTCTCTGGGCGCAGGGAAGTACCACTTCCATGCTGTCGCTCTATTCCATCTGCCTCATCATCCTGCCCCTGGGCTGGATTTTGCTGAAAGTTTTCGGCGCCCGGGCGGTACAGGATTACCACCGGCTCAGCACCTGGATCAAGCTGGTGATGCTGACGGGCATTTTGTCGATGTTGTTCATCCAGTTTATGATCTTATGAACATATTCCAGTTTGGCGGAAGCGTAGGGGCGAGGGTGTGGGAAATCATGTCGGAAAGGAGGAAGGAAGCCCCCCGCGCCGAAGCGCTCCTTAAAAAGCTGGAAGCCCGATTCGGAGGACGCATGCCCGAAGAAGCCCGCCGCAAAGTGATCGTCAGCTACAGCATCTACCAACCCATGATCATCGACGCGTTCACCGCCCTCCGCGGCCGCAAAGCCACGCTGGAGGAAAAGGAACGACTCATCCAATATTTCATCTGCAGTGGCGCGTTCGACGATTTCGTGGACCGCAACGAGCTTTCTCCCGAAGACCTCGACACCATTTCCTTCGTCCCCGAAAATTTCCAGCCGCGCCGCATCGAGGAAAAAATGTTCCTGCATTGCCACCTGGCGCTGCGCAACTTCGTCCGCCACCGCGCCGCCTACGACCAGGCCGCCCGCGGCCTCTTCCGCGCCCAGGTGGATTCCGGGAAGCAGTCGCGCCCCGAGCGCATGTCCGCAGAAGAACTGCTCCGCATCACGCTGGAAAAAGGCGGATATGCCGTGCTCCTCTGCCACTTCTACCTCGACCACGACGCCTCCGAAGCCGAACGCAGCTGTTGGTACCGCATCGGCGGCATCATCCAGCTCACCAACGATCTGTTCGATATCTGGAAAGACATTCAGGCCGGCGTGCAAACCCTGCCCAACAAAATGACCGACGCGCAAGCGTTCCATGCATTCCTGTCGGCCGAGGTGCGGGAAATGATGGAAATCATCGGTACGCTTCCGGTGCCGAAATCCCGCAAGCGCGCGTTCCTCCTCAACATGATGGCGATCTGTTCCTTCAGCGACATGGCCGTTGCGCGGCTTCGCCGCATCCAGGGCGCCGCGCCGCAACTGCCAGACCTCAAAACTCTCCCGCGCAAAGCATTGATCGTGGATATGGAGAAACCCGCCAACATCTGGCATTGCATGCGCTACACTTTCCAGCAGTGCCGCGATGGACAGCGCCTGTTTTCATCCACCAAACCCATCCCCGCATGACGTTTCGCTTATTGATACTTTTTTCCTGACAATAACGGTTAGCGCACAAGCCCAGCGGGATACTTTTGCCACGCGCATGCTGCACGAGATCGCCGCGGAGCAATTTGACCGCGACAGTTTCTACTATGCCGGCATGTTTCCCAGCCACCGCTACTATGGCGCGCCGGACGGCAAAATGAAGCACGACAATAACGTGTTTTTCTCCGGCCTCATCGCCATGACGTTGGGGGAATTGCAGGGGAATTTTTCCGGCCCCGACAGCGCCACCTGCCACGAAATCCGGACGAGCGCCTGCGCATCATTCCCGAAATTCCGCAACAAGTCGGGCCGCAGTACTTACAATTTCTGGCGGACCAATCCCAGCATGGTTTTCCCGAATTCCGGATTCCTGAACCTGTTCAAAAAATGGCATTCCCTGCCAGACGATATCGACGATACATCGATCCTGTTAATGGCCATGGAAGCGGATTCTGCCACCGCCCGTGCCGCGAAGGCGTTGATGGAGCAACATGCCAACACGGTCAGCTACGGCATCCGCAATACCTTCAAAAAATACCGGCATATCCCGGCATATTCCACCTGGTTCGGCAAAAGCATGCCGATCGATTTTGACGCCTGTGTACTGGCGAACACGCTGTACTTCATGCATCATTACGGGATGGCGGGCTCGCGGTACGACAGCGCTACCGTTCAACTCCTGGATTCGTTCATCCGCAACCGTGAGTATATGACCCACCCGGCCTACATTTCCCCGCATTATGCGCGTTCCCCGGTGCTGATCTACCATTTTGCGCGGCTCATCGGCCGGTATCCTGTACCAGAGCTGGCGCAGCACCGTTCGCAACTCGCCGCCGACGCAAAGGCGCTTCTCGCCGCTACTGACGACGATATGGACCGCGTCATCCTGTCCACATCGCTCTTGTGGCTGGGAGAGCGGCCAGCGGAGATCAACCTGTCGAAAGTGGATACGGACGGGGATTTCGTGTTTTTTGTGGCGGGGTTTAATTCGCTGCTGCCCGATTTCGGGAAGAAGGCGTTTTCCGGGTACCATCTTATCAGTTATTACTACCGTTGTCCTGCGTATAACAAAGTGTTGCTATTGCAGCATCACCTTGTCAGGCAGGCGTTACGTTCATAAAAAAATCCCCCTCGCGCGAGGGGGATTTTTGTTTCACAATGCGTTATCGTTACCGGAGATCGGAATCCCATTCCTGTTTCCCGAGCTCGTCGATCCTTTCGCGGCTGGTGTTGACCTGCGCTTTGAGATCGCTGAGGAGGGAATATAAACCGAAGTAGGTACGGTTGATGTACAGCGAATGGCGGCTGCCGCGCGCTACTTTCGATTCACGGACTTCCTTCAGGTTATAGAGATAATCCATGTAGGCGTAGATTTCGTTGAAATAAGCTTCGTCTCCGAAGTCGAAATGCGCTACGGTAAAGGGAAGCGTGAGCATGCGGATCATTTCCTGGAACAGGCCGGAGAAGAAAACGATGTCTTTTTCCGTATCGCTGGGATGGATCATTTCGAGCTGCGCGTAAATCTCGCGGCGGCGGGCTTCGTCGGCCAGGATGTCTTTATCCGTGAGGTGGAAATAGTTGACGTAAAAGTCTTCGGGGATTTCCTTCACACAGCCGAAATCGAAAATGCCGACGGTGCCGTCTTCACGCAGCAAAAAGTTGCCGGGGTGGGGATCGGCGTGAACGGTGCGGAGGTGATGCACCTGGAACTGGTAGAAGTCCCACAGCGCCTGTCCGATTTTGTTGCGGACTTCCTGTGAGGGATCGGTGGCGAGGAATTCTTTCAGGTGTTTGCCGTGGAGCCAGTCCATGGTGATGATCCTGTCAGACGACCATTCCGGGTAATATTCCGGGAACACGAGGTTGGGAATGTGGGCGCACCGGGCGCTGAGCTCCCGCGAGCGGCGGAGTTCCAGCTGGTAATCGGTTTCTTCGAGGAGTTTGGATTCGATCTCTTCGAAATACTTGTCCATATCCACTTCGTTCATGCCCACGATCCTTACGGCGAAGGGTTTTACGATGCGGAGGTCGGATTTCACGCTGCTGGCTACGCCGGGATATTGAATTTTCACGGCGAGGGGCTTCCCGTTTTTCTCCGCTTTGTGGACTTGCCCGATGGAAGCGGCGTTGGACGCTTTCAGTTCGAATTTGTCGAAAAGCTGGGAGGGCGGCTGGCCGAGGGTTTTGATGAACGTGTTTACCACGAGCGGCCCCGACAGTGGCGGCGCGCTGTATTGGCTCATGGCAAACTTGTCGGAATAAGCCTTTGGCAGCATGCCACGGTCCATACTGAGCATCTGCGCCACTTTCAGGGCACTGCCTTTCAGGTGGCTGAGCGTATCGTAGATATCTTCCGCATTGTCGTGATGGAGCTGCTCTTTGGAAACCGAGGGGTCCATGAGCTTGCGGGTGTAATGTTTGATATAATTGGTGCCCACTTTCAGCCCGGTGGTCACGAAGCGGCCGGCCCGCTCCACTTTGCCGGTGGGGAGGTGTTGTTGTTCTTTCATGGCGGTCGCTATTTCCGGGTGAACATGAATTTACCGAAATCGATCAGGCTGTCGATCGTATTGCTATGGATGAGCTCGAAGCTCAGGTTTACGGCCTTTTCGATGGCCGCGTCCGTCAGTTCGAATTGCTCGCTCCTGTCGCCGATCCAGTATTTGAGGACGAACAGGGCCTGCACCCAGAATCCGTGCACGTACTGGTCGGAAATGTACTTTCTTTCCTTGATCTCGGCGGTGAGATAGCCTTCTTTCACGAGGCCGGAAGCGTATTCGTAAAACGCCTTTTTGAAATCCGACAACTGCCCCAGCTGGCTGAGCGGCAGCTGCGAACGGCGGTATTGCTGGAGAATGTAGCTCCTGTCGTCTTTCAGGCGTTGCACCCAGAGGAAGTAGAAAGCGAGGAGCTTTTCCCGGGAAGAATACTGCTGGTAGGTTTCATCGCCCTTCAGCTGGTCGAGCGTGCGCTGGAAATAATCCAGCCAGACATCTGCCTCCAGGGCTTCGAAATTGCTGTAAAACTGGTAGAATTCCGCCTCCGGCACATCGAGGATTTTGCAGAGTGCGAACACGGAAACAGGCGCCTGGCCATTTTCAAGCCAGTAACGCTTGTACGCATCGCGAATGGATTGTTTTTCCATAATCTTTTTCGGTTTAAGAAAATGAATCGAAGGGGGAGGAACGGGTTATGAAGCAAAATTACGGCACCAATCGATACGCCCATCAAACCATGTGGAAAAAATTTTCGGAATGTGGAGGGAAATGAAGCGGGGTGAGGGTTTGACGTGAATTGTTAATTTTTTCCAAAAGGCCGGGACGGGAAAGAATTGTAATATTGGAACAAACCGGAATACATGCAAAAAAGATTCGCTGGTCTGCGGACCGTCATTTACCGCGTACCCGATGTTGCCGCGGGCAAGGAATGGTACCGGAAAGCATTTCAGACCGATCCCTATTTCGACGAGCCCTTTTACGTGGGCTTCGAGATCGGCGGCTACGAACTGGGCGTTCATCCGCTGGCGCCCGGGGAGGCGCATCCCGGCACCGGCGGCGTGGAAACCTATTGGGGTGTGGAAAACGTCCGCGAAGCGTATGATTTCCTCCTTTCGCTCGGCGCCACTTCGCATACCGCACCGCAGAACGTGGGCGGCCCCATCGAAGTTGCCACGGTAACCGATCCGTGGGGCAATATCATCGGGTTGATTTACAATCCGTTGTTCCAGGTGAAAGCATAAAAAAAGGGCGCTTGTACGGCGCCCTTTTTTATGGAATGCGATAGGGGTCAGGATGCCGCGGCAACGGGAGCGGCCTGTTTCATAGCGGCTTCGGTGGTTACCTGGCGGTTGAGGAAGTACATCATCACCATCGTGATCAGGAGCGCCACGGAAATCACGTACCCCAATACAGGATAATGTTCCAGGTACCCCGTTTCCGTGGAGTGCACGATGCGGCTGGCCGCCACTGCGGCAATACCGCCGGAAAGCTGCTGGATGGCCGCGTTCACGCTCATGAACGAGCCGCGGTCCTGCAGCGTGGGCAGCGATGTCATGGTGGCCTGCATGGGAATGATCCGCGCGAAAACGGCTACCATCATCAACACGTTGATGATCAACGCGAGGTAGAACGGCGTCAGCCCGCGGTTCGTGTAAATCAGCACCATCACGAGCGTCAGCGAACTGGCGGCGTAGAAGATGTTGGCACGGCCCACTTTGTCGGACAGTTTCCCGATGATGGGCGATACCAGCAGGTTCGCCAGTCCGGAAGCCATGAACAGCAGCGTGATATCGTGTTTGGAAATGCCCATGTTGTGTTGGGAGAACGCGTTGCCGAAGGGCATGAGCATGTACCCGCCCGTTGCGATGAGCACGGTGGTGAAGAAAGCCAGCCGGTAGCGCGGGTTCTGCACCGTATGGGCGAGATGTTTGAATGCGTTTTTTTCAGTGCCTTTGCCGAGGTGCCCGGTGATCGGCTTCATGAAATAACCCAGCATCAGGCCGAGCAGGGTGCCGAATACGGCGATCATCCAGAAAGGGAAATGCCAGTTGAAGCGGATGGCCAGTTCCCAGCCGATGGGGATGCCGAGGATCTGGCTGAGGGCAAATGCCATCTGGGTGTAGCCCATCACCCGGCCACGCGTTTCGGGGCGGAAGAGGTCTACGATGATGGCCAGCCCGATGGAGCTGATCACCCCGCCGAAAAGCCCCGTCACGATGCGGGCCACGAGCAGCGAAGGATAATCGTTGGCAAGGGCGCAAAAGTAAGTACCGATGATAAAACCGGTGTAAAATATCATGAGGATCTTCTTACGGTCGAACTTGTCGGCGAAGCCTGCCGTCGCGATGGCGGAAATACAGGCGCTGAAAGGATATGCGGCCACAACCATGCCGAACTGTTTGGCGGAGAAATCGTGCAGGAGGATTTCGCCCAGGGGGTTCATGACCATGAAATCGAGCACCACGGTAAACTGCATGAGCGATAATAGCACGATCATGAGCACCTGGTAGCGTGTAAACACGCGTTCTTTGGGAGCGTTTGTTGTCATTGGAGGTTTTGAATCGTAGTGTGTGTCTGTTGTTGCGAATGGTTAATCGGGCAGCTCCTCGCATAAATAGCCGCAGGCTTCCACCAGCCGGATAATGGGCGTGGGGTCGGGGTTGCGGGTCTCGATGCGGAGAACTTTGTCGGTGTCTTCCCGGTCAACGGTCCATTTGTGAAGGCCGGGCGCCTCGTCGAGGACGGGGGCCACCAGCCGGAGGTCTTTTTTGAATCGCAGGTTGGTCCGGAATACGAGCACTTCCATTCCGGATGCCGTTGCATAAGCTGGGTTCATGGCGTCAGGTTTAATGGTGATTGGATAGGTTACGGATCATGCGGGCTTCAGGGCTTTCAGTACTAACTGGAGCGTTTGTTCCATGGCTTCCGGCGTGAGCTCGAACGGTTTGTGACCGAACGTTTTCTCCTGCGTATGGAACTTGATCAGCTGGTACAGCGGCGCGAACGCTACCGACCAATACACTTCGAAAGGCAGTTCTATCAACTCTTTCCGGTCTATCGCGTTGTGCACGAACCTTCCCATCACATCCTTGAACGACGTGTAAATCTTTCCCGAAACCTTGTTGTACAGGTGCGAATACCGCATCTTTTCCAGGAATTCCACATCCAGCTGGTGCTTCATGAAGTGGTTGGCGCGGTTCTGCCACTGCTTGCGCAGCCCTTCTTCGAAATGCATGTCGGGATCGAAATCCTGGAGGCTTTCCGCCAGCATGGTGTCCGCCACGCGGTAGGTGACCTGCAGGATGAGGTCTTCCCGGTCCTTGAAATAAATGTAGATCGTGGCGGGCGATACACCGGCCGCACGGGCGAGCTTGTTCACCCCAAACCCGTCCAGCCCTTCCCTGACGATCATCTCGATCGCCTGCTTGTGGATCTCGCATATTTTGTTTTCGTCCCTGGGTCGCATGATGCCACAAAGATAAGTGAGCGTTCGCTTACTTTTAAAATATTTTTTTGCTGGATGGGTTGAAATGCGGGTTGGGCGGGATGGGTGGATTGATTTTCAATGGTATGGAATGAAAAAAGGGCCACCCTGAAAAGGCGGCCCCATGCTTTGGCGTTCCTTCCGGCTTTCGGCCGTCAGGCAGCGCGTCAATATTTTTTCGGTAGACATTCCGCAGCCAGATCGCCGGCTGCAGTCCGGTCGGCCCGGGTGCGGAATGTGGGCCGGACGCCGGTGGGGCATCCGGCCGCTCGGCCGCCTGGTTCGCGCGCCAGGCGGCTTGCCTGGAAAGTTTGAGTACGCATGCGGACGTTCGCATGCCTGCATATCTTCGTTCCTCCGGCGGCCCGGTTGCCGTTCGTCAGGGTCTTGGAAACTGGTAGACGTACACGTTTACCCAACCGCCTTGGTGAGGAATTAAAAATGAATGGAAATTAAAAATTGTGTGAAGAAAGGTCAGCAGGGCGGGCGGAAGATGGCGCCTGCGGCGGGAGAGGGATAGCGTTCGTCCACCCATCCCGTAAAGGGTTTCGCCACTGCGCCGGAAACGGCGGGGCGGGAGCTTTCGGTCTGCAGCGCAACGTCTGCGAACTTCAGCGTAACGGGGGCAGAAAGCATCTGCCGCTCTTCCGGCAAGGCGTTCCCGAAAGCGGCGGCCATGATCTTCGCGCAACCGCAATCCTCCGCGAAAGCGCGGTGGTCGATCACGTAGGCTTTCACCATACACTGCATGTACCCGGTAATCCGGGTCCCGAAGTGAACGCTGGTGAGCGCCAGAAGACATATGGCCAGAAAGGAACGCAAAGCAACCTAAATATAGTAAAAAAATCGGGAATATGAAAATACGTTTTTCCCGATCGCGCAACTCAATTTCCCGATACGATCACCCCAGCCGCTTGCGCTGTTGCATTTTTGCAGAACATTTTTGCTCCATATGAGAAAGTTAGTAGGGAAAGTTCATCTTTGGCTGGGTCTGGCGTCTGGGTTGATAGTGTTCATTATCAGCATCACCGGCTGCCTGCTGGCTTTTGAGTGGGAGTTGCGCAGCCTGTTCGGCAAACAATGGTTCCACCTGGAGCCGGGCGCCAAAACTGCGCAGGCGGCCCCGCTTCCCCCGTCTGCCCTCCGTGCCATCGCTGAAAAAGAACTGGGCAAAACGGCGCAGGGCGTTATCTATGGCGGCAAAAATTATTCTTCCGTGATGCAGTTCTACGGCCGGGGAGAAAATGCTTACTACAAGCAGGTTTTCGTTAATCCGTACAATGGAAAGGTGTTGAAGGTGTGGGATGCGAAATCGGATTTTTTCCGCGTGGTGCTGGAAGGGCACTTCAGCCTGTGGCTGCCCCGCAAGATCGGCCAACCCATCGTCGCGTATGCCACGCTCGTTTTCTTCGTGCTCCTGGTGTCGGGGCTCGTGCTCTGGTGGCCGCGCAACAAAGCCGCCCGCAAGCAGCGCTTCTCCGTGAAGTGGGACGCGAAGTGGAAACGCAAGAACTACGATCTGCATAACGTGCTGGGATTTTATGTGATGAGCATCGCCCTCATCCTCGTGATCACCGGGCTGGTGTGGGGATTCAAGTGGTGGAGCAACGGACTGTATTACGTGACCACCGGCGGCAAATCGCTCTCCCAGGCAGTGATCCCCATTTCAGACACTACCCGCCTTACGCCCGGCCATTCCGTGGCGCAGAATACCGATATCGTTTGGGCAAGGGTATGGAAATCCAAGCCCGCGGAATCGGGCATGTCGATGTACTTCGGGGCAGACAAAGATCCGAAAGCCGCCATCAGCGCAACCATCAACCACCGTCCCGGAACTTATTACAAAACAGACAACTATCTCTTCGACCAATACACGCTGCAACCCCTCAAAGCCACGGGCCCTTACGCCGGCAAATATGCAGAAGCGGCCATGGGCGATAAATTCCGCCGCATGAACTACGATCTGCACGTGGGCGCCGTTTGGGGCCTGCCGGGCAAACTGCTGATGTTCTTCGCCAGCCTTATCTGCGCCAGCCTTCCCATCACCGGGCTCTGCGTTTGGCTCGGCCGGAAAAAGAAAGCGAAGAAGGCAAAGAAAGCCGAACCGAGGCGGGCGCCCGTTCAGCCGCAACCCGTATTATCTTAAATTCCTGCGCGCTGGTGCCGATAAAAGCAGTAAGTTTAGCGAATGAAAACATCTGCTGCCTACTGGCGGGAAACACTCCAACTGACACAACATATCGAAGGCGGCTCTTTCCGTGAAACTTACCGCGCACCGATGGCCATTCAGCCAGACGGGTTCGCCGGACCGAGGAACGTTTCCACGGCTATCTATTTTCTGCTGGAAGACGGCGACTTCTCCGCTTTCCATCGCATCGCATCAGACGAAATGTGGCATTTTTACGATGGCACACCGCTCCATATTTACGAAATCCGGCCCGACGGCACGCTGAAAGTTCACCTGCTGGGCCGTAACATCCGCAAGGGAGAACAGTTGCAGGTATTGATTCCCGCAGGCAGCTGGTTCGCTTCCAGCGTCGAGGAATCGGGTGGATATTGCCTGGCCGGATGCACCGTGGCGCCGGGGTTCGATTTCGCCGACTTCGAACTGGCCACCCGCGCTACGCTGGGCGCAAGATTCCCGCAACACGCACAACTCATCGCTTTACTTACCCGATCATAAATATTTACCCGGGATTTTTTCATGGACGGGAATGCAATTTTCTTGTCCGGATTTTCTATTTTTCAGGTTTAATCAATTGATATGAGCAGAAGAAATTTTCTCCGTCAAACCGCCATACTTTCCTCCGCCGCGCTCCTCCGCCCGGCGCTCTCCTGGGCTTCGGCCGATCCGTTTCCCGTGGTGCGCGTGCCCGAAGCGCAGCGTAAGTTCCGCAGCAAAGCCGTAGAAGATGCCATCGCCGCCGTGCAGAAAGGTGTGAAAGACCCTGAAATGGCCTGGCTGTTCAACAACTGCTTCCCCAATACGCTCGACACCACCGTCGAATACACCTCCGAAAACGGAAGGCCCGATACTTACGTGATCACCGGAGATATCGACGCCATGTGGCTGAGAGACAGTACAGCGCAGGTTTCGCCGTACCTCCAGCTGGTAGCGAAGGACAAGGACCTCCAGCATCTCATCGCCGGGGTGATCAATCACCAGGTGAAATGCATCCATAAAGACCCCTACGCCAACGCGTTCTATAAAGACGAGAACAAACGCGGCGAATGGGCGTCAGACATCACCGACATGAAGCCCGGTATCCACGAGCGCAAATGGGAGATCGATTCGCTCTGTTATCCCATCCGCCTCGCTTACCTCTACTGGAAGAAAACCGGCGACACCTCGCCGTTCGATACCGCCTGGAAGGAATCCATCGCCCTCACCCTGAAAACATTCCGCGAGCAACAACGGAAAAACGGCCCCGGCCCTTACACTTTCCAGCGAACTACCTCCTGGGCCACGGATGGCGTTCCCCTCGCCGGATACGGCTACCCGGTGAAGCCTGTAGGCCTCATCTGCAGCACGTTCCGTCCGAGCGATGATGCCACCATCTTCCCGTTCCTCATTCCTTCCAACTTCTTCGCCGTCGTGAGCCTTCGCCAGGCGGCGGAAATCCTCACGGCGCAAAAGCTCGACGCTTCCCTGGCCGCGGAATGCCGCGCATTGGCCACCGAAGTGGAAAACGCGCTGAAGAAATACGCAGTAACCACGCATCCGCAATTCGGAAAAGTATATGCGTTCGAGGTGAACGGTTTCGGGAGCTTCAACCTCATGGACGATGCGAACGTGCCCAGCCTCCTGTCGCTGCCGTACCTCGGCGCCGTGAGCCCGAACGATCCCATCTATGCGAACACGCGTAAAATGATCCTTTCTTCCGAAAACCCTTTCCATTTTTCAGGGAAGGCGGGGAAAGGGATCGGCAGCCCGCATACGGGAATGGACCGCATCTGGCCCATCAGCCTGGTGATGCAGGGGCTCACGAGCAAAAGCGAAACGGAAATCCGCGAATGCCTGCGCATCCTCAAAAGTTGCCACGCCGGCAAAGGTTTCATGCACGAATCTTTCCATAAAGACGATCCCGCACAGTTCACCCGTTCCTGGTTCGCTTGGGCCAACACGATCTTCGGCGAGTTCATCTGGAAAGTATTCAACGAACGGCCGCATTTACTGCAATAATTACTTTACATTTAATTATTCACGCACCCGACCCCCGTTTATGGAGCGAAAGCCAGAAGGAAACGCATATTTTATTACACGATGGCAATCCCAGATCAAAAAGGGATTGTTCGAATATATCATTATGCTGCTGTTGCAGAAAAAGGAACGGTACGGGTATGAACTGATCAGCGAAATCAAGAAGCTGGCAGACATGGATATCGCCGAAGGTACCATCTATCCGCTGCTGAGCCGGCTCAAGAAAGAAAAACTCGTGGAATCGAGGTGGGTGGAAATGGACGAAGGCGTTCCGCGAAAATATTACCAGCTGACCGACCTCGGCAACGAATACCTGGAAACGATGTATCAGTATCTCGGCGAACTGATGCAGGCCATTACCGACCTGAAGCATGTTTAAATTAATTCCCGGCAGATGAACGGCGACAAGAAATATATCCTCTCTCTCGATCTCGGCTCCAGTGCTGCGGGCGCCGTGCTTTTTTCCCGCGAGGGACAGGTGGTGAGGCAATTGCAGAAAGAATACGAAAAATATTATCCGCAACCGGGCTGGATCGAAGTGGACCCGAACGAGATCTGGTATACGATGCTGTCGGTAATGGAAGAACTGATCGCTTCGGCGGGCATCCGTGCAGACGAGATCGCCGGGATCGGCATCGCCAACCAGCGGGAAACCACCGTGATCTGGGATAGGGAGAAAGGGGAGCCTGTGTATAACGCCATCGCCTGGCAAGACCGGCGCACGTCCAAACTGGTAGACGAATTCCGTTACCAGGGTTTTTCCGGGCTGGTGCAGCGCAAAACAGGACTGATCCTCGATGCTTATTTCTCCGCCAGTAAAATCTCCTGGATCATCGATCACATCCCCGACGCGCGGCTCCGGGCCGAACAGGGGAAACTCGCCTTCGGGACGATCGACGCCTGGCTGATCTGGAAACTGACCGGCGGAAAGGCGCACGTCACGGATTTGACGAACGCGTCGCGCACGATGCTCTTCAACATTCATACACTGGAATGGGACGAAGAGCTGTTGCGCCTGTTCAATATCCCCCATCAATTATTACCTGCGATCTGCTCCAACAGCGAGATCATCGGCTATACCCAACCCGGCCTCCTCGACGCCGCGATCCCCATCGCTGGCGTGGCGGGCGATCAGCAGGCCGCCCTTTTCGGGCAAATGTGCCTGGAGCCCGGCATGGTAAAAAATACTTACGGGAGCGGGTGTTTCGCACTGATGAACACCGGCTCGAAACCAGTTACCTCCGATAACCACCTGCTCACCACTATCGCCTGGAAAATCGGGGACGAAACGACTTACGCCCTCGAAGGCAGCGTGTTCGGCGGCAGCTCAGTTTTCCGCTGGATCAGGGATGGACTGGGGCTGATCGAATCCACCGCGGAGATCGAGGCGCTGGCGCAAACGGAGCCGGACAATGGCGGGGTGATGTTCGTTCCCGCCCTGTCGGGATTGGGTACCCCGCACTGGGACCCTTACGCCCGCGGCATGATCATCGGCATCACGCGCGGCACGTCCTCCGGCCACATCGCCCGCGCCGCACTCGAAGGCGTAGCCCTCGGCATCGCCGATGCGCTCGACGCGATGGAGAAAGACAGCGGTCGCGCTATTCGCGAACTGCGGGTAGACGGTACATCTGCCACTTACGATTTCTTCATGCAAATGCAGACCGATATCCTGCAATGCCCCGTTATGCGCCCGGCCGTTATGCCGGCCAGCGCCACCGGCGCCGCGTATCTCGCAGGTCTGGCCACCGGCTTCTGGACCTTGCAGGAAATCCGCGAGCGATATACGATCCAGCGCGTTTTCGGGCCTGAAGAACAGCCTGGCCCCGCCCTGCGCGAACGCTGGCAGAAAGCCGTGGCCCGCGTCAAAAACTGGGACTTCTAGATTTCAGGTAACCGGTGCCCGGCACCCATCTTAATATTCATTTCACGACATTCGAAAAGGAGGCATTCCCGGGTAAACTTCCCCGGGAATGCCTTTTTGTAGCCCCAACTGTTCGAAAGACAATGCGGGGGAACCCTGGGCACACAATCCCCGGAATGCCTTTTGTTGCCTCAGCTATCCGGAAGACAATGCGGGGGAGACCGCGGGCATATTTCCCGGGGAATGTCATTTCTTACCCCAACTGCCCGGAAGATAATGCGGGGGAGACCTCAGGCATATTTCCCGGGGAATGTCATTTCTTACCCCAATTGCCCGGAAAGCAATGCAGGGGTAACATAATAAAGGGAACAAATCCCCCCTGTCCGCGTTAATATTATAAACCCCTGACATGCAATGACAAGACAAAATTTACCGGCAGTATTCCAGATTTCCCGGAAATAGCAGGCAAAAACGATTAATTTTGCCAGTATCGGAATACGATGTATATTGTATAATAATGCCTTGAATCCAACAGCGAAAATGAACCGTTTAGAACAACTGCAGCAACTCGGGGAAACCAGCGAATGGGATGTAATCGTGATCGGCGGGGGCGCCACCGGCCTGGGCGCCGCAGTGGAATCCGTGACCCGCGGCTACAAAACCCTCCTCCTGGAACAATCCGATTTTGCAAAATCCACGTCCAGCAAAGCAACGAAACTCCTTCACGGCGGCGTCCGCTATCTCGCACAGGGCGATGTTGCCCTCGTCCGCGAAGCCAGCATCGAAAGAGGGCTCCTCCTGAAAAACGCCCAGCACCTGTCCCGGAACCTGTCGTTCGTCATCCCCGCCTACAGCTGGTGGGAAGGCATTTTTTACACCATCGGCCTGAAAATGTACGATTGGATGGCCGGGCGCCTCAGCCTCGGCAGCTCCAAACACATCTCCCGGAAAAAAACACTCAACTTATTGCCCGGCCTCAAGGAAGACCACCTCACCGCCGGTATCCTGTATCACGACGGTCAATTCGACGATGCCCGCCTGGCCGTAAACCTCATGCAGACGATCTACGATAAAGGCGGTGTAGCACTTAACTATGTGAAAGTCATAGGGTTGGATAAAGATGCCGCCGGCCAGTTGAACGCCGTCAGGGCCACCGACACCGAATCCGGCCGTCAGTTCACTTTCCGCACAAAAGGTATCATTAATTGCACCGGCGTGTTCGTCGACGATATCCTCGAAATGGACGACCCCACCGTCAAACGCAAGATCGTAGCCAGCCAGGGTGTTCACCTCGTGCTCGACCGCTCGTTCCTGCCGGGAGACAATGCGCTCATGATCCCCAAAACCTCCGACGGACGCGTGCTTTTCGCCGTTCCCTGGCATAATAAAATTGTAGTCGGCACTACCGACAACCCCGTCAACGAAATCAGCCTCGACCCCGTGGCCATGGAAAAGGAAATCCAGTTCATCCTGGAAACTGCGGGTCAGTACCTCGATAAAACGCCGCAACGGTCAGACGTAAAAAGCGTATGGGCGGGCCTCCGGCCGCTGGCCAAACCCGAAAAGAGCGAGAAAACGAAGGAAATCTCCCGCAATCATAAAATCATGGTAACGCCTTCCGGGCTCGTAACGATCCTGGGCGGTAAATGGACGACCTACCGGAAAATGGGGGAAGACGTGGTAGACCGGCTGGAAAAGGTGAAGGGATGGGCCGCCACGGAATCCGTAACCCGGAGCCTCGCCGTCCACGGCGCTTCCATCAAACTCGACGAAAGCGATCCTTTATATTTCTACGGTGCAGACGCGCAAACCGTGAAAAGCCTCAATGGTGGCGGAAAATTGCTCAGCGAATCGCTGGGGATCAACAGTAACCAGGTAATTTGGGGCATCCGTTCCGAAATGGCGCAGACGGTGGAAGACATCCTCGCCCGCCGCACCCGCGCCCTGTTCCTCGACGCTGAAGAAGCGGTGCGCATCGCGCCGGAAGTGGCCAGGATCATGGCTGCGGAAACCGGCAAAAATGGGGAATGGGAAACCCAGCAGGTACGCGAATTCCAGGAACTGGCAAAAACGTACCGGCTGAGTTAATGTAAAAGGATTACATCCATTTAACTTTTTCTTCAAGAGGCTTCACGCGCCGCCCGGTGCGTGGAGCCTCTTCGGTATAACCGAGGTAGAGGAACCCCATCACCTTGTCTTCGTCGCGCAGCCCGAGATAATCCTGCATGGCAGGGGAGTAGGTCATACCGCCCGAGCCCCAGTACACCGCAATGTTCTTAGCAGTGGCCGCGAGCCAGAGGTTTTCGACCGCGCAGGCCGTTGCCGCCACTTCCTCGATCTCGGGGATCTTGGGGTTGGCGCCGCGGCGCATCACCACGGCAATCACATGCGAGGCCAGGTCGCCCTGGGCCTTCAGTTTCTCGTAATTCCCCAGGATGAATTGTGCGGAAGGCGTGAACTGTTTGTACAGCTCCGCGTGGTCGGTACAGAACTGCTGTACCTTTTCACCGCCGTATACCATAAAGTACCAGGGCTCGGTGAGGCCATGGGTGGGCGCCCAGTCGGCCAGTTGCAGCAGTTCGCGGATGGTTTCGTCGTCGATCTTCTTTCCGTTCATGGCCGTCGGTTTCACCGTGCGGCGGTAAAGGATGATGTCCTGTATATTATTCGTCATGCGTTGGTTTTACTGAGTTGTGCTTTCAATTCTTCGGGAAGGCGCGCCACTTTCCGGGCGGTATAGTCGAAGCAGACCATCCCGGTTTTGGCTTCGGCGAGAATGGTGAGTTGTCCGCTGCGGAAGGTGCTGATGCGGTAATAC
Source organism: Chitinophaga caseinilytica (assembly GCF_038396765.1). Taxonomy (NCBI): domain Bacteria; kingdom Pseudomonadati; phylum Bacteroidota; class Chitinophagia; order Chitinophagales; family Chitinophagaceae; genus Chitinophaga; species Chitinophaga caseinilytica. The sequence continues at coordinate 6,384,374 of NZ_CP150096.1, read as the reverse complement.
AGTTCGAAGCCCACGGAGCTGAACGCTTCGGCCGTCACTTCTACTGTCAGTTGATCGCCGTAAAATCCCTCACCTTTATATACGACGGCCAGGTCGGCCATGATGAGCGCGGTGCCGAGCGCTTTCAGTTCCGTTGCCCCGAAAGAAGCGAGGTAGCGGACGCGCGCTTCCTGGAGGATAGACACGATGGCGTCATTGCCGAGATGCCCGCCATAGTTGATGTCTGTGATGCGGACTGGCAGCTGGGTGATGAACCGGTAGCTTTCCGGCATGTCTATTTTAACTCTTGCCATGGCGTTCCTGTAAAAAAGCGATCAGCTTTTTGAAGGCCTTCGCGCGGTGACTGTACTGGTTTTTCTCGCTCATATCCATTTCGGCGAAAGAGCGGTCGCCGCCGGCCGGCTTGAAGATGGGATCGTACCCGAACCCTTTCCCGCCCGACCTTTCGGTGAGGATTTCGCCTTCGGCCACGCCTTCGAACTGGTGCTCCACGCCATCGAGGAACACGCTGATGACGGTGCGGAACCGGGCGGTACGGCTGTTGCTGCCTTCCAGGAGACGGAGTACTTTTTCGATATTATCGTCTGCGCTCTTGGCTTCGCCGGCATACCGGGCGGAAAGTACGCCGGGCTCGCCGTTAAGGGCGTCTATTTCGAGGCCGGTGTCTTCCGAAAAGGAATCCTTGCCGGTCATATTATAAATGGTGAGCGATTTCTCGCGGGCGTTCTCTTCCAGCGTCGGGTGCGGCTCGGGGATATCGATGTCGATCCCCGCTTCGCGGAGGGTAACGATGGAGAACTGATCGCCCAGCATGGAGCGGATCTCTTTTACCTTATTGTCGTTGTTCGTCGCAAAAACCAGTTCCATAAGATTGTTTATATACCGAATAATTGTTTAAGTCCCATCCAGAGGCGGCCTTTCAGTGCCTTGTCGGTTGCAATGAGTTGCAGATCGTCCGAATACAGGACGGGGATGCCGGTGAAGGAGCCGGTCTGGTAGGGTTGTGCGGGTGGAAGGCCCAGTTTGGCGGGGTCGATGGCGAAATAGATGACCTGGCGCGCGGGGATCTGCTGGAGGTAATCCTGCAACCGGAGGCCGGAGTAATTTGCTGCATTGACCAATGCAACATCCTGCATGCCCAGTTTGCATGCATTTAATATATTGGCGAGGAGATTAAACGTTTCTTCGCTTAAATACGCTTCGCTTTCGTTTTGTATCAGCAGCAGGATGTTTTTTTGATTTTCGCCTAAATATTTGATTTCAGGCAACACTTTCGCCTCGGCGGGAACAACAATGATTTCCTCCGGAATGATAGGCTGGTGGTACATTTGCGCCAACAGAAAAGGGTCCAGCTGTAATCGCTCAAGGCTCATAAATATTGAATTAATACTTAATGTGATAATCCCATGTGTGGGAAAAAACGTTTATTTGCGGATCGTTCGGTGGAACGGGATCATGCAAATGAGCGTGTAAAAATATTGAGATAAAATTGATTAACCATGATGGCAGTAGAATATCCCACCGCTAAATCTACCGTGATGGAAGAAGCGAAGCAGAGGATTAAGGTGACAAAAACCTCGCAGAGCAGGCTCCCCGAGGTAGATTTCGATCACCTGGTATTTGGGAAGAAATATGCAGACCATATGCTGGTGGCGGATTTCGACGGAAAAGAATGGAAAAACGCGGAAATCGTCCCCTTCCAGCCCTTCTCCGTAAGCCCTTCCAACGCCGCCTGGCATTACGGGCAGGCGATTTTTGAAGGGATCAAGGCGTATAACGATCAACAGGGCAATCCCATGATCTTCCGTCCGTACGACAACTACGCACGTTTCAACAAAAGCGCCGAAAGGATGGGCATGCCCGATGTGCCGGAATGGCTGTTTATCGGCGGCATGGCCATGCTAATCGACCTTGACCGTGGCTGGGTGCCTTCCAACGAAGGCTGTTCCCTGTACCTGCGGCCGTTTATGATCGCGATGGACGAGTTCATCGGCGTTCGTCCTTCGGATACATACCGGTTTGCGGTGATTAACAGTCCCTCGGGCCCTTACTTCAACAAGCCCATTCACCTGCTGGTGCAGGACAAATACATCCGCGCATTCCCCGGAGGCGTGGGCTACGCGAAGGCGGCGGGCAACTACGGCGGTGCGATGTACCCGACCATGCAGGCGCGGAAGGACGGTTACGACCAGATTTTGTGGGTAGATGGCGCGGAGCATAAGTGGCTGCAGGAATGCGGTACCATGAACGTGTTCGTGATCATCGGCAACCGTGCCATTACGCCCGATCTCACGAACGGGACGATCCTGGCGGGGGTGACCCGTACCAGTGTGATGGACGTGCTGACCGATATGGGGCTGGAAGTGGAGGAGCGCCCTGTTTCCATCGAGGAAGTGGTGGCGGCCCACCAGAACGGTACCCTGCGCGAAGTGTTCGGTACGGGCACGGCGGCCAGTGTGGCGTATGTAGAGCAGCTGGATTATAAGGACCACAAGATCAGCCTGGATACCACTAAATATGAAGTGGGGCCGGAAGTTATTGAGCGTTTGGACGCGATCCGGACGGGCAAAGTGGCGGATACGCGCGGTTGGAATTTTATAATTGACTGATAATCAGTAGATGTTCATATAGGAAGCCGGGTTGTGGAAGCGCAACCCGGTTTTTTTATTTTGGGGATATCATGTATATAAAGGAGTGGGCGGGGTGCTTGCAGGGCACAGGGAATCGTCGTATCTTTGCGGCCTTATGACGCTTTCGGTATTCAAAACGACTTTGCAGCACGACGTGCCGCCGGCGGGGTTAACGCCCGCTTTGCTGGCGATGTGGTGGGATGGCAGGGGGAATTGGGACCGGAGCCACGATATCGCGCAGGAGGACCATTCGGGCGCGGGGTCGTGGGTGCATGCGTACCTTCACCGGAAGGAGGGAGACGCGGGCAATGCGGCGTATTGGTATGCCCGGGCGGGGAAGCCTGTGTTCCGGGGTACATTGGAGGAGGAGTGGGATCATCTTTCGGGGGCTTTATTGATGGAAAATACCCGTTAATTGGCCTTTTTCGGAAAAAACTTCCTTGTAATTTTGTAATGTAATAGGGAAGTGATACCTTTGCCCTCCCAAATTCCCTTTATCGGGAACATCGGGTTTCATTGTAAAACGTAGTAAAATATAAAATAGGTAAGAATGCCTACTATACAACAATTAGTAAGAAAAGGAAGAGAAATTATCCGGGCCAAATCCAAGTCCAGAGCGTTGGATGCTTGCCCGCAGCGTCGTGGCGTATGTACCCGTGTGTACACTACCACTCCGAAGAAACCGAACTCCGCACTGCGTAAGGTTGCGAAAGTGAAGCTTACCAACAAGGTGGAAGTGATCGCTTACATTCCGGGTGAAGGCCATAACCTGCAGGAGCACTCTATCGTACTGATCCGTGGTGGCAGGGTGAAAGACCTTCCGGGTGTTCGTTACCACATCGTTCGCGGTAGCCTCGATACTGCCGGTGTGAAAGACAGGAAGCAAAGCCGTTCCAAGTATGGTACTAAAAAGGAAAAGGCTAAAAAATAATTTGTAATAAATAGTCGAAATTTTTCAAATAAATGAGAAAGCAAGCTGCGAAAAAATTACCCCTGGCTCCCGATCCCAGGTTCCAGGACAAACTGGTAACCCGTTTCGTGAATAACATCATGGAGCAAGGAAAAAAGAGCATTGCCTACCGTATTTTTTATGATGCGGTTGACCGTGTAAGCCAAATGACCAACGAAAACGGTTATGAAATTTGGAAAAAAGCGCTTAGCAATGTAACTCCTGCGGTTGAAGTACGTAGCCGTCGTATCGGTGGTGCTACTTTCCAGATTCCCGCTGAAGTTCGTCCCGACCGTAAGGTGTCTCTGAGCATCAAATGGCTGGTTCGTTACGCAGGTGACAGAAACGGTAAGAGCATGGCTGAGAAACTGGCGAACGAAATCGTAGCCGCCAGCAAAGGTGAAGGTGCCGCTTTCAAAAAGAAAGAAGATACTCACCGTATGGCTGAAGCCAACAAGGCATTCTCCCACTTCAAGGTATAACCATTCCGTTTTTTTAAGACGGTTTGTAAACATATTACAGGCTGATCCGGTTTTCCGGGTCAGCCTTATGTTTTTGGGCCGCGCTCGTTTATCTCTTCCATTCGGGATATCATGGTTTCCGGATTGGACTTAATTTTTGAGCTTTTCCTGTTTGTTACCGCTGTTTAAGATATTATGGATTCCGGGTCAGCCTTATGTCTTTTGAGTTCCTCCCGCATATCTCCTCTGTTTGAAATTTCATGGGTTTTCAAGTTAGACTTAGTTTGTGAGCTTCTCGCGTTTGTCACCACTGTTTGAGAAAGCATGGATTTCTGGGTTTGCCTTATGCTTTTGAGCCCCTCGCACTTGTTTCGCTGTTCGGGATTTTATGATGCAGCTGCATTTACATCCCAACTCCAATTCCCCCGTTTACACAGCCGTCGATTCAAGCACAATTGAATGTGAATTCCTTTCGTCATTAAATCAAAAATTTGTTCCCCCTTTCAATTTCTCCTTTCATCTTGTATTGTAGAAAAACCGATGCATGGCTTTAGACACATATCAATGCAAACCCATTGTTTTACCCTCTCACGATCTTTCGTTCAGCTTTGAAAGCTGCGGGCCGAATGGTGAGATCAAGAAGGTAATTCAATTTCAACCATTCGACCAATCGATAAATGGAGAAACAGTTGTTAACCTTTCATTTGGCGATTGGAATGAAGAAAATGCCAATGTGAATGATCAAAGTATTTCTGATAATAGGGATACGCAAAAGATTTTGGCAACGGTAGCAATGACAACATTGCAATATCTGGAACAAAATGATTCCAGAATGATTTACATAACCGGCTCAACTCCTGCCAGGACAAGGTTATATCAAATCGCGCTGAATAAAAACCGTGCTATTTGGGAAAAGCTCTTCCAGGCTTTTGGACTACTTAATGATTGTTGGCAAAGATTCATTGAAGGAAGTAACTACGAAGCTTTTTTATTTGTACGTAAGTAACATTTGTTTGAATTAATTCGGAATAAAATGAAGGTTGTAAAATTATCAAATGACACATGGGATAAAGATACCCGACTCGTTGTAGTAGGGGAATGGGAGCCACCCGTTGATCTGAGTAAAGATCCCTTTTTTGTCAAGAAAAAGAAAGATGCGGAGGAAACGTTAGCAAGAGTTGGCCTACCGCCGAAAGAATGGTTTACAAATGTATCGCCAAGTGTATAGAAATGCTGGGATGAACTGGCTTTTTTGGAACAGGGCTACCAAGGTGATAGCTGGGAAAGTTTTGTTATCGGGCGTAATTACGAAGCTTTTTTGTTTCGAACAGTCAAATCATCGTTTTAAATAAAACAGGAATAAATGAGCAAAGTAATGTTACCAAAAGACAAGTTGGATGCAGAAAGGCACTTAAATACAGCGGGTGAATGGATACCGCCAGTTGACTTGAGTAAAGATCCTTTTTTCGTAAAGAAAAAAAGGTTGCGGAAGAATTCCTGACAAGAGTTGGCCTACCGCCGAAAGAATGGTTTACAGAAGTATCGCCAGGTGTATAGAAATGCTGTGACGGACTTGCTTGTTTGGAACCGGGGCAAAAAAATAAAGGCAGCCTCGGGGGAAGACTGCCTTTCTTGTTTGAAAATAGGGAAGGGATAGAAGAATTATTTTACATTGACGAGTACCTTGATTTTTCCTGTTCCGGAATGCAGTTCCTGCAGCGCTTTTCCAAGCACCTGCCCGGTTTTCACCTTGTCAGGATCGGCTTTCATGGCGTAGCCGGTTTTGCTGGAAGTAACGAGCAGATCGCCGCGGGAAATCGGGCCGCCTTCGTCGCAGACTTTCGTGGGAATGACGCCTACAACGCCAACGGGCACCTGACCGGAAATTTCTTCCGGATTTTCCTCTTCCGTCAGCAACACGCCTGGCTTGGTCGCGTAAACGCCGGCTACCAGTGTGGAATACGGTAGGGTGGATTTTTCCATCATACGGTCTGTCCGCTTCGAAATAACCATTACATCCCCTGGCTCGTAGGCATCGCGGTTGCCTTCCACTTCAAACGCTTCCGCGAGATCGGCGCCCGAATTCACGGTGCCGTCGTTGAAGAAACCTCTGCCAGTGGAGGATATACGTGCCACGTTGCCGCCGTTGCGCTGGAACACAGCCAGGTTGCCGGTGCCCGTATTATTGACCTGGAGGCCGCTGCCTGCCCCGGCATTCGCAATATGGACGGTTGCCTGCGTGTTCGCCGCGTTTTGATTGACGAACGAGCCCGCCGGCGCTAATCCTTCCGTAATGGCTGACATCGCGGGATTGGTATTGGATAGGTTCATGTTGTAGAAACTGGCAGCCTGTCCGGATGCATAGGTCGGTACCCATCCATACACGGCAGTTCCCGTTCCGCCTGCGGCAGCATATACTGCGTGACCATTCTTCATGGCAGTGGCCACGATCGCATTCCCGTTTCCTTCTGCCAATGCGATCAACGCATTGCTGTAAGCAGTTGCGTTCGATGCATGGAACAATCCGCCGTAACCACCCGTACCGGCCGATTCGCCGTATACGGCCGCAACACCGATATTGGTAATCGTGGAATTGATCCGCGCCCGCACTGCAGCTCCGTTCCCGAGGGTGTTATCCAGCTCGAAGGAAGCGGCGTTGCCCAGGTTAGTGTTGCCTGCGATACCGGTTGAATTGGTGAAAACTTCAAAGGCATTCGAAGTATTAACTGCGTTCTTATTTTCGAATCTTCCCGCGCGGCCCGTTCCGTTGCTTAAACCCACCTGTCCGAATACGCCGATCGCATTACCGGATTGATCGGTAGCCACGAATCCGCGAACGCCATAACCTGCGCCATCGTTTCTGCCCACTACTGCACCGGCAATATTGCTGGACGTAATACCGACTACGGCTTCACCGCCACCGGTATTATTTCCATAAATACCAGCACTGGTAGACTCGGAAGTAAAAGCCCTTACCGCAATGCCGCTTTTTGAACTCACGTTGATACCGTGGCCGTTACCGGTAGCTGTTGCAGAGATCACGCTGCCATTACCGACAGTATTCGCGGAGATCACAACATTGTGGTTGCTATTGTTGACGATGGAGAAATTAGCAGGAACACCGTTTGTGCTCGTAGCATTGAGCCCTGTCCCGGAAGTACTATTGGCATATACGCCGTAACCGTTTGCGGAAGCGTTTCCGTAAACGCCAAGCCCATTGGGAGTAGTGCCGTATACGCCCCATCCGGAGCCGTTGTGAGAGCCCCAGACGCCGATCCCCAGTCCGCCGGTGCCATTGTTAATTCCGCGGACCGCAGACGAGAAACCGCCGGGGGAAGCGGAGGATACGACACCGCGGATCGCGCTGATGCTGGACGTTGTGGTGTTATTTATACCTTCAATAGTGGTGCCGTCGCCATTATTTGCAATCGAAAAAAGTGTGGAAGCATTGTTTTCGTTGGTTATGTACGGAAGAGTGAGGCCTCCGCCACCTAGGGCCCCGGGGCTCCAGTTGATGCCATCGAATTTCAATACCTGTCCGGCTATGGGTGTAGTGTTGCTGACAGGTTTCCCTTGGATCGCAGCAACAACGGGATTCGGGTAGGTTCCTGAAAGATCGCCGCCAGCTGCGATGCCATTGATATCTCCAGGATCACCTTTCACGCCTTGTATACCTTGCAGACCAACCGGGCCGGTAGGCCCTTGTGGCCCGGGGGGCCGGCAATACCGTCAACGCCGTCGGCGCCAGCAGGCCCTTGAATGCCTTGGAGCCCTTGCAACCCTTGCGGGCCCTGAATTCCGGGATCACCCTTCGGGCCTTGCAAACCTTGTAAGCCTTGCGCGCCCGGATCGCCCTTCGCGCCAGCCGCACCGGGATCACCTTTCGGGCCTTGCAGGCCTTGTAAACCCTGCGTACCTGGATCGCCTTTCGCACCAGCCGCACCGGGATCACCTTTCGGGCCTTGCAGGCCTTGTAAACCCTGCGTACCTGGATCGCCTTTCGCACCAGCCGCACCGGGATCACCTTTCAGGCCTTGCAGGCCTTGTAAACCCTGCATGCCTGGATCGCCTTTCGCACCAGCCGCACCGGGATCACCTTTCGGGCCTTGCAGGCCTTGTAAACCCTGCGTACCTGGATCGCCTTTCGCACCAGCCGCACCGGGATCACCTTTCGGGCCTTGCAGGCCTTGTAAACCCTGCGCCCCGGGATCTCCTTTCAAGCCCTGTAATCCCTGAATTCCAGGATCACCTTTCGGGCCTTGTAAACCCTGCGCCCCAGGATCACCCTTCGGGCCAGCAGCTCCATCGGCACCTTTTGCACCCTGAATTCCAGGATCACCTTTCGGGCCTTGTAAACCCTGCGCCCCGGGATCACCCTTCGGACCAGCGGCCCCATCGGCACCTTTTGCGCCTTGAATTCCGGGATCACCCTTCAGACCTTGTAAACCCTGCGCCCCAGGATCTCCCTTCAAGCCCTGTAATCCCTGAATTCCCGGATCACCCTTCGGGCCTTGTAATCCCTGCGCCCCAGGTTCACCCTTCGGGCCAGCGGCCCCATCCGCACCTTTTGCGCCCTGAATTCCCGGATCACCTTTCGGGCCTTGTAAACCCTGCGCCCCAATATCACCCTTCTGCCCGGGAACACCCTGAATTCCAGGTTCTCCTTTCGGCCCCGCGTCGCCTTTCGGACCTTGCAGCCCCTGCGCTCCCGCAGGCCCATCGGCGCCGGTATCACCCTTCAAGCCCTGCAAACCCGCCGGCCCCTGCGGCCCGGCCGGACCAGGATTGCCGTCCGCAGCATACAGCGCAAACGGTACACTCATCAATTGTTGCGTGCCCAGCGTCAGGAATCCGCTGCCGAGATTGACTTCCACCTGCAGAAACTGATTCGCTTCCTTCCAGGGAATGGCGGCGAAAGTACCCGTCACCGGCGTTCCCCGGCCAACGAGCAATGTGAAAAGCCCCACGGCGTTGGTGGTCGTACGATGCGTTTCCTGGTATTGAATATTGCCGTTCGGCCCGCCGCCGCGGATCGAAAAACGTACGCCCAGCGGCATATTGGCGAATACGGTACCGTTACTGTTCCGCGCCACCGCCTGGTAATTGATGCCCGATAATCCGTGTTGGGCAAATCCGCTCAGCGCGGCCGTTATAAGGAGTAAAAAGATTAGTATCGATTTCTTCATCAGATCATTTTTTAGGAGCACTGGGGATATAAGTCGTGGAAGGTTGCTGACCCTGGCTGGGAACTGTGGTAGGCAAAGGTTTCACGGCCAGGTTGGGATTGTTTTTCTGCGCCGCTTCCGTGGCAGACTGGGCAGAAACCAGTTTTGCATCGCCGGAATTTTGCGGCGCCTGCATTTTCCTTGCAGCCATGGGCATCGCCTGGCCCGGTTTGTAGGAGGGGAACAGGAATTGTAGCATCGCCGAAGGGGAATTGATGCTGGCTTCCACAGGCCGCGCCTGCTGAGGGCTCGATTGCTGCGCCCGGGCGTGACAGCAAGCCATCACCAGGATCGATACAGTTAGTGTTGGGATCTTATTCATTGACATAATTTTTTAAAATTGAGGATATGGATGCGGGATTATTTATCGCGGAAAGGTGTGTACAGCAATGTGAAATGCATGCTTTTGCGCTGCCGGATACTCGGCCCGGTGGGCACGAGATAGGCGAAATCGAGCTGGAAGCCGCTCACGCGAACGCCAAACCCGGTCGAGAATTGCTGGCGACTGCCTTTGTCGGGATGTTCGTAGAAATAGCCGGTCCTGGCAAAGAAAATATCCTGGTAAGCGTATTCGATGCCGCCTGAAAACGAGCATTCGCGCATTTCTTCGCGGAAACCGCCCGGAGCGTCGGAGAATGACGTGAAGATGGATTCCACCACGCTTCTGTCCGGATCTTTCCCTTTATCGATCTCACCGGTCGGGATGCCGTTTGCGTCGGATTTGTAAGTGGGGGATGTGGGAACGAGGAGTTTGTTGATATCCGCGGCCAGGGTGAACTTATGATCTTCCGTCCGAACGAACGTATATCCGCCACCGATACGAATGTTCATGGGCAAAAAGGCCCGGGAATCGCTCGCGTCGGTATACGATAATTTGGTGCCGATATTGGTAAGGCTGACGCCCCAGGCATAGCGGTTGTTGCCTTCGACATGATCGGCATACCCTTGCGAGTACAGGCTCACATCTCCCGCCACGCCGGAAGCCGGTTTTTGCAATTGCCCGTTGTAAGTGCCGTTCCCCAGTTCGCTGCGGATGTACCTTGCCGTGACCGCCAGTGCCAGGCTGCTGCCGAGCTTCCGGGCGTAAGCGAGGTCTATGGCGTATTCGCGGGGTTTGTACTGCTGGAGGAGATTGCCGTTTTCGTCACGGAAAGTAGCGTCTCCATAATTGAAATATTTGACCGAGGCGCCGAGGGTTTCCTGGCCGTTCCAGGTTTTGAAGCCGGAAAGGTAAGTCATGTGGGTCTTTTTGTCGGAGAGGTCCCACATCCAGGGAGAGTAGGAAACGCTGGCGCCGTATTCGCCGGCGAAGGGGAGTTTGGCGGCGTTGCCGAATATCGCGTTGGCATCGGGCTCAAGCCCGGTAATGGTTCCGCCGAGCGCGCTGCTGCGGGCATCCGGGTTCACGAGGAGGAAAGTGCCGCCCACATTGACGGGCCGTTGCGCGGTTTTCTGTGCCATCAGCGGACATGCGGCCAGCAATCCCGCCAAAGCGGGTATGAATTGATAAAACTTCATGGTTTCCGGGTTAGACTATTGAACGATCAGTTTTTCCGTCAGTACGAAAGCATTCACTTTCACGACCACCGTGTAAATACCGGCGGCCAGTTTGTCGACGGACGTGGGTATCACCACTTTCCCCGGCGCGAAATTCCGTACGTCCTGGAAAACCACTTGCCCGGCGGTATTCATCAACATAAACGAAACCGTAGCATCGGTCAGCAGGTTGAACTGGATTTTAAAAGTGGTGAGCGCCGGATTGGGGAAAAGCGAAAAATCGACCACCGGATTTTTGCCGGGAGCCAGCGAGGGCAATACGTCCGGCTGCTGGAAACCCTGTGTCAGCAGAAGTTTTCCGGTTGTGAATGGCGTAATGGAAGGTTCACCGATCGTGTAGTCGAAAAGAATGCCGCCGGCGATTCCGGAGCCGCCGGAAGCGGCGAACACCTGCCTTACCAACACCAGCTGCGCGCGGGCCGGCAAGCTGAAAGCCGCGATCAGTAAAGGAATGATCAGGAATTTATAAGGATACGTCTTCATCATCAGTAGGATATGCTTTGAGGTCGGCGCAACGAATTTCGTTTCGCCGGAACATAAAAAAGGTGTACCGATATATCAGTTAAGACACATCAGCGGATAAACAATACATTCAAGTAAAGTATGGCAAAATAATCCGGCGTAGCTGCCGCTAGTCTTCAAAACGATGGTTAAAATCGGGAAATGGTACGAAGCATGGTTGCTGTCTGGCGCAAGTTATATAAATGTAAACAATAATCGAAGCGAATCGCGACCTGCGAAACGAAATGTTATGAAATAAAAATGGCCGCTTCCACTGGAAGCGGCCATCGTAGCGTGGCTAAACGAAGTTTGTGTTATTTCACATTCACCAGCACTTTTATTTTTCCGGTCCCGGAAGCGAGTTCCTGGAGGGCTTTGCCGAGCACCTGGCCGGTTTTCACTTTGTCGGGATCGGCTTTCATGGCGTAGCCGGGCCTGCTGGAAGTTACGAGGAGATCGCCGCGGGAGATGGGGCCGCCTTCGTCGCAGACTTTGGTGGGAATAACGCCTACCACACCCATGGGTACCTGTCCTTCCACTTCGTCGGTGCCTTCCTGTTCGGTCAGCAACACGCCGGGTTTGGTGGCGTAAACGCCGGCAACGAGGGTGGAGTAGGGCTGCGCCGATTTTTCGACCATCCGGTCTTTGCTTTTGGAGATCACGAGCACGTCTCCGGTTTCATAGGCGTTGAGGTCGCCATGAACATCGAATGCTTCGGCGATGTCTGCCCCGCTGTTTTGGGTACCACCGTTGAAGAACCCGCGGCCAGCTTTGTTGATGCGTGCCACGTTGCTGCTTGCACTTTGGAAAACGGCAATGCTGCCGCTAGCGCCCTGGTGGTTGATCAACATGGTGTTGCCTGTTCCTGTTGTGGTGACGTGGACCACAGGCTGACTATTGGCATTATTGAAGTTGGCGAACCGTGCGGCCTTGCCCGTACCGAAGTTGGGAATGAAGCCGGAAATGGCATTACCGCCCCCGTCGCAGGAAGCTTCCACGCCGTCGCCGTTTCCTCCGGCATTGGCGGTGATGCCGTTGCCGGTGCCTTCCGTGAGGGCTAACAAGGCCGGCCCGTTGCCTGCTGGGTTGGATGAATAGAATAGGCCGGCATAGCCGCCCGTTCCCGAAGATTCACCGAAAATGCCGGCTGTTCCGAAGTTGGCGAATTGCGAATTTACTTCGCCTTTTACTGCGGGTTTGGTACCGGTTGTTCTGTCTACCATAAAACTACCTGCGATACCATTACCTACGGTTTGTACTTTAATTACTTCGTTATCATTGTTTTCATTGAAGATTTCAAACCTTCCGGCGCGGCCTGTCGAAAATGTCGGCACCCAGCCATAAACGGCAGTACCGGCACCGTCGATATTAGCTTCTACCGCATTACCGTCTTTGCCTGCATTGGCGGTGATGGCGTTGCCGTTGCCGTCTGTGAGGGCGATCAGGGATGCACCGTTACCGGCAGGGTTGGAGGCATAAAACAGGCCTGCCCGGCCACCGGTCCCGGAAGAAATCCCGAATACGCCGGCAGCACCGAAGTTCCCGAAGATGGTGTTTACTTCCGCTCTAACGGCGGCGCCTACACTGTTGTTATTATCCAGCAGGAAGGAGGAGGCGTTGCCGAGGGTATTGTCGGGAATGTTGCCCAGGCTGTTAGACACCACTTCCAGGATATTGGCATCCGTATTGGCGGTATTGAAATTTTCGAATCGTCCCGCACGGCCGGTACTGTTGTTCAAGCCTACTTGTCCAAGCACCCCTACACCTGTATTGGATGTATTTGTAGCGATGAATCCACGCACGCCATATCCACCGCCATCGTTCCTGCCAACTACCGCACCTGCGATATCGCTGGTGGTGCGGCCCACTACGGCTTCGCCGCCGCCGTTGTTATCACCTACCACACCTGCGCTGGTCTGCGAACTGGTGATGCCATGCACACCGAATCCTGCGATGGTGGAGGAACGCACCCCGGCGCCGTTCCCGGAAGTGGTTACGTTGACTACCGTACCGTTGCCCACCGTATTGGCGACAACTACATTATTGTTGTTCGAATTATTAAAGATGGAGAAGTTGGCGGGAATGCCATTGTTGCTGGTAGCATTGAGCCCTGTCCCGGTATTGCTATTGGCATATACGCCATATCCGTTTGCGGAAGCGTTTCCATAAACGCCCAACCCATTAGGGGTAGAGCCGTAAACACCCCATCCGGAACCATTCTGCGATCCCCAGACACCAATCCCCAGGCCACCCGTACCATTATTGATACCGCGAACACCGGACGAGAAACCACCCGGCGACTCCGGAGAAACAACCCCACGCACCGTAGCAATATTGGATGTAGTTGTATTGTTAACACCTTCCAGCGAGGTGCCATCTCCATTGTTCGTGATGGAAAACAGCGTGGCCGCATTGTTTTCGACCGCCGAGTAAGGGAGCGTAAGCCCGCCACCACCGGCATTATCCGCCGAAGGTATCCAGTTTACGCCATCGTATTTCAATACCTGACCGGCTACCGGTGCCGTATTGGAAACCGGTGTGGCCTGGATCTTTGCGACGATGGGATTGGGATAAGTTCCACCGAGATCGCCGCCTGCTGCGCCATTCGGAGGCAAGCTCGTAGGGATCACTCCTGCCGCGAGTTTGGGAAGGGTGATGGAACCATCCGCCACTTGCGTAGTACCTACTGCGTCGTTTGCGATGGTGGGATTGGGATAAGTTCCGCTGAGCGATCCGCCTGCAGCAACGCCGTTAATGTCTCCGGCAGGGCCTTGCGGCCCGGCAGGTCCGGAGGGGCCGATGGGGCCAATTGGTCCCGCAGGCCCTTGAGGCCCAACGGCTCCGTCAGCACCGGTAGCGCCAGCAGGCCCAACGGGGCCTTGTGGCCCGGCGGCTCCCACAGGTCCCGCAGGCCCTTGAGGCCCTACGGCTCCGTCTGCACCGGCTGCGCCAGCAGGCCCAACGGGGCCTTGCGGCCCGGCGGCCCCCACTGGTCCCGCAGGTCCTTGAGGCCCAACAGCTCCGTCTGCACCGGCAGCGCCAGCAGGCCCAACGGGGCCTTGTGGCCCAACAGCTCCGTCTGCACCGGCAGCGCCAGCAGGCCCAACGGGGCCTTGTGGCCCGGCGGCGCCAACCGCTCCGGCAGGGCCGGCAGGCCCTTGCGGCCCAACAGCTCCATCAGCACCGGCAGCGCCAGCAGGCCCAACAGGGCCTTGAGGGCCAGCGGCACCTACTGCACCAGCAGGCCCAACAGGCCCTTGTGGTCCAACGGCTCCGTCAGCACCAGCGGCACCCACAGGCCCTGCAGGTCCAACGGGCCCTTGTGGCCCAACGGCTCCATCAGCACCCGCCGGCCCAACGGGCCCAACTGGCCCGGCCGCACCCACGGGGCCAACAGGCCCTACAGCACCCGCAGGCCCGATCGGCCCCACAGGTCCAACGGGCCCGGCTGCACCCACCGGCCCGGCAGGCCCTACTGGCCCAACCGCTCCGTCAGCGCCGGTTGGCCCGATCGGCCCAACCGGTCCCGCTGGCCCTTGTGCTCCGGCGGGCCCGGTAGCGCCGGCAGGCCCCACAGGCCCAATAGCGCCTACCGGTCCAACAGGCCCGGCAGGCCCTTGCGGACCGGCAGGGCCCGGATTACCGTTCGCAGCGAATTGTGCGAAGGGAACGCTCATGAGCTGGTTGGTGCCTAATGTCTGGAACCCACCGCCCGTATTCACTTCCACCTGAAGGAACTGGTTGGCGTTGCCCCAGGGCACACCGGCGAAAGTACCGGTCACGGGCGTACCACGCCCCACCTGCAACGTAAACAGGCCGATGGCATTGGTGGCCGTATTATGCGTTTCCTGGTATTGCACGGCGCCGTTAGGGCCGCCACCGCGTACGGAAAACCGGACGCTTACCGCCTGGTTCGCCAGCACAGTGCCGTTACTGTTGCGCGCAACTGCCTGGTAATTGATGCCCGACAGGCCCGACTGGGCGTAACTGCCCAGCGCGATCGTCATGCAAATGAATATGGTGAATAACGTTTTCTTCATCGTGCTCAGTTTTTAGGGGTATTTACTTTGGCTTTCTCATAGTGAAGCGAAGGTTCCTTGCCTTGCGCATTGAGGTCAACGGGCTTCACCGCTGCTGCTTTAACGCTTTCTTTTTTCGCAGCGTCCGCGCCTGATGCGCTGGACGGAAGCTGTGTTCCACCTGCATTCTTGCTTTGGGACTGGCTCTTTTTGAACGTAGTCGCCGGGGCCGATGGACTGCCGGGGAAAATGTGTTGCCGCAAAGCCTGTTTGCTGGTGATGGCAGCTTCCGGAGATTTGGTTGTTTGGGTTTTGATCGTTTTGGGGATGCCTTCCTTGAAAAGCCGTTCCTTAAGGCTTCGGCCGTCGTCCGGCGCTTTTTGGGCGTATGCTCCGGCAAACCCGGTGAGCAGCAGGAGGGAAGTGAGTATGAATAATCTGTACATGGATAGGTGATTTATCATTGAAAAGAAAGGTTTCGGTTATCTGTTATCCCTGAAAGGAGTGTACATAATGGTGAAGTTCATGCTCTTGCGCTGGCGGAGGCTTCCACCGGTGGGCACGAGGTAGGCGAAGTCGAGCTGGAAGCCCTGCACCCTCACGCCGAAGCCCGCCGAGAACTGCTGCCGGTTGCCTTTGGCGGGGTCTTCGTAGAAGTAGCCCGTCCGCACGAAGAAGTTGTTCTGGTAGGCGTATTCGATGCCTCCCGCAAAGGAGAACTCGCTGACTTCTTCCCGGAACCCTCCCGGCGCATCGCTGAAGGAGGTGAAGATGGATTCCACCACGCTCCTGTCGGGGTCTTTGCCTTTTTCGATCTCGCCGGTGGGGTTACCGTCGGGGTCGAGTTTGTAGATGGGAGGGGTGGGGACGAGGAGCTTGTTGACGTCAACGGCGAGCGTGAACTTGTGGTCTTCCGTCCGCACGAAAGTGTATCCGCCGCCGATGCGGAGGTTCATGGGCAGGAAGGTCTTGGATCCTACGTCGTCGGTGTAAGACAGCTTGGTGCCGATGTTGGTGAAGCTGACGCCCCATGCCCAGCGGTTATTGCCTTCGATATGGTTGGCATATCCCTGGGAATAGAGACTGATATCCCCTGCCACTGCGGATGCGGGTTTCTGCAGCTGCCCGTTGTAGGTACCGTTGCCGAGCTCGGAGCGGATGTACCGCCCGGTGACGGCGAGGGCGAACTGGCTGCCGAGCTTCCTGCCGTAGGAAAGGTCGACGGCATATTCTCGGGGCTTGTACTGCTGGAGGACCATGCCGTTCTCGTCCCGGAAAGTGACATCGCCGTAGTTGAAATATTTGACGGCGGCCCCGAGGCTCTGCTGTTCCCCGAATGTTTTGAACCCGGAAACGAAGGCCATGTGGGTTTTTTTGTCGAGGAGGTCCCACATCCAGGGGGAGTAGGAAACGCTGGCGCCCCAGTCACCCGCGAACGGGAGCTTGGCTGCGTTGGCGTAGATGGCGTTGGCGTCGGGCTCCAGGCCGGTGACGGCGCCGCCGGTTGCGTTGCTCCTGGCATCGGGGTTGATGAGCAGGAATGAGCCGCCAACGTTAAGAGGCTGCTGGGCGGTTTTCTGTGCCATCAACGGGCGTACCGCCAGCATTCCCGCCAGAAGGAGGATGGTTTTGAGGTGGTTCATGTTAAACCGTTTTAGGCTATTGAACAATTAGTTTTTCGGTGAAAACGAACTGGTTGACCTTCAGGATGACGGTATAAATACCGGATGCCAGTTTGTCGACGGAAGTCGGGATGACGACCTTGCCCGGTGCGTAATTACGTACGTCCTGGTACATGACCTGTCCAGCTGTGTTCATGAGCAGGAAGGTGACGGTGGCATTGTTCAGGAGGCTGAACTGGACCTTGAAGGTGGTGAGTGCCGGGTTGGGGTACAGTGAGAAATCCAGGATGGGATTGCTCCCCGGGGCCAGGGGCGGCACGATCTCCGGCTGCTGGAACCCCTGCGTGAGCAGGATGGGCCCCGCGGCCAGTGGTGTAATGGCGGCTTCACCGATGGTGTAATCGAACTGGATGCCGCCGATGATGCCGGACCCTCCTGAGGAGGCGGCCACCTGCCTGACCAGTACCAGCTGCGAACGGGCCGGCAGCCACGATATGGCCAGGAACATAGCCAATAAGAGGTGTTTCGTAGAATTTGACTTCATAAAGATCGGATATCAAAGGGTTATGAATACTGGGTTGTGCGATCTGAAAGGATGGCATGGCTTCGCCATTTCGAGGCTGGGACAGACATCAAATCACAGGGTTCAAAAAGTAATTGCGAAGACGGTTGAAATGGTTCCGGTGCTAACGGCAGCTTTCAGTGGTAATCGGATAAAATGGACAGGCCCCATCCGGGCATGCGCTCTCACATTCAAATCAATGATTTCGTATAGGCGGGAAGGTAAATAGGCGCAGCCAGGGCTGCATCGCGTCCTTTCAACAAAGATGGTTAAGTATGGGGGAAGATCTGGGGGTATCGTATTCCGTAAGTATAGATAGCTCCAATCGAAACGTAAGATAAAAAATTAACAATGAATGACATTGGACGAATCATAAAAAAAGAAAGCGAAAAAGAGGCTGCCCCAGAAGAGGCAGCCATACACAAAACCATACATATACCCTTGCTCTCGTCAAAAATGTTTTCGTACGGTTTATATCGGGATGAAAAAAACTATTTCACATTCACGAGCACCTTGATCTTTCCGGTACCGGAAGTCAGTTCCTGGAGGGCTTTTCCGAGGATCTGGCCATGTTGCAGTTTCTTCGGGTCGGCCTTCATGGCATATCCGGCTTTGCTGGAAGTAACGAGCAGGTCGCCGCGGCGGATAGGGCCGCCTTCGTCGCAGACTTTGGTGGGGATAACGCCCACAACGCCCACGGGTACTTGATCGGTCACATCTTCCACACCTTCCTGTTCTGTCAGCAAAACGCCCGGCTTGGTGGCGTAAACGCCGGCTACCAGGGTAGAATAGGCTTCGGATGATTTTTCCATTTTGCGGTCGCTGCTGGTGGAAATGACCATCACATCGCCTGGCTCATATGCGCTCATGGCGCCTTCCACGTCAAATGCCTCGGCAAGGTCGGCGCCGCTGTTCTGCGTTCCGCCATTGAAGAAACCGCGGCCGGCAGAGTTGATGCGCGCCACGTTCACTGTTCCGGGATTGCCGGATTTGAATAGTGCGATGGAGCCATTGCTATGTTGTTCAACCGTCAATACAGGATTGGTATTTCCCGTGTTGTAGTTCACCAGCCTGCCCGCGCGGCCATTCCCGAAGTTGGGCACCCACGCGTAAATGGCGCTACCTGTCCCGTCTGCCGTGGTTTCCACCCCGTCGCCGGTATTGGACGCGTTCGCTGTGATACCGTTACCGTTACCATCCGCGATCGCAATGAGCGCCGGGCCATTCCCCGCGGGATTGCTCGCATGGAACAGGCCCGCAAAACCACCGGTCCCGGAAGAAATCCCGTAAATGCCCGCAGTGCCGAAGTTGGCGAACTGGGAATTCACTTCCCCCTTACCGCCGCGGAAGTCCCGGTCACCCTGTCCACCATAAAGTTCCCGGCGATACCGTTACCTACGGTTTTTGCCGAGATCACATTGCTGGTATTGTCTTCATTGAAAATTTCGAACCGTCCCGCGCGGCCGGTCGCAAAAGAAGGGACCCATGCATAGAGGGCGTTGCCGCCTCCGTCGATATTTGCTTCCACCGCATTGCCATCTTTGCTGGCATTGGCGGTGATCGCGTTGCCGTTGCCGTCCTGGATAGAAACCAGTGCCGCACCATTGCCGGAAGGGTTAGACGAATGGAACAATCCCGCAAAACCTCCCGTTCCGGAAGATATCCCGAAGATACCCGCGGCGCCGAAGTTGCCGAAGATCGTTTTCACTTCGCCTCTCACGGCGGCGGCTACACTGTTCGTATTGTCGACCAGGAAAGACGCGGCATTGCCCTGCGTATTGTCCGGGATATTGCCATTACCGTTGGTTTCCACTTCCAGCGTATTGCCGGTGGTATTGGTATTGTTGAAGTTTTCGAATCGTCCCGCGCGGCCGGTACTGTTGTTCAGGCCCACCTGTCCCAACACACCTACAGCCGTTCCTGCAGTACTGGTAGATATGAACCCGCGCACACCATATCCACCGCCATCGTTCCTGCCCACTACCGCACCGGCGATGTCGCTGGTGGTACGGCCAACTACGGCTTCACCGCCGCCGTTGTTATCACCTATCACACCCGCACTGGATACTGAACTGGTGATGCCATGTATGGCGAAACCCGCACCGGTAGAAGCTCTTACGCCAGCGCCATTTCCCGTTGTCGTTACATTGATAACAGTGCCGTTGCCGACGGTATTTGCCGCCAGTACGTTGTTGTTGTTTGAGTTATTGAAGATAGACAGACTGGCGGGAATGCCGTTGTTGCTCGTTGCCTGTAAACCGGTGCCGGTATTGCTGTTGGCATATACACCGTAACCGTTTGCCGACGCGTTGCCGTATACGCCCAAACCATTCGGGGTAGTACCGTAAACGCCCCAGCCGGAACCGTTCTGCGATCCATACACGCCAACCCCGAGGCCACCGGTACCATTATTAATACCTCTGACCGCTGAGGAAAATCCGCCCGGCGCAGCCGATGAAACAATTCCGCGTATCGCTGCGATATTGCTGGTGGCCGTGTTGTTCACGCCTTCCAGCGAAGAGCCGTCACCGTTATTCGTGATGGAAAACAGCGTAGCCGCATTGTTTTCGACCGCAGCATAGGGGAGCGTAAGCCCGCCGCCACCGGCATTATCTGCCGCCGGCGTCCAGCTCACGCCATCGAATTTTAAAACCTGTCCTGCTGCCGGCACCGCATTGGATACGGGTACGGTCTGGATTTTGGCTACGTTGGGGTTAGGATAGTTTCCACCCAGGTCGCCACCTGCGGCCCCATTCGGAGGCAGGCTCGTCGGAATCACTCCCGGGGCGAGTTTGGGAAGGGTGATGGAGCCATCCGCCACTTGCGTGGTGCCTACTGCATTGTTGGCGATAGTTGGATTGGGATAGGTTCCGCTGAGCGATCCGCCTGCAGCTACACCGTTGATGTCGCCCGCAGGTCCGGCAGGGCCAACAGGCCCGGCGGGTCCAATCGGCCCGATCGGTCCGGCAGGGCCCATCGCCCCAACTGCACCGGCAGGGCCAGCAGGCCCAACAGGCCCGGCGGGGCCAACAGCGCCAGCAGGTCCGATCGGCCCAATGGGCCCAACCGGTCCGGCCGCGCCCACAGGCCCGGCAGGCCCTACAGCACCCGCAGGTCCGATCGGTCCAATGGGCCCAACCGGTCCGGCCGCGCCCACAGGCCCGGCGGGGCCAACAGCGCCTGCAGGTCCGATCGGCCCAATGGGCCCAACCGGTCCGGCCGCGCCCACAGGCCCGGCGGGGCCAACAGCGCCTGCAGGCCCTATCGGCCCAACTGGCCCAACGGGTCCGGCCGCGCCCACAGGCCCGGCAGGCCCTACAGCACCCGCAGGTCCGATCGGCCCAATGGGCCCAACCGGTCCGGCGGCTCCAACAGGCCCTTGTGCGCCCGCAGGCCCGATCGGCCCAACAGGCCCTACAGGGCCAATAGCGCCCACAGGTCCCGCAGGCCCGGCAGGCCCTTGCGGACCGGCAGGGCCAGGATTACCGTTCGCAGCGAATTGTGCGAAGGGAACGCTCATGAGCTGGTTGGTGCCCAATGTCTGGAAACCACCGCCCGTATTCACTTCCACTTGAAGGAACTGGTTGGCGTTGCCCCAGGGCACACCGGCGAAAGTACCGGTCACGGGCGTACCGCGCCCCACCTGCAACGTAAACAGGCCGATGGCATTGGTGGCGGTATTATGCGTTTCCTGGTATTGCACGGCGCCGTTCGGACCGCCACCGCGTACGGAAAACCGGACGCTCACCGCCTGGTTGGCCAATACGGTACCATTGCTATTTCGGGCCACCGCCTGGTAGTTGATCCCCGAAAGCCCGCTCTGCGCGTAACTTCCGATGGTGGCCGATATCATAAATAAGAGGAGGTATAGTGTTTTTTTCATGGTGCTCAGTTTTTAGAGGTGGGCGCTTTGGGTTTTTCGAAATGCAGCGGGGGCTCTTTGCCTTGCGCTCCCAGGTCGGCCGGGGCTACCTTGGCTGCTTTGGGATCCTGGGCTTTCTGGGCGGCTTCGGCGGCCGACAGGTTGCTGGGCATTTGTGCGGAAGATTTTGCTGCTGCCGCATTTGCCTTGCGCGCACCGGCCGGGATATTTCGCGGGATGCCGCCTCCGCCGTTCGCCCCGGGGAAAATGTGTTGTTTAAGCGCCTGCGACGACGAGATGGTGGCTTCCTTCGGTTTGGAGGCATTTGTCAGTCCCGACCGGCTTTTCGCCGCGGCCTGATCGTAATCGCTGAACATACGTTGACGAATACTGGATCCATCATCGGCCTTTCTTGCCGGCTGCTGCGCCCTTGCAGTCGTAACCGCGGTGCCCAGCAGGAGAATGATGCATATGAGAATTTTATTCATGACGAGTGCTTTATCAATGAGAGGTTATCTGAGAGGTTATCTGAGAGGTTATCTGTTATCCCTGAAAGGAGTGTACATAATGGTGAAGTTCATGCTCTTGCGCTGGCGGAGACTTCCGCCGGTGGGCACGAGATAGGCGAAGTCGAGCTGGAAGCCCTGCACCCTTACGCCGAAGCCCGCCGAGAACTGCTGTCGGTTGCCTTTGGCGGGGTCTTCGTAGAAGTAGCCCGTCCGCACGAAGAAGTTGTTCTGGTAGGCGTATTCGATGCCTCCGGCAAAGGAAAACTCGCTGACTTCTTCCCGGAACCCTCCCGGCGCATCGCTGAAGGAGGTGAAGATGGATTCCACCACGCTCCTGTCGGGGTCTTTGCCTTTCTCGATCTCGCCGGTGGGGTTACCGTCGGGGTCGAGTTTGTAGATGGGAGGGGTGGGAACGAGGAGCTTGTTGACGTCAACGGCGAGCGTGAACTTGTGGTCTTCCGTCCGCACGAAAGTGTATCCGCCGCCGATGCGGAGGTTCATGGGCAGGAAGGTCTTGGATCCTACGTCGTCGGTGTAAGACAGCTTGGTGCCGATGTTGGTGAAGCTGACGCCCCATGCCCAGCGGTTATTGCCTTCGATATGGTTGGCATATCCCTGGGAATAGAGGCTGATATCGCCTGCCACGGCGGATGCGGGTTTCTGCAGCTGCCCGTTGTAGGTACCGTTGCCGAGCTCGGAGCGGATGTACCGCCCGGTGACGGCGAGGGCAAACTGGCTGCCGAGCTTCCTGCCGTAGGAAAGGTCGACGGCATATTCTCGGGGCTTGTACTGCTGGAGGACCATACCGTTCTCGTCCCGGAAAGTGACATCGCCGTAGTTGAAATATTTGACGGAAGCCCCGAGGCTTTGCTGTTCCCCGAATGTTTTGAACCCGGAAACGAAGGCCATGTGGGTTTTTTTGTCGAGGAGGTCCCACATCCAGGGGGAGTAGGAAACGCTGGCGCCCCAGTCACCGGCGAATGGGAGCTTGGCTGCGTTGGCGTAGATGGCGTTGGCGTCGGGCTCCAGGCCGGTGACGGCGCCGCCGGTTGCGTTGCTCCTGGCGTCGGGGTTGATGAGCAGGAATGAGCCGCCAACGTTGAGGGGCTGCTGGGCGGTTTTCTGTGCCATCAACGGGCGTACCGCCAGCATTCCCGCCAGAAGGAGGATGGTTTTGAGGTGGTTCATGTTAAACCGTTTTAGGCTATTGAACAATTAGTTTTTCGGTGAAAACGAACTGGTTGACCTTCAGGATGACGGTATAAATACCGGATGCCAGTTTGTCGACGGAAGTCGGGATGACGACCTTTCCGGGCGCGTAATTACGTACGTCCTGGTACATGACCTGTCCAGCTGTGTTCATGAGCAGGAAAGTAACGGTAGCATTGTTCAGGAGGCTGAACTGGACCTTGAAGGTGGTGAGTGCCGGGTTGGGGTACAGTGAGAAATCCAGGATGGGATTGCTCCCCGGGGCCAGGGGCGGCACGATCTCCGGCTGCTGGAACCCCTGCGTGAGCAGGATGGGCCCCGCGGCCAGTGGTGTAATGGCGGCTTCACCGATGGTGTAATCGAACTGGATGCCGCCGATGATGCCGGACCCTCCTGAGGAGGCGGCCACCTGCCTGACCAGTACCAGCTGCGAACGGGCTGGCAACCACGATATGGCCAGGAACATGGCAAGCAATAGGTGCTTGGTAGAAATATGCTTCATAAAACAATGGTTATATGATGGTTCTGGAAAACGGGGTAAAATGGTTACTGGAAATACCGGTAACGAAGCATTGAGCGATCTGGTTGACGAGGGCCCTTCATTTTGCGGTCTGTGATGCCATGCTGCAATCCCCCCGGCTTTGGGGCCCGGGGAAACGGTTACTGTATAAACGGTTCATTTTTAGAGGACAATGGGGTCTCTTCAGCTTTCGACAACGTAAAACTAGATAAAAATTGTCCCGGTGAACGGACTAGCGGAATCCGTTTCATTTTTGGCGGTTTTGGCCGGATAAGCGGCAGGATTGAACGGGAAGGGCGTTTTTAACAATTTGACAAAATCAGACCGCTTTATTTATTGATAGAAAAAGATTACCTTTGCCCCCCAAATTGCATTACTTATAGTCATTTTACTTTTATGGCAGACTTAAGATTTCAAAGAAACTTTGGTATTGCGGCGCACATCGATGCCGGTAAGACCACTACCACAGAGCGTATCCTGTATTACACAGGTAAGACTCACAAAATCGGTGAGGTTCACGAAGGAGCCGCTACCATGGACTGGATGGCCCAGGAGCAGGAGAGAGGTATTACCATTACATCTGCTGCTACCACTTGTTTCTGGAACTTCCCTACCAACCAGGGCCAGAACCTGCCGGATACCAAACAGTATAAATTTAATATCATCGATACCCCGGGCCACGTGGACTTCACTGTGGAAGTAGAACGCTCCCTGCGCGTACTCGACGGTCTGGTTGCCCTGTTCTGCGCCGTATCCGGTGTTGAGCCCCAATCCGAAACGGTTTGGCGCCAGGCAAACAAATACCGCGTACCCCGTATCGGTTTCGTTAACAAAATGGACCGCTCCGGTGCAGACTTCCTGAACGTTGTTAAACAGGTGAAGGAAATGCTCGGCGCAAACCCCGTTCCCCTGACCCTGCCCATCGGCGCTGAAGATCACTTCAAAGGCGTGGTTGACCTGATCACCATGAAAGGCATCATCTGGGACGAAGCCGGTAAAGGCGCTACCTACCAGGAAATCGAAATCCCGGCAGATATGAAGGAAGAAGCCGAAGAATGGAGAGCTAAACTCGTAGAAGCTGTTGCTGAATACGATGACACCCTCATGGAAAAATTCTTCGAAGATCCTAACTCCATCTCCGAAGCCGAAATCCACGAAGCGATCCGCAAAGCCACTATCGACATGGCTATCATCCCCATGATGTGCGGTTCTTCCTTCAAAAACAAAGGCGTTCAGAAAATGCTCGACGGCGTTTGCCGCTACCTTCCTTCTCCCATGGACGTTGAAGCCGTAACCGGTACCGATCCCGACAATGGTGAGGAAATCAAGCGCGCACCCTCCGCTAAAGAACCCTTCGCTGCCCTCGCGTTCAAGATCGCTACCGATCCGTTCGTAGGCCGCCTGGCATTCTTCCGGGTTTATTCCGGCCATCTGGACGCAGGTTCTTATGTGCTGAACACCCGCACCGGCAAAAACGAGCGTATCAGCCGTATCATGCAGATGCACGCCAACAAGCAGAACCCGATCGACTTCATCGAAGCCGGCGATATCGGCGCTGCTGTAGGTTTTAAAGATATCAAAACCGGTGATACCCTCTGCGCGGAAAACCATCCGATCGTTCTCGAATCGATGTCTTTCCCCGAGCCCGTAATCCACATCGCCATCGAGCCTAAAACTCAGGCAGACGTTGATAAAATGGGTATGGCTATCGCTAAGCTCGTGGAAGAAGATCCCACGCTGAAAGCTAAAACCGACGAAGAAACCGGCCAAACCGTATTGAGCGGGATGGGTGAGCTCCACCTGGAGATCATCGTAGACCGTATGCGCCGCGAATTCAAAGTGGAAGTTAACCAGGGCGCTCCCCAGGTAGCTTACAAAGAAGCGTTCACCAACAAGGTTGAACACCGCGAAGTGTACAAGAAACAAACCGGTGGTCGTGGTAAATTCGCCGACATCCAGGTGGAAATCGGACCCGCAGACGCAGAATGGCTGAAAGAAAACGACGGTAAGTCCTTCCAGTTCATCAACGATATCTTCGGTGGTTCCGTTCCGAAAGAATTCATTCCGGCAATTCAGAAAGGTTTCGAGCAATCCATGAACAATGGCGTTCTCGCTAACTTCCCCCTGACTTCCCTGAAAGTTCGCCTGTTCGACGGTTCTTTCCACGCAGTGGACTCCGACGCAATGTCCTTCGAGCTTTGCGCCAAATCCGCCTTCCGTGAAGCCGGCCGTAAAGCGAAACCGGTTCTGCTCGAACCCATCATGAAAGTGGAAGTTACCACCCCCGACCAGTACATGGGCGACGTAACCGGTGACCTCAACCGCCGTCGTGGTATGCTGGAAGGTATGGAATCCCGCAATGGTGCACAGGTTATCAAGGCGAAAGTGCCCCTGAGCGAAATGTTCGGTTACGTAACCCAACTCCGCTCCCTGTCTTCCGGCCGCGCAACTTCCATCATGGAGTTCTCTCACTACAACCCCGCACCGAACAACATCGCCGAAGAAGTGATCGCGAAGGTGAAAGGTAAAGTGAATGCCTAATCAGCCACAAGTTGATAGATAGAAATAAGAAAAAAGCCCTCCGGTATTCCGGGGGCTTTTTTCATGCACTGCCTCGTCCATTTCATCCGTCTTTTTACCCGCTTCAGCCGGCTAAAACGCCGGATCAGCCGCAGCTGTAACATAACACGCCCATCCCCCGTCATATATCCAGACTGTTGTTCGCTCAACATAATGTCTAATTAAACCCCTTCAAACCACCGATTATGCATTCAAAACCCCTGCTGGCCACAGCTGTTGTGGCCCTGACCATGCTTTTTGCCTGCTCGAAAAAGAAAAACTGCGACCCCACACCGTCCAATTCCATCAAGTACCGCTCCCTCGGCGACGTTCAGGTGAAAAACCTCCAATCCTATCACCTCGACATCGACCTCGACGGCACCCACAACGTCTATCTCGCCCTCGGCGTCACGGGAGATGCCACCGGCACAACCGGCAAATTCTTCGCCGCAGGGATCAATAGCACAAAGTTGTTGGTGAAAGTCGATTCCACGATTTGCCTGCAACAGAACGAAGTCATCAAATCCATCGCGCCGCACCCGCGCGACTGGAAAGGGATGGAATCTTACCTCGTGGAAGCCCACATCCCCGCCGCCAGACCCTACGATACAGTTTGGACGGGCGATTGGCTCAGCGCCAGCCGGAAATACATCGGCTTCCAGTTCACCCGCGATAATGTTCCCTACATGGGCTGGATTTGTGTTTCGATGGACCGTACCCACCTCGCGCTCATCCTCCACGGTTGCGCCTGGCGCCGGATCAGCGAGGGCGACCTTCCTGCCGGTACCATGCCCGCTTCCTAATTGGGATCGCTGATCTCGATGATGCGCCCCGGATCGGCATCGGTACAGATGTAGACCCGCCCGTTCGGCGACACGCAGATGTCGCGGAGCCGGCCGTACCGGTTGGCGAACCAGTTTGTTGTTGATGCGACGCTTTGCCCGTTGGACGAGAGTTTCAGCTGGTAAAGCGTCGCGTTTTTGAGGCTGACGAGCAGCAGGGAATTTTTCCAGGCGGGAATGCGGTCGTGGTTGTAGAAATCCATACCGCTGACGGCGTAAGTGCTGTTGCCGGTAGACCAGATCGGCGGTTTGACGTTGTTGGCGTTGCAGAAGTCCAGCTCGCCGCCGTTGCAGGGGCCCTGCACATCGGGCCATCCGTAATTCCGGTTTTTTTCGATGATATTGACCTCATCTTCCGTATTGGCGCCATGTTCGGAGGTGTACAGGGTTGTGCCGACGAACACCAGGCCTTGCGGATTACGGTGCCCCAGGCTCCACAACGGGCTGTTCGGCACCGGGTTATCTGCGGGTATCGATCCGTCGGGCCGGAGGCGGAGCACCTTGCCGCTGAGGGAAGCCGTGTTTTGTGCGGCGCTACCGTTGGCGGCATCGCCGGTGGTCACATACAGCATGCCGTCTGGCCCGAACCGTACCCGGGAGCCGTTGTGGATGCCGGCTGCAGGGATATTATCGAGCAGGATGAGGGGCGATGAAAGGGTATTGTTGCGGAATTCGTAACGCACTACTTTTTCACGATAGGGCGATCCATAATTATAAGACAGGTAAACGAAGGGCGAGTTGCTGAAGTCGGGATGGAGCGCCATGCCCAGGAGCCCTCCTTCGCCATTGGCCACGATATCGGGCAGGGTGAGGAGCGGGAGCACCTGTCCCGTTTTGGGGTTTATGCGGCAAATGCGTCCACCGCGCTCGGTCATCCAGATAAAATTATCCGGTCCCCAGAGAATTTCCCAGGGGCGCCCGATGCCGGAGGAGACGACTACGCGGACTTTGTCGGCCGGCCAGTCCGGATCTTCGGGCGGGTCTACCGGGTTGGGGGTGCTCTTTTTGCCGCATCCGCCCGAAGCTGTGAGTAAAAGCAGCAGTAGCAGGGCCGGGAAGGAAGTTTTCATAGACCTGGTTTTTTAGAAGAACTGGAGAAACGGCTGCAAATTGTCTGCCAGTCAAAAAAATCCCGACACATTTCAACCTTTTCTTAATCGGGATGTTAAGTTTATGTTTATTGTATTCATAATCAACCATATCCTGTTTATCCCCACCGCGAAATCATTATTGGCAAGCAAGCATTTCATCAAAACACATCCCATATGAAGAAAATTGGCTACCTGGCAGTTGCCCTCGCCGGCATGTTCCTGAGTATCAATGCAAATGCGCAAACACAAAAAGGAAACATCCTTGTGGGCGCCAACCTCGCCAATATCGGCGGCACATTCCAGGACGGAGGGAGCACGTTCAGCCTGAATCTGACACCCAAGGCAGGATGGTTCATTAAAGACGATATCGCGATCGGCCCTGAAGTGAACCTCGGTTTGTTGACCGGCAATGGATCTACCCGTTTCAACTACGGGATCGGGGCGTTCGGGCGTTATTACATTAAAGACAAACGGATTGAGTTATTGAATAAAACCCGCTGGTTCCTGGAAGCCAACGCAGGCTTTAATGGTGTAAATACCAAAGCGAGCAATGTGGCGAGCACGAACACCAATGGCCTTGGCCTTGGTTTCGGGCCTGGTCTGGCTTATTTCATTACGCCGAACATTGCGCTGGAAGCCTTGCTGAAATATAACCTGACGGTAGGTTTCGGCAGTTCGGTGACGGCGCATAACGTAGGGCTGAACCTGGGATTCCAGATTTATCTGCCCAGCGCGAAGGCGCGCCAAACGATCCGGGAGACGAAAATGGCGAAGTAACAGGATACACCCCTGAAAGTCGATATAATCCAACCCCATTGCAAGGGGCCGGCGGCAGAAGTCCTGCAGCTGGCCCTTTTGTCGTTTGTATCGACCTTATTTCGGGAGCTCGAAGCGGATGAGGATTTTGTGTTTTGCGGTGATGGGCTTGCCGTCGAGAACGGCGGGCTTCCAGCGGGGCATTTTTTCCACGATGCGGATGGCTTCTTCTTCCAGTCCGTACCCGACTGCGTTCCCTGTTGTGAATGCATTGGCTACTACGCCATTATACAATACGGTAAATTCTACGGTGATTGCCCCTGCTATCCCTGCGGCGCGGGCTTCTGCGGGGTATTTGAGATTTTTCCGGATGAAGTAGGCGAGGGCTTTGCCGCCGCCGTTGAACTGGGGCATGGTGGTTACTTCCGGTGTGGGCACGTCGTAGGGTTTGCGGAGGGTGTTGCCGAGATGGAGGGCGAGGGGGAGGGAGAACCGGACGGGAACGGCGCGTTCGCCGAGGTAGCCGGGCTTCCAGGTGGGCATGGCGGTGAAGGCGTCTATGACGGCTTTGTCGAGGTTCCGGAACCCGGGTTGCTGGATGGTGATATCGGTGAGTTTGCCGTCGGGTTGTACGGTAAAATGAACGTTTACGGTAACGGTGGTGTCGTTCCGGAGGGGGATGTAAGGGATTTTCAGGTGATAGTTGATCCACAGTCCCATTTTTTCGGGGCCTCCGGGGAACTGGGGGAGTTCGTCGGCCTGGAGGGCGTCGAGTTCTTTTTCGCGGTCGTAAGAGGTGTCGGGGAGGTTGGATTGTGCAAAAATCGGGAGGGAGAGGAGAAAAAAGGTATGAGGAGGCGGAGGTGCATATGAAAGTAGAATTGACGGGTGTAATGGATTGGGTATAAGCGTATTATTTGGATGACGGGAGGCTGGGCAAAAGGTGCCGGCCGACTAAAACTAGGGAATGGCGTCGAAAAAGTCAATGATTGGGGGAAAATATCCTCAAAAATTATTTGTGGGGATAAAAAACTTAATTACCTTTGCCCTCCCAAATTGAGGGGTAATAATAGAAGAAGTTCATTGCATATGTCTCAGAGAATTAGAATCAAGCTGAAGTCCTACGATCACAACCTGGTAGATAAATCTGCCGAGAAGATCGTTAAAACCGTTCGCAATACGGGCGCCGTGGTAACAGGTCCAATTCCTTTACCGACCGAGAAGAAAATCTTTACGGTGCTGCGTTCTCCGCACGTGAACAAAAAGGCGCGTGAGCAATTCCAACTGTGCACCCACAAGCGCCTGTTGGATATTTACACATCTTCTTCCAGAACCGTAGATGCGCTGAGCAAGCTCGATCTGCCGTCTGGTGTTGAAGTGGAGATCAAAGCGTAGGAATAGAAGGGACCTCAGCAAGGGTGGGCTTTACGCCCGCCTGAGGTATTTTATGACGACATCATTAAATACAGGCTACGCCTTCCGGGTAGCCGCCCAATAGCATTTAAACCGCTCATCCTGAGGATAGCTAGAGATCCCTCAGGCGCTGGGCTAAATTATATAACAAATGAAAGGTATTATTGGTAAAAAGATTGGCATGACCAGCATCTTCGAGGCCAACGGCAAACAGACCGCCGTTACCATCATCGAAGCCGGTCCCTGCGTGGTTACCCAGGTGAAATCCCAGGAAACTGATGGGTACAACGCTGTTCAGGTTGCATTTGGCGAAAAGAAAGCCAAAAACACTCCCAAAGCTGAACAAAATCACTTCGCGAAAGCACAAACCTCCCCTAAACGTTACGTTACCGAGTTCCGCAATCCGGATGCTGCCGTGGCAAAAGCCCTCGGAGAGACGCTCACCTGCGATATTTTCGCTGAAGGTGAGAAAATTGACGTTGTAGGTACTTCCAAAGGTAAAGGTTTCCAGGGCGTTGTTAAACGTCACGGGTTCTCCGGTGTGGGTGAAAAGACCCACGGTCAGCACGACCGTCAGCGTGCTCCGGGTTCCGTAGGTGGTTCTTCCTATCCTTCCCGTGTATTCAAAGGCATGCGCATGGCAGGTCAGATGGGTGCTGAACGCGTGAAAGTGAAAGGTCTGAAAATCGTTAAGATTTTCCCTGAGAAAAATTATATCCTGGTAAGTGGTTCCGTTCCCGGCCACAATGGTTCAATCGTTTTAATCCAGAAGTAACATGCAACTCGATATTTTAAATATAGAAGGTAAGAAAACCGGCCGTACCATCGAACTCCCTGAGGAGATCTTTGGCGTGGAGCCGAACAATCACGTGATTTACCTCGCGGTTAAACAATACCTCGCCGCTCAGCGTCAGGGTACCCACAAGGTAAAAACCCGTGCCGAGGTGAAAGGTGCTTCCCGCAAGCTGCACAAGCAAAAAGGTACCGGCGGTTCCCGTAAAGGTAACATCCGTAACCCGTTGTATAAAGGCGGTGGTACCATCTTCGGTCCCAAGCCCCATGGCTACGACATCAAGCTGAACCGTAAGGTGAAGGACCTGGCGAAAATCTCCGCCCTGTCCGTTAAAGCGAAAGCCGGCTCCATCATTATCGTGGAAGACCTGCAGCTGGACGCTCCTAAAACCAAACAGTTCAAGAGCATTCTCTCCAACCTGAACATCAACGTTGACGGCAAGAAAACCCTCGTGGTACTGCCCGAGTACAACGATAACGTATACCTGTCACTGCGCAACATCCCCACCGTGGATTCCACCGTGCTGAGCGACGTGAACACTTACGAAATCATGAACTCCAACTTCCTGGTGTTGACGGAGAGCGCAGCCAAAATCTTCGCTGAAGACGAGACTGTAGTAGAAGCTTAATCAATTCAATCAACAAGGCCGGTTTCAGTCCGGCGAACTATAAAATAACTAACAGATGAAACTGTCTGATGTTTTAATTAAACCGGTGATCACTGAGAAGGTGAACAAAGCAACCGAAAAGTTCAACCGCTTCTACTTCATTGTTGACAAGAAAGCCAACAAACTGGAGATCAAGAAAGCTGTGGAAGATTTTTACGGTGTGACGGTAGCAGAAGTGAACACCATGGTAATGCCGGGCAAAAACAAAACCCGTTTTACCAAAGCCGGTTTTATCTCCGGCCGCAAGCCTTCCTACAAGAAAGCGGTAATCACGCTGGCAGAAGGAGAATCCATCGATCTGTATGCTAACATATAATATACCAGTGCCGTTAGCGGCGTAAGCCGTTAACCTGGATGTATATACAGATCAATTAAACAATAGTCTATTAAATCTTAGAATTAAGTAGAAATGGCACTGAAAAAATACAAACCGATTACAGCCGGTACCCGTTGGAAAATTGGTAATGCTTACGCAGAGCTGACCTCCGACACGCCTGAAAAGAGCCTCCTGGCTCCGGCAAAAAGAACCGGCGGTAGAAACGCACAAGGCCGTAGATCCATGCGTTACATCGGCGGCGGGCACAAGAAACAATACCGTGTTGTTGACTTCAAACGCGACAAGACCGGTATTCCCGCAACTGTAAAAACTATCGAGTACGATCCGAACCGTACGGCGTTCATCGCGCTGCTGAGCTATGCAGACGGCGAGAAACGTTACATCATCGCTCCCCAGGGCCTGCAGGTTGGCGCTACCGTAGTAAGCGGCGCTGAATCCGCTCCTGAAGTAGGGAACGCACTGCCGCTGAAGAATATGCCCCTGGGTACCGTAGTTCACAACATCGAACTGCAGCCCGGTAAAGGTGGAGCCATCGCGCGTTCCGCAGGTGCATACGCCCAGCTGAGCAACAAGGAAGAAAAATATGCCGTATTGAAAATGCCCTCCGGCGAGCTGCGCAAGGTACTGAACACCTGCATGGCTACCGTGGGTACCGTTTCGAACTCCGATCACGGTCTGCAATCCATCGGTAAGGCTGGTGCCAACCGTTGGAGAGGTATCAAGCCCCGCAACCGTGGTGTAGCGATGAACCCCGTAGATCACCCGATGGGTGGTGGTGAAGGTAAGTCCTCCGGTGGTCACCCCCGTTCCAGAACTGGTAAATACGCCAAAGGTCTGAAAACGAGGAAGCCGCATAAGAGCTCAGACAAGCTGATCATCAGCCGCAAAAACGGTAAAAAACTTTAATAACGTCTAACGCGTTCCCGTTCCGCGTAACAGCGGAACGGGGATGGTAAATAAACTAACAACATGGGTCGTTCCATTAAAAAAGGTCCTTACGTAGACATTAAATTAGAAAACAAGGTTCTCAAGCAGAACGAAGGCACCAAACGCACGGTGATCAAAACCTGGAGCCGCCGTTCTACGATTACGCCTGACTTCGTGGGCCACACTTTTGCCGTTCACAACGGTAACAAGTTCATCCCGGTTTACGTAACTGAGTTCATGGTAGGTCATAAACTGGGCGAATTCGCCCCTACCCGCAACTTCAAAGGGCACGCTAACAAGAAAATGTAGTCATCGGTTTTAAGGTTTCCCGTTTTCGGTTCCGGCTAAAGGAGATTCTCGAAAGGACGAAGGAAACAGACAGGACCGGACGCTGAAACAAGAAACTTAACATCACTCAGAAACAAATAACAATGGAAGCAGTAGCTAAGCTGAACAATAATCCTACCTCCACCCGCAAAATGCGTTTGCTTGCAGACCTGATCCGCGGCCTGGATGTAGAGAAAGCTTTGAATATTTTGAAATTCCATCCCAAACACCCGAGCACTCCGCTGGAGAAACTGTTGCTCTCCGCTGTGGCTAACTGGAAAGTGAAGAATGAAGGAGCACGGGTAGAAGATGCTAACCTGTACGTTAAAACGATCTTCGTTGATGGCGGCCGTATGCTGAAAAGAATGCGCCCCGCTCCCCAGGGAAGAGGGTACCGTATCCGCAAACGCAGCAACCACGTAACACTGGCTGTTGATAGCCGTCCGGTTCAACAAGGTTAAGCAAACTGTAGGAAAAATATATTTAAACTCATAGACAAATAAAACCAGAACATGGGTCAGAAAACAAATCCTATTGGTAACAGGTTAGGTATCATCAGAGGATGGGACTCTAATTGGTATGGCAGCAAAAAAGATTATGCTGTTAAACTGATCGAAGATAACAAGATCAGAACTTACCTCAACGCACGTATCAACAAGGGTGGTATCTCCCGCGTAGTGATCGAGCGTACCCTGGGTAAGCTTATCATTACCATTCATACCTCCAAACCTGGTATCATCATAGGTAAAGGCGGTAACGAAGTGGATCGCATCAAGGAAGAGCTGAAAAAGCTGACCGGTAAGGAAGACGTACAGATCAACATCCTGGAGATCCGTCGCCCCGAGATCGACGCCACTATCGTAGCTGAAACTATCGCCAAACAGATCGAAAGCCGTATCAACTATAAACGTGCCATCAAAATGGCGATTGCTACCGCGCTGCGCATGGGTGCAGAAGGTATCAAGGTGAAAGTAGGCGGCCGCCTCGGTGGTGCTGAAATCGCACGTTCCGAAGAAATGAAGCAAGGCCGCGTTCCCCTGCACACTTACCGCATGGACATCGACTACGCTTCCCTCTTCGCGCTGACCGTTTACGGTAAGATCGGTATCAAAGTTTGGATTTGTAAAGGTGAAGTGCTGGGTAAGCGCGACCTCAACCCGAACGCTATCTCCGATAAGGCAGAAGGCGGACGTCCGGGCGGTGACCGTGGTGATCGCGGCGGCCGTGGCGGTGACCGTGGCGACCGTGGTGGTCGTGGCGGCGAAAGAAGAGGTGGTGACCGTGGCCCTCGCAAGTAAGCTGAACTTTGGATATTTCATTAACAACAACTTTTTAACAACATAAACGATGTTACAGCCCAAGAGAACGAAACACAGGAAGATGCAAAAAGGCCGCATCAAAGGGAATGCGAAACGCGGTGCGCTGCTTTCTTTCGGTTCATTCGGCCTTAAAGCATTGGAACCTAAATGGATCACTGACCGTCAGATCGAAGCTGCCCGTGTGGCTTTGACCCGTCACATGAAACGTGAAGGTAACGTGTGGATCCGTATTTTCCCCGACAAGCCGATCACGGCAAAACCGCTGGAAGTGAGGATGGGTAAAGGTAAAGGTGCGCCCGACCATTGGGCGGCCGTTGTGAAGCCCGGTCGCATCCTGTTCGAAGCTGACGGTGTACCCTTACAGGTAGCCAAAGAAGCGATGGAACTGGCAGCACAGAAGCTTCCGATCAAGGTGAAATTCGTTATCCGTCGCGACTACGTTGCGTAATAGGAGAGGACTCCACCGAGTATAATTAAACCTGATAACCAGAAACAAAATAAATAACGATGCCTAAAGCAAAACTGGATCTTAAAGGCCTGAGCGATCAGGATTTGAAAGACAAACTGTCTGAAGAAGCCCTGCGCCTGAAAAAGATCACGTTCAGCCACGCGGTAACGCCGATCGAAAATCCCATGCAGATCCGCTTCATGAGAAGAGAGCTCGCCCGCATTCAAACTGAACTGCGTAGAAGACAACTGGGATTCTAAACATTAGCATTCACCATTTCCGCCGGAAGGCGGTAAGGAAGTAAATAAACTTTCAACAATGACGACCGAAAGAAAATTAAGAAAAACCAGGATCGGGGTTGTATCCAGCAACAAAATGGATAAAACCATTACCGTGAACGTTGAACGTAAGGTAAAACACCCGATCTACGGTAAGTTCGTAAAGAAAACCACCAAATTCATGGCGCACGACGATAAAAACGAGTGCAGCATTGGTGACACTGTTCGTATCATGGAAACCCGCCCGATGTCCAAAAACAAATGCTGGCGCATGGTGGAAGTGATCGAAAAAGTAAAATAATTATTATTTGTTTCAAGCTGCCGGAAACCGATCATGGCCCTGCAGCCGCTGCTAAAACAATTACAAACGCATTACGATGATACAACAAGAATCAAGGCTGAACGTAGCAGATAACAGTGGCGCCAAAGAAGTGCTCTGCATCCGCGTACTCGGCAACTCCGGCCAGGACTACGCAGGTGTGGGCGACAAGATTGTGGTGACCGTGAAAGACGCCATCCCCGGTGGCGGTATGAAAAAAGGTACCGTAACCAAAGCTGTTATTGTAAGAACGAAGAAGAAACTCCGTCGCCGCGACGGTTCTTACATCCGCTTCGACGACAACGCCGTAGTATTGCTGAACAACTCTGACGAGCCGCGCGGTACCCGTATATTCGGTCCGGTTGCCCGTGAGCTTCGCGATAAAGGATACATGAAGATCATCTCCCTGGCACCTGAAGTGCTTTAAGGAGTCGACATAGGATTTCGGATACAGGATCAAAGTTGTTGGGCATAAGTGGGTTATATATAGTGACGCGCTTTATGTGAATAACTGGATTCAGTATCCGAAATCTTTGCATATCTTTGCAGCCCGTTTCATAAAACGACATATATTTTAATCAAGCGAGACCCAAGTTTTGCTTGGCGTATAAACAAACAAACAGATGAAAACTAGATTTAAGCCTAAGTTCAACATTAAGAAAGGCGACCTGGTTGTGGTAATTTCCGGTGAGGACAAGGACCGTACCAAAGCGCGCAAGGTGTTGGAAGTCATCGTAGATGCCACCAATCCTAAAGTGCTGGTAGAAGGCGTGAACATCATCACCAAGCACACGAAACCGACTGCGCAGAACACCAAAGGTGGTATCGTTAAGCAGGAGGCTCCCATCTCCCTTTCCAACGTAATGTTGTGGGATGCTAAGGCTGGTAAAGCTACGCGCGTAAACCGCCAGAGAGAAAATGGTAAAGTAGTTCGTATCGCTAAAAAATCAGGGGAGGTAATCAAATAATGGCAAACACATCATATCAACCCAGACTGCAGACCAAATACCGCAACGAAGTGGTAGCCAACCTGCAAAAGAAATTCAACTATAAAAGCGTGATGCAGGTTCCCCGCCTGACCAAGATCTGCCTGAACCAAGGTATCAACGGTGCTGTGGGTGACAAGAAACTGGTAGATGTTGCGGTAGATGAAATGACCCGCATCGCAGGTCAGAAAGCCATCGCTACCCTGTCCAAGAAAGACATCTCCAACTTCAAACTGCGTAAGCACATGCCCATCGGTGCGCGTGTAACCCTGCGTGGTGTGAACATGTACGAATTCCTCGATCGCCTGATCGCCGTTTCCCTCCCCGCGTACGCGACTTCAAGGGTGTGAACGAGAAAGCGTTCGACGGCCGCGGTAACTATACCATGGGTATTACCGAGCAGATCATCTTCCCGGAAATCGACATCGACAAGGTGACCAAAATCACCGGTATGGACATCACGTTCGTTACTACCGCCCAAACCAACGAAGAAGCTTACGAGCTCCTGAAAGAAATGGGTATGCCGTTCAAGAACATCAAAAAAGATCAACAATAATAACACATGGCAAAAGAATCCGTAAAAGCCAGACAAAGAAAGAGAGAAGCCATGGTGGCTAAGTTCGCTGAAAAACGCGCCCAGCTGAAAGCTGAAGGTGATTACGCAGCGCTCGACAAACTGCCTAAAAACGCTTCTCCCGTTCGCCTGCACAACCGTTGCCAGCTGACCGGTCGTCCGAAAGGTTACATGCGTCAGTTCGGCATTTGCCGTAACATGTTCCGCGACATGGCACTGGCAGGCAAAATCCCTGGCGTAAGAAAAGCTTCCTGGTAATTTTTACCGGTAGCTCCGACAAGTTTTTTGATTCCTATCTATATCGATTGGATATCGCATTGTACACATTTACAACTTTAACTAACAATGGTTACTGATCCAATAGCAGATTTTCTGACACGCGTCCGCAATGCCCAGATGGCAAACCACCGGATCGTGGAAATTCCAGCTTCCAAACTGAAGAAACGCATTACCGAGATCCTGTACGACAAAGGTTATATCCTGAAGTACAAGTTCGAGGAAGACAACAAACAGGGCATCATCAAGATCGCTCTGAAATACGATCCCCAGACCAAGGTTCCGGCTATCACCGACCTGCAGAGGATTTCCCGTCCCGGTCTGCGTCAATACTCCAAACCCGAAGATTTCAAAAGGATCAAGAACGGTCTGGGTGTAGCGATCATCTCCACTTCCAAAGGTGTTATGACCGACAAGGAAGCCAAAGCGCAAAACGTAGGTGGCGAAGTAGTTTGCTACGTATATTAATCATATTTTGATCCCGTCCTTTACCAGGGCGGGATTAACGGCATTTTCGATTATTAAGCCTTCTATACGGGCTGAACCCGGAATGCCGGTTCACAACAAATAAACTGACACATCATGTCACGTATAGGCAGAAGCCCGATTAAATTGGCCAGCGGCGTATCGGTTACCGTTAACGCTACTAACGAGGTGACCGTAAAAGGTCCCAAAGGCGAACTGAAACAAGCGATCGATCGCGATATCAAAGTGGAAACGAAAGACGGCGAACTGGTAGTTACCCGTCCGACCGATCAGATCCGTCACCGCGCCCTGCATGGTCTGTACCGCGCCCTCCTCGCCAACATGGTGACCGGCGTAACCGAAGGTTTCAAGAAACAACTGGAACTGGTAGGTGTAGGTTACAAAGCTGCCCACAACGGTCAGCTGCTCGACCTGTCCCTGGGTTACTCCCACAACATCATCTTCGAAATTCCGAAGGAACTGAAGGTGAACACCGTTACCGAAAAAGGTAAAAACCCGCTGATCCAGCTGGAAGGTATCGACAACCAGCTCCTGGGCCAGGTTGCCGCTAAAATCCGCAGCCTCCGCAAACCCGAGCCGTACAAAGGTAAAGGTGTGCGTTACAGCGACGAAGTGGTACGTAAGAAAGCTGGTAAATCCGCCGGTAAATAATCTCCGGTCCCTTCGCTGCGCGGCGTAAGGCTGTAAGGATAGGGGACAGGACCATTTTAAAACATTAAAGTAAACATTGGACAGCAGTGCCCGATGTTTACTTTACCAATAAAATCCCGGCAGCATCGGGAGATCAAATACTTAAAGTAATGATTACAAAAGCAAACAGAAGACAGAATATCCGCTTTCGTATCCGTAAGAAGATCAGCGGAACTGCACAGAAGCCCAGACTGTCCGTATTTCGCAGCAACTCGGAGATTTACCTCCAGTTGATCGACGATACGACCGGCACTACCCTGGCATCTGCATCTTCCCGCGATAAAGCGCTGGCAGGTGTGACTGGCAACAAATCCGAAAAGGCGAAGCAAGTTGGTGCTGCCCTGGCCGCTAAAGCGACCGCACTGGGTATCACTACCTGCGTGTTCGACCGTTCCGGTTATCTCTACCATGGCCGCGTAAAGGCAACTGCCGATGGCGCGCGCGAAGGCGGTCTGCAATTCTAATCAAACTGATATCGTAATTCTTATTAAATAAAAATGGCAAAGAATTCATTCAATAAAGTAAAAGCCGGCGATCTGGAACTGAAAGAGAAGGTTGTAGCTATCAACAGGGTTACCAAGACCACCAAAGGCGGTCGTACTTTCTCCTTCTCCGCGCTGGTGGTAGTGGGTAACGAAAACGGCGTGGTAGGTCACGGTCTGGGTAAAGCCAAGGAAGTGCAGGAAGCGATCACCAAAGGTATCGACGATGCGAAGAAGAACCTGATCAAGATCCCCGTTCACCACGGTACAATTCCTCACGACCAGTTGGCTAAGGAAGGCGCTGCCAAAGTGCTTATCAAACCTGCTGCTCACGGTACCGGTGTAATCGCCGGAGGTTCCATGCGCGCCGTTCTGGAAAGCGCTGGTATCACCGACGTACTCGCCAAATCCCTCGGCTCCGCAAACCCCCACAACGTGGTGAAAGCTACTTTCAAGGCGCTGGGCCTGCTGCGTGAACCTATTCAGGTAGCCAAAACCCGCAACGTGTCCCTGAAGAAAGTCTTCAACGGATAATCACCGGGCCGATATAATCCCGGTGCTGCGGCCAGGCTTCAGTTACCGGAATTTTTCATTGGAAATATATCAAAGTAAAATGGCAAAGATCAAGATCACCCAGGTAAAGAGCGGAATCGACCGTCCTGAACGTCAGAAGCTGACGCTGAAGGCGCTCGGTCTGAAAAAGATGAACAATACCGTTGAGGTGGAAGCTACTCCCCAGATCCTGGGCATGGTTCGCACCGTTCACCACCTGGTGAAAGTGGAACAAGTGAATGCATAATGTAAAATTTTCATTTTTACATTTGGCTTTCTGTTTTTTTGAATTATCATTGTAAAAGCGAGCGGTTG
This sequence comes from Chitinophaga caseinilytica, assembly GCF_038396765.1. Taxonomy (NCBI): domain Bacteria; kingdom Pseudomonadati; phylum Bacteroidota; class Chitinophagia; order Chitinophagales; family Chitinophagaceae; genus Chitinophaga; species Chitinophaga caseinilytica. The sequence goes on along the minus strand of NZ_CP150096.1, from coordinate 6,344,311 downwards.
ATTTCCGCGCAAGTAAAACAATTACACAAATGAGCTTACATCAACTCCGTCCTGCACAAGGCGCAGTACATAAAGAAAAACGCCTGGGTCGCGGTGAGGCCTCCGGTAAAGGTGGTACCTCTACGAAAGGTAACAAAGGTGCCCAATCCAACACCGGCTACTCCAGCAAACGTGGTCACGAAGGTGGCCAGATGCCGATCCAGCGCCGTCTGCCCAAACGTGGTTTCCATCCGATCAGCCGTGTAGACTACAAAGTCTTCAACATTGGTCAGCTGGACACTATCGTTGAAAAATACGGTATCCAGGAATTCAGCCTCGAGAACCTCTACATGAACGGCCTCATCAGCAAAACCGACCAGGTGAAAGTGCTGGGCCACGGTGAACTGAAGAGCAAAGTAACGCTGAAAGTGAACGCGATCAGCGAGAAAGCCAAAGCAGCCATCGAAGCAGCTGGTGGTTCTGTGGAACTGGTTTAAGAAATTACGATAGAGAAGGCGCCTACGGAGTAGTGCGTCTTTTCGAATTTTACACGCGTTATTAAACTCTTATCTTCCTGTGAAGAAATTTATCGAAACCATAAAGAACATCTGGAGTATCGAGGACCTGCGTAAACGCATCCTCACAACGCTGCTCCTGGTACTGGTATACCGTGTTGGTTCCTATATCACCCTTCCCGGTCTCGATCCCAACGAGCTGGCCAAATTCTCCGAGACTTCCCAGCAAGGTATCCTGGGGCTGTTCAACATGTTTGCCGGTGGGTCTTTCTCCCGCGCATCCATTTTCGCCCTCGGCATCATGCCCTATATCTCGGCGTCTATCGCCATTCAGCTCCTCACGATCGCCGTTCCCTATTTCCAGAAATTACAGAAAGAAGGTGACAGCGGCCGGAAAAAGATCAACCAATACACCCGCCTGCTCACTGTTATCGTGACGGCTTTCCAGGCCAGTGCCTACGTTGCGTACCTCAGAACGCAATCCGGTGCGGCGCTCATCCCCGCATACGGCGGCTTCATGTTCTGGCTTTCCACCACCGTGGTGCTGACCGCCGGAACGCTGTTCGTTATGTGGCTGGGTGAAAAAATCACGGATAAGGGCATTGGTAACGGTACCTCCATCATCATCATGATGGGCATTCTCGCCCGCCTCCCCGAATCCCTCCTGCAGGAATTCTCCCTGAAAACAACAGGCGCCGGCGGCGGTCTCCTCATCTTCCTCGTGGAAATTGCCATGTTCATCGTGATCACCATCGGGCTCATCCTGCTGGTTCAGGGAACACGCAAAATCCCGGTGAATTACGCCAAGCGAATCGTAGGTAATAAACAATACGGTGGCGTTCGCCAGTTCATTCCCCTCAAAGTGAATGCTGCAGGCGTTATGCCCATCATCTTCGCCCAGGCCATCATGTTCATTCCGGCCACGGCGATCGGTTTCGCCACCCAGAGCGAAGGCGCGTCCGGCTTCATCCGTATCTTCAGCGATCACACCAACCCCTGGTACAATGTGATCTATGCCGTACTGGTGATCGTCTTCACGTTCTTCTACACCGCGCTCATTTTCAACCCCACCCAAATGGCGGACGAAATGAAACGCAACAACGGGTTCATCCCCGGTGTGAAACCCGGTAAAGCTACTGCCGACTACATCGGCGCAGTTATGGACCGCATCACCCTCCCGGGCTCGGTGTTCCTGGCGCTCGTAGGCGTACTGCCCGGTATCGCTGCCGCACTCAACGTGAACAGCCAGTTCGCTACCTTCTTCGGTGGTACCTCGCTGCTGATCATGGTCGGTGTAATCCTCGATACCCTGCAGCAGATCGAAAGCCAGCTGCTCATGCGTCACTATGACGGTCTCATGAGCTCCGGCCGCATCAAAGGCAGAACTTCACCCGCCAACGCGTAACCGCAACAGGCTAATATATTGGCAGCCATCCTGAACTAATAAGCAGGATGGCTGTTTTGTTTACGGCAAGGCCGTCTCGGCATTTTTAGTTAATTTTGCATGTTATGATTCATTATAAGACAAAAGAAGAAATTGAGCTGATGCGTGAAAGTGCCCAGCTGGTAAGCGCCACCCTCGCTGAGGTGGCCCGCCGGCTGAAGCCTGGCATGAGCACGCTGGACGTCGACGCCATCGCGGAGCAATTCATCCGCGACCATGGTGCGGTGCCCTCCTTCAAAAATTATAAAGGGTTTCCCAATACCTGCTGCATTTCCGTGAACGAAGCGGTCGTGCATGGCATTCCCAATGCATATGTGATCAAGGAGGGCGACCTCGTTTCGGTAGACGTGGGGGTGTTCAAGAACGGATTCCATGGCGACAGTGCCTATACCTTCGCGATAGGGGAGGTTCCGGCGCACGTACGGAAGCTGATGACCGCTACGAAGGTGGCGCTCAACAAGGGCATCGAAAAGGCCGTTGTGGGCAACCGGGTGGGCGATATTGCCTATGCCATCCAGGATTACCTGGAGAAGGAGCGGGGATATGGCGTGGTACGTGAGCTGGTAGGCCACGGATTGGGACGTAACCTCCATGAAGACCCCCAGGTGCCGAATTATGGCCGCAGGGGCAGCGGTGCCGTGCTGAAGGATGGATTGGTGATCGCGATCGAGCCGATGGTGAATCTGGGTACCCGGGACGTGGAATACCTGGAAGATGGTTGGACGGTTGTGACGAGAGACCGGAAGGTGTCGGTACACTACGAACATACGGTTTCGGTGCAGAAAGGGAAGGCCGACGTGCTGTCCACTTTTGTGGAAATTGAAGCGGCTGAGCAGCAAAACCCGGTGTTGGCGGGGGCGGTGGCGCAATAAAATGCTCCATGCCAATAAGTATTCCTATATACATATCATCTTGTTTAGTAGATAGTTACAGAATTATTCACAACAAGTGGGGGGACTTTATCCACAATCCGGATATTTAAAAATATTATTTGCCCTAAATTTTTCTCTTTCAGAAACTTTTATGGTATCTTTGCATTCCTAAAAATTTTTATGGCGAAACAGGCACTGATTAAACAGGATGGTATTATTCTCGAAGCCTTATCAAATGCGATGTTCCGGGTGAAACTGGAAAACGGGCATGAGATTCTGGCGACCATTTCTGGGAAAATGCGGATGCACTATATTCGCATCCTGCCGGGCGACAAGGTTGGGGTTGAGATGAGCCCTTATGATTTGAGCAGGGGTCGTATAATTTTCAGGTATAAATAATAAAATACACTAGTAGATTTATAACTATTGACTCATGAAAGTAAGAGCTTCCATCAAGAAAAGAAGTGCAGACTGCAAGATCGTTCGCCGCAAGGGTAAATTGCTGGTGATCAACAAAAAGAATCCCCGTTTTAAACAACGTCAGGGATAATCGCATCTGTTACTCATTATAAAGAATAATAAACTAAACAATTAATATGGCACGTATAGCCGGTATTGATCTTCCTAAGAACAAAAGGGGTGAAATTGGACTGACCTACATCTTCGGAATCGGTCACTCTACTTCAGTATATATCCTGAACAAAGCTGAAATTGACCTGAACAAGAAAGTGAAGGATTGGAATGACGATGAGCAAGCTGCGATTCGTAACATTATCAACGCCGAGCTGAAAGTTGAAGGTCAACTGCGTTCCGAGGTTCAGATGAACATCAAGCGTTTGCTGGATATCGCCTGCTACCGTGGTCTGCGTCACCGTAAAGGTCTGCCGGTTAGAGGCCAGCGTACCCGTACTAACAGCCGTACCCGTAAAGGTAAGCGTAAGACGGTTGCAGGTAAAAAGAAGGCACCGAAGAAATAGTGATAAATTCCCTGGTCTGCTGGTCCTCCGTCCAAATCCGGGAGGCGGCGGCATAAAGGGTTTTTATAGACAATCGGATTTGGAGTTTCATAGTAGGAATTTTAACGTATTATGGCAAAAGCATCAAATACTAAAGCTGCCGCTAAAAAGAGGGTAGTAAAAGTGGATAACTTCGGAGATGTACATATCTCTGCAAGTTTCAACAACATCATCGTGAGCATCACCAACAAGGCTGGTCAGGTTATCTCCTGGTCTTCTGCTGGTAAGATGGGCTTCAAGGGTTCTAAAAAGAACACTCCTTATGCTGCTCAGCTGGCTGCTAGCGATGCCGCCAAAACTGCAATCGACGCTGGCCTGAAAAGAGCTGACGTATTTGTGAAAGGACCCGGCGCCGGCCGTGAAAGCGCAATCCGCGCCATCGCGAATTCCGGTATCGAGGTAACCCTCATCAAAGACGTTACTCCGCTGCCGCACAACGGTTGCCGTCCTCCGAAAAAGAGAAGGGTATAGTCTCGAGATATTCCGATACGAATTATCCGGTGCAATTGAACTTTTGTACCGGTTAATTCGTATTCGTAATTAATATTTTATTACATTTATTATTCACCAGTGGGTGCACGATCGGATTTTAAGATTTTTAAATGAGCGTGCATCGAAACTAAAAATCTGCAACACAGAACATGGCAAGGTACACAGGACCAAAGACCAAGATCTCCAGGATTTTTGGAGAGCCTATCTTAGGCAATGGCAAGTATTTAGGCAAGAATAGCAACCCTCCCGGTCAGCACGGCGCACAACGTAAGCGTAAGCAACTGGGCGAGTACGCGCTGCAGCTGAGAGAAAAACAAAAAGCGAAGTACACTTACGGCGTACTGGAAAAACAGTTCCGTAACCTCTTCGAAGAAGCTAACCGTCGTAAAGGCGTTACTGGTGAAGTATTGATCAAATTGCTGGAAGCACGTCTGGACAACACCGTGTTCCGCATGGGCATCGCTCCTTCCCGCCCGGCTGCCCGTCAGCTCGTTTCCCACAAACACGTTACCGTTAACGGCGTGGTGGTGAACGTGCCTTCCTACCAGCTGAAACCCGGCGACATCGTAGGCCTCGAAGCTAAATCCGCAGGCAACACCGCGGTGACCAGCCAGGTTCGCGGCAAGAACCCCAAGTACAACTGGGTAGACTTCAACGAGAAAGAACTGAGAGGTACTTTCATCGCTTACCCCGAAAGAGAATCTGTTCCCGAAAACATTAAGGAGCAGCTGATCGTGGAATTGTACAGCAAGTAATAACGTTATAGCCATCCCGTAACCCGGGGTGGCTATATCCGTAAAACATACCTTAAAAACATAAATCAAGCATATCAATGGCAATTCTTAATTTCCAAAAGCCTGACAAGATCGTTTTGCAGAAGTCTACCGACTTTGAAGCTCAATTCGAATTCCGTCCGTTAGAACCGGGTTATGGTGTGACAATTGGTAACGCGCTCCGCCGCGTGCTGTTGTCGTCTTTGGAGGGCTATGCCATTGTGGGTATCAAGATCGAAGGCGCTGATCACGAGTTTGGCACCCTGAAAGGGATCACGGAAGACGTTACTGAAATCATCCTCAACCTGAAACAGGTTCGTTTCAAGAAAATCGTTGAGAATGAAGTAAGCAGCGAGAAAATCCAGATCTCTATCAAGGGCAAAACCGAGTTCCGGGCAGATATGATCGAGAAAGCGACCAACTCTTTCCAGATCATGAACCCCGAACTGCTGATCTGCACCCTGGATCCTTCCGCCAAGCTGGACATCGAGCTGACCATCGGCAAAGGCCGCGGTTACGTTCCGGCAGAGGAAAACAGACCCAAAGATGCAGTGTTTGGTTATATCGCGATCGATTCCGTGTTCACGCCCATCAAGAACGTGAAATACAGCATCGAGAACACCCGTGTGGAACAGAAGACCGACTACGAGAAACTGATCATGGAAGTAGTGACAGACGGTACCATCCATCCGGAAGAAGCGGTAAAACAAGCTTCCCGTATCCTCATCCAGCACCTGATGATCATCACCGATGAAAACATCAGCTTTGATACCAAAGACACTGAGAAAGAAGATGTGGTAGACGAACAAACCCTGCAGCTGCGCAAGATCCTGAAAACTCCCCTGGAAGATCTGGACCTGAGCGTACGCGCATTCAACTGCCTGAAAGCGGCCAAAATCAACTCCCTGAGCGAACTGGTACAGTACGAACAGGAAGAACTGATGAAATTCCGCAACTTCGGTCAGAAATCCCTCAGCGAGATCGAACAAGTGCTGGGCGAAAGAGGCCTGCATTTCGGTATGGACCTGTCCAAACTGAAACTCGACGAAGAATAGTATTCATTTCGTAAATCACGCCGCCGTTAGGATGGGCGTGATTTGCATTTTATAACAAGTACCTTGCAATTCCTGACACGGTGCGAGGGAAACCAAACAACAAAAAGTCATGCGTCACGGAAAGAAATTGAACAAACTGAGCCGCACGTCCGCTCACCGCAAAAGCCTCATGAGCAACCTGGCTTGCGAACTCATTGCTCACAAACGTATCACCACCACCCTGGCTAAAGCCAAAGCACTCCGCGTTTACGTGGAACCCCTGCTGACCCGTGGTAAAACCGACGACACTCACAACCGTCGTATCGTGTTCAGCTACCTGCAGGACAAAGAAGCTATCCAGGAACTGTTCGGCCCCATCAGCGAGAAAATCGCCAGCCGTCCCGGTGGATACACCCGTATCATCAAGCTTGGCAAACGTATCGGTGACAACGCCGAAACTGCGCTGATCGAACTGGTTGACTTTAACGAAATCTACGGTAAAACTGCCGCTGCTGATAAAGCTCCTGCCAAGAAAACCCGTCGTGCCGGCGGTAAGAAAAAGGCTGAAGCTGAAGGCGCTGAAGCACCTGCTGCTGAAGAAAAAGCTGCTGAGTAGTTTTTCAAGAAAGCTATACAGAAGGGATAAGGTTCGTACCTTATCCCTTTTTTTATGCAGGAACGGGAGGAACGGATGGTTGAAAAAAAGGATCCCGGAGCGCTTCAGCAAAATCACTGTTTTTTTATCGCATAATCACCACTTTATCATGAACGAAAAATGGAAAAGCTGGATGGAAGTTGCCCAGGTTTTACATGAAACGCCAGGGGCTGAGATCTGCTGCCCCGAATGCAAAGTAGGAATGCTGGAATTTAAAGACGAATTGATCAGAGGTTTGGATAAAGTGGACGGATATATTTTCTGCAATGGCTGTGGTGCGTATGCGGTTTTGAGCAGAGTGAGTAAGAATAACCCATAAACCTGTGTGGGTTTCGTGCTTTTTTCAGGGGATAATCTGGGTCGGTTTAGACTAATAACATAACGGGCATCGACAATGTATGATGGATTGTCGATCGTAGGAAATTCAACGCTGTATGAGATACTTGAAGGTAATTTGGATGCATAATTTCGATGACGAGCCCCAATTCATTTATAGCGAAATTGGTGACGATGCTTATGAATTGCGGAAAGTGGAAATTTACAAAGACAGGAGTTTTGGGGTGGCTTCGCAAGAATTCGAGTTTGGTGGCACTGCGTTGGCCGACCAACAGATCCCGGACGTTGACGCGATAGCGGGTGATGCCGAATTCTTGCCGAAAGAAATAACCAGGGATGAATTTGAGGACGTTTGGTCGGGATGCATCAACTATTTGGCGAAGAAACGTTGACCGCTTCGCGGGATAAGGTCGCCAGATTTTGAATATATATAGAAAAAACGTAATTTAGCGTCACCGGCACCTAATATCCTCCCTATGAACTACATGAAATGCCAGCACTGTACCGAATACAGTGCATTGAAATCCGAATACCTCACGTTCTGCGACCATTGCGGCAAGAAATTTCCCGTCATTTATAAAGATTGGCTGGCACATCATCCGGATGGCAACCTGGACGCATTCGGGCTGGAGAACGGCATTTCCGGGGAGGAATATGCTGCCCTGGAGCGCCGGAAAGAGCGGAAGGCCCATTTCACACCGCGGAAGAAGGCGACGCTGGCTTTCGGGATCATCTGTTTTGTGGCGGTCCTGGGACTGAGTTTCCTGTACGGGCCCTATCTGATGGCGTTTTTCAGGGAACCCAGGGTGTCGCCAACGCTGCTACATGCCGATCAATGGCGGACTTTCAAAGGGCACCTCATCCGGATCCAAACACCTTTGTCCCTGCGGCCCGAATCCCCCGACGACCGTCCCAATATGCGCAAAAAGGCCTTCCAGGCTGGAGGAAGGGCGGAAGGGATCGTGATCAGGATGGAAGAATCGGTATTCCTCGCCCAGGCCAGCGTGGTACTGGAAGAGGCGGCGCAATTGACGGCCCGCGAAATGGAGACCAGACCCGGCGTATCCCGGTTCAGCTATACTTCCCGCGAACTGCAAGTGGACGGCCAGCCGGCGTTGTTACAGCAGGGGACATATGTGTTACAGGAAACTTCGCCCGTGGCTTTTCAGAGCCTCGTTTTCGTAAAAGGCGGCAGCCAGGTACAGCTGTTGGTGACCCATTCGGCCGACGATCCTGCCGGTAAACAGGCGGCTGACAAAATCATGACATCCATTCATATGAATTGATCGGAAAAACCTGCACGAAATTCAAAATCATGCCCTAACTTTGCGCAGTTTTAATCGTCCTTTTCGGGACATAAAAAAAGTAAGGGTAAGAAGAAATGCCGCAGACTATCAGATCCACACAGCCTGCCATGCTGTTGCTCGAAGATGGCACCGTTTTCCACGGAAAAGCGTTCGGTAAAGTAGGTACCGCGTCCGGGGAACTTTGTTTCAATACCGGGATGACCGGCTACCAGGAGGTGTTCACAGACCCTTCCTACAAAGGTCAGGTGCTGATCATGAACAACTGCTACGTAGGTAACTACGGCACCAAAAAGGAAGACGTGGAATCCAGTTCCGTAAAGATCAGCGGTCTGATCTGCAAGAACATCGCTTCCAACTACTCCCGTAAAATGGCCGACCAGAGCCTCGCCACTTTCCTGGAAGAGAATAACCTGGTCGCTATTCACGAAGTGGATACCCGTGCGCTGGTAGCCCACATCCGCAACAAGGGCGCCATGAACTGCATCATCTCCTCCGAAATCCTCGACGAACAGGAGTTGGCCAATCGCCTGAAAGAAGTTCCCTCCATGGAAGGTCTCGCGCTTTGCGCCGAAGTGTCTACCAAGGAACCTTATTTCGTGGGCGACCCCAACGCCGAGATCCGTATCGCGGTGCTCGACAACGGGGTGAAGCGCAACATGCTGAAATGCCTCTCCGAAAAAGGTGCTTACCTGAAAGTGCACCCCACGCAAACGTCTTTCGAAACCTGCGAGGAGTTCAAACCGCACGCTTATTTCATTTCCAACGGCCCTGGCGACCCTGCTCCGCTGACTTACGCCGTGGAAACCATCAAGAAAGTACTGGCCGCCGAGCGCCCGCTCTTCGGCATCTGCCTCGGGCATCAGCTGCTGGCTATGGCCAACGGGATCCCGACGTATAAAATGCACCACGGTCACCGCGGCCTGAACCACCCGGTGAAGAACCTGCAGACCGGCAAATGCGAGATCACTACGCAGAACCACGGTTTCGCGATCGACAAGCAGGCGGTGGAAGCTTCCGAGAACGTGGAAGTGACCCATATCAACCTGAACGACAATTCCGTGGAAGGTATCCGGATCAAGAATAAACCGGCGTTTTCGGTGCAATATCACCCGGAAAGCACGCCTGGTCCGCACGATTCGCGTTACCTGTTCGATGATTTCTTTACAATGATCCGCAATCATACCAAATAAGGTGTGAATGCGACAAGATAGGGAAGAGGCCTCCGCACCGGGGGCCTTTTTTTATGCGCTGAAATGAAGGGTAGGGGAAAAATAGACGGTCCTGAGGAGTCAGGACCGTTGCATTTTAAAATTCCACGTTATGAAAACTAGCGAAAGGTACCATGCGGTAAAGCACGATACCCTACCTTGTCTTTTCATTACATGACAATAATAGGAAAAATTCGGCGAGATGAAGATTTAAAAAGGGGCTAAGTTTTCTTGAAATAGAGGATTTCAAAATGCAATCGGTTGGAGGCGGCTGAAATTATACGGGAAAAAAATACGGCTCTGTGAACAGAGCCGTTTGCCTTTATAAATTCCACGTTATGAAAAACTGATACAAAAATATGTTGTTTGGCTAAAACGTTTTAGTTAGTCGCCGATTTTTTACATAATGTTGATAATGCAAAGGTCGGGCCATTTTCCCATTTGTCAAAATTATACAAGTTAATTTTTTGCAAAGCAGGTTTAGAAATTTGCCTAACATGTATATCGAATTTTGTTATTTGATCTATTTGCACCTTTGCGTCCTGATTACACAGTAAATGTAGGCATAAAAATCAAATTTCAAAACATCGAACCGTTAAAATTTCTATTTATCGTCTGAAAAATGTTATATAGAATTATTTATAATGTAAAATCTTGCTGTTGCCAAGCTTTCCAGCCAATCGATCGCAAAAACATGATTTTTGTCAGTTTTTCAGATTTAATACTTTTTTAACTCATACTGACAGGATATGCTGACAGTTTAGCGGCGGCCGGGATACACCTCCAACGCTTTTGTCAGTGCCGTCATGGCCTTATCGATCGCTTCCAGGTTCAAGACGTACGCCAGGCGCACTTCCTGCTTGCCAAGGCCCGGAGTGGCGTAGAAGCCCGTGCCGGGAGACAGCATCACCGTTTGCTGATCAACACTGAAATCTTCCAGCAGCCATTGGCAGAATTTGTCCGCATCGTCGATCGGGAGCTTCGCCATGGCATAAAACGCTCCGCCCGGATTGGGGCAGAACACCCCGGGAATGCCGTTGAGGCGCTTCACCAGCAGGTCGCGGCGGCTCTTGTATTCCGCCTTGATGCCGTCGAAATAGTCTTCCGGCAGGTCTACGGCAGCTTCCGCGGCGATCTGCGCGAAGCTCGGCGGGCTCAGGCGGGCCTGGGCGAACTTCATCACCGAATCCAGCAGCGTTTTGTTGCGGGTCACCAGGGCGCCGATACGGCCGCCACAGGCGCTGTAGCGCTTGGAAATGGTGTCGAACACCACCACATTGTCTTCCAGGCCTTCCAGCTGCAGGGCAGACAGGGTGGTGCCGTCGTACGCGAACTCGCGGTACGCTTCGTCGGAGAAGAGGAAGAGGTTATGTTTTTTGCAGATATCCCGCAGCACGTTCAGTTCCTCGGGGCTGTAGAGGTAACCGGTCGGGTTGTTGGGATTGCAGATGAGGATGGCTTTGGTTTTGGGCGTGATCTTCTTTTCGAAGTCGGCGATCGGCGGCAGGGCGAATCCGGATTCGATACCGGAGGTCACGGGCACCACTTTCACTTCCGCTTCCACGGCGAAGCCGTTGTAATTGGCGTAGAAGGGCTCGGGGATGATCACTTCATCGCCCGGGTCGAGGCAGGCCATGAAACCGAAGATAATGGCTTCGGAGCCGCCGGTGGTCACGATGATCTGGTTGTAATCCACCTGGATGCCGAAACGGTCGTAATAAGTGGTGAGTTTGCGGCGGTAAGATTCGTTGCCTGCGCTGTGGCTGTATTCCAGGACTTTGAAATGGGAATTGCGCACCGCGTCGAGCACGGGTTGCGGCGTTTCGATATCGGGTTGCCCGATGTTGAGATGATAAACCGTAACTCCTTTCTTTTTAGCTGCTTCCGCGAACGGTACCAGTTTTCGGATCGGAGAGGGCGGCATGATCTGGCCGCGCTGACTGATGTTCGGCATTTGGTGTTGGTTTTTAGCGAGGCAAAGGTAAGGCAACTCGCTATGTTATGGACGATATTAAACAAAAATGCCCCCCGGTTGTCCGGGAGGCATTGCTATTTGCTGTTGCTTTTTTTAGTTTTCAACCGTTCCTGTGAGGAATAGTTCCTTCTCCTGGTCAACTCCCTTTAACTTCAGGTAGATGGTTTTCATCGGTTTGCCTACCGCATTCGCGCTGTAGGTGGCCGTGATGGTACCTGCCTTTCCGGGAAGGATGGGCTCTGCCGTCCATTTCGGGGTGGTGCAACCGCAGCTGGGTTTGGCAGCTTCGATCAGCACGGGCTCTTTGGAGACGTTGGTGAATTCGAAAGTAACGGTTACGGGTTTGTTGAGCTTGGTTTTACCGAAATCAACTGTTTCTTTCTTGAATTTGAGCTTGGCGTCTACTGCATTAGTCGTTCCGCCGCCGTTCTGTGCCTGCGCCCACAGTGAAGTGGTAACCAGTAAAGTTGCAAATAGGGATACAACGAATTTTTTCATGATAATATTGGTTTTTAGTCGATTGGTTAAACATTTACGTTTCTACCAGTTTCCAATTCAAATTTACGGCCAAAAACTGAACCGTGCATATCAAGATATTAAAAATTTCTTAAAAATTTAATTTTTACGGGATGAGTGCGGGCATTTACCCATTCATCAATTTCCCCTACATTTGTGCTTTAACAAGGATGGCATGATCGAAAACAACGAATTAGCTATGAATATGCAAAGCCAGTTGTCATTTGAGGAGTTCCGCAGGGAAGTTTTGAATGATTACAGGCTGGCCTGCATCAGCAGGGAAGTAAGCCTGCTGGGCCGCCGGGAAGTATTGACCGGCAAGGCCAAATTCGGGATATTTGGCGATGGCAAGGAAGTGGCGCAGATCGCGATGTCCAAATATTTCAAACCGGGCGATTTCCGTTCGGGCTATTACCGCGATCAGACGTGGGCTTTCGCAACGGGCGTGGCCAATGTAGAGCAGTTTTTCTCCCAGCTGTATGCAGATCCGGACCTGGCGAACGATCCTTTTTCCGCCGGTCGCCAGATGAATTCGCATTTCGCCACTCCCAATATCGATATGGACGGTAACTGGCTGCCGCTCACCGCGCAGAAGAACACCGCCGCAGACATGGCGCCCACTGCCGCACAGATGCCGCGTGCGCTGGGCCTGGCCTATGCTTCCAAGCTGTTCCGCGAAGTGCCGGAGCTGGAGGGGCTGACGCACCTTTCCCACCAGGGCAACGAAGTTTGCTTCGCCACTATCGGCGACGCATCTACGAGCGAGGGCCATTTCTGGGAAACCGTGAATGCCGCCGGCGTGTTGCAGGTGCCGCTTTGCATTTTTGTGTGGGACGATGGATATGGTATTTCCGTTCCCCGCAAGTATCAAACTACAAAAGGTTCTATCAGCGCCGCGCTGGAAGGCTTCCGGAAAGGGGAGCAGACCAACGGGCTGGAGATATATAATGTAAAAGGATGGGATTACGCCGGCCTTTGCGAAGTGTTCGAGGAAGGGATCCGCAAAGCCCGTGAAACCCACGTGCCCGTGCTCTTCCACGTAGAAGAGATCACCCAGCCCCAGGGGCACTCCACTTCCGGCTCGCACGAGCGGTACAAAAGCAAGGAACGCCTGGCCTGGGAAAAGGAATTCGACTGCAACAGCAAAATGCGCCAGTGGATCGTCGTGAACGCCCTGGCCGACGAAGGCGCCCTCCAGGAAGTGGAAGCCGAAGCCAAAGTGCTCGCCCACGAAGGCCGCAAACGCGCCTGGGAAAAATACATCGCGCCCATCCGGGGCCAGGTGCAGGGCCTGACCGCCATCCTCAAGAACCTCGTCGAGGAAGGCCGGGTGGAAACGGAACTGGTACAACATACCATCCAGGAGCTGGCCGCCAACCGGGAGCCCCTTCGCCGCGATATCCTCAAATCCGCTGCACATATCCTGTTCCGCTACCCGCGCGATTTTTCGCCGGTATTGAACGATCTGCAGCTGTTTTACGACAACCAGCTCGTCACCGAAAAAGAAAATTACAACAGCCTCCTGTACGCCACCGGCGCCAATTCGGCGCTCAACGTGCCGGAAGTGCCGGCCGAATACGCGGCAGACGCTCCCGTGCTCAACGGCTACGAAGTGCTGAATAAATACTTCGATCAACTGTTCACCGACAACCCGCTGGTATTCGCTTTCGGCGAAGATGTGGGCAAGATCGGCGACGTGAACCAGGGCTTCGCCGGCCTCCAGGCCAAACACGGCAAAGTCCGCATTTCCGATACCGGCATCCGCGAACTGACCATCATGGGCCAGGGGATCGGGATGGCGCTTCGCGGCCTGCGGCCCATCGCGGAAATCCAGTACCTGGATTACCTGCTGTACGGCCTCCAGCCCCTGAGCGACGATGTGGCTTCCCTGCAATACCGCACCCGCGGCACGCAGTTCTGTCCCATCATCGTCCGCACCCGCGGCCACCGGCTGGAAGGGATCTGGCACTCGGGCAGCCCCATGGGAATGATCATCAACTCCCTGCGCGGTTTCTACGTGTGCGTGCCCCGCAACATGGTGCAGGCGGCAGGGATGTACAACACGCTCCTCCGCGCCCACGAACCGGGGATCGTCATCGAATCGCTCAACGGTTACCGCCTGAAAGAGCGCATGCCGGAGAACCTCGTAGATTTCACGGTGCCCATGGGCGTTCCGGAAATCCTGCATGAGGGTACCGACATTACCATCGTTTCTTACGGCAGCACGCTGCGCATCATCGAGGAAGCCATCCAAACCCTTTCCGGGCTTGGTGTTTCCTGCGAACTGATCGATGTGCAAACGCTCCTGCCTTTCGATACCAGCCACTCCATCCTGGATTCGCTGAAAAAGACCAACCGCATCCTTTTCGTGGACGAAGACGTTCCCGGCGGCGGCACCGCTTACATGTTCCAGCAAGTGATGGAGCTGCAGGGCGGTTACCGTTGGCTCGACGTGGCGCCCCGCACCCTGTCTGCCCAGGCGCACCGCCCGGCTTACGGTTCCGACGGCGATTACTTCTCCAAGCCCAACGTGGAAGATGTGGTGAAAGTAGTTATGGAAATGATCAGGGAATAACGGACCTGCAACGATATGCCGTGAAGGTACGTGCCCCCTGTATGCGCAGGGGGCATTTTTTATGGACAGCGGGGCCAAACAAGGCCGGCGCACAAATTGTTATACTGGAAATATGGACTATAAAGATTATTACAAGATACTGGGCGTAGATAAAAAGGCGAGTGCCGACGAGATCAAGAAGGCTTATCGCAAACTGGCGGTCAAGTATCATCCGGACAAAAATCCCGACGACAAGCTCGCGGAAGAGAAGTTCAAGGAATTGAACGAGGCATATGAAGTGTTGGGCGACGCGGAGAAGCGGAAAAAGTACGACGAGTTCGGCGAGAACTGGAAGTATTATGAACAGGCCGGCGCGCAGCAGGGCGATTTCGATTGGAACCGCTGGCGGGCGCAGCAGCAGCAGCAGGGCGGCGGACAGCAGTACAACGCTGAGGATATGTTCGGGGAAGGCGGGCAGTTTTCCGATTTCTTCGAGCACCTGTTCGGCGGCGGGTTCCGCAGCCGCGCGCAGCAGGGGCGTTCGCGCACGCGGCGTGGCGGGGATTTGCATGCTACGATGGACGTGAGTATCGAAGACGTCTACACGGGCGCTACGCGGCAGATCAATGTGAACGGGCAAAAGTTGAATCTGAAGATAAAGAAGGGTACGGCGGATGGACAGGTGTTGCGGCTGAAAGGCAAGGGGAGTCCGGGTTTGAACGGAGGTGAGGCGGGAGATTTGTTGATAGAGGTGAGTGTTGTGCCCGGAGCGGGATTTGAGTTGAAGGGGAAGGATGTGTACCTGGAAGTGCCGGTGGACGTGTATACGGCGATTTTGGGCGGGAAGGTGCAGGTGCCGGTGCCGGGAAGTGCGTTGCAGTTGACGATCCCGGAGGGGACGGATAGCGGGCGGATGTTCAGGTTGAAAGGGAAGGGGATGCCTGTTGCGGAAGGAGGGAATGGGGAGCCGGGGGATTTTTATGTGCGGATCAGGATCACGGTGCCGCAAAATCTTACGGATGAAGAGAAGGCGATGTTCCGGAAATTGGCGAACCGGGATCAGTAAATCACGAAAAATGGAAGCTTATGTTACAAACGATCGATTACCTGGAAGAAATCCTCGAGCAGCAGCACCGGGCGGAGTCGGAGGCGGTGCCTGATTTTTATGCGAGCGAGTTGCTGGAGATGCTGGGGTATACGCGGGAGGGGCTGCGGATGGCGCTGGAACGTGCGATGCAGGCCTGTGCGGCGTTGCGGATGCCGGTGACGTTGAATTTCCGGCGGATTTATTGCTGGCAGGGCGGGGAAATGTCGGAAGACTGGCAGTTGAGCCGGTTGGCGGGTTATTTATTGATTGTTAACAGTGACCCCAGGAACCCTGCGGTGGCGCAAGCACAGTGGTTGCTCTTCAAGAAAAGTTATTCATTTTAATCTATAACATATTTATTATCAGCCAATTGTATGTTCATTGTCTTTCGTAATGTTCATTGTCTGTTCATTCTCCCGTTGCTATTCATTGGTTAATGGAATGAGATAAATTGCAGGCATAATCAAAATGAAAATTGCTTAGACGGTTCAAATAGGCTGAAAACGGGGGCCGTTCTGAAAGGGGCGGCCTTCTTTCAGTTTTCATTCCAGTGGGGTTACCCAGGCGCCAGATCGAAAAGATTGTTTACCCATATCCTCTGAATTTTTCTGTGCGGACCTGGCCTGGTTTTTTAAAAGATTTTTAACCATTTCCTATGATCGCCGGATTAACCACCCGGAAAAAACAGGTGCAGGTTTTCTCTTTTTTTAACCCTCTGCTACATTTTTCTCCTCTTTAGTCTATACAAACGCGTGTGCGCTTTGTTAACCTCTTTATATCAAAAGAACATCTATCCATGCGTTAGGGGACAACAACCAAAATTTATTAAAACGTAACTGAATTATGGAAGCAAGATGTATCAGATGCAGTACGATCGTACACTCTCACAAGAGGCTTTCTGAAATCAAATGCCGCTGTGGTGGCCAATTGCAAAGAATGCGGTTCGTGGGGCTGATAGAGGGGCTTCACCCGCTGGGTAAGGAACATAATATGGAAGTAGGGGGAAACTTTGTTATGGTACTTACCGGTCGATCTATGGAAATTTCGTGGTCGACAAATTGAACAATCAATTCCATAAAGTGACGCTGTTGCGATGATGCGTGAATTTCGTCACAGCTGTACGATCTCGTTTTTCTCCTTTTAAATGATGGACTGGTTGACATGAGGCTTCGCTTCCCATGCGAATTTTTTCCCTGTTAAGTATGAGTTTTCGCATGAGGTAAGCTGCAAGGCCAGGTGAGCCGGGAGCTGGATTTTTTCTGCCCGTACGATGGAACAAATTGTACCTGCGGATCCGGATACTGACGGTTGCGCCCGTTGATAGTGGCACAACGGGAATTGGGATCGACAGATGCATTCCAGCGCGAATGCACGCACGAGGCCTGCTGTTCATACAAGCCCAAATGGAATGTTCCTGTACCAAGGATTTTTTATGGGTTTCCCATGATTTATAAAAGGGTGATGTTGTTTGTTAACCACCTTCTTGATTTGTGCGGATTTTTTAATTGCCCGGTTATGTTGATGTACCTGCATTTATCCGCCCAGGTCGAAACTACTTTCCATGTTGGTTTTATCAATGAGGGACCGGTTCTCTTCCGTTGAACGGCGGAGATCGGTCTTTCCTGGTTGAATGTGGGATTCCCTTCAGATTCCTGGCCGCAATAGTTATGTTGATCTGCCTGCGGTTGTCTGCATAGGTCGAACATCCATTCCATGTTGGTTTTATCAGTGAGGGGCCGGTGCTCTCCCGTTGAACGGCGGGCGATCGGTCTTTCCTGGTTGGGTGTGGGATTCACTTCAGATTCCTGGCCGCAACGGTTTTATTTCAAGGGGGCATATTGCCGTGCAGGCTTTTGATCGATGGAGGAATTGTCTATTTTTAGTCCTTCATCAAAAAGCCGGCACATATGAAAATCGTAGTACTGGATGGATATGCTTTACAGCCCGGAGATCTGTCGTGGGATGCGTTGGAATCCCTCGGCACCGTAACCGTCCACGACAGAACGGCCCCCGCCGATGTGGCGGCCCGCGCCCTCGGAGCGGAAATCCTCCTCACCAATAAATCCCTCATCCCCGCGTCCGTCATCCACCAGCTGCCAACCCTTCGCTACATCGGCGTCATGGCCACCGGCTATAATGTGGTAGACGTTGCCGCAGCGCGCGCCAAAGGCATTGTCGTCTCCAACGTTCCCGCATACAGCACGGCTTCCGTGGCCCAGCTTACTTTTTCCCTCATCCTGGAACTTTGCCAGGGCGTGGGTTTGCATGCGAGCAGCGTCCGGAACGGCGATTGGGCGGCCAGTCCCGATTTCAGCTATTGGAAAATGCCCCTCACCGAACTATCCGGGAAAACGCTGGCTATCATCGGTTTCGGGCAGATCGGGCAGGCAGTGGCGCGTATCGCCCTGGCGTTCGGGATGCGCGTGATCGTGAGCCATAAGCACCCGGAGCGCGACCGGATGGAAGGTGTCACTTTCCTGGACCAGGCAATCTGCTTCCGCGAAGCGGACATCGTTTCCCTGCATTGTCCGCTCAACGAGGCCAACAAAGGTTTCGTGAATGCGGCGCTGCTGGCCACGATGCGCCCCTCGGCCATGTTGATCAATACCAGCCGCGGGCCGCTCATCAACGAGCCGGAACTTGCCGATGCGCTCAATAACGGGGTAATTGCCGGGGCAGGACTGGATGTTTTATCGGTGGAGCCCCCTTCCGCAGACAATCCGCTGTTGACGGCCCGCAACTGCTACGTTACGCCGCACATCGCCTGGGCCACCCGCGAAGCGCGTTCCCGCCTCATGAACAAGGTGGTGGAGAATGTAAAAGCTTTCCTGGACGGGGCACCGCAAAATGTAATCGGCGGATAGCTGAAAAGGGGAGTTGTCTTAGGATTTCCTGCTTCAATAACAGTATCCGGGTTAACTGGAAAAAATGCGCATGGCCGCTGTGCAGCCGTGATACGTTCGAAACGAGCTATAAGCGCCTCCCGACGGGCGTTTCCGGATAATAAAAAAGGCCCGCCAGATGGTGGGCCTTTTTGTTATTTCGTGGGTACGATTATCTCAGGTTGTGGAATACCTGCTGTACGTCGTCGTCCTGTTCCAGGCGGTCGATCAGCTCCAGTACTTCCTTGGCTTGTTCCTCGTTCAGTTCCACTGTGGTGGCGGGGATGCGCTTCAATTCGGCGGCGATCACTTCCAGTCCTTTTTCTTCCAGCGCTTTCGACATATTGCCGAATTCGGTGAAGGTGGCGCGAACGATGATGTTGCCTTCGCTGTCTTCCCCGATTTCTTCCAGGCCGAAATCGATCAGTTCCAGTTCGAGGTCTTCGAGGTTCTGGCCGGCGTTTTTGATCTTGAATTCACCGAGGCGGTTGAACATGAAGCCTACGGAACCGCTGTTCCCAAGGCTGCCGCCGCATTTGTTGAAGTGCATGCGCACGTTGGCAACGGTACGGGTGGTATTATCGGTGGCGGTGTCTACCATAACGGCGACGCCGTGAGGGGCATATCCTTCGTATACAACTTCTTCGTAATCAGTCTTGTCTTTCCCCATCGCGCGCTTGATGGCGGCGTCTACACGGTCTTTCGGCATGTTCACGCCTTTGGCGTTCTGGATGCATCGACGGAGGGCAGGGTTGTTATCGGGGTCCATACCGCCTTGTTTCACCGCCATGGCGATTTCCTTGCCGATACGGGTAAATTGTTTGGCCATGCGGTCCCAACGGGCGAACATGGTCGCTTTTCTTACTTCAAAAATACGTCCCATAATGTTTGAAAGAGTTTGCCTTATGCTCCGGAGGCCGGTGATAAGGAGGCTGCAAAAATATTAAATTCCCGTCAAATCTGGGATTACCGGAAATAAAAATCCCGCCATGGCTGGCGGGATTTTGTATGATGGGTGTTTGGTTACAGTTTGTTGCCGAGTTTGCTGTGATTCTTGCTATAGGCGAAGTAGATCACGAGGCCCAGGCCCATCCAGGCGGCGAGGCGCAGCCAGGTATCGAGCGGGAGGGATGCCATGAGCGCCAGGCAGATGATGATGCCGATGATGGGCACCACCGGTACCAGGGGTACTTTGAAAGCGCGCGGTACATCAGGATCGGTTTTGCGCATCACGATCACGCCCACGCAAACCAGCACGAAAGCGAACAGGGTACCGATGCTCACCATTTCGCCCACGATATGTACGGGAACGAAGGCGCCGAAAAGGCTGGTAAACACCATGAACAGGATGTTGGCTTTATACGGTGTGCGGTATTTTTTGTGTACCTGCGAGAAGGTTTTGGGCAGGAGGCCGTCGAGCGACATGGAATAGAACACCCGGCTTTGGCCCAGGAGCATCACGAGGATCACGGAAGTGTAACCTGCGAGGATGGCCAGGATGATAGCCTGTTGCAGCCAGGCGTAGGGCGTTTTGGCGATGGCGATGGCTACGGGGGCGGCGCTGTCCTTGAACTCGGTATAGTTGGCCAGGCCGGTCATCACGTGCGCGAACAGTACATATAATATGGTACAGATGGCGAGGGAGCCGAGGATGCCGATGGGCATGTCGCGCTTGGGGTTCTTGGCTTCCTGGGCGGCGGTAGACACCGCATCGAACCCGATGAAGGCGAAGAACACCACGGCAGCGCCGCGGAACAGGCCGGAAATGCCGAAGTGACCGAATTCGCCGGTGTTGGCGGGAATGTAGGGATCGTAGTTGGCAGGGTTTACGTGGCCCCAGCCTACTGCGATGAATACCAGTACCACTACAACTTTCAGGGCAACGAGCAAACCGTTCAGCAGGGCAGATTCACGGGTGCCGCGGATCAGCAGGAGCGACAGCGCGATGATGATCAGGACTGCAGGAAGGTTCATGATACCGGTTACCGTAGACCCGTCGAGCATAGTGACGGTTTCGAACGGCGAGGCGGTGAGCTGCGCCGGCAAATGAATATTGTAGTGATGGAGGAATTTGACAAGGTATTGCGACCAACTGATGGAAACGGTGGCGGCACCGAGTGCGTATTCGAGCACGAGGTCCCACCCGATGATCCAGGCGAGGAATTCGCCCATGGTGGCGTAGCTGTAAGTGTAGGCGCTGCCCGCGATGGGGATCATGGAAGCGAATTCGGCGTAGCAAAGGCCGGCGAATGCGCATCCGATGGCGCCGATCACGAAGGAAAGCGTTACGGCAGGGCCGGCGTTGTTGGCGGCGGCCAGCCCGGTAAGGGAAAAGAGGCCCGCGCCGATGATGGCGCCGATACCGAGTGCGACGAGGCTGGTGGCAGTTAAAGACCTTTTAAGCCCTTTTTCAGAATCGGAAGCTTCCGAGAATAACTGTGCAAGCGGCTTTTTGACAAAGAGTCTACTCATACAAATAGAGGGTTGTGGTTGATATTAGCGGTTAGATTTGTTTTATAGATCGCCAAATATAGTGTCTTAATGATAAACCCCATATTTTATTTTATGTACGAGCGGTAATGCCCATCTGCGGGAATTTTCGACCGAGAACCTTATTTTTGGGCAATTTTTGTCGCATCTAAACCTAAAATCACCTCTATTTCATGATGAATAAACGGAAGGCAGGCATCACCGCATTTATCGTTTTAACGATCGTTGCCATCTTGCATGTCATTGATATATACACTGCGTTATCCATTCCGCAGGATATCCTTGTGATCACCCGCTGGATCACGGTTGCGGCATTCGTTTGGTTTGCCATCGCTAAAAAATCCCTCACCACCTGGATCCTCGTGAGCATGCTGGTGGGCGGAGAACTGGGGCACGACTGGCCGGCCATCGCCGTGAACTTCCAGGTGCTCAGTAAAGTCTTCCTGCAACTGATCAAAACCATCATCGCCCCGCTGCTTTTCGCCACGCTGGTGGTGGGCATCGCCGGGCACTCCGATATTAAACAGGTGGGCCGTATGGGTTGGAAATCACTCGTTTATTTCGAGATCGTTACTACCATCGCCCTGTTCATCGGCCTGGCCGCCATTAACATTTCGCAGGCGGGCGTCGGCGTTCCGCAGCCTCCCGCAGGCCATGAAGTGCTGCCGGCCACCAAACCGCAGAACTGGCAGGATATCATCCTCCACATCTTCCCCGAAAACATCGCCAAATCGATCTATCATGGCGAAATCCTCCCCATCGTGGTGTTCAGCGTCATCTTCGGGATCGCGCTGCTCATGGTGAAAGACAAAATGCGCCAGCCCATGCTGGATTTCTGCGGCAGTCTTTCCGAGACCATGTTCAAATTCACCAACATCGTCATGTACTTCGCGCCGGTGGGCGTGGGTGCGGCCATCGCCTATACCGTGGGCCATGGAGGGCTCGATGTGCTGGGGAACCTTTTGAAACTGCTCCTTACCCTGTATGTGGCGCTCATTGCGTTCGTGCTGCTGGTTTTTGTACCGGTGGCGCTGATCATCGGCCTGCCCATCAAACGGTTCATCAAGGAAATTTCCGAGCCCGTTTCCATCGCCTTTGCCACCACCAGCTCGGAATCCGCCCTGCCGAAAGCCATGGAAGCCATGGAAAGAATGGGCGTTCCGCGGAAGATCATCGCGTTCGTGATGCCGACCGGTTACAGCTTCAACCTCGACGGTTCCACCCTGTACCTGGCCCTGGCGTCGGTGTTCGTGGCCCAGGCGGCCGGCACCCCGCTTACCTGGCCCCAGCAGATCCTCATGGTGTTTACGCTCATGCTCACGAGCAAGGGCGTAGCCGGCGTTCCCCGCGCCACCCTGGTGATCATCCTCGGCACCGTGGCCTCGTTCCACCTGCCCACCTGGCCGGTTTTCCTCATTTTGGGGATCGACGAGCTGATGGACATGGCCCGTACCTCGGTAAACGTGATCGGCAACTGTTTGGCCACCGCCGTGATCGGGAAGTGGGAAGGAGAGGTCGATTTTAAGGAACTCCCGCCTGAAACCAAGGCCTAAGGCCTATTTCAGGAAATATTAACTTCCTCTTGACATATAAAAGATTATTTTTAGCCGCTTAACTATAGTTTTTAAACATTAGCATGGACCAGATCATAGATTTTTTCAAGCACATTCTTAACCCTGAGTGGATTATTGCAAACGGAGGATATTACCTGATTCTCGCGATCATTTTCGCGGAAACGGGCTTGTTTATTGGATTTTTCCTCCCGGGGGATTCCCTGCTTTTTGTTGCCGGTATTTATGCCGAACTGTTGGCCGAAAGCTTTTTCAATATGCCGCTCCTGGTGATGATGACCCTCATCGCGATCATGGGCGTGCTCGGAAATATCGTGGGGTATTGGTTCGGCCGCAAGACCGGGCCCATCCTGTTTAAAAGAAAAGATACCTTCCTGTTCAAGAAAAAACACCTCTGGCAGGCGAAGGAAGTATATGACAAATATGGTGGCGGTGCCATTTTCGTGGCCCGTTTCCTGCCCATCGTCCGCACATTCGCCCCGATCATCGCAGGGATCGTAGGGATGGAACGGAAAAAATTCATGTTCTGGAACATCATCGGCTCGTTCACTTGGGTGTTCTCGCTCATGCTGGCCGGCCACTTCCTCGATAAAGCTTTCCCCACCCTGAAAGACCACCTGGAATGGATCATCGTCATCATCGTGGTGATCACGACGCTGCCGGTGGCGATCAAGCTGATTTTCGGCAAATCGGGCATCCACGCCAATTTCGATGAAGAAGGGCATCCGATCGAAACGCCGGAAAAGCGGGAAGAAATAAAATCATAATAAATTTTGATATTTAGAGAGACGCAATAAATTTGCGTCTCTTTCTTTTTTGTATAAAGTCCACGTATCAACCGAAAATCTTGTCCTTTATGAATTCCGCCAGCAAACCCGTCAAATTGTTGAACGCCGCCGTGATCGTGGCTTCCCTGGGTTACTTCGTCGATATTTACGATCTGTTGCTTTTTGGCATCATCCGTATTAAAAGTCTTACCTCGCTGGGCGTTTCGGCCGACAAAATCGATTCCGTGGGCATGTGGCTGATCAATATCCAGATGATCGGGATGCTGATCGGCGGTATTATCTGGGGCGTGCTGG
The DNA here is from genome assembly GCF_038396765.1 of Chitinophaga caseinilytica. Taxonomy (NCBI): domain Bacteria; kingdom Pseudomonadati; phylum Bacteroidota; class Chitinophagia; order Chitinophagales; family Chitinophagaceae; genus Chitinophaga; species Chitinophaga caseinilytica. The sequence goes on along the minus strand of NZ_CP150096.1, from coordinate 6,320,523 downwards.
GCGATAAGCGCGGCCGGCTTTCTGTACTTTTCGGATCGATCCTGCTTTATTCCGTGGCGAATGTTGCCAACGGGATGATAGGGGGAGAAAATGCCATTTTCTGGTATATGGTTTGGCGGTTCATCGCGGGGCTTGGCCTGGCGGGCGAGCTGGGCGCGGGGATCACCCTCGTGTCGGAAGTGCTGCCGAAGGAAAAGCGGGGCATCGGCACGATGATCGTGGCGAGTGTGGGCATCTCCGGGGCCGTGGCGGCTTATTTCGTGTCGGAATATTTCGGCGATAACTGGCGGATCTGCTATTACATCGGCGGTGGCCTGGGCCTGGCGCTCCTCATCCTGCGCATCAGCGTAGTAGAGTCGGGGATGTTCAACAATATCAAACAAAGCAGTGTGAGCCGCGGCAATTATTTCAAATTCTTCACCAGCAAGGAGCGGTTCTTCCGTTACCTGAAATGTATCATGATCGGGCTGCCGACCTGGTACGTGGTGGGCATCCTCATGACGTTCTCCAACGCGTTTGCGGAGAAAATGGGCGTGCAGGGGCCTATCAACCCCGGTAAGGCCATTATGATCTGTTACGCCGCGCTGACGTTCGGCGACCTGGCCAGCGGGTACCTCAGTCAAATCATGCGCAGCCGGAAAAAGGTGCTGTATATTTTTTATACCCTCGTATTGATCAGCGTGGTGCTGTATTTCAACCTGTACGGCGCCAGCGTGCAACTGTTCTACACGGTTTGCGGCGTCATGGGTTTCAGCGTGGGCTTCTGGGCGATTTTCGTAACGGTGGCGGCCGAGCAGTTCGGTACCAACCTCCGCGCCACGGCGGCTACTACGGTACCCAATTACGCGCGGGGCATGCTGCCGGTGATCTCGCTGATGTTCGGCGGTTTGCAGACGGCAGGGCTCAGTTACCTCCAGAGCGGCCTGGCCACGGGTGTGATCTGCATCGTGCTGGCGTTCGGGTTCGCGTATTCCATGGAGGAAACGTTCGGGAAAGACCTGGATTATGTGGAGGAGTAACGGCTATTCGTAGGCGCCAAGGAGTTTATCGAGCAGTTTGTTCAGTTGTGCTACTTCCTTGTCTGTCAACGTGGTTTTGAGGGTTTCTTCCAGTACGAAAATTTTCTCGTCGATTTCTTTCAATAGTTGCAGGCCTTTCTGGGTAATTTTCACATCTACGGCGCGGCGGTCTGCCTCGCAGCTTTTTCTTTCCACGAGGTCGGCTTTGCGGAGCCGTTCCACGAGGCGGGAAACGTCGCTCATTTTATCGAGCATTCTTTCCTTGAGGGTGTTGATGCTGGCGGATTTGGGGTGTTGACCGCGGAGGATGCGCAGGATGTTGAACTGCTGCATGGTGATGTCGTACTCCTTGAAAAAGTTCTGGTGTTTGGAGATGATCCAGTTGCCTACGAAGATGAGGCTGACCAGACCTTTATGGTGTTCACTGGTGAAATTCCTGATAGAGATCAATTTTTCGATATTGGACATATGCGGCAATAATATCTTGCAAATTAACGGATTGGCGGCAAACAGAGATTTCCTCGACCCTGTGGCGGCCCTTTACTATTTTACGAACTCGAGTTTGAGTATGATGCTGACCATTTTATCTACTACCATGCCCCCTGCTTCGGTCAGTTTGTCCCACTGTAAATTATAATCGAACCGGTTGATATACGTAGTGGCTTTGAAAGTGGCTCTTTGCCGGTTGCCTTCGGTGGTGGTGCCGCCGTAGGCGACGTTGAATTTGACGCGGCGGGTGACGTCGCGGATGGTGAGGTCTCCTTCCAGCTGGTATCTGCCTTCGGTGATGCGGCGGAAGGCGGTGCTGCGGAAAGACAGTTTGGGGAATTGTTCTGCATGGAGGAAATCGCTCGATTTGAGATGGTTGTCGCGCTTATCGTCTCCCGTTGTGATGCTGAAAGCGTCTACATCGAATTTGATGGAGGCGTCGGTGAAGTCGGGTTTTGCGGCGGAGATTTCGCCGTCGAATTCCCGGAAGTGGCCTTCCACTTTGGAGATCATGAGATGGGTGACGGAAAAGGACACAGACGATCTTTCGCGGTCCGCTTTCCAGACCGGGCTTTGTGCAATCGAGGCCAACGAAGAGCATAACAGTATGGCAATCAGGAGCCTGCTCATGATATGGTTTTGGGGGCCGGTGATGATTTTAGTTGATATAGCCCGGGCCAAAGGTACGATAATCAATGATATGAACGGGCGGGGCTGAATGGAAAAAGGAAAGCACCTGTTGCCAGGTGCTTTCCGGAAGATATTGCGCCTTGGTTAGGCAGGAGTTTTCATGTTGTCGAGTACGTCCATCACTTCTTTCACGTGTTTGGCGGAAGTGTTGAGGAGTTCTTTTTCGCCCTCGTTCAGGTCCAGTTCGATGATTTTCTCGATACCTTTCTTGCCGAGTACTACGGGCACGCCGAGGTAGATGTCTTTCAGGCCGTATTCGCCGGTGAGCCAAGCGCAAACGGGGAAGATGCGTTTTTCATCTTTCAGGATGGCTTCTACCATTTGAGCTGCAGCTGCGCCGGGAGCGTACCAGGCGGAAGTGCCGAGCAGGTTCACGATTTCGCCGCCGCCTACTTTGGTGCGTTGGATGATCGCTTCCAGTTTATCGTTGGCGATCAGTTCCGTAACGGGGATACCGGCAACGGTGGTGTAGCGGGGGAGGGGCACCATGGTGTCTCCATGACCGCCCATGAGGATGGCCTGGATGTCTTTCGGGGAGCAGCCGAGCTCGTCTGCCAGGAAAGCGCGGTAGCGGGCGGTATCGAGGATACCTGCCATGCCGAACACTTTGGAGCTGTCTTTCTTCGCGGTGAGGAACGCGCAGTACGTCATAACGTCCAGCGGGTTGGAAACCACAACGATGATGGCGTCGGGAGAATGTTTGGCGATATTCTCGGTAACAGATTTAACGATATTGGCGTTGGTGGAAATCAGGTCGTCGCGGCTCATGCCCGGTTTGCGGGGGAGGCCGGAGGTGATCACTACCACGTCGCTGTTGGCGGTTTTAGCATAGTCGTTGGTAACGCCGGTCACTTTGGTGCTGTAGTAATCGATCGGCGCTTGCTGCCAGGTGTCGAGTGCCTTGCCTTCTGCGGTTCCTTCCTTGATGTCCAGCAAAACTACTTCCTGCAGGAAATCTCTGTGGGCCAGCACGTTAGCGCATGTTGCGCCCACATTTCCAGCTCCTACAACAGTTACTTTCATCGTATCTGAATATTTTAAAAAGGTGAAGAATTAATTGGGTAACAAAAATAGGATATCGGAACCGTAATTTCGGAGGAAACTGCTAAAATTTCCCCTTTCGGCGGCCCTTCCGGAAAATTTACAAATGCTTTAACACGGTGTCCAGTTTAACCGTACCTTCGTAATCCGCTTCCAGCTGGCCTTTCCTGTTGTAGAGGTAAACACCGGGAAAGTTGTGCAGGTCATAGTAATATACGATCTGCCGTGTAGGCTCTGCCGCCATGATGATATTGGGGTAATTCCCGATCTTGTATTGGTCGTACCAGGCCTTCATCCTTTCGAGTTTGAAAGGCGTTACCATGAGGATGTTCGATTTTTTGAATTTGTCGATGTTCCGGAGAATGTCTTCCGTCATATGCGCACAATGGTCGCATTCCACGCTGAAGAGGAAAACCATGGTCGGCCTGCCCTTGGGGATGTCGTTCTTGGTGAAAACCTGGCCGGTATAGGCCGTCAGCTGGAAAGGCGCGATGAAATTGTACTGTTTGAAAGGGGGAGCGGGGCGCCCGGTTGTTTTTCATGAGCATGATTATGCCCGGATTGGGCCTTCAACAGGGTCGGGAGGCATAAAAGCACGAATAACCATGTACGCATCTTTATATTTGTTTTATTGTTAAAGTAATCATCCGCACAAGCGGTTCGCCGTCAAATCTATACCGCTTTTGTGGGAAATCCGGCAAGAATTGTTTGTTCATATTCTAAAATTTTTACTTTTGCAATCCTTAATGTAAATTTTTAACTTTAAATCTTTGACCTTTTATGGCTACCACCGCAGATATCAGAACAGGATTAATCATTAAGCTGGATAACAGCTTATATTCTGTTGTAGAGTTTGGTCAGAATAAAACCGCCCGTGCAGCCGCCAAGGTATGGGCCAAATTGAAGGGGGTTGACAATAGCCGTTCTATCGAGCACACCTGGAACTCCGGCGATACCATCTATCCGGTACGTGTGGAGAAAAAAGCATACCAGTTTCTGTACCAGGACGAAAGCGGGTACAATTTCATGGATAAAGAAACTTTTGAGCAGATCGTAGTGAATGAGCAGATGATCGACGCGCCCCAGTTCCTCAAAGACGGGGACGAGGTGGCGATCGCCATTAACACGGAGACCGAACTGCCCATGGCCGTGGAATTGCCCGACAAGATCGTCCTGAAAGTGACCTATTCCGAGCCCGGCATGAAGGGCGATACCGCTACCCGCACCCTGAAGCCTGCTACCGTTGAAGGCGGCGCTACCATCATGGTGCCCCTGTTCGTGAACGAAGGCGAGCTGATCCGCATTAACACCAAAACCGGTGAATACATCGAGCGCGTAAAAGAATAGCCATATACCATCTCATATTCATCATTTTCGCGAACAGCAAAATTACTAAAACCAAAAACTGTCTACATGGACTTTAAACAGATTCAGGAGCTGATTAAAATGATCAACAAGTCAAATATCAGCGAACTGAGCATTGAGCAGGACCAGTTTAAGATTACGATAAAGCAGAAAGAGCAAGAAGTACAGCAGATCGTTACCGTACCGGCCGTAACCGCGGTTCAACCGGTAATAGCGGCTCCCCAGCCCGTAGCCGCCGCCGCTGCACCCGCTGCCGCCGCACCTGCGGCCCCCGCTGGAGCTCCCGCCGCCAGCAACCTCATCACCATCAAATCTCCCATGATCGGTACTTTCTACCGCAGCGCAGGACCGGGCAAACCGTCTTTCGTGAACGTGGGCGACGAAGTGGCATCCGGCAAAGTAGTTTGCATCATCGAAGCCATGAAACTGTTCAATGAAATCGAAAGCGAAGTGAGCGGTAAGATCGTGAAAGTACTGGTGGAGGATGCTTCCCCGGTTGAGTACGACCAGCCGCTGTTCCTTGTAGAACCGTAAATCATTCCATAACGGTTGAAGGTTGTAAGTTTGCTTGCAACCTTTTCCTTTTGCCGTTTTTTATAACACTATTTGCGTAACATGTTCAAAAAGATATTGATCGCCAACCGTGGCGAGATTGCCCTGCGCATCATCCGTACCTGTAAGGAAATGGGGATCAGGACAGTGGCAGTTTATTCAACGGCGGATAAAGACAGCCTTCATGTCCGTTTCGCCGACGAAGCCGTGTGTATCGGAAAGCCGCAAAGCAGCGATTCTTACCTGAATATCCCTCACCTGATGGCTGCTGCCGAGATCACCAACGCAGACGCCATCCATCCCGGTTACGGATTCCTCGCCGAAAACGCCCGCTTCGCAGAGATCTGCGGTGAGCACGGTATCAAGTTCATCGGGCCCACTCCGGAAATGATCCGCAGAATGGGCGACAAGATGACCGCCAAGGAAACCATGATCGCCGCCGGTGTTCCGGTAATCCCCGGTTCCGAAGGCCTCCTCGAAAGCGTGGAAGAAGCCCAGAAACTGGCGAAGGAAATGGGCCTGCCCGTCATCCTCAAAGCCACCGCAGGCGGTGGTGGTAAAGGTATGCGCGTGGTTTGGGACGAAAGTGAAGTGGAGAACGCCTACAACATGGCCAAAAATGAAGCCCGCGCCGCTTTCAGTAACGATGGCATCTACATGGAGAAATTCGTGGAAGAGCCCCGTCACATCGAAATCCAGGTTGCCGGCGACCAATACGGCAAAGTATGCCACCTCTCCGAGCGCGACTGCTCCATCCAGCGCCGTCACCAGAAACTGGTGGAAGAATCTCCCTCACCCTTCATGACGCCCGAACTGCGTGAGAAAATGGGTGAAGCCGCCATCAAAGCAGCTTCCGCCATCAATTACGAAAGCGTAGGCACCATCGAGTTCCTGGTAGACAAGCACCGTAATTTCTACTTCATGGAAATGAATACCCGTATCCAGGTGGAGCACGGCGTAACCGAAGAAGTGATCAATTTCGACCTCATTAAGGAACAGATCAAGATCGCCGCCGGTATCCCCATTTCCGGGAAGAACTATACGCCGCAGATGCACGCCATCGAGTGCCGCATCAACGCGGAAGATCCGCATAACGATTTCCGTCCTTCACCGGGCAAAATCACCGTCCTCCACACTCCCGGAGGCCACGGCGTGCGCGTGGATTCACACATCTACGCCGGTTATGTGATCCCTCCGTACTACGATTCCATGGTAGCCAAGGTGATCGCCGTTGCACAAACCCGCGAAGAAGCCATCAACACGATGGAACGCGCCCTGTCCGAATTCGTGATCGAAGGTGTGAAAACCACCATCCCCTTCCATCAGCAACTCATGCAGGACGAGAACTTCCGTAAAGGCAACTTTACCACCAAGTTCACCGAAACCTTCAAACTGCAATAGTTTTATTTGAAAATATTGCCCAGGGCCGCTCCAGTAGAGCGGCCCTGCTTTTTTAACATCCCTTGCCCCGCCTATGTTTCCCATTTGCATGATCGTCGTTGCCTGGCTTTGGGCCGTTTATCTGCTCATCTTCGTGCGCTGGTTTTACCTGCGCGAGCCGTTTCCCTTCTACAGACCCCGGCAATAAAAAAAGCGGACCGCAAAAGCAGTCCGCATCTGCGTGAGTTGTTTCCCCTTACAGACCCCGGCAATAAAAATTGACCCGCAAAAGTAATCCGCATCTGCGCGAGCCGTTCCCTTTTACAGACCCCGGCAATAAAAAAGCGGACCGCAAAAGCAGTCCGCCAGAATTATTTGTAATGACAGTTTGATTAACACGCAACACTATCGTTGCCAGTGAAATTGCTTGGGCCCGCCAGGGAACTGGCGGCCGCCATAATTCGTTCGATCGGTAATGGAACGAATTTACTCCACCGGGCAACGCACTTTTCCGAAATGGGATGAACCACCGCGAATCCGTTACGAATCAATCACCTGTTATGGTCCGGCTAGTTGAAAGTGACTTATCGGTTCACAACAAGGCTTCGATCGCTTTCACGGCTTCGTCCGTATTGCTGGGCCTCGGTGCAGTGTTGGTCACGAATTTCCCGCTTTTGTCGATGAGGATGAAAGTGGGATATCCGCCTTTGAGGTACTGTTTTTCGAACAATTGCTGCTGCGCCCTGGGCAGATTGTAATGGAATGTGGATTTGCCGTACAACTTCCGGTCTTTGATGAAATTTCTCCAGGACTTTTCCGCGGAATTGTTGGCGAGGTAGATGAACGCCACATCTTTTCCTTCCAGCCGTTTCTTCAGTTCGCCCGCGAATTGCATTTCGTCGCGGCAAGGCGCACACCAGGTGCCCCACACATCGAGGTAAATGACTTTTCCCTTGTAAGGCGCTGTAATGTGGCGATAGACGGCTTCGGTGGTCGTGAGCTGACCGAGGCCCGTGGTATCGCTGAACAGGCCGGTGAGCTGCATCTCCGCATCCATCCTGGCGTCCAGGTCTTTGAAGTATTGCTGGCGCTTTTGAATGGCTTCCCGCACAAAGGGATCTTTCAATGCCGCTAAGCCCCGCTGGAAATCCGCTTCAGGCAAAGGACTGCTGGTGCTGCTGTATTGTGCGGTAATTTCCCGGGCAAGACGCAGTTCCCGCTCAATATCCAATGGTTTCAAAGTGTTGTAAACGGAATCTGCCGCCTGGGGGCGGTTCCATCCGGTCACCAAACTGCCATAGGTGGCCATATCGCGGATAACGACCTGGTAATCACGGGAAAGATAACCAAGCTGCGGGAGCACATTCCGGATGGAATCCACCGTAGCCAGGTAGCCCGGGCTGAACTGCCTTTGCTTCAGCTTATCCAGTTTGTAGAGGTATTGCATCAGCATGTAGTTGGTTTGGCATAACACCCGGGCCTCCAGGTACTGAATGGTCCGCTTTTCCGGTCGGTGCTGTTTGATCCAGGACTGGAGAAACGCCCACTCGGGCAGCAGCTTTTTATGGACGACTTTATCCCGGTAAGCGAGGTCGGGCAGATTTTCGTCGCTCCAGGAATGATAACTGTTGTCGAACCAGCCGTCATAGGCGTTGTTGAATGCCAGGATTTCCATGTGCAGGCGGCTGTTGGTGCCCTGGAAGCGGGTGGAGAACTTCCGGTTGAAAAAGGAAGGATCCTCCCAATTCAAATCATTATATTCGGAAGGGTCTGCCGTATAGTAAATGGTTTCGCCGGGGACGCCGATGGTACGTTGCCAGGTTACGCCCCAGTCGAGAAAAATATCGCAAGGCGCCTGCGCCGGTACTTTTATTGAGAACTGTCCGTTCGCATCGATCGCCGCCTTAAATTCCATTTGCCGGGTGCTGAGGAAATCGTATACCGAAACGCTGAATTCATCCCCCTTTTTCGGTTGGTAATTCAAGTATTTACCGATAATGGTAATGGAATCGTTACCAAGCCGAAGCGGGCCAAACCCTTCCTGCAGCGAAGCGGAAGAAATTTTCGCGGGTTTTTCGTGCTGGGCGTAGGTAGCAAACCCCAGCAGCAGCGCGGTTAACGTGAAAGCAAATCGGATCATCCGGGATAATATTTCTTCCAAACTACGAAAAGTTCGTAGAATCGCAAATTCAGGCCGGAAAAGTTTGTTACTTGGAAAGTTGATATTGGTGTACTATTCACTGGAACCGCTCCACATACACGAGCCGGTTGCCGAAAGGGTCGTGCAGGGTAACTTCCCAGGCACCGTAGAACGCCTCCTCCAGCCCGGGATGGTTGTATTTATACCGCTTCTCCGTCAGTTCGGCATGAAGCTCCCGCACGCCCTGCGTTTCGATGAACACCTTCGCGCCGGGACACGCATCGCCATGATGTTCCGAAAGATGCAGGGTAACATCGCCCCGCGTAACCTGCATATAAACCGGCGCATCCGCGTCGAACCGGTGCTCCCAGTCTATCAGTGAACCCCAGCCAGTCGATATAAAACTCCCGCATTTTGGCGAGGTCGAAGATGCGCAGAACGGGTATTACTTTCGTTTGCATGTCGGAAAGTTTGATGCCCGGTAAATGTAAGCCTAAAAACAACAAGGCCATCCTTTCGGACGGCCTGTCGCATTAAACCTTAAAACGTTCTCAGACGAATTGATTGACACTAAATTGCTGTCCTGAACCGTGGACGGGCAGTTTATAATTTTTCGGCTGCGGGAGTGGCTGCTTTCCTTTTCATCATGCCTTCCTTTGCGCATACCGGATCTGTGTTGCATTCTTTCTTTTTCACGCCATTCTTTGTATTGGGTGAATTTTTCGTCGCCGAGGGCGAGTTTCACTTTCTCGAGGCGTTCGTTGTGGAGGGATTTGATTTTGTCCCTGCGCTCGGTTTTGTCGGCATCTTTAAGGGCCATGGCTTTGTCCATGTATTCCTTGTTGATGGCTTTCAGGTCGGCGCCTTGTTTTTCGCTGAGGCCCAGCGCTTTTACGGCTTCCTGGCTGCGATCGTGATGGCGGCGGGCCATTTTACCGTCTTTGCCTTCCTGGCCGAACTTTCCGTCTTTCCCGAATTTGCCATGATGGCGGCCTTTACGGTCGGCAAGGAGTTTTTGGTTATTCTCCCATTTGGCGAACTGTTCTTTGTCAAGTACGGTTTTGATCTGGTCCTGGCGGGTGGTGCGCAGGGCGTCGGATTTGGATTTACGGTCTTCCTTGCTGAGCGATTGATTGCTTCGCAGGTCCTTCAATCCGTCCATATACGATTTGTTGATATCACGGATTTTTGTGGTCTGCTGTTCAGTGAGTTTCAGGTCTGCTTTGGCGGCAGGCTTCTCCTGGGCATTGGCCAGGGAAACGCTTCCGGTCAGTAGCACCATCCATACAATTTGTTTCATCATGGCGATTAATTTCTTACATAGACCGTTGTAAAGAACACAGGTTTAACCGCGCACTCATAAAAGTTTGTTAATGGCCGCGTGGAGGTTCTCCGTATGCCGGGGCCAGGGTGCGCGGCCGGTCACCAGTTTGCCATCCCGGTCGATGAGCAGAAAACTCGGGAAAGTCCGTAATTGGTATCCTTTCTCGAACATCGCCTGCATGGTTTCCGGCATCCGGTAATGCACCACGTTGGCGCCCGTGATCCCGTGCAGTTTGATGGCATTCTTCCAGGCTGTTTCGGGCGTATGGTTGGCGAGGTATATGAATACGACGTCCTTTTCGGCATATTGCTTTTTAATGGCGGGCATGTACTGGAACATTTCGATGCAAGGGCCGCACCAGGTGCCCCATACATCGAGATAGATCACTTTGCCGCGATATGGCGAAGTGATGTGCTGGAAAATCTCTTCTGCCGATTTGAGGTGGGGGAATTCGGTGATAAGCCGGGTGCCGGCAAGCAGCTTTTCATTGGCCTCGATAGCCTTCTGCGCCTCGTTCCGCTCCGTGACCTTCTGCAAAAGGAACGGCTCTTTTACCTGCGATCGCAGTGTTGAAAGTGCGGTTTCGTCCAGCGTTTTTCCTGCCTTGAAAGCCTGCGAGGCGAGCCATGTGGTGGTTAAATCGTATTCGATGGGATGGCGGACCCACGCGCGGTAAGCAGAATCGGGGTCCAGCTTCAGTTTTCTGGCGTGCGATTGGCTGTGGCCGCGGATGTCGCGCAGCACTACGATGTAGTTGCGGGTCAGGTAAGGGGCTCCGTGGCGGAGGGAGGCGATCGTGTCGGTGGTCGTGAAATATGCGGGAAAAACCGCCTGTTTATCTGACCGTGCGATCGAATAATAACTTTGCGTGAGCGCATACGCGGCATCATACCGGATGTTAGCTTCAATGTATTGCCGGGTGCGGCTTTCCAGCTTGCGCGACTTTGCGTAGCTGCTGAAATCCTTCATATTTCCCCGGAAAATCCCGGCCATGGTATCCAGGTAAGCCTGTGTGGAAGGGAATTGCGGTTCCCAGGTTCCATCGGGATAGTCGGGCAATACAAGCCTGGCCTGGTGCCTGTGCCAGGCGAGGATCTCGTTGTGCATTTTCGCATGTGTGCCTTTATATTGCGCGGCAGACCATTTTCCGAGCCAGGCCACACTTTTCCGGTAAGAGCCGCCGATGCTGTCGGGCACCTGGTAGTTGTTCATATCGGCCTGGAGGTAAACCGTTTCACCCGGAATGCCCAGATTGACTTCATACAACCGGTCATAATCGATAAATAACTGTGTTTCCACCGGCAGAGGGAACCGGATCCGGAATTTGCCAGCCTCGTCGATAGGGGCGGAAAAGGTCACCTCACGGGCGGTGACCCAATCCTGGTAAGAAACTTTGAAATACGACCCCGGCGAAAACCGGAAGTTTTTATACGTGCCGATAATGGTGATGGAATCTTCCCGGAACCGTAAAGGCCCAAAAGCCGCGGTATCCGTTCCGGCAGGCTGCGCATAACCCTGAAACCCGCATCCGATCAGCCAAATCGCAAAAAGGAATTTATTCATACAGGTGGAATTTCATCCAATTTACACCTTTCTACGAAATTATCGTAGATTGTTACGAAAATTTCGTAGTTTTATTTTCCGGAGGATTTGAGTGGATGTATTTCCTTATAAAAGTTTATCGATGGCTTCGTACAGCGCATCCGGGGCCCAGGGCCAGGGCGCCTGTTTGGTGACCAGTTTTCCTGTTTTGTCGATGAGTAAATAGCTGGGATATCCGCCCGAAAGGTATTGTCTTTCAAAAGCTTGCTGCATCATATCCGGCATGCGGTAGTGGACGACGCTGGTACCGGTGATATGGTACTGCCTGATCGCGTTTTTCCACGCGGCTTCCGGGGAATGATTGGCGAGGTACAGGAAAACGACGTCTTTATCCTCGTACTTCTTTTTGATATCGGGCATGAAGCCCATCATTTTGCGGCAGGGAGCGCACCAGGTGCCCCAGATATCGAGGTAGATCACTTTGCCTTTGTACGGCTCGGTGATATGCCTGAAAATCTCTTCCGCCGTTTTCAGGTCGGGGAATTCGGTGACGAAGCGCGTACCGGCCACCAGCGCATCGTTGGCATTGAGGGCTTTGAGCGAATCGTTTTGACGGTACAGCCGGTTCAGCAGGAAAGTATCGGTTACTTTCCTACGCACATCCGCCAGCATGCTGTCGCTGTAAACCTGGCCCTGGCTGAATTTTCCGGACACTTTCCAGGCATCCGTCAGGATTTTTTCTATCGGATGCCGGTACCGTTCTTCGTACAGCGAATCGGCTTTCAGGTTCAGCGCCCAGGCTTTGGATTCGGTATGGCTGCGGATGTTGTCGATCACGACCAGGTAATCGTCAGACAGGTAGCCGGTGCCGAAGCGCTGGCTGGCGATGGTATCGATGGTTTCAAAAAACGAATTATCGGTTTTGTATTTGTCTTTGCCGGGCATCATGAAATACTGCTGCGTCAGCCGCGACCCGATGTCGTACCGGATGCGGGCTTCAATGAATTGCCGGGTGCGGGTTTCGAGCTTGTGCTTTTGGGCATACGCTTCGAAATAACGCATTTTGACGCGGTACAGTCCGGCCATGGTATCAGCATATTCCGCCATGCTTTTGAATTGTTTCCCCCAATCAAAATCCCCGTAATTCGGCAGCCGCAGCAGCTTCGAAACCTGGAAATAGCGGTGGATCTCGTTGTGCATCCGGGCGTTTTGTCCTTCGTAACGCACGGCGGGCTTATCTGCCCGCGCCACGATGCCTGCTGAATCTTCCGGGGCTTTTTCGGAAAAGGATTTCGCATCGGCGAAGAGGTATATCGTTTCGCCGGGTATGCCTACAGTGCCCAGGTAAGCACGTCCCCAATCGAGGAGGATGGAGCTTTCCGCCGGAAGGGGGAACGTGAGCCTGAATTTCCCGGAAGCGCTGATCGGCGTGGAATAGGTAACCTGTTCCCTGGTGATCCAGTTCGTATAGATAACGGTGAACGGCTGGCCGGATGTAAAGTTTTTGTATTCGCCGATAATGGTGACAGAATCCTCGCGGAAGCGGAGCGGCCCGAAGGGCGGCGGCTCTTTTCGGGATTGGATTTTCATCGATTTGTCTGACTGCTGGGAGAAAAGGGATAGGGGCAGGCAAACGAGTAGCAACAGGTGCAGGGTTCTTATCATACGGGTTTGCGAATTTTATCCAATATAATCATTCATACGAGGATTTCGGAAGGATTTTACGTTGGATGGCATTCCCTGAAAAAGATAAACCCCCGGTGAATACCGGGGGCCATCATACACCAAAACAATCTTACGGTTTTTATCGCAAGAAAAGCAGCTCTCTGTATTTGGGAAGACCCCAAATCTTGTCATCCACCAGGAACTCCAGTTTGTCGGAGTGGTAACGGATGGTGTCGAAGAACGGTTCCTTGATCTTTTCGCAGTAGTCGATGGCTTTCTGACGGCTGTCTTCGAGCTTGTTGGCTACTTTGCGTGCTTCGATCATGGCCTGCACGTTTTCGCTGATGACATTGATGTGTTCAGATATCTTGGTCGCGATCTGGCGTTGCGCTTTGGAAGCGTCGTCGCCGAAACCTGCGTCTTTCAGTCCTTTGATGTTGTTCAGCAGCGTGTTCTGATAATTCACGGCTGCGGGGAGGATGTGGTTGGTGGCGAGGTCACCGATCACGCGGGCTTCGATCTGCACTTTCTTCACGTAATCTTCCAGGAGGATTTCATGACGAGCGTGGAGTTCTTTCTCGTTGTAAACGCCCATTTCGGTGAAGAGTTTGGTCGCTTTCGGAGTTACGAATGCATCGAGGGCTTTCGGCGTGGTTTTTACGTTGGCGAGGCCACGTTTTTCCGCTTCTTTTGCCCAGTCTTCGCTGTAACCGTCGCCTTCGAAGAGGATCTTCTCGGAATCAACGATGTATTTGCGGAGGGTTTGCATGATGGCGATCTCTTTCTTTTCGCCTTTTTCGATCAGCGCGTCAACTTCCTTCTTGAATTCGGTCAGTGTTTTCGCCATGATGGTGTTGAGAACGGTCATAGCGGAAGCGCAGTTGGCGGTGGAACCTACGGCGCGGAACTCGAATTTGTTACCGGTGAACGCGAACGGAGAGGTACGGTTACGGTCGGTGTTGTCGAGCATTAGCTCAGGGATGTGACGGTGAAGGTCCAGTTTGAGGATGGCTTCGTCCTGCTCGTCGAACTTGTTGTTCACGCGGGATTTAACTTCCTGCAGTACTTCGAAGAGGTATTTACCGGTGAAAACGGAGATGATGGCCGGGGGAGCTTCGTTGGCGCCCAGGCGGAAGTCGTTGCTCGGAGTGGCGATGGAAGCGCGGAGCAGATCGGCGTAGTCATGAACCGCTTTGATGGTGTTCACGAAGAACGTGAGGAACATCAGGTTGGTTTTCGGCGTTTTGCCGGGAGCCAGCAGGTTCACGCCGGTGTCTGTAGCGAGCGACCAGTTATTGTGCTTACCGGAGCCGTTGATGCCTGCGAAGGGTTTTTCGTGGAAGAGCACTTTCAGTTTATGGCGTTTGGCCACTTTGCTCATCACGTCCATCAGCAGGGAGTTATGGTCTACTGCGATGTTCACTTCTTCGAAGATGGGAGCGCACTCGAACTGTGCGGGCGCCACTTCGTTGTGACGGGTACGCAGGGGGATGCCCAGTTTGTAGGATTCTTCTTCGAAATCGCGCATGTAAGCGTATACACGCTCGGGGATGGCGCCGAAGTAGTGATCTTCCAGCTGCTGGCCTTTAGCGGGCGCGTGGCCTACTACGGTGCGGCCGGTGAGCAGCAGGTCGGGACGGGCGTTGGCCAGACCTTCGTCGATCATGAAATATTCCTGTTCCCAGCCGAGGGTGGCGGTAACTTTGGTAACGTTTTTATCGAAGTAGTTGCACACGTCTACCGCAGCTTTATCGAGGGTAGAGAGGGCTTTCAGCAGGGGCGCTTTGTAATCCAGCGATTCGCCGGTGTACGCTACGAAGATGGTGGGGATGCAGAGGGTCTTGCCGGTGCCTTGCTCGATGATGAAGGCGGGGGAAGAGGGGTCCCAGGCAGTGTAGCCACGTGCTTCGAAGGTGGCGCGGATGCCGCCGTTGGGGAAGCTGGAAGCGTCGGGCTCCTGTTGAACGAGGGCGTCTCCGTCGAAAGTTTCGATGGAAGAACCGTCGCCTTTAATAGTAAAGAAGGAGTCGTGTTTTTCGGCAGTAGTGCCGGTCAGCGGCTGGAACCAGTGCGTATAGTGGGTTACGCCTTTCTTCATAGCCCAGGATTTCAGGCCGGAAGCGATCTGTTCTGCCATTTTGCGTTCGATCTTATTGCCGCCCTTGATGGAATTCATCAGGCTTTTATAAGCCTCGTCGCTGAGGTGTTCGCGCATGGCTTTACCCGTGAACACGTTGCTGCCGAACACGTCGGTAATTTTGCCATTCAGCTCAGGCTTTACTTTGAAGTCAACGCCGGTCAGATTTTCCAGCGCTTGAAAGCGTAACGATTGCATGATGTGAAAAATTTTATACAAAAAAACGCCAGTTTGGTTTAAAATGCAAGCAAATCGACAGAATGTTACCAAAAAATTGCATTTCACCGGAAAAAACAGGTGTTTTTTAAAATTCGGCCAAATATTCGGAGGCTTGAGCCCTTCAAACTGATATATTAAAAAATTTGTAATTCGTATTAAGGGCTTTCGTGTTCCGTCTTGTCAATTGATAGAAATCTATGTAGTTTTGCATCTTCTTTTATAAACCTTCTCAATTCATGCAAACGACCACAGTTGAAACCGCCGAACAGTTAGGACTGACAGCAGACGAATTTGAACGCATAAAATCCATCCTGGGCCGTACCCCCAACTTCACCGAACTGAGCATGTACTCGGTGATGTGGAGCGAGCACTGCAGCTATAAGAACTCCATCGTGTGGCTGAAAAGTCTGCCCCGGGAAGGCGGTAGGCTGCTCGTGAAAGCTGGTGAGGAAAACGCCGGCCTGGTAGATATCGGCGACGGCTGGGCCTGCGTATTCAAAATTGAATCGCACAACCACCCCTCGGCCCTCGAGCCCTTCCAGGGCGCAGCCACCGGGGTAGGAGGTATCCACCGCGATATTTTCACCATGGGCGCCCGCCCCATCGCGGCCCTCAACTCCCTGCGCTTCGGCAATATCAACGATAAAAAGAACCAGCACCTCCTCAAAGGCGTGGTACACGGCATCGGCCATTACGGCAACTGCTTCGGCGTACCTACCGTGGGCGGTGAAGTATATTTTGAAGACTGCTACGGCACCAACCCCCTCGTGAACGCCATGAGCGTGGGCGTACTGAAAGTAGGTACCATGGTTTCCGCCACCTCCCACGGCGCCGGCAACCCCGTATTCATCGTAGGCTCCGCCACCGGTAAAGACGGCATCGGCGGCGCTTCCTTCGCTTCCGCAGACATCACCGAAGAATCCGCCAAAGATCTCCCCGCCGTTCAGGTAGGAGACCCCTTCCAGGAAAAGAAACTCCTCGAAGCCTGCCTCGAGCTCGTGCCCACCGGCGCACTCGTTGGTATGCAAGACATGGGCGCAGCAGGCATCACCTGCTCCACCGCCGAAATGTCTGCCAAAGGCGAACACGGCATGATCATTCACCTCGACAAGGTGCCCACCCGCCAGGCTAACATGAAAGGCTGGGAAATGCTCCTGTCCGAAAGCCAGGAACGCATGCTCATCGTGGTACACAAAGGCCGCGAGAAAGAAGTCCTCGATATCTTCGAGAAATGGGACCTCCACTGCGTACAGATCGGCGAAGTGACCAAGGAGCCCATCCTCCGTTTCTACATGAACGGCGAACTCGAAGCCGAAGTGCCCGCAGAAAGCCTCGTGCTCGGCGGCGGCGCCCCCCAGTACCACCGCGCTTACGTGGAGCCCAAATACTTCGAGAAAGTTAAACAGTTCGATATCCAGAACGTTCCCGACATCGCCGATGCGAAGAAAGTAGCCGAGAAGATCGCGCAGCTTCCCAACATCGCGTCCAAGCGTTGGGTATATACGCAGTACGACAGCATGGTAGGTACCGCCAACGCCAGCACCAACGCCCCTTCAGACGCGTCTATCGTTGCCGTGAAAGGTTCGAAGAAAGCGCTCGCCGTTACCACCGACTGTAACTCCCGCTACGTACACGCCGATCCCCACACCGGCGGCCAGATCGCAGTGGCGGAAGCTGCCCGCAACATCGTTTGCTCCGGCGGTGAGCCCGTTGCCATCACCAACTGCCTCAACTTCGGTAATCCTTACGATCCGGAAGTATACTACCAGTTCGTACACGCCATCCAGGGTATGGGCGAAGCCTGCCGCAAGTTCAACACCCCCGTTACCGGCGGTAACGTGAGCTTCTACAACCAAAGCCCCGACGGCCCCGTGTACCCCACGCCCACCATCGGTATGCTCGGCGTGCTCGACACCATGGACCAGCGCATTACCCTCGATTTCAAAAACAACGGCGACCTCATCTACCTCGTAGGCCGCAGCTACAACGATATCAGCAGCTCCGAATACCTCCACAAGCTCGTAGGCGTGGAATTCAGCCCTGCCCCGCACTTTAACATGGAAGAAGAACACCGCCTCCAGCAAACCATCACCAAGCTCAACGGCGCCGGCCTGATCCAGTCCGCGCACGACGTGAGCGAAGGCGGCCTCTTCATCACCCTCCTGGAAAGCGCCATGGCAGGTAAATCCGGCTTCGACGTTCACACCAATAAAAAATTCCGCAAAGATGCCTTCCTCTTCGGCGAAGCGCAATCCCGCGTGGTTGTGACCATAAACCCGGCAGACAAGGAGAAATTCGAATCGCTGCTCCACGGCCTGGTAGACGCCTCCGCCACTTCCGTTCGCTTCGAACTGCTCGGTACCGTCAAAGGTGACAGCATGATCATCGACGGCGAAAACTGGGGCAACACCGCCGACTGGAAAATGAAATACGACACCGCGCTCGAAAGCCACCTGTAATTTCAACCTTACATAATAGCGAAGGGCTGGTCGGAAGACCAGCCCTTTTCCGTTTTGACTGGTCGCCCTTGTTTTAATATATCAAGAGAGAACACCCGGAATCAACCAAAAAGCACTTCCATAAACCCAATCCCCCCATCCGTTAATTCCCTTCCACAGCCTGCATTCCGGGTTTTAACTTGCGCCCTGAAAAATCACCCCATCAACCTTCAACAGTTATGAAAAACATTTTTGTAATGCTTTTGACGACCGTCCTTTTCACCTTATGCGCCTGCAGAAAGGAAGGCCCCGCCGGGCCTGCGGGAAAAGACGGAGAAAACGGAAATGCCAACATCACGGCAAAAAAATTCACCACCATGGCGTCTACCTGGAAATACCCCGGCCATTACGCCCTCGATTACGGCAACAACCAGGTGAAACTGCATTTCAGCAAGTACATCACCGTGGAGGCCCCCGAAATCACGAAAGACGTGATAGACAACGGTTTGGTGCTCGTCTACATGATCCCGAAAGGCGTCCACAACTGGATGCCGCTGCCACTGTCTTTCCAGGCCGCATCGCCGTCAGACGTGGTGCATAATTTCGCATATGAATACCGGCAGGGAACACTCACCATTCATTATTACTGGACCGCCAATACCACCGGGAAACTGGTGCCCGATGGACTGGAAACCACGCTCATGCCGTTTTATAACTTCCGGTACGTGGTAGCTTCAGGCGTAATGACAGACAAAATGAAAGCATCCGGGGTAAATACCCAGGACCCCGTTGCCGTAGAACTGGCGCTAAGTGGCGGATTGTAAACGTTTGGACTTTCGGCCCCGGCCTGTCATCCATTTCCGGCGGTACCAGATAAGGATGCCGGACAACGCAAGCGCCCCAGGCGTTAATCCCAGTATGCTATAGAGAATTTTCAGCGGAATGCCGCCGTAGTTGCCGAAATGAAGCGGCTTCACGGCGGCGTCCCATTTTACGGATAAGGGTGCGTCGCTGAAAATGGTTTTCTTCAACACTTTCCCGCTGTCCGAAGAAAGAGAAACGGTGGTGCCGTATTCTCCGAAAACCAGCGGCTCGCCCGCGTTCCCGAGAAAAAGGACGGGCCCGCTTTCCGTTCGTGGCGGCCGGATGGCCATGATGGTATAATTGGGGATGGCGGAATGGGCTTTCGCGGTCAGCGATTCGAAGTCGATGGAGGTGGAAACCGCTACAGACGGGGCTTTCTTGCCGACTCTCGCACCCACCACCTTCCATTGGATAAGGATACCGGTGATGACGATCAGCAGGTTGAACACCAGCGACCATACGCCCACGATGCGATGCAGGTTCCTCCATCGCCGGCGGCGGAATTTCCATTCGATCTTATCGCGGAAAGTAAGCACTTTCCATAAATGCTTCCGGTACACGTACAGCCCCGTGGCAATGGCCACCAGCATCACCGCCGCCATGAAAAGGATAATGATCGACCCGTTGCGCCCGCTCATCAGCGTGAAGTGTAGGTAGAGGAGAAAACCCGTGAAAAAGTCTTTATTGCCGCGCGTATGCAGGATTTCGGCGGTGTAGGGGTTCACGTACACGTACACCTTGTTCTCCGCGCTGTATTCCGCACGCATCACGAGGGCTTCTTCCGGCGCCTGCGGCATGCGCTGGAAAGTAAGGTAAGGGTTGCCGGGAAGGGCTTTGGAACCGGCCTCATACAACGTGTTGAGCGATTGCCGCTCGCCCTGCGGCCCCACCTGAAAATACCGCTTGTTCAGCGCATGATCGATCTCGTCGCTGAACACGAGCAAACTGCCCGTAAAACTCAATAGCAGGAGGAAGCCCCCTGCTATTAAACCTGTGACCCGGTGCCACTTGAATATCTGTTGCGATAATTTCATTAAAAGTCGTACGTGTACTGTAAGTTAAGCCGCACACCGTTGCCTTTGATATAATTCTCGTTGCGGGCGTTCCACTGCGAAGTTACGGTATAGTAATCTTTGTTGAACAGGTTGTCGACCCCGAGGGAAAGTCCGCTGTGGTTGTCGAGCTTCAGGTTGGAATACAGGCTGAAGATCGCGAAGCTGTTCACCGGCCCCTGTGCGTAGGCGTATTTGCCGTTGGCGCCGGGTTTGAAACGGTCGCGTTTCAGGGCCTGGAGCATCTGGAGGCGGAGGCTCCAGCTTTCAACGGGACTATATTTCACGTAAGCCGTCACTTTTTGGGGGAGATGCGGTCGCCGCCGATCCAGGCGTCTTTTTCATCTTTGTAATTACCGTTGCCGTCTTTGTCGATCTTGCCTTCCACGAAGGAGTAGGAGCCGCCGGCGGAGAGGTTTTTCAGGATGCGGGCGTCTGCCGCGAATTCGAAACCGTATACTTTTTCGGGATTGCGCTCGATCTCGAACCGGCCGTCGATCTCCGTGTAGGCGGAACCGAGAGCCGACTTACTGATGTAGTAGCTGGCTTCGAGGCTCACGGGGCCGAGGGTGCTGCTGGCGCCCACTTCGTAGTTATGCGCGATCACGGCTTTGGTTTTCACCAAAGACACCGTGTTTTCCTTCGCGGAGCGCAGCGTACGGCCCAGGTCGGCGATGGAAAAGCTTTGGGAATAGCTCACGAAGGGCTTGAAGAACGTCCATTCGTTGTAACGCAGCCCTGCATTGTATACCAGGGCGTTGTAGTTGAGCGTCCCGCCTTTCACGGCCACGCCGCCCACATTGTATTCGCCGGTGTTGTTATTCTTGCTGATGATGGTCGTGAAATCGGGAACGTCGATGTTGATGTTCTCGAAACGCGCGCCGGCTTTCAGTACCCAGTGGCGGAAGAAGGTGGTTTTCAGTTGTGCGTAGGGCGCGTAGTTGCGCATGTCCATTTCAGGTACCCAAACGCGGCCGTCTACCAGGTCCTGGTTCGTGATATCGTTCATGAAATCCAGCCCGTACACCGCCTGGATGTCTACGTTCTTTCCTGCATGAACAGGGCTGCTGAGGTTGATGCGCAGGCCGCTTTTCTTACTGTTGATCTGCGATTGCCCGCCGCCTTTCCAGGAATCCACGAAGCTGTAGATCGTCCGGAAGCGCTGCATGTAAAGGTTTACGTCGAGGTCCGTTCCGCCCACGATGCCCTGGCTGCTCCAATGAACGCTGGCGTTGTGGTTGTAGGGCGTGCCTTCGGGCGATCCGGGGCGTACGCCGGGAACGCCGATAGACGGTGTGTCGAGGTAACGCCCGGTTTTGAGGATGTAATCGCTTTTCTGCTGGCTGCCGAAAAAGTTGTACATCACTTCCACGCGGTTTTTGGGGTTTATGGTGTACCCGATCTTCGCAAAGCCGTTCCAGAGCTGGGTTTCGCCCAGTCCATATTCCGGTGAGATGATGCCGCCTTTCGCGTCTTTGTACACGCCGGTCTGTTCGTAATGTCCGGAAACGACGAAATCGAATTTGCCCACGGCGCCGGAAAGGAGCTGGCCGAGCTGAAGGCCGCCGGTATGTTGCGCGTCTTTCAGCTGGGTTGTAACGCCCACGGTGGTTTTGCCGCTGAGGGGCTTGCCGGGCTCGCCTTTTTTGGTGATGTAGTTGATCAGCCCGCCGTCTGATCCGTTACCGTAAATCGATGTTGCGCCTTTGATGACTTCCACCCGCTCGATGGCCGAGGGGTCGATGGTACGCATGTCGCGGCCGCCGGCGCGCAGGGGCGTGGATTGCGGGATGCCGTCCACCATCACGAGGAGGTTACGGCCACGCAGCGTTTGTCCGGTATTGCCGGTCTGGTTGCCGCTGAACCCGAGGCCGGGAACGGTGGCGGCGAGGATGTCCATGATATTGTTGCTGATGCCTTTCTGGGTCTCCAGTTCTTTCGGGCCCACGATGGTGATGGAGGAAGGCACTTCGTCGAGCGTTTCTTTTCTGCGGCTGGCAGACACTACCACTTCATTCAGATCGCCGCTGGCTTGCAGCGTAACATCGGTGATGGTCGTATCTTTCGAAAATTGTGCTACCTGTTCCAGGCTTTTCTGGCCTACGCCGGAAATGCGGATGGTATGTCCGCCCTGGGGCGCAGAAAGTATGAAAGCCCCGTTGGCATTGGCTACGGTGCCTTTTTTAAGTTGCGGGATGCTGATGTTGACGAATGGAACGGGCTGGCCCTGCTCGTTGCGGACCGTGCCTTTGATGACACCTTGCTGCGCAAAGGCGCCCGAAGCGCCGGCCGTCAGCAAAACAGTGATGATTACAGATCTCATGCAGATATTGGTTACGGAAAAAAGCTCCGCAAAAGTACTTTCATCCGTTCCCCCGCTGTTTACGCAATCGGGAAAAATATCGATCATATGCGGAAATACAGCAGCAGCAAGGCTTTGAACGACAATCAAGTAGCAATTGTCATTTTAACAGCTCCTTAACGAAATACAACGTTCGTGTTATGGCTGCATACCGGCAGGAATGCTATTTTTGGTAAGCTTGTGAATGTTCGGAATACCCATGCAAAAGTGCATGCAAACACAAGGTTTTCAACTCTTTGAACAAACTGACTTATCATATTCATTTTAGATAGGGCGCGTGCCGTCCCTGTTCTATGACAGCCCGTAAACTTATTTGAAGTTTTTATTACCATGTCCTACTGAACGATCGATTCTTAAGATCATGTATTACACCTAGTGAAAGAACGATTTGTTTGCTTGGGGCTGACTAACCATCAGCCCCCTTTTTTGCCCGGACTTTTCCCGAATTGTTAATCAATTATTGTTGAGCCGGCAGCTGTGCAAGGCCCGTCCGCCGTTGTGTCACTCCCTTCAGCTTTTTATGTAAAGCCGCGCAAAAAAAGAGAGGCGCTCCCTGCGGGAACGCCTCTCAGCCTTCGAAGTGTCTCGAATATTTTATTATACTACCGGGATTTCCGCTACGGCGTAAGCTTTCGCGTCCAGCTTGGCTTTGGTTTCGGTGAAGGCTTTGAGCGTCAGCTCGATGTCTTCATCGTTATGCGCCGCGGTGGGGATGAGGCGGTAGATGATCTGCCCTTTCGGGATAACGGGATACACCACGATGGAGCAGAAGATGTTGTAATTCTCGCGAAGGTCCAGGCACATAGCCGTTGCTTCGGGGATATCGCCCTCGAGGTAGATCGGCGTAACGGGGGAGTTGGTGCTGCCGATGTTGAAACCCCTGTCGCGCAGGCCTTTCTGCAGCTTGTTCACGTTGCTCCAGAGCTTGGCTTTCATTTCGGGGTGCGCACGCATGAGCTGCACGCGTTTCAGATGCCCGATCACGAGCGGCAGGGGGATGGATTTGGCGAAGATCTGCGAGCGCATGTTGTAGCGCAGGTAGTTGATGATGGCTTTGTCGCCGCTCATGAACGCCCCGATGGATGCGCCACTTTTCGCGAAGGTGTTGAACAGCAGGTCGATCTTGTCCTGAACGCCCTGCTCTTCGCCGGTGCCCGCGCCGGTTTTGCCCATGGTGCCGAAGCCGTGGGCGTCGTCTACCAACAGGCGGAATTCGAAATTATCTTTCAGTGCTGCGATTTCTTTCAGTTTGCCCTGGTCGCCCGCCATGCCGAATACGCCTTCGGTTACAACGAGGATGCCGCCGCCGCTGGTTTTGATATATTCGGTGGCACGGCGGAGTTGTTTCTCCAGGTCTTCGATATCGTTATGCTTGAACACGTAGCGGTGGCCCTGGTGGAGGCGCAGGCCGTCGATGATGGAAGCATGGCATTCCGCGTCGTACACGATCACGTCCCTGCGGTTGCAGATGGCGTCGATGGCGCTCATGATGCCCTGGTAGCCGTAGTTGAGGAGCGTAGTGTCTTCCTTGCCCATGTAATCGCTCAGTTCTTTTTCGAGCTGCTCGTGGTAATTGGTGTTACCGCTCATCATACGGGCGCCCATAGGCGTGGCGAGACCGTAATCCGCCGCCGCTTTGGCATCCGTAGCCCTTACCTCGGGGTGGTTGGCCAGGCCCAGGTAGTTGTTAAGGCTCCATACGATCTTTTCATTGCCCCGGAATTGCATGCGGGGGCCGATCTCGCCTTCCAGCTTAGGGAAAGCAAAGTATCCATGGGCGCGCTCGGAGTGCTCCCCGATCGGACCCATATGCTTCAGCAGTTTCTCGAATATGTCCATGTGATGATTAAAATGAAATTAAAATTTGACCACAAAGGTATTAAAATATATTTTTTTGTAAACTTAGGTTACTTTTACACCCTATTTTTTCCACGTCAGAACGGACCCATTCGTAAAAAGGAACTAATTCAAAGCGTAATATGAGCCGTATTAAAATGTTAGCCGTATTCCTGTTAATGGCGGCCCCGGTTGCTTTTGGACAAAAAGCCACCTCGCCGACCAAGGGCTTTCCGCCCAATTACGGGAAAAAAGCAGAAAATCATGTGGCCCGACCCAAATTAGTGGTGGGCATGGTAGTGGATCAAATGAGATGGGATTTCCTCTACCGTTATTATGACCGCTATACCAATGACGGTTTTAAACGCCTCATCAGCGAAGGCTTTTCCTGCGAAAACACGCTGATCCCTTATACTCCGACCATCACCGCCTGCGGCCACACCTGCGCCTACACCGGCTCCGTTCCCGCCATCCATGGCATCATCGGCAATAACTGGTACGATCGCAACACCGGCCGGTCTATGTACTGCACAGAAGACTCCGACGCCACCTCCGTTGGCGGCAGCGACGCCGCCGGCCGCATGAGCCCCAAAAACATGCTGACCACCACCATCACCGACGAACTGCGCATCGCTACCAACTTCCGCAGCAAAACCGTTGGCGTGGCCATCAAAGACCGCGGCGCCATCCTCCCCGCAGGCCACACCGCCAACGCGGCGTACTGGTTCGACGGGGTGACCGGCAACATGATCACTTCCAATTTCTACATGAACGAACTGCCGGCCTGGGCCAACGCCTTCAACCGCCGCCAGCTTCCCCGTGAATATATCTCCAAACCCTGGACCACACTGTATCCTGTAGATACCTACGTGCAGTCTACCGCCGATGAAAAGCCCTACGAAGGCAAGTTCAAAGGCCAGGATAACACCAGCTTCCCGCACGAACTGGCCGGCACCGCAGGCAACGCTTTCGGTATCCTCGCCTCTTCTCCCTTGGGGAACACCTACACCCTCGAGTTCGCCAAAGCCGCGCTCGAAGGCCATGAGCTTGGAAAAGGCCCCCTCACCGACTTCCTCGCCGTAAGCCTTTCGTCTACCGACTACATCGGCCACCAGCACGGCCCCAACTCGGTAGAAACGGAAGATGCCTACCTCCGCCTCGATAAAGACCTCGGCGCTTTCTTCAAGTACCTCGACCAGAAAGTCGGCAAAGGCCAGTGGCTGTTCTTCATCACGGCAGATCACGGTGTGGCGCACGTTCCCGGCTTCATGCAGGAGAACAGGATGCACGCCGGCCTGTGGGACGATGGTGCCATGGTAAAAGCGATGAATGCCGCGATCGAACAGGAATTCGGGTTCAAAAAAGCCATCATTTCCTCCTATAACTACCAGTTCTGGCTGGATAACGAAGGCCTCATCAAAGCCGGGAAACTGGCGGATGTAAAGGCGTTCATCCTCCGCGAAGGACTGAAATACCCCGGTGTGTCCAACATCGTGGACCATCACGCACTGGGCTCCACCGCGCTGCCCGATCCGCAACACGGGATGCTGACCAACGGTTACAACGTGCTGCGCTCCGGCGATATCATGGTGATGCTGCAACCGGGTTGGTTCGACGGCGGCAAGACCGGCACCACCCACGGCCAGTGGAACCCTTACGACGCGCACATTCCCCTCGTATGGATGGGCTGGGGCGTGAAACCGGGCAAAACCAACCGTACCACGCATATGACCGACATCGCGCCTACCGTGGCTGCCATGCTCCGGATCCAGATGCCGAGCGGTAACGTCGGGCACCCGATCACAGAGGTTTCCCACTAAGGAAAAAGATAATGCAAAATCAGGGCGCCCCGGCTGTAAAACAGTTGGGGCGCTTTGTTTTTCATCTAGTTATACATGGGTATAAAACGTTAAAAATAATTCCTGTACATTTGGCGCATGTCAGGTATTACCTATGCGGTGGCGGACCGGATCGCCACCATCACGCTCAACCGGCCGGAGAAGCGCAACGCGCTGAACGGGGAGGTGGTGCATGCGCTGCGCAAGGCTTTTGCGCAGGCGGAGGCAGACGGACAGGTAAAAGTGGTGGTGCTGGCCGCCAACGGAAAAGCGTTCTGCGCCGGGGCCGACCTGGATTATCTCCGGCAGCTCCAGCAGTTCGATTTCGAGGAAAACTATGCCGATTCGCGGGAACTGATGCAGTTATTCCGTGAAATTTACGAACTTAAGAAACCCGTGATCGCGCAGATAGAAGGGGATGCCCTGGCGGGAGGCTGCGGGCTCGCTACGGTGGCCGATCTCAGCTATGCCGTTCCGGAAGCCCGGTTTGGGTATACGGAAGTGAAGATCGGGTTCGTGCCGGCGCTGGTAAGCGTTTTCCTCGTCCGCAAGATCGGGGAGGGCAGGGCCCGGGAGCTCATGCTGACAGGTGCCCTCGTGCCGGCGGAAACGGCGGAAAGATTTGGGCTCATTACGGCCGTGGTGCCGGCAGACCGGATCGCCGGGCATGTGCGGGAAATGGCGGAGCGCCTCTGCACGGAGGCTTCGGCAAATTCCCTGATGGTCACCAAACAATTGATTGCCAACGTATTCGATACATCGCTCGAAGACGGGCTCGAAGCAGCTGCCCGTACCAATGCCGAAACCCGGCGCCATCCCGATTGCCAGAAGGGGATCGCCGCTTTCCTGGACAAAAAGAAACCCGAATGGTAAGGGAAAACAGCCGTTTGGCATAGATTTTTCATTTACCATCCTTAACAATCAACTCATATGCGAAAAATGTCACCTCTCCGCCTGCTGGTGTTGGCCATGATCCTGGCCGCATCGTTGCCGGCTTCGGCGCAGCGGACCATTTCGGACGCCAGGATCGCCTATAAGGTGGAAATGCCGCCCGAACAATTGCAGATGGAGGCCATGTTCGCCGGAAGTTCCATGACACAATATATCCGCGGCAACCTCAGCCGGGTAGACATGAACTTCAACGTGGTGAACTACATCTACCTCATCAATTCCGAGAAGGAAGACGTTATTACGCTGATGGACAACCACGGCGACAAGTACCTCATCCGTACCGATAAAAAGACTTACGAAGCGGATGTGAAGAAATTCTCGGCCATTACCTTCGCCGACCAGGCTGAAACCCGCGAGATCGCCGGCTACAAATGCCGGAAGGCGATCGGGACGATGCCCGACGGGGCCACTTTCGAAGTGTATTACACAACAGACATCATCCCCGAGAACCCCTATTACAACCGCCGTTTCCAGAACCTGAAGGGTATACCGCTGGAATACGAGATCGTGACGAAAACGGGCGCTAAAATGCGCGCAATCGCCACGCGGGTAGACCTCAGTCCCGTTCCGGCCTCCACGTTCGACGTGCCCCGCGGCTACCGCGAGATCACGGCCGACGAGCTGAAACGGATCAGGGGATAATGGAAACATCAACTTATCGAAACCGCGGACCGTTCCGCGGTTTTTTTATGCCGGGAGACGGCAGGTTGCGGCGGGCCACATCCTAAGATAGGTTTACATCCAAAACTGTAAACCATCGCATCCGTCAAAGAAAAGCGGCTGTCGCCAGCTGCCATGGTCAGGCTTTTAAGCGAGAAATAGTCGCCTACTGCCGGGCCGACAATGAAGACTATCTGTTGGTTGCACGCCAATTTTAACCTGAGGCTTCCAATGTAATGAAATGGGTATTGGAGTTTTCTAACATACAGTGTAAACCTATAGCAGGGCCAGGTTTTAGCACCGGACAGTCATCCGGCGGCCAAGCTCCCCGGGCATGAAAAAAGCCGCCAAACGGCAGCCTTTCCATGGCGCCGGAAGGTCAGCCAGCTGCCGGAACTCCCAAAGCACGAAATGAGCCGCCTTGCGGCAGCCTTTCCATAGCGACGGACATTCTCCCGCAGCCGGACTTCCCTAACATGAAAAAGGCCGCCTTGCGGCAGCCTTTCCATAAAATCTCTTTTCAAAAGGAACCTTACCCTTTTCTGAACGGAAGTTTCACCTGCAGATGATGGTACTGCATATCAGGTACCGGGGTAACCTGTGGTGCTACCTTGCCAGCGTAAGGGAGGATATAGGTAACGTTGCCTTTCCTGATCGTCATGGTAGACTTCACATTCACGGCATTGTCAGAGCTCAGGTTGAAAGTTTGTTTCAAAAAGCCGCTCGCGCGGGAGCTGGCGTCCAGGCTGAGGCTGGTTTTGGGCATCGCCGTAAAGCGATACGTGCCTTCCCCTTCGGTTTTCTTCGTTTTGTCGTTGTTGTCGAAGTATTCCGGTTCTGCTACGCCAAGATCATGGGCGTGCACCCGGATGCCAACAAGGAACAACGCGCTCACCAAAAGGCAAGACATTGAAACTGTGCGCATTATGATTTTGATCGTTGTCATGGTATTGCAAATATACGAATTATTTATCTATCATAAGATAATCCTAATGCAAGATAAGCACTTATCTTAAAAAAATGTTAAAAAATACACGAACGGTACACACCAACTGGTTTGGTGGCGGTGTTAAAATCCCATATATTTACATTAATGAATCACGATTTCCCATCATTTAACGAGTTTAACGAGGATTTTGAAGATTTGAGGGACTTGCTTCAGCAATTTGAAAATCTTAAGGAAGGGCGATCCCACGCCTT
Organism: Chitinophaga caseinilytica; assembly: GCF_038396765.1. NCBI lineage: Bacteria > Pseudomonadati > Bacteroidota > Chitinophagia > Chitinophagales > Chitinophagaceae > Chitinophaga > Chitinophaga caseinilytica. The sequence continues at coordinate 6,291,759 of NZ_CP150096.1, read as the reverse complement.
TCTGGACGAAGATTCCTTTGAACAGATCATTGACTACTATGATGAGCACGACGAACTGAACAACGCCCTCCAGGCCGTAGAGTTCGCCATCGAGCAGTTCCCCTTTTCTTCCGCACTGCTCCTGAAAAAATCCGCACTGCTGATCGAGACCAAGAAATACCGGGAAGCCCTCGATCTCCTCGAAAAAGCCGCACTCCTCGATTCCAACGATATCAACCTGTACATCCTCAAGACAGACGTCTATCTCGCCATGAACCAGCACGAGAAAGCCGCTGCCCTGCTGGAAGAACAGATACAGCACTTCGAAGGCGAAGACCGCACCGATCTCCTCCTCGAACTGGCAGACGTGTACGACGATTGGGAAGAATTCGAAAAAGTGTTCGATTGCCTGAAAATGCTCCTCGAATACGATCCCAACAACGAGGAAGCACTCCACAAAATCTGCTTCTGGACAGAGTTTACGGGCCGTAACGAGGAAAGCATCCGCCTCCATACCAACATCATCAACGAGCACCCTTACAACCAGCTCGCCTGGTTCAACCTCGGCACCGCCTACCAGGGGCTCAAACTGTACGAAAAATCCATCGACGCCTACCAGTACGCCGTCGTGATCGACGAAAAGTTCGATTACGCCTACCGGAACATGGGCGACGCATATATCCGTCTCCGTAAGTACAACGACGCCATCGAGGTGCTCCAGAAACACCTGGAGATCGCCAAACCGGAAGACGTTATCTACGAAGCCATCGGCCATTGCTACGAAAAAATGCGCAAATACACCCAGGCGCGCTATTACTATCGCAAGGCCGTCCATTTGAGCCCGAGCGACGATAAGCTGTATTTCAAGATCGCCAAATGCTACATGACGGAGGAAAACTGGGAACACGCCGTGCGCGCCATCCAGTCGGCCCTCCGGATCAACAAGCAAAGCGCCGAATACAATATTACCCTCGGCCAGTGTTACCTCGAGATCGGGATGGACAAGGAAGCCCTCGTCCATTTCCTGAACGCAGTGCGCCTGAGGCCCTCCAGCACTTCTGCCTGGAAAGAGCTGATCCGCGGCCTGTTCCTCGGCGGCCATCTGGACGAAGCCATGCGCCAGCTGGACGATGCCGAAGCGAAAGTGGGCCGCAAGCCCGTGTTCGCCTATTACAAGGCCGCCATCCTTATTGCCATGGGGCGCACCAAAGACGGGCTCCTCCACCTGGAAACCGCCCTGCAGCTCTTCCCGCGGCAGGTGAAGCGGTTCCTGGAACTGGACCCATCCATCCTGCAACATCCCGTTATCGTGGAATTGATCGCCAGGTACAGGCGGAAACGCTGATCGTCGTCATTTTTTCCCCACCTATCGGTATTACTTCTTATTTTTGCCGCGGTTTTTTATTTTGTTACGACTTTAAAAGCCAACTGACCAATCCATTTTAGAGCAGGCATCGCTCTGTACGGAGGATTGTAAACAACACATTGTCCGATACTTAGAAGAGTGGTGATGACCTTTCAGAAGAATATAAACCGTGAAAAATGAATTTTAATCTGACGCAAATTCCGGAGAGAACCAGCAAGCCGCGCAGCCATGGCCTTACCATGGTGATGGACAAAGGCCTGAGCGTAGAAGAGGCAAAGAATTTCCTGTCCGCCGCGGGCCCGCATGTGGATATCGTGAAACTCGGCTTTGGCACTTCCTTCGTCACGCCCAACCTGCGCACCAAGATTGAAATGTACCAGGCCGCCAACATACCCGTTTATTTCGGCGGCACCCTGTTCGAGGCTTTCCTCATCCGTAACCAGTTCGACGAATACGTTCGTGTGATCAAGGATTACGGGATCAGCTACATGGAAGTGTCTGACGGTTCGATCACCATCCCGCACGCAGAAAAATGTGGGTATATCGAAAAACTGACCAAGCACGGTCTTGTTTTGAGCGAAGTGGGCAGTAAAGACGCCGAGCATATCATTCCTCCCTACAAGTGGATCGAACTGATGCGCGCCGAACTGGAAGCCGGTTCCAGCTACGTGATCGCGGAAGCGCGCGAAGGTGGCAACGTAGGCATTTACCGCGGCAGCGGCGAGGTTCGTGAAGGGCTGGTACAGGAAATCCTCACCCAGATCCCCGCTGAAAAAATCATCTGGGAAGCGCCGCAGAAAGACCAGCAGCTGTACTTCCTGGAGCTCGTGGGCTGCAACGCCAATCTCGGCAACCTGGCGCCCAACGAGGTAATTCCCCTGGAAGCCATGCGCGTCGGGCTTCGTGGAGATACTTTCCACCTTTTCCTCGACAAAGAATAGTTTTCATACCGAACGAAAGGCCAGGGCCCGGTGCCCTGGCCTTTTTCAATGACCGTAAACCCTCCAACGTGCGATTATTCGGCCTCATCGGCTTCCCGCTCAGCCATTCCTTCTCCAAAGGATTCTTCACGGACAAATTCTCCCGCGAAAACATCCCCGGCTGCGCCTACGAAAACTTTCCCATTCCCGATATTTCCGCATTTCCATCCCTCTGGGAAAATAACCCCGCACTCGAAGGCCTCAACGTCACCATTCCGTACAAACAGGCCGTCATGCCCTTTCTCGACGAACTGACCGATGCGGCCAAAGCTATCGGCGCCGTCAACTGCATCCGTAGGAACGGGAAACGCCTCATCGGCCATAACACCGACGTGCTGGGGTTTGGCAGGTCGCTGCAACCCTTGCTGACGGCCCATCATACACAGGCATTGGTACTCGGTACCGGCGGTGCGGCACAGGCGGTTAAATATGCTTTGACTTCGCTGAACATCCCATACACCGAAGTGAGCCGCAGCGGGCCCGTCACGTATGAAGCGGTGACGGAAGATATGATGCGGTCGCACAAACTGATCGTGAACACTACGCCCCTGGGCATGTATCCCAATGTGGACGCGGCTCCGCCGCTGCCGTACGCGTTCGCGGGACCGGAGCATTTATTCTACGACCTGGTCTACAACCCCGCCGAAACGCTTTTCATGAAAAAAGGCCTGGAACGCGGTGCCGCCGCCAAGAACGGACATGAAATGCTGATCCTCCAGGCAGAAGCGTCCTGGGAGATATGGAATGATTAGTTTTCCCTGATCAGTGCTTCCACCTGCTGCACGAACTTTTCCGAACCATAATTCGCAAAACCCGTATGGTGAAAGCGGATGCGGCCCTGTTTGTCCAGCACCACCGTGGTGGGCAGCGTTCCGCTGTAGACTTCAGCGGGCACCCGGCCGCTGGCTTTGTAGAAAGGTACCGTGAATTGCTCTTTTTGCAGGTAATTGAACGCGGCGGAAGCGTTGTCGTCTTCGTTGATCGTCAGAAAGAAAATCCCGGGATCGTTTTTGAATTGGCCATACAGCGACTCGATCGAGGGGAATTCCGCCCTGCAAGGCGGGCACCACGACGCCCAGAAGTTGATGAAAACGACTTTCCCTCTCAACGAAGAAGTGTGTTGCAAATTCCCTTTCCCGTCTTCGAACGCGAAATCAACGGCCGGAGCGGCCGGTGCTTCCTTTTCCATGCTGGCATTGAAAAAGCCGGTGCGCATGAGTTGCCGCAGCGTCCAGGATTTGGCGTCGGGGCTTACGAACAGCACCACTACGGCAATGCCCATCAATATGGTAAACCCGTGTTTCCGAAGGAGTTGTAATAAGTTTTTAAATATCGGTCGCTGTTGCATGTTGACTTGCTGATGTTCAGAGGCTTTTGAACGCGGGGATTTCGTCCAGGCTCAAATACACGGATTTTCCTTTTTCCTTCGCTACCTGGAGCATGTAGTCTGCCCCGGCGGAAGCGCCTCCGATGCGCACTACCGCGTCACAAAAATTGATGAGGTTCGCGGCGATAGGGTGGAAGATCTCGTTGAAAATAGCATCGCCCATTTCGCGGGAGCCTGCTTCTTCGATCAGTGGCAACGCCACCCATTCGCCCATCATGGGGATGTGGCCGCGGCGGTACACGGCCAGCGAGGCTTTCGTCATTTGTTTCACATTGGCTTCGATGAGCGCCGGATCGTCGTTGGTGCCGCTGCGGTAAGGGCCGGCTACCAATATCATTTGTTGTTGCATGCTGGAGCAGTTTTCGGGTTTGATGACTGGAGCGATAAAGGTACGCGTTGACGGCCGATGCGGCGTGTTGATGAAAAGTTAAAATATTCGGCGGGGGATAGATGCCGCTGATAGAAAACCACTAATTTCGAAGTTCACCCCTCAAACGAAAACCATGGAAAAGCTCAGGATCGCCACTGTACAATTCGAGAACCGCAGCGGCGACAAGCTATATAATCTCAACATGATCGACGAAATCGCCGGAAAGGCCGCCCGTGAAGGTGCGCAAGCGGTTGCCTTCCACGAATGTTCCATCACGGGGTATACCTTCGCCCGGCATCTCGACCGCGAACAGTTGACGGACATCGCGGAATTCATTCCAGATGGGCCGAGCATAAAAAGGCTGCAGGAAATCGCCGCCAAACATGGGGTGGCCGTTCTGGCGGGGCTTTTCGAAAAAGATGCGGAAGGGAATTTGTTCAAAGCATATGTGTGTGTAGACAAAACGGGGCTCCTGGCGAAGTTCCGGAAGCTGCATCCTTTCATCAATCCGTACCTGACGCCGGGCAGCGAATATTGCGTGTTCGATCTGTATGGCTGGAAGTGCGGTATCCTGATCTGTTACGACAACAATGTGGTGGAGAACGTCCGCGCCACGAGGCTCCTGGGCGCAGAGGTGCTGTTCATGCCGCACGTTACCATGTGCACGCCGTCTACCCGGCCCGGCGCGGGTTTCGTGGACCCTGCGCTTTGGCACGACCGTGAAAACGATCCCACGTCGTTGCGACTGGAATTCGATGGCATGAAAGGCCGTGCTTGGTTAATGAAATGGTTGCCTGCGCGTGCTTACGACAACGCGATGTACTGCGTTTTCTCCAATCCGATCGGTATGGACGACGACCAGCTGAAGAATGGCTGTTCCATGATCGTGGACCCCTTCGGCGATGTGCTCGCAGAATGCCGCAAGCTCGATAACGACTACGTAATGGCGACCCTCACGCGTGAAAAGCTCACCCAGGCCGGCGGGTACCGCTACATCCGCGCGCGCCGCCCGGATTTGTACGGCAGCATCATCGCGCAACCGCATCAACCGGAGCAGAAAGTGGTGTGGATGGATAAGAAATAACTAGGCCTTCGGCTTGATCATGTAATACATGCAAGTGGTGAAGAAGTTGCGGACAAACGGCAGCTTTTTCATCCAGCCGAACTGCTCGCGCGGTTGCAGGTTGAATTTGTATTTGTAGATGGGATTGATGAGGTAGTATTTCCGGCGGGTGATGTCATAACCCGTGCGCCCCGCGATTTTCTCGAACCGTTCGATGGAAATGCCCGTATCCACGAGCTCCATTAGTTCGGTGATCGTGCCTTCGCTTTCTCCGGCAGATTTCAGTAAACCGCGGTACAGCGGGCGCGGCAGCAAATGTATGTAGGGGAGGAAACTCAACACCTTGCTGGCGCAGATTTGCTGGTGCCCGCCGTGCGGCATGTACCATGGCGGAAACCCGAAGTACACCTGGCCATTGGGCGTGAGCAGCTCTTTCAGGTAGGCGATGAGCTTGTCCTGGTCGGGAATGTGCTCGATCGCGTCTTTGAGAATGATGAGATCGAACGAATGCCGGAACTCGCCGGCGAAATCCACGTCGTAGATATTTTTGGCGATCAGCTGTAACTGGCCGCTGGCCACGTAATCGCCGAGGAACTCCTTCGCCAGCTCGATGCGCTGGGGCCAGAGGTCGACCCCCACGCAAAAGCTTCCCTGCTCCAGGAAAGGGGTGAGCACGCCGCCTTCGCCGCAGCCGATTTCCATGACCCGGAGCCCTTTCATATCGGGGAATTCCTGGGCGATGAACGGCAGTACATAATTCCTGGAATTATCCACTTGCTGTTGATATCTGAGCGTTGCGTCGCTGTGCTGTTTTAGTGCCATGAAGGTGTGATAGCTGAAAAATGCCGTGAAAATATAATTTTTTTCAAGTGACAATGCGCTTGATCCGGTTTCATTACATTTGGAATGATTTTAGTCTGATTTCAGCATGTTCAGAATGATGATGATCGCCCTGCTTTGGGCAATACCTTCCCTGGCGCAGCACAAGGAAATCGCCCGGATTTGGGCGACGTATGATTCTTCCTCCGTGGCGGAACTCTACAGCAGTACCCGTATCGGGCTGACGGTGAAGTATGCCGACAGCTCGGAACGTAGGACGGCGGGGCTTCTCGGCGGGGATATCCGCTGGAACCAGGTGCAGGTGCAAACCCCGCACGGCGATGTCCGCAACGGCGTGCTGCAATTCTCCCGCAACGCGGCACGGCCGGATAATTACAAACTCCGGCTCCAGGTCACGTTTTCCGACCGGCCGGGAAAGCAATTCGAAACCGATCTCCAGCTCCCGTATCTCACGGGCATCCGATTCCGGCATTACGCAGACAGCCTGAAGCGCGGCATTCATTTTTACCTGAACGTGGAAGGGATTTACAACAGCGGGAAAATCTATCCGCTGGATACGACACGGATCCGCTTTAACGCAGACCAGGGAAAGATCCTGGGGCAAGACCTCCTCATCCCCCTGACCGATTCCTCCACGCAAAACATACACGTTACCGCAGTATACCGCGGCGATGCCGCCATCCGCGCAGAGTCAGACATCCCGGTGAAGATTTTGCCGGACGATGAATCGCTCATCATCCAGAATCCCGACGACGTTTTCAAGCCCGCAAAGAAGAAGAAAAAGCGGCAATAACAACGGTGCCGCATAAAAAATAACGCGCTGAAACGGAGCAGGGGAGCGGATTTGATAAGAACGACCGCAAATTGTCGATGAAAATATTTGCAAGTAATGTGGCTTTCCGTTACCTTTGCAACGGCAAGTCTTATACGACCAGCTCCTGCTGAACTCCCCCAGGACAGGAATGTAGCAAGGGTAGGCGGTTGAAGCGGTGCGATATAAGTAACTTGCCACTTTTTTTCCCCTCAGGCAAGCATCCGCACCTTTTATTCTCCTTTTATTTTCCGAAATTAGTTCGTTGTTTTGCAGATCGCAAAAACTGAAATACTAAATCTTTCTTTATGAAATTCTTTATTGATACAGCTAACCTGGCGCAGATCCAGGAGGCGCACGACCTCGGCATCCTGGACGGTGTAACCACGAACCCCTCCCTCATGGCCAAGGAAGGTATCAAAGGCGAAGCAGCCATCCTGAAACATTACGAAACCATTTGTGAAATGGTAGATGGCGACGTGAGCGCTGAAGTACTGTCGACCGACTTTGCCGGCATCGTTGAAGAAGGCAAGAAGCTCGCCGCCATCCATCCCAATATCGTGGTGAAAGTGCCGATGATCAAAGACGGTGTGAAAGCCATCCGCTGGTTCACCGAAAACGGTATCCGAACCAACTGTACGCTCGTTTTCTCCGCTGGTCAGGCCATCCTCGCCGCAAAAGCAGGCGCGGCTTACGTGTCTCCCTTCATCGGCCGTATCGACGACAGCAGCTGGGACGGTATCGAACTGATCGCCCAGATCGCGCAGATTTACAGCATCCAGGGCTTTAAGACCGAAGTGCTCGCCGCATCCATCCGCAACGCCCTCCACATCGTAAAATGTGCGGAGAACGGTGCCGACGTATGCACCTGCCCGCTCGATTCCATCCTCGGTCTCCTGAAACACCCCCTCACCGACATCGGTCTGGCCAAGTTCCTGGAAGACGCCAAGAAAATGTAATCTTTAATTTATTGTTATAAAGGCCGTTTCGGACACCCGTCCGGAGCGGCCTTTTTTCATGCCCCTGAAATTTTTTTTACTTTTAGAATATTCCTAGTATCTTACTACCTCGTAAAGCTAGGTACCACGTTAGGCAATACATTTCATCATATTAAACAATAGCCAGAACACTTTCGCATGGAAGCAAAATTCATCATGGCCCTGGACCAGGGAACCACCAGTTCCCGCGCCATCCTCTTCGACCGCGGAGGGAATATCGTAGCCGTTGCACAGAAGGAATTCAAACAGATTTATCCCCAGCCGGGATGGGTGGAGCACGACCCGAACGAGATCTGGTCTACCCAGGCCGGCGTTGCCGCGGAAGTGATCGTGAAGGCCGGCGCCACTGGCGACCAGATCGGCGCCATGGGCATCACCAACCAGCGGGAAACCACCATCGTGTGGGACCGGAAAACCGGCAAACCGCTGTATAACGCCATCGTTTGGCAAGACCGCCGCACCGCGGCGTATTGCGACGAGCTGCGCGCCAAAGGGCTGGCGGAAGACATCCGTTCCCGCACCGGGCTCATCGTGGACGCTTATTTCTCCGGCACCAAGGTGAAATGGATCCTCGACAATGTGGAAGGCGCCCGTGCGAGAGCCGAGGCCGGCGAACTGGCCTTCGGGACGGTGGATTCCTGGCTCGTTTGGAACTTCACCAAAGGAAAACTGCATATCACCGACGTGAGCAACGCCTCGCGCACGATGCTGTTCAATATCCACGACCTGAAATGGGATACGTCGCTCCTGGAACTGATGGGCATTCCCGCGTCTATGCTGCCGGAAGTGCGCGCGTCCAGCGAAGTGTACGGGCAAACGGAAGCCACGCTCACGCCGTTCAACATCCCCATCGCCGGCATCGCGGGAGACCAGCAGGCCGCGCTTTTCGGGCAGATGTGCATCGAACCGGGCATGGTTAAAAATACATATGGGACGGGTTGCTTCATGATGCTGAATACCGGCGAAAAAGCCATCTCGTCAGGCAATAACCTCCTCACCACTATCGGTTGGAAAATAGGGGAGAAGACCGTGTACGCCCTCGAGGGCAGCATCTTCATCGGCGGCGCCGTGGTGCAATGGCTCCGCGACGGGCTGGGCATCATCCGCCACAGCGCCGATGTGGAAGCCCTGGCCGCCAAAGTGGAACATACCGACGGTGTGTACCTCGTGCCCGCGTTCGCCGGGCTGGGCGCTCCGCACTGGAACCAGTATGCACGCGGCACGATCGTGGGGATGACCCGCGGTACCAAAGACGCGCACATCGCCCGGGCTGCGCTGGACAGTATCGCATACCAGACGATGGACGTGCTGAAGGCCATGGAAGCCGATGCCGGTATGCCGATCCGTGAATTGCGGGTAGACGGCGGCGCTACGGCCAATAATCTGCTCATGCAGTTCCAGGCCGATATCCTCGGAACGGATGTGGTACGCCCGAAAGTAACGGAAACCACGGCGCTGGGGGCTGCGTACATGGCGGGCCTCGCCACCGGGTTCTGGGATAGTATCGATACCATCCGCCAGCAATGGCAGGAAGACGCCTGCTTCAAGCCCGATATGCCGGAAACCGAGCGGGCGGAGCTTACAAAAGGATGGGCGCGCGCCGTGAAAGCCGCCAAAGTATGGGCTGAACAATAATTCCATAATCCAGAACTGATCAAAAAACAAACCCTTCTATGTCAATTTTCCTCGCAGAGCTGATCGGCACGGCGCTCCTCATTATCCTCGGCGACGGGGTGGTGGCCAACTGTCTGCTCAATAAAAGCAAAGGCCAGAACGGCGGCTGGATCGTGATCACCATGGGCTGGGCCATGGCCGTTTTCGTAGGCGTATTCGCCGTAGGCAGCTACAGCGGCGCGCACCTCAATTCGGCGGTAACCATTGCCATGGCCGTTGCCGGCAACATCACCTGGGACCAGGTGCCCATGTACATCGGTGCACAAATGCTGGGTGCGTTCCTCGGCGCATGCGGCGTGTACGCCGCTTATAAACAGCATTTCGACATTACGGACAACCCAGACGCCAAACTGGGTATTTTCTGCACCGCTCCGGCCATCCGCAGCACCATTCCCAACCTCGTGACCGAGATCATCGGCACGTTCGTGCTCATTTTCGGGGTATTTTACATTTCGAAGGGAGATGTTGGGCTCGGTGCGGTAGACGCGCTGCCCGTGGCATTGCTGGTACTGGCCATCGGTCTTTCGCTGGGCGGGCCCACAGGTTATGCCATCAACCCGGCGCGCGATCTCGGCCCCCGCATCGCGCACGCCATTTTGCCCATCAAAGGTAAGCGCGACAGCGACTGGGGCTACGCCTGGATCCCGGTTGCGGGCCCTATCATCGGCGCATTGCTCGCCACGGCCCTGTACCTGGCACTGAAATAGTTCGATCTTTCATAAACATACACAACTAAAAACGGCGCATCCCTTTCGGGGTGCGCCTTTCTTTTTCCGCCAACAATTCCGCCCCCATGGCTGTTTTCATCTATATGGCACATCCCCAACAGGCCTCCCTTCCACCGGAATATTTATTCATTATTTTCAAATCTTTCATTTTATCCTGAAAGTTTTGTAATTTTGAGAAACTTTTGGTGGTATGGCATTTGTGGCCACGATGTTGTACCATCTTAAACGCAAATACCATGATACAACCGAACATACCGGATTCAAAGCTTCCCAGGGTGGTGATCGTTGGCGGCGGATTTGCCGGGATCAATCTGGCCAAAACGCTGAAAAAAACTGCCGTTCAGGTGGTACTGCTGGACAGGAACAACTATCATCTTTTTCAACCGTTGCTGTACCAGGTAGCAACGGCAGGCCTGGAGCCGGACAGCATCGCTTTCCCGCTCCGCGGCATCTTCAAAAAGCAAAAGAATTTCCATTTCCGCATGGCCGAAGTGAAAGGAGTGGACGCGGCCAATAACGTCCTGGAAACCAATATCGGCGATATCCGTTACGACTATCTCGTGCTCGCCACCGGCTCCAACACCAACTTTTTCGGCAATAAAATGATCGAAGAGCACGCCATCGGGATGAAATCCCTCATCGAGGCCGTGCAAATCCGGAATTACGTGCTCAAACAATTCGAAGAATCGTTGCTGATCTCCGACGACGCGGCCATCCGCCCCAAATTGAACTTCGTAATGGTAGGCGCCGGGCCTACGGGCGTGGAGCTGGCTGGTGCATTTGCAGAACTGCGGAAATACATCCTTCCGAAAGATTATCCCGAACTGCCCATCCACCTCATGGACGTGTACCTCATCGAAGCGGGGCCCCGCGTACTGGCGGGTATGTCCGAAGAAACCAGCCGTAAAACCCAGGCCGCCCTGGAACACATCGGCGTGAAAGTGCTCACCAACGTGGCCGTGAAGGATTACGACGGCCTGCACCTCACACTGGGCAACGGAGATGCGCTGGAAACACAATCGCTCATCTGGGCCGCGGGCGTGAAAGGCATGTCGGTACCCGGTTTGCCGGAAGCAGCGATGCTCCCGAACGGCCGCGTCCATGTCAACGACCTGAACCTCATCAAAGACACGAAAAATATTTACGCCATCGGCGACATCGCCATGATGGTGAACGATGAGCGCTTCCCCAAAGGTTACCCCATGGTAGCGCAGGTAGCGATGCAGCAGGGCAAGCAATTGGGCAAAAACATCTCGAAAATGTTGAAGGGCGATACGCTGAAACCCTTTAAGTACAAGGATCTCGGCTCCATGGCCACCATCGGCCGCAACCGCGCCGTAACGGAATTCGCCGGCATCCGGCTGAGCGGGTACATCGCCTGGATCGCGTGGATGGTCGTGCATCTGCTCAACCTGCTGGGTTTCAGGAACAAGCTGGTGGTGATGATCAACTGGGTATACCGCTATTTCACGTACGACCGCGGTACGCGCATCATCATTAAGCGCGGCGCAGCTAACATCGTGAAATTAAGACAGTCGATTTACCAGACAGACCCGCAGGTGCCGCATATCACGCAAACGCCCTAACGTTGCCTGTTGGTGAGGGAATTCATCCGGAGCATGCCTACCAGTTCATCGTGGCGGCCGCCGAGCGTGCGGTAGTATACGAGGACCGTGTAGGCATTTTCTGTCTCCCACCAGTTCCCTTCCGTAAGGTCGGTGCTCATGGCGGCATCGCGCTGGGTGCGGTCTACCAGGCCATACACGTAGTTATAGTAGCCCTGTTTGAGGAAAAGCGCGCCTTCGTAAGCGCCTTTTTCGCCGTTCCAGGTCATTTTGTTGCGGTCGTTCAGTTCATATTGCGTCAGTTCCCCGAAAATGTACATATCGTAGCCGGCGAAAGGCTCTTTCATGGGGAAATTGAAGTTGACGCGGGCGTAGTCGCCCTCGAACTGGATATTGTAATCCTCGATGGTGGAAGGATCGTACATGCCGTTGATGTCGCGGAGGTACTGATATACCGTATTATCCCGCGGTACATCGGGCATCACGTTCACGACGGTACCGTTGCGGAGGTATTCCGTGTTGCGGACGCGCTCGGTTTGCAGGCGGAAGCTCCTTAAATCCACCCATCTCCATTCTTTCATGGCGGGGAAAATACAGTCCTGCTCCGCATTGTACTCGATCACGTCTCCCTTGATGAACATCGGTTTGATGCCGGTAATGGCGTTGTCCCACCGGAAATTCTGCTGGATGACGATTTTCAGCTGATCGAAAGGATTCTGGAGGTTGAGGCCCTTCGTATTGACGGAAACGTTGATTTTCTGTGAGTTGCGGAAAAATTTGGGATTGGTGGGCTGGGAAATCCATCCTGCCACGCCGGCTTTGTTGTTGATGACCATGAGCCGGCGGGTGAAGGCCAGGCGGTTGGTATCTCCGTCCAGGTACACTTTCAGCAGGTAATTGCCGGCCCGTGTAGGCGTGGAGTTATTACCGGGGATGCGGGCTTTGTAATGCACGTATTTCTGCAGCGCAACGCTGGAGAACCGGTAATCCCGGATCTGTACTTCGGAGAAGCCGCGGAGGTAATCGATGGTGTTGACCTGGGCGGGCGTCCAGTCTGAATTGCAGAGCTGGAGGGTGTAGTAGTAGGATTTGATGACGTTCTGCAGATCGTCGAACTGCAGCTCCAGCTGGTCGCCGGAATTGAGCGCGATGATGGGCAGGCCGAGCATTTCGCCTGGGGGCGTCAGTTTAACCGTAGCGATGTTCTGGTGGTAAATATGGTCGGGCGTGATGTTGCCCGCCTGACCGTGGGCGCCGGGGAAAAACAATAGTGCCGCCAGGGAGCAGCAAACGAAAGCAACTATCCTCATAGCTGTAATTTACAATGAATTTCTAAAATGTATAAATTCGCGCCATGCGCATCTCCATGTTTATTGCCGGAAGGATCGCTTTCAACCGGTCTTCGTCCTTTTCGCGGTTCATCATCAACATCGCCATGGCGGCCACGGGCTTCAGCGTTGCGGTGATGATCATCGCCACGGCAATGATCAACGGGTTTCAGCACGTGATCTCCGAGAAGATCTTCAGCTTCTGGGGCCATTACCACATCACCGACTACCGCGCCCCCGGCGGCCCGCTCACCGAGCAGGCCCCCTTTCCCGAGGATTCCGACCTCGAAAAGCGCATCGCCGCCCTTCCGCAGGTCAAATTCATCAGTCCCTTCGCCACCAAATCCGTCATCGTTAAAAAAGGCCGCGAAACCGAAGGGATGATCTTTAAAGGCTCCCCGGCCGGACAAGCCCTTCCTTTCATCATCGAAGGCCGCACCACAAAGGCGCAGGACAGCGGTTACGCATCCGAAGTCATCATTTCGGCCAGCACCGCCAAATCCCTCCACCTGAAACTGGGAGACGCGCTGGTGATGTATTTCATGCGGGGCGACGGCCTTTCGCCGCGCGCCCGGAAGCTCAGTGTTTGCGGCATTTATAAAACCGGCATCGAAGAATACGATAAAACATACGTGGTGGGCGATATCAACCTCATCCGCCGCCTCAACGACTGGAGCCCTGACGAAATCGGCGGCTACGAAGTGCACCTGAACCAGTTCGGCGACATGGCCACGGCGGGCGAGCGCATCAGCGACGAGCTGACCACGGCCGAGCTGGGGATGCGCAGCATGCAGGAGATTTATCCCAATATCTTCGACTGGCTTGGGTTGCAGAATAAATCCGAACAGATCATTCTTATCATCATGACCATCGTGGCGGTGTTCAACATGATCACGGCGATGCTGATCCTCATCCTGGAAAGAACGAACATGGTCGGCATTCTCAAAGCCCTGGGCATGCGCAACGGATCCATCCAGCGGATATTCCTGTACCAGGCCGGCTACATCGTGATCGCCGGGATCGTGATCGGGAACGTGCTGGGCCTGGGCCTGGCGTTCCTGCAGCAATACACGGGCTTCATCCGGCTGCCGGAAGAAGCGTATTACATGTCTGTGGCGCCCATCGCCATTCAGTGGTGGAAAGTAGCGCTGATCAATGTGGGAACATTGGTGATATGCGTGCTGGTGCTCATTATCCCGTCTTTGCTCATCCGGCGGATATTGCCGGTGCGGGCCATTCAGTTCAAATAAGGAGCCTTCCGCAAATGATCCCTGCGGCCACGGCGGCATTCAGGGATTCGGCCTGGCCGATGCGCGGGATGGTGATGTGATGGCTGCTGCGGCGGAGGGTTTCGTCGCTCAGTCCACGGGATTCATTGCCGATGAGAATAATTCCCGAATCGATTTTTTTTGTAAGGGTGATATCCTTGCCATGAAGGGTAGCGGCGTAGGAGGGGAGGGACGCGTGTTTTTCCAGGAACTGCGGAATGTCGCGGATGATGACGCTCACGCGCAGGAAGCTGCCCATGGTGGCCTGGATGGTTTTGGCGTTGAAGGCGTCTACACAATCGGGCGAGCATACCACCTGCCGGATGCCAAACCAGTCGGCTATACGAATGATGGTGCCCAGGTTCCCGGGGTCCTGGATGGTTTCCAGCGCAAGGGAAACACCTTCGGGAACGAAGTCGCGCGCGGGCGGCATGTCTGCCAAAGCCACGGCGCGGTTGGGGGCGGAAAGGGACGACAGCTGCTTCAGGACCTCGGCGCTCACTTCCAGCACATCCACACCAGTGGCCTTTTCCGCCAGTTCCCGGTTATCGAGCAGCCACTCCTGCGTGGCATACACTGCCTTGACGCCAACACCCGATCCGAGTAATTCCTGGACGATCTTGTCGCCCTCGGCCACAAACTGGCCAAATTTTTGACGGTATTTTTTGTGCTGTAATCCGGTAATATATTTAATTTGCGCCTTTGATAACATAGGGTCAAACCTACGTGAATTCCGGCATTCAGCCAACATGTCCCGCCACGGCGGGCCCGGTACTTACCCGTTAATTCAGTCTGACAGTGAAGAAACCGACATACCCATCCCCTTTCGGACAGCCCCTGCAGCGTGCGCTCTGGCTGACGGTATGCCTGTTCCTGGCTGCCTGCTCCAACACCCGCTACCTCCAGGAAAATCAAAGCCTGTTGGTAGGAACGAAAGTCGAGATCAACGGCGCACTGTCGTCCAACGAAAAAACGGACCTGAAAAATGACCTGTCCAGCCGCTCGCTCATGCTGCAGCAGCCCAACCGAAAATTCCTCGGTTCCCGCATCAAAGTCTGGCTCTACAATCAAAAGAATTACGAAAAGAAAAGCAACTGGCTCTGGAACCTCATGCTGAGCGAACGGAACCTCGAAGCCCCTGTCATCTACGACTCGGTTAAAACCAAGGAGTCGATGGACCGGATGGTCGCCTATCTCAACAACCAGGGCTATTTCTACGCCACCGTCCAATCCCGCCAGAGCGATCACGGGCAGAAAGCGGCGGTCACCTACCAGGTCAACACCGGCAAGAATTTCATCGTCCGCAAGATCATTTACGATATCCCCGACACCGCCATCGCGCAGGTCGTGAAGGAAGGGGAGAAGCTGTCGCTCCTCAAAACCGACGTCCCCTACAAAGCATCCAACCTCAGCAGCGAGCGCGAGCGCCTCACCCGCCTCATCCGCGACGCCGGGTATTACAAATTCAACCGCGACCTGGTCGTTTTCACCGTCGACACCCTCAATAAATCCCTCTTCGTTGACCCGCTCAACCCTTTCGAGGTGATGCCCGGGGTACTGCGCGCCGATCAGAAGCCGACGCTCGACGTGGAAGTGGCCATCCTCCCGCCGGAAGACTCCGCCAGCGACCAGACGAAACTTTTCTACCTCAATAAAATTTTCGTTTATCCCGACATGACGCTGCAGGAAAGCACCGAAGACAGTACTTTCCACACCACCACCACGCGCAACCTTACCATCAAATACCACCAGAACATCGTTCGCCCGCGCGTGCTCACCCGCGCCATCCAGCTGCGGCCGGGAGAAAGATATTCCACGTCCAACTACAGCAATACCATCAGCCGGCTGTACGATCTCAACCTCTGGCAGTTCGTGAGTTTGCAGTATAAAGACGTGAAAGATACCGTCCAGAAACTGGACGCCTACATCCAGCTATCGCCGCGCAAGAAGCAGGAAATGAGCACTAACTTCGACGTAACCACTTCCAACGACTATGCCGTGGGTAGTGCCGTTTCCGTAGGGTACCGCCATTTCAACCTCAACCGGGCGGCCAACGAATTGCATATTACCGTGAAAGGCGGCCTGGAACTGCGGAACCAGTCGCGCGCGGGGCTTTCGCTGCAGTCGCAGGAATACGGGATCAACGCCGATTACGTGCTCCCGCGGTTCATGCTGCCTTTCCGCGTGCGGCAGAATTACCGGTCTACGGCTAAAACGCGCATTTCCGCGGGGTACAACAATCTCCGCCGTATCGACCGTTTCAATATTCGGACGGTGACCGGCGCTTTGGGATATGAGTGGAACGAATCTATCTACAAGCGCTGGAGCGTGAAACCGTTTAACCTGAATTACGTGGGAGTTACGCTGGTACAGGGTTTCAAGGATACGGTGGTGAGCAAGAACCCTTATTTGCAGCGCAGTTTCGAGCCGGCGTTCATCGGTGGCGAAGCGGCGGCGTTCATCTTCAGTAACGACGATATTTTCCATAAAAGACAGAACACCTATTTCCGCGCCGCCATCGAGGAATCGGGCGCCTGGCTGGAAGGGGTGAACAGTTTGCTGAACGTGCTGACCAATAAGCGCGACGACCTGGAATCGGCCGCCAACGTGAATATTTCGCGGTTCGTGCGGCTGGATCTCGATTATCGCCATTACTGGAATTACAACCGCAGCAGTGTGGCCACCCGCGCCTATCTCGGTCTGGGCCTGCCTTACGGGCAGAGCGATGTGCTGCCTTACGTGAGGCAATTTACTTCCGGCGGCCCCAACAGCATTCGTGCCTGGCGGTTGCGCACGCTGGGCCCGGGCTCGTTC
Organism: Chitinophaga caseinilytica; assembly: GCF_038396765.1. Classification (NCBI taxonomy): domain Bacteria; kingdom Pseudomonadati; phylum Bacteroidota; class Chitinophagia; order Chitinophagales; family Chitinophagaceae; genus Chitinophaga; species Chitinophaga caseinilytica. The sequence continues at coordinate 6,274,588 of NZ_CP150096.1, read as the reverse complement.
CGCAGCGATACGCTGGCGCAATCCGCCATCTTCCCCGATCAAACGGGCGATATGCGTTTCGAAGGAAATGTGGAATACCGGTTCAACATCCTCCGCCTGTTTGGTGGGTCGATGATGCTGAAAGGCGCTACCTTCCTCGATTTTGGTAATATCTGGATGTTGAAGGAAGATACCAGCAGACCCGGTGCGGCGTTCAAAATCAAGAACCTGTACAACGACCTGGCGATCGGTACCGGTGCCGGCGCGCGGCTGGATTTCAGTTATTTCGTCATCCGCCTCGATTGGGGCATCCCGCTCAAGAAACCATATCCTGCCGAAGGCGGCAAGAAATGGTTCATCAGCGAATGGGCGCTGGGCGACGGCCGCTGGCGCCGCGACAACGTTATCTGGAACGTAGCGATCGGCTATCCGTTCTGAGTTTCCTGTTTTTTCTTGTAATCATCGATGAATTGGGCCACATCCATCGCGTCTTCCAGCTTGAAGTCGCCGATGCGGGTGCGGCACAGGCTGCTGAGATAGCCGCCACATCCCGCGGCTGCGCCGAAATCGTTGGCGAGGGAGCGGATATAGGTGCCGGTGCTGCATTCCACGCGGAAATGAACGACGGGCAGTTCCACTTTCGTGATCTCGAAAGCATGGATCGTGATGGCGCGGGGCTCAACTTTCACTTCCACGCCTTTGCGGGCGAGGTGGTAAATGGGTTTTCCGTTCTGTTTGATGGCGGAGTGGATGGGCGGCAGTTGCTGAAGGGGGCCGGTGAAGGTATCGGCGATGGCCTGCAATGCGGCGAGGTCCAGTTCCGGAACGGGTTGATGGTCTTGCGGTTCGGATTCCAGGTCGAACGTAGGGGTTACGGCGCCGAGGGTGAAGGTGCCGGTGTATTCCTTTTCTTTAGCCTGGTATTCGTTGATTTTCTTCGTCATTTTGCCCGTGCAGCAGATGAGAAGCCCCGTGGCTAAGGGGTCCAGCGTGCCGGCATGGCCTATCTTGGCTTTGGTGGTATTGCGGATCTTGCGGACAACGTCGAACGACGTCCAGGTCAAGGGTTTATTGATCAACAGCACTGCGCCTTCCTGAAAATTCGGTGTTTCTGACATGGCGCAAAGATAATAAGTTTTACTTGCCTTCCCCGCCTGCCTGCCGTCTCATCGCCATTACGGTAATCATGGACGCCATGAGCGCGATGAAGATGAACGATATCCGCAGTCCCGACGCCTGGGCGATGAACCCGATGAGCGGCGGCCCCAGCAGGAACCCGAAAAACCCGAACGTGCTCACAGCTGCGAGCGCCATGCTCTGGCTCATGGTCTTGGTGCGCCCCGCCTGGCTGTACACGAGGGGAATAACGGTGGAAACGCCCAGTCCTACCAGGAAAAATCCCAATGCAGACATCCATACCGTCGGGAAAGCCACGGCCAGCAACAATCCCGATGCCGCCAGCACGCCACTGCCTTTCAGCATGCCCGAAATTCCGAACCGTTTGGTCAGCCAGTCGCCCACGAACCTGCCGGATGTCGTTGCAGCGGTAAAAGCGGTGTACCCGATGGTCACTTTCCCGGGATCGGCCTCCACTACTTTCGCGAAGTAAACCCCGCTCCAGTCGTACATCGTGCCTTCACAGATCATGCAGCAGAAGGCGATGATGCCCAGGCTGACGAGAGCTTTGTCGGGTTTCACGAAAATCGGCTGGCGCTCGCCGGCGGTTTTGGTGTGGGGAAGGGAATTGCGGAAAGACAGGATGATCATCAGCATGGCGAAACCCGCTACCATCATGAAGTGCTGGGATGGCGGCGTTTTAAGGTTTACCATCAGCGTGCCGATCCCCGCGCCCGCGAGCCCCGCGAGGCTCCACACGGCGTGGAACGACGACATGATCGATTTGCCGTACAACGCTTCCACGCTCACGGCCTGCGTATTCACCGAAATATTGCCCAGGTTGCCGGCAAACCCGAAAAGGAAAAGGACGAACCCCAATATCCAGGGATTGCCCGCCTGGCCGATGCAGAACAGGAAAACGGCATACAAAACCGCCGCCAGGATCATCACGGGGCGGCTGCCCGACCTCGTCACGAGCCATCCAGCTATCGGCAGCGAAATGAGCGCGCCCACGGGAATGCAAAGCAGCAAACTTCCCAGCGCCGCTTCGCTCAGGTTCAAATGCTCCTGAATGGCCGGAATGCGGGATGCCCAGGAGGCGAAACAAAGTCCATTGAGAAAGAAAAAGGCCGCGACAGACAGCCGGGCCTTTTGTTTATCGATTACAGTCATTTGCAGAAGGGCTGAAAACTTTGCCGGTACTCCTCCGTCAGGTTGGATACGATGGTTGCCACGGGCTCGATGCCGTCTACCATTTCCACGCTCTGACCTGCGCTCCACAGTTGGTTATAGTAATTGGGTTTGGTCGCTTTTTCCAGCATTTTCATGCCTTTGAGCTGCACCATCATCTTGAAATACTTCTTGGTGCGCGGGTTGCGCGACAACCATTTCTCCCAGCTGCTTTGCTTGTAACCGAGCTTCTGGGCGGCGGGGGTATTGATGATATTGCAGGGCGTGCCGGAAAGGCGTTCGGTCAACACGATGTCTTCCATGCCATGGTCTACGATGGCTTGCTTGTATTCGTCGCTCACATTGGCTTCCGGGCTGGCGATGAAGCGTGTGCCGATGGAGACGCCGTCTGCCCCGAGTATCATGGCGCTGGCCATTTGCTGGCCGGAAGCGATGCCGCCGGCGGCTACCACGGGCATGTCCGGGAAGGCTTTCCGCAATGCGGGAACGAGGATGTGCATGGGGTAGGGACCGGCGTGGCCGCCTGCGCCCGAGCATACGGCGATGAACCCGTCTGCGCCTACCTGCGCCGCTTTATGGGCGTGCTCGAGGTTGGTGACGTCGCAAAAGACTTTCGCGCCATAGGAATGGGCGGCGTCGATCACTTCGCGGGGATTGCCGAGGGAGGTGATGTAAAACGGAACTTTGGCTGCCACGCAGGCTTCCAGGTGCTTTTTATAGAGTGGGTTCGTTTTTTGTACGATGAGGTTGACGCCGTAGTTGCCGCCGGGATGGGCGGAACGGACGGCGTTGAGCCTTTCCAGCACGGCGTGCAGCTCACCTTCCTTCCGGTAGTTCAGGGAAGGGAATGTGCCTGCGATGCCGCTCTGTATCGCGGCGCTGACCATGGCCTCGTTGCTGACGAGGAACATGGGGGCCATGATCACAGGATGCCGGACGCCCAACAGGTCGGTGATGGGATGGTTCATGTTGTGAGGGATGATTTCGCTCGGGTTTGTAATTGGCGCGCCACGTATTTGCCCAGAATGTCGAACTCCAGGTTTACGGTGCTGCCGGGTTTCAGGTGCCGGATATTGGTGTGATCGTATGTATAAGGTATGATCGCCACGGAAAACGCATCGCCGGAAATGTCGAACACCGTGAGGCTCACGCCGTTCAGGCAGATAGATCCCTTTTCGACGATCAGCGGCGCAAAGGAAGGGTCGAAACCGAACCGGAAAAGCCAGCTGCCGTCTTGCGGGTCAACAGACAGGCACGTCCCCGTACCGTCTACATGCCCCTGGACGATGTGCCCGTCGATCCGGCTGTTAAAGATCATGGCCCTTTCCAGGTTCACGGCATGGCCGGGTTGGAGGTCGCCGATATTGGTCTTTTGCAGCGTTTCCGCTACCGCTACGGTGGTGTAACGGTCTGCCTCCACTGCCGTGACGGTCAGGCAAACGCCGTTGTGGGATACGCTCTGGTCGATTTTCAATTCCTGCGCCAGGGGCGTGCTGATGGTGAGTTCCAGGTTGCCGCCCGCTGTAGTGGCGGTGGCCACGATGCCTGTCGTTTCAATAATGCCGGTAAACATAATACACAAATTTAATGGAGAATTGCCGGCAGAAGAAATGACGAATATATTTTGCGAATAAAAAAGTTATGATTACCTTTGCTGTCCGTAAAAATATACTGTAAAACAGAATAAAGGAGAAATATGTTAATCATCGATTCCAAAGATTGCGAAAACATCGACAAAGCGCTCAAAAAGTATAAAAAGAAATTTGAGAAAGCGAAAATTCTGCTGCAACTGAGAGAGCGTCAGTCGTTTACCAAGCCTTCTATCCGCCGTCGCACCCAGGTGCTGAAGGCTGTATATAAGCAGCAGGTAGCAACCGGCAAGTTCGATCAATAATTAGATAGTTACATCTTTTTATACACGAAATTGATGATTGTAAAGGATTAATGTATCTTTACAATCATCAATTTTTTTGTGTTGGATCAAGTGCACCTTCCTCCTCTGGCGCAGGATTTCCTCGCCTGGCTCTCCCTCGAAAAGCGGTACTCGCCGCATACGGTGCAATCCTATTCCCTTGATCTTCACCAGTTTTTTCAATACCTGCAAAGTCAGTACGACGGCATCCCGCTCGGGAGCGTGAAGGCTTCTCATATCAAGTCGTGGCTCGCCCTTGGCTTGGAAGGCCGTAAAAAAGCAGAAGACGCCCGCAAGGGAGTGCCAACGCCCGCCTCCGCTGTCACCATCCGCCGGAAGATGTCGGCCCTCAGGTCTTTCTTTAAGTTCGCCCTGCGAAAAGGCGTGGTCCAGCAAAGCCCAATGGCCCGCGTAACCGGCCCCAAACTGCCGGAAAGGCTGCCCGTGTTCGTAGACGAAATGGCCATGGAAAAGCTCACGCAGCCACCCGCAGGGGAGGAGCTCCCGCTTTTCAGCGACGACTTCGCCGGGGTTACCCAATGCCTTATCATGCGCTTGCTGTACCATGCCGGTATCCGGCGTGCGGAGCTGATCGGTCTGGAAGACAGGAGCGTCGATATTTCCAACGGGCAGATCAAAGTGCTCGGAAAGGGCAATAAGGAGCGGATCATCCCGGTGGGGACCGTGTTGATGAAAGACATAAGGAATTACTTCGATAAGCGTGAAGAAGCCGTTCCGGGATATTCCGGAAAGGCGATGCTCTGCCTGCCCAATGGCAAGCCTGTTCAGGCCTGGGACGTGTACCGTACCGTGCGCCGCGTGCTGGAGCGGGTGACCACCTTGAAAAAGCGGAGCCCGCACGTGTTGCGGCATACATTCGCGACGCACCTGGTGAACAATGGGGCGGACATAAATGCGGTGAAGGAGTTGTTGGGCCATGCGAGCCTGGCGTCTACCCAGGTGTATACCCATAATACGATCGAGAAGCTGCGCCGGGTGCATAAGCAGGCGCATCCGCGGGGGTAGTATCAAAGCTTTTATTGACAGAAAAATGCACTAATCAAAGACAGTTTGGTGAATGATGTGCGTCATCCGTTATGGTGGAAGGAAGCGTTAATATTGGATATGTTCATTTTAACAAAATTTTTAGGGGCAGACACATTGATTTGAGTGGGAAGAATTAGTATATTAGTAATACAGTTCTTTAGATAAAAAATGCGCCTATGATGTATGACTACTAATTTGAAATCAGATTGTTAAATGTAAAATTTTAGTGCTATGAATGTTCAAATTCAAACTGTGCGTTTTGATGCTGACGCCAAATTAATTGATCATGTGAATAAGAGAGTCCAGAAACTTTCCACCTTTTACGACAAGATTGTACATGTAGAGATTTTCCTGAAATTAGATCAGTTAGCCCACCAGGTAAAAGACAAAATAGCGGAGATCCGCGTAAATGTACCCCGTCACAGCTTCTTTGTAAAGCATGAGAGCAAATCCTTCGAAGAGTCCTTCGATCTTGCGTTTGACAGCCTTGTTAACCAGATCAAGCGTAAGAAAGAGAAGAATTTACATTAAAATCTCAAAAATATTTTGGAATTAATATTCTCTTTACTACCTTTGCCATCCCGATTCAAAAAGGGATCGGCGAAGGTAGTAAAGTTCTTTGCTGTAGGGCATTTTAGCCGAAACAAGAGAGTTTTGAAAAATCTTGGGAAAGTGAAAAAAAATATTTGTTTTAATAAAATTTTCACCCTTATTTTGCACTCCCTTTAAGCAAGAATGTTAATCTTTTTCTTGACAAAAGAATGCCAGCATAGCTCAGTTGGCCAGAGCTACTGATTTGTAATCAGTGGGTCGGGGGTTCGAATCCCTCTGCTGGCTCAAAAGGTTATTAAGTAAGTCGGGCAGGTTCCAGAGCGGCCAAATGGGGCGGACTGTAAATCCGCTGTCTTTCGACTTCACAGGTTCGAATCCTGTCCTGCCCACCAAAAATGCAAGCTTTGCGTAGTGTGTTTTGGTAGAAATGTAGATGAGGCAAAGCGATGTGCGGGAGTAGCTCAGTTGGTAGAGCGACAGCCTTCCAAGCTGTAGGTCGCGGGTTCGAACCTCGTCTCCCGCTCTAAAGCACCTTCAACGCTGTTGTAGCTCAGGGGTAGAGCACTTCCTTGGTAAGGAAGAGGTCGTGAGTTCAATTCTCATCAACAGCTCAAAAGAATTCGGATGCTGGGTAACCGGAAAGTCCTTCTGGGAAATTTCTGTGGCCGGTATCCGAAATTCGAAGTTTAACGCAGCCGGTAAGCTCAATGGATGAGCGTTTCGCCAGTAAGCGAGAAGGAGCGGGTTCAATTCCTGCGGCGGGCTCCAGTTTGTTAAGTAAGTTTTAAAACAACTATAAAGCAATAAACTTTACAAACCATCTTAAAAAAAATACAATGGCAAAAGAAACCTTTAAGCGGGATAAACCCCACGTTAACATTGGTACCATTGGTCACGTTGACCACGGTAAAACTACCTTGACTGCTGCCATTACTACAATTCTGGCAAACAAGGGCTTGGCTGAGAAGAAAGGTTATGACGAGATCGACGCGGCTCCTGAAGAAAAAGAAAGAGGTATCACCATCAATACAGCACACGTAGAGTATCAGACTACAAACCGTCACTATGCTCACGTTGACTGCCCTGGCCACGCTGACTATGTGAAAAACATGATCACCGGTGCCGCCCAGATGGACGGTGCTATCCTGGTAGTAGCTGCTACCGACGGTCCGATGCCCCAGACGAAAGAGCACGTTCTGCTCGCTCGCCAGGTAGGTGTTCCCCGTATGGTTGTATTCATGAACAAAGTAGACCTGGTTGATGACGCCGAGCTGCTGGAACTCGTTGAGATCGAGCTGCGCGAACTGCTGTCTTCCTATGGTTTCGACGGCGATAATGTGCCCATCATCCAAGGCTCCGCTACCGGCGCTCTCGCAGGTGATCCCCAGTGGATCGCTAAGATCGAGGAACTGATGGAAGCAGTTGATACTTACATTCCCCTGCCTCCCCGCCCGGTTGACCAACCCTTCCTGATGTCGGTAGAAGACGTGTTCTCTATCACCGGTCGTGGTACTGTAGCCACCGGTCGTATCGAGCGCGGTCGTATCAAAGTTGGTGAAAACGTTGAGATCGTAGGTCTGCAAGCAGAATCTATGAAATCTACCTGCACCGGCGTTGAGATGTTCAAAAAACTGCTGGACGAAGGTGAAGCTGGTGACAACGCCGGTCTGCTCCTCCGCGGTATTGAGAAAACTCAGATCCGTCGCGGTATGGTTATCTGCCAGCCCGGTTCTATCACTCCGCACACCGACTTCAAATGCGAAGTTTACGTACTGAGCAAAGAAGAAGGTGGCCGTCACACGCCGTTCTTCCAGAAATACCGTCCTCAGTTCTACTTCCGTACCACGGACGTAACTGGTGAGGTTGAACTGCCGGCAGGTGTTGAAATGGTTATGCCTGGTGATAACATCAGCCTGACTGTTAAACTGATCCAACCGATCGCTATGGAAAAAGGTCTGAAATTCGCTATCCGCGAAGGTGGCCGTACCGTAGGTGCTGGTCAGGTGACTGAAATCCTGAAATAATCAGTAGTCCACTACTGAGAAAATAAAAAAAGCCATCAGTTCTTGCGTAAGTAATCTCCCAAAGATTATCTTTGCAGACGGTGAAAACGAAAGGTGCTGATGGCTTACACACGGGCATGGTGCAACGGTAGCATACGGGTCTCCAAAACCTTTGATCTGGGTTCGAATCCTAGTGCCCGTGCTGATTAAAATGTAAATTGCCGGAAAGTTAAATTGCAGATTTCCTCAACAAATCCGCAATTTCCCTTGAAGGCAATTTTTATCGTTCATAACAGGATTGTTTTTTAACTTCAGTCCCAAGAAATTATCACATGAACAAAGTCACCAACTACTTCAGAGAATCCTACCACGAACTGGTACATAAAGTATCCTGGCCTACCTGGAAGGAACTGCAGTCCTCTACCATGATCGTTCTGATCGCCACCATCATTATCACCCTGATGGTTTGGGGTATGGACACGGCTTCCCACCTGGTTTTATCGCAATACTATAAACTGTTTCAATAATGGATGAAGCCCAAATCCCCACTCAGCCCGCTCAGGAAACCAAATGGTACGTGCTGCGCGTGGTAAGTGGCAAAGAGAAGAAAGTCAAAGAATACCTGGATATCGAGATCCGCCGCAGTGATTGGGCCAACGTTATCACCCAGGTTTTCCTCCCCGTGGAAAAAGTTTATAAAGTGCAAGCCGGTAAAAAGGTAATGCGCGAAAAAAACTTCTACCCCGGTTATGTGATGATCGAAGCCATCGAAGGGAAAATGAACGACGAAGTGATCCAGGCCATCCGAAACGTGTCTGGCGTTATCCACTTCCTCGGTAAGGAAAAACCCATCGCTCTCCGCAAATCCGAAGTCAATAAAATGCTCGGAAAAGTTGACGAGATCTCCGATCAGGGCCTCACCATGAGCGAACCGTTCATCGTCGGCGAAACCATCAAGATCATCGACGGCCCTTTCAACGACTTCAACGGCGTCATCGAAGAAGTACTCGAAGACAAGAAGAAACTGAAAGTAACCGTTAAGATCTTCGGCCGCGCTACACCAGTAGAGCTGAACTTTATGCAGGTAGAAAAAATCAGCTAACCCTGGTTTTCCACCATACTCGAAGAGGTTGCCATCCGGCAGCCTCTTTTTTTATCCCACCTGCATCCCGTATAGACCGCAATGTTTACCCGCTGCTGCCGGAACACCCGATAAACCAGCCCCATCTACATCCCGCATAGAAAGCATTATTTACCCCATCCTGCCAGTATACCCGGTAGACAAGCCTTTCCAGCCCTAACTGCAACGCATGCACGCCTCTGGATGCGTTATCGTCCATCACCGCGACCACTCTATCCCCGCATTCAATTGAATACCCCAAATAAAAAAGCGGCCACGCCATCGCGCAGCCGCCGAAAATTTTGAAAGATCGCCAACCTTTATTTACGGGTCAGCTTCATTTCCATACTCTTGAATTCCTTACCGTCCTGCATCATGTACATTTCCATGAACTGGGTGTTGTCGTCTATCCACTTGAACACCTCGCGGATGCCCATGGGCTTGCCCGTTGGGTCCACAGATGAGCCCGTCAGCGTCATGCTGCGGGTAGCATCGTCGTACTTGCCCTCGAGCATCATGACGCCGGTACCCATATTGTCGTACCAAACAGACTGGAACACCTTCTTGGCGTTATCGTACGCCAGGATCCCATGCCCTTCGAATTGCATACCGCCCATGTCTCCCGTGTGAACGGTTTCCTGGTAACGGTCGCCAAGGATCATGCGATTGGTACAGCTGCCGGTAGATTTGGAGGAAGGCCCGCCGGGCGACATCCAGAAAGTGAGGTCCGTATTCCAGGTACCGTTGGCCATGGCCATCATTTTGTGCATGGGGCCGGGCGTCATGTAATCCATCCAGGCTTTCTGGGCGGCTTCATCCTGCGCGCGGGCGGAAATAACAGTACTGCAGACGATTGCGATGAACAAACACATGCGTTTCATAACGAAGGGGTTTAAGGCTATGAAGTTACGAAATACATGCATCAGCAACTTTTTGCCTGTTGCCACATGCAATTATCACATGGTTTCCAGGCACACGGGGGAAGGTGTTTCCATCGACATGCCCGTGTCCGTCAACAGCCCCGTTGCTGGATCGCGCTTGAAAACGACGATCGTGCCGCTTTTCTGGAGGGCGCAGTACAGGAGGCTTCCATCGTGCGACAGGCAGAAGTTGCGGGGTTCTTTCCCGGGAAGGGGCTGATTTTTAACGAGTTGTAACCCATCGGCCTGCACTTTGAATATTGCGATCTGGTGGATATCGCCGCGGAGGGAAGTATAGAGGAATTTACCATCGGGGGAAAGATGGATGTCTGCTCCGCTGAAATTGTCGCCCTTGTAATCTGTGGGCGCTGCGGAAACGGTTTGCAGGGGCGTGAGGCTGCCGTTTTGATAGCGGAAAGTCTGGACCTGGCCGTTGAGCTCCAGCACGGCGAAGAGGAGTTTTCCGTCGGCCGAGAAGGCCATGTGCCGGGGGCCGCCTCCGGGCGTGGTGGTGGCGAAAGGCTGTTTGGCAGGCGTCAGCGGGCGTTTATCGTGCTTCGGGTCGTAATCATATATATAGATGCGGTCGGTGCCCAGATCGGCGGCGAAGACCTGCTTGCCGTCGGGCGAGAAGAGGGTCGAATGGGCATGTGGGGCTTCCTGGCGGGAGGGGTTGGGGCCCTTGCCGCTGAAGTGGAGGCGTTGTACGGCGGTGCGGGGGATGCCGTTTGCGTCGAGCGGGAAAACGGTAAGGCTGCCGCCATTATAATTGGAGACGATGATATGTTGGTCTTGTGCGTCGACGGAGATGTGGCAGGGGCCGTTTCCGGCGGGTTGCGGTGTGCCTGCGGGCGTGAGGCCGGGAGGGGCCTGGCCGGCGGCGGGTTGAATGGCGTATGCCTGAACGGTGCCTTCACCGATTTCGGAGACGGCGTAGAGCATTTTGCGGTTGGTGGACAGTTTCAGGAAGGAGGGGTTGGCGATGCCGCTGAAGCCTTTCCGGTCGGCCCCGAACCAGGGAGCTTTGTCGGTGAGGATCAGTGCGTGGATGCCATCTTTGGACGCTTCGGAGTAGGAGCCGATGAAGAGTACGGTGTTTTTCATGCCGGTCGATAGGTTTTCTGGTGAGTTGAGCAAGAGCGATAACAGGAGCAATAGCATGTGGAAAAGCTTATGGGGGATAAATTTATAAAAAAGCGGGAAGGGATGGGGAGAAAATAATGGAAGGAAGGGTGGATGGGGGAGGGAAGAGGGGGAAAATCCGTATCTTTGCACGGTTCGGCAGCCCGGATGTATCACATTCGTTTACAGGCAGTTAGTCATGAATTAAAATCCCTATTCCCGTATAGTAGCAAAAAAAATGCCGAAGTCCAAATATTTTTTGCGAATCAATTAAATATTACCTACCTTTGCATCCCCCTTAAAATGTCTTTTAACGAACGACTTTTGAGTTTTGGGAGTTTCTGCTTCCGGTGACGGGAGGGGAAACGTTTAACCAAATTAAAAACAACACAATGGCAAAAGAGATCGCAACGTACGTGAAACTCCAGGTGAAAGGTGGCCAAGCCAACCCTGCTCCTCCGATTGGCCCTGCACTGGGTTCGAAAGGTGTGAACATCATGGAGTTCTGCAAACAGTTCAATGCCCGTACCCAGGACAAGATGGGTAAGGTATTACCGGTGTTACTGACTGTTTACACTGACAAATCCTTTGATTTCGTTATCAAAACTCCTCCGGCTCCGGTTCAACTGCTGGAAGCTGCGAAAGTTCAGAGTGGTTCCAAAGAGCCTAACCGTAACAAGGTGGGTAAAGTATCCTGGGATCAGGTTGAGGCAATCGCCAAAGACAAGATGCCTGACCTGAACTGCTTCACGCTGGAAAGCGCCATGAGAATGGTGGCTGGTACTGCGCGCAGCATGGGTATCACCGTAGACGGTAAAGCGCCCTGGGAAAACTAAATTGTTCACCCTGTGAAAGCAGGAATTAAGTAAAACATTCTGAAAATGGCAACGAAAAAAAGAAAAGTAGCTGACGCGAAGGTGGACAAGAACAAGTCTTACAGCCTGAAAGAAGCGTCTGCCCTTGTAAAAGATATCAACTGCACGAAATTCGACTCTTCTGTCGATCTGCATATCCGTCTGGGCGTAGACCCGAAGAAAGCCGACCAGGCGATCCGTGGTTCCGTTACGCTTCCTCACGGTACTGGTAAAACCAAGAAAGTGCTGGTACTTTGCACGCCCGACAAAGAGGCTGCTGCGAAAGAAGCCGGTGCTGACTTCGTAGGTCTGGATGATTTCATCGCGCAGATCGAAGCTGGCTGGACCGATGTAGACGTTATCATTGCGACGCCCGCAACGATGCCGAAGATCGGTAAGCTGGGTAAGATCCTGGGCCCCCGTAACCTGATGCCGAACCCGAAGACCGGTACTGTTACCAACGACGTGGCAGCAGCGGTTACCGAGGTGAAAGGTGGTAAAATTACCTTTAAGGTAGACAAAGCTGGTATCATCCACGCGTCTATCGGCCGTGTATCCTTCGCTCCCGAGAAGATCGAGCAGAACAGCCAGGAGCTGATCAACGCGATCATCAAGCTGAAGCCTTCCACCGCCAAAGGTACTTACCTGAAAGGTCTGAGCATGGCAGCGACCATGAGCCCGGGCATCGTAATCGACACTAAATCTGTTCAAAACTAATTGACGGCCGTTGGTGCCGGAGCCGAAAGGCAGTGAAGGCAGTAAGCAGTCAATGTTAAACATTAAGCAATGAACAAAGACCAAAAGAATGAAGTGATTGAGGTGCTGAAAAGCAAGTTCTCTCAGTACAGCAACTTCTATATTACCAATACCGAGTCACTGACGGTAGCGCAGGTGAACCACCTGAGAAGGGTTTGTTTCGACAAGAACGTGGAAATGAAAGTGGCGAAGAACACCCTGATCAAAAAGGCACTGGAAAGCCTGGACAACGAGAAATATGCAGGTATCTACGAAGCACTGAACGGTGTTACGGCCCTGATGTTCTCCGACAGCCCGAAAGAGCCTGCTGTGATCATCAGCACCTTCCGCAAGGCGAACGCGAAACTGGAAAAACCCGTTCTGAAAGCTGCATTCGTGGCTGACGAAATCTACCTGGGCGACAACCAGCTGGCGAACCTGACGAAGATCAAGACCAAGAACGAGCTCATCGGCGAAGTTATCGGTCTGCTGCAATCTCCTGCAAAGCGCGTAATCGCTGCCCTGCTCGAGAAAGGCAAGAAAGAAGGTGGAGAAGCCGCTGCAGAAGTAGCCGCACCCGCCGCCGAGTAATCGGTTACAACTTTGGCTTCCAAGTCACAATATATTCTAATTCAACATTTTAAAACAACACAAAAAATATCATACAATGGCAGACGTAAAAGCATTAGCTGAACAATTAGTAGGTCTTACTGTTAAGGAAGTACAGGAACTGGCAGACGTTCTGAAGAACGAATACGGTATCGAACCTGCTGCTGCTGCAGTTGTTGTAGCTGCTGGCGACGGTCCTGCTGCTGCTGCTGAAGAAAAAACTGCTTTCAACGTAGTTCTGAAATCTGCAGGTGCCAGCAAACTGAACGTAGTTAAGGTTGTAAAAGACCTGACTGGCCTCGGTCTGAAAGAAGCCAAAGAACTGGTTGACGGTGCTCCGAAATCAGTGAAAGAAGGCGTTAGCAAGGCTGAAGCAGAAGATCTGAAAGCGAAGCTGACTGAAGCAGGCGCTGACGTAGAAATTCAGTAATTCTTTGCATAATATACATTCTTTTTAAGGTCAAAAAGTGCTCCGGTACTTTTTGGCCTTATTCCCTTTGGGAACGTATCTTTTCCTGATGGTCCGGCAAACGGGAAATTACCGGCCGTGATGGTTGAGTTACAATAATTTGGATGTTTTTGGCAAAGAATCGTTAATTTCCCTTATTCAATACAAGTCATATTAACTGCTAACTTCGAATATGTCTCTAAAAAAGCCCAAACTAACGAAAGAGTAAATTTTGGAAAGATCAAACAAGTTGCTGAGACACCGGATCTGTTGGCTATCCAAATCCAATCTTTCAAGGATTTCTTCCAATTAGAAACCACACCAGACAAGCGTAACAACGAAGGCCTTTTTAAAGTATTCAAGGAAAACTTCCCGATCACGGATACCAGAAATATCTTCAATCTGGAGTTCCTGGACTATTTCGTAGACCCTCCGCGTTATACCATCGAAGAATGTATTGAGCGGGGTTTGACGTATTCCGTTCCGCTGAAAGCGAAACTCCGCCTCAGCTGTAACGATGAGGAACACGTTGATTTCCAAACTATTGTGCAGGATGTGTTCCTTGGGAACATCCCCTACATGACCCCCAGAGGTACTTTCGTTATCAACGGCGCTGAGCGTGTAGTTGTATCCCAGCTTCACCGTTCGCCCGGTGTGTTCTTTGGACAGTCCGTGCATCCGAACGGCACCAAGATCTACTCTGCAAGGGTGATCCCCTTCAAAGGTGCCTGGATGGAGTTTGCGACAGACATCAACAACGTGATGTACGCTTACATCGACCGTAAGAAGAAGTTCCCGGTTACTACCCTGTTAAGGGCGATCGGCTATGAAACGGACAAGGACATCCTGGAGCTGTTCGGCATGGCTGACGAAGTAAAAGCAGACCGTAAGAACCTCGAGAAATATGCCGGCAAAAAGCTGGCTGCCCGCGTTTTACGCAGCTGGGTGGAAGATTTCGTGGATGAAGACACGGGCGAGGTGGTGAGCATCGAAAGGAACGAGATCGTGCTCGAGCGCGATTCCATCCTCGACGAAAACAACATCGAACTGATCACCGATATGGGCGTTAAATCCGTATTCGTGCAGAAGGAAGAAGTGAGCGGCGACTTTGCCATCATCTACAATACCCTCAACAAAGACACCTCCAACTCCGAGCTGGAAGCCGTTCAGCACATCTACCGCCAACTGCGCGGTGCCGATGCGCCGGATGACGAAACAGCAAGGGGCATTATCGATAAATTATTCTTCTCCGACAAGCGTTATGATCTGGGCGACGTAGGCCGCTACAAGATCAACCGCAAACTCGGCCTGTCCACACCGCTCGATATGAAGGTGCTGACCAAGGCAGACATCATTTCGATCATTAAATACCTCGTGCAGCTGACCAACGGCAAGGCGGAGATCGACGATATCGATCACCTGTCCAACCGTCGCGTACGCACCGTAGGCGAGCAATTGTACGCGCAGTTCGGCGTAGGCCTGGCGCGTATGGCCCGTACCATCCGCGAGCGTATGAACGTTCGTGACAACGAGGTGTTTACACCGGTAGACCTGATCAACGCGAGGACGCTGTCTTCCGTGATCAACTCCTTCTTCGGTACCAGCCAGCTTTCGCAGTTCCTGGACCAGACGAACCCGCTGTCTGAGATCACGCACAAGCGTCGTATCTCCGCGCTCGGGCCCGGCGGTCTGAGCCGTGAGCGCGCAGGCTTCGAGGTGCGTGACGTACACTATAGCCACTACGGCCGTCTTTGCACCATCGAGACCCCTGAAGGTCCGAACATCGGTCTGATCTCCACCCTGTGCGTACACGCCATGGTGAACGAGATGGGCTTCATCGAAACGCCGTACCGCAAGGTGAAAGACGGTAAAGTAGATATGAACAAGATCGAGTACCTGAGCGCAGAAGAAGAAGACTCCGTTAAAATCGCACAGGCGAACGCCCCGCTCGACGAGAAAGGCGCGTTTACCGGTGATAAAGTTAAATCCCGCGAGACGGGCGATTTCCCCATCCTGGACCCGCAGGAAGTAGAGTTCATGGACGTGGCTCCGAACCAGATCGTTGGTTTGAGCGCCTCCCTGATCCCGTTCCTCGAGCATGATGACGCCAACCGTGCGCTCATGGGCTCGAACATGCAACGCCAGGCTGTTCCGCTGATCGCTCCGCAGGTCCCCATCGTGGGTACCGGCCTCGAGGGCAAGGCAGCGCGCGACTCCCGTCTGCAGATCACTTCGAAAGGCAAGGGCGTTGTGGAATTCGTTGACGCCAACGAGATCCATGTACGTTACGAGCGCGACGAAATGCAGAAACTGGTGAGCTTCGAAGACGACCTGATCGTTTATCAACTGACCAAATTCGTAAAAACCAACCAGAGCACCTGTATCAACCTTCGCCCTGCCGTTAAGAAAGGCCAGAAGGTGGAAGAAGGGGACTTCCTCACGGAAGGTTACGCAACCCGCGCCGGCGAGCTGGCACTGGGCCGCAACCTGAAAGTGGCGTTCATGCCCTGGAAAGGTTACAACTTCGAGGATGCTATCGTAATCTCCGAGCGCGTAGCCAAGGAAGACTGGTTTACCTCCATCCATATCGACGAGTATGAGCTGGAAGTGCGCGACACCAAGCTGGGTGAAGAAGAACTGACGCCGGATATCCCGAACGTGAGCGAAGAAGCTACGAAGGACCTGGACCAGAACGGTATCATCCGCGTGGGCGCTCACATCAAAGAAGGCGACATCCTCATCGGCAAGATCACTCCCCGCGGCGAAAGCGATCCTTCTCCGGAAGAAAAACTGCTCCGCGCGATCTTCGGCGACAAGGCTTCGGACGCGAAAGACGCATCCCTGAAAGCGCCCCCGTCTACCGAAGGTGTGGTGATCGACAAAAAACTGTTCTCCCGTGCGAAGAAGGATAAAAACTCCAAAACACGCGAGAAAGCAGCCCTCGAAAAACTGGAGAAAATCCACCAGAAAAACGAGGAAGATCTGCTGGAAGTACTGATGGGCAAACTGCTGACCCTGCTGAAGGAAAAAACTTCCGCGGGCATCACCAACACCTACGGCGAAGTGCTGATTTCCAAAGGCTCCAAGTTCTCCGCGAAGAACCTGGCGAACGTGGATTTCCAGAACGTGAACCCCCTGGGCTGGACGACCGATCAGGATACCAACGACCAGATCAATACCCTGCTCCACAACTACAACATCAAGTACAACGAGGAACTGGGCCGTTATAAACGCGAGAAATTCAATATCTCCATCGGGGACGAACTGCCTGCAGGCGTACTGAAACTGGCGAAGGTTTACCTGGCCAGCAAACGTAAGCTGAAAGTGGGTGATAAGATGGCGGGCCGCCACGGTAACAAGGGTATCGTAGCCAAGATCGTGCGTGACGAAGACATGCCGTTCCTGGAAGACGGAACTCCTGTGGATATCGTACTGAACCCGCTGGGTGTACCTTCCCGTATGAACCTTGGCCAGATCTACGAAACCGTACTCGGTTGGGCTGGTCAGAAACTGGGCCTGCGTTTCGCGACGCCGATCTTCGACGGTGCGAGTACCGAAGAAATCGCGGAATACATTTCCGAAGCGAAACTGCCGAGCTTCGGCCACACGTACCTGTACGATGGCGAAACCGGCGAGCGCTTCCACCAGAAAGCAACGGTAGGTATCATCTACATGCTGAAACTGAGCCACATGGTGGACGACAAGATGCACGCCCGTTCGATCGGACCCTACTCCCTCATTACGCAGCAGCCGTTGGGTGGTAAAGCCCAGTTCGGTGGCCAGCGTTTCGGTGAGATGGAGGTGTGGGCCCTGGAAGCGTACGGTGCTGCCAACATCCTGCAGGAACTGCTCACCATCAAGTCTGACGACATCGTGGGCCGCGCGAAAGCTTACGAATCGATCGTTAAGGGCGACAACATACCGAAAGCCGGTGTGCCCGAGTCCTTCAACGTATTGATCCATGAGCTGAGAGGCCTGGGTCTCGACCTGAAATTCGACTGATAACTGTATTAAAGGAGAGGCCTGGACGGTTGACAAACCGCCCGGGCCTCCTTCCGATACCGTCGTAGCAGAATGCAGGAGTAATAGCGTGAATGTTCAAGAGAAAAGGAAAGGAAACCTGACCAACCGGCTTCACGCAAGACAATGAGTTTTCTTTAAACAACATACAATGGCCATCAAGAAAGAAAATCGTCCCAAATCAAATTTTAACAGCATTACCATCAGCCTCGCTTCGCCGGACACGATCCTGGAGCGTTCTTATGGAGAGGTGCTGAAACCCGAAACCATCAACTACCGGACTTACAAGCCGGAGCGCGATGGTTTGTTCTGCGAAAGGATCTTCGGTCCTGTAAAGGATTACGAGTGCTATTGCGGAAAGTATAAGCGTATCCGTTATAAAGGCATTGTGTGCGACCGCTGTGGTGTGGAAGTGACCGAGAAGAAAGTGCGTCGTGAAAGAATGGGCCACATCCGCCTGGTAGTGCCCGTTGTTCATATCTGGTATTTCAAATCTTTACCCAATAAAATCGGTTACCTGCTCGGCATGAGCTCCAAGAAACTGGAAACCATCGTTTATTACGAACGTTATGTGGTGATCCAGTCTGGCGTGAAGCAAGAGAAAGGCCTCAACTATGCAGATCTGCTGACAGAAGAAGAGTACCTGGACATCCTGGATACCCTTCCGAAAGACAACCAGCTGCTGCCCGACGAGGACCCGAATAAATTCATCGCGAAAATGGGTGCCGAAGCGGTGGAAATGATGCTGGCCCGGATCGATCTGGACGGCCTTTCCTACCAACTCCGCAACCAGGCTGCCACGGAAACTTCCCAGCAGCGTAAAGCAGAGGCCCTCAAACGCCTCAGCGTGGTGGAAGCCTTCCGCGATGCCAATGGCCGTGTAGACAACCGCCCGGAATGGATGGTGATGCAATACATCCCCGTTGTTCCGCCGGAACTGCGCCCGCTCGTTCCCCTGGACGGTGGCCGTTTCGCGTCTTCCGACCTGAACGACCTTTATCGCCGCGTGATCATCCGTAACAACCGTCTGAAGCGTCTCATCGAGATCAAGGCGCCCGAGGTGATCCTGCGTAACGAAAAGCGTATGCTCCAGGAAGCGGTAGACTCCCTGTTCGATAACAGCCGTAAATCCAACGCCGTGAAAGCGGAAGGCGGACGCGCGCTGAAGTCGCTCTCCGACGTACTGAAAGGCAAGCAAGGCCGTTTCCGTCAGAACCTCCTCGGTAAACGTGTGGACTACTCCGGTCGTTCCGTTATCGTGGTAGGCCCTGAACTGAAACTGCATGAGTGCGGCCTTCCGAAAGATATGGCTGCGGAACTGTTCAAACCGTTCATTATCCGTAAGCTCATCGAAAGAGGCATCGTAAAAACCGTAAAATCAGCTAAAAAGCTGGTTGACCGGAAGGAAGCGGTGGTTTGGGACATCCTGGAAAACGTATTGAAAGGTCACCCTGTGATGCTCAACCGTGCTCCGACCCTTCACCGCCTGTCTATCCAGGCATTCCAACCGAAACTGGTGGAAGGTAAAGCGATCCAGCTGCACCCGCTCGTGTGTTCCGCGTTCAACGCCGACTTCGACGGTGACCAGATGGCGGTACACGTGCCCCTGAGCAACGCCGCGATCCTGGAAGCACAGCTGCTGATGCTGTCTTCGCACAACATCCTCAACCCGCAGAACGGTACGCCGATCACCCTGCCTTCTCAGGACATGGTACTCGGTCTGTACTACATTTCGAAGGGTAAGAAAACCACCGCTACCGAAATCGTGAAAGGAGAGGGCATGGCCTTCTACTCCGCGGAAGAAGTGATCATCGCGCATAACGAGGGCCGTGTAGACCTGCACGCGCACATCCGTGTGAAAGCGGACGTACGCAAGGAAGACGGTACCCTGGAGCGCAAGCTGATCGAAACTACGGTGGGCCGTGTGATTTTCAACGTATACGTTCCGAAGGAAGCAGGTTTCGTAAACGCCCTGCTGACGAAGAAATCGCTGCGTGAGATCATCGGTGATATCATTAAAGCGACCGACATTCCGAAAACCGCGAAATTCCTGGACGACATCAAGCAATTGGGTTTCCGTACGGCATTCCGTGGTGGTCTGTCCTTCAATATCAACGACCTTATCATCCCCGATGCCAAGCAGCTCATGATCGACGGTGCTGCCGGCGAGGTGGACGAAGTGTGGGATAACTACAACATGGGTCTTATCACGAACAACGAGCGTTACAACCAGATCATCGACATCTGGAGCCGTGTGGACACGAAAGTGACCGAAACGCTGATCCGCGAACTGGCAACCGATAAACAGGGCTTCAACTCTGTATATATGATGCTGGATTCCGGCGCCCGTGGTTCCAAACAGCAGATCAAACAGCTGGCCGGCCTGAGAGGTCTGATGGCGAAACCGCGTAAATCCGGTTCTTCCGGTTCCGAGATCATCGAGAACCCGATCCTCTCCAACTTCAAGGACGGCCTGAACGTATTGGAATACTTCATCTCCACGCACGGTGCCCGTAAGGGTCTTGCGGATACGGCACTGAAAACGGCGGATGCGGGTTACCTGACCCGCCGTCTGGTAGACGTTGCGCAGGACGTGGTAATCACCGAAGAAGATTGCGGCACCCTCCGTGGTATCGCTACTTCTGCGCTGAAAGACAATGAAGAAGTAGTAGAACCGCTGTACGACCGTATCCTCGGCCGTACGTCGCTCCACGACGTATTCAACCCCGCCAACGACGAAGAGCTCTTCGTTGCAGCAGGTGAGCAGATCACGGAAGAGATCGCCCGGAAGATCGAGGAAAGCACGATCGAAACGGTGGAAATCCGTTCCGTGCTGACCTGCGAAAGCAAACGCGGCGTGTGCGTAAGATGCTATGGCAAGAACCTGGCGACCGGTTACACGGCGCAGCGTGGCGACGCCGTGGGCATCATCGCTGCACAGTCTATCGGTGAGCCTGGTACACAGCTGACACTGCGTACGTTCCACGTAGGTGGTGTGGCCGGTTCCGCATCGGTAGAATCTACCCTGGCTGCGAAATTCGACGGTACCGTACAGTTCGACGGCCTCCGCACCACTACCTTCGAAAACAACGAAGGCGAGAAACTGCAGGTGGTAATCGGTCGTACGGGTGAATTGAGGATCATGGACGTGAAGAACGACCGCTTGCTCATCACCAACAACATCCCTTACGGTTCTACCCTGAACGTGAAAGATGGCCAGAAAGTGGTGAAAGGCGACGTGATCTGCACATGGGACCCCTTCAACGCCGTTATCGTATCCGAAATCGCCGGTAAGGTTCGTTTCGACAGCATCATCGAGGGTATTACCTTCCGTGAAGAAGCTGACGAACAGACCGGTCACCGCGAGAAAGTGGTTATCGAAACGAAAGACAAGAACAAGATCCCGTCTCTCCTGGTAGACGGTAATAAGGAAGTAAAATCCTACAACTTGCCGGTTGGCTCCCACATCATCGTGGAAGAGGGCGTATCCGTTAAATCTGGCCAGGTGATCGTGAAGATCCCCCGCGTGATCGGCAAGCTCCGCGACATCACCGGTGGTCTGCCCCGTGTTACCGAGCTTTTCGAAGCGCGTAACCCGAGCAATCCGGCCATCGTATCCGAGATCGACGGTGTAGTAGCATTCGGTAATATCAAGCGCGGTAACCGTGAGATCATCATCGAAAGCCGCGAAAGCCATGTGAAAAAGTACCTCGTTCCGCTGACCCGCCACATCCTGGTTCAGGACGGCGACTTCGTGAAAGCAGGTACCGCACTGTCTGACGGTTCCATCACTCCGGCCGATATCCTCTCCATCAAAGGTCCGTTCGCCGTACAGGAATACCTGGTGAACGAGATCCAGGAGGTATACCGCCTGCAGGGTGTGAAGATCAACGACAAACACATCGAGGTGATCGTACGCCAGATGATGCGCAAGGTAACCATCGAAGATCCGGGAGATACCCGCTTCCTCGAAGGCGATACTACCGACAAATTCGAATTCTTTGAAGAGAACGATCAGATCTTCGACAAGAAAGTGGTAACCGAAGCCGGTGAATCCGCTAACATGAAGGCTGGTCAGATCGTTACGCTCCGCCAGGTACGTGAAGAAAACTCCGTACTGCGCCGCTCCGACAAGAAACTGGTGGAATACCGTGATGCGGAAACGGCTACTTCCAGCCCGCTCCTCCTCGGTATCACCAAGGCTTCTCTGGGTACGCACAGCTGGATCTCCGCAGCGTCCTTCCAGGAAACGACCAAGGTACTGTCTTCCGCAGCCATCAACGGCAAGACCGACGACATGCTTGGTCTGAAGGAGAACGTTATCACCGGTCACCTGATCCCGGCTGGTACAGGTCTGAGAGAATTCGAGAACATGATCGTAGGTTCGAAAGAAGAATACGACATCCTCGCATCTTCGAAAGAAGTGTTCCAGTTCGACGAAGAAGAATAGATCTTGTATCCGATCATATTCCAAGGCCGCCCCGCGAGGGGCGGCCTTTTTTTGTTTTCCGGGGGAAGGATGGGATTGTGACGTTGGAAGGAAGGATGATCGTTTGGCTTCGGGTTGGGACGGCCATTTTTGTTTTGCGGTAGAGGATGGGATTGTGACGTTGGAAGGTGGGGATGATCGTTTGGCCCCGGTAAGGGTGGCCATTTTTGTTTTCCGGTGGAAGAGGGGATTGTGAGGTTTGAAGGGAGGATGATCGTTTGGCCCCGGGTTGGGACGGCCTTTTTGTTTTCCGGAGAAGGAAGGGATTGTGAAGTTAGAAGGTAGGGGATGATTGTGTGGCCCCCGATCGGGGCAGCTTTTTTTGTTTTCCGGGAACATATTAAGTTCTCATTAAAATCTCCCGCGAGGCCTTTGATTTATCCGTTCGCCACCGTATTTTGTAAGCTTATGTAACTGATTTGAAAGCAGAACATAATAATCCGTAAGTTGACGAAATATTAAACAAGCATAGAAAACACATTACCATGCGTCTACGTTATCGATTCATGATTCCGGCATTACTGGCCGCAGCAGCGGTGAACGGGCAGGCACCCGCATTCCATCTGGACAATTATACCATTCCGAAAGGCAAGTCCGGCGCGGTGATCGGACAGGTGTTCACGCCGCAGGGGCCTGCATCGGGCGTGAAAGTTGCGGAAGACACTTCCGGGCTTTTCATGATCGGGAAAAAAGGTGAAGTGCGGTTAAAGAAGAAGAAAAGCATCGGCGAATCATCTGCCGTACAATATGCGGTAACCCTGGAACTGGGTGGCCAGCAGGAATCGTTCATTTTCGTGAAGGACGATTTCGCGCGGAACAAGATCGTTGCGCACCGCGGTGCCTGGAAACATACAGAAGGCAGCCAGAATTCCATTACATCGCTGCGCGAAGCGTCGCGCCTGGGCTGTGAAGGCTCCGAGTTCGACGTATGGCTGTCGAAAGACGGCATCCCGGTACTGTCCCACGACCCCCATATCGGCGGTAAAGTCGTGGAAGAGACGAACATCGCGGACCTCGTTTCCATCGACCTCAAAAACGGCGATAAAGTGCCCACATTCGAGCAATACCTCGAAGAAGGCAAAAAGCAGAACATCACCCGCCTCGTGCTGGAGCTGAAGCCTTCGAAAACCGGTCGTGGCGAAGAACTGGCCCAAAAATGCTACGACCTCATCCGCCAGCACAAATCGCAGGCCTGGATGCTGTATATCAGCTTCGATTACAATATCTGCAAAAAGATCGTGGCGCTCGATCCCCACGCCAAGGTGGCCTATCTCAACGGCGACAAATCGCCCGCGGAACTGAAGGCCGACGGGATCTGGGGCTTCGATTACAACTGGAAGACCATCGACAAGGACATGACCATCTTCCAGCAAGCCAAAAAGAACAACGTGACCGTCAACATCTGGACCGTCAACGACCCGGCGCAAATGGAGACGTATCTCAAGGCCGGGGCCGATTTCCTGACGACGGACGAGCCGGAAATCGCACTGGAAAAGTCAAAAAAATAATGATAAAAAAGGGGGACGATGTCCCCCTTTTTCGTTTTTCAGAGGAGAATCGACCTCAAACCCTTGCCGAACCTATCTTTCCACTATTTTGTTTTTAACGTTTTTTTATATCCCAAAAATCTTATTTTAGCCGCCGCAACAATCTAATTATATCCAAGCGTATTAAAATCTATCGATCAACATGCACACCCGTCAACTTATTGTGAAAAATGGTTTATTCCTGATGGCGATCGCCGGCGTATTTGCAGCCTGTCAGCAAAACAATGGTAAATCTGCCCCCAAAGCCGGTGCTGATTCTTCCGTTCAGGCGGCTGGCGGCGCGCAAAGGCTTGCCTATGTAGATATTGATTCGCTGGAAGCTCACTACGTTTATTTCAAGGACAAAAAAGCGGAGCTGGACCGTAAGAAAGAAGCCGCGCAGAACGACATTGCCGGTCGTGAGCGTGCATTGCAGAACGAATTGCAGGTACTTCAGCAAAGGGCCCCTTCCATGACGCAGGCAGAAGGCCAGGCGGCGGAAGCCAGCCTCCAGCGCAAGGCCCAGCAGCACGAGCAGAACCGCCAGAGCCTCATCGCACAGTTGCAAACCCAGGAAGCGCAGTTCTCCGAAGATCTGCAGAAGCGGCTGGAAGAAACGATCAAGACCGTAAACGGCAACCGTTACGCATTCATTTTCTCTTACCGCGCAGGTGCTTCCAACATCCTGTACAAAGATGAAGCGTACGACATTACAGCAGAAGTGATCAAGGCGCTCAATGATGCGACTCCGAGCAAATAATTAAACGATTTCTACGTTTGATCCCGGTGTAACAACCGGGATTTTCTTTTATCAACCATTTTATCAACCTCTATGTCCAACCAGACACACTCCTTCAAGCCCACGCTGAGCCTTGTGGACGCTACGATGATCGTGGCGGGGTCCATGATCGGTTCCGGCATCTTTATCGTTTCTGCCGAAGTGGCCCGCTCCATGGGCTCTTCGGGCTGGATGATGGCCATGTGGGTGCTGGCCGGGGTCGTAACCCTGATCGCAGCCCTCAGTTACGGCGAATTGTCGGGTATGTTCCCCAAAGCCGGCGGCCAGTACGTTTACCTCCGTGAAGCCTACAATCCATTCATCGCTTTCCTTTTCGGGTGGACGCAGTTCGGCGTCATCCAGACCGGGACCATCGCAGCCGTAGCCATGGCGTTTGCCAAATACCTCGGCTATCTGGCCCCGGGGCTGGGAGAAACCAACGTTTTGCTTAAAATACCCCTGGGCAGTTGGGCGTTTTCCGTCAACATGGCCCAAATTATCGCCATCCTTTCCATCGTACTGCTGACCTGGATCAATACCAAAGGGGTGAAAAACGGGAAGATCATCCAGACCGTATTCACTTTCACCAAGTTGTTCTCCCTGTTCGGGCTGATCGTTTTCGGCCTGATGATCGGCGCCAAGGCCGAAATCTGGAACGCCAACTGGGAAAACGCCTGGCAAACGGCCAACCTGAAGATGGTAGACGGCCAGCTGGTGACCACGGCGCTCGGTGGCATGGCCTTCCTGGGCGCTATCGCCGTTTCCATGAAAGGGACGCTGTTTTCCAGCGACGCGTGGAACAACGTGACGTTCATTGCCGGGGAGATCAAGAGCCCGGAGAAGAATATCGGCCGCGCCCTGTTCCTGGGAACTTTCATCGTGACCATCATCTACGTTTCCGCCAACCTCATGTACCTCGCCGTGCTGCCCTTTAACGAGATCGCGTTTGCGCCGCAGGAAAGGGTAGGGGTAGCCGCCGCGGAGCGGATTTTCGGCCCCGGAGTAGGCGCTATGGCCATTGCGGTGATGATCATCATCTCCACGTTCGGCTGCAATAACGGTTTGATCCTTTCCGGCGCCCGGATTTACTATACCATGGCCAAAGACGGGCTTTTCTTCCGCAAGGCGGGCGAGCTCAACCAATACGACGTTCCCGGCACGGGCCTGTGGATCCAGTGCCTGTGGGCTTCGCTGCTCTGCCTCAGCGGCAAGTACGGCGATCTGCTCACCATGGTGATTTTCGGCGTGCTGCTGTTTTATGTGATCACGATCATCGGGATTTTCGTGCTGCGGAGGACCCGCCCGGAGATCCCCCGGAGCCACAAAGCCTTCGGATATCCGGTGTTGCCGGCGCTTTACGTGCTGGTAGCCCTTTCGCTGGCCGTTCTGCTGCTCATTTACGAACCGGAGTACGCCGTGCCCGGATTGGGCATCATCCTGCTCGGCATTCCGCTGTATTACGCCGCCAGGAAAGAAATGAAATAAGTCTTTCGAAATATCCGGAAAGCCGTGCAGACACCCGTTCTGCGCGGCTTTTTCGTATAGGAAGGCGTTAGTAAACAATCATTTGAATGTGGTAACACAGATTTTTCATCACTGCAAGAATAATACAGGCGTTCGACGTAATTTAGTACCAGATGTCCAGGAAATGCCAATTTAGCTTAGACCGCATAACGACCCAGTACCCCCAGATCGCATTCTCCTGAAAACATATGTATTAACCAGAAAGGCACGGAAAATCTCCACTTACCGGGTTTTCCTATCAATAATATCTGACTATTGTTGCCGGCCGTGTTGCGGGCGTCTCCAACATGCCGGCACCATATGGTCAGCGGATGGTTTCGTTGTCTGAAAATAACTCGAAGCCCTCTTTAGAGAACCATTGAAAGCCTACACAATTGCATTCTCGAACATTCACATGATTTTATGCCCGGCACACTGTTTCCACAGCGTGCTTTTTTATTTACATTTGCTGCATGTTTACCGCACTTTGCATCGAAATTTTTGACCAGAGTATCCGCGATTACCATGTGGCCAACGATATCCACCAGGCGATCCGGAACCCTTATGAAAACACCTCCGTAGAACACCTGCTGTACGCCAAAAACTGGATCGACACCGTGCAATGGCACCTGGAAGACGTGATCCGCGACCCGGCCATCGACCCCGTGAACGCCCTCAGCATGAAACGCTGGATCGATAAATCGAACCAGGAACGGACAGACATGGTAGAATATATCGACAGTTTTTTCCTCGAAAAATATAAAGACGTGATACCCGTGCCGGATGCGACGATCAACACCGAAAGCCCCGCCTGGGCCATCGACCGGCTGTCTATCCTCGCGCTGAAAATTTATCACATGCGGGAAGAGGCAACTCGGCCCGATGCTACCGAAGAGCACCGCCAGGCCTGCGCCCGCAAGCTGGAAGTGTTACTGGAACAGCAGCGCGACCTGTCTACCGCCATCGAAGCCCTGCTGGAAGATATTTCCAAAGGCCGCAAGTACATGAAAGTGTACAAGCAGATGAAAATGTACAACGATCCTTCGCTCAACCCCGTTCTGTATGGGCAAAAATCCGGGCAATAAGCCCACGACGCTGCTGGCCCTGCGCCTGAGCGCCATGGGCGACGTGGCCATGACCATTCCCGTTATGAAACAGGTGCTGGATGCTTATCCGGACCTTACCATCGTTTTCGTCACCAATAAGAACTGGGGAGCCCTGTGCCAGGGCATCCCGCGGCTCATATTCGTGCCGGCCGATGTAAAAGGCGAGCACAAAGGTGTAAACGGACTTTTCCGCCTGTTCCGTTCCATCCGTGCCCAATTCCCCGGCATTCGCGCCATGGCAGACCTTCACCAGGTTTTGCGCAGCCAGATACTCCGTTCCTTTTTCCGGATGACAGCCGTAAAAATAGCCGTGATCGACAAGGGAAGGGCGGGGAAGAAGGCGCTGACGCGGAAGGACGATAAAATCCTCCAGCCGCTGACTTCTACCCTCGACCGCTACCGCGCCGTATTCGCGGAACTGGGGTACCCGGTAAATGCAGACGCGCCCGGCACATTGCCGCGCCGGCCTTCCGCCAAACAGCGGATCGGCATCGCGCCGTTCGCCACTTACCGCGAAAAAACGTATCCCATCGAAAAGATGGAAATGGCCATCCGCACGCTCCGCGGGAAAACGGACGCAGACATCCTGCTGTTCGGCGGCGGTAAGGAAGAAACCGCGAAACTGGAAGCCCTGGCAAAGCGCGTCCCGGGTGTGGAAGTGATGGCAGGGAAACATTCCCTCGAGGAGGAATTGCGCGTAATCAGCAGTCTTACCGTGATGGTGAGCATGGATTCTGCCAACATGCACCTGGCATCGCTGTACGGCGTGCCGGTGGTGTCTGTATGGGGCGCTACGCATCCATTTGCGGGGTTCATGGGCTTCGGGCAGCAGGAAGAGAACGCGGTGCAGCTGGACCTGTATTGCCGGCCATGCTCAGTGTTTGGCAGCAAGCCCTGTTTCCGTGGAGACCATGCGTGTATGGAAGAGCTGGCACCGGAAAGGATCGTGGCGGCGGTGATGCGGTTGTTGTAGCGTGAAAGCCTTGGCAGGAGGGCGTTTCAGTAAAAAAATGAGAAAATTCCGAACATTTTTTTTGCAGAAATAAAAAAATTGATACTTTTGCAATCCCAACGAACGGTGCTCGAAAGTATAGCCAGGTGCGAATCCTGGTTGAACGATGAGCTAAGTTGGGAAAGATAGTTTGGCCTATAGTATAATGGTAGTACGACAGATTTTGGTTCTGTTTGTCTAGGTTCGAATCCTGGTAGGCCAACAAAGAAAAAGCCGCTTTACGAAGCGGCTTTTTCGTTTTTACACCCATCCCCCGATCCGCCACCATCCTGCTTTCTATGCGTTTTTGCACCGGCAGGTCTTGAATCATGAAAAATTTCAATTATCGGATCATCCCATCCATCCCTAACAAAAATCTACGCCATCCGGATTATTTTCTCCGGTGAAGCCGGGATTGCATAAAGTTGTGCTATCATTGCATAACATTGTAATGTGTCGAAAGCATGGACCTGCCATCCTGAAACGGCATCAACTGAATCTTCTGCCCCAAATCCAATTCAACAGCATAACCGTTTTTTCCAGCCTGTATTCCAGTTAATTTTACGTTTTCAATCCTATAAGCCATGGCAAAAAGCAAAAAAGCAGCATCCGCCAAAGCCAGCCCTAAAAAAAGTGCAAAGGCCAAATCCATCCCCGGGAAAGCGCCCGTCTCCAGGTCGGTACCCGCAGCGGCGCCGGCGGGAAATTTGAGCACCGAAGCATTGGTTGCCGTTAAGTCGGCCGTTTCGCAAAACGTGTCCATCGATTTTACTTTTACAGGTGGCATCGGCCAGGCTACGGCTATCCTGTTCCGCAATGGCGTGCTCATCAACATGCAAAGCATCAGCGAAACCGGCATCATCGTTTTTTCGGATGTGCAGTCGGGCGATGTGGTCACCATCAACGGCGTTTGCACGGGCACCGCTACCGTCAAACTCAGCACGCCCACCATTCCCGCAAATCCGAAAAACTTCCCGACAGGCCTCATGATGGCCAACTTCTTGATCAAATAACCGCTGAATACTTCATATGAAAACGCAACGCGCCGGTCTCGTCCTTTTGCTGATGCTATGCTTATCCGCACAACTCATGGCCCAGCAAAAATCGCCCAACCCCATATTCACGGCCGATTCGCTGGCTTCCGGGAATTATAAGGACGTGCTGAACAGTTTCTTCCAGCTCGGGTTGGAACGATTGACCAGCCCCGACAAGGAAATCCGTTTCAAAGGCACGCCCTTCGCCGTGATGGCCAAACTGGACACTACGCTCCTGGTCGATAAAAACTACCGAAATTACACCACTCTCAGGAACCTCAACTATGCCGTGGGACTTCGGTTAGACAGTTCTTTCCGGTTCAATGGGTTTACATCCGGCATCACTTTCGCCATCGTCAACAAGCGCGACGAAACCGTCAGCAAAGCATTTCTGAAAACAGTGGAAAACAACGAACGGGTACAGCAGCTATATGCCGCCAACACCGCCGCTGGAAAGGAGATCAGCAAAATTCAGGACATGAATGTGAAAGGTGCGTTACTGCTGGAACTGGATGCATTCGTCAACCAGGGAACACCTTTCAAATCACTGAGCCCCGAACTGAAGGAAATTATTTTGAAAGCGGCAGACGAGCCGCTCCGCCAGGAACTCAACGAAAAAGGCGATTACAATTTCACCGATACGGCCAAAGCGATTTACAGCCAACTGAAGGAAGACCTCCAGAAGAAAGTGCTATGGACCGTTGGCGTAACGGACACTACCTACAAAGATCAATTCGTGTTTTCCAACCTGGTGCTGCATACCCAATTCCTCAAAGGCCTCACGCAATCGCCGGAAACGACGCACGACTGGGAGCTGGACATCAAATCCGGCCTTCAGTTCGTAGACGATACGCTCAAGTCGGGCAGAGACCTCAAGCGCATGCTGTTTAACCTGGAAACGGGGATGAACGTGGTTTTTAAAGCAAAAACGACCAAGCGGAGTTACCTGGAGATCAAGTTCTCGGGATCTTATTACCGCAATTTCGCGCAGCTGTACGCGGAGGAGGAGCGCGATCGCCTCTCGCTCAATGCCACGGTGCGCCTCCGGGTGTTCCCGGAAGTGTGGGTGCCGCTGGAGTTCAGGTATGATCCGGAAAACGGGAATTTCCTCGGGTTCATCAACATCCGCGCAAACTTCACGGCGCTGGGGAATATTGCGAAGCAGCTTTGAATGGATGTTTAAGAAAAACACTCATGCTTTCGGGACAAGAAAAGTATTGGTGGATTGCATCCATCGCTGCCGGCCGTTTGACGAAGTTTCATACGTTTCTTCCCGCTCAAACTTGATGGTAAGATGATCCAGCCGCATGGCTTGAATAATTGCGGTTGCCATTTGCCGTGCGATCACCCAATCGGGATGGGAATCCAGTTGCCGGTCGTCCCAGAAGTCGGGGAAATCTTCTCTGGAGCGAGCGATCTGGGGCAGCTGCTATTTCTTAATAGCTCAATGCGATCTCTTGTGTCCAGAAGTTGCGGAATCGGGCGATGCCGGTCTCTTTCAGCGTGGGATTCATCATTGCCATGCAGTGTGTTTTGCTGCCCATCCATCCGTCAACAACCGACTTTTCCGTCAAAATGCCCAGTGCGATGTTTTCCGCGTAGCATTTCCAGTTATATCCCATTTTCCGGATGCGGTCTCCGCCGTTACTTCCGTTCCGCCCGATATGGCTCATGTACACGCTGTCGTTCATCTCCTTGCTATGTAACCAGGAAGCCCTTTCCAACCGGATGTTCCAGTAGAGGGGAGGAGCCGGTGCCATGTATATATCGCCGCAATTGCAGCCTTTGCTGCGATAGGCATTGATCAGGCGGAGCATGTTGGCACTGTCTACCCGCTGGGTCATCGTGAAGCTCGTGTCTTTGAATGCGAAAGGCATTGTGGCTTTCCCGTTTTCGGGCAAAATCCATTCTTCCAGGGGTTCTTTGGTGCAGGCACAAAGGAGGAGCAGGCCTGCAGTGCAGGCAAGTATTGAATTTTTCATATGGAATTTTTGGTTGTGCGAAGGGCGCACAGGTAGCGCTTGGCCGGATGGGAACGGCCGTGGATCTACATGGCAAGCGCAGGCCTGGCTGCCGCAAGCAGCAGGTTCAGTAATTCGGTGAAAAGAAAGGCTTGTGGGAGAAAGACTGTCGGAGAAGTTATGAGAGCCCAGTGCGGGCGGGTCATCTGATCAATAATGCTATGCTCACATTTCGATACAAATGTAGCTGGCCGGCATGTTGGTTTCAATGACCATCGTCATCAAAATCGATGATCGTGGAAAAGGTGGGGATGCATTCTGCCGCCTTCATCCGACATGTCAACGGAAATTGATTGCCAAACTGGCCGCAGTTGCGGAGTTTCGTGCCAGATTACCCCAAACCCCATCCATCGGAAATCATCAATTACAAGCATATGAAGCACCTCATTTGGGTACTTTTCCTGGCATCCGGATTCGTTGCCTGCAAGAAGTCAGGCTCACCGGGCGGACAGCCCGATCCGCAGCCCCAGCCGCAACCACAGCAACCGATTGTTCGTCCGCACGGAACGCCCGTCGGCACCTCGATCAAAAAGACGGTCGGGGCGGCAGGCGGCACCATCGTCGCTACAGGTGGGCGGATCACGGTGGATATTCCTGCCGGCGCATTGGTTGCCAATACGGAGCTCACGTTGCAGGAAGTGACGAACACGCTGCCGGGGAGCCCCGGTAAATCGTTCCGCCTCCAACCGGAAGGCATCAAATTCGCCAAGCCCATCACGCTGACCATTCCATATACCGACGCGCTGCTGGCGGATTCCATTCACCCAGACGCGCTGTTCCTCGCATACCAGGACAAAGCCGGCGGATGGCGGTTCATGGCGAAATCGCGGGTAGATAAAGCCAGTAAAACGGTGAAGGTGGAAACCGACCATTTCTCCGACTGGGCACTGTATGCGCTGTTCTGGCTGCATGCCGACCTCGATTATCTCAGCATCGGGAAAACTACCGAGTTGCAGGTGCTCTCGATGATGAACGAGCCCGGCCGCCCCATCGGTGAACATCCGGAAATCGCGATCACCGCGGCGAAAGTGCTGGAAAATCCCAACAACGTGAAAAACTGGAAAGTTGCCGGAGAAGCAGGCGGGACGCTGGAGCCCCGCGGACTGAAAGCCCTCTTCAAAGCCCCGGAAACCCTGCAGTTCGATAATATCGCCAGCGTTTCCGTGGAAATCCATGACTGGGTGCCGCCGGAGCTGCGGCCCGGCAGATCGAACCCCGTGCTGACGCTTGTGCAAGACATCACGATCGACGATGGAACGTATTGGCTTTCCACCTACAACAATGTGCTGTCGGAAGGGATTCCCCTGCGCAATAACGTAATGATCCACGAAGGTGATATGATCATCAACGGAATTATCGACGATGTAGAACCGGTAGACGGCTATACGCTGGAGGTTTTCGGGAAAGGATATTCGGCCGGCTCCCATCCCTACTACAGCATGGACCATGACATTGAGGAGACCGGAAAGGTACTGGGGATGAAACTGCCCCAGAACGCGGCTACCTATCACGTCGAATGTCCGCCGGACGGGCTGAAATGGATACCTTCCCCGGGATCGGTGAATATCACGGAAGTGACGACGGTGTTTGGCCGGAAATATGTGAGGGGAACGGCAACGGGGTCGGTATGGCGCGATGCCGGTGGTTGCGAGGCCATCCGCGTCGGGAATTTCTCTATCGAGTTCAAAGTGGCGAACCGGTATAATTTCAGTGATTTCGGCGCCCTGCAACCGATGATGGCCAAAATGATGATGGCATCGATGTCGCGGAAGCGAAAATGATTTTTTAGGTGATATAGTGGAGGTCCGGCTGCTGCGGCGCCGGACTTTTTTATTTGTTTGAAAGCTAGTGCAGGTGCAGTTTTCCGGAATTGTCGAAATAATACTGAACGGCGGTGGTGCTTTGGAGGTTTTCGAGGAAAGTGCCTACCGGTTTGTGTTGATTGAGGAGGCCGGTAAACGTTTGTGCGGCGATATTCTGATCGTCGAATACAGTTTCAAGGTTGTAAGCTCTTTGAAGGATGGCGGCAATTTCTGTGAGTGGGATTTGCTCAAAATAGTATTTTCCGTCGCGCCATGCGGCTATTTCCGGGACGTCGAATAATCGGGTGTTGAGGGTGCCGTTGTGCAGAAATGCCTGTTGTCCCGGGCGGAGGGTGAGTTGTTTGCCCATTGATGCGGCTTTCACGGCGCCATTTACAAGGGAGAGCTCGGCAGCGCCGGATTCGTAGGCTTTCAGGTTGAAGGTAGTTCCCAGCACGGTTACCTCCATACTATCTGTTTCTACGATAAAGATTTTCGAGGGATCGGGCGCAATTACCATCCAGGCTTCTCCCTGGAGGCGTACGCGGCGCTCGGTGGGGGGAAGGTGCCGGGGAACTGAAGGCTAGTTGCACTGTTTAGCCAAATTTTGCTGCCGTCGGGCAGTATGACGCGGTAAGTGAGGCCGGGGGGAACGGAGAGGCGGTTCCAACCAGCGGCGTCGTCTGCAGTGGTGATGTTGAGCGTTTGTGCGCTGGTGGTTGCCTGCCAGCCGGATAGGGTGGCGGATGAAGGGTGGGAAAGGTTCACCGTTTGGCCGGATGCGGTAGATAGTACAACGCCCCCGGGCAAAGGTGCTTCATTTTTACGGGCGATTTCCCGGTTCCGGAATACCGGTGTTGCAACCCACCACACAAGGCCCGACACCATCGCAGCTGCGGCCGCGGCGAGCACGAAGCGCAGGGTACGCGGGGCACGCCGGCGAGGCAATTTCGGCTCGTTCAACCTTTCGAAATGATTGGCGATATCGGATGGGGCGAATGTTCTGCAAAGCTCCATCCACCGGGCTTTTACGGCCGGATCGGTAGCAATGAGGCGGTCAAGTTCTTCCGCTTCCCCGGGAGTAAGTTCCCCGGAAAGCCGCATCGTCATTAACGTGAATAGATGTTCTCCTTTCGTCATCTTCATGAATACAGATTTTTCCCTGACATGGAGTAAGTTCAATGTAAATGCCTGAGCAGCGTGCGGAGGTTCTTCAACGCCAGCTGCATCTGCTTCTTAACGGTCTTTTCGCTGATATTCATTTCCACCGCAATTTCCCGCCGGCTCTTATCGTGCTGGTATGCGGAACGGAACACCGATCCCTGCCGGGGCGGGAGCTGCTCAATGGCATCCTCTAGCGAGCGCCCCAGTTCCCGCGACTCCAGCCGGTTTTCTGGCGCCTGGTAGTCGTCCAACAACCCGGTGAGCATGGCCAGCCGGCGACGGCGTGTATCGTTTACGGCCATGCGGTTCAGGCAGCGGTTGCGGATGCTGATGAACAGGTAATTCCGGATAGCATCGCGACTGGTGGCGGGAATGCGGAGAACCAGCCGTTGCTCCCAACAGTCGATGAAAAACTCCTGTACCAGCTCTTCCGCCTCCTGTTCGTGTTGCAGAATGGCGGTGGCGGCGATCAGCAGCCATTTGCGGTAATAGTGGTAAAATGTCTCATAGTCGCCGGTTCCCTGCTGTACATGCAACAACAGGGCCACCTCGTTGCAAACGTCGGCCATACGGTTTGGATGGTATTGCGGCTAAAAATGTTGGAGCGTATGGATAATAAATGTAGGTATAATTTACGTTGCAGATGTACTCAAACTTGTTTGTTAAAATTTATGGGAGGGTTGCTTACTCCTTCGCCTGAAATTTCCGGTATTAAAGGTTATATACGCAATTCCCGTTACCATTCAAAGCAGTCAGACTCCTTTCTCCTTAGCTGGGCGAATTTCAATCAGAACCGAATTGACATGAAACTATTCTACTGTTTTGTATGCGCATGGCTTCTTTCACCCGCCGCGCAGGGAGCCGGTTCCAGGCAGGCCGACGCGGTGTTGACGCTGAACGCCGTAAAAATGCCGTTACGGGAAATATTCCGGGAGATCCACCGGCAAACAGGGCTCCGCGTGATGTATGCCGACCGGCTCGTCAATGATGCCGAAACGTGGACGGTCCGTTTTCACCAGTCAAAATTACCGGATGTATTTGCCGAATTGTTTAAAGGGAAGCCGGTGGAATGGGATTTTCGCGACGAGGTGATCATCCTTCGCCCGAAAGCCGCTGCGCTTATGGGGCCAACGGAAGATACGCTGCTCGTAGCCCGCGGGAAAGTTACCGATGCAGAAGGGCAGGCCCTGGCCGGCGCCACGGTACAGGTAAAACATTCGGTGCGTGGCGGCACTACGGATAGCGACGGCCGGTTCATTGTGGCCGGTGTGCCCCGCGGCGCGGTGCTGGTGGTGAGTTTTACGGGATACGTTTCGCAGGAATGGCCCCTCCGCAACAGCGAAACGTTGCTCCTGGCCTTAAAACGCGACGTCACAAAAATCCGGGAAGTGGAAGTTTTTTCCTCCGGCTACCAGGATGTTCCGAAAGAAAGGGCCACTGGTGCGTTCGAGTTTGTGAACAACGAACAGTTAAACAGGAAACTCGGGCCCGATGTGCTCAACCGGATAGAAGGCCTTTCATCCAGCATCCTGTTCGACCGCAACAGCTTAACTCCCGGCAAAACCCCGCTCCAGCCCGCAAATCTCCGCCTGCGCGGCCTGAGCACACTCACTTCATCGATCGAAGGACCGTTGATAGTGCTGGATAATTTCCCATACGAAGGGAATCTTCAATCCATCAACCCCAACGACATCGAAAATATTTCCATCCTCCGAGATGCGGCCGCAGCCGCCATCTGGGGTGCCAAAGCGGCCAACGGCGTTATCGTCATCACCACCAAAAAAGGACGCTTCAACCAGCCGCTGGAGGTATCGCTGAATATTAATGTAAATGCGCAGCTCAAACCCGATCTGTTCAAATACCCCGTTATGCCGGCTTCAGACTTCATCGGGGTAGAAGCGATGTTACACGGGAAAGGTTTTTATAATGCCGCGCTCCGCCGCAACCGCGCCATATCGCAGGCCGTGGAGATTTTTGAACTCCGGAAACAGGGGAAAATATCGGCTGCAGACTCCGCATCCAGGCTGGATGCGCTCCGGCAGCAAGACCTCCGCCACGACCTCGAACGGTATGTGTACCGGACCGCCGTTGCCAGTCAATACGCCGTGAATGTAAGCGGCGGCAGTGACCGCATCCGGTACGCAATGTCGGGAAGTTTTGATATGACACCCTCTTTTTTGCGCGGGATTTCGCAACGCAGGATTTCGTTGAGCAGTGAGAACCAACTGAAGATCAACCGTTTTTTGTCGTGGCAGCTCGGTATGCGCTATTCGGAATTGAATGCGGAGAGCAACGATGGCGGACAGCTCGGAACGCTCGCATTCGTTCCCTACACAAAGCTGGCGGATGAATACGGGAACCCGTTATCCTATTCCAAAGATTACCGGGAAGGCTATACAGACACTGCCGGCGGTGGAAAATTACTCGACTGGAAGTACCGGTATCTGCAAGACCTCCGCAACGCGAACGATGTGAATTCCGAAAAGGAATTGATGCTGAATACGGGATTTCGCGGAACAATTACCAGGCACCTGACGGCTGAAATCCAATACCAGTACATCTCCGGAAACGGGAACCAAGTTTCGCTGGAAAGCCTGGAAATATATTCGGTAAGAAACCAGATCAACCTGTTCACGAACCTCAATGCGACTACCGCCGAAGAACAGCATCCCATGCCCATCGGCGGGCGGCGCACCGGTATGGTTTCGCGATGGCGGTCGCACATGGGAAGGGCGCAGTTGAATTACCAGCAATTATTCAGTAGCCTTCACCAGGTAAACGTGATTGCCGGCGGAGAAATCAGGGAACGCAGCCA
This sequence comes from Chitinophaga caseinilytica, assembly GCF_038396765.1. NCBI lineage: Bacteria > Pseudomonadati > Bacteroidota > Chitinophagia > Chitinophagales > Chitinophagaceae > Chitinophaga > Chitinophaga caseinilytica. The sequence continues at coordinate 6,237,731 of NZ_CP150096.1, read as the reverse complement.
GGACGCAGAAGCTTCCCTGGCATATGGATATGATGAAAACACCCGGACCTCCGTTCCCGTCAACTATACATCGAGCTTCCCCAACTATGGCAATCGCGGGCTCAGGAAAATCCCGACGCTGAATACTCCCTTCACCGGTGTATTGAACCGGTTCGTATCATATTTTGCCAACGCTTCTTACGTGTACGATAACCGGTATGTATTTACGGCAAGCGGCAGGAGAGACGCGGCCAATCTCTTCGGTGTGGCTACCAACGATCAATGGAAGCCTTTCTGGTCGGCCGGGGTATCGTGGAACATAACGGAAGAAAACTTCTGGAACATCCACAAGGTCGAACAACTCCGGTTGCGCACGAATTACGGATTCCAGGGGAACGTGAATAATACCCTTTCACCCATGACCATTACGCAGATCGTGGACCCGGTAGACCCGAGGTTCGGTCCGCAGCAATACCTGATCCTCAGTCCCGCCAACCGCGACCTCAGCTGGGAACGGCAGCGGCAGTTCAACATCGGCCTCGATGGCGGATTGTGGAAGGGAAGGCTCAATTTCTCCTTCGATTACTTCACCAAGCGGTCGGTAGACCTTATCTACCCGGTTTCACTCGATCCTTCCACCGGCATCCCTACCGCGCGGATGAACGCGGCTTCCCTGAAAGCCCATGGGCTGGAAGTGCTGCTTAATTCCGTTAACCTGAAGGGGCCGCTCAGATGGGCCACCGAATGGCGTTTAGGAACGATAAAGAACAAGGTGCTGGAATTAGACAGGAACTTCACGCCGGAGTCTATTGCCAGTAATCTGGCGGGCATAACACCTTTGCAGCTGGCGGCGAAAGGTCGGGACCCATTTGCATTGTATTCCTTTCCCTTTGTGGGGCTGGATGGGGAAACCGGCGACCCGATCGGATTGTTGAACGGCAAACCGTCGAATGATTATTATGCCATATTGAACCAGCATGCAGACTCCGCCCGGCTGATCGATCGCGGTTCGTTCCTGCCCCGCGTCTTTGGCAGCCTGAACAATATTTTCACCTGGAAAAGCATCACGCTGATCGTGGGGCTGCAATACCGTTTCCGGTATTCCAATCTGCGCAAATCGATCAGTTATTCCGGCCTGTTTTCCGCCAATGCCGCGCATCCCGATTTTACAAAACGCTGGCAGCAGCCGGGAGACGAGCGCCATACAACAGTTCCATCCATGGTTTATCCGGCAAATCCGGACCGGGATAATTTCTATGCCTTGTCAGACGCAAATGTTTTCAAGGCCGACAACATCCGGCTGCAGCAAATCCGCCTGGAATACAGCGTTCCGCTGCAACGCCTCACCCGGAACACAATCAAAAACGCATCGGTGTACGCTTCCGGCGAAAATCTCGGGTTTGTCTGGCGCGCCAATCGTGAAAAACTGGACCCGGACGTGCAGTTCGGCAACAATGCATACCCGACGCCCGTCCGCATCGGTGGCGGTATCAAGGTAGATTTTTAAACAACCGTATCATGAAGAAACTGATCATGTTTTGTGCAATATCCCTGTCGATGGCGGGATGCAGCAAGTACCTAGATAAAAAATCCGACAAAACGACGTCCACCATTGAAACAGCGAATGATCTGCTGTTGCTGTTGAACACAGAATCCCTGTATGTGGGCCCCAGCCTGGGGATTGCGGCGTCCGACGAATATTACATTCCGGATGCGGAACTGATGGCGCTCCCGGAGATTTACCGCGATGTGTATCGCTGGAACGACCGGGAGCAGTTGTTCGCAGATTATTTCCAGCAATACAACAGGGTTTTTTATGCCAACACGATTTTGTCGAACGTGGCGCGTGTGAAAGTAAGCAGCGAGCGGCAGCGGAACGAGTTGAAGGGGATGGCGCTTTTTCTGCGCGGGCTCGCGTTCCTCCAGGCGGCGGAGCTGTATGCGCTGCAATACACTTCCGGCGTGGGAGGAAATGGTCCGGGAATCATTTTACGCTTGAACGAAGACCCGAATGTGCCGAGCGTTCGGGCCGGTCTTCCAGAAACCTACCGGCAGATCCAGGAAGACCTGGAGGCGGCGGTAACGCTTTTGCCGGAGAACGCTCCGTATAAGAATTTGCCCATCAAAGCCGCCGGGCATGCGCTACTGGCGAGATTTTACCTTCAGACCAGGCAATTCAGCCGCGCGCGGGATGCAGCTTCGGCCTGCCTCGCCCTGCATTCCGGATTGCTGGATTTCAGCACTTTGCAGGAAGGGGATTTTCCGCTGGGGAATTACACTTCCAACCCCGAAATCCTCTATTATCAGGTGGCTTCGGAAACACAGGTGGTATCTGTCGAAAATTATCCGAGGGCAGACACAGCGCTTCGTTCCTCCTATGCAACGGGCGATCTCCGGGGAGTGTACTATTTCAGGGAGATCGGCGACGGAACGGAAACATTCCGGAATTCCTATGCCGGTGTGTTCAAACCATTTACCGGCGTTGCGACAGACGAAGTGTACCTCATCCGGGCAGAATGCCTCGCCAGGGAGGGAAAGGTACAGGCTGCGATGGACGATTTGAATGAATTGCTCCGCCATCGTTGGACGGCGGGTGCGTTTGTGCCGGAAACCGCCACCAGCGCCGCAGAAGCCTTGCGCATCGTGCTGCGTGAAAGGAAAAAGGAACTGGTGATGCGGGGGGCGTTGGGCGGACATCAAGCGGCTGAATACGGAACCGGCAACCGCCATCACGCTTCGCCGGAAAATTGGCGGACAGGAGATACAGTTACCACCGGGCGATCTCCGTTTTGCCTGGCTGTTGCCGAAAGAAGTGATAGCGCGGAGCCAGGTGGCACAAACGCCGAGATAAAAAAATCCAACCATATGATACGTTTACTATCAACGATGAGCCTGGTTTTCATAACCGTTTACGCCAACTGCCAGGTGAAGCCCATACGGGTAAGGGTAACTGACTGGCGGCGCGCTTCTGCCGCACTGCCGCCAACATGGTGGCCGATCGTGAAAGAAAAAGTACGTAGCCAGCTTCCGCCGGAAGATTTCGACCAGCTCGCCACCTACGACCCCTGGGTCAGCAAGCCACCAGAAATGTCGTGGACGCATGCACGGCTGATGGCCAACCGGGATTCCGCGGAGTTCATCAATAAGATGAACGAACTGAAACTTTATCAGATCGCCGCGTATACAACCACGCCAACGCCGACGATGAAGCAAGCCGTGGATAAAGTGATCCTGAAAATTCCCTACGAGGAAAACCGTAATTGGATGGATACCGTGAAATGGGACCATCTCTACATCGTAATCAGCAAACAGTTTGTGGAGCCGGTAAAAGAATAGTAAAACCGCCGCTGACTTGCGTCAACGGCGGTCGCTTTTCCGAAATTGTCGTATCGAAGCCAAATCAGAGTTTAACGTCGAGGGCCGGGGTGTCTGCCGTTTCGTTAGACAGGATGTGGGGAGAGCCGCCAGCAACTTTGTTTTCAGCGGTTACGGTCGCAGATACGAGTGCATCGTCGATTTCGAATTCATCTTCAGCCTGAACGGAAATCCAGTTGAAGCTGCCGGTACCGCTTACACGGCTGGCGGAAGACAGGATGTTGTAGTTAGCCACCTGGAACTGGTTTCCGGTGCCTTTGTAAGTCAGGAAGAAAGTAGACACGCGGGTAGTGGTGAAAGAAGAGAGCGTGAGGGCGAACACAACGGCTGCCAGGGCAAAAAGATTCCTTTTCATGTTAGTTGGGTTTTTGAGAATAATGCCTACTCTATTGAACAGGGTTTTCGGCATACCACCTGTCGCCGGACAACGGCGTTATTGCGCAATGATTTCTGTTTGTTTTTTGATGCGGGAGAAGTAGCGGAGCACGATGCCTGCTGCTGATACCGCTATCCCTGAAAGCGCCAGGGCCTGCGTCTGGAACCGGGTGATGTGGTTCAGTAATCCGCCGAACTGCGCCGGATCGCCGGGGAACAGCCAGGCCAGTACAGATAGTGCAACGAAATAACCCAGCGATGCGCCCAGGCCGTACCGCCTTGTTACGGGGAAAAACAACAATGCCGCTGTGATGAATTGCCAGGCCGATATCGCCCAGGCGATGGCGTGGCGCGGGGCGTTGACAGGTGTGTAGAACGCGAGTACGTTCACCGCCGTCTGGTGCTGCGCGATGCTGCCGATGGCGCTATGCAGGAAAAAGATCAGCAGCAGGGCCGAAGCCAGGTCAGATGCGGTGCGGGTTTTAATGGAAAGGGGCATGTTTGTGTTTTTAATGGTGGCGATCGTATCAGTTTTTTCCGTTGGTGACAAAGTAAAGTTCACAAGATTTATAGGAAATGTGGTTTAATATTTCAATTTTTCAGGTGGAGTTTTTCACTTTTCTGTGCGTTGCGCCTGAACTCGGCGGGGGAGAGGCCAAAATGGTGACGGAACACCCGGGAGAAGTAATGTCTGCTTGTAAAACCGCTGCTGGCGCTGATGACATCGATCGTCAGGCGTTTATCCTTTAACAATTCTCTGCCTGCTTCGATTCGTACCCGCTGGATGTAGGCCGATGGCGTACTGCCAGTAGCTTCGCGGAATCGGATCGTGTAGGCGTTGATATTGAGGCCCGCCATCCTGGCCAGGCGCTTTACGCTGATGGGCTCCGCATAATTGTCGGCAATGTGCCGTAGTGTAGTGCGTATACCAGCGGGCATTTGCGAAGTGGCTTCCATCAGGCGGGAAAGCAGTTGCACCCAACTATTCAGCACCGGGATGCTGGCGGCCGACCACGGTATGCGGCGGATCTGTTCCAGCACGGTAATTGTTTCGGGCAGCAAAGCGGTTTCCCGCCAGGAAGTTTCCTTTCCTTCATCGATAGATATACAGCAAAACTCATATTCCCCTGCATGCACGCCGGCAATCACACCCGGCTGAACAAATTGGCGTACGGCATGATGGGCGATGCTCCGGAAGCCATCGGCTTCCATATTTCCCCGTAATCCGAAGCAAATGAAATGGGCAGCGATTGAAGAACTGATGTAAAGCGGTGCGGGCTCGTGGAGGATGAGGTGCACCCAGCTAAGGCTTCCTCCCGGTAGCAACACGCTCCGGCACGCCAGGTGGCCGGAAATGGTGGTGTCTGTATATGCGGCGATGCGTCCTTCGTGTGAGTCAACCAGCAAAGGATCGGCAGCGTGCAACCGTATGCTGGGATGCGAAATTCCGTTCATTGTCTGTGCTGTTTATGGTTGGATGATCTCTTAAGCGTAGCTGACAATAACGGAACAAGGTCGTGGAGGAGCTAAGGTAAAAGGGCAGGGTGCGGCAGGAACGCAGGGAGCCCCGTGGCGGTGTATTTCCATAACGACAGCCAGTTTTCAGCGGAGAATGATATTGAATGCAGCAGATTTCTTATTTTCGCCGGATGCGCCGCTTCATTACCTCCATCCTCCTGTTTCTCCCTGCATTCGCCTTCGCGCAGGAAGTGAAAATTATCCCCCGCGCGGAAATCGATGCAGAATACGAAACGAAGTTCCCCGTGTTCAGGGGCTTCAGCTACGTCGATAATTCCGGCAGCTGGAAAATCCTCCTCTGCGAAAACCAGGATAAAATAACCGCCAAAGATACCGTCAACACCGCGCTCCAGGCCGTCTGCCTCCTCGAAGACCATGGCGGCTACCTCGAGAAATGGACCCTGAACGATTTCATCGAAAAAGAGATGGAGGAATCCCATATCTGGTTCACGACGAGCTACTGCTCCTTCCGCGATCTCGACGCCGATGGCCGCATCGATCCCATCATCGTGTACATGACGAAAGACGGCAACGGAATCCGCCGCGTGAAAGTGTTCGTGGTGTACAAAAACGAAAAATTCGCCGTCCGCGCCGTGGAAAATGAGTTCGATAATGGCCGGTCGCTGCGCTACGCGCCGGGGTTCGACAAACTGCCGGCACCCATCCGCAGCACGGTGGAAACCCTGCTGCAGCGCATGCGGAAAGACCGGGGGCTCCTGCTGAAAAACGGCTAAAACACATTGCATAAACACGAAGGCCCGCCGGTTCCGGCGGGCCTTCGTGTTTATATGGCGCTATGCATCAATAATGGAAGGTATGCTCTACCGTTCGGTCCAGTTGCGGCTGGGTGGGATAAAAAACCTTCGCGCGGCGGAACTGCAATTTTTCCTGCTGGACGGTATAGCTGATTTCCCAGCGGCGCGTCATGGTTTCCGCAGCACCGGCGGCTTGCTGGTGCTCGGAGAATTTGGTGGGCATCCGGTCGAGGACGAACATCAGCGGAACGTTGTATAGTTCATAGTTTTCGAGGTCCATTTCCGATTCGGAAAATATCCAGGGGCTGAAAAGGAACGGCTCGCTCCATTCCTGGAACCTGATGATGCGTTTGTTGCCGTTGGGTTGCGTGCTGGTGATTTCCACCGGGCGCTTTTGCGCGTCGTACGTATAGTTGACCTCGGTAACGAGCTGCTCGCCCGCTTCGTTGAAGTTGTAGTATCGGATGCGGGCGGGCGTGTTGTCGGCGGCGTTGTAGGTGAAGTAGTAATTTCTGCCGGTGGGGTTGATGAGATGGCGGCTGGTGATCCGGTCCACTTTACCGTTTTTGAAAACGTACACGCCTTCTGAAAGGGAGTTTTGGGTAGTGATGCGGGCCAGCATGCCGTTTTCGTAGTGGAAATCCACATCGGCGGACTGCTGGGTGGCGGGATTGATGGATTTGTACTTTTTCAGGGAACTATCCGTGTTCCAGGTATATTCGACCCGGAAGTTGGCGCCGGGAACGAGGGCGATGTCGCACGATTTGAGGAGATGCCCTTTCACGACTTTTGTGAGTACGGGAATGGGTTTGGGGGAATCGGGCGCCTGGGGCTCAGGGTCCTTTTTCTTCGAGCAGGCGGCCAGGGAAAAGGCGGCCAGCGCGGTGAGCAATAGTCTGGTTTTCATAAAAAAGCATGGTTTTGAGTATAGGTAAGCTACCGATTAAAACCCGCGCCGGAAAGGCTTTTCCGACGGAGTGGAAGATTGGTCGTCTGAGTGGTATTATAAACAATCCTAATGCAAAACCGGCGCATTGGGGGATTTTCCGTATCTTTGTAAAGTTTTTTTATGCTCCTGGATATACAATTCGAGCTTTTCCTTCCCTTTAATTTGACATCCAGGCAGTTATCAACGTTACATAAAATCATATCAATTGTCATTCGAGAAATTAGGCCTCATTACACCCATACTTCGCGCACTGGAAACACAAGGCTATACAACACCAACTCCCATCCAGGAACAGGCGATCCCTGTAGTGCTGGAGAAACGGGACCTGCTGGCGTGCGCCCAGACCGGTACCGGCAAAACCGCAGCGTTCGCTATTCCGATCCTGCAGTTGCTTTATAAGGAAAAAGAGGCCGCCCAGGCGCCCGACCGTCATATCAAAACGCTCATCCTTACGCCAACGCGTGAACTGGCGATCCAGATCGCGGAGAATATCCGGGATTATGGCGCGCACACCGGCATCCGCCACCTCGTTATTTTCGGGGGCGTTTCCGCGCAAGGCCAGATCGATGGACTGAGACGCGGAACGGATATCCTCATTGCCACGCCCGGCCGGCTGCTCGACCTCTGGCAGCAGGGGCACATCAACCTGCATTACATCCGCCAGTTCGTGCTCGACGAAGCCGACCGTATGCTCGACATGGGCTTTATCCACGACGTAAAGCGTGTGATCACCAAACTGCCGCAGAAAAGACAGACCCTGTTCTTTTCCGCCACCATGCCCGACGAAATCGCCGGCCTGGCGAACTCCATCCTCTCCAACCCTGAAAAAGTGGCCGTAACGCCCGTTTCCAGCACGGCGGAGAAAGTGGAGCAGCAGCTGTATTACACCGATAAAGCGAGCAAGCGCAAACTGCTCGTGCATGTGTTGAATGACGCATCCATCGTGAGCGCACTCGTCTTCACCCGTACCAAGCACGGCGCAGACCGCGTCGCCAAAGAACTGAGCAAGTCTGGCATCACCGCCAGCGCCATTCACGGCGACAAGTCCCAGAACTCGCGCCAGCGCGCCCTCACCGATTTCAAGGCGGGCCGCATCCGTTGCCTGGTAGCTACAGACATCGCCGCGCGCGGTATCGACGTAGACAACCTGTCGCATGTGATCAACTTCGAGATCCCCAACGTGCCTGAAACGTATGTTCACCGCATCGGCCGTACCGGTCGCGGCGGCGCAAGCGGCATCGCGCTTTCTTTCTGCGACGATGAAGAAAGGGCATATGTGAAGGATATCATAAAGCTCATCAAGCAGCAGATCCCCGTTGTCAGCGATCATCCTTTCCCGGCTCTGGAAGCGCCCGCAGCCCCGGCTCCCGCCGTACAGCTGCGCCAGTCTTCTTCCCAGCAGGCGAACAATCGCAAGCAGCAGCAAAAGCGGAAATGGCACGGCCGTCCGCAGCAGAACAAACAGAAAATCTAACGCGCCCGCTGCGTTAAAAATACCCGACCGGCATCCCGCAACAGTGTTCACTGAAGCAGGATGCCGGTCGGCGTTTATAGTATCTCCCTGTTATAATCTCACATACACATTGGCCTGGTCCCACTCGCTGCGGTTGGGCATCGGCTTGGAGGTGGCGTTGAAACCCGGTACGAAGGAAACATACCAGGCTTTGGTGTCCGTATCGTATTGCAGACCGTAAGTGTCCGATCTGTACGGGCCATGTACCTCCATTTTCAGCGCACGGCCATCGGCCAGTTTCGCTTCAATCTTGTAAATACCGATGGGAATATTGTTGATGTTACAGCTGAGGAAGTTGTTGCCTAATTTCTGGCGGATGGTGAACGTCCGGCTGGCATCGTAGAGCATACCGCCGGCGGGCGTCAGTTTCAGGATGATTTCGGCATTTTTCGGCAGCGCGCCATCGGTGCTGAGTGGTCCGTCGTAAACATCCCAGTTCAGGTAGATCGATCCGCCGAAGTAGTTGTTGGAATACCATGGGCGATGGGCGGCATCGGCGGCATTGGCGGTACCGTGGCCGAGGGCCATCCAGTGTTCCACGCCGCCTTTGTCGTAGGTGTAGACGCTGGCTACGCTGTCTGCCGTGAAAAGACTGATGGGCACGGGTTTTCCGACATAATTGATGACGGCGAACGCGTGCTTGAATTCCGCGGCGCCTTCGAACTCGATTTCATAATATCCTTTGTCGTTGGTAGTTGTGGTGACCAGTTGCTGGAAGCCCGATACCTTTTTCAGCAGGCCCAGTTCTGCGCCTTCGATGGGGTTGCCAGACGCGTCTGTCACGTAGCCGCGTACTTTTTTCGGTTTGAGCGCCAGTTTGGGGAATACGGGGCGGATGGTGGGCAGTCCTTTCATGACGATGGCGTAATTGGTGGTGGGGCCCATGGTGATGGTGGTGTCTCCGCGGAGCACGGGCACCGATACGATCGTGGGCACGCCTTCGTTTCCGGGATTGTCGGGATTGGGGTTGTCGGGGTTTTTGTCGCCGCTTTTCGAACAGGCCATGCAGCATGTGAGCGCGACGAACGCGAGTGAAGTGATCCGTTTCATGATGATGATTTGCCGCAAAATTATCTTCGTCAACGGTTCGGTAGGGGTTAGGGAAGGTGATATGAAGGTTAGTTGGGTTGAATGGATGGATGAGGGGTGTAAAGTGAAATCCTGGAATTATTGTCGATGGATAATTCATGTTCCGGTTGACGGAAGATGCCCTGGCCGGTTGTGTTGCCGTTTCCGTTCCAGCCACGAATCGTACAGTGTATACGCAACCGATAGGATGATGGCGCCTTTGAACATACCGGTGAAACCCCAGGCGGCAAGCCCGCCTACTACGCCGATGAACAGCACGAGAAAAGGCAGCCGTCCACCGCTTTTGGCGATGAGGATCGGTTTCAATATGGCATCCGCCGCCAGCACGAAGCCGCCGTACACCGCGAGGAACACGGCCAGGCCGGTATGCCCTTCCACGGCCGCCCAGATCACCAGCGGCAGCCAGACGAGCAGCGGGCCTACCTGGATCAGCACGAGGAAAAAAATGACGGCGGTAAACAGCATTTTGAAATGCAGGCCGGCGATGGCGAACCCGATGTACGACAATGCGCTGGCGATGAACGCGGTGCCCATGACGCCGATGGAAACGCCACGGATGGCGCTCAGGCTTGCCTGGATAAGGGTTTGCGCATCGCTGCGGCCCAGCAGGTGGCGCAGGATGTTTTTAAGCGGCAGCAGCGTTTTGGGCCCTGCCGCCAGGAGCATGGCAGACACGAGAATGCCCAGCACACACTGGATCGTGGCCCCCGCGATCCCTGCGCCGCCGGTGAGCAGCCGGTGCAGGAGGAGGTTGATCTGGCGATCGTGCCCCACGAGCGCTTCGCGGGGATTGTCGCGCAGTTGCTGCCAGAACTCCGCGATGCTGTTGCCCACGACCGGCAGGGAGGCAATGTTGTCGGGGAGGGGTGGGAGGCCATGCTCGCGCACTTCGCCGGCGAACGACAGCAATTGCGAGGCGTGTTTGCCGAGGGCGCTGATGATCAGGATGAAAGGCAATGCCACAATGGCCAGCAACAATATGGAATAGATGATGGCGGCAAGGGTGCGCCGCTGCCCGGTGCGCCTGCAAAGCCGTTCGAACGGTTGTGCGAGGGAAACGGCGAAGATGATGGCGAAGGTGAAGACGCCGAAAAACACGCGGAGCACATCGTAAACGGCTACGAACAGGGCCAGCAGTAACAGTAGCACGATAACGGATTCCACGGTATTCCGGGAAGAGGAGCGGTGGGTCGGCAGCATGCGGAGACTTTGCGAATTACAACAATTCCCCGGGGCGGAGGGTTCGCCCGAAAAGAAACTTGCGACTAAAATTTTGGAGATTACCGAAATGTTTTGTAATATTGCACCCTCTTTCAGAGAATTCTTGCCCAATAGTATAAGGGTAGTACATCAGGTTCTGGTTCTGAGTGTCGTGGTTCGAATCCATGTTGGGCAACAAAAAAAGCCGCTGTTTCAGCGGCTTTTTTTATGTCTTCTGGCTTGCTTCTCAACCCGTTTCATATCTTGATTATTCTTTCTTGGTTGAATTCGAAGACCAATGCTGTTTTTTTAAAAGTCAGCAATATTTCTCCATTTTTCCCCATCAAACAAATATTACCAGGCGGAATTGTAGGAGAATTATGCGCTAAAGGAAGGCAGCTATTCGCAAAATGTAACCATACCTGATGCTGAATCATATGGATTCCATTCCCAACATACAGTTTGAGTTTGACTGACCCAGCTACCTGTTGCGCTGTCGCAAAAGCGCCGCCTTCGCGGAATCTGCCAGCAAAACCACGGCCCCCGCGAGCATAATAAGATCCTTCAGCACCAGCCTCCCCGCCGCAGAAAGGTACGGAAACCCATGATGGGCACCGCTGAGATCGGGGACCCAGGTCTCGGGCGTCGTCACGAGAAACGACAGTGTACCCACGCCCATGATGATGGTGAGCAGTGCGCCTGCCGTCCCGAACAACGGATGCGCCCGGTCCAGAAGCAGCAGCACACCCATGGCCACCAGCAGTATCCCTAATCCATAAGCATAACCGTAAGTATTGTTCGCCTCGTGCCACGCGATGTTCGCCGGGTGAACTTCCCCTTCCTTATTGCGGTGCTGCCCGTATTCATCGGGATGTTGATAGAAAAAGCGCATAAACGGACTGTTGGCCACAAAGGGCGTGATGCCCTCCGCTTCATACGGCACGAATTTCAACGCGCCGATCCAGATCAATATAACGGAAACAGCTATACGCAACATACGGACGCCGATTTTGTCCAGGCGGGCGGCGAAGGCGAGAAAAGAAGTAACGGATTTCATGTACCGAAGGTACGGCTGTTGCCTCCCTGCAAAAATAGCGGGAAGTCGCCAAAACATGGACGGATCAGACAAGGATCGAAACACCCACCTGCTGCCGGAATTCCCGCGGCGAAACACCCGTCTGCTTGCGGAAGAGGCGGCTCAGGTACAGGGGATCGTTGTACCCCAGTGCCGTGGCGATCTCATTCACGCGCTGGTGCGAGAAATGCAGCGCCCGCTTGGCTTCCTGCACCACGCGCTCGGCGATGAGGTCCGACGGGGTTTTGGAAAGGTATTTTGCGGTGAGGCGGGAAAGGGCTTTGCCGGTGATGTGCATCGCTGCGGCATAATCCGCCGGTTTTTTCCATTGGGTGAAATGCGCTTCGAGCAGCTGATGGAACTGTTGCAGCCGGGGGCCGGCGTCTGGCGGGAGTTGTGTGAGGGTTTCCTCGATCTGGCGGCTTTTGACGCGGGTGGCGATAATGAGGAGGATTTTCAGATGGGCGATGACGAGATCTTCCCGCGCGAGATCGTCGGTGCCAGCCATGGCATCGCGGAGCAGGCGGAGATAATTGTCGGCCGAAGCGGCCTGTTCACCGTCTAGCGGAACGAACGGCGGCGTATAAATGTTGTTGAAAAGGACGCCGTTGCAGGCTACTTCGTGCCGGTGTTTCTCGATACAATAGAAATCGCCGTGGAAACTGAGATGGCTGCCGGAAAATTCTCCATGGAAAGTGTATTCCTGGTAGGGCGTGAAGAAGAGGAGGACAGGGGCATGCAGCGTGAACCGGGCATTTCCGGTTTCACAGACGGCCGAACCGGTCCGCAGGTGGACCACCGCGTAAAGCGGGGCGCGATGCCAGTCGGCCGTTCCGTCGATTTCGCGGAGGCTGGCGAGCAGGGCGCCGTCGGCGGCTCGCCGGATGTTGTGGGCCGTTTCCATTCCCTAAAGATAAGGTAGCGGGCATGGTTTGTTTAAGCAGAACTTAAACAAAATTTTTACCCTCACCAACCCTTAACACCATCCTTCCTTCAACAAATCCCCCATCCCCGTGTTAACCATATACCAGCCCAAGCCCCCGGCACCAGGAAAAATGGAACCACCACATCCCACGATCCATACATCGCCAAGGGCCACAGGCTACACTACATTTGAGGCTCAAAACCATTGTCATGCAACAACTCGTCACCGGCATCCATCACATCACCGCCATGTGCGACAGCTCACAACGCAACATCGATTTCTATTGCGGCATCCTTGGCCTCCGACTCGTGAAAAAAACAGTGAATTTCGATGCTCCAGACGTGTATCACTTCTATTACGGCGACGAAGCCGGCGCCCCCGGCAGCATCCTCACCTTCTTTCCCTTCGCCGGCATCGCTAAAGGCAGAAGAGGAAAGGGAATGCTCAATACCACCACTTTTTCCGTTCCCACCGCGTCGCTGGACTACTGGCAGCAACGCCTCAAACGCTTTAACGTAAACGCCAAACCGCCGCAGGAACGCTTCGGCGAAACCTTCATCTATTTCGAAGACCACGACGGCCTCGGCCTCGAGCTCGTTTTCAATGACGCCGATCCCCGTCCGCCGTTCTCCTACGGCCACATCCCCCTGGAACACTCGGTCCGGGGCTTCTTTTCCGCTGAAATCTGGGAAGAAGGCTACGAGAAAACGGCAGATTTGCTCACGGGCCTCCTCAACCATACGCTCATCTCCGAACACGAAAACCGCTTCCGCTTCGCAGCCAGCGACGTGCCGGGGAGCTACGTAGACGTGCTTTGTACGCCCGATAGCCTGCGCGCCCTCAGCGGCGGCGGCACCGTGCACCACATCGCTTTCGCAACGCCCGACAGGGAGGCGCAAATGGCCGTTCGCACGAAGCTCATGGAACGATCCTTCAATCCCACGCCCATCCTCGACCGCAACTATTTCACTTCGATATATTTCCGCGAACCGGGCGGCGTACTGTTCGAGATCGCTACGTCCGGACCGGGCTTCGCGATCGACGAACCGCCAGCGCACCTCGGCGAGGCGCTCAAACTGCCGCCGCAATACGAGCCCATGCGCGCGGAGCTCCTTGCGTCGCTGCCCGAAGTTTCCGTCAACCCCGATAAATTCCGCTAAACCGATCTTGCTATGCACACCAAGCGAATCATCACATCAGGGACCCCGCTCAAACAGGCATCGCGGGCGCTGGTCCTGGTTCACGGGCGCGGCGGCTCGGCCGATGACATCCTCACACTGGCGCCCCTGCTGGCCGTGGGAGATTACGCGCTGCTGGCGCCGCAGGCCAACGGGAATTCATGGTACCCGCATTCGTTCCTCATGCCGCAGGAAGACAATGAGCCCTGGCTCTCCTCCGCCATAGACGTGCTTTCCGCCACGGTGCAAGATATCCTGGACACCGGCATTCCGCACAGCGGCATCTATTTTACGGGCTTCTCGCAAGGCGCCTGCCTCACGCTCGAATTCGCGGCGCGCCACGCGGTGAAGTACGGCGGCATCGCGGCGTTTACCGGCGGGCTCATCGGCGATCATGTGCACCGCTCCAATTATTCGGGAGATTTTGCCGGGACACCGGTTTTCATCGGTAGCAGCGATCCCGATATGCACGTTCCCGTGAAACGCGTGCGCGAAACCGAAAACGTTTATCAAGACCTCAATGCCGGCATCACCGTCAAAATATACCCGAACATGGGACATACCATTTCCGGGGACGAAATCAACATCGCCAACGAAAAAATCTTCGGCAAAATTTAAATATGCTTATGTGGAAATCAAAAAGCCTGTCTTTGTGGACAGGCTTTTTTTATGGGCGGATTGAATGCGCTATGCGTTCAGCAGCACCTGGAAACGGTCCAGGTATTGGGCCACGTGGAAACCGTCCATCAACGCGTGATGTACGTGAACGGACGTTGGCATCACCCGCCGGCCGGCCTTTTCCGTCATTTTGCCGAAAGAGATCTTCGGGCAGGAATCGGGGAAGGAAAAACTGCGCGCGTGGGAAATACCGGTAAAATTGATCCAGGGGATGGAGGAATAATGGATGACGTTTTCGCCGGAAACGGCCGGCACTAGTCCGGTAGAAGCCTGTACCCGCGCTATTTCCGCGTTGGCGGCGGGCAGGAAATCGGCCATGGCGGGACGGAAATCCATATACGCGAAGCCGAAGGTGCCGTCGGGGCGATTGATGGTAGGGGAGGCGTTCACCTGGCCGAAGATCCAGACATCGTCCCCGGAAATGCGGTACCGGAAAGGCTCCGTTTCGTTGGCCGCCACCAGCGAGCAATGGAGGTATTCCAGGAAGAAGGAATGCCCGCCCGCTTTGGCTTTGTTATATGCAGCCGTACAATCCACTTCCACGGTTACGCCGAAGAATGGCTCTTCGAACCGGCGGAAGAACGCAAACTGGTCTTTGCGCGCCCATGTCGCGATGTCTAACTGTTTTTTCATGATAGTAATAGCGGTAAGATTTCAGGAATGGAGATCACTTGCCGGAGGTTTTCATGTTCCACATTGTGATCGATCCTTTCATACGCCCAGGTGGTATGATAGGGGATGTGGATGGCGTGGCCGCCGAGCGCCAGCACGGGCAGCACGTCAGACTTGAGGGAATTTCCTATCATGAGGAAATTTTCGGGCTTGCAGTCGAGATGGCGGAGGAGCTTTTTATAGTCTTTCTCACCTTTTTCGCTCATGATCTCGATATGATGGAAATAATGTTCCAGTCCGGATTTGAGGAGTTTGCGCTCCTGGTCGAGCAGGTCGCCTTTCGTAGCTACCACGAGGCGGTATTTGCCTTTGAGGGCTTTGAGGACGTCTTCCACACCTTCCAGCAGTTCCACGGGTTTGGCGAGGAGCTCCTTCCCGAATTCGATGGCTTTGTTCAGTATTTCCGGGTTGGCGGTGTTGTTGCTGACGCGGAGGATGGTTTCCACCATGCAGAGCATGAAGGCTTTTACGCCGTAACCATACAGGGGGAGGTTCTGCATTTCGGTGCGGAACAGTTCCTGGGAAACGGTGTGATGGGGGAGGTAATCTTCGAGGAGGGCGCAACATTTCTGTTCGGTTTCCTGGAAATAGGGCTCGTTGACCCAGAGTGTATCGTCGGCGTCGAAAGCGATCGTTGTGATGTTCGTTATCATGATTTCCGTTTTAAGAATGGGGAAAGCAAAGGTAGGTTTTTCCCGGTTACATCATCACCGCGGAAAGCGCCAGCACGGCGAGGAAAGCGGTGATCCCCATCAGCAGGGTAGCCACGGAATAGACTTTGAGCATGGGCTGCATGTCGAGCCCGGAGAATTTGCTGATCACCCAGAAATAGGCGTCGTTCGCATGCGAAATCGCCATGCTCCCCGCGCCGAGGGCCAGCATGCAAAGCAGGCGGCCGGTATCGCTGTCGAGCCCCAGTTTGGGCAGCAGTTGCCCTACGATGGCCGCGGCGGTGATGATGGCTACGGTAGACGATCCCTGGGCCGTTTTCAGGAGCACGGCCAGTAAAAACGGGAAGAAAAGCCCGAGTTGGCCCAGCGGCAGTGCGTCGGAAAGGTGCGTGCCGAGGTCGGTGGTGGCGAGGATGGCCCCGAAAGCGCCGCCGGCGCCGATGATCACGAGGATGCCGCCCGCTTTTTCGGAAGCTTCCAGCATCAGGCGGCTCACTTCCGCCTTCTTCCATCCCGTTCCCGTGTACAATGCCAGCAAAACCCCTACCGACAGGGCCACTACCGGATCACCCAATATCTGCAACACATCCGACCCATGTTCCATTTTCATGAACGCGCCCAGCGCAATGAGCAGAATGGGCACCGCGATGGGCAAAAACGCTTTCCAGGCGGGCGTTGCGGGAAGCGGCTCGTCTTCATGCGCATCGTGCGGAACGTTTCCCGCTACGCGTTTCCCCATCCAGGAAGCCCACCAGCAACCGGCAATGGCAGCCGGAATGGCCACGGCAGACCCGATCAGCATCAGCCGGCCAATGTCTGCCCCGATCGTTCCCGCGGCGGCGGTAGCGCCCGGGTGCGGGGGGATGAGGCAATGCACCGCGTAGAGGCCCGACGCGAGGGAAACGGACATCACCAGCAGCGGCACGCCGCTTCGCCCGGCTACGGAACGGTTCAGCCCGCTCAGCACGATGTAGCCGCTATCGCAGAAAATGGGCAGCCCCACGATAAAACCCGTGATCCCCATGGCCGTGGCGGCCCTTTTCTCCCCAACGAGCTTCAGGATGGCGGCAGCCATCACGCGGGTGGCGCCGGTGTGTTCGAGGATCACGCCGAGCATGGTGCCCAGCACGATAATGAAGCCCAGGCTTTGCATGATGTGCCCGAAACCCTCTTTCATGACGGAAATGATTTTCGGGAACGGCAGTTGCACGCCGAGCCCTACGGCGAAGCAGGCGAGGAAAAGCGCGAAGAACGCATGAACGCGGAATTTTACCGTCAGCAGTACGATCAGGCCGATACCTGCCGCCAAAGACAGCAGTACCTGGATGAAGGAAGCAGTCATTCCACAATATAAACATTCTCCGCTCCCGGGGAAACCCTAAATGAGGTCGAACGCCTGCGCGAACCGCGTAACGTCGTAGCTGGATTGTGCGTGCAGTTTGTTTTTGATATTGCGGCGATGGGTAGACACCGTTTTCTCCGAAATGTTCAGCTGGGTGGCCATTTCAGCGGTATTACGGCCCAGGCCCATGAGCGTCAGCACTTCCTTTTCGCGGTGCGTGAGCCCGCCGAAGATATGCTTGTTGGCGCGCAGGAAAGTATTTTCTTCCAGCAGCCGGTTCACTTTCGCGTTGATGTAATGCGCCTGTTCTACGGGCAGGGCGAAGGTGATGCAATGCGTGGGCAACCCGTCGGCGTTGCGGAAGAAAATGCGCGTGGCGCCGAGGTACCATTGCCATTCGTCGGCTGCGGAAGGCCGCACCTGGTGGAAGAAAGAGACGAATTCACGCTCCTTGTTTTCCTGTATCATCTGCATGATGCGGGGCACGTAATCGTCCATCTCCGCGGGATTGAAGAACCGGTGGAAATAGGCGATGCCCATGTCTTTGAGTTCCTGCAGGTTGGTGCGGAGGATCCGCTGGCCCCAGGGAGACATGTACTCCACCGTTTGCGTGAGAATATTATGTATGATAATGACGGCCGGGAGATCTTCGCTGACCAGCTCCAGTTGTGCGATCTTGGTTGACAGTTCCATTTCCATGGTAGGGATGCTCATGTATGTCTGCGCAAGATACGCAGAAAGCTACACGTGTAAAATACCTTCCATTACAATGGTCGACGCCCCGCTCACCCAGATCCCCGCTCCGGTGAAGCGGAATCGCAGTATGGAGGGTTGCTGGAGCTTCACGCCCTGTAAAATGGCGTATTCCTTGTCTTTGTGGATGTACCCTTTCTGGAAAAGAAAGCCGCCCAGCGGCCCTGCGGCCGATCCCGTAGCCGCGTCTTCCCCGCCGGCCGGGTGGAAAAATCGCGCCTGCGCGATCTGCGGCGTGTCCTTGTCCGTGATCACGAAGCAGTAACAGCCCTGGAACCCGTATCCCGTGGCGATGTTGTGCAGGGCGCCGGTGTTCGGCGTGGCGCGGTTGAGCGCGTCGATATTGCGGAGGGGCACCATGAGGTGCGATACTTCGGTGGTCACAACGGTAGGGTGCCAGTCGAACAGCTTCACGTCTTCCGGTTCCAGGTGCAGCGCGGCGGCGATGTCTTCCGCGGGAACGGTGTTGCCGTAGCGGGGTGCCTGTTGCAGCATGCCGATGAAGGGGAGGTCGTTACTGTTGTTTTCGATGTTAAGCTGGATGCGCCGGTCTTTCATGATGACCGACGGAACGCCTTCCTGTACGCGGAAAACGTTCATGTCTTTGAGCACGGCGAGGCAAACGGCGCCCAGCAGGTTATGCCCCGCGCCGGAAATTTCGCGGCCGTTGCGGGTGAAGGAGCGGACGCGGAGGGCCTTGTCTTCTTTCGAATAGTGCATGAAAGAAGTTTCGAGGTAGCCGAATTCGCGGGAGATTTGTTGGTAAAGCGAGGTTTCCAGCGGTTTGCCGGTTACCACCACGGGTAAGGGATTGCCTTTAAAACGTTCATTGGTAAAAACATCGAGAACATAATAGGGCATGGTGTTCTGTTCGGATTTCATAGCATTCTCACTAGATATTCAATCAAAAAGTTGGCCGTTAAATGTACAACGTTTTATGAATTGCGCGATGAAAAATCGGATCAGGCGAGGGATAATAACTTGTTGCGCACCAACAGGCAAGCGCCGATGACGCCCGCTTTTTCGCCGAGGCGCGACAGCATGAGCTGCGTATCGTTGTTGACGAGGCTGAGGGAATATTTATTGATGGCCGATTTGATGGGAAGCCGGATGATGTCGCCCGTGGTGCTCAGGCTGCCGCCGAGGATCACGAGCTCGGGGTTGAAAAGGTTGATGAGGACGGCGATGCCTTTGCCCAGTTTTTCCCCGATCTCGGCTACGAGCTCGATGGCGAGGGTGTCGTCGCTGTTGGCGGCCTGGATGATATCGTCCAGCGTCACCTGGTCGGGTTGCTTGTGCTTGCGCATTACTACGGTGGAGAAACCTTCGCGCAGTTTGGCCTGGAAATTCCGGACGAGCGCCTGCCCGGAGGCTTCCGTCTCCAGGCAACCTTTCTTCCCGCAATGGCAGATCAGTTCGTTATTGAAAAAAGGGATGTGCCCGAATTCTCCCGCAAAGCCGGATTTGCCGTAGTAGAGCTGTCCGTTGATGAGAATACCGAGCCCGATGCCGTGGTCGAGGTTGATGAAAAGGACGTTTTTTTCCTGGTTGACGGTGCCGCTGCTGAATTCGCCGTAGGCCATGGCGCGGGAGTCGTTTTCCAGGAAGGTGCGGATGCCGACTTTCGACTCGATCACCTTGCTGAGGGGCTCTTCGTTGAAATGGAAGAAGCTGTAACTGTAACCGGTGGCGTAGTTGATGCGGCCGGTGAGGTTCACGCCCATGCCCATGATCTTTTCGCGGGGAACAGATAGTTCGTCGATGAACCGGGAAATGATGCTGCAAAGCTCGTCGAGCGATGCGGCCGTATTCTGCAGTTCGTACGGTATCTTTTCCATGCTTTTGACGAGGTTGCGCTTGAAATCGAGCAGGCCGATGTTGATATGGAATTTCTTCACTTCCACCCCCACGAAAAATCCCGCGTCGGGCGCTATGCCGTAAATGTTGGGTTTGCGGCCGCCGGTGCTGTCGATCTTTCCGTAATCGTTCACCAGCCCTTCCTGCAGCAGATCGTTCAGCAAATGGGTCACCTTGGGCGTGGAAGCGTTCAGTTCCCGCGCCAGGTCGGCGATCGTGGCATCGTTGTGCTGGGTGAAATATGCCAGGATTTTCTTTTTCAGATTTAGATTCTTGTATGCTACCCCGCCGATGTTCTCATCGTTCAGTTCTTCAAAAAATGTCGGTTGACCCATATATGCGATTTGGGAGTGGTCCTCAGTTTAACCTCAATATCCTGTCAAGATACAAAGCTATTGTTTTTAAAAAAATAAAAATGGAGAAGGGTAATTGAAGATTGTTTTGAAAAAAATTAATAAGATGTTGCAGGAAGGTAAAAAATATTGTTATTTAGGCGCCTTATCCACGGCATGATGAACAGATTCCGCAAAATAGCCCGCCTTTCCGGCTGGGCCCTGCTTTTTCCCTTATTCCTCCAGGCGCAGCAGCAGACCGACCTCCTCATCGTAGGCGGCGGCGCCAGCGGCACCATGGCCGGCATCCAGGCCGCGCGCATGGGCGTCCAAACCCTCATCGTTGAAGAAACCACCTGGCTCGGCGGCATGCTCACCAGCGCAGGCGTAGCGGCGATAGACGGCAACCACCGCATGCCATCCGGGCTTTGGGGCGAATTCCGCAAAAAACTCTACGATCATTACGGCGGGCCAGACAAAGTGGCCACGGGATGGGTGAGCAACACCCTCTTCGAGCCCCACGTCGGGAACACCCTGCTCCGCCAGCTGGCCGCAGCGGAGAAAAACCTCCGGATCGAGTTCCAGACGAGCTTCACCGCCATCCGGCGCGCCAACGGCAGGTGGACCGTCACCGTTCGGCAGGGGAAAAAATCCCGCGAGATTTCGGCCCGCATCGTCATAGACGCCACCGAGCTCGGCGATGTCATGGCCGCGGCAGGAGCGAAGTACAGCATCGGGATGGATAACCGCGATATCACCGGCGAAGCCCTCGCGCCGCCGGCCGCCAACAACATCATCCAGGATCTCACCTATGTAGTGGTGCTGAAAGATTACGGGAAAGGCGCCGACAAAACCATCCCCAAGCCCGCCGGCTACGACCCCGCGCCCTTCCGCCTTTGCTGCGGCATCGCGGACCCCGCTTCGTACGACGCGCCGAAGAACAATTGCGACATGATGATGCAATACGGCCGCCTGCCCAACGGAAAATATATGATCAACTGGCCCAAACACGGCAACGATTATTACCTCAATATCATAGAAAAAACGCCGGCGGAAAGGACGGAAGCCCTCAAAGCCGCGAAACTCCATACCCTGCGGTTCGTCTATTACCTGCAAACGGAACTGGGCATGAAACACCTCGGCATCGCCGACGATGAATTCCCGACGGCCGACAAACTCCCCATGATCCCCTACCACCGCGAATCCCGCCGGGTGAAAGGCAAAGCCCTCTTTACCGCGAATCACGTTGCCAAACCCTACGACCAGGCGCTCCCGCTCTACCGGACGGGCATCGCCGTCGGAGATTATACCATCGATCATCACCACGATAAAAATACAGATGCGCCGCAGATCGATTTCGTGAAGATGCGCGTGCCCTCCTACAACGTGCCCATGGGCGCGCTGGTGCCCGAAGGTGTGGAAGGGCTCATCGTCGCCGAAAAAAGCATCGGCGTCACCAATATCGTGAACGGCGCCACCCGCCTGCAACCCGTTGTCATGGGCATCGGGCAGGCCGCAGGAGCCCTCGCGGCCGTGGCGCTCCGCAACGGAACCGACCCATCGGTAACGGATATACGTGCTGTTCAGCAGTCGCTGCTCGACAGTAAAGCCTATATCATGCCCTTCCTCGACGTTCCCGCCGAAAGCCCGCATTTCGCCGCCATCCAGCGTGTGGGCGCGGCTGGCGTGCTCCGGGGCAGCGGGGTAGCGTTCAACTGGGCCAACCAGACCTGGTTCTATCCCGCGCGCGAAGTGTCGGCATTCGAGCTGGTGGAAGGTTTGCGCCCCCTGTTCCCGGAACTGCGCACGTATTGGGGCGCTTCGGGAGACCCGCTCACCGTAGCCGCGCTGCTGGAGATTTTCAGCAAAGCCGGCGTTTCGGTGACGCAGCAGATCCTGGCCGACAACTGGCGGCAGCTGGCGCTTCCCGGCACGCCTGCCCCGGAAACCGTCCTCCATCGCGGAAGCGCGGCGGTACTGGTCGACCATTTCCTGCAACCGTTTAACATTCCCGTTGATTTCAGCGGTAAGACCCGATAATAATTCCACATGAAATATAGCACCTTGATGGCCACCGGCCTGTTGCTGGCACTGGGCGCGAGCGCGCAGCAGATCGATAGTTCCTATGCCAACGACTACTACAAAGGCCGGATGGCCCTTTTCGCTACATTCCCCCAGCAGCGCGGCGCTATCGTGTTCCTGGGCAACAGTATCACGGAGCGCGGCGCCTGGCACGAATTGCTGCCAGGCAAAAAGACCGTGAACCGCGGCATCGGGGGAGACAACACCTTCGGGGTACTCGCACGGCTGAACGATGTCATCGCTTCCAGACCTGCGAAATTGTTCCTGCTCATCGGGATCAACGACCTCGGCCGCGGCCTTCCCGAAAGCGTGATCCTTTCCAATTACCGCCGCATCCTGGAGCGGTTGCGCAGCGGCGCGCCGAAAACGAAGATCTACGTCCAGAGCGTGCTCCCCATGCATGAAAGCAAATTGCCCGACTATTTGAAGAACAAAGCGGAAAAAGTGAAATCCCTGAACGTGGGGATCGCCGCGCTGGCAAAGGAATTCGGCCTTCCTTTCCTCAACCTCCACGAATGGGCGGCAGACGCGCAGGGCGAGCTGAAGTCGGACTACACCGTAGATGGCATCCACCTCACACCGCCGGCTTATGCTGCCTGGGTAGCCTGGCTGAAAGGTCAAAAAGTACTGTAAGCGATTGCGAAACGTTCCGCTAATCCTTACATTTGAATCATGATGAGATTACTGACGCTACTGCTCGGCTGTGCCACCGCCGCTTCCGCACAAGACCGGATCGATTACGCGGTCAAAGACCAGGACACGCTGTACATGCTGCATTATGAGCCCCAGGGAACGCCAAACGGCATGACCATCATGCACGTACATGGCGGCGGGTTTTCCGGCGGCACGCCAGAGGGCGACAAAGCATTCGCCACCAGCATGCAGGAACGGGGGTACAACGTTTTCTCCATTTCCTACCGGCTTTTCCTCAAAGGCAGCGATTTCGGCTGTGGAACGATGACGCCGGTGAAGCTGAAAGCCATTTCCACCGCCGTGGAAGATGTGGCAGACGCTGCGAAGTTCCTGCTGGATAAAGGAACGGAACTGAAAGTCGACACGTCGAAACTCTATCTTTCCGGCAGCAGCGCGGGCGCCGAAGCGATCCTGCATTTGCTGTACAATCCCTTCGCGGCATCTGACCCCGCGCGGTACGATTACTTCACGAAGCGGCAGCGGTTCAAAGGCGCGCTGGTATTTGCCGGCGGGCTGGTCGATATCAATCCCGTGCAGCCGTCGAACTGGGTGCCGACGTTGTTTATGCACGGAACGGCAGACGAACTGGTGCCTTTCGGAACGGCGGCGCATCGCTTCTGCCGCGCGGATCAGCCGGGATGGATGATCATGTTCGGCGATAAGACGATTTATGACACCGGCAGAAGAATGCAGAAAGACGCCATTTTATACACGTATGTAGGCCGCGGGCACGAAGTGAGCGGTTACATGAACCGGGAAGCCGGCAAGATCCACGACTTCCTGCAAAAAGTAAACGCCGGAAAGAAATTAGGCGCTACGCAGATCATGGTACCGAAAGGGAAATGAGCTGATGTGAATATAAATTATGAAAGTCCGGGCGATGGTTTCGCCCGGACTTTTTTTATCTGGACAAGGGTTAACCTCGCGGCCTACGTGTTTCACGTAGCTGCCAAATTACGTTTTCTCCCGCTGCGCCCACCCGGCGGCGCAGGCTAGTTTTGCGGTCATAATTCAAACATTATTTAACCTCAGGAAAAGAAAACATTACGATGAAAAAGATCACCATTCTCTTCAGTTGCGCTATTGTGTTGACAGGCGCCGTGTCTTGCAGCAAAAAGAAAAAAGACGAAGCGGGGCCTTCCGGAAGCGTCACCAAAATGCTCGTGGGCACGAAATGGCGCCTGACCGCGCAAACCATCAATCCGGCAGTGGATGTTACCGGCGACGGCGTTCCCGATTCCGATATGTTCGCATTTACGCCTGCATGTGCGAAAGATGATTACGTGGTATTCAGCACCGGTGGCGTATATCAGCTGTTCGAAGGACAGAAGAAATGTACCGAAACGCAGGAAGCGCCGGGCACCTGGGTGTTGTACAATAACGATAAATCGCTCCGTGTAACCGACGAAGACGGTTCTTTCGAAGCGGAGATCATCAGCATTTCCGGGTCGGAGCTGAAAATCCGTTATACCGAAGTGATGGACGGCAAGAACATCCAGGTCACCGAAACGCGTGTAAAGTCCTGATTATTTTTCCTTCAGCTTGTTGAGATTGATTTTGAAGGTTTGCCCGACCGGGAGGCTTTCGTCGAGGATCACCACATGCCGCGGGCCCCATTCTTCGACCTTATCGGTAGCGATGATATAGGATTTGTGGATACGCACGAAGCAGCTGGCGGGAAGGAGTTTCTCCATTTCGGCGGTAGTTGCGTTCACGATAAGGCACTTATTTTCCAGGTACACTTTTACGTAGTTGCCCATGGATTGGACGTAGTAAATGTCTGCCGGGTCAACCGTGGTTTGGGTGGAACCGGTTTTAAGGACGAGGGGTTCCACGGCGGGTTTCTCGACGGGAGCTTCCTGCTGGAGGATCTTGTTCACGGCTTTGAGGAAGCGCGGGAAGGAGATGGGTTTGAGGATGTAATCGACCACGTCGTATTCATAGCTTTCCAGCGCAAATTCGCTGTAGGCGGTGGTGAGGATGATCTTGGGGCGCGTGGGGCCGAGGGTTTTGAGCAGATCGAGCCCGCTCAGTTCGGGCATGTTGATGTCCAGGAAAACGACGTCCACTTTTTCCCGGTGGAGGAAGTTGGCGGTTTCCATGGCATTGTAGCAGTGGCCTACCACCTGCAGGGCCTGTACTTTTTCGATGTGGGCTTCCAGCACGTAGTGCGCTCCGGGTTCGTCATCTACGATCAGGCAACGGAGTGTTTGCATGGCGGTCGAGCGTTAATTGAAGTTCTGTATAATAAATGTTGTTTTCTTCGTACGAGATCAGCGTGTGGCGCTTGGCGTAGGCGAGGGCCAGCCGCTGCCGCACGTTGTTCAGTCCAACCCCGGTCGAAGATACGGATTGTTTGTTGGACGGAACGGTATTGCGGATTTTGAGCAGGAGGGTTTCTCCCTTTATTTCCAGTTCCACTTTTATGTACGAGGCCGACATGCTGGAAGGCGCGTACTTAAAGGCGTTTTCCACGAAAGCGATGAGGATGAGCGGCGTGATGAGGAGATCCTTTTCATGCCCTTTTTTCTTGAACGTAACCTGGCATCGCTGCCGCACGCGGGCCCGTTCGAGGTGAACGTAGTTGCGGATGAACTGGAGCTCGTCTTCCAGCGGCACCAGTTGTTTGCGGGAGCTTTCCAGTTGGTAGCGCATCAGTTCGCTGATGCTCAGGATCAGTTCCGGCGTTTTATTCGGATAGCGGAGGCTCACGCCGTAGAGGTTATTGAGGGTGTTGAAGAAGAAATGCGGATTGAGCTGGCTTTGCAGGTATTGCAATTCTTTTTCTTTGAGCAACAGGGAGTTGCGCAGTTCCATCGTTTGAAGGGTTGCCCCGCGGTATAAAAACCACATCCCCACCCCGATGAGCAGGCAGGAGGCGGCGAAACCCAGGTCGCCCAGCCACATCACTTCTATATCCGTCCTGAAAACATACACGCGCAGGGTGTAGGTCACCGCCGTCACCAGTGCCAGCCATCCTACTACCGTCCAGATATACTGCCAATACTGGTTTTTCAGGATCAGCAACCGCAAAATGAACTTGTTGTGCACTACGCACATGATGTAGATGAACGCCAGTGAAACGTTCTGGTAGATGAACAGTTGCATGTTATTCCCAGGGTTCTGCAGGTTTACCAGCGTATTCACCACCATTAACACGATGAGGAACAGCAGGTTCACTACAAGCCCGTTCTGGAAAAAATTTCTGAATGCCATAACAGGGGGCAATTTAAGACGAACCGGCCGTATTCCGTACCGGTTTTCTGATATCCGGCGTTCGTCATTTCCCCAGCAGGGTTGATCAATCGGCGCTTGCCGGTGTCCTGGCCTTGCCGCACCTTTGCATCGTCATTGTTTCCGCCATGTAAACCTGACTATTTGTTTGTTGATCGTAACATAAACGGGCCGGCCCGGCAGCTGAAGAAGCGGCCACGCCGGCCCTGTTTTTTTGCCTGGTGTTTGCCGGGTCGGATTTTCCACGATTTTGTCTCCCGGCAAAGCCACGATGGGAAAGCAGGAAAATGGCTTTAATGGCGCGGATTTCAAGCAACCGGGCTTAGTGATTGAATAGCCAGGATGGAAAGTAAGCAAGACAAGGCTTTTAGGGTGTGAATATCGAGCTGGCGTAATAGCCACAGGGACGATTTTTAAGCGCGGAGGGGCGATTTCCCGACCGTAATACTGATAACAGTCATATGGCCGAACAGGAAAAAAACTGACCTTCACACCACGAACCCTATCGTAACCCACATGCAAAAACGATTCACGATCATAGGCGGCGGCATCGCCGGGCTCACGGCCGCCATCGCCCTGCGGCAGCGGGGGATAGACCCCTTCATCTTCGAAGCCGCGCCGGAACTGAGGCCCGTTGGCGCGGGGATCGGGCTGGGCGCCAACGCCATCCGCGCTTTGGCCGCGCTGGGGATCGAAAAGGGGATCGTGGCGAAAGGGCAGTTTCTCGATGGATTGTCGTTCCGCACAGATAAGGATTCCCTGCTCACGCATGCAGACACTACCCGCGTCAGCAGGGCTTATGGGCAGGACAACTTCGTCATCCACCGGGCCGATCTTCACGAACAACTGCTGTCTCACCTCGATCCTTCGATGATTTTCACCGGTAAGGCCCTCGAATCCCTCGAAATAACCGGCGCCACCAATCCGGGGTACCCCGCTTCGCTGCCGGGAACCACAGGCAGTACGCCGACGGAAGCCGCCAATCCGGTGCAACACGCTTCGCAGCCAGGGATCACCGGCAATACGCCCGGGCCCGGCAAATCGTCCAGTCTCTCCCGATCCCCCATCCGCCTGCATTTCCACGACGGCAGCGAGCATGAAACCGATTACCTCATTGCGGCCGACGGCATCCACTCGGCCGTGCGCCGCGCCGTGCTGCCCGAAGTGGTGCCGCGTTACGCCGGTTACACCTGCTGGCGGTGCGTGGTACCGGAAGGGACGACCATCGCCCGGGAAGTGGAGGAGATCCTGGGCCGGGCGGGCCGTTTCGGCATCATTCCATTGCCCAATGGCCGGGTGTATTGGTTCGCCTGCATCAACGCCCCCGCACAGGACGCCCGCATGAAAGCCATGACCACGGCGGAATTGAGCGAAATTTTCGCAGGTTACCCGGAACGGGTGCAAAAACTCCTGAAAGCCAGCGAAGACCTGCCGCTCATCTGGGGCGATATCGCCGATCTTCCCACCACGCACCGTTTCCATCATGGTAATATCGTCCTCATCGGAGACGCCGCCCACGCCACCACGCCCAACATGGGCCAGGGCGCCTGCCAGGCGATCGAAGACGCGGTGATCCTGGCAGCGGAACTGTCCCGCCATACGGACCCGCAAGACGCGTTCCGCGCGTATGAAAACAGGCGGCTGGCCCGGACGCGCATGATCATCCGCCGCTCACGCACCCTCGGCAATATGGCCCAGCTGCAAAACCCGGTGCTCATCGGGCTGCGAAACGCCGTTTTCAGGTGCACACCGGCAGCCGTTTTCCGCCGGCAGCTCAAAATCCTCTATTCGGTAGACCTGTCGTAAAATTGCCCGGTTGTTAGAAAATTTCCATCAAACAAGTATGTGGAAGAGATTTTATCAAAAAAATGGCGGAATGGTTTGAAATCTGGAATTACTTCCTACCTTTGCACTCGACTTAGAAATACTCATGAACATTAACGTACATACGCATCATCATCATACTTGCCAAACCGGTAAGCAGGGGATGCTGTAATTGTACGCAAACAGATATTCACCATGAAAGGCTTACCGATTCCCGGTAAGCCTTTTTTGTTTCAAACAGGAATCATCATGAAACTGCGAATTGCCATTCAGAAATCAGGACGCCTCCACGAAGACTCTATCAAACTGCTGAAAGAATGCGGGATAGACATCAATAACGGCGTGAACAAACTCAAGACAGAGGCCACGAATTTCCCGCTGGAAGTGTTCTTCCTGCGCGACGACGATATTCCGCAGTACGTGGAAGACGGCGTGGCCGACCTGGGGATCGTGGGAGAGAATGTGGTGCTGGAAAAGGGCTATCCCCTCGAAACCGTAGAGAAACTCGGTTTCGGGAAGTGCCGGCTGGCGATGGCCGTGCCCAAATCGATGGAATATGCTACCGTGCAGGATCTGCATGGCAAGCGCATCGCCACCAGTTACCCCGTGATCGTGAATGATTTTCTGAAGAAAGCAGGCATCCAGGCCGAGATCCACGAGATCAGCGGCTCCGTGGAAATCGCCCCGGGCATCGGGCTGGCCGAAGCCATCTGCGACCTCGTCAGCAGCGGCTCCACCCTGTTCATGAACGGGCTCAAGGAAGTGGAAACCGTGCTTCGCTCGGAAGCCGTACTGGTAGCCAACAGCAAGCTGACCGCCGAGCAGAAAATGCTGCTCGCCAAGCTGGTATTCCGCATCCAGGCGGTGAAGAAGGCCAAGAATACCAAATATGTACTGCTGAACGCGCCCAACGACAAGCTGCCCGAGATCATCGGCCTGCTCCCGGGCATGAAGAGCCCCACCGTGCTGCCGCTCGCCGAAGCCGGATGGAGCAGCGTTCACTCCGTACTGAACGAAAACGATTTCTGGGATATCATCGAAAGCCTCAAAGCCGCCGGCGCACAGGGCATCCTCGTCGTTCCCATCGAGAAAATGGTCATCTAAAAACGCCTGTCATGCAAATCATCCGCTACCCGGAAAAAAATACCTGGAACACGCTCCTGCAAAGGCCCGTGCTCGACAACTCCCAGCTGGAAGCCACCGTTTCCGCCGTGCTGGCAGACGTTAAAAAGTATGGCGACGAAGCCCTTCGCCGATACACCCTTCAATTCGATAAAGTTCCCCTCACCAGCATCGCCGTGCCGGCGGAAGCGTTCGAGATCGCCGACAAACTCCTCGGCGAAGACCTGAAAAACGCCATCCGCACCGCCGCCGCCAACATCGAAGCATTCCACCGCGCGCAGATCGAAGACGTAACCGTCATCGAAACCATGCCCGGCGTGCAATGCTGGCGCAAACCGGTCGGCATCGAGAAGGTAGGGCTGTATATTCCCGGCGGCACCGCGCCATTGTTCTCCACCATCCTCATGCTCGCTATTCCCGCGCGGCTGGCGGGTTGCAGCGAAATAGTGCTCTGCACGCCTCCGGGTAAAGACGGCGTTATCCACCCTGCGGTGCTCTGGGCTGCAAGGTTCACGGGCATCAAACAGGTGTTTTCCGTGGGCGGTGTACAGGCCATCGGCGCTATGGCCTACGGCACGGAAACCGTTCCGAAAGTCTATAAGATCTTCGGGCCGGGCAACCAGTACGTGACCTGCGCCAAACAGCTCGTCAATGCCGCGGGTACGGCCATCGATATGCCGGCCGGGCCTTCGGAAGTGGCGGTTTTTGCAGACGACGCCTGCGTGCCAGCCTTTGTGGCGGCGGATCTGCTGTCGCAGGCAGAGCACGGGGCAGACAGCCAGGTGTTGCTGGTGACTACTTCCGAAGCGGTGATTTCGGCCGTGGAAGCGGAAGTTAAAGCACAGCTGGAAAAACTCCCGCGCCGCGACCTCGCCGCAAAAGCGCTGGATAACAGCAAGCTGGTACTGGTGCGCGACCGCGACGAGGCCATGGACATGCTCAACGATTACGCGCCCGAGCACCTGATCATGGCCTGCGAAAACGACGAAGCCCTCGCCACGAGGGTCGTGAACGCCGGCTCCGTGTTCCTGGGCAACTATTCCCCCGAATCCGCGGGCGATTATGCCTCGGGCACCAATCACACCCTGCCCACCAACGGCTATGCCACGGCGTACAGCGGCGTAAGTGTAGACAGCTTCGTGAAAAAGATCACCTTCCAGCGGTTGACCGCAGCAGGTTTACAAACCATCGCCCCGGCCATCGAAGCCATGGCAGAAGCGGAAGGGCTCGATGCGCACAAACAGGCCGTTTCCATCCGGGTGCGGTATATTCAAAACGATTCATCTTTCAAGTAATACGACCATGTTCGACCTGAATTCACTTTTAAGAGACAATATCAAACGGCTCACGCCGTACTCCTCCGCCCGCGACGAGTTCAAAGGCGAAGCCTCCGTGTATCTCGACGCCAACGAGAACAGTTTCGGGTCCCCGCTTCCTACCAACTATCACCGCTATCCCGATCCGCTGCAATGGAAGGTGAAATACCGCCTCGCGGATATCAAAGGCGTTCCACCCCAGAATATTTTCCTCGGCAACGGGTCCGATGAGGCGATCGATATCCTGTACCGCGCGTTCTGCCGGCCGGGTGTAGACAACGTGGTGCTGTGCCCGCCCACGTACGGCATGTACGAAGTGTCTGCCAACATCAACGATATCGAAATCCGCAAAGCCCCGCTCACGGAAGATTTTCAGCTGGACCTGGAGGCGATCGAATCGGCCATCGACGAAAATACCAAACTCATTTTCATCTGTTCGCCCAACAACCCTACGGCCAATGCGATCGATAAGGAAGCGATCGAAATGATCCTGAATAATTTCGAAGGGATCGTGGTGGTGGATGAGGCGTACATCAATTTCAGCCGGCACAAATCCTTCATCCAGGAACTGACCGAATATCCGAACCTGGTGGTGCTGCAAACGCTGTCGAAGGCCTGGGGCCTGGCCGCGTTGCGCATGGGGATGGCGTTCGCCAGCGAGGATATCATCAATATCTTCAATAAAATCAAACCGCCGTACAACATCAACCAGGCTTCGCAGGAGCTGGCGCTCGAGGCGCTCGGCAACGTGGAGCAGGTAAATGCGTGGATCAAGGAAACGGTGGAAGAAAGGGAAAAGCTGACGGGGGAACTGGCGAAGTTGTCTATCGTAGAGAAAGTTTACCCCAGCGACGCGAATTTCCTGCTCGTGAAAACGATCGACGCCAAAGGGATTTACAGCATCCTCACCAACCAGGGCATCATCGTCCGCGACCGTTCCAAAGTGGAGCTATGCGCCGGATGCCTGCGCATCACCATCGGCACACCCGAAGAAAACGTAACCTTATTGCAGGCCCTTCAAAATATCGCCAGTTAAATGAAACGCGTACTTTTTATCGACCGCGACGGCACCATGATCCTGGAGCAGCCGCCCACCTACCAGATCGACAGCCTGGAGAAAGTGGTGTTCTATCCGAAAGTGTTCAAATATTTGGGCAAGATCGCCGCCGAACTGGATTACGAGCTGGTGCTCGTGTCTAACCAGGACGGGATGGGGACGGACAGTTTCCCGGAAGAAACCTTCCATCCCGCGCACAACCATATCATGCAAACCTTCGCCGGCGAAGGCATCGTGTTTGTGCGGGAACATATCGACAGGAGCTTCCCGGCCGACAATCTCCCCACCCGCAAACCGGGCATCGGGATGCTGCAGCAATATTTCAACGGGGAATACGACCTCGCCAACTCGTTTGTGATCGGCGACCGCATTACCGACGTGAAACTGGCGCAGAACCTCGGTGCGAAGGCCATCTGGCTCAAGCAGGACGCCAACCTCGGCGCCGCGGAAGTGGACGGGGCCGACCTGAAAGACGTAGTAGCCCTCGAAACCACCGACTGGGCGAAGATTTACGAATTCCTGAAAATCGGGCTGCGGACGGTGAGCCATGTTCGTGCCACCAAGGAAACCGACATCCGCATCGAGCTGAACCTCGACGGCACCGGGAAGGCCGATATCCAGACGGGGCTTGGCTTTTTCGACCATATGCTCGACCAGATCGCGCGGCACGGCAGTATCGACATGAAAGTACATGCGAAAGGGGATTTGCATATCGACGAACATCATACCATCGAAGATACCGGCATCGCGCTGGGCGAGGCTTTCGCCATGGCGCTGGCCGACAAGAAGGGCATGGAAAGATATGGTTTCTGCCTGCCGATGGACGATTGCCTGGCCCAGGCCGCCATCGACTTCGGGGGGCGCAACTGGCTCGTGTGGGATGCTGCGTTCAAGCGGGAGAAGATAGGGGAGATGCCCACGGAAATGTTCTTCCACTTCTTCAAATCCTTTACGGACGGCGCGCGCGCCAACCTGAACATCAAGGCGGAAGGGGAAAACGAGCACCACAAGATCGAAGCGATCTTCAAGGCGTTCGCCAAGGCCATCAAGATGGCGGTAAAGCGGAACCCCGATAATATGCAGCTTCCCAGCACAAAAGGTGTCCTTTAAAAATGGTCAAAATAAAATTTGCATTTTTCGGGAAAACGTTCCATCTTTGCTTTCATCATGAAAATGAACAACACATACAAACTTTGGTGGCACGCAATGGATATCTCCGCTGTGTAGCAGTGCCATGTTTGTATTTCAAATACTTTAAAGAAGGCTCGCTGTACACAGCGGGCCTTCTTCGTTTTTGGCCGCATCCGAATAAATAAACTCGAATGAAAAAAATCCAGGTAAAAACACAATCCAGGCAAATGCTGGCAGACGTATTCACCCCCGTCGGCATTTACCTCCGCATCCGCGACAAGTTCCCCGGCTCCATCCTCTTGGAGAGCACCGATTCCAACGCCGGAGATAATAGCTATTCCTTTATCGGCATCAAGCCCATTGCGGGTATTGAAGTTACGTCTACCGACGTGTTCGAGTTCAAATACCCCGGCCAGCCCGTAGAGCGGAAAAAGCTCAGCGGCCGCAGCGAAGTGCTGCGTGAAATGGATGCGTTCCTGAAAAGCTTCGAGTTCCCGGAAGATGCCAACGGCGTCGCCTTCGGCAAAGGGCTGTACGGATACAGTACGTATGATTCCGTCCAGTTTTTCGAGAAGATCGCCTTCCGGAAACGCCCCGCCGCCGGCAACACCATTCCCCTCATGCGGTACCGCTTCTACCAGTACGTGATCGCCATCAACCATTTCAAAGACGAAATGACGCTGATCGAGAACCTGGTAGACGGGCAGGATTCCGAGATCGATTTCGTGGAATCCATCATCCGCAACAAAGATGTTCCCGCCTATTCGTTTGCAGCAAAGGGCGAGGAAACCTCTAACCAGACAGACGAGCAGTATATGGAAATGGTCGAAAAAGGCCGCCAGCACTGCTTCCGCGGAGACGTTTTCCAGATCGTATTGTCGCGCGGGTTCCAGCGGAGCTTTACCGGAGACGAGTTCAATGTGTACCGCGCGCTCCGCTCCATCAATCCTTCCCCCTACCTCTTTTACTTCGACTACGGCGATTATAAACTGATGGGATCTTCGCCGGAAGCGCAGCTCATCATCAAAGACCGCAAAGCGGTGATCCACCCCATCGCCGGCACTTTCCGCCGCACGGGCAACGACGAGCAAGATGCCAAACTGGCCGCCGAGCTCCTCGAAGACCCCAAGGAAAACGCTGAGCACGTGATGCTGGTAGACCTCGCCCGCAACGACCTGAGCCGCCACGCCACGGATGTGGAAGTGGAAACCTACCGCCAGATCAAATATTACTCCCACGTTATCCACCTCGTGAGCGAAGTGACGGGTCAATTGCCCAAGGATGCAGTGCCCTTCGATATCCTGGCCGCCACGTTCCCGGCAGGCACACTGTCTGGCGCGCCGAAATACAAGGCCATGGAACTGATCGATAGTTACGAGCCCACGGCACGGGGCTTTTACGGCGGCTGCGTCGGGTTCGTAGGCTTCAACGGCGATTTCAACCACGCCATCATGATCCGCTCCATGCTCAGCCGCAATAACACCCTCTACTACCAGGCAGGTGCCGGCGTGGTGGCGAAATCCGTCGCCAGCTCCGAACTGCAGGAAGTGAACAACAAACTCAACGCATTAAAACAGGCCATCATCAAGGCGCAAAATATTTGACATGAACATCCTGGTTTTCGATAATTACGATTCATTCACGTATAATCTCGTCCACCTCGTGGAGAAGATCATCGGCGGGAAAGTGACCGTTGTCCGCAACGACGAGATCGCGCTGGAAAAGGTGAACGACTTCGACCGTATTATTTTGTCGCCCGGCCCTGGAATCCCCGAAGAAGCGGGATTGCTGCTGCCGCTCATCCGGCAATACGCGCCCACCAAATCCATCTTCGGTGTTTGTCTTGGCCAGCAGGCCATCGGCGAGGCTTTCGGCGCAAAGCTCACCAATCTGACGGAAGTGTATCATGGCGTGGCTACGCCGGTGACGGTGACTTCGCGCAGCGGGCGCATCTTTCAAAACCTGCCCGACGAGCTGGAAGTAGGGCGTTATCATTCCTGGGTGGTGGATGAAAAATCGTTGCCGGCCGAACTGGAGATCACGGCCCGCGACGAGCATGGGTACATCATGGCGCTGCAACATAAAAAGTTCGACGTCAGCGGTGTGCAATTCCACCCCGAAAGCGTGCTCACGCCGCAAGGGGAGCAGATTTTGCGGAACTGGCTGGGGCTTTGATCCACCTTCAACCGCATTGCTCAACGTTTAAAAATCATCCCGATGAAAAAAATACTCAACTATTTATTCGAACATAAAACCTTCACCCGCGAAGGCGCCCGCGAGATCCTCACCAGCATCGGCAAGGGCGTGTACAACGAAAGCGAACTGGCGGCTTTCATGACCGTGTTCCTCATGCGCAGCATCACCATCGACGAGCTGCTCGGTTTCCGCGACGCATTGCTCGAGATGTGCGTGCCCGTTCAGCTGGAGCACGACGTGCTCGATATCGTGGGCACTGGCGGCGATGGTAAAAACACCTTCAACATTTCGACCCTCAGCTGCTTCATCGTGGCCGGCGCGGGTGGGAAGGTGGCCAAGCACGGCAACTATGGCGTGTCTTCCATCAGCGGGGCCTCCAACGTGATGGAGAACCTCGGGTACAAATTCAAGAGCGACGCGTCAAAATTGAAACAGGAAGTGGACGAAGCGGGGATTTGCTTCCTGCACGCGCCCCTGTTCCACCCGGCCCTGAAAAACGTGGCGGGCGTGAGAAGGCAGCTCGGCGTGCGGACGTTCTTCAACATGCTCGGGCCGCTCGTGAACCCCGCGTTCGCGCAACACCAGCTGATCGGCGTGTATAGCCTGGAAATGGCGCGGGTGTACAATTACCTGTTCCAGCAAACCGACAAGAAATTTGCCATCCTCCACAGCATGGACGGTTACGACGAAATTTCACTGACGGGCGATACCCGGATCATCACCAACAACGGCGAACAGGACTGGACGCCGGAGGCGCTGGGCAAGCGGAAAGTGAGCGCGGCCGATATTTACGGCGGCAATTCCACCGAAGAAGCGGCGAAGCTGTTCGTGAAGATATTGAAAGGCGAAGGCAGCTGGGCGCAACATTCCGTGGTGATGGCCAACGCCGCCATGGGCCTGTTCTGCCTCGAAAAGTACCCGACTTACGACGAATGTTTCCTGGCGGCGGTGGAGTCGCTGGAATCGGGCGCAGCATACAAATCATTCCAAAAACTCGTTTCCCTCCAATGAAAAATATCCTCGACAAGATCGTAGCCCACAAGCACGGAGAAGTAGCGGAACGCGAGAAGGGCAGGAGCGTACAGGAGCTGGAGCGCTTGCCCATGTTCGGGCGGGAGGCGCTTTCCCTGAAAAGTTTCCTCACGCAGCCCGGCCGCAACGGGATCATCGCCGAGTTCAAACGGAAATCGCCGTCGAAGGGCGTGATCAATGCCGACGCTACGGTGGTGGAAGTGACCACGGCGTATGCCCGCAATGGCGCGTCCGGACTGAGCGTGCTGACCGATACCGAGTTTTTCGGCGGTTCGATGGACGATCTGCAGCAGGCGCGTGCCGCCAATAATATTCCCATCCTGCGGAAAGATTTCGTGATCGGCGAATACCAGATCGTGGAAGCCAAAGCGATCGGGGCGGATGTGGTCCTGCTCATCGCCGAATGCCTCACGAAAGCGGAAGTAAAGCACCTCGCGGAATTCGCCCACAACCTGGGCCTGGAAGTGCTGCTGGAGGTGCATACGGCAGACCAGCTGGAAAAGATCACGCCGCATACCCATCTCGTGGGCATCAACAACCGCGACCTGAAAACCTTCCAGGTGGATATTTACCGCTCGATGGAGCTCCTCAAACAGATACCCGACAGCTACCCGAAAGTGGCCGAAAGCGGGATGGACGATCCGAAAACCATTGTAGAGCTGCGCAACGCAGGCTTCAGCGGGTTCCTCATCGGGGAGCATTTCATGAAAGCGGAGCACCCTGCGCAGGCGTTCGAAAACTTCACCCGTCAACTCGCGGCGCTATGAAAGTAAAAGTATGCGGCATCACCCGGGCGGAAGACATCGCGGCGCTGGCCGAAATCGGTGCAGACTATGCGGGTTTCATCTTCTATCCCAAATCTCCCCGCTTCGCCGGCGACAAACTTTCCGGCAGAACGGTGCGGGAAACGGGGAATGGGAAACTGGAGAAAGTGGGCGTGTTCGTGCAACCCGATTTGCCCACGCTGCAGAGGACGATCGCGGATTACGGGCTGGACATGGTGCAGTTGTACGGGGATTTTCCGGGTGAATTCATCCTGGAAGTGAAGAAATCCGTCAAAGTGATGAAAGCCGTTTCCATTCCTGAAAGCGCGACGGAATTGCCGGTTGCCGGAACGGAAGCGTTCGATTTCCTGCTGTTCGACACCGCGGGGAAAGGGCATGGCGGCACGGGAAAGCAATTCGACTGGAACCTTTTTGAAGGGTACGCTTCGGAGCAGCCGTACTTTTTGGCCGGAGGGATCGGGCCGGGCGATGCGGATGCGCTCCTCCGATGGCGGGAGCCGCACTTGTTTGCTGCGGATGTGAACAGTAAATTTGAATCCGCTCCCGGAATAAAAGATATGCGCCTCGTGGAGGCATTCATCAAACAGATCAAAAAATAACCGTATTATGGATATTGCCGTCAATACTTCCCATTCCAAATACCACGTCAACGAAAAAGGCTACTATGGCGAATTCGGGGGCGCATATATTCCTGAAATGCTCTATCCCAACGTGGAAGAGCTGCGGGAAAACTATCTGAAGATCATGCGCGAGCCTGCTTTTCAGCAGGAATTCGAACAACTGCTGAAAGATTACGTGGGCCGGCCGTCGCCGCTCTATTTCGCCAGCCGGCTTTCCGAAAAATACAACACGAAGATTTACCTGAAACGGGAAGACCTCAACCACACGGGCGCCCACAAGGTCAACAATACCATCGGCCAGATATTGCTCGCCAAGCGCCTCGGCAAAAAGCGCATCATCGCCGAAACCGGCGCCGGCCAGCACGGCGTGGCCACCGCCACCGTCTGCGCCCTCATGGGCCTGGAATGCATCGTGTACATGGGCAGTGTAGACATCCAGCGCCAGGCCCCTAACGTGGCCCGCATGAAAATGCTCGGCGCCACGGTAGTGCCCGCCACCTGCGGCTCCAAAACCCTCAAAGACGCCACGAACGAAGCCATCCGCGACTGGATCAACAAT
This sequence comes from Chitinophaga caseinilytica, assembly GCF_038396765.1. NCBI lineage: Bacteria > Pseudomonadati > Bacteroidota > Chitinophagia > Chitinophagales > Chitinophagaceae > Chitinophaga > Chitinophaga caseinilytica. The sequence continues at coordinate 6,199,844 of NZ_CP150096.1, read as the reverse complement.
CCGGTAGACACCCATTATATCATCGGTTCCGTGGTAGGGCCCCACCCGTACCCGGATATGGTAGCGCGGTTTCAGTCGGTCATCAGCGAAGAAATCAAAAAACAACTGAAAGAAAAGACCGGCAAGGAATTGCCCGATTACGTGATCGCCTGCGTGGGCGGAGGCTCCAACGCAGCGGGGACTTTCTTCCATTTCACCGACGACGAAAGCGTGCGGCTCGTAGCTGTGGAAGCGGCCGGTAAAGGCGTGGACAGCGGATTTTCCGCGGCTACCTCCCAGCTCGGCAAACCCGGCGTCATCCACGCCAGCAAAACATTGCTGATGCAGACAGACGACGGCCAGATCGTGGAACCGCATTCCATCTCCGCCGGGCTCGACTACCCGGGCGTTGGCCCCATGCATGCACACCTGTACGCCTCCGGCCGGGGGAAATTCCTCAACGCCACCGACGACGAAGCCCTGGCTGCCGCCTATGAGCTCAGTCTCCTCGAAGGCATCATCCCCGCCCTCGAATCGGCCCACGCCCTCGCCAAGCTGAAAGACCTCGGTCTTCAGCCCGACGATGTAACCGTGGTGTGCCTCAGCGGCCGCGGCGACAAGGACCTCGAAACCTATATCAAACACCTGAAATAACGGCAATATGAACCGCATCGACCAGCTCTTCCAGCAAAAGCCCAAAGAAGTGCTCAACATATATTTCACCGCCGGTTTCCCGCAGCTCGGCGATACGCTCACCGTACTGCAGGCGCTGCAAGACGGCGGGGCCGACATGGCGGAGATCGGCATGCCCTTCTCCGACCCCCTGGCAGACGGGCCCGTTATCCAGGACAGCAGCACCCGCGCCATCGCGAACGGGATGAAGCTCGCCGTCCTCTTTGAACAGCTCAAAGGCTTCCGCAGCAAAATCCGGATACCCGTGGTGCTCATGGGGTACATCAATCCCGTGTTGCAATACGGTGTGGAAAATTTCCTGCGCAGTTGCCAGGAAGTGGGCGTGGACGGGCTTATCCTGCCCGATCTGCCCATGGATGAATACGAAACCGAATATAAACCGCTCTTCGAAAAATACGGCCAGCACCTCATTTTCCTCGTAACGCCCGAAACCAGCGAAGCCCGCATCCGCAAGATCGACTCCCTGAGCCGGGGATTCGTGTACGCCGTGTCGTCTTCCTCCACCACCGGGAAAGACAAGGACATGAAACTGCAGGCATCCTATTTCGAGAAGTTACAGTCGATGAAACTGCAGAACCCTGTGCTGGTGGGCTTCGGCATCCGCGACAAAGCCACTTTCCAGACGGCTTGCCAATACAGCAACGGCGCCATTATCGGCAGCGCATTCGTGAAAGCCATCGAAAACAGTGCTAACTTGCAGGAAACCGTTCAGACGTTCGTCCGCAACATCAAACAATAGCCATGAAAACTGCCATCCTGAAATATAACGCCGGCAATACGCAGTCCGTCCTCTTCGCCCTCGAAAGGCTGGGCGCGGAAGCCGTGGTGACAGACGATCCGGAAACGCTCCGTTCGGCCGATAAAGTGATCTTCCCCGGCGTGGGCGAAGCCAGCACCGCCATGAAGTACCTGCGCGACCGGAAGCTGGACCAGGTGCTTAAAGACCTCCGGCAGCCCGTGCTGGGTATTTGCCTGGGCATGCAGCTGCTGTGCCGCCATTCGGAAGAAAACGATACGGATTGCATCGGGGTGTTCGACCTCGATGTGAAGAAATTCGAATCGCCGGCGGGCAACCTGCTGAAAATACCGCAAATCGGCTGGAACAATATCACCGGCCTGCATTCCGTGATTTTCGAACATGTACCGCAGAATGCTTATATGTATTTCGTGCACAGTTACTTCGTGGAACTGGGGCCGGATACGACCGCCATCGCCAATTACGTGATCAATTACAGCGCCGCGCTGCAGAAAGATAATTTCTACGCCGTGCAGTTTCATCCGGAAAAGTCGGCCGACGCAGGCCAAAGCCTCATCGAAAGCTTCCTGAAACTGTGAGCGTAACGATCAGGAATATCACCACGGAAGACACGCTGCAGCTGCGGCGCGACGTGATGTACCCGGATTGGCCGCTGGACCGGGTAACGCTTCCGCACGATGTGGACGGCCTGCATTTCGGCTTGTACGACGGCGCCCGGCAGGTGACCGTCGTTTCCCTTTTCATCGACGGCCGCAGCGCGCAGTTCCGCAAGCTCGCCACCGCCAATGATCAGCAGGGAAAAGGATTCGGGAAGATCATGATGGCACATCTCGAAAAAGTGTGCCGCGATCATGGCGTTTCCCGCCTCTGGTGCAATGCGCGCGCATCCGCCACCGGGTTTTACGAAGCATTGGGGTACCATGTCACCAGTGGCCTGTTTTACAAAGACAATATCGCATTCTACAAAATGGAAATAGAACTGAAATCCGCATCCGTAGACACTTTTACCATTATTCCCGCCATCGATATCATCGACGGGAAATGCGTAAGGCTGACACAGGGCGATTACGATCAAAAGAAAATCTACAACGAAAATCCGCTCGAAGTAGCGAAAGAATTCGAAGACGCGGGCGTGAAGCGCCTGCACCTGGTAGATCTCGACGGGGCCAAAAAAGGCCAGGTCGTGAACTGGAAAGTATTGGAGGCCGTTGCCGGGAAAACAGGACTGGTCGTGGATTTTGGAGGCGGCATCAAGCGGGACGAAGATATCCGCGTGGTGTTCGAAGCCGGCGCGAAACTGGCGACCATCGGCAGTGTGGCCGTGAAGCAGCCGGAACTGTTTTTCGGTTGGGTGGAGCAATACGGCGCGGAGAAAATTTTTCTCGGGGCCGATGTGAAGGATGAGAAAATCGCCGTAGGCGGATGGCTGGAAACCACGGGCGTCAGCGTATTCGACTTCCTCCGCGGCAACATGGAAAAAGGCGTGAAGGAAATTTTCTGTACCGATATCGCCAAAGACGGGCTGCTGCAAGGCCCCAGTACCGAACTGTATAAAAAGATCATCGCCGAACTGCCGGGCATCCGCCTCACAGCCAGCGGCGGTGTGAGCCATATGGGCGATGTGGAAGAGCTCCGCGCCGCGGGGCTCGCCGGCGTCATCATCGGCAAGGCCATTTACGAAGGCCGCATTCAAATGTCTGAACTGAAGAAACTGCTGTAGCTATGCTCACGAAAAGAATCATACCCTGTCTCGACATCAAGGACGGGCGCACCGTGAAGGGCGTTAATTTCGAAAACATCCGCGATGCCGGAGACCCCGTTGAACTGGGCGCCCTCTACGCCGCCCAGGGCGCCGATGAGCTCGTGTTCCTCGATATCACCGCTACCAACGAGCGCCGCAAAACCCTCCACGCCCTCGTGACCGACATCGCGCGGCACATCAACATCCCGTTCACCGTAGGCGGCGGCATTGCGGCCGTAGACGACGTGAGCGTGCTGCTGGGCGCCGGGGCAGACAAGGTGTCTGTCAACACCGCCGCATTCCGCACCCCGCAACTGCTCAACGACCTGTCGAAGGAATTCGGTTCCCAGTGCGTGGTACTAGCGATCGACACCCGTTTCGAAGACGGCGACTGGTTCGTGTACCTCAACGGCGGCCGCGTGAAAACCGACATCCGCACCGAAGACTGGGCGCGCGAAGCCGTGGAGCGCGGGGCGGGGGAGATCCTGCTCACGTCCATGAACAACGACGGCACCAAACAGGGATTTGCGCTGGATATTACCGGCCGCCTATCCCGGAACCTCAACGTGCCCGTGATCGCTTCCGGCGGCGCGGGGACCATGGAGCATTTCGCCGATGTGTTCGAAAAAGCCGGGGCAGACGCTGCGCTCGCCGCCAGCATCTTCCACTATAAGGAAATGGAAATACCCGATCTGAAAAATTACCTCTATCAAAGAGGCGTGCAGATCCGGTTTTAGTATTATAAATTTTTATTATTTTTAAACACGATTTACCCATGGAGGTGAATTTTTCGAAATCTCCCGACGGACTGGTACCCGCCATCGTGCAGGATGCCATCACCCGGAAGGTGTTGATGCTCGGGTACATGAACCGCGAGGCGCTGGATAAAACGCTGGCCGACAGGAAAGTGACCTTTTTCAGTCGTTCCAAAAACCGGCTGTGGACGAAAGGCGAGGAAAGCGGGAATTTCCTGCATCTCGTGAGCGTGGCGGTGGATTGCGACCAGGACACGATCCTCGTCAAAGCCAATCCCGTTGGGCCCGTTTGCCACACCGGCGCCGATACCTGCTGGAACGAAGCCAATGAAGACGACGGCCATTTCCTCAACCGGCTGGAACAGGTGATCCGCGACCGGAAGGAAAATCCCACGGAGAAATCCTACACGGCTTCGCTGTTCGCCAAAGGCATCAATAAAGTAGCGCAGAAGGTAGGGGAAGAAGCGGTGGAACTGGTGATCGAAGCGAAAGACGATAACCGCGACTTGTTCCTCGGCGAAGCGGCCGACCTGCTTTTCCACTACATGATCCTGCTGCAGGCCAAAGGTTTTACCCTCGAAGACGTAACTTCGATCCTGAAAGAAAGACATAAAAAATGAAAAAGATCGTATTCCTGCTGGCGGTAACGGCAGCAACGGCGGCACAGGCGCAAATGAAAGTGAACGGGACGCTGAAGGGCGCACCAGGTCAGAAGCTCTACTTCGTCAGCGAAGACGGCAACTGGGCCGATTCTACCGAGTTGAAGGCGGACGGGAAATTCGCTTTCGTGACGAACGTGAAACCCGCTGCAGATGCCATGTACGCGCTGTTCCTCGCCGGGGTCGACTTTCCCTCGCTCCTCGTGAGCGATCAGCCGGAAATTACGATCGACCTGGACGCGAAGGATTTTCCCGTTGCGCAGTCCGTCAAAGCCGGCCAGCAAACCCGCTGGATGCAGGAATACCATAAAACCATGCGGCCCCTTCAGAACGAGGCGATCGCGCTGAACAACGAAGCCCGTTCCATCGGGCAGGACGAATCCGAAAAACAAACAGCTTTCCGCTCGAAGGCCGATGCTTTCGATAAGAAACTGCAAAATACGGCCAGGCAATTCATCAAGGAACGCCCGCAGGCGATGGCCAGCCTGTTCCTCCTGTACGGCGATCTGCAAAGCCGGTTGCCCAAATCCGAATTCGCCGGCATTTTCGAGTCGCTCGATCCGAAAGTGAAAATGTCCAAACTGGGCAAAACCGTAGCCATGAGCCTCGCGTCTGAAGGAAAAACCTCCGGTCCGGTGGCTGCGCCCGATTTTTCGCAGGCCGATCCGGAAGGCAAAATGGTGAGCCTTTCTTCCTTCCGCGGGAAATATGTGCTGATCGATTTCTGGGCCAGCTGGTGCGGGCCCTGCCGCCAGGAGAACCCGAATGTGGTGGCGGCGTACAACAAATTCAAGAACAAGAACTTCACCGTTTTCGGCGTGAGCCTGGACAAGGAGAAATCCGACTGGCTGCGTGCGATCAAACAGGATAACCTCAGCTGGACGCAGGTTTCCGACCTGAAAGGCTGGGGCAACGAAGCGGCCGCCATGTACGGCGTTCGCGGGATCCCCCAGAACTTCCTCCTCGACCCGCAGGGCAACATCATCGCCGCCAACCTGCGCGGATCGGCTTTGGAACAGAAGCTGGCGGAAGTCCTCAAGTGACCGCTTATCAAATTGGGCTTGCTTTTCGGGCCCGGATTGGAGAAATTTGCGGTAGAATCTAAACAGTCACATCATGAAGAATTGGATACTTGCAGCCATGCTTTTCAGCCCGGCTGCAATGTTGTTTGCACAGGATAAGCCAGACGAAAAGATCAAACACATTCCGTTTACCGTTTCAGGCACAGTGGGAGAGCAGTCTTCCCCCACCAAATTCTACCTCCGGATGCGCATCGGCGGTCAGTTCGTGATCGACAGCGCAGTGGCCAATGATGGCAAATTTTCCTTCAAGGGAAAGGTTCCCGAGCCGCAGCAGGCACAGCTTTTTTCCGTGATCCCCGTTTCGAAAGAAGCGCCCGGCGGACGGAAGGAAGTGGCGTTGCTTTTCATCGGGAAAGGCACCACCCGCGTGCATGTTCCTGCTCCCGACCAGAAGGCGTCGGCAGACGGGACGGCCGTCCAGGATGCGTTCAATCAGCTCAACGACCTTACCCGCGCCGTGGATAAAGACATGGAAGCGGCGGAGAAAGAATACCGCAAAGCCTGGGAATCGAAGAACGATGCCAGGAAGCAAAAGGCCGAAACGCGCATCGAGCAGATCGACGCATCAAAAACGGCTATTATGCAGAAGTATTTGAAAGACAATCCATCCAGCCCGATCGGGATGTTCGTGCTCAACCAGGTGGTGGGGTATGAGCTGGATGTGGACGTGGCGGAGCCGTTATTTAAATCGCTGTCCAAAACCGTTCGCCGGTACCCGTCCGCAAAGGAATTTGCTTACCGGATAGATTTGGCGAAAAAGATCGCGATCGGCCAGCCGGCGATTGAATTTACGCAGAACGATACGACCGGCGCGCCGGTGACCCTGGCATCTTTCCGGGGGAAATACGTGCTGGTGGACTTCTGGGCCAGCTGGTGCGGGCCTTGCCGGGCGGAGAATCCCAATGTGGTGAAGGCTTTCCAGCAATATAAGGACAAGGGTTTCACGATCCTCGGCGTTTCGTTCGACGAGAAGCAGGACCGCTGGAAGCAGGCTATTCGTACCGATAACCTGACCTGGACGCACGTTTCCGACCTCAAGGGTTGGAAGAACGAAGTGGGTAAGCTGTATGGCATCCGCGCTATTCCGCAGAACCTCTTGATCGACCCGCAGGGCAAGATCATCGCGCGGAACCTCCGGGCGGAAGAGCTGGGCAAAAAGCTGGAAGAGTTGCTGCCTAAGGAATAGAACCAGATATAAAAATATGGGGAAGGGTGACCGGTGATCGGTTGCCCTTTTTTTATGCCGTTCCTCAAAATAAATTTGGTGTTCTACGAATAATTCGTAGATTTACGATAGTATCGTAGTTATGAAGTTGTGTTTCCTGCTGACCGCCTGTTCTTTGCTGATCGCCAATGTGTATGCGCAAACGGTGGTGACGTTGCGGGGGACGGTGAAAGATGCTGGTGGGAAGCCGCTTCCGTTCGCCAGTGTGTTCCTGAACCAGACAACGATGGGAGCGAGAACGACGGAGTCGGGAAGTTATGAGATCGGAGGCGTTCCATCGGGGCGATATGAAGTGATCGCATCGTATTTGGGATATGAGCCGCAGATCTTGCCCCTGGAGCTGGTGGAGAACAGGACGCTGGACATTGTGCTGAAAGAGAAACCGGGCGTGTTGAAAGAGTTGGTGGTGCGGCCGGACAAGGACCGGGAATACTATATGCAGTTGTTCAAAAAGGTATTCATCGGTGAAGGGGCGGTGGCGCAACAATGTAAACTGCTCAACCCGGACAGGGTGGAGTTTGAATATGACCGGGGCACGATGGAACTGAAGGCGAAGGCCGATGATTTCCTGGAAGTATCGAACCCCTCGTTAGGATATAACATCCGTTTTTTGTTAATCCATTTTGAGCATAGTCCGCGTACGGGTTATTCGATGTACTATGGTAATCCGTTGTTCGAGCCGATGAAGCCGCGCAGCAAGGCGCAGGAGAAGCGGTGGGAGAAGAACCGGGAAAAGGCATACCGTGGGTCGGCGCTGCATTTTTGCCGTAGCCTGATTGCGGGGAGTTACCGGGGCGAGGGTTTTACGATGCGGAAGCTGGTGCGCAGGCAGAAGGAGCAGGGGCAGGTGATCCAGGCGCCGCCGGATTCGGTGATGGGGATCATGCGAAGCCCGATGTTCTCGCGGTCTGTGAGTTACCTGGCGCGGAAGGAGTTGCCGGTAGACAGTGTGTTGCGGAAAAGCGGGCGGGACTATGTGCTGCGTTTCAGCGATCATTTGTATGTTGTTTACGGGAAGGAAAAGGAAGAAAGGCTATATATCGAAAAGTACCTCCGCAGTAACGATAAGCCCGGGCCGCAGGTGTCCATTATGAAATTGCTGGCGCCGGAAGTGCGGATGGACGGGAATGGCAACCTGGAAGCGCCCATGGACGTGATATTCGAAAATTATTGGGCCTGGGAAAAACTGGCGGTGATGCTGCCGCTGGATTACCGGCTCTGACATCTCATCATAGCGACGCCGAAGTCAAAGAAAAAATAAGCGTCGCGCCAAATGGAAAATGTATGGATAAACTGACTAAACAGGAAGAAGCCGCGATGCAGGCGATCTGGAAAGCAGGGAAAGGTTTCGTGAAGGATTTCCTGGAATCGCATGCGGATCCCATTCCGCCTTATACCACACTGGCATCCACGATCAAGAACCTTGAAAAGAAAGGGTTCGTGGAGGCGAAGAAGATCGGTAACGTGTATGAATATGCTCCCGCCATCGCGGAAGATGAATACGCGAAGAAGTTTATGAACAGTTTCGTGAAAGACTATTTCGAGAATTCCTACAAAGACCTCGTGACGTTTTTCGCGAAAGATAAAAAGATCAGCCCGGACGATCTGAAGGAGATCATCCGCATGATCGAATCGAAATAATTGCAGTACCTATAAACCGCTAGCATGTCGGCTCTATTTATTTATCTGCTCAAAGCCAATATCGCGCTTTGTTTGTTCTACCTGGCGTACCGGCTGGGGTTGCGGAGGATGACGTTTTACACGCTGAACCGCTTTTTCCTCCTGGGAGGTATCGCCTTTTCGTCGATGTTCCCGTTGGTGGACGTCAACGATTTCTTTTCGCGGAATGTGACCCTCGCGGCGCAGGTGACCTATTATGTTCCCGACTGGACCACCCTGCAAAAGGTGGAATCCTTCACGGTGTGGACTTTGATGGAATATACTTTCTGGGCGGGCGTGGCCGTGATGGCTTTCAGGCTCCTGGTGCAGATGGTATCGTTACTGGTGCTGCACCTTCGTACGGAGCCGGACCGGTTGTTCGGCCAGGAGGTGCGCAGGATGAAGGGGTCGGTGACGCCGTTTTCCTTCTTCCGCAAGATCTACGTGAATCCTGAATTGCATACGGAAACGGAATTGTTCTCGATCGTGAAGCATGAACAGGTGCATGTGAAGGAGTGGCATACGGCCGATATCATGATGGGCGAGGTCAATAATGTTTTTTACTGGTTCAACCCGGGCGCCTGGCTGATGAAGAGCGCGATCCGCGAGAACCTGGAGTTCCTGGCAGACAGGGCTATCCTCCGCAGCGGCATTAATCGTAAAGAGTATCAGTATAGTCTTATACAGGTGAACGCATCGCAGTACGCGGCCGGTATCACCAACAGCTTCAATTTATCCCACATTAAAAACCGCATTTTTATGATGAACAAATCCCGTACCTCCGGCATCCAGCTTTACCGCTACGGCGTGTTGGGCTGCATCGTGTGCGGAGTGCTGCTGACGCTTAATTATACCAAAGCCGGCGCCGTAGTGCATGATGCCCTCCAGGAAGTGAAAACGGCGCTTGTTCCCGGCGCGGCGGAGAAAGACGATGTAGCTTCCACTGCCAGCGCAGGAGACACGTATAAAACCGTTCATGGCAAATTCGGATCCACGACCGATAATTACATCACTGTGAAAGGCAAGTCCGTAAAAGACACGGTTACGCCCCGCTCCGGTCGGGTAACTGAGCAGCCCAAACTTGCAGGCACCGTATCCGGTGTACAAGTGCAGCCGAAAGTCGTGGAAGGCAAACCCGCATCCGGTAAAAACGTCAAGGAAGTGCTGATCATCGGCCCCCCGGGCAATGGGAAGGAGCCGCTCATCGTGGTAGACGGCGTGCCCCAAAAATCCGATGCGTCCGGGAACCCGCTCAAAAGCATCGATCCCAATAACATCGAATCTATCTCCGTGCTCAAAGATGCCGCAGCATCTTCTATTTATGGCCCCGCGGGTAAAGAGGGCGTAATTATCATCACCACCAAGAAAGGCAAGACTTTGGCGACCACCGTTTCTAAAAATGAATACGATGAAGTGCGCGAAGAAAGAGTATGGGTAGATTCCGCAACCGGAAAAAGGAATTCCGTCATCACGGTAACGGGTACACGCCGGCCGCAAGCCACGGCGTTGAAATCAGATGCTGCACAGACGGTGAAAGAAGTTCCGGTAATAACGGTTACCGGCTATTCACTCGCCGTTTCTCCAGACAGCAGCGACCGCCGCAGGCGGACCGTAGCAGCCATGCGGGCGATGGAACAAAAGAATGACCCGAATTATCGGATCCGCACCGGCAACTCCAAAGACAGTGTGTATAGACTAATCGTAGACACCTATTCAAAGGCGTTGACCAGCAATGTACCAGCCGCAGCTTCCATTCAGACCGAGCATTACCCGAACCCGACAGACGGTGTCGTAACTTTCGCCTACAGCCTGAGCAAGCCAGGCAAAGGGAATATTCGGGTAACCGATATCAACGGCCGCGAAATCTACCGCAAATCCATCGATGGTTTAACCGGCAGCCAGAAAGAACAGATCAACCTTTCCGGTAAACCCGCCGGCACTTACATCGTAACCCTGACACATGATCGCGCTACTATGACATCCCGTATCGTGAAACAATAAAAAAAGCAAGCTTCCGGTTAGCCGGAAGCCTGCTTTTGCATATCTGATAGAAGGCAGCCTGAGGGCTGCTTTTTTTATTGAAGTAGTATATTCCCGGATGCTTTTATGGAGCCAGTTAAACCGAATGCTTTTATGGGGTCGGGTTTATCCAGATGCTTTTATGGAGCCAGCTAAACCCGAAAGCTTTTATGGCGTCAGGTTTATCCGGATGCCTTTATGGAGCCAGCTAAACCGAATGCCTTTATGGTGTTAGGTTTATCCAGATGCTTTTATGGATTCAGATTTACCCAACACTACCTCACCGGATACTCCGGGCACAACGAAACCCCAAATTCTCGAGGCCCGACGATGGCGTGGTTTTCATACGGGCGGTAACCCGGTAACCGCGGCAATACTCATCGCTGCACATGAAAGACCCCCCGCGGATCACGCGCTTCGGGTTGGCCGGATCGTCCGGGTCATGGGGAGCATTGGCGCCCGTAGGATTGTGCGTCTCGGCAGGCTCCGATGCATAATGGCGCGCATCGTACCAGTCGGCCGTCCATTCCCAAACGTTGCCGGACATGTCAAACAACTGAAAACCATTGGCCGGAAAGGATTTGACGGGGGAAGTCCCGTAGAACCCGTCGGTTTCGGTATTCTCGTAAGGAAAATGTCCGTTCCAGATGTTGGCTTTGGGTTTGCCGGTCTGGGGGGCTTCCGTCCCCCAGGGATAAGGGACCCCGCTCTTGCCACCGCGCGCCGCATATTCCCATTCGGCTTCCGTCGGGAGGCGCTTGCCCGCCCATTTGGCGTATGCCTGCGCGTCTTCCCACGACACATGCACCACCGGATGGTTCTCCAATCCCTTGATGTCACTGCCCGGCCCCTTGGGATGCTTCCAATCGGCATAATGCTCGAAACTCCACCATTGCGTCACGTCGCGGAGGTCTACGGGCCCTTTCGTGGGCACGAAAACGAGCGAGCCGGGGAGCAGCATGGTACTATCCGGCTCTTCGGCGCCGGGAGGCAGCGAAGCCATCAGCTCCTCTTTGGAAATCGGGCGCTCGGCGATGGTCACATACCCGGTAGCCGCTACGAATGCCGCGAATTCCGCATTGGTGACTTCGTGGGCGTCCAGGTAAAAGGAATCGAGTTGAACGGTGTGCGCGGGATATTCGTCGGGCATGCCGCTGTCGTCGTCGGCCCCCATCCGGAACGTTCCACCGGGGATCAGTACCATGGGATTGAGTTTGTCTACGGCAGGCGGCACTGCGGCCCGGCCCGGCTGTTTGGCGGCGGGCTGCTGGCAGGCGGCCAGCATGGCGCACAGAACAACGATGGTTGATGTTTGATTCCGGATCATAATGGCCACAAAATTAGGCATCCGCATTGTTAAATTGTTAATTTCCTTTGTCAGCCGATCCGTAGGGCGTTTATCCGTAACTTGTAACTGATATGGCAATTACGCGCGCTGATTTCGGGCCGGATTTCCGGTGGGGCGTCGTGATCTCGGCCTTCCAGAACGAGGGTGCACATGATGCCGACGGCAAAGGCCCCAGCATCTGGGACGCTTTTACGGAAAGGCGCGGCAAGATCAAAGACCGCAGCCACGCCCGCACTACGACCGACTTTTACAACCGCTATCTCGACGATATCCTGCTGGCCCGGAGCCTTGGCTTCGGGGTTTTCCGCTTTTCCCTTTCATGGCCCCGCATCATTCCCGAAGGCACCGGCGCCCTCAATCCCGCGGGCATCGCTTTCTACCATCGTGTCATCGACGCTGTGCTGGCCGCCGGTATGGAACCTTACGTAACGCTCTACCATTGGGATTTGCCGCTCGCCCTCGAGAAAAAAGGGGGATGGTGCCACCGGGGAACGGTCCACGCGTTCGAATCGTACGCCACCACCTGCGGCCGGGAGTTCGGGAGCAAAGTGCGCAACTGGATCGTGCTGAACGAGCCTTTCGGTTTCACTTCGCTGGGTTATATGCTGGGCGTGCATGCGCCGGGCAAGTTCGGGCTGTCGTATTTCCTGCCGGCCGTTCACCATGTGGCGATGGCCCAGGCGATAGGCGGGAGGGCCCTCCGCGCGGAGGTGCCCGGTGCACGCATCGGCGTCGCCTATTCCTGCTCGCAGATCATCCCCTTCACCGATAACGAAAACGATCGCGCCGCCGCCTCCCGCATCAACGCGCTCTTCAACCGGCTGTTTATAGAACCGGCACTGGGAATGGGATATCCTGACGGCGATTTTCCCCTGCTGGCCCGCATCGCAAGGCGATACGCGCTTTGGCGCGATTGGGACCAGCTGCCCTTTGATTTCGATTTCATCGGCATACAAAACTATTTTCCGCTCGTAGTTCGCTACAATCCCTTCATGCCCTACCTCAACGCGTCGGAAGTAAAAGCCCGCTACCGGAAAGTGCCGACCACGGCGCTGGGATGGGAAATCAGCGGAAATGGCCTGTACAGCATCCTGCAACAGTTCGCCGCCTATCCCGGCGTAAAAGAGATCATGATCACGGAAGGCGGCGCTGCATTCGCCGACATGGCCGAAAACGGGAAGGTCCACGATCCGGAACGCATCGCTTATTACGATGAATACCTGCGCGCGGCGCTGCTGGCCAAACAGTCGGGCGTGCCGCTCACAGGGTATTTCGCGTGGACGCTGACCGATAATTTCGAATGGGCGGAAGGGTACAATGCCCGGTTCGGGCTCGTTCATGTGGATTTCGAAACCCAGCGGCGGACCATCAAATCCTCCGGCCGGTGGTTCGCGGAGCTGTTGGGGAATGGGGAACGGTCCCCCGGCGGGCAATAGCAAACCGGTTTTTTGGGGTTCGCCGTATAAAGGTTTATAGAGTGGTTTGACTGATTACCCGCCGGGGCCGGTTACATTTCTTTTCGTTTATAGAACCAGTTGTCGCGCAGCGAAAGATGCAGCACAACGTTCAGATAATTTTCCTGCACCAGCCCTTTGGCCGAAACCCCACGCTGGCCGCCTTCGAGGCCCAGATAATATCGCAGGTGCCCCGTTCTGCTGGGCAGCGAAAGCCCCGCGGAAACACTGAAATCCTCCAGCGGCTGATTCTTCACGGAAATATAGTTTTTATGGAACGCCGCACCGAGCTGGATCACGGCGCCTTCCGCTTCGCGCCCGTAAAAATCCAGCCGTTTGAAGGTATACTCCAATCCACCGGCGTATCGCTCCGAATTTTTGTATTGGAAATTGGTATTGCTTTTATTCAGGCCTTCCCAGTTTTGCCGCTTGTAATCCGCCAGCCAGGTGATGTTCCCGCTGGTTGCCGTGAGCCCGAACCCAAGCTGCTCGGGCAGTTTGTAGGATGCCGCCACGCTTTTGTCCTGATACAGGATGGTTTCGTCTGCCGCGCGGATGGAAAGCGTACCGCTGCCGTTGAGCGTGGTGCCGAAGCGATAGGTGGCGCCCGCCCCGATCGTCCATTCGCCGATGCGGCCCTGGTATTGCAATCCAGCGGTGAAGTTCAGGTTGCGGTAATACACGTCCTGCGAAGTATGCACTTCGTCGTTGGCCAGGCTGTCTATGGTATTGACGGGCCCGAATATGACGGCGGAAGAAACCCCCGCGCTGAAATTTTTCGTGATCCGGACGGAGTTACTGATATAAAACCGGTTCAATCCGCCGCTGCCGTCGATCGCGTTCCGCACGTTTTCGGAAGTGCCTTCGATGGGCGTGGTATTGAGCAGTTTGTAATCGATCCGGCTGTAAGGCATCAGTCCCACGCTGATCCCCCAGCGTTCGTGCGCTTTGAATCCGATGGCGAAACGCTTGAAGGCGATGTCGCCGGCCGATTGCGTATTGTCGGCGGTTTGATAGCTGACGGATTTGCCGGCCATGCTCGCCTCGAAATAAAACATCTGCATGGGCAAAGCGCTGTACGACGCGGGATTCTGCTCGTTGAGGAACTGCCCCGACGGCCGCGCGATGCCGGCGCTTCCCACGCCGAAGTTGCGGCTGTAATCGCGCTCGTCGAGGTCGCCGATACCGAAAGCGGAATACAGGGAGTTGACGCCTTTCTGTGCAACGGCGCTGCCACTCAAAAACATTACAAAACCGGCGGTGATATAAAAACGCATCATTTGTACAAGAGGTAATAAATCTTCAAATAAGCCCGGTATCCTTCATGTTTGGCATCTCCCAGCACCAGGCGGTTCAGCTGCGAGTAATAATCGCCGGAAGAGGGGATCGCCAGGAGCCCCTGGTAATTGGCGTCTCCCCCTTTGCAATGGCCGCGCAATACGTGGTAACATCGTAGGCGTATTTCGTGTTTTCGGGATACAGCAGGTCGGTCACCAGGTCGCCGTATTGATAGCCGGAAACGGTCGACAGCGTATCGGTCACCACCTGGTCTTTGGTAGCAGTGCACAACGTGATCCGCGGTGGAAGGGCGTATTGCGGATACGTGCCACTGATGGGCCGCAGCTCCAGCGTCGCCTGCATCACCTTTCCATATTTGCCTAGCAACGGCAGTCCCGTGAGCGACGGAAAATCGAGCCGCGTCACCATGCCCGACAACGATTGTACCCAGGTACGGTTTCCGGCGTCGCTGCTCAGGAGGCCCGCCGGCCCGGGAATCAAACTGGCCAGCGGGGTGTTGCTCCTGTCAACATGCACTTCGTTGAATTGCAGTTCCGGATTGCCGATCGGAAAATCAATAGTATACTTTTCGATTTCGGTCGTGGAGATGTGATAATGCAGCCGCATCACCACCGCACTGTCTGCCGCGGGAACGCGGAACACCGCGGTGCCGCGCGTAGCGCGCAATTGCAGGCCTTTCATGTAATCGAGAAAAAGCACGTCGGTGGAAACGTCTTCCGATTTGGTGCGGATCTTTTCCATCAACTCCCGCCCGAAATTATCGCGGAGGCGCAGCTGGATGGAATCGCCGCGGTGGGGAAGGATGGGGAAACTTTCCCGGGCGAGCGGCGTGGCGGCGTGAGGGAATACATGGTGCGTGTAGAATCGTGTCTGATCATCGTCCAGCTCCAGCGGCCGCGCCAATTGATAAACACTCCATTCCTGGTCGGGAAGGGTATCGCCATAGGAATAGGCGTCGGGCCGGAAGATGATTTCGATGGAATCGTAAACAACGCGGTCGTCCAGCTCCGGAAATGAATAGGGCCGTGCCACGCGGAAGTTGGCTGCCACATCGATACGGCCCGTTTCGGGATCGGAATATCCGCCAACTACCAGGTAGCCGGTGCCCGAAGAGGGGACGGAATCGAGTTGGATGGTGCGCATCCCGATGCCGATCGTATCTATGAGCGAGTAGCGGACGTTGCCGCCGGGGGCTGCATCCTCGTATTCGAACCCGCTTTTGTCACAAGCCGCAAGACCGGTGAGCGCGGCCATCGCCAGAAGTTTCCATTTCATATCGCCGCAATGATAAAAGACGGAGGCGCACGCGGAAGACGGGAATATGCGGCCCGGGGTTTTTTATCGATCATTCCCCGGAATTATCCGTCCAACGCCTGAAACCAGCCGGGAAAGGGCGTTTTGGGGCTGAACGACAAAAGCGGCTGACTGGCAGATGAAAACACGGGATTGGTCATGCCCCACGACTGATCCGTCTATTTTAAAGTACCTGTAACAGTTCGCCGGATAATTTTGACCGGGTTAAAACACTATTTCTATGCAGAAAGGAAAATTATTAGGATGGATGCTGGCGGCGGTACTTTTGTCGGCATGTAAAAAAAGTGACGATACGGAAGACGAGAACAACGGTAACTGGAAGGAGCTGCCGGAGATGTCGGCCTCGCCCCGTTCCGAAGCCGTGGCATTCGTTATCGGCGATACGGCATACGTGGGCACGGGGTTCGACGGCGAAAAGCAATTGCGTGATTTCTGGAAATACAATCCGGCCAACGGTTGGAGCCAGTCGGCGAGCCTCCCGGCAGCAGCGGCCGCGCGCAGCAGCGCCACCGCTTTCGTCATAGATAAGAACGCGTATGTGGGAACGGGGTTCGACGGCAAGGTGCGCCTCAATGATTTCTGGAGCTACCATCCCGACAAAGGCTATTGGGAAAAGAAAGCGCCGCTCGTGGGCCCCGATCCTTCCATCAACCTCGCCCGCCGCGATGCGGTCAGCTTCACCGTCAACGGAAAAGGATATGTGGCCACCGGGAGCGATGGCAGCGGCACGAAAGACGTCTGGATGTACGATCCGCTGGCCGATAAATGGATCGCACGGCAAAGTTTCGGCGGAAGCAAACGCACCGAAGCCGTGGCTTTCGTGCTCGGCAAAAACGCCTACATCGTAACCGGCACCAACAACAGCGAACTAAAAAACGACCTGTGGATGTATGACGCCGATTCCGACAACTGGACACAGAAGAATAAGATCGCCAATGTTTCCGACGACTCGTTCGACGATGATTACAACATCGTGACCACCCAGGCCGTGGCCTTCACAGTCAACAACAGAGCCTATGTGGTAACCGGTACCGGAAACGGCGTCAGCAAAGCCACCTGGGAATACGACGGCGTTTCCGACCGGTGGACGCAGGTGCGCGATTTCGAAGGCGCCGCCCGGTACGGTGCCGTGTCTTTCGTGCTGGGAGGCAAGGGGCACGTGGCTTCCGGCAGAACGGGCAGCCTCCAGCTCGACGATATCTATCTCTTCGAACCGAACGCAACCTACAACGAAAATGACTAGGCAGTCCATCGCAATACTGCTCGCACTGGCCGCGGCCGGCTCCCTGTTTTCGTGCAGGGAGCGGCCGTACCGGTTGGTGACGGAGCCATGGAAAGAAGGGTGGGCATACCGCATTACTTACCGCGGCCGCCCCATGATTTACCAGGCGCATATCCCCGCGGTGCCGGGTTTTCACCCGTTCCGCTCACAGGCAGACGCACGCCGGACAGGCACCCTCGTGCTGCGGAAACTCGAAAGCGGTACCATGCCCGCGCTTAGCCTGGACGAGATCGACAGTTTACAGATCACTAGGTAATTTTAACACTTGGTTAAGAACCCGGGAACCTGTTTTAACACTTGGTTAAGACTATTGTGGCGTAAGTTTACGCCGCATCACACCTATGGTATTTTGGAGGAAAATATTCGGTAACCGGCTCGTCGTAATTAGTTTGCATATCGCGGTTTGGGTGTTGCTGTTCCTCTTCCCGTTTTTTGTATATCGGATCCGTGTAGACGATCATTTGTTTTATTGGAAGGAAGGGGTGAACACGCTGTTCATCGTTGGACTGTTCTATCTGAATTATTACGTATTGATCCCCCGTTTCTTCACGCGCAGGCGTATCGGCATTTACATCGGACTGGTGTTGCTGGCGCTGGCGGGGATCGGGTTGCAGCAGGTGTTGGTGGAATACACGTTCCTCCGGCAGCTGGGCTTGCGCGACGGGCGGCCGTTCGTCATATCCGGAAGGTTTGGCGGCGGAGGCGTGTTTGCCGTGCGGGCGCGGCCTGCAGTGGCCTGGGCGGATGCCGCCGGGCCGGGGCATACCGTGCAGTTCGGGCATGATTCGGCCGTCGCGTTTTCGAAAACGGTGATCCTGGGCGATGATTCGATGCCGGCTGCGCCTGTTTTCCGCAGGGGAATGCGCGACCGGGGGATTTCCGGGATGTTCCTTTTCCCCGACATCTTCCGCAAATCGGCCACGTTTACTTTGCTGGTGCTGTTCATCGGCGGGTTTATCAAAGTGGCGATGGAATGGTTCAAAAGCGAGCAGCAGAAGGAAGCCCTGAAAGTGGCGAACCTCAATGCAGAATTACGTTTCCTGCGATCGCAGATCAATCCGCATTTTCTGTTCAATAGTCTGAATACGGTATATTCCCTTGCGCACCGGCAAAGCCCGGAAACGGAGCATGCGCTGGTGAAGCTGTCGAATATATTGCGTTACATGATTTACCAGAGTAACGAAGACCAGGTGCTCCTGGCCAACGAGATCCGCTACCTGGAAGATTTTATCGACATGCAGCGCCTTCGCCTGGCGAAAAGCATTCCCGTCGAAGTCAGCGTTACCGGCGATCCGGCAGGGCTGCGCATTGCGCCGATGCTGCTCATCCCGTTCGTGGAGAATGCGTTCAAGCACGGCGTGAGTTATGAAGAGCCCGCATGGATCCGCGTGGGGCTGGATATTTCGGAAGGAGGGCAGTTGCGGCTGACGGTGCGGAACCGGTTGCTGGAGCGGCGCCTGGCGGAAAAGGGGGCGTGGGATTGGGGAATACCCTCAAGCGCCTCGAACTAATGTACAAAGATGCACACGAGATCACAATCAGAGAGCAGGGAGACGAATTTATTGCAGACTTAAAAATCGCTTTGAAACATGATGAAGTGCATTGCGTTGGATGACGAGCCGCTGGCTTTGGAGATCATCGCGGATTTCGCGGCCAAGGCGCCTTTCCAGATGGAGTTGACGGCGTTTACGAATGCCTCCCGGGCGCTGGGTTTTTTGCAGCAGGAGCCGGTGGACTTGATTTTCCTGGATATCAAGATGCCCGACATCACGGGGATTCAGTTCATTAAATCGCTGAAACGGCCGCCTATGGTGATTTTTACCACCGCTTACGAGGAATACGCGCTGGACGGGTATAACCTGGATGTGGTGGACTACCTTCTCAAGCCCATTCCATTTGAGCGTTTTATCAAAGCGGTCACCAAGGCGCAGGAGTACCGTTCCATCGCATCGCCCCGCCCGCCGGAAACGGATTACATTTTCGTGAAAACGGAGTACCGCATCATCAAAGTGAACCTCGAAGACATCCTCTACATCGAAGCCCTGAAAGATTACATCAAGATATACACGGGCAGCCAGCCCATTCTCACGCTGAAAAGCCTGAAATCTTTCGAGTCGCGTTTGCCGAAAGACAAGTTCATGCGCGTGCACCGTTCCTACCTCGTGGCGATGAACAAAATCAATTCCGTGGAGCGCAACACGGTGATGATCGCCAATCAGTCCATCCCCATCAGCGAAGGCTACCGCGACAAGTTTTACGACGTAATTACACGGCATTCTTAAATGTAAAAGGTATTAATACCCGCACTCAGGAATAGATAAACTGAACAAGCATTTGCGTCAGTTTAATTCCTACATTTTCTTCCTAATTGGAAAACCAACGATGGAAACAGCAGGAGTTAATCTTACGAACAAATTCTATTTTATCGATGAAAGTGGGGATGCCGGTTTTTATGGAAAGGGGAGAAAATTACTCACGGAAACAGGTGGGTTTCAGCCATACTTAATCATAGGGGTAGTGGAAACCTGTAATAGACAGAAGTTGCGAAAGGCTATTGCGAAGTTTATACAAAAAATGAAGGCGGACGTGTTGTATAATTCGATTTATTCTTTTGCAGAAAGCGACTGGTATTTACATGCCAGAAGTGATCATCCTGAATTAAGAATTCAATTCTTTGAATTTCTAAGGAAGCTTTCCGGATTTATAGTGCATGTAGTAATTGCGAAGAAAGACTTGCAAACATTCCAGCATCAGTTTAATGGAAATTCAACGGCTTATTATTTTCATGTTTTACAATGCTTGTTGAATAAATGTTTAATCAGGGAATCGCACATGCATAATTTATACCTGGCAAATTGTGGGAATCATGGATTGACTCAATTGAAGAATGCGGTAAGTCATATGGAATTGGAGGGCGAACGTTTTATGCTGGATATGCTTCTGAGCAGCTCTTCTCTGGAATTAAGTGTAACCGATTATATGATCTGGGCAGTGCAACGAAAATTGTTAAAAAGCGAAAGCAGGTATTTTGATGCCTTAAAAGACAAGTTCGGTCAGATAATAGAAATGTAGGCTTGGGATACGTGTAGAAACGTAAAAGATCCTTCAGCCCCCGTGCCTTTTCAGGCAACCCCCTTTATGGAAAGAGTTATGCAAGCTGAAGAATCTTTTAACAAATGAGGATTTGCACCTGGCAATCCATTTCGGCTTTAATTATTCAACTTATGAAGGTTGAACAATTTCTTGGCCTTTTCAAAGATAAGAAAAAAGTTGATTCAATAAATTGATCAAATTTTTCTCAAAAGAGGCTGCTAGAAGACTCACATTCAACCCCCGTACCTTTTCAGGCAACCCCCTTCATGAGAAGAGTTATGCAAGTGAAGGGCCTTCTAACTGCTTCAATGTGCCAGGAAAATCTCTCAACCCCCGTGCCTTTTCAGGCACCCCCCGTTCGAAACGAGTTATGCAAGTTGAACCACTTTCCTGGTGAATTCAAAAGTAAATCAATATTCAATATCAAAATTATTCCACTCAAAATATTGAAACCAAAATTCTCATGCACAAAAAAAACCGGCAGGAAAATTCCGCCGGTTTTTTTCACGATATCAAAATGAAATAAACTTAGATCAGTTCTTTCAGCTTCGTCACTACCGCGTCTACTTCTGCTTTCGTGTTGGTGTGCGCGAAGGAGAAGCGTACCGCGATGCGGTTGGGATCGCTGCTGAGGGAGCGGATCACGTGCGAGCCCGCGTCGGCACCCGAGGTGCAGGCGCTGCCACCGGAAGCGCAGATGCCGTTGATGTCCAGGTTGAAGAGGAGCATCTCGCTTTTTTCCGTTTTCGGGAAGGAAACGTTCAGCACGGTGTAGAGGCTGCGGCCATGGAGATCGCCGTTGAAGCTCACGCCCGGGATGTGCTGCTCCAGCTGTTGGGCCATGTACATGCGGAGATCGTTGATGTAACCGCTGTGCGCTTCGTGGTTGGCCGTCGCTATTTCCAGGGCTTTGGCGAAGCCTACGATGCCGTAAAGGTTCTCGGTGCCGGCGCGCATGTTGCGCTCCTGCGAGCCGCCCATAAGGTAGGGCTGGATCTTCACGTTCTCATTGATGTACAGGATGCCCACGCCTTTGGGGCCATGGAACTTGTGGCCGGCGCCGTTGATGAAATGTACCGGCGTATTGCGCAGGTCGAAGGGATAATGGCCCACGGTCTGCACCGTATCGGAATGGAAAATGGCGTCAAATTCCTTGCAGAGGTTGCCCACGGCATGGATGTCGAGCAGGTTGCCGATCTCGTTGTTGGCATGCATGAGGCTCACCAGCGTCCGTTCCTTGCTTTCGGCGAGGAGGCGGCGCAGGTCTTCCAGGTCCACATGCCCGTTCGGCAGCAGTTTCACCCAGGAAAGGCGCACCTCGTCGCGGCAATAGACATGCTCAACGGTGTGGAGGGTGGCGTGGTGCTCGATGGGGGAGCTGATGATGTGACGGCATCCCAGGTCGCGGATGGCCGCATTAACGGCCGTGTTGGTGCTTTCGGTACCGCCCGAGGTAAAGAAGATCTCACCGGGATGGGCGTTGAGGATCTTTGCGACGGATTTCCGCGCATTTTCGATGCCCAGCCGCGATTCGCGGCCGTATGAATAAATGGAGGACGGATTGCCGAACTTTTCTGTCATATACGGCAGCATGGTGTCAAGAACTGCCGGGTCGAGTGCCGTGGTTGCGGCATTGTCGAAATAAATTCTTTCCAAGGTCGTGCGGGTTTGGTGGTTTTTGATTAAAAAAGTGCCACAAAATTAAGGAATTGCCGACAAAGAAAAACGGATGGCAGTTAATTCCGCCATCCGTTCATCCATCTATAAGTCTATAGGAATTATATGAATTCCTTGATATCCTGCATGATCTTACGGGCGATATTGTCTGCCGTGGTCTCATTCTGGCTTTCCGCATAGATCCGGATAATGGGCTCTGTGTTGGACGTCCGCAGGTGTACCCAGTCCTTATCGAACTCGATTTTCAGCCCGTCTTCGGTGTTCAGGGGCTGGTTTTTGTACTTTCCCTTGATCTTTTCGAAGATTTCCTTCACGTCGATGCCTTTGTCCAGCTCGATCTTGTTTTTGCTGATGAAATAGTCCGGATACGAGTTCCGGAGGGCTTTCATCGTCTTTTTGCTCTGCGCCAGGTGGCTCAGGAAGAGGCCGATGCCGATGAGGGCGTCGCGGCCGTAATGGAAGTCGGGAACGATGATGCCGCCGTTGCCTTCGCCGCCGATCACGGCGTTAACGGCTTTCATCTTGTTCACGACGTTCACCTCGCCAACGGCAGAAGGATGGTATTCCCCGCCATTTTTAAGGGTAATATCCTTCAGCGCCTGGGTGGAGCTCATGTTGGACACGGAATTGCCTTTCCGGTGCTTCAGCACGTAGTCGGACACGGCCACCAGGGTATATTCCTCGCCGAACATGCTGCCGTCTTCGCAAACGAAGCAGAGGCGGTCAACGTCCGGGTCTACGGCGATACCGAAATCCGCCTGGCTTTTATCTACCTCGTTGCTGAGCGCGGTGAGGTTTTCGGGCAGGGGCTCGGGATTGTGGGCGAATTTGCCGGAAACATCGTCGAACAGGGTAGTCACTTCCTTCACACCCAGCGCCTTCAGCAGGGCGGGCACAAAGATGGCGCCGGTGGAGTTCACGGCGTCTACCACCACTTTAAAACCGGCGGCTTCGATGGCTGCCTTATCTACGAGGGGGTAATTCAACACCAGGTCGATGTGTTTCTGGAGGTAGGAATCGTCTTTCCTGTACGATCCGAGTTTGTTCACGTCTGCGAAGGTGAAGTCTTCCCGCTCGGCGATATCGAGCACTTCGGCGCCGTCTGCGCCGGAGATGAACTCGCCTTTCGAATTCAGGAGCTTCAGGGCGTTCCATTCGCGGGGGTTGTGGCTGGCGGTCAGGATGATGCCGCCCGCTGCCTGTTCCAGGGGAACAGCGATTTCCACGGTAGGGGTGGTGCTGAGGTCCAGGTCCACTACGTCAATGCCCAGGCCGTTGAGGGTGGAAACGACCAGTTGCTTGACCATTTCCCCGGAAATCCGGCCATCTCTTCCGATCACCACTTTCCTGTTCTCCGCGTTCTGCTTCAGCAGCCAGGTGCCGTAAGCCGCGGTGAACTTCACCACATCGAGGGGGAAAGTCCTTCGCCGGGCTTGCCGCCGATGGTGCCGCGAATTCCCGAAATTGATTTAATCAGTGCCACTTTATTGGATTTTTTTAGGATGGCAAAGATAATCGATTCCGTATTTATCGGCCCCGCTATTTTGTCAGGTCGCCGATCGCCGACCGGTATGTTGGCGCAATTAGTGTATATTTGCCGCTACGTATAAAATTTTACGGGAATATAAGTTTAGCGAATAACCAATTATTAAGATGATTCAGCTTTGGTCACGGATACCCAGATACATCCGGTATATTTTCACCCAAACCTTGTACCTGTTCGGTTTCCTGGTAGCGTGGCGCCTGATCTTCTATTTCTTCTTTTTCACCACCACCATTCAAGATAGCGGTGCCATCGCCAAAGCCTGGCATCTCGGCCTGAAGTTCGACATGCGCCTGGCCCTCATCTGCATGGCCCCCATCGCCCTGCTGGCGCTGCTCACGCGCGACCGCCTCTTCGGCCCCGGGTGGCTCCGCAGGCTGCATTTCGCCTATCTTTTCATACTGTACGCATTCCTTACTTTATTTTACGTGACCGACCTGGGGCATTACAGCTACCTCGGCATCCGCATAGAGCCCTCCGTCACCCGGTTCCTCGCCCACGGCGAGCGTGGCACCAACGCCCGGATGCTCTGGGAAAGCTACCCCGTCATCAAAGGCGCCATCGGCCTCGTATTGCTCATGGCCTTCGTGATCTGGTCGTACCGCTCCATCTTCCGCCATTTCGCCAACCAGGAAGGCGTTCCCGTGCGCCCCAAAGGCCTCGCGGCATGGGTGGTTGCCCTCGTACTGCTGTTCGGCGCCGGGATTTACGGCAACGTCGCCTATTTCCCGCTCCGCTGGAGCCAGGCCATGTTCACGCGCGACAACGGGATCACGTCCCTCGCGCTCAACCCCGTACTGTATTTCGTGTCGAACTTTTCGGTGAAAGACGATACCTACGATATCGAGCTCACCCGCAAATATTACGCGCCCGTGGCGGAATACCTCGGGGTCGACAAGCCCGACGCGTCGGCGCTGAACTACGCCCGCTTCGTAAAAGGCGATTCCCTGGCCGGCCGGCCCAACGTCATCATCGTGATGCTCGAATCGGGCGGGGCGGCCATGACATCCATGTTCAACAATCCCATGAAAGCCACGCCCAATTTGCAAAAGCTCGCAGATGAAGGCCTGTTTTTCGACCATTTCTACGTACCGGCCATGAGCACCGCCCGAACCGTTTTCGGCGTTACCACCGGCCTCCCCGATATCTGCAAGTTCAAAACCGCCTCGCGCCACCCCGGGATCGTGGACCAGCGGGTGGTGATGGACCAGTTCATGGGATACGAAAAATATTACCTCCTCGGCGGAAACACCAACTGGGCCAACATCCGCGCCGTTTTTACCAATAACGTGGACAGCATCCAGATTTTCGAGGAAGGCTACTTTAAGGCGCCAAAGGCCGATGTGTGGGGCGTTTCGGACTTCGACCTCATTACTGAGTCTGACGAAATATTCCGGAAAGCCCACCAGGCCGGCAAGCCCTTCGTGGCATTCCTGCAAACGGCAGACAACCACGAACCTTATACCACCACCGCCGGAAAGGGCGATTTTAAGAAAGTGACCGGGAAAGAGGTGGACATGAAGGCTTTCAAATCAGCCGGCTGGCTGTCGATCGACCAGTTCAACGCCATGCGCTACCTCGACTACAACGTGGGCTACCTCATAGAGCTGGCGGCAAAATCCGGGTACCTCGACAATACGATTTTCGTATTTTTCGGCGATCATTCCGCCCGGTTGAACCCGTTCAAGCATATGCCCCTGCCCGAATATGAGATGGGAACGTTCGTAGACCACGTGCCCTGCATCATCTGGGCGCCGAAAATGGCAAAGCCGCAGCGGATCAGCCGGATGAGCAGTTTGCTGGACGTGTACCCCACCGTGGCGAAAATGGCCGGGGTAGACTTTACGAACTACACGATGGGCGTGGACATGCTCGATACCACCTTCGCCGGGGAGCGCTACGCTTTCGTGGTGTATAACCGCGGCGAAAACTATTACGGGCTCATGGGGAAAAAATATTTTTGCGAGATCGGGATGGACAGTGGCAAGATGCGGTTGTACGACCTGGAGGGCGATCCCATGAAAGACGTGAGCGCCGTGCAGCCGCAAATTGCCGGGGAACTGGAGAAATTAACCCGCGGATTTTACGAATCATCCCGATATTTGATGTTTAACAATAAAAAACCGAAATAATTTTCGACCGACACGAAATGGAAGTGCCGAAACAATGGTTCAAAGACTGGTTCAATTCGCCGTATTATCACCTGCTGTACAACAACAGGGATGAGCGGGAAGCGTCTGCCTTCATCGACAAGCTGGTAGATTACCTGCGCCCGGACGCCGGCGCGCTGATGCTCGACGTGGCCTGCGGTCGCGGGAGGCATGCCCGGTACCTGGCAGACAAAGGGTTCAACGTTACCGGCATCGATCTGTCGGAAGAAAGCATCGCCGCTGCGCGGAAGCTGGAAAACGAGCGCCTGAGCTTTTTCCAGCACGATATGCGGTTGCCTTTCCGCATCAACTATTTCGATATCGTATTCAATTTTTTTACCAGTTTCGGGTATTTCGAGACGCGGCACGAGAACGATAACGCCCTGCGCACGCTGACCAACAGCCTGAAGCCGGGCGGAAGGCTGGTGCTGGATTACCTGAACAGTCCTTTTGCTGCGGCGCACCTGGTGCCGAACGAGATCAAGGAGATCGACGATGTGGTGTTCGACATCCACCGCGAGGTGGAAGGGGGAAGTTTATGAAGGAGATCCGTATCCTCGACAAAAAGAAGCTGTTCAGGACGAGTTTCGCCGAGCGGGTGTCTGCCTTCGGCCTGGCCGATTTCCGGGAGATGTTCGCGTTGCAGAAGCTCGAGATCACCGATGTGTTCGGGGATTATCATTTTAACACTTTCGATGAGGCGCATTCTCCGCGGCTGATCCTCATCGCCCAAAAACCGACATCCTGATGGGAACCTTGCTCACCTGGGACCTGATCCTGTTTTTCAACATCAACAGTAAATGGGCGACCCCTTTCCTGGACAGCTGGCTGCCCTGGATGCGGGAACCCTACCTCTGGGCGCCCCTGTACCTGTTCCTCATGGTTTTCGTGACCTGGAACTGGGGCTGGAAAGGTTTCTGGTGGATCGTTTTCTTCATCCTGACCTTTGCCCTGTGCGACCAGGCGAGCAGTTTCCTCAAAGGCGCCGTAGGCAGGCTGCGCCCGGGCAACGATCCCAATATTGCCCCATATGTGCGCATCATGGTGGGATATTACCCCCAAAGCGGCAGTTTCACATCTTCTCACGCGGCCAACCATTTCGGACTGGCCATGTTTTCATTTATAACCCTGCGGCGTTACATCCGTGGCTGGGCCTGGCTCTTTTTCGTGTGGGCGGCGGTTATTTGCTACGCACAGGTGTATGTGGGCGTGCATTACCCGACCGATATCCTCGGCGGGGCGCTGCTGGGCTGCCTGGCGGGCTCGCTGAGCGGAGGGTTCTTTACCAGGCGTATCGGGCTGGAGCCATTACCTGAAAAAACAACATGAACATAGCATACCTCATACTCATCCTGGCCGCCACGATCTTTGGCGGCATGATCCCCGTGATATTCAAGCGGATCAGTCCAGGCCTGCCCATTTACCTGCTGGCGTTCACCGGGGCGTTCCTGTTCGGCGTCACGATCATGCACCTGCTGCCGGAAGTGTACCACGAGCTGGGGCATTCCGCCGGTATTTACATCGTGATCGGGTTCTTCCTGCAGGTGTTCCTCCAGCAGCTGAGCCACGGCATGGAGCATGGGCATACCCATCTGCCGGCTGCCGACGGGCACCATCATCACATCGCGGTAACGCCGCTGCTGGTGGGGCTTTCCATCCACGCGTTCATGGAAGGCATCCCGCTGGGTTTCCATTATGAAGACAAATCCGCGCTGCCCTCGCTCATGCTGGGCGTGATGGCCCATAAGATCCCGGAATCCCTCACGCTCATCACCGTGATGATCCACGCCGGGCAATCCCGCGCCAGGCTTTGGCGCATCCTCGTCATTTTCTCCCTCGTCACGCCTTTTTCGGCGCTGCTGGCAGGGTGGCTGGGAGACAAGTCCGAAGCCGTCACCCATTCGCTGATCTACATCGTGGCGCTCGTTATCGGCGCTTTCCTCCATATCTCGACCACCATTTTCTACGAGTCGGGCACCAAACATCATGAACTGAGCGGCAGAAAGGTGCTGGCCATCGCGATTGGCCTCGGTATGGCTTTTGTTACCCTGATATTTGAATAATTAATTATTTTTAGGCTTTATATATTATGGAAGTCGTCATTATCCTCGTCCTCATTTTGCTCAACGGCATCTTCTCTATGGCGGAGATTGCCCTGGTTTCCGCAAGGAAAGCGCGCCTCGAAAGCGCAGCCAAGCAGGGGGACGAAAAAGCCAGGGCAGCCCTGAAGCTGTCCAACAACCCGGACACGTTTTTGTCCACCGTCCAGATCGGCATTACGCTGATCGGCATTTTGACCGGTTTATATTCCGGCGAACAATTGAAGGAAGACGTAAAGGGCTTCGTGATGCAAATGCCGTCCCTGGTGCCTTACGCCAATGCCATCGCCACCGCCATCATCGTTATCTGCGTTACGTATTTCACCCTCGTGCTCGGCGAACTGTTCCCCAAAAGGATCGGCCTGGCCAATCCGGAGCTTATCGCGAAGAACGTGGCCAAGCCCATGTACTTCATTTCCCGCCTCACTTTTCCTTTCGTTTGGCTGCTGAGCCGCTCCACCGCGGCACTGGTGAGCCTTTTCGGGCTGAAACGCTCGTCGGATAACAATGTGACGGAGGAAGAGATCAAGGCGATCATTTCCGAAGGCACCTCTTCCGGCGCCATCGAGGAAACCGAACAGGAAATCATCGAACGCGTGTTCCACCTGGGCGACCGCAATATCACTTCCCTCATGACCCACCGGACGGATATCGTTTGGCTGGACGTGAACGAGGAAGTGGAAAGCTACAAGCGCAAGATCAAACAGGCACCCCACTCCGTGTACCCCGTCTGCGAAGGGCAGATCGACAATATCCGGGGCATCCTTACGATCAAGGACCTCTATACCGCCGGCAACGTGGCCGTGCTGAAAGACATCATGAAGAAACCCCTCTTCATCCCCGAAAACAACTCCGCTTACCAGGTGCTTGAAAAGTTCAAGGAAACGCAGATCCACGCCGCGTTCATCGTTGACGAATATGGCACTTTTCTTGGGATGATCACCCTGAACGATATTCTCGAAGCGATCGTGGGCGATATGCCAGAAACGGGCCAGGATGATTATAACATGGTTAAACGGGAGGATGGAAGCTATCTCATTGACGCACAGATACCTTTCTACGATTTTCTCTCCGAATTCGATATGGAAGACCAGATGGCCGAGTTCGAACAGGAGTTCGATACCCTGGCCGGATTCATTCTTCACCACCTGGAACACATTCCCCAAACCGGCGAAAAGCTGGAATGGCGCCGCTTTACCTTCGAGATTGTGGACATGGACGCGCACCGGATCGACAAAATTCTGGTGACGCCCCCTGCGAATATTGAAGAAGAGTAATAAATTTACATCCCGAAATGACCGGCAAAACGGCACTTCGGGATGTATTGCCAGACCGGAATTGAACGCGACAGGAAGCCACCTACTATCACTGCAAGTTGTAACTAGTTGAATGCCAAAGGAGTATGGTAACCCCTGACCGTCCGTTAAAAATAGGAAGCAAGGATATTAGGAAAAAAACATCTTTATACTAATTTTGAGCGCTTTTTTACATAAACAAATAATTTAATTTAAAATAATGGTTGTACTAGGAAGTAAGGTGCTTTCTTTGGAAGAAGTACACAGGGTATTGTTTGAAGGGGAAGAGTTGGTACTCGATGAAACAGCCGTACAGCAAGTGAATGACAACTTCGAGTTTCTCAAGATATTTTCCGCGAAAAAGCTTATTTACGGGATCAACACCGGTTTCGGCCCCATGGCGCAGTACCGGATCCCGGAAAAAGATACGCTGCAGCTGCAGTATAACCTCATCCGCAGCCACAGTTCGGGAGCCGGCAAATGCCTGGCGCCCATCCACACCAAAGCTTTGATGATCGCCCGGCTCAGCAGTTTCATGCAGGGCTTTTCCGGCGTTCATACCGAGTTGGTATACCTCCTCCGCGACCTCATCAACCATAACGTATATCCCTGCATTTACGAGCACGGTGGCGTTGGCGCCAGCGGCGACCTCGTTCAGCTGGCCCACCTGGCCCATGCGCTGATCGGGGAGGGGAACGTGTTGTATGAGGACGAAATCCGCCCCGCGGCGGAAGTTTTCGAGCAGCTGGGCCTCCAGCCGCTCACGGTGCGCGTCCGCGAAGGGCTCGCCCTCATCAACGGCACTTCCGCCATGACGGGCATTGCCCTGGTGAACCTCATCGAAGCGCGCAAACTCCTCCTCTGGAGCTGCGCCCTCAGCGCCATGATCAACGAAGTGGTAGAAGCGTTCGACGATCACCTCAGCTACGAGCTCAACGTCGTGAAACGCCATACCGGCCAGAATAAAGTAGCGGAAATGATGCGCGGCATGCTCACCGGGTCCAAAATGATCCGCCACCGGCCCGATCACTTCTACAAAGAACTGGAAGAAGAGATTTTCAAGGACAAAGTACAGGAATATTACTCCCTGCGCTGTGTTCCGCAGATACTCGGCCCCATTTACGACATCCTCGTACAGGCCGAAACCATCATCGTCGGCGAACTTAACTCCGTGAGCGATAACCCCGTGGTAGACCACCGGCAACAGAACGTGTTCCACGGCGGCAACTTCCACGGCGACTATATCTCCCTGGAAATGGACAAGCTGAAAATCGCCATGACGAAGCTTTCCATGCTCAGCGAGCGCCAGCTCAACTATCTCATGAACGACAAGCTGAACCACAAATTCCCGCCGTTCATGAACCTCGGCAAGCTGGGCTTCAACTTCGGCATGCAGGGCGTGCAGTTCACCGCCACCTCTACCGTAGCGGAAAACCAGACCCTCAGCTACCCGATGTACCTGCACAGCATCCCGAACAACAACGACAACCAGGATATCGTGAGCATGGGCTGCAATGCGGCTCAGCTGACCTACAAAGTGATCGAAAATACCTTCGAAGTGCTGACCGTTCAGGTGATGACGCTCCTCCAGGCAGTGGATTTCCTCAACTGCCAGGACCGCCTGGGCGCATTTACCCACAAGATCTATCAGGACATCAGGGCTATTTTCCCTAAATTTATCGACGACGCGCCCCGTTATGCAGACGTGCAGCGCATCAAGGCTTACCTCATGCGGCACGAGCCCGTGGTGGCGGAGCCGACCGTGGAGAAGCGGAAGAAATCTTCCGTTCAGTAGCAATATTTTAACGAAACAACAGCATAAGAAACAATTACACGGATGAAATGCGCATTGATAACAGGAGGTTCCCGCGGCATCGGCAGGGCGGTTTGCATCAAACTGGCGGAACAGGGCTACCATATCCTGATCAATTATAAAGGCAACACGGCCGCGGCGGAAGAAACCCTCGAAGCCGTGCGCCAGAAAGGCACCGATGGCACCCTGCTCAAATTCGACGTAGGGAACGAAAGCGAAGTGAACGAAGTGCTCGGCGCCTGGCTCGAAGCCAATAAAGACAAACAGATCGAAGTGCTGGTCAACAACGCCGGCATCCGGGAAGACATGATGCTTTTCCAGATGTCGACCGAAAAATGGAAAAGCGTACTGGACGCGAGCCTCGACGGGTTTTTCTACGTCACCAAGCTCGTGCTCACCGGCATGCTGCTCAAACGCTACGGCCGGATCGTGAACATGGTGTCGCTTTCCGGATTGAAGGGAACCCCCGGCCAGGTGAACTACAGCGCCGCCAAGGCCGGCCTCATCGGCGCCACCAAAGCCCTCGCCCAGGAAGTCGCCAAGCGCAACGTAACCGTCAACGCCGTGGCCCCCGGTTTCATCCGGACGGACATGACGGACGGATTGCCCGAAAAAGAGCTTTCCGCCATGGTGCCCATGCAACGCTTCGGAACGGCCGAAGAAGTGGCAGAAGCCGTGGCCTTCCTGTCGTCCAAAGGCGCGTCCTACATCACGGGAGAAGTGCTCAACATCAACGGCGGTCTTTATTCCTGACCCGGCAGCCATTTCCGCAGCATATCAAACAGTAACGAAAAATACGGGGCCATGGCCCCGCGATGATAATTAACACAGCGCATGAACAGAGTAGTGATCACAGGCATAGGTATATATTCCTGTCTCGGGAAAGACCTGGAGACGGTGAAGGAATCCCTTTTCCAGGGGCGTTCCGGCATCGTGCTGGATGCCGATCGCAAAGCGTTCGGTTACCGCTCGGGATTGACCGGGTGGGTAGACCGTCCGGAGCTGAAAGGCTTGCTGGACCGGCGCTCCCGGCTCATGATGCCCGAACAGGCGGAATATGCCTATATGAGCACCCGGGAAGCCCTGGCCGTGGCTAAAATGGACCAGGAATACCTGGATTCGAACGAAGTAGGGCTGCTGTTCGGGAACGACAGTTCCGCCAAGCCCGTCGTAGAAGCTACCGATATTATCCGCGAAAAGAAAGATACCATGCTCGTGGGCTCGGGGTCGGTGTTCCAGACCATGAACTCCACGGTCAACATGAACCTTGCCACCATTTTCCGGCTCAAAGGCGTGAATTTCAGCATCAGCGCGGCTTGTGCCAGCGGCTCGCACGCCATCGGGGTGGGGTATAGCTTCATCCGCTCGGGCATGCAGGACGCGGTGATCTGCGGCGGCGCACAGGAGATCAACCTGTACGCCATGGGCAATTTTGACGCCATCGCCGCTTTTTCCGTTCGTGAGAACGACCCCACACGCGCTTCCCGCCCGTTCGACCGCGACCGCGACGGCCTCGTGCCTTCCGGCGGTGCGGCCACGGTCATCCTGGAAAGCCTGGAATCGGCACAGCGCCGCGGCGCACCCATCCTGGGAGAAGTGCTGGGATACGGTTTCTCCAGCAACGGGGCGCATATCAGCAACCCCAGCGTGGAAGGGCCCACCCGCAGCCTGGAAATGGCCCTGCGCGATGCGGGCCTGTCGCCCAAAGACATCGGTTACATCAACGCCCACGCCACGTCGACCCCCGCGGGAGACGCCAGCGAGGCCAAAGCCATCCATTCCGTGTTCGGCGAATGCCGCACGCCGGTCAGCTCCACCAAAGGGATGACGGGGCACGAATGCTGGATGGCCGGCGCCAGCGAGATCGTGTATTCCATGCTCATGATGCAGCACGGGTTCATGGCGCCCAACATCAATTTCGAAAACCCCGACGATGATTCGGCCAAACTGAACATCGTTACGAATACACTTAATAAAAATTTTAATATATTTTTGTCTAATTCCTTTGGCTTTGGGGGAACTAACTCCTCCCTTATTGTCAGGAAATG
Organism: Chitinophaga caseinilytica; assembly: GCF_038396765.1. Taxonomy (NCBI): domain Bacteria; kingdom Pseudomonadati; phylum Bacteroidota; class Chitinophagia; order Chitinophagales; family Chitinophagaceae; genus Chitinophaga; species Chitinophaga caseinilytica. Next base: position 6,166,860 of record NZ_CP150096.1, on the reverse strand, counting down.
GGAATAATTCGGACATGAGGCCGGTTATGGGCGGTTTTTCTATAATTTTGCCCCGTAGCCCGCATGCGAACCCATGGGATGCAAAGTGAAAGCTATCTAACCTATATCTGGAACACTTAAAGTTTATGGAAATCAAGGAGATCATTCAAAAAACCAATGCTTTTCTGGCGGACGAATTCGAAGTTTCCCCCGAAAGCATTACCCCCGAGGCCGATCTGAAGGCCACGCTGGAACTGGACAGCCTGGACTATATTGACCTGGTAGTGGCCATCGAGAACAATTTCGGATTCAAAGTGAAACCGGAAGACTTCCAGGGCATCGTTACCTTCCAGGACTTCTATGATTATGTCATTGAACGTGTTAAACAAAAAGAACTGGTATAATGCCATCGTGGCAGGGTAAATCCAAAGGAAATAAGCTCGGTTACCGGATCTTCATTGGTGTATTGCGTTACGGAGGCATTCGTCCGGCTTATTTCCTGCTGGTATTCGTTTCGGTTTATTATTGCCTGTTCTCCTGGAACACTGCCCGGTCTATGTACCGGTTTTTTCGTTATAAGATACAATACCCCCGGTGGCGCGCCATAGCGTCCGTTTACCGGAATATCTATATATTCGGCCAGACGTTGATAGACAAAGTGGTGGTGATGGCCGGGATCCCCAATCGTTTCAGCTTCGATTTCGATGGTGAAGAACGGCTCCACGCGATGGTCAGCAGCGGCAAGGGCGGCATCATGCTCAGTGCGCATCTGGGCAACTGGGAAGTGGCAGGCCACCTGTTCACCCGGTTGAACACCCGGATCAACATCGTGATGTTCGACGGGGAACACGAAAGAATAAAAAGTTACCTCGAAGGGGTAACGGGCGGAAGGAATGTGAATGTCATTGTACTGAAAGACGATCTTTCGCATATTTACGCCATCAACGATGCGCTGGGCAAGCAGGAACTGGTATGCATGCACGCCGACCGATTCCTGACCGGCAACAAGACGGCGGAGAAAATGTTCCTGGGAGAGCCGGCGCGCTTTCCCGTAGGGCCTTTCCTGTTGGCTTCCACGTTCAGGGTGCCCGTATCGTTCGTTTTTGCTTTTAAGGAAACCGCTACGCATTATCACCTCTATGCCACCGATCCCAAAGTATACCCCGGCGCCAAACAGGGTGGTTTAGACCAGTCGATGGAAGATTTTGTAAGCGTAATGGAAGAGAAAGTGCGGAAATATCCGCTGCAATGGTTCAATTATTATGATTTCTGGTCGAAAGACTGACAATACGCAACATATGCATCACGAAGACATTACCGAATATATCCCCCAGCGCCCGCCGATCGTCATGATCAGCAGGCTCATCGAAGCGGGAGAAAAGAACATCCGCACCGAGCTCGACGTGGCGGCCGACAACGTGTTCGTCGAAAACGGAACGCTCATGGCCCCGGGGCTCGTAGAGAATATCGCGCAGACGGCTGCGGCCAGGGTCGGGTTTCTCGCGAAGCGCGACAACGTGCCCGTGCCCCTCGGCTTCATCGGCGCCATTCAAAACCTCGAAATACTGGAGCTCCCGCCCGCAGGCGCAACCCTCCAGACAGAAATCCTTATCACCCATGAACTCTTCAACGCCACCGTGGTCAAAGGCTCCGTTCAACTGAACGGCCGCACGCTGGCGCAATGCGACATGAAAATTTTCATCGCCCAAAAACCATAAAACAAGAGTCACCATGAAACTGAAAAATCTCGTTTTGCCCGTGATCGCTTTCGCCCTTAGCGCATCCGCCGCAAACGCTCAGACCGCCAAAGACGTATTCGACACGGAAACCAAGCTGACCTGGATCGGCCTCGACTGGACCAAAACCCGCCTCATCGGCGACGCGGCCGCCAAAGCCGATCAGATCGTAGAAAAAAACTTCGTGGAAGTAAACCAGAAAGTGGTGAACGAATACAAGAAGTTCGACGTTGCCAAAGCTTTCCGCCGCAGCGAAGTGAGCACCGACATCGGGCCGGTTAACAAACGGACCGCGAAAATCGATCCCGACAACCTGCTGTCCGACAACTCCGACGATTACCAGCACCTCAAGCCTGAAGACATCACCACCCTCGTGAAAGGGTTCGATTTCAACGGCAAAACCGGTATCGGTATCGTTTGGTTCGTGGAAGGCATCAACAAAACCAAGAAGGAAATGTCGGCCTACGTAACGCTGGTAGACATGAAAACCAAAAAAGTACTGTTCACCGAGCGCATGGTAGGAAAGATGGGCGGCAAGTTCGGCGTGGCCTTCGGGTATGCCAACATGTACCTGTCCGGCGTTAAATCCATCCTCGACGACATCGAGAAAGACAAGTACAAAGAGTGGAAATCCACTTACGGAGGATAATTTTAATTGAAAACATCAACATCATTCATGCAACCTGTATTGAGCGAAGAGGCGGAAGTGCTGGTCCGGTTTAATGAAGCAGATCCGCTGGGCATTGTGTGGCACGGCAATTATATCCGGTATTTCGAAGACGGCAGGGAAGCCTTCGGCGCGAAATACAGGTTGCGTTATCTCGACATTTTCGCGCATGGGTACACGGTGCCCGTCGTGAACGTGGAATGCAATTACAAGCGGCCTTTGCGGTATGGCGATAAAGTTCGGGTAGAAACCCGCTACATCCCTACGGAAGCCGCCAAGATCCGTTTCGAGTACACCCTGTACAACGCCGAAACCAGCGAAGTGGTTTGCACGGGCGCCTCCGTGCAGGTGTTCCTCGACAAGGAAGCCGACATCCTGCAACTTACCGTTCCGGCATTTTTTGCGGAATGGAAAAAACAGTGGGGGCTGTCATGACGAAGGTGTACGTAGCTGCGGAAAACATCGTGTCGCCCCTGGGGCTCACGGCCCAGGCCAACTTTGACCGGCTCCTCGCCGGAGAAAGCGGTATCCGCCGGCAACCCGGCGGCTTTTTCGCTTCCGCCCTGCCCGAAGAGCTGCTGCGCCCCGCCGCGGCATCGGCCGGCCTGGCGGACAACACCCGTTTCGAGCAGCTGATCGTACTCAGCATCCAAGACGCGCTTTCCCGCACGAAAGTGCCCATCGGCGATCCGCGCACCGCCTTCATCCTGTCTACCACCAAAGGCAACATCGCCTTGCTGGAACAGGGGAAAGCCGGCCAGCCCGGCGCCTCCATGCTGCTGCACGCCACCGCCGCACAGGTTGCCAAAACCGTTGGCGCGGCCGCACAGCCCATCGTGGTGAGCAACGCCTGTATTTCAGGTCTCCTCGCCATCCTCATCGCCCAGCGCCTCATCCGCGCCGGGCAATACGACCATGCCGTGGTTTGCGGGGCCGACGAACTGACCAGGTTCGTTTTGTCCGGCTTCCAGTCTTTCCAGGCCGTTTCCGACGAGCCCTGCCGCCCGTTCGACGCGGCGCGCAAAGGGGTGACCCTGGGGGAAGGCGCGGCTACGGTCGTTTTAACGAAGGACACGACATTGTTGCCGGCCGGCGAAGCCATCCTCCTCGGGGAAGGCGCTTCCAGCAACGATGCCAATCATATTTCCGGTCCGTCGAGAACGGGCGCCGAACTTTCTTCCGCGCTTGTTTCCGCGATGCACCGGAGCCGCCTGGGGCCCGCGGATATCGGGTTCGTATCGGCGCACGGTACCGCCACGCTGTATAACGACGAAATGGAGGCGAAGGCTTTCCATTTGTCGGGTTTGCAGGATGTTCCGGTCAACAGTCTCAAAGGCAACTACGGCCATACCCTTGGCGCGGCGGGGCTCATAGAGACGGTGGCCGGGATATATGCCATGAAACACAGTGTGGTATTGCCGACCGCCGGCTTTGAATCATCCGGAATCAGCCATCCATTGATGGTGAGCAGTCAACTGGAACAACGCACCATCCGTCATTTCCTCAAAACCACATCCGGTTTTGGAGGGTGCAATGCCGCGATGGTGTTCAGCCATGTGACATTGTAAAAAATTAAAAAAGCAGATCACCCATGAACTTTTTCACGAAGGAAACGAAAACCGCATTACAGGCGAAAGAACAGGCCCTCTGGCTGGCTTTTGCACCCATTGCTTTCCAGGCTTCCAAGGCGCTGAGAGACATGGGCGTCCTCAAAGCCGTGTCTGACGCGGGCATGCAAGGCGCCACCATCGACGAGATACTTCCCAAAGTGAACCTCTCCCGGTATTCGCTGCGCGTGCTGCTGGAAGCGGGCCTGGGCATGGATATGCTGCTGGTGAACGAAAAACGCTACACCCTTTCCAAAACCGGATATTTCATCCTGAACGACGAGCTCACCCGCATCAATATGGACTTTTCGCACGATGTGTGCTACAAGGCCATGTACCATCTGCAAGACAGCCTGACGGAGAACCGTCCGGCGGGGCTGCAGGAGCTGGGCCCGTGGGAAACCATCTACCAGGGACTTTCCATCCTTCCCGAACCTGCCCGCACCAGCTGGTTCAACTTCGACCATTACTATTCCGACCTCGCCTTCCCCGGCGTGCTGCCCATCGTGTTCGAGCACAAGCCCAAAAAGCTGCTGGACATCGGCGGCAATACCGGGAAATGGTCGATGGCCTGCGCAGGATACGATAAAGACGTGCATGTGACCATCATGGACCTGCCCGTTCAGATCAACGTAGCGCGCCAGAATATCAACGAAGCGGGCCTGCAGGACCGGGTTTCCTTCTTCGAGACGAACATCCTCGACGAGAGCCTGCCTTTTGCACAGGGCTTCGACGTGATCTGGATGAGCCAGTTCCTGGACTGCTTCTCCGAAGAGCAGATCATCAGCATTCTCCGCCGTTGCCGCGAAGCGCTCAACGATGGCGGCAGCGTGTTCATCCTGGAGCCCTTCTGGAATAAACAGCAATTCAAATCCGCCGCGTTCTGCCTGCAGCAGACGTCGCTGTATTTTACCGCCATCGCCAACGGCAACAGCCAGATGTACCACACCGATGAGTTTTACGACTGCATCCGTGCGGCCGGGCTGGAAGTGGTGATGGAGAACAACAACGTGGGGCTGAGCTATACCCTGCTGCGTTGCGTGAAAGCATAAGCAATTAAAAACCCTTCCATATGACAACTGAAAAGGTGGATGTATTAGTGATTGGCGCCGGCCCCTCAGGCACGGTAGCCGCATCCATAATCAACAAGGCCGGCTATTCAGTGAAGATCGTTGAAAAGCTGAAGTTCCCCCGATTCGTGATCGGCGAGAGCCTGTTACCCCGATGCATGGACGCGCTCACCGAAGCTGGCTTCATCGATGCCATATCCGAAAAAGGCTTCCAGCAAAAATCCGGCGCAAAATTCGTTAAACAAGGCAAGATTTGCGACTTCACCTTTGCCGAGCAGTACACCCCGGGCTGGCAATGGACATGGCAGGTAACCCGCGCCGACTTCGATCATACCCTCGCGCAAACCGTCGAAAAGATGGGCGTGCCGGTGGAATATGAAACCACCGTGACGGGGATCGTCTTCAACGGTTCCGACTCCGTAACCACGGTGGAAGACATCCACGGCAACAAAAAACAGATCGAAGCCCGGTTCATCGTAGACGGCAGCGGATATGGCCGCGTGATCCCCAAACTGTTCAACCTCGAAAAAGAATCCGTTTTACAACCCCGTAAAGCATTATTCGCCCACACCAACGACGTGCGCCGTTCCATGGCCGACGAGCCCAACCGCATCACTGCCGTTGTGCACGACAAAGGCGTATGGATCTGGATCATCCCGTTCTCGACCGGCATCACTTCCGTCGGTTTCGTCGGCGATCACACTTTTCACGACAAATTCTCCGGCACCCAGGAAGAAATGTTCCGCGCCATGCTGGCCTCCGAACCTTATACGGCCGAGCGTTTCAAAGACGTGGAGCTCATCTTCGAGCCGCGCAAACTGGAAGCCTGGAGCGCTACCACCGATAAATTCTACGGCGAAGGGTTCGTGCTCACCGGCAACGTGACCGAATTCCTCGACCCCATATTCTCCTCCGGCGTAACGCTGGCCACCGTTTCCGCGCAAACCGCGGCCAAACTGGTGATCCGCAAGCTGCAGGGCGAAAACATCGACTGGGAGAAAGAATACATGGAGCCCACCATGCAGGGCGTGAACGTTTTCCGCTCCTACGTGATGGCCTGGTACGAAGGTACCCTCGACACCATCTTCTTCTCCAAAAATCCCGATCCCGTCGTTAAAGCACAGATCTGCTCCGTTTTGGCAGGATATGTGTGGGATCAGAGCAACCCGTACGTGGAACTGCACGCCACCGAGCTGAAAAGGCTCGCGCGCAAAATCGAACTGACGGAAAAACTGGGTAGCCTATCATGATAAAAACAGGCATTTATATCAACGCATCCTGCATCATCCGCCACCATTCGGCGGAGAAAAACGGCCAGCCCGTGTACGAGGCGCGGCATGCAGACCTGCCGGACTTCCTCCGCGGGCTGTACGACCGCTTCAGCGGCCAATATCCCAAGTTCCACAAGATGGATCTGCTCTCGAAGCTGGGATGGGCCGCCACGGAGATCTTGCTGCAGGATATGCCGATGGATATCTATGCCCCCGAAGACACCGGCGTCATCCTCGCCAACGCGAGCAGCAGCCTGGATACGGACGAGAAATATTTCGAAACGGTGCACGACATCGCCAGTCCGGCGCTGTTCGTGTACACCCTCCCCAACATCGTGATCGGGGAGATCAGCATCCGGCACAAGTTCAAGGGCGAAAATGCCTTCTTCGTGCAGGAACGTTTCGATACAGCATTTATAACGGGTTATGCGGCGCAACTGCTGGAAAGCGGCGCCGTGAAAGCCGTGGTGTGCGGATGGGTGGAGCAATACCACGCCGGGCACGAAGCGGCTTTTTACCTTTTGGAAACAACCCCGCGCGGCATGGCTTTGCCGTTCAGCGCGGAAACAGCGGAAAAATTGTATAGATAATATGGAAAAGTTGATGCAGGATCTGAAAGAACAGATCATTCAACAATTGAATTTGCAGGAAGTGAAACCTGAAGACATCGGTGACGACCAGCCGCTTTTCAAGGAAGGGCTTGGGCTCGACAGCATCGATGCACTGGAGCTGATCGTGTTGCTGCAGCAGCATCATAACATCCGCATCGCCAAACCGGAAGATGGTCCGAACATTTTCTATTCCGTTCGTACCATGGCCGAATACATCACCGCAGAGAAAGCGAAGCAGGCATGATGAAAGGGAATGTATGGATAGCGGGAGGCGGCGTCATTTCCGGCATTGGCCGGGACCTTGGCGAGTGCATGGCTTCGTTTGAAGCGATGCGCCCGGGCATGGCGTACATGCAGCACCTGCGGTCCGCACACGCCCAAACCTTCCCCGTCGTCGAAGTGAAAGCCGGCAACGAAGAACTGGCCGAAATTGCGGGAATGCCCGCCCACTGGAGCCGCACCGCCCTCCTGAGTCGCATCGCCGCGCAGGAAGCCTGGGACGCTTCGGGCCTGGGCAGCATTGCCGACTACCGTGTCGGGCTCGTGTCGGCGAACACCGTTGGCGGGATGGACAAAACGGAAGATTTCATGGAAGCCTTCCTGGCAGACACTTCCAAAGGTAAACTCCGCCAGGTGGTACACCACGAATGTGGCGCCGTGACAGAACTGGTGGCCGACGCCATGGGCATCCGCCACCACGTTTCCACCATCAGCACCGCCTGCTCATCGGGCGCCAACGCGCTGATGTACGGCGCCCGCATGATCCGCGCGGGGATGCTGGACGTGGTGATCGCCGGGGGGACCGACGCCTTGACGCGCTTCACGCTCAACGGCTTCAACACCCTCATGATCCTCGATCAGCAAAACTGCCGCCCGTTCGACAATACCCGGACCGGCCTGAACCTCGGTGAGGGCGCGGGGTACGTAGTGCTCGTGTCTGACGCCGTGGCGGAGAAGATCCAGCCATGGTGCCGCCTCGCGGGGTTCGCCAATGCCAACGACGCCTATCACCAGACGGCTTCATCGCCCGATGGCATCGGTAATTTCATGGCGATGAAAGGCGCCCTGGAAATGGGGGGATTGCAGCCGGAAGACATCGGCTACATCAACCTGCACGGCACCGGTACCCAGAACAACGACAGCTCGGAAGGCCTGGCCATTTCCCGGCTGTTCGGAAATGGCGTGCCGCCCGCCAGCTCCACCAAGAGCTTCACTGGGCACACGCTGGGCGCCAGCGGCGGCATCGAAGCGGTATTTTCCGCGTGGGCGCTGCGCGAAGGGATCATTTATCCCAACGCCAACTTCTCCGTGCAGATGAAGGAACTGGCCTTTTCGCCGGTCACTGCTTTTTCACGGGGCAACGGCCTGCGGAACGTGATGTCGAACTCCTTCGGGTTCGGCGGTAACTGTTCCAGCCTGGTCTTTTCAAAGGAATAACACATGAAACGGAGCAAATGCGAAGTTCCATCCGTCAAAAATGTCAAAAATAAAAATTAACGGATGACAGCTTTCATACAAGGAACAGGATGCGTATCGGCACAGGACGGCCACGTTTTTCCGGGTGAGATCCGGCATTACGAAGGCGACCGCCTGCCCGTGGCCGACCCGGATTACAAACAGTGGATCGATATCAAGCAGATCCGCCGGATGGGCCGCGCCATCAAAATGGGCGTTGCCGCCTCGCACATGAGCCTGGAAGCCGCGGGCATCCAATCCCCCGACGCCATCATCATGGGCACGGCCTACGGATGCCTCGCCGATACGGGCGTGTTCCTGCAGAAACTGGTGAGCCAGCACGAAGACATGCTCACGCCCACCGCTTTCATCCAGAGCACGCACAACACCGTAGCCGGCCAGATCGCCCTGCTGCTGGGTTGCCACGCGTATAACAACACGTTCGTCCACACCGCATTTTCATTGGAAAACGCGTTGCAGGACAGTCTGCTGATGCTGGCGGAAGACCCTTCGCGGAAAATTCTCGCCGGCGCAACAGACGAAATCACCGAATATTCGCACACCATCCTGCGCCGTTTCGGATTGTATAAAAACACCTCCACCGCCGCATTGCAACGTTCCGGGACACCGGGCACCATGGCAGGGGAGGGCGCCGCATTTTTTGTATTGGCTTCAGGGAAGGACGACAAATCCCTCGCGCAACTAACCGCCGTGGACATGCTGTACCGCCCCGCATCCGAACAGGAAACGGCGGACCATTTGCTGGATTTCCTGCGCCGCAACGGGTTGGCGCCGAAAGATATTTCGCTCGTGCTCAGCGGCCGGAATGGCGATGATGCCGGCGACCGGTACTACGAAAGCATAGAAAACCGGCTCTTCGGATCTACGCCGGTAGCGGCATTCAAACATTTCTGCGGAGAATATCCCACCGCATCGGCCTTCGCCGTATGGATGGCTGCGGGATGCCTCCACCGTGGCGCAGTTCCGCAGGAAGCCATGGTTAAAGGCGACGCCCCGGCAGGCCCGGAGCGCATCCTCGTCTGGAACCATCATCAAGGCACCCATCACTCATTTATTTTGCTGGAGAAATGCTGAGGGCATTCGTCATAGCAGCGGCGGCGGCAGCCGCAGGCGTCATCATCCTGCTACACGGCGGATGGGCGGCCACGCCTGCCTGGAAGCTGCTCATACCTTTGCTCGTAGCTTCGGGATTTGCGGCCTGGGGGCCATCAACGTGCGGTCCAACTATTTCGTGCGCACCCACAGCAAAGGCAAACGCTCCGATAAATCGGTCGCCTTGTCGTTCGACGACGGGCCGCTGACCGAGTTCACCCCGCAGATCCTCGACATCCTCGCGCAGTTCAACGTGCGCGCGGCGTTTTTCTGCATCGGCCACCGCGTGGAGCAGGAGCCGGCGCTCATGAAAAGGATCGTGGGCGAAGGGCACCTCGTCGGCAACCACAGCTTTTCCCACAGCCCAACTTTCGATCTGCAAACCACCGCGGCCATGAAAACAGACCTCGCCAGGGCGAATGAAGTCATCAAATCCGCTACAGGGCTGCAACCCAGACTGTTCCGCCCGCCATACGGCGTCACCAATCCCATGCTCGCCCGCGCGATCCGGAAAGGGAAATTCATCGCCGTGGGATGGAGCGTCCGCTCGTTCGACACCGTCATCAAAGACGAAGACAAACTGTTCGAGCGCGTAACGAAGAAAATCGAAGCGGGAGACATCTTCCTCTTTCACGATACCGCCGCGGCCACCGTCAGGATTTTGCCCGCGCTCATCAAGCAACTCAAACGCGATGGCTTCGCCATCAAACGATTGGATGAACTTTTAAACATTCCGGCTTATGCGTAGATGGACCATGATGTTGGCAGCGACTTTCATTACGCTGCAAGTTGCCGCCCAGAGCGGGTTCAGGCCCGTTTCGAACCTCGAACAGTTTAAACAGGAATTTGCCCGCACGGCGCAGCAGACGCAGTCGATCAAAAGCGATTTCGTCCAGGAAAAGCACCTCAGCCTGCTGGCCGATAAAATCACCAGCAAGGGGAAATTCTGGTTCAAGAAGGAAAACCGGGTGCGGATGGAATATGCGTCGCCCACCTATTACCTCATGATCATCAACGGGAAGAATGTCCGCATCAAGGATTCCCGGACAGACAGGAGCATTTCCACCGGCGGCAATAAACTGTTTGAGCAGATCAGCCGGATCACGGCCGATTGTGTGCAGGGAAATGTGCTGAACAACAAAGACTTTACCGCCAAAGTGCAGGAAAACGATAAACAATATCTGTTACAGTTGACGCCCGTGGCGAAGGGGATGAAGGATTTCTTCTCCTCGATCGAGCTGCTGGTCGACAAGAAAGACCTGGGCGTGGCGAAGATCGTCATGCACGAAGCTTCGGGCGACCGTACCGAAATGATTTTCACCAAAAAGGAGCTGAACGCCGCCATACCGGATGAGATGTTTGCTGTTAAATAGCGTATTGCTGCTGGGGCTCGCTTCCTGCGGATCGGCCTACAAAGGCCTGCAGCGCACCGATGCGGACGCGACTTCGTGCCTGGAGCAGTTCCGGCCGAAGATCGATTCGCCCGCACTATACAGCACGCAGGTCGATATTCTGCAGCATCATTTGTCGGGCTTATTGTATTTCCGGCCCATGGACAACGGCAGCATGCGCGTATTGTTCATGAGCGAAATGGGGATGAAGTTTTTCGATTTCGAATTCACGAAAGACGGTTCCTTCATCAAACACTACATGCTCCCGAAAATGGACAAAAAAGCGGTGGTGAAAACGCTGCGGAAGGATTTCGATATGGTGCTCATGCGCCGCGATCCGGCTACGGCCAAAACCTTCACGGGGAATGGCCTGCGCTACACCGCCTTCGATCTGCCGAAAGGGAAGATTTATTATATCACCGACACGGCTTGTACCCAACTGGTGCGCGTGGAAAACGGCTCGCGCCGCAAGCCCGTGGTAGACGTGTGGTTGAAGCAATACAGGAATGGTGTGCCGGATAGCATAGACATTCGCCATCATGCCGTCAAATTCAATATTTCATTACAACGCGTAGAAAAATAATGTTAACAGGAAAATTCTTTACCGTCGTATCCCAACAGCAACCGGCTGAAAATTCGATCCACTATACGATCGACTGGAACGGCGCGCATCCCATTTTCGAAGGGCATTTTCCCGGGCAGCCCGTTGTTCCCGGCGTTTGCATGATGCAGACGATCCAGGAGCTGCTGTCGGCCGCCGTGGGCAAGACTTTGCTCGTGGAAAAAGCGACGAACATGAAATTCCTCAACATGATCGACCCCCGCGTGAGCCCGCAGGTGACCGTGGAGATCGGTTATACGGAAGAGGAAGGGGGATATAAGACCAATGCCGTCATCAAACACGAAGCCACTACGTTCCTGAAGTTCCAGGGCCGTTTCAAATGATCATGGAGCAACAGGGCACATACGACGCACGGTTCGGTGAGCGCAGGGTTTGCGTGCTGATCCCGACCTACAACAACGCCGGCACCCTCGGGGCCGTGCTGGGGCAGGTTTTGGCGTATACGCAGCACGTGATCGTGGTGAACGACGGCGCAACGGATGATACGATGGCCGTGCTGGCGCGGTTCCCGCAGATCAATGTGCTCGCTTACCAGCCCAACCGCGGCAAAGGCATCGCCTTGCGCAGAGGGTTCCGGTACGCGCTGGAGCAGGGGTACGATTTCGCCATTACGATGGATGCGGACGGGCAACATTACGCCAGCGATTTGCTGACGTTCCTCGACAAAGCCGACAAAAGCGATCCCGCGATCCTCATCGGCGCACGGAACCTGCACCAGGAGAACATGCCCGGCAAAAACACTTTCGCCAACAAGTTCTCCAACTTCTGGTTTTACGTGGAAACGGGGCTGAAAGGGCCGGACACGCAGTCTGGTTACCGGTTGTACCCGTTGTTCGCTATGAAGGGGATGCGGTTCGCCTGTACCAAGTACGAATTCGAGATCGAAGTACTGGTGCGCTGCAGCTGGAAAGGGATCCGCATCGGTTGGGTGCCGGTGGGCGTGTATTATCCGCCGGCGGAGGAAAGGGTGTCGCACTTCCGGCCGTTCCGGGATTTTTCGCGGATCAGTGTGCTCAATACCGTGCTGGTGACCATCGCTTTCCTGTATATCCATCCGCGGAACCTGTTGCGGTTCATTTTTTCGAAAGACGGGTTGCGGTACATCTGGCGCGAGCAGTTGCTGGCAGCGGGGGAGAGCAATGGAACGAAAGCCGCGTCTGTCGGGTTCGGCGTTTTCATGGGGATTTTCCCGGTGTGGGGGTTCCAGATGCTCATCGCCGTGGTGATCGCGCAATTGCTGAAGCTCAACAAGGCTTTGGTGCTCATCGCTTCCAATATCAGCATTCCGCCCATGATCCCGCTGATCGTGTACGGCAGTTTTCTCATGGGAAGGATGTATGTGGCGGAAGACGCGACCTGGCTCATTTTCAGCAAATCCCTGACGCTGGACGACGTCAAGCAAAACCTTTTCCAGTATATCACGGGCAGTATTACGCTGGCCGTAGCGGCGGGGCTCGTGGCGGGCCTCGTTACGTGGCTGACGCTGTCGGTTTTCCGGCGAAAGCGGGCCGCGGCGCAAACTTAAAACCGATCCATGGGCACATTCTTCATATCGATCTACAATTTTTTTAACGCCCGTAAATGGCTGCTGTGGCTGTTTACGGCTTTCCTTTTTTATCCGCCGCCTTCTTCGCCTCTAAAGTGAAACTGGAGGAAGACATTACGCGCATACTGCCGCAGGATCCCAAGATCGACCGGCTCAACCAGTTCCTCCAGAACTCCAAGTTCACGGATAAACTGGCGGTCATCGTTTCACAGAAAGACAGTTCGGCCGCAGCAGCGCCAGACAGCCTTATCCTCGCCGCGGAGCAACTCACCGCCGGCCTGCAGGCAAACCCCGTGGCGCCCTACGTGTCTGCCGTCACCGGTAAAATGGAAGACACGCTGCTGTTCAGCTTGCTCAACCGTGTGCAGGCCAACCTGCCCCTGTTCCTCGAAGAAAAAGACTACAAAACGCTCGATACCCTTACATCGCCCGCCCGCGTGGCCGGCGCCATGGAAGGGAATTACAATACGCTCGTTTCCCCGGCCGGCATGGTCCTCAAAAGGTCTATCGCCGCCGATCCGCTCGGGATCACGTGGATCGGGATGAAGAAGCTCCAGCAGCTCCAGGCAGACGATTCCTGGACCTTGTACGACGGCTACCTCATGAGCAAAGACGAGCGCAACCTGCTGGTGCTCGTTACCCCGAAATTCGCGCCCGGTAAAACGGCCGATAACAAAGCTTTTCTTTCGTACCTCGATCATCTCATCGATTCCGTGGCAGCGGCAGTTCCCGCCGCACAGGTCACCTATTTCGGCGCAACTGCCGTGGCCGTGGGGAACGCGGTGCAACTGCGCCAGGATACGATGCTGACGCAGGGCATCACCGTGCTGCTGCTCATCGTCCTCATTGCCCTGTTTTTCCGCCGCAAGCGCGCGCCATTGCTCGTGATGCTGCCCGTGGTATTCGGTGCGCTGTTTTCCCTGGCCATGGTGTACCTCGTGCAGGGAAGCATCTCCGTGATCGCCATGGGCGCGGGTTGTGTGGTGCTGGGCGTTGCGGTGAACTATTCGCTGCACGTTTTCAACCATTACCGCCATTTGCCCGACATCCGCCAGGTGCTCCGCGACCTCGCCATGCCCATGACCGTGGGCAGCTTCACGACGGTTGGCGGCTTCTTCTGCCTGCAATTCGTGAAGTCGCCCATGCTGCAGGACATGGGGCTGTTCGCCGGGTTTAGCCTCGTGGGGGCTTCGCTGTTTTCGCTCATCGTGCTGCCGCATTTCATCGTCATGGGCAAGGCGCCGGCGAAAGACGCGCCCGTCAAACACAACATCATCGACCGGTTCTCCGAATGGCGGCCGGAACGCAATAAATGGCTCGTATACGGCATACTGGCGCTCACCGTCGTGTTTTTCTTCACCGCCGGAAAGGTGCGTTTCGAAAGCGATATGATGCGCATGAACTACATGCCACAAAAACTTCGCGACGCCGAAGCCAAACTCAACCGCCTCAACGATTATACCGCCCAAACCGTTTACATGCTGTCTGAAGGCGCCAGCCTTAACGAAGCGTTGGAACGCAGGGCGGGAGCGGACGCAACGTTGCAGCGCCTCCTGGCAACTGGAGCGCTGAAGAAAACCGGTGGGCCCGGGCATTTGCTGTTGTCTGAACAGGAACAGCAAATACGGATCGAACGGTGGAAAAATTACTGGTCGGCCGGGCGCGCCGGCGCTGTGATGGCGGCTTTGCGGCAGGAAGGCGCAAAATTCGGTTTCAAACCGGAAGCGTTCGATCAATTCCAGGTACTCATCACCCAAGACTATTCCGTCACGAAGCCGGAAAATTCACCTTTGATGGATTTGCCCACCATCAGCGATTTCGTGACGCTGAAGCCCGGGAACGCTTCCCTGTCGGGTATTCTGAAGGTAGACCCGTCCCGGAAGAACGAAGTATACGCCGCGCTGGACGCATTGCCCGGCACGGTCGTGATCGATAAACAATACACCGCCAACCGCCTGGCCGTCGTGATCCGCGATGAATTCAACACCATCGCCTGGATGACGTCTGCCCTGGTATTCTTTGCGCTGCTGCTCACCTACGGCCGCATCGAGCTGGCGCTTATCACCTTCATCCCCATGGCCATCAGCTGGGTGTGGATTCTGGGGATTATGGGATTGCTGGGCATTCCGTTCAATATCGTCAACATCATCCTTTCCACTTTTATTTTCGGGTTGGGGGATGATTACAGCATTTTCACGATGGACGGGCTTTTGCAGGAATACAAGAACGGCAGCAAACATCTGCCTTCCTTCAAATCGTCGATATTCTTTTCCGCCATCACAACGGTTTTGGGACTGGGCGTGCTCATCTTCGCGCAGCATCCTTCCCTGCAATCCATCGCGGCGATCGCGGTGATCGGGATTTTGTGCGTGGTCATCACTTCACAGGTATTAATTCCTTTCCTTTTCAATTTCCTCATCGCCAACCGGGTAGGGAAGAACAGTCGCCCGCCCTGGACGCTCTGGAGCTGGTCGAAATCGATGTTCTCGTTCATCTACTTCGCCTTTGGTGCGCTGGTGCTCACGGGCATCGGTTTCATCATCATTAAGCTGAACCCTTTCAACAAGGAAAAAGGCAAGAAAATCTACCACAAACTGTTGTCGAAATGCACCTGGAGCGTGCTCCACATCATGGGCAACACCAAAAAAGTAACGATCAACGAAAGCCGGGAAGATTTCAAAAAACCGGCGGTCATCATCAGCAACCACCAGTCTTTCCTCGACATCCTCATGTCTACCAGCATGCATCCCAACGTGGTGCTGCTCACGAACAACTGGGTGTATAATTCCCCCGTTTTCGGGAAAGTGGTGCAGATGGCGGATTATTACCCCGTGGCCGAAGGCGCCGAAACCGCCATCGATCACCTCCGCGACCGTGTAGCCCAGGGCTATTCGGTAGTGGTGTACCCGGAAGGCACGCGCTCCCAGGATAAAAACATCAAGCGGTTCCATAAAGGCGCGTTTTTCCTGGCCGAAGAACTGGGGCTCGACATCGTGCCCGCGGTAATCCACGGCACGGCGTACTGCATGTCCAAAGGCGATTTCCTGCTGAAAGACGGGACGATGACCATGAAAATCCTCCCCCGCATCAAAGCCGGCGATCCCGCCTGGGGCGAAGGCTATGCGGCCCGCACCAAATCCATCAGCCGGTACTTCAGGGAAGAATACAAAAAGTTGAGTGAAACGCTGGAAACGCCGGCTTATTACCGCGAACAGCTGATGTATCAGTATATTTACAAAGGCCCGGTGCTGGAATGGTACATGCGCATCAAGACGAAAATGGAGCGCAATTACGAAGATTTCCACCGGATGCTGCCGGAAAAAGGCGATATCATGGACATCGGCTGCGGATACGGGTTTATGAGCTATATGCTCCATTTCGTGGCGCCGGAAAGGAATATTTTGGGAGTGGACCATGACGAGGAAAAGATCGCGGTGGCGCAGCATTGCTACATCCGCAACGAGCAGGTGCAGTTCCGCGCGGCGGATATCACCACCTTCGACATTCCTGAAAAAGACGCTTTCGTGATGCTCGACGTGCTGCATTACCTGCAGCCGGAACAGCAGGCCAGCCTCATTCGCCGGTGCATGGACAAGCTCCGGCCCGGCGGCATCATCATCGTCCGCGACGGCGATGCGGCCATGGAAAAGAAACACCGCGGCACAAAGCTCACGGAACTGTTCAGTACCAAACTGCTCGGTTTCAACAAAACATCCGAACATCCCTTGTCCTTCTTTTCGTCCGCCACCCTGCGCCAGACCGTGGAAAGCCACGGCGGCACCATGGAGCGGATCGATCAGACGAAATATACATCCAATGTTGTTTTCATCATCAGAAAGCCAGATACGAACGAACATGCATAAGTACGACGTAGTCATAGCCGGCAGCGGCCTCGGTGGCCTGGTTTGCGGAGCGATCCTCAGCAAGAACGGCTATCGCGTGCTCGTACTCGAAAAAAACAAACAGATCGGCGGATGCCTGCAAACGTTCAGCCGCGATAAGACCATCTTCGATTCCGGCGTGCATTATGTGGGCGGCCTGGCGCCGGGGCAGAACCTGTACCAGGTGTTCAAATACCTCGGGATCATGGACAAACTGAAGCTGAAGCGGCTCGACATGGATTGTTTCGACCGCATCGCTTTCCGAGACGATCCGCGGGAATACAAAATGGCACAGGGGTACGAGGGGTTCATCGAAAATCTGCTGCACGACTTCCCCGGCGAGGAAAAAGCCCTGCGCGAATATTGCGAGATGCTCAAACACATCTGCGGTAAATTCCCGCTGTACAACCTGCGGATGGGGGATTACGGGGAGAAGGAATCGGTGTTGGGGATGGATGCGGCTACCTATATCGAGGGGCTGAGCAGCAATAAAAAGCTCACGGCGGTATTGGGGGCCAATAGCTCGCTGTACGCCGGCGTCCGCGGGAAAACGCCCATGTACGTGCATGCGCTGGTGCTGAATAGTTACATAGAAAGCTCGTGGAAATGCCTGAACGGAGGATCGCAGATCGGGAAATGGCTCACCCGCGTGATCCTCGAAAACAACGGCACCCTGCTGAAACATAAGGAAGTCAAAAGGATCGTGGCCGAAGGGCGCGATGTGGAATACGTGGAAACGGCCGACGGGGAGCGCTATCACGGAAAATACTTCATTTCCAACATCCACCCGGCCAATACGCTGGACATGCTGGAAAGCGACGTCATCCGCCAGGCTTACCGCAGCCGTATCAGCACCCTGGAAAACGGGAACGGCTGCCTCATGCTGAACGCCGTGCTCAAGCCCGGGCTGTTCCCCCACATGAATTACAATTTCTATTATCACGACGTGGAAGATGTGTGGAGCGGGCACGATTATTCGGAAGATGCATGGCCGCTGAATTACTCCATGTTCATCACCCCCGATCCCAAAGACCACCGCTTCGCCAACAGCTGCTCCATCCTCGCTTACATGAACATCAGCGAACTGGAGCCCTGGAAACATACGTTCAACACCGTTTCCAAGGAAGGCCCGAGAGGCGAAGATTACGAAGCGTTCAAAATACGGAAAGCCGAAAAACTGCTCGATATCGTGGAACGTCGTTTCCCAGTGATGCGCCAGTGCATCCAAAGCTACTCCGTAGCCACGCCGCTTTCTTTCCGCGACTACATCGGCACGAACGACGGGTCGATGTACGGCATCCTGAAAGATTGTAACGATCCGCTGCGCACCTTCATCAGCGCCCGCACCAAACTGAACAACCTGTTCCTCACCGGGCAGAATCTCAACCTGCACGGCATCCTGGGCGTTACGATGACGGCCCTGCTCACCTGCGGCGAATTACTGGACATGGAAAAACTATTGCACGAGATAACTGAAGCATAAACAATGGCAAAGAAAAAGAGCATCTGGAGGAGATTAGGGAAGATACTGGCGTACACTGCCGGGTTTTTCGTGCTGCTGATATTGGGGCTGTTCATCTACCTCTGGATCGTGGCGCGGATGCAGCCGCCGGAGATCGCCGATAAAAGCGCGCTCCAATGGCAGCGCAAACAACTCGATTCCACGGCGTATACCCTGGGAAACAGCTGGTTCCGGAAGAGCAAAAGCGGTTTGTACGAAATGTATGTGGAAGGGAAACCTTTCGAAAGGGGCGTCGTGTACGGAAAGCTCGCCGAAGAACTGGTGCAGCGCCAGGAAGATCATTTCACCGAACAGATCGGCAAAATGATCCCTTCGAAAACGTACCAGCATTTCCTGAAATACCTCATCGGCTGGTTCAACCGGAATATGGACAAAAACGTGCCGGAAGAATACAAGGAAGAAATTTACGGCGTATCGTTCTCCGCATCGCCGAACTACGGATTTATCGGCACCAATTACCAGCGCATCATGAACTATCATGCGGCGCACGACATCGGCCATGCGCTGCAGAATCTGGCGCTGGTAGGCTGCACGTCGTTCGGGACGTGGAACGACCGTTCGGAAGACAGTTCCCTTATCATCGGCCGGAATTTCGATTTTTATGTGGGCGATAAATTCGCGGAAGACAAGATCGTGGCGTTTTACCGGCCAGACAAAGGGCATCCGTTCGTGATGATCACCTGGGGCGGATTTACGGGCGTGGTGTCGGGGATGAACATGCAGGGCCTGACGGTGACCATCAACGCCGCAAAGAGCGAAATCCCTTCGGGATCGGCCACGCCGGTATCGCTCGTGGCGCGGGAAATACTGCAATATGCGGGGAACATCCAGGAAGCGTACGCCATCGCGGCGAAGCGGAAAATGTTCGTGAGCGAATCGTTCCTCATCGGTTCTGCGGCCGACAATCGCGCCGCCATCATCGAGAAAACGCCCGACGGCATTGCGTTGTACGATCCCAAAGGCAGCGAGATCTCCTGCGCCAACCATTTCCAGAGCCAGCAGCTGGGCGCCTCCCAGGCCAACCGGGAACAGCTGGCGGGAAGCGCGTCGCCGTACCGGTACGAACGATTGCAACAATTGCTGGAACGGAACGGGAAGAACAGCGTCGCCAAAACCATCGCCATCCTCCGCGACCAGCGCGGCCTGAACGATGCAGACATCGGGATGGGGAACGAAAAAGCCCTCAACCAACTGATCGCCCATCACGCCATCGTCTTCAAACCCAAAGAAAAAATCGTGTGGGTATCTGCCGCGCCCTGGCAACTGGGCGAATTCGTAGCGTACGACCTGAACAAGGTTTTCGCCATGAACGGCCTCGTTTCCGACCACGAAATCTGCGACAGCAGCCTCATCGTCCCGAAAGATTCCTTCCTGCTTACCGACAACTATCGTAAATTCATGGACTTCCGCCGGCTCAAACAAGCCGTGATGGACGGGGAGGAGATCGACGTGAAGCAGATCACGGCCGACAACCCGGCGTATTACCACGCCTGGGTGATCGCCGGAGATTACCTGTTCAAACGGAAACAGTTCGCCGAAGCGAAAAAATATTACCAGCAGGCGTTGACGAAAGAGATCGCTACGGTCCCGGAAAAGGAGCACATCCAACGTCAAATCGAACAATGCGATAAACTAAAATGAAAGGGCTCGGAACAGATATCGTGGAAGTAGACCGCATCGCGGAGAAGATCGGCAAAAGCCAGGGCTTCCGCGAGCTGGTGTTTTCGCCGCTCGAGATCGCGTATTGCGAAAAGCAGGTCAACAAGTACGAAAGTTACGCCGCCCGCTTCGCCGCCAAGGAGGCTTTCCTCAAAGCCCTCGGCACCGGGTGGGCCGGCAGCGGCATGCAATTCAACGAGATCGAAGTGCGGAACAACGCCTCCGGAAAACCCGAGATTTTTCTCATCGGCAACGCCGCGCCGCTGCCCGAAGGCACGCAGGTATTGCTGTCGCTGTCGCACGTGAAAACCGTGGCCATGGCCACCGTGGTCATTTTATAACCAAGGAATTATGTATATCCCGGATATAGAACTTCAACATCCCGCCGCCATCCGCCAGTTCCAGAACAAGGAGCTGCAGCACCTGGTCGGCTATCTCCGCCAGTTTTCGCCCTTTTACCGCGAATGGTTCGCCGCCAACAACATCGATACGGACAACATCCGTTCGCTCGACGATCTGCAGCGCCTGCCAACGGTCACTAAGGAAGACCTGCAGCAGCGGAACTGGGATTTTCTCTGTGTCGACAAAAGCAAGATCGCCGAATATACTTCCACTTCCGGCACTTTGGGCCGCCCCGTGGTCATCCCGCTCACGGAAAAAGACCTCGACCGCCTCAGTTACAACGAATTCATCTCGTTCAGTTGCGCCGGCGGCACCGACGAAGACATTTACCAGCTGATGCTCACCCTCGACCGCCAGTTCATGGCCGGGATGGCCTATTACAACGGCATCCGCAAGCTGGGCGCGGGCGTGCTGCGCGTGGGGCCGGGCGTACCGTCGCTCCAATGGGAAAACATCCAGCGCATTCAGCCCACCGTCATCGTTGCCGTACCTTCCTTCATCCTCAAACTGATCGCTTTCGCGGAGGAACATGGGATCGACATCAACGCTTCTTCCGTGAAAAAAGCCGTCTGCATCGGCGAGAACATCCGCAACACCGATTTCTCGTACAACGTGCTGGGGAAGAAGATCACGGACAAATGGAACATCGATCTGTTTTCCACATACGCATCCACCGAAATGCAGACCGCCTTCACCGAATGCCGCCAAAGCAAAGGGGGCATCATCATCCCGAACTGCTCATCGTGGAGCTGCTCGATGAGCAGGACCGCCCCGTTCCGCCGGGCGCGCCGGGCGAGGTGACCATCACTACGCTGGGCGTGGAAGCCATGCCCCTGCTGCGTTACAAGACCGGAGACATTTGCCAGTACGATGCAACGCCCTGCAGCTGCGGCCGCCAGACGCTTCGCCTTTCACCCGTGATCGGGCGGCGCAAGCAGATGATCAAGTACAAGGGCACTACGCTGTATCCGCCGGCGCTGTACGACCTGCTGAGCGATATGGAAGATGTGCGGGAATTCGTGGTGGAAGTGTTCTCCAACGAGATCGGGACCGACGAAATCCTGTTGCACCTGCACCCGCGCGAGGAGTCGGAAGACACGGACCGGCGCATCAAATCGTACCTCCAGGCCAAGCTGCGCGTCATCCCGCAGGTGCGCTATTGCGCCATGCCGGACATCCTCAAAATGCAGTTCCCGGAAAGCAGCCGCAAACCGGTCAAATTCATCGATAACAGGAAATAGTTTTAGAAGCTGAAAGTGGCGCTGGACGAGGGATTGTCCAGCTTCGTGCTTTGCCGGCGGTCGTTCACGATCACATGGAGCATGTGGCTTTGGGTGCCGTGTTCCGCATACAGGATATCGTTTTTGATGTCCAGCTTCCGGAACGGGGCCATGGGCGTACATTCCAGGTAGCACCAGGTGGCGTCTTCGGAGATTTCGTAGCCGAGGTATTTGAGGGAAACGGGTTTGCCATCGGCCGACAGGAACAAATGCCTGCGGAGATATTGCGCTACGAGGGAATCGGCGGCAGGGCGGTTCTTGGGATGGATAATGTCCAGCGGCTGCTTCGATTCCTTTTTCAGGACGTTCTCCAGGTCGTCGGAAAAGATGCGGCAACTGATTTCCAGGGACTTGCGGGGGGAATTATAGCGTATTTCCGTGACACTCATGTAGAAAGGGTGCACTGCGGTCATGATCGCGGGCAGGCACCATTTAAATAGCATTACTCCCATTGGCCCTTAAAAATTTTTATATTTACCGGTAACTGTTTAACATTACGAAGTTACGCAAAAATCTATGCCATGCAGGAGTTCAGCATGTATTTCGAGGAGGGCTGGCAACATATCGCAGATCTTGGAGGGTACGACCACATTTTGTTCATCATGGCGCTTTGTGCCGTGTATACGTTGAAAGACTGGAAGAAGGTGCTGATCCTGGTGACGGCCTTTACGCTTGGTCATTCCGTGACTTTGGCGCTGAGTGTGCTCAACATTGTGCGGGTACCTACCGACCTCATCGAGTTCCTCATCCCCGTCACCATCGTCTTAACGGCGCTGGCGAACGTGTTCAGGGGCGGGAAGGAGCCGGGCCGCGTGAAATGGAATTACTTTTTCGCGCTGTTTTTCGGGTTGATCCACGGGATGGGGTTCTCCAACTACCTCCGCAGCATGCTCGGCTCGCAGACCGATATCCTGCAACCGCTCCTGGCCTTTAACCTGGGCCTGGAATTCGGGCAACTGATCATCGTAACCATCGTGCTTTTGATTTCCCAGCTGGTGATCCTGGTGGGAAAGGCCCCCCGCCGCGACTGGACCCTGTTCCTTTCCGCCGCTATCTTCGGGGTGGCGTTCGTCATGAGCATTGAAAGATTCGGAATTATACTGGAAAAATAAATCGAGATGACCATACGTTCCATCATAGGAAGCCTCCTCGTAGCCGCGCCCCTCGCAACGATGGCGCAAAACAACCCGGGGTCCAACCACGGCAACCGCTTCGAACAGCTGGGGTACCTGCTCGCAGATCCCAACATGTACCGCTCCGCCTCCGGCGTGCCCGGGCCGAAATACTGGCAGCAGCGCGCGGATTACGACATCACCGCGGAGCTCGACGAAGTGCAGCGCCGCCTCAACGGTTCCGAAACCGTGACCTACTACAACAATTCCCCCGATCCGCTTACCTACATCTGGCTGCAGCTCGACGAAAACGAGCACGACCCGAAGTCGGATAACAACAGCTTCGACGGCAGCAATATGAAAGACCGGATGAGCGGCCGCGAGATCGGCCGGCTCCTGGGCATGGAACAGGGCCACGGGGTGAACATCACCAAAGTGACCGACGCCTCCGGCAAAACGCTCCCTTATACCATCAACCAGACCATGATGCGCATCGAGATGCCGCAAACGCTCAAACCGGGCGAAAAAATCGTGTTCAAGGTAGACTGGTGGTACAAGGTCCCCAACCGCATGACCCTCGGCGGAAGGGGCGGGTACGAGCATTTCGCGGCCGATGGCAACGATCTGTACACCATCGCGCAGTGGTACCCCCGCCTCGCCGTGTATTCCGACTTCCAGGGCTGGCAGAACAAACAGTTCACCGGCCGCGGCGAATTCGCCCTCACCTTCGGCAACTTCAAAGTGAAAATGACCGTTCCGGCAGACCATGTGGTAGGCGGTACCGGCGAATGCCGCAACTATAAGGAAATGCTGTCTCCCGCACAGTTCCAACGCTGGCAGCAGGCGCAGAAGTCCACCGAGCCCGTCGAGATCGTGACCCTCGCCGAAGCGCAGGATGCCATCAAACATAAATCCGACCGCAAAAAAACCTGGATATTCGAAGCCACCAACGTCCGCGATTTCGCCATGGTAGCTTCCCGCCGCCTCGTGTGGGACGCCATGGGCGTGAATATCGAAGGAAAGCACGTCATGGCCATGAGCTACTACGGCCCCGAAGCCTATCCGCTCTACCGCCGTTATTCCACCAAAGTTGTGGGGCATACGCTGCGCTCCTATTCTAATCATACCATTCCGTATCCCTATCCGGTGGCCATTTCCGTGGAAGCGGCCAACGGGATGGAATACCCGATGATCTGTTTCAACTACGGCCGCGCCGAAGCGGACGGCACCTATAGCGAATCCACGAAGAACGGCATGATCGGCGTGATCATCCACGAAGTGGGCCACAACTTCTTCCCCATGATCGTGAACTCCGACGAGCGGCAGTGGACGTGGATGGACGAAGGGCTCAACACCTTCTGCCAGTTCATGGCGGAGCAGGAGTGGGATGCCAATTTCCCCTCGCGCAGGGGCCCCGCGCACCACATCGTGGAATATATGAGCATGCCGAAAGACAAGCTGGAGCCCGTGATGAGCAATTCCGAAAACATCATCATGTTCGGCCCCAACGCTTATGCCAAACCGGCCACGGCGCTGAACATCCTCCGCGAAACCGTCATGGGCCGCGAGCTGTTCGATTATGCTTTCCGGGAATATGCGCGCCGCTGGGCTTTCAAGCATCCTACACCCACCGATTTCTTCCGTACCATGGAAGATGCTTCCGCCGTAGACCTCGACTGGTTCTGGCGCGGATGGTTCTTCGGCATCGAACCGGTGGATATCGCCATCGACAATGTGAAGTGGTACCGGATGGACGCCAAAGAGCCGGCTGAAACCAACAAAGCCGCCGAAGCCGCCGCGATCCGGGAAGACACGCACATCGCCAAAACACGGAATAAGGAAAAAGGGATGAAAACCGTCGTGGAACAGGATACCAGCCTGCAGGACTTCTACAGCAAATGGGACCGTTTCGCCGTAACGCCCGCCCAGAGCGCTGCGTGGCAGCAAATGCAGGCATCCCTCACGCCCGAGGAAAAGCAGCTGTACGACAGCAAAAAGAACTTCTATGAAGTAACGTTCCGCAACATCGGCGGCAACGTAATGCCCATCATCGTGGAATGGACGTTCGCAGACGGTACGAAGGAAACAGACCGCATCTCCGCATACATCTGGCGCCACAACGAGCAGGAAGTGACCAAGGTTTTCGCCAAAGACAAACAGGTGGTTTCCATGAAACTCGATCCCTTGCGCGAAACGGCGGATATCGACGAAAACAACAACAGCTGGCCCCGCCAGGCCACACCGTCGCGGTTCGAGCTGTTTCGCTCGGAACGCGCGGCCAGGGGCACGTCTACCGGCGGCAACCCCATGCAGCAGGCACGTCAGTAGCGGCGAAAAATACAAAAGGGAAAGGTGCGGAAATCCGCACCTTTTTTTATGAAATACAGTGAACGATGGGGTTACACCTTAACACGTTTCAGCGTCCTTAAATCGAATACCAGGATCTCGTCTTTGTCGGTTTTGTCGTATCTGCCGTTGTTGTTGGAATCGTAATATCCCGTGATCACGATCGCCCCGGTGCGGGGATGGATGGTCCATTGCGCCGCGAAAAATTTGTCTTCCGTCAGCTGCGTTTTCTGCTTCCCGTCGGTAGACACGGCGATGATCTGGATGGGATCGTTCCAGTCGATGCCTTTTTTGTTGTTGTCGAGATTGACGGTGCGGCCGGTCAGGAGTATGAGATTGATGCCCAGGCTGTCCATTTTCACATGTTCCCAGCGGTGGATGGATGCATCTGCCGGGAGGTCTACCCGGTTTTGCTCGCCGGTACGGGTATTGATGAACAGCAGCGCATCGCCGTGGCTGGCCATCATTTTGCCGACGCTTTCCACGCTGGCGATCACGTAATCAGAACCTGCAAGGGGTGTTAATTTGTTGAAAGTGTTGTAGTTGTACTTGTCCTGGCCATAGGCGGACGCGCACAACAGCATGCATAGTAAGGGAAGGAGCGATTTCATTTGACGTTTGTTTAAGGATGGAATGGATGGATTTCACCAAAAAGACGAGCGGTAGCGCGGAAAGTTTCAAGGAAAGTTGGGTTTGGGAGGGAAACGAAGAGGCCCGCCGTGGGATGCGGCGGGCCTTTTTATGGGAAGGGGGCGGTGTTCAGGCAGGCCCGTCCTTTTTGTCTTTCGGTTTTTTCTTGTCGCGGCCCGCTTCGCGGAGGGCGCGGGCGATGATCCATTCCAGCTGGCCGTTGACGCTCCGGAATTCGTCGGCGGCCCAACGTTCGAGGGCTTCGTAGGTGTTGCCGTCGAGGCGGAGGACGAATGATTTCTTCTGTTCTTTCCCAGCCATGATTTATGCGTAAAGTGAACCGGTGTTAAGAACGGGCGTAGCGGATTTCTCGCCGCAGAGCACTACCATAAGATTGGATACCATGGCGGCTTTGCGCTCTTCGTCGAGCGTAACGAGCTGTTTGCGGGAGAGTTGTTCCAGTGCCATTTCCACCATGCCTACGGCGCCTTCCACGATTTTGGAGCGGGCGGCCACGATGGCGGTGGCTTGCTGGCGCTGGAGCATGGCGCCTGCGATCTCGGGGGCGTAGGCGAGGTGGCTGATGCGCGCTTCGCGGACAACGATGCCTGCGGCGAAGAGGCGCTCGTTCAGTTCTTTTTCCAGCAGGTCGTTCACTTTTTCGCCACCGTCGCGGAGGGTGATTTCCGCGGTTTCGTCTTCCATTTTATCGTAAGGGCAGCTGGTGGCGAGGTGGCGTACCGCGGCTTCGCTCTGGATCTGTACGTATTGCTGGTACCCTTCCACTTCGAACATCGCTTTATACGTATCGCTCACCTGCCAGACGATCACGGCGGCGATCTCGATGGGGTTGCCCATCTTGTCGTTCACTTTCAGCGTTTGTCCGTTCAGGTTATTGGCGCGCAGTGAAATGCGTTGCGAGCGGAAGAAGGGATTGATCCACAGCAGGCCGTTCTGTTTTACGCTGCCTACGTACTTCCCGAAGAAAGTGAGTACCCGTGCGTGGTTGGGGTTTACGATCATGATGCCTTTTACGGTGAAAATGAAAGCGATCCCAAGTAATACGGCCAGCAATCGCAGGGAAGCGATGCCCGTGTCGGCACTGATGAAAATGCAGACGGCTACGCCGATGACGAGCAGGATGGCAATGACGAATGCGAGGTAGCCGGATATCGGCGAAGAAACTTTTTCCATGGTACGAGGTTAATTTAGAATGATATCAATTTGATATCAAATTTAATTAAAAGATTTTGTATTTCCATCACAGTGTGTAAAAAGAACATGAAGGGGGGACTGGAAAATTTACGGTGTTAAAAAAGTTTGAAATTGTGGAGGATTTACTATTTTGCCCTTGAGGTTAACCGGAATTGTCACGTTAGGAACACGCTAAGAAATCAGGGACTGGCCAAAATCGATCGCATTTTATCAACCACAATCTTTTATGTACCATAGCTTTACAGACGAGCAATTGTTATCCCTGTTGCGCAATGGCGACGCGGGGGCGTTCAATGCCATCTACGAACGGTACAGCAGGCCGTTGTACCTCTACATCCTCAGCAAGACGGATAGGGGGAAACCAGCAAAGACGTGCTGCAGGACCTTTTTACCACGCTATGGGAAAAGCGCCAGGCCCTGGATATCCACTGCTCGCTCCGGTCTTACCTCTACCAGAGCGTCCGCCACAAGATCATCGACCTGTACCGGAAAGACGCTACCTATCGTAAATATCTCCAGCAACTGATCGAGCATTTCGACGCGCAGCCCCATAACATCTCCGAAACGTACGACTACAAAGCCAAGGCCACAGAGGTTTTTGAGGCTATCAACCGGTTGCCGGAAAAGATGAAGGAAATTTTCATGTTGAGCCGGTTCGAAAACCTGAGCATCGAACAGATCGCGTCGCGGCTCGAATTATCGCAGCAAACCGTTAAGAATCAAATCTCCAAAGCCCTGAAAATACTGCGTACCCATTACACGCAGACAGATCTGCTGACCGTTGCGGTCGTTCTTACCTTGTTACATTAAAAATTCCCGGCCGGATGGTACTTTTTTTTGTTGGTGCGACATCCCTGTATCACCAACTAAAAAACAATCGCCGTGGATATTGAACAGATCCGAAAAGTCCTGGAGCGGTACACGCAGGGGAAATGCACCGATGAGGAGGCGCGTATCATCGAGCAATGGTTTGCCAGTGTGAACCGGCACCGTTCGGCCATGATACAGGAGGAGTTTTTGCAGGAGCAGCTGGAGGAAGTGAAGATGCGCCTCCAGGACCATGTTGCCACGTCGGAAACGCCGGTGGTGCCCCTCCGCCCGCGGCGCTGGCGCACCTGGGCCATTTCGGGCGCCGCGGCGCTCATGACCGGCGCCATCGCCCTGTCTTTCCTCTATAAACCCGCACCCTCCGCCCGGCCTGAGAACCCGGTGCCGCTGGCGATGCATCACGCCCCGGCCAAAACCAACCGCGTGGTGCGCAACGGTTACGTGGAAATCACCACGGCAAGGGGGGCAACGGAGAAGATCGTGCTGGCAGACGGGTCTACCGTCAACCTCAACGCCGGTTCCCGGCTGCGCTATCCTGTCAGTTTCAGCGGTGCCAACCGCGACATATATCTCGAAGAGGGCGAAGCTTTCTTCAAGGTGGCCGAAGATCCCCGCCATCCGTTCATCGTGCACAGCCGTGGCCTGGCCACCACCGCGCTGGGCACATCCTTCAACATCCGCGCATATTCCCGCGAGCAGCGCATCACCGTTGCGTTGCTGACGGGCAAGGTGAAAGTGGACCACGCAGAGCGCCAGGAAACGGTGATCCTGCTGCCGAGCGAGCAACTCAGCTTCGACTGCCAGTCGTTAGCAGTTGCCAAGTCCAACTTCCACCAGGAAGACGATATCGTGGGTTGGAAACACGGCATCCTCAACTTCAGGGACGCTTCCTACAACGAAGTGGCCACGGAACTGGAGAACAGGTATAATGTAACGATGGTGAACGAATCGGGGAATATGGACTGGAACTACTCCGGCTCTTTCAGGGACGAGAGCCTGCAGGAGATTATCGAAACAATTTGTCAAATCAAAAACATCAGCTACGAACTGAAGAACGACACAATTTTCCTTACCCGCAAAAACTAGATGTATGAAAAAATGCCTACACCTTGTGTTGATGGCAGGGCTTGCGATGGCCATCGCACTGGCGGCTCCTTACACCGCCAGTGCTCGTGCCGAGTCGCAGGAACCCCGAAACATCAGTATCACCATCCAGGTCAAGAACAAGAACATGGAGGAGGTGTTTACTGAAATTGCCGCCAAGACAGGTCTCAGTTTCCATTACGACAAATCCGATCTGAACCTGAAGAAGAAGATCAACCTGAACTGCGTGAAGCTGCCTTTGGAAGAGGTGCTCGCTCAGCTCACGGAACAAACCGGACTGAAATTTACGAGAAAAAACAATAAGATTATCGTAAACCTTGAGGCCCCCGCAGGCGGCAGCTCAACGGCCGTTACGGACAAAACGGGCGATGCCGCCCGCGCGGACAAGGAGATCCGCGGAAAGGTAAAGGACGCCAACGGTAACCCGCTGCCCGGGGTCACCGTTGTGATAAAAGGCACCAACAAAGGCACGCAGACCGACGGCCAGGGAGATTTCTCCCTCTCCGCCAACCCCGGCGATGTGCTCGTTATCCGCTTCCTCGGGTTCACCGCCCAGGAAGTATCCGTGGGCAGCGGCGATACCTATGATGTTGTTCTACAGGAAAATACACGCTCACTCAACGAAATCGTAGTGACCGCCCTCGGCGTGCAGCGCAAGGCCAAGGAGCTCACCTACGCCACGCAACAGCTGAATAACGACGACCTTTCCCGCGTGAAAGACGCCAACGTCATCAACAGCCTCGCCGGTAAAGCCGCCGGCGTCACCATCAACCGCAGCGCCTCCGGCCTCGGCGGATCTGCCCGCGTCATCATGCGCGGCAACAAATCCACCCGCGAAAACCAGCCGCTGTACGTGATCGACGGGGTGCCAATGGCCAACTATTCCCCCTCGCAGCCCGCCAACGCCTTCGGCCAGTCGAACGATATTCAGTCCGGCCCCGGCCGCGACGGTGGCGACGGTATCTCCAACATCAACCCGGACGATATCGAATCCATCAACATCCTCAAAGGCGCTTCCGCCGCCGCACAATACGGCAGCCAGGCCGCCAACGGCGTAATCGTCATCACCACCAAACGCGGCCGCGCCGGCAGGATGCGCATCGACTTCTCCTCCGATTACAACCTCGAGAAAGTCATGCTCACGCCCGACCTGCAGTTCCGCTACGGTCAAACCAAAACCCCCGACGCCGGCCCGGCCAGCTGGGGGAAAAAGGACAGTTCGACGATCATCTCGATAAATTCTTCCGCACCGGCGGCGCCTGGACGAACGGGATTTCCGTGAGCGGCGGCAACGAGATCGCGCAGTCCTACTTCTCTTATTCCAACCTGAACAGCAAAGGCGTTATCCCCACGAGCAAGTTCAACCGCCACACCCTCAACTTCCGCGAAACGCTGAAGCTCCTCAAAGACCGCCTCAGCCTCGATGCGAACGTGACCTTCATCAAGCAGGACGCGCGGAACCGGCCTGGTAGCGGTTTGTACTACAACCCGCTCATTCCGGCGTATGTTTTCCCCCGTGGTCAGGATTGGAACTATTACAAAGACAATTTCGAAGTGTTTTCCGTGCAGCGGAACATGATGACGCAGAACTGGTGGAATATCAATACCGACGCAGGGAAAGTTGGGGAAGCTGAAGTCCAGAACCCTTACTGGACGCTGCATCGCAACGTGCGCGACGAAGAGCGCACCCGCGGAATGGCCTCCCTGGCCATTAAATACCAGATCGCAGACTGGCTTTCGGTGCAGGCGCGCGGCAACTTCGACCGGTCGTACGACCAGTTCGAGCTGAAAGCGAATGCCTCTACCGATACGCGTATCGCTGCGGCCCGCGGCCGTTATACGTTTGAGCGCGAATTCAATACGCAGATGTACGGCGATCTCATGCTGAACTTCAACAAAGACCTCACCAAAGACCTGAAACTTTCCGGCCTCGTGGGCGGAAGCATCACCGATTACAAACTGCGCGAGCGCACCCTCAACGATGCGGGCATCGGGTCGGCCAACGGCTTGCTGTATCCCAACATCTTCCAACTGGCGAATATCGACCCCGCGTCGATCACCGTGCAGCAGGGGCTGGAGCGCAAGCAGGTACAGGCCCTCTTCGCCAGCGCCAACCTGGGTTACAAGGATTACCTGTTCCTGGATTTGACGGGGCGCAACGACTGGTCGAGCACCTTCGCGTTCACGCCGACCATGAACAAGGGATATTTCTATTATTCCGCCGGTCTTACGGCCGTGCTGAGCGAGATGTTCAAACTGGCCGAGCCCATCAGCTTCGCGAAACTGCGCATTTCGTACGCCAAAGTGGGGAACGACCTGCCGGCCTACATCACGCGGCCTTCCACCTACAGCCTCCGTTTCCTCGGCGGTGCGAAGCAGCTGAGCTTCAACTCGCGGGTGCCTTATCCCGGCGAGTACATCAAGCCGGAAGACAACCGTTCTTTCGAAACCGGTGTTGAAGCGCGCTTTTTCAACGACCGCATCGGTATCGACGTTACCTATTACAATAACAACAACTTCCAGCAGTACATCGAGATCCCCGCGCCAACGGGCTCCGGTTACGCCACCTATTACCTCAACCTCGGGAATATCCGCAACACCGGCGTGGAAGCCATGTTGACGCTCGTTCCCGTGAAGAAGGGCGGTTTCACCTGGACGTCGAACATCAACTTCTCCACGAACCGCAACAAGGTGGTTTCGCTCTCAGACATCGACCGCGTATCGTCTGCCACCATCTTCCGGCTCACCGAATCCGGCTCCAACATGTACGGTTCCGGCATCCGGGAAGGAGGGCAGTGGGGCGATATTTTCGTGCCCCGCATCCTGAAGCGCGACGGGCAGGGAAGATTGCAGCTCGATGCGGACGGCAAGCTCATGGATACAACGGGCACTTTCTTCGTCGGCAATCCCAACCCGAAATTCAACCTGGGATGGAACAACAAATTCGATTATAAGAATTTCACGCTGACATTCCTGATAGACGGGCGTTTCGGTGGAAAGGTGATGAGCCTGACGCAGGCCATCCTCGACAGCTACGGCGTGAGCGAGGAAAGCGCCAAACTGCGCGACCAGGGCGGCATCCGGCTGGATGCGGTGAACCACGAAGGCAAAGCCGTTCAGCCGTTGTACAATCCTTACCAGTACTACGTTGACGTGGCCGGCCGGGATGGTAACGGAGACGTGTATATGTACGACGCCACCAGCATCCGCCTGCGCGAAATTTCGCTCAGCTATAAAATTCCCCTGAAATCGAAAGCCGTGCGCAACCTTTCTGTAGGGCTGATCGGCCGCAACCTCGCCTTCCTGAAACGCGATGCGCCCTTCGATCCGGAAGTTTCCGCCGGCGGCGACAACCGCCTGCAGGGGGTAGACGTGTTCGGCATGCCCGCCACCCGTACGTTCGGCGCCAGTGTGAAAGTCGGGTTTTGATTCAACCAATAAAATCAACAGACGATGAAATCATTGCAATACATCTTCAAACGGAAAACGGTACTGGCCGGCGTTGCAGCAGCGATGTTCGCCACCGCCTGCACCAAGAACTTTGAAGATCTCAATACGAACCCCAACGGTATTTCCGAGGAAGAGCTGAAGCAGGACTTCATGCACATCGGCGAACCGCTCGGGCAAATCCAGCGCAGCATTTACGTGTACTCGCCATCGTGGGTGGTACAGGTGCAGCAAAACCTTATGGGCGACCTGTTTTCGCAATATACCGCGGTGCCCAATCCATTCGGTAACCTGAACAACAACAACAATACCTACAACCTCGTAGACGGCTGGAACCAGGTGCTCTGGGGCTGCGCTTACGGCACCTATGCCGGCTCGCCCGAGCAATCGGTGATGCCCGTTTGCCGTTACCTCGAAAAGCTGACGAAGACCGACTATCCGCAGTATTACGCCTGGATGAAAGTCCTGAAAGTGTTTACCATGCACCGGGTCGCCGACGCATACGGCCCTGTCATCTACACCAAATACGGCGTTATTAACCCGGACGGGAGCGTAGATTACGATTCGCAGAAAGATGCGTATTACGCTTTCTTCGCCGACCTGGACGAGTCGATCAAAATTTTCAGCCAATATGTGACCGAAGGGAAGGAGATCACTTTCGCCGGGTTCGACCTTTCCGACTACGCCGGCAGTTACCGGTTGTGGTGCAAGATGGCCAACACGCTGCGTTTGCGCCTGGCGTTGCGGATCAGCAAGATCGACCCCAACAAGGCGAAAGCCGAAGGGGAACTGGCGCTGAAACATCCGCTGGGATTGCTGGAGAAGGCGGAGGAAACGTTCGTGATCAACACCCGGCCGCTCGAGCACCCGCTGCTGGAGATTTCCAGCGGATGGGGAGACGTGCGCATGTCTGCCGCCATGGAATCGTACCTGACCGGTTTGAAAGACCCCCGGCTCAACGTCTACTTCGAAGAATCGAAAGAATATCCGGGCCAGTACAAAGGCATCCGCCAGGGCGTGGAAATGACGACGAAAGCGCGTTACGAGAACTTCTCGGCCCTCAGCAAGCTCCTTTTCTCCAATAAGAAAATCCTGCTGATGACCGCCGCGGAAGCCTGGTTCCTCAAAGCCGAAGCCGCCGTTGAAGGCTGGCAGGGCGCCGGCGACGCGAAAACCAATTACGCGATGGGCGTGAAAACCTCGTTCGACCAGCATGGCATCGCCACGAAGTACGACGATTACATCGCCAATACCACTAACAAGCCCGCGCCTTATGTGGATCCGAAGAATGGGGCCAACAGCATTCCCAACGGCGATCCCCTGCTCAGTACCATAACCGTGGCCTGGGAAGACGGCGCAACCAAGGAGCGCAAGCGCGAGCGGATCATCACCCAGAAATGGATCGCCGGGTTCCCGGAAGGGCAGGAGGCCTGGGCGGAATTCCGCCGCACCGGTTACCCGAAGCTTTTCCCCGTGAAGATCAACAACAGCGGTGGAAAGATCCCCAACGGAACGTTCATCCGCCGTGTGAATTTCGTGAGCACGGAGTATGAAACGAACCCGAAAGGTGTGCAGAAGGCAATCAATTTACTAGGTGGCCCCGATAACGGCGGCACCCGCCTCTGGTGGGACAAGCCATAGCAATAAATAGACATAGCTCATCTAAGAATGACCGGCCGGCCCTTTCGGGCCGGCTTTTTTTATGTGCTTAAACGTTTAGTTGGCGGGTTTCAGGGCAAAGAAAGGACGCCCGCGCCCGGAGGGGCGGTGTGCAGGGAGGTAAGGGAAGGATAGCGTGTTAAGTGAATTTGGGCCTAGAGCGCTTCTTTCAGGCGAAGCTCGTTCTTGTATTCCTTTGGTGTTTTTCCGACGATTTCCTTGAAAAAGCGGTTGAAGTTGGACAGATTCTTGAATCCGCAGCTGTAGGCGATTTCGGCGATAGACCAGTCTTCCTCCGTAAGCCTTTTGCAGGCATGCCCGATGCGCACCTCGTTGAGGAACTGCACGAACGATTTTTTAGTCCGGTTCTTGAAGAAGCGGCAAAACGACTGGGGAGACAGGTTGGTGATGCTGGCAACGTCTTGCAGGGAAATTTCCTTCGAGAAGTTGTTCATAACGTATTTGAACACCTCGTCGATCTTGTGGTTGTCTTTCACATTATAGGCATGTGAATAGCCGGTAGACGCGAGGTAGTAGCAGTCCTTCGTTTCGGACAGCGTTTTGAGGATTTCCAGCAGGGAAATGATGCGTTCCAGGCCTTCTTTACGGGGGAGGGCGAGGATTTCGTCTTTCAGTTTTTCCTGGGTGGGACCGATGATCTTCATGCCGCGCTGGGCACGGTGGAAGAGGTCTGTCAACGCTTTGGTTTCCGGAAGGCCGTAGAATTTGTCGCCGAAGATGTCTTTGGGAAAATAGATCACGACGGAACGGGCTTTGAGGGACTCGTCGTTGCGATGGTACGCCTCGTCGTTATACCACACATGCGGTATATTCGGACCGAGGAAAACCATATCGCCCACGTCGAAGCTCTCGATGCTATCGCCTACGATCCGCTTCCCCTGGCTTTCGGTTACGTAAACCAGTTCGCATTCCGGGTGGAAGTGGAAGGGGGTGTTGAAATAGGGATCGCACCGCTCGATGATGGTGATCTGATTGTCGGCAAAGGCCCCCACTTTGATGAGAATGGGTTTCATGTTTGCTTCCTTATATGATTAAAGTCCTGTGAATAAGTCGGCAAGGTTTTTTGCCATTTTAATTTCTATTCTGGCAAATTATGAAAATTAGGTTAAAAAAATACTAGTCTAGTTGATTTTCGCAGAACTTTTTTGTTTTCATGGATTTTCCGTAATTTGTCAATGCTAAATCGTTTGAGCGCATTCGCAACAACCAAATCATGAAGGGGATTTCCATTAAAGATATCGCCAAACAGGCCGGCGTATCGCCTACAACCGTGTCGTTCGTGCTGAACGGCAAAGGCCGGGAAAAAAGGATCAGTGAACAGGTGAGCAAGAAAATCCTGAAACTGGCTGCTAAACTTAAATACAAGCCGAACCAGCTCGCAAGGGGGCTCCGGACGGGCAAAACCAAGACCATAGGGCTTATCGTCGAAGATATCGCCAACCATTTCTTCGCCAACGTTGCTAAAATAGTGGAGGAAGAAGCGGATAAATTCGGGTACAAGGTTTTGTACGGCAGTACGGAAGATAACCTTAACAAGGCGCGCGGACTGCTGGAAGTGCTGGAATACAGGCAGGTAGACGGGTATATCATCACGCCTACGCCGAACCTGGACAAGGAGATCGAGATCCTGAAGAACAGCCGGAAGCCCATGGTGCTGATGGACCGTTACCTCCCGCAGATCCCTACCAACTACGTGATGGTGAACAACTTTCAGGGCGCATACGACGCGGCGGAATACCTCCTGAACCTTGGTTACCGCAAGATCGCTTACGTGACCACCACTTCCGAGCAAATTCAGATGAAGGAGCGCATGAACGGCTTTACGGCCGCCATGAAAGCGCATGGCGCAGCCTTCCCCCGGAAAATGATCAAAAAAATCCCCTTCTCCATCACTAAGGAAGAAGCGGTAGGGCAGATCATGGAATTCATGAAGGGCGTGCCTGGCCTCGACGCCATCTTTTTCGCCACTAACTACCTCGGGGTATTCGGGATTGAGTCCATCAAAGACCTCGGCTGGAAAATCGGGGAGGATGTGGCCCTCATCAGTTTCGACGATCACGACCTTTTCCGGCTGCATACGCCGGGCATTACCTGTGTGTCGCAACCTATCCACGAGATCGCGCAGCACCTGGTGCAGGTATTGATGAACGAGCTGAACCAGCATCAGCACCAGATCAACCAGGTGGTGCTGCCGGCAACGCTTGTGAAGCGGGAAAGCTGCCGCAAGCGCACGAAGGCGGGTACGGTCTGAATCTGATATATTAACTTATTTGGGAAGCGCGGCTGCAGGGCCGCGCTTTTTTTATGTGGTGAAGCATTCCCGCAAATGATGGGGTCAGCTGTGCTTTTGCGTGGCCGCGTTTTTTTATATTGGGTGGTATTCCCGGAAATGATGGATCAGGCTGCGCTTTGCGTGGCCGCGCTTTTTTATGTTGGGAGGCGTTCCCGCAAATGATGATCAGGATTCGCTTTTTTATGTTGGGTGGCATTCCCGGAAATGATGCATCAGGCCGCGCTTTGCGTGGCTGCGCTTTTATATGTTGGGAGGCGTTCCCGCAAATGATGATCAGGATTCGCTTTTTTATGTTGGGGGGCATTCCCGGAAATGATGCATCAGGCTGCGTTTTTTTATGTTGGGTGGTATTCCCGGAAATGATGGATCAGGCTGCGCTTTGCGTGGCCGCGTTTTTTTATGTTGGGAGGCGTTCCCGCAAATGATGGATCAAGGATTGCTTTTGGGGAGCTGAAATATGGCGTGGCGGATGCTTTCCGCCTGCAGGACGGGATATAATTTCCAGTTTGGTAACGTTATCGGTGCAACGCCGGTTCAACAGTCAGATATCCTCACGGTGATGGCTGGTGTAGCTGGCAGTGATGTCAAATTCACGGACGTTGATGGAATTTTCATAAACATTATGGGAATTTTAACGCTACGTCAAAAAAAGTTAATTTTTTATTTTGGAGGTAACGCAACTTTGACTAAGTTGCATCCGTTCGTAATTCGAATGCAAATCTGTGCGTGAAAATGAAAAGTGCTCCCGGGATGCCACAGGTTTTTTTTATTGCCAAAACGCTAAAACGTTTTATCAATAAGGAAAACAGGCCAGGGGAGAGGAAGGCTGCACAGGTTTTATTTGGATCGATCCGCTAAAACGATTTATTAGACATTAACAGTGAACAGGGGATATAAAGCCAATTAACGGAAACCATCACCCTCCATTTATTATCAGCCACCGATTCAACCGTATGTAGACCGGCCTTCCACGCCGGATGGAATTGCATTGCCATGAATGATCGCTATGCCTGGATGCGCATACCCGTTATGACCTCCGCATCGCTTCGTTCAAGACGATAAGGGTTATCTATTTTTTAATGTTTTTCATTCAAGTATCACAAATTAAAATCTAAGGAAGCTATGCGAAGAATTCTTCTGCTTGCCACGTTGCTGTTATGCTGCCTCGCCCCGCACGCCTGGGCGCAGCAAAAAAAGCAGTATCCGGCTCGGTTAAAGATGCCACCGGAACGCCACTCCCAGGCGTCACCATCCTGGAAAAAGGTACTTCCAACGGTACCGTCACCACCGCCGACGGTTCCTTCAAAATCAGCGTAGAGCCCTCCGCCACGCTGCTTTTCACCTTCATGGGCTACGCCCAGCAGGAAGTACCCGCCTCCGCATCCTCTTTCAACATCGTGCTGAAAGACGATCAACGCTCGCTCAACGAAGTAGTGGTAACCGCCATGGGCTTCAAGCGCGAACAACGTAAACTCGGTTACGCAGTTACCGAGCTCAAAGGCGCCGAAATCGCCAAAACGAATTCCATCAACCCGGTTGCCGCCCTCCAGGGTAAAGTAGCCGGCGTAGACATCTCCGGCGCTGCCGGCGGCCCCCAGGCTGCCAGCCGCATCGTACTCCGCGGCGCTAAATCGCTCAACGGGAAAGATCAGCCGATCTTCGTGATCGACGGTACCATCTTCGAGAACGACGCGTCAGACAATGCCGTGAATTTCGGTAACGTCCTGAAAAACTTCAACCCGGACGATTTCGAGACCGTTACCGTACTGAAAGGCGCCGCCGCCACAGCACTCTACGGCTCCCGCGCCATCAACGGCGCCGTGCTCATCACCACCAAAAAAGGCACCTCCCGCAAAGGGATTGGTGTAGACGTGAGTCAGACCGTTCAAATGGAAAGCGTGTACAGAACGCCCATCGCCCTGCAAAACAAATACGGGGCCGGCCAAAACCCCTACTTCCGCCAGGAAGCAGGCGGCGTGCAGGCGATCGACTGGGTTGGCGGCTACAGCTACGGCCCTGAAATGCTCGGCCAGAACGTAAAGCTGCCCAACGGCGAATTCGCCCCCTTCAGCGCACAACCCAACAACTGGAAAAATTCTTACCAGACCGGTAAATACTACAACACCAACGTTGCGGTGGAAGGCGGGAACGAAAACGCGAACTTCCGCGCTTCGTACTCCCACCTGGACAATAACAGCGTAATGCCCAACAACGGCTTCAAACGCGATGTGTTTTCCCTGAAGTCGTCTGCCATCGTTTCCAAATACCTCTCCGTTGAAGGCGGCGCATCCTACGCCACCTCCACTTCGCTGAACCCCACCCGCCAGGGTGGCGACTACACCAACGAAAACGTGGGCCGTAAATTCATTTACGTGTTCCCCCGTAACTATAACGTAGACTTCTGGAAATCCCGCTACAAAGTGCCTACCCAGAACGGCCGCGACCTCCTGGACGCACTCGGTGAATATCCCGGTATCGACTACTGGTGGACGCTGAACGAAGACAGCTGGAAACGCAAGGAAAGCCTTTTCATGGGTAACCTCGCTTTCAACATCACTGCAACCGACTGGATGAAATTCGTGCTTCGCGGTAACTTCAGCAACGAACAGTTGTCTGACGACCGCCGCCAGCTCGGCTGGGGCCCCAACTTTGGCGGTTCCCGCGGTATGTTCGCCACCGCCGGGCAGAACAAAACGCAGTATACCCTCACCGGTATCGCCATGATCTCCCCGAAAATCCGCAACAAAGACTGGACGGCCAACGTAAACGTAGGCGCAGAAATGTGGAACTCCGGGATCGGCAATAAATGGGATATGAACACCCGCGACGGTCTTCGTACCCCCGGTCTCTACGACATGAAGAACAGCGTGGGAACGGTAAATTCCAACTACTACGCTTTGGGCCGCAAACGCATCAATTCGTTGTTTGCCGCCGCCAGCGTTTCCTACAAGAACGCTTACTTCCTGGACGTAACGGCGCGTAACGACTGGTCCAGCGCACTGACCTATCCCAATGGTTCCGGCGACAATTCTTACCTGTACCCCTCCGTGAGCGCAGCGTGGGAATTCACCGAAACTTTCAAGCAAAGCATGCCCTCCTGGGTTACTTATGGTAAACTCCGTGCGAGCTATGCTTATGTGGGTGGCGACCTCGATCCGTTCCTGAACAACACCGGTTATGTGACCGGCTCTATCTGGAACGGTGCCGGCCAGGCCAACCTGCCCATCAACAACATTTTCCAGCCCGACCTGCTGCCGAACCAGAACCTGAAGCCTTCCATGGCGGGTAACTTCGAATTCGGTGCAGACGTTCGTTTCCTGAACAACCGCCTGGGCCTGGACGTTGCCGTTTACCAGGCAGACATTAAAGACCAGATCATCCAGCTCGACGTTCCCTACGAATCCGGTGTGAAACGCAAGATCATCAACGCCGGTCACTTCCGTAACAGGGGGATCGAGGTGGCGATCAACGCACGCCCCATCGAAGGGAAGAATTTCGGATGGGACCTCACGCTGAACGGTAGCCGCAACATCAATACCATCATCAAGCTCGACCCCGCCATCAGCACTTACGAGCTGAGCAGCGACCAGGACGTTCGCGCCATCGCGCAGGTAGGCAAAGCTTATGGTGAACTGGTGACCGACTACGCGTACGTTCGTGATCCCAAAACCGGTCTGCCCGTTATCAACAACGGCGGAACTTCCTTCAAACGCGGGTTCGCATCCGTAGGTAATATCACGCCGGATTTCAACCTCGGCCTGAACAATAACTTTACCTACAAGAACTGGAGCCTCGGATTCCTCATCCAGGCGCGCATCGGCGGCGATATCTTCTCCGCTTCGCACCAGTACGGCACCGGCCGCGGTACCCTGGAAAGCACCCTGCCCGGCCGCGACGCCGCCAGCGGTGGTCTTGCCTGGACAGACGCAGAGGGCCGCCAGCGTAACGATGGCATGATCCCTGATGGTGTGTTCGAGAACGGCACCAAGCGTACGGTTAACGGAAATGAAGTAGACCTGAGCGGCATGACTTACCGCGACGCATATAACAAAGGATATGTGACCGCCATGAGCCCCTTCAACTATTATTCCATGATCGGCGACTGGGGTATCGGTATCCGCGAGGCTTCCGTGTTCGACGCAACGTATGTGGCGCTCCGCGAAGTATCCGTAGGCTACAACATGCCTTCTTCCATCACCAGCAAACTGAAACTGAGCAAGCTCCGCGTGATGCTGGTTGGCCGTAACCTCGGCTACCTGTTCAACAATCTGCCCGACAACATTAATCCCGAAGGCATCCGTAACAACGCCACCTCCGCATTCTCAGAATATGGCGGTACGCCGTTCGTGCGGAATATGGCGTTCACCGTTCAGGTTGGTTTCTAACATCAAAAACGAAAGATTATCATGAAAGCAATGCATAAATTCGGAATGGGTGCGCTGGCACTGGCTACTTTCGCTTCCGCCTGCACCCGCGACTTTGCCGAGATGAACACGAGCCCGGAAATCAGCAAAGACATGAAGCCGGAGCAACTCATCACGCTGACACAAAAAACGATGGTAGACCGCGATTTCGAGTGGTTCTACGATAACTATTCATACATCATGCCCTGGATGCAGTTCACCGTATCTTACCCGAACGGTAACCCGGCTTCCATTTTCAACCTGGTTTCCAACGTAAACGGGTTTTACTCTGCGTTCTATAACGACTTCGGCCGCAACCTGGCCGATATCCAGCGCCAGGTAAATGCCATGGCGGGGGAAGAAAGGGCCCGCTACGCGCACATCGCCGCTATCGCCACCGTACACAAGGTATGGGGCGCCTGGCGCACGACAGACGTGAATGGCAGCATTCCCTACTCCGAGGCCATGGGCGCCCGCACCGATCAGAACTTCACGCCGAAATACGATAACCAGGCTGCACTGTACGCACAGTTCGATGCCGAGCTCAAAGGCGCGATCGCCGCGCTGACAACGCCCGCCGCCGGACAGATCAGCTTCGGTAATGCCGACGTGTTCTATGGCGGAGACGCTGCGAAATGGGCAAAAGCCGCCAACGTGCTGCGCCTCAAAATCGCCATGCGCCTCCTGGAGCGCGACCAGCAGAAGACCCGTCAGATCGTGGCCGAAGTACTGGCCAGCCCTGCAGGCCTTTTCGCCGGTAACGCGGAAGAATGGAAATTCATTTCCGGTAACCAGAACTTCGCCCGTGGCGGTAACTGGAATGCGCAGGGCTTCGCTACCCGCGGTGGCCAGGCCGTCGTGAATTACCTGTACGATAACGCCGATCCGCGCCTGGCACTCTTCTTCAAGAAGAACGCCTTTACCCAGTCTGTGTTCAACCGGCTGAAAGCAGGCGGCGCGTTCCCTGCGTCCGCCACCTGGAACCCCCGCCAGTACGTGGGTGTTCCGGCTTCTCCGGATGCGTCCAAGCTGCCCGCCAACGCGAAGTTGTTTGGTGTGAAGAGCTACCAGATCACGGAAAACGGGGCTTCTTTAACCGTTAACTACGATACGCTCTCCACTTACCAGAACCGCCTGTTCGACCTCGGTTCGGATGGCGCTGGCGACGGCCGTTACACGCAGCCGATCGCTTCCTACGCCGAAATGTGCTTCCTGATATCCGAGCTGTCGGTGCGTGGTATCTCCACCGAAGATGCGCAGGCCTGGTACGTGAAAGGAGTGAAAGCTTCCATCCGTGCTTATGAGCAAATGGGCAAAGACGCGAACATCGTGGAATTCGCGGCCATCAACGAAGCGGATATCGATGCCTACCTTGCCAAACCGAACGTGGCATTCACAGGTACTACGGAAGTGCTGCTCGAGAAAATCGGCATCCAGCAATACCTGAACCACTTCAAGCAACCCTGGGAAGCCTGGGGCAGCTGGAAACGCCTGGGGTATCCCAAAGTGGGCGGCATCCTGAACCGCGAAGCGTTCGTGGCAGACGGAACCACCCGTGAAACCCCGCGCCGCTGGGCCCTCCCGGTGCCGCAGACGCTCAACCGCCCGAACTACAACGCAGCCGTGCAGGAAATGATCGCCGGCGGCGAATATGGCACCGCCGTGGAAGAAATCACCGGCCGTGTTTGGTGGGATAAAAAATAGCCACAGTTAATAATGATAAAAGGGGGCTGACCAATTTATTTTGGTCGGCCCCTTTTGTTTGTCATGATGTACTGTAATTTTATTTAATATAACGGTGGTGTTCAGCTTATCCTGTTGCGCCGCCGGCCGGATATTCGCCGTTTGCTTTAGCGACTTCAGCTACAATACTTTATAATTATAGGTACGGAAGTGCCGGCAACTTATTCTTTTCTAGTTGGACTTTGTGATATTTTTAGGAAGTAGTATTAACTTTTGCGATTTTTCTTCAGACAATTGTTATTTATTCCATTTCTTTTTACCTTTAAGTTAATGTTAAGCAAAACTGACCTGTACAAACAAAGGATTTTGAAGGAGCTCTGCTTCGGCAATGCCTTGTCTGGTACGGAGATCAGTTCGCGGATAGATAAAAGCATGCCCGTGACGGTCCGCCTGTTGGGTGAACTGGTGAATGAGGGGCTGGTGGAGGAAAAGGGATATGCACCTTCTTCCGGCGGCAGGCGGCCACAGATATATGCCCTAAAACCGGGCAAGATGTATGTGGTATCGGTGGCGATGGACCAGTTGGTGACGCGCATGGCCGTCATCGATATGCAGAATTGCGATATTATCTGCACCGAAAAAATCGGGCTGCCGTTGGCGAAGAATCCGGATGTGCTGGAAACATTGGCCAATCAGCTGAACCGGTTCATCGACAATTCGACGATCGCCCGCGATAAAATCATTGGGATGGGCATCGGGATGCCTGGTTTTGTGGACGTCTCCAAAGGGATCAACTATTCCTTCCTGGAAACCCAGACCAGCATCGTCGATTTTTTGGAGAAGCGGGTAGGGATACCGGTCCACATAGACAACGACTCCAGTCTGATCGCATTGGCGGAATTCAGGCTGGGCGCGGCCCGGGGCCGGAACGACGTAATGGTGATCAATATTAACTGGGGGATAGGCCTGGGGCTCGTTTTGAATGGCGTTTTGTTCCGTGGATGCACGGGGTTTGCCGGGGAGTTCAGCCATATCCCGCTTTTCGTTAATAATAAATTGTGCGCCTGCGGCAAAAGTGGTTGCCTGGAAACCGAAGCATCCATGCTGGTAGTCATCGAAAAGGCAGTGGAAGGATTGAAAAAAGGGCGCGTTTCTACCATGGAAGCCTTGCCTGAAGATATTGAGGAAGCCTGCCATGCAATTATCAATGCAGCTATTCAGGGCGATACCTTCGCTGTAGAACTGCTTTCGGAAGCCGGCTATAACATCGGAAAGGGGATTGCCATCCTCATTCATGTGCTCAATCCCGAATTGATCGTACTGAGCGGCCGGGGGGCTTCAGCGGGCAAACTCTGGCTGGCGCCGGTACAGCAGGCAATTAACCATTATTGCATACCGCGGCTGGCATCCAAATCGGAATTAACCGTGTCTGCATTCCATCAACGCGCAGAACTGATCGGTGCAGCGGCGTTGGTCATTGAAAATTTTGACAGGCAACCGGTGAAAAATAAGGTGGACCGCGTGTTGGTATGATCACCCGCGCGAACATCGTCAGGCGGGAAGGTAAAATTCCCGGCGAAAGCATTATAGAGAAGCAATATGTAGTCGAATAATAATAGTGAACGAATATTAATATATTTTTTACAACCAGAATCAGACGAAAGGAAAAAGCCGAAAGAAGGCTTGGAAGAAGTAGAGGCAACTAAAATTATAGATGGACAATTGACGACAGATAGAATTGGCATCCCAAATACAACCAGAATCAGTGAAAGGAGCACGCCCGCAGATTGGGCTATGATGTAGTAATAGGGCTACCAGATACAACCAGGATCAGTGAACGGAGCACGCCCGCAGATGGGGCTTTAAATCAAAAACAGATGAACAATTGACAACGGGCAGATTTGGCATCCCCTATACATTCAGTATCAGTGAACAAGAAGGTCCCGAAGAATGGGTTTTGATGCAGTAACAGACAGTCGTGTTGATCGTAACAGCGGTCGGCATCGTTGGGCGTTATCGCATCCCGGTGAACAAGTATAGGCCTGCCAATTGCTACTTTGTATTAGTTATCAATCAATTATCAACGGTGAACAAGAACG
The DNA here is from genome assembly GCF_038396765.1 of Chitinophaga caseinilytica. Taxonomy (NCBI): domain Bacteria; kingdom Pseudomonadati; phylum Bacteroidota; class Chitinophagia; order Chitinophagales; family Chitinophagaceae; genus Chitinophaga; species Chitinophaga caseinilytica. Next base: position 6,122,208 of record NZ_CP150096.1, on the reverse strand, counting down.
CATCATCACACATGACGCCATCGGTCGATTAAATTCGGCCCGAAAGAATGCTGCTATGCATGAATAATCAATCAAAATACAGACAGTGAACAAATTGGAACATCAGCTGAAACAACCAGGATCAGTTTGAAAGGGAACGGCCCGGATGGGCTTCGATGTATTAATCAACCAAACATAGACAAATCGCTATTAAACTTTCTAATCTAAAACAACTGCAACATGAAAGATGCAAAACGGCGGATCTCAATGATCCTGTTATTTTGTTTTTGGGTGGGCATTGCGATGGCTCAGCAAAAACGAACAATCTCGGGAAGGGTTACCGATGTAAATGGAGAAGCCGTGCCTGGGGTCACGATTCTCGTTAAAGGTACCTCCACTGGTGGCGCTACCGATGCAAACGGGAAATACAGCATTACCACTGATAAACCCAATGCCATATTGGTTTTTAGCTCCATCGGCTTCAAGCCCCAGGAGATTACGCTCGGCCAGAGCAACGAAGTGAACGTCGTGATCGAAACGAGCGCCGTCGGCCTGGACGATGTGGTGGTAACCGCTCTCGGCATTAAAAGGGAACGGAAAGCCGTTGGGTACGCTATCTCCACGATCAAAGGGGAAGACCTGACGAAAGCCGGCGCCACTTTGAACCCCTTCCTCGCCTTGTATGGCAAGGCCGCAGGCGTGGGAATCAACATTTCCTCGTCGGGCCCCACCGGCGGTGTGAACGTGCGTATCCGCGGCGCTGCCGGTCTGGAATCGAATACGAACACAAGGCCGTTGTTCGTAGTGGATGGTGTGCCGCTGTATGATGAAAAAACTTCGATGGAAAGCAGGGGATATGACCCGCTCAACTCTTTCGACTACGGATCTGGCGTGAACGACATCAACTCCGACGATATCGAATCGATAGAAATCCTCAAAGGCGCAAAAGCTACCGTGCTTTACGGCAGCCAGGCGCTCAATGGCGTGGTGCTCATCACTACGAAAAACGGGAAACAGACAAGAGGGCTCGGCATTCAGGTGTCTCACCAGATTACTGTTGACAAACCGTTTACCTTCATTGATTTTCAAAATGAATTCGGAACGGGCGCCTCGGTACGCGATACCCAATACACGGTGCTCAACGGGGTAAATACAAGGGTACTTCCGAAGAACCGCCTCAGTTTCGGGCCCAGGTTCGATAACAGCAAAGTGATGCTCTACGATAGCACCATGGGCACTTACAAAGCTTATCCCAATAACTTTATCGATTTCTTTAATACCGCATTGTCGAACCGCACCAACGTTGCGATTTCGGGAGGCGGTGCTATGGGTAGCGTGAGAGCTTCCTACACCCGCAATACCTACGAAGACGTAATTCCAGGGTTTACACAGAAGAACAATACCTTCAGCTTTAACGGTAATTTCAAGGTTTCGCCGTTCGCAACTTTTGAATTCGTAAATAACCTGTACAGCGTGCAAACGAAAAACCGTCGCCCCAACATTCAACAGTTTGTAGCAACGGGTCTGAACAGGGACTATGACTATAACTGGATGAAATCGTTCTACCACGACGCGGAAGGCTTTAGAAGAGACCTGGAGCCCTGGGGGCTTCAAGCTAACTCCCCCGGTTTATGGCCTAACGCAGTTGCAGGGATCATGTGGGAGCAAAATGATAATAAAGATCAGGACAAAAAGTTGCACCTCGTAAGCTCTATCCGGTCTACGCTCCAGTTTACAAAAAATATATCCATGATTGCGCAGGCTTCATTGGATTATACCAATACGGATTTCATTACCGAAAATAAAATCATCCGCATGGCACCAGTAAGGGTAGGTGGTAAGTACAGCTGGACCAAACGGAACATGACCGTACAGAACTACCAGGCCCTGTTGAAATATGAAAAAGACTTCAGCAAGGATTTCAGTTTCTTCGCTTTCGGTGGCGGTGCTTATCAGAAAGTGTCTGAGAACAATATGTACTCCTCCACTGGCGATATGGGCCTGATTTTCCCCGACTGGTTTTCGCTCGGCAACGCAGATACAAGGTTCTGGCCTACCTCTGGCGACAGAGGCAAAGTATCCGGTTTGAGCAGGGGCTCCGACGCATTGTATAGCGCATTAGGCTCTGCAACGCTTTCCTGGAGAGAAACGTTCTACCTGGAATTGCAGGCAAGGAACGACTGGAACTCCACGCTGCAGGCACCAAACTACTCTTACTTCTACCCGGGCGTGTCGCTCACCTATAATTTCTCGAACGACTTTAAAGTTCCCTACCTCCAATACGGTAAGCTCCGTTTCGCATGGGCAGACGTAGGTGGTGGGCCTACCACAGCGGTTGGCAACAGGTATTTCGCCAACGATGCATACAGCGTGGGCCAGCTTCCCTACGGTTATGGGCCTACTTCCGTAACGCCTCCTTCGGCACTCTTCCTGGAGCCTTTGAAACCCTTCCGGAAGCGTGAATTTGAAATGGGCTTCAATACAAGATGGTTTGACAGAAGCCGTGTTGAGATCGACTTCTCTTTCTACACCAACAATGTGTACGATCAGATCGTACAACAGCCGATCACACCGGCAACCGGCTACACCTCGGCAAAAATCAATACCGGTAACGTGAAAAACTGGGGCCTCGAGCTCTTGATCAAAGGAGCACCGCTCGCTACCTCGAAATACCGCTGGGATTTGACTTTTACGGCTGCTAACCAGTTTTCCAAGGTTAAGAAGCTGTATCCCGGCATTACCCAGAAATACATTGACGGCAACTCCGGGTTCCAGGTTTGGGCAAAAGAAGGGGAGCGCATAGGTGAAATCCGTGCGTATGACTACAAACGCACACCCGATGGCAACAAGATCGTTGGCGAAAATGGTTTGTATGCACTGAGCGATCAGGTGACCAACACCGGCAGGAACGTAAACCCCAAAGTGTTTGGCGGTTTGTACAGCGACTTCTCGTTTAAAGGCTTCAATTTCCATATCGGCATCGATTACAAATTCGGTGGCACCATCTTCTCCTACACTAACAACTACCTCATGGGTACGGGCGTGATCAAGGCATCGGTTGCCGGCAGGGATGAAGCATCCGGTGGATTGGCCTATTACGTAGATAATACTTCCGGCGCCAATGTGAAATGGGAACACAATAAACCGGCTCCCGGTAATGCACGCGATGGTATCGTTTACCACGACGGTATCGTGCTGGATGGCATGAAGGAAGTGACTACGGGCGGTTCTACCACTTTTGAAAAGAACGATCGCATCATCAGCGCTCCGTCTTACTACCAGACCTATATCAACGACCTTGGCACTTCCTGGCCTCCGGACCGCCTGTTCAAAAACGATTACATCAAACTGCGCGAGCTTTCCCTCGAATACGCACTGCCCAAGAGAGTTTCGAATATGCTGAAGTTGCAGAAACTTTCGCTGACTGCTGCAGCAAGAAACCTGGGATATATTTATAAGACCTTGCCCAACGTAGATCCGGAAGGAGCTTTGGGTGCACAGGGATATATCGAGAATTCATTCTATCCCTCTATCAGGTCCTTCAGTTTCGGTGTAAATGTTAGTTTCTAAAAAGCTTCAAAAGGAAAATCATGAAAAAGATAATCATAGGGATAATTGCATTTTCAATAGCGCTTTCGTCTTGCAAGAAGTCGCTTGAAAAAGAATTCCCCAACCCGGAAAACTATGACAAAACCGGTAACCTGTTTGCCGGGATGTTCACCAAAACCCTCTACTCCTGGAAGCTGTATGTGCAGGATTATGGCGAATGGTGGTGGGAGCTGGCTGGCACCGGTTCGATGGGCGTTGCCGGTTACTCACAGGTATGTCAGCGCTATATTACCGACCGGTACGCCTGGTTCTCGACTTTCGACGACCTTACCGGCACTACGGCCTTCGGTTCCGAAAACCAGCTTTGGCAGAACAGGCTGGGCGCCTTCTACGGCAGCGTAAACGCGTGGGCCGTTATTAAAGACAATATCGCAACGGTAACTGGCGCCGAGCTGGACGATAACAAGATCTACTACTCGCTTACAACCGTGATGAAGGATTATGCGGCGTTGCTGGCGGTTGACTTTTATAATGGTATTCCCTACTCGGAAGCGTTCAAGGGCAAAGACAGGCTGTTTTTCCCCAAATATGACGATCCGAAGGAAATCTATAAAAGCGTGTTGGATGAGCTGAAAAAAATATCAAATGAGCTGCCCGGGGAATATGATAAAATGTCCGTATCCGCGAAAGCAGTATTCAATACACAGGATATTGCGTTCCGTGGCGATGTAAACGCATGGGTGCAATACATCAATGCCATCCGGCTGAAATTTGCAGTAAGGATTTCAGGAGTTGAGGAAGCGTTTGCCAAAGGGCATATCCAGGATGTACTTTCCAAGAAAAATCTTCCCACGGCAGACCAGGTATGGGCCATGCCATATGCTTTGATGGGCAATGGTGGCGGCGAATGGATCCGCGGTATCAGCGAAGGCTGGCCCGCCACATTCATCCCCGATATTATCATGCGGAGGATTAGCCGGAACAATCCCCGTTACGAGCCGGGTATCGACGACCCGCGGCTGCCCGTTCTGGCAATGCCTACGAAGTTCAGCGAATTTACTGCCATTCCGGCTATATTGGACTATCGTGGCGTAAACATGAACGCTGATGGCCAGAAAGCTGCCTATGTTGCCGGCGAAAGGTATTATACCGGCGGCCCGTATGGCGAATTGGCCGAGCACTTGAAACAGAACTCCCGTTCCATGTATAGCCTCGCTACGTTTGCACGTAACGAAACATTTCCGGTGTATATGATGTCGTTGGCGGAAACGGACCTGTTGTTATCGGAAGTGGCCCTCAAAAATCTCGGCGCAACCGGGAAAACGGCCGCAGAGCATATTAAAGACGCGATCAGCCATTCCACGGATTTCTGGTATACGCTGAACAAGAACAGCCCCTTTGCCGCAGGAAATCCGATTATGCATCCTGCCAAACCTTCCGCAGCTGTTATCGGTACCTTTGCTGACTCCATTGTTACCAGGTTCAACAGCAGAGGGAACGTAGAGGATAAGATGGAATTGATCATGCAGCAGAAGTATATCCACCTGAACCTCATGTGCCCTTACGAATTATGGGCAGAATTGAGAAGGACGCGCCATCCCAAACTGGAGCCCATGACCTTCAACGCCAAAGTGATGAAGCCGCTCCCGGAACGTTTGAGATATCCTACTTCAGAGCAGCAGACCAATCCTGACAACTACGCTACCGTTAAGAGCCAGGATAACTTCACCACCCCGATATTCTGGGTGCCTACCGCACTGAGAGGCGTTAAACCGTATTGGGACAATTACAACTACGAATAAGATAAGTGAATTGTAGACAATGCATACAGGGGCCGGCTGAAAAGCCGGCCCCTGCTTTTTTAAGGTACGGCCGGAATTATTACAGCTGCCGTTCAAAAAGCAAGGGGCGACTAATTTCTTAGTCGCCCCTTTATGCGTTCGGTCGAAAAGGATTATTGCAGCATGTCCTTGATCTCGCTCAGTTTCATCAAAGCCTGCACGGGCGTGAGGCGGTTGATGTCCATCTCGCTGAGCTTTTCACGGATGGCCTTGAACGTATCGCTGTGCGAATCGAAAATGCTGAGCTGCATCTTCTGCACCGGCGCGGCGATCTGCTCCATGGGCGCCTCGATATGCTGGCTTTCCAGCTGGGAGAGGATTTCATTTGCCCGCTTGATGAGCTGTGGCGGCATCCCGGCGATACGGGCCACGTGGATACCGAAGCTTTGGCTGCTGCCGCCCGGCGCCAGTTTCCGGAGGAAGATGATCTTGTTGCCGACTTCTTTATTGGTGATATGGAAGTTTTTCACGCGGGAATGCGTGTTCTCCAGTTCGTTCAGTTCGTGGTAGTGCGTGGCGAAAAGGGTTTTGGGACGGTGTTCCGTCATATCGTGCAGGTACTCCACGATGCTCCAGGCGATGGAAATCCCGTCGTAGGTGCTCGTTCCCCGGCCGATCTCGTCGAGGATGATGAGGCTGCGCGGCGAAATGTTGTTGATGATGCTCGCCGTTTCGTTCATCTCCACCATGAAGGTCGATTCCCCGCCGCTGAGATTGTCGCTCGCGCCGACGCGGGTGAATATTTTGTCGGTCAGCCCGATTTCCGCCGCGCTGGCAGGCACGAAACTGCCCATGTGCGCCATGAGCGTGATGAGCGCCGTTTGCCGCAGCAATGCCGATTTACCCGACATGTTGGGCCCGGTGAGGATGATCACCTGCTGCTGCTCGTGATCGAGCAACAGATCGTTGTTGACGTAGCTTTCCCCCGGCGGCAATCCCTGTTCGATCACGGGGTGGCGGCCTTCGGTAATGTTCAGCTGGAAACCGTCGTTCACCACCGGCCGGCGGTATTTGAACTGCACGGCGTTATGCGCGAAGCAATGGAGGCAGTCGAGCCGCGCAAGGGCCTGTGCGTTGCGCTGCACGGGCACGATGAATTCCTGCAGGGCGAGGATCAGCGCATCGTACAGCTGTATTTCCAGCGCCATGATCTTATCTTCCGCGCCTACGATTTTCTCTTCATATTCCTTCAGCTCCGGCGTGATGTAACGTTCGGCGTTGGCGAGGGTTTGCTTGCGGATCCAGTTGTCGGGCACCTTGTTCTTGTGCGTGTTGGTCACTTCGAGATAATACCCGAACACGTTGTTGAACGCCACTTTGAGGGAAGGGATCCCCGTTGCCTCGGATTCCTGCTGCTGGATGCGGAGCAGGTATTCCTTGCCGCTGGAGGCGATGGCGCGGAGATCGTCGAGCGTAGCGTCTACCCCTTCGCGGATCACGCCGCCTTTGTTAGCCAGCACGGGCGGGTTATCGGAAATCTGCTGCAAAATCCTGTCCAGGATAGGCCTGCAGGGATCGAGCTGTTCCTGTAACTGCCGCAGCATGGGGTCTTGCACGTCGCCGAGGAGGGCGGAAACGTCTTCCACTTCTTTCAGCGCCCTGGCCAGCTGCATCACTTCGCGCGGATTGATCTTGCGGAGCGGGATTTTGGACACCAGCCTTTCGAGGTCGCCCACGTTGCGGAGGTGCAGTTGTAATTTATGGGTGAGGTCGGTTTCGCGGATGAGGGTTTCCACGGCATCGAGCCTTTCGTTGATCTTCTGAATGTCGCGAAGGGGGAACACGATCCAGCGTTTGAGCAGGCGCGCGCCCATGGGCGTAAGCGTATGGTCGAGCGTGCCGATGAGCGATTTCCCTTGCTCCACGGTGCTTTGCAGCAGCTCGAGGTTGCGGATGGTAAAGCGGTCCATCCACAGGAAATCATCCTGGTCGATGCGCTGCAAGCTGGTAATATGCTGCAGGTTGGGATGCTCAGTGTCTTTGAGATAATGCATGGTGGCGCCTGCGGCGATGATCGCTTCACCCAGTTCCTCCACACCGAACCCTTTCAGGTTATGCGTTTCGAAATGCTTGAGCAGGATCTCGCGGGCGTAGGTGCCCGTGAAAATCCACTCGTCGAGGTTATAGGTATAAAACCTCGACCCGAACGTTTGCCGGAAATGCTTCTGCTGTTGCCGCGCGAAGATGACTTCTGCGGGGCGGAACGATTGCAGCAATTTGTCGATATATTCAAGGCTGCCCTGCGCGATGTAGAACTCGCCGGTGGAAATATCGAGGAAAGCCACGCCGGTCACGTCTCCCCCGAAATGAACGGCGGCCAGGAAGTTGTTCTGGCTGTTTTCGAGGATTTTATCGTTGACGGCCACGCCGGGCGTCACCATTTCGGTCACCCCGCGCTTCACGATGCCCTTCACGGTTTTCGGGTCTTCCAGCTGGTCGCACACCGCCACGCGATGCCCGGCTTTTACGAGTTTGTGGAGGTAGGAGTCCAGCGAATGGTGCGGGAAACCGGCCAGGTCCACGAACGAAGCGGAGCCGTTGGCCCTTTTGGTGAGCACGATACCGAGTACTTTCGACGCGATAACGGCGTCCTGGTTGAACGTTTCATAAAAATCTCCCACCCTGAAAAGCAGCACGGCATCCGGATACCGGGCTTTGATGGCGTTGTGCTGCTGCATCAGGGGCGTTTCTTCCGTTTTGCTTTTAGCCATGCGGCAAATATAGGGCGCCGGAGGCGAAGGGCGATGGACGGTGGAAAAAATGAGGGCAATATGCCCCCTTGAAGTATCTTTGCGGCATGCGGAAGTTACAAATGGACGAGCTTGGCCGGAAATCGGTCGCGGAATTCAAGGCGGCAGACAAGACGCCGCTCGTAGTGGTATTGGATAATGTACGAAGCATGCACAACGTAGGTTCCGTGTTCCGGACGGCCGACGCGTTCCTTCTCCAGGGCGTCGCCCTGTGCGGGTACACGCCCGTTCCCCCGCACCGCGACATTCAGAAAACCGCGCTGGGCGCCACCGATACGGTTGAATGGCAGTATTTCGCTTCTACCGTGGAAGCCGTGGAAGCCCTCAAGGCCGAGGGTTTCGCCATCATCGCCATCGAACAGGCCGCCAGCAGCGTGATGCTCGATGGTTTTCAGCCGGCAGACAAGCCACTGGCGCTGGTTTTCGGGAACGAAGTGAGCGGGGTTGACCCGGCCGTGATGCAACTGGCCGATGGCTGTATCGAAATCCCGCAGCTCGGGATGAAACATTCCCTCAACATCTCCGTCAGCACGGGGATCGTTATCTGGGACCTTTTTTGTAAACTGACCAAAGCTCAATAGACCATGGCATCTCAGACTATCCGGAATTACCTGTCGCTCGTTAAATTCAGCCACACCATTTTCGCCATGCCTTTCGCGCTGACCGGCTTTTTCCTGGCGGTCACCTGGGCAGGGGAGCCCTTCAGTCTGAAGCTTTTCGGGCTGGTGGTACTTTGTATGGTTTTTGCGAGAAGCGCCGCCATGGCGTTCAACCGCTGGCTCGACGCGGAAATCGACCGCCGCAACCCCCGCACCGCCAAGCGCGAGATCCCCGCGGGCATCATCAGCCCCGGCAACGCGCTGTATTTCATTATCGGCAACGTGGTCCTGTTCATGGCTACCACCTGGTTCATTAACCTGCTCTGCTTTTTCCTGTCGCCGGTAGCCATTATCGTGGTGTTGGGATACAGCTATACCAAACGCTTCACGCCGCTTTGCCACCTGGTGCTCGGTGTGGGGCTGTCGCTCGCGCCCATCGGGGCTTTCCTCGCGGTAACGGGTTATTTCAGCCTGCTGCCGGTGCTCCTGAGCGTGATGGTGCTTTGCTGGGTGAGCGGGTTCGACATTATATATAGCCTGCAGGACGAAGATTTCGACCGTTCGCAGCAGTTGCACAGCATTCCCGCATGGCTGGGCAAGCCCGGTGCGCTCCGGTTTTCGGAAGTGCTGCACGTCATCACGGCGGCGCTGGCCATCGCCATCGGGCTCATGGGCGGGTTCCACTGGGTGTACTGGATCGGGGCGGCCGTATTCATCGGCATGCTGATCACGCAGCATAAACTGGTGAAACCCGACGATCTGAGCCGGGTGAACATCGCTTTCATGACTTCCAACGGGATCGCGAGCGTCGTATACGCCGTGTTCGCCATCGCCGATATGTTTATTTTCAAAAACTGACGAATGCCGAGAATAATGGCCATCGATTATGGCAAGAAACGTACGGGACTGGCGGTGACCGACCCTTTGAAGATGATCGCCACCGGGTTGGGGATGGTGCCTTCGCATGAGCTGATTCCTTATTTAAAGAAGTATTTCGCTGGGGAAGCGGTGGAGCTGATCATCATCGGTATGCCCCGCAACCTGGACGGTTCCGCGACAGACGCGACGGCCCTGGTGCAGGAGTGCATCCGCATCCTGAAAAAGCACTTCCCGGAAATGCCTCTTAAGCAGATGGATGAGCGATTCACTTCCAAAATGGCTTTCCAGAGTATGCTGGACAGCGGGTTGAAGAAGAAAGACCGCCAGCAGAAGGGACTTGTAGACGAGATCAGCGCCACGATCCTGCTGCAGGAATACCTTCAGTTCAACGGATGACCGGAATTTTCGTAAATTTGCATTTTCCAACAGATTAGCATTAACAATGATATTACCAATCGTAGCCTATGGAGCTGCCGTGCTCCGGGAAGTTTGTCCGGACATCACGCCCGATTACCCGAATCTGCCGCAATTGATCGATAATATGTGGGAAACCATGTACGCCTCCAACGGGGTGGGCCTGGCTGCGCCGCAGATCAACAAGCCGATCCGCCTGTTCGTGATCGACAGCAAGCAGATCATCGATAACCTGGAGGAAGACGAGCAGAACGATTTTCCGGGTGATAAGGGTGTGAAGCAGGTGTTCATCAACGCGCACATCGTTGATACCGATGGCGACGATTGGGCGTATAACGAAGGATGCCTCAGCATCCCGAAAGTGCGGGAAGATGTGTACCGTCCCGAAAAAGTGACGCTGCGGTATGTAGACGAAAACTTCCAGCCGCACGAGCAAACCTTCCATGGCGTAACGGCCCGGGTGATTTTCCATGAATACGACCACATCGAGGGCAAACTGTTCATCGATTACCTGAAACCGCTGAAGAAGCGCCTCATCAAAAGCCGCCTCGACGATATTTCCAAAGGAAAGATCCGTGTGGATTATAAGATGATCTTCCCCAAATAATCCCTTCAAGAAAAGGCATTAAAAAATATATTTATGCCTGATTAATTGATATTGTAATAATTTTTATTATTTTAGGGCCACTATTTCCGAATCCAACACTTGGGAACCTCTAATACATATACCGAAATCGAACTGGTGCAAGGCCTCCGCGCGAGAGACCAGCAGATATTCGGGTACCTGTACGATCACTATTCGCCTGCGCTGTATGGTGTGGTGCTGAAAGTGCTCAATGATGAAAATGCTGCCAGTGATGTATTGCAGGAAGTATTCTTAAAAATCTGGCGGGGGATAGAAAAATACGACACAGAGAAGGGGCGTCTGTTTACCTGGATGCTCAATATAGCCCGCAATACCGCCATAGACACACTCCGTTCCAAAGCCCACAAGCTGGATCAAAAAATCCATGAACTCACGAATGACGTATATCTACAAACAAGTCAGCTTGCAGTTCATCCATCCGTGGATCATCTTGGCCTCACCAAGGTGCTGGAAAAGCTGAGCAAAGAACAGCGGACGATTATTGATCTTGCCTACTACAAGGGGTGCACCCAGGAAGAAATCGCCAGGTTGCTGGATATTCCATTGGGAACGGTGAAGACACGGATGCGCAACGCCATTATCCAGTTGCGCAACATTTTAAAACAGTTGTAATCAGTAAATAGCAAAGTGGACGTTCAACGTTACATATCATCCGGTATCATTGAAAGCTACGTCGCCGGGCTGGCCACCGACCCTGAGGTTCGGGACCTGCACAGCGCCATGGCCCAGTCGCCGGAGCTGAAAGCCGCCGTAGACGCGGTTCAGCTCGATATGGAACGGTATGTCGAAATGCAGAGCGTTCCGCCGCCGCCCACTGAAAAAGATAAATTATTCCTCCTCATCAATAATGACCAGTCTGCCGAAATGGTAGACGTCATGGCCGCAGGCCCCGTGCCCGCATACGCCTATGAGGCCGAAGTTCCCCGTGAGCGCAAGCCCCTGCAACTCGTGCATCCCGCATGGAGGGTAGTGGCCGCCGCCGCCATCGCCGGGCTCATCGGTTGCGGATATTACATCTTCCAGCAATCCGGCCAGCAGAACGAATGGAAAGCGAAGTACGAAGCGATCGTCCTCGAAAAGGAGACCATGCTCGCCGAAAACAAAACCTTCCAAACCCGGATGGAGGAAAGCCAGACCATGCTCACCACTATCCGCAACATGAAAACGGTCAACATGTACACGGTTACGCCCACCAGGCCCGGCCTGCTCGCCACCGTTTACTGGAACCAGAAAACACAGGAAGTTCTCCTCACCGTTCATAACCTCCCCGAGCCCGCCGCCGATCAGCAGTACCAACTGTGGAGCATCGTCAACGGTAAACCCGTAGACGCCGGCGTGTTCGAAATGGGCAGCGCCGCCACCGGCTTCCAGAAAATGAAAGCCGTTCCCGGCGCCCAGATGTTCGCCGTTACCCTCGAAAAGAAAGGCGGATCGCCCACGCCCACCCTCACCGCCATGTACCTCGCAGGCAAAGTGGCCGGCTGATAACCCCGCAGGCCCGATTCTTGCAGGTGCCTTACCGGAAATTCTTACATTTGAGCAATGCGAAAAATCATCCTGACGCTACTCGTCATCCCCGCCATATCCGCTTCCGCACAGGATACCGCCCGATATAAAGGCATGACCGTCAATCTCGACGAACACGTCGTGAAAGCCAAACGTATAGGCTTCGACGTAAATGGTTTCATTCGCCGCGTGGAGGAAGACACAACGTTTTACCGCGCTTTCAAGAATCTCCGCATCGTAGGGTTTACGGCCGACAACGACATCCGCATCACCGATAAAAAAGGCGGCAAAACCATCGCCTCGCTCGTTTCCCGCACCCAGCAGCACATGCAGAACGGCTGCCGCAGCATGCAGGTGATCAGCGAAAAAACGACCGGCAATTTCTACGACCGCAAAGGCGATTACAATTATTACACCGCCGAACTTTACGCCAACCTCTTCTTCACGAAAGGAACGGTTTGCGGCGACGAAAGCGGCCCGGCGAAAGGGAGCCTCGCCCGTCACCGCTCCCAACTCAAACAACTCATCTTCAACCCCGGCAAACCCATCACCGGCGTGCCGGTAGTCGGCAGCAAAGTAGCCGTGTTCGACCGCAACCTCATGCGCTATTACGATTTCAGCGTAACGTCGGGCACCTTCGCGGGAACGGATTGCTATGTGTTCGGGGCCGTGATGAAGAAAAACCTCAATTCCATCGACCGCGCCGAAATCGTGTACGACGAGCTCATCACCTGGTTCAGCAAGGAAACCATGGAAATCGTAGGGCGCCGGTATTCCCTGTCGTACAAAACCCTCATCTTCGATTTCAACGTAAAAATGAACGTGCAAATGACTAAGCTCGATGATCTCCTGCTGCCCGCCGTCATCACGTACGACGGCACCTGGAACGTTCCCTTCAAAAAACGGGAGACCGCCGTGTTCACCGCGCGTTTCTCCGAATTCAGGAACTGACGGTATCGCCCAATCATAAAAAAATCCCCTCCAGGCCTGGCCTGGAGGGGATTTTCGTTTATCGGGAATGTTATCGTACCAAAGTGATCGTGCCGGTTTTCCGGTAGAATTTCGCGGCGGCGAGATCGACATATTCCACCATCCAGACATAGGTGCCCACGGCTGCGTTTTTGCCGTTCTGCATCCCGTTCCAACCCACGGTGGGGTCTGACGTGAAGAAAATGAAATTGCCGACGCGGTTGTAAATGCTCAGTCGATACTGACCGATGTTGCACCGGAAGCGCGGCCGGAAGAAATCGTTGTAACCATCGCCGTTGGGGGAGAAACCGGTAGGGAAATACAGCTGGCAGTCGCATGGCGCGAAGTTCACGCGGATGGAATCCACCGACCGGTTGCACGCATTTTCCGCCACCACGGCATACCAGCCGCGTTGGGTAACGGGGAATGTATTGACGGAGGAGCTATCCTGCCATTTGTATTGCATGCCGGCGTTCATGGGCCTTAGCAGCAGGGTTTCCCCGGCGCACATCACGGTATCTTCGCCCAGGTAAACCCGTAGGGAATCCTGGAAGGTAACGCGGATGGTATCCATTTCCACGCACCGCCCGATCTGTACGCGAACGCTGTAATAACCGGTGGAGTCTACGTGGTATGTAGCCTGGTCGGAGCCATCCTGCCAGAGGTAATTACCCGTCCCATGATCGGCCGTCAGCACGAGGAAGTTGCCGCGGCACAGCGTGGTATCGTTCCCCAGGCTGAAATCGCGGAGGCGGCTATATCGCACTTCGATGGTATCAACGACTGCGCAAACGTTATTGATGTTGACGAACACGGCGTAGGTGCCGTTACTGCGGACGGTAACGCGCGGACTGGTGGAGCCGTTGTTCCATGCCCAGGCGGTGGCGCCGGGCCGGGCGGCGTCGAGCGTAACGGATTCCCCGGCGCAGAGGAGCGTGTCGTTACCGAGGCTGAAAGGGAACGCCGGGCCGGTGAACGTGATGTTTACCTCGTCGGTATAATCCCCGCAGCCGTCTATCGTGGCCGTTACGCGGTAGGTGCCGCCAGCGCCGGAAGCTACCACGGTAGGGGAGGTTTCTCCCGTGTTCCAGACGTAGGTGGCATTTTGGGCCGTGGCATCGAGGGTGAACAATTCCCCTGTGCAGAGGATGCGGTCTGGTCCGAGGTCGAACGTAGGAATGGGGGATATGAAGAGATTGACGGAGTCGATTTCGCGGCAACCGTTGATGGCTACGTGATAGGTACCGATTTCGGTGGCGGTGAAAGTATTGGTGCCCACTACCGTGTCTTCAAGGTAATACCAGGTGTAGGTGGCGCCGGGGATGGAGGGGGCGGTGAGGGTGATGTTGGTGTTTTCGCAGATGGTGATGTTCTGCGGCCCCAGGTCGATGTTCTGGGGGGCAACGATGTTGATCTGCTGTACCGTCACGTCTTCCACGCCATTGCGGTAGGTTTTGAGGGTGACGGAGTAGGTGCCGGGCGTGGTGTAGCGGTATTTTGCGCCGGTGATGCGGTTGCTGGAATCTTCCCGGTTCACGGGCGGGCTCACGAAGTACCATTTCACGGAATCGATGCCGGCGATATCGTCGGTAATGATGAAGGAGACGCTGTCGTTGAGGCAGGTGGTGTTCCAGGTGAAGTTAGTGAGGCGTGGCCGCGCGGCGGCGGAAAAAGATACGGCCACAAATAAGATGATCAGGGCGAATAGGCGCACCCCGGATCGGTTGAACATAGGAACCATGACACCGCTAAATTAGCGGAATTTCTGATATGTAGAATGTTTTTAATAAAATATTTAGCCCCCGGGCTGTGAGGCGCGGGGGCATGAGGAATGGAGGATTATGCATTTTGTAGGAACGGGATCTTCGGGATCGCGTAATTCAACGCAGCCGTGGTACCGCAGGTGACGTCGAGCGTAACGCCGGTGATTTTGCTGGCGTTGTCGGACGCGAGGAACACCGCGGCCTGGGCGATATCTTCCATCAGGGGCATTTTCTTCAACATGGTGTCTGCCTCGATTTTTTGTACGAACCCCGCCACTACATCCCCTCCATTCTCCAGCGCCTCCCGGAACACGCGCGAGTCTGGCGAGCCGCCGGAACGGATGTTCACCACACGCACGCCATATGGCCCCAGTTCCGAAGCGAGGTTGCGCGTCAGGCTTTCCACCGCGCAACACGCCGGCCCGAAGCCCCCACATGCGGATATCCGATCCCACCCGGTGTAGCCGTCAACGTTAATATCACGCCCGATCGCTGCTTCATCATCGCGCGCGCCGCCGCCGTGCAGGTCAGGAATTCCGTTTCCATCGCGCGGAGCACCGGCCGCAGGAAGTCTTCCGGGGCCATCTCCGCGAGCGGCTGATCCTGCCGGTCTTCCCACCCAACGGCATTAAAGGAAATATCGACCCGCCCCGTTTCTTCGAGGTGCCGGGCAACGGCGCCCGCATCCAGCGCGTCTACCACAGCGGTATGACAGCGGCTGCCCGATTTCCGGATAACATCGGCCGTCCGTTCCACCGAATCCAGGTTACGGCCCGTCAAATGCACGAATGCACCTTCTTTCGCAAAAGCAGCAGCAACGGCACCTCCGAGCGATCCGCCCGCACCGTACACCACCGCGGTTTTTCCAGCTAACAACATAATGAAAGTTTTATCGAACTTACCGAAATCAACCGGCAACCAACCTGTGCGTATTAGCCAATTTGAGGGGCAATTTGAGACAAAGCCGGGAATGCCCGGAAAGTGGAAAACGGACCGGTTATTCTCATGTGCGGACGGATGCAGGCCCGTATAAAACGAAAAGTCCGTTGCACCACTGCAACGGACTTTTCGTTTCAAAAATCTTATATCTGCGGATCAATCGTCCCCGTTCCTGCGGTATCTTCTCCATTTCTCCAGCACGCCCGTGAAATCCGGCGGCAACGGTGATTCGAACTGCATGTGCTTGCGCGTGCGCGGATGGGTGAACCCCAGCGTTTGCGCGTGCAGCGCGTGGCGGGGCATGATCTCGAAACAATTATCCACGAACTGCTTGTACTTCGCGAAAACCGTTCCTTTCACGATGCGGTCACCGCCGTAGGTATCGTCGTTGAAGAGGGAATGGCCGATATGCTGCATGTGCACCCTGATCTGGTGGGTGCGGCCGGTTTCCAGTTTGCAGGCGATCATGGATACGTAATTGAAGCGCTCCAGCACTTCGTAATGCGTGATGGCTTCCTTACCATATTCGCCGTCGGGATAGGCGTCCATGATCTTGCGGAACCGTTGGTGGCGGCCTACGTGAGCGACCACGGTGCCCGCGTCTTCCTCGAAATCGCCCCAGACGAGGGCGATGTAGCGGCGCTCCACGGTATGGTCGAAGAACTGCTTGGCGAGGTCGCTCATGGCTTTGTCGGACTTGGCGACCACCAGCAGCCCGCTCGTGTTTTTATCGATCCGGTGTACCAGTCCGAACCGCGGGATTTCGGGCTCGGTGGCGGAACGGTCGTTTTCGTCGCCGAGGTACCAGGCCAGGGCGTTGACCAGGGTGCCGGTGTAATTGCCGCATCCCGGGTGCACCACCATGCCGGCGGGTTTATTCACGATCATCACGTCGTCGTCTTCATACACGATATCGAGCGGGATGTTTTCGGGTTTTATTTCGGTGGATTCGGGATTTTTGGTGGAATAGACGATGAGCCGGTCCAGCGGGCGGACCTTATAATTGGCCTTTACGGGTTTATCGTTGACGAGGACCATGCCTTTTTCGATGGACTGCTGCACCTTGTTGCGGGTGGCGCCTTCGATACGGGCCTGGATGAATTTGTCGATACGCAGGGGTTCCTGTCCTTTGTCTACGACAAGGTTCACGCGTTCGTATATTTCCTCGCTTCCATCCCCGTTTTCCAGTTCATCTTCCAGTTCCGGCAGTTGATCGGTCATCGCTAAAATTTTTGCAAAGATACTTTAAGTTATCTTTGCAGGCGATGAAACAGCAGATAATCGTGAATGACCTGGGGCGGATCCCTTACCAGGAAGCCTGGGATTTGCAGGAAAAGCTTCTGAAAGAGAATACCGACGCCAAGGCGGCCGCCCGGGCGGAAGGGGAGGGCGCGGTGCCGCAAACCCGGCATCACCTGCTGTTTTGCGAACATCCGCCGGTGTATACGCTCGGCAAGAGCGGCCATCCGGAAAACCTCCTGGTGAGCGACGAGGAGCTGGCGGCCAAAGGCATCCAGTATGTGCAGACCAACCGTGGGGGAGATATTACGTTTCACGGGGCAGACCAGATCGTGGGGTACCCGATCATCGACCTGGAGCGGTTTTACGCGGATATTGGCCGGTATCTCCGGAACCTGGAAGAGGTGATCATCCGTACTATCGGGGATTACGGGCTGACCGGGGAGCGGTCTTCGGGGGAAACCGGCGTTTGGCTGGAGCCCGGCGTGCCGGGGCGCGCCCGCAAGATCTGCGCCATGGGCGTGCGCTGCAGCCGGTGGGTCACCATGCACGGCTTCGCCCTCAACGTCAACACCGATCTTTCCTACTTCAATAATATCATTCCCTGCGGGATACAGGACAAATCCGTCACTTCCATGCAAAAAGAAACCGGGCGCACACTGCCGGTGGAGGAAGTGCGGGCCCGGATCGTGCACCATTTCGCCGATATCTTCGGCGCGGAAATGGTGGAAGGCGCTTTATTTGCGGCTGAAAACGGTCGTTAGCGGTAGCTCAGCGGAATGTAGAGGTTCCATTTTTCCAGCAGTTTGCCGTTTTCGAATACTTCGAAATCAAACCAGCCGGCGTGCATGAAAATCGCCTTTTCCAGGATGAGGAATGGCTCGGCCACATGTTCCACTTCAAACAGGAACTGTCCTGTTGCTTCGTAAAATTTCACCGAATATTTTTTCTGCAAAGCCATCGGCAACTTGATATTCACGTTGCCATCTGCCGTGGTGTATATGTAATTGGATGGCTTCCAGGGAATTACCTGTTTTTCTCCTTCCGCATTCGTAGTAGTCATCGTCGGGATGTCTGACGCGCCGAGCTTGGTATCTGCCGCAATGGTGGAATCCGTTGTGGCCAGCACCACCTTGGAATGGAGGTAGGTGTTGTTCTTGAAAAGAATGAAAAGGCGGTAATAGTTCTTCCCGGGAAGGGGCTTGTTGTCGAGATACGCGTTGCGTTGGGAGGTGGGATTGGTGGCATAGCCGATGGTGGTGAAGTTCAGCACACTGTCCAACGACCGCTGCACGCCGATCTGCACGGCGTTAGGGAAACCGGAAATCCAGTCCAGCTGGATCTTCCCTGTTTTGATAAGGGCCGAAAATTCAGGCAATACAGGCGGAACGGCTTCCTGCGCCCTGGCGGCGGAAAAGGCTCCCGTAACGAACATCAACACGATCAGGCATCTAACCATCTGCTTCATACAGTACATCTGTCTAGTCTCTTAAGTTGGCAAATTTAGGATCTGAAGGCCAAATATACGCTGCCGGTCTGTAAAAGTTTACCGGCACGCATAAAGCATCCATAACCTTGCCATGATTCCTTATACAGCCGTTAAAAATGCAAACTTCCTTGTGGAAGGGAAGCGTTCCCCTGTAATCCGCCGGTGTGGATGAGAAGCGGGCGGCTGCCGGGCGGGAAACGGCCATCGGCGCACATTTTACGGAACGCAAGCACCAGTTTTCCGGTGTAGACCCGGTCTGTAGGGATGCCGGTCTGGTCGAAAAAATCGTTCATTCCGGCGATGAGCGCGGGAGAAATTTTCGCGAAGCCGCCTTCATGGAAATCGTGGAACATCCCCCAGTTCCCACGATCCTCCGCGAGCAGCGCCCGGATCTCCGGTTCCACGGAAAAAGCCCCTTTCAACGCCGAAATCCCCCAAATCTCCGCACCGATCCCTCTTTTCGCGGCGCCGTTGATCAGGCCGGCGAGCGTGGTGCCGGTGCCGGTCGCGCAAAGGATGTGCGTGAACGCCCGGAAATCCCCTAAATCCAGGATCTCCTCACATCCCGCCGCCCCTTCCGCATTGCCACCCCCTTCCGGGATAACGAACGCCGTTCCCAACAAGGCGCGCAGGGTGGTATTTTCCTTTGGGAGCTGCGGCCCATCGGCTGCGTGAAGGTGGGCCGCGATGGGAATGTCGGGCTCGCTGGCCGCATTTCCGATCTGTGGATTCGTTTCACCTGGATCAATGTTTTTTTCCTTGGGTGCTGCGGCCCATCGGCAGCTTGAAGGCGGGCCGTGATGGGGAAGTCGAGCTCCCTGGCCGACAAATCCCCTTTTTTAACGGCGTCATACACCGCCCGGGGAACGTGCACGATCTCCATGCCCAGGGCCGCCGCTTCCGCCAGCGTGCGCGAAGGCGCAGACGGCGCTTCGCCCCGCACGATGCCGGTAACGGGCTTGCCCAGCAGCTTGCAGGCCGCGGCGGCCGCGTGCAGGTGGTTAGACCATGGCCCGCCGAAAGTGACCACCGGCAAAGGGCCCGCGGCTTCGAGGTTACGCTTCAGCTTGAACCACTTGTTGCCCTGGACGAGCGGGTGGACAAGGTCCAAACGCAACATGGCTGCCTGGATCTCGCCGGGCAGCCATGTTGTATGGAAAGGTTGCAGTAAATCCTTAGTTGAAAAGCGCATTCCGCAAGTTAAGGCTTTGTTTGCCTTTCACGCCGATGTTGATCTTCAGCATGTCTCCGCCACCTGCGTCGAAGTACTGCACTTTAATGCGGTGGTAACCCTTGCGGAGGGGAATGATGCCGGTTTGGGTAACGGGCGCATGCTCCCCGTCGTTATCCACCACGAGGTCGCCGTCGATGAACACGAGGGAACCATCGTCGGAAGTAGCTGCGATTTCATACAGGCCGTCTTCCTCCACTTTCACGAATCCTTCGAAAACAGCCCCGAAAGCCGGGTGGCGCTGGAACGCGCGGATGGAGATGTCGGTCATCACGCCGGAGGTATCAGCCGTTCCGCCCACTTTCGCTGCGGCGTTGAATTCCTTGAAGAATCCCTGGAATTTGAGGCCTTTGCCGGCTGGCGTTACGTTTACCGCGGATTTGTACGATTTGCGGGTGTACGTATTGCTGTATACGGCGCTGTTGCGGCCGGTTTCAGGTATCGTAACGATGTATTTGAGCGTGATGGTCTCGTCTTTTTTCGGGGCGATGATGATGGGCCCGCTGGCCACTGGGCTTTGCGCCGTAGGCTCGGAACCGTCTGTCGTGTAGCGGATCACCGCGCCGGCCATGGGCGGCTCCAGTTTCACCACTGCGCGTTGCGCCGCGGTGGAAATGCCGGATGCGCCTACGCCTTCGCCGCCGCTGCTCACGGGGTCTACGATCACGGCGTTTTCAGCGCCGATCGCTTCGGGGATGCGGTAGTTGACACCGCGTTTGTCCAGATCGTAGAGCACGCCGCGCATGCGCTTGCGGAAGTCGGTATAGTCCTTTTTCTCTTTCGGGCTCCAGGTGATCTCCGCCAGCGCGATGGCGCGGGGGAAGGTAAAGTAGTCGGAAACCGGGCCGGAAGGAATGTATTCCGTCCACACATTGCCCTGTACGCCGATGATGTGTTTCTGTTCTTCGGGCGTGAGGTCTTTGGGCAGGGGCTCGTAGCTATACACCTTGTCCAGCGGGAGATATCCGCCGATAGCGAGGGGCTCGCTGCCGGGGGCGCCCTGGTAGTAATCGAGATAGAGGTAAGTGTTGGGCGTCATGATGACGTCGTGCCGCTGGCGGGCGGCTTCCTTGCCTCCGGCTTCGCCGCGCCAGCTCATCACCGTGGCTTCGGGCGCGAGGCCTCCTTCGAGGATTTCGTCCCAGCCGATGATCTTGCGGCCTTTACTGCCGAGGAATTTTTCCATCCGGCGGATGAAATAGCTTTGCAGTTCGTGTTCATCTTTCAGCCCGAGCGCTTTCATGCGGGCCTGGCATTTGGGGCATTGCTTCCAGCGGTCTTTCGGACATTCGTCGCCACCGATATGGATATATTGGCTGGGGAAGAGGGGCAGCACTTCGGTGAGCACGTCTTCCAGGAAAGTGAAGGTTTCGTCGTTGCCGGCGCAGAACACTTCTTTATGAACGCCCCATTTGGTGGATACTTCATACGGCCCGCCGGTGCATCCGAGCTGGGGGTACGAAGCGAGGGCGGCGGTTGCGTGGCCCGGCATTTCGATTTCGGGGACCACGGTCACGAAGCGTTCCGCGGCGTAGGCCACGATGTCTTTCACTTCTTCCTGCGTATAGAATCCGCCATGCGGTTTGCCGTCGAATTTATTTTCGCTCAGATGGCCTTTGGAGGTCTCCTTCCGCTGCGATCCCACGGTGGTGAGGCGCGGGTACTTCTTGATCTCGATGCGCCAGCCCTGGTCTTCGGTGAGGTGCCAGTGGAAGCGGTTGAGCTTCAGGGAAGCGATGACGTCGATATACTGCTTGATATAGGGGACAGGCAGGTAATACCGGCCTACGTCGAGCATAACGCCGCGGTAGCCGAAGCGTGGCTGGTCTTTGATGGTTACCGCCGGCAGCACGAGCCCCGTCTTCGTCTTGTTGCGCGAAATCTGCTGAAGGGTTTGCAGGCCGTAGAACAGGCCGGCTTCATGCCCCTGCACCACTGCTTTCCGGTTGGTGACCGTTAGCTGGTAACCTTCTTTGGGCAGCTGATCGTCGTCGGAGAAGATCACCTGTGCGTCTTGCATGGTCCCTTTCTGCAATTTCAGTCCGAAGTTGGCGTCGAGATAGGCGGCATAGAGCTTCGCCATCCGTTCGGCGGTTTCGCTGTTGGCGAAATACCGGGCGGATGTGCCCTGCAGGGTCAGCGTGCCTGTTCTTTCCTCCACGGAGGCGGGAGCGGGCACCACGTTCACCTGGGGTTTTACCGTCTGCTGCGCCTGCGAGGCGAGCGTCAGGCACAGGGCTAAAGCGGATAGGAGCGTTTTTTTCATCTGTGCGTTTTTATGAAAGGTGGAATTGTTGGCTGCGGGTTATCCCTGCAATCCTCCCTTGCCGCGATACAGTTTCACGGGCTTGTCCAGCTTCAGTTCGATCACGGTCATGTACTCGTCCTGCACGTTTTCCGGAACGGTGATGTACACGAGCCCGGGCACGGGGCTCCAGCTGATCTTGCCGACGATCTTGTGCTGCAGCTTCGTTCCGTTGCCGACAACGGTGATGTCTTTGATCTGGTTATCGAGCCCTTTGACCATGATCTGTCCGGAAACTTTGCCGGGGAGGAAAAGGTAAAGTGATGTGGAATCCTTACTTAAAGTAGTAGGTCCGTAGAAGTGGCCCTGCGGGATGCCGCCGAGCGTTCCGAAGATGGCGGCCGCATGTTTTTTGTTCCATTTGCCCAGTTCGCGCAGCACGTTCACCTGTTCGGGAGGAATGGTGCCGTCCGCTTTGGGGCCGATGTCCAGCAGCATATTGCCGCCGTTGCTGATGGCGTCCGCGAAAATGGTGATCACTTCGTAGGGCGTTTTCCAGTTGGTGTCTTGCGGCTGCCATCCCCAGTTGTTGTTGATGGTCATGCAGAGCTCCCACCAATGGAAGCTGGGGCGTTGCACGGGGAAGTTCTGTTCCGGCGTGTCGTAATCGCCGTAGCCCATGAGGCGGCCGTTGATGATGGTTTTGGGATTGTGGCCGGTGAGCATGTTGCGCACTTTCACGGCTTCCCATTCCTCGGCGCTGCGTTCCCAATCGCCGTCGAACCACCAGAGGTCGGGGTTGAACTGGGTCATGACTTCGGAAAGCTGGCCCTGGTAGAATTTCTTGAAGCGTTCCCAGCGTTTGGGATCGTCTTTGATCTTATAGCGGCTGCTGTCTTTGAGGAATCCGGGATAATCGTTGCTGGTCCAGTCGAGCAGCGAAAAATACGCACCGGCCTTGATGCCGCGCTGGCGGATGGCCTGGAAGAAGGGCGTGAGCACGTCGCGCTTGGCGGGCGTGCCTTTGGCGGTAGAGAGTTTATTAAACTTAGTGTCCCACAGGGCAACGCCGTCGTGGTGCTTGGTGGTGATCACGGCATATTTGGCGCCGGATTCGGCGATGAGGTCTGCCCAGGCCTGGGGATCGTATTTATCGGCGGTGAAGCCTTTCATTTGCGCCATATAATCGGCGTGGGAGATTTTTTTGTTGTGGAAGCTCCAGCTCTCGTCGATCCCGTTCACGGAGTAAATACCCCAGTGGATGAAGATGCCGAGTTTGGCGTCGGCGAACCATTGCATTTTCTCACTGATCTCTTCGGGCCGCGTTTGCTGCTGCGCCTGGGCGCAAGACACAAAATGCATCGCGGCGGCTAATGCCACTACTAGTTTTTTCATTTGAAGCTGTTTGTTAACCAAAAATTCATGTTCACTGTTTTCCATCCCCCGCTGCTTATCATAAGTGCAGTTGGCATCAACCGATTGCTGGTGGCCCCATGGGGGGTAGATTCACAAAAATAGACGGATTCAATAAAAACGGCGCCTTTTTTGTATAACTGGTCGAAAAAATAACGGATTAACACGGTTTAGGAAAAATTAATGTTTAATTTTAGCCCCCGATATTAATTCGACTTGAAAATTTAAACTAATATCAGCTAATGCAACCGACTTTATTGATCCTGGCAGCCGGAATGGCCAGCCGGTACGGAAGTTTGAAACAGATCCAGCAGTTTGGCCCCAGCGGTGAAACGATCATCGATTACTCCATCTACGACGCTATCCGCGCCGGGTTCGGGAAAATCGTGTTCATCATCCGCGAAAACTTTGCTGAAGAATTCAAGGAAATTTTCGAGCCGAAACTCAACGGAAAAGTGGAAACGGCTTACGTATTTCAAGATATGAACGCATTCACGGACGGTTTCGAAGTGCCGGCAGACCGCACCAAGCCCTGGGGCACCGCTCACGCCGTTCTTTGCGCGAAAGACGCCATCAACGAGCCTTTCGCCGTGATCAACGCCGACGATTTCTACGGCCGCGACGCATTCGAGAAAATGGCGGAATTCCTCCGCAACGAATGCAAATCCGACCGCTTCAGCGTAGTAGGCTACCAGCTGGGTAAAACCGTGAGCGATTACGGTTCCGTATCCCGCGGCGTATGCGAAGTGAATGCCGAAGGCAACCTGGCCGGCATCGTGGAGCGTACCAAGATAGAAGTGATAGACGGTAAGATCGTGTACGAAGACGGCGACAAAAAAGTGGAGCTCGGCCCCCAAACGCCCGTATCCATGAACTTCTGGGGCTTCGCACCTTCCGTATTCGAAGTGAGCGAAAAACTCTTCAGCCAGTTCCTCGAACAAAACCTTTCCAACCCGAAATCCGAATTCTTCATCCCGATCGTGGTAGATTCCTTCATCGCATCCGGTACCGGTTCCGTGAAAGTGATCCCCACCAGTTCGCAATGGTTCGGCGTTACCTATAAAGAAGACGCTCCGGGCGTGCAGGCTTCCCTGTCCGCACTCGTGAACGGCGGAGAATATCCCGACAATCTCTGGAAATAAGCATAATGGTACATACCGACATTCTCAGCGCATTCGGGCTCCAGCCCGCCGATTTCAGCATGCAGAAATTCGGGAGCGGTCACATCAACAACACGTTTTTGCTGACTGGGCCCGATGACAAGCGTTATATCCTCCAGCGGATCAATACCTACGTATTCCGCGAACCCGATGTGATTGCCCGCAACCTCAAGCTGGCAGGCGATTACCTCGATAAGCACCATCCGGAATACCTCTTCATCAAAGCCATTCCCACCACTGCGGGCGCCGAGATGTACCTGCACGGGGAAGAATTCTGGCGGATGATCCCCTTCATCCCCGATTCCACGTCGGTAGACCAGGCAGACAATACCCGGCAGGCTTTCGAAGCTGCGAAACAGTTCGGCCTCATGGCCAGGATGTTCCACGGCATCGACCTGCACGATTTCAGGGCGTCTATCCCTAACTTCCACAACCTGACCCTGCGCTATGCTTCCTTCCAGGAGGCCATCCGCACGGCGAAGGAAGACCGGAAGCAGTTTGCCGACAGCCTGGTGGAGCAGTTCCTGCAATACAGCGACATCGCCGTAACGTTCGAATCGCTCAAGACCAACCCCGAGTTTACCGACCGCCTCATGCATCACGACACCAAGATCAACAACGTGCTGCTCCGTAAGGGAACTTTCGAAGGCATCTGCGTGTGCGACCTGGATACGCTCATGCCCGGCAAGGTGATCTCCGACCTGGGCGATATGGTCCGCACCTACGTGTGCCCCGTATCCGAAGAAGAGCGCGATTTCAGCCAGATCATGGTGCGGGACGAATATTATGAAGCCCTCATGAAAGGGTACCTCTCCGAAGTGGGCAGTACCCTGACGGCAACGGAAAAGCAACACCTTTTCTACGCCGGTAAATTCATGATCTACATGCAGGGCATCCGTTTCCTGACCGATTACCTGAACGGCGACGTTTACTACCCGATCAAGTACCCGGAGCACAACTACAACCGTGCGAAGAACCAACTGACGCTCTTGCAGGCGCTCATCGCCAAAGAACCGCAGTTGCAGGAAATCATCGACAATTGCCTCGCTTCCTGAGGGGAACGATCATATTTTCCGAAAAGCCTCCCGGACAGGGAGGCTTTTTTGTTTAGATAGTATGCTGGTATATAGCAGTATTTTTGAAATTCGTTTAAAAACGCCAGTAGTTTTTTCGATTTTGTTAAAAAACGGGATCGGGATTGATATTTCTCAAAATCTTGGCCACTGTGTTGTTTTTTATTTTGATCACTTATACATTTGTGTTGATAATAAAAATCACAAGCACCTCCATGTGGGTAAACAAAGACAATAACGCAGTCAATCACATCGTAGCTCAGCTCAACTGGGCCATTACGCTCGTCGTGATCGTCGTTGTCATTATTACCCGCCAGCCAATTGGAGGATAGATAAGCGTGTATAATCATAACGAATAATAAAACGCCTTCCTCCACCAGGAAGGCTTTTTTTGGGTACGCAAATTCCAATATTATGTATAGCTATTACAACGAAAACACGATTCTTTATTTCAACGGTGAGTATCTGAAAGCCACCGAGGCCAAAATCGATTTGTACGGCCAGTCGCTGCACTATGGTTACGCAGTGTTCGAAGGTATCCGCGCTTATAAAACCGAAAGCGGGGAAGTGAAGATCTTTAAAGCGAAGGAGCACTTCGACCGTTTCAAGCGCTCCTGCGAACTGATCCACATGCCGTATGAATTCAACAACGATGAACTGATCGCAGCATGCTACAAAGTATTGGAACTGAACAACATGACAGAGGCGTACATCCGTCCGCTGGCTATTTGTCCTCCCAACATGACGCTGAAAGCGGCTGAAGAGACCCACGTGCTGATCTGTGCATGGGAGTGGGGTGCGTACCTGGGCGAGAAGCTCCTTCGCGTGATGCTTTCTTCCTACCAGCGCCCGAACCCGAAAGCGTTCAAGATCGAGTCCAAATCTGCCGGTCTGTACGTGAACTCCATCCTGGCTTCCCAGGAAGCGAAGTCGAAAGGGTTCGACGAAGCGTTGCTGCTGGATATCGAAGGTTTTGTGGCGGAAGGCCCCGGCGCCAACCTGTTCTACGAAAAAGACGGAACTATCTATACGCCCGCACCGGGCAACATCCTGCCGGGCATCACCCGTGCAACCGTGATCGAGATCTGCCATGAGCTGGGTATTCCCCTCGTGGAAAAGCAGATCACCGTGGCCGAGCTGGAGCAGGCAGATGCCGTGTTCTACTGCGGTACAGCCGCCGAAGTGGTGGGCTGGGACAGCTTCAACAACAAAGGATTCGCCAAACCCTGGGCCCAATCCCTCGGAAAAGTCATTCAGCAGGCCTACAAAGCCAAAGTGCTGGAGAAAGAATTCGACAGAGCGGCTATTCCCGCCTGATAATGAAGGAGATACCCCCTGCCTTCGGGGCCCCGAAGGCAGGGGAGACCTTCCCCCTCTCCAAAAAGCATATACGGCCGTTGAATGGCGTAAACGCTTTTTCCTCCAATCCTCACCCATAGCGGTTTTTGGCTCTCAGTGCCACCTTTTGAAGACCGGGAGCAGCCAAATTATAGGTTTGAATTTCACGCCCACCGGAAATAACTTGTACAATAATTCGATTTTAAGACAGCCGACAACGGTATTTAACCGATAATCTGATCATGGAGTTAAACAAATACAGCAAAACGATTACGCAAGACCCGACGCAGCCCGCCGCACAGGCAATGCTGTACGGGATCGGACTGACGGAAGGTGACCTCAAAAAGGCACAGGTAGGCATTGTGAGCATGGGTTACGACGGCAATACCTGTAACATGCACCTGAACGACCTGGCCAAAAAAGTGAAAGAAGGCGTATGGGCCAACGATCTCGTAGGCCTGATGTTCCACACCATCGGCGTGAGCGACGGGATCAGCAACGGTACCGACGGTATGCGCTACTCCCTCGTGAGCCGCGACGTAATTGCAGACTCCATTGAAACCGTTTGCGGCGCACAATATTATGACGGCCTCATCACCGTGCCCGGCTGCGACAAGAACATGCCCGGCTCGCTGATGGCCATGGGTCGCCTCAACCGCCCGTCCATCATGGTTTACGGCGGCTCCATCGCCCCTGGCAAATGGAGAGGGCAAGACCTCAACATCATTTCCGCCTTCGAAGCCCTCGGGCAGAAACTGGCGGGCAACCTCGAAGAAGACGATTTCAAGGAAATCATTCAACATAGCTGCCCCGGCGCCGGCGCCTGCGGCGGCATGTACACGGCAAATACCATGAGCTCCGCCATCGAAGCCATGGGCATGAGCCTCCCGTACAGCTCCTCCAACCCGGCCACCAGCAAGGAAAAACAGGAAGAATGCCTCGCCGCCGGCAAGGCCATCCGCCTGCTGCTGGAAAAAGACATCAAGCCTTCCGACATTATGACCTTCGAAGCGTTCCAGAACGCCATCGTAGTGATCATGGCGCTCGGCGGCTCCACCAACGCCGTGCTTCACCTCATCGCCATCGCCAGATCGGTAGGAGTGGACCTTACCATGGACCATTTCCAGGAACTGAGCGACAAAACGCCGCTCATCGCTGACCTCAAGCCCAGCGGCCGTTACATGATGCAGGACCTGCACGAGATCGGCGGTGTTCCCTTAGTCATGAAATATCTCCTGAAGAAAGGATTGCTCCACGGCAATTGCCTCACCGTAACCGGCAAAACCATCGCGGAGAACCTGGAATCGGTACCTGATATCGAATTCGAGCAGCAACCCATCATCGTTCCGCTCGAAAAACCCCTCAAAGCCAACGGCCACATTCAGATCCTGTACGGCAACCTCGCCGAACTGGGCTCCGTGGCCAAGATCACCGGCAAGGAAGGTGAGGCCTTCACCGGGCCCGCCCGTGTATTCGACGGTGAATTCGAACTGATCGCAGGTATACAGAACGGTCGCGTGAAACCCGGCGACGTCGTCGTTATCCGCTACGTAGGCCCCAAAGGCGGACCCGGCATGCCGGAGATGCTCAAGCCTACCAGTGCGATCATGGGCGCTGGCCTGGGCAAGAGCGTTGCGCTCATCACCGACGGCCGTTTCTCCGGCGGTACCCACGGTTTCGTGGTTGGGCACATTTGTCCTGAAGCCTATGACGGCGGCACCATCGCGCTGGTGAACGACGATGACATCATCGAGATCGATGCGGTGAACAATGTGATTAAAGTGAACGTGTCGGACGAAGAGCTGGCAAAACGCAAGGCGGCCTGGAAACAACCGCCGCTTAAGGCAACGAAAGGAATCTTATTTAAATACGCTAAACAAGTTAAAAATGCAACAGAAGGATGTGTTACCGATGAAGCGTGAAGACGCTGACAATCGGGCCACTACGCCCCAGATCATCACTGGCGCGGAAGCCGTGATACGGTCGCTGATTGCCGAAGGCGTGGACACCATTTTCGGTTACCCCGGGGGCGCTATCATGCCCATCTATGACGCCCTGTATGATTTCCAGGATAAAGTGCACCATATACTCGTCCGCCACGAACAGGGCGCCACGCATGCCGCCCAGGGTTACACCCGTGCCGGCGGCAAAACAGGCGTTGTGTTCGCTACTTCCGGCCCCGGCGCCACCAACCTGGTGACCGGCCTGGCAGACGCTTACATGGACTCTACTCCCATGGTCTGCATCACCGGCCAGGTAGCCGCCGTGCTCCTCGGCACCGACGCTTTCCAGGAAACCGATGTGATCGGCATCACCACGCCCATCACCAAATGGAATATCCAGGTGACCCGTCCGGAAGACATTCCGGGCGCCATCGCCAAAGCTTTTTATGTGGCGAAGAGCGGCCGCCCCGGCCCGGTATTGGTAGACATTACCAAGAACGCGCAGGTGAGCAAGCTCGACTTCCAATATAAGGCCTGTGATTATATCCGCAGCTACAAACCCGTTCCCACGCTCGATATCGAGGCCGTTCAGAAGGCCGCCGAACTCATCAACGGAGCGAAGAAGCCTTACATCCTGGCGGGCCACGGCATCCTGATTTCCGGTGCGGAGCAGGAGCTGGTGCAACTGTCGGAAAAGGCGCAGATCCCCGTGGGGTCTACGTTGCTGGGACTGTCTGCCATGTCTACCGCACACCCGAATTATGTGGGGATGCTCGGTATGCACGGCAACTACGGGCCGAACATCAACACCAACGAAGCCGATGTGATCATCGCGATCGGTATGCGGTTCGACGACCGCGTGACCGGCGAAGTGGCGAGCTATGCGCGCCAGGCCAAGATCATTCACATCGAGATCGATAAAGCGGAGATCAACAAGATCGTGAACGCCGACGTGGCGGTGCATGCAGACGCGAAGGAAGCCCTCACCGCCCTGCTGCCCCTCATCAACAAGGCCGAGCACGCAGCGTGGCTGGAAACCTTCCGCGCGGCAGACCGTACCGAAGAAGAGAAAGTAACCCGCGCCGAGCTGTACCCGACCGAAGGACAGCTGAAAATGGCGGAAGTGGTACGCCTCATTTCCGAACAGACGGAAGGGAAGGCCATCCTCGTTACCGACGTAGGCCAGCACCAGATGATCGCCAGCAGATATTACCGTTTCAAGGACCCGAACACCAATATCACCAGCGGCGGTATGGGCACGATGGGCTTTTCGCTGCCCGCGGCCATGGGCGCCAAAGTGGGCGCTCCCGATAAAACGGTAGTGGCGGTGATCGGCGACGGATGCTTCCAGATGACGCTCCAGGAACTGGGGACCATCTACCAGACGCAGATCGGCGTGAAGATCGTCATCCTCAACAACAACTTCCTCGGCATGGTACGGCAATGGCAACAGCTGTTCTTCGACAAGCGTTACTCATCCACCGAAATGATCAACCCCGACTTCGTACAAATCGCGAAAGGGTTCTACGTTCCCGGCAGGAAAGTGACCGAGCGCAGCGAGATCGCCGGTGCCGTTAAGGAAATGCTCGACACGCCCGGCGCCTATCTGCTGGAAGTGGTGGTGGAGCAGGAAGACAACGTATTCCCGATGGTGCCCGCAGGCGCACCGATCTCCAACATCCGCCTCGAGTAGTTCATAACCATTAACAGGACCAACAATGCATAAAGAATATACCGTTACGGTGTATACGGAAGACCGGATCGGGATCACCAACCGCATCACCGTGATCTTCACCCGCCGTGGCATCAACATCACCAGCCTTACCACCGCCGAAACGGAGGTGCCGGGCGTTTATAAATTCGTGATCACCGTACTCAGCAACCGCGAGCTGCTGGAGAAAGTGGTAGGCCAGATCGAGCGGCTGATCGAAATCCACCGCGCGTTCGTGCATGAAGAAGATGAAGTGGTGTACCAGGAACTGGCGCTCTACAAAATCTCCACCAAGGCGCTCCACAACGGCGACATCGAAAAGATCATCCGCGACAACAACGCCCGCATCCTCACCATCACGCCCGATTATTTCGTGCTGGAGAAAACGGGCCATGCGCAGGAACTGATCGGCATGCTGCAAAAGCTGGAGCCATACGGCCTCATCGAGTATACAAAAAGCGGAAGGGTGGCCATCGTGAAATGGAGCCGCCGGTTCCACGAACACCTGAAGGACCTCAGCCTGCAAGAGGCAGACAACCTGAAGGACTAACTTATCAGTAACAAAAACACAAAAACTTTTAAACAACACTATCACAACATGGCAACCATCAATTTTGGCGGGGTTCTGGAAGACGTAGTAACCAGAGAAGAATTCCCCATGGAAAAGGCAAGAGAAGTGCTGAAGAACGAAACGATCGCTATCATCGGTTACGGCGTACAGGGCCCCGGCCAGGCGCTTAACCTGAAAGACAATGGTTTTAACGTGATCATCGGTCAGCGCAAGAATTCCAAAACCTGGGACAAAGCCGTTGCTGACGGATGGGTACCCGGCGAAACACTCTTCGAAATCGAAGAAGCCGCCCAGAAAGGCACCATCATCCAGTACCTGCTCAGCGACGCCGGACAGATCACGCTGTGGCCGACCCTGAAGCCGTTCCTCACCAAAGGTAAAGCCCTGTATTTCAGCCATGGCTTCGGCATCACCTATAAAGAGCAAACCAACATCATCCCCCCGGCAGATGTAGACGTGATCCTGGTAGCCCCCAAAGGCTCCGGCACTTCCCTCCGCCGCCTGTTCCTCGCAGGTCAGGGCCTGAACTCTTCCTTCGCCATCTTCCAGGATGCTACCGGCAAAGCCCGCGAACGCGTGATCGCCCTCGGTATCGGCGTTGGTTCCGGCTACCTTTTCGAAACCGACTTCAAAAAAGAAGTGTTCTCCGACCTCACCGGTGAGCGTGGTACCCTCATGGGTTGCATCCAGGGTATCTTTGCTGCGCAGTACCAAACCCTCCGCAACAACGGCCACTCTCCCTCCGAAGCGTTCAACGAAACCGTAGAAGAGCTCACCCAGTCGCTCATGCCCCTCGTAGCCGAGAACGGTATGGACTGGATGTACGCCAACTGCTCCACTACCGCTCAGCGCGGTGCGCTCGACTGGTGGAAGAAATTCCGTGACGCTACCCAACCCGTGTTCGATGAGCTGTACGCTTCCGTTGCTACCGGTAAGGAAGCGCAACGTTCCATCGACCTCAACAGCCAGGCCGATTACCGCGAGAAGCTGAACAAGGAGCTCGAAGAGCTGCGCAACAGCGAAATGTGGCAGGCAGGCGCTGCAGTGCGTCAGCTCCGCCCCGGCAAATAACAAAGCCACAAAAAAATAAAATATGAAAAGTACCAGGAAATTGAAAGGAGCCGGCTGCGGCGGCGTTTGCTTGATTTGAAGCAGGCCCCTTTTCTTCCCGGTACTTTTCTTTTTTATTTTTTAACCAATCATTACAATGTCTCAAACGCTCCATACGATCGATACACAGCAAGTTTTAGCAGCAGCAGCCCGCCTCAAGGGCGTGGTAACCCGCACACCCCTCACGTACAACACCAACCTTAGCAGAAGATACCAGGCCAACGTATACCTCAAACGCGAAGACATGCAGGTAGTACGTTCCTACAAGCTCCGCGGAGCTTACAACATGATGAGCACCCTCGACCCCGCCACCCTCTCCAACGGCGTTACCTGCGCCAGCGCGGGCAACCATGCGCAGGGCTTTGCCTGGTCGTGCCGCCGCCTCAACGTGAAAGGCGTCGTATTCATGCCCATCATCACGCCCAAACAGAAAGTAAACCAGGTGAAAATGCACGGCGGCGAAAATATCGAAATACGCCTCGTAGGCGATACGTTCGACGATTGCTCCGCCGAAGCCCAGGCCTTCACCCGCGAACATAAAATGACGTTCATCCCGCCGTTCGACGATCATCGCATCATCGCCGGACAGGGGACTGTTGGCCTCGAAATCCTCGAAGACCTGCCGAAGGTGGATTACATCTTCATGCCCATCGGCGGCGGCGGCCTCGCTTCCGGCGTGGGCGGGTATTTCAGGACGTTCAGCCCGGCTACGAAAATCATCGGCGTAGAGCCCGAAGGCGCGCCTTCCATGCTCCGCGCCCTCGAAAACGGAGCGCCCGTCACCCTCCCGGAAATCGACCGGTTCGTAGACGGCGCCGCCGTGAAAAGGGTCGGCGATCTCACCTTCCGCATCTGCCAGGACGTGCTCGACAAAATGAGCCTCGTGCCGGAAGGGCGCATCTGCTCCACCATCCTCCGCCTGTACAACGAAGACGCCATCGTGGTAGAGCCCGCCGGCGCGCTTTCAATGGCCGCGCTCGACGATTACGCCGAAGCGATCAAAGGCAAGACGGTCGTGTGCGTGGTCAGCGGTTCCAACAACGATATCGACCGCATGCAGGAGATCAAGGAACGGTCGTTGCTGTACGAAGGGCTGAAGCATTACTTCATCGTCCGCTTCGCGCAGCGGCCCGGCGCGCTGAAGGAATTCGTGAACCATGTGCTGGGGCCGGACGACGATATCACCCGGTTCGAGTTCATCCAGAAACATAACAAGGAGACCGGTCCGGCGCTCGTTGGCGTGGAGTTGAAGTACAGGGAAGATTACGATAAACTGCTGGCCAACCTCACCAGATACAATATTCATTACACCGAACTGAATAAAGACGACAATTTGTTCGGCTACCTCGTTTAGTATTGGTTCAACCTATAGTAGTGTAGCGCCCTGGTCTGAGAGGACCGGGGCTTTTTTTTATTACATTCGCCATATGCTCAGTTACTGGGAAAAGGAAAGTTTGCTATCGTACGACTGCATCGTGATCGGCAGCGGGATCGTAGGGCTTTCGGCGGCGATCAGCCTGAAGGAAAAATCCCCCGCCGGCGGATCGCCGTGCTGGAACGGGGGCTTTTGCCCGTGGGGGCCAGTACCCGCAACGCCGGGTTCGCCTGCATCGGCAGCCTCACCGAAATCCTCGACGACCTGGAGCACATGCCCGCCGACGCGGTGGTGCAGCTGGTGAACCTGCGGCGTAAGGGCCTCCAGCTCCTGCGTTCCCGCATCGGCGACGACCGGATGGATTACCGCGAGAACGGCAGTTACGAGTTGATCTCCGACGCCGAAGCGCCTGCGCTGGCGCGGCTCGATGAAGTGAACGAGCTCCTGGGCGGCATTTTGCCCGGGCCGGCATTTTCCATCGCCGACGGCAAGCTCCCGGGCATGGGGATCGTTGCCAAACACCTGGTACAGAACAATTTCGAAGGAGAACTGAACACCGGAAAAATGATGCGCACCCTCATCGATCTCGCTATCGAACGGGGGATAGAAATAAAAACGGGATGCGAGGTGAAGGGGATGGATGAATCTCCCGGCTCCGTAACCGTTCACCTGCAGGGCGGCCTTTCCCTGACCGCGGATTACGTGGCCGTTTGCACGAACGCCTTCACGCCTGCATTAGTTTCCGGGCTGGATATTTCCCCCGGCCGCGGGCAGGTGTTGGTGACGGCACCCGTGAAAGGCTTGCCGTTCAAGGGGATTTATCATTTCGACAAAGGATATTACTATTTCAGGGAATTGCAGGGCCGGGTGCTGTTCGGCGGCGGCCGCAATCTCGACTTCGAAGGAGAAACTACGACCGAACTGCAACTGAACGCGCGCATCCAGGCAGACCTGGAAGAGAAACTGCGGACCATCATCCTTCCGGGCCGCGATGTAACTGTAGAACACCGCTGGTCGGGCATTATGGCTTTCGGTGGAACGAAACAACCCGTCATAAGGGCACATTCTGATCGTATATTCCTTGCCGTGAGAATGGGAGGGATGGGCATCGCCATCGGTTCCGAAGCGGGCCGCATGCTGGCGGGGCTCGTTCCGGCATGACAGATTATATCCATTATTGATGTTTAATTCACCGTGGCTTGTAATCGCCGCGGTGGCGCAGTATATTGTTCAAGCAACGTTAACGGTTATGAAAAAGATCCTTGTACTCATGATGGTGCTGGGGAATTCGGCCCTGGCGCAACAGACTCCTCAAACACTCTGGTACGCCAGGCCCGCCGCGCGGTGGGAAGAAGCCTTGCCCGTAGGGAACGGCCGCCTTGGCGCCATGGTTTACGGCCGCACCGGCAAAGAAATCCTCCAGGTCAACGAAGAAAGCGTTTGGGCCGGTGTCAAATTCAACGATGGTAACGCCAATGCCGGTCAGTATCTCGACACCATCCGGAAACTTATCTTCGAAAACAAAAACGCCGAAGCGTTCGCACTGGCAGACAAGTATTTCCTCGCCACAGACGGCAGCAATCCGCCGCGCCCCGCCCGCAGCTTCCGTTCCAACCAGACGCTCATGAACGTCAACATCGATTATGGTTTCGATGGAACGGAAGGGTACCGCCGCAGCCTCGATCTGCAAACCGGCGTGGCGCTTACCACTTTTTCGGTCAACGGCGTGGAATACCGGCAGGAAGTGATCGCATCCAACCCCGACAACATCATCGCCGTTCATATTTCCGCCTCCAAACCGGGCGCCCTCAATGCTATAATTTCCATCTCCCGCCCCGACCCGCGCGATACGGCGCAAAAGCTCAAAGACGCGAAGGTGACGGCCATCGGCCGGCAACTGGTGATGGACGGGCAGATCATCGATAAAAACGAAAAAGAGAATAAAGGCCCCGAAGGTGCGCACATGCGCTTTGCGGGCATCGTGCAGGTAACACCGTCCGGCGGAACGGCCGTAGCGAAAAACGGGACGATTCAGGTGAAGGGCGCCGGCGCCGTTACACTCTACATCCAGGGCGCTACGAGCTACAATGCCGCAAAAATGGACCTCGATCCCGGCGTAGCCGCAGCCATGGCCAAATGCCGCCGGTTGCTCACCGCCGCTGCTGCGAAGCCGTACGCCGCCATCAAATCGAAACATATCGCGGATTTTAGTCCTGTCATGCAACGTGTGAGCCTGGATCTCGGCACCTCCGTCAACGCGAGCCTCCCAACAGACGAGCGCCTCGCCCTGGTGCGGAAAGGCGGGGAAGATGCAGACCTTACCGAATTGTATTTCCAATACGGCCGTTACCTGCTGCTCAGCAGCTCGCGGGGGCCGGGCGTGCTGCCCGCCAACCTCCAGGGGATCTGGAACCAGCATTTGGACGCGCCCTGGAACGCGGATTTCCATACCAACATCAACCTGCAAATGAACTACTGGCCCGCGGAAGTCACCAACCTTTCCCTGACCACCGCGCCCCTGTTCGATTTCATGGACCGCATCCGCCCGGAAGGCCGCATCACCGCAAAAAAAATGTACAATGCCCGCGGATGGGTAGTGCATCACTGCACCGACGCATTCGGCAAAACCGGTGTCCAGAACGGCGTAGGGTGGGGCACTTTCCCTATGGGCGCCAGCTGGATGTGCCTCCATTTCTGGGAACACTTCGCCTTCACGCTCGATTATAAATTCCTCCGCGAAAAAGCATATCCCATCATGAAGGAACATGCCGAATTCGTGGAAGATTTTCTCGTGAAAAGCCCGGAAGGATACCTCGTGACATCGCCCGCCAGTTCCCCCGAAAACCAGTTCGTGCACCCCGTTACCGGCAAACCGACAGGGCTGACGTACGGGCCTACGATGGACAACCAGATCCTCCGCGAATTCCTTTCCAAATGCGTAGCCGCCGCGCATGCGCTCCGTATCGATTCCGCCGACGCCCAACGTTGGGAAAGCATCATCCGGCAATTGCCGCCTACCCGCACCGGCAAAGACGGCCGCATCCTGGAATGGATCAACGAATATGAAGAAGTGGAGCCCGGCCACCGGCACATCTCGCACCTGTTCGGCCTGTACCCCGGCAGCGAGATCACCGAACAAACACCGTCGCTCTTCGAAGGCGCGATGCGCACCCTCACCGGGAGGCTCGGCAAAGGCGGCGGACATACCGGCTGGAGCCGCGCGTGGATCATCAATTTCTACGCACGCCTCAAGCAGGGAGACAGTGTTTACAACCACATGCAGGCCCTGCTGTCGAAAAGTACGCTGCCCAATTTGTTCGATAACCATCCGCCGTTCCAGATAGACGGGAATTTCGGGGGCACGGCAGGCATCGCGGAAGCACTCGTGCAAAGCCACGGCGCCTACGTGGAACTGTTGCCCGCATTGCCCGCGCAATGGAAAACGGGGAAAGTGACGGGGCTTTGCGTGCGGGGCGGGTTTGAAGTGGACCTGGCCTGGGCAGACGGACAGTTGACCGCCATCACGCTGCGGTCTACCACCGGCCGCAACCTGGTGTTGAAGTACGGGCAACATCTGCTGCCGTTGTCGATGGAAAGGGGGAAGACGATGAACGTGCCGGTAGAACAGTTACTCTAGAAAAAAATAAAACCACATATGATGAGAAAATGGCTGAAGCTCCTGGTATGGGCGCTGCTCCCGGCAACCGCCATGGCGCAGTACAAGCCCACCTGGGAATCTTTGGATAGCAGGCCGGTCCCCGCCTGGTTCGAGAACGCGAAATTCGGGATATTCATTCACTGGGGCGTGTATTCCGTTCCGGCATGGGCGCCTAAGGGCGTGTATTCCGAATGGTACCAGCACTGGCTGCAGTCGGGCAAGACGTACGGCAACGGGCAAAACGGCACCACCGCGGTGCTTGATCATCACAACAGCGTGTACGGAAAGGATTTTTCGTATTACCAGTTCGCTGATCTTTTCAAAGCCGAAGACTTCGACCCCGATGCCTGGGCGAAACTCTTCGAAAAATCGGGCGCCAAATACGTAGTGCTCACTTCCAAACATCACGACGGCTTCGCGCTGTGGCCCAGCAAGGAAGCGACGAAAGCCTTCGGTCGCCCATGGAACGCCATGGACGCGGCTTCCAAACGCGATGTGCTCGGCGATCTGACCGCTGCGGTGAAGAAGACCCCTGTGAAAATGGGCTTCTATTATTCGCTGTACGAATGGTATAACCCGCTGTACGCGAACAAAAAATACGACGAGTATGTCGACTCCCACATGATCCCCCAGCTGAAAGACCTCGTGAACCGGTACCAGCCGGATATCGTGTGGCCCGACGGCGAATGGGACCAGACCGATACGCTCTGGAAATCGCGCGAGTTCCTCACCTGGCTGTATAACGAATCGCCGGTGAAAAGTACCGTAGTGGTGAACGACCGCTGGGGCAAAGGCATCCGGCAGCATCACGGCGGATATTTCACGACGGAGTACGAAGTCGGGAAAACGTTCAGCAAGCCCTGGGAAGAGTGCCGTGGCATGGGGTATTCTTTCGGATATAACCGTAACGAGGATATCGAAGATTACAACAGCGCGCAGTCGCTCATTTACCTGCTGCTCGACATCGTGAGCAGCGGCGGCAATCTGTTGCTCGACATCGGGCCCGACGGGCACGGCAAGATCCCGCCCATCATGCAGGAAAGATTGCTGCAGATCGGGAAGTGGCTGGATGTGAACGGAGAAGCGATCTATGATACCCGTGCCTGGAAAACCCCGGTGCAATGGACCGCCGGCAGCCGCGAGCAGCCCAAGCACCAGGGATACGTAAGCGCCGAAGTGCTCCTGAAGCAAACGGTAGACCCCGCGCCGGGATACGCCCGCAAAGAACTGTTCTTCACCCGCAAGGGAGATGTGGTGTACGCCATCGCACCGGTAATGCCGGAAGGCGTACTGGAGATCAACGGCGTTACGCCCGCCAGCGGTACCACGGTGCAGATGCTGGGCAGGCCCGGCAATCTGAAGTGGACGAAAACCGCGAAAG
The DNA here is from genome assembly GCF_038396765.1 of Chitinophaga caseinilytica. NCBI lineage: Bacteria > Pseudomonadati > Bacteroidota > Chitinophagia > Chitinophagales > Chitinophagaceae > Chitinophaga > Chitinophaga caseinilytica. Next base: position 6,083,437 of record NZ_CP150096.1, on the reverse strand, counting down.
GCATCACCGTAACCGTTCCGAAACTCACCGCGAAGGAAACGCCCTGCGAGCACGCCTGGACGTTCAAGATCACGAAAGCCGGTTAACCGGTAACGCATCGCATAAAATGAAAAAGCCAGCGCCCGCTGGCTTTTTTTATCTAATGACACGGAATTTTTTTCTTGTGAACGAACATTCATTACATTTGTGTCAAATCTAAATCGAGTAACAGGAGGGAGACCATGCCCTAACGACTATTTGTAGCCTAGCATTGTGATTAACCAAAATGTGGTCTCCTGTGAGCAAAGCCAGATTTCATCCAATTTTTACACTTTTACCAATTTTTTAATTCAGCGCATGTAAGAATTGTACGCACTTTTCATCCGTGGCAGTATTTTACCTTTCTTCTCCTCAGCTTCAGGAAAGGTGAGTAACCCGTATGTCCCGTACACCCTGCATGTAGCCCTATGTACTAACAAAGTCAAAATCTAAATGCGAATGATTATGAAGCAAGTCCTTTCCCTATGGCTTGCGATGATGGCGTGTATACCGGCCATCGCGCAAGACCGTTCCATTTCCGGCAGAGTCACCGATGGTCTTGGTGGAACCCCTCTTCCCGGAGTAACCGTAACCATTAAAGGTACATCGCGGGGTACCGTTACGAATTCCGATGGCGATTACCAGTTGACTGCACCGGCCAACGGCACGCTGGTGTTTTCGTTTGTGGGGTACACGCCCCGCGAAGTGGCTATCGGCAACCAGTCCACGATCAATATGACGCTGAGCGCAGATGAAAAGCAGCTGAGCGAATATGTGGTGAGCGGATACGGCGCTACGCAACGCAGCAAGTTCACTGGTTCCGTTGGGACCGTTTCCGGCGAAAAGCTCAAGGATGTGCCCGCTGCCACGTTCGACCAGATGCTGCAGGGCCGTGTTGCAGGCCTGTACAGTACTTCGGGCAGCGGCCAGCCGGGCACGGCCAACCGCGTAGTGATCCGCGGCCCGGGCTCGATCAGCGGCACCACCGCGCCGTTGTACATTATCGACGGTATTGCCCTGGAAGGCGGTGAGTTCGCGACATTGAACGCGGCCGACTTCGAAACGGTGAACGTATACAAGGATGCGACGGCCACCGCGCTCTACGGTTCCCGCGGGGCAAACGGCGTGATCGTTATCACCACCCGCCGCGGTAAGGCCGGCAAACTCCGCCTCGGCGCCAAAACGCAGTACGGATGGTCGGAGCGCACCCGCCCGAAATTCGATATCATGAATATCGACCAGCGCCTCCAATTCGAAGAGGAAGAAGAATTTGGGGTAGGATGGGAGTTCTCCCCGAAAAACGATGCCTCGTCCGAGCCCGACAAAGCAGTAAGAGCGAAAATTCTGGACAGTCTCCGGAATATCAATACCGACTGGTCCAAGATCTTCCTGCGCGACCGTGCGAAATTCCAGGAACACGAAGTAAACCTTTCCGGCGGGAACGAAAACACCCGGTTCTATACATCCCTCAATTACTTCAACCAGGAAGGTATCGCGCTCCGTTCCGGATTGACGCGCTACAGCTTCCGCTCCAACGTAGACTTTAAGGGCGACCGTTTCACCGGCGCTGTAAACGCTGCGGTCGGCTATTCCGAAGTCAGCGGCATCGAAAATGAAAACTCCTCTTCGGTCGTAAATACCTTCGCGGCGGCATATTATGGCCTGCCGTATGAAGCGCCCTATATCAACGGCGTGCTGGTACATTCCGGGAACGCTGACCGGTTTGGCGGTGTATACGATTTGCGCGAGGGATCGGATGCACTGGAGCGTACGCTCAATACCACGAACCAGACCAATAAGCTCAAGGGAACGCTGAGCATGAACCTGCGGTACGACCTGCTGAAGAATCTCTATGCCCGTACCACCATGGGTATGGATTACCGCCAGCACGACCTGTCGCGCTACATCAACCCCGACTCCTACACCGGAAGCCAGCAAACCGGCCGCCAGGGCTCCTATCAACAAGGTTTTGATAAATACTGGCAGTTCACGGGCAACTACGGGCTTACCTTCCATGAGAATAAAAACAAGCACGATTATGAAGCGTCGCTGATCTACGAATTCATCCGTACCAAATCTTCCAACTCCACCATGACCGGCTACGGCATCAACGGCCTCTTCCCCGAAACGCCCGCCGGTATCACGCCGGGCAATTCCACCAATGGTTTCATCCCGGTATTGGGTGGCGGCAAGTTCGGGACGGGGCTTGCATCTTTCATCTTTATGGGGCGTTACAGCTACGCCGACAAGTATACGCTGAACCTGGCCTTCCGCCGCGATGGTTCTTCCACCGTTCCGAAAGATAACCGCTGGCATAACTTCTGGTCGGTAGGTGCTGGCTGGGACGTGTTGAAAGAAGATTTCATGTTCAACGCTACCGAAAAACTGGATGTGCTCCGCCTGCGCGCCAGCTACGGCGTTTCCGCGACACCGTTCGCGTTCACCAGCACCGGCGCATTCGGGTACATGGCTACCTATTCGCCCACCCGGTATGCAGGCGCCGCCGGCGTAGTGCCCGCCGCCATCGGCAATCCGAATTACGATTGGGAATACACCAAGCAGTTTAACGTGGGCTTTGATGTGAGCGCGTTCAAAAAACGGATCAGCCTGTCGTTCGACTGGTACAACAGGGTAACCGATAACCTGTTCGTGGACGAACAGCTTTCCCGTACCACCGGTTTCTCCGTTCGCCGCATCAATGCCGGCAGCGTTCGCAACCGCGGTATCGATGTAGACCTGAGCGGCGATATCGTACGCACCCGCAACTTCACGCTGTATGCAGGCGCCAACTTCAACTATAACAAGAATGAAGTGACCAACCTGGGTGCGGTGAACGAATTTGAGCAGGGCACTTCCATCATCCGCGTAGGCCTGCCGCTGGGTTCGCACTACATGGTGAAATGGGCTGGCGTGAATCCGGAAACCGGTCGCAGCCAGTATTACGACCGCGAAGGCAAGATCGTGCCGAATGCCCAGTATAATGCTTCTACGATGAGCGTGGCCGAATTCGGTACCTTCAACCCGCCGTTTACCGGAGGCTTCCACCTGGGCGCCCGCTGGAAAGGGCTGTCTGTAGAGGCGCTGTTCTCCTTCGCACAGGGCTTCAAACGCTTCAACAACGAAGACTTCTTCAACGTCAACCCCTCGTTCGCTACGTCCAACCAGGGTACAGACTGGCTGCGCCGCTGGCGGAAACCGGGCGATATCACCGACGTTCCCTCCACTTCCGATCCGCGCCGCTTCAATTCCAAAGATATCCAGGACGCTTCCTACCTGCGGTTCCGTAACCTGAACATGTCTTACGATCTGCCCGCCAGCCTGCTGGAGCGCACCCGGATTTTCAGCAAGATACAGGTATACGTTCAGGCGCAGAATATCCTGACCATCACCAGCTGGAAAGGTTTCGACCCGGAAGACAATAACAACATCAGCCTGTTTGAATATCCGGCCGCACGTACGTACACCGCCGGTCTCCGACTGAATTTCTGATCTCAAGCACTTACATCATGAAAAGAAGAACATATCAACTCGCATATATTTTGCTCGCTGTCGCTTTACTGGGCACGGGCTGCCTGGGTGATCTCGGGATCAAACCCCAGGACCGCGTTCCGCAGCAAGGCGCATTCAATAACGTAACCGCGCTGAATACCGGTGTATTGGGCGTTTACGCCGGCCTTAACTACGGCGCCACGCAATACATCACCACATTGCTCACAGACGAGGCTACCATGCCGCGTGAGAACAATACCGGCCGCGGCGTGATCCCCTGGCGCTGGCAGTACGACCCGGGCACTTCTGCTGAGCCCGCCGCCGCATGGGGCGCATATTACGACGTGATCGACCGCGCCAATCGCGTGCTCGCCGTCATCGATCAGGTTCCCGCCACAGGCGAGGAGCTGGTCACCCGCAACCGGCTGAAGGCCGAGCTGCTGGCCCTCCGTGCGTTCAGTCACCTGGAACTGCTGAGCTATTACAGCGTGGACTATGAACCGGCATCGCCCGGCGTACCGGTCATGACCGAGTCCAAACTGAGCAAACCTCCCCGCGACGCGGTGTCGAAAGTTTACCAGCAGATCAATGCAGACCTGGTTGCCGCAAAAGGCCTTTTCCCGGCCAACTACGTCGTAACGAACCGCCAGCGCATCGATCCGCTGATCGTAACGGCCATCCAGGCCCGCGCTTCCCTGCTGCAAAAGAACTATGATGCGGCCATCAACTTCGCCACCCAGGTGATCGATGCCCGCCCGCTGGCTTCCGCTGCCGCTTTCCCCAATATCTGGACAGACCTTTCCACCGCCGAAGTGATCTGGAAACTGAAACGCGATAACGGCGAGGAACGTCTTGGCGTCAACTACCGCGACAATACCGGCCGCATCATCTGGGCGCCTTCGTTTAAATTGATGGAGTCGTTCGATCCGGTAAACGATATCCGCTTCGCGAACTATTTCAGAAACCTGGGAACAGTAGATGCGCCCCGCTGGACGGCCATAAAATTCGTGGGCGGGCAGGCGGCCCTTGTAAACCTGGCAGACGCCAAGTTGTTCCGTACCGCTGAAATGTACCTGATCCGCGCAGAAGCGAATGCGCGCAAAGCCACTCCCAACGTTGTAGCCGGAGCGGCAGACCTCAATGCGCTGCGCACGGCACGCATCACCGGCTATGTCCCCGAAATCTTCCCCACCGCGGCCGCACTGCTCGACGCCGTGATCCAGGAACGTTTCAAGGAGCTGGCTTTTGAAGCGGCCCGTTATGTGGACTTGCGGAGAAATAACCGCCAGATCAACCGCGGCCCGAAAGACGTTGCCCTGGCACAGGATGCCGTAAATCTGACGCAAGACGACCGGGAATACTGGCTGCCCATTCCGCAGGCGGAAATCTTCGCTAACGAGAATATCGCACAACATCCGAAATGGCAGCAATAAAGAAGTAATATTCTGATAATGAACTATTTAAGCCGGGCGTTACTACGCCCGGCCTTTTTTTGCCCATTTTTTTAACTGTAGATTTAACAATTAAAAATTTGTTGTTATCTTGACACACTAATCCACTTCACGTTATACTGATACTAATATGAACCATCAACTTGTAACATCCGACTACATCGTGTTCGCGATTTACTTCGTGATCGTAGCCGGATACGGTTATTACATTTACAACAGGAAAAGAAAGGCCAGCGCCGACACGAAAGATTTTTTCCTCGCCGAAGGTTCCCTCACCTGGTGGGCCATCGGCGCATCGCTCATCGCGTCTAACATTTCCGCGGAGCAATTCATCGGCATGAGCGGTTCCGGCTTCAAGATGGGCCTGGCCATTTCCACCTATGAATGGATGGCGGCCGCCACCTTGCTCGTGGTCGCGATCTTCTTTTTGCCCATTTATCTGAAGAACAAGATTTACACCATGCCGCAGTTCCTGAGTCAACGCTACAACGGAACGGTGGCCACCATCATGGCGGTTTTCTGGCTGCTGCTGTACGTTTTCGTGAACCTCACCTCCATCCTCTACCTGGGTGCGCTGGCGGTTTCCACGATCTCTGGCTTTAGTTTCACGGCCTGCATGATCGGCCTTGCGGTGTTTGCCATCATCATCACCCTGGGTGGGATGAAGGTGATCGGGTTCACGGACGTGATCCAGGTTTTCTTCCTGATCCTCGGCGGGCTGGCCACCACTTACCTGGCGCTGAACCTGGTGTCCCACCATTTCGGCGGGTCTACCGGAGCGGCTGCCAATACGATGAATGGCATGTGGGACGGGCTTGGGCTCCTCCGGCAAAAAGCCCCCGAACATTTCCACATGATCTTCGACAAGAGCAACGCCAACTATAAAGAACTGCCCGGCCTGGCCGTGCTCATCGGCGGGATGTGGATCGTGAACCTCAATTACTGGGGCTGCAACCAATACATCACGCAACGCGCACTGGGCGCCGATCTTAAAACCGCGCGCAACGGTCTCCTCTTCGCCGGTTTCCTCAAACTGCTCATGCCCATCATCGTTGTACTGCCCGGCATCGCCACCTACGTACTGTGGAAAAACGGCATGTTCGCCGATGAAATGCAGGGCGTGGTAGACGGTGTGAAACAGGTAAAACCCGACCGCGCGTATCCCATCCTCCTCAATCTGCTCCCCGCCGGATTGAAAGGCTTGTCGTTCGCCGCGCTCACCGCCGCCATCGTGGCTTCCCTCGCCGGAAAGGCCAACAGCATCGCCACCATTTTCACGCTGGATATTTACAAGAAACACTTCAAGAAAGAAGCCACAGACGCCGAACAGGTGAACGTAGGCCGCATCGCCATCGTAGTTTCCTGCATCATCGCCGCGTTGGTAGCGCCTGCACTGGGGAACCTCGACCAGGCGTTCCAGTTCATCCAGGAATACACCGGCTTCATTTCTCCGGGCGTGTTCGCCATTTTCATCATGGGCTTCTTCTGGAAACGCACCACCTCGGCCGCCGCACTGGTTGGCGCCGCGCTGGCCATTCCGCTGTCTGTAGCCCTCATGCTCATCTTCCCCGACCTGCCGTTCATCAACCGCATGGGCTGGGTGTTTGTGATCATCGTGGCGCTGATGGTGATCATCAGCCTCATGGACCCGAAAAGCAAAGACAATCCGAAAGCGCTCCAGATCGATACCGGCATGTTCAAACTGGCTCCAGGCTTCGCCGTGGGCGCCATCATCATTTGCGGTATCCTGACAGCACTTTACACCATTTTCTGGTAGTTTTTTTTCGATAGCATCTTTTTACCACGTCTACGATCATGTCATTTTTACTAGGTTACGATATCGGATCTTCTTCCATCAAGGCAGCCCTGCTCGACGTTGAGAGCGGGCGCTGCCTTGCTTCTGCCACCGGCTCCGACGAAGAGCTGCGCATCCGCGTTCCCAAACCGGGATTCGCGGAGCAAGACCCGGAAATGTGGTGGGAGGAAGTCCAAAAAGCCACCCGCCGCCTGCAACAACAATTCCCTTTCGACGCTTCGGCCGTGAAAGGGATCGGCATCGCTTACCAGATGCACGGGCTGGTGTGTGTGGATGAAAAGCTGGAAGTTTTACGTCCATCGATAATTTGGTGCGATAGCCGCGCCGTACAAACCGGCGACGAAGCCGCGCAGCAACTCGGTCACGACTATACGCTGCCGCATCTCCTCAATTCGCCGGGCAATTTCACGGCCTCCAAGCTCCGATGGGTCCGGCAAAATGAGCCGGAACTATATGCGAAAATCCGGCACATCATGCTGCCGGGCGATTTCATCGCCATGCGCCTCACCGGCGTTCCTGCCACTACCAACTCCGGGCTTTCGGAAGGTATTTTCTGGGATTTCAAGGAAAGGAAAGTATCTGGCCGGTTGCTGGAATTATATGATATCGATGCGTCGCTCCTCGCGCCCGTGGTGCCCACATTCGGCGAACAGGGCCGCGTGTCGAAGGCGGCGGCGGAATTGCTCGGCCTGCAGGAAGGCACACCCGTGACCTATCGCGCCGGCGATCAGCCCAACAACGCATTTTCCCTCAATGTGCTCCAGCCCGGAGAAGCCGCCACAACAGCGGGTACCTCGGGCGTGGTGTACGCCGTGCACGACCAGCCTGCGTTCGACGCGCAAAGCCGTGTCAATACCTTTATGCATGTCAATAATTCGGAGGAAGAAGTCCGCAACGGCGTACTGATGTGCCTCAACGGAACGGGCATCCTCAACAGCTGGCTGCGGCAGGTTTCCGGCGGGATTTCCTATGACAGGATGAACCAGCTGGCGGAAAAAGCGCCTCCCGGGGCGGAAGGGCTTCGCATTTTTCCCTTCGGGAACGGAGCCGAAAGGATCCTCGAAAACAGGCTCCCCGGCGCCAGCGTGCATGGGCTCGACTTCGGTATCCACAGCCAGGGGCACCTGCTCCGCGCCGGCCAGGAAGGCATCGTATTCGCTTTGGCGTACGGGATGGACATCATGCGCGACATGGGCCTGCGCATCAACCGCGTCCGCGCCGGAAAAGCGAATATGTTCCTCAGTCCCCTCTTCCGCGAAGCTTTCGCCAACGCCACCGGCGCCGAAATAGAATTGTACAATACCGACGGCGCCCAGGGCGCTGCGCGCGGAGCCGGGGTAGGAGCGGGCGTTTTCGCATCTTTCGGGGAAGCTTTCCGGGGAATGGACTGCCTTGCTACCATTTCGCCCGACGAAAAACAAACCGTCTACCAAAACGCGTATGCAGATTGGAAAATCAAACTCCAGCAAATATTGTCGAACCGATAAAATCATTTCAAATGCAGATCATAACAGGAAACAAAACGTACTTCCCCACAGTGGGCGCCATCAAATACGAAGGCCCGAAATCCGACAACCCTTTTGCGTATAAATGGTACAACGAAAACGCGACCATTAACGGCAAAACGCTGAGAGAGCTCTTCAAATTCGCCGTGAGCTACTGGCACACCTTCTGCGGAACGGGCGGAGACCCCTTCGGCCCTGGTACCAAAGACTTCCCATGGCTCGTTTCCTCCGACCCGATCCAGTCGGCAAAAGATAAAATGGACGCCGCTTTCGAGTTCATCACCAAGCTCGGGGTGCCATATTACTGCTTCCACGACATCGACCTCATCGACGAGGGCGCTTCGATCGCCGAATACGAAAAAAGGATGCAGTCGATCGTGGACTACGCGAAAGAAAAACAAAAAGCCTCCGGCGTGAAGCTCCTCTGGGGCACCGCCAACGTGTTCAGCAACCCGCGCTACATGAACGGCGCATCCACCAACCCGGACTTTTCCGTGGTGGCCTATGCCGGCACGCAGGTGAAAAATTCCCTCGACGCAACGATCGCCCTGGGCGGCGAAAATTACGTGTTCTGGGGCGGCCGCGAAGGGTACATGACGCTGCTGAACACCGATATGAAACGTGAGCTCGACCATCTCGGCCGCTTCCTGTCCATGGCCCGCGATTACGCGCGGAAGCAGGGTTTCAAGGGTACGTTCTTCATCGAGCCCAAACCCTGTGAGCCCACCAAGCACCAGTACGATTACGATAGCGCCACGGTGATCGGGTTCCTCCGCCAGTATGGCCTCGACAAGGATTTCAAGCTCAATATCGAAGTGAACCACGCCACCCTGGCCGGCCATACCTTCCAACACGAGCTACAGGTAGCGGCAGACGCGGGCATGCTGGGCAGCATAGACGCCAACCGCGGCGATTACCAGAACGGTTGGGATACCGACCAGTTCCCCATGAACCTCAACGAGCTCGTGGAAACCATGCTGGTGATCCTCGAAGCCGGCGGGTTCGCCGGCGGCGGTGTGAACTTCGACGCAAAAGCGCGCCGCAATTCCACCGACCTCGAAGATATTTTCCACGCCCATATCGGCGGCATGGACGCCTTCGCCCGCGCGGCTTTCGTGGCCGACCGCATGCTCCGCGAATCGCCCTACCGCCAGTTCCGCAAAGACCGCTACGCTTCCTTCGACTCCGGCAAAGGCCAGGAATTCGAGCAGGGCAAGCTTTCCCTCGAAGACCTTCGCGCTTTCGCCGTGGCCAATGGTGAGCCGAAACAGACCAGCGGCCGGCAGGAATGGCTGGAAAACATCATCAATCAGTATATTTAGGGCAAAATCAAAGCATGGCATTCAGTATCACGCATAAAGAAGAGAACGGCTTTTCCATCATCGCGCTGCAAGACGACGCAGGCGCGGAAGTGCAGATCATACCCGGATACGGCGCCCTCCTGCATGCATTCATCATACCGCAGGGAGGCGCAAACATCAATGTGATAGACAGTTACAGCAGTTCGGACGATCTGAACGCAGGCGTGACGAACAGTTTCAAAAGCGTGAAACTGAGCCCGTTCGCCTGCCGGATCAAGGACGCGGCGTACAGTTGGGAGGGGAAGGATTATACGATCAGGAAATCCCCCATCCACGGGCTGCTCTACGATCAGCCTTTCTCCCTCATCAAGGAAGAGGCGGCCGACAGCTTCGCCGAAATCTCGCTGGAACATCATTACGCCGGCGACGATCCGGGATACCCGTTCCCTTACCGCTGCGAGGTACAGTACCGCCTGCTGGCCGATCAGCAACTGCAGATCACCACCGCGGTTTTCAACCTCCACAACGCGCCCATCCCCATGATGGACGGCTGGCATCCGTACTTCTCGACGGGCACGCCGGTAGACAGGCTGGAGTTGCAGTTCAGCAGCACCGCCATCGTGGAGTTCGACGAAAAACTCATCCCCACGGGCAAAACGCTGCCCTTTACGGAGTTCAACGGCGGGAAAAGCATGAACGGCGTATCGCTCGATAATTCATTTTTGGTGGATTTTGAAGCGGCACAGCCGGTGTGCACCCTCACGGATCCCGAAAAAGGGTCAGGATCGCTTTCTTCCCCGAGAAGAGCTATCCCGTGTTGCAGGTATATACACCGCCGCACCGGAACAGCATCGCGATCGAAAACCTGACCGGTGCCCCCAATGCTTTCAATAACGGCATCGGACTGGTGACGGTTGAGCCCGGCCACAGCGCAATTTTCCGGACGGGCCTGCAGGTAACCGGGTTCTGACAGTTGTTTTGGCACAGACTTTGGATTTATGGGGTAACCCCTCTTTATTCACCCATAAATTGTCATGTCATGGACATCCTGATGATCAAGGACCGGTGGAATGAGATCAGATCGAAGCTGAAACAACTTTTCGCCGATCTGACGGAGACGGATCTTACCTATGAGCAGGGGAAAGATGACCGCCTCATCCGCCAGATACAAATAAGACTCGGTATATCCAGGGACGAAGTGATCTCGCTGATCCGCTCCCTGTAATAAGTCGAACGAAAAACGGTAATTCCCGGGGAAGCGATTCCTGCGGGAATTGCTTTTTTAACTACTTTCGTGTCTTAACTATTTTCCGGACGCAAATGTTAGAATAATATGAAACCCATTAGATTGTACCTGGTAACCTTGCTCCTGACCCTGACGGGCAGGGCGGCAATGGCGCAGACCGAAACTCCCGTTACCCTCCGCGGGCAGGTCACCAGTTTCGACGGCAAGCTTGTCTTATATCCCGCCACGATCCGGAACAAAAACACCGGCGCACGCGTTTTTTCCGACCAGGGAGGGTATTACCGGATTTCGGCCCGGCAGGGTGATGAGATCGTGGTATCTTTTATCGGTTATGTGTCTGACAGTGTGAAGGTGATCAACCTCGCCGGCACGCAGGTGGCCAATATCCGCCTCAATGCCCGGGAAAGGTTCCTGCCCCAGGTGGAAGTATCCGGCAAATGGAACGCCTATCAGCTCGATTCCCTGGCGCGGTACGAAGAGTTCAAGCCCTTCCTCGAAGCGAAGGAACAAACGCTCGTCAACACCGAAAAACGTAGCCAGGGCGGATTTGGACTGGTGCTCAGTCCTTTCACCCGCGGCTCCCGCGAGCAGAAAGACCTGCGTAAATTCAAGAAACTTTATGAAGAGAACGAGCGCCAGCAGTTCATGGACTACCGCTATTCCAAAAGCTTCGTGAGCACCGTTACCGGCCTGAAGGGCGATTCGCTCATGCGGTTCACTCAGGCGTACACCCCCAGCTACGAGATGCTGCGCACCATCAACCAGGAAGACCTGATCATGTGGATCTCCGTCCGCGCCAAACAATGGCGCCAAAATCCGGCTGTCCGCATCAAGGAAAACGATTAATGTATTAATTCCATAAAAAAACGGCTGACCAGATGATGGTCAGCCGTTTTTTGTTTTCATTATTCCGAACCGATATTCAACCTTTTCACCCTGAAGTACCCTTTGATTTTCGTGGTGCCCGTAGACGGCGGGTTACTGAATATGTAATACCCTGACTTTTCCAGCTCGAAGCTGCCTAACACCCAGCCGAAATTGCCGATTTCGAAGACATCCAGCTTTCCGGGGCTGGGCACCGCCTTCCCACCGGAATTATATACCTGTGCATATGTTTTGGTGGTGCCGATGTTCAGCAGGAACAGAATTTTGGTAGCATCCCAGCTAAATTGGCCGGTCGTTTTTCCCTGCCATTTCACGCTGGCTGTAATACCGTCCTGCTGCGCCATCGCGAAACTTTCACCCGGGGTAACCTGTCCGCCGGAATTACCATAAGTCGTATAATCTCCTCCGGCGATGGATACGGAAATACCTTCCGGCGCCACAAACACCCTTGCGATGAGTATCCCGACGGCCCTTCCTTTGGATTTGACGTTGACGGAAACCACCACCGGGTTCACAGCCGGGATTTTAGCGGGGGCGGTATATTTGGCGGTATTGCCGGTGGGTGCGAGTTGCCCTGTGCCCAGGAGCGTCCATTTTTCGATGAACTTCGCGTTGAGATGGGTTTTAGGATCGAGCAGGGCGGCTTCCTGGCCTTCTTTGGTCAGCGGCACCAGCAGGTCATCGTCCCCCGGGAGCACGCATTTCACTACCAATGGCATCTGTTGCCCGGGGTCGGCCATGGAAATACCGGGCTCCAGCGAAATGGCTTCGAAGAAGCTCCAGTCTGAAAAGTGGGTGGTTTTCACCTCGAGGGTTTTGGCAGCTTCATTTTGAATGGTACCTAAACCGTACCAAACGCCGTCTGCCTTCTGCGTGGCAATACCGAGTGCGGCGGCAAATGTGCCCTGGAGGTCGTCTGCCGTATACCTGAACTTCAACGTGGCCGGTTTTTTGAACGTAACACCTTCAGGTTGAAGGCGATACGCGATGCCTTTGCCGCCGGGAGCGGTATTGGAAATTGGCTGGATGAAAAATTCCGTCTCCTTTTCCACTGCGCCCGCGGGGATGTCGATCGTTAGCCGGGCGCCGGGGTATTCGATCGTACCGCCCGCCGTACCGATCTTTTTGCTGAATACGGTACCGCTAGGCGTGCCCTTGGGCCGGGGAGTCCCGGTTTGCTGGCTGCCGCCTCCCCCGCCGTTGCCTGGCGGATTGGCGGGATTTTCGGGTTGGGGCTTGGAACATTGCGAGAAAAATATCGCGGAGATGATGAGGGGGAAACAAATAAATCTTTTCATGATGCACTATTAAAATTAAAGTAGTGCAAAGTTAGCGTGCGTAAAAAGCGCACTTCTCCGTAAAAACCCGTAAATCAATAAATAAGCGAAGGACCGGCTGCTCGGGGTGTTCCCTTGCGGCCGGTCCTTCTATTTTTCATTTTTCAATCGCTCAGTTGTAAACTTTCACCATGTATACGAATTCTTCCAGTTTTCGTGCCTGGTCTACACGGGGCAGGCCGATCAGCTGGTTCTTCTGTTTGAGGTCTTTGCGGTTGAATTTTTCTTTCGGTAATTCTTCGAGGAGGCGTTTGAGGTGGCCGGATTTCACCGCGAAGGCGATGCCTTCGGAGGTAGACTGGCGGCCGGTAATGATGCCGATGAGCTCGCCGTTCATATCGAGCAGGGGCGCGCCGCTGTTGCCGGGGTTGACGGGGATGGAAACCTGGTAGGCCAGGGTATCGCCATTAAAACCGGTTTGTGCGCTGATATAGCCCATACCGAAAACGATCTCGTCTCTCGGGTAGCCCATGGAAAACACTTCCTGCCCGAGGCGGGAGGGGTCTTTTTTGAGCGTATAGGGGAGGGGGCGGTGCGGAAAGTGCTGTCTGCCACGCGGAGCACCGCCAGGTCGGAAGACACGTCTTCGAACACGCTCACGGCCTTGAAGGCTTCTCCTTTATTATTCTGCAGGTAAATGGAATCCGCCCCGGCGATCACATGATAATTGGTGACCATATAGCCGTTCCGGCTGATGGCGAAGCAGGTGCCACCGTAGGTGCCGGGGTTGGCGGGACCGGTGTTTTTATTGTTGATATCGCGGATGAGGGCGTTCTGCGAGCGCTGGATGTTGTTCAGCACACGGCGGACGTCTTCATATTTGGCGGTGTAGGAGATTTTGGCGGAACGCTGCATGATGGCCATGGTAGCGAGGGAGGTGACCAGCGCGATGGATGCGGCGGCGGCAACGGAGTACCAGGTGCGGCGGCGGCTGGTCATGGAAACGATGGTGGCCTGGGCAGGCTGGGCCTGTTGGGCCGCAGCGGCGGCGCGGGGGTGGATGGCGTTCATCCGGGCGCGGAGGTCCTGGCGCTGGCCGTGGCCCCTGAGCTGGGAAAGGAACGCCTCGTGGTCGGAAACTTCCCGTTGGAGGTCGGGGTTCCGGCGCAGGAGGGTTTCGAACGCTTCTTTTTCCGGGGCGGCCATTTCTCCGTCCAGGTAGCGTTCTATTTCCTGTATTTTATGTAATTCGTTCATCACGGCTGATCGTGCTCTTTTAATATATTAGTTCGCAAAAAATAATTTCTTCAGGCGCATGAGGCATTTGTACTTCTGGTTCTTGGCATTTTCGGCGTTCGTATACCCGAATTGCTCCGCGATTTCCTGCATGCTCCGGTGGCGGATGTAATATTCCTCCAGGATGGTTTTGCAGGGCTCCCCGATCTTTCCCATGGCTGTTTCCATCTGTCGGAACTGGGCGTCCTTTTCGAGATGGGCCTCCAGGGCCTCGGCCGCGTCTGCAGACTCCTCGACGTCGTCTGTCAGGGGGGCGCTGTTGGGGCCGCTCTGGAGCTTTTTGAGCCACATCCTCCGGCAAACGGCATATAAAAATGTCTTCAACCGGGAGGAGAGTACGAAATTCCCTTCTTTTGCCTTTTCATATAATACAATCATCGCTTCCTGGAAGATGTCTTTGGCATCGTCCGCCGATCCATAATGCTGCAAAATCATCCTTTCAACCATCGGGTAATGCTCCAAATAAATGATTTCCAGAGCTTTATCATCGTTGACGGCTAATCTGTGCAGTAATTCCTGATCCTTTTCTATGTGCAAAAGATTATTCACTGATTAATACGGTTTGGGCCGGTTTAGTAACCCAAAGTAGGCAAAATAAATTTTTTTTCAGATTGCGGGTTACCTTTCTCCGAAACCGGGTATAAAGGTTAAATCTCATTTCAAATAAACCTTAAAACGTATCAAAATGAAAAAATTCGGTTTCCTCGCTCTCGCCCTGGGTCTGTTCGCTGTAGCTTGCAACAACGCTGGTACTGCCACTGAAGGTGATTCCACTAAAGTTGACAGCCTGGTTCAGGCAGCTCAGAGCACTGTTGACTCTGCTGCTCAGGTAGTTGATTCCGCTGCTCAGGTAGTTGACTCTACTGCTAAAGCTATCGACTCTACTGCTAAAGCTCACTAATTATAGGCAAGCATTAAAGGATATTTATCCGGCCCCGGCGTTACGCCGGGGCTTTTTTTTGCCCCTCCGCCTCCGTTCTCCCATCCCCCGGAATTATTTGCTATAGCATTCAATCCACCGTTTTACTAGCCAACTGAAGGGCATTTTTCGTGGTTTATTGAACATTTTTCAATCGATATTGATGTTTGTTAGACGAAATTGATTTTTTTACTCCGCTGTTTGAAAAAATGAAATCGTGCCTTACTTTTGTTCTATCAAACAACGCAAATACATTATCTGATGCAACAGCATACTTTTGGATACTTTTACGGCTTTTACTTTTTCTGGTACCAGAATTAGGAGGTTCGTTTTAGCTGATCCAAACAGATAAAAAAATATAACGGGCCTCCTGCAAAAGGGGGCCTTTTCTTTTTAAAATTATGCAAACCGGTAAAAGCCAGATATGTCACAGAATCGATTTTATGCCTGCTATTTTTACTTTTTCTTTTACGCAAAAGAAAGCGGGACTCTCTTGTGATAACGGTCAAAACCGGTAGAATGAATGGAAGGGTCCCGCCACACAGCGGGGCCCTTTTTATTGCTCAACAGTATCTTAAACAACATATATGCGCATCGCGATCCAGGGATTTGAAGGATGTTTCCACCAGATAGCCGCCCAGAATTACTTCGGCAAACAGACCACCATCGAGGCCTGCGCCTCGTTTTCGGAGCTCGTCCGTAAAGTGAAGAACGGCGAGGCCGACGTAGACGCCGGCATCATGGCCATCGAAAACTCCATCGCCGGCAGCATCCTGCCCAATTACTCCCTGCTCAAAAATTCCGGGCTTCACATCGTTGGCGAGCTGTACCTCCAGATCAACCAGAACCTCATGGTACTGCCCGGGCAAACGATCGACGATATCCGCGAAGTACATTCGCACCCCATGGCGCTGCTGCAATGCATGGACTTCCTCGCCCAATATCCCCACATCAAACTGGTGGAAACAGAAGATACCGCCCTCAGCGCCAAACACGTGAGCCAGAAAAAACTGAAGACCACCGGGGCCATCGCCGGCCAGCTCGCAGCCGATATTTTCGGGCTGGAAGTGATCGGGCGAAATATCCACACGGCTAAAAACAACTACACCCGCTTCCTAGCCATTTCCCGGAACGGCGTGAAGACGCCCGCCGATGCAAACAAATCTTCCGTATATTTCCAGACGTCCAACGAGCGGGGAAGCCTCGCCCGCGTGCTCACCATGATCGCGCAGGAAGGCATCAACCTGAGCAAGATCCAGAGTTTTCCCATACCTGCGAAGGAATGGCATTATTACTTCCACGCAGACATGGAATTCGATTCTCCGGAGCACTTCCAGCAGGCGCTCAACAAAATCGAGCCGCTCACAGAGCAGCTGACCGTTCTGGGGATTTACAAAAAAGGCAATACGCATACCTGATACCAACAATAATCTAACACCAAATGCAACCATCCGTAGCCAAAAGATTGCAGCATACCGAGGAATACTACTTTTCACGGAAACTCCGGGAGATCGACGACATGAACAAAGCCGGCGCCCGCGTGATCAACCTCGGCATCGGCAGCCCGGACCTCCCGCCGCACCCCTCCGTGACCGCCGCCCTCAACGCATACGCGGCCAAACCCGATACCCATGCGTACCAGGGCTACAAAGGCATCCCGGCCCTGCGGCAGGCCATGGCAGGTTGGTACAACCGCTTCTACGGCGTAACGCTCGACGCGGATTCGGAAGTGCTGCCCCTCATCGGCTCCAAAGAAGGCATCATGCACATCTGCATGACCTTCCTCCAGGAAGGCGACGAAGCCCTCATCCCCGATCCCGGCTACCCCACCTACCGCTCTGCCGTGCAGCTTTCCGGCGCCACGCCCGTAACTTACACGCTCAGCGCGGACAACGACTGGCAGCCCGACTTCGCGGCACTGGAGCAGCGCGACCTCAGCAAGGTGAAACTCATGTGGGTGAACTATCCCCATATGCCGACCGGCTCCCAGGCCAAGGCGGATACATTCGAAAAACTCGTGGCCTTCGCCACCAAACATAATATCCTGCTGTGCCACGACAATCCGTACAGCTTCATCCTCAACGACGCGCCCGCCAGCCTGCTGGCTACGCCCGGCGCGAGGGAAGTGGCCCTGGAACTGAACAGCCTCAGCAAATCCGGCAACATGGCCGGCTGGCGCGTGGGCATGCTCGTAGGCAAGGCGGCTTTCCTGAACGATGTGCTAAGGTTTAAGTCTAATATGGACTCCGGCATGTTTCAACCCGTACAAATGGCCGCAGTGGCTGCTTTGGAGCTGGGGAAAGATTGGTACGACGGACTGAACGCCATCTACGCCGGCCGCAGGAAGAAAGTCTTCGAACTGCTGGACCTCATAGGTTGTACGTACGACCGCAACCAGGTGGGCATGTTCGTGTGGGCGCAGATCCCCGCGGGATACGCAGACGGGTTTGCGGTGAGCGACGAAGTGTTGCAGCAGGCGCATGTCTTTATCACGCCCGGCGGGATTTTCGGGGAGAACGGGAAGGGCTACATCCGTGTGAGCCTTTGCCGGGACGAGCAGGTGTTTGCCGAAGCGATCGACCGGGTGCGGAAACAAATCGTTGACCATAAAAAAGCCCTCGTATGATAGCAGCTGTAGTAGGCGTAGGCCTCATCGGCGGTTCGCTGGCCCTGAGCCTGAAGGAGCGGGGCGTGGCCAACTGGATCATCGGGGTAGACAATAACACGGCCAACCTGGCCAAGGCGCAGGAACTGGGGATCATCGACGAGGGCTCCACGCTCGAAGACGCGATGGACCGCAGTAACCTCGTGGTGCTGGCGATCCCGGTGGATGCCACGCTGGGCGCGGTAGTAGGGATTCTGGACAAGGTGAAGGACGGACAAGTGATCATGGACGTAGGCTCTACCAAACATAAATTACTGCAACTCGTTGCCGGTCATCCCAACAGGGGACGCTTCGTTGCCGCCCACCCGATGGCCGGCACCGAGTATTCCGGGCCGGAAGCAGCTGTGAAGGGGCTTTTCACCGGTAAGACCATGGTGCTCTGCGACGTGAAGAACAGTGACGAAGACGCCGTGGAAATGGTGGAAGCGATGGTAGACAAGCTGAACATGCGCACCGTATATATGAACGGCGAAGAGCACGACCTGCATACGGCTTATGTGTCGCACATCTCGCACATCACTTCGTTTGCGCTGGCGCTGACGGTGTTGAAGAAAGAGAAAGAGCAGGGCCGGATTTTCGAGCTGGCGAGCGGTGGTTTCGAATCTACCGTGCGTTTGGCCAAAAGCTCGCCCGATATGTGGGTGCCCATTTTCAAGCATAACCGTAACAATGTGCTGGACGTGCTCGACGAGCATATCCGGCAGCTGGAGCAGATGAAGGAACTATTGCAGTCGGAAGACTATGAAACGTTCTACAAGCTCATCCAGAAGAGCAATAAAATCAGAAAAATCCTGAAGTAATCACCCTTTTCATCAACTAACACATCACGATAACAAATGGAACAGATCTTAGCAAAAACGAAATTCGCAGATCCGGCGTCTGACAAGAAGCCGCTGATCATCTCCGGCCCCTGCTCGGCCGAAACGGAAGAACAGGTGCTGGCGACCGCGCTGGCGCTGGCCAAAACCGGCAAGGTGGACGTGCTGCGCGCCGGCATCTGGAAGCCCCGTACCCGCCCCGGTTCTTTCGAGGGTATTGGCACAAAAGGCCTGCCCTGGCTGCAAAAAGCCCGTGAACTGACCGGCATGCCTTTGACCGTGGAAGTGGCTACCGCCAAGCAGGTGGAAGATGCGCTGCATTTCGGTGTAGACATCCTCTGGATCGGCGCCCGTACAACGGTAAACCCGTTTTCCGTACAGGACGTAGCCGATGCGCTGAAAGGTGTTGACGTTCCCGTGCTTATCAAAAACCCCATCAATCCCGACCTGGAGCTTTGGATCGGCGCTGTTGAGCGTATCCAGAAGGCCGGTATCAAGAAAGTGGGCCTCATTCACCGCGGCTTCTCCAGCTACGGCAATACCGAATACCGCAACGCGCCCATGTGGCACCTGGCGATCGAACTGAAACGCCGCCACCCCGAATTGCCGATGATCTGCGACCCGAGCCATATCAGCGGCCGCCGCGACATCCTGCAGGCCGTGGCACAGGAAGCCATCGACCTGGATTACGACGGTCTCATGCTCGAAACGCACGTAGATCCCGATAACGCCTGGAGCGATGCGAAACAGCAGATCACGCCCGAGAAATTCGGTGAAATGCTCGACAACATCACCTGGAAGCACGAGCGTTCCGAAAACAAGGAATTCAACACCGCGCTGGAAAAACTCCGCAACCAGATCAACGGTATCGACGACGAAATCCTGCTGCTGCTGGGCAACCGCATGAAAATCGCCGAGAAAATCGGTCAATACAAAAAGGAAAACAACATCACCATCCTTCAGACCAACCGCTGGAACGAGATCCTCGACCGCGCCATCCGCGCAGGCGAGAAACTGGGCCTCAGCAAAGAATTCATCCTGAAGTATTTCGATGCAGTTCACCTGGAATCCATCAACCGTCAGAACAAAGTGATGAACGACTAAGCCAATATTTTCCGGTACGAATATGATTAAACAATCTCACCGTTTCCAGCAATCGAGCTGCGATTATTACCTCGGCGGAAGTCTCGCCAACCTGGGCGAATACGCCGACAAATCACGGTCGGTATTGCTGGTAGACGAAAACGTGGACCAACATTACGGGCATCTTTTTACCGGCTGGAAGAAGCTGGTAGTGCCCGACGGGGAAGAGCACAAGAACATGGAGGTGATGGAGCAGATCATTGACGGGCTGATTGAGCTGGAGGCAGACCGCAAAACGATGCTGATCGGCATCGGTGGCGGGATGTTGACAGACGTCACCGGGTTTGCCGCGAGCATTTACATGCGGGGCATTCCGTTCGCTTTCGTTCCCACTACCTTGCTTGCACAGGTAGACGCATCCATCGGCGGAAAAAACGGCGTGAGCCACGGCATGCATAAAAACATGCTGGGCACCATCCGCCAGCCGTCTTTCATCCTGTTCGACTATTCACTGCCTTCCACCATGCCGGAAGGGGAGTGGTGCAACGGTTTCGCCGAGATCATCAAATACGCATGCATCTACGACGAAGAACTGTTCACCTACCTGGAAGTCAATAAAGACAAGGCTTTGGCGCAGGATGTGGAAGTTTTGCAATTCCTCGTACAGCGGTCTGTGGAGATCAAGACAAAATTCGTATTGGAAGACGAGTTCGAAAGCGGTGTACGCCGCTGGCTGAACTTCGGGCATACGCTTGGCCATGCCGTAGAAAAGATCGAGAGCATCGCACACGGAAAAGCAGTGGCCATCGGGATGGTAGCAGCCGCTAAGATCTCCGAAAAATACAACCAGCTGCCGCCCGAACAAACCAACCGCCTTATCCGTTTGATCAATGATTACCGGCTGCCGGTGACCATGACTTCCGACAAGGAAGCGGTGTTCAATATTTTCAGGCTGGACAAGAAGCGTGAAAAAGACCATATTCATTTCGTGCTCCTGAACAGGATCGGCGAGGCCATTACCAAGCCGATCCTGCTCGACGAGCTGAAACAGATCTTACAAGAAATATAGCCATGATAGCAACGATACAACCCGGTAACATCAGCGGCAACGTAACTGCCAATCCGTCCAAAAGCGCCATGCAGCGCGCGGTGGCGGCGGCGCTCCTGGCCAACGGGAAAACGGTGATCCGCAACCCGGGCCTCAGCAACGATTGCCTCGCCGCCCTGGAAGTGGCCGAAAACCTCGGTGCCATGGTGAAACGCGTAGACGAAGAGATCCACATCACCAGCCGTGGCGTGGCGCCCTTCTACGACGAGATCAACTGCGGCGAATCGGGCCTCGGCATACGGATGTTCACGCCCATCGCAGCCCTCGCCGACCGCAACATCACCATCAGCGGCCATGGCAGCCTCACTACGCGGCCCATGCACTTCTTCGAGGAAGTGCTCCCGCAACTGGGCGTGCAGATCAAAAGCAACGAAGGCAAACTGCCCCTCGAAATCCTCGGACCGCTGCAAGCGAAAGACATTACCATCGACGGTTCCCTTTCCTCGCAGTTCCTCACCGGCCTCCTCATGGCCTTCGGCAGCGTGGCCGAAAAAGCCACCATCACCGTAGATAACCTGAAAAGTAAGCCCTACATCGCCCTGACGCTCCAGCTGATGGCGCATTTTGGGGTGAAGGTGAGAAACGAGAACTTCGAAAAATTCCATTTCGAAAGCAAACAAACCTACCGCGCCGGCGAATACACCGTAGAAGGCGACTGGAGCGGTGCGGCTTTCCTCCTCGTAGCCGCCGCCGTGGCCGGAAAGGCGGAAGTGCACCATCTCAATACACAGTCTGCACAGTCGGACAAGGCGATCATGGAAGCCCTCGAGAAAGCGGGCGCCGACATCCTGCCGGGCATGTTCACCATCATCGTCGGCAAGGACGGATTGAAACCTTTTGAAATTGACGCGACCGACTGTCCGGACCTGTTTCCTCCGCTGGTGGCCCTGGCCGCCAATTGCCAGGGAACTACCGTGATCAAAGGCGTGAGCCGCCTGGCGCATAAGGAAAGCGACCGTGGGCTTACGTTGCAGCAGGAGTTCGGCAAAATGGGCATCCGTATCGACCTCGACGGCGACCTCATGCATGTGCATGGCGGGACCGGCATCAAGGGGGCGCGGGTGAGCTCGCACAACGACCACCGGATCGCCATGGCCTGCGCCGTAGCGGCGCTTACGGCCGACGGGCCCGTTGTGATCGACAACGCGGAAGCCATCAATAAATCTTACCCCGAATTCTACGACCACCTGCAACAGCTGGGTGTGACCGTAGTAACGGAAGGGGAAACCGTAAAACACTGACAACATGAACAGCTTCGGCAGATTATTCAGGGTGAATGTATTCGGAGAATCGCACGGGGAAAGCGTCGGCGTTAACATCGACGGCGTTCCTGCGGGCATCTCCCTGCGCCAGGACGATTTTCTGGCCGACCTGGAGCGCCGCAAAGGCGGTGCGCGCGGCACCACGCCCCGGAAGGAAGACGATTTGCCGTTCCTGAAATCGGGCGTGTTCAACGACCGTACAACCGGCGCGCCCATTACGATCCTTTTCGAAAACAATAATACCCGGAGCGCGGATTATGCCAAGCTGCGGGAGTTTCCGCGGCCCGGCCACGCAGATTTCGTAGCGGCGAAGAAATTCGGCGGATTCGAGGATTACCGTGGCGGCGGGCACTTCAGCGGCCGGTTGACGCTCAACCTCGTGGCGGCAGGCGTGATCGCGAAGAAGATATTGGGAGACAGCATCTCCGTGAGAGCCGAGATCACCGAAGTAGGCGGCATCGCCGATCCTGAGCAGGGATTGGAGGAAGCCATCAAAGCCAAAGATTCGGTGGGCGGCATCGTGGAGTGCAGGGTAGACGGGTTGCCGATCGGGTTGGGAGAACCGTTTTTCGATTCCCTCGAATCCAACCTGGCGCATGCCGTGTTCGCCATCCCGGCGGTGAAGGGCATCGAGTTCGGCGCAGGTTTCGCCGCGGCGAAAATGAAAGGCCTCGAACATAACGACCCCATCATCGATATGGAAGGCAAAACCGCTACCAATCACGCCGGTGGCGTGGTGGGAGGGATCACCAACGGCAACCAGCTGGTGTTCCGCATCGCGGTGAAACCTACCTCTTCCACCCCGAAAGAGCAGCAAACGCTCAACATCACGACGGGAGAAGTAGAAACTTTCTCGGTGAAGGGGCGTCACGATCTCTGCATCGCGCTGCGTGTGCCCGTGGTGCTGGAAGCCGTAACAGCCATGGTGCTGGCGGATTTCATGCTGCTGGAGCAACGCAGGCCCAGGGTGTTTGGAGCGTAACATCGAAACAATCGGTTATTGGATACAAAGCCCGGCCAGACTGCCGGGCTTTTGCTTTTCCGCGGATTTAGATTTCCGGGCGGCCAATCCGGCCAGGCCGCCGGCGGATATAAATCGGTGCACGCCAAAGGCGAAACCTTGGCTTATGTTTAACCAAAAATCTTTAGATGCACATCAACATTTTAGTGATCATATGTATGGCTTTGGCATCAGGATGCCAGCCGAAACAGCCGTCTTCCCGGCAGGAAAGCAAAGCAGATACGCTCCGCCCAAAGCTGGAGAAGCTCGCCGGTCACCTGGATTCCGTCAACAACATCTGGGTCGCGGACGATACGCGATATTCACCTGATCCGTTTTCAAGCCCCGAAAGCCCGTACGCCACGGTTTCCATCCCGGGCGATACGGCGGTTGTTGGCCTTATCAACCGCAAAGGCGAGATCGTGGTGCCCATCCGGTACCACCAGATCAGCCTGGGTTTTGCGTACGGTCTCAATAACGTAGGGATAGGGGACAAGCACGGTTTGGTGAACGAATACGGCCAGGAAGTGGTGCCGCCGGTATACGACTATATCGCCATGGATGTGGAAGACAGCCTGATCCGGATCGGGATGAACGATAAGTATGGTTTGATCGATCTGCAGGGGAAAGTGGTGATCCCGCTGGAATATGCCGATGTAAAATCTGTCGGGGAAGGAATGGTGGCGGTGATGAAGGAACCGCAGCGCTGGGGGATCGTGAACCTGAAAAACGAAAGGATCCATCCACCGGTTTTTACCTATACAGACCGTTTCGTGAATGGCGTGGTTACGTTACAGCAGGCCGATGGGGAAGATTATCTGGTGTATGCGAATGGAACTGTCAAGAAAAAATAGCACACAATTGTCCACTTTTAAATCGCCTGTCGGATGAAGAATACATCAACATTTCTGAAAATCGCTTCCCTGGTCATTCCTGCCTTCCTGCTGGTATATGTATACTGGCTACGGGAAGGTATTTCCGGGAGCGGAGGGAGTTACGACCTCACCAAGCTATATGTAGCCGCCGCCGTCGGGATCTGGTCGGTATTGTATGTTCTGGTGATGCTGATGAACAAAACCCGCGGACAGGTAGTATACCTGCTCGCGGGTGGTTTTTTGTCCGGATTTTCATGGATGCTGGTCTTGAAGATGATGGGGTGATCCTCAATGTGCACGGGGCTTTGGGGCGCAGGGGAAGGCCAGCGTTTCGTTGGCGGGCTTGTTGCGGAAATAGTCGGCATAAGCTTGCGCGGCTTCTCCGCAAAGGGCGTCTTTCTCTTCTTTCGGGGCGAGGCGAAGCGCTTCGTGGAATGATTGCAGCGCTTCGATGCCTTCTCCTTTTTTCATGAGCACCCGGGCGCGTTGGGCGTGGTAACCGAAGAACAGGGGATCTATGACGAGGAGCTCCTCATACATGAAGAGGGCGGTCCCGAATTGATGGTCCAGCTCGAAGGCTTGCGCAGCGTAAAAATCGAGGTCTTCCGTGTATTGGTCCTGGTAACCTTGCGCGCCCCACAGTAAATCTACCCTGTGTTTCCAGACGTTGTAAATTTCGATGGCGCGATCGGGGCGGGGGATCTCGATGAGCATCCGAACGTAATTGTGGAAGGGGAGCGCACTGTATACATAATCATGCTGGATCGCTTTTTCGAAGTATTCGGCGGCCTTGGGGTAGTCTTTCAGGAAATATGCGCTCACCGCGGAGAAATGGAGCATTTCGGGGTTTTGGGGATCCATCTTCAAGGCGAAAGCGGCTTCGCGGAGCGCTTGCGCGTGTAGTCCCTTTTTAGCCAGGCATTTGGCTTTGAGGAAGTGGTAGTCGGGGTTTTGGGTGTTGCGGGATATGATGTTGTTGAGGAGCGTGATGGCAGCATCGGATTTTCCTTCGTCGTACAGGGTTTGTGCTTTTTTGTATTGGCCAGACAGCGTTGGTTCATCGGCCGAAGGAGCAGCGACCGCCAGGGCCATAATGGGCTGGAGATCGCTGTACTTTTCGTTTTCGGCATCAGTGAGGGGGCGCATGGATGCCAGTTGGCCATTGGGGTTGAAAGTGATGGAGAAAAGCCGGTTGCAGGAATAGCCGCCATTTTCGTTGCCGTTTTTCAGCACGCGCTGGATTTGCAGATGATCTGGATTCCCGGCCACGAAGAGCGTACACAGCTGCGGATGGTGCCCCAGTTCGAGGATTTCAACATCGCCGGCAGCCAGGGCGCGCACGCCGCGGACGTAATTCACTTCGGTCCGTTCACCCCCTTTCGGTGCAAGGGTTTGTCCGGTTACGGGGCCGGAGGCGATGGCGAGACCAATTAAAATCAGGATGATTTTTATATCCATAAGATCAGGTATATGCCCGGCGAATTTGCGGCAATATGATCAAACGGCGGGAGCGGGTTTGCGATTTGAAAGGGTTTTCCTGTCATTCGCTGCGCGCTGTTTTATATCCGTTTCAGCTACCGTTCCTGACCGGTAATACGAGGCGCACGATGGTGCCGGGGCTTCCGTCGAGTATCTCCACGCCCGCAGCTATCCCTTCTTCGCGGGCCAGCATGGCCAGGCGTTCCCGGGCAATGGTCCCCGACAGCGAAGGGTGCTCCTTCTCTTCGGCTCTTCCTTTCATTCCTGCACCGTTATCCTCAATCCACACCACCGCGCATTTCTCATTCACTTCCACCGTTATCCGTACCATCCCCTGCTCGCCCATCAACCTGATCCCATGCAGGATCGAGTTTTCCACGAACGGCTGGATGAGCATGGGGGGATGAAAGCGCCCTCGGCGTCGGGGCAAACGATCTCATAACGAAACGCCTGTTCGAAGCGCATTTGCTGCAGCGCGAGATAATTTTCAAGCGCCTCGATTTCCTCCGTCAGCGGCGCATAGCTTTGCCGGCTCAGTTCCAGGTTGCTGCGTAGCAACCGGCTGAAATGACCCAGGTACCGGATGGCGGGCTCCTGTTCGTTGAACCGGATGAACCGTTGCAAGGCACCAAGCGTATTGAAAATAAAATGCGGCTCCATTTGTGCCCGCAGCAGCTGCTGTTGCAGCAACACCCCCGCCTGTTCCTCCCGCATGCGCTTCTGCCGCTGGAAATAATAAGCCATCACCAGCCAGGAAACCGCCAGCACACCGCCGAGCACTGCAACCAGCAGCAGCAACCGCTGCATGGCGAGCGTTTCGCCGGTTTCGGCGGCCTGAAGGTCCATTTGACGGATGGTGCGGTCTTTGGCCTGTAATTCGTAGAGCGCGTCGAGCTCGGCGGCAGACTGCACGCCGGCGTTGCGGGAAATTTGGTCTTTCAGCTGCAGCAATTCCGTTGTCGTTGCCTGCGCAGCCTGTACGTCTTTTTCGGCGAATTGAAGGTCTGACAAGGCTTTGAGGCCTATGGCCCTTTCGTCGTCCGCCAACATTTCACTGAAAGACCGCTCAATTTCTTTCATCCGCTGCGTCAATTGGCGGGCTGCCGATAGCCTGCCTGCGCGGGATTCCAGCGAAACGAGGTTAGCCAGGGTTGTGTACAGGTTCCGCGGCGCGCTGGGCTGATGCGCCGCCAGGGCGGCTTCGTCGAAGCCGCGGACACGCCCGTAATGCACGATGGCGCTGTCGAACTGAAACGCGAGGGTATGGAAAAGCCCGGCGTGATCTTCCGAAAACCGCAGCTGCAGGGTGTCGCCGGTTTGCTGTGCGATGTTGCGGATGTTTTGCAATACGTGGCGCAACGAATCCACCGGCGTTCCATCTTCCGCCATGGCGGCAAACAACTGCGATTGCGCGCGGAAAAGGTGGCGGGTACTGGGCTCGGGCATTTGATGGAGGATGGCCAGCGCTTCCCTCATTTGCCGGATGGCCCGTGGATGCTGGCCCTGCTTCGTATTGTATTGGCCCGCGTTCAGCAGGCAAATGACTTTCGCCAGGGGCCTGGTGCCGGGAGCTTGCCCGTTGAGGATGATCGCGGCGGAAGCATTGTAGCACCATGCCGCCTGGTGGTATTTGCGCTGCTGTTCTGCCACAATGCCCGCACCATTGTACAGCATGAAGCGCAGTATATCGTTCGCTTCATCGGGCCCCAGTTGCCGTAGCGCTTCGCCGATATGGTATTCCGCGCTATCGGGAATCGTTCTGGCGACGGCCTTGGCGAGCTGGTACCGGGCGTAAACGATAGCGGTGGTATCGTGTCTGGCCGTTGCGGTCTGCAACGTTTGTCGCCAGCTGTGCTCCTGGATTTGGGGGCTTGCCGTTTGCAGACTGTCCGCCGTTTTTTCCAGCTGATCGAAAGCAGTGACGTCAGGAGGTGTGGCCGGCGGCCTGCAGGCGGCCAGGAAGCATATTCCCCATACAGGGAGCCGTCTGGAAATCATCGGTAAGTGCTCAGGAGTTGAATGATGAGGTCGCGCTTGCGGGTGGCCACGGGAATTTCGGATTGGTCGTCCATCACGAGGAATCCGCTTTTCAGGTATTTCGCGATGCGGCTGCGGTTCACGATCCACGATTGGTGCGGCCGGATGAACTGCTCTGGCGGCAGTAGCGATTCGTAGTGCTTGAGGGGGCGGGAAGCCGTAATTTTTTTGCCGGGATGCAGGGTAATGCTCGTGTAGGCGCCGTCGCCCGCCAGGTGCACGATATCGCCGAGGCGGATCATATGAAGGCTGTCTACCGAAGGGATGCAGATCCGGTCGTCGGGGTCTGCGGGCTTGCCCGGCAGCGCCATTTCGCGGGCCAGCTCCAGCCGCTGTTGGTACGCCAATTCCTGTTCCTGCAGCCGTTCTGCGGCCTGCGAGAATTCTTCATGGCAAAGGGGTTTGAGCAGATAGTCGAGCGCCCCGAAACGGATGGCGCGGATGGCGTGGTGGCCGAATGCGGTGATGAAAATGATGCGGAAAGCTGGGTTGGGGAAGTGGTGCAACAGATCGAAGGCAGTGCCGTCTTTCAGCTGGATGTCGAGCAGGAGAAGGTCGGGTTGTCGTGCGATAATGAGTTCCCGTGCGGCTTCAACGCTGTCTGCCGTTCCGGCGTGCTCCAGTTGGGGCGTTCGTTCAACGAGCCATTCCAGTTCCTTGCGAGGCGAAGGTTCGTCTTCAACGATAATGGTTTTGAAACGTCGCATAAGTAGGTGATGGTAGAAAGGTGCTGCGGATGTCTTCATAAAAAAAACTGACCGGAACAGGGTACCGGCCAGTTTTATGCATTGATATGCGAGATCTATTCTTTCACGATTTCGATCAACTGCACGTCGAACACGAGCGTGCTGTTGGGCTGGATCTTGGCACCGGCCTGACGTTCGCCATAGGCCAGGTCTGCCGGGATGAAGAGCTTCCATTTGGAACCAACGGGCATCAGCTGGAGGGCTTCCGTCCATCCCTTGATCACGCCCGTCAGCGGCAGTACGATGGGCTCGCCGCGCTGTTCGGAACTATCGAAAATAGTACCATCGATCAGCTTGCCGGTATAATGCACTTTCACTTTGTCCTGCAGCGAAGGTTTGGGGCCCGTCCCGTTCACCAGCACCTGGTATTGCAGGCCGCTGGGCGTGGTGTTCACGCCTTCCTTCGTTTTGTTGGCGGCCAGGAATTGTTCGCCGGCGGCTTTATTCTTAGTGGCTTTTTCCAGCTTGATCTGCTGCAGGTAATTGCTGACAACGCTCATCCCTTTTTCAGTGGTGATCATGGCAGAATCGCCCTTGTAGATATCTTCGATGGCTTTGAAGAAAAGCTGGAGGTTCAGCGTATCCAGTCCCTGCTTTTTCAGCATTTCGCCCATATCGTTCCCGATGGTGTACGACACGGAATCGAGCGTGGTAACGAGGGCGGGAGGGGGCGGCACTTCGGGGCCTTTCTTCTTCCTTTTTTGGCTATAGGCGGCCTGGACGGTCAAAACGCCCAGCAAACAGATAAACAGGCTTTTTCTGGAAATCATACAGATACATAAAATTTGTAGCGCAATATAACCAATTATTTGATCCGGCTCCAGATTTCGTACATCGGGTCGCCGGCGGTGCTTTTGCCGCTGTGGTGCCACTTTCCGTCTTCCACTTTCGCGTCGAACTGCACCTGTTTGCCCACCCGGTTATTGTCCCGCGAAAAGAATTCGATGTTTTCTGTGTATTTACCGTTTTCGAACGTGTAAGTGCCGCCGCCGGTACCGAAGAATTCCCCGGTCTCGGTATTCATCGCGATCCACTGAAATCTTCCGCCCGTAAGCATTTTGAAGGTTTTACGCGGACCGGGCTTCATTTCCGACATTTTCCCTTCGGTCACCCTTCCGGTAATGCGCCAGGTGCCGGTAAGTCCGTTCGGTGTTGAGTTTGGCGCCCTTTTCCAGCGGAGTACCGTGGTTTGGTCGGGCAGGGTCACGGATAGATCGTCGCCGTTGTGCTGGAACGTCACTTCGTTGGGATTTCCCACCATTCCCTTATCCGTGCTCGAAAACTCGAACGTGCTGATCATCTTGCCATTATCCACTTTGGTAGCGCCGCCGAAAGTGCCGATGAACGTTTGGGGCGTGAAATGCGTCACGGAAAAATAACCGTCTTCGATCAGCAATACCGCCATGGTATCGGTGGGCGCGTCTGGTTGGTAGATCCAGGCGCCGTTGGTGCCCGATTGCGCGTAGCCCGCGGTGAGCAGGACAGACAGAAATACGGTGAACAGTGTTTTCATGGTTGCGTATTTTTTAACGTGGTGGATGGATCACTTCGAAAGAACGGGCAGCAAAATCCGCGAAGCGTTGGCGGCGCTATGCCAGATCTGGATGTCTGACGGCACGAACGCTTCCGGCCCGGCTTTGTAAATATCCGTAAAAGTCTGCGGATTCCGGTCTACCAGCGGGAACCAGCTGCTTTGCACCTGGATCATGAGCCGGTGGCCTTTCTGGAAGGTATGCGCCACATCGGGGAGCGTAAATTTCACCGGCGTCACTTTCCCGGGCACGAAAGGCACGGGTTTTTCGAAGCTCTCCCGGAATTTGCCGCGCATCACTTCGCCGCGCACCAGCATCTGGTACCCGCCCATGGGGTAAGTCGCTGAAACGTAACGCCCGTGAGCGGTTGGGGCATCCGGCCCCCCGTAACTGAAATCATCCGGGAACACATCGATCACCTTTACGACGAAATCGGCATCCGTAGTGCTGATGCTGGCCAGCAGCTCCGCCACCACCGGGCCGGCAAGCGTCATGTCTTCGGTCAGCACGCCGGTCTGGAACACCAGCACATCCGGCCGGCGGGCCGCAAATCGCTGATCGTCCGTCATATAGCTGATGGTACGGGTATGATGGATTTCCGGAACGTAGGGCACCGGTTTGGAAGGATCGCTCGTATAACGGCTGGATTCCTTGCCCGACGCGGGTTTGCTGAACGACAGCCCGCCGCCCGGCTGCAGGTACATCGCCTTTTCGGTAATGCCGGCGGCAGGCCACTGGTCGAAATGGAGCCACTGGTTTTCGCCGGTAAAGAATACGGTAGCTTCCGGGATCGCTTTTTCGGGCGATCCGAGGAGATAATGGTCGAAGAACGGGTGCTCGATGTTTTCCTGGTACCATTCGGCGGTATTTGCGCCAAATTTCACATTGCCGAGGAAGGTGCCGTCGTTGGTAGACCATTGCCCGTGGTACCAGGGGCCCATCACAATGCGGTTGCTGATACCTGGGTTCTGTTTTTCGATGGCTTTGTAGGTGGCCCATGCGCCAAAGCAGTCTTCCGCGTCGAAAGTACCGCCCACTACCAGCATGGCGGGGCGCAGCTTTTGAAGGTGGGGGCGCACGTTGCGGGCTTTCCACCAGGCATCGAGGTCGGGATGGCCGTAGAGATCTTTCCAGAAAGCGATGCTATCGCCCATCAGTTGCGCGATTTGCGGCAGGGTGCCGGCTTCGAGGAAGAACTTATAGTTGTCTTTGGTGGGATAAGGATAGCCTGTTGGCCCCTCCGTTGTGGGATAAGGCCGCGGTTTGCCGAAGCCGCTGTAAAAAGCGAAGGCGTCGCTGAGCATGAAAGCGCCGTTGTGGTGGAAATCGTCGCCCAGGAACCAGTCGGTCACCGGCGCCTGGGGGCTTACGGCCTTCAGCGCGGGGTGATGGCTCAAAGCGGCCATGGTGGAGTAAAACCCGGGATAGCTGATCCCGGAAACGCCCACGTTCCCGTTGTTGCCTTTCACGTTTTTTACCAACCAGTCGATGGTGTCGTACGTATCGGTGGATTCGTCGGTTTCGTTCTTTTTGGGTGCGGGATTATAGGGGCGAACGTCCACAAATTTGCCTTCGCTCATCCACCGGCCGCGCACATCCTGCTTTACGATGATGTACCCTTTGCGGAGGTAATGCGCGAAGCTGGCGCGCATTTTCGGGAACAGGCCTTCGCCGTAGGGCGCGCAGCTGTAGGGCGTGCGCTCGATGAGGATGGGATGTTGGCCCGGCGCGTTTTTGGGCGCATAGACCACGGTGAAGAGCCGGGTACCGTCGCGCATGGGGATCTGAACTTCCGTTTTGGTGTAATTTTCGTGCAGCCAGGAGGGTTCTGATTCCTGTTGCGCGCGACTGGCGGAAAATGCCAGCATGGCCACAAAAAAGGCCAGGATTTGTTTAAGCATGTCTTTTAATTGATCGGGTTTAAATATACGGTGTCTGCTTTACATGACCGGATTTTACCTAACTTCCCACCACAAACTTAGCATCTATGCCCAGACCCACGAAGCCGGAGTACGCCGTGTTTTACGAGACTTACGTAAGCAGGGTGCCCGAAGACGATCTGACCGCCGCATTCCGCAAACACACCGCATCCGTGCTGGTGTTCCTCAACAAAATCCCCGCCGCCAAAAGGGAATTCGCTTATGCCCCCGGCAAATGGACCGTCAAGGAAGTACTGCAGCACATCATAGACGCCGAGCGGGTTTTCGCCTACCGTGCCCTTAATTTCGCGCGGAAAGACGCAAACCCCCTGCCGGGATTCGACGAAAACGAATTCGCCGCCGTGGCGCGCACGGAACATCGCGAGTGGAACGATATGGTGGAAGAATTCCAGTTCGTCCGCAATGCGTCCGACCATTTTTTCCGCGCGCTGAACGAAGAGGAGCTTTCCCGTACGGGCGTTGCCAGCGGCAATCCCATCAGCGTCAGGGCCCTGGGGTTCATTATCCTCGGCCACGCCATTCACCATATGGAAGTGGTGAAAGAAAGATACCTGTAAAGCAAATTTCTATCAGTTCGGGCCGTTAAAAATCGGTAGCATTACGCAAATTTTATGTCCACGATGAAAATTAGCTATGCCCTTGCCGCATGTTTGTGCGCGGGCGCAACCACTTATGCGCAGGAATCTCCGCTCTGGAAGGAGTTCCTCGCCGCCCGGAAAACGGGCAAAACGGCCACCCTGCCGGATTTCTCCTACGCAGGGTACCACTTCTCCGAAAAACAGCCGCCGTCCGGCAATTTCAGGAAAATCTTCAACGTCACCGATTACGGAGCGCAGCCGAACGACGAGCGGTACGACGATGACGCCATCCAGGCAACCATTCGCGCCGCAGAGGCCAACCCCGGCGGAGGGATCGTATTGTTCCCCGCAGGGAAATTTCTCATCGCGCCAGACGAAGACAAATCCAAAAAAATCACGATCAACAAATCGGGGATCGTACTGCGGGGAGCCGGCAGCGAAACCGGCGGCACGGAAATCTTCGCCAGTAAAATGCGGATCAACAGCCGGCAGTTCCGCTTCGAACCTGCTTCCCGCGACACCCGCAAACTCGCCGTGATCACCGGCAAAGCGGAACGCGGCGGATTTTGGGTGAACGTGGCCGACGCTTCCGCCCTCAAAGCAGGACAAGACGTTACCCTCCGCCACAAAAGTGAAACTTTCACCCGCCGCTACTTCGCACCGCAGGAGCTGAAGCAGGACTGGTCGCGCCTCTTCGGCAGCAATGGCGGCATGGTCATCCAGGAAATCCACACCATCGCCGAAGTGAAAGGCAACCGTGTGCGTTTCGAAAACCCGCTCCACATCGCCATCGAACCGGTAGAAGGCCACGATTTCATCCTCGAACGGTACGAAGCCCTGGAAGAATGCGGCATCGAAAATATCCGGTTCACCGGCAACTGGAACAGCTATCCGGAGGAATTCGTCCATCACAAAGACAGTATCCACGACGGCGGCTGGTGCGCCATCGCGATGGAATATGTGAAAGACGCGTGGGTACGCTCCTGCACGTTCGAGCACTGGAACGAAGGCATCTTTATCCGTGCTGGTTACCGCGTTACGCTGGAAAACAACCATTTCGGCGGAAAAGGCGGCCACAGCACCATCCACGCGCGCTCCGGCTATGGGGTGCTTGTCCGAAACTGCGACTTCCTTTCCGGCCACCACGGCCCCGGAACGGGTTATACCGGCGTGAATACAGTGGTAACGGGGTGCCGCATGGCGGTAGACCAGAACATCGACAGCCATTCCGGGCAACCCTACGCCACATTATTCGATAACGTGCGCGGCGGCGTGTTCCGTAATATCGGCGGGCCGCAGCCGGGGTTCCCGCATCATGGCCGCGACCTCGTTTTCTGGAATTTCGAACATCGCTCCACCTGGGATTTCACGTATGATTTCTGGGATTTGCAGAAGCGGAAGAATCATACTTTCGCACAACCGGTTTTCGTCGGGTTTACGGCCGACAGGAAAATCCAGTTCAAAAACGAAGGTCGCAACGATTCGCCCGGCAAGCGCGTGGAGCCGCAAAGCCTCTTCGATGCCCAGCTCGGGTTGCGGTTGGCGGAGAAACGATCATCGAAATAGCATCTTTCTATTTTTCATCTTTTTTTCATCTTGTCGATCGATGTTTGCATTGTCAACATCAAATTTTAACCAACAATCGACATTATGAAAACGAAAGGAAATGTATTATTAGCAGCATTTATTGCCATGACTTCGGCTGCAGCAGCGCAGCAGGTTACGAACAAGCAGCAGGCAACGATACAAACCAGTGCGGATGTGCGTGCCGGCAAGAAGGGGGGAATGCGGGAACGTCTGCGCGTGTGGAGCATTCCGGGGAGGCATCGGTTGCAAAACAGCAGGATAGGAAGGCGTCTGCAAAATCGGATACGCGGGTAGGCCAAAGTACGGAGGTTGAACTGAAGCGGGAGTTGGATGCCATGAATGATGGCGTGGTGGCTGTAGGGGAAGAAGTGGGTGCAGCCAAAAAAGAAGGGCTGGAAGTTACCCGGCAGGTTGCCGGCAGTGCGGGGGCATCGGTAAATGCAACGGCAGCCACGGCTGCTGAGGGATCGGCGAAAGTACAACAGGCGGCTTCAGTGGCGGCTTCATCTGTTGGCGGCGCGGTAAAAACCGCAACGAATGCGAATGCGGCGCTGGAAGGAATGGTGAAAGGTGCGCTGGCGGTGCCGCAAGCGGGCGAGGTGTTGCAAGGAGCGGGAGAATTGCCGGTGAAGCCTGCAATGAACGCCAATACGCTTGTGAATGGCTCGTTAAAGGGTGTGGCTCCCATGAAGCTGGAGGCGGCCGGTGCAGTGAATAATGCAATGAAGATCAATGTAACTCCCTTAAGAGGGCAGGTGCGAAATATTACCGCCGGACGAATTAGCATATTATGATATTAAACTTAAACAGGTTTATGTTGTCTTAGAAAATGGCATAGACCTGTTATTTTTACCGAGATGCGGAGATTAGCCGTTTTTATACCCACAAGTTTATTAGTAGTTGTGTTCATTGGAAGAATATGTCCTGTATTTGGCCGGAGTGGGCCGGTACATGGCATTGACCTTGTAGACACAATACCGCCTGCCGTTAAGCCGGCGGGCAAGCAACAAGAAGTTCCGGAGAATAAAACGGTTCCGTTGCCAGAGGCAAAGACGGCGCCGTTGCCGGATATCATTAAGGAAGTGCCAAAATCGAGAAGAAAAATAAAACCTATAGCTGTTCCGGCACCGATGCCGGTAAAGCCGATCCGGATCATCCGGCCGGGTGTTATCCGGAAGACGATCAGGGTGATCGGTTAGAAACATGACCATATGAAAAACTTATGCATTTTAACCATCTCTTTATGGTTGACGGGGTTTTCTGCGCTTGCTGTTCGCGCACAAGACAGTGCTGGTGCTAAAGCTCCGCCGTTGACGCTGACGCTTGCAGTTACGGGTGTCAGCGACGCGAGTTATTACGGGCAAAAGGCGGAAGTGAGGGCGCCGTATGTGGCAGGTGTTGCGCAATTAAAGCTCCGGAGCGGATTTTACTTTACGGGAATGGCGTACCGCTTGCTTGATGACACTATCTCTATCGTGTCTGCAGGGAGCCTGGGCGTAGGGTATACGTTCAAGCTGGGGGAAAAATGGACGGCCGACTTCAGCTACAGTCACGCTTTTTATCCGGAAAATTCGCCCCTGCTGCAAGCTGCCAGCCCAGATAACGCGGGCGCTTCGGTACAATATGATTATTGGGCCACGTCTGGGTTGGGGATTGATTATAACTTCGGAAAGGAGCAGGATGTTTTTGTGACTTTCTCTACGGAAAAACTGGTGCGGCTGGGTTCATTTGCCGCGGGGAAAGACCTGCTGGCCGTTACGCCATCCATCGAGATCACAGGTGGTACCCAGCATTTTTACGATACCTATGTAACGGAGAAAAAATATCGTGACAGCGTTTTGGGTATTCCATTGCCAGTGATTCCAGGAATTCCCGGCGGAGGCGGATCCACTTCCGTTTCAAACGTCGCTAACACCCGGTTCGATATGTTGTCTTACTCATTGCGCCTGCCGTTATCGTACACCCGTGCACATTACATGATCGAGGCGGCGTACCAGGTTTCGGTGCTGG
Source organism: Chitinophaga caseinilytica (assembly GCF_038396765.1). Lineage (NCBI taxonomy): Bacteria > Pseudomonadati > Bacteroidota > Chitinophagia > Chitinophagales > Chitinophagaceae > Chitinophaga > Chitinophaga caseinilytica. The sequence continues at coordinate 6,047,514 of NZ_CP150096.1, read as the reverse complement.
ACAAGCGGGCGCAGATAGGCGGGGGGAAGACCAACCATTTTTTTGGATGCAGTTTTTATTACCAGTTCTGATATGACGAAAGTATTGATCGTAGAAGACGAGGTGTTGATTGCACGGGAGATGGAACAGTTTCTGGTGCAGTTGAAATACCATTGTGATATCGCGTACACGGCGGCACAGGCTTCCCGCAAGCTGGAATCCGGCAACTACGATTTTCTGTTGCTGGATCTCGGCTTGCCCGACAAAGACGGGTTGTCGGTTTTGTATGAGGCGAAAAAGGACTTGCCGGATTTGTCGTGCATTATTTTGTCGGCGCGCGGCCAGGTCGAGGATCGCATCCGCGGGCTCGATCTCGGGGCGGATGATTATTTGCCGAAGCCTTTTTCGCTTCCGGAGCTTCACGCTCGGCTGCAGGCTGTTATGCGCCGCAAATTCGGGCTAAGGGAAATGCTGGTTCCGTTGGGCGACTTCCACGTGGATCTTGGCAACCGGCAGGTGCTGTTCGAAGGCAAAGCGTTGCCGTTGTCGAAGAAGGAGATCGATGTGCTGAGTTACCTGTTGCTGCACAAGAACCGCCCCATCACGCGGATGCAGCTGAGCGAGCATATCTGGGGTAACTACGATGGGGAGGAATACGATTCCAACTATATCGATGTACACATCAAGAATATCCGGAAGAAACTTTCTGCAAGGGCTTCCACCGACTGGTTACAGACCATCCGAAACATCGGGTATAAAATCTGTATCTGAATATGGAATTACGGACGAAGCTTACGCTGTATATTACGTTGTCTAAATTGGCCGTTGTGACGTTGTTCGTCCTGGCGCTGCCGTTCCTGGTAGACAGGATCGCATTTCAGTACAATGATTTTTATCTGCGGGAGCAAAAGAAAAAGGTGTTGGAAGTAATTGGGAAGAACGGGCTGGAGTATTACCTGGCGGGCGAAATGGATTACGGCAGTTACACGATGCTGAAAGAGGAATACATTTCGATCGAGCCCGCCGGCCTGAGGGCAGGCGGAGATACGATAGCAACCGTCAGGCGGGTGGTGGAAAACGATACACTTACCTACCGGGTGCTGACGCACATTTTTTCCGATAAAGACACGCCATACATACTGGAAGTGGGAAAAACGGCGGCCACTATCGGGCAGTATAACCGGCCGCTGCAGAAAATGGCCATCTATGTTCTTGCCGGGCTGCTATTTACTACGGTGTTGCTGGATCTCATCTACACGCGTGTCTTGTTAAGGCCGTTGGGAGACATCATCAGGAACCAGCTACTCGGCCGCAAGTTTCCGTTTAAGGACGTTGTGCCACCGGTAAAAACAACGTCCGGGGATTTCCGGTATCTGGACAGTTCGATCTCCGGGCTCATGGAAAGAGTGCGGGAGGCTTTCGACAAGGAAAGGGAGTTTACCGCCAATGCATCGCATGAGCTGATGACGCCGATAAGCATCTTGCAGCACAAGATCGAGAACCTGATGCTGGAAGAGGGCATGGAAGAGCAGACGGAGGCGAGGTTGGTCGCAATGATGAATACTGTTCACCGGCTCCGGAAAATCGTACAGTCCTTGTTGCTGATATCACGAATCGAGAACGATCAGTTTCCGCGGGATGAAGAATTTGCGCTGGCTGATTTGCTGGAAGAAGTAGTGGAAGAATTGCGGCACCGGCTGGAGGATAAGCAGCTTCAGTTGAAAATGGAGGTAAAAGGGGCGATGGTAATTAATATGAACCGCGACCTGATTTTTCAACTTTTTCATAATCTCGTCAATAATGCGATACGCTATAATCGCCCCGGTGGTGATATCTGCATCCGCGATGTAAGGGGGAAAGATGGCCGATATGCCATTATCGTGGAAGACACAGGTATCGGGATCCCGGAACATTCGATCAGTGCCATATTCGAGCGTTTCCGGAAACTCGGGGCGGGAGAGGGGCTGGGATTAGGCTTGTCTATCGTAGCTACGATTGCGAAATATCATGATATTTCCCTGGAAGTGGATTCGGTGGAGGGTAAGGGTTCTGCATTCACTGTATGGTTTCCGCTAACGGGCATGAAAAAGGCCACCGGTTAGGGTGGCCCTTTATATTTCAGAATGGCGAAAGGAGAAGCTAGAACATGATGTCGATCGAGCGGGCCCCGTCGCGGCGGCGGTTGCTGCCGATCTTGGAACCGAACTTCGCGAAATTGTAGGTGAACGACAGCATGAAATACTGGTCTACCATGGCCGTCCGCGTATCGAAAGTGCCGAGTTCCGACACCATGCGGCGGATGTTGGTGTTTTGACGGAAAAGATCGTAGCCGTACAGCTTGATGTTGGCGGATCTTTTCATGAATTCGTACCCGATGGCGGCGCTGTACACCGGTACACCTTTTTTGAAACCCGGCGCGATGTTGGAGTTGTAGGTGTATTGCAGATCGTTGTCGATGAAGAAATTCTTCGGCCAGTAGAGCGTGCCGCCCGCCGTAAAACGCTGCGTAAAATTGCTCGTTTTGACGTTTGTACGGTCGTTGGTCACCTGGTTATAATTGGGGCGGTAATTCATGGTGAGGTCCAGCAGCTCTTTCCAGGAGAACGATGCGTTCACGTTCGGGCCGATGGAGAAGTTTTTACTGACGTTTTTATGCACGGCAGTATCGCCCCGTTTGTTGTTGATATTGGAATAGTTGACGTTGTTGGCATAGTTGACGAAAACGCCGCCGTTCATCCGGAACTGGTAATCCTTTTTCACCTTGTTGTAGCTGAGGTTGATATTACCGTTCGCGTTGTACACGCCGTTCACGTTGATGGCTTGTGTAACCTGGCTACCGTCGCTGTTCACGCGGGTCATGGTCGAGAACTGGTTATTGATCGGGCGGAAGCTGGCGTAGGAGAACATGCCGAAACCGTTCGGTTTGAACTTGTTGTAGTTCAGGTTGAACGATTGGGAGAACACGGTTTTCAGGTCCGGGTTGCCGAGGCGGACGTTCAGCGGGTTGCTGTTATCGGGCACGGGCTGCAACTGCTCGATGCTGGGCTGCTGGCTGAAGCCGTTATAGGAAAACGTCAACTGGCCTTTGTCGGCGAAGGTGTAGGAGATGCGGGTGTTCGGGTTGAAGTTGACCTGCTCTTGCCGGAACGCCTGTTTGTCATAGAACGAGTAGTTTTCCAGCGTGTTGAACAGGACGCCGCCGCCGATGGTGGCGTTGATGTTCTTTTTCTTGTTGCTGAACTGGAAATTGACGGTGGGCGAGTGGGTCATCTGCTTGTTGTTGAAGCGGTTGGAATACAGGCTGTCGAATTCCGAATACCCTTTCTCGTTTTCATCGAAATTATACGTTTCGCGGCGTGAGTTATTGATGTTGTAGCGATAGCTGTACGAAGCGTTCATGCGCCAGCGGTCAGACAGGGGTTCCACGTAGGTGATGGCCGCATCGAGGCTTTCCCTTTTTCCGGAAGTGATGCTTTGCTGGTCGAGGATGTTGGTGGAATCGAGCACGTTATCGACATAGAATTTCTGATCGGAATAATTGAACGCATTGCCGGTGGTTTCTCCGTAGTTCCCGTTAAACCGGAAACTGATGCTTCTGCCTTTTTTGTTCAGCGTGCGCATGGCGTTGAAATCCAGCGAGAAATTATTCTGATCGCTCCGCGAAGTGTTCCGTCCGTTGCGTTCGTTGGCTTTATCGTCGAGGTCGCGGAAGGTCGTTTCTTCGCTGGTGGTGTTGGAAGACTGGCGGGTGTTCGAGAACCGGGGAACGATGCTGAGGATGGTCATGGAATCCAGCTGGTATTCCATGTTCAGGTTGACGTTGTGCGCCTGGTTGCGGCCGTAACCTTCGCGGTTGCCAAATACGCTGCGGTCGTCGTTAAACCGGTTTTCGGAAAGGGTGGAAAATTTTGAATTGGTGTTGTTGAAGTTATAGCTGGTGTTGGATTTCAGGTCTTTTGACCATTCGTCGTTGTAATTCACGCCCAGCATGGAGCCGGTGCGGATGCCTTCGCCGCCGCCGCTGAAGCTCATGCCGTTGACATTCATGCCGCCATCGCCATAAGATACGGTCATGCCGCCGCCGCGCATGGGAGCGGCCGACATGATCTCATTGACGCTGAACCCGGATTTGTTCAGGTTGTTGGAAGAGCCGAGCAGGCTGACCTGCCGTGATCCGTTGAAGAAGTTGATCATACCGCTGGCATCGTACCGCTCGTCGGTCCCATATCCGCCGGTCACCCGGCCGAAGAGGCCCTTCTTTTTACCGGGCTTGAGGGTGAGGTTGATGGTCTTGTCTTCCCCGTCCTTTTCGACGCCCATTTTCGATTCGATCTTCGTTTTGGTGTCAGACACCTGCACTTTGTCGATGATATGGGTGGGGAGGTTCTTCAGTGCGATTTTGGAATCGCCGCCGAAAAAGTCTTTCCCGTCTACCATGATGCGCGACACGGGTTTGCCGTTCACGGTGATCTTACCGTCCTGATCGATGTCCACACCGGGCAATTTCTTGAGCAATTCTTCTACAACGGCGTTGGGCCGGGTCTTGAACGCATCAGCATTGAACTCGATGGTGTCTTTACGGATACTGATGGGTGGGCGGTTCCCGGCTACTTCGACCACGCCCAGTTCGCGCGGCGCGGGGGCGAGGGAAATGCGGCCCAGGTCTGGCGCGTGATCCGTCCCCACCGTCCGGATCCAGGTGCGGTAGCCGGTGTAGGAGATGAGGATGCGGACGGGTTTGCCGGCGGGCAGGCCCGTCAACCGGAAAGCACCCTTCCTGTCGGTAAGGGTGTAAGTGATGAGGCTGCTGTCTTTCGCGTCCTGGGCGGTAACGGTGGCCATTTCGAGGAACTCGTTACTGGCGGAGTCCGCCACGGCGCCCTTGACTTCGGTCCGCTGCTGGGCGGTAGCAGTCAAACAAAACAATAAGAGGATAATCAGGAATGCATTACTACGGTACATCGGAGCGAATTGGTTTCTAGATAGCAAATTACGAAACTTTCGTAGATAAACGAATATAGTAGTTAAAAGATGCATGAGCGGAAAAAATCCACACGCCAGCGGCTGAAATTGTTAAGCCGGAATTGGTAGGTAATAAATAAGTATTTGATAATCAACTATTGCTGAGCAATTCGTTCCAAATAAAAAAAGGGTGACTACATGTGGTAGTCACCCTTTGGTATCCATTTGTAAGGAAGTCGTGATTATGCTTCGGCTTCTGCGTAGGCGCTGGTAGGCTCGCAGGTGCAGATGAGGTTACGGTCGCCGAAGGTGTTGTTCACGCGGGAAACGGAAGGCCAGAACTTGCTGGTTTTCACGTAATCGAGCGGGAAGGCGGCTTGCTGGCGGCCGTAGGGGCGCGTCCACTCGTCGGCGGTGATCACTGCCTGGGTGTGGGGCGCATTTTTCAGCACGTTGTTCGCCTTGTCTGCCTTTCCTTCTTCCACCGCACGGATTTCTTCCCGGATGGAAAGGAGTGCGTCGCAGAAGCGGTCCAGTTCGGCTTTGTCCTCGCTTTCCGTAGGCTCGATCATGATCGTGCCCGGAACCGGGAAGCTCATGGTCGGGGCGTGGAAACCGTAGTCCATCAGTCGCTTGGCCACATCTTCCGCTTCGATGCCTGCGGTGCCTTTGAAGGGGCGCAGGTCTACGATGAATTCGTGGGCGCAGGTGCCGCTCACGCCGGTGTACAGGATGTCGAAGGCATTTTCGAGCCTTGCTTTCATGTAGTTGGCGTTGAGGATCGCGTATTCGGTGGATTTCTTCACGCCCGTACGGCCGAGGAGGCGGATGTAGGCGTAAGAGATCAGCAGGATGGAGGCGCTGCCGAAGGGAGCTGCGGAAACCGCATGCGCCTGTTTGCTGCCGTTACCGGCTGCCTGGAGGTCTACGTGACCGGGCAGGAACGGTGCAAGGTGCTTGGCTACGCAGATGGGGCCCATGCCGGGACCGCCACCGCCGTGGGGGATCGCGAAGGTCTTGTGCAGGTTCAGGTGGCAAACGTCGGCACCGATGAGGCCGGGAGCCGTGAGGCCTACCTGGGCGTTCATGTTGGCGCCGTCCATATATACCTGTCCGCCGTTGTCGTGGATGATCTGGCAAGCCTCTTTCACACCTTCTTCGTAAACGCCGTAGGTGGAGGGGTAAGTGATCATGACACCGGCGAGGTTGTCTTTATGTTGTTCCGCTTTCGCTTTCAGGTCGGCGATATCGATATAACCGTTTTCGAGGGCTTTCACGATCACTACCTTGTAGCCGGCCATAACGGCGGATGCGGGGTTGGTGCCGTGTGCGGAGATGGGGATGAGGATCACGTTGCGGTGCGCTTCACCACGGCTTTCGTGGTAGTTGCGGATGGCGAGGAGGCCGGCGTATTCGCCCTGTGCGCCGGAGTTGGGCTGCAGGGAGCAGGCGTCGAACGCGGTGATTTTGCAAAGGTAATCGCTCAGTTCCCGGATGATCTGGAGGTAACCGCCGGCCTGTTCTGCCGGGGCGAAGGGGTGCATTTTGCTCCAGTGGCTCCAGGTGAGGGGGATCATTTCGGTGGCTGCGTTCAGTTTCATGGTGCAGGAACCGAGGGAGATCATGGAAGTATTGAGCGAAAGGTCTTTATTTTCCAGCCATTTGATGTAACGCATCATTTCCGTTTCGCTGTGGTGGGTGTTGAACACCGGGTGCAGCAGGTAGGGGCTGGTACGTTGCAGATCGGCGGGGATGCCGCTGGCTGCGCTTTCCACATCGGCTTCGGTTACTTTGCCGGCGCCGAAAACGGCGAGCACGGCGTTCACGTCTTCCACGGAAGCGGTCTCGTCCAGCGAAATGCCCAGCTGGTTAGCGGAGATTTTGCGGAAGTTGATGCCGGCTGCCTGTGCTTTGGCGTGGATGGCGGGTGCGTCGGTTACGGAAAGGGTGATGGTATCGAAATGGCCTGCATTCACGGTTTGAACGCCGGCTGCGGCCAGTTTGGCTTTCAGCGCGGAAGTGAGCAGGCTGGTTTTGAGGGCGATGTTTTTGAGCCCTTCCGGCCCGTGGAACACGGCGTACATGGCGGCCATGTTGGCGAGGAGCGCCTGTGCGGTACAGATATTGGAAGTGGCTTTTTCGCGTTTGATGTGCTGCTCGCGGGTCTGGAGCGCCATGCGCAGGGCGCGCTGGTTTTGCGCGTCGATGCTCACACCGATGATACGGCCGGGGATGGAACGTTTGAATTCATCTTTGGTGGAGAAGAACGCCGCGTGCGGGCCACCGAAGCCCAGGGGAACGCCGAAACGCTGTGCGCTGCCCAGCGCCGCGTCTGCACCCAGCTCGCCCGGAGGCGTGAGGAGCGTCAGCGCCAGGAGGTCGGTAGCCATGGCCACGTAAGCGCCGGCACCGTGTACCTTTTCGATGAAGGAACGGTAGTCTGCCACGGTGCCCTCGGCACCGGGGTACTGTACCAGCGCACCGAAGAACTGCTCGTCGATGGCAACGGTCTCGTAATTACCGAATACCACCTCGATCTGCAAAGGCATGGCGCGGGTCAGCACCACGTCTTTGGTTTGCGGCATCACGCGCTCGTCCACGAAAAACTTGCCGCGGGTAATATGCTCATGGTCTTTGTTCAGGGCGTTGAAGAACATCGTCATCGCTTCTGCCGCAGCGGTAGATTCGTCGAGCAGGGAGGCGTTGGCGATGGGCAGGCCGGTGAGGTCGCTCACCATGGTCTGGAAGTTCAGGAGGCTTTCGAGACGGCCCTGGCTGATCTCGGCCTGGTATGGCGTATATTGGGTATACCATCCCGGGTTCTCGAAAATATTCCGCAGAATCACGCTCGGCGTGATCGTGTCGTAATATCCCTGGCCGATATAATTCTTGAATACTTTGTTTTTCAGCGAAATGTCTTTCAGCATCGCCAGGTAATCATACTCGCTCATCCCTTCGGGAATGTCTAGCGCGTGCTGCATCCGGATAGAAGCGGGTACCGTTTTGCCCGTCAGTTCATCTACACTTCCGATGCCGATCTTTTCGAGCATGGCGCGGGTTTCCGCCTCATTCGGCCCGATGTGGCGGCCAATGAAAGCATGCTTGAACGTATTCAATAAATTCATGATGTAAGCAGGTATTAATTGAAAGAATGCGCAAAGCTATGATGTTTTTCCACAATGGCCAAAACACCCGGTCTACAGGGGATATAGGGCTGATATTACCCGGCCTTCCGCGCCGCAGATTGTCATGGGATTTTCATACCGGGAGATTATCCTATTTTTGCGGTCAAACAGCGTACATGTCAGTCAGTCTTACGGATTGGGAAAAAAAGCGAAAGAACAGCAGAAAGCGAACAAACAGTTCCTTCAGAAAATGCAGAACCGAAAGGGAAAAGGCGTCGAAAAGCACCTGCCCGGCCTGCATGAGGAGGCGTTTTCCCAGATCGACTGCCTCCAGTGCGCCGGTTGCTGCAAAACCATCAGCCCCCGCTTCAAAACCCCCGACATCAAGCGCATCTCCAAACACCTCGGCCTCCGCGAAAGCGTGTTCATTGAAACGTACCTGCGGCTGGACGAAGACGGCGATTACGTCGTGAAACGCAGTCCCTGCCCGTTCCTCGGCGAAGACAACTACTGCGGGATTTACGACGTTCGCCCCGGCGATTGCCACAATTATCCCTACACCGACAGCTACGAATTCTTCAAGCGCCCGAACACCACGCTGCTGAACAGCACGATCTGCCCGGCCGTGTTTTACGTGCTGGAACGGCTGAAATCCATCATTAAATAAAGGAAGCTATGCTTTTTGCGGTCGCATGGCCGGCGAAGCCGTGGCCTGCGTTGCCATAGGATGTAAACCGGTGAGGCGGCAGTACAGGCCGTCTGGTTTGGAAAGATGGATGTGGCCAGAATGAACACAGCGCGCCTTCCGCTACGCCTTCAGATCGAGTTTGCGCATGGCGGGGGAGATGATGTAAGTGGTGATCACGATGCCGAGCGTCATGCAGCCGCCGAACACCACCGAGCCCACGGGCCCCATGATCCGCGCCGCCACCCCGCTCTCGAACGATCCCAGCTCGTTGCTCGACCCCACGAAAATGGAGCTCACCGAAGATACCCGGCCCCGCATATCGTCCGGCGTTTTGAGCTGGAGGATCGTTTGCCGGATGATCACGCTGATCCCGTCGAGCATCCCGCTGCCGAACAGCGCCGCCATCGACAGGATGAAATTCTTCGAAATCCCGAACACGATGATGCAAAGCCCGAACCCGAACACCGCCGCCAGCAGCTTGATGCCGGGTTTGGTCACGATCGGGCGGTAGGCCAGGGCCATCATGGTCAGGAAAGCGCCGATCGCCGGCGCAGCGCGCAAAGCCCCGAAGCCTTCGGGCCCCACTTTCAGGATATCGTTCGCATATATGGTGATCATGGCCACAGAGCCGCCGAAAAGTACGGCGAACATATCGAGCGTCATGGCGTTCAGCAGCACCTTCGTGTCCCACACGAATTTCAACCCCTTCGTCAACCGCTCCTTCACCGTTTCCCCCATCTCCTTATAATGTACCGGCTTGCGCTTGATCTGTAATATGCAAAAGAGCGCCACCAGTATGCATCCCAGCACCAGGAGCATCGACCAGTGCACGCCGAACGCCGCAATGCAAAGCCCGCCCAGCGCAGGCCCGGCGATAGCGCCGATCTGCCAGGCGGATGTGCTCCAGGTAGTGGCGTTCACATACAGTTCGCGCGGCACCAGCAGCCCCAGCAGCGAAAAGTTGCTCGGGCTCACGAACGCTCGGATGATCCCGCCGCAGCAAACAAAAAAGTAGATCATGAAAAGCACCCAGGATTGCGGAACGCCGCGCATGACATCGTCCCAGGTGAGGAGGAACAGCCCCGTTCCCACGAAAACATAACCCAGCAGGCACTTCAGCACCATGCCGCGCTTTTCCTTCTTGTCAACGATATTCCCGGCGAAAAGCGCCAGGCAGAAAGCGGGGATGAACTCCGCCAGGCCGATGAGGCCCAGGTTGAGCGGGTCGCGGGTAAGGATGTACACCTTCCATTCGATAATGGCGAATTGCATCGCCAGCGCGAAGATCGTCGCAAAACGGATCACCAGGAAATACCTGAATTCCACATTCCGCATCGAGGCGTACGGGTCGTTCCGGGGTACTGAAGCTTCTTCCAAGCGGGTCTGTTTTAATCCGTGCCAAAGGTAAGCGTTTCCCGCCAAAGCCTTTCCCGTCCTTCCACCAGATTTTTCTGGCAGCGTATAGCCGGAAGCATTATTTTTATCACGCTAAAATTCCATTTAATGAAACTAGTCAGTTTGATTTTCGCAGGCGCGCTTTCCACCTGCCCTCTTTTCGTTTCCGCACAACAGGCGCGGCTCCAGCTGGTGACGGATGAAGTCATGTCGCCCGTGTGCATGGCCGTTCCGGGAGACGGATCCAACCGCCAGTTCATCGTCCAGAAAGAAGGCCGGGTCTGGATCGTCCAGAACGGTAAATTGCAGCCCAAACCCTTTATCGACGTGAGTGCCGACATGGTGAAGGTAAACCCCGCGTACGACGAGCGCGGGCTGCTCGGCATGGCCTTCCATCCCAAATTCAAACAGAACGGCAAATTCTACCTCTATTTCAGCGCGCCCGTAGCCAATCCCCGCAAAGGCCTCAACCATAAATCGGTGGTGGCGGAATACCGGGTGGGAAAGGCGGCCGACAATTCGGCAGACCCTTCCACCAAACGTGTGCTGCTGGAATTCGACCAGCCCGAAAGCAACCATAACGGCGGAGATATCATCTTCGGCCGCGATGGTTACCTCTACATCGCGTCCGGCGATGGCGGCGGTGGTGGCGACAAGCACGGGACCATCGGCAACGGGCAGGATCTGGGCACGCTGCTGGGGAAAATTCTCCGCATCGACGTCAACGGTTCGCCGTACGGCATTCCGAAAGACAATCCATTCCTGAACACGGCCGGCGCGAAAGGGGAAATCTGGGCGTACGGGCTCCGGAATCCCTGGCGCATATCGTTCGACAAGGCCAATGGACGGCTGTTTGCGGGCGATGTCGGGCAAAACAAGTATGAAGAAGTGGACATCGTGACCAAAGGCGGGAATTTCGGCTGGCGGATCATGGAAGGGTACCACGAATTCAACGTTCCCGAAGGCGCCGGCAAAGCGAAACTCATCGAGCCCATCCACGAATACGACCATGCAGACGGAATCAGCATTACCGGCGGATATGTATACCGCGGGAAAGCATTGCCTGCGCTCACCGGGAAATATATCTTCGGCGACTACAACGGCAAAACCTGGACGCTCACGGAAAAAGGCGGGAAGTGGACACGGGAAGACCTCGTTTTCGCCAACAAACCCGGCGGGAATCTGCAGTTGCTGAGCTGGGGACAGGATGAAGCGGGCGAAATCTACATGCTGGTGACGATCGCCGGCGCCAACAACAAAGGCGGTGTTTACAAGCTCGTAAAATAGGACGAACCTGCCATTCCGGCTTACCAATGGCGCCGTTGGCAGGCGGGCGGTAGGCCGGAATGGTATATTGCACGGTTTTTGACCGCAAGAATATGTTAAATCGAATACAGGCCTTTAGAACTGCGTGATTTAGGCTTATATTTGATTAGAGAATCCGCAGGCGCAAAAGCGGCCTGATTTGAAAAAAATCCAATTGACAGGGTTATGAAGATGAAACTGAAAGCGGTCGTTCCAATAATGCTCATCGTTTGCTTATTGGCTGGCATATTTGCATTCGCGAAGATCGGAGTGAATGACGACCCACCCGGAAGATACCAGACGATCATGACCCTGGTGGGGCAGATCCTCAAAGAAGGCCATTATCAGCCTAAACCGATCAACGACGCCTTTTCCCGTGAAGTATTCACGAAATACCTCAAGAACATCGACGGCGAAAAGAAATTTTTCCTGCAAAGCGATATCGACGAACTGAAGAAACTGGAAAATCATGTGGACGACGAACTGAACGGCGCACCGCTGGATTTCTTCAACAAAAGTACCGAGCTGATCAAGCAGCGCACGGTGGAAGTGTCGACCATTTACCAGGACATTCTTTCCAAACCGTTCGATTTCAACAAGGCCGAAAAAATGGATATCGACCCCGATGCCATTCCCTGGCCGGCCGATGAAGCGGCCCGTGTGGAAGCCTGGAGGAAAGCCCTCAAGTACCGCACCCTCGAAAAATACGCCGATCTCACCACCATCCGCGATAAGGAGAAAAACGGCAAAACCGACGCCCAGCTCGAAGCCGAAGCCCGCGAAAAAGTGAAGAAAGTCTACGACCGTTATTTCGACCGGCTGAAAAACCGGACGAAAGACGACGACCGTTTCTCGCTCTACGTGAACGCCATCACCACCACCATGGACCCCCATACCGATTACATGCCGCCGCTGGAGAAACGCTCCTTCCAGGAGTCGATGGCCGGCAAGTTCTACGGTATCGGCGCGCAGCTCCGGGAGGAAGAAGGCCGCATCAAGATCGTGAGCATCGTTACCGGCAGCCCCTCCTGGAAACAGGGCCAGCTGAAGGCAGACGACGTGATCCTGAAAGTAGGCGAAGGCGATAAGGAACCGATCGACATCGGCGGGTTCCCCGTGGAAGAAGCCGTGACCCACATCCGCGGCTCCAAAGGCAGCGTAGTGAAACTCACCGTGAAAAGCGTGGACGGCACCATCAAGGTGATCCCCATCGTGCGCGACGAGATCAAGCTCGACGATGTGTTCGCCAAATCAGCCGTGATCAACAATCAGCATAAAATCGGTTATATCTACCTTCCCGAATTCTACGCGGATTTCAACGACCGCCAGGGTGCGTTTTCGTATGACGACGTGGCCCGGGAAATCGAAAAGCTGAAAGCCGAGAAAGTAGACGGTATCATCCTCGATCTCCGCTTCAACGGCGGCGGTTCGCTGCCCGACGTGATCAAGATGGCGGGCCTCTTCGTACCCGAAGGCACCATGGTGCAGGTACGTTCCCGCTCCGGCGAAGTGCAGCAGCAGCGCGACCGCGATAAAGGCGTAGCCTACGACGGGCCCCTCGCCATCATGGTGAACGAATTCAGCGCCTCCGCTTCGGAAATCATGGCAGCCGCCATGCAGGACTACAAGCGCGCCGTGATCATCGGCAGCCCCAGCACTTTCGGTAAAGGTACCGTGCAACGCCTCCTCGACCTCGACGCCTTCGTGAAAGGGGACGTAGGCGGCAGCCTCGGCGCCATCAAGCTCACCGTTCAGAAATTCTACCGCGCCAACGGCGGCTCCACTCAATTGAAAGGCGTGGAATCAGACGTGGTGCTGCCTTCTCCTTACTACGAAGTTGGCGAGAAGAAAGACAAGGACGCCCTGAAGTGGGACGTGGTGCCCCAGGCTGATTATACCGCCTGGAACGAACCGGTAGACGTGGCCCCGCTGAAAGCCAAATCCGCAGCGCGCGTCGCCAACAACGAAGCGTTCCGCATGATCAACGAAAACATCGCCACCCTTAAAAAGCTGGACGAGCAGAAAACCTACCCGCTGGACATCGCGTCTTACCGCGCAGACCAGAAAAAGAACGCAGCGGCGCTCAAACGCTACGATTCCGTGAACGACAAGGTACAGCCGCTCAACATCTCCAGCCTCAAGGCCGATCTGGACAAAATAGGCACAGACACCGTGAAACTGGCCCGTAACAAAGACTGGATCAAGGCGCGGCACAAAGACCCTTACCTCAGCGAAGCGGTCAATGTCATGAACGATCTCATCATGCAGCAATCGTTCCCCAAGCTGAAAAACAACTACACCGAAACGAAGGTCAACGAACCGAAACGATAAAAGAAAAAGGGTAAAGCATCGCGCTTTACCCTTTTTTAGTTTTGGGCTGATGACGATTCCCGATTATTCTGATTTTAATACCCGGCTGCGCGGCGATACGCCGTTTTCGTTTACCGCTTCGATGCGGAAGTAATAAGGCAGCGTGCGGTCCATTCCCTTAAAGTAATATTCGTTTTTACCGTGCACCATGATGCAGTTGTACAGCTTCTCCGGATGCGTGCCGAAATAGATGTTGTACGCATAGGCATCGCTGGAGGGCGACCACTTCAGCCAGGCGCTCCGTTTGTCTTTTTCGGTCCGCAGCACCATGAAGGTTTTAACCGTGTCCGGGACGGCGCCGTGGCCTTTGCCGAAGGCGCGCAGGCCGCTGATGGCGAACTTCCCGGTGGGCATGTGCACGTTTTCCAGTTTGAGGAAGCGGGTTTCCAGGGGTTTTTCCAGCTGGATGTAGTCGTGCGGCACATCGGTGCGGTTGCGGCTTTTGTCGGCCAACAGGTGCCATTTTTTGCCGTCGGTGGAGCGGTAGAGTTTATATTGATGGAAGATATGTGTTTGTTTGCCGAGGAATTCCGCGTCCTGGTCGGCGTAGTTGATCTGAACGGCGTGTACGGTGGAAACGGCGCCCAGGTCTGTCTGTATCCATTCTCCGGCGTTGCCGGTGGCCGCGCTCCAGTAGGTCTTGATGTCTTCATCCACCGCGTAATTGGGCAGATAGGCGCCGAGGGTGGAGGAAACGGTGACGGGGCGCTGGTAGTTCAGCAACATCCAACCGGTGAAGCGCTGGTCGGCGTAGTGCGGGTAATCGCCGAAGGCGGTGTTGCAGAACATGACGCCTTCCTTATCGAACCCCGCGGGCCATAGCCCCAACCGCCGTTCGAAGTTGTTCTTCACTGATATGGCGATGGTGCTGATGTGCCACCATTTCCCCGCGTTGTCCTGGAACGTGGCGCCATGCCCGGCGCCCCGCGCAAATCCGCCGGGCTTGTAGCTGACGGGGTCGGGCTGCGGGGTGAAGGGGCCGAGCGGGGTTTCGCCGACCACCACGCCGTCTGCATACCCGGAGAACTCGGTGCCGGGGGCACCGTATTGCAGGTAATATTTGTTATTGTGCTTCGTCATCCAGGCCCCTTCGATAAACGGGTCGAGGAAGGTGTTGTCGTTATATTCGCCGAAGCGCTGCCATCCGTAGCGCCAGTCTTCCAGCAGGTACATTTCCTTCCGCGTGCCTTTCGGCGCAAACCTTTTTCTGTCCATTTCAACGCCATACAGTGGGTAGCGGTTGCTGCTGCCGTTGTACATGTAGAGGCGCCCGTCGTCGTCGGGGAAAAACGCGGGGTCCCAGCCGCCGATCCCGAGTGAGTCCAGTGCTTCCGTCCAGACGTTGGCCTTGGGGTTGGTGCTCATCCAGATGGGGAAATCGCCGGTGTAGGTGGAGCCGAAAACGAACAGGGTGTCGCCCATGGCCCAGGCGGCGGGGGCGCATAGTTCGTCGTACACTTTGTGCCATGGCTTGAGGAATTTCCGCGGCACGAAGGTCCAGTTCAGCAGATCGGGGCTATGCCAGTATCCCCACTGGTTGGTGCTGAAGAGGTAAAAATCGCCCTTGAACGGAACGATCACCGGGTCGGCCGTGGCCCTGTGCCGCCCCCATTCCGAGAAATTGGGGATGGGCGTGTACCCGTAGTCGAGGTTCATCGGGTTGCAATACGTTTGCTGGGCCTGCGTTTCCACGCCGGCGAGCAACAACAGTGCGGTGAGCGTTTTGCGTAATATCATGGGATGTACGGACTTTCAAACCCCAGGTTCTTCAATCCCGCCTTCACTTCCGGGCAACCCATAAACAGCTGCCAGAGGAGTTTGCTGCGGTAATTTTCAATCATCACGATGATCGGGCCCTGGTCGATGGCGAGGAAGGAACTGGCGAACCAGTTGGTTTTGGGCGAAAATGCGTCGATGAAACCATATTCCTTCCAGAGCTTGTCGCCGAGCTTATAATAAAAGTAATCCAAAGCCATGCCTGATTGTTCGGGCGTGTACGGAAAAGATGCCAGTGCCGCGGTGGGAGCGATAACGCCCACATCGTTGGTGGGGGAGCTGGCGGTGTAGCCGTCTTTGATATCGCTGGCGGTGAGGCCCCATAATTTCTCGGAGTATCCGCGGTTTTGCGGGTCGGTTTTACAGTAGTTCCAGTTGATGAGGGCGTGGCGTTTGTTCTGTTCCCAATAGTCGGCATGTGGATCGCGGAGGCCGGTAGGGTCGAGGCCGAGGAAGGAATAGTGGGCGAAGAAGAGCGGCCCGCCGTATTCGGGGCCCAGCGGCAGCGGGAGGCCGTAATACGTGCGGTTGGTACGCATGGCGCCGTTGCGGGTCCAGCCTTCGTCGTACACGGATTTCGGGATGGCATGGGTGGGGGAGGATGCGGCCAGCACGTAAGTGATGAGGCACTCGTTCCAGCCGGAAATGGCCATGTTCATGGCCCAGCCCTTGTCCGGGCTCCAGTGCCAGTAAAGTTTCTGTTCGCCGTTTTTCCGGAAGAAAGTCCAGTCTACGGCGTGCCAGATGTCGTTGATGTCTTTGCGGAGCGAGGATTCCTCTTCCCCCGCGCCATTAAAAAACTGCCGCGCGCACAACAATCCCTGGATGAGATAGGAGGTTTCCACGAGATCGGCACCATTGTCGTTGGCGCTGAACGGAACGGTGGCGCCGCTGGCACCGTTGAACCAGTGCGGATAAGCGCCGTGATAGGCCACGGCTTTGGTTTTTAGAAATGTTGTCATCTTCTTCAGCCGGGCCAGCCCTTCCGCACGGGTGATGAACTGGCGGTGAACGGCTACAATAATGGCCATGACGCCGAAGCCGGTACCGCCGGAAGTCACGATGTCGCCGGAGGTATTGCGCTCGCGGGACAGGCCGCTGACGGGGTGCCCGAAGTCCCAGAAGTATTTGAAGGTCTGCTGCTGCACTTTGGTCAACAGCGCATCCCGCGAGATGCGCTCGAATTTGTCGGCCGTGTCTTTCGACGGCCCGGGCCCCGGAACGGGAGCCCCGTCGCCCTTGCCGGAGCAGGACGACAGGCTACCCAGTAACAGGAACACCCAGAGAATGGGTTTAAGCATGGTTGCGGTCTAACGTTTCGTGGTAAATAATGTTTTGATATCTGCGTCCGTAACGGCCACGGTATATACCTTGAACTGGTCGAGCAGCCCGGTGTACCGAAGCATCCAGCCGTCGGGGTTGCCGCTTACGCCGGCGTGTTGCTGAAAGGCGCCGATGATGAACTTCGACGGGTCTTTGAACGCCAGGGCGCCCAGCGGCTTGTTGTCTTTCATCCGGTTGGCCACCGCATCGGGAATGGGGTACTTTTCGCCATCCACGAATAAGCTGAATACCGATGTTTTTTCGTCGTACCGGAATGCGATATGCTTCCATTTGCCGTACATGTCGGGCAGGCGGTTGAGGCCGTTGTTGTTGTTGAACTCCACCCAGTTTCCGGCGAAGTTGAATTTGAGCAGCATGGAATTGTCGGCTGCATTGTCGTTCCCTTCCACCAGCGCGAACATATTCCCCCAAAAATCGGTAGACCGGCCCAGCATGAAGATGCTTTGGGCGCCGCCGGTGTGCTTTTGGGTGTTCATCCAGAAAGCGACGGTGAAGCTGGTCATGGACCCGATCTTTGAGCCGGCGGTAAATACCATCATGGAGTTGGTGGCGCCTTTGTAGGCTTTGCCCTGCACGCCATTGTCGTACGCCACGTTCGTGGCCACGCCTTTTTCGTAATAGATACTGTCGATCCCGCTGCCTTCGAACCAGAGGTTGCGTTGCAGGGGGCCGTTGAGCTTGGCCACATCGTCGGGGATGATGACGAGCGGGGGCCTTTCCATTTTCTGGCAGGAAGCGAATCCTGCGGCTATGATGAGGAGGGAAATTGATTTATGGATAGACATGATTGTAATCGTTTAAAAGGATCAATAATCAGGATTCTGTTTCAGCACGCCGCCGGATTTGTCGATTTCGGGCTGGGGGATGGGAAGGTAGCGGTTGCGGGGTTGATAGTTTTTGCCCAGCTGTCCGAACGTTTGTTCTGCGATGCCCCAGCGTACGAGGTCGTAGAAGCGTTCGTGCTCCATGCCGAATTCCACCCTTCTTTCGTGGCGGATGGCGTCGCGCAGTTCTGCCTGCACGGTGGTGACCACTTTCGGCAAAGTGCCTGCGGGCGCTCCCTGGCGGGCGCGCGTCCTGATCAGTTCCAGCCACTGCAGCGCGTCGGTGGTATTCTGTGCGCCGCCCAGCTCGTTGGCGGCTTCGGCGGCCCAGAGCAGCACATCGGCATACCTGACGATGCGCATGTTAAGCCATCGCCCTGCACGGGGAACGTTGCCGCCGGCGGAGTTACGGACGTTTGGATGCGTGTATGCCTTCCTGTTGTACCATTTCCCGACAAACCCTGCCTGCGAGGTAATGGTGCCGGCAATGCCATACGGCTCGGGCGCGTTGTTGGCCATGCAGGTGTATTCGCGGCGGGGATCGCCGGTCTCGAAAGCATCGTAAAGGTCTTGTGTGGGCACGTTCCAGCCCCAGCCAAGGTCCCAGTTGCCGGAGCCGCGCACGCCCTGGTAGTTGGCGTATTGGATGCCGTAATCCTGTGTGGAATTGTACAGCGCCTGTATCTCGAAAATGGATTCGGGGCAGTTTTCCCCTTCTTCGGAAAACACTTTCCAGTACGGTTCGAAAAGACGGTACTGGTTGGAATTGATGATCTCACGGCATGCGCCCAGTGCGGAGCCCCAGTTGGAACGGGTGATCCAGGTTTTTGCCTGCAAGGCCTTGGCGGCCCATTTGGTGGTACGGCCAATGTACTCGGGGCCCCAGGTGGGAGGAAGCACGTTGGCGGCTTCCTGCAGGTCGGCATCGATGAGCGCGTAGATCTCCGCGACGGACTTCTTCGGCACGTTGCCTTCGGTGGTATTCGTTACCACGAAATCGATCTTCGGCACTTCGCCGAAAGCACGTACGAGGTTGAAGTAGGCATAGGCGCGGAGGAATTTGGCTTCGCCGCGGTTCACCAGTTCGGCGGGGTTCGGGTTGGCGGTTTTGTCTACCGCGCCGATCACGTCGTTGCATAATTTCACGAGCCTGTAATGGTCGCCCCAATAGTCGTTGAGCAGCCAGAAATCTTTCAGGTAAATGAAATCATCGAACATCTGTTCGGCCGGCACGCCGTCGCTGGCGATGCTGCCTTTCATGGCGTCGTCTGACCGGATGCTGTGCACCGCGCCGAACTTGACGCCCGCGCAGCCTTCCGTGCGAAGCCCGGCGTAGGCGGCCATCACCTGGCTTTCCAGCGCGCTGAGGCCGAGATCGTCCTGGGTATATTGGCCTAATGGTTTACGGTCGAGGAACTTGCTGCAGCCGGCAACGCCGATACCGAGCAGGAATATGGGAAGAATGAGTTTTTTCATGTTGCGGCAGTTTAGAAGTTTACATTTACGCCGAAAGAATAAATCGCCGGCAGGGGGTACGATCCGTTGTCGACCCCGAAGGAGGTGGAACCTCCGGCAAATTCAGGCGTGTACCCGGAATTGCGCTTGAAGGTCTTTACGTTCTGCGCATTGGCGAACAGGCGGAGCGACTGCAGCCCGATCCTGTCCAGCTGTTTGCGGGAGAAAGTGTACCCCAGCTGTACGTTCCGGATCCGGAAATAGCTGCCGTCTTCGATGTTGTAGGTAGAGTTGTAGGTGTTGTTGCCGCGGCCGGTGTGGAGGATGGGCTCCCAGTTGGAGGTGCCCACGCCATGCCAGCGGTCCATCCGGTACAGCGGGTAATTCATCTGCGCGAACGTGCTGATGTTGCCCCAGCTCCGGAAGATCTCGTTGCCGTAAACGCCCTGGCCTTCGATGCCGAAATCCAATTGTTTGTAGCTGACCGTTGCGGTAATGCCGTAAGTGAAATCGGGTGTGGGGTTGCCGATGATGGTACGGTCGTCTGCATTGATCTTTCCGTCGCCGTTCACATCGCGGTACTTGATGTCTCCGGGTTTCACTTCGCCCAGTTCGTTCACCGGCGATTTCATGATCTCTTCCTGCGTCTGGTAAATGCCGTCGTGGATATATCCGTGGAAATACCCGATGGGGTAGCCTTCCTGCGTCCACGAGGGGCCGTCGATGATGTTGAATCCTTTGCGGTTGAGGGCTTCCACCTTATTTTTGATGGTAGTGAGGTTGCCGCTGATGTTGTAGCTCCAATGTTCGCCGACCTTGTCTGCCCAGTTGAGCATCAGCTCAAAGCCTTTGTTGGACACGGTCCCGGCGTTCTTCATTTCGCCCACGCCGCCCGAAAGGCCGGTGGCGGGGATGATCACGAGGATGTCTTTGGTGAGCTTGTTGTAATAGTTGACTTCCGCGCGGAGCCGGTTGCCGAGGGTGGTCAGTTCGAAGCCGGCTTCCCAGCTGCGGGCGGTTTCCCAATGGAGATCGGGGTCCACGAAATATTCGGGTTGCAGGGCCACCACGATGTTGTCGCCGAAGATGCCGGAATTGGCACCCGTAAGACTGGGATAGGCCGGATAGCGGCGGTCGCCCACGTTCTGGTTGCCCAATACGCCGTAGCTGCCTTTGAATTTGAGATATTGCAGCCAGGAAACATCTTTGAGATAATCTTCCTCGCTGGCTACCCACGCCACGCCGGCGGCGGCAAAGCGTTGCCACTGGTTCCCGATGGCCTGGAAGGCGTTAGACCCGTCGAGGCGGTAGGAAGCATTGAGCAGGTATTTGTTTTTATAGCCGTAGAGCGCGCGCACGAGGTAAGACAGGGTGGCCATGTCCCAGGCGCGGCCATCGCCGCGGAGCGTGGTGGCGTCCCCGATATTGCCGTTGGCGTACCAGAAGCGGTGGTCGTTGGGGATCGGCCGGCCTTTCTGTTGCTGCACGGTGGAGGAGGTTTTCTCGTAAGAATTGTAGTAGGTGGTGAACCCGCCCAGCGCCGTAATGTTGTGGTGGCCGAAGCTGCGCTTGTAAGTCAGCAGGTAGTCGCTCTGCACTTTCGTGTAGATGTTCTGTTCCTGGCTAACGGAAGTGAGTTTGGTCACGGAATCGCGCGGGGGATTGATTTCCGGGTTGTAGAACGTAATGAGCGGTGTGTAGGAGCGGTTTACGTTGAAACCGTAATCTACGAAGAAAGATGCCCGGAAAGTGAGGTCCCTCATGAGTTTCAGCTCGCCGAACACGCTGCCTACCGCGCGGTATTCGAGGTTGCGTGCGATGCCTTTGCGCAGCTCCACGTCGTACATGGGGTTGAACACCTGCGCGCGCTGGAAGCTGGGAAGGGTATGGTATAAGCCGTATTCTTCGTTGTATACCGGCGCGATGGGCGCGGCATTGATGGCGCCGCCCACGTCTTTGGTGACGGGCAGCAGCGCGCGGTAGCCGGAGAAGTTGACGCCGAATTTCAGGGCTTTGCTGACCTGGAGCTCGTTGTTCAGGTTGATCGTGATCTTTTGCAGTTTTTCATGCTTG
Organism: Chitinophaga caseinilytica; assembly: GCF_038396765.1. Lineage (NCBI taxonomy): Bacteria > Pseudomonadati > Bacteroidota > Chitinophagia > Chitinophagales > Chitinophagaceae > Chitinophaga > Chitinophaga caseinilytica. The sequence continues at coordinate 6,026,218 of NZ_CP150096.1, read as the reverse complement.
ATGAGGCCCTGTTCGGTGGTGTACCCCATCCCGGCGTAGAATTTATTTTTGTCGGTAGCGTTGCTGATGCTCAGGTTGTTATAGTTGAGGACCCCATCCTGGAAGATCTGGTCCTGCCAGTTGGTATTGGCCTGCCAGTTCGTATAGTCGTAGGCGGGATTGCCCTGGTTGGCCAGCTGCTCGTCGAACAGTGTTTTGAACTGTGCGGCGTCGGTCAGTTTGATGCGGTCCGTCACTTTTTTGATGCCGACGGTGGAGTTGAAATTGATGGCGGTTTGCCCGGCGGCGGCCTTTTTGGTGGAGATGATGATGACACCGTTGGCACCGCGGACGCCGAAGATGGCGAGCGACGAGGGATCTTTCAGGATCTCCATGGAAGCGATGTCTGCCGGGTTGATGAAGTTGATGTTGTCATTGATGATCCCGTCCACCACAAAAATCGGTTTCACGCCGTTGATGGTGTTGGTACCGCGGATGCGGATGTCGGGGTCGGTGTTCATGCGGCCGTTGTTCACGATGGTGAGGCCCGCCACGCGGCCCTGGAGGGATGTGATGGGGTTGGCGCTGGGCTTGTCGGCCACTTCGCTGCCTTTGATGGAAACGATGGACCCGGTTAGGTCGCGCTTTTGCGCGGTGCCATAGCCGATTACGACCACCTGTTCCAGCTGGGCCTGCGCCACGTCGAGGCTGACGTTGATGACGCTTTGCCCGCCCACGGTCACTTCTTTGGTGTTATACCCGATGAACGAAAAAATGAGCACCGAGCCCTCGGGCGCGTTGATGGAGTACATGCCCTGGGCATCGGAGATCGCGCCGGTGGTGCTGCCTTTCACGCGGATGGCCACGCCGGGGATGGGGAGGCCATCGGTACCCGTAACGCGCCCCGTGACCGGGGCCGCCGCTTCCGCCGTAGGCTTCTTTTAACACGATCAGCCGGTCGTTGACCAGCTCGAAAGCGAGGGGAGAATATTGCAACATGCGCTCCATCACGGAAAGCACTTCGGCGTTTTCCACCGAAACGTCCACCCGTCTCATATCGCTCAACAGATTTTCATGGTACAGGAACCGGTAACCGGATTTCTGTTCTATGGCGTTCAGCACTTTTCTAAGATCGGCAGACTTCATGTGAAGCGTGATCCTGTCCTGCGAATACACACCGGCGGAAACGTGGAGAAAACCGGTCAACAGGATGGCAGCCGTCAGTTTCATCATAACAGCAAGCTTTATTAGGAAATGTTTTCCCGGGAGCCCGGGAAAAATCCTGCTCTTTTTCATATATTTTTACATTGAAACGGGTTGGATAATGGGCAGCCTTCAGCTTACCAGGCCGGTAGCTGCCATTGACATGTCTGATCCAGGGCGGGGTGCCGGACCAACGGCGCCTCGCCCTTCTGCTTTTGGCTAAGTAGAGTTGAAAGTCGGCATACGCGTGGATTTAGTTTTGGTTTGTTCAGTTACGTGAAATGATTATTTCGCTGTCTTTGACCTGGTAACGGAATGGCGCTGTGATCGCCAGTGCGCGGAGTGCCTGCTCCACGCTTTCTTTTTCGAACGAGCCTGTAAACCGCAGCTGCGCCGTTTCTACGTCGCTGAAGCGGATGGGGATGTTGTACCAGCGTTCCATTTTGAGGGCCAGCTCAGCAAAGGATTCGTCGGTAAACACCAGTTTATTGTTCATCCAGGAAGTTTCGGCCAGGCTGCTGTCTGCCGGTTCGTACCGGAGGTTACGGATGGCCATGATGGGTTCCGGCGATTTGACGGGCGCGTTGTGTGCCGCCGCCGAATCATCCCTCACCACGATTTTTTCATTGGGTTTGAGGAGGAAGCGCTCCGCCGGCCGGCTGCTGAGGGAAACTTCGATGCTGCCCTGGAGAAGCGCTGCTTCGGAGGATTTGTCGTTGGGGTATGCACGCAGGTTGAACCGCGTGCCGAGCACGCGGACGTTCATTCTGCTGGTGCGGATGATGAAAGGCCGCTCGGGGTCTTTGGCGACATCGAAGAACCCTTCGCCCGAAAGGTCCACTTCCCGGCTGCCGCTGCCGAAATCGCGCCCGTAGGTGAGTTTACTGCCGGCATTGAGCCAAACGGTGGTGCCGTCGGGCAATTGCACGCGGGTTTTGCTGCCGTATTTGACGAGCACTTCGCTGGGGGCCGCCGCCAGCTCAGGATGGCCCGTCTGCGAACGGAAAAGCCAGGTGGCAGCCAGTACCAGTACCGCTGCCGCTGCGGCCCATCCCGCATACCGCTTCCACGGCCGGGCGCGCACCGCTTCCAGCTGGAAGGGCTCGTGGGAAACAGGCTCCATGTCCCGGATGCCCGCCTGCCGCATCCGTTCCTGGTGCCGGTCCCAGGCCGCTGCCGTTTCCGCATCGGGCCTGCCGGCCTTCCGGGGCCACATGTCGGCCACCGCCTGCACGGGGATGTGCAGCTCCGGATGGTCGCGCAGGAGCCCTTCCAGCTCCCGCAACTCTTCCTGCGAAGCTTCTCCCGCCAGCTTCCGGGCAATCAGTTCCCAAATACGGTCTTCCATTTGCATAACGTCGGTGTTACGCAATAAGGAGCCGCTATCCCCCGAAATCTACCAAAGGAAAATCAAAAATATTTTTCGTTCAATCGTGAAGGTTTGATAATCAGTCTTTTGTCGACTTTTTTAATTTCATTTTCAACGCCGTCCCGATCTTTTGCAGGGCAATGGCGAGCTGATTGTCGATCGTTTTGACGGAAATATTGAGGATTTGCGCCACTTCCTTGTACCGCAGCCCGTCTTCCCGGATCAGTTTGAACACGATCTTGCAGCGCGGCGGCAATTGCTGGATGGCTTGCTGCAACTGTAAGGCCATTTCGGCGGTCAGCAGCGTCTGCTCCGGGTCCGGGGCTGGACTTTCAGGTTCCATCACCAGATCGTCCAGCGGAACGGACGATCGTTTCTGTTGTTTGAGGAGATGTTTCAGGGAAGCGTTGCGGGTGGAAACGTAGAGATAAACGGGGAGATTGTCGATCGAATCGAGCTGGTGGCGGCGTTCCCAGATGTTGATGAACACGTCAGACACGGCTTCTTCGGCCGCTTCCCGCGACCGGGTGAAAGCAGTGGCAAACTGGAGCAGGGGCTTGTAAAACCTGTCGAACAGTTCCCTGTAAGCGGCTTCGTCGTCGTACAACGCGATGCGGCGCTGCAATTCCTGTGTGTTCATAAACGTGGCATCTGTATCGGGCTGCGAGGGCGGGCAGCCGGTAAGACCAAGTTAAGGTTTTTCCAGCAGGATGTCGATCACCTTGCGCGTTTTGCGGGTGCGCATCTTTTCGGGGACGCTGGCCAGTATTTCTTTCCGGAAAGCTTCGATGAGCGCCTGTTTGATGAAATACCGGTGCGTGACGAGGCTGATCTCGCGCACGGGCTCGGGCGACCGGAAGAAGCGGACCATGTTGAGTTGTTTGGCGGTAAGGTCCTGCAGGCTGAGCTCCGGCAGGATGGTATAACCTTCGTTGAGCTCCACCATGCGTTTGAGGGTTTCCACGCTGCCGGTGTTGTATTCGAGGTTCTTGAATTCGCCCATGCCGAACTTGTCCTGGCAGATGTTCAGCACCTGGTTGCGCATGCAATGGCCTTCGTTGAGGACCCAGATGTCTTTCGCATCGAGGTCTGCCACGTCCACGAGTTTCTTTTCCGACAGTTTGTTGCTTTTGGCGGCGTAGATGACGAAGTTTTCGTAAAACAGCGGGTGTTCTTCGAGGTGCTGGTTGTGGAGCGGGGTGGCCAGGAGGCCGCAGTCGAGCTGTTCCTGCCGCAGTAGCTGGATGATCTGTTCGGTGGAATATTCCCAGACTTCCAGTTTCACTTTCGGGTATTTTTTCAGGAAGGCCGTTAATACGCGGGGGAGGAGGTAGGGGGCGAGGGTGGGGATGATCCCAACTTTCAGGGTGCCTTGTACTTCCTTCTTGCGGTCTGCGATGATTTCGCGGATGCGGGCATTTTCCTTGATGATGATGCGCGCCTGGGCGATGACGGCCGAACCGATCTCGGTGGGCACCACCGGCAGTTTGCTCCGGTCGAAGATCTTCACGCCCAGCTCGTCTTCCAGTTTTTGGATCTGCATGCTCAGCGTGGGCTGGGTCACAAAGCATTTTTCCGCGGCGGTAACGAAGCTTCTGTGCGTGTCTACCGCTACTACATATTCCAGTTGTACCGTAGTCATGATATTGGTAAAATCAATTGCAAGTTAAGGGATCAATAGGCGATATCTATAAAAAAATTACGAACGGCGTGGGTGCCGTTCGTAATGAATATGGTGTGATCGTTGCCTGATTTTAGAAGATCCGGTAACGGTATTTGATCTTGTCGACGTTGAGGGTGAGCTCGCGCATGTTGATGGACGCCTGGATTTCCTGAACGGCTTCGTTTTTGAGGCCGCGGAACTCGTTCTGTTTGGCTTCCACGATGGCGCGTTCTGCCAGGGCATTGTCTTGCGCGAGGCGGAGCGAGTGGTTCACCTTGGTATAATAGGAATCCAGGAGGCTGAAGTACTCGTTATAGAGGTTTTCGAAGCGTTTGGTCATCAGCACGAGGTCTTCGAGCTGGTTGTTCGCTTCCTTCAGGTTGGGATTGTCGCGCAGGAGGCCTTCGTAGTTGATTTTTCCGCCTTTGGAATACTGGGCTTCCAGTTTTGCGAAGAAATCCACCACTTTATCTTTCCGGAAATCGATGAAATATTCGTTCAGCGATTCGGCGATGGTTTTATTGCCACGTGCGGGAAGGGGCGTTTTGAGCACCTGCGCGGTGAAGGCGAGGTGGTCGTACATATTGTCTTGCAGCAGGGAAAGCTGGTCTTTATTGAAGTTGAGGCCGAATTCGAATTTCTGGTTCGCATCGTTGAGGGCCGTGTAATAGATCACGTATTTATTCAGCTCCTTTTCGAAATCCTGCAGCAGTTTGTGGTTAATGGCCTTGTTGGATTGGCTCACGCTGTGGAGGAAGTTCATCACCGAGCTGGCGATGGCCAGGGGCGGGGTGAGGGAGGTGAATGATTTGAAGATCGGGCTGTTGATGATGGATTTGGTGGATTCCACCAGCTTGGTATTGCGCTCGTTCTTGTCGGATTTACCTTTGAGGATAATCTTTTCGACCAGTTCCACGACGCGGTCGCTCAGTGAAAAACCGAGTTCCTTGCTTTCCGGGTTGTTGAGCGAGGTGATGAACACGTCCAGGTTGGAAGTGGTGGTCCTGGATTTGAGGTCGATAATCTTTTTGTTGAGCAGATAGTAGGTTTCGGTGGCCTGGATGAGGTTGTTCTTGATCAGGTCGTATTTGGTGATATTGTCCAGTTCCCGGCCGAGCGACAGCTGTTCGATGGCTTTGGCGTTCTGTTTATCGCTGTCGGACACTTTTTGCAGATCCTCCATGATTTTCTTGATGGTCGTATCGGCGGTCCTTACCTGCGGCGGCTTTATATCCGTCGGAGGCGTGGGCGTAGGGTCCTGCGCCAGGGCGGTCAATGTCACAAATCCCGTCATCGCAAATGGCATCATCCATCTGATTAGCTTGAGCATGCTTGAAATGTCCTTTTTATGTTAAGAAAACCTTAAAGAAAATATAATGCCAAAAATAGTTCCAACATGTAAAGATAGTGATAAATTTTACTGCATAACCCCTAGTCAATAAATCCCGATCGTCGTATTAGGCCTTTTTTATACCTTTGGCGGCTGAATTACCCCTGTTTTTTGATTAAAACTGATTGACATTGAGCATACGGCACCAGGCGGCATTGGCTAAGAAATATATCCGTTATTATATGACGGCGGGCAACCGGCACGATGTGCATTCGCCCTTCGTGTACGGTCTTGTGGAAGAAGTTCTCAATAAAAAGGGCTTCCGTCCGGAATACGGGCCGGTGGAGCAGTTGCGCACGCGGCTGTTGCAGAGCAGCGATGTGGTGGAGGTGACAGACCTCGGGGCCGGCTCGCTCACGGGCGCTTCCAAATCCCGGCGCGTCCGCGATATTGCGCGGCACGCGGCCAAACCGGCCAAGTTCGGGCAGTTGTTCTACCGCCTCGTGCAATACCTGGATGCAAAGAACGTCCTGGAACTGGGGACTTCGCTGGGCCTTTCCACGGCTTACATGGCTTCGGCCGGGGCCACGGTGCATACCATCGAAGGCTGTCCCAACATCGCGGCGCTCGCCAAAATGAATTTTTCGTCGCTGGGCCTGGAAAATGTCCGCCAGCATACCGGCAATTTCGACAATGAACTGCGGGGAGTCCTCCAAAATATGCCGAACCCCGATATCATGTATATAGACGGTAACCACCGGGAGGAGCCGACGGTCCGGTATTTCGAGGAAAGTCTGCCGTTCCTCCGGCCCAACAGCATCGTTATTTTCGATGACGTGCATTGGACGGAGGGGATGGAGCGCGCCTGGGAAACGGTGAAATCCCATCCTTCCGTTACCACAACCATCGATCTTTTCTTTATCGGTATCGCGTTCGTAAGCCCCGATTTCAAGGCGAAACAGCATTTTACCATCAAATTCTGAGAAAACCGGCGTAAATTCCGGTATGCTTCCCTCTTTCGTGCCCGCCCACAAATGCGACGACAAGGCGATCGAATTGCTGCGCAAAACCGAATGGTCGGAGGCAAGGCCGTATGCCATGGCCCTGATGGAGTGGCTGGAAGATATCAATAGCCCGCATTTCAACCCGATCTACAATTACCTCATGCCGCATATTCACGAACTGGCCGCGGAATTCTGTGCAGTGTTCGCTACGGACGATGATGTATGGAAAACCAACTGCATTTATCTCCTCGAAAAAGCGCGCGTTCCCGTGAAAGATCCGCCGCTGCTGGCGATGCTGCTGCGTATGGCGGAAAATCCCACTACCGGCGAAATCTATCACGATACGTCGCAGGCGGCGCGGGAGCTGGCGCAGGAATGGAACCTGCTCTGACCCGTAAAAGGGTAAACCGTATTCATCCGAAACATAGTCGCATTCCCCACTTTTGCCACCGGCAACGGAATGGGCCGTTGTAATTTTAGCGCATGAAACCACCGTTTATCCCTACCGACAAATGCGATGACGACGCCATCGAAATCCGATCACGGCACGATCGTCGTAAACAGATACGTGGCCAGGATCACCAGCAACACCACACCCTGCTGGATGTTGGTGCGCCCGGCATTGAAGGAAATGCTGATCGTGAACAGCGATAAGAGCAACAGTAAAGTGGATTTGGTATCGATTCCCAGTGTTACGTCGAACCCCGCGATGATGGACACAAGTGCCACAGCGGGGATGGTGAGGCCGATGGATGCGAGGGCCGACCCCAGCGCCAGGTTCAAACTTGTTTGCAGCCGGTTCTTGCGGGCCGCGCGGATGGCCGCGAGGCCTTCCGGCATGAGGATCACGGCGGCGATGATCACGCCCACCAGGCTTTTGGGCGCGCCAAGGTCCATGACGATGCCCTCGATCGTGGGCGACAGCTTTTTCGACAGCAGGACCACGATGGCCAGTGAAACAACGAGGGTGAAGAGGCTGATGAACATGGTGAGGCGCGAAGGCGGCGCTGCGTGGTAATCTTCATCGTTTTCTTCGGGCAGGAAATAATCGCGGTGGCGGACGGTTTGGACAGACACGAATCCGCCATACAGCACCAGTGAAATGATGGCCACGAATATGAGCTGGCTGGAAGAATAGACGGGCCCGGGCGTGGTGGTCGTGAAATTGGGCAGTACGAGCGTGAGCACGGAAATGGCCGTGAGGGTCACGAGTGCCGCGGAAACGCCTTGTTTGATATAGATCTGTTCTTTATGGAGATAGGAGCCCCAGAGCAGGCAAATCCCGATAATACCCGTGTTGATGAGCATGATGGCGGCGAAAACGGTGTCGCGCGCGAGGGTGGTGGAGCCGGCGCCGTCTTTGGACAACATCATCGACACGATGAGGGAAACTTCTATGACGGTGATGGCGAGCGCGAGGATGAGGGTGCCGTAAGGCTCGCCTACCTTATGCGCCACCACTTCGGCATGGTGAACGGCGGCCAGTACCACGCTGATGAGGGAAACGCCGAGGAGCGCGGCCATCCAGCCAGACAGTTCCGTTCCTGCAAACGCGAGGAAACAGGCCCCGATGATGGGGGAAACGAGGGTCCATAACGGGAGCTTGATGTTCCATTTGCGGGAAAGAATGTGATTGTATGGCATGGTGTAAAATAAGTATTTGAGGTTCCCCGGCACATTAAAATTCCATTAGAATTCGGGAAACTATGACTAATATAACTGATAAGTAAGGCGTTTTGTTGAATGGATGTTTGTAATATGGGGATTTGATGGTATGTTTGATTGTACCAATTTACGCCCGGCCACATGAAATCCCTTACCCTGAGCCTGTTGCTGTTTGTAACGCAGTTGGCCGCTTCCGCCCAGAGCCGCGATAAAATCCTGCAATGGGTGAAGCAACATCAGACCGATTCCCTGGTTGCCGCCTGCGCACTTCCTTTCGAAATGGATTTGGGCGACCTTCCCGAAAACAGGATCTTCAAGACATCTTCGCAGTTAAAGATAAAATTCCAGTAACTGTTCAGATCCGGTGAACTGGAATCGTGGATGCGCAAAGCGAAAAAGAAATCGTACCCGGATTATATCACGTTCGAGAGCCGGGTGGTTGAAAACGGGGAACTGATGTCTGAGTCGATGATCACTTTCACTTTCCGTATAGACAAAGACGGGAATTACAAACTGGTGAGAATTATGGGAGCAGGGTGAAATAATGGAAACCCTGGAAAATGGCGCTTGAGGTTTAAAGACAGACCATCTCAGGAACTGGTTTGGTTAATTTCATTCAATTAAAAAAGTAGTAATTGATGGACAAGTTATGCTGTGGTTTGTTTAAAGAAATGCTGGGAAATGCGGGGAGATCGGGATTTGCCGCACTGCCAAATATTTGCGATACAGGAGAAATTCACATCTTTCTGCAGGGCAGGAATCAGGATTCCAATCTGAAGGAAGGAAAGTTGACCATCATCCAGCAAGGTATCGCTTACTGTCCTTTCTGTGGGACGAAGTTTTCGGAAACCATTCAAGCCAACAGGGAATTAATGGAAGGTTTGGCAGAGAAGAACCGAAACTATATTCTTTAATACCTATCTGGTTTTTGCAAATCAAAAGAAAAATCGATCCCTGAAAAATTGATGTATGTTGTATGTGATCATCATGAACCTTATCGCTTTTTCGCTGATCCTATGGATGTGGATCAGCAACCGTAATAAAATACAGCGATTGGAGGAATTCATGGAGACAGGTATTCAGGCTTCCGGCACCATCATTGATTATCATGTGAAACCCGATTCCGATGGAGACTGGTATGCGCCGATCGTTGAATTTACACCCAGCGGTGGCGACCGTGTATTACTCTTCGATACCAGCTTCAAGCGGGAAATGCCCGATTTGAATAGCCCTATCCTGGTTCATTTCCAGTTTGGAGAACCGAAAAGCGGGGTCGTTAACATTGCGCAGAAAATCAAGGACACAAAGGGCGATATCGTTTCAACAGGATTGATCATTATGTTGTTCGACGCATATCTGACTTACCAGGGAATTACTGAATTATAGACAAATGAGTAGCAGTTATCATGAATTTAAAGATCGTGGTTTTTGGGAGAATGATGGCCCAGCCGGCATCGCTGCCGCATATCTATTGCGCTATCTTCAGGAATTGCCTGGAAAGCCGGATTGGTTGCTCGAATTCCAGGAGCTGGTAAAAGACAATAGCAAGGGCTATTTTGTGGGATGGATGCACTTTTCGTTCGATGAATTTCTGGTAACGGAAGAAAGGAGGCGACTGCTTTCTGAAGTGTTGCAAGATGTAAGGCATCAGTTGCATGAAATGGAAACTATGCTGGATATAGAGGAGCTGAATGCCCTGTATACGGATGATGAGCATCCGCTAATGTTTAAAGGAAAAGTTAACAAGCGGATTATTATCGATGTGTTGGACAAATTTCTGCTGTTAATTTGAAAATTTGGTTTGGGGTTGGTCTGTAATTACATCACCCGAATTTATCTATACCTCTCCCTGCAATTTATGCTGGGCAATAACCCAAATCGATACAAAACTGATTGTAAATTATACACATACAGTTGAAAAGATGTGAAAAAAACACATGGAAAAAATGCCATAATTCAGGGATTCTTTTCATACCTTAGCTCCATCGAAACACTATGGCCCTATGCCACAGTTCAACGTACACCTATTGAAACGAACTAATTAATGTAAACCCGTTACCCGTAGACATTTGAGATCCCGTTACCTACTGATCGCCACACTCATCCTGGCTTTCAGGGCATCCTTTGCCCAAAGTATTCCGGTAAAACTGGAAGCAGACAGGTCTCCTGCCTGGGCGGACAGCTTTGTATATCGAATCAAAGATTCCGGTTACTTCGCTTTCCCCGCAGGGAACTGTAAAGGCATGCGCATTCATCCCGTAAAGATGTACGAACTGCAGGAAATGCTGGTAACGGTAGTGGCTGATCGCAAGCGCCCTCCGCGCCCCGCGCCTCCGCCTCCGCCGAAACGCCCGCCGTTCCTCGTGATCCACGGCAATGTGATGTACGATTATTATTACCAGGGAAACACCGATACACCTTATATAGAAAAAGACATCCATCAACATACCGTTCAAACCAGTATGTCCGTCACCGTGCGCGACCAATACCCGTTGCGGTTTACGTTCAGCACTTCGCAAAGCAATTCCCGCATCCTCCGGAACATGACCGGCCTCAACCTGGGATATTCCGCCAACGATCTGCGGCACGCCATCCTCCAGAAAGCCCGTAAATGGGACGCAGGGCGCATCGCCAACTGGAAGGAGCTGGATGGGATGAAGACAGACATCCGCAAGCTGCAGGATTCCCTGCTGCGGATGCGCACCTGGTTTTCCGCACCGTCGCAGATTCAACGCATGATCGAAGCGCGCGAAAGGGAGCTATATGGCCAGCAAAAGCCGCAAATCCCCACCCTGCCCGATAAAAGGATATTGCCGCTCAAAGGCCGTCAATTGCCCGATCTCGCAGGCAAATACAAAGGAAAGGCAGACAGTGCCGTGGCCCCGCTGCTCAAAGAATACGAAGCCCGCAAGGCACAGGCGGATTCGCTGGAAGCCAGGATCGCCGGGATGGACGCCAAATACCGCGCCCGCCTGGAAAAACTCGGCGCCCGGAAAGAATCGCTCGTAGCCCTGCTCAACCGCAATGCCTCGCCCGCAGAGCTCATCAGCGAGCTCGATCGCATGCGGGTACCCGATTCCGTGCTGCCCAAAGGATATAAAACCCTGCTCTCCATCCGGTCTGCCGGCATCGGTCGCTCCATGATCGATTACTCGGAACTGACCGCCCGCAACATCAGCATCGTAGGCGCCAACGTGGAAGTAAACCCCTCGTGGTACGCGGCCGTCGGCATCGGTGCCGTAGATTACCGGTTCAGGGATTACCTCGTCAAGTCGGCCGGGCCCAGGCAGTTCCTGCAACTGTACCGGGGCGGTTATGGCCTCAAGGAAGGCAGCCACGTGTATGTAACCTATTATACCGGCCGCAAACAGGCGTACAATTTCAACCTGCAAGACAATCCGAACGTGCAAGTGCCGGATAGCCGCCTGATGGGCGTTTCGGTGGAAGGGCGCTGGCAGCTCGGGAAATTCTACAGCGTGACGGGAGAAATCGCCCGGTCGTCGCTCCCGCAGCACGAGCGTGCCAAAGAAGGCAGCAACCTCGCAGGTAGCATGGTAAAGCTGAGCGACAACTCCGCACAGGCGTATTCCCTCTCCGCGGAAGGCATGCTGCCCGCAACCGGAACGAAGGTGAGTGGCATGGTCAAACGGATGGGCGCCAATTTCCAGTCGTTCAGTCTGTACAGCACCGGCAGTGCTCAAACGGCGTGGATGTTCCGGGCCGACCAGCCGTTCTTCAAAGACCAGCTCACGCTGAGCGCTTCCGTCCGCAAAAACGTCTACGCCAGCGTATTCGAGAACGCGCAGTTTTTATCGAACACCGTTTTCAAAAGCGTGCAGGCAACGTTCCGCCGGAGGAACTGGCCTTCGGTTTCACTGGGCTATTTCCCCAGTTCGCAGCTCATCAAAACGGGCGATCATTCCTTCATGGAAAATATGTTTTACACGCTGGTGGGAACGGCTAATCATTTTTACCGGATGAACGGCCTGCAGATGAACACCATGCTGTCTGCCACCCGTTTTTACAATCGCCAGTCAGACACCGCGTTCGTGTATTTCAATAGCACGAACCTCACGGCGCAGCAGGCGGTGTTCCTGGGGAAATGGCACCTCAACGGCCTTGGCAGCCTGGTCTCGAACACGGAATACAGGATTTACGGATGTGAAGGCAACGCGTTGTTCAAAGCCAAAAGCTGGCTGGACGTAGGCGCGGGCATCAAGTATAATTATCAGACCACCTACCGGATACGCCAGCTGGGATACTCAGCGAACCTCCGGGTGGAAGTACCCAAAGTCGGTGAAATCGCGCTCATGGCCGACCAGGGTTTTTTACCGGGAACCGCCAGGAGGCTGGTCCCCAACAAAACCGGGCGCGCCACCTTTACCAGGACTTTTTAACCCGATTTATGAAAAGTTACCTATACCTATTTTTCCTGCTGGCCGCTTTCCCTGTTGCGGCGCAGGTCACGATCACCCCGGTGGTGCCGCCCGCAGGCATCCTTCAGAAAAACCAGTTGTGGAACGTGGTGCTCGCTTCGGCGGTAGACCGTCCACTCCAGGTGCAGGTTGTTTTGCGGCTGCTCGACGCTGAGCAGGGGCAACCCGTGCTGACGGGCATTTCGCGCGGGTTCACTCTCACGCGCGGCGCACGGCAGCTGAAGCAGGACGATGTGGAGCCCGTTCAATACGAATACCTCTCGCCCGCCATCGACCGGAACGTGAACGCGTTACTGCCGCCCGGCAAATATCTCGCCTGTTACAATATCGAAGTGACCGGTGGCAAAACCGCTTTCAGCCGCGAAGAATGCGTGCCGATCGTGGTGGAGCCGATCAGTCCGCCGATGCTGAACCTCCCTGCCAATGGCGCTTCGCTGGATACGCGGCTTCCGCAGTTCACCTGGCTGCCGCCCGCGCCACTGCAGCAATTCCGGCAGTTGCGGTACGAGATCGTAGTCACGGAAGTGCACGACGGGCAGCCGCCCGTGGAGGCCGTTCAACAGAATATTCCCGTGTTGCGGATGCCCAGGTTGCAGGAAAATTTCCTGTCGTACCCATCGGGCCATGCGGCGCTCGATACGGGCAGGACCTATGCCTGGACGGTGATCGCGAAGGAAGGCGCGCATTATGCGGCGCAGACGGAGGTCTGGACGTTCCGGCTGAACGGTGCGCGGATGGCGGGTTTGGGAGAATCGAACAAAGTGTACGTGCAACTCCGGCGGGAGCTGGACGGGAACGTGCTCGGCGCTTCGCGCGAGTTGTCGGTGGCGTATGTGAACGAGACGGCGGATAAGGAAGCGGTGTATGAACTGGTGGCCCTGGGCGAAGGGAACCACATTGTGAAATCGGGCACGCTGCCGCTGGTGCGCGGCGCCAACCGAATCGATGTTCCGTTGCCGCGCCGCGCGGGGCTCACAGACGGGAAGATCTATCTCTTCCGGTTGAAGAACAGCCGCGGAGAGCAATGGCAGATCAAATTCAACTATCAAGCAGAAAAATAACCTATACCTGAAAAATATTGTAAGATGACGCGTGCTTTTGAAGAAAAGGGACGGAGGATCATTGCCTGGACATTGCTGGCCATGCTTTACTTCGAAACGGTAATCCCCGCTTACGCATTGGGCGTTCGCAATGCCCCGCCACCGGCTACTTTTGCCCGTAAAGCCCCCAAAGTTCCGGCGGCTGTCCCGGTAGCGGACGCATCGCCCCGCATGGCGGAAAAACCGGAGAAGGCGCCGCCGGCCCCGGCGCCGAAACCGTTCAACGGCGGGCCTACCCAGCCGGAGAGCCAGGCTTTCCAGTCGGTAAACAGTGCCAATATGGTAGACCTTTTTACGGGGGATTTCTCGTACAACATTCCGTTGATCGACGTGGGCGGATATCCGCTGGGTTTGGGTTACAGCAGCGGCATCGGGATGGACCAGGAGGCCAGCTGGTGCGGGCTCGGGTGGAATATCAACCCCGGGAGCATTATCCGGAATATGCGCGGCATACCGGACGATTTTAATGGTGATGAACAGATCACTGAAAACCTTGTCTATCAAGGAAAACAATACTTACGGCGGCTCGGCTGGTGCTGTTTTCGAGCTGGCCGGTTTTCCTTCGAAGGGATTCGGTGTCAACCTGAAAGTGGGGCTGGGCGTGTTCCATAACTCTTATAATGGCTGGGGCGTGGAAACGATGCTGATGCCTAGTGTGAATGTGGGCTCTGCTTCATTCGGCACGCTGACGGCCGGCCTTTCTCTGACGAATAATTCGCAGGAAGGTTTTTCTGCCGGCTCCAGCCTGGGATATACGACTGCGGCGATAGACGGAAAGGAAGCGGGCATGTTCAAAGGAACGGCGAATGCATCGCTGGGATATAATTCCCGGTCGGGGTTGAAGGCGCTGCAGTTTTCGGGCGGCGTACAGCTGAGCCAGGCGATAATGAAAGATATAAAGGACGATGGCAAAGTTGTAGGGCAAGATCAAATCGGCACGCGTACCGGATCCAGCACACTTTTCAGTAGCCGCCTTTCCTTTGCGTCTCCGGGGTTCACGCCTACAATTACCGTACCCTGGACAAGCAGGAGCACGGCCATCAGCCTGAAGGCGGGCGGAGAGCTGAAGATACTCGCCAGCTCGCTGGAAGCCACCGGTTATTGGTCCAAACAAACGATCGAGCCCGAAGACCGGACACAGAAGTTACAGGCATATGGATACCTGCATTTCGAAAAAGGTAAGAACAATGCATCAGCGCTGCTCGACTTCAACCGTGAGCGCGAGATCCCTTACCGCGACGAGTCCGACGTGCCCAATATCGCCATCCCGTCATATACGTACGATATTTTCAGCATGTCTGGAGAAGGCACCGGCGGAACGTTCCGCGCCTACCGGAGCGATATCGGTTTTGTGCACGATCATCACATGAACACGCGTGATAAATCTTTCAACGCCGGTGGAGACGTGGCTTTCGGGGATCTGGCCCACATTGGGGTAGACCTTGCGGCATCCCGTTCCCGAACGGATTCGGATCCGTGGACCGGTAACAACCCGCTGGCGGAAAACGTGGCTTTCACGAATTCCGACAAGCTGTACGAAGCCTCCTACTTCCGGAACCCGGGCGAGAAAACAGTTGTAGACGGCAACTTCCATGCTGCGATCGGGGGAGACGATGTGGTGTATCCGGAGATCCGTAAGAACGGCGGCATGTCTCCGCTCATGGCCACCACCGGGCAACTGGCCCGTTATCGCGGCGGCCGGACGCTGGATCGCTTTCCGCTTCCCGCGTCCAGCGCAAGGAAAGAAAACCGCGACAAACGTACGCAGGTGATCTCTTATCTGAATGCAGAAGAAGCATCGGAAGTGGGGTTCCCCAAGCTGATAGAAAACTACGGCATGAACCAATATGTGGATGCGAATTGTGAAACTGAATTCCCGGTAGATACCGACCAGGAAGGAAATGGCCTGAAATGGGATCTCTATTCGGACCTGTACTGGAATCGTGTTTACTGGTTGGGCAAAAACACGCAGACACTCACCTGGAATACGGAAGATGACTGGTATAATATGCATGGATGGGAAGATCGCTGGGAAAATGGCCAATTGATCCGTATGGAAGGGAAAGATGCAAGATGGGTACAGCGCTGGTACGGGCGGATCAAGGCTCCTTATACCGGAAGCTATGAATTTATCATGCAGTCTGACGATGGAGGAAAACTTATAATGAACGACTCCGTGCTCATCAAAGACGCCTGGAAAGTGCAGGGTGGAAATGAAAAGTTTAGAACGACCGTAAATCTCGAAGAAGGTAAAATATACAAGTTCGAAGCACAACACGGTAATTTCTCGAAGAAAGGTGCAAGATTTTTGTTTTTCGGTCCTCCGGGATTTAATTACAAGCAATGGTACTGGCCGGCAGCCACCGATACTTTTGAAGCCGTGCCCGGGAAGCTTTTTAAAGAACTAAGAGTGAACGATTTCCGCAAGAAAAACCATATTTCCCAGGTAGACGTGCTCAACAACGACGGCCGCCGGTACGTATACGGCCTCCCGGTTTACAACCTCACCCAAAAAGAAGTTACGTTTGCCGCGAAAAAGGAAAACGGCAACCGCGATAAAGGCACCGTAACCTACGATCCCGCCACAGACGCGACGCCCGATAAAAATACCAACGGACAAGACAACTACTACAGCTCGGAAACCCTCCCCGCATACGCGCACTCGTTCCTGCTGACGGGCATCCTGTCTTCCGACTATGTAGACGTAACGGGCAACGGCATTTCGGACGACGATCCGGGAAATGCCATCAAGTTCAATTATACCAAAACGGCCGGCGTCAGGAACCCTTACAAATGGAGAACCCCGCACGGACAGGTAACGGCTGGTTATAACGAAGGCCTCCGGACAGACAGTCGCGATGATAAAGGTAACTATGTCTATGGCACCAAGGAGCTTTGGTACCTCCACTCCATCGAGTCCAAAAACATGATCGCTACCTTTACCCTCGAAGACCGTGACGATATGTTCTCCGTGCTCGAAGACGGAACGATCGAATCCGGGAATAATTCCGCCAAAAGACTCAAAGAGATCAACCTGTACACGAAGGCGGAATTCCAGCAGCTGAAAGACAAGGCGAAGCCCGTGAAAACCGTTCACTTCGAGTATTCCTACGAGCTTTGCCGCAACAATACTACTTATCCCGGCCGCGAAACAGGCAAGCTGACGCTTAAAAAAGTATGGTTCTCCTACAACGGGAATAAGAAAGGTAAGAAGAACGCATATGTGTTCAACTACAGCGGTATAAACCCGCAATACAACTCCCAGGCATCCGACCGCTGGGGTAATTATAAAGCCCCGGCCGATAATCCCGGATCGGTTGGCGGCAACACCGTATCCAACGCGGAATTCCCCTACAGCCTGCAAGACAGCGCAGTAGCGGCCCGCAACGCCGCAGCATGGGGGCTCGATTCCATCCACCTGCCTTCCGGCGGCCGGATCAAGGTAACGTACGAAAGCGATGACTATGCTTTCGTGCAGAACCGTCGCGCGGGGATCATGTGCAACGTGGCGGGTTTCTCCAAAAGCGTGCCCACCTCGCTTTCCCACGTGAACCAATATTTATACGGCAACGACGATCACCTCTACATTTCCGTCCATATTCCCGACGCGGTAACCTCCGTGAAGGAAATCGACGAGAAATATCTCCAGGGGATGAAGGAATTGTATTTCCGCCTGAATGTGAATATGCCGTCAGACCGATGGGGTAGCGGGGCAGAGTTCGTGAGCGGGTACGCCACGCTGGAACCTGGGAACTACGGATTTTTCAACAGCGGCAAAACGATCTGGCTGAAAGTGAAAAGCCTCGACAAGGGCGGCGATTACGGCGGAAAGTACAGTCCGTTCGCTAAAACCGCCGCGCAGTTCGTCCGTCTCAACCTGCCCACCAAAGCCTATCCCGGGATGGATATGGGCGATAACCTGGGCGCCGAGGCCGCGGTTCAGCTCATTGCCGGTATGGCCACCGGGGTGGTGAGCGCTTTCCGATCGTTCGACAACCTGGCACGTGCTAACAAGTTCGGCCAAACCGCCGATCTGAAACGGTCTTTCGTTCGCCTGTATGCGCCGGCCTACCGCAAGCTGGGTGGCGGCCACCGGGTGAAAAGCATCAAGATCTACGATAACTGGAACGCGATGACCCAGCAGAAGGAATCGCTGTACGGTACCGAATATCTCTATACGACCACGCACGATGTAGGTGGAAAGAAGATCGAGATCAGCAGCGGGGTGGCTACTTACGAGCCCATGATGGGCGGTGAGGAAAACACCTGGCGCGAGCCGATCAAATATACCGACCAGGCCGCCAAGCTGGCGCCGGTGACGCTGGGATTCGTGGATATGCCTTTAGGCGAAACGTTTTTCCCGCATCCCTCCGTCGGCTACAGCAAAGTGAGGACCCGCTCTATCCGTACGGCCAAAACCCGCTCTGCGAACGGTTTCGAAGAGGCGACTTTCTATACCGCATACGATTTCCCCGTATTTACAGACCATTCGCTGCTGAACGAAGACGCGAAGGAGCGCTATACGCCCAAACTTCTGAACATGTTGAAGATCAATGCAGTGAACGTGGTGGGCGTAACGCAGGGCTTCAAGATCGAATTGAACGATATGCACGGAAAGCCCCGTTCGCAGGCGAGTTATTCGCAGCTCGACAGCAAGGAGCCGATCACCTCTACCACTTATTATTATCGGGTAGACGATCAGAATGCGGAGCACAAACGCCTGCGCAACGATGTACTGTCTATGGGCGCCAACGGCCAGATCGATGGCACGGCGATAGTTGGGAAAGACATGGAGCTGATGCTCGATATGCGCCAGCAGCGGTCGGTGAGCCTTTCGGTGGATTTCAACGCCAACGTCGACATCTTCTCGTTCCCCATGCCGTTCCTCCTGAGCTGGCCTTCGGGGTATGTGTTCCCGCAGCGGCAGGAAACGATGTTCCGCTCGGCCGCGGCCACGAAAGTCATTTACCGGCATGGCCTGTTAGACAGTGTGGTGGCGGTAGACAAGGGAAGCCGCGTTACTACCCACAACATGCTTTACGACGCGGAAACGGGCGACGTGATCCTGACTTCGGCGCAAAACGAATTCGACGATACACTGTACAATTTTAAATATCCCGCCGGATGGATGTACGACGGTATGTCGGGTGCCTACAAGAATATCAGCGCCGTGTTCGACCACGTATATTTCAAGGAAGGCAAGATCGTAAGCGGAATAGCGGCGGGAGATGTGAGCAAATATTTTACGGGAGGAGACGAACTGCTGGTGTATTCCCGCAACCCTGTGAACACCGATCCCTGCCAGCCTTTGCTGGCCACTTTCCCCAGCGCCAGCAAGATCTGGGCTGTGGATGCCAGTGCCAATACCGGAGACGCACCCGAGATTTTCTTCCAGGACGCGGATGGAAAGCCGTTCAACGGCCATGAGGCATCTTTAAAGATCATCCGCTCAGGGCGCAGGAACATCGCGGCCCTGGCGGGATCCGTTTCCATGATGGTGAACCCGCTGCTCAAGGTGGGCAACGGCTACCAGCTGCAGATCGACGAACACTCGCGGATCACGCATGCGGAAATGATCGAGTATAAACAGTCGTGGCAGGTGGAAGACAAGAAGAAACAAAAGGTCGTCTGCTTTTTCTAATCCGAAAAACTCGCAACTATGCACAAGATATTTTATTTGATATGCTGCCTGGTCGTAACGGCGTTTCCGGCTTCCGCGCAAGACTCCGCGTTCGCACGGCTGAAAGGGAAATGGGCGGCGCAGCAACTGATGGTGAAGATCGTGACTTATCCCGAAGGCGTGATGGTAGACAGCTATGAAACAACAGATGCGGACCGGATGGTGAAGGCCGGGAGAGATGTATGGACCGGAGTGGAGTTTACGGATTTCATTTACATGGGAGACCGCAACGGGGCGGGAGAGCGAGGCGATTACCGCAGCGCCGGTGTTCAGACGCTGGAATGCAGGAAGGAGCTACCGCCGGGGTTCCAGGAGCAGGCCACCGTCAAAAAATATGGCTGGAAAATAACAGGGAACATACTCACGCTGGAACCGGAGCCCTCCATTTACCGGGAAGCGTCCAGCGGGCGCTTCGTGAAGGCCACATTCGTTTGTACCTATTCCAAAATCGATTGATGATCCCTTAACTATGAGAAAAGCATTTCAGATATATATTGCCTTATTGGCCCTGGTACTGCTGCCCACATGGGCGGCGGCGCAGTGCAACTGGTCGTTCACGGCCACGCCCGACTCGTCCAGATGTGCGGCCAGTGGTAAAATATCCATTACGCTGACCGGGCAGGACGCGGGCTCCGTCACGAACCGGCTATATCGGTTGCAGGCGGCGTCCGGCGGGTTCGAGATACCACACAGTACCGCCCCGCTCTTCGAGAACCTCGCTCCCGGGTCGTATTACGTGACGGTGAGGGGGATTTGCGGTGGTGTGGAAGATTCCATCACACAGTCTGTTTCCGTTCTGGGAGATTACACCCCTTTCACTGGTAGCGCAAAGATGGGATCGGGATCTTTCCCTAATTGTTCTTCGGGCTTAATGACGTTTTTATTTAGCGGTGGCCGGCGCGGTTACAAGGCCGTAATCACGAGCAAGCCCGCGGCGTATTCCGGGCCCACTGTCTTTAATACCAGTGCAGCGGGCTATCAGGTCCAGAACATGTCGGCCGGAACCTATACGGTCGTGCTATCCGATTCTTGCGGAAGCAGTTCCACCAGTACGGTCGTCATCCCGGCTTTACCGGCGGCTAACCAGGATTTGATCATTGAAAATCAGATCGCAGGCGCGGGATGTAACAAGCTTCGTTTCAATGCGCCGCTGGTGCCTTCCAGCTCCCTGTACCGACCGTATTTCTACCGCGGAACTAATTGGACGTTCGCCGTTTCGTATGATGGTGGCCCCAAGACGGCTTTCAAGCCCGTATGCGATTCGAGCTTCTTCGAGCTGGAAATTCCCGGGGGCAAGACGTTGAAAGACATGGTGGGCAAAAATGTTTACTACTATTTCAAGGATCCCTGCGGCGGGGAAACCAGCTTCCCAATTTATCTCTACCAGTATGATATTGCGTTGTCGTTTTCCAATAACTGCAGCCATAGCTTCAACATCAATCCCGTCTATACGCCGGTGAGGGCTTGCTACCCTTTTGTGATCAGCGTGCAGAATAAAAATACGGGCGTTGTGAGAAGGGATACTACTTATAACTGGAATGCCTGGCACATGGATTCCCTGCCTCATGGGGCGTACAAGCTGCAAGTCATGACGGCAGACAGCTTTTTGCTGCATACCCAGGATATACTACAGCAACCGCCTCCCGCAAAGCCCTATAAAACCATGTTTTGGCCCAGGAATTCGGGGCAGCACAAATTCGGGGAGCTCCTCATCCAGGGCTCCGGCGGCGAATCGATCCGTGCCGGAACGAAGATTGAGGTCGTGTATCCCGCCAGTCATTACCATTCTACTACAACGGCTTATGACGAAAACGGCGTTTGGTTTTACAGCACGCCGCAGAAAGCATATATTCCCGGCACTTACGTCCTGAAGATCACGGATGCCTGCGCGGCCTATTTCGATACGGTTGTGGTCGCGAATAAAGACGTTTATGACTATGAATGGGAAATGTCGACAAGAGATACCTGCGCAGGGAAAATCCTGCGGGTCGATGGTACCGTCGCTTTCAACAATTCTACCGTTCCCGGGTACTACCGGATCATGTCACAGCCTTCCGGCGGATCTCTGGTAACCGGCATTTATCCCATGGGATCGGAAATAGTGCTGACCACGCCCGGAGAATACGGCGTGGTAGTAGGTGCCAGTTCGGGATCTGTCAGCCATCATCCGGAAGAAACGTTCGGGGGAAATATGAAATCGCTGGAATGGAGCGCCAGGCCGCTGGCCATCGATCCTATCCGTTCCATCGGCTGGATTTGCCCCGCAGCGGCCGATAACACCGGCAGTATCATCGTGCAGCTGATCAACCCCATCAGTGCTTCCTATACCTACAGCCTGGCCGCCCAGGGCAAAGGCGCCACCGGCCCGTACCTGGCCACCAACACCACTGGCAGGTTCAACTCCGGCGGCGGTTTCGACCTCATGGTGAACCAGAATTACGACGTGAAAGTGACCGACCCCTGCGGAGCCTCCGTCGTTCAAACCATCAAGATCATCGACTTCGCCACCGCCCAGCTCGCTTCTTTGAACAAACCGGCATATTGCCAGGGCGACAAAGCCCGGCTGCAGGTGATCAACCTTCCCGGCTCAGCCATTACTTATAGCTGGACCGGCCCCAACAACTTCACCAGCAATCTCCAGAACCCCGTGATCACGCAGCTTACGGACTCCAGCGAGGGCAAATACATCGTGGTGATAGATGCCGACATTTGTTCCGCCCCGATCCGCGACACGGTAGATCTCGTGATGGCGGCTTTCGAGACCATTTGCTTCAGCGCCGTTACCGATACCAGCGTGAACCCCTATGCAGCGGGGATCCTCGGCAACTGGCGGCCACACCGCACGTACGCCTACTACGGCGAGCGCAAAGAATCCGATCCGCAGGCCGCCACCAACATCCGCACAGACGGTACGTACAAAGACTTCCTGTCTTTCTGGAAAAAACAGTCGAACGGATGGAAGGCCCAGTACGACACCACCCGCTGGGTTTGGAACAGCGAGTCTACCATCTTCAATAAAAAAGGCTTTGAGCTGGAGAACCGCGATGCCCTCAACCGTTACAACAGCGCCATTTATGGCTTTGAAGACGCATTGCCCATGGCCGTGGTGCAAAACAGCATGCTGCGCGAAGCTGCGTTCGAAGGTTTCGAAGACTTCTATTTCAAAGGAAACGGTTGCCCTACCGGCGACTGCGGAACTGCCCGGCGCTTCGATTTCACCCGTTACATTTCCTGGCTGGATACCACACAGCGCCACACCGGCCGCTATTCCATCAAAATTCCCGGCAGAGATACGCTGCAGACCAGCCACATGGTTGTGGCGGCTGCTACGCCCGTCAATCAGCCCATTTTCGAAATGAAGGCGGCAGATTGCGGCATCACCGGAAACGTGCTGAAAAAAGTGAAGGCAGACAGTACGATGGTCATCCCTTCGTTCAGCCCGCTGGCGGGGAAAAAGATCCTCTTCAGCGCATGGGTGAAGGAAGCTAAAGACTGCAACTGCGCCAGCTACGACGGCAATGTGGTGCAGCTGGTAGTCAAGCATGGCGAGAACACGACGCTTCGCGAAATCCGTCCGTCTGGTAACATCATCGAAGGTTGGCAGCGGTACGAGGAGGCGGTAGACCTGCCCGCGGGCACCACGCAGCTGTCTGTCATGATCATCGCCACAGGCGATAGCCCGGTGTATGTAGACGACATCCGCCTGCATCCGTTCAATGCCAACATGAAGAGCTACGCCTACGACCCCGTAACGCTGCGCATGATGGCTGAGCTGGACGAGAACAACTTCGCGACGTTCTTTGAGTACGACGATGATGGTGTGCTGACCCGGGTGAAGAAGGAAACGGAAAGAGGTATTAAAACGATTAAAGAAACGAGGAGTGCGCTCGTAAAAGAATAAAGATATGTTGAAGAAAATCCTGATCATCCTGGTGTGCAGCGTAGCCTCTGCTTCGCTGCATGCCCAGCGGGCAGATACGGCAAAGCTGTTCAGTGAGATGCGGAAGCTCCATGCGGCCTATTCGGCCAGCGGCCTCCGCTACGATTTCCGGTACACCTATGCCGCGGCGGGCCGGCCGGAGCAAGTCCTGGACTCGCTCAGCGGCAGCGTCGAAATGTCGGCTGCGGGCTTAAGGATGGTGATGGCGAACATGGAGTTCGTCTCCAACCCCAGATACGCCATCGTGTTGTTCAAGGAAGACAAAGTGATGTACCTCTACAAACCCAATGGCTTGCCGCCGGCCGATCCGCTTTCGCAGGTCCGCGCGCTCATGGAAACAGGGCTCGTGAAAAAAGTGGATATCTCGCAGGAAGAACGGAACCGCCGGATCAGCATCGCATTCGATTCGCTGGCGGGCGTAAAATCCATCGACCTCAATATTCAGCCGGCTAATGGCTTGCTGTCTTCCGCCAGGTACCTGTTGCAAACGGAAATGATGAAAAGCGGTCGTCCGCTGACGGAAGCCGAGCGGCAGCAGTTTGGCCCGCTGGCGCTGGTGAGCATGTATTTTCTACGGTATGTTACGTTGCCAGCCGACAGGGCACCTTTCCACGAAAGCGCCTATTTCGTATTCAGCAACGGCGAATACCTCCCTACAGCCGCCTACAGCGATTATCAGATTTACAAAGGAAGCCCGAACCTATAGTCCCCGATCCAACTTATGATTATGAATATCCCTGGCCTGAAATTCATTTACTCCCTGATAGCCGCCGCATGCCTGTTGCTGTTGGCCGCCCCCGTGCAGGCGCAGCAGAAAAAAGCATCGTCCTCAAGAAAGTGCTGGACGGCGCCGCCGGACAACTGGTGGCAGATTCCGCGATCACCGTGGTCGACAGTGCTTTTTCCAACGTCAGGATCGATACGCCGTACCCGGTCCGGAACATTATTACGTTCAGGATCAACGAATATTCCAACCGCTACATCCCCGGCCCGTTTTCGGCGGATGCACAGGTAAGGATTTACTATTACCTGCCCAACAACGTCGTGGATTCCGTAGACCAGCAGCTGTCTATCAACTACGATACAGCCAATACCTACCGGATGCGCAGCAGCTTCGTGTTCAACAACGCGCACAAGGTAAAGGTGAAAGTGATGAGCATTACCGCGCCGGCCAATATGCTGGCCGTGCTGATGCTGGAGAACGAGATGGAAGTGCAGCCCAGGTATAAGCTGGATTGCCATGCCCATGCAATAAAATCGATCAATTACGATTTGCCCCAGGGCCCCGGAACGCCCGACCAGCTGCTGGTCCACTGGCCCGTGGAAATTGGCGCGGATGCTTACGACCTGGAATGGACTTACGTCGATTCCAGCTCCCTCGCGTCCGGCAGGTACGGAACACCGTTGCAACCTGCACTGGTATTCGACAACAACACCACGCGCGTCACCGTCGCCGATAACAGCTACCAGGTGCCGTTGATGTATGACGGCAAAGGATCGCTCTTCTTCCGCGTGCGGGCCGTACAGGTAGGGGCGGACGACCGGCGGATCGAGACCGACTGGAGCTCGCAGCACGGTGCAACGGGGCAGTTCGAATTCGCAGGGCATCAGTCCAACCTCAACTGGCAATCTACCATCACTTTCGCTGAAGACGGCAAACGAAAAGTGGTGACGCAATATTTTGACGGCAGCCTCCGTAGCCGCCAGACCGTAACGAAAGACAATACCTCCCAAACGCTGGTCATCGCCGAAACGATGTACGACTACCAGGGAAGGCCGGCCATCCAGGTGCTGCCGTCGCCCACGATGCAGACGGTGATGCAGTATGTGAAGGGATTCAACCGCGGCATCAACAGCCCGGAATATGACAAGGATAAGTACGACCTGGTGGAAACACCGGCCGAATATCTCAGCGGCAGCGCGGCTCCCATGGACAGCGCATCCGGTGCCAACGCTTACTATTCCGCCAATAACCCCCTGGCCACGGTTGGCCATCACCAGTATATTCCCCAGGCGAAAGGCCGCGCCTTTACCCAAACGGAATATACGCCAGACAATACTGGCCGCATCTCCCGCCAGGGCGGGCTCGGCGAAACGTTTAAGCTGGGCAGCGGCCATGAGACCAAATATATCTACACCACGCCCAAGCAGGAAGAGCTGGACGCACTGTTCGGTACAGAAGTGGGCAACAGCTCGCATTATTTCAAGAACTCGGTAGTGGACGCCAATGGCCAGTATTCCGTAAGTTATATCGACATGCACGGGCGTACCATCGCAACGGCGCTGCAATCCGTAGCGCCCGGCGGCAACCTGGAAGAACTTCCCGAAACGGAGCGCCTGCCGGTGGTGGAATCCTTGTCGGGCCCCGGAAAAAATAAAGTGGACGAACGGAGCATTGTCACCCATTCCTCCATCAACGTTTCCGACACGGCGGATTATACTTTCGAATACAAACTGACACCGCCCGTGTTGCGCAAACAGGATTGTAACGGGCAGGATGTTTGTTATGTGGCCGGTTATGAACTGAATATCAAGGTGTTCGACGATGCTTTCAACCTGAAACTGACCGATCCCATCAATTATTCCTTCAACAATCTCGACGTTTCCAACCTGCCGGTTGCCTGTGGAACTACGCCTGCGCCGATCATCTATACCGTGACGCGCAAGCTTCCTCCCGGCAACTATACCATCACCAAAACGCTGACCATCAGCAAGGAAGCGATGGACCATTACCGCGACAGCATCTTCCTGCAAAGCAACGTCTGCACCACCATCGAGCAGATCGTGGAAGAGCGGCGCGCTTCGCTGCGGACCATCCAGTGCGTTCCCGATTGTGCGGGTTGCGTGGCGGCGATCGGTACCTGGGAAGCGTTCCGGGTGGATTATATGACGAAGGCCGGGATCCCCGTTGCGGATACTGCCCGCCATCGTGCGGCCGCTTCCACGGCTTACCAGGAAGCGATCCGCGGGTGCGACGAGCTTTGCAAAGGCCCCAACCCGCTGAACGAGATCCGCCGGAACATGCTGATGGACGTTACTGCGCCCACGGGCCAATATGCCGATCTGAGCAAAGAAGCGGAGACTTACAACATCTTCAACGGAGATAAATATAAAGGCGGAAACATCCTTTACCTCGACCTCAACGGCAATCGCGACACCGTTTGGAGCGCGTCCAAAGGCAAAATGGTGCTGCCCAACGAGCTGGAGCGAGATGAGTTCATGGCGGCTTTCAAATCGTCGTGGGCAGAAAACCTCCTGCCGCTGCACCCCGAATATTGCAGATTGGGCCATTATGAGGTGTACCGCACGGCCATCGATTGGCAGTTCGATTTCGAAAAAACGGAAACATATGCCGCTGCGGTGGCCAAAGGGTACCTGAACCCCGCGAACATGGCGGCCGTACCGTTCTCTTACGGGAACGACCCACTGGTGTCCATGACCGGCAACAAAGTGCCCGACGCCCTCAATATGACGGTTTCCGGCAGGAACATGTGGACCACCGCCACGGCCATGGTGCGATGCGGGGCCGGAGATCAGGCTTGCCTGGACGCCATCGCTACACCGGCCCTGGCATTCAACACGGCCAATACCTGCGCCGGCGACCTCGACATGCAATGGCGCAATTTCCGCAACGCCTATATCAATGCCCGCAACAAGATCATGATCGAAGCGGTGAACGCCCAGCTTTGCAACGCAGATATCGCACGGTTGATGAACGCTGGTTACGACATCCACATCCGCAATCCCCTCGATCTGTTGAACAACGCCGGTCTGGACGATTTCAAGAACGGAGGCGCGGCAGACCCGAACAAAGCGAATGCCCTGGCGCAGGGGAAAGAAGAACAGTTCTACGCGCAGAATTGCGAAAGTTATGTGCAGATCTGGGTCTCGCAATTGAAGCAATGCCAATTATATGATACAAACCTCATCAAATCCGAAATCATCCCGGAGCTGCTGAAAGTATGCCGGGAGGGCGCCGACAGGGATCACTATTATGGTGCCAGCACGGTGAAACCCTCCAGCAATTACCGTTTCCGGAGCTTCGACGATGTGATCACGGATTTCAATGTCCGTCATGGTATTACGGCCAACATGATGTGCAACGCCAACCTCATCACCACGCCGCTGCCGTATGGCAAGCAGCCGGTGCGCGCGGAAAAAATGACGTTCACGACCCCATCGGATTGCGAGTGCAAGACGCTGACGCTTTTGCAGAAGGAATACCAAACGATGAAAAAGGCGGCGGATACCACTTTCTCCGCCTACATCTTCCGGGTGAAAGGGGCCAACATTCCGCAGGCTACCCTTAATATTTTGCTGGAAACCTGCAATCCCAACCGCGACCTCACATGCAAATACCTTCCCAGTCCTGTTAAAATCCCCACGCTGATCCAGTGCGGGGTGGCACCGGCCTGCGTGTCGTGCGAGGAAGTGAAAGCGGTGTACGATCAATATGCGGCTTCCTATCCTGCGTTCCTGCCGGGGCTCGCCACGGTGGATTCGCTGCAACAGGCGAAGAACGATTTCTTTGCCCGCTACATGAACAACAAATTCGGCTACGGGCTGCTGGCGTACCAGTATATCCAGTTCATGGACAGCTGTACTGCACAGGGGCCGGGTGGTTATACTTCCGTTTGTGTGGAAGGAAGCTCCCGCAGCAAGCAACTCGTCAATACCTATACCGCCGGCGGAACGAATGTCATCAACGACATCCAGCGCACACACGACAACGGTTACATCATGGCCGGTTCCACGACAGGTTTGGGAAGTGGTGGTAAAGACGCATATGTCATCAAGACAGATAGCGTCGGCAATCTCCTCTGGGCGCGGACCTTCGGTGCCGAGGCCAACGACGAGCTGGTGCGCCTCAAGCGTACGGACGACGGCGGTTACATCGCCATCGGTACCACCAATTCCTACTGTTATGATTATGGGGCTATCCTCATCCTGAAGCTCGATGGCCAGGGGAACCTCGCCTGGAACAAAGCCGTGGATTTTGGTGCGAATTTCGGTGGAAAGGGGACCGACATCCTGCCGGTAAGCGGTAACCAGTATGCCTTTGGCGGTCTGCGGACCAACACTTCCGGCGTGGCTACCGATTGGGTGGCCGGGTTGCTGGATGCGCAAGGCGAAATCCAATGGCTGAAGCAGACCGGTTCTACGGAAGACCGCAGTGGCCTGCAGCTCGCCGTGCAGGGAGACATCCTCATCGGCGCCAGTTCCCTTCGCGGCAATGGCCAGTATGATGTGGCTACCATGGGCTGGAACCGTCATAACGGAACGTTACTCGGAATTACAGCCTACGATCTCGAAGGCCGCGACAACATGGCCCGCAACATCCTCACGACGCCCGAAGGCCTGAAAGTGGCCGTGGTGAACATGAGCGTCGGCAGCACGGTGAACGTGAACGGCGCCCTGCTCGATCTGCGTATGGACGGCTTCATGCTGCGGGCTTCCCGCGTCGGCGGGCCGGGCAATATCAACCCCGAGACCTGGTCGGTCGGAAAGGCCGCCGGTGGAGGGTATTTTGCTTCCCAATCAAACGAAGACGTATACTGGATGCGCCTCCGCGACGACAATACCGTTCAATGGGCGCGCCAGGTGCGCACGGGCGGTTCCGAGCGCCTGCGCAGCATCCTGAACAATCCGGAAGGCAGCATGGCCGGTGCCGGCGAATACAATGGCCAGACCGCCATGCTCATGCAAACGGATAATTATGGTAGAACGGGTTGCCGCGATACCGTGATCGGCCTGCAAACGACCGACATAACTGGTTCTTCCATGGCGAAAGCCGTGCCGGCACAGATCACCGTATCCCTGAAGAGCAGCAACCTGAGCATCGTGCATGTGGTGGAAACGACGAATTCCGCGGTGCAGACGGCGCTGAATTGTCCGGGTACGGATACCTGCACGCTGGTGCCCAACGGCCTGATGCTGTGTGGCAACGCATCGCCGGTGTTCGAAGATTTTGAGTTGGTGCAGAAAGACAATTGTACGGACAGTACCTACTACGCCCAATCCACGGGCAATGTGATCTACAAGGCCATCACCGATTCCATCCGCAACGACTTCGACCAGGTGTATGTGCAGATGGCGCAGCAGGCCGCGGGGATGGAGGAGTTCAAGGTTTCGTATATCAAGAGCGAGTACCACTATACTTTGTACTATTACGACCAGGCGGGGAACCTGGTGAAGACGGTGCCGCCCGCGGGTGTTGTGGTGAGGAGGAATAAATCATGGACGGATTCTGTGGCGGTTGCGCGGAAAGCGGGCGTGAAGTTGGTGCCTGCGCATGGGATGGCGACGAATTATAGGCATAATACTTTAAATCAACTGATAGCTCAAAGTACGCCGGATGCAAATACAACCTTGTTTTGGTATGACAGGCTCGGTAGATTAATTTTATCTCAAGACGCACAACAAGTACTGAATAATCTTTACGGGTATACTATGTATGATGATTTAAGTAGAATTACTGAAGTAGGTCAAATAACGAGTGCGTCAGGCATGTCGGTAGGAATAAGCAGGAATTATGATGCACTTCAAACATGGTTAGGTAATGTTGCCAACAGTCGTACTCAAATAACAAAAAATGTCTATGATGTAAAGCATATTCCATTCCAAGGTCTTGCACTTGATGCCAAAAACCTTAGAAATAGAGTTGCATGGTCCGCAGTTTATAATAATTCTTCAGATTTTAATCAGGGCAAGAGAGCATCAGGAACATTTTATAGTTATGATATTTTAGGAAATGTAGATGTTTTAATTCAGGATTTTAATTCTCAATCTACACTGGATCAAGGTAACCGATTTAAAAAAATAACATATTCATATGACTTAGTGACGGGAAAGGTTAACCAAGTAAACTACCAACCTGGTCAATGGGATGCTTTTTATCATAGATATAGGTATGATGCTGAAAATCGAATAACAGATGTCGAAACTAGCAAGGATAGTGTTTATTGGGAGAAGGATGCATACTATTCCTATTTTATGCATGGGCCTGTATCAAGGACAGTTTTGGGACAACAAGAAATTCAGGGTTTAGATTTTACTTATACACTAGAAGGATGGATCAAAGGATTAAACAGTACAACAGTTGCATCGAATTTTGATATGGGAGCTGATGGTGGTGAAGGATCTTTCGTAGCAAAAGATGGCGTTGGATTCGGTCTTTACTATTACGGCGATAATGAATATGTACCATTGAATGCTAATCAGCGAAAGCCGTTTGCTAGGATTGAAAGTTTGACCTCTCCGCTATTTAATGGAAATATAAGCGCTTTAAGTCAGAATATTCCAACCCTAGGAACTCCAATCTTGTACAATTATAAGTTTGATGTGCTAAGTCGAATCGTAGAGTTGAATGCCAGTAAGGGTATTAATTCTCAATTGAACCACTGGGAGCCAATTTTGGTTGATGATTTTAAAGAAAGAATAAAATATGATCCAAATGGTAATATTAAATTATTCAAGCGAAATGGTAATTCAACATGGGCTTCTAGGCCTCTTTCAATGGATGACCTTACCTATAGCTATATACAGAGCACAAATAAGCTTGATCATATTAGCGATGCGGTAGTTGATAGTGTATCATATGATGGTGATATAGATAATCAACAGCCAGGGAATTACAAGTATGACATGACTGGTAATTTAATACATGATATTAAAGAAGGATTGGTAAAAATTGATTGGAATTTATATGGTAGAATAGCGAAAATTGAAAAAACTGACGGAACAGAAATTTTATATTCTTATGATTTTAGAGGTAATCGAATTAGTAAAAAAGTTGGAGCAGTTGAAACCAGATATATTAGAGATCCAGGTGGGAATCTTTTGGGCATTTACATTGAAGGTGATATTAATCACAATGGAGGAATTCTAACGTTGACTGAAATTCCGCTAGTTGGAAATAAGCGAATTGGAATGCAGAAGTTTAATTTACAAGCTGGAAATAGATCTGCTGAGACTATGGTTAATCTACCTCTATTGGGGAACGGAATAATGACTGGGTTTGCTCGAAGGTATAAACAATTCGAAATTGGGAATCATTTGGGGAATGTACTAACAACTGTTTTTGATGTTAAGAAATCTATTTCACTCAACGGACTAGATATTGTGAGATATGAGCCAGTCATAAGTTCAGCCACAGATTACTATTCTTTTGGAATGATAATACCTGGGCGTTCATTCGAAACTGACGGTTATCGGTTTGGCTTTAATGGCAAGGAAAATGATAATGAGGTTAAAGGTGTTGGAGGTCAACAAGACTATGGGTTAAGGATTTACGACCCGCGTGTTGGACGGTTCTTATCATTAGATCCATTAATGCATAAGTATCCATACTTTTCTCCTTTCCAGTTCGCTGGTAATTCACCAATTAAATTTATCGATTTGGATGGTGCGGAACCATTGGGAAATCCGGCAGATTGGGTAACAATTAAAGATTCAGGGCCATTGAATTGGGGTAATAATTCAATGCAGTTAGTGCAAGATAAAACTGGTGCGCAATATTGGATTTGGACGGAAAGATATACCAAAGTAAATGGCAAATGGGGGTCATATACTGCACATAAATACTATTGGTATGACCCCAGTATTGTAATGTATACAGGAAAGGATGACAGAGATGGTTGGGTGCCGAAACCATTCTATGATGAGGGAGAACCCAATTCGCTGCAAAAGGGTTTATATGGATTTGCAGATGGAGCTCCAAATGTATTTATTTGGACATTGGCCGCGCCGTTTGCAATCCCACACCTCGTTGGACTCGCCGAAATAGGCCAGTTGGAATTCGCGAGAAGGCTTGGTGGTGCAAGTGCAGATGTCATATTTCAAACAATAACAAACAAAGGAGATTTGTCCAAGAATAATTATTGGAGTACAGTTGGTGAAATTGTTACTGGCAATCCATTTATGTCTTCTTTTATTGGTGCAATGGGTAAAGACGGAAGAATGTTTCATCCAAGTGAATTGGCTGGTAAGGATATTAAAGATTTAGGATTCGAAACTTTGATTGGCGGATTGGGTAATGTATTTGGTGGCTGGTTTACTGAGAAAGTGGTAAAGAACGGTAAGGTTACAGAGTGGGGAGCTAATTATTTAGTTAGCCTTTTGGGAGATATAAATGGTAACGGTCTTTCGTATATTGGTGATATTCTTAAGGAAAAGCAGGAACAAAAACTCGAGGCAAATAAAAAAAGGAGAAAAGCAATTAATAATTAATTAAAATGAATTATGAATAAGTATATCATTTATATAGTTTTATTGGTCTTATTAGTTGTAATCGGGATTCAGGCTTTGATCAAGACCAGAGATAGGGAAGTCGTTCGTAACCAAAGTATTATCGGAGAGGCGATAATAACGGATGTCTCGATAGCTAGTAGTTATCGAAGAGCTTTGACATACCAGTACGTTTTTGATGGACGACAGTATAAAGGTGAGAAACTGGTGAATAGTAGCGGAGGGTTTTTGTCATCAATTGTAGGGAAGTCCTTTCCCCTAGTAATTAATGGCGATAACCCGGAAAAAAGCGAGCTTTTAATCTTCAGAAAAGATTTTTCAGATTTCGATTTAGATTTTCCCGATAGCTTAAAGTGGGTCGAAGAATAATAGTAGTTAGGAATTATTTTGCGTATTTGATTGAACTAGGAATTGTATTATA
Source organism: Chitinophaga caseinilytica (assembly GCF_038396765.1). Taxonomy (NCBI): domain Bacteria; kingdom Pseudomonadati; phylum Bacteroidota; class Chitinophagia; order Chitinophagales; family Chitinophagaceae; genus Chitinophaga; species Chitinophaga caseinilytica. Next base: position 5,993,182 of record NZ_CP150096.1, on the reverse strand, counting down.
AGACTGATTAGGATGTATTTGATGATCCACTAAAGCAATGGATTATTGTAAACAATTCGGTTATTGTGATTGAAGACCTTATGGCCATTTTCAAAATTTAAAGTCCGGCCTTAAAAATGGTCTATGCAAAGCAAGGGGTTGCCAATCTAAATTTACAATCTCGACTGAACGCAATAAGTATTTACTGAGTCTGATTAAGTGAATAAGTTATAAGTTAGTTATGTCCCGTACCCTCATCACCCTATCCCTCGTATTATCCGCGTCCCTCGCCGCGAAGGCGCAACATGTCTACTCCATCCGGGCAGACAGCGTGCGCATCTACAACGTCTGCGACACCGCCGAGCTCATCCTGGAAAACAAAACCCAGGGCGTGCAGGGATACCTCTATAACCGCGGCGCGGGGAGAACCGAGTTCCGCAAACTCAAAATGGTAGCCATCGGCAACAGCAAGCTCGCCATCGCCGGGCAAGACACCATCGACCTCGCCACGCTCACCCACATCGGCGGCATCGACACCGTGTACCGCTCGGGCGACAGCCTCCGCTTCGTGAAGCGGGGCATCGTCTCCAGCTTCTACGCACCGGCCACACAGGAAACCCTCCAGACCGTGACCGAGCGCAGCAATGTGTCGTCCCGCGATGGTGACAACCTCATCCTCAAACGTGCCACCACCGGCGCCGGCAACCTCGTGCTCCGGTTTAGGAACAGCGACAATTCAGACAGGGGATACATCGGTTACAGCGGTAGCAACCACAACTCGTTCGTCATCCATACCTACGATGGATCAATGACCGCCGTTTCCGGGAAATTGCAGGTGAATTCTCCGGTCGATAATGAACAAACCAATGGATTGATCGTTGGCGGCAATACTCGCACGATCGGTTTCTTCAAACAAACCTACTACCACCCGAACCCCGAAAACAACTCGGGCAACCAGCTCTGGAATTCGGTAGGAGGCGCCCAGCTCCGCGCCGACGCGGAATTCCGCTACAGCGCCAATGGTATCACCAAATACGATAACAATTATTCGCCCGGGGTTACTCTCGTGCGCGACAGTGCCTCCCTTGGCGAGCGGGTACCCAACTCATCGGGTTGGTACCTGAAGATCGCCTACGATTCCGCCAGCGCCCTGCCTACACCCGGGCTCGGCGGCTTCCGGGCCGATGTGCCCAGCCGGCGGAACTCGGTGTACGTATCGCGCATCAGGGCCAAACTGCCCGTGGGATACACTTTGCAAGTGGGCCTCGATCCTTTCGGGACGAGCAATTCCCACTATTTCCTCACCGATAACAAAGGCACCGGCAAGTGGGAAGACTACATCCATGTGCACCACGCCGGCAACCAGGGCACCTTCCTGCCGCTCGGCTATTATTACCTGAACGGCGCCCGGGGAAAGGTAACCTGGTACGTCGCCTACTTCGATATCAAGGAAACCACCGCCGCCGCCTGGACGGACTACGTTCGCCAGAACTACGCCACCGCGCGGCCGCTGGAGCTTTTCCTCAATAACGACAGCACCCGGCTGGAACAGGGAACGAATTATTCCATGCGGATCGTGACGCCGGGCGGACAAGTCCAGATCGGCGCGCAAAACAATTCCTACCTGCACTTCACGACCGACCGGGAGAACTTTTACTTCTCCCGCCCCGTGCTCGCCGTAGACAAACTGGCGATCTACAATTCCGGGCAGTCTCCCGCTTCAACAACGTATCTCGCCCAAACCGAAGGCCGTATCAACAACAGTCCGATCCTGACGCAGGCCAACGCAACCGGAAGTTTTATCCAGAACCAGGTTGCCAGCGCCCAAACAGGTGGACTGTGGACTACCAACTTCATCAAAACAAACAATTCATTTTCCAGCTCGATCGGAGCGGGTAAAGCGGGATTGATATTGAATAACGCTGCGGATGCATTGCGTTTCGGCATTGGATTGTCGAACGCGGAAAGCGGCGCTGGAACGGGAAGCGATTTCAGCATCTGGCGATATAGCGATGCGGGGGCATCCGGCTCCGCGACAGTTTCGATGACCATCACTCGTGCTACAGGCGCAGTGCGGTTTCCGGGGAGCGTAACGATGGGGAATGATTCCAGGATCGCCGCCGATTCCACGGGTATGGCCACCTATTCCTACCTCGGTTTTCACGATAGAACGGGAAGCCGTTACGGGTATGTGGGAAAGGGAAGTCTTCTCAATAATGATGTCCACATAAAAAGTGATTTGGGCCGCGTTGTGCTTTTCCCCAAGAACAGCACTACGTCATTTGCAGTGGACGACACTACTGTGCGTTATAACGGCGGGGAATTCCATATGGTTAACGCCTCGAAGAATATTATCCATTTCGTTAATGTAGCGGCAACCGTTGCAAAACCTACGCTGGTGACGCGAAGCCCCGGTACCAAAATCGTCCTGTACCCCAATGTCGGCGCTACGACTGTTGATTACGCCATGGGGACCGAGGAAGGGGCGATCTGGAGTTCCGTAAAAGACAATTCCGCCAGTTTCAAATGGTACGCCGCCACCACCAACATCGCTACCCTCGCGGGATCCGGTAACTTTACCGTGACCGGCTCATCCACCGCTACGGCGTTTTACCAATCCTCCCTCCGAAGCCTCAAGAAAGATATCCAACCCTTCCAGTCGTCCGCCCTCGGCATTCTGGGCAAGGCACAGGTGCGCACATTTATTTTCAAGGCTGATAGCACAGGCCATCGCAATATCGGCTTCATCGCCGACGAAGTACCTGCCGAAATGGCGACGCCAGGCCGCAATGGTGTAGACCAGGCCAGCACCGTGGGCCTGCTCGTGAAAGCCGTTCAGGAACTGGAAGCGAAAAACAATAAACTGGAAAACGCCAACGCTTCCCTGCAACAGCAGAACCAGGCACTGGAAAAACGACTCCAGGCCATTGAAGCATTCATCAAAAAACAGTCACAGTAAGCGAATACGAACCGAAGAACTATGTTATCCCGTACCCTCGTCACCCTATCCATCCTCCTCACCGCATCCACAGCGGCGAAGGCGCAACATGTCTACTCCATCCGGGCAGACAGCGTGCGCATCTACAACGTCTGCGACACGGCCGAGCTCATCCTGGAAAACCACACCCAGGGCGTTACGGGCTACCTCTTCAATCGCGGCGCCGGTAGAACCGAATTCCGCAGGTTGCAATTGAAAAACCTCGGCGGCACGCGCATCGCCATCGCGGGGCAAGACACGCTCGACCTCAGCCAGATGAGCGGGATCGGGGGGATCGATACGATTTACCGGTCGGGAGACAGTATCAAATATCTAAAGAAAGGAGTGACCACCACCGTGTTCGCGCCGCGTGTTCCTGGACTTGAAGCTGTGTTGGGCACAGGGAACCAGGCCACAAAGAATATCATTCTCGGAAATCACATGAGCGATATCCAGTACTTTTATCAGGTGAACCGCCTGGTAAGGGGGATCGGCTTCACGGGATATATGGTTATCGGAGATTCCGGCTCCAAAACAGGAACGTCCATCGTATCGAGAAACGCGGTTCCGAACGAATCGAAGTTGTTGATACTCGACAATGCCACCAACGAGCCCTGGTATTCTCCTAACAACGGCGCCAATTATTACCGGATGTGGCACGAGAATAACCTCACGCCTGCCGCCATTTCCGCTGCCCCAGCAGCCGGATCCGCATCATACATCCAGAACCAGATGTCGCCCACTCCCCAGGAAGCCGGTTTCCACATCACCGGAAGAGGACTTACCCGCGGTATGCTGGAAGTGAGGAAGAATGGGGCCGACACCGTGTCTGACGGCATCATGCTGCGCACCGCCAACGTCGGGTACGGCGCAAATTTCCAGCTGACCGCCGCAACCGTTCCCGGTCTTGCTACCTGGGTAAACACGGGCTCGGCATGGGTAAAACGCATGGAAATCGCGCCTAACGGGTACGTTTCCTACGAACGGATGGTGGAATATGGATTTACGGGCGAAAAGATGTCCCAGCGCTTCAACGCCATCGGCTTCAACAGGAACGTCTGGAACGGCGTTATCTACGATACCTCGGCATACGCTTTCCAGTTCACGCATAGCGCCACGGGGTCGCCCGCAACAGACAACCTGGGATTGTCGGTGTATAACCGTCAGGGTGGGGAAGTCAATAACATCGCGCTGGCCGTCAATGGACTGGGAAATATCGGTCTTTCCGAAAGGCAGCCCTCGGAAAGGCTACAGGTGGCGAACGGAGAAATATATGTAAAGAGCAACGGTAATAGCAATAGCGCCGTGCATAAAGGGATTAAATTCGGGACGGACAACGATCTCGGATACTCCGCGATCCGGGCCTGGAGAGGCGCCACCAGCAACCGGATCGGGCTGTCGTTCATCATCTCCAACCCAACCGGGCTGGCAGAAGCCATGCGCCTGACCGAAGACGGAAGATTGGGCATCGGGATGGTATCTCCCACACAGGCATTGGACGTAAACGGCAACATCATGACGCGGGGAACGGTCATCACCGGCAAGATCACCTCCGGCAATTCCGACAGCAGCTTGCAGATGTATGGCGGTGGCACGAATTATGGTGGAGAAATTAATCTGTTCGGTGGCTTGAACGGGGGACGGATGACCTTCCATACCGGCACGAGTGCCGGCTCCCAACCAGAAAGAATGCGCCTCGATGAGCAAGGCCGCCTGGGCATCGGGACCTCCAATCCCCAATACAAACTCCAGGTACAGGGCCCGGCGCAGATCAACGGGTATGTACACACGAATATCATTATGCCGACTATGTCAGACAGCAGCCTCCATCTCATCGGCGGCAGCATTAGCCAGGGTGGACAGATCGGGCTGTTCAGCGGCACCAAGGGCGGACTGATCGTTTTTTATGCAGGTACCGGCACCAGCCAGCAACCCGAAAGAATGCGCATCAGCGCAAATGGCAACATGGGCATCGGTAACAACAACCCTTTCTTTCCCGTTCACGTCAGCACCGGCAATACGGCCGGAATGGCCGTCCAGAATACCGAGACGCTGAGTGCTTCTTCCGGGGCCTATATGCGGTTGTATAACAGCGGCACGCCTTCCGCGGCCAACCAGCGCCTCGGCTCCGTGCTGTATGGCGCCAATACTTCCGGCACCACCTACGTTCCGGGCGCACAGATCGATGCGGTAACGGAAAGCGCCTGGACGGGCACCTCCCATCCCACATCCCTCGTTTTTTACAACACGCCTGTTAATGCCGTGGACGTCACCGAAAAAATGCGGCTCACCTCCGCCGGGAACCTTTCCACCACCGGCGCAGTAACCGCTACGGCTTTCTACCAAACGTCGCGCCGCGAACTGAAAACACAGATCGAACTCTTTGCAAAATCCGGCCTGGACGTATTGCGCAACGCCACCGTCCGCACCTTCAGGTTTAAGGCAGACCAAACGCAGCTGCATATCGGTTTCATCGCCGACGAAGTGCCCGGCGAAATGGCGACGCCCGGCCGCCAGGGCGTGGACCAGGGCAATACCGTAGCCCTGCTCGTGGCTGCCGTTCAGGAGCTGGAAAAAAAGAACAAAACCCTTGAAGATAAACTGGAGGCCCTCGAAGAAATAATCCGGGAGCTGAAGGATAAACGATAGCAACAGATAGAAACCGAGTCATATGAAATTGTCCCTTACCGCTTTCCTGGTGACGCTGGCATGCGTTACCGGCACCATCTCCACCGTCAAAGCCCAGCACGTGTACCAGATCCGTGCCGACAGTGTGCGGATATACAATGTTTGCGACACCGCCGAGCTGATCATCGAAAACCGTACCCGTGGCGTGTCTGGCTATCTTTTTAATAAAGGTGGCGGGCGAACGGAGTTCCGGAAGATCGACCTCGTTCAGGTTGGTGGGTCGAAGCTTGCCATCGCCGGTCAGGATACGATCGATCTGGCACAGTTGAGCGGGGTGGGAGGGATCGATACGATCTATCGTGCCGGAGACAGCATCCGGTACGTGAAAAAGGGCATCACCAAAGGCGTGTACGCGCCCGTGCTCGCCAGCGCCGACCTCAATCTGCAGGCGGTTACGACCCGTGGATCGAGCACTACCCAAAACATCCTGTTCAATGCGCCCATGGCCAATCCTTCAAACGGACTGATGTGGCAGTATAATACCGATAGCTGGAGAATGTATGTAGAATCCTTGCAGGACAAGCCTTCCGGCAATCTCATCTTTGAAGCGAAAGACGATATCGGGGAAGGATGGGTGTTCCGGCACGTGCTGTATTCGCCGCTGGATACAACTTCGGTGCTGTCTATGGGACGCGACAGGTTCCTCTACATGGGGGACCAGATCTGGCATGCAGGGAACCACGCGGCAGGGGCGTTATCGACCAAAACGTTCACCACGGCGCAGGTACCTGCATCCATCGAAACCAACGCCTCCGGCCATGTGACCGCCATCTCCACGCGGATGCTCACGCCGGCGGATATCGGTGCACTGTCTTTAGGAGATGGGATCGGGAGAATAGCCAGAACCACCAATCCAACATACCTCGATCCCCATACCGGGAATCTCGATTCGATCGCCAACTCCGGGATTTTCCATATCGGCGTGGCGAACAATCGTCCCTCCACCCAACCTGCGTTCCTGTTTGCCGGCGGCAACAATACGGGTGCCAGCAACTTCAAATTCCAGCTGCTCGGTGCCTACAGTACCGAAGACGAAATGTTTTACCGCCAGGGCAACCCTTCGGCAACATGGGGGAACTGGTACCAGGTAGCATCCCGCCAATGGACGGATGCTTCGTTTATCCGCAACGGAACTGCAGCGCAAACCGCCAATTTCAACATCACGGGCACGGGAACCATAGGCACCACAATTTCCCAGCTGCTCCTCAGTAATAACAGTAATGCAGGCCTCACGCTCATCGGCGGCTCTACGGCACCTTCCGGCGGCAGGGGCGGGCAGATCGTGCTTTTCGGAGGCACGCACCCTTCCAACGCCGGGCAGATCACGTTCCATGCCGGGCTGGGATCGGGCGGAACGCAACAGAACGAAGTGATGCGCATCATGCAAGACGGTAAAATCGGCATCGGTACCATGAGCCCTTCCGCCAAGCTCACCCTCGGCATTACCGATGTCATCGGCGAAGTGGGCCGCATCGGTTTCGATGTTGGGCCCGACCAGCGCGCATACCTGGGCGCTTATCGCCATACCGCCGTGGGCCAGGAAACCGATCTGTTTTTTGGTACGATGTCTACCGAGCGGATGAGGATCAAGCACAACGGCTATGTCGGCATCGGCACCAACGCCCCCGCGAGCCTCCTGCATGTAAACGGAAACGTCACTGCCACGGCATATTATCAATCCTCCCTCCGCAGCCTGAAAAAGGAAATTCAACCCTTCGCCGGCAGCGCCCTCCGGATCCTGGGCAGCGCCAAAGTCCGTTCGTTCATCTTCAAAGCCGATACCACCGGCCATCGCAGCATCGGCTTTATCGCCGACGAAGTACCGGCGGAGATCGCCACGCCAGGGAACAACGGGGTAGACCAGGCGAACGTTGTAGGCCTGCTCGTAAAGGCCATCCAGGAACTGAAAGCCGAAAAAGACGCCATGGAAGCACAACTGAAGGCGAAGAACGAAGCGCTGGAAGCCCGGCTGAGCGCCATTGAAGCATTACTGAAATCAAAATAAACTATAGTTAACAGTCAAGCCATGAGAATTCCGGTCATATTATTCATTGTTTCGTTTTTCGGGCTGCTCACCGGCGCCCGGGCCCAGCACGTATACCAGATCCGGGCAGACAGTGTGAGGATTTACAACGTTTGCGATACCGCGGAGCTGATCATTGAAAACCGTACCCGCGGCGTATCCGGGTTTCTTTACAACAAAAGCAACGGCCGCACGGAGTTCCGGAAGATCGACCTCGTGCAGATCGGCGGCTCCAAACTCGCGATCGCCGGTCAGGATACGATCGACCTGTCGCAGATGAGCGGAGTGGGGGGGATCGATACCTTGTACCGTGTGGGAGACAGCCTCCGGTATGTAAAGCGGGGCGTCGTAAAAGGGATTTATGCACCGGTGAATGACACGATTTCCCTCGCAGGCGTGCTGGCCAATGGCAACAAAGCGGTGAACAACATACAGCTCGGCGATGCGGGTATTACCACTTCGTTGAACTATATGCTTATGCGCAACCTTTCCGGCGTGAATTATACGGGAACCCTGGGGCTCGGCATCGATATGACTTCGCTGACGATGACCGTTGGAAATGGCGTGGATTCGTTGCGGAAGTTGTTTTACATGCCTTTCAACGGAACAGGGCCCATGTATTCCGGCAACAACGGGACTACGAAATTCAAACTCTGGCATAGCGGCAATGATGGCGCAGGATCGGGGCTCGACGCCGATTTGCTCGATGGATTGGCGCCGGATATCAATGCAACCGTCAGCACCATTGCGCAGCGCAACATCACCGGCCAGCTGTTCGCCACTTATTTCAATACCAGCGCACCGACCCAAACGATAACCCCTACGAAAATATTCGGCAGTAACGATAGTTACATCCGGGCGCTCGATGCCGCGTCTGTCAGAGGTTTCCTGGGCATGCCCGCCTCCGGCGACGATCTGCAAAGCGTGACAGACCGGGGGTTCGTGTCTGTCCGCAACGGAGAAAACCTCACTATCAAGAAAGCCGCTGCCACCGCGGGCGATCTTTTTATCCGGTTCCGGAACAGCGATAATTCGGAGAGGGGATATATCGGATATGGTTCTTCCGTCAACAATACTTTCGTCATCAATACCCTCGATAATTCACCAACGAAGATCATTCAACGGCTATTGGTGAACAATCCTTCGGAAGACGACAGCACCAGCGGATTGCAGGTAAGAGGCCAGGCGAGATTTGGCGGAGCGTTGCTGCAGAACGGATTTTCCCCCAACCCCGAAAACAATACCATCAACCAGTTCTGGAACGGTATGGGCGGAGCGTCGGTAACGATCGACCCCGAGTTCAGAAGAGGCTGGAACGGGCTCAATATTTACAATAATGTGGGTGGAAGCAACGCCATTACGATCGAAAGAAGCAACGCCGTGCTGAACGCGGCGGTGCCTAATACGTCTGGCTATTACCTGAAGGTGACTTCCACGCCTGGGGCTTCGCCCAACAACATTCTGCCAGGGCTGGGCGGGATCAGGCTGAACTACAGCTCTTCGGAAAACAAGGTGTACGTGACGCGCATCAGGGCCCTGATCCCCGTCGGATACACGCTGATGCCCGCGGCGAACGCATTCGGAACGAATTCCTATAATTACTGGTTAACGAGCAATAAGGGCACAGGCAAATGGGAAGATTACATCCACGTGTATGCCGCAGGAAACGCAGGCGAATTCAATACCCTTTGTTATTTTTATATCGACGGGCCTTTGCAGGTCACTACATGGTACCTGGGTTATTTTGATTTTAAGATCGCCAGTGCTTCTACCTGGATGGATAATGTACCGCAAAATATCGCCACCGGCCGGCCCACTGAGCTGTACCTGGACGATGACAATACGCAGCTTTCCAAGGGCGTCAACAATTCACTGAAAGTGACCACTCCTTCCGGTTACCTGGAATTGGGGGCCCGGAACGCAACTTTTGCGCATTTCTGGACCGACCGGGAATCCTACTATTTCAACAAACCGGTTCAGGCGGAAACAAAACTGGCAATTTATAATAATGGAGGCCATGCAACCGCAACAACTTATCTTACCCAAACCGAAGGCCGCATCAATAACAGTCCAATTTTGACGGAAGCCTCCGCCAGCGGGAATTATATAATGAAACAGGTGGATTCGTCCCAAACCGGCAATTTATGGTTGAAAGGAACGCTGAAAACCGATGCATCCCTGATCACTAAGCTGGCTAATGGCAACGCCAGCATCCGGATTCATAACTCGGCAGACGTTTTACGGTTCGGTATCGGCCTCAATAACAACGAAACCGGTGCAAATGCGGGCGGCGACCTGCATATCTGGAGGTACAGCGATGCTGGAAACAATCCCCAATATGCGATGACGATGAACCGTGCTACCGGTCATATCTGGATGCCCGGGAGGGTTTCGGTAGGGAATAGCAGCCGCGTTATGGGAGATCGAGGCGGGAACGATTTTTTATCCTGGTTCGGGTTTTATGATAGTACGAATACCAGACGGTACGGATATGTTGGGAAGGGAACGTTGAACGCGGTCGATATGCAAGTTTCAAGCGATAGCGGTAACGTGCACATCCTTCCGAAAGGCGGCAATTTCCTGAACGTCGGGAATGTGGAACTGAGCTACAACGGCGGCACCTTCGCCATGAAGCACGGTAGCGCCAACAACATCCTTTTCCCTGCACAAGGCGTCGGCGCTCCCGTTGTGAACACCCGGAGCATCGGCACCAGGATCATCCTTTCCCCGTCGTTTGGCCCTACTACGGTAGATTATGCCATCGGCATGGAATCGAACAACATATGGTTTTCCACCTCCACGGCCGGTACCGGCTTCAAGTGGTACGCGGGTTCCACCAACGTCGCTTCGCTTGCAGGTACAGGTAACCTGACATTGTCCGGTTCGGCCACCGCCACCGCATTCTACCAGTCTTCCCTCCGCAGCCTCAAAAAAGATATCCAGCCTTTCTCCGCTTCCGCGCTGGATGTGCTCGGCAAAGCGCAGGTGCGCACTTTCCGCTTTAAGGCAGACAGCACCGGCCACCGCAATATCGGTTTCATCGCAGACGAAGTGCCCGATGAAATGGCCACGCCCGGCCGCAATGGCGTAGATCAGGCCAGCACCGTAGGCCTCCTGGTGAAAGCGGTACAGGAACTGAAAGCAGAAAAAGAACAACTTTCCGCAGAAAATAAAGCGCTGGCAGAACGGCTCATAAAGCTGGAAGCCGCGATGGACAATATTTTGAAACAGCAAAAAGCAGGAAAATGAAGAAAGTGCTCGTTTTAATGATCGCATTACTGATGACCGGCGCGCTCCATGCGCAGAACCGCCTCGTCACCAACCAGTACATCCGCACGAAAGTGACGGATAAAACGTACACGCAGAAAACCGGGACCACCATCCCCAACGACAATCTTTCCATCAACACCGCCAACTCGAAAACCTGGTTGGTATTGGAAGAACGCTTTTTACCGGCACAAGCGGGGCGCATGCCCTGGGAATCGGAGATCGTACCGATGGAAACGAACATCCCCTGCCACGGGCCGCAATACATGCAGGCGAGCAATGTTCCGTTGAAGGAATACACTTCCTGCAGCGCGTTTTTGTATTCCAGCTTTTCCACCAACCTGCAGGCATTCCAGCGCCGGATGTTCGGGTCAACAAACACGACCTGGCGCGATCAATCTGCCACCTGTACCACGCTTCCGCCCAACCAGCCCCTGGCCGCGAAAGGCGATACTACCGCGGGCATGTCGCTCATGGCAGCCGGCTTCTACGGCCCGCTCAACCGGTCGGGCATCTGGGGAAATAACGTTGCCGGCCTCGGAACGGAATGGGTCTATACCAGAGGCCGTTTCTATGCGCCCGTTGCAGGGAAGTATTACATCGGGGTGGCGGCAGACAACTACTTCCGGCTGCAGATCGATGGAGCGGATTTTGTCCGGAATGATCTGAACCCCTTTACAGAAGAATCTTTCAGGGTATGGCATATTTTCCCCATCACGCTGTCGGCCGGCATCCATGAACTGTACCTCGCCGGTAAAAATACCGGGAACGAAGGGCAGATGGGATGTGAAGTCTACAACAACGACACCACGCAGCTGGAAGCCGCCACAGAAGCACAACTGAACCTCCTGTATACCACCCGGAACATTCAGACCGTGGGGAACATTTGCCGCTACCCGGAGTCGCGGACCATCACCGTGGGTAATTTTACATCGGTAACTGGTACCGTAGCGTACGGCTCAAGTTCAGCCAACCTGAACGCCCCCGTCAACTTAGCGGCAGACGCCAACACGGTGCTGAACTTTAATTTCCAGGGCGCCTCCAACGCCAGGCTCCACATTTTTTCCAATGAAGTGCTGGTCGAAGACCGCCTGCTCACCGCCGCCACCACCACATCCGTCACCATACCGGCCGGCGCCACGCGCACTTTCAGGGTGGAGATCCGTCCGCCGGGACCTTGATACAGTAACTATTCCGCATAAAAAAAGGGGCCGGTCAATATGACCGGTCCCTTATCCAATCTCTCCATTCCCTTCGCCGGCATTACCCGGATCAGGTATTTTTCCTAAAGGTTTGTATCTCAGGCGCTGATGTAGGCCACCCTTGAAGAAGAGATGGATTACTTCAATTTGTCTTTCTCTTTCATCACCATGTCCAGATGCATACGAAGCTCGGGCAAGTGCTTGGTAAAGAATGCCTTGATGTCCGGATCTTCTGCCTTTTCCGACATCTTTTCGAATAAGTCGATCGCGTCTTTATGTGCCGATTCGAGCTTGTCTACATATGCCTTATCGAAATCCTTACCGCTCTTTTCCATGAGGTCGCTGATGTCTTTCGACTGTCCATCGCTGATGGCCGTAGGTGTCACGATGCTTTTTTGAGCGGCAAGTGCCTTCAAATCTTTATTGATCTTCTCGTGCGACTGCTGCATGTGTTTGGCCAGCGTTTTCACGGATGCCGTGCTGGCTTTAGATTGCGCATCGGTCGAGAGTCGTACTTCAAACAGGCCGTCTTCAGCGGCTTTCACGAGGTTCTTGGAGTCGTCGCGTACGGAATCATTGGGGAGTACGTCCCGGTTCACGTCGCGGGCCATGTTGTCGGTGATGCCCGTGTCGGAGGGCAGGGTAGTGTCGCTGTTGTTTTGCGTGCCGGCGTTGTTGCAGGCTGCAAAGCCTAACGCGAATGGGATCACATATACCATCAATCTTTTCATATATGCAGGATTTGGGTTCAGGTAACAAAGTGAAAATTCTGTGCCACCCGTTTTCCTCCTGCTGTTAACCAAAGTTTGCGGAAAAGTGTGGAGTTTGCTTCCCGGAATGTCTGATCTGTTCTATGTATTATAATATTTTATATATTTGAGGGAAGGATTTAAGTACCCTGTCCTATGATACTCTGGAAATACCTGGCTTTTCTGCTGGTGCATTTGCATGTCAACGGGCTGGCGCACAAGCCGGCGTTCCCGGTGGCGGAGTTTTCGGCGCACGTGCGCACGGCCGAATGGCTGATCGAATACGACAGCGCCGCCTGGCGCCTTTCCGATACCGTGACCCACGCGGATATGGACCTGTTGCAGCGCACGGGGAAGGAGTGGTTCGTGTACAAGGGGCGCGACAGCCTCTGGTACGGGGCCTACGGCAAGTTCCAGGATACGGCGTACGACCTGGCGCTGCATTTCCGCATCAATCATTCAGATTCCATCGAGGCCGTTAACGAGCCCAGGCCGGATACGGCCATGCTGCATGCAGTGTCCCGCTGCATACGGTCGTCTTACAAGTATGCGGGCCTCATGCTGGGGCGTTCGTACGTACGGATGAACAAATTCATCCGCCTCAACGGCGACCGCAGCATTTCCATTTACCTGTTGCCTGCCCTGCAGCCGGCCGATGTGGCCATGTACGGCGGAGAGTTTATGTACCGGTTCGATGAATCCGGCAGGCAGCTGCTGGAAAGATATGAGTACAATCGCGGGGGCTTTAAAGGTTTCCGGCTCAATGCGGGGCGTGAGGTTAAACTGGCGTACGAAGACGTCAAATACCCGACGCTCGGCTCCGTTTACTTCGCCCTTCGCTACCGCAACCGTTTCCGCGAGATCAGCATCGAAACGCTGGAAAGTTTCAGCCAGCTCATGTTCAACCAGGTCCGCGGGTTTTACTGGGAGCATCGGGATAAAACTTAACGTTTATCCGCTTGCGTGTCCAAATTGTTAACACCTGCAAAAAGGCCCGGTAATTGCTTATCTTGACGATATGAAACGAATTTTACTATCCTTGTTGATGATCATTCCGTTGTTCGCAGGCGCACAGGGCTATGAGGCCCGCTGGTTCACGCGCGGAACGGAAACCCTGCCGTACCGGTTCCTTCCGCCGGCAGACTACAACGCCGCGAAAGTATATCCGCTCATCATTTTCATGCATGGCATCGGCGAGCGCGGGTCCGATAATGAAAAGCAACTGGTCAACGGCGGCCGGTTCTTCCTCAACGATTCCCTGCGCCAGCAGTTTCCCGCATTTGTCGTATTCCCCCAATGCGCAGACAATGCCATGTGGGCACCGGTAATGACGTCGCAAGACGCCGAAGGCAACCGCGTTTTCAGCGTACCCGCATCCCTTCCGCCCACGGCGCCGTCTCGTTTGCTGTACCAATTGATAGACAGCCTGATCGCATCCGGCAGCGTGGATACTAAACGGGTGTACGTCGGCGGACTGTCGATGGGCGGCATGGGAACTTTCGATATGCTGTCCCGTTTCCCCAGGCGCTTCGCCGCCGCGTTCCCCATTTGCGGCGCGGGCAACGAGAAGCTGGCCAAGCGGTACGCCAAAAACACGGCGGTCTGGATTTTCCATGGGGCCGACGATAAAGTGGTGCCGCCGTTTTCCAGCCGGAAATTCTACGAAATATTAAAGGAAAAAGGTGCCGACGTGAAATACACGGAATACCCCGGCGTGGGCCACAATAGCTGGGACAGTGCCTTTGCCGAGCCTGGATTACTGCCATGGCTGTTCTCGCATCAGCTGAAATAAAAAAAGCTGCCCGAAGGCAGCTCCACTCTCACAATACCGGATTGATCGTTAACGATGTATGAACAGGCCCGGAGCATGGCGCTCCAGGCTGTTTTTTTATGCTTTGATGGCCTGCATCGCCGCTTTGGCGGCATCGATGGTGAAGTCGATATCTTCCTGGCCGAGGGCGTGGCTGATGAACCAGCTCTCGAACGCGGAAGGCGGCAGGTATACGCCTCTTTCCAGCATGGCGTGGAAGAACCGGCGGAACAGTTCGTTATTGGCGCCGGAAGCGGAAGTGAAATCCACGATGGGATATTCCGCGAAATGCACGCTCATCATGGAACCGATGTGGTTAACCTGGTGAACGACGCCGGCCGCGCCCAACGCTTCGCGCAGGCCGCTTACCAGTGCATTGGTTTTTTCTTCCAGCTGGGTATAGATGTTCGGGTGATCGTTGAGCGTTTTCAGGAGCGTGTATCCCGCGATCATGGCGATGGGGTTGCCGCTGAGGGTACCGGCCTGGTACACTTTGCCCGCGGGGGCGATGTGCTCCATGATCTCGCGCCTTCCGGCGAAGGCGCCAACGGGCATGCCGCCGCCGATGATCTTGCCGAAGGTCACGATGTCGGCCTTGATGTTGAACAGCTCCTGCGCGCCGCCCCTGGCGAGGCGGAAGCCGGTCATCACTTCATCCATGATGAAAAGGATGCCGTTCTTATCGCAGATCGCACGCAAACCTTCCAGGAATCCCGGCTGTGGCAGAATGCAGCCCATGTTGCCCGCAACGGGCTCCACGATGATGGCGGCGATCTGGTCGGGATTTTCGGCGACGAGTTGCTCTACCGCCGGGAGGTTGTTGTAAGGAACGCTGAGGGTATCTTCCGCCACAGCCGCCGTAACGCCGGGGACGGACTGAATACCGAGGGTGGCCACGCCGCTGCCTGCGCTCACGAGGAACGAGTCGGCATGCCCATGGTAATTCCCTTCGAACTTGATGACCTTGTTACGGCCGGTGAACCCGCGTGCGAGGCGCAGGGCGCTCATACAGGCTTCCGTGCCGGAGTTCACCATGCGCACCATGTCGATATTGGGCACCATGCTTACGATCAGCTCGGCTACGGTCACTTCCAGCTCGGTGGGCGCGCCGAAAGACGTGCTGAACGTGGCATGTTCCTGTATGGCTTTCACCACGGGCTCATACGCATGGCCGAGGATCATGGGGCCCCAGGAGTTGATGTAATCCACATAGCGGTTGCCGTCTACGTCGTACATATACGCGCCTTTCGCGTGCTGCATGAACACGGGCGTGCCGCCCACGCTGCGGAATGCGCGCACGGGAGAATTCACGCCGCCGGGGATCGATTTGCCGGCCTTTTCGAATAATGCTTGGCTCTTTGTAAACATCTTTGCAGGGTTTTTATTGGTTTAACAGGCGTACCGCATCTTTGGCGAAGTACGTGGCGATGAGGTCGGCCCCGGCCCGCCTGATGCTGGTCAGGCTTTCCAGGATGGCCTTTTCTTCGTTGATCCATCCCATTTTCGCCGCCGCCTTGATCATGGCGTATTCGCCGGATACATGGTAGGCGCTCACGGGAACGGTTACGCTGTCTTTGATCAGGCGGATAATGTCGAGATACGCCATGGCGGGTTTCACCATCACGATATCGGCGCCTTCGTCTACGTCCATCAGCGTTTCGCGGAGGGCTTCGCGGGCGTTGGCATAATCCATCTGGTATGTTTTCTTGTCACCGAAACCAGGCGCGGAATCCAGCGCGTCGCGGAAAGGACCGTAGAAGCAGCTGGCATATTTGGCGCTATAGGCCATGATGCCGGTTTTGGTGAAGTTGTTTTCTTCGAGGATGTCGCGGATGGCGCCAATACGACCGTCCATCATATCGCTGGGCGCCACAAAATCCGCGCCGGCCTGCGCATGGCTGAGGCTCATCTGCGCCAGCACTTCCACCGTAGCGTCGTTCACGATCTCTTCCCCTTCCACGATGCCGTCGTGGCCGTAGATGGAGAAGGGGTCCAGCGCAACGTCGGTCATCACTACCATTCCGGGAACGGCGTCCTTCACGGCTTTGATGGCGCGCTGCATGAGCCCGTCGGGGTTCAGGGCTTCGGTGCCTTTGTTGTCTTTCAGTTCATCCGCACATTTAATGAACAGCAGCACGCTCCGGATGCCCATGGCCCACAATTCCTTCGCTTCCTGCACGGTGCCGTCGAGGGAATGACGGAAGTATCCGGGCATGGACGCGATCTCTTCCTTCACGCCTTTACCTTCCACCACGAAAAGCGGGGCGATGAAGTTGGCCGGGGTCAAAATGGTTTCCGCTACCATCGCACGGATGGCGGGGGAGGTGCGCAAAATTCTGT
This sequence comes from Chitinophaga caseinilytica, assembly GCF_038396765.1. NCBI lineage: Bacteria > Pseudomonadati > Bacteroidota > Chitinophagia > Chitinophagales > Chitinophagaceae > Chitinophaga > Chitinophaga caseinilytica. The sequence continues at coordinate 5,976,147 of NZ_CP150096.1, read as the reverse complement.
TTCTTCTGATCATCACTGAAATATTTTAAAGTTCGTCTGTTACGGTTTTACCCATTCACGCGGCTTGAGGTATTCCAGCAGTTCCGCTTCCGGGCTGCCGGGTGCCGGGTGGTAGTCGTATTCCCAGCGCGCGCGGGCGGGGAGGCTCATGAGGATCGATTCGATCCTGCCGTTGGTCTTGAGCCCGAACAGCGTGCCCCGGTCGTGGATCAGGTTGAATTCCACGTACCGGCCGCGCCGGTATTCCTGCCACTCTACCTGCGCTTCGCCGTAGGGAGCGGTTTTCCGCTTTTCTACGATGGGCAGGTAGGAGGATATGAACGCATTGCCGTTGGAAAACTGGAACTGCAGCAGGTCTTCGGCGGTACGCTCCGCCGATGGACGAAGGTAGTCGTAAAACACGCCGCCGATCCCGCGGGCTTCGTTGTTCCGGTGCTTGTTGACGAAGTATTCGTCGCACTGGCGCTTATATTGTTCGTAATATCCGCCGCAGGCCTCCTTGAAGGTACGGTGAAAATGAACGCCGTCACCTTCCAGGATGTAATACGGCGTGAGGTCTGCCCCTCCGCCGAACCACATATCCCGCACCGATCCGTCTTCCCCGTACAGCTCAAAATACCGCCAGTTGGCGTGCACCGTGGGCACGTAAGGGTTTTCGGGATGGATGACGAGCGAAAGGCCCGCCGCCAGGAAGCTGCTGTTGTCCGGCACTTTGAACTGCTGTGCCATAACGGGCGGCAGTTTCCCGCTTACGACCGAGGTATTCACGCCTCCTTTCTGGAAAACGTTGCCGCCGGAGATGACGCGGGTAATGCCCCCGCCGCCTTCCGGCCGCTCCCAGCGGTCTTCACGGAACTTCGCTTTCCCGTCGGCCTGTTCCAGCGCAGCGCAGATCTCGTTCTGCAGCTGGTGGATGAAGGGGACGAATCGGTCTTTTACGGAAATATTATGCATAGTTCTTAACGGCTTCGATGAATGCTTTGGCGTGATCTACCGGGATGTTCGGCAAAATGCCGTGGCCCAGGTTGGCGATGTAGCGCTGCGGCCCGAATGCGTCGATCATGGCTTTCACGGATTTCTGGATTTCCGGGATGGGCTTCATGAGCTGCGCGGGGTCGAAGTTGCCTTGCAAAGTTACGTCGGGGCCGGCAAACTGGCGGGCCAGTCCGGGTTTGATGCACCAGTCGAGGCCGAGGCCCTGCGCGCCGGTGGCGGCCATTTCTTCCAGCGCGAACCAGGCGCCTTTGGCGAACACGATCACGGGGGCAACGCCCTGCAATGCGGCCACGATGCGGCGGATGTACCGGAGCGAGAAGTTCTCGAAATCATCCGGGCTCAGCAGTCCGCCCCAGGAATCGAAGATCTGTACCACGTCTGCACCCGCTTCCACCTGCGCTTTCAGGTAGGCGATGGTGGTTTCGGTGATGCGGTCCAGCAGTTCGTGCGCCACTTCGGGCTGGGTGTAGCAGAAAGCTTTGGCCTCGTCGAAGGTTTTGGACCCCTTGCCCTGAACCATGTAGCAAAGCAGCGTCCAGGGGGCGCCGGCGAAGCCGATGAGGGGCACGCGGCCGGCCAGCGTCTGTTTGGTGAGGCGCAGGGCGTCCATCACGTAATGCAGGCTGTCTTTCACGTCGGGGATGTGAATGCGGTTAAGGTCTGCTGCCGATTTGATAGGCTGGGGGAGGAGGGGGCCCAATTTTTCCACGAGCTGCACTTCCATGCCCATCGCCTGCGGCACCACGAGGATGTCGGAGAAAATGATGGCCGCGTCTACCCCTACCTGGTCTACCGGCATCACGGTGATCTCGGTGGCCAGTTCGGGCGTCTGGCAGCGCTCGAAGAAGGAATATTTATCACGGAGCTTGATATAGTCAGGCAAAAAGCGGCCGGCCTGGCGCATCATCCATACCGGGGGGCGGGGTACCGGGCTGCCCGAAAGGGCCTTCAGCAGCAGGTCGTTCTGTAATCCGTTCATTCGTTGCTATTATTGATGTTGTCAAAATAATCGATGGCTGTCTGCACCAGCGCGGGAACCGAAGCTTCCGCACCGATGACCGGCTGCCGGCCGGTAATTTCCTGCACAGCGGCCCCCGTCGTTTCGCCGATGGCGAAATAAACGGTCTCCCCGTCAGGCGTATTCTGCTGGAAAAAGCTGCGGACGCTGCTGGGACTGAAAAACAGTACCCCGTCGTACCGCTCGCCCAGCAAAGCGGGCGTTTCCACGGTATGGTACACGACCAGTTCCTCCACGCCGATCTGGTGGGCGGAAAGGTGCTCGGGCAGCTCGTTTCGGCGGATGTTCCCGCAAAGGAACACCACTTTTCCGATGGAGGCGTCCGATACGATGAGCTTCGCCAGTTCCAGGGAACTGGCTGCCGTGGCCAGCACTTCCGCACCGGGGATTTCGGCCTGCACTACTTCGAGCGTGGCGCCGCCGAGGCAGTATATCCGCTGTTTCACGCCGTTATGCCAATACCCGGTCACGGATTTTACCGTGTTCGGACTGGTGAAAACGAGTACCTGTCCACCGAGGGCGATTTCCTTCAGCCGCGCGTCCAGTTGGGGCGTGCGTACCGGCAGGATGTCGATGAAAGGCTGGTCTACCAGGGCGATGCCGCGTGTTGCGGCGGCCTGGCGCAGCGATTCCTGGAGGGATTTGGTGCTTAATATGCGGTATTTATCGCTGTTGGGCATGTTTGATTTCCTGGATGATGGCGTCTCCGCCCTGGGAAATGATGTCGAGCGCGGCGTCGTGCCCCGTGCCGGCGGCGGCCGAAACGGCGACGCGGCGGGTGGCGAGGAGCGACCGGCTGCCGTCGAGGCTGCAGAGGCTGCCTTCGAAAAACAGTTCGCCGTCGCTGATGTAGGCGTAGGCGCTGATAGGCGTGGTGCAGCCGCCGAGGAGGGTGCGCAGGAAAGCGCGCTCTTCGCCGGTGCAAATGGCGGTATCTATATGGTGCAGCGGAGCCAGGGCTTCGCGGACTGCAGTGTTATCTTCCCGGCAGGCGGCCACGATGGCGCCCTGTGCAGGTGCGGGGATCATCCAGTCGAGCTCCAGCGAGTTTTCCGGGCGAACGTTGATCCGCTCCAGCCCTGCGGCGGCGAAAATGGCGGCGTCCCAGTTCTCGGCGGCGAGCTTTTCCAGGCGTTTGATGACGTTGCCGCGGAGGTTGTGGAGCTGGTGATGGGGGTACCGGCGGAGCCATTGCGCCCTGCGGCGGATGCTGCTGGTAGCGATATTGGCAGTGGATGCGGGATCGTCGAGGAATGCGGTGCTGCCTTTATGGACGAGCAAATCCTTCACCGGCCCGCGCTCCAGGATGGCGGCGTTGATCAGCCCCTGGGGCAGCTGTGTGGGCACGTCTTTGAAGGAATGGACGGCGACGTCGATCTTACCGGAAAGCAGCGCGATGTCGAGCGTTTTGGTGAAAATGCCCTGAACGCCGATCTCGTAAAGAGGCGTTACCAGGTCGATGTCGCCTTCGCTTTTGATGGGGACCAGTTCTACGGCATGGCCGTTTTGTGTCAATAAATCTTTCACCAGGTTAGCCTGCCACATGGCGAGTTGGCTATCCCGTGTTCCTATTCGGATCATTTTGTCCATTGTTTTATTCCTGGTTTGCGCCGGTCTCGAATATTTCACTGATCATGGCGATGTACATATCGCCCTTTTCAGTTTCCTTGCGCACTTTTCCGGCCATGAGATTGATCATTTTCTGGATGATGCGGGAAGAAACTTCCTCGATGTCTTCCAGGTTATAATGTGCGCCGTTTTTCTGTTCCTTGATCTCGCGGGCATGGATTTCGGTGAGTTTTTCCTTGACCGCTTTGAGTACCACGGCATGCTTGCGCATTTTGTGCCAGTAGAGGAATTCTTCCATATGCTCCTCGATGATGGAGATGGCTTTGGGAACTTCGTTGAGCCGGCGGGCGAGGGTTTCGTCCTGGATCTTGCCGAGATCGTCTACGTTCACGACTTCGACATGGGCCAGTTCGCGCACGTCAGGGGCAACGTTGAAGGGGATGGAAAGGTCTACTACCAGTTTGGATGCCGTACCTTCCATATGTTTGCGGAGGATCGTGGGCTGGGGGGCGTTGGTGGCCACCAAGATCACGTCTGCCGCGCGGAGCGATTCGTCCATTTGCTCGAAAGGAGCGTACCGTAACCCGTGCTTCCCGGCGAAATCTTCCGCCACGGCCGTAGTCCGGTTAATGAGCGTGATGTTGCGCACGCCCAGGTATTCCATCATGTTCTTGCAGGTGTTGCGGCCGATTTTGCCCACACCGAGCAATACGATGTTCTTATTTTGGATATCGGCCACTTTGGCTTCCAGGAGCCGGACGGCGGCGAATGCCACCGAAACGGTGCCGGAGCTGAGGCCGGTTTCGTTCTTGATGAGCTTGGAAACCTGCAGCACGCTGTTCACCAGTCTTTCCAGGAAAGTGCCCACACATCCGTTCGCTTTCGCAAACTTGGCTGCGCCCTTGATCTGGCCGATGATCTCATAGTCGCCGAGGATCTGGCTGTCCAGCCCCGTGCCCACCTGGTAAAGATGCCTGACGGCGCCTTCCCCCGATTTGACATATGCCATCTGCGCAAATACCTGCGGGTTGCCGTTGGCGGCATCGCAAAGGAGGCGCATGAGCACCGTAGGGTCCGTCGCGAATCCGTAAACTTCCGTGCGGTTGCAAGTGGAGAGCACGAACAGATCGTTCATGCCGGCGGATTGCGCCGCCTGTAAAAGTTGCTGGTATTGGTCCTGGTTTATGGCAAAAAGTCCCCGGATCGCAGCGTCAGTTTTCTTATAGTTGATCCCAACGATATGAAAATTCGATATGTCTTTAGGCTGATTGACCTGCATGATTTTCTTAAAAGCTTCCGGGTGCAAAAATACTGTCATACCCTTCAAAACCACGTCAGGGGCTGTCACCGGTCTGTCATTTCTCCCTATGGTGAATGCCGCTGTGAAAAAATGATTTTGATCAGGTGGCTGAACGCCGTTCTGCTGCCGCATTGTAACAATCGCATGACGTAGAGCCATGATGGATGTCATAGTAAAGTCGGCCTCCGTGGCTGGTTCCATCAAAACGAATCTAACAATTTAATGACAGATCATGCGGAAGTTCCCTGTAAAAGCACTTACTTTTGCAGGAATTTGACAAGTTATATGGTCGCAATATCTGATACCGCAATCGTGCTCATGAACCTCGGATCGCCGGATTCCACCGCCGTTCCGGACGTGAAGAAATACCTCCTCGAATTTTTGATGGACAAACGGGTGATCGATTACCCCTGGCTGATGCGCAAGATCCTCGTGGGCGGCGTCATCGTTCCGAAACGCGCGGAAAAGAGTGCCGAAGCTTATAAGAGTATCTGGTGGAAAGAGGGCTCCCCGCTCATCGTGCTCACCCAGCAACTCCAGAAAGCGCTCCAGCACGATCTCGAAATGCCGGTGGAAATCACCATGCGATATGGCAACCCTTCCCCCGAATTCACGTTCAACAAGATCGTGAAAGAACATCCCGGCGTGAAGAACGTCATCCTCGTGCCGCTGTACCCGCACTACGCGATGAGCAGCTTCGAGACCGCCGCGGAATACGCGAAGGAAATCTACCGCAGGAAAAAGTATCCCTTCGAAATGAAGATCGTGGAGCCGTTTTACCGCCATCCCGACTACATCCACGCCGTTGCGGAAAGCATGCGGCCGTATGTGGAACAGGATTTCGACCATCTTCTCTTCAGCTATCACGGTGTACCGGTAAGGCATATACGTAAAGGCGACGTAACGGGCGGGCATTGCCTGAAGGTGAACGACTGCTGCCACGTGGATTCCCGCGCGCACAAGCAGTGTTACCGCCACCAGGTGACCGTTACGGCGGAGCTGGTTGCGAAGGAACTGGGCATCCCGAGGGAAAAATGGAGCGTTTCGTTCCAGAGCCGCCTCGGGAGGGAAGAATGGATCCGGCCGTATACCGACGAGCGCCTGCGCTCGCTGCCGAAAGAAGGCGTGAAAAAGCTGCTGGTGGCTTGCCCGGCGTTCGTGTCCGACTGCCTGGAAACGCTGGAAGAGATCGCGGTGGAAGGGAAACACACCTTCATCGAATCGGGCGGCGATTCTTTCACGATGATTCCCTGTGTGAACACACATCCCGAATGGGTGAAAGCCCTCGGCATCCTGTGCCGCGAAAAAATGGAAACTGTTATGGTTTAAAAACCTTGAAAAAGATAGAAACGGAAGCCGGCGTGTATGCGCCGGCTTTTTTTGTGCGGGTACGGTGGTGCGCGGTGAGATTTATTTCGGCCAGACCGGATTTTTTCACTAAATTCCATCAGCTAAATTCCAACCCGATGATCTTGGCCGTTCTCAAAGAAAAATCAGGTGAAAACAGGGTATCGCTCGTTCCGGAAGTCGTGAAGCAACTTGTTCAGCAACAGGTGGAAGTTTGGGTGGAGGAAGGCGCAGGGGCCGGGGCGTTTTATCCGGACAGCGGTTACCGCGAAGCCGGGGCAGCCCTCAAATCCCGTGAAGATATCCTGAAGGGCGCAGACGTGCTGCTGACGATCCGTCCGCCGGAAGCGGCGGATGTCGAAAAAGTACCGCCCGGAAAAACCTGGGCCGGCGTGTTCCAGCCCCTGTTCAACCCCACACTGATGCAACAACTGGCCGGCAGGCAGTTCACCATTTTCAGTCTCGATTCCATCCCCCGCACTACCCGCGCCCAAAGTATGGACGTACTCAGTTCCCAGGCGAACATTGCAGGGTACAAAGCCGTGCTGCTGGCCGCTTTCACGTATAGCCGCTATTTCCCCATGTTCATGACCGCCGCGGGCAGCATTCCGCCGGCCAAAGTGCTCATCCTCGGCGCCGGCGTGGCCGGCCTCCAGGCGATCGCTACGGCGCGCAGGCTGGGTGCCGTGGTGGAAGTGTTCGATACGCGGCCGGCCGTGAAGGAGGAAGTGATGAGCCTCGGCGCGAAGTTCGTGGAAGTGGAAGGCGCGGCAGACGCGTCGAAAGCGGGCGGTTACGCCGTGGAGCAATCCGAAGATTTCAAAAAACGGCAGGCGGCCCGCATCGCGGAAAGCGCCGCCAAAGCGGATATCGTGATCACCACCGCCCAGATTCCCGGCAAGCCCGCGCCCATTCTGTTGCCCACGGCAGCGGTGGAAGCCATGCGGCCGGGGAGCGTCGTTATCGACCTGGCAGCGGCAACGGGCGGGAACACGGGGCTGACGAAAAACGGCGAAACCATCGTCCACAACGGTATCACCATCATCGGCAATTCCGACCTGGCCGGCACGGCACCTGCGGATGCGAGCAAGCTCTACGCGAAAAACATGCATAATTTCCTGAAACTGCTCATCGGAAAAGAAGGGCAGTGCCAGCCGGATTTTGCGGACGACATCGTGCAGGGCGCCTGCATCGCCAGGGAAGGGCAAGTGGTGAACGAACGCGTGAAACAGCTGCAACCCGCGGCCGTCTGATATTTCATTCCATTCCAACAGACCGAATTATGACCGCAATCCTGGATTTTCTGCAACTCCACATCGAGATGGTATACATCGTGATACTGTCCATTTTCCTGGGGATCGAAGTGATCTCGCGGGTACCGTCCGTTCTGCACACACCGCTCATGAGCGGCGCCAACGCCATTCACGGCGTGGTGATCATCGGCGCCATCATCGTGATGGGAAAGGCCGAGGCGGACAACTGGCTGGCCCTGGTGCTGGGGTTCCTCGCCGTGATACTCGGCACGCTCAACGTGGTAGGTGGTTTCGTGGTGACCGATCGCATGCTGGAAATGTTTAAAAAGAAGAAATAAGCTCCTTATGTCCGGATTATTGACGCTCGCTTACCTCATCGGCTCCATCACGTTCATCGTGGGCCTCAAGATGCTCAGCAACCCCGCCTCCGCCCGCAAAGGCAATCTCATAGCGGCGGCCGGCATGTTCATCGCCATCATCGGCACCATTTTCCTGTACGAGGAAAACGGGGAACGGCTGCATAATTTTGGCTGGTTATTCGGCGGGCTCTTCATCGGTACCGTTGTCGGCGTACTGGCCGCAAAAAAAGTGAAAATGACCGCCATGCCCGAAATGGTGAGCCTTTTCAACGGTATGGGCGGCGCCTGCGCGATGCTCATTTCCATCGTGGAGTTCGATCATCTCGCCAACGGACATATCACCGTCAACATCGGTAAGTTCATACAAGACGCGATCGGCCAGGCCGCACAGCATGGCGATATCAACATTGGGGCAGGCTTCGGCAATCCCGTCGGCAAGTACCTTATTATCCTGCTGGGCCTCATTATCGGTTCCGTTTCTTTTGCCGGCAGTATGGTGGCCTGGGGGAAACTGAATGGAAAAGTGAAGGATTTTTCGTTCAACGGCCAGCATATCGTGAACCTCATCGTGCTGGCGGCGATCGTTATCGCCGGGGCATGGTTGCTGATAGACGTGCACCAGCAGTTCAGCGGCGGCAACGGGAGCTGGACGTCCAATCCGCCTGCGGCGCCATTCCCCAACATCGAGCTGCAAAGCATGGCAGACACGACGTTGATCAATACACTATTTTACGTTACCCTCGCATTGTCTATCGTATACGGCGTCATGTTCGTAATGCCCATCGGCGGGGCGGATATGCCTGTCGTGATTTCGCTGCTCAACTCCTTTACCGGCGTGGCCGCGGCCTGCGGCGGGTTCCTGTACAACAACCCCGTGATGCTCACCGGCGGTATTCTCGTAGGTTCTGCGGGCACCATCCTCACCATTCTCATGTGCAAGGCCATGAACCGGTCGCTGAAAAACGTGCTGATCGGGTCTTTCGGCGCAAAAGCAACTTCCGCCGGCGGCGGTCCGAAAGATCAGGGCAATTACAAAGAAGTGACGATTGCCGATGCAGCCGTTATGATGCGGTATGCCAGTAAAGTGATGATCGTACCGGGATACGGCCTCGCCGTGGCGCAGGCGCAACACGTTTGCCATGAGCTGGAAAAACTGCTGGAGGAAAAAGGGGTGGAAGTGAATTATGCCATCCACCCCGTGGCGGGCCGCATGCCCGGGCATATGAACGTTTTGCTCGCGGAAGCGGATGTGCCGTACGAGAAACTCGAGGAAATGGAGACCGCCAACGCCGCCATGCCGAATACGGACGTGGTGCTGGTTTTGGGCGCCAACGACGTGGTAAATCCCGCTGCCAAAAACGATCCTTCCAGCCCGATTTACGGCATGCCCATCCTGGAGGTGGAACTGGCCAAAATGGTGATCGTGAACAAGCGCAGTATGAAGCCCGGATACGCCGGCATCGAAAACGAACTGTTCTTCCAGCCCAAAACCTCCATGCTCTTCGGCGACGCCAAGTCGGTGCTGCAACAGCTGGTGGCGGAAGTGAAGACGTTATAAATCTTTACATTTGCGGAAAATATTTCCGTGCCAGCATTACCACAGGCATTTATCGATACACTGACAGGCCTTCCGGGATACGATGCCGCCGCTTTCCTGGCGGTGCACCAATCTCCGGAAAGGATCACCAGCGTGCGTTTGCAGCCGCAGAAGGTGCAGGATGTTGCGTCCGTATTCCCCCAGCTGGAAACTACGCGCGTGCCCTGGGCCAGCGGTGGCTACTATCTTTCCACCCGCCCGTCCTTTACGTTCGATCCGCAATTCCATGCCGGCGCGTATTACGTGCAGGAAGCTTCGTCGATGTTCCTCGAAGAAGCCCTGCGGCAAACGATTTCCGCGGCAGCGCCGTTAAAAGCGCTCGATCTTTGCGCGGCGCCGGGCGGTAAAAGCACGCTGATACAAGCGGCGCTCCCGGCCGGGAGCTTCCTCGTTTCCAATGAGGTCATCCGGCCGAGGGCCGCGCTGCTGGCGGATAATTTATCGAGATGGGGCACTACCGACGTAGTGGTCACCAACAACGACCCGCGGGATTTTTCGCGGCTGGAGGGATTTTTCGACCTGATGGTCGTGGATGCGCCTTGCTCCGGCTCCGGCCTCTTCCGCCGCGATCCGGAGGCCGTCAACGAATGGTCGTACGACAATGTGATGCTCTGCAGCCAGCGCCAGCAAAGGATTCTGGCCGATGCGCTCCCTTCCCTCAAACCCGGCGGCGTGCTCATTTACTCCACCTGCTCCTACGCGCGCGAAGAAGATGAACAGCTGCTCGATTGGCTTATGGACCACGAACAACTCGTTTCGTTGCCGTTGCAATTGCAGCCGGAATGGAACATCGTAGCCACGGAATCGCCGGTGCATCGGGCGTTTGGGTACCGGTTTTATCCCGATAAAGTGAAGGGCGAAGGGTTTTTCATCGCCTGTTTCCGGAAAGCAGGCGAAGCCGTTCCACCGAAAAAAGGAAAACAGAAATTCACGGAACTGCCGAAGAAAGATGCGGAGCGCGTATTGCCCTGGCTCAAGCCTGGCGCGGATGTGCGCATGATGCTGCACGAAGGCGAAGTGCTGTTGCTGTCGCCCGCCGTAGCAGAAGACATGCCGCTGCTGCAACAGTTGTACATCCGGAAAGCGGGCGTGAAAGCGGGCCAGCTTACGGGGAAAGAACTGATCCCCGACCACCAGCTGGCGCTCAGCACGGTTATTTCGCAGGATTTGCCCGGTGTGGAACTAACTTTGGAAGATGCATTGCATTATCTTCGCAGGGAAGACCTCCGGCTCGGCGAGCCCCTCAAAGGCTGGGCGCTCATGCGTTTTCGCGGGATGAATCTGGGATGGGCGAAAATCCTTCCCAACCGTGTCAATAACTACTATCCCAAAGAAATGCGCATTTTGAAATCCGGTATGCCGGAAACATAATATGGACGGGCTTCGCAACGTTCTTACAGATGTGCATAATTCGCGTGGATATTTACTTTGCGCGCCAGGAGCCGTAAATTGGATGGAAACTTTTATATTCGTTCCCTTAAAGTATTAGTAAATATGTTAAAGTCAGTAATGTTGGGTGTTTTGATGGCCGGTACGATAAGGGTAGCCGCACAGGATACGCTGTTGGTACAGGGCGCATCGCCCGATCTCTATTTGACGCATTCCGTGAAGAAAGGAGAGACCTGGTACAGCCTTGGCAGGGCTTATGGCCTGAGCCCCAAAGAGATTGCGGCAAGGAACAAGATGGATATGGCGGCCGGACTGAGCCTCGGCAAATCGGTCCTCATCCCCCTCAATAAGAATAATTTCGTGCAAACGAAATCCGCCGGCGCCGGCGTGCGCCCGGTATATCACCGTGTCACCGAAAAAGAAACACTATACCGCATTCATGTTAATTACGGTAAAGTGCCGCTGGAAAATGTGCGGGAATGGAACCGCCTTTCGGGCGACGGTGTGCAGAAAGATGCGTTCCTCATCGTAGGGTACGTGAAAGGCAGCGGCCAGTCGGTCGTATTGCCCACGGCGTCTGCATCTACGCCGCCTCCCGCCGCAGAAACCCCGGTAGCCGCCGTGCCCAAGCCGGTGGAAAAGCCGCAAATCGTGGAAAGCAAGCCTGTAGCGGCTGCGAGCCAGTCTGCCGCGCCGGAGAACAAGCCAGTGGCCAAACCGCCCGTTGAAAACAAGCCCGTTTCTTCCAACAGCCAAACCGCTGCTCCGGAATCCAAACCCGTAGAAAAAGCGCCGACCAGCCTGGGCCGTACGCCCGAAGTGCCCGAAGGTGGCTTCGAGGGGATGTTCAACCAGCAAACCGGCAATGGCCGCGACGTGACGAAGGAAAAAGGCCCTGGATCCTGGTTCAAAAGCAATGCAGTGGTAGGTTCCGGCAAGTATTACGCCTTGCATAATTCCGTGCCGCGCGGCACCATCGTGAAGGTAACCAACCCGCTCACCGGCCGCTCCGTGTACGCCAAAGTGCTCGACGCCATCCCGCAGCTGAAAGCCAATGCGAACCTCATCATCAAACTGAGCGACGCCGCGCAGGATGCCCTCGGTATCAGCGAAGGCCGCTTCTACTGCGAGCTGAGCTACGAAGACCTGAAATAGCACATCAATACTGCATAATAAAAACGGGGCCCCTGTCACCAGGCGCCCCGTTTTTATTTCAGGGATCTCCGATATATGAAAAGAGAAATTCGCTATTCAAACCGGAATCCCCGCAGAAATTCTTCCACGCCCATCTTCTTTTTCCCTTCCAGCTGGAGCTCCAGCACATTCAGGAAACCACCGTGCGCGGCGAATTTGAGATATGTTTTTTTATCGCTGACCACGCTGCCGGGCTTATGAACGTGCGCAACGGCATCCGTGGTGGCTTTGTAGATTTTCAGGGTTTTGTCTTGCAGCGTCGTGAATGCGGTAGGGTAGGGGCTGAGGCCGCGAACGAGATTGTAGACCTGCTCCAGCGGCTGTTCCCAGTCGATCTTGCAATCTTCTTTGAAGATCTTCGGCGCATGTTTCAGCTCGCCGGCGTCGATATCGTCTTGCGGCTGGCCCTGGAGATTGCCTTCTTTCAGCGCGGCCACGGTGCGGAGGAGCGTTTCGGCGCCCGCCTGCATGAGCGCATCGTGCAGTTCGCCGGCGGTTTCGTCGGGGCGGATGGGCACTTCCGATTTGAAAAGGATATTACCCGTATCGATTTCATGCTGGAGCTTGAAGGTGGTGACGCCGCTCTTGCTTTCGCCGTTGATGATGGCCCAGTTGATGGGCGCTGCGCCGCGGTATTGCGGCAGCAGCGAGGCATGCACGTTGATGGTGCCCAGCGGCGGCATGTCCCACACCAGTTCCGGCAGCATGCGGAAAGCGACCACCACCTGGAGGTCGGCCCGGTATCCGCGCAGTTCTTCGAGGAACGCGGGGTTTTTCAGTTTTTCGGGTTGCAGCACGGGGATGTTGTGCGCCACGGCATATTGCTTCACGGCGCTTTGCTGGAGCTGGAGCCCGCGGCCGGCCGGTTTGTCGGGCGCGGTGATCGCCGCCACTACGTTGTACCCGGCTTTCACCAGCGCATCGAGCGAGGCAACGGCGAAGTCGGGCGTTCCCATAAAAATGATTCTCATGGGTGCAAATGTATTCAATTTAGAAATCGGTATACAACAGGTATTTCTTCCGGATGGATGCGAAACGTTGTAAACCGGGTTCCCAGCTTTTGCGGATCGCCTCGGCGGAAAGGCCCTGCTGTATTTGTTTCCGGAGGATGTCGCTGCCCGCCAGTTTATCGAAAAAGTTATTGAAGAAACGTGCTTTTTCGGGGAAAAGGCGATAGGCGTTGAGGAGGAAGCTCAGATCGATCTCGTCTGCCTTCGGGTCGATGGTGGTAAGGTCGTAGCCGTAGCAGGTGGAGTACATCAATACGGGGGATTTCGCGCCGGGTACGCTTTTCGGTGTGAAGGAGAAGAGATTTTTGGGCAGCAGCGGATGGCCGTACACCTGGAAAGGCTTGTCCGTTCCGCGGCCGAGGCTGAAAACCGTTCCCTCGAAAAGGCAGGTAGACGCGTACAGGTAGATGCTCCGCATATTGGGCAGGTTCGGCGAAGGTTTCACCGGCAGCTGGTACATGGTTGTATGGTCGTAGTTTTCGCAGGGAACTACCGTGAGCCGGCAGCGCACTTTCCCCGCCAGCCAGCCTTCGCCGTTAAGCATTTGCGCATATTCCGCCACGGTCATGCCATGTACGGTGGGGATGGGTTGCATGCCCACGAAGGAGCGGAAGGCGGTATCGAGGATGGGCCCGTCGATATAATGGCCGTTGGGATTGGGCCGGTCGAGGACGATGAGGGGCTTGCCAAATTTCGCGGCCGATTCCATGAGCTCCTGCAGGGTGGAGATGTAGGTATAGAACCGGGTGCCCACGTCCTGTACGTCAAAAACAAGGACGTCCACATCCGCCAGGTCGGCCGCGTCGGCCTGCCGGTGTTTGCCGTAGAGGGAAACGATCGGCAGGCCCGTGCGCGCGTCGCGGCTGTTGCCGACCTTCTCGCCGGCGTCTGCCATCCCCCGGAAACCATGCTCCGGACTGAAAATCTTGACGATATTGACTTTGAGCGCCAGGAGCGAGTCTACCAGGTGAACGCTCGGGCTGATCATGGCGGTCTGGTTCACGAGCATGCCCACCCGTTTGCCTTTCAGGAGGGGGAGGTAAACGTCGGTCCGCTGTGCGCCGGTGCGCACGTTCGCGTCTTGCGCCCAAACGGCCATGGGAAAGCAACAGAGGATCAGTAGTTTCACGAATCGTGTCATGCGGAAATCGGGTTGAAATCAACAAAATAAGGCGGCATTCCGTAAATAAAAAACAAAAAACGTACCTTCACCTTCTATTATCTTATTTTAAAAAATTTATATGCAACAAGTTAAGACCGGTGATACCGTTCGCGTGCACTACCACGGACGGTTACAAAATGGCCAGACTTTTGACTCCTCCGAAGGCAGAGATCCGCTTGAGTTCAAGGTGGGCTCCGGTATGGTGATCAAGGGTTTTGACAACGGTGTCATCGATATGAAGCCTGGTGATAAAAGAACGCTGAACATCCCGGTTGATGAAGCATACGGCGCAAAAAGCCCCGAGCTGATCATGGAGTTCCCCAAAGCGAACATCCCGGCCGACCTGAATCCCCAGGTAGGTATGGACCTCCAGATGAGCAACCCCCAGGGCCAGGTATTCCCGGTGAAGGTGGTAGCCATCACAGAGGAATTCATCACCCTGGATGCCAACCATCCCCTCGCCGGCGAGCCCCTCGTTTTCGACATCGAACTGGTAGAGATCGTTTAATCAACGATCGTTCCATCATACAATTCCTGAAAGTAAAAAGTGGTCCGCTGCTTTTTACTTTCACTTTTTTAGACCCTTCCCATATGGACAAGAAATATGCATACTCCGTCACCGAACGCTTCCTCCGCTACGTGACGGTAGACACCCAATCCGATCCGCAGAGCGAAACATTCCCATCCACCGAAAAGCAAAAAGACCTGGGCCGCATATTGGTACAGGAATTGCAGCAAATCGGCATCGCAGACGCCGAGCTGGACGAGCATGGGTATGTATATGCCACCATCCCCGCCACTTCCGAAAAGCCGGTGCCCGTTATCTGCCTTTGCGCGCATATGGACACGGCGCCCGATTGCTCCGGGAAAGACGTGAAGCCCATCGTACATAAAAAATACGACGGGCAAGACATCATCCTGCCCGACGATCCCTCGCAGATCATCTCCGTGAAGGAACATCCGTACCTCTCGCAGAAGATCGGCGACGATATCATCACCGCCAGCGGCAAAACCTTGCTGGGGGCGGATAACAAGGCCGGTGTCGCTGAAATCATGGACGCAGCGCAGTACTTCATCCAGCATCCGGAAGTGCCGCATGGCAAAATCCGGATCCTCTTCACGCCCGACGAAGAAGTGGGAAGGGGCGTGCAGCATGTTGATATGCAGAAGCTGGGCGCCGAATTCGGGTATACGCTCGACGGGGGAGAACTGGGCGCGCTGGAAGACGAGACTTTCTCGGCAGACGGTGTCAAGATCACCATCCAGGGTGTGAGCGCGCATCCGGGAGCGGCGAAAGGCAAACTTGTTAGTGCCATCAAGATCGCTGCGGAGATTTTGCATTCGTTGCCGAAAGACATTCTCAGCCCGGAAACCACCGAAGACCGCCAGGGGTTCATTCATCCCGTGCGCATCGAAGGGATCGTGGAAAAGGCGGAGATCGAATTCATCATCCGCGATTTTACGACGGCGGAACTGGAAGGGCACGAGTTTTATCTTCGCAAGATCATGGAGAACGTAGTGTCCAAACACCCCGGTGCCACGGGCACTTTCCAGGTGAAGGAACAATACCGTAACATGAAAGAGGTGCTCGACAAGTTCCCGCAGGTGTCTGCCAACGCTGAAGAAGCGATCCGCCGGGCCGGTGTGGAGCCTTTGAAAATGAGCATCCGCGGCGGGACAGACGGTTCGCGGCTCTCGTTCATGGGCCTTCCCTGCCCGAACATCTTTACCGGTGAAATGGCGCTGCATTCCAAACACGAATTCGTGAGCGTGCAGGATATGGAGAAAGCCGTTGATGTGATCATCCAGCTCGCTCGTGTATGGGAGGAGCGCGCCGTATAATTTATTGCCGGGGAATGCGTTTTTATTATTACTTTGATCCCTTGTTAATACAAAAAAGAACGAAAATTTAATACATGTTGCTAGGACTCGTAACGCTTATGCAGGACTCGCTGCTGTTGCCGAAGGCCGACACCGTGGCCACGGCCGCACAAGGGGCCGCCACCGCCGCGCAGGAAATGAAGCTGTGGGATATGATCGTGAAAGGCGGACCGCTGATGATCCCGCTCGGGGTGCTTTCCGTGATCGCTATTTATGTGTTCGTGGAAAGATATCTCACCATCGCCCGCGCCGGCAAGCTCGAAAGCAATTTCATGCCGATGATCCGCGATCACATCACTTCCGACAACATTTCCGCCGCCCGTTCGCTTTCCAAGAACACACAGGGCCCCATCGCGCGGATGATCGATAAAGGCATCCAGCGGATCGGCAAACCGGTAGACAGCATCGAGAAATCGATGGAGAACGTCGGCAAGCTGGAAGTATATAAAATGGAAAAGAACCTCGTGATCCTGTCCATCATCGCCGGCATCGCCCCGATGTTCGGGTTTTTGGGCACCATCGCCGGGATGATCCAGACGTTTTTCAACATCTCCCAGACGTCGGATATTACGCTGAGCACCATCGCCGGCGGTATCTACGTGAAAATGGTGACCTCCGCAGCAGGGCTCATCATCGGCCTCGTGGCGTATGTAGGTTACAGCTACCTGCAGGCGCAGATAGACAAAGTGGTGAACAAGATGGAAGCCGCTTCCTCCGAGTTCATCGACGTGCTGATGGAGCCGGTTAAACGTTAATTTTTCAATTGAAACTGAAGCATCATGAACCTGCGGAGCCGAAATAAAAGACATGCGGAATTGCACAGCGGCGCTTTGAACGATATCCTGTTCATCCTGCTGCTGTTCTTCCTCATCGTCTCCACCCTGGCCAATCCCAACGTCATCAAACTGGCGTTGCCGAAGGCCGCTTCCAACACCAAAGCCAAGCAAACGGTGGTGGTGAGCATAGACGCGGGGCAGAAGTATTTCGTGGGCACCAACCCCGTTAACTTCAGCGAGCTGCAGGCCGCACTCGCTTCTAAAATTCCCGCCGGCGAAGTGGACCCCACCATCGTCATCAACGCGGAAGAATCCGTGCCCATCAGTGCCGTGGTTTCTGTGATGCAGATCGCACGGGAGCTGGGTGCCAAAACGGTACTGGGCACCGCCAAGCCGCAAAACGCGCCAAAGCGGTAAACGAAAAGGAAACTTACAAACCATGATAAACTGCATCCGTAACGGGTGCAGTTTTTTTATGCCTTCGTGGCCCGCACCATCCGGTCTTTCCCGAACATGTCTTTTTTAAGGATGACGTCTGTGAACTTTTGATGGAGGAGCTCCGCCTTCACCGCTTCCCCGTAATCTTCATGTATCTCGAAATACAGTCTGCCTCCGGGTTCCAGGCGCTCCTGGGCCAGTTGGCCGATGCGGCGGTAGAAAAGCAGGGGATCGTTGTCGGGGACGAACAGCGCCGTAGCCGGCTCGAACTGCTGCACGTTGGTGTCCATGCCGGCTTTTTCCTTTTGGGGGATGTAAGGCGGGTTGCTGACGATGACGTTGAGGGCGGGAAGGGGAGCGGCGGCCTGCGGGTCGAGCACATCCTGCCGGATGAAATTAACGGGCGCGTGTTGCATTTGCGCGTTGCGGGCCGCAATTTCCAGGGCGCCGGGGCTCACGTCCATGGCCCAGATATCGGCAGATGGCCAGTGTTTTTTCAGGGCGATGGGGATACATCCGCTGCCGGTGCCTATATCGAGCAGGCGGAGGGCGGGGTGGGAGGGATGGTCGAGCAGCACCCATTCCACCAGTTCTTCCGTTTCCGGCCGGGGGATGAGCACCTGGTCAGACACGATGAGCTCCATGCCGTAAAACCAGCTTTTGCCGGTGATGTGCTGGATGGGCCTGCCGGAAAGCAGTTGCGCCAGGCCTTCCTGGTACTGCGATTCCCACCGGGGCGGGAGGTCCATATCCTTATGCACGATGCGGTCCAGCTTGCCAAGCCCCGTGATGTGCTCCATGAGCAAATGCGCGATGTTGGCGGCTTCGCGGGCGTCGTACAGGGGGCGGATGGCATTGGTCAGGTCTGCGAATGCGGATTGGATGGTCATGTTATACGGCAAATCAGCGGAAAATCGCCGCTGAAACGATATTTTTGCAAATATCTCATTTACGACGCAATGATAGACCATCACCCGCACGAATTTTTTATGCGACGTTGCATCGACCTGGCGCTCAAGGGCTCAGGTCATGCCGCGCCCAACCCCATGGTGGGTGCCGTGCTCGTGCATGAAGGCATCATCATCGGCGAAGGGTATCACCACCATTGGGGAGGCCCCCACGCCGAGGTCAACTGCGTCAACTCCGTACCGCCGGAACTGCAGGAACTGATCCCCCGGTCTACCCTCTACGTTTCCCTCGAGCCCTGCGCCCATCACGGCAAAACGCCGCCCTGCGCCGATCTCGTGGTTTCGCAGAACATCCCGGAAGTCGTGATAGGCTGTATCGACGCCTTCTCGAAAGTGGCCGGCAAAGGCATCGAAAAACTCCGCAACGCAGGCATCAACGTTACCCTGGGCGTACTGGAATCGGAATGCCGCCACCTCAACCGGCGCTTTTTCACCTTCCACGAACAACAACGGCCCTACGTGATCCTCAAATGGGCGCAATCGGCCGACGGATACATCGCCCCCGCCAACCGCGAGCCCGTTCGCATCTCAAACCCGTTTGCGGATCGGCTGGTGCATCGCTGGAGAACAGAGGAAGCGGGGATCATGGTCGGAACACAAACTGCTTTGCTGGATAACCCGCGGCTCACCGCCAGGCTCTGGCCGGGCAAATCGCCCGTCCGCATCGTGCTCGACCTGCAGGATAAAGTGCCGGGAAGCCATTATGTGAAAGACGGTTCCGTGCGCACCCTCATCCTCACATCCACCGAGATCGACACCGCCCAACCCCTCGTGCCGCAGGTGCTCGCGCAATTGCACAGAGAATCCGTGCTGAGCGTGATCGTGGAAGGCGGCGCCGTACTCTTGCAGCAATTCATCAGCGGCGGGCATTGGGACGAGGCCCGCATCATCACCGGGCAAACGGCATTGGGCGGCGGCCTTTCCGCGCCCGTGCTCAAAAATGCCCGCATGCTCGAAAGCAACCACATCGCCGGCGACCGGATCGACATCTTCGTTCCCGCCGAGCATTAAACCCAGGAAATGAACGTTTACTATACGATTGAGAAGAAGTCAACAGCAGAATTCAAAGACCGCGGAAGCAAATTCCTCGCATACGCCTTCCCGGTAAAAAATGCCGAACAGGTCAAAGAATGCCTGCAGGAAGTGAAGAAGGAACACCCCAAAGCCACGCATCACTGCTACGCATACAGGTTGGGGACCGACGGCCTCCAGTTCCGCGCGGTAGACGACGGCGAGCCGGCAGGATCGGCCGGGAAACCCATTCTCGGGCAGATCGACAGCAAACAGCTGACAGACGTGCTGGTGGTTGTGGTACGGTATTTCGGGGGCACATTGCTCGGGGTGCCCGGGCTGATCAACGCCTACAAAATGAGCTGCGCGCTGGTGCTGCAACTGGTGCCGGCCATTCAGAAAAACGTGGAAGCGCGGTTCCAGCTGATATTCGACTATACGATCCTCAACGATGTGATGATGGTGGTGAAGCAGAATAACTGCACCATTTTGCAACAGGATATCCAGCTGTTCTGCAGCATGGAGATCGGCATCCCCAAAGCCAGTCTGGACCTCACTTTGCTCCGGCTGCGCGATATCTACAACCTCGAGATCAAACAACTTTGATCAGGGGAGCGCGGCCGTAATTTCTTTCAGCGTAACGCCGAATATTTTCTTCGTGATCTCGCCGAGATGCTTCTCGCTACCTTCCAGGTGGATGGTGCGGTGGAAGTGCTGCATCCTGCCTTTGGGCTTCAGCAATGCGGCCGGCGAGGAGCTTTGTATTTCCAGGAAACGGCCGGGGGCATTGGTATCGCCGGGCCCGTTGTTGCGGATGCGGAAAACTTCCGCGCGCGCATCTGTTGCGGTTTCGCCGAGGTAGAGCTGCGCCTGGCGTGGCATGGTGAACTGGATAACGGTCAACACACCGCGCTCCGGATCGTAGATACCCATGAAATTCAACGCCGCAGCCTGTTTTACTCCAAGTTCCGCTTCGAAATTTCCGTCGGCCCTGAAAAACGCGACGTTGTTCTTTACCACGAAACGCTCTTTGGGCAAAGGTGCTGCGGAACTAACGTTGCCGCCGGGCTTTAGTGGGATGATGGCGATGGAATTGGCGCTGACGGGGAATATGCCGCGGACGCGGATCGCCGTGGTGCCGAAAGCCGTATCCCAGCGATGGGTGCCGGTGTTGACGATGATATTGTCTGTATGGAACCCCACGGCATGCACGCTCCGGTGGATGTCTGCGCCGAGATAATTGTGTAGGTCGCGGCGGGAAAGGAGCGAAATGGTGCGGGAAATACCGGCGTTTAAAATGGTCCCTTTCGCGCTGGGGAGGTTGATATTGCCTTCGTAGACGGTAACGCCTTTGGCGGAGGAAACCTGCCGCAAAACGGCGGAATCGCGCAGCGGATCGGGAATGACGGTGGCGGTTGCCGAATCGGCGGATCCATGCGCGGGGAATTGAAGGGCGCTGTCGGGCGACGGGCCGAGCAGCAGCCGGTCTTCTCCACCAAAAGTGCTGAAATGATATTGCTTGCCGTTTTCGATGGTGGCGTAATTGAGCCATCCGAAACTACGTCCGTCGTCGGCCACGGTAGAAGTGACGACACGCCCTTGCCAGGCGCTCACGATGGCGATGGAAGACTTACTGGTGCTGTCTTTCAAAATGGCCGGCGATGTAAAATCGCGCAGGAAGGCGAGGTCTTCCGCGAAATTATCTGGCCGTGATATGGTTTCTGCCTGTTGAACAGGGGCCTTAGCTTCCCTGGGTTTGTTGTTGCAGGCGAACAACAGTGAAAGGAAGCATACGGCCGGAATGGATTTATGCATAGAAGAATGGTCTCGCAATCTAAGGATTGTACAATGATAAATCAATTTCTTTAATAACGGTAAGCGCGCATTTGCAGTATGGGCGCGGGCTACAAAGTTTTCGACTGCACAGCGGAAAATTTTTTTCAAGTTTTTTGAGAATATTATTTGCTGAATTCAAACTCTTTCCTATTTTTGCAATCCCAAAACGGACAAGCGGAAGTAGCTCATTTGGTAGAGCACGACCTTGCCAAGGTCGGGGTGGCCGGTTCGAGCCCGGTCTTCCGCTCAGAAAACAGAAGCCTGATTGCATAGCAGTCAGGCTTTTTTGTTGGATGTAATCCTTTCTTTCTCAGGCGGTTCCGCCGGTTTTTAAGCATGTTCAGCCGGTGGATGGGTTTCCTTTCGATTTTAGATGTGTAGCGGCTTGTTTGTAAGCGTTTTGTAAGTACAGGCAGGTGATGCGTACGATAGCTGTTTTGGCGGCTGTTTGGGGCTGATTTGATGGTACAGTTGATGGATCCTGCTTCCATCTGCCGGTTTATTCCTTTCAGCTTCCATCTACCCGATTTTCATCTTTCATTTTCCTTTCGCGATCTGCTGCTTTCATTCAAGTTCAAACCACGTAATCCGGCAGGAATTTTACTTTAAATCGCGATCTGCTGCTATCATGCAAGTTCAACCCATGTAATCCCGGCAAGAAATTTACTTCGTATCGTGATCTGCTGCTATCATTCAGGTTCAAACCATGTGACCTGGTAGGAATTTTACTTCATATCGTGATCTGCGGCTATCATTCAGGTTCAACCTACGTAATCCGGCAGGAAATTTTACTTCTTACAGCGATCTGCTGCTATTATTCAAGTCAACCTATGTAATCCAGCCGGAATTTTAATTCCTATCGTGATCTGCTGCTGTCAATCAAGTCCAAACCATGTAATCCGGCAGGAATATCACTGGAAGTAAGGGTAAATAACGATTGTTTTGCGGGATGGGAAGCGGGATGGGGAAAACTGACGAAAATCATCCTGCGGAACGGGGAAAAAGGAGGGGAAGCGGCACAAAAAAAGCCGCACTTTTCAGTACGGCTTTAAATATTTTACATCCGGAGATTATTTGTATTTCGGGTTGTAAAGGGAGCTTTCGTTTACATGCACTTTCGGTTTTTTGTAACGATGCTCAGACAGCTTGTAGCAGCCGCCCAGCACAAAACCCAGTACACAAGCCAGTTTCAGGTAAAACAGGAAACGGGAGGAAGATACCCAGTCGCGGGTGAAGTCATTCTTATTTTCAACTGTATGCTCCATATACATTTTTTTCGCTGTGCAAACTTACAAAGTAAATCGGCAAAGTCCAAATAACCCGTTTATTTCTTCCCAGACTTCGATAATTCGGAGAACTTCCTGCGGTTCAGGAAGTAGTAGCGCCAGATCATGATGCCGTGGAATACGCCCTGCAGGTCGAACAGCCGCTTGCGGGGGAGGGTATCGGGCTGGTTTTGGTCCACTTCGCGGCGCCAGCGGTAATAATCGCGGTAAGCGCGGAAGATGGCGGTCATATCTTTCGGTTTGCCGGAAACGAGGCTCTTGGCGGCGGCCATCATGTCGAGCGCCAGGCGCTGCGTGAGAATGATCCATTGCTCCTGGAAATGGAGGTTCTTGCGCAGCATGATAAGGTTGTTGCGGAAATTGAGGTACAGCTTCCGCGGATTCCCCTGCGGAAGGCTCCCGCCGCCCACATGGTACACCACCGAATCCGGGCAATACCCGATCCGGTAGCCCGCCCGCTGCAGCCGCCAGCAAAGGTCCACCTCCTCCATATGCGCAAAAAAGTAGGGATCGAACCCCCCGGCCTCGAAAAACGCCGAAGACCGGATGAAAAGCGCCGCACCGCTGGCCCAGAAGATGTCTTGCGGCGTATCGTACTGCCCGTTGTCTTTCTCCGTGGTATACAGGATGCGCCCGCGGCAGAAAGTATACCCCAGGATGTCCATCCAGCCACCCGCCGCTCCGGCATATTCGAAACTGTCCCGCTCGGCCCAGGCGCGCAGCTTGGGCTGGCAGGCCGCCATGTCCGGATTGGCCAGCATATGCTTCACCACGGGCCCTATCCAGTTGGGCTCCACTTCCACGTCCTGGTTCAGCAATACGAAAATATCGGCCTTCACATGCTGTAAAGCCTCGTTATATCCGCCTGCGAAACCGCTGTTGGAAGCATTTCGGATGATCTTTACCGCAGGGAAATGCTGTTCGGTAAAAGCCACGCTATCGTCTGTGGAGGCATTGTCGGCCAGGTAAATGTCCAGCTGCCCGTCGTACACAGACGCGCACACGGAGGGCAGGAACTTCTCGAGGAATCCCTTTCCGTTCCAGTTGAGGATAACGACCGCGACCGTTGGCAGCATTGACAAAAGACGTAAGTTTTGGCTTTTCAGAATTTTTTTAGCGTTGCAAATATGCAACAAAGCCTCCAAATATTACTAAATTAGTTTATTGTTAACGGCTTGCGGGCCGTCATTATTCAAATCCTGATGTTTAAACAAATTATCGGCTGGAAATTTTCGCTGATCGCCGTGGCGGCCGCCATTATCATCACCACCATCTGGTTCGTCAACAACCTGTCCGAAAAAATACGGCAGGAGGAAACGAAGAAAGTGGCCACCTGGGTGGAGGCGAACCAGGAATTGCTGCAGTCGCCCTCCGACGCGAACATCAACCTGGCCGTGCAGATCGTGACGACCAACACTACGATCCCGCTGATCCTCACAGACGAGCAGGGCCGGATCAAAGACCATGCGAACCTCGATTCCGCGCAGATCCTGCGCGATCCGGGGTACCTGGCCCGCCAGCTGGAGGATTTCCGGCGGCAGCACCCGCCGTTCATCATGGCGGTGGATTCGCATTCCAACAACTACATTTATTATGGAGACTCCCTCATCCTGCGGCAGGTGCGGTATTATCCCTATATCCAGCTGCTGGTGGTGGCACTGTTCATTGCGCTGACGCTCTTCGCGCTGTCGTCCACCAACCGGGCCGTCCAGAACCAGGTTTGGGTGGGCATGGCCAAGGAAACCGCCCACCAGCTGGGCACGCCGCTGTCTTCCATGGAGGCCTGGGTGGAAATCCTGAAGGAAACGGCCGAAGTGCGCCCTCTCGCCGCGGAACTGGCCAAGGATGTGGACCGCCTGAAGCTGATTACCGACCGGTTTTCCAAGATCGGAAGCGTCCCCAACCTGGAAGAGCGGAATGTGGTAGAGCAGGTGGCGTCCGTGATGGCATATATCAAGAAGCGGGCGCCCCAGAAAGTCAATTTTTCGCTGCAAACGGCCGAGCAGGAAGTTACGGCGATGATTTCGCCCACTTTGTTCGACTGGGTCCTGGAAAACCTCCTGAAAAATGCGCTGGACGCCATGGAAGGGAAAGGCGATATCCAGGTGCTCATCGAAAACCATTCCGCCCACCTTATTATTGATGTAAGCGATACCGGCAAAGGCATCCCGAAGCGGCTGCAGGAAAAGGTGTTCCACCCGGGTTTCAGCACCAAGAAAAGAGGGTGGGGCCTGGGCCTTTCCCTTGCCAGGCGCATCATCCAGGATTATCACAAGGGGCGGCTGACGGTGAAATCGTCGGAAATGAACAAGGGGACCACCTTCCGGATCTGGCTTAGGAAATAATTTTATTTGGATATTTGTGAAAAGGCTTTATTTTTGCAACCCCAACGCGGAGGTGGCGAAATTGGTAGACGCGCTACTTTGAGGTGGTAGAGCCCGAAAGGGTGTGAGAGTTCGAATCTCTTCCTCCGCACTAAAAGCACCGGCAGAACATTCAGCCGGTGCTTTTTTTATGCCGGCATATTTATTATTTGTACGTATATTTGTACTTAAATACGTACTTATGCGAGTTGTTAACTATTCCGAATTCCGTAGCAATCTCACCGAAAATCTCAACGCAGTGAATAATGACAGGGAGATTGTTGTAGTAGCCAGATCACAAGGGAAAAATGTTGTGGTTATGGACCTCGATGAATACAACGCATTGCAGGAAACGTTACATTTGACAAGTACCCAAGCTAACCGTAAAAGACTAGAAGAAGCAATAACGGAAATGAATAAAGGAAAATCCGTTAAACGTAAACTTATAGAAAAGTAGTTATGGAGTTAGCGTGGCAAACCCATGCATGGGAAGATTATCTTTATTGGCAAAACCAAGACAAAAAAATCCTGCAGCGGATTAATGATCTCATAAAAGACACGCTGCGTTCACCGTTTAAAGGATTGGGTAAACCTGAACCGCTGAAAGGAGATTTAGCGGGCTTCTGGAGTCGCCGTATTACAGACGAACACAGGCTGGTGTATGCTGTAAGAGAAAAGCGGCTTCATATTCTTCAATGTAGATTTCATTATCATTAAGCATTGAAAGAAATTGCCGGTATGGTTTAGGAATATATTTTTCCAAATTTCAGAGGCCGGATGATGCAATTATCAAAAAAGAATTTACTTTTGCGACCCCGACAAACGCGGAGGTGGCGAAATTGGTAGACGCGCTACTTTGAGGTGGTAGAGCCCGAAAGGGTGTGAGAGTTCGAATCTCTTCCTCCGCACACCGTCCTGAAAAGGAGTTATTTCGTGAGAAGTAACTCCTTTTTTCATGCACCACCGTCACCAAAAATCGGCTACCTTTACCACTGCGCAGATACAATGCGCACCAGCGCCTGTAATTTGACCGCAGGCCAAATCATGTGAAATATGGGAACGAACATCAACTGCCCGAACTGCGGACACCTGTTTGTCATGGAAGACGCCATGGCGGCCGAAATCAAGAAAGACCTCCGCGGAAAAATGGAGACCGAGTGGCGCAAGCGCGTGGAGGCCCTCGAAGCCCAGAAATCAGAAATAGAACAGGCCAAACTGCAAATCGTTTTGGAACGCCAGCAAGTCTCGCAAGACAAGCAGCGGCAGGAAGATGAATTGCATAACCGCCTCCAGGCCGAAAAAGCCAAAATGCAGGAAGCCCTGGGCGAACAGATCCGCAAAAACGTGTCGGCCGATTACGAAAACCAGCTCCGCCTCATGCGCGAAGCGCAAATGGCCAACGAAGAAAAGCTGAAACAGGCGCGCCTCCAGGAATTGGACTTTCTCCGCAAAACACAGGAGCTCCAGAACCGCGAACAGGAGCTCGACCTCATCCTCCAGAAAAAAATCATCGAAGAACGGAACCATATCGCCGAACAGATCCGCCGGGAAGAAAGCGAACGCAATAATATCCGCGAAACCGAATACCAGCTGCGCCTGAAGGAAATGGAAAAGCAGCTCGACGATCAGCGCCGCCTCGCCGAAGAGATGCGCCGGAAAGCCGAACAGGGCTCCATGCAGCTCCAGGGCGAAGTGCAGGAACTGGCGCTGGAAGAAATGCTGCGCGCCGCATTCCCGTTCGATGAAGTGAGCGAAGTCGGCAAAGGCGTAAGAGGGGCGGATTGCATCCAGACCGTCCGCAACCAGTTTGGCCAGGAGTGCGGAAGGATCATTTATGAATCCAAGCGCACGAAAGACTTCTCCCGCGAATGGATCGAAAAGCTGAAGGCAGACATGCGCTCCCAGGGCGCAGACGTGGCCGTGCTGGTAACCCAGGCGCTTCCCAAAGACATGGACCGCTTCGGCGAAAAGGAAGGCGTATGGGTTTGCACTTTCCACGAAGTGAAAAGCCTCACGTTCGTGCTGCGCGACGCCATCCTCAAAGTCTACAACGCCGCCAAAACGCAGGAGAACAAAGGCGACAAGATGCACCTGCTCTACCATTACCTCACCAGCGGCGAGTTCGCCGAGCAATGGAGCGCCATCCGCGAAGGGTTCCGGTCCATGAAAATATCCATCCAGAAAGAACGCGAAGCCATGGAAAAACTATGGAAAGCCCGCGAAAAACAACTGGAAAAAGTATTGCTCAATGCGGCCCACATCAAAGGCTCCATCGAAGGCATCGCCGGGAGCGATTCGGTAGACCTGCAATTGCTCGACGATGCCGCCGAAGCATTGCTCGGCTCGCCCGACAACAACAACGATTGACAATTTCAAAAAAAATGTGATATAAACCTTGCGCGGCGGATTTTGCCGTCATACATTTACTACATGAAAAACCAAAAGTATCAATCCGTTATATTCGATCTCGGCGCCGTACTGGTAGACTGGAACCCGCGCTACCTGTACAATAAAGTTTTCAAAACGCCGGAAGAAACGGATTACTTCCTGGAAAATATCTGCACATCCGACTGGAACGAGATGCAGGACGAAGGCCGCAGCCTGCAAGACGGTACGGAACTGCTCGTAGCGGAACACCCGGCGTTCGAAGCGCAGATCCGCGCGTTCTACGGCAGGTGGAAGGAAATGCTGGGCGGCGATATTCCCGGTACGGTGGAGATACTGAAAGAACTGAAGGAAAGCGGCCAATATAAATTATACGCACTCACCAACTGGTCTAACGAAACATTTCCCATCGCGCTGATAGAATACCCCTGGTTGCAGTGGTTCGACGGGATCGTGGTGTCTGGCCGGGAAAAAATGCGCAAACCCCATGCGGCATTTTATCAGTTGCTTACAGACCGCCACGCGATCGACAAAAGCCAGGCCATCTTTATCGACGATAATCTCCGCAATGTGAAAGGCGCGGAAGCATTCGGGATCGAATCCATCCACTTCCAATCACCCGAACAATTGCGCGAAGCCCTTCTTAGCCGCGGAATCCTTTCCAGCGCTGCGATCCAGCAACAACAGTAATATCCCATCTCGTTTTCATATCATCGAAAATATTTATGCAAGCCGCCACCATGGCGGCTTTGCTTTAACATTTCCTTTAGTCAACTTTAACGTTTTTCTGGTAAACGGCCGGTAACATTCACGCGTCTATAGCGTTTGAATAGGAAACAGGCCGGAACGTGCTGTTGATAGATGTGATGAATGAAGATGCGTGCCCGCCTGAAGATAGGATGGGCTGCATCGCCGGTCATTTTTAGCATACTATAAGGAAATAAAATCGAAAGCATATGAAAAGAACAGGACTGATGTTAAGTGCGCTTGCCGCTTTCGTAGTGTTGGTCAGCAGTTGCCGTAAAGAGCCGCTGAACGATATGACTGCGGAAGAGTCGCGCATTTACGTGACCAACTACGACGAAAAGGCTGATTTCACCACATTCAAAACGTTCAGTATAGTGGACTCCGTTGCGGTGATCAGCAACAGGGAGGGCTCCAAAAAAGAATTGACCCAGTACGACCAGCAGCTGTTAGCCCAACTCAAATCACAGATGCAGGCCCGCGGATATACGCTGGTAGACAAAGCGGCGAAACCTGACCTCGCCATGAACGTTAGCCGCATCGACAATACCACTACTTCCATCGGATACAACCCGGGTTACTGGGCCGGATGGCCAGGTTACTGGGACACCGGTTACTGGGGCTATCCCGGATGGGGATACTGGTTCCCCAGTTACTACAACGTTTTCCGCTATAACGAGAAATCCGTTGCGGTAGACCTGCTCGATCTGAAGAACGCCAAAACCGGCGAAGGCAACAAGTTGACGGCCATCTGGAACGTCATGCTGCGCGGTTCCGGCGTTTGGAACGGCAACAACGTCGAATCCATGGTGAAAGCCGTTTTCGACCAGAGTCAGTATCTGAAAACCACCAACTAAACGAGTGGGATTTTGTAACAGACAGGTAAAGTTAAAATCGACAAGTCATGAAAAGTATTAAAACCATCATAATGGGCCTGGCATTGATCGCCGGCGGCGCCGTTGCCGCCCAGGCACAGAGCCGTCCGCCCCTTTCCGTTAACGTCAATTATTCCATCGCGCAGCCGCTGGGCTCGCTGAAAGATTATGCTGACAAGACAAGTTTCCGTGGCTGGAACGTAGGTGTGCAATATCACCTGAACGATCAGCTGGCAGTGGGTTTGAAAACCGGTTTCGGGGATTTTTATGAAAGGGTGCCGCGTGCCGTGTATCCCGGCAAAGGCGAAGACATTTCCGCCGTGCAAACGCGCACGCTGCAAACCATTCCCATCCTCGCTACCGTGCAATACACATTCACCAAGCCAGACGCGGCCGTGCTGCCGTATGCAGGCCTGGGGATCGGTACCGCCAACATGAATTACGAGAAATACTGGGGCGAATTCGTGGAGAAAGAAAATAAATGGGCGTTCCAGGTGAGCCCGGAAGTGGGCGTGAACGTGCCTTTCGGGAAATATTCACCGTTTATGTTCAACGCCAGCGTGCAATATAATTATGCGCCGTACAAACAGTTCGAAATCAAGAATTTCAACACGGTACAGGCCAACATAGGTTTGAAGTTCCATATCCAGTAATAAGGACCACCAATTTAACGGAACATGTGAAGTGGAGGGGCCGCCAATTTGGGCGGCCCCATTTTTTTGCCGCTATGGCTCGCTGAAGAAGCCTTCGGAATATTTTTCGCGGATGGTACCGTCGGTATCTTTATAAATGAAAAACGCTTCCAGCTTAAGTTTCGGGTGTTGGCGGATGAATTCCAGGCCATTTTCCACGCCGAGGAGGATGAGCGCATTGTCGTAAGCATCGGCCGTCATGGCATCGGGTGCGGTAACGGTGACGGTGATGATGTTGTTGTGGACGGCTTCGCCGGTTTTGGGGTGGATGGTATGGGCGAAACGGGTGCCTCCTTCGTCGAAAAACCGTTGATAATTACCGCTGGTGGCCACCGCGCGATCGCTCAAATGCAGCAGCGCCCCGTTCCCCGCGTTCCCGTCTTTCCGCTCTATCCCCACGCTCCAGGGCTGGTTTTTATCGTTGTGGCCTTTCGCCGCCAGTTCTCCGCCCACGTCTACCAGGTAATTCCTGATCCCGCGCGACTGCAGAAATTTAGCGATCACATCGGTGGTATATCCCTGCGCGATACCGTTACAGTCGATTTCTACACCAGGCTGTTTTTTCAGCAGGTATTTGGCGCGGATGATAAGTTTTTCATAACCCACCCGTTTAAGCGTTTGCTGGATATCCGCATCCGACGGGCGCCCCTTTTTATGCCGCACCACGCCGAAGCCCCAAAGGTCTACGAGCGGTTTCACGGTAATGTCGAACAATCCGTCGGTGATACGGCTCACTTCCTGCGCCTTCCGGACCACGGGGCGCATGTAGGCATCCATTACTACTTTTTCGCCTTCGTTAAACCGGTTGATGAGCGACCCGGGCTGGTAGAGCGAAAGGGAGCGGTCGATCTGCCGGAACAGGGATTCTATTCCGGGTTTGAGCGAAGTGGTGTCTTTCCCGAGATATTTCACGATGTAATAGGTGCCTTGTGCTTTCCCGGAGATGGTAACGGTCTGTTGCGCGGCTACGTGGATGGAGGCCAGGAGGCATCCGGCCAGAAAAATTCCCTTCATGCGGCCAAAATAATAAAACGTCATGAGAAAGCATTCAGGCCGGTGATATCCATGCCGGTGATGAGGAGGTGCACTTCGTGCGTGCCTTCGTAGGTGATGACGCTTTCGAGGTTCATCATGTGGCGCATGATGGGATATTCGCCGCTGATGCCCATGGCGCCGAGGATCTGCCGCGCCTCCCGGGCGATGCGCGTCGCGGTTTCGCAGGCGTTGCGCTTGGCCATGGAGATTTGTTCGGCTGTGTCTTTACCGGCGTTGCGGAGCATGCCGAGGCGCCAGTTGAGGAGTTGTGCCTTGGTGATATCGGTGATCATTTCCGCCAGTTTTTTCTGGATCAGCTGGAACCCGGCGATGGGGCGGCCGAACTGTACGCGCTCTTTCGCGTAGCGGAGCGCAGTGTCGTAACAATCCATCGCCGCGCCGATGGCGCCCCAGGCGATGCCGTAACGGGCAGACGACAGGCAGGAGAGGGCGCCCTCAGCCCACGGGCTTCGGGCAGCAGGTTAGCTTTCGGGATGCGGACGTTGTCGAGCACCAATTCGCCGGTGGCACTGGCCCGGAGGCTCCATTTGCCTTTGGTTTCCGGGGTCGAAAACCCTTCCATCCCGCGCTCCACGATCACGCCGCGCACCTTGCCTTCGGGATCTTTCGCCCAAACCAGGGCAATGTCGGCGAAGGGGGCATTGGAAATCCACATCTTCGCGCCGTTCAGTAATATATGGTCGCCGTCGTCATCGAAGTAAGTCAGCATTCCCGCTGGATTGGAGCCGAAATCCGGCTCCGTGAGCCCGAAGCAGCCCATCATTTCCCCGCTGGCCAGGCGCGGCAGGAAACGCTTTTTCTGTTCTTCGCTGCCGAACGCAAAAATGGGGTACATGACCAGGGAACCCTGTACGGACGCCGTAGAACGGATGCCGCTGTCACCGCGCTCCAGCTCCTGCATCATGAGGCCGTAGGAAATATGGTCCATCCCGCCGCCACCGTACTCCGCGGGGATCGTGGGGCCGAAGCAGCCGAGGGCGCCCAGCGGCCGGAGAATATGATGAGGGAACTCCGCCCGCTGGCAGCAATCGTCGATGATCGGGCTGATCTCTTTCTTCACCCAGTCGCGCACTGCGGTGCGCACGAGGCGGTGTTCGTCTGTCAACAATTCGTCGATGGCGTAATAATCGGGCGATTGGAATAAGTCCTGGTGCATGGTGTTAGATTTTTGCTGTATCTCCGAATTTACGGAATTACGTCAAAGTTGTACCTTCGGCCGGCAAATCTGTCGCTTATGGCCAAATTGATACCTGTGTTCCTGCTGGGCGTTTTCCTGACGTTCGTGATCGCCAGTTTTTCTTCCCGGCTGAAACATAAGCCGGAAGGAACGGTGAC
Source organism: Chitinophaga caseinilytica (assembly GCF_038396765.1). Classification (NCBI taxonomy): domain Bacteria; kingdom Pseudomonadati; phylum Bacteroidota; class Chitinophagia; order Chitinophagales; family Chitinophagaceae; genus Chitinophaga; species Chitinophaga caseinilytica. The sequence goes on along the minus strand of NZ_CP150096.1, from coordinate 5,944,307 downwards.
GATTCTGCCCGCCCCGGCGGATTCCCTGGCACAGGCCGCCATCGTGCAGCAGTATTGGATGGTTTTTTTCCGGAACGGCGACCATATGCAGCAAGACCCCGCGTCTGCCGCGTTGATAGACGAAGCGCACGTGCTCCACATCCGCAACCTCACCCGCGAAGGCAAAATGATGCTGGCCGGCGCGTTTGCGGAATATGAAGATTTGCGGGGGATATATGTCCTGAAAGCGGCCGACAGCCTGGATGCGGTAAAGATGGTAATGGCGGACTCCGCCGTGGCGACGGGCCGCCTCCGGTTCAACATCAAGCCCTGGTGGACGGCCCGCAACTGCGTTTTCAAATAAGCTTGCCCAAAAAACGGAAACGCCCCCGGCCGGGAGCGTTTCACTATGATTTCCAATAACTTTTACCGGGTTCGACTTACAGGTAAGTCGCCATTTCCGCCTGAAGGGCCTGTGCCGCGGCGCGCGCGTCTTCCGCGAACTTCTCGTCGTTACCGGCGTAGATCACGGCGCGACTGGCATTTACCAGCAACCCTACATCACCGTTCATCCCCTTTTCGGAAATATCCTTGAGGCTGCCGCCCTGCGCGCCCACACCGGGCACGAGGAGGAAGTGATCTGGTACGATCTTGCGGATGGCGGCTACGGAATCTGCCTGCGTGGCGCCCACTACGAACATCATATTGTCCGGGGTGCCCCAGGATGCGCAGGTGCGCAGCACTTTTTCGTACAGCAGGCCGTCGCCGGCGGGTTGCAGCTGGAAGTCGGCACTGCCGGCGTTGCTGGTGAGGCCGAGCACGATGGCGAATTTGTCGCTGAAACCGAGGAAGGGCTCCACGCTGTCGCGGCCCATGTACGGCGCTACGGTCACGGAGTCGAAGCCGTAGGTTTCGTAAAAGGTTTTGGCGTAGTAGGCAGAGGTGTTACCGATATCGCCGCGTTTGGCGTCGGCGATGGTGAAAACGGTTTTGGGAATATACTCGATGGTGCGCTGGAGGCTTTCCCATCCGCGGATGCCCTGGCACTCGTAAAATGCGGTGTTGATCTTGTAGGCGACGCAAAGGTCTTGCGTGGCGTCGATGATGGCTTTGTTGAAGGCGAACATCGGGTCGGGGTGGGAATGCAGGTGTTTGGGAATCTTCTGCATGTCCGTATCCAGACCGATACATAAGTAAGATTTCCTGTCCCTGATGAGCTGCACCAATTCCTGTCTATTCATAATATGTTTTCAGTGTTAGCGCGAATTTCCGGCATTTTTGTCAATTCCTGATTTTGATTTTCCGATTTTCCTTCTTAATTTTTCCCCGGTCCACGATTGTCGAAAAACTGATTTCCATGAAACTTTATCAAAAATTACTGTTCGCCCTCCTCCTTTGCCTGCCTTTTATGCAATCGAATGCACAAAAGCGCGGGTTGCCGAAAATAGGCGTGGCTACGTCTTTGGAGAACGACAGTCTCCTTGCTGCGGCCGGGTTTGCGCATATCGAGGAAGGCGCCCGGAAGCTGTTCGCCCCGTCTGTCCCCGACACGGCCTATCACCGGTTTCTGGGCAGGATCCGGGCCATGAAGCTCGACCTTGTCACCTGCAACCTCTTCCTTCCCGGCACCATCCGGCTCACGGGCCCGGAAGCCAACGAAAAGGAAATTCTCGGGTATGTAGATACCCTCATGCAGCGCGCCCGGGAAGCAGGCGTGAAGATCATCGTGTTCGGTTCGGCCGGCGCGCGGAAATTGATGGAAGGGCAGGATTCGGCCACCGCATTGCGGGAGCTGATCGCTATTTCCCGGAAAATGGCCGATGTGGCGAAGAAATACGACCGCATCATCGCCATGGAGAATCTCAACAAGACAGAAGATAACTTCATCAATAGTCTTTCCATCGTCACCCACATCGCCAAATCCGTCAACCATCCCAATTTCCGGGTAACGGTGGATATTTACCACATGCTGCGCGAAGGGGAAGATCCCGCATCGATCCTCGCCGCGGCGCCGTACCTGGTGCATTGCCACATCGCGGAAAAGGAGGGACGGCGTGCCCCGGGCACGGCGGGCCAGGATTTCAGGCCGTATCTCGCCATGCTGAAGAAAGCGGGTTACAAAGGCCGCATCACCATGGAGTGCGGATGGAAGAACATGCCGGAAGAATGCAGGCCCGCATTGGCATATCTCACTCAACAACTGACCGAAGCTTACGAGTAATCAACGCAACAATCATAAAATCATTCCACTATGACTATTAGCAACAAGAACCGCCGCGAATTCCTGAAACTCTCCATGATGGGGGGCGCCGGCGTGGCGCTCAGCGCCATGGGCATGCCGGCCAGCAGCTATGCCCGCATCCTGGGGGCGAACGACCGCGTGAACGTGGGCGTGGTCGGCTTTTCCGACCGTTTCCGCCAGGCGCTCATGCCCTGTTTCCTCAACAATTACAAAGACCTGAATTTCGACATCGTAGCCGTTTCCGACATCTGGAAGCGCCGCCGGGAAGAAGGGAAATCCGTACTGGAAGGCAAGTTCGGCCACTCCGTTCAGGCCTGTGTGAATAACGACGAACTGTACCGGATCAAAGACCTCGACGCGGTGATGATCGCCACGGCCGATTTCCAGCACGCCTTCCATACCATCGAAGCCGTGAATAACAAGAAAGACGTGTATTGCGAAAAGCCCTTCGCCGAAACGATGGAAGACGCCCGCAATGCGCTCAAGGCCGTGAAAGCCTCCAAACGCGTGTTCCAGGTGGGCACGCAGCGCCGCAGCGGCGCGGGGTACCATGCCGCGGCCAAATTCATCCAGGATGGCAAATTCGGTCCCATCACGATGGTGGAAATGACCTGGAACGTAAACCAGCCCGGCCGTTGGCGCCGGCCCGACCTGGTCAGCGAAATCCGCCAGGCCGACGTCGACTTCGCGCGGTTCCATTGCACCCGCCCGAAAGAAAACTGGGACCCCCGCAAATACCTCGAATACCGCCTCTTCTGGCCTTATTCCTCCGGCATCTTCGGCCAGTGGATGACGCACCAGATCGATACCGTGCATTGGTTCTCCGGCCTCGAACATCCGCGCAGCGTAGTGGCCGGCGGCGGCATTTATCAGTGGAAAGACGGGCGCACCAACGCGGATACGCTCACTGCGGTTCTGGAATATGGTCCGCAGAACGATCCTTCGTCGGGCTTCCAGGTGGTGTACAGCTCGCGTTTCCATAACTCAGCGGGCGGTACCAAAGAACTGTATTATTCCAACGGTGGGATGATTGACATGAGCACCAACAAGATTTCCCCCAACGGCGGCCTCCGCGAAAAAGAAGCGGCGGCGATGGGCCTGAAAGCGAACCTGCTGCCCGAAATGAGCCTCGCGGCCGCGGCCGGCGTGGAAGCGGGCGCCAACACCGGCGGAGACGATACCACCAACGCCCACGTCCGCAACTGGATGGATTGCGTGCGCAAGCAAGACCTGAAAACCAACGCGCCTATCGAAGCGGCATACAGCCACTCCATCGCCCTCATCATGGGCACGGCGGCTTACCGCACGGGGCTGCGCGCTACGTTCGACGAAGCGAAGCAGGACGTGATGGTCGGCGGGAAAGTATTTACCCTGTAGTTTTTTATTGCACTCATAAACGAAGGCGCGCGGGCTGGACGGGTTACTGTCCGGCCTGCCGTCTTTTCGCCATTTCCTCCGCGATCTCCGCAGCCTGCGTATCGCCCGTGGCGTTGAGATGTGAGATGATATTGGCGTAGTCGCGGTCGTTGCGGTTCTGGCTCAGTTTGAAGCGCGTCTCGATTTTATCCAGCGACATTTCGAAGCCGGTGATCGCTTTAAGACTCGCCTGCATGGCTTTTTCCGGGACGTCGGCCATGCGGACGGGATGTTCGGACGAGGCTTCGTATTTGTTCATCAGGCGGGTGAGGGATTCGACCAGTTCCGCTTCCGAGAGGATGCGCAGTTTGCCGTAGATATGCACGGCGATGTAGTTCCAGGTGGGGATTTTCTCCTTTTCGTACCAGGAGGAGGAGATGTAGGCGTGGGGATCGGTGAAAACGGCGAGGAATGTTTGCCCGGAGCTGAAATCTTCCGTTTGGGGATTTGCGTTGGCGAGGTGGCCTCTCAGCACGAAGGAGCCCGGTCCCTTTTCTTCCAGTTCTACCGGGATGTGGGTGCCGTAGGGAGCGCCGTCGCGCACGCTCAGCAGCAATGCGAAGGCGTGTTTGCGGATAAAGGCGGCAATGGTTTCGAAATCGTGTTCCTGTGTTTGTTTAGGGGCGTACATGTTGATAAGTATGATTATTTATGATATATTGTTTGACAATTAATCCCGATACCATGGACTCAACCGTTCCCGTTATGCCTGCCGAAGGGCAGGAGCCTGCGTTCCCCACGCTGGTCAAGCGCATTCAATCTTCTTTCATCGACCTGTTATTTATTGTGCTGCTAATGTTGCCGGCGTCGCGGTTGCTGGACAGCCTGGGCGAGGGGGCGCCGGAATGGATCAATATCGTCATTTTCCTGGCGCTCTGGGGCGTGTATGAACCGCTGTGTACGGCGATCGGGTGTACGGTCGGCAACTGGGTCACCGGTATCAGGGTGCGCCGGTCGGCCGATATCCGTAAGAAGATCCCGATCTGGGCGGCATATGCGCGTTATGTGTTGAAATGCCTGCTGGGGTGGCTTTCGTTCATCACGATCCACTTCAACCCCGAGCGCCGGGCCCTTCACGACCTCGGCGCCGGGAGTGTAGTGGTGTTGAAGCATTCGTTGCCTTAGCGCTCCGTGATCTCCACGATCTTCGTGGGCGCTATGTTGGCATTGCGCATCGCGATATTGCGGGCGGTATTGCCGGCGAATTCGGTGAAGGCTTTCTGCGTAACGGGATCGGTGCCGGTAATGGCCGGAACGCCGTCGTCGCCACCTTCGCGGATGCTCTGGACCAGCGGGATCTGGCCGAGGAACGGGATTTCCAGTTCTTCCGCGAGGCGCATGCCGCCTTCTTTCCCGAAGATGTAATATTTGTTTTCCGGCAGTTCGGCGGGCGTGAAGTACGCCATGTTTTCCACGAGGCCGATGATGGGCACGTTCACCTGCGGGGAGCTGAACATGGAGATGCCTTTCTTGGCGTCTGCCAGGGCCACGTCTTGCGGGGTGGTCACGATCACGGCGCCGGTTACGGGCACGGATTGTACGAGGGTGATGTGAACGTCGCCCGTTCCGGGGGGCATGTCGATCACGAGGTAATCCAGGTCGCCCCAGTGCACGTCGCTCACGAATTGTTTCAGGGCGCTGCTGGCCATGGGGCCGCGCCATACGATGGCTTGTTTTTCGTCTACCAGCAATCCGATAGACATGAACTGGATGCCGTATTTTTCCATGGGGGCGATCATGCCTTTGCCGTTGACGTTCACCATCATCGGCCGCTGGCCGCGCACGCCGAACATGATGGGCACGCTGGGGCCGTAAATATCGGCGTCCATGAGGCCTACTTTGGCACCGTCCTGCGCCAGGGCGATCGCCAGGTTGGCGGCTACGGTGGATTTGCCTACGCCGCCTTTGCCGGAGGCGACCATGATGATATTTTTGACATTCGGTAGCAGGGTATTGCCGTCTTTCCTGTTGGAGCTGACGTTGGCAGTCATTTTAACTTCTACTTCCGCTTCCTTGCTGACGAGGTGGTGAATGGCATGGATGCACGCGTTGCGGATGAGTTCCTTCAACGGGCACGCAGGCGTGGTGAGCACCACCGTAAACGTAACTTTATTTCCTTCGATCTCGATGTCCTTCACCATGTTGAGGGTCACCAGATCCTTTCCCAGATCGGGTTCTTCCACATTCGACAGCGCCTCGAGGACCTTCTCTTTTGTGATCATAAAATGTTGTTAAATTTGATTGCGATCTGCAAAGTTAACCATAAATGAGGTTTAATTTGTCGCTATTATATTGGACATTGCGGGTCAGTTCCTGTATCTTAGTGCCTACACATGTATAGAAATCTTGTCATACTTTTTTCCCTGGTGTGCTTGCCTTTACTTTCCGCTGCGCAATTCAAAGCGTTCAGGGACAGCATCATACAGATATCCGGTATTACCATGACGGCAGACAGCCTGCGTGCCGTACCGGCGGTGAGCATCCTCGTGAAGGGCCAGGGCCGCGGCACCATCTCCAACAGCGTGGGCGTTTTTTCCATCGTTGCGTTTAAAGGGGATACGCTGCAGTTCAGTGCCGTAGGCTTCCGCAAGAAGGACTACAAAATCCCGCTCGACCTGCCGGGCAACCGTTATTCCATGATCCAGCTCATGGCGGAAGACACGGTGTACCTGACAGAAACCATCATCAAGCCTTACCCTACCCGCCGCGAATTCGAGAAACTGTTCGTGAGCATGGATATTCCGAACGATATGTACGAAATAGCCAGGAAAAACAACGAGCAGGCCAAGCTGCGCGCCATTGCGCAGGGCATGCCGATCGATGCGGGCGGAGCGTATAACGTGTTCATGCAGAAGCAGCAGCAATCGCTGTACTACGCTGGTCAGATGCCGCCGCAGAACATCTTCAACCCGCTGGCCTGGGCCCAGTTCATCGAATCCTGGAAACGGGGCGATTTTAAAAGGAAAAACTAACCCCCGCGGCCCGGTGCGCGCTTTTTCCTAAATTGCCGCATCATTCACCAAAATTGTACGTTATGCAGAAAGTAGCCGTGATCGGCGCCGGCACGATGGGAAACGGCATTGCGCACGTGTTTGCGCAAAACGGTTTCACCGTTCACCTCATCGATGTGGCGCAGCCCGCGCTCGATAAAGCCCTGGACACGATCGTCCGCAACCTCAACCGCCAGCTCGCCAAGGAAATCATTACGGAAGACGTGAAGCAAAGCACCATCGCCAATCTTCACACCTTTACCGATATGGCCGCCGGCGTGAAAGGCGTGGAGCTCGTAGTGGAAGCCGCCACCGAAAATGTGGACCTGAAACTCCGCATCTTCCGCGATCTCGACCAGCACACCGCTCCCGGCACCATTCTCGCCACCAATACCTCTTCCATCTCCATCACCAAAATCGCCGCCGCCACCTCGCGCCCCGGCAAAGTGATCGGGATGCACTTCATGAACCCCGTGCCCGTGATGAAACTCGTAGAGATCATCAATGGGTATGCCACCGAACCCGACGTCACGGCCGCGGTGCGGGAACTGTCGCTCAAACTGGGCAAAGTCCCCTGTATCGTGAACGACTATCCCGGTTTCGTGGCCAACCGCATCCTCATGCCCATGATCAACGAAGCCATCATTGCACTGTATGAAGGCGTAGCGGGCGTGGAATCCATCGATACGGTGATGAAACTGGGCATGGCGCACCCCATGGGCCCGCTGCAACTGGCGGATTTCATCGGCCTCGATGTGTGCCTTTCCATCCTCCGCGTGCTGCACGACGGATTGGGACAACCGAAATACGCGCCCTGCCCGCTGCTGGTGAACATGGTGACCGCAGGGCACCTGGGCGTGAAGAGCGGCAAGGGTTTCTACAAATATGAAGGCGCGGGGAAAGACCTCGTGGTAAGCGATCGCTTCCGTCAATAAAATACTTCCGCAAAATAATCGACCCGCCGGCTACAGTGATCGCCTGGCGGGTCTTTCCATCAAATCCCACATCTATATCCTTGTTACTGCTCCTTTCTGGCAGTTGACTTGTACAGGTTGAGATCGAGTTTTTCGGATATATACTGGATCGCCGCCATGGCCTTCACGCTGTTGCCGACAGGGTCCAGCGGGGGCGCGAACGCCGCGATGGCCATTTTGCCCGGCGCCACGGCGATCACGCCGCCGCCTACACCGCTTTTGCCAGGAAGCCCCACCTGGTACAGCCATTCCCCCGATGTGGTATATAATCCTTCCATAGACATCGCCGCCAAAACTTTCGGTACGTATTCCGCTTTCAGCAAACGTTTACGCGTAACCGGGTTCACGCCGCCGTTGGCCAGCATGCCGGCCATGACTGCGAGGTCTTTGGCGGAAACGCCCACGGAACATTGTTTGGTGTAACTGTCGCACGCGTCGAGCGGGTCGGCCCACATATGCCCGTAAGCCTCCAGCAGCATGGCGATGGCACGGTTGTGCTGGTTGGTGGCGGCTTCGGACTTATACAGTTCATCGATGAGTTTCAGCGGCCGCCCGGCCATAGCTCCCAGGTAATCCAGCACGATCTGCCATTGCGCATCTTTATCCGGCCCCTTCACCATGCTGTTGGCCGCCATGGCGCCGGCGTTCACCAGCGGGTTCTGCGGAGAATATCCTTCCAGCTCGATGGCGATCACCGAATTGAAAGGCATGCCGGTGGCGTTGACGCCGATGCCGTGCATGATACTGTCTGGCCCCACGTCCATCATCGCCTTGCAGAGCACGAACGCTTTCGAAATGGATTCGATGCCGAACTCGTATTTCGAATCACCCACTTCATACACTTTTCCATCCGCCGTTACGATGGCAATGCCGAAAAGGTTGGAAGGAACGTTGGCGAGGAAGGGAATGTAGTTCGCGTTGGCGCCGCCGGGAAGGTTGGCGAACTTCGCATGCGTTTCCTTCAGCAGCGCGTTCAGATCTTGCGCCAGCGCGGCCAGCGGAAGGAGGAGAACGGCCATCAGACCCATTATCAAACGTTTCATTGTTACACGTTTTTGAGGTTTAGAATTTGAACATCGCGGAGAGCTGCAGGCGGTGATTGTCCGCGTTCATACTATCGATGTTGTTCCGGTAACCGTATAGATATTCGATGCCTACTTTCATGAAACCGTTGGGGTACCACAGCAGGTTGCCCACGCCGTAGTGCGACCAGTTAAAATCCGCCGGAGGCTGATAGGCCTTGGGTTTCAGCGTCAGGTACGCCCATCCCACGGTGCTGCTCCATTTGTCTGACCACCAATGGTCGTAGAACCCCATCAAACCGAGCGCCGGTACGGTATTGAGCTTTTTTTCGGGAGAATGGTAGATGGCATCGTATCCGTTGCCGCCGATGTCGTTTAGGTAATTCGCGATCCCTTCGCCATACGCGGCCTGGTATACGAAATTATCCTTGTTCGGCAACTGGAACGCGCCGGTGAGGTTGACGCCCCAGCCCGGCGCGCTTTTGCGGTCGAGCGCGGGCGTTTCGTATGTGAGCGGGTGAAAGGCGCCGGCCAGTTTGATGTGGTTGCCCGTCCCCCAATCGTGCCGGATGCTCAGCACCGCGTCTGGCAACTGCTGCAGGCTGGCGTAGCCGCTGTCTGCGGGCAAGGTGATGTTGCCGCTGGGTTTTTCCAGCGAGACGGCGATTTTCGTATGCTCACCTACCGGTTGCGTGTATCGCACCTGCACCTGCCGGGTGAAAACCATCGAATTCGGACCATAATAATCGAGCGTGTTGGGGAACACGTCGATGTCCATGAAGTTGGACCAATACTGTCCTGCGCCGAAGCGGCCGTATTCGCCCCAGGCGTGTCGGAGGCGGGGAACGGAGGAACCGTCGGGGTTGAAGAGATCGAATTCGAGGATGGTTTTCAGTGAATTTTTCCCGATGGGAATGGTGCCGATGAAGTTGAAACGGGTTTGACGGATGGAGTAGGAAGTGCTCGTTTTGTGATCGTTGGGAATGAGGATGGAACTGGGCTGGAACGCGTCGTGGTTGGACGTGCGGTGGAAGTCGTGAATGGCGTCGAACTGCACGAAGCCGCCGATTTCCAGCGATACGCCTTTGTTGTCTGCCAGCACGAAACCGCCGAACCTGCCCGATTCGATGGCGCTCCTGGTTTGGGAGCGGGGATCGGGGTCGATGCGGTTGATGCGGAGCTCGAGCCTGCGCATGCGGGCTTCGAGCGAGTCGAGGCGCGCCTGGGAGTTAGGATCCTGGCCGCGGGCGTGGGTTACAGCCAGCGTGCCGGCGGCCAGGAGCGCACATCGCGCGGCCAGCCGAAATATTGGTCGCATGTTCATGATGTACGTATTGGTGGATCAGGTTTTTGCGGGTGCGGGTTTCTTTTTGACGGATGCGCTGATGAGGAACGGCGCCGCTACGAAAACGACGGTGCCGATCGCCACTACGCTGACATAGAAGGCTGGACTGCCGACTGGTAGCTGCGTGGGCGGGAAAAACGCCACCACGAAGGAAAACGCCACGGCAATGAACCCTATCCCCGCGATCAGCCACATCCCGGTATTGCCTCCCGGCACCTTGTAGGCGCGCACCAGGTCGGGCTGCGTGTACCGCAGCTTGATGGCCGATGCGTACATGAGCATGTACATGATGAGGTACAGCCCGATAGTGAGGGCGCTGAGCAGGAAGAAAGCCACGTTCACATCGTCCATCACGAAATACAGGCCAGACAGTACCGACACGATGGATCCCTGCACGATGAGGATATGGCTTTGCACGCCGTTTTTATTGGTATGCGCGAGGAACGGCGGCAGTTGCCCGTCTTTGGCGGTCCACAGCAAACCGCGGCTGGGCCCGGATATCCACGACATCACGCCGGCGAGCACGCCGAAAGCCGCGAGGGCGCCCATGATGTTGGTAAGCCAGGGCACGCCCAGCCGTGCGAACTGCTGGTCGAACGCCACGAGCAATCCGCCCTGCAGGTCGATCTGGTCGTACGGGAGCATGGCCGCCATGCCGAGGGAGCCCAGTGTGAAGAGCCCGAAAGAGATCAGCGCCGCGAGGAAAATAGCGGCGGGAAATTGTTTCTGCGGATTGGAGAGCTCCTGTGCATGTACGGCATGTACTTCCACGCCGGCAAACAGCAACAGGATGCCCGCCAGAAATGCGATATCGCCCATGCCGTGAATTCCCGGGACGAGGCGGGGATGGATGCGGCCCTGGGTTTCATGGACGAGGGAATGCTGCTCCGCAGGGATGTTGAGGAACTCCAGCGGATGGCCGCCCGCGAGCCAGATCGCCGCGAGGAGTATGACCGCCACGCCGGGGAGCACGGTGCCGATGAGGAACCCCTGGCTGGAGATCTTCGACACGATGTCTGTCCCCTTAAACGTGATCCACGTCGCGAACCAGTAGATGCCGATGGAGAAGACACCCACGAAAGTGCCGTTCAGGGCCAGTTCCGGCCGGCCGATCATGTAGGCGATGCTGGCCGCGGCGAATGCAAGAACGGTAGGATACCAAACCACATTCTGGATCCATTGCAGGAAAATGGCGAGGAAACCCAGTTTCTGGTTGTATGCTTCCTTCACCCAGGTATATACACCGCCCCCTTTCGCGGCGAAGGCGCTGCCCAGTTCGGCGCCCACCAGCGCGGCGGGCATGAGGAAGAGGAAAGTGGCGAACCCGATGTAGAAGAACATCGTCAGCTCTTCCTTCGCCATCATGGGCAGCCCCCGGAGGGAGATCACCGCCGCCGCTGTCATTAAAGCCAGCTGAACGGTGGAGATCGATTTATTTGCAGATGCCATATCGTTGTTGTTGATGAGGAATAGGATGGTTGCGCGTTAGTGGTGGTAACCGCCGGATTCTTTCTGCGTGGCAGAAGAAGAAACGGGGTGGTTTTTGAAATACTCGATCTCGCGCTTCACGTCGTTGATGAACAGGGTGGCCATATCGCGGCTGAAGCCATGGCGCACGAGTATCCGCTGTATCACCACGTCTTGCATATGGGCGGGAAGCGGGTAAGCGGGTACCTGCCATCCGCGCATGCGCAGCCTGTCTGCAAGGTCGTACAGCGTGAATCCGGGCTTGATGCCGTCTTTCATCTTCCAGCTGGCGCCGGGCAAGCCGCCCCTGCCGTTATAGAAAAGCGTGAACATGCCCAGTTTTTCAATTTCATCGGCGATGTATTGTGCATGGCCGAGGGCAGCTTCCTGCACTTTTTTGTAGCCGCTGCGGCCCAGCCGGATGAAATTGTAGTATTGGGTGATGATTTGTCCGCCGGGGCGGGAGAAGTTGAGTGCGAAGGTGGGCATGTTACCGCCGAGGTAGTCTACGTAGAAGATGAGGTCTTCGGGCAGGTCGGTCCGATCGCGCCAGATCACCCAGCCCACGCCCAATGGGGAAAGACCGTATTTGTGGCCGGAGCCGTTGATGGATTTCACGCGGGGGATGCGGAAGTCCCACACGATCTCGGGGTTTACGAATGGGGCGATGAACCCGCCGCTGGCGGCATCTACGTGCATGGGGATATCGAGCCCTTTTTCCTTTTGGAGTTTATCGAGGCGGTCGCTGATGGCTTTTACGTCTTCGTACATACAGGTGAACGTAACGCCGAAGGTGGGCACAACGCCGATGGTGTTTTCGTCGCAGGCGGCGGCAACATCGTCGGGGTTGAGGGTGAGTTTATCGGGCGAGAGCGGCAGTTCGCGGATTTCCACGTCGAAATACCGGGCAAATTTATGCCAGCAGATTTGGACGGCGCCGGTGATGATATTGGGTTTGCTGGTGTCTTTCCCTTCTTTTTTCCGGCGGTTGCGCCATTGCCATTTGAGTGCGAGGCCTCCGAGCATGGCGGCTTCAGACGATCCGGTGGTGGAGCAGCCGATGGTGTTGGATGCGTCTGGCGAGTTCCAGAGATCGGCGAGCATGTGCACGCAACGGTTTTCGATTTCGGCTGTTTGGGGATATTCGTCTTTGTCGATCATGTTTTTATCGATGGTGAGGTCCATGATCTGGTGAACTTCCGGTTCCACCCACGTCTGGCAGAAAGTAGCGAGGTTCTGCCGCGAGTTGCCGTCGAGCAGCATTTCATCTGACACGATCGCGTAAGCATGTCTGGGGTCCATTTCCGCGCCGGGGAATTTGTATTTGGGCGCCGAGATGGTCAGATCGGAGGATGCGTACACTGCTTCCTTGAAGAATCCCCGAACCGCGTTTTTTTCATGTAATGCCATGTTAACACTATTTATTGGATTAAGGATAATATGGTGATACCGGGCATGGCTTCGCCGGGCGCTGCCGGCGGCGCATGCATATAATAGGGTGCAGTGCTGATGTATCGGAAAGGGTTTACTGTTTGATTAACAGGAATTAATTTGATTTGTTCAACGGCAGTGGGGATGAGGTACGATCGTCTTATTGTTGTTAATGGATCGATAAAGAGATCCATTTTTGAAGGACGGGGTATCGGGCGAAGAGGTTAGCTTTTGATGCACGAGGCCACTGGAGGGATAGTAATGGATATTTTCTGGAGTACGGTGTCAACGGCCGGATAAGCTATCTTTTTTACGCACTAAGCTATCGGCGAGATATGTATAGTCCAGTTTTTTATAGACGAAGTCATCGGACGGAAAGGCATAGGATATCTTTTTGATGCAAGAGCCTATCGGCTGAATAAATCAGCTGGTTTTTTCGATTAGTAATAGGCATTACCTGCATGCATCCGCACATACCTTCTCCACCCCGGTCCTGAAGGGAGACCCGGCTTGCTGGCAAGACAGATTTTTAGAGTCAGTGGAAAGGGTTAACCCGCGTACTTTTCGCGGTATTCTTTGGGGGAGAGGCCAACGATCTTGCGGAACAGCTGGCGGAACGCCTTCGCGTCTTCATACCCGGCCTGGATCATGACGCCGGTAATGTTTTCCTGTTTCCCTTCAAGCAGCTTTTTAGCCGCTTCGATCCGGATGCGCTGCAAATACTCGATGGGCGTTATGCCCGTTGCGGTTTTGAACCGGCGGATGAAATTGCGGCGGCTCACCGGCAGGTCGTGTATCACTTCCTCCACCGTCACCCGGTCCTGGAAACGCTCTTCCATCCGCTGCTGCGCGGCCGTCACCAGCTCATCGTTATGCGCGCGGGAGGGCGACCAGTTCGCGAAATACGACTGCCCCGCACGGTCCATGTCGATGGCAAACACTTTCGCCGTGTAAATAGCCGTACTGCGGTCGCAATACTTTTCGAGGATGTGCAGCAACAGGTGGAAAGTGGACGTGGCCCCCCGCTCGTATACACCCCGCGGTCGTCCGTAACCACCACATCGGCGTCTACGATCACTTCTGGGAATATGCGCGACAGCGCCTCAACGGCCGTAACGTGCGTAGTGGCCCTGCGCTGGTCGAGCAAACCGGTAGCGGCCAGCATAAAAGCCCCCGTGCAGAAGCTCGCCACTTCCGCCCCTTTCGCCGCCTGCTGGCGGACCCACGGAATGAACGCCGAGTTCTCCCGCAAATAATCCGAAATGTTCCCCGGGCGGAATGCCGGGATCAGCACCAGGTCAGACACCGTCACCTCCTCATGGTGCAGCGGCTGATACTGCTCGTCCGGAAACGCGACCGTCCCGTCTTCAGGATGGCGGATCAACCGGATGTCGAAGTAAGGCATACCTGTGTTTTCCTGGTAATAGTGATTAACCGTCTGGAAGACGTCCAGGAGCGCCGCGATGCTGATAGGTCTGTAATGCTTCGTGAGAAGAATGGATAGTTTTTTCATAAATGGCATTGGCGGTGAATGCCGAAAGTACAATTTTTCCGTCACAACCGGCCCCGCCGCACGCATATTTATGCAACAGCCGTGGCGCGTAATCCCCCTCCAATGCTGGGTTCTAACCCATCGGCCGCATTGCACTTTTCAAAGAAAAAGCCGGCACTTTCGGCCGGCTTCGGATGTTTGAATTTCTTGTCAGGTCCGTTCCCCGGACGGCTGCCCGGACGAAAACTCATGCCCGCAATACACGCAATGGGTTAAACCCGCCTGTTTGCTGGACCGGGCCCCGCAGGCCGGACAATCCCTCCCTGGCTTCGGGGTTTCCTGCTCCGGCGGTGGCAACTTCAGGTTTTCAATAATTTCCAGCGGTTTGTGCTTTTCTTCCGTCATTTTACCCTTTTTTCTGATGTAATCGGTGTCGTGCTAATGGCTACTTCCAGACTATCGGTATCTATCCGCTAGTATTAATTCATTAAATATATTAAAAAACTAATAATTGAAAAATCTCCGTGATGAGCGGTAAAAATGACGGGCAAAAAAAAGCCGCTTCCAGTAAAGGAAACGGCCCTGGTTTGTTCCAAAGGATTTGGCTGGTTTATATACCTGCGGCTGTACGCCTGGCTGTTTCGGCCAACAGGTTATCGAGATAGGCGCGGTCTCTCCATTTCCCCCGGAAACGAGGCCGCGGATCTTTTGCGTGTTGTGGATGTCGTCCAGCGGATTGGCGTCGAGCAGCAGCAAATCCGCGTGCATGCCAGGCGCCACGGCGCCGTAGCCTTTCCGCCCCAGGAACTTCGGCCCGTTGATCACGGAAGCTTTCAGCGCCTGCTGCGCCGTCATCCCGTATTTCACCATCAACGCCAGCTCTTCGTGCAGCGCCAGGCCGGGATAGCAGTAGGAATTGAGGTACCCCGCATCGGTGCCCGCCAGGATCGTGACGCCGGCTTCCACCAGGTCGGCCAGTACGGCGGCGGATTTTTCGTAATTCGCCTTGCGAAACGCGATGGCCGTGGCATCATGCTTCCCGATGCTGTTGATGCGCCCGGTGTAGGTGCTTTGCAGGCCGCGCCCGATGTATCGCAGGTAATCGTCGTGGCTCCGGTCGTATTCATCCCAATAGGAAAGAATATGCCCGAGGCTCAGCGTAGGCGTTACCGCGGTGCCTTTGGAGGCCATGTAGCGGAACATTTTCAGCGCGGCGGTTTTATCGTAAGTGGCATTGATCCTGTCTGTCAGCGCGCGGCCTTTCAGCGTGCCGGCGGCTACCTGTGCACTGATGCTTTCCTCTTCCGACGAACCGGCTTTCAGCAGGTAAGGGATGTGCTCGACGGAGCTGAGGCCCGCGTCCACGATCGCTTTCATGGGAATGGCGTAGGGCACGTGGCCGGAAATGGCGAAGCCGCGCTTCCGCGACTGGCGGATGCTTTCGAGGTACAGTTCGGGCTGGAGGGTGTTGTCGGTGATCTTCACGAAATCGACGTGCAGGCCCTGCAGGGAATCGAGGGCTTTGGCGAGCTCTTCCTTCGTTCCGATCTCGATATCGCCTTTCCAGACAGATTTGTAGCCTTCGAGCTTAGGCCCGGAAGTGAATATGTGCGGGCCTTCCAGGAGCCCCTTGGCGATGGAGTCGCGCCAGGGCAGCACGAAATGACTGATATCGGCGGCGCAATCCCGCACGCCGGTTACGCCATAGGCGAGCATGAGCGGGAGCAGGTTGCGGTTCTCGTGGGCAAGGGTGTCTCCTCCGCCGAAATGCATATGGTTGTCCCACAGCCCGGGCATGAGGAATTTGCCGGAACCGTCTACCACCACGGGCGCGGTATGGCGCAGTTTACCGTCTGGGGTGACGGCCACGATGCGCCCGTTTTTCACCACCACGGCCTGTCCGGAAGCGGTACGGCCATGCTCCACGTCGATGACGGATACGGAGCGGATGATGAGATCGGCGGGCGCTTTTTGCGCGCGCGCACCGGAAAACACGGCGGCGAGCGATAGTAACAGGAGCGTTCGTTTCATCCCGTGAAAATACGTGCTGCCCGTTTCACCGGATGGTACATGCTGAAACAATCCCGGCATTTTTATACGGAAATAGTAATTTCACCCCGGTTAATTAACACAGTGAACAAATGAAGCGACTCGGATTGATCGCGCTGCTGGCCGCAGGCATGCAGGCGCAGGCGCAAACGGGGCGGGTGAATGTTATTCCCGCGCCGGTACAGGTCCAGGAACAGACCGGACAATTTACCATCACCCCTCAAACCGCTATCACGGCGGATGCGCCTTTCGGCGAAGTGGCGGCCCTGCTGTCCGAACACTCGGGCATGCCTTTCCGGAAAGCCGGCATGGGCAACGTCCGCATCCTCCGCGAAATCACGCGGCAGGTGGCGGATAGCGCAGCGTACAGATTGCTCATCGGTCCGAAGGAAATACGGATTTACGCATCCGGACGCGCCGGTGCCCTTCATGGAATATATACCCTCTTGCAGATCATGGCCACGCAACCCGACCCGAAAATCCTACCGGCGGTTGCCATTTCGGACCGGCCGCGCTTCGGGTACAGGGGGCTGCATCTCGACGTATCCCGCCACTTCTTCCCCCTCACTTTCGTGTACAAATACATCGACCTCATGGCGATGTACAAGATGAACGTTTTCCATTGGCATATTACCGACGGTGCCGGCTGGCGCCTCGAGATCAAAAAATATCCGGCGCTCACCCAGAAAGCCGCATGGCGCACGCACGCCAATTACATGGAATGGTGGAAAAGCCCGCGGCATTATGTGGAAGAAGGCAATCCCAACGCCTATGGCGGCTTTTACACGCAGGACGAAGCCCGCGCCGTAGTGGCATACGCCGCGCGCCGGGGCATCACCGTGATCCCGGAAATCGAAATGCCGGGGCATTCGGAAGAGGTACTGGCCGTTTACCCGCACCTTTCCTGCGCGGGCGAGCCTTATAAACAATCGGAGTTCTGCCTGGGCAACGATAGCACTTTTACTTTCCTCGAAGATGTGCTGCGCGAAGTGATGGATATCTTCCCTTCGCAATACATCCACATCGGCGGCGACGAAGCTGATAAATCTGCCTGGAAGAAATGCCCCAAATGCCAGCGCCGCATGAAGGAGCATGGCCTCGCCAACGAAGAAGCCCTCCAGAGCTACGCGGTGAAACGCATGGAGAAATTCCTCATCGCCCACAACCGCAAACTGATGGGCTGGGACGAAATCCTCGAAGGCGGCCTCGCGCCGGAAGCCACCGTCATGAGCTGGCGCGGCGAGAAAGGCGGTATCACGGCCGCTTCCGAAGGGCACGACGTGGTGATGACGCCCGGCGGTTATTGTTATTTCGACAGCTACCAGTCAGACCCGTCTACCGAGCCCCTCACCATCGGCGGCTACCTTCCGCTTTCGAAAGTATATGCCTACGAGCCCATCCCCGCCGAGCTTCCCGCAGAAAAAGCCCATCACGTCCTCGGCGCACAGGCGAACGTGTGGGCGGAATATATGCCCACCACCTACCAGGTGGAATACATGGTGTTCCCGCGCATGATCGCCCTGTCGGAAGTACTGTGGTCGCAACAGGAAAAACGCGGATGGGAAGATTTCAAGACCCGCCTGCAGGCGCATTACCGCCTCCTCCAAAGGAAACAGGTGAATTACTACCGCCCGTCGTGGCAGCTGGAACCGAAAACGGTGATCGACACCATTCGCAAACAAACGATCGTTTCCTTCCAGACCGAACAATTCCAACCCGTGGTCCGCTATACGCTCGACGGCTCGCGCCCCACAGCGAATTCGACGTTGTACGTAAAACCGGTGGAAGTCCCCGGCACTGCAACCCTCACAGCCGCCATCTTCCGCGACACGATGCTCATGGGCCGCCCCGTGACCGTGCCCGTCAATTATCACAAGGCGATCGGCAAAACCGTGACCTACAACGCGCCCTGGAGCGGCAGTTACCCTGCGCAGCAAGCGCAAACCCTCGTCAACGGCTACCGCGGATCGCTCACCTATGGAGACGGCCAATGGCAGGGGTTCCTGGGCAAAGGGGTAGACGTAACCATCGACCTCGGCGAATCGCAGCCGCTGGAAAGCCTTTCCATCGGGTTCATGCAACTCACCGGCCCCGGCGTGTACATGCCGCCGCATGTGCAGGTGCAGATAGCTGATGACGTGCGCGAGTTGGCGTTGACGGCAACGGTCACCATGGAAAACGACGTACCGCCCACGCACGAAAAACTCATCTTCAAGGATTTTAAATTCAACCTCAGCGGAAGGCACGGCCGCTACATCCGCGTGATAGCACCGGTGCAGAAGGGTTTCCTGTTCACGGACGAGATTATCGTATATTAGAAGTATGAACTACGCGAACCTCGGCAGCAGCGGGCTGCGCATCAGTGAAGTGTCTTTCGGATGTATGTCGCTCGGGATGGACGATGCCGCCAACGCGCGCATCCTCCATCGCGCCCTGGAACTGGGCATCAACTTTTTCGATACGGCAGACCTGTACGACAAGGGCTTCAACGAAAGCACCGTCGGCAAGGCGCTGAAGGAAAAACGGAAAGACGTCATCATCGCCACCAAAGCCGGCAACCAATGGCGGGCCGACGGGTCGGGGTGGGACTGGAACCCGCGGAAGGAGTACATCCTGGCGTGTGCGGACAAAAGCCTGCAGCGCCTGCAAACCGATTACATCGACCTGTACCAGTTGCACGGCGGAACGATGGATGACCCGATCGATGAAACCATCGAAGCGTTCGAGCTGCTGAAACAACAAGGGAAAATCCGCCATTACGGCATTTCTTCGATCCGCCCCAACGTGATCCGCGAATATGCGAAACGCAGCAACATCGTAAGCGTGATGATGCAATACAGCCTGCTCGACCGCCGGCCCGAAGTTTCCTGTCTTCCCGTTCTCGAGCACCATAACATCGGCGTATTGGCCCGCGGCAGTCTGGCAAAGGGTTTGCTGGCGGGGAAGCCCGCCGTCGACTATCTCCACCTTTCGAAAAAGGAAGTGGAAAATGCGCAGGCCGCAATTGTAGAAGTGTCCGGCAAACACCGTACGCCCGCGCAATCCGCCATGAAATTCGTGCTCATGCATCCCGCGGTAACGAGTGCGGTGGCGGGTTTGCGAACGATCGAACAATTGGAGGACGCGGCCGCGGAAGCGCCGCGGTTCAACGAAGCGGAATACGAAATGCTTACCGCCAGTGTGCCGGTGCGGGAATATGAAAATTATGTCTGACTTTAATTTGGTAGTATTCGCTTTTATTTTTACGTTTGATGGTACAGGGGTAGTATATCAACAGTCAACCAAGCGATAATTTATTTCTCCTTGCAAGCCAACAAGCTATACGATGAACAATTGATTCTGCGGAAGATTGCAGGAGGCGACGAGCCTGCATTCAGGGAATTATTTGACGAATACCGCGGACGGCTTTTCGCGTTCGTTTCGAAATTCATCCGGTCGGAGCAGGTGGCCGAAGAGCTGGTGCTCGACGTTTTCATGAAAATATGGCTGGGGCGCGAACTGCTGGTGCAGGTCCGCAATTTCGACGCGTTCCTTTTCAGGGTGGCGCACAACAAATCCATCGACTTTCTGCGCGCAGCGGCCAAAGACAGCGCCCTCCGCGAGCTCCTCTGGGACGACATCCAGGCGGCTGCCGGGGAGCGGCCGGATATGCAGTTGCAGCAACGCGAATTCGAAGGGAAATTGCGCAGGGCGGTGGAATTGCTTCCGCCGCAGGCGCGAAAAGTATACCAGCTCAGCCGCGAATCCGACATGAGCCACGACCAGATCGCCACCCAATTACAGATATCCCGTTCCACCGTCAACAACCACATCGTAGCGGCGCAGCGGTTCATCCGCAGCTACCTGTCCAGGGAAATGGACCTGGCCCTGCTGATCCTCTTCCTGGGCAGGGTATAAAAAAATATTTCCGCATCCACTAGTTACTCCCGTTTTTTTATCCGTCTTACTTCATTGACAGCCGCAAACGCTGCCTATCCAACATTTGCATGAACGATCAGGAACACAGTAAATGGGAATTGCTCTGTAGCCGGTACCTCAGCGGAACGATCTCGCGGGAGGAACTGGACGAAATGCTGCGCATGGCGGAGCATGGCGACGATTTGCCCGGACTGTCGGCCGTTATGCGCCGGAACTGGGACGATGCGAAGCAAAGCAGCGCCGGTTCGCACCTCGACTGGAGCGATAAATACCGCCAGTTGATGGAAGAAGCCGAAGCGATCAGTCCTGCCATACGACAGGAGATCCCCATCCGCCGGCAATCCTGGAAACGCCTGGCCGCTGCGGCCGCAGTGCTGCTCGTATTGGGCTTGGCGGCGTGGCTCTTCATCAGCCGGCGGTCTGCCGATCAAAGCTACTCTCAACATATAGCCACCCAATCCGGGCGCGACATCCTGCCCGGCACCCACGGCGCGATACTGACGCTGGGCAACGGCGACCGTATTGTGCTGGACAGTGCCGGCGCGGGTACGCTGGCGGTGCAGGGCGGAATGGCCGTGATCCAGGGCAGTGGCGGGTTACGGTATGACGGGAAGGAAAATCGCGGGAAGGATGTGGTGTTCAATACCGTGCAAACGCCCCGAGGCAAACAGTTCCGGCTGCTGCTGGCAGACGGTTCGGCCGTGTGGCTGAACGCGGCGTCATCGATCCGGTTCCCGGCGGCGTTCACCGGTGCGGAAAGGCGGGTGGAGATCAGCGGGGAAGCGTATTTCGAAGTGGCGAAACAGGATGGGATACCCTTTGTGGTGATGAGCCGCGGAATGGAAGTACGGGTGCTGGGCACGCATTTCAACGTGCAGGCGTATGAAGACGAGGCGGCCATGGAAACCACGCTGCTGGAAGGGAGCGTGGAGATTTCGGCAGGCGGCCAGCAACGGAGGCTCCGGCCCGGCGAGCAATCGATCGTGAACGGGGAAGGGGAGATCAAGGTACAGCATGAAGTGAACACAGACGCCGTGATGGCGTGGAAAAACGGATATTTTTCTTTCGACCAAACCAGCCTTTACGCCGTGATGCGCCAGTTGGCGCGTTGGTACGACGTGGAGATCGAGTATGAAGGGCGCATCCCCGACAGGCGTTTCGGGGGCGATATTTCCCGGAACTCGAAGGCATCGGAAGTACTGCGCATTTTGGAGGCATCCAACGTGCATTTCAGGATAGAAGACAAGAAAATAATAGTAATGCCTTAATGGAAACCGCCCTGAGGTGAGAGTCAGGGCGGCGGAAGTTCGGGTATCGTCCCTATAAAGGAAGAATTTAGCGATAACAGCATTTTATCACCCAAACCTGTACGAAAGTATGCAAAAAATTCTACGTGGCGCCCGGTATTTCCGACCTGGGCCGAGTCCCAAAATCTATTTGTGTATGAAGCTGACAGCCGCCTTTCTCCTGGCTTTCTGTTTGCAGATCAGCGCCAAAACCTTTTCCCAGAACGTGACGATTTCGCAGCGGAATGTATCACTGGAAAAGATTTTCCGTGCCATCAAGAAGCAAACCGGGTATGCATTTTTTTATGACGAATCGCTGCTCCGCAAAGCCGGAAGCGTTTCCCTGGACGTCACCAACGAACGCCTGGAAACGGTGCTGGACCTCTGCTTCGCCCGGCAGCCGCTGGGTTACACCATCGTAGGGAATACGGTGGTGGTGAAGGAAAAAGCAATGGCAGACGTGGCGGAAGCGCGGTTCGCGGAAGTGCGCGGCGTGGTGTCTGACTCCACCGGCCTGCGGCTCCAGGGCGTTACCGTTCGCGTGAAAGGCACCACGCGCGGAACGTCTACCAACGCCCGCGGCGAGTTCACCGTAGAGGCGAAGGCCGGAGACGTGCTCCAGTTCAGCTTCATCGGCTTCACCAACCAGGAAGTGACCGTAGGCGCCAGCCTCCAGGTCAATATCGTGCTCCGCGAAAACTCGCAGACGCTCGAAAACGTAGTGGTAACAGCGCTCGGCATCACGAAAAAAGACCGCAAGCTCGGATATGCGCTCACCACCGTTAAAGGGGAAGAAGTACAGCGCGCCAACACGATTTCTCCCATTACCGCGCTCCAGGGCAAGGTGGCCGGCCTCAACATCAACGTGATGGGCGCGGCCGGAGTACAATCGTCGCCCTCCATCATCATCCGCGGCGCCAAATCGCTGGACAAAAACAACCAGCCGATTTTCGTGGTCGATGGTATGGTGATCGAAACCAATACTTACGATGCAGACGGGGTAGACCAGGGCTCCCAGCTCAAGAACCTCAACCCGGACGATTATGAAAGCATCACCGTGCTCAAGGGCGCTGCGGCCACGAGCCTTTACGGCACCCGCGGGGCTAACGGCGCGATCGTCATCACGTCCAAGAAAGGCTCCTCCGGGCAGGGGATCGGCGTTTCGTTCAACAGCACTTACCAGTCGCAGGTAATTTACCGCAACGGCCTCCCCCTGCAAGACGTCTACGGCTCCGGCTCCGCGTTTTTCCGCGAAGGCAACTGGAAGCCCGATGGCACGCAGGTTTCCACCTCCTACAGCTTCGGCCCGAAAATGGACGGCAGCATGCACCCCTCCATTTACGATCCCACCAAAATGGTCCCTTTTTCCCCACAGGCCAATAATTGGAAAACCTTCTTCCAGAACGGGAACTATATCAACAACAACGTCGCCATTTCCGGCGGCAGCGATAACGTGACGTACCGCCTTTCCTATTCCAACCTCCGGAACGACGGAACGCTCCCCAACAACCAGGTGAAAAGGAACAACTTCGACTTCCGCACCACCGGTAAGATCAATAACGTATTTTCCCTGGAAGCCGGCGCCACCTATGCTTTGACGGATGCCCGCAATCCTTACGGACAAGGCCGTTACTACTGGACCGGCGGCGAAAACCTCGGCTTCCTCACGTATTATTCCGTACCGCGCAATACCGATCTGGCCGACTGGAAAGCGAATTACCGCCTGCCCGATAACTCCATGCGCTCTTATGGTTATTCGCAGTACGACAACGTCGTGAACGCTGCCTTCAACCGGTTCGACAACCGCGATAACAATCGCCGTGAGAAATCACTGCTGGCGTACCTGCAACTGAAAGCGCAGCTGAACGAATGGATCGATGTGTCTGCGAAAGCCAACATCAACAGCTATAAAATCTTCTCCGAACAGAAGGAAAAAGGCAGCGGGAAATTCCATTCCGGTGGCTATTATTCCGTAGGCGGCGATTACCGCTCTTCCTACAACTACCTGTTCATGGCCCATGGCGCCCGCAAAGCCCTGAACGGCGATCTCGACATCGATGTTCGCCTGTACAACGAGTATTACGGCAACGGCGTGCGCGAAGAATATGGCGCCAATACCAACGGCGGCCTCATCGTTCCCAACGTGTTCACGCTCACCAACTCCGTAAACGATATCACGAACCAGCGCCGCTACAGCTACCGTTCGCCAGATTCGCGCGCCGCAGCCGTGGGCGCGATCCTGAACTTCGGCTGGAAAGATTATCTGAACCTGGAACTGACAGGCCGTAACGACTGGCTGTCTTCCCTCATGTATCCCGAAGGCGTGCCGGGCGAAAACAATTTCTCCGTATTCTATCCTTCCGTGAACGTGTCCTGGGCTTTCAGCGACATGTGGAAAAGCGCTATGCCTACCTGGCTGAGCTTCGGCAAGCTGCGTGCTTCGCTGGCCTGGGTGGGTAAAGGCACGGACCCTTACCAGACGAGCTTCGGCAGCTACCTGCAGGGCACTACCCTCAACGGCGCCGGCCAGTCTGTAGTAACGGCCACCATGCAGAACGCGAACGTACTGCCCATCATGGACCTGAAGCCCGAGATCCAGCGTTCCCTGGAACTGGGTACCAACCTCTCGTTCCTGAACGACCGTGTGAGCCTGGACTTTGCCTGGTACCGTACCAACACTTTCAACCAGATCATCACCATCCCCAACCCGATCGAGACCGGGTATAGCCTCCGCCGTATCAATGCCGGCAATATCCAGAACCAGGGGATCGAAGTGCTGGTGAACGTGACGCCCGTGCGCAGCAAGAACTTCCGCTGGGACGTGTCCGCCAACTTCACCCGCAACCGCGGCAAGATCATTTCCCTGCACCCGTCGCTGCAAGCGCGCGAGCTCATGGGCGATTATGATGGCGCAGGCGTTTGGGCTTATGAAGGCGGCGATTTTGGTGTGCTGACCGCCAACTCCTCCTGGCGCGAGCGCGACCCGGCCACCGGGTTCCCGCTGATCAGCGTGGGCGGTTATGCAGAAAGCACAGACCCCGAAACGAAACATAAATTCATGCAGTATTCCTGGGTGCCGAAGCAGTTCAAGCCCGGTGAGCGCCAAACCATCGGCCGCGTAGAGCCCGATTGGCTGGCTGGTGTGAACACCAATCTGCGTTATAAGGATTTCCAGTTGTACATGCAGGTGGATGCGCGCGTAGGCGGCAAGGCTTACTCCGAAGCCTACAACTACGGCATGCAGCGGGGTAACCTCCTCAACAGCCTCCAGTACCGCGACCAGGAAAACGGCGGCGTGGCCCGTACGGATTCTTACAACGGCAAAACGATTTACGATGGCGCCGTTCCCGATGCAGTGTTCAGAGCGGGTGAGAAATCTCCCATCAATGGCAAGGATATCGGTGGCATGACGTTCAGACAGGCATATGAAGCCGGTCTCGTAGAGCCCTGGAAAGCCGCCAGCTATTACCTGAACTCCTATGGCTGGGGCACTTATCTCGACAACGGCTCCGTTACCGACGTATCGTGGGTGATGCTCCGCGAAGTTTCGCTGGGCTACCAGGTGCCGAAAGCCATCGTGAGCAAAATCCGCATGAAAGGCGCAGGCCTCCGGTTCACGGCGCGCAATATCGGGTACCTGTACAACGGCCTGAACGGTGGACAGAACCCCGAATCGCTGCAGAGCAACAACCCCTTCAATCCCATGATCACCGGGGCTGTACCGTTCTCCCGCAATTACGCCGTAACCCTTAACATCAGTTTCTAACCTGCACATCAAAAACGACAATCCACATGAAGCATTTCAATAAACTGGCAATGGGCCTTGTGCTGACCGGCATCATGACGCAGAGCTGCAAAAAGGATTTCCAGGAAGCCAACACGAACCCGCAGGCCCTTAACGACACCAAGCCCGAGTTCCTCTTCACCGCCGCCACCATGGACTATTCCATGGCCGGCCGCAGCATGCTCATCTCCAAATACGGATCATCGCTCCGGTATATGCAATACATCACGCCCGACGTTGTCGATAAAGACGCAATGGAAGGCGCTTTCTGCGATCCGGGGAAAACTACGTTCCCCAGCCCCTCCGGCAGCTTCTATTCCGACTACTTCACTTCCACCGGCCGCGATTATAACCGCATCATCGCTAAAATCGACAAGATGGAAGAAGGCGCCGTGAAGAAAGGGTACGCCAACCTGCGCTCCGTTTGCGAGATCATGAACACCTACGACGCCTGGAAAGTGTCTGACATTTACGGCGGTCTGCCTTACAGCCAGGCCTTCAAGGTAACGGAATTCCCCACGCCGAAATTCGACTTCGGATGGGACCTGTACAAGAATTTCGATAACTCCCTGAAAGCGGCCGTAGTAGCACTGTCTGCTACCGTAGACGCAGAACAGATCCCGTTCGTGAAACAGGATTTCTTCTTCAACGGTGATAAAGACAAATGGATCCGTTTCGCCAATACATTGCGCATCAAGATCGCACAACGCTATGAAAAGCGCGACGCAGCACACCTGACAGCGGTGTTGACGGATATTGCCACCAACTTCGGCGGAAAGATCATCTCCAAACAGGAAGAATCTTTCGGATATACCAACACCCGCGACTGGAATAACAATATCGACGATATCGACGGCATCCAGAACGGATACGTAGCCTCGTTCGCCTTCGTGGAATTCCTTCGCTCCACCAACGATCCGCGCCTGCCGCTGCTCGTTCGCCAGAACGACTGGGGCACCAACTATGCCGGTTACAACGACGTGAAAGCCAACGGCACCGCGGCCGCCAAAGCCACGCTCGATTCCGCGGCCGTAAACTACAGCCGGTACGTAGGCAAACACGTTTTCTCGGCTTCCGCCTCGGCGCCGTATGGTTGGGAAGGACAAACGAAAACCAAACAGTTCACCGTTACCTCCGGCTCCGGTACCGCCACGAGAACGCTGAGCTACATTTCCCTCATCAACACCCGGCTGTTCGTGAAAAACGGCGGCTTCAAAGTGGGGAATCCCTCGCTGCATCTCGATGAAACGGTGGTAGACGGCGGCACCATCCCCATGCGCACCAACCTGCTCAATTACGCCGAAGCCTGCTTCATGATGGCCGAAATTGCAGCGAAAGGCGGCAACGGATTGGGCAAATCCGCCGCGCAATGGTATAACGACGGGGTGACGGCTTCCTTCGATTTCTACAAGCAGAAAGGGATCAGCCAGAACCTGCCCGGCGCTGCCGACGCGGTGCTCGGCGATTTCCTCACCCGTTATCCCTACGCCGGCCTCGCCAGCATTTATTCGCAAGCCTGGGTGAATTACCTCACGCAGCCCGAAGAATCCTGGGCTATGTGGAAACGCACCGGTTATCCGCAGTTCGACGATTACCGCGCCGGCGCTGCGAACAAAATCGGCGACGGTTCGGGTATCGCGTACCTCGAAAACCTGTTCAACGGTTCTACGAACCTGACGATCCCGCGCAGGTACATTTTGCCGGTAACCACCGTGCAAATGGCCGGCAGCCTGGAAGCCGCCATCAATGATATGAAGTCGAAAGACGCCGCATATGGCAACGACCGCCTGGATTCGCGCGGCCGTATCTGGTGGGACAAACAGTAAAGAATTTATATCAATTGTTCATTTGTATTTTAACGACAAGCTGACCGGTTTCCCGGTCAGCTTTGCCTTTTTATATCAACCTGCGAATCATTATTTCTTCAGCAGACCTTGTCTTTCCAGCGCGGAAACAAGCGCCTTGGTGTAGCTGCGCGAAAAGTCGTCGATCCCGTTGGGGTTCATCGTTTCCGACTGCACGGAAAACAGCAGCGATTCGTTTTGTGCGTCGTAGAGGTTGCTTTCGAGGAAGTAAGTTTTATCGGTCGTGTAATACCCCGGGTTGTACATCATCGGGTAATAGTAATTATAATATCCCCAGAAGCTGCCGTACCAGCCCCAGGCGGGATAGGGTGCGTAGGGGCCGGAGCCGGGCACATAGCGGGTTTCGCTGGTTTTATCCACCACGGCG
Source organism: Chitinophaga caseinilytica (assembly GCF_038396765.1). Lineage (NCBI taxonomy): Bacteria > Pseudomonadati > Bacteroidota > Chitinophagia > Chitinophagales > Chitinophagaceae > Chitinophaga > Chitinophaga caseinilytica. The sequence continues at coordinate 5,916,680 of NZ_CP150096.1, read as the reverse complement.
ATGGTGAAAATGGCGTCTGCGCCCAATTCGCGCACTTTATTGAGAATGGCTTCCTTCGACGGAACGTTCTCGCGGGTGAAGTTGGGCGGAAAGATATCGCCGCTCTTGATCGCCTTGTAGCCCCTGTCTTGCGCCGCAGCGGCCAGGTTGTTCTCAATGGATTGCTTGGCGTTCTGGTTGTGTACCATGGCGGCTATAAAAATGGTGTTGTACGATTTTTCGGGGGAGGGGTTAGACGCCCGCCAGAAATTCGTCACTTGTGTGGTAGTTCCGCAGGCCGCCAGCAGAAATATCACAAACAGGGTAAGATAGTTGTAAGTTTTCATGGTTTTGGTGCTTTTGCTACAATGCTAACAAGCCTTGGGCGGAATTGTTGCGGCCAACAGTTATCCGTGCACGCTATTGTTGTTCTTTTGGATTGACTTTCAGTGGATTGAATGATGGCTTCCTTTATTTGGCGAGCCAAAGCGCATCAACGAACCAGCCTTTTTCGTCCGTGAAATTGCGGATGGGAGAGAAGCCCGTTCGCGCGGCGAGCTCGCGGATGCCTTCCGGTGTGTATTTCTGCGAGATCTCCATGAACACGGGCTCATCCTTCCTGAAACGGATCAATGCACCGCCGATGTGAACGGCCTGGTCGCGGAGGCTGATGAGGAAACTTTTGCAGGCGCCGGACGAGGGGTCGTACGTCGGATAGTGCAGGAATTGATCCCGCTCGAAATCAGCGTCCAGCTCGCGGTTGATACGGGTGAGCAGGTTCAGGTTGAAGTCGCGGGTGAGGCCCTGGCGATCGTTATACGCATCCAGAACCTGACGCGGGTTTTTCTGGAGATCGAAACCGATCAACAGCATATCTCCCGGGCGCAGCTGCCGGCGCACCTCGCCGAGGAACCCCACGGCTTCCTCCGGCGTAAAATTCCCGATGCTGCTGCCCATGAACATCACTACCCGCGCGCAGCCGGCAGCCTGGCCGGATTTGGCCAGCATGTCCATGTACTCGCCGTTGAGGCCCTGCACGTCGAGCCCGGGAATCCTTTCCGGCAGCGTTTCCTGCAAATGACGGATAATGTTGGAAGATATGTCGATGGGGAAATACCGTTCCCCCATCCCCGCGCGCATCCATTCCCGCAAAAGGTGCACAGACTTGGAAGCGTCTCCCGCCCCCAGCTCCACCAGGTCGGCCTGCGGCGCCACGGCGCGGATGGCGCTGACGATGGCGGGCGACTGCCTTTCGAGGATTTCCATCTCGCAGCGCGTGAGATAATATTCGGGGCAATGCATGATCTGCTGAAACAGTGCGTCGCCGGCGGCATCGTAAAAGTATTTCGAATGCAGCCTTTTGGGATGCGCCTGCAGCCCTTCCAGCACGTCGCGGAGGAAAGCCTGGCGCGCCCGGGAAAGCGGTGGCGCCGGTGTTGCGGTTACTGTTCTCATAATGACGGTTTTAAGGTTTTAGCCAGCCGGATGCCTGTGAGCTGCCAGCGAAGGTGCGGATGGAAGAAATTGCGGTAAGTAGCCCTGCTATGGCCTGTGGGCGTGAATTCCGATGCGCCGCGCAGCACTTTCTGGTTCACCATGAACTTGCCGTTGTATTCGCCCACGGCTCCGGCTACACGCTCGAAGCCGGGATAGGGGAGATACGCGCTTTCCGTCCATTCCCAACGCTGCCCCCAGGGGAATTTCCCGGACGCCGCTTCCCACTCGAATTCCGTGGGCAGGCGTAGACCTTTCCAGGCGGCGAAGGCCGCGGCTTCGTAAAAGCTAATGTGGGACAGTATTTCAGCGGGATCCACGGGCACCAGGCCCTGCAGCGTGTAGTTCATCCATCGGCCTTCGTCGAAATGCCAGTACATGGGCGATTGGATGTTGTTGCGCTTCACCCAGTCCCAGCCTTCGGCGTGCCAGTACGAGAATTCCCTGTACCCGCCGGCGTCTATGAAAGCGAGGAATTCGCCGTTGGTGACGGGCCGGTCGGCAATGGCGTAAGGCTCCAGGTAAACTTTGTGCCGGCCCAGCTCGTTGTCGTAGCAAAACCCTTCCCCCGCAAACCCGATCTCATACACGCCGGCTTCCATATCGATGAAATGCATGGGCGCGGAACGGGGCGTTTCGGGCGCGGGCGATTCGTTGTACGGCGGAAAAAGCGGGTTATTGCCGAGGATGTACTTGATATCGTACCACAACAGCTCCTGGTGCTGCTGTTCGTGGTTGCAGCCCAGCGTGATGAGGGTTTCGGCCTCTTCCGGGAGCGGCTGGGCGAGCAGTTGTTCCATGGCGGAGTCCACGTATTTACGGTATTTGTAGATCTCGTCTACGGTGGGGCGGCTGAGGTTGCCGCGGTCTGTCCGGATCACGCGGGCGCCGAGGCTTTCGTAATAGCTGTTGAAAACGAAGTTGAACATGGGATCGAACTCGATGTAGCCCGGCAGGAATTTTTTCAGCACCAGCGTCTCGAAGAACCAGGTGGTATGCCCGAGATGCCACTTGGGAGGGCTCACGTCTTCTACAGGTTGTACCACATAATCCTCTTTTTGTAGCGGACGGCAAATGGTTTCCGTCCATTTGCGTACCTGTGCGTAATGCCGCAGGAGCGCCGTGGGAATAGTTACGTCTATCATGTCAGTTTTTTTGCGTATCCAGGAAACGCGTGAGATCGGAAATGCTGCGGATACCCATCTTCCGGGCCGCTTCTTCCCGCATCATCAGTGCGTATGCGTTGTTGAAACCGATGGGCTGCAGCCATTGCAGTCCGTATTTCTGATCGAATTGCCGGCGCACGAAATTATAGGCGCTGTCTTTATGCCGGAGGTTATCGGTCAGGGGTTCCTGCAAAATGACGAGCAGGCCCGTGCCGGTATATTCCGGATAGAAGTCGATCTGATCATTCGTCAATGCATCAAAACAAATTTTCGTGCCACCCAGCCCGGTTTTCGAAGAAATTGACAATTCCGTGTTCCCTTCCACCAGGATTTTATACATTTCGCAAAGGATGTATTGCTCCGTGAATATCTTCGACCCCATCCGCACCACGCCCTTCTTCCCGTTCCGCGAGGGTTTGAAAAGACCTTCCTTTTCGAGGAACCCGCGCGCCACCGCGGCCGGACTTTCCTTCAAAAAATCGACGCGGTAATTCAGATAAGTCATCACCGAATCGTTGATCCGCCCGGCGAGGAGACCGAGCGCGGGCCCCAGCTCGGGAAACCGCTCCAGGGCATCTTTCCGCACCACCGGCGCAGCGTGGTAGGGGGAAGATGAGCTTGTCGTCGTCGAGGGTAATGAGATGGAACGCCCGGATACGCCCGTCGGTACTGTATCCGCTCACTACATCCAGTTTTTCTTCGTGCAGGGCCTGGTACATGACGGCATCGTTTATGACCACCGTCGGGATTTTCAGTCCATACAACCGTTTTAAGCCCAGCCATCCGTCTTCACGCCCCATGAACTCCGGCGTGAAACCCGCGAGCAGTTTGCCTTTGGCGGCAGGCGTCATGGCGGAGACCGCAAACACGATCAATGCCGCCGCGCCCGCCCAGCGGAAGTGCCGCATGCTTAATTTCTGGGCGCGCGACAGTAGGAAATCGAACAAAATCGCCAGCAAAGCCGCCGGGATGGCGCCCGCCAGGATCATGTTGGTATTGTTCAATGCGATGCCGCCGAAGATGAATTCGCCCAGTCCGCCGGCCGCGATGTACGCCGCCAGCGTAGCCACGCCCACATTGATGACGGCGGCGGTGCGGATACCCGCGAGGATCACGGGCATGGCGAGCGGCAGTTCCGCTTTGAACAAGACCTGGCTGCGCGTCATCCCCATGGCCACGGCGGCTTCGCGCACGGTGGCGTCTACGCCGCGGATGCCGGTGTAGGTATTGCGGATGATGGGAAGCAAGGCGTATAGGAACAATGCGAAGATCGCCGGCTTGGGGCCGATGCCCAGCAAGGGTATGAGAAAACCCAGCAGCGCAATGCTCGGAATGGTCTGCATCACGCCTGCAAAACCGAGCGTAACGCCCGCCAGCTTTTGCCTCCGTGCGATGAGGATGCCCAAAGGCACGCCGGCCAATATCGCCAGCGCTACAGATAGCAGCGTAAGGTGAATGTGCGTCAGCGTTTGTTCCAGCAGCTTGCCCGACTGGCTTTCGAGGAATTGGAGGAACTCTTTCATGACGCATCGGTTTGGCCGTGAAGGAATGCCGCCACGAAATCGTTCGCGGGGTTTTGCTGCAATTCGTCGGGCGTGCCCATCTGGATGATCCGGCCTTTGTCCATAATGCCGATATGATCGCCCAGTTCGAGCGCATCGCGGATGTCATGTGTTACCATCACCACCGTTTTGCTTTTGAATTCGTCCAGCTCCAGGAACTCCTGGCGGATGCGGGTGCGGGTGACGGGATCGAGGGCGCCGAAGGGCTCGTCCATGAGCAATACCGGCGGATCGGCCGCCAGCGCGCGCGCCAGGCCCACACGCTGCTGTTGCCCGCCGCTGAGCTGGTTGGGATATTGATGGGCGTGGGCGTCCCAGGAAAGACCGAGCTGCCGGAGCAGGTCTTCGGTGCGCCGTCGGATGCGGGGCTTGTCCCAATGTAATAGCCGCGGCACGATGGCGATGTTTTCGGCGACGGTGTAATGGGGGAACAGCCCGTATTGCTGCATCACGTAACCCATTTGCCTGCGGAGGATCTCCGGGCGGAAGGTACGCGTGTCCTGTCCGCGGAAGAGTACGGTGCCGCCGTCGGGGTCGATGAGGCGGTTGAGCATCCGGAGGGTGGTGGTTTTGCCGCTGCCGCTGGTGCCCAGCAGCATGAGGCGCCCGCCTTCCGGCACGCGGAAGGAAACGTCCTGCACCGCCACGCGGCCGTCGAAGGATTTGTTAAGTTGGCTGGCTTCAATCATGGGTCGATAGACATGAACAGGTTATTGAGCGATTCCGAGAACGTTGGATGGGCGAAAACGCCGTCGCGCAGTTGGTCGTAGCGGAGCCCGCCCATCATGGCCATTTGCACTACGGACATAATTTCGCCGCCCGCCACGCTGAGGATGGCGGCGCCGAGTATCAGGCCGGAATCCTTGTCCACCAAGGCTTTCATCAAGCCCCGCGTATCTCCCGATTCCACGCCGCGCGCCACTTTCGTCATGGGGATTTTGGCGATGAGCACGTTCTTCCCCTGTTCCCGCGCTTCCTGCTCGGTAAGCCCGATGCGGCCGAGCTCGGGGTCGGTAAACATGCAGTAAGGTACGGGCCGGTCCCGGATCGTTCGTTGTTGCTGTTCGAGTATGTTTTTGGAAATGATGATGTAATCGTTGTAAGAGATGTGCGTGAATGCCGGCCCGCCTTTCACATCGCCCATGGCGTAAATGCCGGGCACGCCGGTCTCCAGTTTTTCGTTGACGGGGATGATGCCGTTGCCGGTGGTGCGGAGGCCGGTTTTGTCCAGCCCGAGGTCGCCGGTGTTGGGCGTCCGGCCGGCGGCGATGAGCAAATGGCTGGAGGTCAGCTGGCGTCCGTTCAGTTCCAGCAATATCTGATCGTTGGACGTTGAGACCTTCCGCAGTTCGGCGCCGCAGCAGATCGTGATGCCGTCTTCTTCGAGGATTTTATGGATTTCGGCCGCCACGTCTTCGTCTTCTTTCCCGAGGATGCGGGTATTCTTTTCCAGCAGGGTTACCTGGGCGCCGAAGCGCCTGAACATTTGTCCCATTTCCATGGCCACATACCCCGCGCCGAGAATGCAAAGATGTTTGGGCGTTTCCGTGAGGTCGAGGATGGTGGTGGAAGTGAGATAGGGCACGGTGTGGAGGCCTTCGATATCCGGGATGCCGGGGCGGGCGCCGGTGTTGATGAAGATATTGTCGGCCTGGAGGGTTTCTCCGTTCACTTCGATGGTTTTCATACCGGAAAAAGCGGCTTGTCCTTCGATGTAATCGAGATTTTTGGTAGATCCGATGGATTTGGTGAGCCCATCCACCGCCTGGCCCACGATCTCATCCTTTCGTGCCTTTACTTTGCGGAGATCGATATGTGAAGGATCGGAAGGGATGCCGAAGCGTTGGGCGCGCCCGGCCATATATGCTTCCCTGGCCGCCCCGATCATGGTTTTGGTGGGTGTGCAACCGTCGTTCACGCAGGTGCCCCCGATCTTGCGCCGCTCTATCAGGGCGGTGCGCCAGCCGGCTTTGGCCAGTTTCCGCGCCAGGGGCGTTCCCGCCTGGCCGGCCCCGATAATGATGGCATCATATTTCTTCATCCGGAAAGGGTTTTGCTGGCGCTAAAGCTACTATAACAAGCCGCGCCGGTACAATGTTCGGACCGTGGGTCAGGGGGCACGCGTCCAAAAACCGTTCCGTCCTGACCAATATCAATTTACGACTGATCCGCATCATTCCACACATATCGGGCCGTTTCTACATTTGCAATATGAAATTGACATCAACATAATACCCGCTTCATACAAAAAACATCTCCGCCGCTGTTATGGCGGCGGCGATGTTCCCCAAAAAAATAGTAAGAGCGCCCGCGGCAACAGGTAACGGAAAGTAATGGTAATTCATCAGCATAATAAATTGCTCCGGGCGTTCTTTGTCATTCATTCGCAAAAATTCCCAATAACGTCCGCTAATGGAAGGCGATATCTTCCAGCCGGCCGGGTTCGAGCAGTGTGATGAAAGGCCCTTTGATGGCGATCAGTTTTTCCTGCTTGAATTCGCCGAGGGTACGGATCAGCGATTCCGTTGCCGTGCCGGCGAGCGATGCCAGCTCATCCCTGGCGATGTTGACCTTATACTGGCCAGTGCCCTGGTGATATTTGTTCCGCAAATGCACCAACGCGCTGGCCACTTTTTTGCGCAGGGTGTCATACGCGATGCCGACCAGCCGGTTTTCCTTTTCCGTGAGGTTCCTGGCCAGCATTTTCACGAATTTCTGGAAGATCAGCGGTACGCGGCCCAGCATTTCCTCCGCATCTTTCCGCGGGATGAGGGCCAGCTCGGTTTCGTCCATCGCCAGGGCCGTGGCTTTGTAGCGCTCTTCCTCCAGCAGCGCGATGTACCCGAAGAAATCGCCGGTTTTGTACAGGCTGATCAGGAGGTCTTTCCCGTCTTCATGCGTTTTCACGGTTTTCACTTTCCCGGAAATGATGTAAAACATGTACCGCGGCGTTTCGCCTTCGCGGTAGATCACTTCATGGGGCGCGAGGCGGACGGTATTGCGGTCGGTTATGAAGGCGCGGATCACGTTGCGGAAATCGTTTTCGTCGGCCGGATCAATGGCGGCGGCATTTTGGAGGAGAAGATGCCGTTTTTCGAGGCGGATGGCCACGGTTTGCAGCAACTCGGCGCCGGAAAACGGGCGTACCATCACATCATCCGCTCCCATTTGCATCGCTTCACGGTAGCGGCGCGGGTCCCAGTCGTTCATGAGAAGGATGGCGGGCACCAGCTGCAAGGGGCCTTCCTGCTGCATGACGTGGAGCATCCCCAGCCCGTCTACCCCCTTGATGTCCATATCGCAGATCACGAGATCGGGCGGCGATCTGCGCATCCGGAGGATGCCGTCTTGCCCGTCGGCCGCCACTTCCACCGTATATCCCGCCGTTTCCAGCAACGGTGCCAGGCTGCCGCGTTTGCGGTCTTTTCTTTCGGCGAGGAGAATGGTTTGCATGCTGTATAAACAAAGCCCTTCCCGCATTTGTTGGCGGTGCCGATTTGATGCCTTCCCCTTAATTGAATAAATTGAGGAAGCAAAACCCACGATTATGATGACCGTATCGGAAGCTTACAACGCCATGCTGCGCACAGCCGCTGGTTTTGGTGTCACCACCGTTTTGCTCGAAGCGGCGGAAGGCCGCGTGTTGCGCGAAACGGTGCATGCAGACAGGCCCTTCCCGCCATACGACCGCGTCACGGTCAACGGCCTCGCCATCGCATTTGAAAGTTATGAACGCGGACAACGTGTTTTCGGTTCCGGCGGCATCCAGGCCGCGGGTATGCCGCGCCTGCAACTGGCCAACCTGGCAGACGGGATGGAAGTGATGCGCGGATCGGTACTGCCCGACCTCACAGACACCATTGTTCCGTTCGATCAGCTGGAAGTTGCCGAGCATGAAGGGTTCCGCAGGTTCACCGTGCCGGGGAACGTTCAGCCCGGCCATCACATCCACCGCAAAGGAGCGGATGCCCATGCCGGAAAGCCGCTCCTGGAGCCGGGCGTACGCATCGGCCCGGCAGAAATCGGCGTGCTGGCGGGAACGGGGAAAGCCGAAGTGAAAGTTAGCGCCCTGCCTAAAGTGCTGCTCGTGGCCACGGGGAACGAACTGGTGGAGGTGCGCGAAACACCGGAGCCGCACCAGGTCCGCATGTCGAACGTTTACAGCCTGGCGGCGGGTTTGCGGGAAATGGGGATCCCAGCCGATATCGTTCACCTTGCAGATGAAAAGCCGCGCATGGCCGAAGAATTGCTTCCTTTGCTCCATAGATGCGATGTGTTGATCTGTACCGGCGCCGTGGGCGACGGGCGGTTCAACCATCTCCCCGAAGTGCTCGCCGAAGCCGGCATGGAAAAGATCGTGGATGGCGTAGGGCAGAAGCCGGGGAAGAAAATCCTCTTCGGCAGGATGTCCGGTGGGCCGGTCGTATTTGCCCTGCCGGGGAACCCGCAGTCGGTCATGACCAATTACGCACGCTACATCCGGCCGTGGCTGGAAGTTTGCCTGGGCTTGCCCGACCGGAAGCCCGTGCTGGCGAAACTCTCCGAAACCCTGACGTTCGCCCGGCCGTTGGAATACTTCATCCCCGTTAAATTATACGTTTCCGGAGAAGCGGTTTTGCAGGCTTTGCCCATCCCGCACCAGGGCTCGGGCGACCTTTCCGCGCTGGCCCTGGCCGACGGATTCATGGCCCTTCCATCGACTTCAAACGTTTTCGAAGCGGGAAACGCCTTCCCGGTTTGGATTTTCAGGCAGAATTCCCCATTTTGATTGCCGCTTAACATTCCACTTTCATGCCGATGGAACAAACCATGCGCTGGTTCGGGCCCAAAGACCCCGTTTCCCTGCGCGATATCCGACAAGCCGGCTGCACCGGCGTTGTGACAGCCCTTCACCACATCCCCGTGGGCGAAACCTGGACCATTGAAGAGATCGAAAAAAGAAAATCGCTGATCGAAGCCGAAGGCATGCGCTGGTCGGTAGTGGAAAGCCTCCCCGTGCATGAAGACATCAAAAAATCCAGCGGCGATTTTCAGGGCCATATCCAACGGTATCAGGAAAGCCTGGAAAACCTCGCCCGATGCGGCGTGTCAACGGTGACGTACAATTTCATGCCGGTGATGGACTGGATGCGCACCAACGTGAGTTACGAACTTCCCAACGGCGCGCGTGCCCTCTACTACGACCGCGCCGCGTTCATCGCGTTCGATCTTTTCCTGCTGAACCGCCCCGGTGCGAAAGCGGATTATTCGGCCGAGGAAATCCAATCCGCCGAAAAAAATTACAATCCCTCACGCCGCAACAACGTGAAACCCTCTTCCACAACGCGCTCCTGGGGCTGCCCGGCAGCGACGACCGTTTTACCCGCGAAGGAGTTCTCCGGGCGCTGGCCGAATACGACCACATCGATGCCGCGAAGCTGCGGGAGCACTTGTTTTACTTCCTCCGCCAGGTGGCGCCGGTGGCGGAAGCAAACGGCATCCGCCTGGCCATTCATCCGGACGATCCGCCGTATCCCTTGCTGGGCTTGCCGCGCATCGTGAGCACCGAAGCGGATTTGGCGGCTATTTTGAATGCATCGCCCGAAACGGCCAACGGCATCTGTTTCTGTACCGGTTCGCTGGGCGTGCGGCCGGATAACGATCTGGCGGGGATCGTAGCGCGGCTGGGGGACCGTATCCATTTCATCCACCTGCGCAACATCCGCCGCCTGGCCGGGGGCGATTTTTACGAAGCCGATCATCTCGATGGCGATGTAGACATGTACGCCGTGGTGCGCGCCCTCACGCAATCGATGCGCCAGCGCAATGTTTCGCTGCCCATGCGGCCCGACCATGGCCACCAGATGCTCGACGATCTGGCGAAGCAAACTTATCCCGGTTACAGCGGCATCGGGCGGCTGAAAGGGCTTGCGGAGCTGAGGGGGCTTGAAATGGGGATTTTGCGGAGTTGAAAAATTCCTATCTTTGCCGGGCATTCTCCTTCACAATCTGCATTGAAATTTATTGTCTAATCATCTGTTGCGCCGTTTGGCTTTCGGCCACGCAGCACAACCGTCTATTCGAATCCCGGTTTGAAACGTTCGACTTATTTATCGCTGATTCTCATTTTGGGCAGCCTGACCGCGCTGGGCCCTTTTACGATCGACATGTACCTGCCCGGCTTTCCCGCCATCGCGGAAGATTTGGGGGTGGATGTGGAAAGAGTGGGACTGACATTGTCCAGTTATTTCATCGGCATCTGCGCCGGACAATTGCTGTATGGCCCGCTGCTGGACCGCTTCGGGCGGAAGAAACCCCTGTACATAGGGCTGCTGCTCTACATCGCCGCATCGGTAGGTTGTGCGTTCGCCACCTCGCTGGACGGCCTCGTGTGGCTGCGGTTCTTCCAGGCGGTGGGCTCCTGTGCGGCTACGGTGGCGGCGATGGCCATGGTGCGCGATCTGTTCCCCGTCCATGAAAACGCGAAAGTGTTTGCGCTGCTGATGCTGGTGGTGGGCGCGTCTCCCATGGTAGCGCCTACCGTCGGCGGATATGTGACCAGCGCCATCGGCTGGCATTCGGTGTTTACGATACTCGCCGTGATGGGGGCGCTCATGCTGCTGGCGTGTATCTTTTGGCTGCCAGACAGCTTCCGGCCCGATACTTCGCTGTCGCTCAAGCCGGCGCCCATTATCCGCAATTTCTGGTCGGTGTGGAAAGAGCCGCAATTCTATACTTACGCGCTCACCGGTGCCGTGGCGTTTTCCGCGTTGTTCACGTACGTTTCCGGTTCGCCGAAAGTTTTTATGCAGGTGTTCCAATTGTCCGATAAAGCATATGGATGGGTGTTTGCCGCGCTGAGCGTGGGTTTCATCGGTTCCAGCCAGGTAAATACCATCATGTTGAAACGCTACAGTAGCGAGCAGATCTTGCCCGTGGCGCTGTCTGTGATGAGCGTAGCCGCCCTGTTGTTTGTTTGGGGATCAGGTGCGGGATGGTTGGGCCTGTGGGGCACGATCGGCACGCTGGCCGTACTGCTTTGCTGCCTGGGTTTCGTGAACCCCAACACCGCCGCACTTTCGCTGGCGCCGTTTGCGCGCAATGCAGGAACGGCTTCCGCGCTCATGGGCGCGCTGCAAATGGGCGCAGGCGCGCTGGCTTCGGTGTTCGTGAGCCTTTTCAAGGAAAATACCGCATTCCCCATGGCCGCCTGCATGACGGTTGCCGCTTTGCTATCACTGTTGATACTGGCTGTGGGGCGAACGGTCATCGCTTCGCGGAAAACGGCGCATTCCTGACGGGCGCGGTTTTGAGGGATTTGTATTACTTTCGGAAAAAATCCAACCCCTCATGCCAGAAAACCTTAGCGTCATCATCACAGGCGCCACCGGAATGGTCGGAGAGGGCGTTCTCCTGGAATGCCTGCAAAACCCGAATGTCGAGAAAGTATTGATTATCAATCGCAGACCGTCGGGGTACAGCCATCCCAAACTGAAGGAGATCATCCATGAGAATTTTTTCAACGTCAAGTCCATCGCCGATCAGTTTACCGGCTACAACGCCTGTTTCTTCTGCCTGGGCGTTTCATCCGTCGGAAAAAGCGAACCGGAATATTACCGGCAAACCTATGTGCTCACGATGCACGTGGCCGAAGTGATGGCCGCCGTCAACCCCGATATCGCATTTTGCTATGTGTCCGGCTCCGGGACCGACGGGTCCGAACATGGCCGCGTCATGTGGGCGCGGGTAAAGGGCAAAACGGAGAACGATCTTATGAAACTCCCTTTCCGCAAGGTTTTCGCGTTTCGGCCAGGATTGCTGAAAGCAACGAAAGGACAAAAGAACCTCGTCACGATCTACAAATACCTCGGCTGGATGTTCCCATTCTTCCGTTCCCTTTTCCCAGGCTTTGCCAGCACGCTGCAGGAGCTGGGAAAGGCCATGATCGAAGTTTCCCGCAACGGCTATACTTCCAATGTCATCGAAGTGAGGGACATACACAAACTCGCCGCCAAACCCTGATCACCAGGCCTCCTGCGTCAGCTGGCGGTTGGCGTTGGTACCGGCCAGATGTCCGCCCATGGCCGACATGTATAACTGGTGAAGCCCCGCATGCGTGAGGTCGCCGGCGGCAAAAACGCCTGGTACGGTGGTCTCGAACATGGGGCTGACGGTCACCACGCCCTCGGGGCTCATTTCGCAGCCCAGTTGTTCCGCCAGGGAATTGTGGTACAACAGTTTCTGCGGCCGGTAATACACCGCGCCGGTTTCCAGCACATCCCCGTTCTGCAGCGTGATCCTCACACCTTCTCCGCTTTTCTCCAAACCCTTGATGGGAGCGGTGTTCAGCTTGTATCCCTTCTCCACGAATTTTTCCGTCATTTCCGCGCTGATCCGGCTTTCGCCCTGGGTGAGGAAGGTGATATCGCTGTGCCAGTTGGATAATGTAACGGCGTAATGTTCTGCTGCTTCGCCGTTGGCGATCACGCAAACCGGCAGCCGGCGCACTTCCCAGCCGTGGCAATACGGGCAATGGATGACGCGGTTGCCCCAGAGTTCCTCCAGCCCGGGAATGTCGTCCAGGTCGTCTTTCAAACCGGTGGCCAGCACGATTTTTTTCGCGAAGTATTTATCACCGGCGCGGGTTTCCAGCAGAAAACCACCGTCCGTTTTTGACGCGGCGGTGATGTACCCTTCCACCAGGTCTACCGTTTCATACGGCTGCAACTGCTCCCGGGCGATGCGGAGCAGTTCGGAAGGCGGGGTATTGTCGCGCGTGAAGAAATTATGGGCATGGGCCGCAAAGCGGTTGCGCGGCGATCCGCCGTCTATCACGACGGTCTTGCGCAACGTCCGCCCCAATGTCAACGCGGCGCTGAGGCCTGCCGACGATCCGCCTGCGATGGCGACTTCGTAAACCTGGATGTTATTATTTGAAACCATGTTGCAAAAATAGGCTTTCCGGGATACGGACCATTGTGCTAATGCCGGTCAAAATTGTACTTTTCACGGATCAGCTGAGGTGTTCTTTCCGGATGCCGAGTTTTTTCATTTTCGAATGAAGCGTGGTGGGAGGGATTTGTAGTAGTTCCGCGGCCCCGCCGGCACCCCATACGCGGCCATTGCATTTTTTGAGGACGCTGAGGATGTGATCGCGCTCGTTCTCATGGATCGTTTTCACCCGGCTGTCTGGCAGTATGTTCGTCGTACTTTGTACGGGCTCGGGCGGTCTTGGGTTTCCGGGCAGCATGATTTCTTCGATGAGTGGCCCGCGGTTGAGCAGCATGCCGCGCTCGATCATGTGCTCCAGTTCGCGGATATTGCCCGGCCAGTGGTATTGCTGCAGTTGTGCCATCACTTTATCGCTGACGCCCTGGATGCGTTTGCCGGTCTTGTTGTTGAACACATCGATGAAATGCTGTACAAGCAGGGGAATGTCTTCGGCCCGGTCGCGCAGGCTGGGCAAAGTGAGTGGAAAAACGTTGAGGCGGTAATAGAGGTCGAGGCGGAATCTTCCTTCGGCTACTTCTTTTTCGAGGTTCCGGTTGGTGGCGGCGATGAAGCGCACGTTGATCTTGATGGGCGCGCGGCTTCCGAGGCGCTCGATTTCCCTTTCCTGCAGCACGCGCAGCAGTTTGGCCTGCAGTTCCACGGGCATTTCGCCGATTTCGTCGAGGAACACGGTGCCTTCGTGCGCCTGTTCGAACTTGCCGATCCTGCGGTCCATCGCGCCGGTAAAGGCGCCTTTTTCATGGCCGAACAATTCCGATTCGATGAGGGTGGCGGGCAGCGCGGCGCAGTTCACTTTCACGAGGGGCTTGTTGCGCCTGGGCGACAGCTGATGGATGCAATCGGCGATCCTTTCCTTGCCGGTGCCGCTTTCGCCGAGGATGAGGATGGAAGTGTCTATCGGTGCGGCCTGGGAAAGGTGGTCGAACACTTTGAGCAGCAGGTGGCTGTTGCCGACGATGCCGTTGAACACCTTTGCCGGCGGCGCTTTCCTGGCTGCAGGCGTGCCTTCGCGCTCGGGGGCGGCGCCGGCGCTGCTTTCCGCCAGTTCGGCCAGCAGGTCGCGCTGGCGATGGCAAATCTCGGTATGCGGTTGCTGGAAAGCGTCGGGCAGTTTGCTGTAGAAATGGAGGATGCAGGTATGGCCGTTGTGTAAAGTGAACGGATATACGAAAGAGGATTGGAGGTGGAAGGATTTCGCGAGTTGTTGCATGAGCGGAACATTCCGCTGCTCCCGCGTGAAATCGGCACCGTTGAACAATGCAGGGGTTTCCCAGGGCTGCGCGCTTAGCAGTTTCTCCAGCGCGTCGGCCGGCAAACCGGTGATGTTCCCCAGCTCCGTGGCGCCCAGCTCCTGGTATTCGTTGAACCCGATCCGTCGATAGTCGCGCAGATGGCGCACCTCGCCGTTCCGCCGGAAACTGACGGACAGGTATTCGAAGGGAACGTAAGGCTGCAATGCTATGCCCGCCTGCAACAGCCGCTGTTCCGGCGTTCCGCCGGAGGCTTGCAATTGCGCCAGTTCCTTCCGCAACGCCGTTTCCCGCCGCAGGTGCGATTCCAGGCTGTTTTCGTGCCGGAACCGGGCTATTTCCAGCGTTGCCAGCACATCGCGCTCGCGGAAGGGCTTCACGAGAAAGCCATAGGGCTGCGTGGCTTTGGCGGCGGTAAGCACGTCCTGGCTGGAATTGGCGCTCAGGTAAATGAAAGCGATATGTTGCTCGCGCAGCTCATGCGCCAGGTCGATGCCGGTTTGCCTGCCTTTGAGGAATATGTCCAGCAGCACGAGGTCGGGCTTGTCTTGCCGGATAAGCTCCTGCGCCTGTGGTACCGACCGCGCGATCCCGCACACCCTGTACCCTGCTTTTTCCAGCATGAGCCGGAGGTCGTTGGCTTCGATAAATTGATCTTCTACGATCAGCACTTTTTCATTCATATGGCGATGTTTCCTGTTAAGCCTGTAGTAACGCGTTTTTTTATTGATTGACGGAACCCGCGGGCCGGTCGAGCAATTCGGGGCGGATGAAATTTTCATCTTCGAACCATACCGAAATTTCCGCTCCGCCGTCTGTCGTGTTCCGGATGTTGAAATGGCCGCCGAGGTCGTTGCTGAGACCTTCCATGAGGCTCATTCCCAAAGACCGGCTTTGCCCCGGCTCGAAATCCGGCGGCAGTCCAATCCCGTCGTCGGCGACCGTCAGGGTGAAATGCCCTGCTGCCGACCGGTCGAACGTAATGTGGATGTTGCCTTCGCGGTTGCCGGGGAATGCGTATTTGATGGAATTGGTGATGGCTTCGTTGAGGATGAGCCCGATGGGCACGGCCTGCGAAACGTCTAGCCGGATGGGCGCTACGTTGATGCGGAAGCGCACGTTCCGGCCGGCGTCGAAGCAATCCAGGAGGTAATCCACCAGTTCATGGATGTAATGCGGCATGTTGATGACGCCCACATTGTCTGACTGGTACAGTTTTTTGTGGATGAGCGAAATCGCCTGCACGCGGTGCTGGCTGTCGCGGATGGCTACGAGCGCGGCATCGTTCTGCAGGAAGGCGCTTTGGCTGTTGAGCAGGCTCATGACGATTTGCAGGTTGTTCTTCACGCGGTGATGTATTTCCTTCAGCAGCCATTCCTTTTCGTGCAGCAACTTTTCCAGCGAAGCGTTTTTCTGACCGATTTCCACCTGTTTTTCCTGCAGCGACTGGTTGTTTTTCTGCTTGAGGCGGTAACCGTTGATCAGCAGCCCGATGATGGCGAGCAGCAGTACCGCGCCGCCGAAGGAAACGTTGCGCATGAGCCTTTCCTGTTCCAGTTTGCTTTGCTGGATTTCGGCGCGTTGGGTGAGCAGGGCGATGTCGTTTTGTTTCAGCTGGATGTCCTGGTCTTTACGCCGCGCGTCCATCAGGCTTTGTTCCCGTTGGAGGATGGCCTGGTTAAGCTGTGATTTTTGCAGGAGCTCTTTCCGCATGAGCAGCATGATATCCTGTTCGCGGAGGCGGATTTCCTGTTCCTGCAGCAGGAGCGACTGGTCTTTCTTTTCCGTTTCGTACTGGATTTGCAATTCAGAAATCTGCCGGCTTTTGGCGACGTTGAACAGCGAATCGTTATAGTATTTGTAGAGCTGGTATTGATCGATGGCCTGGCGGTACATGCCCATGGCGGAATCGCACTGGAAGAGCATGTAATGCGCATTGTTGGTGAGGGATATGCTGGCGATGTCTGGCCGGTAGCTGAGGGCTTTGCGCAGGTGCTCCGAGGCGATGGTATATTTTTTTGCCCGAGATAAAACTTGCCGACGTTGAGTTGCAGCCGGGTGTAGAGTTTATCGCCCACGCGGATATGGTCGATGTTCCGGATAGACGACAGGTAATATTTTTCCGCTTCCCCCGTTTGTCCCAGC
Source organism: Chitinophaga caseinilytica (assembly GCF_038396765.1). Lineage (NCBI taxonomy): Bacteria > Pseudomonadati > Bacteroidota > Chitinophagia > Chitinophagales > Chitinophagaceae > Chitinophaga > Chitinophaga caseinilytica. The sequence goes on along the minus strand of NZ_CP150096.1, from coordinate 5,900,093 downwards.
GCATTGTAACATTGTGCCAGCGCGGCTTCCATGAGGCGTTCGGGATAATAGCTCACGGGCGGATTGTCTTTATATACCTGCTTTACAAATGCCAGGGCTTCGGCGGCGCTGCGGTGTTCGATCAGCAGTTCCGTGAGGGCGAGGGCGGCATAATAGTCGTAATCCGGGCCGGTTCCATGCGCGTTGGCGACCGCTTTCCGGTATGCGTCGATGCTGTTTTCGTATTGGACGAGATCGCGGTAGATCTCGCCCAGCCGGACGAACATTATGGTAGTTACAAGTTTATCGTTCTGTTGTTCTGCCTGCCGTAAACCCGTCATGGCATAGCGAAGCGCCGCTCCCAGGTCGCCGCGCATCTGGGCGAGGAGCGCGAGGTGGCGGTTGATTTTGTAAGTGGGGGCGCGATCGGTGTTGGCGTATTTATTGGCGAGACCGAGCAGGAGCTTGCTGGCTTCTTCGGGCCGGCCGTCTTCCTGAAGGAAGCTGGCGGATTCCATGCCGGTGTTCAGTTCGTTTTCCATATCGCCCGCCTTTGCGAACAGCAGGCTGGCATTGAGGTATGCTTCGGCGACGTCACAGTATTGCGGGCGCTGGCGGCGGATGATGTTGCCGAAATGCATCCAGATCAGGGCCCTGTTGCGCGTATCTTGCGGGTGATTGTATTTGGAAAGCGCGAGCAGGATGTATTTGCGGGCTTCCGGAACATCGCCCAGGAGGCATTGCGTTTTTGCCATTTCCTTCCAGGCCAGGATGCGCATGGTGTCGATGTTCAGCGAATCGGCAATTTTGATGGCGCTCTGTATATAATTGACGGAAATGCTCAGCTGGGTAACGTCGAACGCCGGGAATCCGGACTGGTATTGCCTTCCCATATCAATAAACTTCCGGAACCGTTGCGCACCGGGCACGGTTTCCACGACCACCCGCCGCGAGGCCTCCATGATGTCTACGGCCGATAAAAAATTCCTGGCAGACTTTATCAGCTGCTGGTGACGCTCGGGGTCCCAGTTGGCGATGGCCATTTTTGCATACACACGGGCGCTGTCCGGCTCGTTGGTATGTATGAAGTGCCAGCGGGCGAGCGTCATGCAGATATCCGCCTTCAGCACACCCTGCAGGTGCGGCATGAACATTTTTGCGCGGACATGCCGGTTACGGTGGAACTCGATCAGGGCGAGGGTGTAGTAGTTCCGATGTTCCAGGTCGCGCTTGTTGAACTGGATGCCAAGGCGAATGGAATTGCGGATGTGGGTTTCGGAGCTGTCTACGTCGCCGGGAGATTTGTCGCGCCGCATCAGGTACTGGTAACCCACGCGGTGGTAAATGATGTAATGCGCCTGGGCGGGAACGTCTGACAGCATTGTAAGCGCATTGGTCAGCTGGTTTGCCTCGATGTAGGCCGTAGACATCGTCTGTGCAGTGTTTCCCAGCACGGGTATATTACCGGTTTTCCGGGAAATGGCGATCGCTTTTTTACCGTACATCAGCGCGGTATCCAGGTCGTAGGCGTATTCTCCCGGTTTGAAAGTATAATGATAACTAAGCCTGGCATAAACACTGGCCTGCTGATCGTCGCTCAATATTGAAACAACCTCCCGTGCGCGCCAGGGCGTTCCCATTTCTATCCAGAGGCTGGTCATGTTGAACAGGCTGGTAAGATACTGTTTGTAATGGCCGGTGCGTTGTGCCAGGATGCGCGCCTGGTCGAAGAAGTACCCTGCGCTGTCGAGGTCGTTTTTCAGTTCGCCGGGCTTGAACAGGTATGCTTTCCCGGTTTCGTTGAGGAAGAAGGCTTTCAGTGAATCGTTCTCCGCCTGGGCGATGGATGCCCGCAGGGCAGGGATGTTTTGTGCCGAAGCCCGGGAGGCGATGATGAGCAGGCTGGCGATCAGCAGCCTTGTTTGTATAGTCTTGATATATGTACGGAACGGGCTCATGGTTGCAGATCTCCTCGCTGATAGTTATGTTCGGAATGGGTGGATATGGTTGCTTGCGGTTGCAAATGTAATCGGGAAACCAGGAAGTAGGCTGCGTTGTCGGGACCGGAAATTAACCCACCCGGTTTTTTTATGCAGGATTTACCGGCATCGATGAGGGCAGCCGCGCGCGGCGTATCGTTCGCTGACCGGGCGATGGACGCGCGATGGTCTGAAGCGTTTTGCGCGGCCGGTTTCAGCCTGCATTTCGCAACGCTGAGTTTTGGGAGCCTCGTATGTAATTGAATGGGTTTCATGGCTGGCAACCTCCGGTTCGACAGGTTTGAAAGCGATGGGTTGACGGGATGGAGCCATGCATTTGCGGCCGGGACTGCGGGAGGGCAGTTGCGGGAAGGATTGAATTCAGGCAAGGGGCGGTCCAGGTGTGCAGCATGTTGACATTTTAATAGGGGCAATTCATAAAACAGGCCAAAGCTATAGAAAAACTGGCGGGGCCGCGGTGCTCCCGGGCGGGGAGGCTATGGCGGCGGGATGCCGGATTGATTGGTGTTGATGTTGAATTGAAGGCCCGTCTGCTACGCCGGTCAAAGTACAACTTTATTTCGTAGGTAGGGACGCGAAACCACGAAATTTCGTGACGTTCCGGGACGGTTGGGCCGCGGTCCGGAGGACAGGGCAAACCGGTTTCCGCCGACGGTAGCCCCCCGCGCGGAGGGGCCCCGTCAACTGCGGCAAAAGCGCCGTGGCCATGCGTGAAATGAAGGGGGAAAGGCGAAAGTCGAACAATGTGCGGGCCATACTGTTGTTTTATTGCGGAAAAACGGAAAGCGGGCCAATACGGCGCGGCGCACGGTCCGGCGAAAGCCGTCCGCACAGGCCCCGGAACCGACGACTGTATTTCGTTGAAACCGGAGCGCCGCCACGATATTTCGATCCGCGGGCGCAGCGCTTCGGGCCTAAACGCTTGCTGGACAAGGGGCAGGCGATATGGCACCGCATTTGGCACGTATCCCAAAACACGCTATATGAAAACTATCGTTTTTCTGACCGGTTGCTTCGTCCATCATTCCTGCTGGGACGATTGGAAAGCTTATTTCGAGCAAGAGGGTTACCAGTGCATCGTGCCACCGTGGCCCCACAAATCGGAACAGCCCGCTACGCTGCGCGCCCGTCAGCCCGACCCCGCCATTGGATCCATCCGGCTGGCCGATTTAAAAAACTATTTCAGCGACATCATTTCCCGGTTGCCCGAAAAGCCTATTCTGATCGGCCATTCGTTCGGCGGGCTGCTCGTTCAGCTCATGCTCCAGCGCGATATTGCCGCGGCGGGCGTGGCGATACATTCCGTGCCGCCTGCTGGTGTATTGACGCTGTCTCCTGCCTTTTTCCGGTCTACCTGGGGGCCGCTGGGCTTCTTCACACCGGTTTCCAAAACCTTCCTCATGTCGTTCCCGCAGTGGCAGTTTTCCTTTACGAACGGGTTGCCGTTGAAGGAGCAACAGGCGACGTACGACCAGCTCGTGATCCCCGAATCCAAGCGCGTATCGCGCGATGCGCTGGGCAAGGAAGGGAAGGTCGATTTCAGAAAACCCCACGTGCCGCTACTTTTCGTGGCCGGCGAAAAAGATCAGATCATGCCGGCTTCGCTGAACCATACCAATTTCAAAAAGTACGGTAAAAGCGAAGGTGTTTTGGAATACAAGCTGTTTTCCGGCAAAACGCACTCCGTGCTGGGGCAAAGCGGCTGGCAGGAAAATGCGGCTTACATCCACGGCTGGCTGAAGGAAAATGTATAATTTCGCGCCGGGCCGCCATGGCGGTGCCGCCGCACTTATGATCAACAGCGAAACAAGAAGGGAAGGGCGATGGAAATCGTTCGTGTATGCGTTCAGGGAAGCGTTCAATGTATTGCAGGCGAACGATCCCCTGCGGATGGCGGGTGCCACGGCGTTTTTCACGACGTTCGCGCTGCCTGCCATCCTCATCATCATTATCCAGGCGCTGCGCCTGCTGTTCGAACCGCGGCTGATCTCGCGGCAGCTATTTGGCGAGCTGCGGGAAGTGATCGGTCCGGAAGCGACGCACGAAGTGGTGGAAACCCTCCAGGCGTTCCGGGGGATTGCGCAGAACTGGCTGATCGCGGGGATAGGGTTCGTTTTCCTGTTGTTCGTGGCCACAACGCTGCTCAAGGTGATGACGAGCTCGGTGAACCAGTTGTGGAGCATCCGGCCGGTGGTCCGGGGCAATTTCCGGCAGATCATGGTGTCGCGGCTGAAAGGCGTGGCGCTCATCCTTTGTACCGGGGTGTTGTTCGTTCTGGGGATCGTGGGCGATTCCGCCTCGGCCTTCATCGGCGAATATCTCCTGCGCTACTGGCCCGATGTGGGCATGTATTACAACAGCGCGCTGCAATACCTGCTGTCCGTCCTCTCCGCCACGCTCTGGTTCGCACTCGTATTCTACCTGCTGCCGGATGGCCGGGTGAACGGGAAAATACTGCTGACGGGCGCCTTCGTGACCGCGATCCTCTTCAACATCGGGAAGCTCGTGCTGCGCTGGCTATTGACGTACAGCAATATCAACAGCATTTACGGGGCGTCTGCCTCCACCGTATTATTGTTATTGTTTGTTTTCTACGTTTCGCTTATCTTTTACTACGGAGCTACCTTCGCCAACGTTTGGGCCGATGCCAGCGGCCGGCCCATCCAGCCCCGGAAATATGCCATCAAGTACCAATTGCAGGACGTACGGCCGGAGTAGCAGGGTGCCGACCTTGACGGTATGGTTTTTCTTGTTTACTTTTACGGCTGAAATTCGTATACAAAATCACCCATGAAAACAGATTCCTTAGCGAATAAAGTGTATGTTGACCTCCGGCGTCAGATCCTATCCAATCAGCTCGTTCCGGGCATGCGCCTGAAGGAGGACGAGTGGGCGCGCAAAACGGCGGTGAGCCGGATGGCGGTGCGGGAGGCGTTGACGCGCCTGTTGGGAGAAAACCTCGTTGTTTTCGGTGAAAAGGGTGGATATTTCGTGAAGTCGATGACCCCGAACGATATCAGGGAGATCCGCGAGCTGCGGGAGCTCCTGGAACTGGGTGCGCTCCGCCTCCTGGCGCAAAAGCCCAACACGGCTTTGCTGGATACGCTCGATAAAATCTGCGAAGACTTTACCGCCATGGTCGAAAAGGGATATCTCGGCGGCGCCTGCGATGCGGACATGAAGTTCCACGAAACCCTCATCTCCGGGGCTTGTAACGCCAAGCTGATGGAGCTGTACCAATTCAGTAATATTCCGCTTTTCCATATGAAACTGGGTAAAATGCTGATGGACGATTATGCGCAGACCGACCGGGAGCACCGCCAGATCGTGAACGCGCTCCGCAAGCAAGACCTCAAGCTGGCGCAATCCACGCTGGTGAAGCATCTCGAAAGAGGGGAGGAGACGGCTTTGGGGCTGATTTGACAGATACACCATATTATATAGGAGGAGGCGCCGGGGAAGGGCGCCTTTTTTCATTGCTATCATTCGTTCAGGCTATTTTTAATTACTTGGAAGGCGTTTCCGGCGAATGTGTCTTGGCAGATCCAACCTTGCAGCAGGGCGAATCCTTTTGAATATTGTAAGAATGCCGATGGTGGCGAATTGTAGGCAATTTCACTATCTATCAAGGTGTTTCCGGCGAATGCGCCTTGTCATGTTTACCTTTTTTGCTGCAGGACGATTCCTTGGCAGGATTTCATGAAAATGCCAATGGTGGCGAATCGTAGGTAAATTTTACTTTCTTTCAAAGCGTTGCCGGCGGATCGCCTTGCCAGATTCACCTTTTTGCGGGAGGACGAGTCCTTGGCTGAATTATGAAAATGCCGATGGTGGCGGATATTAGGCGAAAATTGTGGGAATTGGAATGGAGGGGATTGATGGCGCTTTGCATGTTGCAGGGATAATAAACAAACAGGGGAAGTGGCTTTTACAGGCGTTGAACAGGCGGGATGAACGGGGCGCGGAAAATCGTTTACATTTTATGAATGCAATTTGCTTACAGGATCGAGATAGCCCGAAATTTTCTTCTTTTTTTATTTTTTTGTTTACGAAAGAAATTTATATTTGTAGACATCGTCTAAAATACGTGTACGTACCCGGAACTTGTTTCAGGGGAATAATTGCCACAAAAATCATGTTATGGATCAGCAAGTACGTACCGGTTTTATTCGGATAAGACATTCGCCAGGATAACCACGTTTATATTACGTGTACGTACCCGGAGCAGTATAGCGGAATGCACCGCTTTTATTTGCAGTAGCTGCGTGTACGTACCCGGCCTCGGCGGATCGATCAGGGGATTACCATTAGCCAACATTCGAATTTTTAAAATACCACATGAGAAACGCTGCCGGCGGGCGGACAGGGAAGGCTTTGCCCCTTTTCTTCCCCGGCAGTCCGAGACCAGCTAAGACTTCGCGCAGGGGCGCGACGCATCATTTTTTTAATCGCATCATTTTATTAACCAAAGCATCATGAAAGGAAGACACCTTTACCTCTTTGGGTTACTCATCGCGCTCGCCGGCATCTATTCCACCCGGCCCGCCTTTGCCCAGGATGCCCACGAAATCAAAGGGATCGTGGTAGACAGCATCGGTCAAACGCCGCTTCCCGGCGTCACCATCGTCGTGAAAGGCACCAGCAACGGCGCCGCCACCACACCCACCGGCGAATTCTCCATCCGCGCCGCCAACAACGCCGTTCTCGTAGTTTCCTACATCGGGTACGACAAGATCGAAGTGCCCGTGGGCGGACGGACGAACATCCGCATCACGCTCTCCCAGAGCAAAACCATGCTCAATGAAACCGTCGTGATCGGTTACGGCACCATGAAGAAAAGCTCCGTGACCGCAGCCGTCACCAAAGTCGAGAACACCATCCTCGACCAGGTGCCCGCAGGGCGCCCCGAAGCCGCCCTCGTTGGCCGCCTCGCCGGTGTGAACATCTCCCAAAACCGCGCCCAGCCCGGCCAGGCACCCACCATCCGCATCCGCGGCGCCAGCTCCATCGACGCCGGCAACGAACCACTCGTGGTGATAGACGGTGTGCCCGGCGGCAACCTCGGCATGATCAACATGAACGATGTACAGTCGATCGAAGTACTGAAAGACGCATCCTCCGCCGCCATCTACGGCTCCCGCGCCGCCGGCGGTGTGATCATCGTTACCATGAAAAAAGGCTCCGCCGGCAAAACCCGTTTCAACTTCAACGGTTTCGCCGGTATTTCCAAAGCCCGCCTGCACGACGACTGGATGACCGGCCAGGAATACTACGACTACGCCGTGAAATTCCAGAACCGCGAATGGCTCTGGGCCAATCCCAACGCCGATCTCTCCATCCCGGTCTGGGGAGACGCCCGCCGCCCCGCCACCTACCAGGTGAGCCCCGTCCTGAACAACGGTGCCAACGTGATCTGGCAGGATGAAGTGATGCAGACCGCTCCCATGCAGAGCTATAACATCTCCGCAAGCGGCGGCACCGAAAAAATGACGTATTACGTTTCCGGTACGTATAAAGACGAGATCGGAACGATGAAAAATACCTGGTTCAAAAGCTACGGTGTTCGCGCCAATGTAGACGTGAAAGCCAGCAAAGCCGTTTCCATCGGCTTCATGCTGAACCCCTCGTACAGCAAGCGCCGCATGACAGACCGCGTCATGAGCGATTTCGCCAAGATACCCAGTTTCGTGGAAGTTCAGCGGCCCGACGGCACCTATCCCCGCCCTAAGGATTACTGGGGCGGCCCGGTTTCCAGTCAAACCAGCCCTTCCGCGATCCTCAACGGCACCTACAGCTACGGCGCCACCTTCTCCAATGTGGGCGAAGCCTACCTGAAAGTAGACCTGGCCAAAGGGCTTTCCCTCCGCTCGTCTGTTGGCTCCACCATCGCTTACAACAATTCCGATTTCTTCCAGACCAGCTATGCGCTGTCTAACTTCCAGAATAGCGGTAACGACATCAGCACGTCCAACATCAACATGCTGAACGAAAACGTACTGAGCTACAACACTTCGTTCCGCGGCGGGCACGACCTGTCGGCCATCGCCGGCGCGTCGTACCAGAAAAACCGTTCCAAAGGATCGTACATGTATGCCGTACCGAATTCTTTCGTGAACGAAACGATCCACACGCTCAATAACGCCGTGATCGACCAAACCAAATCGTACACTGCGAACTCCGCCTGGGGCCTCGTTTCCTACTTCAGCCGCGTGCATTACGGGTATAAAGAGAAATACCTCCTGTCTGCATCCATCCGTACAGACGGCAGCTCCCGCTTCGGTGCCAACAACAAATGGGGCTACTTCCCCTCGGCTTCCGTGGCCTGGCGCATCAAGCAGGAAGATTTCATGAAAGACCTCAACGTTGTCAGCGACCTGAAAGTGCGCGGCAGCTGGGGCATTACCGGTAACTTCAACATCGGCGACTTCCAGTACCTCGGCCAGATCAAGGACGCGATCTATTCGCCCAACAACACCCCGATCAAGGGCCAGGCACAAAACAACTTCGAAAACAACGACCTTGGCTGGGAAAAAACCAAAGGCTGGGACGTGGGCATCGAACTGGGCCTGTTGAAAAACCGTATCCAGATCGTAGCCGATTACTACAGCAAACGTACCTACGACCTGCTGTACCAGGTAACCGTTCCCGCCACCACCGGCTTCGTGAGCGGCCTGAGCAATATCGGGGACGTGAGCAACAAGGGTTTCGAAATCGAACTGACGACCAAGAACATCCTCAAACCGAATTTCACCTGGCAAACCAACTTCAACCTGGCGATGAACAAGAACCGGGTAGAAGATCTGGGCGGCGTGAACGAGCGCATCTCTACCGACGGTACCACGCAGATGTCGTGGATCCTGCGGGTAGGGGAGCCGATGTTCTCCTACTACGGCTACCGCACCATCGGCGTGTTCAACGACGCCGCTTCGCTCGGCAAATATCCTTCGCTGGCGGGCACCAAACCCGGCAATCCCATCTTCGAAGACACCAACGGCGATGGCTTCATCACCCCGGCCGACAAGCAACTGCTCGGCAACTTCCAGCCCAAGGCCATCCTCGGTATGGTGAACAATTTCACGTATAGGAACTTCGACCTGAGCATCGCCATGCAGGCTTCCCTCGGCGCCAAAATGTTCACGTACGAAAACCAGTTCTACCAGGGCGCGCTGCTCGGTGCCATGCGCCGCTCCATCGTAGCCAACCAGTGGTGGTCTACCTCCGAAACCGGCGACGGCAGAATGCCCGGGTCCGCGCTCAGCACGCTCACCCGCCAGTCTGGTTCCGACATTTATATCGAAGACGCGAGCTTCCTGGCCGTGCGCAACATCAACCTGGGTTACACCCTGCCCGATGCGGCGTTCAAACGCCTCGGCATCAACTCTTTCCGCGCTTATCTTTCCGCCGGCAATCCTTTCATCTTCACGAAAAAAGGATTCCACGGGTATAATCCTGAAGGCAGCACCCTCGGCGAAATCGGAGGCGTGAACAGTCGCCCCGGTTACAATTCCGGTTCCGAACCTATCAGCCGTGTGTACGCCATCGGATTCAACTTTAACTTCTAATCGCATTCAGTATGAAAAGAATATTTTTCTCCCTGCAGGCACTCGCAATTCTCATCGGCGCAGCCGGTTGTCATGATGCGCTGCTGAACATGAAACCGGAGTCCATACTGACGACGACCAACTATTTCAGGTCATCCTCCGAAATGAATAAAGCCGTGATCGGCATCTACAGCAACCTCCAGGCGCGCCGGATGACGGATTACATTATCATGGACGCCCCGTCAGACAACCTCTACATGTCTACCAACACGCCCATCGCAGGAGCGGTAGACCTCGACGGACTGACGATGAATACCGAGAACAATGTGCTCGGCAACTTCTGGGAATCCAACTACGCGGGCATTTACCGCGCCAACCAGGTGTTGCTCAACATCGACAAGCCGACGGATTACGCCGGCAGCGCGAAGAACCAGTACATCGGCGAGGCTAAATTCCTCCGTGCGTTGCTGTACTTCGACATGGTGCGCACTTTCGGCGGCGTGCCGCTGGTGACGTCGCAGATTTCCATCGAGGAGGCCCGCGCGCAGCGCCGCGCTTCGGTGGATGAAGTGTACAACCTCATCATCGCCGATCTGAAAGACGCGGTCGACAAACTGCCGCTGGCGGCGAATATGGAAAAGGGCAGAACGTCGAAAGGCGCGGCCACGGCCCTGCTCGGCAAAGTGTACATCTACCGTAAAGATTATAACAATGCGAAAGAAGTGCTGAATAAAGCGGTGAACGATTTCGGGTACAACCTCGTGCCGAACTTCGCCACCCTGTGGGACCCGGCAACGGAAGACAACAGCGAAGTCGTATTCACGATGAAGTATGTGGAAAGCGTGAACGGGCAAACCCTGTCTACCGCGTTCATCCCCAACGGCGGCGTGTACGGCATCGTGGAGCGTGGCGTGGAAACGGCGCTGCCTTCCTGGAGCCTCAACAAGCGCTTCGTAGCGGGCGATACCCGTAAGGCCAAAACGATTACCGATTGGCTGGTGACGCCCACGGCGCCCAACGATCCGCCGACATTCTATCCCTATGTCAGCAAATACGCCAACAAGCACCTGTACAATACTTCCGGCCTCGATCTGCCGATGATCCGCTTCGCGGAAGTGTTGCTCCTGCAAGCTGAGGCGCTGTATAATTCCGGCGATAAAGCCGGCGCGCTGACCGCTTTGAACCGCGTTCGGGAAAGAGCGTTCGCCGGAACGAGCCATAATTATACCGCCGGGGATATCGCGAACGCCAACGACTTCCTCGACAAATTGCTGCTGGAACGCCAGCTGGAACTGGCTTTCGAGGGAGACCGCTGGTACGATCTCGTGCGCACCGGCAAATACCTGACCGTTATGGCCCAGGAAGAGCGCCTGTACGTGCCCGCCAACAACGCGGCCGAAACGGTGACGCTCAGCCCGCAGTCGTACATGACGGTGTTCCCCATCCCGCAGCGCCAGGTAGACCAGTACAATCCCGGTGTGATGGACCAGAACGAAGGATATAAAAAGTAGTGTAGATGAAAGACAGGTCCACTTTCGCGGAGGGTTGCATGGAAATGACGCATGGTTGGTTTGCGGAAGTGGACGTTTGCTCCTGTGCCTGCGCAGGAGATGATGAAAGATACGATAGCAGGGCTGCCCAGGCGGCCATGGAGAAAGTGGAGATGACCAATGGCCGGGGGGAATGCCTCCCGGCCGGTCATTCTCAAATGGGCGCACCCTACGTGCGTCTTTTTTGAATTTACGGGATGCGCGGACCGCGTATGCCGTGAGCAACGATCGCCGGGGCGGAAGGAAGCCCGCGGCGCAACGATGGAAAAAGTCTTTTTAGAATATAACCGTACAGTTTATGAATGCATGGCCCAAATCATCCGCATTATTACAGGAGAATGAAAAATGGATTCCCGGCGGCGTGGTATCGCTGAACCGCAAATCCGAACCTAACATTTGCTTCGTGAAAGGTAAAGGCAGCCGCGTCTGGGACCTCGAAGGCAACGAGTACATCGATTACCAGGCGGGTTTTGCGGCCGCGTTCCTCGGTCATAACGATGCCGATGTGAACAACGCCGTAGCAGCCACTTTGAACGCCGATTCGCTCCTCATGAGCGCCGGGCCTACCAACCTGGAAGGCATTTTCGCCGAGCTGTTCGTAAAGCACGTGCCCTCGGCAGACAGCGTCCAGATCACCACCACCGGCTCCGAAGCCACCTATCACGCCATCCGCATCGCCCGCGCCGTTACCGGTAAAGACCATGTGATCGTGATGCAGGGCGGGTACAACGGCTGGCATAACGACGTGGCTTGCAACGTCATCAGCGCGCTGACGGACATCGGCGCACGCGTGAGCCCCGGAGAATACCCGATCGATCCGCTGTCGGCCGGCATCCCCGCCAGCCACCAGGCCCTCGTGCATGTGGTGAACTACAACGACATCGATTCCATTCAATACGTGCTCAAACGCTACCCGGTAGCCTGCGTCATCATGGAGCCCATCCTCCAGAACGTCGGCATTCTCAAACCGAAAGACGGATACCTCCAGGCCATCCGCGACCTCGCCGACAAAGAAGGTTTCCTTCTTATCTTCGACGAAGTGAAAACCGGGTTCCGGCACGCGATCGGCGGTTACCAATCCATTTGCGGCGTTACGCCCGACCTCAGCTCTTTCGGCAAGGCCGTGGCCAACGGTTATCCCATGGGCGTGATCGCCGGGAAAAAACAGTACATGGATTACTTCATCCATCCCGAAAAGAAGAAAAGAGTGCTCATCGCGGGTACTTACAACGCACATCCGCTCACAACCGCCGCCGCCATCGCCACCGTTGAAAAACTGGCCGATCCGAAAGCCGATGTGTACGGGCATGTGGAAAGGCTCGGCGCTACGCTGGAAAAGGGATTGAACGATATTTTTTCGAAAAAGGGCCGTCCGTTTTACGTGGCGCGCCAGGGCTCGGCGTATTGCGTGTATTTCATGGACCATGTGCCGGTGGATTTTCACGACATCGCTACCAGCCACGATTTCGCGTTCGATAAATTGTATCGCGAAAAGTTGATCGGTGAAGGGATTTTCAATTTCCCCACACCCATCAAGCAAGGCAGTATTTCTTATGCACATACCGAAGCGGACATCGCGGAAACATTGGAAAAAACACAAAAAATCGTTGCGGCCATATGAAAATAACGGCAATTGAAACGCAGGTCTGCCACGCGCGGATGCGCAACTGGATCTTCGTGAAAGTGATCACCGACCAGCCCGGATTGTACGGCTGGGGCGAAGCTACGCTGGAATGGCATACCCGTTCCGTAGTGGGCGCCATCGAAGATATTTCGCAACTGCTCATCGGGGAAGACCCCCGGCGCATCGAATACCTCTGGCAGATGATGTACCGCCAGCACTTCTGGCACGGCAACGGCATCGTGCGTGGCACGGCCATTTCCGGCATCGACCTCGCCCTGTGGGACATTCTCGGCAAAATCCACAACGTGCCCTGCCACGAGCTTTGGGGCGGCCGTGTCCGCGATTACATCCGGCTGTACTGCCACCTCGGCGGCGGTAAGATGGAAGATTTCTACGAAACCCGCGCCGACGACGCCAACCGCTTCGGCGAACTGGCGCAGCAGGCGGTGGAAGAGGGTTTCACGGCCTTCAAGTCGATGGCCGTTCCCGAAACCATGCCCCTCGAAGGTTTGCGCCCCATCCGCTACGCCGAGGCCTGCGTAAAGGCCATGCGCGACGCGGTAGGTGAAGACATCGACATCATGGTGGATTGCCACGCGCGGCCCAGTCCGCTCATGGGCATGCAATTCGCCAAAGCCCTGGAGCCCTACGGACTTTACTTCTTCGAAGAGCCTTGCTGGCCCGAAGCCATGGACGGCATCGCCGCCATCCAGGCTGCGGTGAGCACGCCCATCGCCAGTGGCGAGCGCCTCGTGGGCGTGGCCGCATTCAAGGATATGCTGGAAAAGCGCGCCGTGAGCGTGTTGCAGCCAGACATCACCCACTGTGGCGGCCTGAGCGAAGTGCGCCGCATCGCCGCGCTGGCAGACGCTTACCGCGTGGCGCTGGCGCCGCACAACCCGCAGGGGCCCGTGAGCACGGCGGCTTCCATCGAACTGGGTTTTGCCACCCCGTCTTACGCCATCTGCGAAAGCGTGCACAGCGATGTGCCCTGGCGGGAAGAAGTGGTGAGCGAAGGTTTCGTGGTGGAAAAGAAAGGCCGTATCGTGAAACCCAATAACCGCCCGGGCCTCGGCATCGAGATCAATGAAGCCGTAGTGAAGAAGCATCCTTTCGAACAGGAAGTGCTGCAACGGAGCTTCTACCGCGACGGCGCTGTGGGCGATTGGTAATCAGCAAAAGACAAATCAAATCATTCATATGTTCAACGGTACAACACTCGCGGTAAGCGGAGGTTTGGGAGATATCGGGAGCGCCGTGGCGAAGGCTTTCGCCGCGCTCGGCGCCAACATCGCCATCGGCGACGTATTGCCGGAGGACAGGGCCGCGCCGCTGCTTCTGGAGATCGAAAGCAGCGGCGTGGCTGCCCATTATACGCGGGTAGACGTGTCTGATCCCAAAGCGGTCGACCTTTGGATATCCGCGGCAGAAGCGGCCCTCGGGCCGGTGCGCATGGTGGTGGCCAATGCGGCTACCGTGACCATCGCCGGGCTGTTCGACGTAACGGCAGACCAGTGGCAGCGCGAGATCGATATCAACCTGAATGGCGCATTTTACCTTACGCGCGCCGCGGCCCGGCGCATGCTGGAGCTGCAACAGCCCGGCAGCATCGTGTATGTGGGCAGCTGGGCGGCGGAGGCAGTACATCCCGGGATTCCGGCGTACGCGGTATCGAAAGCGGGCATGCGGATGCTGTGCAAAAGCATGGCGCTGGAACTGGCGCCCCACGGTATAATGGTCAACGAAATTGCGCCGGGGTATGTAGACGCCGGCGTGAGCCGCCAGGTATGGGAAAAAGCCCCCGAGCAGCGGGAAGCCGCCGCCCGGAAAACGCCTGTCCGCAAATTGATCACGCCCGCGGAAATCGCCCGGGAGATCGTCAAGCTCTGCGATCCGCAAAACCGCCACATCACCGGCTCCACGCTGCTGATGGACGGCGGCCTCAACCTATTACGCTAAACGAATTCCTTTACCATGCACCGTTCTGCCATGGCGCCGCTCCGGCCCGCCGCATTCGCCGGCATCATCGGAGTGGCACAAAGAGATATAACGCCGCCCGTCGGCATTTTCGCCCGGAACTGGGGCGCGGCGCGGCACGACGTGGCCGCCGGCATCCACCGGCCGCTCATGCTCGTATGCACGGTATTCAAAACGGACGCGGCTTCGGAACCGCTGGTGCTCATCGGCGCGGATCTGGGCTGGTGGAAAAGCGCGCAGGACGAAAGGGAACTTCGCGAAGGCATCCTCTCCGCGCTCGGACTGGATGCTTCGCGGCTCATGTTCTGCCTGTCGCACACCCACGCCGGACCGGGCACCTTCAGTGAAGACGCCGTGAAGCCCGGTGGGGAATTCATCGTTCCCTATCTCCGCCACGTCCGTGAAATGGCCATCGCAGCGGCAAGGGAAGCGTTGGCTTCCGCGGCGCCCGCTACGCTCGATTGGGCGTATGGGCATTGCGCGCTGGCCGTGAACCGCGACCTGCCCGAGCCGGGTGGTAAGCGGTACGTGGTGGGGATGGACCCGGCAACGCCGGCAGACGATACCCTCCTTACCGGGCGCATCACTTCCGCGAACGGACAACCGCTCGGAACGATCGTCAATTACGCCTGCCATCCCACCACATTGGCCTGGGATAACGAACTCATTTCGCCCGATTACGTGGGCGCCATGCGGGAAACGGTGGAATCGGCCACCGGGGCGCCTTGCCTTTTCCTGCAGGGCGCTTCCGGGGAGCTTTCGCCCGGGGAGCAATACAGTGGCGATACGGCGTTGGCAGACCGGTACGGCCGCCAACTGGGGCACGCGGTACTTTCTTCGCTCAACGGGATGTTGCCCGCCGGCAGGGAGCTCGTGTACCAGGGGGCCGTGGAATCCGGTGCGCCGCTGGGGATCTGGCGCGAAGGGGAATTTTCACCTTCCACCGATCTCAAAACCAGCATGCAGGTGATCTCCATGCCCCTGAAAGATTTGCCCACCCTCGCAGCCATCGAGGCGGAATGGGCGGCCTGCGAAGACCATGTGCGCAAGGAGCGCCTGTGGCGGCAGCGGGGCATCCGTAAATCCCTCGGCGATGGTTCCCATGCCGATATGCCGCTATGGGTCTGGAAACTGGGAGGCGCTTTCCTCGCCGGCCAACCCAACGAAGCCTATTCCGACTTTCAAATAGAGCTGCGCCGCGAGCTGGCACCCGCGCCGGTAGCCGTTATCAACATCGTAAACGGTTATGCGGGATATCTGCCGCCGGCCGGCCATTATGGGCGGGATGCATACGCCGTCTGGCAAACACCTTTCGCGGAAGGCGGCCTCGAACTGCTCACACGCACCGCGATCGACATTTCCCATCAACTGAACATCCACGCATGAATCTCCAATTGACAGCTCTCGACGCCGTTATTTTCGGTGTGTACATCCTGGGGGTGATAGCCCTCGGCATTTACGCCTCCCGCCAAAACCAAAAGACGCGCCGGGATTATTTCCTGGCGGGCGATAAGATGTCGTGGTGGATGATCGGCGGCAGCATTATCGCCGCCAACATCAGCAGCCATCACCTCGTAGGTGCCATGGGCGCCGCATACAACCGCGGTTTCGTAGCTATCGCCATGGAATGGGGCGCGATATTGCTCGGTTTCAATGCGCTGCTGTGGATTTTTCTGCCGTTTTATATCCGGAATGGCTTTTATACCGTGCCTGAGTTCCTGGAAAGGCGGTTCAGCGGTGCGGCGCGCACAACTTACGCGGGCCTTATCCTGCTGACGTACATTTTCGTGGAAATCGCGGCGGTGTTGTATCTCGGGGCTGTTTCGCTGAATACGCTTTTCGGGTTCGATATCATGCCCTGCGTGATCGTGCTGGCGCTGCTGACAGGTGTGTATACCGTACTGGGCGGCCTCCGCGCCGTTATCTGGACGGAAATGCTGCAGCTCGGTGTGCTGGTACTGGGCGGCATCATCCTTACTTTTGCCACGGTTTCCAAAGCGGGCGGTATTTCCGCGGTGCTGGAAACCACCAAAAACTGGGATCTCATCCTGCCGCATACCGATCCCGATTTCCCGTGGACGATGTACCTCGGTGGGCTCGTCTGCATCAGCGTTTTCTACTGCGCTACCAACCAGTTCCTCGTGCAGCGCGTGCTGGCGGCGAAAAACGAGTGGCATGCGCGGATGGGCGTGGTGTTCGGCGATTACCTGAAATTCCTCGTGCCACTCATCATTACCGTTCCGGCGCTCGTAGCGCCCAAACTCTTTCCCGACCTGGAAAAGCCCGATCAGCTGTTTTCCGTGCTGGTGGCTAATTTGCTGCCGTCCGGCCTCGTCGGGCTCGTGATGGCGGGGCTCATTGCGGCGGTGATGTCGCACCTGAGCGGGGCTATCAATTCCTGCACTTCCATCCTCACCAACGATATTTACCTGCCGTACTTCCGGAAAAACGCGACCGACGCGGAAGCTGTCCGTTTCGGGAAGCTGTCCGGCGCGGTGGTGATAGTGGTGGGCGTAGCCTGTTCGGCGCTTTTCATCCAGCACAGCGAAAAACCGGTATTCCTGTACCTGATGAACGCCTATGGCTGGTTTACGCCGGGCATCGCCACCATGTTCCTCCTCGGGATCCTGTGGAAACGTACCACGAACGCGGGCGCCCTCGCCGCAGGGACTCTCACCATCCCGCTATCGATCATCCTCGACCGCGCCATGCCCGGCATGCCGTTTTTCAACCGCACGGGCATCGTGTTCTGGACCTGCATGATCGTTTGCGTGGTGGTAAGCCTTGTCACCAAACCCAAACCGGCCGGAGAACTGGCCGGGCTCATCTGGAACAGGGAAAGCCTGCAACTGCCCGCAGACCAGCGCGCCATGAACCGCGGCATCCGCAACCCCGCATTCTGGTGGGCCATCATCACTGCGGCGGTCCTGTTTTTCTACATCCGTTTCGCGTAAAAAGCTTTTGTACACATAGACGACCGCGGGGGAGGGGATTTATCCTCGCCCCCGTTTTTTATGTCCGCCATTCCCGTTATTTTCATGTATCCAAACCGGGAATGCCATGCAACCGCAACCTACCATCGAAGCACTGGCGCAGGATACCCTGCCATTCGGCGAAACGCTCGCCGGGAACGTGGCCGCACGCCTGGAAGAAGGATGCTCCATCGGCTACCGCCGGCCGGGCTATTGCGGGATGGGCATGGAGAAAGACGATTTCGGGGATTTCCTCTACGGCGAGCTGTACAAAGGCGTGATGCAACGCCCGCGCCGGTTCCGTACCCGCGAAGAATTCATCGGATGGCTGGCGGAACAGTCTACCGCTACGATGGCGCAACTCGATCATGACGATCCGCGGAAAAGGGGTGTCCTCGTCATCACCCGCCAACGATTGCTCGCCTTCACCGAATAAAAAAAGCCCTCCGCGCGGGAGGGCTTCGAAATGCCGGTTGGTTTTCTTCTTCACTTTGCCGGTTTCCGTAATGATTTCACCGCTTCGGGCGCAACGGCGTTTGCCTTGTTGCCCCACGAACTGCGGATATGCGTGGCCACGGCCGCGATATCGTCGTCAGACAAAAACTGGAACGCGGGCATTTGCTCCGTGGCGGAAGATTTGCTGCCGTTGAGCAGGATGTTCAGCAAGGCTTCCGGTTTGCCGGTTACGACCTTGCTTTGGTCGAGCGCGGGGAACGAGCCGGGAACGCCCTTGCCGTCTGCCTTGTGGCAGGCTTCGCAATAACTTTTGTAGATGGCGGGTCCTTTCGCTACAGGCGTGGCAGGCGCGGCGGCGGGGCCGGGCAACATCGTGAGGCCTTTCGCATCCCGGATGGGAGATAGGCGGATGATGCGATCGTCTGCCGGGATGGGGAACCCTTTGCCGGGGTTCCAGTCGCGGTTGCTGGTGGCAAGGTAGATATCGCCTTCGGGCGATACGCAGATGTCGCGGATACGGCCGAACTGCTGCGTGAAATATATTTTTTCATCCAGCACGGAATCGCGCGCGTCGTTGAGCCGGATCACGTGGAGGCTGGCGCCTTTGAGCGTTCCGAGCAGAATGGTGTTCTGCCAGTCGCGGATGGCGGGATGGTTATAATAGTCGATGCCGGCCGGCGCGATGGTGGGCGTCCAGGCCATGACGGGCGGGGTGAAGGGGAACGTATCGGCATACGCTTTTTCATCTGCCCGGTCGGCAAACCCTTCGATGTGCGGCCATGCGTAATAGGCGGCTTTTTGAATGTGATTCAGCTCATCGTCGGTAGCATCGCCATGTTCGGATGCGAAGAGTTGTCCGTTGTCGGTAAACGCGATGCCCTGGATGTTGCGGTGCCCGCGCGACCACATGTAATTCCCCGGATATGGGTTGTCTGCCGGAACGGAACCGTCGGCATTGAGGCGAAGTACTTTGCCGTTGAGCTTTGCCGTGTCTCCGGCGAATTCGTCGTGCGCGGCGTCTCCCGTCGAGAAATACACTTTCCCGTCTGGCCCGATGATGACGCGGGAGCCGTTGTGGCCCGTGTTGCCCGGGAATTCCAGCAGTATTTTCGGATCGGTGAGCGTATCGTTGCCGCGGGTGTAGCGCACGAGGCGCGATACGATCGAGGAATCGGGATTGCGGTGGGTGTAGTCGAGGTAAACGTAAGGTTCTGTGGGATGAACGGCCATGCCCAGCAAGCCCAGCGAACGGTGGCGGTATACTTCGGGAATGGTGAGCAGCAGCTGTTTTTCGCCCGTAACCGGATCGATTTTGCTGACCGTGCCGCTTTGTTCGGTGAACCAGATATGCCCGTCGGGCCCCCAGCAGATTTCCCAGGGAACGTTCAGTCCTTCCGCTACGGTAGAAATACCCAGGGTGGTGGAATCGAGCGCCAGCGCGGATGTTACGGGTTGGTTGAATCGTTTGCCCGGCCCGCTGCAGGACAAAATCACGCCCGCCGGCAGTAAAACCGGCAGCAGGTAAGGAAGCCATTTTTTCATCGTGTATGCATAATCGTTATCACAGACATGGAACGGAAAACCCGGATTTACGGGTACGTACCCGAAAGATAGGGATATTTTGCTGAAATTGTGTGCAGACAAGGATTTTATTTAATAATTTTCCGCATGATGAAAATGCACGAAAGGATAGTGGCGCCGCTATGGCTGGAAGCCGGGAACATGCTGGGAGAAAGCCCGCGCTGGGACGGCGCGCACCACCGCTGGATATGGGTAGACATCGCCGCCGGAAAGGTTTTTGTGCGGGAGGCGCCTGCAGGCGAAATCTACGAATGGACGCCCGGCCGCCACGTTTCCCTCGCCCTGCCGGAAGACCGCGACCACCTCATCATCGCCCATCACGGCGGCATTTCCCGCCTCAGCCTGCTGCATGGCACTACAACGCTGCTCACAGACATGGGCCTCCGCTGGAACGATCTCCGGTGCAACGACGGCGCCGCCGACGCGCAGGGCCGCCTCTGGATCGGTACCACCACGTTCGATCACCGCGCGGGCGGCGGCGATCTGTATCTGATCGGGAAAGGCCGGGGCGCTGAAGTGCGCTATCCCGCCGTAGCCTGCTCAAACGGCATCACCTGGAGCCCTGGGGGCAAAACGATGTATTATACCGACAGCCTCGCCCGCACCATCGTGGCATTCGACATCGAAGAAAACGGCACGATCGCCAACGAGCGCATCGTCATCACCATCCCGCCGGCATCCGGCTTGCCGGACGGTATGGCCTGCGACGCGGAAGGCATGCTGTGGATCGCGCTGTGGGGCGGTTTCGGCGTTGGGCGGTACGATCCTGCCACCGGCGAACAGATCAACTTCATCGAAATCCCCGTTCCCAATGTTACGGCCTGCTGTTTCGGCGGTCCCCGTCTCGGCACGCTGCTCATCACCACCGCAGCGAAGGAAACCGACCTGGCACAATACCCCCTTTCCGGCAGCCTGTTTGCTGTGCAGCCGGGTGTTTCGGGAGTTCCTTCTGGTTACATCGATTTATAAATCAAGTAGTTAGCTCAAGTTCCGTACGTGCCCGTACGTACCCGCTGCACGTTGCCCGCAATCGTTTGCCGGTGCCGTGCCGTTTCCTGCCACTCATCGGCCATCCCAACCACCCGTCATTTGCCTGCAACTAACGGCATTGCGGCACGTCTTTATTAAGAACGCCGCTGCCGCAGGATTATCCCGTCAAATAATCCAGTAGCGCGGATTTGGGATGAACGGCCCGTGAAAACCGTGAATCCGTGCGAACTTTAACAGCGTCATCCTTACAGCAACTATTATTTAACCTTGTTATGCAACTCCGCTCCATTCTAACCGTGCTGATCCTCGTCGTGTGCACATCCGTCTCGTTTGCGCAACGCAATATCTACCTCAAGGTCACCGACGCAGGAGGGAACCCGCTTCCTTTCGCCAGTGTGGTCGTGAAAAAGACCGCAGATTCATCGCTCGTGAAGGGACAGATGAGCGATACCGACGGCAAAATCCAGTTCGAGTCCGTTAGCCCCGGGAAATATTTCATCGAAGCCTCCCAGATGGGGTTCACCACCGCCCGCACAGCCGCTTTCCAGTTGCAGGAGAAAAACATAGACCTTAAAACCCTCATCCTCCAGGCTGCTCCCAAAAGCCTGAAAGGCGTTGAAGTAACGGCGCAGAAACCCTTCATCGAACGCGCCGAAGGAAAAACGGTGCTCAACGTGGAAGGCAGCGTAGCCGCGGCCGGCAACTCCGTGCTCGACCTCCTTCGCCGCGCACCGGGCGTTACCGTGGATAAAGACGATAACCTCGTCCTCAAAGGCAAACAGGGCGTTACGGTGATGATCGACGGGAAACTGACGTACCTGTCCAACGAAGCGCTCGCCGAACTGCTGAAAAGCATGAACGCGGAAGGCGTGGCTTCCATCGAAATAATTACCAGTCCCAGTGCGAAATACGACGCCGCCGGCTCTTCGGGCATCATCAATATCAAGACGAAAAAAGGCCAGCTGACGGGCTTCAACGGCTCGGTGAGCCTTTCGGGCGGCAACGGCAGATATATGTATTACAGCACCGGTGTAACGCTCAACTGGAGAACGAAGAAGTTCAACGCTTTCGGGAATTTCAACCTCGGCGACCGCCAGGGGTTCAATACCCGCGAACTGAACCGTAAAACCGGGGGCGACGAGCCGCTGCATTATCACCAGAGCGTATTCCAGAAAAACGATTTTCTCAACCGTTCCGGGAAGATCGGGTTCGACTGGTTCCTCAATGACAAGCAAACCATCGGCGTGATGGCCAACGGGTATACCAACGCTTTCTGGCGCTCGGCGCCCAGTGCCACGGAGATCATGCGGCCGGGAATGAATATCGATTCGGTATTGTATTCCGACGTAACGGGCAACAACCGTTTCCGTGGCATTTCCACCAACCTGAATTATAAGCTGAAGATCGATACACTGGGGTCGGAATTCTCCATGGACGCGGATTACGCGAAATTCTACAACCGCATGCACACGTATTTGTCTGACAGCATGCGCCGCGAATCCGATCACAAAATACTCAACCAGAGCGCCCTTCGTACCCTGCCTTTCACCCATATCAAAATCCGCAGCATCAAGGCAGACTGGGTGCAGGCGCTGAACAAATCGACCAAGCTGGAAGCGGGCGCCAAAGGGAGTTTCGTGGAAACGGACAACAACATGGCGTACGATTCGCTGGTTGGCGGCGGCTACAAACCCGTCTATTCCCAATACGATCAGTTCATTTACCGCGAAGACGTAATTGCCGGCTACGCCACCCTGAAAAAGAACTGGAAGAAGCTCGATATGACGGCAGGGCTCCGCGTGGAACATACTTCCTCCGATGCAAATTCGATTTCGCTGAAGAACCGCATCAAAAGATATTATACCGATTTCTTTCCCAATTTCACCGTCGACTATAAAATCTCGGACGATCACAAGGTGGGCGCCACCTACAACAAGCGCATCAACCGGCCGGGATACGGACAACTGAACCCGTTCATGTTCTTCCTCGACAAATACACCTTTTTCCGCGGGAACTCTTACCTCACGCCGGAATACACGCATAACACCGAACTGTCGTACACCTTCAAGAATAAATACATTTTCTCCGCGGGCTACACGCAAACCAACGACGTGATCGACGAATATCTGATCCTGAACGAAAAATCGCGGGTGACGACGAGCACTTCCCGGAACCTGGGAACGCGGAAGAATATTTCGGCGGAAGTGACGCTGCCGGTGGATTTCACGAAATGGTGGAACGCGAACACCAATGCCTCCATTTTCCATAATCAGTATTACATCCGCGATTCTCTCGGGGATTTTTCCACCAAGAGCCTTTCCTGGCATTTCAATTCCACCCACACCTTTTCTTTGCCGAAGGAGATCAAGATCGAGCTGAGCGGCTGGTACGAAGCACCGAACGTATACGGCATCTGGCGCTCGAAAGCGATGTGGGCCGCCAACGCCGGCGTGCAGAAAACGGTGATGAACAAGAAAGGCACGCTGAAAGTGAGCGTGAACGATATTTTCGCTTCCGCCCGTTTCCGGGGAACGGCGGATTTCAACAATGTGTACCTCGACGTGAACAACCGCTGGCAAAACCGGACGCTGAACGTTTCGTTCACCTACCGCTTCGGGAATTCGAAAGTGGAAGGCGCGCGTGAACGGAAATCGGGCAGCGAGGAGGAAAGTCGCCGTGCGGGTTGATGCCGTTTCGTAACTTGCAGGAAATGCAAGCCCATGAGCGATACACATCCGTTGCTGAAAGGCAAATCCAGCGAAGCCCTCGCACTGTACGCCGCTTTCCTGGACGCGTTTAAACAGGAAGGCGCCACGGGTGAGGAGCCCCTCAAATCCATGATCGCCATCAACGGCCGCGGCGGCCATGCCGCTTACGTGACGCAGGTCGGAAAGAACTTTATACATGCGGTGTTCCCTTTCCCCAGGGCGTTTCCGGATAATCTGTGCTTTCAGAAGATCGCGCCCGTGCCGGGGCAGCAGCAGGTGAACCATCACTTCCGCATGCTTTCGGCCGACGATCTCAACGACGAAGTGCGCAGCTTCATGCGGCGCGCCCTGGAACCCGGAGAATAATACATTCGCCGGGTTTTTTCGTATATTCCGAATATGAAAATTCCACGTTTCCTGGCGGTGCTATGGCTGTTGCTCAGCCTGCAGCCCGCCATCGCGCAACATCGCCTTCCCGGATGGGCCATGGGAGGGTTCGTCAGGCCCGAAGGCGTCAATCCCGTCATTTCCCCCGACAGTCTTGTAAAATTCTGGTGCCCCATGCGCGGCGATTCCGTGGCCTGGGAATCCAACGACACGTTCAACCCCGCAGCGGCGGTGAAAGACGGGCGCATCGTACTGCTGTACCGTGCCGAAGACAAATCGGGCGTGGGCATCGGTTTCCGCACTTCCCGCCTCGGGCATGCCGAAAGCAGCGACGGGATTACTTTTGACAGGATGCGCACACCCGTGCTTTTTCCCGGGCCGGATAGCCAGCAGGTGAACGAATACCCCGGCGGATGCGAAGACCCGCGCGTGGCCGTAACGCCCGACGGGCTTTACGTGATGCTCTACACCCAATGGAACCGCAAGGTCGCGCGGCTGGGCGTGGCTACTTCCCGGGACCTGGTGCACTGGCAAAAGCACGGGCCCGCTTTCGCGAAGGCTTTCAACGGTAAATTCGTGGAACGGTGGAGCAAATCCGCTTCGCTGGTGACGGAGGTCGCAGACGGTAAACAGGTGATCTCGAAGATCAACGGCCGATATTTCATGTATTGGGGCGAAAACGGGGTGTACGGGGCCTGGTCGGATAACCTGACCGACTGGGAGCCCGTGGTGGATACGGTGGGCGAGCTGAAGGCGTTTATCCGTCCACGTAACGGTTATTTCGACAGCGATCTCACGGAATGCGGTCCTCCGGCCATCAAAACCGCGTCCGGCATCCTGTTGCTGTATAACGGGAAGAACAAGTCCGGCCCGAACCGCGATCCCCGTTTCAACGCCAATGCCTATTGCGCGGGCCAGGTGCTTTTCGACGCGGCCGACCCGACCAGGCCCATCGCCCGGCTGGACGTGCCGTTCCTCCGGCCCATGGCGCCTTTCGAGAAAAGCGGTCAGTATCGAGATGGAACGGTGTTCATCGAAGGGATGGCTTTCCTCGGCGGGAAGTGGTACCTGTATTACGGATGCGCCGATTCCCGGGTGGGCGTCGCCATTTATGATCCCGCGCAGCCGGGCGTGGCAGACCCCGTGCCGGAAGCGCCGGGATCGCCGCTCGTCATTTTCGGCTTGCAGAATCCCCTGTAATGTGTAGATTTAGTGAGCTATCTTACCCTTAACGCTTATGCTCAGAACTTATGCCTTCGCCGGTTGCCTCCTGTGCTCCGCCGCCGCCATCGCGCAGCAGAAAATGGATTTCGAAAAGTACGATCCCGTATCCACGCTGAAAGTACCCGAACATCCGTTGTCGCGCGCCAAATACCCTTTCGTCGACGTTCATAACCACCAATGGAACATGGGCTCCGCATCGCTCGGGAACCTGACCAGCGCCATGGATAAGCTCAATATGCGCGTGATGGTCAACCTCAGCGGTGGCAACGGCAGCGGGCTGAAAGCCATGACGGATAACATCAAAGCCAGCGCCCCGAAGCGTTTCCTCGTGTTCCACAACATTAATTTCAATGGGATCGGGGAGGAGGGATGGACGGCCAAAGCCGTGGCGCAACTGGAACAGGATGTGCGCGAAGGTGCGGGCGGACTGAAGGTTTTCAAGAACCTCGGCCTCAGCGTGAAAGATAATAAAGGCAACCGCGTGACGGTCGACGATCCCCGGCTGGACGCGATTTGGGCCAAATGCGGGGAGTTGAAAATTCCCGTGCTGATCCACACCGCCGATCCCAAACCCTTCTGGGACCCGGTAGACGAGCACAACGAGCGCTGGCTGGAAATCGTGACCCATCCCGGCCGCAAGCGCGGGCCCAACGATCCCGCGCCCTGGGAAACGCTCATCGCCGAGCAGCACCGGATGTTCAAAAAGCATCCCAAAACCACGTTCATCGACGCGCACTTCGGCTGGTACGCCAACGATCTGGCGAAGCTGTCCCGGTTGATGGACGAAATGCCAAATATCGTGGTGGAATTCGGGGCCGTGATCGCCGAACTGGGCCGTCAGCCCCAAATGGCGCGCGCGTTTTTCGAAAAGTACCAGGACAGGATCCTCTTCGGGAAAGATTCCTGGGTGCCGGAAGAATATGCCACCTATTTCCGCGTGCTGGAAACCGCGGACGAATATTTCCCCTATCACAAGAAATACCACGCGTTCTGGCGCATGTACGGCCTCAACCTGCCGGACAATATCCTCAAAAAGGTATACTACAAAAACGCCCTCCGCATCCTGCCCAAAATCGATAAAACTCAATTCCCGGAATAATGGCTGACGTATACGAAGTAGATGGTGGAACGGTTATTTATAAACTGGAGCTAACCAATCAGGAAGATTGTGAATTGTTGAAACAGCTTTTTCGCAGGTGCGGCGAAGCGCTGAAAAATGGTTTCTTCTTTCGGGGATGGCATGGCATTGCGGGTTCGGAACGGCTGAAACCAGTATTTGGATTCTGGAATGATTTGCTGGATTTGAAAATTACTTCGCATTCGTTGGAGTTTGCATGTGCACGGTTTCCTGATGGAGATTTCGATAACCTGCTGGTTGATTTATGGGATGGGTATGACAGCAATTATCTATGGTTTTTTGCTGAAACACCGCAATTTTTGCCAACTGGGGGCCCAAGCCCGGAGACAGCATCGCTTCCTCCTAATATACAACTGCGTAAATTTGATGCCGATGCAATCTTGATCTATGCTTCTCCAGGCATGGAAGGCATAAAAGAAGCATTATTGATAAGCCTCGGTATGGGTAATCGAGATACTGCCGTATAAGCCGTACATTGCAGCATGCAGTACAAAATGGAAAAACCGGTGCGCGGCACCATCGGGGAAGTGAAATACCGCTGCGTGATCGAATGGCGGAACGGGACCTTCATCGCGGATGAACCCGAAAAAACGGGCGGGCAAGATACCGGCCCCGACCCTTTCACGCTTTTCCTTTCTTCACTTGCCTCCTGTACCCTGGCTACTTTGCGGATGTATATCGACCGCAAGGGGTGGGACATCCCTACCATCACCGTCAACTGTAACATGGCGCAACGCGTGAGCGACGGCCAGCTCATCTCCGTCATCGACCGCGACGTGTATTTCCATCCCGACGCTGATGCGGAACAAAAAGAAAGGCTCCTCCAGATCGCGAAGGCCTGCCCCATTTCGAAAATGCTGGAAGGTTCCCTCCTGATCCGGACAGAAATCAACGGGGGAGAAGCGTTTTCGGAGGAGATGATCCTGCGCAGCGGAGAATAATACATCATAATGCCGCATTCGGCACAGTGACCGATGCGCAACGCTACGCGCAAGGCAGATATAATTCGTAAATTGTAATAAAAATATCATGGCAGGAACACTGGAAAAGATCCGGCAGGCCTACCGCCTGTTCAAATCCATCGACTTCGACCAATTGAACAAGCTCTCGAAGAAAGTAGATCTGCAGAAGGTAATGGAAGGGTTTTCCAAACTGGACGACAAGCAGTTGAAAGGTTTGATGAAGATGATGGAAGGCGGGAAGAAGGAAAAAGTGCTGCCGGAAATCAATGCTGATTTTTACGAATTGCATCTGCGCCTGAGCGATGAAGACCGTGCCCTTCAGCTGAAAGTCCGCGAATTCATGGAGCGCGAAATTGCGCCGATCGTTAATAATTACTGGCTGCACGACGAGTTCCCGCATGAGGTGATCCCGAAGTTCGCGGAGCTGAACGTTTGCGGCCTCACCTACCAGGGATACGGCTGCCCCGGCAAATCGTTCCTCATGGAAGGCATCATTGCCATGGAAATGGGAAGGGTGGATGCGAGCATCGCCACTTTCTTCGGTGTGCAGAGCGGCCTGGCCATGGGCTCCATTTACCTGTGCGGTTCGGAAGAACAGAAGCAGGAATGGCTCCCCGGCATGCAGCAGTTCAAGACCATCGGCGCGTTCGGCCTCACGGAACCTGAAGTGGGCTCCGGCGCGGCGGGAGGCCTCACCGTTACCGCGCAGCGCACGGCCGACGGATGGGTGCTCAACGGCCAGAAGAAATGGATCGGCAACGCCCCCTTCGCCGACGTTACCGTCATCTGGGCCAAAGACCTGGGCGACGGCGAAGTGAAAGGGTTCCTCGTGCGCAAGGGCACGCCCGGCTTCAACGTCGATAAGATCAAAGGCAAAATGGCCCTCCGCATCGTGCAAAACGGGCTCATCACCCTCGATAACTGCGTGGTGGAAGAAAAAGACCGCCTCCAAAACGCCAATTCCTTCAAAGATACCGCCCGCGTGCTCCAGATGACCCGCGCCGGCGTAGCCTGGATGGCCGTGGGCTGTGCCCGCGGCGCCTACGAGAACGCGCTCGCCTACACCCTGAAAAGGAAACAGTTTGGCCGGCCCATCGCTTCGTTCCAGCTCATCCAGAACCACCTCGTGGAAATGCTCAGCAACCTCACCGCCATGCAGTCGCTCGTATTCAGATTGTCGGAGTTGCAGGACCAGGGCTTGCTCAAAGACGAGCACGCCTCCCTCGCGAAAGTATTTTGTTCCCTCCGCACGCGCGACATCGTGAGCCGCGCCCGGGAAGTCATGGGCGGAAACGGCATACTGCTCGAACATAACGTGGCGCGCTTCGTGGCCGACGCGGAAGCGATCTATTCCTACGAAGGCACCAAGGAAATCAATTCCCTCATCGTAGGCCGCGCCATCACCGGTTTCAGCGCATTCGTATAGCTTTACTAACCCATAATTAACACGCCGGCGCCCATTTGGCGCCGGCTGTTTTTTGCCTGCCGCCTTCGGCCGGGAGCCCGCCTGCATGTAAAAATTCCTTAACTTACGTATACTGAAGCATAGCCCCAATTCACGCACCGTCAGCCGCGTATCGTTGTTCCTATAACCCCCGTCAAACCCCACTATCATGCAATACTTTGATTTTCACACCCATCCCATCCTCAAACAGCTGTTCAGCGAATCCGGGACCGTCACCGACATGCTCGGGCGGAACGAGGTGAAAGTCCTGCAATCGCAGTGTACGGACATTCCCAACATCATCCAGTCGCAAATCCACCCCTCGCAACTGGACAATTACGCCGAAGGCGTGCTCCTGGGGATCGTGCTGTACAGTATGGAAAGTTACCTGGCCGCGGAGGTCATTCCCCTCCGGCAGCACCTCCGCGCAGGATCGCAGCATAAATTGTCGGAGCCGCTGCTCAAAAAGATCGTCCGCAACGAATACAAAGCCTACACCGATTTCCTCATCAACCGCACCCTCAACGCCTATCTCGATAACAGCGATATTTTCCATGTGGTGACGCGCGACACCTTTGCCAACGGCCTCCGTACCGACCGGATCAATATTTTTTTCGTGGTGGAAGGATGCCATTCTTTCGTAGACAGCGTGAACCGGACGGGCAACGGGAAATTTTTCCCGGTCAGCGAGATCGTCGATAACCTCGACCGGCTCCTGGCGCGGGATGTGCCCGTCCTGGCCATCAACCTCACGCACATGCAGCAATCCAGCCTCTGCAACCATGCGTTCGGCATCCAGCTCACCGATCCCAAACCGTTTTTCCCGACGGGCAACGGCATGGAACCAGACGGGTACGCGGTGGCACAGGCGCTGTTCGACCGTGGCATCCATCCCGATCTCAAACATATGAGCTACAAATCGCGCCGCGATCTCATGCGTGCGGTAGACGGGCAGGGCGATACGCCGCTCCATTCCCCCGTGCCGCTGCTTTGCTCGCATGCGGGCTTTACGGGTATCCCGTTCGAAGCCTGGCCGGAATACGCCGCGCTGATAAGGGCGGAAGGGCCGATAGTGCGCGTGGAAATGGCGAAAACGCTGTCGGCGGAAAGTATGCCATCGCCCATTTGTACGCCCACTTTCAACATGTCTACCATCAACCTGTTCGATGAAGAGATCGCCTGGATCGTCAGCCACGGCGGCATGATCGGGCTGTCGATGGACCGGCGCATCCTCGGCTACGTCGATCCGTTCGATGCGGACGTAGACGGCAGGTTGGACGGCGATTTTGTGGTGGATACGGATTTTATTTCCCTGGCGGAGTGGGACGAGTTGCAGATCGATCTCGGCAAATACCGCAACAAGGTGGATGCCGATCATTGCCTGGCCGTGGCGCGTTTGAAGAAGAATTGGGAAGAACAGGGGATGCTGGAACGCTGGTACTACGACCATATTTTCCTCCACCTGAAGCATTTCCTCCAGACCTGCCTGCGGGCGGGCATTCCGCTGGATACGTCCATCCGTCACATCACCATTGGCAGCGATTTCGACGGTCTCATCAATCCATTCATCACCATGCCCGGTGTGCGCGATATGGAACGCCTCAAACGTACCATCCGCAACGAGTTCAAAGTATACCTGTCGCAATTGGAAGACGCATCTGCATGGTACGACGATCTGGATGTGGCGCAATTCGCGGAAAATCTCTTCTTCGAAAACGGTTACCGGTTCGTGAAAGATTTCATGGAGCGATAAAAAAGGGCCGGCCCAAATGAGCCAGCCCGACTTAACCTGATGCGTACGGGCATTTAGCCCAGAAATGTCTTTACGGATTCCCCGAGATCGAATACTATGGCTTCGGGAAGGGCCGCGGCTACGATGCTGCTGCCGGCCGCGCTGCGGTATCCGCCGGCGCAATGTACCACGATGGGTTTACCTGCGGGTATCTCTGCCGTTCTTTCACGGAGCTGATGCAACGGAATGGCGATGGCGCCGGGGAAAAGAAGGCCTGCGGCGGTTTCCGACGCATTGCGGACATCCACGATCGTGTAGTTTTCAGGATGCGCGCGGAATGCGTCCACATCCAGCGCGGGCGTTATGGCTGTGCCTCCCTGTGCGATGCCGGTACCGGCGATGAAGGATTCGTAGCCGATTTTGGCGGTCCTGCGGATGAGGGTTTCCAGGCTGGTGGCGTCGCCGGCGAGGAGCACATACGGCTCATCGGGTGTCACGATGCTGCCCAGCCAGGTTTCGAACTTGCCGCCGTCCTGCAGGTTGATAGCCCCGGGAATGTGGCCTTGTTTGAATATGTTTTCCGGGCGCGCGTCGATCACAACGGCGTTGGACTGCGCGCAGCCGGGTACTTTTTTGAGGGCGGTTTCCAGGTCTTCCGCGCCTTTGCGGTTGATGGAAACGTCGTACGGGAAGTATTTCGGGATGAAAGGCTGCTCGGAAAGCAGGGCTTCCACGAATTCAGCTTCCGTCATATCCTGCAGCGACCAGTTCGTTTGTTTTTGTTCGCCGATAGTGGCGCTGGTGGCTGACGACAGGTTTTTTCCGCACAGGGATCCCGAGCCGTGCGCGGGGTAAATTACCACCTCGTCGGGCAGGGTCATCAGTTGCTCGCGGAGACTGTGGTACATGTCTTTGGCAAGGGCTTCGCGTTTGGCGGAAACCTTACCGGTTTTCTCGCGGAGGTCTGGCCGGCCGCAATCGCCGATGAACAGGGTGTCTCCGGTGAACACGGCGGTGGGTTGGCCGTTTTCTTCGAGCACGATGCTGATGCTGTCTGGCGAGTGGCCCGGAGTGTTCAGGGCCTTCAGTACGGCGCCTCCGCCGAGGGAGATGGTATCGCCGTTATCGAATGTGGTATGCGGATAAGTGGCTTCGAGGATGCGGGAGCAATAGACCGTGGCGCCGATGGCCTTGTGCAGTTCCAGGTGGCAGCTCACGAAATCGGCATGGGGATGCGTTTCGATGATGCCGGTGATGTTGGAACCTTCGGCCGCAGCGTATTCCAGGTAAGGAAGCGGGTCGCGCCCCGGATCTACCAGTACGGTGCCTTCAGGGCCCGTGATGGCGTAGGAGAAATGTGCGAGTGCTTTATCTTCGAATTGTCTGATTTTCATTGCTTTTCGTTTTTACAAATTTCGGAATTGTTCCTAGCTGGTACGGTGACTGCGGTCACCATGCAAAGGTCTTGCAAATCCGGAGCCTGTGCATTGACGGCCGTCATCGCCCCGCCTGATTTCATACCGCAGTCAATGTGGCAGTTTCTCCCGGAAGCGGCCGTAGAGCCAGGTCCCCGCGATGGCTGCCAGGATGGTGACGCCCACGGCTGCCGCGCCGGTACCGGCCTGTGCGAAAAGGGGGCCGGGGCAGGCGCCCGTCATGGCCCAGCCGAGGCCGAACAGGAGACCGCCGTAAATCTGCCCTTTGTTGAATTTCTTATCCGGGATCACGACCGTTTCGCCGTGGATGGTTTTGATGTTGAACCGGCGGATGAGCCATACAGACAACATGCCCGTGGCCACGGCGCTCCCGATGATGCCGTACATGTGGAACGATTGCATCCGGAACATTTCCTGGATGCGGAACCAGCTGATCATTTCCGCTTTTACGAGCACGATGCCGAAGAGGATGCCGAATAAAAGGTATTTCAAATATTTCATGCTATCAGATGTTTATAATGCGAGTAAATAGGGAAGGATGAGATTCGCCATGAGAAAGCCCCCGGCCATGAACGCGATGGTAGCCACCAGCGACGGCCATTGCAGGCTGGACAGGCCCATGATCGAATGCCCGCTCGTGCAGCCGCCGGCGTAACGGGTACCGAAACCCACGAGCAGTCCGCCTCCTACCATCAAAATCAATCCTCTCAAAGTAAAAATCTGGTCGATGCCGAACAGCGAAGCCGGAACGATCGCCGCTTCGGGATGTACCCCGTATTGGCTCAATTCCGCCGCCAGCGCCGGATGGATGCTGGCAGGCTGACCGTTGCCGAGCCACTGTGCCGCAACGAAGCCGCCGGCGAGGATGCCCAGTGCGAAAATGAGGTTCCAGGATTCTTTCTTCCAGTTGTACCGGAAGAAGGAGATGTTGGCCGGCGCGCAGGCGGCGCAGATGTGCCGGAAGTTGGAACTGATGCCGAAGGTTTTGTTGCCCGTCAGCAGTAACGCCGGCACGAGGAGGCCGATCAGCGGCCCGGCCACGTACCATGGCCATGGTTGTTGGAGAAATGCTATCATGTGTTGAGTTCTTTAAAAATGATGAATACGGCCATCGCCAGCACGAACCAGCCGAACCCTTTGCGAAGGCCCGTCGTTGATACGCGTTGCGATACCCTTGTGCCCACGGCCATGCCAACGAGCGCCAGGGCGGAAAGCGTGAGCAGCAGCGGCCATTGCAGCTCGAAATGCCCTACGTCCCCCGCGAACCCCGCCAGCGAATTCAGCGCAATGATGAAAAGACTGGTGCCGGCAGCGGTGCGCATGGGCATCTTCAGCAGGTTCACCAGCGCCGGGATGAGCAGGAAGCCGCCTCCCGCGCCCAGGAGCCCCGTCACCAGGCCGGTGCCGGCGCCGTACAGCAGGAGCAGCCATTTCCCGGGAAGCGGCGCGTCCGTTCCCTGCGCCTTGCCACGGATCATGGACCTGGCAGCGGCCAGCATGAGCGCGGAAAGCAGCAACATCATAGCCATGTCGCGGGAAAGGGTAAAACTGCCGGATGTGAAAAGCGTTGCGGGAATGGCGGGGAGCAAAAAATGCCGGGTCAGCAACACGGCCGCTACGCTGGATATGCCGAAGAGCAAACCCGTGGCCACGGAAATCTCCCGCCGCCGGTAACTGCCCGCCGCACCGGCAAGACTGGTACTGCCCACGATAAAAAGGGAATAGGTGGTAGCCAGGGCCGGTTCCAGCCTGAAAAGATACACGAGTACGGGCATAGTGAGGATAGAACCCCCGCTGCCCGTGAGCCCCAGGGAGATGCCGATGAGTATTGCCGCTATGTAGCCCGTCCATTCCATGCAGGTACTTTTTTTGATCCTGCAAATGTCCGGAATGGAGGCGGCAACGAAGGTGACCCAGGTCACCGTTACAACATCTCGATGTATTGGCGGTGTAGTTTGACTTTCCCCTGTTGCTCTAGTTTTTTCAGCAGCCGGCTGATCACTTCGCGGGAAGAGTGAAGGTCTGTAGCGATCTCGCTATGGGTGATGTGGAGTTTGGAGGTACCGAGTTTCTCGCGCTGGTTGTCGAGGTAATATACCAGGCGCTCGTCCATGGCGCGGAAGGCGATGTGATCGATGAGGGTGAGGAGCTCTTCGAAGCGTTCGCGGTAAGTTTCCACTACGAAATTATACCAGCCCTTGTATCGCTGCATGAAATTTTCCATGAATTTCACGGGAACGAGGATCACGGTACTGTCTTCGATGGCTTTGAGCATGACGCCGCTGGTTTCCTGCTGCTGGCCGCATACCATGGAAAGGGCGCAGGCGTTTCCGGGCTCGAGGTAATACATGAAAATCTCGCCTTCGTCGCGCCCTTCGCGGTAGAGTTTCAGCCGGCCTTCGGCTACCAATACGGTGGAGCGGATATTTTGGCCCGTGCGCATGAGGGTTTCTCCTGCGGGGATGTTCCTGATCTCTGCGATTTCCGCCAGTTCTGCTTTCAATTCCGGTTCGAACTGCGGAAAATGGGTGTCCAGAAAAGCACGTGTGTCCATCATCATCCCCCAATTTACGCATTTTGTGCGTCATCGATGCCCAGCACCAGTTTCGCCTGGCGGATCATTTCCCCGCTGCCGGTATATTTGCCCGGCTCGTCGGAAAGTTTCACGACTTCGGTCCATTCGCCGTTATGCGGACTGGTAGCCGTCATTTTGATGACAATGTTCATGGCTTCGGGGCCGGCGTCGTTGGTGAGGCTGGTCCCGATCCCGAAAGACATTCCGATCCTGCCCCTGCAATGCTCCGCGATCCGCGCCACTTTTTCCACGTTGAGGCCATCTGAAAAAATGATGGTTTTGCTGAGTGGATCGATGCCCATTTTCCTGTAATGCCGGATCACTTTGTCCGCAAATGCGAGCGGGTCGCCACTATCGTGCCGCACGCCGTCAAACAGTTTGGAGTACATTTTATCGAACTGGCTGAGGAAAACGTCGGTGGTATAGGTGTCAGACAGTGCGATGCCCAGGTCGCCGCGGTAAACGTCCACCCAATTCTGCAAACCCGTCGCGTTCGACATTTTGAAGCCGAACCGGGCGGCGTGGAACATGAACCATTCATGCGCATGCGTGCCGATGGGTTTTGTCTGGAACATCATAGCGAGGTGAACGTTGCTGGTGCCGATGAAAGACCCCGTCCCGAATTCCTTCAATGCTTCCACCACCAGCTTGTGCACTTTGTATGAATATCTTCGCCGCGTCCCGAAATCTGCTACCGTAACGCCGAGATGCCGGTACCGTTCGATTTTTTGCCGGGTATTTTCGATAATGGCTTCGTTGGAAATCCTTTCCGCGTGGCCAAGCGTGTAAAACAGTTCGCAGATGAGCGACATCACGGGCACTTCCCACAAAATGGCGCGGTACCAAAGTCCTTCCACGCCCACTTCCAGCTGATCGCCATCCTGCGAAATATGTACCTCTTCCGGGTTGTATCGATAGCCTTCGAGGAAATCGAGGTACACGGGGTCGAGGTAAGGGCAGGTGAGCTGGAGGAAGTGTTTTTCCTTTCGGGTAAGCTGCAGGCTGGCCATATCGTCTACCGCTTTCCGGAGCGCATCGGCGAAGCCGGGCGGAAAGGAATGCCGGCCGCGGTTGATGAAGCGGTAACGCGCGCGGGCGTACGGGAATAGCCGGATAACGCCCTGCTGCATGGTAAACTTGTAGAAGTCGTTGTCGAGGATCGAAGATAGCATAGTGAAGAAATAACGCTGCCGGGGGGCAGAATGTTTCGCCGGGCTATTTGTCTTTCTTTTCCTCCTTTTTTCGGGCAAAAACCGGCGCGAAATCGAACGCCAGGAAGAAGTGAAGGTCTTGTTCGGGCAGGGTGTCGCTTTTTTCGTAATGTTCGAACCTTTCGAAACCTCCTTTCAGCATGCTCATGAAAACCGCCCGCGCCCCGAACCCCGAAATCCGCGAAGAGTCGGCG
Organism: Chitinophaga caseinilytica; assembly: GCF_038396765.1. NCBI lineage: Bacteria > Pseudomonadati > Bacteroidota > Chitinophagia > Chitinophagales > Chitinophagaceae > Chitinophaga > Chitinophaga caseinilytica. Next base: position 5,864,412 of record NZ_CP150096.1, on the reverse strand, counting down.
CTGAAGGGGTCTTCCAGCCCATAGTTATACGTAAACTCGACGCCGGATTTGAGCGGTTGGGAGAATCGTTTGTCGTTGTATTTGTGCATGAACGACAGCTGCGTGCGGTAATCCATGGCGCCGGGTTGTCCACCGGAAGGCAGGAGCGCCCCGGCGGCTGCGCCGAAGTTGAATTCGAAGCGTTTCGAGTCGAGGATATTGAATTGTGCCGCCGCGTTGAGCCTGCCGCGCCATTTCGCTTCCGCATCGGGGCGGTAATCCACTTCACCGGTGAGGTCGAGCAGGGAGAGCCGGCCGAAATTCCGGAAAGAAACCCCGCCTCTGCCGTACCCTTCCAGCAGTTGGTCGCCGTTGAAACGGCCGCCGCCTTCGCCGAGGCCGTACACGCCTTTATCGCCGCCGTAAAGCCCGAGCATGAATTTGTGCTGTTCTTTGGGATCGGGTTTCCCGGGGATGGCTTCGGAGTTGAAATACTGGAAGTAGGGAAAAAGTTCCAGGCCTTTGTATTTCGCTTTTTCTTTTTCGTCGTCAGGGTATTTGCCGAGTGCGGAGGCGAGGTTGAAACCGAGGCCCAGGCTGAGTTTTTTCTCTTCGGCTTTTTCATCGGTGCCGGAGTATTTCAGTTCGAAGGCTTTGGGCGGTTGATAGAAGGGCGGGCGCCAGCGGTCGTCGGGGATATTGTCGAGCACGAAGGGGCGGGAGAATCCGCCGGGTGGTTCCGTCCATTTTTTGGTGGCGGGGCCGAGGATGGAGGTGAAATCGAGCTCGCTTTTGGTGAGGGCGTTGAGGCCTACGAGGCCGCTTTGCAGGAGGGCGCCGGAGATGAGGAAGATGCCGAGGTTTTGTTTGGCGTAGATGGGGATTTTTTCGCCGAGGTATTTTTCCATGTCCATATGCAGGGCGATGGAGGCCATGTTGAGCCAGGTGCCGGATACGCCGGTGAGTTGTTCCGCCATTTCGAGGCCTTTCGAGAAATCGACTTTGGAACCATATGGTGAGTTGGATTGCAGCTGGATGGCCCAGAAAATATTGTAGAGCGACATGATTTCCTTGCTGATGAGGTCTTCGCCGAATTTGGGGTCGAAGAGGGTGTTGCCGCCGTGTTTTTTGGCGGATTGATAGGATTGCTGCCAGCGTTTGGGCCATTTGATGATGAGATCGTCGAACAGTTGGCAGAATACTTCGAAAGATCCGAATTGGATGGGTACGTCGGGTTCTTTGTCTTTTGTGGGTGTTTCGGGTGCGTCTTCCTTCTGCACGGAGGTGGGTGCCGGCGTGAAGAAGGGCGGGGTGGGTTGCGGGGCGTTCCCGAAGAAGGGTTTTGCCGCCTTCGGGGATGTGGGCCCCGTTGCGTGGGTTGGGGTAGCCATTGGATGAGGGTTTTTTGGGGTGGACATGAAGTTACGGAAATTTCGGGATGTCGGGGGATGGGATGCTGGCTACGGTTGTTTTGATTCGGCTCGAAAAAATATGATGTCGAAAAATTTTTCGATTCGATTACAATTTACTATTGCGCATCACATTGTTTTTTAACCCGAAAATCTGAGAGATGATTCAAGCAGAATATTTAGTAACCTATTTTATGGATAGCAAAAAATCGTTGTCACAAAGAATTTTTGTACTGGTCACATTACTGTCCTTAACGTTCTGGGTCAATGATGTGATGCAATTTACCCATCACTTCAGGCTCAAAAATAAAATGGAAATATTTAAAGAGCTGACCAGGGTAATAAATGAGCCAAAGATGGACAGTGCAAGTAAAAATGAAGCAGCAGCCCTGAGAAAAGAGCTGCTGGAAGGTGCACCATTGTACTCCGAAATCTATTCTTCTCTCTTTCTGAAGTTAAATGGAGGTTTCGCAAAATCTACGAACATGGCAAAGGCAAGCCCGAGGCAGATAAATATGCAAATGACTACCCAATCAATGATGTTTGTCATACAAAGTTATTTTAAGTTAATAATGTCTACTTCCGGAATATTCTTTTTCGTCGGATTGTTGATGATTTCCGTGGTTGTAATGAAATCAAAAGGAGATTTATTGGATACTTTGGCATATGCTTCGGTATTATTTTTCTTTTTGATCATCGCTGTTTTTGCAATTAGCATTCTTATTTTATCGATGTCGCCAAACGGGGTAGGGGTGGAAAATTCGTACCTGTTTAACGTCATGATACAATTCCTGCTTTTTGTATGCATAAGCACAGTGCTTATGTTTTTAAAAAACAGATATTAATTGAATGTAGCAGAATAACGAACCGGAAAATTTTTTCGAGGAAAAAATATTTTGTGAAGAAGGGGTCAACGATGTTTGAAGCGATGGGAATTTTTCTTCCACCAACCCCTCACGCCCAGGACTATCATCAATATCAGCATGTCTTTCTCATTTGGCACAAACTTGCGCCCTTTCCGCCCGGCCACCGCAAATTTTCCCATAAACCGTAGCCTCGGGCCCTTCAGCCGTCATCTCTGCCCCTCCACCCGGAACACCTCCGGGTGGGCGGCCGCATAAAAAACCGACAGGCTATCCCCCGGATTGTAATGCCGGGAGCTGGTAAATATTTCCCGCATCTCGCGGGCGCCGGCCCGGTAACGGACCCGCGTTTCATAAAAATATTGCTCCGACCCCTGTAACAGCCGCACCTCCAGCACCGTAGCCGTCGCCCGCTGCAACGGCCCCCGCAGCCAGGAAGCTGCCAGCCGGTCAGACGCCTTATCGGCCCAAATGGCGTTTCCGCCAATCAACACCGCAATACCGCCCACCAGCAGCAGTTTCCGCCCCCGGAGCCAGTTCCGCCGGTCGGGCTGAAACCGCGAGTCCCCGCGCTGCCACAGCGACCCAAAGCACAGGAACCCCAGCAGGAGCCATCCTCCGGCTATCATCAACAGCGCCGCCACGTCGTACAGCAGCCGCTGCCGGTAACCGTACAGGTACCAGATGAGGGAACCTCCTGCGATCAGCAGGAGCGATATAGCAAGGCGGGTATTGCGTTTCATGATTCCGGGCCGTTCCCTTCATGCATCTTTTTCTCGATGCTTTTGATGTTGACGAGGAACACCAGCAGCAGCACGATCACGATGATGAGCAACAGGTATGCGAGCATGAAGGGGAAGTTGTAAATACTAAGTGGCATGAGGTTGGGCGTCAGCTTTCCCGGCCGGGCGAAAGGCGCGTCGTCTTTGGGCGCTGCTGCCGCTTCGGCTTTGATGAAAGCGATGATGGAACGCACCTGCTCGTCGTTCAGGTCGGGATGGTCGGGCATCACCACCTGGTTGTATTCGTTGAAGATCGCCAGCGCGGCGGCATCGCCGGTTTTGATCATGCTTTGCGAAGATTTGACGAACCGGATGATCCAATCCTCCGGACGCCGCCCGTCCACGCCCGCCAGCGCCGGACCGGTCAGTTTCTTGTGGACGTTGTGGCACGAGGCGCACCGGGCCTGGAACAGCTTTTTGCCTTCTTCCGCATCCGCCGCCAACAGGCGGACGTGCAGCGAAACCAGTACGATCAGGACGAAAATGCCTTTAACGTTCATGTTGCAGTTTTTTGAGATCATCGAGCAGCAATTGCACCTCTTTATCGGATATGCCGCTATAATATCCGCGGATGCGCAGGTTTTTGTCGAGCAGCACGAGCCGGTCGCTGTGGATGAAATCCTCCGGCCCGCCGTCCCCTTCCGTCGCCGTAACGAACAATCCCTTCCGCGCGAACCGGTAAAGCTCCCGCTTGTCGCCGGTAAGCAATCGCCAGTTGCCTTCCCCGAAACCCGTCCGGCGGATGTACCCACGCAGGTTTTCAGGCGAATCGTGGGCGGGGTCTACCGTCACGGAAATCAGCCGCGCATCGCCCGCACCGGATTGTATCGTTTTCATGTTCGACATCATCAGCGGACAAATCGTTGGGCAAGACGTAAAAAGAAATGCGCAATGGTGATGCGTCCTTTCCACTCCTTGCTTTCCGTCAGTTTACCATCCGCGTCCCTGAACGAAAATTCCCCCAGCCCGGGCGCATCTTCTGCACTGCCGGTACGTTCGTTATTCGGCGCAAAGTAGGGGAGCCGGCCATACCGGTCTTCCGCGAACCGCACGATGCCGTATGCCGCCAGCGGAACGCCGGCGATGAGGAGCACGAACGCTTTCCAGGATTTCAATATGTTCAGGCGTTGCGGCATAAGGGTTTATTGGCGTACTACGGGCACGGGGTCCGTCGGTTTATAAGGTGGCGCTTTTCGGTTCGTGTTGTTGATCGCGTCTGAGATAGCCGGCGCGTAGGTCAGGAAAATGATCAGGCCCATGATGGCGAGCCAGGGCTTGAAACTGTCCAGCAGCGGCACGCGGCGCTCTTCGTGCAGGGTTTCGCTCACAGGCAGGTCTATCACCGGCTCGGCAGACCGCCTGCGGAAACAGGTCCCGAAGAAGGAAATGAAATACAGCAATCCCGCCGTAAACATGATCCCGCCACCAGCAAGCCCCAGCATCGACGATACCACCCAATACGGGTTGAACTGTTCGCTGGAAGGGTTCAGGTAAGTCAATCCCATGTTCGTCCGCCGCGGTTCACCGATCAGTCCGCCATACATCAGTCCGGCGGAAAAGATCAGCACGCCCACCGTCCAGAGGTACGGCACGATGGTATTGAGCACCGGCGCGTAAATGCGCTTGCCCGTCAATTGCGACAACATGTAAATGCTCATGCCGAGAATGGCCAGGAAAACGGGCCCGCCTACGGTGAGGTGGAAGTGGCCGGGGATGAAGGACGTATTGTGGACAACGTTGTTCAGCGAATAGGAAGCGTTGACCAGCCCGGTAAGGCCGCCGAAAATGAACAGGATAAGGCCGTTGATGAGGTAACCGAACAGGTAGACGTCTTTTCGGAAGAACGGCAGTTTCCAGATCCAGCTCCACAACCCGGTGGCACCCCGTTTCCGCGCGGCGTATTCCAGTGATGCGGCAATGGTGAATGCGGTGATGAAACTGGGAATGGCGACGCCGAAAGTGAGGATCGACTGGGTGAGCTTCACGCCGCGGCCGATAGATGGGTCGCCGAACTGGTGGTGAACGCCGATGGGGATAGACAGGATGAGGAAGATGAAGAACGCGATGCGCCCCGCGTTGCCGGAGTACAGTTTGCCGCCGGCGAGCTTGGGAAGCATGGTGTAAAACATGATATAGGAAGGCAGCAGCCAGAAGTAAACGAGCGCATGCCCGAAGAACCAGAACAGCGTGCGGGCCAGCATGATGTTGATCTCCTGCGTCCAGCCGAGGCTCCAGGGAACAAGCATCACCAGCACTTCATACGCTACCGCGAGCGTACACACGAACCAGATCGTAAAGTTGACGAGCGTTCCGATAACGGCCACCGGTGTGGATTCCTGGGGATGTTCGCGCTTCCAGGAAAGGTACATCCTGACCCAGTCGAAATACGGTATCCACGACCCCACGATCAGCATGGCCGTGCCGATGTAAAACGCGGGATGCGCTTTCAGCGGCGGATAGAACGTGTAGAGAACAGACGCTTTCCCCGCGAGGATGGCCGCTGCGGCGAGGCCCGTCCCGATCACCATGAGCAGCATGGAAACGAGGGTCGCGGTTTTGTTCGGCTCGCGCTTCGTGTAAAAGATCATGGTGGCATGCCCGAACGCTACGGCGAAGAACGTGGTGAGCACAATGGCGTTGATGACCCCGTGCAACGTGAGCCCCTGGTAGTAATCCAGCCCGGCTACGGACGTCCGCTGGATGACCCCCGAGCGGTAGATCACCTGCATCAGCCCATGGTAAATACCGAGGGTGAGCAGTAAAATCGGCACGAACAGTTCGATGAGAAGGATGTTGCGAATAGGACGGCTTACCTGCATAGTAGGTGTTATTTTCTGGGATAGTTGACGATGATTTCCGCTTCCATGTTCTGATGGCCCGTGCCGCAAAATTCATGGCACACGATCTTGTAGACGCCGGGCTCCGTGAACTTGACCGTAGTCTTCGCCACGCCGCCGGGAACGGCCATGAGGTTCACGTTCTTGTCGAACACATTGAACCCATGCACTACATCCAGCGAAGTCACGAACAGGTCTACCTCGCTGCCGACCGGTATGTAACTGATGGCCGGTTCGAAGTTCCACATACGCGCCACATAGTAAATCTGGTACGTTTTGGCGTCTATTTGCTCCACCCGCGCCGTTTCGTAGGTTTTGTTGTATGGCAGGCACTCCGATACGTCCTGGCGCTTGGCGCCCAGTGCGTAAAAGATGGAGAAGATGAACAGCGCCGAAACGGTAAGCGCGGTGATGATGACGTTTCTTTCAAATTTATCCAGCATATTTTCCGGGTTTAAGACCGGGCCAGCATCACGAAATAGATGCCGAACCAAATAACGAGTCCAATGAAGATCAATAGGGCGAAAAACGCGATGGCCCCGCGGGGAACGAATTTTTCGGGGGATTCGCGCGGTGTGGATTCAGACATGGGGGGATATTTGGTTTATTAAATTACAACCCGGGGCGGGATTTGTTCATCCTGCCAATGATTCCGCCACGTATTTCCACGCATTTTCCGGGAAAAGTATAAATCCTTGTAAATCAGGTATTATTTTTGCAACTCGGGTCCGCCGTGGCCCCGGAATTACTGGCAGCATATCTCCCGCACCCTTCCCGGGGAGCGTATCTTCCCCGTTTTTCCCGCCCAGGCCCGTTTAGCAGCAACCGGAACCATGACAGACCATGTCTGATTAATTGTATCATCAAAAAAACCATCTCATTATGCGACAAGGGAAAACCTTTGTGTTGTTAACCGCCGCCATCTTCGCGGCATTCACGATTATTTCCTGCAGCAAGTCCGACAAGAAAGACGACGCGCCCCAGGAACAGCCCGGCAAAATCCCCGGAATGGGAGAGGCCGGCGGCGAACCGCAGGGCACCGCCCTCACTTTCCCGGCAGGCGTGTCCATTTCCGGGGCCCCGATCAAGGGCGAAGTGTGCGACACCGCTTATGAAGCAGGAAGCGGCGGCCTCGTAGAGGTTTGCGTGGCTTTCGTCAACAGCAATGCCACTGCCGTTTCGTACACGATCCCGGCAGGGCTCATCGTCATCTCACAGAACGGCGACTACCAGAGCGGTATCCTCATCCAGAACACGACCATCGCCCTGAAAGCGAAATCCACCACGCGCGTAGGCATAAAACTCTACTGTGTGAACTCGGGAAGGCACCCCAGTTCCGGAGAAATCACCTATAAAATCGGGCCAGTGACCAACAGCCCGCTCCTCCGCGAACTGCTCGACCTCCTGAAAAACAAGAAAACCGCCCTCAAGGAATACCCGAATTTCGACGGATACTTCGATGCGGTTTCCACTATCCAGATGCTGGTGTGGCTGATCACCGACGGACAAGGCCTGGAGCGCACTACGTTGAACGCCCACCTGGCGTCCATTCCCAACAAATAAAACCATCCACGGATAAAAAAAGAAATCCCGGCGTGCTGCTGCTGCGCCGGGATTTCTTTTTATGGATAGGTGATGTGCTTACTTGTTATGGACTTTATAGAACATATGCGTCACGCGGGGAGAAGATACCACCCGTTCTATTTCCAGGGAAAACGCGTCGCGGTCCAGCCCTTCGAGCAGCCGCACGCCGGAGCCGATCACGGAAGGCGATTGATGGATGATCAGTTCGTCTACCAGCCCTGCATTCAGATACTGGCGCACGACATTGGCCCCGCCGGAAATCCGTACATCTTTCCCGCCCGCGTCTTTCCTGGCTTTGGCCAGTACATCCCGGAGACTTTCATCGGTAAAGTGGAATACCGTTCCGCCGGGCCGCTCCCATGGGCCACGTTTTGCATGCGTGAGCACGTACACGGGTGCACGGAAAGGCGCATCGGCCGGCCAGCTCGCTTCTCCTTCGTCGAACATCCGCTTGCCCAGCACGTAAGCGCCGCAGCGGGTGAAGATATTTTCCACGATGGCATTGTCTTCCCCTTCGGTCTGCCCGCCTTCCATCCCCAACCGGCTTCGGAACGCATGCATGTCGAATACCCAGTCGTGAATAAAAGGCGCCGCGCCACCCATGGGATTGGCGGGGCCGCCGTCGGGCCCGGCGATGAACCCGTCTGCCGAAACGCCCATGCTGATAAATACCTTGCTCATAACTTGTTTTATTTAGGAGGATACAAACCTAAGTAATTGTAGAACGGCAGGAGAGGGGGATTCAGGTCAATTTGGAGGCGGTTTGGGACAGGGGCCGCTATTGCATCCGCGGTTCGATGTACAGCGTATTGTCTGCCATGTTCCACTCCGAAATATGCGTGGGAGACACCACCCGCATGGATGCCTGGTCGAACGCTTTGGGATGCAGCATGAACGCGCAGACGTCGGTAGCGGTAATGTAGGGGGAATTGGCCCTGCCGTGGATATGGCCCGAAGATTTGCGGCCAGTGGGCGTCATGAGCAGATTGGTGTGGAATTCCGTCATGGATACTTCTTCGCGGGCGCCGTTGAATTGAAGGAGATAATCGTTGCCGAGCACGAAGGTATTGCTGCGCGAAGGGGTGGATAAAACGTACACTTTCCGGACGTCTCCCTCCACAACGGGAACGATCATGAACTGGGTGTCCCTCACTTTTTTGAACCTTGCGTCTTTTTTGACGAGGTCGGTGGCCAGGTTCCACAATTCCCAAATGTCCGTTTCCGCTGCCGTCATGTTCCTGCCCACTTCCATTTTTGCGGTTTGCGGGGTCAGATGGGCGTCGAATCGATAACTGGTGACGACCGGGTTTTTGACCGATCCGCGATGCGGCATGATCAATACATAGTCCGACCCGGAACGGTAACTGAAATATCCAGCGGCCTGTAAAGAAAGGCGGCCGGTAGTGTCGGCTTCGAATAATGCTACACCGGTTTTCCGGGCCTGGATGTGCTGATACAGCTGCAAGCCTTCCCGGCGGATGGAATCGGCGATGATGGCGAGGTTTTCCTGGGCGGAGGCGTGGATATGGCACAGCGCACCGATCCCCAGGAGCAGGATCTTTTTCATAGGATAGGATAAAATGCTCCTGAAATATACGATTATCCCGCAAATAGCCTATCCCACGAAGTGGTCTTTATCCTTTTTTGACACCGGGAGCAATGATTTTCAGGTTGCGGTCGCTGATCCTCGGCGGGTAAGCCGCCATTACCTTTTCCGGCGTTCCGGCAGGATAGCTGCTGTTGCGGCCATGGATCTGCAGCTTCCCGGCCGGGTCTAAAGTGATAAAGGCGAACAGGGAATCGTTATAATAATGCGCGCCGGTATCGGTATAAATGTAGGATGCGCTGTTCATCATAAAATAATGGACGCCGTTGCGCTCGCCGTAACGGTCGTCGTGGTCGTGCCCCATGAAAACGGCGCAAACCTTCGCATTCGAACCAGAATGTGTGGCGGCGAAATTGTGCTGGTCAAAAATCGTGAGGATTTCGGCGGCGTTCCCCAGCTCGGTGGTCCATTCGCTGAGGAAAACGGGCTGATGCATGAAGATTACGACCGGAGCCTTTGCCGCTGCGAGGTCCTGTTTCAGCCATTCCAACTGTTCTGCGTCGGTAAAGGAGCGTTGTTCGGAAGGCATGGGCCCCCAGTTGGAAGTGTCGTAATGGGCGAGGGTGCCGTCTTCTTTCCGGAGAAAGTTCCGGTCCATGACAACGAAATGAAATCCGCCCGTATCAAAGGAATAGTACCTTTTCTCCATTCCCCAGAGCGCCATGATGGTCGATTTGTCGCACACGTCCATATCGTGGTTGCCGATAACGTGATACTTGGGCCCTTTGAACCGGTCCCATTCAGACATGATGACATCCGACCCCTTGGGCCGGCAAAAATCGCCGCACTGGAGGATGAAATCGGGCTTTTCTTCCATCACCGCATCCATAAAGGCTTTCATCCGCCGCTCCTCATTTTTTCCGAACTGGAGATGATGCAGATCGGTTATGAACCCGATCTTCAAAGGCTTGCCATGCCCGGAAGCCGCCGGCGGAATGGCATAGGAAAACGAAGGCAAAACAGCAGCGAATGCGCCCATCCCGGCGCGCTGCAAAAAGGTACGGCGAGTCTGCATATCAATACATTAAGAATAGCAATGGGTAACAAAATACGAATTTTCCCTTCATCCGTTAACCCAAACCCCTCATCCGTTAATTCCCGCTTCCCCACAGCCGTTTAATTCGTCAACTTTGTTGTCAAAGCAGAGGAGTAATCTATGGTTACAGGTTGGATATTCGGCGCAGTCGCAGCAGGGTTACTGATCATGTGGGGGGTAAGATCGTATGGATGTACGGTTAGACTGCGTGGACGTGTGAGGGCTCAATCGGATTTGCTCCGTAAGCAAGGGGCTGAATTGGAGAGAATGGAGGGTTTGTTGGGATTGAAATTGTTGCAGGCGAGGCTCAACCCCCATTTTCTCTTCAACTCCTTGAATTCCATTCAATATTTCATCAGCCTGGACGATAAGAAAACGTCGCTGCAGTACATCGGGCGGTTTTCGGCATTTCTCCGGAAAATGATCCAATACGGCGACGAAACGGCCATTCAACTGAACGACGAAGCAGAACTGGTGCGTGACTATCTACTGTTAGAGCAATACCGGTTCCCCGACCGGTTCGAATTCGAGATCAACCTGGTCGGGGATGCCGGCCTGGAAGACATTCCCCCGTTCCTGACGCACCACCTCGTGGAAGAAGCGCTCTACCGCGGGGTTTTACATCTCGACAGGACGGAAAAAGGTTGGATCCGGATCGACGTGAAACCTGAGGGCGACAGCATCCGCTTGGAAATTTCGGACAACGGCAAACCGGGCGCTTTCGGCCGCGAAACGGAAGATCATTCCGCCATGCTGGACGAGCGCATCCGCCGGTACAACGCCCTTCACACCCGGAACGTACGCCTGGAAACGAGGAAAGCAAGCGTGGAAGGAGGACGCGAAAACACGGCCATCGTCACCATCCGATGAAAAAAACACCGTATCTTGTTACCACCTCAAAACCCGTTTATGAAAATCAAAGCGCTCATTGTGGAAGATGAAATCCTGAGCCGCGAATTTCTATCCAACATGGTCCGTGAGCACTGCCCGCAGCTGGAGCTCGCCGGCACGGCGTCTAACGTAGACGAAGCCATTGCGCAAATAGAAACACTTTCCCCGCAACTGGTTTTCCTCGATATCGAAATGCAGACAGGCACCGGGTTCGATGTGCTCCAACGCACGGCCGACCGCCAATTCCATGTCATTTTCACCACCGCCTTCGATCATTACGCCATCAAAGCCATCAAGTTTTCCGCCGTAGATTATCTGCTCAAACCCATCGCGTTCGACGAGCTGCAACAGGCCGTGGACAAAGCGATCAGGCAAATGGGATCCACGTCCGACGATAACCGGCTCGATCTCCTGCTGAAAAATATCACCCGCTCCTCCGGCGATGATTTCTGCATCAGCCTGTCTACTTCCGAAGGCGTCGATTTCGTGCCGCTTTCCACCATCATCCGCCTCGAAGCCAAAGGCCCGTATACGATTTTTTTCCTGAAAGACGGAAGGCAGATCATGGTCAGCCGGAACCTGAAGGAATACGAAAACACACTTCAGGAATACGGTTTCTTCCGCATCCACAACTCCAACATCATCAACCTCAAGGATGTGAAACGCTGGGTGAAGACCGACGGCGGCTATGCCATCATGAGCGACGGCGCCATGGTAGCCATTTCCCCTAAAAAGAAAGAAGATTTTATGATGCTGATGACAAGGCGGATGGTGTAAGTTCCGCCAGTTCGGCGATCGCCTGTTCGATCACGCGCCTGATCTTTTGCAGTTGCGCGGGCTCGGCTTTGCGCGTTTGTTGCAGCGTCCGCAACTCCGCACCGATGTGCTCCGCCAGGCCGAAGAACCCGGCAGACGTGCTCATGGTGTGCGCGATCTTGTATAGCTGTTCCCCGTTGCCGGATGCGGCGGCTTTTTCGAGGGCTTTCAGGTCTTTGGGGGCCTGCTGCACGAACGTGCTTACCATTTCCTGCATGAACGCGGCGTTGTGGCGGGTTTGCTCGCGTAGGAAACGGAGATCGGCCACGGCGGCGGGGCGGTTGCCGGCGATGACGGTCAGCAGCTCGCTTTCGCGGAATGGTTTGGAAAGATAGCCGTTCATGCCGGCGGCGATGCATTTTTCCTTTTCGCCGCTGAACGCATGGGCGGTGATGGCGATGATCGGCGTCTGCAAACCCAGCTCCCCGCGGATTTTCCGGGTGGCGGCGTATCCGTCCATTCCGGGGATTTGAATGTCCATCAGGATGAGGTCTGCCGTGTTTTTCCGCAACCAGGCCAGCGCCTTGGTGCCGCTGTTGACGCCGAACGCCGTGTAGCCGTTGTTTTCGAGCATGAGGCGCGTCATTTTCTGGTTCAGGACGTTGTCTTCGACGACCAGTACCCTGCAACCCGCGCCCCCTGCGGCGGCGGTGGCTTCGGGCTGGCTGGGGTCCTCATGCGCGGCGGCTTTCACGAAAGGTAGTTTTACGATGAACTCGGAACCCTTGCCCGGTTTGCTTTCCAGCGTTATGGAACCGCCCATGATCTGCACCAGCTCCCGCGCGATGGCGAGCCCCAGGCCAGAGCCTCCGTATTTCCGGGAAATGGCCGTATCCGCCTGCGTAAACCGCTCGAACACCGACGCCTGTTTGGCCGCGGAAATCCCGATGCCGGTATCGCGGATGCGGAAAACGGCGCGCAGGGAATGCGAAGTATCCGCTTCGGCCGTGCAACTGATCGTAACGCCGCCTTTTTCAGTGAATTTGACGGCATTGGAAATGATGTTCAATAAAATCTGCGACACGCGCATGCTGTCGCCCAGGAGCGGCTGCGCCAGGGCTTCATCGATGGTGAGGGTGTATTGCAGGTCTTTACTGCGGACCTTCGGATCGAGCATGAGCCCGATGGCATGCAGCATCTGGGGGATGTTCAGCGGCGCGGCGGCCACGGAAATCTTCCCCGCGTCCAGCTTGCTGAGGTCCATGATATCGTTGATGGTAGCGAGCAGGTTGCTGCCGGAAGTGGAAATGGCTTCGAGGTATTCGTTTTGCCGGGCAGACAGGCGCGTTTTTTTCAGCAGCTCCGTGAAACCGAGGATCGCAGTGAGCGGCGTCCGCAATTCATGGCTCATGTTGGCGACGAACTCCGATTTCGTGCGCGACGATTCTTCCGCCATCACCCGTGCCTTTTCCAGTTGTTCTTCGATGGTTTTGCGGAGGAAGAAAGTCGGAATGTCGGGCGTGATCACAGAGGTAGCCGGCATCCCTTTTTCCTGCGCCAGCCGCTGCAGATGTTCGTTGATTTTGTGCGGTGGCGACATGACGAACGTGCATTGCGCGTCGCCCTTTGCACGACAGCTCACTTCCACCGCGGTGAGCGGCAGCCCGAAGCTTTCCTGGCACCAGCCGGTGGAATACCCGGCGCTCATGATGCAGACCGGCGCGTCGGATTGAACGCCGGCGCGCACCCAGGCATCCGCTTCGAAAGAAAACGGGTGGTGATAGTGGAGGAAATAGCGATCGTCGGGCGTGGGCGTACTATCCGGCAGGATGTCCACGAAAGCCCAGCCCGTATAAGCGAAATGCACCGGCCCGGCCGACAGGCGCGACAGCGGGTCGGTGACATTCATTTTTGCATGGAAAGCCTTGGCGTCGTTGATGCCGATGGCGTGCGAAATATCGAACAAAAAATCGCGGCCGATCCCGAAAGCCTCGCTCTGGCCGCGGTCTGCATAAAGATGGCGGATGCTGTCGAGAAAATCTTTCGAAAAAGCGGAAGCCCTTACCAGCACGTATCGCTCGCCCGAAATTTCGATGGTGCCTTCCGAGGGGCGCATCCGGATGTCGGAAAAATAGGTTTTTACCGTTTGTTCCGCTGCACGGAAATATGGATCGAACGCCGCCGGTACTTTGACGGACGGTGCATCTGAAGCTGGCTGTGGATGCGGGTCGGAAGCGGCTGCTTCCAGTTCCCTGATCCGGTTTTTCAACGCTGCGATCTGATCGGTTGCTTTCATTGTTTTACGCGATAGCGTCTGCGGTGCGGACGGCCGCCCGAGACTGGGGTACATCCTTTGGGGAATCTCCCAGTAAAATACGATAATCTTTCGGGTTGATGGGCTTAAAAAATTCGTACGGCAACCAGCGGGTGGCGGTGGTGCGCAGGCCCATGTCGCGCATCAGCTGGTCCAGGTGCATGAAATTGAACGGTGCAACGCAGGTGCCGCTGAATTCCCCGGCGATCGGCCTGCCGGATTGGCGCCAGTTGCCCATGAACGTGATATCCGCACGGATTTGTTCGGGTGGCGGAAGACGCAAACTTCCTTGTGCATAACGTACCAGCCAGTTGGCGGCGATTTCGGAAGTGAGGGTCGTGAACAAACTGGAGTTGTATCCCACGAAACCCAGATTCGGCACATCGGGATGAAGGATGTTGCGGAACAGCCGGAAATGTCCCTGCTCGCCGATGATATGTTGCCGGTGGCGCGCATCGAGGAAGTTCAGGGTTTGACGGAACCCCGTGCCGCAAACGAGTATGTCTACCTGTAACGAACTACCGTTTTTGAGATGTATCACATCGCCTTCGATCCTGTCGATTTCCGTTTGCTGCGCGCGGATGGAGCCGTCTTTCACCTTCTGATAAAACCCTTCCGGCGCTACGCCCAGGCTGCAGCTGATCTGGTCTTCGATACGGTGGGAGGGGAGCATGTTGCAGGCTTTCAGTTTGAACTGGGTTTTCAATAACAGTTCAAGCCCGCGCCATTGCATCCATACCATGGGCTTGCCGGCGGAATGGAGGAATTTCTGGAACGGGGTTTTATAAGGTGCGTTGAAGAAGGCTTCGGAGAAGCGGGAGAAAAGGAGGTAACGCATGTTGATGAGGTTCCCGAAGTAACGCGGCACTTTCCATTGCGCCTTGCGGAACAGCAAATGCGTTTCTGTAGCGATGCCGGCCGACAGGGTGGCCACGTCTGTCGCCGATTTGGCGAAGCCCACCACGGCCACGCGCTTCCCTTTCAATGCGGTTGCGTCGGTGATCTGGCTGGAATGGAGGAGTTGGCCGGTGAAGGATGCCGCGCCGGGGAAATCGGGAATGCTGGGCGTGCTGAACGTGCCGGTGCAAACGGCCATGAAATCGAACACCTGCGTGTCTGTTTGTCCGGAAGGCAAATGGGTGTAGTCTGCCAGCCAGGCGCCGTCTTCGTGGCGCAGCCAGGAAACGGCGGTGTTGAACCGGATGTTGGGCAATATGCCGAAGTGTTCGGCGTACGATTGCAGGTAGCGTTTCACCTGTTCGCCAGAAGGCCAGAGCGGATAATCTTTCGGCATGGGGAAGTCGGAAAATGCGTATTCGTCGCGGGTGGTTTGGGTGGCAACGCCGTGATAGGAGCGGCTCTTTTCCCATACACCGCCGATGGCGGCGGCTTTTTCGAACAGGGTGACGCGGTAGCCCGCGCCCAGGAAAGCTTTTGCGGTAACGAGGCCACTGAGGCCCGCGCCGATGATACCGATGTGTTGCATGACAATGGGGTTTTGTTCCGTGAAATTAGGGATGCGCTTCCCGGTCCGGAAGCGCCGATTAATGATTGACGCCTCCCGGTTAACCCAAAAGCACTCTCCATTAATTGCGACTTCCATCACCCCGCCCGTTCCCGCACTTTTACAAAAAAATGTTACCCCATATGTTAGCAACATCCGCATCATTCCGGTTTTTACACCGCATCATCGGCAACGGCGGCCCCGAGCCCCACGAATACGCCGAGCTGAACGAGATTTTCGAATACATCGCCGCGGCCCTCCGTGCCGGGGAGCTCTCGAAAGCCGACCGGGAATCCCTGTACGAAGGGTTCGGCAGCAACGAAGCCATCGGCCACACCATCCTCGGCCATGCCCGCGCCAAACCATTCGGGTACGCCGGCGATTTTCTCATCATCGATAAAATTTACCGGCAGGAAGTGACGGAAGACGGGCGCCTGTGCAAGTGGGACATCTTCTGGCATCGCCAACCCGCCACCCGCGCGGTCCGCAACCGGAAAGACTATTTCATCCGCATGGTCCGCAAAACCCTCCGCGCCCGCGATTCCTTCCGCCTGCTCAACATCGCCAGCGGCCCGGGCCGCGATCTCGCGGAAGCGTACGCCCGTATCGATCCCGCCAGGATGCAGACGGTTTGCGTGGAAGCAGACGATAAAGCCATCGCGTACGCGTCCAACCTCAATGCTGCCTTCAAAAATCATATCGAATTCATCCACCGGAACGTGTTCCGCTTCGATACGCACCAGCGGTTCGATGTGGCCTGGAGCGCAGGACTGTTCGACTATTTCGAAGATGGTGTTTTCGTGAAGCTGTTGCAGAAGATGATGGGCTGGACGAAGCCCGGCGGCGAAGTGATCGTTGGTAATTTCGGCGACCATAACCCCACGCGCGGTTATATGGAGATCATCAGCGAATGGTACCTCCATCACCGTTCCGCCGGCCATCTGCGCGATCTGGCTTTGCGCGCAGGCGCGGATGCGGAGCGGGTATATGTGGAACGCGAGCCCGAGGGCGTGAACCTCTTCCTGCACATCGGCGTGTAACCATAGGTAAAGCCGGCGATTTTTTTATTTTGGGTGATCCTTGCCAAACCCGGGATCCCCCAACATGCCGAACCATCGCTTTTGCCTCCGGGCGCTCTGCCTTTTCGTGGCCCTTCCGCTCGCGGCCTTTTCCCAGAAGGAAGACCGTAAGCTCACCGCCCAATTGCTCGAACTGACGCGCAGTTTCAACGGCGATGTGGGTATTTACGTGCAGCACCTGAAAACGGGCCGTTTCGCTGCCATCAACGCCGATACGGTATTCCCGACCGCCAGCATCGTGAAAGTACCGCTGCTGGTGGGGCTGTTCGACAAGATCGAGAAGGGGGAACTGAAATACCACCAGCCCATGGTCTACCGCGATTCCGCGAAGTACGGCGGCTCGGGGATCATGCAGTTCTTCAAAGACAGCGCCGAAACGGAAATCAGCGTGCTGGCCGCGCTCATGATGTCTTACAGCGACAACACCACTTCGCTCTGGAACCAGGCGCTGGCCGGCGGCGGGCAACGTGTCAACGAAATCCTCGAGCAATACGGTTTCAGGGATACCCGCGTGAATTCGCGCACGCCCGGCCGTGCCGATATCTGGAAAATTTATGGTTGGGGACAGACAACGCCCCGCGAAATGGCGCGCCTGGTGACGTTGATCCGGAAAGGAGAAATATTGAGCCCCGCCGCGTGCGACCGCATGTACCGGCTCATGTGCCGCGGTTATTACGACGAATCTTCCCTGTCGCAAATCCCGCCGTTCGTGCAGGCCGCCCATAAAACGGGATCGGTAGATGCGTCGCGGTCGGAAGTGGTGCTGGTGAATGCGCCGCATGGCGATTACGTGTTCCATATCGCTACGAAGAACAATAAAGACCAGCGTTGGGTAGACGATAATGAAGCGGTGGTATTGATCAGGAACGTATCCGCGCTGATCTGGCGGCACTTTGAGCCGAAGAGCGACTGGAAGCCGCTGTACACGGTTTACAAGTGATTCATTTCATACACTCTTTCCAGCAGGTCGATTTTTTCCTGCTCCGGCATGTCCGGCGCTTTGATCATGCAATTGTAGAGGAGGTTGCCGCGGGTGCCGAACAGGAAATACATGTTGTTCTGACCGTTTTTGGCCTGCCAGCAGATATAGGCCTTTTCGCGGTTTTCGGTGAGCTTGCGAACGGTCATCCGGGATTCCTCGCGAAGGGTGCGGGCGTCCCAGTTATAATAGGCGAGAGCGTTTTCGAAATCGGTGCGCTCGCGTACGAACACGTCCAGCGCTTCGCCGGGCATCACGCAAATGGCGATCACGGTGGAGTCGGCATTGGTGAGGATGATTTGCTGTTTTTTGTCTTTCAGGCATTCCTGGAGCTTCCAGGCGCCGGGGAGGCGAAGCTCAGGCTGATAACGGTTGTATTTCACGACCGTGGTGTCTTGCACGGACTTGAACGCATAGCTGTATTCGGAACAATCGCTGATGTTGGTCAGCTCCAACCGCCCGTCTTTCACCTGTCCGCGGAGGAAAGCCGGCTGCCCGTCTTCCGACGTGGAGCCCATACTCCCGCCGTTGCCCAGGTGCATCACCAGTTCGCCGCCATGCATGGTGTAGGTGCCTTTCTGGGCGTATTTCTTGTTGCGGCCGAACCATTCCGCCACGCTCTGGGCATTGTCTGACGGTACGGATTGCAGAAAAAATACCCCGTCCGGGTAAAAACGCAGATACGTGTGAACGGCAGTGGAAACCTCGGGCAGACGGCCCGTAGGGGCGGAATAAAGCCCGTCGAACTGAAGATTTTGCGCAAGCAGGCAGTTAGCCTGCATCAAAAGGCACACGAAAGCAATAATACGCGCTGGCATGTATGTAACAGTTATAGGTAGTCTGAATGTAGATTTAATTTACAACGAATTTTCCATATAAAAACGTGTTTGCGTCACCGAATCGGTAACAAATTTGTTGCTCATTTGTAAAGTCTTGACACACCAACACTTGCCGCATGGAATTTCATAGCCGTATCGAAGATTTAATACAGCAGTTCGGGGCCGACCCTTCCGCCGGGCTTTCCCCCGACCGATCGGCCGAATTGCTGGCCGAACATGGGCCCAATGAACTGGCCGCCACCCGGCGGGAATCGCCCTGGCTGATCCTTTTGCACCAGTTCATGAGCCCCGTGATCTACCTGTTGCTCATCGCCATGGGGATGTCTTTGTTCTTCCGGGAATGGCTGGACGCGATCGCCATCGCCGTGGTGATCCTCCTCAACGCACTCATCGGCTTCATTATGGAATTCCAGGCGGAAAAGGCCATGGACGCCCTCCGGCAGATGACGACACAGTCGGCCCGCGTGCTCCGGGGCGGACAGATCACCGAAATCCCTTCCACCGAAATCGTCCCGGGCGACATGCTGCTGCTCGACGCCGGCGATATGGTACAGGCTGATGGACGGATAATCACATCCACAAGCCTCCAGGCCGATGAGTCCGCCCTCACCGGTGAATCGCTCCCAGTCGAAAAATCGCCGGCGGAGCTACCGGAAGACACGCCCCTGGCCGAGCGCACCAACATGGTCTACAAAGGCACCTTTATCCGCAACGGAAACGCCCATGTGCTGTGTACCGCCACCGGCATGAAAACCGAGCTGGGGCAGATCGCGCATATGGTGGCGGGAGCGCAGAAATCGGCCACGCCGCTGGAAAAGAAGCTGGAAAGCTTCAGCAAACGGCTCATCGGCATCACGGTGGTGATCGTGGTCCTGATCTTCGGGGCGGGTGTGCTGAACCAGGTGCCCATCCTGGAAATGCTGAAAACATCCATCGCGCTGGCCGTGGCGGCCATTCCGGAAGGATTGCCCGTGGTGGCGACGCTGAGCCTGGCGCGGGGGATGATCAGTATGGCGCGGCAGAACGTGATCGTGAAAAAACTCTCCGCCGTGGAAACCCTCGGGGCCACGACGGTGATCTGTACAGATAAAACCGGGACGCTGACGGAAAACAGGATGCAGGTGACGGAAGCCTGGCTGCCCGGCGCCGATTGGAAACAAGGAGCGGAGCCCCCGGCCGGGGAGGTCTTCCGCCTGCTGCGGGAAACGGCGGTGCTCTGCAACAACGCCACCCTGAACGGCGATCAGCACATCGGCGACCCCATAGAAGTGAGCCTCCTTCAATTTGCCGGGGAAACCGGTGCGGAAGAGGGACCGATCCGCGCGGGTTTCCAAAAGATGGACGAAGCCCCCTTCAACTCCGATACCCGCGTCATGGCTACGCTGCATCAAAACAACGGCCGGTTCCGCGTGTCCGCCAAAGGCGCCACGGAAGACCTGCTGGAGTATTGCACCGCCATCCTCAAAAACGGCCAACCGCAGCCCCTCACCGGCGCCGACAAAAAAGAATGGATGGACGCCACGGAAAAACTGGCCGCATCGGGCCTCAAAACCCTCGGTTACGCCAGCCGGGAAGAAAGCGCCCGGCCCGGTGAAATGTTGCAGGAGCTGGTGTTCCTCGGCATTACGGGGTTCATGGACCCGCCGCGCGCCGGCGTTAAAAACGTTATCCGCGAATGCCACGGCGCGGGCATCCGGGTGCTCATGCTCACGGGCGACCATCCCGCCACGGCCGCAACCATCGCCAAACAGCTCGATATCGTGGAAGAAGGGCAGAAACCGGTGGTAACGGGCCGGGAGCTGGAAAAGGACGCCGGGGCCTGGGAAGGCGCCGCCGTGTTCGCCAGGGTGAGCCCCAAACAGAAGCTGGATCTCGTAAAAGGGCTGCAGGATCAACACCAGATCGTTGCCATGACGGGCGACGGCGTCAACGACGCGCCGGCGCTCAAAAAGGCGGATATCGGCATCGCGATGGGGATCCGCGGCACGCAGGTGTCGCAGGAAGTGGCGGATATGGTGCTGAAAGACGATGCCTTCGAATCCATCGTGATGGCCGTGCGGCAGGGGAGGGTCATTTTCACGAACATCCGCCGGTTCATTATTTTCCTGTTATCCTGCAATTTGAGCGAACTGCTGGTGATAGGGCTGGTGGCCACTTTCAACATTCCCTTTCAGCTGGTGGCCATTCAAATCCTGTTCATTAACCTCATTACCGACGTATTTCCCGCCATGGCGCTGGGTTTCACGGAGGGAGACGAAACCGTCATGCAGAAAAATCCCCGCGATCCGCGCAAGCCCATCCTCAGCCGCAACGGCTGGACGTGGATCTGGGTATACGCAGCCGTCATCGGCGGAAGCGCATTGGGCGCGGCTTTCACGGCGGAGTATTTCCGGGAGGGGGAAACTGACCGGCATGCGGCCAATAACGTACTTTTTTATACCCTCATCCTTTCCCAACTCTTCCACGCGCTCAGCATGAAGGAACCGCGCGAGAAATTCCTCGGCGGCCCCGTGATGCGGAATAAATACCTGATCGGTTCGATTTTCCTCAGCGCGGGTATCACGTTCGGATGCCTGTTCATTCCGCCGGTGGCGGAAGCGCTGCGCCTGCAGATGATGCCGGCGATAGACTGGTGGCTGACGTTGGGATTCAGTGCAGCGTCGTTGCTGGTGGTGCGGCTGCTGTCGGGGATTTTTATGCGGAAGTGATACAAAAGCAAAACGGCCCCGTTCCCGGAGCCGCGTTGCAAGCGATAGAAGAAAAGATTATTCGGACCGGAGGCTCTTGACGGGGTCTGTCAAAGCCGCGCGGATACTTTGCGTGCTGATGGTGAGGATGGCGATGGACATGGCGCCGAGGCAGGTGAGGGCGATAATGTCCCATGAAACGATGGTCCGGTATTCGAAATTGTTCAGCCAGTATTGCATGCCCCACCAGCCCAGGGGCACCGCTATCGCCAGGGCGATCAATACGAGTATGGCGAAATCGGTAGACATGAGCCGCCACAGGCTGAATACGGATGCGCCCATCACTTTCCTGACCCCGATTTCTTTGGTGCGCTGCTCCGCCATGAAGCTCGCCATGCCGAAGAGCCCCAGGCAACTGATGAAAACCGCCAGCATGGCGAAATAGGCCGATAACTTCCCGATCCGCTGTTCCGACAGGAATTTCTGTTTATACTGCACGTCCACGAATTCGTACATGAAAGGAATACCGGGGTTGTACTTTGCGAAAACCGCTTCCAGCTGTTTGAGTGAAGCGGCGGTAGGCTTGTCTGGATTGAGCCGCATGAGGTAGATATTGCCTCCTTCCGGATCGATGGTCCAAATGGTGCGGAACACCGGCGAATAGGGGGATTGCATGATCATATCTTTTACAACGCCCACCACGGTATGGGCATGTCCGTCTTTTTTGATAATGGAGCCGATGGGGTTTTTCAACTGCATGAATTTTACCGCCGATTCATTGAGTACCATCGCGTTGGAATCTGATGCAAGTTGTTTTGAAAAGTCGCGCCCCTGCACAATCTCCCATTGCACGGCCTTTCCGTAGTCGTGGGAAACATCTACCTGCACGAAGTTCCCCTGCGCGCCTTCTTCCATCCCTTCCCAGGTAAACCCGTTGTTGATGGCATACACCGAATTCGGCGGCGAAGAAGAATGGGAAACTTCCGTCACCGCGCCGGATGCGATCGCCTGGTTGCGGATCACATCGTAATGATCCTGCAGCTCTTTGGTAGACATAAACACATATATCAGGCCTTCCCGCTCGTAGCCTACCTGCCTGTCTTGCGCATGGCGGATCTGTTTGAAAACGATGAGCGTGCCGATAATGAGCATTACCGAAACGGTGAATTGCAATACCACCAAGGCTTTTCGGGGAATGGCAGCATGCCGTCCCGCCTTGAACGTGCCTTTCAGCACTTTTACCGGTTGAAAGGACGACAGGTAGAACGCTGGGTAACTACCGGCAAGCAGGCCTGTCAACACCACAAAAGCGAGGCCGGCCGCCCAGAAAAGCGGCTCCCGCAGCGGCAAAACCATCGTCTTGCCCGCAATTTCATTGAACAAGGGGAGGGCAGCTGCTATTAACGCGATCGACAGTACGAAGCCTATCAGTGCCAGCAAAGTGGATTCACTGAAAAACTGGAAAATCAGTTGCCGGCGATGAGAGCCCACGGCCTTGCGGATGCCCACTTCCCGCGCACGCTTTTCGCTGCGGGCGGTACTGAGGTTCATGAAATTGATGCAGGCCAGCAGCAGCACAAATACGCCGATGATGCCGAACAGCCATACCGAATTGATCCGGCCGCCCATATTTATTCCGTTTTTCCAGTCATTGTACAGATGCCATTTCGCCATCGGCCAAAGGAAAACCTGTGGGTTGAAAACTTTCTCTTCTTCCCTGACATTGTCCAGCTTTACATTCCTGATCTTCTCGGAAACCGTTGCCAGGTCTACGTTGTCGGCCAGCATGGCATAGGTTTGCGTGAAATTGGAGCGCCAGGGGTTTTCCATTTCCCGGATCCAGGTATTGTCTGACAGATACAAAGCCCAGGGGCACATGAACTGAAGGCCCGCGAATTCCGAATTTTGCGGGAGGTCTTTATACACACCGGTTACTTTTACCGGAAGCTGGTTGTCGATTTTGAGGATTTGGCCCACCGCTTCCCCATCGCCGAAAAACGCTTTCGCGGTGGATTCCGAGATCATCGCCGAATTGATGTCTTGCAGCCCGTTACGCGTACCGGCCACCATTTCGAGTGACAACATTTCCGGGAACGCTGGTTCATAGTAACTGCCATTGCGTGATAACGCTTTGTCTTTATACGAAAGCACATGCCCGTTGATCCAGCTGGCCTGCACCACATACTTGAAATCCGCACCGTACTTTTCCCGGATCGCCCCGGCCATCAGGTAAGGGTTGGCGGTTTGCGTGCTTACAACACCGTTATAGGTCTGGTGCTGCATCACCTGCACGATGCGGTCGTGGTTGGGAAAACTCTTGTCGAACGTCAGCTCGTCGTGGAGCCAAAGCCCGATCAGGAGGGCAACGGCCATCCCGATCGACAGTCCCGCGATGTTGATCAGCGAGAACGTCTTGTTTTTGAGGAGATTCCTCCAGGCGATTTTCAGATAATTCCGGATCATGGGGATTCGCTGTACCAAGGCGATGCCAAAAGGCAGACCCTATTTAAATGAGAATAATACAAATTATTAATTTATTAATATGTCCGCTTTTGGCACAGCCGATGTCCGGCTATGCATTTTTCTTTTCATGATCGAGGAGCCATTGTTTGCGGTGCACGCCGCCGCCGTACCCGGTGAGCTGTCCGTCTTCGCTGATGATGCGGTGGCAGGGCACGAGGATGGAAATGCGGTTCATGCCGTTGGCGCGGGCTACGGCGCGGATGGCCGAAGGGGATCCCAGCGTTTGTGCCTGCCGTTTATAAGTGCTCGTTGTTCCGAAGGGCACGTCCAGCAGCAATTGCCAGACCTGTTGCTGGAAGGGCGTTCCGGGCATGAAAAGCGGTACGCTGAAGGATTTTCGCTTCCCTTCGAAATATTCGTCGAGCTGCGAGCGCAGCGTATCGAAATGGGGATTGTGGCCGGGGATGATCTCGGCGTTGTGCAGCCGTGCGATGTCTTTCAGTTCCGTTTCGAGCATTTTGCGGTCGGAGAATTCGAGGAGGCAGATGCCCGACGCGGCGGCACAGGCGAACATGGTGCCCAGCGGGGTTTCCAGGCGGGAAACGTTCACTACGTTGCGGCTCCGGCTGTTGGAGGGTGCCACGCCGAAAACGGATTTGAACGAATCGGCGAAGCCACTCAGCGAATCGTACCCGGCTTCGAAGGCGGTGCCGGTGACCGACGCGCCTTCCCGCAGGTGGCGGAAAGCGGAGTTGAGGCGGAACATCCGCTGATAGGCGTGGAACGTGATACCGTGGTTTTTCAGGAACCAGCGGCGGAGGGTGGTGGGCTCCAGGCCGAGGGCGGTCAGTTCTCCGTCGCGGAATTTCTTCGACGGGTCGGCGTACAATGCTTCGAGCAGTTCGCGGATGGGCGCCGGGGTTTCGCCGCTTTTCTCCAGCGGACGGCACACTTTGCAGGGGCGGTAACCTTTCTGGATGGCTTCTTTGGCGGAGGTCACGAATTCCACGTTTTCCAGTTTCGGTTTGCGCGCAGTGCAGCTGGGCCTGCAAAAAATGCCGGTGGTTTTGACGGCGGTGAAGAAAGTGCCTTCGAACGAGGTGTCTTTTTCAACAATGGCCTGGTACATTCTCTCTCGGGTAAGCATGGGCGTTGATTTACGTCAAAGTTAGGATGCCGGTGGAGGGCAGGCAACCGGAAAATGAACAACTATTTTTCCGGCACCGGGCCGCTTTTCCTCGAACTCAGCCATATCCCGGCGATCACCAGCACGCCGCCGGCCCATTGCAGGCTGGTAAAGGTTTCGCGCAGGAAGATGAAGGCGACGATGGCGCCGATAACGGGGTTGAGGTTCAGGAAATTCCCGACCTGTGCGGCGGGCAGGTTTTCGAGGGCTTTGTTGTAAAGGAAATACGCCACGGCAGACGACAGGATGCCGCAGTAACCCAATCCCAGCCAGGCTTTCCACGAAATCTCCGGAAACCCTGTCTGCTGAACTTCTATCCACCCGATGGGGATAGACAGCGCGGTGCCGATCATCATGCTCACGGCGGTTACCTGCAGGGTATCATGATCTTTCATGGTGCGGGACAGCAGCGTGTACACGCTCCAGAGGCACACGGCGGCTACGATGAGCGCGCTGCCGAGGGTGCTGCCGGCCCCGTGGCCGCGGTTGCCCACGAAGCCAACGAGGATCACACCGGCGACGGACAGAACGATCCCCGCCACGAGCCTTTTGCCCAGGTGCTCCTTCAATATCAGCGCGGCCGGCACGGCGATGGCCACCGGCACGAGGCCTTCGATCAGGGCGCCGGTACTGGCGGGGATATAGTGCATGCCGGTGTTGAAGCAGAGATAATACAACGTGGTGCCGGAAAGCCCCATCAACGTGAGCTTTCCCAACGGCAGCGGGGCTTTCGTCCGCCGCCTGCTTACCAAATAAAATGGCAGCAGCGCGATGCAGGCGATCACGTTACGGAGCGTAGCCGCCGTCAACGGCGGGATCTCCGTCACCACATACTTCGTCACCGAAAACGAGCTCCCCCAGATCAGGAGCACCACCAATATCGAAATAAGCCCCCGCGTATGCATCGGGGCATGGCTGTTGTTCATATGCCGGTCTCCGCTTTGGCGCGGGCCACCAAGATAGGAATAAAACCCATGGTATCTTTTTGCTTTTAAGTAATGAGGAATTATTTACCAATCGATTGCAATGATGGGCGGTTCCAACGGCAACACCGCTGTTCGTACATTGTAAATGGCGCGTGCCCATCAGTCGCGCGCCGCTACTCAACCTATTAGATGTTATGAATATGAAAAGCACCTGGATGTTGGGAATGATGCTGGCCGCCGTAACAGTGAACGCGCAGGTCCCCCGTTCCCCAAAGCCCGACTGGCTCGTTTCGCCCGTCAAGCAGAAAGCGACGATCACCGAAACCGGAAAAGACATTGTGCTCGGCAACGGCCTCGTTCAACGGAAGTTCCGCACACAGCCCAACCTGGCCTGTTACGATTACCTCAACCTCGTTACCGGCCAGCAGCTCCTCCGCGCCGTGAAACCTGAAGCCAGGGTCACCGTCAACGGCAGAACCCTGAACGTGGGCGGCCTCCGCGGACAAAAAGAAAACGCCTATCTCCAGCCCGAATGGCTCGACGGCTTTACGGCGGGCGAAAGCGATTTCCGATACATCCGCCACACCGAATCCGCGCTGAAACCCCGTGTAAACTGGAAAGGCGCCTATTGGGCCGCCAACCGCAACCAGCCCACCGGCCGCCAGATCGAGTTTTACTATGAAAGCACCGCGCCCGAGGCCAAAGGCGTTGCCGTGATCGTCAGCTACGCCATTTACGACGGGCTCCCGCTCATCGCCAAATGGGTGACGGTACAGAATAAAAGTGGTGCCGATGTAACCGTGAATGGCATCGTGCACGAGATTTTGGGCATGGTGGAAGAGGAAAGCGCCGTGGTAGGCACGCCCGAAAAACTCAAAAAGCCCCAGGGCATTTATTTCGAAACGAATTATGCGTTCAACAACGCGATGAATTATCCCGTGAGTGACCAAACCTCCCACTGGAAACTGGATTCGTCGTACACCTCGCAGGTAAACTACGATTACGGCACGCCCTGCCTTTTCGAAGCGTATCCCGACAAGGTGACGGCCGTTAACCTGGCAAACGGAGAAAGCATGACCTCGCCCGCCACCTGGGAACTGCTCATGGATGGCGACGACCGGGAAAGACGCGGCCTCGCCGTTCGCAAAATGTACCGCACCATCGCGCCCTGGACCACCGGCAACCCCATTTTCATGCACCTGGTGAGCAAAAATGACCAGGAGGTGAAGTCGGCCGTCGACCAATGCGCGGCAACCGGCTACGAAGCGCTCATCCTCAGTTTCGGCAGTCATGTCAACATGGAAGACACCGCTGCGGCCAACATCGCAAGGTGGAAATCGTTGAGTGATTATGCACATGCGAAAGGCATCCTCATCGGCGGATATTCCCTGTTCAGCTCCCGCCGCATCAGCGATAAGGACGATGTGATCAATCCTGCCACGGGCAAGCCCGGCGGCGCTTTCTTCGGCAACGCGCCCTGCTTCGGCAGCGAATGGGGGCTGGCGTACCGCGACAAGATCAAGTATTTCATCAAACAGACCGGTTTCGATATCTGGGAGAACGACGGGCCCTATCCCGGCGATGTATGCGCCTCCACGACGCACCCCGGGCATAAGGACCAGCACGATTCGCAATGGCGCCAGATGGAGATCCAGAAAGAATTGTACCGTTCCCTCAACGAGCAGGGCGTGTACGTGAACGCGCCCGACTGGTACTTCCTCGATGGCACCAACAAAATTGCATTGGGTTACCGCGAAGTGAATTTCTCCCTTTCCCGCGACCAGCAGAAAATCCTCAACCGGCAGAATATCTATGACGGGACGTGGGCGAAAACGCCTTCCATGGGCTGGGGCTTCGTGCCGCTCACCAAATACCAGGGCGGTGGCCCGGAAGCCGTGCTGGAGCCGCTGAACGAGCATCTGGACGATTACAAACAGTTGATGTTCCAATACTACGGTTCCGGTGTGCAGGCCTGCTACCGCGGCCCCAGGTTGTACGACACCGACGCCACGAAGGCCGTCGTGAAAGACATGGTGACCTGGTACAAAAAGTACCGCAACATCCTCAATGCGGACGTCATCCACCTTCGCCGCGCCGATGCCCGCGATTGGGACGGCATCCTGCACGCCGATCCGCAAGGGAAGGAGAAAGGGTTCCTCATCCTCTACAACCCCCTCAAAACGGCCATTACCCGCACTATCCGCGTGCCGCTCTATTATACAGGGCTAACGGCCACGGCTAAAGTATCCGCCAACGGCACCGCGCCGAAAAGCTACACCCTCAACCGCGATTACACGATCGATATGACCGTGACGCTGGCGCCGGAAAGCTACAACTGGTGGGTGATCCAGTAAGATGGTCAAGCCATAAAAAAAGCGGTCCCGACTATGCCGGGACCGCTTTTTTTATAAGAAGAACGCCTTACAGCGCTTCGCGTTTCTTGTTTTTGCCAGCCAGCATGTAAAACACATACAACAGCACGAGCCATGCGGGGATCAGCAGCACCGGGAGCGCCATGCCGGTGATCAGCATGAGCCCGAGAATGCCCGTCAGAAAGATGAGGCAGATGTAGTTGGATGCCGGGTACAGGAACGACGGGAATTTGGTGATAGCCTGCCCGTTTTTGTACCGCTGCCGGAACTTGAGATGCACCACGCTGATCATCAGCCAGTTGATGATGAGGGCGGAAACCACCAGTGTCATCAACGCTTTGAGGGCATTGCCCGGCATAACGTAGTTGATAATGATGCAAACGGCCACGAACGCGGCAGATACTACCGTGGCCAGCACGGGCACATGGTTTTTGTTCAGTCTGGACAGGAAAGAAGGCGCATTGCCCTGTTCCGCCAGGCCGTACAGCATGCGGGAATTACTGTATACGCAGCTGTTGTAGACAGACAGCGCCGCCGTGAGCACGATCAGGTTGAGCGCGTTGGCGATGAGGCTGGTGAAATAAATCGTTTTGCCGAACAGGTGGAACTCGAACCCTTTCAGGCTTTCGAACACCATTACGAACGGGCTGCTGGTAGTGGTGATGTTGCGCCAGGGCGACAGGGAGAACAGGATCACGAGGGCGCCTACATAGAAAATGAGGATCCGGTAGATCACCTGGTTGGTGGCGCGGGGGATGGTTTTTTCCGGCTGATCGGCTTCCGCGGCGGTGATCCCGATCAGTTCGAGACCGCCGAAAGAGAACATGATGATCGCCATTGCCGCCAGGAGGCCCTGGTAGCCGCCTTGTCCATCGGATTGAAGGAGCCCTTTCGGGAAAAAGCCGCCGTCGTTCCAGAGGTTCTGCACGCTGGCCTGCGGGCCGCCGTTGCCGCTGAAGAGCAGGTATACGCCGAACACGATCATGGCGATGATGGCCACCACTTTCACGATGGAGAACCAGAACTCGGCTTCGCCGTATACTTTTACCGAACTGAGGTTCAGCGCGTTGATGGTCACGAAGAAAAACAGGCTGGAAGCCCACAGGGGGATTTCGGGCCACCAGAACTGCACGTAGTGGCCGATGGCCGTGAGTTCCGACATGCTCACCAGGATGTACAGTACCCAATAGTTCCACCCGGAAGCGAACCCGGGGAAGTTGCCCCAATACTTATAGGCGAAGTGGCTGAAGCTCCCGGAAACAGGTTCTTCCACAACCATCTCGCCCAACTGGCGCATGATGAAGAATGCGATGACCCCTGCCAGCGCGTACCCCAGGATAACCGAAGGACCCGCTGATACCGCGGCCGGGCCGATGCCCAGGAAAAGTCCCGTGCCGATGGCGCCCCCGAGCGCGATCAGCTGAATGTGGCGGTTTTGAAGCCCCCGCGCCAGTTTGCGGCCGGAAGACTGTTCGTTGCTATGTTTCAAAGTCTAAAGGTGGATATGATTGTAATATGTATTATTTTTCGGTAAAAATATTCCCATACCCTGATTTTTCTTGCCCGAACTACGGACAAATCGCTTTTTTGACGCTTTTTCAATCCATCCATCCCATGCAACACAATAATGTTGGTGAAACTTTCCCTTTCAACGCTCACGATATCGAAGGCGGATTTTACGTAACCGCCGCCATCGAAGGAGACGAATTATATCCCTTTTACGCCGATGTTTTTGAAAAACACGGGTATTCCGGTAACGGAGAATGCTGGGCCGGCCATATCGCCGCCATCCTCCTGCACCTGGATACCGGGTTGCTCCATCGCATCACCTTCGATCCGGAAGCCGGCCTCTTCGCCGCCGCTTTTTCAACGCCAGGCGACCGGGAAAGGTTCCTCCAGCTGCTTTGTCCCATCTTCGCCGACATCCCCACGCTCGAATCCTGGATC
Source organism: Chitinophaga caseinilytica (assembly GCF_038396765.1). Taxonomy (NCBI): domain Bacteria; kingdom Pseudomonadati; phylum Bacteroidota; class Chitinophagia; order Chitinophagales; family Chitinophagaceae; genus Chitinophaga; species Chitinophaga caseinilytica. The sequence goes on along the minus strand of NZ_CP150096.1, from coordinate 5,834,373 downwards.
GTGAAAGCGGACAGAGATGCGATCGACGATTGAGGAATGGAAAAAAAGTATCTTGGCGATCAATTAAATCACAAATACGACCACGTTTACAAGTCAAGGATGCGTAAGATCACAGGAAGCGGAATACGGATCCCGGTGCTTTCCTGTTGTATGATAAACAGTAAGAAAAACATTTGTATGAAGCAATTCGGCCGGAAAGACAAAAAGTTCCGGCAGACTGACGCTTTCCTTTTCAAGCTTGATGTATGAAATCGCTGATTGCTGATGAAGAATGAGCAACCAACTTCTTCTCACGAAGAACCGAATCCCGGTACCGACCAAAACGACAGGGCTGCAGAAGTGCAACTCTGGGAACGTGTGCGCCTGGGCGAGCAGGAGGCCATGGTGGCGCTGTACGAGCGGCTCTATTTTTCGTTGTTGAACTACGGCATCCGCACCTGCGGTGACCTGGAGCGTACCCGCGATGCCATTAACGATGTGTTCCTGGAACTGTGGGACCGCCGGCTCCAGATCCCCGACGTCGCCAACGTCAGGTCGTACCTGCTGACCTGGCTCCGCCGGAAGGTACTCACCAACATCCGGCAGGATCAAAAGCTGCATGCCGCCGCCGGCCGCCTTTCCGAGCAATCCGGCACTTTCGAATCGTCTTATGAAGACGCGATCATGGCCGTTCAGGCAACGGAAGAGGTGAAGGCGAAAATCGCCCGCGCCATGGCTTTGCTTACTCCCCGGCAAAAAGAACTGGTGCAGCTGCGGTTTTTCGACGGGCTGAGCATGGAAGAAGTAGGCGCCCGGGCAGGCATGTCCACCAAAACCGCCTACAATACCCTCGCCGCCGCGCTGAAAGCCTTGTCTGCCGGCTTGTTGCTGGCTTTTCTTTGCTGGATCAGGTGGTAATTCCGCCGGATACTTTCCATCCACCCAAACGTTCCCGCAAAAAAAATGAAAAATAGTTCTGGTTTCTTTGGGAATATTTCACCGTTTCTCACACCATAGTATACTAATCTTACAAATGGAGCATCAATTCAACGTTGCCGAAGATTTTCTGCTGGATGATTCTTTCCTGCGCTTTTGCATGGGGACAGACGAAGCGGCCGCGCGCCACTGGGAAGCCTGGCTGGCCGCAAATCCGGAAAAGCAGCCCGCCTTTGCGGAGGCCTGCCGGATTTTTGATGTGGTAAACGGCCGCCAGGGGCGCCTGGATGCGGAAGTAGACCGCTTCCGCGGGATTCTGGGCGATCATGTTGCGATGCAAACCGCCAAAACCGCCAAAGTCCGCCGGATGTACATCTGGCGCACCGCCGCCGCCTGCGCTTTCATCGCCGTGGCCGTTGCGGGTTGGAAGATGTGGAACAATAAAAGCCAGCCTTCCCCCGGAAAACCGGTAACAGCGGCGAAAGGCAACGACGTGCTGCCTGGGAAGACAACCGCCCAGCTCGTTTTGGGAGACGGCACCGCCGTGCAGCTCGACGAACACGTCCAGCAGGGGCTCCAGGAAAAAGATGGTACCCGCATTGGCCGCTCCAAAGGGCAACTGACGTACGATGCCGCAGCCAATACCGCGGTAGAAACGATCTACAATACGCTCACAACGCCCCGCGGCGGAGAATACAAGGTAATCCTGCCCGACGGTTCACAGGTTTGGATGAACGCGGGCTCGTCGCTCCGGTTCCCCACCCGGTTCAGCGGCACGGAAAGGACCGTCTACCTCAACGGGGAAGCCTATTTCGACATCGCGCCGAAAGCCGCGCAGCCTTTCTTCGTGGAAACGAAAAACGGGATGAAAGTAGCTGTGCTGGGCACGGGTTTCAACATCATGGCCTATGAAGACGAATCGGCGGTCAACACCACGCTGGTGAGCGGAAAAGTGAAAGTCATTTCGGCCGACGGGAAAAACGTGACGCTGGCCCCCGCGCAAACGGCAAGCCTTTCCCGCGGGAACGGGCAGCTGAACGTGGCAGCTGCAGACATCAGCAAAGTAACCGCCTGGAAAGAAGGAATGTTCGAGTTCGACGACGACGATATTTCGACCGTGATGCGCCAGCTGGCGCGCTGGTACGACGTGGAGGTGAAATTCTCCGGTCCCGTGCCCGACAAACACTATACCGGCTCCATCCGCCGGCAATCCACGTTATCGCAGGCCCTGCGCATCCTGAAAACCGCAGGGATCGGGTTTAAGATCGAAGGGCGGCAGATCGTCGTAGACGTGCAGCAGTAAACTAAAATGAATATATAACAACCAGGATCTTCACGTTATGTGATGCCGGCAAAAAAAACCGGGAACGAGGCAACGTTCCCGGCAGAATTTGTCTGGCTGGCATATATGCGTGTATTTGACGTAAACAGCTCAATGCTCACCCTAAACTTTTCAAATTTATGCAATTTAGAGATGTTGGCAAACACCTGAATTATCCGGTGTTTGCAAAAACGCTGACCGTTATGAAACTGACCGCCTTTATGCTATTGGTACTGGTCGTTCAGGTGAGGGCTACCACGGCCTATTCCCAGAAGCTGACCTTTAGCATGCGCAACGCCCCGCTGTCCAAGGTATTCAAGGAAATCCGGAAACAAACCGGGTACACCTTCTTTTACAACACGGAAATGCTGGAAGAAAAAAGCAAAATTTCACTCTCGGTTTTCCATGAAGACCTGGATGCGGTTTTGAGTAAATGCCTGGAAGACAAAAGCCTCAACTACAGTATTATCGACAAAACGATCATTATCTCCGTAAAGGAAAAACAGCCGGCGGTAGAGGCCCCTTCCGCCCCGGTCAATATTTCCATATACGGGCGGGTCACGGATGCGGTCACCAACGAGCCCCTGGCCGGCGCTACCGTGAAACTGAAAGGCACCTCCCAGGGTACGGGTACCGATGCGAAAGGGAACTATACCCTGCAGGTACCTGAAAACGGCGGCGTCATCGTCGTGTCTTTCATCGGGTACGAGAACACCGAAAGGAGCGTTTCGCAGGCCGGTGAAATGAACGTGGCACTGAAACCGAAAGCCGTGTTGACGGACGAAATGGTGATAGTTGGATATGGCACCCAAAAGCGGAAAGACATCACCGGTGCTGTGTCGTCGGTCAGAGTGAGCGAACTTAGCGCCAACGTCTCCAAAAACGTCAGCTCCGCCATCCAGGGCCGCGTGCCCGGTGTTTCCGTAGAATCGGCCAGCGGCGCCCCCGGCGCAGGGCTCATCATCAACATCCGGGGGATGAGCACCCTCGGCAATAATGCCCCGCTGTTTATCGTAGACGGCGTGTTCGTGGGCGGCATCGACGGGGTGAGCCCCAACGATGTGGAGTCTATCGAAATCCTCAAAGACGCTGCCACGGCGAGCATATACGGTTCCCGCGCAGCCAACGGCGTGGTGATCGTTACCACCAAAACCGGCCGGAAGGAAACACCGCCCCGGCTGGAAATCGACAGCTGGATCGGTGTGCAGTCTATCCCCAAAAGAATGAGCATGCTCAACGGCCAGCAATGGACGGACCTCTACACCAAATACGTTCCCGGCATCCCCGCCTACAACGGCATCAATACCGACTGGCAGGAAGAGATCTTCCGCCCGGCCATGATCACCCGCACCAACCTGAACTTCAGCGGCGGCTCCAAAAACTTCACCTACAACCTCTCCGGCGGGTATCTGAAAGAAGAAGGCACCATCGTCAATACCAATTACTCGGCCGCCAACTTCCGGATCAAGACCGACTTTGAAAAAGGACGGATACGTGTAGGCGAAACCGTGATCATCAAGCGGGGGCTCACCCGCAACAACCCCGGCGGCGGCGACCAGACGCACAGTATCGTGGGCAGCGCGCTCATGATGCCGGCCACCGTTCCCGTATTCGATCCCAAAATGGACCTGGGCGGATACGGCAGAAGGCCCACATATATGAAGAACCTTTCCAACCCCATCGCACGGCTGGAAACGATCGACAACGGCACCAAAGACCTGTCCATTCTCGCCAATGCGTTCGTGGAAGTGAAGCTCATCGAGGGATTGCGGTATAAATTCAACGTTGGCCTCACGGAAAGCCATAGCGCGGGCCGCGTGTTCACCGGAGTTTATCACGACGGTAACAACGGCAATACCATGCCCGACCTCAGCGAAAGCACCGGCACCAGCAACTCCTGGCTGCTGGAGAATACCCTGGCATACACCAAAAAACTGGGCCGCCACAATTTTGACGCATTGCTGGGTTACACCGCGCAGAAAAACATGTACGAAGGCTTCAACGCACAGCGCGACGATCTCCCGCCCGGTACCTCGGTGCTTGGCGCAGGTACCACCGCTTCGCAGAAAAACGGTGGCAGCGCCAGCGTGAGCACCATCGTTTCCCGGTTTGCGCGCCTGATGTATTCGTACGATTCCCGCTACCTGTTTTCCGCGTCCATCCGCAGAGACGGTTCTTCCCGCTTCGCGAGCGATTACCAGTACGGGGCGTTCCCGTCTTTCTCGCTGGGCTGGAACGTGCACAACGAATCTTTCTTCGAAGGGGCGAAAGGCGTTATCAGCTCCCTCAAACTCCGCGGCAGCTGGGGCGTGCTGGGTAACCAGGAAATCGGGAACTATCTCACCCAAAACTCCATCAACAGCAACCTGAACTATGTGCAGGGCAACACATTATGGCCCGGTGCCACGGCCAGCGGCTACGCTTCGCCCACAGACCTTTCCTGGGAAGAAACCAAAATCACCAACGTGGGCGCCGATCTTGGCTTCCTGAACAACAAACTGCAGATTATCGTAGACGTATTCAGCAAGAAAACAGAAGGCGTGCTGCTGAACGTGCCTTTCCCTTCTTCCGTCGGGAAAACCGGTTCGCCGACCCTCAACGCCGGCGTGATCGACAACAAGGGATACGAAGCCACCATCGAATACGCAGACAGGAGCGGCAGCCTCAACTATCGCATGGGATTGAACTTCTCCCGCGTTTCCAATAAAATGAAGGCCATCACCATCGGCTCCGGCAGGCAGGAATTCGGTTCCGTTTCCAGGGCGGTGGTAGGTTACCCCATCGGCGGATTCTGGCTGATCGAAACAGACGGTATCTTTCAGTCTGCCGAAGAAGTGAGCGCCCACGCAAAAGGCGGCGCGCCCATCCAGCCCAACGCCCAGCCCGGCGACATCCGGTTCGTGGATTTCAATAACGACGGGATCATCGACAATAAAGACGAACAATACATGGGCAGCCCGTTCCCCAATATGACCATGGGCCTGTCTGCCAACCTGTCGTGGAAAGGGTTCGACGCCAACCTCTTCCTGGAAGGCGTAACCGGCAACAAAATCTACAACGCCCGGAAGAAATGGATGGAAAAGATGAACGAAGTGACCAACCTGTCGACCGATGTGCTCAACGCCTGGACGCCTGAAAACCACAGCAACTTCCCGCGTTTCATCCTCGCCGATCCCAACAATAACAACCGCAACAACATCGACCGGTGGCTGGAAGACGGATCTTACCTGCGCCTGAAAAGGGTGGAGCTTGGATACAGCCTGCCCGCGCGCATCCTCACCAAATACGGTATCGAAAAAGTACGGTTTTTTGCATCGGGAGAAAACATCTTCACGATCACGAAATACAAAGGCTACAACCCGGATATCGGTGGCGGCGCTTTGGTGCGCGGAGTAGATGATTCCTGGGATGCATATCCGCTCGCACGCACCCTGCTGTTCGGCTTTAACCTCACTTTCTAACCGGTCAATCGAAAATCATCATGAAAAGAAAATTTCACTATATAGCCACATTGACGTTGCTGCTGGCTTCCGCCGGTTGTAACGAGAAGGAATTCCTCAAACAAAACGATCCCAACAAGGTGACCGACGCCACGTTCTGGAAAGACGAAGGCAGCGTACTGTCTGCGCTGGCGGCCACCTACAGCCCCCTGCGCCCGTCGCTTTACGGCTACTGGGGCTCGTTTACCGGTATCCAGGACATCAACTCCCTGGGCGACGATATCTTTACCATCCCCGGCGGCGAAGCCGCTACCTGGGGCGTGGCCAGCTTCACCAACGACGAGAACAACAGCGACCTGAACGACGTTTTCACCAATCTCTACAAATGCGTTCACCGCGCCAACCTGCTGCTGTCCAAGATCGGCGACATTCCCATGGATGAAGCGAAGAAGAAAGCGTACGTCGCGGAAACCAAATTCCTCCGCGGCCTGGCGTATTTCCTGCTCGTTACCAACTGGAAAACCGTGCCGCTGAGAACGATGCCCGTAGAAACGACAGACGGTTACGCAGCGCCCTGCAGCCCGGAAGCCGACGTCTGGAACCTGGTGGTGGGCGATCTGAAGGAAGCCGCTGCCGGCCTGCCGCCCGTGCGCGACGCCAAGGAAAGGGGCCGTGCCACCAGTGGCGCCGCCATCGCCTGGCTCGGCAAATCGTACATGTTCCTGGAGGATTATACGAAGGCGGAAGCTGCTTTCGATCAGTTGACGGCCGCACCGTATGCATACGACCTGGTGCCCGATTTCGAAGACAACTTCACCGACAAGAACGAGTACAACGTGGAATCGGTGTTTGAATGGACGTTCGCGCCCATCGGCGACCAGTACGGCGCCTGGGGCGTGGAAGGCGCGAATTCGCCCATGTACAACTATCTTCCGCAGTTCATCGGGCCTCCGTCTGCCGGCGGCTGGTTCAAATACGTACCGTCTAACTACGCCGTCCGCGAATTTGTGAAAGAGCCGCGCCCCGCGGGGTCAGACACCAAGTACGACAAACGGATGTACGCCACGCTCATGTGGAAACGTTCGGTGCTCGGGGAAGCGGATGCCACGTTTTACGACAACCAGTCGTTCGACCGGATGTGGACGTCGGCCATTTCCACGATCGTGCGCCTGCACCCGGGTACCACGCTCGATACCGTTACCTATGGCCGCTTCCTGATCAAAAAGGGGACGAACGCCTGGAGGAACGTGAAGGATGCGGACAATTACTGGGGCGCCACGCCTTCCACCGCCAACTTCCGCGTGTTCCGCTTCGCCGAGGTGCTCTTGCTGCGCGCCGAAGCAGCAGCGCAGAACGGGAAATTCGGCAAGGCGCTCGATGATGTGAACCGCATCCGCAGAAGGGCCGGCCTTACCGATAAAACCCTGGCCGACCTTCCCGGGAAAGCAGGCATGATGGCTGAAATCGATCACCAGAAACTGCTGGAAATGTTTTTCGAACAGAACCGGGTGTACGACCTGAGAAGATGGCATAAAACCGCCGCAGAGCTCGTGCCGGTTTTGAAAGCCCGCGAAAAGCAAGGCGCTAACGTGTTCGGGGCGAAACACTTTGTGTTCCCCATCCCGGCAAGCGAACTGAAATCCAATCCGAAGGCTGAGCAAAACGGTCTTTGGCGATAATACCTGAACCCTGCCCTGGCCGGCAGATGGCAGGCTGCCTTTACCGGCAGTCTGCCGGCCGGCTTCGGGAAGCAAAATGATGTTTGTATGAAATGGTATCCCTGCCTGATCGGGCTGCTCCTTTGCCTGGCTTGTCAACAACGGAAAAAAGCGGAAATACCTTCCTGGGCACAGGACGGTTTTTTGCTGGATAGCGCGCAAACGAACGGAGCGCCGGAGATCTTCAGGAAGGGGTACATCCTGCTGAGCCAGCGCGACGAGCCCGGTGCGCTCTACCTGCTCGATGCGAAAGGCCGCGTGGTATGGTTTCATGCGGTGAAGGGGACGGGTTTCAAGACGGCCCATTTCACGGAAAACAAAACCTTCCTCTGCATCCTGGGTAGTAAGGAATTCAAGACCAGTTATGGGGACCAGGTGCTGGAGGTTTCGCTGGAAGGCGATACGCTGCTGCATTTGAAGAAAGGCCAGGGCGATTTTACCGCCAACGCGCACCACGAAGTATTGCTGGCCCCGGGGAACAATATCGTGATGCTCAATACGGTGGAAAGAACGTTCGATCTGCGCGCCAGTGGCGGCGGAGCGGCCGATACCGTAATAAGCGACGGTATCCTGGTGCTCGACCGGAAGGGGCGCAAGGTATGGGAATGGACGGTATTCGATGCGCTGGACCCTTTGACCGATACGGCGATCGCCAGCACGCGTACCGATTGGATGCACGCCAACAGCCTGAGTTTCGACAAAGACGGCAATTATCTCGTGTCGTTTTACAACAACGGGCAAATCTGGAAACTGGACGCCAAAACCGGTGTGGTGATGTGGAAATTCGGGCGGGGAGGCGATTTCGCGATACCGGATTCCGCCGCTTTCGACATGGGCCACGCGGTACACAGGAACGAAGCGGGAGACCTCATGCTGTTCGACAACGGCGTATCCCGTTCGCAATCGCAAACACTGGCTTTCCGGCTCGATGAGGCTGCCCGTACGGCAACGCCCGTCATCCGCACGCCTTTACCGGCTTACCTGTTCAACGACCGGATGGGAAGCGCATACATGGCCGGGCCCGACCATATCCTGCAATGCAGCTCTAAAAAGAACACGGTGATGTTGACAGACAAACAAGGCACGCCGATTTGGAATTTGCGTTGCGCCTTCATTCCCTATCGCGCGGAATTCATTCCCGCAGCGGTTTTGGGTGATTTTTAAATGGATTGATTTTGTAATCGGATAAATAATTCTGCACATGAAGATTTCTGTTAACCGGATAGTCTGGACTTCCTTTCTGACAGGCATTGCCGCGATCATCATTTATTCCTGCCAAACGAATGCGAAAAGTGAAAGTAACCCGGTGGATGCGAAACCGCCGGCTACCGTTCTACTGGCGGTAGACAGCGCGGCCATCCCGGGCGACAAGTTTGGGGAAGCCGTAAAGTATGGCCAGGAGCTGATGTACAGAACGGCCTACTACATCGGCCCCGAAGGCATCAACGGGCGTTATCTCGGCAACAGGATGAATTGCACCAATTGCCACCAAAACGGGGGAACGAAACCCTTTTCGTTCAACCTCATGCTGTCGCACGAGCAATACCCGCAATACCGCGCCAGGGAAGGGAAGGTGCTCACCATGGCCGAGCGGGTGAATAACTGCATCAACCGTCCCCACAACGGCAAATCGCTGCCGCTGGACAGTAAGGAAATGGTGGCGTTCCTGGCGTACTTCAGGTGGATCAACAGTTTTGTGCCGAAAGATAAACCGTATAAGGGCGGGAAGAATCTCGAGGTGGAATTGCCCGATGTGGCGGCAAGCCCGGAGCGGGGCGCACAGTTGTATGTACAGCATTGTGAACGCTGCCATGGAAAAGACGGGGAGGGCATCATGACGGCAGATAAAAACGGCTATGTGTATCCTCCGCTGTGGGGGCCTTCCGGCTACCAGCCCGGCTCCAGCATGCACCGCATCATCAAGCAGGCGCAGTGGCTGAAAGCCAATATGCCGTTCGATAAAGCCACCTGGGATAAACCTTTTCTTACAGACGGGGAAGCACTGGATATCGCGGCTTTCGTGAACGACGACAGCCGTCATCCACGGCCCAATCCCAAAATGTTCGACTATCCGCATATCGCCGAAAAGGCGCTGGATTACGACAAAGGCCCGTTTGCGGATACATTTTCCGTGAGCGCCCATAAATACGGCCCCTACAAACCCATGATCGATTACTGGAAAAGCAAGGGGCAGAAACCTGCTTATTGATCCTGTACAAAGGCGCTGCAGGACAAGAAAGACCAAGGGAAGTAATAAACGGGAACGGCAGTGTGCCGTTCCCGTTTTCTTTTCAAGCGATAAAAAAATATGTAGGCAAATCCCGACATATGCTTACATTTGTAGGGAAATGCCTACATAATGGAAAGAAGACGAGACGTATTTCAGGCGATAGCCGACCCCACGCGCCGGGGCATCATCGAGCTGCTGGCCAGTCAGCCGCTGACGATGAACGCCATCGCCGATTATTTCGACACCAGCCGGCCCACCGTTTCCGAGCACGTGAAGCTGCTGGTAGAATGCGGGCTCGTGGTAATCCGCAAGGAGGGAAGGGAGCGCCATTGCGAAGCGCGCCTCGAAGCACTGTCGGAAGTGCAGGACTGGGTGGCGCAATACGCAAAAGCCTGGAGCAAAACCCTCGACTCCATGGAATCCTACCTGCTCACCATCGGAACAGAACTAAAAAAACCGAAAAATGCAAAGCACATCCAACGCGGCAAGCCCCGCAACAAATGACGTATTCATCTCGCGGACGGTCAACTTCCCGAGAGAACTGGTTTTCCGCATCTGGACAGACCCTGAACACCTCCCGAAATGGTTCGCGCCCAACGATTGCAGCATCCATTTCGAAAAGCTCGACATCCGCCCCGGTGGCCATTTCCACTCCTGCATCCACACGCCGGACGGAAAGGATTGCTGGTGTGTCGGTGAGTACCTGGACATCAATTCGCCGGAAAAGATCGTGTACAACATCGCCCTGGCAGATGAGAACGGCATCCGCCGCACTTCCGCCCAGGCCGGCATGGACCCCGAGTGGCCAGACGAAACCCTGGTGACCGTATCCTTCCACGCGCTTGCCGCCAACAAAACGGAGATCACCATCCACCAGGCCGCGCCGGAAAACATCGCCCGCAGGACCGGCGCTTACCCCAGCTGGCTGCAAATGCTCGATCGCATGGAAGCCGCACTGGGCGCTTGATGCAATAACATTATTCCTACAAATTCGTACATGCGGTAACGTAATGCTGCAACCTGGCCGGTTGTGGTAAACGGATATCCCATGCACAAAAACAACCATCATGAAATACCTCTTTTATTTGACTTTACTACTGAATATCCCGTCGTTCGCCGCTACTAAAGATTCATCGGCCGTGAAAACCGGCTATGCCGATGTGAACGGGCTGCGCATGTATTATGAAATCCACGGGGCCGGCAATGGCGTGCCTTTATTATTGCTGCATGGCGGCGGTTCTACGATCGGGACCACTTTCGGCAGGGTTTTGCCGGCGTTGTCGGCCGGTCGGCGTGTGATCGCGATCGAGCTGCAGGGCCATGGCCATACGGCCGACCGGAAAACGCCTTTCAGTTTCGAGCAGGACGCAGACGATGCCGCGGCTTTGCTGAGCCAGCTCAACGTACAACAGGCCGATGTCATGGGTTTCAGCAACGGCGGCAATTCCGCCATGATGCTGGCCATGCGCCATCCCGGAAAAGTGCGCAGACTGGTGGTGGCTTCCGTTTTTTACCGTAAGGAAGGCTGGGTGCCCGGGCTGGAAGCGATGTTCCGGAAAGCCGACGCCGCGGGGATGCCACCTGTGCTGCGAAACGCTTATACGACCGCATCGCCGCAACCGGACCCTGATACCTTCGTCGCCAAACTGATGGGGCGCTTGCTCACATTCAAAGACTGGCAGCCCGATATGCTGCGGGCCATCAAACAGCCGGTGCTCGTGCTGGCAGGCAATCATGACGTGGCCACCATGGCGCATACCGTGGAGATGTACCAGTTGTTCCCGAACGGCCAGCTCGCCATTTTCCCAGGCGCGCACGGCACGTACCTGGGCGAAGCCGCCGCACTCGATCCCGCCAGTAACGCGCCAGCCCGCACGGCCGCCCTGGTCATCGAGTTCCTCGATGCCGTTGCTGCGAAATGACGGAAGAATCCTTAAATTGCCCCTTCAGCACACCAACATGCAATATTATAAAATACCTCCGCCAGCACAGCTTTCCGGGTTCGTGAAGTGTTTCTGGGTGGGAGAGATGGCGCCGGTCCCGGGAAAGGAGCTGCGCCATCTTTCCATTGCCACGGGCGCCGCGAGGATCGTTTTTCATTATGAGGGACGTTTTGGTTCGGAAACGGCAGGCGGTGGATGGGAGCCCTCGTTCCTGGCGGGCTTCCAGGGGCAGTCGGCCGCACACCGGCAATTCGTGTCTGCTGAACGGTCGGGGATTTTCGGGGTGGAACTGTTGCCCGGCGCGGTCCCGGCGCTGTTCGGGATGCCGGCCACCGAACTGACCGGTGCCTTTGCCGAATTGGGCAGCGTTTTGGGGAAGACCGCAGATCAATGGCAGCGGCGTATGCTGTCGGCCGCCGGAAATGGGGAAAGGGCGCAACTGGCGGGGGAATTCCTGTCTGCACTTGCACCCGGCCGGCATGCTGAGGTCGTTCCGGCCGCCGCGCGGGAATTGGCTTTCGGGGGAATGGTTGAAGGGATCGATGCGCTGGCGCAACGTTTCAATACTTCGCGCAGGCAGTTCGAGCGCACGTTCCGGAATGGCACCGGCTTATCGCCCGGTACATACAGCCGGATCCTCCGTTTCGAGCGGGCGGTGGGGGAAATTCCCGGGAACCGCCGGTTGACGGACGTTGCGCTCGACAGCGGCTATTACGACCAGGCCCATTTTATCCGCGATTTCCGGGAACTGGCGGGCATGCCGCCGGGTCAATACCGCAAGGCGATCGCCGGGCTTCCTTTCCCGGAGGAATAATGTCGCAACTGTACAATTCCATGCGCTCCCGTCCGCGGAATTTTGCCCTAAAATATTGCGCATATGAACCGGACGATTCCCATCCTTCCCTGTAAAGACCTCGATACCCTGCTCGATTTCTACCGCCAGATCGGGTTTGAAGTCACCTATCGCCAGAAGGCGCCCAACCCATACGCCATCGTGGAAAAAGAAGGGATACGGCTGGATTTCTATGCCATAAGCCATCACGATCCTAAAACGTCCTATCACACCTGCTACGTTTTGGCCGATGAAGCCGACAGGCTGTACGAACAGTTTACCACCGGCCTTCGCAACAAAAAAGGAAAACTCCCCACCCGCGGCCTCCCGCGCATCAGCGAGATCCGCGACAAAGCCTACGGTGTCAGGGAATTCATGTTTTCCGACCCTGCGGGCAATTGCATCCGCGTGGGCCGGAAGCTCGATGCGCCGGAGGATCCCACTATCTCCGCCGAAACCGCCGCGGCCGGCAAACGCCTCGCCCTCGTGCTGGATTACGCCTACCGGTTCGAAGACGATGAAGGCGAATTCGAAAAAGTTCCGGCGCTGCTGGACAAAGCCATCGACCGCGACCGCCATCTGCCATGCGATAATCTTTTCAAAGTAATGTCGCTCCGCGCCGATTACGCCATCCAACTCGGTGAACTGGATGTGGCGGAACGCTTGCTGCTGGAGGTGAGAACGCATCCCCTGAATGCCGGTCAAACCCGCTTCCACACCGTTTTGCAACGGGTAGCCGACCTGGAAGCAGCGTTGCGTGAAAAGAAAAATCCGGACAAGTAACCCACGCGTTCTGCCAGAAAAAATTTGTAAATTGTTGAATATGAAAATGCTATTCAGCAGTTACTTCCGTTGTTTCCTCATTTGCGCGCTCTGTTGCGTGGCATCTTCCTCCGTTCGCGGGCAGCATCCTGATTCGGTGATGCGGCATGTCAGCGACTCCGTAGCGCAAACTTTGCGCAGGATGCTGGAAGCGGCGCCCGCCGAATATGCGGCCAAATACCGGCAGCATGATTCCGCCAATATGCAGGACGCCCTGCTCGACGAGCTGCTGCGCACCATCCGTCATACCCGCGATTTTCTGAAAGCCAGTCTCGATACCAACGCCATCAAAAAGGAACTGTCCGCCATCCGCCAGCGTTTCGAGATCGCCAGCGACGGCGTTTTCAAAAATACCGGCGCGTTGCAGACGGAAAGGAACCTGACCACTTCCTACAAACTGATCCGTGAGCTGCTGGAGCGCGCCAACGCGCGGAAAGCGCAGGTAGACGCCTACAGGAAAAAGCTCGTGGGCTTCCGCCATAATTTCGATTCCATCGCCAGCAATCCGCAGCTGTACACCATACCGGTGGATACGGCGGAGTTCCTGCCTGTGGTCCGCAAGTTGTATGTGGCGGCGAGGGAAGTTTCGCCGATAGACAGTATCCTGGCCGGTTCGCTGCACAATGTGCAGCACATCAAGGATCAGCTGGATTTGACCGTGTATGAGCTGCAATCCGGGCTGGAACAGATTGAGCGGTATGAAAGGGACTTGTCGGAGCAAACGTTCCGGCAGGAAGTAAGCGGCCTGAATGTGCCGCCGCTGCACGCCAGGCCCATGAACGAAATCCTGCACCAGGCGTTCGAAAAGAACCGGCTGATCCTCTGGTTTTACTTCCGCAATAATCCTGGCAAGCTCGCCATCCTGGCCGTTCTTACGTTATTCTGCACCATATTTTTGCGTACCCTCCGCCGGAAAGTGGCCACCAACGGGCTGTTGCGGAAGGATTTCGACGGGCAGCTCGTGTTGCGCTATCCTGTATTGTCGGCCGTTATGATCGTGGTTTGCATCTTCCAGTTCATTTTTCCCGATCCGCCGTGGGTGTTCATCTGCCTGCTGTGGGTGATCGCTTCCACCTGTCTGACGATTATTTTCCGGCGTTTCATCACGGCTTACTGGATGCGGTTTTGGTGGATGATCTGGCTGCTGTTCCTGCTGGCCTGCGCCGATAATTTCGTGTTGCAGGCATCACGGCCGGAACGTTGGTGCATGATCATATTGGCTGCCGGCGGGATTTTGGTGGGAAGCTGGTACCTGGCCCGCGGGCGCCGCGCGGAGCTCCGCGAACAATGGATCGTTTATTTCATTTGGTTCGTGGTGATCGTGGAGGCATTATCCATCATCGCCAACCTGACCGGGCGTTTCAATCTCGCGAAGGGTTTGATGGTGAGTGGGTTCATCAGCGTCGTGATCGCCATCATGTTTTTGTGGACGGTACGCCTCATCAACGAGGCGCTCACGCTGGCGTCTGATATTTACCAGACCCCGGAACGCCAGCTGTTCTTCGTGAACTTCGCCGCAGTAGGGCGGAAGGCCCCGCGGTTCTTCTACGTATTTCTCGTCATCGGCTGGTTCTATCTTTTCGCCAGAACTTTTTACGTTTTCAACCTCGTTACACAACCGCTGGAAGATTTCCTGTTCGACCAACGTACCGTTGGCGCATATACGTTCTCGTTTTTCAGTGTACTGGCCTTTTTTGCCATCCTTATACTCGCGTCCATCATTTCCAAAATCGTGTCGTTTTTCGCGTCAGACAAGGCCGGGCATCCGGCGGATGCGGGAAGTCCGGCCGGTTTGGGAAGCTGGCTGCTGGTGGTCCGCATCTTCATTTTCGTGCTGGGTCTGTTGCTGGCATTCGCCGTGGCGGGCATTCCCATAGACAGGGCCACGTTCGTACTGGGCGCGCTGGGCGTGGGGATCGGTTTCGGGTTGCAGTCGCTCGTGAACAACCTCGTGAGCGGCGTGATCCTGGCGTTCGAGAAACCCCTCAACGTGGGCGACCTCGTGGAAGTAAAAGGGAAAGCCGGCACGGTGAAATCCATCGGCTTCCGCAGCAGTCTTCTCCAGACGCTTGAGGGTTCCCACCTCGTGATCCCCAACGGCGAGCTGCTCAACGATCAGCTGGTGAACTGGAACATCCAGAAACTCATGCGCCGCAACACCCTCATGGTAGGCGTGGCCTACGATTCGGACCTGGAGCTGGTAGAATCCATCCTGAAGAAGGCCATGAAATCTAACGACAACATCCTGGCTTTCCCCGAGCCCGTAGTCTGGGCGTCTGAATTCGGGGACAGCGCCATCGAGATACAGTTGTATTTCTGGACGGGGAACCTGCGTGCCGGGATGGTCGCCAAAAGCGAGCTGATCTTCGCCATACATAAGGCTTTCCGCGAACAGGGGATCGTTATCCCGTTCCCTCAGCGCGACCTGCACATCAGGCGGGAGCCGGAAGTGGAAAAGGACAAGGAAGATGGAGATGATGCATCGGATTGATTTATAACTGTTTGTGTGAAATCGGCGCTATCCGTCACATTCTGCTGAAATTTTATTTCGCGCTACTTATATTGTAGAAACCAAATTCAACCACGTTGTGGAGACGTTTCGCGTTCCACCATACAGTTTTTATTACCATGCGTATACCTGGAATTTCCCTGTGGAAATGCTTGCCGGTAGTGTTGGCTGCCTGCCTCGCCGGCGCATCTTCCTGTAACGAACGGCCCGCGCGGCCGGCCGATCCGAAAACGGACAAACTCAAATTGCCGGACGGTTTCATCGCCGAACATCTTTTCAGTCCGTCGGACAGCGGGCGCGGCTCCTGGGTGGCTATGACCTTCGATGACAAGGGCCGCCTCATCGTGTCTGACCAATTCGGCGCCCTGTACCGGCTGAAACTCCCGCCCATCGGGGCCGACAGCACGCAGCAAGTGAGCATCGAGCCGCTGGGCTTCGGTAAAGACACCATCCCCGGCACCGATTCCGTGCGCACGAAAGTGACCATGGGCTTCGCGCAGGGGCTGTTGTACGCTTTCAATAGCCTGTACGTGATGGTGAACCATTCGGCCAACGACCAATTCGATAAGGGGAGCGGTCTGTACCGGCTGCAGGACACGGACAACGACGACCAGTTCGATAAAGTTACCCTGCTCAAAGCCATGGAAGGTTCCGGCGAGCACGGGCCGCACAGCATCATCCTTTCGCCCGACGGGCAATCCATTTACCTCATCGCCGGCAACCACACCAAATGTCCGGAGATGGATGCGTACATGCTGCCCAGCAATTGGCAGGAAGATAACCTGATCCCCCGGATGGTAGACCCCAACGGGCATGCGGTGAACATAAAGCCCCCGGCGGATGGATCGCCAAAATCGATCCGGAAGGCAAACACTGGGAACTGGTCAGCGCCGGCTACCGCAATCCGTTCGACATTGCGTTCAACGACGCCGGCGATCTGTTCACTTACGATTCAGATATGGAGTGGGATTTCGGGCTGCCCTGGTACCGTCCCACAAGGATCTGCCATGCCACCGGTGGAAGCGATTTCGGTTGGCGGACGGGTACCATGAAATGGTCGCCCACCTACCCAGACAACCTGCCGCCAGTGATCAACATCGGGCAGGGCTCGCCCACCAACCTGGTGTACGGCGGCAATGCTCGGTTCCCGGAGAAATACCGGAAATCCATGTTCGCGTTCGACTGGAGCTTCGGCATCGTGTATGCCCTTCAGCTGGAACCCAACGGCGGTTCGTATAAAGCTACCGGCGAGGAGTTCCTGTCCGGATCACCGCTGCCTTTGACAGACGGGGTGATCGGGCCTGATGGAGCGTTGTATTTCCTCACGGGCGGCCGCAAACTGGAATCGGATTTGTATCGCGTGTATCACGAAAACGCCGGCGACTATTCCAATAAACTGCAACCGGCGAAGCTGACGGAAGAAAATTCCCTGCGCCGGCAACTCGAAAAATATCACCATGGCCCTGATCCCGCGGCGGTCGATTTCGCCTGGCCGCAACTGAAACACCCCGACCGGTTCGTGAGATATGCGGCCCGGATCGCGCTGGAACATCAGCCAGTGGTACATTGGCAGGGGAAAGTGTTCGCTGAGACGGATCCCGTGGCGTTGATCCATGGGGCGTTGTCGCTGGCGCGGATGGGCGATTCTTCGCTGCGCGACAGCCTCCTGCACAAACTGGCCACGATCGATTTCGGGAAGTTATCGCCCGAAAGCCAGATAGATGCGGTGCGTGCGGCGGAAGTGACGATCACGCGGATGGGGATGCCCGACGATGCGTCGAAGGTAATGCTGGCAGCGTGGCTCCAGCCATTCTATCCGGCGAAGACGAACGAAATGAACCGTTTGCTCAGCAAACTGCTCGTGCACATCGGTGCGCCGGATGCGGTGCGCATCACGGTGGAGCTGATGGCTTCCGCGAAAGACGATACCTCGGCCGGCCAATCCCTGCTGTCTTCTTCAGACCTCATCATGCGCAATCCGCAATACGGCATGGCCATTGCGGGCATGCTGGCGAAAATGCCCCCCGCGCAGCAAACCTTCTACGCCACGGTGCTTTCCGGCGCGAAAAACGGCTGGACCGACCCGCTGCGCCAGGTTTACTTTAAATGGTACGCGGGCGCTTTCGGGTACCAGGGTGGTAACAGTTTCGTGGGCTACATCAACAACGCCCGGAAAAACGCGCTGGCGCTGGCGCCGAAAGAACAATTCGCGCAGTTGAATGACATCTCGGGCGATTCGATCGTGAAAGCCGGCGGAAACTTTTCCGTGGCTTCGGGCGTGCAGCCAAAGGGCCCGGGCCGCAACTGGAAAGTGGACGACGCCGTGAAAATGGTAGACAGCATTGGTTTCTCGGCCAGCAATTTCGAACAGGGGAAAGCGATGTTCTCCGCTACGCTTTGCTCGAAATGCCATACCCTGGCAGGACAGGGCGGTGTTGCCGGCCCGGACCTCACGCAGCTGGGTACCCGATTCAGCAATAAAGACATCCTCGAATCGATCATCGATCCGAATAAAACCATTTCCGATCAATACGGCGCCACCGTTTTTTATCTGAAAGACGGAGGCAGTGTCATCGGCAGGTTGACGAACGAGGACGACGATCAATATTTCGTTTCACAAAACCCATTCTCGCCGCAAGACATCCGGAAAGTGCCGAAGAAAAGCGTGTCGAAAACACGTGTGTCTGAAGTATCGCCCATGTTGCCCGGCATGATCAACCGGTTGAGCCCGCAGGAGCTGGTAGACCTGATGGCTTACCTGAAATCTGGCGGCAATCCGAAAGACACGATCTTTACCAACAGCAAACGCGCAGCCGTACGATAATCCGTGTAATGAGGCAAATGAAAGTCAATCCGAAAAGCATATCCATCGCCGCAATCGCGCTACTGTTCATGCATTGCGGCGGCAACGCGCCTGCATCGGAAGCGGCGGAAGGCAGCGGGTTCGCATCCATCTTCAATGGCAAAAACCTCGAAGGCTGGGATGGCGATACAGCACACTGGCGGGTGGAAAACGGCATTTTGACGGGAGAGATCACGCCGGAAAAGCCGCTTTCACGCAATACGTTTATTATCTGGAAAGGCGGGCAGCCGGCGGATTTTGAACTGAAGACGCAGTTCCGCATTACAGCGGACGGGAACAGCGGCATCAACTATCGCAGCGATGTGGTGCCAGACGAGCCGCATACCCTGCGCGGATACCAGGCAGACATCGATGCTGCGCGGGCGTACCTGGGACAGAATTACGACGAATACGCCCGTACCACACTTGCGTATCGCGGCCAGCGTGTAACCGTTCCCGCTGCTGACATTGCGCTGAAAGCCGGGATCAGGAACAACGCCTGGGCGCCCGTGCAGGTAACCGGAACCCTTGGCGACGACGCATCCCTCAAATCCGTCTACAAGCCGAATGAATGGAATGAATACCGTGTGGTGGCAAAAGGCAACAAATTGCAGCATTTCGTAAACGGCACACTCCTGAGCGAAGTGACGGACGAGGATACCGCGAACCGGAAGCTGAAAGGCTGGCTGGGCCTGCAAGTGCATGTGGGGCCGCCCATGAAAGTGGAGTTCCGCGATATTTTGCTGAAACAATAACGATATAGGCCGCCTTCACCGGGCGGCCTTTTTTACGCGCGGCATTCCTTAACTTTAATTAAAAATCGGAAAGACATGGTGAAAGCATTTTTAGGAATGGGCTTGCTGGGATCGAATTTCGTTACGGCGATGCTCGAAAAAGGAGACAAAGTGAGGGTTTGGAACCGCAGCCCCGAAAAGGCTGCGGCACTGGAGCCCCTGGGCGCGGAAGTCTTTGCCACACCGGCGCGCGCCGTGCAGGGAGCGGCATTCGTACATATTACGCTCAAAGACGATCAGAGTGTGGACGAAGTGCTGGCTGCCGCGGAAACCGGTCTGCAACCCGGAACCGTCATCATCGATCATACCACTACTACAAAAGAAGGCGCCATCGCCAGAACGGCAGCCTGGAAAGAGAAGGGTTTCACCTACATCCACGCGCCCGTGTTCATGGGCCCGGCCAACGCCCGCGAAGGCAGCGGCTATATGCTCGTTTCCGGGAATCGCGCGGCGGTGGAAAAAGTGAGCCCGCTGCTGGAAAAAATGACCGGGCAACTGGTGGACCTCGGTCCCGAAGAGGGGAAGGCCGCTGCCATGAAACTGATCGGGAACTGCTTCCTGGTGGCATTCACGGCCGGTTTGCGGGACACGTTCGCACTGGCGGGCGCGCTCGGCCAGAACACACGCGATGTGGGCAATCTCTTCGAAATCTGGAACCCTGCGCAAATGCTGCCCGCCCGCATCCGGCGGATGAGCGGCGGCGATTATTCCAAACCTTCCTGGGAGCTGGCCATGGCGCGTAAGGACACACAGATCTTCATCGATACCGTGCAGCAGCAAGGCGGCCACCTGGCGATCATGCCGGCCATCGCTGCGCTGATGGACGAGTGGATCGCGAAAGGTTTGGGCGGGAACGACTGGAACGTGATTGCTAAAGATGTGGTTCGATAAATCCTTTTTATGCCCTTTACCTTTTCACACCCGGCAATCGTATTGCCGCGAAGACTTGCCTCCGCCACGGGGCTCATTGTGGGCAGTATGGCGCCGGATTTCGAGTATTTCCTGCGGATGAAGGTGCAGAGTGAGTATAGCCATACGTTGTGGGGATTGTTGCTTTTTTGTATGCCGTTGGGGCTGGTGATCGCTTTTTTGTTTCATGAATTGGTGAAGCCGGCGCTGGTGAACAATTTACCGGGGTTTTTGCAGGCGCGGTTCCGGCCTATGGCGCAATATCCATGGCGGAAGTACTTCGCGGAAAACTGGCCGGTGGTTTGTGTTTCCGTGTTGATTGGCGCAGCTTCGCATGTGTTGTGGGACGGATGTACGCATGCGCACGGGTTTTTCGTGCAGGCGTGGCCGGTGTTTTCCGGTGAATGGGATATAGCGGGGCACAACATCCCGATATATAAAATGCTGCAACATGGAAGTAGCCTGGCCGGGGCCGTGGCGATCGGGTGGGTGGTGATGAAACTCCCGGCAGATGGTCTCCCTGCACAACCGGTGAATCCGCGGTACTGGGTATTGGTACTGGGCTGGACGGGAATCGTTGTGACGGCGAGGCTACTGGCGGGCGGGCAGTCTGCCGCATACGGCAACCTCATCGTAACGGTGATTGCAGCGTTCCTGGTGGCATTGGTGCTGGCGCCGCTAGCGTTGCGATGGAAGTCCCCGGCCGGAATGCCGGAATGAATTAGCCTGACATCTCAATAATATGAAATTACTGGACATTCCGCGGTTGCGAAAAATATTACTGGCAGACGCCTTTATCGGTGGCACAACCGGCATCGCCGGCCTGGCGCTTTATGGTTGGTGGAGCCGGTTCTTAGGGCTTCCGGAACGGTTGGTGTTGCTGATAGCGGCGGTTACGGGCCTATATGCCCTGCTGGCCGCGAGCCTGGTGCTCATGAAACCGGTCCGCGCACGCGCTGTAAGGTGGCTCGTAGTCGCCAATTGGGCATGGACGGTGGTGAGCATCGGTATGCTGCTGTATTATAGCAGTGGTGCAACGCTTTTCGGGAAAGCGTTCCTGGTTTTGCAGGTAATTATTGTTGGAGGGCTCGCGTGGCTGGAAGGGCGCCATATCGGGAAAAATGCCGATGAAGTGTAACAAATGGCCGACGAGGCCGTTTCACACAAAATTCCCTTTATGAAATATAACATCTACACATTGTTGTTACTGTGCCTGGTTACACTGGCGACGTCCTGCCGCAAAAGCAATATGGAATTCAAAAGTGAGTATGAGCGCAGCTACGATGCCTGGGCCGATTTTAAATCGAAATCCGCTAACAAATACCAATACACAGTTAGCCAGGGCAGCGTTTTCAATTTCGGGGCCAATACTACGATCACCGTTGTCGGCGGAAAAATCACCGAACGGAAATATTCCAGCTATAAAATAGAAGGCGCCGGTCAGACCGTTATCACCAGCGAATGGACGGAGGACGCAAATGCCATCGGCTCCCACACGGCAGGCGCAGCGGCCATTACGATGGACGAAGTCTACTCAAAAGCCAAAAACGATTGGCTGAAGAAACGGGATAATGCCAAAGTGTATTTCGAATCGAAGAACAACGGCATGCTTTCTACCGCCGGTTTCGTGCCGAACGGATGCATGGATGATTGTTTCGAAGGCATCCATATCACTTCCATCATTAAATACTGATTTATAAGTAACTTATTCTGGAGATAACTCATCACCCGGCCCGCAAGGAACCGGGTGATTTTTTTACGGCATGAGCAGCGATTCGATCTGCTGCGTAAGCGCGGGGCCGTCGCTCGGGCGGAGGGCTTTGGCTATGGCGAGTTTGCCGGATTTGTCGAACAGGAAATATTGCGGGTAGCTTTCCGACTTGTCGGGATGGTTAGCCAGGATTTCTTTCCAGATGGGCGCAACCGTTTTGCGCGACATCCGCAGGTGGAGGCCTTCCATCCCGTTGGCACGGATGAAATCCTTCCAGGACGCATCCTTGTTATCGTCATCCACGTCCAGGAAAAGAAATACGACGTCCTTTCCCGCGAGCGATGCGCGAAGCGCAGGCAGGTGGCGGATTTCCTCTTTGCAGGGGCCGCACCAGGTGCCCCACATGTCCAGGTACACCACTTTCCCATTCAACTTTTTCACGACATCGTAAATCGACTGCACCTGTTCATAATCTTCAACGATCGAGATGTTTTTGTTTTTGCGGTTGACGGCAAGCGAATCGCGCAGCGCGGTTTCCATTTTTTTGAGGGCCGGAAGGAACCGGCTTTTCGGGAAACGTTGGCGGAAAGCTTCCGCAAGTGGCAAGGCCTGTGAAACATCGCGGTCGGAAAACTGGTTCTGGATTTGTTGCCAGTTATAGGATTCGGCCACATCCGCCGGGAAGTTGTGCATAGTGCCGATCCAGCGCCAGTACGGCTTTCCGTACCGGTTGACGATCACGTTGGCGCTGTCGAGCGAAATGCCGAACCAGGGGATGGGAGCCGAAGCGGGGATGTTCTCCGCTTTTACCCGGATGAACGCCCGGATTTCGAGGTTGCGGATGTATTTGTCGGTAAATGTCCAGTATTGCGGACCGGGATGCGGGGATTTCGGCGTGATGGGAATGGTATCGTACAAGGTAGCGATCAATTCATTCACGGTTTTTCTGTCAGGAATATTGGTGGTGATGAAATCGTTGAGGTAGTTGAAATGACGGTAAAAGTTTTCGGCAATGAGGATATTTTGTAAACTTTTGGATATGGACGACGATCGGATGGTTTGGGCTTGATGTGCGAATTCCCCGAACCAGGGCGCCATCACGGCTGTCCGGACCTCCGCGGCCGGAAGCGCCCCCAGCGAATCGTTCTCCCAGAAAAACGGGATTTTATCCATGCCAATATCCTGCATCAACCGGCAAACATCCGCCGCGCTTCCACCCGTAAACCGGATACCATTTGCGTTTTCATCAAATTCCACTTCGAGATTCCCGCCTGGTTCGAGGAGCAATGTGTAATGCGTCCGGCGGTAAATCAGGGTAGCGAACCGGATGCTGTCTGCCGGCAATGTAATGCGAAATTCGCCGGTGTTCGACAAGGGAACGGAAACCGTGTTTTCATTATGGTAGCCAAAAATGGACGGTAGGTTAACGTCAACTTTTTGCTGTCCGCTGAAATGGCGGACGCGGCCGCTTAACGTAAATTGGGCGGAGGCGGATAACCCCGCACTCAGGAGCAACAATACGAAGAGATAAGGTTTCATGCCATGAAAATAAACACCCCGCCCCGGCGCATCGCCGGGATGTGACGAGTTGCCCCTTCCGCGGGACGAACCTCCCATAAAATGGTACTTTGCTTCCCTCAAAAAGCCGGTATCCGCGACAGGCTGCCCGGAGACGGCCGCCTGGGCATGGCAAAAAGTATCGTGACGGCGCTCAATAATGCAATGATTGCCACGGTGGGGAATATCACCGCCTTGTTGCCGGTCATGTCGATCAGCTTGCCCATCAATGGCTCGCCGATCGCTGCGAACAGGTACGCCGTCATGTTCATCACGCCCGTGCCGGTGCCCACGTACCGCTGGCCGAGCAGCTCCTGCGCCAGGGGCCAGAAATTCGCCTGCGGGCCGTACGCGAAAAAGCCCGCAGAAAAGATCAAAGCCCCCGCGGCCACGCCGCTCCTGATTTCCAGCACGTATATCAGGCCAGACAACAGGCTGCAAAAAAGCATCCCCATGCAGATCGACGCCATCCTGTTGGCGCGGAAAACGCTGTCGGATATGAACCCGAACGAAATGGCGCCCGCAGCCATGCCAAGCGGTAACAGGAGGCTGGTCCAGACAGATCCGGATTTGATAAAGAACAGCGGCAGCCAGAAGATCAGCGCATATCGCGCCATGCTCTGGAACCCCAGGGAAAGGCACACCGCCAGGAAGCGCGCATTGCCCGTGATCACCGCGAACGTGTTTTTCGGGTGCGGTTGATCGCCGGTTGGAGGATGAGGGCCGCGGCGCCGGGAGGCGCGTTCTTCACGAAAATGAAAAAGATGACTACCGCCACGGCGAGGAACAGCACCGGCACACGGAACACGTTCCGCCAGTTATCTTGCACGAGCAGGATGGAAAATACATACGTCACAACCGACGAAAGCCCGGCCGACATGGTGTACAGGCCATACGCCAGTCCACGGTTGCCGTTGTGCCACCAGTTGGCGATGATCCTGCTGCCCGGGGCCCAGGCCATCGACTGGAAATAGCCGTTCAATCCCCACAGCACGAGGATCACGGTGAAAGAACTGGAAAAGCTGATACAGATATTGGCGAGAACAGACAATATCCCGCCGGTGAGGATCATGTGCCGGGGGCTCAACCGGTCGGCCAGCAGGCCATTCACGAGTTGCCCGAACGCGTAACCCGCCAGCATGGCGAAGCTGATCCAGCCCACCTTTTCGAAAGATATGCCCAGCGTGTCTGCCAGCTGATGTGTGGCCCAACCGAAATTGTGCCGCCCCGTGTAAAAGAAAAGGTAGCAGAACATGGTGAGCAACAGCATGCGCCAGCGCCCGGATTCGGCCCGTGTAGAAACGTTCGTGGTGTCCGTCATGTCGGAAGGATTAATAGCGGCAAGCCTTCGGAGGCTGGCCCGTTTTGCTTATCATACAAACTCACACCCGCAGGTGCGCAGGAAAATTTCCTGAGGCGAAAATATATTTCTTATTGTTTAAATTAGCGGAATCGCTTTTAAGTAATTGTTAAGCACATGCAACACGATCCATCGCAGGAAGACATCAACAATAATACACTCGTTTATCACAGGATCGGTGGACTGATCCGCCGTTACCGCAAGGAAAAAGGCCTGAAGCTGCTCGATCTGTCGGCGCTCACGGGCATCAAATCCGCCCTGCTGTCCAAGATCGAGAACGGCAGGATGTTGCCCACTATTCCCACGCTTTTTACCATCATTCAAAAGCTGGGCGTCAAAACGGAAACGTTCTTTTCCGAACTGAGCGCGGAAAAAAGTTTCCCGGGATACCTGCTGCTGCCGGCAGACGCCTACACGCCTTATGAAAAGGAGGAAGACGCCGTTGGTTTCGAATATCAATCCATCCTCGAACAAAATTTCGAGGGCGGCGCATTCCAGGTTTCGCTGCTGACGCTAAAGCCCGGCGCCCGCCGGGAACTGGTGTCTACCGCGGCTTTCGAATATGTCTACGTGCTCGAAGGTAACCTCAAATTCCAGCTGGAAGACAAAATTTTCGAACTGTCGGAAGGCGATTCCATCTTCTTCGACGGTAGCATCAGCCACGTGCCGATCAACCCGAAAAAGAAAAAGGTCAGGTTACTCGTAATGTACTTCTTTGGGAAAATTATTCAATAAATTTCACTTAAGGAAATATTATTTCTTTAAAGGAAAGTTTATATCTTGTCGAAAACACTGAAGTATGCGATTACCCAGATGGACAGGATATCTCTTCCTTGCAGGTTCGTTGATCGGCCAGGCCGCTTTCGCGCAGCCGAAACCGAAACACGTGATCCTCGTCGGGTCCGATGGATTCGGCGCATATGCCTTTCAGAAAGCCCAGGTGCCGGTGCTTCGCGCCATGATGCAGGAAGGCGCCTGGACATTACAGGCCAGAACGGTGCTTCCTTCTTCCAGCGCGCCCAACTGGGCGTCTATGGTGATGGGCGCAGGCCCGGAGCTGCACGGCTACACCACCTGGGGCAGTAAAAAGCCCGATCTTCCCGCGCGCATGCTGGATGAATACGGCATGTTCCCCACGGTGTATGGATTGCTCCGGAAAGCCCGTCCGCAAAGCGAGATCGGGGTGATCTACGAGTGGGACGGCATCGGTTATCTCTTTCCGAAAGCAGCCGTGAATAAAGACGAAAACGGCGATGGCGATATCGCGGTTGCTGCTGCGGCCTGCAATTATATCAAATCCGCCAAACCGACTTTCCTGTTCGTGCATCTGCATGATGTAGACAGCGTGGGCCACAAGGTTGGCCACGATACACCGGAGTATTATGCCGCCATCGAGCGGACGGACGCGCACGTAGGCGAAATCCTGCAGGCCATCCGCGACGCGGGTATCGAAAAGGAAACGGTGGTGATCTTTACGGCCGATCATGGCGGTATCAACAAAGGGCACGGTTCCATTTCCATGGCGGAAATGCAAATCCCCTGGATCGTGAAAGGCCCTGGTATCAAAGCTGGCCACGAAGTACAAACGAGCGTCATGACGTTCGACACCGCCGCTACCATCGCAAAACTTTTCCGGCTCAGTCCGCCGCAGGTTTGGATCGGGAGGGCCGTTACCGAAATATTCAAGTGATTTCTAGTAATGCAAAAAAAGCCGTGCTTCAGCAAGCACGGCTTTTTTTATGTCATTTGAAGTCCGTTCATGTCAGCCGGACGCCCACGCGCAGGGGTTTCCGGGCCACCGCATATTCAAACGCTGCCTGCGTTTCCCCGAGCGTAAACTCCTTTTCGATCATCGAAGCGAATGGATATTTTTTCCAATTGGCGTGGATGAAAGCAAACGCATTCCGGAAATCCTCGAAGTTGTAATTGTGCAATCCGCGGATGGTGAGCAGGTTGCGGATGATCTTTTCCGGGTTGACGGAAACAGGCCGTGTCTGGAACACCGCACCGATCCACACGGCGCATCCGCCGATGGCCAGGCAGGAAATCCCGAATTCCATGGCGGCGGGCGATCCGCTCATATCGAATACGACGTCGACTCCGCCGGTTTGTTCGCGTAAAATTGCGGTGAGTCCGGTTGCGTCCTGTTGCATATTGAAAACGGCATCCACACCGAATTGCAGGGATTCCCGGAGGCGGGTTTCATTGATATCCGCCGCCCCGGTCCAGCTGGCGCCGGCTTCGCGGCACATAGCGGCGCACATGATCCCGAGGTGGCCCATGCCGGTAATCAGCACTTTCTTTCCCAACAGATCGCCGGCCGTGCGGAGCGCACCGGCAACGGTGGATACGGAACAGTTCAGTGTTGCGGCAACGGGAAGGGGAATTTCTTCCGGCAGTTTGATGATGCCGGTATGCGGCTGGAGGATGCAGAATTCCGCCAGTCCGCCGTGAAAAACTTCGTCGCCGGCGGCGCGGGCATGCCCGTATTTGAAAAGTCCTTCGCCCTTTTGCGGCATGCCCCGCAAGGCATTGGCGGATTGAGGGTCGCTGGCGAAGATCGTCCAGGTGATGCGGTCTCCCGGGCGCAGGGCGTTTCCCTGCAAATCCGTTCCCGGGTGGGAAGGATGTAGTTGCACGATCTCACCCACGATCTCGTGGCCGAGCACGGTGGGACAAGGCTCCGATCTTAATCCGCAGAAAGTGTGCAGATCGCTGCCGCATAGGGTGGTGTAGATATTACGGACGAGGATTTCGCCCGGATGGAGCGCGCGTACGGCGTGTGTTTCGGTGCGGAAGGGCGTTCCCGGCCCGTCGAACAGGACAAGCCTGCCATTTTTCCCGGAGGTGGCGGACATATGTTTTACGTTTTTCCGCTACGAAAATATCCCGTATTATATAATTATAGGAAAAAATATTTCCTGTTAGGAAAAAAATAATATGGCTGTCATCAGGGTTGGCCGGCGGCTTCGGATAGAAATATCTTTTCGAGGGATTGGGCGATGGGGTCGAGGGCGAGCCCTGTATTCTGGTTAGCGAACAGGATGATGGAGAATTTTTTCTCCGGGTAGCGGACGTAATACGAAGAGAACCCGGACGTTCCGCCGGTGTGCATCACTCTTTCCAGTCCGTATTTCCGGTCAATTTCCCAGCCGTAGCCATAACCCAGGGTTGGGGAAGGCGAGGAGCCGGGCGTGAAGATTTCCCGGAGCGTGGCCGCGGATACGAGTTGATGGGTGTAAAGCGCCTGGTCCCAACGGTAGAAATCCGATGTGGAGCTGTAAACGCCGCCGTCGCCCAGGAGGTAGCTGAACATGCTCTGGTCTTTCGGGACGAGCGTTCCCTTTTCGAGATTGTAGCCGTATGCCCGGTTCGGGATGGAGTCGGTGAGGCTGTTGACAGTGGCGTTTTTCATGCCTAGTGGCTGGAAGATGCGCTGGCGGAGGAATTCGGGGAACGGCATCCCGGATGTTTTTTCCACGATGAGGCCCAGCAGTACGTACCCGGTATTGCTGTAATCGAAACGCGAACCGGGCGGAAAGCGGGTGGTGTCCTGGGTTTCGAGGAGGCGGAGCACATCGGCGTCTTTCAGCGGAACGGTAGGCGGGGCGGGGAGAATGTCGCCATAGCTCACGAGCCCCGAGGTGTGCAGGAGCATCTGGCGTATTGTGATGTTGCGGCCGAATGCGGCCAATTGCGGAAAGAATCGGGTCAATGGGTCGTCCAGCGAAAGCTTCCCTTCATCGCGCAGCAGCATGATCGCCATGGCGGTGAAGGATTTAGTGACGGAAGCGATGCGGTAATTGGTGGTGGCGGCGGCTTTCCGGTGCCGCGCAATGTCGGCGTAACCGAAGGAGCGGTCGTACAGTTTTTTGCCGTTGCGGACCACCAGCACGCTGATGCCGGTGGTTTCGGAGGTGTTGTAATGTTGGAAGAGGCTGTCGGCCGCAGCGCGCTGTTGGCGGAGCTGGGCGGATACCGGCAAACTGATAATGGCGGCGAGGAGGATGGGGAGGATTTTCATTCCATGGATTTTTGGATCGACGGAATGAAAATACGGTCAAAAAATTGAAAAGCGGAAGGAAAGTGCGTTAATCCCAGAGGGTGCCGTCGAGCCCCAGTACGGAGCCGATCCAGAGGCAGAAAACGAAAACGAGCAAACAAAGCAAAAACGCCGCGATTTTCTTCCATGTGCCGGAGAAACGGAGGGGATCCACGAGGTGGAAAAATGCGCCGCCTGCCGCGCCGGCGAATGCGATCACTATGAGAGGGCGAACGGTCCAGTAACGGCCCCATTCCGGTTCAGGATCAGGGACGCCGGAAAGGAAAATGATCATGAGCGTCAGCCCGATCGCTGCGCCGACGAGCATCCGCTTCAGCAGGGCAACGGTAAAGAAGGAGGAAATCGTGGAACGGTGATTTGAGGTCATAACCCACCATTTTTATCGTTAATTAATATTTGGAAAGTACTTTGTAGTTCAAAGTTAAGTGATTTTGCTTTTCATTTCAAAGTTATTGTGGGATTTTTTTGAAAGGGGGGATGGGCGGTCCGCGATCATCCTATGAGCTCGCCCGCAGCTTCGGCCCGCATGCGTTTACGGTATTCGGAAGGGCTATGGCTGGTAATATTGCGGAAACATTTGTTGAAGTTGACGAGGTTGTTGTACCCGCTTTCCAGGGCTACTTCCATGACGGAAAGATCGTCGCGGCGAAGGAGCTTGCAGGCATGTGAAATCCTGATTTCCTGCAGGAAGCTCACGAACGATTTCTGCGTCCGCGTTTTGAAATACCGGCAAAACGCCGTGGGCGACATTTTCGCTACCGAAGCCACTTCATCCAGCGGAATTTCCCGGTGGAAATTGGTGATGAGGAACTGGTACACATCGTTGAACCGGCCGGCATCTTTGACGGTCATGGCGTTTTTGTAATGGTCGCTGGCGAGGCAGTCATAATCTTCGGTATGCGCCAATAAATGAAGGGCTTCCAGGAAGAGGGAAATCCGCTTCAGTCCTTCGGAGATCTGAATTTCCGCGAACAGTTCCAGCAGCCGGGCGTGGGCGTCCTGTTTGATAGACAGGCCCCTGCTGGCTTTGGCAAGCAGGGCTTCCACGGCTGCCGCGGCATCGGTACCGGCCACGAGGCCCAGTACCATGGCCGGTGCGAAATAAAGTACGGTGGCTTTCACGCGGAGGTTTTTCCGCCTGTGGTAAAATGCATTGTCCGTTTGCCAGATATGCGGCAGGTTAGGCCCCATCATCACCATATCCCCCTGGTCGAAATCGTCGATATGATCGCCCACGATCCGCTTCCCGTATCCTTCCTCGATCAGCACGATCTCACAGGTGTCGTGAAAGTGGAAGGGAGAATTGAGGAAGTATTCGTCTACCTGCTTCACCCTGAACTGCCGGTTGGCATCCAGCCCGGTTTCGATCAACCTCGCTTTCATGGTCCTGAGTATTAATTTTATTGACAAATTTACTAAATAAAATGGCTGAAAGATGCTAAAATCGTTAATGTTTTGGCTAAAATCGTTAACCTCTTCCGCGCCTCCGGCTGTTAAATTGCATAAGATTGCTGCCCCGGGAAAATATGGTTAAGGAAAGCTTCACCGGCCCGGCGCACCGCCGCCACACATGATGTTACTCTTTTCATAAGGCGGTTTTGCCGGGGCGGTGAGCCCGGGCGGCAGGCATCGAAGAATCAAACTATATGAACGAACAGACAAACGGCCGCAGCGTGGCCAGCCCGTTGTGGAAGCACGACGATGAACTTTTTTCGATCGTAAGAAATGAATTATACACCGCCGTGGTGGGGGATATTATGGATAAAATGGGGCTGCAGCGACAGTTTCTGCCGCCCCAGATCCAGCCGCTGCAGTCGGATATGTTCCTGGTAGGCCGGGCGATGACGGTGTTGGAAGCGGACGTGTTCTCCGAAGATCCATCCGCCGGCCAGAACCCCCTGCTCAAAAAACCTTTCGGGCTGATGCTGGAGGCGCTCGACGATTTGAAGAAAAACGAGGTTTATATTTGCGCAGGTGCTTCACCGTCGTACGCCTTATGGGGCGAGCTGATGAGCACCCGCGCCATGCAACTGGGCGCGGCGGGCGCGGTGGTAGACGGGTATTCCCGAGACACCAAAGGCATCCTCCAGCTGAATTTCCCTACCTTTTCCTATGGCCGCTATGCGCAGGACCAGGCGCCCCGCGGCAAGGTGATCGATTTCCGCGTACCCCTCGAGATCAGGGGCGTGCGCGTGCTTCCGGGAGACATTGTGCTGGGGGATATCGACGGCGTCTGCATCGTTCCCCGGGAAGCGGAACGCGAAGTGTTTTCCCGCGCTATCGAAAAAGCACGGGGCGAAAAAATGGTACAACAAAAAATCCTGGAAGGCATGAGCGCCGGACAGGCTTTCGCGAAATACGGAATAATGTAACATGAGCAAAAGTTTATTCGTCATTCTCTTTACCTTTTTATGCAGCGGTGCCATGGCGCAACTCCCGCGCCTGTCGCCGCGCCCGGTCGATGTGGTTTCCCTCAACGGGGAATGGGCCCTGAACGGGAAATATCCCGTGAAAGTGCCGGGAGAACTGCTGATGCAGGCTTTCAACATCCACGAAGGCGAAACGGCCGTTTATTCCAGAACGTTAGACATCCCGCAAGCCTGGAAAGGCCAGCGGGTGAAGCTCCGGTTCGACGCCGTGAGCAGCCATGCCAGCGTTTTGGTGAATGGCGTGAAAGTGGGCGAGCACGAAGGCGGGTTCGTCCCGTTCGAACTGGATATCACCAACGCCCTCCGGTTCGGGAACGATGTGTTGACGGTGGAAGTGCAGGCGCTGACGATCTCCGATTATCTGGCCTGCACCTCGCAATACGCGGCGCACACGGTGGCCGGGATATTACGGAAAGTGACACTGTTCGCCGTTCCCGAAACCAATCTTTCCGACCTGACCGTGGTTACGCAATTCGATCAGCATTATAAAAACGCCATGCTCCGCATTACTACGGGCATCGCGAACGAATCAGGCAAGGCTGCCGGCACGGAAGTCCGTTTCACTTTGAAAGACGCTTCCGGGAAAATGGTGCTCCGGCATTCGGCCAAACGCAACGATATTCCGGCCAATTCGGCATCCACACAGGAACATGAGCTGGCCGTGAAAGCCCCGAAGCACTGGGACCCCGAGCATCCCAACCTGTACGAACTGCAAACGGAATTGCTTGTAGACGGAAATCCGGTGGAAAGCACTTTCCGGAAAATCGGTTTCCGGCAGGTGGAAATCCGCGGGAACGAAGTGCTGGTGAACGGCAGCCCCGTGAAACTGCGCGGCGTCAACCGCCACGATGTACACCCGCTCCAGGGCCGCAGCCTGAGCCCCGCGCTCGACCGGCAGGATGCGGAACTCTTCCGCGCGGCCAATTGCAATTATATCCGCACGTCGCACTACCCGCCGTCTGAAGAATTCCTCGATGCGACCGATGAACTGGGGCTTTTCGTGGAAAGCGAATCCGCTCTGACGTGGATCAACCATCACGCCGCGCCCATCTGGAAATTGTGGAACTATACCGACGGGAAATTTTTGCCGTATATGGTCCGCGCAAATGCGGACAACATCGCTGCGGGGAAAAATCATCCTTCCGTGATCATGTGGTCTTTGGGGAACGAATCCAACTGGAGCCCGCTTTGGGCGCAGGTATTGGACTTTGTGAAGAAAAACGACCCTTCGCGCCCCGCCACTTTCCATGACCAATGCTGGGGCGGCTTCAACAACCTGGGCAGCAAGGCGGATATCGCCAATTACCATTACCCTGGCGTAAACGGGCCCGACGCGGCGGCGAAATCCGACCGGCCGGTGCTTTTCGGGGAATATGCGCACCTGTCTTGCTACAACCGCCGCGAACTGGTGACGGACCCCGGCGTAAGGGCGGCCTGGAGCGCGCCCCTGGTTACATTTTACGATTCGATCTATCACTATAAAGGCAGTTTGGGCGGAGCGATCTGGAGCGGGATCGACGATATTTTCCATTTGCCCGATGGCAAAATCGTAGGGTACGGGCCATGGGGGCCGATCGACGGGTGGCGCAGGCCGAAACCGGAATACATCGGCATGAAGAAAGCCTATGAGCCGGTACGCATCACCCAATTGCGCGACGACGGCCAGCAACTTACGCTGCAATTCGCCAACCGTTATGATTTCACATCATTGAAAGAAGTGCGGATCGAAGCGAATGGTGTGCCCGTTAACCTGGACGCCGCTCCCGGTAAAACGGCGGTACTTAAAGTGAAGAAACGCGATGGCGCGGTATATGTTAAAGTCACCGATCCACGCGGGTTCGTATGCGTGGAGGAGCGCTTCGCGCGGCCGGTAGCGGCTTCCGCTCCCAGCCGTACGATGAATTTGAAATGGGAAGAAGTGCCGGGCGGTTATACCATCCGGCAAGGCCCTTACAGCTGGACGATCAGCAAAACGAAAGGCCTCATCGAATGCCTGCGCAGAGACAACGATACGCTGATGACGCAGGGGCCGGTGGTGTCGGTGATTCCATTGAACGGCGACGACGGCGGCAAGCCCAACGTGGCCGGGGAAACCTATCAAAACAATATCTACCCGCTCAAATATTACCCGCTCTACACGATCTTCGCCCGGAAGATCGATGTGGCAACAACGAACGAAGGCATCCGTTTCGATGTGCAACTGCAATTTAAAAACGCGGAAGGCCGCCAGTCTTACTTTTTCACCACGAAAGGCGAATTGATTACCGAATATGAAGTGAAATACAACGGAGGGGACAATCCCTATCAATACGGCCTCCTCCTGCAATTGCCCCGCAAATTCGACAGGATGAGCTGGGAAAGGAACGGCGAATTCTCCGTGTACCCGGCCGACGATATCGCCCGGAACAAAGGGGAAGCCAGGCTGAACGCCCGGATCATCGGCGAAGTGGAATCCCACGGCGAAGTGCCCGCCGGTAGCTGGAAAGACGATGCCAATGAACTGGGGTCCAACGATTTCAGGTCTACCAAACGCAACGTTACCCGCGTGACCGTGGCGGATGGAAAGGGCTTCGAACTGACGCTCAAATCCAACGGCACCCAGCATTCCCGCACCTGGCTGCAAGACGCGGCCGTCCACTGGCTCATCGCCGATTACAGCAACAACGGCTCCGAACCTTTCTACAACACACCGCATTCCGACGGAAAGATCAATATCAAGAAGCAACTGATCAAAGGAAAGACAATCATCCTACTACCATGAACCAACCATTAGGCATAGGCCGGATATTGTTGCTGCTGCTGCCTTTCACAGCAAACGCGCAACAATTCATGGCCGGCGGCCGGCAGCAATTGGCGCCAATTCCCGCAGCCGTTTCAGGCGTGAAGCAGGTTGCGACCAGCCTCGCCGGCACCTGGGAAATTCAATTGAACGGACAGAAAGATTGGAAGCCTGTGCAGGTTCCCGGCGAACCGGCCATGCAGGGTTTCGCCGTGGCGCACGACCAACCCTTCCGCTACAAAAAATCCATTCACATACCCGCCGAAGCCAACGGCCGTCAGATCGCCATCCGCTTCAACGGTGTGTATAGTTACGCCCGCGTTTTCATCAACGGGAAATTCGTCCGCGAACATTTCGGCGGCTTCACGGCATGGGAATGCGATCTCACCGCTTTTGTGAAAGCGGGATCCACGGCCGATCTGGAAGTGGAAGTGACCGACCGGACAGACGATATTTCCTTCGCCGCGGGGTACGCGCATCACCCCATCGGCGGCATCCTGCGCGATGTACAGCTCATCGTCCGGCCGAATGTGCACGCCGGTCAGTTGTATGCGAGCGCGCAATTGGCGGACGATCTTACCACCGGCCGCCTTTCCCTCGATTTTGTGTTGAAAAACGCAGTCCCCGCCACCGTCGTTTCCTGGTCGCTCACTGCGCCCGACGGAAAAAGAAAAGTAGCGGGCGGCATCCTGAAAACCACGAACGGCGCGGGAAAGCACCAGGCCGACATTCCCGGTGTGCTGCCCTGGACGGCCGAGACGCCGCAATTGTACCGCCTCGATGTGACCGTTTCCGAAAAAGGTAAAAAAGTTACACAATACACGCAACCGATCGGTTTCCGGACGGTAGTGATCGGCCCGGGGAATCAACTGCTCGTGAATGGCAAGCCCGTTAAATTGAGAGGCGCCTGCCGCCATGATATGCACCCCTTGCTGGGGCGCTCCACCCATCGCGGTCAGGATAGCCTCGACGTTGTGCTGGCCCGGGAAGCGAACCTCAACTTCATCCGGACTTCGCATTATCCGCCCTCGGCAGACTTCCTCGAATTCTGCGACAGGTACGGGATATATGTGCAGGAGGAAACGGCGATCTGTTTTGTGGGGCAAGACCGTGGCGGCGAATACAACAAATTTACCAGCACGCAGAACGATACGGCTTTTACATCCCGCTACCTCGGGCAGCTCAGTGAAATGATCGACCGCGACCGTAACCATGCGTCGGTGATCATGTGGTCTATCGGGAATGAAAGTTCCTATGGCAGCAATTTTCAGCAGGAATATGATTTCGTGAAACAGATCGATCCGTCGCGGCCGGTATCGTGGTCGTGGCCGATGACGGCGCTGAAGGAAAATAAACGTTGCTTCGACATTGCCGTTGGGCATTACCCGGCGTACGATGGCAAAGGCAGCGATATGGGCGGGGTCGACAGGAATATGGCCCACCCGGATTTCCCGCTCCTGAGCGATGAATGGGCGCATGTGGCCTGCTACAATGTGGGCCATTTGCGGAACGATCCCAACGTGAAGGATTTCTGGGGCCGGAGCATGGATACCACCTGGCTCGTCAGGTTCGATGTGCCGGGCAATATCGGCGGCGCCATCTGGGGCATGATCGATGAAACTTTCCATCTGCCGGGCAAAGTGACGGGTTACGGTCCCTGGGGATTCGTGGACGTCTGGCGGCGGAAGAAAGCGGAATTCTGGAATACGAAGAAAGCTTACTCGCCCGTGCGCGTCGGGAAAACGCACTTCGATGCGTTGCCGGCGAACGGGATATTGGAAGTGCCCGTCAAAAACCGGTTCGATCATCTTTCCCTTTCCCAAATCGTCTGCAAAATCGAATCTGGCGGGAAGGCAGTGGACGTAAAACTGCCGCCGGTGGCGCCGCATCAAAATGGTGTGATCGCTTTGCCGGTAAAGGGAATTTCGGTGAACGGCGTGATGATCCGGTTTTACGACCCGGCAGGCGCACTCATCGATGAAGAACGCATTAGTTGGGGGCCCCGGGGCTCCGGTCAGTTGCCGGTTGCTGCCGGTTCATGGCAATTCTCAACGGATAAAAATGTACAGCGCAGTGGCGACGTGGAATTGCGGAATTATGGAAGATTGGCCGTGAAAGGTTCGGTGGTGGTGACGGGAAAGCCGCAGGTAGTGGTGAACCGCCCGGAAAACTGGAACGCTTTCAAAAATACGCCCGGGATTTTTTCGGGGAATATGACGGTGGCCGAAGAGCAGATCGTCGAAGAAACGGACAGGATCGTGGTGCGCACGCGCGGCGTGATGGGAGCGTACCCCGTGGCGCTGGAAACTTCCTATTTCCCCAACGGGCTCGTGGAAGTGCGGTATACGGCAAACAGCCTGCCGCGGCACACCTGGGAAATCGGCGTGAAAATCCCCCTCGCCCCGGAGCTTTCCCGCATCGCCTGGCGCCGCCAGGGCTATTGGAGCTCCTATCCGGCGGGCCATTTATCTGCCGACAGCGGTGCCGCGCTTAAAAATTCCGGCAAGGCGTATCATTACCGTCAGCAGCCCGAAGGCTCCATCGCCGAAGACATGACCGACTATTACCTCAACGCCACAACGGACGAGCGGAAAGCAGGGATGCATGGTTCCGAAGGGTTCCGTGGCAAAAAGGAACATATCTTTGAATACGAAGCATCGCGCCAGAACGGCCCCGGCCGCATCCGCGTACTGTCTGACGGTTCGCAGGCCGCGCGGATGGACGTGGAAGCCGACGGGAAGCAATGGCTCGTCATATCCGACAAATGGGACTACTGGAGCCTCGCCTGGGGGAACTTCCAGGGCCTGCCCAATCCTTCGAAACAGATGAAGGGCATCATCAGATTCATTATCGAATAAAAAAGAAAACATGAAAATAACCGATGTGAAAGTATGGCTGGTGGAAGGTGTGAAGTATAACTGGACGCTGCTGAAGATTTATACCGATACGGGCCACACCGGCGTGGGAGAGGCCACCAACTGGCCCGGGAGCCCCATCGTTTACCATGCCGCAAAACATGTGGGAGAGCGCATCATCGGCCTCGACCCTATGAAGACGGATTTCATCTGGACCAAACTCTACCGCGATCTCAACTGGATGGGCCCCTACGGCGCCAGTCTTTGCGCCATCAGCGGCATCGACATGGCCCTGCTCGACCTGAAAGGCAAAGCCCTCGGCGTGCCCTGCTACGAGCTTCTTGGCGGCGCCTATCGTAAAGATATTCTCCTCTACGCCAACTACTGGTTTACCGGCGGTGGGCATAACGCGGAAGACTATGCCGCGCAGGCGCGCAAGGTGAAAGACGCAGGCTTCACCGGCCTGAAGTTCGACCCGTTCGCCCATACCAACTACCTGTACGGCGAAGATCTTTCATCTAACCTCACGCTGACGCCCGCGCAGCAAGACCTGGCCTTTGATGTCAGCAAAGCCGTCCGCGAAGCCGTGGGGCCTGAGTTCGACATCATGATCGAAACGCATGCCATGCTCAATTACAGCGTGGCCGTGAAAATGGCGCAACGCTTGTCTGCACTGAATATCACCTGGTACGAAGAGCCCGCCGGCCCGGAAAGCGCCGATACGCTCCGGGCCATGCGCGAACGCATCCCATCAAACGTTTCCATATGCGTGGGAGAGCGCCACTATACCCGGCACGGCATTCGTCCACTGCTGGAAAAACACGTTTGCGACATCCTCATGCCCGACATCACCCGCTGCGGTGGCCCTTCGGAAATGAAGCGCATGGCCACCATGATGGAAGCCTACAACGTTTTGCTGGCGCCGCATAATCCCAACGGTCCGCTGTCGACCCTCGCTTCTGCACACGTTTGCGCATCGGTCCCCAATTTCTTCCGGCAGGAATTCATGTTCACCGACGTGTCCTGGCGCGACGAAATCATTACCCATCCTATCGCTGGCATGGTCAGCAACGGGCATCTGCGCCTCAGCGAGCGGCCGGGGCTGGGGGTAGATCTTGTAGAATCGGAAATGGAGAAGCATCCCGGCATTCTCCAGCCCAGACCGGGTTTCTATGTATAATTCGCGGAACGCCGCCGTTCCGCATGCAATCGTTATTCCATCGTTATGCAATTAGAACTGATCGATTACGGGATCATTTTCCTCTATTTCGTTTTTGTGGTCGGCATCGGGTTGATGTTGAAGAAACGGGTGAAAACCGGGAACGATTTCCTCATGAGCAACCGCAGCATTCCGCTGTGGATCACAAGCCTGGCTTTTATTTCCGCCAATCTCGGCGCGCAGGAAGTGCTGGGCATGGCTGCCAACGGCGCCAAGTACGGATTGTACACGGTCCATTTTTACTGGCTGGGCGCGGTGCTGGCCATGATTTTCCTCGGTGTGTACATGATGCCGTTTTATTACGGGAGCCGCGCCAGGAGCGTGCCCGAATACCTGAAGCTCCGCTTCGACGAAAAAACGCGCACGCTGAATGCGGTAACGTTTGCAGGGATGACGGTTTTTTCTTCGGGCGTATCGCTGTACGCGCTGGCCATGCTCATGCAGGTGATGCTCGGATGGGATTTCGACGTGTCTATCTGGCTGGCGGCGGGCATCGTGCTGGTATATATTTTTATGGGAGGATTGACGAGCGCCGTTTACAACGAGGTGCTGCAGTTTTTCCTCATCGTGCTCGGTATTGCGCCGCTGGTGTTCGTGGGCATGCAGCGCGCGGGCGGGTGGGAAGGGATCGTTAAAAATGTGGACGATGCCAAATTGCACGTCTGGAAAGGGCTTGCTTCTCCCGCAACCAACCCCATGGGCGTGGATGCGGTCAGCATGGTGTTTGGCCTGGGTTTCGTGCTGGCGTTCGGATATTGGTGCACGGATTTCCTTGTGGTGCAGCGCGCCATGATCAGCCGCAACCTCAACGATGCGCGCCGCACGCCGGTGATCGCCGCCATCCCGAAAGTGCTGATGCCTGCCATCGTCATCCTGCCCGGCCTGGTCATCCTTGCCCTGCAGTCGCAGTTCTCCGGTTTCGAATTACCGCTAACGCCCTCCGGTGATGTGGATTACAATATGACATTGCCCGTATTGCTGAAGCAGCTTTATCCCAGCGGTATGCTGGGCGTCGGCGTTACGGCGCTCATCGCGTCTTTCATGAGCGGCATGGCCGGCAACGTAACGGCTTTCAACACCGTCTGGACGTTCGACATTTACCAGGCCCACATCCGCCGCAACGCGCCGGAAGGCCATTACCTCCTTGTGGGCAGGCTCACGACGGTAGCGGGGATCCTGGCATCCGTGGCCACGGCGTACGTGGCGCGGGGGTACAACAGCATCATGGACCTGCTGCAACTGGTGTTCAGCTTCGTGAACGCCCCGCTTTTCGCGACGTTTTTCCTCGGCATGTTCTGGAAAAGAACGACCGGTCACGGCGCTTTCTGGGGGCTGGTGGCGGGCACGCTGTCTGCCGCGCTGATCCATGGTTTGTCGGTAGCGGAAGGGAAAGGCGGATGGATCGCCCCGTTGCACACGTATCTTTCCGGGACGGGACAGGCTTTCAACATCGCGTGGATGGCGTTCCTGGTTTGCGGAGCGGTGACGGTGGCGGTGAGCATGTTCACGAAAGCGCGGCCGGATGACGATTTGAAAGGACTGGTGTACAGCCTTACCGAAAAAACGCCGGATACCGCCAAACGCTGGTACCAGAACCCCATGTGGCTGGGGGCCGTGGTGCTGGCTTTCACATTGGTGTTGAATATCATTTTCTTTTAATTCAGGATATGGAAAGATTGACGGAACTTCGGTTTATCATTGGACTGTTTTTTCTGCTGACGGGCTTGCTGTTGGCGGGTTACAGTGTTTTCCGCGGCGAAGCGGGGATCAATCTCTGGTGTGGTTTGCTGTTTGTGGGGTTCGGGGGATTGATGGCATTATTTTCACCAAAATCGAAATAGAACGGTATGGCTTTGCAAATTGACCTGGCCGGCAAAGTGGCCATTGTGACGGGCGCCGCCTCGGGGATCGGGGCGGGGATCGCGGCGGTGCTGGCCCGTGCGGGCGCCGTGGTGGAAGGTTGCGATCTGAACGGGGGAGATGGTGTGGCGGAAGTGGACGTGACGGACGCCCCGGCCCTGGAGCGCTTCGTGGAAGCGGTGGCGCACCGGCGCGGAGGGATAGACATCCTCGTGTCTTGCGCCGGCGCCAATGTTTTCAAAGGCGCGGCCGAATGTACCGACAACGATTGGGAACGCAATCAGCAACTGAACCTCACCGCGCATTGGCGCATCGCGAAGCTGTGCCGCCCGCACCTGCAGAAGAAAGGCCATGGCGTCATCATTGTCATCGCATCCAACCACGCATTTTCCACCATTCCCGGCTGCTTCCCCTACAACGTGGCCAAAACGGCGCTGACGGGGCTCGTACGCAGCCTGGCCATCGAATGGGGGCCGGCCATCCGCACGGTAGGCATTGCCCCGGGGTTCATCGATACGCCAGGTAACCAGCAATGGTTCGATTCGTTCCCCGACCCCGCCGCAGAAAGAAACCGCACCGTTCAACTCCACCCCGTGAAGCAACTGGGCCATCCGGAAGAAATCGGCGCCTGGTGCGCCTTTCTCGCCAGCCCCTTCGCTGCGTTCGCCTCCGGCACCACTTACCTGGTAGACGGCGGCCGGTCGGCACTCATGCAGGATAGTTAGGGCCCCTGAATTTTCATGTCGGATTTTTTTACATTTGCTCTGACCATATAATCTAATCATACCCCTTCATTCAAAGCACATGAAAAAACTCCTGACAGGCATCGCATTTCTGCTCGTTTCCATTATTTCCTTCGCCCAGTCTAAAAACGACGTCATCCTCAAGCTCGATGGTGATGAGCTGGCTGGTAGGGTTTTAAAAATCAACGATAATGATGTGGAATTCGCCTATGCCGGTGAAACCCTCACCTATAACATCAAGAAGGCGGAGATCATGAAGATCACCTTCG
The DNA here is from genome assembly GCF_038396765.1 of Chitinophaga caseinilytica. Taxonomy (NCBI): domain Bacteria; kingdom Pseudomonadati; phylum Bacteroidota; class Chitinophagia; order Chitinophagales; family Chitinophagaceae; genus Chitinophaga; species Chitinophaga caseinilytica. Next base: position 5,793,253 of record NZ_CP150096.1, on the reverse strand, counting down.
CCAGCGGCCGCATCCAGGTATTCAACAAACCCCAGCAAGCCGCCCCCGCCCAGGCGCCCGCATCCACCGATAAATCCGGCCTCGAAGACCATCATAACAAAGTAGCCATCCTGCCCTTCGGGTTCATCCGCGACGGACAGCCGGCAGACGGTGAACAGATCCAGAACGAATGCTATTCGTTCATGAACAAGCATTCCGGTGTTTATACCATCCTCCCGCCCCGCACCACCAACGCCCAGCTCATCAAGGCCGGCATCAACAGCGAAACCATCAAAGGCTTTACCATGGAAGATATCTGCAACGTGCTCGGCGTGGAATATGTGGTAGACGGGCTCGTGACCATGAACAAAACCACGCAAACCACTACCCAGTCCAACTCCGGAGCCGTTAAAACCAGGGGGAACGACGACGACGATCGTAAAGACCGCAAATACAACAGCTATTCCTACGGCACGGCCACCCAAAACTTCCAGACCAAACTGAGCCTCGCTATTTATAACGATAAAGGCACGGCCGTGTACAGCCAGGACAGGACGGCCTTCTGGAACACGCAGGACGCTTATTCCAACACGCTGGAATATCTGCTGAAACGCTCACCGCTGTATACCAAATAACCTGTTCATCGCGGTGCTCGGAAAACCATTGGAGATGATAACGGTGAACGAATACACGAACTACCAGCGAAAATGACCAATAAAAAAGGCGGGAATCCATCCCGCCTTTTTCTTTTATCCCGATACTGTTATTCAAAGAAACCGATTTCCGCGATCGCTACCGATGCGCTGCCGGCGGCTGTTTCCGTGGCTTCGATCTTCACGAACCGCGCCTTTACGCTATTCTTGAAATAGTGGTAGCGGGTAGTGGGATCGTTGATAAGGTTCCCGAACTCGAACGTTTCGGCGGGCTGCCAGGTTTGTCCGTCGGCGCTGACGAGAATTTGACCCTTCGCCATCATGCCATCCGCATTGGTGGTTTGCGGCGTATAGGCAAATCCCTTCAGCTCGTGCGAGGCTCCCAGGTCGATGGTGATGCTGTGCGCACCGCCGTCGGCCGACTGCCAGAACGTTTTCGGATTGGCGTCGAAAGCCGCTGTGGCGGGGCGCCTGTTGCGTTCGCTGCTGGCATTTACGAGCTTCCAGGCGTTTTTGGCGAGGCAGATGGTTTGGCGCGCCACGCCGCTGGTTTCCTTATGCTGTACAGAAATTGCTTTCACTTCGCCGGCTGTCATACGGAACGGGCCTTCATATTTCCAGGATTGGGCGTTGGGTGTGGAGCCGTCTGTCGTATACCGGATTTCGAAATTGGCGCTGAGGTTTTGCGTGGCATTTTCGCCGTGGGGCTTCCAGTTGAATTCCGGTTGCACGGGCGCGATGGTGACCATGCCTTCCACCGACTGGCTGATGGCCAGTTGCGGAGGCCGGCTCCGGTAGTAATGAGCCGAAACCGTGCTGATGGCGGGTGCCAGCCGCGATTCGATGATCCGCACGCGGAAGCGGCTCGCCGTTACGTCGGGGAAACGCAGGATGCGCTTGTACCCGATGTTGGCCGAATGCGCGATCTCTTTCCATTCACCGCCGATCCACGCGTCCACCGCGTGTTTCTCTACTCTTTCGCTGCTGGTTTGGATGGCTTCCTGCAGCACGATGCGGTTGATGGTGACGGGTTTGGGTGTCGTGATCTCGATGGCGCCGGATTCGCCTTTCAGTTGCAATGCGGTGGCAGGATTATTGTCCAGCACGGCCTGTGGGCCATTCGCGACTTTGAACAGGCTGCTGCCGTACGTTTCACGGATGCGGCGGCCGGTTTCGTAGAGCACGATGGAATCTGCGGGCGAGAATCTCCCTTCCCGGTTGGGCGGAATGTTCAGCAGGAAAGTGGAGTTGCCGCCCACGGAGCGTTCGTAGATGTCGAAAACATCGTCGGTGCTGCGCACTTTCTGCCGGGTATCGTCGCGGTAAAACCAGCCTTCGCGGATGGAGGTATTGGTTTCGGCCTGTTGGTAATGGAGGTATTTGGCAGACAGCAATTTGGATCGCTGGCCCAGGGAGTCGGCTTCCATATCGGGGAAATGGCTGGCGGTATTGGGGTTTTCCGGGTAAGGGATCACGTTCCATTCTTCCGCGCGCGTCTTGCCCGATTCGTTACCGCACCAGCGGATGTCTTCCTTCCCGAAAATCACCGCTTTCGGCGCCAGCGTGTGGATCAGCTGTTTCCACGCGGCGTAGTTGTATTGCTGGCCCCCTTTGGTTTTGGGATGCGCACCGTCGAACCATACTTCATGCACCGGGCCATATTCCGTCAGCAGCTCGAACAGCTGGTTGAGGAAATATTCGTTGTAATCGTCCACTTCGAACGCGAACTTCGTTTTATTGGCGAACGGCCTTCCCGGAACGGCTCTCGGAATGGTACGCTTCGTGTATATGCTGAGGTTGCCGTACAGGCCTTCGGCGTTTTCGATCTGGTAAAGATCGGCGGGGGAAAGGTAGATCCCGAGCTTCAGCCCGTATTTTTTCAGGGAGGCAGACAGGTCGCGGAGCACATCGCCCTTGCCGTTGCGGAAACCGGTAGACATGATCCCGTGCTTCGTGTACCGGCTCTGCCAGAGCACGAACCCATCGTGATGTTTCACCGTGATGATGACCATTTTCATGCCCGCCGCTTTCATCGCCGCGCACCACTGGTCGGTATTTAAAGTTTTCAGGTCGAAGATGGCGGGGTCTTCTTTCCCGTTGCCCCATTCCATCCGCGTAAAAGTGTTCGGCCCCACGTGAATGAAAGCAATGAACTCATTCCGGAGCGCAGCGTACTGGTTGGCCGTAGGCACTACGTGCGCGGCTTTGCGGATGATTTCGGCCGGACTGTCGCCCGCATCTACCGCAATGGTGTTGCGGAAGGGGATGGGCGATTGCTGGGCGTGTGCCTGCATCATCCAGCAGGCGGATAATAGGAATATCGTTTTTTTCATACAAGACAAATAAAGAATACCCTAAAGATAGTGGCTACGCACGAAGTTGGGGTATTTTGTCAATTTGCATCCTGTTTTGGTTAATTTAGCGGCATTCCGCTTGAGGGATGATGATATTTTTACCTTTTTATTGATTGTTTGATATGAAAAGTATGATCCGATCTTTCGCCAAACCGGCAGCCTTCCTCGCATTCCTCGGCGCCTTCGCCGCCTGTAAAACGCCGGCGTATCAGCTGGTAGATGGTTATATGTACGAGCAGCGCCCCGGCCGGGAGAACGAGAACTGGAAACTTGTCTGGAAAGATGATTTCAAGGGCAAAACGATCGACACGGCGAAGTGGACGCGCATCCCGCCCGGGAAATCAGACTGGAACAGGCACATGACGCAAGACGATAAGTGCTACGAGCTGAAAGACGGGCTCCTGTATCTCAAAGGCATCGTGAACCCAGACCCCTCGGCCGACGAGCGCCCGTTCCTCACCGGCGGTATCTGGACGAAAGGGAAATTCGCGTTCCAGTACGGCAAGATCGAGATCCGCGCAAAGCTCGAAAGCGCCCAGGGCGCCTGGCCCGCCATGTGGATGCTCGCCGAAAAAGACAAATACGGCAAATACCCGAAAAACGGGGAAATAGATATCATGGAGCACCTTAACTACGACTCCATCATTTACCAGACGATACATTCCTGGTACACACTCGAATTGAAACAGGCGGATAACCCCAAACACGGCGGCACGGCGGTTTTCAATAAGGATGAATTCAACGTGTTCGGCCTGAAATGGTATCCGGATAAAATCGTGTACATCCTCAACGGAAAGGAAACGTTCACCTATCCGCGCGTGCAGGGCGTAGATGCTTCGCAGTGGCCGTTCGACCAGGCGTTCTACATCCTCATCGATCAGCAGCTGGGCGGAAACTGGGTAGGAAAAGTGAAGCCGGAAACGCTTCCGGTGAATATGATCGTGGATTGGGTGAAAGTATACCAGTAAAGGATCAGGCAGTTTCGAGCAGGGCGCGTTCCGCTTCCAGGGCGGCGCGCTCGGTTTCGTTTTTGGGGTTTCCCGCGCCGATCTCCGCAATGCGGGCCTGGATGCCTTCTGCGATGGCGCGTTGTTTTTCCGCTTCCATATTCCCACCCATCATGTGTTGCAGGTAAAATTCGATGCGGGGATCGTAGCGGACGTCGCGCAGGGTCACTTTCTTTTTCAGCCGGATGCCTTCCAGGCTCGTGCAGCGGCTGAGCGCCACATACGTTTGCCCTGTCGCGAAAGCGCCGTTCCCCAGGTCGATGATCACTTTCTGGAACGTTTGTCCCTGGCTTTTATGGATGGTTACGGCCCATGCGAGTTTCAGCGGCAGCTGCCGGAAGGTGCCCGTCACGATCTTTTCAATCTCTTCCTTCTGGCGGTTCCATTTGTATTCGATGTGTTCCCATTCCGATTTATCGACACGGTGTACCACTTCGCCCTCGTCCAGCTGCACTTCCACATATTCTTCTTCGAGCGCGGTGATTTTCCCAAGCGTACCGTTCACCCAGCGCCTTTCCTTATCGTTCTTGATGAACATGACCTGCGCGCCCGTTTTCAGTTGCAGCTGCAATTCCGCGGGCAGCCGGTTGCCGCCGCTGCGTGCTTCCTGCTCGAAATCACCCGTCAGCAAAGCTTTGTAGGAATTGATTTCACCTTCCAGCGCCTTGAGCCGCTGTTCGTTCACCGCGTCGGCGATGGCGTTGGTGGTGCAGAGGATCAGCTCCAGCTCCGTGCCGGATGGCTCATAATCGGGATCGTGCCGGGTATTGAGCGTGGCGAGGTGGGATGGCTGCACGGTATTGTCGCGCACGGCGTTGAGCACCTGCACGAAAGCGGGATCGGGTTGGCGGTACACGCGCTTCAGTTCGATGATCTGCATCCGGAAACCTTCTTCGAAAGCTTTCGCACTGAAAAAATATGGGGTGGTATAGTTCCCGGAAATGATCTCCACTTCACCGGCACGTTTATTGTCGATCACGGGCGGCAGTTGCAGCAGGTCGCCGATAACGAGAAGCTGCTTGCCGCCGAAGGGCAGCGCGGAGCGGAGGTTTTTGCGCAAAGTGAGGTCTATGGCCTGCATGAGGTCGCACCGCACCATGGAAATTTCGTCGATGATGATCAGGTCTACCTGCTTGAGGAGCTCCGTTTTTTCTTCGTTCAGATCGGCCGCGCCTTTGTCTTGCGGCAAATAGGGGCGCGGTTCTACGAGAAAGAAGGAATGAATGGTTTGGCCGCCGACGTTGAGCGCCGCCACGCCGGTGGAAGCGAGCACGATGTATTTTTTCGGGATGTGGGCGATGAGGTTGCGCAGCAGGGTAGACTTACCCGTTCCGGCCTTGCCGGTTAGGAAAACCGACTGGCGGGTATAGGCGATCAGCCTGATGGCTTCCTGTGCGTCGCGGTTATCGTGGTATTGTTGGAGAAGCTGGACCATCCCGAATATTACATTTCCTGACCTGGAATGCGCGAAGGTACGGAATAGTTCGGGGAATCGCCGCCGCCGTATCCGCCGGAACAATTTCGGATATTTTTTGTTGATTGAATCGGAAAGGAAATTAAGGGATTTTAGCGGTGACTGGCCATGCATTGCATTCCATTCCCATTCATCCCCCCCAATATTTTTATCGATGAAGCAATTTGTAACCATGATTTTCTGCCTGATGGCCATGGCCGCCTGCAAGGATGCCGAACGGGAACGGCAGCTCGCATCGCGCGAAGCGGCGCTGGCGGAAAAGGAGAAACAGTTTGCCTTGAAGGAAGCCGATTACCGCGCGCTCCTCCGTTGGCGGGATAGTTTACTCGCCGTGAAAGACACGCTGGGCGCCATCACTGAACAGGCATGGCCGGAAGATGTGCTGGGGCGGTGGAATAGCAAGACCGTCTGCAAGGAATCGTCGTGCAGCGAATACGTGGTGGGCGATCAGCGCGCCGGCGCCTGGGAGTTTTCGGCCGATTCCGCCGGCCTTTTCACCAAAGTTTTCGACCGCAATGCCCTGGTGCGCGTGTATGCCGGTGCGTTCGACAGTTCGGCCGTGCGCCTGCATTTCCGGTCGGATTCCAGTGCGCAGCGGCGGGTGGAAATGGATGTGGAACTGAGCCGCAGCGGAACGGGTACCATCAAGGGCAGCCAGCTGCTGAAAATGGAGAACGGCTGTACCGCGAGGTTCACCGTAGAATTGGTCCGGGCTTCAAATAAATAATGTATGATCCTGCTGAGTATCGGGCACCTGACGCTGCCAATCGACGATCCACTACTGAAATTCCTGCTGGAGCTGATCATCATCCTCGGCGCGCCGCTGTTGCTGAACAAGATCAAAGTGCCGCACCTGCTGGGGCTCATCATCGCCGGGGCGCTCGTGGGCCCCAACGGTTTCCATCTCCTCTCGCGCGACAGCAGCGTGGTGGTGACGGGCACCACCGGGCTGTTGTACATCATGTTCCTCGCCGGCCTCGAAATCGACATGGGCGATTTCAAGAAGAACAAGTGGAAAAGCCTCCTGTTTTCCGCGTTTACGTTCATCATTCCTTTCGGCCTGGGCATCATCGGGGGATATTACATCCTCGGGTTCAACATGCTGACCACCGTGCTTTTCTCCAGTCTTTTTTCCTCGCAAACCCTCATCGTATATCCCTACATCAGCAAAATGGGCATCACGAAGAACATTGCCGTGAACATCACGTTGGGCGGAACGATGGTCACGGATGTGCTGTCTTTGCTCGTGTTAGCGGTGGTGGTGGGCATGACGCAGGGTGACGTGGGCGCGGGGTTCTGGGCGCAATTGTCGATCTCCATGGTCGCTTTCGTGCTCGTGGTGCTGCTCGTTTTTCCCATCATTGCGCGATGGTTTTTCAAGCGGGTGGAAGACAAGATATCGCAATATATTTTTGTACTGGTGATGATCTACCTGGCCGCGCTGCTGGCCGAAGTGGCGGGCGTGGAAGCGATCATCGGCGCGTTTTTCGCGGGGCTGGCGCTCAACCAGCTCATTCCGCGCACCTCTACACTCATGAACCGCGTGGAGTTCGTGGGGAATGCGATCTTCATTCCCTTTTTCCTCATCAGCGTGGGCATGCTGATCGATTTTAAAGTGTTTTTCAGGGGATGGGAGACGTTGGGCGTGGCGGCAGTAATGATGATCGCGTCTATCGGCGGAAAATACCTCGCCGCCATGGCCACCCGCAGAACGCTGCGGCTCACCCGCGACGAAGGCATCCTCATCTTCGGCATGAGCACCGCTTCCGCCGCGGCCACACTGGCTTCCGTAATGGTAGGGTACAACATCATCCTGTCGGAAACAGCCACCGGCGAGCCTGTCCGCCTGCTGAACGAGCACGTGCTTAACGGCAGTATTTTGCTGATCCTGGTGTCTTGCACCATTTCGTCGTTCGTTTCCCTGTCGAGCGCACGGCGCATCGCGGAAGCCGATAATGAAGACACGGTGTCGGGGAACAGCCGGGAGCAAGACCACATCCTGCTGGCCGTGAACCACGGCGAAACGGTCGAGAAACTCGTGAACCTGGGATTGCTGGTCCGCGGCAAATCGGCCGGCAACAGGCTTTTCGCGATCAGCGTCATCGACGACGATAAGAACGAATCCGCCATCAAAAACTCGGAAAAAATCCTGCACGAAGCGGTGGAAACCGCTGCCGCGGCCGATGTGGAGCTCGTTCCCCTGACGCGGTACGATGCGGATGTGGTATCTGGCATCGGCAACGTCATCAAGGAACAGAAAATTACGGACGTGGTGTTCGTGCTGCAGGACGAAAAGGGATTTTCGCCTTCGTTCGTCTATAACCTGCACAACGGCTATCTGCATAACGACCATGTGAACGTGCTGATCTATCACGCCGCTCAGCCCGTGTCCACCATCAAACGCTACGCCGTGCTCATTCCGGCGCGCGCGGAAATGGAGCCGGGTTTCTTTCACGCTTTGCTGCGCGTCTGGAACATCGGCCGGAATTCGGGGGCGAAGATGGTATTTTACGTGAGCGCCGAAACCCGGAAAATATTGGAGCGCATCTTGTCGAAAGCCAGCCTGGAAGCGGAAATCCGTGAGCTGCAACATTGGCGCGAGGCGGAAGGGATCGCGTCGGGGGTGAAGGAAGACGAGGCTTTCGTGGCGCTCATGGCGCGCCAGGGCTCGCCGTCGTACACCCGGGAAATGCGGCGGCTGCCCGATTTTCTGAACGGGCGGCTCAAAGACCGTACCTATCTGCTCATCTTCCCCTTTGCCGACGATGAAGGACTGGTGGAGAAGCGGTCGGTCAGCAATCACCGGGATTTCATGGAGATCGGGAACGTCATCGGCCGGGTTTTTAAATGATAGCGCTCAAAATCCTAACTTGCATCCGCCAAAATATTACCGGATTTGTATTCAAAAGAAGAAACCTCCCGCATCAGAGAAGCTTTCTGGACCGCTTTCGGCCAGTACATCGCCCCGCACATGTCTGCCGAAGGCAACCGCGTCAACTGGACCAATTACAAAACCGGTGTGAAACATATCTATTTCCGGATGCAGGCAGGCCACCGCAACGCCGCCATCGCCATTGAGGTCGCCCACCCTGACGCGGGCGTACAGGAACTTTTCTTCGAGCAGTTCCGGGAATTCAAATCCGCCCTCGAAAGCCATCTCGGCGAAACCTGGACCTGGGAGCTGCACACGCGCGATGATTATGGGAAAACCATCAGCAGGATCTATAAGGAATTGCCCGGTGTGAGCGTGTTCCGGCAGGAGGACTGGCCGGCGCTGATCTCGTTTTTCAAGCCGAGGATCCTGGCGCTGGACGCGTTCTGGAGCGAGCGGAAATATCCGTTCGAGGATTTGAGCGGATCGTAGGAAAGCCTCGCTAAATATCGCGGAATCGTTGCGGGTTGGCGAAATATCGTGAGCCGGGAAAGATGAATATTGTATTAAGTGTTTGATTGTGAAATAGTTGTACTGGTGGCACAGGGCTTGCCTCTCCATCCCCGACATCATTCATCACCAAAAAACGCTGCAACATGTCACAACATCCGCAATTCGGAAAGGGGATCCGCCCCGACGATCCGTCAGACGTATCGATCCCCGCGCCCGTCCGCGAACACGACACCTGGCAAGGCTCCGAGTTTCTCGACGATCAGATCAGGACAGATGAAAGCCCGGAAGAGAATCCTCAACCCCAGGAACCCTGACGCATGCACATCGGCAAATCATACCGCCTCACCGATTTCCTGTACTGGACCCGCCGCGATCTGTACATCCTCACCGTGGTTGGCGCCGTTCCCGTTATCCTGTACGAAACCTTCGGGCTGCGGTGGCTGGTACTTCCATGGACGGTGGTGTCGCTTTTTGGAACGGCCACGGCGTTCATCGTAGGTTTCAAGAATTCACAGAGCTACAACCGCACGCGCGACGCGCAGAACATCTGGACCAACATCGGCAATACGAGCAATACCTGGGGCATTATGTGCCGCGATTATTTCGGGGATTCGTCCATTGCGCGGGCGCTCGTGTACCGGCATTTCGCCTGGCTCACGGCCTTGCGGTACCAGTTGCGCGGCGAGCGCGTCTGGGAATCTACGGACGTGCAGCATAATGCAGAATACCAGCAGTATTATACCATTCCCGAGCGCACCAGCAGCCTGGAATCCGAACTGGCGAAGTACCTTTCGCCGGAGGAGTTGCAACAGATCGCCGGCGTGCGGAGCAAAACCACGCAGTTGCTGGCCATGCAGAGCGCCGCGGTGAAAGCCGCTTATGGGGAGAACACCGTCCAGCTGGCGCAATTCATCGAGCTGCAACGCACGATCAACCTGTTTTTCGCGCAAACGGCGCAGAGCGAATCGCTGAAAGACACGCCCTATCCCCGCCAGTATTCCATCGTCAATAATATATTCGTGCGGATATTCTGTGCGCTGCTGCCGTTCGGCCTGCTCCGGGAATTCGACAGCCTGAACCGCGCCGCGCCGGGGCTTCTGCACGGGCATATGGTCTGGCTGCTGATCCCGTTCAGCGTCATGATCTCCTGGATTTATACCTCGCTGGTGCAGGTCGGCGAAAGCACGGAAAACCCTTTCGAAGGGAACTCCAACGACGTGCCCATTTCCCAGATCTGCCGCGCCATCGAAATCGACCTGCGGGAAATGCTGGGAGAAAAGGAACTGCCGCCGCCAATTGTGCCGCAGAACGATATAATTATTTGATAATCATTTGGATAAAAAAAGTTGGAAAAAATGTCCAATTTGAGGGGATTCGATTGTCATTAGTATAGTAAAACGAATATAAATGGAACAAAGGATTAATTTCATGGAAAAAGGGCAGGGCGCCCTCAAAACGCTCTTCGGGATGGGTGCTTATCTGAAGAAATCACCGATCGAAGCTAAATTGCAGCACCTGGTTGAGTTCCGGGTATCGCAGATCAACGGTTGTGCTTTTTGCCTGGATATGCATTCCAAAGACGCCCGCGCCCACGGCGAAACGGAACAGCGTCTGTACGCACTCGCCGCCTGGCGCGAAACACCGTTCTTCTCCGATCGTGAAAGGGCCGCACTGGCCTGGGCCGAAGCGGTGACCGCCTGCAACGTGCCCGACGAAACATTCAAGCGCGTGAAGGTATTTTTCACCGACGAAGAGTTGATCGACCTCACGCTGGTGGTATCTTCCATCAACACCTGGAACCGTTTCAACATCGCTTTTCCGAACCCAGCCGCAGTAGGTACCTACCAACCCGGACAGTTCGGTTGAGCTCCGAAGGAACGAACTTAAAATTTGCATTATGAACGAATTCCTGTTGGTATTCAGAAGAGATTACAAGACAAAGGAAACACAACCGTCGCCGGAACAGCTGCAAGCGCACCTGGGCCGGTGGCGGGCGTGGTTCGACGATCTCAAGGCGCGCGACCTGCTGGCCAGGCCCCTGCAGCCCTGGGAGCCCGCGGGCAAAGTGGTTAAACACGATAAAAGCGTGACCGATGGCCCGTTTGCCGAGATCAAGGAATCGATCGGCGGGTTCATCGTCATCCGCGCGGAGAATTACGAAGCTGCCGTGAGGATCGCGGAAGGATCGCCCATCCTGGAGCTGGGTGGCACCGTGGAAATCCGCATGGCGGTCCAATAAAGGCGTTAATGTCCGGAGGATGGAAGAAAGGGAATTAATACCGCATTTGTTCAGAACGGAATACCGGAAGATGATCTCGGTACTGTGTTCCCTTTTTGGAGCAGGCCATGTAGACGAGGCGGAAGACATCGTGAGCGAAACTTTTCTCGCGGCCACCGAATCGTGGAGCGCCAAAGGCGTGCCCGAAAACCCCGCCGGATGGCTGTACACCGTCGCGAAGCATAAAACGCTGAACTGGCTCAAACGGAACGACTTCTTCCAGCGGCAGCTGCTCACCGATCTCAAGCGCGGAACGCCCGAAGGGGAAATGCTGGAGATCGATTTATCGGAAAGGAACGTGTCAGACAGTCAGCTCGCCATGATGTTCACTGTCTGCCACCCTTCCATTCCGCCGGAATCGCAGGTGGCGCTTGCATTGAGCCTGCTCTGCGGATTCGGTGCGCAGGAGATCGCCGACGCCTATCTCACCACACCCGCCGTTATTTACAAACGGCTGAGCAGAGGGAAGGAAAAACTGAAAGAAGCCGGGCTCGCCATCCGCCAGCCCACCGTTTCAGAAATCAACGACCGGATAGATGTGGTGCTGAAAACGATTTACCTGCTGTTTTCGGAAGGATATTTTTCTTCGTCGCACGATATGGTGCTGCGCCGCGACCTTTGTGTGGAAGCCATGCGGCTTTGCTACCTGTTGCTGGAATCGCCGCAGACCGACCTCCCGGCCGTGAACGCCCTCATGGCGCTCATGTGCTTCCACGCATCGCGGTTCGACGCGCGCGTGAGCGAACGCGGGGAAATGGTGCTGTACCAGGAGCAGGATGAAAGCCTGTGGAACCGCGAACTGATCGAAAAAGGAGAATATTATCTCTACCAGGCCGCCACCGTCCCCAATCTCAGTACGTACCACCTGGAAGCCGCCATCGCCTGGTGGCATACGCATAAGGCAGACGACCGGGAGAAATGGGAGAATATCCTCGACCTCTATAACCAGCTGCTTATCCTGCAATACTCACCCATGGCCGCGCTCAACCGGACGTACGCCATCGCGCAGGTAAAAGGGAAACCTGCAGCCATCCGGGAAGCAGAGAAACTGGCGCTGACAGACAATCATTTTTATTACGCGCTGCTCGGCAATCTGTATACCGGCATCAACGACGCAAAGGCGCTGCAGCATTATGGATCGGCGCTGCAACTGGCGCACACGCCCGCGGGCATCGCCGCGATGGAAAAATACATCGCGGAGCTGAAGGCGCTCCCGGGCCGCTGATCTCCCTTTCCATGTACGTTTTTCGCACAAACCGCAACCGGCCACCATGGCCCGGGATGCCCATGCTTTGCTCCGGCAAAAACATAAGACCATGAAAGATAAATTGCATATAGTCGTCATCGGCGGCGGGTTCGCCGGACTGAATTTCGTGAAACGCCTCTACAGGAACAAGTTTTACGATATCACGGTCGTAGACAGGAACAACTACAATTATTTTACGCCCTTGCTCTACCAGGTGGCCACCAGCTTCCTGGAGCCTTCGAGCATCAGTTATCCTTTCCGCCGGCTGTTCCGCCGAAAGAACGTCGCGTTCCGGATGGCAACGGTAAACGATGTAGACACCGCCGGGAAAAGACTTCATCTGGGCGATGGTTCCGAACTGACTTACGACATCCTGGTATTCGCCGCCGGATCGAAAACGAATTTCTTCGGCAACGAAAACATCCGCCAGCATTCGTTTTCGCTGAAGGGGATCGATGATGCGCTGTTCCTGCGCAACGAACTGCTGAAAAACCTCGAAAAAGCCTCGCTCGAAACCGATCCTGAAGCGCGCCGGCGCATGCTGACGGTCGTGATCGCCGGCGGCGGCCCCACCGGCGTGGAAGTGGCCGGCATGCTCGCGGAAACGAAGAAATACATCCTCGGCAACGATTATCCTACCCTGGCCAAAGCACCGGTAAACATCCATGTGATAGACGGCGCGCCGAACCTGCTGGCGCCCATGAGCGCCAAAACCCATGTGGCGGCGTTTAAGACGCTGAACAAACTGGGCGTGCACGTGAAGCTGAACACACAGGTAAAGGATTTCCGCAACGGCAGCGTGGAATTGTCTGACGGTACTGCCATCGAAGCCGGCACCCTGATCTGGGCCGCGGGCGTAGTCGCCAACTCCTTCAACGGCATTGCCCCGGAAAGTATCGGAAGGGGAAAAAGGATGATCACCGATGCATTCAATAAAGTGAAAGGATATACCGACATTTTCGCCATCGGCGATATCAGCATCCAGTTTACGGACGACCGGTATCCCGACGGTCACCCGCAGGTGGCGCAACCCGCCATCCAGCAGGGGAAAACGCTGGCGAAGAACCTGTTGCGCCTGGCGAAAGGGAAGCCCATGCAGCCTTTCCGGTATTTCGACCGGGGAGATATGGCGATCATCGGGCGGCAATTCGCCGTGGCAGACCTTTTCCGGCACAAGCTGCATCTGGGTGGACTGATCGGTTTGCTGGGATGGCTTTTCATCCACGTCATGTCGCTCGTCAATTACAACAACAAAATCAAAACGCTGTATAACTGGGCCGTTGCCTACGCTACCCGCGACCAGGCCCTGCGCCTGATCTTCCGGCCGGGGAACCGCGAAAACCGGGGCTGAGGCGGCTGTTCCACAACCAGAATTACCATGATGAGTTTTAAATTACTGTTCCGCTCGTCTTTGGGGAGAAAGCTGATCATGTCCATGACAGGACTGTTCCTTTGCCTTTTCCTCATCGTGCACCTGGGCGGCAATCTTACGCTGTTTGCGGGAGACGGGGGCTACACCTTCAACATCTACGCGCATTTCATGACGCATTTCCCGCCTGTGACGGCCATCGCGTACGTCCTTTATGCCTGCATCCTCATCCATGCGTGGTATGCGATCGTGCAAACCCTGAAGAACCGGCGGGCGCGGCCGGTGAAATACGCCGTTCCTTCGAAAGCAAAATCCAGCTGGGCTTCGCTGAACATGGGCTTGCTGGGAAGCATCATTTTCCTGTTCCTCGTCATCCACATGAGCAATTTCTGGGGCCGGTACATGTTCACGAAAGGGACGTACCGCGAATACCGGAAAAACCTTACAGACGGGCGCATCACTTCCACCACGTACTATCCCGCCTCGCCGCATTTCGAATATGCAGTGCTGACGGAAGGCGATACGGAGATCGTGCGGGTGAAAGACCTGTACGGGATCGTGACCGAAAGTTTCAGCCTGCTATGGTATGTGCTGCTGTACCTTTTTGCGATGGTGGCGGTGTCGTATCATTTGTATCATGGCTTCCAGAGCGCGTTTCAGTCTGCCGGGATCGCGCATGGAAAATACACTCCGATGATAAGGTGGATCGGCGTTTGGGTGTTTGCGGTCATCATTCCCATCGCTTTCGCGTCGATGCCGGTCGTGTTTTATATCAGGAGCTTAATTTGAATGGTGCTTATGGAAATGAAAAAGCCTTTGCGTTTTGCAAAGGCTTTTCTCGTTCGGTTTGCCGGCCGGGTTAAGCAACCGGCGGGATGGCCATGCGTACTTCCACGATGGCGCCGTACTGGATGATGGGGCAGCCTTTGGCGAGGGCAACGGCTTCGTCGTAATCTTTCGCCTTGATGAGGAAAAGTCCGCCGATGGATTCCTTGCCTTCCGCATAGGGGCCGGTCTGAATCTGTTCTTGCTGTTTATCGAACCGGATCACCCTTCCGTCTACGTCCCAACGTTTGGGAGGCGCTACCAGTCTGTCTTGCGCGGCGATGCCCGCCACCCATTCCTGGTAAGGTTTGAGGGCTTCTTTCATCTGGTCGGGGCTGGGTTTGGGATGGGCGCTGGTCAGATCTCTGTGGATCACGAGGAGGAACTCTTGCATGTTTATTGATGTTTATAAATGACTGAATGATGTTGGGATGGATGATGGGCAGTGGTGTACGGGGTGCTGGTGTGTCGCTGCGTTGTTGACCGGATGTCGCGGATACGGGCCGCGCCGGCGTTAGGTGGGCTCCATGCGCGAACGGGTGGAAAGCGCATGCCAGTTACAACAGCCACAGCGAGCTGACACCCGTCATCTTCGTTACAATCAGCACCGGGTACAACCTTTACACCCTAATTCTTCACCGGGCGCGTGGCGAACCAGGTACCGAAGTCGGTACGGCCGATGCGCGGGTTGGGGCCGGGAACGAGCGATTGGTCGTTCAGCACGGCACCGAAATATTTTGCGTTCACGTCGGAAACCACCGTACGCGGATCGTCGACTTCGCGGAGGTAACGCGCGGCCAGCGAGGAAAGGCTTACTTTTTCGGGGCCTGCGATTTCCAGGGTTCCATTGATCGGCGCGCCGGTGGCCACGTCTGCCATCGCCGCAGCTACGTCGTCAGACGCGATGGGCTGGATGGAAGCCGGGGAAAGATGGATGTTCTCGCCCTTCGCCGCAGATGCTACGATGCCGCCGAGGAATTCGAAGAACTGGGTGGAGTGGACGATGGAGTAGGGAATGCCGGATTTTTTGATCAGGTCTTCCTGCGCGGCTTTGGCGCGGAAATAGCCGCTTTCCTGCAGTCTTTCGGTTCCCACTACCGACAACGCGATATGATGTTTCACTCCCGCTTTCGCTTCGGCGGTCAGCAGGTTACGGCCTGAGGTCTGGAAAAATTCCATCACGGGGCCGTCATCGAAAGAAGGCGAATTCGCTACGTCGATCACCACGTCTGCGCCTTTCAGGCATTCGGAAAGCCCTTCGCCGGTGATGGTGTTCACGCCCGATGCGGGCGATGCTGCGATCACTTCGTGGCCTTCCTTGCGCAGGCGTTCCACGGTTTTGGAACCGATTAGTCCGGTCCCGCCGATTACTACGATTTTCATATGTTGATATTTTGATGTTTGTATTTGTGTCGCTACCGGTTTTTGCGTGTGCCATGCCGGGATGCATGCTTTCAGGCAATCGAGATGCCATTGGTATAAAGTGTTGATAATTAAATTGATGTATTGTTTTGAAGTGTTTTTCATTGACGTTATTCAGCGGAAAGCGGGATGTTTCACGAAATGCAGTGGATGTTGCGCATGAAAAAGCCGGAACTGCGAAAGTTCCGGCCGGTGTTTCGTTTGTGCGGGTTTTAAATATTGAAGTAATCCGCTTTGAGGATGCCGAGTTTTTTCATTTTGGAATGCAGCGTGGTGCCGGGGATCTCGAGGGCCTCCGCTGCGCCGCCCACGCCGGAAATCTTGCCGCCGCAGCGTTTCAGGACTTCGATGATATACGATTTTTCGATCTGTTCCAGTGTTTGGGGAAAAGCTGCGGACGGGAGCGCATCGTCGTTTTCCGGCCGCGTGCGATCGGGCAGATGCACTTCTCGTATGGTGGCATCTTCACTGAGGAGAATGGCGCGTTCGACCTGGTGTTCCAGTTCTCTGACGTTGCCGGGCCAATGGTAGCTTTTGAGTTCTTTCAACACTTTGGCGGAAATGCCGCTGATCCTTTTGCCAATGTGCTTGCTGAATTTTGTGATGAACGCGTTGGCCAGGGGCTCGATGTCTTCCACCCGTTCCCGCAGCGGCGGCAGGTGGATGGGGAATACGTTGAGGCGGTAAAATAAATCGGCGCGGAACCTTCCGGCCCGCACTTCCGCTTCCAGGTTACGGTTGGTGGCGGCGATGATGCGCACGTCCACCTTGATCGTCGCCTTTCCGCCCACTCTTTCCAGTTCCCGTTCCTGCAGCACGCGGAGCAGTTTTACCTGCAATTCCAGCGGCATTTCCCCGATCTCGTCGAGGAAGAGCGTGCTGTTGGCGGCCAGTTCGAACTTCCCGATGCGCCTGTCTATCGCTCCCGTGAACGCACCTTTTTCATGCCCGAACAATTCACTTTCGATGAGGTGCGGCGGCAGCGCGGCACAATTCACTTTCACCATGAGCCTGTTTTTCCGGGGCGATGCGTTGTGGATCGCCCGGGCGATGAGCTCTTTGCCGGTTCCCGTTTCGCCGGTCAACAGTACGGTCGACGATGATGCCGCCACCTGTGTGATGAGGCGGTAGACTTTTTGCATCTGCGCACCGCTGCCTACGATCCCGGAAAAATTGTAGATCGTTTTGATCTGTTCGCGCAGGTAATCGCTTCCGTTCTCCAGTTGCTGCTTGTAAGCCAATATTTTCCCGTTCGCCAGCATATTGGAAATGGCGATGGAAATCTGCGCGCAAATGCTGTTGAGGACGGGCATATTCACATCGTTGGTCAACAGCCAGAGCGTGCCGATATTGGTGTCGCCCATGCGAAGGGGCACGCCGAACGCCTGCTCCATCCCCAAAGACTCCCAGAAACGGACAATCGGCTCTTCATCTCCTTTGGCCGCTTCCTCCGAAACGTTAAATACGACCGGCCCGTCGTTTTGCAACACAAGTGCGGACAGCGGGTGGTGGATGTCTATTTTCCGCGCTATCAGCGAACGGAACCATTCCACCTGGTCGCCCACCATGCTTTCGTCGAATAGGTAAGGAGACAGGGTTGCGCCGTCTTCGTCGATGGTCCGGATGACGGCCAGCCGGATGTTGAGGACGTTATGTAACACATGGGAGATCGCGGATTGGAGATCGGCTTTGGTGCGGATGGCGGCAATGTCGCGGCTGAACGCGTGCAGGAAAGCGGCTTCCCTTTCCCGGCGCACCAGCTCTTCGTGGGCGATGATGTTGGACATGGCGATGGAAACGTGCGCACTAATCCCCTGCAGCAGCGGGATATCGATGTCCGCAACGCCCAACCAGAGTATGCCGTGCTGATGGTCTCCCGTCCGCAGCGCCGTTCCCGTCACGATATTGATCCCCGCTTTCTTCCATATCCGCAGATACGGCGCATCGTTACCCCGCGCGATTTCCGTGTTGACGCTGAACAACAATGGGATTTCGCTCTGCAATACACGGTCCTGCAACCCGTCGCGGAGGGGCAGTTTCGCCGTTGCCAGTTCCCGGACCAGCGCGGCGTCGACGGTTTCGAGCGATTCGTCATATATGAAATTGGTGGTTGTCTGATCGTTTTGGACCTGCTGGACGACGAACCCTCCGGCCGACGGAATCCTTTTCAGTCCGTTGCGCAAAGCGCGGGAGAGATCGGCCCGCGACCGGGCGGCCGCGATCTCGCTGCAAAAATCAAGGAGGAAGCGTTTCTCGCGCGCTTCGGTAATATTGCCCAAATCGGGGAAATGCGGGCGTTCGTTCGTGTAGCCGGCTACCATCATGGTTTTTCGGGCGGGAGCGGCGGTGTTGGTAGTTGAAGTCTTCATGCTAATGGACAGATTTTGATGTTTTAAATCATGGGTCTCGTTCTAAAAACAATCGGGAATTCATAATTGGACAAATTCAGGCTGAAAAATTATGCGTTAATGCGAAGTTGTTGACAATCAGTATGATGGAATTCGTTGTTTATCCCCCAAAAAACGATAAACCCGGGCACGACGGCCCGGGTTTATCCATGTACACGCTATGGGGACGATGCAATCCGGTTACAGTTCCCGGGCGGCGCCCAGGATAATGTCGGTTACTTTTTTGGGCAAAGACACCATGGGTATGTGGCTTGCTTTCAGTTCGGTGGTTTTGGCCTTGATCATTTTCGCTTCGGCCCTTGCCAGCGGAGGCGTCACCATATGGTCTTCGGTGCCGATGATAGCCCAGGAGGGTTTGGATTTCCAGGCGGCGGTGGAGATTTTGGTGACGGTGGCTTTGGTTGCCCAGGGCGTTTGTGTGGCGAAGATCACGTCGCGTTCCTGCATGGGAAGGTCTTGCGCGAAATGTTCGCGGATGCCTTTGCGGGTGAGGCTGAGAAACCCTTCCGCATCGGGCCTGATCTCGGCGTTGCCGGGTGCGGTGGGGAAGGCAGCTCCTACATCGGTGGCGGATTGTCCATCGTTCGGAATGAGCGCGCACACATATACGAGCCCGGCCACTTTGGGGTCGTTGCCGGCTTCGGTGATCACCATGCCGCCGTAGGAGTGGCCTACAAGGAGTACCGGCCCGTCCATCAATGCGATGGCCCTTTTCGTGGCGGCTACGTCGTCTTCCAGGGAAGTGAGCGGGTTTTGCACGGCGATCACGTTCATCCCGGCGGCCTGCAGCCCGGGGATCACTTTAGCCCAGCTGGAACCGTCGGCGAAGGCGCCATGTACGAGCACGATGTTTTTTACGCCTTTGGGGGCAGCCTGGGCCTGCGCGTCTTGCGATGGGGCCAAAAATGCGGCCGCGGAAAGGAACGCGGCGGCGAGGGTTTGTTTCATGATAGACATACTTTGAAGTTTGCCGTTATTTTGCAAGCGGCAGGCCAATGCCCTAAATAATTGATTGAGAATCATTCATGAAAACGGGAGGGTTTTTCCCTCCGCTGGATTCCGTCAATCGGCGAAAGCGCGCGCTGTATTTCGTTTTTTCGCAAAAGGTGTTGAAAAGATGCTTTCCTGCCCGGATGCCCTTGAAAAAATATTTAATCCTGGTCTGCAGGGATTTACCTCGCCAAATACAAGGGGTTTTTTCTATCATTGCATGTGGATCGGGTCTGAACAGTGGGCCCGGCGTCTATCATCACCCAAATCATATCTACTCTACATGCAAAGAAGAAATTTTATCAAATCGCTGGCGATCGGCGCAGCCGGACTGTCGACCTCCTCCCTCTGGGCCAGCCCATCGGCCTCCAAAAAACTGGGCATCCAGCTGTATACGGTGAGAGATGCGGTAGCGAAAGACCTCCCCGGCACCCTGGAACGCCTGGCCAAACTCGGGTACAACAAACTGGAGATTTACGGCTACAACGGCACTTTCTTCGGAAAAAGCGTGTCGGAATTCAAATCCATTTTGTCGGGAACGGGCATGCAGGTCCGGAGCTCGCACCATCTGCCCGGCCACGCTATGAAAATGAAAGGCACGCTGCTCGACGGCTGGGATAAAGCCGTAGAGGATATGCACGCCATCGGCGCAAAATATATGGCCTGCGCTTACCTCTTCCCCGAAGAAAGGACCGGCGAATTCTACGCGAAACTGCCCGATCTGCTGAACAAATCCGGTGAGAAAACCAAATCCGCCGGCATCCAGTTCGCCTATCACAACCACGATTTCGAATTCGAAAAATATAACGACTCCCTCTTATACGAATACCTCCTCAAAAACACCGATCCGGCCATGATGAACATGGAAATGGACCTCTACTGGGCGGTAAAAGCGAAGCAGGACCCCGTGTCCTGGTTCGAAAGGTACCCTGGCCGCTTCCCGCTGTGGCACGTGAAAGACCTCGAAAAAGGTTCGGAAGACATTACGGAAGTAGGCAACGGTTCCATCGATTTCGACCGCATTTTCGCCGCGCGCAAAAAAGCGGGCATGAAGGAATGGTTCGTAGAGCAGGACGAAAGCAAGGGCGATATCTTCAAAAGCATCGAACAAAGCCATCGCTACCTCGACACTAAAAAATTCGCATAAACAAAAAGCGGGAAGCCTGGCTTCCCGCTTTCGTTTTCTAAGGGCATCCGCATGCCGAATGCAATAATTGCACGATCGTTTCCGGCTCGTCGGCCAACACCTGCCGCGGCCATTTTTCAACATCGAGCCGATCGAGGACGAGGAACATGGCGAGCCCTTCCTCCTGCGACCATTGATTCCGCTTCCGCCGCATCCCTTCCACGGCGACGTCGTATGTAAAACCTCCGCCAGCCGGATGTTGCAGCCAGTATAGCCCCGAAAATTGCCCCAATCCTTCCATCGTCAGGAAAATATCGTCCAGCTCACGTAAAATCTTTTTGTCGCCCGTGAAATAACGGGCCTGCCGCTCGTGCAACATCCGCAGCGCATCGCAGGTCAGTTTTTTCCTGGCCTGTTTATCGGTGTGGAATGCGGCCTGGTAAAACAGGTCGGTTTCCTTTCGCCAGCCGTCGGTATACACGCTGTCTTTGGAAAACGTATGCTGCACGATATCGTCTGACAGTGGCGGATCTTTGAACGGATGTTGCTGTTCGATGGCGGTTACCGTAGCGCCCATTCCCCGCTGCTGGCGGGTATGCGCGAATTCGTGGAGGAACACGGCCGTGACGAGCTTGTCCAGCCCCAGCTCTTTACTTTGCACACCGGCTTTTTCCCAGAAACCGGGAACGGCCATCACGAAGAACGGATGACCGGCCGAATCTGCCGCGGCGAAAGACATGAGCCCCAGCGGCACCAGCTGTCCATCGGGGATGCGCAACGTTCCATGATGCGCGCCGGTATACCATTCCAGCGTTTTGCCGCCGGGGCCGGGGCAATGGAAACGCTTGTCCGTAGCGGCTACGGGGGCAGTCGAATAATACAAGGAATCGTCGTACAGGAAGATGACGGGCGTTTCGGGAGATGAGCCGAATTTGTGGCCGCAAACGAAGTCCCACGCGGAGAACCAGGCCGGCACGCCGTTCATGCCGGGCGGAATGGATTGTGAGGTGGCGGATAGTGTGCTGCTGATGATGAGCAGGAAAATAATAGTCAGGTTGCGCATAAGCATATTGTCAGATAAATGGTTTTCCGGTACGGGTTTACGAAGCATTCCCTTTCAAGGTAGCGGGCGATTGGCCGAAGCGCGATTTGAAAGCGCGGCTGAAATGCGAAGGGCTTTCGAACCCGCTTTCGAAAGCGGCGTCGGAAACGGATTTGTCGCGGTTGTTCAGGAGGATGCGCGCATGTTGCAAACGTTTTTCCAGCAGCCATTTGCCGGGCGTGGTGCCGAAGGTTTTTTCGAAATCCCTTTTGAACGCCGAGAGGCTACGGTTGCTCAGTTCGGCGTAAATATCCAGTTTCAGGTTGAAGCAGAAATTGTCTTCCATGACGCGTTCCAGCTGAATGCCGCGCGGTTCGTGCATGAGGGAGCAGAAATAGGAAAGCAGTTCCTGGTTGACGGGATTGTCTGCGATGTTGAGCACCAGCTCGCGGAATTTGAGTTCCAGGAGCGAAGGGTCGGGATCCTGCTTTTCGGCGAAATAGGCAGACATGGACAGGAAGAAGCCTTTCAGTTTTTCGCTGGATTCCAGAAGCATGACCGGCTCATAGTGGCGCTGGTGCGCGGCCAGCGGTTTGGACCGGGCCTGGAGGGTTTCGCAGATGAACGCGTCTGGGATGAAGAACAGGACCACACAAAAACCGGTGTCCATGATCTGCTCGAGGATAAACCCGCCTTTGCGGACGAATACGCAGCTGTCTTTCCCGATATGATACGCCCCCTTGGCGGTGTGCCACGTTTTCTCTCCGTCGATTACATAAAACAGATAATTGTACTGCGTCCATAAGTCCGCGAAGCGGGATTGCATGAGCCGGGCTTCCATGGGGCAGTTGAAGGCGGTAATGAGCGATTGGCCGCAGGTGAACTGGCGGTAAAATTGGGGATGCTGCAATACGCGTTCAAAGAAGTTGAGCATAATTATCCTTAAATTTAGGGAAATTCCGGAATTCCCCGCAGCTGAGCTTTTAAGTCAAATCTTTGGACCCGGAAGTCATGTCCCGACGCCTGTTTGTAGTTAATTTCACATTTGTCAACATCACCCCAAATAATACACATTTAATAAACCCCAATCGTGGCGACACGAATTTTTTCATGTTAAAATCCAATCAAAATGAATCCAAACAAAGCGTTATGGGAGAAAGGCGATTTCACTAAAATTGCGGAGAGCATGCGCGAAAGCGGAGCGGCGCTTGTATCCCGGCTGGGTGTTTCCCCGGGCATGAAAGTGCTGGACCTCGGCTGTGGCGACGGTACCACGGCCATTCCCGAAGCGAAGCTGGGCGCGGATGTGCTCGGTGTAGATATCGCCAGCAACCTGGTGGCGGCCGGAAAGCGGCGTGCCGAGGCGGAGAAGCTCGCCAATATTGAGTTCCGCGAAGGCGATGCCACCAACCTGGAGGGCATCGGCGATCAGCAGTTCGACCTGGCCGTGAGCATTTTCGGCGCCATGTTCGCACCCAGGCCGCAAGACGTGGCCAGCGAGCTGGTGCGCGTGACCCGGCCCGGCGGCCGCATCGTGATGGGCAACTGGATCCCGGGAGATCCGACACTCGTGGCGCAGATACTGAAGATCAGTTCCGCCTACACACCGCCGCCGCCCGAGGGTTTCGTGAGCCCGATGCTCTGGGGCGTGGAAGATCATGTGACACAGCGTTTCGTGAACGCCGGCGTGTCTAAGGACGATATTTCCTTCGAAAGGGAAACCTTCCATTTCGGGATCGATTGTTCGCCCGCCGAATTCCTCGACCGCTTCCGCCAGTTTTACGGCCCCACCATGAATGCCTACGAAGCCGCGGAAAAAAACGGGAAATCGGCCGAACTGCAGCAGGAACTGGAAACCTTGTTCAACGACAAGAACGAAAGCGGCTCCGCCGGCACCACGCTGATCCCCGCCACATTTTTGAAAGTGACCGTCAACCGCAGATAGCATTTTTACGCCGCTTCCCGCTATTCCTGATCGAATTTGGGAACGGTCCCGCATATTGCACATAGCCCCGGTTTTTTGCCGGGGCTTTAATAATTTGTGGCTTCGGAATTTTTACTAATTTTATTTCGACGGTTTATCAGCCAATTTCTTTTTCCGGTCATGCACGAAATTCCACATAGCGATAGCGAAATGCTGCGCGGGCTTGCCCGTGGCGACGAAGGCGCGTTCCGCACGCTGTTCGACCGGTATTGGGATGCCGTTTACTCCACCTCGCTGGCCCTCACCAAATCGGCCTCCATGGCGGAAGACATCGCGCAGGACGTGTTCACCATTTTATGGGAAAAACGGGCAGAGCTGCCGGAAGTGGCGCGGCTGGAAGGATATCTTTTCATCACGGCCCGTAACCTCATCTACACCCGTTTCCGCAAACTCGCTTCGGGGGATGCTTACCGGCGATATGTGCTTCAGTTCCTCCACGAAGGCGGCGGGCAGCAGGCCGATCATGCGGCGGAATTCCGCGAACTGGAACAATGTGTGATGACCGCCATCCGGCAACTGCCGCCGCAACAGCAGCGGGCGTTCACCCTCAGCCGGTTCGAAGGGATGCGGCACGAAGAGATCGCTACCACCATGGGCGTTTCGCGGATCACCATTAAAAGTTATATCGTGCAGGCCATCGCCACGCTGCGCAAAACCCTTTCCAACCATCCCTCCGGAGCCATGGGCGCGCTTTGGGCGCTGATTTTCCTTTCCTGAAATTTTTTTGCTCCCGGCACCTCCCTTTCGCGGAGCTGTGCGTCTTTACCATACGGCCCGGCCCTGCCGGCAACCCGATCGCACGTTATGGACAAACAGACATTTTCCAACTTACTCAAACGTTACCTGAACGAAGAACTGAGCCAGGAAGAGGCTTCCCGGCTGCTGGACTCGCTCGGCGATCCGGACATGCGCCGGCAATGGGAGCAGGCTGTGGGCGGCATGCTGCGCGACAAGTCTGCGCACGGCCAGGCAGACCCCGCGCGGATGGACGCCATCCGCCACCGCATCCTTTCCGGTACCGGCAAACCCGTTCCGCAGCGATCCATCGTCCGGAAACTGCGCCCCGTTTGGGCTGCGGCGGCCGTACTGGCGATCGCGGCCGTCGGGTTTTTCTGGATGCGCACTTCCGGGCCCAAACCCCTCGTGGCAGACGGGGAAGCCCAGCTGCAGGTGGTCCCCGGCGGCAACAAAGCCGTGCTGTACCTCGCGGGCGGCCAGGCCATCACGCTGGATACGGCCGGCAATGGCGCCATCGCCAGCCAGGGCAACGTGCAGGTCATCAAGCTGGACAGCGGGCAACTGGCCTACCAGGGCGCCGGCGCGCAGGGAGACGTGACCTACAACACCCTGGCCACGCCCCGCGGCGGACAATTCCGCATCATCCTGCCCGATGGCTCGTCCGTTTGGCTGAATGCCGCATCGTCGCTGCGGTTCCCGACGGCCTTCAACGGAAAGGAGCGCGTGGTGGAGCTTCGCGGCGAGGCGTATTTCGAGATCGCGAAGAACGTGCAGCAGCCGTTCCGCGTGCAGGTGAAAGACATGACGGTGCAGGTGTTGGGCACGCATTTCAACGTGATGGCGTATGAAGATGAAGCCACCGTGCGGACCACCCTGCTCGAAGGCGCCGTGAAAGTGAACCAGGGCGGGCATTCGCTGGACATGCGCCCCGGCCAGCAGGTTACCGCCCATCCCGCAGGGAACATGAGCATCCAGGATGGGGTAGACGTGGAGGAAGCGGTGGCCTGGAAGAACGGGTATTTCCATTTCAACCACGAATCGCTGCCCGGCGTCATGCGCCAGGTGGGGCGGTGGTACGACGCGGAAATTTCCTATGAAGGCGCTGTTCCCGACCGGGAATTCGGCGGTAAGATCGAGCGGAGCAGCAGTGTGAAGGATGTATTGAAAATACTGGAGCTCAGTGGCATCCGGTTCAGGATAGAAGGGAAAAAGATCATCGTTATACCATAATCATCAATCATCATTCCACCGTTAAAATCGTTATGAAGAAAAAACCGACATAATCTCTCCGTAAACGGTTTCGCCCATAAAAAAACCGGACCCGATGGCAGTCGGGGCCGGCAAGGATGTAAGGGCAAACCATGACAAATGGATTTCCACGGCATTCCACGTTCCTGGCCTTTCAGCCAGGCGGGATTTTTATTACCCTAACAAACCAAAATTATGCAAATTAGTGCTATTTGTACGCGGTATTTTACGCGGCGATGGATTTACAAAACGCTGTTGTGTATGAAGTTTTCCGCAATTTTGCTATTCGCTGCGTGCCTGCAGGTGAGCGCAAAAAGCCTGGCGCAGCAGGTCTCGCTTTCGGAAAAGAACGCCTCTCTCGAAAAACTCTTCCGGACGATCGAAAAACAAACAGGCTATGTATTTTTTTATGATCATCTGCTGATCGACAAAGCACCGCGCATCAACGTGAAGGCGAGCAACCTTCCGCTGGAGGAAGCCGTGGAACTGGTGCTCAAAGACCAGCCGCTTTCCTATTCGATCATCGGGAAAAATATCGTCATCAAGGAACGGCGGACCGTTTTCTCGCCCTTGTCTCCCGTAAAAGTGTTCGTACAGGATACGATGCTCAATATCACCGGCCGCGTGCTCGACGTCGACGGCTCGCCGCTCCCCGGAGCCACGGTGGCCGTGAAGGGCAGTGGTTCCCAGGGCACGGTAACCGACGCCGAAGGCTATTTCAAGCTGCGCGTGGCGCGGGGCACCGTGATCGAAGTCACGTACATCGGGTTTAAAAGCGCCGAGAAAACCGCGCTGATCGAGCAGCCCATGCAATTCACCCTCACGGCGCAGGCCGCCAGTGCAGACGAGTTCGTGGTAGTGGGCTACGGCACCGTCCGCAAGAGCGACCTTACCGGTTCCCTCAGCCAGGTGAAGTCCAAAGAAATCAACGCGTTCCCGTCCACCAATATCATGCAGGCGCTCAACGGCCGTGCGGCAGGCGTTCGCGTGATCCAGAACGGTGGCTCCCCGGGCGGCGGGGTTTCCGTCCGCATCCGCGGCACCAACTCCATCCTCGGTGGCAACGAACCGCTGTATGTAATCGATGGTTTCCCGTACGACGGCAATCCTACTTTCCTGCAAAATGCGGATATCGAGTCGATGGAAATCCTCAAAGACGCATCCTCCACCGCTATATATGGTTCCCGCGGCGCCAACGGCGTGGTGATGATCACCACCAAAGGCGGCCGTAAAGGCGAACGGACGAAAGTGGACATCGACGCGGGATACACCTGGCAGTTCGTTTCCAAAAAAATGGATCTCATGAACGCCCGCGAATATGCGCTCCTGTATAACGAACAGGCGCGTAATGATGGTGTGGCGGAATATTTCACACCAGCGCATATCGACAGCCTGAGTAAAAATCCCGGTACCGACTGGCAAGACATCGTGCTGCGCACCGCGCCGATCTACAATTTCAGCGCCACGGTCAACGGCGGAACGGATAAAACCCGCTTCTCGCTGTCTGGCTCCGCGTTCCTGCAAGACGGGATCGTGAAAACGAGCGACTATAAACGGTATAACCTCCGCGGTAACATCGAGCACGATATCAGCAAGGTTTTCAGCGTGTCTGTCAACACGATACTCACACGCCTCAACAGCGCCCGCCAGAATTCCGGGCTCGGCAACCGCGGGAGCGACCTGATCTCGGGCATGCTCATGGCGCCGCCTTCGCTTTCGCCTTATCTGCCAGACGGCAGTTACCGCCGCCTGAATACGGCGTATCCCTTTATCTCGAACGTAATTATCAATCCGCTCGTTTTCATCAATGAACGGACAGACAAAATCCAGGGCGATCGCGTGCTGGCCAATGCGGCGCTGACCATCAAACCGATGAAAGGCCTTTCCATCCGCATTTCCGGCGGGATAGACAATCTGAACGACCGGACAGACCAGTTCCAGAACATCGAGCCTACGACGAACAACGTCGGCAATGCTGCGGTGTATACATCGCAATACACGAGCCTGCTGAACGAGAACGTGGCAACATATACCAACACCTTCGGCGATCATTCCATTACGGCCATGGCGGGTTTTACTTACCAGGACAAGATTTCGACGAGCATGAACGGTTCCGGGACGGGGTTCCTTTCCAATGTGGTGAACACGGGGAACCTGCAGGGCGCCCTTACGCCGGGTATCCCTGCTTCCGGCTACGCGAAATGGGCGCTGCTGTCGTACCTCGGCCGCGTGAACTATTCCTTCCAGGATAAATACCTGCTGACGGCGAGCATCCGCAGAGATGGTTCTTCCCGCTATTCCGACGGGCAGCAGTGGGAGAATTTCCCGTCGGCCGCCATCGCCTGGAAGGCTTCCAACGAACCGTTCCTGAAACGCTCCAAAGTTATCTCCGATCTGAAAGTGCGGGCCAGCTGGGGATTGTCGGGCAACCCGTCTATCGGGCCGTACTCCACACTGCGCCAGCTCGGGTCGCTCAATACCATTTTCGGCGATCAACTGGGGATCGGATTTGCGCCAGGGGCCACGCTCCCGGGGGATCTCCGCTGGGAAGTGACGCGCCAGGCAGACATGGGCGTTGATGCGGCATTCCTGAAAAACAACCTGCGCGTCACCTTCGACGTGTATCACAAAAAGACCCGCGACCTGCTCAACAACGTGAAGCTGCCCGTTTCGATGGGCTATGCCACCACCGTGCAGAATGTAGGCGAGATCGAGAACAAGGGTTTCGAGATCGGAGTGGAAGCGAACCTGTTCCAGGCGCGCGAAGTGTCGTGGAACCTCAGCGCCAACCTCGGCTTGAACCGGAACAAGGTACTGAAGCTGTATAACGGGCAGGACATCAACGGCGAAACGTTCTACACCGGTTCCGTACAGGATTTCATCAATATTCTCCGCGAAGGCAAGCCCCTGGGCGTGTTTTACGGCTATAAGGAAATCGGGTACACGGAAACGGGGAACCTCAAATACGAAGACATCAACAAAGACGGGATGATCAACGCGGCCGATAAAACCTTCATCGGCGATCCCAACCCGGATTTCATCTACGGCCTCAATTCCGTGACTTCCTATAAAGGGTTTGAGCTGACGGTTTTCATCCAGGGCTCGCAGGGCAACGACCTGTTCAACCTGAACCGCGTAGGCGCGCTGGACCTCGGCATGGGCCTCAACCTGCCCCGCGAGGTGTACGACAACCACTGGACGCCGCAGAACACCAATGCCAAATATCCCCGCATCACGCGGACGCTGACGGCGAACATGTCGTCCAGGTTCGTGGAAGACGGTTCGTACCTGCGTTTCCGCAACATCCAGCTGGCGTATAATCTGCCCGTTTCCAATATGGCGAAATGGTTCCGTTCCGCACAGGTGTATGTGAGCGGCCAGAACCTCATCACCTTCACGAAATATTCCTGGTACGATCCGGAAGTGAACGCCTATGGCGGCTCCAACTCCATCTCGCAAGGTATCGACTACTCCATTTATCCGATGAGCAAATCGGTGACGGTAGGCATCCGCTGCGGGTTCTGATCATTTTTCATCTTCCAATCCACCATTATGAAACAAATTGCAATACTGATATTAACGATGCTGGTGATGGCGGGCTGTTCCGACGCGCTCGAGGAAAAGCCGCAGTCCATCGCAGCGGAACTGTTCTATAACACGCCCGCCGAAGTGGAAGCCGGCCTCAACGCCATTTACGTGCCCATCCGCCGCGGCAGCACGCTCGGCGCACTGTACGAATGCCAGCACGAGATTTATACCGAATATATGTATGGCCGCGGCAGCCACGCGCCGCTGAACGATTTCACGGGGCTCGACCAAACCAACGTGACCCGCGTGGGCGATATGTGGGCCGCGTTTTACGAATCCATCCGCAATGCGAACATCGTCATCGAAAGGGCGCCGCTGGGGAAGAAATTGTCGCCGGCGCAGGTAGACGTGTACCTGGCCGAAGCGAAATTCCTGCGTGCGCTCAACTATTTCTACCTTGTCCGCAACTGGGGCGGCGTGCCAATCCGCGACGAAAAGAACATGAACGACCGGGAGCTGGCGCGCAATTCGCAGGAGCAAGTGTACGCATTCATCCTGGCAGACCTGGAATGGGCAGAACCGAAATTGCCGGACAACCCGCGGCTGAGCGGCGCGCCGTCGAAATCGTCGGCCAGGGCGCTGCTGACGGATGTGTATATGAACCTCCACCAGTACGATAAAGCGCGCGACATGGCGGTCAACATCATCAATTCCGGGAAATTCAGTCTCGTGAAAGTGGACGTCGCGGAGGATTTCGAGAAAGTTTTCGGGGCGGATATTTCCACTTCGCCGGAAGAGATTTTTTACCTGAAATATGCGCGGGTGCCTAATGGACAAGGGTTTTCATATCCCATGTACTGTCATTACCCCAATTCCGGGTTTTATCCGCCGGGAGGATATTATACTTTTTACAGCGATTCCGAGCAAAATCCTTTCATCAAAAGCTGGGATAAGAACGATCTGCGCTATACATTTAACTGGTACCCGCAAACGTTCGGTCTTGGGTCTACCACCATCCTGCTGAAGAAGTTCAAGGACAAGCAGGCGGTTTCGGCCGGGGGGAACGATTATCCCATGTACCGTTATGCCGACATCCTGTTGTTTTACGCGGAATGCGTGGCGCAGGCGGGTGCGCCCAATGCCGACGCGATGGAGAAACTGAATATGGTGCGCCGCAGGGCTTACGGAAAAAATCCCCTGACGGCCGATCCTGCGATAGATTTCAAGCTGGCAGACTACAGCGGCAAACAGGCGTTCATCGACCTGGTGGTGCGCGAGCGCGGGTATGAAAATTGCGGGGAGTCGAAGCGGTGGCTCGATCTGAAGCGGCTCGGCATCGCCAAACAGGTCATCCTGGCCGGGAAAGGAAAGACGATGGCCGACAGGCATCTGCTCTGGCCGATCCCGGTAATAGAAACGAATTATAACAAAGCCATAGATCCCGTGAAGGATCAGAATCCCGGTTACTAATCCAATTGAAGTAAAATGCAAACAATCAGAAAGACAGTACTGTATTGCCTGCTGGCATTGCCCGGCAGCGTAATGGCGCAGCAGGTGAGGGAAGTGGACATTTGTGTGTACGGCGGCTCTTCCGCCGGCGTGATCGCTGCATACACGGCCAAGAAATTGAATAAATCCGTAGTGGTGATCGAGCCCGGCAAGCGTTTGGGCGGCCTCACTTCCGGCGGTTTGGGCTATACCGACATCGGTAACAAATACGCCATCTCCGGTATTTCCCGCGATTATTACCGCAGGATCGGGAAGCATTACGGGAAGTTCGAGACCTGGATCTTCGAACCGTCCGTCGCCGAAAAAGTGTTTAAGCAATACGTGCAGGAAGCGGCGCTCGATATCGTGTACGACCATCGTATCACCAAAGCGACGAAATCAGGCGGGAAGGTGACGGAAATACAACTGGAATCCTCCGTGGGAGGAACGCCCAAAGTCTCCACCGTTCGCGCGAAAATGTATATCGACTGCTCCTACGAAGGCGACCTCCTCGCGCTGGCGGGCATTTCCTTCACGGTGGGCCGCGAAGCCAACGCGCAGTACGGTGAAACCTACAACGGTGTGCAACTGCGCGACAAGCACCAGTTCCCCGAAGGTATCGATCCCTACAAAACCCCCGGCGATCCCAACAGCGGCGTGCTCTGGGGCATCAGCACCGAGCCCCTGGCGGCTCAGGGCGCGGGCGACAAAAAAGTGCAGGCGTACAATTTCCGCATCTGCCTGTCCAACCAACCCGAAAACAGGGTGCCCATCACCCGGCCGGAAGGTTATGACTCCACGCGCTACGAACTGCTGCTGCGCGTGGTAGAGCGCATCAAGCCGGGCAATCTCAACGGCATCCTCAAATTCGACCGCATGCCCAACCACAAGACAGACATCAACAACAACGGTTCCTTTTCCACCGATATGATCGGTATGAACTGGAATTATCCCGAGGCTGATTACGCCACCCGCGCCAAAATCACCAAAGAGCATGAGCTGTACAATAAAGGACTGCTGTACTTCATCGGCCACGATCCCCGCATGCCCGAAAATCTCCGCAAGGAAATGTTGCAATGGGGGTATCCGAAAGATGAATATGTGGAATTCGGGAACTGGTCGCCGCAGATGTACGTCCGCGAAGCGCGCCGCATGGTGGGCGCTTACGTGATGACGCAGGCCAATTGCGAAGGCCGCGATACGGTCGACGATGGCGTGGGCATGGCCGCCTACACCATGGATTCCCACAACTGCCAGCGCATTATCGTAGACGGTATGGTGAAAAACGAAGGCGATGTGCAGATCGGTGGATTCGGGCCGTATCCTATTTCGTACCGTTCCATCATCCCGAAAGCGGAAGATTGCGGGAACGTGCTGGTGACCATTTGCCTGTCGGCCTCCCACATCGCTTACGGTTCCATCCGCATGGAGCCTGTGTTCATGGTGCTGGGCCAATCGGCTGCCACCGCCGCATCCATGGCTATCGACGCGAAGCAGACGGTGCAGCAGGTAGACGTGGCCAAGCTCCGGGAAACCCTGCGCGCGCGGCCACTGGCTACCAACGCCACGGCGGAGATCCTCGTGGATAACGACGATCAGCAGCAGGTGACCGTAACCGGCAATTGGAAGAAGATCAACCGCGGTGCGTATGGCCCGTCGGCCTATGTGTCGGAAAATGGCGCCGCCGGCACGGTGCGCTTCACGCCGAAAGTGGTGCGCAGCGGCATGTACAAGGTGTATTCCTATGTGCCCAAACAGGCGGACATGGCAAAGCATACCAGCATCAAAATGTCGACCGACGGAAAGTCCGTGAAACCGTTGGATTTTGCGGCGGATGCGGTGAAGGTGGAAGGACAGACTTCGGGCGAGTGGGTAGACCTGGGCACGGTGAAGCTTACCAAAGGAGGGAAAGGATATGTGGAAATCACGACAGACGGTGCGGATGGGGTTGTGATCGCGGATGCAGTGCTGTTTATTCCGGTGCAGTAAATATTTGAATAGTAGCATAGAAAAAGCCCGCCATCCCGGCGGGCTTTTCTTATTTGACCACTATCTATTGAAGGATGGGCTTGCCTTTCAGGAACACCTGAACGGGCCGGAACAGCACGCGAATGTCTTGCAGCGGATCGGCGTCGAGGAGGAGCAGGTCGGCGCGCATGCCGGGGCGTACCCGGCCACGGTCGTACTGGCCACAGACGTTCGCGCTGTTCAGCGTTGCCGCCTGGATGACTTCCGCCGCATTCATCCCGCATTTTTGCTGGAGCAGCAGCATTTCCTGGAGAAGCGGTACTTCGCCGGTTGTGGGATAGATCCAGTCGGTGCCGGTAACGATTTTTACACCTTTGCGATGTGCGATCCGGGTGACGACGGCGGCGCTGTGCATCTTGTTGTTTTCGGCATGGAAAACGGTGGGGTCGAGGAAGATGGATTTGGCGGCCATGCGTTGCACCAGTTTTTCTATGACAACCGTATCCAGCCGGAAATCCTTTTTGTACAGTGCGCCCCAGGCCTTGCCGATCTCGAGCGTATCGCCGGGCAGTTGCTGGAATGCGAAGTCATTGGCGTGCGACATACTGTTGACGCCTGCTTCCACGTCCACTTCCGGTTTGCAGGGGAACACGGCGGCGTGGCTCCAGGCCTGTAAGCCGGCCTGGTGGGCGGCGGTAGTGATGTCGCGGAGTTGCTGGGCGCTGAGGTCGGCGTAGATCTTGATGCCGGTAACGCCCGCATCGCGCGCCGCTTTCATGGCCGCTGCCAGGTCTACCCCGGGAAAGACGGCCTTGTACCAGGCGCTGTTACCGAGATCGCCGTCCCTTCCCGACCGGCGGATCAGGTCAAAATATCCCGGCCCGGCAAACTGTGCTGCGTAGTAGATATCGGGCCCAATGGTTTTGCCGGAACGCACGTCGCGCTTCAGGGCGGCGAGGTAGCGCGCGTCGCCGGCCATATCGCGGACGGTCGTGATGCCGTGGCGGGCCATATTGCCCACGATGCTGTCGGTCTCTTGCCGTGCTTTGGAAAGGTCTTCGTCTACCACCGTGGCCAGGTGAACGTGGGCGTCTGTGAGGCCGGGTGCGAGGAAGCGGCCGGAGCAGTCGATCGTTTCGGTGTTGGGGAGTTTCCGGGGAACTTTGGTGTAGATTTCCCGGATAACGCCGTTGATGATGAGCACGGACGCGCGTCTCGGTTGCACGGCGGCATCGCCGTCAATGATGGTTACGTTTTTCAGGAGGAGCTGTTGTGCCGAAGCGCCCGTCCCGCATATAAAAATCAAAGCAAACAATACAGCGTATCGCATCAGTCTATTTTTTCGAGTTCAGGTAATTCCACATGCTGCCGGATAATTTTTCCGGACTTGTCGATAAGGAAGGTAGCGGGCAGCGATTTTACCTTGTATGCCGCCACAACAGGGCTTTTCATGCCTTCCGGCGTTACCAGCTGCGGCCAGGGGATTTTATCGGCCGCTACGGCTTTCCGCCAGAGCTCGTCTTTTTCATCCACCGAAATAGAAACGATTTCGATGCCTTTTTTCTTCAGTGCATCGTAATGCGGCGCCAGTTTGCGGTTGCCGGCGCGGCAGGGTGTACACCACGATGCCCATACGTCGAGCAGCACATATCGGTTAGTTGCCAGCAGGCTTTCCAACGACACCAGGTCGCCGTTGATGGAGCGCAGGGAAAACGCCGGTGCGGTTTGTCCGGTCATGTTGTTGCTGGCGGCTTCTGCCTGCTTTTCTTCCAGCTTTGCCAGCGTGGCCGAGGCCCAGGGTTGTTGGCGGAAGGAGGGGATGAGCCTGGAAAGGGAGGCATCCGTCCATGCAAATGCGTATTGGTAAGCGCTCCAGGCACCGGCGAGGTTGCCGGAATGCTTCAGGGCAAAGGCGAGCCGCTTATCCTGCACTTCGGTGGCCATGCGGTTGGTGGCGGCATTGAGGGCGAGTTTCTTTTCCATGTCCTGCTCATTGCCGTATTCCACGCCCAGCTTGCTCCACTCGGCTTCCAGCGGCTTGAGGCTTTTTTCGAAGGAAACGAGTTGCTGCAGTACCGCATCGCCCTTTACGACTACCTGCGTGTCTTTCCCGACAACGATGTCAATAGGTTGGCGGGACGAGAATACGGTAGCGTTGGCCCAGGGCTTCCGCAGCTGAACGGAATACACGGCCCGTCCGTTGTCGGGCAACAGGATGGAAATGTGCCCATCTTTCAGGAGTGGCGTGTCGATGAGCTGGCGTGTCGGCCATTCGCGGTAGATCGTCACTTTCGACCCGTCGGCATGCAGGGGCGTGGAGATCCGCAATTGCTGGGCAAACCCGCAGGAAACGGTTGCGAGGAAGGCGGCGGTGAACCATGTTTTTTTCATGTGGGAACGGGTTAAGCCCGGGGCACCGTGTACCCCGGGCATGAATGGTTAGTTTCTGATATTGGGAAGAATGGCAGGGTTGATGAGCATGATCTTCGGCGCGATCTCCATCTGGTAGTTCGGCGAACCGGCGGGCAGGCGGTAGGTTTGGCCGTTATGCGTACGCTCGAGATCTTTTTTGAAGCGCGGGTCCTGGTTCAGGCGTTTCAGGTCGAACAGGCGAACGCCCTTGTAGAGCAGTTCCAGTCTTCTTTCCCGGAGTACGAGTTGCAGGGCCTCGTCTGCGTTCGCCGCCGCGAGGGGCACATAATCTTCGGGTTTGAAGCGCTTCTGGCGAAGGGTGTTCAGCAGGGCCACGGCCTCGTCTTTCTGATTGTTGCGGGCCAGCACTTCGGCTTTGATGAGCATCATCTCGGGCACGCCGATGCTGAAGTTCACGGCTCCGCGGAGATAATCCGGGAACGCTCCGGCAGGGGTGGAAGCCGAGAACGGGATGCGGGTAAATGCGAATACGTAACGGAGGTCCTTTTCGCCGATGATGCCCAGCAGTTCCGGCGAGATCATGAACCGCGTGAAAGTACCGGTTTGGCCGTTGGTGCGGGGGAAGAGGTTTTCCGGGTTGAGTTCCGCGGCCGGTTTGTTTTTGACGCCGCTGTATGGCTTCGCCGGGTTTGAAAAGGAGAAGGTGTTATGATCGAGCAGTGTAGCGTTGTAGGTTAACGCTTTTTCGGCGAAGGTTTTCGCTTCGGTATAATGCCCCATGTACAGTTGCACGCGGGCCATCAGTGCCGTGGCCGCGGCCTTCCCGGGATGCACGTAGTTGCGGCCCACGTCGGGCAGCGATGCGGTGGCGAGGGCGTCGTTCAGGTCTTTGAGCACCTGGTCGTAAATGGCCTGCACCGTAGCGCGGGTGGTTTTGGCTTCCAGGTCGGGGATCAGCAGCAGGGGAGTACCCAGGTCTTTGCCCGCTGTAGCCGGCGTGTATTCCTTGCCGTAGATATTGGCGAGATGGAAGAAAGCCCATGCCCGGTGGATCTTGGCTTCCGCCTTGATGCGGGCTTTATCTTCCGCCGTGCCTTCCGTGGCCGCGTCGATCTTGTCGAGCACCAGGTTGCAATTGAATACATTGGTGTAGATGCGGCTCCATTCGCTATCGTCTTCCGTCACCAGCATCGTTTCCTTCTGCCAGAGGTAAATTTTGGTAGTGCGGGCCACGAGCCGCGCGTTTTCTTCGCTGAAAAGAAGGTCGTCTGTCGCGAATTCCGGGCTGATGTAACCCGCATCGGCCAGCACCACGTCGTTCATGAACAGTTCATAATCCGCCACGGTAGTTGGAAGGATCCTGCCTTTCGGCGTAACGTCGAGGAATTTTTTGCAGCCGCCTGCCGTGAGGGCAAGCGCCGCGGCGATATATAGCGTGATTTTTTTCATGTGCTTCATTTTTTACAGGTCAACCCTTAAAGTCAATGTAGTAACGCGCGGTTCAGGCAGGAAATACGTTCCCGTCACCGGATCTACCGCTTCGGGATCGATGCCGAATTTGTTTTTCTTCCACAGCGCCACATTGTTCATCTGCGCTACTACGGAAACGCTTTTCAGGAAGCTGCGCTTGAGGAGCGTGGAAGGCAATTTATATCCGAGCTGCACCTCACGGAGACGGATGTAAGCGCCGGGCATTTCGCTGTTGGTCGAATACTGGATCGCACGTTCGCGGCCGTCATAGAAATCGGCCGGGTCCCAGGAAGGGTGATGGAAGCCAGGTCGGTAGCGGCTTCGTCGCCCGGTTTGCGCCAACGTTCAGACACGCGTGCGTCGTAGTTGGTGCCGAAGGCGAGCCCGTTCATATCCGGTGTATACCGGCGGATGATGTTGCCGAAATTGTATGTCAGGAACGCGCTGGCAAAGATGTCTTTGTAATAGAAGATGTTCGTAAACCCTCCTGAATAAGGCGCCCTGTATACGCCATTGTTCACCAGCGAAGAGAGCACGGCCTGCTTCACTTTCTCGTTGTTGTCTCCATACACGAGCGGATTGCCGCGCTCGTCCAGCCCCGCCCAGCGGTAGCTCCAGAATGCTTCGCGCGGGTAACCTTCCACATACGTGCCGCCGCCGCTCACCCGGCTAATGGCAGGGTTACTATCCTGGATCTTGTTGTCGGTGATCTTGTTTTTGTTGAAACCGGCGTTCAGGCGAGACGACCAGCGGAATCCCTTCCCGTCGATAATGTTGGCCTGGATAGCGAGGTCTACACCCTTGTTGGTCATCTTCGATGCGTTGATCTTGAACGTGTTGAAGCCCACCGTAGGGTCGAGCAGCACGCTGCCGAGCAGGTCGTACCCATAACGGTTGTACACGTCTACCGACACCTGGAACCTGTCTTTCAGCAAACCGAGGTCAAGCCCGGCGTTGATGGTACGCGTGCGTTCCCAGCGGAGTTTCGGGTTGTAGTAGTTGACGCGTGCGCGATAATCCGCCAGGGCGGCCTGGAAGGTACGGGTGGCTACCAGCAAGGGCGTAGTCTCGCGGTCGTAGTTGCCCGTGAGGCCCGCGGTAACGCGGAGTTTCAGCATGCTCACGGCCGGTACGCGGAAGAAGTTTTCTTCGGCCACGTTCCACGCGCCACCCACAGACCATAACGGGGTGCGGCGGTATTTGGGATCGGCGCCGAACATGTTCGACTGGTCTACCCGGTAGCTTCCTGTGAAGGTATATCGGTCGTCGTAAGTATACACGGCAGTCCCATAGTAAGACCGTTCGCGCACATCGTTGTAGCTGAACCGGTCGAGGCTGTTGGGATCGAATGATGCGAGTCCACTGCCGTTCCACCAGATCAACCCGGGCTGTGCGAGTTTTTTCTGATCGATGTATTGCCAGGCCAGCAGCTCGTCGTCGTACCCGAATTTCCGGAAGCTGAACCCGTCGGTGACGTTTTTCTTCATTTCGAAACCGGCGATCGCGCTTATAAAGTGTTTGGAATCGATCAGCGTGGAGTAGTTCAGTTGTGAGCGCCACGCCCAGTTGTTGTAGGAGGTTTCCGACTGGTCGAGCATGTTGCCGATAGGGATATTGAAAATTACCTTCCCGTTTTCCACGTTGGCGTAGCGGTTGATGTAGGAACGGGCGGCGTAGGCGTCTTTATCGGTGATCTTCCTGGTGCTGGATTTCAACCGGTCGTACAGGAAGCTGGAATTGACCGTCAGGCCTTTCCAGATTTTCCATGCCGCACCAATTTTCGCGCGGATGCCGAATTTTTTGGTAAGGTTATCGGCCAGCAGCGATTCTTCGATGAGGTTTCTGCCGTTGTCGAGATACCCCATTTTTACGATCTCGTCGTTGGAGCCTTTATTGAATGCGATGTATTCGCGGATGTAATTGCCCTGTTCGTCGCGCAGCAACTGGTATGGCGGCAATTGCTGGACATCGAAATTGGAAGCCCCGGCGGCTTTCGAACTGCCGGAAATGGCGTTGATGTCTACGTTCACGCTGAAGTTGCGGGTTACTTCGATATCGTTGCGGGCGTTGAGCTGGAAGAGTTCTTCCTTGTTGCCGATGAAGTTCGATTTGTTATTGTCGTACGATCCGGAAATCATATAGCGGTACCGGTCGCTACCGCCAGAAAACGAGAGGTAATGGTTCTGCCGGATGCCGGTGCGGGTGAGCCCGTCGCGGATCTGGCTTTGGTTGGAAATGCCGCCCAGGGAGTCGCGCATGCGGGTGTAGTCAGACTGGCTGATATCGCCGGCGTCGAGGCGGAGGAGCAGGTCGAAAGACGGGGAATAGCCGTTGGTGCCGCCCGCGAACATCGCCGGGAAAACATACCCTTTATCGTACAATTCCTTGTCGTAATCCAGGATATCTGTAGCCGAAGCGCGATGCAGCTTCGAGTAATCCGGCCGTTGCGTGAAATACGTATTGGCGGCGTAGTTGATGCGGACTTTCCCGTCTTTGCCACGTTTGGTGGTAATGACGATCACGCCATTGGAAGCGCGGGCGCCCCAGATCGCCGCTGCTGCCGCGTCTTTGAGCACGTCGATCTTTTCCACGTCGTTCATATTGTCCGGCAACTGGTTCACCGGGAACCCGTCTACCACGATCAGCGGCTGGTTCCTGTCAACAGCGATGGCACTGCCGCCGCGCATCTGCAGGTCTACGCCGGCCGACTGGCGGTCGCGCGCAAGGCCTGTGTACCGTGTGGCCAGTGTAAGCCCGGGGATGCTGCCTTCCAGGATCTGATTGAGCGACTGGCTGCTCCTGCGCTCGATCTCCTGCGGAGAAAGGGAGGAATACGCGCCGGTGGTGTTTTTCTTCGCGAGGGATTGGTAGCCGGTGGAGATCACTACTTCGCGGATGGCCTGGGCAGCAGGTTTCAGCGTCACGTTGAGCATGGTGTTGGCGCCTGCTTCCTGTTGGCTGGTCTCGTATCCGAGATAACTGATGATGAGCTGCGACGAGTTGCCTTTCAGCTTGAGATTGAAATATCCCTTTTCATCGGTGATGGTGGCGCTGGTGGTGCCACTTTCACGAACGGTGACGCCTGGCGCATAGATGATCCGGTCGCCGTCGAGCAGGCCCACGCGCCCTTTCACCACGCGCTCCTGGTACACGGGGTCCAGCGAGCGGGCGCTTTTCAGGCTTACACTGATCATATTGTCCTGCTGCCGGAAAAGGAAATCATAATGTTCCGTCAGGTACTGCAACGCCTCTTCGAGGCTGCGGGTGTTTTGCGGCATGGAAATGACGGCGTTCTTCGCGGTCACGGAACCGGTATAGAAGAAGCGGACCTTGTACCGGGCGCCCAAAGTTTTGAAAACCTTCTCGACGGGCTCCTTCTGGAAACCGGCCGTTTCCTGCTGGCGGGCGTGCAGCACCTGCGTGGGCAGCAGCTGGCCCGGTAAGGTAAGGGCAATAAAGAGTAGCGTCGTCCGTGAAGACAACAGTCGGCGAATACATTGCATAACGCTTGCTATGTTGGTTGATTAATGAATAATGATTTCGGTAGAATCCTCGTTTATCTCATATCGCTTGTTTAATGTAAAGCAAAGCACTTCGAGCACTTCGGTCAGTCGGTCGTTGCGGAACCTCCCCGAGAAGGTTTCCTTTTTCGGATCGAAATCCTGCAACGCTATCCGGATATTATATACCGCTTCCAACTGGCGGACGGCCTCGGTGAGCGGCGTATTGTCGAATACGATTTCTTCTGCTTTCCAGGTGTGGAGCTCGGCAGCCCGGAACGTGCCGCGCTGCGGCGCAGCGGTGGCGCCGGGGCGGAGATCGAGCCGGTCTGAAGGCCCGAGCACGGCAATAAGCTCCGGTTTTTTACCGGCTACATATTCCACTTTCACCTTACCTTCTTCCAGCAACACCTGCAAACTATCCGGCCGGATGCTCACGCGGAAGGAAGTGCCCAGCGCCGTGATCAGGTATTCTCCCGCCAGCACGCTGAAGGGTTTGCGGGGATCTTGGACCACTTTGAAATAGGCGGTGCCTTCCAGTCGTACGAGGCGGCGATGGTTGCCGTAATCATTTTCCAGTTCCACGAGCGTGCCATGTTCCAGTAGCACAACGCTGCTGTCCGGCAATAAGAGGTTCTTGCGGGCGTTCTGCGCGGCGGTTTCGATGACGGGCGCGATGGGCGCGTGTTTGGGCCGGGTGAGGAAAATCGCCGCGGCGATGAGGACCGCCACGGATGCGGCCGCTGCTACATAGGGGAGGTAACGCCGGCGACTGCGGGCCACAACCGGTGCAGCCAGGTAGGCATCGAGCCGGTCGAGGGCGGCGGATTTTTCTTTTTCACCCCGCACCATCCAGCTGCCGATGTTGACCAGCTCGCGCGCTTCGGCGATCATGGGCGCTTTTGCAGGATGCTCCTGTAGATAGCGTTCCCAATACGCGGCATCGGCGCGGTCGGTACCGTGGCAGTAGTTGATGAAAGATGGTAGCGTGGCCAGTTTTGCAGCCGTAAATTCCCCCATGGAGCCTTTTTTTAACAAGACAGAGGCAAAACCGGGATGGATTTACCACGCGGTTTGAAAATTTTTTTCAGGAGGATGGAAGATCGGGTTAGAGGAAGAACAAATGCTGGCTGCCCACCTGGCGGCGGAGTTGGGTGATGCCCCGGTGCATGAGGTTGTACACCGTGCGGAGACTCGTGTTTTTATGGGCGGCGATCTGTTCGGGGCTCATGCCGGCGAGGTACCGCATTTCGATCACCTCGCGCTGCGCAGGCGAAAGGTTGGCCAACGCCGCCTGCACGAGGGCGAACTGCGCGGAGAACGTTTCCGCTTCGGTCATATCTGATTCGGATTGATCGGCCAGGTTGTCGAGCCCGGAAGACTGCAATTCCTTTTCCCACCCGTCCGTCAAACGGCGTTTGAAGGACGTGAGCAGGTAGGCGGAGAGATGGGCTGGTTGGGAAAGACGGGTGCGCCGTTCCCAGAGATAAATGAAAAAATCATGCAACGTATCCCTGACAAAAGCTTCTTCCCCTTTCAACCATTTACATCCCCACACGAACATCCGCGTGTAAAAATGGTCGTACAATTCCCGGAAGGCTGCTTTTTCCCCTTCGCAAAACCTGGCCCAGATGTGGCGCTCATCGAACATATGCAAGGATAAGACTTTGGTCTGCTGGTCTGTTTGTTTCCCCACAAGATAGGGAATTTCGTGTCCGGAAAAAGGGGGGCGTCACTTTTCGCCGCATTTCTGCAGGTGAAAAAGTGGGTACGGTGGATTCAGATATACGTTAAAGACGGGAAGCGAGAGGTGTATCGGAATTCATTGCAAATGTATCCGTGCGCGGCAGGAGAATATTGGAATCCCGTATATTTGGACACCCCTAAAATCGGAACATATGCAGCACAAAACCATTTACCTCACTATTTCAGCAGCGATCCTGCTGGCCGCCTGCAACAACGGCGGAAAGAAAACGACTTCAGACTCCATTCCGGAAACTCCCGCGCCGGTGGAGGCACCTGCGGCAACGGCGGCGTTCTCGCTGGAGAAGGT
Source organism: Chitinophaga caseinilytica (assembly GCF_038396765.1). Taxonomy (NCBI): domain Bacteria; kingdom Pseudomonadati; phylum Bacteroidota; class Chitinophagia; order Chitinophagales; family Chitinophagaceae; genus Chitinophaga; species Chitinophaga caseinilytica. The sequence continues at coordinate 5,751,345 of NZ_CP150096.1, read as the reverse complement.
CCCGGTGTCGGACAAACCTTTGGGCACATTCCCGTACGTAAGTCTGGGGAAAGACTATGCCAATGCGGAGCAAAACCCCATTGCGAAAGGAGACAGCGCCCTGTTTTGGGTCGGCGATCATTTCGAGGTGGTGAAAGGCAACGTGTTTTTCAGTCGCGTGAAGGGTGGAGGCACCTGGTCGGACGCGGCTTTCCTGCAAGCGGTGGGTGACAGTGTGGTAGCGTTGGGAGGTGTGAAGGTGAACGAGAGCCAGGTGCCGTCTGACCGGATAACGGAGATCGAGCAAAACCGTTTACGGTTCAACAGCGGTTACGGGTTTATCGGGTTCAAGCCTACGGCAACGTACGTGATCCGCCGGGCAGACAATATCATTTGGGTGCAGGCGACGCCGACGGACGATGGCGCTTCGGCGGGATGGATCGTGGTGGAAACGAACCCGAAGTAAATGGATCCGGCAACGTACGTGATCCGCCGGGCAGACAATATCATTTGGGTGCAGGCGACGCCGACAGACGATGGTGCTTCGGCGGGATGGATCGTGGTGAAGACGAACCCGAAGTAATAGCGATTCCTGATCAACAGTAAGGCCCGCCGGAACGGCGGGTTTTTTCATGCCTGAAATGAATATTGTAAAAATTAATTAATTGAAAAAATTAATAACGCATAATGCAAATGGGAATATTTGTTAATGACTGAAAACTTATCTTGTTCATTTTGTTCATTTTGCATTCCGTTCATCCATCTTTGTTCATTCTCCGTTCACAACATCCCTGCAGCGGTATAATCGGTTATTTCGTATGACAGCGGGCTTTTTAATCCCCGCGCAGCCGTATCCCGCCTATGAGGCCGTATCCTTCGAAAACATATTTTCTCCGCGCTTCACATTTCCTGGGCAAAATATTGCTGCTGATCTGGCTCGCCTGGCCGGCAATGGCCGATGCACAATGCACCCGGCAGATCCGGCAATATGCCAGTTCATCCGAAAAGTCCGGCAACGTTGGGAATGAAACCGATGCCGTTGACGGGAATGTCACTACGCCGTCCACGCTTACGGCGGGATTGTTGACCCCTGCCAAACAATGGCTGGGTTTCCAGCAGAAGGTGAATGGCGGCACGCGGGTTTACCTGAAAGTGTCCACATTCAGCGGCTTTCTCGCCCTGTTGCCCAGTTTCACCATCCAGGGATATTACAACGGGACCGGTGGCACCAAAGTCAACATCGCCACAGAAAAACTCGACGATCCGCAACTCCTCGGCCTGGTCAACGGCACCGCCACGATGGAACTGTCTTTCGTCCCCAGCCAGAATTTCGACGGGGTCGTGATCACCGTGAACGGCATCGGCATCGCCTACAGCATGAAAGTCTACGAAGCCTATTACTACAAGAACACCAATAGTTCAATTGCCTGCAACGGCGTCGTGGATGTATTAAGCGGCGTGATCCCGGCGCTCAATATTGTAGGTATCGGCTCCGTAACGAATGAATGGAACGCGGTGGATGCCGACCTTACCAGCGCCGCGGTGCTGAACATGGGCGTGAACGCCGCCGGCAGCGTGTACGAGACCGTCGTTTTCAATACGGCTTCGGTGCCGGGAGACTCCGTCCGCATCATGATCGAAAGGCAGGGCGGCTCCCTGCTCGACCTGTTGCTGCTGGGGAATTTCAGCATCCAGCCATACCTGGGCAGCACGCCTGTAGGGGCGCCCATCACCAACGCGGCCACCGGCCTGCAACTGCGGCTCCTGGCGCCGGGAAGCCCCGTCAATATCCTCACCGCCGCCATCGCCGGATCGTTCGACCGGGTGGAGATCAAGCTCAACGCCGTTGCCGGCGTGCTCCTCACCCTCAAACTGCTCGACGTTACCCGTATTGCCCGGCAGCCATCGGTGTCCTTTACGCTCAACGGTTCCGCCGGGCCCAATCCCGTTTGTATCACGCAGGTGTCGGGCATTTCCCTGTCGGTGAATTCGCCGGAATCCTGCGCCACGTACCGCTGGTACAACGGCACCACATTTATCGGAACGGGCAACAGCATCACGCCGGTGATCACTACGCCGGGTAATTACACTTTCAACGTGGAGGCGCAGCGCACCGGTTGCACGAACACTGAAACACAGGCTTCGGTAACAGTGAACGTAATGCCGAAAGCCGCATCACCTGCATTAACTATTCAAAACAATCCCTGATCATATGAGCACACAACTCCGCAACATTACATTGGCTTGCCTGTTTTTCGCAGGATGCCTCCTCATGGCGAACAATGCCGCCGCACAAACCAAAATCTCCACGCCGGCCGGGCTTTTCAAGAACGGCGGCAATTACCTGCAAGGGACGTCCACCGACAATGGCAGTACCCTGTTCTGCACCGGGTCGTCCACGTTCACACTGGCGTCTACGACCACCGATCCGGAAAACAACCTGCCGTACACGAATTACACCTGGGAGGAAATGAATACCGACGGTACTACTTACCAGCCGATGACCGCCGGCAGTGCGCCGAACAAGGCCAACGTTACCAATGCGTCTCCCGGATGGCATATTTACCGGGTGTCGGCCACCATCGGCGCGGCCACGGGTTGCGAGGCCGATCCTACCTATTTCACGGTGTATGTTTTGCCGCCGCTGAAAGTGACGCCCCGCGTCAATAAAACAGATGCGGAAGGCGTAAGCTATTGCTCCGAGAACGGCGCCCCCACCGGCCCCAACGCCTTCACTTTTACCAGCGTTGTAGCGTTCGATGCCACGCCGCGCACCATCACCGGTACCCAACTGCCGGCGCTGACCATCGACGATTTCGAGCTGCAGTACACCTGGTCTAAAGTGGACGGTTCCAGCGTTAAGACCACCGTTGGGAACGCAGATAGCTATACGCTCACCGCTGCGGCAAATCCTGGGCATGCGGAAACCTATTCCATTGCGCTCGACGTGAATTATGCCGCCAAAACCGCCTGCACCTATACTGCGCCTGCATTGTACAGCGGCACCAGCACTACCAACGTTGTCGTGAAAGAATACAAGAAAGCCGGCAAACCGACGATCACCATCGAGTAACATGCGGCGGAAATCCCGCATATTGACCGCTTTCCTCACCGGGAGCGCAGCCGTAGCCATGGCACAATCCGGTCCGCCGACAAGGCCCGTAGACCCGGACAGGCCCGCCAGGCTCATCGCTGCCGCTCCTGGTGCTTTGCGATACCAATGGTACCGTAACGGGCTCCCCATTCCGGGTGCTAACGGTGTCGCGCATACGACCGTTGAGCCAGGCACCTACACCGTGGTAGCTTTCAATGGCCCGGATGCCTGCGCCTCCGACCCCTCAGACCCCGTGGTCCTCACCGGCCCCACCGGGCCGCGGCAACAGGGGACGGACATGTCTATCAGCAAATCGGCCGACGCCCGCCAGTTGCTGGGCGGACAAAACATTTCATACCTGCTGACCGTCACCAACAACGGTCCCGCCACCGCCACGGGGATCATCGTGACAGACGCCCTGCCCGCGGCGCTATCGTTCGACAGGCTGCAACCTCCCGCAAAAGGGACCGCGACTTACCAACCCGGAAGGCACCAGGTAATCTGGGAAATACCCATCTTGCCCGCCCGCGAAAGTGCGACGCTCACCATCCTGGCGAAAGCCGCCAAAACCGGCACGATCGAGAATACGGCTACGGTTACGGCTTCGCAGCCAGACAGCGTGCCCGCCAACAACCGCGCCACGCACCTGCTTCAGGTGATGCCGCTGTTCATCCCCACCGCTTTTACGGCCAATGGCGACGGGCATAACGACCGGTTCCGCATCATCGGTCTGGAGCGGTATCCGGACAATGAGCTGACGGTGTTCAACCGCTGGGGGAACGTTGTGTTCACGCAAAAGAATTACCAGCAGCGGTGGGATGCGCAGGGGCAGGAAGTGGGCACGTATGTGTACATCCTCCGGGTGCGCGATGCTGCGGGAGAATGGCACCTGTTCAAAGGGAATATTACGGTGTTGCGATAAAGCTGTCAGGCCGTTCAGGAAATCGAGGAGGTCTTGCCGGGATGAATGTCCGCCTGTTCCCCGAAATATCCGTCCCGCAAAATGGATAAGATACAGATGTTACTGTCCAGCAGATGCGCCGCCACGTCTTTCACCTTCCACAATTTCGCCACTGTTTGCGCCTGCCATTCTTCCGGCGTGAGCGATCGCAATAATTCAGAAAGTTTGGCATCGAGCATGGGCAACAGGTGTGCTACGTGGACGGGTTGTTGGATAGTCATTGTTGGATGATTGAGCTGTGTTTCCGGATGAAATGCCCGGGCCGGGCAACGGTAAACTAACGAATTTCGGGGAATTACTGCAATGGGGCGCATTTCGCGGCAGTCGCAAATTACCCCGGTTTTGTCGCATCCTGCCACTGCGGAAGTCGGTTTTTACCATCACTTTTGTATGGTAAGTGGAGCAGCCACCACTGTAATAAACGGGCGGCACCGAAAAGCCAAAAGAGTAGGGACCAAAAAAATAGAAACTATGTCAGGCAATACCGTAACATTACACCGCATGCTGAAAACCACGCCGGAGAAAGTTTTCCGCGCATTCACCGACGAAAGGGCCATCGCTTCCTGGTTGCCCCCGTATGGTTTCCTTTGCACCGTGCACGAAATGAAACCCGAAACAGGCGGCACCTTCAGGATGTCTTTCCACAATTTCTCAACGGGAAACAGCCATTCTTTCGGTGGCAAGTACCTGGAAATCAAGCCGAACGAATTGCTGAAATACACCGATCAGTTCGATGATCCCAACCTGCCCGGCGAAATGGTCACCACCGTAGTGCTGAAGAAAACCATTGCCGGTACGGAAATCAATATCAAACAGGAAGGCATTCCCGCAGCTATTCCCGTAGAATTCTGCTACCTCGGCTGGCAGGAGTCGCTCGATAAGCTGACCCGCCTCGTAGAGCCCGAGATCCCGGACGCTTGATCCGGAAAGGAGATCGGCGGACAAGCGGAATGACAGCGATGTTTTTCCGCTTTTTTGTTGGGGCAGCTTTTTCTATGGACCAACGGCAGGAAGCGCCGGCAACGGAACTTCCGCCATTGCCGATTTCGGCCTATCTGTAATTTGGAGGGAGATCATTACCTTGTTGGCGATTTATTTACATCGGGATGAACTACAGATTTATTTTCCTTTCCATTTTACTGTTGGCCACGCAGGCCGTTTGGGCGCAAAAAGCCTCCATTACCGGGATCGTCAACGACAAATCCGGTAACCGGCCGCTGGAATATGCCAGTGTTTCTTTGTTCAGGAACAGCGACTCCTCCCTGGTTGCCGGCAGCCTCACGGATGCGAAAGGGAATTTCCTGCTGGAGAAACTCGCTCCGGGCAATTACTATCTCCGGATACTGTTCATGGGATACACAACCCGTTTCGTGGGCAACGTCAGCGTAGCGGCGGGCCAGCGGCTAGACCTGGGCGTTCGGTTGCTGGAGCCCGGAAGCTCCATGTTGGACCAGGTGAACATAACGGGCACGCAACAAAATGCCATCAACCGGATCGACAAGCAGGTATACCGCGCAGGACAGTTCGAGTCGGCAAAAGGCGGCAACGCCATGGACGTCTTGAAGAACCTCCCTTCCGTTTCGATGGATGGCGAAGGCGGCATCAGTGTACGCGGTTCGTCGAATTTTTTGGTGCTTATCAATGGGAAGCCAGTGGTGACAGACGCCCGTACTGTCCTGAGCCAGCTTCCTGCCAACGCCATCGAGCACATCGAGCTGGTTACCGCGCCATCGGCAAAATATGACCCGGACGGAAAGGGCGGCATCATCAATATCACGACGAAAAAGGGCGCTACAGACGGGTTTTCCATGGCTGCGAACGTCATGGGCGGTTTGCCCAGCACTGGCGATCATGGCAATAAGGAAAAACCGAAGCGTTTCGGCGGCGATCTGACCGTAAATTTCAAAAAAGGGAAATGGGACGTGTCTGCCGGCGGGAACTACACCAGGAACGATAATGCGGGTTACCGGGAAGGGGATGTCTATACGAAAAATTTTACAACCGGTATGCTTACCCGGTTCCCGTCGAGCGGAGAACGGAGCTTCGACAAATACAATTACGCAGGCCGCGCATCCGCCACTTTTTCGCCGGATTCGGCCAATACCTTTTCTGCCGGCGCCTTCGTCGGGAAACGGTACCAGGCCCGTTTGGCGGATATCCTGTACCATAATTCCGCGTCCCAAATCGGCAATGGGGAACTGGTACGGGAAACCACTTATTTCAACTCTAACCTTCAGACCCGGTACGGGAATTTTTTCCTGGGCAATATCGATTATACGCATACGTTCCGGAACAAATCCACCCTTTCGGCTTCCGCTTTATTCGAGAATGCCCGGCTCTACGGCAATACACGCAACAAAAACCTGGCATACCCTGAAACCGGCGAAGTTTTGCAGGAGGTGTACAATCCATATGAAAACCCCATCAAAGGGTACCGGCTCAAACTCGATCATGCAATCCATATCGGAAAGGGTAAACTCGAAAGCGGATACCAGTTCCGGCACGACACGCAGGAAGGAACGTTCGGCTACTCTGTAACACCCGCTACTTCCCAACCGGATGCCGATCGCTTCCGCGGCTCTGCTTCCGCCGCCAACAGGATCCATTCGGTATACACGCAATATTCGGGAAAGCTGGAAAAGCTGGAATACCAGGGCGGACTGCGATATGAATATGCCGACAGAACGGTGTGGCTGTCTTACGACCCGGCGCCGCACCGGCTCGATCTGTCCAACCTTTTCCCTTCTGCCAGCCTGTTATACGCCATCAAAAAGGATTGGAAGGTCAAGGCCGGCTACAGTAAACGGATCCAGCGTACGAACAACTATGAACTGAACCCCATCCCGGAACGGGAACACTCCGAAACACTGGAACAGGGAGATCCCGACCTGTTGCCCTCGTTTATCGATCTAGTGGAGCTGGGAACGGTACATAATTTCAAGAAAGGCTCTTTATTCGGGACATTATATTTTCAGCACATTAAGCATCCCATCCAACGGGTTAACAGCGTATATGCCGATACCATTCTGAACCGGGTATTCACCAATGCCGAAGCGGCTACTGTTTTCGGGCTGGAAGCGGGCGCGAACCTGGAGCCGGTAAAATGGTGGAGCCTGTACATCGGCGGAAATGTGTATAACTACAGGATCAAAGGCGATCTCACGATCCTGGGCATTACCTCCTCCGTCAACAATAAAGATTGGGTATATTCCATCAATACGAATTCCAATTTCAAACTGGGCGACGGGTGGAGCATGCAGGCCAATATCAACTACCTGTCCGTCAGGCCCACGGCGCAAGGCGAGGATTCACGGTTCCTGGTGCCCAATGCCTCACTTAAAAAGACTTTTTTCGACGGCCGTTTCTCCGCAACATTGCAGTGGCAGAATATCGATCTTGGCATGCAGCAAACCCAGCGGCAGCGGATCACCACAAGCGGCCGGGATTTTTATACCACAACGAATTATATTTACGAAACCGACGTATTCCTCATCCATCTCGGGTATAACCTCAACCGGTTGAGCGGCAAATCCAAACTGCCGGCCAGCGAAATCGGGGACAAGGAATTCTAGTTATCGATACCTGCGTTTGATAAGTTGCGCCATCATGCAAGATTTAACTGCCAGGTAACCCCGAAACGGTCGCCCACCCAGCCAAACTGACGGCTGAACCCGTAATTGTTCAGGGGCATGTAAACCGACCCGTTTTCGGAGAGCCTGGTGAAAAGGGTCGTCAGCTCGTTTTCATCTTTACAATCGACCCAAATGGAAATAGCGGGCGTGAAGCTCCAGTTGTGCTTGACGAAACTGTCGCTGCAGCGGAAGGCTTTTCCGTTCAGTTCGAACGAAGCGATCATGACAGACCCTTCTTTCCCCGGCCCTTCCTTTCCGTACCGATGGATGTCGATAACCTTCGCATCGGCAAACAGGCTGATGTAGAAGTTCATGGCCGCTTCGGCGTTATTTTCCTGGAAAGTCAGAAACGTGGATAACTGCGTTTTCATAGCAATGGCATTTGGATGTTGAAATGGTTCCGTTGAAGGCTGATGGCGGCATACAGCCGTTCATTCCATATTAAAAATAACGTTTTTCCGGACGTTTCGTGCAACAGCATTATATTTGATGACTGTCCTGAAATGAAAAACCACCGGTATCGCAAGGCGGGCAACTGTCTGCGCGATACACGAACCTTCTGATTATGCTGTACAAATTTTACCTGTTAACCGGCATTATACTACTGCTCCTGTCGTTTTACCAAATAAAGCGTTCCCTCGATTTTATCGACCGTGGCCAGCGGGCAACCGGTACCGTTACTTCCCTGGAAGAAATTGACGGCGCATTTTCGCCGGTGTTTACCTTGAAAACGAGTGGCGACGAGCCCGTCCGTTATTACCATGCGGCGGCCAGCAATCCTTCTGCCTGGGCGATCGGGGAGGAGGCTATTTTCCTGTACGACCCGGCCGATCCGCAATCCGCGAAAATGCTGCAATATTTCTGGCTGTTCAACTGGGCGCTGCTGTACCTGGTGGTCGCTTTGCCGTTGCTTATTTTCGGGGCGGGATATTTCTGGCTGCGGCCGTTGTTCCGAGGGCGGCGATCCAGTGATTTTCAAATGCAATCAAACGTAGAAAGATGATCGTTTATTCCATATTCGTGATCGTGGGGATTTTGCTGTTGATCGCTGCCGTGGCGGCTTTGAAGCGGAGCCTCCGTTTCGTGAGGGCCGGCGAGCGGGCGGAGGGTATTGTTGTCCGCGTCGCTGAAGTGGAGGATGCGGATGGCAACCTGTATTACCCGGTTTTCGAGATACCCACACAGGCGCATGGAACGATCACTTACCGGCATGGCACTTCTTCTTCGCCCGCCAATTGGGAGGTAGGGGATAAAGCGGTGTTTATTTTCGATCCTGCCCGTCCGGAATCCATGACGTTCCTGCGTTACTGGCGGGTGTTCGGCTGGCCGTTAGGTTTGATGGCCGTGGCGGTAGACCTGCTGGTTGTTGGCGGTGGATATTTTTTGCTGCGCGGATATTTCGGGGGATGATTTGCCTCCTTACCTTTGAATAAAACACCGGACCATGGCTCCCATTTCCCACGAAATCATGACTGCCGCGCAAGCCCCGCTGCTGGCGCAGATCGACCGGTCGGAGGTCATAGACCTGCTGTACGAGATGCGAAACGGGGAATTGACGGCCAATGAAACCCATATCGACTGCGCCTCCTGGGACGCGGATGCGCTCCGCGAACTGCAAGAGCGGTACAAGGCTACGCTCGATGCGGGCGGGTTCGCTACCGGCGCCTTCAGCAATGGTGTGCTGGTGGGGTTCGGCGTGCTGGGGCACAGGTGGATCGGGGAGGCCGGTAACCAGCTGGCGGTGGAGCTGATGTATGTTTCGCGGGGATTCCGGCGGCGGGGGATCGGTACGCAGATACTCGAGCGTTTGGCCGGCGAAGCGCGGAAGCGGGGCGCTGCGTATTTGTATGTTTCGTCCACCGAAACCCGCTCTGCGGTTTCCTTTTACCGTCGAAACGGGAGCGCCCTTGCCGCAAAGCCGGACGAGGCCCTTTTCAGCAAGGAACCGAAAGACATTCACATGATCATCCGCCTGTAAAGCTATTTCCTCCCGCCCAACTTGCGATGGTAGCATTTTTAGATAACTTGGCAGCCCCCGCCCATGCATGTAAGCCAAACCCGGCGGCGTAAAAACGGAAATGGATACCAGCAAGACCTCCACCATACTGCAAACCAGGCAGCATTTCGCTATTCTCGACGGTCTTCGGGGCATCGCCTCCCTGGCCGTTGTGATTTTCCATTTCATGGAATGGGTATTCACCGATCCGGCCCGGAACTTTATCGGGCACGGGTTCCTGGCGGTGGATTTCTTCTTCTGTTTGTCGGGCTTCGTGATCGGGTATGCGTACGACGACCGCATCGCCAAAATGGGCGTATCCGAGTTCTTCAAATCAAGGATCATCCGTTTGCATCCGCTCGTGATATTAGGGTCTGTACTGGGTTTGCTGGCGTTTTTGTTCGATCCCTTCGGCGGTCATCCCGAAACGTATGATACCGGTTTGATCGCAGTCGTATTTATCTGTTCGATCCTCATGATCCCGCTGCCGGTGATCGCCGACCGCGGTTTTAACCTTTTCAGTTTCAACGCGCCCTCCTGGTCGCTGTTTTGGGAATATGTCGCCAACATCGTGTACGCATTCGTATTGTGCCGGCTCAAGCGCGTGTACATCATCATTTTGACCGTTATCGCCGCAGCGGGGATTTGCTGGGTCAGCTTCCGTGCCGGCAATTTGCTGGGCGGCTGGAGCGGCCCCACGTTCTGGGACGGCTGCGCGCGGATATCGTATTCCTTCTTAGCCGGATTGCTGATCTACCGCTCCAACTGGATCATCAAAAACAGGCTGGGTTTTGCGGGATTGTCCATCCTGCTGTCGCTGGCATTTCTCATGCCTTTCTCTACGTGGAACTGGCTGTCCGAAGCGCTGGTGGTGCTGTTTTACTTCCCGTTGCTGGTGGCGCTGGGCGCCGGCGCAACGTTGCATACGGGCCTGCGGAAGCTCTGCGATATTTCGGGAAAGATCTCATACCCGCTGTACATGACGCATTACGCCGCCTTGTGGATGTTCGGGAATTATTACACGGAACACAAGCCCGAAGGGGCGCAGCTGGCGATGATCATCGTTGGCGGAGTGGTGCTGCTGACCGGTTTTGCATACGGGGTGATGGTACTGTTCGACATCCCCGTGAGAAAATACCTCAACGATAGGCGGAAGGCACGTCTCGACCGCGCAAACAGGTTGGATTATAAAAATAAATAATAAGTATTAATGCTGTTTTTTAATTCATGAAAATAGCGTTACTTTATAATAGGTGCATGAGCATAGCATTGATCGGACATACGGAATGTAGCAACCTCAAATGATCGCAAAGCAGCCCCGTATATTTCCTGTTTGACAAAGCGCCCCATCAACACGATTTTTTTACCCCAGGCCTCAACCATATGGCCTTTGAAAAGCCTGTTTTACCGGCTGAAAAGGTTATTCCCGGAGCTAACTGTTCCTCCCTGCCTTAAATAGCTGGTACGCCAGGCCAGTTTCATTTATGGATAAAAGCAATTATATGGTACCAATGATTTTGGCTGCGTTTGCGGATGCGAAAGGCGAGCGCGACATGGCATTGGAGATCGACAAGGAACTGGAAGTGTTGCGGGCATTATTTACCGACGGCCAGAAGATGAACTTCCGCCCCGTGCCCAACGCCACCTTCGATAGCGTCATCGGCGATCTGGCCATCCCTGAAAACAAAGGCCGCATCACCATCTTCCATTACGCCGGCCATGCCAAAGGCAAAACGGTCCACCTCCTCGATCGGAACGTTCAAATAGACAAATTTGCCGGTATACTGAACCAATTGCCCCATCTGCAACTGGTTTTCCTCAATGGCTGCAACACCGATGCAGTGGCCCGCGATCTCATCGCCGCAAACATAAAAGCGGTAATCGTTACCCAGGGCGCTGTAGACGATACCGTGGCCACGGCTTTCGCCAAAGCATTCTACACCGCTTACTATAACCTGAACACCCTGGCAGACTCATTCGAGTTTGCCAAAAGCGCCGTGCTGTCTTCCCATACCAAAGGCATTCCCGAATTCAAGCGCATCGTCAGGGGGATCGACTTCCCCGACAGCGAAGCAACCATGCCCGAAGGCAATGTCTACTCCCTCTACGTAGCCGATGAGGAATACCTCCAGAAGAATATGCTCTTCGAGCTGCAATTCCAGATGGAAACGAAAAACATCGATTACAAACCCTGCGTGGAACTGGTGAAAAGCATCGCCAGCAATATTTCTACCGCCGGGCGCGATGAATGGGACAACACGGACCTCCAGGCGGTAAGACGGGTTTGTGCAGCGCAACTGGAGAAGGAAGCATGCTCGAAGGCCGACCAGGACAACATGGAAACATGTGAGCACGTTCTTAACACGACCCACCAGGTGTCGGCCCTCAAGTTTCTGCCGTTTGAATTCTATACTTTCCTGAAAAGGGACGAAGCGCCCAAAAATGAAGGCGTTCCCGCCGTGTTGAGGAAGCTGTCGATCAAACTGATCCGCGCAGAATATGAAAACCTGGACAGGAACGATGACTCCAGGTCGCTCCGCATCTTGTCCGACGAAATCATCAAACACTTGCCCTTCCTGATCGGCCAGCATCTCCATCAACTCGTCAGGGCCGGGCTGGCGGTGCCGAACAGTAAAAACTACGACGATCTGCTGCTGCGGCAGCTTTCCGCATACAATGTGGCCCTGCAGCTACTGAGCTTTTCCATGCTGAACTGCTTCCTCGACGAGCTGATGAAAAGAAGCGATCTGCAGCTGGAAGACGGCCAGTGGGAAGTGCTGCGCAACTTCATCACTTCCGGAGAGCCCAACAACGCGTTGATCAATAGTCCGGCGTTGCTCGTCACCATCCGGAAGGTCTTCGAAAACGCAGGCATTTCGCCGTTCATTGAAGAATACCGGGAACTGCACGCGATGTTTCCGGAAAAAGGGGAAAACGCATTCGAAAATGTGCACCTGTTCATGCAGGGCCTGAAAGCATCGCTGCGGAACGGGGAATTCGAAAAGCTGGATAAAATCTCCGTTTGCGAACGGGTGGAAGAAATTCTCATCATGGTATTTTCCAGCGCAGGGTTCCTCATGCGGTACAAGCTGACCACCGTGAAAGACGTGGAATATTCCCAGCGGCGGTCGATGGCCAAGCCCCAGTTCTGGATCCGCAGGATCATTCTCGACGGTGCGGACATCGACGGGGATTACAGCGGCGTATACGCCAATCCGCTCCATAACTATTCCGTAGTGTTTGCCCGGGATATCGACAGGAATACATTCCGCGATTTCATGAGCCTTTCCCCGTTCATCATCGATGAAAACGGACTGAAAGGGAACGACGCCGCCAAGCTGTATTTTTTCAGCCACTCCAGCAACGGCAGTTATGTATACCGCAGTTCGAACAATATGGAAGATATGAGGGTGGTCAAGTCTGCCGGTACGTACCTGGATACGGAACTGGGCGCCATCACGCCAGATAAGAAAAGAAGGATCAATGAAAGGATGAAGGAGTTGAAAAACGAAATCGATTTTTTTAAGGACCTTATTATCAGGAAAGGAAAAAATGCCTATCACCCAGCAAATCCAGTGCAGTCCGTTTAAGCTGTTCGATTCCTTCCTGGAGAAGGAAAGCAATATCTTTTTCGGAAGGAACGATGAGGTCGCTGACCTGTACCGCCTCACGGAGGAGTCTGACATCGTGTTGGTATACGGGTTTTCCGGTACCGGGAAAACCAGCCTGGTCCAATGCGGACTGGCCGAAAAGATCGAGCATTTCAAATGGAAAAAGATCACCGTCCGGCGGCTGACCGATATCAACCAAAGCCTGATGGACCGCCTCCAGGAAAAGGTTTCTGCCGAGATGCGGAAGTACCTCGATGGGCTGAACGCCCGTGAGCTGCTGAAAGAAGTTTACATCGACACTTTTGAGCCATTACTGTTGATTTTCGATCAGTTCGAAGAATTTTATGTATTCGGGACCGACGAAGAGCGCTTTGCCTTTTACGATACGCTCGCGCAGTTCCGCCGGCTGGACGTGCCCTGCAAGATGATCTTCGTGATCCGTGAAGAATACCGGCCGCGACTGGAAGAACTGGAATCCCTGCAGCCGGAAATATTCAGGAAACAGCTGCGCATCAGGCCCATGACCGTTCCCGCCGCGGAAAAAGTGATCCTGGATACCTGCGCGCATTTCGGCATCGCGCTGGGGCAAGGCGCCGGGCTTACCTTGCCGGTAGGTAAATACAGTAAGCAGGAACGGGAAATGGCGGCATTGATCCTCAAAGAGGCGAAGCTGGACAAGGAGGTGGACCTGCCGTACCTCCAGGTATTTCTGGACGCGCTTTGGCAGCATGCCCAAACACAGCGAAATGGAAAGGAAGGGGGAGGGAAGCGGACCGTGATCGATCAGGACACGGTGCAATGGTTGAAAGCGCAGGGCAACGTACTGAAATATTTCCTCGATACCCGCATCGCCGCGCAGGACGCGGCGCCGGTGGTAGGAGCGTGGCGGATATTGAAACGTTTTTTGTCGGATACGGAAGATGTAAAGAAGCATGTTACCGGCGCAGAGATAGAAGCGGTGCTGGGTGAAGGTTCTACCGGCCTGCGGGACCATTTCATCAAAATGAAAATCATCCGTAGGGTAGGCGAGCGAATGGAGCCCGGCGAAAGGAAAGACGATATTTATGAGCTGGCCCACGAAAGCCTCATGTCCGTAATCCGGGACGTGAAGCTTTCCCGCATGCGGGGCAAAAATCCCAAACCCACCCTGAACGGGAACCCGTACATGGGCCTGGAAGCCTATAATACCGGGCATAGCCATGCTTTCTACGGGCGTACGGAAGTGATCCGGGAGTTGATGAACAAGGTGCTGCAACACCACCTGGTAGTGGTAGTGGGGAACTCCGGCACAGGGAAATCTTCTTTGATAAAAGCCGGTCTTTTCCCCCGCCTGGAAAGCGAAGGATATGTGCCGCTGAACATAATAAGGGCCGGAGAACGGCCACTGGAGAGCATCGAAGCCGCGTTGGCACCGTGCAGGTATGGCGTAAACGGCAAATACATCCTGCTGATAGACCAGTTCGAGGAACTGGTGACCCGCATCCGCGACAAAAACCTGCAAATGGCCGTCTACGAGCGGATTTTGGGATTGGTCTGGGGCCAGAAAGCACCGCATAAGCCCTATGACCTCCGGATCGTAGTAACGGTGAGGGCCGATTTCGAAACCCATTTTATCCTGGCATCGCCATTGGTAAAAGAATGGAAGGAAGGCCGGTTCGTTGTGCCGCCCTTCACGCGCGAAGAAATCTGCGAGGCGATAGAAGAACCGGCTTACCTGGCCGGGCTCGAATTTTTCCCGGCTTCGCTGGTCGATGAAATCGCGGACAGTGCGTACAGCTCGCAGACTACGGGTGCCCTTCCACTCATATCCTTCAGCCTGAGCGAAATGTACAACCGGTACAGCATACGGATGAAAAGAATTCCCCAATCGAAGCAGGACGGCGTTTTGCGGAAAGCCGATTTTGACACGAAGGAGGGGATCATGGGGGCTTTGCAGAAGAAAGCCGAAGAAGTATTCACCGGTATCCGGAAAAGCCATCCCAACGATTTTGCGCTATACGAACAAACGCTTAAAAACGTCATGCTACGCATGATATACGCTTCTGCAGGGGTTTTTGCCGGTAAAAGGGTGTTGGCCAGCGAGTTCCTCGGAGAAAACGAACTGGAGAATTCGCGGGTGAAGGAAGTGCTGGGCGTACTGAAAACGAACCGGCTGATTGTGAAAGGCCCGGATCCCGAAGATCCGTTTTATGAACCTGCGCACGACATCCTCGTGAGGTCGTGGCCCCGGGTAATGGAATGGTTCAACGACAGCGGGAAAGACGTCCTCGATCTCCAAACCAAACTCAAAGCCGCGTTGGAGGAAAACAACGTGGAAGCGACGAGCAAAGGCGCATGGCTCCCTTCCGTAGAACAGGTGATGCTGGAAAGCAATAACTGGTTGAACAATGAAGAAACCAAGTTCATACGTGCGTGCGTGGAAGCCAGGGATGCCGAAAAGAAAAGAAGGGAAGCGGAGAAAAACGCATATGAACGGATTCAGCGGCGGAACAGATTTTTGATGGCGGTCATGTTAGTCCTCAGCACTATTGCGGCTGTTGCGTTAACATTCGCGTTATGGAACAGTATCAGGGATAGTAAAAGTCTGAAACTACAGGTGCAGATAGCCGATGCCAATATGAAAGTTGCCGTACAGGAAAGGCAGAAGGCAGACGCCAAAACGCTCGCTGCCGAAACCGCTACCGAAAACGAGCGGATCATCAGACAACAACAGCAGGCCCTCGCCGAAAAGCAACGTTTGGACAACATTCTGATCCGCCGCCAGGCCGCCGACCTTCGAATAAAAGACGAAGCCATCAGAAAGAAACAGGAGATCATCCAACGCACCAACGACAGTATTCAGACGGACATGTTGAACCGGCAGATTAAACTTACGAGGTTCTACGCAGAGTATTATGACAGTATCCGCAATATCAGGAACCAAGGCATCCGATATCTCCTGCGGTTGGCCGATGCCAACAGGAATCTGGATATGGGGAAAGCCTTCCGCATTGCCGAGATCGCAAGGAGAGAGGATCCCGGGAACGCCGAAGCCGAACAGTACCTCCAGGAGATGGCGGCGGAACCGGCATATTACCACACCCATCTTTTTCGGGGTGAGATATTCGATGTATCGCCCGACGGAAGCAAAATGATCGTCGCGTCCCGCAGCCTGAAGAAACTCTACCTCCTGGAAACAGGTACTTTCAGGGTACTGGATTCCACCAGCATCGATATCAATGCAGGGCTCCGTACCGCCGCTTTCCAGCGGAACGGGCTGCTCGTGATGCTGGTGCATCAGAAAAAGGTAAGATTGCTGCGCACCGAGTCCCTTTTGGACGAAAACGCCGCCGACGGGATCAGCGGAACGGATATCACCGCCGCCGCCGTATCGCCGGACGGGGCGTCTGTGCTCCTGATCGATGAAGGCCGGCTGCGGATTTTTTCCAATCACCGGAAAATGACGGAGAAATTCAGCCGGAAGGTTTTCAGGTTCATGGAAAAGGAAAAAATTACCGACGCCGTATTTTCACCAGACAGCAAAACAATTATAGTGGCTACCGGAAACGGCACTGCATATTATGTGGATGTGGTCGATGCCCGGTATGGCACCATCACCTCCAAACGGGAGGCCATTTACCTTTCTCCGGCAGGCAATTACCTCGTAGCAACCGGTGCGCGCGGGACTTTCGACATTTTCGACTACAATCGCAACCGTCCGCCGCTCGTTCGCAAGCCGGATAATTTCGCGGCGCTGAACGGTGCGCTGTTTTCACCCGATGGAAGGTGGCTGCTGCTGAATTACCTCCAGTCGGCCGCTAATACCCCCATTCAGAAATCGGTGGTTTCCGGTGCTACGGAACCGGCTTTGCTGCTGGCCCAATTAGGCAGGGAGCCCCGCGCCGCACAGCGGGAATTCAGGGACAGGGAACTTCCCATCCTGTTCGGTAATCAACGAAAAGCCTCATTGCTGGATAGTTCCAGCGTGCTGGTCGCAGATAATTTCGGGAAACTGGCGCAGGCTGATATTTTACAAATGGTCATCCGCCCGCTCACCGGGCCGGTTGGGCAGATCACGAACATGGCCGGCGTTCCCGGAAAACCCTATATCATCACGGCCAGCGGAGACAGCGTACTGGTTTGGCAATATGGCACCGCTTCCCGCCTGGAAAAATTTATTCCCCAACTTTCTAACAACGAATTGCAAACCCTCGGCATCAGCCGCTAAATGTCTGGTCATGAGCACTGTAAAACTGTATGCTACCCTCATCGGGATCGATGATTACAAGCACAACCCGCTTAATGGTTGCATTAAGGATGTACTGAAGATGGATGCCTTCCTCCGCGAGCTCTGCCGCCAGCAGGGAAACGGAATGGAATATGTTCCCCTGTACCTGCTGGCGCCCAACGGGCATGACCGGCAGCTGCTGAAAAGCTCCGCCATCGCCGGTTCGGAAATTCATGCCCCCACATTCAGCAATGTTTCGACCATCGCCTTCGATCACCTCGGGAAAGCAGGGCCGAACGATGTTTGTGTATTTTATTACAGCGGACATGGATCGCAGATCGAAAGCGCACCGGAATTCGCCTACACGAAATCAGACCGTAAAAGTGAAACGATCGTGTGCGTCGATAGCCGAGACGGCATGAATGCCGGCAGCCGCGACCTGATCGACAAGGAGCTCGCTTACCTGTTGTGGCGCTCGCTTCGGGCGAATGGCCCGCATTGCCTCGTGATCATGGATTGCTGCCACGCAGGGAACAACACGCGGGGCACCGCCGCCGCTACCACTTTCCGTTCCCGGATGGATGCGCCTTCTTCCCTCATCGTTCCGCTGGACCAATACATCGGTTTCAACGACCCCGCCGGTTTTTATGATCCCCGGAACGGGCGGGCGTCCATCAAAGACGCGAATTATGTCAAACTATCGGCCGCGCAGGATTTTGAAAAGGCGCTGGAAACGGACGATGGCGGCGTTTTTACATCGCGCCTCGTGGCGTGCCTGGAAGCAGGAGGTACCGCGCGGAGCTATCAAAGCATCATCCAGCAACTGGGGGTATCTGTCAATAACCGCGCTTCGGATCAACACCCGGTCATCGAAGCATTCCCGGAGGCGGACATGCATCGCTCCTTCCTAAAGAATGATATCGTTCCTTATCGCCAGACATTCGCCGTTCGCTATGCAAACGTAAACGGCGACATGAAATGGGTGATGTACGGCGGCGCGATGCAGGGCATAACGGCGTCTGCGGGGAATGAACGTTCGCTGGTGAGGGTGGTCGACGGCCTGGGGAAGATCGATGTGGAAGCGGAAATCGTTGCCACGACCAGCGAGCTGTCCATCCTTTCCGGAGCGGGACTTTCTTCGCTTGATATTAATGCGGAACATTATTCGGCCTGGATATTCAAGCTGGCGGGCGCCGCCATCCATATCGGGTTGACGGATGCGTTGAAAGCGAACGCGGACTTGGTGAACCGGATCGCGGCGGAGAATGAAAAGCGTAAACCTTTATATGCGGACATCGATTTTTTCGGACAGATCGCTGATCCGGAATATGTGATAGATGTTTCGGAGGATGGGATGCTGATGCTATGCCGTCCGCCGGGAAAAATGCCGCTTTTCAAGCGCACGAACGAAATCGCCCTGTTCCTGGACAATGCCAACACGGTGGGCCGCTGGCAAAGCATTGCCGCGATCGTGAACAGCAGCGCGGGTTTCAGGAATGAATTTTTCGATGTGAAGCTCGAAATCGTGGAAGGTCAGGATATCAGGAATGCCGCGAACCCGGACGGTCTCAAAGGGGAAACGGTAGATAAGTTTCAATTGGAAGACGATATCCGCCTGAGCTATCAGAAAGGCTACAACCCCGGTTTCCGTTATACCATTTCCATCCGGGATACGGCGCCGGTCAGCGAATGCTATGTGGGCGTGCTGTATATGAGCAGCGATTTCGGAGTCACGGCGGGGCTTGTTCCTGCCAGTGCCGGGAAGCTGGTGAAGGGAAAGGGCGCTATCGAGATGCGGGTGCCCTGGGCAACGGGCGCCGCCTATCAGCGAACGGTCCCCGTAGTCATGAACAAATCCTACCTCACGCACGGCATCATCGAAATCACGGACTTGCTGCGGATCTTCGTATCTACCCAACCCCTCGACCTCTCGAGATTCGCGCAGGACCAGCTGGAAACGGACGTGAACAAGGTAGCCACCAGGGAGGTGAAAACCAGGGGCATCGGCTATGACGATGATAACGGCGGCCTCACAGCCGCGGCCGACTGGATGGTGTTTACCCACCGCGTCCTCATTCGCCGGCAGGAAAAACAGCAGGTGCTTTCTGAAGGAGGCACGGATTTTTCCGCGTTCAAGGTAAAAGTCCCGGTTGGTTTCCAGGCAAAGGCCACGGCCATCACGGCTTCCGACCTCAACGGCAATTTCCGCAGCGCGGATAACCTGGGCAACCCTGCTGCTATTTGGGGCGATGTGCTCACGGATAGCTCAGCCTTCGGGAACAGCCTGCAGCAGCCCGGCAATAACCTCGTGCAGGCGCTGGAACTGGAAGTTACGGCAGGCTTGGAAACGATTTCGGAAGATGCGCCGATCGTCATTTCTCCCACGATAAAAACCTCCGCTACCCGGTCTGCCGATCAACCGGAAGAAGTCACCATCCCTTACGGGTTCGACGCGGAATCCGGACTGTATTATCCGCTGGGGTACTCAGACAATAATGGCAACGTCCTGGTGACGCGGCTCCCCGCCGCCACGCCCGGCACGCTTTCCGCTGCGGCCATATCCACACGGAGTATCGGCTCTTCCATCAAACTGTACTTCTGTAAAATGTTCCGGAAACCTGTTTTCGGCATAGCGCTGTACAGCTTCGCCGACAATCTTGCTGAGCCCCTGGCCACCGATCCGGGAAAAATGGAAAAATGGCTGGGCAAACCGCAATCCAAGCGGATATTGCTGCTGGTCCACGGTATTTTCGGCGATACGAAAGGCATGCTGGCCAGCGCGCGGGAAATGCCGGAACTGGCCGCCGACACGGAATACGTGATGACGTTCGATTATGAGAACCTCGCCGGTTCCATCGCCGACAGCGCCCGTAATCTGTATGAGGCGCTTAAAAAGTCTGGTCTGGCTAAAGGGGGCAACAAAGTGACGATCGTGGCGCATTCGATGGGGGGGCTCGTGTCCCGCTACATGATCGAATTCAAGGACGGCGCCGATTTCGTAAAACACCTGGTGCTCGTGGGCACGCCCAGCAAGGGCTCGGATATCACCAAACTGCCGCTGGGCATCGTGTCGCTCATCACGCATGCCCTCAACGTGACCGGGCCCGTCAAATACGTGCTGACCGGACTTTCTTTCCTGCTGAAAAAACTGAAGCTGGATGCGACCCATACCCTGCAGGAAATGCAGCCCGATACTAAAATCATAAACGAGCTGGCGAAAGGCCAACGGCCCGAGAGCGTTCGGTACAGCTTGTTGGGCGGTGACACCGCCCAGCTCGACCGTTATACTGGCGCCGATCATTTCCTGCAGAAACTGGCAGATGCCATCAAGCGGAATGTGGTTTACCCGGGGCTGACCGCCAGGGTGTATGATGGCCTGGCGAACGATATGGCGGTAACGGTAGACAGCATGAAAGGCGTGCCTGGGCTGAATGGGCATGGATTCGTGGACATCGTTCCCTGTGATCATATTTCCTATTTCCAGGACGCGGAATGCCGCAGGCTGTTGTTGCAGTATTTGCAGCATGAAGCCTGAGCAGGATCCTTTACAAATCAACTAAAGCCCATGAATATAATCGTATGAATGTGAATGATGACATTCGAACACGTGCCATAGATGATGCTCCCAGCCGGCCCGCAGACCGGTTGCCGGAAGGAAAGTATTACCTATTCGTCATCGCCATTGATGCCTACGACGAAAAAAGGGATTGAAACCCCTGACTACGCCCGTAAAAGACGCCGCCCGGCTCGTAGAGCTGCTGCTGGACAGGTATACCTTCGAACGCCCGGAACATCCGCCGGCGGCGCTGGACGGCATGCCCGGCGTTATACCCTACAATACCACCGAAGTCAAATGCCTGTACAACGATAGGGCCACCCGCCGCGAGATCGGGGAGCATTTGAAGGCATTGTCGAAGGTAGTGACGGCAGACGATCATTTGCTGATTTACTTCGCGGGGCATGGCGACAATATCCCGGGCGTGGATGTTGGCAACATCATGCCCTATGAAGCCGACGTCAGTTTTGCGGATACCTGGTATGGGTTTAACGACCTCTTTCAGCGGTTTGGCAATTACATCGGCCAGCAGAAAATCCGCAACCTCCTGTTGATCCTCGATTGCTGCTGTGGCGGCGCTGTGCTGGGAGGGGCGAGCGTCAGTCATCCGACTATGCACTATTCCCGCTACGCCGCAACTGCTGCTGCCAACCTGGAATTGGCGATGGATGCGGCTTTTGACGGCAGCCCATTCACCAGCGTGCTCTGCAATTTGCTGACGAGGAATACGGCGCCCGAGTTTTATCTCAATGAAAAGGAGCTGCGGACGGAAGTGAAGCACCTGATCGAAAGGTGGGCGAACGAAAATGGCGTGGCAGGATTCACGCAAACGCCGCAATACCGCCCCCTGAACGAATGCGGGAAATCGGAATTCGCCTTCCGGCGGAAGTATCCGGATGTACCGCCGGTGGAGGTACTCACCGAAATTTTTATCAAACACCTCAATTTCGAGACGCAGAAGGAAGAGCTGCGCAGGCAATACCGGAAAGGAAACCGGAAAGATCTGATCGTTATCACCACGATCTGCGACAACCTCAACGTACAACGGATGCAGGGAAAGGTACTCCTGGAGAAATTGAAAATGGCCATGTATTTTAATTTCCGGGATTTTGTACAGATTTCGGTGGAACCGGATAAGCTGGACAACGATATCTGGAAAACACTGGCCGCCAATACCGGCCTGCAACAAGACGGGAACCTGAAGCGGCTGTGCGCCCAGCATATCTGCGGCAGGCTGCTCCGCACGGCAACGGGGCCCCACAGGCCGTTGTTGCTCTATCTCGGCTGCAGTTTCCAATCGGCCGAAAGGAGCCGGGAAATGATCGCCTTCTGCCGGCAATTACAGGAAGAGCTGGAACAGGCCAAATCCGAAGTGCAGGGAAACATCGCGTTCAACAGCCTCATCGTCATCATTGCGGACACGCGGGCGGGAACGGAAAAGTTTTTCAAACCGGAAGATTTCCTGGAATCCCTGGGAACAGACCGGCATGTTATTGTGGCCAGTGCCGTGGAAGAGCTGGAAGAGAACCTGGTAAGCGAGTGGCACGAGCTCATGTGCGGCACCATCCATACAGAGAATTTCAGAATGCTGGATATCAGTCAATATTTCATCACCGGTACCTGCAGGATCGAGGATTTCGTGCACGGGGTATCGGATAAGCTCGGTATCAACCGCGATGAACTGGCGAGCAAACTATGGCATTAATTA
Organism: Chitinophaga caseinilytica; assembly: GCF_038396765.1. Classification (NCBI taxonomy): domain Bacteria; kingdom Pseudomonadati; phylum Bacteroidota; class Chitinophagia; order Chitinophagales; family Chitinophagaceae; genus Chitinophaga; species Chitinophaga caseinilytica. The sequence goes on along the minus strand of NZ_CP150096.1, from coordinate 5,728,601 downwards.
CCGTTAATTCAATTTTTATGGCAAATAATCACATTACAATCAAACCTTTCCCGACCGAAGATCCGGAGTTTCCGTTCGTTTCCGATAAATTCATTTCCAAGGATGCAGCAGGCAATCGATACATCGGCACGGTGGAACCGCTCTGTCCCGTCAGGGAATTCAGGTACGACGGTGCCACCCGCACGGGCTGGTTTGCGCCCCCGGATGGTGGCGACGGCGGGGAGAAACTGGTGAAAGGCAAGCCGATCGCCGCCTACATCGCAGATGAAAACCTGAAGGAGATCGTGCGCCTCGTGCAGATCCTCCGGAGGCCCATTTTGTTGAAAGGGGAACCCGGGAGCGGAAAGACCCAGCTCGCCAAATCCGTTGCGTTTGACTGGTATGGCGACCACTACAAGGAACATTTTTTCGAATGGCAGGTGAAATCCACCTCCCGCGCCATAGACGGCCTGTATCATTTCGATCACGTGGCCCGGCTGAGGGATGCGCAGCTGTCCAAAAACGGCTCGGATGTCGAAAAAGAGGACATGACGAAATACCGGACGTTCGGCCCCCTGGCGAAAGCTTTCCTCACTTCCACGGCAGAAGCGCCGTCCATTTTGCTCATCGATGAAATCGACAAGGCGGATATCGATTTCCCGAACGATCTGTTGCTGGAGCTGGACGAAGGCCGGTTCACCATTCCCGAATCCGAAACGGGCGAAGTGATCGAAGCCCGCTATCCACCGATCATTTTCATCACCAGCAACGACGAGCGCGAATTGCCCGAAGCTTTCCTGCGGAGGTGCCTGTTCATGTACATCCGGTTCCCTTCAGACGAGCAGGTGGTCCGCATCATCGACGCGCACATCCCCGGGCTCGTGAAAAACCAGCGATCGTTCGTCGATAAAGCCATTTCCGTGTTTCATTCCCTCCGGCAGCGCATCGCAGAAAACCCGGCAGACAATAAGCGCGTTTCCACCAGCGAACTGCTGGATTGGCTCCTGGCTTACAATTACGATGTCAATAATGGGCATATCAGCGATCCGGAAAAAGACCTCGACCAACTGCCGTTATATTACCAGGCCCTGCTGAAAACACAGGCCGCCGTTCAGCGGGAGAAGAAGCTGGAGGAAAGGCAATCCAAGGCAACAGACAGTACAATACCCTGAGCATGAACGAACAATTATTCTTCTGGCATTTTTTCAAGGCGATTGAATTGTCGCTCAGTTACGAGCGCTGGCTCGATAAATACCGGCTGTTCGTGGCCGCCCTGATGCAGGGGCAGATTCCCGTGGAAGAAGACCTGCGCTCTTTCCGCCGGTTTTGCCGCATCCTGTATTTGCAGGACAGTCGCGACGAAAAACGCTTCGACGAGCTCCTGGATGCCGCTATCGCCCGGGAGGGCGCTGCATTGTACCGGCTCCTGGATGCGGCGTTGGCAGCGGCGAATATGGAGATACCGCAAGCGCCGCCGCCCGCGGAGCCGCCCGCTCCGGCGCCGGAGCCGCAAAACGTGGATAAGAAAGCGGATACCGGGGCGGAAGAAAACCGGAAAACGAAAAACCGGAAAACGAAAGACGATAGTCCCGAAGAAACACAGGCGGTTTCGAAAACGATGTATTACAAAACGCCGCTTGCTTTCGGGGAATATGACCAGGATGGTGGAGAACCTTTTCCTGCGGATCCCCGGTTCCTCCATACCGACGAATATTTTTCACTCACCCGCCGCAACATGGTGAAAGGATGGCAGTTCCTCCGCTTCAAGGAGCGGGGATTCGACTCCACGGAAGTGGACGTGCCGGCCACGGCGTTCAAAATCGCCCGCGACGGGCTTTTCCTCGCCCCCGTATTCCGGCAGGGCACCCGTAACCGGGAAGACACGCTGATCATCCTCGCCGACGTGCAGGGGTCGATGATGCCGTTTCACGAACTGACGAACCGCCTCATCGCCACCGCGCAGCACGATGGTGGCCACGGGCGGGCGCCGGTATATTATTTTCAGAATTTCCCGGCCGGTTACGTATACCGGAAGGCCAACCTGGCCGGCCCGGTCAAACTGGGAGAAGCGCTCCGGAAATCGAACCGTAACGTTACCCTCGCGGTAGTGATCAGCGATGCCGGCGCCGCCCGTGGAAATACGGATAAAGGACGGGTACGGCTCCGAAAGCAGCAGACCGATCTTTTCCTGCAATCGCTCCGCGAACATTGCGCACGCGTATTGTGGCTGAATCCGGTTCCCCGGCACCGGTGGCCAGGTACGGCTTCCGATAATATCAAACATCTCAATATGGTTTCGGTATTCGAGCAGGATGTATACAACTTCCAGGATACTTTACGGGCCATCTTCAAACAAAAAGTCTAGCTATGTTACCAGCCAGCTTTCCGAAAGATTTGTTGTCGGCGGCAGACCTGCTGAAAGTAGAATGGTTTTACGGCCGCTACGTGGAACAGTTTTATGGTAATTATACCTACGGCCATTTCCTGCTGGCGGGATATGCGGCCGTTCCGGCGTTACTGACGCCCGACCTGTTATACAAGCTCTGGCAGAATTTCAATACCTATCAATGGAGCGCGCGGTCGGTAACCATCCATCGCATCGCCGTGGCTGATCTCCTGCTGTCGCCACTTTGCCGGGAAATCGGGTACGAATTGTATGAGATGCATCCCGACATCCGCCTGGCTTTCCTGCAGTGGCTGAAAGCCGAAACCGCCACGGAAGCCAAGCGCGCCCGGCAATTTGCCCCTATTGAAACGCTGAGTGCGTTTTTGAACGAGTATTATATCCAGCCCAACCCGATCGGCAATATCTGGGGAGATCAATACCTGGAGCTTCAGCAGATGGATGTGCTTTCCTACACGCAGCCTGCTCGGGTGGCGGGTTTGCTGAAAAGCAGGATACGGGAAGCGGCCCGTTCCGGGAGCGAAACGTCACTGTTGCGGGCGATCGATTTCTTTACCAAAACGCATAAGCGGCTGGAGTTGATTTTGCCAGATTCCGAACGGGATGCGCTGCAACTTTATGAGCAGCAAAGCCGCTGGCTGGAGGCGGGAAGGGCGCTGGTGCAGCAGAACATGGAACGTTTCACTTCCTTGCTGGATAACCGGGAAGGGCTGGAAGACTGGCTTTCTGCGGAACAGGAGGAAGGCGCGATCGCCGTGAAAGTGGAACGCGAAGTAGCGCAGCAACTGAAGGATACGGGCCCGCAGCCGATGTTGAAAGCGTTGATCGTTTCGGGAGAAACCGAGGATAAAAGCGATCGCACACGGAATGATGCGGCGCTGTTGGAAGATTGCCTCCGGGATATATTGCCCGCTTCGCAATTGCAGGTAACGTCCCTGCCGGCAGGTGAAGGGGATAAACAAAAGGTATTGACCGCGCTGAACCAGTTGGCGGAATCGGCGGCAGCAGATGATCAGGTGCTGATTTACTTTTCCTGCCATTGTCGAAGAAGCTATTTAGACGATGACATGGAGTTGGTGTTTGATCCGGCTAATAGAAAATCCTTTATGAGTCATGCCGGAAACGGCCTCAATGAGGTTGAAATGCGCGTCGTGTTGAGTGATTTCAGGAGCAGGGAAGTAATATTGGTACTGGAGGCGCCTTATTCAGGTTCACCCAGTTGGATGAACAGCAATGATAAAGACAGCTGCGCGGTCATAACCAGTTGCGCGATCGACCAGGAGCCCTACAAGAATGAGCAAACACAGATCGACGATAAGTCCTATTCATATTTTACCTACGAGCTTGTACGGCAACTTAAACGAAAGCAGGGGGAAGGGAGCATTCGCTGGCTTTTTAACCAGGTAGTAAAGGGTTTGGAAGCCATGCCCCAGGTCCGGAAGCAATACGGTGACGCCAAATGGGACATCCGCAGGAAGCATGCCCCGCAGATATTCGCGTCGCAGCGGATGCTGGATGCGTCGCTGATTCCCGGTTCGCGTCAAACTGTTGGTTTGCAGTCAGGTTTGCAAAAAGCCGGTTTTTATCATAAAGGGGTGGACGGAATGATGGATGGTGAGCTCGAACGCGCTATACTGCGGTTCAGGCGCGTCTTTCTGAATGGTAGGGAAGCTGGTAATTCTGAAGTGCTGGAAAAGCTGGAATCCTTCAATAATAATACATTTAATAATACTTTGCGCGGGGCGGTTTTTTTGCTGGTTTTCTCAGATCCGCATAAAAGCCTGAAGGAAATGGAACGTGAGAAAGTTGCGGTCATGGAAACGTTGAATGATCTTACTGAAAAAGCCGGCATCGAGCTGCTCATTCTCGATGATCCAGATATTACCCAGTTGTCCCGGACGCTCGATTCGGAAATTTACCGCGGGCGGATCGAACTTTTTTATTATTCGGGTCAGGATGAAGAAGGGGATATGGTGTTGGCGGATGGTACACTTCGCACGGCTAATTTTCTGGCGTTGCTGGAGTTTCAGCGGGATTTGCAGGTATTGATCCTGAATACCTGCCGGGCCAGCCACCTTGCGGCCTGGGCCGCGCAAATGACCGGCGCGCTTGCGCTCGGAGGTGAAGGGGTTATCAGGGACGATTACGGTGCCACTTTTGCGATCGATTTTTTCCGCAGGCTCGCTGAAGGTAGAAGCCCAGACGAATATGCCGAATTCAGGCGAGGATGGTTTGCGGACTCGAACGGAAGTAAAAGTGAAGGATTATTACGCGCTTATCAGGTGCCCTGGGCAAACCATGAATACCGTTGGTTCCGCGGGAAACCTGATGAAAAAATTGAGATGAAAGCAGCGCCCCCCGCGCCGAAGATCCTGGCAGTATGCTGGGGCATCAGCGCCTTGCCGTTGAGGGGGCGTACCAGGATGTCGTATCCCGCCAACAACGTCGGTGTATTTGCCGACTGGCTGAAAAATTACAGCGAAGTGCTGGATATGGACTTGGATATCAGCATCGATCCCGCGGCCACGCGCGCCGAAGCCATAAAGGCCATGCAGCCATTTGAGCATGCGAACGACGGGGATACCTGTATTTTGTTCTACTCCGGCATTTGCCTCAAAACTGGCTATGGTACAGCATCCCTGTATGATGTCATGTTCAGCGATGATACCCATTCCGGGCTTGCCGCCGCCGGATATGAAAACAGTCTTTGGGGTTGGCTGAACCGCTATTTGGGGAACCGGAAAGTAAATCTCACCATCATCATCGATGCGCACGCGAACCCGGGTTTCGGTTTCGAAGCGCAGGGGCGGATGGGATTGCCGGACGATAGTCCTGTGAATTTGGTGATGTTGGAAAAGGAGGTACGACCCAGCGACGAGGTGCTGACGCGGAACGACTTTTTCACCAGCCTGATGGATTCCCTCCGCGAAAACGCCACAGACCTTACCTACGCGCAATTGCTCCAGCGGCTGAAATTGAAAACTGCCGAAATGGGGGATGCGATAAAAATCAACCTGACCGGAAACCGGAAAGATTGTTCGGACTACGTTTTGTTTACCAGCAACCCCAAAACGGAAAAAGACTACGAGATCAGTTTCAACCAAAAGCAGGAAAGCTGGATCGTGAATGCCGGTTCGAACCTTGGCATCCGGCCGTCGTTGAATTTTATGAGAACGATTTTCAGGACAGATGCCGGTCAGGAAATGTTTGTAACAAACGTGGAGCCGGGTTTTTCGTTCGTTCAGGGAGAGGGAAGCCTCGCGCGGGAGGAACGTTATCCTGCGGCGCTCATCCAGAATGCGCTACCTAAAGTAAAGCTGGCATTCGATATGGATAAGGAAAGCATGATGTATCAAAGGTTGATAGATGCTATCCACAGGCATGAAATTTATTACATCGACATCGTGGAAAATGAACGTGATGCGAAATACCTGGTCAGGACGATGGAAGCAAGGTATTACCTGGTACGGAACGATCTGTCAGTGGAGCAACAACCGGTTTTCGATTACCAGATCAGTACATATGAATTCATCAAGCAACTGGAGTATATCGCGCAATGGACGGCTATGCTGGAGCTGGACAATACGCAGTCAACGATCGAAAGGGACTGGGTGGAAGTAAAACTTGAGACATTTGTGGATGGTGAATATAAAGATTATACATCCGATAAACATCCTTCCGGTGTTTTGGTAGATCCGGAGTCACTGGTTTTGAATTACGTCAATGGACATCAACCGGCATTCAGATGCAGCTTGGTTTCAACGATTGATGGGTCGGGGCGGGAATTATACGTAAATGCCCTTTATCTCAGTTCGGAGTTTGGTATACATGGTTTTTTGGGAAACGGCGAAAGTCGGCTGTTGTCAGGTGAAACAAACACTTTGAGTATGGATATGGGCCGGCGTGTTTCGGATGTAATAAGCGTTATTATCCCAAGTGAATTGAAGAGTAGAAATGTCAGATCGCTATATGATTACATCAAAATTTTTATCTCGCAGGTCCCGATCACTTTGAATTCCCTCGAGCAGGACGCGCTGGAATATAATAAGGAGACAACGCGTGGGATACGGGAAGTAAAAGCCGAAAAACGGCAAACGGTACGACTGCCCGGCCGCGATTGGACATCCATCACCATCCCCATTAACGTCAGGCTGGAAGAAGCCCCCGAGTCGTTCCAGGAACGGGTGCAGAAATTATACAAGGAGCGCCGCATAACGGTGGAAGACGATCTGCAAAAGAACCGCTGGGGTGGCAAATCTACGAACAATGGTTGGGTGTTAACAGCCAATGTAGAAAAGAAGCTCGCACCTGGATTATATAATGTCCGCATTTTTGTAGACAGCGTGGAGGGCACCAAATCGGCGAAGGAAATCGCGATATTTCTCCACGATTCATTTAACGACGAAATCTGGTATGAAAAGTTGGAGGAAAACCGGGCCGAAACAAGGGTAACCGCTTACGAAGCATTTACTGTCGGCGCATTTATCAGCGACGGTACCATGCTGGAGCTCGACCTGAACGATGTGCAGGGTTTGCCGTCAGGGTTTTATTACCGGGATGTTACCAATAAGTTTATGTATTCGGTGTTGGAACTCTACAAAGACCGCCCTGTACATGTGCCCGACGATCTACAGAAAGGCCGCTGGGGAGGAGAAAACATCGTCAACAACAAACAATTGACCGCCACTGTGAAAGACCCGCTGATCCCGCTTTCCGGGTACTATAAGGTAAAATTAAAAATCACTTCCACTACCGATGAACCACTAACAGGCGACGTCGCGTTTTTCCTCCACAATTCCTTCACGAAAGAAATCAGGTTCCGCAGGGCGGTGAACGGCGAGGCACAGGTGAGCATATCAGCTTACGAAGCCTTCGTGGTAGGGGCTATTACGGAAGATGGAACCATGCTGGAACTGGATCTCAACAAAATATCCGGCGCCCCCAAGGGATTTTACTACCAGGATGATGACGGCCCGGCAAAGAAATAGTAAACCCGCAATACCTGGGCCGGGATTGAAATACCTTTCGCTCATTTTATATTTCCACCCACCGGTAACCCGCTGGGCACGGATGCGGGCACTTTTTTGTCGTAGTTGGGATCGTTCAACGTATTGAGGAATTCCACGATGGTATTAATGTCTTTGAACTCCAGCCGCACCGCCGCAGCCAATGGATCGAGCTGTGAGCGGTCTACATGCGGGTTGCGCAAAGGCTTGCCATGAAGGTCTTCGTAGAAAAACAACACTTCGTTGAGGGTTTGCAGCTTGCCGCTATGCAGGTAAGGCCGGGTGAACCGCAGGTTGCGAAGTGTGGGCGTTCGGAAACCATAGCTGCGTTGTATGCCGGAGTCGGGTGCCGGCAGTTTTTCGTTGTCGGGAGCGCCCAGTACATGGGGCTTGAAGTCGGAAAGCATGGGCCCGCTATGGCAGCGGGCGCAGCCGGATTGGATAAAGAGCTGCATGCCTTCCACTTCCCGTTGGGAAAGCGCGGAACGGTCGCCACGCATGTACTGGTCGAACCGGGAATTCACGGCCGTAAGCGAACGCTGGAACGCACCGAGGGCTTTGGTGATGCTGGTGAGCGTGATGTCGTTGCTTTCGGGGAACGCCGATTTGAAAAGCTGCCGGTATTGCGGGATCCTGTTGATGCGCTTTACCACTTCTTCCGCAATCTGATCTTCACCGAAATCATGCCCGCGCATTTCTTCAAAAGTCTTTACCGGCATGGCAGCCTGTTCTTCGAGGCCTTTTGCGCGGAGGTCCCAGAACATGGGGGCTGCTTCCGGCGTATATTTCCCGTCTGGCCCGATGCCGTTGAAAGCCGTATTGAGCAACGATTGGGAATTGCGTTTCGTGAATGGGATGTTGTTGCCATCCTTGAAGCGCCGTTTTTCCCCCAGGCCATTCCCGTTTACGCCGATCGACAGGTCGATACTTTCCGCATACCCGAAATCCGGATGATGGCAGGTGGCACAGGCCACGTCTTTGCCGCCTGAAAGTACGGGATCGTAGAACAGGAGCCGTCCCAGCTCCACTTTTTCGGTGGTAGACGGGTTGTCGGCAGGTGAGCGGTAGGTGAGCGGCAGTGCATCGATGGTTCCCAGGCCCGGGAGCGCTTTCTTTTCTGCAACAGCGGTTTGGCCGACGGGTTTGTCGGGAGAATGGCAGGCGTTGACGGTTACAACGCCGGCGAGGAGCAGCATTATTGCATGATGGAGGCCTGGGCGCATGGGTTGCTTATCAGTTTGTGCCCGTCAAGATAATAAATAACGAGTAAATTATCTTTTATTTTCAGGGGAAGGAAAACTGGCCGGCAGTCTGGATATGGCCGGTCAGGTCATTCCAGCAGGGAACCCGCGACCCTTTTGATATTCACCACCGTTTCATCGTCCTTTTTGACCGGCATGGCAATGATCGACCTGGCCGTTTCCCGGGCTTTTTCGGGGAAACCGGCTTTGAGGTACAAGTCCATCAGATTTTTCCGGTAGGTAAACTTGTAGGGCACGAAACAGGCCAGCGCGGCAGCGTTGGAGATGGCTGCTTGCATGTTCCCGCGGCTTTCATATGCCTGCGTCAGGGCGTTCAGCACGGCGACAGTGATCAACCGGCTTTTACTTTCTTCCAATATTCCCACCGCCCTTTCATCCTGTTGGGAGAGTAGCAAAATGCCGTAGTCGAGCAGGAAATGCGGGTTGTATTTCAACACCGGGTAAAGCCGGTCGTAAGCGGCAACCCGTTCTTTTTCGGTGATCGTGATATCTTCCTGCAACCCGTTCCAGTGCTTTACAACCCGGTAGGTGTCTGTGGAAATGATCGTTACCGCCAATAGCAAGGCGGCCAGGCAGATTTTCCCCCATCGCAAACCCGGCAGCTTGTATTTTCGGAACGTAAGTGGAGCAAGACCAGCCATGATCGCCGATACCAATATCAGAATAGCATTCACGTGCAGGGGGTAGGAGAACAGGCTCGTCGCCAGCAGGATCAGCAGCGTGGACTGCAGTTGGCGGGGAAGATCCGCCTGCCGTTCGTGTTGATGGGACAACAGGCGCCAAATGCCGTACAGCAGTACTACGAGCCCCGGCAGCCCGGTTTCCGTCAGCCATTGCAACGGCTCGTTATAGGCGACATATACCTCATCCGCCGACAATACCTCCGATATCGCCGACACCGGCAGCGATTCGAAATAACCGATCTGCCACGAAGGGTAAGCAACGGGAAACCGGCCATATCCAATACCCGTCCAGATATATTCCTGCCAATGCCCCAACGAGATTTTCCAGATAATGAACCGCCCGAAAGCGGAGCCCGGCTTCAGAAAGATGAGCCCTGCCGCGAGTAGAAGCAGCACCACGGCACTTGCCAATAAAATCTTTTTCCTGTGCTTCCGGCAAAAGGGCACATCCATCAACAGCAGGATGCCATAACATGCCGCACCGATCATCGCCGCCCGCGACTGTACGATCAAAACCAGTACGCTTGCCGCGGCAATGACCACCGCCTGTAACCCCAGTTTCGCCCGCCCGCTTTTTATATTGACGGATGCCCAATAATGGACGAGCGGGAAATGCAGCACCAGGTAAATGGCGTACAGCCCCGAATTTTCCAGGTGCCCCGTGATCAGCAGGGGCAAACGTTCGGCGCCAAAGTTGATGAACAGCATGGCGTATCCAACGCATAACTCAAGCAGGAAAAACAGCAGGATAATGGGAATTACGACTTTGCGAAATGCGAATGGTCCACCCAGCCGGAGGAACAGGTAAATCGACAGCGCACAAAAGGTGTTGACCCAAACTTCGTTATGCAGGTTGTACCATCCGCTGCCGGTTGCCAGCAGCGCCCCGAAGACAACGAGCGCCAGCATCACAAGGCCATCAACGGGCATGAACCGCGATTTCGCATGCCTGATCGCCGCATAGGCTGCGGATAAAGCCGTTGAACCAGCGATGACCGGCAGCGCGAGGTAGTGCCCGCCCTCCGGTATCTGCTGGTAGTTGAAGGAAAAAGTGTATTTATACAATGCATACCACATGCAAAGTATAAATACACTGGCAACGTATCCCAGTTCCAGGGCTACAATCAGTTTCCGGTTCAATATCGGTCGTGTTAGGATGGCTTCCGGTGCCTGAGGGCAAATTCCTCGACAACTTTGCCTTTCTCGCGGTCGAAGTAAATGTAAGGCATGATATAGGCGAAGCGCTGGTTGCCGGCGAGGCAAACGTCGAGCATCGGATAATGTTTACCGGCGATGATGTAGCCCACCACGTAACGCTGGCCCCAGTCGGCCTGATCGCTGGGTTTGTCTTCCGGGTACCGGTCGTAGTAATACCCGGCCGGCATGGCGAACACGGAATCCGCCGGCACCTGGTCGATGCTTTTATCGATGCTGTACAGCGCCTGGTACTGGATCCGCACGTCAACATCCCTTTCGCTGAGTTTTTTGGTCATGACGGCATTGTCGAAATAGGATGCAAGCACCTTGTCGTACAGCGGAACTTTGGAGGGCTGGAGGTTTTCTTCGGGCAGCTTGAGATCTGTAGGCGCGTCTTTCAGGAAGCGGTACAACTGGTGGATGGGGGCTTTCGCGGCATCCTGGCTGTACCCTTCGAACCGGATCTGCGCCAACGCCGCCTTTCCGGCGGTCATCAACAGGATGCAGGCGACGAGGAATTTAACTGGATTGCTGGGTGTTTTCATAGTTTGAAAATTAGGTTATCAATTGCCTCTCCATTCCCATAGCCATCTGTAAACAGCCGAACTGAATACGATGAACAAAACGATGGGCAGGATCAGCGCACATATATGGACGATGATGGCCGGGCGGGATAATGTTTTGCGGCGCGCCGCAATCCATATCGTTCCCGCAACGAAATGGACGAGCATGCAGCCTGCCATGAGCAGGCCATGCCCGGTAGGGTTTGGGGATTTTTCAAAGATGAACTTCAACGATGTTGCCGCGAAATACATCCCGAAAATCCCCAAATGGATCATGAATATCCGTAGTCCTTTCTTCACAAGCGTTTTATTTAGTTACACTCTCCGCCGCTTGCTCCGCCATTGGCGTCCACACCCACCGTAATGTACGGGGCCATGGAGCCGCCGGCCGTTTTCAGCTGGTTCAGCGCCTTGTACAATCCGCCGGGCGTTGTTTTGTAGTTGACACCTGCCGGTGCCACATGGTCGGGGATGCTCAGCGGGCTGAAACCGGGAACCGATACGGAGTTGAAAATATCGACGGCGTAGTCTGTGCAATTATAATCATTCAGATCATATGAATTGCCGGATTTTGTCAATGCCGTAGATGTGGCGTTGTTGAATTGCGCTTCGGTCATGCTGGGAATGGTGATCTTCGCATTGTATTCGTGCGAGGCGTCGTTCACGATTTTGCTGGTCACGTTATCGAAGGTGATGCTCTTGAGGCCGTTTGCGGGATAGAAGCCGAAAGTCTGGCTGACGGTTGTGGAGCCGTTGGTTTTCGTCAGCGTAACGAACGCATGGCCGGGATTGGTGCCGTAGAGCACGGTGCTGGGATTACCGTCTTCCGGGATATCGGTATAAACGGTCATGGAATAGGTGGTGCTGGCGTTGGTAGGTACGTTGCCGAAGCAGTTGATGCGTTTGTTGAGATCGACGCTGGGGCCGCTGAGGATTTCCACGGGAGCCAGTTCCACCACTGCGGTAGAACTGCCGCCGCCACCGCCGCCGCCATATCCGTAGATATAGGGATCGGTAGTTTGATAGGTGTAGGTGTAAGACGGGCTTTGGTTGAAGTAATAGAACAAGCTAAAGTAGCTTACGGAGTAATTGTTGTAATACCCGTATACCGTTACTTCCGGGAGCCAAATCCCTTCTTCCGAATCCGGGCCGGAAATCCTCGCGCCGGTAGATGTTTTCAGGCGTTCGCCATTGGGGCCGTACCGCAATACGGTCGTTTTCGATTTTCCGTTGACGGTGCTGTTGACTTTCGTAACGCGGCCTTCCGTGAAGGAAACGTTCGAGCGTTTGTCCCCGGAAAACGAACGGGTAGCGAGCGTACCGTTTTTGCTGGCGTTCGCATCCAGTTCGGATACATCCACCCAGTTGCCCGTTAGGCCACTGGCGGTTTTGCCGACTACGGCGAACTGCTTGCCGTCTTTCCCTTTTACATTGAAGCGTACGCCGATCACTTCTTTTTCATTCTTTTTCATGAGGGAATATCCCTGGAGGTCCAGCGATTCGAACTCCGACGTTGAAACCTGTCCCTTCACGAAATTCGCCGCTTCACTTACGAACGGGTCTTTAAAGGATTCGGGGGTGAACGGGGCTTCGTTCTTGGTACAGGCGAAGTAGGTGACCAGTACGAGTGCAATTAATGGTAACAATACAAATTTCTTCATAATTGAGGTTTTGGCAAAAGTAGAGTCGGGGAGGGGTTGAAATATTTGATAAAAATCAATATTTCTACGGCGGGGCAGCGATTACATTCATATCATGAAATACTTCCCTGTTTGTTTGCTACTGTTGTTTTCGTGTGTGTCCTGCGGCCTGCGAAGCGGTTCACCGGACGTACGTTCCCTTGAAAAACGCTACTCGGCCAACCCGGCAGACTCGCTGAAGCTGGAAGCCTTGCGTTACCTGCTCAGAGAAATGCCCGGCCAGTGGTCGGACCAGCCGGCGATCATAGACGCTTCCAGTGGAAAACCCACGCGTTACCTGATAGATTCCTTTCACAACGTCGAAAGTCTTTTGTCGTTTTTGCAGGACAGGCAACTGGAAGCGGGCAGCATCCCGGAGAAAGATGCAGCTTTCATCCGTCCCGAATTCCTCGAAAGCGAGATCGATGCTGCAGTGGGGGAATGGAACAGGTATCCCTGGAACCGGGATATCCCAAAAGATGTATTCTTCGACTACCTGTTGCCTTACAAAGTCCACCAGGATTTTCCGGACAACTGGCGCCCGTCGTTGCGGCAAAAAGCCGATTCCCTCGTGAAGGTGTGGGAGGAAAAGAACCGCAAGTCGCCGGGCGACAAATTCCTGACCAGCAGCAAGGAATTTTATTACGACCTCATCGTGAATACTGCATCCCGCTGGTTCAGGTATGGCCCAGACCGCATTCGGATCACGGAAGACCCTTCCTACAAAGAGTTGCTGCTGACCGGGGAAGGCGGATGTAAAAAGGGCTCCTTCTTTAACGCTTATGTATTGCGCAGCACCGGCATCCCGGCCACCGTGGATATTGTGCCTTTCTGGGGAAGCAAAAACGGCAGCCATGCCGGCGATGTTTACTGGAACAACGAAGAACGGAAAATGACACCGGGGCCGGGCCGGCGGTTCGACAGGGCTGCGAAGGTTTTCCGGCTTACATTCCGCAATCACGGCAGCTGGAGCAGGCAGATCAAACCACATGTGGAGGAGAAGGATTTTCTGCTGGATTTTCTCCGCAACGATCAGTGGATCGATGTAACGAAGGAGCATAATCCCGTCGGGGATGTTACCCTGCCCATCGGCAATACCAGCGCGGGGACCGCGTATATCTGCGTTTTCGATTACGGGGAATGGGTGCCGGTGTATTGGGCGCCGGTGCGCAACGGCCGGGTGACTTTTCCCGACATGGGGCGCGATATCGTTTATCGCCTGGCTACTTTCACGGATGCGCTGAAATTCAGCGGCGGGATATTCGTCCTGGACTCCGCGGGCAGAACGGTGCAGCCCCGTCCCGATTCGCTGGCGATGCAAACGATGGTTCTTGGAAAACTGAATACCGGCAGCGAGCAGTGGGTCCGCAAACAGACGACATACACTTTGCTTTCGCTGGGGGAAGACAATAACTGGCACGAAATCGCAGAAAAGACCTGTTCGCGGGATTCAGTCATTGAATTCCGGAATGTGCCGTCGGGCGGCTTGTATCGACTGGTGGAAACGGGCGGTCCCAGGCGATTGGAGCGGATATTCGCATACCGGAACAACGCGCAGGTCTGGTATTAGATACTGGAACGGATGCGGCTGAGCGTTTCCATGTTGATGCCGAGATAGGAGGCAACGTGTTTGAGCGGGGCGCGGCGGATGATGTCTGGCTGTGTGTCTAGCAATGAAAGGTACCGGTCGCGTGCGCGTTCTTTGCGGAGGGAGTAGAGTCGTTCTTCGCTTTGGATGTAATATTTGGTGGTGAGGACGCGGCCGATCACGTTAAATTCCAGGTGTTTGCTGTAGATGTCTTGCAGTTGCTGGTAGGTGATGCCATGGACGAGGGTGTCTTCCAGTGCCACGATGGATTCTTCGCTGGGGGTTTGCATATAGAAACTTTTAGCGGAGATGATCACGTCGTTTTCCTTCATGAACCAGGACGTGATTTTTTCACTGTTTTTTTCGTAGAAGCAGTGGAGCATGCCGCTTTCGATGAAATAAACGTTTTCGCATACTTGTCCCCGTTTGAGCAACATCGTTTTTTTCGGGACCTCTTTTGTGACGAGGATTAACTTCAGGTGCTGCTCGAGTTCGGTAGACATGGGGTGTATGCTATTCAACAACGGAAATAGCTTATCATACATATTGGGTCGGGTTTCAACTAAATTATGAATAAATTTTCGTTTTTGGTGTGGATGGAAGGGGAGGGCAATGTGAAGGTGGTGATTGTGGGGGAAAACAACAAAGGCCTCCTCGCGGAAGCCTTTTCGTTTTTATTGTGGTACCCGGGACGGCAGATTCTTTGAACACCTGGTGGTGCATTTAAAATTGGTAAGGGGATTTTTAGTGAAGGACAGCTAAAATCGTGTTGCAAAGTACTATATGTTAATTTTAATAATTTGATAGCCTGTTCTTTAACAGAAAATCACGAAATTCGGTAATTTTATCATTCCTAATAACCAGTGAAAAGAGGGAGACTGTAGAAATATTTTTTAATACGTTAATCTCATAATTATCTCATGACAGATGAAGAATGTAAGGGCCTCGGAATAATGACAGATCAAGAGCTTAAAGAGATGGACTTGCGGTTTGAGCGAATGGAAGAAAATGGGATTGCTGATACCCAGAAGTATTTTGACCGGATGCATGACAAAGTATTCAGTTTGAACAACCTACTTATTGCTGCATATTTTGCATTGATTGCGATTCGGAAAGACGTTCCTGATTGGAGCTTTATGATCCCTACATTGAATTCTATTTTACTTTTATATGTTGACTACCGCATGCTTTTGAGAGCTCGGATACAGGCTCAGATAACGAAAGTAAGTGCTAATGAGCTAGAGAAATATGGTAATATTCAGAATGGCACAAATCTTTACTCGTTGCTATCTATCTACTCGACTGTGGCAGTTGTGTTGATTTTTGGATACTTTTTACTTGTAACTGGTTAAGGGGAAGAGTATATTTTTAATTATTTGGATTCTACTATTCCATTTGAAAATTATCCAAAAGATCTATTTTCTTTAACAAGTGGGTAATTGACACGTTACTCATATTGCTAGTGCGTTGTTTCATTTGTTTAATAAGGCTTGTGAAACTTATATATTCCTCACTACGATCTGTGCTGGGTTTGATCAGTAATTTTCCAGTATCATCAATCAGTTCTGGGTATTTACGTACTGTCTCTTTATAATGGTTGGTGTATAATACAATAAGATGGACCTCTAGTAACTCGAAAGCCATTTCTTCTTCCTCTTGCAATTCACTTGGAAGGATTTCGGCTAATAAATCTAAAATACCTTGGGGGCTTGTTGTGCCATCTGTCAGTCTCTGATAGAAAGATGGTTTACAATCTTTGGCGTATACCAAAAAAAGATAGACTAGTGGAAAGAGATACTCATTAGATTTGAATGTACTTAAAACAACCCTCGCCTGGGCAAAAACCTTCTCTTGATGTCTTAAATTAAGGCCAAGATGATTAAACAGGAATTTTGCAATAAATTTAAAGTTGTCCATATCCTTCTTGAATTCCTGATGTTGACGGCTTGCTTTACCAAAAAACTCGTCAAACCGAAAATATTCAAACAGATATTCACTATATAACCCAACTGAAGGAATTGGCAATTTAAACTCGAGGTCAATAAACCTTCTGAGATATTCATTACTATTGAAGTTTTCACTGCCGTAGCAACCTTTGATCGCATTTCCGAGCTGCTCTTTATCTATAGCCAAGACAAATACGATCCCTGGCACACTAAAAAAATGCTTCACCTTTTCTAACAGTTCCACTGCATAATTGGGCCTGCATCTGTCCATCTCGTCTATAAAGATCACCAAGGGCTTACCGTTTGTATACTCAGTAATGTATTCCGCCAATTCCCTGCGAAAATCGGCAAGGCCTTTTTTCTTTTTAGCATAGTCAGCTATCTCATCTTTTAGGATTTCAGTAGCCGCTTTGGTGGTATTCTCTGCAAGATCAGTGATTACGCCTTCGCCAAGATATTTTTCTGCAGTAGTTTTTATCAGAGCAGGAAGTATATTTTGACAAACAATAGCTGCTTTTTTGATAAGTTTATCAAAATTATCTTCCGTTTCTTTTTTAACCAAGGTCTTTAGTTCTGACATCAGCGCTACCATAGGATCTGAGTCAAAGTCATTTTCCCATGCATTGAAATATATTGTTTCAAATCGCTGTTGTTGCAAATAGACCTGCCACATCTTTATAAAGGTAGTTTTGCCAGTGCCCCACGGAGTATTAACAGACAATACAAACCCGTCTGCATAGTTACTCACCAGATTGGTTAGAGTCTCAGCATAGGGCTTTCTCTTTAATTTACAGTTCTTAAAAGGATTGTCCGGTGGAATTTCAATATCCTTATGTTTGAGGATCATTTTATTATATCATTTAATTATTTCTACAAATTTGCTTTCCCAAAGTCAGTGGATCAGAGAAACGATGAGCTACATTTCTACTGAAAATGCGGCTTTATACCTCAACGATGGCAGTAAACTGTTAAGAAGGTAAAATGGCATTACTATTTATCTCAGCAAGTTGGATGAAACTTAAGATTGCTTAGGTTCTTAAGTTTCCTTTAATATAAGGAAGAAAAAACACAGGTGCCTAAATTAAGGAGAATTGTTTGTTCGAGAAAATCATTATCCTACTCTCAATACATGTGGGAATCTTGAAGGTTATTGTAAGACACGAGTACTTTATAATAATCATATAAAAACTTCTTTTATGGAAGATGGAGTAAAGGATGAAGAATTCACCCAGGAAGAACTAGATCTCCTAGATCAAATAGCTAGGATGATTGTAAGCAGTAATCAATAAACACAAAGCTCAGCAGTCTGAACCTTCCCAGCAGAAGCAAAAAACAAAAAGAGAGAGTAAAGCTGAGTTCAAAGAATCTCCCATCCCAAAAGATGAGGAGAGTCGAACACCTTAATTTACTCAAAGGGCTGTAAAATAAGTACTCTACTTGAATTCGGAATGACTTGTAATCAAGAATCTAATGAGGGAAGTATTGCCAGCAAAATAAAAAAAGGCTAACAATTTGATTGTTAGCCTTTAACAGAAGGGTGTTCAAATCCCTCCTTGTACCGTGATTGGGAGTTTGTTGGAACACTTGCCAATTTTAGTTAGCTAGGTCATGAAACCTTATCAAAGACTAAGCTTAATGCTAATTTCTAATATGAGAGATTCAAGTTTTATTAATACGGCATTAAGGTGGTTGTCATAGCCCGAGGGAACCAATCTTAAATTATGAAAAATAGTGGATCTTAATTTGTATAAGGCCTCGCCTGTTGGCTTTGAGAAAATTTTTGGAGCAAACACGAAAGAAAGGAAATTGTTACATGAATCTCTAAGATCATTTAACAAGTCTGGTGAAAGCCCAGGGCATTTGTTAGACAGGATTTTAGCAATTCTTTCTTTTTCATTTCCCAATTTTGTTAATTTTTCTTTAGCATCATAGAAGTTCTCCATATTTTTAAATGCATCTAAAGTATTGGAAAATTCGGCCTCAAATAAACGAGTAATAAACAATTCTATAACTGAATACAATAAGTGGAATCTTACTAGTGGATGTTTCTCTAATTTTATTAAACCCTGTATTAAACTATTTAGGTATATTTTATCAACTATTAAATTTTTCGAAATTGGTTTAAGATTTACTATTGTGTTCGAAAAAGCTCTCACATTTGGATCTGGTTGATCATAATTGATTAGGCTTTTAAAATTGTTTTCGTTTAACAGGGTGTAGCCATGACTATAAAAGAACAAAAGATAATCTTCGATGTTAAATTGGATTTTGTTTACATTTTTAAGCTGGCGAATATACTTATTGTAAAGTATTAATATCGTAGTGTTTTCTCCATAAATATCTTCTATAGTTGGATCGTTATTAAACGAGCAAAGTTTATATGGGAGATTTCTAGCATTACTAAGAAGTAGGCGGTATGCATTAAAACTATATGGAAAGAAGTGTTCATCTTGGGCATAGTCATGCTCATTAGAAAGGAGGGCTTGGACAGGAAATAACCAGCCTAATCTTTGGTTATCAATCTTGATTTGAAAAATATCGTTGGTCGCAACATTTTTATGGAACAAATAAATAGAAAACTCCTTATGGTTAGTGTTAAATCTATTGTCCTTTTCAAGCGCATACTGGAATTCTAGAAAGTTATTGTTTATGCCCTTTAGGGTGAAGGTTTTTTGCAAAGAATTGAACCGAATATTATTTGTTTCGAATTCGGTTTCATCATCTTGTAAGAATCTTAAAGCCATTATAAGAATTCTACTTTATAGTTTTGGAATGCCTTTTCTATCGACTTTTTAATATTCAAATGGGAATCTCCTGAACTATTAAATAGAGATTTGAAGAAAAAGTAGAAGTATCGTCGTTGACTATTCCCAATTTTCTTTGAACTTTTCCGAATAGTTTCCAAGTTCATTAAAATTAATTTGAAAGTTTCGTCTTCGTTTCCTCCAAGTTTTAACTTATTTAAGACTGTGGGTATTGTGCTTAAATCCTTTATTTGATTAAGGTCTTCTAATGAGCCTAGGGCTGCACCAAATCCAGTTAACACTTGTCCCCTCATGAAAATGGAACTAATGTCTGTGGCAAAGGGTTGAGGAACACTTTCATGAAATTCTTCATCATCTTCATCCAACGCCCAATTTTTTCCAGTTTGGCCAACTTTTACAATAAAGCTATGGTAACCAACTACAAAATCTTGGAAAAGATCTTTTTTTTGACCAACTTTAGAGAGCTTTTCTAAACTTTTGACATCCTCTAGCAAAGAAGCCCTGTCAATAGCCAGTTCGTCTTTCTCCAAGTACGATTGGAAGCCGTCAACAATTTCATTAAACTTGTATTTGCCTGGTTTAAGTGCTCTTCCACCTTCAACTTCACGAAGGATTTCGATTCCAGGTATTTTATTTTCCCCAAGATAGTCTTGGTATAATATCTCAATTTGATGTCTTACCGACATTGGAGTTTGGCCGGTATTTAGGGTCAACATTCGGTATAAAATTCCAATTTTGTTTATGCCAATGAAGATTTCGGCCCGAATATTTCTTTCTAAAAACGCTCTAAGTGTTTCAATGTCTTTATCTTTTTTTAACTCTTGTTCAAGTTCAATCAACTGATAAGTCCTTTGAAGACCATCAAGGATTAGAAGCTTCTTTTCCTCTATATACTTTATAATTTCTGAATCGGTAGTTGTTTCCAGCTTACTAACTTTCCCTTTTGTCCCTACTGCTTCTTTTCTTACAGCAAGAAAAACAGGTGGAATTGTACAGCCTTGTTTTAAGTCATTTCTAAGTAGGGAATAAACCGACTTTGACGATCTCACTTTTTTTCTTTGAAGTTCGTTATTGTGTATTATTTGGGATGCAATTGACAAGTAATCCTTAATTCTTATTTCCACTAGTACATTTAGGGCATTAATTTTTTGATCCAGAATTCGAGATAAAACTTTGATATTCATTGGGTGTTCTTATTTATTCTAATTTAGAATAAAAAAATTAAGAATCTTATTAAAAATGGCATTTAAATACTGTTGCAAGTTGTATCGTTGTTACACAACGAACTTGTCCAACTGCCTCCGAAGTCGGCAGTTTCGCAAATATGTTTGCGGGTAAATGGGAAGTAACATTGTGTGACAAAGTCGATTTTGAGGTTACTCACTATTCCTTACGCAATTAAATCTCCTGGTATTCAATATCAAAAAGCTCCATTGGCTTTACCCCTAATCCTTTGGCGAAAGCATAGATTACTGAGATTGTCGAGCTATGTTCTCCATTTAAAACCCTATACACCTGCTTGGTTTCTATATTGTCATGCGCTGCAACTACCTCCGGGGTTTTACCGTGTTTCTCCAATAGTTTCTTCAGGTTTTGATGAAATAGAACCGATTACTTATAAGAAATGGTTCGACAAACTATCCTACCAGCAAACAGATCTGGAGACGCAGATCGAAATCCTAAAACAATACAACGACAATAAAATAGAGCAGGTAAATGAAGCAGCTCCGCTTCTCACTAATCTAAAGGCTGTTTATGATAAATGCGATGTAAGGGGTAAGCGCAAGTTAGTAAAGGCGGTGTTCCAACTTGCAATCACATTTGACGGACACCGATGTAGAACTCCCCCGACTAAATCCCGCACTAATACATAACTACAAGAATATAAAAGAAAACGGGTTGCTCTATGTAGAGCAACCCGAAAATTTTGAGGATGTTATCCCCGACTGTACCCGGGACGGGGGTCGAACCCGTACTCGCCTTGCAGCGAACAGGATTTTAAGTCCGGCGTGTCTACCAATTCCACCACCCGGGTATCCTTATTTGTAAATGTAAAGAAACATCCACAAATATCTTTAAACAAAAATTCCAAACCGCTTTGCAACAGTTTGGAACTTCTGATTTCTGAGCGGAAGACCGGGCTCGAACCGGCCACCCCGACCTTGGCAAGGTCGTGCTCTACCAAATGAGCTACTTCCGCTTGATTATTTTTATAAGAACTTTTTTCGTTGGGATTGCAAAGATAGGAATTGTTTTAATTCTGCAAAATCTTTTTTCAATTTTCTGCGAACTCATATTTGTACGCGATCCGTCCGAGCAGCTCTAACCCTTTGCCATAGCAGTCTTCACGCAACGGCAATCCTTTCGCATCATACGCGTATTTCCAGATAAGGTAGTCGCCCGTCTCCACCGTCACCACCGTCATCGCCGCCAATTTTCCATCGGCGCCATATTCGAAAGTATAATCGGGCAACATTCTTTTTCGGGAAGGATAATAGCGCAGCACGTCCGTCAAACGGCCAGCCGCATCGTAGTTGTAATAGATGCGCTGGCGGCCGGGCTCCATCTCCTCCGTTACCCGTCCTGCACTATCCGTTTTAAACACCACGATCACCGAATCGGGCCCGCCTTTCTTCAACACCATCCGCTGCAACCTGCCCGTAGAATCGTATTCATAGCGATGGCGCTCCTGCGTACGGTACTTGTCTTCCCGCCCGCGGACGCCCGACTCCACTTCAGCCAGGAGCCCCTGTTCCGTATAGCGGTATTGAACGGTGGTAATGGCATTATCGGTACTGTCTACCGTCCGCGTCAGACGGCCGTTGCCGGCAAAGGTGCTCGTCAGTACCGACCGGCCGCTGTTGCGGCTCTGCGTCACGGCTTTGAGCTTCTGGTAGGGGGGCTGCGTGGTGCGCACGCAGATGAAATCGTTGTCGGTTTCCTGGTTGGCATCCAGCGAGCGGACGATCTGGCCCGTCACCTTGTTGGCTTTGAACTGCGCCATGGTGGCAGCTGTCTGGCCCGTGCTGATGACGTCCTGGTAATAATGCTGCCCGCGGGCGGCGCCCAGGGCAAGGGTAAGGCATATGGTAGAAAGGATGCGCATATCTCGATTGTCAGTGTTCGCAAATGTACAAACGTTCGCGGCTTTGCAAAACGTATGTCGGGCAGATAAAATCAAATTGGTTATATTTAACATACTTTAACCTGACTTCAAACCTATCGTGAAAACGCAACACCTCCGGCAGGAAAAGTCCTGCCTCAACTGCGGCCACCCCGTGCCGGACCGTTTCTGCGGCCATTGCGGCCAGGAAAACGTGGAAACCCAGGAGTCTTTCGGGCACCTGGTCAGCCATTTTTTCCAGGATATCACGCACTACGACTCCAAATTCCTCCTCACCCTGAAATTCCTCTTTTTCTACCCCGGCCTGCTCACGCGCGAATACATGGCGGGCAAAAGGTTGACGTACGTCAACCCCATCCGGCTCTACGTTTTTACGTCCTTCGTTTTCTTCCTCATGATGGGGCTCACCGGGCAGCACGACAATCCCTACGAACGCACTATGGAAGTGGAACAGAAGCGGAAACTGGACTCGATGTACCAGGTGTCGCAAAAGCTGTTCAAGTCGCTCGAAGACGGGAAAGTGCCGGCTGAAGACACGTTCAAAGTGCGCACGCAGGCCGAGATCCTCCGCATCATGGGCGACGAATCTGTCCGCAATTCCGCCCATCTGTACGATTCCGTCCAGCAATCGCTGCCGCCGCGGCTCCGCGAGCCCTGGTGGGAGCGGAAGATGCAGACCCGGGTCCTCGAAATGCGGGACCGGTACGGCGGAAATATGGATAATGTGCTGGAAGACAAGCTCGTCCATCATTATCCCAAGCTCATGTTCCTGCTACTGCCATTCTTCGCGCTGTTGCTGAAATGGTTCTTTTCCCGTAAAGGCTGGATGTATGCAAGCCATGCTATCTTTTCCATCCATTTCCACACTTTTATTTTCCAGTTCGGCATCCTCGGCATCCTGCTGAACCTGCTCATCCACAACGATGCGCTGTACGCATGGATGATCCTGCCGGTGTACGCGTATTTCGTTTTCGCGTTGCGCAACGCGTACCAGGTCCGCTTTTCGACGGCCTTCTGGAAATCGTTGGGGATCGTGGCGGCGTACGCGCTCGGCACGGCGCTCGTAGGGCTCGCCTTTATCGTCCTGATGTTCGTGATTTCGTAGGGGCGGAAGGGAAAGGTATCAGGAAATGGTCATTTTGTCTATCTTTGACCCCGCCTTAACCTGTCTCAGCTTACACGTGAAAACACAACACCTTCGGCAGGACAAAACCTGTCTCAATTGCGGGCACGAAGTGCCGGACCGATTTTGTGGCCATTGCGGCCAGGAAAACGTGGATACCAAGGAGTCTTTCGGGCACCTGGCCGGCCATTTTTTCCAGGACATCACGCATTATGATTCCAAGCTCCTCCTCACGCTCAAATATCTCTTCTTTTATCCCGGAAAGGTAACGAAGGAATATATCGCGGGGAAGCGGCAGATGTTCGTGAACCCCATCCGCCTGTACGTTTTTACTTCATTCGTATTCTTCCTGCTGGCGGCGATGACCACCAGCCACCACGATCCGTACGCCCGGGAGGATTCGCATGAAAAGTCGACCCAGAAAGCCGTTTTCGGCGGCCTGGTCGATACTGCGGAAAAGATCCGCGGCAGGCTCGATTCCGGCAAAGTAGCGCCGGAAGACACGGCGAAAGCTTTTGCGGACGCGAATGCGCTCGCGCTCATCGGGCAGGATTCACTGGAGAACGCTGCCCATGTGTACGATTCCCTTCAACACACGTTCACGGAAGATCAACGCGATAACTGGGTCAAACGAAAGACCATCATGCGGTTCCTCCAGTTGCGCGACAAATACGGCGCCAACGTCGGATATGCCATCCAGGATAAATTCCTGCACAGCTATCCCAAAATGTTCTTCCTGCTGCTGCCGTTTTTCGCGCTGTTGCTGAGCTGGTTTTTCCGCCGGAAAGACCTTGTCTACGGCGATCATGCCATCTTCTCCATCCACATGCACACGGTCGTGTTCATGCTGGGGATCCTCGCCATGCTGATCGGAATGCCCTTCCACGGGTTCGCTTATTACGAATGGCTGGTGTTGCTCATCTTCATTTACCTCGTATTATCGCTCCGCAACACCTACCAGCTTTCCTTCGGTAAGGCGCTGGTCAAATCTATTGGTGTGCTGATAGCGTATGCTTTAGGCTCGGCGATCGTGTTATTGTTATTCCTTTTCTTTATTTTAGCAATCACATAATCAGCTCAAAATCATACACCAATGACCCCCGAATTCATCATCGTTTCGCCGCAGGAGCGGCCACATATCGCGTACGTGCAACTGAACCGGCCGAAAGAACTGAACGCGCTCAACCTCCAGCTCATGCAGGAACTGCGCGATGCGCTCCAGCTGCTGGATGCCGACGATAATGTCCGCTGTATCGTACTCGGCGGCAACGAAAAAGCCTTCGCCGCAGGGGCCGATATCAAGCAAATGGCCGGCCGCTCGGCGATCGATATGTATAATGTGGACCAGTTCACCATCTGGGACGGCATCAAGAAAGTTCGCACGCCCATCATCGCCGCCGTCAGCGGCTTTGCACTGGGAGGCGGTTGCGAACTGGCCATGCTCTGCGATATGATCGTAGCCAGCGAATCGGCGAAATTCGGCCAGCCGGAAATAAAAATCGGCGTGATGCCCGGCGCCGGCGGCACACAGCGCCTCACCCGCGCCGTTGGCAAAGCGCTGGCGATGGAAATGGTGCTGACAGGCAAGTTCATCTCCGCAACGGAAGCCCTGCAAGCCGGTCTCATCAACCGCATCGCACCGGTAGAACTGTACCTGGAAGAAGCCTTCCGCCTCGCAGCCGAAGTGGCGAAGCAAAGTCCGCTGGCCGTGAAAATGGCCAAGGAATCCGTGCTCCGCGCGTTCGACAGCACCCTGGAAGAAGGCCTGCATTTCGAAAGGAAGAATTTTTACCTCCTCTTCGCGTCGGAAGACCAGAAAGAGGGCATGAAGGCTTTCATGGAAAAAAGAGAGCCCGTGTTCACAGGCAAATAACCATATAAAAAATCAAACGAGTATGCAACCATTTGAAGAATTACTGAAAAACAACCGGGAATGGGCTGCCAAGATGGTAGAGCAGGACAAGGATTTTTTCAAGCGCCTGCAAGACCAGCAAGCCCCCAAGTTCCTCTGGATCGGTTGTTCCGATAGCCGCGTACCGGCAGACCGGATCACCAACACCGAACCGGGTGAGATCTTCGTGCACCGTAATGTAGCCAATATGGTCGTGCATACCGACATGAACCTACTCACCGTGCTCGAATACGCCGTGAAAGTGCTCGAAGTGGAACACATCCTCGTGGTAGGCCACTATGGCTGCGGTGGGGTAAAAGCGGCCATGGGCAACCAGAACCTCGGCATCATCAATCCCTGGCTGAAGCATATCAAAGACGTATACCGTTTCAATAAAGACGAGATCGACGCACTGGAGGATCCCGATCAGCAGGTAGACCGCCTCATCGAACTGAACGTGAAAGAGCAGGTGATGAACCTCGCCAAAACGATCACCGTCCAGGAAGCGTGGCACAAACATAAAAGGCCTTACCTGCACGGTTGGGTGTATGGGTTGAAAGACGGGCTCATCAATCCCGTGTTCGACATGGACCCCGGCACGCATATTGATCCGCTGTACGAGTACAACCTCTAAAGCGCAGCATATGAAATACGGATTTCTCCTGGCGGCAACCCTTATAGTAGCCTGCCAGTCGCAACAACCGGAAGAAAGCGGGTCGCACACGCCCGATTCCGTGGTCATGACGCCCACCGATACGATGATCACCCTCACGGATACCGCCGTGATCCCCGCGCTGGTGGAGTCCTGGAAATCGTTCGAGCAATACAACGGAAAATATGCGGCAGACATAAAGCTGCTCATGAAACAACCGTTGAAGGAACGCCTGAAAGCCATGCTGGGAGCGGAGGAAAAGGATTTTGTGGTCCGCTACGGCACTACCCCGCCCATCGAAGTCGAAAACGGCGTGCTGTTCAACGAAGGTTGCAAGCCGCATAACTGCTCCATAGAAGAAGCCGCGATCGCCATCGATATGAAGAAAGACGTGATCTACGTCGGCATCGCGCGGAACAAGGTCGTGAAGCTGTACGGGGAAAGAGGCGATTCCGCCTACCCGGAAAAGCTGCTGCAATGGATGATGAAATTCGAATCAGAACCATAAAAAAAGCCCGGTAACGATCGTTACCGGGTTTTTTATTTCGAATTGATTACTTGAATTTGGTTTTCAGCGCTGCCAGTTTAGCCTGGAAATCGTTCAACGGTTCTTCCTTCGCGGGTTTGCGTTGCTCGCGCCGCTGTCCGCCGCCACCGCCCTGCTGGGGGGCGCTGCTGTCTTTCATCGACAGCGAGATGCGTTTGCGCGCGATGTCTACCTCCAGTACCGTTACCGTTACTTTCTGGTTGAGTTTCACGGCTTCGTTGGGGTTGCTGATGAACTTGTTGCTGAGGTGCGAAATATGCACCAGGCCGTCCTGTTTCACGCCGATGTCTACGAAGGCGCCAAAGGCGGTGATGTTGGTCACCACGCCGGGGAGCGTCATGCCGGGCTTCACGTCGTCCATCGATTTGATGCCTTCTGCGTATTCGAAGATGGCGATCTCGTCGCGCGGGTCGCGGCTGGGTTTGGCGAGTTCCTTGAGGATGTCTTCCACGGTCAGCTGGCCTACTTCTTCGGTGATGAATTCCTTGACATTGATTTTTTTGCGGAGATCGTCTTTCCCGATCAGGTCCGCCACGGTGCACTGCTGTTTGGCGGCGATGGCTTCCACGAGGGCGTAGCGTTCGGGGTGAACGGCCGAGTTATCGAGCGGGTTGTCGCCGTTTTCGATGCGGAGGAAGCCGGCGCACTGTTCGAAGGCTTTATCGCCCAGGCGGCTCACTTTCTTCAGTTCCTGGCGGTTTTTGAAAGCACCGTTCTCTTTGCGGTATTTCACGATGTTTTCCGCCAGGGAGGGGCCGAGGCCGGAGATATAGGCGAGCAGGTGTTTGGACGCGGTATT
Source organism: Chitinophaga caseinilytica (assembly GCF_038396765.1). Lineage (NCBI taxonomy): Bacteria > Pseudomonadati > Bacteroidota > Chitinophagia > Chitinophagales > Chitinophagaceae > Chitinophaga > Chitinophaga caseinilytica. Next base: position 5,701,393 of record NZ_CP150096.1, on the reverse strand, counting down.
GAGGTTCACGCCCACGTTGTTCACGCAGCTCACTACCACGCGGTCGAGGCTTTGTTTCAGGTGGCTCTGGTTAACGTCGTGCTGGTATTGCCCCACGCCGATGGCTTTCGGGTCGATCTTCACCAGTTCGGCGAGGGGATCGATGAGCCTGCGGCCGATGGATACCGCGCCGCGAACGGTGACGTCGTGGTCGGGGAATTCTTCACGGGCTACTTCGGAAGCGGAATACACGGAGGCGCCGCTTTCGTTCACCATGAATACGTTCACCTTCTTGCCGAAATCGATTTTCTTGATGAATTCTTCGGTTTCGCGGCCTGCGGTACCATTGCCTACGGCGATGGCGGCGGCGTCGTATTTCTTCACCCAGCTCTTCAGCAGCTGTTCGGCCGCTTCGGATTTGTAGTTTTTCTCGAGGGGGAAGATGACGTCGTTATCGAGGAGGTTGCCCTGGTTGTCGAGCGCTACGGTTTTGCAGCCGGTGCGGTACCCCGGGTCTACGGCGATCACGGCTTTGGGGCCGAGCGGCGCGGCGAGGAGCAGCTGGCGGAGGTTCTCGGCGAACACTTCGATCGCTTCCGTATCGGCCTTTTCCTTGGCGCCGGAGCGGGATTCGTTTTCCAGCGAGGGGCGGAGGAGGCGTTTGTACGCATCGTCTGCCGCTTTGGCTACCTGCTGCGAAGCAGGGCCGTTGCCGGTCACGAACTGTTTGTGCACGATGCCTTTGGCCTCTTCCTCATCCGGCGCGATGTTGCCGAACAGGATGCCTTCGGCCTCGGCGCGGAGGATGGCGAGCACACGGTGGGAGGGGATGGAGGTCAGTTCTTCGTTGAACTCGAAGTAGTCCTTGTATTTCACGCCCTCCGTTTCCTTGCCTTCGATCACTTTGGAGCTGAACTTGGCAGTATGGGTGAAGAGCTTGCGGAGTTTGTCGCGCAGCTCTGCGTTTTCGTTGATCCTTTCGGCGATGATATCCCGCGCGCCCTTGAGCGCCTCTTCCGTGCTGGCTACCTGCTCGTTGAGGAAGGCTTTGGCGGCTTCGTCGGTGTCGCCGTTTTCCTGCAGCAGGAGTATTTCCGCCAGGGGCTCCAGGCCTTTTTCGATGGCCTGGGTGGCGCGGGTCTTGCGTTTGGGTTTATAGGGGAGATAGATGTCTTCCAGCTCCGCGAGCATCCAGGTGGCATTGATCTTCTGTTCCAGTTCCGGCGTCAGTTTGCCCTGCTCGGCGATGGTTTTGAGAATGGTAGCCCGGCGGTCGTCCACTTCCTGGTAGCGTTTGCCAAGATCTTCTATCTTTCCGATCTGCACCTCGTCCAGACTGCCCGTCTGCTCTTTCCGGTAACGGCTGATGAAGGGAACGGTCGAGCCCTCTGAAAGAAGGAGCATGGTTTTCTCAGCCTGCCCCATCGAAATGTTCAGTTCGGCAGAAATGAGCGCCACGTGTTTCGGATTCATATCTTACGTTTTGTGATTTTTCTAAGGCCGCAAATCTAAAGAAATTGCCTGTTCAACCAAGAAAAAGAAATTAACACCACCGCCCCCCGCCAGCCCCCAAATCCTTATTTTCCATTATTTTTCCGTTTCTTAGCAGCGGAACATTCATATTTAAGATTATGCAGCCGGACCAAGCTTTTAACAGATTATTGCAGATTATGGACGACCTGCGGGAGAAATGCCCGTGGGACAGGAAGCAGACCATGCTGACATTGCGGCAGCTGTCTATCGAAGAACTGTATGAACTGGCCGATGCCATCACCGACGAAGACTATAAAGGCATTAAGGAGGAATTGGGCGACCTGCTCCTCCATATCGTGTTTTACGCCAAAATCGGTGCCGAAAAGCAGCAATTCAACATTACCGACGTCATCAACGGCGTTTGCGAGAAGCTCATTACCCGCCATCCGCATATTTACGGGGACGTGAAAGTGGAAAATGAGGACGAAGTGAAGCAGAACTGGGAAAAGCTGAAGATGCGGGAAGGGAAGGAATCCGTGCTCAGTGGCGTTCCCCGCAGCCTGCCCGCGCTCGTGAAGGCGATGCGGCTGCAAGACAAGGCCCGCCAGGTGGGCTTCGAATGGGAAAACCGCGAACAGGTCTGGGCGAAAGTGGAAGAAGAAACCGCCGAGCTCATGGAAACCGTGGAAGCCAACGATAAAGACCGCATGGAAGCCGAATTCGGCGACCTGATGTTCGCCCTGGTCAATTACAGCCGCTTCCTGGGGATCGACGCCGAAAACGCCCTGGAGCGCACGAACAAGAAATTCATCCGCCGGTTCCGCGGCATGGAGGAAATGGCCGGCGCTCAGGGCCGCAAACTCACCGATATGGACCTCGCCGAAATGGACGGCCTCTGGAATAAAATCAAGGAAGGCGAATAACAGACATGCTGGATATCAAGGAAATACGGCTATTCTTCCTGCGGAACGGCTACCTGCTCATCATCGCGGCCTGGCTGTTCACTTTCGCGTTCCTGTTCAATAACTACTGGAGCTACTATTCCTCCCCCCACGGCGTCCAGCGCAGCCTGGAAAGCGATATCCGCAGCCGGCAGACCGATTTCCGGGAACTGACGACAGACACGGCCATCGTCAACAGCCTCTTCCGCGGCGATTACAGCCGCCAAACCCTCGAACAGACCTACGGCGAAAGCTACCACCTGTTCGCCTACGACTCCGCTGACACGCGGATGCACCTCGTTTTCTGGAGCACCAACACCGTGGAGCCCCCCGCCCCCGAAGCCACCCGGCCCGGGGCGAGCTTCCGCAAAATGGCCAACGGCTGGTACGTGGTCCTCAATTACCGCGTGGCCGCAGGGAAATGGCTGGTAGGGCTCCTCCCCGTCAAAGAGGAATACGCCATCAACAACGATTACCTCGGCGCATCCTTCTACGGAAGGCCCGCCATCGGTCCGGAATACACCATCCAGCCCAAACCGCCCGGGCTTCCCGTGGCAGATCTGGACAAGAACATCCTGTTCTTCCTCCATTACGATCCCAACAAATCGGAAGCCGCTCCCAGCCTGGCGAGCGTGCTGCTGCTCACTTTGGGCGTCATCTGCGTGTTCATCTTCATCAATCTCTTCGCCTCCCTCATGGCGCGGAAACTCACGCCCATATACGGGTTCCTCTTCCTGTTCGTGGTCGTGCTGTCGTTCCGGGTAATTACCTATTTATATCCCTTCCCGATAGACCTGGGCACGCTGAACCTCTTCCAGCCCACGATCTACGCGAAAGACGATGTGTTCAAATCCCTGGGCGACCTTTCCCTCAACGTATTGTTCACGTTCTGGCTCATCCTGTTCTTCCGCCAGCATGTGCGTACCATCCACCCGCCCGTGCTGCGGAAAAAGTGGCAGGGATGGGTGATCATCGGCGCCGCGGGCCTGGGCATGTTCATCGCCGGGCAATTCCTCCTCGATCTCATCCGAAGCCTCGTGATCGACTCCAAGATTTCGTACGACGTAACCAACTTTTTCTCCCTCAACGAATACAGCGTGATCGGCAGCATGAGCCTCGGTTTCATCGCCATCAGCTTCCTGTTCTTCTCCCAGATCGTCAACTATCTGCTCAACCAGCTCACCGATTTCCAGTATAAAACGAAATACATTTCCCTGGCGCTGGTGGGCCTCATCTGGCTCGCGTTCCGCTACAACCTGCCCGATTTCAGCGCGTCGGTGGTGCTGATGCTCTGGCTCCTGGCTTACGTGGCCATCCTCGACTGGCTGGAGAACCGCTTCAGCAACGCTTCCGCATCGCTGCCGTTCATTATGTGGATGCTCATGATGACCGTCACCACATCGGCAGTGCTCGTTTATTACAACAACCAGAAAGAACTGGGCACGCGCATGCGCGTCGCCGAAAACCTGTCCAAACAGCGCGATCCGTATATGGAAACGCTGCTCAACGACGCGGGCGACCGGCTCGCCCGGGACCCCGATGCACAGGCGTTTTTCCGCCAGCCCACCCGCGAAGGCCGCCGCAAGCTCGATGCCTTGCTGCGCGAGAAATACTTCGCACGGTATTTAAACCGCTTCAACGTTCTTTTCTATACCTACGACGCCGAAGGCGAAATCCTCTACAACAACGAAGGCGTGCCGTTCAACGATCTGCAGAACCGCATCATGGGCAACACCCTTTCGCATGTGTTGGGAGAAGACCTTTACTACGACGAGCGCAGCTTCCGCGATTACAGCTACATCGGGAAGAAGGAATATATCGGGGGAGAAGGGCCGATGGGATATCTTTTCTTTGAAGTCCGCTCGGAGCCCGAGATCGCGCAGCAAGACAGGCTGTACCCAGAACTGCTCATCGACGGTAACCGGCTCGACGGGCAGGAGAATACCGACCAGTATTCCTGGGCGGTGTACGACAAGATGCTGCTGGTCACCAATCACGGTAGTTTCCCGTTCAAGACCCGACTCGGTGCGGCGGAAACGCCTGTCACGGATGTGGTGTATGAGGATGACGGCGGGTACTCGCTGCTGTATTATAAAGCGTCGAAAGACAAGCTGGTGATGGTGGTGAAGAAAACCCGGATCTTCCTGGAATTCATCACGCTGTTCGCTTATATGTTCTGCCTCTTTTTGCTGATCATCGCGATTTACAGCCTGGTGGATTTGCTGGTGCGGGCGCGGCTGCAGGTTGCCAGCCTCAGGACGATGCTCAATTTCAGCATCCGTACCAAAGTGCAGACCACGATCATCTTCGCCGTGGCGTTTTCGTTCCTGGCGCTGGGGCTCGCCACCATCCTGTTCTTCATCAACCGGTACCGGGCGGAGAACGCGCAGAAGCTCAGTGAAACGGTGCAGAGCATCGGGAAAGACATGGAGGAAGTGTTTTACAACCATCGTCAGTTCGACGAAATGGGCATGATCTACGATTCCATTTTCTCCTCCCGGTTATCGGTGGCCGTGGGCGATATTGCGCGGGAGCATAATGTAGACATCAATATTTACGATACCGGCGGGCGGCTCCAGCTCACTACGCAGCCGTTGATGATCGAAAAGGGGTTGTTGAGCCCGGGAATCAATCCCATGGCGTATTACGAGCTCGCGCAGCGCAGCCGGATACAGTTCATCCAGGAGGAAAAGATAGGGCGGATGCGATACATCAGCAGCTATGTACCCATGCGGAGCCAGGGAGAAGTGTTCGCGTACCTGAATGTGCCCTACTTCGCCACGGAAAACGAATTGCGGCAGCAGATCTCCACTTTCCTGGTGGCGCTGATCACGATCAATGCATTTATCTTTTTGATGGCGGGCATCCTCGTGCTGCTGATCTCCAATACCATCACCAAATCCTTCTCCCTCATCACCGAAAAACTCCGCAGCGTGAACCTCGGCCAGCATAACGAAGCCATCAGCTGGGATAACAACGACGAGATCGGGCTGCTGGTGAACGAATACAACAAGATGGTGCAGAAGCTGGAAGTGAGCGCCGCCATGCTGGCCAAAAGCGAGCGGGAGGGCGCCTGGCGCGAAATGGCCAGGCAGGTGGCCCACGAGATCAAGAACCCGCTCACGCCCATGAAGCTCAGCATCCAGTACCTGCAACGCGCCATCGCCAACGATTCGCCCGATGTAAAGGCGCTTTCGCGGAACGTCGCCAACACGCTGGTGGAACAGATCGAGCACCTGAGCAACATCGCGTCCGACTTCGCGGCGTTCGCCCATATCACGAAAGTAAACAACGAAGTGTTCTCGCTCAGCGAAGTGCTGCAATCGCTCACATCGCTGTACATGAGCAGCCCGGAATGCCATATTTACTTCGGCCGGCAGGATAAACCTTACCTCATCGACGCCGATAAAACGCAGATCAACCGCGTATTTACGAACCTCCTCCAAAACGCCATCCAGGCCATCCCGGAAGGGCAGGAGGGCCATGTAGCCATCAGCATGAAGGAGGAAGGGCCGCATTGGGTGGTGGTGGAAGTGATCGACAACGGTGCCGGCATCACGACGGAAGCGCAGGAGAAGATCTTCGTGCCCAACTTCACGACCAAATCTTCGGGCACGGGGCTGGGATTGGCCATGAGCAAGAACATCGTGGAGCAGGCGGGGGGCGAGATATGGTTTAAGACTTCCCCGGGCATGGGTACCACTTTCTTCGTAAGGCTGCCTTTGGTGGCCGACCAGCTAAACCTTCCGTACGCATAATTCCCGCATCGGTACAACATTCCATGCAGGGAACGGGTTTACCTTGCAGTATGCGCCCACATCCCCTGATAGAAGAAATTTTGGGAGTTTACCGCGCCCGGTTGGGCAAGGATTACGACCGTTACCGCAACCATGCGCACCGGGTGTACCTGGCGTGCCGCCTGCTGGACGCCGATCCCGCCAGGGAACGGCAATACGCTATCGCTGCGGCGTTCCACGACATCGGTATCTGGACGGCCGGTACGTTCGACTACCTGCCGCCTTCGGTGCGGGAGAGCCGCAGTTATTTGCTGGAACGCGGGCTGGGGGCGTTGGCGGATGAAGTGGAAGCCATGATCCTCTGGCACCACAAAGTGAGCCGGTATCAAACTGTCCGCTGGCCTTCCGTCGAGATTTTCAGGCGGGCGGATTGGATAGACGTTTCCCTGCAACTGAAGACGTTCGGTATCCCAAAACCCGCGCTGGCGGCCCTGGTGAAGGCATATCCGTTGCTGGGTTTCCATGGGTTCCTGGTGAGGAGGGCGTTGCGGCATTTCCTGCGGCACCCGCTACATCCGTTGCCGATGTTCAGGAGGTGAGCGGGGGCATCGGAAAAACAAAAAGGGCCCACCCATCGGGCGGCCCTTCGAATATTTTTTGTGTCTTGTTGCAGGAGTAAACTAAGCTTCGGGAGCAACCACGAAGCTTTCGCGGATTTTTTCCAGCAGTTTGGTCTGGATCATTTGTTCTGCGAGCACGATCATGTTGGAGAAAGCGCGCTCACCGGAAATGCCGTGACCGATGATAACGGGCTCGGACACACCGAGAACGGGCGTACCGCCATATTGCTCGAAATCGAAACGGTCGAGGTATTCATCCTTGATATTGCGCCTTACGGCGATGTCATGGAACGATTCCGCCAGTTTCAGGACCACGTTGCCGGTGAAACCTTCGCAAACGATCACGTCTGCAGTGTTTTTAAAGACATCGCGGCCTTCTACGTTGCCGACGAAATTGATGAGGGAATTTTCCTTGAGGAGGGGATAGGTAGCCTGCGCGAGGAGGTTGCCCTTGCCTTCTTCTTCACCGAGGTTGAGGAGGCCTACTTTCGGTTTGTCTTTCCCCAAGATGTATTTGGAATACAGTGATCCGAGGATGGCGAACTGAACGAGGTTCTCGGGTTTGCAATCGGCGTTGATGCCCACATCCAGCAGGAGGCCGGTGGAACCGTCTTCCCGGGGAAGGATGGTGGAAATGGTGGGCCGTTGAATACCTTCGATGACCTTAATGGAATAAATGGCGCCTACCATCATGGCCCCGGTGTTGCCGGCGCTGATGAAAGCGTCAATCTTTTTGTTTTGAAGGAGGTGAAAGCCGATGGAGATAGAAGAATGCGGCTTTTCTTTCAGCGCCTTGGTAGGATGTTCATTCATCCCGATTACCTGGGATGAATGAACAACGGTATATCTTGACTGGTCTAACGCTGCTTCTGTGAGGAGGGGTGTTAAGGCCTGCTCATCACCAATCAACATCAGATGTGCATCAGATGCTTTGCTTAAAAATAACTTAACTCCTTTTACTGCTTCTGCGGGGGCATAGTCGCCACCCATCATATCAAGCCCGATTCTCATGAACTGTGTTTTGTCTGTGTGCTCGGGGGTAAAATTAGTAAAAATTATTATTTAGCAGCAGCTTGTTTTTCCAAAACAACTTTTCCTTTGTAGAACAGTTTGTTCTCTACCCAATGAGCACGGTGTCTCAGGTGCACTTCGCCGGTAGCGCTGTCGGTGCTTAAAGTTTCAGCAAATGCCTTGTAATGAGTTCTTCTCTTAGCTGATCTTTGTTGCGAATGTCTGCGTTTAGGATTCGGCATCTTATTTAATTTTTAAAATTGAATACGTAGTTGTTAATTATCTCTGAACTTTTCCAATCCTTTCCAGATCGGGTTGGTCTGCTGATCGCCCTGTTGTTTCATTTTTTCCAACATCTCGAGGACTTTCGGATCGCACCCGCTTTTCCCGCTGGCATCATCCGGATGGATGCGCTGCATGGGAATGGCCAGGTTGATGAACTCGTAAATGAAGTCGGCCACGTTCAAATGGCTTTCCGTACGGCTGATGTAAGTCACGTCCGGATCTTCGTCTGCGTTCATCTCCTCCGGGTTGTCCACCAGTTTGATCACCTGGTTGAAATCGTCCCAGAGCTGGAGCTCGAAAGGCTGTCCGCATCTGTCGCACGTCACCGTCAATTTACCCCCCACTTCAAACTTCAGCAGGAAAAATCCCGCTTTCTTGTCCAATTGAAGGTTGACCGTGGCGTGACAATTCGAAAAGTCCGGCTCGGCACCCAGCTTCTCGAAAAAACTGTCGTCGATCTGATATTGGAATGTATGCACCCCGGGCGTCAGACCTACAAATGCTATGTCAAATTCGCGGAGATGCTTCATATCAAAATCCTCCCTTTTAGAGGGATGCAAAGGTAAACAAATATTTCCAAAAGCAAAAATTTCATACTTTTGTTGATGCACAAGCCCTTTTTATATATCAAATTATATAAAAATATCAGATATTTACAGTTAGCTAGTTGCGTCAAATTTTACTAACTTCATTTGCGCGCGCATCAACATTTTTTGCAAATGCCTTATGAAATCCTACAGTTCCCCCTATTCCCCAGATGATATGTCACAAAAAGGCAGAATAGGCCGGAAACAGCCACCGAACTCACTTACCATTGCCCCGCCCAACATCGGGGAGACCCCCTCCATATTCGCACTTTCCATCGCCGTTTTCCTCCGCAGCACCAACGCCGGCGTGCTCGTCACCGATGAACGCCACCGCTTCGTATGGGGGAACGACCAGTTCATGGACGTTTTCCAGGCCGGGAAGTACAAAGGTAACCAACTCGACCAGACATTCCGGGGCATGATCGCCTATTTTACGCCGCAAGTCTACGATGCGGAAGCGTTTGAGTTGAAAATGAAAGAGTTACGGAAGAAGCGGAAACCCTATTTCGGGTGGGAGCTCCCCTTCCGCAACGGCAAAATCTACGAAATCAGCTACATCCCCGTGTACGACGGCCCCCGCTTCGCCGGCAGCATCTGGCAGATCGTAGACGTTACCCGCCACCGGCAGGCCGATGAAGAGCTCCGCCGCGTCGACGAAAAATACCGCGTCATCCTCGACAACCTCAACGCCGCCCTCTGCGAAACCGACCTCGAAGGCAATATCGTAAAGGTGTACGACAGCTTTTGCCGGCTCTCCGGATACAGCGAAGAGGAACTCATCGGCTATAATATCACAGACATCTTTGTGCCCGAAGAAAACCGGGAATACGCCCGCAACCTGCGGCGCTACCGGGTCGAAAAGAAAGTGGCCTTATTATATGATATGGAAATCGTGCTGAAGGATGGCTCCCGCAAATGGGTCATCGCCAGCTCGGGGAACATTTACGACCGCGACGGGAAAGCCATCGGCGGGGTAGGCATCCATATGGACATCACCCCGCAGAAACAACTGCAGCGCGAGCTGGAAGTGGCCAAACAGGCCGCCGAGGAAGCACAGCGGACGCAAAAGGAATTCCTCGCCAACATGAGCCACGAAATCAGGACGCCCCTCAACGCCATCATCGGCATGGCGCACCTCCTGGAAGAAACGGCGCTCAACGACGAACAAAAGGAATACATCAAAATACTCAAGCATTCCTCCGGCATCCTCCACGGCCTCATCACCGACATCCTCGACATTTCGAAGATCGAAGCCGGGAAACAGGAAGTGCACCCCCGGGAATTCGACCTCCGCGAGCTCGTACAGAGCATGAAACATACCTTCCAGATGAAACTGGGACAGCGGCCCATCCAGGTGACGCTGGAGCTGGACAAGCGCATCGACTCCCTGCTCATCGGGGACGACATGCTGTTGAACCAGATCCTCATGAATTTGTTAGGTAATGCGGAAAAATTCACGAAAGAGGGAGAAATTGCCATCAAAGTGCAGTTGGAAGACGTCCAGGGTAACGCACTCTGGCTCCGGTTCCAGGTTTGTGACACGGGGATCGGCATCCAGGCAGACAAGCTCGAGCTCATTTTCCAGAACTACAAACAGGCGGAGAAAGACATCCGCGAGCGATATGGCGGCACCGGCCTCGGCCTGGCGATCGCCAAACAGCTCGTTGAGCTACAGGGTGGGCGCATTTCGGTAGACAAGGGAGGAGAATACAACACTTGTTTTACCTTTACGCTTCCGTTCATCGACACCAGGCGGCCATTGGTGAGGCCCGGCGGACAGGACGCGGAAAACAAATACGCCCGGATCGATTTCGGGCAGGCCAGGGTGCTGGTGGTGGAAGACAATCCCATGAACCTCAAGTACATCCTCAGTCTGCTCGAAAAATACAAGATCAACCACCAACTGGCCACCAATGGCCCGGACGCGCTGTATTTCCTGGAGTCGCGGCAGTTCGACCTCGTGCTGATGGACATCCGGATACCGGGGATGGACGGCTTTGAGCTGGCGCGCAAGATCCGGGAAGACGAAACGCGGCCCAACGTGGCCACGCCCGTGATCGCCACCACGGCCACCGCCATGCCGAGCACGCTGGCGATGGCGCGGAACATCGGCATCACGGAGATTTTGACGAAGCCTTATACGCCAGACCAGTTATTGCAGGTGCTGAACAAGTACCTGAACGAAGACGAAACCGAAATCATTATGGAAGTGCAAAATATAAGCGGATACGAATTCAACCCGTCACTGGACGTAAAATACCTGAATACGCTCTACGAAAGCAATATCGGGTACGCCATCGACCTGTTCGACATATACGTGCTCACCATTCGGGAAGAACTCACAAAGATCAGGAAAGTGGCGGATGCGGGCGATTGGGACACGCTCCGGTTCCAGGTCCACAAGATCAAGCCTAACTTCTCCATGGTAGGGCTGACCTGGATCACCACCAAGCTGGAAACCATGGAAAACCTCCTGCGCAACAACGAAAGCCTCGATACCCTGCCCGCTTTGCTGGGCGAGATCGTGGAAGAGGTGAACGGTTTCTTCCCCATCATCGAAAAAGAATTGCAGAACATGCAGGCCTACATGGCCGGTGGCGGCCAGAGCTAGTTGAAATGCTCCAGCGCATCCTTCACGTCGGAATAATAACTTCCACCGAAAAGGTTGAGATGCACCAGTAGCGGGTACAACTGGCAAAGTGGCAACCGCTCCTGCCAGCCCTGCTCCAGCGGGTGGATGGCCTGGTAGGTATAATAGAAACGGGTATCGAACCCGCCGAAGAGGCGCGTCATGGCCATGTCCATCTCCCGGTGCCCGTAATAAACGGCCGGGTCGAAGATGCAGGCGCGGCCACCGGAAGACACGAGGAAATTGCCGCTCCAGAGATCGCCGTGCAGCAGTGCGGGCGGTTCTTCGGGGAACAGCTCAGGCAGCCGGCGGCAAACGCTTTCCAGTCGTTGCATGAGGGAGCTGTCGAGCCGGTGCGAATCGTACGCCATTTTCGCCAGCGGCAGGAGCCGGTTCATGGCGTAAAAAACGGCCCAGCTGGAATATGGTGTGTTGTATTGCTTGATGGAGCCGATGTAATTGGAAGCGGGCAGCCCGAACCAGGGGCTTGTCTGCTGGTGGAGCCTCGCCACCGAAGCCGCGAAATTTTCCCAGAAATCAGGCGCCGCGGCGCCTTTCTCCACGTATTCAGTGACCAGGAAAGCACGGTTGCCGACAGTGCCGCTGCAAACGGGGCGGGGAACGGAAATTACTTCCGCCTGGCGCAATTCTTCCAGCCCGCACAATTCCCGCGCAAACATTTCAGGGTGTTTTACCGCATCGTTCAGCTTGAGGAAATACCGGCCCTGCGACGTATCCATGCGAAAAGTTTCGTTGATGTCTCCCCCGTGTATCCGCTCTGCGTGAATTATCTGTAATTTCACGGATAGTTGCAGGTGCCTGGTGAGGGACTTTTCAAGTTCCTGTTGAATGGTAAAATCTAACATGTTCCTTTCTGCTTACACTAAAAATGGAAAAAGAATACCGGTTCGGAAAACCACTGATATCAATAGCCGTTGGGCTGACGTGCATCGTCCTGCTGAGCTGGGCGGTCTCTTCGGACGGGTGGCTGGCAGGGATCTACTTTCATAGGTGGTACGATTTCATAAGTACCCTGTTAAGAAAATTGTTCGGTCGATTCACGGGCAGCATAGGCGATGTAATTTACTGCGTTTGGGTTATAATCGGCATTATTTTTTTGCTAACAACGATCTGGCGGCTCTTTACCGGCCGGTGGAAAGCATTGGGATACGGGCTCCTCAAAGCCGCGGCCTCGCTCTGCTGGCTGTATTTCACCTTCCTGCTGTTCTGGGGCGCTCATTATCAGCGCACCAGCATGGTGAAAGACCTCGGCTTCTCCGTGCAGCCGTACACGAAAGCCGATCTGTACCTCCTGGCCGATACGCTCGTGCGCCTCACCAACCGCGACCGCGCGGAACTGGACGCACTGCCCGCTTTGCCCGACACCTTGCCGCGCAACGTGTTCACCGACGCGGCAAAGGCGTATGAGCTACTGTCGAAAGACTTGCCGGAACTGCGGTACACCCCGCCCTCCGTGAAAAAATCCATGTTCGGGAAATACCTGAATTATCTCGGGGTAACGGGCTACCTGAACCCCTTCACCAACGAAGCCCAGGTAAATGTGACGGTCCCGGCGTTCCAGGTGCCGTTCGTGACCTGCCACGAGATCGCGCACCAGGTGGGTTTTGCGCCGGAAGAAGACGCCAACTTCGTAGGGTACCTGGCCGCAAGCCGGTATCCCGACCCGCGGTTCAGGTACGCCGCGAATTTTGAAATGCTACTATACACCGTACGGCGACTGGCACGGCGAGATCCGCCGCTGTCGCGCCTCGTATGGAACAGGACGCATCCCGGCATACGGGCGGACGCGCAGCGGATCATGGATTTTTACAAACAGTTCGAAGGCCCGATAGACGATTACTCCGCCGTCTTTTATGATTCCTACCTCAAAGCCAACAACCAGCGCCACGGCATCCGGAGCTACAGTGAAGTGGTAGGCTGGCTCATGTCGTATTACCGGATCAAATGAACGGCGCAGCGCCGCCTCAATGCCCGTACCGGCAATCGTATGTGATCGTGGTGGCCGAGATCGGTATGGTCGCGAAATTACCGTTGTAACCATGCCTGCTGAAATCAGCTTCCACCGGCAACCCGAATTGGTTGTACGATTGCACGGAGATGGAATTGTTCACGCTGTAATCCCTGTCCAGGAACTGCCAGGTGGGATGCGTACCGCGCAGGTTGGCCTTATTGTCGTAGGTAAAAGTTTCCGTGGAGCTCGTGCCGTTCGCTTCCCTTACGATCTTTTCAAGATTCCCTGCGCTGTTGTACGTGTAATACGCCGTGACGAATGTGGCGAGGCCATAAAAGTCCGTGGATTTGATGATCCGGTTTCGGCTGTCGTACGCATACGTCGAAACATTGCCGACATACAATTCTTCCGCGTTTGGCGGCGGGATCGGGATACCGGGGCCGATGTATCCGAACGAATAAGTGGTGTCGGTGATGATCCGGTTTTTCGTATCGAAATGATACCGGTGCCAGATTTCGAAATAAGGATTGGGCGCTTCGTAGACGCCGTAGAAATCCGTCATCCTGCCTTTGCCGTCGTACCCGAAAAAGTGATTGGGCGCGCCCGTGCCTACCGAGCCGCGGATGATGCTTTTGGGATCGCCTTTCTGGTTGTACGAAAAAACGAGCGAATCCCCGATATTCAGTCCACCTTTCATCTTCACGATTTTACAACCGCGGATCACGGGATACACTTCGTTGAACCGGTGGCAACCAGTGAGCCAAATGCCGGTGGCGATGATGAGTAAACAGATCGGTTTAGGGATGCGTGTTTTCATATGTATTGATTTAAGGGTTACTTACAGGAATATTCGAATTCGGCATAGGTGAAAAATTCGGTAGCGAAATACCCGTGCCGGTGCGCGCTCAGTTGAATGGATACGGGAAGGCCGAAGCGGTTGTAGGTAGTAACGGGAAGGGAATTGTTCATGCTGAAATCCCTGTCCAGGAATTGCCAGATAACGTGGAGGCGATGGTAATTTTTCTTGTCGTCGTAGCTGAAAGTGATCGAATTTGGAGCCTCGCTGCCCCACTGCTCTACGATTTCCGCCAGGTTGCCTGCGCTGTTGTACCGGTACTGCCGGACCACGAAGACGGTATCGCGGCCGTAGGTGTCTGTAGACCGGATGATCCGGTTATGGTTGTCGTACTGGTACGTTGAAATGTTGCGGACGCCGAGGTAGGGGCGCCCCGGGGAGGGAATGGGCTTGTAATCGGGACTTACGTCACCGAATTCGTACGTAGAGTCGAGCACGATCCTGTTTTTGGTGTCATAGTAATAGCGGTGCCAGGTGTCGAAAGAGGTGGGATGGGAGTAAATACCGTAAAAATCCGTCATCCTTCCCTTTTGGTCGTACCGGAACAACCAATTGGGGGCGGATGTTCCTACCACGCTGCGGACCATGCTGACAGGGTTTCCTTTGCTGTTGTACGTGATCATCAGCGAATCGAGGACCATTGGGGATCCCAGATCGCCTTTTACTTTCGTTATCCGGCATTCGTCTTCGCAATCAGGGAAAGGGGCGTGTTTGCGGCATCCGGAAAAGAGGAGCCCTGCAGCCAACAGGCATGCAAGCATCAGTGAAGTTGCGTTCATAGAAAACTTTTGAAGGTTAATGAATACAGTGTAGGGGTATGCGGTAACAGGGTGGTGTGATGACGGGTTAACAGGAAGTGGTTTGGGGTTTTGTCTTCTACGTTACATCTTCGGGCAGATGGTATAATGGGCCGGGCTGTTGAATTGAACCGTTTTTACTGGCTTCCTGAAAAAAGGGCTTTGCGAATATAAGATAAAATCATCTTAAATAATAGCCATGGGGGCGATTAAATATGCTGATATAAGACTCCCTGCGATGTAGCCGCAGTAAAGAAGGGGCGGCGATGGAGCTATCGCCGCCACCAGGGTATATCAGTTCATCATCAGCACGTTCACGCTGCGCTGAAGGATGTTGAAAGCGATTTCGGCCATGAGGTTTTCGCGGTCGAGGGTGGGGTTTACTTCCGTGATCTCGAAGCAGCAGATTTTGCGGTGCTGCATGAATTTGGAAATAAGGTCTTCGGCTTCGCGCTCGCGGAGGCCGTTGCTTACGGGAGTGCCGGTGCCGCGGGAGATGGAAGCGTCGAGGCTGTCCACATCAAACGAAACGTAGATGTACTCGCAGTCGTGCAGATAGCGGAACACGCTCCTGGCCACGGCTTCGGCGCCTTTGCGGCGCACTTCGTTGGTGGTGATCACTTTCATGCCGTATTTGCGGATGAGGTGGTCTTCTTCCTTTTCGTAATCGCGCAGGGAGATGAAAACGATATCTTCCGGGAGCACTTTCGGGGCGATTTTGCCGATGTTTTTCAGCGCGCCCCAGAGTTTCACGGTGTTGTCGTCTACTTCATGCACTTTGTTTTCGATATTATCTTCCGCGATGGAAGCGGCGAGCGGCATGCCGTGCATGTTGCCGGAA
Organism: Chitinophaga caseinilytica; assembly: GCF_038396765.1. Lineage (NCBI taxonomy): Bacteria > Pseudomonadati > Bacteroidota > Chitinophagia > Chitinophagales > Chitinophagaceae > Chitinophaga > Chitinophaga caseinilytica. Next base: position 5,685,665 of record NZ_CP150096.1, on the reverse strand, counting down.
GGCGTGGTGAAAGGTGTGTGAAGATCGGCGTGCGCATCGATCCAGATCACGCCCAGCTTGGCTTTGGGCCTTGCGAGCTTGAGGCCGGCGATGGTGGCGCCGGCGGTGCTGTGATCGCCGGAGAGCACAACGGGGAACCAGTTTGCCTTCACGGTATCGCAAACAGATTTGCTGACCCGTTCATACATGTTGATGGTGCCTTTGATGCGCTTGGCGTAGGGGGATTCGATCGGTTCGAACAGTAATTTGTTTTCCGTCTCGATTTCTTCCGTGGGGAAGTGGACGAAAAAGTTGCTCATGAAATCGAGTGCTGCAATCTTGATCGCGTCTACTCCCAGGCTGGCGCCGCGTGTGCCTGCGCCGATTTCGGATTTGACTTCAATGATCTTGATGTTTTTCATACATTGTTTTGGTGTGGGCCGCTGAAGCGGGAAATCAGCCGAGGATGGTCCGGCCGATCACGATGCGCTGTACTTCAGACGTGCCTTCATAGATCTGTGTAATTTTCGCGTCGCGCATGAGGCGCTCTACATGGTATTCTTTCACGTAACCATAACCGCCGTGTACCTGAACGGCTTCTGTGGCTACCCACATGGCGGTTTCGGAGGCAAACACCTTGGCCATGGAGCCGCTGAGGGTATAGTCGAGATGGTTATCCTTTTCCCATGCTGCGCGGAGGCAGAGGAGGCGGGCGGCTTCGATCTTCGTGGCCATGTCTGCCAGTTTGAACTGGATGGCCTGGTGCTGGGAGATCTCCTTGCCGAAGGCTTTCCTTTCCTTACTGTATTTCAGGGCCAGTTCGAACGCGCCGCTGGCGATCCCCAAAGCCTGGGAAGCAATGCCGATACGGCCGCCGCCGAGCGTCTTCATAGCAAATTTGAACCCGAACCCGTCTTCGCCGATCCGGTTTTCTTTCGGCACTTTCACGTCCTGGAACATCACGCTGTGCGTATCGCTCCCGCGGATACCGAGTTTATTTTCCTTCGCGCCGAGCGAAATGCCGGGCGAATTTTTTTCTACGATGAGGCAGTTGATGCCTTTGCTGCCCAGCTCCGGATGCGTTTGCACCATCACGAGGTATACGCTGGCGGAATTGGCGTTGGTGATCCAGTTTTTGGTACCGTTCACCAGGTAATGATCACCCTTGTCTTCCCCGATGGTCCGCTGCGAAGTGGCGTCAGACCCCGCTTCCGGCTCGCTGAGCAAAAATGCGCCGATGATCTCGCCTTTGGCCAGCGGCACGAGGTATTTCCTTTTCTGTTCTTCCGTTCCGTAAGTTTCCAGGCCCCAGCAAACCAGGGAATTATTCACGCTCATCACCACGGAAGCGCTCGCGTCGATCTTTGAAATCTCTTCCATCGCCAGCACGTACGAAACCGTGTCGAGCCCCGCACCACCGTATTCGGGGCTCACCATCATGCCCAGAAACCCAAGCTCACCCAACTTTTTGACCTGCTCCACGGGGAATTTCTGCTGCTCGTCGCGCTCGATCACGCCCGGCAGCAATTCATTCACCGCAAAGTCCCTCGCCGCTTTCTGTATCATCAGATGTTCTTCCGTTAACTGAAAATGCATGTCAATTGAATTTTTGATAGTTGATAGGTGTTTACAAACCTATTTTAAATTAGGCATTCAAAAAAATCAGTGCTACAGAATTAAATGCCATCCCGATTTTCCCCCGAATCGTTGAATATTTTAACAAAAACTCCCCCGTTTATTGGGGAAATCCTAAACCAACTTGTCTGCATGTCAGAAAAGTCTATTATTTTTGTAGGATGATGGCAGTGAATCTAACCAACTACCGCCACGTGCAGGAAAAGCTCCAACCCTTTCACGCACAGCTGGTAGCCGTATCAAAAACCAAACCTGCCGGATCTATCCAGGCCCTGTATGATGCCGGCCAGCGGATATTCGGCGAAAATTATGTGCAGGAAATGGTGGAAAAGGAAGGCCTTCTCCCCAAAGACATTCAATGGCATTTCATCGGCCATCTTCAATCCAACAAGGTGAAATACATCGCTCCGTTCGTGAGCATGGTGCATGGGGTCGACAGCCTTAAACTGCTCCAGGAGATCAATAAACAGGCCGCCAAAAACGGCCGGGTGATCGATTGCCTGCTCCAGGTGCATATCGCTACCGAGGAAACGAAGTTCGGATTGAACGAAGCAGAGCTGAACGCCCTGCTGGAAAACGCCGCCGGCCTGCCCAACGTGCGCATCGCCGGGCTCATGGGCATGGCGAGCAATACCGACGACCTCGCCCAGGTACGGCGCGAGTTCCGCCAACTGAAAGCATTGCAGGTTGCGGTGGCAGACCGGTTTTTCAAAGGAACGGACACCTTCCGCGAACTGTCTATGGGCATGAGCGGGGATTTCGAAATAGCCCTGGAAGAAGGCAGCACGCTCGTCCGCATCGGCAGCCTGCTCTTCGGCGCCAGGAATTATGCATAAAAACAACAACATGAAAAGGATCTTATTGATAGCCGCCGTTGCGTTCAGCGCCTGCACGCCCACGAGGCAGGCAGGCCTCACCAAAGGCCCCTGGCAGGCGCAGCTGAACCGCGCAGACGGCGGACAGATCATCTTCAACTTCGAGGTGGCCGACAGCGCCGGTTCGCAGATCATTTACGTTACCAATGCCGGGGAAAGGATGCGGGTAGACGAAGTGAACATGGAAGGCGATTCCGTTTTCATCCGCATGCCGTTTTTCGATTCGGAATTCAAAGCCGCGGTATACCTGAACGGCAGCCTGAAGGGGAAATGGATCCGCCACCTCGCGGATAAGGACGTAGACATCGATTTCTATGCGCAGCCCGGAAAATCTGACCGGTTCGCCGTTACGAAACCCGCTACCCGAAACGTTTCCGGCCGCTGGCCCACCTGGTTTTACGATGAGCCGGGGAAAGACAGCTCTTTCGCCATCGGCGAGTTCTCGCAGCAGGGTAGCCAGGTAACCGGCACGTTCCTCACGCCGTCGGGAGATTACCGTTACCTCCAGGGCGTGGTGGACGGTGATTCGCTCAAATTATCGACGTTCGACGGCTCGCACGCCTACCTGTTTACCGCGCATATCGAAAACGACTCCACGCTCAGCGGTGGCCGCTTCCTGGCGGGGATTACCGCCAAACAGCAGTTCAGCGCGCGGAAAGACAGTTCGGCCCGCCTGCAGGACGCTACCACGCTCAATACCGTGAAAACGCCCGGCGCAAAGCTCGACTTCAAATTCCCCGATCTCGAGGGCAAGCCCGTATCTATCCAGGACGAGCGTTTCAGGAACAAAGCCGTGATCGTTCAGATTTCGGGATCGTGGTGCCCCAATTGCATGGACGAAACCGCGTACCTGAGCGAATGGTATAAAAAGAACAAGGAAAGGGGCGTGGAGATCGTGATGCTGGCGTACGAGCGCACGACCGATTTCGAGAAATCGAAGAAAGCCGCGGAAGGTTTCGCAAAGCGGTTCGACGTCACCTGGCCCGTGCTCATTACCGGCGTAACGCCTTCCGATCCGCAGAAAACGGAGAAGACGCTGCCGCAACTGACGGGGCTGAAAGGCTTCCCGACAACCATTTACCTCGACCGGAGCGGCAAGGTGGTGGAAGTGCACACCGGGTTTAACGGTCCGGGTACGGGGGAGCACTACGAAACGTATAAAAAGGAATTCAATGCATTGATGGACAGGTTGTTGGATTGATGCAACCTGCAGAATAAAAGAGAAACCGGGCGCATGGGGCGCCCGGTTTTTTTATGCGGAAGCAGTCGGAAAAATGTGCTTTTCTGCCTATATTTCACGCTTAAAGTCCAAGCATTCACGTTTATGAAATCTTTCCTTGTCTTGCTGGGAGCGGTGATGATGACCGTACCGCTTTCCGCGCAGCAAACTTTCCGCAAAGCCACCACGCCCGCGGCTGCCGGGTTTTCGGCAGAGCGCCTCCACCGGATCGACAGCTTTTTCGAAGCCGCCATTGCCCGGGGGCTGACGCCCAACGCTGTCACCTTCATCGCCCGTAAAGGGCAGATCGTGCATTACAAAGCGTTCGGGTTCAGCAATCTCGAAAAGAAAACCCCGGCGCGGACGGACGATATCTTCCGCATCGCTTCGCAAACCAAGCTGGTAACCACCGTCGCCGTGCTCATGCTGTACGAAGAAGGGCGCCTTTTCCTGGACGATCCCATCGCCAAATTCCTCCCGGAATTCAAAGACGTGCAGGTGCTCGACGGCAACGGGGGCACCCGTCCGCCGAAAACACCCCCTACTATCCGGCATCTGCTGTCGCATTCCGCGGGGATTCCCTACCAGCATCCCACCGTCAAGGAGCCGAACGTTTATCTCAGCGATCTGAACGGGCTGACGACGGAGGAGTTGATCAAACAGGTGGCAAAACGCCCCCTGACGCACGATCCCGGTGAGCAGTTCACATATGGGTACAATACGGACGTGGCGGGCAGGATCGTGGAAGTGATTTCCGGCAAGAGCCTGAAAGATTTTTTCCATGAGCGGATCTTCAAACCGCTCGGGATGAACGATACCTATTTCTACCTGCCGAAAGAAAAGGCGGGCAGACTGGTGGAAATGTACGCAAAAGGGGAGATGGATGCTCCGCTGACCGTCCACAGCAGCGTTTCCAACCGGACTTTTCCCATTGCCGGGAAACAAACCTTGTATCTCGGCGGCGCCGGGCTGGTAAGCACGGTAGCCGATTACGCGAAACTTTGTCAGCTGGTGCTGAACGGAGGAAGCTTCAATCATGTGCGGCTGCTGTCGCGCAAGACGGTTGAGCTCATGAGCCGGAACCAGATCGGGAACAGTTTTGTGTGGGACCGGAACGACAAGTTCGGGCTGGGACTGCAGATCATTACGGAAGACACGCGCTACGGCGACCAAGCTACGCCCGGTTCCCTCACCTGGGGCGGCGCTTACTGTTCCGAATATACCATCGACCCCAAAGAAGGGATCGTGATGATGGTGTTCACGAACGTGAGCCCGTATGCCTGGTACGGCGAGTTCGTGCGGAAGTTCAGGGTGCTGGCGTACGGGGCGCTGGAATAGTCAGCGACATATACATTATAAACGAAGCCGGCTCCTATGTTGAGCCGGCTTTTTTTATCAGCCGTTCAACTAAAGCGATCGTTCAACTACTCAATTAGTACGGTTACAGTACGGTATCCCTACTGTATCCCTACTATATCTGTACTGTATCCATACGGTAAACCTATTTTAGGACGTGACCACCCTGTGGGAAATAAAACGGGCTGCATCCCCGCAAGGTGCAGCCCGTTCCAGCAATATCGTTCCGGCTTAGAACTCGTTCTTCCACATCATGGATTCCACGGGGCGAACGGTGCGGCCGTTGTATTTGGCGTTGCCTTTCTTGTTGTAGAGCGTTTCGATCTGGCCTTCCACCACGAAATAAATGAGCTGTCCGATAGGCATGCCGTGGTAAATGCGGACGGGTTGGGCGCAGGAGATCTCCAGCGTCCAGGTGTTGCAGAAACCTACATCGCCTTTGCCGGCGGTGGCATGGATATCGATCCCCAGGCGGCCGGTGCTGCTTTTGCCTTCCAGGAAGGGCACATGGGCGTGGGTTTCCGTGTATTCGAGCGTAACGCCCAGGTAGAGGGTGTTGGGCTGCAGCACGAAACCTTCGTCAGGGATTTCGAAATGCACGATCTCGTTGTGACGGCGGGCGTCCAGCACCCGGTCTGCGTACGTAGCCAGGTATTTGCCCAGGTGCACGTCGTACGAGTTGGTACCGAGGTACTTCCGGTCGTAAGGGCTGATCACGATGGTGCCCTTTTCAATTTCCTCCAGAATTCTTTTGTCAGACAAGATCATGCGTGATGGTGTTTAGGTTAGGCCGGTTGCTTAATTCCCGTTAAATTCGCGTTTAAGCGGCGAATTTATGGCTTTAATACGAACGATACAAATCGATCCCGCCACCCGGCTGGGAGTGTGGAAAATTGGTGAAGAAGAAGGGTTTTTCAGGGAAAGGGTGAACATCGACCCCGGCGTTCACCATCCGCACAAGCGCCTCCAGCATTTTGCGGGGCGTTACCTGCTCGTGGAACTGTTCCCCGACCTGCCCGTCCATGAAATAAGGGTGCTCGACAGCAGAAAACCGTATATTCCGGGAAATCCTTATTATTTTTCCATCTCGCATTGTGGCGATTTTGCCGCCGCTATCGTGAGCACCCGCGAACATGTGGGCATCGATATCGAAAACGTGCAGCCCAAAATTGGGAGGGTAGCCCACAAATTCCTCGCCGAGCGCGAACAACAGTTCATCTCCGGCATCCGGAAACTGGAACACCAGACCGTTTGCTGGTCGGCCAAGGAAGCCGTTTACAAATGGTACGGCCTCGGCGGGCTCGATTTTAAGGCCAATATGCAACTCCAGGCTTTCCCCCTGCAGCAAACGGGCATGCTCGTCTGCGATTTTCTGAAAGAAGACAAGATGGCTTGCCTCAACATGCAATACATCATCGACAATAACCTATGCCTCGCCTGGACGGCCGGCGAAAACAAACAACCGAACGAGCCATGAAAATTTTTCTCCTGGGTTTTATGGGAGCCGGAAAATCCTATTGGGGCAAGCAGCTCGCCGCCCACTGGAACCTGCCGTTCTTCGACCTCGACGATGTGATCGTGGAGTACGAAGGCATGCCGGTCGCCGATATCTTCAACACCAAAGGCGAAACCTATTTCCGCGAGCTGGAAAGCAGGCTGCTGCGCGAACTGACGTTTGATAACGACAGCTTCCTCATCTCCTGCGGCGGCGGAACGCCCTGTTTCTCCGACACCATGGATTTCATGAACGAAGCCGGTAAAACGATCTGGCTCAACCCTTCCGTTGCCGTGATGGTAGAGCGCCTCCAGCGGAAACAGCACAAGCGCCCCCTCATCCAGGACCTTACGCCGGAAGATCTGGCCGCCTTCACCGAGAAAAAATTACTGGAACGCCAGCCATATTATGAGCAAAGTCAGGTGATCATCAGTGACGATGAGATAACTTTGGAGACTTTTGACAAACTGATCCACCATGCATAAATCGTTTTTAGTCTGGGCCGCCGCCCTCGGCGCCCTTTCCGTGGTACTCGGCGCATTCGGCGCGCACAAGCTCAAGGAACTCGTGCCGCCAGAAACCGTGAGCACGTTCCAGACCGGCGTTACCTACCAGTTCTACCACGTGTTCGCACTGCTGGCGGTAGGCATCCTGTACGCCCACGCGCCGTCGCCGCAACTCGTGTGGGCCGGGCGCCTCTTCCTCGGGGGCATCCTCCTGTTCTCGGGCTCGCTGTACGTGCTGACGTTGCTGAAAGCCACCGAAACCGTAGGGCTCCGCGGCATCGGCGCCATCACGCCCGTGGGTGGACTGCTCTTCATCGCCGGTTGGATTTGCCTGCTGGTTGGCGTACTGAAGAAATAATCTTTTTTTAGCCGTTTCCCGGAACGGGGCCTATGAAAATATGCGTCTTGCCAACAGGGACGCGGCTTTTGCCGTGCCACGGCCCGGGCGCCCGGCAACCCGCGGGCGTCCGGAAATTCTCCTCCCCGCCACATCATTTTGCTGAATTCACAATTCCTGCATATATTTTGCATAAGGACCCGCGTCCAACAAACCTGCAAATCATTCACACATGTCGATCTTGCACAAACTCCATTTCGTGCTGGCCTTGCTGGCAACGGCATTGACGGCCTACGGGCAGGAGCGCCCCCAGGAACCCAAGCCCAAATATCCCTATCACGTGGAAAACGTGTATTTCCCCAACCGGAAAGACAGTCTTTCCCTGGCAGGCACTTTCACCCGCCCGTTCGAGCCCGGGAAGTACCCGGCCGTGATCCTCATTTCCGGCAGCGGCCCGCAAGACCGGAACAGCAACATCCTCGGGCATAAGACTTTCCTGGTCATCGCCGATTACCTCACCCGCAACGGCATCGCCGTGCTGCGGTACGACGATCGCGGGGTAGGGGAGAGCACCGGCAGTATGAAAGGCAGCGGCATCGCGGAGTTTACAAGAGACGCCGGCGCTGCGCTGGAATATTTGAAAGGCAGGGTGGACGTGGATGTGAAAAAGATCGGCGTGCTGGGCCATAGCGAAGGTGGCGCCATCGGGCTGGAGCTGGCGGCAGGCAACAAAGACGTCGCATTTCTCGTTTCGCTGGCGGGGCCGGGCGTGAGCGGGGACGAGCTGATCATGAGCCAGACGAAAGCGATCCTCGCACAATTCCAGGTCGGCGATTCGATCCTGCAACAACAGCTGGGCTACCAGCGCAGGATGATGGACGCCATTTTACAGGAAAAAGACACTGCCGCACTGAGGGCCCGCATCCGCAGCAACGCCAAAGTGCAGTACGACGATAATCCGGGTATTCAGAAAAACATGCAGGAAGGGACGTTCATACAACAGGTTTCGTCACAATATCTGACACCTGAATACCTTTCCATCGTCCGTTTCGATCCAAAACCCTATTTTGCCAAAGTGAAATGTCCGGTGCTGGCGCTCAACGGCGATAAAGACGTGCAGGTGGTCAGCAGCGTTCATCTTCCGGGATGGAAGAACGGCATTAAAAATGCGGATATCCGCGAAATGCCCGGGCTCAACCATCTTTTTCAAACATGCAAAACCTGTCAGGGCCAGGAATACGGACGACTGACGGAAACCATATCACCAGCCGTGCTCAGCGAAATATCCAACTGGATACGGCATCAAACCGGCCTGCGGAAATAATTTCCGCGATTGCCCGGCTATAGTTTAATTTTGAATTCGATTATGGCAGGTAACAAACTGAAATCAGAGAAGAAAGAACCAAAAAAGAAGAAAGAGGCCCCGGCCCCGAGTCCCGACGTGCTCAAGCCCGACAAGGAGCCGGAAGTGAAAGTGCGGGAACTGGTGAAGGACGAGCGGACCCACAAAGTGCTGGGCGCCGTTTTCCTGCTGCTGGCCCTTTATTGTTTCATCGCGTTCACGTCTTATCTCTTCACCTGGGAAGAAGACCAGGACAAGGTATTCCGCTATTCCTCTTCCGTGCTTTTCCGCGACGATGTGGATGTAGACAACCTGCTGGGAAGGCTGGGCGCGTTCACGTCGCACTGGTTTTTCTATAAAGGGTTCGGCGTGGCGTCGTACCTGTTCACGTATTTTTTCTTTATCGTAGGCATCAATTTCATCGTGGGGCGGAGGGTTTTCCGCTTCTGGCGAAATGTGAAATACATCATCTTCGGATTGCTTTTCCTCAGCATGACGTTCGCTTTCCTTTCCGGCAAATCGGCCTTCCCATGGGGCGGCGCCATGGGCGACGCGCTGAATAAATGGGTGAGCGGATTTCTCGGGAAAACCGGCACCGGCCTGCTGCTCATCACCGCAGGCATCTGCTGGCTCATCTGGAAGTTCAACCTCGATTTCAAATGGCCCGAAAAACAGGCCAAAGCCGCCAAACCGGTAATGCCGGCCTATGCGGAAGAAGAGGCGGAAGATGAAGGGGAAGTGGAAGACCTGCGGAACGCGCCTTCCATCAACGACCGCTACAACGGCCTGAAAGGCGATGCCCCGCCCGTTTTCAAGGAAGAGGAAGAAGAAGCGTTCGATCCGGCTTTACAGTTGATCGAAAGGGAAGAAACCGCCCCCTTCGCCACCACCCCGCCGCCGTTCGCCATGCCCGAACCGGAAGAAGACCTGGCGCTGGAAGAGCTGAAACTCACCATTCACGACGATGCGCCGCCGCCGCAACCACTGCCCGAACCGGAGCCTGCACCCATCCCGCTCGATATTCCGCCGCCAGCGCCCCGCAAACCGAAAGTGGTGGAAGACGTGGCCTTCGAGATCAAACCGGTGTATGAAGACCCGACAGACGAGGAAGTGGAAGAGATCGTGCCCGTCCGCGAAGCCGTGCCCGTAGACCCCTACGAGCCCACGCTCGACCTGCGCGACTATAAATACCCGGCGCTCGACCTGTTGGAAAACCACGGGTCGGACAAGATCGTGCAAGACGCGTCGGAGCTGGAAAAGAACAAGAACCAGATCATCGACACCCTCAAGAACTACGATATTTCCATCCAGAAGATCAGCGCCACCGTGGGCCCCACCGTTACCCTGTACGAAATCGTACCGGCGGCCGGCGTGCGCATCTCCCGGATCAAAAACCTGGAAGACGACATCGCACTGAGCCTTTCCGCGCTCGGCATCCGTATCATCGCGCCCATCCCGGGCCGCGGTACCATCGGTATCGAGGTGCCAAACGTGAAGAAAACCATCGTTTCGCTCCGGAACATGCTCGCGTCCGATAAATTCCAGCATAGCCAGATGGACCTGCCCATCGCCATCGGCAAAAAGATCGATAACGAGAATTTCATCGCCGACCTCGCCAAAATGCCCCACCTGCTCATGGCGGGCGCTACCGGGCAAGGTAAGTCGGTGGGTATCAATACCCTGCTCGTTTCCCTGCTGTACAAAAAACATCCTTCCCAGCTGAAATTCGTGCTGGTAGACCCGAAGAAAGTGGAGCTGAGCCTGTACAAGCTCATCGAGAAGCACTTCCTCGCGAAGCTGCCGGGTGAGGAAGACGCCATCATCACCGATACCAAAAAGGTGGTGCATACGCTCAATGCGCTTTGTATCGAGATGGATTTGCGGTACGACCTGCTGAAGGAAGCCGGTACGCGCAATATCCGCGAGTACAACGCCAAGTTCACCCAGCGCCGCCTCAATCCGCAGAAAGGGCATCGCTACCTGCCGTTCATCGTTCTGGTGATCGACGAGTTCGCCGACCTGATCATGACAGCCGGCAAGGAAGTGGAAATGCCGATCGCGCGGTTGGCCCAGCTGGCGCGCGCCGTGGGCATCCACCTCATCATCGCCACGCAGCGCCCGTCCGTCAATATCATTACCGGTACCATCAAAGCCAACTTCCCGGCGCGTATCGCGTTCAAGGTTTCCTCGAAGATCGACTCCCGCACCATCCTCGATACCGGCGGTGCGGAGCAGCTGATCGGCCAGGGCGATATGCTCATTTCCTTCAACGGCGAGGTGGTGCGCCTCCAGTGCGCCTTCGTGGATACGCCGGAAGTGGAGTCTGTGGCCGAATTCATCGGTGAACAGCGCGGCTACCCGGATGCGTTCCTGCTGCCGGAATATATTGATGAGAAAGACATGGAAGGGAAGGATTTCAGCCTGGCCGACCGCGACCCGCTGTTTGAGGAAGCGGCCCGTGTGATCGTGCAAAACCAGCAGGGATCCACATCTTTGCTGCAACGCCGCATGAAACTGGGCTATAACAGGGCGGGCCGGCTCATGGACCAGCTGGAAGCCGCCGGGATCGTGGGCCCCAACATGGGCAGCAAGGCCAGGGAAGTGAACGTGAAAACGGAAGCCGACCTCGAAGAGATCCTGAATAGTATGTTATAAGCATAATTTGTAATAATTTTGCATTTCTTTAACAGGGGGATTTAAACGTGTCGGCATAACATTTGTCTATCTTACCTGAGAATAAACTTAAAATGAACAGAATGATCAAGAAAACGGTATTTACGGGGCTGGTTCTTTGCGGACTGATGGGCGGCGCCATGGCACAGACGGGCAAAAGCGATCCGAAGGCCAAGGTGGTGCTCGACAACGTGAGCAAAAAGTTCAAGTCCCTCAAATCTGTTATCGCCAATTTCGTTTTGAAAGTGGAAGGTGCCAATAACAGCGTGTCCGACTCCAAAAAGGGCTCGGTGTACGTGAAAGGCACGAAATATAAGGTGGTGATGGGCGACCAGGAGATCATCAGCGACAACAAGACTTCCTGGACCTACGCCAAAGACGTGAACGAGGTGACCATCAATAATGTGGACCAAAGCAGCCAGGGCATGACCCCGGCGAAGATCTTCACCAACTTCTACGACAAGGATTTCCTGTACAAACTCAACGGCGAAACCAGCGAAAAAGGGAAAGTGTTGCAGAATATCGAGCTCACCCCGACCGACAAATCGAAGCCTTTTTTCAAAGTGCTGATCGATGTGGACAAGAAGACGCAGACGCTGGCGCGCATGAAAGTGTTCGAGAAAAACGGCAACCGTTATACTTACGAGATCAACAGTTTCCAGCCCAATGGCGCGGTGACCGACGATATGTTCACTTTCGACGCCAAGAAGCATCCCGGCGTTGAGGTGGTGGACCTCAGGTAATTACGGCTTCGGAAGATATCGAAAGGGCCCCCTGCGCAAGGGGGCCTTTTTTATGGCCGTTGGGCCGAGTATCCCGGCATTGTCATGTCTGGGCGGATATCATGGGTAACTTTCCTTTTTTTACTACATTTGCCACGTTTATTTTAAAAATCAAGCAATATGGCATACGACGTAATCGTAATTGGTAGCGGTCCCGGTGGATACGTGGCGGCTATCCGGGCTTCTCAACTGGGTTTTAAAACAGCGATAGTAGAACGGGAGAATTTGGGCGGTATCTGTTTGAACTGGGGATGTATCCCAACCAAGGCATTGTTGAAATCTGCACAGGTAATGGAATATATCCAGCATTCCAAAGATTACGGCGTGACCGTAGGCGATGCGAAAGCTGATTTCCCCGCGGTGATCAAACGTTCCCGCGGCGCGGCCGACAAAATGAGCAAAGGCGTTCAGTTCCTCATGAAGAAGAACAAGATCGACGTGCTCCTCGGCAACGGTAAACTGAAAGCGAAAGGACAGGTGGAAGTGACCGACAAAGACGGTAAAACCGCCGTTCACGAAGCCAAACATATCATCCTCGCCACCGGTGCCCGCTCCCGCGAGCTGCCGAATCTGAAGATCGACGGCAAAACCGTGATCGGCTACCGCGAGGCCATGAACCTCCCCACACAGCCCAAAAGCATGATCGTAGTAGGTTCCGGCGCCATCGGCGTGGAATTCGCTTACTTCTACGCTACCATGGGCACCAAAGTGACCATCGTTGAATTCATGCCGCGCATCGTGCCGGTGGAAGACGAAGATATCTCCAAGGAACTGGAAAAAATCTACAAGAAGAAAGGCATCGACGTGATGACCAATTCTTCCGTAGAAGCCGTTGAAGCCACCAAAACCGGCGTGAAAGCCAAGGTGAAAACCGCTTCCGGCGAAGTGACCCTCGAAGCCGACGTTGTGCTGAGCGCCGTGGGCATCACCTCCAACATCGAAAACATCGGCCTCGAAACCCTCGGCGTTAAAACCGACAAGGGCAAGGTACTGGTCGATAAATACTACGCAACCAATGTTGCCGGCGTTTACGCCATCGGCGACATCGTTCCCGGCCAGGCCCTCGCGCACGTTGCTTCCCGCGAAGCGATCATCTGCGTGGAAGCCATCGCCTACAACGAGAAGAAATACAGCCACAAACCCGCAGTTGTTGACTACAACAACGTTCCGGGATGTACGTATTGCGCACCCGAGATCGCTTCCGTAGGTTATACCGAGAAAGCGGCGAAAGAAGCAGGCTACGAAGTGAAAGTGGGCAAATTCCCCTATACCGCTTCCGGCAAGGCCGTTGGCGCCGGCGCTACCGAAGGTTTCGTAAAAGTGATCTTCGACGCCAAATACGGCGAATGGCTGGGCACCCACATGATCGGCGCGAACGTGACGGAAGCCATCGTGCAGACCGTTACCGCCCGCACCCTGGAAACCACTTACCAGGAAGTGCTCAACAGCATCCACCCGCACCCGACCATGGCCGAGGCGGTAAAAGATGCCATCGAGGCGGCTTATGGCGAAGCTATCCACCTGTAATAGTTTATTACCGCATATGGAAGGGCGTCCCGGTTCATCGGGACGCCCTTTTTTCATGTTGCGCGCTTTCCTTAAATTGCCGCTTTGTTTCACCAAATCAAACTTATGCGGCAAACTTTTAAGCTATACCTGCTGCTGGGGGCCCTTATCGCCACCCATATCTCCGCTTCCGCTACGGAAGGGATGTGGCTCCCCCACCTGCTGGGCTCGCTGAACGAGAAAGAAATGAAGGGAATGGGGTTGAAAATCAACGCGTCCGATATTTACAACGTGAATAAAGGCAGTTTGAAAGACGCCATCGTGAGCTTCGGCGGTTTCTGCACCGGCGAGATCATTTCCTCCAAAGGCCTCCTCCTCACCAATCACCACTGCGGGTACGACGCCATCCAGAAACACACCACGCTCGAAAATAACTACCTCGACCGCGGCTTCTGGGCACGCACCCAACGCGAAGAGCTCCCCAATCCCGGGCTCACCGCCACCTTCATCGTCCGCATCGAAGACGTGACCAAACAGGCTCTCGCCGGCGTGAGCGGAAACCTCGACGAGCGCGGCCGGCAGTCGGCCATCGACAAAAACCTCGCAGCCATCAAATCTTCCGCGAAAAAGGAATCCTGGCAGGAAGTGCTCATCAAGCCCTTCTTCGAAGCCAACCAGTATTTCCTCTTCGTGACCGAAACCTATAAAGACGTCCGCCTCGTAGGCACCCCGCCGTCTTCCATCGGCAAATTCGGCGCAGATACCGATAACTGGATGTGGCCCCGCCATACGGGCGACTTCTCCATGTTCCGCGTATACGCAGGGAAAGACAATAAACCCGCGGAATACAGCCTGGACAACGTGCCCCTGCAGCCCAAACACTTCCTGCCCATTTCGCTGGACGGCGTAGCGGAAAACGATTTCACCATGGTGTTCGGGTTCCCCGGCCGCACCAACGAATACCTGCCTTCCCGCGCCATGCAGCTGACCGTGGAAGGGCAGGACCCCGCGCGCGTTGGCGTGCGCGATGCGGCGCTTAAAGTGATCGACGGGTATATGCGGAAAGACAGCCAGATCAAGATTCAATATGCCGCCAAACAGGCCTCTATGGCCAACGCCTGGAAAAAATGGATCGGTGAGATGCAGGGCGTGCAGCAGACCGGGGGCCTCCAACGGAAGCTGGCGTATGAAAAGCGCTTCACCGAAGGCGTACAGGCCAATCCCGCGCTGCGCAAAGAATACGGCGGATTGCTGGATTCGCTCAATAAACTGTACGACGACCTGGCGCCCTATGCCGTGGCCCGCGATTATTATACCGAGCTCGTCCGCAACACGGAAATCCTCAACATGGCCAACAACGTCGTAAACCTCATGCAGGACGTTCGTGCGAAAGGCGAAGCCGAATATCCCGCGCTGCGCGACAAATTCCTCGCTTCCACCGAATCCACTTTCAAAAATTACAGCACCGCGGTAGACAAGGATGTGACCACGGCTTTGCTGGACCTGTATTTCAAGGAAGTGCCCTCCAACAAGATCGGCGGCGAAGGCTATCAGATCTGGATGGAAACGAATAAAGACGGCAAAACCACGGCAGACAATATCTTCAGCAAATCGGCGCTCACCAGCTACGACGCGCTGAAAGCATTCCTCAGCCGGCCTTACGCCACCGTGGCTACCGATATCTGGAAAGACCCTGCCACCAGGCTCCTCATCGGCCTGCGGAACGGCTACGCCGAACTGGTGAGCAAACCGCACGACGCCATCCAGTCAGACATCAACCGCCTCCAGCGCCGCTACATGCAGGCGCAGATGGATGTGCTGAAAGACCGGCGCTTCTATCCCGACGCCAACAGCACCCTGCGCCTTACCTACGGTAAAGTGGGCGGCTATTCTCCCCGCGACGCCGTGGAATATGATTTCATGACCACGCTAGATGGCGTGATGGAAAAATACAAACCGGGCGATTACGAGTTCGACGTACCCGAGAAACTCCGCCAGCTCCACGCCAGTAAGGACTACGGACAATATGGACAAAACGGCAAAATGCCGGTGTGCTTCATCGCCTCCAACCATACCACCGGCGGCAATTCCGGCAGTCCTGCCCTGGACGCGCACGGCAACCTCATCGGCCTGAACTTCGACCGCACCTGGGAAGGCACGATGAGCGACATCAACTACGACGCGTCTATCTGCCGCAACATCATGGTAGACATTCGCTACGTACTTTTCGTAGTCGACAAATTCGCCGGGGCCACGCACCTGGTGGAAGAAATGAAACTCGTGCATCCGAAGAAATCGAAAGTAGTGCCCGTTCGCAGGAAGGCGGCGTAACGCACACATTCGGGAAGGAAAGCCGGTCTGCGAAGACCGGCTTTTTTTTGTGCCTGCGGGAAAACATACTTCATTTTCAGTACTTTTATCCAACAGCACTTAACCGGACGACACAGCGCATACATGGACCAACTATCGCTTATTAACATCAACCAACTGTTTAACCGGATCAGTGAAGGAGACGAAGAAGCATTCGGCATACTGTTCCGTACCTCCGTTTCGGCGCTCCTCCCGTTCATACTCCGCATGGTAAAGCAGCAGGCCGCCGCCGAGGAAGTGGTACAGGCTTCGTTTCTGCGCGTGTGGCTCAGCCGTGATAAACTGCCGGAAGTAGAACAGCCGAAAGCCTGGCTCTACAAAGTGGTGGCGAACGAATGTTACACCTGGATGCGGAAAGAAGCGCGGGAAATGCGCCTGCGCGCCGGCGCGGCAGCGGGAGAAGAGCAAACCGACGATAGTCTGCAGGCCGAGCTGTCTATGCGCGAAACCCGCCGCCTGGTTGCGGAAGCGGTAGCGAAAATGCCCGCGCAGCGCAAGCGCGTTTTTACCATGAGCCGGCAGCAGGGGATGAAGATCCCGGAGATCGCGGAGATGCTGGGACTGTCTCCCAATTCTGTGAAAAATACGCTGGTATTGGCTTTGAAAGACGTTCGCGCGTACCTGTCGCGCCATGGCAGGATCATTCCGCTGTTGTTGCTGTGCTGGAATTTGAATGGATTCGACGGCTGGACGCAGCTGTTGCGCGTGCAAAACGTCGAGCATACCGTTGTTGCAGGGATGATCGGGTAACGGCTTCGCAGGATGTATGTTTCTTTCCCGCATGCAAAGCGTAGCGCATGCTGTTGATCGGAGAATGAATGGAAGGCGGCTGCGCCGGAGGATAAATTTTTTTAAGACGATAGGTCCTTTCCTTTTCGGGCCGATTCTTATATAACGGAGGGGGTGTATCCCCCGGGCGACTGGCACTATTCCACAAAATGAACTTACGAATTTATGCAGGAAGATAAACTGAGGCATTTACTTGGTCTGCATCTCCATGGCCGCATGTCTGCGGCGGAAACGGAGGAATTGAACGCGTTGTTGCAGGATGAAAGTAATGAAGCTCTTTTCATTTCGCTGCTCACCGACATGATGGCAACATCTGCCGGGGGCGAAGATTACGACCCCGTGCGCTGGGAAGCCGTGCGGCAGCGCATCCTGGACGCCGATGCCGGAACTCCGGTTGTGCCATTGCGGCGGACCTGGTGGAAGTGGGCGGCGGCGGCTGTGGTGGCAGGATTGCTGGCCGTGGGCGGATTGAAGTATTTCGGTCGTGAACAGGAGAAGCTGCCGCCGGCGGCGGTTTCGATGGACGGGCGATACAGGAACGACGTGCCTCCGGGCGGCAATCACGCTACGCTTTTGTTGGCCAACGGACAGGAGATAGTACTCGACACCGCGGCGGAAGGGAAGCTGGCGCAACAGGGCGGCACGCGGATCAGCAAGCTGCAAAACGGGCAGCTGGCGTACAACGACGAGCATTCCACCTTTGCGGCCAGGAACGTGCTCACCACGCCCCGCGGCGGGCAATACCGGCTCACCCTGTCTGACGGCACCAACGTTTGGCTCAATGCCGCTAGCGTGCTGCGTTATCCCACGGCATTCGTGGGCCCTGAAAGGGTGGTGGAGCTGACGGGGGAAGCGTATTTCGAAGTGGCGAAAGATGCATCCAGACCCTTTGTGGTAAAAACGGATGGCGGAACGGACGTGAAGGTGACGGGTACGCACTTCAATGTGTCTGCCTACGAAGAGCAGCCCGCGCAGGTGGTGACCCTCCTGGAAGGCGCGGTAACCGTGAACCAGCGGCAGCTGGAGCCCGGGCAGCAGGCTGTCTCCCAAAACGGGACGATCCGCATTTCGCCGGCCGATACGGAACAGGCGGTGGCCTGGAAGAACGGGTTTTTCAGCTTCAGCGATGCAGATATAAAAACCGTGATGCAGGAACTGGAACGGTGGTACGATGTAAAAATAAAATACGAAGCAAATGTATCCGGTCTGCGCTTTGGCGGCGGCATGCAACGGAGCCTTCCCCTCACCAGCGTATTGAAGATCCTGGAACGCTACCAGGTGAAATTCAAAGTGGAGGGACGGGTCATCACCGTTATTCAATAAATTATTTTTTAACCATAAAAAACGAAATGCTTATCGACCAAATGTAATTCCCGACACCAACCATTTGCCCGATATAAAAAGGCCGGTGATGCGCTAACATGACCGGCCGGGGGCGATACAATTGACGCTAACCAATTTTTTATCACCAAAGTCAAATCTATGCTTTTTTTTGATGCTTTGTACCAACACAAAGTTTTGTGGAGAGCTATGAAATTATCAACCAGTCTTTTATTGATCGGCTTCCTGCATGTAAGCGCCGCCGCCAGCTCTCAAAAAGTGACGCTGACCGTCCGTAATGCACCGCTGACGGAGGTTTTCAAAGCTATCCAGCGACAGTCCGGCTACATCGTTTTTTATAACAGCAACCTGCTGCAACGCGCCGTGCCCGTAACTTACAGTGCCCGGGCCGCGTCTGTACAGGAGGTGCTGGAAGACGTGCTGGAGCCCCAGGGCCTGCGGTTCGCTATCGAAGACAAAACGATCATCCTCCTGGCGATGCCGCGGGTATACCCCGCAACGCCCGCGGAAGCGCAGTTCATCACCGTAAACGGCCGCGTGACGGACGTGAGCGGGGCGCCTTTGGCCGGCGTATCCGTCAAGGTAAAAGGTTCCGACCGGGGAACGCAAACCAACGAAAACGGTGAGTTCTCGTTGACGGACGTATCCCCGAATGCCGTGCTCGTATTCTCTTCCATCGGGTTTACCCGGCAGGAAGTGGCGCTGGGCGGGCGATCGGCCGTTACGTTGCGCCTGGAAGCCGTTCCCAGCAAGCTCGAAGCAGTACAGGTAGTAAACACCGGCTACCAGAGCATTTCCGCGGAAAGGGCCACCGGTTCTTTCTCCTTCATTTCCCCCACCCGGCTGGAAGCCAAGCTCCGGCCCGATCTCAGGGCCGCACTGGAAGGGCAGGCCGCGGGCGTGGTAGTGACCAAAGACGGGAATGTGGAAATCCGCGGGGTTTCTACCATCAACGCCGAAACAAAACCCCTGCTGGTAGTAGACGGTTACCCAACGCAGGGAGACCTCGAAAGCATCAACATCGACAACATCGAAAGCATCACCGTGCTGAAAGATGCGGTGGCCGCGTCTATTTACGGCGCCCGGTCGAGCAACGGCGTGATCGTGATCACCACCCGCAAAGGCCGCCCCGGCACCATGCGCGTGCAGTACCGTGGCTCCACCGGCATCACGCTCCGGCCGGAAGTTTCCTACCTCAACCGCGCTTCTGCCGCCGATTACATCGATGCGGAAACGGATCTCTTCAACCAGGACCCCAACTCGTATCTCAACAGCTACAACGCATACGGCTCCTTCACCGAAGTCAACTACCTGCTGCTGGCCAAAAACCAGGGCTGGTTGACCGACAAACAGGTCGAAGACCGCCTGCAAACGCTGCGCAACACAAACACCGGCGAAATGCTGCAGAAGGAATACTTTCGTCACCAGTTCAGCCAGCAGCATAATATCTCCCTCTCCGGCGGCGGCGAGAAAAACTCGCTCAACGCAGCCCTGCGCTACATTTCCAACTCAGGCAACACCGTAGGCAGCAGCGACGACCGCATGATCCTCGATTTCAAGAACGATTGGCGCCCGGTAAAAAATATCGGTGTGAGCCTGTTCACGAACATCAATTACGCTACGTCCAAATCGCCGGTACGGCAGTGGTCAGATTTGCTGGCGTTCACGTCCACTTCGCTCGTGCAGCCGTACAGCGCGGTGGTAGACGAAAACGGCGACCCGGCGCGCCTCTTCACCCGCAACATCCGGCGCGACGAGCGGTACGCCACTTTCACCGGCCTGAAACCCGCGTATTATAACCCCCTCGAAGACCTGACCCTCGAAACCACCCGCACACAATCCCTCCTGGCCCGTTTCGGCGGCAACATCCAGGCTACCATCATCGATGGGCTGACGGCGGAGCTGGGCGGCAACTGGTCGAGATCGTATACCAACAGCCGGTCTGTTTACGACAAGAATTCCTACCGCATGCGGATCGGGTTCAACGATGCCACGTCTGTCGCCAACCCGGCCAAACATTATGTTCCGGATGGCGGAATGGTCAACGAATCGCGGGGGATGTCGCAATACTACATGCTGCGCGGCCAGTTGGGCTTCAACCGGAACCTCGGGCTGAAACATTACGTGGCGGCCATCGCGGGGATGGAAATCAGTCAAACCGTGACCGATAACAACGCCTATCCCACGCGCTTCGGGTACAACGACCAGGCGGGCACCTTCAATACCTTCAATCATGCCGATTACAATGCCGGCGTGTACAACAGCGATATGCTCGGTACCGGCCGTCCATCTGCCACTATCGGCTCATACGTCTTTAACGACAACCGGTTCGTGAGCTGGTACGCGAACGGCTCTTATGAATACGACAGCCGTTTTATCGTAAGCGGCAGCATCCGGCTCGACCAGACGAACTTCTTCGGCACCGATCCCAAATTCCGGTACAAGCCCCTGTGGAGCGTGGGCGGAACGTACAAATTGGCGAAAGAGCGTTTCTTCAACGTCAGCTGGATCGACAAGCTCAATATCCGCGGCTCTTACGGCATCAACGGGAACATATCCCTCAAAAGCGGGCCGTTCCTCATCGTGACGCCCGGCTCGTTCTCTTCCGTTGTGGGAGATATCAACTACTCCATTACTTCCCCGCCGAACAACAGCCTGCGTTGGGAAAAAACGAACGTGATGAACGTGGGGACGGACGTAGCGGTATTTCGCAACCGCCTGCGGATGACGCTCGACTATTACCGCAAATTCAGTACGGACGTGCTGGCTTCCGACGCGATGGACCCCACGAAAGGGTTTACCAGCCAGATCAAGAACGCCGGCAAAATACTGAACCAGGGCATCGAGGTTTCACTGGAATCGGATGTGCTGAAGCGGAAGGATTTCGTGTGGAACGCGCAGGTCATTTTCGCGTATAACAAGAATACGGTGAAGGAATACAATGTGAATTACATTTATCCGTCCAGCCTCACGAACGGCGCTATCCGCAAGGAAGGCGACCCGCTCGACGCGCTGTACGCCTATCGCTATGCCGGGCTCGACAATAACGGCGTGGCGCAGTTTTACGATGCGGAAGGGAAGCTGACCGGCGGCGGGAACGCAAAAGTCGGCGATCTCGTGTATGCAGGCACCCTCCGGCCGCCGTACGTCATGAGCATGACGAACACCCTCAGCTACCGCCAGTTCGACCTGTCTTTCATGATCATCGCCCGCACCGGCAACGTGCTCCGGAAAGATTCGTTCTCCGGTTCCAACTACATCAACAAACACGTAGCCGAACGCTGGCGCAAACCCGGCGACGAAGCGCATACCATCTATCCGAAACTCACGTCCTGGAACATGGATATGTTCTATTTCCCGTACAGCGATGTGCTGGTGGAAAGCGCCAACTTCCTCAAGCTGCGTGATGTGACGCTGAGCTACACCCTGCCGAAGCAGATATTGAAACGCGCGGGCATCAAAGACAGCAAGCTGTATTTCCAGTCGCGCAACCTGGTGATGATCACCGCCAACAGCGACCGCCGCGATCCGGAGATTTCCGATATCAATACTTCCGGCGGAACGGGCGCATTTACCGAACAGGGCTATACCACCCTGCCTTTGCGCCCCGAATTGTATGTGGGTATCATGTTCACCCTTTAAAACCGACAGCATGCCAAAATTACGTTCCATCATAACGATCGTCGCCGCAGGATGCGCCCTTACTTCCTGCAACAAATTCCTCGACGTAAAACCCAAAGGGAAGCTGATACCTTCCGAGGTGGCTGATTTCGACAAGTTGCTCGACAATACCGGCACGGCGCAGTACATTTTCCTCGACAACAACGGCGGCAGCATGATCGGGTATCTGAACGATAACCTCGAACTGTCTGAAGGGATCGCCAAAGTGGCGTACAAGGCCAATAACCATCCCAATATCGACCGTTTTTACGCGTATACGTTCCGCAAGCCGTACCGCAATCCCAATACCTCGGATTATTTCTGGGACTGGGGCACCTATCGTGCGGCGGCGTATTACAACAATATCATCGACGGTATCGGTGGATTGAAGTCCATCAGCAACGAAGACCTGCCATTTGCCCGCGCCGTGCTGGCGCAGGCGCGCGCGGGAAGAGGGTTCCAGTATTTCCTGCATAACCTCGTGTATGGCCCGGTTTATAAACCCGGAACGGCCAACAACACCCGCACGATCCCGTATCTCACGAATGCCGACCTCAATGCGCCGATGGTAGATTTGTCGACGCAGGAAGAGGTGTTCAAGCTCGCCGCCAAAGACCTGCATGCCGCGCTCCCCGATGCGCCGGCCGCCACCAACTGGCCCACGCGTGCCAACAAAACCGCCGTGCAGGCCATGCTCGCGTACTATCACCTGTTCACCCGCCGGTACGACAGCGTGGCGCATTACGCCAATCTCGCATGGACGGGCGCCACGGCCAATGGCGGGCCAGACCGGGTGATCTACGATTACAATGGTTTCAGCTGGACGAACCCCGGCAACATCCTCAGCAGTACCATCAAAGCGCAGGATAACTTCCTGGATGCCAACAATAACCGGGAAATTCTGCTGTACCGGTCGGAAGACAGGGGAGCGGGGCGCTCTTCGTCCAGCTACCCGTCTGCCGAGTTTACCGGGCTTTTCGATGCCCAGGCGGACTTGCGGTATACTTACTACTTTCTTACCGCTCCCGGGTACAAAACATCGTATAATGGTGTAAATTACGATGACGGCCAGCGGGTACAGTTTTACCGCGGGTCGAAGACACAGTTGACGTCGGGTTTCACTTATCCGGAAGTATTGTTGATGCGGGCGGAAGCTTATGCGCGGACGGGCAAGCTGGCCGAAGCCGTTGCCGATCTGAACCTGCTCCGTAAATATCGTTTTAAGACGGGAACGCCGCCATTGGGCGTGGGCTCGCAGGACGATGTGATCGCCGAAGTACTGAAGGAGCGCCGCAGGGAGTTGCCCGCCAGTGGGATCAAACGGTTCCTGGACCTGAAGCGCCTCGTGCTCGACGCCGGAAAACCCTGGCAGAAAACGAAGATCGTCCACAAAGTTGGAACGGAAACCTTCGAAGCCGGCATCGATTCCGATTTTTTCATCATGAACATCGCCAATACCATTTTGCAGTATAATCCGCATTGGAACGTACCGCTGGACAACAGAACGTTTTGACAACTAAAACCGCACATTCAATATGAAACAAACCCTCACCCTCGCAGGTATGCTGCTGCCGCTGACGATGCTGGCACAGGATATCCCGTTCCAGATCAAGGGGCAGATCGAAACCCCCGCAGAAGCTTCACGGGCGTACCTTTATTACCGTAAAGGCGCCACCAACGTCACCGATTCGTCTGAGCTGACCAACGGGGCTTTCTCGTTCAAGGGCACCGTTCCCTCCGCCGTTCGCGGCACGCTCGTGGTACGCGCGATCCCCGTTCCGGGCAAAGCCGTAGCCATGAATTACGACATGATCAACCTGTACCTCGAAAAAGGGGACCTGTCCGTTAAAAGCGCCAAAGGCCTCGAAGAAGCTACCGTGAAAGGCGGCCCGCTCAACGCCGATTTCTCCCGCTATCAGCAGGCTACCAAATTTGCGAAAGACAAATACGAAGTGGTAAACAAGGAATGGAGCGCCGCAAGCCCTGAAGCCCGCAAAGGCGCGGATTTCCAGAAGGATATGAACGCCAAGTATGATGCCATCCGCAAAGAAGAGAAGGCTGCCCAGCTGGTGTTCATCAAAGCAAATACGAAATCGCCCATCGCCGTCGACGTATTGCAGCAGTTCGCCGGCTCCCTGCCCGATAACGTAGACGAGATCGAAGGGTATTTCAAATCCCTCGCCCCCGCGATCCAGTCTTCCGATAACGGTAAAAACTTCGCCAAATCGATCGATGGCTGGAAAAAGACAGCCGTTGGCGCACAGGCGCCCGAATTCACCCAGAACGATACCGAAGGCAAGCCGGTGAAACTGGCCGACTTCCGCGGCAAATACACCCTGATCGATTTCTGGGCCTCCTGGTGCGGCCCCTGCCGCGCCGAGAACCCCCACGTGGTAGCGGCGTACGAAAAGTATAAAGACAAGAACTTTACCGTGCTCGGCGTTTCGCTCGACCAGCCCAACGCCAAAGACAAATGGCTGAAAGCGATCGCCGACGACAAGCTGACCTGGACGCAAGTGAGCGACCTCAAGTTCTGGGACAATGAAGTGGCGCGCCTCTACGGCATCCGCGGCATCCCGCAGAACTTCCTGGTAGACCCGCAAGGCAAAATCATCGCGAAGAACCTTCGCGGCGAGGCGCTGGAGAAAAAACTGGCGGAAGTCCTGAACTAGGTATAACGGTAAGTGATATACGAAAAAGCCCGTCCTGGTAAAACCGGACGGGCTTTTTCTATGTAATCTGAAATGTGGTCAGGGTGCGTCGGCAGGCTTGATCTCGTACACGATCGAGCTGCATTTGTTCACATGCCGCCAGGCTTTCCAGTAGGAGCGGAAGCCTTTCCACGCGCCGGCGATCAAGCCGTCTTTCCCCGTTTTGTATTTCTGGCTGAGCAGGCTCACGTAAAACGCGTCGAATACCATGGGGTACTTTTGCCGGATGGAGAACCCGTGGCGCTGCATGAGCACGTCCATGGAAACGGGGGAGAAGTGGTACAGGTGGCGGGGCACATCGTATGCCGCCCAAAACTCGCCATAGAGGCGGGCATCGGTGCTGGTGTAGTTGGGGACGGCGATGAGTAGGGCGCCTCCGGGCTTCAGGAGTTTCCGGATCCGCTCCAGGTAACCCTGGAGGTCGTGCACATGCTCAAGCACATGCCACATCGTGATGCAATCGAACTGTTCTTCGGGCAGTTCAAACAATTCGTGTACCGGGCGCGTATCGAGGCCGTAGTTTTTCTGGGCGGTCTCCCGCGCGCCGGCGTCCGGTTCCAGGCCGGTAACGTTCCAGCCCAGCAGTTGCATATGGTGCAGGAACGCACCGCTGCCGCTGCCGATATCGAGCAGGTTGCCGGATTTCACGCCGGCCGCCGTTTTCACCCAGTTCTGCTTGGAGCGCATGGTGATCTTGCGGACGCTGTGGTACATCTTGTTGATAAGCCCTTCACGGGTATCCGAATGCGAAATATATTCGGCCGATTGGTAATACGCGCCGATGGCTTCGATAGGAGGAATGTGCTGGGTGAAACGGGCCGTGCAGGCGGCGCATTCCCAGATATCGAATTTTTCCTGAGATACGGTATAGTCTTTTGCCGTCAGCTTGTAGCTGATGCGGTCCGATTGGCAAACCGGGCATTGCTGGTAGTCGATCCGATTCATGTGGTTAGAAAACTGGCTGCAAGATAACAAAATTAAATCCCCTTGTATTCCCCCCAGACGTTCCGGAGCGTATCGGCGATTTCGCCGAGGGTACAGTAATGTTCCACGGCTTCCACAACGAGCGGCATGAGGTTCTCGGTCGTTTTTGCCCGCTCCGAAATGGCCGCCAGTAAGGATTTCACCTTTTCGTTGTTGCGGCGGGCGCGGAGGGAGGCCAGCTTTTCGGACTGGAGCTTGCGGATGCTGTCGTCGATCCGGAATACCTCGGTATCTGAGGCTTCTTCCACGACGAATTTGTTCACACCGACGATGATTTTTTCGTTATTCTCGATTTCCTGCTGGTATTGATAAGCGCTTCTGGCGATCTCGTCCTGGATGAACCCCTGCTCGATGGCGCTCACGGAACCGCCCATGGCGTCGATCTTATGGACAAGTTCCCAGGCGCGTTCCTCCACTTCCTTCGTCAACGCCTCCACGTAATACGAACCGGCCAGCGGGTCTACCGTGTCGGCGATGCCGCTTTCGTAACCGATGATCTGCTGCGTGCGCAAAGCGATGCGGGCGGCAGATTCTGTGGGGAGGGAAATGGCTTCGTCGTACCCGTTGGTGTGCAGCGATTGCGTGCCGCCGAGCGTGGCAGCGAGGGTTTGAACGGCCACGCGCACGATGTTGTTGTGCGGTTGCTGCGCGGTGAGGGTGGAGCCGCCGGTCTGGGTATGGAAGCGCAGCATTTTCGCTTTGGGATCGGTGGCGCCGAGGTTTTGGGTGATATGCGCCCACATGTTGCGCGCCGCGCGGAACTTGGCGACTTCTTCGAACAAATGGTTATGCGCGTTGAAGAAAAAGCTGAGGCGCTTGGCGAACACGTTGATGTCGAGCCCCTTTTCCAGCGCGGCTTTCAGATATGCCTTGCCGTTGGAAAGTGTGAAAGCCAGCTCCTGCACGGCGTTGGCGCCCGCTTCGCGGATATGGTAGCCGCTGATGGAAATGGTATTCCATTTCGGCACTTCCCGGCTGCAATAATCGAAAATATCGGTGATCAGCCGCATGGATGGCTGCGGCGGATAGATGAAAGTGCCGCGGGCAGCGTATTCCTTGAGGATATCGTTTTGAATGGTACCGGAAATCTTCGACAGGTCGGCCCCCTGTTTCTTCGCCAGGGCGATGTAGAACGCCAGGAGGATGAACGCCGTGGCGTTGATGGTCATGGAGGTGGAGACTTTCTCCAGCTCGATGCCGGCGAAAAGCGTTTCCATATCTTCCAGCGAATCGATGGCTACGCCTACTTTTCCTACTTCGCCTTCCGCCATGGCGTGGTCGGAATCGTAGCCGATCTGCGTGGGGAGGTCGAACGCGACGCTGAGCCCCATTACGCCCTGGCTGAGCAGGAAATGATATCTTTTATTGGATTCCTCGGCTGTGCTGAAACCCGCGTACTGGCGCATGGTCCAGAGTTTATCGCGGTACATGGTGGCGTGGATGCCCCGGGTGAAGGGGAAGCGGCCCGGCAGCTCGTCCATCGGTACCGGCGTGGCATATAACGGCCGGATTTCGATTCCCGAATCGGTCTTGATTGGCTTTTCCATATTCACAATGTTAGGTTAAAAACGATAAATTGCGGGAAATTTTGTTGACTGGCCATGATTCCTTATTTGTTGTTGTTTTTCACCATTGGACTGGCGTTGCTGAGCATGCTGATGATGCGCCGTGGCACGCGGAGGCCTTTCCCCGACGCGCTTTACACCATCCTGTTTTCCCTTTCGCTGGCGGCGTTCGTTTACCTTTACGGCACCTGGGTGTACGGGAGCATTTATCTTAAATATATTTTCGGGGGATTATACGTGTGTGTGGCCGGATGGTCCCTCTTCCGCCGCAACCCCGTCAAGCCCGCCCGTTCGCCGTTTTTCCGGTTAACGATGTCCATAGTGCTGACCCTCGCCGTGATCCTGTATTTCACTGGTACCACCGGCACGCCGCGTACCGTGGAGCTCGATTTTCCCCTGCAGAAAGGCCGCTATTTCGTGTTGCAGGGCGGGAAGGGATTACCGTCGAACGTATTCCATTTCAGCCTTCGCGGGGCTATTTACGCGATGGACATCGTGCGGCTCAACAGCTGGGGGAACCGCGCCAGCAAAGTGTTTTCCAAAAAACTGGAAGATTACGCCATCTTCGGCGATACGGTCTATGCGCCCTGCTCCGGCCGCGTCATCCGCGCCAATGGCGACGATCCCGACAACATCCCGCCCAACATGAAGCGCGGCCCTAAAAACACGAATATGGTGCTCATAGACGCAGGCGGGTACTACGTTTTCATGGGGCACCTCCGGCAGGGCAGCGTACTGGTAAAGGAAGGGGACGAAGTAAAAACGGGCGAACCGCTGGGCTGCGTCGGCAATTCCGGCTTCAGTACGGAACCGCACCTCCACATCCAGGTGCACCGGAAAGAGGAAGGAAAGCCCTGGTACGCGTCCGAACCGCTGTATATCCACTTTAACGGGCACGGTTATCTGCTCAACGAAATGATCCGGAAAAAACATACCTGAAGCATAAAAAAACGGCCCCGCATCGCAGGGCCGTTTTTTTATGGAGAACATATCTTCCGTAACTATTTCATCAGTTTCCGCGCTTCCGAGTTGATGATCTCCGCAGCGATGTCTGAAGGCGATTCCGGCTGTTGCATGAACAGCTCGAGGATCTGCTTGTTCAGCTCGATGGAAGGCGCGTCTGGCGGCAGTTTCAGGGCCAGTTGGTTGATGATGGAAATGGTTTGTTCCTTCACGGTTTTAACCGCTTCCCAGGCCAGTGGCGCCACGTAAATCTGCTGCGACACGTTATGATCGAACTCCGACTTGATGTTCGAAACCAGGCCGATCTGCATGTCGAGCACCGTGAAACCCGGCTGGTTCACACGGCTGATAAGGTTCTGGGGGGCAATGCGCTCCACGAAAAGGATCATGCGCTCGTACGCCTGCAACTGCAACGGCAGCACGATGTCGGACGATTTCTCGCTCTTCGTTTCCGCTTTCTTGTCTTCCTTCCCCTCCTTATCCTGCTTTTCTCCCTTCTTCACAAGATCTTTAATGGTCCAAACCAGGAGCACCACCGCACCGGCGATGATCAAAATAAATAACAATTCCTTACTTGTCGGCATAATCGGGTGACGTTTAGAATTACAAATATAATAGGAATTTGTTATTTGTAAAGGATTCTTCCGTTAACATTCCGGCAAACTGATGGGAATATTGACCGCCAGCCCGCCGTCGGAGGTTTCCTTGTACTTGGAATTCATGTCCAGCGCCGTGTCCCACATGGTTTTCACCACCGCGTCGAGCGATACTTTCGCCAGTTCGGGGTTGCTTTGCAGGGCCAGCTGGCTGGCGGTAATGGCCTTGATGGCCCCCATGGTGTTCCGCTCGATGCAGGGCACCTGTACGAGCCCGCCGATGGGGTCGCAGGTAAGACCGAGATGGTGTTCCATGGCGATTTCCGCGGCCATCAGCACCTGCCGCTGCGATCCGCCGAGGCATTCCGTGAGCGCGGCAGCCGCCATGGCCGACGATACCCCGATTTCCGCCTGGCATCCGCCCATAGCGGCAGAAATGGTCGCCCGTTTCTTGAAGATGCTCCCGATCTCCGACGCGCACAGCAGGAATTGCAGGATGCGCTCTTCGTGCAGACCTTCGCAGAAGGTGATGTAATATTGCAGTACCGCAGGGATCACGCCCGCAGCGCCGTTGGTAGGTGCGGTCACCACCCGGCCGAAAGACGCGTTTTCCTCGTTCACCGCCAGGGCAAAACAACTCACCCAGTCGAGCGTATAGGAAAAATGCTGTCCGCCCGCGCGGATCGCCTCCACCCAGGAATGATAATCGTGGTACGTTCGCCCACCGAGCAGCCGGGTATTCAGCGCCGCCGCCCTGCGCCCCACTTTCAAGCCGCCGGGCAGTTCGCCGGTAGTATGGCAGCCGCGGTAAATGCAGTCGCGCATCACTTCCCAGATTTTCATCACGCCGGCTTTCGTTTCCGCCTCGCTGCGCCAGGCGTGCTCGTTTTCCATCACCAGTTCGGAAATGGAAAAACCGGTTTTGATGCACCATTGCAGCAATTGCCGCGCGGTATCGATGGGGAAAGGCAGATCTACGCTGCTGCCGCTTCCACCGCCGTTTTCCCCTTCTTTCACCACAAATCCGCCGCCGATCGAGTAATACGTGGCCGCCAGCTGTTCGCCGTTTTGCAGGGTGACGAGAAAGGTTAAGGCGTTGGGATGGAATGGGAGGGATTCTTCGTAAAGAAAGGCGATGTCGGTAACGGGATCGAAGTCGATAAACCGGTCTCCATGAAGGTGCAACTGCCGGTTGCGGCGGATGCCGTCGATCTTGGGATCGATCTGGTTCACGTCGAAAGTAACGGGATCGTCTCCGGAAAGCCCCAGCAGCACGGCGATGTCCGTACCGTGGCCATGCCCGGTTTTGGCGAGGGAGCCGTAGAGGAGCACCGACAATTTGCGGATGTCATCCAGTTTGCCCTGTGTCTTCATTTCGTCGAGGAAACGCATGGCGGCGCGCCAGGGGCCCAGTGTATGGGAGCTGGACGGGCCTACGCCGATCTTGAATATGTCAAATACGGAAATGCACTCGTGTGGCACAATATCAGGTTTAGCCTTCAAAGTTAAGGGTTTGATGGCACAAAAAGGAACGCGCCGCCAAAGCTGGCAGCGCGTGTTCCCGTATGGCGTTTCCGTTTTTTTGTTGTAAGCCTCAGTTCTTGTCCCACCACACTTTTCCGTACTGGCTGTCGCCCGCGGCGGCAAATTGCCGGGTGATGGCGGCGCGGTAGTTATCGCCGTTATTGAATGATTCGTCGGCCGGGTACGCCTGCCGCGAAGGCACATCTTTCCCTTCCACTTTCACCAGCGCCGGGAATCCCGTGCGCCGCCATTCGGCCCAGGCCTCGAAGCCGTGCATGAACAGGTGCACCCAGCGCTGGGTGGCGATCGACCGTAGGCCGTTCGCCGCGTCGTAGGCCACGCTCGGGTGTGCGATCACCGCCGCAGCGCCGTCTGTGCTGCCCGTCCATTGTAAAATCGACTGGGTGACCGCCTGGTCGTAATATTCTTTCGCCTTGGCGTCGTTCCCCGCGATCCATCCGCGTTTGGCGCCTTCCGCGAGTGCGAACAGCACCTGCGCATAGGTGACCAGGTAAACGGGGGCGTCCTGCTCGCGCACGGCCGTTCCCAGGAGCGACCATTTGGAGAGCGTAGCGCCGTCAAGGCTGCCGTAGGGCAATCCGACATACACACCCGCGTCGGCATTGGCCGTGGCGTAAATACCTAACCGCGGGTCATTGGGCGCTTTAAGGGTGTTGACGAGCAGCTCGGAGGGCGACCACCACTGCCGGCGCTGCCGCGTCCACTGGTCGTACCAAAAGCTTTCGTTATTGGCTTCGGGCAGGTTATGAAACACGAAATTATCGTCGTTTTCTTCCATGACGCCGGCTGCGAGGGCTTTCCCGAATTCATCGCGGGCCTTTTGCGGATTTACCTCAGACATGCGCAACGCCATGAGCAGGCGGATCGAATTGGACAGTTTTTTCCACCGGGCGATGTCACCTTCGTAGATGACGTCGTTCGTGATATCGCCCGCCACGAATTCTCCGGAAGCCTGTGTGAGCAGCGCCAGGAGCGCGGTGTAGATGGATTCCTGGCTGTCGTATTCCGGCGTGTTGTCGGTTTCTCCCTTGAGCGCCTGGCTGTAGGGTACGTCTCCCCAGCGGTCGGTGATATGCCAGAAATAATATGCTTTCAATACTTTGGCCACGGCGAGCTGGTTGGCCATGGGCCCGTCGTCGGGCAGCTGTTCCGGTTTGGTGAGCACGCGCTCCAGGTTCATGAGCGGATCGTGGTACAAGGTATAGAAGCTGGCAGACGGCTCGGTGTAGAGCGAGAGGTTCACATATTGCGTTTCCATGAGGAATTGCGCCAGGAACTCGCCCTGCGGCACTTCCTGCGTCAGCGGCAGCGCCAGCTGGGCATTGGCGATGAGCTGCGTGTTGGAGGCTTTGGACGGCAGGTTGGGGTTTACGTTGATGTCCCCGAATTTGTTGCAGCCGGCCAGCGCAAGGGCAGATAGAAGCAGTATTTGGATGTTTCGCATGACGGTCGGCATTAAAAGTTCACAATAAGGTTCATACCATAAGAGCGCACGGTGTTGGCCTGCCCGCTTTCGCGCCAGCTGATAGACGTGGCGCCGGTCGAAAGCTCCGACGGGTCGAGGCCTTTGGGGGCTTTCTGGTAGATCATCGCCGGGTTGCGGGCAATGAAGGCCAGGTTGATGCTTTGAACGGGCAGCCGTCCCAGGCGCAACTTGTCAAACGTATATCCGATCCGCACTTCGCGCAGCTTCACGTAGGTTGCGTCTTCCAGCCATTCTTCGTACACATGCGTGCCCATCACGTTCCGCCAGTATGCCCTGGCGTCCACGTAGGCTTCCACGGGTTGTTTGGTGGTAGCGGAAATACCGCTCACTTTTACCCCGCCGCCTTCAGATACCGGGTCGCGCACGTTTTTGCCCCTGTCGTTGATTTCGGCGGTGGCCGGAGCGATCCCGGTTTTGTGGGCCAGCATCCAGGTGCGGCTGAAAAACTGCCCGCCCTTCTGCCAGTCGATCATCGCGCCCACGTCAAACTTCCCGATCCTGAACGTATTCTGCCATCCGCCCGTCATGTCGGGCAATACGGAGCCGAAGTTGTGCGTGGCCGAGGTGTACAGCGGCATGTTGTTATCGCCGAGCAAAATCTTGCCCGTCGCGGAATCCCGCTGGTAAGCTTTCCCGATCAGACTGCCGAAAGGCTCGCCCACGTAGGAGTTCAGGTAGCTGTCCACCTGCGAGTACCGCGTATTGTCCAGCGGGAAAACGTTCTGTCCCGGCGCCAGTTCCACTACCATGTTCCGGTTGCGGTTCAGGTTGAAGACGGTTTGCCAGGTGAAGTTTTTGGTTACGACCGGCGTTGCGCTCAGCGCAATTTCGAAGCCCTTGTTCCGGATGAGCCCCGCGTTGATGATCGTGGTCGCAAACCCGCCGGTGCTGGAAAGG
The DNA here is from genome assembly GCF_038396765.1 of Chitinophaga caseinilytica. Classification (NCBI taxonomy): domain Bacteria; kingdom Pseudomonadati; phylum Bacteroidota; class Chitinophagia; order Chitinophagales; family Chitinophagaceae; genus Chitinophaga; species Chitinophaga caseinilytica. The sequence continues at coordinate 5,653,053 of NZ_CP150096.1, read as the reverse complement.
GGCAGGTTGATGATCTGGTTGACGTTTTTCTGGAGGTACCACGTGAAATCCAGGCCGATCCTGTTGTTGAGGAATTTCAGGTCAACGCCTGCTTCATACGAATGCGCGAACGACGGCTCGATTTTCGGGTTGATCAGCCGGTCGCGGACGTACAGGGTGTTCACCACCGATTTGTCGGGCAACGTGTAGATCGTTCCCACGCCGAAGTTGTTGCTGGTCTCGTACACGTTGAGATCGCTGCCGGCCTGCGCATAGCTGAGGCGCAGCTTGCCGTAGGAAAGCGGTTTCCATTTCAGGTCGTCGCTGAACACGTAGCTCGCGGAAACGGAAGGGTACCAGTAGGAATTGTTGTCCTGGATGAGGGTGGAAGAATTATCGTTGCGGAGCGTGGCTTCCAGGAAGTAACGGTTTTTATACCCGAAAGAAACGAGGCCGTACATGCTCCGGATCTTTTTCTCGCTGTAATAATTCTCGATCAACGGCCTGTCTTTGGACGCTTCGAGGTTGAACCAGTCCGGGCTCGTTAACCCGCCCACCGTTTCGCCGTACATATAGCTGTATTGGCGCCGGTAGCTGTTCGCGCCCACGTTGGCGTTCAGCGAAAAATCGTTCCAGTTCCTGGAATATTGCGCCAGGAATTCATAGTTCATTTCCGTGTTCTGGTATTTACCGATCGAGTAAAACGGATCGCCTATCCCCCCGAACCCGTGCCGCGTCTGTATGTTCTGCGTGAACATGTCGCCCCGCGCAAATCCGCTGAGCTTCAGGCCGGGAATGACCTCATACGTCAGCCCCACGTCGCCGAAGAAGCGGTCGCGGCCGTCGTTGGCAGGACTTTCATACGCCAGGAAATAAGGGTTGTTCCAGTTGGTGAGCGAGGGCTCGGGATTGGCGGCCGTTGGTACGGCGATGCTCCAACCCAGCATGCGCCCGTCGGGGTATTTGTATGCTTTCAGCCGGCGCATGTCCATGTTCCGCTGGAACCACTGTACCATAAACCTCGCGCCGTCTTCCGATCCCTGTTTCGGGCGCTGCGCCTGGTTGGTGGCGTAGTTCAGGTTGGTGGTCACGGTGAGGTTGGGCAACAGGTCGAGCGAGCCGCTGAACCCGAGGTTGTTCCGTTTCAGCCAGGTATTCGGCTCGATGCCGCCGATGCTGGTATTGTTGTAGCTGAGCCGGAAGGCGGTATTCTGATTGCCGCCGGTCACGCTCACGCCGTTGTTGAACGTATAGCCGGTTTCGTAGTAATCTTTCACATTGTCCGGATGGGCCACGAACGGCGTCAGTTTGCCGTAATCGGGGTCCATGGGGTAGTAGCTGAACACCTGGCGGGCGGGCGTTCCGTCCATCTTCGTTCCCCAGCTTTCATCCCAGTCCATTTGCACGACTTTTTCACCGGCCGCGTTCGTTTTCCAGGTCTGCGAATTGCCGGCGCCGTAGATGTTTTGCATGGGCATGAAGTTGCCGGCCTTTTCCAGGGAGAATGCGGAGTTGAGGGTCACGTTCACTTTCTTCGGCCCCTTGCTGCCTTTGCGGGTGGTGATCATGATCACGCCGTATTGACCGCGGATGCCGTACAACGCCGATGCCGCGGGGCCTTTGAGCACTTCCACGCTTTCCACGTCTTCAGGATTGATGTCTTGCGCCAGGTTCCCGTAATCGGCGCCGTCAAAAACGGCGAAGTTGGCGTTGGAGATCGGCGTACCGTCGATGACGATGAGCGGCTGGTCGGCGCCCGACAGCGAGTTGACGCCGCGGATCTTTATTTTCTGTGTGCCGCCCATGCTGGCGCCGGAGGCCCCGGTCACCTGCACCCCCGCGATCTTGCCCGCGAGCGATCCCAGCACGTTCTGTTCTTTGGTGAAAGTGAGGTTCTCGCCCTTCACGCCCTGGCGCGCGTAGCCGAGCGAGCGCTCGTCGCGCTTGATGCCCAGGGCCGTTACCACTACTTCAGACAGTTGGCTGTCGTTGGCTTCCATGGTAAAATCGGCGACGGTGAACCCGTCCGTTACGGAAACGGTGACGGTTTGCGCTTTATGCCCGATGGCGCTGGCGTTCAGCGTGTAAGTCCCGGCTTTGAGCCCGCCGATGCTGTACCGGCCTTCATCGTCGGCCACGGTGCCCTGCGAGGTGCCGGCGATCTGCACGGTGGCGAAGGGCAGGGGCCGCCCGTCTGGAGTGCGCACGATGCCGCGGATGCCGCCGTCGAAATCAGGAGCTTCCGCAGGAATGGCTTCGAAGGCGTTGCCGGGGGGGATTTTCTTGATAACGATGTGGTCGTTCATCTGTTCATACTGCAATCCCTTGGGCAGCAACAGGGCGTCGAGCAACTTGCCGACGGGAATGCCGGCCGCGCGGTACGTCACGTTGCCATAGCCTTCGAGGTCGCGGGTTTTGTAGGTGAACGAGCAGTCGGCCAAAGACCCGATCTCGCGCAGCGCCTGGCGGAGCGAAACGTTGTTCAGGTCTACGGAAACGACGACTTTCCGGATATCCTGCCCGGCGCCGTCGGCCGCGACGAGGATTCCGTTGAAAGTCAATAAGATGGCCAGGATGGATATTCTCATAATCAACCAGTTGAGACGAGACGGCCCGGGTTTTGGGGGCTGTCTTTTTTCCAAGCAGGGGTCGATGAAAATGCAGTTTTCTACATACAAATTCATAGCTTTGAATTGTTTAGTAATTACCGAATAGGGATTATTGAAAAGCAGGAGGAGCCGCAGCCGGGTCGCAATCGGAGCGGCTCTCCGCATTTCTGGCGCTAGCCTGACAATCGCTTGTAGCTTTTTGTCATCGTTTCAGATTTTGGTTAATGAATTAAATAGGTCCCATCTGCCAGTGTGAGCCGGCTATCCGTCAATTTGCACAGTATTTTCAAGGCCGCTTCCGCGCCAATGTCGCGCCGGAACTCGGTAGATACCGGCTCTTCCCCCAAATCCGGCCGTGCCAGCCGGATGCGCACGTCGTAGGTGCGTTCCAGGTCGCTGATGATATCGGCCAGCTTTTCTCCGTCGTACAGCATGTTGCCGTCTTTCCAGGGAGCGGCGTCTTTCGTGGCGATGTTGCGTGGCGCATCGTCATGGATGAATTCCGGCCGTACTTTCACGAGTTGCCCGCCGGTGAGCGTGGCCGATTTTTCTTTCCCGTACTGCACTTTTACCTTCCCGCTGCTCACGGCCACGATCACGTCTGCCTGGCCGGGATATGCGCGGATGTTGAAAGCCGTTCCGAGTACGGTGGTGGAGATATGACCGGTGTGGATGATGAAAGGCAGTTCGCCATCCTGTGCTACATCGAAATAGGCTTCTCCTGAAAGATAGACGGTGCGGGCCTTTCGCCCGAAGTCTTCCGCGTATCGCAAGGTGCTGGCGGTATTGAGCCAAACCTGGGTGCCATCGGGCAGGGTCAGCCGCCGCGTTTCCTTGCGGGCCGTTTGCTGACCGGTCATGGCCACAGGGCCCGTGTTGCCGGAACGTGGGTACAGCAGCCACGCGGCGGTGGTCACTGTTGCCACAAGTGCCGCTGCCACGGCCATTTTCACGAGCCGCAACTGCCGGCCGGCGGGGTGTACGAGGCGCCCGCGGCTGTTGACGTACGTTTCGGCGTGCGGCAGTTCTTCGTCGCTGTTCCAGGCCTGCCGGATCAGCTGGCGAACGGCCTCGTCGTGGTCTGCCTGTTGCAGCAGGGCGAAGAATTCTTCATATTCCTGCCGGGTACAGGCGTTGTCGCGATAACGTTTAAAAAGGTAATGTATCCGTTCTTCCATACGTAGAATGGGGTGTATATGGAAGGAAGACGGAGCAGCGGGGAAATGTTCCTATTGGAAATAAAAAAAGTCAGCAGCACAGACAGCGGCCCGGTGGTTTTGACGAGAAAGGCGCGGATGGCCTGGAGGGCGGAGGAAAGCTGGTTTTTGACGGTGTGGCGGGAGATTTTCAGTTCGTCGGCGATCTCGAGGTAGCTCATGCCTTCTTCGCGGTTGAGGCGGTAGATCAGCCGGCGTTGGGGCGGCAGTTGGTCGATGGCTTTGGAAACGAGGGCGTGGTATTCCCTGGCTTCGGTGATGGTAGCGGGGGAAGGGGGCTCCTGTGCGAGGGCGGTCCATATCCGCTCCCGTAACCGCTCGTCGGCCGCAGCTTTGCGGAGGAAGTCCATCAGCCTGTTTTCCATCACGCGGTACAGCCAGGCGTCCATGTTGCGGATGTCGGGCATTTGCTCGCGGTGTTCCCAGAGTTTGAGGAAAGTTTCCTGCACGAGGTCTTGCGCAAATTCGGCGGATTTCGTCATGCGCAGTGCCAGCGCGAAGAGGCGGGCCTCCTGGTCGCGGAAAACCTCCAGGAACCGGTGTTCCTGCATTACGGAAGGGGCCATATGAACGGGCGATCGTTGCATGCCGACGGGGAATAGTACCGGAAAAAAGCGTTAGATAGTGGTCTTTCTAAATGTACTACAAATTCTGCGGAATGAAAAATGCCCGCTCCGGTCGTAACCGGGCGGGCATGATATGTTTTAGGGGAAATCCTACCGGATCAATAGTAATAGTTGTTCAGCGTTACTTCGAACTTCAGCACGCTGTTCGGCGGAATGGTCCCGCGGTCGGCATTGCGGTATCCCAGTACGGAGGGAATGAAATACAGCACTTTCCCTTTTTTGGTCGTTTTCTGCAAGCCTACTTTGAACCCGGGAATGAGGCCGGTGGTGCCGAGGCGCACGTCGTCGAAGGTGGTGGTGTTGGCGGAATCGAACCGGGTACCGTTCAGCAGCCAGCCTTTGTAGGAGATGTTGAAACGGTCGGTCAGCTTGATGGTATCCCCGCCTTCGCCGTTCTGCAGCACTTTCCAGTATACCCCGGTCGTATCGCGCTGAAAGCCGGTGAGGTTGTTTTTGGCGATATAATCCTTGATGGTCTGTTCATCGATGGCGGCCTGTTTATCGTAGTCGTACGGCGGTTGGTCGTCTTTATCTTTCTTGCAGGCTACGGCCAGGGTGATGCCGGCCAGGGCGATCAGGCCAAGGTAAATTTTCTTCATACTGTTGAATGGTTATTTTCTGATATCGATTAAGGTGACGTCGCAGATGAGGATGGAATTCGGCGGGATCCTGCCGGGGATGCCGATGTTGGCGAATGCCAGCCGGGCCGGGATGTACATGAGTATGCGGCCGCCTTTCGAGATAAGGGGAAGGCCGATGCGCCAGCCGGGAATATGATCTTTCAATTTGCGATTGTCGAACGAAGTAGGGAGGGGGCGGCTTCCACGATCTGTTCGGTCGGGAACAGCCGGCGGGTGAATGTCACTACCGGAATTTCTTCCAGGTCGATGGTGTCTGAACGATCTCCCGGGTCGATGATCTTGTAAATGATCCCGCTCGGGTGGAGCACGGTGCCGGAATCTTTTTTATGCTGGATGAGCCAGGTGCGCACGGTTTCCATGTCCCTGGAAACGTCGTCCGCGAATCTGGCCTGGCTTTCGAGCGATTCTTTGGCGCAGCCCGCCATCGCTCCTGCCAGCGCCACGAGGCACAGGGCGGTCAGCACATATCGGAATCGTAATCCTTTAATCAACAGCATCGGGTACGCGATTTTAACCTTAAACGGCGCCGGGGGGCGTAATGTTACAATATACAAAAATCCCGTCCCGGCAAAAGCGCAGGGACGGGATGGGAATATTTCCGGAACGGGTTGGATTAGTAATCCATGCCCATGCCATGACCACCGCCCGGCATTGCGGGAGCAGCGGATTTGGGTTCGGGTTTGTCGGCGATCACGCATTCGGTGGTCAGCAGCATACCAGCGATGGATGCGGCGTTTTCCAGGGCGATGCGGGCAACCTTCGTGGGGTCGATTACACCGGCGGCCAGCATTTTCTCGTAAGTTTCGGTGCGGGCGTTGAAACCGAAGTCGCCTTTACCTTCTTTTACTTTCTGTACCACGATGGAACCTTCGATACCTGCGTTAGCGGTGATCTGGCGGAGGGGCTCCTCGATCGCGCGTTTAACGATAGCGATACCAGTCAGTTCGTCTTCGTTCTCGCCTTTGATTTTTTCGAGGCCTTCGATCGCGCGGATGAACGCTACACCGCCACCGGCAACGATGCCTTCTTCAACGGCAGCGCGGGTTGCGTGCAGGGCGTCGTCTACACGGTCTTTCTTCTCTTTCATTTCCACTTCGGTGGCAGCGCCAACGTAGAGCACGGCTACACCGCCGCTCAGTTTGGCCAGGCGTTCCTGCAGTTTCTCACGATCGTAGTCGGAGGTAGTAACCTCGATCTGGGACTTGATCTGGTTGATGCGGGCCTGGATATCGGCTTTTTTGCCTTTACCGCCTACAACGGTGGTGTTGTCTTTATCGATGGTTACGGATTCAGCGCGGCCGAGATAAGTCAGGTCGGCGTTTTCCAGTTTGTAACCTTGTTCTTCGGAGATTACCACACCTGCGGTGAGGGTAGCGATGTCCTGCAGCATTTCCTTGCGGCGGTCGCCGAAGCCGGGGGCTTTCACAGCGGCCACTTTCAGGGTGCCACGGAGTTTGTTTACCACCAGGGTAGCCAGTGCTTCACCTTCGAGGTCTTCGGAGATGATCACGAGGGGAGCGCCTTGCTGGGCCACTTTCTCGAGGATGTGCAGGATGTCCTTCATGGTGCTGATCTTCTTGTCGTAGATCAGGATGTAGGGATTCTGCAGCTCGGCCTGCATTTTTTCGCTGTTGGTGATGAAGTAGGGGGAGAGGTAGCCACGGTCGAACTGCATACCTTCTACCACTTCTACGGTGGTTTCGGTGCCTTTCGCTTCCTCAACGGTGATAACGCCGTCTTTGGTCACTTTGCGCATGGCTTCGGCGATCAGTTTACCGATCTCGCTGTCGTTGTTGGCGGAGATAGCAGCTACCTGTTCGATCTTTTTATTGTCGTTGCCAACTTTTTCGGATTGTTTTTTCAGGTTTTCTACCACGGCTTTCACGGCTTTGTCGATACCGCGTTTCAGGTCCATGGGGTTAGCGCCTGCAGCTACGTTTTTGAGGCCTTCGCCGATGATGGCCTGGGCCAGCACGGTGGCGGTGGTGGTACCGTCGCCGGCGATGTCAGCGGTTTTGGAAGCAACTTCCTTTACCATTTGGGCACCCATGTTCTCGATGGGGTCTTCCAGTTCGATTTCTTTAGCAACGGTAACACCGTCCTTGGTTACGCCGGGAGCGCCGAATTTCTTTTCGATCACCACGTTACGGCCTTTGGGGCCGAGGGTTACTTTCACCGCGTTTGCCAGGGTGTCGACGCCTTTCTTCATTTTGTTGCGGGCGTCTGTATTGAAAAATATTTGCTTTGCCATTGTCGTATAAATTTTCTTTGGTCGTGAGAAGGTTAAAATTCAGGGCTGGATTAAACTACAGCGAGGATGTCGGATTCGCGCATGATCAAGTAGTCTTCCCCTTCGAGGCTGATTTCGGTACCGGAGTACTTGCCGTACAGCACGGTGTCACCTACTTTCACGCTCACGGGTTCATCTTTTTTACCGGGGCCGGCTGCTACCACCGTTCCGCGTTGCGGTTTTTCTTTAGCCGTGTCGGGGATGATGATGCCGCCTGCGGTTTTTTCTTCAGCTGCTGCGGGTTTTACGATCACCCTGTCTGCCAGAGGTTTGATACTCAATTTGCTTTTAGCCATTTTGATTCTATTTTTAAAAAGATGAGTTTATAAATGATCCGGTTTGCCGGGAAATCCGGCGGTTGTTCTCCTGACAGAGATTGTGCCAAACGGATTTCGGGTCAAATTTTCAGGTTCCAAAGATAATTATTTTAAAACGGCACCGCCAGAAAATGACATTTTTTCATTTTTGGCCTGTCAGCCCCCCGTAGATGGCAGTTTGCGGCCCCCCGGGAGGGCGGCCGGAAGTATTTTTTATAAAGTCACTGTAAAACAGTAGATTTGCGGCCATTTTCCTAAGCGTACACATGATCAGTAGAAGAAATATCCGGGTAAAAGTAATGCAAACTCTGTATGCCATGGACACCATGGAGCAGGAAACGGTGAAACCGGGCACTGCCATGAGTTTGCTGAATGAGAAACTGGACCAGACGTGCCAGGTATTCACTTATCTCCTGTACTCTATGGCCCGCGTGGCCCAGTATGCGGAGACGGACGCGCAGCAGCGGGCCTCCAAGCACCTACCCAGCGCCGAAGACCTCGCCGTGAACACCAAGGTGGCAGGGAACGATTTCGTGTTCCAGGTGCTGAACGACAAAGGGTTCCTCGTGAACATGGACACCTGGAAGCTCCGCCGCCTGGAAGATACCGATCTCACCCGCAAACTCTACAACCAGCTCGCCGATACGGAAGCCTATAAGGCGTACATCGCCGCCCCCTCGCGCGATAAAGCCTCCGAAAAACACATCGTGGAATTCATCTTTTCCGATATTCTGGAGAAAAATGAACTGTTCATCCAGCACATGGAAGACAATTTCCTCCATTGGGGCGATGATGCAGACATGATGGGCATCCTGGTAGGCAACTACCTCTCCAAGCCCCAGCTCTTCAACTTCCTCCAGCTCATCAGCCGCGAAAAACTGGAATACGCCCGCGATCTCCTCAGCACCGTCCTCAATAAAAAAGACTACTGCCTGGAGCTCATCCGGCCCAAGCTCCAGAACTGGGACCCCGAGCGCATCGCCGCGGTAGACATGCTGCTGATGGAAATGGGCGTCTGCGAGTTCCTCTATTTCCCCACCATTCCCACGAAAGTGACCATCAATGAATATATCGACCTGGCCAAAGCCTACTCCACGCCGCAAAGCGGGCAGTTCGTCAACGGCATCCTCGATAATATCCTCAAAGATCTCACCCAGGCTAACCTGATCGAGAAAACGGACCGTAACCGTAAATAAACGACCATGAAAGCGACCTTTCCCGTCTTTTTCGCCGCCGTGCTCGCGCTCGGCGCCTGTAACAACAGCCAAAGCGGCAGCAAAGCGCCGGCCGACAGCCCATCCGTGGTAAAAAACGCCCCGGCAGGTGCCAAACCCGTCATCTCTTTCGAGAAACAGGTGCATAATTTCGGCAAGATCGTGGCCGGCGAAGTGGTCGAATATTCCTTCAAGTTCAAAAACATCGGCGGCAGCGACCTGCTGATCACCCGCGCCGAGGCTTCCTGCGGATGCACCATCCCGGAATGGCCGAAAGCGCCCATCCGCCCCGGCGATTCCGCATACATCCAGGTGAAATTCGATTCCAAGGGCCGCCCGGAAGGGTACACCGAAAAGGAAATCTTCATCGAAGCCAACACGGAACCCGCCGCCAACACTGGCCCGCGCATTACAGCGGAGATCGTGGCAAAGAAATAGTAACTTTAACCGTTCAAATCAAATAAACACATACAGATGTACAACTTCTTAACAAACGTATTCCTGATGACGCCCCCGCTGGCGGCGCACAGGGCGGCGGCATGGGCGGCTGGGGCAGCATGATCTTCTTCGGTGGCATGATCCTCGTTATGTGGCTCTTCATGATCCGTCCGCAAACTAAAAAGGCAAAAGCGCAGAAAACGTTCATCGACAGCCTCCGTGAAGGCGATAAAATAGTTTCCATCGCCGGTATCCACGGTAAAGTGAAGAAAATCAACGACAACGGCACCCTTCAGGTAGAAGTGAGCCCCGGCACCTTCTTCACCATGGAACGTTCCGCCATCAGCATGGAATACACCAACGCGCAGAACAAACCTGCCGACGCTGCCAAATAATTTTCCGGACTTTACGGAAACATCACAGGAGAAGGCTTCCCGCCTTCTCTTTTTTTATTATTTTGCCCTTCATGCGCATCATCGGAATCACCGGCGGCATCGGCTCCGGAAAAACCACCGTGGCGAAGATCTTCGCCCTTCTCGGCATCCCCGTTTTTTATGCCGACGAAGCCGCTAAAGACATCATGGTCCGCGATAAACAACTCGCCGAACAGATCCGCCGCCATTTCGGCGACGCGGCGTATTTCCCCGACGGCTCCCTCAACCGCAAACACATCGCCGACATCGTGTTCCACGACAAGGAAGAGCTCGATATCCTCAACTCCCTCGTCCACCCCGCCACCATCCGCGATTCCGAAACCTGGGCCCGGCAGCAAAACGCCCCCTACGTCATCAAGGAAGCCGCGCTCATGTTCGAAACCGAATCTTTCCACCACGTCGATAAAGTCATCACCGTTTACGCCCCGGAAGCCCTCCGCATCAGGCGCGTCATGCAGCGCGACAGTACCGACCGCAACGCCGTGATCGCCCGGATGCACAAGCAGCTCGACGAGCAGATCAAGCGAAAGCTGGCAGATTACGTGGTGTATAACGACGAACAGCAAATGGTTATCCCCCAGGTGCTGGCGCTCCACGAAACTTTTTTAACTTTTTCTTAGAACGGCATCCGTTAGCTTCGGGGCATGAATCCCCGCCTGATAACGCTTTGCGGCGCCATGTACTGCACCGCTGTTTCCGCACAGGAAGCACCGAAAAAGCCGGCATTCCCGTATACCGGGTATGTACGTCCGCAATTAAGTTTGACGGACACGTTGCCCGCGCGCACCGCCGATTCCATGCGGCTCATCCAACTGAAGACGTTCACGAAAAGAGGGACGAATTATCTGAAGGATTCGCTGGAAATGGAGCGTCTGTTGCGCGGGGTGCAACAACCGAAGCTGGGCAATGTTTTCCAGTTCGACAAGACTAAGCCGGGTAATACGGTTGTAGGGGCCGACGGGCGGAAGCACCAGGTGGCGGGCGTAGGGCTCGATATTGGAGCGATGGCAGACTTGCTATCGTTCGGGAAGAACAATCGCAACGAGGCTTTCCGGCGGCGGATCACCGTGGTGCAGCAGGAAGGTTTTTTCCGGAAGTACTATAGCCCGGAAGCCGTGGCGCGGTTCATTCCGCTACGGGGCGACAGTCTCGACGAGTTTGTGGACAGGACGCGCCCGCCGGCAGACCTTCTGACCAACGGAACGGCGTATGAACTGGGGATTTACGTCAAGCGGCGATATAAAGAGTACCTAGACACATTACCTGCATCAAACCTGAAAGATACCCTTCACCAGCATCACCAGTGACGGATCTGCAAGGTCCCGCTGCAACGGCTTCGACGCCTGGCTTATTCAAACCGATAGGTTTGTGAAGAAGCCTGGGTCGTAAAAGCCTTAGAGACCGCCGCCTGCTCCTTTCCGTCGATAACAGGTATTATTTTTACGGTGAAACTATGCCCCGGGGCACTGAATCCCCCCAACGAAACGGCCGTAAGAAACAAGGGGACCACCGATTCGATGACCACCGGGCCGGCCGCCAGTTTTGCCTGATCTACATTAAAGGCGGGCTGGTTCTCCTGCGTAATGTTATTGAGTTTGTACAGCGTTTTAGCGGTGCCGGAGATGGTGGAGCCAGCCACGTTCATGGTCAGATGATCGCCGGCCTGCAGACCGGTAGTGGTGATGGTCAACTTCATGCTCTTGCCGCCGGACGGGACTGGCGGATCTCCGGGCTTGTCGTCTTTGGAGCACGCTCCCATCATAACGGTGATAGCTGCAAGGAGGAGGCTTGCTTTCACAATGTTTTTTATCATTTGCAAAATTTTGAGATGAACATGTTGGTTTCCGTCGGAAAATTAGATGACTTCTATCCGCGCCGGAAGCTGATTCAACCGGCGCCGCTATATTTTTAACCCTTTGGGGAAGCGGTTCAACAATCCATCCGTTGACGAAAACAGGCCATGTGTTGAAACCGCCGCGTACCCAAGCCGCTTTCTTGTTAAATTTGGCGAGATGATCAAAATATTCGGGAGGGACATTACGCTCCTGCAGGCACAGCTGGCAGTATGGCTGATCATTGCATTGGCGACTTTCAGCTCCTATCTGCAGACGGCCGATCCTGTATGGGCGGCATATTCAGCCGGCATCAATCTCCTTTGCGCGGCGGCTATAATCTATGGGAACGCCTCCTGGCTCATGCCCCGCCTGTTGCATAAAGGGCGGAAGGTGGCATATGCGCTTGCCGTGCTGGCGTTGCTGACCCTGGTTTGTTTCATCAGGGTTACGGCCCGATATCATATGCTGCGCCTGTTGGTGCCCGATGCAAAGGACCAGAGTACGCCCATCCAGTTGTACACGCTTTTCGCAGTTTCTTCTCTCACCACCTATCTTTTCAGCGTCATTTTCAGGCTCGCGATGGATTATTTTACGGTAAGGAAAGAACAGGAACGGCTGCGGCAGTACACTGCGGAAGTGGAACTCGACTTACTGAAGGCCCAGGTACAACCGCATTTTTTGTTCAACACCCTCAATAATATTTACTTCGTGGCCCAGCGGCAATCGCCGGAAACGGCCGAGCTGCTCGCGAAACTTTCGAATATCATGCGTTATTTCGTGGATCAGGCGCATGAAAAGGCAATCAGGTTGAAAACGGATATTCAATTTATCCTCGATTACATCGACCTGGAGAAAATGCGGATGCACCGGCCGCTCCGGACCAACATCCGGGTTGATGGCGAACCCGGACAGATAAAAATCCCTCCCATGCTCATGGTCCCATTGATAGAAAATGTATTTAAACATGGCATCAATAAACGCAGCGACAATAATCTCCTGGAATTGCACATCCAGGTACTGCCCGCCAGTCTGGAGATAAACGTGCGCAACCGTTTGATGAATGAAAGGTTACCCGATCGAGCCGGGAGCGGCCTGAAGAACCTCCGGGCAAGGCTGCAATTGCTGTATGGCAGCAGCTTCCGGCTCACAGCCATGGAAACGGGAGATTATTATTCAGTACATTTAATGATTCCACTATGAATAAAATCAGTTGCCTCATTGCCGACGACGAGCCCAATGCCGTAAAATTGCTGGAAGACCATATCCGGAAAGTGTCTTTCCTTGAATTGCGGCAGGTCTGTTACGATGCGTTTGAGGTCATGTCATTTCTGGATTCGCAGCAAGTAGACCTGATTTTTTTGGATATCCATATGCCGCAACTATCGGGAATGGAACTGGCCGCCATGCTGCCCAAAGCCCAGCGGATTATATTTACCACCGCTTTTTCCGCATACGCGCTGGAAGGATATGACTACAATGCGCTGGATTACCTGCTAAAGCCGATCACGTTCAAACGGTTCATGCAGGCAGCTGAAAAAGCGAGGGAGCTGCTGCTACCGGTAAAAACCGCGGAAATGCCAGAAAACAGTGCAGATCAGGCAAGCATCATCTTTATTAAATCCGGCAAAGCCCTGTTAAAAATGCAGTACAGCCAGATTCTTTATTTCGAGGCATTCAAGGAATACGTAACGGTGGTACACAGGGAAGGTACCGCAATGATTTACAAACGGATGAAACAATTGGAAGCCCAGTTGCCCGCATTTTTTGTCCGCATACATAATTCATACATCATTAATATCCATCATGTCGATAAAATAACGGACGGGCGGGCTATCCTCGGCAGCAGGGAATTGCCTGTCAGTTCCGGATATAAGGATCAACTGGCGGACGTGATTGCTAAAATGTTATTATGACACGCAATCGTATTTGAGCCGGTTCAGGCCTCGGGGCCATTTCATATTCGTCCCGAAGAACATTTCAAATACTACTGTTGATTGACGCAAGCACAGAACTGAAAACAAAAAAAGGGCGACTCAGTTACTTTTGAGTCGCCCTTTTTCAGCTTACCGGAAAAATTTATTGCAGTTTGGCCAGCCATTCTTTCATCCGCTTCATGCCTTCCTTGATACGGTCGAGGCTGGTAGCGTACGAAATACGGATGCATTGCGGCTGTTCGAAAGCCGCGCCGGAAACTACCGACACGTTGGCTTTGTGGAGGAGGAACATGCAGAGATCGTCTGCGTTCTCGATGCGCTCGCCTTCGTATTGCTTCCCAAAGAACCCGCTGACGTTGGGGAACATGTAGAAAGCACCGTCCGGAAGGTTTACGTGCAGGCCGGGGATGTTTTTGAGGGCGTCGAAGATGAATGCCCGGCGTTCGCCGAAGGCTTTCACCATTTCCTGCGCCGTATCGAGCGGGCCGCGGAGGGCCGTGATGGCGCAGCGTTGGGTGATGGAGCAGGTGGCGGAGGTGAACTGGCTCTGTACCATGTCTGCCGCTTTGGCGATCTCGGTGGGGGCGGCCAGGTAGCCGAGGCGCCAGCCGGTCATCGCAAAGCCTTTACTGAGGCCGTTGATGATCACCGTACGGTTTTTCAGCGTGCCGAAAGTAGCGATGCTGGTATGCGGCGCCACGTAATTGATGTATTCGTAGATCTCGTCTGAAATGATGAAGATCTGCGGATGCTTTTCGAATACTTCCGCCAGGCCTGCCAGTTCGTCGTGCGAGTACACGGAGCCGGTGGGGTTGCAGGGGGAAGAGAACATGAACAGTTTGGTATTGGGCGTGATGGCGGCTTCCAGCTGCTGCGGCGTGATCTTGTAATTGTTCTCGATGCCGCAGGGCACGAATTTCACGACGCCCTGGCAGAGCTTCACCAGTTCCGAATAGGTGACCCAGTAAGGCGTGGGGATGATCACTTCATCGCCGGGGTTCACGATGCTGAGCACGGCGTTGGCGATGGATTGCTTGGCGCCGGTAGACACCACGATCTGTTCTGCGGTGTATTCCAGGCCATTGTCGCGCTGGAGCTTGTGGGCCACGGCCTGCTTGAGGTCGAGGTAACCGGCTACGGGGGTATAGTGGGTATACCCTTCGTCGATGGCTTTTTTGGCGGCCTCGCGGATGTGTTCCGGTGTATCGAAATCGGGCTCCCCGATGCTGAGGTCCACAATGTCAATGCCCTGGGCTTTCAGTTCCCGGCTGAGTTTGGCCATTCTGATGGTTTGCGGAACGGATATCCGCGTTAATCTTTCTGCTAGTTGCATGGGTACGATTTTTTGGGTTGACCGCGGCAAACCTACTGCAAAAAAACGAGAGGGGAGGCATAAAAAAACATTCCGGGAACCAGGTCCCGGAATGCTGTAAAAAACGTGTATGGATCAGTTAATTACTGATACGGCGTGAATTTCACTCTCGGCTTCAGATTGCCGCTGGTGGAATCTTTCACACCCTGATAATAGATGTTGTAGAACCCGCCGCGCGCGCTGAGGTTGGCTGCGTCCAGCTTCGCCAGTTCTGCACCGGCCGGCGTTTTCACGGTGATGGTATGCTGCCCCAGTTCGGCATTCGTCCAGGTAGTGTTGTAGGGAGACAGGAAGTCTTCATAGCTACGGCTGGAGAATACTTTGGTGGTACCTAAGAACACATCGACCTGGCCGGATTCGGGTACGAAGTTGAAGAAGCGGATGTTCGCTTTTTCGGTGGTGCGGTTAGACCAGTCTTCCCGGATGCGGAGCACTTCTGCGCCTGCAGCCTGTGTTCCGTAAACAAAAAGCGAAGTGAACTGGGAGGTATCGAAAACGGCGGTTACGGTAGTCAGCATGCTGTCTGAACCAAATTTCTTGAAATCGAACTTGTAGTTTTTCGGATTGAAACGGGTGCCGGTGGCGATCCCGTATTCGATCTTTTCGTTGGTGATTTTAGTACCGTCCATAAAGATGTCCATCCCGTACGGAGTGGCCAGTGAATTCACAAAAGCGATGAAGGTCTCGGGCTTTTGCGGTTCCGGGTTCGAGTTTTTCAGACAGGAGGTGAATCCTGTTACAGCTACGGTCAATGCCGCCAGTGTCCATAAACGGCTCATTTTGGTTACCATGCGCTCTTTGGTTTTTATGATCATTGATTTGTTACGGTATATGAAGTCTTGTTTTTCCCTCTTGATAACGTTGCAGGTCCGGTTTGTATTTTCTTTCCCGATTCAGTTCCGTTTCATAAATAATGGCGCCCAGTTCGCGGAGGAACGGTTTGCCGATGGTTTCGTAATCGTAAGTATCGTCTCCGATGATGCCGTCCGTATTCGTATACACCCTGGCAGACAGCAGGAATTCTATGTTGTTGGCAAAGTCCGCAAAATACGCGACATCTGTCAGAAAGCCATAAGCCCAGCCTGATTTATTGAATATCCGCAACCCTGGCGGCAGCCGTATGCTGCTATCGGCCCCGCCCATGAGGTATTTGGTATAATTACGGTGAAATTCCCTGGTATCGAATTTCGGATCGTTCCCTTCGCTTTCCGTCGGGAGGCGCGACATATACCGGTATAAAAACCGGTAGTCGTCCTCCGTTAAACGAAATCGTTCGCGGGATGTTACAGTTTCCGGAAAAATTATGCTTTGAAGGATGTGATGGAGGTCTCCCAGGCGCAGGCGGTTCTTCTGCGAGAAGTCGAACGGCGCCGCCACGAGGCTGTCGCCCGCGTAATGCGCATTCCCGGCCTGTTCGGGCCCGCTGGGCGGGGGGCCCGGCACGGGGCCTTCGTAATTCCGCGGCGGCTGGGCGTACAGCAGTTTCCCGTTTTGGAGGAAGCGGGCGCCGTTGGTCTGGCGGTTGGCTTCGGGCGTGAGGGGCATGCTGAGGCGGTGAATGATGCGGGAATCGGGGTATCCTTTTTCGTGGAGGCCGGCGTTGAGGGCTTCCTGGCCGAGGAATTCGTAAAGCCGGTTGAAGGCGTCGTTATCGCTGACGAGGAATATTTTTTTGATATAATGCTCGGCGGATGGCTTCCCGGTGGGCGAGGAAGTGTCTGTCAGGGTGGCGCCTGAGATGCCCGGGAGGGAATCCGTGAGCATGTCCGCATCCCGGGGGATGCCCAGCCGGTGGAGGGTTTCCAGGGTGAGGAGGGCGGCGGGGAGCTTTACGGTGGAGGCGGGGTAGAAGTAGGAGGAGGGGGCCTGGGGCCAGTGGTGCTCCGTGAGATGGGGGCGGTTCCGGGCGTCCCGGTCTATCCGCGTATAGAAAATCTCTACCCGGAAGGCGGCCGGATCGGCGAAAGCGGGCCCCAGGCGGGCCGAGTTGGCCGCCAGCAGGGAATCCAGGTATTTGTCTGGGCTGGAATGTCTCATATGGAAATTTCTTCCCCGGTAAGTTTGGCAGTTCGCAAAAAAAACCAATATTGCAGACGCCAACAAAATCCGTTGCTGCATAGCGTTTAAATTTAAATGCGAAATCCCGCTCAAAACCAACCAGATAGTGATTTTATGGCTGTTTTGGACGGGGCTTTAATATATCAATTTAAATTCTATCTTTGCAACTCTTTAAAAATTAGTATTAATAATCCGAAAAGAAAATGCAACTAAAAGGACTGGTTAGATTTTTTACTGCCGCCCTGATCCTTATTTCTTTGTATCAGTTGTCCTTCACGTTCGTGGTGCGGAACTTTGAGAAGAAGATGAAGGCTGAGGCCGCAGCTGATGTTGCCCGCCAAAATCCCTCCGCCGAAACGAAATATCCCGGTAGCAAAGAGCTTCAGGCTCTTTACGGGGATACGCTGAACGACCTGATCAAAGATCGTCTGGATCAAAAGCTGGATAGCGCCAGTGGCAAGCAGATTGCGGGATTCCCCTGGAACACCAGCTACATCAAGGCTAAAGAAAAGCAGCTCAACCTGGGCCTCGACCTGCAAGGAGGTATGAACGTGGTACTGGAAGTGAGCGTGGAAGACGTTGTCCGCGCCCTGGCCGGCAACCCCAACGATCCTGCCCTCAACGCAGCCATCGCCACAGCCCGCGAGCGCAAGAAGAACAGCCAGTCCGATTTCGTGACCCTGTTCGGCGAAGCGTACAAGGAAAAGAACCCGAACGGCAAACTGTCGGCCGTGTTCGCCAACGCCCAGCTGAAAAACGTTACGTTCAACTCCAGCAACGACGAAGTGCTGAACGTAATCCGCACGGAAGCCAAAGCAGCCATCAAGAATACGTATAAGGTACTGCAAAACCGTATCGACAAATTCGGCGTTGCATCTCCCACCATCAACCTCGACGAGAACCGCGGCATCATTTCCGTGGAACTGGCGGGTGTGGACGATGCAGACCGCGTACGTCAATACCTCCAGGCCAGCGCCAACCTCGAGTTCCGGGAAACCTACAAAAACAGCGAAGAGTTCTACATGACCGTGCTGACCCCCATGAACGAGGCCATCCGCAAAGCCCAGGGCAATGCACCGGTAGTAGATACCACCAAAGCGACCGACTCCACAGCCGTTGCCGCAGCGAAACCCGCCGCTGGCGACACCGCTTCCCTGAGCAGCATGCTGTCTAAAGACGTCGCCAAAGCCGGTAACGACTCCGCCGCCCTCCTGCAGCAACAGGCCATGAAGGAAAACCCGCTCTTCGCGGTGTTCCGCCCCAATGCCACGCAGACGGATGGCATCATCCCCAGCTCTACCCTCGGCTTCATCTCCGCTTCCGATACCGCCATTTTCCGCAAATACCTGGAAATGCCGGCCGTGAAAGCCGCGTTGCCGAAAGACCTCGTTTTCCTCTACGGTCCCGCAAACAAAGAAGACCGCAGCCAACCGCTGCAGGTTTATGGTGTTCGCGTGAACCCCTCCAACCCGAAAGCGAAAATCACGGGTGAAAGGGTGATTGCCGCCAAAGCCGATTTCGGACAGGATAACCACGCTCCCGAAGTATCCATGACCATGGACGCAGTAGGTACCCGCGACTGGCGCAACCTGACCCGCTCGCTGAAGCCCACCAACCCGGACGATCCGAGAACGCTCAACTACGTAGCCGTAGTACTCGATAACGTAGTATACACCGCTCCTTCCATCCGCACCGAGATCCCCAACGGTATCTCCTCTATCAGCGGCAGCTTCACGCTGGAAGAAGCGCAGGACCTTGCCAACATCCTGGTTTCCGGCCGTATGCCCGCCCCCGCCAAAATCGTGCAGGAGCAGGTAGTAGGCCCGACCCTCGGTCAGGAATCCATCGCGGCAGGTGCCAAATCCTTCATCATCTCCTTCGCGGTGATCTTCATCCTCATGCTCGTGTATTACAACACCGGCGGATGGGTAGCCAACATCGCCCTGATCCTCAACCTCCTGTTTACCTTCGGTATCCTCGCGTCGCTCGGTGCAACGCTGACCATGCCGGGTATCGCAGGTCTGGTACTGACGATCGGTATGGCGGTAGACACCAACGTAATTATATTCGAACGTATCAAGGATGAGCTGAGCAAGGGCAAAACCTATGCACAGGCGGTTGAGGACGGTTACAAACGCTCCTACGCACCGGTGCTCGACGGTCACGTGACCTCGCTGCTCACCGCGATCATCCTGTTCTACTTCGGTCTGGGCCCCGTACTTGGCTTCGCCACCACCCAGATCATCGGTCTGATCCTGTCCCTGTTCTGCGGTATCCTCGTATCCCGCATGGTGACAGACTTCTGGATGAAGCGCAAACGCCACTTCGAATACTTCACCCCCCTCAGCCGCCGGATCTTCAAGCACGCAAGCTTCGATTTCGTTGGCAAACGCAAGATCGCTTATGTGATCTCCGCGATCGTAATGATCCTGGGCGTTGGTTCCTTCATCAATGGTTTCGACCATGGTGTGGACTTCAGCGGCGGCCGCAGCTATACCGTTCGTTTCGATAAACCGATCGAGCGTACCGCTGTACACGAGGCACTGAATAAAGTATACGAGTCCGAGACTTTCGTAAAAACTATTGGTGAAAACAACCAGCTGAACATCACTACGCCTTACCGCATCGAGGAGAATTCCGACGAAGCGGCGAAAGACGCGCTGGCGAAGCTGCACCAGGGCCTGCAGGCGTTCTACGACAGCAAGCCCGACCAGGCTTCTTTCGAGTCTAAATACCTCGTGGGCTCCCAAACCGTGGCGCCGACCATCTCCGACGACCTTCGTCAGGGTGCGGTGAAAGCGACCGTGCTTTCCATCGTGGTGATCTTCCTGTACATCCTGCTGCGCTTCAGCAAATGGCAATACTCTATCGGTACCATTTTCTCGCTGCTGCACGACGTGCTCGTGACCCTGGCCGTGTTCTCCTTCTGCCGTGGCTTCGTGCCCTTCGCACTGGAGATCGACCAGCACTTCATCGCGGCCATCCTTACGGTGATCGGCTTCTCGATGAACGATACCGTGATCGTGTTCGACCGTATCCGTGAAACCTTCCGTAACACGAAGGGCCTGGAAACCAAGGTCGTGATCAACCGCGCGATCAACGAAACCCTGAGCCGTACCATCATGACTTCCGTGACGGTATTCCTCACCATCCTCATCCTCTTCATCTTCGGTGGCGAGGTGACCCGTGGTTTCGCATTCGCGATGCTGATCGGTGTACTGACCGGTACCTACTCTTCCATCTTCGTAGCGGCCCCCATCCTGGTAGACTTCGACAAGAAGAATACCCTCTCCCAGGAGCGTGAATCCGTTGTGATCGAGAAGGCGCCCCCGTTAGTGCGCGGTAAATAAGCCGGATAACATCCAACATACTCGAAAAGGGTGACCAGGTTCCTGGTCACCCTTTTTGTTTTTAGGACGGTAGCGAGCTTTTTTGGAACTCATTTAGTACGGTTACAGTACGGTATCCCTACTATATCCCTACTATATCCCTACTGTAGCTGTACTGTATCTATACGGTTTGCGTACGGGGTCTAGTCCTGCTATGGGTTTACACCTTGCGTTAGAAAATACTGATATTAATTTACGACCTACCAACTTATTCCTGCTTGCGGTTTACAGTGGGCTTGCTATAAGTTTACACGGTTTGTAAGAAAATGCAGATAAGTGATTACGATGTGGCCTTTGAGGAGAATGCTGATTCCAGGGAAGGGATGGTTGGGGACGAGCGGCCCCGGAAAAAGAAAGGTGACCAACGAAGCTTTGCTTCATTGATCACCTGTTAAAAAGGTTCCGCACCAGGTTATACGGCGAAGGAAGTGCCGCAGCCGCAGCTGGAGGAGGCGTTCGGGTTGTTGAAGGTGAACCCGCGCGCTTCGAGGCCATGCGCGAAATCGATCTCGATGCCGAGCAGGTACAGCCCATGGGCTTTCTTCATCACCACCGGGATACCTTCGATCTCATACGTATCGTCGCCTTCCATTTTGGCGTCGAAGCCGAGGATGTACGAAAGGCCGGAACATCCGCCGCCTTTCACGCCCACGCGCAGGTACTGCGCGGAATCAAATCCATCTTCGGCCATGAGCCTTTTCAATTCTTTTACGGCCCCGCCGGTCAATTTTATAGGTGCTTGTGTGATTGTGTCCATTTATCGAAAAATTTGAATACAAAAATACGGAAAAATGGCTAAAAAGCGTTGTCACGTTGAAGTCATCCCCGCAACGCTATTATCTGAAATTTGTATGTAATTTGTTGCGCGGTGTTCAACCCGCTTTTACATATGCGTTACTTTCTATGCCTGGCCCTGGCCATATCCCTTGCCCACACGGCGGGCGCACAGCAGTTCGGCGGCAACCGGCCTTCCCTGAAATGGCGGCAGGTAGATTCGGATACGGTCCGCGTGATATTCCCCGCCGGCCTGGAAACCCAGGGGAAGCGGGTGGCCGACGTCATCCACCGTATCGCCCGGTCGCACACCGGAACGCTGGGGCCTGTCGTGAGGAAGATCAATATCGTATTGCAGCATGAAACGATGCAGAGCAATGGTTTCGTGCAGCTGGGGCCCTTCCGCTCCGTGTTTTACCTCACGCCGCCGCCCAACTCCTCAGACCTCGGTTCGCTCAACTGGGCCGATCAGCTGGCATTGCACGAATACCGCCACGTCATCCAGAACAATAATTTCCGCAAAGGCATCAGCAAGGCAGGATATTATGTTTTCGGGGAACTCGGCCAGGCCGCAATTACCAATATCGCCGTGCCGAACTGGTTCTGGGAAGGCGATGCCGTTGTGGCCGAAACGGCGATGAGCGAGCAGGGCAGGGGCCGCCTCCCGGCGTTTTTCGACGGTTTCCGGGCGTTGAAGCTGGCAGGGAAGGATTACAGCTACATGCAGATCCGGAATGGTTCCTACCGCCGTTACATGCCCGATCACTATGAAACGGGTTACCTCATGACCAGCTACGGTCGTTTGCAGCATGGGCGCGATTTCTGGAAAAACGTAACGGACGATGCGGTCCGCTTCCGCGGGGTATTTTATCCTTTCTCCCAAAGCCTCAAACGCCGCACCGGCAAGAACGCGGCCGCTTTCTTCCACGCTTCCTACGATTACTACCGCCAAAACTGGAACAGCCCGCCGGCCGAGCCCGCGGATACGCTCGACGTGAATGTCACGCATCTCACCAAAAGCAACGGGGTGGAGAATTTCAGGTATGTTTATCCAGACGGGAAAGGCGGGCTCGTGGTGCTCCACAATTCCTACCAAACCATCCCTGCGTTTTACAATATCTACGGGGGCAGCCGGCCCCGCGCGTTCCGGATGACGGCTCCCGGCACGGGTTTCGATAATTTCTTCAGCTACCGCAGCGGGCACCTGCTCTGGACCGAAAGCCGCTACAGCGCCCGCTGGGGGGCCGACGAGCGTTCGGTAGTGGTGATTTACAAACCCGGTTCCCTCAACAACCGGCGTGTCCTGCAACATGAGCGCCGCTGCTTTTCGCCAGACCTTTCACATAACCTGAAATCGGTAGTGGTAGCCGCACTTACCCCGGAACAGCGTTACAGCCTCGAAATCCTCGATGCCGGAACGGGCCAGGTCTTGCAACGCCTCCCCAACCCCGAAAACTGGTATTACACCTACCCGAAATTCACGGACGACGATCAGTGGATCGTCACCGCCGTGCGCGACAGCACCGGCCGGATGGCCATCGTGAAGCAGCCCGTGGCCGGCGGAAACACGGAAACGCTCGTTCCCTTTGCCATGAAAGCCATCGGGATACCCGTGGTCCAGGGCGATACGGTATATTTTACCGCCGCCTTTGCCGACGTCGACGATATTTACAGCGTGCCCCTGGCCGGAGGTACCGTCCGCCGGCATTCGCACCGCGCCAACGGTGTACATCACCTGGCGGTGGCAGACGGGAAGTTCGTCTTCAGCGAATTCACCGCTAACGGCTTCAAGCTCCTCTCCATGCCCCTCAACGCCGGGGAACCCATCGACCCCGCGGCCAATCACCAAAAACCCTGGTTACAGCCCGATTTCGGGGAGGGCGGCAATTTGCTGGCTGAGGTAAGGGATGAAGGGAGAAACGTCCGGAAATACGCCAAAGGGCACCGTTTATTCAATTTTCACAGCTGGCTCCCGGTGATCGACGATCCTGACTACGGATGGTACCTCCTGGGGGAAAACGTGCTCGGGACGCTCCAGACCCGCATCGGCGCCGGATATAACCGCAATGAGAGCAGTCCGTCGGTAGGCGGGCAGGTGGCCTGGGCCGGGTGGTTCCCCGTTCTTCGCGCCGGCGGCGATTACAAATCCGACCGGTACGTCAACATCAACGATACCGTCCAGGTGCGGTGGAACGAGCTGGACTGGTACGGCGGCATGAGCCTGCCCCTGCGCCTCAGCTCCGGGAAATTCTACCGCGGCCTCACGCTCAGCGCGGATTTCCACCAGGTAACGCGCACCCGGGCCGGCAACAGCAAGTACCAGTTCCGCGACAACAACCTCCAATACCTCGATCTCGGCTTCAGCTTCTCGAACCAGCGGATGAAGGCCCTGCAGCAGATCTACTCGCATTTCGGGCAGACGCTCGCCATGCGGTACAGCAAATCGCTGAACAACATCCCGGCCGAACAGTTTTTCGGGCGGGCCGATCTGTATTTCCCCGGGTTCCGGAATACGCACAACATCGTGGTGCAGCTGTCGTATCTGCAGAAAGACACGAGCCTGCGGTACGCGTTCAGCGATCCTTTCAGCTATGCGCGGGGGTACAGCAAGCCGTTTTTCCAGCATGTTTTCAAAGTGGGGTCGAACTATCATTTCCCGTTGGTGTACCCGGATTGGGGATTCGCCAACCTGCTGTATTTTTCGCGGGTCAGGGCCAACGTTTTCCACGACTTTATGTCTGCATTCAACTTTCGGAACCGCCGCCACGTTACTTATGCATCGGCCGGCGGGGAACTTTACTTCGATACCAAGATCGGCAATGTGCTGCCTTTCACGTTCGGGATGCGTTACAGTCAACTGTTCAACGACAATCCCGGCGATCCTTCGCGGAAAGGGCGTTTCGAGCTGATCGTTCCCTTGCAGCAACTCTTTTCATACTAAAAAAACGTACATGCGTCAACCTTTCGTCAAGCCGCCTTTCTACATGAAACTGAGCCATGTTTTGCTCAGCCTCGTCCTTATCGTCGTGATCCTGCGGACGACGAAAGACATCCTGGCGCCGGTGGCTTTCGGTTTCCTCTTCGCGATATTGCTGCTGCCGCTGGCGCAGGGGCTGGAGAAGCTGAAACTGCCCAGGGGCGCGGCTGCCGGGCTGGCCGTCCTCATTTTCGTGTTTTTCATGGCGGGGATGCTGTACTTCATTTCCTGGCAAACTTCCACCTTCGTTTCCGACCTGCCCATGCTTGAAAAACGGCTCATGGTGATGGCCAACGATCTGACCATCTGGGTCGACGATAAATTCAAGGTGGATTCCGACCAGCAGATCGCCTGGATCAACGAAAACGCCGCCAAGAGCATCGCTTCGCTGTCGCAACTCGTGGTGAACGCCGTGACGTCGGTTTCTTCCGTCCTCATCTTCCTCGTATTCATTCCCCTGTACACTTTTTTCCTCCTGTATTACCGCCGGCTGCTCGTACAGTTTTTGTTGCGCCTGTTCCGTGCGGAATTCGCCGGCGAAGTGCGGGAAGTGATCGCGCACAGCCGCGTGGTGGTGAAAAGTTATGTGGTAGGATTGTTCATCGAAATGCTCGTGGTGGCTACCCTGTACATCGTGGCGCTGCTGTGCCTCGGTGTGAAATACGCCGTGCTGCTGGGCACTTTGGGCGCTATTTTCAACATCATCCCGTACGTAGGGATGGTGCTGACGATTTTGGTGACGGTGTTGGTGACATTGACGACAGGCACGGCTGGACAGGCGTTCTGGGCCGCGGCGCTCATGTTCGGGATCCATTTGCTGGACGCGAACGTGCTGCTGCCGAGGATCGTGGGGTCGAAGGTGTCTATCAACGCCATGGTGACGCTGCTGGGCGTGTTTATCGGCAGCATGATCTGGGGGATCGCGGGGATGTTCATTTCCATCCCGGCGATGGCATTGCTGAAAGTGGTGTTCGACAAAATCCCGAACATGCGCCCCTGGGGCATGATTATGGGGAATGAAGACTAGCGGACGGTGATGCGGAGTTCGGGTACGCGGTAGAATTTGTCTTCCGTGTATTTGATAACGATGTTGGAGAAGATGAGGGATTCGCCTTTCTGGACGGTTTCTTTCAGGCGGTTGCTCCAGAGGTCGGAAAGGCGGTCGCCCGTAAAGGAATCGCCGGTGGTTTCCGTGTAAAACGCGACCTGGCTGGTAGTATCGTTGAGATACGCTTCTTTCGCTTCATAGAGAAAATCAAAAGAAACGACAGGGAATTTATTGTTTTTCTGATCGCGCACCACGAGCGCGGAATCCAGTATTTTCAGGACTTCCGGGCGGGGGATGGAATCGCTGAGGTAGATGCCCCAGGTGGTCCGGAAACGCAGTTTTTTATCGGCAGCCGAAGTGGTGGCAGCAGCGGGCTTCGCCGGTTTGGCCGGCGGCTTCGGTTTGGATTGCGCGGCCGTGGTGGCCGAGATTCCGGTGAACAGTGCAAGCGTGATCAGCAATTGCTTCGTCATAGGGCAAAAAAAGGATCGTCCGGCTATGTAAACGCCGGACGATCCTGAATATTATAACAGTTTGAGACTTTCTTCGATGGCCTGGATGCGGGCCTGGCAGTCGGCGAGCTTTTTGCGCTCGGATTCCACGGCTTCCGGTTTGGCGTTGGCCACGAATTTTTCGTTCTGCAGTTTTTTCTCCACACCCACGAGGAAACCTTGCTGGTAGGCGAGGTCTTTGAGCAGTTGGGCTTTCTGCGCTACAGGGTCCACTTCTTTTTCCGTTACCATGTAGAACTTGTCGGTCCCCACTACGATGGCCGCTGCGCCGGTGATGGCTTCGGTCGTGTAACCGAATTCATCTGCGTTGAGCTGTTTGGCGAGGATGCTTTCGATCCGCTGGAAAGCTTTTCTGTCCTGCGTTTCCACGAACAGTTTGATCGTATCCTTCGGTTTCAGCTGTTGTTTGTTGCGCGCGTCGCGGATGGTGGTGATCACCTCCTGCGCCAGGGTGCCTTCTTTCAGCAGATCGGCGTTCACGCTGCCGGGGGCCTGGAACTGTTTGATCACCACATCGTCGCCCGCGGAGCGGTCGCGCAGCAGGTGGTAGATTTCTTCGGTCACGAACGGCATAAAGGGGTGGAGGAGCTGGAGGAGCTGCTCGAAGTACGCGATGGTTTTGTCGTACACACCTTTATCGATCGGCTGTTCGAATCCGGGCTTGATCCACTCGAGGTACCAGGAGCAGAAATCGTCCCAGATGAGGCTGTACAATACTTTCAGCGCTTCACTCAGGCGGAAGTCCTTGATGAGCCTTTCAACTTCGGCATGTGCTTCATTGAGCCGGCTTTCCATCCATTCCACGGCGAATTCGGGAACGGGCGCGCCGGTGTTATCCGACGGCGTCCACATTTTCACGAGTTTCAGCGCGTTCCACATCTTGTTGTTGAAGAAGCGGCCCTGCTCGCAGCTGGAATCGTCGAACAGCAGGTCGTTCCCCGCCGGCGAAGCGATCATGATGCCGAAGCGTACGGCATCTGCCCCGAAGCGTTCGATGAGATCGAGCAGATCGGGTGAGTTGCCCAGTGATTTGGACATTTTGCGCCCGAGCTTGTCGCGCACCATACCCGTGAAATACACGTCGGAGAAGGGTTTTTCCTGTTTGTATTCCAGGCCGGCCATGATCATGCGCGCTACCCAGAAAAAAATGATATCCTGCCCCGTTACCAGTACGGAAGTGGGGTAGTAGTAGTTGATGTCGTCGTTCCCGGGATCGCTGATGCCGTTGAACACTTCCATGGGCCAGAGCCAGGAAGAGAACCAGGTATCGAGGCAATCTTCGTCCTGGCGCAGCGTTGCGGGGCGATTGCCGTAGGTGGTTTCGTATTTTGCGAGCGCCGCTTCGAGCGTTTCGGCTACTACGAACTGGCCCTGCTCGTCGTACCAGGCGGGGATTTGCTGGCCCCACCAGAGCTGCCGGGAAATACACCAGTCCTTCACGTTCTCCATCCAGTATTTGTAGGTAGCGAGGAAGCGGTCGCCAGGGTGAATGCGCACTTCTCCGCTAACAACCGCGTCCAATGCGGGTTTGGCGAGCTCAGACATTTTCACGAACCACTGCGTGGAGATTTTCGGTTCCACAACGGTGTCTGGGTTGCGCTGGCTGTAACCCAGGCGGGTGGTGTATTCCTGTTCTTTTACGAGGAGGCCTTGTTCGTGGAGCGCCGCCACAACTTTCTTGCGGGCACGGAAGCGGTCTTCGCCTACGAACACCTGGGCCGCGGCGGAAAGGGTACCGTCGTCGTTGAGGGTATCCACCACTTCGAGGTTATGTTTCAGACCGAGGTTGTAGTCGTTGATATCGTGAGCGGGCGTCACTTTGAGGGCGCCGGTACCAAAATCCTTGTCTACGTATTCGTCGAAGATCACGGGCACTTTGCGGTTAACCAGGGGCACCACGGCGAAGTGGCCTTTCAGATGGGCATAACGCGCATCGTCCGGGTTTACGCAGATCGCCGTATCGCCCATAATGGTTTCCGGGCGCTGGGTGGCGATGGTGATGAATTCTCCGGTAGCTTCGCCGGCGGCGTTCACCACGGCGTATTTCACGTGGTACAGCTTGCCGTTGATCTCTTTATATTCCACTTCCTCGTCGGAAAGGGCGGTTTTTGCCTTGGGGTCCCAGTTGATCATGCGGGCGCCGCGGTAGATGAGGCCTTTGCCGTAAAGGTCTACGAACACCTTGATCACCGCGTCGTAATAGTGCTGGTCCATGGTGAAGGTCACCCGGTCCCAGTCTACCGAACAGCCCAGTTTACGGATCTGGTGATAAATGATGCCGCCATATTTTTCCTTCCACTCGTAAGCGTGTTTGAGGAATTCCTGGCGGGTGAGCTGGCTTTTCTCGATACCTTTCTCTTCCTTCAGCATGTTCACCACTTTGGTTTCAGTGGCGATGGACGCGTGGTCGGAACCCGGCACCCAGCAGGCGTTGAAGCCGCTCATGCGGGCGTGGCGGGTAAGAATGTCCTGCACGGTTTCGTTCAGGGTATGGCCCATGTGCAACACCCCGGTCACGTTCGGCGGGGGGATCACGATCGTAAAGGGAGGACGGCCGTCCGGTACGGAACGGAAATACTGTTTGTCCATCCAATATTGGTACCATTTGTCTTCTGCCGAAGCAGGCATATAATTCTTCGATAGTTCCATCAGATTATCAGGCTATGTCGTTTTAGGCATGCAAAAATATTGAATATCGGATGTATTCCGAATTTCAGGGGCATATTTGCCCGGATCCGCCGATTTTCTTTTCAAGATAGGTGTTGAAACGCGTATTTTGTGAAAAAAATACCGGAAATCTGCAAAATAATACGCATTACGCGTCGAATAACAAGGTAACTTGTGGCGTTTTTGTTGGAAATGACGAGTTATGCGCAAAATACCGACCATGATTTGATGCTGGGCATCAAAGCCAACGATGCGGCAGCTTTTACCGCACTCTTCAACCGTCATTACCGTAACCTTTACCTTACCGCACTGAATATTCTCCGCCGCGACGATGTGAGCCGCGACCTGGTGCAGGACGTTTTCACCCAGCTCTGGGTGCGCCGGCACGAGCTGGAGATCGCCTATCCCAATGCCTGGCTGCAGCAGGCCATCCGTTTCCAGGTTTTCAAAGCCATCCGCGACCAGAAGATCGACGAGCGTTTTTACGACCGTTTGATGGAAACCTCTTCCGAACTGCTCGACGAGCAGCCGTTGCTTTTCAAGGAGCTGGACGGGCTCGTGCGCGAGATCCTGGCTTCGCTGCCGGCAGATGCGCGGCGGATTTTCCTCCTGAGCCGGGAAGAAAAGCTCCCTTACCGCGAGATCGCCGTGAAAATGGAGATTTCCGTGAAAACCGTGGAAAAGAAAATGACCGCCACCCTGAAAGTGCTTCGCTCCCGCCTCCGCGACGCCATGTTCGCCATCATCCCCTGAGAAAATTTTTTTATCAACCGTAGGGTACCGCCGCATGAGTGGTACTAAAGTACATAGCGATGAACAAGCAAACCTTAGCCACACTGATCGACCGCTACCTGGACGGCACCGCCACAGACGCAGAAAAGCGCCTGCTGGACGCCTATTACAACAGTATGCAGCAGCAATCCGCCCCCGTGCCCAACGCGGAGGAAGACGAAGCCATGCGCGTGCAGATGCTGGCGAAGGTATTGGAGAACGCAGGTATCGCACCGCTGAAAACCACGCCGGTCCGCCGCCTCTGGGTGCGCCGCGCCGCCGCTGCGGCAGCTGTGGTCGTACTTTCCGGTGCGGCCTGGTGGATGCTCCAGCCCGAAAAGCCCCAGCTGGCCACCCGCGTGAAGCAGGAACCCGTACCGCAGCCCGGTAAAGACGTGGCTACCCTCACACTCGCCAACGGACAAGTGGTAGTACTGGGCGATTCCGCCGGTACATTGCCACCCAGCCAGGGCGGAGCATTGCTGGCGGCGGGAGGCGATGCGCTCACCTATAACGACGAAGGCACCGCCAGCGGAGAGCCCGTCTACAACACCCTCAAAACCCCGGCAGGCGGCAAATTCCGCCTCACCCTGTCAGACGGTACGAAAGTCTGGCTGAACGCCGCATCCTCCATCCGCTACCCCGCCCGGTTTACGGAAAACGAAAGAAAAGTGACCGTATCCGGCGAAGCCTATTTCGAAGTAAAAGCCAGCGAAGCGCAGCCTTTTGTGGTGAGCGTGAACGACAAAGCCGCCATTCGCGTGCTGGGCACGGCTTTCAACATATCCGCCTATACAACTGACCCCCGCATCGTAGCCACCCTCGTTTCCGGCAAGGTGCAATTCAGCGCAGGCGGCAACCCCGTTATCCTGCGCCCTTCCCAACAGGCCATAGCCGGGGACGACGGGAACGTGACCATCCACGATGCCGACCTGGAAGCCGCCACGGCGTGGAAAGACGGCTATTTCCGCTTCCATGGCACAGATATCAAAACCATTATGCGCCAGCTCGAACGCTGGTACGATATAGAAACAGAATACCAGGGCGATATTCAGCACCTCTTCGTGGCAGACATCCCGCGGGATGCGCAGCTGGAAGACATTCTGAAGCTGCTGGAAATGACCAACCGCGTGCATTTCACGGTCAACGGAAAGCGCGTGACGGTGAAGCCATAATTGAATCGGGAAAATCGGACTAGCGACATACACATTATTCAGACAGAACAAGGACTTTAGAGACATTCGGGGACAATAGCATCGCAGAGGGGGAACAGGTACAACATTTTTCTAACCGCATCAGCCGGTTCATGTAACAAGAAGGACAAATTTTTTCTTCCGGAAAACGGGAGACGGGGCGCTGCATGTGTGATGCGGCGCACGGGGGAACTTTTTAATCAACCAACTCAAAACGCACATGAAAGGATTTTGGATCACCCTGCTTTTATGCTTGCAGGGGAGCGTTGCGCTGATGGCGCAGAACGTCACATTGGCGGAAAAAAACGCACCGCTGGAACTGATTTTCCGAAAGGTGCAGCAACAGACCGGTATTAGTTTCGTGTACACGAAAACGGAACTCCTGGCCGCAAAACCGGTAACGCTGAACGTGAGCAATGCTCCGCTGGAACAGGCGATGGACGCCAGTTTCGAAGATCAACCCCTTACCTGGTCGCGCCAGGGGCAGTACATCGTCGTGAAAGCCGCGCCCATTCGCAAAGCTACCGCCCAGGCGCCGCAAAACACCGACGTGAGCGGCCGCGTGACAGACGATAAAGGCCAGCCCGTGGAAGGCGCCGTTGTTGTCGTGAAAGGCACGCAGAACGCCACGTACACCGACGAAAAAGGGAATTACGTCCTGAAGAACGTTCCGCAAGACGGATTCCTCATCGTCCGGATGATCGGCTTCAAACAGAAGGAAATCGCGGTGAAAGGCGCGAAGCTGAATATTCAGCTGGAACGCATGTCGCAGCAGATCGAAGAAGTGGTGATCACCACCGGTCTGTTCAACCGTAAAAAGGAAAGCTTTACGGGCGCTACCGCTACTTTTACCGGCGAACAATTGAAATCCGTCGGTAACCAGGATGTGGTGAAATCCCTCCGCACGCTGGACCCCTCGTTCAACGTGGTGCCCAACAACGCATTCGGCTCCAACCCGAATGCCCGCCCGCAGGTGGAAGTACGCGGCCAGACCGGTATCTCCTCCTTCAACTCCCAACTGGGCATCGATCCCAACCAACCTTTATTCATCCTCGACGGTTTCGAAGTGACGCTGCAACAGGTAGTGGACCTCGATATCAACCGCGTGGCCAGCATCACCCTGCTGAAAGACGCCGCTTCCACCGCCATATACGGTGCCAAAGCCGCCAACGGCGTAGTGGTGATCGAATCCCGCAAGCCTACGCCCGGCCAGATGCGCCTTTCCTATACCTCCGACCTTACTTTCGATTCTCCCGACCTGCGCGATTACAACCTCATGGACGCGGCAGAGAAACTGGAGTTCGAACGCCTCGCAGGCCGATACAAGGCTTTCCTCGGCAACCCCACCCAGCTTGAGCTGGACAGTATGTACAACCGCCGCATGGGCCTCGTGGCGCAGGGTGTTAATACCTACTGGCTGAAAGCGCCGTTGAAAAACGCGTTCTCCCAGCGCCATTCCGTGTATGCAGACGGTGGGGACGACGTAGTGCGCTACGGCATCGGCGCCAACTATCGCCGCAACGAAGGCGTGATGAAAGGTTCCGGCCGTAACACTTACGGCGTGAACCTCGACCTGATTTACCGCAAAGGCAAATTCAATATCTCGAACAAGGCGTTCTTCACCGGTGTGAAATCGGACGAATCGCCCTACAATTTCAAGGATTTCGCGCATACCAACCCGTACTACAAAATGTATGACGAGAAGGGCAATGTTTCCAAATTCCTGGAAATGACGTCAGACGGGCGGAAGGCGACCAACAACGTCCGCAACCCGCTGTACGACGCTACCCTGCGCAGCTACAGCATGGGTAAGCAGCAGATCTTTACCGACAACCTGGCGATCCAGTATAACCTCGCAGACGGGCTCCAGGCCATCGCCGGTGTGAGCTTTACGGTAGACAACAGCAACGATGAAAGCTTCAAAGACCCGAGGAACGCGGAGTTCGAGCAGATGGTCAACGACCTGAAAGGCCGTTTCACCTCGAAGGAATCCAGCAAAACCTCCTGGCAGAGCTACCTCGCGCTGAACTACGGTAAAATCCTCCGCGGCGGGCACCAGGTGTCGCTCAACCTTCGCGGAGACGCTACCGAGTCCAAAACGAACGGGCTCACCACCATCGTGCGGGGCTTCCCCTTCGGCAGCAACGGCAATCCGGGCACGGGCACCAGCTACGATACCGAGAAAAAACTGCCGACGTACGTAGACGCCGTTTTCCGTTCGGCTTCCGGCATCGCTTCCGGTAACTATACCTGGCAGAACCGGTTCCTGGCGGATGCATCGTTCCGGTACGACGCTTCCACTTCGTTCGGCTCCAACCAGTCGGAACATGCGTTCTGGTCGCTGGGTGCGGGCTGGAACCTCCACAACGAGCCCTTCATGCGTGCGATCCCCGTCATCAACCGCCTGAAACTCTTCATCAACGCGGGTACCAACAGTAACCAAAGCTACACCGGCCTCGGCTCCACTTCGGTATATACCTACGCGGCGCTGTACAACGTGGCCATGGGGCAATCGCTCGAGCTGGGCACCGTGGGCAACCCCGACCTGATGTGGCCCATCACTACCAACACCAACATGGGCTTCGACCTGTCGCTCTTCAAATCGCGGATCAACGCCACGGTGAACTATTTCAAGAAGTATACGGACGATATGGTGGTACCGCTCACCATGCCGCCCTCCACCGGTTACAAAACCTATAACATCAATATGGGCGGCCTGCGCAACTCCGGCGTGGAAGTGACCGCGCGCATCACGCCCTGGTCTGACGTGAAACACCGCGCATCCTGGATCGTGACGCTGAACGGCATCTGGCAAGACAGTAAGTTCACCGGCCTGGGGAACTCCCTCGAGCAGGAAAACAGCAAGTTCGCCAGCGATTCCCTCCTCGAATCGCAGTTCCGCCGCTACCAGGACGGGTTCAGCCAATACGACCTCTGGTCTGTGCGCTCCATCGGCATCGACCCCGGCAGCGGAAAGGAAGTGTTCCTGAAGCTCAATGGCGATCGTACCATTATCTATGACGCGAAAGACCTCCGCAAGGTAGGCTCCTCCAGGCCCACCGTGGAAGGTGTGGTAGGAACGGGCTTCATGTACGAAGGGTTCAGCTTCTCGGTGAACTTCCGTTATCGCCTCGGCGGACAGGCCATCAATACCGCGCTGTTCGATAAAGTGGAAAACATCGATGCGGAAGGCGTGTTCCTGAACCAGGACCGCCGCGCGCTGTACGACCGCTGGCAGAAAGCCGGCGATATCGCAGATTTCCGCAGCTTCGGCGAACTGGGCGGATCAACGATCCAGACGTACGTAACGTCCCGCTTCGTACAGAAGGAGAATACGTTTACCGGCGAATCCATCAGCGTAGGCTACGAATTCAGCCAGGCAAAATGGATCAGCAAACTCGGCCTGAAAAACCTCCGCGTCAACGCCTATATGAACGAATTCGTGCGCTGGTCCACCATCAGGGCCGAAAGAGGTACGGAATACCCTTTCACCCGCTCCGGTTCACTTTCTGTTAACGCCAGTTTCTAAACGAGAAAAAGCTACATCAACATGAAAAAAACATTCATCAGCATATACGTACTCGGCGCACTGGCCCTCTTCTCCTCCTGCAAAAAGTGGGTAGACGTGGAGCCGAACGACCGCGTGCTGGAAGACAAGGTGTTCACCAATCCCGACAACATCCGCAACACCCTCAATGGTATCTACAGCAACGTGGCCGCTAAATCGCTCTACGGCGAATACATGACCATGACGGCCATCGATGCGCTGGGGCAGCTGTATTCCGGCAGCATCCTCAATACCGGCGGCGGCCCGGCCGGCGTTTCCAACGGCACGCCCGCGCTGTCTTACGTAAATTACGACTACGCCAACCCGACGCTGAAAGAACAAATGCTGAACGCCTGGACCCAGGCATACAGGACGGTACTGAACATCAACATGTTCCTCGTCAATCTCGAAAAATATCCCAACGTGCTCGATGCGGCGGAAGAAAAGCTGTACCGTGGTGAACTGTACGGGCTGCGCGCCATGATCCAGTTCGACATGCTGCGCGTCTTCGGCCCCATATACCTCACAGACAGCACGGCGCTTTCCGTTCCGTATTATACCACCGCCACGCCCAACGTAAAGCCCATCATGCCCGCTAATGAAGTGATGGACAGCGTGCTGACCGATATCGACCGCGCCATCGCGCACCTCGGCGCAGACCCGGTGCTGACCACCGGCAAACAGGACAAGATATTGAACGATGGGCTCGACTACACCCGTATGCGCAACCTGCGCATGAACTGGTACGCCGCCAAAGCCCTCAAAGCCCGCGCCCTGCTGTACCGCAACGCGAAAACAGCGGCGTATGAAGTGGCTACGGAGCTCATCGGCAAAATGGACGGCGAATTCCCCTGGATGAACGCAGATACGGCCTCCAATCCCATCGACAGGACTTTCAGCCGGGAAGTGATCTTTTCGCTGAACGTGCCGAACCTATATGATTGGTCGAGAAAGCTGTATGGGGGCGATGTGAAATCGGACGTGATGTGGGCGCCCAATACCACCCGCCTCAACAATACCTACGAAGGTAAAGTGCAGACGGACTACCGGTTTTCCACGCTGCGGAACTTCAGCTGGTGGGACGTGCCTCCTGGCGCCACTTTCGGGTATAAAACCCTTCGCAAATTCAATAACGTGGATGGCGTGAACGTGCAGTTCCGTTTCCGGATGCCGATGCTGCGCAAAAGCGAGATCTATTACATTGCTGCGGAATGCGCGCCCGACGATGCTACCGGTTTCCAGCTGCTGAACACGGTGCGCCGTGCGCGGGGGCTTACCGAAGATCCGCTGACGACCAATCGCCAGACGGAAATCCAGAAGGAGTATGCGAAAGAAATGTATGGGGAAGGACAACTGTTCTTCTTCTACAAGCGCACCAATACCGCGCGCATCCTCAAAGCCAATGGCACGGGATCGACCGGCACTGCCAACCTCCAGACGATGACCCGCACGCAGTACGTGGTGCCTCTGCCGGAAAGTGAAAGCTATTACCAATAACCTTCAATCCATCAGCATAATGAAAAAATTATTATACCTGTTACCGGTGGCCGTAGCCACGATGCTGGCAGCCTGCGAGAAATCGCCGCTCGTGCATTACGACGAAGGCAATACCATTTACTTCAAAAGCGCGCGTGGAACAACCGGTAGGGAACCGGCGCCGTTCGACTCCATCAACTTTACGTTCATGTACGTGAAGGGCGATACCGTGATCCTGCCCATCCCGGTAAGCGTGGCGGGAAAGGCGCAACCGATCGACCGGGCGTTCGATGTTGTCGCAGATACCGGTTCCACCGCGGAATTCGGCAAACATATGAGCATCGCATCCGCCGTGATCCGGGCCAACTCGCTCAACGATACGCTGTTCGTTAAACTGTTCCGCACGGAAGATATGAAGGCGAACAACCTCCTGATGCGCCTGAAACTGGTGCCGAACCAGTATTTCCAGACCGATATGGCCAGCCGGAAAGTAGACAACCGGATCATCCCGTTCCATGTTTTTCGCGTGTTCGTGACCGCCCGCGCCATTCAGCCGGTAAGATGGCTGGACGCATATTTCGGGGTGTTCACCGCGAAAAAGGCAAGACTGATGACCGACCTGTTCGGGTTCAATTTCGAAGCGGATTTCAACCCGCCGTACGGCCCCACTTCCGGCATCAACTTCGTAACGTCGGGCGCCAACGCCATGCACCGCTACCTGCAGGACATGGAC
The DNA here is from genome assembly GCF_038396765.1 of Chitinophaga caseinilytica. NCBI lineage: Bacteria > Pseudomonadati > Bacteroidota > Chitinophagia > Chitinophagales > Chitinophagaceae > Chitinophaga > Chitinophaga caseinilytica. The sequence goes on along the minus strand of NZ_CP150096.1, from coordinate 5,617,002 downwards.
GCCGCCGGAACGCCTGTTTTCGAGGAAGACGGGTCTAAAATGACCATGGGATCCTTTATCGCTAACCAGTAATTCATCAACATGAAGCAATATATTTTCCTTACCGCCGCAGCTGCCGTTCTGGGAAGCGCGTGCATGAAAGACAAAGGGAATTACGACTATAAATCGATCAACGAAGCCGCGATCACACTGCCGGAAGAAGTATTCACCAAACTCGGCGATACGCTGAAACTGCGGCCCGAAATCAATTTTACGCAAGACGCGGGCGATGGTTCCGATACCGCCCGCTATGCGTACAAATGGGTGGTGGAGCTGTCGCCGACGAACGTGCAGACCATCAACACCACGCGCGATTTCAACAAACCGGTAGACAATCTCAACGTAGGCGTTTACAAAGCGGTGTTGTATGTAACGGATAAGCAGACGAAGGTCGGGTTCGAGAAGAAGTTCAAACTGACCGTGACCACCGCCGCTTATGAAGGGTTCTTCGTGCTGGGCGCGCTGGGCGATTCCTCCCGCCTCGATCTCCTCGCGTTCAACGGCTCCAATCCCGATTCCACGAAGCTGTATGCCGATGTGCTTACTGCTTTCAATTCGGATTATCCCCGGCCCATCGGCAAGCCCCTGGGCATGCATACCGCCAGCAAGGTCTCTGATTACCAGTTCTTCATTTCTACGACGACCGGCACCAACTCGCTGGAGCGGAATACGCTGAAATGGTCTGCCAACAAGGCGCTTTCCTTCCTTTGCTTCGGCAAGCTGCCGGAGAAATTCGCGCCGGAGGCGTTCTGGTCGTTGCAATGGAGCTACGCGATGTACCTCAACGACGATATCTACATCTATACCAATACTGCCCTGTTTATCCTGAACGCTCCGTCGAACCATGTGAAGGACGAGCCCTTCCCCTTCAAGCCCAGCAAGCATTTCAGCTTCGTGAAAACATTGTATTCCGACTACCTGCTGATGTTCGACACCCAGAAACGCCGCTTCGCCCGCGTCGGCATTACGTCTACCGGCAAGGAAAACTACGCCAGCCTGCTCGTTACGTCCTCTTCTGCGAAGTTCGACTTCAGCGATGTGAAGATGGACCTCGTATGGATGAGCCGCAACGCATACGGCGGCAATACCTTCGCGGTGTTCAAGAATGCCGCAGGTGAATACTGGTACTCCATGTTCGACATCGCAACCGGCAACCAGCCGATTTTCCAGAAGATGAACGTAGGTGCCGATTTCGCAGCAGCGAAATACATCGCCACCGATCCCACCCACGCTACCCTTTATTACAGCAACGGCAGCAAGCTCTACGCGTACCTGCCCGATGCCAACCGGGAACAGCTGGTACAGGATTTCGGGGAAAGGATCACGTACATGTATTTCCCGGAAAACGTGACAGACAAAGTACCGATGTACCAGCCGTACCGCGGCAGCTTGCTGGTGGCCACTTTCAACCCGGCGAAACCTGAGACCGGCGGTACCCTGCGGTTCTTCAAGACCAACAACCAGGGCGCCACGCCCCAGGTGACGCCTACCATCGCACATGGCGGGTTCGCCGAGCCGGTGGGCATCGCCTTCAGGACGCGCGCCAACAACCTGTAATGCAGCAGCATCAGAAACCAGTCATATCAAATCCACGAAGGTGCAGGCCGCAAAGCCTGCACCATTTTTAAAGTACGATCATGAAGAAAATATGCCTCCTGGCTGCGATGGCCGCTTCCCTGCACAGCTTCGCCGCCATCCCGCCCACTACTTACATCCAGGGCGTTACGGACGCCAAAGACCCTAAAACCATGTACCTCTTCCGCGCGGAAGACGGCGCCATGGCACAGGTGGCTACCGTGAAAACCTCCGCCGCAGGAACTTTCGCTTTCGCCGTAGCCGATCCGGAAGAAGGGTTTTATTACGTGTCGGACAACGCGAACGTAAACAACCTCAGTCATCGCATTTACCTGAAAGGCGCGTCCACCATCGAGATGGACATTAAAGGATCGAAAGCCGCCGTGCGCGGGGGCTCCAAAGAAAATCAGGCCCTCGCGGCCTGGCAAAATGTGTACGACGATATCGCCATCCCATCCTGGAGCGGCATCCAGTACCGCGGCACTTATGAAGATTTCTTCCCCGTCTTCGAATCCTTCATCCCGAAGTTCGAAGCTTTCCGCAAATCCATGAAAAGCAGCGGCAACAAGCGGTTCGATGAGCTGATGCGCTACCTCGTGGTGAATGACGTAGACGCAGCGGCGGTCAACTTCCTCTTCATGCCCCGCACCAAACATCCGAAACAGGAAGATTATCCTGCCTACTACCGCCAGATCGTTCAACCCGGGAAATATGCGGATACCCGCGTGCTCCAGCTGGGCGACGGCCTCCGCCGGATGAACGCCTACGCCATGTACCGCCTTATGGGAACGGGCGTAAAACCAGGCAAGGATGACATGATGAAAGGACTGGAGAACGATACGCTGAAAGGATTTTTCCTCGTAAACGGCCTCGGCGGTTACCGCGACCAGTCTACGCTCATCGAAGCCATGAAGCCTTATCAGCACCTGCTGGTTACCGACTCGCTGAAAGCGCGGTACAAGCGTGCGGAAATGGGATTGGCCTCCTTTGCGAAAGGCGCCAAATCCTTCAACTTCTCCTATCCCGACATTAACAGTAAAACCGTGACCATGGAAAGCCTGAAAGGCAAAGTGGTATTGATAGACACCTGGGCTACCTGGTGCGGCCCCTGCAAGGCGGAAATCCCGCATCTGAAAAAACTCGAAGAAGAACTGCAGGGTAATACCGACATCCAGATCGTGAGCATTTCGGTGGATGTGGAAAAGGACAAGCAGAAATGGGAAGATTTCGTGAAGAAGGAACAGCTCGGCGGCATTCAACTGTTTGCCGGCGGCTGGAAAGAGTTCACCGATTATTACAGGATCACCGGCATCCCCCGGTTCCTCGTGTTCGATAAACAAGGCGCTATCGTAACGGTAGACGCGCCGCGCCCTTCGACACCCGAGCTCAAACAGTTACTGCTGGCTACGGCCAACGCAAAATAGTTTTAGTTAGAAAGATTGAAATGACATAAACTGGCGGCGCTAATTTTGGCGCCGCTTTTTTTATGGCCCGTTACCCCGGCTATTTCGTTTTCAGCCCCGCCAATACGATGAAATGCGCCGGTTTTCATTCTTGTATTTGAAAGCCGGGAAAGGCGATTAATTTTGCCGTCGTTTTCCGGAACCCGTGCCGCCCCGAATACCTCGAAACATTCAAAATCCCGCATATTTCCCATGAAGAAACAATTCACAAGCACGTTGCGCCGGTACGGTGCGCTCGTTCCCATGCTCTTCCTCCTGTTCGTTTCCGCCTGTTCGAAGAAAGGCGACCCCGGCCCGAAGGGCGACAACGGGAAAGACGGCAACGCCAACGTTATGGTGTTCAACTTCGGCCCGCAGACCATCACCTCCGCGATCAACCTCACGATCGACGTATCGCGCGGGAAAATGGATTCCAGCATGATATTGGTGTTCTATAACCCGGAAACGGAACTGGAATCCGCCTGGTACCCCATGCCCGGCGTTGGCTCCGGCTCGCTGTACGAAACGCGGTTCCTGACCTATCAGTCCGGTACCTCGCCCTCGCGCTATACCGTAGCCATCCGCCTCATGACGCTGGCCGGCGCTGCATATGCGACGCAGGTGAAATTCAGGAAGCTGCGCATATTTGTGGTGCCCGCAAATACGATGGTGAACGCGCGCCAGGCGCCCCTGGCCGACTATAGCGATTATGCCGCAGTGCTGCGCTATTACGGCATCGCGGCGTTATAAAAAAATTAACACACGAACGGCCGGCCAGGGTTCACCCGGCCGGCCGTTCCGATTGTCTTATTATTCGCGCATCACGACATAGACCGGATCACTTCCACGGTATGCTTTACCATATCGGCGGTGATGCCGAGGTGGGTGACGATGCGTACCTGGGTGGGAGAGATGGCCATGACGCGGATGCCGTGTTTGGCGAGGTAATCGCGGAACTTGACGGGCGTCCAGTCGCCATGCACAGCGAAAATGAGGATGTTCGTTTCCACGGGGAGCATATGCCCGACGAACGACTGTTCCAGCAATGCCGCCGCGATGGTTTTGGCGTGAGCGTGGTCTTCGGCGAGGCGGTCGATATGATGATCGAGCGCATAGATGCCGGTTGCGGCCATATACCCGGCCTGCCGCATGCCGCCGCCGAGTTTTTTGCGGACGCGTTTGGCTTCGCGGATGAATGCGGCGGAGCCGAGCAGTACAGACCCGATGGGGCAGCCGAGGCCTTTGTTGAGGCAAACGGAGATACTGTCGAACGTACGCCCGTAATCCGCCGCCGGTTGGCCGGTGGCGAGGAGGGCGTTGAACAGGCGGGCGCCGTCGAGGTGAAGTCGGAGATTGTGCTCGTTGCAGGTTTCGCGGATGCGGAGGATCTCGTCCCAATCGTAGCAGCATCCGCCGCCGCGGTTGGAGGTGTTTTCGAGGCAAACGAGGGAGGTGGTGGCCTTGTGGTCATCGTCTGTCGGATTGACGGCCGCTGCCACATCGGCGGCGGAGATCATGCCGCGGTCGCCTTCGATGGGGCGGGCCTGGGCACCGGAGTTGAAGGCAATGCCGCCGCCTTCGTAGATATAGACGTGTGCGAGGGAAGAGCAGATGACTTCATCGCCGGGGCGGGTGTGCACTTTGATGGCGATCTGGTTGCTCATGGTGCCGGAAGGGCAGTAAAGAGCTGCCTCCATGTCAAAAAGGGCTGACATCCTGGCTTCCAGTTCGCGGACGGAAGGGTCTTCTCCGAAAACATCGTCGCCCGTGGGGGCTTTCAGCATGGCCTCCAGCATGGGAGGGGTGGGTTGTGTGAATGTGTCGCTTCTGAAATCCATTGAAAAAATTGCAATGAGAAGATGAATAAATTAGAGAGAATGTTAATTTGAATTGAGATATTTTTCAATTGTTAAAATTTGCATAAAGCCCTGAAAATAGCGACTAAAAAGCTATTAAAATCCGTTTATACAATGTACTTTGTTATAGTGAACAAGCAGAAATGCCGTTATGACAATGTGCCCGATCATTGACAATGAATGCGTAACAGGCATCTTACCCCGGTCCGTAACCCAAGATCAAAACCATATCAGTGATATTTGGAAGAGTGGGGGATTAGCACGATCTTTGCAGGCTAATTTCGCAACCGTGTAAGATATACCATTTAAATGTTACAACAAAATTATCTTTCGGCTTGTTAGTATAATATTCGTAAACCAATACTTTTAGTCATATGAGGCAACTTAAAATTGCCACCCAGATCACCAATCGTGATTCGCAGGCGGTAGAAAAATACCTCCAGGAAATCTCGAAGATCCCTTTGTTAACTCCAGAGGAAGAGACGATACTGGCCCAACGTATTAAAATGGGGGACCAGCGCGCTCTCGAAAGATTGACGACCGGGAACCTCCGGTTCGTTGTATCCGTCGCCAAACAATATCAGCACCAGGGCTTAAGCCTTAGCGACCTCATTAATGAAGGCAATTTAGGGTTGATCAAAGCGGCACAACGGTTCGACGAAACCAAGGGTTTCAAATTCATCTCTTACGCCGTATGGTGGATCCGCCAGTCCATCCTGCAGGCTTTGGCAGAGCAAGGCCGTCTGGTCCGCCTGCCGCAGAATAAAATCGGCACTTACAACAAAGCGAATAAAGCTTACATGGCATTCGAACAGGAAAACGAACGCGAACCTTCTACCGAAGAGCTCGCCGAAATCCTGGAAATGTCTGAGTCGGAGATCAACAATATCTTCCAGAGCAATACCCGCCACATGTCTCTCGACGCTCCGGTACACGAAGCGGAAGACGTAGCCATGGGCGACCTCCTGGAAGGTGGCGACGTGACGGATGATGATGTGATGCAGGATTCGCTCCGGGAAGAAATCCGCCGCGTGCTCAAGTCCCTGAGCCCCCGCGAAGCGGAAATCGTGAACGCGTACTTTGGTCTGGATGGCGAAAACGGCGCAACGATCGAACAAATAGGACAGAAGTATGATTTGACGAAGGAACGTATCCGCCAAATCAAGGAAAGGGCCATCAAACGCCTCCAAAAAGCCCGCTACAGCGGCGCACTGAAATCCTACTTGGGATAATCGACACCTATTAATTAATTGATTCTGGGATAAAAGCATCCCGCCTATGAAACGGCGGGATGCTTTTTTTATACCCCATAGAGAACGGTTATAGGCCCATAGACGCCTTTCATACCTTCCCTATTCGTAATTCTCCTCCCAACCCTTTATTTTTGCAATCTTATGCGAAAGGCATCTTTTACACTGGTCCTCCTCTATTTGATGGGATCGGCTTGTGAAAAGGAACAGACAGGACAGTCAACCGAAGAAAACCTCCCCGTCGTGGAAGGCATCATCGAAGAAAACGGGTACCCCATGGTCATGCTCAGCGCCGACCCCGCCTATTTCGCGGGAACGTTGGCCGCCGGCAACGCCGGGGAATGGGTGCATGGCGCCGTGATCTCCGTCTCCAACGGCCCGCAGTCGCAAATACTGCGGGAATACCGGTTGACGGATGCCGCCGGCCGGCCGTTCTGGGTATATACCGTAGACACTGCGCAATTGCAACACGCTTTTCGCGGGGAAAACGGTAAAAGTTATACCTTGACGATCCGTTCGGAAGGGAAAACCCTCAGCGCCATGACCACCATCCCCGCCAACCGCCTCCGGCTCGATTCGGCATGGTGGGGGCCGGCAGGACTGAAGGTTCGCCTCACCGGCAGCGCCACCGGGTACGCCCGGTACTTCACCGCCCGCAACGGAGGGGATTACCTGCCGGGTATGCACCCGCTGTCTTCCGAAACCCTCGGCAAAGGCACCATCGAAGTGCAGCTGGGAGAAGGGATGAACAGGAGCGGCGCCCCGCAGGGCGCCCTGGCGAAAGGGGACACCGTGTGGCTGAAATTCTGTAACGTAGACCACAATACGTACGACTTCTGGCGCAGCGCAGGCACCGCCTGGGCGAAAGGGGCAGACCCCTCGGGCCGGCGACCCGCGCAAAGGGTAACGTCTCCAACGCCAAAGGGTACTGGGGTGGCTACAGCGTAACATATGAAAGGATCATTATCCCTAAATAATCGAAATCAAAACCAAACCAAACCAACAAGCAGAAAACAACAGCATGGAAAACAACACTAACCAGGAACATGCACATGTCCTGATCATCGGCTCCGGCCCCGCAGGGTACACCGCAGCCATCTATGCCGCCAGAGCGAACCTGAAGCCCGTCCTCTACCAGGGCATCCAGCCCGGAGGCCAGCTCACCATCACCACGGAAGTGGAAAACTATCCCGGTTACCCCGAAGGCATCCAGGGTCCGGAAATGATGGTGGACTTCGAAAAACAGGCCGCCCGCATGGGAGCCGATATCCGCTATGGCATGGCCACTTCCGTAGATTTTTCGTCGCAGCCCTTCAAGGTTGTCATCGATGAAGAAAAGACCATCACCGCCGATGCGATCATTATAGCCACCGGCGCCTCCGCCAAATGGCTGGGCCTGCCCTCCGAACAACGCCTCAACGGCAGCGGCGTTTCCGCCTGCGCCGTGTGTGACGGGTTCTTCTTCCGCGGCAAGGAAGCGGCTATCGTTGGCGCGGGAGACACCGCCGCCGAAGAAGCCCTCTATCTTTCCAAAATCTGCTCCAACGTACATATGCTCGTGCGCCGTCATGAAATGAGAGCGTCGAAGGTAATGCAGGACCGCGTCCTCAAAACCTCCAACATCATGGTATACTGGAACTCAGAAACCCTGGAAGTAGTAGGGGAAAACAAAGTGGAAGGCGTTCGCATCCTCAATACCCAGACCAAAGAAGAGAAAACGATCCCCGTGAGCGCGTTCTTCGTGGCCATCGGCCACCAGCCGAACTCCGGCATCTTCAACGGCCAGCTGGACATGGACGAGCAGGGATACATCAAAACCATCCCCGGCACCACCAAAACCAGCGTGGAAGGCGTTTTCGCTTGCGGAGACGTGCAGGACAAGAACTACCGCCAGGCCGTAACGGCCGCCGGCAGCGGTTGTATGGCCGCGCTCGACGCCGAGCGTTACCTTTCCGCTAAAGGACACTAAATCTTACATACGAAAGGGCCGATGGAACGTCGGCCCTTTCCTTTTAATCTTTTCATATGCTGACCATTGCGTTGGAAAGCGTCCGTTTCTTCGCCCATCACGGGTTTTACGAACAGGAACGCATCATCGGCAATCATTTCGTACTGGACGTGCTCGTGCAGTTGCCCGAGCCGGAACACCCTTCGCAACTGGGGGAATCCGTGAACTATGAAGCGCTGTTTTCCATTTCGAAGGCAGTGATGGAAGTGCCGCAGCAGTTGCTGGAACAGGTGGTGCACGATATTTCCGAGAAAGTGAAGGCGCGTTTTCCGGTCATCAGCTATTCGAAGGTGACGCTGCGGAAGCAGGCGCCCCCGTTCGGAGGAGACCTGGCTTACTCCTGCGTGGCTTTGGAAAAACAATACTGAGGCCGGCAACGTTATATTTCCGGCCGTCCGTGTAGAAACCATGTCCACCATGCGGCCGGGCTGGGAAAATCCTTATTTTTGGGAACCTGTTAAATTCAATTCGTTCCTATGCTTAAGAAAACCTTTTTACTGTGTTGCGCCTCCCTGCTGGCGCTCGCTTCGTTCAGCCAAACGGTCGAGGAATCGCTCGCCCAGGCCAAACAGCTCACCCTGCAAATGAAGGAGACCGAGGCGCTGCAACAATATAAAGACATCCTCCAGGCAGACCCCGGCAACGTGACCGCCCTCAACCAGAGCAGCCTCATCTGCAGCCGTGAAGGCGCCCGCCAGAAAGATAAATCCGCCAAAATGGAATGGTTCAACAACGCGAAGATATTCGCTTACGAAGCCATGAAGGTGGATGTAGAAAACCCCGAATCCAACTACGCCATGGCCCTTGCCTGGGCCCGCATCGCGCAGATTTCCGGCGCCAAGGAGAAAGTGGCCGCCGCCAGGGAAGTGAAGAAGTACGTAGACCTGGCCATCAAGTTCAAACCCGACTACGGCGAAGCCTTCCATCTGCTCGGCAAATGGAATTTCGATATCTATAACCTCAGTTCCATCGAAAAAGCCGCCGCCAAGGTGCTTTTCGGCGGAATGCCGGCCGCTACGCTGGAAGACGCGATCGCCAATTACGAGAAATGCCGGCAGCTTACGCCGTCCTTTATCCTCAACTATCTTGACCTGGCTATCGCATTCCGGCAGAACAACCAGGAAACCCAGGCCATGGAAATCCTCAACAAAGCCATGCGCCTCCGGCCCATTTACCAGGACGATCCCGGTTACAAAGCCGAGTGCAAAAAGCTCCTCGACAGTATGCAATAACGGCCTTACGCCAGCTTTTTACCTTTCCACCGGCCGCTTTTCAGGTACAGCCAGGCCAGCGAGCCCATCGACGTCCAGTAGACGAACTCCGCAAACCAGGCCCAGTGCAGCTGGCTGTGCATCCTTTCAATTACCACCACGCAATACGTGAGGTATGCGATCACGGCGATGATCTCGATGCCGAGGTTGATCCGCGTATCGCCCGTTCCCGTTACGCCGTTGAATACCACGGCGGTCACCGACGCGAGGATCATCACCACCATGCATACGTACATAGACGGAAGGGCCTCGGTCATGAGGGATACGTCTGTCGTATAGATCCGCAGCCAAAGCGTGGGGAAAATACTGATGATGAGGCAGATGGCGATGGAACAGAGGACAGACAGCTTCGTGATCTTTTTGACCATGGTCATGACCTCGTTTTCCCGGCCCTGGCCGATCAGGTTGGAAACCATGGTGTTGCAGGTGGAGCCGAACGCCCAGGTGAAAATCCCGAACAGCCCGAAAATACTCCGCATCATATTGGAAATGGCCAGGGGGCGCTGCCCGAGGTGTTCGATGAATATGAAGAAGATCAGCCAGCTGCCGATGCTGAACAGGTATTGCACGACCAGCGGCGCGGAAATCACCAGGATGCTCCGGCAACCGCTCCAGGTGGGGCGCAGGCGGGCGAACAGCTCGTATTTGACATTGAATTTACCGATGAGGAGCAGCACCCAGGCCGCGGCGAAACCCGCGATCTCCGCCAGGATGGAGGCGTAGGCCGCACCATTGAGCCCCAGTGCGGGGAGGCCCAGTTTACCGAAGATCAGCCCGTAGTCGAACACGATATTGGTGACTTCCTGGAAAAGGGAAATGATCACCAGCAGCTTCGTGTTGCCGGTACCGATATATAAGGAGGTGCAAAGCCGCATGAGCATGAGGAAGGGGAGCCCCCAGATCCGGATGCGCGTGAACTCCGACGCCGCTTCGATAATGTGCGGGTCGTGCAGGGAAGCGCGGAAGAACGCGGGGGCGAGGGTTTCGGTGATGAGGATACCGAGGAGCGACATGCCCATGGACAGGACCAGCCCATTGCTGAAAATAGGCCCCATGCCGGCGATGTTCTGTTCGCCCGTCCGCCGCGCAAACATCACCTGCATCCCGTTCGTGATCCCGTAGGAGATCATGTAAATGACCAGCGTATAAATCCCCGCGATGCCGTTCACTGCGATCGGGAACTCGCCCAGGTGCCCCAGGAAGGCGGCATTGGTGAGGTGATTGATCTGAGGGAGGATCAGGGAAAGACATATGGGGCCGGCGATCTTGATGATCTGCCTGTTCGTTACTTCGACTTGCATATAGTTAAACCGTAAAAACCCGGCAAAAATAACGGTTTGGGATGCGGCGGCAAGGAATTAATGACGAAAACGATTCCTCCGGGGCCTCCGCCGGTCATCTTGCAGGCCCCGGCGGCCGTGGTTCTCAACATTTTTAACTATTATTGTGCGGAATAACAGACAGATCATGCCCGTGGCATATACCATACAACCCACCTACGCGATAGACGACGCGACGTTGCTGGAAACAGACCTCACCACCTGCACCCTGCTGGTGATGATCGGTTCCGGCACATTCAGCTATGCCGTGCTCGCGCCCCTGCAGCGCAAGTTCCTGGCCCTGAAGAGCTACAGCTACCAGCCCAGGACCGTTGCCATGGCCGATCTCGAAATGATCGAACAGATCTTCGACGCCGACAGGCTACTTTTCACCGCTTTCAAGAAAGTGCTGCTCGCTTTCTCCTCGGCCGAGAACACCCTCGTGCCGCGGGAGTTTTACCAGCAGCAGCTGCGGAAAGATTATCTCCAGGCCGCGCTGCCCCACAAAACGCAGGACGCCGTACTGGCCGATGAACTGGCGGATATGGGCCTGGTGAACGTTTTTTCGGTGGATAAGGATATGCTGGGGTTCCTGCGCAAGGAATTTTCGACAGACGATGTGGCGCATGCCAACACCGCCCTGTTGAAAGCGTACCGCCAGGATGCGGACCACACCGCGCCGGAAGGCATCGCCTATGCCGAAGTGCAGGCGCAGCAGTTTACTTTGACCGTTTTCGCGGGCGGACAATTGCTCATGCAGCACCAATACGCCCATCGCGGCGGCCTCGATATCGTATATTACACCGTGAACAGCCTCCGGCAGCTGGGCCTCAGCGAGCTGAAGTCGCGCATCAAGATCGGCGGGGCGCTTACGAAAGATTCACAGGTTTTCATCGAGCTCAGCCGGTTCCTGCCGCGCATCGAGTGGGTTTACCGGCCCGACGGGTTCCTCTACATTCCGAAGATGGTAGACATGCCGTCTCATCAATTCTTTAATCTTTACGCCCTGGCGTTATGCGTATAATCGGTGGCGCACTGGGCGGGCGCCGCATTCATCCGCCTGCCAACATGCCGCATACACGGCCCACTACCGACATCGCGAAGGGCGGCCTTTTCAATATCATCGAAAACAATCTCGACATCCCCGAACTGCGCTGCCTCGAACTTTTCGGCGGCACGGGCAGCATCACGTTCGAACTGGCCTCCCGCGGGGCCACGAACCTGACGGTGGTGGAGAAAGACAATACCATGGCGGGTTTCATCGCCAAAACAGCCGGTCAGCTGGACGTAAGCACGCAAATCGTGAAGATGGACGCTTTCAAATTCCTCCAGCAGGGCGGCGCCCCGTTCGATTTCATTTTCGCCGACCCGCCCTACGAACTGGGCAACATGGAAGCACTCCCGACGCTCGTTTTCGAAAAAGGCTTGCTGAAGGAAGAAGGATGGTTCGTGCTGGAACATACCCGCAGGAACGATTTCCGTCATTATCCCTATTTCCGTGCGGAACGGCACTATGGCACCACGATCTTTACTATTTTCATCAATCGGGAGGAACTGAAAACCCCTTCCGGCGAATAACGTAAACCATATGCAAAGAATCTGTCTTTTCCCCGGTACCTTCGATCCCGTAACGCTCGGCCATACCGATATCATCGACCGCGCCCTGCCCGTTTTCGATAAACTCGTGATCGGCATCGGCGTCAATTCCGGCAAAGTGCCCATGTTTTCGGTGGAACAGCGCGTGGAATGGCTGCGCGAGATTTATAAAGACCAGCCAACGGTGGAAGTGACGTCGTACGAAGGGCTTACCGTGAACTTCTGCAAACAGATCGGCGCCCGGTTTATCCTCCGCGGCATCCGGTACGTAGCTGATTTCGAATACGAAAAAGCGATCGCAGACATCAACCGCAAAATGGACCACGAAGTGGAAACCATCTTCCTGACCTGCTCCCCCGAATTCTCGACCATCGCCAGCACCCTCGTGCGCGACGTGATCCGGAACGGCGGCGATGCGGCACAGTTCCTGCCGAAAGAAGTGTCGGCTTCCCTCCAATATTCCAAACTTTCTTAATAAAACTTTGGCTATGAAACCCATCTGGTTTTCGCTGGACATTTCCCTGGACCAACTGAACGAGAACGGTCGCAATACCATGGGCGCCTGGGTAGGGATGGAGTTTACCGAGATCGGCTCGAATTACCTGCGTGCTATGATGCCGGTAGACCATCGCACGGTGCAACCTTACGGGCTGCTGCACGGCGGGGCATCGGCCGCGCTCGCGGAAACGGTGGGCAGCGTGGCTTCCGCGCTGATCATCGATCCCGAAAAACAGATTTGCGTAGGCCTGGAGATCAATGCCAACCACGTCCGCGGTGTCCGCGAAGGATATGTGCATGCCATCGCCACGCCGCTGCATATCGGCTCCGCCACGCATGTGTGGGACATACGCATTACCGACGACCATCACAAGCTGGTCTGCGTAAGCCGGCTGACCGTAGCCGTGCTGGCCAAAAGAAAAGAAGGGTAAATTATTTTTCCGCCAGCAGGTACTGCATCCTGGCGATGACGTCGTGCTGCACGACGCGGAATCCCGCATCCGCGAGCATTTCCTTCACCAAATCCGCTCCCATTCGCAGTTTCCGGTAACTGCTCACTTTCTGTACCCATTCCCCGTTCTGTTTTTCCAGCAATTGGTCGTACACCCGCACAAATCCCGGTCCGTATTCCAGGAAGCAGGTATGGATCCGCTGATCGTCTGCCTTAATGGGAATGAACCGCTGTTCGCCGAAGAGCTCTTCCGTGAGGTCGCGGAACGACAGGGCGATGCGCCCGCCGGCCGGCAACAGTGCAGACCATTGCTGGATAAGATTCCGGACGGTTTCGATACTGTCCAGGTGCGTGAGCGTATCACCCATACAGGTGATGAGCTCGGCCTCCGTGGCGTATTGCGGCACATTTTTCAGGTCGGCCAGCACGGTGCGGATGGGGAGCCCTTTGGCCCGGGCGTTCAGTTCAGACAGCAGGTGCTGGTTAAAATCGACGGCAAACACCGAGAACCCCAGCCTGGCCAGGGAAACCGACTGCAGGCCGTGGCCGGCCCCCAGGTCGATGGCTACCTTGTTGCCGCGCGGGAGCACGCCGTGGCCGGAAAACCAGTCCTGCTGCTCCTGTTGCTTCGTTTCGAAATTCCCCGACATCCAGGCGTAGAATGCGGCGAGGTGGTTTTCGTAGTGGGATTGGGCGTTCATGAGGGTTGGGCGGTGTAGCCGGCTTTGGTGAGCACGTCTACGATGTTTTGGTAAGAGTAGGGCATGTACCGGGCGATGTGCTCGGGCTTGATCCACTGGATGTCCATGATGTCTTCCTCGATCTGGGGAACGGTGAGCTCCGTGCCGAAGAAGTGCATGCGGTACCAGTAGCTGTGCTTGAGTATGTTTTTTCCTTTGAGGGAATAATAGTGGTAAGTTTCGGTGATGAGGCGGCCGAGGGTCACGTTCGAAAGCCCGGTTTCTTCCTGGACTTCGCGAAGGGCGCAGGCTTCGAGGGTTTCGCCGTCGTCCTGTTTACCTTTGGGAAGGTCCCACTTGCCGCGGCGGAACATGAGGAGGATGTCTCCCGCTTCGTTGGTGACCAGGCCACCCGCTGCCACGAGTACCGTAAAATGGCTTTTGACTTGTTCGAGGAGGGCATCGGCTTCGCCGGTGCGGAACACGACGGCCGGGAGCTGGTTCTTTTCCAGCAGGGCGATGGTTTGGGCCACCTCGGCCGCGGGCGGATTGAAAAGGGTGGTGGCGCCTGTGAATTCGGCGGGGAGCGGTGTATGGAGGCCGGCGATCAGGAGCGGGCGCTCATTAATATATATGTGTATCGGTGTTTCCATGCCGCAAAAATAATCCTTTGCATTATTCATCGTACTTTTGCGCCGTTATGAACAATATCAGCGAAAAACAGGTAGCAGAGAAACTGTTACAGATACAAGCCGTAAAACTGAGTCCTGCCCAGCCTTTCACCTGGGCTTCGGGCTGGAAATCCCCGATTTATTGCGACAACCGCAAAGTATTGTCTTATCCGTATGTCCGGGATTACATTAAGTCCGAGCTTTGCAACGTGGTGTTCGAGACATGGCCGGAAGCCGCGGTGATTGCGGGCGTGGCAACGGCGGGCATCCCGCATGGCGCCATGGTGGCCGATCAGCTGAAGCTGCCGTTCATCTATGTGCGTTCCAAGCCGAAGGAGCATGGGATGGGCAATCAGATCGAAGGGGTGTTGCAGCCGGGCCAGCCGGTTGTGGTGGTGGAAGACCTGATTTCCACCGGCAAGAGCAGCCTGGAAGCTGTGCAGGCGATCCGCGCAGCGGGAGGCGAAGTGATCGGGATGGTGTCTATCTTCAATTACGGGTTCGATATCGCCGTGAAGGCTTTCGAATCGGCAAGTGTTCCCTTCCGTTCCCTGAGCAACTACGCCGCCCTGATCGAACTGGCGGTGGAAAAAGGCCAGGTGGGGCCCGACGAACAGGCTACATTGCAAGCCTGGCGTACGGCTCCCGATGTGTGGGGGAAATAGCCGATATATTGTGATGAAATCGTATATTGTGAGAGATTAAAAACTATTCATCCTATGCGTATCATTAAAATGATGCTGGTGCTGCTGCTGGCTGTTACAGGTTCTGCGATGGCCCAGGCGAAGAAAGGAACGCTTGTAACGGCGAAGATCAAGGTGCCTTCCGTTCAGTGCAATATGTGCAAAGACGCGATCCAGCGGTATTTCCTGAAAGAAGAGGGGGTAAAATCCATGGTGGTGGACGTGAAGAAGAAGGAAGCGACGGTGAAGTATTTTACCGACCGCACCAATATCGAGAACATCAAAACCGCCATTGCGAACGTTGGGTACGATGCAGACGATGTAACCGCCAATGCGGATTCTTATAACGACCTGCCCAAGTGCTGCAAGAAACCGGAAGACGGTGGAGGCCCTGTTCAGAAGAAACACTAGTTATATTATTATATCGAATTCGACCGCTCCGGCTTGCCGGGGCGGTTTTTTTGTGCCCAAAACTTGCGTTAACCCACGTTTATCAGCTTGAAATGAACAGGCCGATTGGGGTTGCAGCGTACCAATTAACAACTGATTTTCCGAACAAATTAAGAGAACAATTGCCCTCGATCCAGTATATCGAGGAGAGTTTTCTGGAGGAATTACCGTTAGAAACCATTTGATTTTCCTTCAAATCCATGTGAGAAATGTGGAAAATCAGTAGCAATTTGTTTGGCACAAATCCCCCTGCACCTCAATTCCTGTGCAAAAAAAGTGAACCCGATCGATAGGGGAAGAGCAGCCTTCAAAATACCCCGATCCTCAAAAAGTACAATTTTCCCTTCCTCAAAACAGCACCTCAAATCAACGATCTCCGACAAGTTTTGAAGTTGGGCAGATGAGTTTTAGACAGCCGATCGATCCGAAATCCCAACAAAAAAGACAGGATTTTCGAGGTGATTTCGACTGTCTAAGCGACGTCGAAAAACGGAAAACCGGGTAAATCTGAGAAGAAAAAGGGCGTTGTAAAACTCGTTTTGGGCATTGGGTGCCCCCATTTTTAGGTGCAAAATTGTGGTGTTTTAGGGTGGGATAGTCCGATTTTCCTGGCGCCTTAACCGGCAAAATCAACCACAAAATCCGGCAGCCAGGGTTCCCCAAAAAGCATCAGCGATGTCATAAAATCACGCGCGAAAACAAAAAAGCCATCCGGAAAGGATGGCTTTAATTATTGTAATTCGAATCGTCGAAATATAAAATCAGGTGTAAAATGCGCTGGGTTCAGGATGCCGGAATTTGAAAAAACGCATCAAAATCCGAAAAACCACGTCGCGATAAATTGAATGGCCGACGTAAAAAACGACATCAGTTGATCCCAAAAAGTCAGTTGTTCCATCAGAAAAAGTCGAGTTTCTGTTTCGTTTCGCAGTGGATCGGGAAGGGAAGATAGACCCCTTTTTTGCCGACTTTGCAATTTCCGGCGGCTTTAATAGTTACCTCCTTGTTCGCCAAAACGCCGAGCATGTTCTTGAAAACATTCCCCATTTCGACCTGGAGCTTCACCGGAAAATAAAAAGTATCGCGCGCCGGGATGTCAATTAAGGTGTCCTGGAAAGAATGCCCAACTTTCGTGTCGTCCAGAAAAACGTCGAATTCGGCATCTTTCAACCGGAGCGAAAAATTGTTCGGGTTGTAATAGGCCAGTTCGATTTTGACCGTGCTTTTTGAAAAGCTCAGATTTTCCATATCGAAACTCGCGACCCGGATAAACTCCAGGTCCTTCATTTTTCCACATGCGCTGACCCCACCCCAAACGAGAAGGATCATAAAATACCAGGTTACCTGCTTCATGACGGCGTTTGAAAATTTCCACCAAACCTACGACAAATCCCTCCAAAAATTAAGTTAAAAACCGGGCTGGGAGCGACCCGTCTACTTGAAATTTTACTTTAAATAAAAACGCTCAAAAATCAACGATTTTTTAGACTAATATCTTTAGTATTTTTGTTGACTTTTAACATTTTACGTGAAATGGGCGATTGCTAATATTAATAGCATATTTATTAAAATTCTATGGGCTGTTAATCAAGAAGTTGAAGTGCATTAACAAAAGCTTTTTATTTAATTGTAATCACCCATTTCACGTTGATTTACATCACCGGAAAACTAAAATGGACAGTATGGCAGAACAGCAGAAAAACGAAATATTACTCATTGAAAGTCAATATTTTCCGCCTATCAGCTTCTATAAAACTTTAATTGAAGGCGAAAAAGTGCGCTTTGAGCGCATGGAGCACTACCAGAAGGTCAGTTTTCGCAATCGTTGCTACATCGCCGGGCCCAACGGAATGATACTTTTGAGCGTTCCGCTCGTGAAAGGAAAAAACCAGCGGACTGTCATGAAAGACGTTCGCATTTCCAACCTCGAACCCTGGCAGCAACTCCACTGGAAAACCCTCACCTCCGCTTACCGCCGTTCCCCCTGGTTCGAATATTTCGAGCCGGAACTGGAAATGTTATATGAGAAGGAATTTGAATATCTGCTCGACTGGAACATGGCCTGCTTCGAGTTCGCCAACCGCGCCCTCGGGTTTGCGCCCCACGTGGAAATGACGGACACTTTCGAGAAGGACTATAATAATGATACCACCATCCTCGACCTGCGCGACAAAATGGTACCCGGCCAGGTCCCGGAAAACCCCGTCGAATACACGCAGGTTTTTGGGGAAAGGACCGGCTTTTTGCCGAACCTTAGCATCCTCGATCTGTTATTCTGTGAAGGGAAAAGGGGTTTGGAGTTACTGAAATGATTATGAAGGGATTGTAAAAGGAATGTCAACCCGGGGCCTCCTGCGCCGGAAAAGCTCCTTTCAGCTAATTAAACGCTTTATGTAATATAGTGTAAGTGGTTGTGATACAGTGTAATAACAATGTTATTCCCCATTCGTAAAAAAGATCGAAATTTTTTGGGAATCCATTGGAACAAAATAGTAGATTTGCATCCGATTTTGCTGGGGAACGACTTACGTAGGTGTGTTGTGACTTGTTTCAACTTAAAACCAGAAGTTTCCAGCTCATTTATTGTGTATTAATTTTTTGACCTTAGAAATTCATTCACAGAATTAAATGAACAACACCTACACGGACCTGGTTAACCAGACCTTCGAGTTCCCGCAGGAAGGATTCGATGTGAAGGAGAATAACCTGTTTTTCAACGGGCTGGACATGCGGGCGCTGATCGACAAATACGGCACCCCCTTCAAACTGACCTATCTTCCCAAGATCGGGATGCAGGTAAGCAGGGCGAAAAAGATGTTCCAGGATGCGATCAAGAAGAACAAGTATGATGGCAATTATTACTATTGCTACTGTACCAAAAGTTCTCACTTTTCGTTCATCATGGACGAGGTGCTCCGGCAGAACGTCCACATCGAAACGTCGTTCGCTTACGACATAGACATTATTAACAAGCTCTATGAACGTAAGAAGATCAACAAGGAAACCTTCGTGATCTGCAACGGGTATAAAACAAAGACCTATACCCGGGCCATCGCCAAGCTGATCAACTCCGGTTTCAAAAACGTGATCCCGGTGCTCGACAACAAGGAGGAACTGGAGGATTATTCCAAATTCGTGCGGACCAAAGATCCCGTTAAACTGGGTATCCGTATCGCCGCCGAGGAAGAGCCCACCTTTGATTTTTACACCTCCCGCCTCGGCATCGCCAAAAGCGACATCCTCGAATATTACGTGGACAAGCTGAAAGGAAATCCGAAGTTCGAACTGAAGATGCTCCACTTCTTTATGAACAAGGGCATCAAAGACGATATATTTTATTGGAGCCAGTTCAACAAAGTGTTGAACCTCTATTGCCAGCTGAAGAAGATCTGCCCAGAACTGGAAAGCATCAACCTCGGCGGCGGCTTCCCGATCAAGCACTCCCTCGGGTTCGACTATGATTACGCTTACATCGTAAACGAGATCGTAGCCAACATCAAGAGCGTTTGCAAAAAGAACAAAGTACCGGTGCCGGACATCTATACAGAATTCGGTTCCTTCACGGTAGGCGAAAGCGGGGCAGTGATCTACTCCGTGCTCGGCGAAAAAATGCAGAACGACCGTGAAGCCTGGTACATGATCGACAGCTCTTTCATTACGACCCTGCCAGACACCTGGGGCATCGGGGAGAAGTTCCTCATGCTGCCCATTAACAAATGGGACCAGGAGTACCAGGAAGTGCATCTCGGTGGGCTCACCTGCGATGGGTACGATTTCTACACCTCGGAAGAGCACATCAACGCCGTGTTCCTCCCGAAGCTGACCGGCGAACAGGAACCACTATACATCGGTTTCTTCCATACCGGGGCGTACCAGGACCAGCTGAGCGGGTACGGCGGCATCAAACACTGCCTCATCCCGTCGCCCAAGCACGTGATCGTTGGGCACGACAAAAACGGACAATTAAAAGATTGGCTATACGCGAAAGAGCAAACCGCTCAAAGCATGCTGAAAATTTTGGGTTATTAAAAATATGGGTTAGTAATCCACTTAAAAACCCCTCGGTTCTCCGAGGGGTTTCGTTTTTTATACCCTCCCCGGAATTCGACCGCTCGTCCATTTTGGGCCCGGCCAAGCCATATCCGGTTCGTAATTTAAGTGACCGATAGCCGCTCTTTCCGCCTTTCGTTAAAACGGATAACACCATAAAAATAGGCTCTCCAGCAGGAGAGCCTATAATTTCATAGGATAGATTGATCCAACATTCATAGCGTTAGGGATGAAATGGAATATTCATGGCATAAGGTAAAAGGGACATTTCAAGGTATGTGGGAATTGGAACATTTCAGTATAGAGGCAATAGGTTACGATGGATTTATTATTATCAAAAATAGGGACCGTTCTTTCTGCCGCAAATACCACTTAGTTGTATCTTTTAACAACTTTTTTACAATTTTTTCGTTACAGCCGTTTTCAAAACCTCAAAATACATGTGTCAACTATCAAAAAACAACCCCATGCCGTTTCGGCGAATTATCCCCTTGGTAATTTTGTTAATGTGTTCTTATCGAGGCTCGGCGCAGGATTCAGACGCTGAAGCCGTAAAAAGCGTTGTCAGGCAACTGTTTGAAGGGATGAAGCGGGGCGACAGCGCGTTGGTAAAGGCTGTGTTTCATCAAACTGCCGTCTTGCAGTCTGTTGCGACGTCCAAAACGGGGGAGATAAAGGTGCATACAATGCCCGCGCAGGACTTCATAACAGCTGTAGGCAAGCCTCACACGGACGTGTGGGATGAGCGGATCGAGTTTGGGCAGGTATTGGTGGATGGGCCGATGGCCAGCGTCTGGACGCCCTACAAGTTTTACCTGGGCGAAAAGTTCAGTCATTGCGGGGTGAACAGCTTCCAGCTGTATAAATCCGCCGATGGATGGAAAGTCCTTTACCTGGTAGATACCCGCCGGAAAGAAAACTGTCCCTGATCAGGCTTCCGGCTGCTGGTCGAGGTACTGAATGGCGGATTCGCATTGTTTTTCGATCTCGCTGAAACGGGCGTCTATCAGATCGGTATTCCCTTCCATGAAATCGATCTTCCCCGAGCGGCTCAGTCCTTTAACAAGGAGGAACTGTTTAATGAGGTTCTGGTTCACCAGCGCCGAGAACTCCTGTTGCTTCTGCAGCGTCTGCTCCCGCTCCAGGCGGAAAATATTCCGGAAATACACGCCCCACACCCGCAGGATGATCAGCAGGTACCCCAGCATGAGGAACGGTGTGGCGATGTAGCGGTCCAGCGCCGAATAGGTAGGCGGGAAGCCGACACGGAAATTTTCCAGCTTCATCCACGCCACTACGCCCAAGTAAGCGAAAAGTACCGCCATGATCGACAGCGATGCGCGCAGGGGCAGAATGAAATACCCGAGCATGCAGGCCATGAGCCAGGGGATAGCATAAATGGGGGATAGGTCCATATCGTTCATGAACGAGCAGGCCATGGGGATGAGCAGGGTGCTCAAAGCCGCCATGATGCCCACCATCGTATACGGCGCCCCGGAATACATGAGCCATCCGCAGAACAGGAACGCGAGCAGGAAAGAGGTGGTGATGATGAGATTGGGTATGTCTTGCAGGAACACCAGTGCCGCCGTAATGGGCAGCAGCATCAGGGTGTAGAAGAAAATGTAGTCGAAAACCATCGAGATGCGCGCATGTTCCCAGGCGCAGGCCGATTTGCGTATAAGCTTTCCCGTGACCATTCCGCACACAGCGTTGTAAATGGCAGTATACAAAGTTGGTTTGCTGCTCTTATTTGCTGACATAAAAAGGGGATATTCCAATAAATAGCTCATACACAAGGTAGTAGGATTTCTGTGCCCGGGAATGGAACTTTTGTGGGAGTTTCGGGACCTATAAAAACGAAGGGCCGCCTTAGACAAGGCGGCCCTCTTTACTGTTGTATTTGTATTATGAATTCAAATCACAACAAATCGCAACTATTCCTAACCCTTATGCAACTATAATTTCTTTTACGGTTTCCTGTGCGGCCTCTTTTTTAGGCAGGGTCAGATGCAGGACGCCGTTATCGTATTTCGCGTTGATTTTGGAAGCGTCCACTTTTTCGTCCAGCGTAAAGGAGCGGGAGAAGGAGCGGAAGCTGAACTCGCGGCGAAGGTGTTTCTCGTTTTCGTCTTTGGTTTCGGCTTTCTTTTCGGCACTGATCGTCAGCGTAGGGCCGTCGACCTTGATTTTCAAATCTTCCTTGGCGAAGCCGGGCGCTACGATTTCCAAAGCATAACCATCTTTCGTTTCGGAGATGTTCACCGGGGCGTAAGATGCGCCGTAGAAATCGGAGGTAGCGAAGTCCCTGTTCAGGAATTTACCATTAAACAGTTCGTCTACGAGACCATGGAAGGTTTTAGCGGGCTGATTGAATTTTACGAGTGTCATACTTATTATCTTTTATGCGTTAAACCATTTTTTGTTTTACGGTTACGCTTCCTACAGATCAAATGGGATACCAATGCCGGAAATCGGTTAAAAAGCCAGTTTTTGGCGGATGTGTCGGACAAAATGTCAATTTGTATTGTTGTTTCCAGACAAAATGACAAAAATCATGAACTAATTGAAGTATCTCGATATAATATTACCTTTGTACAAAACTAAAATATATGTACCCTGCGGAACTCGTGATGCCGATGAAGGCAGAATTAACAGATAATGGATTTCAGGAAATGCTTTCTCCCGAGAAAGTGGAAGAAACGTTGAAACAGGAAGGTACCACCCTGGTGGTGATCAATTCCGTTTGCGGGTGTTCCGCCGGTACCGCCCGTCCGGGTGTACTGATGGCCGTTGCCGCCAGCGAGAAGAAGCCGGATAGACTGACGACTTCCTTCGCCGGGTTCGACAGTGCTGCCGTTCAGCAGATCCGCACGCACCTGCTGCCTTATCCCCCGTCTTCGCCTTCCATCGCGCTTTTCAAAGACGGTCAGCTCGTACACTTCATTGAGCGCCACATGATCGAGGGCCGTTCCGCCCAAATGATCGCAACCAACCTGGTGGCTGCTTTTGACGAGTACTGCTAATCGTTTGTTGCTTCCCGTTACATGGTTTTTTAAGCCGGTTAATGGGAAATTCATATTTGCAATGTAACTTGGTGGTTTGATTTTCCGACTGACTGATTCGGCTTTGTTCATAGGAAAACTCAGATCACCATTTTTTTCGCCTATGTATCCTAACTTATATTACGCGTTCAGGGATCTTTTTGGGGTAGAGCTGCCCAACCTTAAAATCGTTCAGACCTTTGGTTTCTTCGTGGCGCTGGCCTTCCTGGCCGCCGCCTGGGTGCTTACGTCGGAATTGCGCCGCCGTGAAAAGCTCGGGTTGCTGCATCCGGTAGACGAAACCGTCACCGAAGGCAAGCCCGCTTCCGTGGCCGATCTGCTCGTAAGTGCAGTCATCGGTTTCATCATCGGTTTCAAATTTTTCGGCGCTTTCGGCAAGATCGGCGATTTCAGGGAGTACCTGCTGTCTGCCCAGGGCAGCCTCATCGGGGGGCTTCTCGTAGCCGCCGGGATGGCGTATTATAAATATTATACGAAAAAGAAAAAGGCCCTGCCCACGCCGCGGCAGGTAAAAGTGAAAGTCTGGCCGCACCAGCGCGTGCCCGACTTCACCATCCAGGCGGCGGTGGCCGGCCTCATCGGCGCCAAGATCTTCCACAACCTGGAAAACTGGAGCGAATTCGCCGCCGATCCCTGGGGATCGTTGTTTTCCGCCAGCGGGCTCACCTTTTACGGGGGGCTCATCGTGGCTGCCTATGTCATCATCCGCTACGCTGCTAAAAAACAGATCAACTGGAAACACCTGGTAGACAGTGCCGGGCCCGCCCTCATGCTCGCCTACGCGATCGGGCGGATGGGTTGCCAGTTTTCCGGCGACGGCGACTGGGGCATCAACAACAGCGCCTACATTACCAATGCCGCCGGCCAGATCGAACAGGTAGCGCCCGCGCAATACCAGCAGGTGATGGAGCGCGAAACCGAATACTTCAGCCGGCACTTCGGCTCCATCGAGCACGTGCCCCACAAATATTATCCGAAACCCGCGGCACTGGGCTTCCTGCCCGACTGGTTCGTGGCCTATAATTATCCCCACAACGTCGTGAACGACGGCGTTCGCCTGCCCGGTTGCGAAGGGGAGTATTGCAGCGCGCTGCCGGTTGGCGTGTTCCCGACACCGTTATACGAGATCATCGTCTGCGGTGCGTTCTTCCTCGTGCTCATGGGCATCCGCAGGAAGGTGACCACGCCCGGCGTCATCTTCGGTATCTATCTCATTCTCAACGGATTGGAAAGATTTTTCGTGGAAAAGATCCGTGTCAACACCAAATACGACATTTTCGGCTTCCATCCCACACAGGCGGAGCTGATTTCCAGCTTGCTGGTGATCGGCGGTGCCGCACTGATCTGGTACGCCCGTAAAACCGCGCCCACAGTCAAAAATCCTGCATAATGCAACGCCATCCGAAACTCATACCGCTGTCGCACGAGCATAAAACACTCCTTTTCGTGTGCCGCTATCTCAAGAAAGATGCGGCGCCGTACGAAGGGTTCCCGCTCGATGCTGCGTCGAAGATGAAATATATGGTCAAAGTGTTCCAGGAAACGATGGTGCCGCATATCCAGAAAGAGGATCACCTGTTCGAGCAATGCCGCGGATTCGTGCCGGAGCTGGACGTGATGATCGATGAACTGGCCGAAGACCACCGCATCATTTCCGGGATGTACAGTGCGTTGGTAGACAGCAGCGATGTGGTGGAAGGGATGGACCAGCTGGCCAGGGCGCTGGAAGCGCATATCCGTAAAGAAGAACGGCTCGTGTTCGAAAAAATGCAGGAACTATTGCCCGACGTCATCGCGAACCTGCGGTTAGACGAAGGGAAGGAAGAATAAGATCAAAAACTAAATCAAAATCCCTCATACCATGAGAACTGTTACCCTGGTGGCCGCATGTATGGCCACTTTCTCGACTGTATTCGCACAGCTGGACACGAGCGGTCCACGCGCCGGCGGACCGCAGGAGCAAACGGACGAAGCCTCCGAAGCGGAAATTGCCGCCGCCGTGCAGCAATACCGCGATTCCGTCCACAAAACCTTCAAATACCAAACTGGTAAAATCACCCTGTCGCACGGTGTTACCATCGAAGTGCCGAAAGGCTTCAAGTACCTGGATGCGCCGCAAAGCCACCGCGTGCTCGAAGAGCTTTGGGGCAACCTCGAAGGCGAAACCATGGGCATGATCTTCCCCGAGCAATATGGCCCGCTGGACGATGCTTCCTGGGCGTTCGATATCAGTTTCGACGGGATGGGATATGTGAAAGATGAGGATGCCGACAAGATGGACTATGACGATGTGCTCAAAGGCATGAAGGAAGACGACGAAGCGTCTAACAAGCTGCGCAAGGAGCAGGGTTTGCAAACGATCAGTACCATCGGATGGGCGGCGGCGCCTTTCTACGATTCGAATACGAAAACGCTGCATTGGGCCATGGAGCTGCAGGGGAGCGACGCGGAGAAGCGTACGCTCAACTACCATTTGCGCGTTTTGGGGCGTAAGGGCGTGCTGGTGATGAGCGCCATCGGAACGATGGACCAGCTGCCGGAGATCAAGAAAAACATCCCCGGGATTTTGAAATCCGCCACATTTGAAAGCGGCCATGCCTATGCGGACTTCGATCCGAAGGTGGACGAAGTGGCCGCCTGGACGGTGGGCAGCCTGGTAGCAGGAAAGGTGCTGGCCAAGGTCGGGTTCTTCGCCATCCTGGCTAAATTCGGGAAACTGATCGTGATGGGGCTGATTGCCGCTGGTGCCGGTTTATGGAAATGGATCACGGGCCGCCGCAGGAAGGAAGAAGAAGTGGCAACGGAAGCGGCGCCGGAATTGGCGGAGCAACCGCAGGGAGAAGAAGAGCAGAAATCCTGATCAGGGAGGTACGTAATATATAATGTAGCGCGCGGCGCCGGGGATTCCCCGGCGCCGCGCTTTTTTCAAAAATGTTTGTAACCAATCCCATTGCGGGTCGTCTTTCTCATAGTAACAGCAAACCAGTTTGCAGGTTTCCCAAACTGTTTCCACCGATTTTACCAATCATCACTTTCTAATGACCACTTATGTATAATTATGTACTATGCAAAACATACTACCTACCTTAGCACTGTAGTTGATAAAGAAAGGAACTACTCAAACAAAGGTTCTAATCAATCTACAGTTCTAAATCCATCTATAATCCGCCTTATATGAAATCGTTTTACAAAGTGTTGATCCTCAGTGGCATTGTCGCCGGAACCATCACTTCCGTCCATGCCCAATCCCAAAACGGCGCTACTTCGAAAGGGGAGATCGCCGGTAAAGTGACCCGTACCACGAACGCTCCAGTTGAATTTGCCACCGTAACCCTTCTCCGTGCTAAAGACTCCGTACTCGTTAAAGGCGTGCTGGCCGACATCGCCGGCAAATATGCCTTCGAAGGTGTGCCCGGCGGCCGGTACATAGTGGCGGCAGCCAACATGGGGCTGAAGAAAGGATTTTCCCAACCTTTCACCCTCAATGGTTCCCCCGTTAACCTCCCCGCCATCGTGCTGGGAGAAGACGCCCGCAACCTCAAAGCGGTGGACGTAACCGGCAAACGGCCTTTCATCGAGCAGAAAGCCGATAAAATGGTCGTGAACGTCGAAAACTCCATCGTGGCCGCAGGCGGCACCGCGCTCGAAGTGCTCCAGCAGTCGCCCGGCATCCAGGTGGATAAGGACGATAACATCTCCATGCGCGGCAAAAACGGCGTCATCATTATGATCGACGGTAAAGTATCGAACATGTCTCCCCAGGATATTGCCATGTTGCTCAAAAACATGCCCAGCTCCAACATCGACCAGTTGGAACTGATCGCCAATCCTTCCGCCAAATACGATGCAGCGGGCAATGCCGGGATCATTAATATCAAGCTGAAGAAAAACAGCAACTATGGCACCAACGGCAGTGTGAACCTGGGTTACGCCCAGGGCACACTGCCCAAGGCCAACGGAGGCCTCAACCTCAACTATCGCAGCAAAAAGGTAAACGTTTACGGTTCGTACAACTATAACTTCAACCGCAATTTCGAATTCCTGAAAATCTACCGTGATAATAATGAAGCGTCTGGCCGGACGGTTTTCGACCAGATCTCCAATATCGACAAGAAATCCCGCTACCACGGCGCCAAAGTAGGGCTCGATTATTTCCTGAACAAGAACCACACCGTAGGCGTCATGTTCGACATGGGCGATAACAAGTGGGCCGGCGACGGGATCTCGAACACCAACATCGGCAACGGCGTTAAACTGGATTCTATCCTCAACACCACTTCCGACAACGATCAGCGCTGGAAACGCCAGTCCTACAACTTCAACTATAAAGGCAAGCTCGACACCGCCGGCAAAGAGCTCAACATCGACCTCGACTATTCCCGCAATACGGAAAGGAGCGATAACGTCTTGTATTCCAACTATAAAGATGCAGTGGGCGAAGCCATGCTGCGCCAGGATGTGACCCGTGCCCATCAGCCGTCTATCATCAATATCAAAACCTTCAAACTCGACTATACGCATCCGCTGCGCCATAACGACAAGTTCGAGGCAGGGGTGAAGTTCAGCTGGGTGGATTCCGATAACAATTCCCGCTTCGACTCCCTTCGCAAAAGCGGTTGGGAATACGATGCCAATCGTTCCAACTACTTCATATACAAGGAAAACGTAAACGCCGCGTATATCAATTACAGCCGCCAGTTCAAGAAACTCGGCGTGCAGGCGGGGCTCCGTGCCGAGCAATCGAACGTCACCGGCACGTCTGTCACCATCAAGAAAGTGAACGACATCACGTATCTCAACTTCTTCCCGAGCGTGTTTTTCAGCTACAACGCCAGCAAAGACCACCAGTGGGGCGTGTCTTACAGCCGCCGCCTCCAGCGCCCGAGCTACGATGACCTGAACCCTTTCGAGTTCTACATCGACCGGTACACGAAAGGCGCGGGCAACCCGAACCTCCGGCCGCAGTTCTCCAACAACTTCGACCTTACGTATACTTTCAAATCGTTCCTGACCGCGGCTGTGGGCTACAGCCATACGAAAGATATGCTGTCGCGCATCCTGGAACCTTCGGTAGACGAAGCCACGGGCGATACCACGATCGTTACATATAAATATATGAACGTGGCCAAGAAAGACAACGTCAATCTGAACCTGTCTGCCCCTTACGAGATCACCAAATGGTGGAAAACGTTCAACACGGTTTCGGTTTTCTACAACCGTTTCCAGACCGAGGTGAAGGGTGAGGTGCTGGACCGCAGTTCCGGTGGCTTCTTCGGTCAGACGCAACACACTTTCACCCTGGGCAAGGGTTATACGACGGAAGCGATCTTCTGGTACAATTCCCGCCAGGTGGCCGGCGAAGGGCTCTTCGAGATGGAACCGATGTATGCGCTGAACCTGGGCTTTCAGAAGCAGATCCTCAAAAAGAAGGGCACTATCAAACTGAACGTGCAAGATGTTTTCCAGACGCAGCGCTTCCGCGGCAATTACCATGTCACGAACCGCGACATCGCGCTCAAGACCGGCTGGGACAGCCGCCAGGTGCGCCTCAATTTCTCCTACCGATTCGGCAACAGCAATGTAAAAGAGGCCCGGAACCGCAAAACCGGCCTCGAAGACGAGCTCAACCGGGTGAAGTAGGCAATCAACTCCGACCTAATCATGTTTTAGGTATATAAGGATGGAAAGAACGCGGCCCTTCTGGGTCGCGTTCGCTTTTATATCCGCGTGGTTTTCAGTATATTGAAAAAAAGATCCCGGCCCCGTGCAACCTTCCTGACGACTCACCGTCTTTTATATGAATTTACACTCGAAACGCTTGGAACAAATGCCTGTAACAGACCAGCTCATGGCCAGATGCCGCAAGGGAGACTCCCGTGCGTTCCATGACCTGTATCATGCATATTCAAGGGCGATGTATAATATTTGCCTCCGGATGACGGGCCACCAGGCCGATGCGGAAGACGTGCTGCAGGAGGCATTCGTACAGATCTTTAAAAATTTGGACAACCTGGCTTCAGACACCAGTCTTACCGCCTGGATCAAAAGGATCGTCGTCAACCACTGCCTCAGCTACCTCCGGAAAAAGAAAGTGTATTTCGAGGAAGTGGAAGACCAGGAATGGAAGCAGGAAGAGGGGGTAGACGAAACCGAGCATACGTTGACGGTAGCCGCCGTGAAAGACGCCATCGGCCAACTGCCGGCGGGGTACAGAACGGTGCTGAACCTGTATATTTTCGAGGATTACAGTCACCGCGAAATCGCCGGATTACTGAATATCTCGGAATCGACCGTCAAAACGCAATATATGCGGGCGAAGGAAAAAGTCCGCCAGATCGTGAAACTTAAATCGAAGCAGATATGAACCTGGAAGAGTTTATCCGGCAGAACAGGAGCGGATTTGAGGAAGATGGGCCGGGACCGGACGTCTGGGCCGCGCTGGAAAAACAGCTGCCGCAGCCGAGAAAGGAGCGGGGCAGGGTAGTGGCCATGATGGCCCGGCATTGGTGGAAAGCCGCCATACTCGTGGCTTTGATCGCGAACGCCGGCCTGCTGGTGAAGTATTTGAACACCCGGCAACCGGTAGCGGTCGTGATCCCGGAGATCAGGGAAATGGAAACGTATTATTCTGCGCGCATCGAACAGAAACTGGAAACGCTCAAACAGCTCCCCGCCGCGGAAACGGGGCTCGACAGCCTGACCATGAAAGAGCTCGAACTGCGCAACGATACCTATAAAATGCTGGAAAAGGAACTGGCCGCCAATCCCGGGAACGAACGCGTTCGCGCGGCCATGATCCGGTACTACCAGATGAAGCTCGAGCTCCTGGACAAGATCCTCGAAGAGCAGAACAAATACGCAAACGATTCTACTTCAACTTCAACTGAAAAACATGTTCTCTAAATCTACCATACTTTTTCTTTTACTCTGTCCCATTTTCGCATTCGCCGCGAAAGGCGATGAGGAACATAAAGTCGTCATCGTCAAGGAATTCAACGTAAGCGCCAACTCCAGCGTCAACGTCAACACCAAATACGGTAAGGTGACGGTGTATATCTGGGACAAGCCCGTCTGCAAAACCACCATTACCGTTACCGGCTTCGGGAAAGACAAGGAGCAGGCGCAGCGGATGACCGAAACGATCGATGTGAGAGCCATGGAGTCGGGGAACAGCGTCAATATCACGGCCTCGTCCAACCCGGGTTCCCGCTGGTTCAGCAACAAGAAAGACAATAAGGATTACGTCAATATCGACATCGATGTGTATGTGCCGTCGAAACTGAAAGCGATGAACATCGACAGCAATTTCGGGGACGTGATCGCCCGGAAGCTGCCTTTCCCTTCCAACCTGAAAGTGAATTACGGCTTCATCGACGTGGCCGAAGCGGGGAACCTGTTTCTCAGCATCAACTACACCAACAAAGCCCGAATCGGTAAAACGGACGTGCTGACCGTGCAGTCGAACTATTCATCGCTGAACTGCGAGAGTGCCAGCGAAGTGAATATCACTTCGAACTATAGCAGTCACAGTTTCGGCAATGTGAGCGAAATGAAAGTGCAGTCGAATTACGACGAGATTAAATTCAAAAACATCGGCACCGTGGTGCTCCGGACGAATTATACCGATGTGAAGATGGAAGGGCTGGGATCCAGTGCCATCATCAGCGCCAACTACGGCAATGTCAAGATCAGGAAGGTCGACAAGAACTTCAAATCCCTGAATGCCGATATCAATTACACGGATCTAAAGCTGGGCATGCAATCGGGCACACCGTTCCGCGTGCGGGCCGAGATCAAGAACGGGAATTTCAGTGCCGACGGCTTTGTGTTCAAGCATGTCAGCGAAAACCGTAACAAAGGAAACCTCTCCTATTCCGCCATAACATCCAACGCCGGCGAAGCATCTCCGCTCATTTCCGTGAACGGTAAACATTGCGACGTCAAAGTTGAAGAGGATTAATCCAATTTGTCCATCAACACAAAATCATGACCCAAATGAAAAAATTTGTCGCGCTCTTCGGAGCGGCCCTCCTGACCTTTGCCCTTACCGCAACGGCCCAACGCTCCAAAGTTACCGGTAACGGCAACATGAAAAAAGAAACCCGTACCGTTTCCCAATCGTACACCGAGCTTGGCGTTTCCGGACAGTTCAATGTGCAGATACGCCAGGGCAGCAAGGCTTCCATCGAAATCGAGGCAGACGAGAATATCCTGCCGCTGATCGAACTGGAATTCAAATCGAACGAGCTCCAGATCCGCTACAAGCAGCATACCGACGTGCGGCCCAGCAAGCAGGTGAACGTATGGATCACCAATCCCGAGATCGCCGAACTGGCCGGTAGCGGTAAAGTGACCTTCAAATCGGACGGCAAACTGAAAGGCGACAAGCTGGAAGTGGCGCTGAGCGGCATCGGCGAAGCCGATCTCGACCTCGATTACGAAAAGCTCGAAGTAGCCATGAGCGGCAACGGTAAAGTAAGGCTGGCCGGCAAGGCAGACAAAACCGAAGTAGCGATTTCCGGGTCCGCCGACGTGGATGCCCCGGGGATGACGGCCCAGGAAGCGGAAATCGCCATTTCCGGTTCGGGCAAAGCTTTTGTGAACGTGAGCAAAAAACTCGAGATCGCCATTTCCGGTAGCGGAAGCGTGCGGTACAAGGGTAATGCGATCGTAGAGCAGTCGGTTTCCGGCAGCGGGCGCGTTTCTCATGAAAACTGATCCGGCTTTCGTATTTTAGCGTTAAATACCCATGCTGCTTATGAGACTACAAATTTTGACGGGTGTTGCGCTGGTAGCAGGATTGGCCGCCGCCGCACAGGAAACGCCCCGGAGTATCGCCAATCCGCCCGCACAGGAGCTGACCGTGATTAAGAACAACGCCGCCACGGCCGTGAAGAGCCAGGGCATGACGGGTACCTGCTGGTGTTTCAGCACGGTATCGCTCATCGAAAGCCAGTGCATGAAAGCTGGTGCCGACGCCAGGCCCGATCTGTCTGAAATGTTCGTGGTACGGAATGTATACCTGATGAAGGCCCGTAACTATGTGAAGCGCCAGGGCGCCGCGCAGTTCGGGGAAGGGGGCCTGGGCCACGATGTGCTCATCGCCGCCGGGACCTACGGCCTGATGCCGGAATCCGTGTACAGCGGGAAACTGCCCGGTCAGAACGAGCTGAA
The DNA here is from genome assembly GCF_038396765.1 of Chitinophaga caseinilytica. NCBI lineage: Bacteria > Pseudomonadati > Bacteroidota > Chitinophagia > Chitinophagales > Chitinophagaceae > Chitinophaga > Chitinophaga caseinilytica. The sequence goes on along the minus strand of NZ_CP150096.1, from coordinate 5,584,924 downwards.
CCACAGCAAGATGGCCGATACCCTGAAACAGTTCCTGGACACGCTGCTGGCCCGCCGGCCGATAGATCCGAAGTGGGAGCAGAGCTTCACCGCGCTGATGGACCATTACATGGGCCAGGCGCCGCCCGCGAAATTCGAGTATAACGGTAAAACATACACGCCGCAGGAATACGCGACGAAAGTGGTGAAGTTCAGTCCGTCTGATTATGTGAGCCTCACCTCGTTCACGCATCATCCTTACTATACTTCCTTCGTGCTGGAGCTACCTGATAACCATGCCAACGGCAGCTTCTACAATGTGGCCCTCAACGAATTGATCGGCGCTACCTGGAATGCCGTGCAGAAAGGATATACGGTGATGTGGGATGCGGATGTGAGCAATCGTGGGTTCGCGCATAACGGCGGTTACGCCCTAAGCCCGAAGTACGATAGCCTGATGGACCGCAAGCAGCCCAACCCGGCCATTCCGGAAGTAGACGTTACGCCGGAATACCGCCAGGAGCTGTTCGAGAAGCTGGTTACGCAAGACGATCACCTGATGCACATCACGGGGATCGGGAAAGGGAAAGGCGATAAACGCTTTTTCATCGTGAAGAATTCCTGGGGAACGGGGTCCAAATTCGATGGTTACCTGTATGTTTCCGAGCCTTACTTTGCGGTGAACACGATCAATGTGATTGTTCCGAAAGCTGCGCTGGATAAGGAACTGATGAAGAAATTACATATACTCTGATTGGGGTGTATCATACATTTTAAAAATGGAAAGCAGGACGGTCGTCCTGCTTTTTTTATGTTTTGCGGTCGGCCAGCAGTTCGAGGATCGCTACTTCGAGCGCGTCTGCCAATTGCGACAGTGTGCGAAGGGTGACGTTGATCTCGCCGTTTTCCATACGGGAAATATCTGCATTGTCGACGTTGCAACGTGCAGAGAGCTCGCGTTGGCTAAAGCCTCTTTCCTTTCTGATCCGGCGGAGGTTGGTGCCGAAAAGGCGCAATATATCCGGGGCCTGGGTTGACATTTTTAGTTTGCTTCCTAAAGGTTCAAGATCATCGAATTATTTCTTTTTTCCGCTGGGCAGTGGCCCAACGGGAGCAAAAAACATTTCGACAGGTTGCTGTAACTCTTGCGGGTGAAGAGTTGTAGAGAATGTGAATGAGGAAGCAATACGAAAAAATCAATGCAGGATACTGAAGTCTTTAAAGTGCTGCAAGGGGCCGTCGATGATGTCGAGCCCGGTGACTTTGGCGCCTGAGGGGCCGATGCGGCACCAGCTGATAAATTCGTCCATCGCGTCTTTGGGCCCTTCCGCAACGATCCATACATGGCCGTCGGGCAGGTTTTTGACTGCGCCGGTGAGGCCCATGCCTACGGCAACGGATCGGGTGGTGGCCCTGAAATAAACGCCCTGTACCATTCCTTTGACTACGATTTCTTTGTGCAACATAACTACGGGATCGATTTTATAAAATAACAATTTCGTTTGCGGGGTGGTTTACCCGGCGGCGATGGTGGCTTTCAGCTCCGGGATGCCGGAGGCTGCGAGGGTCCGTCCGCCGGGGTAGAAGATAAAGAAACGGGCCAGGCCGGTTTCAGGATCTTCTACCATGTGGATCTGTATGTATTTGGATGGATGAAAGTAAAAGTATTCGGTGACAGGCGGTTCTACGCTTCTGCGGAGCATTTCCAGCTGGAAGCCGGCGCGGCTGAGCCAGGAAAAGACGGTTTGCTCTGCGGATGAAGGCAGATGGCCTGGTGGTCTGTAAGTCGGTTTGATCGGTACCCATTCCATGAGATAATAAATTTACACGGGACAAATGATCCAACTGTGGGGTTTTAACCCAACGGCCGGAAATATCCTGATTGATACTGTTTCGTTTACGGACGTACGGGCGCCCGGGTTGCCGGGCGGAGCCGCGGAAAGCTGCCTTCCGGCAGGATTTCAGCGGCGCGGCGCCGTGGGGCCGGCTATCTGGCGTATTTTGTGTCTGCCTGGGTGGCTGGCGGTACTACAGGTACCCGGGCATGCCCGGACAGTCCTGGAGATCAGCCGTTCCGGGCAAACCAGGTAATTAGGCAAACCAAAAGCATGTCTGAAGGCCTTTGGTCTCGCAAGCACCCATGCAAACACCAAAAGCATGTCTGAGGGCCTTTGGTCTCGCAAGCACCCATGCAAGCCCAGAAACCAGCCGTACCGGGGAATCCAGGGCATGTCTGAATGCCTTTGGTACCACGGGCGCCTATGGCGAACTTGGGGGCCAGGCGCGCCCCAGGCACACAGCCCCACGAATCCCGCCAGATGCCTCCGGCAACCGGCACATCGCGTTGACGACGACGTACTGGCACCAGGCATATCAGCCGATGATCCCATTTTCCATATATTACCGGTGCATGCCAATAGCATGCGAATGCAAGGGTTCGTTTCCTGAATCGGATGGGTCGTAAGTAGATGCGTAGGGTAGAAGGGGCCGGGTGATAAACGCCCGACCCGTAACTAAATGATACTGACTCTAAAAAATATCTTTAACAGCAATATTTTCCGCAGTAACACCTTCTACAGCAATATTTTGAAGGAACGCCTGTAAGGCGAGCCCCTTTTGTTTCTTAGTTGTTTCAGTTGTATCCCGGTTATTACCGGTTGTCTTTCAGCTATTTATAGTCGTTTGACAGTCGTTCGGAAATGTTTTCTCATTACCAGCAATTGCGCGATCATATCGATCATATTCTTCGCAATACCTGCGGAAAGACATCAGGCAGCACGGTGAAACAGCGGATTGCTCGAAGGGACCTCTTTGCCGAACGTGAACTCGCGTACCAGTTCGTACCGGTCGCTACCCGCCGCACGTTTCATCAAACTGAAACTGTGGCAATGAAAACTGCGGACAAACACCTTACCCGACAGATAGGGCGACAACTGCGTGAACTGATGCGGCGGCAACGACCGCGCCAGCGCAATATGCGGACGGTAAGACGCCGGCTCCAGCTCGAAGGCGGTCAGCACTTTTTTGTGCAAATCCTCCAGCGGCTTCGGATTCGCCACGTTCACATAAAACATATGCCGGCCGTTCGATTGACGGGCATGGTCGATCCGGGAGGTATACACCGTAAAGGCTGATTGATTCGCCACCAGCCCCTCCAGCATCGTCACGAACACCTGCTCGTAACGCTCCGGAAATTCCGACCTGAAAAGCGCAATGTGCGCCTGCGTAAATGAACCGGGAGCCGATCCCAATTCCTCCGCGATCAAATGCTTGTACATGCTCACATCCTGGACCGTTTGAGCGTCCGGATGCACCACCAGCATGTAATCATGTAATACTTCCTGTTCCTGTTCCATGTCATTATGATTTTGCAATCATCAATTCGAAATAACCGTTATCATGTACAGCAGCGTGATAACAGCTCCTCCTTTCACAATACAAATATAGGAAGAAAAATGGCAAATACTAAAAAAGTTAGCAAAAAATACTAAAAAAAATGGCTGAAAGGCATAACCCCCTCAGCCACCATATCTTATAATTTATTACAGGCTCTTGATGATCGCAGTAAAGTCTGCCGCCACCAGCGACGCACCGCCGATCAGGCCGCCATCCACGTCGGGAGAAGCAAACAGCTCCGCCGCATTGGAAGGCTTCGCACTGCCGCCGTACAGGATCGACAGCCCCAAAGCCGCTTCCCGTCCGTATTTCGCGGCGATCTGCGCGCGGATGAACGCGTGCATGTCTTGCGCCTGCTGCGCGCTGGCCGTTAAACCCGTGCCAATGGCCCAGATCGGCTCATACGCGATCACGATGTTCTTCAACGCTTCCGCATCCAGGTGATACAGGCTTTCCTCCAGCTGCTTCGCCACATATGCGTTCTGCGTTTCGGCCTGGCGCACTTCCAGCGGCTCGCCGCAGCAGAAGATGGGCTTCAGCCTGTTCGCCAGTACCTGGTCGATCTTTTTCGCCAGCTGCGCGTTCGTTTCATTGAAATATTCCCGGCGCTCGGAATGGCCGAGGATCACGTAGTCGATACCTACGGAAGCCAGCATGGCTGCAGACACCTCGCCGGTATATGCGCCCGATTTCTCGCTGGCGCAGTTCTGCGCGGCCACGAAAATGCCGGGATAGTTACGGGTGAGCTGTTTCACCTTCTGTACATACGGAAAAGGCGGGGCAATCACCACTGCCTGGTCTTCGGGTAAGTTGATGCCGGCGGCCAGGATGTCGTTCACCAGTTGCTCGCCTTCCGCGAGGGTCAGGTTCATCTTCCAGTTGCCTGCTACGATCTTCTTTCTCATGATTTTACGATGCTTTTGATAAGTGGCGCGAAAAATACGCATTTATCCCCGAAATATTCGGGTCAGAATTTCCCGGTCGGCCTCCTGCAGCCCGGCACCCTTCAACCGCATCCAGGCATCCGCGTCGCGGAGCGCCTCTTCCAGCCGGTACCTGTCCGTCAACCCCGCACCGCCCCAGCTGAAGGAGGGGAGGTATTTCGGCGGAAAATTCCCGCCGAACACGTTGCAGCTCACACCCACGACGGTCCCGGTATTGAACATGGTATTAATTCCGCATCTGCTGAAATCGCCCATCAGCACACCGCATTTCGTGCCCGCAGACCAATATTCCTGCTTCGCTTCCATCCATATCCGCACTTCACGGGCATTGTTCTTCATGTTGGAACAGCTCGTATTAGCGCCCAGGTTGCACCATTCGCCGATCACCGCATCGCCCAGGTAGCCGTCGTGCCCCTTGTTCGAATGGGCGAAAAACACGGTATTCTTGATCTCCCCGCCGGCCACGCACCGCGGCCCCAGCGTAGTAGCCCCGTAAATACGGCTCCCCATCTTCAGTACGGCGCCTTCGCCCATGGCGAAAGGCCCCCGCACGAGGTTCCCTTCCATGACCTCGGCGTTTTTGCCGATATAAATGGGCCCGGTAGCAGCGTTCAGCACGCTGCATTCCACCCTGGCGCCGGGTTCCAGAAAAATCTGCTCCGGGTTCACCACCTGGTTGGTCGGGGAAACCGGGGCCGATTTCCGGCCCTTCGTCAGCAGCGCGAAATCGTCGCGCAGGGCGGCGTCGTTATGCTGCACAATGTCCCAGGGCCGGTCTACCCGCCGGATGTCTCCCTCGAATTCGAGCCGCACCAGCGTAGCGGGCGCAAAGAAATCGTCGCCGCTGATGAGCTTGGCCAGCAATCTGCCGTTCTTGTACAGTTCCTGCCCCGGCTCCATGGCCGAAATGGTGCCGACAAGGTCGGCGGATGGGAGGAGGTGCCCGTTCAACAGGACGGTAACCGTGCCTGGCGGGGCTTTCTGCAGGGGGAACTTCGCCTGGAGGTATTCAGCGGTAAAACTGCTGAGCGGCCCGGTTTCGAGCCATTTTTCCCACTTTTCCCGAATGGTGAGGATGCCCGTGCGGATGTCCGCGACGGGCCGGGTGTGGGTGAAGGGGTAGAGTTCGTCACGCTCGGGCGTATCAAACAGGATGTAATGACGGTCCATATACCGGCTAAAATAAAAAAATCCCGCCGAATGCTCTCGGCGGGACCAGTAAAAATATGCTGAAATAGCCTTATTTGGCGTCTTTCTTGTAACGTTTGTTGAATTTGTCGATACGGCCTGCAGTATCCACCAGCACGTTCTTACCGGTATAGAACGGGTGAGAAGTGTTGGAGATCTCCAGCTTGATCAGCGGATACTCGTTCCCGTCTTCCCAGGTGATGGTTTCGCGGGTGGGAGTAGTGGATTTGCTCAGAAAGCTGTCCCCGTTGGACATGTCTTTAAACACTACGAATCTATAATTTTCCGGATGAATTCCCTGTTTCATATCAATAAGTTAATAAATACAGAGCGCAAAGGTAGCGCAATATTTTAAATAAGCAAAGAAAAATTTAGCTTTTCATATTCACGTACTGGAGGGGGATACCCAGATTGGATTCGCGCATTTTCTGGATAACGTCCTGTAAATCATCGATTTTCTTGCCGGTTACGCGAACGATGTCGTCCATGATGGCGGCCTGTACCTTCAGCCCGGAATCCTTGATCAGTTTCACGATTTTCTTGGCATCGTCCTGTTTGATGCCGTTGCGGACGGGCACTTCCTTCTTCACCACCTTTCCGCTCACGTAATGTTCCTTGCTGAGGTCGTAAATCTCGGCGGCGAGGCCCTGGCGCATGCTCCGGCTGATCAGCACGTCTACCACCTGGGAGAGTTTCATATCGGTTTCCACTTCCAGCTTCAAGGTCATTTCCTTCTTGTCCAGGTCGATTTCCACCGGCGAGCCCTTAAAATCGTACCGGTTGTTGATTTCCTTTTTAACGGTATTGATGGCGTTGTCCAGCGTCTGGAGGTCAACTTTGCTCACGATATCGAAAGACGGCATATCTGCGGGTTTTTGAATAATGAATAAACGAGGGGCAAATATAAGAAAAAACCGCCACCGGAACCGGCAGCGGGAATTTGCATTAGAATGGCGGAGAATGGTTACATGAGTGGGTAAAGAGCCTCCCTGCGCTTAATTTTCGTTATCCCGCGCATGGATCTGGAGGTTCGTTTTATCCCCTTTAATAGTAACGTTATCGTTTTTGAGATATTGCTTGTATTTGTTTTTTATGTCGTCTGACTGTTTTTTACCATTGATGAAGAGATCTTCCCCCTTCTTTTCGATGTTGTATCCGGATTCCCGGTCGATGAGCTTATCGGACTCCATGGCTTTCAGCAGATCGTTGTACACGCGGGTGGTAGCCCTGTTTTTCTCGGTCAGTTCACGGGCTTCTTCGGCTCTGGCAACGGCGCGCTCGTGGGTTTTGACGGCGCGCTCGTGCTCGCGGACGGCGCGTTGCTGGTCGCGCACGGCTGCTTCGGCGGCAAAACGCTGGTCCCTGACGATTTTATGATGCTCCGCGAGCGCACGGTCGGATTCTGCCCGGGCTTCGCCCTGGTAGCGGGCCACATCGCGTTGATATTTCAACTGTTCGGCTTTGAAACGGGTTTGGTCGTTCCGGTATTTCTGTACTTCCTTGTGGTATTTCAGTTCTTCTTTTTTCAGCTGCTCGATAGCCTTGTTGATTTCCTGCTGCTGCTTTTTCCAGTCGATCTTCTTCAAATTCTTTTGCGTGTCTTTGATAATCTTTTCCCAGTCTTCCTTTTTCAGGTTTTTGCGCACATTCTCGTCGAGGTTTTCCCATTTCATATCCGACAACGCGTCGAGGTTGACCTGGAGTTTGGACAAATCGAGGTTTTGGAGCGTCTTGAGGGCGTTGACCTGCATGAGCTTTATATCGGCGTCGTTGAAGCGGAAGCTGGAATCGAACTTGAAATGCTTGTCGAATTTGAAATCCTCATTGTATTTGTAGTTGAAGTTCCGGTTCTGCAGCTGGATGTAGCTTTCCTCGAACTGTTTCCGTTCTTCGGCAGACATATCGTCTATCGAGTTATAGGTTTTCTGGTTGCCGTTTTTGTCGATGATCTTGATACGCCCACCGGGGACAACGGTGTCGCCGGGGGAATAAAAGGTCACCTGTCCACCGCGCCTGTCGAACACGATCCCGTTGCCACCGGATGAGTAGAACATCGGTGTGGGAGGAGTGGGCGGCATGGCGGGAGTGGGTGGCATGGGCGGAACGGGAGGTACCGGGCCGGCGAATGCCAGGGGTGCGGGTGTGGATGCGGGCGGAATGGGGGCGGAAGGAGGGGCGGGCGGAACGGGAGGAACGGGCAGTTCCGGTTCCGTGATGAAATCGGGCACGATCGTGTCTGTGGCGCAAAGGTCGCTAACGGCGGCCGGAGCGGGCGAAGATGAAGGCGCTGAAGTGATCGCAGGTTTGGGAGCAGGAGCGGCGAGGGCGGTGGTTTCCGCCTTCTTTTCCTTTTTGCTGCGCTTGCTGTCGGGCGTCAGCCAGGCGATGGAGACCAGGCCGGTGACGATGATCAGGAGCGCCAGGAATCGCTGGCTATAGTTGAGATGTTTTGTTTTCATTTCCATGATGCGTTTGATGCGATGAAATAAATGTTGCCGGTCATGCGCGGCAGCCATTGCCATCGGGTTCACGGTAAGGCGGAATTCTTCCAGTGCCACCAGGGCTTTGGCGTAGTGCATGGGCTGAACGGTGCTGGCGAGCACGAGGTCGTCGCAGCAATGTTCGCGTTCCAGGCGGATGTTGCGGGAAATCCACCATACGAACGGGTTGAAGAAAAGGATCGTTTCTACAATGGATTGGAAGATATTCAGGAGATAATCGTTGCGTTTGATGTGGGCGAGCTCATGCAGGAGGATGGCTTCCAGCTGCTCGGGGCTCAGATTGTTGACCATGGCCGTGGGGAGGAGGATCACCGGTTTCAGGAACCCGATCATCACCGGCACCTGCAGATGCCTGGAAATGAAGAGCCCAACCTTTTTCCCGATGCCCATCTTGCGGGCGAGGGCAGCGAGATGTTCTTCCCAAACGGGGCCGAGTTGCGTCAACCCCTGGCGGCGCAGCGTTTTCAGCTGTGCCAGGTCGATGCAGAGGCGTATGGTCATCACCGTTACTCCCACCACGTAAATGCCGACCAGGAGGGGAAAGTACGCTTCCATTCCCGGGAGCGCGGCTTTCAGGCCTTCAGCGGGCGCCGGTGCGCTGGCGAAAGCCATGGGTACGTTGGCCGGCAGGGCACTCATCCCGCCGTTCACCGCTACCATCGTTTCGGAAGCTTCCCGGATCGATCCCAACTGCGTGGCAAACGTGGCGCCGAACCATCCTGCGATACCTGTCAATGACAAAAAGGAGAGATGGTATTTGATAGACGGGCCGGCCTGTGGCCAGAGCCACAGCACGATGCGCAGGCTGAGAAAGACACAGCAACCCTGCCAGAACGAGTGCAGGATCGTCCAGCCGAAGGCCTGGATAAGGTCGGTAAAAGGAAGTAACGAGTGCATAAAACAATTATTTCGACTGTTTTTGATCGATTTCGTTCAAATATTCACGAATGCGGTCGAGTTCCTCCTGCGAGGAGCGATGGCCACCGAGGGCCTGCATAACGAGTTGTGACGCAGAACCGGAAAAAACCGTGTCGATCATCTTTTTCAGCAACTGCGCCTGTGTTTCTTCCTTGGGAATGGCAGCTTCATAAATGTGCGTCTTCGCGCTTGCATCCCGCTGCAGCAAGCCCTTGTCGTGCATGATCTGCATCAGCTTCAGGGTAGTGGTGTAACCCGCTTCCTTCTGCTTCTCCAGGATCTCATGCACTTCCCTCACCGTGCTGGCCCCGCGCTCCCAGAGGATCGTAAGGATTTCCAGCTCGCTTTCGGTTGGACGTACATTCTTGTTATTAGCCTTGTTTTCCATGATATCTCTCCTTTGTACGAATTTCTTCGTAATCAAATGTACGATAGTTTTCGTAAATGCAAAATATCCATGATCATTTTTGGATGAGCGGCAGGTTTTGGGCAGGATGGGAGGAAGTATCGAGTGACCGGCGGAGGGCCCTGGCCGTTTTCCCGTTTCCGTCCACATCCCATCCCGGCGCCCCGAAAACGTACATCCATGCTTCCTTCCAGGTGCGGGCCCGGCGGAGGTCGCGCCCGATGGCCGCCCATTCGTGCGTGGCGATGCGGAGGGGATTATAGGTATTGATATTGACCGTCAAACCATACACCGGCCTTTCTTCCTCGGGCTGGAAGGTGCCGAACAGCCGGTCCCATATAATAAGGACGCCGCCATGGTTGCGATCGAGGTATTTGATCTCGGAGGAATGGTGCACGCGGTGGTGCGACGGGGTGTTCAAAATGAGCTCCAGCGGCCGGGGGAGCTTCCAGATGGCTTCGGTATGGATCCAGAACTGGTACAGCAGGCTGATGGATTGCATGGCCATGATCATGGCGGGGTGGAAACCGGCCAGGGGCATCCATATCCAGAAGAGGAAAGCCCCGCTCAGGTTGCCCGTCCACGTTTGGCGGAGCGCAGTGGCCAGATTGTAGCGGCGGCTGGAATGGTGCACCACATGCGAAGCCCAGAAATACCGGATCTCGTGGCTGCAGCGGTGGAACCAGTAATAGGTGAGGTCGTCGGCAAAGAAACAAACGATCCAGACCCACCAAACCGTGGCGTCGAGGGTAAAAAAACGGAATTCGTAGGCGAAACTGTAAATGAGATAGATGACGGCTTTGGTGAACAGCCCGATGATGACGTTCCCCAGGCCCATGGCGATGCTGCTGGCGGCGTCTTTCGTTTCGTAGAGGTCCCGCTTTTCGACCGCCGAAAATATGACTTCCGCGGTGATGAGCAGGATAAAACCAGGTATGGCGAAATGTATCAACTCCATAAAAAACGGATCATCTTTAACGGTAAGGGAAGTGTGCGCGGTTTATTCCTTTTGCCAAAAGTTAATAAAAATTCCCGTGCAGGCCGTTCCCGCCGTAAAAGATGATCCGCCAGTGACCGGGCCTTAGAAGCGGCCGGCCTTGATGGTGAAGTGGGCGGAGGGGCCGCTCAGCTTCTCGTCGGTAATGCCTTCCGTTCCGGAGCCGCGGACGAACCGGTACGATCCGCCGATGCCGAGCCGCAGGTAGGAAGTGATATTGAGCTCCAGGTTCACGTGGGGCTCGCCCACGAAGAAGCTGCTGTAGCCGATGGATTCGAATTCGTCCCAGCTTTTATACCTTTCGTTCTTCATGACGCCGCCGCCGCCCACGAGGGCGCCCACGGCGAGGTGAACGAGTTTGTTGCCCTTGATGGTATACTCCGGCACAAAACCCGTATACCACATGTTCCAGTATAATGCCGGACCCGCGGGATCGGGGCGGGGCGCTTCGATGTTGTTGACCAGCGCGTAGGCGCCCGCTCCCAGCATGAGCCGGCTATTGAGCATCACGCCGGCGTAACCGCCGAGGAGCACGCCCATCTGATCGTCGAACGTCGTGAATTTGATGGTAGGGGCGCCGAAGCCGCCCACTCTTACCTTTCCGCCGCGGGAAAGACTTTCGATTTTTTCCTGCGCGAGTGCCGGCATAGTGCAAAGCACGGCCAGGGCAAGCAGCAGGCGCTTACCTGATCTTTTCATGTTTGTTGTTTTTACGGGGTGAACTGTAGGTTGATAATCGTTATTTATGCATGGTCTTTTCCTTGAACGATACCGCCGAAGTCCCGAACCATCCGAGCACACGTCCCTTCGCGTTTTTGTCGGTGTTCAGCACGTTGGTAGGCACGTTTTCCAGGATTTTGGCGAACAGCCCGCCGTTGTCGATCTGCTGCTGCACCTGGTCGAGGAAAGCGTGGCTCCGCTTGGTGACGGATGCGATGCGGACGATCACTTTCTCGCCTTCCAGGAAGGGCTTGTCGTAATCGGTGATCCCCTCCGCAATGGGCTGGATGAAGTTCAGCCCGTCAGCCACATCTTCGGCGTAGGAACCGTCGATGGTAAAAATGTCTTCCACGCGGCTTTGCAGCGAATTACGGTAGCTGCGCACCCAGTACCAGTCGGTCGCACCTGCGAGATCTTTGGCGTAGAACCGGGCGAAAAAGCCTTCCTTCCCGGAAATCGCTTCTTCTTTCGTTTTGAAATCGGCGGCGATGGAATCGATGACGGGCACGCGTTTCAGGGTGTCCATCGCTTCGAAAATGCCTTCCTTCAGTTCCAGCCGCATCTTGTACACGTGGCCCACTTCGCCGATCTTCTGGCCGGCGCCGGGGTCGTAGCTATACACGCCGTCGGCATATGTAAAGTTGTAAGTCTTGTTAGCGGTGATGTCCGTTACCGTGATCTTCGCGTCGCTCACGGCAGGGGCGGTGCCCTGGCTGGTGTAAGGGACGGTGGTGGTCAGGCGGATCTGCTGTTTCCCCGGCACGTCCGTGATCCAGCCGTCCACTACGGTGAAGGTCTTTCCGTTCGGTACGTCGAGATCGATCGTGTCTTCGCAGGCGGTGAATCCGGCGGCGGCGAACAGAAGGGCGATGGCGGTGAGGTTCCTTTTCATATGATACATGCTTGGAGATTAGAATTTGAAGTTATAAGTGATACCGGGGATGATGGACCCGATGATGCTCAGGCGAACGGCCTCCTTCTTGGAAGGATCGTCCGGGTTCTGCCGGAAATACACGGTATAGGCGTTTCTCCGGGCATACACATTGTAAAGGCTGAACACCCATTCGCCTTTCCAGCGTTTCAGCTGGCGGCCCTTGTACGTGAACGAAAGATCGAGACGGTGGAAGGGCTTGAGGCGGTAGTTGTTGCGCTTTTCGGTGGTATTGTAGGGGATATCCCAGTCCTGGAACTCGAGGCGGCTGTCTGCAAAAGTAGCCGGTGTACCGGATGCGAACATCCAGTTGGCGCTCATGCTCGCGCGCTTCGTGAATTCGTGGCTGGCCACGATGTTCAGGTTGTGGGTACGATCGTACCGGTTGATGAACCATTCGTTCATGCTCAGGCCCGGCGTTTTGCGCTCGGAACGGCTCAGGGTATAGCTGATCCAGCCTGTGGTATTGCCGATGTCTTTTTTCACATACAGCTCCAGCCCGTAAGCGCGGCCTTTCGCGTTGAGGAGGTCGGCTTCGATGAACTCGTTGAGGTTCAGGTCGGCGTTATCGATGAAGTCCAGCTGGTCTTTCATGGATTTATAAAACACCTCGGCCGACAGTTCGAATTTATCGCCGGGGGCGTTATAGAAATACCCGGCCGTAACCTGGTCTGTCAACTGCGGTTTCACGTTGTTGGAAACAGGTGTCCAGATGTCTACCGGCGTCGGGGAAGCGGTATTGCTCAGCTGGTGCATGTATTGTGCGGAACGGCTGAAAGCCGCTTTGATGGCTGAAGTGGAGTTAACGGCGTAGCGCGCGGAAAGGCGGGGCTCGAGGAAATAGTAATCCGCGATCTTCTTGCCGCTTTCGTAATCCTGCGAACCGATGAAGCGTTTACGTGTACCCGCTACCGTGTCTGCATAATAATACGCCGTGCCTTTGCCCATGTATTGGAACCCGGAGAGCCGCAAGCCATATTGAATGCCGAACTTGTTGCCGGCTTTCCATTCGTGATCGAGATAGAGCGCGCCTTCCAGGGCGTTCTTGTCTTTGAGCACGATCCGGTGCTCATCCGCATCCTGGCGGGAAAGCGTACTGCCGGGCTTGAAGGTATAATAAGTGCCCTGTACCCCGAAATGCAGCGTGTTGCTGGAATTCAGGTAGTAAGTAAAGGCAGGTTTCACGCCGTAATTGATGATGTTCGATTTCCAGCTGAACTCCTGGTCGGTGGTGGATTTCTCGTCGCTGGTGAACCGCAGGCTATAATCGTATTTCGTATAGTAAGTGGTGAGGTTCATGAACAGGCGGTTGTTGAAGATGTGGTTCCAGCGCAGCGATGCGGTGTTGTTGCCCCAGTTCATGTTGGCTTCTTTCCCGAAACCGAACACGTCGCGGCCGAAATACCCGCTCACGAAAAGACTGTTGTTCTTATCCAGCTGGAAGTTCACTTTGGCCGTGAGGTCGTAGAAATAGAGCTTGGTATCTTTCATGTCGCCCTTGAGGAAAGGCTTCATGAGCACGTCCATATACGATCTGCGGCCGGCGATGATGAAGGAGGATTTGTCTTTCTGGATGGGCCCTTCCAGCGCCAGGCGACTAAAGATATTCCCGATGCCGCCCGTCATGCCGAATTTCTGGTTGTTACCGTCCTTCATCCTGATATCGAGCACGGAAGCCGTTCTGCCGCCGTATTCCGCGGGGAACCCGCCTTTGATGAGGTTAATGTTCTTTACCGCGTCCGGGTTGAAAACGGAGAAGAAACCAAGCATGTGGGTGGAGTTGTAAACGGGCGCTTCGTCGAGCATGATGAGGTTTTCATCGCCGTTGCCGCCGCGCACGTTGAAGCTGGCGGCGCCTTCGCCCACGGTATTAACACCGGGCAATGTCTGGATCGTGCGGATCACGTCTACCTCACCCATGAAAGTGGGCAGTTTCTTGATCTCCGCGATATCGAGCTTATTCAGGCTGGTATTGAGGGTATTGATGTTCTTCTCCTGTTGCTTGCCGGAAATCACCACTTCGCTCAGCTGGCGGTCTGCCTGGCCCAAACGGATGTCCATCCGCTTGTTGGCGGTAAGGTCGAGGGTGAATTTCTGGGGTTGATAGCCGATATAGGAGAACTGGATGTCGTGCTTACCCGCCGGCAGGGTGAGGGAATAAAAACCGTACTCGTTGGTAACGGTGCCTATGGAAGTGCCGGGTTTGCCGATGGAAATGCCGATGAGGGATTCGCCGGACTTTTCGTCTTTAACGTAACCGCTGATGGTATACCGTTGCTGTTGCGCCAACGCTGCAGTGGTCGCAAACAAGATAAGTAGGAGGGTGCTCAGCAGTCGGGCTGTTGCTTTCATATTGGTTTTCAGTTTATAGTGATGGCGGAAGACGTTTCCGGATGGTGATTCCCGTTGTTTTCCGATCATATGACGTGCAAAATAGAACATACCCCTATGGATGGGAAATTAATTCTGCATAACAAAAGAAAACCGCCGCAGGCCTTACTGGTTCCAGTAGCCGGCGGCGGAAATAAGTAGTGTATGTGAAAATTTCCCCGGGGGAAAGAAATGAAACGGGCGGGATGGTCGTTTATGGAAGGCGGAATCTGATGGAAATCATGTTTTTTCCGGCCGAAAGGGCGGAATTTCATCATCGCGTACGATTCATTATTCCAAAACGGCGCACTGGTACCCCAGGTCGCGCACGAAGGAGATCACCTGGTGCTCCTGCATTTGCGGGCAATCCACCCGTAACACCTTGTCGCAGTCCTCGAGGTCGAGGGTGCACATGGTGGCGGAAAACTCGCCGGATAAGGCGCGGATCACCCGGTTTTTTTCCTTTTGGGTATTGATATTTGTTTTGAAGATGCCGATCATGGTCCGATTTTGAATTAATTTGCCTCAAAATTCGCACCTCGTAAGTTGGCAGGCTTGCATTAAACGGATTAAAATTTATATAAAACGGATTTTCTATGCCATTTACCGTCAAAAACGAACGCAAAGAAGTCTTGTTTCACGATGAAACCGTGATGTGCCCCGAATATTACCAGGGCCGTGATCTCACGGAGCGCCATCACAAGCTCGACCTCAAGGCCGGCAACGCCGAATTCAGCGAGATATGTTTCGACGGGGTGCTGATGGGTTTCGGAAGGGCGTCTATCCGCGAAAAGCTGGAAGTGGAAAGCCACGACACCCTCAAGCGCGTAGGCATGCATTTCATGCTCAAGGGCGAAGTAACGGCGAAGATCAGAAGCGTGCGGAAAACCTTCCATACCCGCCAGCACGAACATAATCTCGTCTACAGCCCCGAGCCCGAAGAGCAGGTGAGCGTCGAAAAACAACCGGAAATCAATGTATTCGCGCTCACTTTCCTCAAAGAACGATTCATCGAGCTCGCCTATCACAACGGCCCGGTGCTGGAGCGGTACGGAGAAAGCGTGGAGCTCGACCGGCCGGTTTTCCCCGATCACGCTTACCAGATGACCCACCGGATGCTGCAGGTAATCGATGAAGTGAAGAACTGCCATTTCACCGGCGGGCTCAAAAAGCTCTTCCTCCAGTCCAAAGCTATCGAGCTGCTGGCGCTCCAGTGCGAGCAGATCGAATTGTACGACGGCAGCCTTCAGCAGAAGCCGGTTTTCGGCCGGTCTGACGAGGAAAAGATCCGCTACGCGCGCGATCTGCTCCTGGCCAATGCACAGGAACCGTTGTCGCTGGCCGACCTTTCCCGGCAGGCAGGGCTGAACGAGTTCAAGCTGAAAAGCGGGTTCCGCAAGGTTTTCAACAATACCGTGTTCGGTTACCTCAGCGAGCACCGGTTAGAAGAGGCGCAGCGCCTCATCCGTTCCGGGAACCGGAGTTTTACGGAGATCGCCGACGATCTGGGGTATTCGTCGCTGCAGCATTTCAGTCATGCATTCCGGAAAAAGTACGGTTGCAGCCCGAGGGATTTTCAAGCCAGATAACCTAACGAACAAGACATTAAAAAAGGCCGTACTGCAATGCAGTGCGGCCTTTCCGGTTTATTGACCCATTCAGGAGAAGAAGGTTTTGTTGGCTTCCGCGAAGGATTCGAACGACAGGGCCTCACTGCCCGTGATGTCTTTCACGGCGGTGGATACCGGGGCGAAATGCCCGTCCCTTACTCCAGACATGAGGAAAGACATAAACCCGGCGGCGCTTTCCGGTGCTCCGGAGGCGATTATTCCCGCTACCATGGCCGATTCGGGGATGTTTTCGTAAGTAACGTCCTTCCCGCTCGCTTTTGCAATGATGGCGGCCACTTCGTGGTTGTCGATGGCTTTGGGGCCGGTGAGCGTCAGCGCTTTGCCGTTGTGTGCTTCGTTGAGCAGGAGCTCGGCAGCCACGGCGGCGATGTCTGAAGCGGCGATGAGCGACCATTTCCCGTCGGCCGCGGGGATGAGGATTTTTCCCAGCTCGCGGATGGTGGGGCTGAAATGGCTTTCGGTAAATACTTCCATGAAGAAGTTGGGCCGCACGATGTTGTAGGCAATGCCGGAAGCGATGAGGTGCTGCTCGATCTGGCCCAGGGGCGATTCGGGCGCATGTTCCACGCCCATGGCGGAAAGGAACACGATTTTCTTCACGCCGGCCTTTTTCGCTTCGTCGATGAACGGGCGCAGTTTGGAGGGGGCTTCCAGGTCCAGCGGAACGGCGGAAAGAAACACGAGATCGACGCCGGAAAGGGCGGGGGCGAAGGTTTCGGCGTTTTCCTGGACGAGATGTACCGGGGTTACGTTGGCTGAGGGGGCAGTATATTTTTCGGGGAAGCGGGTAGCGGCTTTCACCTGTACGCCTGGTTTTCCGGCAACTGCTTTTACGACTTGCCTGCCTGCGAATCCTGTTGCGCCGAGTACGAGAATAGTGTGTGTCATATGATTTGTGGTTTAAATTGTAAGTAAAATAGTTACAGTTATAATCAAAAAAATTAAAGAAGTTTTGAAATGAAATCGGCCAGGCTGATTTTCGATAGCTCGCGGGTGATCGTTTGATCGAGACCGGTAAACATCGTGTCGAGCGCGTTATTGATATTGCGGCCCACAGGGCAGAGGGGGTTGGGATGGTTGGGAGCATATCCGAAAATATGGTCATCCTTCACGACGGCGAAAACATCTGAAAGCAGGATGTCTTTCATGGGTCTGGCGAGCCGGCAGCCGCCTTTTTTCCCTTCCTTGCTTTCGATGAGCCCGGCGTTGCGCAGCTCGCTCAGTTCCTTGCGGACGAGCGCGGCATTACTGTTCAGCGACCCCGCGATGAAATCGGAGGTGAGCCATTCGCCCTGGAATTTGCCCATGAGCGAAAGGATGTGAACGTGTATGGCGAATTTACTGCGGATCAATTCTGTAATATTTATAATTACAGTACAAATGTAGCGCAATTTTTATTTCCTCCAAAAATATTTTCGAAGGGAGGGAATAGGTGGATGGGAGGCTGGGTCGGAACGTTGCGAACTGTCACCTGATCGCCGCTCCCAGCGCCAGGGGCAGGAGAAATTCATAGAGCCGCTGGCCAGACTCGGATTCTGTTTCCTGGTGGGTGCGGATGATCAGGTCTGGCTTGAGGGGATGTTCGAAAACGCCGTTTACGCCGGAAAGACCGGAAATCTTGTCTGGATGCCCCTCGGGGAGGTAAGCGCGTTTGTACAGCCCTTTCGTGTCTCGCCGGATCAGTTCCTCCAGCGCGCAATCGATCTCGATGGTGGCAGCAATACGGTACTGGTACTGGATTTCGAGCCGGACGCGATCGAGCGGGTTGATGGCACAAAGGATGGTAAAAATGCCGTGCCTGGAGAAGCGGTTCGCCAGCCATGCCATCCGCCGGATGTTTTTCGCCTGGTCTTCCAGGCTCATGCCCAATTCTTTAAAAAGATGATGCCGGTGGTCGTTTTCGTCGAGCACTTCCACGGGATACCCGTTTTCGAGGAGTTTGTGTTCCGCGAACTTTGCCAGGGCTGATTTTCCGGCGCCAGACATGCCGCAAAGCTGTACGATCATAATGCGTAAGGTGTTTCGGTGTTGTGTCCGTTAGCCGCATCGGGCAGCAGCACTTCGCTGACCATTATCAACGGGCCGGAACGGTAGAAGTTGCTGCCTGCGGTGGAATGGGTTGGGTCGCCAGATGGATTATTGGATTTTAGCATGATCGCTGAGAAGGATTTGTTCGAAATGTTGTTCCCACATCCGTACCACGCCCCCCTGCGACCAGGCCACCTGCGTAGCATTGCGCAAGCCCGCCTGCAGGAGGGAATGATAATGCCCGTTGTCTTCGTACAACCGTTCCAGTTGCTCCGCGATGGCGGCGGGCTCCACCAGTCCACCGGTGAGCCAGCCATTCCCGTACACCTGGGGTTTGGCGGGCAGGAAGGCGGCGGCGCCTTTCCAGATTTCCGTACAGGCCGTATGGTCGGGCAATACCTGCGGTGCCCCGGTGGCGGCGTGCTCCATGCTCACCAGGCCCCAACCTTCGCCCATGGCGGTATTGAGCCCGACATCGCAGGCGTTGTAGAGGAGATTGAGCTTTTCTGCGGGCCAATGGGGATGCTTGCTGCCGGGGTCTGTTAGCACGAGCCGGTCAAAAATCCCCAGTATCCGCGCTTCCTGCTCCACATCGGTTTGCTGGCCTTTGGTGGCCATGTGCAGGCATAGCCGCACGTTATCCGGCTTGTTGCGGGCAAATTCCGCGAATCCGCGCAATGTGAGATCGATTCGTTTGCGGTGCTGGTTTTTGTTGGCGTTGAGCACCCAAAAGCCCCGGCGCAGTTCGTCTTTCCCCGGAAACAAGGCTTCCCGCGCAGCGATGCGCCGGCCGGCCGTGCTGCCGCTTAAAGGGTGGAACCGGCCGCCATCCAGCGGATGAGGGATCACAGCCATGCGGCGGAACGGCGGCTGGCGCGCTATCCCCAATTGCGTGGCGCAATCTTTCAACACCCGTTTCCCGAAAGCCGTGAAAGCCACCACAGAACTGAGCTGCGCCAGTCCCTTAGCGAACTCCGGGTGATTGAGCTGTCCGTCCACCGGGATGTACCCTGTTACCGGACAATGGTGCGCCGCCTTCCTGATGGCGGACATATGCCTTTCTGCGAACCAGATATCGCAATACAGGAGTATCACATCCGGCTGCAGGGAATCGATGAGCCCGGGGAGCGTTCCTTCCCCGAAAACATCGGCCGGGTGCGGATTGTAGTGTAAATGGAATGTGCCTTTGAAGGGTTCTTTCTGGAATATATCCGTCCCGAACACATGAATTTCGTGCCGGGCGGCGAGGCCGGCCGCGAGCAGTTGCGTGATGCGCGCCATGCCGGTCTGTTGAGCGAATTGTCCTATCAATAAGAGTTTCATACGGTGTGCTGTGGGGTAAAATCTGGCGGCAGGGAGAACCCCGCCGCCGCATTCATCTGTATGCTGTCTGAGTTTCTAAACTGTTTGATTTTCCCGTTCTGCGAAAACTTCATTACTATCGGGAATGGTGCATGCCAATGTGCGCAAAAGCGTGATAGACTGGAGCATGCCCACGATTTCCATATTGTTGTTGACGAGCACCGCGCCGGAATCTCCGGGAACGGCGTAGCTATCCGTTAAGTTGATCATGTTTTTGAACCAGGCGTACCGGTCGCCGAACACATTGATGATACCCTGGTAGGTAGTTGATTTGATGGATGTTTTGGTTACCTCGTTCGTGCTGGCGCCGAAGTAGCTCACTTCCATACCCACGGCCGGAGCGGCGAAACCCGTGGGTACGCCTATGTCCTGGATCTCAGGGGAGCCATTCGTGGCAGCGATGTTGCACCAGGCAAAGTCTACCGTGTTGTAATAGGGGTCCTCCTGGTCTTTGGTAGGGTATGTCGTGAGTTTGATGTAATCTGTGACCTTGGTCAGGTAATAGTATTGTTCAGTCATATCCGGCTGGTACACATCTTCATACATCCCGTTACAGGAAATGACGTGGTTGCAGGAAATCATCCGGTACTTGTTGTTGTATTTGATGTTGGCGCCGAGCGTGCCGTACGACGGAAGCCCGCCGGCCTGGATCTGGTAGCCGCCGGGACAGGGGCGCTCAAAATCACTGGAGTCGCCGACCTTCCGTTCCAGAACAGGATATTTGACTTCGATGGGGCCGATCTCCTGCACGTCTGTCGGAACATTCACCATCACATGCCCGCCGCCGGATTGCGGAAAAGGCAGTTCGAAAAACGGGGGAATGGGCGTATCTCCGTCCATCGCCAGCCTGTCGGGTGATTTTTTGTATTCCACGTGCAGCACAACGGCACACTGATCGGTTTCTTTGCCGTTTTTCATTTTGAGGCCTGCGTACATGCCCACGATGTTACCGCGGAGCCAGCCCTGGAGGACAGCCATATGTGGTTCTATGTCTGTCAACTGGATTTGTTTTGTGGTTTGCATGAGAGAGGAGTTTAGGTTTAACAAAAGGATGACGGTTCTGGCTGATCGAGGCTCAAAGTTCCTGCCTTTCAATATTTTAGGTGAGGCTGTAATCGGCTTTTCGAAAGGTGGTTTTTCGGGTGGGAACAACAATACCGTTTGCGGGAATAAAAAAAGCCGGTCCCTGGAAGAGACCGGCTTTCGATATGCAATGATGTGATTTTACAACTTCACGGCTGCCACTTCTTTAGCGGGAGCTTCGGGTGCGGGCTGCTGTTTGGCAACCGGCGGCTCCTGTTTGTGGATGTGGATTTCAGCGAGGGTGGGCGCAATTACCAGCGATACGATGGACATCAGTTTGATGAGGATGTTCATAGACGGGCCGGAGGTGTCTTTGAAAGGATCGCCAACGGTGTCGCCGGTAACGGAAGCCTTGTGGGGCTCTGATTTCTTATAATAGGTTTCGCCGTTGATCTCAACACCTTTCTCGAAAGATTTCTTGGCATTGTCCCACGCACCGCCGGCATTGTTCTGGAACATGCCCATGAGCACACCGCTCACGGTAGCGCCTGCGAGGAAGCCGCCGAGCACTTCGGGGCCGAAGATAAAGCCGATCAGCAGGGGCGAAACCAGTGCGATGGCGCCGGGCAGCATCATTTTACGGATAGATGCTTCGGTGGAAATGGCCACGCATTTGTCGTATTCCGGTTTGCCGGTGCCTTCCATGATACCGGGAATGGTGCGGAACTGGCGGCGCACTTCTTCCACCATCGACATGGCAGCTTCGCCCACCGCGCGGATGGCGAGGGAGGAGAAGATGAAGGGGATCATGGCGCCGATGAACAGGCCGGCCAGCACGTCGGCTTTATAAATATCGATCCCGGAAATGCCCGCCACGCCTACGAATGCGGCAAAGAGCGCCAGGGCGGTCAAGGCTGCGGAAGCGATCGCGAAACCTTTACCGGTTGCAGCGGTGGTGTTGCCTACCGCGTCGAGGATATCGGTTTTTTCGCGCACGTCTTTGGGCAGTTCGCTCATTTCAGCGATACCGCCGGCGTTGTCGGCGATGGGGCCGAATGCGTCGATCGCCAGCTGCATGGCCGTAGTGGCCATCATGCCCGCTGCCGCGATGGCTACGCCATAAAGGCCTGCGCAGGCGTAAGAGCCGTAGATGCCGGCTGCCAGTACGATGGTCGGGAACAGCGTGGATTCCATCCCTACGGCCAGACCGCCGATTACGTTCGTTGCGTGGCCGGTGGAAGACTGGCGGATGATGGACATCACCGGGCGTTTGCCCATAGCGGTATAATATTCCGTGATAATGCTCATGAGGGTACCTACGGCGAGCCCAACGAAGATGGCGCCGATGACACCATTTTGCGTAATGGCTTTAGCGCCTTCGCGGAGTGCGTCGCCGCCGATGAAGTCGCGCTGCAGGTAGAAGGCCTCAGCGGGGAGGATCCAGTACACGAGGCCTACGCAGGCGATCGCCGTGAGCACGATGGAGCCCCAGTTGCCCATGTTCAGTGCTTTCTGAACAGGACCGGTGCTGAGACCGGCGCTGTCGCTGATACGCACGAAGAAGGTAGCGAGAATGCTGAAGATGATGCCGCTGGCGGCGATCACCATGGGCAGCAGGATCGGGGAGAGGCCGCCGAAATTGTCTATGGCGCGGGCTTCACTGCCCAGTACCATGGTGGCGAGCACGGTGGCTACGTAAGAACCGAAGAGGTCGGCGCCCATACCTGCCACGTCTCCCACGTTATCGCCCACGTTATCGGCGATGGTAGCGGGGTTGCGGGGATCGTCTTCAGGAATCCCCTGTTCCACTTTACCTACGAGGTCGGCCCCTACGTCGGCCGCTTTGGTATAAATACCGCCTCCCACGCGTGCGAACAGTGCGATGCTTTCCGCACCGAGCGAGAAGCCGGTGAGCACTTCAATGGTTTTAACCATTTCGGCGGTGTTGGGAGCCGCTCCGAAATAGGCTTTGAGGAGGATGAACAGGCCACCAAGCCCGAGCACGGCCAGCCCCGCTACGCCCATGCCCATTACAGAGCCGCCGGTGAAGGAAACCTTCAGGGCTTTGGAGAGCGAAGTACGCGCCGCCTGTGCGGTGCGAACGTTGGCTTTAGTGGCAATGCGCATGCCGATGAAACCCGCCGTGGCGGAGAATACCGCGCCGATAACAAAGGCCAGCGCGATGGTCCAGTCGGAATTCTCGTGGGAGAACCCCATGTAGCCCAGCAAGAGGGCTGCGATGATCACAAAATAGGTGAGGATCTTGTACTCTGCCTTGAGAAAGGCCATAGCGCCTTCAGCAATATGCCTGGCAATTTCCTGCATCCGCTCGTTCCCTGCATCCTGTTTGGAAACCCAGGCGCTCTGTACCGCGGTAAATAATAGTGCAATCAGTCCGAACAGTGGAATAATGTAAGCTATACTCATACTCTTTTAATCCGTTTAAAATTTCAAGGCTTTAGATTATGATTTTCAAGGTTGACGAAGATAAAGTATTAGAATTTATTTTACTAGTAGTCTCTTATATTTAGTTTAAGTGTAATATGGACGCTACTGCTGTATTTCGGCATATGCGTTGGCGAGGTGGCCGATGATGTCGGAAGCGATCATGGCTTCGGGGGACACGGCGGCGGCCAGATCGCCGGCCTTGCCATGGAGCCACGTGCCGAGGATGAGCGCCGCTTTGGGGGCGTACCCCTGCGCCAGGAGCCCCGTTAATATCCCGGTGAGCACATCGCCGCTGCCGGCCGTTGCCATGCCGGGGTTGCCGGTGGGATTGAAGAACACCGACCCGTCCGGGCACGCCATGGCCGTGAACCGCCCCTTCAGCAGGATGTATTGTTCCAGCTCCGCAGCCTTTGACCTTAGCAATTCCAGCCGCTCGAAATGATTGCCCGTGGCCCCGAAAAGCCGCTCGAACTCTTTAGGGTGGGGCGTCAGGATGCAGTGTTTGGGCAACAGTTGCAGGAGCGACGGCCATTTCGACAAGATGTTGAGCGCGTCGGCGTCCAGCACCATCGGCCCCTGCCAGAGGCCCAGCAAGCGTTCCAGGGCTTTGGCGGTAGCGGGTTCCGTGCCGGTGCCCGGCCCGATCCCGATCACATCGTATTCCGGGGCGCGCCGCAGGCGGAAGGGCTCGTCGAAATGCGCGGAAAACGTGGCCTGTTCTTCGGTTTCGCACATCGCTTCGGGGAAAGCGGTCTGCATGATTTCGTACCCGCACCCCGGTACATGCACCGTCAGCAAGCCCGCGCCGGCGCGCATCACGGCTTTCGCCGAAAGCACCGCCGCGCCCATCTTCCCGTAACTTCCCGCCACCAGCAGCGCATGCCCGTAAGTGCCTTTGTGCGCGAAGGGATCGCGGGGCCGGTAGATCGTCCGGATCATCTCCATATCCGTAAGATGGTATTCCGTCTGCACCGCCGCCGTATACGCGGGATGCAGGCCAATGGGGACCAACACCGTTTCTCCCGCGAACTCACCGTTCTCCGGCAGCAGCAACGCCAGTTTCCAGTATTCGAATGTGAGCGTATAACGTGCATGTATACACGGATTCCCTTTCGTGCTTTTGTCTGCCATCAGCCCGGAAGGCATGTCTATGGAAACAATATCGTGCCGCCCGCGCTGGCCGTTGATCTGGTGGATGATCGCAGCGGTCCATCCTTCCAGGGGGCGGTTCAGCCCTGTCCCGAAAAGCGCGTCAACGATCACGCCGGGCGTTTCCATCGGCGGGAATTCCCCGGGCTCATGAATCGTTTGCAGGAAAGGGACGCGTGCCTGGTTGGCGAGATTGTCGGGCGAAGGGGTGCCCTTCGCCACGAGCCACGCCTGCACGTTGAAGCCCTTGTCTGCCAGTAACCGTGCAATGACCAAACCATCTCCGCCGTTGTTCCCCGGTCCGCAGAAAATGTAGAAGGGGCGGGCGGTTCCGCGATACGTATCCATCAGCCATTGCGCGCATGCGGCTGCCGCGCGCTCCATGAGCCGGAGGCTGTCTACAGGCTCATGCGCGATCGTATAAGCGTCTGCTTCACGGATTTGCCGGGCGGACAAGATTTTCATATCCCCCAATATAACAAAAAAAGCGGCTGCTCCCTTGCCGGGAACAGCCGCAAACAGATTTGAGAATATGCGCTTTAGAAAGCGTAACGGGCAGACACGCCGCCGATTTGCTCGCCGATGAAGTCGTTGTAACCGTTAAAGTTGAAATACGGTTTCAGGTCGGCACTGAGGTTCAGCGGGATCTTTTTGAACGTGTACTCCACACCGATGATACCGTCGAGACCAGCCACGGCTTTGGTTTTCTTGTCGTACCTGCGGCCGTTGTCCCAATCCCAGTCGCGCCAGAGGCCGAGGTGGGCGCCGCCGCCCGCGTACATGTTCCATTCGGATTTACCGAACACGCTCCAGTGGTACTCGTAGAGACCGGTGAAGGTAACGTTGGTGGGCTCGTCGTTGCCGTTGAAATAGTGGGTAACGAGGCCTTCGATGGCATGCGGCCCTTGAATGAAGTGTTTCACGGTGAAGCCTACGAGCCAGGGGTTGAGACGCACGCCCAGCGCGGTGTTGTAATCGGCCGGATTGCCGCCTCCGCCGCTTCTGCGTTGTGCATTAGCCTCGAAAGTGGTCATCATCAGTGAAAGTACTCCGAAGAGCAACAGAATCCTTTTCATATGTGCATTTTAGATTAAACGGTGGTTTTTGGATGATTTACTTTTTGCTGCCGAATATGTACCGGGCCGACACGCCGAAATCCGCCAGGTCAGACGAATTGCCGAAATGAACGGCAGGCTTCCAGTCGAGGCTGAGGTTGAGGGGAATATTGCTGAAATTGTAATTCAGCCCCGCTACACCATCTACGCCGCCCAGGAAGCGGTAGGAGCCGTCTATATCTCTGGTGCCGAGATGCGCGCCGCCGCCCGCATACCATCCGAATCCGGGAATGGTGAGGGCAGACAGGTCGAAATGATACTGACATAATGCCGTTACGGTGAAAGTGCGGTTATACAATCCTACGATCCCTTCCGCGGCCGACCGGTCTGTGAAGAAATACCGCCCGGTAACGCCCAGCGGAAGCCCCAGCCGTACGCCGGCTTCCTTTTGACCTTTCAACGACTGCTGTGCGCTGGCGCTGCCGGCCAGGCATAGCAACATAATGGCATAGATGAATCGTTTGTTCATGCGATGAATCATTTGCAATAACAATGCCAAAGGGGGACAGATGCGGGAAACAGGTGACACAGGTAGCCAATAAACGGCTGCCGTCGCTATTTATTTTGTGTGTTGCTCAAAGCGCGTAAAAAAATGAAACCGGCGATGGATGCGAGCAGCGATGCGAAGATCACTGACATGATAGACACTACCTGGATGTCGATTTCCTTGAACGCCAGCGAAGCGATGAAAATACTCATCGTGAAACCGATCCCGGCGATCATGCCCACGCCCCAGAGCTGCTTCCAGTTGGTTTGGTCGGGCAGGCTGGCGATGCGGAGCTTCACGGCCAGGAAGCTCATCCCGAAAATGCCGAGCGGCTTGCCCAGTACCAGCCCCGCCATGATGCCGTAACTCACCGGATGCGAAAAAGCGCCCAGCAGATCGGCCGGGAAAACGATCGCGGTATTGGCCAGCGCAAACAGCGGCATGATGAGGAAATTCACCGGGTCGTGGAGCGCGTGTTCCAGCTTCGGGATTTTGCTTAACGGGATGCAGAAGGCCAGCAGCACGCCGGCAATGGTAGCATGGATGCCGGAGTTGAAGATGCAATACCACAGCACGATGCCGGGAATGAAGTAAAAGATCGTTGGCTTCACTTTCAGCAGGTTGAAAATCACCAGTAATACGATGATACCGGCGCCGCCGAGCAAATAATTTGTTTGCAGTTCCGCCGTATAAAAAATAGCGATGGTCAGGATGGCGCCGAGGTCGTCGATGATGGCGAGGGCGGTGAGGAAGATCTTCAGCGGCAGCGGTACGCGGCTCCCCAGCAGGGAAAGCACCCCGAGCGAAAACGCGATGTCCGTAGCCATGGGGATGCCCCATCCTTGATGATAATCGGTGTTGGCGTTGAAGAGGACATAAATGAGCGCGGGCACCACCATCCCGCCAACGGCGGCCAGTACCGGCAGCATCGATTTGCGGATGGAAGCCAGCTCGCCCGTCGTCAGTTCCCTTTTGATTTCCATCCCCACCAGGAAGAAGAACAGCACCATGAACCCGTCGTTGATCCAGAGCAGCCAGGAATTGGGGAGGTGCAGCCCGTTCCATTCCATATGATGCCCGCCCTGCGGCTGGAACAGGTGGGTGAAGAAATCGATGTATGCAGGGCCCCATCCGGAGTTCGCTACGATCATGGACAATACTGTGCAGATAATGAGCACGATGCCGACGGCGCGACTGTCGTGCAGAAATTGCCAGATAGGAGATAGTAAGCGTTCTTTGATGGAGAAAAGCTGCATGATAATTTTTTAGGTGAGGAATTACTGCCCGAGCAGTTCGTACTTGGTTTTCGGCCTGCGGCCGATCTCCCAGCGGAATCCTTTGAGTTTTTTCTCTTCCGCGGGGATTTTGGAAAGGGGGTACATCGTCCCTTCCGGTTGTTTCACGAACACGATCCTTTCCAGTTCGCCTTTCTCGAAATACACGCGGGTGTTGGCGGTCTGGAGTTTATTCACGGATATGAATGCGCTGTCGTCGTCCTGCACGTAATATACATTTTCCGAGTTGCCGTTCACGTACATGGAATCCAGTTTCTCTTCCCCGAAATACCCCAGGATGGTATTCCCTTTGATCTGGTTGAACATATCGGGCCCCACTTCGTTGATGATCATGGCGTTCTGATCGAGCAGGAGGCGGTCTGCCTTCCGGTTTTTAGTGAACAGGAAGATGGTATCGCCGATGAGCTGGTTGCTGTTGGCCCACAACACGGGGTCGCGGTAGAGGCGGAAAATGGAGTCCGCGCCGGAATAATACAGGCTGTCGGCCACGCCTTGCAGCGAATCGGAGAAGATGCGGACGTGATGGTAGGCGATGATGAATCGCTTTTCCGTGGTGTCCTGCTTCGCCGCGAGGCTGTCATTCCCATTCGCTTTTTTATCCTGCAATACGATGCTGCTGTCTACCAACCGCGGCAGTACGCCGGAAAACAGGGTATCGCCTGCTACGAACAGGGTGTCCGTTTTGCCTTCGATGAGGGTAACGGGCTTTTGCGTGGCCAGTACCGATTTCTGTTGCTGGTTGATGATGCCGTAATTGGCCAGCACGGCGATTTTCTGGGCGGTGTCGCGCCAGATCATGTTGCCCGTGGCGATGGAGATACCGGTTTGTTTGTCGGTCTGTATCTCGTTGGCGGTGAAGGTGTTGGTGCTGTCTTCGATCACGGGGCGCTGGCCGAACTGGCCGTACCCGCGGTCGGTATTATAATATCCGTCGGTCACGTACATGGTCATTTTGCCGTCGTTGATGGTGGTCGGCGCCATGATCGTCGCGATCTTCGTTTCGGTATTATACATGAGGGTATCCGTTCCCAGCGTGAATTCCGGGTCGATCACCACTACTTCCTTCTTGAAATACACGTCTTTCGTGCTACCGTAATAGATACCCTCGCGGCTGGTGAGCTCGGTGGTTTCGTTCACGAGTTTGCCGCCCTTGTCGTACGTCCCGATTTTGGTGGCGAGGTCGTAATGAAGGGTGGGGGAAGTGAGCACGATCTTGTTGTCGGTCAGTTTCGCGTTGCCGGTGAGGATGGCTTTGCGGTCGTTCCCGAAATAGGTGAGCGCGTCGGAATAGGTGTGGACGCTGTCTGCCTGGTTGATGTGTACATTTCCCCAGGCGAAAACGATGTTCTTGTTCTTATCGAGCATGGCGCTGTCGCAATACAGCCGGCTGGTGCCCTGTTGGAACTCCACTTTCCCTACGAATCGTTGTTCGGCGGCGGAATCTGTCTGGATGATGATCATCCGTTCCGCGTTATGGAGGCGGATGACCTTGGTGGTATCTTCCTGGAAAGGGTTGCGGGACCGGGCGGGCATTGCGTTGCTTCCGGCAGACAAGGCGCCGGCAGCGCCTATTCCGCCGATCAGAACGAGGCCGTATATGGAATATTTGAACATTGTTGCGGTAATCATTGTACGGTTGCGGTGTCGGAGGGGATGGTCACTACCTTGTTCTTTCTTCCGAAAACGCTCAGGTGCACGTATCTCCAGGGGTTGTACCGCAGGTCTTCCAGCAGTTTGTTGAGGCTGCCGAGGGAATGCTGCAGGTTGTTATAGACTTTCCGGTCGTTCATGAGCAGCCCCAGCGAACCATCGGTGCTGCTGATTTTGCCTGCCACTTCGTTCAGCCTGCCGATGGTGCTCTGGAGGTTGTGGAGGGTGGAATCGATCTGGCCGTTGGCGAAGGCGCCGGAGGCTTTATCGAAGTTGGTGAGTATGTTGGATATCTTGTCGTTATTGTTTTTCAGGTTGGCGGACACGGCGTTGAAGTTATCGAACGTGCCGGCGATTTTGCCACCGTCTGCCAGCATGCCGTTGATGTTACGGGTAGCGTTGTTGAGGTTGGCGAGGGTGCCGTTGAGGCCGGCTACGGCCTGGCGGATGTTTTGTTTGGTGGCGGTGTCGAACACGGAGTTGACGGTGAGCAGCAGGGTGTCTACGGCGCCGAGGGTGCTTTCCAGTTTCTTGACGAGGGGGCTGAGCTGTTCCTTGAGGGCATCGGTGATGGAGCCGTCTACAGCTGCGTAAATGGTGTCTTTGTTTTTGAGGAATTCGTCGGTGTTCCCGAAATCGATCTCTACTTTCCGGGTGCCGAGCAGGTCTGCGCTGATGCGGGCCACGGAATTCCTGGGGATTTCGATGTTTTTACTGATCTGCAGGGTAACCAGGATACGGCCGGCGCGTTTGTCCATCACTTCGAGGCTTTGGACGGTGCCGATCCCCAGGCCGTTGACCATAACGGCATTGGAGGGTTGCAGGCCATTCACCTGCGTATATACGGCGTAGATGGTTTTTTTAGTGGAGAAGAGGCTTCTGCCTTTCAGGATGTTGAACCCCAGCACTAGCAGCACGATGGCGATCACGGTCAGAATACCTACTTTCGTTTCATTATTAACTTTCAGCATCGGGTAGAATTAGTTCGTTTGCAAAAATAGTTAAAACAATGGTGCGTCAGTCGTAGGTAACAGAATTAATGCAAAAGGCGGGCCAGCCGGGTAGGGGAAACAGGGGGTCAGTCGATTCGTTCGCCGTTCCTGTACGTGAGCACGAAGGCGTCTTTGAACCCGTTTTTGCGGGCTTTGTAGAGGGCGGCATTGGCTTCCGCTTCGGTGCGGAAGTTGCCCCAGATGTATTTATTGATGGATTTCCCTTTCTGGCGGAGCGTTTCGCGGTCTACGCCGCCTTTCAGGTTTTTGAAGAGGCTGGACCGGGAGGTATAAACTTTTTCGGTGGTGAGCAGCTGCACCCGGAAATCGGTGCCCGCAGCGGCGGAGGCCCCTGCAGATGCTGCGGGGGGCTCCTGGGCCGGGTTCACCTTTGCAGGCGGGAGCGGTTCGGGATGCTGTTGGGCGGGCGCGGGTGTTTCTGCCGGGCGGGCGGAGCCACCGGCTTTATGCGTCCTTTCCAGTTCTTCCTTGTATTTCTTTACCGCCCTGGCGATGCAGTGGGCCATTTCATTCTGGCCGTCGGCGGAATTCAGGTAGTTCTCTTCTTCGGGGTTGCTGATAAAGCCCAGTTCCACCAGCACGCTGGGCATGGCGGTGGCATGCAGTACCAGGATCCCCTTTTCGTTCCGCTGGCGCGCCCCGCGGGAAATCCGCCCGGCGTTGGTGAACTCATCTTCCACGAGGTTCGACAGCCGGAGGCTCTGGTCGAAAAACGCGTTGCGGAGGGTATTGAGCATGATAATGGTCTCCGGGTCCTTGGTATCCATCAACTGCTGCGTTTCCTCCGAATTGGCGTCGAACACGATCACGGAGTTGTTGCGGAGCGATTCCGACTTCGCATTATTCTTGCTCGTGGCCCAGATATACGTTTCCGTTCCCTTGGCAGGATTGGGGTACGATTGATAGATAGGCACCTGGCGCGTACGCTTGCGCTTCTTTTTGTCGCGGTAAGTCTGGGTCTTGTATCCTGTTACCCGCTTGATGTCAGGCGCGGCATTGCAATGGATCGAAATAAAAAGGTCGCCCTTGGCTTCGTTGGCGATGGCGGCCTTGCGGTTCACATCGTCGAACCGGTCCACCTTCCGCGTATACACGATCTTTACGTCCGGGAACATTTCTTCGAGTACTTTGCCCAGTTTGAGGGAAACGGCGAGCGTTACGTCCTTTTCACTGGAATATCCCCCGCGGGCGCCATGGTCGGTACCGCCGTGGCCGGCGTCCACCACGATGGTGCGGATGGGTTTTTCCTGCACGGGACTTCGGGAATCCGGTGTAATTTTTGCTTGAATGAAAAAGGTATAGAGCATTCCTATGCCTAATCCTGAAAATAAAACTCTTTTCCAGCGCATGTCAATACTGTATTTTAATGGGTTGTGTCCGATTCGTTCGTCACGGGTCCATTCCCTGCCGCTGCACTTGCCTACATTTTCTATTTACGATCTATTTAATAAATTGTGCAAAATCATGTAGGTTTGTGCCCGCTTAACACATGGACCCTTTCTGCAAAAATAATTTAAAAAACTTTTTAAGGCGGCGGTTCCTGCCGCTGACGGTACTTTTATTCGCGGGCTGGTCCTTGCTGAAAGACGAAATAGGCTTCGCTGCTGCGTTTCAGCCGATCCACTTTAACAAAATTTTCACAGACACCGTTCCCCGGCCCCACGCGGTGACTTTCCCGAACAGGGATTCCCTTTCCCGCGATACCTCGCGCCCGCGCCCCGTGCCCGCGCGCGATTCCGTTCCACCAGCCGTCGCCGACTCCGCCAACCTGGACTCGTCCAGGGTAGCGACAGACACCGTGGGCATCAAGCTTTCCAAAGACAGCCTCACCGCGCCCGTGAACTATAAAGCGGAAGACTCCATCGTCATGTACGTAAAGAAAAAGGAGTTCCGCCTATATAATAAGGCCGATGTGAAATATGAGAACACCCAACTGACGGGGAGCACGATGGATTTCAACCAGGCCACCGGCATCCTCACCTCCAGGATGGGGATCGATACGGCCGGCAAACCCAAAGATAAAGCCGTGCTGAACGACGGGGCCACCAGTTCAGAGATGGACTCCGTGCAGTACAACTTCAATACCGGCAAAGCCATGATCTACCAAACCCGCGCGCAATACGGCGAAGGTTTCGTGGCCAGCCAGAAAGTGAAGAAGCAGCCCGACAATACCATTTTCGGTTTCCGCAACGGTTACACCACCTGTAACCTGGATACGCCGCACTTCGCGTTCCGCGCTAAAAAAATCAAGGTAATTCCGAATAAACTGATCGTGTCCGGCCCGGCGAACCTCGAGATCGAAGGTATCCCGACGCCGCTGTTCATCCCCTTCGCGATTTTCCCGATCAGCTCCGGCCAGCGGACCGGTCTGCTGCCGCCGCAATACGTGGTGAACCTGCAAAAAGGGCTTGGCCTGGAAAACGGCGGGTACTATTTCGGGCTGGGGGAGTACCTCGACCTTACCGTCCGCGCCAACATCTATTCCTACGGCAGTTGGGGAACGATCTTCAGTCCTACCTACCGCAAGCGATATAAATATAATGGCGGTTTCAACTTCGCCTACTCGCTCACCCGCATCGGCGACCCCGAGGTCAAGGATAACTTTACCCGTTCGAAAGACTTCAGCGTGACCTGGAGCCACAGCCAGGACGGCAAGGCGCGGCCGGGAACGAACTTCGGCGCCAGCGTGGATTTCAGAACGGCCAGCTTCAACAGGAATAACGTGTACGACGCCCGGCGGCGCCTCAATAATAACATCGGCTCTTCCATCAACTATTCAAAAAGCTGGGTGGGCAAGCCTTACAACATGACGCTCGCGGCCCGGCACTCCCAGAATAACGAAACCCGGCAATATGACATCAGCCTGCCCGACGGTTCGTTCAACGTCAATACCATTTACCCGTTCCAGCGGCAGGAAATGGTCGGCAACCCGAAATGGTACGAAAAGATCGGCGTCAGCTATAATGCATTGCTGCGCAATAGCGTCCGTTTTGCGGATTCCACTTTCGGCAAGCCCGCGATGTTCGATAACCTCCAGGCCGGCATGCAGCACCAGATCCCCATCACGCTGTCTATCCCCGTCACCCGGAACATCATCATGACGCCCAGCGTGAACTACACGGAGAAATGGTACGTTCGCCGCCAGACGCTGACGTACAATCCCAATAAAGCAAGTTTGCTCGATACCACCTACGAAGACGGGTTTTACCGCACCAGCGCCATGTCTACCGGCGCTTCGCTGAGCACGGCGCTATACGGTATGTATGGTTTCAGGAACAAGAAATCGCGCGTGCAGGCCATCCGCCACGTGATGCGCCCCAACTTCGGGGTCAATTATTCTCCCAACCTGGCAAAAAACGAATGGGAATACATCCAGATGGACCGTGACGGTAGGTATGATTGGTATTCCCACTACGCCGGTTCGGCTTTCGGCGGATCGTCGAGGGAAACCTTCGCCGGTCTTACGTTCGGCATCGATAACAACCTGGAAATGAAGGTGCGGTCGGACAAGGACACTTCCGGTTTCCGGAAAGTGAAGCTGCTCGACGGTTTCGGGATCAGCTCGAGCTATAACCTCGTCGCAGACAGCTTTAAATTGTCTGACTTCGCGCTGAACGCACGTACAAACTTGTTTGACAAGCTGAACGTATCGGCGAGCGCGACGGTGAGCCCTTACCAGGTGAACCAGTTCGGTTACCGGATAGATAAATATGCGTGGAACGGCGATAAATTCAGCCTGGGCCGTTTGACGAACGCCAACATCGCGTTCAGTACATCGTTCCAGAGCCAGGACGCCAAATCGAAGGAGAAGGAAAAGAAGAAGGAGGAAATGGAGGAAGACGGGGTACTGCCGGAAGCGCAGCTGGAAGAACAGCGGCGGCAGCTGGAACTGATGCGTGCCAACCCGGGAGAATATGTCGATTTCGACATTCCCTGGCGCGTAGACCTGTCTTACAGCTTTAACTATAGCCGCATCCGTTCGATAGACCGGTCCCGCGATTCCACGCAGTTCACGCAGTACCTGAACGTCAACGGTGATTTCAGCCTGACGCCCAAGTGGAAGATCCTGCTGAACAGTGGTTTCGACTTTGTGAACAAGCAGGTTGCCTATACCACGCTGACGATTTCGCGCGATCTGCACTGCTGGCAGATGAGCATCAACCTGGTGCCGTTCGGCAGTTACCGCCAGTTCAGTATCACCATCAACCCGAAAGCGGGCATCCTCCGCGATCTTCGCATTAACCGAACGCGGCAGTTCCTGGAATTGTAGCGGGGGAGCGGTGTTTCCCGGACAAATAAAAAGGCTGACCAAAGCGGTCAGCCTTTTTATTTGGGTGGATGGCCGGGGGGATCAGAAGTTGAAGATGCCCGCGATGCCGATGAGGTCCAATTTGTTTTCGTTGACGCCTTTGAAGTAGGAGGCCTTGATTTCCAGGGTGTTGCCCATGTCTCCTATGGCGAACCGAACGCCGGCGTTACCGGTGTACCCGAAAGTGGTGCCGCCTACGTTTTTCACGTTGCCGTTCTGGTCCAGCTGATCGGTGGAAGCGCCCCAATGGAAGCCGCCGCCGCCGCCGATGAAGCCACCGAGGCGGCTTTCGTTATCGGGTGTGGAACCTGCGCCGAAGTTGAGGTTCACGATCACGGGGGCGTTGATGAGGATGCCCAGCTTGAAATCGTCTGTAGCCCCTTCGCGGGAATTGTACTGGCCGCTGCCGGAGAAGGCCAGGCTGATGGGAATGCCGACGGAAACGGACATGCTTTCGGTTTCCACGAAATTGAGGCGCGGGGAGTAGGTGAAACCGACGGCGGTGCTCATGTCTACGTCCTTATACTTCTCGAAAAACGCCGAAACGCCGGCTCCGTGCATGAAAGATTGGGAAAAGGCACAGGTGGAAGACAGGCATACGCCAAACAGCAATAGCAGTTTTTTCATGTGGGTGTGTAGTGTAAGGGATTAAAGAAAATTAAATATGTATAAATATAAGGCCCTGATTTTACAATTGAAAGCGGGGTGGCTTATCAAGATAAAAAAACCGGGCAGGAATGCCCGGTTGGTATGATGTCCATAATGTATTAAAAATTCACCGGGGGTGAATATCTTTTGCGAGGATAATGACGCTGGATGAAACGGGGGAAGCCGGGAAATAGTGTTGGGAAGTGTAGGGTTCGCCATCCACCGAAACGTAGCGGATGGGCTGGTTGTGCAGGTAATGGGTTTCGTTGCCGGTAAGCCGGATGTGTACGAACGTGGGGCCCAGGTGCTGCAAACGTTCCAGGAAGCGAAGGATCTTTTCGTGAAGGGGGTGGTCGGTCATGGATGTGGATGAATTTGTCAATGGGAAGTTAAGGAAATTTTGCCTTGTTGGGCCATGGCCCAACAACTTTTGGAAAGAAAAAGTCAATTTGGCTGCCGCAATCGCATGGCGAACGGCAACCAGCATATAGAACGGAAAGCCATTGGTCAGAACATCAGAAAGATCAGGCAATCTGCGGGGCTCAGCCTCCGGAGGCTGGCTGCTATGTGCCGGGTAGACCATGCCAGCATCTCCAAGATCGAGCGGGCCGACATCGATCCGCAGCTGTCTACGCTCCTGGAGCTGGCAGAAGCCCTGCGCGTGCATCCCCACTCATTTTTCTCCGTGGTGCCGGCAGAAAGTAACCATTCCCCGCATATCAACGGTAATTCCTTTCCTTCCTGACCTGTCATGAACCCGGCTTACCAGTCGAGATCGCCTTCCCGTTTCTTTTTCCATCGCTTCAACTCCAGCCGCCAATACACCAGCCAGCCGAGGTGCTGCCGCACCAGCGCGGGCTTGTCTGCCCGGAATTCCATATCGCGCATGGTAGAGGAGAAGCCGTTCATGTTGTAGCTCGCGATGTAGAGGGGAACGTAGCGTTTTTTATATTGCCGGTTGCCCCACAGCTGGATGTTGAGGGCGTAGTCGGCGAAGATCCGGTATTTGAGGTTGTAGGAATGGGTGGCGAAGATTTTTGTGGGGTAAACGATCGCCTGGTGGTTCACCGGGTATTTGGCGATACGGTAATTGCTGAATTTGCCGCCGAGCAGGATGTAGTCGGGCTTCGTGTCGCCATAATACCATTCCTCGCTGTTCGCATAATAAATGGTATCGGGATCACTGAGCTGGTCTGCCAGCCTGGAGAAGCCTTCCAGCAACCGGTCGTCTGACCCCAGGAACTGCACCCAGGTGCCTTTCGCCATGCGCGCGCCTTTGTTCAGCGCGTCGTAGATGCCTTTGTCTTTTTCGCTCACCCAGCGCAGGTGCGGCCATTCCAGCGAGCGCACGTACTCCACGGTGCCGTCGGTACTCCCTCCGTCCACGATAACGATCTCCAGGTCTGTCCGCCCCAGCCGCTGGATAGACGCGAGGCATTCGGGCAGATGCACCATGGCGTTGAATGTGGCGATGACGATGGAAACCTTCGGGACGGCGTTCATGCTTTTTGGAATTGCTTTAGGAGGGCAAATGTAGGATTTTGAGGCCGCATCCACCGCCTCATTCCTATCAGAAATTTATTACATTTGAACGAAGATCAGGCAAGCAGGGCCTTTTGTAACATATCGGCGCTGCGATCCGTTTGCTTTGGGACATGACAGAATATAAGGTACAATCGCCCGTGTTGTTCATCGTTTTCAACCGGCCAGGCACTACACAACAAGTTTTCGACCGCATCCGTGCGGTCAAACCGTCCAGACTGTATATCGCGGCCGACGGCCCCCGGGCTGGCAGGCCAGACGACGACGCCGGTTGCGCGGAAGTGCGCCGCATCGTGCAGAACGTGGATTGGGACTGCGAAGTGAAAACCCTTTTCAGCGAAGTCAACAAAGGCTGTAAAATCGCCGTTTCCGATGGCATCACCTGGTTTTTCGACAACGAAGAAGAAGGGATCGTTTTGGAAGACGATTGCCTGCCCGCCACGAGTTTTTTCGCCTTTTGCGACCAGATGCTGAAACGTTACCGGCACACCGACCAGGTTTTCCATATCGCGGGTACCAATAAGCAATTCGGGAGGCAATGGGGCGAGGGGAGCTATTATTTCTCCGGTTACCTCAATGTCTGGGGATGGGCCAGCTGGAGGAGGGTTTGGCGGCAATACGACCGCAATCTCGAGCGTTATACCGATGAAAGTGCCGAAGCTGCGTTGAAAAAAGTGATGAAAGACCGCTTCCTCGTGAGCGACTGGCTGTACATTTTCCGGAAACTCAAATCCGGCGAGATCGATACCTGGGATTACCAGTTCAACTTCCTCGCTTTCTTTGAAGGCGGGCTCAGCATTGCGCCGAATGTGAACCTGATCACCAACATCGGGTTCGGGACGGGGTCCACGCATACGCATGCGGATAAGCCCGATCCGTTCGCGTTCATGCCCATCGTGGAAATGCCCATGCCGATCGTTCATCCGGCGTCGATAGTGCCGCAAACCGAGGCGGATGCCGCGTTTCTGCGGAAGGAACATCATCTAGACGCGCGCTGGCGGGAATATATGAAGCCCGGGAAGCGCCTCGTGCGGTGGTATAAACGCACTTTCGAAGGAAAGAAGGATCTTTGAATACCTGATTACATCCTATGCACCGTACCCTCATTTTCCCCATTTTACTGTTGATTGTGGCCGGTTGCCAGCAGCACGGCGCGCGCGGCGGCGAAACCGGTGCCAGGCGCATCGATTCGTCTATGCGGACGGCTTTCGTGCCCGTGCCCAACCACCCCGGTGAGCCGGGAGATAATATCATTTATGCGGCGAGCTTCGCGATGGCCTGGGACAGTCTTTGCGGATTCATGGGCGGCGACCAGGAAAGCACGTTGCCGCTGATCCGCCGGTTGAATGCGTCGCGGAAGGAGGAAAAATCCCTGTTGCCGGGAGATTACCAGGCAACAGTGGAAGTAATGGGCGATGATATAAAAGTAACGGCGGCCTTCCAGCGCAATTTGCCTTTTGCGGTGCCTTTCGATCCAGTGGAAGGTGGGATGGTTTTCGGGAAGAAATCGACCGTGAAAGCCTTCGGCATGCCTGTCTTCAACGCTGCAATGGCAGGGCAGATCGGGGTGCTGTATTATGAGGGCGACGATAAATTCGTCATCCGGCTCACGCCGGGCCCGGAGCAGGATGAGATGATCCTGGCGAAAGGGTTTGCCGAGGGCGAAAAGCTTTCCAATATGCGCAGCCGTGTGGATGCCGCGATCGCCAAAGGGCAAAAGGAAAAGGCGAAGGGGAAGCATCTCTGGAAATATTTCATCGGGGAGGAGGACGTGGTCAAAATCCCGGTGGTGCGGTTTAATTTGTCCACGGTTTTTTCGGAATTGATAGACCAACTCGTGGCGGTCCGCGGCCAGATGCTTCAAATAAAGGTAGCGGAACAGCGCACCGCTTTCGAGCTGGATGAAAAAGGCGTGATCGTCGAAAGTGAAGCGGTTATCATGGATAGCGCCGCGACAGTCATAGATGACGTGTTGCCGGTGAAGCACCTGTATTTCGATGAGCCGTTCCTCGTGATGGTGAGCCGGAAAGGAGCGGAGCACCCTTATTTTATCATGAAAGTGGCGAATGCGGAGTTGATGGAGACGATGAAAGGAAGAAAATAACTAATTAGGACTAATAGGCGTTACCAATCCGAAGGTAACCTTTTAGCAAAGTGAGATAATCGGGATGATTACTGTTAAAGTCTATTTCGAAATTTTCAGCCACTTTGCTGACAACCATTACTGATAGTTTGGGGGCTTCGATGTCCAAGTTCATTCTCAACCAATAATCTTTGTGGTCGTCGTTTTCAAATTCACATTCTCCGGGTAAGTTCATGATATATTTATCCGTGGATGCAAGAAAGAGGGAGGTAATATCTACGAAATCTTCCACCTTGTCGATCTGAGGTTTTACAAAATCATGTTCCATCAAGTTTCTGGTAGTATTGATTTTTCTCAAAACCCTGGGTGCCAAAATGCCTAGTTTTTGAATGATTTCCAGCTTTTTAGGGAAGCTCCACGTTTTATTTTTTGCTTGTTGGTAAAAATCAAATCCAATAAGGAGAGTATCGACTTGACTATCCAATGCACGCTTGGCATTGGACAACGCGTTAATTAATTTGTGGTCATATTCTGCGGCAAGATCTTGTTCTGCAAACCGTAAAAATTCATAAGGTTGGATGTCAAAATTGTTTATTACCCTTTCATGGGATCTGGATCCCCAACGAGTACCCGGTGCCTCCAAAAAATCGATGATTTGTGAAATTTCCATTGAAAAACTTTTTTAGCATACAAATACGTGATAATCTATAAATTGGATTGGGACGAATTAGACCGAATGTAAAAGGGAATGTATTGGATGGGAAGTGCCTGGGATAGCGGAGAATCCCATAAAAAAAGCCAAACCAGTTTGAGCTGATTTGGCTGAAAAGTGAACCGGATTGGATTCGAACCAATGACCTGCTGCTTAGAAGGCAGCTGCTCTATCCAGCTGAGCTACCGGTCCGGATTCACAATAAATTTTTTATTGGGAGTGCAAATTTATATAATTTTCCGTCAATAAATCAAATTTATCCTCTGAAACAAAGTTACAGCAATGGACGTAAAGATTGAAAGCAGTTGGAAAGATGCGCTGAAAGAAGAGTTCCAGAAGTCGTATTTCGAGCAGATAGTGATGTTCCTCAAGCACGAAAAAGCCCTCGGGAAAACGATCTATCCAAATGGAAGCCAGATTTTTAACGCGTTCGAGAAAACCCCCTTCTCCCAGGTGAAAGTGGTCATCCTCGGGCAAGACCCGTACCACGGGCCCGGCCAGGCGCATGGTTTATGCTTCTCCGTTCAAAAAGGCGTGAAACCACCGCCCTCCCTCGTCAATATCTACAAGGAAATGAACAAGGACCTCGGCATGGCCATCCCCGACACCGGAGACCTCACCCCCTGGGCCGAAAGCGGCGTGCTCCTCCTCAACGCTTTCCTCACCGTGCGCGACGGCGAGCCCGCTTCGCACAGCAAAATCGGCTGGGAAAACTTTACGGATGCCGTCATCCGCAAAATCTCCAACGAAAAGGAAGGCGTCATCTTCATGCTCTGGGGCCGCTTTGCCCAGGATAAACAGGTGCTGATCGACGCCACCAAGCACCACGTCCTCAAAGCCGCCCATCCTTCGCCATTCAGCGCCGACAAAGGATTTTTCGGCTGCCGGCATTTCTCGAAAGCGAACGAATTGCTCGTCAAACAAGGCCAGGAGCCCGTCAACTGGCAATTATAATATCCGAATACCTATTTTGCACACTGATGAATTGGCTTAAAAATATCGTTGGACGAATTTATGCCGTTTACGGTTTGCTGCTCTTCGCGGCTACCCTGCTCATCGTCCTTATCCCTATCTGGATCATCTCTTTCCTGCCTGATCCCCGCAAAACCCGCTATTTTCTGGGTATCGGCCGCGTTTGGATGAAGTTCTACATGCCCATGATCGGATGCCCCGTTTTCCGCAAAGGGCTCCAATTCTTCGAAAAAGGCCGTCAATATGTAGTGGTCTGCAACCATAATTCACTGATAGACGTGCCCGTGACCACGCCCGGCGTTCCCGGCGTCAATAAAACACTCGCCAAATCGTCTATGGGCAAAATCCCGCTGTTCGGCATGATGTACCACATCGGTGGCATCATGGTAGACCGCAGCAGCGAAGCCTCCCGCCGCGAAAGCGTCGTGAAAATGAAAGAAGCGCTGGCCATGGGCATGCACATGGTCCTCTTCCCGGAAGGGACCCGCAACCGCACCGGCCAGCCGCTCAAAGAATTCTACGATGGGGCTTTCAACCTCGCCATCGATACGCAAACCCCCATCATGCCATCACTTCTCTTTCACACCCGGAAAATCCAGGTGCCCGGGAAGTTCCTCTACGCCTGGCCACATCGCATCGACTACCATTTCCTGGAACCTATAGAAACGACAGGCCTCACGCGCGACGATACGCCCGCCCTAAAGGAAAAAGTGTTCCGCATCATGTGGGATTATTACACCGCTCACACCTGAGTGATCCACCAGGTATTGCCGAATGGGTCGCGGAAGCCCGCCGCCCGGCCGTAGTCTTTGTCTTCCGGCGCCTGCCGCGACTCGCTACCCTGCGCAAGTGCCTTTTTGTAAATACCGTCGGTATCGCCGACATACACGAAAACACTGCCCGTCTCCGCAGGCCATTCCGGCTTCGCCACACCGAACATGATGCCGCCATCGTCGCCCATCCGCAATTGCGCATGGATAATCTGCCCGTCGTCGCTGCGATACACGCCGTTTTCCGTGGCGCCCAGCACAT
Source organism: Chitinophaga caseinilytica (assembly GCF_038396765.1). NCBI lineage: Bacteria > Pseudomonadati > Bacteroidota > Chitinophagia > Chitinophagales > Chitinophagaceae > Chitinophaga > Chitinophaga caseinilytica. The sequence goes on along the minus strand of NZ_CP150096.1, from coordinate 5,544,075 downwards.
CTTTCAGGAATCCGAGGAATTTTTCGCCGTCGTTGACGATGAAGTAGGGGCTGACGGTGTTGCTGCCCGCGGGTTTGTTCACAGTAGTCATAACAAATGATTTTTATCAAAGTTAAAAGCACCGGTAGCGGGAAAATAGGAGAAAAGCGACATGGTTACTCCCTGTACTCGATGCCTTCCGGCCGCCCCATGAAATATTCGCGCGGCAGGTAACCGGAAAACTCCCGGAAATCATGGATAAAATGCGACTGGTCATAATAACCGCATTCGTAAGCGAGGCCCGCAAGATTGCCGTCGAACGCGCCGTAAGCGTTCAGCGCGCGGTGGAAGCGGATGATACGCGTGAATAATTTCGGCGTGAAACCCGCTGCCGATTTGAAGTTGCGCTCGAACTGGCGGGTAGACAGGCTGACGGACGATGCAAGCTCGCTGATATTGACCATCCCGTCTGCCGCGAGGATCGACCGCACGGCGATCTGCACGGCGGAGGCTTCCTGTTTGCGTTGCCGGAGGAGGGAAATGAGGTATTCGGAAAGGATTTCTACCCGTTGATGATGATAGCGGGCGGTGATGATGCGTTCTTCCAGATCGATGCCGCTGCGGCCCATGATGCTTTGCAGATCGGGCATGCAGTTGGCGACGATGGCCGAACTGTGGCCGAACAGCGCGGGAACGGCCGTAGGGTAGAGGTATGCGCCGAAAATCCCGAAGCTCCCGTGCGTGAGGAACCGCGAATGCCGGCTGGTCTGGGCGTGAAGATGCGAAAACCCCGCGCCCTCAGTGCCCGTGAGCGGCGCAAAACGGTTCCGGTAATGAAATATCAATTCCGCACACCCGTCGGCCATCGACCGGTACACATACGCCTCGCCTGCGGGCACCTCGTGCTCGAAGACCCAAAACATCCGGACGTACCCGGAAAGTTGCGGCGGCGGCGGAAAAGTGGCGAACATTTCTTTAAAGTTAATTAAACTTCTATAAAATCTTTATTAAAGTCCCTTCGTTCGATAAATACTGGTATAAAGTTCATCATCTTTTTGTGGAATAGTATTAGAATATGAATGTTGAATTTGTATTTTGTCCCACCAAATTCACGTTTTACCTTTTTTACAAAGATCATGGGAAAAAAGTCAATCATCCTTCCAGGCGGTCATTTGTCCGTAATTCCCTGGGAGCGTTAGCGGCCTTTACCATCGTTCCCCGTCACGTTCTCGGCCGCGGCTATCTTGCCCCGAGCGATACGCTGACGAAGGGCGTAGTGGGCACCGGCGGCATGGGCCGCGGTCACTTCGGTTATGCGGGCACCCGCGTAGTGGCGATCTGCGACGTCGATAAAGGTCATATCCAGCAGGCCATGAACCAGCTGGGCGACAAGGGAGTGAAAACGTTTACGGATTACCGTGAGCTCATCCAGCTCCCCGAAGTAGATATCGTACACGTTGCCACGCCGCCGCATTGGCACGGCATCATCGCTGCAGACGCGGCCCGGGCCGGAAAGGATGTATGGTGCGAAAAGCCCATGACCGCCACGATCGGGGAGGGCAAGCGCCTGGTGGAAGCCGTGCAGCAACATGGCCGCATCTTCCGCCTCAACACCTGGTTCCGTTTCGCAGACCGTTTCTACGGAATGGGCACCACCGTTCAACCCATCAAGAAGCTCGTGGAAAGCGGGCTCCTCGGATGGCCGCTGAAAGTGACCGTTAGCCGCCACACCGGGTTCGACTGGAAGTTCTTCTGGGTGGGTAAAACCAACCTCGAGCCCCAGGCCGTTCCCAAGGAACTGGACTACGACATGTGGCTCGGCCCCGCCCCGTACAAACCCTACCACCCGCACCGCGTACACGGTACGTTCCGCGGATACTGGGATTATGATGGCGGTGGATTGGGCGACATGGGCCAGCACTACCTGGACCCCATCCAGTATTTCCTCGGCAAAGATGATACCAGCCCCGTGAAAGTGGAGATCGACGCTCCCCAGCAGCACTGCGATGCAGTGGGGACCTGGAGGAAGATCACCTATACATATGCCGACGGCTGCCAGATCGTGCTCGACGGTGCCGGCACCGAAACAGGCGCCGCCTATATCGAAGGGCCCAATGGTAAACTGTACCCCGGGTTCAAATCCACGATCCCCGACCTGGAAAAGAAACTGGCCGCATTCCCCGACCCGGCGCCGCAGGTGACCGATTTCGTGGATGCCGTGAAGAACCGCAAGAAGTTCGCGCTCAACGAAGAAAACGGCCATCGTTCCGCCACCATCGTCAACATGGGCAAAATCGCCCTGCAACTGGGCCGCAACCTCGAGTTCGACCCCGTGAAGCAGGAATTCGTGAACGACGAAGGCGCCAACCGCCTCATCTTCCCGGCCATGCGCGGACCCTGGACCATCTAGCCCTTCACCTTTCCAACAGCATCACAGATGAAAAAAACATTACTGATCGCAGCCTGTTGCCTCGCTCAGTTGGCCGTTTTCGCCCAACCGAAGCCAGATAACCGTGCTGCACATACGAAAGTGGCGGATTTGCTGCAACAGCAACCTGCCAATAACAACGCCGCCCTCGAAGCCAATATGAAGGCCCTCGCCGAAATGGGCGAAGAAGGCGTGCTCGGCATCGCTTCCATGATGGCCGCTCCCGGCAAAGGCGACAACACCGCCGCCGAATACGCCCTCACCGGTTACGCGTTTTACGTGACCCAACCCGGCAAGGAAAGCCTCAAAGCTGCCGCCGTTAAATCTTACGTGAAAGCACTCGAAAAAGTGCAGGATAAAGAGGTGAAGGAATTCTTCATCCGCCGCCTCGAAGCCATCGGCAACGATGACGCCGTTCCCGCACTGGCCGGTTACCTGGCAGACGAGCGCCTGTCCGGCATCGCCGCCCGCACCCTCGTGCAGATCAACTCCGCCGCATCCCGCAAGGCACTGCTCGACGGTATCAATAAAGCACAGGGCCGCAACAAGCAAAGCCTCGTGCTCGCCATCGGCGACGCCCGCGTGCCCGAAGCCGCCACCGTACTGGTGCCCCTGGCTTCGTCTACCGACAAAATGCTGGCCAAAACCGCACTGTACGCACTGTCGTACATCGCAGCGCCCACTTCGGCCCCCGTGCTGGAAGGCTTCGCCAAGCGCGCCGGTTACAAATACGACGAAACCAACGCCACCACCGCGTACCTCGCTTACATCCAGAACCTCGCTGCCGCCGGTAAAAAAGCGGAAGCCGCAGGTTTGGCCGAGAAACTGCTGACCACCGCCAAGGACCCCGCCCAGAACCACGTGCGCATCGCCGCACTGTCGCTGCTCGACGAGCTCCAGGGCGATCAGAACCAGAAAAGACTGCTGGCTGCCTATCATGAAAATGACGCGTATCGTGTAGCCGCCCTCAAACTGGCCGGCAAACACCTTAACGCCGTGAGCATCGCAGGCTGGCTGAACGCGCTGAAAGCAGCGTCTCCCGGTGCCAAAGCCGATATCATCGAAATGCTGGGCAATAATAAAGTAGCCATCGCGCTGCCTGCCGCTTACCGCCTCCTGGGCGACAAAGACGCAGGCGTTCGCCTCGCCGCTATCACCGCTGCCGGCCAGATCGGCGGCGCTCAGGCCGTTCCCGCCCTGCTGCAGGTGCTTTCCAAAGGCAACGGCGCAGAAGTGGAAGCGGTACAGTCTGCCCTCAAAACCATCAAAGGCAATGAAGTAGCTACGCAGTCGGCCGCGGCCCTTTCCGGCGTTCCCGCCGGCGCACAGGTAGCCCTGCTCGACGTACTGGCTACCCGCCAGGCAGACGGTGCTTTCGCACAGGTGCTGCCCCTCACCAAATCTCCCAACGAAAACGTTCGCAAAGCGGCTTTCGCTTCCCTGAAAGACGTAGCCAGCTCCGCTAACCTCGCCACCCTGCTCCAGCTGCTGAACAGCGCCGGCGCACAGGAAGTGAGCGGCATCCAGGATGCCGTGATCGCTGCCGCAGGCGCAGGAGACGCCGCAACCGTGATCGCTTCCATGAAAAGCGCGCCGGCAGACAAACGCGGCCGTTACTTCACCGTGCTCGGCGGCATCGGCGGCGCTTCTTCCCTCGCTATGGTGAAAGAAGCGGCCGATAAAGGCGACGCAGCGCAGAAACAGGCTGCCGTGGCCGCCCTCAGCGCCTGGAAAGACGCTTCCGCCATGCCGGCACTGCTCGACATCGCCCGGAAAGACGCCGGCGCCCGCAACGAAGCCCTGAAAGGCTACGTTCGTCTCGCCAAAGCCGAAACCCGCGCCGAGCAACGCCTGCTGTACCTGGAAGACGCCATGCAGCTTACCAAAGACGCTGGCCTGAAGAAAGCCATCCTGCAGCAAGCAGAACAATGCAAAACCTTCCCCGCCCTCGTTTTCGCCGGCCAGTTCCTGGACGATAACGATGCCCAGCAGGAAGCGGCCCAGGCCGTGATGAACATCGCCCTGGCAGATAAAAGCTACAGCGGCAACATCGTAAAAAGCCTCCTCGAAAAAACTTCCTCCGTGCTCAAAGGCGGCGATGCCGGCTACCAGCGCGAAGCGATCCGTAAATACCTCTCCGAAATGCCCGCCGGCGAAGGGTTCGTGTCCATGTTCAATGGCAAAGACCTCAGCGGCTGGAAAGGCCTCGTGGCCGACCCCATCAAACGCAGCAAAATGGACGCAGCTACCCTGAAAAAAGAACAGGAGAAAGCCGACGCCAAAATGCGCGAAGGATGGAGCGTGAAAGACGGCGTACTGTGGTTCAACGGTCATGGCGACAACCTCTGCACCGAAAAGAAATACGGTGATTTCGAGATGTTCGTTGACTGGAAGATCGAGCCGAACGGCGACGCAGGCATTTACCTTCGTGGCACCCCGCAAGTTCAGATCTGGGACACTACCCGCCGCGACGTAGGCGCTGAAGTAGGTTCCGGTGGCCTGTACAACAACCAGAAAAACGCTTCCAAACCGCTGAAACTGGCAGACAATGCCATCAACGAATGGAATAACTTCCGCATCATCATGAAGGGCGACCGCGTTACGGTATACCTGAATGGTGAACTGGTGGTAGATAACGTGATCCTGGAAAACTACTGGGACCGCAAGCTGCCCATCTTCGCTTCCGAGCAACTTGAACTGCAGGCGCACGGTACCAACGTGTACTACCGCAACCTGTACGTTCGCGAGTTCGAACAGCCGAAACCTTTCGAGCTGAGCGCCGACGAAAAGAAAGAAGGGTACAAGATCCTGTTCGACGGTACCAACATGCACGAGTGGACCGGTAACACCACCAGCTACGTGATGGAAGACGGCGCTATCGTATGCCGCCCCGGCGGCCATGGCGGCGGTAACCTCTACACCAAAGACGAGTATGCCGATTTCGTGTACCGTTTCGAGTTCCAGCTGACCCCCGGTGCCAACAACGGCCTGGGCATCCGCGCCCCCCTCGACGGCGACGCAGCGTACGAAGGGATGGAGCTCCAGATCCTCGATAACGAAGCCGAAATCTATAAAAACCTCCAGGTGTACCAGTACCACGGTTCCGTGTACGGCGTGATCGCCGCAAAACGCGGGTTCCTGAAGCCGGTAGGCGAGTGGAACTACGAGCAGGTGACTGTGAAAGGCACCCGCATCACCGTGGAGCTGAACGGCACCGTGATCCTCGACGGCGATATCGCTGAAGCGCGCGACAACGGTTCCATCGACCACAAGAACCACCCCGGCCTGAAAAGGACCACCGGGCACATCGGGTTCCTGGGCCACGGTTCAGTCGTGAAATTCCGCAACATCCGCGTGAAAGACCTCACTGCCGAGGCACCCAAAGCCGAAAGCAAAGGCAAAAAGAAGAAGAAATAAGCCGGAGCCTGCAAAGGCATCGCATGAATATGGGGACCGCCTTCCGGGCGGTCCCCTTTTTTTGTGCCGGATTTCCCCGGTTATGGGGTACGTTCCGTGGCAGGTTATCCACATTTTTGGGGGCAGGGACTAACTTTATCCACGCCTGTAAACTTTGCCGGGGATGGCACGTTATAGGATGTAGAAAACTGACAGTTCGAACGTTTAACCCTTAAAGAATAACCTAAAATGAGAACGGTAACCTTCATTGGCGGAATCACGGGAGTGATCCTGGCGATTTTGGCCTATTTCGCGGAAATTAACAGCTGGATGCAAACCGGAACGGCCATGGCCCTGGGGTTTGCAGGATATGTGCTCATTATCACGGCAGTTGCTTATTTTTTGCTGTCCTGGCTATACCAGGGCTCGAAAAACATCGAACTGCTTTAAAATAAAAATAGACGCTCCAGGGCGTCTATTTTTTTAGCTTGTTGGCGAATGCCTTCTTGAATTTCTCCAGCTTCGGCTTCACCACGTAATAACAGTAGGGCTGTGAACCGTTCTGGTTGTAATAGTCCTGGTGATAGTTCTCCGCCTTGTAAAACGCCGTAAAAGGCGATATTTCGGTGACGATGGGCTTGTTGTACGCCCCGGACTCATTCACTTTCTTCCTGTAAAACTCCGCCTCTTTTTGCTGTTCGGCATCGTGGTAGAAGATTACCGAGCGGTACTGCGTGCCTACGTCGTTGCCCTGGCGGTTGAGCTGAGTAGGGTCGTGGGCGAGGAAAAATGCTTCCAGCAGTTCCGCGAAGCTGATTTTAGCCGGATCGTAGGTGATCTGCACCACCTCGGCATGGCCGGTATTGCCGGTGCAAACCTCTTCGTAGGTGGGATTGGGCTTTGCGCCGCCGGAATACCCGGATTCGACCCGCAATACCCCTTCCAGCTGCTGGAACTGGGCCTCCGTGCACCAGAAACACCCCGTTCCGAAGGTGGCCTGTGCGGTTTTTGTGTCTTTTGGAATTGTCATGTCTCCTGGTTCTTGATTTTTTTCAGCCGTCTGCCTGCCGCAGGATGCCAGGCTGGAACCCAGCAGCGACAGTACGATCAGGCTATGTTTCAGTAAGTTCATTTGGAAGTATTGTCCTCAAATTAACGATATCGGGGGCGCATTGGATCGACAAGTTAAGTAACTTTAACATTCTTTTGAGAACGGACGGGTGATGAACCGCATTTGTCATTCGTTGCCGGTTGTTGATCAATCAGTTTTGAGCAATTGCCGGGTATAGGCCAACTTTGCGGAACGAAAAAAGGAAAGGCTGCTCTGGGCCGGCAGCCAGTATTAAAATTGACAAAAAAGTGAAATTATTTCCGGATTCGGCGCTCTTACAGCTCGAATTTGACAAGGTAAAAAATTTGCTGCAGGAGCATTGCAAGACGGAATTGGGCAAAACGATGGCCGCCGAGCTGCGCCTGCATACGCATATCGATTTCGTGAGAACTGCCTTACAGCAGGCGCATGAATACAAGCAGCTGGTGCTTTTGCAGCAGCATTTCCCGAACGATTACGTTCTCAACCTGAAAAAGGAGCTCCGCCTCCTCGAAATCCAGGGGGCCGTGCTCACCGGGGAGCAATTTATGCTCATCCGCAAGCTGACCGAAAGCATGGGCAGCATATTCCGGTTCTTCGACTCCGACAGGCGGGTAACCTATTCCGCCCTGTATGGTGTCATCGAACGGACGCATTACGAAAAGAAGATCGTGGCGATGATCGACGAGGTGCTCGACGAAACGGGTCAGGTGATGGACAATGCCACGCCCGACCTCGCCAAAATCCGCATGAACCTCTACCGGAAACGGACGGAGCTGCGGCGGGTATTCGAGCGCATCCTGTCGAAACTCCAGAAGCAGGGGTACCTGGCAGACATCGAGGAAAGCTTCCTCAACGGGCGCCGGGTAGTGGCCATTTTCGCGGAACAGAAGCGCATGGTGAAGGGGATCCTTCACGGCGAGTCGGACACCCGGAAAACGGCGTTCCTCGAACCGGAGGAAACCATCCAGCTTAATAACGAGGTGTTTTCCCTGGAAAGGGAGGAGGAAAAAGAGGTGTACCGCATCCTCCGCACCCTCACTTCAGACCTGGCCAAACACCACGACCTGCTGAGCGGCTACCACGACATCCTGGGGATTTACGATTTCATCCGCGCAAAATCGCGGCTGGCGCTGGATATCAACGGGAATTTCCCCATGCTGGTACCCCACGCCCAGGTGCACCTGGTGGAAGCATACCACCCCCTGTTGCTGCTGTACAACCGCAAACAGGGGAAACCCACCATCCCGGTGAACCTCACGCTCGACAAGGATAACCACATCCTCGTGATCAGCGGGCCGAACGCGGGTGGCAAAACCGTAACGCTCAAAACCGTAGGCCTCATCCAGCTCATGCTGCAGGCGGGGCTCCTGGTGCCGGTGCACCCCACCAGCCAACTGGGGATCTTCCGGCAGGTCATGATCCATATCGGCGATACGCAAAGCCTGGAGTTCGAACTGTCGACCTACAGCTCCCATCTCAAGAACATGAAACACTTCATGGAAAGCGCGAACGGGAGAACGCTCTTCTTCATCGACGAACTGGGCTCCGGTTCCGATCCCAACCTGGGCGGGGCTTTCGCGGAAGTGATCATGGAAGAGCTGGCCCGCAAACATGCCTTCGGCATCGTAACCACCCACTATCTCAACCTCAAGGTCATGGCCGGAAAGGTAAAAGGGATCGTGAACGCGGCCATGGGCTTCGACGAGGAAAATCTTGCCCCCATGTACCGCCTCATCGTAGGGAAACCGGGCAGCTCCTACACGTTTTCCATCGCGCAGCGCATCGGCCTCGATCCTGCACTGATCAACCGCGCGCGGAAACTGGTGGACGAAGGGCATTTCCGGCTCGATAAGCTCCTCAACAAAGCGGAGCAGGATATGCAGAAGGTGGAAAGCAAGGAGAAAGACCTCCTTAAACTGCTGAAAGAAAACGAGAAACTCAAGAAAGAATACGAAGTGCTGTCGGACAAGGAACGAAAACAGCATGAATATACCCTCCAGAAGCTCCAGAACAAGATCCGTGAAGAGGAAATACAGTATCTGAAAGACATGGAGCGCAAGCTCAAACAGATCGTGATCGAGTGGAAGCGGACAGACGATAAGAATAAGGTGATCCGCCAGGCGGAAGAGCTGCTCTTCCATAAACGCGCCAAAGCGGCCAACGAAAAGATACAGCAGAAGATAGACAACAAGTTCGAAGAGATAAAAGGAGATGTAAAGGTGGGCGACCGGGTGAAGATCCGGACCAACAACCAGGTGGGCAAAGTGCTCGAATTACGCGCCAAAGCCGCCGTGGTACAGGTCGGGAACATACCGATACAGGTCAAACTGTCTGACCTTGTACTGGTCCAGGAACGCCAGAAGGTGGAATAGCCTTATCTTTACAGCCGGAAATTATGCTTATTGAAAACCGTCGGCACGGGAATGATGACCTTAAAACACACGACCCATGCAACTGACAAAGTACAACCATATACCCCTGGTGAGCGTGCAGGATTCTCCGCTTGCGGAAGAAGGATCGCAGTTCATGATCCACCTGGCCAACTTGAAGGAGATCGACTGGGAAGGGATCGCATCCCCGCACCGGCACGATGGATATACCATTGACATCCTCCTCAAGGGAAGTGTCACGCAATACATTGATTTCGAAAAACATACGATACAGGCGCCCGCGCTGATCATGCTGGAACCGGACCAGATCCACCAGCACGACAGAAGCGCGGACGCGGAAGTGCTGGCCATGTACTTCACCCGGGATTTCCTCATCACGGAAACGCTCGGCGTGCTCAGTTGCTGGCAGTGCATATTCAAGGACAGCATCCTCCACCTGGAAGACCACCAGTTGCAGGAGCTGTTGTCGTTTGCGAGGATCCTGCTGCATGAGTACCGGGGAGACCGGCCCCGGAAGGAGCCCATCATCCGCAACGTACTGTCTGCCTTCATCATCGCCTGCGGGCGCATTGCGCGGCCCGACAGGATGGAGTACCGGACGGAGCATTACGGCGGCAACTCGCTGGGCGTGCAGTTCAAGGTGCTGGTAGACGTGCATTTCCGGGATAAGGTGCAGGTGAGCGAATATGCGGAAATGCTGCATGTGACGCCCGGCCATCTCAACGATACGGTAAAAAATACCATCGGGCGGAGCGCCAAGCAGGTGATCGACGCCAAGCGGATCATGGAAGCCAAGCGGCTGTTGTTCTGGCAAAAACACTCCGTGAAACAGATAGCGGGGGAGCTGAACTTCGACGACGACGCGTACTTCTCCAGGTTCTTCAAGAAACATACGGGGCAAACGCCCGCTTTGTTTCAAAAAAGCATCCGCGAAAAGTACAATTAATCCCGTGATTAGGAATGTACAAGCAAATGTGACTTTTTATAGATTTGCAGTGTCAATTGCAACGCATCAATTTCTTACGATCATGAAAGTTAAGTAACCTAACTGTAACAGTATCCGATAGCGCATGGTCAGCAACTTGCGCTGAAGACCCTGATCGTTACAGCTTTACTGCGGCCCAGGCAGTATGTAGTCTTTCCTTTTTTCACACCATGTTTTGAATAGTCAGGCACGCCCATGTCTGGATCTTCCGTAATGTCTATTGCTTTTTTACAAAAAAAGCAATGCTTATGCCGCGTGCATAAGGCCGGACGGTATTGAAACAATTAATGGCGAACAAAAAAACATCTGAAATACAGCAAACCAAGGCATGGGTCTGTTAACGGTAACATGTTCAACACGGGCCTGTCTTGCCGATTAAACCGGACTCACGTTAAATACTATAACACTAATAACACATGGAACTATCGCTCAAAAAAATGACCACACACAAGCCACTCGGTTACTTGTCAGGCATCCTGATGTTGGCTGTATTTTTATATAGCTGCTCATCTCCCCAGGCTGGTCCTCCCCAGCAGGGTCCCCCGCAGTTGCCCGTGATGGTGGTTACATCGGCCCCGGCTACCACTTACCTGGAGTTTCCCGCTTCGCTGGAAGGAAAGGTGAATGTAGACGTGCGCCCGCAGGTATCCGGCTACCTCGAAAAAATATTTGTAGATGAAGGCGCTTATGTAAAAGCAGGGCAGCCTTTGTTTAAAATAGATCCGAAGGTATACGCCGAGCAATTGAACAGCGCCACTTCTAACCAGCTTGCTGCGCAGGCTAACGTTGAAAAGGCGCAGGTTGAAGTGGACCGCCTGACCCCTCTGGTTGCCAGCAACGTGATCTCTGAGGTACAGCTGAAAACGGCGAAAGCAAACTATGAGGCAGCAAAAGCCGCTTTGGCCCAGGCCAAGGCAGCAGCAGGCAGCGCGCGGATCAATGTAGGCTATACCCTGGTCACCGCGTCGGTAAGCGGTTACATCGGAAGGATCCCCTATAAGGTGGGCGCCCTCGTAAGCAACATCGATGCCCAGCCCCTTACGGTGCTTTCCGAAGTGCGCGAAATGTACGCTTACTTTTCAATGAGCGAAGCGGACTTCATCACATTCAAGAACAACTTCCCCGGCAAAACGCTGGAAGAAAAACTGAAGAATGCACCTCCGGTTGAACTGATACTGGCAGATAACAGCACGTTCACTGAGAAAGGAAAATTAGGGACGATAGACGGGCAGTTCAATAAGACCACCGGCGCCATCACTTTCCGCGCCACTTTCCCCAACCCCGATGGCGTACTGCGTACGGGCAACACGGGCAAAGTAAGGTTTGCACAGGAAGTTCCCGCTGCTATCACCATTCCGCAGGAAGCTACGTTCGAGATCCAGGACAAAGTGCTGGTATACACCGTGGCAGACAGCAACAAAGTGGCCAGCAGGCCTATCAGGATTTCCGGAAAGACAGCCAACCTTTATTTTGTAAGCGACGGGTTGAAAGCAGGCGAGAAGATCGTGCTGTCCGGAACCGGCAATTTAAAGGACGGGGCAGTCATCGCACCGCAGCCGGTATCGGCAGACAGTGTGCTTAAATCAAAAACATTGTAAGTAACAGGCCATACTTTACCTGTAAAGTATGACATGCAAGCATCAAATTTTACTTACGATCTAAAAGTGAATTTATCATGTTAAGAACATTTATATTAAGGCCGGTGCTTTCAACGGTAGTGTCCATAATCCTGCTATTATTGGGGATTATCTCCTACTTTGCCCTGCCGGTTACGTTGTTTCCCGACATCGCGCCGCCCAGTGTGACCGTGACGGCCGTCTATCCCGGCGCCAACGCCGAAGTAGTGGCCCGTTCCGTGGCCAACCCGATAGAGGAATCGGTGAACGGGGTGGAGAACATGACCTACATGACCTCCAACTCCAATAACGACGGCAGCATGGTGTTGACCGTCTATTTCAAACAGGGGACCGATCCTGATATCGCTGCGGTGAACGTGCAGAACAGGGTGTCCAAAGCCACAAGCCAGTTACCCGCAGAAGTGGTGAGCGCGGGCATCAGCACGCAGAAGGTGCAGAACGGTTTCATCATGTTCATGGGGTTGTATAGCGAAAACCCTAAGGAATACGATGAGAAGTTCCTGCAAAACTATATCAAGATCAACCTGATCCCCCAGATCCAACGTGTGCCCGGCGTAGCCCAGGCGCAGATCTTCGGCGCCAAGGACTATTCCATGCGTATCTGGTTAAAGCCCGACCGCCTTGCAGCCAATAACCTGGCCCCGCAGGACGTGTTGAACGCGATCAGGGATCAGAACATTGAATCCGCCCCCGGCCGTTTGGGCGAAAACAGCACGGAAACCTTTGAGTTCGTATTGAAATACAAAGGCAAGCTGAGCCTGAACGAAGACTACGAGAATATTGTTATCAAGGCCAACAGCGATGGTTCCATGCTTCGTTTGAAAGACGTGGCCCGTATCGAATTCGGGGCGCTCAACTACGGAGCGAACAACCTGCTGGATGGCAAACCTGCGGCAGGTTTTGCTATTATTCAAACTGCCGGATCCAACGCCAATGAGATCCTTGATAACATCGAGCATCTGCTGGTGGATTTTAAAGCCACGCTTCCTACCGGTGTGAAGACGGTGGTGATGTACAACGCCAAGGACTTCCTGGACGCGTCTATACACCAGGTTCGTGAAACGCTCATCATCGCATTTTTGCTGGTATTCCTCGTGGTATACCTCTTCCTGCAGGATTTCCGTTCTACGTTGATCCCTGCTATTGCAGTACCCGTGGCCATTTTAGGCACATTCTTCTTCCTGCAGCTATTTGGTTTCAGCATTAACCTGCTCACCCTGTTCGCCCTGGTACTGGCAATCGGTATCGTGGTGGATGATGCGATAGTCGTTGTGGAAGCGGTGCACGCCAAGATGGAACAAACGCGATGGCCCGCAAGAAAAGCTACCCTGAAGTCGATGGATGAAATATCAGGCGCGGTGATTTCCATTACCCTGGTGATGATGGCGGTATTTATACCCGTTGGTTTTATGGAGGGTCCCGCAGGTGTGTTCTACAGGCAGTTTGCATTTACGCTGGCGATCGCTATCATGATCTCCGCGATCAATGCATTGACCCTGAGCCCCGCGCTGTGCGCCTTGTTCTTAAAACCTGAACACGGCGAGCATGGACAGAAAACGGGCTTTGGAAGCCGCTTCTTTAATGCCTTTAACGCCGGTTTCCGTTCCATGACGAACCGGTATATCAAGAGCCTTAATTTCCTGATCAAGCGGAAAGCAATTGCCATTGGTCTGCTGGTGATCGTAGCCATCGCATCTTTTATACTGGTCCGGAAGACACCTACAGGATTTATTCCTACGGAAGATCAGGGCTTCGTATTATATGCGCTGAACACGCCTCCGGGCAGCTCACTGGACAGAACGCATAAGTCAACGTCTAAAATAGACGAAAAGCTTCGCCAGTTCCCGTCTGTGAAACATACCTGGACGGTGGACGGTTTTAACTTCATCAGCAATGCCGCCGCATCTCCTTATGCCGCAGGGTTTGTACGTCTGAAAGACAAAGGTGAAAGGGGTGAAGTAGATAACATCGACCAGATCACCGGTATGATGTATGGACCTGCAAGCGAGCTGAAAGATGCCGGTGCCTTCTTCTTCAACTTCCCTACGGTGCAGGGTTTTGGTAACGTGAGCGGTTTTGAGTTCATGCTGCAGGATAAACAGGGGCGCCCGCTGGACCAGCTGGGTAACAACGCCTGGGCCTTTATCGGAGCATTGATGCAAAGACCGGAAATTGGCGCGGCCTTCACCACCTTCTCCGCGGGTAACCCCCAGTATAAGGTAGAAGTGGATAATTTCAAGGCCAAACAATTAGGCGTATCCGTTACCGATCTGATGCAGACCATGCAGATATATTACGGTAGCAGCTATGTTTCTGACTTTAACCGTTTCGGAAAGTACTATCGTGTTGTAGCGCAGGCCGATGTACCGTATCGTACCGACGTCAACTCTCTGGATGGTATTTACGTGAAGAACAGCCTGGGCGAGATGGTACCGGTAAAATCAATGGTGTCGCTCAAGCGTGTGTACGGTCCTGAAACAGTGACCCGCAACAACATGTTCAATGCCGTTACCATCAACGGTACGCCCAAGCCGGGTTACAGTACTGGTGATGCGATCAAAGCTATTGAAGAGACCGCTAAAACGGCGTTGCCGCAAGGATATGGTTACGAATGGACAGGTGCGACACGCGAAGAGATCTCCGCCGGCGACCAGCAGATCTACATCTTCCTGCTCAGCATCCTGTTCGTATACTTCCTGCTGGCAGCTCAATACGAAAGTTATGTATTGCCGCTCGCAGTTATCCTGACCATCCCGACAGGTATCCTGGGTGTATTTGCCTTCATCGGTTTTGCCGGTCTGGACAATAACATCTACGTACAGATTGGTATGATCATGTTGATAGGTTTGCTGGCGAAGAACGCCATCCTGATAGTAGAATTTGCATTGCAGCGGCGGCGCAACGGCATGGGCTTGCTCGAATCGGCGCTGGCCGGGGCAAGAGCCAGGCTGCGTCCCATCCTGATGACTTCATTCGCCTTTATCGTAGGTCTGATACCCCTGGTATTTGTGTCCAAAGGTTCCGCGGTTGGTAACCACTCCATTGGTTATAGCGCTATCGGCGGTATGTTGACCGGTGTGATCCTGGGTGTATTTATCATTCCTGTGCTGTATGTGATATTCCAGTTCTTACAGGAAAAAATAACCGGCCGCCCCGGCTTAAGAGTTTATGAAGAAGAGATGGAGATGGAAATGGAAGAAGCAACCGTATAAGTAAAATCAAGGCAATTATGACGCAATATTCAAAATACTTAATAGCTATACTTTCTGCCGCATCTTTGGCCGCCTGCAAGGTGGGCAAAGACTACCAGCGGCCGGAGACCCCGCTGCCCGCGCAGTTCGGCAATACGGCCGCGGCAGACAGTTCAGTCGGAGCGGCGCCCTGGAAGCAGTTCTTCCCCGATCCCGCCCTCCAGGAGCTGATCGGCACCGCGCTCAACAGCAACTTCGACCTCCAGCTGGCGCTCAAACGGATCGAAGCCGCCTCTTCCTACGTGAAACAGGCGAAAGCAGCCATGCTGCCTTCCATCAACGCCAACGCAGCGGCCAACACGTCGTTCCCTTCCAAAAACAGCCTCAACGGGCTTAGCCTCAACAACTTCCTGAAAACCGACCATATCGAGGATTACACCCTCGGCGTCGGCCTTTCCTGGGAAATCGATGTATGGGGCAAGATCCGCCGGCAGAAGGAAGCCGCACTGGCGCAGTACCTCCAGACATTCGAGGCCGCCCGCGCCGTGCAAACCGGCATCGTGGCCCAGGTAGCCAACAGCTACTTTAACCTCCTCATGCTCGACGCGCAGCTCGATATCGCCAAACGCAACGCCGCTTTGAGCGACACCATCGTGCAAATGATCCGCATGCAGAAAACGGCCGGCGAAGTGACCGAACTGGCCGTTCAGCAAGCCGTAGCGCAACAGCAACTGGCAGAACTGCTCATCCCGCAGCTGGAACAGGCCGCCACCATCCAGGAAAACGCCATCCGCATCCTCATGGGCGAACTGCCCGGCACCGTGAACAGAAGCGCTTCGCTGTACGGCTATCAGGTGTGGGACAGCCTCCAGACCGGCGTTCCCGCCAAGGTGATCGCCAACCGGCCCGACGTGAAAGCCTCCGAAATGGGGCTCAAAGCTGCCAACGCCAACGTAGGCGCCGCACAGGGGGCCATGTACCCCACGCTCAGCCTCACGGCCAACGGTGGCCTGAACGCCTACGAAATCGGGAAATGGTTCCAGGGGCATTCGCTCTTCGGAACGGTGGCAGGCAACATCGCGCAGCCGATCTTCCAGCAACGCCGGCTGAAAACCCAGCTGGAAATCGCGAAGAACGACCGCGACCAGGCCGCTATCCGGTTCAAACAATCAGTGACCGTTGCCGTTCGGGAAGTGACCGACGCGCTGGTGCAGCTGGATAAACTCCAGCAACAGCAAACCATCGCCGGTTCCCGCTTCCAAACCACCCAGCAGGCCGTGAACAACGCCCGCCTGCTGTTCCGCAGCGGCCTGGCCAATTACCTGGAAGTCATCAACGCACAAGGCACCAGCCTCCAGGCAGAACTGACCCAGGCAGACGTAAAACGCCAACGCCTCACCGCCATGGTAGACCTGTACCGGTCGCTCGGCGGCGGCTACCAATAACGGCGATCCCGCAGACAGATGATAGTTGTTGAATTCAAATCAACAGACAGGTTGGAAGGAAGTAATGCACCGGCAACTGTCATCTGTCAGTGGTTATCGCTCAGTTGACCATATAGAAGATAGCTGCGGATGGTTGATGATTATTCGACTCAACAGACAGGTAAAGGAAGTAATGCACATCGCGATTGTCAACTGTCTGCGGTTATCTAATTCCAGGAAACAAACAGATGATAAAGGAAAGTTGAAAGTTGAACTCAATAGGTAGTTGCGGACAGTCGATAGTTGTCTTACTCAAATCAACAGACAGGTTGTAAGGAAGTAATGCACAAGGCAGTTGACTTCTGTCCGCGATTATCGCTCTTCATGAACATCAGGTTGTACCGGCAGGAGAAATCCTGCCGGTTTTTTTTGCATGGGGTCCATTCATCGGTTCTGTATAGCTGAAAGTATTTCGGTCCGGATCAAATAGTACCGGCAGGCCGAAGCCTGCCGGATTTTGTTTCTACTTTCCTTGCGTACATCTATCTAACCTATAAAACACGTCCTGTCGGGAATTGCCCGGCTTTTGGATGAAAAACTGCGATGGGAACCGGCAGGCAGATGCCCGCCGGGCTTTGCTGTATATGACTGCATGCTTAGAGGATGTAGTAATCCGCCGTTTCTTCCTGCGGCGCCACTTCCGTGTCTACCGGTATGATATCTTCTTCGGCGATCTGCAGCAGGTCGCGCTCCACTTTCCGGGCGATGGTGGTCATCGGCGTATCCGTCGGCTTGTTTTCGAAAGGGTCCTGTAGGTTGATGGCCATTTTTTCGATCAGGAGGAAAGAGGCGGAAATAGCGCCCACGAGCGGCACTTCCACGATGCCCAGCGAATCGATGAGCGCGAACGGCAGCAGGAGGATGAAGAAGATGACGGCGAAATGGGTATACAGCGAATAAGTGGCGGGAAAAACGGTGTTCTTGATACGCTCGCATTTGCCCATGGCGTCGCACAGGCGCGTGAGGGTCCTGTCCAGCTCGATCTGCTGATAGGGATTGAGCCATTCCTGCTGAAGGGCATATTTGATATCGCGGCTATGCAGCTGGAGAATGCCGGCCGGTACATTGTCGTACCGCGACAGCAGGTTCAGTTCCCGGCGGGAGAGGAGCCTTTCCAGTCCACGCAGGGGGTCTTTCCTGCGGAGGCTTTGTCCCAGTGCATAATTCCAGGCGATCTGCCTTTTGATGAAGTGCTGCCGGAAATGGCGGAATTCTTCCGAATCGTCGCCATCTACGATAGACATCATCTGCCGGGCCAGCGACCGGGAATCGTTGACGATGGCGCCCCAGATCGTGCGGGCTTCCCACCAGCGGTCGTACGCCTGGTTGGAGCGGAAGGCGAGCAACAGCGACAATACGGTGCCCAGTACCATCGGTACCGCCAGCGGAATGGAAATTTCCTTCAGTCCGTATTGATAGTACAGCATATTGATGATAAGCGTGTACACGGTAACGGCGAGGATTTCGTATTTGATCTTTCCGAAGATGTACCCCAACGGAATGCCTTTCTTCAGTAACATACGCGAGTTTTTTAAGTGAGTCAAACCTGCACGCCGAGCAGGGCGGAAATGGACGCCGGGGCGGTGACCACTTGCCTGGGGGCCGTCATTTTCAGGGAGGAAACGGGCAGTTTCATATGCCGGAACAGGCTTTCCGGGTTATAGCTGTTTTCGCCGGCGTTGCGGTAATGCAATTGGTCGGGAACGGCGATACGGTGGATGTCGTGCGCCCGGACGAAATTGCGCAGCGCCGGCGCGGTGGTGCCGTAGAAGAATTCCACGCCGATATGGGAGAATACCTGGGCATAGCGGTTTTTCATCACTTCGCAGGCTTCCCGGAAATCGTCGGGCACATGCACGTAGCGGTGGCTGCGGCTGAAAGGCCAGCAGTCGAGCAGGGAATCCGGGAGGCGGAGCGCGTGCATGAGGGTGATGCGGACGGGGCTTTCGGTTTGGGAAGCCAGGTGATGAAGATAGCCCAGCGAGCGGATGCTGAGATCGGTAGGAATCATGACATGTTGCATACGGTTCGTTTTGAATGCAAAGCTACCGGGGCGGGGTTAGGGACCGGTAAATTCCGGATAAGGATGTGGATGCAAACCTGTAAGAATGTGTTGAGCAGGAAGTAAGAATCCGGTAAGAATATCTGCGGACCGCGGGTTTTCCGGCTGTCAGCCCTTATTTTTGAAAGGATCAAGATGGATGCAGTATGAGAATTTTGTTGGTAGAAGACGAGCCGGCGGTAGTGTCGGTGATTTCGCGGGGATTGACGGAGTCGGGGTATGAGGTGAGCGTGGCGCCAGACGGGCTCCTGGGGCTGGAGATGTCGCGCAGTGGCGAATTCGTGCTTATTATCCTCGACGTGATGTTGCCGGGGATGAATGGTATCGAAGTGTGCCGGCAGATCCGTGCGGAAAAGAACGGGACGCCCATTCTCATGCTCACCGCCCTTTCCACGATCGATAACGTAGTGATGGGGCTCGATTCCGGGGCAGACGATTACCTTACCAAGCCCTACAAATTCCAGGAGCTGGAAGCCCGCATCCGCTCCCTCGTAAGGCGGCAGAACGGCAACGTTTCCCCGGCCGTCAGGCCCTCCAACATCCTCCGCCTCGGCGACCTCGCGCTTAACACAGACACCCGCCAGGCCAGCCGCAACAACCGCATCTTCACCCTCACCGCCACCGAATACCGCCTGCTCGAATATCTGCTTTCCAATCCGCGGAAAGTCTTATCCCGGGCGGAAATCCTCGAACACGTTTGGGGCATCGATTTCAATATGAATACCAAGGTGGTGGACGTATACATCAACTATCTCCGGAAAAAAATCAATAAGGAATCCGAACCGGAAATGATCCACACCATCGTAGGCCATGGATATATGTTAAAAGAAACCCTCGCCGATGAAGATCAGTAACAAAATCATGCTCCTCTTTTCGGTGCTGACTTTTTCCATCATCCTGCTGATGAGCTTTTTCGTGTATTACCTGGCCAACCGGTATTCTTTCGGCGACTTCTACAAACGCCTCGAAATCCGCGCCTACGTCACCGCCAACGCCGCCTATCCGCCGAACGGGACAGACACTACGGCCTACAACATCATCCGCGACCGCCACCTCGAAAAATTGCCTTCCGAAGAGGAATACATCATCCCCGTCGCGTATGCGGCCGGGCGGTTCGTAAGGCCCGCGAAACCCAATCTTCCTTACGCTTTCTACGACGAAGTAGTGCGCCAGGGCCAGAACACCTATCGCTACAACGAACGCTTTTATGCCGGCATCCTCATCTCCCACAGTGGCGGGCGAAGCGTGGTGGTGGTTTCGGCCGTCAACGAATACCGCAGCCAATACATGGCCGAACTGCGGAAAATCCTCGTCATCTGTTTCCTGGTTGCCACCGCGCTCATCGTGGGAGCAGGCGTTTTCTTCTCGCAATACATCCTGGCGCCGGTACACCGCATCATGCACCAGGTAAAAAACATCAGTTCCAACAACCTTCACCTCCGCGTCAGCACCGAATCCGGCGAAGATGAAGTGGGGGAGCTGGCAGGCACTTTCAATAATATGCTCGACCGGCTGGAAACGGCTTTCGAAACGCAGAACAATTTCGTAAGCAACGCATCTCACGAGCTGGGAACCCCGCTCACGGCCATTATCGGCGAAGCGGAACTGGCCCTGCGCGGCAACCGGGACGCAGACAGCCTGCGGGCGTCCATCTCCCGCATGCTCACCGAAGCCGAGCGCCTCAACCACATCACCCGCAGCCTCCTGCAACTGGCCCAAACGGGGTTCGACGGCAAAAAGCAGCACTGGGAGCTCATCCGGACAGACGAGCTCCTGTTCGCCGTCAAACAGATGACAGACAGGCTGAGCCCCGGCAACCACGTGTCCATCGACTACAGTCTGTTCCCCGAAGAGGAAGACAAAATGAGCATCACCGGCAACTTCCAGCTGCTGGAACTGGCCATTACCAACATTGTCACCAATGCCATCAAATATTCCAGCAACCAGCCCGTTTCACTGGCGCTGGCGGCAACAGACACGAAGAATATTGTGATCGTGAAAGACAACGGGATCGGCATTCCCGCGCAAGACCTGCCTTACATTTTTTCGCCGTTTTTCCGCGCCAGCAACACGAGCAGTTTCGAAGGCTACGGGATCGGGCTGCCGCTCACTAATACCATCATCCGGATGCACAAGGGTGAGATCATCGTGGAAAGCCGGATGAACGAAGGCACGGAAATCAGGGTGGTATTGCCTTCCGTGACCTGACGGCGCTTTCCGCCTTTCATCAAAATGAGTTCCGCTTTTATCGGGCGATGCGTATATTGTTTTCGAACAATGAAATAGCTCCCGATGACGCGTATCTACAAATTCCTTTTGCAGGGTGCCCTGCTGCTGGTGCTCGTTCCTGCCCTTGCGCAGGACACGTACACCTTCCGCGATGCCCTGTTTGTGGCCAGTCCGCAGCGGTATGGCCGCGAAGCCATTTATTCCGACGCCCTCGCATACCGGCTCTATGCCAACGATCTGAAACCGCCGAAAGCCGGCGATGTTTTCAGCGATACCCTTACCTGGCGCGCCGTTACGGCGGATTCTGCCCAGCGCCTGTTCCGGCGTGGCGGTGGAAGGGGCAGCTTCGGGCGGGGCGGATATTTTTACCTGACATATGGATCTGAAAAGGCGCAAACGGCGCTGCTGAACATCCGCGGCAACAGCGGGCTGTACATCAACGGCGAACCGCATACCGGCGATCCCTACAATTCCGGATGGCTCTACATTCCGGTGCAATTGAAGAAGGGTTTGAACGAATTGTACGTCCGCGGAACGATGATCACCGCCAGCCTCAGTTTCCCCGGAAATCCGGTGCAGTTGCAGGCCGCAGACGCCACGTTGCCGTCTATCGTGACGGGGCGGGGCGATGCGCAATTGCAAGGTGCGCTGGTAGTGATCAACAGCGCGCCGGCGGAAAAGCGGAAACTGCGGCTGAAAGCCGTTATTGGCGGACGGGAGACGCTGACCGACGTGCCCGCCGTTCCGAAATATTCCTCGCGAAAAGTGCCGTTTACCTTCGACCCTGCGGGCGTGACCGCTCCCGGGAAGGTGGAATGCACGGTTTCCCTGCTGGAGGGCGACCGCCTGCTCGACGAAGCCAAGGTGACGATAGAGGCCGTTTCCCCGGCGGAAAAATATAGTAATACATTCATCAGCGCCATTGACGGCAGCCTGCAATATTACGCCGTGGCGCCACAGGCGGGCGGTTTCCGGAAGGGATCGGCGCTGTTCCTGTCTGTTCACGGCGCGGGCGTGGAAGCGATCGGGCAGGCGAGGGCTTACCAGTCGAAGGATTGGGGAACGCTCGTGGCCGCAACGAACCGCCGGCCGAGGGGTTTCAACTGGGAAGACTGGGGGAGGATCGATGCGCTGGAAGTGCTGGCACTGGCCCGCCGCTCGTTCGAGCCCGATCCGCAGCGGATCTACCTGACCGGGCACTCCATGGGTGGCCACGGCGCCTGGTTCCTGGGAGCTACCTATCCCGCCAAATGGGCTGCCATCGCGCCGAGCGCGGGATATCCCACGCTGAAAGGATATGGTTCGGCAGACGGGCTCGTGCCCGATGGCAGCAACGACCCCATGGAGAAAATGCTGCTGCGCGCCGGCAACCAGAGCGACGTGATCCGGCTGGCGGAGAATTACAAGCCATTGGGCGTGTATGTTTTTCATGGAGATGCGGATAGGGTTGTGCCCGTGACGTATGCCCGCCAGATGCGCGAAGTGCTGGCCGAATTCCATCCCGATTTCAGTTACTGCGAATATCCCGGCGGGGAACATTGGTTCGGGGATATCAGCGTAGACTGGCAGCCGATCTTCGATTTCTTCCATTGGCGCCGCCGCCCCGTGGATTCCGCCGTTAACGTCATCGACTTTACCACGGCCAATCCCGGGATTTCCGAAGCGTACCGCTGGGCAGCGATCTACCAGCAAAAGCAGGCGCTGCATTACAGCCGCATCCGTCTGAAGCGCGACCGGGCCGCGGGTATCATCGAAGGCCAAACGGAGAACGTCCGCCTCCTTCGCCTCGACCTTTCCGAATTCGCCGGTAAAAAACTCACCCTGAAGCTGGACGGATCGGAACTGCAACACACCGCATCCGCGCAGCCCTTATTCCTCCTGCAAACGGAAACCGGCTGGCAGTCAGCGCCCGAGCCTTCGAAAACGGAAAAAGGGCCTCACCGCTACGGCACGCTGAAGGATGCTTTCAACCACCGGATGGTATTCGTATACAGCACCGGGGGCACCCCGGAAGAGAACGAATGGAGCTTCAATAAAGCCCGTTACGATGCCGAAACCTGGTACTATCGCGGCAATGGCGCTATAGACATTATTGCGGACAAGGAATATGATCTGGAAAAATATACAGACCGGGGTGTGATCATTTACGGCAACCAAACCACCAATAAAGCCTGGAATACCCTGCTGTCGGGCGCGCCGATACAAGTGCAGCGCAACAGCATCACAGCCGGCGGCAAAACCTGGACGGGCCTCGGCATGAGCGCCAGCTTCGTGTGGCCGCTGCCGGGATCGGAAAGGGCGTCGGTAGCGGTGATCGGCGGCACGGGTATCATGGGGATGAAGGCGGCGTATGCGAACCAGTATTTCGCCGGTGCGAGCGGGTTTCCCGATTACATGATCTATGATGCCGGTATGCTCCTTTCCGGTGCGAAAGGCGTTAAAATGGCGGGTTTCTTCGATCATGCATGGCGATTGACGGATGCTGGTATGGAAACGGCAGACTGATTCTCCGATATTATCAATTTAGGCCCCCCAATCCCAGGCGCAGCCCGGGATTGGGGGGCGCTATCATTTCAGCAATTGCGCCAACGCTTCCTGGCCGCCTTTGCTTTGCGGGTTTATTTCCAGCGATTTTTTATACATCCAGATCGCTTCCTCCTTCTTTCCCGCCACCGCCAGCGCTTCTCCATAACTATCATAAGTATTGAAACTCAGCGGGAACAGGAGCGTATTCAGTTTTAGCACTTCCAGCGCGTCGGCGGTATGGCTGGCTGTTTTGCCGGCGTACAGCAATTGCAGGCCCAGTTCGTTCATTTCATGTTCGCTTAAAAAATAATGGAGCGAATCTGACCGGAGCTGGGTCAGTTTTACGAAAGCGGCATCGACGCCCTTTTGGGATAGTGCCGTCACATAATCGCGGGTCAGGCTTTTTTTAAGGGGATCGGCCGGTTCATGGTCCCAGATTTTCAGGATGTTCCTTGAAATCGCGAAAACGTTGGGGCTGAAGGCATTGTCGAACAGCACAAAGCTTTGCCTGCGGCTGATGTCCCTTACAAAAGCGCAGATGGCGCCGGGAACGCCGCCGGTATGAAAAACGATCCGGCCATGTGTGGAATCCTGCAGTACAAACCATCCCAATCCATAACCCGCCGGCCCCAGGGCGCTTTCGGTGACATTCGGCCGGCCGGTGCGCATGGCTTCGTCGAGGCTGGCAGGTTGTAACAGCCTGTTTCCGTACAGCGCCTGGTCGAATCGGGCCATATCCGCCGTGGTGCTGAAAATATTCCCCTGGCCAACCAATCCGTTCAGGTTAAACGTCCGCCACCTCGTTTTTTTGATGCTGTCTGCGTTGACGGGCTGCGTTTGGATAAACAGGGGATAATCGTGATGGAGGGCCTGACGGGCCGGTTTCACCTGTTTGCCGACATGGAAATAGGTGTCCGCCATCCCGGCGGGCTTAAAAATCTTCGCTGTCAGATATTTTTCAAACGGCATGCCCGACAACTTTTCGACCAATAAGGCCAGCAGACAGAAGTTGAGGTTGCAGTACTGCCATTTTTCGCCTGGCTGGAATGCGGTTGGCGGTTGCAGCTTTTGCAGCAGCGGGATGATGTCCGCGTTCGTAAAAACCTTTTCCGGCTGCCGGGCAATGGCGGCTTCGAAGATCCCGTAATCGGGCAAACCGGAGGTATGGGACAGGAGTTGCCGGATGGTGATCCGTTCGTAGGGGAATTCCGGGAAGTATCGGGCGAAAGGGTCGTCCAGCCCGCACCTGCCGCGGTCCCGCAGCTGCAATACAGCGATGGACGTGAATATTTTCGACACGGAGCCTAAAGCAAAAGTGGTGGTGTCTGTGTTGGGTTTACGGTCTGCAAAATCCGCGTATCCGAAGGCGGACTTATAAATCGTATGATTGTTGGTTGTTATTTGAACGGCACCGTTGAGCAGTTTGTAGGCTGCTATCATGTCGAACAAACTATCGATCCTCGTTGAAATGCGTTTTTGCTGGGAAAATGCATCGAAAGTGACCGGTAAATAGCAGAGTACAAGGATGATGAATTTTTGCATATTGTAATTTCCCCAAAACTAATGGGTAACGCGTAGTTGCCGGCTATGGAAAAGCTTTAGAAAACCTTTGGAAAGCCTTATTTTTAGGATGTCAAAGCTTTCTTATGATCATAAACGACCGGTTCCTGGTAAATGCCACCCGAGGTGAAGTGACGGATAAGTTGACCGGAAAAACGGTCAGACTGGAGCCCCGTTTGATGAAGTTGTTGTGTTTGCTGGCGGAGCATCCCGGTCAGCTGGTGAAACGGGAGTTGATCATCCGGGAGATATGGAACGACTACCCGGGCGCGGACGACGGGTTGAACCAGGCCATATCCGGACTGCGGAAGTTATTGGAAGACGACCAGAAGAAAATCATCGAAACGATCCCCAAAAGCGGGTATTGTTTTCATGGGAGGATGGGGGAAGCGCCTGCTGTGCGGCCTGCCAGGAGATCAAAAAACATCTATTTGCTGGCGGGTTTGTGCATCGTGATCGCCGGGGTGTTTTTGGCGCGGTATTACCAGGCCACGCAGGCTGCGATTTCCGGGCAGGCGGCCCGGGAGGAAGCGAAGGAGCTGTATAAGTTGGATTCCGCGCAACAGGCAGACCGGTTGAAGGCGGCTGGCGGCAAATAGTGGGCTATTTCGATCCTAAATACAAAAAGCGCTGAAAATCAGCGCTTTTTTGATGCGGAGAGAGAGGGATTCGAACCCCCGGTACTCTTTCAAGTACACCTGATTTCGAGTCAGGTACATTCAACCAGCTCTGACATCTCTCCGTGTGGTTGCGGTTTTCGTGAAATCCTGCTTTCGCTGGAATTCCACACATCCGGGCGCAAATGTAAAAATCCCGGCGGACATAACAAATCTTTTTTACAGGAATGTCGCTGTAATCAGCGCGTACCCTCGTTCCACCAGCTTTCCACTGTTCGTGGCATTTCGGCGCGAAAATGCCGTTGGATGAAATCGAACTGCGATGGTGTGAGGAAAACAATGCGGCCGTCGTTTCCGTACATGATCGGGTAGACGCGGTCTTCGGCGTTGTGCAGCGCCAATTGATCGTTGAGGATGTTGACGAAGTTCCGGGTGGCGTATCCCCAGCAGTAGGAATCTTGCGGATCTCCTTTGAATGCTTCGTATTTTTTGCCGTTGAGCACGATCGTATGTAGGGTGGCGTCGTCTGCCCAATATTCGTCGGCCCATTGCAGGGGTACATGGAGTTGATCGAAGGTCGGTTTGACGTCTTTCAGCATTTCTTCCAGTCCGCCGGTTTCGTAAAGGGTTTCGCCGTCGCAACTGTAGAGCCGGTTGCAATGTGGGCGGAAGGTAGTTTGCTCGTCGTAGGTCGACGATAAAATTCCGTATTCATCGTATGCGGTTTCGATTTCTTTTTTCAGGGAATCCAGGACTGAGGGGTGAGTGAACCGGAAATAGCCCATGGCGTCCAATGAATCCACGATCATTTTACCGTTGAGTTCCGATTTGCGGATGATGGCAGTGTTGTGGGGGCGCATGGATATTTCGGGTGGAATATCCCGTTTTGATCGGCTGAGTTTGTACCACAACACACCTACGCCTGTCAGGATCAATGTGGAGATCGAAATGAAGAGGAGTGTTTTCATGGGTGCGGGATAATTGTGAGATAAAGATAGCGTGCGATGATGCAGTATGCAAGATGCGGAAAGGTTTAAACGTGCTTCCATCGCTACTTCCCCAAAACAAAAATTCCCGATCGAAGACCGGGAAAAATTCAGCGGAGGAAGAGGGATTCGAACCCCCGGACCTGTTACAGTCAACAGTTTTCAAGACTGCCGCAATCGACCGCTCTGCCATTCCTCCGCCGCAAAAGTAAAACTCCGGATGAATTAAACAAAAACTTTTTTTGCAAAGCCGGTAATTTTCGGTGCGTAAATTTAGTGGCAGTTTCTGTAATTGGCCATGGTAAAGGATGTAGGGCGATCGTTCTCTTCGCGCCGCAGCTATTCTTTTAATTGGAGAAGTCTACTTTGCGCCATCGCGGGTAACTTTCAGGCATATCCGGAGCACAATGAAAAAGCCCGGAAGCGTTGCACTTCCGGGCTTTCCGGCGATGGAACGGGTTACTTTTTACCCCCTTCCGGAATCGCCGTTCCTTCCTGAATTTCTTCGGACCCCATTTTCAGGATGGCGTCTCCATCGTTCAGGGCGCCGAATACTTCCGTTTTATCCGGCATTACACGCCCTTTGCTGACGGGCACATGTTTCGCTTTCCCGTTTTCTGCCCGTATCACGTAAATGCCGGTCCCGCTTTCCACCACGGCCGATTTCGGAACGAAAAACGTTGGTACGGAATGCTGCAGCGGGATTGTGGTTTCCGCGATCATATACGGTTTCAGCGCATGGCCTTCATTGATGAAATCGGCCTCTATTTTCTCGGAACGCAGCTTCAGATCGAGGCTTTCCGACTTCCGGCTCACAATGGCCAGGTATTTTTCCTGCGGGCGCGAGCGTACATGGAAGCGGATGGTATCGCCTATTTTGATGTAGGGCGTATTCGCCTCGGGAACGGACAGGTTCAGCCGCAGCCGTTGGTTGTTTTCGATCACCAGGAGCGGTTCCTTGTTCATCGGCCCTACATAGGCGCCCAGGTCCACGTTCCGGCTGGTGATCGTGCCGCTGAACGGCGCCTTGATGACCAGGTAATTATTCACATCACGGATTTCGTTGTAAGCC
The DNA here is from genome assembly GCF_038396765.1 of Chitinophaga caseinilytica. Classification (NCBI taxonomy): domain Bacteria; kingdom Pseudomonadati; phylum Bacteroidota; class Chitinophagia; order Chitinophagales; family Chitinophagaceae; genus Chitinophaga; species Chitinophaga caseinilytica. The sequence goes on along the minus strand of NZ_CP150096.1, from coordinate 5,516,440 downwards.
GACCGGGCCGCATGGAGGTTGGCTTCGTCCGATAACTTGCGCGCCTGGATCTGGTCGAGCGCATCCCGGGCTATAGCGCCTTTGGTTTCGTTAGCTTTCATCATCCTGTCGAACGTAGCCTTGGTTGAAAGAAAGATGGCTTCCTGCGCTTCCAGTTTGGCTTTGGCATTGGCTACCTGCGATTGGATCTCCGGCGCTTCCAGCAACACCAGCGTTTGACCGGCCTGTACGCGATCACCGATATCGACCTGTATGTGTTTTACGTAACTGTTCACTTTCGCGAACATTTCGGTATGCTGGTCGGGCTTCAGTTCTCCGGCGAGTTTCAGCATCACCATAGGATTGGATTTAGCGATGACGACGGTTTCCATGGGGTTCATCATCATGCCCATACCGGACATTCCTTTTTCATTTTTCGCGTCGGGCGATGCCGGTTTTTTATCGTTGTTGCAGGCTGCCAGCGCAATAGCGGCGGTCAGTATGAAGATCGGTTTAATGTTCATGGTGTTGGTTGTTGGAGTGAATGTATAAGGTGCTGTTTTCGTCTTCGGGGTCCAGGGACGGGGATTGAATGCCGGCCTTGTTTTGGATCCATGCAAATACGAGGGGCAGCAAAATCAGTACTGCGAATGTGGAGGCGATCAGGCCGCCGATAACGGCCCTGCCCAGGGAGATACCTGGTCGCCGCCTTCGCCGAAACCGATGGCCATGGGCAACATCCCGGCCGTCATGGCCAGTGTGGTCATGATGATGGGGCGGATGCGCAGGTTTGCGGCCTCGATGGCAGACAGGGCGGCGTTGCCGTTCCTGCGCCGGAGGGTTTCTGCGTTACTGATCAGCAGTACCGCGTTGGCGATGGATACGCCCACGGCCATGATGATGCCCATATAGGATTGCAGGTTCAGCGTAGACCCCGTCAGTTTTAGCATGGCCAGTGCGCCGAGGATCACGAAGGGCACGGTAAACAGTACAACGACAGATACCCGGAATGATTGGTAATTCGCCGCCAGCATGAGGAAGATGACCACGATGGCCACCAGCAGGCCGTTGGCGAGGTTTTTCATCGTATCGTCCAGCACGGGCGTCATGCCTGCTACCTGAATATTGACGCCTTTCGGCAAATCGCCGAGGGAAGCGATGGCGGCTTCGATGTCTTTCTGCGCCCTGCGGAGGTCGGATTTGTGGACGTTGGCGGTTACGGTGGTATAGCCCATCGTGCCCAGGTTGTAGCTTTCACCCAGGGATTTGGCGGGCATGATCGTGGCTACATCGCCCAGTACAGGCCGGTCGGCGTTTTTGGACAGGGGGATGTTGGCCAGCTCGTCTTTGCTGTTGAGCACGTTTTGGGGCATTTGTACCTGTACGTCGTAAGCGATGCCCATCATGCCGCCGACCCACATGTTCTTGCTGGTATATCTCGAAGATGCAGTACTGGCTACCATGGATTTTGCGATGTCCTGCGCATCCAGTCCCAATTGGGCCGCCCGTACGCGGTCGATGTTTATTTCGAGGGCGGGGTAGTTCATCGACTGGGGGATTTGCTGGTCGCGCAGATAATCCAGCGATTTCAGTTTCGCCAGCAACTTGTTCGCCGTCATCATATTCATTTTCTTCATCATTCCCGAAATGCGGATCTCCACGGGGGTATTGGCGCCCTGGCTCAGGATTTTCTCCGTGAGGTCGATCGGTTCGAAAGACAGTTTCAGTTCCGGCATTTTCGTTTTGATATGTTGCCGGATGCGGTCTTTCAATTCATCGGCGTTACCGTTGAATTTTTTCATGGCCACCTGCATGAGGGCTTCGTGCGGCCCGGCATTGTAGAGGTAGATCGGGCTTACGGCGAAGGTGGACGGGTGCTGGCCCACATATACGGAGGTAATGGCGATATTGTCTTTCCCGATCAATCCGTCCAGTTCTTTCAGGAACGCTTTTACTTTTTCTTCCGTTTTCTCGATCCGTGTGCCTTCCGGCGCGGTGATCCTTACCTGGAACTGGCTGGAGTTGACGGTAGGGAGCACGTCTTTCCCGGTGAACATGGCCAGTACCGTGATGGCTGCCAGCGCAACGGCGAGACTTCCGGCAGCGATGATCTTCCTGTTGCCCATCCATTGCTGTAACCGGGCGATCACGCGGTTTTTGAACCGGTCGAAGCGGGATTCCCTTTGTTCTTCCCCATGATGTTTGTTTTTCATGATCCAGTTCGCCATGACGGGAACGAATGTTTGCGACATGATGAACGAAACGATCATCGAAAAACCGATCGCCAGCGCCAGCGGCATGAACAGCGATCCGGGAATGCCCGACATCATGAAGGCCGGCGCAAATACCGCCAATACGCACAGCAGGATAAGCAGCTTCGGGAATGCGATCTCGCGGCATGCGTCCAGGATGGCCTGCGCTTTCGATTTTTTCATAGCGAAATGCTGGTGGATGTTTTCGATCGTCACCGTGCTTTCATCCACGAGAATACCGATCGCCAGGGCCAGGCCAGACAAGGTCATGATATTGATGGTCTGGCCGAACATCTGGAGGAACAGCACGCCGGAAATGATCGAGATGGGGATAGTCAGTATCACGATCAGGGCGGCCCTTCTGTCGCGCAGGAACAGCACTACCATGAGGCCCGTCAGCAGCGCACCGAGGATACCTTCGATGATGAGGCTTTTCACGGCATTGCTCACGTATACCGACTGATCGAATTCGTAGGAAACAGTGACATCGTCCGGCAGGTTCCGCTGGATGGTGGGGATGGTTTTTTTCAGGTTTTGCACCACGTCGTAAGTGGAAGCCTGTCCTGATTTCGCGACATTGATGTAAACGGAACGCTTCCCGTCGATGAGGGCGTACCCCGTGGTAATATCGGCGCCGTCTTTCACGGTGGCCACATCGCGGATGTACACGTTTTCGACCTGGCCCTTGAAGATGGGGATATCGCCGAACTCCTCGACGGTTTTGAGGGTGTTGTTGGTGGGCGTGAGGTAATTGATATCGCCGATATACACGTTCCCCGCGGGCGAGGTCACGTTCTGGCGGCTGATGGCCTCCACGATCTGGTCGGGCGACAGCTGATGCGCCCGCAGCTTGTTCGGGTCTACATTGATCTCGATGGTGCGAGGGCTGCCGCCGAACGGGGGAGCGGTAGTGAGCCCGGGAATGGCGATCAGGAACGGGCGCGCCGTGAAGTTGGCGATGTCCTGCAATTGGTTGTTGGTCTTGGTAGGACTGCGGAAGACCAACTGCCCGACCGGTTGGGATGACGCATCGAACCGGATGATGAACGGCGGCGGCGCGCCCGGTGGGAGGAATACCTGCGAGCGGTTCGAGAGCGCGTTCAGTTGGGCGATGGCTTCGCCCATGTCCGTTCCCTCATAAAAGTTCACTTTCATGAGCGTCAGGCCCTGCGTGTTTTTTGATTCGATGCTTTTGATGCCGTTGGCGAACAGCATCATGTTCACGTACATCTTCGTGAAGTAACCTTCCATCTGCTGCGGTGTGTAGCCGTTGAAGGTGTGGGCAACGTATACCACGGGCAGGTTCATCTCGGGCAGAATGTCTACCTGGATCTCTTTGGCCGCGCGCACGCCGAAGAACACCAGCCCCAGCACCAAAACCATGATGGATACAGGTTTCCGGAGCGCAAATTTTATCATGTTCATCTATAGTCCGAATTAGTTGTGTTGAATGAAAATGCCCAGGTCCCCTTTGGCCGAGGCCAGCAACAGCAGGGCCTGCCAAACGTTGTTCTGCGCGATCTCGTATTCGATCTCCGCCCTGTTGAGGCTGTACAGTGCCTGGGTATAGTCTACCAGCGTCGTTAGCCCGTTTTCGTACAGGGAAGTGTGCTGCCGGTAGGCCATTTCGGCGGCCGTCAGTTGCACCTGTGTTTCCCCGAAGTTGTCGTATGCATTGATGATCTGCGAGGAAGCGAGTTCTGCTTGTGCCTGCAACTCTTTTTTATACCCGTCGAATTCCTTTTGCAGCGACCGTGTCAGGAATTTTTGTTCCCGGATGCTGGTGTTGAAGCGGAGCACGTTGGTGAGGTTCCAGCTAAGGGAAAACCCGAGCAGATAGTTGCTGCGTTGGATGCCGACGCCTTTGAAGTAGCCGGCCGAGTAAGCGGAAATATCCTGCGCATAGTTCGGCGAAAACCCGGACCCGCGGCCCTGAAGCACGCCGAACGCGGATACGGACGGCAGCCGGTTCACCTGCAGCAGCATTCCCTTTTGCTGGCCTTCGTCGATTTTTCTTTGCTGGTGCTGCAACAACGGATGCTGTTGAATATCGGCACCGGTGGTCGTTTTCCGGGGGATGGAGGTGCTGTAGAGGCTATCCAGCCGGTAGGTTTGAAATGGTTCGTCGAGCAGAACGGCCAGTTGTTTGGAGAATTCCAGTTCCCTGTCGTGGGATTTAATCTGAAGGGATTTCGCGTTGGAGACCTCGGCCCTGGCGAGTTGGGCGTCTACTTCGGCGATCAGTCCACTCCGGGCCCGGGCGTCCGTCATCTCATAAAATACCTGCGCCCGGGCCAGATTTTTTTCCTGGACGTACCGGATGCGCTGGCTCGCCAGCAGGTTGAGATAGGCGGCGCTTACTTTCACCTGGTGCTGGAAGATTTCCTGCGCGAGGTCCGCTTTCGCCGTATGTTCCTTTTTAATGCCCAGGATAACCTGGTTTTTGATCTTTCCGAAAGTGAACACGTTCCAGTTCACATTGGCGAAATAGAGCGAGCCGAAGGCCGCGTTCCAGTTTTGTTCGGCCAGCGGCATGGAAGTGGCCCCAGACGCCATGCCGCCATAGGCGTACATGGGCCCGTGCAGCATGTTGACCGTGCCGAAGCTCTGCTGTGCGGCCAGGGTAACATCCGGGAGATATTGTTGTTTCTGGTAAGCGGTTTGCTGTTCCGCCGCAGCAACCAGCTGTTGCTTCGATTTGATCTTGTCATACCGATCTGCGGAATATTGTAGTGCATCTTCGAGCCTGAGGATTTGGGCATAACCGGTGGTGCCGAGCATCCAAACGAGGCTGACAGATGCAATGATTTTTAGCTTCATTGCAAGTAAAATTTGATGTATAGACATGTGGGATCAGGGAAGTACCGGAATGGCCGGACTACCCGTTTCAATACAACAGGCTACATCAAATCCTGTAAGTGCAGTGCAGTATGTAAAGGGGATTGCCCCGGGCGGGGAATTGAGATAAGGGGTGGGGGAAAGATGATTGGGATGTTCCGGTGACGGAAGTAAGATCGAATACGGTCCCCAGCGTTTTATTGGGAACGGCGCCTCCCCAGAATTTTACGGAAAGATCAGAGCCGGCATATTTTTTAATGCCCTCGTCCACCTTCACCAGCTTGGCTTCGTGCTGGCAACATCCTTTCTTTTTCTTTATGAGATCTTTTTCCTTGCTGGCGCAGATGGGGCAGGGCCTGTCGGTATCCTGCTGCCCGGAATCCGTCAGGCTGAAGGTTTGTATCGCCATCCTTTTGCATACGTGCGCGTACCGGGTGAAGCCGGAAGCCAGCACCACGTACAGCACGGAAAGGAATATGACGAATATTTTCTTCATCTGTTGCGGGCAAAGGTAGAGAAATACCCCGTTACCATGTTTACATAGTTTTGGTAAAGCGTTACATCCGGCGGATAAACGGAGAAGCATCGCAAATCCGCCACGCGCTGCCTGCTTGCCGCCATCCGCTTTTATCCGCATTTTCCAACGTTCGTCGACATACCCCGCCGTTCGTCGATAAATCGCCCCATTGCCCGGTTTTTCCGCAACTTTTGGATGTACGGATCGTCTCCCTATCAGAAACATCCATCTACAACATGAAACGAATCGTATTACCCCTGTTATTTTCCCTCTGCAGCCTCGGCGCCATCGCGCAGGTCAAATTGAACGTGCAGCTGGACGCGTCGCTGAAAGGCCCCTATACCGGCCGCCTTTTCGTATACACCCTTAAAGACACCGCCGCCCGGTTCACCGACCGCACCATGGCCGAAGAACCGGCCTTCTACCTGCCCGTCGCCAATTGGCAGCCGGGTGAAAGCATCAGCTTCGAAAAAGGAAGCCGCCCCTCGCACAACGCCCTCGAAACCCTCGATCCCGGGGTTTACAAGATCGTCGCCATCCTCGACACCAATACGAAGGAAAGAGGCAACACCGCCCCGGGGAACCTCTTCAGCCGGCAGGAAGGCCTGCTGCATATCGCTGAAAAAGGCAGGGGCGAAGGCGCCGTTACCCTCAATATGGCCTTCCCCGAACGCCCTTTCCGGGAAACGGAGCTGGCGAAGGAAGTAAAAATGCGATCGGCCCTGCTGAGCGATTTCAGGAAAGAAGACATTTTCATCAAAGCCGCCGTCATATTGCCGGAATCGTATGCGAAAGACACGTCGCGGCAATACCCGGTAGTGCTCATCATCCCCGGATGGGGCGGAACGCATTACCATGGCGCCATTCCCGGTAACCAGCGCGTGTTTGGGATGGGGCAGGGGAAAGACAAGATCTACGTCTACCTCAACCCCGAAACCCAAACCCCCTGGGGCCTCCATGCCTTCGTGGATTCGCGGGTGAACGGCCCCTGGGGCAAAGCCCTCGTGACCGAACTGCTGCCTTATCTTCAACAACGGTTCCGGATCAGGAAAGATCCCAAACAGATCTTCATCACCGGCCAAAGCTCCGGCGGATACGGCGCCGTTTGGCTCGCCCTTCATTACCCCGCCAGTTTCGCCGGCTGCTGGGCCACCGCGCCCGACCCGCTGGATTTTTCTTCCTTCACGGGCGTAGACCTCTATTCGGCCAAAAATTATTACCGCGACGAAGCCGGTAAGGAACGGGGCTTCCTCCGCATGAACGGGGCTTTCCAGCAATCCCAGCGCGATGCCAGGATGGCCGAACTGTTTGCCGGCGACGGCGGGCAGCAGCAATCCTTCGAAGCGGAATTCGGGGTGGCGGGAAAAGACGGTCGCCCGAAAGAGCTCTTCGATCCCCAAACCGGCGACATCCGCAAATCGGTAGTGCAGGAATGGAAACCCTACGACCTCGCCCTTTACGTACAAAACAACTGGCAAAAGATCAAAAAAGCCGGCGTCGGGAAGATCACGGTGTATGCGGGAACGGAAGATAATTTCCTGCTGAACGAATCTGTGGCGGCTTTCGGCCGGAAAGCGGAAGCGGCAGGGGCAGACATCCGGGTGGTGCTGGTGCCGGGGGCAGATCATTTCACGCTGCGGAACGAAGCCTGGGCGAAGGCCCTGCAGGCGGAAATCGATGCGCTCATCGGGGATTGACCCGGTTTTATATCGACCAGACGCCGCTTCGGTCGATCGGATGTTTTACATCCATCCCGATCCGTTAATTTTGAACAAGCAATGAACCCCATGGAAAATATAAGGTTGCGGGCCCTCGGGCCCGGCGATACCGAAATGATCGGCCTCGTGGCTGAATGGTACAACGAAGAATGGAACCTGCCACTGCAGAAAACCCGCGAGAACCTGCTGTCTGTTTGCTCCGGTGAATCCCAATTCCAGGCGGTGCTGACCGTAGGCGGCCGGCCCGTGGCCACGGGTGGCGTTTACCATCATGTAGGGCTGTGCGACCGGGTGCCCCGTTTCCAGCAGTACCGCCACTGGCTGGCGATGGTGTATACCGTTCCCATGTTCAGGAAAAAGGGATATGGCGCGCATTTGTGCCGTTACCTGCAGGATTTGAGCAAGGAGAAAGGGATCGGGGCCCTATACCTTTTTACCGACTCGGCAGAACGGTTGTATACCCGGCTCGGGTGGGATGTGATGGAACGATTGGAAACCGGTGGAAGGAACCTCGCGGTGATGCACCTCGCGTTAGCCGGAAAACCGCAGGAGCGGCCGGTTCAACACGATATCAGATAATGGTTGCGCATGCTTATGGGAAAAAGCAAACGGTAAATAGTTAACGGACAAGTTCTGGCGAGAACGAAGAAAGCGTTGCGGTTCGAAAGAGCTGCGGCGCTTTCGCTTTTTCCGGATGTGCATCAAAATACCGGCCCGGAGCGGTTTCTATCTATGATTTCGTGTATCCGTCGACTTTATTTTATCCTCCCGCGCGCGTGCACCAATTTTGCCGTTCATAAGAAACCTGAATTTAAAAAATCATGCTATGATCAGAAAAATGAAGCGGAGCTTTTTCTTCGTGCTCCTGCTCGCTGCAGTTGTATCTTGCAAAAAGAACAACGGCGACGAAGGCATCCCCCAAAAACTCCCTGAACCAAAAGTGGAAGAACACGGTACCCCGCAAGGCACGCCGGTCGTTAAATCTATCGGCCCTGCTGGCGGTAGCATCCAGTCGGCCGATGGAAATATCGCTGTCGACATCCCCGCCGGCGCCGTTTCCGCCGCCACCAATTTCTCCATCCAGACCGTGACCCCGACGCTTGAAGCCGCCACCGGCCCGTCTTATCGCCTGTTGCCCGAAAATGTCCAGTTCCAGAAAGATGTGAAAATTACATTGCGGTATACGGATTCCAACCTCATCGGTACCAATGAAGACGATCTTTATCTGGCATACCAGGACGCACAAGGTTACTGGAACCGCGAGATCATGACCGGCATCGACAAAGCGAACAAAAAACTCACGGCCCAAACGCGCCATTTTAGCGACTGGACCATCGAGCGGGTGTTCCGCGTCGAGATCGCCAGCAGCGATCGTGTCCTCGAAGCCAATGAGCAGGCGATGTTATTGGTGCAATATCAGGACGTGAAAAAAGGAACGAATCAGATCATTCAGGGTGTTTGGGTGCCCGACAAGAACATTGAAACGTGGTTCGCGACGGGCCCGGGCACGTTCGACAATACAAAACATCATAAAGTTAACTACAAGGCCCCCGCCAGTATCCCTAAAACCGAGGAGATCGCTGTTGGCGTACGCATCCGGAACCTCGTGAACCGGCGCAATCCGGACAGGCCGGGCAATACAGGACTGGTGATCGTACAGGTGCCGATAACCCTGTTGCCCGCCGAATATTTCGTTTGGGAAGTGGATGGGACGATGTATTTCGCAAATTCAACGGATGGAACAAGGGTAGGTAACAATATTACGCTTATTGGCACCGGTCTTCTGGGAGGGTTGAACATCACGGCGAACGCTGAGAAAGGGGAAGGGAAATATGTGACGGGGAGCCTCCAGGAAGACAAAAAAATCCATGTGCAGTTGGGTTTTCCGCAAGGCACCTATACCATTTACCAATCCACGATTTTTAACTGTAACGGCAAAGTAATGTACGGTGCCGGTTCGATGAATATCGAAAAATTCGGCAGAATCGGCGAAGCAATCACGGGAACTGTGACCGCCACCGTGTATGTGCCGGGCTCCGGCTGTAATCTCAGGTCTAAAAAAGTGACCGGTAAATTCAGGATCATCAGAAAGCTTTAATCTTCCCCCATCATGAAAGCAACCATCGTCAACCCCATCATCAAAGACCAGGTCACCTTCACCGAAACCTCCGCATCCACCGGCGGGCGCATTTCCCGGCTGGAAGTGACGCTCATGCCGGGCGGCGGAACACCCATGCATTACCACCGCAATTTCTCGGAAACCTTCGTGGTAAGTGAAGGCGTGCTGACCGTCACCATGAACGACCGCTTCGTGCGCCTGGCGCCCGGCGGGCATTTCACCGTTGAAAAAGGCGTATCGCACCGCTTTTCGAACGAAACCAACGAGCCCGTGCTCTTCACCACCATCGTGGAGCCCGGCTCCACGGGGTTCGAGAACGCCCTGCGCATCCTGTACGGCCTCGCGGAAGACGGCATCACCGATAACAAGGGAATGCCCCGCAACCCGCTGATCTTAGCCGCTATCTCGGATATGAGCGATATGCACCCGGCCGGCGCCGCCATGCTGTTCCTGCCGGTTTTCAAGCTGCTGGGGCTCATCTCCCGCATCAGCGGCACGGAAAAACGCCTGTTGAGCAAGTATTGCCAATAGTTCGTTTGCAGGCAAAAAAAGCGGCGGTCCCAATGTCGGGGCCGCCGCTTTTTCGTTCAGATGATCGGCCGGACAACATCCGCCAGGTGCAGCACTTCGATCTGCGGCTCGCCGGTCAGTCCGCTGGCGTCGCGCTGTTGCTGGAACGCCAGGAAGGAAGGGACCGCCAGTACCCGCTGCTGGACCGCCGCATCGTTGTGATGGGAAATATGAGTGAAAGTATTGCCGTCGGCGGAAGTGTATACGGCGTACTGAAAGCCTTCCATCTCCCTGAAATCTTTCATGAAACGGCGGATGTTTTCCAGGTTTTGCTGCGCGAATGCCGGTTGAACGGTGTAAGTAACTTTTACGGTTATCATGATTGTTGATTTTATTTATTTTTTGAAACGATTGATGACATGGTAATAGAACGGCAGGATGACGTAATAGACGATCTGCACGGCTATGATGGTAAGAATGCCGGTTTTCAGCGGCAGGAGGAAATGTTCGATATGCCCGCCCAGAACGAACAGTAATAAAGTGATCAGGGGATATATCGCCAGCCAGATCAGGACCGGCGCCAGGTGTTTGTTGTGTGTTTGATCGTTTGCCATAGTTTGTATGTATTGGTCTGTTTGAAATAATAATGCGCAGATAAAGCAGGATTGGACAAACGGGCAGGATTTTTTTCAGGGACAGAAGCATGCCGCCGGCACTGTGGCCTCTAACGGAAAAAGGACGCCTCGTTGTGCTGAGACGTCCTGTTTTCCCTTTCTTGGGGATAGATGGAGTTATTTTGCCGGCGTTCCCTTGATATCGATCGTAATCTCGATTTCGGGCAGGATGTACAACGGCCCCGTGGGATCGCTGTAGGCGTTCATCCCCCAGTCGAGCCGGGGCAGTTTGAGGCTGCCGGTCGCGGAGATCTTGTCTTTCGTAACCTGGATGGCGGCAGGGAAGCTGAGCGGGTGCGTTTGCCCGATCATCGTGAATTCACCGGAGATTTTTGCATTGATGCCAGGTACGGAGGCTTCCTTGAAGTCTTCCACTTTCGTGACGTGGAACTTTGCTTCGGGATACATGGGAACGTTGAAAAAAGTATCGCTTTTCAAATGGTTGAGCAGTTGCAGTTTCGGCGGACCGGACAGGTCTTCGTTGTCGATACTGGCGATGGGGATGGTAAAATCGCCGCCCGTAACCCGGTCGTTTCCATTGGTGAGCAGGCTGCCAGTCACCTTGAAGCTGCCTTTATGGAAATGGGTAGGGGCTTTGCCGATCCAAGTGATCACCGAAGCATTTTCATCTACCTTGAAGCTGGGAGCGATGCCTTTGTCTTTGTTGGAACAGGCCGCCAATACGAGAAGCATGGCGGAGAAGAGATAGTGATGGCGTTTCATTGCGCGAATGATTTTTTTTATTTGGTTTCCAGAAAATGTACGTTGTATCGTTGGGTGATGGTCTGCAGCATCTTCCCGATGGCTTCCATGTCGGGCGCCTGTGGCGGTGCGATGGCAGGCTCGCCTTCCAGTGGCGTGCTGAATTCCTCGAAGAACCCGCTCAGCTTGCCGGGCGTGATCAGATTGAGGAGTTTAGCCGCAGGCGTGAGGATGTTGAACGCGTGAGGGGTTTTTCTCGGGGCGAAAGCGGCATCCCCGGGGCCAAGCTCGGTGATCACATCGCCGACCTGCAGGCGGATGCGGCCTTCCAGGACAACGAAGCTTTCGTCTTCCTCATAATGCACGTGTAATGGCGGCTCACCGCCGGCGGGCAAGGTAAATTCCAGCAGCGCGATGTCGCCGTTCGTTTGTTCGGGGTGGATGAGCGTCCTGTAAAAGCCTCCCTGGTAGCGCCGGAAGCCGGACGTAGCTGTTAATTCCATATTGAATTCCTGTTTTTGGGAATGCAAGGTTCGGACATATCCGGGGCGGGTGCAACTAAGATCGACCGGCGCGGGGTTTGGTCGCCGGAAGGAGGGGTTGGTAGATGGATGTTCGACGAATGGATGCCTTTATTCCGCAGTTTCCCCGCCGGGGCCGAACTGCTCCTGGCAGGCCTGTTTGTAGTTGCGGCCGATGGGTACCTTCTTGCCGGCAACGATCACGTAATTGGGATTGTATCCTTCCACACTGTCTACCGGGATGATGAAAGACCGGTGTACGCGCAGGAAGCGCCCCATGGGCAGGAGTTTTTCGGCTACGCTGATCTTCTGTTTGGTCATGTAGGTTTTATCTTTCGTCACCACCCGGATGTAATCCCGCACGCTTTCGATCCAGTGGATGTCTGCGGTATCGACTTTGATCGATTGCCGGTCGATCCGCAGGTACAGGTAATGCCGCGCGGCCGGCTGAACGGGCGTTTCCCGGGGCTGGGCGTATACGGCGGGGGCACGGTCTCCCCGGAGGGCGTGCATCACTTTGTCTACCGCCCGCAGGAACCGGTTCAGCGGGATGGGTTTTACGAGATAATCTACCGCATCGAGGTTGAACCCTTCTACCGCGTACTCATGGTAAGCGGTGGTGAACACGATCTTGGGCGGGTTTTTCAGGCTTCTGACGAGGTCGGTGCCCAGCAGGCCGGGCATTTTGATATCGATGAAAAGCAGGTCTACCGCCTGCTGCCGCAGTACCTGCGCTGCCTGCATGGCGTTGCTGCAGGTGCCGATCACTTCCAGTTCCGGGACGTTCGCGGCGTATTTCCGGATGATCTGCAGGGCGTGGGGCTCGTCGTCCACGATCAGGGTCCGTATTTGCGTATCAGGCTGCGTCATGGGCGGATAATTTAACCATTAATTCGATGATGAAGCATTCTTCTTCGTCGTACCAGGCCAGCGAATGCGCTTCCGGGTACAGCAGCCGCAGGCGGTTTTTTACGTTCGACAGGCCGATCCCGCCGCTTTGCTCCGTTCTGCCCGGCACGGGCTGTTCGGGCTTGCTGTTGCTGATCTTCAGGTGCAGGGCGCCGTCGCGCACCAGCAGTTCCATATTGATCCAGGCGCCTTCGACCGTTTCGCCGACACCGTGTTTGAAAGCGTTTTCCAGCAAGGGGAGCATCAGCAGCGGTGCGATCCGGTACCGGCCGGGCGGCTCGCCTTCGATGCGCACGTTCAGGTCCAGCCGGTCTTCGTACCGCAACTGCTCCAGCCGGATATAGTCGTTCATGATCTCGATGTCGCGCTCCAGCGAAACCCGGTCGGCCGCGCATTCATAAATCACATACCGGAGGATGTTCGACAGCCCCAGCACCACGCCCGGCGTTTGCGGCGCATTGTCCAGCGAAAGGGCGTAAATATTGTTGAGGGAATTGAACAGGAAATGGGGATGGAGCTGCCCTTTCAGGGAACTGAGCTCCGCCTGCAGGATGGCGTTTTTCCGTTCGTGCCACATCATGAACAGCTTCGACGTGAGGCCGATCCAGACCACCACGTTGCTTCTTTCCACGGCGTTCACGAAATCCCCGGGGCTGACGAACTGCTGCCACCGCGATTTGGCCAGCTTGCCCCAGGTAAAATCCGGATCGTCCCGGATGTAAAAATCGTAGATGTAGGGATCGGTGACAAAAATCTCCGCCAGCCGGTACAAAACGGCCATCAAAACCATCACCGCCAGGCCGGCAATAACCGTCCGCAGATACCGCCCCTTGAAAAAGCTGGGAAGCACCTGGTGGATGAGGAGGTAATAGTAAAGCATATGAACGGGCAGCAGCATAAGCACCACTACCGTGCCCAGCCGGTAACTGCCGAAAGCAGTGCTGTAGATATAGGTAAGCAGCAAAAACGCGAAAGCCCAGAAGAGGAGATGCGTTAAAAACCGCCCGTTTTTCAGGTAGGAAGATGCTGATTTCATGGTACAAACTTAGCGCACTTGATAACAGCCGCGGCGCACGGTACCCAATATACGGCTTCCGGATCGACGGACAACCCGAATTATCGACGAACGGTGGCTTTAATGCTCCGTGCTCTTCGAAAATACGTTCACGACGATCACCCCGGCCACGATCAGCAGCATCCCGATAATAGCGCCCGCATCCAGCTTCTGCTTATACAAAATCCAGCCTGCGGCAGATACCAGTACGATGCCCAGGCCCGACCAGATCGCATAGGCGATGCCCACGGGGATGGACTTCAGCGTCAGGCTCAGGCAATAGAACGCAATGCCGTACCCCGCGATGACGATCAGCGAAGGCCCGGTTCTGGAAAAGCCTTCAGACGCTTTCAGCGCGGAAGTAGCGATCACTTCGGAAACGATGGCGACGGCCAGCAGGACATATTTCATAGACCTTGTTTGATAGGGTAAAAATATCGCTGCCAACCGGAAATAAAAATTTTTTATCCCGCCGGGAAACAGGCTTGCCCGCCATGGGAATGTCGCGTTTTTTAAGGACATTCGTTTTTTAACAAAGCTGAAAGACATGACCATCCGCCCCTACGAGCCCTCCGATTTCGATGCCTGCATCGCCGCCTTCAAAAGCAATATGCCGAAGTTTTTCCTGCCCGAAGAGCTGGACGATTATTCCAGTTGGCTGAAGAACTACGAAAAAGGGATTCCCTTCAAACCGGATGGCGTGGAGGCGTATTTCGTAGTGGAGGAAGACGACCTGCTGGTGGCCTGTGGCGGCGTTTTCATGGAATTGGGGAACAATATCGCCGGCATGGTGTGGGGGATGGTCGATAACCGGCTGCACCGGCAGGGCATCGGCCGGAAGTTCCTCCTCTACCGGATCGATTACATCCGCCGCAATTGCACCACCTGCAGCATCAAACTGGATACCACGCAGCATTCGCGCCCTTTCTTCGAAAAATATGGCTTCGCCGTGGTGAAATATACGGAGAACGGCTATGGGGAAGGGATGCACCGGTACGATATGCTCTTTGGCGCCTGATCATTTCTCCATCGCCCGGGCTTTCCGGTCGGCGGGCATTTTCTCGATGGCGTATCGCAGCGCCGTGCGGGGCATGTCGGTTTTGTGGCGCATCACGAACCGGAAAACCGCGTCCTCATGCTTTTCCGCGGCCGATTTCAGCAGCCATCCGTATCCTTTGCGCACCATGTCGTCTTCATCGTGCAGCAGCAGGGTGGCGATGCGAAGCGATTCCTCCAGCATCCATCCCTTCCTGGCCGGAACGATCAGCGATACGGCCGCTCCCCGGCGCACCCACCGGTTTTTCGATTTCGCCCATTTTTCCAGCACCGGCAACCGGTCCGGATACCGGATGAGGAATTCCCCCACCGTATGGTTGCAGAACGTATCGCAGGCGGCCCAGTTGGTCACGTAGGTGTGCAGCCATTTTTCGAACAGTTGGAGGTCGGCCGGCACAAATTCCTTCCGCCGCGACCAGGAAAGGTCGCAGGCGATGAGGGTTTCCTCCATCATCCCGTCTTTCCACAAATCTTCGCAAATCGAAAATACCGTTTCCTTCGTTTCGGACCGGAGCGCCTTCATGTACGGCCTGGCGATCGCCTTTACCGTAGCGGATTTCACGCCGTGCGTTTGAATGTCTTCCTTGAAAAACCTGCGCGCGGAGTCCTGCCCGGCCGGGGTGCCGGCCGCCTGGAGTTCCTGCCTTAATTGTAGGATGAGCGGGGTCATGCGCAAATATAAACGTTCCATCGGTCTGCGTGGGAGGATGTTTGCCGGTTGACGTATCTTCGCGCAGTATGGGAAATACCCCGGATATTATGTTGCGGCCCGCCGTGGATGCGGATCTTCCTGGAATAAGGTCGCTTTTCAGGTCGACGGTCATGCAGGTTTGCGCCGGCGACTACGACGCCAGCCAGTTGCAGGCATGGGCTTCCAGCGCCGATGATCCCGCACGTTGGCAAAAGCTGCTGGACACCACGGAACTGATCGTTGCCGTGGCGGGCGATGGCCGGCTGGCCGGGTTCGCGGCGCTGGAGCGGCCTTCGCATATTGAAATGATGTATGCAGGGAAAGATTTTCAGGGGATGGGCGTTGCCGCCAGGTTGCTGCACCGGCTGCTGTCCCAAACCACCGGCCCGGTAACCGCCCATGTCAGCCGGACGGCCCGGCCATTCTTCGAAAAACACGGATTCTCGGTCACGGAAGCGCGGTTTCCCGTCCGCAACGGCATCGTGATCCCCAACTTCGCCATGACGAAACCCTAACGCCCTTCCGCCCTCCGGCGGATCACCTGGAGGATGTTGTCCTGAATGTCTTCCATGATCCAGCCTGCCCAAATGCTGGCGTACCAGTTAAACGTGGTCGACAGTTTGAAGTGGCTGTATAAATGTAGCCGGCAGGTGGATTCGTTCAATTGCTCCAGTTCGTAGGTGCCGTTGAGCACGTCGAAGAATTGGCCGCCGATGACGATGTGCTCGTCCATGGTAGTGGAGGGAATGTCGTACGGGTTGGCTTTTATCGTGAACCGCATGAATTCCTCGTGCCGGTAAGCCTCCACGGTTTCGTCGAACACCAGTCCTCCCGTAAAAATCGCCTTCCGGAAACCGCCCGTCCCTTCTTTATCCAGTTCTGCCCTTACCGGTTGCGGGAATAGCAGCCAGCGCGTGATGCCGGCCCTGTTCTCTTCGGCGCTGATGTTGGAAACGCGCGTCACCAGGGGCCAGATGCGGTTTTTAGGCGCCTGGATGTCGATATACGTATAGGCTTTGTACCGGCCGGGAATTTTACCCATCCATTGCTCGACGGGGCTGATGAACAAGGGGAGGAGCAGCAGGACGGAAACGTATGTTTTGCCGTGCTTTTGCCGGCGGCGCATCCAGCGGCCCGTGAGGCCGCCCAGCGTACCGGCCACCATGAACAGTGGAAAAATCATCACCCAGCAAGCCCATCCTTCCATTCCCAGCCCCATGGAAATCAAGAGGAAAAGGGCCATGGAAGCCCAGGGGAGACAGATGGAAACATCGCGCCGCTGCGATTGCGCGTAGCTGGCCAGCCAGGTGTTGAGCACGCCCATGGCAAAAGGAACGAAAAACAGGAATGCGATGCTCATCACATCCGACAGGTGCCAACCGTCGAATGCTTCGAAAATGTAAAGCATGAGGGTGCCGAAAACGACGGGCGCAAAAAGGGAGAGCAGGAACGAAAGCGTGTTGCGGTTCATAGGGGAGGGAGTTGGTATGGAATGAATAAAGAAATCCGCCTGGGCATGCCAGGCGGATTTTCGAATGGCTTAGCTGATACCGAGCAGCTCCACATCGAAGATCAGCGTGCTGTTGGCACCGATCTGCGCGCTCACCTGGCGGTCGCCGTAAGCGAGGTCTGCCGGGATGAAGAAGCGCCATTTGCTGCCCTGGGGCATGAGCTGGAGGCCTTCCGTCCAGCCTTTGATCACCATGTTTAGGGGGAACGTGGCCGGCTGGCCGCGTTGTACCGAGCTGTCGAACACGGTACCGTCGATGAGGGTGCCGTGGTAATGGCAGGTCACTTTGCTGGTAGCCGAAGGTTTGGGGCCGGAGCCTTCCGTAAGGATTTCGTATTGTAAACCGCTGGGAAGCGCCGTGATACCGGGCTTTTCCTTGTTGGCGGCAAGAAAGTCCTGCCCGGCCTTCAGGTTGGCGGCTGATTTTTCGTTTTTCATGTTGAAGAGTTTGTCTGCTATGCCCATATCCGGATATTTTTTGATGTCGGGCAAAGGTACGATAAAACGGAGGATGCCCGTCGGATTTAAGGGATGAAGAACATCTTCAGCAACTGCAACGGATTGAGGGCCGATAATATTTTCAGGACGATATCCCAGAAGGCAGCCCCTGGCCGTGCAGGAGGCGGCGTTGCGGGGGCATGGTGAGTCACTATGATGTTGTTTTCGTAATGGGTGCTGTGTACATACATCCGGTCCATGTGCGATATGGGGTTTTAATGAGAAATGTTGCAGGATTCGATATGCTGGCTGTTGATGTATATCCGGCGATCGGCCCCGGCCCGTTTTTTATTGTCTGCGATGATGTTGCGGACCCTGTCATAGATCTCCATGCTGGTTTTCCGTGTTTCGGTCGGCAGCCTGATCCGGTTTCCGGCAACCGTAACGATCACCACATGGGTGATCCACCGTTTCACATATTTGCCTATAAAAAAGCATATCATCGTTTTGCAGCATACGCAGAGGCTGATGATGGTATTTTCCATCGGGGTAGCGCCCGGCACCCAGGTTAACCCGATATCATAATGGATGTAAGTGGTGGCATATCCGATCGCCCCGAAAATTTTGCCGAACGGAAACGTGCGCACGCTGACATACAGGATACCGTTACTGTCGAGCGAATAGTTTCCCCAACGAACAAAGTGGTGCTCGAAGGTGACGCTGCCGATTTGTATGGGATTGGGTTTTGCTTCCATGCGTACGATGCTGTGCTGATTAGATCACTTTTTCACGAAAGGGGGTGAAAGAAATACGTTTTTTGGGGGGAAATGGCAATTCCTGTGTCCTTCCTGTGCATCGCCATTCATATTAATTTGACTTTGCCGGACGGGAAATATTCCTATTTTGGCGCATCGGCATTAAACCTTAGAACAATCCTTATGGACTCAAGAAGAGAATTTCTCAGGAAGGCCGCACTGCTCAGCGGAGCGGGCGGGTTGGCCAACATCCTTCCCGAAACCATCCAGCGGGCAATGGCCATCGATCCCGCACCCGGCAGCACTTTCCTGGACGCAGAGCACGTCGTTTTCCTCATGCAGGAAAACCGCTCCTTCGATCACTGCTTCGGCACCCTCAAAGGCGTTCGCGGTTTCAACGACCCCCGGGCCGTGAAAACCCCCAACGGCACCAACGTCCTCTTCCAGCCGGATAAAGACGGAAACCTCGTGCCCCCGTTCCGGATGGACATTAAAGACACCAAAGCCACCTGGATGAGCGCCCTGCCGCACGGCTGGAGCGACCAGGTAGACGCCCGCAACGGCGGCAAATACGACCGCTGGGTACCCGTAAAACGCTCCGGCAACAGGGAATACGGGAAAGTCCCCATGACAATGGGCTACTATAACCGCGAAGACATTCCCTTCTATTACGCCCTGGCAGACGCTTTCACCGTGTGCGACCAGCATTTCTGCTCCTCCCTCACCGGCACCACGCCCAACCGCCTCTACCTCTGGACCGGCACCATCCGCGAAAAAATGAGCGGAGACGCCAAAGCCAACGTCTGGAACTCCGACGTCGACTACGGCGAAGAAGCCCACTGGAAAACTTACCCCGAAGTGCTGGAAGAAAACGGCATTCCCTGGAAAATATACCAGAACGAAATCAGCGTAGGCGTAGGCCTGGAAGGCGAAGGCGATGCCTGGCTCTCCAATTTCACCGACAATCCCATCGAATGGTTCAGCCAATACCATGTGCATTACCATGAACCGCACCTGCGCTATATCCGAAAAGTAGCGGACGAACTGCCCGGCAAAATTTCCGATATGGAAAAACAGCTGGCAGCACTGGCCGCCGATTCCAAAGACCGCGCGAACCTCGAGAAACGCATCAAAAGCGCCCGCAACCAACAGGAAAAAATAAAAACCATCCTCGATAAAGTAGCCGCCACGCCTTTCAGCGCATTGCCGGAAAGGGAGCAGCAACTGCATAAAAAAGCATTCACCACCAACGTCGGCGATCCGGATTACCACCAGCTGTCCGATTTGCAGTACAAAGACGGGGAAACGGAACGGAAAATGCAGTTGCCCAAAGGTGATGTGCTCCACCAGTTCCGGCAAGACGTGAAGAGCGGCCAGCTGCCCGCCGTATCGTGGATAGTTGCGCCGGAAAACTTCTCCGACCACCCCGGCGCGCCCTGGTATGGCGCCTGGTACCTGTCTGAAGTGATGGACATCCTCACCAGCAATCCCGAAGTCTGGAAGAAAACCATTTTCGTGCTGACGTACGACGAAAACGACGGTTATTTCGACCACGTTCCTCCCTTCACGGCGCCCGATCCTTCGCGGCCGGAAACCGGGAAAACCTCGGCGGGTATTGATACCTCGCACGAATGGGTGAGCCGCGCCGCACAGCGCAACTGGCCCGACGATATCCGCGAATGCTCCATCGGCCTGGGATACCGCGTTCCGCTCGTGATCGCTTCGCCCTGGTCGAGAGGCGGATTCGTGAATTCACAGGTGTTCGACCATACCTCCAACATCCAGTTCCTCGAAAAGTGGCTGGAGCACCGGCATAAAAAGCCTATGACCTGCGAAAACATTACCAACTGGCGGCGCGCGGTGTGTGGGGACCTCACTTCCGTGTTCCGTCCTTACAACGGCGAAAAAATCCCCGCACCAAAATCCATCGAGCGGGAAGCTTTCGTCGAAACCATCCACAACGCGAAATTCAAAGCCGCGCCGGCTAATTTTACAGTGTTGAAGGGTGAGGTGAAAGATCCGCAGAAACATTTGCCGCTGCAGGAAAAAGGGACACGCCCCGCCTGCGCGATCCCGTACGAGCTATATGCGAAACTGGTCCCTTCGGCCGACGGTTCCGTTCAACTCGCGCTCGAAGCCGGCAACAAAAGGTTCGGTAAAAAATCGGCCGGCGGCGCGTTCAATGTTTACGGAAAAGATATGTACAACCGCTCTTATGCCGTAACGCCGGGCGGTAAAGTGGAAGACGTCTGGAAAGGAGACCTGTTCCCCGGCGGCGATATCGATATTACCGTGTACGGCCCCAACGGTTTCCTGCGCGGATTCCGCGGGCAGGCGGGCAAACTGCCGCATGGGTTCACTTTCGAACAGCAACCGTCTAAAGGAAACGAGCTGTTTTTCAGCTGGCACAATGCCGGTAAGAAAGACGTGAAACTGCAGATGAAAGACGCCTACGGACAGGCAGATAAAAAAGTGATCACCGTGAAACCCGGCAGCCGCACTACATTGGTAATGCCCTTGCTCAAAGCCCAGGGCTGGTACGATGTAACCGTGTCGGTAAACGGTACGGCGGCGGAATACCGCTTCGCCGGGCACCTCGAGACCGGTAAATCCACCATCAGCGACCCGATCATGGGTGGACTGATGTAAATTCAGCTATTCGCAATACCCAGTTGTTGCATTACATGAAAGACCACGGTATCGCATTTCGACAAATGAAAGGTGTACACGTGGTCTTTCATATATCCCTCCAGGCTGCGGCGGAGCATCGTTTTCGCCCGGTTGAGCCGCACTTTCACGTTCGTTTCCCCGATGGTCAGCGTTTCGGCCGTTTCCCGGACAGACAGGTCTTCAATTTCGCGCAGCATAAACACCAGCCGGTACTTTTCCGGGAGCTGTGCGATGGCCCTTTCCAGTATCGCGTTCAATTCCTTGTTAGCCAATTCGTTCGCTGGCGTTTTCATGTGTATTGGATTGAGGGGGTGTTCCATTCCCGTGAGCCGGTAACCGGCTTTCCGTTTTTGTTCCAGGCATTGGTTCAGCATGATGCGCGTGAGCCAGGTGCTGAATTGCGACCGGTTTTCGAAGCCGGAAAGGTGCTCGTATGCCTTGATGTAAGCCGTCTGCATCGCGTCCTGCGCTTCGGCTTCATCGTCGAGCACCGACATGCCGATCCGGTACAGCCGCTGGTTGTATTTGCGGACCAGCAGTTCGAAAAGCCGCTTTTCCCCCGCTAAGATCCGTTCAATGATCGGGGCGTCTTCTATGGGTGCGGGTAGGATGGAAGTGGTAACTGTCATGACAAAAGATGGAACTGTTTGACTATTGGATGGATTTTGGGGGATGAGGTTACAAAATTCCCTAAATTTCTGTAACCTTTCCCGGGCTCACCGATCTAACGGTTATATCAAAATCTTAACAACATGGCCACGATCCGGCAACTCCAGGCTACTTTACGCCTTACTTACGGTCTTGTACCCATCGTAGCGGGGCTCGACAAATTTACCAATCTCCTCGCGCAATGGTCCGATTATCTCGGCACCAACGCGCGGCTGATCCCTTTCGACCCCGCGATGTTCATGAAAGCGGTGGGGATCATCGAGATCATCGCGGGCATCCTGGTGCTGGCGAAACCGCGCGCAGGCGCATACGTCGTGATGGCCTGGCTGCTTTGCATCGCCGCGCAGCTCGTGGTGAGCGGGCATTACTTCGATGTGGCCGTGCGCGATATCGTGATGGCCATCGGCGCCTGGACGTTGGCGCAATTGTCAAAAATGCAACCTTCAAACGCGCAATAAGCATGCAGACAGAGGAATCCATCGCTTCCGTGCTGGCGCGCGGCAGGAAAGAACTAACCAAAGCGGAAAAGATCGAAACGATACGGCACCATTTCCGCGAAATCATGCTGGCGCTGGGGCTCGATCTGGAAGACGACAGCCTGAAAGACACGCCCGCACGGGTTGCAAAAATGTTTGTGAACGAAGCGTTTTCAGGGCTCGACCCTGCCAGCGAGCCGGCCGTCACTCTGTTCGAAAACAATTTCCGGTACAACGAGATCGTGCTGGAAAGGGACATCCCGCTGTATTCCTATTGCGAGCACCATTTTGTGCCCATCATCGGAAAGGTGCATGTGGCGTATGTTTCGCAGGGGAAAGTGATCGGGCTGTCGAAACTGAACAGGATCACGCATTACTTTGCGAAACGGCCGCAGGTGCAGGAAAGGCTGACGATTCAGATCGCGGAATACCTGAAAAAGGTGATGGGCATAGCCGATGTGGCGGTGATCATCAAGGCGGAGCATTTGTGCGTGGCGTCGCGCGGGGTGAACCATACCGGTTGTGCCACGGTCACAAGCAGTTACCACGGCCAGTTCCTGACCGAGCCCCGTAGCCGGGAGCTCCATGCGCTGCTGGCGGTCTGAAGTAGGATAATGAAAAAGCCGGGGACCTGTTGCGGCGGGTCCCCGGCTTTTTTATTTTACGGCGGCTTATTTTTTCGCGTATTTCCAGTTGCGGCCTTTCCCTTCGGCCATCCATTCCACGGCCTGTGCGATGCGTTTATCGCGCGTGGGGTCGGTTTTCGCTTCGTTGATCCATTCGATGTATTCTTTCCGGTGGGAATAGCTGAAGGCCTGGAATTGCTTTTCGGCCGGTTTGTTCTTTTTCAGCGCGGCGGCCAGTGCGGCGGGCACTTCCAGTTCGGTTTTCTCCGAAACGGGCCTGGCGGGCAGTTTGATGCCCTCGCGGTTCAGGCGGTCGGCTTCGCGGATGTATGCGATGAGGGTTTTGTCGGCCGGGAGGTCTTTGAGCGACGCGATCTTCCCCAGATGCCCCATGGCGGCTTTCTCCATGAGCGTGAGAATGCCTTTCGGATCCTGCATGACGGCGGCTTTCCAGAACCCCAGGGCGCAATGCTGCCGGAAGGCGGCCATGTGGCAGAGGTTATCTCCATGGGTCATGAAATAGGGCATGCCCCATTTGAGGGTTTCTTCCACGTGCGGACAGGCCTCATGCACCATTTCCCGGATATGCCGGAGAATGGGTTGGGCGAAAGGGGCCGATTGGGCGATATAGGCGTCTAACTTGTCCATCGTATAATATTATGGAAAAAAGCTATCTTGTTAAACACTTTTACCCCGCCCCATGTTCATTCCGGTAATTACCTACCGTATTTATACGCGACTATTTCGGGAAGATGTACGGTGCCAGCCGTTCCGCCCCTGTATTAATTTGCATCCTATCACATCAAACCAACAATTGTTATGAAAAGAACATCCTTTTTGCCATGGTTCCTTGTTCTGGTCCTGCTGGTCCTGCTGATCTGGGCATGGTTCTTCCGTCATGGCCCGGTCGATGAAATCCCTTACAACCGCGAGGCCGCAAAGGAGCATGTGATCCCTTTTACCTCGGCCATCGAGTATGTTAAATCGTACCGCGGGGCCAAAGCGGAGCTCCAGCGCCAGTTGCAGGACTCCGGGTATCTCGACCGCAATTTCAACCTGCCCGCTGCTGAAATGTTCAACCGCGACATCTTCGCCGCCCTGCTCGACGCCAAGGGTGCCGAAGGTATCCGTATCTACCTGGGGCTGAATGAAAAGAAGGAAGTTTGTTTCGTGATGGTACCGGTTGACGAAAAAGGCAACGACATGCGGGGCCGCATCGTTAACGAAAAGCCCGCCACCGCCTGGATCCCCGGTATTTCCGCTGCCTACGCGCTGCCGCCGGTAGAAGATGAGGCCGCCGAGAAAGGGCACCGCTGCCCTTCGATTTGCCCCTCCGGAAGCGACCTGTACCCCTGAGCCTGAAAATTTCATCCTGTAATACATGACCTACCTCGCTTCGGCGCTCTTAAGCTTTACGATTGCCATCCCGCTGGTGGTGGCGCTGGTACGGATCCATAAGGTCCGTACCAGCTACTTTCCCTTCATGGTGCTGTTATTGCTGGCGTTTACCACGGAGGTGGCCAGCGAGATCAGCCTGCGCCTCACCCGCGAAAACACCGCCATCAGCAACATTTACACCTTGCTGGAATTCGGCGTGATCCTGTGGCAGTTCCATGCCTGGGGATTCCTCCGCCGGCGGAAGGCCCTGCTCATCATGCTGGCAGCGGTCAGTTTCATTGCCTGGGTGATCGAAAACATCGCTTACGGACGGCTGGAAACCAATTTCTGTTCCGCCACGGTATTCCTCAACAGCCTCATCGTGGTATTCCTCTGCATCAACGAGATCAACGCCCTCATCGCATCATTCAGCGGCCACCTGTTCCGTAACGCGCAGTTCCTCATTTGCCTGGGGCTGATGATCATCAGCATTTACAGCCTCATCACCGAAGGCACGATGCTCATCGATCCGAAAAATGCGGTCGTGGAATGGCGGATTTTCAATATCTTTTCATTTACCAACGCCTTCGTGAACCTCATTTACGCGATCGCCGTGTACTTCATTCCCGTCAGGGACGATTACTATTTTTCCCGCAGATTCAAAGCCTGACCGGCCGCTTATGGAAGAAAGGATTTTTTACATTACCGTATTTCTTTCCTCATTGCTGGGGGTGATCATCGCGTTTTTCATCACGTCCATCATCCGCTATCACCGCCGCTATGTGCGTATGCAGCGCGAAAGGATCACGGCGGAAGTGAGGTTGCTGGAAAACGAAAGGAAACGCATTGCCGGCGATCTGCACGACAGCCTGGGGCCGCTCCTCAGCTCCGTAAAACTCAAGATCAGCAGCGTGGAAGTGCCCGATGCGGAAGACCGGAAAGTCATCCAGCAGTCCGCCAAACATATCGATGAGATCATCTCCAGCATGCGGCAGATTTCGTACGACCTGCTGCCCATCGCCCTGGAGCGCAAAGGGCTCATAGAAGCCGTCCGCGACTTCGTGCGGCACCTCGGGCGCGAAGAGCAGCTGGAAGTAAGCGTGTACACGATGAATGATGTAAATCCGCATCCCGAGCAAGATATCCACCTGTACCGCATCCTCCAGGAAATCATCCACAATACGCTGAAGCACGCCAACGCCTCCCGGCTCGATATCGGCTTCCGGCAGGAGGCAAACGAATTGCTGCTGCTCGTGCAAGACAACGGGCAAGGCTTCAGCGTGGAAAAAGCGCGGGAACACTCGCGCGGCCTGGGCCTCAAGAGCCTCGAAACGCGGACCGACATCCTGAAAGGCTCCATCCACATCCGTTCCGCCGTGGGCGAAGGTACCCGCTACTACATCCGCATCCCCCGTACTTGATTTATTTGGGTATATTTGAGACATGCCGTATCAACCTGCGGCGTGTAACCTCAATTTCAATGAAGTACGATATCCGCCTCGCCGTTGCCGACGATCATGAAATTTTCCTGGACGGGCTGGCCCTGATGCTGTCGCGCCAGGAGCACATCACCCTCGTGGGCCGCGCGGCCGACGGGCGCGAGCTGCTCGATCTGGTGCACCGCGAAAAGCCGGATGTGGTGATGACGGATATCAAAATGCCGAAAATGGACGGGATCGCCGCCACGCGCCAGCTGGTGCAGGAATTGCCCGGCATCAGGGTGATCGCCCTGTCGATGTTCGATGAAGAAGGTTTGATCGTGGAAATGCTGGAGGCGGGCGCGAAAGGGTACCTGTTGAAGAACGCCGACAAACAGGAAATCCTCGAAGCCATCGAGCATGTGTATGAAGACCATACTTACTATTGCAAAAGTACTTCCGCGAAACTCGCCGGGATGATCGCCCGGAGCAAATTCAATCCCTACCGGCAAAAGGAAGCGGTCACCTTCACCGACCGCGAGCAGGAGATCATCAAACTTATCTGTCTGCAACAAACGGCCCAGCAGATCGGCGACCGCATTTTCCTCAGCAAGCGCACGGTAGAAGGGTACCGCACCCGCATCCTCGAAAAGATGAACGTCCGCAATACGGCGGGCGTGGTGATGTATGCGCTGAAGCATAATCTTATCCGGGAAGAAGACCTGGTGTAACCCGTATTCTTGCTGCATTTTAGCGGATCGAACGTTACGGGTAGCCCTGTTTTCAATTGTAATCCGTGCCGCTTCTTCGATGCTCATCCGCAAAAGGATCCTCCCCGCTGCCATCCTGCATTACGGCACATAACAGACTTTGTACGATCCAGTTATTCCATCCGCAAAACGATCCTTCCCGGTACCTGCCTGCTTTCCAGCGCGGCGAAAGCGGCGGCGTAATCTTCGAATTCATACCCGGTGGATGGGATGCACAATTTGCCGTTTATCACTGCTTCCACCATTTCTTCGTGCCAGCGCTGCTTGTCGGCCGCTGCGGCCGCGAACACCGATGCGCCAAAGATCTTCAGCGATCGGAATGCCAGCAGGTTGCCGTCGGTTTCCACCGGTTGGGCAGACATGTTGCCGTATAAAACCGCCGTGCCGCCAGGCGCCAGTAACGGCAGCAACTGCGTGGCAATGGGGCCGCCGCCGGCCTCGAGCAGGAGGGAATAGCCTTCCGGGGCGGCGCTTTGCAGCGTTTGCAGCCAATTTTCGGTTTGGTGGGATACGGCCACGGTGGCGCCCATGTCCCGCAGATAATCCAGTTTTTCCGCTCCGCCGGCCACCGCCCCGATAACCGGAACGCCCCGCAGTTGCGCCAGCTGTACGGCGAATGAACCGATAACGCCCGCGGCACCGGTGATCAGTACGGAATGAATAGGCTCCGGCGCCTGGTCCAGCAAATGGTGCGCAGTGAACCCGCCGGACAACAGCCCCTCCGCCACAGCAAGCCCTTCCGGCAGCAGGTATGCCTGGGATGCATGTACCACGGCATATTCCGCGAAGCCCTCCATCGAAACGCCCGTTACGCGCTGGCCGGGGCGGAACGTTTCTACGTCGGGGCCCACCGCCACAATGTATCCTTCCACTTCGCCAAGCATGACATGCGGGAACGGCGAGGGAGCGGGGAAGACGCCGTTGCGCAGGAGCTTGTTGGCGTGGTTGACGGCAATGGCGGAAACTTTCACGAGCAATTCGCCGGATTTGGGCTGCGGTAGGGGCATGTCGCGGAGGGAGAGCACTTCCGGTCCGCCGGTACCCGTTTGAACGATAGCTTTCATAGCATTGGATATTTTGTCTGGCAAAGATGGGGTGGGATGGAGGTACGCCGGCTGTGGGTTACCTGCAGGGAAGTTCGTTCCATCGCGGTAATGCGTATATTTAGGATATGTCAACGATCACAGGAACAGCGGAGCGCAATTGCCGCGAACGCAGGCTGGCGCTGCAAGACACCATCCAGGCGCTGGGCGGCAAATGGCGCATTTTCATCTTATGCGCCTTGCAAAACGGAGATCTCCGCTTCTCCGATCTCGAAACCCGGCTGCCCGGCATCTGGCCGAAAGTGCTCGCCAGCGATCTGAAATCCCTCGAAGCGCATCTCCTCGTAAACCGCCAGGTAAACCCCACCCGGCCGGTCACCGTCACCTATTCCCTCACCCCGCACGCACGGCACCTCTGGCCGCTCGTGGACGCGCTCGTCGGCTTCGGGCTCGAGCACCGGCGCTCCGTAAAAGCGGGGATGAAAGCTGATAACGCCCATGTAATACCCCTATGACGGTTTGAGCGCTTTCCCTATATTGTTCCCAACTTATCATCTGAACCGCTATGAGAAAATCCATATTCCTGGTGGCCCTCCTGGCCGGAAGCACCGCTTTCGCGCAGGATAACGGCACCTATCAGCGCCCGCCTGCCGTGATCGAGGAATTGCTGCTGGCCAAGCCTACGCCCACCGTATCTATTTCCAAAACCGGCGAATGGATGCTCCTGGCCCAGCGCAACCCGTTCCCGTCTGTGGAAGAGCTGGCCGAACCGGAACTGCGCATCGCAGGCCTGCGGCTTAATCCGCGCAACTTCGGCCAGAGCCGTGGGGTGAGCAATGCCAGCCTCCGGTTGAAGCACCTGAAAAGCAATACCGAATTCGATATTAAAGGCATCCCCGAGCCGGCGCGCATCTCCGGTGTATCCTGGAGCCCCGATGGCCGGCAGGTGGCTTTCCTGCAATCGGGCGCGGAGCGCATCGACCTGTATGTTTTCGACATAGACGCAAAGCAGGCCGTGCAGGTCAATCAGCAACCCCTGAACGCCACCATGGGCAATCCTTACGCCTGGTTGGGCAATGAAACGCTCGTGTACCGGGCGGTTCCCGCGGGCCGGGGCGCCCTGCCGAAAGCGCCCGCAGCGCCAACCGGCCCGGTAGTGCAGGAAAGCAAGGGCCGCAGCGCCGCGTCCCGCACTTATCAGGACCTCATCAAAACGCCCTACGACGAAGCGCTTTTCGCATACATGGCCACTTCACAGATCGTATTGGTTACCGGTAAAAAGGAAACGCCGGTCGGCGAGCCGGGGATTTACGCCTCGGTGAACGTATCGCCCGATAAGCAGTTCCTGCTCACCCGCCGCATCGAAAAGCCTTTCAGCTACCTGGTGCCCGCTTACGGATTCCCGCATGTTTGGGAAGTGTATGGCAAAACCGGCAAACTGGTGAAGACACTGGTAAAGAACCCCTCCTCCGAAGGCGCGCCCATCGGGTTCGACGATGTTGTGACCACCCCGCGCGATTTCGGCTGGAAAGACGATGAAGCGCATACCGTCACGTTCGTAAAAGCCCTCGACGGCGGCCTCGGTAAACAGAAAGCCGAATTCCGCGATGCGCTGTATGTGCAGGACGTAACGTCGGCCGACGCGCCCAAAGAACTGTTCCGCACCCGCCGCCGTTTCGAAGACGTGATCTGGGGAACGCAGGAATTGGCGCTCGTCTACGAATCCATGTTCGCCGACCGGAAGGAGCGCATCAGCATCCTCAATCAGCAGGCCGGCCGCCTCGATTCGCTCTACGAACGCAGCAGCAACGATGCTTACAGCGATCTGGGCACGCCTTTCACCACCCGCAACGCATTCAACCGCCCCGTACTTTTTACCGGCCGGAAAAACGAATTGACGTTCCGCTCGCAGGGCTCCTCGCCGGAGGGCGATATGCCGTTGGTACAAACCCTCGACCTGAAAACCGGCAAAAAGAACATCCTCTGGCGCTGCCAGGCCCCGTTCTTCGAAAGCGTGGTGGAAGTGATCGATCCGGAGAAACTGGTGGTGCTCACTTCCCGCGAAAGCAATACCGAAGTGCCCAATTATTACATCCGTGACCTCCGCAAACGCTCGCTCGTTGGCACGAAAGTGACCAGCTTCGAGAATCCCTACAAAGCCATGGAAGGCGTCTCCAAACAAAAGATCACCTATAAACGTGCCGACGGCATCCAGCTCACCGGCGATCTTTACCTGCCCAAAGGTTACGATCCGGGGAAAGACGGCCGGCTGCCCGTGTTCATCTGGGCATACCCGCGGGAGTACAAATCTGCCGCAGATGCAGCACAGGTGCGGGGCTCGAAGTATACCTTCACCCGTGTAGGCTATGGCGGCCCGCTCTTTTGGGTCACCCAGGGCTACGCCATCCTCGACAATGCCGAAATGCCCATCGTAGGCGAAGGCAACAGGGAGCCCAACGATAATTTCATCCCGCAGCTGTACCTCAATGCCCACGCGGCGATCCAGGCGCTGTCGAAAATGGGGGTGGGAGATAGCAACCGTGTGGCCGTGGGCGGGCATAGCTACGGCGCATTCATGACAGCTAACCTCCTCGCGCACACGAAGTTGTTCAAGGCGGGGATCGCGCGGAGCGGGGCCTACAACCGTACGCTGACGCCGTTCGGCTTCCAGGCGGAGGAGCGCACGTACTGGGAGGCGCCGGAAGTGTATTACAATATGAGCCCCTTCAGCTTCGCCAGCTCGATCAAAACGCCGCTGCTGCTCATTCATGGCGAAATGGACAATAATCCCGGTACTTTCCCCATCCAGAGCGAACGGCTGTACAACGCGGTGAAAGGGCACGGGGGAACGGTGCGCTTTGTGCAACTGCCTTACGAAAGCCACGGCTATTCCGCCCGCGAAAACATCCTGCATATGCTTTGGGAACAAACGCAATGGCTCGATCGATACGTCCGCGACGCGAAATAATGACTGATATGATATTACCCGGAACGGGGCGCCAACAGGTTGGCGCCCCGTTTTTTTGTGATGAGCGGCAGATGTTTTGGGCCGGATTGGCGTCCAACATTGCAGAATAACCACCGAATTATGCGGCATGCACTGATCTTTACATTAATAATGCTGACCTGCGCACAGTTAACAAAAGCGCAGACCCTGGTACTGAAAGGTGTGTTGAAAGATAAGAGCGATAGTACCGTGCTGAAAAACGCCACCATAAGGGTGAGCAGCCCGGAAGACGCGAACTTCCGCAAACAGGCGCTGACCGGCCCCACGGGCGCCTTCGAAATCACCGGCCTTTCGCAAAAGCCTTACCTGCTGACCATCTCGTACGTAGGCTACGGCGAACTGCAACGGGCTATCCTGCTGCAGGCGGAAACGCAGGACCTTGGGACCATCTTCCTCCCCAAATCTTCCCGCGAACTGCAGGAAGTAGTCATCAAAGGCCAGGTACCCCCTTCGCAAATGAAGGGAGACACACTCCAGTATAATGCCGATGCCTATAAAGTAAACCCCGACGCAAGCGGTGAAGACCTCATCCGCAAAATGCCCGGCATCACCGTGGAAAACGGTACCGTGAAAGCCGGCGGCGAAGAAGTGAAAAAAGTGACGGTAGACGGGAAGGAATTTTTCGGGGAAGACGCCACCCTGGCGCTCCGGAACCTCCCCGCGGAAGTCATCTCCAAAATAGAAGTGTTCGACCGGATGAGCGACCAGGCCCGGTTCACCGGGTTCGACGACGGCAACACCTCCAAAGCCATCAACATCGTGACCCGCGCCGAAATGCGCCAGGGCCAGTTCGGTAAGCTTTTCGCCGGATACGGCACCGAAGGCCGGTATTCCGCCGGCGGCAACGTGAACCTTTTCAAGGAAAACAAACGCATCTCCATCATCGGGATGACCAATAACGTGAACCAGCAGAACTTCTCCTCGCAAGACCTCCTGGGCGTGCAGAACGCCGGCGGCGGCCGTGGCGGCGGAGGAGGAAGGGGCGGTCGCGGTGGCGGCGGCGGCCGTGGTGGCGGAGGTTTCGGCGGCGGGGGAAGCAATTTCCTCGTGGGCGGACAAAACGGCCTGAACAAGACCAACTCCATCGGGATCAACTACAACGACCAATGGGGCAAGAAAGTCAATTTCAACGCCAGCTACTTCTTCAATAACAGCAATAGCAGCAACCTGGAAATCACCCGCTCGCGCACCCAGCTGCCCGAAGGCATACAGGAAGAAAATGACACCGCGTACACAGGGAGCCGCAACTATAACCACCGGGTAAATATGCGGCTGGAGTATAACATCGACTCCAACAACTCCATCATCTTCACGCCCAGCGTGAGTTTCCAGAACAACGATTCCTGGTCCAACAACTTCGGCCTCACGAAATTCCAGGAGAAACTGCTGAGCACCAACCTCCGCAATACCGACAATACCAACTCCGGATATAACTTCAACGGCAACCTGACCTACCGCCATGCTTTCGCGAAACGCGGCAGGACCATCAGTTTCGGCATAGGCGGCAGTACCAACAACCGCCGCGGCACCAACTTCACGAACAGCGATCTCGACTACCCGCAGGACCCCTCGAACAACGACTCCCTGCGCCAGCGCGTACGCCCGCTTTCCAGCGGTAAATCGCTCAACATGAACGTGTCCTACACCGAGCCTGTAGGTAAAATGGGACAGTTGCAGCTGAGCTACAACCCCAGCTGGTCGCACAACGACGCCGACCGCAGGGCATACCAGTTCGATTATACGGGTAAGGACTACACCATCCTCGACCCCACACAGTCGAACATGTTCAACAACCAGTACAACACCCAATCCGCCGGCCTCAGTTACCGCATCGGTAACCGCGACCGCATGCTGAGCGTGGGCGCCAATTACCAGTACGCCGAAATGCAAAGCGAGCGCACCTATCCCACAACGGCAGCCGTGAAACAGCATTTCGCCAACGTATTGCCCAACCTCATGTTGCAGGCCAAAGCGGGCGAATACGGGCGGATCAGGCTGTTCTACCGCTCGTCTACCCAACAGCCGAATATCGACCAGCTGCAGGACGTATACATCTATTCCGGCCTCACGAACGTGTCTATCGGTAACCCGGACCTCAAGCAGATGTACGGGCACCAGCTGGCCGGCCGGTACAACTATACCAATACGAAAAACGGGAACAACTTCTTCGCCAACGTGTTCGTAAATACCCGCCAGGATTACATCGCCAATGCGATCTATACGGCAACGCGGGCGGATTCGCTCCTCACGCCGACGGATACACTGAAGCGTGGCGGCCGCCTGTCTAAAGCCGAGAATATGGACGGGTATTTCAGCGCGAATTCGTTCTTTACTTACGGCGTTCCCCTGAAGTTCATCAAATCCAACTTCAACATGAACGTGGGTGGCGGTTATACGAAAACCCCCGGCATCACGAACCAGGTGAAAGGCTTTACGCACAATTACAACTACAACCTGGGCGCCGTGGTGAGCAGCAATATCAGCGAGTACATTGATTTCACGGTGTCTTACGACGCGGTGTTCAACGTCATCAAGAATACCATTGAACCTACGGCCAATGCGAACTATTCCACCCACAACGCACGCGCGTCCGTGAACCTGCTCAGCAAATCCGGATGGGTGTTGCAGAACGAGATCAACCACACCTTTACGAAAGGCCTGGGCGAAGGGTTCGATCAGCGTTTCTGGCTCTGGAACGCCAGCGTAGGCAAGAAATTCCTCAAAAACCAGCGCGGGGAACTGCGGGCTTCGGTGTTCGACCTGCTGAAACAGAACCGGAGCATCAACCGCAGTATCAATGGTTTAGAGACGATCGACTCCCAGAACCAGGTGCTCACCCAATATTTTATGCTTACATTTACTTACCGGCTGCGGAATTTCGGTAAGGCGAAGCAGCCTGAAGGCGGAGAGCGCCGCAGGTTCGAGCGCGGGCCCGGCGAATACGGTCCTCCCGGCGGCGGAGGCATGAGAGGCAGGCCCGGCGGCGACTTTTAACCTATTCCATATTCCGTAGTTCCGATTTAACCAAACTATAATACCGCCAATTGACGGACAACATCGCAAATTTGAAGCAGGGGAGCGAAGTGGCTTTCAAGGAGCTGGTGGAGCAGTGGCAGGGCATGGTGTACAACACCGCGCTCGGCATGCTGCAAAACACGGCCGACGCGGAAGACGTATCGCAGGAGGTGTTCATGCAGGCGTATGAGTCTATCGGTTCGTTCAAGGGCGAAGCAAAAATATCCACCTGGCTGTACCGGATCACGGTCACCAAGTGCCTGGACTTCCTCCGCAAAAAAACGCGGAAGAAGCGGTGGGGGAAAGTGATGAGCATTTTCGGGGAGAACCAGGAATTGCTGGTAGATCCGCCCGATTTTCACCATCCCGGCGTGGAACTGGCCAATAAGGAACGCTCGCAGCTCCTTTTTAAAGCCATCGGCCGGCTGCCCGACAGTCAGAAGGCGGCTTTCGTGCTCCACAAGCTGGAAGGCCTGAGCAGCAAGGAGATAGCCGGTGTGATGGACGCGAGCGTGTCGGCCGTGGAAGGGCTCCTGCACCGGGCGCGGCAGAATTTGCGGCAACAATTGGAAAAATATTACCGGGAAGGGGAATAACATGAAAGGTTTTTAAAGAAACGTCGTCTAACTAAAATAAGCGATCATGAACAAGCGAAGAGACATAGAACAGGAAATTGAACGGACGCTCTCCAGCCTCGACGGTACGGAGCGCGCGCAGCCGGATCAGTTCTTTTTTACCCGTCTCAGGGCAAGAATGCAGCGTGTACAGCCGGCAGACGCCTGGGAGCGTATTATCGCCGTCATTTCCCGCCCGGCCATCGCGATTACCGCCATCGCGCTGATTTTGGGGCTGAACGGGACGCTGGCCTTCATGCAATGGAAGCCTGCCGAACGCACGGAGCAGGCCTCGCTGCAGCAGGCGTTTGCAGACGAATATGCCTTGGGAATCAACACTTTTTATGATATTGAAAAAAATGATCCGCAATGAGGGAAACCTTCGCTAAGCATAAAGTTTTAAGCGTACTGGTGATCCTGTTGCTGCTGACGAACCTGTTCCTGGTGTTTTTCATCGTACTGAAGAAACCCGAACCTCCCGGCAGGGGGAACCATCCTTCCCGCGGCGAGGTCATGCAGCTACTGGAAAAGGAAGTAGGGTTCAGCAAGGATCAGCTCGAATCGTACCGCCAGCTAAAAGAGCAGCATTGGGACCGGATGAAGCCCTCGTTCACCGGCATGCGGAACGCCAAAGACGAATTTTATAAACTGCTGAGCCTGTCGTCCGTACCCGACTCCGTCGTGAATGCGATGGCGGATACGATCGCGGCGCGGCAAAAACAGATAGATCTCCAGACATTCCGGCACTTCCAGCAGGTGCGCGCCCTTTGCACGCCCGAGCAGCAGCCACGGTTCGATTCCGTTGTGCAGCTGGTGCTGAAGAAGATGAACGGCCCCTGGCGCAAAGGCCCCCCGAAAGACGATAGCGCCCGCCGGCAGCCCGCGCCCGACCGCTAAACACGAAACCCTCAAATACGCACCACATGAAACAAAGATTTCTGTTGACAGTGGCCCTCGTACTCACGATGGGCCTGGGAGCCTACGCCCAGCAAGGCGGCGGAGGCCAGCGCCGCACCGTTGAAGAACGCGTGAAAGCCACCCTCGAAAGACTCACCACCGAACTGAAACTCTCGCAAGACCAGGTCGTTAAACTCGACACCGTGTTCACCCGCAGCTACAAGGAAATGCAGAAAATGCGCGAAGACGCGCAAGCTTCTGGCAACCGCCCCGACCGCGACGCATTCATGAAGCTGAACAATGACCGCGACGAAAAAGTGAAGGCCATTCTTTCCGAAGAGCAATTCAAAAAGTACAAAGAGCAGCAGGAAGCCATGCGCCAGCGTGGGGGCGGACCCCGCGGAGGCGGCGGCCAGCGCTAGCATCTGATGTCATGAGCCCGGGCCGTACCACGCAGCGTATAACCATGAAGAATGCACGCTGGGAGGTACGGCTTTTTCATGCCCTTGCGGATTTGTCGTATTATTGCGGCAGATAATCCGTCCATGCTGAATTTCCTCAAAGATCACTGGCAGTCTATCGGGATCGTTATCCTCTACGGCATCACTTTCCTGGTAGCCATCAAGGCGCTGCTGGAAACCCGGTCTACCGGAAAAACACTGGCCTACCTGCTCCTCCTTTTCTTCCTCCCGGGTATCGGTGTGCTCGTGTACCTCGCCATCGGCGTGAACCGCCGCATCAACCGCATATACAGCCGCAAATGGATGAGCAACGTCCGCCTCAGCGAGCGCCTCCAGGATTACCTCCAGCGCGAGAACCGCCAAACCCTCCTCGAACATTCAGACCTCGTTACCAATAAAACCGGCATCGCCCGGCTGCTCTTCCGCGATTCTTTGTCGCCCCTCACGCCCGATAACCAAACCGTGCTCCTGCTGAACGGGGAAGAGAAATTCCCCGCCATGC
Source organism: Chitinophaga caseinilytica (assembly GCF_038396765.1). Classification (NCBI taxonomy): domain Bacteria; kingdom Pseudomonadati; phylum Bacteroidota; class Chitinophagia; order Chitinophagales; family Chitinophagaceae; genus Chitinophaga; species Chitinophaga caseinilytica. The sequence goes on along the minus strand of NZ_CP150096.1, from coordinate 5,480,652 downwards.
TCGATGCCCTCCGTTCCGCAAAGCACCACATCCATCTCGAATATTACATCTTCGAAGACACCGGCATCGGCCGCGAAGTGATGGATGTGCTCAAAGCCAAAGCGGCCGAAGGCGTGGAAGTGCGCTTCATTTACGATGATTTCGGCAGCAGCGATATCAACCGCCGCTTCCTCCGCGAAATGCGGAAAGCCGGGGTGGAAGTGTTCCCCTTTTACCGGGTGCGCCTCCTCGCCAACCGCCTGAACTATCGCAACCACCGCAAGATCGTCGTGATCGACGGGCATACGGGCTTCATCGGCGGGATCAATGTGGCAGACCGGTACATCAACGACCCGAAGTATCGCATCAAGCATAAGAACTGGCCGTACTGGCGCGATACGCACCTCTGCATCAAAGGCCAGGGCGTGCATACGCTGCAGTTCCTCTTTATGGGCGACTGGAACTTCTGCGCGGAAACGGACCTGCCCATCACCCACGAATTCTTCCCCGATATCCCCGTTGCGGGGAAAGATCTGGTGCAGATCGCGGCGAGCGGGCCGGATTCGGAGCGCTCTTCCATCATGCTGTCGTATCTCGCAGCCATCAACCAGGCCGAGCGTTCCGTATATATTACCACCCCGTATTTCATCCCCAACGAAGCCATTTACAACGCGCTGCAACAGGCGGCATTGTCGGGGGTAGACGTGCGGCTGCTGGTGCCCGGCGTGAGCGACAGCCGGCTCGTGAACCTGGCGGCGGAATCGTTTTACGAGGATTTGCTGGCCTGCGGCGTGAAGATCTTCCGTTACCAGAAAGGGTTCGTGCATGCGAAAACGATGGTGGTGGATGATAACCTGAGCGTGGTGGGCACGGCCAACATGGATATCCGGAGCTTCGATTTCAATTTCGAGGTGAATGCTTTCGTCTACAGCCGGGAGATGAACTGGAAGCTTTCCGAAGCGTTCCTGCAGGATTGCCTGTATACCGAGCAGCTGGAGCTGGGCGACTGGCGGGCGAGGGGCCGGTGGATACGGTTGTGCGAGGCGGTGGTACGGCTGTTCAGTCCGCTGCTGTGACCCTGTCAAAAAAATCTATCGATGAATTTCGATATTTCAAAAAAGTACCTATATTTGCATCATGGACGCAGCGATGATCGAGAAGGCGGCAAATGCTCTGGCGGATAAAAACCGGATGGCTATACTGTTGAAGTTGGCCAGGCAGGAGAACTGTTGCTGTGGCGAAATCCAGGACATGATTTGCCTTTCTCAACCTACTGTATCCCATCACATCAAGATTTTGGTGGATAGCGGCGTGCTCATCAGCATGAAGGAGGGCCGGAATGTAACGCTTACCATCAATAAGGAGATGATGAAACACCTGTCAATGTTCTTTCTTCAGCTGAGTTAAAAAGCTGATTTTTTTCACCCAATGTATCGATATTTTTAAATAAATCGATATAACACACATACACACACTACGATATGAGCTTGCAGAATAAAGTAGCCGTCGTTACCGGAGGTAACAGCGGCATCGGGCTCGCGACGGCCGAAGAATTCGTGGCCAGGGGCGCAAAAGTTGTCATCACGGGCAGAAATGCCTATGCGGTGAACGCCGCGGCGGAAAAACTGGGCAGCGGTACACTGGGCGTGACCGCCGACCAGTCGAGCCTCGCGGATGCAGACAAATTGGTGGCGGAAGTAAAGGAACGTTACGGGAAGATTGACGTGCTGTTCGTCAACGCCGGTATCGGTGCCTTCGCACCCGTGGCCGATGTCACCGAAGCTGACTTCGATGCCATTATGAACACGAACTTCAAAGGGGCATATTTCACCGTACAGAAGTTTTTACCCGTGCTGAACGACGGCGGGTCGATCATCCTGCTGTCTTCCGTGAACGCCTTTACCGGCATGCCGGGATCGAGCGTATACTCCGCCAGCAAAGCTGCCTTGAATGCGTTGGGCCGCACTTTGAGCGCAGAACTGGCTACGCGGGGCATTCGGGTGAACACGGTGAACCCCGGGCCGATCATTACCCCCATCCTGGCCAAGGCCGGCCTGGACGATAACAGCATCACTGCTTTCCGTCAAAAATTCGCGGAGCGGATACCGCTCAATCGCGCCGGTGAATCCGCAGAAGTGGCCAAGCTCGTGGCGTTCCTCGCCTCCAGCGACGCTTCTTTTATCACCGGTGCGGAATATAACATCGACGGTGGACTGACCGTCCACAAGTTGGTGGGATAAGAAAGATAGTAAGACTGCAAACTTGCATAATCGTTTGAAAACCCTGATGCGTACTTCAAATTGACATATTAATGCCGGGGCGGTTTCGCACCGCTCCGGCTTTTTACGGAACTTAGCGGTAAAACCTGACTATTATGACCAAGGAACCAGGCAGCATGTATATCATCCGGTTTAACGATTGCGACCCGTTCGGGCATCTCAACAACGCGGCGTATCTCAATTATTTCATGAACGCCCGCGAAGACCATCTTGCAGAACATTACCAGTTGCGCCTGAAGGATTTTGCCGCCAGGGGCAGGGGATGGGTGGTGGCCGAGCACCGGGTCGCCTACCTGAAACCCGCTGTGGTAGCAGAAAAAGTATACATCTTCACCCGCGTCACCGATTTCTCGCACCAGCATATTTCGGTGGAAATGTGGATGACCGACGAGCAGCAGCATAAGGTGAAAGCCTTCCTCATGACCCGCTTCGCGCATGTAGACCTCAAGACCGGCAAGCGGGCCGATCATGATGAGGGGCTCGTGCAATTGCTGACCAACATCCGTGTAGACCATAACCCCGACGAAACTTTTGAACAGCGTCTGGCCGCGAGGCTGCAGGCGCCTTCCATCCAGCTGTGACACCCCAAACCTAACTTAGCGATTAGTAAACAGTTGTAGGTAACAGCCGCCGGGGCATTCCTGCCCCGGCTTTTTCATGCCAGCTCATATTTGGGATTTTTTATTTGGAGGAATCGGAAATATCCCTACCTTTATGTCGTTAACCAAATGGTTAAACACTTCAGTTGAACACATGCAGACGACCAATACTACCGAACAACAGATCATCGAAGCGGCGCGCAAGATATTCATGCACAGGGGCTTAACCGGCGCCAGGATGCAGGATATCGCCGACGAGGCGGGGATCAACAAGGCGATGCTGCATTATTATTACCGGAGCAAAGACAAGTTGTTCGACATTGTGCTGACCGAAGCGGTAGACCAGATGCTGAGCCGGTTGAACGCCGTTTTTTCGGGCGATCTGGAGCTGCCGGAGAAGATTCGCTCGGCGGTAGACAACTACATCACCGGTATCAGCGAAAACCCTTTCCTGCCGTTGTTTGTGCTCAACGAAATCAATCAGAACCCGCACCGGATCGCGGAGCGGTTCCTGTCTGCACCGAATTTTCCCAACATTCGCGGTTTCGCGCAGCAATTGCTGGAAGGAATGGAAAAAGGAACGTTGAGAAAAGTGGACCCCGTGCAGTTGATGATTAGCATCATTTCCATGTGCATTTTCCCGTTTTTGGCCAAACCGCTGCTGCAGGCCGTGTTTACGATCGACGACCCGGCGTTTCTCGGGTTCATGGAGGAAAGAAAGGTTTTTGTGACGGAGTTTGTTCTCAATGCGTTAAGGCCGTAGCCGCCATCTCGGGCGGTTTGGACCCGGCTATTTTTTTGTCCAGCAATTAACCAGTTAGTTAAATAAAAGAGTTAACGATGTTCAGATTCCTCATGCCGGCGCTGCTGCTGCTTTCCGGGAGCGCCCTGGCACAGGGCTTCCCCCTGGATTCTGCCTGGGCCGCCGCCCGCAGGCATTACCCGCTGCTCCGGCAGCAGGAAGCCACCGACCGCGCCACGGCCCTCCAGCTCCGCAATATCCGCACCGGATACCTCCCGCAGGCGGAAATCAACGGGAAAGCGACGTACCAGTCAGACGTGGTGGCCATCCCCATCAAGCTGCCCAACGTCAGCATTCCGTCCATCCCCAAAGACCAGTACAACCTTACCCTCGACGTGCGCCAGCTCATTTACGACGGCGGCGCCACCGGCGGCCAGCGCGATCTGGCCCTCGCCCGCGCGCAAACCGAGCGCCAGCGCGTGGAAGTGGATTTGCACCAGCTCCGCCAGCAGGTATCGCAGGTATATTTCAACGCCCTCATCTGGGACGCGCACATCGCCGCCCGCAAAGAGATGATCGCCGAAGTGAAACAGCGCCGCGAAAGGCTCCAGGCAGGGGTAGACAACGGCACCGTGCTCGCCAGCCAGGTAGACATGCTCCAGGCCGAAGCCCTCAAAGCCGAACAGCAGCTGGAAGAGGCCGTCAACGGGAAACAGGCCGCCCTGGCCACTTTGGCCCTGCTCACCGGGAAGTCTCCGGCCGACATGGAACCCCTCGAGCTGCCCCAACCCGCATCCACGGGCAACGCGCCCATCCAACGCCCCGAACTGGCGCTGTTCCGCTTCCAGCAAGACGTGCTGGGATCGCAGGCCAAACTCACGGAAACGGCCACACGCCCTAAGCTCAGCGCATTCGTGCAGGGAGGCTACGGCCGCCCCGGGCTGAACATGCTGTCCGATAAATTCGATTTCTATTACATGGGCGGCCTCCGCCTGCAATGGACCCTCTGGAACTGGCGCTACCAACACACCGAGCGCGCCGCGCTCCGCGAACAGGAAACGGGCATCCAGGCGCAGGCAGACGCGTTCGACCTCCAGACCCGCGCCAGGCTCGTCCAGCAACAGGCGGAGATCAATACACTGCAATCCGCCATGGCAAAAGACCGTGAGATCGTGAGCCTCCGCGGGAAAGTGAAAGCCGTATCCGCCGCGCAGCTCGATAACGGCGTGATGACCGTCCATGATTACCTCTCCGATCTTTACGCGGAAACTTCGGCCATCATCGCCGGAAAAACCCGCGAGATCCAGTTCGTTTACGCCACCATCCAGTACCAGGTTATAAAAGGTTATTGACATGAAAACAACCATCGCAGCCGTTTTGAGCCTCGCTTTCCTCGCCGCCTGTTCTTCGAAAGAAAACGGGGCAGACGCATACGGCAATTTCGAATCCACCGAAGTGATCGTTTCCGCGGAAGCGACCGGCCGCCTCCTCCGGTTCGACGTCGAAGAAGGGCAGGTGCTGGCAGAAAATACCGTTGTGGGAGGGATCGACTCCACGCAGCTGCATCTCCGCAAAGCCCAGCTGGGCGCCAATATCAAAGCGGTGAAAAGCCGCGTGCCGGAAGTTAATCCGCAATTGGCCGTGATCCGCCAACAGATCGCCACCCAGCAGAAGGAAAAAGCCCGCATCGAAAACCTCCTCAAAGCCAACGCCGCCACGCCCAAGCAGCTGGACGATATCAACGGCGCCATCGCCCTGCTCGAAAAGCAGTATTCGTCCACCGCTTCGACGCTTAACACACAAGTAACCGGCCTCAGCACGGAAACCCAGCCGCTGGAGTTCCAGGTGGAGCAGGTGAAAGACCAGCTCGCGCAAACGCGCGTCCTCAATCCCGTGAACGGTACGGTGCTGGTGAAATACGTGGAAACGGGCGAAGTGGTGAACTACGGCAAACCGCTCTACAAACTCGCCGACCTCCGCACCATGTACCTGCGCGCATACATCGGCGGCGACCAACTATCTGCCGTGAAAACGGGGCAACAGGTGAACGTAGGCATCGATCAGCCGGATGGCTCCGTCAAGCAGCTCAAGGGCGAGATCAGCTGGATATCGCCGGAAGCGGAATTCACGCCGAAAACGGTGCAAACGCGCGATGAGCGCGTGCGGCAGGTATATGCGCTGAAAGTGCGCGTGCAAAACGACGGCAGCCTGAAAATCGGGATGCCGGGAGAAATGCGGATCACCAAATAAGCGACATGCAACCCATCGTTGTTCAACATATCAGCAAATCGTACGGCAAGGTGAGCGCCCTGCGCGACGTCAGCTTCACCGTGGAGCCGGGCGAGCTGTTCGGCCTCATCGGCCCGGACGGCGCCGGCAAAAGCACGCTGTTCCGCATCCTGGCCACGCTCGTGCTGGCGGATAAGGGGCAGGCGTTCGTGAACGGGAAAGACGTGGTGAAGGATTACCGCGCCATCCGCCGCGAAGTTGGCTACATGCCGGGCCGCTTTTCGCTGTACCAGGATTTGACGGTGGAAGAGAACCTCCGGTTCTTCGCCACCATTTTCAATACGACGGTAGCCGCCAATTACGACATGATCCGCGACATCTACGAACAGATCGCGCCGTTTAAAGACCGCCCGGCAGGCAAATTATCTGGCGGTATGAAGCAGAAGCTGGCATTGAGTTGCGCGCTCGTGCACCGGCCATCCGTCCTGTTCCTCGATGAGCCCACCACCGGCGTAGACCCCGTTTCCCGCAAGGAGTTTTGGGAGATGCTGCAAAGGCTCCGCCAGCGCGGGATTCCCATCCTCGTATCCACGCCTTACATGGACGAGGCCACGCTTTGCGACCGGGTAGCCCTCATCCAGAACGGCGCGCTGATGCGGATAGACACGCCCACGGCCATCGTGGAGCAGTTCACGACGAAAGTCTGGGCTTTCCGCGCTTCCGATACCTGGCGCCTCATCCGCGACCTGCGGGCGTACCCGGGCGTGGAGTCGTGCTTCGCGTTCGGGGAGTTCCTGCATGTGGTGATGAACGCCGGTCCGGAAAAGGTGAAGCAGGATTTGCTGGCGGCGGGGCATACAGACGTGGTGTACCAGCCCGCGAATGCCGGTATCGAAGATGTTTTCATGGCCCTCATGCGGGCGCAAACCGAAGTACCATGACCCAACCGGCCATCATCACCAACGCGCTCACCAAGCGTTTCGGCGATTTCATCGCCACCAACGCCATCACGTTTGAAGTGGCGCAGGGCGAGATATTCGGGTTCCTCGGCGCCAACGGGGCCGGCAAAACCACCGCCATGCGCATGCTTTGCGGGCTCCTGAAACCCAGCAGCGGAGAAGCCCGCGTGGCGGGGTTCGATATCTACACCCAAACGGAAAAGATCAAACAACGGATCGGGTACATGAGCCAGAAATTCTCGCTCTACGAAGACCTCACCGTGAAAGAGAATATCCGCTTCTATGGCGGTATTTACGGGCTCAGCCGCCGCGAGATCAAAGAGAAAACGGCCGCCCTGCTCGGGAAACTGGAGATGGAAAAAGAAGCCAACATGCTCGTGAGCGCCCTGCCGCTGGGCTGGAAACAGAAGCTGTCGTTCTCCATTGCCGTCATCCACGACCCGTCTATCGTGTTCCTAGACGAGCCCACGGGCGGGGTAGACCCCATCACCCGCCGGCAGTTCTGGGATTTGATCTACGAATCGGCCGACAAGGGCGTCACCATATTCGTGACCACGCACTATATGGACGAAGCGGAATATTGCAACCGCATTTCTATCATGGTAGACGGGAAGATCCGTGCGCTGGACACGCCTTCGGCGCTCAAGCAACAGTTCGGCGCCGCCACGATGAACGATGTTTTCCTGCAGCTCGCAAGGGCCAAATCCTGAATCATGAAACAGTTTTTCGAGTTCGTCAAAAAAGAATGCTTCCATATTTTCCGCGACCGGCGCACCCTCCTGATCCTGTTCGGGATGCCGGTGGTGCTGATCGTGCTGTTCGGGTTCGCCATCACCAACGAGATCCGCCACGCGCGCATCGCGGTGCTGGACCAGTCGCAGGATCCCCTGAGCCATGGGCTCGTCCGCAAGATCACGGCTTCCACGTACTTCGACCTGGCCGAAAACCTCCGCAGCGAGAAAGACATCATGCCGGCTTTCAAAAAGGGCGATATCCGGATGGTGATCGTGATCCCCGGCGGTTTTCAGCGCAATTTCATCCGGGAGCGGAAAGCGGCCGTGCAGTTGCTCACCGACGCGTCTGACCCCAATACCGCCACTACGCTCATCAATTACGCCAACGCCATCCTCATGCAGTACCAGCAGGAGGAAACGGGCTTGAAGCACCTGCCGCTCACGATCCAACCCGAGGTGCGGATGGTATATAATCCCACCCTGAAAAGCGTTTTCCTGTTCGTGCCGGGCGTGATGACCCTCATCCTCATGCTGGTTTGCGCGATGATGACGTCGATCACCATCACGCGGGAAAAGGAGCTGGGAACGATGGAAATCCTCCTGGTATCGCCGTTGCGGCCGCTGATGATCATCGCGGGGAAAGTGGTGCCGTATATTTTGTTGTCTTTCGTGATCGCCAACATCATCCTGGCGCTCGGTGCGGGCATTTTCGGGATGCCGTTGAAAGGGAGCCTCGCTTTGCTGCTGCTGGCCTGCGGGTTGTTTTGCCTCACGGCCCTTTCGCTGGGGATCCTCATTTCCAGCGTAACGAATTCGCAGCAAACGGCCATGATGATGTCGATGATGGGGCTGTTGCTGCCCACGATCCTGCTCAGCGGCTTCGTGTTCCCCATCGAAAGCATGCCGCTGCCCCTGCGCGTACTGAGCAATATCATTCCCGCAAAATGGTTCATCATCATTCTGAAAGATATAATGCTGAAAGGTAGCGGACTACGCCAGATTGCCCTGCCGATGGGCGTTCTGAGCGGGATGACGCTGTTTTTCCTCGTGGTGAGCCTTCGCAAATTCAATATCCGTTTAAGCTGATGCGTACCATATTTTTCATATTGCAGAAGGAGTTTTTGCAGATTTTCCGCAATAAATCGATGCTGCCCATCATCTTCGTGGTGCCGGTGGTACAGCTGCTCGTGCTCGCCTTCGCCGCCAACTACGAAATCCGCAATCTTTCCATCGATATCGTAGACCACGACGGTGGCAACTGGAGCCAGCAGCTGAAAGGAAAACTCCTTTCCTCGGGCTATTTCCAACTCCACGCCCAAACGGGCGATGAGGCCGCGTTCGACGACCTGGAGACCAACAAGGCCGACCTCATCCTCACCATTCCCCGGCATTTCGAGCGGGACCTTGTCCGCGACGGGGACGCCAAAGTGCAATTGCTCGTGAACGCCATCAACGGCAGCAAAGCCGGCCTGGCGGCGGGGTACGCCCAAAGCATCATCGGGGATTTCAACCGCCGCATCCGGCTGGACTGGCTCGCGCTCGACGAAGACGATGCGCCGTCGCATTTCGACATGAGTTTCCGTTACTGGTTCAATCCCCGTCTGAATTACAAGCACTTCATGGTGCCGGGGATTTTGGTGGTGCTGGTGACGCTGATTGGCGCGTTTTTATCGGGCATGAACATCGTAAAGGAAAAGGAGATCGGGACGATCGAGCAGCTCAACGTAACGCCTATCCGCAAGCATCATTTCATCATCGGGAAGCTGCTCCCGTTCTGGATCATCGCGCTGTTCGAGCTGGCATTCGGGTTATTGGTCGGCAAGCTCGTGTTCAGCCTGCCTTTCGAGGGGAGCATCGGCTGGGTGTTCCTCTTCGCGGCCGTTTACCTGGTGGTGATGCTGGGGTTGGGGCTGTTGATTTCCACGTTCACGGAAACGCAGCAGCAGTCGATGTTCGTGACCTGGTTTTTCCTCATCATCTGCATCCTCATGAGCGGGCTGTTCACGCCCATAGAAAGCATGCCGGGATGGGCGCAGCGTATCACGCAGTTCAATCCTGTCGCGTATTTCGTGAAGGTGATGCGGATGGTGATGCTGAAGGGGAGTGGGTGGGAAGATATTCGTATGGACCTGGGCATCATGGTGGTATTTGCCGTGGGCCTGAACGCGGTGGCGATCTGGAATTACCGGAAAACCGTATAAATTTTTTTAACAGTGTAACAGTTGTAGGTAACGGACACCGGGGCATTCATGCCCCGGTTTTTTTTCGTACAATGTCCGGAATCGGACAGTAGCTGTATCAAAATAGCCCAATTTCATCACATGAAAGGTTTATATATTATTGTAAATCAATTGGATAGGATATTGGCATTTTATTGGACGACCCTGCCGCAACCGATCCATCAACTTCAAAGCATTCCTGTATGGTTAGAAACTTCCTGAAAATCGCCGGGCGGCACATGCTGAACAGCAAAGGTTTTTCCTTTATCAATATCGCCGGGCTGGCCATCGGTATGGCATCGGCCATCCTGATCTTGTTGTGGATCCAGGACGAAAGGAGTTACGACAATTTTCATGAGAAGAAAGACAGGATTTACGAAGTCTGGAACCGCGTGGCGTCGGAAGGGAAGCTTTCCAGTTGGAGCGGCGTATCGGCGCTCACAGGCCCCGTTCTCGAAAACGATCTGCCGGAAGTGGAAAAGGCCGTTCGCGTGAAAGCAAACGGCAGCCTGCTTTTTACAGTGGGAGAAAAGAAAGTGAATCAATCCGGGTTGTTGGTGGACGAAGGTTTTCTGCAAATGTTCACTTTTCCCATGCTGACGGGGAACCTTGCCACGGCGCTCCGCGACAAACATTCCGTGGTGCTGACCGAGAAATCCGCCAAGACCTTTTTCGGAGACGGGAACGCACTGGGGAAATTAGTGAAAATCGACAATGGTGAACTTTTCACGGTAACCGGAATCGTTAAAGATCCCCCGCGAAATTCGTATTTCAGTTTCGATTACCTCGTGCCCTGGGCTGCCCAGGAGAACCCGAATGGCAGCGAGTTTGGCTGGAACGACAATGGCACCAACACCTTTCTACTGTTGAAAGAAAACGCCGATTTCGCCGTGATGTCGGGGAAGTTAAAGGACCTCAAGCAGCGGTACGATGGCGAAGCCAAAACCCTCAAATGGGAGTTCTTCGCTTACCCGATGGCGCGCTGGCGCATGTATTCGAGCTTCACCAATGGGGTGGAAGACGGTGGCGGGCGCATTGCGCTGATCCGGCTGTTTGCTGTCATCGCCGGTTTCATTCTCCTGATCGCCTGCATCAATTTTATGAACATGACCACCGCCCGCAGCGAAAAGCGGGCGAAGGAAGTAGGTATCCGCAAAGTGTCGGGCGCCAGGAAAAGCGCGCTTGTTTTCCAGTTTGTGGGAGAATCGGTTTGTACGGCGCTGCTGGCGGGGATCATGGCTGTTGTGATCGTAATGGGGTGCATGCCTGCTTTCAACCAATTGACGGAAAAAGACCTGTTCCTGGACTTTACCAATGTCTATACATGGCTCGCCCTCGGCGGGTTCGTGCTGTTCACGGGCTTACTGGCGGGGAGTTATCCCGCGTTTTTCCTGTCGGCCTACAAGCCCCTGAGCGTACTGAAAGGCACGTTCAAACGGAGCAACGCGCTGGTGACGCCCCGGAAAGTATTGGTAATATTCCAGTTTACCATCGCTATTTTCCTCATCATCTGCACTATCATCGTAAAGCGGCAGATCAACCATGTACAGGCCAGGGAAGTAGGCTACGAGCGGGATCACCTCATTTATCACTTTCTGACAGACGATATTTCCAGGAACTATGCGCTCATCAAAAATGAGCTGATCCAGTCGGGCGTTGCCACGTCGGTCGCCAAAACGAACGCGCCGCTCACGGAAAGGTGGAGCGGTGGATGGGGGCAGAACTGGCAGGGGAAAGATCCTAACGATAACACTTCTTTCGACCGGTACGCTACCGATGAAGGCCTCGGTGTTACTGCCGGCCTGCAATTCATCGAGGGCCGCGATTTCGACCTGCAGAAATTCCCTACCGATTCGCTGGGGCTCATCATCAACGAAGCGGCGCTGAAAGTGATGCACTTCAAACAACCGATCGGTCAGATCGTGAGCGATCTGGGGACGGATTGGCATGTGATCGGCGTGATAAAAGACGTGGTGCTGAAGAACCCTTACGAATCCGCCCGCCCGATCCTCATCTGCGGCGCCAAAAGCAGTTTCCTCGGGTTGAACGTCATGCAGATCAAGCTGAACGATAAAAACGACGTAGCCGTCAATCTTCAAAAAGCGGAAACTATCTTCCATAAATACAATCCCGAATTCCCTTTCGAATACAAGTTCGTAGACGAGGAATACGCCCGGAAATTCGACAGCGTACAGCGTTTGGGCACCCTTTCCGCCCTGTTTGCCGGGCTTACGATCTTCATATCCTGCCTGGGGCTGCTGGGCCTGGCCATGTATATGGCCGAAACGAGGATCAGGGAGATCGGGATCAGGAAAGTGCTGGGCGCATCGGTATTGAATATCACGGTGTTGCTGTCCAGGGATTTTGTGGCATTGGTGGCCATTGCCTTCGTGTTGGCGGCGCCGTTGGCGTACTGGGGCGTTTCGCAATGGTTGATGGACTTTTCCTACCGCGTGTCTGTCGGCTGGCAGTCGTTCGCGCTGGCAGGTTGCGTGTCTGTGCTGATCGCTTTGCTGACGGTGAGTTTCCAATCCGTTAAGGCGGCGCTGGCCAACCCTGTCCGTAATCTGAAAGTGGAGTAAATTATTCAACTTATACCGGCCCGCAATCCGCAACTCCGCGGGACCGGATTTTTTCAATTGTTCATTCGTATTTATGCCGGGGCATTCCTGCCCCGGTTTTTTATTTCATGAGCTGGTGCGCCAGTTTGCCGAGGGTTTTGAGCCCGTCGTCCACCGCTTTGCTCCAGGGGTTGGAATAGCTGATGCGCATGCAGTTCGTATAGCGGTCTTGCAGCGTGAAAATGCGCCCCGGTGCAAAGGAGATCTTGCGCCGCAGGGCCTGTTCGTACAGTTCGATGGTATTGATGTTCTCGTTCAGCTCCAGCCATAGCACATAGCCGCCTTGCGGGCGGGTTACGCAGGTATCTTCCGGGAAATAGTCGGCCACGGCCTGCTGGTAGCGCAGGCATTGGGTGTGGAGCATTTTGCGGAGGTTGCGCATATGGTGCTCGTAGCGGCCGTTTTCGAGGAAATGCCCGATAGCGGCCTGCGGCAGCGTGGCGCTGGAAATGGTATGGTTCAGTTTGAGGCGGAGCACGCGTTCCTTGTACTTTCCGGGAACGGTCCAGCCCACACGGTACCCCGGCGCGAGGGATTTGCTGAAGGAATTGCAGAGGAGCACATTGCCGTTGCGGTCGTATTGCTTGCAGCTGCTGGGCCGGAGTTTACCGAAATAGAGATCGGCGTAGATATCGTCTTCGATAAGGGGGATGTCGTATTTGTTCATGAGCCGCACCAGTTCCCGCTTGTTTTTATCGGGCATGCAGGAGCCGATGGGGTTGGAGAAGTTGGTCACGAAAACGCAGGCCTTGATCTTGAATTTGGGGATGGCTTTGTCGAGGTACTCCAGGTCTGGCCCGCAAATGGGGTTGGTGGGCACTTCCAGCACCTTGAGGCCGAGGCTTTCCGCGAGCTGGAAGGTGCCGCTGTAGGCGGGGCTTTCCAGGGCGATGACGTCGCCGGGCTGGGTGGTGGCCGACAGGCAGAGGGTGAGGGCGTCCATACAGCCGGTAGTAGTGACCACATCGTGTTCCGTAATGCTGCCGCCCCACTGGATGCTCATCCGCGCGATCTGGCGGCGGAGGGGCAGGTTGCCCTGGAGGTTCTCGTAAATGAGGCCGCCATTGTTCTCCCGCAGCGCCGCGATCATGCTTTTGGCGAGTTTGGCGGAGGGGAGGAGCGGTTCAGACGGAGAAGCGGTGGAAAACCGCAACAGATCTGGCCCGTGGTGGGAAAACACTTCCGTGATCATTTCGCTGACGTTCACGTCTGTCGCCCGTTTGACGGGGCGCGTGGCGCTGGGGAGCTCCGGCAGCCGCCGGGGCGAGAACCGCACGTAGTAGCCCGATTTGGGCCGTGGTTCGATGAAGCCCTTGCTTTCCAGGTGGTAATACGCCTGGAAGACGGTGCTCATGCTGATGCCCTGCTCCTTGCTGAGCGAGCGGACAGACGGCAGCTTGTCGCCGATGCGGATCACTTCCTTTTCGATCATGGCCTGGATGCGGTCGGCCACCTGGAGATACAGATGTTCCATGGTTTTGCAAATCTGATATGGTCAAAAGTACGAAAATGGAATCTGTTCCAATTAAAAAAACATATCTTTCCATGATAAAACGGATTTGCCATGCAACACCTGCCTTTCAGTGTGGATTTACGCCTGCGCACGCAGCATCTTTCGATCGGGGAAATGACCGGCGGCGTGGCCGACGATGTGCTCCGGCAGGAAGTTCACCCCGGTAAATGGTCGGCCATCGATAACATCGCCCACCTGGCCGTGTTCCATCCCATATTCCAGCGGCGGCTGCAGCGCGTGGCCGACGAGGAAACGCCGCTTTTCGAGCCGTATGTCTGGCAGGAAGATGCGCTGTTCGCGGAATACAGGAAATTGTCGAACCGCGAGCTGCTGGTCCAATACCGGCACGACCGGGAGGCGTTCGTCCGTTTCGTGGAGGGGCTGAAGGCCGGGGATTTCCGGCGGCAGGGCCGCCACCAGGCGTATGGCACCGTTTCCGCGGCGCAGCTCATCGAGATGTTCGTCCTCCACGAATCGCATCACCTGTTCACCATCTTCAAACTCCTTAATTTCGGGAAATGAGCGTGTTGTACATGGATTCCCCGCTGGGGCGCATCATGATCGCGGAAACGGAGGGATATATTTCGAAGGTTTCTTTCATAGATAAAGAACCCGCGCCCTCGATCCCTACGGAAGCGGCTATACCCTTGCACCACGAATCCGCCATCCAGCAAGCCTTTCCCGATGAAACGCCCACGCCGCTGCTCCGCGAATGCGCCGCCCAGCTGGACGCATATTTCCGGAAAGACCTCCGCGCGTTCGACCTTCCGCTCCGGCAGGAAGGCTCCCCGTTCCAGCAACTCGTCTGGCAAAACCTGCTGACCATTCCCTTCGGCGAAACCATAACCTATCTCGCCCTCGCCAAGCGCCTCGGCAATGTGAAAAGCATCCGCGCGGCCGGTACCGCCAACGGCCGGAACAACATCGCCATCATCGTGCCCTGCCACCGCGTTATCGGCTCCGGCGGCGCCCTCACCGGCTATGCCGGCGGCATCTGGCGCAAACAGTTCCTCCTCGACCTCGAAAAGGGCGGCCTGCTCTTCTGATTTCCTTTCCGCTCTGTAAGTACTTACATATTTCGGTCCGTACGGTTGACGAATGGCGTTCGTCATGGACTTTTATGGTTCATACTGTCATCTGATCTGGTCAAAAAACTCAAAACTGAATCTGTTTTTTATGCGGGAATAGCTGGAATTTTGGAGCGTCATTTCAACGTTAATACGCCACCATATGAATGCAATTTTCCGCGAGGACCTTTCCCGATTCGATGAACTTTTGCAACAGACCGCAGATTACGCCGGCGATTTCCTCGGCTGCATCAACGAACTGCCGGTGAGTATGGAAATGCCCGCCATCCCGGTGCCCGGTTTGCCTGAAAAAGGGATCGGCGGCCAGGGGGCTTTGGAGCTGTTCGACAACCGGTTCGGCGCCTACCTCACCGCCTGCGCGGGCCCCAGGTATTTCGGCTTCGTGACGGGCGGCGTTACGCCGGCGGCGCTTTCGGGCGACTGGCTGGCCAGCGCGGTGGATATGAACGCGGCCGACAAATCTTCGCTCGCATTTACCCTGGAGAAAGAAACGTTGCAGTTGCTCCGCCAGTTGTTTTCCCTGCCGGAAGCTTATGAAGGTGTTTTCGTGACGGGCGCTACCATGTCCAACTTTACGGGACTGGCGGCCGCGCGGCAATGGCTGGGCGAGCAATACGGGGTGAACGTGGCCGCGCAGGGCGTGGGCGCGCTTCCCGATATAAAAGTACTGGCCGCCACGCCGCATTCCAGCGTGGTAAAGGCTTTGTCGATGCTCGGCCTGGGCCGCAACAGCCTGGTGACGCTGTCCACCCTTCCGGGGCGCGAAGCGGTAGACGTGCGGGCCCTGGAGCAATGGATCGCCTATAACCCGGATACGCCTTTCATTTACGTGGCTTCCGCCGGCACCGTGAATACCGTGGATTTCGACGATATCGCCGCCATCGCGGCGCTCAAACATAAACATCCGTTCTGGCTGCATATAGACGCGGCCTTCGGAGGGTTCGCGGCCGTCAGCCCCCGTTTCCGGCACTTTCTTAATGGCTGGGACCAGGCAGACAGTATTACCATCGATGCGCATAAATGGCTGAACGTGCCCTACGACTGCGCGATGCTGTTCAGCCGCCACCCGGGGCTGCAACTGGAAGTGTTCCAGAATGCGGGCGCGGCGTACCTGGGCGACCCGGCGCAAAACTTCAACTACATTAACTACGCTCCCGAAAACTCGCGCCGGCTGCGGGCTTTGCCTGCCTGGTTCTCCCTTCGCGCCTATGGTGCGGAAGGGTACCGCGACATCGTGGAGCAAAACGTAAACCAGGCCCAGCGTTTCGGTGAAATGCTGGAGAAAAGCGGGCACTTCCGCCTGCTGGCGCCCGTGAAGATGTGCGTGGCCTGCTTTACGTTCAATATGGAAGACAGAAAACTGGCCGAACATATCCGCGTCTTTTTACAGGCGCTCAACAAGCGGGGCGTAGTGTACGTGACCCCCACGCAATACGCCGGCCTTCCGGCGATGCGGGCGGCGCTGGTGAACTGGCGCACGACGGATAAAGACATCGAACTGGCGGTGCAGGAGCTGGAAGCAGTGGCAGCGGCCATCCAGGGCGTGTCGGCCATTCTTGAAAATAATTGATTTAGAGGTTGATATTAGTATTATTGGCGATGGGTTTCTACCCATCGCTTGCTAACATCCTCCCCGATTTAACCTGATGAATATGCAACAGCGGAACCATACCAACGCTTACGTGGCGCTTGTCATCGTAAGTATCTTTTGGGGGACCACCTACCTGGCGGCCCGGATCGGCGTGCAGCACATGCACGGCATGATGCTGGCGGGCCTCCGGCAAACGAGCGCCGGCGTTATCCTCGTGGCGTTTTTCCTCATGAAGGGGTATAAACTGCCGCAGTTTCCCGTGCTATCCAAATTATTCGTGATCGGCACCATCATGCTTTGCGGCAGCAACGGGCTCATGACCTGGGCCATGCAGTACATCCCCAGCGGGCTGGGCGCCATCATTGCGGCCACCGTTCCCATCTGGATCACGATCTTCAGTTATTTCCTCGTGCAGAAAACGAAAATTACCGTGCAGTTGGTGGTCGGGATGCTGATCGGGCTGTTGGGGATCGGGGGCATCTTTTACGACAACCTGGCCCAGCTGATGAATGAGGAATACCGTTTCGGGGTGATGCTGATCACCCTGGCCTGCGTGTTCTGGGCGCTGGGGTCGGTGCTCACGGCCAAGTGGGCGCTGGGCGTCAATTACCTGTATGGCGCCGGGTTCCAGATGCTGTTCAGCGGGGTAGTGATGCTCGTTATCGCGGGGTTCATGGGGCAGCACCTGCATTTTTCATCGTTCACCGGAGAATTATGGGGCAGCTTACTGTACCTCGTTTTTATCGGATCATTGTTAAGTTACTCCGCTTACGTTTTCGCCCTGAACAATTTACCGCCTTCGCTGGTATCCATATATGCCTACATCAATCCCATCGTTGCCGTGATCCTCGGGTGGCTCATCCTCCAGGAAAAACTGAACTGGCTCATGGGGCTCTCGTGCATGGTGACCCTCCTGGGCGTGTACCTCGTCAACAAGGCATTCAACAAGCAAAAAAGTTATGAACGCAGCAAATGATATCCGCATCCTGAGCTGGCACCCAGACTACCAGCCGCATTTCGAAAGGCTGAACAAGGCCTGGATCAGCAAATTCTTCCGGCTCGAACCGGTAGACATCGCCGTGCTGGAACATCCGCACGAACATATCATCGCCCCGGGCGGCGACATCATCTTCGTATCCATCGGCAACCAGGTGGTGGGCACGGTGGCTTACCGGCTGAAGTCGGACGATACGGTGGAAATGACGAAAATGGCCGTGGACGAAAGCTTCCAGGGCCGCAAGCTCGGCTGGGCGCTGGGCAAGGCCATCATCGAAAGAGCGGCGGAAAAAGGCTTCGCGAAGATGGTATTGTACTCCAGCCGCCAGCTCACCCCGGCCATCACCATGTACCATAAACTGGGGTTCGAAGAAGTGGAAGTGGAAAACGGGGTATACGAAAGATGCGACATCAAGATGGAAATATCCCTCCGGGAACCGCCGCTGGCGGCACTGTCGAGGGCATTGAAGGAAGAAGTGCTGCAAACGGAGCTCCGGCTTTTGCAGTTCACCGATGAAGAGGCATCTGCCCGTCCTTCCCCCGAAAAATGGAGCAAAAAGGAGATCCTCGGCCATCTCACCGATTCGGCCCTCAACAATTACCCGCGCTTCATCCGCGCGCAGCAGACCGCTTTACTGGAAGCGCCCGGCTACGACCAGGATTTCTGGGTGGAAGCGCGGCAATATATGCGGGAAGACTGGCGCGAGCTGGTGCAGATATGGAAAAGCGTGAACCTGCACATCGTTCGCCTGCTGCCGCTCATTCCGGCCGAAGCGTTGGGGAACGTGCTCGTGATCGGCCAGAACCCGCCGGCTACACTGGAATTCTGGGCCAACGATTACCTTCGTCACTTACAACATCACCTCCATCAAATATTCCCCGTACATGCAAATTATTAAAGCCACGGAAGACCGGCTGAACGCCCTCGCCGCGTTGTTCGACGCCTACCGGCAACATTATGAACAGGCACCTGACGTTGCAGGCGCCGAGGCGTTCCTGCGCGAGCGCCTCCGGCAGCAGGACAGCGTCATTTACCTCGCCGTCGACGAAAACGAAGTAATCGGCTTTACGCAGCTGTATCCCGTTTTTTCCTCGATCGGCATGAAGAAAGCCTGGATTTTGAACGATCTGTTCGTGGCCCCGGCCGCCCGCCGGAAAGGCGCGGCGCGGGAGCTGCTGGCCAAAGCCCGGGAGCTGGGGCAGGAAACGGGCAGCCGTTACCTGATGCTCCAGACCCATTTCGACAATGAAAAGGCGCGGGCGCTGTATGAAAGTACGGGCTGGAAGCTGGACGAAGAATTCGCGTATTACTACCTCTCCTTATAGACAGAAATACAGTTACAAGAACCTATGTACGAAGCGGGCGTCGGCCCGCTTTTTTTCGTTTCGGGGCGAATTGCGTTTATTTGCCGGATGGAACAGCATCAAAACCCCTGGCGCTTCGAGTCTGCCAGTATTCCTTACGAAAACCCCTGGATCAGGGTCACGGAGCGCCGCGGCCTGAACCCGGCCGGCAATCCGGGCATTTACGGGACCGTCCATTTCAAGAACGTGGCCATCGGTGTGGTGGCGATGGACGAGGAGCAGCACATCTGGCTGGTGGGGCAATACCGCGTGCCGCTGGAGGCCTGGAGCTGGGAAATCCCCGAGGGCGGCGGGCCCCATGGCGAAGACCCGCTCATCGCCGCGCAGCGCGAGCTGCTGGAGGAAACAGGGCTCCGGGCACGGCATTGGCGGCCGGTCGTGAAGATGCACCTTTCCAACTCGGTATCCGACGAGTCCGGGATCGTGTTCCTGGCGCAGGGGCTGGAGATGGGGGAGGCGGAGCCGGAGGAGACGGAACAGCTGGCCGTTCGCCGCGTTCCCTTCGAGGAAGCCTACCAGATGGTGAAGGATTTCGGGATCACGGACTCCCTTTCCGTGGCCGCGATCCAAAAGATAAGGCTCATGATGCTGGAAGGGGAGCTTTGAATCCCGTATCTTTGCGCCGATGAACCACCGTTTCAAACCACAGGCTCCCAAGCCCAAACAGTCTTCCCTCATCATCGGCCGCCAGCCCCTGCTGGAAGCCATGAAGAACGGAAAGGCCATCGAGCGCATCTACATGCTCAAAACCGCCTCCGGCGATATTATACCGCAAATCCGCAACCAGGCCACCGAACTGCGTATCCCCATCAACTACGTACCGGTGGAAAAACTCAATAGCCTCACCCAGGCCAACCACCAGGGCGTGGTAGCCCTGGCGGCTTCCGTGGCCTATCTCGACCTCCAGGACGTGATCTCCCATACGGTCGAAAAAGGCGAAACGCCCCTTTTCCTCATCCTCGACGGCATTACCGACGTCCGCAATATCGGCGCCATCGCCCGGAGCGCGGTCTGCTGCGGGGCGCAGGCCATCATCATCCCCGACCGGGGCATCGCCGCGCTGAACGAGGAAGCCCTCAAATCTTCCGCCGGCGCGCTGGAACGCATCGCGATCTGCCGGGTGAACAGCCTGCTAAAAGCCATCGACGAGCTGCATCTCAACGGCATCAAAGTGGTGGCCAGCGAGATGGAGGCCAAATCGAAGCTGCAGGACCTGCCCTGGCGCGAGCCGGTGGCGGTGATCATGGGCTCGGAAGACAAGGGCGTGTACCCGGCGCTGTTGAAAGCGGCCGACGAGCAGTTCCACATCCCCATGCAGAATAATTTCGAATCGTTCAACGTGTCCGTTGCCGCGGGGATCATCCTCTACGAAGCCATGAAACAGCGGTTGGACGCCTGATGGATGAACGGGGGAATTCGTTATTTTAGCGTATGCTCAAAATCATCGAATGCCCGCGAGACGCCATGCAGGGCTGGCCGCGCCAGATCCCTGCCCAGGAGAAGACCGCCTACCTCAACGCCTTGCTGCGCGTAGGTTTCGATACGCTGGACTTCGGCAGCTTCGTGTCTCCCAAAGCCATTCCCCAGATGGCGGACACGGCGGAGGTGCTGGCGGGGCTGGACGAATCGGCCACGAAGCTGCTGGCGATCGTGGCGAACGTCCGCGGGGCGGAAGATGCGGTGGGGCATGAGCGGGTCCATTACCTGGGGTTCCCTTTTTCCATTTCAGAGACGTTCCAGCTGCGGAACGCCAACAAAACGATCGCCGAGTCGCTGGAGCAGGTGCAAACCATCCAGGAGCTTTGCATCAAGAACGAAAAGCAGCTGGTGATCTATATTTCCATGGGCTTCGGTAATCCGTACGGCGATCCGTACAGTCCGGAAGTAGCCCTGGAATGGGCAGACCGGTTCGCGGCCCTGCACATTCCCATCATTTCCCTCGCAGATACGGTAGGCGTGGCGAAGCCGGAGGGTATTTCGGCACTGTTCTCGAAGCTGGTGCCGGCTTACCCGGAGGTGGAGTTCGGGGCGCATTTCCATTCCACGCCGCAGGCCTGGGAGGAGAAGATCGCGGCGGCATGGGATAACGGGTGCCGGCGGTTCGATAGTGCGATCCGCGGCATCGGTGGTTGCCCCATGGCGCAGGATGATCTGGTGGGGAATATTGCCACGGAAAACCTGCTGTGGTTCTGCCAGCAGCGGGGGATCGATACCGGGCTGGATGCAAAGGCTTTTGCGGAAGCGATGGTACAAGCCGATAGCGTGTTCGGTCATTAGCCCGAAATTTTGATACTTTTGCAGCATGAATTTTCGCCTCACTTTCCCGGTGGAGCCGCTGGGGCCTTCCATACACCATTCCGACAAAGTACTGCTGTCGGGCTCCTGTTTCGCTGAAGAGATCGGTTCACGGCTGGAGCAGCACAGGTTCGACGTGTTGCTCAATCCCAACGGCATCCTGTTCAACCCGCTGAGCATCGCCCGGAGCATGACTTCCTACCTGGACGATAAGCGCTATACGGCCGATGAGCTGTTTTTACACGAAGATATCTGGCATAGCTGGGACCATCATTCCCGTTTCTCCGGGACCGACCGCAACGCGGTGTTGCAGCGCATCAACGATTCGCAGGCGGCTGCCGCGGCGCGATTGAAGGAGGCAGACTGGCTGGTGATCACGCTGGGCACGGCGCACGCCTGGTACCTGAAGGAAGACGGCCGCCTGGTGGGCAATTGCCACAAAGTGCCGGATGCATCGTTCACGAAAAAGCTGGTGCCGCTGGATGAGATCATCTCGGCGCTGGACAACATGATGCACCGGCTGTTTTTCGTGAACCGGAAGGTGAACATCCTGTTTACGGTGAGTCCTGTGCGGTATGTGCGCGACGGGGTGGTGGAAAATAATCTGAGCAAGGCGGTATTGTTGCAGGCGGTGCATCATTTGGTGCATAAATTCGACCGGCTGTTTTATTTCCCGGCATATGAGTTGGTGATGGATGATCTGCGGGATTACCGTTTCTTCAAGGAAGACATGGTGCATCCGAACGAGCAGGCGTTGCAGTATGTGTGGGAGCATTTTTTGAAGGCTTGCGTGCAGCCTTCGTCGCAGGAGGTGGCGCGACAGGTGGTGGAGTTGCTGCGTGCGAAAGGCCATAAGCCATTCAATCCTGAAAGCCCTGCGCACAAACAGTTTCTGCAGGCGATGGCGAAGAAGGCGCGCGCGTTGCAGGAACAAAATCCTTCTCTGGATTTCGGAGATTTGTTGCGCTATTTTGAAACGTAGTACTGTAGCGTATTGTAAGATATCGAAGCCGCCTTTTTTAAGGGCGGCTTTTGTTTTTATCACTTTCAATATCCGATTTTCGGAGATGCATATTTTGGCTGGAATTGTTTGGCCTTCTAACTTTGTGAAAAATAAATTACCATTTATGGAAAACCAGGAATTATTGATCACAATTTTTGAGAAAATTAAAGATTTGTCTGTTCAGTTCCAATCGGAATTGACAGCATCCAATGGAGAAGTAAAGAGCGAACTTCAACATGTAAGAACGGGACTAGAGACCGTAAAGCTCGAAATGAAAGAACACTTTGATCGAATTGAGTCAGAATTCGGAAGTCTTAGCGGCCGAATGATAGCCTTGGAGGAGAATTTCGTGGCCCTGCTGACAAATTTTAATATGCACCAGTACAAGCAGGGTGTCGCGTATCAAGAATTCAAAGCTTATTTTGAGCGCATACTTTGTCGGATTGATAATTTGGAATGCAATCAGGCAGAAGTTAACAATCGTTTGAATAACCTGGAATCTGCGCAAGCTGAAACCAATCGCCGATTGGAAGTGTTGGGGGAAACAGTAAAGGAGCAGCATATATCTATTGCTGAACTTCGAGTTGTTAAGTAATCAATTATCGTTAAAAAATTGCCGAAATAGCAGGCAACAAAACAAGCGTTACAACATGGTACATGAAAACAAAGTGATCGGAACTAGCGAGAATAATAACGGCATGCTTTCGCAGATGAAGGCAGAACTAGGCAATCTTCATAGAGTTATCGACAATCGTTTGGAGTTGAATGAGATTCGTGTAAAAAATGCGAGTGAACGTACGAGTAGGATTGAACAAAGCGTACAGTTGACTAACAACCGTTTGTTTGGTATTGAGATGAATGACTTCAGGCATGAGAGCCAGCATCAGGAGATTAAAAGTCGATTATTTCAGATCGAACAGCATGTTGCCCAAATTCTCAGATTGTTAAACCGGCAAGATGGTAGCCAGAAACCTGTTTCAACGAATTAGAAGGCCATTTCTAAGATTGTGAGGTCAAGTTTTGTTCCTCCCCAAAAACATCGATGGCAGACCACAAAAACAAAACAGTCTGTCGGATCGCAACCCTGCAGACTGTTTTTATATCATTTTGAGATAACCCTTTCTTACACTTCCGCGTCTTCCTCGAACCCGTCTGCAGTCTTTCTTTCTTTGATGAACACGACGCCGATCACCATACATACGATAGCAATGGCTACCGGGTAAATGAGCCCTGCCAGGTGGTTATTGTATTTCTGTACGAGCAAGGTAGCGATAGCCGGGAGCATCCCGCCGAACACGCCGTTGCCGATGTGATAGGGCAGCGACATGGACGTGTACCGGATGCGCGTGGGGAAAAGCTCCACCAGGAATGCGGCGATGGGGCCGTATACCATGGTAACGAACACGACCTGCACAAATACCAGGAAAATGATCCAGATGGTTTGCGACTGGCCAAGCTTCACTTCTTTCACGGCGGCTTTCTTGTCGGGGCTGGTGATTTCCGTGACAAGGGTGCCGTCGGTAAACTCGCGGGTTTTGCGCGTGGTTTCCACGAGGGTGCCGTTATGCGGCGTGAGGGTGCTTTCGATGCGGTAGCGCTCCGTGACCTCTTGTTTGCGGGACAGGTCTACCGTGGTATCCATGGCATGATAGATAGGGAAGTAGCTGATAGCGGCGATCAACATGCCCACCATCATGATCTTCTTGCGCCCGATCTTGTCGGACAGGTGCCCGAATAAGATAAAGAGCGGCGTGCCGAAAAGCAGTGCCGTGGCGATGATGATGTTGGACTGTATGAACTCGATCTTCATGGTGTTTTGCAGGAAGGAGAGGGCATAGAACTGGCCGGTATACCAAACCACGCCCTGGCCCATGGTGGCGCCGAAGAGGGCGAGGAGCACGAGTTTCAGGTTTTCCTTCTTGCCGAAGCTTTCCTTCAGCGGGTTGGTGGAGGTTTTACCTTCGGCTTTCAGCTTGGTAAACAGGGGGGATTCATGGAGTTTGATGCGGATATAGTAGCTCATCATCACCAAAAAGATGCTCAGCCAGAAGGGGATACGCCAGCCCCAGTCGTTGAACGATTCCGGGGTCATGAGGAGCCTGGTGGCGAGGATCACGCCGAGGGAAACGAAAAGCCCCAGCGTGGCGGTGGTTTGGATGAAGCTGGTGAAGTATCCGCGTCGGTTGGCGGGGAGTGTTCCGCTACGTACGTGGCCGCGCCGCCGTATTCGCCGCCGAGCGCCAGGCCCTGGGCCAGCCGGAGGATGAGCACGAGAATGGGCGCGAAAACGCCAATGGTGGCATAACTGGGAATGAGGCCGATGGCGAAGGTGCTGCCGCCCATGATGAGGAGCGTGAGGAGAAATGTGTATTTACGGCCTACCATATCGCCCAGGCGGCCGAATACGATGGCGCCGAAGGGCCGCACCACGAAACCAATGGCAAAAGTGGCGAGGGTGGCGATATAGGCGAGGGTAGGATTGGTGTCCGGGAAGAATTTTTCTGCCAGGATGAGGGAGAGGCTACCGAAAATGTAAAAGTCGTACCATTCGATAAGGGTTCCCGCGGAAGAAGCGAATATGACCTGCCAGATATTCTGCTTCGGGTTCGATGCATTCATAAAGTGAAATTGTTATCCGGAAAAGATAGAAAATTAGCTGAATGTTTCCAACCTTCCGGATGTTTGCATTGTTTTTACCGTTAACTTTAAGAAACTACCTTCGGAAATACCTAATGCTGCGGATTCTCGTTTTTTTACTGATTCTTGGGGGACTATATCCTATTTCGCTTTCGGCCCAGCGGCCCAAAGTAGGTCTTACGCTGAGCGGGGGCGGCGCCAAAGGGCTGGCGCACATCGGCATCCTCCAGGCGATCGACAGCGCAGGGCTCCGGGTAGACGTGCTCACGGGCACGAGCATGGGCAGCATCGTAGGCTCCCTCTACGCCATCGGGTATTCGGGCGACTCCATCGAGGTGATGGCCCGGAAGCTCGACTGGAGCGGGCTCTTTTCCAACCAGCCCGTTATGTCGGACATCAGTTACGAAGAAAGGAACGAATATAACCGGTACATGATCGAGATCCCGTTCGAATACGGGAAACCCAAGCTGAACTCGGGCGTGATTTCCGGGGAACAGCTGTGGCTGGAGCTGGCGAAAATGTGCTGGCCGGTCCGCGATGTGAAGGATTTCTCGAAATTCAACATCCCCTTCAAATGTATCGCCACCGATGTGGCCACCGGCGACGTTGTGACGCTCGACAAAGGCGAGATCGTAGAATCGATCCGGGCGAGCATGGCCATCCCTTCCGTGTTTACGACCGTGAAGATCGACGGGCGCAAGCTGGTAGACGGGGGCGTGGTGAGGAATTTCCCGACGGTGACCGCCAAAGAAATGGGCGCCGACATCATCATCGGCAGCAATGTGAGCGGGGGGCTCCGTACTGCCGAAGAGCTGAATACACCTATTGATATCCTTTACCAGCTTGGTTTTTATAAAGACGCGGCAGATTTCGTGGAGGCCCGGAAGCTGGCAGACGTGTACATCGAGCCGGAACTGAAAGGTTATTCCGCCGCGAGCTTCGGCAGTGTGGATTCCATCATCGAGATCGGCAAGCGGGCAGGGCGGGAAATGTACCCCATTTTCAAACGCATGGCCGATTCCCTGAACGCGATCCATCCCCTGGCAGCGCAGCCGAAGACCCGGCTGCCGGTGGTGCCCGATATCGAGATCACGAAGATATCGGTGGCGGGGCTCGTCCATTCCGACGAGAAGTTCTTCCGGGGAAGGCTGGGCCTCGAAGCCGGGGGCTGCTATACGCCCGACATGATCCGCGAAGCGATCCTGAACATCTACGGCACGCGGTTTTACAAGCAGATTACCTATCATCTTCGTCCGCTGGGGTATGGCCGCAGCGAGCTGGAGATCCAGGCGGAGGAGACCCCGCTCACCTACGTCAAATTCGCCCTGCATTACAATACCTACACGAGCGTGAGCGCCATCGTGAACATCACGCAGCGCAATTTCATCGTGCCGAACAGCCGTGCCCTGGTATCGGCGGCCATCAGCGAAAACCCGCGCCTCCGGGCAGAATTTTTCAAGTACCTCGGCCGCAAGCGGAACGTGGGCTTTGGATTGGGCGCCTATTACGAGAACAACCCGCTGAGTTATTACCTGGATTTCCGGAAATTCCTGGAGTACCGCACCAAATACGCCAATGTGAGCGGTTCTTTGCAATTCATGCTGAACCGCGTGATGGCGGTGGGCATCGGCTCGCGCTGGGAGTACATTCGGGTGAAGCCTAAAATCTCGCCTTCCATCCAGATCGACGGCAATACCAATCAACTGAATTCTTTCGTTTTCTTCGGGTTGAACACCCTCAACCGCCAACAATACCCGACCCGCGGCGCCACCATCAACTTTGAAGCAGGGGCGGTGCACAGCCAGAACCCGGATATGTATGTGCGGCAAAACGGGCACGATCTACCCCTCGATAGCATCGATTTCAGGTTTAACAACTATACCCGCGTTTCTTTCAAATCGAATTATTACGTGCCCATGGGCCGGAAATCGTCGCTGCTGATGGGGGCCTATGCAGGCTTCAATTTCAATTACAACCAGTTGCTCATCAACGATTTCCGGATCGGAGGGGTGACGGATTTCAGCCGGAACCAGATCCCTTTCGTGGGGTTGTACGACGGGGAGGTGAATACCGCCAGCGTAGGTGCGTTGCAGCTGGGCTGGCAATACGAAGCCCTCCGCAATGTGTTCGCCATCCCTCGGGTATCGAGCGCGGTGTATGACTTCATCGGCAACGTGGAGCCCAAGTACCGATATGTGACCGGCTATGGCCTTACGCTGGCCTACAGCACCAAACTGGGCCCCATGGAAGCCACGCTCATGTACAGCGACCAGGCGCAGATTCTGAAGGCTTATGTGAATTTAGGGTTCCATTTTTAGCTTGAGACCGACAAAAATCCGAACCTATGTATACCATTTTGTTCCATTTGGTATTGATTTTTCAGTTGGGAAATCATATTCAGCAAAAAGCATTACTGCGGGGCAAATGGGTTAATCTGGATGACAGTCATTTCAAAATCGAGTTCCGGGAAACGTCGTATTGCTGGTTCTATAATAAGGATACGGTAGCCTCGGGAACATACACCTGGAGCCATCAATCCTGCGATACGAGCTACTACAAAGGGCCCGACCGGACATTGGAGTTCATTCGGTTGAACGATGGGAGCTGTTATGAGATCACGGGGCTGACGAAGCAGAATTTATCGTACAGGTATACTGTGAATGGCAAGCTGCATCGCTTTAAGCGATGGAAATAGCTAATTAAGTTTTCTTATTTTAATCTATGATAAATCATGAACGCAGAACAATTTGTAGCCATTGTGAAAATGGTGGTTGGCAGGCCGGCGGCTATAGAATCCACGAGTGAATTGGATTACATCAGTAAGCACAATCCTGATATGGAAAAAGCTGCGGTATTTTACAATGGGCTTGGGGAAAATGAAAAAGCGTTCGTAAAAGACATCGTACAAGAAGCGGTGCATAGTACGTTGTTTGGTTTCTTCTGCGTGCTGGACGGGGTGAGAGCCATTGAAGATGGAACAGAGAAGGGTAGACTGGAACTTTGGTACAAAAATGATCATAACGGCAAATCAGTTTTGCTAAACGACGGTGATAACGAGTTTTTACACGATATATTCAATGATTAATTGGAAATGAAATTTTGAATATTTCAAGTCAATGAACAATCAGCAAGAAATATTGCTCGGGGAATTGAAGGTTACGCTTCAAACGAAGGGGACGGCTATCAGGTTGCTTTGTGAAGAGAATAATGCGCTGCTGGAACATCAGTCGGTGGAAGAAGTGACGGACATCCTCACCCGGAATTTCGAAATGGTAACGCAGTATTACCGGAATGCGGCGCAGCAAAAACTGGTCGAAGGCGATTTGCAGCGCATATCCATCTCGATTGTCGTCCACTATTTATACATGTACAATAAATGGCGGAAGATGTATACAGGGATGGCTGATCTGGATTTGGGATTTAAGGAGGAGGATTTCGAGCATCCCGGGACGTACGACATCATTCTTTATTACTGCAAGCAGCATTTCCCGAAAGATTGGGTGTCTAAAGCGGCAGCGATGGTCGGGAAGACAGACGATGAAGTGCGCGGGTACAACGAGCGCCGGCAGCAATTCTTCGATATGCGATGAGTGGATGTCACATTTTGCTGTAGTGCGTCCTATTCCTGCTTGTTGTTATGCAGAAGGCGATATCAATGCATCCGGTCCCCTCTTACCGGGAGCTTCGCTATCATATCCGCCTCAAAGGCCAGCCATTCCGTCCACCGGCGGCGGACTTTCTCTTCCGGAATATATTCGTTCGCCAGATCGATGAACAGGCGGTAATGCCCGGCTTCGGAGATCATGAACTTGCGGTAGAACTCACGGAGGTAGGCATCTTCCAGCCCCTCGCTCAATAACCTGAACCGCTCCGCGCTCCGCGCCTCGATGAGTGCGAACTGCAACAGCCGGTCGAGCAGCACCACATCCGGCGCGCCGCCTTTCTGCTGGAAATTCATCAGTTCATTCACATATAGGTCTTTCCGTTGCTTTCCCAGCGCAAAACCACGCTTCTTCATTTCAGCGAGCACCTGGCGGAAGTGCCCCCATTCCTCCGTCACGATGGGCGCCAATTCATCTACCAGCCGCGCCCGGTCTGGATATCGTTGTATGAGCGAGATGGCCGACGTGGCCGCCTTTTGCTCGCAGAAAGCATGGTCTGTGAGGATTTCTTCGAGAGAAATAGCCGCCAGGTCTACCCAGCGCGGGTCTGTAGGTAATTTCAGGCCAAGGATCGAAACTTTACTGCTCATACGCTGTTGTTAATTGAAGCAGCAAAGTTACAGATAAGATAATTAGTTTTGAAGCATGCAACACGAAGACTTTCTCCGCACCGCCCTCGATAAACGCCGCGAGCAGCACGCCTTCCGCCAACTGCGGACCAGCGGCCAGCTGGTGGACTTCTGTTCCAACGACTACCTCGGCCTCGCGCGCAGCGAGCGCGTCCAGGAAGCGGCGCACCAGATCAGCCGGCAGCTCCCGCAAGTGCATGGCAGCGGCGGAAGCCGGTTGCTGGCCGGGAATTACGAACTGGTGGAAGAAGCCGAAAAACTGATCGCAACTTTTCATGATGCCCCCACCGGGCTCATCTTCAACTCCGGGTACGACGCCAACCTGGGCTTTTTTGCCAGCGTTCCGCAAAAGGGAGACGTCATTATTTACGACCAGCTCATCCACGCCTCTATCCGCGACGGCATGCGGCTCTCGGCGGCGCAGACGTTTTCTTTCCTCCACAACGATCTGAACGACCTCGAGAAGAAGCTCGCTAACGCCGACGGACGCGTATTTGTGGCCGTGGAGTCCGTGTACAGCATGGACGGCGACATTGCGCCCCTCGTTGAAATCGCCGCCCTTTGCGGCCGGCACCATGCGCTCTTGGTGGTAGACGAAGCCCACGCCACGGGCGTAGTCGGCGAGAAAGGCGAGGGGCTGGTGCAGACGCTGGGCCTGCAAAACCGCTGTTTCGCGAGAATCCATACATTCGGGAAGGCCGTGGGCTGCCACGGGGCCATCGTGCTCGGATCGCCCATCCTCCGTGATTACCTCATCAATTTCTGCCGGGCTTTCATCTATACCACTGCTTTGCCGCCGCAGGCCGTGGCCGTAATCCTGGCCGCGTACGATATTTTCCCGGACCTGAACGAAGAACGGCAGCACCTGATGGGGCTCATACGGCTGTTCAAATCGCGCCTGGGCGGGGCCAGCGAAACGCCCATCCAGGTGGTGATGGCCCCGGGAAACGAGCAGGCGCGCGGATTGGCGCAGCATTTGCAGGGCAAGGGCATGGACGTGCGGGCCATTCTACACCCGACCGTCCCGAAAGGGCAGGAGCGGCTGCGGGTGGTGTTGCATAGCTTTAATACACCGGAGGAAGTGGAAAACCTGGCGGCCACTGTCTTGTCATATTCCTGAAAAGGCGTATATTAACTGTAGATTTCCTAACCTTCTAAAACTATTTTATGGAGATGCATCCCGTCTGGAAAAAAGTATTAGAAGAGGTCGAATTTGTATCCTGGTACCATGCTTTCGCTGCGCAATTCCAAACCACGCCTCCCTTTACCGACCACAGCGTTACCGAAGCACAGGATATGATCATGGAATTTGGGTTCCGCAAAACCGTCTATGATCCCGCAAATTCCCTCTACATGGTAGAAGGTGTGGACGATACACGGTCTGTCAAAGGCCTCGGCTCCGGCCTGAGTATTTCCCTGAAAGAAGGCAAAATCGAAGTGGATGTGGCGTTCGACCTGGACCACGACACCCGTGTGGGGGGCAAGTTCTCCCTGATTCCCGCACAGGTGGGTTATGAAGGGCCTGCCATCCCGATGCCGGTTTTCACCAACTACAAGGAGCTGTACGCAGCGCTGAAACAGATCTTCGGCATGTACGAAGACATTGGGAACAAAGTAATCGATATCTTCCTCGCCGAACCGGCTACCATGTAATCGCTATGAGAATCCTTCCTTTACTGCTCACCATCGCCCTCGTCTGGGCGCTCAATCATCGTTTTGCCAATAAGCCTGCCTTCGGGATGCTGTTTAGTCCACAGCATGGATTCTGGGTGCATGCAGAGCCTGCGGGCCCCGCTTCGTCCGATTCCCACATCTCGCTGCCGGCCCTGAAAGACTCTGCCAGCGTGTGGTTCGACGAGCGCATGGTTGCGCACGTTTTCGCGCGGAACGATTACGACGCCTATTACATCCAGGGTTACCTGCACGCCACCAACCGCCTCTGGCAAATGGAATTGCAGACCCATGCCGCCGCCGGCCGCCTCTGCGAGATACTGGGCGAAGGGCTCCTGCAATACGACCGCCAGAAACGCCGGGAAGGGCTCGCATACGGCGCTGAACAGGCTGTGAAGGCCATGGACGCCGATCCGGTCTCCAAACTGATCACAGACGCCTATACAGACGGTGTGAACGCATACATCCAAACCCTCCGCGAACGCGATTACCCGCTGGAATACAAGCTGCTGGGCTACGCGCCGGAACCCTGGACCAAACTCAAATCCGCCCTCCTCATCAAATACATGGCGTTCGACCTGGCGTCTACCGGCGACGATATCGCCTATTCCAACGCCCGCAAACGTTACGGGAAGGATATTTTCAACCAGTTGTATCCCGACTGGCCGGATGTGATTGCGCCCATCGTTCCGGTGGGTACGCCTTTCGCTGCGGCAACGAAAAAAGCCGTGGCGCCGCCAGACAGTATCGTAACGGCAGGGATCGGCGCTTTCGATCCCGGATCGCGCCCCGATCCTGACAACGGTTCCAACAACTGGGCCGTGGCGGCGTCCAAAACGAAGAACGGCGCGCCCATCCTGGCCAACGATCCGCATCTTACGTTATCCCTTCCCTCGATATTTTATGAAATGCAGATCCATACGCCCGAAGTGAACGTGTATGGGGTTTCCATTCCCGGCGCGCCCGGCGTTATCATCGGTTTCAACGATCATATCGGCTGGGGGCTGACGAACGGGTATATGGACGTGCTGGATTATTATACGATGGATTTCCGGAACGGGAAGAGCGAATATCGCTTCAACGGCCAGTGGCGGAAAGCGGATATGCGGGTGGAAGAGATCCGCATCAAAGGCCGCGAGCCCTTCCGCGACACGGTGGCTTATACCGTTTGGGGCCCTGTGATCTACGACCCGACATTTGGCGGCGATGGTTTCGGCAATGGGTACTTGGCCATGCGCTGGACGGCCCACGACCCCTCCAACGAGCTGCTGAGCCTATACCGCCTCAACCGCGCGAAGAATTACGTCGATTATACGAATGCGCTGCAGATCTGGAGCTGCCCCGCGCAGAACTTTATTTTCGCCAGCAAAGAGGATGGCATTGCCATCTGGAACAATGGGAAGCATCCCCTCCGCTGGAAAGACCAGGGGAAATTCGTGATGCCGGGTGCAGACAGCACGTTTGCATGGCAGGGATACATCCCGATGAGCGAGAACCCGCATGTGCAGAATCCTGCGCAGGGATTCGTGCAGTCGGCCAACCAGCACCCTACGGATAGTGCTTTCCCGTACCGCATGTTCGGTTATTATTCGATCTATCGCGGGTTGCAGATACAGGAGCGCCTGACCGCGATGCAAAACATCACGCCGGAAGACCTGATGCGCCTGCAAAACGATAACACGAACCGCCTGGCCGTGAGCGCCATGCCTTTCCTGGCGGATTTTGTGGCGCCGGCCGCCCTCACCGCCGCACAACGCCCGTATTGGGAAATGCTGTTCGGGTGGGATGGTGTGGCGTCGCCGGACAGCAAAGCCGCGACGCTGTTCAATCTCTGGTGGGAGAACCTGAATTCCCGGCTCTGGCGCGATGAGATGCCGGTGAAAGATAGTCTTGCCTGGCACGTTCCCAATGCGGAAGCCACGCTGTATTGGCTGATGCGCGACAGCGCGATGCACTTCGTAGACAACATCCGCACGCCGGTCCGCGAAACGCTTACGGAGCTGGTTACCGGAGCTTTACAGGAAGCGGCGGATACGGCGGCAGCGATTTCTTCCCGCGGCGATCTGGCGATCGGGAACGACCGTGGTACGGATATCCGTCACCTGAGCAGGAGCATCCCTGCATTCAGCCGGATGGGCTTGCATACAGGCGGTGGTGCGCATATCGTGAATGCGACGAAGAAAACGCATGGCCCGTCGTGGCGGATGGTGGTAGAATTAGGGAAGGAAACGAAGGGGTGGGGGATATATCCCGGCGGGCAAAGCGGCAACCCCGGCAGCAAATTTTATGATAACATGGTAGATGATTGGGTGGCCGGAAAA
Organism: Chitinophaga caseinilytica; assembly: GCF_038396765.1. Classification (NCBI taxonomy): domain Bacteria; kingdom Pseudomonadati; phylum Bacteroidota; class Chitinophagia; order Chitinophagales; family Chitinophagaceae; genus Chitinophaga; species Chitinophaga caseinilytica. The sequence continues at coordinate 5,447,520 of NZ_CP150096.1, read as the reverse complement.
TATTATTCGTTGCACGTATATGACGAACGCAAATCGGCGGGCGCAAACGTGCGGAAAATATTTTTTGTTCCCGGGAAGTAGGGTGGTGGCTGGTTTCGGGCGACATGATGAAATTAATTCATGAAATATTTGGCAGGAAATATTTAATTCCTATCTTTGCAATCCCAAACGAAACGGGATGATTCCGTAGCTCAGTTGGTAGAGCAATACACTTTTAATGTATGGGCCCTGGGTTCGAGTCCCAGCGGGATCACAGAAGAGAAAAAACCTCACAGGAATGTGAGGTTTTTTAATTTTTATTCAGTGTAGTTTCGTTTGTTTAAATTTAGACAGTGAAACTCCAAATCATACCCACGGATTTGCTTGCCGCTTTCAAGACAGCAATAAGCGAAGATAACTTGTCGGTCGCCTTTGCCGCTTTGGTAGATGCGGAACTTTCTACTGACAGATTCAGTTTTTATACCTCTGTTGCATCTGTTTATTCCAGCAAAATCGAAGGGGTCGACATTGAGCTGGATTCCTACATCAAGCATAAGCGTTTCGGCATTCAATTTCAGCCGGATTACACGCGGAAGGTCGATGATCTATACGCGACCTATCAATTCGTGAAAGACGCCCCGTTTGATCGCAAAACATTTGCTGAAGCGCATAAGCTGCTAACCCATCACATTCTGCCTGTAGATTCACAGGGTACCTTCCGGAAAAAGAACATGTATGTTACCACTCCCGACGGCCGCATTGAATATGTGGCGGCATCTCCTTACCTGGTAACCTCGGAAATGGAAAAGCTGTATGCAGATATATCCATTTTACAGGATGCTCCGCTGACTATCTCCGAAGTATTCTTCTTTGCCAGCCTGATTCACCTTGTGTTTGTTAAAATCCACCCATGGGCGGATGGAAATGGGAGAAGTGCGCGGTTGCTTGAAAAATGGTTCCTGGCTGTGAAGCTGGGTAAAAAAGCCTGGTTCGTTCAGTCGGAGAAGTACTACTATGAACATCATAAGGAATATTATGATAACATCCGGGTATTAGGGCTTGAATATGAGGAATTGGATTATTCGAGGGCTTTGCCCTTTATTGGTATGTTGGCTTCGGCGGTGATAGCTAACGGCTTTAAATCCTAAGCGACTTTTGTTTGCGGTTTGAACAAGATTTTAGAATGCGAAAATTTTCAATCAATTATTCTTTATTACATATTTTTCAATTTTTTCAAAAATTAAATTCGCTCTTTCTTTAGAGAATATTTCAAATTGGGACTCTTTCCAAGTGGATTCATCTACTGGAATTAGGTGTTTTGTAATGTAGTTCGCTTTGTCCTGTACGAAATTTTGAATCCACTCCTGAAATGGCTTTCCATTCTTTTCCCCTCTATTAGTTCCATAATCAATCAACTGAAAGTTTGCGATACTATTAATTTCATTCCATTCATATTTTCCCTCTAGGATATTTTTCGGCATGATGTGGTCCGTGTCTTGAATTCGAATAACCTGTCTTCTATCATACATTAGGTAATAAAGAAACTGGCTTTCGAATGATTCGATTTTTGAAACTTCAATATCTTCTGTAAACGTAATACCATGGTTGTAATAAACAGAGAATAGTACTTGCAGAGGAAATACCTGGCCTTTATGTGATTTTATTACATTCAATATCTTCTTTACGCCGGTACTGTATGCGATCCACCCTGCACCGCGACTTCTAAAAACGCCATTGAGTAATGAGTAATACATCCACTTTTTCATCAGTGGGAAATCCGTATTACTTGCATCGTGATTGTTAAAGTAATTCTGCAATGCGGCATTATCAATTGATTTATGGTATAGATGGTAAGCAATAAAGTATAATGGTATAAATGAACGATTGCCATCTTTGTAGTAGTTATGAAGCCCGGATTCAATAAGGAATTTCCTAGTCGCAACTAATACAGAAGTAATTCTTTCATGATTGTCAATAGCAAATGTTGCATCATCTTCCTCAATATCAGTCATTTCTTTGACTGGATTATCTCGCAAAAGGAAAATGAGTTTTATAAGGTTGTCCTGTGTTAAGCCGAGGTCTTTATAATCCTCTAAGGTGCTTTCCAAGAATTCTTCCATTTTCCAGTTAAATCCTTTTAGTATTGAAGCAACCAAGTCAAAAGCTGAAAGTCGAGTTCCGCCATCATTAAGTCTTCTAAACAATTCTACAATCCGTTGTTTGTTTCCTTTATTATCTAATTCCTTATTAAGGGATACCTTTGATATACCTATCGCCTCAGATGTCACCACATTTTTATAGAAGGCTTTTACATTTCTTTTTATATGTTCTTTGTGGTATTCATCTGTGATACTTTGGTCTTCGATAATTTCGGCAGCTACTTCGTCCTCGTCATTGGTGTCTTTCAGTCTGGTCAAAAGGGTTTCAACTAAATGCCAATTGTGCTCAGAGATAGTTCTTTCACTAGTGTCTTTGGGTTGTATTGCCAATTTTTTACTGTCAACTTCAAAACAAAATTCAAATTGCTTTTTATAATTGCTGAACAGGTCGAAATATAGAACCTTTCCATTCAAAGTGCCCTTAAGGCCGATGTAAAAGGATTGAAGCCTTTGCTGTCCATCTATGACAAAATACTGAGTTTGATTAAGGGTTTTTATCTCCCTAGAGTCTATGCGTGATCCATCCTTGGTGAAAGGTCGAAAATTGAATAATGGAGATTTCCCTTTTTCTTCCTGTATTACCATAATTCCTCCAAATGAATCTCCTTTCAGAAGAGTGTCGAATAATTGAATCATTTTGTCTTCTTCCCATACAAGTCTTCTTTGTATAACTGGTAATACATATTTCCCGTCTTCGATGTCATTGAGTATTTCCGTTATTCGGTATGCTTTCCAAACTGCCATAACTATTTTTTGGGTTGTTAAAATTTGAGTGCTAGCAAAGGACAAACCACTAATTTATGATTTTTTTAATTTGGGGATTATTTTACTGTATCTCTTCCAATTTTCTATTAGGTTTCCATATATTATTAGTTCTTATGCGTGGTATTGCAGTATGGATGTGAGATTTGTCCGTTATCAATTGTACCCAATCCTCCGTCTTGTTTCCTAGTTGTGTGATCAATAGTTATAGAGTTTCGATGAATATATCCATGGCAAATATTACATTTAGGAGCCGAGTTAATTGTTTCTTTAATATAAATAGCGGATTTTCTTTCATCTTTAAATTCCTTAGAAGTAACTGGAGTTAGTTCTGAAAGCAATGACAGATAGTTGTATTTGTCTGTTTTGAGTAGGGCTTCCGCTGTCGTTTCCAAATTGTTTCCCTTTTTTAATTCTTCAATAACGGAGAAATAAAAATCGGTAATATGTGGGTAGCTCGCTAAAGCACTCCTGTACTTGCGAACAATTTGCTGTATTATATAGTCATATTTTAAAATGAATTCTTCAAATATTTTGCGGACCAGGACAAATTCTGAATATGAATTTTTTCTTTCTAGTTCCATTATAAAAGAAACTGTTGCAAAAAATGAAGCGACCTTGTGCCTTCCGTCCTGTGAGAAGAAATATATTATCGGATGTAGACCTAATGAGGAAGGGTGATTGCTGTTTATTCTATACGCAATTTTTCTACAACTTTTTAAATACAGTATAGTTACATCACCTGTTAAATCATTAGGAAGATTTTTTTTGAAATCGGCCCCAATATTGTTAACAATGTTAACGAAATCTAAAATCAAGGGGAGTGTTTGGGTAGAATACACTTTTCCACCAATGGGTAAGTCAAGTGTTTTAATTGGTGTTTGCAGTGGAGGGGTAAATAGAATTTGGTTTATTTCTTTTGCTAGGTCTTGTACTTGCGTTTGATTTTCTTCAGTGAAACAAGACCAGTATTTGTGTCCTTTCCCGCTTCTGATAATCGCTCTAGCTGCTATACAGTTCGGTTTTTTTCTTGATTCAAGTAGAACTAGTTCAGTTTTGTTGATGGGTGCTGCTTGTTGATTTATCTTAAAAAAGGAACTTTCGGCTTTATTTGCGTCGCCTTCAACCCACTGTAGCTGTATGGCAAGTGCACTTAAGTTTTTCGCTCTTTTGATAATTTTTGGATTAACTTTCTCAGGATTTTTTAAGGCCAGTTTAAAGTCATCGTATGATCCAATTCGCTTCCTAATTAATTTTTTAGCTTCGTCAGCTAAATGAATTTGATCTTCCGGAATTATTCCCTCATAAAACATTTTAGAGATGGATCCATCGCCGAAATCATCATTAATCCATGCATATAATGAACTTAGCCGATGTGATCCGTCAATTACGAAAACATATCCTGAAGGGCTTCGCCATAAAATTAATGCTGGTATTAGATCGCCATCTAGAAAACTCTCAATAAAATCGGCAATCTTTTTACCATCCCACTCATTTGTTTCACGTTGGAAATCTGGCTTTCTAATATTTGAAAAGAAGAAAGAATCCGGTTTTAAATCTTCAATGGAAATCGTTTCTTTCTTTTTTCCTGGGTTAATGGTGTCTTGTACCTCAAAGTCTTCTCTTTGAATTAATGCATCAAGATTAATCTTTGCCATTTTTTGGACTCTTAGTTTTAAATGGGAAGGAGAAACCACTATCTACGTAGTGATTTATATAATTAAGCCTCACGGATGGATAATGTGTATAGCTTTTATTTTGAAAGATATTTATCAATAGATTTAACTTACTGGGGGTTTTTTTATGAAAAGATCCAGTCGTAATCAATCAAGTGGGCTAAATTGTCAGTCAGTTTGCTATCTGGGTCTGATCTCAAATATTTGCCTGATGAACCATTTACAATATGTACAGATTCCCCCGATTCCCAGAAAGAATGTTTATAATTCCATATCCACGTAATGACCTTATTTGCGGGATTACTGACGATAATAATCGCTTGTGCCTTTGTTACTTTTTCTGCTCTATTAATCGAATTGGTATTCGCTATGTGTAAAGCATAGTGAGTAATTACTTCGTTGCTATTCTTCCAAATTCCAGATATATAGTATATAGGCATGTATTTAAAGATGTCGATGGTGAAAAATACTTTAGTTTAATTAATAACTTATTTACCTGGTGTAAAAAATTTCGATGGATCGGATGGCTATTCCACATTATTTCAAAGGTTCTTCGTCAAGCAATAACGGCCAAAGAAGATTATTTGGATGGACTCCCGACAAATTTCAGTTTTATTTGGAGGGAGTTCGAATTCCTTTTTCCGGGTCACCCTATTTTAGCTAAAAAATGCAGATTTCGCTTGGAGCAGGTTGAAAATTTATTTAATCAGGAAATCAAATATGTTGAATATATTCTGCAAAGGTTGTTAAATGTACATATTGTCTTACCACTTTTAGGTTAATCGTTGGTTAAAGTAATTTGAGCTTAAAATTTTGCCTAGTTTATCGTATGGAATTTTTGCATATATTCGCACGTCCCCTCCCAATACCACAAACCCCTTTGCCCCAGGTTAACCTATCAACCAAAACAAACCTGTATGCGAAAATCCACCCGTGGCAAGATCCTCCCATTCGATTACCCCTTTACAGACACCACGTCTGCCTCAGCATTCGAGACCCTTTTCGCCGGCCTTCAGAAATTCAACCCCGAGCTCACGGAAGCTGTCATGAGCGACATCGCCACCCACTGCATCCACGTGCTATTCAAGCCCAATGAAATTATCCTGGATTACGGCGAGATCTGCGAATACGTCTATTTCGCCATCAATGGCCTGGTGACATCTCTCGAAAAGGAAGACGGAAAGGAATTCAACTGCTGGTTCATGTCCGACGGCGATGTGATCATTGCTATTGACAGCTTCTTCATGCAGCACCGGAGCAGAGAGCGATTGGTGACGCTCGCCAACACGGAGTGCATCGCACTCCACGTGGATGACTTGAACATGCTGCGCGAGAAACACCCATCCTTCGCTTTCCTCGAGTTGATGCTGACCAGGTACTACTACCAGCAAACCTTTAACCGCACGAAATGGCTGCGTAAAGATGCCAGAGGGAAGTACCAGATGCTGAAAGCCCACTACCCAACACTGATCCAACGGGTAACCCGAGTGGCGCTCGCCTCGTTCCTGGGCGTATCCCGCGAGCATCTGAACAGAATATTGAGAGAAGAAATTGCAGGATGAGACATATGTCACATTTTTGATAGATGGGTATGCCCTAGTTTTGAAGTATTGTTGGCCACCAATTACCATGCAACGTTTTTAACCACATTCTGTAAAACCAATCTAGTTGAGTATGCACATCAATTACATTCACCAGTTATCCTGTTTTTTCTTCCGCCTGGAAAGGCATAGCCGCATGCGCCCTTCGCATGTAAGTTTGTATCTGGCACTGTTCCGGCAGTGGAACTCCCTGAAATTTTGCGTAACCATGACCGTTAGCAGGCTGCAGCTGATGCTGGTCAGCAAGATCGGCTCCAAAGACTGTTACCACCGCACGCTGAAAGAGCTCCACGCCTGGGGCTTCCTGGAATACCATCCGGCCGAGCACCCGCGCGACCAGGCCAAGGTATCGATGAAGAACCTCACCCTGATCGAGCAGCAGCTATCCTTGCCGGTGGATGCGGACTGCAATTTGGCAGATGTTGAGCCGGAAAATGAGCCGAAACCGGTCCCGAAACCGGGACACATTAATAAAACAATACAAACAATAAACAGAAAAGAAAATACTCCCCCGCAATTCGATGAAGTGTTGGCCTGCTTCGAAGCCGGAGGCCATGCGGAAAGGGAAGCCCGGAAGTTCTTCAACTACTACGAATCCACGGGCTGGATGCAGGGCGGGCATACGCCCATCGTGAACTGGAAGGCAAAGGCCAGCAAGTGGATGCTGGATAAACACACAGCAAAGCGTCGCGGCTGGCAAAGGAAGAATGAACTGGATAACCCCCAGGACTATGGAGCCCCACTATAACTACGCCGATTATCAGCGAATGGTTGAGGAGAAGGGGCAGGCGCTATACGGCCGCCGCTACAGCATCCACACCGTAGATCAACCCTGTATTCAACGAATGATCGCTTACTTCCTGCAAGACCAGGCCAGGGCGAAAGAGGAGCGGATTTTTCTCGGAAAGGGGTTAATGCTCAGCGGCCCGGTAGGATGCGGGAAAACAGCCCTGATGCAGATATTTACCGCCATGAGCGGAGGCGCCTTCGTTCCGAGGATTGTAAGTACCCGACAGGTGGCCATGGAATACGGCAGGCTGGGGCATGAAGTGATCCGCAAATACAGCGATCTGGCGTTCGATAAAGAAACCCATCTGCCCGTCGTCTATTGCTTCGATGGCCTCGGTGCGGAAAGCGACATGCAGTACTACGGACAAACCTGCAACGTGATGGGAGAGATCCTGCTATCGCGGGGAGACCTGGCCCGCCCGCATAATATGCTCACCCATGTGATCACCAGCCTCGACGCCGCATCATTGGAAAAGCGGTACGGTAAACAGGTACGGAGCCGGATGCGGGAGATGTTTAACCTGGTGGCTTTCAGTGCGAACAGTGCAGACAAACGTGTATGAAAAAAGCCCCGGCGAAGCGCCGGGGCGATACAACAAGAATCGATGCGCGAGCTTACTCGCTTTTAACGGCCGCTTGTCCCAAGCCAGCCATCATGGAGCCGGCAACAGCCAACCCGCCTGCGATCTCGAGCACCGTAAGGGGTAGCTCCAGCTCCAGCGGAAGGCCTATCACCGCCGAAGCAACAGCGGTCAGCAACAAGCCCAGGTTACGCACCTTCTGAAAGAAAGGAGGCGTGGGAGCGGTTAAACGGTTGAGCAATTCCATATTTAAAGGATTTTAAATGTTAGAAAATGAATGTTCCCTTAAGGCGCCATGTTCACCGCAACCAGCCGCATAGCGTTGTACGCGCTGTTCAGCACATCGGCCTGGTGGGTACCGTCTTCCTTGATAAACTCGATGCTGATGGCCAGCATCAGCACATCGGCCGAGTTAGGAGGCAGCGGTACGGAAAGGTCGATAGGCGCGGTGTTCCCGTCCAGCGGGAGCGGTTCCGTGGCGATCTGTCCGGAAACGAATTTGAACTCGCCGAAGTTCAGCGCTGCAGCAGAAGCCCGCATCCTGAAATGGGTGGCATTACCGGGCGGGATCACCATTTCCGCCGGGTTAAATACCGGGATAGTGATCCCTGCGGACCCGGCCACCCGGTCGAACGTATGCGTGAACTGCGCGAGGAACGAGGTATCGAGCGGGCTTTGTGCATTGAACTCGAACTTTTCCAGTTTGGCCATTTCTCCTTCGAGCAGCTGGCGCTTCCCGGCCTCGTTCAGCGCATCGGATTTGATGATGGACTTGCAGAGGGCAGTAAGCCGGTTGCTGACGCCCCTGTCTGCGATGTTCTTCATTGCCACCCCGAACGCCGCGCGGATGAGCTTGCCGGCACGCCCGGCCTGGCCGAACTCGATGCCGTTGGCCCGGAGCATTGCGAATTTGGGATCGGTAGCGATCCGCTGGGGGCTAACCCCCGTTTTCTGGCGAACGGCGAAGCCACCATTCCGGGTTTTGTAAAAAGAGAGGTTGCCGATGGCACCATTAAACTGTAATAAACCATCTTGTTTAGCCATGATTAAAAGCTTTAAAAGGTAAAAGAATGGGGCATTTCCGTAGCCATGCCCGGTTGGGCTCTTCACGTGATCAGCGTGGGGTGTAATTACATGGCGAAGGTAAATGCGGGCAAAAGGGCAAAAAAGCCAGGGGTGGCAAAACGGTACATTTTGGCCGTTTTGGGTCTTATCACGTAAACTTTCATCATGGTAAAAAAGGTGCCGGACAGGCTGATTATTTACACGCAAGACATCGAAAACATACTGGGCAAAAGCGCCCGGTCGGCCAGGAAGTACATGAGCCGGCTGCGGAAGATCTTCCAGAAGGAGCGGGGACAGTTTATTTCCGTGGAAGAGTTTTGCGCGGCAAGCGGGTTAACCGAGGAGCAGGTGAGGATTTTTATCGGGAGGGATTGAGGGGCGGTCACGTCCTAAAATAGGTTTACAGTATAGATACAGTAGGGATATAGTAGGGATACAGTACTGATACCGTACTGTAACCGTAGTAAATGAATTTGATAACAAATTATGAAGTGGGAGATAGGTTAGGCCTTTTTTGCCTTCGAAGTACCTTTCTTTTGTGCTTCCAGGTATTCGACGAATTCTTTAATATCGCCGGGAGTAACTTCATCGTAGTACTGGGCAAATTCACCGTAAGAAATTCCCAATGCCTTTGAAATGGCAACATTCGTTGTCAACGTCACATCATTTTTACCGGTAGCGATCCTTTGGATGTGGGAGGGCTCCATACCAGCAAGACTGGCAATTTTTCGAAAGCTTTTGAGTCCGCTCGCTTTAAATGCCTTGTGCAAGGCAGTTGCATATCGCAATTTTATTTCCGTCTTTTCTTCCAGTTCCAATGGCTTCATCTGTCGGCGATTTGTTCAAACCCTGAAAGTTGGAAGAAAATCGCTATAAAAATGACCTATAATTATGCGTTAAAAATATATTTCCCTTATCTTTGTAAAACGATAGAAGCATCGAAAAATCTAAACCAAACCACCATGAAATCAAACGAATCCATTGTTTACGCCCAGCTTCCGCAAGTCATTTCCGTCCTCAACCTCCTGAGCGATGCCGTTTACGCCCGCATTTGCATGGAATGCGGATGGGATGACGATACTTACCGTTATTATTTTACGCATAGCGATCGCATCCCGGCTGCATCCCGGCAAAAGATCAACAAAATCATCGCAGCGCAGATCCGCTACCTCGCATCCCGTCCGCCCCAAATACATCCCCATGATGAAAGTGTGCAACATAATTAACAACGAATTCTATCATTCATTTTTTAATTAGTTAGCATGAAATTAGATTCAATTTCCGCACACAATCTGCAATCTTTCGAACTGCTCCGTTTGCTGCATCCGCTTACCGAAGAAGAGGCTGCGGCCATTGTAGGGGATGGGTTGCCTTTTGAAATAGTAGAAGGATTTATGGATGTAACAGACCTCAGCGTCTCCGATCTATGCTTCGCCCTCAACGCTACCGGCAGCGGGTTCAGAGCCTGGCGGGACAGAGGCGTATTCCCAAAGCCGATCAGCAATATCATTATGCAGCTGGTGGAGATTTACGCATATGGATATAGCCAGTTTGGCCGAAGGAAAAAATTCAACAGCTGGATGCAGGAGCCCAGCATGCGCCTCGGTATGATTCCACCCATGGCGTTGATCAGTGATGAGTTTGGTCTCCGTGAACTGTTACAAGCTTTAAAAAGGATGGAAACCCTGGAATTGCAATAACTTCAACGGGAAAAAATCAGGGAATCTTGCGTTGTAATTGCGCAGGACCAGTAGGAACGATTAAAGCCGGGCCGATCATTCGATCTGCACGGCTTTAATCGTTCAGATACTACAAACACCGCGTAACGGTCCCCACATAAGGGAGCGCCCCGGGTTTGTTCACACATCATCACTCAAGCATTATCTCACTCAAATCCACCGAAACCAGCACCATCTTGTATAAATCCCGCCGGTTGCAGGAAGGAGAGAGTTGATGGGCTGCCGGAACGCATGGACCTTGAAGCTCCCTGATTCCAGGTCGAGCCCGTACCCGTACATTGTTTTTGGGATGATTGGACACAATCGCCACCTGTATCGATGTTAAAACCTGAAACCCTGAATCCCCGGCGCCTGCGCGGGAAGGCGGTTACCCCCGATTCCTGAATACCCTGCTCGCAATGATACACGCAACGATCATGATCCCGACACACCAGGCCAGGGCCACCCATATCCCATTGCCTACAGGCTGGCCCGCAAGCAAGGCCCGGATCGCTTCTGCGATCGGGGTCACAGGCTGATTTTCCGCAAAAGCCCGGACGGGGCCAGGCATAGTTGCTGTGGGCACGAAAGCCGAACTGATTAATGGAAGGAAATGGATCGGATAAGCGATCACACCTGCGCCATCCACAGATTTTGCCGATAAACCTGCAATGGCGGCCACCCATGTCAGCGCCAGCGTAAACAGCGCAATAATTCCGACAACCGCCAACCATGATAGAACGCCCGCGGAAGAACGGAAACCCATTATCAGCGCCACGATCACGATAACGCTCAGCGAAAGGAAGTTCGATACCAGGGAAGTTAATACATGCCCCCACAGCGCAGCCGATCGCGCGATGGGCATGGAATTGAACCGTTCGAAGATGCCCCGTTGTTTGTCGAGGAACAAACGGTACGACACGTACCCGATGCTGTTCGCCACCGCGATCAGCAAGATGCCGGGCAGCAGGTAATCGACATAGTTATCTGCGCCGGTCTTGATAGCGCCGCCTAACACGTAGACAAACAGCAGCATCATCGCAATGGGCATGATGGTGACGGTAATAATGGTGTCGAGGCTGCGGAAAACATGGCGCAAGCTACGGCCGAGCATGACGCGCATATCCGAGAAGTAATGGTTCTTTAACGTTTCCATAAGGTTATCCGTTTGTTTTACCGATGATCGACAGGAAGATTTCCTCCAGCGTCGGCTGTTTTTCAATGTATTCTACTGTAGCGGGAGGGAACAGCTGTTTCAGCTCCGCCAACGTACCGCTTACGATGATCTGGCCGCCGTGGAGGATGGCGATTTTATCCGCCAGTTGCTCCGCTTCCTCCAGGTACTGCGTGGTGAGGAATACGGTCGTGCCATTGCCGGCAAGCGCTTTCACGATTTTCCAGACTTCGATGCGGGCTTCGGGGTCCAGGCCGGTCGTGGGCTCGTCGAGGAAGATCAGCGGCGAATCGCCGACAAGGCTCATCGCGATGTCTAGCCGCCGCCGCATGCCGCCGGAGTAAGTGGCCGCCTTGCGGTCTGCCGCTTCCGTTAAACCGAACCGTTCCAGGAGATCGTTGGCCACTTGGCGCGGATGCTTTACATGCCGCAGCTTCGCAATCATCACCAGGTTTTCCCGGCCGGTGAGAATGTCGTCCAGGGCGGCGAATTGACCGGTAAGGCTGATGGAGGCCCGCACATTGCCGGGTTGCGCGGTCACGTCGAATCCATTGATGGAGGCACGGCCGCCGTCCTGTTTCAACAATGTGGTGAGGATTTTGATGATCGTCGTTTTGCCGGAACCGTTGGAGCCCAGCAGGGCGAAAATGCTGCCTTTTTCCACTTCAAAATCTACTCCTTTCAGGACATGGAGTTGCCTGTAGGACTTTTTGAGCCCAGTTACTGAAATTGAATGTTGCATAATTTTACTTTTAAAAGCGAACGCCATAAGATGATGTGCGCCGCTGCCGTTGAGTGCCGTGACCGTCAGGTTTCATCTTTTCAGAGCGATGGAGTTCCTTCTTCTTTGAACATTGAATCCTGACGTCGGGATATTGCAAATGTATTCCGGGATTCTCGTTCAATCGCTATAAAGCGTGTTCCTTTTAGTTGTGATGCAACATCGAACCGTTGTTTTCCCGACAACATTTAGTTGTATTGGAAAAAAAGGAGTGGTTTTAAGGTGATTTTTCCGGATGTGGGATCAAGGTAAAGTGAGACCCGAATAGCGTTGCTTTAGAGCTGATCTTCGTGTCTTAGCTGGTCTGTCCGGTTTTGTTCGACTATGTCGTCTGTAGCTTCCGGGGGAAGGAGTTTCTTCCGGTCGTCGCGGTTGCGTTTGATGAGGAATATTATCAGCGCCAGCCCTGCCAGCGCGGCAATGATAATGATCCCTATTTCCATATTTGTCATATCAGGCTGGTATTTAGGTGGTTAGGTCGGCCGGTAACTGAAGGTTCCACAGGGGCCTGCAACCCTCCGGGCGCCAGATTTATACGCTCAAAAATCGCGCCTGATGGCGATTAAAATTATCCTAAATTGCCCTAAATTTCCTACATGTCCCTTTCCTGCCTGAAAACAGCCTTTAAAGGATGCTTATCCCTACTAACTGTTTATATTTTTTCCCTTTCGCCTGCAATGGCGCAAATGCGTCAGATGTACAAGGATACTGATCCTGACAACCATATCTATAAAATGAGTTTTTATTCGCCAAGCGAGGGTTATGTTGCTTTTAGCAAATGGATCGGCTATACCACTGACAGCGGCAGGACCTTTACAAAGAAATACATCACCCTCAGTAACGTCAATTACGGCAGCTATACGAACATCAATCTAACCTTTGGGTTTGGTATCGAGGGAGTGAAGGCCTTCGATAAAAATATACTTATCGTTTATGGAGATTATGGACTGGTGCCTGCTATTTTGTATTCAACAGACGGTGGAAATTCATTTAAGCTGGTATACCATTCTCAGTATAATTCTATGCAACTGAGTACCGGGATAAAAGACATCGATTTTCTCCAAAATAGTAATATTGGTTATGCAGTTGATGCAGACCGTATTCTGAAGACTACGAACAAAGGGCTCACCTGGGATGTGCAGGCAATAAGGCCCGGCTATTTTTTTGACCATATAGATGCGGTTGACGACAATTACGCATTTGCGACGGCTTCCGGTATTAATACAGCCAGCATATTAAAGACCGCCGATGGCGGGGCGACGTGGCTGAATATGACATTGCCGAAAACGGGAACCCCCACCAATGCATATTTCCTGACCGGCAATATTGGGTGGTTATGTATGTACGATTCACCCTACGAGTACTTTTATAAAACAACGAACGGTGGCCAGCAATGGACCCTTATGAACGACCGTGATGCCACTCCCTTCAATTGTGACAAAATGTGGTTCAGCGACGTTAATACCGGTTATGCCCTGGTAGCTCCTTACCGGGTGTATAAAACAACAAACAGCGGCGTAACCTGGGAACCGCTCGCAAGGGAAACTGATTTCACCTACCTGGGTTATACGCACAATGACCTGCAGTGTTTATCCGCAACCCAGCTATGGGCAGGCGGCGATCATGGATTCCTGGAAATGACATCAAACGGCGGAGCTCCCATACCGGCGGCTTATTTTAAAACAGATACCACGGGAATGTATATGGCCGGCACCGTTAAGTTGGTGAATTTTTCAAAAACAGGATACCAGTACCAATGGCTGGTGAATGGGTCATTAGTAAGCACAAGTTATAACGCCACCTATACACATGAGATCGTCAGAAGCACAGATACAATACAGTTGGTCGTTACTGCCGGCGGAATTTCGGATACCCTCACAAAATACCCACAGTTTTACGCAGGCGGCATTGCAGAAGCCCACTCTTATTACCCAAAATCGGGCAGTACAGGCACATTCGTAACCATAACCGGTTCAAGATTCACCAACGTATCGGGTGTTTCGTTTGGTGGTATGCCCGCGGCTTCCTTTACGGTATTGTCAGATACGGTGCTCACGGCTGTTGTTGCCGGCGGCACTACAGGCAGCATTACTTTAAAACAGTTCTATGGCACCGTTCCGGTTGGTGCATTCACCTATAATCCACCACCAACTGCGCAGCCTCCGGTAATCCAGGCCGTTAGCCCCGCTGCGGGTATAGTGGGTGCTACAGTAACGATCACCGGCAATGGATTTAGTAACACACCTTCACAGAACAGTGTTTATTTTGGAACCGTTCCGGCGAAGCTGCAATCGGCTTCTTCGGGGCAGTTGGTATGTACTGTACCTGTGGGCGCAAGCCTGGGTACTATCCAGGTGCTTAATAAAGACAATGGCCTTTTGGGCGAATCCCCATCACCTTTTCATGTACCGTTTGCTGACAGCACTATGAATTTTACCCCAAATTCCTTTACTGATGGCCTTATCGTAAACAAAGGCATGGGAATTCCAGGTGAATTGCAGGGAAAAGACATTGACGGCGATGGAAAACCTGACATCATTTCAATTATTTACGGATATCCGGGCGATTCGATTGCGGTACTCCGAAATACAACAACAGGGGGACGGCTTTCCTTTGCACCGAAAGTAAATGTCGGCAATAATCACTCTGCCGCAAGAGGCTTTTTTGCAATAAACGACCTCGACGGCGACGGTCGCCCCGACCTGGCGTTATCAACCAATCGGGGGGTGGTGAAGGCGTTCCGGAATACAAGCAGTCCGGGCATTGTTTCGTTCGAAAAGGAATACCTGCTCCCCGCCGGGGAAGGCACTCAGGGAGTGGTTATTACGGACCTGGACAATGACGGGAAAAATGATATTGCGATTAGTTCATTTTCAGATTATCGTGTATGTGTGATGAGGAATACCAGTGTGCCGGGCTCCCTGTCTTTTGGCGCCACGCAAGACTTCAATACTCCGAGATTAGAGCCGCTTGTGGGCATCGCCGCTGGCGATCTTGACGGCGACGGATTAAAAGACGTTATCGCCTACCCTTCAACCTCCAATACCAGCGAAGGCAGTATTTTTTTGTTTCGGAATACGAGCACCCGGGGAAATATTTCTCTCGCCCCATTTGTTAGAATAAGCGTACCTGGCATTAGTTTTTCAGGCAATTATGTTTCGATTGTCGACTTCGATATGGATGGCCAAACTGATATTGTTATTTGTAATGACCAGGCTATTTGTGTATTGCGAAGCAACAGTACGGTAGGGAACTTTTCCTTTTTGCCACCTGTTGTTATGCGGCTGCATTTCAGTAATTATGTAAGTGGCAGGGGAGGATCTGTATCCAACTTCAGCGGCACTATAAGACCTGATGTAGTTTGGGCCCATTCCGGAACAACTCGCCAAATCAGGTTAGAAAAGAATAGTTCCCTGCCCGGCACTCCCAAGCTGGACAGCCTGATTTACGGGCCCGGCGCCAGCTCCACCCGCATCTTTCCCCAGGCAGTAGCAGGGGCGGATTTCGATGGGGATGGTAAAACTGATATTGCTGCGTCAACCGGTTATGATGACAGAATTATAATAGTGTATAAAAATTCGGTCAATGTTCCGGTAATTACGCCGATGTGTACAAGTAATCCGTATGGTTACAAAATGGAGTCTGATATAAGCGGTAAAACGTATCAATGGCAACAGGATACCGGGGGCGGTTTTACCAATGTTGTTAACAATACCATCGTGTCTGGCGCAACTACGAATGCACTTCATTTCATCAATATGCCTGTATCGTGGAATGGTTATAAATATCGGTGCATTGTGGATGGACGTTATAGCAGCACTTTTGTATTGCAACTAAATTATACGCCCAGTCCCGGTATATTCATTTCAGCCTCTGACACTACTTTCTGTCTTGGTAAGGATGTAACTTTTACTGCCACCGACTCCAGCGGCAACAAGAACTATTATGCAACTCAATGGCAGGTTAATGGAAAGGATGTTGGTTACTACACCAGTTCGCTTTCAATAAATACGCTGCAGGATCTTGATCAGGTGCGGGTAATTCTCATCTATAACGATATCTGTAACGTTGAGCGCAGAGATACCAGTGATGCTATAACCGTGCATGTAAACGGCGCTACTGCTGCTGTGCAAATAAGTGCTTCAAACCTCGCGGCCTGTATGGGAACTCCTGTTACATTTACGGCAACGCCAACTAATCCAGGTAACCTGCCTGAATATGACTGGAGGGTAAATGATGTGTCGCAGGGTATCAACAAACCGGTATTTACCAGTTCAGCCCTCAAAAAGAATGACATGGTTCAGGTATTTATGAAAAGCGCTGCCACCTGTGCATATCCCAACCCTTCCCAGAGTAATGTGCTTACAATGGCGGTTTTAGATACCGGTGCACTGTCTGTCAGCATTACAACGGCAACTACTACTGTATGTACCGGAGCGAATGTGATGTTTACAGCATTTCCACGGAATGCCGGTTTGGAATCAAGTTATCAGTGGACGGTGAACGGTGTTGCAGCAGGTACAAACGCAAACACATTCAACACCTCAACGCTGCAAGATAATGACAAGGTTCAGTGTATGCTTACCAGCCCTTCTGCCTGTCGCCTTCAGACTCAGGCAAACAGCGGCATCATTACCATGAGTGTTAAAAGTAACATCGTTCCTTCCGTGTCGCTGTCGATCCGTGATACTGCCATATGCATAGGAGGTACGGTTGTTATTTCAGCAATTGCTATAAACCCGGGCGATGCGCCCTTTTATCAATGGAAAAGCAACGGTGTAATAACAGGAAGTAATTCTCCTGACTATACCATCAATGGACTTACGGACAACACAACTGTCTCCGTTTTGCTTCTGAGTAGCGCTGCTTGCGCCAACCCCATTAGCCGCGAGAGCACGCCTGTCGTCATTACGGCAAAGCCGGTACCTGACATCAGAATTTCCGGCGATATAGTAGTTGAACCTGGCGCTAAAGGTTTGTACACTGCTACCGTTACTTATTCAGGCACGGACCTGCAATATCAATGGCAGGATAGCACTAATTTCCACTCCTGGCAGAACATCAATGGAGCAGTCAGCGATAACATAATTTATACGCCAACGGCAACCCGCAATAAGATAAGGTGTGTGTGCAGCTCTTCTGCAGGTTGCACGGCAACAAGCAATGCAATCGACATCAGGAATAGTGTAATTACCGCTACGCCCGATGTTGCGGCAGTTGATGCGGGTTACAATTGGTATCCCAATCCGGTGAGCTCAACGTTATACGTTCAGGACGAAGACAGGGCGGACCCGGTTTGGACGATTATTGTCTATAGCCATTCAGGCAACAGGTTATTGGTGATCAATAATACCGGCAGACAGGAAAAGATCCAAATCGATGTGTCGGCCCTGCCTGGTGGTGCATATGTTGTAGAAACGAAAAGAAAGTCGGGCAAAACGAGGTCTTTTAAGATATTGAAATTGCGGTAAGCATCGTTTACATCAATACATGAAAATTGAAATTCAAAACAGGAATAGATACCGTCGAAAGTTGGGGTATCCTCGTAATGCTTTTTGATTAAGATATTTTCGATTTCATGGCGGGTTCCGTTGGGATTTCCTTGGATTCGGTGTTTTCAAGGCGTTTGACGCGTCGCTGCGGCGCCTCCAGATGGAGGCGCCGCAGCATTCATGGCTCATCGGGCCGATGCCCTGGTCATTGTTACCGGCGATGGTCGGGATACTGAGCTTGCAGATCGCCCGGATCACTTCGTAAAGCCAGATATTGTAGCCCACCAGGTCGCCGAGGCAGTAAACGGCGTGGGGTTTGCGCTTGTCCAGGTCGGCAAACAAGGCTTCAGGTTCGCGTGAATATTCAAGAATAGCGCAATTTTCATCGGTTGCGGTTTAGGCAGTTCCAGTTTTGACGTACTTATTGACGAATTGTTCAAAATAGTTGCGGATGATCTGCCGTACCTCGCGGAACTGCTCCGTAACTTCTTCTTCCGTGCCCGTGGCTTTCGCCGGGTCGGGGAAATTCTCATGGAATTGCTGCGCGCGCGAAGGGAATACAGGGCAGCGTTCCTTCGCATGGTCGCAAACGGTCACCACATAGTCGAAATCGATGCCGGTGTATTCAGAGATATTGTTGGATGTGTGGCCGGAGATATCGATGCCGTCTTCCGCCATGGTGGCGATGGCGCGGGGATTGACGCCGTGCGTTTCCACGCCTGCGCTATATACTTCTGCTGCGTCGCCCGCGAAGTGGCGGAGATAGCCTTCTGCTATCTGGCTGCGGCAGCTGTTGCCGGTGCAAAGGACCAGGATCTTCTTCATTTGGAATAGTAGGTTTTGAGTTTATACTTGCAATGCTTTTTCTTCCGGATTGCCGTACCAGCGTTTCCGCAGCCAGAACGCCACGTTCACCAGGGCAATCAGAGCTGGGACTTCCACCAACGGGCCGATCACGCCGGCAAATGCCTGTCCGCTGTTGATGCCGAACACACCGATGGCTACGGCGATCGCCAACTCGAAGTTGTTACCCGCCGCCGTAAAGGCGATGGAGGCGTTTTTCGAGTAGTCAGCGCCGAGGGATTTACCTATGAACATGCTCACGAGGAACATGATGACGAAGTAAATGGCAAGCGGGATGGCGATGCGTACCACGTCCATCGGGATCTGTACGATCAGTTCGCCCTTCAGGCTGAACATCACCACGATGGTGAACAGCAGCGCGATGAGGGTGATCGGGGAAATCACGGGTACGAACTTCTCCTGGAACCATTTTTCCCCTTTCCAGCGGATCAGCGCGAAGCGGCTAATGATGCCGGCGGCGAACGGAATACCCAGGTAAATGGCTACGCTTTCCGCAATCTGGCCGATGGTGATATTTACTTCCAGCCCTTTCATGCCGAATACCGGTGGTAACACGGTAATGAAGAACCACGCGTATACGCTGTACAGCAGCACCTGGAACACGCTGTTCAGGGCCACGAGCCCGGCGGCGTATTCGCGGTTGCCTTCCGCCAGCTCGTTCCACACGATCACCATGGCGATGCAGCGGGCCAGCCCGATGAGGATCAGCCCGATCATGTATTCCGGATAGCCGTGCAGGAAGAGCACCGCCAGGCCGAACATCAGCACAGGGCCGATCACCCAGTTGAGCAGCAGCGATGCGCCGAGGATCTTCGTATTGCGGAACACTTCGCCCATTTTACCGTAGTTCACCTTTGCCAGCGGCGGGTACATCATGAGGATGAGGCCGATCGCCAGCGGGATGTTGGTGGTACCGGTCGAGAAGGAATTGATGAAGCCGGCGCTGGACGGGATGAAATACCCGATGCCGACGCCTGCCGCCATAGCGAGGAAAATCCAAAGGGTGAGGTAACGGTCGAGGAACCCCAGGCGTTTGCGGCCAGCTGCCGGCGTGCAATCATTTGCAGACATATGGATCTAATACTTGTCGTTGATGAATGGGTGAATTAGCAACATCCGGAACCAGGTGTGCAGCAGCTCTCCGCCGGTTTTTCCGCGTAAACGGTAATGCTGAATATGCCTGCCTGTTGTGACTTGAAACCGGCCAGTTCTTCCGGAGTGAGGTATTTTTCGAGAATATCGTCAGGGATGATGATGGCTTTTTCCTTCTGGATGGTGATGTGCTGGAAGCCGTTCTGCGCGATCAGCTCGAGGTATACTTCTTTCGGGCTGGCGCCGGATACGCAGCCTGCGTACATTTCAGCGGCTTCTTTCAGGGAAGCGGGGAGGTTGCCGGTGAGCACCACGTCGGAGATGCTGAAGTGGCCGCCGGGCTTCAGGACGCGGAAGATTTCAGAGAAGACGCCGTTTTTGTTGGGCACCAGGTTCAGCACGCAGTTGCTCACGATGACGTCGGCCACGTTGTCGCTCACGGGCATCTGCTCGATGTCGCCCTGGCGGAACTCGACGTTGTGGAAGCCGCGGACTTCCGCATTATGGCGGGCTTTGGCGATCATGGCGTCGGTGAAGTCGATCCCGATCACCTTGCCGGTTTCGCCGGTTTCTGCGCGGGCGATGAAAGCGTCGTTGCCGGCGCCGGAGCCCAGGTCGATCACCACGTTGCCGGGTTGGATCTTTGCGAATTGCGTGGGGAGGCCACAACCGAGGCCGAGGTCGGCGTCTGCGTTATAGCCTTCGAGCTGGGTGTAGTCTTCGCTCATGATGTTATATATTTCGTCGGAGCAGCAGGAAGCGCCGCAGCAGGAGGAGGCGTTGGTATCTTTATCCTGCAGGGCAATGTTGCCGTATTTCTCGCGGACGAGGTCTTTCAGTTCTTGATCTGTAGGCATTGTAATAAGTTGTTCGTATAATTGCAATATTGCGATATATAAGGGCAAAAAAATATTAGCAGCAACTGCCCTCGGAAATGCTGCTATCGAAGAATTTGTCGAAAAGGTTACGGTATTGCATCCAGGTTTTCGGGTTGATGCAGTAGCAGATGGAGGTACCTTCCACGGTGCCCTGGATCAGCCCTACGGCTTTCAGCTCTTTGAGGTGCTGGGAGATCGTTGCCTGTGCGAGGCCGAGCTCTTCTACCAGATCGCCGCCGATGCAGGCGTTGATCTTCACGAGATGCTGCAAAATGGCGATGCGGGCGGGGTGCGCCAGTGCTTTTGCCATGTTGGCGATGTCGTTTTGCTGTTTGGTGAATAGATCGGTCTTGGTAGCTCCCATAATATTGCAATATTACGATGGATTTGAATTGCCGGCAAACATTTTTAGCATTATTTTTTGAAATCGAATAGTCCCTTTGCGGGAATGCTAATTTTGGTATGATAATTATATATTCATTAGTTACAGAATATCAATAGCTTAACTGTTGATGTAGCGACAAATCCCAATTTCAGTATCTATAAAAAAAGATAGAAGCCCTGGAATTGGAATAACCTCAACCGGAGGAAATCAGGCCGGATAGGCGTCTACCTCGATGATCGCGTCGGCGAAAGCCTGCGGCGCTTCCTGCGGCAGGTTGTGCCCGATCCCGCCGGTCAGCGCGATGTGCCGGTATTTGCCCGTGAATTTATTCGCATATGCTTTTTCCGGCGGATGGGGCGCGCCGTTGGCATCGCCTTCCATCGTAATGCTGGGAACGGTGATGGGAGGGGCTTCCGCCAGCTTCTTCTCCAGTTCGTCGAATTGCGGCTCTCCTTCGGCCAGTCCCAGCCGCCAGCGATAGTTGTGGATCACGATGCTGACATGGTCCGGATTATCGAACGATGTCGCGCTTTGCTGGAAAGTGGCGTCGGAGAATTTCCATTGCGGCGAAGCGATCTGCCAGATGAGTTTGGCGAACGCTGCGGTGTATTTTTCATACCCGGCCCTGCCACGTTCCGTCGAAAAGTAATATTGATACCACCATTGTAATTCCGCGGCAGGTTCCAGCGGCACCTGGCCGGCTTTCTGGTTGCCGATCAGGTAGCCGCTCACCGAAACCATGGCTTTCACCCGCTCCGGCCACAACGCCGCGAGGATATTGGCCGTTCTGGCGCCCCAGTCGCAACCGCCGACGATCGCCTTTTTGATCCCGAGCGCATCCATCAGCGCGATGATATCCGCCGCGATGGCCGATTGCTGGCCATTGCGCGGGGTATCTGCGGAAAGGAAGCGCGTAGATCCGTATCCCCGCAGATAGGGCACAATCACCCGGTAGCCTTTGGCAGCCAATATAGGCGCAACGGCTGCGTAGGTATGAATGTCGTAGGGCCAGCCATGGATCAGGATTACCACGCGGCCGTTTCCCGGCCCGGATTCGGCGTAGCCGATGTTCAACACACCGGCATTGATTTGCTTGATGGGGCCGAACGAAGCACCCGGTGCCGGAAGTGTTACCGGCGAATTGTCCGGCAAGGGTAGGGCGAATGCGGAGCTCGCCAGGCTGAACATCGCCAGTTCCGAAGCGCTCAACAGGAAATTGCGGCGACTGTATCTTCTTGTTGTTGCCATTATGCAGCAGTTTAGTTTATCAACGTTGCGATTTTTTCGCGGAACCCTTTGCCGCGGCCTCTATCACATCTGCCACGGCTTTGGGCTGCGAGATGAAAATAGCGTGGCTGCCTTTGCGCCCGGTGGCTTTCCTGTTGGCCCGTTTCGCGAAGAAGCGTTGCCGTGGGCAACGAGTGGTCTTCGGTGGGCGACAGGATCCCCAGATTTCGAGCGGATATTTGCTCAGCAAGCCTCCCAAAGATTCACCTTTTTCCGGTGGGAATGCGCCTATGTACATGAGGCCGGCAACATTTCCTGCGTTTCCGTCAACAGAAATAATTGCACCGCCATAGGAATGCCCAACGAGAATAACGGGGCCCTGCGGCTGCAATAACCTCCTGGTGGCGGCGATATCGTCTTCCGGCCAGGTGTTGGGGTTGCCTACGATGCAGACGCGGCCATCCGGATGCGCGAAGGGCAGGAGGAAATGGGAAAGCGCGATTTCATAAAAGGCTTTACTTCACCATTTACCCAAAATGAAAAGCCGCGCGGCTCAATTGGCCCGCGCGGCTTTCGCTCAATTAGCATTTAACTTCCACGTTAAATGGTTTTCAATAAACCCAGTTGCGTTAAAGCCGTAACACCATCATCGAGCCCGATTTCCTCAACGATTTTTCCATCCACTACTTTCAGCACGGTGGTGCCGGTGAAATGCATTTTCTTTCCGGTGGATGCAGGCAGTGAGCCTGCCAGGAAGTCACTGAAAGCGCCGCCCGTGTGCGTGCCGCCGCCTTCCCATTGGCCTACTACATAATCGCCTTCCGCGATCAGATCTGCCGTGCCCCAGAAATTCAAGTCCGGGAATGCCGCGCGGAAATCCATCATGAATGCCTTGATATCTTCACGGCCGTTGCGGGGCTCATGCAGCGAGTATTTCAGCAGCATGCCGGGCGATGCGATTTCATCTACGATGGAGAGATCAACCGTTTCTCCCCAGAAATGCGTAAACCAGCGTACCACTACTTCTTTGTTCAGCTCTTCTTTTGTTTTTTGATTTTCCATGGTTTGAAATTTTAGAATGAGTGAAGAATTTTACCTGTTTGATAAATCAAAAGTAGGGCGGTGGTTTATCGTGTTCAATCCGTTTCTTGCGTAGTTGATTTTCTTTCAGATTTTCAAATAAAAGCAAGATTCGGATTGTCTGTTTTTAATTGAAATCGGCTGTTCCGGTTTAAGGTGGGGAAATACTTTTTTACTATGATTTGTTGGAAATCATGCTTTCCAACCTGTGTAATTCAACTTCAGTGAAACTTGTACCCGATACCAGCGGTCCAAATCCATCTGTCTGTCTTGTTATGAAAAAACGCAGGCACGATCAGCACCAGGTTGCGGTAATCCAGCCGGGGGCCGATGCCCAGTCGGGGCTCCGCCTTGCGGTCCACGATCAGTAATGAAGGGAACGCCGCAAGGGCTACGCTCCAGGAAGACCCGAGCTTCAGTTTGAGATGAGGGCCGCCGACATTGAACGCTACGGTCTTGTCGCCGAAGGAAACGCCGGCCATGCCTTCCAGACCTACGGAAAGGGGGCGGCGGTGGCGGGTGGTGTCGGAAGTTTGGGCAAAAAGAATCTGGCCCGTCAGCAGGACGGGAATAAGAGATGTGAGATGTTTCATATGTGATGGTTGGTTATTTCTTCCTGGCGATGTTCAGCCGGTCGGCCACGTTATCCCAATTGATGATGTTGAACAGGGTATCGACGAAATCCTGCCGTTTGTTTTTGTATTTCAGATAATACGCGTGCTCCCAAACGTCGATCACCAGGATCGGTATGGCGCCCCATTGCTGGAGCTTTTCGTGGTTCTCGCACTGGATCACGGTGAGGGTGTCGGCATATGGCTGATAAGCCAGCACGCCCCAGCCGTTGCCGTCGATGTTCTTGGCGGTGGCGGCGATGTAGCCCTTCAGTTTGTCGTAGCTGCCGAACTGCTGCCCGATCTTTTTCAATAGTTCACCCGTGGGCTCGCTTTTTTTATTGGTGAGGTTCGTCCAGAAGATGGTGTGCAGCAGGTGGCTGCTGAAATGGTAGGATAGCTTTTTCGTCCAGTAATCGACCGTTTCAAAGTTCCCTTCGGCTACGGCCTTTTGAATTTGCTGGATGTCTTTGTTGGCGGCTTTTGCGGCGCCACCGTGGTGGAACTGGTGATGGAGGTGCAGCGTTTCGGCATCCATGTACGGCTCCAGGAATGTTTCGTTGTACGGAAGCGGGTTCAGGGCGAATTGTCCGTTGGCGTCCACGAGCTTGTCGGGTAGTGCGCCGTCGGTACTGGCAGCGAATGCTTCGTCGGGCCGGATGAGGCCCGCGCCGCCGAGGAGTAATCCGCCTTTCAGAAATTCTTTCCGGTTCATGATGTGGTGGTTTATGGTGTAACGATCGTTTTTAACAGGATGCCGGCGATTGCGGCCAGCAGGATGATCAGGGGCTCGGGGATCTTCTTGAAGCGGTAGAGCACCAAAATAGTGACAGCGGCCAGTCCGATGGTCCAGGCGTCGGTGAGGGAACGTTTGCCCAGTACGATCACCGCGCCGGAGATGGCCCCGATGGCTGCGGCCGTTACGCCGTCCACGAAGGCTTTGATGCCGGGGTGCTTTCCGTATTTCCGGAAGTAGGGAGCGGGTAAAATCGTAAACAGGTAGCAGGGGAAGAAAGTTGCGAAGGCGGCCACACAAGCGCCGGGGAACCCTGATACCAGGTACCCGATAAATCCCACGGTGATCACCACCGGGCCGGGCGTGATCATCGCTACGGCCACCGCATCCATGAACTGCTGTTCGTTCAGCCATGCGTATTCCTTTACCACGCCGCCATACAGGAACGGTACGATCGCCAGGCCGCTTCCGAACACGAACGCCCCGGCCTTGGTGAAATACAGCGCGATCTTCCAGAGCGTTCCGCCGGATGTTGCCGAACCCGCCGCCTGGAACAAGGGAACCGCCAGCAGCGACGGCGCCGCGTCTCGCCCCGGGAGCCATAATCGTTTCGGGGGCGATTTTATGAGCCAGTACAAAACACCCGCGCCCAGGAACAGCCATACGTTCTCCGTTTCATACACCACCGTAAACACGGCAGACAGCAGGTAGATGCCGATCAGCCATTTATCCGTCCCGATGGATTTCTTCGTGAGTTTATACGCGCTCATGGCGATAATACCGATTACCGCGGCGCCCACGCCATAAAATACCGCCTGCATCCAGGGGATGCCTTCGTATAGGGTGTATATGAAGCCCAGCGCCAGTACCATAAGGAACGACGGCAACACGAAGGCCAGTCCGGTCAGTGTAGCGCCGGGGATTTTGTAATGGACATAGCCGATGTAGATGCCCAGCTGAGCGGCCAGCGGACCGGGAGCCAGTTGGGCGAGGGCCAGCCCTTCCTTGTAGTCTTCCTCGCTGATCCAGCCTTTGCGCTCCACCAGGTCGCGGTGCATGTAGCCCGCCAGCGCCACGGGGCCGCCGAAGCCCCAGGTGCCGAGCTTCAAAAAGTAGAGAACGATGTCCCGGAGCGAGTATCCGGGTGTGGTTTTATCCATGTCGGTCATTGTTTGTGCTGCCATGTGTGTTTCTCTTCCTGCCGGAAACGGGCCCAGCTATACAGCGCGTCGTACACCTTTTTACCGATCTCCAGCATTTCGTAGTCGTTGGCGTGGTTATGGGAAAGCCCGGCGGAGATAGCCCAGAGGCCCGCCGCCTGTGGAACCAGACCGAAGCGGTGGGTATCGGCTGCGCGGACGATCAGGGCCAGTTGCCGCAGCGCGGGGTCGTTCAGCCGGTGCTTGCGGAGGAAGTAATCAAAGGTGCATTCGTCGCCGTAGTGGGTATATTCCACGTCCGGCACGTCGAAGGGAACGGCTTGCAGCTCCGCGGCGCGCGCGATCACTTCCGGGGCGGGCACGTAGATGATCTCCGCGTCCGGGTCGATGAACCGGGCGATCAGCCAGGGACAGGCGATGCGGTCGATTTTGGGCCGCTCACGGGTGATCCACTTCATGGTCAGCGGTTTTATACCTGCAAGTTCGCCAGGCCCGCAGCCAAAAAATAGAACGGAAATAACCGGGTTGGTACGGATTTTACTTTTTCGGAAGATTTTTCCGGAAATCGGAGGGGCTTTTGCCGGTGTGCTTCTTGAAAATCCGGGTAAAATGGCTTTGGTCGGAGAACCCGGTGAGGTAGGCGATCTCCGTCAGGCTATGGCTGGATGCCAGCAGCTGGATGGCTTTTTCGATGCGTAGCTTACGGATGTAGTCGCCGAAAGTGAGGTTGTCGAAGTATTTGGAGAACTCCCGGGAAAGGTAGGAGGGATGCACCTGGAGCGTTTCGGAAAGGCCTTTGAGGCTCAGGCTGAGGTTGGTGTCGATCTGGTCCTGGATGAGGTCGCGCAGCTCCTTTGCCCATTCCGGCACCTTTTTGCCTTCGGCTTTTTGCTGGCTGAGGAATTTTTTGAACACTTCCAGCAGGAGGTTTTCAAAAGGCTGCTGTGTGTGGCTGACGTGCTGGAGGTGTTTGGCCCAGCTGTAGAGCGCATCGTACAGGAGCATTCCTTTTTCCAGCAGGCGCTGATCGTCGGGCTCGTTGTAGGCGAGGCCGGCGGAGATCGCCCAAAGGCCGGAAGCTTGAGTAGCCAGGTCGTGGCGGTCGGTATCGGCGCCGCGTACGATGGGCGCCATGACGTGCACCGCCGGATCGGTAACGTTGTGTTTTTCGATGAGGTAGTCGAAGGTGCATTTATCCTCATGGTGCGTGTATTCCACGCCGGGAAGGTCGAAGGGGATGGCACCGAGGGCCTCGGCCTGGGGGATCACCTGGTCGAAGGGCACGTAAATGATCTCCGCCTCCGGGTCTATGAACCGGCGGATGAGCCAGGGGCAGGCGAGGCGGTCGATTTTAGGGCGTTCGCGGGTGATCCATTTCATATTTATGCAAGATAGATAATTTGATGGTTGGGTTTGCCTACGGTAAACCTGATACCATTACCTGTTTACGTTGATGCCAGATGGCATATCCCAAAATGCAAAACAGGCAAACAAACGGCGGCACGTAAGATGCGTGTATCCCGATCTCCGGAAAACCGGCAATATACCCCTGCATCGTGGATAGCCGAAGATGGCAAGTTTGCACGGCTGTTGAAAGGATAGTTGAAATGGTGTATATCCATAATGTGATAGGTTAAACATGTTACAAATCGGGGTAAGTACAGAACATTTTGGTTAAGTAATTCGCTCTACTTTGGTGGCATAAGGAAGCCGCTCCGCCAGCCTGTGAGCCTGCGGGAAGCTTCCGCAACCATTATCATTGAACCGTTTCAACTTATCCAACATGAATGGGGCAATTGTTAGGCACGCTACCCGGCTGTTATGCCGGCCGTGGTTCCACACCTGCGGTGTTATACTGTTATTATCCGGCCTTCCTGCCATGGGGAACGCGCTTCCCTCCGCGCACCGTACCACGGTGGTAGACGAGGTGGTAGTTTCCGGCACCGTAAAAGATGAGAAAGGCGAAGCCCTGCCGGGCGTCACCATCCGCATCAAAGGCACCAATAAAGGCGCGGTTACGGGGGCAGACGGGACCTTCCGCATTGCAGTCCCCGGCGCGGCTTCGGTGCTCGTGTTCAGCTATTCCGGCATGGAAACGCAGGAGGTATCCGTAGGCAGCCAGACCACCCTGAACATCATCCTGCAAACCAGCAAGGAATCACTCAACGAAGTAGTGGTGATCGGGTATGGCACCCAACGTAAATCGGACCTCACCGGCGCCGTAGGCTCCGTTCAGGCCGCACGCCTGCAGGAACGCCCGGCATCGTCCCTGAACCAGGCGCTGGCGGGGAAAGTGGCCGGCGTTCAGGTGAACGCCAACTCCGGCAGGCCCGGCGGCAAAACCGAAATGCGCATCCGGGGTTTCAGCTCCATCAACTCATCCAACAACCCGCTGTACGTAATAGACGGCGTGATGATGCCCATTTCCACCCAGGCCGTGGGCAGCCAGCCGATCGATTATATCAATCCGAACGATGTGGTATCGGTAGAGATACTGAAAGACGCCTCGGCCACCGCGATCTACGGTGCGCGCGGCGCCAACGGCGTAGTGCTCATCACCACCAAAAGAGGCAAAGCAGGCGGGGGAGAAGTAACGTACAACGGCGATTACAGCGTGCCTACCGTTGGGCCCAACTTCCCGAAGTTCCTCAACGCAAAGGAATTCCTGGCTGTGGAAGACCTTGCCTATAAAAACATGGAGAAATACGACCCCGCCGGTTGGGCGGCCGGAAAATACACCGGCCGCAACCCCGCGCTGGCACGTACCGATCCCCGGATATTCGACGGCAACGGCAACCCGCTGTACGATACCGACTGGCTGAAGGAAGCCACCCAGCACCGTATCTCCCAGAACCACCAGCTGGGTTTCTCCAACGGTAACGAGAAAAGCAGCTATGCCGCTTCGCTCGGGTACCGCAACGATCAGGGCCTCATCAAAACATCTTACCTCAAAAGATATTCCGCCCGCTTTACGTTCGACGACCAGGTAAAACCCTGGCTCAAAGTAGGCGGCACCCTCAGCTACAACAACCAGGAAGAAAACCTCGTGGATTTCGACTACCTGCCCATGCGCATGATCGCTGAAGCATTGCCCTTCCTGCCGGTGAAGTACGCCGACGGCACCTGGGCAGATAACCGCCATTATCCCAATGCCGAACAGTCGTTCAGCCCCCTCCATTATTTATACGACCGGAAATACATACTGAACACACAAACCACCATCGGCAGCTTCTACACCAACCTCAGCCTCGCGAAAGGGCTGGAAATGCGGACCGTGCTGGGTGTGAACATCCTTTCCCAAGGCACCAACACCTATACCGGCCGCACGCTGTCGATCAGCCAGAAAGGCATCGCCTCGTCCAGCAACGGGCGGGAGAATTTCTGGTCGCTGGAGAATTACCTCACTTACAACAAGCGCATCGCCGACAAACACGCCTTTACCGGCATGCTGGGCGTGGCCTGGCAGGAAACCAATGCTTTCGGTTTGTATGCCAGCATCCAGAATTTTTCCAGTGATTTCTTCCAGTTCAATAACCTGGGCGCGGGCAGCACCAATCCCGGCTACGGCACCAACCGCTCGCGCTTTGCGTTCAATTCGTATTTCGGAAGGGTCAATTACGGGTATCTCGATAAATACCTGCTGACCGTAACGGGCCGTATCGACGGTTCCTCCAAATTCGGGGAGAACAACAAGTTCGCGTTTTTCCCTTCCGCGGCACTGGCCTGGCGCGTATCCGGCGAAGATTTCCTGAAAGATCATCCCGTGATCTCGAACCTTAAACTGCGCACCAGCTACGGCGTTACGGGAAACTCCGAGATCCCGCCCTATACTTCGCTGCCGCTCCTGAGCTCCGGTTACGCGGCTATTATCAATAACCAGCGCGTTGGCGGCACCGGTCTCGGGTTGCTCTCGAACCCCGACCTGCGGTGGGAAAAAACAGCGCAAACGGACGCGGGTATTGAGATCGGCCTGTTCAAAGGGCGCATTTCCCTGGAAGCCGATGTGTACTACCGCAAAACGACCGACATGCTGCTGGATGCCCCGGTGCCGCAAACGAGCGGATACGCGATCATCCGCAAAAACGTAGGCTCGATGGAAAACAAAGGACTGGAGATTTCTCTCAACACCGTCAACATCGAACGGCGGGATTTCTCCTGGAACAGCATGTTCAACGTTTCCATGAACCGCAACAAGGTGCTGTCGCTGGCAACGCCTTCGGATATTTATGGCGTGGGAGGACTGGTATTCATCAGTCCTACCAACATCATCCGGATCGGCGAGCCCGTAGGCGCGTTTTACGGCCTGGTGCGGGAGGGTATCTGGAGCGAATCGGAAAGGACGGAGGCCGCAAAGTTCGTCAGCTACCGCGGCGGATTGCCCATTTTGCCCGGGGATATTAAATATAAAGACGTTAACGGCGATTATACCATCAACGATGCCGACCGGATGATCATCGGTAACGGCAGTCCCAAAGCCTGGGGCGCGTTTACGAATACGTTCCGCTACCGCCGGTTCGACCTGTCGCTGGAGCTGCAATATTCTTACGGCAACGATGTGTTCGAATTGAGTACGGGCTCCAGTGAAGACAGGGTGGCGCTGGCGAACAGTTACAAGTCGGTATTGAACGCCTGGCGGCCCGATAACCAGAACACCATGATCCCCGAGATCCGCGATACCCGCGCGGGATATGTGATCAACGAAGATACGCACTGGCTGAAAGATGGATCGTTCCTCCGCGGCAGGAACCTGCTGCTGGGGTACAGTTTATCGCCCGAAACGTTGAAGCGCATTCGTTTCAGCAGGCTGCGGGTGTTTGGGTCGGTGCAGAATTTCTTTTTGCTGACCAGCAGGGAAGTGAACGGGGACCCGGAAACGATCGGGCTGATCGGCGGGGAAAATACGAAAGTGTTTTCGCAGGGGATGATGTATCACGCCTATCCCAAATCCACCACTTTCATGCTGGGCATTCAGGCCGCCCTGTAATCACATTCTTCAATTCAAAAGCTTTTTCCGATGAAGACGAATATAGCAGGTAAATGGTTGCTGGCAGGCGTGTTGATGCTGGGTACAGGCTGCAGCAAGTTCCTGGAGGAAAACAATCCTTCCAGCCTTACATCCGAAAGTTTTTATACGATCCCCGAACATGCGGAAGCCGCCATTGCGGCGGTGTACGCGGAAACACGGTTCATCGGCAATGCCGCCGCCATCTTTTCCGGCAACTGGCAGATGCTGGAAGCGGTTACGGGAACATCCACGGCGGAAGCCACTGAGAATACGAACCTCAATAACCTGTACGCACTTTCGTACGACGGCAATAATCTCCACGTGGCGCAATGGTGGAACGGCCTCTACCGCGTGATCGCGCAGGCCAACCAGGTGATCGATAAAGTACCGGGCATTAACCCTATGAACGATGCGCAGAAGCAGCGCATCCTGGGAGAAGCGCGCTTCCTGCGGGCATGGGCTTATTTTTATGCGGTGAGGCTGTGGGGAGATGTTCCCCTCATCACCAAACCCCAGACGGCATCGTCGGAAGATTTCATGCCGGTGAGAACAGGGCAGGAAAAGGTGTACGACCTGGTCGTGGAAGATCTGCTGGCGGCCGAAGCGGCCGGACTGCCCTGGATGGATGCTTCCGGCCGGGTGTCGCTCGCCGCGGTGAAGGCCCAGCTGGCGAGGGTATACCTGACCATGGCGGGGCAACCGCTGAACAAGGGGGCGGCTTATTACAAACTGGCGGCCGATAAGTCGAAGGAAATCATCGACTATGCAGATGCGAATCCCGCGCAGATCGATCTTTTCCCGAATTACGGCGCGCTGCACAGCGTAGCGGAAGAAAATAAGCTGGAATTGCTTTTCAGTATCCAATACCTGGCCGACGTGGAAGCCAACCCCATGTTGCACATGCTGCCCAACAACAAACCGGTGACGGTTTTCGGCGGCTGGACCGGCACCACCGTGCCCACCCGCTCATTCTACGCGACGTATGAAACCGGGGACCTCCGCGCGAAAGACCGCGAAGGCTTCTTCTATACCAGCTATTACACGAACGGCAGCGGCGCCCTCTTTCAGCTGGGCGCGCCGTACATCTTCAAATTCTTCAACACGATAGCTTTCGGAACGGCCGGCAAAACTGGCACGGGGCAGGATGATCTCAACCTGATGCAGATCCGCTACGCGGAGGTGCTGCTGATGTACGCGGAAGCCCAGAATGAAAGTGGCGGCATCAACCCCGCGGCATATAATGCCCTGAAAAAAATCCGCGACAGGGCAGAGCTGACCACCGCGGGCATGGGCACTTTCACGCAGCAGTCGTTCCGCGAAGCGGTATGGCGCGAGCGCTGGCATGAGCTCTGCTACGAAGGCATCACCTGGTTCGATATGGTCCGGTTGCGGAAAGTCTACAACGAAACCAACAAAGGGTTCGATGATTTCGTAGGGCACGTGAACCTGAATTCCAACCAGCCTTTGCAGGCCAGGCATCTGCTCTTCCCGCTCCCGAGGCTGGAAATGCAGAACAACCCGAACCTCAAGCCGCAAAATCCCGGCTACCCTCAATAAAAACGATACAGACATGAGTTTTGACGGCAAACGGCTGCGCATAGCCATTCTGGGTATTTACCACGAATCCAACACCTTCATCAACAAGCCCACTACGCTCGACGATTTCCAAAACAGCCACTGGCTGAAGGGAGACGCCATTGCGCGGGAGTACCGCCATGCCTTCCACGAAATCGGTGGGATGCTGGAAGTGCTGGAAGAAAATACGATCACGGCAGTACCCGTCATGTACGCCGAAGCCACGCCCGGCGGAACGGTCAGCGCCGGAACCTACGAAACGCTGCTGGAAGAAATGATGCGCGGGCTGGATGCAGTATTGCCCATCGACGGCTGCCTCGTGGTACCGCATGGGGCGGGAGTTTCCGAAAAGCATCCGGATATGGACGGCCATTGGCTGACCCTGCTCCGGCAGCGCCTGGGCCCCGATATGCCCATCATCGGAACGCTGGACCCCCACGCCAATGTGAGCCCGGCGATGACCGCAGCCACTAACGCATTGATCGCCTACAGCACCAATCCCCACATCGACCAGCGTGAAACCGGTAAAAAGGCGGCCACGCTGATGGTGGAAACGCTGAAAGGCAACATACGGCCCGTACAGCAACTCGTACAAACGCCGGTCGCCATCAGCATCGAGCAGCAATTTACTGCAGCGGAGCCCTGCAAAGGATTATATGACCAGGCGCGGGAAGCGGCCGGGCAACCGGGCGTTCTTTCCATCAGCATCTTGCTCGGTTTTCCATATGCCGATGTGCCGGAAATGGGGAGCGCATTCATTGTTGTCACCGATAACAAACCGCAATTATGCGATCGCATTGGGATGGAATTGAAAGACAGACTGATCGATCGCCGTGCTGATTTCGTGGCAGTGAAACACGATATCGCCACGCTGCTGCCAAAGATGCAGGAGTGGGCCAAACCGGTATTGCTGCTGGATATGGGCGATAATGTGGGCGGCGGCTCCCCGGGCAACAGCGCCTTTCTGCTCGCCGCAGCGGAAGCGTACAAGATGTCTGGTTGCTTTATCTGCATCTACGATCCTGCATCCGTCGCCGAAGCGTTGAAACACCAGCCCGGCGAAACCTTTTCCCTTTCGCCCGGCAATGCGGAGGGGGGATATATGCAGGGAGAAACGGCATTCACCATTCCCGTGCGCCTCCTCATGGAAGCAGACGGGAAGTTTTCGGAAGATAGTCCCCGGCACGGCGGACAAGTAAATTTCGATATGGGGAAAATCGCCATCGTGCAAACCGGCGGCGGGAACGTGATCATGCTCACATCCTTGCGCGTGCCGCCTTTCAGCCTGCGGCAACTGACGGCTTTCGGCATTCATCCGCAACAATTCAACGCGGTAGTGGCCAAAGGCGTGAATGCGCCGATCGCGGCGTACGGTCCGGTGTGCCCCACGATCGTACAGGTGAACACGCCCGGCGTTACACAGGCCGATATGACGCGGTTCACTTACCGCCATCGCCGCCAACCATTGTTTCCATTTGAACAGGATATAAAATGAACAAGATGATATCGGTCACCATCGTTGAACGGCTGGCGGAGCTGCCGTGGTACACGGAAGGCCCGGCCATGGATGCACAGGGTAACCTGTTTTTTACCACATTGACCGGTGGCATCATTTTCAAAATGGACACGGAAGGAAAGTTGTCGCACTGGGCCTACGCGAAATGTCCCAACGGCCAGTACATCCACCCCAATGGCGACCACCTCATCTGCGACAGCGGGCAGGCGGGCATTGCCCGCTTCGGGCCAGACGGCGAGCGTAAAGGCTATGCCATCAAAGACACCTGCGACGGCCAGACGCTGCGTGCGCCCAACGACTTGACGGCCGACGCGGATGGCGGGATGTACTTTACCGATTCCGTGCGGGAATCGGGGATGGTGTGCTATTTCGGAACAGACGGATCGCAGCGCATCGTGGGCAAGGGTTTCGATTTTCCCAACGGCATTGCACTGAGCGCGGATGGCAAACGCTTGTTCGTAGCCGAAAGCTACCGCAACCGGATCCTGACTTGCGCCCTTCGCGGACCGGGACTGCCCGACGGGAAGTGGGAAGAGTGGGCGCGGCTACCGGAACACCCGTCGGGAGACATCGTCCAGAACCTGCCGGATGGCGTCCGTATGGGAAAGGATGGCTTGTTGTACGTAGCGCATTACGGCATGCAGGCGGTGCAGATGTTGGATGAAGATGGGATGTTGGTGGATACGGTGCGGACGGGGTACCCGCTCACCAGCAACCTCTGCCTGCTGGAAGGAGAGATGATCGTGACGGGCGGCTACGGAGAGCCCGGCCCCGGAGGCGTATCGAGTATCAAATTATAAGAATCAGTAAAATACATACGAAATGAAAATAGCAGAAGTGCTGTCACAGTACCCCGACCGGCTATGGAGGCTGGCTAAACAGGCAGGCGTAACACATGCGGTAGCCCGGTTGCCGGTGCAGGCAGACGGTACACCCTCTTACGAGTACATGGACCTGCTGCATATGAAGCAGCGTTTTGATGATTTCGGCTTTAAGCTGGAAGTGATAGAGCCCGGGCTGGATGCGCAAATGCACCGGATGAAACTGGGCATCGACGGGCGGGATGAAGATATTGCCCTGTGCCAGCAGTTGATCCGGAATATGGGGGCGCTGGACATCCCCGTGTTCTGTTACAATTTTATGGCGGGATTCAACTGGCTCCGCACCTCCGTGTCTACACCCACCCGTGGCGGCGCGTTGGTAACGAGCTATAATCATGCGCTGATGAAAGATGCACCGCTGACCCCGGCGGGCATCGTGCCGGAGGAAAGGTTGTGGGATAACCTGCAGTATTTCCTGGAAAGGGTGATCCCCGTCGCGGAAGCGGCTAACGTGAAACTCGCGCTCCACCCCGACGATCCCCCCGTTTCGCCCATCCAGGGGATTTCCCGCATCATTACCAGCCCCGCGGCATTGAAACGCGCGATCAACCTCGTGCCCAGCGCCAACAGCGGCGTTACCTTATGCCAGGGCAGCCTCGCCGCGGCGGGGGCAGACATTCCGCACGAAATCCTCGAACTCGGTAAGGCCGGTAAAATATTCTTCGTGCATTTCCGCGATATACGCGGCCAGGCGCATGCGTTTTCGGAAACCTTCCACGACGACGGGCAAACCGATATGTACGCCGCCGTGAAAGCTTATACCGCCGTTGCGTTCGACGGGCCCGTCCGGATCGATCACGTGCCTACCATGGAAGGCGAGAACAACCGCGAGCCGGGATACGGCGAAGTGGGGCGCCTCTTTGCGTTGGGTTACCTCAAAGGCTTGCTGGAAGCTGCGGAATACGAAAAGGGATCATGCATGTAAATCAAGGTAAATAGCTATGAACAGAAGAGAAACGCTGAGATTACTGGCCCTGGGCTCGGCCGGCGTGGTGGCGCCCGTGGCCGCTTGGGGCAGTTCGCCGGGCAAGCCGAAGGAAACGCCCGCTACCGGGCCGGACGACGGGCTTACCGGGGCATCGGGCCCTGCTTTTGATACGCACGCGGCCACCGATGCGGGCCGGAAGACGGTATTGTACCTGGTGGCCGACAGCGCTTTCCTCAGTGCGGTGGGCGGTAATTTGCCGGCGAACGTAGTGCCATTACAGCGCCATCAGCTGGATGAAGCAAAACTGCTGCAGGAACTGGCCGCGGGCAACGGGATGATCTGGGTGGGGAAGCCTGAAGGGATACCGGCGGCTTTGTCGGTAGGAGGGTTTCGCCCGTCGGAGGCCGCTTTGGCGGTGAGCGTTGCGGCGAACGGGCCGATGCCGCTGGCGGATATCACGTTCAAACCGGCGGTTTCTTTTTCCGCTTACATCGCTCCGCCGAAGGAGATGCCCAACCATAACATCGATGAAGAAGTGCGGGCCGATTTTCTGCCCGTGCTGGAAGCATACGACCAGTTCGGGAACCTGACCGGGTACCCCGGCCTGCTGATGAGCTATTATGCGCCATCGCTGGCGGCGGGCAGGTTCAAAGGCAGCGACTGCTGGTTCTACTTATTCGAAAATCCGCTGGCGGCGCTGGACGTGAAAGGATGGACGGCCCTGCTGCAAAAAACGGCTGCGCGATGGAAGGGAGGCCTGCAGGTGTATGCGCATCAATCGAATTACGCGGCTTATCATCCCGGAGAACGGGTGCAACTGCGGACCCGCGTGCAGAACCAGGGCACACAGGCAGTGGCGGCAACGTTCCGCTATTCCGTGAAAGCTCCCGGCGCTGGTGCGTTTACGCCGCTGATCACCACCCGCCGCGTGGCTTCCGGCGGCAGCGATACGGAAGTATTATGTGATTTCAAACCCGTTGCCGGCAATGGGATGTGGACCATCCAGCTCGAGATCCTCCAGGATGTGGACAAGGCCGCATTGCTGGCGCTGGAAGGCGAACCGGTGGTTATCGATAAACGCTACATCGGGTTCGTAGCGCAGGGAGCTGCGCTGCAAACGCCGCCCATGCTGGCGGTGAAAGGTCCCAGCATCGTGCTGGATGGCGAAGAAGGCTTCTGGTCGGGGACGCACTATTACCCTTCCACCTCCTGGTGGGAATGGGCCTGGCGCGATTTTCATCCGTTGAAGGTCGCGGAAGATTTTGCCGCCATCCGCAAGGCCGGTTACCGGATCGTGCGGGTGTGGGTAGACCCCGTTACCGATGAGCCCTCGCTGCGCGCCATGGACGCCGCCATTCAACTGGCCGCGGAACACGGCCTCGTGCTGGATATCTGCATTTTCACGCAATGGGCCCGCCATATGGGTTTTGAAAGGCCCGACGGCACGCATGCGTATTTCGAATACCGGCATGAAAGGGATTTCAATATCGTCAGCTTCTCGCTGCGCAACCTCGGGCTGCAACGCGAGCTGGTAGGCTTGCTGGCGGCAAGATGGAAGGGTGCGGGCAATATCATCTACAATCTTGCCAACGAAGTATATTTAAAAGATCCGGATGAAACGCAGATGGATGCGGAGGTAGCCACCTGGAGAGGGATTCCCGCCGGGAAAGGCACCCTGCGCGATTCGATGCTGTTCCGCCGCTGGTCTAACGAAATGACGGCCGCCATCCGCAACGCGGGCGGCATGCAGCCGGCGATGCCGGGATATATGTTCTCCACGATGGACGGCGGCGATACTTACCTCGCTAATGAAGACGCGCCCATACTGCCCTGGCATAATTACCTGCCACCGGAACAGGCGGGTTTGTCTGCCCAATACTTCGACCCGATCGGCTCCAACCGGCCGGTGATCATCGAAGAATTCGGCAACGGCAAATGGAACAACCTCGCTTATTACGATGCTTCCGTTCACTATGCGCTGGCGGGCGGTGCGGCCTGCGCCATGTCTTACGAATGGGGCGTGAGCTGGTTTGCCCGCGAATCGTGCTACTGGCCGCTGCCCCTCCGGGAAGCGTCGCAGCTGGAGCCAGATCCGCGCTGGTTCCCGCCCTACCTCGGGCTGGACTCCGCCTGGTTCGAGCGCGGGGTAGGACTATGCCCCACGCCCAGCGGCACCGGCTACGGTTCGGTGTACCACGGCACGCCATTCCCCGCCGACGCGGCCATTGCGCTGGGCCGGCTGGGGTTGATGGGCAAAGGGCTGCAGCGGGTGGCTGTTCCGGAAAAGGTCTACATCATT
Source organism: Chitinophaga caseinilytica (assembly GCF_038396765.1). Lineage (NCBI taxonomy): Bacteria > Pseudomonadati > Bacteroidota > Chitinophagia > Chitinophagales > Chitinophagaceae > Chitinophaga > Chitinophaga caseinilytica. The sequence continues at coordinate 5,409,506 of NZ_CP150096.1, read as the reverse complement.
GTGCCATCCGGGAACCTGTCGGCGATGGAGCCGGTGAAAAAGACGCTGGCGGCGCTCTGGGCCGGTAAAGCCCTCTTCGGCGTCTGGCAGGAATCCGCGCTGGAAGCGATCCCCGCGGGCACGAAAGCCGTCATCTGCCCCCATCCGCTCACCAACCCCTCCGCACTCCAGGCCCTGCGCAGCAAAGGCGTAGCCGTGTTCGAAGGGCCGGACGCCTGGCAGGCATGCAACGCGTTCGAAAAAGTGGACGTGAAAAATGGGGAGCAGGTGAAGCTGCTGGCGCGCCGTACCGAAAATGGCGTACTGTTTACATTGGCAGCGGAGCAACCGGCGGATGCCAAACCCGTTGCGCGCACGGTGGCGTTGCAATACGGGAAAACCGCCGCCGGATTAACCGTCAGCGATTTCGGGATCGTGCAAATCACCGGCAAGGGCGTTGTGCTCATGGAAGGCGGTGGCGAACTGCGGATCAACGGCAAGCTGTTATGCAGCATCCCGCAAGGCAGGGTCATCCTTTCCGCACCCGGCGGGCAAGACCTGCTCCAGGCAAAACAAATTCAATTGATGGCCACCGTGCCGACAAAGATCAGTTTTGGCCGGAAGATCGCCAGCGTAGGCATCAGCGACGGGGTGAAGCCGCCGGTAAAGGTGACACAGCGGCTGGCAAACGGAAAAGACCTGCTGATCGACGACCAGCTGGTGAAGTATATGATACATCTGACATTGGCATAGGGTGAACTGCGGCTGGTTAAATGTTTGATACTTTTTGATCAGCCGCCCGCATTTTCCCCCCGCTTATCGGCGGAACTTTAAGGGAACGCCGGAAGGCGGACTTACACACGATTAAAACTATTTACGAATGGAACGCATAGCATATACCGAATCGGCGAAATTATTGGAAAGGGCGAAGAAGGTGCTGGCAGGCGGCGTGTCTTCCGAATTCCGGAAGTACAACCACCCGCATGCCATTTTTTACACGCATGGCAAAGGCAGCCGCGTGTACGACGTGGATGGCAACGAGTACCTGGATTTTACGTTGAGCCAGGGCCCGCTGATCCTGGGGCATTCCCACCCGCATGTACTGCAATCGGTCACGGAATATTCCGGGCCCGGGCAGCTCTTTGCCGGGCAGCATATCCGGGAGATCGAACTGGCGGAGAAATTATCGGCCCTGGTACCCTCGGCGGAACTGATGCGTTTTTGCCTCGACGGGTCGGAAGCGGTGCAAACGGCTTTCCGGGTGGCGCGGGCGAAAACGGGGAAACAGAAATTCCTCCGTTTTGAAGGGCATTACCATGGCTGGCTCGATAACGTGGCCTGGGGGATCTCCGCGCCGGACGCCGCATCGCTCGGCCCGCGCGAAGAGCCGGTAGCCTGGCCCTGGTCGGGCGGTTTGCCGGAACAGGCCAGGAACGAATTCATCATTCTGCCCTGGAACGACCTCGACCTGCTGAAAGCGAAACTGGCGTCGCATCACCACGAGATCGCCGGCATCATCACCGAGCCGGTCATGTGCAACAGCGGCTGCATCCCGCCGCAGGAGGGCTTTCTCCAGGGGCTCCGCGCATTGTGCGACCAATACGGCATTGCATTGATCTTTGATGAAGTGATCACGGGCTTCCGGTTGTCTATCGGCGGGGCACAGCAATATTTCGGCATATCGCCAGACATGTCCATTTTCGCGAAAGCCATGGGCAGTGGTTACCCGATCAGCGCCATCGTGGGCAAACGCGAATGGATGGGCTTGATCGAAAGCGCGAAAGTGATCCACGCCGGCACGATGAATTCCAGCAACGCCACCATTGCGGCGGCATTGGCTACGATAGAAGTGCTGGAGCAGGAGCAGCCCTATGCGCGCATGTTCGCGCTGGGCAACCAGCTTATGGAGGGCCTGCGCGAAGCGGCCGCGCGCCACGGGCAACCCCTGCTGGTACAAGGGCCCGGCCCCATGTTCAATTCCGGCTTCACCGGGCTGGACCAGGTCAGGGATTACAGGGATACTTTCACCTACGATAAAGCGAAGCTTGGTAAGTTCATTGCCGGGCTGCACGACCGGAAAGTAAGGGTCATCGGAAGGGGATTATGGTACATCAGCGCAGCACATACAGAAGAAGATATAGAACGCGCCGTGGCTGCGGCATCCGACGTGATGGCCACGTTGTAGAACGGCCGTATCTGCCGGCCGGAAAATAGTATAGTATGTCGGAAAACCAAAAATAATATGTTATATTTAGGTGTATACCAATCTTTTTGGACATGAGGCTGCTACAAACCGAAATCACTCCGTTTATCAACAATTCTCTGTACCTGGATTTTAGGGATCAACCTTTCCTGTCTTCATTGAATAACGAACAGGCGTCGTTTCACAAGCATCCTGAACTGCAACTGACTTTCATCCTGGAAGGCTTCGGCAAAAGGATCATCGGCAACGAAGTGGCGCCATTCGAACCGGGAGATATGGTATTCATCGGTTCCAACGTTCCACATATCTGGCTCAGCGATCCCGTGTTTTACGAAGAAGGGTCTAACCTCCGGTCGAAGGTGATCACCGTGTACATCAACCCGAAGATCTTCCAGCAGATGTTCGATTTCGTCAGCGAATTCGACGCCATCCGCGAAATGATCAAGCAGGCATCCAAGGGCATCAATATCTACGGGGAAACACGCAACGTCATCGCCGAAAAACTGATCGCCCTCTCTTCTAAAACCGGCTTCGAAAGAGTGCTGGAATTATTGCAGATCATGAATATCATTTCCATTTCGGGAGAAAAAAACCTGATCATCAATAAAGACGTGGAAGAACCGGTCTCGCATTCGGACCGGCTGCTGGAAGTGATCAATTTCATCAAGTTCAACCTGCACGAGCAAATCACCCTCGAACAGGTGGCGGAAGTGGCCTGCATGACGGTGCCCTCATTCTGCCGCTTTTTCAAGAACAAGACGAAAAAAACGTTCCTGCAATACCTGGTAGATCAGCGCATGGCGCATGCCTGTAAGCTGCTCATCGAAATGGATAAACCGATCTCAGAAGTCGCCAGCCTGTGCGGGTACAATTCGAATTCCCATTTCTGCAAAGTCTTCCGGGAACGCATCGGCCAAAGTCCTTACCAGTACAAATGCAGCATCGCCAAGTGCGCGGACCAATGCTAAATACATCTATCCAGGGGGTAACAAAGTGATAATTCCGGTTAATTACCCGACATTTATTTTTCTCCTGACGTATTATTTTTAACCAGCCACCTGTTAACGCACAAGCGTTAGCGATTTTTTCTTTCATTTATAGGGAACGTTATGATCAAAGCAATAAAGATATTTATGGCTTGCTGGGCTGTTATTGCCATGCAGGTCGCCTCCGCGCAAACCGCCGCTACCAGGCCGCTTTCAACGGAAAAAATACTGGGGATGTACATGCACCAGCACTGGTCTTACAAGCATCCCTACGCCGTCCGCACCTGGACGCTGGACGACTGGAAAGGGTACCTCGACGGCCTCCACCAGCTGGGATACAACTACATCCTCATCTGGCCCATGCTGGAAATCATGCCCGACCCGCTCACGCCCAGCGACGAAGCCAACCTGGCCAAAATCGCGAAAGTGATCGATATGGCGCACCAGGACTACAACATGCGGGTGTCTATCGTATTCTGTCCGAACGTATCACCGAAAAGCGAGGAAGGCCGTAAATACACCTTCGAAGACCGGCCTTTTTTCCATACAGACGACCGGGTAGACCCCGGTGACCCCATCGCCTTCGGCAAACTGATGGAATGGCGCGAGAAGCTGTTCAAGCCGCTGGCGCAGGCCGACGGGCTCTTCGTGATCGATAGCGACCCCGGCGGTTACCCGCACTCCACCAACATGGAATTCGTTTATATCCTCGGTGCGCACCGCCGGATGCTGGACCGCCTGCGGCCGGGCATCGAGATCAATTACTGGGCGCACTTCGGCTGGGAATCTTATGGTAATTTCTACGCCACCGGCGATTTGGTGAAACGCGGCCCCGAAGAGATCCGCGAAGCCATGCAATTGCTGGCCAAACAACACTACGAGCCCTGGGGCGTAGCCAACAGCGGGTTCGAAGATAACTTCGCCGACCCGATCCAGATGCAGGATAAAGTACTGGCGTTCCCTTACGGCGCCATCGAGTACGAGCCCGCTTTCCCGCTCACGATCTACGGCGGCGACCGGGCATCCGGCGGCGGGCGCAGGGGCGGCAAACGCGGCGTGCTGGGCAATGCGCAGTCGCACGTGGTGCAGCTGCCGAATACTTTTGCGTTTGCCCGCGGTGCGCAGGGGAAAAGTGTAGAGAAGGAAGATTATACCGCTTTCGCCAATGCGCTCATTCCCGGCGCCGGTAATAAAATCGTAGAAGGATGGGAAGCGCTGCAGGGCGAAGACGCCGTGCGCATGCGCAAAGCAGCGAAGCAGTTGACGGGCATGCCGAAAAGCGCATTGCAGGGCGGCCCGTTGAAAGGACTGATGTTCGGCGACCCCGCAGGATTCGTGCGCGACCTGGCGCTGCAACTGAACATGGCGGCATCACTGTATGAACTGAGGGCCGTTGTGGACGGCAACAAAAATGCGGCTGCGAAGAAGAAGGCGCTGGCGGTTTTTGTGGACGCGGCTTCTGCCTGGCAGGGGCAGCACGGCTACAGCAATTCCTGGCACTGGCCGCAGATGGAATCGACGCTGCGCAAGCTGAATCTGCCAACGATCAATGCCACGCTCGATACCCACACCTGGACCAGCGAAGAGGGCGCTACGGCGTTCGACCGGGTGAAGAACGGGCTGGCAAGGATGGAATCCTTTACGCCGAGGCTCCTCGCTTCGATGCGGAAGGCGCTCGGCGAAATGAGCGGCAAGTAAAAAAATCGATAATCTACAATCAACAAGCAATATGGCTCACGGCAATATAATGGTCAACACAATAGAACAGGACCCCGGCAGGCAGCGGGCCCCGGTCCCCAAGGCAGGCAGGTTATACATTTATGCCATCGTGCTGGTGGCGTCTATCGGTGGATTCCTGTTCGGGTTCGACCTGGTGGTGATCGCCGGCGCGTTGCCTTTCCTGGAGGCGGATTTTAACTTATCGGCCGCCATGAAAGGGTTCGCCGTCAGCAGTGCGATTCTGGGCGCGGTAACGGGCCCGTTGTTCGGCATGTGGTTCACCGAGCGCCTGGGGCGCCGGAAAACCATGATGCTCGCCGCGTTTTTCTTTATGATTTCCACCATCGGTACGGCTGCCGCGGCCGGGATATGGGACTTCGCGGTTTGGCGGTTCTTCGGCGGCGTGGGTATCGGGTTGGCGATGATGTCGTCGCCCATTTACATCGCGGAACTATCGCCGCCACACCTGAGAGGCGTACTGGTGAATGTAAACCAGCTGTCGAACGTGATCGGCATCAACCTGGCCGTGATCACCAGCTATTTCTTTTCTTTCGAAGGATGGGGCTGGCGCTGGATGTTTGCCGCGCAGGCGGTGCCGGTGGCACTGCTCATCGCAGGTTTGCTGCTGATCCCCGAAAGCCCGCGCTGGTTGGCGGCCCGCAACCGAATCGGCGAAGCGCTGAAAGTGCTGTCGCGCATCAACGGGCCGGAGCAAAGCGAGCTGGAAATGAAGGAAATTGAGAAAGAATTGAAACAGGAGACGGGCGCATTCCGGGAATTGTTCCAGCCGGGTATCAAAACGGCTTTGTTCATCGGGATCGTCATCATGATATTTTCCCAGATCAATGGTGTGAACATGATGCTGATGTATGCCCCGAGCATCCTGGCGGAATCCGGCATCAGCGTGGGTTCCAATGCGATCCTCAGCTCCATTCCCATCTACCTGCTCATTTTACTGACCACCATCCTGGCATTCGGCCTGATCCGGCGCTTCAGCCGCCGCGGGCTGCTGATAACGAGCGTGTTGCTCATGGCGCTGGGGCACATCATCATGGCGATCAACCTGCAGATGCACTGGCCGCCGATGTTTACGCTGGTGCCGATGCTCATCGGAACGGGATCGTTTACACTGGGCCTCGCGCCGCTCAGCTGGGTGATCGTGTCGGAAATTTACCCGAACCGCATTCGCAGCAAGGCGCTGGCCGTAGTGTGCTTCTTCCTGTACGCGGCATCGTTCGTTACCGCACAGTTTTTCCCGATGCTGACGGAATGGTTCATCCAGACCTTCGATAGCGCAGCCGGCGTGTACTGGATCTTCGCCGCTATCTGCGCTTCCTGCGCACTTTTCTCCTGGAAAATGGTGCCGGAAACCAAAGGCCTCAGCCTGGAGAAGATCAGCGAGTTCTGGCGCGACCGGCAGCAGAGCGGGTCGAAACGGGCGGTTTAATTGTAGCTAATTTAAAAGACATGATATGCGATTGAAAGATAAAGTAGCCATAATTACCGGTGCGGCGCAGTCCATCGGCAAAGCGGTGGCGCTGCGTTTCGCAGCGGAAGGCGCGAAGGTGGTGGTGAATCACCTCGCGCATCCGGAGCTGGCGGCGGAGGTCGTGAGCCTGATTACGGCGCAGGGTGGCGAAGCGATCGCCATCGCGGCGGATGTGACGGATGAAATGGCGGTAGAAAGGATGGTCAGGCAAACGGTGGAAAGCTTCGGTGGGGTCGATATCCTGGTGAACAACGCCGCCATCGATCCGCGGAAAGCCTGGCATGAGATCTCCGTGGCGGAATGGGACCGGGTGATGACCAACAACGTGCGCTCGCAGTTCGTTTGCGCAAAGGCCGTTTATCCCTATATGCAGCAAAAAAATACGGAAAGATCATCAACGTATCGTCGGTGACATTTTTCGCCGGTTCGAAAAACTATGTGCATTACGTGGCGTCCAAAGGCGCGGTGATCGGGTTTACGCGGGCGCTGGCCCGGGAAGTGGGCGCTGATAATATCATGGTAAATTGCATCACGCCCGGCGCAGTGCTTACCGAAACGGAGCTGGAGAAAGTAGGCTCGAAGGAAGCGCAGGAAAAGGCGACCGAATTCCTGCTCGGGGTACAGGCGATCCCACGGCGGCAACAGACGGACGATATCGTGGGGGTGTTCGTTTTTCTCGCATCCGCAGACAGCGATTTCGTAACCGGCCAGACATTAAACGCTGACGGCGGCTGGATGATGCATTAGCGCACACCGGTTTTCAATATCAATATGTATGATGCACCGATTTACATGGGCGGTTTTGTGCTGCCTCATGCTGGGTTGTGCGGTAGCGAAGCACAAGAAAGAAGCCCGGAAGAAGCCTGTCGTTTTCATGGGCGATTCCATTACACAAGGCTGGCAGGCCCTGATGCCGGAATTCTTCGCCGGAAAGCCGTACGTCAACAAAGGGATCGGCGGGCAAACGACGCGGCAGATGCTGGCGCGTTTTCAGGCAGACGTAATGGATCTGCATCCCCACGCCGTGGTGATCCTCGGCGGCACCAACGATATCGCCGGGCTGGGTGGGGATATGCCGGTTGATTCGATATTCCGGAACATCGTCGCCATGGCCGGGATGGCGAGCGCGAAAGGGATCAAGGTGGTCTTGTGCTCAGTGATCCCCGCTTACGAATATGCCTGTTGCAAAACCGTAAAACCCGTGCCGCTCATTGCCGCGCTGAACGAAAAAATCAGCAGGTATTGCCGGGAGGAAGGGATTTCCTTCGTCGATTACTTTCCCGTGCTGGCCGATGAAAAACGTGGACTGGCCCCGGTTTTAACGGGCGATGGCGTTCACCCGAACCGCGCCGGATACGAAAAGATGCGGCCGCTGTTGGAAAAAGCGATCGCAAGCAGCTATCAATAATCAGAAAATCAGTTTTCAAAAATATTGCACGATGAAGTTACCGTTGAGATTATCACTGATCGCAGTCATGGCGATGTGCCTGGTCACGCAGGTGAAAGGACAGCAAAACATAGGCAGGAAGGAAGTAGGGATGTACATCCACCAGCATTGGTCTTACAACAACCCCTATGCGGCCAGGACCTGGTCGCTGGACGACTGGCGGGGATACCTCGATGGTATTCATAAACTGGGGTTCAATTCCATCCTCATCTGGCCCATGCTGGAAATCATGCCCAATCCGCTGACGCCCAGCGACGAAGCCAACCTGCAAAAGATCGCCAAAGTGATCGACATGGCGCATGCGGATTACGATATGCGGGTTACCATCGTGTTTTGTCCGAATGTTTCCCCCAAAAGTGAAGAGGGCAGGAAGTACACTTTCGAGAAGCGGCCTTTCTTCCATACAGACGAGCGCGTGGATCCAGGGGACCCCGTGGCGTTCGGCAAGCTGATGGCATGGCGGGAAGAACTGTTCCGCCCGCTGGCAAAAGCGGATGGCATGTCGATCATCGACAGCGACCCCGGCGGATATCCCAACTCCACCAACATGGAATTCGTTTATCTTCTGCAAGCCCACCGGAAAATGCTGGACCGCCTCCGCAAAGGTATCCAGGTGGATTACTGGGCCAACTTCGGCTGGCAGTCATATGGCCATTTTTACGCCACCGGTGAATTGAAACGCGGAGAGCCCTCCGAAATTATGGACGCCATCAGCCTGCTTTCGCGGCAGCGCATGGAGCCCTGGGGCGTGGGCAGCGGCTACGGTCCGGGTATTGCGGACTCCCTTGGCATGGGCAACCGCGTCATCACCTACAACTACGGCGCGATAGAAGGAGAGCCCTCTTTCCCTTTCACGCTGTACGGGGGCGACAGGGCATACAATGGTGGTAAAAACGGCGGCCAGCGCGGAACGATGGGCAACGCCCAGACGCACTGCATCCAGCTGCCGAATACATTCGCCTTTGCAAGAGGTGCACAGGGCAAACCCGTTACCACAGCAGATTACATCACATTCGCCAACGACCTTATCCCCGGGCAGGGCAGGCTCATCGTGGAAAGCTGGGAAGCGCTGCAGGGGGAAGATGTGGCGAAAATGAATAGTTGCATCAAAAGATTAGGGGCCCTGAAACCCGGTTCCCTGAAAAGCGGCCCCCTGGAAGGATTGCTGTTCCGGAACCCTGCAAGGTTCGTTAACGACCTGGTGCTACAGCTCCGCGTGGTCAGCACGATGCATGAACTGAAAACCGCATTGAACGGCACGCCGCAGCAAGCAGCTGTGAAAAAGAAACTGTCGGCCTTTATAAACGCCACAGAAACCTGGCAGGGCGCGCACGGCTACAACAACCACTGGTACTGGCCCGCGATGCAGGAAACCCTGGCCAAACTCAAATCGAAGCAACTCGATGCCACCCTGGCCACCCTCACCTGGGTGAGCGATGAAGGGGAAACGGCCTTCGATAAAGTGAAAAACGGCATGGCCCGGCTGGAAGATTATACCCCGCGGCTGATCAAATCGATGAAAGTGGCGTTGCAGGAAATGGAAAATCAACAACCATGATCCGGCGTTTGGCGATCGCTTTTTGGATGATGGTATGCTTTCAAACGGCGGTGGCGCAGGAGAAGGCGGATGACAAAATCCTGGGGATGTATGTTCACCTCGGTTGGTCTTACCATCATCCATATGCCGCCCGGACGTGGTCGCTGGATGATTGGCGCAATTACCTCGGCGGCCTCCGGCAACTCGGTTACAACAGCATCCTCATCTGGCCCATGCTCGAAACGATGCCCGAACCGCTGACCACCGGCGACCGCCGTCAACTCGAGAAAACAAAAGCGATCATAGACCTGGCGCACCGGGATTTTGCCATGAAGGCATTTGTGGTGTTGTGCCCGAACATCCGCGCGAAAAATGAACTGGCAGCGAAGTACACATTTGAAAACCGGCCGGTGTATGGGGTGGATGAATACATCGATCCCGGAGACCCGGAGCAGCTGGGTAAACTGGTTGCCTGGCGGCAGACACTGATGGAACAGCTCCGGGATTGCGACGGGATTTTCATGATCGACAGCGACCCGGGCGGATATCCCAATTCCACCAACATCGAATTTGCTTACCTGATGGCGGCGCACCGGCGGATGCTGGACCGCTTGCGCCCGGGCATCGAAATCTATTACTGGGCCTGGACGGGCTGGGAATCTTACGGGAGGTTCCATGCCACGGGGAACTTCAAGATGGGCCAGCAGGCCGAGATACAGGACGCGCTTTCCCTCATCGGCCGGCAGCACATGGACCCCTGGGGCATCGCGACCCATTGGCTGGGCTACGGTGCGCAGATCGACTCGTCGATGCAGGACCGCGTGCTGGCGTACAACTACGGCGCCATTGAAGGGGAGCCATCTTTCCCATATACCAATTATGGCCCCGGCGCCTACGATGCCGGGAAGAACAAAGGCCGCCGCGGCGTGTTCGGAAATGCCCAAACCCATTGTATACAACTGCCCAATACCTTCGCCTTTTCCAGGGGCGCGCTGGGCTTGCCGGCTGAAAAAGCGGACTATATCGCTTTTGCCGATCAACTGATCGAAGGGGCGGGTACAGCGATCGTGGCCGGTTGGGAAGCATTGCAGGGCGCGGATATCGGCAGGATGAAAGCCGCCGAAAAGGAGCTGGCCCGTTTTCAGAAGGTCAAACTAAAACCCGGCAAATTAAGCGGCCTCCTCTTCGGTGATCCGGAACGGTTTGTCACGGACCTGATCGCGCAGCTGCGGATGACAGCTTCGCTGTTTACTTTGCGGGAAGTACTGGCAAAGAACGCAGACGTCCGGTCTGCGGCAACTACGGCGGCATTTGCGGCGTTTATCGCCGCGGCGGATGGTTGGCAGCAAAGACATGGTTACAAAAGCTATTGGCATTGGCCCGCCATGACGGAAACGTTGAAATCCTTTCCTTCGGCGCACTTGCAGCCGTTCCTGACGGATAAGCCCTGGTGGGAGCGCGGCGAGGGCGCTACGGCGGCAGAACGCACCGCCAATGCCTATTCGATGGTACAAACCTACACGCCCCGGCTCCTCGAAGCCATGAAAGCCACTTTAACGGATCTGATAACGAAATAACAACGGTTATATGAAAAATGTCTCCTTATTTGTGCTGATCGTTTGCTTGTCCGGTATATGGAATGCCTGCGCGCAGCAACAGCGAAACGCGGCCATACCGACGGTTGGTTTATATGCTTTTCATCCCGCAGGGGAGCAGCATTACCGCTTCTGGAAGGCTTGCGGGTACAATACGCTCCAGTTCATCGATATCGCCGTATCGCTGCCAAGGGCGGAGCATCCCGCGTTTTATGAGCGCATTGCAAAGGGCATCGCCGATGCGCAGCGTGCGGGATTCAAGGTGGGCGTGATCATCCAGTCGAACATCTCGCCGCATCCACAGCAGTGGTGGGATACTTTCAACCCGAACGACAAAGATTCCATGGCCATGCGCCTCGATGATATTGCCAAAGGGGTGCGGCTGCTGTCGAAAGCGGATTTCTTTTCCTTCTTCGGCGGAGATCCCGGCGGGGCGCCGGTGCCCCTGGGCCGCAGTGGCATCGAAAAATGGATGGAAATGTCTGGCAAAGTACAGGCGATCGTGAAGAAGGAAGCGCCAAATGCTTTCTACAACGCCAATATCTGGGCCGTTACGCATTGGGACGATAAAACGATCAACCCCTTCTACGTCGATTTCTGGGATAAGGAAGTGGCGTACGGTAAGATGATCGCTTCCAACGACCGGTTCATCACCAAAGATTGCGGCATCGAATTTCCTTTGCATAACTATTACCGCTCGCTGGCTTTCAAAGCCTATTCGGATGCCAAACGCGACCCCGAACCTTATCCCGTGGCCACGGATGTGGAAAAGTTGAAAGCGCGCGGCGTGAAGCATTTGTGGGGATGGGCGCATTTCCTCATTGACGAAGTGGATGACGGGTATACCGGTTACAGCGGACAAAAACACCCAACCCAGGCGGAAACCCGTTACCTGCACCGGATCGTTTCCGACGCGCGGAACGCAGGCCTCAACGGGATCTTCAGCTTTACGGACGGGCCCGGTTCCGAAATCGAAGCCATGAACGTATACGCTTTCGGCATGTTCTGCCAGGACCCTTCCCGGACGCCGGAGCAATCGGTGACCGAGTTCGCCGGCTTTATCGCCGACAGCAGCTCGAGGCATTCGCTGGAACAGGTCATCCGGTTTATCGAAAACCGCAGCACCTGGGAAGCCAGCATTCCCGAAAAATACCAGGTAAAGAAATTCGATTGCAGTTTGAAAGATGCCGGCCAGGCATTGCAGGCGCTGCAGGCCGTCCGCGCCAACCCTCAGCCGGCGTTCCCCTTGCCCGAAGCGCCCGGTAAATACCTCGAAAGGCTCCGCAGCCGGCTGGAAGACATCAAGATGAAAGACGACGCATCAATATCCAAAAACTAACAATTAACGATGAGTACATTAAAAAAGCCTTGCATCTGCAAGGCTTTTCCTGTTGTTGGGAAACGGGTCAGGGAAAGATGCCGAGCTCGCTGTAGGCGGTGGCTACTTTATTGATCGCCACCACGAACGCGGCGGTCCGCATATCGGGAATGGCGGGATGGGCTTCCCATGCATCCATGATCTCCCGTGCTCCGGCGATCATCGTTTCTTCCAACCCGCTGTATACCAGGTCGATTTCGTTGGCGCCGTGCAGGATGCTTTGCCGCGCGTTCGTGCCGATCTGTTTGCCGGTCAGTTCTTCCATCTGCTCAAGCATCCGGTTGTTCATATGTTCGGTAAAGCGTTTCTCAATGCGGCCATATCGCACATGGCTCAGGTTCTTCAGCCATTCGAAGTAGGAAACAGTGACGCCGCCCGCGTTCAGGTAAATGTCAGGCACCACCAGCGTGCCTTTGCGGGCGAGGATTTCATCTGCCGCCGATGAAACCGGCCCGTTGGCGGCTTCCGCGATGATCTTCGCGGGGATGCGGTGCGCGTTGCCGGCGGTGATCACCATTTCCAGCGCGGCGGGTATGAGGATATCGCAGGGGTATTCCAACGCGTCGGTGGATTTGTGAAAATGCCGGGCGGAAGGAAAGGACAGGATGGACCGGGTGGCATTGCGATGGGCGACTACCGCGTCTACATCGAGGCCGTCTTCGTTGTAGATAGCGCCTTCATATTCAGCGATCGCAACAATAATTGCGCCTGCGTGCTGGAGGTATTTCGCGGCGTGGTAGCCCACGTTCCCCAATCCCTGCACCACTACTTTTTTACCCGCGATCCCAGGAGCCAGGCCGATGCGTTCCATCACGGCGGGCATCCGGCAGATCTCCTGCAGGCCGTAAAATACGCCCAGGCCCGTAGCTTCCTTGCGGCCGCGGACGCCTCCCTGGGCCAGGGGCTTGCCTGTCACCGCGCCCAGAGCGTTGATCTCGCCCGGGTGCAATCCCTGGTAAGTATCCGCCATCCAGGCCATTTCCCGCGCGCCGGTGCCGTAGTCCGGGGCGGGCACATCAATGCCCGGGCCGATAAAATTCTTCCTGACCAGCTCCGCGGTATACCGCCGGGTGATCCGTTCCAACTCATCCACCGAATATCGTTTCGGATCGATTTTGATGCCGCCTTTCCCGCCGCCGAAAGGCACGTTGGCGATGGCGCATTTGTACGTCATGAGGGAGGCCAGCGCCACCACCTCGTCCTGGTTCACTTCCGCGGCAAACCGGATGCCTCCCTTGCTGGGCGTTTTATGTTGGGAATGCTGTGCCCTGTAGGCTTCGATCACCTCGATCTGCCCGTTGTCGCGGCGGATGGGGAATTTTATGCTGTACACGGCGTTGCAGGCTTTGATCTGCGCCAGGATGCCGGGGGGCCAATTCGTGAATTCCGCGGCTTTATCGAAGCAGTTGCCCACGCTTTGCATAAAGCCTTGCTCGTTGTCTTTCATGATAGATGTAATTTATTGACTGTCGGTATTGTGAAGGGGGATCATCATTTCGTCGGCCAGATACAGGATGGATACATAATTCGCTTGCACGGCTTCGGATAACGCGATTTCGCAGGTTTTTGTAGAGGAGTAATAGCCATCATATGCGCTGCTCCGCACTTCCCCGGCTTCCTGCTGCGTGGCCGATTGCGTCAGCTGCGGGAACAGGAACCCGCGGTCGCCCGCCATGCCGCAGCATCCGGCGGATTTCGGGACCGTCACCTGCCGGGCGAAATGCTGTGCCACCCGGATGAATTTGTCCTGCGTTTTCATTTTCTCCAATGAACAAACCGGGTGGAGGACGATGTTGCGCCTGTTTTCCCGTGCGCCCACCGTGGGCATCACCATGTCGTGCAGGAAATCCACGGAATCCAGGATCGTCAGCTGGTCGAAACGGATTTTATCCCCTTCGTCCAATACGCTGCGCATCGTTTTCAGGGTGTAAGCGCAGGAGCTGACGTCCGTTACCACCGGTAGCGCGCCCTGCCGGGTGCTGTTCCACAATTGCTGCATGACCTTGCGGGCCGTAAAGGCATAGGCGGGCTGGAACCCTTTGGAAGAAAATATCTGTCCGCAGCAGCTGCCGTAAACATCCTCGGGAACGATCATCTCGATCCCCGCTTTGGCGCAAACGCTGGCGAATGTTTCCAGGATATCTTTCTTTTCTCCCGTGTAAGTACCCATCACCCTGGAAATGCAGGCAGGGAAGTAAACGATGGTTTTGCCGGTGGATGATGAGCTTGATTTCGTGCGCAGCTTTGCGGGCGGCCTGGCATCTGCCGGCCAGACGGGCAAAGCGGGGACCACTTTGCGGAGGAGCTTCGTCAAACCGGTCATAGTGCCACTGCCGAAGGCCCCATTGATTTTTGTACCGATCAGCAGTACATTTCTTACTAACCATTCCACGGCCGTAAACCGCCGCGCGATCACCAGCGCGAGCTTGTTGGCGGCAGGGGAGTGGTTTTCGCGGCGGAGGCGTTTGATGAGGTCACCGGTATTGATATCGACAGGGCAGGCGGTGGCGCACAAGCCATCCACGGCGCATGAATCCATCCCTTCGAACCGGAATGCCTTTTCCAGTTGGCGGTGTTGCCGCTTGTCACCGGAAAGCTCCAGGTTTTTAAGGGCCCGCCGCAAAACGATCCTCCGGCGCGGCGTGGCCGTTATATCGCGGCTGGGGCAGCGGTGCTCGCAATAACCGCATTCGATGCACCGGTCCACTTCATCTTCCACGGCGGGCAGGTGCTTGAGGTTTTTGATATGTACGTCCGGGTCGCTGTTTACGATCACACCGGGGTTGAAGATCCCATGCGGGTCTACGGCGTTTTTTATCCGTTTGATGATGGCGTAGGCTTCGCCGCCCCATTCCGTTTCCACAAATGGCGCCATGTTCCGGCCGGTACCGTGTTCGGCCTTCAACGTGCCTTCGTACCGCAGCACCATGTCTACCACCTCGCGGATGAAGGCGTCGTACCGTTCGATTTCATCGGGCGTGTTGAAGGATTGCGTCACCACGAAATGAATATTCCCGTCTTTCGCATGGCCGAAAATAATGGCGTTATCGTACCGGTGTTTCCGGAACAATTCCTGCAATGCCGCGATGGCATCGCCGAGTTTTTCGACAGGGAACGCAACGTCTTCCAGCACCACCGTGGTGCCGCTGGCCCGCACTGCGCCCACCGCGGGGAACAGGCCCTTGCGGACTTTCCAGAGGAATTGCTGTTCCGCCGGATCGGTCGTAAAGGCGGGCGTGTTGAGGAGCGATAATTGCGGGGCCTGGGCCAGGAACGCCTGCACCCTTCTGTTTACGCGCTCCGGGCTGTTTTCCTGGAATTCGATGAGGAGCGCGGTGGCCGCGTTTGGCAGGGTTTTGACGATGGGTGGCATCCCTTCCAGGTTTTCAATGGCGCGGAGCGAAGCCCTGTCCATCAGTTCCACCATCATCGCCCCCAGATCTCCCAGCGGCCGGATGGCCTGGCAGGCGGCGGCGATGGTCGGGAAATAAAGCAGCGCGGTAGCTTTATGGGGATAATCCGGCACCGTGTCCATAACGGCTTCCGCGATAAAAGCCAGCGTTCCTTCCGCACCGATGAGCAGGTGCGCGAGGATGTCGAGCGGATGTTCGAAGTCGATGAACGCATTCAGGGAGTACCCGATGGTCGTTTTCGTCTGATACTTCTTTCTGATCTTTTCGAAAAGCGCCGCATCGGCCCATATGTCTTGCCGGATATTTTTCAACGTGTCAAACAACGCCGGACAGGCCATTTCGAACCGCGGGTAGTCGTTTTCATTTTCCGTATTGAAGAAATTGCCGTCGGGCAGCATGAAGCGGAGGTGCCTGAGGGTATGGTACGAATTCTGCCGGACGCCGCAACACATGCCGCTGGCGTTGTTCGACAGGATGCCGCCCATCATGGCGGCGCTGATGCTGGAAGGGTCGGGGCCGATCTTTCTTTTGTACTTTTTCAGGTATGCATTTACCATGGCGCCCGTGATGCCGGGTTGCACCCGCACCCGCGCGCCATCGTCTTCAATCCTGATTTTCTTCCAATGGAGGCTGAGATCTACGAGGATCCCGTCGGTGATGGATTGCCCGGAAAGGCTCGTGCCCCCTGTCCGGAAGACCAAAGGCACTTGGTGGCGCCGCGCAAGCCGGGAAATCAAAGTGATCTGCTCCTCGGTTTCCGGCTGCACCACGGCTTTCGGCACCAGGTGATAGAACCCGGCGTCGGAAGCAAACGCCACAAGGTCGATATACCTGTCCCGGATCAGCCGTTCGGGCAGGATTTTTCTCAATTCACTGCGCATGTCTGTAGTTTGATTGGCGGGATGATCAGGCGGGGATACAAACCTGTTTTTGTTCGCCCAGTTCGTCGATGCTGAGTTCCACGACATCGCCTTCCCGGAGGAATTGCTGCGGGTCCATGCCCAGCCCTACACCGGGCGGTGTGCCGGTGTTGATGAGGTCGCCCGCTTCCAGCGTCATGAATTGCGACAGATAATGGATGAGATGATGGCAGTCGAAGATCATGGCGTTGGTGTTGCCCGTTTGCATCCGTTTGCCGTTCACTTTGAGCGACATGGAAAGATTGTGGACATTGAAGATCTCGTCTTTCGTGAGCAGGTAAGGCCCCAGCGGGTTGAAATTGTCGCAGGATTTACCTTTGGTCCACTGTCCGCCGCGCTCGAGCTGGAATTCCCGTTCGGATACGTCGTGCGAAATGCAGTACCCTGCGATATAGGATTCCGCATCTTTTACGGTGGACAAATACCGCGCGTCTTTCGACATCACCACGCCCAATTCCACTTCCCAATCCGTTTTTTTACTGTTCCGCGGGATGAGTATCGGGTCGTAGGGCCCCACCACCGTGTTCGCGCCCTTCTGAAAGAGAATGGGCTCGGCCGGAATGGCCATATTGCTTT
This sequence comes from Chitinophaga caseinilytica, assembly GCF_038396765.1. NCBI lineage: Bacteria > Pseudomonadati > Bacteroidota > Chitinophagia > Chitinophagales > Chitinophagaceae > Chitinophaga > Chitinophaga caseinilytica. The sequence goes on along the minus strand of NZ_CP150096.1, from coordinate 5,392,264 downwards.
CCTTCGCATGGTCGGAATAATTCAGCCCGATGCACAGCACTTTCCCCGGCCGCGCCACGCAGGATGCCCACCGGGCATCCGCTTCCACGTCAGGTAATTGTGTGCCGCCCGTTTCCAGGAAGCTGCGCAGTTTTTCGAGGCCGTTGTTGCGGAAGAAGGTGTTGTCCCAGTCGTGGAAAACGTGCGACAGGTCTTTCCGCTGCCCGTTCAAAAGAATACCGGGTTTTTCGTTGCCCGGGTTGCCAAAGCGTATGAGTTTCATGATGAAGCTTGTTTGGAATGACGGAATACACCGGGGCGCATGCCCTGGAATCCGGAGTTTTTAATCACGAACAGCGACCCAGCCAGCGGCTGCTCGTCGTGTTGCTTTTCTTTGAGGCCGATGCTGGCGGAAGTGATGTAGAGGTCTTGCAGGGTTTCGCCGCCGAACGTACAGGAAGTGACGAAGGCTACCGGCAGCCGGAAGCTGAACAGTTTTTCGCCGGTTTCCGGGTTCCATCGGGCCACTTGCCAGCCGTCCCAATGCGCGATCCAGAGCATGCCTTCGCTGTCGATGGTCATACCGTCGGGGAGGCCTTCCTTTTGGGGGATGGGGAATGCGGAGCGTTTGGGGCCGATGCGCCCGGTTTTGGTATCGTAATCGAACACCGCCACTTCGAAAGTAGGTGTGTCGATGTAGTAGAACGTCCTGCCATCGGGGCTCCAGGCCATGCCGTTCGACATGGTCACTCCCTGCAGTTGCGTTGTGCAGCGCAGGTCGTGGTCGAGCCGGTAAAGATTTCCTGCCTGCTTTTTATGGTTCAAAGCCGTGCTGCCGATGAGGAAACGCCCTTCCGGATCGCATTTCCCGTCGTTATAGCGGTTTTGCGGCAGATGCGCTTCCGGGTGATGGAGGAGCTTTGTCCTGCCGCTCGATCTGCCTACGAACGAAAGTCCTTCGCGCAGGCCGGCAATGAAATCGCCATTTTCGCAGATGGCCACTGCGCCTACCAGGCTATCCACCTGGTGGGTTCGGTGGGAGTTTCCGGCAGGTTGATACTCATGTATCCGGCCATTGAGGATATCGACCCAGCAAATGCTGCCTGTTTTTTCGTCCCACACCGGGCCTTCGCCCAGCAGGCAGCAGTGTGGCACCACCACCTCGCAGGGCCGCGTTTCTGTTGTAGTGAACATATGCGTGCTTTTAGAAGGGCTGGGGCCGCTTTTTCCGGTTTTCGGTTTCGATTTTATGAATGGCGGCATTGGTTTTCAGGAACGAATCCGGCGTGATGGATAAGGTGTCGATACCTTGCTCCACGAGGAACTGCGCGAAATCCGGGAAGTCGGAAGGCCCCTGCCCGCAGATCCCCACTTTGATTTTGGCTTTTTTCGCCGCCTGGATGAGCCGGACGATCATTTCCTTCACTGCGCTGTTCCGCTCATTGTAAATGCTCGCTACCAGGGAAGAATCGCGGTCGAGCCCCAGCACGAGCTGCGTGAGGTCGTTGGAGCCGATGGAGAAGCCGTCGATATGTTTGGCGAACTCGTCGGCGAGGATGATGTTGGAAGGGATTTCTGCCATCAGGTAGACCTGCAGCCCGTTTTCGCCTCGCTTCAACCCATATTCCTCCATCACCTTATACACGGCGAACAGCTCGTCGACCGTCCGGCAGAAGGGGATCATCACGATGACGTTATCGAGCCCCATTTGCTCGCGCACCTTTTTGATGGCGCGGCATTCCAGCCCGAAGGCTTTCTTGTAGCTTTCGGAGTAATACCGCGAAGCGCCGCGCCAGCCCAGCATGGGGTTTTCTTCTTTCGGTTCGAAGTATTTGCCGCCGAGGAGATTGTAATATTCATTCGTTTTGAAATCGCTGAACCGCACGATCACCGGCGAAGGGTGGAAGGCCGCGGCGATTTTGCCAACGCCGTAAGACAGCTTTTCGATGAAGAAATGTTCTCCGCTTTCAAAACCTTTGGTCAGCTGTTGGATCCTGGCCGTCAGCTCCGCATCGTTAAGCGAAGCGTGGTTCATCAGCGCCAGCGGATGCGCCTGGATGTAATTGTTGATAATGAATTCCTCACGCGCCAGCCCCACGCCCTTTCCGGGTAAATGTGCGATGTGGAAAGCCTGCGAAGGAGAAGCCACGTTGAAAAGGATCGTCGTGTCTACCTGTGGAATGTCTTTGATATTGGTTTCCACCAGGGAATATTCCAGCTGGCCTTTGTAGACTTCGCCTTCTTCTCCGCTGGCGCAGGATACGGTTACTTCCAGATTATCGGTCAGGATTTCGGTGGCGTTGCCGCAGCCTACAATGGCCGGTACGCCCAACTCCCGCGCGATGATCGCCGCGTGGCAGGTGCGTCCGCCTTTGTTGGTAATGATCGCGGAGGCCATTTTCATGATGGGTTCCCAATCGGGATCGGTCATGTCGGTCACCAGCACGCTGCCTTTTTTGAACTCGAAATGCTCGCCGATGCGCTTGTCCAGCGAATACATGATATTGACCGGGCCGTACCCGATCTTATTCCCCACCGCAATGCCTTTGAGGATGGGCTTTTCGCGGCTGAAGTCTTCGCCGAGTTTGTAATCTACGAGCAGGGCCGCGTCTTTCCGGGAGTGGATCGTTTCGGGGCGGGCCTGTACGATGAAGAGTTTGCCGCTTAGCCCGTCGATCGCCCATTCTACGTCCATCGGGCACCAATGGCCGCGGAGGTCGGAATAATATCCTTCAATGATGCACACCCATTCCGCCAGTTGGAGGATCTGCGCATCGTTCAGGCAAAACTGGTTTTGCTTGGATTTGTCGACCGGGATGGTTTTAACGCGTTCGTCGGGATTGTCGCCATATACCATCATCTGGTCTTTCACCCCGATTTTCTTTTCGAGGATGGAAGGAAAACCTTCTTTCAGTTTCGGTTTGAAGACGATGAACTCATCCGGCGAAACGCTGCCCTGCACTACCATTTCTCCCAGGCCGTAAGAACCGTTGATCACCACCACATTTTTGAAACCGGATTCGGTATCGAGTGAAAACGCCACGCCGGCGCTGCCGAGGTCGCTGCGGATCATCTTCTGCACGCAAACCGACAATCCCACTTTAAAATGATCGAACCCGAAAGTGCTGCGGTAGCTGATGGCGCGGTCGGTGAACAGCGAGGCGAAGCAGTTCCGCACGGCATCCATCAACGCGGCGGGCCCGCGGACGTTCAGGTAAGTTTCCTGCTGGCCGGCGAAAGAAGCGTTGGGCAGGTCTTCCGCAGTGGCGGAGGAGCGCACGGCAACGTCGGTGGATTCCTGGCCGTAGGATTGCGACAAGGTGTAATACGCCTCGATGATCTTCACGCTCAGCTCTTTGGGCAACGGACTGTTCCGGATGAGCTGGCGGACGGAGAGGCCCGCGCGGCGGAGGGATTCCACATTGTCGTGGTCGATGTCATGGATGAGGTCCCTGATCTTTTTGTCCAATTGATTCTGGACGATGAATTGGGTGTACGCTTCCACGGTGATGACGAAGCCGCCGGGGATGCAAATGCCCAGGCCAGACAGCTTCTGTATCATTTCGCCGAGCGACGCATTTTTCCCTCCCACGGAAGGAATGTCGTTGATCCCCACACTACTTAAATCCAGTATCATTTTATCAGCATGCATAATTTTGAATCAATTTATTTCAAAATTAGGGGCGATTGGATCGCGTTAATGTATGTATGTTGTCAATCTTTATCGACATATTACCTCCATGCCGATATGCGTTGAAATGAAGCAGGGGCGTAGCAAACGGTGTAAAAATGACGTTTCTTGCCGCCGGGAAAACAGCCGGGTAACTATTTGATACTTTCCGCTAATATCACGACATATTCCCGTTGTGGGTTTGGTAATTTAGTGTTGCAGGTCCTATGGCTGTTTTTTGTTTCGATACATTGTTTGTTGCCTGCTAATAATGATGATGAATGTGCTGCAGGTGCCGCGTAGCGCCTGGAATATCAAAGTAACAATCAGCATGAATATTCAACCAAATTCAATACGGCTGGGAAACAGCCGGTGTATACTGGAGATAGACGCGTGCGGCGGGGCTTTTACGAATTTTCAAATGAAGCCGGAAGGATTGAATCCTTTAAGTTTTACATATCCCCTGGAAGGGATTGCTTCCGCCTGCGGACAAGCGGCGTTCAAGGGGCATTTTTTATGCCTGGGCCGCTGGGGCGATCCTTCCGCGGCAGAGCGTTCGGCGGGGGCCATTAAGCATGGTGATTTCTTCGTGCGCCAATGGGAGGTGTTGCCGCCTTACAGCGACACGCGGGTGCGCATGCGGGCCATCAGCCCGGTTGAAAAGTTGCAGGTGGAAAGGGAAGTGATATTGGAGGAAAGCGCGCCGGTGTTTTATGTTCAGGAAACCGTTACGAACGTAGGCGTTTTGGGGAGGTGGTACAATATGGTACAGCACCCGACCATCGCCGGGCCGTTTTTACATGAGCACACCCGTGTGTTCTCCAATGCGGACGTGGGGATTTGCCAGGAGAGCGACCATACCGTCCGTTCGCAATGGCCGGTGGGCCAGGCGGGAGCAGGAGAAAAGGTAAATCTGGAGTATTCCCATCAGCCCGACAATCATGTTTTTTCATTTATTGTTCAACCAGGTGCCGCGTTTGGCTGGCTGGCGGCCTGGTCGCCGGCCGACAAGCTGCTGATCGGTTACAGCTGGCCGCGGGCGGATTTTCCCTGGATCAATTGCTGGCAGCATTCGGAAAACGGGAAGATGCGGTACCGCGGGCTTGAATTCGGTACCAGCGGTATTCACGCGCCGCTGGAGGAAATCATGCGATCCGGCAAGGCGGATTTGCTTGGCGAGAAGACGGTGCGGTTCCTCGGGGCGGGGGAGCGTATCACCACCCGGTATGCCGGCTTCCTGGCGAAAATAGAAGATGAAGTAACGGATATCACGATTACCGACAGGAAAATCAATATACACTGCGCCGGCCGCGATAAGGCGATCGGGCTGCCGATGGCGCAGCCGATGTATTGACGCGCCCCGGTCCGTTTCCCTACAAAAGATGTATCACCCATTCCGCCGGGCAGGGCCCGGTGCGCCCGACTATGCACGTAATTCTGTAAATAATAACAACCCTTATGCAATCATCATCTCACTTTTTCAAACGGCTGGCCTGGAGCTTCGGCCTGGTGATCGGGATCCTTCCGGTCACCGCCCGGCAGGCCAGGGCAGACGCCCATCCCGGATTAACACGGCCATCGGCCCAAATCGCGGCGGAATCGCCGGCACAAAGTACCTCGGCCGATTATGTGCTCATCACCGATTACGGTGCGATCGGCGATGGCAATATCGCGAACGCGGGCGTCAACACCACGGCCATGAATACCGCGCTGGCCACGGGGAAAACGGTAAAAATCCCCTACACGGCGGCCGGTTTCCACTTCGGGACGAACCAGATCACCGTGGGTTCCGGGCAGATCATCGAAGGCGAGAGCCAGGTGCTGCTGAAATCCACCGCTACCACGTCGCTCTTCCGCATGACGGGCTTCGAGCTGACGTCAGGCATCAGTAACGTGTCTATAGACATGACCGGTTCCGGCGCATCCTCCACCGCTATCCGCTTCGGCACCAATTCGGCGGTCCCCGTTTACCGGGTGCGTATTTCGAAGATCAAGTTTTCCCACTGCGTGGAAGCGATCGGCGACGAAGCGCATGCCACCAATTATGTGGTAGATATCATTATCGACGATTGCATGGCCTGGCAAACCCGTGGCCGGCAGATCTACAACCGCCGGTCCAGGGGTTTTTCCTCATCCGGTCCACCAACGTGGATTTCACCTCCGATCCTGCCGCCGTGGCCTGGGAGGGCATCCGGCTGGAAGATTACGCCGGTCTTGAGCTGGAAAGAGTGGATGTTGTGGGCTGGGGCCTCGGGCCGCGGGTGTACAATCCCGCTATCCGCTCCATCGTACTGAACAACGGCATCGCTTTGTGGCTGACGCGCGTTTTTGCCGACAGCGTGATCGGCGATGGGATCTTCGTCAACAACACCCAGTTCGTTTTCTCGCTTACCACCGAATCTTCCCTTTCCCTCGGTATCGGGATCATCCTGTCGAATGTGGAGAAGGGGGTATTCACCAATACCATGATCAACGGTGCCAACGGGATCCCCGGTGCGGCGGCCGGCGCTGGCGGCTTGTATGTCGAAAACTGCCGGGACAATATCTTCACCAACACGTATGCCTTCAATTGCACCGGCGCAGGCATTTACGTGACCACCGGCTCGGTGCGTAATACCTTCATGAACAATTCCGTGAACGCAAATGGTTTCGGCCTCGCCCTGCAGGGCAATGCCGCCACCACGAAGTTCATCGGCGGCAGCATGAACGGTAACACCACCGCCGTGTCCAACGCCACTTCCGGCACCGGGAACATGATCCGCGATATCACGGGATACAACCCGGTTGGCGCGGCAACGGTGACCACGGGCGGATCGCCCTGGACGTACACGGCGGGCATTTCCCCGGAAACGTTGTACTTCAGCGCCACCACAGGCGTGTCTGCCGTAACGCGGGGCGGGGTGAGCATCCTGCCGGCCGCACTCGGGGCGAACGTTCCCTTTACGGCGGTACTGTCGCCCGGGGAGTCCATCGTCATTACCTATTCCGGCACGCTGAACGCCAGGAAGCTGGTGCAGTGACGCCCGAACGCCAGGCGAAGAGCATGAGTTGGCATGTACCCTGACTGAACAAAAGAAAGCATCAAAATACTACCGGCCCGGAACGTGCGACGTTGAGGCGGAATGCGCCCGGGACCGGAGGCTGTTAAATAGAATAGGATTGTCGGAACATTTCGCATGTTCTGATGTAATGGAACGAACTATATGTGTATTTTACCGGAAGCGGCATGCGGCATTGGGTTGCCGCTGCGGGAAGGGGGAATTTCGAACGAATGCATTCACTATTCTACAGCATGTGAAAAGTTAAGAATAATATAATTCGAGTTAAGAACAGGACATCAACCATTTTTCTTAGTCGGTACCTTAGATACGTTAGACATCAGATAGACTTATCATTTCAATCAATCCCGTATGAATACAATTATATTCCGTTGCCCGGTCTGTTGGCGGCAATTGGTTTTACTGCTGCTGCTCAGCCTTTGCGGCACCGCGGCATTTTCACAGTCCATGAATATTACCGGCACCGTCACCGATTCCCTCGACGAATCCACGTTGCCGGCCGTGACCGTCAGGGTGGCGGGCTCAACCAAAATCACACAAACCGACGGGAACGGTAAATACACGATATCGGCTGCGCCGGGCGCGGAGCTGATATTTAGCTTCCAGGGGTACCTGGAAAAACGGGTAACCGTACGCACCAATACCACCATCAACGTGGAAATGGTTTTTACCCGGAAAGAACTGCGGGAAGTGGCGGTAGTGGCATTTGCGAAACAGAAGAAAGCCACGGTGACGGGCGCCATCGCTTCCATCCAGACCAAGGAAATCAAGCAAAGCCCTTCTGCGAACCTCGCCATATCGCTGGCGGGCCGCCTGCCCGGGTTAACCACGCTCCAGAGCAGCGGGGAACCGGGCCGGGACATTACTTCCCTCTTCCTGAGGGGGCGGGCCACCATTAACCAAACGGCCCCCATCGTGCTGATCGACGGGATTGAGCGCGACCTGACCTATATCGATCCCAACGAAGTGGAGTCGGTGACGATCCTCAAAGACGCATCTTCTACCGCCCTGTTCGGCGTGAGGGGAGCGAACGGGGTGATCCTCGTCACCACCAAACGCGGTACCGCGGAAGTGCCTGAAATCAATTTCAGCGCCGAGGTGGCCGCGCAGGATTTTCAATACTTTGTCAATACCGTGAATGCATACGACTACGCCCGGCTCCGGAACCAGTCCCTGAAAAACGACGGGCTGGCCGAACAGTTTTCGCCCTATGCGCTGGAAATGTACCGGACCGGTGGCGATACGGCCAATTATCCCAATACCGACTGGAAGAATGTGATGCTGAAGGATTTTTCGCTGCAGCACCGCTACAACCTCAATATCTCCGGCGTAACGGCCAACAAGGCGGTGAAGTACTTCGTCAACGCCACGTACCTGAACCAGGGTGGGCAGTTCCGGACGGAAAAAGATCTTCCCTACGATCCTTCCTTCAAACTGGACCGTTACTCTTTCCGCTCCAATATCGACTTGCGCCTGAACAGCAAGCTGAATGCGTTCCTCAACGTAGCGGGCTACCTGGAAAAGCAGAATATGCCCATGGGGATACTGAACCGGTTGGGTGATGTGAATTCGGTGCTGACGGGCATGTCGCCGGCGGTGTACATCATGTCGTTCATGACGCGCGTGCCTGCAAACGTTCCGAAGCTGACACCCGACGGCGAGGTAACCACCGGTCCCAACATCGACTGGCCGGCTTACGGCCTGCTGAACCGGTCGGGGTATGTGCGGCAAACGAGGAGTAACGTGCTGGCGACTTTCGGAATGAAACAGGATTTGTCTGATTTGACGAAAGGCCTTTCCGCGCAGATCCACCTGTCGTTCGATACCCGTTCCATCAACAACCTTTTCGGCGGAAAGGAATTTGTAAGATATATGCAGGTGATCACTCCCAACGCGCAAGATCCTACCGCACCGGATGATATCCACTTTGCGCAGTACGGCGGCTGGCTGAATACGCCGCTGAGCCTGGGCGGCGCCACCAGCTTCGTGTCGCTGTCCAACGTGCAGGGGTATCTCAACTACGACCGGAAGTTCAATAAGCACCAGGTGAGCGCCATGGCCTTGTACCTCCAGCAACAGAACATCCAGGGCATTGCGTTGCCGTTCAACCTGCGGGGCGTTTCCGGCAGGGCCACTTATGCATACGACGACAAATACTTTGCTGAATTCAACGCAGGGTACAACGGGTCGGAGCAGTTCGCCAAGGGGAAACGGTTCGGCTTCTTCCCGGCGTTTTCGGCAGGCTGGCTGATCTCCAACGAGCCTTTCATGCAGGCGGTCCCCGCTATTTCGCATTTGAAAGTGCGCGCATCGTACGGCCTGGTGGGGAACGACCAGCTGAGTGGCCGCAGGTTCCTGTACCTCGACGATATCACGCTGAGCGCGGGAGGGTATTCCAGCAGTCTTGGCCTGGGGCAATACATCGGCATCAACATGCTCAAAAACAGCAACATCACCTGGGAAATCGCGAAGAAAACCAACATCGGATTCGAACTGGGGTTGTTCAACGACATCAACCTCGTGATCGATTTGTTCAAGGAAAGAAGGGAGGATATCCTGCGCAGCCGCGGCACCATTCCCGTGCTGAACGGCTTCCCGCTGGGTGTTTTGCCGCCGGCGAACGTTGGGGTGATCGAGAACAAGGGATATGAGATCGAACTTAACTACCGGAAAGCGTTGACGAAGAAGCTGTCTATCCTGGCGAAACTGAATGTGAACTACGCGAAGAACAAACAGATTTTTGCCGACGAGCCCCTGCTCGGAGAAGACTTCGCTTACAGGTACCGATCCACCGGCTATCCGCTCGGGCAAAGCTTCGGCTACCTGGTAGACCGGTACTTTACGGATGAAGACGATATCACCAGGTCGCCGGTGCAAACTGTGGGCGGGCATGCCTCCCGGCCGGGCGATTTCAAGTATAAAGACCTCAACAACGACGGGCTGGTCAACGAAAAAGACATGGCGCCCATCGGTTATACCAATCTGCCCGAATACACTTACGGCGCGGCATTCAACATCACTTACCAGGGCCTTGACGTGAGCTTCCTTTTCCAGGGCGTTTCCAACGTGGGCCGTTACCTGAACGGCAGCGGCATCTGGTCGGGCGCGGGCTTCACCAACTATTCGGACTGGCATCTCCATAGCTGGACGGAAGAAAAGGCAAACAACGGGGAATCCATCCGTTATCCGCGGCTCACCACGCAGGTGTCGCCCAACGAAGTGGTGAATGATTTCTTTTACGTGAATGCCAGTTACGTGCGGCTGCGCAACGTGGAAATCGGGTATACTTTCCCCATGGGCTGGGCGAAGAAAGTGGGGCTGAACAGGGCGCGGATTTATGCGAACGGGCAGAACCTCTATACCTGGGACCGCCTGCCTTTCAAAGGTGTGGACCCGGAACAGTTATCGTCTTACGCTTACCCGATCCAGCGCGTGTTCAACTTTGGATTGAATGTTACTTTCTAAATCATCAGACATGAAAAAGACCTTTATATACTTTATCGCCGGATGCTTTGCATTGTGCTCGTGTAACAAGAATCCTTTGGATATCACGCCAGACGGGCGCATCACATTCGACGACGTTTTTAAGAACGAGATTCAGACGGAGTCGTTCGTCAATACGATCTATGCAAAAATACCCACGTACTTTTTTAACTACAACAACTACGGGTTTTTAGCCGGGATAACGGATGAAGCCCAGGAAGTACGCAACACTTTTATCGGCGGTATGGCGCTGCAATGGCAAAACGGCGGCCTCACACCCTCGAGCAACCCGCTCGGCGGCATGCTGGATTACTCGGTATGGTGGCAGGGAATCGGTCATGCCAACCTGTTTTTGTCGTATATCGATAACGCCACGATCAAAGACGGTGCGAAGAAAAGCCGGTTGAAAGCGGAAGTACAGTTGCTGCGGGCGTTTTTTTATTGGGAGCTGGTAAAACAGTATGGTCCTATGCCGGCGATCGATAAACCGTTTGACGCTGCTTTTTCTTATGGATCGTTGAAACGGCCGGCATTTGCCGATGTGATCGCCTTTATCGTGCAGGACTGCGATGCCGTGATCGCCAACCAGGATGTGCCGCTGAGGATCACGAACGTGGCCGAGCGGGGACGTTTCCCTAAGGCGGTGGCTTATGCCATTAAGACCCAGGCTTTGCTGTTCAACGCAAGCCCGTTGTGGAACCCCGGGAACGACGCTGCGAAATGGGCCGCGGCCGCGCAGGCCGGCAAAGAAGCCGTACAGGCGCTCACCGTGCAGGGAGATTACAAGTTGTTCGCGGATTATGGCCAGTATTTCCTGAAAACGCAGGACCTGGGCGCGAACATCCGCGACCTTGAGACCATCCACGAAATACCCGCGCCCGCAGGCGTTTTCTCCGTGATCAATACCATACCCACGAACGGACGGCTGATCGGTACAAGCGCGGGGGCTTGTCCTTCCCAGGAGCTGATCGACAGTTATGAAATGAAGGCCACGGGGGAGCCCGCCATCCTGGGGTATTCGGATAATGAGCACCTGCATCCCATCATCAACGCAGCTTCCGGTTATGATGAAACCAAACCTTACGAAGGGCGTGATCCCCGTTTTTACGCCACTACCTGGTACAATGGCGCGCATTACGGCATGATCGCGGGGATAGACCACAGCGTGGAAACATTCATCGGCGGCCTCGACCAGATGATCCCCCAGGTGCAGTTCACCAACACGCGCACAGGGTATTACCTGCGGAAGTTTTACGACCCCCTGATCCCGGCGAACCAGCTGGTACAGGAGTGCCGCTGGAAGAAATTCCGCCTGGCGGAAATCTATCTCAATTATGCAGAAGCAGAGAATGAAGCGAACGGGCCGGCACTGGCTTATGAGCCGGTGAATATCGTCCGCAGGCGCGCCGGGATGCCGGATCTGCCGGCCGGGCTCAATAAAGACCAGATGCGGGAACGGATCCGCCGGGAGCGCCGCGTGGAGTTTGCTTACGAAGAGCACCGTTTCTGGGATGTGCGCAGATGGAAAATATTGTCGGAGACCGATAAGCTCGTTACCGGGATGGAGATCAGGAAGCAGCCGAACGGTTCGTTTACGTACACCCGGTTTGTGACAGAGCGCCGCGCTTCAGGATGGCAGGATAAATATCTGCTGTTCCCCATACCGATCGGCGAAACCAACCTGATCCCCGATTTCGCGGCCAATCAAAACCCCGGATGGTAAAAGGAAAGTATACATGAAACAGGTAGCCGGTCCGGGCGGACCGGCTATTTTTTTACGCCCACGCAAAATGATAACACATGCGATATTTATTTTTTACGATGCTGGCCGCTTTGGCCCTCGCCTGCGGGAAATCGTCCCGTGCGCCGGCGAGTACAACGCAGGAAGAGCCGGAAACTCAAACGCCGGTGGTACGGCCGAAAACGGATTTTGAGTATCTGGGCGTATACCTCTGGCCGTCCTGGAGCCGGGAAATCCAGCGCGATTATGATTATTGGAAAGCCTGCGGGTACAATACGGTTTCTATCCTCATCGCCGGCGAAATCGCCACGGAAGAGCTGTTAACTACGTACCACGCCCGGATGCGGGATGCGCAGCATGCTGGTTTCAAGGTGGAGATCGTCGTGTTTTCCAATATGGGGCCGAACGGGCAGGGCTTCGATCCGAGAGATGCGGTGCTGATGCAGAAGCGATTGAAGGATATCGAGCTGATCGTTACGCGGATGGCGGCGGCAGACGTTATCACTTTGTTTGCCGGAGACCCCGGCGGTACGCCGGTGAAGCTGGGGGAGGCCGGTATCGATCATTTTATGGATATGGTGGTGACGGTGAAGGGGATCGTAGAAAGGAAAGCCCCGAAAGCTTTGTACAACGTGAACACCTGGGCCATCGCGCACTGGGACGATGTGCATATTTCGCCGTTTACCGTTGAATTCTGGGATAAGGAAACATCTTTCAGCCGCAAGCTGCTGGCAAATGCTAAATGGGCGGCCGATATCGGGATGATCTACCCCATGCACAATTATTATCGTTCGCTGGCGATGAACGAATACGTGAAGGCGGGCAAAGCGCCGGAGCTGTTCCCGGTGCAGCAGGATGTGGATGCGCTGAAGGAAAAGGGCGTGCAGCGGCAATGGGCCTGGCCGTATTTCCTGATCGATGAAGTGGATGACGGGTATACCGGTTACCTGGTAGGCACGCATTATACCCAGTCGGAAACGCGGTATATCGGGGATATCGCCCGCAAGGCGCGGGGATTGAAGCTGAACGGGATGATCGTCAATACGAGCATCGATAAGAACGGTATCCAGACAGAGGCGCTCAATGTATACGCGATGGGCCGCTTCAGCCAGGATGCGACGCTGACGGCGGAGAAAGTGATCGCCGAGTTCGCGGGTTTTATAGCAGACAGTAAAACGGCGCCCGTACTGGCGAAGGTGCTGCGATTCGTGGAGAACCATAGTACCTGGGAATCCAGCATCCCCGCCAGTTACCGCTTGCAGCCGTTTGCAGACGTATTCCCCGATGCACAGGCGGCCCTGGATGCCCTGGCCACCGTGCAGGCGAATGCGAAGCCGGCTTTCCCGCTTCCGTTTGCTCCGCGCGGATTTTTGGACCGGGTGAAGGCGCGGCTGCTGGCCATCAAGTAACGAAAGATTGCATATTAATATTTGAAGGAACGTAATGAACCGAAGTATACTGACGCTGGACGAGTTTACCATCCAGCAATTGAAGCGATTCCCGAGCGCCACGGGCGAATTGAGCGGATTGCTGCGCGATATCGGCCTGGCCGCCAAGCGGGTGAATGTGGAAGTGAATAAGGCAGGGCTGGTCGATATTTTAGGAGATACGGGCAGGATGAACGTCCAGGGCGAAGAAGTGAAGAAACTGGATGTGTATGCCAACGGGCATTTCACGGATGTGTTGCAGCGGGGGATTAGCTGCGCAGGTGTAGGAAGTGAGGAGATGGACGATTTTATCGCTTTTGACGATGAAATCAGCCGGCAATCCAAATACGTGTGCCTCATCGATCCGCTGGACGGCAGCAGCAACATCGATGTAAATATTTCGATCGGTACGATTTTCGGCGTGTACCGCCGTGTTTCCGAAAGGGGCACGGCGGCCACCCAGGCAGATTTCCTGCAGCAGGGCAGGAGCCAGATCGCCGCGGGATACATTATTTACGGCTCCTCCACCATGCTGGTGTACGCCACGCGCCGCGGCGTGAACGGCTTTACGCTGGACCCATCTATCGGTGAATTCTGCCTGAGCCATCCCGATATCAAATGCCCCGCGCAGGGAACGATCTATTCCGTTAACCACGGCAATTTCTTCGAGTTTGAAACAGGCGTGCGGAAGTATATCGACCAATGCCAGCAAAAGGATCAGCAGGAGGGTGGCCCCTACTCCCAGCGCTACAGCGGGAGCATGGTGGCCGACATGCACCGCAATCTGCTCAAAGGTGGCATTTTCATGTACCCCGGCACTGCCGGCAAACCCGGCGGGAAATTACGGTTGCTGTATGAATGCAACCCCTTCGCCTTTATCCTCGAAATAGCAGGAGGTGCGGCTACCGACGGAAAACAATCCATTCTCGATATCCAGCCCACCACGCTGCACCAACGGACCCCTTTCTTCGCGGGGAGCCGGGAAATGATGGATGCGTTAGGTGATTGTATGCTTTGTGCCCCGGAGGATAATTGAATGTTCCCCGGCATTCATCACCTGTCCCGGGCTATGATGCAATACCAATGTTTCGAATGCTTTCGCGGTTCCCGCAGCCAAACGATCCCGGCTACGCCCGAAATTACCGAAGCCGGCAGGATGCGGTATGTCGACTGGTCGAACATTTCCGGATCGTTGAAGACGAGGCCGGTAATGAACAAAGACATGGTGAGCCCGACGCCGGCGAGCAAGGCATCCAACGTAAATCGAGCCTCCCTGTTTCCGTTAAAGTATCACGCAATAATCTTACGTAAACCACTCAAATAACCTTTCCCTTCATCTTTCCACAAAAAATCCCACTGCAAAATTGTCGCAGTCATATATTATAGTTTAGAGTCATATACGATACGCAATTCGATTACCCTAACCAACCATTACGTAAAATGAGAATGTTGTCCCTATGTCAAGGACTGGCCGTGGCGCTATGTCTGACCCAGCTTTCCTGTTCCCGTACTCCCCGTGAAATGTCTATCAGGTCTGGCTCCATGAGCGAAGCCCTTCATGCCGCCGCAGCGGAAAAGAAACACCTGATGGCGATCGTAACCTATGATAATTGCCCTTCCTGCGATAAATTGATGCAGGCCGCCAATCGTGAAGATGATTTCCGCGAGGTATTCGGCCAGTACACCGTCTTCCGCTTCAATGCCATGGAGCCCCAAAATCAATGGCTGGACCAATGGCTCTACGAAAAAGCCTATCCCATCACGCTGCTCTTCACACCCGATGGCAAGCTCCTGACCATCATCAGAAACGGCAATGCAGGGAAAATAAAGGACCTCGCCGCCAGGGCCCTCATCAACCCTAACGATACCGCCCTTTTCCGCCACAGCCGCACCAAGCTCCCCTTCGGGCACGACACCCTCGTGCGCACGCTCGCCGCAGGATTCGACGGATACATGGCCCTGCATAACCAACCCGATTCCGCCCGCATGCGCAGGGCGCTGTCCGGCATCGGGCAATCCATTCCCGATCAGGCTTATTTCTTTAATTACTACCTGCTGTCGAGGCTCCATGATAAACTGGGCGACAGCTCCCAGGCCCGCCGGTTCGCCGACAGCGCCCTTTCCCGGAAAGGCCCGATGGAAGCCATGCTCTACGCTCCGCTGCGCGCCGAGCTCAAATTCCAGCTCGATTCCAGCTATGATCAATACGACGATCCCTACGTAGCCATCAACGAAACAAAAATCGATATCGGCGAAGTAGGCCGTAACAAAAGCCCCAAAGCCACTTTCAAAATAAGGAACATCGGCAGTAAGCCCCTCCTGATCCGTGATTTGCGTGTGGGATGCACCTGCACTTCGGCAGATTGGCCCAAAAAGCCCATCCTGCCAGGCGAGGAAACCGTGGTCAGCCTGACTTACAAAGCGGCGAAAGAAGGGACCTTCACGCAATCGGCCTACCTGCTGACCAATGCGTTCAACAGCTCCGTCCACATCACTATCAGCGGTTTTGTGATGTAGCATTTCCTGCCAATTCATTTTATTCAACCATTAAAAATGACCACTAAGACGCGTAGGGCCCCTGCGCGCCTGCGTCAACCCTCATGCCATTAGTCAATCCATCCTCGTCATTCATTTCTTTTATTCACAATAAAACCAACAAACATGAAAAAGAATGTTTTCAAATGGAGCATGGCGCTCGTGCTGTGCGTAGCACTGATTTCCGGATTTGTTATGCGCAGCGAAGCCTATCCGATCGGTAGCTGTCACGGCCACAATGGCGAAAAACGCAATTTCCTGCCTGATTCCGAGTATTGCGCCGCCTTCTATATCTGCGACGACTGGTACCAGCCTGTTTTGCAGTGGTGCCCAACCGGCCTGCACTTCGATATCTACGATGAAGTGTGCGACTGGCCGGCATTTTCGTCTTCCTGGCCAGATTGCATGTAATTTCTGGCGCTTTTGAATTGAAAAACCGCCCTGCCCCGAAGCTTCCGGGAGGGCGGTCATTTTCTGATTGCGGCTACAGCAGCATCGCTAGTTTAGGAAGGCGTACCTGGCATAAATATCCACATCTTCAATTTTCCGCAATGCGGGCCCCTTTCCCGTAAATATTTGTTTGCTTTCAACGATCATTTCATCCAGATCAAATCCCTGGATGGTTCTGCCCAGCAAGAACGAAATGGTGTAATCCGACCAGTTTTTACCCTTGGCGGCCGCTACTTCGGATGCTGCTTTCATGACTTCCCAGGTTTCCTTTTCGGTCAAATAGCCTGCCCAGTAGCACCATTTTGCCAATGATACTGCTCTGCAGATATCCCAGGCATAGGCTGATTTTACCAGCGCTACGCTGTTTACGTCGATACCCAGGCCTTTTGAAATATCTTTCTGAATTTTGCTGAGTTCTTTTGATGGCTGATGGAAAAAGGGCTCAAATTCAGTACTCCGCTGGAGTGAAAGCAAATCATTCAAAGTGTTTTTGGCCTCATCGCTGTTTGTAATTTCCCATTGCTGCGCTAAACCACCGATATATTCATGTAAGTTGCTTTCGGGGGTAATGCCAAGTATTTTTTCTCCTCTGTAGTAAAACAAAATCCCTCCAAATGCGAGGAGCCTTTTTTGTGCTTCTGTTAATGGTTGGCCGGAATGGTTGGCGTTAAATGCTGCTAATTGCTTGTCATTTCTTTTTTCATTATGGTTTTCAGGAAAACCAGGTAAGCAATAAATACCAGCGCAATTCCGCCAATAATTAAGTAGGTGTTCGTTGTCATAAAGGATGTAATGCTGATGGTTTGTTTATCTTTTTATGAATGGAATTCTAAGGTCGGGTTTTACAAGCGGCGCTTAGTGGTATAATTTAAAAGCGTTAGGCTGGTTTGAGTATATTTTAAATATATAATGTGTAAAATATTTATTTACTGAAGTTGAATTCCGTCCGGAGAAACAGGGTGGGAGCCGGCGTTTATTATTCGCATAGCGGGATACTGTTTGCGTAGGGCACGCCGGCTATTGCCGGCACGAATTGGGGAAATCCCAAATATCCCTTGAAAATCGATGGGAAAGTCGGAAATTGCCAGTTACCAACATGGCAAAAAATGGCAAGAAAAATTACCAGCGGCCCTATCAGAGATAAAGAAAGAACGAAGAACAAACTGTTAAAGGCGGTCGGTGCTATTTTGAAAAAAGAAGGTTTCCCTGGATTGAATATCAGCCGGGTGGCTTCTAAGGCAGATGTGGACAGAAAACTGATCTACGAGTACTATGGAAGTTTGGAAAACCTGGTACAGGCGTATTTGAATGGTAAGGATTACTGGAAAGTGAACCTGGTGAACATCGATGAAATTATAGAAGGGAGCAAGGTGGATTTCGGCAAGCAGATCGCCTATTCCGCGCTGGAGGGGCAGTTTGATGCTTTGATGGCCGACAAGGAAATGCGCAAAATAATTACCTGGAGCCTGTGTGAGAATTTCAAACCCCTTACCGACCTGAACAAGGAGCGCGAACGCCTGGGCGAAGCGCTTTTCAGCAGTATCAGCGATAATTTTTTCAAGGATAAGGAAGTTGATATCAGGGCCGTACAAGGCCTGCTGATCGGTGGCGTTTACTATTTAACGCTGCAGGCCAAGATGAGCGGCCAGACCATGTGCGGGATAGACATCAATACAGAAGAAGGACGGGAAAAAATTAAGAAAACCCTGAAGCAGATTATTGAATGGGCTTTTTCTTAGAAGCCCCAATTAAGCATACTGCCGATACGGCAAATTGTAAAATACCCCAGGCCCGCTTGGGGTATTTTTAAAGAGGGGAGCCCCATCTTCTGCACGCTTTCAAGACTGATTTTTAAACTTTGTTCTGGATATGTAAAAGATTACAGGCCATGAAAGCACCCGTTGCTGTCTGCACCGGCTACAAAGTCATGCTGGGCTACGCCATACATTTGGGAATATGTTGCAGTGCTGGGGCCCGAAACGTAAATAATCCACATATTACCGCACGCGTCTTCAAAAAGGAATCTTCTCTGGATACGGAAATTCCCTTCCTTCATTTCACTTTTGGTGGTTGAAACGGTGAATTCGTTTTTGTTTTCTTTCGAATTTGTTTTTAATGCTTCCTTCTTCGTTACAACAGGGGCCGTTGATTTGGGAGTTGCATGGTTGGCTGAACCGCTGAGCCAGATGGTTGTGCAAATTAATACACCAAGTAGATGTTTCATGTTTTGTTTTTTAAGAGATGATTGACAAACAAAATCTTTCAAGTGGCAGCCGATGGTGTTGCATCGCCCTCTTCTGTATGCGAAGGTAGAAATTAAATATTAAATCACACAGATGTGAATTAAAATTCTAAAAATTGATTTAAGTTATGTAAAAAATTTATGTGTTGCATATTCAGGTACAACATGTAGTAAGACAATAAGCCGATTATTTATTTTCTTCTCCGCTACCACGGAATTTCCCCCGTTACCGGGTTATTCTCCTCGCTGAAGAACTTCCCGGTAGGGCCATCGTCGCCGATCAGCGCATATTTCACCACCCGTTTCCCGGCATCTTCCACAGACCCCGGCCCGCGGTGCCCGTTGAAATCCGTTTTCGTATATCCGGGGCAAACGGCGTTTATTTTGAATTTGGTATCCTTAAATTCGTAAGCCAGCACAACGGTATACATATTCAAGGCGGATTTGGAGGAAAGGTACACTGCGGCCTTGTAGTCATAGTATTTATAAGCGGGATCGCTGTGGAGGGTAATGGAGCCCTGGCTCGAGCTGACGTTGACGATGCGCGGCGCCGGCGATTGTTGCAATAGATCGATAAACGCCTGCGTAACGCGAACGGCGCCATACACATTGGCGTCGTAGGTGGCCTTGAATTGGTCGATCGTAGCGTTGAGCGCAGTTTGTGGATGACCGCCGAACATACCCGCATTGTTGACGAGGATGTCCAGCACCTTTGTTTTTTTGCCGATTGCTGTACGGGCTTTCCTGACGGATGCATCGCTGGTGATATCGAGCGCAATGGCTTCTGCATGTTCGAATCCCATCGCTTTTAATTTATCAACGGCCGCAGCGCCGTTTTCTTTATTGCGGCTACCGAGGAACACGTGAACCCCTTCCCGGGCGAGCTGGCATGCCACTTCGAAGCCAATGCTTTTGTTGGCCCCTGTTACTAATGCAAATTTCATGAAGGTGAATTTTATACGGCAAAAGTAGCGGGCTGTACAATGGCGGAAATGGACAAATCCGCCTATTTCCCCGACAAATCTTGCCGGGGCAAAAATTCAGTGATGCTCTTCCCGGTACTTTTCTTGAAGAGCCTGGAGAAATAATCCGGGTCGTTAAATCCCAATTCATACGCCAGCTCTTTGACGGAAGTATTGGAATAGCGCAACCTGCGCTGGGCTTCGGTTATCAGGCGGTTGATGAAGTAATCTTTGGGCGAGGTGCCGGCGTATTCTTTCACGATCCGGTATAAGCTGTTCGTGGACAAGGCCAGTTTTTCCGCGATTTCATGGATGGAAGGCTGCTCCGTGAGCGACGATTCCACCACCAGCTTGAACTCCACGAACTTGGAAAGGTTCGCGTTCACGATATTGACGGGCCCGTTGCTTTTGAAATAGGCGCTGTTGAATTCAGACAACAGGGTATTCAGATAGGCCAGGATAATTTCAGTGTCGTGGTTCGCAGTAAGGAGCAACTGGTCTAAAATCCCGAAAACCAGGGTGGCCCTTTCTTTCGCAGGGCTTTCCAAAGCGATGGTTTGCGTATTGGAAGGGTTGACTAAAAAGGGGAATTGCTGCGGCAACAACGCCAGGGTATTTTCATCGAACAGCAGCTTGAAGTATTTGAGATCGGCGGTTTTAGCCGGCGGCACCAGCGTTTGATTGGGCATGGCAAAAAGCAACTGGCCGGCGGTAAGGGGAAAGTCCTGCGCATCTATGTTGTAAGTAATGGAGCCGCTTTCAATGAATACGATAAAGTATGAAATTAACTTGCGGGGCTGCAGGAGCTTGCTTTGCATGTCTGGCGAAACATAGGGATTGTCGTTTGAGCGGATCTTTACACCCAGCTCATCGTTCGGTAGGTCTTTATGTTTCCCTTGGCCCTGCATATATATCAAAAATAATGATGCTGTCAGAAGATGTCCAGCAATTGTAAATCTACTAAAAAACAGGCTCGGGACTTATTCCTCAAAAGCCATGGCCGGGCTTGGGGTTGATGCCAGGGTTTGCAGAAAAAAGAGGATGACTGAAAAATCATCCTCTTCCTGAGCACCCATCCGCTTCGCTGGCCATTTCGGCTGTCCTCCGCTGCGGCAGGCGTGCATCTTCAGTTTTATTTTAAAGCAGCCTTCCGGTTAGTACGTCCACGCATTTTCATAGGCCGCAATGATCACATCCTTCACCACACCAATATCGTTCGAGATGGAGTTCGTGTTCCACGCCAGCTGCACATTGTTGGGGAAATGCGCGATCATCGTGTTGACGCCGCGGAATTTACTGTCGTAGGCCATGCCGGCTTTAAAGTAGTAGGTGCCATGCCGCCCGCGGTATTTGCTATCGAAGCCCATGAGCTTGTTTTTCATGCGCTGGAACATCGCGTCTGACACGAATTTCCTCGCTTCCGCCGCTGTGTGGACAAGCGCCAGTTCCTTTGCGCTCAGGTACCAGTTGCCCGCGCCACCCGATTTATAGTTCGTATAAATCGAAATGCCGTGGTAAACAGGTTCCGAATAATTGTAGTACAGTGTTTGGGTGCTCCCGGGAGAATTGGGGTTCCAGACCGGGCCCAGGTTGTTCCAGGGGCCGAGATCTGCCAGGTAGTGGTTGGGGATGCCTGCAGGACCGAGAATGACCTGGCGCACGTAGTTCCGGTAGAATTGCGATACCGCTTCATCCGCATTGTTGTCGGACATGGGCGCATACCAGCCCGCGCCGTTGACGATGCAGGCAAGCAATACCCGGCAGAGATGGTAGTTTACCGCGGTGTTTTTATAGTAAGCGTCGCCGTAGCCCGTGGTGGGTGTTTGCATGGTGGTGCGCAGCGAAGTATAGTCGTAACCGATGTACTTCAGTCCGGATGTGTGGGTCAGCAGGTGCGCGACGGTGATTTTCCTGTTTGATGCCGGAATGTTCCAGTTGAGCGGCAGCAGCTGCCATATAAAGGCGTTTTCGTCCATGCCTTTGGCTTCCAGCGCTTTCAGGATGGCGAGCGCGGTGATCGTTTGCGTGGCTTCCGCCGTTCCCTGGCGCGTAGTAGGCAAATAGGGATGTTGCCCGTCCATCAGCCGACGGGAATCGCCCCCGGTAATGGTTGTTACCACTTCTCCGTTTTGCGCGACCGCGAAGCCATAACCAATTGTTTTGCCCGTGAAACTTTTCATCAGGGCCTGTGTGAAAAGCGATCGGTTGAATTTGAGGGAAGTGCCTGGTGCCTGGGCAAGCGCACCTTCCGGTTTTTCTTTGGGGATGATTTCCTCCGGCTTTTCGCAACCAGCCAGCAGGGCGCCGGCGAATAGTAGCATCCCGGCGGATCTTTGCAGTAAAGTTTTCATTTGTGTGGTTTGAGGTTCTTGCGGCAAAGATGCGGTGGGTGGGAAAGAAGGAGGGAGCTGTCTTAATGAATGCGGGCATTGGATTAACGAAAGCGGGGAATGGTACGAAGACAGGGGCTTTCGTTGGGGCGAGTTCCCTATAGCGCCTACCCGGCCTGCCCGTTCGGATCGCTCGTCAGCACTTCGCTCATGTAATCGAAAAACGGGCGCATGGCCTGGAAGGTCTGGTCGGCTACGGCTGCGAAATCAGGCGCCAGCACTTCCGCGTCCGTAAACCGCCGGATGAGCAGGAACTGTTTGTACCGCAGCAGGTCTACCGCTTCATGGGCCGTATCGAACCCCTTGGGCGCGGTTTTCAGCTGTTCGCCCTCCAGCTTCCCGAAAGTGGAAATGAACGTGCCGGCCTGGAGGATCTTCCGTAACGGCGCGGGGTCGAAGGCGATATCTTCCCGCACCCTTTTCAGATCTTCGGGCACCGGCCCCCAGAACCCGCCGGCGATCATACTGTTGCCGGGCTCGATGTGAAAGTAATACCCGCCGCGGCGGAACTTCGTCGCCCGTTTGAAGCCGCCGCTCCAATTGCTTTTGTACGGCCGCTTATCGCCCGAAAACCGGACGTCGCGGTAAATGCGGTGGAGGCTTTTCTTCCCCGAAGGCGTTTCGATGAGGTCGTGACGCGATAATTGTTCCAGCAGCACGTCCGCGAACGCTTCGATATGCTGCAATTCTTCCTGGTACACCGGTTTGTGGGCGTTGAACCAGTTGCGGTCGTTGTTGGCGGCGAGGTTGCCCAGGAATTCGAGGCTCGAGGGTCGGATCTGCGCCGGGGAAGTATTTTTGCTGGCCATAATTATCGGAAACGGATTTGATGACCGCGAAGATAGGGGTACTCCCGTCACCCTTAAAATATTTTTCCAGGTGATGAATTTGCCGCTCCGGTCTGGACAGGCGCAGATAAAATTTGATACAGCAAAAGTACTTTGTTACCTTTCTGCACGGGAATCCGGATGGTGAATCATCCAGTTCCCTTTAAAACCGGAAATCGTATGTCTGATCGCCCAAATCCCGGCTCCCGGAAGCCCAGGTACCTGCTTGGCTGGATAACCCTCCCGATCATCGCCATCATCGGCATTGCCTTCAGTTTGACGGGCCAGGACAGCCTTGAGATCGCCAGGAGGGAAGTGCTGCTGCGCAGGATCGGGGATGAAATACTTACACAGTCGGGCGACCGCACCTCCAGGGTACTCCCGGTTACAAAGGTCGCAGCGGATGAATACAAGATAAGTTTTGAAAAGGGGCTTGCTTTCCGGCCGGATTCCCTGGTGAATACCACCCGGCGGTTGCTGGCCAAAGACCCCCAGGCAACAGACTATGTGGTGAACGTCCTGAACCCCAACGCCAGTGTAGCCTACGGCTTCGCCGTTTCCGCGGATAAAAAGGATGATATCATCGCCTGTATCGGAAGAGTGCAGCCGAAAGCCCCGTATGTCATCAATGTAAAATTCAAACCGGCAGGAATGAACGTGGCGAAGCACGGGTACCTTTTGGGGAGCCTGCCATTGCTGGCATTTGCCGGTTTTGTGTTTTTCAGGTCGTATTCCGCGCGAAAGGAAGCCCCCCGCCAGCAGGAAACCGGTATGGTAGCCTTGGGCCCGGTATGGTTCGATGCAGAAAACCGGCAATTGACGGTACAGGGAATTACCATCGACCTCACCGCCACCGAAACGCGCATCATGGGGATCTTCGCCCAGGCCCCCAACGAAACCATCGCGCGAAGCCGGTTGCAAAAGGAAATATGGGAAGATGAAGGCGTGATCGTAGGGCGCAGCCTCGACATGTTCATCTCAAAACTGCGGAAAAAACTGGAGCACGAACCGGATGTCAACATTGTAGTGGTCCGCAGTAAAGGTTATAAGCTGGAAGTCAGCGCCTGAGTATCCTTATTTACCGCTTTCCGGGAGCTGCGCGATGATATCCACTTCCAGCCAGGCGCCGGGTTCATAGAGCCTGCTGATCTGCACCCAGGTGGCAGCAGGGAAGTCGCCCTTGTAGAAGGATTTCCTGGCGTCGTTGTGCTTTTTCATCGTTTCTATGTCCGTAGTATACAGCGTTTCTTTCACGATATTTTGAGGGGTTGCGCCAAAGGTTTTCAAGCATTGCCCAAGGGCTTTGTAGACATTGGCGATACCTTTGGGGCTCACATCATCCGTCGCAACGCCGGAAACATAAATCATATTACCCGCCTTCACCACCTGCGCATATCCCGCACTGTCGTTCTGCTTTTGCGGATTATTCCAGTGCCATTTCTTCTTTTCGAGGGTATTGGATGTTAATTCGGACGACGCCGGTTGTTTGCTGGCCATTTTGCCGTTGAAACAACCCGTGGCGGCGAATGCCGAAACCACGAAGCAGCGGAGTATTGTGGATGTAGTCATGGGCGACCGGTTGAAGTAGTTTTTGTACAATTAAATATAGTGGATTGACATTAATAATCCGGTCCCAGCAATACCCATGAAAAATGGGTACTACCGCCTATACCTGGATACCCGGATGGACATTTGACGCATTTCCCCCGAATGAATGACGTATTCGCCACCCTTTGGTCTCGTTTGCGGCAGGTAACTTAGTGGAAACAGTTTGCAATGGACATTATCACCATGGAAAGGGACGTTGTTGCCGTATATATGACTGCCGCTTCTTTCCCCGACGGCATCCTGGATGCCCACCAGCGCCTGCACAGGATCGTCCCGTTTTCTACGGAACGCCGCTACTACGGTATTTCGCGGCCCGAAAAAGGAGGGGACATCGTTTACCGTTCAGCCGCGGAAATCCTTTCCCCGAACGAGCCCGAACAGTTCAATCTGCCCACTATCGTTCTGAAAAAGGGCAGGTACCGCCGCATCATCATCGAAAATTACATCCACGACCTGCCTTCCATCGGCAAAGCGTTCGACGCGATGCTGGCGCATCCGGACATCGATCCGAAAGGCTACTGCGTGGAGTGGTACATTACCGGGAAAGACGTGCATTGCATGGTCCGCCTGCAGGATGAAGCCGCCTGACCGGCGCGCGGCATTTCGATCGAAGCAGATACATACCCCGCGGTATCAGCGCAACACGTTAACTTTGTTGTACAACGTGGCGCATGCTTACACGGGAAAAGCAATACAACTACCTCATCAAAAGATGGCTCCTCATCCGGCGCCACCTGATGGCTTATTCGGCGTCCGGGAACCAGGAATCGCTGCACAGGGTGCGGGTGGAAATCAAAAAGATAAAGGCGCTGCTGCAATTTTCCGGTTCGACTGGCGGCAGGAAGATCGCGCCGGCCCAACCCCGGGCTTTGAGGAAAATGTTCCGCCGCGCCGGAAAGATCCGGGACGCCGGCATCCATCTCCAACTGATGCAACAGTACCACATTACCGATGCTGCATTCAGCGCCGGGGAAACACAGGCGATCGAACAGTTGTCGGCCGCGTTCCGGGAGGATGTCGCGCATTTCGATAAAAGGCTCAGGCAAACTTTCAGGAAGCTCCTCGGTGCATTGCGCCCTGTCAGGAAGCGGGATGTCAGGCGTTGGCTGTCCCGCAAAGTGGGCGCCATTGCTGGAATGGTGGCATCGCCGGGCACAGACCAGTTGCACCCCGCCCGAAAGGAAGTAAAATCCCTCATTTATTTTCTCGGGATGCTTCCGGGGCGGTTATCACGCCGGTCAAAGATAAACGTCTCCTACCTCGATCAATTGCAGGAAGCTATCGGCAAATGGCATGATCTGGATATTACCGTTTCCCTGGTAGCTTCCCGGAACCCCGGAGGCAGTAAGATCATCAGCAAGCTGGAAAAAGCGCGGGACAGGGCAGGAGCGGCCGTTTACGCCATGAGCGCCGGGTTTGAAAAGCGCGTTTTTGCTAACGCGCATTTGTGAAGTTAACACCATCTTGTATCGCTGCTGCGAGTATATCGATATGGATATCTTTGAGGGTTTTGAATTTGATGCAATACCCACTCACGCTCGCCTTGCCCAGTGTTTTTCCGTACGTTCGGGCCAGGTACAACTTATCCTCCATACCGAGGATGTAGATAGAGATGCCGGTTGTGTTGGCGCTGAGGCCGATTTGATAAAACTCCCGGGTTTTGCCATCTGCATATTTGATGGTGTACATACCGTATCCGATATTGGGGTTGGACACAGTTTTGTTTTCGCTGTTCTTGCCATCGAGGAACCACAATCTGCAACCCGGCAACAGTTGCAGTATGTACGTGTGCAAAGCTTGCATGTCGCTGCGCTTGGGTTCGGGTTGGCTGGCGATATAGTTTTCGATTTGTTCCTCGATGTTCATGGGGAAAATTTTTTGATGCCGGATTTCCTTTGAACGATGAAGATACAAAAGCCGCGAAATTTGGGATCTGCGCGGCTTTTGTATTGAGTTGATTACGAAGTTATTTCAAATTCCGCTCTTTCAACAATTCCTCCACCTCTTTACGATTATATTTCGAATTGTTGATCAATTTATACGCCAGGAAGAAAAGTATCAGCGTCAGGAACCCGAATTTGTTTCTCATGAGGCTGTAGACCAGGACGCCCACTACAAAACCTATCAGTACTGCATTCATGATGGCGGTTGCTTTCAGTTTCCGGGCAACCTGTAAAAGTTCGGCATCGGTTAAATCGTGTAGTTTTTTTTCTGTCATTTGGCTTGTTTCGGCTGTTAAACTAGCATTTCGGCGGAACTTTTACAAATCCATTGCAGCCGTGTTTCAGCAATCCATCCGCATCTCCACCAACACCTTTTTAAGCCCCGCTTTCTCGTAGGCGCGCACGGCGCTGGCGTTTTCGTCGTACACGTCCAGCCGGATTTCCTTCAATCCTTTCTCCACCGCCCACCCGCGCAACCGCGCAATAATGGCAGTGGCGATTCCTTTGCCGCGATGTTCCGGCGCCGTGTACATGAAACCGATATAACCATGATGGCTATTGGTTTCATAAGGTTTGTTGGCCCGGCGCAGGATGTAGCCGGTGCCTGCCAACTGACCGTCGATTTCCGCCATGATGAGCAGCACATCTTCCCGGCCGATCATAGCGCCCAGGTCGTAATAGGAAATAGGGTCTTTGGCGAGGCCGGGATCGAACGGGCGCTCCCAGGCGATGATGGCCTGCTCTGCCGCGAGGAGCGCCGGGAGATCGGCTTTGGTGGCGGGCCTTATGATATAATCAGACATATAATCAGGTTTTTAAAAGATAACAGGAAGGAGAAACAGGATGAACCCCAGGATGAAGATACCCGTCAGTATCCGGACCATCCGGCTGTTGTGCTGCAGGAAAATGAACTGCTCGATGGTGCGGCCCAGCCAGAAGAGGGCGTTTCCGGCGAGGAATGTTTTGCCCAGCGCCGTGGTGGCCAGTTCGCGGGGGAAAATAAAGCACACGGCCGCCGTGAACGCGAAAACGTAGATCAGGCGGAGGTTCAGGATCTGCATGATGGCTTTGTTGTAAAAGCGCAGGTTGCCGAGGTCTTTCTTCCAGCCGAACAGTTTCCAGAAGGCAATGTGGAAGCCGGCGAAGCCGAGGCTGTAAACGCCGCAAATGATCACCAGGGTTTGCATGGGCACGATTTGGATCAGGTGAGCAATTGTTCGTGGAACCCGCCGATCTGCCGGTCGCGGTCCACGAAATGGACCTCCAGTATCCACTCGCGGGGCTGGCCGTTGGCATCCGGGGCGAACATGTCGTTGTGGTTGGACGGGTGCACGTACAGCCCGTAGTTCCCGGGCTCCAGCCGCTCGTGGGGGAACTCGCCGATGAGGTGGCCGGCTATTTCACCGCCGAAAGTCCATCCTTTTTGTTCCGCCAGCGAAGCCACATAGTGAAAATAATCCGCGCCGCTCAGCGTGCTGTGCTGGTGGAACCAGGTTTTGGCCGTTTGCCAGGCATTTTCGATATCCCGTTTGAGGCGGAGCTTGTGGGGATCGTTACCGATGACGTAGGTACGGCCCAGGTCGGCCTCCCAGTCTTCCACAATGGGCCCGAAGTCGAAAAAGAGGATGTCGTCGTTTTGCAGGAGAAGGTCGGGCGGATTTTCCTTGTAAGGATGCAGGGTGTTGGGCCCGCTGCGGATGATGCGCTTATGCCAGTACTTCTTGATGCCGAACAGCTCGTCGGCCAACTGGAAGATCTCCGTGTTGAGCTGGTTTTCCGTTTTGCCGGCAACGATGAGCCCGCGGCTTTCGGCGGCGGCAAATAGTTGTTCGGCGATGTGTTCTGCCTCGCGCAGTTTTTGTTTGGTGGTCATGATGCGTGTAATTAAGAGGGCGAGGTGAGATTAGTATTATCAGGGAAAACGAAAATAGGGAATTTCGGGTTAACAACCGCGCCTACCGGTTTTCAAGTCCCGGACCGATGCAGCACAGGGACAAATTTTTCCCCCAGCTGAATCTTTTATCCCGTATTGATGGAACCTGCGGCCTGTCCTAGTTTTGCTCCTGTAAACAAAAAAATAAATCAAATGAAAGGTACAGTAACAGTGATAGGATTGGGCTCCATGGGTTCGGCGCTCGCGCAGGCTTTCATCGCCAAAGGATGGCAGGTGACCGTCTGGAACCGGAACAGGGATAAGGTGAACGCATTCGTCGAAAAAGGAGCGATCGCAGCTGCCAGCGCGGCTGCCGCCATTGCCGCCAATGAGCTGACGGTGATCTGTGTATCGGATTATCAAACGGCCGATAAGATCATCAAAACACCTGAAGTAGAAAGTGTGCTGAAAGGCCGAACCCTCGTGCAGTTAAGTACCGGCACCCCCAAAGAGGCCCGTGAGCTGGAAGCCTGGGCCGGCCGGCACGGTGCCACGCTCCTGAACGGCGACATCCTCGCCTGGCCGCGGCAGATCGGTACAGATGAAGCCACGCTTACCATCAGCGGGAACGAAGCCGGCTTTACAGCGCAGGAAAATGCGCTGCGTGCGTTGGGCAACCTCAGTTACCTCGGCGCCGAGCCCGGACTTTCCGCCGTGCTCTTCGCGGCGGCGCTGTCATACCTGGCCGGCAGCTGGATCGGGTTCGTGCATGGGGCGCTGATCGCGGAAAACGAAGGCTTCAGCGCGGAAAAGTTCGGGGAACTGATCCACGATATATCGCCCATGCTGGCCGTAGAATCGAAGCATATGGGCCGCGTGATCGAAAAGAACAGCTTCAGTAATCCCGAAAGCACCGTAGACACCACGGGCCACGATCTCCACCTGCTGGTGCAGCATTCCGAAGAAGCGGGCATCAGCAAGGAGCTGCCGCTGTTCGCCGCCGATCTCTTCCAACGGGCGATAGACGCGGGTTATGGCAAGGAAGAGCACGCCGCTATCATAAAAGTGCTGAGAAAGG
The DNA here is from genome assembly GCF_038396765.1 of Chitinophaga caseinilytica. Lineage (NCBI taxonomy): Bacteria > Pseudomonadati > Bacteroidota > Chitinophagia > Chitinophagales > Chitinophagaceae > Chitinophaga > Chitinophaga caseinilytica. Next base: position 5,362,997 of record NZ_CP150096.1, on the reverse strand, counting down.
TCAGTTAGTTTCCTGGAGCAGGGCACAGTTGCCGGGCGCATAGCCGGCCTGGTGGCGATTAACGTACTCCTTGTTCTCATTGCCCCATTGCTCCAGCGCCTCCATGACGGGCAGGATGCTCATTCCTACGGGCGTGAGCCGGTACTCCACACGGGCAGGCACTTCCGCGAAGATCTCCTTGTAAATGATGCCGAGCTCTTCCAGCTCCTTCAGGTGGAGATTAACGATCCGCGGGTTCACGGCCTGCATCTCCCGATGAATGGCGCTGGGGCGCCGGATGCCGCGCCGGATGCAGTCGATGACCCAGGCCTTCCATTTTCCGCCCACCACTTTGATCGCTACCGACAATCCGCAATCCAGCAACTCGGGTATTTTTTTCTGATACATCTCGCAATTGATTTTAATCAAAGATACCACCCCTGCGGGACATGCAGGATAGGGATAAATTTATCCCTATCCTGCCGCTGTTTTTGCCGTTGATTAAAATGCAGGCTGCCCGGTGAAAGAAAATTTCCGCATACCGCGATTCAACGCATTCCGTTATATTTATGGCAATAAACTTAACGCAGCAACCTATACTTCCCATGAAAGCGATCCGCTACCATCGATATGGCTCCCCAGACCAGTTGCAGATGCAGGAAATTCCCATTCCCGTTCCCAAAGATGATGAAGTGCTGGTGAAAGTCCACGCCGCGTCTATCAATTCGTGGGACTGGGACCTGTTGCTGGGAAAGCCGTTCCTGGTGCGGCTGATCGGCGGTTTGCGCAAGCCCCGGTGCCCGGTGTTGGGTGCAGACGTAGCCGGAACGGTGGAGGTGGTAGGGAAAAACGTCCGCGATTTCCGGCCGGGCGATGAAGTGTTCGGCGATATCGCGGAGAGCGGGTTCGGCGGGTTTGCGGAATATGTTGTCGCGAAGGGAAAACTGCTGGCAAGGAAATCGCCCGCCATGTCTTTCACGCAGGCCGCAGCCTTGCCCCAGGCCGGTTTGCTGGCTTTGCAGGGGTTGCGGCACTTCGGGCCCGTACAACCTGGTCAGCGCATCCTGCTCAACGGTGCCGGCGGCGGCGTAGGCACGCTGGCGCTGCAATACGCCAAATCCATCGGTGCGGAGGTGACCTGCGTAGACCTGGCTTCCAAATTCGACATGCTGCGCGGACTGGGGGCCGATCATTGCATCGACTATACGGTGGCAGACTATACGCGTACCGGCCAGCAATACGATAAAGTGCTCGACGTGATCGCGCACCGGTCGGTCGCCGATTATAAAAGGGCGCTCCGGCCCGGGGGCACTTTCTCCATGATCGGCGGGTCCATGGGCTGGCTGCTGTTCCAGATGATGGTGCTGTCTAAATTGATTTCCGCAGGCTCCGGCCGGAAGCTGGGGATCATGGGCTACCGTCCCAACCGGGAAGATCTCGACCTGTTATCGCACCTGTTCGAAACGGGGCAGCTGCAGGCGGTCATAGACCGGGAATATCCGTTGGCGGAAACGGCGGATGCGTTCCGGTATTTCGGTACGGGGAAAGTGAAGGGAAAGATCGTTATTGCTGTTACCTGAGGCGATATTTTGTCGATTTAATTCGATAATTTTAAGTAGGATGACTTCGTCATTTTTACCATTCTCCATTTTTACCGGTAACGACGCATGTTACTGCGAACGTTTTGATCGATGACATGCGTTCCCCGCCGGAATACACCGCATATGAAACTGAAAGCACTGTTGATCATGGCCTCGGTTTACCTGGTGATCGCGGGCCTGGGCTTCATCCTGGTACCGGAGGTTTTCGGGGTGGGGGCGGTACCCGCCGATCCTTCACCTGCGCTGATCGCTTATTTGCGGGTGTTCGGGAGCCCGTTGCTGGGCATCGCCGTGCTGGACTGGATAGCGCGGAACGAACCACCATCCCGGGCGCGGAGCGCGATCGTGATGGGCAACATCGTTGGCTTTTCGACGATCGCCCTGCTGGATATCTGGGGGCTTTTTCATCATGCGCGGCCCGCAACTTATGTTTTCGTGGTGATCCATTCCTTTTTCGCCATCGCTTTCATCGCGATGGGGCGGAAACAGGCCATGCCGTAATACATTGGGTTTTTCTGAAATAAAAAAGGCACATCCGGAACGATATGCCTTTCCGTTAATGGAGTTCCTTCGCCAACCCGGTCATCGTGAAAAATATCAGCAAGGCTCCGATGGCGATCAATCCACCATACACATACTTGTAGAAGGCGTTGCCCTGTAATTTCCGGTTGAGGTATTTGCCCAGGAAAATCGCCGGGAGCATGGCCGGCAGACAGATGAGGAAGTATCGCAAAACCGTCCACCCCAACATCCCCTGCACCGCATATCCCACCACACCAATGAGGCTCGCCGGCAGAAAGTAAGCTTGCAGCGTAGCCCTGAAATGCTGCGCGCTCCAGCCCCTTTTGTTGCCGTAAACCACCAGCGGCGGCCCGTTGATCCCGTAAGCACCGCCCAAAACGCCGGATAGAAACCCGCATATGAACAGCCAGAACGGACTGTCGTGCTCCAGCTTTGCGGTCTGCTTCGCCTGCAATGCGAAAATGCTGTACCCGATGATGAGCGCGCCCAGCCCGATCTTCACCCAATATTCATTCCCGTACGAAATAATGAGCAGCCCGAAGGGAATACCCAGCAAGGCGTACAGGATAAGCCATTTGGCACTGTTGAAATGAACGGCCCTATGGTCTTGCACCACCACCACCGCCGCCACGAAAATCGACATCAGCACGGATAAGGGAACGGCCACGGAAAGGGGAATGAAAAGCACGAAAAGCGGAACGGCGATCAGCGATTCGCCGAACCCGAAAGTAGAACGGACCAGCGTGGCGAGAAAGCTGATCAATACTAAATATATAATGGTCAAAAGCATACTTCCGATACCCCCGAAATTGGGGAAAATGAATAGCAGGAACGGTTTCCTGTAAATCTTCACAAGATAATAAAAATGAACGGGTTATCCATGGTTTGAAAGGCGTTTTCCGGAAACTTTATGGCGCCTCTTCTGCAGGAATAAATAATTTTTTCTACATTCGTTCGTACATCAGCACAACCAGAATTTGCAACTAGTGTTTTTTGATTCGTATTTGTTTTAAATGCCTGTAAGCCTGTTAAGTTAATATTAATAAACCGCCCGGAAATTAGATAAGCATTTTATAAATACTAACTTGCCCCGGCAGTTCTATATCGCACGTTACCGATCACTTTTCTTCGAAATCCGCACACAAGCAATAAACTATGGACGCGCACAGAGTAGTGGCTTTACAATCAGGGGATTACTCGGCCTTCACGGACGTTTTCGGGATGTTCTGGGAGAAAGTGTACGATTACCTGGTGAGGAAAACCCATAGTCCCGAAGCTGCCAAAGACCTGACCCAGCTGGTTTTTATCAAGGTATGGAAATACCGCGCCACATTGGCCACAGACGTGCCCCTCAACGAACAGATCTTCCGGAAAACGAAACAGGTTTTCATCGACTGGCTCCGCCAGGAAGCCCGCAAACGCCAGCACTTCCCGGATTTTGCCGAACTCCCCGATATCGCCATGCCCGGGTCGGCAGACACCGCCTTCGAAATGCGGACAGACGTGCAATCCGCCCTGAAAACCCTTCCGCCCAAACGGAAAGAAATATTCGAGCTTCGCCACATTTATGGATACTCCTACAAGGAAATCTCCGAACTGCTGGGCATCTCCACCAAAACGGTCGACAGCCAGCTCGTGAAAGCCAATATCCAGCTGCGCAAAATCCTCCAGACCTCCATTTACCTCGCCGTCATTTCACACATCGTCCAGGAAATGAATTAATTTTTTTAACCGGATAGGGAACTCTTGATTATTCAGCGTACTTATGTATAGTATCGCTGCTAAGAAATATGGACAAACAGGAACTGATCAGGAAATTTCTCAATAATGAATGCAATCGGGAAGAAGCCGCCATCGTGGAGGAATACCTCGCGTCTGACCCCGATCTGCTGCACACGTTCCTGCCGCAGGAGGAGTGGGAGCAGCCTGGCGCCGCTGCTTCGGCCGGCGATATGGCCCTGAAACAGGAGATCTGGCAGCCTGTGGAAGCCGCTACGCGGAAGCGGACGGTCTACCGGAAGCTGTACACGGCGGTCGCCATCGCCGCCAGCATTTTGCTGCTGGTTACGGCGGGCGCATATTTCGGGAACTACTTCCCGTCGGCCCCCTATACCGCCCACGTTCCGGCAAACGCCGCTTCGCTGGTAGCGCAGAACCATTCAGGAACCGCCAGCACGTTCCGGTTGCCCGATGGCTCCTCCGTGACCCTGTACCCGAACACCACCCTGCGATACAGCGCAGACTTTACGCAGAACAGGACGGTGCACCTGCTGTCCGGCAAAGCCATTTTCGACGTGGCCACCGATCCCGGGCACCCGTTTACCGTGTATTCGGGGAACATCGCCACCACGGCGCTGGGAACGCGGTTCCTGGTAGACCATTCCCAGAAAAACGTCAACGTGCAGCTGTACGAAGGCAAGGTGATGGTCAAATACCTCAGCAAGAACGCCCAGGTTTTACCAGCTGTCCTTTTACCGGGCGAGCAGTGCTTCGTCAACCTTCAGATCGACGGCATCGCCATCGCGCCCGTGAGAACGGACAATACCGGCAAAGCAGTGGCACAGGGCGCCATGGCCGCGGGCAAAGCGAGCATGCTGACGTTCGACAACGTGCCGCTCAACGATGCGTTCGACATCCTCGGCGGCCTCTTCCACCAGCGCATTATCTACAACACCAGCGAGATGGAGCGCATGTATTTCACCGGCCGGTTCAGCGTCAGCGATTCCCTGTCTGCCATCCTGCACATCTTTACGGCCGTCAACGGTTTGGCGGTGGAAAATGCGAATGGCGGCATCCGTATCGTGAAAGCGGCACAGACTGCCGGAGGCAAGCCTGCGGCCGGGCCCGGGGAGATACAATACTCCGGCACCTCGCTGGAAGCACTTTTCAGCGAAATGGAAATGATGTTCCATGTGAAGATCCGGTACAACAGGGAAGACATTGCGCATAAATATTTCACGGGCACTATTTCACCGGAAGACGATGCCGCCAAAATGCTGGCCGTTATCTGCAGGATGAACCAGTTGCAGGTGATCAAAGACAGCACAGGATTCAGGATCATGAGCATAAAGTAGAACACCATTACATATCAACCAGCAGTTCAAAGAATAATTTTTTAAAATCACGCTACATGAAAATCATTAAAAAGATTCACCGCTTTTGCGGAGCGGGGATGCTATTGCTACTCTTTATCCCGCTGCTTGTGCAGGCACAGCAGCAACCGAAAGTTACCGGGGCTGTGCTCGACGAACAATCCAGCCCCATTCCCGGTGTGAACGTCAGGGTCCGCAACGATCAGGATACCACGCAACAATTCATCACGGTAACGGACGAGAACGGTATTTTCGTTTTCACCCGGCTCAATGCCAACAGCCGCTACTCCTTCACCTTTACCCATATCGGTTTTGAGCCGCAAACCCTGAAAAACCAGCTGGTAAAGGAAGCCGACAATAACTCCATCATGGTCAAATTGTCGGATTCGAAAAATTCCAGTTTGAGTGAAGTGGTGGTAGTGGGATATGGCACTCAGAAAAAAGTAAACCTCACCGGTTCGGTAGTGGTGGTAGACGGCGCGAAGCTGCAGAACCGCCCGGTCAGCAACGTATCGCAGGCATTGTACGGCACCGTTCCGGGCGTAACCATCGCCTACGGCAACCGCGGTGCCGAGCCGGGCGCGGCCCCTTCCGTGCAGATCCGCGGCCAGGGCGCGCCTTATGTGCTGATCGACGGTACCGCAGGCGATATCAACACCCTCGATCCCAATACCATCGAAAATATCTCGGTACTCAAGGATGCGGCTGCGGCCGCGATCTACGGTGCCCGCGCACCTTACGGCGTGCTGCTCATCACTACCAAATCCGGTAAAATGAACCAGAAGCCCCAGGTGGATTTCTCCGTGAACGGCGGCCCCACGTCCATCATCCGGAAACCGAAAATGGTGGATTCGTACACGTTCGTACGCGCCATCAACGAAATGCACGACAACCAGGGCGTGGCGCGCCTTTTCGCCGAATCCACCATCGATCGCATCATCGCCCGGATCAAAGACCCCAGTCTGCCCGAAACGGTACCCGACGCCACGAATCCTTCGAAATGGTCGGCCTACCAGCTATCCAACGGCAACAACGACTGGATCGATATCCATTACGGCTCCGGCAACCGCACGCAGGAAAACCTTTCCCTGCGCGGCGGCTCCAAAGAGATCGCCTACTTCCTTTCCGCCGGCCATGCGTCGGAAAAGGGGCCGTTGCAAATGGTGGACGACAAATACCATCGCTATAACCTGAACGCCAAACTGGACGCCAATATCAACAACTGGTGGAAAATCAGTTCCAACACCCGCATCACCAACGAAGTGCGCGACCGGCCCATTTACAACGGTGAAGGTGGATATGGCATGATCATCCACCAGATATTCAGGACGCATCCCGAAGTGTTCCTGAAATCCCCCAACGGGTATTATTCCCAACTGTCACGGGTGCCGCAAATGCGCGCCGGGTACGAGAAATTCACGGACAACAACCTGCTGCAGCGCATCGCCACCGAGATCAGGCCGCTGAAAAACTGGAGCATCAATGCGGATTATTCCATCGATTATACGGTGAACAACTACGATGGACTGAACCTCGTGGCGTACGAAGACCAGGTAGACGGAACGCTGGTGCCCATTTCGCTGACGGTACCGTCGTCCATCTCGAAAAACAAAGCCAACAAGACATATAAGGCGCTGAACCTGTTTTCGTCCTACAAGCCAACCATCGGCCTGCATCATCATATCGAAGTGATGCTGGGATACCAGCAGGAATCCAATAACTACGATTTCCTCAGCGGCCTCAAGCGCGAGCTCATTACGTCGGAAGTGCCTTCCATCACCACGGCAACGGGGGATATGCAGGCGGCGGATGATTTGTCGCACTGGGCTACCAAAGGGTATTTCGCGCGGTTCAACTATAATTACAAAGACCGTTACCTGCTGGAGTCGAATGTTAGGTACGACGGCACTTCGAAATTCGCGGAGGGCAAGCGATGGGGGTTCTTCCCGTCCCTTTCCGCGGGCTGGAACGTGTCCCGCGAAAAATTCTGGGAGCCGGTGGCCGATTACGTCCCTTACCTGAAGCTGAAAGCTTCGTGGGGGATGCTGGGGAACCAGGGCGTTTCCGCCTATCAGGACCTTGCCCTCATCGGCGTGAACACCAACCTGGGATGGATCCTCAACGGCAAGCGGCCCGCTTACACAGGATCGCCGAACCTCGTGAACCAGTACCTGACCTGGGAATCGTCGCGCACCACCAACCTGGGCATGGAATTCGGACTGCTGGACAATAAGCTGCAAATCGAATTCGAATATTATCAACGCCTGACCTTCGACCGCCTCGGGCCTTCGAAAGCATTGCCCCTGGTGCTGGGGGCCGCCGTTCCGCAGGAAAACAATTCCGAATTGAAAACGCAGGGTTGGGACGCGGCCATCACTTACAAAGGGACAATAGGGTCGGATTTCAATTTCTCCGTATCGGCGAACGTGTTCGACTATTTCAACGTGGTGACCCAATATCCCAATCCCACGGGCATTCTCACGACCGATTACCCCGGCAAGCGGGTAGGGGAGATCTGGGGATATGAAACGATGGGGCTCATCCAGACGCAGGAGCGGGCAGATGCCATCAACACCGCCAAATCGCAGGCTTTCATCAACGGGCAGGTTTGGCGCACGGGCGATGTGGAGTACCGCGACCTGAACGGCGACCATGTCATCAACAACGGGAAAAACACCGTGAACGACCATGGCGATCTCCGCGTGATCGGCAATACCACCAGCAGGTACCAGTTTGGCCTGAACCTGACGGCGAACTACAGGAACTTCGATGTGGGGGTGTTTTTCCAGGGTACCGGTAAGCGCGACCTTTGGCTGAGCGGGAATATTTTCTGGGGCTTCAACCAATGGAACCAATCGAGCCTGTTCCCCCATCACATGGATTACTACCGTGACGCTGAAGCCTCCGCCTATTCCGGCCTGGGCGTGAACACGGAATCCTGGTTCCCGCGGCCGTACAGCAATGCCACCCAATACGCGAAGAACCAGCAGGTGCAAACGCGTTACCTCCAGAACGGCGCCTATGCCAGGCTGAAAAACGCCCAGCTGGGATATACGCTGCCGGCATCGGTGCTCAAAACCCTCCACCTGAAAAGGGTAAGGGCGTTTTTCTCCGGCGAAAATATCTGGACGATCACCGGCCTGCCGGTAGGGTTTGATCCCGAAACCGCTTCGCTCGGCGAGTTCGGCGCGGGTAAAAGCATGTTCACGCAGGCGATATGGGCGTTCGGGCTGAACGTTTCGTTTTAACCGGTACACCGAAAGCAATTACAGACCATTCAAACATCGACAATGAAAAAATACCTGATCCATATAACCGCTTTCAGCATCCTGCTCACCGCATTTTCCTGCAATAAAAACTTCCTGGACAGGCCGCCGCTCACCCAGATCGATAACGAAGCATATTGGCAGACGGCGAGCGACCTGGAAAAATATACCCTCCAGTTTTACCCGGAATTCCCATCCTTCGGCACCGTTGGCAGTTACCTCGGGCTCATCGGCTGGGACGGCACCCGCGGTTCCGACGTGCAGATCGCTGCATCGCCCTCCACGTTGTGGAATGGCACCAATCAACCCGTAACCGCCACCGGCAACTGGAGCTGGGCCAAAATCAGGAGCGTGAACGTTTTCTTCAAGAATTACGGCAAATGCAAAGACCCTTTCCCGAAATACCAGCAGTTCGTCGGCGAAGCGCATTTCTTCAAAGCCTGGTTGTATTTCGATAAGGTGAAAGCCTATGGGGACGTACCCTGGTATACCGGTCCGCTGGAAATGGACGACCCCGGCCTCTTCAAGCCCCGCGATCCGCGGACCCAGGTGGTGGATTCCATTTTGTGGCACCTGGACAAAGCCGCGGAATTCCTCAAACCGCTCAAGGAAGTGGATGGCGGCAACAACCGGCTGTCCAAGGAAGCGGCGCTCCTGTTCAAATCCAGGGTGGCCTTGTACGAGGGTACCTGGCAGAAATACCATAAAGGCACGCCGTTTGGTACCGCCGGCGCGGATCCGGACAAATACCTCCGCGCAGCCGTGGCCGCCGCGGAAGAACTGATGAAACCCGTTTACAACCGCGCGCTGTATTCCACCGGCGATACAGATAACGACTACCGCATGCTGTTTTCGCTCGTGAACCAGGCGGCCAGCCGGGAAGTGATCCTCTGGAAGGCGTATTCCGTCAACCTGCAACTTTCACATTCGTTCCAGATTTACGTCTCCGACCGGACGGCAGGCATTTCCATGACGATGCAGCAGGTGTACAATTACCTCGACCGGAGCGGCAACGCGTATGATTATTTCAATACCGGCAAAACGGTGAAAGGGAATGCTTTCCTCACGAAAATAGGGCAGGAGTGCGATCCGCGCCTGTCGCAAACAGTGTGGGTGCCTGGCGGCGTGATGTGGGACAACGGGTTCGGCAAAGGTGTATTCACCGCGCCCTTCCTCGATAAATCCGGCGAAACGCTGAACAACACCGGTTTCCAGATCAGGAAAGGGAACGATCCGAAAGATCCGCAGGCCGGCAGCGGCGTTTCCTGGAATACCAGCTGCGAAACCGGCGCCATCGTGTTCCGGTATGCGGAAGCTTTGCTGAACTATGCGGAAGCGAAGGCGGAACTGAACGAGTCCGTAGACTACGATAAATCCATTAATTTGTTGCGGGCAAGGGCGGGAATGCCGGCGTTCAAGGTGCAGGGCGATGCCAACCGCGCCAGGTACGCGGATTACGGGTACGCACTGTCTGACGAGCTGCATGAGATCCGCCGCGAGCGCACGGTGGAGCTGGGGGCCGAGGGCTTCCGGTACGACGATATCCGCCGCTGGGCGGCGCATAAGCTGCTGAAAGGGAAACGGCCGCAGGGGTATCCGTTCGACAAAAACGAATGGACGGGCAGAACGATCAACTATAAAACGGACGCCGACGGCTTCCTCGATCCCTACGCCACCGCCATTCCCAACGGCTACGGCTTCAAGGAAAACCGGGATTACCTGGAGTGCATCCCCCTCAACGAAATCACCCTCAACCCGAAACTGACGCCCAATCCAGGCTGGTAAACGCTAAATCAAACTGTATATGAAACCAATGTTGAAATATTTCGCGATCATGGTGTTGCTGCTGACCTCCTGGCAAAGCCGGGGGCAGGTGATAAAGTTCGGGCTGATCGCCGATATCCAGTATGCCGATGTGGAAACCCGCGGCACGAGGGCGTACCGCAATTCCCTCCAGAAACTCGAAAATGCCGTTGCCGACCTGAACCGGCAGCAAATGCCCTTCCTCGTCAACCTGGGAGATATAACCGACCGGAACGCGGCAGACCTGTCACCCGTTTTGAAGGAGCTGCGCAAATTCCGCAAACACGTCTACAATACCACGGGCAACCACGATTACAAAGGCATCCGGAAAAACGATTCCCTGTACAAGGTGCTCGGCATGCCCGCCGAATATTATTCCTTCAAAAAAGGGAACTGGCGCTTCGTGATGCTGAACACCAATGAAGTGGCGGCGTATTCCAATGTGGAAGGCACTTTCCGGGAAAAGGAACTGGAGGGGATGATGGACAGGATCAAAGCCACGAACGGCCGCAATGGCGAAGAGTACAACGGCGGCATCAGCAGCCGGCAGATGGAATGGTTGAAGGCTTTGCTCGATGAGGCGCAACGGAAAGGGGAGAACGTGCTGATTTTGTCGCACCACCCGCTGGGCTACGCCGAAGGCCTGACCGCGCTCAACGACAGCGAAATCGTGGCCCTGCTGGCCCGGTACAGCTGCGTAAAAGCGTTGCTGGCGGGCCATCATCATAAAGGTGGTTTCTGCATGCTGGGAACATTGCCCTGCATCATCGCGGAAGGAATGGTGGAAACGAACAGTGAGAATGCGTATGGCGTGGTGGAGCTGCATCCCGACAAGCTCGTGCTCACCGGCTCCGGCCGGATGACGTCGCGGACGATCGAGTTCAACAAGTAGATTGATAAACTAGTATAACGATGTAATCGGCTGGCCGCATTTTCGGTCAGCCTTTTTTTATGGCTTTATTGCGCTACTTTGATGTATCCCCAGCCTTCCTTCTGCCGGGAAATGATCTCGTAGATAGCATCCGGCACAACGCTCACGCCATCGATGAGGTCGGAAGGCTTTACCTGTTTGCGTTTCATGGTTTCGCCACAGACTTTGAAGGAGATCCGGCCGGTTTTCAGGAGGGCTTCCAGCTCGGGTTTGAGGGTCGATTTTTCTTTGCAGACGAAGGGGATGGCCTCGCTGTAGATGGCCACTTCCAGTTGCGCGTCGGGCCGCATGTCGAGGATGCTTTTGGCCTGCCTTACCACGGCCTGGTGGGTGGCGGGGTCTTTACTGGTGAGATCGAAAACTACTTTGTACGGTGCGTCCTGCGCGATGGCACAGGTGCCGGAAAGCAGCAGGAGTATGGAAAGCAGCGTTTTCATGATGTTTGCGTTTATGGTTTGACGGATGATGCCGGCAGCATGGACCCGAACGGGCCATACTTGTGCCGGGTTTCGGAAAAAGAATCTGCGTAGGGGCCGAACGGGTGATCGGGCGGTTTGGTGGCGATGTTGGGCCAATCGGCCGGGTAGGCTTTGTAGGGCCGCGGCTGTGAAACGATCCATGCGGCTACGTCCCACGCTTCGTTGATGGTGAGTACCGGCGCTTGCCAGGTGGTGCCCTGCGGCATGTTGTTATAAATGTACCCGGCCATTTTGCTGATGCGGAAAATGCCTGCGCCGGTATTGAAGCTTTGCTGGCCCCACAGCGGTGGGTATAGGAATTCCGCGCCGGCCTTTTTGCCCTGGCCGTCTGCCCCGTGGCAGGTGCTGCAAAGGCGGATGTAGACGAGTTTTCCGCGTGCGGGATCGGCGGCCTGCGGTTGCCAGGGCAGTTGCGTGATGCCGCTGCCTGCGGGGCGCTCACCGCGCGGTACTTTGCCCGCCAGCCATCGCATATAAGCCACCATGGCCTTCATTTCGGGGCCGGTGCTGTCGATGGGCCGGCCGTTGAGGCTCCTTTCGAAGCAGTCGTTGATCTTCTTCTCCAAAGATTCCACGCTGCCGCTGCGGTCGCGGTATTTGGGATAGGTGGCCCATGCCGCCGAGAAATTGTTGCCCCAGGGCGCGGTGCCGGCCGCGAGGTGGCAATTCTGGCAGTTCATGCCGTTGGCGGATGTCGTCAGGGAGCCCTCCGGCCCGAAGAACTTTGCCGTATGCATGACGAGCGCCCGGCCATAGCGGATTTCATCGCCCTCGGGCGATCGGGCGATGGTGGCGGTATCGGGCGGTAACCAGACTGCCGGCGGGCCGTGGTGTTGCCGGCGGCAGGCCATGAGCGCCAACATCAGCGCCGAAACGATCCAACTGCGATGCATGGCTCAGCCTGCGAAGCAGTAGGCGCAGCCTTTTTCCTGCGCGCGCCCGATGGCCCATACGCCCGAGGGCACCACCTGGATGCCCGGGAGCACGCCCGCCAGCCATTCGGAGCGTACCTGTTCGGCGTCCATGCCCATAGACGTGGCCGCTACGGCGCTATACACCGTGATGGCCATGTTGCAGACGCAGAACATGACGCCGCTTTTCTGGAGCTGATCGATGCCGATTTCCACGGGGCCTACGCCCGGCACGCTGAAATCATTGGGGCCCGGCTGCCAGAAGGGATTGCGGAGAGAGGGGGCTTGTGTGGCGGGATCGTCGGCCTTGAACATTTCCCCGAACTTGTACTTGCTCCATAAATCGGTCTTCATGGCGTAAGGGATCGCATCATGCCGCAACACCACCACTACCGAACATTCTTTTTCCGGCGTGCCGGTCATGGAATTGGTGATGAGGAAAACCTTCGGCCAGGCGAACGGGAAAATACTGTGCGGCCGCGGGGAATCGATCAGCAGGCGGTGCTTGCCGTTGATCTTTTTGAACCAATCGTCGGCCGCATCGGCCAGCATGGCGGTTTCTGCGGCAACCGCGGGCAGGGGGGATGCGAGCCAGCCAAGGCCCAATGCGGCTGCACCTATGGCAGCCTGTCCGAGAAAATCGCGGCGGGAAGGAGAGGTGTTTGATAGTGACCTAGACATATGATACCAGTTTTACGTGAACGATGATCATGTCCGGGTTTTTCATTCGGCGCTTTGGATAGGTCGGAAAACGGCTGCGCCTGCCGGGAGGGCGGAGGGGTATGACGAATACAAATTTCAGGATATTTCCTGACAGGCCGCGCCGGAATGGCCTGCATTAACATTGTATTACCGAACCCAGGGGGCTTTGTCTGGCGGATTGGCGATCACAATCGGTTGCAATATTGTAATGCCGGAAAAGGATGGGGGAACGGTGGGTAACCGTCATGTAAATAGATGATACTATATGTAACGGATATACGAAGTTATGCATTCGTCGCGATTGCTAATGCAGGCAAATCATTTTAGCTGATAAAAAATTTAATTATTACGTTTCAACTATTGTTGTATATTTGAGATCATCAGGCCCGATCTCCATCCAGGAGCCAATTACAGGGCCATGCTCGCCTTTTTAATCTCCACGGACCAATTCTGATTTCGCATTTCATTTTGCTGGACGGTACGCTTCGGCGGGGGATGATTTCATGCCTGCAAGCCAAGTGGTACGTCTGCTTTCATAAAACCAAAATTATGGATCAGAAAGGATTTCTAATCGACATGGACGGCGTCATTTACCGGGGCTCGGAACCTATTCCCGGTGCAGTAGAGTTTATCAACCAATTAAGGGAACAGGGGTTCCCCTTCCTTTTCCTCACCAACAACAGCCAGCGCACCAACCGCGACGTATCCTACAAGCTGCGGAAACTGGGTTTTAACGTGGAAGACGATGATGTATTCACCTGTGGTATGGCCACCGCGCGCTACCTGGCGTCGCGCACGCCGGAGGCTACGGCGTATGTGATCGGCGAAGGCGGATTGCTGGCCGAACTGCATGCCGCCGGGTTTTCGATCGTAGACGATCATCCCGATTACGTCATCATCGGCGAAGGCCGGACGATCATGCTCGAATCGGTCGACAAAGCGATCAACATGATCATGAACGGCGCCAAGCTCATTGCCACCAACCTCGATCCCAATTGTCCGATCGGTAACGGGAAGTACCGCGCAGGCTGCGGCGCTTTCGTGGCGATGGTAGAGTTTGCCACCGGAAAACAGGCTTTCAGCGTAGGGAAGCCCAGTCCGGTCATGATGCGCATGGCCCGCAAGAAACTGGGCCTTTCCACCGACCAGACCGTGATGATCGGCGATACGATGGGGACAGACATCCTCGGCGCAGGTACCATGGGCTTCACCACCGTGCTTACCCTCACAGGGGTAACGAAAGCGGAAGACATCAGCCAGTTCAGCTACCGGCCGGATTTTGTTATTTCATCCATCAAGGATTTGCTGGACAGCGAACTGTTCGAACAGGTGCTGGGTAGTAAAAAGAAACTGGAGGAAATCGTGTAGCACCATCCCTACAGGCACATAAATAACACACGAATATGAAAAAGCCGCCGGGGCCGAAGGGGCCAGGCGGCTTTTATTGTGAAAACCCGTAGCCGGGTAAAAAGAGGAAACCCGATTAACCCACCAGAAACTCGTCATTCAATAAGCCCAAAAAAACCGCACACCGTACGGGATTTTTATTTGATACCGATATGTGTCATTCACGCTTCAAAACCGCTACCGGGTTGCTTCTCGCAGCCTTCAGCGTCTGCGATCCGATCATCACGAAAGCGATAAACAGTACCACCAGCAAACCGGAAAACAATTCCGTGAACTGCACGGGCGTATGATAGGGGAAATTGGGCAGCACGAACAAATTAAAGAAGAGGTACGTGGCCGGCAGGGCGATGAACGCAGAGATAGACAATAGCGACAGGAACCCGCGGCTCAGCAGGAAAATAAGGTTCCCCGCGCCGGCGCCCATCACTTTCCGGATGCCGATCTCCCGGAGCCGCGTTTCCGTGGTAAACACCACCATGCCGAAAAGGCCCATCGATGCGATGGAAATCGCCAGGAACGACAGGAAACCGATGATCTTGATCATGGTCGAAAACTCGCTGTACGCCTGCTCGATCTCTTCGTCGTAGAATTCGGCGGTAAAGGGGTGGATGCGGTCGGTCTGCCGCCAGGCTGCCTCTATTTTGGCGACCGCGGCCGGCATATCGGCGCCATGGATTTTGGCGCTGAGGATGGTCCTGTCTTCCGGCGTCCAGGGTGTGAATGCCACGGGGCCGATGAGGTTGTCGACCTTTCCGTAGTGGAAATCCTGCATCACGCCTACGATCGTCATTTTCCGGCCGTTCAGGGTGATCTGTTCGCCGATGGCCTTTTGCGGATCGTTGCCGGCGATGTGGAACCGCTTCACGACTTGCTGGTTCACGATCACTTCGCTCACCGCTTCGGCGCTGGCGGGCCGGGCCACGAAATTGCCGCCGGCTACGAGTTTGTAGTCGTGGAGCGGCAGATAATTTTCGTCGACGTGGTTGGTCAGCACCAGCTGCGAATCCCGCGAATCCCTGTATTTCATATTGCCGCCCCAGGCGTTGCCCACGCCGGTGGTGATCAGCGAGCGCGACACGCCCGTCACTTCAGGCATCTCGCCGAGCGCCTGTAGCATGGCATCTGGCTTGTTGTCCAGCATATTGATGTTGAGGATGTTCGTCGTATTGAACCCCAGATCGAACGCCAGGATGTTTTTATACTGCACGTAACCGATGGCGGTTGTGGTAATGAAAATCAGCGTTACCGTGTATTGGATCACCACCAATGCGCGCCGGAGCGTGAGGTGGCGGAAGGTTTTTACGGGGGAAACATTGCCGAATGCGTTGATGGCGCTCACTTTCGAGAAGAATACGGCGGGAAGGAAGCCCGCAACAACGCCAACGATCACGGAAAACACGATGAAAGCCAATACCATGGCCGGTGAAAGGTCTAGTTTGACCATGCGCTGCATCTCCGGTGCCATGTTGATCAGCAACGGTCTTAACGCCAGGAACAGGAGGAAGGATAGGAGAAGGGCCGCCATGGAGATCATGACCGCTTCCGCGAGGAACTGTAGCCGCACCTCGTTCTTCCCCGCGCCGATGGCCTTGCGCAGCCCGATCTCTTTCACCCGGCGCATGGCCCGAGCGATGGAAAGATTGGTGTAGTTGAAGCAGGCCGACAGGATCACGATCAGCGCCAATGCGCCGAGTATCCACAGCACCGTGGGGGAAAGGTGCGGCCCCGTAAAGCCTGGTCCGCCTTCGGATTGGCGGAGGCTTTCGCCGACCACGATATCGAACAAGGGAAGCAGTTCCAGCTGGATGCGGGTGTTTTTGTCGGCGAGGTTTTCTTCCTTCGCCAGCGCATCGAGCTGCGTGCGGATGGCGGCCATGTCCGCGTTTTTCGAAGGGAGGAGGTAAACGGAATACGGCCAGATGTTCGTCCATGCGCCGAAGCCGGGATCGCTGTTTTGCATTTGTTCGGCGGTGGATAGGGACACCAGTGCTTCGAACCGGAGGTGCGAGAAAAAGGGAACGTCTTTCATGACCCCCGTTACCTGGTAGACCATCGAATCTACCTCGATCGCTTTGCCGAGGGCGGTCTGGTCGCCGAAAAGCTTGGTGGCGGCGGATTCCGTGAGCACGATGGAGTAGGGGGCTTTTAGTGCCGTTGCAGGATCGCCCTGCAGCATGGGAAAGGTGAAAACCCGGAACAGCGAAGGTTCCGCCCAGTATCCTTTGATGGGAAGCTCGTTGCCGCCGACTTTCGCGTCGCCGGAAAAGTCGTTTTTTATCGTGGTCACTGCCTCGATACCGGCCACTTTTTCACGGATGAGCCGGGCGGTTTTGATGGATGCGGTGGCGAATTTTCCGCCCTGCTCGTTGTTGGAGGAAAAAATGCTCGTGACCCGTTGGATGCGGCCGCCATTTTCATGGAACCGGTCGTAGGTGCGCAGATCGAGGAGGAAAGCGATCAGCAGCAGCCCGACAGACATACTGATGGCCAGTCCGAGAATATTGATGAATGAAAATAGTTTATTGCGCAGGATGTTGCGCCCCGAAGTTTTAACGTAACTGCCGATCATGGTCCTGTTCATAAAAAGGTGAGCGAATAAGGATTTCCTTACGGTATAACTTCTGAAGAACTTGAACGCATCGATAATGTAGACAAGTTTTGCCCGGCGCGGCCCGATGGTGGCCACATTCCGTTCGAAACATTCGTGGAGGTCGCCCGTCAGGTCTTCCACGAGCCCCGGTTTGCAATACCACTCCACGAATCGTTGCGCCCAGGCGGGCGGTTGGTGTTGTTTCATGTCAGCCGTTTTTCCATGCGAGTGACGGAATCTTTGCCCATAGCTGATCGCGCATTGCCCTGGCGTTGATGAGCGCCGCTTTTCCGGGCATGGTGAGCTCGTAATACCGTTTGCGCTTTCCGCCGCGGGCCTTCGTGGCTTCGCCCAGTTCGCTGGTGACCAGTCCTTTTTCTTCGAGCCGGTTCAGTACCGCGTGTACCACGCCCAGTTTTACCGAGCGGCCGGTGTGGCTGGCCAGCTCGTCGCAAATCGCTACGCTGTACGCTTCCTTGAGTAGCGCGGCAACAGTGAGGAGCACCAGTTCTTCGAATTCTCCGAGGTTTGTGCCTTTCATATCCGATATTAATTACGTAAATGTATGTAATTACATCTTATAATACATACAAATACTGAATTATTACGCCCCAACGCATCCAGATCGCCTGCGATGGCTGGATGGGGAGCGATCTTTCATATTGTGAAGAGTTGTAATCAGTCGGATTTAATTATCTTCGGCAGACTATGCACAAAACCCACGTATGTAAAAATTGCGGAAAGGCCGCGGCCGGTAATTTTTGCCCGAATTGCGGGCAGTCGTACCATGAAGGCAAGATAGACGCGCATTATTTCCTGCACGATATTCCGCATTCGGTGTTTCATGTCGACAAGGGATTTTTCTACACCTTACTATCGCTGTTCACCCGGCCGGGCGGGATGATCAGGGATTACCTGGAAGGGAAGCGGGTGAAATATTTCCGGCCGTTTGCGTATGTGATCATCATGTCCACCATCTGCACCTTGCTCGTGAAGCTCATTTCGGCGGGCATTGCAGGCACGTACGCAAAATATCATCCCGGTTATGTGGCGGAGGATAAAGGTGGATTTTTCAATCATTATTTCAGCGTGTTCATTTTCCTCATGATCCCTATCGCGAGCGTGATCACGTTTTTGTTCATGCGCCGCGGGAAGTACAATTTCTGGGAGCATTTTCTCATCAATACCTACATCGCCGCGCAACTGAACATCATGCAGGTGCTGGTGTACCTCGTGGGTTGGGTGATGATGCTGGTGACGCACCAGTTTGGCAAGATAGATATCGGGCTGTACATCCCGTTTTTCATGACGGCTTTCCTGTTTATGTACGGGTCGGTTTTCGGGTTCCTGATGAAGGATGATTACAGGAAAGGTTGGCTGGTATTGCGTTTGACGCTGATGAACTGTTTTCTCTTTTTTCTGTACTTTTCCGGGTTCCAGCTGACGGGCACCATGCGGCCCTGGTAAAGCCGGATTTGAAACGAAAGCCGCGCGGATCGTACGATTGGCGCGGCTTTACTGTTTTTATACGGCTGCTTTTTGCTGGAGGATTTCGAGGTAGTGGGGGTTAGACATGATGCCGATGATATTGCCGAAGGGGTCTGTGACGGAGGCGGTGAAGAAGCCGCTGCCTTCCTGACCGCGGGGCGTGATGGGCTCGAATTCCGTGGCGCCCATTGCCAGCAGCCGGTCGAACGTAGCTTTGATATCATCCACATGCCAATAGGTGACGGCGCCGCCGGTGGCGGATGACCTGGCCGGAGGGGCGTACCGCGCGTCGATGACGCCGAATTCATGCTGGTAATCGCCCAGGCGGAACTCGAAATAGCCCGGCATATCGAAATAGGGTGCTATGCCGAAGAAGTCTGTGTACCATTGCTTTGCTGCTGCGTGATCTGCCGCGAAGAACGTGATGGTTGCCATGCCGCGGAATACTGATGATTGTGCCATTTTGGATAGTTTTTTTGTTTGTTTGACAAAAGTAACGGCGGGTTTTGACAGCCTTATGTCAGTAGGGTGTTCAGCAGTATAAAAAAATTATTCGCTCAACATGAAGTCCAGGATGGGGGCGCATTTTTCCTTGCAGGGTGGATAGAATTCCCCATGTTTCCAGGTGGCGGACTTGGGAGAGAGGCCCCACCAGAATTCCGCGAGGGCCAGGGGCTCCATATGGTGGCGGAAGGCGTATTGGAGGAGTTTGGGCCCGGCGCATTCCCCGGCGCCTGCGGGCGGCTGTTTGTAGCCATGTGCCTCGAAGATATCGATCAGGTTCCGCGTGCGGCCGGTTTTGTTGCGGAAGTTGTAATGCTCGTGGAGTTTCCGTTGCAGGGCGATGGAGTGGGATTTGCGGGCTTCCTTGCGTTTATCGGCCGCGGCCAGATCGCCTGCCAATTCCAGCTTGGCAATTTCCGCATTGATTTCCGACAGGCGGGCCATGCCGGTATTGAGGAAGCTGCCGGCAGTGAGCGCATCGAACACCGGCTCCACAAACCCGCTGTGGTGGTTCCCGTTGGCCAGTTTACCGGAAAACGCGGCCAGGTAGCCCAGCGAGCCGTCGCGCGCCCGAACGGCCAGCACGCCAAACATCTTGCCGATAACAGCGCCGTTTCCTCCGTTTCCCAATCCGAAATTGTGTTGCCATTCAGTTTGTTCAGCGAGGTGCCGTTGAAGCCCTTCCGTAGCGGCGATGCATAGCGGGTGGATGGGAGCGTTGGGGTGGAAGCGGAGCCCTTCCGCCAGGGAGTTGGCGGCATCCTGGTCGGAAAACCGGGTGAATACGCTGTTTGTTGGCTGGTGTATTGCCGGAGCGGTTTGTTGGCAGTCACCAGTGGTGATGATCATAATACTGCGTCCTGTAAAGGCTTTTGAAAGCGCAAAGGTACGGATTTTCGGGGTGTGGGCCGCTGCAGTACTGGATCAGCGATCAAGATTTTTTTAAAGAAAATTTGGTAGGGAAATAAATTTATGTAATTTCGCCGCCCTGAACGATGAAAATCTAAGGGATGATTTCGTAGCTCAGTTGGTAGAGCAATACACTTTTAATGTATGGGCCCTGGGTTCGAGTCCCAGCGGAATCACAGAGGAGCGAACAATCGCTCCTTTTTTCGTTTAAGGACGTGTAGCAGCACAGCTTTCGTGTACAAGAATGTTGAAGAGTGTCCAAGTCGTTCGGGTACCCCATTACCGGTTTAGATAATTGTCTCTTGCCTCACTGCCCATGTCAAGCGTTAGCCTGCCTCCATTCACAACAGTCTTGAACGGAATATGCGTATCATGCAATGGCTTGCCATTCAGTCTTAATTGCTGTATGTATGCATTTGTATTGCTATTGTCCTTCGTTTCAATAACAAATTCCCGGCCCTTGTAGTAGCGGTTATTCAGTTTAATGGTAACCTTGTCGAACAGCGGGCTCCCTATTCCAAAAGCAGGCGCAGTATCGGTCAGGCCTTTCACATCAAAAAGGCCAATGGAGCTGATAACATACCAGGCGCCCAGTTGACCCTGATCTTCGTCTTGCCCATAGCCATATCCATGAATGCCTTCTGTACCATAAAAATCATTGAGGATGGCGCGCACCCATTTCTGGGTTAAGGAAGCATATCCTATTTCATTAAATAACCAGGAAATATGCAGGCAGGGCTGGTTGCCATGATTATAGAGCGTTTCAAGCCCGGCAAAGGCATCTATCTGTTTGCCACCACCGAATATCAGCTTCTGCGCTATGGCAAAGATACTGTCGAGCCGGCGGCTAAAAACCGGTGGACTTAATTTTTCCGCCAGGCCTTTTACATCGTGCGGTACATAGAAAGTATACTGCCAGGCATTCCCTTCCTGGAACCCGCGCCATACCTGCAGCGGATTGAAGTTTTCAATGAATTCACCATTTACTTTCCGCGGACGGATAAAGTTTGTTGAGGAATCGTAGAGCCTTTCCCAGCCTTTGGAAAGGTACATGAGCCGGTTGTAATCGTTGGTTTTGTTGAGCTGCTTTGCCCATTGTGCTACTGCCCAGGCGCTATAGGAGTATTCCAGCGTATGCGAAGCAGAGAAGCCATCTGTATCTGCGTCAGCGGGAACATATCCGTATTTCGTGAAGGCTGCGGTATTCATTTTGCCAGCACCTAAAGGGCGGTTTTGTCCATCCAGCTCATTTTTAAGGGATGCTTCATATGCCGTTTTTGTATCAAAATCCCGGATGCCGCATTGGTACGCGCCTGCAAATAATGTGGTGAGCAGGTTAGTGCCAACTCCGGAAACATAGCGGCCATTGGCAAGTCCATCGGCCAGCCATCCGGCATCTTTATATGTTTGTAAATGGCTGCTCAGGTAGTCTGATTGGTATTCCGGATACACCAGCATCCATAGCTGTGAAAGGTTCCATTGAACACCCCATGCCGCGTCCGTATTGTAGATGTTATGAACGGGTTTGTTGTTGTGCAGGGGAATTTGGCCAATTGTGCCATCATTGCGCGGGTATGCACCATTAATGTCGTTGGCGAGCCCTCTTCCCAGCAAAGCATGGTATAGGCCAGTATAGAATTTTATCTTATCTGCTTTATTTGAAGTTTCCACACGAATCCTGTCCAAATAATCTTCCCATACTTTACCGGCATTTGCTTTCGCCTGATCAAAAGTAAGATTGGCTGCTTCCTCCTGCAGGTTCAGGCGGGCATTGGCTACTGAAGTGTAGGAGAGGCCCACTTTAACGGTAATGGTTTCAGGGGCGTTGGATGCAAAAGTCAGGTACATACCCGCCCCCACACCCGATACCTCGGTTTTGCCTGCATGTACATCGTTACCGGTAAAGGTACCCCATGAAGCAGGAGTGTGATCTGATACGGCAGAGAAATAGAGCGTAACGGTAGCGCCTGGCTGGTATTTTTTTACATATTCCGGCTCGGTGATCACCCATCCCTCTATCCGGCCATCGCTCGTCTTCGTTACATAGGCGTCTTTCACACGTCCGCTTTCTCCCTGCTGATGGCCGATGTCGAATAGCATGTGATTTGTTGCACCAGCAGGGTAGCTGTAACGCTGAAAAGCCACACGGGGTGTTGCGGTGAGCTCTGCTTTTATATGGTAATCTTTCAGGAGTACGGAATAATAGCCTGCTGTGGCTATTTCATCCGAACGGTCGAACCGCGAGCGGTAACCGATGCCTGTAGTATCATTAACGGGGCCGGGAATGGTTTTGAGTTTACCGGTGCTGGGCATCAGGACAATCCCCCCAATCTGGAACTCATGCAGGCAGGGGAAGCCTTCAATTGTTTTGTCTCTGTAATCGTATCCCGTAGCTTCCCATCCGCTTTTATTGCCGAGGTGCCCGTTGGTGGAAGGGGCTGGCTTCGCCATCCCAAAAGGCATGGCTCCCGGTGTGAAGTGAAACCAGCGGGCATGTGCGGTGCCTATCCTGGGATCTACATACTGAGATAGTATTTCCCGGTTTGCATTCGGATGCTTTTGTCTACCTGTTGAAATCTTACGGGAGCAGGAAAATAACAGGAAGGAACATAGCACAACCAAACTAATGCGGATTTTTACCTTCATACGGGTGTAATTATTTGAATATGATTGTAAAAGTATTTTGTTGCTGTTGGAGATAAAAGTACATTTATCACTATTTACTTATACTATCTTACGATTTATATAATGAAGAAGATGCAAGAAGGCTTTAAGGGGGAGCGTAGCATTTCATTGCCTGAAGAGCTTTTACAAACCTATTGTGAAGATCCGCTCATCAGCAACCTGTACGTTCGTAAAATCGGCTACTTCCCAAAGGTAAAGTTTCATTATGTTCAGAAAACCAATAAGTGCGATTATGCCATGCTGATCTATTGCACGGAAGGAAAAGGATGGTATTCCATACATGGCCAGAAGTATACGATAACTGCCAGCCAGTTTATCATTATACCTGCAGCAACCGATTATGCCTTCGGTGCTGATGCAGATGATCCGTGGACTATTTACTGGTTACAGTTTCGTGGCCACATGAGTAAAAGCTTCGTACCGCTTAATGCCGATCCTGTCACTATTTTACCGGATGAGCATTCGCGGCTGCAAGACCGGATACGTTTGTTTGAAGAGATTTACAGCAGGTTTTCCATGGGGTACATAAAGGAGTATATGGTATATGCTTCCATGTGCCTGTATACATTCCTGGCATCATTAACCTGCCTCAACGCCTATCAGCATTTCACGGTCAAGTCCCGGAAAGAATATCCTTTTTCCGCCAAGGTCATTTACTACATGCAGGAGAACATAGAACGCAAGCTGGACCTGGATCAGATGGCCCGGTACTTCAAATACTCACCCTCTCATTTCTCTATGCTGTTCCAGAAAGAAACGGGTATTTCTCCCATAAACTTCTTCATTAATCTGAAGGTCCAGAAAGCCTGTGAATACATCGATATTACAAATCTTAAATTGAACGAGATCGCTACCCGCCTTGGTTTCGATGAACCTGCCTACTTTTCCCGTGTTTTCACCAAGGTAATGGGATTTTCACCTTCGGTTTACCGGAAGAACGAGGCAAAGGCATAACAGATAAGTTTTGTTTTTTTACCACAGTGCCTCAGCCCGCTATGTTTGCCATAAATATGGTTATTTTGTTGATGTGACGATTGCATGTAGCATGCAATACGTAAAATAAAATGAATGGATAAACTCAATATACTGGTTGCGATCGAACTGATAGTCGTGTTCTTTTCGTTATTCCTATCCTGCTTTTTACTGACGGTCAAAACGGAACATAAACTAAGCAATCGCCTTTTCGCGTCCTTTTTAGTATTAACCGCCATTGATACCAGCGGCAACATTTTCGACTTTCTCAACGAAGGCCCGTCCAATTTCGGGATGTTCAGGAACCTTATGATTTTCCTGCAGCTCCCCACTTTCTATTTATACGTTTTATCCGTCTGCTTTACCGATTTTAGGCTGAAGCCCAGGCATTGGGCCCATACGATCCCTTTTCTATTGGCCAACCTGGTCCTCATACCCCGCTTTTACGGGGTTAACCTCGACGCCAAACTGGATTTTCTCCAAAAGATCAGCTCCCGGCCCGAAATACAGTTCAACCACATCCTCCTGCATGTTCAGGTGATATGCTATATCGTGGCCGCTTTTATGATATTGCGGAAATCCAGGCGCATCTACCTCGAAAATTACGCCGGCGCCAGTATTGCTTCGCTGAACTGGTTGTTCCAGTTCACCGTGGCCCTGTCCATCTTCTATATTATTGCGCTCGCGAAGAACATCTTTAAGTTTACGGCGTATCCGGAAATTTCGGAATGGCTGAAATCAGGATTGATCATATTTGAATTGATCGTCATTAGTTGGTACCTGTTCAAAGCATTGAATCACCCCAACCTGTTCAGAACGGTCGATTCGAAACTGAAACTTGTTAAGGATATCGTTTTGGAAGAGGGCAAAAGCGAACTGGCCCCTGTCAATGAAAATGCTTACAATGTGGAGTATTTGAAGCTGAAAGATTACATGAGCGACAAGAAATCCTATCTCAATCCATCCCTGACCATCAAGGATATTGCCGACGACCTGGGGATTCCTGTCAGGGATTTGTCGCTCCTGATCAACCATCAACTCGGGCAACATTTTTATGATTTCATCAATACCTATCGTATCGAACATGCCATGGAAATCCTGAAAGACGGGTCAAAAAGTAAAGTAACCGTGCTTGAAATCCTCTATGAAGTCGGCTTTAATTCAAAATCTTCCTTCAATACCGCCTTCAGAAAACACACTGGCACTACCCCTACGGAGTATCGTAAGGGGTTGAAAAATAGTGATTTGTAATTATTCGTACGCGTAGTTGTAATTACCCGTACCCATTTCCGGCAACAAATGCGTACGGGTTCGTTTACCCGGTCGCCCGCCCGGAATTTCCTCCCCACATTTGTATCGGATTAGTTTTTACACCTAAAACACGATACAATGAACGCATCCTTGAAATTTGTAATTGGATTCTTACTTGCGGCTAATTTTTCTTTCGGCCAGGACTATCATAAAAGGATTGATTCCATCATAAAGGCGAGCCATCTTGCAAATCCTGAAATTGGGATCAGCGTTGGCTTCATTTACAATAATGTACCGTATTTTACCGCTTACGGCAAAATCAGCCAGGAAAGCCGGCAGCTTATCGATAGCAATTCCATATTTGAAATCGCTTCCATCACCAAGATTTTGACTTCCAATCTGATTGCGCAGGCCGAAATGGATAAAAAGATCAAATTGGATGATTATATCGACGCCTACCTGCCCCGGGAATATGTGTTGCATAAAAACATAGCGAACCGGATCAAAATATCGGATCTCGCGTCCCACCAATCCGGGTTGCCTGATGTGGATTTTGGGAAACTGATAGCAGCCGACGCCCAGCAGCCTTTAAGAAACTTCACGCAGGAAAACCTGACGGGCCTGATCAATACTTGCACGGAATTGGCCGATTATGGCAAATACCGCTATTCCACCGTTGGATATACCTTGCTCGGCCAGATTTTGGAAAAAGCCTACGGTAAAAGCTACGATGCCATTATCCGGGAAAGAATATTCCGCCCATTGCATATGAGCGCCTCGCTGACGAAGGCGTTTATCGTACCCAACAGGACTACGGGCCACGGCCCGAACGGCGTGATACAGGAATTCTTCCAATGGAACGTTACGGCGCCTGCAGGGCTCGTGAAATCCAACGCCGCAGACCTCGTAAAGTACTTAAAAGCGGTGCTGGACACCGGAAGCACCATTGGCAAAGCTGCCCTGATCACTGAAAAAATCTTCTATAAAGACGAAAAAAGGGAAATGGGATTAGGCACGAACATCGTATCGGACGATAACAACACCCTTTACATGAAATCCGGTGACTCCATGGGACAATCTTCCATTATTTGTTATAACAGGGCCAGGAACTGGGGAGTTATTATCCTGCTCGACTATCGGAACTCCAAAATGAGGAATGATTTACTGAATCAGATCGCGGAAGTCCTGCAATAACAGGTAATGGTAGTATGTAGGAAAGGCAGCGTATTCAACCGAAAAAGGACGCCACCTTTGGAGAAACGTACGGCATCAGCGAATGGGTATAAGCGGAAAAGTTGTCCCAATTCCCCCATGCCACGTTCGCATTGCCCGGTGCGCCTAAAACACCTAACCGGTCTAAACCGGCAAAATGAGCCCGGTCCCTGATGCGGGGCGCAGCAATAGTTGTGGCGCTGGAATAACCTTTTTCATCATGCAATTATTTAGACTGGTAGAAAAACCTCCGGGTTTCCGAAAAGTTCAAAAAGTAATCTGTATCACGTAACGCCCGTTATCGCGGGTGCATATTTTGCAGGAAAAGCGGGGTATGCAGCGGACTGTAATCCGTTGTCACACTGCCGTTCCGCGTAGCTACCAGGTAAAGCCGGTACTGCATGGGCTCACTGGGGATCGTAAGCTTGAGGAACGGGCCTTCTCCGACGCGTTGCAGTTGGAACGGATAGCCGTAATGGTCTGTTTGCACGAGGTACCACTCGTACCGCAACTTGTCTTTTCCGGGTTCGGGCAGCCGCCAGCCGGCGCCGGCGCTTAACAGCACGTTGTAAGTGAGCTGGGTGCCGGGCAATACGGTACGCGAAGGCCGGAGTATTTTTACGCCCGGCAATGGTGGTGGAGCGGGGGCCTGTTTCCAAAGCTTTGCCACCAGGTGCCAGTCGGGTTTTTTGCGTCCGTTATGATCGGTGAGGCCGTCGAAAGATACGAAGTCGCGCGTTTCCTGGTCTTGCAGCGTAGTGAGGAACGCCGGTGCCGGCGGGAGCTTGGCGTAGGCGGCAACTGGGATTTTGCTGATGAAGCAGGGAACGTTTCCGGCCAACTGGGCGCTGAGGCCCATGGTGTCGCCGGTGGCTTCCAGGCCAAACGCATCTATGGCGGGTAGCTGCTGCCGGAGCCAGGCCAGTTCGGGCGCAGTGCCCGGGTTAAAAAGTACGTCTGTCGTAACCGGCCGCGACGGATCGGCAGCTTTGATGGCCGCGGCCAGTTGCTCCATCCAGCGGAGGTACCGTTGCTGCTGGTAGAGCAATGCCGGTTTGTAATGCTGCGTGGCCAGGCGCTGCCAGGCGTTGTTGCCCAGGTGCCATGCGGTGATGGCAGTATCGTTGCGGCGGCGGACGATCGCTTTAAGGATGCTTTCCCTCATCCGCGCGAGCGCCGCGCTATCCTTGTCCATATCGTTGACGTTGGGCAGCCAGAACCCGTAATGGATGCGGATGCCATGGCTGGCGGCTTCCGCGAGCACATTCCTGTCGTACACGCCCGGTCCGTACCGGCGGATGGTATTTACACCCAGTTGCTGCATCTGCTGCATATCCCGCGCGGCTTCGCGGCGCGTGAGGGCGTACCGGTTCCTGAACCAACTGTCTCCTTTCTGGTAAATAAGCCCCCGGATATCTTCCGGCAATTTGTAGCGTGCCGGAAGATCGGCCTCCGATGCGGGCGTAACGATCGGCGGGATCTGCGCCAGGGGCGCCGACAGCCGGGGCGATCCATGCAGCGCCGCCATCAGCTGGCCGGGCTGGCGGATGGTCCAGTCCAGGAACTTCGCCGTATCGCCATGGGGCACATTCGTGTCGTGGGCCGTATTGAAAAACACCTGTGCGTGGATGTTGGGGAAACGCGTACTGATGGCCTGGAACGCATCGCGGAACCAGCCTTCCTGGTTGCCGGCGTCGGGTATGGAGCCCATTTCAGCGATCATCACGGGCAGGCCGGAACGGAAAAGCGGCAGGCTGTCGAACGGCTGGTACAACGATTCGAAAGTATTCCATCCCTTTCCGCCATGCTCCGGCCCATAATTCAGCACGGTAACGCCTAACCAGTCTACATAGGCCCTTCCCGGGAAATAAGAGGCCGCATGGGCCGCTTTCCAGGGGTTCCACACCCAAATGGCGTTCACCGCCCCGCGGCGCAGGAACAGGGTATGTACATAGCGCCATGCCGTACGGAATTCTTCCGGCGTATTGCCGCCCGAGGGCGACCATGGATAGTCGGGATTGTCTGGCTCATGCGCAAACCGGAGGAACAGCGGGCGGTCCAGCGCTTTTACCTGGTCGGCGAACCGTTCCAGGTAACTGTCGAAAATACCGGTGGGGATGAGGGACATGATTTTCTGTTCGTCCTTCAAGCCATCGATGCTCAACCCGAACTTCGACCGCCAGGGCTCCCAGGTGATCATGGGTATGGAGCCGCCATTGTAAACGGCCGCCAGTGAATCGGGCAGGAGATGTTCCGGCCCGTTGCCCCACGCAATGTAAAGCGATGTAATCTGCATGCGCGGCATGCCCTGGCCCGCTGGATTGTACACGCCGGTATAAAAAACATCGTGCCGGGGAAGGAGGCGCACTTCCGGCGCATGCCTATATCCGGACGTAAAATACCAGCTCAGGCCGATCGCGGCCAGCAATAACGGCAACCCGAGCTTGCGGATGCCGGAATACAGGTGCAGGTGCCGGAATACCCAGAATTGCCTTTTCAGCAGCAGCGGCACGATCAGCATCGTTTTTACCCAGCCGTACTTTGCGGGGATTTTCCGCAGGGGGAGGCTGGCGATGATGTTGAATATCATGATCAGGCAATTGACGCCTGCAATGCCCGCCATAAACAGGGAATAGGGGTTCCAGTCATAATTCAGCCCGTAAACGATGGCCGCGAGCGATATGACGAGGATGGCGATATTGGGGATGTTCAGCCGCCAGTCGTCTGGCCCGGAATCGTCTTTCGGGGTGGGAAGGTAAGGCACTTTTTTCCGCGCGATGGTATAGACGAGCCCCAGCAGATAGATCCACCAGGTGCCGATAAAGAGCAATCCGCCCACGATATGGAATCCCCGTTCCTTCTCTTCCATCACCCATCGCTGCACGTAATGGCGGATGAGGAGGATGGAAGCGATCGCCGGGAAAGCGAACAACGAAAACTCCACCAGGTCTGCCCGGAAAGGGATATGCCCCGTCACCAGCGCAATTACCGGCACGAGGAAATTAATGAGAAATACGACCCCGGCCAGGTAATGCAGCGGAATGGTGCCGTAATGGATTCTTTGCAGCCAGGTGAACTGCCGGAACAGTTTCGGGTAGGAGGTGACCAGCAGTTCGAAGGTGCCCCGCGCCCACTTCAGCTGTTGCGAATAGTAGGCAGACAAGGTATTGGGAACGAGCCCGCGTGTCAGCACGATGGGCACATAAACGGATTTCCAGCCTTTGGCGTGCAGGTGCATGGCGGTATGCATATCTTCCGCCAGCCCCGCGGCATGCCCGCCGATGGAATCCAGCGCGGCCCTGCGGAAGGTGCAGTTGGCGCCGATGGCCAGCACGGTGCCGTAACTGTTCATGGTAGACATGATGGGGCCGTAGAACTGGAACGTTTGCTGGGCGGCGCCTTTGGCGATGATACTATCGCCCAGGTTACTGTACGCCTGAACGATCTGCACGAACCCGATCGCGGGATCGTTGAAATGATGCACCACGGCGTCCAGGAAATCGGGAGACGGCACATGGTCGGGGTCGAGCACCACGCAAAGCTCTCCCGTGGCGTATTGCAGGGCGTTGTTGATATTCCCGGCCTTGGCGTCTTTGCGGACGGTGCGCGTCACATGCCGCACGCCCAGGCGGTCGCAGACTTCACGGAGATAGGGATCATTGGCTTCGTCGCACAACCAGGCGGTATGCGGGTACGTCATGGCCCTGATGGCGGTGAGGGTTTCCACGATCATTTCATACGGTTCGCCGGGGAAGTAGGTGGTGAGCACATCTACCGTGAAGGGATGTTTCGGTTCGGGGACCGCCGGCACGCGGATAGCGGCATAATGGTACCATTCATGGAGAACGGCGAGGCAATTGAAAGTGATACCGGCCATCAACACCCAATAAAGCGGGGCATAACCGATCTGCGTACGCCGGAACAGTACGATCAGCAGCACGCCAATGCTGGCGGTGCCGAGCAGTAACATGAGCCTTAGCGTAAACATTTCCCGCTTCGATGGCGGGGTTACCGGTTCCAGTTTTCCCTTCATGGCGCTATAACATAAAATGGTGTATTGGCGGATGCGCAATTGCCGTACGCGTCGTGTACGGTAACGAATATACGGTATGGCCCTTCCGTCAACGGTGCGCGGAAGGTAGCCTTCATGCCTTCGCGGGCAATCAGTAGGCTGTCCAGCGACGGCGGTTTGCGGGGATTTACGTCGCCGCGGAAACGGATGAACCAGTCTTCCGGCAGCACTTCCCACGTTAGCCGGAGCGAATCGTGGCCGGGGCTTTCCAGGGTCAATGTGGCGGAATGGGCCGTGCCTGGCCCCACCAGGATATTATCTCTCGCCCCTTTATCGTCTACCAGCATAAACCGCAGGTTGGGCGCCTTGTGCGGAGGTTCGTGCCCCGTCCAGATATATTGCATGATCTGTGCGGTGGCGGAAGTTTCGCCGTTCCGGGAGAAGAGGCTGAACCAGGTATGCGTCACTTCCTGTTTCTGCCCCCAGAAGAACACGCAGGCGCCGAGGAAGCGGGGATCGTTCACGGGCATGTGCTCGGTGTACCGCTGATAATACTGTTCCGCTTTTTTGTTGGAAGTGTTTTCGATGGGGGCGCCCCAGGCGGTGGTTTCGGATTCCCAGGGCCCGTTGATGCCCCATTCGGTGATGAGGAATGGCCCGTCCCAGAACCAGGCGAATTGCTGCAGATCGTTCCGCAGTTGGGGCAGTTCGCCGAATATGTTCAGGGAGATGAGGTCGAGCTGGGGCACTTTCCAGCGGAGGTTATAAATATTGCGCCGGTCGAAATTGATGAGCGCGGTGGTGACGGGGTGATCGGGGTCCCGCTCATGGATCATGCCGAGCAACCGGTTATAGGCTTTGTAAAACGGGCGGAAGCGGGGCCTGTAGGGGAAATCGACTTCATTGCCGAGGCACCACATCAGCAGGGCCGGATGGTTTTTATAGCGTTCCACGACCCGTTCATAAGCCTGGTAAAGAGCGGATACGGCGGCGGTATCCCGGTAAAATCCAAAAGTGCTGCTGACGGGGATCGACAGGCCGGCGATGACGGCGATGCCGTTGGCTTCGGCTTCATCGAGCAGGACGCCGAGGTGCAGGGTATCCCAGGTACGGATGGTGTTGCCACCCGCGCCCCGGAGCGCGGCAAGCTGCCCTGTCCCGGCCGCGCCCTTTACGGTAAAAGGTTGGCCGTTCCTGAAAATAGTGTACCGGCCGCCGGATTGCGCAATATAGACCTTGCGGGAGGCGGGACCGGGGGAACGCCGGCAGGCGCTCATGGCGCAGCAAAGCAGGGCCATGGCGATGACGGCCAGGTATTCAGGTGTGCGGCGTGTAAGTAGGTGTATTATCATGCGGGGCGCCTCAAACAACATAAATATAGGGGAAAGTTTTATTATGGAGATGGGAGGGGGCGGAAGGATAGGAGCAGCCAAACATCACGCGAGTATCCTCATCGGTCATCCCCCGAAAAAACAATACCCGGATCCAAGACCCGGGTATCACTTAAAAAACGCTTACCGCGCCGGTTGGATATCATATGCGATATACCGCCAGTTCGGGTCGAGCTTCGGGTCTGCGCTACCCGGTGGACTACTAAACAGGAACTTGTTCGTGGCGCTGCCCAGGAAGTACCGGCTATACCAATCGCTCACGATGCTCGCCTGCTGCTCGATGCCGTATTCGGAAAACGGCTTCTGTGGCGGGATTTCGTATCGGTAGGCATCATTGCCGCCGCCGGAACAAATGGTTTCCGTCAGTGCGGCAGCCACGAAGGCGCTGTCGCGGGAGGAATGATGTATCTGCCAGGCGTGCACCAGCTCATGGATGAACACTTCCCCGTATTTCTTTCTCAACCCGATGGTGTTCGGTTTGCCGACGTTATACGTGCGGGGATCGTTCATCGCGTCAGGCCCCATATTGATGGTAATGCTGCCATCCGGCTCCGGCCACACGAAGGCGCGGCCGTTTTCGCCGACGGTATCCGTCAACCAGATGTTGCCGATGGGGGAAGGGAGCCGTCGAACACCACGGTATTGGCCCAGTCGTATTCCTCCTGGTGCAGCCGGCGGCGCTCGGAGCCGATGCGGGCGATGCCCATCGCGAGCAATGCGAAATAAGTCCCGAAAGGCCCCTTCATCCACAAAACCCCGGCCACCAGCCGCGCGCCGGCATCCACGGTGCCCGTGGCGATCAGGGAAATGGCGCCCGCTCCCAGGAATACGACGAGCCCTACCGTGGCGCTGGGGATCAGCGCCAACCCTATCACCCAGTTGCCGATGAAGGCAAGACAGTCTTCCACCGTTGCCGTGATCGCATCAGAATATTCTGTGCTGGTTTCCAGCCAGCTGTTGATGAACTCTTCGAAGAACGCCGCCACGATGGGACTGTGCATCGCTTCATGGTAATTATCGGTGTGGCGGGTATCGATTTCCCCCGCCTTTTTCATGAAGAGCACTTTCCCGGAAGCCGTGGTGATCAGCATTTTGATGTTGTAGTTGTACGACGTGATGTAGCTGCTGTTGGTGGTACGGCAATTCAGCCGCACGGTGCCGCTGCGGTGCAGGAACACTTCCACGGTGGCGCCAAAGGAATGTAAGCCGGCGGAGTAGATCATTTTTGTCAGTTTGACCGTATCCCGGTCCGGCATTTCCCAGCCGCCGGCGCCGCGGTACATCGTGTCCAGCAACCCGTGCAGGCAATGCCTCCCCGGCTGGAAACGCTGGTTCAGCGCATGCAGGGAAAAGGGCGGGAGGATAACGTCGCCCGCGAGTCTTTGCCGTCTTAATACGGCTTGTTTAACCGTCAACATGATGTGAGCGTTTAGGGGTTAGCGTAAAGACACCAGTACCGGTATCAGTCCCTGGCCGTTTCCCAGCCCCTGCAACGCCTTGCCGATCACGGCACCGAACGCACGCATCGGGTCTGCGGCTTTCATGGCGTGGCCGGGCGTGTCGGAAGTGGTGAGCAGGTCGCCTTTGGTGATGGGGCCATAACGTGCGTCGGCTTTACAGTATACTTTGCCGACCAGCGCAACGGGTTTGCGGGATTGATCGGAAGACTGTTTGTCGAGGATGATGCCGGGCCGGTAATTCCCCGCGCCGGAAATCACGCCGGCCACGCGGGTATCGTAGGCAGCGTGGCTGGTTTCGAGGTGATCGCCTTCGCCGAGGACCATGACGGTGCCGGGCTCTGCCTGGGCGGGGTCGGCGATGTTGAAGTCTTCCGCGAAATCGGCGCCCATGCAGCAGATGTCGCGGTCGGCGGTGATGTTGCCGCGCACATGCACATCGCCGGTAACGAACACGCCGCCTTCGAAGAAGCCTGCTACGCCCATGTTACCGGCTTTTTTAGCGTAGATGGCGGCGCCGGTGCCGAAGGGGTTATCGTTGTAAGCTGTGATGGCGGCCGTTCTCAGGGAGTTGGTCACGGCGTGCATGCCTTCGAAGCTGTCGCTGCTGCCGTACACGCCGATGCCGGATTTGCTGTTGCCTTCCACGGCGGTGTTGCTGTCGCTCTGGCCGAGCACGCCGCGGCCGGTACCGCTTTTGCCGACTACGCCGATCCCGATGCCGCGTTTGCGTTTGGGTGGATGCAGGGTCATTTCCTGTTGCGGTGTGGGGTGGGAAGGAAGGGGGAACAGCCGGTAAGCCGCAGTGGTGTTGGGATCGAATGCTTCCGCGCCGGTGGCGGCCACGTCTTCCAGCAGATGGCCGACGCGGTGAAGTTCCTTGTCCAGCTCGGCGAAAGGTTTCCAGAACTCGATGGGCTCTTCGTCTTTCGATTCGCCGTACACGCCAAACCATGCCCGGCTGACGCCCACCACGCCCGAGTTTTTGGTGGATTCCCCGTGAAGGCCGAAGCCTTCGTAACTGCGGGCGTAAGCGCCGGTAGATTTTACCGATTCCGCGAACACGCCGCAGCCTTCCCGGCTTTTGCCCATTACGCCGTTAGCCATATCGGATTCTCCGTAAACGCCCGGTCCTGCCGGGTTTACGCCGGCCGTTCCCGGCTGTCCGGGCGCTTCTGCGATGCCTTTGACGCCGGCAGATTTTGCACTTTTGCCCAGCACGCCCGCGGTATCGGGGGCGTTGGTGGTGCCGATTACATTTGCCATGATGTGATGTTTTTGAGGTTTACAATCTGGAAAGGCCGGCGTCCATGATCTGGTTGCCCGCGGCCTGGAGGGCTTCCTGTAAAGCTGGTACGGCGATGCTTTCGGCGGCCTGCGTGAAGGAAATCCCCACTGCCAGCATCTCCAGCGCGCTCCAGCCAGCTTCCACATCGGGCGGAACGGGGAATGGGCGTTTTCTGCGGATGACGATTTTCGTGGGAACGGGGCAATAATCATTCGTGAAATCCCTGACCAGCCCCACGGCGATGGCATCGGCATGCCCGGGCGCGTTCGGCTGAAGGGCGCCCGCCATATCGCGGAGGAGCAGCGCCCGGTCGATCACTTCCTGCGCCAGCGCGAAAGAAAACGCGATGTCGCCGGGAGGAAGGGGCTGCGGGTTCAGTGCCACGGGGCCGAGCGGGTTGCCCCAAAGGTCCCAGACCTGCGGATGGCGCTGCGCAATGGCACGCAACACCGCGCCGTTGGCGGAATGGAACACGGATTGCTTCCATGCGCTGCGGATGAGGGAGGCCCAGGGGCCGATGGGTGGCTCGGGATCGTCGGGGTTGGGCCGGAAAGCCGCCTGTAGCGCCTGGGAAACGAGCTTCAGGGCCTGCTCGCGGGCAGGCAGGGTTTGATCTTTCATGATCGGTATTTTTTAAAGGGTTACAAATCGGGGTGGCTCAGTCGCAGTCGTATTGGAACGATCTGGCTTCGGATTGTCCGCCGGTGGTGAGGGTAGCGGTCGTAATCCGTCCGGCTGCGTCAAACTCGTATGTGAACTGGATGACGGAGGCGCCGGACTTCATCGATTTTGCCAGGTTTTTATTGAATACGTTCACAAATCCATGCAACAGCAACTGGTTGATGCGGAAGATATCCGCCTGTTGAACGGGCTTGTCTGCATAATATTCCATCGTCTGGCTTTGGGCGTTGTTGGAGATAACGGTGCAGTTGCCGTTCACCCAAACCGTTGAGGTGGTTTCGGCAGGCAGCCCTTTTTTCTGCGACACCTGCTGCACCAGTTCTCCCCTGGAATTGTACGTGCATGTAATCGCTTCCGGATCGAACGTGCCGTCTGCCGCGTAATGCTTGACGGCGGCCGATGCGGGGCGCTGCTGCGCATCAATTTTTACGGTGGTTTGTTTGTACATTTTTCCGGAGGAAGAAAAGGTAGCGACATAACCGTCTGCACCGTAATCAAACGTGATCACGTTGTTGTCATTGACGACGCGGCCCATCTTTCCATCGCTGTTATAACTAAAGCTGTAAACGGATGTTGCGGCAGCGGTGTTGACGATCATGGTAGCGGTGCGGCATTCGGCGGCCGGAGGCGCATCATCGTTTTTCCGGCAGGCTGTAAACGCAAGCAGGAATAACAAGAGGAGCGGGGCGAACTTTTTCATGGTTTGGTGTTTTCTGCAAAGCTAGATGGGATGCGAAGCCCCGTCAATGTGCGATGCACTGGAATTGTCCGCCCGAAAGGCGGATGGGCGATACCGTTAAAAGACGGAAAGAGGATGTGCCCTTAGCGGAATTAGCCCGCCCGGCGGATCGCATCCGCCGGATTTTCAATCCATTGCGATATCCCTGGCTGTTTGGGCCGGGCCTGCGCGGTGATCTGCGCGTTGAATTTCGGTAACTTCAGCTACGGAAATTCTTTCTTCACCCGAAAACCCCCAAACGATGAAAACGACATCCATTATCCTCAATTTCGTGTTACTGGCGGCCGTGTTGTACCTGGGCTTCTTCCACCGCTCCGCCGCACAGGATGCCCGCCCCGTCCGCAATTGCAACACCATTTGCGCGGATTACTCGCTCGACGGCAACTTCCGCGGCATCGACGCCCGCCTGGCCAAGATGCTGGCCGATAATTACGCGAAAGACGACGGCAAGAAATTCATCGGCAACGGCCGCTCCGTCACCAATGTGGAAGACGCCCGCAACGCCTGGTTCCCGCTCGAAACATTGAAGAAGTTCATCTGGCAGATCGAGAACGCGGCCTGCAAAAAGAATTGCACCGGCCATATGCGGCTGGGTATCCGCATCTACTACGCCAAATATCCCGATCTGGCCACCATGCAGCAAACCAGCGGCCTCACCGATGTAAGGCCCGAATACGCACAGCACCATACCGTGTTCCTGGTGCCTACCTACGCCACCGGCGGCAAGAACCTGGATTTCGATCCATTCCATTGGAGCGGCAATAGCTGCACTCCCAAATCCCTTACCGAACAGCTGGCTACCGACTGGAAATTCCAGGCGCCGGTTTCCTACATTCTGCTGGCTGCTTCCACCCGCGCCGGCGATGCGCAGAACCATGGCGATATGTCGCCCCCGCCTTCCGGTGGTGGAACTTTCGGTAAATAGCAACCTTGCAAGATGGACCATACTGT
This sequence comes from Chitinophaga caseinilytica, assembly GCF_038396765.1. Lineage (NCBI taxonomy): Bacteria > Pseudomonadati > Bacteroidota > Chitinophagia > Chitinophagales > Chitinophagaceae > Chitinophaga > Chitinophaga caseinilytica. The sequence continues at coordinate 5,326,174 of NZ_CP150096.1, read as the reverse complement.
ATATATCAGATGGGCGCACAACGCCTTCGAGTTGATGGCCTGCGTTACCGGTTTCGTGTACTGGCGGAAACTCCGTGGTACCTACTGGCAATGGTTTCCCGTGTACCTCGCGCTCATCCTTGCCATGGAGCTGGGCGGCAAATATCTCCGCGACGTGCTGGGCCATGTGGATTGGAACTTCATCCTTTTCCGGTACGTGTGCATACCGTTGCAATTCCTTTTTTACTGCTGGCTCTTCAGGCAGTATTTTAAAGGAACGCCGGTGCGGGGCCTGCCACTGCTGGCGGCGGCGGTGTATGTCCTCAGTTTCGGGGCAGACGTGGCGCTCGTGCAGCCCGGCAGGTTCTGGTTCTTTTCTTTTTCCTATACCGTGGGCAACCTGGTGCTGCTGGTACTCATCTTCACCTACTTCATCCGGCTGGTGCGCGACGAAGAGGCGCTGCAATTCAAGACCAGCCTTATGTTCTGGGTTTGCTTCGGCCTGTTGCTGTTCTACCTCGGCACCATGCCGTTCTACGGGCTGCACAACACGCTGCGCATGAAATATCCGGCGATTTTCATGGTTTATTGGTATATTCAGATCACGCTGAGCGCCCTGATGTACTCATCCTTCACACTTGGTTTCATATGGAGCAGGCAGAAATGACCATATTCATTATTCTCGCCAACCTGGTGGTCCTCATTTTCGTGGCGGGCACCATCGTATTCATCTACCAGTTCCGGCAGAAAAGAATGAAACACGAGATGGAAAAAACAGGTCTCCGCGAGCGGCACCTCCTCGAACTGGTCAACACGCAACTGGCCGTGCAGCACGATACGATGCAGCACATCGGCAGCGAGATACACGACAGCGTAGGCCAGAAGCTCACGCTCGCGGTACTGTACGCCCGTCAGCTCGTGCAGGGCCGCCAGTTTCCGGAGCTCGAGGAAAAGGTGGAAAGGATCGGCAATATCGTGAACGAATCCCTGGAAGAACTGCGCCAGCTTTCCCGCACGCTCAACAACCCGGCACTATCGCAAAACGACCTCCTGGCGCTGTTGCAGCACGAATGCAGGCAGGTGAACGCCGCCGGCATCTGCCAGGCTTCGCTGGAAGTGAGCGCGCCTTCCATCCCCATGGCCGCGTCGGTCAAGCATATCGTTTTCCGCATCGTGCAGGAATTCATGCAGAACAGCCTCAAGCATGCCCAATGCCAGCGCCTCCACATCCAGGTGCAACAGGAAAACGGCCTGCGCATCGAAGCGGCAGACGACGGCGTCGGTTTCGACACCAGCCAGCCGCCCCGCGGCATCGGCCTCGGCAATATGAAACGCAGGGCCCTGCAAATCGGCGCCACGCTGGAGCTGCACAGCAGCCCGGGCGCCGGCACGCGCCTCACCCTGCAATTACCCGCCACTAAAATGGAACCCGGCCTGAAATGACTTACAGCATCGTTATCGTAGATGACCACCTCCTGATCGCAAAAGCGGTCGCTGCCATCGTGGAGGGTTTCCGGGACTTCGAAGTATTGTACGAAGCCGAAAACGGCCAGGTGCTCACCGAACGCTTCAAGCAACCGCGCCATGTGCCCGACATCGTGCTGCTCGACATTACCATGCCGGTCATGGATGGCTTCGAAACGGCCGCCTGGCTGAAGGAACATCATCCCGGCGTGCTCGTCATGGCACTTTCCGTGCAGGACGATGAAGACGCCCTCATCCGCATGATCAAACACGGCGCAAGGGGCTACCTCCATAAAAACGTACATCCCACGGAACTGGAGAAAGCCTTGTACACCCTCGTCAATAAAGGCATGTATTTCCCTGAATGGGCCACCAGTAAAGTGTTTCGAACCCTGGCCGAAGAGCGGGCAGAAGCACCCGCCACGCCGAGGCTCAGCGATCGCGAGATCGAATTCCTGCAGTTCGCCGCCACGGAGCTTACGTACCGGGAAATCGGGGAGAAAATGTTTTGCAGTCCGCGTACGGTGGAAAGCTACCGCGACAGCCTCTTCGAGAAGCTCGGGCTGAAAACGAGGGTTGGCCTCGTGATGTACGCGGTAAAAAGCGGGCTGGTAAAATTGTAGGGAATTATTTCGCTACGCTGATCTTCACTTTTTTGTTCTTCAGTCGCTCGGATTGGATCAAATGCAGCGTGGCTCCGGCTTTGGACTTCCGCACGGCCACGAAGGAAAAGAAATCCTTCACTTCGATGATCCCGATATCTTCTTTTTTCAGCATCCCCTTGTGCGACAGGAAGCCAACGATATCCACTTTGTTCACTTTATCCTTTTTGCCGGCTGCGATGAACAGGGTCGTCCAATCCGGTTTTTGCGGCAATACGGTGGTATCGGGCAGGGTGATGACTTCGGGGGCCGGGGAAATATAGTCCGGGACCCTTTCGCCGGGCGCCAGCATGAGGATGGCGGTGCCGCTGGCTTCCATGCGGGCGGTGCGGCCGTTGCGGTGCACGAACGTTTCTTTCGTGTGCGGAAGCTGGTAATGGATGATGTAGCGGATATTGGGGATGTCGAGCCCGCGGGCGGCGAGGTCGGTGGTGACGAGGATATTGGAGCTGCCGTTCCGGAATTTGCAGAGGGCGGCGTCGCGCTCCTGCTGTTCCATGGCGCCGTGATAAAACACGTTCAGGATGCCTTTGTCTTTCAGCATGCCGCTCACTTCCCCCACGAATTCCCGCTGGTTGCAGAAAATGATGGTGGAACGGTTGCCGAGGGCGCAGATGAGGCGGAAGAGGGTTTCCGATTTATCGGGATCGTCGCTGTTGACCATTTTGACCGCCAGCGCGGGCGATTTTTCTCCTTTGAGGAAGTTGATCTCCGTGGGGTTTTCCAGGCCTACGAATTCGGGGATATCGAGGGCTTCGGTGGCCGAGGTAAGGATTCTTTTCTTCAAAGCGGGCAGGGAGCCGATGATGAAGGCCATTTCCTTTTCGAACCCTTCTTCCAGCGATTTATCGAATTCATCCAGCACCAGCGTTTCGATGTGTGCGGTGTTGATATTGCCTCTGCGGATGTGGTCGCCCAACCGGCCGGGCGTACCGATAATCAGCTCCGGCGCTTCTTTCAGGTTGTTTTCTTCCGTTTCGCGCAGGTGGCCGCCATAGCAGCAGGTGACCTTGAAACCGGTTTTCATGCTTTTGAACACCCGTTCTATCTGCAGGGCCAGTTCCCGGGCGGGAACGATGATCATGGCCTGGCTTACATTGTTGTTCTTTTTCAGCGATCGCACCAGGGGCAGCAGGAAAGCGAGAGTTTTACCGGAACCGGTATCGGCCAGCAACACCACCGCATCGCTGGTACTGTTCGTTTCCAGGGATGCCTGCTGCATGTCGTTCAAAGCCCCGATCTGCAAGTTGGAAAGGATATCGGCGATAGAAAAAGAAGAATGCTCCATCGGGCAAAAGTACGTCAAATATTGTTGTGTATTGCGGAAAGGGGGATGGGAAGGGCGCTTCCCCTTCCAAAAAATACTTGTCCATTTACCGGTTGCCGGCGGGAAAGCGTGCCGGTAATTTTGCTTCGTCAAAAAAAATGAAACAATATGACGGGCAAAAAAGATGCAAGATGGTGGGTATTGCTGGTGATCCTTACGGCGCCGCTGCTGTATGTGATCGATATTTTCATCATCAATATCGCCATCCCCACCATCAAATCGGGCCTCGGCGCCACGCAGGGAGAAATACAACTGGTAATAGCGGGCTATTTGCTGGGGAGCGCCTGTTTTCTCATCATCGGCGGCAGGGCGGGCGATTACCTGGGGCGGAAGAAAGTCTTTTTCTGGGGGATGCTTTGCTTCACGGTGGCGTCGTGTTTATGCGGAGCGGTGCAAACGATGCTGCAACTGAACATCGCCCGGTTCCTGCAAGGCGTGAGCTCGGCGTTCATGGTCACGCAGTCCATCGCCCTCATTCAAGACCTTTTCCCGGAGCCGCGGGAGCGCGCCAGAGCCATCGGCTGGTATGGCATCACGCTGAGCATCGCGGCCATCATCGGTCAGATCCTCGGGGGCTATCTCGCTGAAACCCGCACCGTTATTGAAGGCTGGCGGCTCATCTTTTTCATCAACGTGCCGGTAGGCTGCCTGGCGCTTTGGGCCATCCGCAAATTCCTGCCGGAAACCGAGCGCCAAACCGGCGTCCGTTTCGATTATCCGGGCGCTTTGCTGCTGACAGGCGGCCTGGGCTGCTGCATCTATTCCATCACCGAAGGCAGGGAGCAGGGATGGCCGCTTTGGAGCCTGGTTGCGCTCGTTGCCGGCAGCGCGGTCATGACGGTGTTCTTCGTCCGGCAGAAAAGAAAGTCCGCCGCCGGCAGCCATCCGCTCATGGATACGCAGCTGTTCCGGGACCGGCATTTCAATATCGGATTGCTGGCCGTGCTTTTCCATTTCATGTTCCACACGGCCTACCTGCTCATGGTGGCGGTGTACCTGCAAAACGGACTGGGCATTACCGCGCTGGAATGCGGGCTTTACTTCATTCCGCACGCGGTCCTGTTCATGGGAAGCTCCGTGCTGGCGTCGAAATGGCTCGTGACGTACGGGAAGAAAGTGTTGCTCGGCGGACTGTTCATCATTTTCGCCAGTTTCGTTTTGCAGATGCAAATGTTCTCCACCCACAGCATGCCCGTTTTGAACATTGCGCTCATCGGTTTGTACGGCCTGGGCAACGGCATGGTGCTGCCTTTTCTGCTGAACATCGTGCTGGACAGCATCCCGCCGCGGCATGCGGGCCTGTCGGCCGGGATCTTCTCTACTTTTCAGCAGATCGCTTCTGCGCTGGGGATCAGCATCATCGGGGGCATCTTCTACAACTCCGTGGGCAGTGGGTCCGCCGCCGGTTACAAACTGGCATTGGACAATGGGCTCGCGGCCGGCATCGTGTGCATGGCGATCGTGGCGGGCATGCTCATGGCGCTGCCGGCCGGTGTGAGAAAGGAAGCGCGCGCGAACGTGGTTTCCTTCGAATAACCGGGAAATACTTAATTCTGGGTATGTGACGGAGAAATTGCTGTGGCTACATTTGCGGCTATTTACCGATACCTGTCCTTATGCACCTACCTCGTTTATCATTCCCTTTCGCCGTACTGCTCATTTGCATCATGGCTTCCTGCAGCAAGAAAAGCACGCCCTCCACACCGGAAGTAACGCTGGCGGAGAAACGTAAAGCCGATGCGGCGCACAACAACGGCATCACGCCCGGCGTGGGCAATGTGCTGATCGAAGAAAAGCTGACGCCGAACGCGGCCAATCAACTCGTATTCAAGATCGCATATAACGAAGATACGCTGGCTGGTTACGGGAAGATCGACGCCAACGGCAAGATGCGATACCTCACATCCACCGTGCTGGCCAAAAAAGGGAATACGGAACTGCTGGTGACCGAAATGTTCCCCGAAGTGTCCAAAAGCCGGATGTACACCCTGCTGAACGGTAAAAAGGGCAGCATCGTGGTGGAAATGAACCATATTTCCCATACCCGCTCGGTGATGTCGATATTGAATTACAACTGGGGAACGGGAACGGGGGAGGTGCTGGTGAAATCCTACTTCGAGAACGGCAAGCAAACCGCCGGTTTCAGCACATTGAAGGAAGGGGAAGGCGGCGACCGCGTGTACAACTGCATCGAGCCGCAACCTTCGGACGATGTCAGCAAATCGGTCGACAATACCCTCGATTATTTCCAGTGCGGCGGCCTGGCTTACGATACGCACCCCACGCTGGCCGCTATCAAAGCCGCGATCGTAAAGGGCATCGAATCGGTGAAGAATGCCGGCAATATGCAGGACAAAAAAGAAGAACTGAAGAGCCTGGAGGCCCGGTACGGCGAGCTGAACAATCTGTTTAAAAGCATCCAGGGAAAAGTTGCGGGGTATAAATTCGAGAAAACCATCCTGGCAGGCCTGCTGCGGAACCTCGCCGCCACGATCGCCGAACTGAAAGCGGCCCTCATGCCGGACGTGTCGCTCAAACCCTTCGCAGAAGGCTCCCTGCTGGATTACGACGAGGTGACCGACGATGAGATCAAGCTCACGTTCACCCTCATCGATAACGAAACGAACCTGCCTTATACCAAACAACCGGTAGGGGTAGACATGGCCTTTGTGATCCCCGGCACCAGCGAGGCGGTGTTCATGGAAACGAAAATGACTTCCACCGCCAACGGTATGGTCACCTTCCGCCTCAACCCGAAAACGATCCCCGAATATGAAAAGTATACCAAACTGACCGCCCGGTACGCCTTTTCGGGGGATAACTGGGACCCCAGCGCCACGCGCGACATCACCCTCAAATACATCAAACCGAAGATTGTCATGGCCGACGGAAGCGACGTTCCCTACCAGGCAACGTTCAACTCCGGCGTGAAAAAGACGTTCAAGTTGGTGAATGAAGACGGAAGGGCCATCCCCGTCAACTACAACGACGTAACCCTGCAAAACTCCAACGCAAAAGTGGCCTACACGATGCTGAAAGGGACGCAGGATTTCGATTTGACGTTATCGCACGAGGAGGCCGCCGATCAGCTCACCAACATCGACGTGTATTACAAGCAGCAAAAACTCCGGACTATTTCCGCGATCGTGATCCCGCCTTGCGGAACCGACCCCGTGATCACTGGCGTTACGATGGATTGCGACCCCAAAGGCAATGGCATCCGGATTAAAGTCGCGTTCAAGGCCGACGGACCGGGGATTATACCCTACGGCGGCAGCGGCGCCTGCGATATGACGCAAACCTGCTACCCCGTGCGCCTGTATTTCATGAACCCCGGCGCGCCCCGGTTCGAAATTGCGGCCAACGGCTACGATGTGGCGCTGATATCCGGTACGGTAAACGAAGGCGTGGTGGCGATTACCATCAAAAACTGCGTGCCCGGGAAAGACGCCCGCGGCAGCCTGGAAACATATTATCCCAATTATCGCTGGCAGGTGCAGGTGATGAACCGTTGTAACAAACGGAGCGCATTGGTGGATTTGTAACTAATTCGTTTTGGCGGAGAATTCCCCGAAATGCCACAGGATGCCGGAAGGGTCGTGCAGGAAGCATTCGCGGCCCCAGTCGGCTGTCCGGATGGCGCCCAGCCTTGCGGAAGGGTATTTTCCGGGCAGATCGAGCGCGGTAAGGTATTCCCAGAAACCGTTGACGTCGTCGACCTCCATGAAGATCATCGTATTGTCGATCCAGTCTTTGACGTTGGCGCGTTGCAGGTAGAAACCCAGTTTCCCGGTCGTGAAAAGCGACATGGCGGGCGATAGCGCCACTTCCCGGAAGCCCAGGTCTTTGTAGAAACGGCTCGATACTTCGAAATCCGTTGCGCCGATGAACGGCCGGATAGATATGGCTTTCCCTTCCATGGTATTGTTTTTGCCCGGAATTTAACGAAAAAGCCCCGCGAAACATGTCGTTCCGCGGGGCTTTTTGCTTTTTATCTGCCGTTTATTTCGCTTCCCGCCCGTTTTTTACGGTGGCCTGTCCGTTTTTGATAACATCCACGGCCTTTTCCAGGAGCTCATCTTTATTGTCGATGATCCCTTTGATGGTGGGCTTCACCAGTATATCGGGCTCAATGCCTTTGGTGAAATGCTGCGCGCCATTGTGCTGGGTAACTTTCATGCCCGTATAGCGGAATGTATACCCGCCGGGAAGGTTTACGCCGGTAACGTTGCCGTTGGCGCCCGCCGTTGGCTCGCCGATGATGGTGGCCAGTTGCTGGTCTTTAATGTATCCCATCACGGATTCCGCGTAGCTGATGGCGCTGCCGTCTGTCAGGAAAACGGTTTTGCCGGCGATGTGCGGTTTCTTTGGGGTCAGGTTCCAGCCGAAGCTGTCCCATCCGGTATTTTCATGGTCGGGCCGGGTGATGCGCTGGGTATGCATCCATTTGTCCTTGTCTTTTTTTGTGATCAGGTGACCGATGATCTGTGAGCCGTTCTCATCTTTGGGATAGCCCCGCAGGTCGACCACCACGCCTTTTGCGGCGGCGATCTCATCCAATTTCTCTTTCATTTCGTTCCAGCCCAGGCGGGAAAGATCGATGTAAACGATCCCGCTGCCCAGCGAATCGAATGCCGCGGGCCGGGTGTTGGGCAGCTTTCCGTAATATTCGTTCGCAGGAATGCTGAAAGGGACTTTTTCCCGCCAGGTTTGCCCGTTTCCGGATCGGAAAGTAAGCTGAAGGCTGGAATCGGGTTTAGACACGCACAGCGAGCCGATCGTCTGCCGCATCATGGCGTTGGCGCTGCCGGCCGATACGAAGGCAGACCGTTGCTTGAGGTATTCCTGTGTCGGTATGCCGTTGATAGCGGTGATGACGTTGCCGCGTTTGGCTTTGGTGTCGGGGGAAAACACGGCCGTCACCACGAGGCTGTTATCCGCCCAGGCCAGCTGGAGCGGGAGGAAGCGGCGGTCTACGAACGTCTGTGGGCCAGCTACGTAGGTGTGCCCATCATGCAGGCGCGCGTTGAGGCGTGCGAGCGTGCGCTCGAAGCCGGCAGGGGTTTTATCGCGGTAGCAGTCGGCGATGGCGGTTTGGAGGTCCTGGTCCCAGTTGGTCGTCCATTCTTTGAAATAGGGATGGAAGTGCTGGTAGATGTTCCAGGTGATGCAGACGTTGGCCAGGCGCAGATAAAGATTCTCGCCGGTGAGGGGAGCGGAGAGGCCGGCGGCGCGCTGCTGGCTGAGGGCCCTGGCGGCAATGGTGTCCGTAGCCGGGAAGGTCGTTTTACCATCGCCCCACAGCGCCATGGGCATATCGATCGTCAGGCCGTTGCCGAGGTCTTTGTGCAGGAAGGTACCGGCGGCGAGGTCGATGGGGAAGAGCTGACTGGCGTATTCGGCTTTTATCGGCTCGCCCGCGCGCCCGATCCGCAATGCCTGTTTGCCTTCCGGCGGGGAACCGGATTCCACGGCCAGGATGATGGACTTGTCGTTTTCGTCGTACGACCATCCCGAAGGGTCTTTCCCCGGTTTGTCGTTTTCGAAATTACCGTTGAAATCGAGTGTTTTCCAGCCTTCGGGCATTTCTACCTCCAGGCGGAGATCGTCTATGAGGAAATCGCCCTCACGGATGACGAAGGCGCCGAAGTTGATGGATTCCGCATCGGGATCTACCGTTCCGGCGATGGTATCCCGGCGCCATTTTTGGGAAACGCCCATGATCCGGCGGTTGTCCATATTATCGAAGAACCCGATCCCATCGCCCACCCGGTCTACCCGCACCCAGAACTGCCCGTAGGCATCGCGAAGGTTGGTGGCCAGCGAGGCCGCGGTGAAACGGAACTTCCGGCCGCGGTAGGGCTTGGCGTCCAGCTGGGTGGTAATATTAGTGAACCCTCCGCCCTGGAGCCCTGTAGCCTTGGGCAGGAAGTTGTAACTGTTGGTCCGGATGGATTTGTAAATCCCACCGCCAGGCCCGTACCCGCTATGCTGCCACATCACTACCTTCATGCGGCCCGCGTCCCGGGGCGCTTCCAGCGGGCCAAGGGCAGGCTTACCGGTCTCGTATATCCGCAGCGTGGGGGCGATGGGGTGGAAAATGCCTTCCAGCGCACTTTTCAGTTCGGCCGCATTTTTAGCGCCATCCACGGCCTGCGCCCCGTAAATGGCCAGCGCGTCCCAATCCGTGACCACGCCGGCATCCGACGGGTGAAAGAAACGGACGTAACCATACAGCCGGGCGAATGTGTATTGATTGATGGCCTGGCGGGCAGTTTGTGCCATTGCGGTAACGCAGGAAAAGAGGAATAATGTAAGGAATAGCGATGTGCGGAGCATACAGGGACGAGCTTTTTGGGTCAGGGTAAATCTTAGTTAGCGTAAATATAATGCATTCAACAGCAAAGGTAAATTTTATCCCGCAACATCATAAATACAGCTTAATTTCAGGGTATTGCGATCGTTAACCCTTCCGTTCATTACCGAAATAAAACACCAGATCATGAATTCACCCGAAAAAATACTGGAATGTTATAACCTCGTTGCCGGAGATTATGCGGTGGAACGGTGGGACGAGCTTTCGGGAAAGCACGTCGACCGCCTGCTGCTGAAAGAATTTGCCAGGGCGAACAAAGAAGAAGGATTATGCGCGGATTTCGGCTGCGGGCCGGGGCAAACCACGCGGTTCCTGCATGACAATGGACTGGAAAACATTGTGGGCATCGATCTGGCGCCGGCGATGGTCGAAGTGGCCCGTAAGCTTTCCCCGCAAATCCGTTTCGAGACCGGCGATTTGCTGCATATCGGGTTCCCGCCCGGGCACCTGGGCAGTGCGCTGGCGTTCTACGCGATCGTTCATTTTTCGCTCGAAGAGGTGAGGCAGTGTTTCGGGGAAATCAACCGGGTATTGAAAGCGGGTGGTGATTTCTTGTTTTCTTATCATGTGGGGGAGGAAGTCCGGCATTTCGACAAAGCGCACGACAAGGAGATCGACATCGATCTGTACTTCTTCAAAACGGACGATATCGTTCAGTTGCTCCAGAAAACGGGGTTCCGCGTTATCGATGCCATCGAGCGGCGACCGAATGAAAATATGGAATACCCTACCCGGCGGGCATATGTCTGGGCGGAGAAAAAATAAAGGCCAAAACTCCCGGATTGCAGGGATTGTGCGGGAACGAAATAATCGGCAACTTTACGGCCATTGAAAACGCACAGCATTATTACCACCGAACTTACAAGCGAGGAAAAACGCAGGATGCGCGGGGTTTTCCGCGCGAGGATACTCGTTTTCCTACTGCTCATTCTGCCGCTCGCCGGCGGTTTGGGATTCATCGTGTACCAGGCGGTTATGAGTTTTGTGGACGGCCGGCCTGATTTCTTCAGTTACGCAGTGCCGCTGGCGTTTGCGGGGCTTTGCTTCGGTGCGGCGCGGTACATTTATCCGTATTACAGGAATCTTGCCGGGTATGCGGGGGCGGAGCGCAAGGAGATCGTTGAAGCCACGGTGGAAAGCATTTCGCGGCGATCGTTCAGGGCCGGCGTTGTGCTGTTTACGCTGAAAACCGAACATGGGGTGATCGATACCGGGGTGGATGTGGTGATATTCCCGGATTTGGGGTTCGGGGATATGCGGGAAGGGATGAAGATCGTGATCCACCGCGTGCCGGGGATGCGAAACGAGCTGTTGCGGATTTCGGCGAAAGGGAAGTAAAAAGAATTAACCGGCAATCTCCAATTATGACAATAGAAACGCTTTTGGCCAATTTCGAATTCCAGGAAGCGCCTTCCGGGCCGGAGGCCGAACAGCTGCTGCAAAAGATCGATTTTCAAGTAGATGGGGATTGGCTCAGTTTCGCGTTGCGGCATAATGGCGCTTACGGGGAAATCGGGACGTATTATGTAGCTTTCTGGACGATCGATGAAATCTGTGCATTGAATCCGTACTACGCGCCGGAAAACGATGACGGGTATTCCAGCAGCCTGTTTTTTTCGCATCGAACGGGGGCGATGCTGGGTTCGCCATACGGAAGGCGGATGGCGTTTTCCTCGAAGTGCCGTACATCGGCATGTCTCCCGAAGAATCCATTGAAATGGGCGCGGATTTTCTGGCTTTTTTACGGTACCTGTCCGAACATTGATGCACTGCCATCGCTACGCAATCTAAGCTTTTCATAACTCAACCGATCGTTTATTGGAAAAACTTAATCCGTACAGTAAATGTAAAAGCCCTGTCAACGGATGAGGACGATCGTTCCGGCGATGATGAGCCCCGCGCCGGCAAGGGTTTTCCAATCCACCGTTTCGTTCAGGAAGATGACCGACAGTCCGATGGCCACGGCAACGCTGAGCTTGTCTATCGGCGCCACTTTGGAAACGGGCCCCAGTTCCAGCGCCTTGAAATACATGATCCACGACAGCCCCGTGGCAATGCCGCTCAGCACCAGGAACAGGAGGCTTCTGCGCCCGATGGATCTGATGTCCCTGATCTCGCCGGTAGCGATGATGATGCCGAACGCGACGAACAGGATCACCAGCGTCCGCACGGCCGTAGCCACATTAGATGGAACGCCTTTGATGCCGATTTTGGCCAGCACGGCCGTCATGCCGGCGAAAAGCGCCGAAAGCAAAGCGTAATATTTCCACATAACGATGAGTTACATCCCTTCTTCCATCACCAGCACATTGAACCGGTGCCCGTCAGGATCGGCAAACATAAACCCGTAATAGCCGGAAGTATCCTGTCCGTCATTGCCGTAAATCGTTCCGCCCGCAGCCTGCACCTTTTCTTTCCATTGGTCCGCTTCCTCCCTCGACGAAGCCGCAAGGGTAAAAATGACCTCAGGGGAAGTCGCGCCGGGCGGCAGATACGCGTCGATCTGTGAGCCTTGCTGGAAGAAATGGATCACGAACCGATTGTCACCAAAAAAGAAACTGGCAAGCCCGGGATGCGCGGATTTGTTTTCCGTAAACCCGAGTTGATGGTAGAACCTGGAAGTGCGCTCCACGTCTTTTACGCTGAAATTCGCCCAGATTTTCTTTGTTTTCATGCGGATATGTTTTGTTGGAGATGATGGGCCGCTGTCACTTTTTCGCCTGCAGCCCGCCATGTTTGAACAAATAGTATGCCGTCTGGTAATACGCGATCGCTTCCCTGACGGTACGGTCGTCGGCTTTTACGGGGACCTGGCTGTCGCTGGCGAGGGAGTATTGCATCGTTTTCACGCGTTGTTGCGGGGAAAGGATCACCATGCCGTCGCTTTGCAAATACGCCAGCTTCTGGTAGGTGCCAAGGAATGCCCGCGGGCGGTAACCGGGCTGCCTTACGTCTAGGCCATAAAGGTTGCTGTCGTAATTCCAGTGCAGGAGGCCGAACAGCGTGGGGAACAGGTCGATCTGGGAGCAACGTTGCGGAATGGAATCGGGCCGCGCATCCGGCAGGTGGCAGATAATGGCGGGGATGTGGTATTTGGCGACGTCGATTTCGTTCTTCCCGGCGCTGCTGGCGCAATGGTCTGCCACGAAGATGATAACGGTATTGGCAAACCAGGGCTCTTTTTGCGCGGCTTTCAGGAACTGCCCGATGGCGTAGTCGGTATATTGCACGGCGCCTTCGCGGCCGGAGCCGGAGGGGTAGCCGACTTTCCCGTCGGGATAGGTGAACGGGCGGTGGTTGGAAGTGGTCATTACGAAGTCGAAGAATGGTTTGCCGCTGCGGAATTGCTTTCCGGCTTCGCGGATAACGGCGGCGTAGAGGTCTTCGTCGCAGATGCCCCAGGCATTGCGGAAATGGATGAGGCTGTCGGGGATTTGGGTCCTGCTGGCGGCGAACCGGTCGCCCAGGAGCAGGTTCCGGCCCTTGTCCACGATGTTGTAGCCGTTGCTGCCGAAGAAAGCGTTCATGTTATCGAAGAAGCCGTCGCCCCCGTAGATGAAACTGGTGGCGTAGCCTTTTGTGCGGAAGATAGCCCCCACGGTCGAAAGATCCCCGTTTCCCGGCCGGCGGACGATGCTGCTGCCGGGTGTGGGGGGAACGGCGAGAGACAGTGCTTCCATCCCGCGAACGGTCCGCGTGCCCGTGGCGTACATCTGGTCGAACACGAGGTTTTCTCCGGCGAGGGAATCCAGCACGGGCGTAAGGCCCTGTTTGTTGCCGAAGCGCCCGAGGAAGTCGGCGCTCAGGCTTTCGATCGTGACCAGGATCACGTTGGGATGCAATTCGGTGCCATCGTGCCGGATGTGCCGCCAGATCGAGGGGCCATCATGCAGATATTGGCTGTTCGGCTCCTGCAGGCAGGCGCGCACGGTGGAGAAGGCATCCTTTTCTTCGATGAGTTTGTAGAAATGGTCGTAATTCAGCTCGTTGTTTTTGAACGCGGAAAAGAAGGAGTAAATCCCTGCTTTCGCCAGCTCGTCCTGATAGCGGTTGTGCCCGCGCTCGGGGAGGCCGTTCCCGATGAAAAATCCGTATATCCCGGCCACCGCTAACAGTCCGGCGAAAACGCCCGCCCGCTGCAGGAAGGGCGTTTCGCCCCGGTAAGCCGACCGGAAAATCCCCGCGTAGGCGAAAGCCCAGGTGATGATGCCCGTCACGGCCAGCATGCAACCGATAAGGATCGGCAGGGGATAGGATTCATTGATGTTCTGGACAACTTCGTAGGTGTACACCAGGTAATCCACCGCAATAAAATTGAACCGGCTTTCGAACTCCAGCCAGAACGTGAGCTCGGCGAAGAAGGAGAACATTAAGATCAGCGTGCCGATGAAGAAAAACACCGGCGTCACGATGCGGTTGAACCAACTGTTGCTCCAGCGGGCCGGCAGCAGCAGCAGGTACGCGGCGTATGGCAGCAGGAAGAAGGCGGCCACCCCGATGTCGAACATCAACCCGAACCCGAAAATGCGCAGGAACGCGAGGAACGTCAGGTCGGCGCTCTTCAGGGAAATAATCAGCAAAATGAGCCGCAGCAGCGTGGAAAGGCCCAGGAACATGACCGCGAACCCGGTCATCAGTCGATAGTTTTTATGGCGAGATAAGTACATGTCCATGATGTTTTAGAATTTCCAGGCGTACCCGGCGCGGATCACCTGCGTTTCGTAATAATCGGTACTGGTATAATGGAAGCCGTCCCCATCCACTTTCCGTTTGATGCGGAGCGTTCCGGCCAGGTCGGTGGCGTTGAGCGTAAGCTCGCTTCTCCCGCCATTGAACGTCTTCTTCATACCGGCGTCTACATAAAACCGGCCGTATATCCGGCCCTGCGGGATGATGTCGGGCGCCATCCAAACGGCCGTTACCTGTACATCTGTTTTGCCCGGCAGCCGGAAATTCCCGTTCAGCTTCACGTTCCCGGAAATCAGTTCCTCCCTTTCCGCCGAGAAGGTATGTGGTTCGGGATATTGGTTCACGACCGAAAACGGCCGGATAACGTTCTTGTACCCCGTAGCATACAAGCTCATTTGCGCCTTGCCGAACTGGCGGGAAACATTGGCTTCCAGCCCCGTATTGAAGCTGCGGCCGGCGTTCTGGAAAATATTGTAGATCAGCGTACTGCCCGGCACGGTACTGGCGATGCGCGTGATGGTAGCGTTGATGGATTTGTGGAAAGCGGCGGCATAGAGCGATGTGGCGGCCCAGTTCTTCGTATAGCCCAGTTCGAAATTATCGGTGAACTGCGGCCGCAAACCGGGATTGCCGACCTTGATGATCTCGGCATCGTCGTATTTCGGGAAAATCCGGATGTCGACTTCGTTGGGCCGGTCTACCCGGCGGTTGTAGAAGAACGAAAACCGCGCATCCGCAGCCGGTTTATAAGCGATCCGCACCGTGGGGAACGGTTGTGTGTAGCTGTAGCCATCGCTTTTGTAGGTACGGTGGCTGGGGTTTACGTCGTACTCGATCTGCACGGCTTCCACCCGCAGGCCGGCTTCCAGTTCCCATTTTTCGCGCTCCAGGATGTAGTTGCCGTAAATGGCGGGGATGGTCTCGGAATAATCCGCCCATCCGCCGGCGGTAGTGTCCAGCGGGGAGTTGAGGCCGGGGATGAAGCGCATGTTGGTGGGGATGTATCTCCGCCGGAACTTGAAGCCGCCCTCGGCGCGCCCGAACTTCAGCGGGTGGACGTAGTCGATGCTGATATCGGCCACATGTTCGTCAGATAATAACTTGAACGAATCTACGCCGGTGAAGGTGGGATTGATATTGGTAAAGAAGTATTGCTCGTCTTCGCGGTGGAAGGTATAGTTGGCGGTCACCTGCAGCTTGCGCCCCGCCTGGGGGAACAGCCGCTGCCATTGGAGGGATGCGGTAGCGGTGATCTTGATCTCGTCTTCCAGGAACTGCCAGAGGCGGTGCCGTTTTTTCAGCTGGTTGTCGAAGAAAGGCTGATCGCCGTCGTCGAGGATCTTTTCGCGGCTGTACAACCCAGACACCGTGAGTGTATTGCGGTCGTCCACAAACCAGTCTGCGCCCGCTTTCCCGGTGGTGACGTTCGTTCTGCGGTTGCGTTTCAGCTGCTGGCGGATGGTATCCCCGTTCGCATAAAACCTGTCCGTAAATTCGTTTTTATTGAGCGTGTGGGTGTAAAGGTTATCTCCCTGGAAGAAGAGGTTCACCCGGTTTTTGCGGTAGTTCAGCGACACGGAAGGGTTGATCTTCGGCGTGGCGCGGTATTGCGGCCGGATCCCCGGGAAGTTGGGCTCTTTTTCCCACAACGCGCCCAAACCTGCATTCATCCCCAGTTTCCCGTTCCAGCCTTCCTTCTTTTCCTTTTTGAAGATAATATTGACGATCCCCGCATTCCCGTTGGCATCGTACCGGGCGGACGGGTTGTTGATGATCTCGATCTTTTCGATGGCGGAGGCGCTGATGTTGCCCAGGCTCGCCTGTCCGCCGTAACCCGTCAAAGCCGTTTGTTGCCCGTCGATCAGCACCATCACTTTATCATTCCCACGGAGCTGCACTTTCCCTTCCTGCGTCACGGTTACCCCGGGCAGGTTGGCCATGGCTTCCAGCACGGAACCGCCGGCCCTGGCCACGTTGGCCGACATGGAATAGGTTTGCTTGTCCATTTTGGCGTTCAATCCGTCGGCCTGTTTACCGGTCACGGTCACTTCTTTCAGCTGCCCGGCGGTTTCGGCGAGGTCGATATGCCCCAGGTCGAGGAAGTTGCTGAGGCGGCCGGTGAGGATTTGTTCCCAGGCGGTGGCATATCCCAGCACCGTGAGCTTCAGGAGGTAATTGCCGGTTTGGGGTGCCGGAATGGAAAACCGCCCGTCGTCCCCGCTTACCGTTCCCGCTACCAGGCTGCTGTCTGCCGCCCGGTGCAGCGTAACGGTAACGAAAGCCAGCGGCGTTTTCCGGGATGCGTCGCGCGCTTGCCCGGAGATCGTTACGGATTGGGCGAAAGTTGGAAGGGAAATGATCAACAGGACGAAAAACAGGATATGCTGCATTTCTTTTTCCTGTAAAGCTCGTACCCGAATTGGAAGAAAATTAGAACGGATCAGCTACGGTTTTATTCTTTTTATTCCATTTGTACCGGTGCGTCCAGTACGCCACTTTCATGGACAGGATCCCGAGGCCGGCGCCCACCAGCACATCGCTGACGTAGTGGCGGTTATTGGCGATGCGGAGCCCGCCCACTGCCGAAGCCACGCCGTAAGCGGCATAAGGCATCCAGGGGAAGCGGTGCTTGTATTCTTCAGAGAGGAAGGTGGCCGCGGCGAAGGCCTGCGCCGTATGCCCGGAAGGGAAAGAATTATAGGTAGTGCCGTCTGGCCGGAGCTGATGCGTGGTATTTTTCAGCAGGCTCACGGTGGCGAACATCATCGCTTCGCCTTTGATGAGGATGGCGGTTCGGTTCCGGATGTCCGTCCGCGAAGGGATGCCCGCCGCATCCAGCCCGTACGCGATGGCGATGGGCGCGTATTGCAGGTAATTGTCGATATGGGTATGGAAGGCAGACATATGTTCGTTCCGCTCTTCCACCAGTTCTTTCTTAAAACCTTCCGGCCCGTTCCCGTTGGCCGCAATGCCAGCCAGGATAAGGGATCCGGGTATGAAAAGTTCCCGGCGGAAGTTGATGGGCCGCATGCGGTACAGGCTGTCGTATGGGAGCGGCTGTTTGATTTCCTGGGCAAAGCAGGTGCCCGACAGCAGGAGCATCGCAGCCACCTGCCATCTGAAAACGATGTTGAACATATGGTGTTGATATTATTCTTCCTTTCCGCCGGTGAACGCGACGGTAAAATGATGCATGCCGTCCCGGAACCCGTAGCCGACCTGCCATCCGTACAACTGGCAGATTTGCCGCACGATGGCCAGACCGAGGCCCGTGCCGGTTGTGTGGGCCGCAGCGGAAGAGAACCGTTTGAACAGTTTGTCTTCCGGAAGGGGCGAAGCGCCGGAATTGGCGATGCTGACCGATCCGCTGCTGATGACGGCCCGCATTTCACCGCCGTCGGGCGTATGCCGGATGGCGTTCATGAGCAGGTTCGTGAGCAGTATCTCAACGAGCGCCGCATTGCCGGTAACCGTGCAGGTGCCGGGCGCATCCAGCTCCAGGCGGATGTTTTTTTCCGTTAAAAAATCTTCCATTTCCCCCGTCAATTCCTTCACGATGCCCGTGATCTCCACCGTTTCCTCCGAAGCGAACTGCCCGTTTTCGATTTTAGCCAGCAGTACGAGGTTGCGGTTGATGCGCGACACGCGCGACAACGAATGGTTGGCTGCTTCGATGATGCCGGACTGCTCTTCCGTCAACCCCTCCGTCTGCAAAAACAGGTCGAGTTTCGATTGAACGATGGCCAGGGGCGTCTGCAATTCGTGCGACGCGTTTTCCGTGAATTCCTTCTGCTCGCGGTACGCCGCGATGTTGCCGCTGATCAGCTTGCGGATGCCCGCGTGCAAAGATTCGAACTCGATGATATCGGTCTGCGGCAGGGGGATTTGCGACTGGCTCTTCAGATCGTATGCCTCCAGTTTGCCCACAGTTTCATGAAACGGCGCCCACAACTGTTTCGACAGCTTCTTATTGAGCAACAGGAAACCGGCCAGCAACAAGAGGAAGAACAAGGCCGTCACCGCCGTGATCGCCGAGATCGTTTCGTAAGATTCCTCGATGTTGGTTTCGACGGTCATTTTGTACGCCTGTCCACCGGCCGTGAAATAACTGATAAGCCCATGGAAGCGGTCGAGCTCCTCGTGGCCGGAGAGGCTGGTGTAGCGGTACACGGTGTACACGCTGTCTTCGTCCATGGCGTTCACCGGCACGATGCCGGCTTCCGGCTGGATGCGGTTCCAGGCGTCGATGCTGGCGTTGAGCGCGGCCGTATCGCCCGAGAGCCGTTGGAAATTCTCCTTGGCCCGCATCGCCACGATCTCGTTGTGCTCGTGCAGCTCGGTGCGCCAGATGAAATCCACGATAAGGAAATAAGCCGGCACGCTCGCCAGGAACACCACCAGGGCGTAGAGGAGAAAAGCCTTCAGGTTCCTGTCCAGCAGTTTTTTCATACTTCCCATTTATATCCCGTTCCGTACACGTTTTTAAGATAATTCCCATAGCCGGCTTCGGTGAGCTTGCGCTTGAGGTTTTTGATATGCGCGTACACGAAAGCGTGACTGTCGAGCATATCGGCCATGTCGCCGGAAAGATGCTCTGCCAGGGCGCCTTTCGAGATCACCTTGTTCTTGTTGCCGATGAAATACAGCAGCAGATCGAGCTCCTTTTTGGTGAGGGGCACTTCATTCCCTTCCACGAACACTTTTTTCGACAACAGATCGATCTTCACTTCGTGCTGTTCCACCACATTGGCGCTGGAAAACTGCTTCCGGCGGATGACGGAATAAACGCGGGCGGCGAGCTCCGGCAAATGGAAAGGCTTGGCGATGTAATCGTCGGCACCGTTCGTAAGCCCGGTAATCTTGTCTTCCATGGCGTTCCGCGCGGAAATGATGATGATCCCGTCGTTCCGTTTTTCCTTTTTCAGCATATCCAGTAAACGGAGGCCGTCGCCGCCGGGCAGCGTAAGGTCGAGCAGGATGCAATCGTAGGTATACATGTCGATTTTCTCCAAAGCCTGGGTGAAAGTAGCGGCGGTTTCACAGGTATAATCCGTGAGGTAGCCGGTAATGCTGGCCGCCAGTTCCGCTTCATCTTCGATCACCAGGAGTTTCATGCGTCAAAATTAGGCAGTGATTTGGAATAAATTTAGAATTGGGGGGATGGGGAACGTTATCGCTCCGTTAACGAATGTAACGATATTTTTATTTCATTATCAGGGCGTTAACGTACGAAAGCCGCGTGGGCCTTTCGACCCGCGCGGCTTTCAGGAATGGTATCGTGCAGCTATTTCGGGAGGTAAGTATTGGCGATCACCCCGTTTTTGAAAGTAAGGGATTCCGTGAGCTGGAACGTTCTTCTATCCGTAAAAATGGGAAGCCCCTTGCCCAGGGCCACCGGGTTGATGAGCAGGTGGTATTCGTCTACAAGGCCGGCCGCGATGAGCTGACTGGAGAAATTGGCGCCGCCGTAAACGATGAGCTCCTTACCGGGCTCGTTTTTCAGGGCATTGACCGTAGCCACCAGGTCGCCATTGGCCACTTCCACGTTCCGCCCTTTTATTTCCTTCAGCGTTCGGCTGAAAATAATCTTCCGCATCTTCACCATCCGCTCGGCCATGGGCACCGGCACGCCGTTCGGGGGATTGTCGAACGTAGCTTCCCAGTAATCGAGGAACCCTTTCGACATGATGCGGCCCATCAAAATGGTATCGCACCGGTCGGCCAGGTTGATGACGTATTCCGGGGCCGCACCGAGGAGGATCCAGTCCGTTTTGCCCGCGGGGTCGGCGATGAAACCGTCGAGGCTGATGTGGGATTGTAATATGAGTTTGCGCATGGGAGTGATTTGATTATTTGTTGTTGATGACTGTTGACGGATTAAAGGTGACGATAAATTCATCACCATACAGGCGCCAAATCCGACATTTAACGGGCCAATTGCGACAAGGCTGTGCAAAGACATAAGAACCCGGCCTGCGAGCAAGCCGGGTCCCCGTCAACCGTCATGATCACCCAAACAGCGGACGTTATTTACCCTTCTTTTTGCGGTATGCGAAGTAGAAGAGTTGCGGCAGCACCATCAAACTCAATACCATACAGATCAGCAGCCCGCCAACGATCATGATCGCCAGGGGTTTTTGTATCTCCGAGCCCATGCCGGTCGACAATGCCGCCGGCAGCAGGCCCAGCGAGCCCATCACCGCGATCATGAACACGGGCCGGATGCGCTCGTACACCCCGTCGGCGATGGCCTGGCGAAGCGGCATGCCCTGTTGCAGGTACTGCTTCATCACGGAAATGAGGATGATCCCGTCGATCGTTCCCACGCCGAAAAGAATGATGAAACCGATACCGGCGGAGATACCGAAGATCGTTTGCGTGGCCCACAGCGACAGAAATCCGCCGATAAACGCGAACGGGAGGGTCGACAGTGAAACCAGCGTATCCTTGATATTGCCGAAGTTCAGGTACAGGAGGAAAAAGATCAGCAGGAGGGAAATGGGAACGATGACGGCTAAACGCTTCGTGGCGCGCTGCTGGTTCTCGAACTCGCCCGCCCATTCGATGCCGTATGATGCCGGCAGTTTTACATGGGATTTCACTTTCTGCTGCGCCTCGGCGATGGTGCCGCCGAGGTCGCGCCCGCGGATGGAAAACCCAACGGCGATGTACCGGCTGTTTCCCTGGCGGTAAATGAACGCCGGGCCGGTAAACGACCCGATGTCGGCGATCTCGTACAGCGGCACCTTGGCCCCGCCTGCCGCGGGCACGAGGATGTTCCGGATATCGGGCGCGGATTCGCGGTAAGGCTTGTCGTACCGCACACGGATGTCGAACATCCGGTCGTTTTCGTAAAATGTGGACGCCGCTTTCCCGCCGATGGCCAGTTCGATGACGGCCTGCGCGTCGCGCATGCTCACGCCGTAGCGGGCCATCCGGCTTTCGCTCAGGCGGATGCGCAGTTCGGGCAGGCCGATGTTGCGGTAGATGTTAAGGTCGGTAATGCCGTCTACCGTCCGCAGCACGGCGGCGATGCTGTCTGCCGTGTTTTCCAGGGCGTAGAGGTCGTCTCCGAGCACCTTCACCACCAGCGAGCTTTTGACGCCGGCCACGTATTCGGCCACGTTGTCCATGATCGGCTGGCTGAAGCTGAACACCACGCCAGGGTAAATGGACAGGCCGGATTCGATTTCCCCGAGCAGGTCCTCCCGTTTGATCTTCCTTCGCCATTCCGCCGCGTCTTTGAGCTGGACGTGGAATTCGATGTTGAAGAAACCGGTGGGATCGGTACCGTCGTTGGGCCGGCCGGTTTGCGTGAGCACGAACTTCACCTCATCGAAATGCAGCAGCCGTTCTTTCATTTCCTTCGTGAGCCGCACGGATTCGTCGAGGTTGACGCTGTTGGGCAGCGTGGCGCGGATGTACAGGGCGCCTTCGTTCAGTTGCGGGATGAATTCCGTTCCCAGCCGTGTGAACCCGAACACGCAGGCGGCCAATAACGCCACAAAGCCCAGGACCGTCCCTTTTTTGTAGCGCGTGGCGAAGCGGAACAACCGGAAAATATTGTTGCGGAAGAAGTTGGTGACCGGATTTTCGCGGTCGCGCACGTTTTTGGTTAGCAGTACCTTGCACATGGCGGGAACGTAGGTAAGACTGAGCAGCAGCGCACCGAGGAGCGCGTATCCCAGCGTGAACGCCAGCGGCGCGAACATCTTTCCTTCCACTTTCTGGAACGTGAAAATGGGCATGAGCGCCACGATAAGGATCACTTGTGCGAAGAGGATGGACTTGGCCACTGCCCGCGAATTTTTGCGGATGATGCCCAGTTTGGACACCTGGTTGAAGCGCGCCATCCCCAGTTCCTTCGCCCGTTTATCGAGCCCCACGAACACATGTTCCACGATCACCATCGTGCCTTCCAGCAGCAAACCGAAATCCACCGCGCCGATGGATATCAGGTTGGCAGACAGGCCCTGTATCCTCAGCATCATCAGCGCGAAAAGGAAGGCCAGGGGGATGACGGAAGCCACGATCACGGTAGTCCGCCAGTTGAACAGGAAAATGAACACCACCACCGATACGAGGAAAATGCCTTCCAGCAGGTTGTGGGTCACGGTTTTGACGGTTTTGTCCACCAGCCCGGTGCGGTCGTGGAACGCTTCGATCTTTACGTCGGGCGGCAGGAGGCGGTCGTTGAGATCGGCGATCCGGGCTTTGAGGCGCTCCACCACTTCGCTGGGGTTTTCGCCACGGAGCATGACCACGATGCCTTCCACGAGATCGTCTGCCCGGTCCAGCCCCGCCTGCCCGAGCCGGGGCTTGCCCGATTCCACGACTTCGGCTACGTGCCTGACGAGTACGGGCGTACCTTTGACATCGCGGATGAGGATGCTTTCGATGTCGGGGATTTTGTCCAGCAGCCCGATCCCGCGCACCACATACGCTTGCGATCCCTGCTGGATCACGTCTCCACCTACGTTGATGTTGCTGTTGCTCACGGCGTCGTACACATCGAGCGCGGTGAGGTTGTAATTGGCCAGCTGTACGGGGTTCACGCGGATTTCATAAATCTTTTCTTCGCCCCCGAAACTCACGACGTCTGCCACGCCCGGCACGGCCACCAGCTCCCGTTCGATCATCCATTTCTGGAGGGAGAACAATTCGCGGATGGGCCTGTCCTTACTCTTTATCACATATCTGAAAATCTCTCCCGTGGCGCCATACGGCGGTTCTACCTCGGCATCGGCGCCTTCCGGCAGGTCTACGTTGTGAATGCGGTTGGCTGCGTATTGCTGGGCGTAAAAATCATCGATATCGTCCCGGAAATTCACCGTCACGACAGATAATCCGAACAGGGAAATCGACCGCACGTCCGTCTTTCCCGGGATGGTGCTCATTTCTTTGGTGATGGGCAGTGTCACGAATTTTTCCACTTCCTCCGCGCTGCGCCCCGGCCATTGCGTGATGATGCGGGCGCGGGTGTTGGTAACGTCCGGGTACGCTTCCACGGACGTGTGCAGGTAACTGATCACGCCACCGGCGGCCAGGAGGAAAGTCAGGAAAAAGACCAGTATATGGTTGCGAAGCGCAAAGCCTACGATGCGTTCTACAAATTTCGTCATGTTCAGTTGTCTTTGAGCCAGGCATAGATCAGCAGCGGGTTACGGGTGATGATCGTATCACCGGGCGCTACGCCTTTGCGGATGTACAGGGTATCTTTCGTTTCGAAGGCCGTTTCAACGGGGATGATGTCTACTTCGCATTCATTGCGGTATTTCAGCACATGGAAGCGGTTGTTGTCGAACACCGCCGCGGATACGGGTACCGCCGCAACCGCCTCTGCGGCTTTCTGCACGGCCACTTCCACCATCATCCCGGGCTTGAGCCGCAGATCGCGGTTGTGAAGGGTGATGATGGCCTTGAGGACGCGCTCTTCCGGGTCGAACACGCCCGACAGCCGGTCGATGCGCCCCTCGAACACCTTGCCCGGGTAAGCAGTAGTAGTGATCCGGGCCACCTGGCCTTTGGATATTTCGCCGAGTTGACCGGTGTAAATATTGGCCTGTACCCATACTTCTTCCAGATCCGACAACACGAACAGGGGATTTTGGCTGGCTTCCACCTGCGCCCCCGCCACCACGTTCTTTTCTACGATATAGCCGTCCAGCGCTGCGCGCACGAGCAAAGTCCCGCTTTCCAGGCTGCCGCCGTAAATCGCCGCCGACTTCGTGATCCGCGCGATGGCGGATTGGGCGGCGGCGGCTTCGGCCTGAGCTTCGAGGAGGTCTTTATCGGCCGATACGCCGCTTTGCCGCAGCTGTTGCTCTGCCTGGAGCTTGCGTTGCGCCAGGGCCAGCTGTGCGCGGGCGGTGGCCAGTTCGGTGGCCATGGTGCTCAGCTCGGGGCTCTGGATTTCCATGAGCAGTTGCCCCTTCCGGACGCGGTCGCCCAGTTTCACGTTCATCTGCGACACCACGCCGCTGAGCAGCGGCACGAAGCGGTAGACCCTTTCTTCGTCGTAGCCCACCATGCCCGTAAGCGGCAGGTTGGGCTGCCAGTGCGCCTGGCGGATGGTTTCCAGCTGGATGCGTTCCCTCAGCTCCGGCGCTATGCAGCGCCGGGTGGCGGGCTGGGATTCCGGTTGCGGGGTGCTGCATCCGGCGGCGGCCAGCAAAACGGCGAGCGCGTAAATTTTTGTTGATGTCATAATGTGTTGCCGGTTAAGTATTCCAATTCGGATTGATGGACGATAATATTTCGGATTGCCTCGTAATAGAGGCGCCTGTTGTCGCGGAAAGAGGTGAAGTAGTCCAGGAAGGCCACCAGGCTGAGGTGCCGGTCGCGGAAGTTGAGCGTTATGCCGTCCAGCAGGAGATCTAGCTCATGGAGATAGTCGCCGCCCATGCCCTGCGCGGCTTCCAGGGTGCGCACCAGTTCCTGCCGCGCCCGTACCACGTCTGCCGCCAGCGCATGCGCCGTTCTGCTGCGCTGTATCCCGCTTTGCTGCCATTGCAGCCGGGCATCGCGGATGTTGCCTTTGTTGCGGTTGAAGAAGGGCAGGTCCATAGACACGCCGGCCCCTACGAAATCGAGCATGGTACTGCCATTGCGGTCGTACCCGACGTTGAACTGCAGATCGGGCACGCGGCGTGCGCGTTCCAGCGCGTAGGCGGAATTTTGCAGCTGCACGTTGGCCGTTGCCACCTGCAGGGAAGCGTTGTTCCGCTCCGCGACATCCAGCAGGGAATCCAGCGGTGGGATGTGCACGGCGGGAATGGCGGCGGGTATGGTGATGACGAGCGCGGATGCGGGCGGTGTGCCCAGCAGCAGTTTGAGGGCCATTTCCTTTTCGCCGGCCTGTTCCGCCCATTCGTTGGCTTCCGCTTTCAGGGATTGCTGCAATGCCCGCAGGCGGTAAACTTCGGCTTTCGGAACGGCCCCCAGGGCCGATTGCGCTTCCTGTACGCGCAGGAGCCGGTCTACGAGGGATTGTTGGCGGCGCGCATCGTGCAGGAGCGCCTGTGCGTACGACAATTCCGCCGCGGCCTGGCGCAATTCCGCGCGCATGGCCTGTAAGAGGTCGGAAAACGACTTTTCCGCCAGAACTTTGCCGTCGGTTTCCAGCCGGATGGCTTTCCCGCGCTTGCGGGCCGTTTGCACCATTTGCTCCAGCCGCAGCGCGAATTGCTGATTGGTGCCCCATCCGCCCGGGAACGCCGGCGAAACGGTTTCTCCGCCGCGCTGGCGGGCCGTGGCCCAGAGGTTCACTTCATCGAGCGTGAAATTGGGATTGGGCCAGGCTTTCGCTTGGAGAATGCGGGCTTCCGCCCGGCCGATGTCCAGCTTCGCGGCGAGGAGACCGAGATTATTTTCGAGGAAGGTTTTTTCCGCTTCCCCGGGCGAAAAGCGCAAGGTGTCTGCCGGCTGCTGCGCCAGGCAAATGCCGGAGAAAAGGAGGATGGGAAGAAGTGCGAGTCGTACCATATCGGGCGCAAAACTATCGCGCCCGCATTAGAGGCACTTTTACGCCAGATTAGAAAATGATGAGAACGGCGCAGGAAAGAGGAGCCGGAACACGGTGCCGCCGCCTTCTGCGGCCGACACTGCCATCTCAATGCCATGCCGGTCGAGGATCTGTAGGGTCAGGTGCAACCCGATGCCATGCCCGGCCAGGTGCCGCGTAGCGGGAGAGCGGTAAAAAAGATCGAATATCCGCGCCTGTTCATCCGCGGTGATGCCCGGCCCGCGGTCGCTCACGGTGATGGCGAGGCGCCCGTTCGCGGCGGTCACCTTCACTTGCACCGGCGCCGGGCGGGAAAACTTGATGGCATTGTCTACGAGGTTCGACAGGGCTACGAACAACAGCTCGCGGTTGCCGTGAACGGTGAGCAGGCTTTCCTGGTCGGCAACGCCGTCGAGGTCCGGGTGCACCTCCGCGCCGGGGTAATCCGCCGCGGCTTTTTCCAGCACGTTCCACAGCACTTCGTCTATGCGCACGGGATGCATGGGCGGGGGCGACAATTCCAGCCCCGAAAGCGCCAGCAGTCCTTCGGTGATGGCCTGTAAATGCCGGGCTTCCTGCTGTAATAGCTGCAATTGGCCGCGGTAATCGTCGTTGCTGCGCGGTTGCCGGAGGGTGACGTCCATTTCACCGATCATGGCTGCCAGCGGGGTTTTCAATTCATGCGAGGCATTCCGGAGAAAGTTCCGCTGGCTCCTGACGCCCGCCTCCAGCCGCTCCAGGAGGTAGTTGAAGGTGGTGATGAGGGCCGTCAGCTCATCGGGCTTCTGGCTGGGCACCTCCAGCCGGGTGTGGAGATTGTCTGCCGTGATGGCGTTCACTTTGCGGATAAGGCGGGAAAATGGCCGGAACGTGCGGTGGGAGAGCCACCGGGTCATGGAGTAATTGATGACCATCCCGATCCCGAAGAAGCAGAGCAGCATCCAGCGGAGGGCAGCGAGCTGGGCGGAGCCGGCACTGTTGCTCCCGGAGGCCACCACGATGAAATCGCCCTGGTTGTCTTTGTAAAAAATCCCGGTGCACTGCCTTTCCCCGACCTGGAACATCCGCACGCCGTGCGGCATGACGGCTTCCAGTTGCGGGCGGGAGAGCGAGTAATCCTGTCCGTCGGGCACGTAAATCCTGAAATCGTCCGCATAATAGAGCCGGATGGGCGCTGCACTGATCTGCCGGTATTTTTCCTCGATCTCGCGGTATTTGTGGCCTGTCAGCTCGTCTTTTTCGAGATAGAAAAGCGCGGCCGTCCGGGCCCTTTCTTCCAGTTTGCGGTAATACAGGTCGCGGGTGTAATGGCGGAAGAGGAGATAGGCGCCCAGCAATACGAAACCCAGCGTGGCGGCGAATATGAGGGCCGACCGGTTCGTAAGCTTACGACGCAGGCTCATGTTCTTTCTGTTTGAGCATGTACCCGCGGCCTTTGATGGTATGGATCAGCGGATGCGCATAATCCTTGTCGAGCTTGCGGCGGAGGTAATTGATGTAAACGTCCACCACATTGGTGTTGGAGCTGAAGTGGATGTCCCACACGGATTGCGCGATCTGCGCGCGCGACAGCGCCTTTTCGCGGTTGCGGACGAGGAAAGTGAGGAGTTTGAACTCCCGCGGCGACAGCTGGAGATCGTTACCGTTGCGGTACGCGCATTGTTCGGCCATATTGATCTCTATGCCCGCGTACCGCTGCATATCGGTGACGCCGCGGTTGAACTCGATGCGCCGCAGTTGCGCATGGATGCGGGCCAGCAGTTCTTCGAATAGGAAGGGTTTGGACAGGTAATCGTCTGCCCCGCATTGCAGGCCGCGGATCTTTTCTTCGGGAGAATTGAGCGCGCTGAGCATGATCACCGGTGTGGTGATACCGCGCCTGCGCAGCAGTGTGCAGACGTCGAAGCCGTCCATATCGGGGAGCATGACGTCAAGGATGATGGCGTCGTAGTCGCTGGAAGCCGCTTCCAGTAAGGCGTCGGCGCCGTTCCCGGCAACATGCGCGAGGTAGAGGTTTTCTTCCAGCCCCTTTTTTATGAAAGCGGCTACCCGGCTATCGTCTTCCGTCAGCAGAATCCTGTTCATGCCGCAAAGTTCCGGAAGTAAGATGGGGCGGCAAGTTAAAATGTCATTAAAATATGATGGACTGCTGATGAATATTTATTACTTTTCTGCATATATGAATACTATGGAATTTTCATACGAAGGATCCTGGACGGCGCTGGAAGAAATTCTCGGGAAAAGGGAAGGGATCGCCGCATCATGGGAAGCATTGATAGATTTTCATGCACAAATCAAACCGGCTACATATTGGAGCGCGTTGCGGAATGTCGATTTTACGGAAGAACGGGCGGAAATGGCCGATTGGCTGCACGAGCTGGCAGAAACCTATCCGCTGCCCGATTCCGTACAGGCGTTATGGATAGGCATCGTTCAGTTTTATGACGAGGAGCAGCGCAGGACCATCTATGCTTATCATGTGCTGGGTGCGGACGCATACGACCCGCAGGATGCCGAATGGGCAACCGAGCCGTCGTGGCAACCGGAACTGGGGCATTTCGTCCCCGATAGTCTGAAAATGCTCAATTCCGCGCTGGCCGAAGCCAAAGAAGATTTTTCGTTCCTCGACTGGTTATTGCCCGTTGCCGCATCGGCTTTCGTTTTTGATAACATCATCCAGACACAGCTCGACCATTCGAAATTCCGCGTGGCAACTACGCCGCTGCCTGTAACCATTGGGTATGATAACGGGGATTTCATTTCCCTGTCGCCGATCGTTGCTTCATAAATTCCTGCTGTTCCGGCCCAAACGGGGCAATTGTCCAGAACACCACTGGAAGTTGTCCATTTAGCACCCGAAAGGTGATTCCGTGACGCGGTAATTTTGGAGAAAGCAAATTACCATGGCAAATATCTTGCACAGAGTAGGAATTAAAACGACTTCCATCGAAGCAGTTTACCGCGCATTGACTTCCCGCAACCAGCTTGCGGCCTGGTGGACGACCGACACCAAGGGCGAAGGCGATAAAGTAGGCAACATCGTCGCTTTCCGGTTCAATACCGATGGGTTCGATATGAAGGTGACCAAACTGGATGCGCCGCATCATGTGGAATGGGAAGTGGTGGCTGGCCCGGCAGAATGGGTAGGCACTACCATCACGTTCGATCTGAAGCAGGACGGCGATTACGTGATCCTGCTGTTCCAGCATCTGAACTGGAGAGAGCCCGTCGAGTTCATGCATCATTGCAGTACCAAATGGGCCATTTTCCTGCTGAGCCTGAAAAAACTGGTCGAAACGGGTAAAGGCGAGCCCTTCCCGGACGATGTCAAGATCGATAACTGGAACTAAAAAAATTAAGCCACTGCAGTCTCCCGCAGTGGCTTT
Organism: Chitinophaga caseinilytica; assembly: GCF_038396765.1. Taxonomy (NCBI): domain Bacteria; kingdom Pseudomonadati; phylum Bacteroidota; class Chitinophagia; order Chitinophagales; family Chitinophagaceae; genus Chitinophaga; species Chitinophaga caseinilytica. The sequence continues at coordinate 5,296,788 of NZ_CP150096.1, read as the reverse complement.
CTGTTAAACAATGGACGGCGGCGTCCGGGAAAACTTTCCAGCCGCTTATTTCTCCGTCGGCATCCGGTCTACCTGGCTTTTCTTCCGGTTGAAACGGTACACCACATTTCCGGTATACACCACGCCCTGTTGTACGTAATGCGAATACAGGGAATATTCCGGCGTGTCCATTTCGGCGTTGTAGGTATTGGAGTTGAAGATGTTGTTGACGCTGAAGGAAAGCGAGAGCCGGTCGTCGAAGAAATCCCTGGACAGGCCGATATTGGCGCGGTATTGTTCGGCCACCGACAATTGTACTTCCCTTCGTTTCCCCCGGTAGGTAAAGCTACCATCGATATTCACGACTTTCGGGAAGCGCATGCTGGAACGCAGGGTCGTGAACCAGGTGGTGGCATCGGTAGCGTAGTTTTTTCCGGCGTAAGCGCCGCGCTGGTTGAAGGAATACCAATTTACGTCCCACGACAGGCGCCACCAACCATAAGGGTTATACGTAGTCGTCATATCGAACCCGTACCGGTTTTCCCGGCCCATGTTCGCAAAGGTGCGCACGAAAGTACCGTCGGGCTGGGGCTCTATCACCGCATCGAAGTAATTGGTGGTATGCTGGTAATACAGGCCCGGGTTCACGCTGATCTTCCCGAACTTCTTCAGCAGCGCCAGTTCTGCGACGCTGGTATACATGGGGTCGATGTTGGGGTTCCCGCGCTGGAGGAACCTTTGGTCAGACAAGCCCGAGAACGTGTTCAGTTGCCAAAACCGCGGCCGGTTGATCCGCCGGCTGTAGCTCGCCTGCAGGCTCAGCTCGTTTTTAAACCCATATTGCAAATGCAGGGTGGGGAAGAAGTCGATGTACCGCTTTCTCCGGTCGATCGTTTGCTCCCGGTCGATGATACCGATGTGCGACAACTCACTTCGCAGCCCCACCAGGCCTTCCAGCTGTTTCCATTTTGTACCGTACTGGGCGTATGCGGCGTAGATGTTCTCGTCGTAAAACAGCTTGTTGTTGTTGCCCGGCAGCAGTTTCCCGTCCTGCGCAGCGGAATATTCGCTACGGATGGCGCGCCATTGGCCGCGGACGCCCATGTCCAGCTGGCCCGACTTCAGGGGTAATTTAACATCGCTTTGCAGGTAAATGTCCTTACTGCTTTCGATGTCGCGGGTAACGAGGTGGACCGGCGTTGCGGCGGACGAATGCTGCCGGATGTCCTGGTTTTCATCGTCGTTCCAGAAATCGTACTGCATGTAGGTCGTCCATTTTTTGCCGGGCTGTTTGAACGTTTTTGTGTAGTTGAGCTCCAGTTCGTTGAAGATCTGCGGTTCGCGGTAGCTTTCGAAACGGGTGATGGTACTGTCTTGCGTGCCATGCTGGTCGAAATACGCGTAATCCATGCGGTTGCGGTCGTTGTTGCGGATGTGGGTACGGTAGTAGCTGGCGGTGAGGATATTTTTTTCGTTTAGATAGAAATCGGTCCCCACGTACAAATTGATGTTGTCTGAATTGGCGTCGGAGCGGTTGGATTGGCGGAGGAGAGTGTATGGGTTTTTATGGATGCGCCCGACGTCTTCCAGGAACAGCAGGGAACGGTCGCGGTACCCGATATTGGTGAACAGGTTGAAGGTTTTCGTTTTGTAGCTGGCGTTGAGGTTGACGCTGTTGTTCTGCGGACTGGAGATCCCCGCCTGCAGCGAGGCATTGAAGCCCAGCGACGCGTTTTTCTTCAGCACGATGTTGATGATCCCCGCGCTGCCCTGCGATTCGTAGGCCGACGATGGGTTGGTGATCACTTCTATCTTTTCGATGTTGGCCGCCGGGATTTGCGACAGGCCGTTGTTCTGGGTGAGCATAGACGGTTTCCCGTTGACGAGGATGCGCACATAGGGATTGTCGCGCAGGGATACATTGCCCTGCATGTCCACATTCACGGACGGAACGTTGTTCAGGATATCGTTGGCGTTGCCGCCCCGGGACAGGATGTCTTTTCCCACGTTGAACACCTTTTTATCCGTTTTCAACTCGATGGAGGATTTTTCGCCCTGTACCTGCACGGTAGACAGTTGTTGCACGTTGGCAGACAGGCGGATGTCCCCCAGATCCATATTCCCCTGCAGCACGACGGTGCGCATGTCCCCGTCGAATTGCAGCGCCCGGGCCTGGAAGGTATATTTCCCGGCGGGGAGCGTCAGGTGGAAACGGCCGTCTGTTGCTGCGGCGGTGCGAAATTGAAGGGTCGTGTCCTTTTGCGACCGGAGCAGCACGCTGGCGCCGGGAACGGGCGCCCGGTCGGTGGCGGAAACGATCTTTCCTTCGAGGGAGAAGGATTGGCTGAAGGATGGGAGGGCGATGGCGAGGCAGCATATCAGCTGGTATAAGTGCTTCATTTCTCAGGAGTTTCTGCAAATGTGGCACTATCCGCTGGGCGGATCCGGGCGGGTCGACGAACGGGGGGGCGCAGGCCATAGACAGGGGAATGGGGGTAGAAATCAGGGTTTGGCTGCTAAGGGGGCGTTTTCGGGGGCGATGCGGGCAAATTCGTCGACGGGCGGCGCTGCGAGCCGCGAAGTTTGGTATTTTTGATACCATGCCGTTAATAGAGCGATTCATACAGTTTACCAGCAAATACCGGTTTCTCACCCATTTCACCTATTGGCTGTGCGTGTATATTTTGTCGATCGCACGGTATAATACCTATACGAACCCGACGTATACATTTGGCCAGGAGCTGCTGAACAGTTTCTTCTTCATCGGGTTTGCGGCCATTACCTCGTATTTCCTCACGTATTTTTCCCTGCCGAGGTTCCTGGCGGGGAAGCATTACCTGCGCACGTTTTTGATAACGATGTTCGGCCTCTATCTCATCATGGCGTTGTCGAGAACGTTCGTCGTGTATTTCCTGGAGCCGATCATCCGGCCGAAACCCTTCAGCCAGGAGCCTTTGCTCGAGATTTTCACCGACGTGGATTACCTGTTCTGGAATTACTTCATCCATTCGTTTTCCTTCGCGTTCGTGTTTATTTTCATCAAGCTGCTCAAAGACCAGTATGTGGTGAACAAGCGCGCGCTCGACCTGGAGAAACAGAAGGCAGACATCGAGCTGCAGGCGCTCAAAGCGCAGCTGAACCCGCATTTCCTGTTCAATACGCTCAATAATATCTACTCGCTGTCTATCCTTCATTCCCCCAAAACTTCACCAGCCATCGCGCGCTTGTCCGAAATCCTGGATACGCTGTTGTACCGGTCGGGCAAGCCTTTCGTGCCGGTTTCGCAGGAAATAGCACTGTTGCAGAACTACATCGAACTGGAGAAACTCCGGTACAACGACCGCCTGGCCGTTTCGTTCGAGCACCGCGTGGCGCAGGATGTGGAGATCGCGCCGCTGATATTACTGTCGCTCACCGAAAACGCCTTCAAGCACGGCGCGGGAGAAGATGCGGGCTGCCCCGAGATCAGGATTTCGCTGACGCAGGAGAAAAACCAGTTCGTTTTCGAGATCAGCAATACGTTCCGGGAGAAGGTGAACGGGCAGCTGGGCATCGGCCTGGAAAATATCCGCAAGCAGCTGGCATTGTTGTACCCGGAAACGCATACATTTGAGATCATGGCAGACCAGCGCGTGTTTACGGCGAAGCTGGCGCTGCGCTTAAACCTGCCCGTGTGAAGATCAAATGCCTTATCGTGGACGACGAGCCCCTGGCCATCGCGCTCCTGGAGAACCATATCGGTCGCCTGAGCGCGCTGGAAGTGGTGGGTACCTGCGCCAACGCCATGCAGGCCGCGCAGGAGCTCCGTGCCCAAACCGTAGACCTGCTTTTCCTCGATATCAAGATGCCGCAGATCACCGGTATCGAATTCCTCAAAACCCTCCGTCAGCCGCCCGCCGTCATTTTCACGACGGCTTACCGGGAATATGCGCTGGAAGGATATGAGCTGGATATCGTCGATTATCTCCTCAAGCCCATCACGTTCGAGCGGTTTTTCAAAGCGGTGGAAAGGTATTATTCGCGCTTTTCCCCCAAAGATCCGCCGGTGAACCCGATGGCGCGGCACCAGCCGGAGGAGGAATACATCGCCATCAAAACCGGCAATAAATACAACCGCATCCCCGTAAACGATATCCTCTATATCGAAAGCGTGAAAGATTATGTGGTGCTCCACCGGGCCGATGGGTCTACCTTCATGGCCAAATTCAAGATCGGCGATATGGAGATCGAAGTGAAAGACAAACGTTTTTTACGGATACACCGCTCCTTCATCGTCAACCTTTCCAAAGTCACGGCCTTCACGGCGCAAGACGTGGAGATCGGCAGGCTGGAGCTGCCCATCGGCGCCAACTACCGCGACATCGTCTTCAAAGTGCTGAAGGCCGGGCAATAACCCCAAAGCAAAAAAAGAAGGGACGAGCCCTTCTTTCCTTACTTTTCCCGGATGCGATATCAACCTTCCGCCAACTGGAGGAGCAGCGTTTTCAGCGCCGGGTCCGATGGCCGGGGCGCATCCACCGTCACGATTTTCCCTTCTTTGTCGAAAATCAGGAAACGGGGGATGGCGTTGATCTTGTAGTATTTCGTGAATTCACTGAAGCCCTTTGCGTACAGTTGAATGCCGGTGAGTTTTTCCTTCTCCACGAACGCTTTCCATTTGGCTTCGTCTTTGGCTTCGTCGCAAGACAGTGAAACAAACGCGATGGCTTTGTTTCTCAGTTCTTCTTCCAGTTTCTGCAGATGCGGGATTTCCGCGCGGCAGGGCATGCACCAGGTAGCCCAAGTGTCTACCAGCACCACTTTCCCTTTCAGGCTGGCGAGCGAAACGGTATCGCCGTTAACGTCGGGATAGGCGAAGTTGTACGCCTTTTCCCCTTTGGCGTAGGAGGCCAGGGCCGATTCGCGGCGGAGGTATTTCGCCTTGCTGGAATCGGTGAGGAGGTATTTTTTGAAAGGCGCCACGTCGTCGCGCAGCTTTTCCAGCGACTGGTACCGCCCCAGCCCTTGCACGAGGTAAATGCCTTTCAGCGTATCGTTGCAGAAGAGGTTGAGGGAGTATGACAGCCGTTCTTCCCGGGTAATTTCGGTGCCGCTGTTCATGTTACAGTACAGCGAGTAGCGGTCCATCCGGTCGAGCCCGTCGCCCAGCTGGAGGATGCGGGTGTCACAGAATTTCTTCGGCTGCAGGATGGTGTTGTAGTACGCGGGATACTGGTCTTTGGTGGGATGGACAGACCGCGGCGTATAGATAAACTGGATAGCAGCGTATTCCACGTCGCTGTCGATCACCATTTTGAGCAGTTCGTTGAACCGTTTATTCGGTGTGTTGACCTGTTTTTTGAATGCCGCCGCTTTGGGAATGAACGCGGTGAGGTGGGTGAAGAACTCGGGATATTCGGTGCGGTCGCTCCAGAAGAGGAATGCGGGCACGGCGATGCCATTGTACATTTGCTGCCATTCGTTCAGCACCTTGTTTTCGGGCGAGGTGCCGGATAGTTCCGTTCCGTTAGCAAGTATGTTAAGCTTCACCGCGTCGCCGGACTTCAGGTAGAGCCGGCCGGGCAACGATTTGCCGGCATTGTCTGTCACGTAGTAAAAACCTTCTTTTACTTCCGGCAGGGCGAAGGCGTAGTTGTTGCCAGCATCGAGGGTGGTGGAGGCATATTCGGTCATCTGGCCTTCTACCACCTGGTAGAGCTGCACTTTGGATGCGCGCTCTTTATCTACGGTGCCCCGGATGATAGTCAATGGTTTTTGCGCGAGGGCCTGGAGGCCGGCGCATAACAGGAGGGCGGTAATGAAGCGTGTTTTGTTGATTTGCATGGTGATGGGAGATTTGAGGGATGACGGCGGGCCTCCCGTGCGGGAGGGCCCTGGCCATCATACCGGGATAAACAGCGATTTAGTTACCGCTTTTGTAAGCAATTCCGTTGATTTTGCCGAACCCGTCGAAAACGGTCCGGTAAGTGTTCCCTTCGAAGTTGCCGGTTACGGCCAGGGGGAAATAATATAGTTTTCCATGGCCGGCTTCGTTGGTGGCGATGCCGATGAGGCGATCATTGTCTGCGTCGTCGAAATCTTTCCAGTTGAAATACATTTTCATGTCGGCCACCTGCGTGCCGGCGGGGAAAGTGTAGAGCAGGGTGGAGGTTTGGGCGAGGATGTCGAGCTTGTAGACTTTATTCCCGTTGGAGTAATAGAGGTAAGTCAGCGTTTTGGACATCCGGTAATGATCTGCCCCCAAAAGCCCGGGCAGCCCGGTAACGTCGTACTTCGCGACGGCGGGGTTCGGAATGCCGGCATCGAGGACGTAAATGAAAAGGGAGTCGTTGTTATTGTTTTTGAATAGCAGGTTGTGCATGTCCGTCACGTTATGCTCTGCGTACAGCAGCTTTTTGCCGATGTTGTTCATATTGTACGCATCCGCTGCGGGGTCGAACTGGGGGCAGGGGCTCAGCTCGATGTCGTACGGGCCGGCCCTGAAGAAGCGCTGGGAGATGCGGTCGTAGAAGAATTTGCCTTCGGAGACGGAGTAGATCGGATAGGGCTCCATGTAGTAAGGCCCCTCCCCGGCGCCGATGAGCGGCAGGCCGAACGTATAAGGCGGGGGCAGCACGGTGGAGGCGGTATAGACCAACCCGTTGTTGTACATCACCTTGTCTGACCCACCCAGCAGGTAGTTCCCTTCCGGTTTGGGCGCGGGCGCGTCGTAGAAGAACTGGTCGAACCGCTTGATCTTCGTAAAGTCGACATAATCCACCTGGACCATATCCGCCGGCGAAAGGATGTAGATTTCCTGGCCGCGGTACTGGATGATACTGATATCCCTGGCTCCTGCGGGCAGCTTTTGCCCTTTGTTGCTGGTGGAGTAGATGTTTTTAAAGATCTTCTTCCCGCGGGTAACGAGCCCGATGTCGGTTGTGCCGCCGTTCTCTTCGAGCACCATCCATCCCTCACCGAACGCGCTTTCCACGCTGATCGAGAACCGTTTTTGAAAGCTGACGCCGGTTTTCTTGTCGGTCACGAAATAATCGAGGTTGTAGTTCCCCGGTTTTTCGGAGATCATGGCGGTGAGGTTTTTTCCGGTGCCCAGCTGGCGGCGCTCCTGCGGCGTCCCGTTTGCGGCATAGAATACCCATTCATAGGTAAGTCCGGCCGCATCGGGCATCGATTGCTTCAGCTGCACATTGATCCGGAGCGTATCCTGCTGCAGCACCACTACGGCGCTGGAGTCGCTGGTAATGGAAACCTCGTTGATATCAATGTAATCGTAATTGCCTTTGTCTTTGTAACATCCTGCCATGGCTATGCCCAGCGAAATGCAACACAGGAGTTTTATATGTTTCAACATCTTGATCGGTTTAAGTCTTTTAGCGAATCATTAAAAAGTGACCGGGTTGCCGAACTCGTCTATGAGCGTGCCATGCTCGGCTTCATAAGCCTCCAGTGCATTCCGGCAAACGGACTCGAAATACTGGAACTGGCCGTAGGGAAGCGCATTAGGCCCGGTGTCGGGGAATTCCGCCCTGCCGGTGACGTCGATGATGAAGCCGTATTTCACCTGGCTGTAGGAGCCGAAGAAATATTTCAGCCAGCTGTCCCAGTTATTGGGCTTGGTGAGGAAGTCGTTGATCTTGACCAGGTACCGGATCCCCGCGCCGGGATAGGCCCAGTCGCCGCCGCGCGCGTCATCGATACCGGGCTTGAAGTCTTTCGATTCCCGGATTTCGAGCAGGAGCCGCACTTCTTTCGTTTTTTGCGCCGCGTTCCGGAGTATCCTCACGGGCACATATGCCGTGTAAGCCCCTGCGGGCACTTTGGCGGGAAGCACTTCGTAATCGGTACCGGCCACGGCGGTGGTAAGACTGTCTACCGTTCCCCAGGTCACCACCCGGTCGTAGTCTTTCGCCGTTCCCATGATCCTAACGGGGATCTGAACGGTATCGAACTGCATTGTCTCGCTTTTGATGGCGAAGGAATAAGACAGGCTGTCTTTCTCCGACAGGTTGGGGTCTTTGAAGAAGTAAATCATGTCTGGCTGGACGTATTCCACCAAAGCGGTTTTTTCGCAGGCGCACCAGAAAGTGGCGGCAAAGGCGAGCAGACAGGTATATTGAAAGGATCGTTTCATGGTTGAGAAAATTTAAAGTGGATCATCGTTGCTTATTCGAACCGTTTTCCGAATTCGACCTCATCTTCGGGCAGGGGCAGCACGTACACCCTGGTGGCGTCTTTGCTGCTACCGTCGATCAGCGGGTTGTTGATCCGCTTGAAATAGTAGAACAGCTGGCCTTCGCCATAGCATTCCTTCTTGTATTCCTTGAGGATCTCGGCCTTCAGCTTGTCTGCCGTGATGTTGGCGTTGAGCAAGGTCAGGCCGCGGTTGTGGCGAACGGTGTTCAGGTAGCCAACACCTTCTTCCGTCGTAGCGGCGCATTCTGCGGCGATGTAATACATTTCGGACAGCCGGACCATGGGCACGATGTTTTTCAGATAAGTGTTGGTGGCTTCCTGCCAGTACTTGCTGGTGGCGTATCCGCTGCCGATCTGGACGAACGAATAGTTGAACCGGATGTCGGAGCTGCCGCCGCTCGTGGTTTCGAAGAGCGCCCGGGTTTTACTGGTAGTGGTGCTGAGCAGGGGCAGGCCGCTGCTGGATTTGGTGTACGCTTCCGCATAATCTTTCAGCTTATACACCTGCAGCGTGAAGAGGTGCTCGCTGGCGTAGAGGCGGTCGCGGTTGATGGTGGCCGACGCCCTGGAAGGCTCCACGAAAGGGAATAGCTTTTGGTTGCCGATCACTTCCTGAGCAGCGGCCAGCGCTTTGGGCTTGTCGCCCGCATAGAGGTGGATGCGCGCTTCCAGCCCTTTTACGGCCCAGTAGTTCATGTAATTGCTGGTGGGGTCTTCGCTGTAGAGGATATTGACTTCTTTGTTGCCGCCCAGCAGCTGTTCCGCTTCCGCGAGGTCTTTGAGGCAATTGGCGATCACATCGTTCACCGGCAGCAAGGGATAAACGCCCACCCCGAATGTGGTCACGTAAGGGATGGAAGGCTTGGCGCCGTCTACGATCGGCGCGGTGCCGAACAGGCGGAGGAGGTCGAAGTGGAGGTAGGCCCGCAAGGCGAGCGCCTGGCCTTTCACCCGGTCGAAATTATCGAGGGTGAATTGCTTTTTCTTTTCGTCGATCTGAACGAGGACGTTGTCCAGGTTGGCGATGCAGGCATAGGTTTCGCTCCAGATGGCGGCGATCCGGGTCTTCACCCTGTCGTCTGCATAATTGTACACGCCGGCCTGTCTGAAAGTGTTGCTGGCATTGTCTGACCCGGCGAACGTGATGTTGTAGCATTGCGCCATCACATCGAGGAGCCCGTAGGTCATTTGCTGGCCATAGAGGTTGCTGCTGCCGAGCTTGAGGTACACGCCGGTGAGCGCGTCCAGGAACCCCTGCTCGTTTTCGAACAGCTCCCTTTGCCGGATCTGGGTTTTGGGGCTTACGTCCAGCCATTTTTTACACCCGGCCGCCATCACGGCGAAAAGGGCGAATATGATGAGTTGCTTGAAATATCTGGGATACATCGGTCGGCATTTTATTGGTTGATGGAAGTGGTGATGTTGAACGTGAAATTGCGCGCGAAGGGATAGTCGAGCCCGCGTTCCATTTTGATGGTGGACCACCGTTTCACTTCATTGGCGATGAAGCCCAGGCGGGTATTGCTGAGCCCCCAGCGCCGGGTAACCCGGTCGGGGATCTGGTAACCCAGCGAAATGCTGCCCAGGTTCAGGTAGTTGTTGTTCTGCACAAAGCGGGAAGTGGCATTGCTGGGCGGGATGAAAATACCGTTGCTGGCGTATATCAGCCGCTGGAAGTACTTCACGTCGCCAGGCTTCGTCCACCGGCCGAGCAGCAGCCTTCTGTCTACCTGGTACTGCAGGTCTGCGCCTTCCACACGGCTCTGGAGCGTTTGGTTGTACGCCTGTCCGCCAAACTGGAAATCGAAGTAAACGCCGAGCGTAAATCCGTGCAGCGTGATGTTGGTGCCGAAGTTGCCGTTCAGGTCGGGCGTAATGTCGCCGGCGATCACCTTGTCTTTCGGGTCCCAGTCATACGTCAACTTCCCGTCTTTCTTCACATACACCTCGCGGCCGTTGCTGGGATCGATGCCGTTGGAACGTACGGCCCAGATCACATTGGTGCTTTGGCCTTCCTCGAACCGGTATTGCGGTTTCGTTTGCTGGCCTTCATCGTTTTTATCGTTGGTCTGGTTCAGCTTCTTGAGCGAGTTGGAAATGCTTTTAATGTAGTTCCGGTTGTGGTTGCCGTTGACGAAAAAGCTCCAGTAGCGTTGGTTTTTCTCGTTTTTGACGATGAAGTACGTGGCATTGAACTCGTAACCGTTGTTCTGGAGCTTGCCTACGTTTTCCTTGTAGCTGGTGACCCCGTCAGACGGCGGCGTGTTGATGTCGAGGATGAGGCCGTTGGTATTTTCGCGGTAAATGTTGAAGGTGAGGTTGAGCCGGGTGTTGAACATTGTGAGGTCGGTGCCCAGGTTCTGCTTGATGGTTTGCTGCCAGGCGAGGTTTTCGTTGCCATAGCCCATGAGCACGGCGCCTACTTTGGAACGATAGTTCTGGTCCGTGTAGTATTTGTAAGACGTGATGCCCATGAAGGGAGGGAAGCGGTTATCGCCCGTGGAGCCCATGGATGCGCGGATGCGCAGCCTGTTCACGACGGCTGACCGGCGGAAGAACTTTTCGTTATGGACGTTCCATCCCAAACCCGCGCTCCAGAAAGGCGCAAAGCGCTTGTTGACGCCGAACTGGGAGGAGCCGTCGGCCCGGAAGCTCACGTCGGCCAGGAACCTGCTGTCGTACGTATAGTTGAAATTGCTGAACGCGGATATGCGGCGGGTAACGGCATTACCGCCGTCGGGCTTCGTATTGGCCGGGTATCCGTTGCCGAAGCCGATGTCGTTCATCCTTTCATTGGGGAACCCCGTCACCGTAACGCCCACGTAATCGCTGTTCGTTTCCGCGATGTTGACGCCGGTGGTATTGTAAAGGTACCCGTTGCCCAGCTGCTTGTTGTAATCCAGCTGCAAAGAGCCGTCGTACGAAAAGAACTGGCTGTGCGTTTGGGTGTAGCTGCCCCTTTCGGTAAAATCGTCTTCCTCATAGAAGGAATTATGCTTGGCGGGCAGGAACTTGTCGCTCTGGTCGGTCTGCTTATTGATGGCCAGTTTGCCGATGGCCCTGAAAGCATCGTTGATCCGCCATTCCAGGTTGGTCTGGTTGGTGATGCCGGTGTAGGTAGACTGGTCCACGATATGCAGCGTGGCGTTGTACAGCGGGTTCAGGTACGGGGTGGATTTGCTGCCCTGGATGGTATATTGTTCCACGACCTGCAGGGCATTGCCGTTTTCGTCGAAAGGTTCCCAATACGGGTTCATTTGGGAATATTCGCTGAAGGAGCCGTAGTTGGAGTTTTTGGCTTTGTTGAAAGCAACGCTCAGTACGTTTTTGATCAGCAGCCCTTTATGCCGGTAGCTGAGGTTCATGCCGCCGGTGTAATTGTTGCGCCCGCTGTTTTTCATGACGCCGGCGTTGTTGTTGTACCCGAAGTCGATGCCGTAGCGCACATAGTTGTCGCCGCCTTCCAGGTAAATGGAGTGCCGCTGGCCGAACCCGGTGTGGACGGGCTTGGAAAGCCAGTAGGTGTTTACGCCGCGTTGCACCTTCGTGAGGCGGTTGCTGTACAATTGGCGGTAATACGCGTCCAGCCCGGCCTGAGCGCCGTCGCTATACCGGCTGTACACGCCCGCGAGGCGCTCCACTTCCAGTTTTTCGGCGGCATTGGTCAGGTCGTACACGGTGAGGTCGGGCGCGGTTACCTGTGCCTGCCCGCTGTAGGAAAGACGGAGCTTCCCGGGTTTGGGCTGCACCGTTTCCACGACGATCACGCCGTTGGCGGCGCGGGAGCCGTAAATGGAGGTGGCGGCGGCGTCTTTGAGGATCGTGAAGCTCGCGATGCGGCTCATGTCGAGGTCGTATATTTTCTGGATGCTCACTTCGAAACCGTCGAGGATGAACAGGGGCTGGTTGGGATTGCTCATGTAGTTAGATGAGAAATCGGCCCCGGAAACGGGCGCTTTGCTGTTGCCGCCCTGGGTGGGAAAGTTGTTGGTGCCGCGCATGGTGATGGTGGGGAGCCGGTTGGGATCGGAGCCGTATTGCACGTTTTCCGGGATATGAATGGAAGCGTCGAATACCTTGAGCGCCTGCAGCACGTTCAGTCCGTTCACACTGCGGAGCTGCTGGCCGGAGATGGTGGTCACTGCGCCGGTGAAGCTTTCTTTCGGCCGGTTGTAAATACCGAGGACAACCGTTTCGCCGAGGGATTCCACTTTGGGTGTAAGTGCTATGGTGATGCCGTTGGGCTTGCCGTTTGCGCCGGAAACGAAGCTCCGGGTGAGGAGGACAGGGGTCACTACTACTTCGCGGGACTCGTAGCCGATGAAGGAGACGGTGATGGTTTGGCCGGCCTGCAGTTCCATGTCGAACACACCGTCCGCATTCGTGACCCCGGTAATGCCGGTGCCTTTGACCTGGATGGTGGCGCCTGCGAGGGGCTTGCCGTCGGGCCCTGTGATCCGCACCGGTACCGGCGGAGCGGCGAATGCTTCGAGGCCCGGCGGCATGGCGTACCGCTGCATCCGCCTGCGGGCGGCGCTTTCAGACAGCGTGATCGTTTTACCCTGGATGATGTAATCGAGCTGCTGGCCTTTCAAAACCACGTCCAGCAAAGCCGTCAGTTCCATATCGGTCACTTTCAGGGAAACGGGCCGGGTGCCTTCGAGCATTTCGCGGTTGGTGAAAAGAACATACCCGGTTTGAGATTCAATGGTGGAAAAAACCTGCCTGAGCGTTAGGTCTTTTCCCGAAATAGAGACGGTTTGGGCCTTCCCGGAGGCAAATACCTGTAAAAGAGCAGCGGTGAGCAAAAAAGCGGTTAGTTTCATAACCAGCAGGATTTTGGTGATAGGGCGTCGCCAGGCCGGCCGCTCGGTAGCTGCGGGCAGGAAGGGACTCGCCCCAAAAGCGAATTTTGTCATACCTTTAGGTAAGTTTTGGTTGTTTAATGAAAGAGAATAGAAGCTCCATTCAGATCAACCGAACTATCTGCCGGGAGTGTTCGAGCACTTCCGGTTTTGTTTTGGTTGATCCGTTATTTTATAGGTCGTTAGTCTGCCTGGTTAAGGTAATACCACCAGTTTTCTTCCCTCCAGCCTGAAACGTACTTTCGACTTTTCCAGCATGACCAGCAGGCCTGCCAGGGGAATGTCTTTCGTCATTTTACCGTCGAACGCGATGTTGGGGATCCCGTTTTCATATACTACCTCGATGTCGTACCACCGTTCCAGTTGTTTCATCACTTCTTCGAGCGTGGCGCCTTCGAAGTTGAACAACCCGTTCTTCCAGGCCATCGCTTTATTGATGTCGGCATTGCGGACCACGGTAACGCCTTCGTTGCGGGTCATTTCCACCTGCTCGCCGGGGTTGATCACGCCGGTGGCCGTGCCGTGATGCTGCATGCCGGGCAAAGATGTTACCTTGACGCGCCCTTCCAGCAGGGTTGTCCTCAGCGTTCTTTCGTTTTCATACGCATTTACGTTGAAATGCGTCCCCAGCACCTCGATTTCCATATCGTTGCCCGCGCGCACGCGGAAGGGCATTTCCGCATTTTTCGCCACTTCGAAATAAGCCTCCCCGTGGATGTCTACCCGGCGCTCTTTCCCGATAAACGCCGTGGGGAAGCGGATCGAGCTGGCCGAATTGAGCCAGACCTTCGTGCCATCGGGCAACGTGAGCTGATACTGGCGGCCCTTGGGCGTGGTCATCGTATTATATACCAGTTCGTCGGGCGTAGCGCCGGTTTTATCATACGCCAGTCCCCCGTTTTTCAGCACCACGTCGGCCCCGTTCTGACGCGCCACCATCCCGTTTTCCAGGCTGTCGAGCACGATTTGCTGTCCGCCGGAAAGCGTGAGCACGGCGCCGTTCCGGCCGGGGGGGATGTTTTGCGCAACGGAGGCCGGGCCGTCGTTTTGCGTACCGTCATTCCCGAAACGTTTCAGCAGCAGGAAGCTGGAAGCGGCGAGCAGGATCACTGCCGCCGCCCAGCCCCATTTGCGGATGGAATGTTGCCGGCGAACGGCCGGGTTGGTTTTTGATGCTATGTGTAGTGATGGTTTGTCGGCGTTCAATGCCTGGTGGAAGAGGGGCCACAGCTTTTCATCGAAAGGCGCGAGCGCAGGGGCGTCTTCCAGCAGCGACGCGGCCACTTCCTGGTACAGCGCCCGGTTTTCCTCCGTCAGCACTTCGTTGATGAACGTTTGCCGTTCGGCATCGCTCAGGGTGTTTTGCATATAACCCTGGATGAGATAAGCCATGTCTTCTTTGTTCATCATCGGTGAAGGCAGTTTAAGGTGTCAGTATATAAGAGCCGGGAGAAAGTGGAGGTGTAATGCCGGGAAGCGATATTTTTTAAAAAAGTATCCAGGCCAGCCAGAAAATCTTCCCGGCCTGGAGGAGATAGGCCCTGATGTGGGCCAGGACGGCGCTGATGGTATTTCTCACATGGCCGCGGGAAAGGTCGAGTTTCCGGGCGATCTGGTCTGAGTTGAGGCCTTCTTCGCGGCTGAGGCGGTAAATCTGCCGTTGCTGCGGGGAAAGGGTGGCGAGGGCTTGCTGGATAACGGCCTGTATCTCCTTGAAATTCAGGTGATGGTCTGCCCCGGGCTCGGGAGAGGGATAGCCGGCGGCTTCCGCGGTTTGCGGCGTCATCTGGGCGTACCAGGCTTTCTGGCGCGCCAGGTGCCGGAAGCATTGGTGAGTGGTAACGGTTTTCAGCCAGGCGGTAATGTTGGCGACCTCAGGCAGCTTGTCGCGGTACGTCCATATCTGGATGAATACGTCCTGCAAGGCTTCCAGCCGGCTGTTATCGTCTTTGACGAGGCGATGGATCCAGTGTTGCAAAAGCGGGCTCCATTGTCTGAAAAACCGGGCAAATGCATGTTCGTCGCCCTCTGCTACGAGCAAAAGCAGTTCCTTGTCATTATGATTCTGGTTGATCGGCAAGTGTTGGCTAGTTACGCGATGCAAACTATAATAAAAATGAATAGGTCGATAGTATGGGGTCAGAACTTTTTCGGGGGAATGGCGGCTCCACATGGTCAAACCGGGCCCCACACGCACGCCGGTACTGGCCAACGGCAGATGAGACGCGGCCACGGTAGACGCCTATTATGTAAAGGTGGCCGGCGACCGCCGGAGACGCGCAGGAAAATACTGACAATCAATCAACAGGCACGTTAATTGCGGCGGCAGGAAGATGAAAAAGACGGGCTTGATCATTTTTGGTGCGATGTGGCTGGCATTGCAGGCCACCGCACAATTCTCGGATTCTACGCATTATTATGTCAAATATGCCTCCACGGGGTCTATCAACCGGACGCAGGACGCGAAATCGTACCTGCTGAACAACTGGCTGGCGTTCAAGATCAGTAAGCGGAAAGTGGTGCTGAACGCAGATGCGGGATATATTTACGGCCGGCAGGATGCGTCGAAGACCAACAGCGATTTTTCGGCTTCGCTTAATTTTAACTGGTACCAGGGAGACGACCGGCGCTTCTATTACTGGGGGCTCACAAGCTATCTCAAAAGTTATTCCCTCAAGGTGAACGACCAGTTCCAGGGCGGGCTCGGCGCGGCGTACGATGTGGTCAGCCGGCCCGCGGCACTCGTCAACCTCAGCAACGGGATCTTGTTCGAGAACAACGATCTGTTGATGAAAGACACGATCCCCGACGTTTACCATACTTTCCGCAATTCCCTGCGGCTGTATTATAAATTCACCATCAGCAAAATCGTGGTGCTGGAAGGTTCGCATTTCTATCAGCAATCGTTCCGGTATATCGACGATCACATCCTCAAAAGCACGAATTCCCTTTCCATCAAACTGCGGTCGTGGCTGGCGATCACGGCGGCGCTGCAATACAACAAGATCAACCGCACGGAACGGGAGAACCTGTTCATGAATTACGGGCTGACGATGGAAAAATATTTTTAACGGGATTAGTTTTTCAATTCGATCCACACCGGCGCATGATCGCTGGATTTCTCCCATCCGCGGACATTTTTATCAACGCCGGCGCTTTTCAGCCGGTCTTTAATAGATGGGCTCAGCAGGAAATGATCGATCCGCAGGCCGGCATTCCGGCCGAACGCGTCGCGGAAATAATCCCAGAAGGTATAAATGGTTTCGTCGGGATAGAGGGCGCGCAGCGCGTCCGTCCACCCCTGGGAGATCACTTTTTCATAAGCCGCCCGCGTTTCCGGGCGGAAGAGCGCATCGTCGACCCAGCGTTCCGGTTTATATACGTCGCGGCCGGTGGGGATCACGTTGTAATCCCCCGCCAGCACCACGGGTTTCCCGGAATCGATATGCTGCTTCGCATGCAGCGCGAATCGTTCGAACCAGCCCAGCTTGTAGTCGAACTTGGGCCCCGGCGCGGGGTTGCCGTTGGGCAGATAGAGGCATCCGAGCGTAATGCCGCTTACTTCCGCTTCAATATACCGGCTATGGAGGTCTTCCGGGTCGCCGGGCAGCACGCGCGTCACTTCCACCGGCAAGCCGTGCCGCGAAAGGATGGCGACGCCGTTCCAGCTTTTCTGTCCATGCCAGATGGCTTCGTAACCGGCGTCGTTGATCGCCTGCAGGGGGAACTTTTCTTCGGGCGCCTTCAGCTCCTGGAGGCACACATAATCCGGCCGGCTTTCTTCCAGCCAGCGCAACAGTACGGGCAGACGGCCATTCACGCCGTTTACGTTGTAAGTGGCAATTTTCATCTGCCGAAGATAGGATTTTCAGGGGAAGGGATCTTTCCGCCGCAGCATGGCTTTTGAAGCCGAGTTTCTTTCATCCCTGATTTTTGATGTGTTGCTGAAAAAACTTGCAGAGAGACACCCATACTTGTTCTTCCCCGGAATTCCCCGTATCTTATCTAGCCTTAAAACCCGACATCCCATGAACCACACCCGTCGCGATTTCCTCCAATATTCGGCGATACTTGGCGCTGCAGCCGTTACATCGCCCCTGACCGGCCTGGCCGGCTTTTCCCGGGAAAAGAAACTCGGCATCGCCCTGGTAGGCCTGGGCGGTTATGCCACCAACCAACTGGCGCCCGCACTCCAGCAAACGCAGCACATCGAGCTGCGGGGGATCGTGACCGGCACGCCCTCCAAAATCCCGGTCTGGGTGGAGAAATACCGCATCCCGGATAAAAACGTCTATAATTACGACAACTTCGACCAAATCGCCGGTAATAAAGATATCGACGCCGTTTACATCGTGCTGCCGAACTCCATGCACGCGGAATTTACCATCCGCGCCGCGAAGGCCGGCAAACACGTTTTTTGCGAAAAGCCCATGGCCGTCAATGTCCGCGAAGGCCAGCAGATGATCGACGCATGCCAAAAAGCAGGCAAACAGCTGGCTATCGGTTACCGCCTGCATTATGACCCGTTCCACCTGGAAATGATGCGCCTGAGCCGCGAAAAGGTTTTCGGAGCGGTGAAACTAGTAGAAGCCAGCGACGGTTTCCGGGCCGGAGACCCCAACCAGTGGCGCCTCAAACACGCCCTTTCCGGCGGCGGCCCGCTGATGGACGTCGGTATTTACGCCATCCAGGGCGCGCGGTACACCATTGGCCTGGAGCCCATTTCCGTTACCGCACAGGAATTCCCGAAAACGGACCCGGTGAAGTTTAAAGACGTGGAAGAATCCCTGGCCTGGCAACTCCAGTTCCCGGGCGGCGCAATCGCCAATTCGTTTACGACCTACATCGCCGGCGTCAACCGCCTGTACGCCGCCGCGGAAAAAGGCTGGTTCGAAGTGAACAATGCTTTCGGGTACGGTGGACAGCAGGGCAGGACCAGCAACGGTCCCATGCCGTTTACCCACATCAACCAGCAAGCCGCGCATATGGACGGCGTGGCCAAAGCGATCCTCGAAAACCGTCCGAACAACGTGCCCGGCGAAGAAGGCCTCCGCGATATGAAAGTGATCGAGGCCATTTACGCTTCCGCCGCAGCAGGAGGGAAGTCCGTCAAAATTGGATAAAAACGTTTTAGTATAAAGAAAGCCTCCGGGATCCGGAGGCTTTCTTATTTATAGTGATGCCGTCAACCTGATGTCAGGGTTGCCCGTTGAGGTGGGAAAGCTCATTCTTGAGGGATTTGAGGGCGCGGTTCATTTGCACTTCGATGGTGCCCGTCGCGATTTTCATCTGCGCGGAAATTTGCTTGTAGCTCAGCGCATGTTCCTTATGCAGCCGGAAAATCATTTGCTGCTGGGGCGGCAGTTTATTGATGGCCGCCTGCAATTGGGCGTTCAGCTCACGGTTGCGGAGATAATCTTCCGGGGAATCCGTTTTTTCTTCTGGAACATGATGCTGCATGCCCTGTTGCCGCCGCGCCGTTTTCCGCACCTCGTCCAGGAAAATATTGCGGGCATATGTCCGCAACAGCGCAATCACCGCTTCGTCGTCTTTCACCGCGTCGAGGTTGTTCCACAACCGGATGTACGCCTCCTGCATAATGTCTTCACACCGCTCCTTGTCCTTGCACAAATGGAAAAGGCTCGCATACAGCCGGTCAACCGTGCTGTCCACGATCTTCTTGAACCGTTGTTGCGATATGTTTCGTATCAGCGTCATTTCCCGGGATTCGGAACCCTAAAAATAAAAAATAGTTAAAGAAAAGAAACCTTGTATAGGCAAGTCTTTAAAAAAACGTGTTTAAGAGCAGAGAACAGACTTTCAAAAGGTTTTAGCGGATTAAAAGCGCAACGATGGACCCATATCTATTAGAAAAATATTTAAAGGGAACGGCTTCGCCGGATGAACGGAAAGAAGTGGAAGCATGGCTGGAAAGCAATCCGGAAGCGTGGATCGATGATTTTATGGACCGGCACGACGGGGAAGGTGAACGGCTGTCCGATCCGGAAAAGGCCGAATTCACCGGGAAGCTCATGCGCCGCGTCCGCCCGCGCCGGGCCCGCTGGCTGCAGGTGGCCGCCGTGCTCGCAGGGCTCATGGCCGCCGGCTGGTACCTCCTCAAGCAGGATAAACTGAAGCCCCGCGAGGTTCGGATGGTCGATATCTCCGTGCCCGCCGGCAAAACGGGCGCCATCACCCTGCCCGATGGCTCCAAAGTTATCATGAACGCCGGCAGCCACCTCCGGTACGCGCAAAATTTCGAAGGAAGCACCCGCGCGGTGCAGCTGACGGGAGAAGCGTATTTCGACGTGAGCCCCGACGCCGCGAAGCCTTTCGTCATCCAGTCGGGCGCCCTCAGCACAACCGTCCTGGGCACTTCATTTAATATATCCGCCTATCCGGGCAGCCGTCGCCAGTCTGTCACCGTGCTTTCGGGCAAGGTGTCTGTCCGCGACACCGCCAGCCATCGCGCCCTGACGCTCCTGCCGAAGCAAAAAGCCGTATTCGTGCCGGGTTCCGCAGGGCTCACGGCCGAAACCCTCGCCAACGCGGAAAACGAGATCGCCTGGCAGCAGGGGAAACTGGTGTTCGACGATACGCCGCTGTCTGAAGTCGCGGAAAAACTTTCCCGCCGATATGGCGTGCAGGTTGTATTGGGCAACGATCGCCTGGCGCTTTGCCGGTTCAACGGACAGTTCGACCGCGAACCGCTCGATGTGATCCTGAAAATGATCACGTCGCTGACCAACACCCGCGCCACGCGCTCGGCAGACACCGTGTACCTCTCCGGCAAAGGGTGCGCGCCTTCCCGCTGATTATCTCAACCTTAAAATACACGTCCTTATGCAGCTATGATCCATTCTGCCTCCATCTGAATTTTAATTAAGAATGCACAACAATCAAATCTATGTGGAACAATCTACTCTCGTCGAAAAAGTGGATGGCCGCGCCGCTCGTGTTTTTGCTCCTGATCGTATCGTCGGGCGCCATGGGGCAGGTGGGCCTTGCCAAAAAAATCTCCGTCAATTTCAGGAACACGCCGCTGAAAGACGCGCTTAAAACCATTACGAAAGAAGCCGGCACCGTGTTCGTCTACACTTCCAACGACGCGGCCTTCCAGGCGCCCGTCAACTATTCCGCCACGGCAGAAAGCGTGGAAAACGTTATCAGAAAAATATTGACGCAGCAGCAGCTGCAGTTCCGGGTGATGGAAGGGAAAGTGCTCATCGAAAAGGCCCGTCCCGCTCCAAAGCCGCAACCGTCCAATAAGCTTATCCATATCACCGGTAGAGTGGTGGATGAAGAAGGGCAGCCCATGCCCGGGGTGACCGTCAGCGTGAAAGGCTCGCCCATCGGTACGGCCACCGATGCGGAAGGGATGTATCATCTCAAAGACCTGTCCGGCAACGCGGTGCTAACGTATTCGCTGCTCGGGTACGGCCGCCAGGAGCAGCCGCTCAATGGGCGAGACGTCCTCAACGTTACCCTGAAAGTATCGGCCAGCGAACTGAGCGAAACTGTGGTGATCGGGTACGGTACCCAGAAACGTTCGGACCTCACCGGTTCCGTGGGCAGCGTGAACGTGAACGATATGAACAAGGCGCCGGTATCGTCGTTCGACGAAGCCCTCGCCGGGCGCGTGGCGGGTGTGAACGTTTCGTCGTCGGAAGGCCAGCCGGGCTCGGGCATCATCATTTCCATCCGCGGCAACAACTCGCTTACGCAGGATAATTCGCCGCTGTACGTGATCGACGGGTTCCCCATCGAAAGTGCGAACAACAGCCTCATCAACCCCGACGATATCGAAACGATCGATGTGCTGAAAGACGCGTCTGCCACCGCGATCTACGGGGCGCGCGGCGCCAACGGCGTTATCATCATCACCACCAAAAGAGGGAAAACCGGCGCGCCGTCGATCTCCTACAACGGCCGCTATGGCTGGATGGAGAACATCCAGCGCATCCCGGTGATGAATGCGTACGAGTTCGTAAAGCTCCAGCAGGAGATCAACGTGGGCGACCTGGACGAAACCTATCTCGCCAACGGCGTAACGCTGGACGATTATAAGAACGTGGAAAGCATCGACTGGCAGGGGAAACTCTATCGCGTGGCGCCGCAGCAGAACCACAGTATTTCCATGCGCGGCGGATCGGATAAAACGAAGTATGCCGTGTCTGGCCAGGCGCTCGACCAGCAGGGGACCATCATCAATTCCGCGTTCAAACGTTACCAGGCCAAGATCAGCCTCGACCAGATCATCAACGACCGGATCAAGGTGGGCGGGAACGTGACGTATACGAACACCAAAACCACCGGTACCACGCCTTCCGCGCCCAGCCTGTCGTCTATGAACAATCTGCTGTACAGCGCGTGGGGATACCGGCCTTCGGGGCCCATCCGGTCGGAAAAGCCCATCAATGAGAACTTCGAAGACGAGTTGATAGACGATATGGTGAACTCGGGAACGGATTACCGCATCAATCCCTTCCTCAGCGCGGAAAATGAATACCGCCTGCGGAACGTCGACAATCTCATCGCCAATGCGTTCGGGGAATATAAAATCCTCCCGAACCTGCGCCTGCGCATCTCCGGCGGGCTCAACAAAAATACCCAGCGCAACGATGCGTTCAACAACTCGAAAACACGCAGCGGGAACCCGTACACCGTGTACAAGGTGAACGGTTCCATTATGTATTACGAAAGCACCAACTGGTTGAATGAGAATACGCTCACGTTCGACAAGAAATTCAATAAATACCACCGCCTCAATGCCGTGGCGGGTTTCACGGCGCAGGGGAACCATTATGCCGTACATGGGATGAGCGCCAACCAGCTGCCGAACGAAAGCCTGGGGCTGAACGGCCTCAGCCAGGGCGTGCCGCAACCCATCACCAGCAGCGAATCGGAATGGGCGCTGGCATCGTGGCTGGCGAGGGTGAACTACGTGTTCCGCGATAAATATTTCCTCACGGCGTCTTTCCGCAGCGACGGTTCTTCCAAGTTCCGGGCAGACAATCAGTGGAGCTACTTCCCTTCGGGCGCGGTGGCCTGGGAAATTTCGAAAGAAAGTTTCATGAAGGAAATCCGGTTCATTTCCAATGCGAAGCTCCGCGCCAGCTGGGGCATTACGGGCAACAACCGCGTGTCTGACTACGCCACGTATGCGTTGCTGGATTTCGGCGTGCGGAATTCCTATTATTCCTTCAACAACGAACTGCAGCAGAGCGCCATCCCCGTTACGATGGCCAGTACCGACCTGAAATGGGAAAACACGGCGCAGACGGATGTGGGGCTGGATGTGTCTTTCCTGAAATCGCGCATTACGCTGGGCCTGGATTATTACCGGAAAGTAACGTCTGACCTGCTGCTGAACGCCAAATTGCCGCCCACCGTGGGTTACGGCAGCGCGTTCAAGAACGTGGGGAAAACGAGCAACGAAGGGCTGGAGATCACGCTGCATACCCGCAATGTGGAAACGAAGGATTTCCGCTGGGGAAGCAGTTTCAACATTTCGTTCAACCGCAGCAAGGTGCTGGCGCTGACGCAGAACCAGGAATCGCTCACGTCTACCATGGGCTGGGACTCCTGGTACAGCAGCGTGGCGTTGTATATCGCGAAGATCGGGCAGCCCGTGGGGCAATTTTACGGGTATATCTGGGATGGGGTGTATGGGTACGACGATTTCGATGCGCTGCCCAACGGCGGCTACCTGCTGAAGGAAGGCATTCCCACCAACGGCAATACCCGCGCGGCGATCAGGCCGGGAGACATCCGCTACCGCGATCTCAATGGCGACGGCGTCGTGAACGTTTCCGACCAAACGGTGATCGGCCGCGGATTTCCGGTGCACGTGGGCGGTTTCTCGAACGATTTCAGCTACCGCGGATTCGATCTGAACGTGTTCTTCCAGTGGTCGTACGGCGCCCAGGTCATGAACGCCAACCGGATCAACTTCGAGAACGGCAACAAAACCTACCTCAACCAGTATAAGAGCTTCGAAGGCCGCTGGACGCCGGAAAACCCCACCAGCAAAATTCCCCGCGCAGGCGGACAGTACGGCTACGTGTATTCCGACCGTACGCTGGAAGACGGTTCTTTCCTCCGGCTCAAAACCGTGCAGCTGGGATATAACGTACCGCAGGCATTGCTGCAACGCGCGAAGATCAAGAGCCTGCGCGTGTTCGTTGCGGCGCAGAACCTCATTACCTGGACGAAGTACACCGGCTCCGATCCTGAAGTAGCCATCGGTTATTCCGCCCTCACGCCCGGGTTCGATTATTCGTCGTACCCCCGCGCCCGGACCGCTACCATCGGCTTAAACCTCGGACTGTAACGTTGACATTTTAAACTGAATGATTATGCAGAAGCTCATTTCCATCACCTGCCTCGCCCTGCTCGCGCTTGCGACGGGCTGCAGCAAGTTCCTGGACAGAAAGCCCCTCTCCACCGTATCTCCCAACAATTACTATAATACCGAATCGGAAGTGAATTCCGCATTGGCTGGTGTATACTCCATCTGCGCCATGGAATTCATGTGGGGCGGCAGGATCCCCATCCGCCACAACGCCAGCACCGACGAAAGTTTTTACTCCGTCACCAATCAGCTGGTAGGTGTCTGGTGGTTCAATTACGACGGGTCTGACCCCGTGGTCACCGAAATGTGGACGTACCTCTATACCGGTATCGAGCGGGCGAACATGCTGCTCGCCAATATCGAAAAAACACAGATGGATGCCGGCCGGAAAAAGGCGGTCATCGGCGAAGCGCGGTTCCTGCGTGCCTGGTATTACTTTACGCTCGTGCAGTATTATGGCGGCGTGCCGTTGAAAACCGAGCCCTCCAGCTCCGTGAACAATGTAGACATCGCCAGAAATTCCGCAGAGAGTGTTTACGCTTTCGTGGAAGCGGAAATGAAAGCGGCGGAAGAGCTGGTAGGAGAGGTGACCGATATCAAGTCCACCGAGCGCATCTCCAAATCCACCGTGCGCGCCGCCATGGCCCGCATGTACCTGCAATGGGCCGGCGAACCGCTGAAGAACACCGCCAAATACGCCGATGCACGCGCGGCGGCGCTCAAGGTGGTGCAATCCGGCCAGCACGAGCTGAACCCGGACTACAAGCAGATTTACATCAACGAATGCCAGGACGTCAACGATTGGAAGGAATGCATCTGGGAAACCGGCAACTGGGGCAACAACAGCGATGCTAACCGCCTCGGCGGGCGCCACGGCAATGAAAACGGCGTGCGTTGCACTTCGTCCAACGACCAGGAGATCGGCTATGCCTACGGGTTCAACAGTACCACCTACAAGCTGTACCATCTCTATGCAGCGGGCGATCTCCGCCGCGACTGGGCGATCGCCAATTACACGCTCAATTCCGCGGGGGTGAAAGCGCCCATCGGCGCCACGAGCATCTACAACCGCAACTGCGGGAAATGGCGCCGGGAATACGAGCTGCTCCGGCCCCTCAATAAAAACTACACGCCCACCAACTTCCCCATCATCCGGTATGCAGACGTGCTGCTGATGCTGGCCGAAGCGGAAAACGAAGTGAGCGGCCCCGCGGGTGCTTTCGAATACCTCAACATGGTGCGCCGCCGCGGATACGGCAAACCCATCGCCACGGCCGATCCTGCCGTTGATATCACAGGATTGGGACAGGTGGCTTTCCGGCAGGAGATCCAGGACGAGCGGGCGCGCGAGCTGTGCTTCGAAGGCGTTAGGAAGATGGACCTCATCCGCTGGGGTATCTACCTGGAGGCGATGCGGGACCAGGCGCTGGAAATCAGGGCCAGGGCTACCAACACTTACCAGTACGCGGCCACGGCAGCGGAAAGGGTGTCGGAAAGGCATTTGCTGTACCCCATCCCCGCCATCGAAATGTCGCTGAACAAAAGCATGCAGCAAAACCCGGGTTGGTAAACATGTAAAACGAAATTTATGAAGAAACTCCTGTATACGATCATGGGCGGCCTGCTGGCGGTGAGCTGCAGCACGAAGGATTCCCCTTCGCCCGATTTCAATATTACCGTAAAAAGCGACTCCTATCCACTGGGAGACACCTCGTTCTTTTACCTCACCGGCAATCCCTATACCTTAACTTTCTGGGCGGGCGACAGCACCCACCAGTACAAGTACCGCAACCGCACCACCGCGGCCGGAAAACCTGAAATGCAGTTCACATCGTACCGCCAGGGCGGCAACCAGGCGGGCTCGCTGCAATTGCTCATTTCCACCGATTTCCCCGGCGTGTACGATTCGGCCAGCGTGTATAGCCCGAATACGCATTGGACGGACATCACAGACCGCGCCACCCTTTCCACCGGCACTACCCAAACGGCTTCCGGCGTGATCGATCTGTCGGAATTCGGCAACGGCGGCAAGCCGGTTTACATCGCGTACCGCTACACGGGCCAGAAATCGGCGGTAGCGCAGCGTACCTGGACGGTCCAGACGTTTTCGGCGACCAATGTGGTGGACGAAGACCAGGCCCGCATGCCCGTGGCCGCTAACCTCGCCGCCGGCTCCTGGGCGGTCGTGAAAATGAAGAACCCCGCCGTGCAATGGGTGCTGAGCGCTTCTTCCTTCAAGGTGACGGGCGGAGCGGCGAACAGCGACGAAGCGGAAAGCTGGATCATCTCGAAAGGATTGATGCTGAACAAGGCGGTCCCGGATGTGGGCGTGCCCATCAAAAAAATGGCAGACAACCGGCTGGAATCCTACTTCACCATTTACAAATCCCCCGGCCGCTATACCGCCACGTTCGAAGCGGCCACCACTACGATATACGACAGCAAATCCGCCGTGAAGTCGGTGGATGTGAACATCCTCCCATAGTACATGCAAGGTTAACCATTGGGCCGGTCCTCTTTCGGGGACCGGCTTTTTCTTGTTGCATAAGCAGGCAATACCCTACAATTAGGAGGGTGAAAAGCACCGTTTACCGGTATTGACCGGGGTAGGATGCGGGGCTACCTTTGCGTTATTCCTCACATTTTAACGCTGAAAAAGTAATGGAAACGAAAAGAACAAAACGCATTTTATCCGGGCTGTGTATGTTGGCAATGACTGCTTTTGTGTCTACCGGCTGCGGTGGTAAAGACGACGATCCTGCGCCCGGCACCAAAAAAATGAATATGAAGGTCACCATTTCGGTGGTGGGGCTGGAAGCCAGCGACAACGTATATTTCCAGATCGGCGCCGCCAACCACGACGCCAGCCAGTACGGTTCACCCGTATGGAAAATGAACGGTACCACCCAGGGCAACACGCACACGATCGAACTGAAGGAACAGCAATTCCTCGGCAGTACCAAAACATACGTGCTGGAAACGGTAAAGGCGTTCGATTTCGGTTCCCTGAACTTCGATTATTCCAACGATGGCGCCCCGCTGACGGTGAGCTATAAAGTGGAGATCGATGGAAAGGTGAAAACGAACGTGCAGAACAAGGTAGTGCCTGCTGGTGGTACGGACGATCAGAACCTGACTTACAAACCGGAATAAACGCGGAAACCAGCCATTTGCAACGCAGCATTTTCAGGGAAAACGCACGGAAGTGCGTTTTCCGCTTTACAGGCGGTTCCAGTCCATTGTTTGTTAAATGCCCAAACATCGATAATTTTATCCTTCCACATTCACGGAACAACAACGATCGCATGGCGGAAAATGGAAAAATACTGGCGGTGGTAGACGATCATCCCATCCTGGCAGACGGGCTGCGCTCGCTGCTGATGGAGCATGGCGGATTTGAGGACGTCCGCAGTTTCAATTCCGGGAAAGATTTCATGCAGTTCCTCGCCGCCAATGCCGTAGACACCGTGCTGCTCGATATCGCGCTGCAGGATGCCAATGGGGTGGAGCTGTGCCGGGAAATCAAGCTGCTGTCGCCCGGAACGATCGTGTTGGGGCTGAGCAGCCAGGCGGAGCGCGGCGTGGTATTGCAGATGATTTCAAACGGGGCCGGCGGATATGTGTTGAAAAGCACTGCTACCGGCGAGCTCATCGAATGTATCCGCGAAGCGCAGGCCGGTTGCGTGGTTTTTTGCAGTGATGTAAAAAGGGTACTGGCCAAAGCGCCCGCCCATCCGCAACGCACCTTGCCATCGCTTACCAATCGCGAAAAGCAGATGCTGCAATTGCTGTCTGAAGGCAAAACTACACCCATGATCGCCGCCGAGCTTCACCTGAGCCGCCTCACGATCGATACGTACCGTAAAAACCTCCTCCAGAAATTCGAAGTGAAAAATGTAGCAGAGCTGCTCGTGCTCGTGGTGCGGGAAGGATTATTGTAGCGCACAGCCCGGAGGCCATGCGCTACTTATCAGATAGTTGTGTCCTTAAAAATCAGTTGAACATCAATTCGTCGATGAAAGCCCAGCCATGGCCGCCCTTTCCGGGATGCCACACGGGAATCTTACCCAGCGGTTTCATGACGATCTTCACATACGAAACTTCCGCTTCCGGGAAATCGCAGTTGTATGTGATCGGCGCCACGGGATCACCCTGTTTTGCCGCGGGTAACGATGTTTTGCGGAGCAGCCGCAGGTTGTTTTTATCCGTTCCGCCCCAGACTTCGATCTGCTCCGGCGGGAAGATATAGGCATCCTGGTGCCGGAAGGTGCTGAAAGATACCTGCTTCAGCGGTACCGCCTTTTCGAACCGTACTACCGCCTCCAGCGGGTGGTTGACATACCCGAGCCACTTGCCGTCGCTGTAATTGAAAGTGCCTTTCTCGGCATCGTTGAGCGTTTTGGCGCCGTTGCCCGTGTATTGCCCCTCGGGCTGGCTGATAAGCGTGATGCTGTCCGGCCGGTAAGTGGATTTGCTGAAGGAATATTGCACGGGATCGCTCACGTTCCAGCCTTTTTTGCAGGCGATGGCGCGGATCACGGTGCTTTCGGTGAGGCGGAGACTGTCTTTGAAAACAGGGGAATTGACGCTGTCGGGCGCGGAGCCGTCTGTCGTATACCGGATTTCCACGCCTTTCACGCGGTGTTTCATTATCAGCTGCATGTCGTTTTTGAAAATAGCGGCGGTATTGACGATTTCGGGCTGGTTGAGCTTGAGCTGTTCCTGTCCGTCGCTGATAAATCCATTCACCAGTTCCACACCGGGGAAGGTGGATTGGATTTTTTGCATGTCGGTGGATGAGATCCCTGTGTTCCAGGTGTAGATTTTATCCAGTTTGGGCGCCTTTTTCAGTGCCAGCAGCTGTTGCGCCGCTACAGGCGTTCCTGCTACGGAAAGCCTCTGCAAATGCGGCAGTTTGGCCAGTTCGCCGAGGGTTTTGCCGGTGATCTGCGTAAACCCGAGGTTGAGGACCCGCAGCTCGCGGAACTGCGCCAGCAGCGCCAGGTCTTCGTCTTTAACGGGCATCTTCTGCAGGTGCATTTCCGTCAGCTGGTCTTTGAGCGGCAGCAATTCCTTCACCGACCCGATGTCGAACTTATCCCGGTTGTACCAGTTGGCGACCAGCGGCGCCGCATAAAGCGCCACGGGGTACACCACGCGGTAGTTATTGTTAAGTTTGGCGACGAGCTTTTCGTCGGCATGTGGGAGGTCCAGCTGTTCGGCACCACCGGGAGGCGTGAGGCGCGCGGCAGCGAGCTGGTACAGGGTATCCTGCGGCGGGAGGGATTTTACTTTTCCATCGAACTTCGCACCGTTTTGTATCCAGTGGTGGAGGATGGCGATCTCCGCTTCCGTCAGTTGCGGTTTGCCGGCTGGCGGCATGTGTTTTTTGTCGGCATCCGGGAGATGCAGGCGCAGCATGAGCAGGCTCGCCGCGGGATCGCCGGAAATGAACAGCTCGCCGGTTTTGCCGCCGGCCAGCATTTGCACGGAATCTTTCATGGACAGGCCGCCTTTCGCCTTGCCGGGATTATGGCAGCTCATGCATTTTTCTTCCAGGATGGGCTGTACCACATGCGCGAACAGTTCCGCCTGGTCGATGGGCACTACCGGCCGTACGAACGCGGGTGTTACCGGCGCCAGCACGAAGTTTTCGCCATGGGTGACAACCGCCCCGAAGTGCCCCGTCACCATCAGCAGCACGATCATCCCGAGCGAAAACCCCCGGTTCCCCCAACCCTTCAAACTATTCCGTAACCAGTAAAGGGCGGAAGCCGTCCACAGCAACAGGGCGCCGCCCCATTTATGCCAGAACAGCGGCCCCTCGGCCGAATATCCTTCTTCGCGCGACAAAAACAATCCCATCATCACGGTTACGGCTGCACTGAGCGCGCCCAGCAGCAACATCACCGCCGTCACCTGGTTCCTCCAGGCCACCGCTTCCGGGTTGCGCATCGGTACGAACGGCAGCACCGCGCCGATCAGCAGGAGCACGATCGGGAAATGCAATACCAGCGGATGCATGCGCCCCGCCACCTGGAGCCACGAAGGCACTGCGAGCCGGTCGCCCGCCAGGAGCAATACCAAAACGAATATGTTACTGGCCAGCAGCAGGCTTCCGCCGATGCTTTGCCATTTTGTGCTATGTTGGTTCATCAGACTCTGCTGAGTTTATAGGGATATACTTTTCCGGACGCCCATTGCGCCACATACAGGTTCTCGTCGTTGTCCACGCACACGTCGTGCGGGTGCACGAAGATCTTTTCCGCCTGCTCCATCGGCTGCAGCTTGCCGTCTGCGTACTTCGGTTCCGTACCACCGATGTTCGACACCACTTTATTGTTTTTGTCGAGGATCGTCACGAACCCGCTGGCTTCCTTGCCCATTTCCGGGGAACGGAGCACGGCAGCGTACAAATGATCGCCCTTGATGACGGGCCGGCACACGCAGGCGCCGGGCAGGGAGATCACTTCCAGCAATTGCCCGTCCATGCTGAACCGCTTGAAGCAATTCCGCGTACGGTCGGTGACCAGCAGGGTAGGCGCACCGTTCCGGCGATCGATGCAAATACCGTGGGCATTGTCGAGATGGGCGTCGCCTTCACCGCGACCGCCGAAAATATCCAACAGCTTGCCGTTGCGGTCGAACCGGGAAATGTATTGCGCACCGTAACCGTCTGCGATGTAGATATCCCCATTTTCCGCCACGGTGGTTTCCGTCGGCACGAACGCTTCCTTTTTATCGTATTTCCCGCTTTCCTTCGGATAGTCGATCGTCAGCAGCACTTTCCCGTCGAGCGTGGTTTTGTAAACCTGGTGCAAATCCGTATCGGTGATAAGCAGGAATTCTTCCCCGTTTTCCTTCGCCAGCGTGAGGCCGTGCGCACCGGGGAATTGCGTTCCCCAGCTTTGCAGCAGTTTCCCGGATTTATTGAAGATGAGGACGTTGTTTTTTGTCTCGTTCGTGAGCAAAATGATCCTTCCCTTCGCGTCCTGCACCATTTCGTGGCAGTCTTTCACGGGGAAGCGGGACACGTCGGCCTTTGCCCACTTTTCGTCGAGCGTGAACCGCATTTTGTTATGCCCGTAAACGGGGCCTTTCGGCCGTGCAAAGAGGTCGCGGGAGATGTAGAACCCGGCGGTGGTGAGCGCCGCGGCGCGGATGAATTTTCTTCTTTCCATGTTTCGGTATTTAGGCCATCAGTCCGGGAATGACTTGTCCCGCAACGTCTGTGAGCCGGTAACGGCGTCCCTGGTGTTTGAATGTGAGTTTTTCGTGGTCGAGGCCCATGAGGTGCAGCACGGTGGCGTGGAAGTCGTGCACATGCACGGGGTCTTTGACGATATTGTACCCGAACTCGTCGGTTTCGCCGTAAACGATGCCGGGTTTCACGCCGCCGCCGGCCATCCAGATGGAGAAGCAGCGGGGGTGATGGTCGCGGCCGTAATTGTCGGCCGTCATTTTCCCCTGGCAATAATTCGTGCGCCCGAATTCGCCGCCCCAGATCACGAGCGTTTCATCGAGCAGCCCGCGTTGTTTGAGATCGGTGATGAGCGCCGCGGACGCGCGGTCCACATCCTTCGCCTGCCCGGCCATTTCGTTGGGCAGGTTCCCGTGCTGGTCCCATCCCTGGTGATACAGCTGGATGAAGCGCACGCCGCTTTCGGAAAGCTTCCGGGCCAGCAGGCAGTTGGCGGCGAAAGTGCCGGGCACCATGCATTCCGGTCCGTACATTTTGAGGATATCGTCGGGCTCGCGCGAGAGGTCGGTCAGTTCGGGAACGGCCGTCTGCATGCGGTATGCCATTTCGTATTGCTGGATTTTGGTGCTGATTTCCGGATCGCCGAATTCCTTGTACGATTTATCGTTCAGCGCCGCCAGCTGATCGAGCATTTGCCGGCGGTTGGTGGAATCGATGCCTTCGGGATTGTTGAGATACAGGACGGGACTGTCGCCACTGCTAAACTGTACGCCCTGGTGGATGCTGTCGAGGAAGCCGTTGCTCCAGAGCTTGGAGTACACGCCC
Source organism: Chitinophaga caseinilytica (assembly GCF_038396765.1). NCBI lineage: Bacteria > Pseudomonadati > Bacteroidota > Chitinophagia > Chitinophagales > Chitinophagaceae > Chitinophaga > Chitinophaga caseinilytica. Next base: position 5,265,371 of record NZ_CP150096.1, on the reverse strand, counting down.
TGGCCGTTGCCTTTCCCGCGCGACAGCAGTACGCAGAATGCCGGGAGGTTTTTATTCTCGCTGCCCAATCCATAGCTCATCCACGATCCGAAGCTGGCCCGGTTGCCCTGCTGGGCGCCGGTCTGGAAGAAGGTAAGCGCGGGGTCGTGGTTGATGGCTTCGGTGAACAGGGAGCGGACGATGCAGATATCGTCGACGATCTTCGCGGTGTGCGGAAAGAGGTCGCTGATCCAGGCGCGGGCCTGGCCGTATTGCTGGAAATCGAAATGGGAGCCGACGAGGGGGAACGACGACTGGCCGGCCGTCATGCCCGTCAGTCTTTGTCCCATGCGGATAGACGCCGGGAGCTCCTGGCCCATCATTTCGCGGAGTTTCGGTTTGTAGTCGAAGCTTTCGAGCTGCGAGGGCGCGCCGTTCTGGAACAGGTAAATAACCCGTTTGGCTTTGGGCGCGAAGTGCGGCATCCCCGGCACAAAGGCCGCTTCTTCCGGTGTGCGGCTGCCGAAGAGGTCGGGGATGAGGAGCGAGCCGAGGGCCACGCTGCCCACACCGAGGCTGAGATTCGACAGGAATTTGCGGCGGTTCATGTTCAGGTGCCGCTCAATGAATTCATTTTTCATGGCGCGTATTTTTACCGGGGATCAGGTTTTGGATAAAGTTTCTTCCAGGTTGTAAATGGTGGTGATGACCTGCATCATGGCGGCCCAGGAGGAGGCATCGAGCCCCTTGGCCATGGGGAATTCGCCATGGCGGAGGAGTTTTTCCGCTTCGGCGGGCTTGCTTTTGAACCAGGCCTGCTGCTGCGCGAAGTATTTCGACAGCACGTCGACCTCCGCCGCTTCCGGCGTCCGGCAAACGATGGCGAGGAACGCCTGGCGGATGTTCTTTTCCGTATCGCCGCCCTTTTGCAGGAGTTTCCCGGCAAATACCCGCGAGGCTTCCAGTACCGTTGGGTCGTTGAGCATGATGAGCGCCTGCAGTGGCGTATTGGTAGCGGAACGTTTCACTTCGCACTGGTCGCGGTTGCTGGCGTCGAAGATCATCATGGACGGGGGCGGGACAGTTCTTTTGATGAACGTGTACAACCCACGGCGGTACAGGCTTTCGCCATGGTCTTGCCGGTAAGTGGCCAGCGATCCGCGGCCGGAAGTGGCCAGTTCCCACAGGCCCGCGGGCTGGTAAGGTTTCACGCTGGGGCCGCCGATGGTGTGCACGAGCATCCCGCTCGACGCCAGTACCAGGTCGCGCACGGTTTCCGCAGGCAGGCGGAACCGCGGCCCGCGGGAGAGGTAAATATTATCCGGATCTGCTTCCAGCTTGTCTTTCGTGATATTGGCCGATTGGCGGTAAGTAGCCGTCATGACCATCTGTTTCATCAGCCGCTTCACGTCCCATCCATGCTGCATGAAATCAACCGCCAGCCAGTCGAGCAGTTGCGGATGGCTGGGCAGCTCTCCCTGCATCCCGAAATCGCCTGTGCTTTTCACGATCCCTTTTCCGAATATCTGCTGCCACATCTGGTTGACGAACACTCGGGCCGTGAGGGGATTTTTCGCATCGAAGAGCCAGGTGGCCAGTCCCAACCGGTTGGGCGGGAGGGCGGCCGAATTGAAGGGCATGATGGAAGCCGGGGTGCCGGGTTTCACCTCGATGGTCGGGTTGTCGAACACCCCGCGGCCGAGAATGTAGGATTTGCGCACGGAGTCCTGCTCACCCATGATGGATACGATGAGGCGGTTGGTATCTTGCCGGTTGATGAACCGGAGCGCGCCTTCCATGTCTTCGCGGGTGATTTCCATGAAGGGCTTCTTGGCGTAGGTTTCCGGCCCGCCCACAACGGATTCCAGGCCCACTTCCTTCACGTTGTTGAAGAAAGCGTAAAGCTCGTAGTATTCTTTCTGGGAGAAGGGATCGTATTTATGGTCGTGGCACTGGGCGCACTCCATGGTGACGCCGATGAGGCTTTTGCTGAAGGTGTTGGCGCGGTCTATGACATAAGAAACGCGGTATTCTTCATCGATGACGCCGCCTTCTTCGGTGATTTTATGGTTGCGGTTGAACCCCGAGGCCAGGAGCTGTTCGCGGCCGCCGCCGGGCATCATGTCGCCGGCGAGCTGCCAGGTCACGAAATCCTTGTAGGGGAGGTTTTTATTGAAAGCGTAAATCACCCAGTCGCGCCAGGGCCACATGGAGCGGTAGTTATCGTCCTGGTAGCCGTGGGAATCGGCGTAGCGGGCCACGTCCATCCAATGAACGGCCATTTTCTCGCCATAGGCGCTGTCTGCCAGCAATTCGTCGACCATTTTCTCGTACCCGCGCTCGCTGGTGTCTTTGGCGAAGCGTTCCATGCGGTCGGCGGTGGGCGGCAGGCCGGTGAGGTCGAGGCTGAGGCGTTTGAGGAGGCGTTCGGGATCGGCGGCGGGGTTGGGAGCGAGGCCTTTTTCTTCCATCCTGGCCAGCACGAACCGGTCGATCTCGTTGCGCGCCCATCCGTCGCCGTCTTTAGGGACGGCGGGTTTGGCGGGTGCAACGAAAGCCCAGTGGGGTTTATATTTAGCGCCCTGTTTGATCCATTTTTCGATGAGTTTGATCTCGAAGGCGGTGAGCGTCATGTTGGAAGCCGGCGGCGGCATGCGCAGGGTGCTGTCTTGTGTCGAAATACGGAGGAAAACGGCCGATTTCATGGGGTTCCCGGGCACGAGGGCGTGCATCCCCGGCGTTTCCTTCAGGGCTTTGTAGGCGCTGTCGGCGATATCCAGCCGGAGGCCGGCTTCGCGCTTGTTGGCGTCGGGGCCGTGGCAGGCGAAACACCGGTCAGACAAAATCGGCCGGATATGGAAATTGTAATCCACGGAATCCGGCATGGCTTCAGCGGTACGGTGAGACCGGCTATCGTTGCAGGATGTAAAAGCGGCGAGTGCGCCGAATGCGAAAATTATATAACGTTGGAACATGGTACGGACGTGCAAGATTTCATTGTTCACAAATATCGATCACTACTTACGTGGCTGTTAATGGTGTCAGGATTGCCCCCGGGGCGCTGCTTATCTTTGACGCTATATTGATAATAGTTGACGCAATATTTGCAACTATTTTAACGCGATTCTACTTTTGATTGACTGTTGAGTGTGAATTTAACATTTATTTTTTAAAATTCACTGAAATTGTTGCCAGTGGTTGCTTTACGAAGGAGCCGCATGCCCGTCAATCTTTCCGGCCGGGGCGCGAGTCCCCGTAATTTATACCTGCCTGCAGCCTTTGCCATTAGCGGTCAATAAACGGTAAGTTCTATCGACCTGCGAACGCATTTGGGTGAAGCGCAAAGCCACCGCTCCGGGGCTTTCGGCCATCTGCATCCGGCAATGGGAAAACCGAACCGGATCATGGTGTTGAAATTAAGATTTATTGCGTGGATTTAATGAGAATTATGATTGCCGGTGCGGATCATTTTTGCGGGAATGTCTCGTACAGGACGCTATTTCAGCCGGAATTACGAAGTATACATATTGGCAGACATATTCCCGTATTTGCGGAGCCCGGCCCGGGGCAAATCAATCCCTCAGGCGGGTAACGATTCGTCCACAGATTTGCCGTAACCTGAATTGTTTGTACGTTACAGACATATGTTTGCGTTTAGGAGGGAAGCCGTCTTGTTTTACAATAACTGCAACTTCGGCGATGATAATAATCGCAAGTGGTATGAACGGCAATGCCTGAAACGGGTGAAAAACATTTGATGTAGCATTTTTAGCGGAACCTATCGCGGTATTTCGGGTTAGTGCACGGCTGATTACACATATGAAATCAAAATAATTATTATCCCTTGCACGGCGCCCCACATTACCCTATCTTTATATCTTCACCATGTTTAACAAGTAATGGCTTTTGACATCCTGCTTACTTTATTCCTCGTATTACTTAACGGTTTCTTCGTAGCGGCGGAATTCGCCATCGTAAAAGTCCGTTCTTCACAGATAGAAGTTAGTTCCGGCCGCAGCGCCGCCGTGTCCGGCGTCGCAAAAAGCATCGTCAATAACCTCGACGGTTACCTCGCCGCCACGCAACTCGGCATCACCCTCGCTTCGCTCGGGCTCGGCTGGGTAGGCGAAGATGTCATGACGACGCTCATCCTTTCGGCTTTCAATAGCCTGGGCCTGCACATCGAGCCGGCCACGGCGCACAGCATCGCGCTGCCCATCGCGTTCCTCTGCATCACCGTGCTGCACATCGTGTTCGGCGAGCTGGCGCCCAAATCCCTCGCCATCCGCAAACCCGTTCCCACCACGTTTGCCGTGGCAGTGCCGCTCAAAATCTTCTACGCCGTGTTCCGCCCGTTCATCTGGATGCTCAACGGCCTGGCCAACGCCATCCTCAAGCTCATCGGCATCAGGCCCATCCACGAACATGGCGACATCCACTCGGAAGAAGAGCTGAAAGTTATCATCGCCGAAAGCCACCAGGGCGGCGTGATCGAAGAAACGGAAAAAGCCCTCATCCAGAACGTGTTCAGCCTCGGCGACCGGCAGGCTTCTACGCTCATGACGCCCCGCAACGAGCTCGTATGGCTCAATGTCAACGATGCGGCCGACGTCAACCGGAAAAAAATCCTGTCCAACAAACATACCCTTTACCCCCTCACCAATGGCGACCTCGACGCCGTGTACGGGTTCGTGTATTCGAAAGACCTGCTGAGCGACAGTCTTGCCGATTCTCTCCTACGACTGGAATCCTACAAAAAGAAACTCCTCCTCATCACCACACATAACCGCACCTATCAGATCCTCGACCTATTCCGCAAGGAAAAAGTGTACCAGGCCATGGTGGTCGACGAATTCGGCGCCGTGAAGGGCATGATCACGATCAACGATATTGTGGACGCGCTGGTGGGCGATATTTCAGAGACGAACGAATTCGAGTATGAAATGAAACGGCAGGACGATGGCTCCATCCTCGCCGACGCGCAAATCCCATTCGTGGAATTCCTCGAACGGATGCACATCCCGGCCGACCAGAAGAAGCTGAACCTCGTGAACTTCGCCACCCTCGGCGGTTTCATCCTCGACCGGATGGGGAGGATCCCCGCTGCCGGCGACAGCATCCAATGGCGCGGGCTGCGGTTCGAAGTGAAGCAGATGGACCAGCACCGCATCGCCAAAGTGGAAGTGCGCGACGTAGCGCAATAAACAACATGATCATAAAAGGAAAAGCCCACCATGCGGTGGGCTTTTTTCATATCGTAGAGGGATCAGATTTTCTTCATCACTTTCATTTCCAGCCGGAAGGTGACGGCGGTGGTGAGTTTTTTGAGTGCGATGGCCAGTTGGTTTTCCACCGTTTTGGTAGACAGTTCCAGGATGGCGGCCACTTCCTTGTAGCGAAGGCCGTATTGCTTCACGAGAATGAATATCTCGCGGCATTTGGGCGGCAGTTCGCGGATGGCTTCCTCCATCTTTCCCATCATTTCTGAAGTGATCAGCAACTGTTCCGGATCGGGCGAGAATTGCAGTTGCTCCTCGTCGCTTTCCTGGAGGGGAAGGCTGCGGAGCTGCGATTGCCGGCGGGCATGGTCTACCACCTTGTTGCGGGCGGCCACGAACAGGTACACCTGCGGATTGCGCACATCCCCCAGCTCATGCCGCTTCTGCCAGCATTGTACGAACACGTCGTGCGTGATCTCTTCCGCCACTTCCCTTTCTTTCAGCAAAGAGCAGGTGAAACGGAACAGCGTCACGAAGAAATGGTCGTAAAACTGCCGGAAAGCAAGTTGGTCGTTCTCCGCCGTCATTTTCCTGAATAAGGCTGCAGTGTCAGTCATACCGGCTGCAATTTATCATACGTAGATTATGCTAAAGTTAACAAAAGACCCAGATGAAAAAAATAATATAGCGATTCGATTTCCGGTAAAGTATGAAATATTCGCGGGAAAAAACAAACTCCCTTTTATTCCGATGCATCGTTTTTTTATCAAACTAAGTCTGTAGTTGTGTTTTGCAAACGATTGACAGGACGGAGTTTCAGGCGATTGAAAAAAAGGGGATTTTCTTTTGGGGGTTTTTGGAAGCGGACATCGTCCTTCTGTTGTAAAAGGTCCTATTCAGATGCATGAAACACAAGAGCGCTTATTTTTATTGATGTCCAGGAAAGTGGCGAACGAGGCAACGGCGGAAGAGCTTAAAGAGCTGGAGCGGTTGCTGGTTGCCGAGCCCGGGCTTCACTATACCTTGAACATGGTGGAAGAACTGACCCCGCTTCCCAAACCCGGCGATGCCGCCACGGAAGATGAACTGCGCCGCAAACAGCGCGGGCTGGGCAAGCTCGACGAGCTGCTGGCGCCCGCCCCGGCCATCCGCCGGAAAATGATGCCCAGGCGGTGGCTGGCCGCGGCCGGCGTGGCCCTGCTGGCCGGCGCAGGCGGGGTGCTGTATTGGATGACGGGCGCATCGGCCCGGGAATCCGTCGCGGAAACGGCTTTTGGCGTAACGAAGAAAGAAGTGCTGCTGCCCGACGGGTCGCGCGTGGTACTCAACGCCGGCAGCAAGCTGACATATGATTCCGCCGCACTGGCGAAGGGAGACAGGATCGTGACGCTCACGGGCGAAGGGTTTTTCGACGTGAAGGCCAGTGCGGAGCATCCGTTCGTTATCCGGACGGGGAAGGTGGACGTACGCGTGCTGGGCACCACTTTCAACCTGAAAGCTTATCCGAAAGATAACCGTGTCGAGACATTCCTCATTACCGGGAAGGTGGAGATCGCTTATAAAACGAAAGGGGAGGAAGCCCAGGTGCGACTGCGGCCCCTCGAGAAGCTGGTGATCGATCTGCCGGCTACGGGAGACGCGCCGGCGGCAACCTTGAAACCGCAGGCCCCGGACACCCGGGTACAAACCACCGGCAACAACACCGCCGTGACCCTTTCCAGCCCCGAGCCCGCCTGGATGCAGGGGCGCCTGGAATTCGAGAACGTCACGTTCGAACAGCTGGCCAACGAGCTGGAACGCTGGTATAACGTAAGTATAACATTGAACAATGATAAGCTGAAAGGCGAGGTCTTCTCCGGCGCCTTTAACAACAAACCGCTGCCCGAGGTACTTCAGGCACTGCAATTGACGATGCAGTTCCAATACAAATCACTGGGCGATCATCAAATTGAAATCTGGTAAACCATTCACGTATCAAAAAGCTGCGCCTATGATATAGCAACACTACTCCGCTGACCATGGCCACAAAAAAAGGAAGTGCGGCAACACCTCCTTTTATATACCGGCCGAAAACTGCCGCCTTGTCTTGAGAACACAGGGGACGGCTATCTTATTCAACCGACAATCCAAAAATATGAAAAAAATCCGTACATGCATTTTACCTGTACCTGAAGAGCGATTAAAAAAAATATTACTGCGTATGAAATTGACTTCCGTACTGCTGCTGGCTGCATTCCTGCAGGTTAGCGCAAATGGATATTCGCAGGAAAAGCTCAGCCTGGATTACGCCAACATCAATATCAAGAAGCTGTTGACGCTGGTAAGCAAGAAAAGTGACTACACTTTCCTCTACCGCAACGTAACCATCCCTGACAAAACAGTGAACATCCGCGTAAAAGACGCGCACGTGATCGACATCCTGCGGGAAACCCTCGCCGGCACCGATCTCACCTTCAGACTGCTTTCCGGAAAGCTGATCGTCATTACGCCCAGTGGGGAAACCGTTGTGGCCAAGCCGATCCGCGGTATCGTGCAGTCGGAAGACGGGACGCCGCTCATCGGCGTGACCGTGATGGTAAAAGGCTCCTCCAAAGGCACGCAGACCGATGCCACGGGGCATTTTTCCCTCGAAGCGCCGGAAGGCTCCACGCTCGTATTTTCCTACATCGGGCATGAAGCGCAGGAAATAGTAGCCGGCACCGGCGACCTCAACATTGTCCTCAAAGCCGGCTCCAGCGGGCTGACGGAAATAGTAGTGGTGGGATATGGCGCGCAGAAGAAAGTGAACCTCAGCGGCGCGGTAGACATGGTTTCCGGCAAGGAGCTCCAGAACCGGCCCATCAACAATATCGCCACCGGTCTGCAGGGCCTGCTGCCCAACCTCAATATCACCCTCAGCAACGGCCGCGTTACTTCCAATCCCGGATTTAACGTGCGCGGTCTTACCTCGCTGACGGAAGGGGGGCCATTTATCCTTGTAGACAACGTTCCGGCCACGCCCGACGAGCTGAACCGCCTCAACCCGGCCGATATCGAGAACGTGACCGTGCTGAAAGACGCGTCTGCCGCAGCTATCTACGGTGCCCGCGCCGCTTTCGGCGTGATCCTCATCACTACCAAATCCGGTACTTCCGACAGGATTTCCATCTCCGTGAACACGAACTACGCGCTCCGCAACCTGGGCGCCGTTCCGAAGCTCGTTACCGATCCATACCTGACGATGGACTATAAACACCGCGCCGCCACGCCGCTCTACAACCTGTACCCGGACGCCGTGCGCGAATACGCGAAGAAACGCTCCGCCGACCCTTCGCTCCCCGCCGTGATCGTAGACCCTACCGACGCTACCAGATACGCCTATTACGGTACCACAGACTGGCTCCACGAGGCTTATAAAAACTCCGCGCCCACGTCTACCACCAACTTCAGCGTTTCGCAAAAGAGCGAGAAAGTGGCGTATTACCTCTCCGGTGAATACTTCCGTTACGAAGGCCAGCTGAAATACGGCAACGATATCATGAACCGGTACAACCTCCGAGCAAAAGTGAACTATCAACTGTCTGACCGCATCAAACTCGGCGCCAACACCACGTTCACCAACCGCGACTACGATGCGCCGGTATTCCTCGACGGCAACTTCTTCCATGAACTGAACCGCATCCCGTCGCTGTCCGTTCTCCGCAACCCCGACGGGAGCTGGACCAAAGACGGCGGCTACATCTTCGGCAGGTTGCAGACCGGCGGCCGCACCAAGAATTACATCAACGAATACACCGCCACGCTGAACGGTGAGCTGAACATCATCAAAGACGTGTGGGATCTGAAAGGCGACGCTACCATCCGCCGCACCAACAATACTATCAATTCCTTTGACATCCAGGTGCCGTACTACGACGGGCCCGGCCAAAGTGTGAAATATACGGGCGCCAATCCTTCCTACGCCACCACCGGCGGCGACGCCGCGCGATACAACGTGTTCAACGTGTATACCGATTTCCACAAAACTTTCGCCAAGAAGCACTACGTGCAGGCGTTGGCAGGTTTTAACCAGGAATACCGTTACGACGAATCCGCCCGCACTACGCGCCAGGGCCTCATCAGCACATCGCTGCCCACGCCGCAGCTGGCCACGGGCACCATCACCCAGCGGCAGACGATCGCCGATTGGGCGGTGCAGGGACTGTTTTACCGGTTGAATTATATCTACGACGACAGGTACATCCTGGAGTTGAACGGCCGGTACGACGGTACGTCGCGCTTCCCGACCAAAGACCGCTGGGGCTTCTTCCCCTCGGTATCGGCCGGTTGGGTGGTAACGGGCGAGAACTTCTTCAAGCCGGTGGCGCAAGCCATCCATCTCGATTTCCTGAAGCTGCGCGGATCGTACGGTTCGCTCGGTAACCAGGCCATTTCCCAGGCTTACGCTTACATCCCCACCATGGGCTCGGGCCAGATCGGCCAGATCCTCGACGGGGCGCGGCCGATGATGGTGAACCAGCCCGGGGCCGTTTCCGCTTCCCTCACCTGGGAAAAGATACAGACGCGCAACTTCGGCGTGAATATGTCGTGGCTCAACAACCGCCTGGGCATCGACGCCGATATTTATACCCGCGAAACCAAAGACATGCTCGTGAAAAGCAAAACGCTGCCCGCCGTGTTCGGTACCGGCGAGCCCCGTGAGAACGGCGCTTCGCTGAAAACGAAAGGATGGGAGCTGAGCCTGAAATGGAGCGATAACGTGCAGGTGGGCGGATCGCCGCTGAACTATTCAGCAAGGTTCATCCTGGCAGACAGCCGATCTTACATCACCAAATACGACAATCCTACCCGCCTGATCGGCGACCGCTACGTGGGCGAGGAATGGGGTGAGATCTGGGGCTTTACCTCGGCAGGGTTCTTCCAGTCGGAAGAGGAGCTGAAAAACTGGCCCGACCAGACGGAAGTGGGCTCCGACGATCAGAAGTACAAATTCTATGTGGGCGACCTGAAATTCGCCGACCTGAACGGCGACAAGAAGATCGATTATGGCAAAAATACCGTGGACGATCCGGGAGACCGCCGGGTGATCGGCAACAGCAGCATCCGGTTGCCTTACAGCCTGGACCTGAGCGCCGACTGGAAAGGGTTTGACCTCCGGGTGTTCTTCCAGGGCGTGGGCAAGCGCGACTGGTATCCCAACCCCAGCAACCACTACTTCTGGGGCGTATACGCACAACCCTGGGCCAACGTACAGGTACACAACCTCGACGCCTGGACACCCGAAAATCCCAACGGTTACTTCCCCCGCCTCAAATCCTATATCGCGGAAGACGGTTCCGAACTGGGCGCCGCGCAAACCGGGTACCTCCAGAACGCAGCCTACCTGCGCCTGAAAAACGTGACCGTCGGCTATACGCTGCCCGGCTCGCTGACCCGAAAAGCCCGCATCGAAAGACTGCGCATTTATTTCAGCGCGGAAAATATCTGGACCCGCTCCCACCTGAAAGCGAAGATCGATCCGGAAGGATTGGACGGTTCCGTGTATCCCTTCCAGCAAACCTACTCCGGCGGCCTGAACCTGAATTTTTAACGGATAAGCTAACAACACATGAAAAAGATCAATTTTTATATATGTTTCGGAATGGTGACGGTGGCGGCCGTTTCGTGCAAAAAGAACTTCCTCGACCGGTTCCCGAAAACAGAAGTGACGAAAGAAGTGTTCTTCAATAACCCGCAGGACCTTGAGACCTACAGCAATGGCTTTTATGGGATGCAACCCGTTCCATACCAGGATATCGAATCCGACAACACGAGCAACTACCAGGCAGCAGGCTACGTAGACGGGCTCGTGCGCGGAACGGTGACGCCGGTAACGGTAGGGGGATGGAATAACTGGGGAGACCTGCGCCGCATCAACTTCATGCTGGTGAACGCCGGCAAAGCCCAGGGCGACGCCGCGGCGATCCGTCATTTTATCGGCATCGCGAAGTACTTCCGGGCGATGTTCTACTTCTCTAAATTGCGGGATTATTCCGACGTGCCCTGGTACGGAAAGCCCCTCGCAACGGACGATCCAGATCTCTACAAAGGTCGCGACAGCCGCGCGCTCATCGCGGATTCCATCCTGGCAGACCTGAACTACGCCGTCGAAAACATCAAACCCGACGAAGGCAACCGCACCCGTGTCACCAAATGGGCCGCCCTGGCCCTGCTGAGCCGCTTCGGCCTGTACGAAGGCACATTCCGGAAGTATCATCCGGAAGTAAACCTCACCAACGAAGGGAAAAAATTCCTGGAACGTTCCGTGTGGGCTTCCGAGCAGATCATGGGCAGCAACCGGTTTACTATCAACAATACCGGGAAGGGTGGGGAAGACTACCGCGCCCTGTTTTGCAGCGCCACCCTCAACGGTGTGAAGGAAATTATCATGTGGGCCGACTACCAGCAGGCGCTGGGCGCATCGAACAACACGCATACCGTTTTGGGGTACCAGTGGGCGCTGAGCAACAGCCTGGCCGAAACCTACCTCATGAAAGATGGGACGCCTTTCACCGCGCAGCCCGGCTACGCCACAAAAACCTTGCTGGAAGTGCTCGCCAACCGCGACCCCCGCATGAACGAGACCATTGCCTCGCCCGGTTTTTCGCCGAACCTGGATAACAAGCCTTACGTGATCAAGCCCACCATCGGCGGGTACGATCAGGTGAAATTCTACCCCCGCCTGCCGTCTCAGCGCCAGGGTTGGGACGCTAACTACACGGCGCTCCCCATCTACCGTTACGCCGAAGTGCTGCTGAACCTCGCCGAAGCAAAAGCCGAACTGGGGACCATTACGGCAACCGACCTCAACAATACGGTAAACCTCCTTCGCGCCCGTGTGCAAATGCCGGCCATGACGTTGACACCCGCGGCAGACCCCGTACTGGCCGCCCAGTATCCCGGCGTTGCGAGCACCCTGCTGCTGGAACTGCGCCGCGAAAGAAGGGTAGAGCTCGCCTGCGAAGGCCTGCGCTTCTCCGACCTCATGCGCTGGAAAGCCGGCGCCCGCCTGCAAGACGCGCAGGGCGGCATGTACGTGCCCGCGCTCGGTGCCATGGACGTGACGGGGGACGGTAATCCGGATATCGCCATCCTGGCCAGTCCGAACGATGAATCCCCCATCGCCGGGCTGCCGGAAGACGTGAAGAAAAACCTCACGAAATTCCACCTCAAAGATGCCGCCGGGAAGGATAACAACTTCTATCTCTCCGGAGGCACCAAAGGCCGCATCATGTTCACCGTAGACCGCGACCAGCCGCGGACCTTCGTGGAACCGAAATATTACTATCGACCTATTCCCCAGACGCAGACTGTATTGAACCCTGCGCTGAAACAGATATTCGGTTGGTAATGGAAAGGGACCGAAATCCAACAGCTACCGGTGCCTGCACCGGTAGCTCTCTTTTCCCGCCATCACCCTGTCGGACTACGGCTTGAACGCTGCTTTGCGTGGGCTTTAATTCCTCATTATTCACTTCCAGAAAATTAAAACCCATGAAAAAAATCCTTCTTTGCACCCTGTTTTGTTTCATCGCATTTGCGCCCGCATTCAACATCTCCCAGGCTAACGCTGCCGTAGCGAAAGTCTTCAGCCAGGTGTACGGCTTCAAAACCTGGGACGATTACCCGCATTCGCCCGCCCCGGCCAGCTATACCGTTGCCCTGAACACCGGCGGTTCCGCCACGATGGTCGTGTACGGCAACCCGCTTTCGCCCGACTATATTACGGTTGACGGTTACCTGATGACCGCCACCAGCACCAGTCATTCCTTCGACGGCCTCGAAACGATCGAAGAATGGACCGGCACCGTGAATGGTACGCCCATGCGTTTCAAAGCGAGACAAATCTATAACTACCTGACGCTCCAGGGCTGGTACGGTAGCTTGTAATCTTACCCGCCTGCGCAAAGCAGTTTACAGTCGCAGACAAAACGGGCCCCGTTGCAACGGGGCCCGTTTCCGTTACGTGCGGGTTAATTTTCAGGTTTGGGGCAGGGGCGACGAACAACGTGCAGGCGTTGGTTGTTAGGGGATTTACAGCTGAACGGTCGCGCGCCGTTGCCCGGAACCTGCAAACTGATGTCGGAATGCGGCCGGCGGCGCGCTCGCATGGAATTGATACGTAGATTGGTGGAACAAAGCATTATTTCTTTAACGCTAAAAAAACGCACCCAAATGAGTAAGATCACATTAAGAGACGGAACCGAAATGTATTACAAGGATTGGGGGAAGGGCCAGCCGATCGTGTTCCATCACGGATGGCCGCTGTCTGCCGATGACTGGGACGCACAAATGTTCTTCTTCCTCGAGCAGGGCTACCGCGTGATCGCGCACGACAGGCGCGGGCACGGCCGGTCTTCCCAGGTAGCGCACGGCCATGACATGGACACCTACGCCGAAGACGTATCGGAACTGGCAAAAGCCCTCGACCTCAAAGACGCCATCCACGTCGGCCATTCCACCGGCGGCGGGGAAGCGATCCATTATGCCCATAAATTCGGGAAAGGCCGCGTAGCGCGCGTGGTGCTCATCAGCGCCGTTCCGCCCATCATGGTGAAATCAGCCACCAACCCGGGCGGCGTGGATATCGCGGTGTTCGACGAGATCCGCACCAACACGGCCAAGCACCGGGCACAATATTACCAGGACATCACCTTCCCGTTCTACGGCTACAACCGCCCCGGCGCGAAAATCTCCCAGGGCATCCAGGACAACTGGTGGCGCCAGGGGATGATGGGCTCCATCAAGGCGCATGTGGATTGCGTGAAGGCTTTCTCCGAAACGGATTTCACCGAAGACCTGAAAGGGGTAGACGTACCGGTGCTGGTCATGCACGGGAAAGACGACCAGATCGTGCCTTACGAAAACTCCGCTCCCAAGTCCGCGAAACTGGCCAAAAACGGAACGCTCATCTCGTACGACGGTTTCCCGCACGGCATGCCCACCACGGAAGCGGAAACGATCAATAAAGACCTTTTGAACTGGATCAGATCATAAGCCCGGCTGTAGCTGAACAAATTGTACCTTCCTTTTGAAAACCTGCATGGATTGCAGGTTTTTTCTTCCCCTGGATTGCAAACGGTTTCATAATACTTTTTTCCGATTTGCTGGCGGAATATTCTCCCGGGATTGGAAGACCGGCACATTAAGTGTACATTGGACATCTATAGGGCCGGTGCGCCGCTTCCTCCCGGAACGGCGCCTTTCCACGCGAATTTGGATAACGATAAAGTTGGGATAATGCTACTCAAAACTACCTGTGCAATGGCCGCCATTCTGGCCGGCACGATCTCTGCAACAGCCGCCGCTCCGGGCGACACCATTCGCGCAGCGGATTTCGGGGCGCGGCCCGGCACGTATGAAGACGCCCTGCCGGCTATCCAGCGGGCCATTGCGGCATGCAAGGAGAAAAAAGCGGCCGTGCTGGTGCTGGAACCGGGGCGGTACGACATCTGGCCCGAACACGCCGCCGAAAGGGAATATTTCATCTCCAATACCTCTTCCGAAACAGAATGCCCGTCCAAAATGAAGAAAACCGGACTGCTGTTCGAGAACATGGACAATTTCACGCTCGTAGGGAACGGTGCGCTGCTGGTGTTCCACGGAAAAATGATCACCTGGGTGGCCGACCATTGCCGCAACTTCACGATCAGGGGCATCCGGATGGATTTCGAAAGGCCCAGCATGTCGGAACTCACCATCGTTTCCGCCAGCGATTCGACCGTGGAAACCGCCATCCATCCCGATTCCCGTTTCGACATCCGCGACGGTAAATTCCAATGGTATGGAGAAGGCTGGGGGATGAAACATTTCCACGCCATCAGGGTGCATACGGCCGATAGTACGAACTGGTACGACAACTGGGCGCCGTTCGACCGGAGCAAAGCCCTGCGTACAGGGCCGCTCAGCGTGCGTTTCAGTGGCAATTTCAGGAACAGGAAATTCGTTCCGGGAGATGTGCTGTCCGTCCGCGACCCGATCCGCGACCACGTGGGCGCTTTCATCAACCGGTCGGAAAACGTGCGTCTGCACGATGTGCGGATGCATTACATGCACGGCCTCGGCATCGTGGCGCAGTTTTCGGAGAACCTGTCGTACGACAGCGTTTTCGTTATCCCGCGCGACAATGGCCGGCGCATCGCCGCGTTTGCGGACTGCATGCATTTTTCCGGCTGCCGCGGCCAGATCACGATCGAAAATTGCCGCTTCAACGGCGCGCACGACGATCCGGTGAATGTGCATGGCACGCATCTCATCGTACAGGAAGTAATAAGCCCCCGTAAACTAAAGATCCGTTTCGGCCACGCGCAGACCTACGGCATGGAGGCATTCTTCGCCGGAGACAGCACCGCGCTGCTCGACGCCGCTTCCCTGAAAATATATGCGTATCCGATAGTAAAGTCCGCCAAACTGGTTTCTGAAAGGGAAATGGAAGTGGAATTCACGAAAGACGTGACCGGCGTCAGGAAAGGCGACGCGTTGGAAAACGTGACCTGGACGCCTGCGCTCACCGTACGGAACTGCCGTTTCGAGGGAACGAACACGCGGGGATTGCTCGTCACCACCCGCCGGAAAGTCCTCATCGAAAACAACGTCTTTTTCCGCACCGGCATGCATGCGATCCTCATCGCAGACGATGCTTCCGGCTGGTTCGAATCCGGCCCCGTCACGGACGTGACTATCCGCGGCAATACCTTCCAGGAATGCGCCTACAACAGCGGTGGCCACAATTATACCATCGCCATCGAGCCCGAAGTGAAGAAGGCGGCGCCGGGGAACTTCGTACACCGGAACATCCGGATTTACGACAATACCTTTTTACAATACGATTATCCGGTGCTGTTCGCGCGCAGTACCGATGGGCTTTCCTTCACCCATAACCGCATCATCCGCACGGATTTCCGGCCTTCCGGCGAAGCCAGGGCCAACATCCGGCTGGAAGATTGCGCCAATGTGAAAGTGGAGAAGAATACGGAAAAGGGTTTCGGGAAAATCTCGGTGTCGAAATAAATGAATTTGATATGCTGCTGAAAACCTGCGCCCGCGCAGGTTTTCTTGTTTAGGACATAGGCCTGACCGTGACACTACAGCACTTCACGGGTTAACCGATCGATCCGCATCCTGTTATACTGTTGCAGGATAATGGCCGCTACATTAAAAACAAGATTAGCGGCAAGGATAAGCACTCCCAGCATCCAATGGCCAAACGTAAAAGCGTGCAGACCGGAAAAGAGGAAAAAGAAGCCGCAGATGAGGTGGAAACGTTCGTACATGTTGATGGTGGCGCGGTATTTTTCCGCACCGGTGAGGTTGACGACGGTGTTGCCGGTATTGCGGGTGGCGGCATTGGCCCAGTCGCCGTTTTGCGTGAGTTTCCGGATGGTTTTGACGCCCAGTTTCTCGAATCCCCGGCGCGTGGTGGCCAATTGCGTCCATCGCAGCAATGGGCGGGGCAGCAGGCCCATCACGCATGAAACGGTGATAAATATCCAGGCCCAAACGTCCCATCCGGCCAGGAGCCAGTACCAGAGCAGGGGAGTACAGCACAGTGCCATCCAGAAAAAGTTGATGAGCTGGTTGAGGATGTGGGTTTTCATGCCGGGCGATTTTGTCATCGATCGGAAGTTACGGAAGATTTTCAGCATCGAGGGGAGCAACGATAAGTTCACCCTGCGTAGCAGCGTGTTTTTTCCGCCGGTTCACTATCCACAACACCAGGCCGGTGATCCCGCAGGTTGAGTAGCCTAAGATGTATAGCCAGAATGTGCCCGATTCGGCTTGTTCGACGGATTCGGGCGTGAGATAAGTCACGCCTTTATAGCGGATACCCACAACCCTTACGGCTCCGGGATTGGAATATTGTTTCAGTTCCTGGTATTGCGAAACAGGGACCTGTAACTCCAGGGTATCGCCAGCCTTCAGGAAATCCAGATCGCGGTATTCTTGCAAAGCTTCCCATGCACCGTGCGCCACCCGTAATTTGTTCCGGTATTGCGCACTGAGGAGGGTTTTACCTGACAATGTCCCTCTTTTACCGGTATAATAATTCGATATGTCGATCAACTCGATCGTAATTTTCTCCGTTTCCCCGCCGAGGAAAAATCTTTCGCTGCGATCGGAAATGGTAAAATACAGGCCGAGAATTCCGAGGAGAAGCAGGAGGCCGGCAATGCTCAATTCTTTGTTATTCGTAGACATAGGGATAGGAAAGATAGCATCCGTTCATTGAATAAACAAAACAGACGGAAGCGGGAAGCCTGAAGCGCCCATCCATGACCGATGCAGGATATTTTCTCCGGGGAACTCCCGAAATCCGGAAGCCCGCCTTTTCAGGGGCGGGGCATTCCGTTTTGGTATAGGGCAACAATCGGCGGGCCAGGCCCGCCCTTATCAGAGAACAGCAGGGTAATACAGTTTTTCGCGCACGGCCGCCAGGGCATTTCGCGCGGCGCCGGGATCGGGCTTATCGGGTAGCGGGCTCTTCCGCGCGGCGGACGCGATGGCTGCCATGAGCGTTTCCGCGTCCCGGAGCAAATCATCATAATCCCGTTCCCCGCGCTTGATGGCGAGCAGTTCTTCCCGGTCGCGCCGCCATACCCGCAGTTCGCCTTCGGTAAACAGTTCATGCGCCATGCGCAACAGCCGGGTGGTGTGCATCATGTTCTTGGCATCGAACCCTTTGCCGTGCGCCTGGTTGCCGGTGAACCGCGCTTCGTTACGCTCGCCCACCCATTTCCAATACGCGGCGTAAGACCGGCAATGTGCGGAATACGCTTCCTGGTTGAAGAAAAGGTACGCTTCCGGCGCCGTTCCCTTTGCCACGGGTGAGCAATGCACATCATCGCTATCCGCACCGGAAACGATCCCCCGGTATCCCGCAGCTTCATCGTAATACAGGGCGTACAGGCCTTTGGTGTGCGGCATCGCCGTGAGGCCGCAATATTCCGGGCGCCTGCGCGTGGCCCTCAACCAGGCCGCCAGCGATACCGTTTTGCCTCCTGCCGTCACGTAACAGCAGTCCATCGGGGTTTTGCGCGTTTCGGGCTCGGGGTTGTTGATCTTCTTGTTCAGTCCCTTCGCTTTTCCGATCTGCGACCAGGCATACCCGGCGAAGGTTTCTTCCGCCAGTTTCGACAGGAACATTTCCACCGGGAACGCGTCCATCAACGGGTGCCGGAAATTTACCGCAGGTGCCGGCGTGCAGAGCAATTCCAGCATGTTGGGATTGTTCTTGCACAACAGCTCCACGAACCGCCCCAGTTCGTAATACACGACGTCGTTCGAAGCGTTGGCCACCTGTGGCACATATTCCCCCGAAAAGAACATATGCCGCGGCAGGAAAAACACGCCTTTCACATCGGTGTCGGACGACGGCGTGTCCAGCCCATAAGCCCGGCTGCCGCTCAGGGCTTCGAAAAGCACGAGGCCATTCGCTTTCAGGTAAGCTATGTCTAACATGACAGCATTTTTTGGAAGTACGCGTCCAGCGGCGCGGTGGATATGGACATCCTGTTTTCGGAAGATGCCGCTTCCGCAAGCGATCGCATACGTTCGGTCATAAATTGCATCAGTTCTCCGGGAACTTCCACCGGCGCACTTTCCACGGCTTCCGTTTTCCATCGTATCAAATCATCCACTATCCGCTGTATGCTGGCAGGAGCGAGTTCCAGCAAGGGCTGCAGGGTCATGGGCGGATATGCGCCCTTTGTCGCTATCCAGTTGGCGGCGAGCAGCGGGCGCAATACATAGAACAGTTTCTTGACGCCTATCTGCTTTCCCTGCATCGTGGCAAGCGCGCCCTGCGCGATGCCGAGATAGTGATGTATCTGCCTGCGGCCATTGAAATACAGCGGGAGCAGGTCTGTCATGCTTTCGCGGAAACCTTCCCGCTCCATGTACACCACCGGCGATTGCAGCCACTCGAAAGGCGTGCAGTTCGATTTGTACAGCAGGCGCAGCGCCTTGCGGAGGTCCCATCCGCATACGTCCAGCTCGCTGGTCAGCGGCAGCGACAAATGCTCTTTGGCGTCGCTGAGCGAAAGGTAGGCTTCCGGCTTTTGAACGTATATGAATCTTGCGTCGTAATCGCTGTCCGGCGATGGGAACCCCCAGGCCCGGCTGCCCGATTCGCAGGCGAAGAGTATTTTCACCTGGTGGGCAGCCGCGAGGGATTGCAGCGATGTCGTTATTTGTTGTCTCATTGGGTTATGGATGTAAGGCCGGCGATGCCCCGAAGGGCGTCGTCAGTCGGTCAGTAATTGTGTTACGGCGGCGATGTTGCGCGCCCATTCTTTTGTGTAAGCCTCGTCGGCATCCTGCGCTTCCTGCACGATCGTCAGCCCCTGAGCCTGTGCTTTCAGTTCCAGCAGCCGGCCCACAGTGGTCCGCGCCTGGAGCTTTGCCAGTTGGAGTTGCAGCGTCTTCAGGTTCAGGCTGTGGACCGTTTGCCCGTTGAACGCCTGTTCCAGCCAGATGATCTCGCCGGCGGCCATGTCGAGCACGCCGAAGATGAGTCCTTTGGTGAGCGACTGCGTGATCCGCACCTGGTGCTCCACGCAGGAAGGGTCGTAAGCCACTCCGGTATCGGCATCCACCTGCATTCGATGTGCGCTGTTCATCCACCCGGTCACGAGGTTGGGGGAGATGGCGCCATGGCTGTAGGCGTTGCAGGTGAACACGGCATATCGAGCACCGGCTTTTTGCAGTACGTCGATGTCGATATCGATGTACTCCGCGGTACCATTCCAGTTCGGGATGGCGCGGATGTCTCCGCTATGTCGCGCGCCGGTGATGCTCAGATTTCCGAAGTTGCAGATCTCCGTTTTCTTTTCGTAAACGATGGCTGCGCTCAGGTCCATGTCCAGGTGCTGCGCCGGGAGGTTTTTCCCCCATTGCATGAAGAGGCGCACCTGGTTGCCCGGAACGGAAAAGCGTGTTCCCATAAGGGCAGACGGGAGGTCTTGCACGTTCTCCGAACGTTCTCCCACGGGCATCGGCATCATCTGCAATACCGGGTCGATGAACAGGGTGCGGCTCGCGGTGGGCTGTGCGGCATAGCGGTCGAACATCGATTCCAGGAACACTTGTTCGATCCCCTGTGCCATGGCCTCCCGCTGTTCGTCGGGGTAAAGGGCCAGCAGCTGGTTGGGTTTCACTTGTTTGGCAGTACCTCCCAGGGGCTTCACCGCCCGCGGCATTTTCAGCACGAAGTAGTTTTCTGCGTAGCTGTTCAGCGTCAGCAGCAACCGTGCGGGCACTTGTCCCTTCACTTGCCCGAATGCCTGCAGCGTGTCTTCTTTCCCGAACCACAGCATGTTGGAGAACAGCGCCCGCGCGAATTGCCCGGGGCGTTCCTGCAGCAAACCGAATGCAGTGGCTGCGTCGTGGCGGATGCGCGCCTGTTCCAGTTTTCCGGCCCATACTTCGTATTTCCGGTGATAAAAAACGTCCAGCAGCCGTGCCAGTTTTTCCATGCCCGGCCGGTGGCTGAATTCAGCGAGGCGGAGCGCCCGGATGTAGCGTACCCAGATTTCCCTTTTCGGGTGCATCTGTTCCGCCGCTTTTTCGGCAGACAGGGGCATGTCGTTGATCCATCCCGCCACCATGCGCGCTTCCTTTCTTCCGTACTTCAGTTTCAGCCGGGCTTTGGAGGCAGCCTGTGCTTTTTGTGCCTTGCTGTTACCGGGCACTACGTGCAGGTGGTTCCGCGCTGTGCGCTTTACGATAACCGACGGCTGCACGATCTGCAGGAACCCCGTATGCCGGAACCAGAGGTATCGCAGGATGTCTCCGGGCGCTTGCAGGAACTTTCCCGCTTCCTTTCCCTTGCCGGCGGCTGCCAGCGCGGAGATCACGAGCATGAGGGTTTCTTTCATCCCGATGGCCACGTCGGGCAGCGGGTAATGTGCCAGCAAAATGCGCAGCGAATCTGCCTGTGTGGCGTCCAGCGCGGTTTTGGAGGTCAGCAGGTCGTGGAGCGCGGTTTGCATGGAAGCATCCGTCCACAGCGTGAGCAGTTTGTATGTTGAGCCTTGTCCCGTGAAAATCTTTCCACCGGTTTCGAACGGCGTTCCGCAGAACGGACAGCCGTTGTAACGCTCGAGGGGGAACGTATGGTCGGGGATGAGGTGCCCGCAGGCGAGCGTCGTGCCTTCGAAATCTTCGCGGAAGATATTGGCGATGGCGGTGATCCAGTGATGGGAGCGCTTTTCGTTGGTAGGCTGGTCCCATCCTTTCACGAGGGGCGTCCAGTTCCGGTTGACCTGCAGGGTTTCGCGGAAAGCATCGTACACGGCGAGTACGGCCGGTGCGGGCAGCTGGTTCACCTGGTGGAGGAGGGGCTCGTCCATCCTGAATCCCAGCTTCGCGAGGTTCACGGCCAGGCTGGCCGCGGGCTCCCGGAGTGTTTTGGAAACACAGGCGCTCGTTTCCGGGATGTAAACCGCCTGGTGGCGGATGGCGACTGTTTGTAATTGTTTGTTCATGTTGGTTTGTTGAAGGAGGTGATCCCGCCGCTCGTCATTTTGAGTGATGGGAGTAAGCGGCGGTTGACCTCCGGTGAAGTAATCGCCCGGCTGCTTGGAAAGCCTTTTTTACAGGCGAAGTAAGCCGGACTTGACCATTGGCGGAACAGGCGGGACTCGAACCCGCAACCCCATCATCCAAAAATGAGAAGTAAATCCAGCTTGACCTGCACACAGGTAACCGGTGGATTTCATACATGATGTGCGCTAACCACTTTGCGCTACTGTTCCGTCGAAATAAAGAACTTAGGTAAGCTGTCTGCTGCGTTCTAAAAGGAAGTTGGCAGTAAGCAGACATTGACCTGACCGGTGGTGGCCCGGCTCCAAAAGGCAGGATTCGAACCTGCATGAGCCGTGTTGGAAGTAAGCCGGACTTGACCGTTTGCGGAACAGGCGGGGTTCGAACCCGCGACCCGGGCGTTAAAGGCGCGTGAAGTAAGTTCAGCCTGGCCGCTATATTGGGCAATCGCTGAACTAACCTGCTCTACCAGCTGAGCTACTGTTCCGTTTTTTGCGTCGTAAAGAACTATCGTTGTTTGACAATGCAAATATTTGCGCAGTAGGATGCAGGGGACTTGCGTAGTGAAAAGAAATTTTAAAATATTTTGTAATTATTTGATAATCATTTATGTATGTCAAAACAAATTGGAAGGATAAATGAGGGGTTGGAAGAACTGCGCAACTGTATTGCGCAGTTTTGTTGCGTAATTGAACGGCGTGGGATATATTTACCGGAAATCCCCTTTTCCCATGGCGATACATAAAGTTGCCCTGATCCGTTATAAGACGATCGACCAGTGCCTCCGCAACAGCAACCGCAAATGGACGCTGGACATGCTGATCGAAAAAGTGTCGGAAGCCCTGTACGAATACGAAGGCATCACCGGCGGCGTGAGCAAACGCACCGTTCAGGCCGATATCCAGCTCATGCGCAGCAACAAGCTCGGCTACAATGCGCCCATCGTAGTACTGAACAAACGGTACTACATGTATTCAGACAGGGATTACAGCATCAACCATTCGAAAGTGACGGATGCCGATGTGGAGAAAATGTCGGAGATCGTGAGCGTTTTGCGCCAGATGAACGGGTTCGATTATTTCGATGATATGAACGATATCATCGCCCGGCTGGAAAACAGCCTCCATAAATCCGTGAACCGCGAGCACAACCACATCCAGCTCGAAGGGAATAAATTATTAAAAGGCCTGGAACACATCCTGCCCCTGTACCAGGCCATCCGCAAAAAGGTGCCGTTGCTCATCACCTACCAGTCTTTCAAGGCCAAAGCCCCCATCCCGGCCGTGTACCATCCGTATTTGCTGAAGGAATACCGGAACCGGTGGTTCCTCATCACCCATCCGCGGAAAGGCAGCGCATTGGTGACCCTGGCGCTCGACCGGATCGTGGAGTTCATGGAAATGTCCCCCAAAGACTATGTTCCCTACACGGGCGTCGACTTCGAACGGTATTTCGCGGAAACGCTCGGGGTCACGCGGTCGGAGCGCGACCGCCCGCAAAAGGTCGTCCTGTGGGTGCATCCCAACCAGGCACCCTACGTACTGACCAAGCCCCTCCATCATTCGCAGCAACTCCTCCGCCAGGAGGCAGACGGGAGCATCATGGTCCGGATCGACGTTACGCTGAACTTCGAACTGGAGCGCGAGATCCTGGGTTTCGGGGAAATGATGCAGGTACTGGCGCCCAGGAACCTCGTGGGGTTCATCCGCAAAAGGCTCCAAAAGGCTGCGGAACAGTAT
The DNA here is from genome assembly GCF_038396765.1 of Chitinophaga caseinilytica. NCBI lineage: Bacteria > Pseudomonadati > Bacteroidota > Chitinophagia > Chitinophagales > Chitinophagaceae > Chitinophaga > Chitinophaga caseinilytica. The sequence goes on along the minus strand of NZ_CP150096.1, from coordinate 5,241,874 downwards.
ACCGTGGTCAAAAAGGAATTGAAAACCACCGATTTCGGGCAAAACGGGTCTGCCGTCCCATAAAATAGAAAAACCGGCCTTGCCGACCGGTTTTTTCAATCATCATCTCTGTCGCTTTTTGCTGCTTTGTTGCCAAAATGCCTGTCTGTTGTAGAAATCCCCGCTGCTGCAGGCCGGTCGTTTTGCATGTTGTAGCCGGCCTTCCCCATTAATTTGATGTATGCAGGTACAATAACGGGACTAATTTTTCCTTGCCGAAATCTTTTTTGATTTTTTAATAGAAATTAGTGACTTCATTAAAAAATTTTTCAAAGATTTGTAGTGAACCGGAAAACGCAGGTCATATGAACGTTAATTTGTTAAACCGCGAACCTTTCGCGATGGACCCGACTTTGAGCAAAAAGCAAATCCAGTTGCGATACAGGTTGCTGCAACATCTGTACTCCAACGGCCCCTCGTCCATCTCGAGCCTTTGCGATACCATCGGCATCAGCGCGCCTACGGTTTTCAAAATGCTGGCGGAGCTGACGCGGGAGAAGATCGTGGAGAAACGCGGGGTCGGGGAATCGATCGGCGGGCGCAAACCCGACCTTTTCCGCCTCCAGCGCAACGTGATCTTCGAAATTTGCATCGATATAGAACTGTTCAAAACGAGCATGGCGATCGTGGACAATAACAACCACTTCGTAACGCCCGTCAAAACCGTGCCTGTGGCCCTTTCCCGCAACCGGAAAGCCTTCTTCGAAACGCTCATCGAACATGTGCGCGACCTCATCCGCACCGCCAAAATCGAAGAATCCCGCCTCGTAGGCTGCTCCGTGGGCATGCCCGGGCTCATCGACCCCATCTCCGGCGAAAACTACAGTTACCTCCTCGATGAAACCGACGGCCTCACCCTGCGCGAAGCCTTCGAACAGCAACTCGGCATGCCCGTAGTGATCCAGAACGATGTGAAAGGTTCCGCCCTCGCCGAATTACGGTACGGCCACGCCATCGGCCGCAAGAATGTACTGGTGATCCTTATGGACTGGGGTATCGGCCTCGGCATCATCATGGACGGAAAGGTGCAGCACGGCAGTTCGGGGTTTTCGGGGGAAATGGGGCATATGCCTTTCGTCGAAAACGGGGAACTGTGCTATTGCGGCAAATATGGCTGCCTGGAAACGGTGGCGTCGGGGATGACGTTGTCGAAAATGGCGCGGGAAGGGATTTTGTCGGGACAGAACTCCATCATCAACGACCTGTCCAACAAAGAAATATACCGCATCGAAACGGAATTGATCATCCGCGCGGCCAACAAGGGCGACCAGTATTCCATCCAGTTGTTGTCCAACATCGGGACGAACCTCGGCAAGGGCATTTCCATCCTCATCCAGCTGTTCAACCCGGAAATGGTGATCCTGAGCGGGAAGATCGCGGCGGCGCGGCAATACATCACCCTGCCCATGCAGCAGGCGATCAATACGTATTGCATGACGCAGATCCGGGAAAAGACGCAGATCGTATCGTCCGAACTGGGAGACGATTCGCGGCTGCTGGGGTACGCTGCGGCGGGGATCACCTGGTTTTTCGAAGCCATGATCGCCGATGCGAAGGACCGGTGATGTCTTTTATGGAATTTTTCGATCCCCACATCCTATACACTTGAAATAACATCCCTCCATGAAATCACCTTTCCTCAAACGCGCCTGGCGCCTCGGGCGCTGGTTCATCGCCGGCTTTGCCGCGCTCTTTATTTTCCGGATCGTTCTGGGTTATGTGGAGCCCTCGGCCGCCCGCTCCAACTCCCGCAGCGGCTTCTTCGACGGGCTCGCCAACATCCGGAAAAACTACGCTTCCGAAAAGCTCGCTCCTGCAATGGTGCAACTGGCAGACGTTTCGCTGGCCAGTTCCCAGAAATACGAGAAAACGGCGGAAGTAACGTCGCGCTCCGCCGATTTCGAGAAAGACGATCAGACCATCCGTTCCAAAACCGCTGCATTCAAAGGCGTGATCCAGTACGAAAACGCCGACGGGCTCAAAGGCGGACGCGAACTGCACCTGCTCATCGGCATCGCGCCGGAAGCATTCGATTCTTTCTACACGGAAGTCCGAAAGATCGGGGAAATCCGTTCCATGTCTGTGGTAAAGGAAGATAAGACCAACGAGTTCCGGCAGCTGAACGCCAGGAAAGCGTCGCTGGAAAATACGCGGACTTCGCTGATGGAGCTGAAGTCGAAGGGCGGCGAAGTGGGCGATTTCGTGTCGCTGCACGATAAAATCCTCGAGATAGAATCCAAACTCCAGGAATTGGGCGTGGAGCTGGGCGATTTCAATGCCGACAACGAATTCTGTACCGTGAAATTCTCAATGTACGAGGGGAAAGCGAAACAGGGGATTTCTTTCCTGCAACGCGTGAAAGTGGCGCTGGAATGGACGATCCAGTACTATTGCATCCTGCTGGGCATCGTGTTTTTCGCCACATTATCGGCCTTCATCCTCCTGCTGATCATCGACAAATTGAAGATCATGCAGATCGTGAAGGGGAATGATTAGATGAACTTGTCCTTCACCCCGGACGATTTCGGCAAACCCGTGTCGATATTGCGGTTCCACCAATCCTGCGCTTTCACCACCTTGCTGTGATTGGTTTCGTTATCGTAATTTTTCTGGTAAGTGCCGAGGGTTTTGCGGATGGCTTTCATTTTGTCTGACAGCTTTTTGCGCTGGCTTTTCAGCTCCTTTTCGGCAGCGGCCAGCGCATTTCCTTTTCCGCAGGCTTCCACTTCCTTCGTGGCGAACGAGGAGGCGAGGGTCTGCATTTCGGTGCTGATTTTTTCGGCCACCTGGTGCGTGATGTCGAAATGGCGCTGCTCGTGGTTGAGGAGCGATGTGCTGGAATCCGCCAGACCGGTATTGATGAGGCCTTTCTTGAACGAGGTTTTGCAGTCGCCGAGCTTAGACGCTTCCACTTTCACGTTGTTATGGTTTTTCCATTGATATTTGACACTGCTCATCCGGTCTTTCACGCAATTGGGCTTGATATTCCCGCAATCGGCCGGATCGGTGACGGTGGTGTTGTAGATTTTATAGGAAGCGAGCTTCTTTTTCTTCATTTCCGCGGCGCAGGCCTTCACGTCGTTGTCGCACGCTTTTTCTGAAGACGTCTGGCTTTTGTTGAACTGGCTTTCGCAGGCGGGCACGAACGTATCGGCGTGGGCTTCGCGCTCTTTGGGGTCGTACAGCCATTTTTTGGCCCAGGATTCTTCCTGCCGCATGTAGGCTTTCACTTTGAGCTTGCTCGTATCGCCCTCGATGTTCACTTTATAGGCTTTGTATTTTTCTGGATGTTCGGCGGCTTTTTTGTCTTTGTCTTTTCCTTTCTCGCAATCGGTCACCGTTTTGCCCGATTGGAAAGAGGTGCCGTTTTCCGTTTCGGTGAGTTTTTTGAAAGGGTATTTCGATACGTCGAAATCTTCGATGTCCGATTTCGTGGCGGCTTCGAACCCGGTCGTTTTCTTGGGGACGTCTGCCGTGAAATCGGCCCAGGTGAGTTTGCGGTGATGGATATCCGCCCGCTGGATGCGCCTTTTGGCGGTGTTGCCCTGTTGCAGGACGTGCGTCAGTTCGTGGGCGAGGAGGTGCTGGCCTTCGGGCGTGTGGGGTTGGTATTGTTGATGGTCGAAGTAGATATCGCTTCCGTAAGTGAAGGCTTTGGCCTGCACGTCGCCGTTCAGTTCCGCGGCGGATGCGCCGGTGTGGATGTGGACGTTGGAGAAATCGGCGCCGAAGGCGTTTTCCATGAAATGGCGGGTGGGGGCGGGGATGGGCTCACCCTTTCCGGCTGTTGCTGCCAGTTTGTGCTGGGTAGATGAAGCCTGCGGCGGATTGAAGAAAGATGGCTGGGCGGAGGGTTTCCGCGAACTGTTGTTCGGATTGCGGCGGATGCTGCGCATGGCAAAACAGGTTGCGCCCCCGGCGGAGGCGGTGATCAAATTTTTATCGGTCTGCGATGTGCGAAGGGTAATGCCGGGGTTTCGTGTTTTGGGGGCTGATGTTTCGTTAAATCTGCTGACGGGTTGCTCCGGGCTGATGTACCCAAATGTAAGCCAAATGATCCGTTCCGGCAAAAAAGAGGACCGCGGCGCCCGCGGTCCTTAAATATCCTTAAATCCCGAAACGCAACGGCATCCGGAACTGGACGGCCACGTTCTGTCCGTTCTGACGGCCGGGCAGCCAGTCGGGCATGGCGTTGATGACACGCAGGGCTTCTTCATCGAGCCCGTAACCTCTCGGCTCGCCCATCACTTTCGCATTGCTGACCTTTCCATTGGGGCCGATCACGAACGATACGGTCATATTGGCCGTTACGTCTTTTCTGCGCGCGGCTTCGGGGTAACGGGTGTTTTTCCGCAGGTATTCGTTCAGTGCGGCATCCCCCCGGGAAAGTACGGAGGCTCCTCGTTTTTGATGTGCTGCAATTGCGCCACCGCTGTCGGGATATCTTCGGGGATGATGCCGTCGAATGCGGAAACGGTGTTGGAGAGTGTAAATGCGCCCTGTGGACTGCATTCGAAGTATTCCTGCGCAACGTTGCTGCCATTGTATTCACCCAAAACACCATCGAGGAAGAAGAGGCGCAGCGTAGTATCGCGCACATCGGGTACTACGGCATTGCCGGTAAGGCGGCCGGAAATGACGTGGAGGGGTTGTTCCGATCCTGCCGCGTATTTCCGCAGTTCGATCCGGGGTTGCATGATGGTAACGATATAGTACCCCGTGCGGGCGGTATCCATGTACATCTTCACGCCATAACCAAAACCGGAAGCCTGTTTCGCATCGGCCGGCAGGCGGAGGGAATGCAGGTAAAAAGCGTATTCGGAAATGCGGGAAGCGAGGGTATCGGCTATGCCGTTTTCGCGGAGATAGTCGGCGAGGTTCTTCGGGTTGCCGAACATCTCGAACGCGGCGGTGGCCAGTTCCATGAAAGTGGCGAGATCTGTTGCCGCTTTCGGGATTTTATCTTCGGCGCCTTTTAATTGCCGTTTCAATTGTTTGGCGGTATAACTGTCACGCTCCCGAAAATCCTGCCCGATGGCCCGGGAAAGCCCGGCCATGTCGGAAGTGGAGGGAGAAAGCTGCTGTGCCTGCGCTTGCAGCGCGATGCAGCTGGCAAAAATCAGTAAGATCCGTTTCATAGATATTGGAAGAGGCTGCAAATTAATCCAATTGGATGAACTGGCCTTTCGGCGCGGGAGAATTTTTCGTTATCGATAAGAATCCCCGGCAATTGAGTATATTTGTTCACTTGTGGTACAAAAACAAAATTTATGCTGAACGGTATCAAACCGATTGCCGCCAAATCCATGGCTGAGCGCGTAGAAGTGAGCCTGCGCGAGTATTTCGCCAAAGAGAACTTCAAGCCCGGAGACCCCCTTCCCACGGAACTGGAACTGGCCGCCGCCCTGGGCGTGAGCCGCAACGTGGTCCGAGAAGCGCTCAGCCGCTTCAAGATGCTGGGCATCATCGAAACGAAAAAGAAAACGGGCATGGTCATCAGCAACCCCGATATCATGGGCACCTTCGAAAAGGTATTGACGCCCGAGATCATCGACGAATCTACGCTGCAAGACCTCTTCGAGCTGCGGCTCGTTCTCGAAATGGGCATCGCCGACCTGCTGTTCATCCACAAAACCCCGCAAGACATCGCCGAACTGGAAGACATCGTTGCCCGCGAAACCAAGGGCGACAGCTTCCGGATCAACAACGAAATCGCCTTCCACGGCAAGTTGTACCAGATGACCGGCAACGAAACGATGAAACGCTTCCAGACCTTGCTGCTCCCCGTTTTCGGATATGTGATGAAACTGGAGAACAAGCAATACGTGTCCGGAAAGATCACGCACAAAGACCTGGTGCGCATCCTCAAAAAAGGAAGTGTCCAGGAGTTTAAAGACGGCATGGCTTCGCACCTGCAGCCACATCTCGACCGGCTCCGCCAATCGAAATAATGGGAAGTCCTCCCAAAAGGACGTCCAGGAGTTTAAAGACGGCATGGCTTCGCACCTGCAACCACATCTCGACCGGCTCCGCCAATCGAAATAATGGGAAGTCCTCCAAAGGACAACAGGAGTTTAAAGACGGTGTGCTTCGCACCTGCAACCACATCTCGACCAGCTCAGCCAATCGAAATAATGGGAAGTCCTCCAAAGGACAACAGGAGTTTAAAGACGGTGTGCTTCGCACCTGCAACCACATCTCGACCAGCTCAGCCAATCGAAATAATGGGAAGTCCGCCGGAACCGGCGGACTTTTTTTCGCTTTTTTTACCGTTCACAAAAATTAATACTTAGATTTTGTTAAAAATCCCTACTTTTAATATGTAGAACATAACTACTAAATAGGACATGAACGTTATGATCAACTGTATTCCAGCGTTAGAGGAACTGTAGCGTCCTCCCACCATTATTTTATTCAACCACCGCCGCCCGGCGGCCGTACTGCCTGTAAATGAGCGGTAAGGCCTGGCATTTGCCGCCACTGTGAGAACGGGGGCGGGGCGGACTTTTCATTCAATCACATGTACACAAAACTTCCACACATGACATTGCTAAGATTATGTTGCTGCTTCCTGCTGCTGCTGACCGCATTGCCGGGGTTCAGCCAGGCCGGCGACCCGCCGGTGACGGGCATGGTGCGCGACTCCGCATCGCGCGAGCCCATGATCGGCGTGAGCGTGTCCGTCAAAGGCACGTCGCGGGGCACCGTTACAGACGGGAGCGGCCGCTTCAAACTACAGGCCGCCGCCACGGAAACGCTCGTGTTCAGAATGATGAACTATGCCTTGAAAGAAATTACAGTGGGCAATCGCCACGAGATCAACGTCGACCTCGCTGAAACATCCTCCCAACTTGGCGAAGTACTCATCGTCGGCTACACCGAGCAATCGACCCGCAAAAACACCGCCGCCATTTCCAAACTGGACGTAGCGGAACTGAAGAACAATCCCAACCCCAACCCGGTACAATCCATGCAAGGAAAAATCGCCGGTGTGTCGATCCCCATCACGCAGGGCCAACCAGGCATCGGGGCCACCAACATCATCATCCGCGGCGGCACCAAACCCAACGTATACGGCGCTGGGCTGGGCAATAACAACGGCGCGTCTATCGGCTCGTCTGACGGCAGCAACCCGCTCATCGTAGTGGACGGTGTTTTCCGCTCCACGATGAACGACATCAACCCGGAAGACATCGAATCTTTCCAGGTGATGAAAGACGCGGCTTCCACCGCCATCTACGGCGCGCGCGGCGCCAACGGCGTTATCGTCATCAAAACGAAAAGAGGGAAGATGAACACGCGGGGCAGCATTACGCTGTCGCACCGCAGCACCTGGGAAACGCAGGCGCGGGATTACGATTACCTTTCCGCCGAAGAATATCTCCGGCTCGCCCGTGTAACGGTGGCCAATACCTCCGACGCCATCGACAAGAACAACCTCTTATATAATGGCGGGTTCTCGGCCGGCACGCGCCCGTTCACCAAACGCGGCGATTACGGCAAAAGCATGTACCTCACGGCGCTGTACGACAATATCGTGCAGGTGGAAGGACAGGCGTACGTAGACAACCTGCTGCAGCGCGGCTGGCGCGTGATGGACGATCCCATCAATCCCGGCACCAAACTGCTGTATGCCGATAACCAATACCAGCAACAACTCTGGGGCACGGGGCTATCCAATACCGACAACGTGACGCTGACCGGCGGCACCGATAAAGCCGATTACAACTTCTCGATGGGGTATACCGATCAGAAAGGCATCCTCGTGGGCACGCGCTACAAGCGTTACAACGCGCTGGGCAATTTCGGGTACCAGGCGTCGGACAGGCTCCGGCTGGATTTCATGGTCAACTACCAGTTTACCAAACCGAATTATGTGGATGCGTACCAGAACGACCTGGTCCGCGCGATCCGCATCACACCGCTGATCCGCACGTTCAAAGACGATGGAAAGCCCACCACCGGTGAGAACTGGACGGTCCGCAACCGTTTCCACACGCTGGAATACGACGATATCCGTACGTCTACGGAACGCGTGGTATCTCGCGTGGCGGCCGATCTGACCATTGTCAAAGGCCTGCATTGGAAACCTTCGCTTTCTTACGTGATCGACGATTACAAGGAACTGACGATGCGCAGGGCCACACCGCCGGACGAGATCCAGCCATCCATGCGCCGCTGGAAAGACGATTACACCAACAACTCCCGGCAACTGATGCTCGACCAGGTGTTGCAGTACGATACGGATTTTAATAAAGATCACCGGCTGACGGTGCTCGCGGGCATGAACTTCACCCGCAATACCAACCACTCCAAGGATATGGGCTCGCAAAGGGCCATCACGGATTACATTTACACGATCGACGAACCGCCGTTGACGACGGTGAACGGCAACGCCACCACCAACGTGGCGGATTTCCGGACGGCATTGGGAGAATCGCGCTCCGCGAGCCTTTTCGGTCAGTTCAGTTACGATTACAAAGCGAAATACATGCTGGGCGGCACGTTGCGGTACGACGGTTTCTCGAACTTCGCGCCGGAAAACAAGTACGCGCTGTTCCCTTCCATTTCCGCCGGCTGGAACATCGACCGGGAGAACTTCTGGAGCAGCAATACCGTGAGCGCCCTGAAACTGCGCGCCAGCTGGGGCATGGCCGGGCTGAGCGGACTGAGCATCGTGGACACCTACGGTGAATATACCGGTGTGGCATACGCTACTTATGCAGGCGTAGTGCGATCCGGGTTGGCCAATCCGCGGCTGCGTTGGGAGTCTACCGTTACGACAGACATTGCGCTGGAAGCGGGTTTGTTCAAGAACAGGATCAATCTTTCCGTAGACGTGTATGACAAGCTGACGAAAGACCGCCTCACCTCCAAGCCCCTCCCGTCGGAATCGCCCTTCACCTCCATCGCCTACAACAACGGCGCCCTCCGCAACAGGGGCATCGAAATCGCAATCGGCGCCAATATCATCAAAAACAAGGATTTCAGCTGGAACACGAACTTCTCCTTCGCGTTCAACCGCACCACCATCGCCGAATTGCCGGACAATGGCCGCGCGAAGAACCGCCAGGGCGGCGATATGGTGTTCGACAAAACCACGGGCCAGCTCGTAGAAGCGGGTGGACTGGCGGAAGGCGAGCGGCCTTACGGCGTGTATGCCTTCAACGTGCTCGGCGTTTTCGCGACAGACGCGGAAGCGGCGGCCTGGAACTCGAAGATCAAGGACAACCTGGCGTCGCCGCAGGGCATCATCGTCGGGAAGCGCGGCGGGGATTTCATTTTCGAGGATGTGAACAACGACGGCATCATCGACATGAAAGACCAGGTGTTCATCGGCTACCGCAATCCCGACAAGATCGGCGGGATACAAAACACGTTTTCCTATAAAGGCGTTTCGCTCCGCGTGAATGCGGACTATGCCATGGGGCATATGATCAGCAACGGCGCGCTGGCCCGCTCGATGGGGCAGGGCAGGGCGTTCAACGAAGGCGCGCCTTCCGAAGCGCTCGCAGAAAACGTCTGGAAGAACCAGGGCGATGCGGGCCGCAAATATGCGCGCTTCTCTTTCGCCGACTACGATTTCGGGCAACGCAACTACCTCCGCAACGGGAGCCTCGGCAACAACAGCAGCTACAATTCCGATGTGTCTGTCATGTTCCAGAAGGGCGACTTCCTGGCGCTGCGGGAAATCACGCTGTCGTACGATCTCCCTTCCACCTGGGTGAAAAAGTTCCGCTCCACCGGCCTTAATGTGTATGCCTCCGTGTACAACGTGGCCTACCTGACGGCTTACAAAGGGCTCAATCCCGAGGTGTACAGCGGCTTCGATCCGGGCGGTTATCCGCGCCCGCGCCAGTATTCGCTGGGTGCCAACCTGAAGTTTTGATTGCTTAACGAATTAACACAGAGTTATGAAAAAATGGACGATACGAATCTGGTCTGCCGTCACGGCCGCGTTCCTCCTTTCCGGTTGCGATGCCATCCTGGAAGTGAAGCCGCAATCCAGTATCACGGATGAAGTGTATTTCCGCGATGAGGGCGATTTCGAACCGAATGTGATCGGTATTTACACCGTGGTCCGCAGTCTGGCCAACAACATCACCTACGGCACGGAACGGAGCGAGGAACTGATTTCCGCGCTGAACTCGCGGTTTACCGTGGCCTGGTCGCATACTTTGTCGCCCACGTCGGGCGCGGTGAACTACGCCGAATGGTACCGTGGCATCGGGCATTGCAACCTGCTGCTGCAGAAAATACAGCCCTTTCCTTTCAATTCCGATCCCGATCTGAAAAAGACCATCCAGGCCGAAGCCTACGCGCAGCGCGCCTGGTTCTATTATCACCTCCTGCGCGTGATCGGCGATGCGCCCATCATGCTGGAAGCGGTGGTAGATGAAAATGTGCCCCAGTTGCCGCGTTCACCGGCAGCAGATGTGATGACGCAGGTATTGGCCGATGTGGAAGCTTCGCTGGAACTGTACCGGTCATCCTCCAAATTCTCCAAAACCGCCTATCCTTCCCGCTATCGCTTCTCCTACGGATCGGTGCTGGCGCTGAAAGCAGACGCCCTGTTATGGAAAGCCAAAGTGCTCGGCGGCGGGAATGCGGCATTGCAACTGGCCGTGGAAACCATCAGCGAGATCGAAACCACCGGCGTTCGCCTCAACGCCGATTTCGCGGACGTAGCCGGCAAACGCGCCGCCGATAACCCGGAAGTGCTCATGGCCGCTTATTACCACCGCGACGAAACGCCCGGCGGCAATTACGCCAAAAATGCGCTACCGTTCGAAGAAGGCATCAAAGGCGCGCTCAACAAGGATTCCCTTCCTTGGACGGCCACTTCCGTCAACGGCCAGGGCGCCTATCAGATCAGCCCGGCTTCCCGCGCGTTGTTCACCAACGCCAACGACGTCCGCATCCGCGACACCTGGGTGGTGGAAATGCAGGCTACCGGCCCGAAAGTAGCCTGGATCAACAAGCTCCCCGGCACCAGGTACCTCGATGATCGCGTGTCTGACAACGACGTGGTGCTCTGGCGACTGGCCGATATTTTCCTCCTGAAAGCCGAAGCGTACGCCGCGCTGAACGATGGCGCCAACGCCAAACTGTACCTCGACAAAGTGCGCGCCCGTACCGCAACCGGTGTATATTCCGGCGCTACGGACAAGCTGAGCCTCGAAAAGGAAATCCTCAACGAGCGCGGCCGCGAGCTGTTCTTCGAGAACAAGCGCTGGTTCGACCTCGTGCGGTTCCACAAAGGCGGTACGCTGGACATCTACCAGTATGTGCCCAACCTCGCCGGCAAGACCACGCCGCTTTTCTGGCCGCTCAACAGCACGGTGCTCGCCAACAATCCCAACATCAAACAAACGGAAGGATATCAACCATAAAATCATCCAGATGAAATATATACAAAAGCTGCTGGCACTCGTTTGCATCGCACCGATGGCGCTGGCCTGCAACGACGGGCAGGAGAAGGTTTTCCCGAAGATCGAGCCGCCATCTACCGTGCTTCCCTACGTATTCCAGCAGGGAACGGAAGGATACAGCTGTTTCCGCATCCCGGCCATCGTTATGACCAACAACGGCCAGCTGCTGGCGTTCGCGGAAGGCCGGAAGAACGATTGCAGCGATGAAGGCGATATCGACCTCGTCATGAAACGCTCCCTCGATTCCGGTAAAACCTGGAGCAAGCTGCAGTTGGTCTGGAGCGATGCGGACAACACCTGCGGCAACCCGGCCCCCGTGGTAGACCGCAATACCGGTACCATCCGGCTGCTCATGACCTGGAATTTCGGGCACGACGATATCGGCAAGATCAACGCCGGTACCAGCAAAGACACCCGCCGCGTGTACCTCACATCGTCCACAGACAACGGCAATACCTGGGACGCGCCAAAGGAAATCACCACCACCGTAAAAGCCCCCGGATGGGGCTGGTACGCCACCGGGCCGTGCCACGGCATCCAGATCACACAGGGCGAATACAAAAACCGGATGGTGGTGCCGTGCGATTATATGGAAGTGGGAGCGGGGCGAAGAGGGAATTCCCACGTAATTTACTCCGACGATGCCGGCGCTTCCTGGAAACTGGGCGGCAAGGTGCCGCAGATCTCCGGCCTCAACCCGAACGAAAGCACCGTGGCGGAATTGTCTGACGGTAGACTGATGCTCAACATGCGCGTAGGCGGCAACGATTACAAACGCCTCGCCAGCATCAGCAGCGACGGCGGCCTCACCTGGGGCGCGGCATACGACGAAGCGATGCTGACAGACCCCGTGTGCCAGGGCTCCCTGCTGTCGGCCATGGTGAAAGGCAGCCACCGGCTGTTTTTCGAACCCCGGCGCCACCACCCGCACGAATATGACCGTTCGCATGAGCGGCGACGACGGGGCGAAATGGGACAAGAAAAACCTCGTGTTCGAAGGGCCTTCCGGTTATTCCGACCTCGTGATGCTGGACGATTCGAAAATCGGGCTGCTGTTTGAAGGCGGGCTCGCGAAATATTTCAACGGCATCGCTTTCCGGACGGTCGCACTTTCCAACATTAAATAAAGAAACGGATATATGAGAATGAACCGAAGTTTACCGATAGCGGCCGCCATGGCGATGATCGGGCTCGCGGCATGCAGCGCCCAGCGGCCCGTGGCGCAGCCGCCGGCGGAGGAGACGCACGTCGTTTTTGAGCCGGGCGGATTGTACGCTTCCATGCGCATCCCCGCGCTGGTGGTCACTAAAAAGCATACCCTGCTCGCTTTCTGCGAAGCACGCATCGGCACGGCGAGCGACTGGGCGGATATGCACCTGGCGCTGCGCCGGAGCACCGACGAAGGGAAGACCTGGAGCCCCATCCATGTGCTCGATAGCTTCAAACAAGGGCCGGTGGGCAATCCCGTTCCCATCGTAGACGATCGAGGGACGGTGCATCTGCTTTACCAGAAAGATTATAAAGACGCGTTTTATATTTCTTCCGAAGACGACGGGCAGTCCTGGTCGAAACCCCGGGACATCACGCCCGTGTTCGACCGCTTCAAGCCCGAATACGATTGGAAAGTACTGGCGCCCGGCCCGGGGCACGGCATCCAGCTGAAGAACGGAAGGCTGCTGTCGGCCGTTTGGCTGGCGGATTCCCGGAAGCTCACGCCCCGCAGGAGCCATCATCCTTCCTGCATGACCACCGTGTACAGCGATGATTACGGCAAAACCTGGGAGCGCGGCGCCATCGTGGCCGACAGTTCCGCCCTCATTTCCAATCCCAACGAAAGCCAGCCCGTTCAACTGCCCGACGGGAAAGTGCTCATGAGCATCCGTAGCCCGTCGGCCGTGAAGCGCCGCGCTTTCAGCGTCAGCGCCAACGGGATTTCGGACTGGAGCGAAGTCCGCTTTGCGGAGGAGCTCTTCGATCCCACCTGTATGGCTTCCATCGTCAGCGTCTCGTCTGCCAACGGAAAGAACGCGCTGGTGTTCGTGAACCCGGACAGTAAAGACATCGAGAAAAATCCGCGGAAGAATCTCGTGGCCAAGGCCTCGTTCGACAACGGGCAGACCTGGCCCGTCTCCAAAGTCCTCGACCCCGGTGCCGCCGGGTACAGCGACCTGGCCGCCGGCCCCGGCAACATTATCTATTGCCTTTACGAAACCAATACGAAAGACAACAAAGGCTGGAATTACAGCCTCGTGCTCAAAAAATTTTACACCAATTGGATAACCCGTTAAAACCGACACACCACACCATGAGAATACAAGGATTGATCGCCGCCACATTCAGCTCGTTCCATGCCGACGGCTCGCCAGACCTCACCCGCATCCCTTCGCTGGTAGACCAGCTCATCGCCGATGGCGTGAAGGGCGTTTTCATCTGCGGTACCAACGGCGAAGGGCCGAACCTGACGATCGAAGAGCGGATGCAGATCGCGGAAGCGTATGTGAAAGCCGTGAACAAGCGTTGCCTGGTGCTGGTACACGTTGGCCACCCCGCCATCGCGGAAGCGCGCAAGCTTGCGGAGCACGCGCAACGCATCGGTGCAGACGCGATCTCGGCAGTAGCCGCGTTTTATTTCAAGCCATCGTCTGCCCAAAACCTCGTGGATTGCATGGCGCAGATCGCTTCGGCGGCGCCGCAGATGCCTTTCTACTATTACCACATTCCCGCCATCACCGGCGTGGCCATGGATTTGCTGGAGTTCCTGCAACTGGCGGAACCCGCGATCCCCAACCTCGCAGGCATCAAATACACCGCGTCTACCCTGCATGAATACCAGGCATGCGTGCAATACGGCAACGGCAAATTCGATATCCTTTTCGGGTACGACGAATTGCTGCTGCCAGCGCTGGCCGTTGGCGCGAAAGGCGCCATTGGTAGCACGTACACCTTTGCCGCACCGCTCTACCGCAAGGTGGTGGCGTGTTTCGAAGCGGGAGACATGGCCGGGGCGCAAAAGTGGCAGTACGAAGCGGTGCGGATGATCCGTTGCCTGGGGCGGTTTTCGGCCATTCCCACGCAGAAAGCGATCCTGAAAATCCTCGGTACGGACCTCGGGCCGTGCAGGTTGCCGCTGGCGCAATTGAGCCCGCTGCAGACGGAAGACATCCGTCAGTATCTCGAAGACATCCGGTTTGCCGAAACGTTGCGGGCCGCGGGGGCTTCCCTGCCCGGGAACGTCGCAGCCGGCCATCATTCCCCTCACAAAAGCTAACAACATGAAACATTCCCGTTACCTGTTTTTTTGCCTCGCAGCCCTGTTGATGGCCGCCTGTAAGAAAGACGACGATCCCAACGATACCGTGATCCGCGAAGTGGTGTTCGAATCAGACAAGCAGGAGATCAGCGCCGGAGACAGCATCGTGTTCAAGGATTTTACCGATGGATACGTAACCCACTGGCAGTGGAACTTCCAGGGCGGCCAGCCGGAATCCTCCACTTTGTCGGCCCCCAAAGTGATCTACTCCCAGCCCGGCACTTACGAAGTGACGCTGGAAGTGAAGAACGCCCATACACAAAAGTCCATCACCAGAAAAGCGTATATCAAAGTGGATTACAACCGCGTGCGTGCCGATTTCAAAACGGCCGCCGCGGTTTATTTCCAGCACGAAGACGTAAAATTCAGAGACACCAGCGCCGGCAAGCCGCAGACCTGGGCCTGGGAGTTTACGCCCCTGAAAGGCGGGGCCACGCTGCGTTCTACGCAACAGCACCCGGTAATGAAGTTTGCCGACACGGGCTATTACCGCGTGTCGCTCACGGCATCCAATCCGCAGTTTACGGACCAGGTGGTGAAAGAGAATTTCATCAGGATACTGGACCCCGCGTCTATCAGCGCCGATTTCACCAGCGATCAGCCCGCCACGTACGCAGGTGGGAAAATCAAGTTGAAAGACGTTTCCATGGGCGCGGTAACCGGTTGGGAATGGACGATCAGCGGCCCCGAAGCGCATGCGTCCACCGACCAAAACCCGGAATTCACGTTCACGCTGCCGGGAAGGTATAAGGTGTCGCTCAAGGTGAGCAATCCTTACAATTCCCATGTCAAAACGATGGACAAATTCCTGCTCGTGATCCCCTCCGGCAACTTGTCGGCCTTCGTTCCGTTCAACCATTCGGCGATCGATGCGGGGCCGAACGGCATTGCCATGTCGGCCGTTGGCGGCGGCGTCGCTTTCGGGCAGGACCGGTTCGGCGGAACGGGGCTTTCAGCTACGTTCAACGGCGCTTCCGGCGTATTGCTCGCCGATCATGCCGCAACGAACTTCGGCGCGGATGATTATACCGTTTCTCTCTGGGTGAAAACCGGCTCGAACAGCAAAATGATGCTCTGGCAGGAATCCGGGCGCAACGGGAGCAAAGACAACCAGACCTGGATACGCCTCAACGACAATACCAGCGACCGCCGGATGCGGTTCTGCATCGAAGACGGCGTCGGCTCCACGTTTGTGAACCTGGGCGCTGCGGGCAATGTGAGCGACGATGCGTGGCATCACGTGGTGGCCGTGCGCAGCGGTACTACCACTGCGGTGTACGTAGATGGCGTGAAAGTTGGATCGGCCACGGCGCCCGCATTACGGACGGTGTCTAACGGACAGGATTTCAAGATCGGCTTTCAGGAAGGGGCAGCGGCCAATTCCAGCTATTTCTCCGGTCAGCTCGACGATGTCATCATCTACCGCAAAGCTTTGACAGACGCGGAAGTGCTGGCATTGTACCAACTATAGCGTATGAAAAATTCTCTCTTTCTTTTGATCATATCGATGTGTTGTATGGCAACAAGTTGCAGTATGCGTAAAACGGAAACCGGCCGGTCGGCGTATCATTGGGATACGCTGCCGGCCATCCCGGACGAAAAGGGTTTCGCGGGATCATTTGCCGGTGTTTCGAACGGTGCGTTGCTGGTGGCGGGAGGAAGTAATTTCCCCGGCAGTGGCACGCCCTGGAACGGCGGCGTCAAAACCTGGTACGATAAAGTGTTTGTGCTGGAAGATGCGAATGGCGGCTGGAAGGAAGCCGGAAAACTGCCGCGGCCTTTGGGTTACGGCGTTTCCATCACTACTGACGACGGCCTGTTGTGCATCGGCGGTAGCAATGCCGAAGGGCATTATGCAGATGTGTTCCTCCTCCGCTGGAAGAACGGTGCGCTGGAAACGATCCCTTTTCCGCCGTTGCCCTTTCCATTGGCCAATTCCTGCGGCGCGATGGCCGGGAAAAAATATACGTGGCCGGAGGGCTTCGTTCGCCCGGAAGCATGGATGCCGCCAGTGATTTCTTCCTGCTCGACCTTTCCGCATCCCCTGAAAAATTACACTGGCAGCAATTGCCCACCTGGCCCGGCGCGCCGCGGATGCTGGCAGTAGCCGGTGTTTCGGGGGAATCGTTCTTCGTTTTCAGTGGAGCGGGCCTCGAGAACGGCGCGCGCAGCTACCTCACCGACGCCTGGCGCTACAGTCCCGCAGACGGCTGGAAATCCTGCGCGCCCATGCCGGCGCCAACGGTGGCCGCCCCCACGCCCGCAGCTACCGACGAGCAAGGTACGATCCGGATTTTCGGGGGAGACAATGGTGCCGACGCGGCCAACGCCGCCACGCTCCGCGAACGCCATCCCGGGTTTTCGGATTCCATCTATGTTTATAATCCTGAGCAGGATGCCTGGTCGCCCGGTGGCCGCATCCCTACTGAACACCTCGCCGACGCTGCGGCCCAACCGGATAAAAGCCTCTGGGCGCCCGTAACCACGCCGCTCACACGCTGGAATGGCCTGCTGGTGATGCCCGGCGGCGAAGTTCGCCCGGGAACGCGGACGCCCCGCGTTCGCACGGCGGAGTGACAATATTTGACTAGTTTTAAAAATCCACGGAACCAGGAATGATGAAAAACGCAAAATATTACCCATGGCTCGTTGTGGCGCTCCTCTGGCTGGTGGCGCTGCTCAATTACCTCGACCGGCAGATGCTGTCTACCATGCGCCCGGCCATCCAGATAGACATCCACGAGCTGGAAAGTGCCACCAACTTCGGGAGGCTCATGGCGGTTTTCCTGTGGATTTACGGGTTGATGTCGCCCCTGTCGGGCCTCGCGGCCGACCGCTTCAACCGTAAATGGCTCATCACCGGAAGTCTTTTCGTTTGGTCTGCCGTAACGCTGCTGATGGGCTATGCCGGCGATTTCTGGCAGCTCTACGCATTGCGGGCGGTCATGGGCGTGAGCGAAGCGCTTTACATTCCTGCGGCGCTTTCCATGATCGCGGATTACCATACCGGGAAAACACGATCGCTGGCCGTGGGTATTCATATGACGGGCCTGTACATGGGTCAGGCGCTCGGCGGCTTCGGCGCCACCATCGCCGCGGTGGCTTCCTGGCAGGCCACTTTCCACTGGTTCGGGCTTATTGGCATCGCGTATGCCGTTGTACTGATGGCTTTCCTCCATGAAAAAAGGCCCGAAATGCAGGCCAGTCCGGTTTCCGGACAGCGCAAACCCTTGTTCGGCGGGCTGAAAGGCCTGCTGGGCCTGCTGCCGTTCTGGGTCATCTTCCTGTATTTTTCCATTCCCAGCATCCCCGGATGGGCCATTAAAAACTGGCTGCCGACGCTGTTCTCCGGCAGTTTGGGCGTGCCCATGAGCGAAGCCGGCCCGCTGGCTACCATTACCATCGCGGCTTCGTCGCTCATCGGCGTGGTGGCGGGCGGCATGCTGAGCGACCGCTGGGTGCAGCATAACCTCCGGGGGCGCGTGTATACCAGCGCCATCGGGCTATCGCTCACCATTCCCGCGCTGTTGTTCCTGGGACTCGGGAATTCGGTGTTCTTCCTCGTGGCCGCGGCGTTCTTTTTCGGCGCGGGCTTCGGAATGTTCGACGCCAACAACATGCCCATTCTCTGCCAGTTCGTAAGTCCGCGCAACCGCGCCACGGCATACGGGATCATGAACATGGGCGGCGTATTCTCCGGCGCGCTGATCACAGGCTGGCTGGGCCGGTCTACCGACGCGGGGAACCTCGGGCGCGATTTCGCCCTCATGTCTGTCGTGATCCTCGCCGCGGTGATCATGCTCCTCGTTACCCTCAAACCCAAATCCAGGGATTTTCAGGACGAAACTGCAGATGCTTCAAATCCGTAACTTTGCCGTTCAATCAACGGAAAATGGACCAATCGCAAAAACAGTCGCACTGGGAAAAGGTATACCGTGAAAAAGGCCCGCAAGACGTGAGCTGGACGCAGGACAAGCCCGAACTTTCGCTGGAGCTGATCCGGCAGACGGGCCTCGGGAAAGACGCGGCCATCATCGATATCGGCGGGGGCGACAGCCGGTTGACCGACTGGTTGCTGGAAGAAGGGTATACCAACATCACGGTGCTCGATATTTCCGCAGCGGCGCTGGAAAAAGCGAAAGCGCGGCTGGGGGAGAAGGGCGCCGGCGTGAAATGGATCGCATCCGACATCGACGCCTTCGAAGGGGGATCGTACGATATCTGGCACGACAGGGCCGCATTCCACTTCCTCACCACGCCCGAACAGATCGCCCGATATGTGGAAACGGCCGGTCGCTCCGTAACCGGCACGCTCATCATCGGTACTTTTTCCGAAACCGGCCCCGAAAAATGCAGTGGACTGCCGGTGACGCGCTATTCCGAAACAAAAATGACGGAAACCTTCGCGCCGCATTTCCGTAAAAACGAATGCCTCACACACGTGCATACCACACCTTTCGGCACCACGCAGGATTTCAGATTTTGTATCTTCACGAAAACAGCCTGAGCAACCTTTGCCGGCAGATTTTGTTAATATTGATAAAATCGATTGATAATGAAGTCATTACTGCTGATGTTGGTGTTGTGCATTTCCGGAAGCGCCTTTGCGCAGGACGTCCGCGTGCAGCAATCCATCCCTCCGGTTGTGGAGAAAAATTTCAAGAAGAAGTTCCCCGCCGCCAAGGATGTGGAGTGGCATCGCCAAGGCGACCGGGTGCAGGCGGATTTCGATGTGAACCGGGTAGACCATAAAGCCCTGTACGAGGCCAACGGCAAGCTCCTGGCCTGGAAGTACGACGTCCGTTCCGGGGCGCTCCCGGCGCCGGTGACGCGCGCTATCCGCACGCAATACAAAGGCTTTAAGGTCGACGATGCCGAAATGATCACCCGGGGCAAGGAGATTTTCTACCAGGTGGAGCTGGACGGCAAGCCGGACGATCTTAAAGTTGTTTTCGACAAGGAAGGAAAGGTGATCGAGAACGCGGATTGGTGGTGATAATTTTCTATTTTAACCCGCATGAAACACCTGTTATCCTTCCTGTTCCTGTTGCTGGCCGTTACCGCTTCCGCACAGGATACCCTTTCATATCAGCGCAAAGACAATATTCCTTACCGCACCGGTGAGCAGGACGCATACATGCGGGAACGCTGTGTGCTGGATGTGTATTACCCTTCCCGCCCTGCGAAACTCCCCGTGATCGTGTGGTTTCATGGCGGAGGGATCACGGGTGGCAACAAATTCATCCCGAAAGAACTCATGAAACAGGGCGTTGTGGTGATGGCGGTGAACTATCGCCTGAGCCCGAAGGTGCATTGCCCGGCGTATATCGAAGACGCCGCGGCCGCGGTGGCCTTCGCTTTCCGGCATGCGGCGGAATATGGTGGCGATACCTCCCGGATTTACGTGGCGGGACATTCGGCCGGGGGGTACCTCACGGCCATGGTGGGGCTGGACAAACAATGGCTCGCCCGCTATAACATAGACGCCAACCGCATCGCAGCACTTTTCCCCTTCAGCTCCCAGGCCATCACGCATTTTACCGTCAGGAACGAACGGAAAATCCCCGAACTGACGCCCATCATCGACGCATTCGCGCCCCTTTACCACGTTCGTGCAGACGCGCCGCCGCTTTTCCTCTACACCGGCGACCGCGAAAAGGAAATGATGGGCCGCTACGAAGAAAACGCCTACTGGGCACGGATGATGCAGCTCGCCGGCCACAAAAACACTCATCTCTACGAATTCGACGGCTATGAGCACGGCAATATGCCCGGCCCCGCGTATCCATTGATGCTGCAGGAAATCAGGAAACGGAAATGATACACGGATCGGGTTTCATGTTTTCGATCAGGTTTGAAGAAATATGAATTTGGTAAATCCGCAGTGATCGGAATGACATTTTAAGATTGTAGGCTTGCTTAAAGCAGCATCAACCTTTGGAAATTCGTATTGGAATTTTACTTCGCCCCCCAAAACAAAACATCCGGTCAAAACTGACCGGATGTTTTGTTAATATCTGCAGGATGAAAAATCGCATCCACCGATAATATTATCCATCACTCCGTCCGCAAACTCTTTACAGGGTTGGCATTCGCCGCACGGAACGTTTGCACGAAAATCAATACGGCCGTTGTGCCCGCCAGCAACACGAATGCCATAACGAAAGGCAATGGTGTAATATGGATGCGGTAAGTATAGTCGTTCAGCCACTGATGCATGATGAAATACGCGATAGGGAAGGCGACCAGCATTGCCAGGAGGATCACTTTCATGAATTCCTTCACGAACAGCCCGATGATCCCGGGGATGGATGCCCCCAGCACCTTGCGCACCCCGATCTCTTTCGTGCGCTTTTGAATGCTGAACGAAATCATGCCCGTCACTCCGAGCAGCACGATCACCAAAGCGAGCCCCGTGGCGGCATACGCGGCGTATTTAAGCCGAAGCTCCGTGTCGTACATCCGCGCGAGCATGTCGTCGGTAAACTTGTATTCGAACGGCGTTCCGGGCATCAGTTCTTCCCACTTCGCGCGAACGGCCTGCATCTGCGCGGCGATCCCGTTCCCGGGCGCGAGCTTCAGCGACATATACCTATAAATATTCGTAGCCGAAGGATGGATGAACACGATGGGTTGCACCGCCTGTTGCATCGACGAAAAATGAAAATCCTTCACCACACCGGCTACCGTCAGCACCGCGTTGAAACCCGCCACCCGGATCTGTTGGCCGACGGCGGATTGCGGAACCTCCCAGCCGAAAAGGCGCGCCAGCGATTCGTTGATGACGATCGTTCCCTGCGGGAATTGCTGCCCCGCTTCGGAAAAGAACCTGCCCGCCGCCATAGACATGCCGTAGGTCTGCGCGAAATATTCGTCAGTATACAATTGTAAAGTGGTAACTGCATTTGCAGAATCCCTCCCCGCGCCATACACATTGATGCTGCCGCCATTGTTGCCGTCGGGGATTTCGAAAGACACGGCCGCCGATTGCACCTCCGGCAATTGCGCCATCTGTCCGCGGACGTTCTGCATCCGGGCGAGGCCTTCGGGCGTCCAGTCGCGGGGAAGCGGGAGCGAAACGAGCCGGGTTTTATCGTACCCCAATTCATCGCTGAAGAACAGCTGCACCTGCCGGCTGATGATAAACGCCGCCACGAGCACCACCGCCGCCGTGAGATATTGAAAACCGACGAGCGATCTGCGGAGGTCTACTTTTTCGTGTGTGGCTTTCAGCTTGCCTTTCAGGGCATCCGTAACCCGGAAGCCGGACAAGACGAATGCAGGATACAGCCCCGCCGCGAGCCCCGTGAAAACGATGAGCGCCAGCGGGAAAGCGATGAAATACGCGGGGAAGTCGCCCAGACCGGGCAATTCCTTGCCCAGCAATTGGCCGCACGGCACTTTCAGGGCAAAATACAAGCCCGCGCCCACCACGGCCGCCGCTACCACGAGCATGGCCGATTCCAGCATGAACTGCCAGATGAGCTGTTTCCGCCGGCCGCCCAACGCTTTCCGTACGCCGATCTCTTTCAGGCGCGACGAAGCCCTGCTTACCGAAAGGTTCACGAAATTGACGATCGCCATCAGCAGGATGAACAGCGCGATGCCGGAAAGCGTATACAGCATGCGGCGCACGAGCCCGTTGCCGCTGTTGAGGTAATATTCGGTCAGGGGAACGGCTTCCACACGGAGATTGGCCACCACGGCGGCGTCTGTATGTGTTTTCAGCAGCGCGGCGAGCGGTTTCTCGAGGTCGGCGGCGGTTACGCCTTCGCGGAGCTCCACGAGGCCCACGATGTAGGGGCTCGTCCAGTTATTCATGTCCCTTCCGAAAAACGTGATCGCGGAAGCAGGGAGGTAAATGCCGTTTTGGTTGCGGGAATCGAGGCGGGTAACGGTATTTTGCGCCGGTGTTTCGATCACGGCATCGATCATGAACTGCAGCCGTTTTCCCGCAAAATTGGAAATCTCGATCGTACTGCCCGCCACATCCGTTTTTCCGAAGAATTTCCGGGCGATGTCTGCATTGATCACCGCGGAAGTGGGCGCCTGCAAAGCATGGGCCACATCGCCGGAAAGCACTTTGAACCCGTACATTTTCAGGAACGAGCTGTCGCCGATCTGCAAACCTTCCCGGAAAGCCTTTTCGCCGACATTCACCTGTCCCGTCACCCCGTCCCAACGGTAATAATTTTCCACCAGCCCGGGGTATTCCTCCTTCAAAGCCACCGGCAGATTCCCGAAGGTCGCCAGTTCGAACCCGAAATTGGGATCTTTCCATTTACTGAGCAGGATGTGCTGGCGCGATGCGTGCTTCAAATCCCGGTTCACCTGCAACTCGCTCCAGACGTACGCCAGCACGAGCATGGCAAACGCAATGCCCGTTGCCAGGCCGGCAATGTTGAGGATGGAATGGAACCGGTATTTGACCAGGTTCCTTTGTGCTATTTTAACGTAATTAGCGAACATATTGGATGGTTGCGGGATGGAACATTATTCGGATCGCAGGCTGTTGACAGGGTTGGCTGCGAGGCCTTTGAGCGCCTGCAGGCCTACCGTGAGCATCGTCAAACCGATCAAGATACCTCCCGCCGCGGCGAAAAGCAGCCAGCTGACGGGCGTCCGGTAACTGAAATCCTGCAGCCAGGAATCCGCCGCCCACCAGGCCAGGGGAAGCCCTACGCAAATGGCGACGAGCGACAGCCGCACGAACCCGCCCGACAGCATCAGCAAAATGCTGCCTGCCGAAGCGCCCAGTACTTTCCGGATCCCGATTTCCTTGAACCGCTGGCGAACGGTGTATGCCGACAGGCCGAAAAGCCCCAGGCAGGCGAGCACCACGGCCACGAAGGCAAATACGTCCATGCTGCGGCCCAGCCTGATCTCGGCGTCATACAAATTGTTGAAGTCCTGGTCCATGAAAGTATATTCGAACGGCCGGTGCGGCGCCATTTTTTTCCAGACGCCTTCGATGTGGGAAATGCTTTGCTGCATGTTGTTCCCGTCCAGCTTCACGATCATTTTCTGCGACCAGTCCGGTGGGAAGAGCACAAACGGCTGGATGGAATGGCGGAACGATTCGAAATGGAAATCGGCCACCACACCTTTTACATAACCGGGACGCGAATCGTCGAGCCACAAACGCTGGCCTACGGCCTGCTCGGGCGTCCAGCCCAGTTGTTTGACCGCGGATTCGTTGAGTACGAACCGGTAGCGGTCCTGTATCGATGTGTCTTCCGCATTTTTAACGTCTTGCGCGGAAAATGATTCCCCGGCGATGAGCCGCATGCCGGATGCGCGGATATAATCTTCGTCTACCGGGTTGGCGGTCACGTTCATCTGCTGGTCTGCCGGCATCTGCGCGGAGCGCATGTTGTACCCGCCGCCGCCTTCGATGGGCGTACGCACGCATCGGGATACTTCTTGCACGCCCGGCCCGGATTTCAGGGATTGCTTGAGCGCGTCGAACTGGTCCAGCATCTTGTTGTCGAGCGGCAAAACGAGGATATGATCGCGGTCGTACCCCAGTTTCTTTTCCTGGATGAATTTTAATTGCTGACGAACGATGAAGGTGCAGGCGATGAGGAACACCGATATGGCAAACTGGAATGTGATCAGTGATTTGCGGACCCATTGCCCGGAATTCGTGCGCTGGAAGGCGCCTTTCAGCACTTTCACGGGTTGGTAGCCGGTGAGGATGAGTGCGGGATAGCTGCCGGCCGCGAGGCTGACGAGCAGCGCAACGCCCAGCGATGCGGTAATGAAGGGGACGGAAAGGAGAGAAGTAAGCGAGAGCGTTTTGCCCGTCAGGTTGTTGAAACCCGGGAGCAGGATGGCGGCCAGCAGCGCGGAAACGCCTACGGCCACGGCGCAAAGCATGGCGGATTCGGTCATGAACTGCCCGAAAAGCTGGTGCTGGCCGGCGCCCATCACTTTACGGACGCCCACTTCGCGCGCCCTTTCCATACTGCGGGCGGTACTGAGGTTGATATAGGTGAAGCAGGCGATGAGGAGGATCAGCAGGGCCACGGCGCCCATTACATAAACGGCCATGATGCTGCCGTTCGGCTCGAAAGCCGCATATTCCGAATGCAGGTGGATGTTCCGGAAAGGCTCGAGGAACAACCGGATGGTGGCACCGTAGTGT
Organism: Chitinophaga caseinilytica; assembly: GCF_038396765.1. NCBI lineage: Bacteria > Pseudomonadati > Bacteroidota > Chitinophagia > Chitinophagales > Chitinophagaceae > Chitinophaga > Chitinophaga caseinilytica. Next base: position 5,216,946 of record NZ_CP150096.1, on the reverse strand, counting down.
TTCGACTCCTCTTTCATGAAAGGATCGATCTTGGCCTGCATCGGCGCGAAGGAAGCCGCATCTTTCAGCAGCACATACGTATTGTAATTGGCGTTCCAGTAAGTGGATTCGCCCTCCGGTGAAATGTTCATGGTCCGGAAAGACGCGAGGAAATCATACCGGATCTGCGTATTGGAAGGGCAATCGGCCGTAATCCCGGTGATTTCCAAAGCCTGGGCCTTTGTGCCTACGATGAGCGTTTTTCCCAGCACGTTCGTGCTGCCGAAATACTTTTTGGCGGCCGATTCTGTGAGCACGATCTTGTTGGGCCCCGCGAGGGCGGTTTTGGGGTTGCCTTGCAGCAACGGAAAAGAGAATACCTGGAAAAAAGTGGAATCGGCGAACAGAAATTGCTGCTCGTTGAGAACTTTGTCTCCCTGGCGCACGATCTGCGGCCATTTGCTCATCCTGACGGTGGTTTCCACTTCCGGGAAGTTTTGCTGGAGCACCGGTCCAACCCGGACGCTGGTGTAGTCGCCTTTGGTTGGCTGCCCTTCAGATCCGAACTGGTATTCCATGAGCACCCGGGCGATACGGTCCCCCTTCTGCTGGAAATCCTCGTACCGCAACTCATGCTGCAGGTACAGCGCAATCAGCATACAGCAGGTAAAACCGATACTGAGCCCGGCCAGGTTGATGACCGCGATGCTTTTATGCCTGAGCAGGTTCCTCCAGGCCGTCCGAAAGTAATTCTTGAGCATGCCGGGCAGGGCGCAAGCGGCATGCCAATCCGCCACATGCAGCACAGACGGGCTTTTCGCGGAAGGGCGATGGTGGCAGGTGTCCGGAATCGGACAATCGCCGTACACCGGCGGACAATCACCCGGTCAGGGATGCGGCAGCGAAATCCCCCATTTCTCCGCGAAAAACCGGGCGATGACCATTTTATCGTTCGTGAAATGACGCCCCGCGGCGTAAGTGAACTGCCCGCTCAATGGCCAGGGATCTTCTTCCGGACTGAACACCAGCGCGGGACAGGCGGTGTGCTGCGGCCCCAATACGGCTTCCAGGGCGGGCCTGGGGCGGGGGAAGTCTACATAAATGACCTCCATCCGGCCTCTCAGCGAAGGATAATAATGCAGGATACCTTCGATCCAGGCGCAATCGGGGCAATACCAGGTTTGCCAGGCGGGATCGATGTTTTCATCCCGGTAGCCGGGTCTCAACAGAAATAATTGGATCATAGTCGTCTAACGTCTCTTCCCCGAAAATTAGCCGTGGGGACCGCCTTCCGCCAAATCCCCGGCGCTGTACTGTACGTCCGGCCGGCCGGGGTGAAGGAATTGCCGGCTAAAGGCCGCTTTCGTGCCGCGGGCATTGGCATTTTTCCGCCAAACCCGTACCTTGGGGTGTTTTTATTTCAACCACGGAAACAAACCTGAAGGAATGGAGGCTATCGGACGCGCATTGGAAGCGATTCTCCCGGCAGATCGCATTAAAACGAGATTGATCGACATCCTGTCGTACGCCGCAGATGCGGGATTTTACCACCTGGAACCCAAAGCCGTCGTGCAGCCCGTGGGCGAAGACGAAGTGAAAGCTTTGTTCCGCTTTTCCCATCAGCACCGCATCCCCCTCACTTTCCGCGCCGCCGGCACCAGTCTTTCCGGCCAATCGGTGACAGACGGTATCCTGGCCGATCTCAGCCGGCATTGGCAGTCGATGAAGATCGAGAACGACGGCGCCACCGTGCGCGTGCAACCCGGCATCACCGGCGGCATCGTGAACGCAAGGCTCCGGCAGTTCGGCAAAAAGATCGGTCCCGATCCGGCCAGCATCAACTCCGCCATGATGGGCGGCATCTTGTCCAACAACGCCAGCGGTATGTGCTGCGGCGTCAGCAAGAATTCCTATCACACCGTGCAGTTCATCCGTTTCATCCTTCCCAACGGTTTGACCTTCACCACCGAAAATCCCGATGATTACCAACGGTTCCGCGAGCAATGCGCAGAACTGTATGATACTTTATTGCAGCTGCGCGACGAGGTCCGCAACAACGAGCAGGTCCGCGAGCGCATCCGGGCCAAATACCGCACTAAAAATACCGTCGGCTATTCCGTGAACGCACTCGTGGATTTCGACGATCCGCTGGATATACTGGCGCATCTGCTCATCGGCGCAGAAGGTACGCTGGGCTTTATTTCCGAAGCGGTGATGCGCACCGTACCCGATTACCCGGAAAAATCCACCGGGCTGCTGTATTTCCCCGACATCCATACGGCCTGTGAAGCCATCGTTCCCCTCACGGAATCAGGTGCGGAGGCGGTAGAACTGATGGACAGGGCGTCTCTCCGTTCCGTAGAGCACCTGCCCGGCATCCCGGAGCTGGTGAAAACGCTGCCTGAACCGGCGGCGGCGCTGCTGGTGGAGTACCAGGGCAATACGCAGGAAGAACTGAAAGCGAAAAAAGAGAAATTCCTCGCGGTGTCGGGCGCCATTTCCCTCATCGTGCCGCCCAGTTTCACGGAAAACCCCGTGGAGCAGGCCTATCTCTGGAAAATCCGCAAAGGCATGTTCCCGTCGGTAGGCGCCGTGCGCCAGAGCGGCACCACCGTGATCCTCGAAGACATCGCCGTGCCGGTGGCCCGCCTGGGCGACGCCATCCTCGACCTGCAGGTGCTTTTCGGGAAATACGGGTATGAAAACGCCATCATTTTCGGACATGCGAAAGACGGGAACATCCATTTCGTGGTGACCCAGGCGTTCGATACGCCCGCCGAAATACAGCGGTACGACGGGTTTATCCGCGAAGTGGTGCAGCTCATCGCCGGGAAGTACGACGGCGCACTGAAAGCCGAGCACGGCACAGGCCGCAACATGGCGCCGTTCGTGGAAACAGAGTGGGGGCCGGGCATTTACGAAGTCATGAAGACGCTGAAATCTGCCATCGACCCCGAAAACCTCCTCAATCCGGGCGTGCTCATCAATGCCGACAAAGAGGCGCATATCAGAAACCTGAAAGAACTGCCGAGGGTGGAAGAAGAAGTGGATAAGTGCATGGAATGCGGGTTCTGCGAATATAAATGTCCCAGCCGCGAGCTCACGCTCACGCCGCGCCGCCGCATCGTGGTGCGCAGGGCGCTGGTGAAGCTGAAACATGAGAACCGGAAGCAGGATTACCGCCAACTGCTGAAGGAATATCAATACGACGGGCTCGATACCTGCGCGGTAGACGGCCTCTGCGCCGTGGCCTGCCCGGTAGACATCAATACCGGCATGCTCGTGAAGCGCCTCCGCCGGGAGAACCACAGCGGGTTCGCCAATAAAGTGGCATTGCAGGTAGCGAAGAATTTCAACTTCGTGTCCAAAGCCGTGTGGGTAGGCCTCAAAGCCGGGTCTGCGGTGAACGCGGTGTTCGGGGACCATGCCATGACGGGCCTCACCAAAGGCATGCGCAAGGTGGTACCCGCCATGCCGTTGTGGAGCCCGCACCTGAAGCCCTCCAGCTGGAAGCCTTCCCCGGCGGCCACGGTGGCCGAAGGCGACGGGCCGCGGGTGGTGTATTTCCCGTCGTGCATCAACCGGATCATGGGCGGCTCCGAAAAAGGAAAAAGAACATCACCGATACTTTCGCTTCCGTGTCCCGCAAAGCGGGCATTTCCCTCATACAACCCAACGATATCGGTGGTAATTGCTGCGGACAGATCTATTCCTCCAAAGGCTACGGCCCCGCCTACACGCATACCGTGAACGCCACCGTGGAAAAGCTCTGGAAATGGACGCAGGAAGGCAAATCGGCGGTGGTACTGGATATTACGTCTTGCACCCATACGCTGCGCGACTGCCGCCCGGCGCTCACGCCCGAAAACAAGGCGAAGTTCGACGCCATGCGCATTCTCGACAGTATCGAATACCTGCTGGAAGAAGTGCTGCCCCGGGTAGACGTGAAACGCCGCAAAGCCAGCATCGCGCTGCATCCGGTGTGCTCGCTGCAGAAGATGGGCATCGAAAGCAAGTTCACGCAGGTGGCGAAACAGCTCGCGGAAAACGTGATGGTACCGGTAAATGCAGGCTGTTGCGGCATGGCCGGCGACCGGGGATTCCTCTTCCCGGAACTAACGGCATCGGCCACACGCCCGGAAGCCGAAGACGTAAAGGGAGGTTGCCACGACGGGTATTACTCCAGCGCCAAAACCTGTGAAATGGCCATGTCGGAAGCCGTGGGGAAAAATTATGAGTCGATCGTTTATCTGCTCGACGAATGCGTGGATTAATCCTTATTTCTTTTTAATGGGAATGATGCCTTTGCGGTAAAAATCGAGAGCTTCGTTCAGCATGTCCTGCAAAATTTCGATGGGAAGGTCGGCTTCCGGGTCGAAGTTCATGACTTTCATCCGCGAGCGGTTTCCCTGCACGAGACCCGGATAATCGAGTCTGTTGCCTTCCACCAGGCCGATGTAGGGCGTTTGTGTTTTAGCGTCGGCGCGGATGTAGCAGAACATTTTCCCTTTGTAGCAATACATGGGGATGGCGTATTTCCATTCGGCGGTAATGTGCGGGTCTTGCGACATGATGATGGAATGCACGGCCAGCAGGCAGCTTTTTTGCGGTTCGGGAAGGCTTTGGAAGTAGTTGTCGACTTGTTTCATGGGGCGGGCCGGAAGTTTACGGGGCGTAAATTAAGGTATTCCCATGAGCGGCGGTTGAACATTTGCGGGCTGGGGCTGTTGTATAGGAAAAAGCGCGATATGGTTTTTTCTATGCGGACCCTTATGATGGCGGGATTGTTGGCCGTGGCCACGCCGCTGGCGGATGCGGATGCCTGTACCCGTGTGGTGTACAAAGGACTGAACGGCACGTTGCTCACGGCCCGGTCGATGGACTGGAAGGAAGACATTCAAACCAATCTCTGGATTTTTCCCCGGGGGATGCAGCGCACCGGTGAAACGGGATCCAACACGGTAAAATGGACATCGAAATATGGCAGCGTGATCGCTTCGGGGTACGATATTTCCACGACGGATGGTATGAATGAAAAAGGGCTCGTGGCTAACCTGCTCTTTCTTGCGGAGTCGCAGTACCCGCCGTTTTCGGCAGCGAAGCCTGGCCTTTCCATCGCGGCCTGGTGCCAGTACCTCCTCGATAATTTTGCGACGGTGAAGGAATGTGTGGATGCCATGCGCGCGGAAACATTCGTCATCGTTACCGATAAAATCCCGGGGATGGACAGGCTCGCCAATCTGCATATGTCGGTGTCTGACCCTTCGGGCGATAACGCTATTTTCCAGTTCATCAACGGTAAACTCGATATCCACCACAGTCACGATTACAACGTGATGACCAATTCTCCCATCTTCCAGAAACAATTGGCGCTGAACGAATACTGGCAGGAGATCGGCGGCACGGTGATGCTGCCAGGTACCAACCGCTCGGCCGACCGCTTCGTGCGCGCCTCGTTCTACGCGCAGGCCATCCCCAAAACGGACGATACCCGGTTAGCCGTTGCCAGCGTGTTCAGCGTGATCCGGAATTGTTCCGTGCCCCTGGGCATTTCGACGCCGGGGCAGCCCAACATTTCCTCTACCCGCTGGCGCTCGGTTTCCGACCACAAAAACCTCGTGTATTATTTCGAGACCACCCGCACGCCGAATACATTCTGGGTGGATTTGAAAAAAGTGGATTTTTCGCCGGGTTCTCCCGTCCGCAAGCTGCCCCTTACCAAAGACGAAACCTACGCCGGAGACGCGGGCAGGCAATTCGTCAAATCCGGCCCGTTCAAGTTCATGGGAATTTGATCCGCGTCAGCGGCGCGCTTCCAGCACTACGGTCACCGTGTCGCCGGCAGATTTGCCCAGCACATCGCGCAGTTCGGCTTTGACCGGTAGTTTGTGCGTACCGTTCCCCAGCGCCATGAAGGCGCTCTGGAACGGGTGCCCGTCTATCTTCCCGCTGACCTTTACCAGTCCGCGCGTACCGAAGAACGCAACGGAATCCGGCCAGACGAGGTACGTCCAGCCGCCTTTGTTCTCACTTTTTAGCAGTTTTCCGGTAAAACGGGCGTCGATCTTCCCTTTTTTGGGAGCGGGTTGGGTGAAAGAAGATGCGGTATTTTTCATGACGAAAGTTTTTTATCGCTTCCCTCCGAAATTACCGCATTTCTGAACTATAACGCGGGCGGAACGCGCCAATCCTCGTGGTTGATCGCGCCACTGCCCGCGATTTTGCCGTTACTCCAGCCGGGCTTTCACGCCCCATCCCCCGAAATCTTCCGAAACCGCGATCCACACTTCATTCTGGCCTTTCTTCAGATCCAGCCACACCGCGTCGAAATAGCCGATGGTGCCCAGGAACCGGTAATCCCTCGACATGAAATTATCTGCCCCGGCATACAGCAGTTTCCCGTTCAGGAACAGCCGCGCCCGGTCCGAAAACCCGAATGCGAATTTCCGGACCGTGTCGCGGTCGGCATGGATCACTGTTTTCACGAATACCGTGTTGGTGTCTTTGGATATGCGGTGGAGGATCGACAGGTCTGCCGTCCCCATTTCATCTGCGGCCAGTTTTTCCCAGGAAAGTGTAGCATGAAGGGCGGAGGAGAGGCGGGTTTCGCTGGCGAGCAGTTTTTCGGGGAAGGGAGACGAGACTTCCCATCCCGCAATAGTACCTGCAGGAAGGGGTGGAACGGGGCGGGGCTTGCTTTTGATGGGCAGTCCGTTTTCCGGCGTAACGCTGACGTTGGCGTACCAGGCGTCTTCCGGCGCGAGGTTCGTCAGGGCGATCATGCCCGCCGCCGGCGAGCGTTTCAGTTTGGAAATGAAAAGCACGGGCTCGGGATTATCGTCGAAAAATACTTCTGCCTGCCGGTCGTTCACCACGATGGTGACGTGCAGCCAGCGGTCGAACGGGAGTGGCGCGGCATTCGTAAACCCCGGGCCATGGTATAATTGCCAGCCGCCGAGGCCGTTATACACCGGCATATACTGCATGGCGTCCGGGTTGCCGCTTTGGTGCGGCCGGATGTAAAACTCTTCGAAATCATCCTGCCCCTGAATGCGGAACCGGATGGAGGGGAAGTAGCGGGCTTGCTTGATGGAAATGTCGAAACTGATGGTGCCGTTCGTGAAATTTGCGTCGGCCAGCACGGCACTGCCCTGGTTCAGGCGGAGCGCGTTTTTGCCCATCCGGATTTCCGGGACGGTGGTTTTACCGTAAAATTTCCAGCGGGGGAGTCGAACGGCACCGGTGTTCCGGCAACGGCGGCCTGCGCGGCGAGACAAAGAAAAATAAGGAGGATACGATGCATGTGTTGAAATTTGTAATATTGGGATAGCGATTACCGGCAAGATAGATTCCCCGAAAGATGCAACCCGAGCAGCCTCGGATCAATCGCGTTCAAAACAGGTCCAAGAACTTAATTAATTGATTATCAATTGTGAATAACCAGGAGGTTTTGCAGGAATGTTGCCGGCAGATTGAAGCCCGGATGGGCTGGGGCCGGAGCGCCGAATGGCAGCGGGGAGATTTTGAGACCCTTTCGTCCCGGATCCAGGAGGAAACGGGTGTGCTCCTCAGCGTGAGCACGCTCAAACGGGTGTGGGGGAAAGTGAAATACGACAGCCTGCCGTCGCTCACCACGCTCAATACCCTGGCGCGGTTTGCCGGCCATGGCGGATGGCGGGAGCTGAAGCAGCAGTTTTCGGATGGCGAGGCGGAAGAAAATGCACTGCCTGTGCGGGAGACGGAGCCCCGGCGCAGCAACAGGCTGTTATGGGCCGGGCTCGGCTGCCTGTTCGTGCTGTTGGGCATTTGGATGGGCATCCGCTGGCTGAAAGGCCAACCGGTGCGGGCGAGGGGAATTTATACTTTTTCCATGGAGCCGCTGGCCGATGGGATCCCCAATTCCGTCGTGTTCCATTACGATGCCCGCGCCGCCGGCGACGATTCGGTATTTTTCCAGCAGTCGTGGGACCCGCGCCGCCGCGTGGCCGTGCCGGCTACCGGGAATGTGTATACGTCGATCTACTATTATCCTGGTCATTTCAAGGCCAAGCTCATCGTGGGGAAAGACATTGTAAAGGAACAGGAACTGCTCATCCGTTCCGGCGGATGGCTCACGGCCGTGGAGCAGGACCATCCCGTTCCGGTATATTATTCGAAAGCCGAAACGGTCCATGACGGCGCCTGGCGGTTGACGACCCGGCAGCTGGAGGCCCGCAACATCCCCCTTCAACCCAAACCGCCCGTTACCAAACTGTTCTACATCGAAGATATGAAAGGCCTCAGCGCCGACGATTTCACTTTCGAAGCCACGCTGCGCAACGAATACGTGCAGGGCTCGGCGATCTGCGGCGGCATCAGGATCGTGCTGCATGGCACGGAAAGCGCGCACATCGTTCCCCTGGCGAAGCCGGGCTGCGTAGGCGAAATGTTCCTCATGGTGGGCGACACGTCGTTCATGGCCACCAACGCCGATCTTTCGCGCCTGGGCTGCGACGTGAGCCAATGGGTGAAGCTGCGGTATGAAGTGAAAAACCGCCAGGCGAAGGTGTTCGTGAACGGCAAGGAAGCCTTCCGGCATACGTACGTCAAAACCGCGGGCGATCTTGTGGGCCTGAGCATCCGCTTCGATGGTACCGGCGCCGTAGACTCCGTGGCGTTCGCCCGGCCCGACGGTACGCCGGTGCTTACGGAAACGTTTTAATGGAAGCAACGCATCATTCCGGATTTTTCCCGCTTACCGCGAGCAAATACAGCTGCATGGATTTCCCCGGTCCGGCGAGCCAGGCATTATAATCAGCGATCGCGGCAAGGCGCTCTTCTTCGGTGATATAACCGTCGTTGACGAGTTGCACGCCGCGGGTGGCGGCTACTTTTGTCCAGATGCCGGCGGTGGCTTCGAAGTGCGGTTCGCCGGCGGTGGAAGTTTCGAGGAAGGGCTGGATGGTGATGTTGATGAACCCGGCTTCGCGGAAGAGATGCACCAGCCGGTCGGCGATGCCGTTATCGAAGCCCGCGTCTTTGCGCCATTGGAGGAACGCGTCGTAGAACCGGCGCATGGATGGCGGCGGCGCGGGGTCCCAGGATATTTTTTCGTGGTTGTAGTCGAGGATGGAAACGATGCCGCCGGGCTGAAGGACTTCCTTCATGCAACGGAGCGTTTGCAGCGGATTGGGCAGCCATTGCAAAACGCGCGCGGCGGAAACGAGATCGTATTTTTCGGCGGGCGAGTAGTCGTGGATGTCGGCGATTTCGAATTGCAGTCCGGGTACTCCGGCGAATTGCTGTTGGGCTTGCTGGATGAGGGTTTCGCCGGTATCGATGCCTGTAACGCTGCCACCGGGCGCAACGCGCCCTGCGATCCCTGCCGTGATGGCGCCTGTCCCGCATCCGGCGTCGAGCACGCGGAGGCCGGGCCGCAGCAGCGGCAGGAGGTTGCGGTTGTCTGTTTCGACGGTCCTGCGGTCGAGGACGGAGTTGGTACCTTCGGGCATACGGGCCCTGTCTGTAGCTACGGAATCACTCATGAATAAGGGTTTGCGTCAAATTACACTGTTTTCCGCAAATTACCCGGTTTCTGCCCGGGTGGCCGACTGATCATCCAGATGCCTGCCATCACCAGGAACGTGATGGCTGAAAGTGCAAGGAAGGCGTAAAAATAGGAGATTATCGGCAAATGGCGGCCCGAATTGCGGTATGGTAGTAAGTTAGGATGTGTATGAACGCTCACTTCTTCAGCAACCTGTCGCGCAGCAGGCGCTCCAGCACGGCATCCCGCAACGACCTCGACAACGGCACCTGCATTTTTCCCAGTTCGATGACATTGCCTTCGATGCCGGTTATTTTGGACGTGTTGATGATGTAGGATTTGTGGGTTTGCAGGAAAGGAGGGTCGGGAAGGTGCTCCAGTACGGATTTGAGCGTGGCATGCGTAATGTGCGTGCCTTGCAGGGTATGGATGCGGACGTAGTTTTCCATGCCTTCCACATATACAATGTCCGTCCACTGAATGCGGACGAACTTGTCGTCTGTCCGGATGAAAAGATGATCGTCGGCAGGTGTTGCCGGCTGTGTGGAAAAAGATCGTGCGCGCGGTTCGCGGCTTTGAGGAACCTTTCGAAGGTTACGGGCTTCAGGAGGTAATCCACGGCTTCCAGCTCAAAACCTTTCAGCGCGTATTGCTCGAAAGCCGTCGTGAATATGACTTTCGGCGGGCGCTGGAGGCTTTTCAGCAGGTCGATGCCGCTGAGGTAGGGCATTTCGATGTCGAGGAAAACGAGATCTACGTCGGTGGTGCGCAGCAGCTCGTTCAGGGCCATGGCGTTTTCGCAAACGCCGGCCAGCTCCAGGAACGGCACCTGTTCCACATATCCTTTGAGGCCTTTGCGGGCCTGTGGTTCATCGTCGGTGATGGCGCATCGGATCTTCATACGTCGATTTTTAAAGTCACGGAATAAGCGTTGGGCTGATCGTCGGTTTCGAGGGAATGGCGGCCGGGATACAGCAATGCGAGCCTTCTGCGGAGGTTCTCCAGCCCGATGCCGCCGTCTTTCACCACCGTGGCGATGGGCGGTTTGGCGTTGGCGGCTTTGAAAACGAGCTGCCCGTTTTCCAGCAAGGCTTCGATCTTTATCCAGTAATCGCCGCCGGCGTATTTAAATGCGTTTTCGACGAGGGGCAGGAGTAGGAGGGGATAAACGGGCTGGTCGCGGAGCTGATCGCTGAAATAGACCTCCAGGCGCAGGTGCGCGTTCATCCGCTCGCGCTGCAACCCGATGTAGGCGTCCAGGTGCTGGATTTCGCGGTGGACGGGCACGGTTTGCTGGCGGTCGTACAATTGGTAGCGGAGGAGGTCGGAAAGGGAGGTGATGGTCCGCTTGGCCTGGGGCACATCGTCATCCATCTGGAAATACACCGTATTGAGCGCGTTGAAAAGGAAATGCGGGTGATATTGCGCTTTCAGGAACCTTAGCTCCGTTTGCAGCCGGTCGTTATTGATCTGCTCGATGAGCAGTTGCTGTTCGTAGCTTTTCCGCACCCAGGCGTTCCCCCGCGCAAAGGCGTAAAACAGGAGCCAGTACAGCAGCGGGATGAGGTACAGGTTCACCACGTCGTACCACTGGCAGCCATCGTCCGTGAATGCGGCGAGGGGCATGAGGGTGAAAGTGGAGATCAGCTCAATGTAGAACGCGGCTTCCAGCAGCTCGCGCGATGCGGGCCGGGTGGTGCTCAGGCGCTTGCGCAGCAGCCACATGAGCACGAAGAAATACACATAGCTCACGGTGAAGCAGGTCGCAATTTCCCATGCATTGATGCTCCAGTGCCGCTCCCAGAAACGGGTGTCGGAAATTACGTCGTTCACCAGCCGGATGCTCGCGTAAATGCAAAGCCCATACAGGGGAGGGAACAACCAGCGCCAGCGTTTACCGTTCATATCTTTCAAGTTAACCAAAATTCAGGATACCTGCGGCAGGGGCGCCACTTCCGGCGCCGCCGCCTTTTCTTTGACCGCACCGGTTTTCATCCCCATCAGGAACCGCACCCACGCAAACGGCCGGATAAACAGGTGAATGATGAACACCGATGCCAGCAGGGACGTGATAGTGATGAAAAGGTACTTCATCCCGATGGTGTCGCCCGTTTTTACGACGTAGAACGCGATGATGACGATGATGGTTTGGTGGAGGATGTAAAACGGGTAGACGGACTGGTTCACATAATCCGGAACTGTGCGCCAGCGCGAGAGGTAACGCTTCCCGTAACCGGTGAGCGCCATCACCCAGCACCACGACAGCAGCGGCCAGCGGGCGATATAGAGATAGGTTAACGGGTTGGTCTCCCAATCCGGCAGCCAGTTTTCCAGCTCGATGTCGTTCCAGCGGAGGTAATTGATCCCCAGCAGGAGCGCAAACGCGAACGTAAGGGAGGTGCGCCGGTTGCGCTCGAGGCTGTCCATCAGGGCGGGCTGCATCATAAAAAGGAACCCTGCCACCACGAACAGCATCCAGTAAGGGAAGTAGCAGTAATCATGGACGAGATCGTTGGTGCCGGGGTACCGCATTACCATCGCGGAAAACCAAATCACCGAAGGCAGCATCAACAGGTACACCCTTTTTCCGGCCGCGAACCAGCGCAGTTTTTCGGTGAATGCTTTGGCCTTCGGCGAGGCCGCCCAGGCGAAGAGCGGCGCCAGGAGGATGTCGTACAGGAAAAGGTAAGCGATGAACCAGAGATGGTGCCAGCTGAAATCGCCTTTGGGGTATGGCTGGAAATGGAGCACCTGTCCGTAGAAGTCCAGGAAATTCCCTTTGAAGCCATGCTCCACGCGCTCCATATACACCTGAGGGGGAACGATGAGGAACATGCCCACGGCGAGCGGGATGAACAGCCGCCGGAAACGCAGTGCCACAAAACCCCCGGCCGTACGCCGCCGCATCATGTACCAGGTAACCGCGCCGGAAATGAAGAAAAGCAGGTGCATCCGGAAGCGGCTCAGCCAGAACGCGAATTCTGTCAGCACTTCGCTGCTGGTGGCGTTATTGATATGCCAGGGATCGTCGACCATAAATGGACGGGCAGCGTGGTACAGCAATACGCCGAAAATGGCGAAAACGCGGAGCCAGTCGAGGTAGGTTTGGCGGATGTGTGAGGCCATGTGGGAGGATTTACCACAAACTTAATGGAGCGTAAGTTTGGGTGTTTCCGCCGATTGACCACCGGCAGCTGTGAATTGACGAACTGCAGGCCGCTGCATAAATATGTGAAGCTGGTACTGTTCCAGTACGGTTACAGTACGGTATCCCTACTAAGTCCCTACTGTATCTATACTGTAAACCTATTTTAGGACGTGACCCTATTTGTCGCAAACGCATACGCCGGTCCGTAAAAAGGGCAACACATTATCCGGGTTTTTGTGCGGAAACGAGGAGGAAGATGGGCCGGCGGGTTTCGTCGATCATTTCGGGGTATTGGGCGATGACGTCTGCCGCGGGCTGCGGCTCGGCGATGGATTGTATCCGGAAACCGGCGTTCGTCAAACCGTTCAGGAGCGTTTCGAGGGTGCGGTGGTATTTGACGACGGAATGGCCCAGGAACGATGTTTCGCGGAGGCCCTGGTCCTGGTAGCGGTCTAAAGGCCAATGGAGCCGGTCGCCGTTGTCGTCCGTGAACCAGTCCTGCTGCGGCAGCGCAGTAAACACGGGATGTTCGCAGGAGAAAACGAATGCACCGCCTGGCTTGAGGCAGTTGAATACCTTGCGGCAGACTTCCGTGTAAGGCCCCACATAATGCAATGCCAGCGAGCTGAAGACCACTTCGAAGCTGTTCGCCGGAAACCCGATGTCTTCGATCGGCATCCGGAGATATTGAATGGCGGCGTCGTTGGTGGTTTGACGGGCTTTTTCCAGCATCTTTTCCGAAATATCCACCCCCGTCACCATAGCCGCGCCCTGTTCCCGCACGTACCGGCAATGCCATCCGAACCCGCATCCGAGATCGAGCACATGCGCCCCTTCCAGGTCTGGCAGCATCCGGCGGAAAACGCTCCATTCGCCCGCGGCGTTGAGCCCGTGAACGGAACGGGGCATCTGGCTGTATTCGAGGAAAAATGCAGGATCGTCGTATTTATTCTGTTGCATGGTGACCGCGATTTGTCTTAAAGTTAAACCATCCGGAACGAAAAACGGCTCCCGTACCGGGAGCCGCCGTCTATTCGAATACCATTCACATCACGCAAACCGCAAAAAGCGGAACGTCACTTTCAGATGGAACACCTGGAAGGCGCATTCGGTGGGACTAATAGATTGATACACTTTCCCTTCGAAAACGCCCTCAATGGGTTCACCCGCATTGCCGACTTTGGTGATCGTCAATTTACCGGTGGAATATTGTTCCGTGCTGACGCCGCCTGTCTTCTTGCAATATCTCGACAGCGCAAACCGGGTGGCGTCGAAATGCAGTTCCACGGAAGCTTCTGTGGCATTGCCTGCCACGGCGCCGCAGGGCCAGCTTCCTGCAAGGGGCTTGGTGAGCACGAGTTTGCAGTTTACGCTATTGGGCGCACCGGTCTCGAAAACCGCCACTTCGCCATCGTCCCACACTGCGTACATGGGTTCCTGCGGGGCGTGGAGAGCTACCTGTTCGTAATCGACCTCGATTTTCATGAAGGTGGCGTTGCCGGTGGGCTCCACTTCGAATTTTTTGCGGAGCACCAGCTTTTCGGGTTTGCGGGTGCCGTTGGGCGCGGCGGGGTCTTTCAGCCCGAGGAGCCCTTCCAGCGTCACTTCCACTTCGGCGTTGGTGATGGTGTTTACGGTGGCGGGGGCTTTGTAAACGGCGTTTCCGTCGAGGTTGAAGGGGTTTTTCTGCACGGTGATCTCACCCGGCCCGCTGGATACTTTCCAGCCGGTGGCGCGGGCGGCGTATTTGTCGTGCAGCATGGAATAATTGCTGGCCACGGCGCGGCCGAAGCCGTTATCGTCGATCCGGTGCTGCAACGGCGCCAGCAGGGAATCCTGGTTGACGCTGATTTCCTGCACACCCAGGCGGAATTGGAGTTCTTCGCCTGCTTTCACGCGGGTTTTGGCGGCAAACAGCTCGAACTGTTCGTAGAACGCGATGTCGCAGAAGTGCGTCACGTTCGCGGAAACGGTGTGGTTCGTTTTGTTGAGCGTGGTGGGCAGCGGGTGCCAGGTGCCGTTGTTGTCTTGCCAGGCGAGCATGAGCATCTCTTCGGCACCGTCGGTAAGGTCGAAGTCGTCGTAGCGGAGCGTCACGGTCACGGGTTGCTGGAAATTGACGCCTTCGGGCAGGAGCCGGAAGGCGGTCAGTGGTTTGTCGGGCCGGAGGGTGTTAGACACAGCCTGGATGCTGAAGGTCTGGTTCCCGGTTACGGCGCCGGCGGGCACGCTTACGGAGATATCGGATCCCGGCGAATGGAGGTTGCCTCCCGCGGCGTTGATCACGGCGGTGGTGGGGTTGCCGGCAACGGCGCCTTTGGACGTTGTAAAGGGTTTGCCTGTGACGGCCGGAGGCGGGGTCCCGGGGCCGGGGGCTTCGGTCGAAGACTTTTTCTTGCAGGCTGCAAGGGTGATGAGGGCTAATGCCCAGATTGCATAGCGGATCATAGGGGTTATTGCTTGGTTCCGTTTGCGAAGTTACCGGGTTGGGCCGTGGATGGAAAACGCCAAACCCCCAAATGGAGGATAACCTGCCTGAAACGGGGTTTTACAGCAGCCGGGAAACGGATGGGGTGTTTGTAGGTTGAAAAGCCGTATCGTACATTGCAAACTCATCATTTGCACAGCTATGCAAACGCTTCTGGATTTCATGAAAAGAATACCTGCCGTACGCCCTGAAATCGCCAGCGGTACCGAAGGTGACGGCACGTGGTGGATCAAATTTTCGCTGGACGTCAGGCACGATCTGGCCTGGAATGTAGTGCAGGAACTGGGGCATGTATGCAATTGGCTGTCGGTCGATGAACGGCTGCCGACCCGGTTCTACCCCGTGTCCGCGCCGCCGTACTTGAATGGAGGACCGGAAGATTTCCTGTACTGGATCATCGCATCTGCCGAGCGGGCATTTTCCCCGGCCCATGCCCTGGAATGGCTGGAAGGGCGGCTTCCCAACCCAGTAGACGATCTGGAAAACTGGAACGTGGATTGACGCACACTTGCCGGAAATACACTAATTATTGGCGGATATATTCGTTATAGCTGTTCGCACCGGGGAACGGCATCTGCCGGACGGGCCCGCCGTCATCGATTTCCGCCGAAAGTCACGCTGGAGATGGCAGGATTCTTGCTGCTATTTCCTTCATGAAAAACCTGCTTCCCATTTTTGCCATGGCCTTCGTGGCCGCCTGCCATGCCGGCCCGGACACCAGCAACGCCGATGCCGTTCCCCCGCTGGAAGATTCCGTTGCGGCAGACGTTGTGCCGGCCGACAGCCTCGTGAAGCCCGGCGTTTCCGCAGGTGCGTTCGTACTGGGCGCCGATGCCGCTCCTGCGTTCACGAAAATGGGAAAGCCCGACAGCGGCGATGCCGCCATGGGCAAAGCGATGGCCATCTGGAAAACACATGGGGCCCTCACTTCGCTGTACACCGAGCGCAATATGGGCGTAGACGATACCGCCCGCATCAGGATGTTCCGCACCACCGATCCATCTTACCGCACTTCCGGGAACGCCGGCACCGGCGCCGCGCTGGCCGATCTCACCCGCAGCTTCGAGCTGAAACAAACCGCCTGGTACCGTGCAGGTGCAGACACCATCCGGGTACTGACCGCGCCGGAAGGGATCACGTTTGAAGTCAACCAGAAAATGTTCTGTACCGGCCTCATCGTTCACGCGCCCGGCGCCGATCCTTCCGCATCCTACCTGCCTTTCCTCCCCGGCGCCGTGAAATCCGGCCCGCAGCAGTAAGCCATTCGTATAATTGTTTCCGTTAGTATTTCGGATGGATGATGCATTCGTACAGGCTGTCCCGTAATTAATTTCCTCTGTTTTTCCTCCTTCGCTGAACCCTGCGGCCGCGCCACCGCGCGCATGCCCCGTGGCGATAATCTCCCTTCCCCCGAAAAAAAATTCTACCCACGTTGATTCGTGATCGGCTGCCATGGCCTGTTCCGGCGTTCCATGCAGGACGGTGCAGGACGGAGGGCAGGATGGAGCAGGTTGCAGGGAAAATATTATTCGAGTATTATTGATTCGTTAATGAGTAGACAGCAAGAGACGGATGCGGACTTGATAATAAAATAAACGGCCCGGAAACCCTGTAGACAATGGTTTGGCAGCGAAGCAGGACAGGTGGGGCAGCATCGCGATCCCTTACATAAGACATGCATCACCACGCGCAAAAACTGTCGCCGCCGGATTTTATCAGCAGAGTACAGATTTGCCACGTTTGAAAAACAGTGCGCCTGAATAGCTAAAGGGGCGTCACCAACTATTGCTTATTCTTTTAGTATGTATATATCCGCTCTCCGGCACGCAGCCGGTTTATGTTTGCTATTGTCTTTCCTGCAGCCGCTCCGCGCACAGGATGCCTTACGCAACTATTCCGCCACACTGCCCGCAACGGACGCCCTCGGCCGGAAACTCCCCGTCAGCGCAGCAACGGGCCCGGAAAAGAAAGGGAAGTACGTCGGTATTTTTTACTGGACCTGGCATTACCACCAGGCCCACCTCGCACCGAACAACACCACCGCGTTCCTGCAAAAATACCCGGAAGCCCTTCATGATTATCATCATCCGAAGTGGCCCGCCAACATCATGAACTTCTGGAACGAGCCCCTGTTCGGATTTTACACCAATACCGACAAATGGGTCATCCGTAAACACGCCGAAATGCTCGCAGACGCAGGCGTTGATATGATCATGTTCGATTGCACCAACGGCGACCTCGTCTGGAAACCCGCCTACATGGCCCTCTGCGAAGTGTTCGACCAGGCCCGCAAAGACGGTGTACGCACGCCGCAGATCGCGTTCATGCTCGGCTTCGGCGCCAGCCAACATACGCTCAGCGCCATCCGGCAGATCTACCGCGATCTCTATCAACCAGGCCTCTACAAGGATTTATGGTTCCAGTGGAAAGGGAAACCCCTCATCATGGCATACCCCGATAATATCGACGATCCCGAAATACGCAACTTCTTCACCTTCCGCCCCGGGCAACCGGTCTACGATAAGGGCCCCCAGCGCAAGGACCATTGGGGCTGGCTGGAAATCTTTCCCCAGCACGGTTTCGCGCAGAACAGCGATGGCAGCTTCGAACAGATGACCGTTGGCGTGTCGCAGAACTGGACCAAACACAACGGTCTCAGCGCCATGAACATGCCCGGCTCGTTCGGCCGCAGCTATACCGACAAAAACGGCCAGGACCCCAGGCCGGACGCGCATAAATATGGACTGAACTTCCAGGAACAGTGGGACCGCGCCCTCGGCCAGAACGTTGAGCTCGTTTTCGTAACGGGCTGGAACGAATGGATCGCCGGGCGGTACGACGTCTGGCAGCAACAGCCCAACGCATTCCCCGACCAGTTCGATACCGAGCACAGCAGAGACATCGAGCCCATGAAAGGCGGCCATGGCGATAACTATTACTATCAGCTCATTGCCAACATCCGCAAATTCAAAGGCATGCCCGCGGAAGAGAAAGCCTCCGCACCGAAGTCTATCCAAATCGACGGCAACTTTTCCGACTGGGAAGGCGTATCCCCCCGATTCCGCGCCCACAAAGGCAGCACGGTGCACCGCGATTCCGACGGTTTCAAGGGAATGCATTACACGAACAACACCGGTCGGAACGATCTCGTGGCCGCACGCGTGGCCCGCGACGCGCAAAACGTGTACTTCTACATCGAAACGGCCGCGCCCATCACGCCGCATACCGATCCCGCCTGGATGCGCCTGTTCATCGATACGGACGCCGATGCGAAAACGGGTTGGGAGGGATATGATCTCGTCCTGAACCGGAACGCACCGGGCAAAAAAGCCATCCTGGAAAAATCGGTGGCCGGCTGGAACTGGAAGAAAACGGCGGAGGTGGAATTCCGGTATGAAGGCAACCGGATGGAAGTCCGCATCCCGAGGAAACACTTCGGCAAAGGGCCGCTGCGGTTCCAGTTCAAATGGTCGGACAATATGCAGGAATCAGGCAACATCATGGACTTCCTCGTCAACGGCGACGTAGCGCCCGCCGGCCGCTTCAATTACGCTTTCTCTGAATGATCCACGTATATCGTCAACAAATCCACAACATGTAAAAGAAAAAACTGTCCACGTCATGATGAAACTGAATACTCGAATCCGGGTAACATGCTGTATGTTCCTGGCGGTGATGCTATTTGCCTTACCGGCCCGGTCGCAAAACAAAATAACCGTTAAGGGAACGGTCTCCGACTCCGCCGGCGCCACGCCGCTGCCCGGGGTCACCGTTCGCGTGGCGGGCGCCGGCATCGGCACGCAGACGGACGCACTGGGGAGTTTCTCCCTCAACGTTCCGCCGGATGCCGTGCTGATATTCGGCTTCCTCGGCTACAAAGGCCAGCAGGTGCCGGTCAACGGAAGGGAACGGCTCACCGTTCGCCTCGCCGCTTCCAACGAAAGCCTCAACGAAGTGGTAGTGGTAGGTTACGGCCAGCAGAAAAAACTGTCCGTAACCGGCGCGGTATCTTCCATTACTTCCGAAGATCTGCGGATGACCACCTCCGCCAGCCTGGCCGTGGCCCTGGCGGGAAAACTCCCCGGCCTTACATCCATCCAGTCTGCCGGCGGCCAGCCCGGCCGCGACGATGCCACGATGTACCTTCGCGGCGTAGCCACCACCAACGGCGCCAGCCCGCTCATCCTCATCGACGATGTTCCGCGGGACAATATCCGTACCATCGACCCCAACGAAGTAGCGTCCATCACCATTCTCAAAGACGCATCGGCTACCGCGGCTTTCGGGGTGCGCGGCGCCAATGGCGTTATTCTCATTACCACCAAACGCGGCCTGCCCGGAAAGGCGGAACTGAGCCTGAGCGTAGATCAGAGCTGGGCATCGTTCACGCACGAGCCCGCGCGGCTCCATTCGGTCGACTACATGCGCATGCGCAACGAAGCGTCGAAGAACGACGGCATCACTACACCACCATTTTCCGAAGAAGTGATCGCCAAATACCAAAACCCGCTCGCCGGGCTCGATCCCAACGATCCGGATTATGAAAGGAAAGCGGAAGTGCGCCGGTACATGTACCCCGATCACGACTATTACCGCGAGCTCATCAAGCGATTTGCGCCGCAGACGCGGGTGAATATGGGGATCCGTGGCGGCACGGACAAAGTGAGCTATTTCGCCAATGCGAACTACCTCCACCAGGGCGGCAACCTCAACGTGGAACCGAAATCGAAGCTGGGTTACGACCCATCGGCGAAGATGGACCGCTGGAGCTTCCGTTCCAACCTCGATTACAAGATCACCAATTCCCTGAAAAGCTTCCTGAACATCGGCAGCTATATCGAACGGGTGAATATGCCTTCGGCAGGCGTTTATCCCGGCAGCAGTACCGACTGGATGATCACCGACCTCATCTACCAGGCGCAGACCATCCTTCCCATTACGCCCGGGCCCACGGCGCTGCCGGGTTTCGGCGTGGCGGAAGGGGCGATCATCGATCCCGGGTATCTCGACCGGTCGGCTTTCGAAGTGATGAACCGGCAGGGTTACCGGCATGAAGTGCGCTCCAATCTCAACAGCTCGCTCGGCCTTGAGTGGGACCTCGGCAAGCTGATCACGCCCGGCCTGAGCATGCGCGGCATGATCTCGTTCGATTCCCGCGGCACCACGGCCATGCAGGGCGCCAAACTGGAACCGCTGTACCTGGCGCAGGTCAATTACGAAACGGACGAGCTGATCTATTCAGTGAAACGCACGGGGCAAAACCGGTTGTCGCTCGCCAAGGGCGCCGATTCCCGCTACAACATCAACATGCAGGGGCGGATCAATTACGCCCGCCAGTTTAACCGCCGGCACGACGTTACCGGGATGGTGCTCGCGCAGCGGGATTACTGGGAATCCACCGGCGGCGAAATCCCTTTCAACGTGATCGGCATTTCCGCCAGAGCAACTTATGGATACGATAACCGTTATTTCGCGGAATTGAACGCCGGTTACAACGGCTCCGAGCAATTTGCGCCGAACAAACGGTACGGTTTCTTTCCGGCGGCTTCCGTGGGATGGGTGATCAGCAACGAACGGTTCCTGAAAGGGAACGATATCATCACCAACCTGAAGCTGCGCGGCTCGTATGGTAAAGTGGGGAACGACAAGATCGGCAGCGCGCGGTTCCTGTACCAGAGCAATATCACGATGGGCGGCGGGCCGCTGGGCAGCCTCGGCCTGGGCCAGGGCGTGAGCCAGGGCCTCCTCGGCAACCCGGACATCACATGGGAAGAGGCGCTGAAACGGAACGTGGGCCTGGATCTCCAGCTCTTCCGCGACCTCAGCATCACCTTCGATTACTTCACCGAAGACCGCACCAAAATCCTCATCACCCGCGGTACCATCCCCGCCATCCAGGGCGTACCGCTGGGCAATATCCCCAAAGTGAACCTGGGCGAGATCGAAAACCGCGGCTTCGAAATCGAACTGGAATATCACCGGCAGCTGAACCGCGACTGGTTCGTGCAGTTCCGCGGCAACTACGGCACCAACCGCAACGAAGTGCGCTTCGTCGACGAAGCCATCAACGACGAATCTTACGCCTACCGCCTGCGCCGCACGGGCTACATGCTGGGGCAGCATTGGGGATATGAAATTGACCGCAGCAACGGCAACGGGTTTTTCAATTCGCAGCAGGAGCTGGACGCTTATCTGTCGAAAACGACGTACGGCTTCGGGAGCCCGCGCGTGGGGGATTTCATCTACAAAGACCTTAACGGCGACGGCGTCGTGAACGATAAAGACATGCAGCCGCTCCGCTACAGCCATATCCCGGGATTCACCTGGGGCGCTACGTTCGCCGCCACCTGGAAAATGATCGACGTCACCGTTTTCTTCCAGGGCGTGGGCAAATACACGGGCCGGTATGCAGACAACGGGGTGTATGAGATCATCAAACAAGGCACGTTCTTCGACTTCCACCGCAACGCCTGGACGCCAGAGCGGTACGCGTCAGGGGAGAAGATCACCTATCCCGCCCTCAGCACCAAATCCAACACCAACTTCACCGCCAACGATTTCTTCATTACCGACCGCGCTTTCACCCGCCTGAAAAATGCGGAAGTGGCCGTCAACCTCCCGAAATCCTGGATCAGCCCCATCGGGTTGAAGTCCGCAAGAGTGTATGTAGGTGGACAGAACCTCATGACCCTGTCCAAAAACTTCGTCATGACGCACCTGGACCCGGAAGGGAACAACGCCATCGGATACCCGATCACCCGGACGTTCAGCGTCGGTTTCAACACCTCATTCTGATCATTCAAACCTGTCTAACATGAAATCGAAATATGCCTTTCTGCTGATGTGCGCCATAGTGGCCATATCCTGTAACAAGGCGCTGGATATGGCGCCAGACGGGAAGCTGACTATGGACGAAATCTTCAGCGACAACAATAAAGTGGCGGCATTCCTCAATTCCTGCTACGCCAACGTGCCCAGCAAGGGTTTGGGATATTTCTTCACCTCCCGCGGGCCCGTCAACCTCAGCGACGATGCCTGGGACACCGACGCCGAAGCCGAGCCCACGCTCATTTCCGGAAGGATGTATAACGGCGACGCCGCACCCGGCGCACATCCGGTCGACAATCCCGCCAGCATCGACCAGAACAACGGCAACTACTGGAACCGTTACTGGAATTCTATCGGCAACCTCAATCTTTTCCTCAGCCGCATCGATACCGCCACGGTCAATGATCCGGCGCAGCGCAGCCGCTGGAAAGGGGAAGCACAACTGCTCCGCGCGTTTTACTACACGGAGCTGCTGCTCTGGTACGGGCCGGCCGTTCCCATCGAAAAAGCGCCGCACAAATTCACCGACGATTTCTCCAACCTGAAAAAAGCCACCTATTACGAAGTGGCGAAGTTCATCATGGAAGATTGCGATGCGGCCCTGGCTACGCCCGAAATTCCCTGGCGCATCACCGTAGATGCGGAAGCCGGCCGCTTCACCAAAGCCCTCGCCGCCGCCATCAAAAGCCGGATGATGCTGTTCGCCGCCAGTCCGCTCTACAATAATGGGCAGAACCACTGGGACGAGGCCTACAACGTCACCAAACAGGCGCTCGCCAGCCTTCGCGCCAATGGGTACGAACTGTACAACAAAGTGAACCTGCCGCATCTCTACCTCGTTCCCGACGCCTATCTCGGGCCAAACCTCAACCCGCACACCGCGCTGTACAACGAATATTTCACGCAGCCGATGAAGCACCAGGACAATCCCATCGACAAGGAAACCATTTACCAGCACAGGAGCAATACCGGCAACATCTATCACGTAGACGGCGTGGGGGCGCAGAACGGGTACAAATCAGGTACCTGTCCTACCCAGGAGCTGGTGGATGCCTACGAGACCTCCGACGGAAAGCCCGTCCTCAACCTCGACAATCCCTATCTCGACGAAAAGCATACCCAGCCCAACTATAACCCGGACAATACGCTGTACGACGCGGCCAATCCGTATGCCAACCGCGATCCCCGTTTCTACGCCACCATTTACTACAACGGCTCCAAACGGAAAGCGAGATGGGGCTTTGCGGAAACGGCCGCTTCGCCGGAAAACTATCCCGCCGGCATCGGGAACCGTACGCGCATCATTACGACTTACGTGGGCGAGCCTTTTACCGGCATTCACGCGTCGGTGAGAAGTGCTACCCGCACCGGTTATTACGAGCGCAAATTCCTGTACCCGACTTCGGGCGACGATAACGGCGTGGCCGGCGCCCCGCATAAATGGTACCGCCTCGGGGAAATGGTACTGAATTTTGCGGAAGCTGCGGCAGAAGCCGGTAAGCTCGACGAAGCGAGGACCGCGGTGAACGAGATCCGCGCCCGCGCCGGCATGCCCGATCTGCCGGCCTCACTGTCCAAAACACAGCTCATCACCCGCATCCGCAATGAAAGAAGAGTGGAACTGGCGCTGGAAGAGAACCGGTATTTCGATGTGCGCCGATGGGCGGCCCCCGGCGGCGATCTCGCCAAAACCGACAAATGGGTAACGGCGATGGAGATCACCCGCAACGATAACGGGACGTACACCTACAAGCGCCGCCCGGTACGGGAAGTGGAACGGAAGAACTATACGACGAAGTTCCTGTACCTGCCCCTGCCGCTGGACGAGGCCAACCGCCTGCGCTCCATCACCGGGCAAAACTGGCAAAACCCCGGCTGGTAAGCGCGGGATCGTTTTCTGACTGAAACCTCAATCACATGCAACAACGACATCAACATATACTTTCGCTGGCGATGGCGGCGCTCTTCGCCTCCGCTGCGATCCCCGCTTCGGCCCAGCAGGCAGGCGTTTTCCGCACCGGCCGCGTGACAGACGCGCAGGGCCGTCCGCTGGCAGGCGTTACCATTCAATCGTTGGACGGGCGCACCGGCACTTCCACCGCCGCCAACGGGCGGTTTTCCTTACCGGCAGATATGGCCCAGGCTACCCTCACCGCCTGGATGCGCGGTTACCGCCGTGATACCGTGGAGCCTGGCACCGAAACGGACATCGTGCTGGAAAAAGACGTGCATCAGCTGGATGAGCCGGTGTTCCTCGGATATACTTCTCCCAATCGCCGGTCGCTCACCGCGGCCGTGTCCACCGTATCGGGCGAAGAGCTGGAACGCTCGCCGGTCGCCAATCTCAGCATGACCTTCGCCGGGCGCTTGCCGGGCCTTTTCACACAGGAAACCGGCTCGGAACTTTCGCGCGCCAGTACCGATATGTTCATCCGCGGATTATCTTCCGCCCGCAAACAGGGGCCGCTGGTGATCATGGACGGCACGCTCGTTTCCTACAACAGCCAGCAAACGCTGGAATACATCACCGCCGCGGAAATCGAATCCGTTTCCGTGCTGAAAGACGCGGCGGCACAAGCCCTGTACGGCATCCAGGGCGCCAACGGCATCATCGTGGTAACAACGAAGCGGGGGAAAAAGGGGCCGTTGAAAGTGGATGTGCGGCTAGATCAGTCGCTGCAGGAAGTGAGCACCCGGCCCACCTGGTACAATTCCTACGACTACGCCACCATGCGCAACCAGGCTGCGAAAAACGACGGCCGCGGCGATTTCGCGATATTCAATGAAACGCAGATAGAAGGGTTCCGCACCGGCTCCGACCGCAACCTGTACCCGGAAAACAACTGGTACGACCGCTACATGCGCGACTTTGCGCGGATGGAACGGGTGAATGTAAGCCTGACCGGCGGCAACGACCGCGTGCAGTATTTCTCGAACCTGAACGTCATGCACCAGGGCGGGCAATGGAACACCGATACCGATAAATACAAATCAGACGCCAACAACGTGTGGGTGAACTACCGGTCTAACCTCGACATGAACCTGCACAAATACATCAAAGCCTTCCTGCGCCTGAGCGGCAACATCAAGCGCGAGCGCACGCCCGGCTCCGGTAACGCCACGGTGTATACGAGCCTGTTCCAGATGGCGCCAACGGTGTACGGGCCGCTCACACCCGCCATCACCGACCCCTCGGGCAAAAGTTCCCCGGCAGGCGGCCAGGTGATCACGACCGACAAAATCGGATCGCCCACCTACGGCATGCTCAACCGTTCCGGGTATTACCGCCATACCGTGGTAAACATCAACTCGCAGGTGGGCGTGGAAGCCGATCTGTCGTGGTTGACGAAGGGATTGTCGCTCACCGGCACCTTCGCCTACCAGACCAATTCCGTGGGCAGTCTTTCCACCACCCAGAACTACGAACGCTGGATGCGCACCGACCGGCGCGATACGCTCGCGTTCCAGAAGAAAGGCGGTGAAACGAATACGCCGCTCGGATACGGAAAAACGCACAGTTACTATTATCACCTCACGTATCACAGCCAGCTCGATTACAGCCGCGATTTCGGCAGCCACCACATCGGCGCGGTGGCGTTCGGGTATTTCCAGAACCTTACCACGGCAGACAACGGCGCGCCGGGCATGTTGCCGTACAACCGGCTGAGCCTGGGCGGGGAAGTGGCTTACAGTTACGCCGATAAATATTTCCTGCAGCTCGATCTGGGCCGTTCCGGCTCCGAGCAATACGCCCGCGATGCGCGGTTTACCAGTATGCCGGCGGTTTCCGCGGCCTGGCTGTTGACGGGAGAGCGGTGGATGGAAGGGGCGAAGTGGCTGAGCCTCCTCAAGCTGCGTGGCTCCTGGGGTAAAACGGCCAACGACAGAACGGGATTGCCCCGGTTCGCCTATCTCGATAACGTGACGTTCGGCGGCGGCGGCCCGCTCGGCTACCTCCAGTACAACATCACCGAAAACCTCGTCGGTAACCCCGGCATCCGTGCGGAAGTTTCTACCAAACAAAACGCCGGCATCGACCTGGGACTGTTCAATATGGTCCATATCACGGCAGACGTGTTCAAGGAAAAAATGACGAACATGGTGGTGGGCGCCGTGAACAAAATCCCCCAGTACCAGGGCATCCCGTTAGGCAATTATCCCCGCACGAACATGGGCGTTTTCGAAAATAAAGGATTCGAGATCACCGCATCCTTCTACAAACAACTGGACCGCGACTGGAGCTTCAACCTGGGCGGATGGTTCGCCCAGGCGAAAAATACCATCATCAGCTGGAACGAGGCCAAACGCCAGGTAGATTACGCATACCGCAACTGGGAAGAAGGATTTTCGCTGGGAACGGAATTCGGGTACGTAGTAGACCGCTCCAACGGCAACGGCTACTTCAACTCGCAGGACGAGATCACGCAAAGCGGGCTGACGTATACTTTCGGCACCCCGCGCCCGGGAGACCTGCGCTATGCCGATCTCAACGGCGACAAGATCATCGACCAGAAAGACAAAGCGCCCATGGGTTACGGCAACACGCCGCGGCAGCAATACGCCATCAACGGCGGGGTGAAGTTCCGTTCGGTGGAATTGAACTTCCTGTTCCAGGGCACCGGGCAATACGCTACGTCCTACTCCGGACTGGGCGTCCGGGAAACGGAGTTCGACGGCGTGTATGGTTCGCTCCACCGCAATGCCTGGACGGCCGAGCGTTTCGCCGCCGGGGAGCCGATTTATTACCCCGCGCTTTCCATGGTGAAAACGGTCAATCATGAAACGAACACGTTCTATTTCTACGACCGTTCTTATCTCCGCCTCAAAAATGCCGAGATCGCCTGGACGTTGCCTGAATCCGTGGCCCGGAGGCTCGCGGCGCAGAAAGTGAAGGTCATGCTCAGCGGGCAGAACCTGCTCACCTGGGATAAGCTCCCCACTTCCGACTTCGGCCCCGAAAGCGGCGGCTATGGCTCGTTCCCCGTGTACAAAGTGTATAACGCGGCCGTTCAGCTGCAATTCTAATCACCGAGACGTTGACATGTTAAAAATAACGGCATGAAAAAAATATTCCCATTCCTCCTCGCCGCCGCAGCCCTGGCCTGCAACAAGCAGCTCGACCTGCCGCAAGACGGCCGCATCACACTGGGAGAAGTTTTTAACGATTACGACTACACGCGCGGGTACCTTAATTCCTGCTACGGATTTGTTCCCGGGCCGCATGTAGACCGCTCGTCGTTCACCGACGAAGCGCAGGATTGCGACGATATCACCGCCAATTCCCGCTACCGCGCCTGGTACGCCGGCGATGTAACGGCCTCCAGCTACGGGGGGCAATCGTCCGACGGGCAGCCCTGGCAGCGCCTGTTCGAAGGTATCCGCAAAACGAACGTATTCCTCAGCGGCATCCGCTCCGCCAATATCGTGGCTACGCCGGAAGAACGGAATTCCTGGGTGGCGCAGGCCCATGCGCTGCGGGGACTGTATTACTTCCAGCTCATCAAACGGTACGGCGGTGTGCCCATTTTCGATAAACCTTTGCCCATCGGGTACGATTTCTCGAAAGACCGCCGCGCGAAGTTCTCCGAAGTGGTAGCGTTCATCGTGAAGGAATGCGATTCGGCGCTGATGGTACCTCCCGGCCGGCCGGGCTTCAACTGGGATATCTACGAAAACCAATACGGCATCATGACCCGGGCGGTGGCTTACGCCGTCAAATCCCAGGCGATGCTCTATGCCGCGAGCCCGTTATGGAACGATGGTTCATATTCCTGGCAGGATGTTGCCAACACAACCGGAGAAGCACTGGGCGCTTGTCTTTCCAACGGCTATAGCCTCTTCAGCGAAGTGCCCGATGCCGCCATCGCGCAGAACGGGTACGCGTTGTACCATTTCACGACTTCCAACGACATGCGCACCCGCGACAAGGAAACCATCTACCACGTTGGCGGCCAGATGGCCATGTGGCAAAACGCCGGCCTGCCCAGCACGCCGAGCATGACCAAATCCGGGCCCAATCCCACACAGGAGATGATCGACCGGTACGAAATGGCCAACGGCGAAGCGCCCATCCTCGGCTACAGCGATGCCGACAGGCTGGTGCCCATCGTCAATCCCGCTTCCGGATACGATCCGCAAAACCCCTACACCGGCCGCGATCCCAGGTTTTATGCGTCGATCTGGTACAACGGCGCTGTACGCCGGCTCGATCAGCCCGCCGGAAAAAAGATCGAAACGTTCGTTGGCGGCACGGAAGGGATCAGTGAAGATAACCGGCGCAACACCCGCACCGGTTACTACATCCGCAAGTTCAACAACTGGAAATCGGCCCAGAACGCGAATGCCGACGGCTCCGTGCGCCTCATCCGCCTCGCAGAACTGTACCTCAACTTCGCCGAGGCCGCCAACCAGGCCGTAGGGCCGGATGCCAAGGTGACGGTAGGTGCTTTCAGCATGAGCGCCCGCGAAGCGGTGAACGCCGTGCGCGCAAGGGCCGGTATGCCAGCGTTCCCGGCCGGCATGAACAAGGAAGCCTTCGAGAAGAAATACCGGAACGAACGCGCGGTGGAACTGGCTTTCGAGGAACATCGATTCTTCGATGTGCGGCGATGGAAAATCCTGCAACAGACAGACCAGTTCGTGACCGGCATGCGGATCACGAAAGTCAACGATGTTTTGTCTTACCAGCGATTTAAATTTACCGCACGCTCCTCTAACGAAGACCGGTTCCTCCTGTACCCGCTCGACCAGGGCGAGGCAGACAAAATCCGTGAATTGACCGGCGTGAACTGGCAGAACCCGGGATGGAACGAATAACGAAAACCATGCAATCGCATCATGAATAAAATCATTTTCACCGCCTGCGCCGCCATCATGGCCGCGCAGGCGGTTTTTGCACAGCAGGGCACAACGCCCGTGGCCGTTCCGCCGCACCGGGCCGATGAATGGGCGGCTACCGACGGGTTGGGAAGGACCCTTGCGCCGGGGAGCTATCCCGCCCCGAAAAAAGACCGGTACGTGGGAATTTTCTATTTCATCTGGCAAGGCGCGCACGGCTACGACCGGCACGTTGCCGGCGGCCCGGGCGGCGGCGTGGTCCCCAAATCGCCGGGAGATACGGTGAGCCCGTACGACATCACGGAATTGCTGAAAGCGAATCCCGCCAATCCGCAATACGGCCCGGTGCACGCGTTCCACCATTGGGGCGAGCCTTACTTCGGGTATTACCTGCCAGACGACGAGTGGATCATCCGGAAACACGCGCAAATGCTTACCGACGCAGGCATCGACGTGATCATCTTCGACGTCACCAACGGGCCCATTTACCTGCCGCAGGTCACCAAAATCGCGGAAACGTACCGGAAACTTCGGGCGGAAGGCGAAGCGGCACCGTCGATCGCGTTTATCGTGAACAGCGCGCCGGAACAAACGGTGCAGAACATTTACAATTCGATCTATAAAAAGGAACTGTTCAAAGACCTGTGGTTTTACTGGAAAGGCAAACCCCTGCTGCTGTGTCCGCCGGAAGCGGTGACGCCGGAGATCGGCGCGTTTTTCAGCGTGCGGCAATCGTGGGCCTGGAGCAAAGGGCAGAAATGGTTCGGCGATGGGAAAGACAAATGGACCTGGCTCGATCATACGCCGCAATCGTACGGCTGGCATGAGTCGAAAAACAGGCCGGAACAGATCAGCGTGGCCGTGGCGGAACATCCTGTGTCCAACATCGGGCGGAGTTTTCATAACTGGAAACAGCCGGAGAAACCTTCCACCGAAAAGGGACTGTATTTCGAAGAACAATGGAAACGCGCGCTGGAAGTAGATCCTGAGTTCGTGTTCGTAACGGGCTGGAACGAATGGGTGGCGATGCGGTTCAAGGCCGGAAGCGCGGGACAGGATTTTCTGGGGAAGAAAGCGAAAGAAGGGGAGACGTTTTTCGTAGACCTTTACAACGCGGAATTCAGCAGGGATGCGGAGCCGGCCAATGCCGTCACGGCCGATCATTATTATTACCAGCTGGCGTCGTTCATCCGGCAATACAAAGGTGTTCGCAAGCCGGAAGCGGCAACGGGAGCGGATAAGATTACGGTGGACGGGGATTTTTCGGATTGGAGGGATGCCGGTACGCATTATACGGACGACCGGGGCGATGTGCTGCACCGCGATCATCCCGGCTGGGGCCGCATACGGTCATATACGAACGTTACCGGCAGGAACGACATCATCGCCGCGGCGGTTGCATCCGACGGGAAAAATATTTACTGCTACGTGAGAACGGCGGAGGGTATGTCGCCCCGCACAGATCCCGACTGGATGCGGTTGTTTCTGCAGGTAGAAGGCCAGCAGGGCGCCACCTGGGAGGGGTTCGGCTTTACCGTTCAGCACCAGCCGGACAACGCGAACGTAGCTACGCTGCAACGCTTTACCGGCGCGGGTGGCTGGTCGTCCGGCAGTGAAATAAAATGCCGGCAGCGAGGCAACGAAATGGAACTGGTGATCCCGAAGAAAATGCTGGGCATCAAAGGCGGCAAATTTGCATTGCAGTTGAAATGGGCGGATAATTTTCCCCTGAGCGCTGGCGGCATCGGCTGGCTGGATAACGGAGACGCTGCGCCCAACGCGCGTTTCGCCTGGCGGTATGTGCATGAATAACCAAAAATGTGATGGCTGGTGCGGATTTTTTGGGGATTTTTAGTTGTTTAGGAAGCAGAAACCTAACTATACGACGATGATCCACCTGAATCTGACAGCAAAAGCAGCCAATACCTACGACGCCATCGTGGTGGGGTCCGGTATCAGCGGCGGATGGGCCGCGAAGGAACTATGTGAAAAAGGCCTGAAAACCCTCGTGCTGGAACGCGGTAAACAATTCGAGCACGTCAAGGATTACGAAAACGCGACGAAAGACCCCTGGGAAATCGAGCACCGCGGCCGGCTCACGACCGGCCAGGTCAAAGACCATCCCTACCTCACCCGCGAACGGGTGTACTCCGGGTTCAACGACAAATACTGGATAAAAGATACGGACAGCCCGTACACGGAATCCAAACGCTTCGACTGGACGCGGGCCGACATCGTGGGCGGGCGTTCCATTATGTGGGGGCGCGGTTCCCTGCGGCTCGGGGAGCAAGACTTCGAAGCCAACGCCAAAGAAGGCATCGGGGTCGATTGGCCGATCCGGTACAAAGACCTTGCGCCCTGGTACGACTATGTGGAAGCTTTCGCCGGGATCAGCGGCCAGGCCGAAGGCCTCCCGCAGGTGCCCGACGGCGTTTTCCAGCCGCCCATGGAAATGAACTGCTTCGAAAAAGCCGTGAAAGGAAGGATCGAAACAGCGTTCCCCGGCAGGAAGATGACCATGTTCCGCACCGCCAACCTGACCCGGCCCATCGGCGAGCGCGGCAGCTGCCAATACCGCAACCTCTGCGATCGCGGTTGCCCCTTCGGTGCGTATTTCTCCAGCAATTCCTCGACATTGCCTGCAGCTGCCAAAACCGGTAACCTCACGCTCCGGCCTGATGCTATCGTCAATTCCCTCATCTGGGACGAAAAGGCGCAAAAAATCACGGGCGTCCGCGTGATCGACAAGCACACGAAGGAGATGACGGAATACTACGCCAAAATCGTGTTCCTCAACGCCTCGGCCATGGCGAGCACTTTTTTACTGCTGAATTCCACTTCCACGAGGTTCCAGCACGGCGTGGGCAACGATCATGACATCGTGGGGCGCTACCTGATGGATCATCACTTCCACGCCGGCGCCAGCGGCACTTCCGAAGAGTTCGCCGATAAATATTATTACGGCCGCCGGCCTGCGGGGTTCTTCATCCCGCGGTTCGTGAACCTCAATGGCGACAAGCGCGATTACCTCCGCGGGTTCCAGTACACCGGCTTCAGCGCACGGGGCAACTGGGCGAGGGGCGTGGCGGAACTGGGCGTAGGCGCGGCTTTCAAAGATTACCTGACGGAGCCGGGCCCCTGGCAGATGGGGCTCATGAGCTTCGGCGAATGCCTTCCTTATTACGACAACCGCGTGGTGCTCGACCGCTCGAAGCAGGACGCCTGGGGCCAGCCGGTACTGCAGTTCGATGCCGAATTCAAGGAAAATGAAAAGAAAATGCGCAAGGATATGGACGGGGAAGCTGTAGCGATGCTGGAAGCGGCCGGACTGAAAAACGTTACACCCTTCAACCGCGACTCTTTCCCGGGGCAGGCCATTCATGAAATGGGGACTGCCTGCATGGGCCGCGATCCGAAAACGTCTGTGCTCAACGCCTGGAACCAGGTGCATGCCGCGCCGAACGTATTCGTGACAGATGGCGCCTGCATGACTTCCAACGCCTGCCAGAACCCTTCGCTGACGTACATGGCGCTCACGGCCAGGGCGGCGAACCATGCGGTGGAGGAGCTGAAGAAAGGGAATCTCTGACCGGGCAGGTTATACGAACTAAAATCCCTTTGCTACCAGACGAGCTGGCGGCAAAGGGATTTTTTATTGCTTCGGAATAGTAAGCGCTAGTATCTACGGTCGCCGCGGTCGCGGTCTACGCGGGGCTTGGCTTCGGATACGCTGATCTGGCGGCCTTCGATGTCGCGGCCTTCCAGCTCGCGGATGGCGTCGAGGGCTTCCTGGCGCTCGGGCATTTCCACGAACCCGAACCCGCGGGATACACCGGTATAGCGATCAACGATCACTTTACAGGATTCCACACGGCCAAAGGCGGAGAAAATATCGAAAAGGTCTTCATCGCGCAGAGACGACATGAGATTGGAAACATACAGGTTCATAGTGAACTTATTTTTGAATTAAAAGAAAAAAGATTAATGCGCTTCCACCAGCTGCGGCTTGTTAAGCCGGATCACCCGCAGCCATGCCAGCAGCTTGATCACCGGGTATACCGGGTCTAGCTCGTGCCAGCGAAAACCGAAGTTGACGGAGGAAGGACGTTTATGATGATTGTTATGATAAGATTCTCCCAGCATGAAAATATCGAGGTTGAACAGGTTGCGGGAAGTATTTTTCAGCTTGAAGTTATGATAGCCGTATTTATGCGCGAACCAGTTGATGATGGCCCCATGCACGGCGCCCATGGCGATTACGATCGGTAGTAACAGCCAGAGCCAGGCCGAAGTAGCCAAGAGGGCAAAGATGGTAATGTAAATACCCACCCATAACAGGCGGCTGTAAGCACTGCCGGCCCAGCGGTCGAACGCCGGCCATTCCGGCAACCCTTTCAGGAAGCGCTCTTCCACTTCCGTCTTATCTCCAACGATATCGAGATACACACGGCGGGTGCGCCACATCATGGCAAACACGTTAGGTGAATATTGCGGGGAATGCGGATCCTTCTCCGTGTCCGTATAGGCATGATGCATACGGTGCATAATGGCATAGGCGCGGGGGCTCATGTACGAAGATCCCTGTGTGAGGTAAGCGAAAATATGAAAGAACTTCTCCCAGAAACGGTTCATGTGGAACGCGCGGTGAGAAGCATATCTGTGTTGGAAAAACGTCTGAGAGAACAGCGACAAATACCAATGCAGCACGAAAAATATTAATATGAAAAGCATTTTTGAACCTACCGTTTAATGATTGGATGCGGTGAAAAGCAGCAAATTCAAAAGATAAGACCGTCAGGAAAAGAGAGAGAGCACTAAAAGAGACGGTGATAAGAGGAGAATTCAGTGAGTTTCTATCGCCCTAAAGGTAGGTTTTTTTATGTTAAGAAAAGCACAATCCCCGCTTGTGGCGAAAATCCCCCCTTTTTTGTCGTAAGCGCACCGCGGCAGTTTTGATCTTGTTCGGCATCTTTGTTGTGCTGAATCCAGTATCCATTCACCCAAAAAAATCCAAAGTCATGAACAAGCAAACACACCAGATCGACATCCATGCGCCCCGCGAAAAAGTATGGGAAACGCTGTTCGGCGTTGAAACCTATCCGCAATGGACCAAAGCCTTCAACGAAAACTCCCAGGTGACGACCGACTGGAAAAAAGGCAGCCGCGCCCTGTTCACCGACGGTAACGGCGATGGCATGGTTTCCCGGATCGCGGAGAACATCCCCAACGAATTCATGTCTATCGAGCACCTCGGCACCATCATGGGCGGCGTGGAAGACACCACGAGCCCCGAAGTACAGCAATGGAACGGCGCACATGAAAACTACCGGCTGCAGGATATCGACGGTGGCACGCGCCTGCTCATCGAAATGGACATCGACGATAAAAGCGAATACGCTGAAATGTTCGCCGGCATGTGGCCCAAGGCCTTGGCCGCGGTGAAGGAAATTTCCGAAAAGAACTGATCTGCATACTATTTAAACTCAAATCCCGCAAATTGAACGATCAAATCGCGATTTGAGTAGTTATTCATGCGGTGGATACGGATGTTTGCGTCAAAAAAGATTGACCGTATGCTCCGCAGTTCCATCCTGACTATCCAGTTGCTGTTCTTCGTCGCCCTCGCGGCGGCGGGACAGCAGCCTGCCAACGACCGGCTTTCCCGCCTGGGGGATTCCGCATTCATGACCTCCTTCCGCCAAAAAATCGAACAGTACAGAACGCGGTACCACATCCCCGGTCTCAGCGTGGGCATTGTGGCCAACGGAAGGCTCGCCTGGAGCCAGGGCTTCGGTTTCGCCGATATCGACAGGGGCATCGTGCCAGATGAGCACACCAATTACCAGGTGGCGTCCGTGACGAAGACCTTCGGTGCGGTGATCCTCATGCAACTGGCGTACGAAGGCAAATTGTCCATCAACGATCCCATCAATAAATATGGCATTCAGCTCGGCGCGCGCTGGGGCAGCGATCCCCGCATCAAACTGAAGCATTTGCTCACCCATACCGCCGCGGGCAACGATTTCAACGGCTTCAGGCCCGGGCGGAAATTTATCTACAACGGCGGCTGGTACAACCAGTTGAGATTGCCGATCGAACAGGCGTCTGGCCGGCCGTTCGGGGAATTGCTCATGGAAAGGATCATCCGGCCGTTGGGTATGTCGCAAACCGCCCCGAGCCCCGACGATCCCGCCAGTTTCCGGCTGGCTGGGCTCGATAGCGCGGCGTTCATCAGCACCATGGCCGTACCGTACGACTGGAACAAAAAGGAACGCAAACTGGTAAAGGTGGTCAACTTCCATTACGGTTTCGGGCCGGCGGCGGGATTGGTGAGCAATGTGGCCGATCTCGCCAGGTACGCCGTGGCGATAGACGAACGGCAGTTCCTCACCCCGGCGCAGTGGGACACGATGTGGACGCCGTTCGTGACCCCGAAAGGGAAGTCCATCCAATACGGACAAGGCTGGTTTACAACGAAATACAAAGGGGAAAAAGTGGTGTGGCATACTGGTTGGTGGTACGGGTATTCGGCCCTGTTCCTCATGGTGCCGGGCCGCAAGCTCACCTTCATTATTCTCGGCAATTCGCAGGACGTTTCCCGTCCGTTTTACCACATCGTGCAACCCGCGAAATTCCTCCCGGCCAGG
The DNA here is from genome assembly GCF_038396765.1 of Chitinophaga caseinilytica. Classification (NCBI taxonomy): domain Bacteria; kingdom Pseudomonadati; phylum Bacteroidota; class Chitinophagia; order Chitinophagales; family Chitinophagaceae; genus Chitinophaga; species Chitinophaga caseinilytica. The sequence continues at coordinate 5,181,493 of NZ_CP150096.1, read as the reverse complement.
CGCGTTCCTTTCAAAAAGAACCTGGCCAACAAGGTGGAGGCCTCCGATTTCGCGCGGGCGTTCCTGGAAAGTTTTGTGGATTAGCGTTTTTGGGACAATGCGTTCAGTTCTTCCGCGATCACGGATTCCGTGCGCTTTTTGAGCGCGGCGTCGCCTTTGTCCATCATGTTGAGCAATTGCCGGCATTCGTGGAGGAAAACGGGAGCGAATTCGGCGTCGTGGCCGGAAATGCCCATGCAATTGTCGAGGATATCGGCATATTTGATGGTTTGCGCTTCCGGGCTGTTTGCAGCGATGCGCTTCGCTTCGGCGGCCTTGCGCTTGCGGCGGTTCCAGGTGGGGTAGGCTTGTTTGGTGAACACGTCCGTCAATTCCACGACCAGGTGCATCGTGCGCTCGGCTTCGCGCGGGGCCATGATGCCGTGCAGGAAGCGCGCCAGCTCGTTTTTGTGGATGGGCGTATCTTCCAGCACATCGTGCAGGATGGCGGCGGCGAGCACGGGAGTTGCCTGCGTATAGCCTTCACATATCCGCATGACGCGCATGGGATGCACGATGTATCGGTCTGGCGAGTATTTCCGGGTTTGACTGCCGTGCGCCTGGTCGGTAAATTTTTCGATTTCGTGGAGGATGACGTCCATACCAGTTTATCAGCAAAAAAAATGCCGCAAGCGGCGTGGAAGATTTTGTGTATTTTGAAGGGAACCCTTTAAATAACAGTGAATATGTCTATCTCCCGTCGCGAATTCATGCGGAACGGCCTGGGCAGCGCCGCGCTGCTGGGCATCCCCGCAGGATCGGCCATAGCGGCCGCCACGAGCCCCGCTGCTCGCGTAAATCCCTTCAAACTGGCGATTTCCACCTACTCCTACTGGCATTTCAAAACACCGAAAGTGCCCATCGAAAAAGTGATCGACGAAGCCGCCGCGCTCGATGTGGAAGGGGTCGACATCCTCCACCGCCAGATGGAAAGCGAAGACAACGCCTATCTGCAAAAGCTGAAACGCCATGCGTTCCGCAACGGTGTAGACCTCGTTTCGCTGTCGATCCACCAGGATTTCGTGTCGCCCGACGCAGCCGAGCGGCAAAAAGATATCGACCATACCATCAAATGCATCGAGCTGGCCTATAAAATGGGCATTCCCTGCATCCGCCTGAACTCCGGGCGATGGGGCACCATCAAATCGTTCGACGATCTCATGGCCGCCCGAGGCGTGGAGCCCGCCATTCCCGGATATACCGAAGACGATGCGTTCAAATGGTGTATCGACAGTATTCAGCAATGCCTCGCCAAAGCGGCGGAATGCGGCGTGATGCTGGCGATCGAGAACCACTGGGGCCTCACGTCTTCGCCCGAAGGATTGCTGCGCATCCGCAAAGCCATCGATTCGCCGTGGATGGGATTGTTGCTCGATACCGGCAACTTCCTCGAAAACCCGTACGACAAACTGAAAATGGTAGCGCCCCATGCGGATTTCGTGCAGGCCAAAACCTACTACGGCGGTGGCGAATGGTACACGCTGGATCTCGATTACGAGCGCATCATAAAAATCTTCCGCGAAGCGAATTACAAAGGCTATATCTCCATCGAATTCGAAGGCAAGGAAGCCGCTGAAACGGGCGTCCGCAAAAGCGTGGACATGCTCCGCAAAGCCATGGCGAAGCCTTAAACTTTTTTATCGGGCCGGTCGGGCACGTACTCGAGTATGTCGCCCGGCTGGCATTGCAATATTTCACATATCATTTCCAAAGAAGAGAACCGGATGGCTTTCGCCTTTCCGGTTTTTAGAATGGACAGATTGGAGAGGGTAATGCCCATCCGGTCCGAAAGCTCCGTCAGCTGCATCTTTCGCTTGGCGAGCATGACATCTAGATTGACGATGATAGGCATACTTAGATCGTTAACTGGTTTTCCTGATAAATTTCCACACCGCGTTTATACACCACGGCGAGCGCCAGCAATAACAGGCCCATCCAGAAGCTGTTCCCCACGTCCACCAACTGCTGGAAATAAGGCGTGAAATAGGGATTCGTCATCCTGTTGAATATAAAATACCCGATCAGGCGCGCCGCGTCTGCCGCAATGAGCAGCAGCCCGATATTGCGGATGCGAATGGCGTTGATGGCCAGGAAAGGCACTTTCTCCGAAGTATCCCTGAAAATCTTCCGCAACCATCCCATGCCCGTCACCACCGCGATGGCGCCCAGTACCGTGATGATGAAACTGTAAATGCCCAATGGGGAACGGGCAGTGGTGCGGAGCGTAAACATATCCTGCTTTTTCTCCAGTGCCGCATTTTTCAAACTGCCGTAAATGAGTTGGGGAGGCAGGGTGTCTTTGGGAGGGAACGCCTTCACGTCGAAATTGACGGTCAATTGCCGGGTGGTATCTGTCAGTTCACTACTGCCCATCACGAACGCCATGGATTTTAATATCACGACAACGAGCGCCAGCAGCGCCACTGCATAATAGATGACGTTGACAAAAGCCCTGACGGCGGTAAAAGTTCTTTGTCCTTGCATCGGTAATTCTTTTTTGTTAGGACAAAGCTAAACCGTGTTTCTCGAAAATCAAAATAAATTTATCGAAAAACAATAAATAATAGCTGAAAAAGGATGATCATTCCGCGGTGATGCCGCGTTGTTGCTGCACGTATTGGCTGGGGGATACGCCGAATTGTTTGATGAAATTCTTGCCGAAATGGGTTTGGGATTTGAACCCGGTCATCATGGCCACTTCATAAATCCGGAGGTTCCGGGAGGCGAGGAGTTCCGCGGCTTTCTTGAGGCGGGTAACATTGATGAGCTCGTGGGGCGTGAGGTCGGAGATCGCCTTGATTTTGCGGTAGAGGCTTACCCGGCTCATGTTCACATGGCGGGAAAGGTGCTCCACGTCCAGCTCGGTATTTTCCAGCTCCTGCAAAATGAACTGGTGGATGGAATGGAGGAACGCCGCGTCTTCGCTCGTGTGCGCCATCGCCTGGATGGGCGCCTGCGGCGTGCTGGCGAAGTACTGGCGGATTTTATTGCGGTTGCTGAGCAGGTTGGCGATCTGGACTTTGAGGAAAGCCGTGGAAAAGGGTTTTTCGATATACGCATCGGCCCCCGTTTCCAGCCCTTCGATCTTGGAACGCAGCGTGTTTTTGGCCGTGAGGAGGATGACGGGGATATGGCTGATGGCGAACGTGGTCTTGATGGTTTTGCACAGCTCGAAACCGTCCATGAACGGCATCATGACGTCGGAAATAACGAGGTCTACGTTTTCCTGGTGCAGCAGCGTTACGGCATCGCGGCCGTTTTCGGTGCGGATGACCTGGTATTCGGGTTGAAGGATGGAGGAAACGAAGTCCAGGATCTCTTCGTTATCGTCTGCCAGCAGTATAACAGGTTGCATAGGTGTTAATTTACCAGGTTGATGGACGCTCCTTCGGGGATGGTCCAGGTGAAAATATTGAGGCCGCTTTCGGCGGTAACGTACAATTCTCCCTTGTGAAGCGCCGTCAGTGACCGGCAGATGCTCAGCCCGATGCCCGTGCCTTTCTGTTTTTCGTTTTCCCGCAGGCGCACGAAGGGCGCAAAGATGCGCTCGCGCATGTCTTCCGGGATGAGCGGCCCGTCGTTGGCCACGGTCAGGCGCACCTGTCCGCCGGCGGTTTCCAGCCTGGCTTCCACCTTCGTTTGCCCGTATTTGATGGCGTTGCTGAAGAGGTTGCTGAATATTTTGTTGACGCTTTCCTCGTCGGCCCAGGCGTTCAGTTCGTTTTCCGGCAATTCCACATGGAACTGGAGTTTGCGTTGCTGCGCGGGAAGGCGGAAGTTATCGTACGTATCCTGCAAAATCTTCCGCAAATCCAGCAGTTCGAAATCCAGCCGGAACCCCGATGCTTCGGTCTGCCTGAAATCCAGCAGCTGGTTCGTGAGCTGGACGAGCCGGTTCGTGTTCCGTTCCATAATGGCCAGGTGATGCTTGTTTTCGGCGAGCGCGCCCGGGTGCTCCATGATCTCTTCCAGCGGCCCTTTGATGAGCGTGAGCGGCGTATTGATCTCGTGGGCCACGTTGGTGAGGAAGTCCACCTTCGCCTGGTACAGTTCCTTTTCCTTCTTCAACTGCAATGCTTCCATCCGCCGCTTCTGCTTGAACGTTTGCTGCCGGTGGTATCGCGCAATGGCGTAATAACCCGTGGAAACGAACGCCAGGGCATACAACAAATACGCCCACGACGTGGCCCAGAAAGGCGGCGTGATCTCGATCTGCAGCATCGCCGCGCCGGGGCGGCGCTTCCCGTTCGCATCCGTTGTGGTGACGTAAAACGTGTAATGGCCCGGTTTGAGATCGGTGAAATATACGGTACGGTTGTTTTTCAGCCATATCCAATCGTTGTCCAGCCCCTCCATCCGGTAAGCGTACGAAATAAGGTCGGGCGCCGTGAAGCTGAGCGCGGCGAAGGCGATGTTGAAATTCGCTTTGTCGTACGGCAGCGTGATCTTCTTCGAATAATGGATGTTCCGCTTTTCGTCTGGCCCCATGGTCATGTTGCGCACGTCCATCCCCGTAATATACACCGGCGCGGCGGAAGTATCGGGCAGGAATTTATCGGGATTGAAGCGGATCATGCCCTTTACGGAGCCGATGTACATGTTGCCTTCTTTATCCTGGTACCCGGAATTGTAGTTGAACTGGTTGTTGAGCAGGCCATGGCTCGTGGTAAATATCTTCACCGCGCCGGATTCCGGCTCCAGCTGCACGAGCCCCCGCGATGTGGTGGCCCATATCCTGCCCCTGCGGTCTTCCAGCAACCGGAAAATGTAATCGCTCGGGAGCCCTTCGGCCATGGTATAATGCCGCCAGCGGCCGCTGCCGTCCAGCCGCGAAATCCCCCGTCCTTCCGTGCCCGCCCAGATCCGCTGCGACCGGTCGATCAAAATGGTATTGACATTGTTCCCGGCCAGGGAGAACGAATCTTTCGGGTCGTGATGATATCCGCCATGCTCGCCGGTCCGCTTGCGGTACCATTGCACGCCGTTGTCGGAAGTGGCCATCCACAGCGTTCCGTCTGCCGCTTCGGCGATGCTGCGCTGGCTGCTGACCGGCACTTCTTCCACTTTCCGGAAACGCCCCGCCGCGGAGTCGTAGCGCGCCAGTTCGCGGCCGGTGCCTACGAGCATATCGCCGTCGCGCGTGCGGTAGAAATACAAAATGAAGTTGCTGGAAAACGATTCGGGGCCGGCGGCGAAATGGGCGACGGTATTGCCCGTCCGGATGTCCATCACATCCACGCCGTTGTCCAGCGTGCCGATCCAGAGGCGGTTCCCGTCTGCGTACAATCCGTGGATATTGGTGTGGGAGAGGGCTTTGCTGCCGTTGTTGCGGGGCGTGTACTGCCGGATGCGGCCGGTTTTCACATCCACGCGGTTCACGCCATTGTCTTCCGTTCCCGCCCAGATGTTCCCGTACATGTCTTCGCATATTTCGCGGACGGCGTTGCCGCTGAGAGTATGCGCGGTATTGTCTGGCCAGTATTTTTCGAAATACGTGTATTGTTTTGGGTAGTAATTGATGCCCCCGAAATAGCTCCCCGCCCACATGCCGCCTTCCCGGTCTTTGTGGAGGCAGTAAATGGCATTGTCGGTAAGACTGTACGGATTATTGTACTGCTTCCGCAGATTGATGCAATGTTTGGAGGTTACGTTGACGATGTAGATCCCCGATTCCGTGGCGATCCAATAGTCGTCTCCGCCGTGATGGGCGATGTACCGCACATAGACACCCACGTCGCCGTCTGACCAGGTGATGATATCTTCATACGTATTTTTCGCGGGATCGAGGAGTTTGAGGCCCTGGTTGGCCGTGCCTACCAGCAATCTTCCGTCTGGCAATGCATGCAGATGCGTGATGAGGTGGGTGTGGGGTTTGGGGGAATGATGCCATACGTCCCACCGGCCCAGGGAGTCGCCGAGCAGCCGGATGTCTCCGCCTGGCGTGGCGAACCATACTTTCCCATCTTTGGCGATATGGATATTGCTGACAGCCGGTGGAACGCCGCTACCCGAAACGGGCGCACAGATATTTTTGTTGGGGTCGTACCGCCAGGGGCGCCCCCAGCTCACGAACCAGATATTCCCCTGCCGGTCTGCCCTGAGCGCGTTCGCATCCTGGCCAGCCGGAGACGGCGCCCGTTCGAAGCTTTCCGTGGCCGCGAGGTATCGGAACAGTCCGTTCCCGGTACCTACGTACAACTGGCCGTTATCGTCCACACACAAAGAGAAAATAAAATTGTCGCCGATGGCCGTACTGTCTCCCGCCTTTTCACGGAACACGCGGAACTCTCGCCCGTCGAACCGGTTGAGCCCGTCTTTGGTGCCCGCCCAGATGAACCCCTGCTTGTCTTGCACCACGCAGAACACGGTGTTGTGGGACAGGCCGTCTTCCACCTGGTAATCCCTGAAATAGAATTGCTGCGCCGCTACGGGCGTAGCGAAGGAAAGGCATAGCAAAGTCAGTATGGAAACGATCGACTGCAACGTGGTGGAATTATAAGGCTACGTAAATATAAAAATATCCGGGAGGATGGCGAGGGATTGAAACGAAATGGCGAAAAATTGAAATGAATCGGCCAATGCTTGCCGAATGTTTTTTCTTTCTTTGATCTGCGTTGAAGAAAAACTGATATCAGCCAGTAATATGACAGCTCCCCGCGAAAACCGGTCCCACGGCCGGACAGGGCTTCTATTGCGTATGCGAAGGTAGGAACATCACACGTCTAATGGTTCGTCGAATTCATGGTATGAAAAAGACCGGCCCAGCCGGGGATTGAAGACAGCATCCTTTAATCACCCAAAATCATTTCACGTATGAACGACACTGCACTACAAAAAGCAGCGACGGCGGGTATCCCGAAGATACTCCTACTGCTGTTGCTCTGCCTGCCACTGGCAGGGGCCTTTGCGCAGACAGGCCCGCAAAAGGTTTCGGGTTTCGTGCGCGACAGCGCCGGATCGCCGCTCCCACAGGTTACCATTTATGAAAAAGGTACCCGTAATGGTACGCTTTCCGGGGCCGACGGGCAATTCACCATCCAGGTGAAACCCAATGCCATTCTCGTTTTTACCATGGTAGGCTTCCGTACCCAGGAGTTGGCCGCCACGCCGGGAACGGCCATGAACGTGGCCCTGCTCAGTTCCGCCACTGAGTTGACGGACGTAGTGGTAGTAGGATATGGCGCGGCACGGAAAAAATCCCTCACCAATGCCATCTCCAGCGTTTCCGCACAAGACATCGGCAATGTGCGCGGCGGCGCCACCGTGAGCACCACGCTCGCGGGGAAAGTGCCCGGCGTATCGTTCCGGATGGCCGACGGGCGGCCCGGCGCTTCCGCATCCATCCAGATCCGCAACCTCGGCCGGCCGCTTTACGTGATCGACGGGGTGCAGCAGGACGAAGGACAGTTCAACAACATTTCACCTAACGACATCGAAAGCATTTCTTTCCTCAAAGACGCGTCTGCCGCCATTTACGGCGTGCGCGCGGCCAACGGGGTAGTGGTGGTGCAAACCAAAAGGGGCCGCATCGGCAGCCGCAGTTCCATTAACCTCGACGCCAACTGGGGCTTCCAGAGCTGGACGCGCTTCATCGACGTGCTCGACAATTCCCACGAGTACATGAAACTGAAAGCCGAAGCCGAAATGAACCGGTTCCCCAATATCGGCGACAATCCCATCACCACCAACATCACGCCCGAAGAACTGGAGAAGTACCGGCTGGGCACGGATTACGGCTATAAAAGTTTCAACTGGCGGGATTATATCGTCAAGGAAAATACCCCGCTCAACCAGTACAATCTCAACTTTACCGGCGGTACCGATCGCGTAACGTATTATGTTTCCGCTACGCGGACGTTCCAGAACTCTGTGCTGGGGCGCGAATACAAATTCACCCGTACCAACATCCAGAGCAATATTTCCGCGAAAGTAGCCAACGGCCTGCGCGTGGGAACGAGCATCAACGGCCGCGTGGAAACCCGCGACAATCCCGGTGTTCCCGGAGTGGACGACTACTGGCAGGCGCGCTTCGCCATTTTGCGGAACACGCCCATGGAGCGCCCTTTCGCCAACGACAATCCGGCTTACCTGAACGATATCAAGCATAACGAAACCAACTGGGGCTACCTCAACACCCGCTACGCCGGCAAGTTCAAGAACGACTGGCGCCAGCTCCAGATGAACCTCGACGCGGAATGGGACGTCCCCTTCGTGGAAGGCCTCAAGATCAGCGGACTGTACTCGTATTACATGGCGGACAACATCCTCAACAACCACGAGTACACTTACGATACCTACACCTACAATCCTTCCACCGATACCTACACCCGTACGGGCGGTTCCACCAACCCCTGGCGGGAGCGCAACCAGGAAAAGCAGATCAATCAGAGCTCGCAGATACGGATCGGGTATGAAAGGAAGTTCGGCGACCACAAGATCAACGCCATGGTGGTGAGCGAGCGCATCAACAACCAGCGCCTCCGCAACTGGATCCACGCCGTGCCCATCTCGAACCAGCTGCCGCTCATCTATTTCAATACTTCGGATACCTACACCGACCAGGACAACCGCCAGACGCGTACCGGTATCGCCGGCCGCCTGAACTACGAATACGGCAACAAATACTTCATCGAGGGCCTCATGCGCCGCGATGCCTCGTTCCTCTTCGCGCCCGGCAAACGCGTGGGCTACTTTCCCAGTGTGTCGGCCGCATGGCGCGTCACGGAAGAAGGGTTCATGAAAAACCTCGTGGGCAATGGGAGCATCCTGACAGATTTCAAAGTCCGCGGTTCGTACGGGATTTTGGGCGATGACGGAGAGGCGCTCGGCCTGGCGGAATTCGCCTACTACGAAGGCTATAACTACAACGACGGTATCGCGATACTGGACGGCGTGGCCGTAGTGGGCTCGCGCGACCGGGGCGTTCCCATCACGAACATCAGCTGGCTGGAAAGCTCCATCACCAACGTGGGCTTCGATTTCAGTATGCTCGGCGGACGGCTGAACGGCGCTTTCGATTACTTCGTGCGCAAACGGAACGGGCTCCGCGGCCGCAAGCAGGACATCCTGCTGCCTTCCGAGCTCGGGTATGCGCTGCCGGATGAAAACATCAATAAAGACAAGCGTTTCGGACAGGATTTCTCGCTCAGTTACAGCGATAAGTCGGGGAAATTGTCGTACCGCATCGGTGGAAACATCTCCTATTCCCGCGGCCAGTTCATTTCTTCCTACAATCCCCTGTTCTTCAACTCGGTAGACCGCTACTTCAATTCCGGCGAAGGCCGTTTGCAGGGCTTTACCTGGGGATGGGAAGCCGTGGGGCAGTTTAAAACGCAGGAAGAGATCGACAACTATCCCGTCAACATCGACGGAAAGGGCAACAGGAGCCTCCTGCCCGGGGATATTATCTACAAAGACGTGGACGGCGACGGGCGGATCACCGATAACGACCGCCGGCCCATGGGCTGGGCTTCCGGCCAGCAACCCAACATGAACTTCGGCCTGCAGATCGGGCTGGGATATGAAGGGTTCGATTTCACGGCCGATTTCTCCGGCGCCTCGCATTTCACCTGGATCCAGGAATGGGAGATGAAAGTGCCTTTCATTAACGACGGCAACCTGAACAAGATATTCACCGACCGCTGGCACAGGGAAGATATTTACGATCGCAACAGTGCATGGCAATCCGGCAAGTATCCCGCGCTGCGCTACAACGACCAGGGGCATAGCAACAACCGCGCGTCTACTTTCTGGAACCACAACATCACGTATTTCCGCGCCAGGACGATAGAGCTGGGGTATACTTTGCCCACGCCGCTGGTGAACCGTGCGAAAATCCAGAAAGCGCGCTTCTACGTGAATGCGTACAACCTCTTCATCCTCGACAACATGAAAGCCTACAGCACCGATCCGGAGATCACGGAAACGAACGGGTTGCAATATCCGCAGAGCAAGGTGTTTAACGTTGGCTGCAGTCTTTCATTCTAATCCTTCAATCATCCGTTATGAAAAAGATTTTTTCCATCATATTACTGGCGTCGATGTTTGCGGGGGGATGCAAGCCCGAAAGCGAATTCCTCACCGTAGACCCGACGAACATTCTCAATAACGAGCAGGCGTTCAACGATCCCGCGCTGGTGCTGTCGATGCTCGCGAATTTCTACAACCGGCAGTCCGATTTCTCCACCGTAAAAAACTGGGAATCGATGGCGGATTTCAGCGAAAGCTTTCCGTCGCAGAACGGCGGGCCGAAGTCGATCGTGGAGCGCAACCAGTGGGATTTCGGGGCCTGGAGCACCTGGGACTATACCCTCATCCGCGAACTGAACCTCTTCCTGCAAAGGCTGAGCGCGGCCACCAAGTTAAAAGACGACGAGAAAAAGCGTTTCGCGGCCGAAGGGCGCTTCCTCCGCGCTTATTACTATTTCGAAATGGTGAAAAGGATGGGCGGCGTACCGCTGGTCCTCGAGCCCATGACCTGGGACTACAAGGGCGACCCCACGTATCTCCAGCATGCGCGTACTACCGAAGCGGCCATGTACGACTTCGTGATCGCCGAAATGCAAGCCATCCGCAACGATCTGCCGGCCGATGTGAACGTGAAATCGCGCGCCAGTCGCGGTGCGGCCCTGGCCATGGAGTGCCGGGCGGCGCTGTATGCGGGCTCCATCGCCAAATACGGCGGGCTCACGCCTTCGGTGTCTTTGCCGGGCGGCGAAGTGGGCATCCCCGTCGCGAAAGCGCAGGATTACTACACCAAATCCCTCGCCGCGGCGCAGCTCCTCATCACCGGTACGGCAGGAACTTACGGGCTGTACAAGCGCAACGCCGACCTTTCCGAGAATTTCGCGGCGCTGTTTTACGACAAGGTGAGCAATCCCGAAAGCATTTTCATCGAGGATTTCAAACTGAAAAGCGGGAAAGTGCACGGGTTTACGCAGGTGAACCAGCCGCGCTTCGGGGCCGAAGAGGAAGAAGGCGGGAGGATCAATCCTTCCCTGAACCTGGTGCAGGCTTTCGAAAAACTCGATAACACGTTCGGGCCGCTGCCGATCAAGGATGGCGCGGGCAACCCGATCTATTACAACAACCAGACGGATATTTTCGCCGGCCGCGATGCACGGCTCGCCGGCACGGTGATGCTGCCGGGCACCAGCTTCAAGCGCCGCCAGGTGGATATCTGGGCAGGATACGTGCTGGCAGACGGTTCCGTAATCACGGGAGACGACCGCGGTTCCCAGAAAACCCTGCCGGGGCAAACGCAGCCGGTGCAGGTAGTCGGGTTCGACGGGCCCATCCACGGCAAGGAATTTACCGCGCAATCCGGTTTCTATCTCCGCAAGTACCTCGACCCCACCGTGGGATCGGGCTCGCGGGGCACGGGGAGCGAAGTGCCGTTTATCCGGTACCGTTATGCGGAAGTGTTGCTGAACGCTGCCGAAGCCGCCTTTGAACTGGGGCAGACCGGGGTGGCGGCGGGCTACATGAACCAGGTGCGCGAGCGCGCAGGGCTCATTGTTCCCCTCGGCGCGGGAGACATCAACCTCGGCCGCATCATGCACGAGCGCCGCGCGGAGCTTTCCTTCGAAGGGCATATCGTGTTCGACCAGAAAAGATGGCGCAACGCGCATGTGCTGTGGGATGGCGTGCCCATGAACGAGGCAGACCTGCTGTCGAACATCGGTTCGCCGGCCAAGCACAACACGCAGCCGTACTCGCTCTGGCCGTATAAAATCCATCATCCCGGCAGCCCGACCCACGGGAAATGGATTTACCGGATCATCAAATCGCCGCTGGTGACGGGCACCAACCGGTTCCGGCTCGGCAATTACTATTCGTTCATCAACAACGATATCCGGTCCAACAACCCGAAGATCGTTCCCAACCCGAACCAGGACTAAACCAAAAATCCTCCGATCATGAAAAAACGTTTTGCATATATACTTCCCCTGCTGGCCTTGCTGGCGGCTTCGTGCAAGAAAGACAACTACGATCCGCCGCAGGCGCGCCTTCATGGCCGGCTCGTGTACCAGGGCCAGGGCATCCCGGTAGAATACAACCAGGTACCGTTCCAGCTGTACCAGTTCGGTTTCGGGAAAGTGGGGCCCGTGTCCAACACCACCTTCACGCAGGAAGGCACTTTCTCCGTGCTGCTGTTCGAAGGCGATTACAAGCTCACCGTGCCCAACGGCCAGGGACCTTTCCTCTGGAAGAAACTGCCCGACGGGCGGCCGGATTCCATCGCCATCAAAATCAGCGGCGACCAGCAGCTCGACCTGGAAGTGACGCCTTTCTACATGATCCGCAACGTGAACATGAGCGCGGCTTCCGGAAAGGTAACGGCCACTTTCGCGCTGGAAAAGATCGTGAACGGGGCAGACGGCAAGAACGTGGAGCGCGTGAACCTGTACATCAACAAAACGGCTTTCGTATCCAGCGGCGGCGATTACAGCATCGCATCGTCGCAGAAGAACGCGGGCGCCATTACCGATCCGGCGAGCGTGTCGATGGAAGTGACCGTTCCCGCGCTGGTACCGGCCCAGTCTTACATCTTCGCAAGGGTAGGATTGAAGTTGCAGGGTGTGGAAGACATGATATTTTCTCCTGTCACCAAGATTAACCTTTGACAATAGTTTAAACGAGTATTATGAAAAGAAAGATTGTGCATGTATGGCTGTTTTGCCTGGCGTTCGTGATGCCGGCGAAAGCGCAAAACGAAAGGCCGGTATGGTCTAAAGAGCAAGCATGGAAATGGCATAAGTCCACCCCATGGATGGCGGGCGCCAATTTTTACCCGGCTTCGGCCATCAACCAGCTGGAGATGTGGCAGGCGGGATCGTTCGACACGGCCACCATTTCCCGGGATCTCGGCTATGCCGCGGGTATCGGGATGAAAGTGATGCGCGTGTACCTCCATCACCTGGCCTGGAAAGAAGACAAAGCCGGCTTCAAGCAGCGCATGAACACGTACCTCACCATCGCAAACCGCCATGGCATCCGCACGATCTTCACCATTTTCGACGACTGCTGGAACACTACATACGCCGCGGGAACGCAGCCTGCACCCAAACCGGGCATCCACAACTCGGGCTGGGTGCAGGACCCGGGGCGCCTTCTCCACGACGATCCCTCGCTCATGGCCACCCTGGAAACTTACGTGAAAGACGTGCTCAAAACTTTCGCCAAAGACCGCCGCATCCTGCTGTGGGACCTTTACAATGAGCCCGGCAATTCCGGATGGGGCGATAAATCCATGCCCTTGCTGAAAAACGTGTTCATCTGGGGCCGTACCGTGAACCCGAGCCAGCCCCTGAGCGCGGGCGTATGGAATTTCAACCTGAAAAATCTCACAAAATTCCAATTGGAGCAATCCGACGTGATCACTTACCACGACTACACAGACAGGCACCTCATCGTTGCGGATTCCCTGTTGAAGGCCACCGGCAAGCCGCTGGTGTGCACGGAATACATGGCCCGCACGCGCAACAGTCATTTCGCCAATACCTTGCCCGGACTGAAAGAGCGGGGCATCATTGCAGTGAACTGGGGCCTGGTGCAGGGCAAATCGAACACTATTTACGCCTGGGACACGCCCATGAAAGACGGCGCCGAGCCGAAGGTGTGGTTCCACGATATCTTCCGGCCCGACGGGCGCCCTTACGATGCATCGGAAACGGCGCTCATCCGCCGGTTGACGCTGGGCAGATAGCAGGCAGACACTAAAAAAATTCAAGTATGGATATGATTACAACCGCCCCGCCGCACGCCGCCATGGCTGCGGCGGACCTCGGCGGCAGAGACCGCCGTTTGCTCTTCTGGGGCTGTTTTACGGTGCTGGTGGCCTCGGCGTTCGGGTTCGTTTTCCGTTCTTTTCTCATGGACGGATGGGGCATGCAGTTCGGGCTCAGCAAAACCCAGCAGGGCGAAATTTTCGGCGTGAGCTTCTGGCCCTTCGGGATCAGCATCGTGCTGTTCAGTCTCGTCATCGATAAAGTGGGCTACAAATCGGCCATGATCTTCGCTTTCGCCTGCCATTGCGCCTCCGTGCTGCTCACCGTTATGGCCACGGGTTACTGGATGCTCTATTTCGGAACGCTGCTTTTCGCGCTGGGCAACGGCGCGGCCGAAGCGGTGGTGAACCCGGTAGTGGCCACCATGTACCCGCGCGAAAAAACGAAATGGCTCAACATCCTCCATGCCGGATGGCCGGCGGGAATGGTGCTGGCCGGCTTGCTGGGCATTGCGCTGATACATTTTCAGGTGAGATGGGAGATCATGATCGGTTGCATTTTGTTGCCGGTAATAGCCTACGGATGGATGATCATGGGGAAGAAATTCCCGGTGAGTGAAAGGGTGCAGGCGGGCGTGTCGTATCTGGACATGGTGCGCGAAGTGGGCATCCTCGGCATTCTGCTCATCGTGTCGCTGTGCGTGTTCCAGGCCGGCAGCCTGCTGAACTGGTCGCTGGCGGGAAAGATCGCCGTAACGCTGGGCATCACCGCGGCCGCGGGGCTCGTGGTAAAATCGTGGGGGCGGCCGATGTTCATTCTCCTGTTGCTCGTCATGGTTTTACTGGCCACCACCGAGCTGGGGACAGACAGCTGGATCACCGACCTCATGACGCCCGAAATGGCTAAAATGGGCCTCCAGGGCGGGTGGGTCCTGATTTATACTTCGCTTATCATGGCGGTATTGCGATTTTATGCCGGGCCGATCGTCCATCGTTTTTCCCCATTGGGCCTGCTGGCCGTGAGCGCCGCCGTCGCCTTCGCGGGATTGAATTTCCTGTCGTGGTCTACCGGCGCCATGATCCTCGTGGCGGCTACGGTCTACGCATTGGGCAAGACGTTTTTGTGGGGAACGATGCTGGGCGTTGTGGCCGAACGCTTCCCCCGGGGCGGCGTGCTCGCCCTCAATTTCACGGGGGCCGTGGGGCAGGTGGGCGTAGGCGTTATCGGTGCGGTGATCCTGGGATTCGTGCAGGATAAGCAGCTGGACAAGAACCTCGTCCGCTACGACGCCGAAAACCAGACCGCCCTTCACGCCACCTATCTCACCCAGGAACGCAAAAGCCTCTTCGGCGAATACCGCGTGCTCGATAATGCAAGGCTGGAAACCGCACCCGTGGCTGCGAAGGAAACCATCCGGGATGTCCGTGAAGGCGCGAAGAAAGACGCGCTCCGCACCGTTTCCATATTCCCCGTCATCATGCTCCTCTGCTACCTGGGCCTGATTTTCTGGTTCAGCAGGAGAGGCGGGTACAAACCGGTGCTGCTGGCGCCTGCGGAATCCCATCCATCATCAAACAACTGACGACATGAAACGAATACTGGCTATATTACTGACAGGAATTATCTGTGCATGGGCGCCCGCGCCCCGAAGCGATGCGGGGAGAAGAGCGGAAGCCCTGTTCGTAGGCAGCAGCAGCAACGTGCAGGCCACCTGGCTGGCTACGAAGCTGTTCAAAAGCGGCGTCAATATTACTTACACCGAACGGCAGGACGATCTCCAGCCCGCAAAACTCGCCGCGTTCGACGCCGTGATCTATTGCACCGCCAATCCGCCATCCGCCGCTGCACAGGCCGCGCTCCGCGCTTTCGTTGACGGCGGGAAAGGATTGCTGGTACTGCATCAGGGCGCAGAAGGCCTCCGCGCCCTGGCCTGGACGAAGCCATCCGGCAACCCCGGCAAAGGGCGCGTGGTCGTGTTCCCTGATGGTAAAAACGACGAAGCCTGGAAGCACGTCGCTTTCCTCGACCGCATCCGCAATGCCGTCTTGGAAGCGATCGGGGAGGAAGCGAGGGGCCGCATCGCGGCAGCGAAAATCCCTGATGTCGATATCTACAACTCCGATACCATCGCGGATTACACCAAACGCTACAACGTTCCCAAATTCCAGGAAGCCCTGCCGCCCGGGGAGTCCAACAAGCTTACGCAGGTACCAACGGGATTCGAAATACAACTCTTCGCGCAGGAGCCCGACATCACCAAACCCATTGCCATGGCCTGGGATGAGCGCGGCAGGCTCTGGATCGTGGAAACGGTGGACTATCCCAATGATTTCGTGGAAACGGACTCCACGGCCAACGACCGCATCAAGATCTGCGAAGATACCGATGGCGACGGCCGGGCGGATAAATTCACCGTCTTCGCCGACAGCCTCAACATCCCCACCAGCATCGCTTTCGCCAACGGCGGCGTCATCGTGTCCATGGCCCCGAATTTCCTCTTTCTGCAGGATACGGATGGAGACGATAAGGCCGATGTGCGCAAGGTGATTTTTACCGGTTGGGGAAAGCAGGATACGCACGCCGGTCCGTCGAACCTCCAGTACGGCTTCGATAACAAAATATGGGGCGTGACGGGGTATTCCGGGTTTGATGGCACCATCAACGGGGAACGGCAGAAATTCCCGCAGGGCGTGTATCATTTCAAGCCCGACGGGTCGGATTTCAAGTTCCTCGGCCGGACGTCCAACAACACCTGGGGCCTGGGCTTCACGGAAGACAATCACGTTTTCATTTCCACCGCCAACAATACCCACAGCGCCTGGTTCTCCATGCCGTTCTGGTACATGCAGCGCAAACTGGACGTGGGCCCCGCCGATCCCGTGCAAAAGATCGACGGGCACTACGACGTGCATGCCATGACGCCGAACCTCCGCCAGGTAGACGTTATGGGCGGGTTCACCTCCGCCACCGGCCACCATTTCTATACGGCCCGCAGTTTCCCGAAGGAATACTGGAACCGGGTGGCTTTCGTAAACGAACCGACCGTCCGCCTCGTGCATAGCGCCATCATCGAAAAAGATGGGGCCGGGTTCAAGGAGAAAGACGGCTGGAACCTCATGGCGAGCTCCGACGAATGGTTTGGCCCCGTTCACGCGGAAACCGGCCCCGATGGCGCGGTTTGGGTGGCCGACTGGTATAATTTCATCATCCAGCATAACGTGTTCGTGAAGGAACAGGCGCCCCGGGAAACCATCCTTCCCTTCACCGAACAGCCCCATGGCAAAGGCAATGCTTTCGAGAGCGAGCATCGCGACGTATCGCACGGCCGTATTTACCGGGTAGTGTACAAAAACGCGAAACCCTACGCGCCGGTGCGCCTTTCAAGAAACGACACGGCTTCGCTCCGCAAGGGAATAATGAACGAAAACATGTTCTGGCGGATGACGGCACAGCGCCTCATCGTAGAAGAAAAACACACGGACATGGCGCCTGTGCTGCGCAAAATAGCTGCCGGCAGGGCGGTAGATGCGGTAGGATTGAACAGTCCTGTCGTACACGCCCTCTGGACGCTCCACGGCCTGGGCCTCGAAGACGCGGCCACGTTCCAGGTGTTCGTGGCGGCATTGAAACATCCGGCGTCTGGCGTACGGAAAGCGGCAGTGGAAGTGCTGCCGAAAACCGCGAAAGGCCAGGCGGCGCTCATCGCCAGCGGGATTTTGCAGGACAGGGATTTACAGGTGCGATTGGCCGCCATCAAGCAACTGGTGGAATATCCCGAGTCGGAAGCCGCCGGTGGGGCCGTTTACCGCATGAGCGCGGTGGCGCAGAACGGGAAAGACCCCTTCCTCGCCAAAGCCTTGCTGGCGGCGGCGGTACGCCATGAGAAAGGGTTTTTGTCCGCCGCAGGCAAAGCCACAACGCCCGCGGGCGCATTCACGAAGCAATTAACGGAAGCGTTATACCACGAAGACTATGCTTTAGATCCCCGCGGATTCATGCCCGCCGCGCCCGACGTAAATGGTAAGGAAATAACGATCAGGGCCGCGGTGGGTGCTTCCCGGGAAGTGAAAACGCCTTCCGGCACGATCCTTTCGCAGGGCGATGCCGCTAACGGCTACACGCTCGCCGTTCGCAACGGCAAACTGCAAATGGATGTGGTGCAGGCCGGAAAAACCTACAGGGCCGTTTCTACAGATGAATTGCCCGAAAAGGCCGACGTGGAAGCGCAATTGGGCAAGAACGGGAACATCCGCCTGAAGATTAACGGAGAAGCGGCAGGAAGCGGCAAGGCGCCGGGGCTGTTCAATGTAAAAACAGATGGCTGGCGGACGGAAGACCGCTTCGCGGGACAGCTGCGCAACGTGACCCTCACGCTCGACCGTTCTGCCCCCAAACCCGCATCCGAAGCGGCGCCTGCACTGGTGATCGATCTGAAGGTCGTGAAAGACATCATGCAGTACGACAAGAAAAAACTCAGCGTGAAAGCCGGACAGAAGGTAACGATCCGCCTCGAAAACCCGGACGGGATGCAGCATAACCTGCTCATCCTCAAACCCGGTACCCTCGCGAAAGTAGGCGCCGCTGCCGATGCCATGGTCCGCGATCCGAACGCTTCCAAAATGCAATATGTGCCCAAAGTGCCGGAAGTGCTGCATGCCACGCGGCTGCTCAATCCGGGGGAAACGGTGAGCCTCACGTTCACGGCGCCCGCCCTGCCGGGGGATTATCCTTTCGTATGCACCTTTCCCGGCCACTGGCGTGGGATGAACGGAATTCTTCAAGTTGTTAAATAAATGGTATGAACAGCAAACATTTTCTCCGTCAGATTTTCGCTTTCGTGTTGCTGCTGGCCGCATTGCCGCTGGCTGCGCAGAAAGCCCCGCTGCGCGTGCTCATCTTGGGCGGCGGCGGCTCGCATGATTTCGAGCGCTGGTACAAACAGGAAGACGCCGCCACGCTGGAGCGCGACGGTCTCGCCAAAGTCACCTACACCAGCGATCCGGCTACCATCGCCGCACAGCTCCCCGAAACGGACGTGCTCCTGCTGGCCAACAACCAGCCCATCAACGACCCCGCCACCCGCAGCGCCATCTTCGCGCATGCCGCCGCCGGGAAGGGTTTGGTGCTGGCGCACGCCGCCATCTGGTACAATTGGAAAGACTGGCCGGAATACAACGCCCGTCTTGTTGGCGGCGGCAGCCGATCGCACGAGCAATACGGTCCTTTCACCGTGGCGCTCAAAGGCAAACATCCGGTTACGCGCAAAGTGCCGAAGTCTTTCACGCTCGACGATGAGCTGTATCACTTCAACGCCGACCCCGCCGCCGCGAAGATCACCGTGCTGGCGCAAAGTACCAACGACAAGGGCGTGACGCATCCCGCCGTATTCGTGGTGGAACATCCGGATGCGCGCATCGTAGGCCTGGCGCTGGGGCACGACGCCAAATCGCACGAGCTGGCGGCGTACCAGGCGCTGTTGCGGAACGCCGTGAAATGGGCGGGCCGCCGTTAATTTATCACTCATCAAAAAAATCAGGATATCATGAAACAGATCACGGTTGTAATCGTTGGGATGGGATTCGGAAAGGAATTTATTCCCATTTACCAGAAACACCCCAACATCAAGCGGGTAGGCATTTGCACGCGGAATCCCGCTACGCTGAAGGAACTGAAGGAGCGCTTCAACCTCGACGACGATCTTATCTTCACCCACTTCGAAGACGTGCCCAAACGCGCTGATGTAGACGCCATCCACATCGTGACGCCCGTTCCCGAGCATGCCCGCATGACCCTCGCGAGCCTCAACGCCGGCAAACATACCGCCTGTACCATCCCCATGGCCATGACGGTGGAAGATTGTACCGCTATCGTGGAAGCGCGCCGCAAATCCGGGAAAGTGTATATGATGATGGAAACCGCGCTTTATACCCGCGAATTCCTGTACGGCCTGAAACTGGCGGAAACCGGCCAGCTGGGCCGCATCCAGTTCGTTCGCGGTTCGCATATCCAGGACATGAGCATGCCGGGCTGGGATGAATACTGGAAAGGATATCCGCCCATGCTCAACGGTACCCATGCCATTTCGCCGCTGCTGCGCATCAATAATACAAAAGCGGAATCCGTGGTTTGCCATGGTTCCGGCCGGTTGAGCGACGACCTCGCATCCCGCTATGGTAGTCCATTTGCCGTGGAAACCGCCACTTTCACCCTGAAGAATTCCGACGTGGCGGCCGAGGCCACCCGCTCGCTGTTCGATGTGGTAAGGCAATACCGCGAGAGTTACGATGTGTACGGGACGAAGATGTCTTTCGAATGGGAGCAGCTGCAGGATGAAGGTCATTCCGTGTTCGACGGCGGTGAGAACGCCCGGCGGATGGAATGCCCCGATACCGACGAGATGCTCATCCCCGAGATCGCGCATTTCACCAAACGGGAGAAGATCGACGATCCGAACCACGTATCGTTCCTCCAGGGCGCGGGCCATGGCGGCTCGCATCCGCACCTGGTGCAGGAATTCGTGGCGGCCATCATAGAAGGGCGCGAATCCGCGGTAGACGCGCATCTCGCCGCCAACTACACCTGCGCGGGCATCTGCGCGCATGAATCGGCCATGAACGGTGGTAAACGCATCCAAATACCTGATTTCGAATGAGGAAGCAAACTACTATCCAAGCCGGCATCAGTACGTTCGTGTACGCGTCGCCGTTCAAAACGGCGGATTTCCATCTGTTGCCGAAAATCAAATCCGCGGGGTACGACATCGTGGAAGTGGCAGTGGAGCAGGCGGGCCTCATCGATTGGGATCTGCTCGTTTCCATGACGGCCGATCTGGACCTCGATATCACGCTCAGCGGTGCATTCGGGCCGCGGCGCGATATTTCGTCGGACAATGCCGCGTTCCGCAAGGAAGGGCTGGATTACATCCTGGCATGTATCCGGCTGGCGGAGAAAACGGGGAGCCCGCTGTTTGGCGGGCCGCTGTATTCGGCCGTGGGCAAAACGCGCATCGTGCTGGCGGAGCAGAAGCAGCAGGAGCGGGCCTGGTGCCTGGAGAACCTGCGCATTGCCGCCACAGCAGCGGCAGACCATGGGATTTTGCTGGGCGTGGAACCGCTGAACCGTTTCGAGACGGACATGATCAATACGGTAGACCAGGCGCTGGCGCTCATCGCGGAGGCAGGCCATCCATCGCTGCGGTTGTCCCTGGATACATTCCACGCCAACATTGAGGAAAAGGATATTCCGGCGGCCATCCGCAAAGCCGGTAACCTGCTGTTGCATGTGCAGGCCAACGAAAGCGACCGGGGAACGCCCGGAACGGGGCACCTGCCCTGGCCCGCGATCCGGGAGGCGCTGGACGAGATAGGGTACCGCGGCGCGGTGGTACTCGAAACTTTCGGCGAGCCGTCCGAAGAACTGGCCCGCGCCGCCTGCATCTGGCGGCCGCTGGCGGGTAGTACAGACGAAATGGCCACCGAAGGCGCTGCATTTTATAAACGCATGTTTACATAAGAAGCTGTCAAATCATACCTTTGACTGTAACGTAAAGACGTGTGGAAAAGGCCGTCCGGTTTTCCGGACGGCTATTTTTTGGTAGGGTCGCAACGATCCCGCGTCAGGGAAACCGGCCATTGGGGCAACGGGTGCTAAATATTTAGCTGGAATTTGTACGGATTAACGGATATTTGCGCGGGGAAACCGATAAAATCCCCGCAGAGGATGATACGTTTTACGAAGATCGACCATGTGGCAGTCATGATCCCGACCGGCCAGCAAACCGCGGCCCGGCAATTCTACGGGCAACTTTTACAACTGAAGGAAATTCCCGGCCAGCATCCGCGCAACGCCATCTGGTACGAAATCGCAGATATTCAATTGCACCTGGTGGAAGAGGAAAAGACCACCGAGCTCCCCAGCGGCCGGCACCCTGCTTTCGAAGTGGAAAGCCTCGAAGCGGCGAAAGCCTATCTCCAATCCAACGGCGTTGCCATCGCCTATACATCGAAAATCGAAGGCCGGGAGCGCGCGTTTTTCCGCGATCCTTTTGGGAATAGGGTGGAGATGATTGAGTTTGATAAGTGATCAGAATATTTGAATCGCCGCGCGGATTTGCAATTTCGATCAATCACAAAGCATTGTATCAAAATCGATATGCAATTGTGTGCTGCCGTTATTATCCACGGTCACCCATTTGAAATTCTTCAAAACATATGCGTTGCCGCCATCAAGTATCACCCATTCATCAATTCCTTTGGCGCCATATTTTAAATCTTGCTTCGTTGTCAGTCCGATTGGCGCAACGTATTCCCTGTTTTTAACCAAATATTTGCATTTACCACTTTTTATTTTTTCCTGCGCCTGTGTTTGGGTCAGATACGTAGATGTCGTAAGGTTAGGTAGTTGACGGTTTATTTGAGATGGAGTCATTGATGTGGCGCATGAAGCCAAAAATATTGAAACACCTGTCATGACTGCAAAAGTCCATTTAATCATAATGTAGGGATGCTATTAAATGCTACCAAATATATGATTAAAAAATAATATTTATAATGATAGGTGCCAAATAAGCAAAATTACAATTTAACTCCTCTCCCGAAACCCCTTAGGCGAAACACCCATGATCAGCTTGAAAGTCCGTGAGAACGTGTACTGATCCGGGTACCCCATTTCCTGCGCGATCTCCTTCACCGTCAGGTTCGTTTCTTTCAAAAGCTGACTGGCCTTTTGCATCCGCAACGACGTAAACAGCTGGATGGGAGAGTAGCGCGTTTTCTCCTTGAACAGCGCGGAAAGATAAGAGGCCGACAAATGTGCCTGCGCCGCGAGATCGGCCAGGGTGAGGTTTTTGTCGAGCTGCTGCTTCATGATCTGGATGCATTGCTCGATCTGATTGTCTGACCCCTGTTTCATATAATTAAAGACAGACAGCCGGAAGGTACCGAGGAAGCTGTAGAACCGGAAGTTGGCGTACAGCAGGTTCTCGATATTGTTCATGAGATCGAGATGGTGGAGGATGTCCCAGAACTGCGCGATGCGGCCCACGAGCGGCGGCGTGGTATGGATGGGCTTGCCGTTGGTGAGGTAATCGCAGAGCTCGTCGGCCAGGAGCCCCGTGAACTGGGCGGTGTAGAGCCGCCAGGGATTGCGGGGATCGGGGCCGCACCGGAACGGCGTGTTTTTCGCCAGCAATACATATTGATTGGCTTTCACGGCGTGGCGCTCGCCCGAAACTTCGTACCAGCCGCTTCCATGTGCGGAATACAACAGGCTGTACACCGGAGCGCCTTTCGGCTCGCCCCATTCCTTCGCGTCATTTTCAGGATAAAAACGGATAGCGGTGATGTATAGATTGCGGCCCAGCGGATGTTCGTCCAGCTTGCGTTGCAGCTGTTCGGGCAAGGTCCATGCAGTGGAAATGTTGGCGTTGGATTGGCTCTTCACGGCAGTAATTTAAGCTATTCTTTTCATAACATTCAACATTGTTTAGCCAGAAAAATCTCCGCAACTTGCCAAAGGATCGGACGAAGAGCCGGTACAAAACAAATCCACGTGAGGAATGGCAATATCAACCATGAGATAGCATTTTAAGACATGCAGCAACTGCCTATTACAGACCTGGCGGTAATCGGAGCGTATTTGCTCGGAATGATCCTGATCGGCGTATATTTTTCGAGAAAGAATAAAAATGCGGCACAATTCACGACAGCTTCTGGCACCATCCCCGGATGGGCGCTCGGCCTTTCGCTGTACGCAACTTTTTTGAGCAGCAACACTTTCCTGGGCGTTCCCGGAAAATCGTTCGGCGGCAACTGGAACGCTTTCGTGTTCAGCCTGTCGATGGTCCCCGCCGCCTGGATTTCGGCAAAATATTTCGTTCCCTTCTACCGCAACAGCGGCGAAGTGAGCGCTTATACGCACCTCGAGCACCGCTTCGGCCCCTGGGCCCGTACCTACGCCATGATCTGTTTCGTCCTCACCCAACTGGCGCGGATGGGCTCCATCTTCTTCGGCGTAGCCCTGGCGCTGCAAGCCCTCACCGGCCTCGACATGCGCACCATCATGGCCGTAACCGGCGTCTGCATCATTATCTACACCGTGCTCGGCGGCATGGAAGCCGTGATCTGGACGGAAGTGCTGCAGGGCCTCATCAAAACGGCGGGCGCCATCATCATCCTCTGGCTGGTGATAGACGGGATGAAAGGCGGCGTGAGCGATATTTTCAGCGTGGGCTCGGCGGAAGGGAAATTTTCCCTCGGCAGCCTCAGCCTCACCAATTTCAGCACGTCGACCGCCTGGGTGGTTTTCCTGTACGGATTTTTCATCAATCTCAACAACTTCGGAATGGACCAGAACTATGTACAACGCTATCATGCCGCCCGCAGCCAGAAAGAGGCCGCCAGAAGCGTGTGGCTCTGCGTGTACTGGTACCTCCCCGTGAGCGCGGTTTTCTTTTTCATCGGCACCGCACTATATGCATATTTCCTGCAACATCCGGAAATGCTCAACGCTGTGCGGGAGCAGGCGGCGCTGGAAAGGGGCGTAGCGGCTTCCTCGCTCGCGCCGGCCGATTACGGCGACAAGATCCTGCCGTATTTCATGGTGAAGAAAGTACCGGCAGGATTGCTGGGGCTCATCATCGCAGCGATCCTTTCCGCCGCCATGAGCACCCTCAGCAGCGGCATGAACAGTTCAGCCACGGTTTTCCTGAAAGATATCTGGCAGCGGTACGTACGTCCCAACCCTTCGCCGAAGGAGGAAATGAAAGTCCTGCACCTGGCCACCGTAGTGTCTGGCATCATGGCCATCTTCTTCGGTATCGCCATGATCGGTGTTAAAAGTATACTGGACATCTGGTGGGAGCTTTCCGGCATTTTCGCCGGCGGCATGCTCGGCCTCTTCCTCCTGGGGATCATCTCCAAAGCGAAGAACGCCGCGGCCGTGGCCGCCACCGTCATCGGCATCCTCGTGATCCTCTGGATGAGCCTGTCGAAATATTTTCCGGAAGATCTGCAACGGTTCAAAAGCCCGCTTCACATCCACATGGTGATCGTGGTGGGCACGCTGGCGATCTTCCTGGCGGGACTGCTTTTCTCACGGATGCAGCGCCGTCTTCATTCCCAATCTTAAAACCCTGTTTGTTATGCAAAAGAAATTCGTACCGGTGATGATCACGCCCTTCAATCTGAAAGCGCGCATCGACCTGGGCATGGTGGAGCAACTGATCGATTTTTACCTGGAAGCCGGGGTGAAGGGCTTCTTCGCCAACTGTCTTTCTTCCGAAATGTACAGTATCAGTGAAGATGAGCGGTTGGAGCTGACGCGCCACGTGGTCAATTATGTGAACGGCCGCGTGCCGGTGGTGGCCACCGGTTCGTTCGGGCTCACGATCCCCGACAAGGCGCAATTCATCCGGAATATCCATGATACGGGGGTGGATGCGGTGATCATGATCACGGGGCATTTCGCGAACGTAGACGAACCGGATGCCGTGCTGATAGACCGTTTCCATCAGATGTTCGACCTTACCGGCGATATTCCGCTGGGACTCTACGAATGCCCTGCGCCGTATAAAAGAGTGTTGAGCGCCGAAGTCCTGAAAACACTGCTCGATTCCAACCGGCTGATCTATCATAAAGACACGAGCTGCCAGGTGGAAAGCGTTCGGGAGAAACTGGCGGCGATCAACAATCCGAAATTCGAGTTCTACGATGCGCATACGCCCAATGCCGTGGATTCCCTGCGCATGGGAGCGGCGGGCATGTCGTCCATCTCCGGGAATTTCTATCCTGAAATCCTCGTGTGGCTTTGCAATAACGCGGCCGACCCCTCGAAGGCGGAAGACGTGGCCTGGATCCAGGAAGAGCTTCGCCGGGTAGATCCGCTCATCCACATCGCGTACCCCATGAGCGCGAAGTATTTCCTGCAGCTGCGGGGCATACCGGTACGCACGATCAGCCGCGCGCACGTGCTGGAGCTTACGCCCCAGCAGAAAGAAGTGCTGCAAGGCATCCACCGCGATTTCAAAGGGTGGTGCGAACGGCTCGGCATCCGCGAAGCGGCAACGTCGCACGCGCTGTAACAAATTAAAAAATGGTTATTTTACGATGATAGGTTGAAACGGCAGCGAAGGGTGATGTAGATTGCATTCTTGATCCTTATTCCTAAATTTCGCTTTATGAACACCGGCGCCTTTTATCCGCAGCAAGACGATAAGGTCCTTTGGGATCGCCTCCGGGAAGGGGACCGGGAAGCTTTCGGCGAAATCTACCGCCGGTATTTCCCGCCTCTTTTCAGCTACTGCAGCCGTTTTACGCAGGATGCCGGTTTGGTGAAAGACACCTTGCAGGATTTTTTCACCGACCTATACCTCCGCCGCCAATCCCTTCAAACGCCGGAAAAGCCCAAAAGCTACCTGCTGGTGTCCGTACGCCGCAAACTTGTGAGAGTATTGGGGAAAACGCCGCGGTCCCACGAATTGACAGACGCCGAAGCGCCCGCATTTTTCCTGGAATTATCGCCCGAAAGTTACCTCATCAGCCGGCAAAACGCCGCGATGGCGGAGCGCCACGTGCAGCAAACCATCGGCCGGCTCACGCTGCGCCAGAAGGAAGCGGTGTATCTCCGGTTTTATGAAAGTCTTTCGTATGAAGAGATCGCGGAAGTCATGCAGCTCAAAGCCGTGAAATACGCCCGCACGCTCGTGTACCGCGCCCTCACCGAGCTGAAACCTTTGCTGGCGGGCGCGGAAGCGCTGCTGTACACCCGCTAGGAGCGCCGCGGGAAAGTTGCCCGATTCGTTCCGATCGGACTGTCTGCATAAAATCTGATTTCCTGTTAGATAATATTTTCCTGAAATCGTGTCTACCATTCATCCCAAATAGTAGATGGTAAATGTTTTATGGGTTGATTGTCAATTTATTAATGCCGGGAAAAAATTATTCCAAAAAACTTCCTTTTTCCTGAGGGTATTTCCTCACTTGTATGCCTCCTTATTACGTACAAGGCTTACTTATGTCATATCAAGATTACGAAGCGGCGGATTTTGCGGCGGAAGCTTCCTTCCAGGCCTGGGTGCAGCGCACAGACGATGCGGCTGCCCGGTTCTGGGAACAATGGGCCGCGGCGCACCCGGAGAAGCGGGAGGCACTGCGCGAGGCGCAATGGATGGTGCGTTCGTTCAGATTTCATGCCACTGAAGTTGACCCTGCCGAAATGGATGCCCTGAAAGCCGCCATAGACGGCGTGCTGGATGCGGAAGACCGTAAAAAAACCGGCGCTTTCCCATCAGAAGGCTCATCATTGGCGCCACCGCCACCGCAGCGGCCATCGCAGCATTCCTCGTGATGCGGTTACCGGCTCCGGCCGCGCAAATGCTCACGCTCAGCACCACTTTCGGTGAAACCACGACCGTCACATTGCAAGACGGCACCGAAGTCTGGCTCAACGCCAATTCATCCATCCGTTACCCATCCGCTTTTAACGGCAAAGACGTTCGCACCGTGACACTGCAGGGCGAAGCATATTTCAAGGTGAAGCGCGCGCCGCAGGGATTGCATCCCCGGTTTGTGGTGCATACAAACATGACCGATGTGGAGGTGACCGGCACCGCGTTCAACGTTTACCACCGGCACGATTCCGCCGCCATCGCGCTCCTGGAAGGCAGCGTAACGGCATCCGGACGGAAGATGAAGCCCGGAGACCTCCTCCAGCAAAGCGCCCTGGGCATCTCGCTCACGCAGGCGCCCGCAGGCGGGTTCACGGCCTGGATGGAAAAACGCGTGGTGATAAGGGATGGTACGCTGGCAACGGTGGCCCTGCGCATGGAGGACCTTTACGGCAAGCACGTCCGCTTTAAACGCCCCGGCATGGAAGCGCTGCCCTTCACGGGGTCTGCCCCCATGGGCCAGCCGGAAGTGCTCCTGAAAGCGGTGTGTACGGTGCACGGACTGAAAATGCGGGAAGAAAAAGATTTCATCATTCTCGAATAAGATCTTTAAAACTTACACTTATGCAAAAGAGCTTTACGAAGCTTTGCGCGGTGCTATGCATCCTGCTCGCTTGCGCGGAATCGCGTGCGCAGGACGCCATGGTGCGCGGCACCGATGCCCGACGCCATGCCGGCATGATCTCCATGAAGGAGATGTTCACCGCCCTTGAAAACAGTCTGCAGGTGGCCTTCAGCTATTCCGCCGCGCAGGTGGAGGGCAAACTGGTGGCCGACCGCTATGCCCGTATCCCTGCCGCCCAGCTGGAAACACAGCTGGCTAAAGTACTTGCCCCCGCAGGCCTCCAGGCCGTGCGGATTTCCGCGCGCGATTACGCCATCCGCACCATCGCCGTTCCCGCCGCCGCCAAAACCGTTGACCTCCAGGTAAGCGGTGTGGTAACGGACGACAAAAACGAGCCGCTGCCCGGCGTGAGCGTGCATGAAAAAGGCACCTCCAACGGCACGGCCACCAACGCACAGGGCCGCTACACCATCCGCGTGGCCGGATCATCGGCTGTGCTCGTGTTCCGCTCCGTAGGCTTCGCCACCCAGGAAAAGCCCGCGGGCAGGGGAGACCTGAACATCAGCATGGTGCCGGATGTAAAGGAACTGAACAGCGTAGTGGTAACCGCCCTCGGTATCAAAAGGGAAGAAAAAGCCCTCGGCTATTCCATCGCCACGCTCAAAGGCGACCAGGTGGCTACCGTGAAGGAAGTGAACGTAGCCAACGCGCTCTCCGGTAAAGTAGCCGGGGTGAACGTGCGCTCCGTTTCCTCCGACCCCGGCGCTTCGGTGTTCGTGAACATCCGCGGCCAGCGCACCCTCACCGGCGATAACTCCCCGCTGTATGTGGTAGACGGTGTGCCCGTAGCTGGCGGCGTCCGCAGTCCGAAAGAGCCTGTAGGCCGCGGCGTGGTAGACTACGGCAGCCCGATCTCCGACATCAACCCTGACGATATCGCTACCGTAACCGTGCTCAAAGGCGCCAGCGCCTCCGCACTCTACGGCACCCGCGCCCTCAACGGCGTGATCCTCATCACCACAAAATCGGGCAGCGGCGCCAAAAAAGGCCTCGGCGTTTCCGTGAACTCTTCCGCCATGTTCGACAAAGCCTGGCTGTTCCCCCAGTTCCAGAACGAATTCGGCTCCGGCAACCGCCCCGGTTCCAACGAAACGATTTCCACCTCATCATGGGGCCCGCGCCTCGATATCGGTACGAAGCACATCCAGTGGGACAGTCCGCTCGACGGCAGCGGCAACCGCGTCCCGACCGATTGGGTTTCCTATCCCAACCGCCACAAGGATTTCTTCGAGACCGGCTACACGCTCACCAATAACATCGCCATCACCGGTGCCAACAACGACGGTGATTTCCGGCTGTCGTTCACCAATCTCAAGAACGGCGGCATCGTTCCCAATACCGACCTCGACCGTAACACCATCAACCTCGCAGCCGGCTACAAGCTGAGCCCGAAGGTACGGGTGAGCACCAACGTCGGCTATACGAAGAACCACAGCAACAACAGGCCCACGTTCAACCGCGAAAGCCCCAGCAATATCATCTACACCACCACGCCCAACGTGGACGTGAACAAACTGCGCAACTACTGGGTACCCGGCAAGGAAGGCCTCGAGCAATTCTCGCACGTGCCCGGCAGCGTAGACAATCCCTTCTTCGTAGCCTACGAATTCATCAACGGCTATAACCGCGACCGCATCATGGGTAACGTGGAAGTGAACATCGACCTGGCGAAAGGGCTCACCCTCATGGGCCGCACCGCGATGGACAATTACAACGAAGCCCGCGAAAGCAAACGGCCCTTCGGCGCCATCCGCACTAAAAGAGGCGCTTACTCTTATGAAACGGAAAGGCTGCAGGAAATCAATGCCGACTTCTTATTGTCGTACCGCAAGGATATCAACCAGGACTTCAATTTCAACGTTTCCGCCGGTATGAACCGGATGCACCGGAAGTTCAAGTCTGCCTTCCAGAGCGCGAACGCATTATCGGTACCGGGAATTTTCAGCATCAAGAACGCTGCGGCGGGTTCCGTTACCAACGATATGTTCGAATGGGAACAGCGCATCAACAGCGTGTATGGCATGGGCCAGCTCGCTTACCGGAACTATCTCTTCCTGGACGTGACGGCGCGCAACGACTGGGCCAGCACCCTTCCCCCCGAAAACAATTCCTATTTCTATCCTTCCGTTTCCCTCGGTTGGGTGTTGAGCGACATGCTCCAGATCAAATCCGGCCCGATCTCCTTCATGAAACTGCGTGCCAACTGGGCGCAGGTAGGTGGCGAACCGGGGCCGCTCCAGCTGTATAACACCTATAATTTCGGTGCGGACTGGGCCGATTACAAACGCGCACTGCAGGACGGGACGCTCAAGAACAACCGCCTCAAGCCGTTCATCTCCACTTCCACCGAGATCGGCGCCGACCTGCGATTCTTCAATGGCAGGCTGGGCGTGGATTTCAGCTGGTACAACTCCGTAACGTCTAACCAGATCCTGCGGATCGGGACCACCATGGCTTCCGGATACAGCAACAAAGTGATCAACGGCGGACGGATCCAGAACCGCGGGATCGAAGCCTCCATCACCGGTACGCCCGTGAAAGGAACGTTCCAGTGGGACGTAACCGCCAACTTCACCCGGAACAAGAATAAAGTACTGGAGCTCGACGAAGGGATGACGGCTTACCAGCTCGGCAGCTCCGAAGGCGTGAACTACGAAGCACGCGTGGGCGAGGAACTGGGCAATATGTACGCCCGCAGCTGGGCCACCGTTCCCGACGGGCCCCATAAAGGCGAACCGCTCATTACCGATGGCGGCGAATACGAACGCGTGAGCGTCTGGACCAAAATCGGCAACTTCAACCCCGATTTCATGGTGGGCTTCTCCAATACCTTCAGCTATAAAGGATTTGCGCTGAACGTGCTGGTAGACTGGCGCCAGGGCGGACAGTTCCACAGCTACGTGGCCAAGAACCTCCTCAGCGACGGCCGCACCAAAACCACCCTGCCCGGCCGCGACCAGGCTACCGGCGGCTTGCCCTGGACGGATGGTTCCGGTGAAAAGCGTAACGACGGCAGCATCCTGTATGGGTATTACCTGGACGACGCTACCGGCGAATACAAGCTCAACGACAAAATCCTCGAGCCCGAAGCCTATTACGGCGCTTACTACTGGGATTTCCTGAGCCGTTCCACTTTCGACGCATCTTATGTGAAACTGCGCGAAGCATCGCTCACGTATAATTTCCCGAAAAAGATGCTGGGCCGCCTGCCAATCGGCAACCTGAACATCTCGCTCATCGCGCGGAACCTCTTTACCTGGACCGCCGCCGACATGGGCTACGATCCGGAAACGGCGATGACGATTTCCGGCAGCGGGATCGGGCAGGGCGTTGGTAGCTGGTCGCTGCCATACACCCGCTCCTTCGGTGCCAAACTTGGATTCAATTTCTAAACTGCAAATCAACGGTTATGCAACGCATACGTTTTAAATACCTGGCTTTTGCCGCTTTGCTGATGCTCGGCGCCTGCGGGAAAGACATCGAAAAATACAACGAAGACAAGAACGGCGCGGAATTCATCAATCCGGAATACCTGCTGTCGTCCGTCATTCTGTCTACCGCATCCGATTACCAGCGGGAGGCCTATATGGACAAACCCGCATCCGCCGGCCGGTACATCACCATGGTGCGTAACGAGGGGAACGACAAGTTCAACTGGGGCCCGCAGAGCTGGGACGGTATCTACAGCCGCCTGTCGTACAACAAAAGCCTGTTCGAGATGATCGAGCACTTCGGTCAGCCGGAATATCTCCCTTATGCAAGGATCATTCGCGCGTTCAACTTCGCCTATGCCACCGATCTTTTCGGCGATGTGCCCTATTCCAAGGCGCTGCTGTCCAAATCGGAAGGCAACATCCGCCCGGAATACGACCGCCAGGAAGCGATTTACCCCGACCTGGTGAAAGAGCTCCGCGAAGCCAACGATCAACTGGCGGCGCAAACACGCGAGATCAACAAAAGCCAGGACGGCCTGTATAAAGCCGACCCGCTGAAATGGCGCAAATTCGCCAATTCGCTCCGCCTCCGCCTCCTGCTGCGCATGTCCAAAAACTTCCCGGCTGCCTTCACGGAAATGCAGGCCATCGTTTCGGACAAAACGAAAAATCCCATCTTCGAATCCAATGCCGATAATGCCGAAGTTCAGTATGCGGGCACGCAGAAAGACAACAGCTGGCCCGGCGGCACCATGGCCACTTCCTACGAGGAATTCGACAAACGCAAGCCCAGCAAGGAAATCATCGACGCGCTCTACGCCCGGAACGATCCGCGGCTGGAAGCCTGGTTCGAAAAAGTAAAAACCCACGGCACCGTAGACACGCGGGATTACGTGGGCGTTCCCAACGCCATCCAGGCACCGTACGACTACAACGGCGGCTACGATTACATCTCCCGCCTCGCGCCCATGTTCAACGGCGATAAGGGCGCCATGATCCCCGCTTCGCTCATGACCTATTCCGAAGTATGCTTCATCCTCGCCGAGGCCGCACAGGCCGGCAAGATCACCGTGACGGGCAAAACCGCCGAATCGCTGTATTACGACGGCATCCGCGCCAATATGCTGTTTTACGGCGTGCTCGACGAAGCGGAAACCGCAAATTACTTCGATCAGCCGGTCGTGAAATACAACGGCACACTGGAACAGCTCATCAACCAGAAATGGATCGCCATGTTCCTGAAAGGCAGCGAAGGCTGGTTCGACCATCGCCGCACCGGCTTCCCGAAATTCGTGCTCGGCCCGCTGTCTTCGTCCACAACGCTGCCGAAACGGTATATGTACCCCGACAGCGAAACCCGCACCAACCTCGATGCGTACAACCGTGCCGTGGCTGTGTTCGGACAAGACAAACAAACCACGCTGATGTGGTATCTCAAGTAAACTATCTATGAACATACACTATGCAGGCAGGTGGCTCCTCGCCACCTGCTTTTTCTTACCACAGGCCCGGGCGCAACAGGCCAGGCCGGATAACATCGTACTGAACGTAACCGCCGATCCCTCGCGTTCCGCAGCGGTAAACTGGCGAACCAACGCCGTTACCGACTCCAGCTACGCCGAGATCGCGCCGGCATCGCCGGATCCCGCGTTCACGGCCAAAGCCGTCCGCGTGCCGGCCGCCACCAGCGGGATTATTTCCGATACGATCGCCGCGCGGTACCACTCCGTCGTGTTCAACGACCTGCAGCCCAACACCGAATATGCGTACAGGGTAGGGAAGGGCAACGACTGGAGCGAATGGTTCCAGTTCCGCACCGCCGGCCTCCCCGGCCAGCCGTTCTCCTTCATTTACCTGGGAGACGCGCAAACCAACCTCCGCTCCCTGTGGTCCCGCGCGATCCGCAAAGCATGGTCGGCCGCGCCGGACGCCAGGCTCATCATCCATGCGGGCGACCTCGTCAACCGCGGCAACAATTACGACGAATGGCAACAGTGGTTCGAAGCGGGAAGCTTTATCCATGCGTCCGTTCCCGGACTCATGTCGCCCGGGAACCACGAATACCATTACCCGAAAGACAGCGGGCAGGTATCCGTGTTCTGGCGGCCGCAGTTCGCGTTGCCGGAAAACGGGCCCGCCGGACTGGAGGAAACCTGCTACTACACCGATGTGCAGGGCGCAAGGTTCATTTCCCTCAATTCGCAGGAGATCGAGATCAATGAAAGGCTCCTCCATCTGCAGCGCGACTGGCTGGAAAAAGTATTGCAGGAAAACAAACAGCGATGGACGATCGTGACCTTCCATCACCCGGTGCTTTCCACGAAAAAGACCCGCGACAACAAGTTCATCCGCGAATACATCAAACCCTTGCTGGACAAGTATAAGGTAGACCTCGTGCTTACCGGGCACGACCATACCTACGCCCGTGGCCGCGATGGCAACCAGGGCCCTGTATACGCCGTTTCCGTGAGCGGGCCGAAGATGTACGAGATCGACCCCGCGCCATGGATGGCGGTTACGGGATCGCACGAACAATTTTACCAGATCATCCGCGTGGATGACAAAGCCATACGTTACACTGCCTATACGGTGGACGGTGAAGTGCACGATGCTTTCGAGCTGACGAAGCAGCCCGGCCGCCAGAATTTGCTGAAGAATGTAAAGAAACCATGAGACGAATCCTTTTGACCCTCTTACTGTTTCCGCACGTCTGCCTGGCTATCCGTAATACGCCGGGTGGACTGTGGAGGCAGGTATCGATCGTTTGCAAGCCCGGCCATATCGCCGGCACCGTTCTGCAGGAGGAAGTTTTCCGGAGAACGGGGCTGCGGTGGCCGCTGGTGGCTACTTTACCTGCTGCCGGAGATGCGGTAGTGATGGAAGAAGGGCCGCTGGCCGCGGAGGCTTTCGCCATCCTTTCTGGCGATCGGAATGGGAGGAGGGTGCTCCGGATCACCGGCTCGCCGCAAAGAGGGTTGCTATACGGGGCAGGACGATTGTTGCGGTTGATGGAGATGCGGAAAGGATCGGTGACAATGCCGGTTTCGGTGGATGTGGAAGCCGCGCCGCAAAAGGCCATCCGCGGGCACCAGATCGGTTACCGCAACCTCGCGAATTCTTACGACGGATGGACGCCGGCGCAATACGACCGCTACATCCGCGAGCAAATCATTTTTGGTGCCAACAGCATCGAAGCCATTCCCTTCATGCCGGCTTCCCCGCATTTCACCGTGTCGTCGCGGGAGATGACGCGCCGGATGTCGGAAATCTGCCAGCGTTATGACGCCGATTATTGGGTGTGGACGCCGGCTACGTTCGATTTGAACGACACTTCCAAACGCAACTACTTCCTTCGCCAGTTCGATACGCTCTTCCGTGAAAGTCCCCGCCTCGACGCGGTTTTCTTTCCCGGGGGCGATCCCGGCAACAATCCGCCGGAGCTGGTAATCCCGCTGTTGGAAGAACTGTCCGTTCCCCTGAAGAAATTCCATCCGAAAGCGATGATATGGCTGTCGCTGCAAGGTTTCGAGCCGGCCCAGTGCAAATTCGTGTACGATTACATCCGCGATAAAAAGCCGCGCTGGCTGGCAGGGCTGGTCGTAGGCCCGGGGAGCCCTTCGCCGGAAGATACCCGTTCGGCCATATCTGCGCCATACAAACTGCGGCATTACCCGGACATCACGCATACCGTGCGGGCCGATTTCCCCGTAGCCTGGTTCGATCCCGCTTTCGCGTTCACACTGGGCCGTGAGCCCGTGAACCCGCAACCATACTACTATTCCATGGCTTACCGCGCCATTGAGCCTTTCATCGACGGCTTCATCGGTTATTCCGACGGGGCGCACGACGATCTGAACAAAATGGTCTGGAACCAACTGGGCTGGAACGCGAACGCCGATCCGCGGGAAACCGTCCGCCAGTACGCTTCCTTTTTCTGGGGGCCGGACGTCCGCGATGCGGCGGCAGACGGCATCCTGGCGCTGGAGCGGAATTGGGTAGGCCCAATCGTGGAGAACGGCGGCATCGCCGCTACGCTGAGCCACTGGCAGCGCCTGGAAGCTGCGGCGCCCGCGCTCAAGGGCGACTGGCGCTGGCAGATGATGCTGCTCCGCGCTTATTATGATGCATATACCCGGCTTCGCCAGATCCGGGAAAGCGAACTGGAAACCGCGGCCTGTAAGGCTTTGCTGGCTGGTCCGCAGGCGATGCGCGAAGCCGAAAACATACTTTCCCGGGCCGATTCCTGTGTGATGCCGGCCTGGCGGAACCGGATCGTGGAATTGTGCGAGGCGCTTTTCCGCTCGGTGGCTTTGCAGACGAGCGTGAAGAAATACAAGGCTTCCGGGCCGGAACGAGGTGCTGTGCTGGATTTCGTGGACCGCCCGCTCAACAACCGCTGGTGGCTCGAAGACGAATTCAAACGCATCCGGCAACTGCCCCCGGCGGAACAGCGCCTGGCCATAGACACCATCGCCCGGTGGGAAGATCCCGGGCCGGGGAGTTTCTATGATGACGTCGGGCATGTGGGAAAAAGCCAGCACGTGGTGCGCGGAGAAGACCTCAACACCGACCCCCTCATGCGCCGGAGCGATAACCCGGGCTTCGACTGGTGGGACGGCGGGATGAGCCGCAAACGGCTGTCGTGGATGACGAGCATGCGCTGGCCCACGGCCATGCGGTACGACCGGCTCGACACCTCGGCGCAATACACCGTGCGGATTTCCGGGTACGGCGAAAGCCTCGTGCGCGCCAACGGCCAGCGATTGAAAGCGACCGTGTATGGCAAAGGGATCGGGGAGATCAAGGAATTCCCCGTTCCGCAGGAATTGACGAAAACCGGCAGTCTCTTATTAACCTGGGACGCCATCGACGAAGAGCACCTCAACTGGCGACAGCATTCCCGCGTAGCCGAGGTGTGGCTCATCAAACGATAAAAAAAGCAACCAAAATGCATAGAATCCTATTTTGCCTGTTGGCAATTTCCGCACCCGCATGGGCTTCCGGGCCAGACGAGCCTTTCGCGCAGGCCGTATCCAGCAAATACCCGCTGCCCAAGGGCATCCATCCCCTCAAACTGGTGACGGATTACAATAACAATGTGCACGTGCTCGCCAAAGAGGGATTGTATTACTTCACGGAAAACGACGTGGTGCGCGATGTGCGCTTCCGGCCGCTGGCCGATAAAATCCCGGTAGACGTGACCGCCCAGGAAACCCACGGGCATCTGTACTACCTGCTCGGCGATAAACTCATTACCAACGGCTACGCCGGCGTCCCCTACGTGACGTTCCCGGCCGGCACCTACGACCGCGCGGTCGTGAACGCTGCCGGCAACGCGTTGCTTTCCGGCAAAGGGAAACTGGCCGTGGCCGAAGGGAAAAACATCCAAATGCTCGACGCGCCCGAAGAAGGCGTGCGCGAACTGTTCGTGAACGACGGCATTTTTTACGCACTGACGCCGAAAGCGCTGTACCGCTTGGCCGGCAAAGCGCTGCAACGGCTGCATGCCGGGAAAGACGTGCGCACCGTGGCTTTCCGCGGGAACGATATTTTGTTGGGAACGCCTGCGGGATATTACGCCATCCGCCGCGAGAACGGCGATACGGCCATGACACTGCAGCGTAAAGTACCGGTACCTGCTGTTGGCCGCCTCATGGTTGCCGACGGGAAAATCTGGGCCGGCACCAACGAAGGCGCCTATACGGAGAATGGATCGGGGGGATACCGTTACTTTGCTTCCGGGCGCTGGCTCGACCAGGATGAGGTGAAAGATATGGCGACCGATAAAGACGGCAATATCTGGATCCTCACTCCCTCCGGGCTCAACAGGATCGCGTTCAGGCGGCAGTCGCTCGCGGAAAAGACGGACTACTTCCAGCGGAAAATCCGCACCCGGCATATCCGTTACGGTTTCATCGCCAACATCCATCTCCTTACCCCGGGCGACGTCCGCACCGCCGAAATGGCCGATACGGACAACGACGGGCTGTGGAGCAGCTTCTACCTCGGCAGCCAGGCATTCCGGTACGCCACCACCCGCGAGCCCGAAGCCAAGCGCTTCGCCTGGGAAGCGTTCGAGGCGTTCGAAAGGATATTGTCCATCAACCAGCTCAAAGGTTTCCCCAGCCGCACGTTCGAGCGGAAAGGCTACAAAAACTCCGATCCCGAGCGCTGGCGCGATTCCCCCGATCCGGAATGGGAATGGAAAGGGCACACCAGCTCCGACGAATTCGTGGCCTACATCTGGATCGCCGCGGTACTCAATGAAATGGTCGCCGAAACGACCGACGAAAAACGGCGCGTGGCCGATTTTATGGACAAGATCATGACCCATATCATCGACAACAAATGGTACCTCGTAGACATCGATAACAAACCCACCCTTTGGGGCCGCTGGAACCCGGAATACATCAACTGGTACCCCGAAACCATCGGCGACCGCCGCCTCGGCAGCACCACCATCATCGCCGGGCTGCAACTGGCCTATGCGCTCACCGGCAAGGAAAAATACAAGACCGAAGGGATGAAATTGCTCAACAAACATCATTATCTTCAGAATATCCAGATCGATTACCGGAAGATCGCGCCCACGAAAGGCTATTTCCACGATGGCATCGATATGGGCACCGGCCCCTGGAACCATTCGGACGATGAAATGGCTTTCCTGACGTACTGGGTGCTGTACCGATACGCGTACAACGACGACCTGAAACGCCAGTACGCCGGCGCCATCCGCAACCACTGGGAAGTAGAACGGCCCGAGAAGAACGCGGTGTGGAACCTCATCACCAAAGGCCTTATCGGCGATTTCGACGAGGAAG
The DNA here is from genome assembly GCF_038396765.1 of Chitinophaga caseinilytica. Classification (NCBI taxonomy): domain Bacteria; kingdom Pseudomonadati; phylum Bacteroidota; class Chitinophagia; order Chitinophagales; family Chitinophagaceae; genus Chitinophaga; species Chitinophaga caseinilytica. The sequence continues at coordinate 5,143,400 of NZ_CP150096.1, read as the reverse complement.
CGACGATCTGGTGGCTGCGCACTTTCCCCATGGATATGATCAGCTGGAAGATCAAAAATTCTCACCGGCAGGATCTGACCTTTATTCCCGAGAATTTCCGTGGCCAAACCACCGAAACGCTCATCCCGCTTGACGAACAGCCGCTTCACCGCCACAATGCCAACGCTTTCAACCTCGATGGCGGCAATGGCGGCAGAACGGAGCTCGCGGGCGATGAATACCTGCTGCCATACTGGATGGCCCGTTACCTGAAGGTGATCGAATAAACCGAAATCAACGAAACCATGATACAGACTTTTATCCGCCGGGCCATGCCCGTATTGGCCATGACACTGCTGCTAACAGAAGCCGCGCAGGCCCAGACGCAGCAGCGGCGAGCGGGCCGCCCGAAAATAGTAGTGGGGATGATGGTAGACCAGATGCGCTGGGATTTCCTGTACCGGTACGCTGAACGCTACGGCGATGGCGGGTTTAAAAGGCTCCTGCGCGAAGGGTTCCGATGCGAACAGACTTACATCAATTACGCGCCTACCGTTACCGCCTGTGGACATACATCCGTTTACACCGGCAGCGTGCCCGCCGTACATGGGATTATGGATAACGACTGGTTCAGCCGGGAAAAGGGCAGGGGCGTGTATTGCACGGAAGACAGCTCGGTAATGCCGGTCGGGATTTCGGCCACCAAAGGCGGTATGTCGCCCCGGAACATGCTTACCACCACCGTGACCGACGAGCTGCGCATGGCCACGAACTACGAAAGCAAAGTAGTCGGCGTGGCGCTGAAGGACAGGGGCTCCATCCTCCCCGCGGGCCATGCGGCCAACGCGGCTTTCTGGTACGACGGCGGTTCCGGCAACTGGATCACGAGCACGTATTACATGCAGGAACTGCCCGGCTGGGCAAAGCAATACAACGCGGCGAGGCGTCCGCAGGCGTTGCTGGCTAAAGGATGGGAAACGCTCTATCCCATTTCCACTTACCATCTCAGCGAGGCAGACGACAAAAACTACGAAAACACTTTCAAACATGAGCAGGCGCCGGTTTTTCCGCACAGCTTCACCGGCATGGAAAGCGGTTCCATCCGTTCCACGCCTTTCGGCAACACGCTCACTTTCGAATTCGCCAAAGCGGCCATCGAGGGGTATGGGCTGGGAAGCGGTAAGGCGACGGATTTCCTGGCCGTGAGCTTTTCCTCGCCCGATGCGGTGGGCCATCAATTCGGCCCGAATTCCATCGAAACGGAAGATGTGTACCTACGGCTCGATAAAGACCTCGCCGATTTCTTCGGGTATCTCGACGGTCGTTTCGGGAAAGGGAACTGGTTGTATTTCATCACGGCCGACCATGGTGTGTCCCATTCCCCCGGATATCTCGAAGAACATCGTCTGCCTACGGGAACGCTGGACGGAAAAGGCGTTATCGCATCGCTCAATACCGATCTGGAAAAAATATACGGTGTGAAAAACGCCATCATGGCTACGGCGGCCGATCAGTTGTACCTCGACCGGCCCGCTTTCGCGGCGAAGAACGCAGACATGAAAGCCGTGTCGGACTTCATCATCCGCCGCCTCCGTGAAGTGCCGGAGATCGCCGATGCTGTCTGGCTCCCGGAAATCGGTACCGCCGGTCTGCACGAGCCCCTTCAAACGATGCTGCAAAACGGCTATAACCGCAAACGCGGCGGCGATATCATCATCATCATGAATTCCGGCGTGAAGAACGGCAGCCGCAAAGGCGCCACGCACGGCCTCTGGTACCCGTACGACGCCCACATTCCGCTCGTATGGATGGGCTGGGGCATCAACAGCGGCGGCCGCAGCTTCCGGACAATGGGCATGACCGACATCGCGCCCACGGTAGCCGCCCTGCTCAACATCCAGGTGCCGAGCGGAAACATCGGGCACGTGATCGGGGAGGCCATCCGGGCAGATAAACCTTAATAAGCAAACGTTGAAAGAGCAGACAATAGCAAGCCGGTCTGGCGGCTCAGGCCAATCGGCAGACAGGGCATAAGGCCCCGGGAAGTAAGTGCCTCCCGGCCTTAAAACTTGTCGGAATGGATCGAAAGCCACCTTCGCGGTGGCTTTTTTTATTTGCGCAGGCTAAATTTAATGTGTAATTATATTACTCCAATCATACATACGCTATCCGTCATGAAAGTCGCAACGCATATTTTTTTGATCGTCGCAGCCGGTTTTTTGTTTTTCATAACACTTGTCATATCCCCTTACAAATACGAATGGGAGCCGGAATTGAAGCAGCTTGACGAGGATTCCGTCGTTTTTTTGTGGTTTGTGTATGGCGCGCTGACGCCATTGTTGATGGTCGGATTTTTCGTGGCGCGCAGGTATAAGCAGGCAATAAGTTGGGTGTACGTGCTGCTCCTACTCGTGGCAGTGTGGCGGATGATCAGTTTATGGTTGGTGAAGTGATATGAATTGGGTAGGGTAGGATTTGGCCCAGGTACCGACGGTAAAAAGTTACCGTCGGTACGTTTCATGAGCCATATGTAAAAAAGACGCGTGCCTATTTCAATAACGATTGCACCTGTTCAACCGTCAGGGTAGTTTTCGGTTGGAAGCGCCCCCCGTGCATATAAGCCATCAAACTACGTTTGAGCTGCTGCGCACCGGGGTCGTTGGTCAGGTTGGCGGACACGAGCATCAGTTTGCCGCTGCCAACCTTTGCTTCGATGACATTCGCCATTTTACGGTTTTTGAAGAAGTTGTCGATCACGCGCACAACCGGGTCGATGGGCGGAAGCTCATCGAGCACCATGGTTTTGGAGGCGGTGATGATGTGCCACCACTGCCAGTCTGACCATGCTTCTGTCGGGAAATCCGCCAGGGCAGGGTGCTTCGGGTCGCAGAGCACGCCCATGGTACCAGGCTGGTCGGGGAAATGGACCGGGCTCCAGAACACCGGTGCAAAGCGGCCCGCCACGCCGCGGATGTTCGCGGTGTCGGGGTTGAGGAGCACTTTTTTGCCTTCGGCGAGGAGCGTCATGGCTTCGGTGGCGGAACGGGTATAGTGAACGCCGGAGAATTCGTCGGTTTGTTTTTCGGGATACACCCAGATGTTCCAGCGGTTGTGCCTTTCACCGATCCGCAGTTCGATGGTCAGCGCCGTGGCTTTGGCGATCCCTGCCAGGGGGAAACCGAATTCACCCAGTTGCTGCCCCGTACCTTCGGGGATATTCTGCTGGCGGAGCTTTCCGCGGAACAGCACTTTCCCGTCTTTCCCGGAAACGATCCATTCGGGCGTAACGTTGTGGAGGATGCCGCCGCTGAAATTGGCCGCTTCCGCAGCTGCGGAGAAAGTTTCCCTGTTGCGGTAGCTGGCTTTTTCGAACCGGAGGAGCGGTACCGCAGGTTGACAGTACATCCGGTGCTCCGCGGGCGTTACGAGGCCCTTACTGTCCCAGAACGCGTCGAGGATGCCGATGAGGGCGGTGCCCTGGCCGGGGAAGTCGTGCAGGTCCAGCAGCTGGAAACCGCTGAAGTACTTCGTCTTCATCGCCCGTTCGATCTCTTCCTTATATAACAGCGCCGCGAATTTCCCGCTCGATTGGAGGAAAGCGGGCGCCAGGTGCAGCAAACCCTTTCTTTGCAGATCGTTCCGGACGGCTTTGAAGTTCAGCGGGTCGAGGACGCCGGTGTACTTTTTGATCTCCTCCATATTCGGGAACACGGAATATTGCCCGATCTCATGCGTGATGATCGGCACGGGCAGGCCTTCCGTTTCTTTGGTATAGTCGTTGTTGAAAGATGGGGCGATGGTATTGAAGATGCCTTGTCCGCGCACCCATCCTTTTTTCGTCCATTGGGTGATGAAGAACTCGTCGCCCGGTTCGGGCCAGCCGCCGTGATCTTTCTGGAACGTGAAGCTGGTGGTGGTATAGAGGTGACGGGGATCGGCTTTCTTCAGCTGCGCCACCATCGTTTCCAGCCAGTCGAAATTTCCTTCCAGCTCATTGCCCATGCTCCAGAACGCGAACGAGGGATGGTGGCCGTATTCGCGGCTGATGTGTTCCGCTTCCAGCGCCAGCCAGCGGTTCATGGCGGTATCTTTCCCGGCGTTATTGTTCCAGAACGGAAGCTCCGCCTGCAAATAGAACCCCATCGAGTCCGCCACGGCGAAAGCCGCTTCCGGCGGGCACCACGAATGGAAGCGCAAATGGTTGAGGCCGTAAGCTTTGGCGGAAGAAAACACTTTCGCCCAGCCTTTACGGTCCATCGGCGGGTGGCCGGTGAGTGGGAAAATGGCGCATTCCAGCGTGCCGCGGAGGAACATGCGCTTGCCGTTGATCTGCAATTGCGCATTCTTGTTGGTGATTTCGCGCCAGCCGAAACGCAGCTGTTGGCGGTGCGCCGAAACGGGCGTTTTCAGCTCGGCGGAAAGTGTGTGCAGCACGGGTTTGAACTCGTCCCACTCCGCAAATCCCTCCGGCACCGTCAATTCCGTTTCCACTTTGTTTTCCCCTTCTTTCAGTTGGACCGGCACCGCTTTCTTCAAACGGGCGGTTTGTAAAAGCAGGGTCCCGGACGAAACGGGGCCCGCGTTCATAACGTTTATAGTGATGCGAAGTATGCGGTGTTGCAGGTCGGGCCAGGTTTGCACATTGGTAATGTGCGCCGCTGGCCGGGATTGCAGTTCCAGCTTGCCCAGGAGCCCGTTCCACATGATCTGCGTGCCGTCTGTATAGGCGTGCGCCATGTTGTTGGAGCTCATGTCGTACTGCCGGCGGTTATCCACCCGGACAACGATGCGGTGTTTGCCGGGCGTGAGCGATTTGCCGAGATCGTACCGGTGCGGCGTGCTGAGCAGTTCCCGCGTACCGATTTCCCTGCCGTCGATCCAGACGTGGGTGGTCCAGAGCACGCGCTCGAGGAAAAGAGATACCTCGTTCCCTTTCCAGTTTTGGGGAACAACGATCTCGCGCGCATACCAGGCCGGGCCGATGTAGCGGTGCTTCCTGGACAGCATGAGCATCACGCTGCGGGTAAGCGAATCGGCCGACAGCGAAGGCTTCGCGCCCACGCCGGCATCGTCGAGCGTGCCGGGCAGGCGGAGCGTTTGCGTGAAGGTTTTGTTTTGCCAGCCTTCGGAAATCCCTTTGTCCAGCGAGTCGGTGGCAAACTGCCAGGTGCCCGCCAGCGAAAGGTTTTGCGCCGCAGCCGTTACGGAAAAGAGGATGAAAAGCGGTATGAAAATAAGTCTATGCATGATCTGCGTTGGTTTTTGCGGAAGCCGTCTTCGTTGTTTCCTGGATGATGGACAAATGTGCTTTAGCGGCGAAGTGCATGTCTTTCCCCAATACTTCGTGGAAAGCGGCCGACGCGGCAGTGGATTCGCCGAGGCCAAGATAGCCCAGTCCTTTCAGAAACACGCAATGCAGGCGGTTTCTTTCGGTGAGATCGTCTTCGAAAATGAGCAGGTCGGGCAGCGATACCGCGAAATATTCGATGCGCACTTCGTCTTCCGCATGCAAGGTGCCATAATCGAGCAGCTTGCTGAAAATGGCGTCTGCATTGTCTTTCCGGCCGAGGGCGGCCCATGCGAGGCCCTGGTAGAAGATCTTCTCGGGCGGCGCGTCGTTGTAATACATGGCGGCCGTTGGCTCGGAAGTGCCTTCCGTGGCCCGCGTGAAATATTGTACGGCTTCGGTGCTTTTGCCCATGGCTTCGAGGGCTTTGCCCATCCAATAATGAATATCGTTTTCTCGGATGCCGAACAGTTTGCCTTCTCCCAGGGAATCGGGCCACTGTTGCGCACTTTGGAGCTTTGCCACCGCGGCTTCGGGCATGCCGTTGGCCAGGTCTTTTCGGGCCAGCGCGATGAGGGCGTAGACGTATTGGCCGCTCACTTTGCCTTCTCCGCCTTCCCAGGGATGGAATTTTCTTTGGAGGATGCGTTGCAGGGCGGTTTCGTGCTCGCCGAGGTAATTGTACAGCGCGGCGTGTTCGAGGTAAAGGTCATCGCGCCACTGCACGGCCGCGGGGTAGCGTTCCAGGCGACTGAGCCGCTCCCGGGCCGGGGAGCCCAGCCGTTTATGCAGCTGGTCGAGCTCCATGAGCACGCGCGCATCTTCCGTATCCAGCGAGAACGCTTTTTCGAAATGTTGCAGCGCGCCGGCGGCGTCGTTGCGCTTGTTATACAGCGCGATGCCGAGGTTGCGGTGAACGGTGGGGAAGGAATCGTTTCTGCGGATGGATTCCTGCCACATGGCGATCGCTTCGTCGTATTGCTTTTTATCGTACCACAGGCAACCGAGGTAATACGGCGCTTTCCCGTCTGCAGGGTTTTGCGCGATGGCGAACTGCAGGATGTTCACGTCTTCCATCCGGTTGGGGAAGCAGAGGTAGGGATCCGTTGCCGCGGCTTGTTGAAGGGCTGCCTTGGTGGCTTGTGCATCGCCGGAGCGGTGGTGGCTCCAGGCCAGGTAATAAAATTTCAGCGGCGAGGCATCATCGGGCAGGAGGCCCAGCCAGGCGATGGCTTCTTCGAAAAGCCCGGCGGCCATCATGTCGAGGGCATTTTCGAGATAGTTGGGCGCGTGGCCCCGGGCCAGGCGCTGCAAGGTGTTTTGGGTGGTTTCCGCTTCGCGGGATTTGCCGGTAATATGGAAAGAGAGCAGCTGTTCGTGGTATAGGCCGAGATTGAAAAGATCTCGGTGGAGGCCTTCCGTGCAAACGGCCAACGCTTCGTCGTATCGCCCCATTTTGCGGAGGACCGCCGCTTTCAGCACACGGGCTTTGTTGTTGCGCCCGTTCCTGTCGATCGACCAATCGATCTGCTCCAGCGCCGTTTCAAACTCACCACGCGCGGTGCTGAGCTGTGCGAGGGCAAAATACCCGCTGTCTTGCCAGGCGCTGTTCCAAACCGCCTTGTGGTACTGCTCGTAAGCTTCGTCGTGGCGGCCCTGCATTTGCAGGCACAGCCCCAGGTTGTAGAGCGGTTCGCCGTCGTAAGGGTTGGGGTTGCGTTGGGTGAGAGTTTCCACGGCTTTGCGGAGGAATGGCTCGGCTTTGGCGAATTGTCCGCGGCGGAGGTACCAGGCGCCGAGCGCATTGTTGCAGCGCACGTCTTTCGGGTCGCGGCGCAGCGCCTCGGTATAATAATCCACGGGCGAATACGTGGCGTGGCGGTATTGTTCAAGATGGAGCCCCGTGAGGAAAAGCTGTTCGTTGTTTTCGGTGTCCGCGGGCGATTTGGCGGCTTGTGCGGGCGTGGGGATTTCGGTTTCCGTTTTTGCGGAAGCCTGGTATCGCAGGCGAACGTTCCCGTCCGTTCCGCGGATGAGCGTTTCGATGGCGGATTCCGGGGTTCCCGCGGGCAGGGGCACCCGCTGTTCGAACACCTGTTCCGGCGACACGTTGAATACGTCTTTAAAGACAACTTCGCCGTTCAGTTTCACTTCCAGCGATTGCAGCGTTTCCGCGCCGGTGGCGAACACTTTCACGAGGAGCGCGCCTTTGTCCAGCGAGCTGTGGAGGAGGAGGTCTTTGCTGGCGTTCTGGATGAGGCCCAGTTGCCGGTATGGAAGGAAATACTGGGTGAAGGATTTCTCTTCATAAGGCATCAGCCAGCTGAAATCGGGCTGGTTATCGGTATAGACACCGGTCATCAGCTCGATGTACGGCCCGTCTTCATCGGTGAGGTTTTTGTCCCACGCCACCCCGAAATCGCTATGCCCCCAGGTCCACTGTTTTTTGCCGGGCGAGATGTGATGGTTGGCCACGTGCAGCACGCCCGCTTCCGTATCGTGCTCGTATCCCCCCACAAAATCGTAATCCGAACGGATCGCCATGTAAGACGTAGGGACGGGAATATTTTTATATCTCGAAATATCCGTTCCCGGCGCATAATCTACTTTGTAGTACGTGCCGGTGGCGATGGGGAAGGAGGATACGTCGCGCTTGCCGTGATCGAATACCGCATGAACGTCTGGCGGAAAAACGGATTGGTAATGATCGTTCACTTTCACGGCGGGGTTCGCCCACCAGAGGAAGGTCTGGGGCAGGGGAGTGCGGTTGTATAATTTGCCTTTGATCTCGAGGTACGCCTTGTCTGGGTGCAATGTAAATCCGGCCATGCCTTTGGTCCGGAACATTTTTTCGATCTCGTTCACCCAAACGGTCACGCTGCCATCTGCATTCGTTTCTATGGCATGGTCTACCGCTTCGTAAGTGCTGGGCCGGTGATGCTGCGGCCAGTTGAACTCGATGCCGCCGGAGATCCACGGTCCGCAGAGCCCTACCAGCGCCGGTTTGATGACCTGGTTATAATAAATGAAATGCCTGTTGCCGATCTTGTCGAACGCCATTTGCACGCGCCCACCCAGTTCCGGGAGTATCATGATCTTCAGGTACCTGTTTTCCAGGAATACCGCCTTCCAGCTCACGTCTTCCTTGTCATCGAGGATTTTTTCGATCACCGGATTGGGATACACCGCCCCGCTGGAGCCCTGGTATACCCGTTTTTCGAAGAACATGGGGTTCCTGTCGGGACGGCCGACCCCGTAGGTCGGGATGATGATACTTTCTTCCCAAACCTTCACAGCGTTGTTGCTCATTGCCTTTTATGGTTTAATTAATGTCCAGTTATTTGATGTTCCAGTTGTTCCAGCGTTTTACCTTTCGTTTCCGGCACTTTCCGGCGAACGAAGAGGAAGCCCAGGAAACAGATGCCTGCATAGAGATAGAAAGGCCCGTAAGTGCCCAGTTTTTCGGCCAGTATGGGGAATGTGAACACGAGTACGAAATAGGCGCCCCAAAGCGCCACGATGGCTACGGACGACGCCAGGCCGCGCACCTTGTTGGGGAAAATCTCCGAGATGAGGACCCAGGTCACCGGCGCCAGGGATGTAGCATACAGCGCAATGGCCGCCAGTACGAATACAGACACGAGCCCCACGGCCGCCTGCTGCTTCAGCAACAGCGCCAGCACGATATAAACGACCGACAAACCCAGCGATCCCGCCAGCATCAAAGGTCTCCGCCCCAGTTTATCCACCTGCCACATCGCCACCAGCGTGAAAACGAGGTTCACGATCCCGATGGAGATGGTCTCGAAAAGCTGGCTGTTAAGGTCGGCCCCCACAGACGCGAATATGGTGGAGGTGTAATTGAACACGATATTGATGCCGCATAATTGCTGGAACACCGCCAGCACGATGCCCACCATCACCGCCGGCCGCACGGCCTTGCTGAATACCATTTTCAGGTTGGGACGGCTTTCGCCGGAGAGTGAAGCGGAAATGTCGCGCAGGGTGTTGGCCGCGAAATCTCCCGCGCCGATGCGCGCCAGGATGCGGGAAGCCTCTTCCAGGCGGCCCTGCGCTGCGAGCCAGCGCGGACTTTCCGGCAGCCGGCTCACGCCCAGCAAAAAGATGAACGATGGCACAGCGCCCAACCCGAACATCCAGCGCCAGGCATCCACGCCCTTGCCGGCAAGGAAATAGTTGACGAGGTTGGTGATGAGGATGCCGATAACGATGGTGAGCTGGTTGATGGATACGTTCCTTCCCCGTAAATGCGCCGGCGAAATTTCGGCGATGTACAGCGGACTGAGGATGGAAGCCATGCCCACGCCGATCCCCGCAGCGAAGCGCATGGCGGTGAACACGGTGAAGGAATTGGAAAACGCCATCCCGAGAGACGACAGCGTGAATATCAGCGCCGCCAGCAACAGCCCGGGTTTGCGGCCGAACCGCTCCGCCAGCGCCCCGGCCATCGCGCATCCGGCCATGCACCCCAGCGCGAGGGAGCCAGTGAGGAAGCCTTCCCACCAGGCGTTCAGCCCGAAAGTCTCACGGAGGAACGGCAGCGCACCGGAGATCACGGCGAAGTCGAAGCCGAACAGGTAGCCGCCCAGCGCGGAGATGAAGGAAATGCCGAGGATGTAGCGATGATGGAAAGTCGTTGTCTGCATGTTGCTTTATTGTTGTATCCAGTTCAGTTTTATTGATATTTTCCGGTGAGCGTAACGATAGACCGCGCCGGCAGCACCACGTCTGCCGGGTTGGCCCAGGCGCGTTTGCAGTTGCGCGCTCCGTCGGTAATATATTGATTCAGCCGGCCTTTCACTTTTACGCCATTGAGCCGGATGTGTTTTTCCGTAGGTTCAAAGTTGATGAACACGGTCGTCAGTTCTTTGGTAGCTTCGTTCGTATACGCAGATACCATGAGCGTGGAGGCGTCGGCATACGGCCCGCCGGTCCCGGAAACCGCCGTTTCCACCCGCTGCATCCCCGGCCGCACGAACCGCGCGTATTGCCCGAAAGCCCACAGTTGCTTGGAGTCCTGCACGATCCCGTCCGTTTTGCAGTTGGCCGGGTCCATCTTTCCGTTCACGTCGCTGATATAAACCAGCGCGTCGCTGTAATCGTACGGGCTCACCGCGAGCCACCATTGCCAGCTGGAAACGCCCATCACGGCGAGGTCGTGATGCAGCACCTTCGCCACATACAGCCCGTAATCGATACCGGTATTGCGCGGCGCGCCGTTGTATTGCCCGCAGATGTCGCCCAGGATACCGAATTCGGTTTGCCAGATCTGGAGGCCCGCATCGGTTTGCGCAGCGCGCTCCGCTACTTTCTGCCGGACGTTGATGAGGTTCGTATCCGGGCAGGTCGTAAAATAACTGTGGCCGGAAATGATTTTTGCGATGTTGGGTGTATTGCCGAGGAAGTTGGGGGAGGAAGGGGAAAAGAACTGGCAGATCTGGTCGCCGCGCTGGTCGTGGTTTTTACCGTAGAGGAACTCCAGCGTCCCGGCTTCACCGATCACTACCTGCGCATGCGTGCCGGATAACCGTTGCGCTGTCAGTTTCGACAGTTCGGTGATCTGGCCGTTCGTGGCCTGGGTGCCTTCCTGGCTCGACTGGTCATTCTTCCCCCAGTTCCATTGCGGTTCATTCACCGGGCTGAGGTAATCGAACCCGAAATGTTTCGTCACTTCCGCGAGGAATTCCGCATAGGCGGCCATTTTCCCCGGTTGAATATTCATGCCCGGCGATGTGGTGCCGTTGAATGCTTTGCCGTTGTTGGTAAGATGCACCTGCGGCGAAATCGAGAAGCCGAGGGTATATCGGACGCCGCGCTGCTTTGCGGCGCGGAGGAACCATTGCTGCCCCCGGGATTTCGACCAGTCGTATGACCCGTCGGCCGACTGGAAACATTCTTCCCGCCGCCATTCGTCGCCGATATGGCTGCCGGCGCCCTGTTCGAAGCTGCCCGCACCGATGTTGAACCGCCAGAGTGAAAGGCCGATGCCTTTGGGGGAACCGTCTTGCGCGGTGTCGAGGCTGAAAAGATAATCTGCCACCTGTTCCTTTTTGGATGCGTTGGCCCATGTGCCGATGAATTTGGCCGTCCAGCAGTCAGACGCGCCGAAAGAATGGATGACCTGGCGTTTTTCGCCGGGTAGGATGGTGACGGTTTGCGGGGATTTGGAAATGGGATCGTTTCCGGGGAACGGGCCCGGCACGGGGCTGCCACCGCTTCCGGAATGGAAGGCGGAAAGGACGGTAATGCCGAGTATGTTGATTATTTTTAGGATCATGGTCTTAAAAATAGCCCGGATTTTAAATTATCGCATCTTCCGGCCGCAGTTTCCGCCCATACCGCTGACCCGGCGGCCATGCGGCGCCAAAGAACAAGTTCGGTAAAACGGCGGATCCCTTTTTTCATAACCGGTATTCTAAGCGTTGTGGAACTGCGGAACGCAGGATACAAATATTGGATTTGCTGCGCTGGGGTTCAATGGCCTTTCTTATGGTTATGATGGACAATATTACGATTTCGATATTTTGCTATTTTTGTAGAAAGCCGTATTTATTACTTTTAACATGGATTTTATTATGATGAAAATTGCCAGCTTGTGATACGGAAGAAGGAGGGGTTCGATGGCCAGCGGGCCGTTGTGTTGCCGCGGAAGATCATTGCCGGGCCCTGTGCGGCCGACCCCCTCGTGAATGGGCTCTACATCACCGACATAGGGTATTATCCCAAAGCGCGGTACCATTTCCGGCAGCGGAACAATGGGGTAGACCAGCATATCCTCATCTATTGCCGCGAAGGCCGGGGAACGGCTACCGTAGACGGGCGGGAATACGCCCTGGGGCCAGACGATTTCATCCTCATCCCCGCCGGCAGCGCCCATCACTACGCCTCCGACGATGCCGACGCGTGGACGATCTACTGGGTCCATTTTAAAGGGCCGCGCGCCACAGACGCCGTTTCCGCCCTCACGCGCCGGTTCGGCGGCCATATGGGCCGCGTTACTTTTCAGCAGAAGCGCCTCGCCCTGTTCGAAGATATGTACGCCAGCCTGGAGCGCGGGTACGGAAGCGATAACCTCGGCTATGCCAACATGTGCCTCTGGCATTACCTGTCGGGCTTCCTGTACGAAGAGCCGTTCAGTCTTTCCGAAAACCGCACCAGCCGCGACGCCGTGGAGCAATCCATCAGCCATATGCGCGAAAATCTGTCGGCCACGCTCACCCTGGCCGACCTGGCGGGGGCCGTCAACCTGTCGGCCAGCCATTATTCCGCTGTGTTCCGCAAGCGCACGGGGTATTCGCCGCTGGAGTATTTCCATCACCTGAAAGTGCAGAAAGCGTGTCAATACCTGCTTTTCACGGATATGCGAATCAAGGAGATCGCCTGGGCGGTGGGAGTGGAAGACCCGTATTATTTCTCGCGGATGTTCAGCAAGCTCATGGGCGTGGCGCCCCAGCAATATCGTTTGCGGCGCGGCGGCTGAAACGGGGTTTTGCGGAACGGGGAAACGGTGTATCTTGCCCGCCAATTATATATTCATGATCATCGACACATTAGCGAACGCAGAATTATACGCCGGGTTGGGCGACCGTTTTCAAACCGCCTTCCGCTGGCTCCGGGAAACCGACCTCGCCAGCCTGGAAAAAGGGAAACACAGCATCGAGGGCGACCGTATCTTCGCCATCGTCAACGAATACGATACCATTCCCGCCGAAGGCGAACAAATGGAATCCCACCGTAAACATATCGATGTGCAATACATCGTTTCGGGGGAAGAGCAGGTAGGGCACGATATGCTCCGCAGCCAGCAGGTGAGCCGGCCTTACGACGATAACGACGATTTCATGTTGTACGCCGACCGTCCTTCTTTCTACACCAAGCTCGCCGCAGGCGATTTCGCGATATTCTATCCTACCGATCTGCACATGCCCAATCTGATCTCCGGGAAGTCCGTTCCCGTGCGGAAGATCGTCATCAAGATCGCGACGGATAAAAAATAGCGGGGCTTTTACTAATTTGCGCCCGTATCTAAAAAATTATCATGTCTAAAAAACGGTTCACACTGGCCTGGCTGGGCGAGAAGGAGTGGCTGGCGATGCTGCTCTGGTTCGGGTTGTCTATGGTGGTGGGCATCAAGGAATTCGCTGTCCATAATTATAACAACTATACGATCTTCAAGCACGTATACCTGCATACCATCAACGGTCAAACGATCTATGGGCCTTATCCCGACGTTTATTTTGACGTGAACAACTACGGTGTGCTGTTCAGTGTGCTGATCGCGCCGTTTGCCCTCATGCCCGACTGGCTGGGGAGCGTGCTGTGGGTGCTCACCAACGCGGCGGTGCTGATGCTGGCCATCCGGACCCTGCCGCTGGGGCGTATCCAGCAGAACCTCATCATGATCTTCGCGAGCCATGAGCTGATGGCGGCGAGCAGTTATTTCCAGTTCAACCCCATCGTGGCCGCGTGTATCATTTTCGGCTATACGCTGATGCGGAAGGAAAAGGATTTCTGGGCCGCGTGCTTCATCATGTTCGCCGCATTTACGAAGCTCTACGGGATCGTGGGGCTGGCGTTCTTCTTCTTTTCCCGCCACAAGCTCAAATTAATCGGCAGTTTAATACTCTGGAGCGCGATATGGCTCGTGTTGCCCATGGCGATCTCTTCGCCGGAATTTGTGCTCCGCAGTTACCGCGAGTGGTACGAGGCGCTGGTGCTGAAGAACGACAAGAACGCGCAGATCGACCATGGCGTGGTGTTGCAGGATATTTCCGCTATGGGCTTCATCAAGCGCACGTTCCGCCTGCCTTATTTGCCGAACATCGTAGTGATGGGCCCGGCGCTGGTGCTCTTCGCCGCGCAGTACATCTGGCTGAAATACTGCCATGACGTGCGCTACCAGCTGCTGATCCTCTGCTCCACGCTGCTGTTCACGGTACTGTATTCCAGCAGCTCCGAATCGCCCACCTACATCATCGCATTCCCCGCGGCCTGCATCTGGTTCATGCTGCAACCGCGGAGCACGGCGGCGAATATATTCTTCGTGTACCTGCTCATCGGCACCAGTTTCTCGCATTCCGACCTGGTGACGGCCTGGGTGAAACGCAACCTGGTAGTGCCTTACGCGGCAAAAGCGATGCCCAGTCTTATTTTGTGGCTGCTCATCGTGTACCAGGTGCTTTCGCGGAAGTTCCTGCGCTGGCCGGAACCGGGAACGCAGTTTTCACATTAATTTCATCTTGTAGTAACACAGGGGAAACATCCGGCGGGGATATTGCATCAAAATTGCAAATTATGTATCTGAACCGCCGGAAGCTTCCCCTGTTTCCTTTAGCCTTCGCATCCATGCTGGGCGCCTGTAACAACAACGACAATCCTAACGAACAGCCCCAGCTTCCCGAGCTGAAATCTTACTCCGTAACGCCCTCGCTCGTGAAAACGATGCCGGGTTTCGGCGACGTGAAGATCATTCCCCTCATCAGCTCCGACGATAAACTGGAAGGCACTCCCAATTTCGTGTACGGCGCGCAGCCCGACGGTGGCGGCATGTTGAAAGACCCTTCCGGCAAGGGTTTTGTCATGGTACAGAACCATGAGATCCTGTTCTCCGTATCCCGCGTGTATCTCGACAATAACCTCAAACCGCTCCGCGGCGAATATATCGTAGACGCAAAAGGCGGCAAGATGCGCCTCTGCTCGGCCACCATGGCCACACCTGAAGAACATGGCTTCGGCCCCCTGTTCCTCACCGCCGGTGAAACCGACGGGGAATCCATGATCCACGGCATTCCGCCGTTCGCTCCGGCGGGCGACAAACAAACCGACCGTACCCTGCCCGCACTGGGCAAATGCAGCGCCGAAAACGCCGTGCCTTTGCCCAAGACTGTTTATCCCGGTAAAACCGTCATCTTCATCGGCGAAGACGAAAGCTCCCGCCAGGGCCTGGGCCAGGTGAATATCTACGTAACCGCTTCCACTGGTAACATGACCAACGGCACGCTGTACATGCTGCGCCGTAAAGACCTCAAAACCGTAGAAACCGATATGGAAGTCGGCAAAACCTACGATGTGGAATTTGTACCCTACGAAAACGTGGCCGCCAGCACCGGCGCGCAGCTCGCCGCGCAAACGGTCGATAAGAAAGCCATCCAGTTTGCCCGTGTGGAAGACCTGGATTACGGCAAAGGCAGCGCCGCCAACAACCGCAAGCTGTATTTCACGGCAACCGGTGTAAGCCAGGCCGACAAAACCACGCCGGTAGAAGGGCTCACCATGTGGGGCCGCGTGTACCAGCTGGAGCTGGATGCCGCCGATCCCCTGAAAGGCAAGCTCACCGCTATGGTAGACGGGAATTCAGACCCCGGCAACAGCATCGTGAACCCGGACAACCTGTGCGTAACGCAGAACTTCGTGTACATCCAGGAAGACGGCGACTCCTACTACAAAGCCAACAAGCACGACGGCCGTATCTGGCAGTATAACCTGACCACCAAAGAGCTGAAGCCTTTCCTGGAAATGAACCATCGCAGGGATGATGCCACGTTCAACGGCAAATACAATCCCGGGAACGATCTCCGCCTCAGCAGCTGGGAATACGGCGCCATGTACGATATCTCCGACCTTACCGGCCGGCCCAACACGTTCATCGTAAATATTCATCCCCATACCTGGGTAGACGATAAATTCCGCAACGCAGACGGCTCCGGCATTACCACCAACAGGGAAGGCGGGCAGACCGTTATCGTGACCGGCGTACCTCGTTAAACCTATGATCGAATAGTCCCCCTTTTATTCTTAGCATCATAAGCACGAAGGGTTCCCCTGTTTCCAGGGGAACTTTTTTCGTAAATGAAAGAAAATGAAACAATCCGTAACTCTTATTCTGGCGCTTTGCGCGGGATGGATGATCTGCTGGGCGGCCTGCGGCCGGAAGCCGGAGACCTTCGACGCGCGCATCCGTACGATGCTGCTGGTGCAGACAGATACTTTGCAGCGGCGGACAGACAGTTTGCTGGCCATGGCCGAGCGGGGCGAAAGCGAAACGGCGCTGCAGGCGGCTTTCCTGGATTGCCGGCGGGCGTACAAGCAGCTCGAGTGGTTCAGTGAATACTACGCGCCCGGCACGTCGCGGTTGCTGAACGGGCCGCCGTTGCCGGAAGTGGAAACGGAAGAAACGAAAATGTCCGATCCTGCCGGGTTGCAAGTGGTGGAAGAAGCTTTGTACCCGCTGGAAAGGGAATCCCTCGCGCCTGCGGTCCGTTCTTTCGCGGCGTCTATCATCGCCCTTCGGCGGACGGCCAATAATACCCTTTTCGATACCGCCCACGTGTTCGACGCGGCGCGCATGGCGATGTTCCGCCTGGCGGCGCTGGGTTTGAGCGGGTTCGATACACCCCTCAGCCGGCAGGGCATCGCCGAAGCGCGGGAAACGCTGTTGTCCGTGAAATTCCTCATGGGGATGATCGGCGCGCCGGATACGTTACTTCGCCGCTTCGAGACAGTGACTGCCACTGCGACGGGCTCGCCGGATGCGTTCGATTTCGCGGGATATTATGCCACGCAGCTGCATCCGTTGTCGCGCGCGATGACGAATTGGTATAACGTTTCCGGGCATACGCAGGTGAAGGAATTACTGGCCATCGATCCGCTGGCGGGCTCGTTGTTTGACAGCGGCGCAATCCGGGCGGCGTTTTTCGTCCATCAGCCGGATGCTATCCCTACACCGGAAAAGATCGCGCTGGGAAAGCTGCTATTCCACGACCCGAAACTCGCCGGCACCGGAAACCGCAGCTGCGCATCGTGCCACAACCCGGAAAAAGCGTTTACGGACGGCCTGGCCAGGAACGTATCGCTGCACGGCGGTATGCCCATTGCGCGGAATACGCCGACGGTGATGTATGCGGGCCTGCAACAGGGCCAGTTTTACGATATGCGCTCGCCCACGCTGGAGAACCAGGTGATGGATGTGCTGCAGAATCCCCATGAAATGCGATCTTCCGCCGCAAACGTAGCGCAATGGATTTCCCGCGATCCGGTGATGCGCAGGATGTTCGTACAGGCGTTCCCGGAAATGGGGGATTCCGTGCGGCCGCGTTTCGTGATGGCGGCCATAGCGGCTTACATCCGTTCGTTGCAGCCGTTCTCTTCGCCGTTCGATGCGTTCATGCGGGGCGATGGGGAGATCGGGGAGGAGGAGCGCCGAGGGTTCAACGTATTCATGGGCAAAGCGAAATGCGCCACCTGTCACTTTTTGCCGCTTTTCAACGGAACGGCGGCGCCGGCGTTCACTTCCACGGAATCCGAAGTATTGGGTGTGCTGACATCGCCCAACATCCGCCGGCTCGACGGCGACAGCGGCCGCTATGTGCATGTGCCGCTGGAGCCATTGCTTTTCGCTTTCAAAACCCCTACGCTGCGCAACATCGCGAAAACGGCACCTTACATGCATAACGGGGCTTATCGTACGTTGGCGGAAGTGGTGGATTTTTACGATACGGGTGGTGCTGCCGGCATCGGAATATCGCTTCCCAACCAGACCCTGCCGCCCGATTCGCTGCGGCTCACGCCTTTGGAAAAGCAGGATCTCGTGCGCTTCCTCGAAAGTTTGACGGACCGTTAGAAGGGTTGTTATATGCGTGTGGAATGACAGATAATCGACTGAAAATCCTTAACTTAGGAGGAGTACGCTTAGACTGTCACCAAAACAACCACGCATATGAACCGGATAAACCATGCAATCCTGGGGTTGACAGCGTTATTGTTGGCCCAGGGCGCACAAGCCCAGAATATCCCCCAAAAGATGTATCTCAAGGTAGCCGGCGGTTACTTTTTCAGTGTTTCGCCCGGCCAGTTCCCGGATGTTGGTCCATATCCTCCCAGAGACATCCGTAACAACGTGAACCCGGCTACGGGCGCGGTTACGGAAGTATTCGAGAAGGTGTTGACGGGGTCTTACGGCGAAGGGGTGCGCGGCGGCATTTCCATTGGGTATAATTTTAACAAGAATGTGGCCATCGAGGGTACGTTCAACTATTACCACAGTAAGAACAACCTCATGACGCGGAACGTCAGCGTGTTCGAGGGGCTGAACAATGACGCGGCCCGCATTGAGTCGGACGGACACGTGAATGCGGTCGATTTTGCGCCGAGCCTCGTGTTGAGCCCGGGTTATGAGAAATTTAACCCTTATGTGCGCTTCGGGTTCGTGGTGCCGCTGTGGGGCCGGTTGTTCATCGAAACGGAAGCCATGCGGATAAGCCGTCCTGCGGGGCTGCCGCTGCCTGCGGGCGCCATGGTGCGCACGGATATTTCCCGGAAAGAGGAGATCAAGCCGAACCCTACCATTGGTTTCCAGGGGGCGATGGGCTTTAACTACAACGTTTCCCGCCGGATAGACGTGTTTGCCGAGGCGGAATACCGCAATGTGCCGGTCAGGAGCAAGAGCAAGGAGGTTACCGAATACAACGAAACCAACAAAGTGGTGAATTTGCAGTCGGGCCAGGAATTAAGCCAGCTTCCGGGCCGGTCGATCAGCGACCTCAGTACGGCCGAGCGCGAAACCAAATACGTGACCGTGCTGGATGAAGGTTCCAATACGCCTACGGGCACATCCGGCTCCAAAACGACTTATAAGAACGATAATGCCCCTGCCAACGACCTGAAGTCGTACATTAATATAGGAGGTTTGGGCTTGAATGCGGGTGTTCGCATCAAATTCTGATGATTTTGCCGGCGGCGCAAGCGGTTCGTTGGGCCGCCGGTTTTTCTTTCCCGGTATTTTTACTATATTTGCTGAATGTCAGGATTGATCATACAGCCCATTCTCCGCATCGCCCGGTACGCTACACCGGTTGCAGGGCCGACGTATGCCTGCAACAGCGTATCATTCCGAACATTTTGCAAGAAGTTGTATTACTTCTCAAATTTTAAGGACTTCAATACGCTTGCCCTGAACCGCTAAAAAATGTGTCTCCGGGTTCAGGGGTTTTTCTTACAGCTTTTATTTCGATGCTAAATTGAATTGCTCAGATGCGAAATCGAGAAAAGGTTTCCATCGGCGGCATGATTTTGCTCGTTTTGGTGATCGCCAACGCGCTGATACTGCGCACTGCGTTGACCACTAACGCGGGCTGGTACCGGGCTTTATACATATCCCTGCCATTGCTGCTGATAGTTATTGTCGGAATGTTCCGAAAGCCCGGTGCGAAGCCATAAGAACCGCGCCGGAAGGCCATTATCATTCATTTTATTTTATTTTATTTAAATCTTTTACCATGCAAAAGAAACAGCAACCTATTTTCAGGAAGGATGACTATGAAGTGATCCAGACCTGCCTGCAGGAAGGCGCGAGAGAGAGTACTTTCGGTCCGGCAGTCGTGGAATCGCTGCTGGCGGATTTCAAGAAAGGCAGGCTGGTGAGCAAGGAAGCGTTCCCCGCAGACGTAGTGCGGCTCAATTCCCGGGTGGTTATCCAGGAAACGGATAAGCCCAAGGAAATGGAAGTGACCGTTGTTTTACCTGAACAAGCCGATATCAAACAAAGAAAAATATCCGTTATGGCGCCCGTGGGCGTTGCCCTCATTGGTTTTGGAAAAGGCCAGGAAGTGATGTGGCAGGTGCCCGGCGGGAAGAAAAAGTTTACGATTAAAGAAGTGTTTAACGAACAAGACTGATAGCTCTAATTGGAATTTACAATAACGGGCGCCTTTTGAGGCGCCCGTTTTATTTTATCCGGGGTTAAAACATTTGATGGTGGTGATTTGCGACCATTCGTGAATTACAGCTGTTAGTGCTGCCTGGGTTTCCCGTTCCAGCAGGAAGCTGATTTTTACATTTTCACCTTTATATCGAAAGTCTATCGAATTGCCAGACCCTTGTTGTGTGGCCAAGCTATTAAAAGCGAATGCTTTTCCTTTACGTCCTGCCAGCTGTAATTCGAGGTTTTCCAATTGGGTTACCGGAAAACTGGCGCTGCCGGACGGGGCATTAAGAATGATCTCATTTGCCGAAAGGGTAATGCTGCCTGTAATACGATAATCCTTCATGGAAACTGCTATCCCGAAACAGATGGAGGCGGCAATTGCCCAAATGGCAAGGTTTCCGGAGAAGAACATCAGATCTAATGCAGTGAGGACCAGAATGGCTATCCCAGCTAAGATCAGCCAGCGGATGAGCAGGGTATTCCTTGCTTCGATCAATGGTAAATCCAGGTGCATGGCGAGCTGTTGTAAATGTTGACCGGCGTCATTGTTAGTTTATCTGTGATGCGAATGCACGTACTTCGTCATCCTGTTTCTCCTTTTCGATCTTTTCGATACTACCGTTCAGCAAAATTGCGATTACCAGGGGTACGATGTTGATCCCAAGGAAGTAGATGTGCGCTTCCGGATTGTATAGGAAATTCACTTCCACTTGAAACAGGTCGAGTTTTAAGTCAAGATTGATTATACTGTTTTTGTTAGCGAGCGTGGCGATAAACATTACGCCCAGCTTAGACATGTATATAAACCCATACAACGAAATACTGGGGATTTGAACGATGTTGTACCAAAAATTGTAACGGATAAAATGAAGCTGTTTCATTTCCCTTCTTTTCATCAGTAGCATGTGGCTTGCATAGGCGCTGTACAGGATCGCAGCAATGACAAGTATGGTGAGGAATAGCTGGGCCGGGCTTACTGCGCTTATGCTGTCCATCAAGGTTCTTAATATGAAGAAAAGACTGGCGGCGTTTGCGAGTAGCAGATAAATGTTGATAATTTTTAATTTCATGGGTATATGATGATCTCCAGTTTTAAATTCGCTTTTAAATAGTTGTTCTATTGTTGTCAAATAGCTAAGAGAGCCGGAAGCTCCTTTTCTGACAGTGTTATTTTACTTTTCGGAAATCTAAATTAAGAAACAACTTTGGAACTTGGGTAGGCGTTTAAAATGAAAGGGTGGTTGTTTCATTGGGGTTAGTTGTTGATTTTCGGGAAAAACATAGGAGTCCAATATTTGGAGACTATCAAATAGCCGAATCGGCCCCGTGAAAATAGGGATTGGTGCCGTTTTGCCTTAATAAGCTTATGTTGGGCAATGAATGATAACTCTAATGGAGATAATTCTACTAATTACTTCTAGTTTTTTGTCAGAAGTACATTGTTTTGTGTTTGTTTAGGATCTTCACGCACACACACACACACACACACGCATGTTGAAATTTTTATGATGTTTTTCAAATTTGCTTTATGACCTTACTTTTATGCTGCTTCTCCTACGTATTCAAGTTGAATTTATCGGCAATATCTTTTTCTATTAAAAAGTGTTTATAGATATGCAAGCAAGCTTCTCCTTCTGTTGCAAATATCTTCTCTTCGCTTCTACCACCACGATCATCCAAATAGAATACGTTCCAATTTTCAAAATTGTGAAATAAGATAATTGCATCACTTTTTAAGTCGCCGTTCAAGGAGTAGTTTTTAGGATTAATTTTTAAATCCCGCAATTTCAAATCTAATTCTAACAATGTCATAATAAATTTATTGAACTGGAATAATAATACCTTTTTTTAGCAGCGTGTTGACATTAACAGGGGATAAATATTGCTTCCCTAAGCCTATTTGGTTAAATGCTGGCGCTATGGTCGACGATTGAACTTCAAATGGTTTGACAACTTTAAAGGCATTGTAAACTCCTGTATTATCTGGAGGTAAAGCCCTCATTTCAATAGGTGTGTACCTTGGAGACAAGTATTTTCCAAATCCTGATCCAAATCGATCTATTTGAGCCCCAGGTGTCAAGAACTCATTGCTCCATTCATTTAACGCACCTCCATTTCTCGGCCAATAGTTTGTTAATGCCATCGTAGTACTACTGGTCTTAGCAGTACTAGTTTCAATCCCTATTGCAATTTCGGTGTTAGTACTAATTGCTGTGCCCGATACGTCACTATTTATAGTAAGAGGCATGCGGCCTATTCTAAAAGACGCGTTTCTCATGCCTTGTAATCCCCGTGAGAACAAAGTTCCAGAACCTATTCCACTCGTTGCAACTCCGACAATAGTGAGTACGGAAAATTGTCCCAACAAAATGCTAGCCTTAGAAAGATTGTCCGAGTCTTTTAGCGCTTTACCGACTCCTTTTGCAAATTCTTTTACATCTGTGTTGCTTGAAATTCCTGCCTTTTGCCACAACCCCTGTATACTTATTTTCTCCAATCCTTCCAACTCAACATGTGCCGTCACATGATTTTCGGAAAAAGCGTACGTGGAGTTATACACGTACTTGTCAGATAAAGGATCTGCCTGGATAAATCTACCAATTTGCGGATCGTGATTCCTGAATTTAAATCCATACCAATTTAGCCCCAGATCATCGTCAAATGGTTGCCCCTGGAATTTTTGTTCTTTATTTACTGGGTTATACAAGACTTTCTCGCTTAAGCCCTCCATGACGAGCCCAAACGGATAATAATGTGTTTCTTCCAGCACGGGGGTACCTGCCAATACTAGGATAATATTATCAAAGAATATATCCTGGGGCGCTTCATTGCTGGTATAAACATACAAGAAGCCAGATTGTTTCATGACCAGGTTATTTACAGCCAGCGTCTGCAATTGGTCGGGACTGGCTGCAACCTGCCGAACGCCACTGGATCCTTCTACCAGTTTAAACTGTTCGTCGAACAGCACAAAATTGAGATATGCTTTCGGGCGGTTGGTATTGGGGGGACTTTGTGGCTCTTTGTCCCGGAGCCGTTGCCAACTGTTGCTGACGAAATCATTCCCGAATGGAGGGCTTTGTGGACCACCGCCGGAACCATGGGTCCCCGGAGCCGGGATGGTCGTCTTCCCAAAGGCACTCAGTAGCGCCGTGGCCATGTCGGCGGCGGTTACGGAGGTATTTTGCTGTTTTCCGATCGCTGCGGATTTATAAAATGCCCTTGCGCCCAGGTTTATCGTATCTCCGGTCTGCACTTTCAGGACAAGGCTGGGGCCGATCCTCCTGCGGGGATCGTTGCCGTTGAGCCGTGCCACGGCGGTATTGGTGCTGGATTGCGGATCGTCCGGATAGCCGGGGGCTTGTTTGACCTGGAGTCATCGATATTACTGAAGAGGGAGTTTTCAACAACGGCCTGCTTAGGTTCCATGCTGGCGACGTAGGCTTGCTTCGACGGATTATCTTCCGCCAATACCATGCGTACATTGCCGAGGTGATCTTTGAGGAAATAGTCGTAAGTAAAGCCCCCGCTGGCAAGCGGTCTTATGCGGCCCTCTTCATGGGTGATCAGCTGCAGGATGTTGTTTCCGAATACCGCGGGCCCGAGGTAGTCGGTCCGTGTGATGCGCGCAGGCGTAACGGTATTGTCGGTGACTATTTTGGCAAGTTTGCGACCATTGGCGTCATACATGTAACTAATGGAGCCTTTGCTTGTTAAAGTGATGGATTTCGGCAGGTTTAGGTGGTTGTAGCGAATCGCTGAGATTTTCTTGTTTTCATCCCGTGTCAGGTTCCCGTTCCTGTCATAAGCATAATCGAAGGCAGCGGCAGGTTGCTGGTCGGTAAAATCACCCAGTGTCGACTTTGGATCGTTGACGGCATCCACAACTTTATACAGTTTGTTTGAGGCTGTCAATCCCGTCGAATCATAAATTGTGTAGGTTAGATCATCAATCTTGGAATTGGTGCTGGTTCCTTTCGCGCCCCATTGCTGCATCCGCCGGATGTTTCCATTGGCATCATAAGCGGTGGTGTAATTGGTGCCATCGCCCATCCACGAATCGTAATTATGGAGGGTTTTTCCCCATGTATTTGTGCTGGTGGATTGTGTAAAGTTCGCCCTGAGGAGCCGGCCCGCCGCATCATAAAGATAGCCATAGGCATTGGGGGTACTGATTTTGGTGCCCCTCCAGGTGGTTCCCGCGATATTGCCGGTGTATTCCCTGTTGGTGAACCCTGCATCGTAATGCAGTTCCTGTCCAAAATACCGGGTTTCAGCGCCTTTCACATAGTTGCGGTTAATTCCTTTGAGCCATCCACGGATATTGTACGTGTAGGTCATGCTTTCTACAATGTTGCCTGAAGCGCGCCTGAATTCCTTCCGCTGTAGCTGGCCGAGGGCGTCGTAGTAATTCGTAGCGATGTCCCGTCTAAAGGCAGCGTTATCGTTGAGTTGTTTGGTCACTTTGATAAGGCGACCGGCATGATCGTATGTTCGGTTTGTCAGCAGACGGATGACGCCAGCAGCGCCGGCAGAAGGATTATTTAGATATTGGTAGGTGCTGAGCAGCTTCCCGGAGAAGTCATAAAGGTTGGTCGTAATGTCCACCCCGTTATTATGATTGTCGCTGATTGTCTGGATCAGCCGGCCTTTGGGGTCATAGTATTGGGTGGTCATGAGGAATTGGGACGTTTCCAGCACGCGGACTTTCGTGCCGGTAACTAGCCCCTTGGCCTGTGAATTAACGGTAATGGCTTCCGGATACGGGTTGGTACCCGGTTGGGGCTTGGTGAAATAGCTGGATTGGGCGGCCTTGGCTCCCGGATAAGTGTAGTTGTCGTAGAAGGTGTAGGTCAGCGGGTCGAGATGGGCTGGCAGGATGGAATTGGTACCGGGTGATGTACTTTGGGCAATGATCAGTTGGCCATGAGTGTTTGTACTGGCATATATGCCGGTCATAATCGGCCGGTTCAGGTTGTCGTAGAGCGTTGCCAGCCACTTGCCGCCCACGGCGCGGAGGTTGCCGTCGCGCAGCAATACGAGTCGGTCCCGTTGATCGTATACCATTTCTATGGAATCCGCACCCGGTATTTTTTTGATGATCATTCTGTTTCGGCTGTCATATTCATACCGGAAACAGAGGGATTTGCTTAATGCAGGGCTGATCGTCCAACCTGCAGATGGTAGCATTTCAACTGCTTTGGGTGGTATTACGAAATGCAGGTTTCCCTGGGTGTCGTGCACGTAATAGGTGCAAAGCCACCCGGTATGGTTGGCACCTGGTGCAGGCGCGATCTGAATTTTTTTCAGGATCATTTGGCCATCTTTGTCAAGATATTCAACCGTTTGCTTGCCTAGCTCATCAATCGTTATGTTCTTCTGTAGTTCTTCGGCGGGATAAATTCCCGGCGAGGCGACATTTGAAAAGGGCACGTTACCAGTAATTATAGTAGTTACATTCCATCGCCTTACTTCATCGCTGGCGGCGTTTACCAGGTATCTTTTGGAAATTCCGCGGCCGGAGCCTGCCCAATTATTGCCCGGCGACATGGCTTTGACGACGCGATTTAACGGCGAGTTTTCAAAATCCGTTTTGCCATAATAGATGTCTTCCTTGTTGTTGTCGGCGGTGGTAAGCAACGCGTCAAAGCATGCTTTCTGTTCTGCAAACGCATTTTTCTTAAGGGCTCCATCGGCCGAGGGACTTATATATGGCAGGTATTGGAAAGCAACCCGGCCGTACGCATCGTATAGTACCGGTGTTACAAGATCCTTTTTTGCGAGCGGAGCAACGCCCCTGTTGACCGTTTGTAATAAGCGCCCCAGGCCGTCGAAGTAGTCGGTAGACTCGGGAGTGGCTCCGATGTCAGTAGCGCGGTATGCAATCGCGCGGTCGGTAGTTGGCTGGTTGGGTGACCAGGTACGAACAAAATTCACTTTCGCGCCAGAAGGCAATGGTTGCGGAATGGCGCGTGCCGTTTTTGCTGGAGGCATGCTATTGTCTGGCTGCTGACTAAAAGCGGCCGAAGTGAAAAGTAACAGGTTAACAAAGAATCGTAATCTCATAATAATGTTTTTAAGGGCAATGGATGATATTATTAGATTGGATTGGTTAACAACAATGCGAAAGTGAATTTTCCTGACATTAGAAAGCTTCACTACAGCGCTGTGTTGAGAGATTTGATATGATAGCGATTGGCGGAATTTGGGGAACTATTTAAAACCAGTTGTAGCTAAAATAGTTGTCTCTTGACTAAGTAGTTTTATCATTTTTTATAAATGAATTTGATGTAAAAAACGTTGTCTTGAATTCGTGACGACATAAAAGTAAGTAGAAAGTAGATGAGAAAAATAGTGTGGAAATTGGGATCAGTTTTTTAAACACAAAAAAAATGAAAATAACAGGTGCTTTTTTGTTGAACATTGACTATTGAATTATTTATCTGTTTTTGTAGTATTCTTTATAGTTATGGTTATTGAGGTGTTGGTAAAGGAATATTGAAGAAAAAATGGCAGGATCACTAACAAGTTTGAATTCTCCGAAAAAGCGAGAAATTATCGGTGAAATATTTCACTAAAAATGTCATTCGTATTTTCCATTTGCTTAATTTTGTTTCATGTTAATCCCGGATAAAAACTATTTCGCAAGCATGTATGTGGAGGCACTATTTTAGAAGATATAAGATTTACATGCGTACTTGAGTATTCTGGAAGCGATACTTAAAGTAAAGCATGGAAGTTGATAGGATTTAATATTAGAATATCATTACTGCCTACGTAATTGTAGACGGTTTAGATCAAAGAGCAATGGCGTAACTTCTCATACTTGTGGGAGTGATAA
This sequence comes from Chitinophaga caseinilytica, assembly GCF_038396765.1. Classification (NCBI taxonomy): domain Bacteria; kingdom Pseudomonadati; phylum Bacteroidota; class Chitinophagia; order Chitinophagales; family Chitinophagaceae; genus Chitinophaga; species Chitinophaga caseinilytica. The sequence goes on along the minus strand of NZ_CP150096.1, from coordinate 5,116,571 downwards.
TTGAGATGATGTAGTAAGGCCCGAATTGGGGAAGAGGTAGAATGTAACTATCATGTTAATCTGTTGCATTTTACGAATTAACGCTATTAAAGGCGTGATTGTGCCTATGCGTATTGGGTTGAAACTTTGTAATCCCGGTTTTTCATAATTCCCTTTCATTTAAGTTCGAATACACTTTTATTAACAATCAAAAAGAAAGCTAAATGCCACAGAAGCCTTTAGACGAGAACTCCTGTTACCATGTTTGTGTGGATTCAGTGATTGATCTCGCCACCAAAGCTATTAACCCAAAGCGTGCACTGGGTAAAAAGAAACTGACTACTGAGCAGTTCCGTGAATTTGTAAAGATGTCGGAAATTTCCTGGCTGGAGCTGAGCTATGTGTTTCGGCTCGATGCGTTGCAGGTGCCGAAATACCTGGCCTCGGTCGATTTGGAAGACAAAGTGCATCAGCAACTCCTGGAAGTGTTGGCCATTTATGGAATGGGATATTCGCGTCGTGGAATGCCAGGTTTGTTTAATATGTGGATGCGGCAGGAGCGGGCATCCATGGGGTATTTATCACCATTATCATTGCTTTCCACGCCAATGGGACGGAAAATGGTGTCTGACTGGATCAAAAAGGAGCTGTGGAGTGGTGGAGGAAGGCATTTGCCTATTGCAGGCAGGGGCGCCGAAGGAGATAGGGCTTAGTCGTGTTAAGATAACACGGATGTTAGCAATCCCTGACGTTCTGTCGCAATTCATGTTTCGCTGATGATGCGAATGACTGATCATAAGGGCTGTGATGGGTTATATTTAAGTATGTATTCGTTGGTGGTAATGTTTGTGTTGGTCGCTTGATTATGCTTCCTGAAAGGGATTGACACTCATATTGTTGCAGATGGATTATGGTGCTTGATTTGTGAAATGGGCCCGTATCAGGGTGTCTCATTCAATATTGGTGCGTGTTGCTGGTTTTTACAGGTTGCGTAAACCTGAATAGATTATAGGTTCGGTTTTTTGTGGGAGCGCTGGCTGGTGCCTGGATTTTCTGAGCGAAGAGGAATACTGACGCTATTGGTAGTTACTATCAATGCAAAGTGGTTAGTGATGCGTGATAGATGTGGGTTGATGCTGGTAATGCAAAAGCCCGGAGGCGAATGTCTCCGGGCATATACTACCGAGTATGAAACCCATTGGGTTTAATTATTTTTTCAATAGTTCAAGTAATTGCTTTGCAGCTTCCTCTGAAGATGCCGGGTTTTGGCCGGTAATGAGTAGCCCGTCTTTCAGGACATAGCTGCTCCAGTCGGGACCTTTGCTATAAACACCGCCGTTTTTCTTGAGTTCGTCTTCCAGCAGGAAGGGAACAACTTTCGTTAGTTGTACGGCTTCTTCTTCGTTATTGGAGAAGCCGGTTACTGTAAGGCCTTTCACCAGCGGTTCGCCGTTGGCTTTCTTAGCGTGCAGGAGCACGGCGGGAGCGTGGCACACAGCGGCTACAGGCTTCCCGTTGTTGTAGAATTGCTCAATTAGCGCGATGGAAGTCCTATTGTTTGTTAAATCCCAAAGCGGCCCGTGGCCCCCGGGGTAGAATATGGCATCATATTCTGCCGGGTTGATCTGTGTCAAAGGAATGGAGGAGGCGAGTTTCTCCTGGAGCGCTTTGTCAGCGAAAAACCTGCGGGTGGCATCGGTCTGCGATTCAGGCGATTCGCTTTTCGGGTCAATTGGTGGCTGACCTCCTTGCGGGGAGGCAATGGTGATTTGTGCGCCTGCATCAGCCAGTGCATAATAGGGCGCGGCGAATTCTTCAACCCAGAACCCGGTTTTATGGCCCGTATCGCCGAGCTGGCTATGGGAAGTTAGTACGATGAGAATTTTGAGGACGTTCATGATTTTGTTTTTTGCTGAATTAGGGTGTTTGGTTTGGCCGTTGTGGCTACACAAAAATAGAACAGCGCTAAAAGGCAATAGTTGCGGTGACGCACTAAAAAGCTGTGATCTGGCTCACAACCCGGGGTTGCACTATGAGGCGAGGGCGATCGTTGGCGTGAAACGTAATGTTGTAATGTTTGCCCTACGATGCTGCTGCCACTGGGAATGCTATGTCGCGCGATGAATGCCCGGCAGTTAAAATTGGAGTGCATACAGTGAGGTCAGGAGGGCGATTAGTAGGTTTGGACAAGTTTCATGTTGCCCAGATTCCATTGATTATGGAAGCGGCTTGGTATGCGGTAGAAGTTCGGTGTTTGGGGGCATCCTGTGAGAAGGAGCGAACTGATAGTAAGGTGTGGGCATGTTATATGCTGTCCAGTTTCCATTAATTATGGAAACGGCTTGGTGTGCGGTAGAAGTTCGGTGTTTGGGGGCTTCCTGTGAGAAGGAGTGAACTGATAGTAAGGTATGGACGTGTTTCATGCAGCCTAGATTCCATTAAGTATGGAAACGGCTTGGTGTGCGGTAGAAGTTCGGTGATTGGGGGGCTTCCTGTGAGAAGGAAGGGCGTTATAGTAAGGTATGGGTGTGTTTCATGCAGCCTAGCTTCCATTAATTATGGAAACGGCTTGGTGTGCGGTAGAAGTTCGGTGTTTGGGGGGCTTCCGGTGAGAAGGAGTGAACTGATAGTAAGGTATGGACGTGTTTCATGCTGCAAAGCTCCCATTAATTATGGAAACGGATTGGCGTGCGGTAGAAGTTCGGTGTTTGGTGCTTCCTGTAGGTCGGAAGGGTCTTATAGGAGGGTGTGGACGTGTTTCATGCAGCCTAGCTTCCATTAATTATGGAAACGGCTTGGTGTGCGGTAGAAGTTCGGTGTTTGGGGGCTTCCTGTGAGAAGGAGTGAACTGATAGTAAGGTATGGACGTGTTTCATGCTGCAAAGCTTCCATTAATTATGGAAACGGCTTGGCGTGCGGTAGAAGTTCGGTGATTGGTACTTCCTGTAGGTCGGAAGGGTTTTATGGGAAGGTGTGGACATGTTTCAGACTGCCCAGCTTCCATTAATTATGGAAACGGTGTGGTGTGTGGTAGAAATTCGGTTATTGGTGGATCCTGTAAGTCGGAAGGGGCTTATAGGAAGGTGTGGCCGCGTTTCATGCTGCCCAGCTTCCATTAATTATAGAAACGGCTTGGTATGCGGTAGAGGTTCGGTGTTTGGGTGCTTCCTGTGAGAAGGAGCGACCTTATAGAAAGGTGTAGACGTATTACATGTTGCCCAGCTTCCATTATTGACGGAAACGGATTGGTGTGCAATAGCATTTCGGTGTTTGGTGCTCCCAGTGAGAAAGAATGACCTTATAGTTAGGTATGGACATGTTTCATGCTGCCCCGCTTCCATTAATTGTGGAAACGGCTTGGTGTGCGGTAGAAGTTCGGTGTTTGGAGTTTTCTGTAAGACGGAAGGGTATTTTAGTAAGGTGTGGCCGTATTTCAAGCTGCGCAGTTTCCAATAGTTATGGGAATGGCTTGGTGCGCGTAGTATTTGGGTATTTGTTACTTCCTGCAGAGTAGGGGATGTAGTGGCGGTCGTTTTTCAACTTCGCGGCATTCTTTAATTAATGGATTGGTTTGGTGTGCGAGGGTGTTAGTTGATTGGTGCCCCCGGCTTGATGTTTCCAGCAGTAGGAAAGGAGGTTTGTAGTTTGGTATGGTGGGATTTCATGCTTCGCTGCTTCCTGTAATTTTGGGAACGACAGGCTGCACGATAGGCTTTCAAGGTTGGCTGCTTTCTGCATCAGGAGAGGGGAGAATCGTACCGTGTCCGGAGTTTCTTGCCAAGAGATTGCGCAAGAACGAGATGTGGTCGAGTTTCGTGCTTCGCTGCTTCCAGCAATCAGGGGAACAGCTTAATGTGTGAAAAATGTCCTGTGTTTGGTGCTTCTTTTAGGGCGAAAATCGCCAATCACCAGGGGTGATTGTATTTTGCGCTTAGCTGATTCCTATCGTTATAGATTAGCTTGATGGGTCATAGAAGACATGATTTGAAGTCAATTAGCTCACAACTCGCCCTGATACAATCTGCTAAGGCTTTCCCTGGAAACACCCAGATAAGAAGCCAGCAATACCTTCGGAACCCTTTGCAACAGGCGCGGCTGTAATTGCTGCAATCGCTCGTATCGTTCGCGGGGATTTTTGAATAGCAGCAGCAATATCCGTTGCTGGAGACCGACATATCCGCCGTTTTTCTTCTGTAAGAAGAAATTCGAGAAAGCATGTATTTCCCGGGTTAGTTTTTGACGGTCTTCGTCGGAAAGCGCCAGCACCTCGCTGTCCTCAATACAATCTACCGTCAAAGAAGCGGGAGAATGGTTGTAAAGCGCCTGGTAGTCGGATATCCACCAATCTTCCATGGCAAACTGGAGAATGTGTTCCTTACCCGATTCATCGGTATAGCTGGACTTGATCAGGCCCTTCGCCACCCAGTAATGGTACTTGACGGTATCGCCTTCCTGGATGAGAAACTGCCTTTTCCTGTACTTTTTAAAAGTGAAGTGTGTCCATACGTATTCGAACTCCTCATCCGTGAGGCTGACGATCTGTAAAAAATGCTGGCGGAGCTGTTCTTTAATATCCATAACTACCGTGAATTTAGCGAATTCCCGCGGAGTTGGAAAAATGGGCCCGTTGGATATTGGGTTAACACCGTCTTCAAAGGTAGGAGTCAAGCTATTTCCATCCATTCGTTCAGTTTTCATGGAATTAGACATCCAGGTTCCTCGAATTTCAATTTCCCAAGACCTCCGCTCGATGCAATCTCCCTCTGAAATTGCTGATCACCGGTTCGATTCGGAAATGAATTGATCAGTCCCTTTCTATACTCTAATTTCCATAGAAAGGTAAGTTCCGCTTGTATCAAACTCCCAAGATCTCCGCCTTTGGTAATCTTCCCCTGAAATTTCCGAGCGCTGGTTCGATTCGGAAATGAATTGACCAGCCCTTTCCTGAACTCCAATTTCCATAGAAAGGTAAGTGTCTCATATATCAAACCCTAAGTCTTCCTATAATAACAATCTCCCACAAAAATTTCCGATCGCCGTTTTGTTTCAGAAATGAACCAGGCTGAACCCTCTATCCCTTCGATTTCTATAGCAACTAAGGCCCTGGGCATCAAAGCTTCACCACCTCCGCGCGGGAATCTCCCACAGTTATTATTGACAACCTGCTCACTCCTGGTATGAACCAGCGAGAACCCTCCGTCCCCAACTCCCATAGCCACTAGATCTCCACCACCTCCACGCGCGGGAACCTCCCACAGATATTGTTGACAACCTGCTCATTCCGGGTATGAACCACCCAGAACCCTCCGTCCACCAACTCCACCACATATTCGGCCGCCTCCAATATCTCTTCGAAAGGCATCGCCTTCCTCAAATGGCTCACCCGTTCCCCGCCCACAACCATCATTTCAATCACCTGCGCAAAACGGTCCTGCATCTGCTGCAACGCATCCCACCCATAAACGATCCCATGGATCTCGGCCTCCGACTGGAACTTCAGTACATCCAGATCCTCCGGGTGCCCCAATGCCTCCATATGCAGCAACGCCCATTCCCGCCGCTCCCCCAATGGGATGCAAGTCAGGATATCGGCCAGGGAAATGTCTTTTTCATCGGTAAGCCCAAAGTATATGGTAACTTCTTTATATGCATTCATGCAGGTAACGGATTTAGGCCGCAATGATACCATTTCCCCGCTACCAAACGGGTAATTTCTCCGCTTCCGGTAAAAAGTACCATAAAAGCCCCAAATGTGAAAAGTACCGCTAACGACTGTGCCGTACCTTTGTGATGTCATGAAACCTTCCATCCCGGTATACGATATTTGCACCGTTTCAGACGGTCACAGCCACCCGGACCTGCTCACGGAGCGCCTCGGTTCCTACCTGAAGAAGAACTACCAGCGCGTTCACCAGCAGCACGGCCACTCGTTTTACCACCTGGTGCTTTTTACCGGCGGCAGCGGCTCCCATACACTGGATTTCACCCGCTATCCCGTAGAGCCCTGGCAAATGTACTTCATGGCCCCAGGCCAGGTCCATTCCTGGCACTTTGGCCCGGAAACCGACGGGTTTGTCGTCCATTTTTCGACCGCGTTCTTCCGCTCTTTCCTCGCCAACCCGGATTACCTCGACCGCTTCCCGTTCTTTTCCGGACAAAGCGCAGACCAGGTAATGGCCATCCCCGAAAAGCTCCGCCCCGCCATCCGTTCGGTATTCGAACAGGTGCTGCAGGCGGGAGACGATAACGAGCCCGATCTCGTGCGCGCCCTGCTGCTCCAACTGTTCCTGGAAACAGACCGCCACATCGCCCGCGACGGCGAGCCCGGCGTTCCCCAGCAAAAACAGCTCGTATTGCGGAACTTCATGGCGCTCATCAACCGCCATTACCGCTCCATGCGCCTGCCCCGCGAGTATGCCGAACAGCTCTACATCACACCCAACCACCTCAACGCCCTCTGTCAGGACCTCCTCGGCAAAACGGCCGGAGACGTGATCCGCGAACGCGTACTGCTGGAAGCCAAACGCCTCCTCACCAACGAACAGAAGTCCGTCTCCGAAATAGCCGGGGAGCTCAATTTCCCCGATAACAGCTACTTCTCGCGGTTCTTCAGAAAATACACCGGGCAATCGCCGGAAGAATTCAGAAAAAGTCTAAACTGAAAAATATGTGTGCCGAAAGAAACGACCATAAACCGAACGTAATCCTCAGCGCCCTGCAGAACAAATGCCCCCGCTGCCGCAGGGGCCGGCTCTTCGTAGAATCCAACCCCTACAAACTGGGCGCTTTCATGAAAATGAACGAACGCTGCCCCGAATGCGGCCAGCTCAGTGAACCGGAAACCGGCTTCTTTTTCGGAACGGGCTACGTCAGCTATGCGCTGTCCATCGCCCTGTCCGTAGCCACCTTTGTGGCCTGGTGGGTTTTGCTGGGGTTTAGTCTCCACGATAACAGCGTGCTCTACTGGCTGGGCGTCAACGCCGTGCTGCTGGTATTCATGCAACCGCTCCTCATGCGCCTGAGCCGCACCATCTGGCTGTACTTTTTCGTGTATTACGACCGCAACTGGCGCAGCGAACGGCTGACCGCCCACACCCCCGCCAGCTAATGAGGGGCCAGGAGCGCCGATACGTTGATACGGACAGTTTTCCGGTGTTCCCCCTCGATATTGTAATAAACCACGGCGTAGGGGCCTTCCAGCCGGATGCTGTCGATGAATGCCATGTCATAAGGTGGCGGTAGTTCATGCTTGTAAAAGACACGACGGCGTGTCCTGTAGTTCTCGACCTGCAGTTTTCCATCATCCGTGTTCACGATCAGTTGCTTTTCCCGGTCGGTAAACAATGGCTGGAAATAAAGCTGTGCGCTATCCCTGCCGTTCAACGGCTGAAGGTACCCAAGAACGCAGGAAGTGCCGCAGCTGACGGTCACGAACGCAAAATCGCGATCATACCAGCTTACACGCATAATCGCCGGTAACAATGTAAGCGATTGTGATCTGCCGGAAATCCCGCCCGCCTGATATTCGAAATGGAATTGGGTGGAATCGGGGTAGACTGCCGACAGGTGCATTCCCGGATCATTGATCAATATTTCTTGCTGAAAATTGGCCGGAGTTGTGCCGCTGTTGCATCCCAGGCTGCAAAATGCGACGATCAGGCACAGGAAACTGCAATTACGCATAGTGGAAGTTTTGCAGCCGGAAATTAACCATTCGGCCGGCGCCGCGGCATCCCACAATTGTACGATTTTAACCAATTCTTTCTTTAATCCTGATGGCCGGCTAATCGTACAAGTGAACGAGGCTCCCGTGCGGGGGCTTTTTTCATTTATCTTCCACGCCCTGGAAAATACGGTTGCATTTATCCGCCACGGTATGGATGATCTCGTCCATCTCTTTCGCTATTTTTTCGATACCCGCCAGCAGCGGGAGGTTGGCGGGATCGGTGAGGTTGTCTTTATTGATGAGGCCTACCACGCCCAGCATCGACGCCACGGGCCGGCGCAGGCTGTGCGAGCTCATATGTGCCACTTTCTGGAGCTCTTCCACGTACAGTTTTTTGTCTTCGATATCTTCCATCGCGCCGATCATTCGGATGGGATGGCCTTCTTCGCCATAGCTGATGTACACCCGGTCGAAAACGTGCCGGTATTGCCCGTCGGCACAAAGGAAGCGGTACTCCGCCGCGTACGTCGTGCGTTTCTCCGCGATGGCCAGTTTCAGGCCGCTGATGATCATGGGCGCGTCTTCCGGATGCACATGCCGTTCCCACCAGTCTTCCGTTTCATCCGCCTTCCGGTGGCCGAACTTGGTGGCGAGGTTGTTGTTCCAGTGCATGGAGTTTGTGACCAGATCGTAATCCCAGATCACGTTGCTGGTGGCAAAGGAAACCATGTCGTAGCGGTCGAGCGCCTTTTGCAGGCTCAGTTCCTGTTGTTTGCGCTCGGTAATGTCCCGCGCGAAGCACGATACGCCCACCACGCGCTGCTGTTTGCGCATGGGCCGGAAATGGATTTCCGCGACGGACACGCCGATCCCATTCAGTTCGCGCGTTTCCTCCACGGTGTGCGCCTCGCCCTGGAGGCCGCGATCGTAATACTGTTGCCAGCGGAGGGCTTCGGCTTCATTGGCGCCGGGAAGGAGCGGGTCGCCCACATGTACTTCGTGCCCGGTGTATTGGTGGATGATGTCGCGGAAAGAATTGTTGAAAGCGGTGTAGGTCTTGCGGTCGTCTACCGCCCAGATGAGATCGTCGGTGCTGTTCATGATGGAATTGAGCAGCAGCTCCTGGCGCGAAAGGGCTTCGAAGGCGATGTGTTTGTCGGTAACGTCTGAAATGGAAACGATCTCCACTTCGCGGCCTTTGTAGTGCGTGCCGAAGGTGCGGATGTCTACGAAAATGAGGGTGCCGTCTTTTTTCAGGTGCTTCCAGGTGCCGAAGTTCTGGAAGCCGGTAGTGGCGAAACGCGTGGCGTCGAGCACTTTCTGGATTTCTTCCTTCGGGCGTACCTGGAGGATGGTCATATTCAGGAATTCTTCCAGCGTATAGCCGTACAGGTGAATGGCGGCGTCGTTCACATCCACGTATTCGAGCGTTTTACGGTCGTAGATCCACATGGGCTGGGGGCTTTCGCGGAACACGCGGATGTAGGCCATTTCCAGCCGGCGCACCGAGCCGCGCGATTTGGACAGGAGCCAGAACAGCATGATGGAAGAAAGGAGCACGAAAAGGAAGCCCTTGGCATACTGACCGCCCAGCAAGAGCGCGGGCGAATGCTCCGCAAGCCATTGCAGGAGGGAATCCGTCAGCAAAATCCAAAGTACGCCGGCTGCAAAATAGATGAGCACGGTGCGAAGGGGCGACAGTAGGTGAGACATATTCAGCTGTTTATCAAGACGATCAGACCCCGGAAATTACAGAAAAATTCGGTGGGACCGGCGTCTGGCAGCCGTATGCCGCAAAAAATGCGCCGCTTAGTTGAGGGAATGGTCGATTTCAAGGATGGCCGAGAAGAGGGGCTCGCTTTTTCCCGGCAGGCAGGCGCTGACCCTGACGGGTACAAAATCTGCGATGAGGTGGAAAATATCTTCTTTTTCGAGGGAATGGCATTCGAGCTGGGGGTAGGGGGCGTTCCGGTCGAGCTTGAGGCGGATGGGAAGGGTGTGGATGCCGGAAACGACCATCCCGCGCCAGGGATTGATCTCGTGATCGGGCCTGAGGGTGATGTGGCGGCCGTGGAGCGGCAGCTGGAGCGGGGTTTGCCGGGCCGAGGGGGCTTTTACGGCCAGTATGGCAACGGTAGAGGAAAGGTACAACAGGAAAATGGTCACCATACCGGGCTCCGAATTGCCCGCGAGCACCGTTACCGGAACGAGGCCCATCACATTGCAAAGCCAGATCATAGCCTTGCGCTGATATTCGCCGATGTGGGCAGCATACAATTGTTTCATGCAAAAGCCCGCGAATACGGCAGCCGGCCCCATATACGTAAAGGTGTTGAAAAGGAATTTGTCCTGCTGCTCCAGCGCGATCGTAAATGCACCATAATACCAGCAGACATACAAAGATGGGGGTAGCGCAGCAATGAGCCAGATTTTCAGGGTATACAAAGTAAAAGTTCTCATAGAGGCCTCAAAGAACGGAAATTATCGCCATCCGGACAATACCCGGGGCCATAGTTAACAACGGTTCTCTGTTAATTTTCGTAGATTTAGGGATGTGGAAAAAACTACTGATCGTAACAACAGTAACGGCTATAGGTGCCTGTTCGCCGCAGCCTTACAAAGCCACCAATAAAGTATACCGCACGGAAGCGAAACGCTGGTCGGGCGTAGTGAAAGCCCAGCCAGACAATATCGCCGTATCGGCCGTTGCACCGCCAGTATGGGCGGGCACCGTCAACTTCAACCTGCGCAAACCCAATTACGTTATCATCCATCATACGGCGCAGAATTCCTGCGAGCAAACGCTGCGCACGTTCACGCTCGAGCGCACGCAGGTAAGCGCGCATTACGTGATTTGCAGGGACGGCACCGTGCATCACATGCTCAACGATTATCTCCGCGCATGGCACGGCGGATTATCGAAATGGGGCAGCATCACCGACATTAATTCCATTTCCATCGGCATCGAGCTGGACAATAACGGGTTCGAACCGTTCGACAGTCTGCAGGTACGCAGCCTGCTGGTGGTGCTCGATACCCTGAAGCATCGCTACAACATCCCTGCTGCCAACTTCATCGGTCATGGCGATATTGCGCCCCGCCGGAAAAACGACCCCAGCGCCCAGTTCCCCTGGAACCGGCTCGCGGATAAAGGATTCGGGTTATGGTACGGCGATACCGCGCGCATCGCAGTGCCGGAGAACTTCAGCCATTTACAGGCGCTCCGCCTGATAGGGTACGATCTCCAGGATACCACAGCCGCCATCCAGGCCTTCAAGCGGCACTTCGTGCCGGGCGATTCGCTGACGGCGCCCGCTTCCCTTACCGACGGTGCAAAGAAAATACTGGTCGGCGTCATGCAACAGGCGCTGTAAAAACACGAAAAGCGGAGTGGGAACACTCCGCTTTTTCTTTTTTCCACGTTACTCCAATCTATGTATGATCAATAGAACGGATACAATTTAACCGGGGGCGCATCTGCACGCCGCCTGTTCACCAGGCTCGCCCCGGGGCGTCGGTCTTCACAAAAAAACTGATTATTATTCTCTCATAAGCATGATTCCCGTTTCCCTCAACCGGTGACCCGGTATTGTATATAAGTTCGATTTTAGCTTTAGTTGCTTTCGTTTCGCTTCAAAACTAGTAAAAATAAAATAAAAGTAAATAAATTGAAAGTATTTTACGAAATAAACCCGGGAGCCGGGGGAAGATCACGATGACGGTATGAAAGGGAGGTCACAGGAAAAATTGGGCAACGTAAGTGCTTGATTCCTGCTGGTTAAGCGAATATTAAGTTATATTACGCCGCGGAGGGCATGGCCGTAATTCGGAAAAACTGCCGTAATTTGGGCCATCTTCAACCAGCTATCAGACGAGAAAAGATTGATATTCAATATACCGTAACTGGATGTTCTACGTTTAACCGAAATAAAATACCCAATGTCTATAATTAATATCGCGGAGCGGCACAAATTCATTTTGGGCAGATTGTATGAAAAAGGATATGTTAATGTCGTGGAACTGTGCAAGGAACTGGACGTTTCGGGCGTAACTATCCGAAAGGACCTGAAGCTGCTGGAAGATAAGTCGCTCCTCTACCGTTCCCATGGCGGCGCCACCATCCAGAATCCCTATACGAACGACAAGCCCGTTAACGAAAAGGAAAAGATCCAGCGGGAGGAGAAGCACAACATCGGCAAAATGGCCGCTTCTCTTATTGTTCCTGGCGATGCCATCATCATTGCATCGGGGACTACTGTGCTGGCCCTGGCCAAGCACATCCAGCCCAGGGGGCCGCTCATGATCATTACTTCTGCCCTGAACGTGGCGCTGGAACTGAACCGTTACCACGAGATCGAAGTGGTGCAGCTCGGCGGCGTCATCCGCAATAATTCATCGTCTGTAGCCGGGCCCTATGCCGAAAAAATCCTCGAAGACTTTTCCTGCTCCAAACTCTTTTTGGGGGTAGACGGGATCGACGTGGAATTCGGCCTCACCACCACCAGCATCGCGGAAGCGCATCTCAATCAGCAGATGATCCGCGCCGCGCAGAAAACTATCGTACTGGCAGACTCTTCCAAATTCGGGAAACGCGGTTTCGGCCGGATCTGCCGTCTCGAAGAAGTAGATCAGATCATTACCGACAAAGGAATTTCCGAGCACATGGTGAAATTGCTGGAAGACATGGGCATCGAAGTCGTAATTGTATAATTTCCCCCGACGAATTTTTATCCCTTATACCGAATAGACATGCAGGACACGAATCCTACCGAAGACTTGCTCCAGGGAGACGATCTCCTGGATTTTACCTACCGATCCACGCTCATGCCCGGCTGGTTTAAGCTCAGCCTGGGTTTTCTCGGCTTTGTATATCTGCTCCAGTTTTTCGGAGTGCTGTTTGGCATGGTGGCTTTGCGTGGCAATCAGTCGATGTTCAATGTCGACTACAACGTCACGATGATCATATATGCGGTGTATATGCTATACGCCGGGGCCACGATTGCCGCATCCATTTTGTTTTTCATGCAATCCGCTTACGCCATGAAGCTTGGGCTTCCGGTACTGATCGCGGTGCTGCTGGTGGCGGTTTTGTCGGCAGTGGGTTGCATGTTAGCTCCCGTGACCAGCGACTGGCTGTTGATATTCGTTATGCTCCACTTCGTGGCCGTTACTGCTGCGGTCGTACATTGTTTCCGTATCCGGAAGCAATGGGCCGAAGCGATCGTTGTTAGATAACCAATTTTTACGCCGGCTGTTCATGTGCTGAAAAGCAGGAAAGGAACGTAGCCGTTGAACGACATCAAGTATCTCACATCATGGAAGAATGTAAATCTACAGGTATGTTGACCCGCGACCTCCTGGCCAGTATACGGCTCCAGGTACCGCCGCGCGCCACGCTCGTGCCGCTGTGGATGCACCTGCTGATGGGGCTCCTGGTTTTATTGTATGTGCTGTGCATGTGCATCGGCATTTTTACGATTCAGGAAACATTGCAGGGAAAGGAAGATGCGATATACAAAAAATGGTTTTCGTTTGTCATGTCGCTTGTCGTTTTCATGTTTGCCGCCCTGGTGGCGGGTTGTGTTTTGATCTGGTGCAGTTGGCGGCAGGCTGTCAATTTCACGGTAGCGCCTGCGGTGGTGGTGTCGTTGCTCATGTTATTGTCCGTCGTTGTTTGCTTTACGGACGAGGGTTCGTGGCGTGCGATCTATGTAGTGCTTCCGTTTACCATACTGCAACTGGCCTTCAGTGTTCGCCTGTTCCTCATCCAGGGGCAGTGGAAACTGCGTCCACGTACAAAAAGCGATAAGTATGAAAGTAAATAAGGAAGTGGAAGTGCTTTCTGCGATTAATACGGTCACGCCCGCAATACGCAGACAACTCATGCCGGGGTGGTTTCTGATTATCAATGTTATAATCATCCTTTCAGGCATCCACGGCATATTTACGATCATCCAGCAGAGCATCATTTATCATGATCAGGATATGGACCCTATTCTGCGCTATTTGCCGGATGACTGGTTGTACTATGTCGTTTTTCAACAGGCATTCCATATTTTGCCCATCATTCCCGCATGCCTGTTTTTCGTTTTTCAAAAATCCGCGACGCGTTGGGGAATGGCAACAGGAGCCCTGCTGGTGATCGCCATGCTATTTAATATCATCGGAGGCTTTGGGGTATATGAATTATTTACTATATTTATAATGATCTTTTGGGCGCTGGCTGTTTCCGCATGGCTGATCCACGTTTTTCGAATCCATAAAAGCTGGCGGAACGGGCGGCCCGGAGCATGGAAATGACCTGATTCCCCTCATCCCTGCATATCCCAGACTATGACCAACTACATGCATACAGACGATTTGCTGCCCAATTCTTTCGGTGATTCCAATTGCCGGGCAGACCTGTTGCCGAAATGGATGCGAGGCCTCGCAACTATTATCGTTATGCTATCGCTGCTGTTCCTCATCATAGGGCTTAGTATGCTGTTCAGGTCTGCATTCGGGGTCGACGAAGGTGTGATGTTGATCTGTTCGATACTGGGCGTGTGTTGTGGCGTGGCCGCGGCAGGGCTCCTCATGGAATCTGATTGGGCTGTATGGTGGTCGTTGCTGACTTCTGCCGGCGTTTTTCTTGTTTTTATCACACTACTGGCATACGACTTGTTTTTTTACCGGATGAAAATCTGGACGCTCGTGGGGATCGATGTGTTCGTGTTGACGATTACCCTGCTATACCTCCGCGGTCTTTGGAAAATACGCCGGGATTGGGATATTGCGCCGCAGAGCGAGGTTCCCGACAAATGAAAATACGCATGATGTCTGATTGTCCGACTGAATCGCATAACCTGCGCCGGCGAAACCTGCTGCCGCCCTGGGCTTATCTCATTGCAGGAATCATTCTGTTAACTGCAGGATACCATGGATGGACCATCGCCGAAGGGCTTTTTTTCAACCGCTGGGTACATAAGAATGGCGGGCCTTCCCATTCACTAGAGTGGGTAGACCTGATTTTGGTTTTCCTGTTGCTGTTAATATTATGTAATATGGTGGCCTCGGTGGCACTATTCCTTCGATCCCGCCGAGCCATCAGCCTAGCATTGGTGGTTTCCGTGGTCGACGTTGTGCTGCTGGCGCCTGCGGTCCTGATTTTCAGTGTGGATTTGATGCTGTTTTCGATCATGGCATTTTTGCTTCTTGCCCTTGTGCTGTACCTCCGGGCGCTGTGGCCGGTCCGGGATATGTGGAAGCACGCGGCCCGGTAATTTTCAAACAATTATTGGTGTTTGAAACGTAGCCAGCGTTTCGAAATTATGTAACAATCCATTCAGGAATTCCCATTACTTTTATTCCGGATGAAAAAGCTGCTCACCCTGATATTGGCTGTCCTCTACGTCGGTACCTCTACCGGCGCTACGTTGCACATGCATTATTGTATGGGGGAGCTCGTGGATGTTGCGCTTTGGCATGATGAAGCCAGGCCTTGCAGCAAATGCGCATCCGCCCCGGGAGACGCCTGCAGCAAAGACTGCTGCAAGGATGTCCACAAAACCGTAAAACTGGAGAAAGACCAGAAAAGGGTTGAGTTCGCTTTCGCTTTTTTACATTGGGATGTAGCCGCTACGGCGCTCCCGGCCTGTTTTTCCCATACCGTTCGGCCCATTTTACAGGATAGGGTAGTGCCCGTCGGCCATGCCCCTCCACGAAGTCAAAAAGTACTTACCCACGTGCTGCACTGCACTTTCCGGATTTAAACTCTCCCCGAAACCAACCGCGCGTTCGTTGTAGCGGCATACTGTCGCCGCGCCGGTAATTCCCGAAACATCATTGATCGAATCCCAGGAAGCGTTCCTTCCTGCTAATTGTCATCGCGCAAATAACATGCGCTCATGATGGCGTGTTCCATCGTGCTTTTCATCCCAAATCTTCTTCATAACAACAATTGTTCAACATCAAACCAGAGAAAATGAAAAAAAGCATCTTCGGTGCCCTGGCTATCGCCAGTTTAACTTTCGCCGCATGTAACAATTCCGGCACAACCTCTAAAGAAGGACAAAGCACCGCCGACTCCGGTGCCACTGCTCAAACACCGGCCGCAACAGACGAAAAGGCCGTAACGGAGATCACCCCGCAGTTCACAGACATCGACTCAAAAGTTGCCGCTTCGCTGAACACCGTGATCGATCAGTACCTGGCTATTAAGAACGGGCTCGCCGCCGATAACGCCGAAGAAACCGCCAAAGCCGGCAAAGCCATGGCCGCGGCGCTGGCCGGGGTAGACGCATCGCTCCTCACCACCGCACAGCAACCTGTATTCGCTGAGAATAAAGACGAATTGAAAGAACACGCCGAACATATCAGCGAAAACGCCGGAAACATCCACCACCAGCGCGAACATTTCGTTGACATGAGCGAAGACGTATACGCACTCGTGAAAGCCTTCGGCGGCGGCCGCCCGCTGTACCGCGATTTTTGCCCAATGGCTAACGAAGACAAAGGCGCACGCTGGCTGAGCGAAGTGAAAGACATTAAGAACCCGTACTTCGGCAGCAAAATGTTGACCTGCGGAAGCGTAGAAGAAGTGATCAAATAATCCATCATCCGTCATCCCGGGGAGCTGTCAAACAGAAGACAGCCACCCGGGACGATGGCAAACGGCAACGCATGCGCATATTGAAACTATCATTAATAGGGGTGCTGGTCGCGTTTTTGATCATCCAGTTCTTCAAGCCGGCACCCAACAAGGCGAATCCACCTTTTCCGGACGATTTCACGAACGTATACGAAGTTCCCCCGAAAATACACGCCATCTTACAGGCCGCATGCTACGACTGCCACAGCAATAACACCCGCTACCCGTGGTACGCCCGCGTTCAGCCGGTTACCTGGTTCCTCGACCATCACGTCAGGGAAGGCAAGGACGACCTGAACTTCCACGAGTACGGAACTTATTCCGCCAAGCGCCGGCGCACCAAGCTGAAAAGGATCCGGGAACAGCTGGAAACCGGCGGGATGCCGCTGCGGTCGTATATCTGGATGCACGATTCCGCGGATTTGTCGCCCGGCGACAGACAAATGATGATCCGTTGGCTGAATGAAAAGATCGATTCCGCAAATGCGCGGAAGTAAAGGCAAGGCGAAAACCTTGCCTTTATTATTTATGTAACGGGACGTGGTTTCCCGAATTATGCAAGTCTTTTCCATAATAATGCAACCGCCGCTTTTCGAAGCGGGGTAATTTACACCGGTAATTATTGACGGACGAACACGCCGCGCTGATTTAAAAAATCGGCGCGGTACTGCTATTGTTATATCTGCTGTAAGTGCCTGTGGTAAAGGGTTTGCTGTTGCAGCACTTTTTACCGTTCGCCATGGAAATTTTATAAACCTTACCTTTTATTGTGTAATGGGAAGGGCTTTCCCGACATCTACATTTGTGATCATAAATCATCACGTTAATCGCAAATGTTATGTTTCAAAAAATAATCTATCCGGTCATATTTTCATCGGCAGCCCTCATGACCCTGCTCACCGCCTGCGGCGATGGCAAATCCGCCGCTGCGCAAGCTGCTGCCGGCCCTTCCGCCGCGCCGGCGCTCCCGGTCGATGTCATCGTTGCGCAGGAGCAAGACATCGCGCAGCATGAAGTGATCACCGGCACCACGGTCCCTTTCCGGGAAGTGACGATCAAAAGTGAAGTGGCGGAACGCGTGCTGCAAGTGGGTTTCCAGGACGGCTCGATGGTATCTGCGGGGCAGGTGCTCTATAAACTGAACGACGCCGATCTGCAGGCGCGGCTTAAACAATTGACGGCCGAACTGAAAATGGCGCAACTGACCGAACGCCGCCTGGCCGCGCTCCTCAAAACGGAGACCGTCCGCCAGCAGGAGTACGACGAAGTGGCCACCCGCCTCCAGGTGCTGGAAGCACAGCAGGAAATACTGAAGGCCGGTCTCGCCAAAACATTAGTCACCGCGCCTTTCAGCGGCAGGATCGGTATCACGAAAGTAGTGGCCGGTGCTTACGTGGCGCCGAATACGGAGCTCGTCAGCCTGCAAGACCAGCAGCAGGTCAAGATCAATTTTTCCGTGCCGGAGAAATATCTTCCCCTTATCAAAACCAGCGCCACGGTGCGTTTCACGACAGAGCTCGGTCCGGATGAGCACATAGCCACCATCAAAGCCACCGAGCCCGGTGTAGATGCCGCCAACCGGAGCATGCTCGTACAGGCACTTGCGAATAACGCCGGGAACCGGCTGCGGGCGGGCCTTTCCGCCAGAATCCTCTTCTCTACCGCCGATGCCGGCACGAAAGGGATCGCTATACCCACGGAGGCTTTGCTGCCCGGCGGAGATGGCTATGCCGTGTACGTGCTGAAAGGCGGAACGGCACAGATCACCCCCGTTTCCATCGGTAACAGAACGGAATCACAGGCCATTATTACATCCGGCCTGCAAAACGGCGACAGCATCATCGTGTCGAACACGCTTCGGCTGGGCAACGGCGCAGCGGCCGTGGCGGTTGCGTCCAAATAATCATTTCTAATCATCTCTGTTATGAATTTACCATCGCTTAGTATAAAAAAGCCGGTGCTGGGAGGCGTATTTTCCTTACTCATCGTCATCCTGGGGCTCGTTGGCCTCAAACAGCTCGGCATCCGCGAATTCCCCCTCACGGAAGCCCCGGTGATCTCGGTCGTCACTTTTTACCCCGGCGCCAGTCCGGACGTGATCGCCTCCAAGATCACCCGGCCCATCGAAGAATCGCTGGCGGAAGCCGGCGGCGTGCGCACCATTTCCTCCGAATCACGCGAACAGGCCAGCATCATCTCCGTGGAATTTAACCGGGAAGTAGACCTGGAAGACGCGCTGAACGACGTCCGCGACAAAGTCGCCAAATCGCGCAGCCAATTGCCCGCCGACGTAGATCCGCCCATCGTGGAAAAAGCCAGCTCGCCCGATAACCTCGTGGCTTTCCTCGAAGTGGAAAGCGATACCAAAGACATTAAAGAAGTCAGCCACCTCGCGTCTACGGTGATCAAAGACCGAATGCAATCCATCCCCGGCATCAACCGCGTGGCCGTGGTCGGCGAACATAAATACGCCATGCGCCTCCGCTTCGATCCCGTAAAACTTGCGGCATATAAACTGTCGCCGGAAGATATCCGCCAGGCGCTGCTGCGCGAGAACATGGACCTGCCGGCGGGAAAGATTGAAGGCAGCAGCACAGAACTGAGCGTGCGCACCATGGGCCGCCTCACCACCACTGCCGAGTTCAACGAAATGATCGTCAAACAGACCGGCGCTTCCGTCATCCGCCTCAAAGACATCGGTTACGCCGAGCTCGGCGAACTGAACGAACGTACGGCCATCATCAACGAAACCGGGAACGCCAACCGCGTGGGCGTGGGCATCGCTATCCAGATCCAGCGGGGCGCCAATGCCATCGAAGTGGTAGATGAATTCTACCGCCGGCTCGATCAGTTGCGGAAAGAAGTGCCGAAAGATTACCGGCTCATCGTAGGGTTCGATTTCACGAAACCCGTCCGCGAGTCGATCAAGGAAGTGGAAGAAACGCTCTTCATCGCTTTCGGGCTCGTGGTGCTGATCATTTTCCTGTTCCTCCGCGACTGGCGTTCTACCATCATCCCCGTGCTGGCCATTCCCGTGTCTATCCTGTCTGCGTTTTTCATCATGTACGTGGCCGGGTTTTCCATCAACGTGCTCACGCTGCTGGGCCTGGTGCTCGCCATCGGACTGGTGGTCGACGATGCGATCGTGGTGCTGGAAAACATCTATAAAAAGGTGGAAGAGGGGATGACGCCCGTTCAGGCGGCGTTCAAGGGATCGAAGGAGATCTATTTCGCGGTGATATCGACCACCATCACGCTCGCCGCGGTGTTCCTGCCGATCGTGTTCATGGGCGGTATCAGCGGACAATTGTTCAAGGAGTTCGCTATCGTGGTATCCGGATCAGTGTTGGTATCGGCTTTCGTGGCGCTGACGCTGTCGCCCATGCTGAGCGCATATTTGCTGAAGAAGCAAGACCGCCCCAACTGGCTGCACCGTAAAACGGAACCGTTCTTCCTCTGGCTCAACAATGGCTATGCACATTTGCTGAAAGGCTTTATGAAAGCGCGCTGGCTGGCCTGGGTGTTCCTCGTTGGCGCCGGCGTGCTGATTTATTTTGTCGGTAAAAAACTGCCGTCGGAATTGGCGCCGGTGGAAGACCGTTCCAACATGAGCCTGATCGCCATTGCCCCGGAAGGCGTTTCGTTCGACTATATGAAAAAACAGATGACCGCCGTGGGCAAATACGTCAACGATTCTACGGACGGGCTGTATCAAACCTATTCCATGGTGGCCGTTTCCTTCATTCCGGCGCCGGCGCCCACCAGTTTCGCTGTGCAGAGCATTTACCTGAAAGAGCCCAAAGCCCGCAAGGCTTCCGTGCAAGACCTGTATAACCAATATGCGGCCGCATCCGGTAATTTCCGGGGGCTTTTGTTATTCCCATATTTACCGCCGACCATCGGTACGCGGTACGGTGGCGGGATGCCGGTGCAGTTCGTGCTGCAGGGCGCCAATCTCGACACGGTTTCCGGCGCATTGAACAAATTCCTGCAGGCGGCCCGGCAAAGTAAAAAGCTCATGTTCGTGGATGCAGACCTCAAGATCAACAAACCCGAACTGCAAATCAGCATCGACCGGCAGAAGGCAGCGCTCATGGGCGTTTCCATCCAGGAAGTGGGCAGGGCGCTGCAGCTTTCATTGTCTGGCCAGCGGTACGGGTACTTTTTGCGGAACGACCGTCAATACGAAGTGATCGGCCAGCTGGAGAAGGAAAACCGCAGCAAGACCGGGGACCTTCGCTCCATCTACGTCCGTTCCGCCAGCGGCGACATGATTTCGCTGGATAACCTGGTAACGATCCGGGAGAGCATCAGTCCGGCGGCGATCTACCGCTACGACCAATACACTTCCGCTACCGTTTCCGCAGGCCTGGCGCCCGGAGTGAGCCTGGCCGAAGGGATCGAAGAGATGAAACACATCCAGCAAACCGTGCTCGGCGCCAATTTCAAGACATCGCTGGCGGGGCAGTCGAGGGATTATGAAGAAAGCCAGGGGAACATCCGGTTCACGCTCATACTGGCGCTCCTGCTCATTTACATGATCCTCGCGGCGCAATTCGAAAGCCTGCGCGATCCGCTCATCATCATGCTCACGGTGCCCATGGCGGTAACCGGCGCCATTCTCAGCCTGAGCTGGTTCGGCCAGAGCCTGAACGTATTCAGCCAGATCGGGATCATTACGCTGGTGGGGCTTATCACCAAAAACGGCATCCTCATCGTCGAATTCGCCAACCATCTGAAGGACACCGGCCTTTCGAAGTACGAAGCCGCCATTCAGGCCGCGGAGCAGCGCTTCAGGCCCATTCTGATGACCTCGCTGGCCATGATATTCGGGGCGCTGCCCATCGCCATGACGCACAACAGCCGGCAATCGCTGGGGATCGTTATCGCGGGAGGGCTCATTTTCGCTGGGATCCTCACCCTGTTCATCATCCCGGCGGTGTATTCCTACCTGTCTGGCAGCAAACGAAGGGTAGAACCGGTTGAAGAAGAAGCGCCGGTTGAAGCGGAAACCATATACGCCTGATCCATCATATCCAAATAATCCAATCATGAAACTGATAACATACATCATACCCTTGCTGCTGCTGGCGGTTGGCAGCCGGGGACAGGCGGTAAGAAAGATGAGTCTTTCCGAAGCCCTGTCGCTCGCCGCAACGGCCAACCGGCAGGTGCAGATACAAACGCTGGAAGAGGCGCGCCAGCAAAGCGTGACCCGCGAAGTGCGCAGCCAGCTCCTGCCCAGCGTGAATGCAGGCGCCGGGTATCAGCATTACTTCGACCGGCAGGTGATTTTTCTGCCGGGGTATTTCGCCGGAACGACGAAACCGGTGCAGGACGTGGCCGTTGGCGGGAAGAACGCTGTCAACGGGCTCATTTCCGCCAGCCAGCCTTTGCTGAACGAAACAGCGAGGCGGCAAACGAAAGCCGCGCTGTACGACGAGCGCATCCAGCAGGAAAAATCCGCCGAACTGCAAAGCGCCCTCGGCGAACAGATTTCCATCACTTATCTCGATATGCTGTTCATGCAGTCGCAGATCGGATTGCAGCGGCAAAGCCTCGCCAGGAACGAGAAGGCGCTGGCTGATACCCGCTCGCTCTATGCACAGGGCAGAAGCCTGAAAGCCGATACCCTGCGGGCTTTCATCTCCGTTGAGAATCTCAGGTCCTCCATTTCCTATCTCGATAATCAGGTCGAAGTAACGGGCATCCGGCTGAAGCGGCTCATCGGGCTCGATGAGGCAGACGTCATCGCCCTTACCGACAATCTCGGTATTTCCGGTGAAGATGCGGGCGCTTCCGAACTGGCGCAGGCGCAGGCAACGGCCGCGCAAAGCCGCAACGATATCGCCATCCGTAAGCTGACTGTCGAAAAAAGCCAGGTGGCGCTTGCCGTCGCAAAATCGGAACGTATCCCCAAAGTGATGGCGATCGGGCAATACCAATTGCAGGCGCAGGCAGATAATGTGAAACTGGGTCAATATGTGTGGCCGCGGACGTCGTTCATCGGCGTGCAGGTAGCGGTGCCGGTATTCAACGGCAACCGCGTCAAATCGCAGATCAGCCAGGCGGCCATCCGCGCCAAACAGGAAAGCATCGGGCTCGACGATCTGCATCGTTCCGTGAAGGCGGAAATCGCGGCGCTCGTTTCGCAGCGGCAGGAAGCGGTGCGGCAATTGGCCATACAGCAGCGAACGGTGGAGCTGGCGGAAGTCAGTTATGCGATGATGGACGAGCGTTACCGCAACGGGCTCGGCACGCGGCTGGAGCTCACCGACGCGGAGCTTGCCCTCACACAGTCGAAAATCAACTACCTGCAGGCGATCTACCGGCACAAGGTGGTCCAGGTACAACTGCGCCGCGCGCAGGGCCTGCTGCAATTACAATAATCCTTTACCACTCAAATACGAAATATGCTTACTGAAACCGTACAATCGCCCAAACAGGCGCTTCCCTATAAAAAACGCTGGTCTGCCCTCGCATTGCTTTGCACCGCCCAGTTCATCGTCATCATGGACACTTCGATCATCGGCGTGGCGTTGCCTGCCATCAAAAGCGACCTGGGCTATTCGCAGTCCGGCCTTCAATGGATCTTCAATGCGTACGTGATCGTGTTCGGTGGGTTCCTGCTGCTGGGCGGCCGGCTGTCTGACCTGTTCGGCGCGCGGAAGATTTTTATGTGGGGATTCGCCGTACTGTCTGCCGCGTCCTTGCTGGCGGGCATGGCCTGGTCGGAAG
Source organism: Chitinophaga caseinilytica (assembly GCF_038396765.1). Taxonomy (NCBI): domain Bacteria; kingdom Pseudomonadati; phylum Bacteroidota; class Chitinophagia; order Chitinophagales; family Chitinophagaceae; genus Chitinophaga; species Chitinophaga caseinilytica. Next base: position 5,093,559 of record NZ_CP150096.1, on the reverse strand, counting down.
CTTCGCTGAACATCGGCAGGGCTTTGCAGGGCCTGGGTTCCGCGCTGATCGCGCCATCGGCGCTCACATTATTGCTCACCAAATTCACCGATCCCAAAGAGCTGAACAAGGCCCTGGGGTTCTGGGGCGCAGCGGCCGCAGCGGGCGGCTCGGCGGGCGTGTTCCTGGGTGGCGCCATCACGCAATGGCTGTCGTGGGAATGGGTGTTCCTCATCAACATTCCCGTGGGGCTGATCGTGCTGGTATTAAGTCCGTCGCTGTTGCTGAAAGGCGCCCACCGCAAAGGGAGCATCGATTTTTCAGGCGCCATCCTGGCCACGGCGGCGTTCGTTATCATGGTTTACGCCATCGTGGCGGCGGAAGGGAATGGCTGGAGCTCCGCGAAAACCTGGGGGCTGCTCGCGTTTTCCGTGCTGCTGCTGATCGCGTTCATCGTTTTGCAGAAAACGAAGAAAGAACCGCTCATGCCGCTGTCCATTTTTAAAGCGTTCAACCTTTCGGCCGGCAACATCGTAATGGCGTTGATGGCCGCGGCCTGGATCCCATTGTGGTTTTTCCTCAATCTTTATTTACAGCAGGTGTTGCAGTTGCCGGCGTTCAACAGTGGACTGGCATTGCTGCCCATGACGGTTACGATCATGATTTTCATGATGGTCATTACCGGGAAACTGATGGGCAGGTTCGGGATCAAGCCGAATCTGGTAGCGGGTTTGCTGGTATTGAGCCTTTCGTTGCTCATTTTCAGCGTGGCGCCGGTGGACGGGAGCTTTATTATGCATGTGCTGCCGGCGTCGTTGCTGGGCGCCATCGGGATGTCGCTGGCGTATATTCCGGGAACGGTGGCATCGATTTCGGGCGCGCGGCCCGAGGAGTCGGGCCTGGCATCCGGCCTGGTCAACACCAGTTACCAGATCGGGTCGGCATTGGGCCTGGCGGTGATCGTCGCCATTTCTTCTGCGAAAACGGGCAGCCTGAAATTGTCTGGAGAAGGGGATGTTGCGGCATTGAACGGCGGTTTCCAAACGGCGTTCCTCGTGGCGGCGGTGATCAGTTTCGCCGGCGCGATCGTTGCGGCCGCGGGCATTAAAAAAGCACCGCAGCCTGAAAATAACTAACAGTTGAAAGTTGATATAGCAGAATATCGAAGGCGGCGCCGTTCCCGGCGCTGCCATTTTTTTACGTGAAGCCCGGTTTATTCCGCAGTGAGCGGGGCGATCCGCATCATGCAGTAGCGGATGTTTTTCCGGTCGGCGGTGTAGGTGATATGGATGAGCCCGTCTTTCCCCTGGATCACCGCGGGGTAGCTGAATTCGCCTTTGTCGCCGTTTTCGAGCACGGCCGCATCTTTCCAGTTGATGCCGTCGCGGCTGATGGCCACATACAGTTTGGCGCGCCCTGCAGACCAATTGCCGCCGCGCACGGCGGGGTTGTACACGATGAGCTTGTACCCGTTGTCCAGCGTCAGCGCATCCGTCCCGGAATTGGGATTCGGCAGCTTCGTGGCGGTTACGGGGCTCCAGGTTTTACCGTTGTCGGCCGACCAGCTCTGCACCACATGATCGTTTTTGCTGCGGCAGAGGAGTTGCAGGCTATCGTGCGGATACCGTAAAATACTGGGCTGTATCGCCTGGAAAGTATCGTTCGGTATTTCGATGCGCGACCAGTTGCCGCCGTTCTTATCCGATTTTTCGAGATGTATTTTCCAGATGTTTTTATCTACGCTTTCGGTACTGGTAGGGTAGAGGATGTCGCCGTTCTCCAGTTGGAAAGGTTTGTTTTTGATGGGGCCGAGCATGCCATCGGGCAGCCGTTGCGGTGCAGACCAGGTTTTTCCGTTGTTGGACGAGCTCATCATCATTCCCCACCATTCACGCGGATTGGGGCCTACTTTGTAATACAGGAACAGTTTTCCGGCTTTGGTGCGGAACAGCACGGGGTTCCAGGAAGGGTAGCGGGTAGATGCGTCGACCACGCCGTTCACCAGTTCTTTCGGTTGGCTCCATTCGCCGTGCTGATAGATGGACGTCCAAATGCCGACGTCTTTTTTACCTTCCTCGGTGCCGCCGAACCAGGCTGCCATGAGCCTTCCTTTGTCGAGCTCCACGATGGTGGACGCGTGGACTTCGGGCACGGGGGGATTTTCCATGATAAAAATGCGGGTGTGCATCTGCGGCACCAATTCCTTCTCCTGGGCGCGGGCCGCGGAGCAGGCGAGGAGGGACAAGGCCAGTAGGGAACGGAACATACGATCAGTTTTCATGAACTAAGACCCATGAAAATAGGCAATATCTCGGGAAAATGCCAGCATTATGCCCCGTTGTTTCCGAAGAGCGTGTCCACGGCGGTGGTCCTGAAGCGGAAAAGGCCTTCCAGCTGGCGTTGCACGAAGAGGGAATTGGCCACGTCGCCCAGCCAGCCGAGGGGAATGCGGTAATGTACGATGTCGGTCATGAGCGTGCCATTGCCCTGTTGCTCGAAATGGTGCTGGTGGTGCCAGAAACTGTAGGGGCCGAAACGCTGCTCGTCGATGAACATGCGGCCCTGTTCTACCCGCGTGATTTCGGTCATCCAGTAGACGGGAATGCCGAGAACGGGTTTGAGGCGGTATTCGATGATCTGCCCTGCATAAATCCGCCCCTGGTGAGGCTCACTGGTGACGGTGAACCCCATTTGGGGCGGCGTGATGCGCCGGAGGTTGGACGGGTCGCTGAAAAAATCCCAGGCGGCGTCCAGGCTTACCGGTAATAATTGCGATTTACGGATGCGGTATGTGCGCGACATACCGTAAATCTAACACAATAACGTCAAAACCGATTGCCCGGGGACCCAGGAAGTGGTGGACGCATGCAGGCGGAAGGAGGCCATCAGCTGCCCCTTCGGCAGCTCGTTGGCGGAATAGACGAATGAAACGTTCTGCTGGCGGAGCTGGAGGATCTCCTTCACGGGGATCACCATGCCCGACTGCTTGCCTTCGGCATTGGCGAAGGCCCACTCGCGCAGGGTTTTCCCCTTCGCATCGCGCACCACCACCTTACGGTCTGTCCCGATACGGCCGCAATGGCTGTAATGGAATGTCAGCTTATCGTTCAGATTGCTTTCATCCAGCGGTAATTCATCGATCGTGATCTTCTCGCTGAGCCACTTTTCAACGATCAACTTGTTGTTGAGATACACTTTGAACGAATCTGACCCGCCACCGGCGTACAGCGAGGCGATGGTAAACAGGCCGGCCAGGGTGGCAAGGGCGCTGAACAGGAATTTGTGTTGCATGGGTAGGATTTTAGAATGAGGAAATATCGTTGCCCCAAAACACGCAAATCCACGCCAGTCGCGCAAAAGCCTTTGATGTACCGTTCCATCGGCTTGACGAACCGTTATTTTTATGGTTGTTTTATTTTGATATTAGAAATAGTCTAGCTACTTTGTAGACTACAAAAAGCATACATCATGTCAAACAACTCCTTACGATTTGAGACGCTTCAAGTCCACGCAGGCTACCAGCCAGACCCCGTTACCCATTCGGCAGCCGTTCCCATTTACCAGACTACTTCCTATACGTTCGAAGATGCGGGCCATGCGGCAGACCTCTTCCAGCTGAAACAGTTCGGCAATATCTATACGCGTATCATGAACCCCACCACCGACGTCTTCGAGAAGCGCATCGCCGCGCTGGAAGGTGGTGTGGGCGCGCTGGCGGTGGCTTCCGGCCAGGCGGCGCAATTCATCGCCCTGCACAACATCCTGCTCCCGGGCGATAACTTCGTGACCTCTTCGTACCTCTACGGCGGTACCTATAACCAGTTCAAAGTGAGCTTTAAAAGGATCGGTGTGGAAGCGCGTTTCGCGGACCTCGACAATCCCTCCAGCTTCGAAGCCCTCATAGACGGCCGTACCAAAGCCATTTACGTGGAAACGATCGGCAACCCCGGCTTTGCCATTCCCGATTTCGAAAAAATCAGCGCCATCGCGAAGAAACACGACCTCCCGCTGGTGGTAGACAATACCTTCGGCGCAGGCGGATACCTTTTCCGCCCCCTGGAGCATGGTGCCAACATCGTGGTGGAAGCCGCCACCAAATGGATCGGCGGCCATGGCAACAGCATCGGCGGCGTGATCGTAGACGGCGGGAATTACAACTGGGGCAACGGCAAATTCCAGCAGTTCTCCGAGCCGGACGAAGCCTACCACGGCATGAAGTTCTGGGAAGTGTTCGGCTCGCACAGCCGCTTCGGCAACATCGCCTACATCATCCGCGCAAGGGTGACGGGCCTCCGCAGCTGGGGACCCTCGCTGTCGCCGCAGAACGCCTGGCTGTTCCTGCAGGGCCTGGAATCCCTCAGCCTGCGGGTAGACCGCACCATCCAGAACACCCAGGCGCTGGCGGAATGGCTCCAGCAGCAGCCCCAGGTGGAATTCGTGAACTATCCCGGCCTGCCCGGCAACAAATACAACGAGCTGGCGAAGAAATACCTGAAAAGAGGCGCCGGCGGGGTATTGTCGTTCAAGGTGAAAGGCGGAAAGGAAGCGGCAGACACGCTCGTGCAAAGCCTGGAGCTCATCTATCACCTGGCCAATGTGGGCGACAGCAAAACGCTCATCATCCATCCCTCCACCACCACGCACCAGCAGCTCAGTGAGGAAGAACAACGCAAGGCAGGCGTTGAGCCCGGCCTGTTGCGCATTTCCCTCGGTATCGAGCATATCGACGATATCAAGGCCGACCTGGCGCAGGCATTCGCAAAAATCTAGCTGTAATACAAACAAGGAAAGTCCGGCCGCCGAAAAGTGGCCGGCTTTTTTTTGCCGTTCATCCGGAAAATCCGGAATGGAAATGGCCGGCAATGTATATTACCTGAAAGATGACTACTCTTATGATCAGGCAATCCACTATCAGCTGCGCCCTTATGCTGGCCGCGCTGACGGCCGGGGCGCAACAGCTCGCGCCCGGCAACATCCTCATTACACCCGAAAACCGGCTTTCCGTAAAGGACAAAGACATGCGCAATGCGATCCGCGACTGGAGCAGGGAGCAACTCGCTTCCACCAACTACGCGAAGATCGTTGCGCACCCTTCGGCTGCGGTGTTTCCCGGTAGCGTAGACAAAAGCGCGGCGCGGGTAACGGAAACCGTTTCCATCACGCACAACAGGATCAGCGACGCGCTGGCGCCCGTGGTGGCCACGCTGCATTATTCCCAACCCTGGCGCAACAACATGTACAGCACCGGATTATACGCCGTGGCGGGGGAATACATCGAGGTAACCGTTCCCGAATCGCTTATCGGTAAAGACGTGAGCATCCAGATCGGCGCGCATTCAGACAACCTCACGCGCTGGGTGGCCGGTGGGGAAGACTGGCGCCGGATGCCCGACATCGTGCGGGTAGACACGGTCCGCAAAAAGACGACCCGCATCGCATCTCCTTTCGGCGGCCTCATTTACATCACCGCATCGCCCAAATCCGATTCGTGGACGGCCGACGTGAAAATCGCCCGGGCCGTGAAAGCCCCGCTCTTCATCGCCGGAAAAACGACCGCGGAGCAGTGGAAGCAGCAACTCGCCGCCAGCAAGGCGCCCTGGGGAGAACTGGCCACCGATAAGGTCATCCTCACCATTCCCGATTCCATCCTCCGGCAGGTGAACGATCCTGAAAATGTGCTGAAGCTCTGGGATCTGATCGTGGGCGGCGAAATGGAGCTCGCGCAGATCCCGCAACCCTATTACCGGCCGCAGCGCATGGTGATAGACGAGCACATTGGCGGAGGGTTCATGCACAGCGGATATCCGATCATGATCCATCATTCGCCTTCGAGCAGGATGCTTTCCGCCGACGTGATCGCCGATCCGGCGAAGCTCATGAAAGGCAGCAAAGGCGGCGCCAACTGGGGTTTCTTCCACGAGATCGGGCACAACATGCAGAATAACGACTGGGTATTCGGCGGCACCACCGAAGTAAGCTGCAATTTCTTTTCGCTGTATATGTTCGACCGCCTGCTCGGTGGCCGCGACGATGCGCATACCGGTGTTTCGAACGACGAAACCCAGAAAGCCATGAAAAATTATTTCGCGGAGGGGCCGGCTTACCAGAAGTGGCAGCAAAGCCCTTTCCTGGGGCTCATCATGTTCCGCCAGCTGCAGGAAGCATTTGGATGGGAAACATATAAAAAATTCTTCCGCGAATACCAGGCCCTCGCCATCGCCGACCCTTCCGGGGAATATGCGCGCGGCGATCAGAAGAAGCGCGACCTCTGGGCCAAAACCTTCTCGAAAGTAAGCGGCCGCAACATCGCACCATTTTTCGAGAAATGGGGCATTCCCATCAGCGACGACGTGGAAAAGGAACTGGCTTCCCTCCCCGGATGGATGCCGTACAACTTCCCGCCGCAGTAAATTTTTAATCGGAGAATTCGTATTTTGATGGGACTTCCACCAATATGAAAACGATGAAAAAAATTGTATCCCTGCTGGCGCTCGTGGCTTTCAGCCAATTGAGCCAGGCGCAATCCAAAGACGAACAAGACGTAGCTGCTGCCGTGCTGAAGCTGCGGGAAGCGATGGTTTCGGCCGATAAGTCGGCCCTGGAATCGCTCACCGCGCCCACGCTCACCTACGGCCATTCCAACGGCCGGATCGAAAACCAGGCCGAGTTCGTGGATTACCTCGTGAGCGGCAAAGGCGACTTCGTCACGATAGACCTTTCCAACCAGACCATCATCATGAACGGCAATACCGCTATCGTTCGGCATACGCTCCAGGGCGATACGGCAGATGGCGGAAAGCCCGGTAAAGTGAACCTCTACGTGATGCTGGTGTGGGCCAAATCCGGCAAGCAGTGGAAACTGATCGGCCGGCAGGCCGTGAAAGTTCCGCCCGCATCCTGAGCCGGCTGTAATTTTATCTTCATGCCCGTTCCTGCACTGCCGGGGACGGGCATTCTGCTTTCAGCGATTCCAGGAACCCCAGGAAAGGCGCCACACTGGCTTCCACCCATTCGTCGGACGCATTTTGTTCCATGTCGTAGTACACGTAAATGCCCTTGTAATCGGCGTGGATGTACTGGAAGGTGAGCTCGAACGGGGTGGTGAGCGTTTCCATGGTGTATTTGTATTTGCCCTCCGGGCGATAGCCTTCTTCTCCGATGCCCGCCGTGATGGCCAGCGCCATTTTCTTGCCGCCCAGTTTGTACCCGCTGGATTTACCATAGGCCCAGCCGTAGGTCAGCACTTCGTCCAGCCATTGTTTCAGCAGCGGCGGACAGTTGAACCAGTAAAAAGGGAACTGGAATACGATATGGTCGAACCGTTCGAGCAGTTCCTGTTCTTTGTTGACGTCGATCTTGCCGTCCGGGTACACTTCGTACAGCGAATGCACATGGTATTTTTCCGGGTGTTTTTCCAGTTCGGCGGTCCATCTTTTGTTGATGACGGATTTTTCGATGGTGGGGTGGGTTACGATCACGAGTGTTTTCATGTTACTGTTGATTTGTGATTACAAAACTAAAGCAGGTAGCGATGATTATGTATATTGCAATCCAATTGTGCGGTACTATAAAAAAAGTAAGTAATGACCAGGATCAAGGAAACTTCGACCAATTACGCCAACAAGAAAATGATGGAAGACTGGTGCCCGGAGGTGTATGCCGCGAGCATCATCGGCAATCAGTGGTCGCTGGCGATCTGCTGCTTCCTCATTAACGGCAAGATGCGGTTCAGCGAGCTCCGCAAGAAGATGCCAGGCATTACCGAACGGATGCTCACCATCCAGCTGCGGCGGTTGGAAGAAAACGGGGTGGTGACGCGGAAGGTGTATCCGGAAGTGCCGCCGCGCGTGGAATACGAAATGACGGCCATCGGAAAGCAGCTCAAAACGATCACGGAAGCCCTGGAAGCATGGGGCCTCGCGCACAGGCGGTTGCAATCAAAATCCAAATAACGAAACTGAATAACGAAAAAAGACCGGCTCCCTTTCGGAGGCCGGTCTTTTTTTATGTTGGAAGGGAAACTGCTAGTATCCCGGGTTCTGGACCATGGCGGTGTTTTTCATGACTTCGGCCATGGGCAGCGGGAAGAAGTAGTGGAGCGACTGGAACACCCGAATGGGGTTCTTGTCTACAGGCAGCTCCGCATACGTCCACTGATTGTCTGCCACCTTGGTGATCATGAGGCGGTAGATGGTGGTGTTGAGGTCTACCGGTGCCGTTTTCCAGCGGCGCACGTCCCAGAAGCGGGAGTCTTCCAGGCAAAGTTCCACTGCGCGCTCGTTCTGGATCACACTGGTCCAGTAGGCTTTGTCGCCCGAGGCTTTGAGGCCGTACCGTCCATCGCCGCCGGGCTTGATGCCGGCGCGTTTGCGGACCATGATGATCTTTTCCGCGGCTTTCTCGAACTGTCCTTCTTCGATGGATGCTTCCGCATACATGAGCAGGATGTCTGCATACCGGATGATGGGCATCACGCGGTCTGTCTGCGACCCGCCGTTGCCGGTGGTGGCTTCGCTGCAGAACTTGCGGAAGAACATGCCGGTGTACACGAGGCTGGCGTCTACGCCATCGGTTTCCGCGCCGATGTGGGTCCAGATGGGGACGGCGGTGCTGCTGGCGTTGGTGCGCCATTTATCGCCGTTGTTGAGGATCGTGTATTTGAACCGGGGATCGCGGTCTTTGAAAGGATTGGCGGGGTCGTACCCGGAATTCTGATCGGTGATGGGCAAACCGTTGTTCATCCCGAAACGCTTGGCGGCGTTGAGGCTGGGGCATCCGTTCACGTTGCCGTTGCGGGAGCGGGGGAGGAAGTTGGCTTCCATGGTGCGGTTCTGACCGGCCATCGCAGGGAAAATGAATTCGCTGTTTTTACGTTCGATGAACAGGTCGTAGAAACCCTTTCCTGCCGTACCGTTTTCCACCAGAGAATACCATCCGGTGTTGATGAGCGCTTCGGCCGCTTCGCGTGCGGTCGTCCAGCGTTCGGGCTTGTTGTCCATATAACCCACCAGCGGTTTCTGCGCTGCGGAGGCGATGGATTCCTGTCCGCCGTTATACAGCTTGCTGGCCGCATTGAGGAGGATGCGGGCCTTGAGGCCCATGCAGAAGCCTTTGTTCACCCGGCCATAATCTTCCGGGCGTTGTTCGGTGGGCGCTACCACGAGATCGGCCGCTTCATCCAGCTCTTTCACCAGGTAATCGATACAGTCTGCGTACGAAGCGCGGGGCTCCAGGATGGTATCGTCGAGGGTATAGAGCTTGTCGCCGATGAGCGGCAGGCCGCCGAAGTGTTGCACCATCGTCCAGAAGTACCAGGCGCGGAGGAATTTCACTTCACCGAGCAATTGGTTTTTGGTTTCTCCGGCCAGCGGCAGCTTGCCGAAATTCTTCAGGAAGGTATTGACGCGGCGGATGTTGTTCCATCCGTTGTTGTAGACTTTCTCGTAAGGCGTGGTGCGCGTGGCGTTGAGCGTGCCGATCATGAGCGGCACCCAGGCCTGCGTAGCGCCGAAGAGGCGGGAAACGGACTCGTCAGACCCCTCGGCGAGGCTTCCCCCGTTGCCATACCGGCTGTTGAAGGAATTGGCGCCCAGCTCGCTGTAGATAGACGTCACGAACGCCATCGTCCTTACGCTGTCGCCGAAGGTCAGTTCTTCGTTCAGGGAACGCACTACCGTGGGGTCGAGCAGGTCTTTCTTCGCGCAGGATGCAAGCAGGCCCGCGCTGGCCACGGCGGCGAAACAGTATTTATAAATGCTTTTCATGTGCTTCCGGTGTTTTAAAAGTTAACGTTCAGGCCTACGTTGAATACGCGCTGTGTCGGGTACACCCCGCCTTCGGTCCGCGAGCTTACCTCGGGGTCCAGGTCGTACAGGTTCGGGCCGAGCATCCAGGTGTGCAGGTTGGAGCCGTTCAGGTACACGCGCACCTGTTGCAGGTGCAGCGAGCTCACCATCCGGCGGGGCAGCGTATAGCCGATCTCGGCGTTGCGCAGCTTGATGTAATCGCCTTTCACGGTCCAGAAGTCTGACGGGTTGCTGAGCGCGTTGCTGATATTGTCCATGGTGGAAATCCGCGGGAACTTGGCGTTGTCGCGGTTTTCAGGCGTCCACGCGTCCAGGTGCACCTGGCGGAGGTTCCCGAAGAACGGCGTCACCGCTTCGGCGAACTGGCTGAGCACGAAGTTGGTGGCCGACTGGAACGTGATGGAGAAGCTCAGTCCTTTCCAATCCCCGCCCAGGGTCATGGCGTATTGCGTGGTGGGCGTGTTAGAATATTTGTTGTAAGCCATGTCGTACGGGTCGATTTTGTTGTCACCGTTCAGGTCTTTGTACTTCAGGTCGCCGGGCTTCGGTTTGGGGCCCACGGGCAGGGGGCTTTTGGCGATATCTTCGTCGTCATAATAAAAACCTTCCGTCACGTAACCCAGTTCACGGTTGGTAGGCCCGCCGGTCTGGCGGAGCCAGGCGTAAGGGGGATTCCCTTCGTCCATATATTCGATCCGGTTTTTGGCGACAGACATGTTCGCGTTGATGCGATAGTTGAACTTGTTGAGCTTGTTGCTGTAATTGAGGTTCATCTCGAACCCGCGGTTGGAAACCTGCGCGAGGTTAGACGGCGGCAGGCCGATGCCGATGATGGCGCTGAGGCTCTGGCGCGGCAGCAGGATGTCGGTCCTTTTCCTTTTGAAGACTTCCGCGGTGAATGAAAGTTTGTTGCGGAAGAAGTTCATGTCCGTTCCCACGTTCCATTGCAGCTCCTTTTCCCAGCTAACGTTCTCGTTGCCGAGGATACCTTCGTAAATGCCGGAGAACGCTTTCTGGTTTTCGCCGAAATTATAACCAAGGCCTTCCAGGTATACGTGCTCGTAGAGGTATTGATAAGTATTGTCGATATCATCGGTGCCGGTCATACCCACGGAGCCCCTGATCTTGAGGAGGTCCATGAATTTGACATTTTCCTTGAAGAACGGCTCCTCTGCGATGTTCCAGCCGCCAGACACTGCGGGGAAGAAGCCGTAGCGGTTGCTGGCCTTGAAGCGGTCCGTCCCGTTATAGGCGCCGTTGAACTCGATGAGGTATTTCTTGCGGTAGTCGTATCCGAGGCGGAACGTGTAGCCGCGGAAGTTTTCCGGCAATGCCGCGCCTTCCGTTTCGGAGAACTGGTTCAGCAGCACCAGGGCGTAAACGTGGTGTTTTTGGCCGAAAGTGCTGTCGTAGTTGAGGGACAACTGCGTGTTGAGTCGTTTCTCAACGGTAGTGGTGGTGCTGCCGAGTGTATACTTTTCGTCGCGGTAAGTATTGGGCAGCAGCGGGGTGTAGGTTTGCGTTTTGCTGTTGTAGATGAACGACAGGAAGTTGGTCCTGCCGAGGTCGCGGCCGAAGCCCTGGTTGCTGGAATAGCTCACGAGGGCGGAGAGTTTGAGGCCGCTGGCGATGAAGTTCAGTTTCTGAGAGGCGCGGATGTTCACCTGCATATCGTTCTCGAAATCCCGGCGGTAGCCACCTTTCATGAGCCTGCCCACGATGTTGTTCCCCGCACCGTTACCGGTCACCACGGTTTCGGGCGCAGCGCCGAAAGTACCGTCGGGGTTGTAGATGGGATAGGCCATGGGCGGCAATGCCTTGTAATCGTACAGCTCGAACCAGATCCGGTTACGGTTGGCGCGGCCGCGGGTGTTGGGCTCATTTTCTTCCCCGAAATACCCCGATACGTCGAGCCCCAGGTCCAGCGAAGGCGTCACCTGGAAGTCGAGGTTGGAGCGGTAGTTATAGCGTTTCAGGTAGTAGTTCGGGTTTACGGAGGAGCCGGGCTCGCGGAAATCTTTCAGGATACCGTTCTGGAACAGATGGCCTACCGATACGAAGTATTTCATCTTGTCGGAACCGCCGGTGATGCTGAGGTTGTTCTTGGTCTGCGTGGTGGATTTGCGCATGAGCACGTCCCACCAGTCGATGTCCGGATGGCCGTAGGGATCGCTGCCGGTTCGCCAGGCTTCGAGGTCTTCATCAGAATATTCTTTCGGCAGGCCGTCGCTCACCAGTGCGGCGTTGCGGAGGCGGGCATGGTCGTATGCACTGAGGAATTCCGGGCGGATGCTGTTGCCCTGGCGGCCGTAGTTGCTCGTGAGGCGGATCTGCGCCTTGCCGCTCTGGCCGCGGATGGTGGTTACCACGATTACGCCGTTGGCGCCCTTGATCCCGTACACGGCGGCGGAAGCCGCATCTTTCAGGATGGTCACGTTGGCCACCTGTTCGGGATCGATATCGGAAAAGTTACCGGTAAATTCGACGTCGTCCACGATGATGAGCGGCGTGAGGTTCCGGTTGTTGGAAAAGGTAGAAGCGCCGCGGATGAGGAATTCCGCCCCGTCTTTACCGGGCTGGCCGCTACGCTGCATGGCGAGGAAGCCGGGCAGTTTGCCCACGAGGGCGTTCTGCAGGCTGGCGGTCGGCACGCGGCGGATCTCATCTCCGGTCACGGAGCTGGTTGCTACGGTGTTGCTCAGTTTGGTGGTGCGGCCGTATCCCACTACCATCACTTCTTCCAGGCCTTTCACGTCCTGCTGCATGATGACGTTGATCTCGCTTTTGCCGGTAACCACCACTTCCTGTTGCAGGTATCCCACGAATTTGAAAACGAGTGTATTGGCTTTCCCGCGGACGGTCAGGTTGAAACCGCCCGTTTCGTTGGAAACGGTGCCGTTGCTCGGCACGTCTTTTTCGAAAATGACTACCCCGGGAACCGCCCCGTTGGCGTCCCTGACGGTGCCCCTCACGTTTCTGCGCACTTCCTGGGCCATGGCCGGGATCAGCAGGCAGATCAATATAAGGGTGGAAAATATTTTTTTCATAACGGAGGCTTTATCGGATTACCAAAGGGGATTTTGTACCAGGTTGCGGTTTCTGTATAACTCAGTCTGGGGGATAGGATAGAGGTGCATCCGGTCGTTGAATGCTACTTTTCCTACGGCAACTTTGGTATATGAAACCGAACCGTCGTCTGCGCGAACGATTTTCTGTCCGTGGAGGTCGCCGGTGAACAGTTGCTTGGCGATCATCCATCGGCGGATGTCCCAGAAACGGTGCTCCTCGAAGCACAGTTCCACACGGCGCTCGTTGCGGATCAGCGTCAGCAGCTCATCTTTCGGTACGGAATTCGGTACGGCGGTTTTCATGCCCCCGCGGGAACGGATTTTGTTGAGCGCCGCCACGGCATCGGCCTGGGTGGCATCGCTGGCTTCCGTCAATGCTTCGGCGTAATTGAGGTACACTTCCGCAAACCGGAACAGGGGGAAGTTGTGCGGCTGTGCGCCCAGCGAGCTGGCGGTTTCGGCGTTGTACATGAATTTCCGGAGGTAATAGCCGGTCTGCGTCTGCGTGATGTTGCCGCCCGGCCGGTCGAGGCCGCCATCAAACGTTTCCACGGTCCTTTTCAGCCATTTGCTGCCGTTGAAGAAGAACACGAGGTTGAAACGGGCGTCGCGGTTCACGTTGGGTTTGTCCGGATCGTACCCGGAAGTAGGATCGGTGATGGGCTTGCCGTTGGTCATGAGGAACGCTTCGGCGAGGTCCTGGGTAGGACTGGTATACCCTCTGTGGCTGAACTTGGTAAAGCCCACGGGCCCGTTGTTCTGCTCCACATCGCTCGTGTTGGCGCGTAGGTAGGAAAGGATGATCTCCTTGCTGTCGCGCGTGATGAAGATGTTGATATAACGGTTATTGGGCTCGATGATGTGGGTGTTCAGATCGATGAGCTCCTTGGCCACGTCTGCGGCTTTCTGCCAGCGGGCTTTCACGGCGGCTGCGGAAACGTCCGTGTAGCCGGTAAGTTCCTTGTTTTGCGTGCCGAGGTTGCCGGCGTTGAACAGGGGGCTGGCGGCGTAGAGGTGCAACCTGGCCTGGAGGGCAAGCGCCGCGGTATTGGTGATGCGGCCGAAATCGCCGCCGGCGGCGGGGCCGGTGCGCAGGAGGGGTTTGATGGCGTCCAGTTCACCGGAAACGTAGTTCACGCAGGCTTCGAAAGAGCTGCGGGGAACCTGGAGGTCTTCGGCCAGGGTACCGATCCTTTCACCCATCAAAGGCACGCCACCGTAGCGTTTCATCAGTTCGAAATAGGCAAAGGCGCGGAGGAACCGGGCTTCCGCTTTCCAATATCCTTTCACTTCGTTCTCGATCGGCACGCGGTCTACATTGGCGAGGAACACGTTCACCTTGCGGATAACGGTGTAGCGGGAAGTCCATACATCGTCCGGATTGCCGAAGGCGTCGATGCGGCCGAAGCGGAGGTCTTCGATGGAGCTGCCGCGCATAGACGGTACCGCGTCATCCGTGGCGGCGTCGAGCATGGAGTTGCCGATCCGGTTCCAGCCGTTGGGCATGTTGCCGTAAATATCGTTCAGGAACTGGTCGGCATACGAACCGTTCTTGTCTACCGGGTCGAAGATGAAAGACGAGTCGAGGTTTTCCAGCGGCCCTTCTTCCATGTTCTTGTTGCATCCCACTGTGGCGAACAGTGCAAATGCGGGTATGATATAGATGAGTTTTTTCATGATGATGCGCGTTAGAGTTTGATGTTGATACCGGCGTACATGACACGGGATACGGGGTAGTTGCCGTTCAGGTTCTCGGGATCGGTATCCTTGAACTTCGACCATGTCAGCAGGTTGGTGCCGTTCAGGAAGAAGCGGGCGGATGCGAGGCGGAACCGACGGGCGAAGCGCTCCGGCACATTGTACCCCAGCTCCGCATTCCGCAACCGCAGGTAGGAAGTATTCCTGATCCAGTAGCTGGATGCCTGCGAGTTGTTGAAGTTGGAACCGATGGTGAGACGGGGATAGGTGGCGGTAGCGGCCGTTTCCGGCGTCCAGCGGCCGAGGTGGTGCTCGAAGGCGTTGCCCTTGCCGTTTTCAGCGAACTCGTAAATGGCCACGCTGCTGTAACGGTTCCCCGTTCCCTGGAACAATATGGAAAGGTCGAGCCCTTTCCAGCCGAAGCCCAGGTTCAGGCCATAGTTCACACGCGGTTTCTCGGGCGTGATGAGCGACTGGTCGAACTGGTTGATGCGACCGTCGCCGTTCAGGTCTTTATACCGGATATCACCGGGCTTGGGACGGTACCCGTCGATCCAGGTGCCCCGCTCGATCTCATCTTCCGACCGGTACAAACCATCGGCCTGGTAGCCGTACTGCATGCCGGCGTAATTGCCGGTGCGCACGAGCCAGGGATAAGGACGGGCGGTTTCGTCGAGATATACGTTGATGCCATGCTGCGCAGACAGTACGCCGGTTACATAATAGCTCAGCGCGCCGGCCGTTCCGCGGTAGGTGGCGGTGAATTCCATGCCTTTCACGCGCGACTTGCCCAGGTTCTCCTGCGGGTAACCGATGCCCAGCAGGGCGGTGGCGGTACCGCGGGTCAGCAGCAGATCGGTGTAGAGGTCGTTGTAGAAGTCGGCGGTAAATGCAACGCGATTGTCGAGCGCCTCTACATCCAGGCCTACATTGAATTTGCGCGCTTTCTCCCAGGAAATGAAAGGATTGTTGAGCGTGCCTTCCCGAACGCCGGAAACGGCCGAGTGCGATGTGCCGAAGCTGTATCCGGTGCCGCCTACGTAGTATTGGTTATACACGAAGTACGATTCCCCGGAGCCGGAAGTCCGGGTGGAGTTGAACGCGTCTCCGGTAAGACCGTAGGTGGCGCGCAGTTTCAGCATATTGAGCCAGTTGGCGGCGGACAGGAAATCCTCTTTGGCGAGGTTCCATCCGATGCCGAACGCGGGGAAGGTGCCATAGCGGCGGTCGGGGTGGTAACGGTTGGTGCCGTTGCGGCCCACGACGGCTTCGAACATATATTTTTCCGCGTAATCGTATTGCAGGCGTGCGGCCCCTCCGAGGAAGAACTGCGCCAGTTGCGATCCGAGGATACGGTTGTCGTAATTGAGGCCCAGCATGGCGTTGAAGTGATGCTGCCCGAAGCCGCGCGTCCAGCCCAGTTGCGCGTCTGTATTGAAGAAGCGCTCGGTGCTGCTGGATTCGCGTGAGTTGCTCATATCGGTATCTTCACCGGTTTTGAGATAGGAAGTTTCTCCGGTCACGGGATCGGTGTACTGCTGGTACACGGCGTTCCGCTTGATGCGGACGATGTACTCGGCGAAGTTGGTATAATACGAACCGCCCACGCGGAACCACATGCCGGGGGTGATATCGCTGAGGTCTGCACGGATGTTCAGTTCTGCGTTCACTTCACGGGCATACCGGTTGGCGTAGCCGCTTCTCATGGTGATGCCGTAGATGTTTTCGGAGTAGGTGCTGTTGCCGCCCAGGGAACCGTCGGGGTTGAACACGGGGTACGCGTTGCGCGGCGTATTGCGGATCTCCTGCATGATATTGGGGCCGAAGCCGCCCGGCTCGTTGTTGTTCTGGATACGGCCGGAAAGGTTCAGCGAGGCGGAAATGCTGCGGTTGATCTGCACGTCTACGTTGGAGCGTACGAGGTAACGCTGCATGTCGGCGTTGGTATTGTATTTATTGACGGCGTCGGTTTTGAAAGGGCCGGCCTGGTTGGTATAGTTCAGGTCTACGAAATAGCGCGCATTGCCGCGGGCGCCCGAGATATTGAGGTCGTACCGCTGCATGAGGGCGTTTTTCTTCAGCACTTCATTGCGCCAGTCTACGTCCGGGTGGCCGATGGGATCGGTGCCGTTGCGGTAATGATCGAGGTCCTGCTGGGAGTAGGTGGCTGGAATGCCGTCGTTGGCCTGTGCTTCGTTATACAACCTGGCGTAATCGTAGGCGCTGAGCTCTTTGTAGCTTTTGAGCATCTGCGACGTGCCGACGCCGGCGGTGAAGGAGATGCGCTGGCCGGAAGTTTGCTCGCCCTTGCGGGTGGTGATGAGCAGGATGCCGTTGGAAGCGCGCATACCGTACATGGCGGTGGAAAGCGCGTCTTTGAGCAGGGTGACGGACTCGATCTGTTCCGGGTTGATGTTGGTCATGTTCCGGGCCGGTGCGCCGTCGATCATGATCATGGGAGATGAGCCGCGCATTTCGGGGGAGAAGGATTCATCTCCCGGGATGCCGGGCACATAACTGAGGTTGAACCCGGCGAGCCTGCCGGCCATCATTCCGTGGAGGCTGGTGGAAAAGGTGCGGTTGAGGCTGCGTTGCCCGATCTGGGCGATGGCGGCTACCGATGTGGCTTTCCGTTGCTGTCCGTAAAGGATGTGGTAAAGGGAATCGCTGTCTTGCAGGGAAGGGAGCATCCTGACGCGGAGATCTTCACCTGCGGTGGCTTCTACGGCGCGGAACCCGGGATGGGAGAACACGAGCGTTTCGCCCGGGTCTGCGGAAAGGGAGAAATTCCCGTTGGCGTCTGTGATGGCGTTCCCTGCGCCGGATTTGCGGCGAACGAGCACGCCGGCTACAGGTTTACCGAAGTCGTCGATAACGGAGCCCTTGATGGCGGCCCACCGGGCGCTGGAGCCAGAGGGGGTGCCGGGGCTGTTAGGGACCGCCGTTGCGGGGAAGGCCCAGAGGCCGGCAGCCAGGAAGCCTGCGCCGGGTAGCAGCAGCAGCTTTCTAACGTGAAATTTTCTCATCAATAATCAGTTTTGACTGGTGATTGTGATTGCATTGTATAGCTTGTTGGGCCGGAACGCGGTACCGGCGTATATTTCATAGATTCCTGAAAGTGTATTTTACCGGGAACTCTTCTTCATAACGCTACGTCGGAGATCGTCACAACATTGGTATGGAATTCAGCTGTCCTGATGCTTTTTTAACTTTTCAGATAACGTGTAATTTTGGTTGACCCCTTTCAGGATGCAATCGTTTGCACGGAAAAAGTGCAATCGTTTGCATTTTAGGCCAAATAATAAAATTAATCCCGGATTCCCAAATTTTTTTTACAGAAAATTAGCTGTGTGGGATTGTGTTCCAAAGACAATAAGTCGCCCAACCCCTGCATCGTGGCCGCTTCCGGGAAGAATTTCCTGGATTAGGAATCGCTTAACAGGGATTCTGCAGGAAAAGTTCCATTTTCTACCCATCAACCATATTCAAATCATATCATAAACCGCGTCTTATTATGAAATGGGTCACCCGATTACATCCGAAGCTGGACCGGATCGCCTGTATCTGGCTCATCCGTAAGCTGATCGACCAACAAGCAGATATACAATACGTTCCCGAACACCGCGTCATCCCCATTTCCAGGAACGAAGGGGCCATCGCGTTCGACATGTCCGGCTCCGATTACTTCGCCTGGGGAGAACAATGTCTCTTCGATGTATTCCTGCGCAAACACCGCCTGCCAGATCCCGCACTGGCCGTTATGTCGCCCATCATCCGCAGCATGGCCCTCAATAAACCCGACCCCTCGCCGTACGCCGCCGGGTTCCGCGCCGTGGCCGAAGGCCTCGCGATCTCTATCCCTCCGGGCGATGAGCTTACCCGCCAGGGCATCATCCTCTTCGAAGCCCTCCATGCCTGGGCCTCCCAGCTCCCCGGCATCAGCCAGCCGCCCGAATATTCCGAGCACGTGCTCATGGAAGTGTTCCACAAATTCGTCACCCAGAAATATTCCGACCGCGTCCGCAAACCCATGTGGGTACAGGAAATCGCCGCCATCGTGCAAGACCAGATCGATACCAACCTCGCCCTGAGCCTGCCCGAACTGTCGCGCAAGCTCAACGCCAACCCCGAATACCTGTCCAACGAGTTCTCCCGCGAATTCGAAGACATGACCTTCGGCGAATACATCCGCAAAAAACGGATCGAAAAAGCACTCGAGCTCATGGAAGAAGAAAAATATTCACTCACCGAAATCGCCTATATGACGGGCTTCTCCGACCAAACGCACTTCTCCCGCATCTTCAACCGCCACTTCGGAAAAACACCCACCGGCCACCTCAAAACCATCCGCGCCCAAAAGAACCGGGAAGTCGCCGAAACCGTCGAAGAAGAGGAAGAAGATTAAGAAAACGTTTGCATGGGAAATCGGGTATTCCGCGGAGCATCCCATCCACTCCGCGTTTCAGCTTATCCACTTCTGTCCGCCGTTTATCATTCGTCTTGCATCTAAAATGCACGCTAACCGCGAAATAGTTAGCATTACCCCGGCGAGCTTCTACGCCGGGTAGAACAGCGAAACCACGCGTCTGCGTGGTTTTTTCATTTACCTCCAGACATAAAAAAGGGGCCGGTCGCATTGCCGGCCCCAACATGATTTTATGTGCTCCCTTATCAGCCCTTGGAAATCTGGGCGCGATAGTTCATAATGTCGCGGTCGAACAGGTAGAGGCCGCTCTTGTCTTCACCGATGAGCTCTAGCTTATCGTTCAGCGTACGGGCGAGGCGCTCTTCCTCGATCTGTTCAGAAACGTACCATTGCAGAAAGTTATGGGTGGCATAGTCTTTTTCCTGCAGCGCCTGGTGCACCAGGTCGTTGATGCTTTCAGACACCTTGATCTCATGGGCCAGGAATTCTTCGAACGCGCGCTTGAGCGACAGGAAGGTGATGATGGGCTGCTTCAACTCCGGCACCACACCGAACCCGCCACGCTCGTTCACGAACTTGAGGAGCTTCAGCATATGCACCCTTTCCTCGTCGGACTGCTGGTAGAAAAAGTCGGCCACACCCTGGAGCCCCGGCTGGATATCTGCCCAGGAAGCCATCGCCAGATACGCCTGCGAAGACGCCGCTTCCAGCGTCACTTGTTTGTTCAGTGCTTCCTGAATGGTTTTACTTAGCATAGTGAAGTGAATTTAGATGAAAAGTACTGATTCCAATGTACGGAATTTTTACAACCCTACAATGCGAGATGACGGCTCTCCACCGGTTGCTCGAAAAAAATTCCGGCGGCGCGGTCGAAGGTCTGCGTATCGTCTGTCGTATAAAACACACGCGTTCCCCCAGTACTGCATTTCTCCCGGATTTCGGGGTGCCGCGCCAGGTAATCGGCCAGGCTCGCCGCGGCGATGGTACCCTGGGAAAGCAGGGTCACGTCGGGCGGGAGGTACTTCCTGATCTTGTCGGCCAGCAGCGGGTAATGGGTGCATCCCAGTACGATGGTATCGATGTCTTCCGACTGCACCATGAGCTGCCGGATGTATTTTTTGATGAAGAAATCGGCCCCTTCGCTTTCGTACTCCGCATTTTCCACCAGCGGCACCCACATGGGGCAGGCCTGCTGGAATACGGTGATATCGGGGAAGAATTTCTCGATCTCGATGGGATAGCTTTGGGAATTGACGGTGCCTGCCGTCCCGAAGATCCCCACGCTGCGGCTTTTGGAATAATCGCCCACGATCTCGGTGGTAGGCCGGATAATGCCCAGCACGCGGCGCTCCGGGTCGATCTTCGGCAGATCGTTCTGCTGGATGGTGCGCAGCGCCTTGGCAGACGCGGTATTGCAGGCCAGCACCACCAGGTGGCATCCCATCCGGAACAGGTGCTGCACGCATTCGAGGGTATAATGGTAAACGGTTTCGTAAGACCGGCCGCCGTAGGGCGCCCGCCCATTGTCGCCCAGGTAGATGTAATCGTATTCCGGCAATGATTTAACGATCTCCTTCAGAACGGTCAATCCTCCATATCCCGAATCAAAAACGCCGATGGGCCCTGGTTTTTTCTGCATGCGCCAATTTACGGAATTTTTGCCGTTGCGGCCTGCGGATGGTGCTGCGCCCGGCGGTTGGAAATGAAAAGCGCGGGAATGATGGCAACTATCAGCAACGCAGCCGATACGCTGAAACTGTATTGCAACGCCAGATGCTCGGCCGCGGGTTCGGTATACCCCCGGCCCAGGAAGTGATCGCCGGCTTGCTGGTGCACAACAGACAGCACCGCCACGCCAATAGCGCCCGATACCTGCAGCACCAGGTTGTTCAGCGAAGAAGCCTGGGTGATGAGGGGGCGCGGCACCGCGTTCACCGTGGCCACCGTCACCGGCGTCATCAGGCAGCCCAGCCCCATCCCGCGGATGAGCATCGTGATCACGATAAACGTTACGCTGCTGCCCACGTCCATCCGCCCGAAAAGCACCATCGTCAGCGATAAAAGCAATAATCCTGCAATGGCAATGCCCCGTGGACTATGATGGTCTACCCAATTGCCGGCCAGGGGCATCATCGCCGCCAGCGTGAGGGAGGCGGGGAGGAGCAGCAGCCCGGCGTTCATTTCGGAAAAATGCATATGCCGCTGCAGCAGGAATGGCAACAGGAACACCCCGCCGAAAAGCGCCGCCGATCGCACGCCGGTCACCATCAAAGCGGAAACGAACGTCCAGTTGCGGAAAATACGGATGTCGTAAATCCCGTCCCGCCGGCCCTTTTCCCACAAAATAAAAAACACCAGCGCCAGCACCGCCACCGCGAAATACAGCACGAACCCGTATACCGTGGTACTATCCTTTTCCAGCCGCGAAATCCCCAGCTGCAGCGTCACGAGGAAGGTGGTCAACAACAGGAATCCCGGCGTATCGAACCGCTGCTTCACCTTTTCCTGGTGCCGCATGAAACCGAGATACACATAACACATCGCCAGGGTGAGGATGCCGATGGGCACGTTGATCCAGAAGATAGACGGCCAGCCCAGGTGCTCCGTGAGCACGCCGCCCAGCGTAGGCCCGAGCGCCGGCCCGATCACGACGCCGAATCCCCACCAGCCCATCATCTTTCCCCTTATTTCCGGCGGGAAGATATACGTCAGCATGGCCAGCACCGTAGGTTGCAGGGCGCCGCCGCCAATGGCCTGGATCACCCGGCTCACCACCAGGTCTTCCAGCGAATGCGATAAACTGCACAGCAACGACCCGATCGTGAAAATACTCAGACTGGCCACATATAAGTTAAAGAACCCGATGCGGTTCTTCAACCAGTTGGTCAGCGGCATGAACACGGAAAAAGCCATCATGTAAGCCGTTACCACCCATTGCACTTCGTCCATCCGGCTGCCGAACTGCTCCTGCATGATGGGCAGGGAGATGTTCACGATGGAACTGTCCAGCGAAGCCATGATGGTGCCCAGCATGAGGGTAACGAGTATGCCGGCCTTAGACCGCATGGGCTACGGCGTTGGGTTTATAAAGGGAACGCATTTTCCAGAGGCAGATGGCGGCATAGAAGCACCAGAGCCCCAGGAGGTGGTAGAGGTCGGGCAGCCTGTCGGTAATATGCGCGCCCTGTTGCACAACGCCCTGGTACAATCCCAAAAACGGCGTGATGGGCAACAGGTACGATACGGCTTTGACGAATGGCGGCATTTCCGAAAGCGGCCAGCTATACCCGGTAATGAGGAAGATGGGATAGGTCGAAAACACCATGAGCTGCGTGGCCAGCAATTGCGATTTGAAGAGCAGGCCGGTGAAAATGCCCATGGGGATGAGCGACAGCAGGAAGATCACCGTGATGATGGCCAGTTCCCAGCCGCTGCCGAGGATCTCCAGCTCCAGCACGCGGAAATTGACGGTCAGGAAGAAATAAGCATAGGCGCAGAACAGCAGAAAGTAAAACAGCCCCTTTCCCCACAGCGCCACGGAAGCATTGCCGCCGGCCATCTGCATCCATTCGGAGATGGAGCCGCGCTGCCTTTCGGCCGCGGAACCGCCGGCCAGGCCGATGAGCAGGGTTTGCTGCAATATCATGGCGATGAGGCCCGGCAGCAGGAACGTGCCGTAATCCGACCGGCTGTTGAACATGGGCCTGTAGTCGACGTTGACCGGCATCACTTCCTGCATGCTCATCTCCGTGTTCATCCCCTTTTTCTGCAGGTACTGCAACCGCACGCCCGCGCCCACCGTGAGCCCGATCTGCGTAATGGCGCCCGCCACTTCGCTGGAAGGGAGGAAGCGCGCGGCATTCACGGCCAGGACCATATCCGCCTGCTGGAGCGACAGCACCTTTTGTTCCATGCCTTTTTCGATGTACAAAAATCCCTGTGTGTGGCCCTGGTACATGCTTTCCTTCGCGCCTTCGAGCGTGGTGCGGAGGGCTACGTTCACCATCTGCGAATTGTCGATCTGCGTGATGAGCGTTTGCGAAAGGCCCGTACGGTCATCGTCCACCACGGCGATGGGCACTTCTTCTTCGGCTTTGTACTGGTAAATACTGCCGTAGAAAAATACGTACACCAGCGGCGCGAGCAGCAGCGTCAGCACGAGGCTATGGTCTGCCGCAATTCTTTTCACTTCACGAAGCAGTAACCGGAGCAGCATGCGTTTGCGTTTTATCCAGCCGTTTCTGGAGGAAGAACACGGCGATGAAGAATGTAAACCCTATGAACAGCAGGAGCCGCAACGCTTCCGGGCCGGCGTACCGCAGCGGCAGCTCCATGAAATACAGTTTGAAGAACGCGTCCAGGAAAGGCGTGTAGGGCATGATGGCGGCGTAATACTGGTCGTACCACGGCATGCCCCATCTCGGAAAAGTGAACCCGCTGAACACAAAGGCCGGGGAGGTATAGAATATCCCGAAATCCAGCGCCAGCATCACATCCAGCATGATCACCGAAACCATCGCGCCGATCCCGATACAGGCGAGCGACATGAGGTTGAACATCACGAAAAGGCTCCACCACGTTCCGGCATGATACATGGAAAAAATAGGGAAAATGATCCCGAACACCAGCGCGAAATTGATCCACGACGCAGTGAGGTGCGCGAGTGCCTTTCCTGTGAAAACCACGCCGGCATTGCCTCTCCCTATTTCAGCCAGTTCCTGTTCCGTCCCTTCTTCCCATTCCTTGTTGAAAATAAGCACCGTCACCATAATGATCATCATCATCATGGCCACGGTCACCAGTCCGGGAACGAGGTAGTTTTGATAGTTGTATGTTGGATTGTATAAGGTGAAAAGTTGCAGTTTGACGGGCATGATGAGCGCCATGGCCTTTCCTTCCGTCATCCCGGTTTTCATGAATTTCTGCAGGTTGACGCCCGACCCCGCCGTGATGATGACCCCGGCGGCATCCTTGTACACCAGTTTGCTGGGGATGAGGGCCGACGCATTCGTGTACACGGCCACTTTCACGGGGTGACGGCTCTTGATGTCTTTCTCCATGTTCTTCGGGAAATGCACCGCGCCGATGATCTTCTTTTCCTGCATCAGCTGCCGCAATTCGGTTTCGCTGGAAACGGAAGCGGTGATGTGGATGCTGGCCGTTTGTTCGAGCAGGAAAGTGATCTGGCGGGACACGGCCGACCGGTCGTCGTCCCAAATCGCCACGGGAAGGTCTTCCGCCTGTTGCTTGTCGAAGATGAAGGCGTAGAAGAAGAACAGGAACGCTGGCAGTACGAGGAGAACGATGTAATGGTCTTTCCGCGTGAGGATGCGTTTCCATTCCCGGAGTGCTATCTGTGCGGTGGCGCGAATCATGGCGTGAGGAGCGAGGCTGTCATACCCGGCCGCAGGCCCTGTATGGTGTTGACGGTAACGGGTTTCATCTCGATGGTGAAGGTCCGCAGTTCGAACGCCCCTTTCTCCTTGGTAGGTACCCAATTGGCGAACTCGAGGGATGGCGCCACGGCAGACACCTGCACATCGAATGTTTCCGGGTCGCAGCCGGGTACTTTCACCCTGGCTTTGGCGCCGAGCGGGTAAGCCGCGGCCTTATCCTGCCGGATGTTGAACCGGATGAAATACGACATATTCTTCTGGAGCGTCATCATGGGGTAGCCGATGCTCACGATCTCGCCCTGGTGGATGACCAGGTTGGAAATGATGCCGTCGGCCGGTGCATGGATGCGGGTATTGTCGGTCAGGGCTTTCGTCAGTTCATAACCCTGTTCCGCCTGTTTGAGAATGGCGGTGGCGGTTTGGATGATCTCTGGTTGGGTGCCTTTTTCCAGCATCTGCTGGTTCAGCCGGGCGATCTCCATTTCTTTCTTGGCGGCCTGGAACCGGAAATGGATCACGTCGCGCTCGGTGCCGGAAACCACGCTGTCGTTGTAGAGCCTTTCCATCCGCTCGTAGGTTTTGCGGGCCAGGTCGTACTGGTCCTGCGCGATCTTGTACAAATTGCCGGCGTTCTTGATGATCTCCGGCCGGGCGCCCTTTTCCAGGAGCTTCACCTGCGACTGCGCCGCTTCAATGGCCGCTTCGGCCTGATTGCGGATGGCGTTGATCTCGGTGGTGCGCAGTACGCCGAGGAGCTGGCCTTCCCGCACCGTATCCCCCTGTTCCACGAAAAGCGAATCCAGCCGGCCGGGGAATTCTGCGGCTACGTCAACATACTTCGCGTCTACCATGCCGAGGAATTGATCGCCGGCCGCGGGCGACTGGCGAACGAGGAACAGTACGGCGATCAGGAGGATGATCACGGGTATGAGGAGGGCCCAGTATTGCGTGATGAATTTTTTCATTGTATCAAAGCGGAGATTTGTTGAGGCGTTCCAAGAATGTTATAATATTCGGCGGCTGCGAGCATGTAGCCGAAAAGTGCGGTGTAATAGGCTTTCCCGAGCTCTTCTTCTACCAGCAGGGCTTCGTTCACGTCTTTGACGGAGGAAAGCTGTTCGGCCAGGCGCTCCTGGACCTGTGTGGTGGTGAGTTGCGCCTGGTCGCGGGCCTGGAGGAGGCTTTGGAGGTCGCGCTCCAGCACGGTGACTTTATTGCGGACTACCGTGGCGGCGGCTTCCAGGAGGGCCTGTGTGTTCTCCGACGCGATTTTGGCTTCTTCCACGAGTTGCCGGGTGGCTTTCACGCGTTTTTCGCGGGAGAACCCGCTGAAGAGGTTCCACTGCATTTCCACGCCCACGAGCCATGGCGGCGTGGTTACGGGGAGGTCGCGCTGATAGAGGTTCAGGCTGGCGATGCCGAAAATATTGGGCAGTTGCAGCGATTTGCTGGCTTTGACGGTGGTTTCGGCGAGGGCGGTTTTGGTGTCTACGGCTTTCCACGCCGGGTTGCCGCGCCAGAAGCCCGGCGGCGGCGCAGGGTCGGGGAGGCGTTGGTAGCGGAGGGTGTCGGTGAGGATGAGGACCGTATCCTGCGGCAGTTGCATCAAACGTTTCAGTTCCACCATGCCGTTGATCTTTTCCAGTTCCAGGTTATGCATACGGCTGCGGGCGTACGTCAGTGCCACGGTGGCCCAGTTTCGCTGGTAGGGCGGGATGATCTCGTTTTTTACCAGCGAAATGGCGAACCGTTCGTTACGTTCCATGGCGGCCACGATGCGTTCCTGCGAAGCCATCATGCCGTTGACCCAGAGAATTTTGAGGTAAGCCGCGGCCAGCGCGAAGTCCATCTGTTTTTCCACCAGTTCCAGGTTCACGATCCCGGCGTCGTACTGCGCTTTGGCGATGTTGCGGGCAGTGGCGAGCTTGCCGCCGAGGTAGATGGGTTGGCGCAACGCGAGCGCGGCCACGAAATAGCTTTGTTTGGCCAGGGCCGGGTTGTAGTCGGGGTAAACGGCGTTGATGATATTTTCGGACGATTTGAAAATGACGTCCTGCACATTTTGCGGCAGATCGTTGCCGGTGATCTCTTTGAAGACCGTATTGGCGGCGTTGACGCTTTGGCGCGAGGAGCCTTCCACGATCCCGCCTTTTACCTGCTGAAGATTGATTTCCAGCGGTTTGCTGAGATAATTATACCCCGCCAGCAGGTCTACTTTCGGGAAATAGGTGGCCTGTTCGGCTTCCAGTTGATATTGCCGGGCATTCAGCGAGCGGCGGGCCTGCTCCACGGCCAGGTTTTTATGCCGGGCGATGCGGAAACAGTCTTCCAGCTTCAGTTCGCCCGATTGGGCGAAAACCGCGGCAGGGCCGGATAGCAGGCATAGGACGGTGGTGATGAGTCGGGCTGATGGATTCATATTCTCCATTTTAACAGGAAGCCGCCTTCATTTGTTCGTGCCCATCACATATTTATGTGGTTGTTTCCCCTATGAAACGTGCCTAATTTTGACTTCCAAACCCCAATGAATATGCTTCGTAACGTAACCATGCTATGCATCGCCATGGCTTTTTTTGCATGTAAAAAATCCCGCCAGCCGCAACCGCAACCCAACAATCAGGATATGGAAGGTACCTGGGCAGGGCGGTATGGATATTCCTATGGCAACGATGAAGGCGATACTACCTTTTCCGGCTATTTCGGCCATTTCAGGATGGAATTTTATCAGAACGGGACGTTGATCGTTCATGATGTTGGATCGCAGACGATGACGGCGCGGGGAACGTATGTGCGCAATGGGAAAGATTTGTATGCCCGGTATAAATATGACATTGGAACGGATAATATTTTCTCCTTCAAAGCGCGCCTGGAGCGGCCAGACAGTCTGGCGGGGAAATGGATGATCGGGTACGACGGGCCAACGGGCGGGGAGTTTTTCGTCAGTAAATAACGATATTCAATCAACGGAACAGGGATCGGTGGGTACAACTTACCGATCCCTCCGTTTTTCGGAGATATCCTCGGTTTTTCGGGGATATTCTCGCCCTTTTTTCATTGCCGCGTTGTTCCGGTTATCGACCTTCATTGCATTATCAAAAAGTGCAAAAAAAGTAACCGATGGCCAAGAAAAAGGTAATAACCGTAGATCGAACGATCATCAGTGTTGTGCACCATAATAACATTGATTACATATCCATTACCGATATGCTGAAAGCCAAAGAAGGGGATTTTTTTATATCGGACTGGCTCAGGAACAGGAATACCATAGAGTTTTTGAGTATATGGGAATCGATCAATAATCCAGGTTTTAATTATGGCGAATGTGCCATAATTAAAAGTCAGGCGGGGCTGAACAATTAGAAGTTAAGTGTAAAGGAATGGGTTGAGAAAACGAATGCCGTCGGCTTGTTGGCGAAACCGGGCAGGTATGGTGGAACGTACGCGCATAGAGATATTGCTTTCGAATTCGGTGCGTGGATCAGCCCATCGTTCAAACTTTATCTGATCAAGGAATTCCAGCGTTTGAAGGAAATCGAGAGCGATACCCATCAACTGGAATGGAATTTCAGGCGTAGTCTCGCAGCTACCAACTACCGGATCCATACGGATGCCATTAAGGAAAAGCTCATTCCCTGGGCGGATACACCACAGAAAAGTGACGTTTTCATTTATGCAGAAGAGGCCGACCTGATCAACCTGGCGCTGTTTGGGCTGACGGCCAAACAATGGCGCGAGCAACATTCCGAAGACGTGTCGGGATGCAGGACGATCCGGGAATGTGCTGACACGCACCGGCTGATCGTCCTTTCCAACCTGGAAAACCTGAATGCGGTCTGGATCAGGCAGGGGATCGGGAAGAAGGAGCGGTATGAAATGATGAGAGAAGCTGCCACCAGTCAGTTGGCTTCATTGCAAAAATGCCTGCCCGATCCTTCGGCGATCGAAAGCCCGAGAAGGAAGAGAAGTTAAACCTAGAGACGCCTGATGAAGGGATTGGGAAACATTGTTCATATCCTGTGCTTCCGAACGAACGATCGTTTTTTACACCCGAAACAAGAATCCCCCGGCCAAATAACCCTGGCCGGGGGACGATATCCATTCAGTTACATTAATTTATATCAACGCGTCGTACAGGATTTCGACGGGGTGCATGGCGTGTGCGCCGGTGCCGTCTTTTATCTGATGGCGGCAGCTGGTGCCCGGTGCGGCGATGAGGGCTTCGTTGCCGGCTTTGCGCACGGCCGGGAAGAGGACGAGCTCGCCGATGTTCATGGACACTTCGAAATGTTCTTTTTCGTATCCGAAAGATCCTGCCATGCCGCAGCATCCGGAGGGGATGACGTCTACCGTATAGCCTTTGGGCAGACTGAGGATTTTTTTGCTGTGGACCACGGACGAGAGGGCTTTTTGCTGGCAATGGCCATGCAGTTTGATGTTTTGCTCGCCGGCGCGGAACATCCCGCTGTGGATGGCGCCTTTGTCGGCTTCCATGGCGAGGAACTCGTCTACCAGGAATACGTTTTTGGCGAGGGCTTTGGCTTTGTCGCGCAGCGCGTCGCCCACGAGGTCGGGGTATTCGTCGCGGAACGTGAGGATGGCGCTCGGCTCGATGCCGATGAGGGGAGCATCTGCCGTTACGATATCTGCAAAAAGGGCTACGTTTTTCTCGGCGAACACTTTGGCTTGCCGCAGGAATCCTTTGGAAAGGAGGGCGCGGGCGCTTTCCGGATGGTCTACGGGCGTAACGTCGTATCCGAGTTTACGCAGCAGTTGCACGGTTTTGATGCCGATGTGGGTATCGTTGTAGTTGGTGAACTCGTCACAGAAGAGGTAGACTTTCTTCCCGCCTTTGGCCGGTGCCGGGTTGCGGCGGAGCCATTTCCGGAGCGTGGTGCTTTGGAGGGTGGGCATGGAGCGGTCTGGTGCGAAGCCACTGAACTTTTTGATGAGCTTCGAGGTGGTTTTATTCTTCACGAGGAAGTTGTAGACCCCGGGCGCAATGGCGGCCAGGCCGGTGAGGCGCGAGAAGTTGCCGATGAGGCGTGCGCGGAGGGGAACGCCGTTGGCATCGTAATAATGCTGAAGGAATTCCATCTTCAGCTTCGCCACGTCTACGTTGGAAGGGCATTCGCCTTTGCAGCCCTTGCAGGCGAGGCAGAGGTCGAGCACGTCGTAAATTTCTTCGTGGTCGAATTTGTTTTCCTTGGTGCTGTTGGTGAGGAATTCGCGGAGGATGTTGGCCCTGGCGCGGGTGGTATCTTTTTCGTTGCGGGTGGCCATGTAGCTGGGGCACATGGTACCGCCGCTTAGGTGCGTCTTGCGGCAGTCGCCCGATCCATTGCACTGTTCCGCATGCTGGAGGATGGTTTGCTCCGGGAAGTGGAAAACGGTTTTGATATCGGGGGCTTTCTTGCCGGGCTCGTACCGCAGCATGCTGTTCATGGACGGTGTGTCCACGATTTTGTGGGGATTGAAGATGTTTTCCGGGTCCCAGGTGTATTTCACCTGGCGGAGGAGCTCATAGTTGCGCGGCCCGATCATCTGCGCGATGAATTCTCCGCGGAGGCGGCCGTCGCCATGCTCGCCGCTTAGGGAGCCGTTGAATTTCTTCACCAGCGTGGCGATTTCTTCCGCGATGGTGCGGAAGAGCTGGTTGCCTTCTTCCGTTTTGAGATTGATGATGGGCCGGAGGTGGATCTCGCCGCTGCCTGCGTGGGCGTAGTGAACGGCGTAGAGGTTATACTTCTGCAATATGTCATTGAACTCCGCGATGAATGCCGGGAGGTCTTCCACGGCAACGGCGGTGTCTTCGATCACGGGCACGGCTTTTTCGTCGCCCGGCAGGTTGCCGAGCAGGCCGAGGCCCGCTTTGCGGAGGGTCCAGATTTTCTTGGTGTCGTCGCCGAAGAGGAGCGGGAAGTGGTATCCCAGGCCGGCGGACCGCATCTCGGCTTTTACCTGGTCGGCGATGGCGACGATCTCTTCGCGGGTGTTCCGGCAGAATTCCACGACGAGGATGGCGCCGGGGTCTCCCTGAACGAAGAATCGGTTTTTGCTTTGTTCGATATTATCCTTGGTGCATTCCAGGATGTAATGATCGATCAGCTCGCTGGCGCTGGGTTTGAAGCGCATGGCGATGATATTGGCGCGGAGGGATTCGTCGATAGTATTGAAGTGCACGCACAGCAACCCGGTTTCTTTGGGTGGAAGCGGTTCGATGTTGAGTTTGATCTCGGTGAGGAAAGCGAGCGTGCCTTCAGATCCGGCGATGAGCTTGCAGAAATTGAAGTCTTCCTTGCCGGCGGTGAAGGGGGCCGTTTCGAGGAGCAGGTCGATGGCGTACCCGGTATTCCGGCGGAGGATTTCCGGCTTGGGGAATTCCTTCCGGATTTCGGACTGGTTGGCGGCATTTCCGAGAATGGTGCGGATCTGCTTGTATACGGCGGTTTCCAGCCGGCCGTCGTTCGCTTCGCAGCGGGCGTGGAACGCATCGGGAGAAAGTGTGCCGAAAGTGGCGTCGCTGCCATCGCTGAGGATGGCTTTTACTTCGAGGAGGTGCTCGCGGGTGCTGCCGTATACGACGGAGTTGGACCCGCAGGAGTTGTTGCCGACCATCCCGCCGATCATGGCGCGGTTGGCGGTGGAGGTTTCCGGTCCGAAGTAGAACCCGTAGGGTTTGAGGAACATGTTCAGCTCGTCGCGGATAACGCCGGGCTGCACGCGGACCCATTTTTCTTCGGTGTTGATTTCGAGGATTTTGGTAAAGTTCCGGGAAACGTCGGTGATGATGCCGTTGCCGACTACCTGTCCGGCGAGGGAAGTACCGGCGGTCCGGGGGATGAGCGAGGTTTTATGCTGCCGCGCGAAGCGGATCAGTGTTTTGAGATCGGATTCGTCCTGGGGGATGGCCACGGCCAATGGCATTTCCCGGTAAGCGGATGCGTCGGTGGCATAGAGTGTCCGCATGGTGTCGTCGGTATACAGTTCGCCTTTCAGCTCCTGGCCCAGCTGTAATAGCTCGTCTCGCTTGATCATGAAGGCGAAATTAATACATTGGCCGGAGCATTAAAAGAGGGGAGCAGGGCCGGGTGTCGTACTTTTTTGGGAAAATCGCCGTGGGTGGGGTTTTTAGTACAATTCGGATCTATATGGTCTGGAACGGGGAGCGGCATGCCGGGGCGTAAAAGTTTCCTGGGCGCTGATGTAGTGGGATCGTCGGCTAAATGTGGCCGGCGCCATCCCTTTAAATTTTGTTTTCGCCCCACATTTACAGTACCATACCTACGGATCAGAACAGCGTATTCTCCTTAAAGCTCCTGGGCTTGCGGATCTCCAGCCCGGGGAACCCTTCCAGCCGCTCGGCGAAATAGTTCGCCAGCTCGTTCACTCCGTCGTCGTTGTGCTGGTGAACAAAGAAATACGCCTCTTCCAGCCCGTTTTCCAGCCAGAAATGAAGGCGGTTGATCCAGTCGTCGGCCCGTTGGAAATCGGTAGGGTGGAGGCTATTGCCGACAAAACGCACCATCGCCCGGGGAACGGGCAAATGCATATGCATTACGTCCCGCCGGCCGGCCGTATCGGTAATGATGAGGCCTGTGTTGAGTTTGCGTAGGGTGGTATACAGCTCCTGGCTGTTGTGGGGATCGGCGAACCAGTCCGGATGCCGCAGCTCTGCGAAAAACCGGAGATCGGTCGGCAGGGAGGCCAAATACGAAAACAGGGAATCCCGGCGGTTGGGGGCGAACGATTCGCCTACCTGCAGGAAAATCGGCCCCAGCATGTCCCCGAAGGCAGAAACCCCTTCCAGGAAAGCCGTGGTGGCTTCCCGGGCGTTCACGAGATTGCTGTAGTGGCTGATGGATTGCGGTACTTTGGGGCAGAACCGGAAATCGGGGTTCTTCACCTTTTCCGCCCAGCCCGCGATCGCATCCGGCCCGTAAATCTTATAATGCGTCGCGTTCAGCTCCACGCTGGCGTAAGAGCGGGCGTATTCGGTGAGGAAATCTTTTTCCTTTGTGCCTTTGGGGTAGATGTCGCCTATCCAGTCTTTTCGGTTCCAGGTAGTACATCCCAGCCGGATGATCGGTTTTGCCGCGGGTTTACCTGGTAATACGTCCCGGTTGAAAGCGGGCTCGGCAGGTAGTTTGAAGTCGGTCTCGTTGAGGAGCGCCTCGTCGATCTGGCCAAATTTCATAGATGCAAAATAGGCTTTTCAAGGAAATTGCCGTTACACGCGGATCAGGGAAGTTTACCCGGCAACAGCCCAATTTGCCATATCCGTAAGTCGGGCTGGGAATTTGAAGAATGCCGGATATGGCAGTGAATATTATGTAAATTGCTGTTGTTAACGAAGTTATGAAGAAATATATTTTATTGGATATCGATGGTGTGATGGTGCCTGCAAATAGCTGGAAGCCGCCGGAACTGGAGGCCGACGGGTTTTATCGGTTTAGTCCGGTCGCCAGCGAGCAACTTCGATGGTTGTTGGAAAAAACCGCTGCGACCATCATTTTAACAACTTCTCATCGGACAAGATATTCCAGCCTGCAGTGGACGGAATTATTGCGTCGAAGGATAAGCGCCGTTAAGGATGTGTATACGCTGGAGGATGTTTTCAACCCATCTTCGGCTTTCTATCACCCGACCGGACCGGTAAACGGAACAGGAACGATTGAAAGCCAACGCAACCTGCATCCGGTTTTTACAAGTTCCCGGCTTGACGATGTTGTGAAATGGGCGGAACAGTTCGGAAAAGATGATTACGTAATAATAGATGATGATCCGTCGCTCAACCTGCTTCCACCAAGTGTAAAGAAACATTGGGTGAAAACCTCTCCAGGCATCGGCCTCAATGATTTTGCAGCCGCAACCGCCCTTAGCATATTAACTTCCGGAGAAGTGTAATTGAGCCCACTCCATTTTACCGCTTTGCGCAGCCATGAAATGACCCATCATCATCCCCCTTTCTGCGGCTGACTCTGTTCATAAGTAGGCCCATACAGCCCCGGCACCTTATTCCCCGAAGCCCGCAAATAGACGATCATTTCCCCGCGATGGTGGTACAAATGGTTGAACAGGAACCCCCGGGCCACTGCGCCCCTGGGCATCGGGCCGAGCACCGTCCGGCCACCCGCCTGCATCGTCCAGTCTTCCTTCAGGCTATCTTCTGTAGCCGCCTGCAATGCATTCCGGGCCAGTTCCACATGTTTCTCGAACAGCTCCCGCGTAGCCTGAATGTCTGACGGCGCGCCACGCTCGATGCGGTCGGCCGACAAGTCGTACACAGCCTTCGTAAACGTACCGGTATACCAATAATAAATGGTCGCGATATGCTGCGCCAATTCCCCCATGGTCCAGGAAACCGGGGAAGGCTTAAAGTTGATATCCTTTTCAGGGACGGCTTCCAGCAGCTTCCGGGTACTTTTGACTTCCTGCTCGAATTCCGCACGTAATGCTTCCAATATCATAACCAGTTTAATTTGATGAACGCTTTTAAAAACTAAATTTTATGCCAGATTGTTGACTATCACAGCCGTTTTTTGACGATGGTGCGGCCACTTATGGCGACGCCGGCCAAAGGGAATATGAATAGCATGAACGCTTCCCTCAACGAACGCAAAGGGAAAAATTACCACCAAAATAAAGGTCTAAGGAGGCGTTTGATCAGGCCTGATTACCTCAAAGCTGCCACTCGTTGTCCAAATAATGGATGAAATGCCCGGATTTCACCTCCTGGAACCCTCCACAGCGCTGAAGATCATATTTTTATGCACGATTCCTTTGTAATCTGGACTTTCCGGATTAAATTATAATCAAGTATGGAAATATTGCACGTCAGCGCGGAATGTTACCCGGCCGCCAAGGTAGGCGGCCTGGCAGATGTAGTGGGCGCACTCCCCAAATACCAGGTCCAGGAAGGCGCGATCGCCAAAGTGGTGATCCCTGCCTACAGGAACCCCTTCCGCGAAAGCGGGAAACACAGCTTCGAGCTCGTACACCAGGGAGGCCTCTGGCTCGGGCACGATTGGTACCATTTCAATGTCTGGAAAGAAAGCAACAACGCCCTGGGATTCGATTTCTACCAGGTAGACATCCCCGGTTTGCTGGACACCCCCAACGTCTACGGTTATTCCAACGACACCGAACGGTTCCTCGCTTTCCAGGTGGCCGTGCTCGACTGGCTCAGCGAATGGCAACACCAGCCCGATGTCGTTCATTGTCACGACCACCACACCGGCCTCATCCCGTTCCTGCTCAAATATGGACGGAAATACACCGGACTGGCGCACATCCCCACCGTGCTCACCATCCACAATGCCCAATACCAGGGTCAATTCGGGTGGGACAAACTCTACCTCATCCCGTCGTTCGACCTCTGGAAAAGCGGTATGCTCGACTGGAACGGCGCCATCAACCCGCTGGCTTCGGCCATCAAATGCGCCTGGCGCATCAATACCGTATCTCCCAGCTACATGGAAGAGCTTTACCACGCCGCCAACGGGCTGGAAGGCCTGCTGAACACCGAAAGGGCCAAGGCACGGGGCATCCTCAACGGGATCGACGATGACGTGTGGGACCCGAAGTCCGACCCCATGGTACCGGTGAACTTCGGCATAAAAGATGTTACCAAAGGGAAGAAAGCCAATAAGGAAAACATCTGTGAAGAATATGGCTTCAACAGCAGCCTGCCGCTCTTCGTGTTCATCGGCCGGCTCGTGGGCGACAAAGGCGCCGATTACATCCCCGAGGCCGTTAGCCGCGCGCTATACGAGCACCCCGGGGCGTTCAACTGCCTCATCCTCGGCAGCGGAGATGCGCATATCGAATGGCTCATGCAACAGGCGCGCCTGTTGAACGGTGAACACTTTGGCGTGTACATCGGTTATAACGAGGCGCTCAGCCGCCGGTTGTATGCCGGCGCGGATTTCCTGCTGATGCCTTCGCGGGTGGAGCCCTGCGGGCTGAACCAGATGTACGCCATGCGATACGGGACCATCCCGATCGTCCGCACCACCGGCGGCCTCCGCGATACCGTCACGGATTTCGGGGACGAGGGCGGCACCGGCGTCAGGTTTTTCCAGCCAACGGCGGGCGACCTGAATCACGCCATCGGCCGCGCGCTGGAACTGTACAGCACCAAAACCACATTCAATAAAATCAGGAAAACGGGCATGCAGCAAGACCATTCGTGGAACAAAGCCGCCCGTCAGTACATGGACCTTTATACCAGCCTATCATAAATAATACCGTACGTTATGTCTAACGAAGTGATCTCGATCATCCTTGGCGGAGGCGCCGGAACGCGTCTCTATCCCCTGACCCGCAGCCGCTCCAAACCCGCTGTGCCCGTAGCCGGAAAGTACCGGCTCGTGGATATTCCCATTTCGAACTGCCTGAACGCCGATCTGCACCGCATTTTCGTGCTCACGCAATTCAACTCGGCCTCGCTGAACAAGCATATCAAGAACACGTACCACTTCAGCAGCTTCAGCAAAGCTTTCGTGGACATTCTTGCCGCCGAACAAACGCCCGATAACCCCACCTGGTTCCAGGGCACGGCAGACGCCGTCCGGCAAACGATCCGGCACCTGGAGAACTTCGATTACAAATACATCCTCATCCTTTCCGGCGACCAGCTCTACCAGATGGATTTCCGGGAGATGATCCGCAACCACATCGAGAAGGGCGCCGATATCTCCATCGCCACCATTCCCGTTCACGCCCGCGAAGCCACGGAATTCGGCATCCTCAAAACCGATCCCGAAAACTTCATCTCGTCGTTCATCGAAAAGCCGAAAAAAGAGCTCCTGCCAGACTGGACCTCCGACACCGGCCCGGACATGGAACGCGAAGGCCGCAACTACCTCGCCTCCATGGGCATCTATATCTTCAACAAAGGGCTGCTCTACGAACTGTTGCACAACCAGCCGGACGCTACCGATTTCGGGAAGGAAATCATCCCCAACTCCATCGGCGAGCATAAAGTGCTGAGCTATCAATATGAAGGCTATTGGACAGACATCGGGAACATCTCCTCGTTCTTCGAAGCCAACCTCGGCCTTACGGACGATATTCCCCAGTTCAACCTGTTCGACGATACCCGTACCATCTTCTCCCGCGCGCGCATGCTGCCGCCCGCGAAGATTTCGGGGACGACGCTGGAAAAAACCATGATCGCCGACGGCTGCATTATCAATGCCAGTCGCCTGGAACGTTGCGTGGTCGGCATCCGGACACGCATCGGGAAAGGGACTACCATCAGCAATGCCTACCTCATGGGGAACGACAGTTACCAGACGCTGGACGAGATCAACAAAGCGAAACAGGAAGGCCGTCCGCCCATGGGCATCGGCGACCGCTGCTATATCAACAACGCCATTATCGACAAGAACGCCTGCATCGGCAACGATGTACGGATCAACGGCGGGAAGCATCTCGAAGACGGTGATTTCGAGAAGTATACGGTAAAGGATGGCATTGTTGTTGTGAAGAAAGGAGCGGTGCTGCCCGACGGTTTCCAGTGTTGATCCGGCGGGCGCAAAGGCTTTAAAAAATCCGGCATATGCGCATACCCATAGAAAGGCAGAAGGCCAAGATCACTCCGGACCTCAAACGTGTGGTGGCCCGGTTCTTTTTCAACGGAGACGCCCGGGCAAAGGGCATCATCCTGAAAGTAACGGAAATGACCGACACGGATGTGGAAGGGGCGATCATCCCGCTGCTCCGCGAATTCTCGCGGCGGCACCGGAACATCACCCGGATATTCGAACGGCACGCGGAAAAGGTGAAACCCCTCGTTCAGGCGCTGGGCCTGGATTTCGACCAGCTCGGCATGAAAAAGAAACTCCTCATCGGTTCCTATTTCACCAACGAGTTTTCCATCGAATCCGCCGCCTTTTTCAATCCTTCCATCGTCGAAGACCCAGACCAGAGCAATCTCGAAGAAGGTGAAAAACGGGTGATCCTCAGCTTTCGTGCCGTGGGCGAAGGGCATGTGTCGTCCATCGTTTTCCGGCAGGCGATCGTAGACCGCGATAACAACGTTACTATCATCCCGGCGGGGAATTATGTCGACGAACCGGATATAATCCGCAACACCATTTACCACAAAAACATTTTTTTCCAGAATGCCGTTTCCATCAGCCTGCCCGATTCCGTGCTCCGCGAAGTGGCCGGCTCCCTGCCCGATACGTTCGATTATGTGGGACTGAAGAAAGTCATCCGCGAAATGCAGCAGCGCTACCAGGTAGACCATCTCATCAAACGGAACCTGGAACGGCTGCTATGGCTGGCAGACAGCTATTATGAAATCAATTTTTCGCTGGATACCGATATTTCCGATCGCGTGATCTTCCCGTATTCCGACGCGGAAAGCCGGGGGATCGAAGATGCGCGGTTCGTGAAATATACAGGAGATACGAGCGGCGTCACTTACTATGCCACCTACACGGCGTTCGACGGCGTCACCATCCAGCCGAAACTGCTCGCCACGCGCGATTTCTATCATTTCAAGATCATGCCGCTTTACGGTGAAGGTGCGCAGAACAAGAACCTGGCGCTGTTCCCGAGGAAAATCAAAGGGAAGTACGCGATGATGTCGCGCATCGACGGGATCAACAATTACATCATGTATTCCGACAAGATCAATATCTGGGAAAACCCCGAGATCCTGCAAACCCCCAAATACCCCTGGGAGTTCGTCCAGATCGGGAACTGCGGCTCGCCCATAGAAACCCCGGATGGCTGGCTCGTCATCACCCACGGCGTAGGCCCCATGCGGACGTACTGCCTGGGCGCAACGCTGCTCGACCTCGAAGATCCCAAGATCGAGATCGGCCGGCTCCGCGAACCGCTCATCATCCCCAATAAAGACGAACGCGAAGGATACGTACCCAACGTGCTCTACAGCTGCGGCGCGCTCATTCATAACGAAGAGCTGCTCATACCGTATGGCCTGTCGGATTACGCGTCTACCTTCGCGACCGTACATTTGAAAGATTTGCTCGAAAGAGTGAAGGAAGGTTAATTGAACCTGCCCATGATCGCCGGCGTTATCGGGCCTTTCGGCGGCGATTTGGCCAGCACCGATTTGTACACTTCGATGTAATCATCCACCATCCTGTCTACACTAAACCTCGACTCCGACCAGGCGCGGCATTGCCCGCGGTCGAGCGATGGTATGTCTTTCACCGCTTCCGCCGCTTCGGCGGCATTGCTCACGATGAATCCCGTTTCTCCGACCTTGATCAGCTCGGGCATCGACCCGCGGTTGTAGGCGATAACGGGTGTTCCACACATCATGGCTTCCGCTACGCTGAGCCCGAACGGCTCTTCGAAGTAAATGGGATGCAGCAGCGCCAGTGCGCCACTCATAAGTTTGCGGCGCTGTTGCGGATCGGCGGTACCCACGTACTGGATCTGGTCGCCGTCGATGAAGGGCTCCACCTGTTCTTTGAAGTACTCCTTGTGCTGGATGATGCCGGCGATGAGGAGGCGTTTGCCGCTGAGCTGCGCGATTTTGATGGCATCGTGTGCGCCCTTGTGCGGGTGGAGCCTGCCGAAAAACAGGAGATACTCGCCTGGGGTGTCGCTGAAATCGAACTGCGCGGGATCGATACCGTTGTACACCGTGGCTTCATACCGCAGGTCGGGATGGCGGTCGGATTCGCTGATGGAAACATAATGCGTGTTCCGGTTGTACCGCTTGAAAACGGGAACGATGTGCTCCGACGAAAATCCATGGATCGTGGTCACGATCGGCGTGCGGACGAGCCGGCTGAACGTGAGCGGATGGAAGTCGAAGTGATTGTGGATGATGTCGAAGTACCGCGCCTCTTCCATCAACATGCTGATATGCATGCATTCCTGGACCTTGGCGTCTAGCGAATGGTCTTCTTCATAACCTTGGGGACAAACAGCTTTGAGCTTTGCGCCCGTGATCGAATTTTGGGTGGCAAACAGTGTTACGTCCAGACCGCGGCGGACCAAGCCTTCCGTCACGTTGGACGCGATTTGTTCCCAGGGGCCATAACTAACGGGCGGTGTGCGCCACGCTACTGGGGAAAGGATCGCGATTTTCATGGGTTGTTAACTGATTTTACTGACAACATTTGTTGAAATGATGGTAGTACGTACGGATTTTTCCGGTTTTGGGATGGCCTCACAAGTTTGTAATACGGCAATATGTGAAATAAAATATGCCAAAGTGGATTCCGCACCCTGGTTCCGGTTCAATCCCGCGGCCGACAATCCGTCGCAACAGCCGTGTGTTTCATGGTCGTACAGCGGAATGCGGAGCACGTTTTCGCCGAGGAACCATTGGTAACACGTATACATTTTCCGGAGATAGTCTGTTTCGTTTGTGGCCGCATACGCTTGCTGGTACATTAAAACCATGGCCATGGTTTCGATCGCCTGCTGGTCGAACAGTGGACAGGCGCCGCCTTCGCAGTGCCATCCGTTGTTGCCCACGGGCGAAAAATAACCATGCGCCATGGTGAGGTTTTCCAGGAAGGATAGGCTTGACAATGCGATATCGCGCCACTTTTCGTTGCCGGTCGCTTCTGCGGCGTGGAGCATAGCGAGGGGAAGGATGCCGTTATCGTAGGTCATGGATTTCTCGAACCAGCGCCAATCGTCCGTAGCATTGCGGTCCCAGGCGTCGATCATCGGCTGGATGAGTTGTTCGAGGACATGGACCATCCCTTCGTCTGCCGGGTGATGCAAAATATAGTGACAAACGCCTATGACACTGTTGGCCCGTCCGCGCAGGTGCTCCAGCGCCGCGAAGTGCTGGATGGAGCGGTGGTACAGTTCATAAGCGAATTCGCGGTAGGAATTGTTGGGGGCGAAGCGGATGAGGTAGCCCAGCGCCCAAACGGTGCGCCCGAAAGAGTCTTCGGAGCCTACTTCATCGAGGTATTGCCGGCTGAAGCTGAGGAAATTCCTGAAGTTGCCGTCGGGCGTCTGCATGTAATGGATGAAACTGAGGTACACGGGCAGCAGCTCGGGCACTTCCTTGCCTTTGCGGAACTGTTGGGCCATGAGCGTCATCATGAGCGCGCGGGCATTATCGTCTACACAATATCCTTCTTTCAGGTTGGGAATGCCGTACTTGGCGTGCTGTACGATGCCGGTATCGTCCGTCAACCGCCGGATGTGGGTGAGGTTGAGCGCGGGTAACATTGAGGCATCGGGCAGCGGGTCGGGCAACGCGATGGGGCGGGGGATGCCGAGGACTTTTACCGCCAATTGAAGATACCTGGCGCCCATCCGGCTCCATTGCAGTTCGCGGCCGTATTCGTAGGCGTTTTCGCGGAGGGC
This sequence comes from Chitinophaga caseinilytica, assembly GCF_038396765.1. Taxonomy (NCBI): domain Bacteria; kingdom Pseudomonadati; phylum Bacteroidota; class Chitinophagia; order Chitinophagales; family Chitinophagaceae; genus Chitinophaga; species Chitinophaga caseinilytica. The sequence continues at coordinate 5,052,863 of NZ_CP150096.1, read as the reverse complement.
TTCCAGTTTGGCGGGCTCGTTGAGCAGCGAGAGGATCAGTTGTCCGAGGGTTTCGTGTTGCGCGAAACCGAAGAGCTTCCCGCGGCCGTTGGCCAGCAGCTCCGTTGCATACCAATATGGAGTGGATAGCACCGCGGCACCGGCGCCCAATGCATAAGTGAGCGTTCCGCTGGTGATCTGCGCTTCGCTCAGGTAGGGCGTCACGTAAATCTGGCTGTGCGTGAGCCAGGCGAAAAGGTCGTTTTCCGTGAGGAATTTATCGAGGAAAAGCACATGGTCTCCCAGCCCCAGGTTGTGCACCAGCTGCTGGAGGCTCTGGCGGTATTCTTCCCCGCAATTGCGCAACACGGCCGGATGCGTTTTCCCGGCCACCACGTACATCACGTCGGGATGACTTTCGATCACCTGCGGCAATGCGTTGATAACGGTTTCGATGCCCTTGTTGCGGCTCAGCAGCCCGAACGTGAAAATGAGCTTCCGGGCGCGGAGGTTATCGGGCACCACATCGGCGCGGATCGATAAATTCCCGAAATCGGGCACGCCGTGGGGAATATGTGAAATCTTGTCGGAGGGTACTTCATAAATATCTTCGAGAAAGGAGATGGCGAGCCGGCTCATCACGACCACCCGTTCCGCCTGCCGCGATATTTCGCGGACGATGCTCTTCTGCAGGAACGAAGGCTCCTTCAGCACGGTATGGAATGTGGCGATAAAAGGAACTTTCAACCGGTGAAGGAAAGGCAGGAGGAAAATCCCGCTTTCGCCGCCGAAGATGCCGAACTCATGTTGCACAACTACCAGGTCTATCCCGTTGCCGTTCACCCAGTCTGCCGCATCCAGGTAATCCGGCATTTGCTGCTGCCGGATGGTGAACGCGACTTCCGGGGGATACTCATATTCCTGTCCTTCATCATTCATCGCGATCACGCTCACTTCGGGCGCATCAAGCTGGCACTGCATGGCCTTGATCAAATGCTCTGTAAAAGTCGCGATTCCGCACTCACGGGGGTAATACGAGGCTATATATGCAATTCTCATAAGATAAAAAGTTTTTTTAAGCTAAGTGTAGAATTCCGGTCCGGGTCAACGTAGATTTTACAAATCTGGCGCCAGTTTGTTGTGTGACAATGCATGGCGATCGGCGCATTTGTGATAAGTGGCAGAAATGGCAGTAAGGAAATACGTAGATTCGTAATGTGTAATTGACGTAAATTCGTGTCCTCAAAATGAAGATTCAGTGATCCAACATATTAATCCGGGCATAACTTTCCATACGGTACCGATTGCAGATACAGGTTACTTCAGTCCTATCATCGCCAACTTCCTGTCCGGACAGCCCCCGCTGCGGGATTTTTACGCTTACAGCCCTACGGCTCCCGACTTTTCCATGGCAATCAAGGTCAAGGAAGGGCAGCCCCTCCGCCGGGACATTCTGGCAGAAACCCTCTACCAGCAATACGCACACCTGGAAATCAGGGAGGAAGTTCGCGCCAATATCGGGCTGCTGCAGGCTGCCAACACCTTTACGGTCTGTACCGCCCATCAGCCCAATATCTTCACCGGTTTCCTCTATTTCGCCTATAAAATCCTGCAAACCGTCAAACTGGCGCAGGAACTCGCCCGCCAGCACCCCGGCAAGCATTTCGTGCCCGTTTACTATATGGGCAGCGAAGACGCCGACCTCGACGAGCTGGGCTCCATCTGGCTGGATGGGCGCAAACTCACCTGGGAAACAGACCAGACCGGCGCCGTAGGGCGCATGCGCACCGAAAACCTCGAACCGATGATCAAACAAATTGGTGACAGTATCGGCTTCCTGCCGCACGGTCCCCAATTGACCGACATCCTCCGCAAAGCCTATCTCGAACAGCCCAATATCCAGCAGGCCACCTTGAGCCTCGTGAACGAGCTGTTCGGATGTTATGGCCTGGTGGTGCTCATCCCTGATCATCCCAACTTCAAACGGCAGCTGATCCCCGTCATGAAAGACGAGCTGCTACACCAAAGTTCCGAGCCGATCGTCTCCAAAACGATCGACAAACTGTCAGCCCATTTCAAGGTTCAAGCCACGCCCCGGGAAATAAATCTTTTTTATCTCATCGATGACAAACGTGAGCGCATCGTGAAAGATGGGGAACTGTGGAAAGTTCTACACACACCGTTGTCTTTCACGCGCGACGAATTGCTGAACGAGCTGGAAGCCCATCCGGAGCGTTTCAGCCCCAATGTAATTTTGCGCGGCATCCTCCAGGAAACCATTCTTCCCAACATTGCTTTCATCGGCGGCGGCGGCGAAGTGGCGTACTGGCTCGAACTGAAGGATTTGTTCCAATATCATAAGGTGCCGTATCCCGTTATCCTCCTCCGCAATTCGTTTTTGTGGGTGCGCCGGGAGGAACATGCGCGCCTGCACAAGCTGGGCCTCACGCCCGACGCGCTGTTCGAAGACACGGGGCTCATCATCAGCAAATTCGTGCACGATCATACCAACGCGGCGCTCGTGCTGCGCGATGAATATGCGGCCGTGGAAAAACTCTTCAACGAACTGGAAGAAAAAGCGAAGCAGATCGATGTAACGCTGGCGGCCAGTGTGAACGCCGAACGCTCCAGGGCGATCAAGTCCATCGGCAAAATGGAGCATAAGTTCCTGCGCGCGGAGAAGAAGAAATTCGCCTGGCAGACGGAGCAGATACAGACGGTGAAAGACCGCCTTTTCCCCGGTAACTCGCTGCAGGAGCGGAAAGAGAACCTGCTGCCGTATTATGCGGAATACGGGCCGGCGTTCTTCGACCACATCCTGCAATTCTCCATTCCCGTAACCGATCAGTTCATTATCGTGACGGAATTGTAGACATCAAAATATTAATCGTTGATCTGGGCCGCGTGGATCGCGGCCTTTTTCATGTCTTTCAAAACGGAATAGAGCGCCTGGAGCTGATCGCGGACGTGCTTGATCTCCAGCATTTCTTCGCGCTCAACGGTTTGCCCCTGGCCCTGGTTGATCTGTTCCTGCCGGACGGAGATGAGGTGCGTGAGGCGTTCTTCGAGGGAATGGAAGGCGGCCGGTGCGGCAGGGTCTTCGCCCCAGGTGCCGGTGTTCACGTATTGCGCCACCTGGTCCATGAGCATGTTGAGGAACAGCATGATATCCTTGTACTCCGGGTGCTGGTATTGCAGCCGGTGTTGCAGGGCGTAGCCGGATAACTGGGCGATGTGGCTGGAAAGGGAATGGCTCAGCACCACGAAATGGTAGAGTTGCGAACCGTGTTTCTGTTTGCTTTTGGGCTCCGACAACATCCGCTGGAAGGCGGAAGTGAGGTTGGCGGTGGTCACGTGCACGTCTTTACGCGCCAGTTTGTACGCGATGAGGCTGAAAGGCTTGCCGGTATAGAGGTTCGTCACTTCCTGGAGGTACGCGCGGTTGGCTTCCATAGTTTTGATCATGTATTCGGGAAGGAAGCGGTATTCCCAGCTCGGCCAGAAGATGTAGTTGAAGAGGAATGCGATACCGCCGCCGATGAGGGTGTCCAGCACGCGCTGGGTCACGTTCTCGAAATCGGCCGGGTGGAGGAAATGGAGGAGGAAAACGATGAACGGCGTCATGAAGATCACGCTCGTCACGTAATGGTAGGTCTGGAAGCTGTACGCGCCCAGGATGCAGACGAGCATGACGGAAAATATGACGACGTCGTTTTTCGTGAGCCATAGAATGCCCGCTGCGCAGATCGCGCCGATGATGGTACCGATGATCCGCTGGAAACTACGGGTTTTGGTGAGGCTGAAACCGGGTTTCATGATCACCATGATCGTCAGCAGTATCCAGTAGGTCTTGCTCAGATCGAGGGCATGCCCCAGCAGGAAACCCGTGACCATGGCCAGGGCTGTGCGCAGGGCGTGGCGGAAGATGTGGGAATTGAAGGTCAGGTTGTTGCGGAAGGTTTCCACGTCGTACCGCTGCCGCGTGGTGAAGGCGGAAAGCTCCAGCTGATGGTCGAACGAGGCTTCCTTGGCCCTTTCCAGCCGGGTGAGGCGGTGGAGGTTGTACAGGCGCTGCGCGATGTGCTCCAGGTTGTCGAAAACGCCGTCGAACGGAATGAGGTCTGCCCGTTCGCGCAGGGTGGGGAGGGAGGCTTGATAGGCCTTGAACGCCCGCCGCGATTTTTCCAGTTCCAGTTTGAGGTTGACGTGCGGGAGGGACCGTAGTCCTGCCGAAACCGCGATACCGATATGATCGAGCTCGTCGGCGAACTGGACGATGGTGTGGTGCAGCTGTTCGATGACCTGGGTGCCGGCGAATTTCTTTTGGAGGGAGGTATAGTCGATCTGGGAGGCCATGAACTGCTCGTGCATGTCTACCAGATCAAGGAATATCAGCACCATGGATTTGGAGATGGAGGTGGTGCCCTGTTGCGCGGAGCGCATTTTCAGGAGCAGTTCGCGCACGGCTTCCATCTTTTCGTTGACGATCACCTGCTGGGCGAGTACGTCTTTATAAGTAGTGGTAATGTCTTTTTCGGGGCGATAGAAGTCTGCCCGCAGGCGGAGGTACCGGGCGGTTTGCTGGATACAGTCGCCCAGGGTCTGCTGCACGGTCAGGTACGGCCGGATCTGCCAGAGCAGCAGCGCCAGCAGGGCGTACCAGATGGAGCCGGAGAGTGTCAGCAGTGATACTTCGATCGCCATTTGCCAGGTCAGGTGCTCGGCCATGACGGATACCATGACCAACAGGCCCCCCACACCGATGTTCCCGCCACGGTTGCCGTAGATGAGCAGCATACTGTAAAAGAAGCTGCAAAGCCCCACCCAGACCACGAGCGCCGGCGTATAGGGCAGGAGGAGCCCTGTGCCCAGGGCCGTCAGGAAAATAAGAATGGTGCTGATAATCAGTCCATTGCGCTTATGGATGATGGTCCCCGGCACATCGGCGAGCGCGGTGCAGAGGGCGCCCATCGAGATGGCGATACCGGTAGACAAATGGCCGCTGAGGCCGAAAATAAGGGAGGGGACAACCACGCTCAGCGTTGTGCGCAGTCCGTTGCTGAAATGGTAACTGAAAATAAAGGCTTTCGCTTCTTTGGTCCAACGTTCTTGCATTGCGGGCAAAATTACGAATAAACCCGGCATCGGCCCCGGCGGGCGGCGGCAGGTGAGGATGTATCCGCAGGTGAGCGTATTTGATTCGTTATCAGTAAGATAGTGGATATTGTTTAATATTGTGGTGTATAAATTATCCCCAAGTGTGTATAAATTCCTTATCCACATTTACCGGTTTGCGATAACTTACTGAAGTGAGATCGAATGCCCCGTTGCCATATCTGAAAACCGCCGCCACGGCTGGCAACCCCGCGCAGTGCTGTAATCAGCAGAATTCGATTATCTTTGGCGGCCAAATCATGGCGCAGGAATGTTTCGGGAATGGTGTTTCCGGGGATTGCTGCTTCATCTTTCGTAATTCGTAATCCGACAAATGTGCGTTTAAAAACATTAGAGATCAAGGGTTTCAAAAGTTTTGCGGATAAGACCGTACTGCATTTCGACGAAGGCGTGACCGGTGTTATCGGCCCGAACGGCTGCGGAAAGAGTAATATCATCGACTCTATCCGCTGGGTAATCGGCGAGCACAAGATCTCCAACCTCCGCTCCGAAAACCAGGCCGGCCTCGTCTTCAACGGCTCCCGCACCCGTTCCGCCTCCGGTATGGCCGAAGTGAGCCTCACTTTCGAGAACAACAAGAACGTACTCCCGACGGAATTCACCACGGTTACGATCACCCGCAAATTTTACAAAAACGGCGACTCCGAATACCGGCTCAACGATGTGGCCTGCCGCCTGAAAGATATCCACAACCTCTTCCTCGACACCGGCGTCAGCACGGATTCCTACGCCATCATCGAGCTCGGGATGGTAGACGATATCATCAAGGACAAGGAAAACTCCCGCCGCCGCATGCTCGAGCAAGCCGCCGGGATCTCCATCTACAAAACCCGGAAAAAGGAAGCCAAATCCAAACTGGACGCCACCGAAGGCGACCTCAACCGTATCGAAGACCTCCTCTTCGAAATCAATAACAACCTCAAAACCCTCGAAAGCCAGGCCAAAAAAGCCGAGCGCTATTACGAGATCAAAAAAGACTATAAAGAAGCCAGCATAGAGCTCGCCAAAGCCGCCCTCGAAGGTTTTAACATCACCTTCCGCGACCTCACCGAGCAACAGCAGCAGGAAACCGACCGGAAATTTGCCCTGGAAGCCGAAATCTCCACAGACGAGGCCGCCGTGGAACAGGATAAGCTCCATTTCGTGGCCAAGGAACGCGAGCTCCAGGTACTGCAACGCTCCTTCAATGAGCTCGTTTCCACCATCCGCACGAAAGAAAACGATAAAAACCTCGCTTCCCAGCAGCTGACCTACCTCCGCGAACGGGAAAAAGGTATCACCGACTTCCTCGGCAGCGCGGAAGGACAGCTCAACGGCCTCACCGAATCCATCGCGTTCACCGAAACACAGGTGACCGACGAAGCCGAAGTGTTCGAATCCATGCAGGACGAACTGGAAACCCTCCAGGAAATGGTGGACGAGAAAAAACAACACTTCTCCGAGAAAAAACTCCACCTCGAAAACCTCCGCCGCGATCAGCAACAATGGCAACGCCAGCAGTTCGAAGCGGAAAAGAAAGTGGCCGTAGCCGATACCTCCGTCCAGAACCTCCAGCGCGGCATCCAGCAGCTCCAGGAGGAAAAGACCTCCCGCCTCGCCCAGATCCAGCAGCTGGAAGATGAAAAAACAACGCTGCAAGACAACCTCCAGACCTCCAAAGAGGAACTGGAAGACATGATCGCCTTCCAGGAAGAAACCAAAGGCAAGATCCTCACCGCGCAAGGCGAGATCGAAGGGCTGCGCGACAAGCTGGTAGACGAAAACCGGAAACTCGATTCCAAAAAGAACGAGTACGACCTCCTCAAATCACTCGTAGACAGCCTGGAAGGCTATCCTGAATCCATCAAGTTCCTCAAAAAGAACAATGAATGGAACAACAAGGCGCCCATCCTGTCAGACATATTCTTTTGTAAGGAAGATTACCGCACCTGCATCGAAAACCTGCTGGAGCCGTACCTGAACTATTACGTGGTCAACAACGCCGAGGAAGCCGTTCAGGCCATCCGCCTGCTCGACGGCAACAAGAAAGGCAAAGCCAACTTCTTCATCCTCGACCAGTTCAACCACCAGGCCGGCGGCCTCTTCACGCCGCCCGGCACCATCCCGGCGCTCGATGTGGTAGAGATCGACGAGAAATACAAAGGCCTGGGCAATTACCTTCTCGGAAAGGTATTCGTGGCCGACGATCTCGCCTCCATCAACTTCAGCGAGCTGCCCGAGCAAGACGTGCTCATCACCGAGAAATCGGGCAAGATGCACCGCGGGAAATACAGCATGAACGGCGGTTCCGTAGGTTTGTTCGAAGGGAAGAAGCTCGGCCGTGCCAAGAACCTCGAAAAGCTCGACGCGGAAATCCGCGAGCTGGAAGGCGTGGTCAGCTCCCTCAAAACGAAACTCCAGGCCAAGCACGACGAAGTGCTGGGCTACAACAGCCAACTCAACGAAAACAAGATCAACGCTGCCCGCGAGCGCGTCAATCAACTCAATAACCAACTGTTCGGCCTGCAAAACAGGATCGAGAACTTCCACCACATGATCGAAACAGGCAATAAACGCCTCGCCGAAATGGAAGGTTCCCTCGCTACTAACGAACAGTCGATTTCTACCGTGAGAGATGAACTGGATACCCTTAACGACCGGGTGAACAGCTTGCACGACAGCATCGTGGCCGCCGAACGCTCGAGCCAGGAAGCGGAGCAGCAGTTCAACCAGGCCAACGTCCAGTACAACAACCAGAACCTCCAGCACACGCGCCAGCAAAGCAAGGTGCAGGCCCTCAAACAGGAACTGGAATTCAAGCGCAAGCAACTGACCGACCTCCACGCCCAGATCGAAAGCAACCGCAGGCAGCTGGAAGATACCGCCGGCAACATCGCCGCGGCCGAAGACCGGCTCAATACTTCCGAAGACGGATTGCTGGAACTGTTCCGCCGCCGCGAGGAAGAGGAAAAAGCCGTGAACGAGAAAGACCAGGAGTACTATAATTTCCGTAACCACCTCCAGGAACTGGAAAGCGTGCTCCGCTCCAAGCAGAAAACGCGCGATATGCTCGATCAGCAGCTCAACCAGATCAAAGACAAGGTGAACGAACTGAAACTGCAACTGGCGTCCATGAAAGAGCGCCTCAGCGTGGAGTTCAAAGTAAACCTCGACGAGATCCTGGACGAAGACCGCACAGGCACGCAGTCTGTCGAAGACCTGCAGGCCAACGCCGAGCGGCTGAAGAAGCGCCTCGAGAACATGGGCGAGATCAACCCCACGGCCATCGAAGCGTATACCGAAATGAAGAAGCGGTACGAGTTCATCCTCGAACAGAAAAACGACCTGGTGAACGCCAAGGAATCACTGCTGGCAACGATCCAGGAAGTAGAATCCACGGCCAACCAGAAGTTCCTCGATACGTTCAACCAGGTGAAGGAAAACTTCATCCGCGTGTTCAAGGCGCTGTTTACCGAAGAAGACCAGTGCGATATGATCCTGAACGACCCCACCAACCTGGCGGATACGGGCATCGAGATCATCGCCAAGCCGAAAGGGAAACGCCCGGCCGCCATCACACAGTTGTCGGGTGGAGAAAAAACCCTCACCGCCACGGCGCTCCTGTTCGCCATTTACCTCATCAAGCCCGCGCCGTTCTGTATCCTCGATGAGGTGGACGCGCCGCTCGACGATGCCAACGTAGGCAAGTTCACCAACATGATCCGCAAGTTCTCCGACAACTCGCAGTTCATCATCGTTACCCACAACAAGCAGACGATGGCGGCGGTAGACGTGATCTATGGGGTAACCATGCAGGAGGCGGGCGTGAGCAAGCTGGTGCCGGTAGACTTCCGCAGTCTCAATTAGAACAAGACAGTAAACATCACATGCGATAATTGCAGGCGCCTCCGGAACGGGGCGCCTGTTTTCATGTAAAGCAATCCGTTAAACGGCTTTATCCGGCACAAAGATTGTGCGTAAGCACCAAACCGGGTACATGAACTTACAGCCGAAAGACGTATTGACGGAACAGGAAGTGGAAAAGGGCCTGCGGAAGGTAGTTTGGGACGGATTGTTCTCGGAAGCGATGACGACGCTCACCGGGGGTGCTTTCATCGTGGCGATGGCCATCCTGCTGGGGGCTAACAACCTTCAGCTGGGCCTGATTGCGGCGTTGCCGACCATGGTGAACATGTTCCAGCTGATTGCGATCTGGCTGGTGCGGCAGTTCAACAACCGGCGGGCCATTACGGTATTCTGTTCGCTGCTGGCGCGTTTGCCGCTGGTGCTCATTGGCCTGGTGCCGTTCATTTTCCCCGGTGTGCTTTCCCTGGAACTGCTCATTCCCGTACTTTTCTTTTACTATTTGTCCGGCGCCATCGCCGGCGCCAGCTGGAATTCCTGGATGAAAGACCTGATACCCGAAAACCGGCTGGGTGCGTTTTTCGGACGAAGGAGCGCCTTTATGCAATCGCTTAACGTGGTGCTGAGCCTGCTGCTGGCGCTGGGGCTCGATTATGTGAAGGATAATTTTCCGGAAATGGAAATGCAGAGTTACGGCCTGATGTTCGTGCTGGCGGGGACGTCTGGCCTCATCGGGTCGTCGATGCTGGCGGGAACGCCGGAACCGAAGAAGATCCTGCCGCGGGAAAACGTGTTCGTCATGCTCCGCCGTCCGCTGCGCGACCCGAATTTCCGTCGGCTGCTCGTATTCAATTCCGCCTGGGTGTTTGCCGTGAACATCGCCTCGCCCTTCTTCAACGTGTTCATGATGAAAAGCATGAACCTGCCGTTGTCTTACATCATCGGTTTCACGATCCTCAGCCAGGTGAGCAGCATCCTCACGATCCGCCTCTGGGGCCAGTTTGCGGACCGATATAGCAACAAGACCATCATCGCCATCGGGGCGCCGTTGTATATCATCTGTTTGCTGGCCTGGTGTTTCGTGGGGATTTGGTCGTTCATGTGGCCTAACCTTTTGCTGTTGGGGATGATCCATATTTTGATGGGTTTCTCGAACGCGGGGATCAATCTCAGCCTCACCAATATCGGCCTGAAACTGGCGCCCACGGCCGATGCGATCATTTATCTTTCCGCCAAGAACATCATAACTGCTATCTTTTCCGCGCTGGCGCCCCTGGCCGGCGGTATCCTGGCCGACTATTTCACGGGCCGCCACCTGAAAGTGGACGCGGAGTGGGGAGGGCCCCGGTGGACGAAATCCCTGCACATCATCGAGCTGCAGGACTGGAACTTCCTCTTCCTGTTCGGCGCGCTGCTGGGGCTGATCGCGGTCAATTTGCTGGCGAAGGTGAAAGAGAAGGGAGAGGTGGAGAAAGATGTCGTGGTGCGGATCATGCGAAGTACCGTGCGCAACAACCTGAAGGAGAATTTCGTGGTGGGCAGCTTGATGAACGGGTATTCGCAGTTGCGGGACGTTTTCAGAAGGAAGTTTTTTTGATAGGGATGAATTTGTACTTTGGCAGTAAAATAAAGCTAGCATGAACGTAACATCAGATCCCGGGGAAGAAAGCTCGGCGTATTATGAAGCCGAGGCGTTGCTCATTGCCTTATTAGGCGATGATCCGGATATGCTGGAATCCGTTATCAAAGCTGGTGGAGATGTAAATACTGCTTTCGAAGAGGGGCAGACGCCGCTGCATATTCTAATTGAAAGTACGATAGATGGCATGATGCAGGACGATTTGGTTGCTCCGGGCCCTGAAACCTTGAAAATGATTGAGCTTTTGCTTGGAAATGGGGCTGAACTCTCCCGTTTAAACGATGCCGGAGAAACACCCTTGGACATACTAAACGTTTATGCCGCCGGCAGTAAAGAAAGCTTCGAACGCCTGAAAGACATATTCCGCGGCCTGATTCCGGATATCGACGACCGGATAACCTATATTTCGGGAAGTTCAGTTTAACCCACCTACCACTGATCAAGATTTACATCGTTTTTGCCCCTCCAAATCTTATTTTAGCCCCCGCAAATTTTTGACTTCCGGGCAGGATTTGTATATTTTCGACTTAATACAATCGATTTCAAAGCATGAAGGGAGGCCTTAGCACCAGGAAACTGACTTATCTCGGGGGATTACTCGCGCTGTGGGCACTTGCCGCCTGCCAGCCCGCAGGCAAAGGCGCGAAAGCAGACTCGCTCGCCATGCGCAGGGACTTCGCGGAAAGCCCCGTGCTTTCTCCCGAAGAAGCCCTCCGTTCCTTCCGGCTCGAAGAAGGCTTCACCATCCAGTCCGTCGCCGCCGAGCCACAGGTAGTAGTGCCCGTAGCCATGACGTTCGACCGCAACGGCCGCATGTGGGTCGCGGAAATGACCGGCTACATGCCAGACACCGCCGGCACCGGCGAAGACGTTCCCAACGGAAAGATCGTTATCCTCGAAGATACCAACGGCGACGGCCGTGCAGATACCCGCACCGTGTTCCTCGACTCCCTCATCCTCCCGCGCGCCCTCGCCATCGTCGGCAACGGCCTCCTGGTGGCAGAACCTCCGCGCCTGTGGTACATCGAAATCAACAACGACAAACCCGGCCGCAAAACCCTCGTCGATTCCCTGTACACCGAAGGCGGCAACGTGGAACATCAGCCCAATGGCCTCCTCCGGGCTATGGACAACTGGATCTACTCCGCCAAATCCTCCAAACGCTATCGCCTCGAAAACGGGAAATGGCGCAAAGAGGATACCCATTTCCGCGGGCAGTGGGGCATCACGCAAGACAACGAAGGCCGCCTCTTCTACAACAACAACTCCGAAAACCTCCTGGGCGATTATTTCTCCCCCGGCCTCGGCAGCAATAATCCTAACCAGCGCCGCGTGGAAGGGTTTAACGAAAACATCGTTCCCGATAACCGTACCTGGCCCATCCGCCCTACGCCCGGCGTCAACCGCGGATATATGAAAGGCGTGCTGGACGATAGTCTCCGCCTCGTCAACTTCACCGCCGCCTGCGGCCCCGTGATCTACCGCGACCCGCTTTTCGGTACCGCATTTCTGAACAACGCCTTCGTGGCCGAACCTTCCGCGAACCTCATCAAACGAAACATCCTCAGCGATAGCGGCTATTTCGTCAATGGAAAACAGGCTTATGCCAGCCGTGAATTCCTCGCCAGCACCGACGAGCGCTTCCGCCCCGTAAACCTCTACCTCGGCCCCGATGGCGCGCTGTACGTGTTAGACATGTATCGCGGCATCATCCAGCATAAAACTTACCTCACGCCTTACCTGAAAAACGAGATCGGTATGCGGGGGCTCACCAATCCGCTGAATTGCGGCCGTATTTACCGCATCATTCCCCAAAACTCGAAGCCGCAAACCTTCAAAATCGGCGATACACCCGAAGATTGGGTGAAAGCCCTGGAACACGGCAACGGCTGGGTGCGCGACAAAGCGCAGCAAATGATCGTAGACGCACAAGTGAAAACGATCGTTCCGCAGTTGCGTGCATTGCTTGCGTCTGGCAAAGGGTTTTCGCGCCTGCATGCGCTCTGGGCCCTGGAAGGCCTGCATGCACTCACGGCGGCCGATGTACTGCCATTGCTGGAAGGGAACGATAAGGCGTTTCACCGCCAGGTACTGTCGGTTTTGCCGTCGGTATTGAACGAGTCGAATGTTGGAGAGCTGTTCCCGAAAATCATGGAAGCCGGATCGTCGAAAGAAACTGCCCCGGTTGCCGTATTCGTACTCCCGGCAGTAGCGAAATTTGCGCCGGATCAGTCAATTGCCGTTCTGAACGCCATCTGGCATAATTTTCCCAACGATAAGTATGTGGCAGACGCTGTCATCAGCGTGCTGAAAGACCAGGAACAGGTGCTCCTCGCCGAAATCAAATCCTGGAACCCGGACACGAGCCTGGTCATCCGCCGCCGGCTGGAAAAGGTACTGATCGATATTTCCAACCACCGCAAAGCCCGGCTGGATGAAGCCCTCGTCCGCGAATTCCCCCGCGGCAACCTGCTTTTCAAAACCATCTGCCAAACCTGCCATGGCGCAGACGGCGAAGGCATCCAATCCCTCGCGCCACCGCTCAATCATTCCGAGATCGTGACCGGGAAAAAGGAACGCCTCATCGCCATCGTGCTCTACGGCCTCACCGGGCCCGTGCAGGTCAACGGCAAAGTGTACAAATCCCCGGAGATCAACGGCGATATGCCGGGCATCGCGAGCAACGACGAGTTCTCCGACGCAGACATCGCGCAGCTGATGAGTTTTCTCCGCAACGCGTGGAGCAACAAGGCCGAAAAGGTCTCGGAGAGCGACGTGCAGGCCGTCCGCAAAAAATACAAAGGCCGCCAGAAATCGTTTACGATGGAAGAGCTGAAGTAATTTATTCTACAGCGCGAAATGCTTTCCGGTAGCTACATTCCGGAATTCCCCGCTATCCTTCTGCGCGAAAATGATGTCGAGGATCCCCGCTGCGGAGGCTTCCGGCAGCAACGGCGCCTGATCGCCGCCCAGTTTGGTGCGCACCCAGCCCGGGTGCACCGCCGTCACCGTTATTTTCTTTTCCGTTAACCGCTGCGCGAGCATTTTCGTGTAAATATTCACCGCACCTTTCGACATCCGGTAAGCCGGACCGTTCATGGCGATTTCCGTAAGCAGCGACATGTCTGTCGAAATGTTGATGACCTGTCCGCCCGGAGGCACCAGCCCGATCACGGCTTCGGTAAAGAACACGAGCCCGGTAACGTTGGTGGAGAAGGTGTTTTCGAAGGAAGTTCTTTCGGGAACGGTCTGGAATACATCGTCGGCCACGCCGGCATTGTTGATGAGCAGATCGATGGAGGTAGACATGCCGGCGAGGGATTGCCGGCAGGCTTCGATGCTGGCCGGGTCGCGCACGTCGAGTTGAAGACAGAAGAATTGCGGATGGCTCAGCGCATCGATATATCCGGAGCGCGAAGTGCCGATCACGCGGTATCCCTGGCCGAGGAGCCTGGCGGAAAGCGCGAGGCCGATGCCGGCGTTGGCGCCGGTGATGAGAGCAGTGTTTGGTCGCTTCATGAGAGAGGTTTGCCGCAAAATTATCCCGCAGCCGGCGCCGCGGGCTACGCAGCAGCGCGTAATTTTCAGTACAGCACTGCCTAAGTACCACTACTACCACATAAGCATGTGATACGTACCCCGCTAAACCATGCATTTCCAACGCCTGATAAGTAATTTCGTCCTTTAACCTCAAAATGCCATATAGTATGAAGATCAGGCTGGGAATTGCCGATGCCCACCCCGTGATCGGCAAGGGGATCGCGGCCATGCTTGCTCCACATCCGCATATCGAGACAGTTTTCTCGTTGACGGACTGGCGCGATCTGGGCGCCGAACTGAGCCGTGTGCCAGTTGACATTCTCCTGCTCGATCTCCACATGCCCGAACAGAACGTGGCAGGATTGTGCAAAATGCTGCGGAGGGATTTCCCCGAATGCCGCATCGTGGGCATGTCTGCCTCGCAGGAAGCCGTGGAGGTAAAGCAGGTCATGCGGGCCGGAGCGGCCGGTTACTTATTGAAAAGTATGGACGAAGAAGGGTTGCTGGCCGCGCTGGAAGCGGTTTTCGACGGGAAACAATATATCGATGCCAAAGTAAAGGCGATGTTGCTGGAAGACCTGTTCCAGCACAAAAAGCGATTGCGGAAGAAAGATGTGCTGACGCGGCGCGAAACGGAAATACTGGAACTGATCGCCCGGGAATTCAGCAGCCGCGAAATCGCGGACAAGCTGTTTGTCAGCCTGCGGACCGTTGATACCCACCGTTTCAACATCATACAGAAATTGCAGGTAAAGAACGCCGCAGGACTGATCAAGGAAGCTTACAAGCGTGGGCTTGTGTAAGTTTATTTAAGTTTGGTGAATGCGATCTTGTCGCCCACCTGCACATGATATTTGTCGGAGAACCCGGCATTGGTTTCTACCACGTATTGCGCCGGTTTGAGGGACGGAACGCCGTCTTCGCTGAGCGGCGTGGTGTATTTGCGGATGGAAACGATCTCTTTATTGGCATCTACGTACATGATATCCAGCGAAATGTAGGTGTTCTTCATCCAGAACGATTGTTCGGCCGCGGCTTCGAAAATGAACAGCATGCCTTGCGTGTCTTGCATGGATTTGCGGTTCATGAGGCCGAGCGCGCGCTCTTCGTCTGTCTGCGCCAGTTCGATATCGATGGTTTTGATCGTATCTCCTTTTGCTTTGCTGATGAAAGACAGTTCGCCTTCCTTGGTGAACACCGGGCCATCGTCTGCCGCAGGCGTAGTGGTAGCGGGGGAGGTGGCGGTGTCTGTAGTAGCGGAGGCGTTATCGCCCGGTTGCCCGCCTTTCGGCTGGCAGGCGGCCAGGTACAAAGCGCCCGTGAGGGCCAGTACCAGGTTGAGTTGCTTCATTTTGCGGATTTTTAGAGGCTTGAAGTTAGTAAAAAAGCAAAAGAGGAAAAGCGATGCCTTTCCTCTTTTGGAAATATTAACAGTTCTGTCAGTTTTTGAATTCATCGTCCGTGAATTCCACATTGGAAAAGTCCCGGATTTCGTTGTAGACCGTGTCCCTTTCGATGGGCGACCTCCCGGCCTGACGGATCAATACGGCCAGTTCGGCGGTGCTCATAGACGGTTTCTGCTCTTCGGCGCCTGCCATGGAGTAGATTTTGGTGGTATCGTCGATGGTGCCGTCGAGGTCGTTCACGCCGAAGGAAAGCGTCAGTTGCGCCGTGCTGCGGCCGAGCATGGGCCAGTACGCCTTCAGGTGGGGGAAGTTGTCCATATAAAGGCGGGCAATGGCGTACATTTTCAGGTCTTCCACGATGGAGGATTCCGGAACGTTCGCCATCTCGTTGTCTTTGTTGCGGAACTTGAGGGGGATGAAGGTGTTGAAGCCATGGGTTTCGTCCTGCAGCCGGCGGAGTTGCTCCATATGGTCTACCCGGTGCCAGTATTGCTCCACGTGGCCGTACAGCATGGTGGCGTTGGTGACCATGCCGGTGTTGTGGGCGGCGCGGTGGATGGCGAGCCAACCGTCTCCGTCAACCTTATCGTGGCAGATCTGCGCGCGGATGTCGGGGTGGAAGATCTCTGCGCCGCCGCCGGGCATGCTTTGCAGGCCGGCTTCGTGCATGAGGCGCATCCCTTCTTCGGTGCTCACTTTCGCCTTGCGGAACATGTAATCCAGTTCCACGGCAGTGAAGCCTTTGATGTGAAGGTCTGGCCGGTGGGCTTTGATCTTGCGCATGAGGTCCATGAAAAACTCCATCTGCATCTTGGGGTGAACGCCGCCCACGATGTGGACTTCGGTCACGGGCTGGCCATCGTATTTCTTCACGATGTCGAGCATTTCATCAACGCTCAGTTCCCAGCCTTCTTCACGGTTTTTGTATAATTTGGAATAGGAGCAGAATCTGCAGGTAAAAACGCAAACGTTGGTCGGTTCGATGTGAAAGTTGCGGTTGAAATACGTCTTGTTCCCGTGCATCCTTTCGCGAACGTGATTGGCCAGGGCGCCGAGCAATCCTACATCTCCCTTTTCAAACAGCACGATGCCGTCTTCCTGCGAAATCCGTTCCTGCGCCAATACCTTGTCTGCGATCGTCTTCAGCTGGCTGTCGAGCGTAGTAGCTGCAAGGAGGGCGGCAAGCGCCGGTTTCGGTCCTGAGTTCGTCGTCATTTTGCTTTCACTATTTTATAAGTCCTTACCGATTGGCTATAGTATAACTTTACAAAGTAAACACCATTTGGGGCATTTACCAAATCAATTGTCAGCCTGTTCCCGCTCCGCTGCAGCGATTCCCGGCGGTACACTTCGCGCCCCAGCGCATCATAAACGGCCACGCCTTTCAGGTCTTCCGGCCACTGCAAAAACTCCACGAAAAACCGGTCGCGGAAAGCATTCGGCCAGATAAGCATCCCTTTTTCCCGCAGCGCCGGGTGCACAGGGCGGCTTTCCAGCTGGATATTATCGAGATACACATTGTTTTCCCAGTTGCAGGTATTGCGGAACACCACACGGAAGGCCCGTCCCTTGAGGATATGCGTCAATTCCACCGTATCGCGGCGCCATTCGCTGGCCGTGGGGTAGAATTCGGTATCCGTGGGTATGCGGCGCGTCACCAGCGAAGTCCCCCATTTCTTGTAACCCGTCGGGATGAACGTTTGCCCGCAATCGAAGGTGACCATCACTTCCAGCGTATCCCACATCGTTCCGGCCGTACCGATAGGCGTTGTGGTTGCCGCCGCGATATCGAAAATCAGGCGGACGGAATCGCTGCCGGTATTGGTCATGCCGGGGCCCAGCAGGTCGTCTATCGCATGATTGGTGCTGTAAAAGAAATTGCGCATCACGGCGGAATGGGTGCTGTTGCTGCCGTAATCGGTCCGCTGCCAGGTGGGGCCACGGTCCGGGTTAAGGACGGTAAACCCGGCAGGCGGGAATCCCGCGTTCTGGAACCCTTCCGCCAGCGGAAAAGCCGACGGCGTCGCAAACGTCATGTTGACGGAAGTGGAATCGTTATCCGGCTGCTCGTCGGCCACCCCATTAGGGTTCATGGTATAGGCCTGAAGCGTGGCCGCGCCGATCGGTGCGCTAAACGGCGGCAGGTCCACCACCACTTGCGCCAGGGAGCCCAGGTTGCCCGTCCAACTGAAATCCACCGGCGCGCCGTTATTCACGGTGTAGCGAATGGTTACTTTCGTCAAAGCCGCCGATCCCCGGTTCTTCAGCACCACGCGCGGCGTTTGGCCCGGTTCGCAGAGGTAGCCAACGGGCCGTTCCACCGCGTTCACGGAAGCATCGTTGGCCTTCTGGTCTACCGGCTGGCAGCCGTCGGAGAACATCAGCGAAGCGCGCTGCGTTTCCAGGGCGGTCCGCATACGGTCGGTTTGCCCGGAGGTGAAAAAATGCATGCAGGCGTCGTTCACGTAATCCATGTAGTTCATGTACATGAGCCCCGGCGCCGCGGGGCTGCAATTGTCTGTCAGCACGCCGTTCGGGCAATCATAGTTCTGCTCGCCCTGCGGCGGCGTATCGGCCACGTTATCGTCGTCTGTACAGGTATTGCTGTCGGTATTGCCCCAGATGTGGTAAAGGTTGAAGAAGTGCCCGATCTCGTGCGTGAGCGTGCGGCCGAGGTTGAACGGCGGGCGGGCGGAGCCGGAGCTGCCGAATGCCCGGAAATGCACGACCACGCCCTGTTCTTCCGGCACATATAATTGGGGGAAGGTGGCTACGCCGAGGTAGTTGTCGCGCAGTTCGCAGACCCAGACGTTGAGGTAACGGTCGGAATCCCAGGCGTCTACGCCGCCGGTACCTGCATATTTCACTTCGGCGCCGGCATTGTCGATAGGGAAGGTGCGATTGGAGACCGTCCGCGTGATACCGTTGGTAGGGTCGCCGTCGGGCGTACGCGCGGCCAGGCAGAACTGTATTTCCGGATTGCCGGTGAGGGCTTGCCATACGGCCGGGACCTGCGCTACGTCTGTGTTCTGGGCGATATAGTCGAGATTGAGGGATGCCAGTTGGTCGAGGATCTGTTCGTCCGTCACCTGCGCCGGGTCTGGCAGTACGATGTGGACTACAACGGGGATCGTGACGCGGTTGAAGGTCCGGAAAGGGCCGGGTTGGGTTTTGGGGCGACGGAGCTGTTGTTCCATCACGCGCAGTTTATCCTGCAGGAGCGGCTGTGACCGAAGTTTTTTCTGGAGCGCGACATCGGTACCGCATTTCCGTTGGGCGAAAGCGGCGGCAGACGTGGCCATAAGGGCGATCAGGATGAAAATACGCAAGCGAATCTGGTTATAGGTGATAGTGATATGATCGGTTGTAAAAGTAAACATGGAAAACGTTATTTGGAGGGCTATCCTGCAAAAAGGCGGATTTTCCCGGCCAAAGACGCTGAATGCCAGGTATTACTGTCCGGATAGAATTTTTTAGCTGAGCGCCCCGGCGATGCAGCCGCACATCAGGCAGGCGATCGTTCCGCCGATGAGCGCCTTGAGCCCCAGTTCCGTGAGGTTTTTGCGCTGGTTGGGCGCCAGTTGGCTGATGCCGCCGATCTGGATGCCGATAGACGCGAAGTTGGCGAAGCCGCACAGTGCGTAGGTGGCGATGAGGAGCGACTTGGGATCGCGGATCACGTTGGCTTCCTTCATCTGCGACAGCGATTGATAGGCAAGGAATTCGTTCAGTACGGTTTTGATGCCCAGGAGCTGCCCTACGGCCAGAACATCCGCCGAGGCTACGCCGATGAGCCAGGCAACGGGGGAGAAGAGGTAACCGAGGATCATGTCCAGCGAAAGGGAGGTGTACTGCCCGCCGCTCATGTTGGTGATGTACGCGTTCAGGTTGGTTTGATCGCCGATCCAGCCCAGCATGGCGTTTACGACATACATCATGGCGGTGAACACGATGAGCATGGCGCCCACGTTCACGGCGAGTTTCAGGCCGTCTGTGGTGCCGAGGGAGATGGCGTCGAGGAAGTTGTCGCCCAGTTTTTCTTTGGGGATTTGCAGGTCTTTCTGGATGAGGTGGTCCTGCGTTTCGGGGAACATGAGCTTGGCGCAGACGATGGCGGCGGGGGCGCTCATGATGCTCTGGCTGAGCATGTGGAGCGAAAAGTATTCCTTGGCCAGTTCGTCCGTTCCACCGAGCATGCCTACGTAGGCGGCCATGACGCTGCCGGCGGTGTTGGCGAATCCGCCGACCATGATGAGCATGATCTCGGAGCGCGTCATTTTGTCGAGATACGGCCGGATCATGAGGGGCGCTTCGGTTTGCCCGAGAAAGATATTGGCGGCGGTAGAAAGGCTTTCCGCGCCGGAGATCTTCATCTTGTTGAGCAGGTAGGCGAAAACGAAAACGATTTTCTGGAGAATGCCGAGGTAGTAGAGGATAGACGACAGTGCCGCGAAGAAAATAATGTTGGGCAGTACCTGGACGGCGAAAATATAAGCCCAGGAGCCCGAGGGGTCGGCGAGTTTGCCGAACATGAAATCCGTTCCTTTATGGCTGATGTTGATCAGGTCTACGAAAGCGGAGGATACGGTGCTGAGGGCGCGGCGGAACACGTCTGGCGGGCACCATTGCAGGTATACGGAGATCGTGAGGAGGAAGCACGCGGCCAGTACGGTCCATTTGAGCAGTTCGAGGTTCCTTTTGGGGAGGAATTTCGCCATGACGAAGATGGGGATCAGCCCCGCCGCAAAGGCTACGGCCGGCAGCTGGTAATCCGGGCTGCGCACGATCCCGAAAAAGAACCCCGCCAGCGCCGCCAGCGATAACAGCCAGGCAACAGGGTCTCCCATCGGCCCGAACCCTTCTTGCGCCCTGCGCATCACCCGCCGGACGGTGAAAACGGTGATCAGGATGCCGAAGAGCAGCCAGAATACCGGCTGTCCGCCCACGCGCGTGTCCAGCACGCCCATGGCGAACATGACCTGCGCACAGATCCCCATTCCTACAAGCCGCCAGTTAACAGCGCGCCGGTTGTTGCTCAGGAGGTAACATACGAGCACAAGAAACGTCATGCCCAGTGCACCACGGGCGATATTCTCCCAATGTAACATGTGGTATGAAAGTAAGATAAGGTCAAGACAAGCGGTGATACACCCGGCAAAATAAGGAAAGTAAATAAAACTGGAATAAAATATCGAAAAAAATAATATCTTTCCCGCGCCGAATCATATTGAATCGTCAAAGTAATGCGCTTATACCTATACCTCATTTGTTTGGTCCTCTGTCAGTCCCTTACCGTTCACGCCCAAACAGCCAGCTTTATGGCGCCGGACACTGTTTGTGTCGGTACCCCTGTCAACATCACAGACCAATCCGCCGGTGTGGGCACCTGGTTCTGGAATTTCTGTTCCGGCAGCCTGTACCAGACGCCAACGCTCACCAGCGTGGGGAACGGCGGAGGCAACTTCAACGGGCCCGCCCATAGCGTGATCGTGCAGGAAGGAGGGAATTACTACGTGTTCGTTACCAACAACTACGACCGGAATTTCACCCGGCTCGATTTCGGTAACAGCCTCCTCAACACCCCCACAGCCACCTCCATCACCAACATGACCAGCATAATACCTGCCAATGCCGAAGGTGTGCAGGCCGTGGAAGATGCAACGGGGAAGCACCTCATCATCGTAGGCGGCAACTCTTTCGCGGTGCCCAAGATCGTACGCATCGATTTCGGGGCTTCCTGGGCCAACACGCCCACGACAGGCGCGGATTGGGGGAATAACAGCGGAACGCTCGCCTATCCCTACGAGCTCGTTATTTTCCAGGACGGTGCGCAGTATTTCGGGTTCGCGACCAATCAGCAAAACA
Source organism: Chitinophaga caseinilytica (assembly GCF_038396765.1). Classification (NCBI taxonomy): domain Bacteria; kingdom Pseudomonadati; phylum Bacteroidota; class Chitinophagia; order Chitinophagales; family Chitinophagaceae; genus Chitinophaga; species Chitinophaga caseinilytica. The sequence continues at coordinate 5,031,416 of NZ_CP150096.1, read as the reverse complement.
GTACGCTCACCCGTTTCGAATTCGGGACCAACTTCTCGGGTACGCCCAATATGGTCAACATGGGCAATTTCGGTGGATTGTTGAACAGTCCTTATGGATTGCAGCTCACCAAGGAAGGCCCCAACTGGCATATGTTCGTCGTGAACCAAAACCACCACCTCGTGCGTTTCGATTTCGGCACCTCCCTGCTGAATACGCCCACTGCGGCCGACCTGGGAGACCTGGGCGGGATGCTCAGCGAACCGCGCGACCTGGCCCTGTTCCAGGATTGCGGGGAAACTTTCCTCCTGATCGTCAACAACGGGAACAACACGCTGGTGCGCGCCGATTTCCCCGGAGGGCTCACTTCTGCGCCCACGGCCACGTCGCTGGGCAACCCCGGCGGCCTGATCGATTTCCCTGCGGGCATTTCCGGGATATTCAGAACGGGGACGGACCTCAACGCGTTCCTGACCGATGTGGGCACTACGCCCGCCAACGCCAAGCTGACCCGCATTTCAATGACCAGCTGCAACAATTCCTCCATCCCGAATTTTACCGGCCAAACGCCTCCCAGTTTTACCTATAATCAGCCGGGAACGTACAAGATTAATCTGTTGACAGACGAAGGCACGCCCAATCAGCGCACCTTCTGCAAGAATATCATAGTACTGCCCGTTCCCACCGTAGAACTGGGCCAGAATAATATCGTGATCTGCAACGGCTCGCCCGTGTCCCTCGACGCAGGGCCCGGGCCTAATTTCAGGTATAGCTGGACGAACGGGGAAGACGATCGCGCCATTACCGTAACCGGTTCCGGTACTTTCGGCGTGAGCGTGTTCAACGGCGGATGCACCGTCACCGATGCCATCGATATTTCCATTACTTCCGCCGTGGTGGCTACCGGCACGGTGCAGGACGTAGATTGCAACCACGCAACCGGCGAAGTGCAACTGCAGGTTTCCGGCGGAACGGCGCCCTACGCGTTCCGGCTGAACGGCGGAGCTTCCGGTGCGGTTCCCGAATTCAAAAATCTCGCGATAGGGAATCACGTCGTCAACGTTACGGACGATAACGGCTGCTCCGGCCTCTACAATTTCGCCGTAACCCGCGACCTGTTGCGGACGCTTACCACGAGCGCCACCAGCAACGATCCCAGCTGTTTCGGGACTGCCAACGGCTCCATCCTGGCACAGGTAAGCCAGGGCACTGCGCCGCTGCAATTCGCGCTGAATAACGGCGCTTTCGGGAACTCGCCCGATTTCCAGAACCTGGGCGCCGGTTCATATAAAGTGTACATCAGGAATGCTTATTGCCTTGACAGCCAGCAGGTTACACTTGTGCAGCCGGATGCCCTCATGCTGCCTTACACCGCCTGGCAGGATACCTGTAACCGGTTGAAAGGATGGGTGGATTTCAGTCCGCAGGGCGGCGTGGCGCCATACAGCCTTACCTGGAACGGGAATGTAGTGAACAATACGGAAGTGAAAGGCCTGGGCGTGGGGATTTACAGCGCGCAGCTCATGGATGCCAACGGGTGCCAGCGGGCGGCGAGCATTTATGTGCCGAACCTGAACCTGGGGAGGATGAGCATTCTGACACCCGATACCATCGTTTCCATCGGGGATGCGTTTACGCTCAGGGCCGGCAACGCGGCGGATTACATCTGGAGCCCCGTGACGCAGGGCAACATCGCCTGCCCGGTATGCCCGGAAACGCCCGCCCGGCCGTTAGTAGCCACGCAATACATCGTGCGCACCCTCACCGGCGCCAATTGCATCGCAGCGGATACGGTAAACGTCATGATCGATTATTCTTCCATGCTGGCGATGCCGAACGCGTTTTCCCCCAACAAAGACGGGGTGAACGACGTCTTCCGCCCCAAATCGAAAGCGGTGATGGCATTCAGCATGCAGATCTATAACCGGACGGGTAATCTTCTCTTCACGACCACAGACCACCGCAAAGGCTGGGATGGTACCCACAACGGCGAACCGCAACCCATCGGCACCTATGTCTACGTCATCCGGTTCGGGTTCTGGCAGGCAGATGGAAAGCTGGAGCTACAAGATAAGAAAGGCACCTTCGACCTCATTCGTTAGTGGAAGTAAGGGGTATTTAACAATTGACAATCAATTCATTAAAATAATAAAAGCCGTCCGGTGTGTAACCAGACGGCTTTTTCAATATGCTCAAACCTGATTAGAGGTTAGCCTGAATCTTTTTATCCAGAACTGCTTTCGGAGCAGCGCCCACTTGTTTGTCTACCACCTGGCCGTTTTTGATGAACAGGATAGCGGGAATGCTGGTGATGCCGTAGTTCATGGACACCTGCGGGTTGTTGTCCACGTTCACTTTACCGATGTTCACTTTACCATCGTAGTCTTTCGCCAGCTCTTCGATAACCGGACCGATCGCGCGGCAGGGACCGCACCATTCTGCCCAGAAGTCAACCACGGTGAGTTTGTCCGAATCGAGCACGTTAGATTTGAAGTTCGCATCTGTGAATTCTAAAGCCATTTTGTATAGATTTTAAAGTTTATAATTTAATGATTGGTGTTGATGTATACTCAAAAATCAATCCGATGTAAAACTACTGCTTTTTTGACATCCGGAGTTATAGGATTTCTCTACTTACTTATTGGCAATATCTATCCAGACATCCAGGTCGGGCTGCTGGTCCAGCCAATGTGCCAATTCGTCATTCATTTCCACATGTTTATTGAAGGTATGCATCCGGACAGACAAATTCTCGTCACGGTCCACCAACTGGAAGTAGATCTCGCTCTTGCCGGGGTTGCGTGACACATTGTCTGCCAGGAAATCCACGATCTCCGGCGTGATGAATTGCGGCATCGTCACGATACCGACTTTCCTGGTCTGGTTCCGTTTCACTTCCTGCAGCAGCTGCATGCTGTTGATCTTGAATTCGTACTCGTTTTCGTTGAATCGCCTCGGCTTGAAGCCGCCGTTCACGTACAGGCAAAGGCCCTGTTTGAAATAGTTCGTGAACTTGAGGAAGTCTTCGCTCCAGAGCGCGAATTCGAACTTGCCGGAATAATCTTCCAGCGTCATGATGCCGAACTGTTTGTTGTTGCGGGAAATGCGCTCCACCGCGCCGCTCACATATACGGCCATGCGGAAATCCTTCGCCTTGCCTTTGTTATTGTCAGACGCACCGCTGATCTGGTTCTGGTATTCGGTGATGTCTGACAGTGGGCTCATATGGTAATGCTTCAGCTCGAACTTGTAATCGTCGAGCGGGTGGCCGGAGATGTAAATCCCCGTTACCTCGCGTTCATTGTTCAGCTTGATGGTCAGCGGCCAGTGATCGCAGGGCGGGATTTTCGGCGGAACGATCTCCGCCATGAGCGAATCCCCGAAAAGCCCGCCGGAAGTAGCGTTCTCCGCGGAAACCTGCTGCCCGAATTTCACGATCTTCTCGAGCCCGGTAGTGGTATCGCCATCCGGTTTGTGGAAATACTGCGCCCGGTGCAATTCCGTGAAGCAGTCGAGCGCGCCCGACATGGCGAGCGCCTCCAGCGATTTCCGGTTCACCGCGCGCTGGTTCACCCGCTTGATCATATCGAACATCGTCGTATACGCACCGTTCTTTTCCCGTTCTTCGATGATATTCTCGATCGCTGCTTCGCCTACGCCCTTGAGGCCTGCCAGCCCGAAACGCACCTGGCCTTTCCGGTTCACCGCAAAGCCCTTGAACGATTCATTCACGTCGGGCGGCAATACGTCGAGCCCCATGCGCTTACATTCCTCCATGAAGAAAGTAATCTTTTCCAGGTTGGAGGCGTTGTTCAGCACCGATGCCATGTATTCCGCCGGGTAATGCGCCTTCAAATAAGCCGTCTGGTACGCCACGAAAGCGTAACAGGTGGAGTGCGATTTGTTGAACGCGTAGGACGCGAACGCCTCCCAGTCGGTCCATACCTTGTCGCACATCTTCAGATCATGCCCGTTCTGCTTGCAGCCTTCCATGAACTGGGCCTTCATTTTGTCCAGCACGGCTTTCTGCTTCTTACCCATGGCCTTGCGCAGGATATCGGCGTCGCCTTTGGAGAAGTTGGCCATTTTCTGGCTGAGGAGCATTACCTGTTCCTGGTATACGTTGATCCCGTAGGTTTCCGCCAGGTATTCCTCCATCACGGGCACGTCGTACGTCACCGGTTCCAGGCCGTGTTTACGGCGGATGAACAGGGGGATGTACTCGAGCGGGCCCGGCCGGTACAGGGCGTTCATGGCGATGAGGTCGGCGAATTTGTCGGGCTTCAGCTCGCGGAGGTATTTCTGCATGCCCGGACTTTCAAACTGGAACGTGGCGTTGGTTTCAGCTCGTTGATACAGCTCGAACGTCTTCAAATCGTCCAGCGGGATATTGTCGATAATAATGTCGATGCCGTGGTTCTTCTTGATCATCTCCAGCGCGCCCTTGATGATGGTGAGGGTTTTCAGCCCCAGGAAGTCCATCTTGATTACGCCGGCGCTCTCGATCACGTTGCCCTCGAACTGGGTCACGAGCAGGTCGGAATCCTTCGCCGTGGTCACCGGGATGAGCTCGGAAAGGTCTTTCGGCGCGATGATGATCCCCGCCGCGTGGATGCCCGTATTCCGCACGGAACCTTCCAGTACGCAGGCTTCGCGGAGCACTTCGCCCTGCAAATCCTCGCCCTTGATCAGTTCCCGCAGCTTTTTCACGTTCTCCATGTCCTCAGGGCCCAGGCCTTCCTTGTCCTGCAGGCTCTTATCCCCGTCCAGCGGGGCGTTGAAGATCCTGCTCAACTGAATTCCCGGCTTATCGGGCACCAGCTTCGCCAGGGCGTTGGAATCCTGCAGGGGCAGGTCCATCACGCGGGCCACGTCCTTGATCGACATTTTCGCCGCCATGGTACCGTAAGTGATGATCTGGGCCACCTGCTGCTTGCCATATTTTTCCACCACATAATCGATCACGCGTTGCCGGCCCTCGTCGTCGAAGTCCGTATCGATATCGGGCATGGACTTACGTTCCGGGTTGAGGAACCTTTCGAACAGGAGGTCGTATTTAATGGGGTCGATATTGGTGATCCCGATGCAGTATGCCACGGCGGAGCCCGCGGCGGAACCGCGTCCCGGGCCGATGAACACGCCGAGGTCGCGCCCCGCCTTGATGAAGTCGGACACGATGAGGAAGTAACCCGCGAATCCCATTTTTTCGATCACATCCAGCTCGAAATTGAGCCTTTCCTCCACTTCCGCCGTGATTTCCGCGTACCGGCCGCGGGCGCCTTCGTAAGTGATGTGCCGCAGGTATTGGTCTTGCGTGAAAAATTCCTTCGGAATGGGGAAGTTGGGGAGGAGGATATCGCGCTTCAGGTCGAGCAGCTGCACCTTGTCCACGATCTCGTTGGTATTGTCGATGGACGCGGGCAGATCGGCGAAGAGCTTGGTCATTTCTTCGGTCGACTTGAAATAGAATTGATCGTTATAGAAAGCGAAACGCCTGTTTTTTACCATGACGTCGTCGTCGGAAAACTCCTTCATCGACGGCGTGCTTTTCTTTTCGCCGGTGTTGATACAAAGGAGGATGTCGTGGGCGTTGGCATCGGCCTGGTCAACGTAATGCGAGTCGTTGGAGGCGATGATCTTGACGTTGTATTTCTTCGCGAAGCGCACGAGCACTTCATTCACTTTTTCCTGTTCGGGGATGCCGTGGCGTTGCATTTCGACGTAGAAATCCTCGCCGAAAATGTCCAGCCACCATTTAAATTCCTTTTCGCCTTCTTCTTCGCCTTTTTTGAGGATGGTCTTGGGAACGGAGGCGCCGAGGCAGCAGGTGGTGGCGATGAGGCCCTGGTGGTATTGGAGGATGAGTTCCTTATCGATACGGGGATATTTGCCGTACAGGCCTTCGATATACCCGAGGGAGCATAATTTGATGAGATTGCGGTATCCCTGGTCGTCTTTCGCGAGTAAAACCTGGTGGTAGCGGATGTCTTTTTCTTCGCGGGTGAACTGGCGCTTGTGCCGGTTTTCCACGAGATAAAATTCACAACCCACAATAGGCTTCACTTTCAGGCGTTTATCTTTAGGGTCGTCGGGGTTAAGCCGGTGATTATAGGCTTCCGCCACGAACTGGAATGCCCCGAACATGTTACCGTGGTCGGTGATGGCGAGCGCGGGCTGGCCATCTCCCATCGCTTTTTTATAGAGCCCCTTGATGTCGGCGGCCCCGTCCAGCAGCGAAAACTGCGTATGCACGTGCAGGTGTGAAAACTTCATCGTCGGATCTGGGTTGAGGTGATTTTTTTCAGCGATTGCCAAAGGGCAAAAATCGGAATTTATTATATTGCAACCAATTTTTAAAAAAACGCCGGAATGAAGAGAAGATCGGGAATGCGAATTTACAGGTTGTTGCCATTGGGGGCCTTATTGCTGGGAAGCTGCGCCATGTTGAAGAAACAGCCGCAGCAAACCGCCGCAGAAAAGCCCGCGGAGCCGCGCCAGATGGAATTCATCGATGGCATCGCCATCTCTCGCGATCCCAAAACCAGCGACCATAGCCATAAAAACCGCGGCACCTCCCTCCGGGAATCGCCCGGCCGGGTAGCCGGCATAGAAGAAGCCCGCTGGTGGCAGTTCAAATACGCCCAGCTGCTCGATCTGCCCGTAGAAAATGTGGTGAACGAGAAATTGTTCAATTTCATCGAAGAATGGTATGGCGTGCCTTACCGCATGGGCGGCAGCTCGAAAGACGGGATCGACTGCTCCAATTTCGTGAATACCTTTATGTCAGCCGTTTTCCAGATCAGCCTGAGCGGCAATTCCGGCCAGTTGTTCCACCAGGTGAACCGCCTGGCCAAACGGGCAGACCTTCAATACGGTGATCTCGTATTCTTCGCCATCAACCGCAAAAAGCGGATTTCCCACGTGGGCGTGTATCTCGATAACGACCGTTTCGTGCATGCCTCTTCCAGCAACGGCGTCATGATCAGTGACCTCCGCGAGCCTTACTGGGTAAGGTATTACGCCGGCGCCGGCAGGATCAACTGATCCTTCTCGCAAAAATATTCAACTGCTGTTCGTATTCGCTGCCGCATTCGCCGGGAACGAAGGGATGGGCCACATTGTCTGCCGCTTCCTTGATGTAATACTCGAAACCGCTTTGTTTCAGGATGTCGAGCATATGCGTCAGTTCATGGCTTTTGCCGATCTGGCCGTGGTATTCGAGGAAAAGGCAGCGCACATTGTGGAGATATGGCGCACAATCGAGGATCACCGGGTATTCCGCGCCTTCGATATCGATCTTCAGAAAATCGACGGGTTGCTGCAACAGATCGGCCAGCCTGCGGCAGGGAACGCTGATGGTGTTGGTCCCGCCCTCCTGGATGTGGCTGCCCTGGCCGCCGGTGGAGGTAAAGGTGATGCTGCCGGTGTGGGTCCATACCGCTTCCCGGATGGGCTCGGTGCCGGTCAGCTGATTGTCCTGCACGTTTTTTGTCAGGAGTTCGAAGTTATGTGTATCCGGCTCAAAGGCCATGATGCGTGCTTTGGGATAGAGGCGCTGGAAATAGAGCGCGCTGAGGCCGATGTTGGCGCCGCAATCGAGGATCAAAGGCGCGTCTGTCGAAGATTTGAACCGATATATTTCCTGGGTGATGATCTCGTCGAACGAATGCATGAGCTCCCAGGATTTGGTGAACCAAATCTTCCCGCCTTTCCAGTTGATATGCTGTAAGGGGCCCTGGGGCAAGTGCTTGAGGTACTTGACCATCCAGAAGGAAAGACGGTCGCCGTCGGTTCGCTTCGGCATGAGCTTTTTACGGACGCCGCCGAGGATTTGCCCCAGCATGGAACGGGACTGCGCGCTGTTCGAGGAGTTGGCCATGTAATATGATCGATAAATATATCTTTGCAAAATATACCATTTACATGAATAATCCACGGATTTCCGTTTGTATACCGGCTTACAAACAGCCGATATTGCTCGAAAGATGCTTGCACAGCCTGCGTTTGCAGGAACATGCCGATTTCGAGGTGATCGTGACCGACGATTCGCCGGACGATTCCGTGGCCGATCTCGTGCGCGATTTCCGGGCCGGGTTTCCCATACGGTATGAAAAAATCCCTCCGCCCTCGGTTCCCCCGAAAATTGGAACGCCGCCCTCGCCCTCGCGAAAGGCGAATATGTGAAAATCCTCCATCACGACGACTGGCTCCGCTCGCCCAACGCTCTGGCCACTATCGCAGATCAGCTCGACCGCAACCCCAGCGCGTCGATGGCGTATTCCGCTACGGTAGACGTATATCCAAATAACGCGGAAGTCGTTCATCAAACCACGCCCGCACAGCTCGATCAGCTCAATCGCCGCCCGGAATCCCTGCTGCTGGGGAATTTCGTGGGTGCGCCGAGCGGTGTCACTTTCCGGAAGTTTCCCGGCCTCCGTTTCGATCCGCAACTGAAATGGCTGGTAGACATCGATTTTTACCTGGAAGCGCTCAAGCATGGCCCCGCCGTGTATATCCCCGAGCCGCTCGTCAACATCGGCCTCCACGAAATGCAGGTCACCAATGCCGTGCAGCACGATCCCGCCGTGGTACTGCCCGAATGGGCGCATGTGCTGGGCAAAAATCCGCGATACGTGAAACAGGGTTGGAAGATGTATGATTTGCTCTGGCGCATGTTCCGGAATTTCGGGATCCGCAGTCAGGACGAGCTGGTAAGGTATTGCGCCGGAAACCCCGTTCCCGCGGTGTTCCGGCAGATCGTACGGGCGCAGTGCCGGGTGCCCGCCGCTTTGTTGCGCGCAGGCCCCGCTTCCAAGGCGCTCATGTCGGCCGCGTGGGTCCGCAGCCTATGGCTTTAACCTGCTTTTAATGAATTTATCAAACGCTTCCGACACGTCGTCAGACAGCCGGAAAGCGATCACCGCGCCGCCGAAAAGGCCGCCGAACACCGCTGTGCGCAAAATGAGGCTCAGCCAGGGATTGGCGATCCCGATCAGTTGCGCCACCCAGTAACAGGCGAGGCCGAGCAGCACGATGTATAACGTGCGAAGGGAAAACGGTTGCAGCTTGAAACGGAAATACAGGAAGGAGAATCGCACCAGTCCGAAGATGAAGGCAGACAGCAAATTCGCGATGGCGTTGCCCTGGATGCCGAAAAGCTTGTTGAACCAGATGTTGAACGGAATGGCGATGGCGCCCGCCAGGAGGTTCGAATAGAACTCGAAACGCCAGTGGTTGGAGGTGCCCGTGATCTGGCTGGATACGCCAAAACTCATGTCCATCACAGATTTCAGGCCCATGAAAAAGATCACCGGCTTGCCGGCGTCGAAGATATCGTCGAGTTGCAGGATATCAAATGCATTGTCCACATTCAGCCAGATCAGCCCGAAAAGCAGTACGGCATAAGTAAGCATGGAGTTGCTGGAGCGGCGGTAGATGTTGCCGATGGCCGATACATCGCGGTTTTTCCAGTTGGCAGACAGCACGGGGATGGCGATGGCCACGATATTGCGCTGCGGCAGCAGGATGAGCGTGCTGATATAGGTCGCGAATTCGAAGACGAAGCCCAGGCTCAGGCCGTCTCTGCTGGAAATGGACAGGTTGTCGATGTTTTGGGACACCACGGCGATCACCGCGCCGATGTACAGCGTGGCATTGAAAGTGATCATGCGCCTGGCGAGCCGGCGCGTCACATTACTGATAGAAAAGGAAAAAACAAGGTCGCCCTGGCGGTACAGATAAACGAACAGGAACCCGAAAATCACCAGGTACACGAGGGAATACGATAGCACGAAATGCGGCAGGGCCAGCGCCCCGAAGAAGAACAAAACGTACAGCACAAGCTGTTCCACCCGCAGGCCTACTTCTTTCAGCAGGATAGGGTAAACGCTTTTATACTGGTTGTAGGAAAAGTTTTCGAAGATGAAGAACAGCAGGTAAAACAGGGAAAAGGGGATGAGGTAGAAGTAATAATCCACCACATAGGCGCTTTTGGTGCCGAACTTCCGGATGATGAGGTCTTCGAATACGAAGAAACCCGCCGTGCAAAGGAGGAACCCGATCCCGCAGAGGATCAGCACGATCCCGAAAATATCGCGCCGGTTGGCCGGCAGCAGATCGCGGTACCAGGGATAGAATTTGTTCAGCATGGAAATGGAGCCCAGGTTAGACAGGGCCGCCACGATGAGGGCGATGCTGATGAAAAACCGCGTCAAACCCACCACTTCCGGGTCCACGAACTTAGCCGCCAGGATGGTAGTGATGCCGCCGATGCCGAATCCTACGAACGTGATGATGGAGGTACGAATACTTTGACTGCGGATGATGCCCATTATACTTTCAAACTTAACGGCGAATATATAATGATTTTGGTTTGCTCCGGGAATTATTAACTTTAACGACTGGTCCCCGTGCTGATCCATCCCGTGTTACGCTCATTCCGTTTTCCTTATGCCGAGGCTTGCCGTCAAAACACTCCTTTTCATCTTCTTCCTCATCGCGGGTACCACCGTACGGGCCCAATATGCAGACCGCGGCACCGGAAAGCTGAAGCCTTACATCTGGTTTTTCGACTGGAACGGTTTTACCGTCGCCGACGGCGCCACGCGCATGTTTACGACGGCCGACGGAATCCGGGTCACCATCCGGTTCAGCAACGTATCGGGTACCCTGGAGCCGGATGTCATGAACACCTGGTACGGCGCGGTGTTGCATAACCTGTACGAGTTTTCCGACACGCGCATGCGCCCCTCGCTCCACAGCCGGCAAACCGCGGCAACGGTCATGTTCGATATGGAAATCACTGCCCGGCGGAACGGCGTCTCCATCCCGTTTACGCTCGTGGCCGCCGATGCGGAAGCTTCCGTTTCCACCGAAGTGACGCATTTTACCACTTCCGGCGGCGCCTGGCAGGCGGTCGATTATTTCAAGAACGTGCTCACGATGCTCAATCCCCTCACGGGATGCAATACGCAAACCATCCAGATCGCCAATACCTACGGCGGCAGTTCCGGAACGGGCGAGAACATGATGATGGCCACCTGGTCTGACGGGGTGGCGCCCCTGGTCGTCAAAACCACCCTGGAACGCCAGAGCGGCGCTATCGGCGGGATGGCGGTTACTTTCGGGATTCTGGCGCCCATAGACTGGGGAGACCTTCCCGGTCCGTACCCCTCCGCGCAGCATGCCATCAACTGGCGCGCCGTCAACGGCTGCTCCTTCGCGCCGCCGGGGCCCTCGCTGATCCCGGAGTCGCGCCTGTTCCTGGGCAACGTTATGGCCGATCCGGACGATGTACAGGGCGCAGACGATAACCTGCTGGGGGCCGACGAAGAAGCGGTATCCGTTTTTCCTGCATACAACGGCAGCACCGGTACGTACGCGCTCAACGTTGCCGTCACGAACCAGACGGGGGCAACGGCTTACGCCGGCGGGTGGATGGACTGGGACCGCGACGGGGTCTTCAGTGCCAACGAAACCATCGTGCTGACCATACCGCCCGGCGCTACCAGCGCGGTTTTTAGCTGGACGGGCCTCCCTTATTCGCTGGCAGACGGCCCCTCGGCCCGGTGCGCCTTCCGGTTCCGCATCGCGTCTACCCGCGCGGCCGTCGAATCGCCGGAAGGCTTCGCTGCGGACGGGGAAGTGGAGGACTACATGGAATCCATACCGCAAACCTGCAACATCACGAAAGTGGATGCAGGCAGGGACGTGGCCATCTGCGAAGGCCGGAACGCGCGGCTCCAGGCTTCAGGGGCAGACCGTTACCAATGGCAGCCCGATCCTTCGCTCACAGCGGTCAACATCCCCAATCCATCGGCCAATCCTCCTGCTACCACCGCTTACTTTTTATACGGCGAACACGCCAACGGCTGCCATAGCCGCGATACGGTGACAGTGCGGGTACATCCGCTTCCGGTGCTGAACGTGACGCCGGGGAACTACGCCGTTTGCCAGGGCACAAGTATCACGTTTACGGCCACAGGGGCGGATAACGTAACCTGGAGCGATTACACGGGCGCCGGCGTGGGAACGGGTAATACGCTCACCGTGGCGCCGCAGATTTCCGGGCCTTATACTGCGGTACTGTCTGAAAACCTTTGCGGACAGCGGGCTACGATCACGCTCCCCGTGATGGTAACGCCCCGCCCCGTAGTCAGCGTAACGCCCCTGAACGCCACCATCTGCGAGGGCAGCGCGGTCACGTTTACCGCAACCGGTGGCTCCTTTACCTGGACAGACGCGCAGCAAAACATCATCGGCACTGCAGGGCAGCTACAGGTGCAACCAGCGAACAGCGCCAATTACGCGGTGCGGGTCCAGCATGCCGTTTGCGGGATAGACGAAACTTTCGTATTGCCGGTTACGGTGCGGAAACCTACGGATATGGGCGTTTCGCCACTGCAAGGCTTCGCCTGTAAAGGGGAGCAGGTGCAGTTCACGGCGCGCGGAGCGGATGAAGCGGTTTGGGAAAGGGAAGATTTTACCGTGATCGGAACGGGCGACCGGTTGACGACGGCCCCCGTCACTTCGAGCACCGTGTACCACGTTACGCTCCGCGACCGGGTGTGCGGACAGGAACAACGGGTGACGCTGCCGGTTAGCATGCGCCAGCCGCCGGATGTGACCATTTTCAAAAGCAACGATATCGACTGTATGCATGGCGCTGCAACGCTGACGGCTGCGGGCGCGCTGGAATACCGGTGGAGCGCGGGGCCGGGGATTTCCGATCCCGCGATGCACGTCCAGTCCGTTTCACCGGTAACATCGCACAAATATTACCTGTCGTCCAAAGATATTTACGGCTGTTCCGCCCTCGATTCGGTGACGGTCGCCGTTTCCTACACCGGCCAGCGGCCGCACTTCCAGCTGCCCAACGCGTTTACGCCCAACCGTGATGGGGTCAACGATTGCTTCGGGATCAGATCCACCGGGCCGGTGACCCGCTTCGAGCTGTCGGTGTTCGACCGGTGGGGGAAGATCGTTTTCAGGACGAGCAAGGCCAACGATTGCTGGGACGGCACTTACAAAAACGTTCCACTGGACGTCGGCACCTTTGTGTATGTGTTGCGGATCGCTTCCGAATGCGGGCCGGTGGAACGGAAAGGAACGGTTACGCTGCTGCGCTGATCGGATTAATGGCCGAAAAAGGATAATTTTGCGCCAAAACGAACCCATTTGATCCTTGTTCAATTAAAAGGCGGGCTGGGCAACCAGATGTTCCAATACGCTGCCGGCCGCGCGCTGGCTTTGCGTTATGATGTTCCGCTGTACCTCGACAAGGGGAGTTACGAGCCCCGCCAGGCCGCGATGTACGGGCTCGACGGACTGAAGATCCACGCCGCCGCGGCCTCCGAAAACATGATCCCGCACCCCGGGCCGCTGGGAAAGGTGTTCAACCGCCTGGCCCCCGCATCCATGCGGAGCATCCTCCGCGAAGCGCATTTCCACTACGACCCCGCGTTCGAAGCCGTTAAACCGCCCGTGTACCTGAAAGGCTACTGGCAAAGCTGGAAATACTTCGCGCCCGTAGCCGATGTCATCCGGGAAGATTTCGCGTTCAACATCGATTTTTCACCGGAAATACTGGCCAAAGCGGAAATATTGCGCAACAGCGACAGCGTGGCCATGCACTTCCGCCGGGGCGATTATACGAGCACATCGGCGGCGGTGTACCACGGCATTTGCGAACCCGAATATTACGAGCGGGCGGCGGCACGGTATCCCGGCGCTACATTTTATATATTTACCAACGATCCGGCATGGGTGAAAGACAATCTTCCCGCGGGCATTCCCTACGAAATCCTCAGCGGATCGTTGAGCAGCACGCAATACGAAGACCTTTTCCTTATGAGCCAATGCAGGCACCAGATCATCGCCAACAGCAGTTACAGCTGGTGGGCGGCCTGGCTGAACCGGTTTCCCGGCAAAAGGATCACTGCGCCGAAGCGGTGGTTTCTGGCGGAGGGATTGCATGATCACGACCTGGTCCCGGCGGCATGGGACAGAATTTAGCACACATGGAAAAAGCACCGCTCATATCCGTCATATTACCCGTTTACAACGGCGGCCCATTCCTGCGGCAAACGCTGGAAGCATTGCTGGCGCAGACTTTGGAAGATTTTGAACTGATCGTCATCAATGATGGGTCTACCGACGACAGCGAGGCTACCATCCTCTCTTTTAACGATCCCCGCATCCATTATTTCCCGCAGCCGAACCAGGGCTTCATTTTCAGCCTGAACCGCGGCATCGCGGCGGCACGGGGGCAATACATCGCGCGGATCGATGCAGACGATGTTTGTTTGCCCGAACGCTTCGAACGGCAGGCGGCCTGGCTGGCTGCTCACCCGGAAACGGCGGTGGTAGGGTGTTTTATCACTTTCATCGACGAAAACGGCCGGGAAACGGGCATCTGGCCGGAAGACAGGGCCTGCGTCACGAACGGGCAGATCCGCAGGGCGCTTCCCAAATTCAACTGCATCGCCCATCCCGGCGTGATGGCCAGGGCGGAAGTGTTCCGCGAATATCCTTACCGGAAGGAACAAAAACACATCGAAGATTACGACCTCTGGCTTCGCCTGCAGGGCGACGGTAAAGTGATGGAAAAGGTGCCGGAGCCGCTGTTGCTGTATCGTGTGCATTCTGGCTCGGTGACGGTTTCGGTCATCAAGAAAAACAATATTTTCCTGCGGCATTTCCATTGCAAGCGCCGGTACCTGGCGCTACGCCTGGCGCAGGGGAAGTGGAACGGGTTCGATTGCCGGGTGCTGGCCGGTATGTGCCGCGATGCGGTCGTTGCCATGGTGAAATCCTTCAAACAACGCAATGCCCATGTATAAACTGTTCCTTCTCAAACGGCGCCTCGAAGCCCTGGCGATCTTCCCGTTTGCCCTGCTGGGCAGACTGATCGCCCGTTTGCGGCCGCTGGAAGGGGAGTTTGATCTTTTCCTGTTCTTCCCGTTTTACCACGTTGGCGGCGCGGAAAAGGTGCATGCGCAGATCGCACAGTTGTTTCCCGATAAAAAGATCATCATTTTCTTCACGAAAAAATCGCAGGGAGATGCGCTGCTTAGCCAGTTCAAAGCCCCGAATATCACCGTGCGCGATGTTTCCCGGTATACGGACAATAAGTTCATGTACTGGAATAACCTTATCTGGCGCGGCATTGCGGCGGAATACATCCGCCGGCAGCGGGTGCAGCCCCTCGTGTTCAACGGGCAATGCAATTTCGCGTATAAATTATCGCCGCATGTGCCGAAGGGCGTCCGCCAGGTGGAACTGATCCATTCGTTCTGCAGTTTTTCGTATATCCGCATCCCGTTTATCCCGTTTTACGAAACGTCGGTCATGATCAGCAGAGACAGTATCCGCAAGCACCTGGAGCTGTACCGCAAGTTCAACGTCCCTGCGGCGTTCGGCGAGCGCATCCGCCTCATCATGAACGGGATTCCCATTCCGGCGGACGTAGCGCCGCTTCCCGAAGCGGCGCGGTTGCTGTATGCCGGTCGCGGAACTTCGGAGAAACGCCCCTGGCTGGTAGCGGCCATCGCGCAGGCGGCGGGGGAGAAGGCCGGTATGCTGGGGCCGCTGGAAACCGCCATCCCGGCCGATTTGCAGGGAAGTTGCGTGTTTTATGGGGAGCAGTCGGGCGCAGAGGTGATAGACCGCATTTACCGGGAGCACCGGATCATCGCCATCACATCATCCACCGAAGGTTTTCCCATGGTGATCATGGAAGCGATGGCGCGCGGGCTGGCCGTTTTATCGACCGACGTGGGCGATATTCCGTATCATGTGCAGCATGGCGCGAACGGTTGGCTGATTTCGCACCGGCAGCCGGAAGCGGAGATCGTGGCGGAAGGGGCGCGGCTGCTGCGCGAAGCGGGGCCGGATGCGCTGGCCGCCATGCGGGAAAGGAACATCGCCTACGCAAAGGAACATTTCAGTCTCGAAGCGTTCGCTGCCGCTTATCGCAGCCTTTTGTCGAATTGATATGAAGCCATTAACTGTCATCATCATCACTTATAACCGGCCAGACGATCTCCTGATGCTGGTCCGCAACCTTGCTGCCCAAAAAAATGCGGATGCGTTGCTGGAAGAAGTGATCATCGTCAATAACGCGTCTACCGCCGATTACAGCGAAGTAAAAGCCTTCATGGCCGGGCTTCCCTTTTTCCGCTACATCGAGTCCTCCGAAAACCTGGGCGTGGCCAGGGGCGCAATCTCGGTATTTCGCTCGCCAAATCGCCCGTGCTCGTTACGATCGACGATGACGCCTGGTTCCGCGACGATACCGCGCTGCAGCTCATCGCCGACGCCTTCGAAGGGCCGTACCTGCGGGAGAACCATGCGGGGATCCTCTGCTTCAAAGTGCTGTATGCCAGCACGGGACAGATGCAGGTGAACGCCTTTCCGCAGAAACAATTCGAAAAGTATAAAAACAAGCCCCGGTTCCTGGCGCCTTACTTCATCGGCGCGGGGCACGCCATTCTGAAGGAAGCGTACGACAAGGCAGGCCTGTACCCCGAAGATTTCTTCTACGGCATGGAGGAATACGACCTCGCTTACCGCGTCATCGAGAAAGGATTTACGATCGCTTACCTGTCGGATATCGTGGTGATGCACAACGAATCGCCCCTGGGCCGCACACCGCATGCCGATAAAATGCGGATGTTGTGGGTGAATAAGGCGAAAGTGGCGTTCCGCTATCTCCCGAAATCGTGTTTCTATACCACCGCCATCATGTGGTCGCTTGAATATTTGAAGAAAACGAAGTGGGACTGGAAAGGATGGGGGGAAGGCTGGAAATCGGTCTTCAGCATCCCGGGAAACGAGAAGCGGACGCCGTTGGGAGCCGCTGCCCGCGCGTATCTCCGGGGAACGGAGGCGCGTTTGTGGTATTGATCCCAAGAAATTAATAAAAGCACAACGGCCCGGCGATTATAGGATCACCGGGCCGTTGCCTTTATCGTTCCATTACTTTTTGACGGACTTGCTGCCTTCGGGCGCTACTTCCTTGCCGGCATTGGCTTTCCGCTGCCGGATAATCTCGAAAGCGATGGCCAGGGCGAGCAGGATCAGCATGGCGATAGACGAAAACGCCGTGATCTTGTTGCCCAGGTAATAGCTGCGCGGCTCGAATTTCATGACGATATCGTGATCGCCCGCGGGGATTTTGGCGGCGCGCAGCAGGTAGTTCGCGCGGAGGATTTCTTCTTCCTTACCGTCGATGAACAGTTTCCATCCTGCGGGATAATAAATCTCCGAGAACACCGCGAGGCCGGCCTTGCTGTTGGAGCTGCGGTAATGCAGCTCGTTGAGGCCGTATTTGGTGAGGCGGATGTGGCTGGCGGAATCTTTTGCGGGAACGAGGCCGTTCAACGAAGGGCGGAACCGCTCGTCGACCACGGCGGCATGCGCGGTGGGCAGGCTGTCGAGCGTTTTCATTTCTGCATCGGCGTTCTTCGCCCATACGAGGCTGTCTACGAACCAGGCGTTGCCGAGTGCTTCGGGGTTGCGCTGGTAGGAAAGCTGGCCCTGCGGGGTCTGGAAGATGATGTATTTGGTGTTGAGCATGTTCACCACGCCCGGTGTGCCTTTAGACAGCTGATGCTCGATCAGGTCCTGGTAACGGGCGAGCTTCACGGGGCTATAACCGCCCACGCTCTTGTGGTGGTACGAACTGATGGCGTCTTCGAAACGGGCCGTATTGAAAACGCGGTAATACGGATCAGGATCTTTCTTGATCTCGATATCTACGGGAGACGGCGCAAAAATGGCGCTGTAGTCAGACGGGGTTACGTAATTCTCTTTCCCGAGGTAGCGGTTGGAAATCCACATCTGGTCTACGGCTACGAGGCCGGCGAGGATGGCGAGCGCGGGCGTTGCGGCCAGCTTGCCTTTCAGCCAGGCCCAGCAAAGGGCGAATGCGGCTACGATGAAGAAGAGGCTCCTCAGCGCGTCGATCCGCAGCAGGGAGGCACGGTCTGCCTTCAACGCGGTGATGATCTGGCCGAGCATATTCTGATCGCCACCCACGAACTGGCTGAAATATTGCAGCGCAAAATCCTGGCTGTGGGTGAAAGACAGCACCCCGAAAGAGCAAACCACGAGCAGCAGCGCGAGGCCGCCGGTCACGTACAGCGCTTTCTTCAGGTCTTTCAACGCCAGCGTTTTATCCTGCGCGTCGGTCATCAGCTGGTTCAGGCCCCAGCATGCGAAAAAGGGCACCAGCACCTGCGGAATCACCAAAGCCTGCGCCGGCGCGCGGAATTTATTGTACAGCGGGAGATGGTCGAACAGGAAATAGTTGATAAAGGAAAGATTGCTGCCCCAGGCGAGCACCACGCCCACGATGCAGGCCGCCACGATCCACCATTTGTTGAAGTCTTTCACGATGAACAGCGCCAGCACGAAGAAGAACAGGATGATGGCGCCCCAGTACACGCCGCCGTCGGTCATCGGCTGCGAGCCCCAGTAGCGTGGCATGTTCTTCACGAATTCGTTGGCCTGCGCTTCGGGAACGCCCATGGTGGTCAGTTGCTTGTGCATTTCACCGTTGTCGGGCAGCGGGCCGGAGGAGGGGCCGCCGTAGAGGTTGGGCGCCACTACGGTGAGGGTTTCGAAAATACCTTCGCTCCAGTTGAAAGCGTAGCTTTTGTCGAGGCCGCCTTTCGTTTTGTCGCTTTCCGTTCCGGCGGCGGGCGTCAGTTCGCTATGGCCGCCGCGCATAGTGTATTTGCCGAATTCGGTGGTCGTCCAGATGGTAACCGTGCTGGGGAGGACCGACAATGCGCCGAAAACCACCAGTGTTCCCGTGGCTTTCAGGAATTGGGGCACCTGTTTGGTTTTAACGGCATGAACGAGATAGCCGATCCCTATGCAAAGGCACACCAGCAGCATATAATAAACCATCTGATAGTGGCCGGAAGTGATCATGAGGCACAGCGTGATACAGGTAATGATCCCGCCGATGAAATATTTGCCGCGATAGGCGAGGAGGATGCCTGCGAGCAGGGGCGCCATGTACGCGATGGTAAACATCTTCGTATCGTGCCCCGCCGCGATGATCATCGCGTTGTACGAACCGAACCCGAAGGCGATGGCCCCCATCACCGCGATCCACCACCTGAAATTCATGACAGACAGCAGGAAATAAAAACCGATCATCGCCAGGAAATAAAAGTTCACCGGCTTCGGCAAACCCAGCGTAAAGATCTCGTGCAGGTAATACGTAAAGTTGTCCTGCGCCATATAGATCTGGTACGTAGGCATCCCGCCAAACATGGCGTTGGTCCACACAGGATTGATGCCTGTGCTGTCGTGATATGCACGCGCTTCCTGGGACATGCCCTTCCACGACACGTTATCGGTCTGCCGCAATTCCATGTCGTTCAACACGGGCGAGCAGAACAGGAACGCGAGCCCCAGGAAGATCAGGACGGCATACACATGTTTCAGGAGGCCTTTTTGCCAAGTTTGTTGCATCGGGTATTTCCGGTTTAGTTGTAAAAGAATCCAAAATAACTGTATTTTATCCGAAATTTCAATATGAGGCTCGTCCGCTTTCTTATAAAATTGAGCTTTATCTGTAATATCTGCTACTGGCTAGGTTTTGTCATCCGGATGATGGGAGATCCCGAAGCGTGGGACTTCCTCGTCAAGCACGTCACCATCCTCGGCTGGCTCGTGGCCGCGCCCCTCAATATCGTCACCATTCTCCTCACCATCGTTATGCTGCTGTTGAAAAAGGTACGTTTTGCCGCCATTCATCCATACGTTTTTGTGCTGAATGTCATTACTTTGCTTTTCCAACTCGTATCCCCCATATGATTACCAATATATTGAAAGACAAGCCCACCCGGGTCTTCATCATCCTCGCCGGCATTTTCGTGGCCAACGCCCTCATCGCCGAGATCATCGGCGTCAAGATCTTTTCGCTGGAAGCCACCTTCGGCATGAGCCCCGTGAACATCATGATCTTCGGGGACGCGTACAGTTTCAATATGACCGCCGGCGTACTGCTCTGGCCCGTCGTTTTTATCATGACCGATATCATCAATGAATATTACGGTGTGAAGGGCGTCCGTTTCCTGTCGTACCTCACCGCCGCGCTCATCGCCTTCGCGTTCATCGTCTTTTACATCGCCATCCGCCTCGATCCCGCCGCTTTCTTCGTGACCAGCAAGGTGGAGGCCGGCGTTCCGGATATGGACAAGGCGTATGGTCAGATACTCGGCCAGGGCTCCATGATCATCATCGCGTCGCTCACGGCTTTTTTGCTGGGGCAGCTGGTAGACGTGTTCACGTTCCACAAGATCAAGAAAGTGACCGGGGAGGGCAAAATCTGGCTCCGTTCTACCGGGTCCACGCTTGTTTCGCAACTCATCGACTCGTTCGTAGTGCTGTTTTGCGCGTTCTACCTCTTCCCGCTCATCGCCGGTCAAAAAGGACAGGTGTGGCCGCTGGGGCTGGTGATCAGCGTCTGCATCATCAATTACATCTATAAATTCACGGTCGCCATCGTGCTCACACCGGTCATCTATTGGGTCCACGGCATCATCGAAAGATACCTGGGCCACGAGCTGGCGGGGGAGATGAAACGTGCGGCCATGAACCGATAAATATTTCAACATGCCTCAGTTTACGGTCCGTGTATACGGCATCATGATCAATGAAAAGAAACAGGTGCTCGTGAGCGACGAGTACATCCGCGGCGGTTATTATACCAAATTCCCCGGCGGCGGGCTCGAGTTCGGCGAAGGAACGCTGGAATGCATGGTGCGGGAATGGCAGGAAGAGCTGAGCCAGGATGTGGAAGTGGTGGAACATATCTATACCACCGATTTTTTCCAGATTTCCGCGTTCGACAATACCAACCAGATCATTTCCATTTACTATCTCGTGAAGCCGGTGTCGCCGTTCGTGGCGCCTTTGCTGGAGGAGCCTTTCGGGTTTGAGATACCGGAGGGTGCAGACCAGGTGGAGGGCGTGAGATGGGTGGATTGGGCCGATTTTTCGGCACAGGCAGTAACCCTGCCGATCGACAAGGTGCTGGCCGATATCGTCAAATCAAAATACTAGAACCACTTTTTCTTCATGAAGTACCAGCTCATGACGATGGCCGTGATAATGGCGATCGTTACGGGGATGTAGAAGCTGTATTTGGAATGGGCGTAGGGGATTTCCACGTTCATTCCGTAAATGCTGGCTACGAGTACGGGCAGCGTGAGCACGATCGTGATGGACGTGAGGCGTTTCATCACGAAGTTGAGGTTGTTGGAGATGATGCTCGCGAACGCGTCCATGGTAGAGGAAAGGATGTTGGTGTAGATATTGGCCATTTCCAATGCCTGGGAAGTGTCTACGATCAGATCGTGCAGGAATTCCTTTTCATCTTCGTTGAGGCCGAGGAAGTTGGTGCGTTCCAGCTTCATGAGCAGCAGTTCGTTGCTGCGCAGGGCGGTGACGAAGTATACGAGGGATTTCTGGATGCGCATCAGGTACAGCAGTTCCTCGTTCCGGTTGGAGTCGTAGAGTTTCTGTTCGAGCAGATTGCGGCGCTGGTTGATTTCCTTGAGGTAATCGAGGAAGTTCATGACCACTTTCTCGAAAATCTTCAGCACCATCATGTTCCGCTTCTCGGGATGGCGGTTGTGGAAGGTGTTGAGGAATTTCTTGATGGCGGCGTTGTCGAATGAATTGACGGTGACGATCTGGTTGTGGGTGAGGATGATCACGATGGGGATCGTGATGTAGTAGCTGTCGCTTTCGTTGATGGAGTTATTTTCCGTGGGGGTCTTGAGAACGATGAGCTTCACATTGTCTTCCAGCTCGAAACGGCTTTTTTCGTCGATATCCAGCGAGTCGGTCAAAAAGTCCAGCGGGATGTCCAGCTCTTCCGACAGTTGTTCGAACTCGGATTGTTTCAACGGCGGGGTAATATTCACCCAGGCGCCGTTGTCCGGTTCCTTGATTTCCACTGTTCGGGCATCGATATTTATGAAGTACTGGATCATCCGGGCGCAAAGGTAACGGAATTAATTTACCAAAAGCGGGCCGCCTAAATTTTAATATTTCCTTCAAATACAGGCGTGGCGGGGCCGCAGAGCCAGATGTCCTCGAAGCTGCGCTCGCCCGTCCGCAGGTACCTGACTTCCAGGTGGCCGCCGAGGGTTTCCACGGGGATGGCGTATTGTCCGGCTTCGCCGGGCGCAGCGGTGAGGGCGGCGGCGGTAACGCCGGTGCCGCAGGAGAAGGTCTCGTCTTCCACGCCCCGCTCATAGGTGCGCACGAAAATGCCCTGGTCGGTTTCCTGCACGAAGTTGACGTTGGTGCCCACAGCGGCAAAACGCTCGTTATAGCGGATGCCGCGCCCTTCCTCGTACACGTCCACTTCCTGGATATCGGTCACGAAGCGCACGAAGTGCGGGGAGCCGGTATTGAGGTAGAAATAGTTGTTCCCGACCTCCACCTGGTCCACATCCTTCATCTTCAGTTCCACCCAGCCATTGTCGCGGAATTTGGCGTCATGCTCGCCGTCAGACGCGATGAACCGGAGCGTATCTCCCTTGATCCCCATGTTCCGGGCGAAAGCGGTGAGGCAGCGGCCGCCGTTCCCGCACATGCTGCCTTCGCGGCCGTCGGAATTGTGGTATTTCATCCGGAAGTCGTACCCGTCCTCGTTTTCCAGCATCATCAACCCGTCTGCCCCGATGCCGAAGCGGCGGTCGCACAAATGTTCGATCTGTTCGGTCGTGAGGCCGGAATATTCGCCGGAACGGTTGTCTACGATCACGAAATCGTTCCCTGTTCCCTGGTATTTATAGAAATGGATCTGCATGATTGGGCAAAGTTACGCATTGTTGTGGTGGTATTCAAGCGGCGATGATGGGAAGGGCGGTGGTAATGAGTTTTTCCACGGCGGCGTTCCCGTCTGCGCTGAATTCGCCCCTGACGCGATTGGCCACGATGGCGCTCAGCGAAAGGCAACGGTGCCCGAAAACGCGCCCCAGCCCGTATATCCCCGAAGTTTCCATTTCAAAGTTCGTGATGCGCTGGTTTTCGAAGGTGAACCTGCCCAACTGGTCGATCAGCTCGGGGTGGGAGAGCGCGCCACGGAGCTGGCGGCCCTGCGGGGCATAGAATCCCGGGCAGGTAACGGTAATGCCCGAATGGAACCCTTCGCCGAAAAGCCCCAGTAATTCGGGCGCGGCCTCGAACAGGTAAGGCCGGGCGGCGTGGGGCTGGAGCCGCACCTGCCCGCGGAAGGCTTCCAGGAGCTGAAGCTCTTCGGGCGTATTGTGCCAGGTATAATATGGCAGCAGGTTATCGAGCCCGATGGCGTGCGAGGAAGCCACGAAACTATCGACGGGGATATGTTCCTGCAGCGAGCCGGACGTTCCCAGCCGCACGATCCGCAGGCTGGTCAGCGCGTCTTTGATCTGCCGGGTTTCGAAATCGATGTTCACCAGGGCGTCTAGTTCGTTGAGGACGATGTCGATATTGTCTGTCCCGATACCGGTAGACACTACCGAGATGCGCGTGTTGCCGACGTAACCGGTGTGGGTGACGAACTCGCGGTGCCGGAATTGCCCTTCCACCCGGTCGAAATGTTTGCTGACGTTCACTACCCGGTCAGGATCGCCCACGGTGATGATGGTGTGCGCGATTTCTTCGGGCCTGACGTCCAGATGGTAAACGGCCCCGCGGGCGTTGAGAATCAGTTCTGATGCGGCAATTCCTGTTGACATAAATCGATTTTTTTATTCCGTAAAGAAATATCTTGTAATCAGATTTGGCAAATATCTAAAATTTACTACTTTTGCAGTCCATCAAAAACGGATGGGAACAAAAACAAGGTACCGTGGCCGAGAGGCTAGGCAGAGGTCTGCAAAACCTCGTACAGCGGTTCGAATCCGCTCGGTACCTCAGGATCATCTGAAACCCGCCTTCATGGCGGGTTTTGTTTTTCCCGGATTTCTCCGTCCGCCTACTGCCTCCTGTCCGTTCCCTAAATATCCCATCCCAATTTCAAACAACGTATTAACGGGAATTTGGTTGTATTTCGCAGCAGGATGCCGTATTCCGGCAGCAGAGCGGCGCAAAATTCATGCTCGATCCCCTTTCCCGGGTAAAATTCCGGAAATTTCCATGCCGTATCTTTGCAGCAGTTTCAAACTTTGTGCATGGCATCGTCCCGACTGGCGGAATACCTCGCCAACAATACCCATATCGGCATCGAAAGCGCTACCGGACTGGCAGCTTCCCTGAAAACCGTTTCGGTGCCCAAAGGCGCTTTTCTGCTCCGGCAGGGCGAGGTGTGCCGCAATTCTTTTTTCGTGGAAGAAGGATTGCTGCGGTATTATTCCATCGACGATAAAGGGAAGGAGCACATCCTGCAGTTTGCTCCGGAAAGCTGGATCGTGTCTGACCGGGAAAGCGTGTATTTCGGGAACCCTTCGAAGTATTTCATCCAGGCGCTGGAAGACAGCCGCGTGATTTCGCTCGACGAAGCCTTCGTGCTGGATATCTCCCGCCACGATCCCGCGTTCACCGAAGCCAACAACCGCCTGCTCCATAATCATATCCGCCATTTGCAGGACCGTGTCAACGAACTGCTCAGTTTTACGGCCGAAGCGCGCTATCTCCGCTTTATCGAATTATACCCCAGTCTTTTACTGCGCGTTCCCCAATCCATGGTCGCTTCCTATCTCGGCATCGCGCCCGAAAGCCTCAGCCGCGTCCGCAAGGAAATGGCTCAGCGCCATCACGGATCTTAACGTAGGTCAATGGTCGGGCGGGGCCGACCGTCGTAGTTTTGCTGTAGAAAATCAAAAACTATGGCAAAGAAAAATATCGAAAAAGTCATCGCGCCCCGGGCGCCCCATTTCGTGGGCGACGGCTTCCGCGTACACAATTTTATTCCGAGCGGGTTGACCCAGCAGCGGACAGACCCCTTCATCATGCTCGACTACAACTCTACCTGGAACGTGCCGGCAGGCAACGAGGCCGAAAGGCGTGGGCGTTCACCCGCACCGCGGCTTCGAAACCGTGACCATCGCCTATAAAGGCCGCGTGGAGCATGCAGACAGCAGTGGCGGCGGTGGTGTGATCGGCGAGGGCGACGTGCAATGGATGACGGCCGCTTCCGGCGTGTTGCACAAAGAATTCCACGAAAAGGAATGGAGCCGCAAGGGTGGGGATTTTCAGATGGTGCAGCTGTGGGTGAACCTTCCCGCGAAAGATAAAATGAGCCCGCCCAAATACCAGGCCCTGAAACACGAAAACATGGCGAAATCGGCATTGCCCGACGGGAAAGGGTATGTGGAAGTGATCGCCGGGGAATATAAGGGTACCAAAGGCAGCGCCACCACTTTTTCGCCGGTGCATTTGTACAACGTGTACCTGCAACCCGGTGGCGATGCGGCTTTCAGCTTCCCCGCAGGTTATACCACCGGCCTCCTCGTGATCAAGGGATCCGTACAGGTAAATGGCGATACGCCCGTGGCGCAAGACCATTTCGTGCTGTTCGCCAACGATGGGGAAGAAGTGCAGGTATCGGCTTCGGAAGACGCTACCGTACTGCTTTTGAGCGGTGAGCCGCTGCGCGAGCCCATCGTGTCTTACGGGCCGTTCGTGATGAACACCGAAAAAGAGATCGAAGAAGCGATCCGCGATTTCAACACCGGTAAATTCGGTTACCTCGAAGATTGATATTCCGGCGGGCGCCGTTCGGGCGCCCGCTTTTCCAGAAAATATTCATCATTAATTACATCACTTAAATCGGAATGCAATGGCAAGTTTACCCATCCAGTTCTCGTACGACCGTACCGAATCCAATTAACGCTTCTGCGCGGACCATATCCTGCATCCGGCTCCTCCTTGGGGCCGGATGTTCGTTTTTTCGGATTCACCAGTCCTGGCTTTCTGCAAGGAATCTTGTACTAATTACATGGGTTCCATTTGATTTTAATTTCTTACAATATCTTTTTAAATAGTATAAATTGTATTGAAAATTGATTAAATTGTATTGATATCAGTGGGGAGGCTTACGTTTCCTTAAACTTTTCAATTTCTTAACGCCGCAGGCGCAGCCTTGAGCCAGGGTAGCCGTAAATTGTTGTTCGTTGACCGGAAAGATCGGTTTGTAACCTGGAAAACCATATTCATTTTTAAAAACCCTCAATAAAAGCTCCATGAAAACAATCCTGAAACTGGCGATGGCTTCCATGTCCCTGTTGTTCCTGCCCGCCCTCCTTAAAGCCCAAAGCAACAACATCCTCGACGTCGTGAATGCGGAAAGGAAATTCGAAAAACATCTGAAGAACGCCGCCGATCCCTGCAACGATTTCGTTATTTCTTACATGGAATCCAGTTCCAACGGCCTGGGCGGCGGTTCCACGCTCTGCAACCATCCTTATGATTTCGACGATTATGTGAATACGTTCCGCGCCTGGCTGAACCAGCCATTTTCCGTAGGCGCCATCACGCTGCATTACGAGGTTTGGGACGGATTCGGCAACATCGTGTCGCAGGGGAATATTTACAATTTCTCAGACACGAATTCCTATGCGCTGCCGGCCACGTTACCGGTGGGTTTTTACAGCATCATCGCTACGGTGACGGTGAGCGGTTGCCCGGATGCGAGCGAGTATTACGAATTGCCGATCGAGTACGCCAATTGCGGCGGTAAATAAGTATTTCCTCTTTTTTGACCAATACGAAAAGCTCCGCCGGTTCATCCGGAGGAGCCTTTTCTTTTTAAGGCCGTGGTTGATACTGGATATCTATTGCTTTAGCGACTGCACCGGGTTGGCCAATGCCGCTTTGATGGATTGATAGCTGATGGTCAGCAGTGTGATCGCCGCCATTGTGCCACCGGCAATGAGGAACACATCCGCCCCGAAGCACACCCGGTAGGCAAAGTCGTCCAGCCACCCGCGCATCACGTACCACACGAGCGGGAAAGCGATCAACGCCGCGAGCAGCAACAGTTTGAGAAAATCTCTCCAAAGCAGCAGCACTACGCCGCCTACCGTTGCGCCCAGCACTTTCCGGATACCGATCTCTTTCCGTCTTTTCTGCGCCGTAAACGCCGCCAGGCCAAACAGGCCCAGGCACGAAATGAGGACCGCCAGCGCCGTGAAGTAGCGCGATAGCACGGCTACCTGGTGCTCGGCGGCATACATCGCCTGGTATTCATCGTCCATATAGATGAACTCGAACACATGCCCTTTGAAGAATTGATCGAAAGTTTGGCGGATGTTGGCCAATGCGTTGGATGGATCGCCGTTGCCGAGCTTCACGATGATGTTCGGCATCACGGGGTAAGTCTGGAAGAAACACGGCCCCACGTTGTTGTACAGGGATTCGAAGTTGAAATCGGCCGCGATGCCCACGATCCGGCGGTCCTGGTCCCAAAGCCGGACCGTTTTGCCGATAGGGTCTTGCAGGCCCATTTGCCGGATAGCCGTTTCGTTGAAGATGATTTCCTGCTGCGCTCCGGCGCTTTCCGAAAAGTACCGTCCAGCTTTCAGTTGGATGCCGGTAGTTTGCAGGAAGCGAAAACCGACTTCGAGATTCGCAAGATTAACGCCCTTGCCGGAAGGTTTGCCGGGCCATTGCATGTCGCCTACTTCGCCGTGCTTTCCGAGCAGGTTATGCCCGTAGCTGGACGCGTCCGTTACGCCGGGCAACTGCCGCAGCGCGCCCACGAAGCTTTCTGCCGCCGCGAGTTTAGCGGGCTCCATTTCCAGGGGGATTTCAAAATGTATGATGTGGCTGCGGTCGTAGCCGAGATGTTTATGCTGGATGTAGCTTACCTGCCGGTAAATAACGAGCACGGCGCAGATCGCCGCTACCGACAATGCAAACTGAAAAACGACCAGTCCTTTTCTAACCCAGGCTTCGCCGTTGCCCGCTTTGAAGCTTCCTTTCAACGCCGCTACGGGCCGGAAACGGGAAATGTACCAGGCGGGGTAGCTGCCTGCCAGCAGGCCGGTAACCAAAATGATGGCCAGCATGGTCAGCACGAGCGGTAGTTCGGGCTGCAAAGCAAGGCTTTTGCCGCTGAACTGGTTGAAGGCAGGTAGCAGCAGCCAGATGAACAA
The DNA here is from genome assembly GCF_038396765.1 of Chitinophaga caseinilytica. NCBI lineage: Bacteria > Pseudomonadati > Bacteroidota > Chitinophagia > Chitinophagales > Chitinophagaceae > Chitinophaga > Chitinophaga caseinilytica. The sequence goes on along the minus strand of NZ_CP150096.1, from coordinate 5,003,325 downwards.
TAGCGCCAGCATCCCGGCGCAGCCGCTCATGAGCATCGATTCGCCGAGGTGTTGCAACACCAGGTGGCCACGGGTAGCGCCGGCCGCTTTGCGGATACCGGTTTCTTTCATACGCCGGGCGGCCCTGGCGGTGGAGAGGTTCATGAAGTTGATACAGGCTACGAAGAGGATGAAAACCGCGATCAGCGTAAACAATCTTACATATGCGATGCGCCCGCCCTGCCGTACGCCGTTCTCGTACTGCCCATACAGGTACCTGTCCGCGAAAGGCCGCGCAAATAATGTACTGCCTTCATTCTGCTTCCGGTCCTGGAAAAAGTGTTCCAGTTTATTTTTAAATGCGGCAACGTCCGCGTCTTTACGGAGCAACACGTAGGTAGCCGGATCGCTGTTTCCCCATTCGCGCAGCCCGGCGCGTTTTTCAAGGAAGCTTTCGAAGCCGAGGAGGATATCGAAAGGTTGGGAATTGGCAGCCTGCGTTTGCGCGAACACGGCCGCTACAACATAATTGCCACTGAATTCATCCAGCTGGAAGTCGGCCGACCGGCCAACCGGGTCCACGCCGGGAAAAAGGCGCGCCGCCAGCTCGTCGGATATGGCGATGGTGCGGGTATCGCTGAAAAGCCTTGCCGTGTCGCCGCTCAAAACGGGATAACTGAACATCCTGAAAAAGCCTGCGCTGGCAAATTGTGCGTTCGCCTTCATGCGAAGATCCCCGTTGGCAATGCCGGCCCTCGCCGAAAACCAGGAAGGCGTCATCACGGTGGCGGCTTCTTCCACTTCGGGAAATTCCGCTTTCAGTGCGGCCGCCAGCGGCCCGGGTGTATTGGGCGTTGTTTCGATCCCGTTCCCGTGCCGGATGTTTTGCATCACCTGGTACAACCGTTTGTCGGCCGTATGGAAATGGTCTACGGCCAGCTCGTCTACCGTCCATAGCCAGATCAGTAATGCGCAGGCCAGGCTGATGGAAAGGCCCAGCAGATTGATGATCGCGAACTGGCGGTCGTTCAGCAGGGAACGCCAGGCCATCTTGAAGTAATTGTACAACATGCCGACGGGTTTTGGTTGGGGGAGATGAACAACGGCACCACCCGGGAAACGGGGCACAACTGTTATGCCAGTAAATTAACCGGCTGTGTAATTGCTTGTTAGCATTTCCAGCGTGTGTATATATGTCCGTTTCCGGACAGTGGAGTGTGCGGGAATGCGAAAGCCCGTGCGCTTGCGCGTCACGGGCTTCGGGGGTTCAGAGTAGCATCTACCGTTGGCAGGTATGATGATCATTTAGTTGTGTATACTTCTATTTCGGACAGGAAGGTTTTCTGGATGGGCCCCGCCAGGGCCGTGAGCCGCAGGTACCGGAACGTGCCGGAAGAGGGCACGGGATAGCTTTGGGCGGTACGCGTGGTGGGGACGAATGCGAGATTGTCTTTCAGCACCGTCCACGAAGCGCCGTCGGTACTGCCTTCCAGCTTGAAGCGCGTCATCCCGTTGGCATCGTTCTGCCGGGCAATGATGTCGATCGTCACGAGATGAATGGCGTTTTTCATGTCTACGGTGATGGAATGTGGATAGGGCAACACGGTCGGGCAACCCTGCGAGCTCCAGTAAGTGGCGGTTTTGCCGTCGAGCACAAGGTTGGCCGTGGCGGTTTCGCAAGTGGTTTCCTCGCTGGAGGCGGTGGCGCTCCAGCCGGTGCGGTCGGCTTTCATCACGGTGGATTTGTCCTGAAAGAAAACGGCATCGGCCTTGCCGCATCCTGCCGCCGCGATACATGCCATGAGATATAGATAGAGAATTGATGGTTTCATGCTTTACGGATTTTGGGTGAGGTTCGGGTTCACCAGGCGCTCGCGGTTGGGGATAAAATAGATCACCCGGTTGTCGGAGGGCAGGATGGTTTGCTGGATGTTGGTGCTGGGCGTGTTGTTGAGGGAATGCGTGCCGGGGTAGTTCCTTTCCAGCGGACGATTGTTCCGGAACAGATCGTACGCCCGGTGCCCTTCGAACGCGAGCTCCAGTTGTCTTTCCTCCAACACTGCGTCCAGTACGGATTTGCCGGCTGCGGCCAGACTGGCGAGGGTATGCAGGCCCGTGCCGGAAAGCCCTGCGCGCTGGCGCAGCATGTTCAGGTCGTCTACCGCCAGCTGGAGCCCTGCGCCTCCCTGTTTGGCGTTCGCTTCCGCGCGGATGAGGTACATCTCCGCCAGGCGCATGTACACGGGCGAACTGAGGTTCACCAGGCCTTCCTGGTAATTGTACTTATTGATGTAATACATGGGCGTGTTGGGATTGAGGCGCGTGTTCATCCGGATATCCGCCACGGGCACGGCGTACGGCCAGCCCAGCACGTCACCTGCGTTGGTGTACGGCGAAATGAAGGCATGACGGAGGTCGGCAGGCTGCTGATCGAGCAGGGCCATGTATTGGGTGGAAGCGTAAATCTCGCCCCAGCCGGTTTGCCCCTGGCCGCCTTCGCTGAAGTACATGGAACCGATGGCGCTGAAGTCGCGGTTTTCGGCCTTGGTGTGGCGGATGCAGAAAATGGTCTCGCGGTTGTCTTCGGGCACGCTGCGGAAATAATTCTTGTACGCATCGCCCGTCAGCAGGTTGTAGCGGCCGGAATTGATGACGAGATTGGCGAATTCGATGGCTTTGGCGTTGTTGCCCATATAAAGGTACACGCGGGCCAGGAGTGCCTGTGCCACTTCCTTCGACGCGAAATTATTGCTTTTCCTTTCAGTCATCAGGTCGATGGCTTTGAGCAGGTCGGCTACCACCTGATCGTAGATTTCCTTCACGGAATTGCGTGCCGGCAGCTCGGTGGTGGTAGATTCCAATATGAGGGGCACGGCTTCGTTGGTACCGTTGCCCTGGGTATACGGCCGCCCGAAAATGCGGACGAGGTTGAAGTAGATCATGGCGCGGAGGTACAGGTTTTCGCCCTTCAGCTGCTTCATGCCGGCCGAAGCCCCGTCCGGCGTAAAGGCGATCACCTTGTTGGCGGCGTTCACCACGCCGTACGATTGGCGCCAGACGTTGTTCACATGGCTCATATCCACCAGATGCGTATATCTGTATGCGTTAGACAGCGCATCGGAAGACGTTTGGGCCTGCGCAATGTTATCTCCCTGGTATTCCGATAAAAAGTGGAAGGAGCGCACATAGTCGGCGTTTTTGAGCACTGCGTAGGTGCCGATGGTGGCGGATTTCACGTCCGCCTCATTTTTGAGCGCATCGTCCTCGTTCTTGGCGGTCGACGGCTCGAAGGTCTTCTTGCAGGCGGTGCCGAGGCTCAGGGCCAGCACGCCCAGCAGGAGAAAGCGGTATGTTGATGTCATTGTTCTCATTTTTAGAAACCGATGTTTACGCCCAGTAATATTTTCTTGCTGATCGGGTACTTCGTGCCGGAAACGCCTTTGGTAAAGCCGTTCGCGTTCACGAAAGAAACCTCGGGGTCCATGCCGGAGAATTTGGTGCCGGTCCAGAGATTGTCGCCGCTGAGGAACACGCGGATACTGCCGATCTTGATCCTTTGCAGCATCGCCGCGGGAAAGTCGTACCCGATCTGCACGTTGCGCAGGCGAACGTAGCTGCCGTCTTCCAGGAATCGCGACGATGGCTCGTTAGACGCTTTGTTGCCGCCCAGCAAGGGTTTGGGATGGGTGGCCACGTCTCCGGGCTTGCTCCACCGGCTCCAGCCTTCGGCCAGTACCATCTGGTTATAGCTGTCGTAAATACCGTCCGAATCGAAGAACTGGCGCGAGCTGTTGAACACCTCGTTCCCGTACACGAAATTGAAGAACGCGCTCATGTACACGCCTTTGAAGCTGAACGTGTTCAGCATCCCGCCGGTGAATTTCGGCGCAGAGGATGTGCCGGTATATTGCAGCGTGGCGGCATTGTAGCTGTTGGTGTAGGTGAGGTAGGTTTTGCCGTCGGCGTCGGTCACTACGCGCTCCCAGAGCGGATCCCCGGTGGCGGGGTCTACGCCGGCCCAGATGCGCATGTACCATTTGTCCACATCTTCGTTGAGGCCCACGGGCTGGTTGGTGCCGGGACTGGCGAACTTGTCGTTCCCGTTCAGCTTCGTCACTTTATTGCGGTTCAGTGCGAAGTTGAGCGAAGTTTCCCATTTGAACTCATTGACGAGGTTCTTCGTGTTCAGGGTGATTTCCATCCCGCGGTTGCGCATCGATCCGATGTTTTCCATCACGCTGGTATAACCGGTCGTGAGCGGCAGCGGGCGCAGCATGAGGAGGGATTTCGCCTGTTTGTCATACAAATCCACGTTCAGCTCGATCCTTTTGAAGAACGATACCTCCACGCCCAGGTTGTTCACCCGGATCTTTTCCCAGGTGAGGTTGGGATTGGCTTTCTGGAAAGGGAAGGAGCCGCTCTGCCCGGCATAGGAGGCCGATTGGTCATATTGGTACAAACCCAGCGCCTGATAGTTCTGGATGGGCGGATTGCCCACGGTGCCATGGCTCGCGCGCAGCTTCAGGAAAGAGATGGTGCGGTTGCCGGCGAGGAAATTCTCGTTGCTCAGAATCCAGGAGGCGCCGATCTGGTAGAAGCTCCCGCCCGGGTTGTTGTTGCCGAATTTGGAACTGATATCCCGCACGAAAGACGCGAGGAAGAAATACCGGTTATCGAAATTGTAATCGCCCTGCACCAGCCATTTCTGGAAGCTGTATTCGTCGCGGCCGCCGGTGGGCGTGGATTTGGCTTCGGTAGCCGTGCTCATGGCCGTCATCCCCGCAGGTAGCCCGCGGCCAACGATGCCGTTGTTGTCGCCATAGAATTTCTCGGCTTCGGCCACGCCGAGCACGGTGAGGTTATGATCGCTCCAGCTGTTTTCGTACCGGAGGCGGTTGGAGCTGAGCAGCGTGTTGCTGTAGTTGATGTTGTGCGCCAGGTACCCCTTGTCGGCGGTACCCTCTTTGGAACGCTGGTCCCAGTACTCGGTGGATTTGTAGTTGTAAATATTGGCGCGGTTATACGTGCTGAACGTGAAATGCCGGTTGATGGCGTAATCCAGGTTCAGGTCGCCGTTGAAGGTCATGGCGCGGTTGAACGACTGGTTATACTGCAGCGAATACAAAAAGTTGTGCTGCTCGCGCCCCAGCCAGCCGGTGCCGCTGCCGAAGCGCGGGGTGCCGTCGGGATTGTAGGGCTTGTCCCACGGCAGGTTGGTATATGCGCCGTACAACGTGCTGCTGTGGTGGTTGTTGGCTTTTTCGTAACTGCCGTTGATAAGTACGGCCAGCTTCACCTTGCTGCTCAGTTTATGGGTAATGTTGGCGCGGAAGTTATAGGCGGATTTGCTGTTGGTAAGCAGCGTGCCGTCTTCCTTGTAATACGTTCCCGCGGTATAGAACTGCGTCTTTTCGCTACCGCCCGATGCGGAAACGGTGTAGCTCTGCGTCATGGCGGTGCGGAAGGCGATGTCCAGCCAGTCGGTATCCGTATTGAGGACGGTGTCTGACCGGGTGGTGAAGGTTTTCTGGTAGTCGTACAGCTCGCGGCTGTTCATCAGTTTGAACTTCCCGAAATCGGCTTTGTTGAAACCGGTGACGGCGTTCACTTCGATGCGGGTTTTTCCGGCGCGGCCCTGGCGGGTGGTAACGATGATAACGCCGTTGGCGGCGCGGGAACCGTAAAGCCCCGTAGCGGCGGCGTCTTTGAGGATGGTGACGGATTCCACGTCGGAGGGGTTGAACGATCCGCCGATGTTGCCGTCTACCACCATGAGCGGGGAGGGGTTGCCGGCCAGGGTGCCCTGTCCGCGGATGGTAACGCTGTTGCCGGATGCCGGATCGCCGGAACCGGAGCTCACCACTACGCCGGGCGCCTTGCCCTGGAGGAGGTTGGAAAGGCTGTTGCTCGTCACGTCGCGGAGCTTCTCGCGGGAAACGGTGCTCACGGCGCTGGACAGGTATTTGACGTTCTTGGAGGAATATCCCACCACCGTCACGCCTTCGATATCCTTACTGGCGGGTATCAGTTGCAGATCGAGCGCCGTGCGGCCCTGTACGGCCACTTCGCGCGTTTCGAACCCGATGTAGGAAATGATGAGGAACGCATCTTCCGGGATGTTGGAAATGCTGAAAACCCCGTCGGAGTTCGTGGTAGCGCCGCGCCCGGTACCTTTCACCTTGATGGAAACCCCCGGCAGCGGCAGCCCCCGGTCGTCGGAGATGCGGCCGGTGATATTAATGGGCGGCGGCATGTCCGGCAACGATTCCACCGGCTTGCGCGAGATCACGATCACCTTGTCTTCGATGGAATATTCGAGGAACTGGCCGCGCAAAGCTTCTTTCAGGAAGTTTTCCAACGGCTGGTTACTGGCGTTGATGCTGATGGTAGCCCCATCGCGGACGATACTTTTGTTGTAAAAGAAAACGAATCCCGTTTGCTTCTTCACGGCGGCGAACACCCTGGCGAGAGGAACGTCTTTCCCGGAAAACGTGATCGTTTGCGATAGGCTTTTTGCGCTGACGTGCATGCAGACCGCAAAAAGACAGGCGGCGGTTAATTTCATCGTATTCACGATTGTGGTGAAGCGGCTGCTCCGGTACCTCCCGGAACCGGGCCCCGCCTTACATAGATTTTGGCCTGCCTTCCATTGCGGACAACGGAAGACATACTTACAAAAAGTCCAAAAATTCATACTTTTGTAAAGGTTTAAGGTGGAGTAAATAAGTAGCTTGTTCCAACGGGCCGTTTTATCGATCTGCCTGAACTTATCCGGGGAAGTGGTACGAACACTTCCCTTTTTCATTGCTGGCAGACAATACTTCCCCTCACCGTCGTCGACGGTGCTTTTTTGAGCGCATTAACATGGCAATATGTTTCTGTCTTTAGTTAGCTGTTACAATTTCACTGTTACGGCAATACGATCAGGCGTTTGCCTTCTTCGATCCTGAATTTTATGTTGACTTTGGTTAATATCCTGGTTACCTGTGATAACTGGAGCGACTGTGGCAGTTCTCCTTCAAAAATCTGGTCGGGCACGTTGCCTTCATAAATCACGTCAATATCGTACCACCTGGCCAGTTGCCGCATGACGTCGCGGAGCGGTGCGCCCTGGAAGATGAAGAACCCTGATTTCCAGGCGGTCACTTGTTCCAGGTCGGGTTGCAGCACCGTCATGGCGCCCCCCTGTGCGATGCGCGCCTGCTGGCCGGGAACGAGCACCCGCGAGCCGGTGGCGTTGCGCACGCGCACCGAGCCTTCCAGCAATGTGGCCTGGATGTGGGGCTCGTCTTCATACGCATGAATATTGAACGCGGTGCCCAGCGCCTGCACGTCCGTTCCGTCGCCGATACTCACGAAGAAAGGGTGCTTCGCGTCTTTGGCCACTTCGAAATACGCTTCGCCGGTCATTTCCACACGGCGTTCGGCGCCGGAGAAAGCGGTGGGGAAGCGGAGGGAAGATGCGGCGTTTAGCCAGACCTTCGTGCCGTCGGGCAGCACGAGCTGGAACTTGCGGCCGCGGGGCGTGGTCATGGTATTGAAGGTGATCTCGCTGGCGTCGGCGGCATCGTAGGCAAGACTTCCGTTTTGCAGCGTAATGCGGGTGCCCTGCTGGCTGGCCACGAGGCCGTTGCCGAGGGAGTCGAGGATGATCTGCCGGCCGCCCGCCAGGGTGAGGATGGCGCCTTCCTTTCCGGGGGCCACGTCGTGGGCGCCGCTCGCCGCTACATCGGCAGGCTGTTTCCCTTTCCAGTATTTATATCCGAAGGGAATGGCGATGGCGAGTGCCAGCACGGCGGCGGCAGCGTACCACCAGCCGAGGCGTCGAACAGGGGCCGACTGCGGGCGTTGAAGGATGCGGTCTGTGATCGCGTCTTTAGTTACGTCCGTCATCACCGGGCCGGGCCTGAGCTGTTCCCAGGCGTCGCGGAGATGGGGAGCCAGCGCGTCTGCGCCCTGCCGGTCGAGCAGTTCGAAGAAAGCTTCCTTTTCGGCCTCGCTGGCCTGGCCGCTCATCCAGCGTTCCAGTAATTCGGGCAGTTGTGACGGATTCGTTTGCATAGTGGTTGTATATAGGGACAACGGTGAAAAGAAAAAGGGGCTATGCCCGGTAAAAAAATCCGGAAATTTTTTTCAGAGGGAATGGAGAATGCAGATGGTGAGCAGGGTAGTGATGCGGCTGGTCACGTACCTGACGATCGATTGCGTGGCGTACTGGATGTACTTTTTGACCGTTTCGCGGGAGAGCTGCATTTCCCGGGCGATCTCGTGGTACTTCTTACCCTGCCGCCGGCTGAGGAGCCAGGCTTTCTGTTGCTGGGAGGGCAACTGGCGGATGGCTTCTTCCACGATGTCGAGATCGGGCTCCGGGGAAACGGGCGTATCTGCTTCACCCCGTGCCAGTTCCCATTCCATCGCCCTTTTCCTTTCCCGCATCATTTTTTTGATGGCGTTCAGGGCATGGTTGCGGGCGATCACGAATAGATAGTTCCGGAAATTGCGGACACCGGCCAGCGCCTCGCGGCTGATCCAAATCTGAAGGAAAATATCCTGCACCACTTCTTCCGCCAGCTCGCGCGACTTCGTCAGCTGCCAGATGTAGGCGTAGAGATGGTCGGCATATTGGCGGAAGAGGTCGCGGAAGGCGTTTTCATCGCCCCGGGACACTTCCAGTAACGTGGCACTGATATCAACAACGTTGTTTGGCAACAGGTGAAGTTTGTGTGTGGCCGTAAACATAAAGAAAAAGCCCGATGCGGAGTGCATCGGGCCTTCGAAAATTTGACAGGCAGATTAGAGTTTGCGCAGCCAGATGTTGCGGTAGCTCACCAGATCGCCATGGTCTTGTAATGCGATGGGCAGATCGCCGTGTTTTTCGTAGAACGGCTTGCCGATATAAAGCGTTTTGCCGAGCAATGCGTAGTTGTTCTGCACCAGCACGCCATTGTGGATAACGGTCACGCGGGCGGGAGATGCTACGGTGCCATCCGCATTGAAGCGGGGCGCGGTATAGATCACGTCGTACGTTTGCCACTGGCCCGGAGGCAGACAGGCGTTGGCGAGGGGAATGGCCTGTTTGTAGAGGCTGCCGGCCTGGCCGTTGGAATACGTCTTGTTATTGTAGTTGTCGAGCACCTGCAATTCGTATTGTTCCTGCAGGAAAATGCCGCTGTTGCCGCGGCCCTGGCCTTCGCCTTTCACGACGGAAGGTGCGCGCCATTCGATATGCAGCTGGAAATCGCCGAAGGAAGCCTTGGTCTTGATGCCGCCTTTGCCGGGCGCTACGGTGAGGGCGCCGTCTTTGATGGTCCAGGGCGCTGCGCTGCCGTCTTTGTCAGACACCCAGCTGTCGAGGTTCTTGCCGTCGAACAGCACGATTGCGTCAGAAGGGGCCGTGGTGGCCGTTCCGGGCGTTACTTTCGGGGGCACGGGCTCCCAAACTTCAGTGTCTTGCGGCTTGGCGTCTTGCGCAGACGCGGATAATGCGGGCGCGGCGAAGGCTGCGCAGAGGAAGAGTTTCGTGATCCGTTGCATGTCGGTTATTTGGGAAGTTTGTAATTGTTATGATATTCGGGCGTGATGAAGGCGTTGGCTTTTTTGTTGTCGAATTTACCTTCGTACGGACGATAATAAATCCGTTCCCCGGTGCGGAACGCGATGTTGCCCATCTGCGCGTTGGTGGCCACGTTGGCGCCGGTGCGGATGTCGCAGTGCAGATCGGTCAGCTTGCGGGATTTGATCACTTCCAGCCAGTTTTTGGTGTGCTTGTCCAACCCGTTGTCGTTGGCTTTGATCCGGCTGATGGGTTCCATCTTGTCTTTCTCCGCGATCACTTCCCATCCCCCGCGGTCCAGTACCAGCGTGCCGTTGTTGCCGATGAAGGCGATGCCGTGGTCTCTGCCGTAGGGGCCGCCGTTGATGCCGGTAGCGTGTTCCCATTGCATGTTGAAGTCGTCGAACTCATAGAGGGCCGTGAGGGTGTCGGGCGTTTCGGCGGCATCGTCGGGGTAAGCGAATTTTCCGCCTGCGGCCACCACGCTTTTGGGATTGGACGCTTTCATGCCGTACAGCGCGTAATCGATGAGGTGCACGCCCCAGTCGGTCATAAGGCCGCCCGCGTAATCCCAGAACCAGCGGAAGTTGAAATGGAAGCGGTTGGCGTTGAACTCGCGCATCTGGGCGGGGCCCAGCCAGGTTTTATAGTCCACACCGGCCGGTGGCATAGCGTTGGCCGCCACGGGCACGGGCTTCATCCATCCCATATACGCCCAAACCTTTACCAGTCTTACCTTACCGAGTTTCCCGGAATGTACGTAAGCAATGGCGTCGTTGAAATGGTTCATACTGCGCTGCCATTGCCCTACCTGTACCACGCGCCCCGTCCGCTCCTGGGCGTTCACCATGGCGCGGATCTCGGCGATGGAGTTGCCGATGGGCTTTTCGACGTACACGTCTTTGCCGGCGCTCACTGCGTCTACCATCTGCAGGCAATGCCAATGGTCGGGCGTGCCGATCACCACTGCGTCTATGTCCTTGTTTTCCAGCAGTTTGCGGTAATCGCCATAGAGCGCGGGCTTTTTGCCGGTTTTTTGCTGCAATTCGCCGGCGCGCTTGTTCAGGACGGTTTCGTCTACGTCGCAGAGCGCAACGCAATTGGTTTCAGGGTGCTTCAACAGGGCGTTCAGGTTGCTCCAGCCCATCCCGTTCACACCGATCACTGCGATATTGACGCGGTCGCTGGGAGCCAGGGCGCGGAGGGATGAGGGCAGCAGGGCCGATCCGGCCAGGAATGCGGAAGTGTTGAACAAAAAGTTCCTTCTGTGCATGTTTTCATGTTTTGACGTGGAAAGAAATAAAAATAACTGTTAAGTTGACAATATAAAAAAATCCCGTTAAAGTTCTTCATCTTCTTCCGGATCTTCCGTGGTACTGAAATTCATCATGGTGCCCAGCAGGTCGGAGAACCGGGTGGCGTTCCCGATGGATTTCTTGCTGAGCAGCGAATGCGCCGCCAGCCCGTGGAGCACCATTTCCATGAGGAGCAATTGTTCTTTTTTATTGGCTTTGGGGAACATTTTCTCCACCAGCTCCTTCAGGCCGGCTACCTTTTGCAATGCCGACGCGTACTCCTTGTCGGGCGCGTCCTGCAGCAACTGGAGCGCATTGCCCGCGTCGAACCACTGGATGATAGGGCGGTAGGGATTGGCGTCCTGCGCGCCGGCGGCCTTGCGTTTCTTGAAGGTTTCCGGGTTGGGGAAATATTGGGCGAACGTGGTGCGGAGACTTTTGTCGAGCAGGTTGAGGGCTACCTGGAGCGGACCTTCCTGTTCCCCTTCGTATACCAGCTCGATCTTGCCGGTGATGGCCGGAACGATGCTCTGGAGGTCGCTGATGCGGACGTAGGTGGAGGGCTCGTTGTGCAGGAGGGTCCGCCGTTCCGCGGAGCTCACGGCGTTTTCGAACGCGGCGATGGTCAAACGGGCAGAAACCCCGCTTTTCTTGTCCACATATTCACTTCCCCGTGCTTCGAACGCCACCTGCTCGATGATCCTTTTGATCAGGTCGGGCATCGTGACTTTGCCTTGCTGTTCCTCATGCACGGCGGCTTCCTGTTCGGTGATGAGCAGGCTGTTTTCCAGCGTTTTCGGGTAATGGGTGATGATCTGGCTTTCGATCCGGTCTTTCAACGGCGTTACGATGGAGCCGCGGTTGGTATAATCTTCCGGGTTGGCGGTGAAAACGAACAGCATATCGAGCGGCATTCTCACCTTGAACCCCCGGATCTGGATATCCCCTTCCTGCAGGATGTTGAACAGCGCCACCTGGATGCGCGCCTGCAGATCGGGCAGCTCGTTGATGACGAAAATCCCCCGGTTCGAGCGCGGAATGATCCCGAAATGGATCACCCGTTCGTCGGCATAACTGAGCTTTTCATTCGCCGCCTTGATGGGGTCTACGTCGCCGATGAGATCGGCTACAGACACGTCGGGCGTGGCGAGCTTTTCGCCGTACCGCGCCTCCCGCGGGATCCATTCAATGGGCGTTTCGTCCCCCATTTTGGCCACAAGGTCGCGCGCGTAGCGGGAGAGGGGCGCATACGGGTGATCGTTGACTTCCGATCCGGCCACGATGGGCACGAACTCGTCGAGCAAATCGATCATTTGCCGCGCCATACGCGTTTTTGCCTGTCCGCGCAGGCCGAGGAAGAGGATATTGTGGCGGGAAAGCAGGGCTCTTTCGGTGTCGGGGATCACGGTATCGTCGTACCCGATGATGCCCGGGAAAGTGCTTTCCTTTCTTTTGAGTTTGGCGATGAGGTTCTGTCTGATCTCTTCTTTGACGGACCTTTGCTGATGTCCGCTCTTCTTTAGTGCGCCGAGCGTTTTGATTTGTTCCATGTCTTTACAACTTTTTCCTTTTCCCGCTCTCGAAATCGTGGAACAGGAACTGTCCCAGGTTATCGGTCCCGGAGAAAAATGCTTTACCGTTATTGGTTTCCGTGAATTCGTTGACGAATTGCTGCAGCCACGGGTCGGTGGCTACCATGAAAGTGGTGATGGGGATTTTCAGTTTTTTGCATTGGGCGGCGAGGTTGAGAGTCCGGTTGAGGATCTTCCGGTCGAGCCCGAAGCTGTTTTTATAATACTGTTTCCCTTGTTTGAGGCAGGTCGGCTTCCCGTCGGTGATCATCAGGATCTGTTTGTTGGGATTGCGCCTGCGGCGGAGGATGTCCATAGCCAGTTCCAGCCCCGCCACGGTATTGGTGTGGAAAGGCCCGACCTGCAGATAGGGCAGGTCTTTGATCTCGATCTGCCAGGCGTCGTTCCCGAACACGATGATGTCCAGCGTGTCTTTCGGGTACCGGGTGGTGATGAGCTCGCTGAGCGCCATGGCCACTTTCTTGGCCGGCGTGATGCGGTCTTCCCCATAAAGGATCATGGAATGGGAGATATCGATCATGAGCACGGTAGACGTTTGCGTCTTGAAATCCGTTTCCCGGATCTCCAGATCGTCTCGCTGCATGGAAAACGTTTCGATGCCGTGGTTGATCTGCGCGTTGCGGATGGAAGCCGTCATGTCTATCTGCTCCAACGCATCGCCGAAGAGATAGGGCCGGGTTTCGGCGTTCTGCTCGTCGCCCTGGCCGGATTTGCGGATATTATGGTCCCCGATGCGGGATTTCTTCAGTTTCCCGAAAATTTCTTCCAGCGCGCGTTTGCGGATCGACTGTTCCGTTTTGGCCGTGATGGAGATAGTGCCTTCTTCTTCATTGTCCCGGATATAACCCTTGTCTTTCAAATCCTGTATGAAATCCCCGATCCCGTATTCCTCGCTGGTCAGCTGATATTCCTTGTCCAGTTCGGTCATCCATTGCAGGGCCTCCGATACGTCGCCGCTCGTGTACGTCAGCAGCTGGGTAAATACGTCCAGCAGCTTTTCGAACGAGGGTTGGCTGTCGTCTGACGGGTTGAAACGGGTAAATATAAACCCTTTCATAGCGTACTAAATTACGGAAAAACAAAACACACATTCGTTTGTCATGGCCGTATCACATGGGGAAATACGGCCGTTCGTCCGTAACGACTTGTAAATCTGGAAACTACCGTGTATTTTGTACACTAATACATACTTACGGCAATTTTTAAAATACACGTCTATGATCTCAATGAGAAAATCGCTGGTGCTGTTGGGCGCGGCGGCATTAATGTTCGCGCAGCCGGTACTGGCGCAGAAGAAGGAGGCCAAACTGGGCTGGAAGCTCGGTGCGCAGGCGTATTCCTTCAATCGTTTCACCCTTTCCGAAGCCCTCGACCGTATCGATTCCTGCAAATTGCAGTATGTGGAATGCTATAACGGGCAGACCATCGGCGGCGGTATCGACGGGAAGATGGATTTCAAGATGGATGCGGCGAAGCGGCAGCAGGTCAAAGACCTCTTCAAGCAGAAAAAGAAGACCCTCGTGGCGTACGGCGTCGTTTCTCCGAACGGTGAGGAAGAATGGAAGCAGATGTTCGAGTTCGCCAAAGCGATGGGCATCCAGATCATCACGTCCGAACCGCGCCTGGCCGACCTGGACGCGCTGAGCCGCCTGGCAGACGAGTACAAGATCAAAGTGGCGTTCCACGACCATCCGAAACCGAGCCATTACTGGCATCCGGACAGCGTGCTGGTTAACATCCAGGGCCGCAGCAAATACCTCGGCGCCTGTGCCGACATTGGCCACTGGGTGCGTTCCGGCCTCGATCCGGTGGAGTGCCTTCAGAAGCTGAACGGACGTGTGTTCAGCCTGCATTTCAAAGACCTCCACGAGAAGAGCCCCAAAGGCCACGATGTGCCCTGGGGAACGGGCGTGTGCAATATTCCCGGCGTGCTGGCGGAGCTGAAGAAACAGAACTTCAAAGGCGTTTTCAGCGCGGAATATGAATACCATTGGGACCGTAACTGGCCCGAGATCGCGGAAGGCGTGAAGAACGTGCGGGAGATGATCTCGAAACTCTGATTGAAATAGATTATTTTGGCAGCGCCGGGCTTTTGGCCCGGCGTTTTTTGTATTCCTGGCCTATAGACGTATCTGTTGCATTTATTTTCTGCCTATGTATGTTTTTGGGATGTGGCTAATGTTCTTCATGAACGCCAGTGCAAAGCTAACGCCTGGGGTAGTGGTAGCCATGCTCATCTGGTGGCCGGTTTTGGCCATTTTTTCACGGAAAGGCACTTACGTGAAAAGGGTACAGACCTTCCTTTCCGTTTTTACGATGATTTTTGCAGGCATATCGACGGTATTACAAATCCAACATGAATTTGTAAGCGATCGGATTGTTTTTCTGCTGTTGCTCACGGGTTTTTATATCATCCTGCTACTTTTGTTCCGGTCGCGTAAAAATCTGACAGGATGGGGTTCGCTGCTTTTTATTGCAATGGGTGCAGGCATAGCCTGGTTTGAGCAGATCGTCGTTTTTTGTACCGGTTTCGGGAGGGATTATCTCCCGGGTTCATGGGGGTATGAGCGGGATCTTTTTGAAACAATGACGGCTGTGGCGATGTTGGTACTTGCGGTTGCTTGTGGTTTCGCGGCTTTGTGGATGCCGCCTCCGGGGAAGAAAACTGCTTCCGGAGAAGCGGATTGAGTTCTGATGATCGGAAGTGAATATCATGACAAGCCTATAGCAAGATCTGCACATCCCGTTTCACATTCAGCCGTTATTTTTGCATTGTAAACGATAACAAATGACCAGCGAAGTGCTCCTTTACATCCATCATCACCTCGACAGCAAGATTTCGCTGGAATCCCTCGGCAAGGTGACCGGCTATTCCCCCTTCCACCTCCAGAAGAAACTGAGCAGGGAACTGGGAACGCCGCTGGGGAAGTATATCCAGGAACAGCGCCTACACACCGCAGCTTACCTGCTGGCACTTACGCGCCTCCCGATCCTCGATATTATGACCATGGTCGGTTTTGAAGACAACAGCGCATTCGGACGGGCGTTCAAAAAGCTGTATGCCGTACCGCCGCTGCAATACAGGTCTTCACAAACCCACCAGCAAGCGCATCCCCATCAAACTTCCCGGTACATTTCCACCAACGGCGCCATCTGCCGGGAAGCGCCGAAAACCGCCAGGATCTTCACTTCCCGCGGCGATTATTTCTCCCGCGAAAGCTTCGCCATCTGGGAAGACGTTGCCGCATACATCGCTTCCATCGGCAAAACGCCGGACGATTTCGAGCATTATTCCGTCTTCCACGAATGTCCGCACATCACCGGCAACCGCGACTCCCGCTTCGATGCGGCCATCGTTCCGAAAGGATTCACCCTGCCGGCGGAGCCCTTCCTCCAATCCAGTATTTTAGACGGAAAGTATATCAAATTCAATTTCTGCAGCGCCGTGCAGGAATACGAAAGCGTGAGCGCGGAAGTTAATAACGCCGTTGCCGCGCAACCGGAAATCCGCCACAGGGAAGGCGCTTCGTATTTCCGGTACGATTCCATGCCAAGCCCCCACAACCCCGATAACCTGTTCATTAACTGGTATCTCCCTATCGCGTAATCAAATCTGACATATGAAAAATAGAATCGTAGCATCCCTTTGCTGTTTAGGGGTGGCAGGGCTCGTATTTGCCTTTGGCGACCTCCTCATCGACCAGGAAAACGTCATTTTCAAAGCCAGCCAGGAACCGGAGAAGTTCGCGGCGCTCACTACGTCCGGCGCGTACTACTGGTGGGCCGGGCGCGGCTTCCTGGGCGTTTTCCTCGAAATGGTGGGCACCCTCGGCCTGTATTTCCATCTGCAACAAACGAAGGCGGAGAAATGGGCCTTCGCCGGGTTGCTCCTCACGTTAACGCATCAGTTGCTGGGGATGGGCGTTTTCGCGATCGCGTATTTCCTGTTTCCCGCCGCCGGAGCTTTATACCAAAACGGCATCCCGCAGGCGATCCCCTTCGTTACCATGCAAGGCGCACTGGGATTGTTTTTCGCGCTGTCGCTCGTTTGTACGATGGCAGGCCTGGCCTGTATGGCAGTGGCGGTCCAAAAGAGCGGAAAACTCCCCAAATTCTCGGGCTGGCTGGCTTTACTGGGGTTTGCACTGATCCCCGTTCCGGGCGTGATCGTCCAGTTCGTGGCCAATATTACCTGGGGCGCGGCGTATTTCTGGATGGCTTGGCATATCGCTAAAATGGCGACTGCTATAAAGTTGCAACGGAATGAAGCCATCGGGCGACTGCAAGGGGTATTGAAGGATTAGTTGGCAGGAGGCGTCATGATCCTCGCCATCGTACCGGCAGTTTGGCACCGGTTGTGAAAGCACAAAAAAAGCCGGTCAACGATGTGTTGACCGGCTTTTTCATTATCGAAAATCTCGTTATGGTTTCGGAGAATCCTGCGCAGGCGCGGGAGCGTTGCCGAACTGCTGGTTGCCTTCGAGCAGCTTCGCGCTGTCGGAAGTGAACTGCTGGTGCCATTGCTGGAGCATGGCTTTGAACTGTTCGGCACGGCGTGCATCATCCTGCAGGTCGTTGGTGAACTTGGAGGCCGGCAGGGCGCGGTAGTAGCGCATCTGCTGGTCCAGGTCCTTGACGATCTGTGCGGAGATGTCCTGCGCTTTCTTCGCGTCGCCGGCGATGTAGTAAGCGTACACGATTTCCATGCCCCACAGGTTGTGCATGTTGCCGGGCGATGTCATGGCGTAAGGCATGTTGCCGGGCAGGAACATAGTGTCCTGACGATTGAGGATGGTCAGCGCCTGATCTTTCTTGCCTTCGTTTACCAGGGCAACGGCCAGTTTGGTGTGGGCGTTACGGATGGTCTGGAGCATGCGGCGGTTAGGCTCGTCGAAATAAACGCCGGGCACGTTTACGCTGCCGTACTGGAATTTCTCCATGATGGTCTGGAACGTGCGTTTGGTATTCACCTGGTCGTTCAGGCCGGGCAACATCTGGTCGGGCGTGTTGCGGCGGGTGGGCGACAAGCGGTAGGTCATGCCTTCCACGGAAAGGAAGTCGTTGAATCCAAGATCGATGGGCGAAGTGAAGTAGATCGGGCGCTTCCATTCGTTGGTGGCGATGATGTCGTACACGGCGAGATCGTTCTTGAAGATCATCTGCTTGCTGATAACGAACGGCACCTGTGCTTCGATGCGCGCGCTGTCTGCGGCGTCAACTGTGCCGTTGGCGAGCACGGCGGCTTTATTCACGGGGATGAACAGTTTCTGCGTGGGCAGGTAGTTCACTTTTTCGCCGGTGTTCAGGGGCACTTTGGCATTGTCGCTGTCGTCTCCCAGGAAGCCGATCACTTCTTTCAGGTTGTAGAAGCGGTCTTGGGGGATTTTGCCGTTGTCGAAGAACATCACGTAGTTGCGGTTTTCGCCGCGGTATTGTTCCGGCGTGAGCGTCATCGGGATGGCGGGGCTCTGGTTGGTGGCGTTGCGGGCCTGGTCGATGTACCAGTCCACACCCAGGAGGCTGAGGTTGATCACGCGGATGTCCGGGCGAACGCCTTCCACTTCCTGTGCGTACCAGAGCGGGTAGGTATCGTTGTCGCCCACGGTAAAGAGGATGGCGTTGGGCGCGCAGGATTCGAGGTAATCTTTGGCTACGTCGCGGGCGATCACTTTCTTGGAACGGTCGTGATCGTCCCAGCCTTGTTGTGCCATGAGCACAGGCGCTGCGAGGAGGCTGATCACCACGGCGAGTGTGGCCGCCGCGGGGAATTTACGCTTCTCGAAGAAGCTGTAGATGCTCATCACGCCCAAACCGATCCAGATGGCGAAGGCGTAGAAGGAACCTACGTATGCGTAATCACGCTCACGCGGCTGGTTGCCGGCCTGGTTGAGGTACAGCACAATGGCCATACCGGTGAAGAAGAACAGCAAACCTACGATCAGCGCGTCTTTCCGGTGGCGGCTGTAATGGAACAGGAAGCCCAGCAGGCCGAGGAGGAAAGGCAGGAAGAAGAAGGTATTGTGTGCTTTGTTGTATTTCAGGCTGTCGGGCATTTCGGACTGGTCGCCGAGGAAAATATTGTCGAGCGGTGTGATGCCGGAGAGCATATTGCCGTCGCGCGGGTTCCCGAAGCCCTGGGTATCGTTCTGTTTGCCGATGAAGTTCCATCCGAAGTAACGGATGTACATGTGCCAGACCTGGTACCCGAGGAAGAAGCGGATGTTGTCGCCGAAAGAAGGTTTTTCACCGTCTCTCAGTCCCAGGAACGCCTTATAGTAATCGGCGTGGCCCTGGTCGTTGGAGGCGTCCCACACGCGCGGGAACAACATCATATCGGCCGCGCCGTATACCGGCACCTGTTTTTTACCGGCTACGATGTACTTGTTGCCGGCACGGGCGTAAATGTTGTTGGTTTCCTTGTATGATTCCGGGCGGGCGGTGAACACCTGTCCGTAGATCAGCGGGAAATCGCCGTATTGTTCACGACCGAGGTAGCCCACGAGGGAAACCGGGTTGTCAACGTTGTACATGTCCACCGTCGGGTTGGCCGAAGAGCGGATCATGGTGGTGATGTAGGTGGAGTATCCCATCAGCAGGAAGAAGATGCAGGAATTTACCAGCTGAACGGGATGCCTGAGTTTGTTGAAATCGATCTTCACGCCGAAAGCCTTCACCAGGTAAGGGATGGCGAGGATGGCGATAGCGAAGATCACCCTGCCGGCGCGCGCCGCGCCGCCCGAGCCTTCGGGGAAGGCGGGGATGAGCACTACGGTGGCGATGAGGATCAGGGGCGCGTACATGCCCACTTTCGGTTTGAAATAACCGATGACGAGGAGGGCGAGTATACCTACGAAGTAGAAGATGAAACCGGAGAAGAAGGGCAGGCTGAGGGAGTTCACGAAGTAAACGTCCATCATACCGGCTACCTTAATGGTGTCCTGGATCACGAATTTCTGAACCGCGCCGGTGATGAGACAGCCGATCACGAAGGCCCAGAAAGCGCCCCAGCCGGTGGTTTTCTTGCTTTTCTTGAAGTACCAGATCAGTACCATGGCCGGGATGGTCAGCAGGTTGAGGAGGTGGACGCCGATGGAAAGGCCCATCAGGTAAGCGATCAGTACGATCCAGCGGTCGCCGTGCTCGGAATCCGCGGCATGTTCCCATTTGAGCATGGCCCAGAAAACCACGGCGGTGAAGAGGGACGACATCGCATATACCTCGCCTTCCACAGCGGAGAACCAGAAGGAGTCGGAGAAGGTGTAGGCCAGCGCACCAACGGCACCGGCGCCCATTACCACGATCAGCTGGTTACGGCTCAGTTCGCCACCGTGCTGCGTATAGATGCGGCGGGCGAAGTGGGTGATGGTCCAGAAGAGGAACAGGATGGTGAAACCGCTGGAAAGGGCGCTCATGATGTTGATGCCGAGGGCTGCGGAGCCGGGGGAGAAGGGCAGGGTGAAAATCCGGCCGATCAGCACGAACATCGGTGCGCCGGGGGGTGGGGTACCTGTACTTTATAGGCCGCGGAAATGAACTCGCCGCAATCCCACAGGCTTCCCGTGGCTTCCATGGTCATTAAATAAACAGCACAGGCGATGATACACACGATCCAGCCTGTAATGTTATTAATCCTGTTAAAATTCATAAGTCGATTTTAGATAATTCCGACAAAAATAGAAAAACTAAGCAATTAAGCTAATCGCCGGTACAGTTTTAACTTTTTATAAATATTTTAACACATTCACCTGTTTGCGGATGCGATGCGGTCGAGGCTCCAGGCCTCGGGTTTGCCTGAGAACCATGGTTTTATGGTGGCCCAGGTGTTGGCAAACAAGTCGGAGTGGCGATAGGCGTCCAGCGCGTCGGGGCCGGACCAGGTGCTGTAGGTGCAATAAACGCCTGGCCGGGAGCGGTCTTTCCATAGTTCGAGGTGCGCGCATCCGGGAAACTGGCGGATATCGGAGCGGAGGGTTTCGAACAGCGATTCGAAGGCGGCGCAATGGGCATCGGCGAACGTGAGTTGAACGATTCGGATCATCGGCCGAAGATACGGATCGTTATTCGAACAGGATGCGGACGGTCTGGTAGAAGGAAAGTTGCTGGTAGGCTTGCTGCTGGAGCTGGTCGCGGCGGAAGCCCTGGAGCCCGAAGAGCCCGGCGGCGTTGCCCTTGTTCACGGCGATTTCCAGGTAGCCGGCGGCGTTGAAGAGGGCGAGCTTCTGGCCCTCGGCCACGTCTGCGTAGGTTTCGCTGAGCTGAGTGATCATTTCGTCGCGGCGGAAGAAGATGGCGAAGCGGCGGCCGTTCCGCTGGGCGTGGAACTGCTCGCGGGTGATGTTGACCACCACGTTCTCGAAATTATCGATATGGAGGATCTGTCCTTCGATATAATCTTCACCGGTGAGGGGCTGCAGGTTGTTCTTCACGACGATCTCCTGGGCCAGGGTCCCGAATTGTGCGGGCATTTCGCCGCCGAAGAGGCGGGCGAGGGCGCGGGCCATGACGGTCACGATGCCGAGGGTGTTGCGGATTTCGGCGGATTCGAGGGAGATGCGGTACACTTCCTCGGGCATCCCGCCGGCGATCATGGTGAGCAGCCCGTTGTCTGCGCAGCAGATGTACTGGCCCTGGTGGCGCGCGAGGAGGATGAAGTCCGTCTTGCGGTCGAACAGGTTATTGAGCACTAAATGGACGGTGTCTTTCGGGTAATAACGAAAGGCGCTGCGGCAGATGTAAGTCGCCTGCGGCAGGTTGAAGGGGGAGATGTGGTGCGAGATGTCCACGACCTGGGCATTCGGACAATGCTGCAGCAGCAGGCCTTTTATAGCGCCTGTCAGGTAGTCCTGCAATCCAATGTCTGATGTCAGCGTAACGATGGGCATAATGAGTTCAACGGTCGCGCTTTCTACAGGGGTTTAGAATCCCTGCAAAGAAAGGCATTATTTCAGTGTAATGATGAAAAAAATGGAATTAAATCAAACGGTGCAAAAGCGGGGCCAGACTCTTCAGGAGAGGGGCGAGCCGGGTTCCTTGCGGAAATGGTTGAAGACCAGTTTGTCTGTCAGCCCCGGGAGCAGTTTGCTGAGTAAAACGGTGAGCTTGCCCTGCGAAGTCAATACCAGTGTCCGTTTTCGTTTCGCGATGGCCCGTAGCGTGTGTGCGGCTACGGTGTCCGCGCTCATGAGGCTGCCTTCGTCCAACGGTGTTTCTTTTTGGGAGTGGCCGCTCTTGTCCAGCGCGGTGTTCCGGATATTGGAGGCGGTGAAGCCGGGGCAGATCCACATGACGTTGACGCCTGTATGCAGATTTTCGGTCCGCAACGCTTCCAGGAACCCCTGCATGGCGAATTTGGAAGCGGAATAGCCCGTTCTTCCCGGTAAGCCACGGTATCCTGCGATGCTGCTCACGCCCACAACGGTGCCTTTCTGTTCGAGGATGGAGGGGAGGGCGTATTTGGTGCAATACACGGTGCCCCAGAAATTAATGTCCATCAACGTTTTCAGGACATCCGGCGTAGCGTCCCGGAAGAGGGCGCGCATGCTGATGCCGGCGTTGTTGACAAGAATGTCGATCTTCCCGAACTTTTCCAGCACGCTGCCGATAAAAGCCTTGCAATCTTCCTCGATGCTCACGTCTGCCCTAAACACATGCAGCTCCGGCACTTCTGCCTGCAGGGCGCGAAGGGTTTCCTCTTTGCGGCCGCATACGGAAACGTGTGCGCCTGCACGAAGGAACGCCAGGGCCAGCGCCTTCCCGATACCGGATGTGGCGCCTGTGATTACGACGGATTTGTGGGGGAAGCTTTGCATGGTGCAAAAATAATGGGACGCGCTAAAACAGTGAAATAATGTTAGACACAGTGAATAAATAAAAATCCACGCGGGTATTGGTTTTTCATGTTTATTTAGTATAAAACGCTGATCTGCAGCGGGTATGAAGACCTCAACTTTTACTTGAAGCAAGCGCATGGCGCGTTTGAGCGCCATATTCGTGTGCGCGCCCGGAGTTGAATGCGTATATCGGATTCTCGGCGCGTTGGTTGGGTGGCGCAATTAAATTGGAGGTCCGGATGTGGATTTCGGAACAGGGAAAAAATTTTTTGAAAGAAGGATGGGATCAGCAAGAAAGGCCGTTCCCGAGCAGCGCCCCGATCTTTTTCCGGATAAACGCCGCCTCCCCGGGCGTAGGCTTGCCCTGCAACGCCTTGCGGTAGTGCTTCAACGCCCCCGGCACATCGCCCCCATCTGCACATATGCGTGCCAGCGTGGCCTGCAGCAAATGATGATGCCGCATGAACGGATCGGCCTGCAGCGCATCCAGCATGTCCATGGCGGCACGTGCCTGTCCCGCGAAGTATAAAGCGATGGCATGACTGAGGCTCACGAACGGCGAAGGCGCCACAGCCGCCAGTTGCCGGTACAGCCCTGCGATCTGCAGCCAGGGCGTTTCCGCGAAGGAATTCGCTGTGGTGTGGAACCAGGCGATCGATGCCTCGAAATGATAAGGGCTTTCTCCCTCCGCCACCGCGGCCTGTTTCAGGTAATCGGCCGCCACGCGGATCATATCGCGGTCCCAGGCGCGACGGTCTTGCTGCTCCAGCTCGAGCAGCTCGCCCATGGAGCCTGTGCGCGCCTCCCAGCGGGAGAGCTGGAAAAGCATGAGGGCGTACAGGGCCTTGGCGTCGGAAACGTGGACGCGCGCCCGGCGGATGGTTTCCCGGGTGAGGCTGAGGGCGTCTTCGCAAAGGGCTTCGTCCATGATCTTCCAGCCTTCGGTAAATATGATGTAGAGCGCCTTCAGCGCCAGTTGCACTTTTTCCGCGCTCCACCACACGAATCCCGAGCGGAAAGCGATATCGCCCGCGCGGAGCTGCTGCCGCTGGCGGTATAAAACCTTCGACACGCTGTCTGCCTCCATCCCCAGCAATTCCCCGATCTGCTGCACCTGCAGCCCGAAAACATAGCGCAGCGCCGTGATGAGCTGCACTTTCGGCGGGAACTTCGCGTGCATGCAGGCGAACAGGAGCCGCAACAGCTCGAGGTCGCCGTTTTCCGGTGGACTTTCAGGCGCCGGCGCCGAAGGCAGGTGGGTGAGGGGGATGATGGTGGGTTTGCGGGCATGGCGCCGCCTGCTCATATTGCGCACGGCCGCGTACAGCCAGGCTTCCGGCTGCTCGGGCACGCCGCGCGCCCAGGTGGCGGCGGCGGATGTAAAAGCCTCCTGCACCATATCTTCCGCGTCGGCGAGGCAAAGGGAACCGTCCATAAACAGCAGGTGGCCGGTCATTTTCCCGAAGCTTTTGCGGTAGAGCTGCTGCAGGAGCGCTGTCAATTGCATGTTGTGCGCATCAGGCATAGATCATCAAAGGTCGGACTTCTATGGCGATTTTATCTTCCTGCAGCGATGGACAGCCGGCGGCCAGTTGTGCGGCGTGGTCGAGGCTTTCGGCCTGGATGAGGAAATAGCCGCTCACGGATTCGCGGGTTTCGGCGAACGGCCCGTCAGACGCGATGTGGTTTTTGCGGAGGTAGCGGGTTTCCGGCTCGAGGGGCTCTCCGGAAAGGAGGTGCCCGCCGGCGGCGAGGGCTTCGGCCCAGGCGGTCATCGCCGCAATGTCTTCCTGGAGCTCGGCTTCCGTCATGGCGGCTAACCGGGCCAGGTCTTCCCGGATGAGGAACATAAATTTTTTCATGGGTTGCATTGTTTTTCAATATAGTACCGGTTGGCCGATAAATCCGGACAAGGGCGGCTAATTTTTTTGAAGAATAATAATGGAGCGCAAGCACAAAAAAACGAACAATTTACGCCAGCAAATAATACATGTAATAAGTACTACATAACTACTTGAACATGTCTGAAACACCCGATTGGCGGCGTTTCGCGGGGTTGTTGATTTAAGTGTCTGAAATACACGGTTATTGCATCGCAAACAACTTTCATTTCCCATTTTGTAATGCTTCATTTCTGGAAAACCTTGTCTATTCCGTGGTTCAGTATGGGAACGCTCCCATCAATCCACTAGATTTGGAAAATGGAATCGATTGTGCGCGTGGGAAATCTGGATATGGGGACTTTACTTACTTTCAATGAGTTCAATAATCTTTCGTTAACATAAAAATAATGTGAAAATGAAAGAGGAAATTAATTGAATTTAATACTTTTAAACTGTCATTATGATCATTCATCATGTGATTTTGGCAAATATTTAAGAAATTTTAACATTTGACGTTTAATTTGTATGCAAAACAGCCTCCATGCTTGACGGGAATCAACAGCCGATGTATCTTTCAATCCAACTTGTATATCGCAGATCGTATTTCCGGAAGGATGGATAAATATCCCTTCATTATTCAAACCACGTTCAACATGCACTATTTATCACCCGCTGCCCAGACATTCCGCAGCTTCGGATAACCCTCGATCCCATCGGCTTCCCCTGGCCCCCGAATTTGAAATGAGGCAGTAACCTATACGAATACACGTGACGCCCGAACTGCCATGCGTAAGAACCACCAAGGGGAACTCCGGTATCAACTGAGGGTCCACACGTATTATCAGCAGAAATTATCGAAGGTATGAATTCCTGACGGCCACCATGGCGCGTTCAGGCATTGCCATGCCACATTCCCGCCACCTCCTTGCCGTGGCGGGCAGGGGAACTTATATATGCTAACAACCAATTGCTCCATATGACATATTTCTACCCACCTCTCCGCAAAAAGCAGGTCATCCTGCTCGCACTGCTGACGATGGGGACCGGCGCCGCCGCTCAGAAAAAGGTGTTCAACAGGGCCGACAGCTCCAAGCCGGCCGCCAACGACGCCACTGACCGGCTTAAACAACTCCCGGCTTCCTCACTCGACACAGCCGGTTACTTCCGGAATACGGACATGATGCTCCGCAACAGGGGCGCCGTTTCCTCGCCGGACCTCGACCAGGCCCGCAAACTCCCGTACATGGGGATCAACGCCGTGCTTTCGGGCCGCGCCACCGGTGTGGACGTCCGCATCCCTTCCGCCGAGCCCGGCAAACGGAACGCCCTCTTCATCCGCGGCGCCTCCGGTCTGCTCCTGAAGAACGGCGATGTTTTCGCTGCACAACCCCTGTATGTGATAGACGGCATGCCGTTGCAATACGATCATGCCTTTGCGTATGACATCCAGCGGTTCGACTTCAACCGCATCGGCACCGAAATAGACCCGCTCGCTTATATCGACGTCAACGACATCCGCAGCATCGAAGTGCTGAAAGACGCCGCCGCCACCGCGAAATACGGTCCGTCGGCTTCCGCCGGCGTTATCCAGATCTCCACCCGCGGGCCCCGCACCGGCGAGCTCCGCGTGGAAGTGAACGGATACGCGGGCATGTCGCTCAAACCTTCCATGAAAGTGGTCAACGGCCGCTGGGAACGCGATTTCCGCCTGCCGTTCTACGACCGCTACGCCACCGCCGAACAATACCGCAGCTTCCCCGCGTACCTGGCAGATTCCACCAACGCCCAGTATTACGGCACCGCCGACTGGGACGAAGCCTATTATCGCAACGGCTGGATGACAGGTCTCCACGCAGGCGTAAGCGGCGGCAATCGCCTCGCCAGCTTCCGTTTCGGCGTAGGCCAGGCCACGCAGCAGGGCCAGGATAACACCCTCGCGCGCCGCTACAACGTCAACTTCGGGATCAACATCACACCAGCCAAACGGCTCGACTGGAGCACCTACATCAGCGCATCCATGCTGAACAGGAAAAGGAACCAGTCGCTCCGCGACCGCATGGGCGACCAGGATTACATCCTCAACCTCGACCGGCCGCCTTCCCCCAACAAAGGCCTCCTCGAAGCCTATTACGGATACCTGGACGACGGGATCGATAATAACCGCAACACCAACGTGCGCGTCCTGAACAATCTTTCCTACCAGTTTGCGCCCTGGCTGAAATTCAACTCCCGTTTCTCCATCGATTACGGACAGAATTTCCGCGACCTGTTCATGCCCAGCACGGTGAACGACGGTAACAACTTCGCCTCCAACTTCGACGGCCTGCAAAACCGCATGACGCTCGACAATTCGCTGGAGTTCAGCCGCTACCTCGGCAAACGGCACCACCTGACGGTGACGGCCGGCCAGTACAACCAGTGGGACCGCTGGAGCTACATGTACGGCAAAGGTTACCGCGGCAAAAGCGACTACATCAAAATCTACCAGCCCAGTTCGCCCGGCAATCCGGACAACGGGTCTCACAACCTGCGGCTCACGGCCAATTTCAAGGACCGCATCCGCGCGGCGCTGGCCAGCTTTTACGGCAACATCGAATACGATTACGCCGGCAAGTATAACGTGATGCTGTATCTGCGGCAGGACGGCAGCTCCAACGTTACGGAAGAGAACCGCTGGAAGCTGTTCCCAACGGCCGCGGTATCGTGGAACGTTTCCAACGAGCCCTTCCTCCAGGATTCCAAAGCCCTCAGCACGCTTCGCCTGCGCGGCAGCGCGGGGCGCATGGGCAAAGTGTTCTCGCTCGACTATTATAAAGACGGCCCCATTTACAACGTGGAGATCGGATGGGAGGGAACGCCCAACCTGTCGACCTACAACGCCTTCCCCGTGCTGAATGCGGCGTATGAACTGGGGTACGTGGCGCCCGGGATCGGATGGGCCTATACCGACCAGATCAACGGCGGGATCGATTTCGGTTTTGCGAACGATCGCATCAAGGCGTCTGTAGACGTGTATGCGCGCACCGATCGCGATCTGCTGCTGAAAACGCCGGTAGCGCAGGAGTACGGCTATTCCGGCGTATGGCAGAATGGGATGGATATCCGCAATTCCGGTGTGGAGCTCACGCTGGAGGCGTCCATCATCCAAAACAAAACCTTTGCCTGGTCGTCCGCCATCAACGCTTCCATGAACCAGAACAAACTGCTGGCGCTGCCCGGCGGGCAAACCGCCGTTGTGCTGGGCAACCGCCGGTTCGAAGTGGGCTTTCCCACAGACCGGTTCTGGTTGCTGCAGAACGAAGGCATTTATGCTTCCAATGCAGACGTTCCCGCGGGCATGACCTACCAGGGCATCGCCATGAAAGGCGGAGACCCGATCTGGATCGACCGGAACGGCGATAACGTGATCGACGATAACGACCGCATCATGGAAGGCTCGCACAATCCCAAAGTGCAGGGCGGATGGGCCAATACGTTCAAATACCGCGATTTCGAGCTGAACTTTTTGCTGAGCTACGCTTTCGGCCGCAAGCTCATCAACGAAAACCTCGCCGCGCGCTACGACTTCGCCAACCGCGAAGGTGCAGACGATATCGGTGCGGTGAAGGAAGTGTTTTACTGGGCAGAGCCCGAGGGCGATATGGACCGCATCCCGCGGTACAACCCCTGGAGCGCGGTACGCCCGTACCAGGTGAACCAGACGCTGTTCCTGGAAGACGGTTCCTACGTGCGCCTGCGCTCGCTGACCCTTACCTATAATTTCCGCAGCGCATGGCTCGCCAAACGCGGCCTGCAGTCGCTGCGTGTATACGGTACCGGTAACAACCTCCTGACCTGGACCCGCTACCGAGGCGGCGATCCGGAAGCGTTCAGCTACCTGGGATACGACCAGGGCGGGTATAACTGGGCCCAGCCGAAAAGCTTCACACTGGGCTTCAACTTACAGTTCTAATGCAAAAAAGCAATCTCATGCGAAAAATATGGATAGGCGGCCTCACCCTTCTCCTGGCTGCCGGCTGGTCGTCGTGCAAAGACATGCTCGACATCGAAAGTACCCGCGCCGTCACCGAGGAGAATATGTGGGCCACCAAGAACGACGCCTGGGCGGGCAGCTTCGCCTGCTACGGGCTGCTGCGCGCGGCACTCTGCAATGAAAACGCCTATTGGGCACACGGCGAGATGCGGGCAGGACAATTCACCGTTACGCAGCGAGGCGATCTCCAGGCCGTGCGCGACAACCGGCTCACCGCCAACTACGCTACCATGGACACCTGGCGCGACTGGCGCAAGTTTTACGCCACCATCGCCCAATGCAATATCGCCATCGCCAAACTGCAGGGGATCCCGGCGTTGGACGAGCGGTATTCCAAAACCGAAATGGACCTGGACCTCGCACAGGTACGCTTCATCCGCGCATTCACTTACTTCTACATGGTGCGCATCTGGGGAGACGTGCCCCTCATCACCGAGCCCGGCAGCGGCGATTTCACCACCGTTGCCCGTACCGATCAGAACGAAGTGCTGAACTTTGCGTTCAACGAAGTGAACACTGCGATCAATAAGCTGCCCTGGCAGTTCGACGGTACCAATCCGGAGCAGCCCGGCAACTATCGCGGTCAGGGCATCAGCCACTGGCGCGGGATCCTGGCCACCAAAGGCGCGGGGCTTACACTGCAGGCCCACATCCGCGCCTGGCAGAAAGATTACCAGGGCGCGCTCGACGCCATTCAGATCGTACGGGGCAATGGTACCAAAACCGCGTATGCCCGCGTATCCGTTACCGACCTTACGAGCAACGGCGGAACGTTCCGCGGCCGCAGGAACGAGAATATCTTCCAGCTGGATATGAACTTCGACCACGCGGAAATTTCCACCACCGGCCAGCTCGAGAACTGGACGCTCCGCTACCCGGAAGTGTCGAAGAAAGAAGCGGATATTTTCGTGTCGAAAGACAGTATACTCAACATTTTCCACCTCGCCAGCGATACGCGCATCGCCACGTTCTTCACCGACATGGGCGCCATGCAGCCGATGTTCTACAAGATCAAGATGCTGAACAATGCCGTGAAGAACCCCACGCTGCGGTTCTTCAACTCCGCCATTTCGGTGTTCCGGTACGAAGAACTGCTCCTGCTGCAGGCGGAATGCATGCTGCGGACGGGCGACTTCAGCGGGGCACTGGGCCTGCTCAACGATCAGCGCGCCAACCGCAACCTGACACCGGTGCTGAACACGGTTTCGGAAGATGAACTGATGGAAGAGATCTTCCAGGAGCGCAGACGCGAACTGATCGGCGAAGGATGGCTGTGGTACGACCTCGTGACCTTCGGCAAAGTGCCCGAATACACCGGGCTGTCCCAAACCGATGTAGACAACGGGGCCATCTACTGGCCGATTTCCCGCGCCGCGCTCGGCCTCAATCCCAAACTCGTTCAAACCCATTACTGGAAGTAAAAACCGGCTATATGAAAAAGTTTTCCTTCAGTATCCCCGTTCTTATCGCCGGCCTCATGGCCGCCACCTTCTCCTGCGTGAAGAAGAACGAGGAATTCCGCGACATGCAGCCCATCCGGGAAGTTAAAATGTCGACCTACGATTTTCTCAAAAGCGCCAATAAAGGCGGATTGTACGATACGCTCATCTATCTGCTGGACAAGACCGGCCTCGCCGATAAACTGAAATCCGGCAAGGTCACGTTCTTCGTTCCGCAGGATTTTTCCATCGCGGCAGCGATGTACGATATCAATTTCACCCGCGAAAAGCGCGGCGATCCCGGTAACTGGACGGTAGACAGCGTTCGCCTCGGCATCTGGGACACATTGCTGTCCCGCTACATGCTCGAAGGCACATACGACCTCGATACCCTGCGCTATGCAGACGGTATGAACCTCGTAACGCCCTATGGCTACGAAATGAACGGAAAGGCCATCATCACCACTGCTTCCGGCATCGAGAACGGCGGATCGATGGTGATCCAGTATTCCGACAAGAACGAAAGCCGCATCATGAAAAACTGGGTGATGACCACCACGGAAGCTGCCAACCTCAAAACCACTACCGGCGTGGTGCATATGCTTGAGCCCAAGCACATCTTCGGGTTTTCCTCTTTCACCCGCATGGGCTACCCGCCCGTTCGCCGGCCGTATTTCTCCCAGCCCATGGGCATTCCCGGGCATATCGAACTGGGATATTACGACCATGGCGGGGAAGGACTGGCCTATCACGACAATGAGATCGCCGCTAAAGGCACGGCCAATTTCCGGAAAGATGAAGGCGTTGACCTCGATAACTGTACCGAAGGATTGTACAACACCGGTTATACCAACATCAACGAGTGGCTGAAATTCACTGTAAAGATCAACTGGACCGGAAAGTACCGCCTGTATGTGAAAGTAGCATCGCCCAACGACCATGGCCGGCTGCGCATCGAGGTGAACGACGTGAACGTTTCCGGCAGCCTGGCAGTGCCCAAATCCGGCGGTTACCAGACCTGGAGAACGCTGACCGTTCCCGGCGTGCAGTTGACGGAAGGCGTGGCCACTATTTACCACTTCCTGGAAACGGGCGGTTACAATGCCGGCCGGTTTGCATTCATTCCCGAGGAAAGGGTGCCCTACAACATGCAGCCCGCCAGCGTTCCCGGCGAGATCTTCGCCACTGAGTTCGACTTCGGCCTGCCCGGTCAAACGTATTTCGATTCCGACGAAGGCAACAAATCGAACAGCAAAGCGGAATACCGCGTGTTCGAAGGGCCGGATTGCGAGAAGAACGCTACCGTTCCCGGGACCTATTCCCTCAGTCACGGCGTGAAAGGGGAGTGGACTTCCTATTCGATCGACGTTAAACAGGAAGGGGATTATAAAATTTCGTTCAACTACAGCAGCGGCGGCACCGCCGGGAAACTGCACCTGGAGTTGGACGACGTGGCCATCACCGGCTCCCTGAGCGTGCCTGCTTCCGGCGGGTATGGTGTTTACAAGGATTTCGACGGGCCCGTGGTGCACCTCACCGCCGGTCGGCATATCCTGAAACATGTAATCGATAACGCCGGTTACAACCTGTATAAAATCAAATTGATCGCCCAATAAAAAGAGAACCCATGCAAAAGAAAAATACCTGGGACCTGGGGCGCCTGTATGCCGCCGCTGCGCTCTTTGCCACGCTGCTGGGCACCACCGGATGCTATAAGGATTTGCTCCCGGATGAACAGGACCACCTCAGCAACAATATGAACTATACGACCGAGAACTTCGTGGCCGTGCTCGGCAAAACGAACGTTTTCATCAACGTATTCAATGCAGATTATTCCACCCAGCCGCTCACTTTCACGCTCGAGAACATTCGCTCCGGCGATAAACAGCCCGCGCCCATTCTCCGCCAGCAGATCGATACCCGGCAGTGGAAAACCTGGTATAGCGGGTTCGAAAAGACGATAGACGAGATCATGTCGAAAACCTTCGTCACCAAGCGCCCCATTCTCGACATCCGCGAAAACTCCGGGGAGATCATCTTCTGGAACGTGGATTCCAATACCGTGGCTTACGGTAAGTATTTCTTCGACGTACGGGTGAAAAACAAGGCCGGGGAACGCGTGTTCAGCAACCTCACGCTCGACGTCCGCCGCCCGCACCCTTACGAGCCCTACACGATCGACGATATCACCGGCATCCAGAAACCACTGGCCAGCGGCGGTCTCGTGAAGGCGCACGACGCCAGGAACGTACGCGACTACATGCAGCGCCTGCTGCCGAAGGACAGTATCGACGTGTTTTTCGTAAAAACGGGCACGGCGAAGAACACCGTTTCCGTGCGGTTCTTCAACCCCGATTCCACCGTCATCCCCCTCACTGTTTTCGATATGCAGCGTTGGGACAGCCTGTACTATTACAGTCCACAGGCCGCCACCCGCGTGAAGTTCGGCTTTAACCAGCGGTTCGATACCGACAGTACGATCGTGACCTGGGACATTCCCAGTCCTTTCCCCGTGCTGACAGACGTTTCCGGCGGGCTGGACATGGCGCAGGTCGGGTTTGATTTCAAGCGCGTGAATTTCGGCCGGCAGGAAGCGGGGTATGTGATGGTACGGTTCGCCATCCAGGAACCCGGAGAATGGACGGTGGCCGTCAAATTCAGGCAGAAGCCAAAATTCGAGGACGACTGATATCGTAAAACCAATTCAAAAAAGAAACTGATATGCGAAATATATACCCGAAAGTGGTGGCGCTCTGCATGATCGTACTGCTTTTCGCCGGCGTAACGGCCCGGGCGCAGCAGCGGATCACGGTGAAGGGGAGAGTGACGGATGCGCAATCGCACGCCGGCATTCCCGGTGTCAGCATCGTAGACGCCGATCTGAAGAAAGGCATCGCCGTAACCGATCCCAACGGTAATTACTCCGTTACCATCGAAATGAACAAAACCTTGCTGTTCCGGTTCATCGGATACGAAGACAAGGCCATCAAAGTCACCAAAGCCGAGCTGAACCTGCAAATGGCGCCGGCGGAGAAATTCCTGAAAGAATCCGTGATCGTGGGGTACCAGAAGCGGACCAAGGAAACGGTGACCGGTGCGGTATCGATGGTCAGCCATAAAGACATCCAGGACGTGCCTGTTACCAACCTGGAACAATTGCTCCAGGGCAAGGTGGCCGGGATGAACATCCAGAACATCAGCGGCGCTCCCGGCTTCGGCGGCACCATCAACATCCGCGGCATCTCGCAGCTGAACGTGACCGGCAGCGGCGACGAAGCCTTCCTGTCCAGCTCCAACCCACTGCTCGTGATCGACAACGTGCCGGTGGAGTACGACGGCGGTATCGACCAGTCGATGTTACAGCCCGGCGCGGCTACCGGCCCGCTTTCGCTGCTGCCGCCGGAAGACATCGAGTCTATCGAGATCTTCAAAGACGCGCAGGCCGCATCGCTTTATGGTTCCCGCGGGGCCAACGGCGTGATCGTGATCACCACGCGGCGTGGCAATTCCCCCGTTCCCATCATCAACTTCAACAACTCCGTGTTCATGAACACGCCGCCGCAACTGCGCCCGGTTTGGGGTGGACAGCTGGAGCGCGACTTCCGGACGTATACCATCCTGAACTACAGCGAGTACGACTTCCTGGCCAAGCTGCAGTTTGCCAACGCGCAGTTCATTACCGACAGCTTGAACGGCTTCTACAATAACAGTACCGACTGGCAGGGGCTCTTCTATCAGAAAACCTTCAACTCCAACCACAACCTGCAGATCAGCGGCGGTAACGCGAAGATGAACTACAAGGCGAACATGGGGTACCAGATGTACCAGGGCGTTATCAAGAACACCGGCTTCAACCGCTATACGGCCAACCTGCAACTGAACCTGCAGCCCAACGAGCGTTTGCGCATCAGCGGCCAGCTGTTTGCCGCCCTCGGGCAGAAACAGCGCGGCAACGGCGGCGGCCTCACCGGCAACGGTGCCGGCAGCGCCTTCTCCAGCTCCCTGCTGCCCGGGCCTTCGCACTTTCTGGACTTCCCGGAACTGAGAGCCTACATCGAAAACGTGGACGACAATAACACGATGAACATCCGCTCGTACCTGAGCGTAGACTACGAGCTGCTCAAGGGCCTCCGCCTTACTTCGGCTACCTCGTACGACTATACGACCGACACGCGCGACCGCTTCAACCAGGCGTTCAGCAACAACAACCAGACCATGGTGTACGGCTATATTTCCCGCCGCGGGGAGCTGAACACCCGCAATGGACTGGCATACAACTTCACCACCAATCCCGCCAACAGCGAAATGGCGCATAACCTCCTGGTGACCGCCTTCACCGAGGCCAATATCAAGGAGCTGGAAACGCACGTCCGCGACCTGCGCAACGGCCCGAGCGATTACTATTGGGGCCCCCGCGGCTACAGCCCCCGTTTCTATCCGGGCAACCCCTGGAACAACGCGGATGGCTGGAACACCAACGGTACGCTCAACAGCGCCACCTATCACGCACTGTCTTTCGCCGGGGTGATCTCCTATAACTTCCGCACGAAATACAACGTCGATTTCTCATACCGCGCAGACGGCAACTCCGCTTCCGGCACCAAGAGCCGCTACGCCATCAACCCTTCTGTGGGCGTGCGTTACAACTTTACCAAAGAGCCTGTTTTCAAGGAGATGAATTTCATCGACTACGGTTCCGTTCGCGGTTCTTACGGGATTAACAGTCGCCCGGCCTCCACGCGCGTGAACTCGCTCGGCTATTATTCCATCTATTCCGATTACAACAACATGCCGGCCATCGGGCCCGACTGGGGTAAGATGCCGAACCCTTTCCTGCAGTCCGAAAAGGCTTACCAGTACAATTTCGGGTTCGAGATGAGCCTGTTCAAGGGGCGCGTTTCGGTGACGTATGACACCTATTTCAAGGAGTCTTACAACATCCTGCAAGACCAGCGCCTGTCGGATATCACCGGTTACAACGATATCCAGGTGAACGGCGGCGCGATCGTGAACTACGGGCATGAATTCGTGTTGGGCCTCCGGCCGTTCGTGTCCAGCAAAGCGGGCGGATTCCAATGGAACCTCAACTTCAACGGCGCCATCGCGCGGAGCGTGCTCACCAAGCTGCCCGCAGGGCTCCAGATGGCGAGGTTCGACGACGGCGGTCCGTTCTACATCGACCTGGCGCGTAAAGTGGGCCGTAACCCCTTCAGCAACTACATCTACCAGACGGAAGGCATTTACCAGAGCAACACCGACGTGCCGGTAGACCCCATCCGCGGCGTTCGCTACAAAACCGGCCGTGGCAACGGTGTTACGTACTTCCAGGCCGGTGATCCCCGCTGGAAAGACGTCAACGGCGATTATTTCCTCGACGACCGCGACGATAACGTGCTCTCCGGGAATCCCGAGCCGATGGTGACCGGCGGTATCAGTTCTACCTGGAGCTATAAAAACTTTTCGCTCAACGTGTTCGCTTCCTACCTGCTGAAACGCACGATCCTGAACACGGCGATGACGTCGCGCCTCATGAAGCTGACGCAACCGGCCAATACGGAATATACCGGCCCTGGCGGCGGGTCCGTCAACATCTACGACCTCGACCTGATCGATTACTGGCAGAAGTCGGGCGACATGTCCAAATACCCCAACATTTACTATGTGTGGAGGAACGGGCAGATCCAGCCTTTTCGCGCCGACCAGACGCTTTGGGAAGAAGACGGTTCGTATTTCAAGCTGAACCAGGTGACGCTGGCGTACACTTTCCGCGATTTCAACTTCATGAAACGCCTGAAGCTGCGCTCGCTGCGCGCTTATGCCACAGCGTTCAACGTCGCCATCTTCTCGCCCTATTCCGGCCCGAACCCGGAAAACGTGAGCCAGCTGGGCCGCGACAATATCAATGGCTATCCCTCCGCACGTACTTACACCGCGGGTTTCACAGCCGAGTTTTAACGTAGAAAAAGCAAGACAATGAAAAAGTGGTTAACTATAGGGTGTGTGGCAGGATTGATGGCGGGGGCCGGATTGAGCTCCTGCAAGAATTTCCTGGACGTAAAGCCCAACGACAGTTTCACAGGGGCCGATTACTGGCGGAACGCGACAGACGCGCAGATGGGCGTGAATGCGGCGTATTCGCTGCTGCGCGACCAGTTTACCCGCTGCATCCAGTATAATTACGGGGATTTCAGACCGGGGAATTACGACTTCTGGAATAAAACCAATTTCCGCGCCATCGCCCAAAACGATCTGCGCAGCCCGCTCATCGGGACAACCGACGGCGCCCAGGCGCCGCGCGAAGGCTGGGACGTCTGGTACAAATCCATCGCCGCGGCCAACCTCGCCGTGGCCCGCATCAGCGCGATGGACGGTACGCAGATTTCCGAATCCGAAAAGGCGCAGCTGGTAGGGGAAGCCCGGTTCGTCCGCGCCTACGACTATTATTGCCTCGTACAGAGCTACGGCAGCGTGCCTTTCCAGTTTTCGCCGTACGACATCGAGATGAAACCGAAAACGGACCATGTGAAGATCCTCGATTCCTGCATTATAGATCTGCGGAAGGCGGCCGACGTGTTGCCCGTTTCCTACAACGATCCTACCTACCGCGCCGTTCGCGCCACCAAAGGCGCCGCGCTTACCCTCATGGCCCATATGTACATGTGGCAGGCAGGGTTCGACAAGGGGAGGGCCACCGAGCTGAACCGCAGTGCGGCAGCGGTTTGCAAGGAAGTGATGGACCTCAACATCTACAAGCTCCTGCCATACGAGGAAGAGCTTTTCCATACCATTTTCAAAGGCCGTTCCGAAGAAGGCATCTGGGAAATTTCCATGGACGTGAACTACGGCAACGTAACCGGCAACTTCATCTCGCAATGGGTGCTGCACCAGCCGGTCATCGCTTCTTCGTCGACCCTCTACGGCGGCCTCGGCAGCGAAATCACCGTGAAGCGCGAGTATATGGACATCCTGTATCCGCCCGGGGAATCCGACAAGCGGTTCGACCTCTGGTTCGATGACCCGTACAATTCCGTGAACCCCCAGTCGCAGATGTTCCTGAAGTTCTCCAGCATTTCCGACCCCGTGGCACGCCGGTACGACGCCAATATGATCATCTTCCGGTACTCCGGGCTCATGCTGCTCCGCGCCGAGGCGCTGGCCAATATCGGGCAGGACGGCGACGCGCGCGAACTGCTGAACGAAATCCGCCGCCGCGCACAGGCATCCGAAGTGATCGGCCTGGAAGGACCGGCGCTGAAAGACGCCATTTTCCTGGAAAGGACGCGCGAGCTCTGGGGCGAAGGCCACCGCTGGTACGACCTCGTGCGCACCGGCCGTGTGACCGATTTTTCGCAGTGCGAGAACGCTCTCACGCAAGACCAGTACGAACGCGGCGCCTGGACGTGGCCCATCCCCATATCCGCCATGCGCAGAAATCCCAAGATCACGCAAACAGCCTTTTGGGCCCAATAACCTACCCAAACCAGATGATTATGAAAAAAACGATCACCTGCATGTTGCTCCTGGTAGCCGGCTGCATGCTGTTCACCTCCTGCAAGAAGGAGTACTATAAAGACGGTGGCCTCGCCAACCCGATATACGACGGCACCATATACGATTACCTGACCGAAAAAACACTGTATTTCGACAGCGTTAAACATATCATCGACCTGGCCGGCATGAAAGACATGTTCGTCAAAGACACGATCACTTTCTTCGCCTTCACCGACGATGCCATCAAAGCGGCGATGGACGATCTCAACGCCCAGCGCTTCGCCAACCAGGAAGATTCCGTGACCCTCGACGATATCGGGCCCGAAGTCTGGAAACAGTTCATCAGCATGTACATCCTCACCGGAAAGCGGCTCGCAAGCGCATTCCCGCGGGTGCAGCGCGACAATATCCGCGCTTTCCCCGGCATCAACTACATCATGCTGAACGGGTACATCCTCAACATCGGCCTGGAATACACGAACTACCGCGGTGTGGAAGCCGTGGGCGCCAGGATCATCCAGCTGACAGATGTAACGTTCGACCCGGTGGATTTCCGGAAGAACAGCTACATCCGCGTAGCATCTTCCGACATCCAGCCGCGCAACGGCGTGATACATGCATTGAGTTATCTGCATACGCTCGGTTTCCGCGGCGCGGAATTCAGGCGGGTGGCGCTCGATTATTTAAGGACCAAAGAATAACGCAAACATGAAAATCTGCATACACAAACAGCTGCTCGCCCTGGCGATGATCGCGCTGCTGGCGGCTTGTACCAGGGAAACGGTAAACAGCAGCGGGAAGAACCCTTATGGCGATCCCATCCTGCCTTCCATCACCTTCGCGGAAAATTCCGTTAACCCGGCGAAAGGGTTCGTGAACGATGAAGTGCTCGTTCGCGGCACGGGTTTCCTCAAGAACAAAGACAAACTCGAAGTGCTTTTCAACGGCGAAAAAGCCGAAATCCTCGAAACTACGGATTCCGCCGTGCGCGTGCGCATCCCCGCCATGGCCAGCACCGGTGCCATTAACGTGAAAGTGGGCGACGAATTCTATTTCGGGCCTTTCTTCCAGGTGTTCGGCGGATTGGTGGTAGATACCACCTTCGCCACGAAAGGCGGCGCCAGTGCGCTCATCACCGCTATTTTCCCGGGAAATGACAACAAGTACATCATCGCCGGCCGTTTCAATAACTACGACAACGTCAACAAGCCCGGCGGCGTGAACCGCATGGCGCGCCTCCTCAACGACGGCTCGCTCGACAACGCCTGGGAATACGGCTGGCAAACCGGT
This sequence comes from Chitinophaga caseinilytica, assembly GCF_038396765.1. Classification (NCBI taxonomy): domain Bacteria; kingdom Pseudomonadati; phylum Bacteroidota; class Chitinophagia; order Chitinophagales; family Chitinophagaceae; genus Chitinophaga; species Chitinophaga caseinilytica. The sequence goes on along the minus strand of NZ_CP150096.1, from coordinate 4,964,940 downwards.
CCGCAGGGCGATGTCTACTCCGGCGTTTACCTGCCCGACGAACAGAAGTTCCTCGTAGCGGGGAGCTTTAACCGGTACGCCCGTACGCAGAACGTGTTCAGTATTGCACGGTTGGGTTTCGGGGGGATGATCGATTCCACCATCATCGAACTGCCGTCGCAGAACACGGCCATCGCCTCTTCACTGGCAGGCGGCGTGCGGGGCGTGGTGAACAACCTGCACCTGCTGCCCGACGGGAAAATGCTCCTGGTAGGCGATTTCAGGTATTACGTACGGCCCAACTTCAACCTGGTGGCTACTTCGGGAGTGGATTCCATGCACCTGGACTCCACGTTCGTGCAGCATATCATCAAGCTGCATCCCAACGGCGAACTGGATTCTTCCTGGAACTACGACCTTGCCCAGCATCGTGGGTTGCCCACGGTGAACGGGCGTATCTATAAATCGCACCTGCTGCCCGACGGGAAGGTCCTCATCGCGGGGAACTTCACGACCTACAAGGGCCAGCCGGCGCCGCGCATCGCGCGGATCAATGCGGACGGTACGCTGGACAACTCGTTCAACCCCGGTTCCGGTGCGGATCTGCTCATTTATGACCTGTTCGTGCAGCAAGACGGGAAGATCATTGTGGCGGGGGGCTTTACCCGGTTCAACGGTACGGGCGCCAACCGCGTGGTGCGGCTCACGGCCGATGGCGCCGTAGACCCCACGTTCAGCGTGGGCGCGGGGCCGGACGGCACCAAGATCGACCAGATCGGCGTACTGCCCAATGGCGTGATCATCCTCACGGGTACGTTCCGGAAATTCAACAACCTCCAGCGCAACAACTTCATCGTGCTCAATGCCGACGGTTCTATCCATCCCACCTACAACGCCATCGGCGGCCTGCGCTACGCAACGGCGTCAGACGATGGTACGGTGATGGATATCATGAATGTGAAAGGGGAGAATTCGGTGATTCTGGTGGGCAACTTCGATGTGTTCGACAACCGGATGGCCAACCGGATCGTGAAGCTGAAATTCCAGTAGGGTTTTCGAAAAAGGACGATAAAGAAAAAAGCCATAAGACTTCTGTCTTATGGCTTTTTCTGTTGTTTGGGACGATTATTTCTTCGTTTGTTGCCGCTGCTGCCGTTTCCACCGCCGCCGCCGCTATTGCCGCTGCGGGGCTTACCTTTCCCGCCGCTGCGATGGCTGCCGCCACGGTTGCCTCCGCCGCCGCCACCCGATCTGCGGGTTTTGGGGGAGTATTCCGGTACGGGGCCCAGTTCCGGGGGAACGGTGGTCTTGGCTACGGGCGCGCCCAGCAACTCTTCGATGCGGGAGAAGCGGCCCTGCTCTTTCGGGCTGATGAACGTGTAGGCGGTACCGTCTGTTGCGGCACGCGCGGTACGACCGATGCGGTGGATGTAATCCTCGCCGTCGTTCGGCACGTCGTAGTTGATCACCAGGTCAATGTCTTCGATATCGATCCCGCGGCTGAGGATGTCTGTTGCCACGAGGATGTTCGACTTGCCGTTCTTGAAGTTCAGGAGGGCCTGCTCGCGCTTGTCCTGCTCCAGGTCGGAGTGGATTTCTTCCACGGCGTACTTGGCGCGGCTGAGCACGGCGGTGAGCGTTTTCACGTTCTGCTTGCGGGAGCAGAATACGATCACGCTTTCCTTTTTGCGGCTGTCGAGGATATGTTTGACCAGGGGAACTTTCTGCTCATCGAACACCACGAACGCTTCCTGTTTGATGCGCTCCGGCGGTTTGGAGATGGCAATGTTCACCTGGATGGGGTCCTGGAGGATCTTGAGCGCCAGTTTGCGCATTTTGTCCGGCATGGTGGCGGAAAAAAGCAGCGTCTGGCGGTCTTTCGGAAGGAAGGAGATGATCTTCTCGATATCGTCGTGGAAACCCATGTCGAGCATGCGGTCTGCCTCGTCGAGGATGAGATATTTCAGTCCCTTCAGTTTTACATACCCCATGTTGAGGTGGGCGATCATGCGGCCGGGCGTGCAGATAACGATATCCGCACCGTGGGAAAGCGCTTTCTTCTCGATGGCGAACGATGCGCCGTCGCCCCCGCCATAAACGGCAATGGAGCTGATGTTCGTGAAGTAAGACATCCCTTCCAGCGCCTGGGCGATCTGGACGGCCAGTTCCCGGGTGGGAACGATGATCATGGAATTGATCTGGTGGTCGTCTTTCGTATGAGTGAGGATATTCTGAATGGTGGGGAGCAGGAAGGCTGCCGTTTTGCCGGTGCCGGTTTGCGCGGAAGCGATCAGGTCCCGACCGGATAAAATGACGGGGATAACTTGTTCCTGTACCGGTGTAGCGGTTTTATATCCCATCGCATCTATACCATCCAACAGATCATCGTCAAAATCAAATTCGTGAAAATACAATGTATATATGCTTTTTTAAATATAGGTAATATGTAAAGATAAGGATTTATCCGGCACTGCGGGCACGATTCATCATTAAATCGGCCATAATCATGCATTTGCCCGGAAACAAAAGCCGGAAGCCGCGCTGGGCGGACTTCCGGCTGGGTAAAGGGATGAATGGGCCGGTCAGGGTGCGGGCGGCGTCTGGCGCATGCCGGCCAGTATCTGCGCATTATGTGCGCGCTGTTTGCTGATCCGGCGCCCGCGGAAAAAGAGGTACAGGTTGAAAAAGAGCATGATGCCGAGATAGATGCAGAAGCCGCCCAGCTTGGTGCTCAGCACTTCCAACATGGTCTGCCGGTCGGGCACCTCGCTGGCGATGGTCATGATGTAGAACGCGCAGCCGAGGTTGAGCAGGTAGAAGCCCGTTTCGAATAATTTGTTGGTGGCCAGGGCGATGTCCGTTTTCCCGTTGAAGATGTCGAGCATGAACACGCGGCTGTTGCGGAAGAGCGTGTGCGCTACGAACCAGGTCAGGAAAATAACGGCGGGCAGGTATACGAGATAGGCGAGGAAGTGAAATGTGGTGGTCATGATGAGTGCATTTAGGAATGAGGTATCGTTGTATGTTTCTTGCTGAAATAATAGATAGCGGCCATGTTGCCATAATGGACGAGCGCCAGGGTGAGCACGATGCGCCCGGTCATGACCGTAACGCTGGCCAGCAGGCCCGTCCAGTTTTCCACGCGGTCCCAGGTGCTGATCATCAGCGCGGCGTAGCCGAGGTTGAGAAGGTAGTACCCGGTGAGGAGGAGGCGGTTGATGGCGTCCGTTAACGTCGTATTGCCGTGCAGGAGGTGCAGGATAAAGGCGCGGCCGTTGCGGAAAAATATCCATCCTACTTTGAAGGTAATGAGGCCGGTGATGCAGCCGTAAACGAAGTATGCCATCGTATTCATATTGGCTTGCTTTTGATAGGTCAAAGGTATAAGTAAGTTTTGAACTTTCAAAACATATTGAAAGAAAAATATTTAACCGGTGGATGGAAATCCGTTTTCCGTAGGTTTTGCTCCGTTTCGCGTAGGTGCCGGAACGGGTGAGTGGGATATCTTTGCGGCGACAAAAACAAGATCATGAAAAAGTTAACCCTGCTATTCCTTACCATCGTGCCGCTCATCCTGCTGGCAACCGCTGCAGGCAAGCGTTCTGGCCGGACGAAGCAGCCCCCGGCCCCGCAAGCCCCCATCGCCCGACCGGCTTCCCGGCCACTACATATCGAAGGCCAGGCCTTCCGCCTGCCTGCCGGCGTTTCCCTCGACCAGGGCACTATGAAAGGGCACAACACCCTGGAATGCTCCTGCGAAAGCGCCCAAACCGTTCAACGCTACGGCGACGGCTGCATAGTTCGGCTGCGCTTCCGCCTCCGCAACCACACCGCAGCGCCCGTGAAGGTCGTGCTCCCGGCGGGCCTCGTATTCCGCCACCGGGCAGACCGCGCCAACGATGCGCTCCTGGCACGCCCCGTCACCCTCGTGCTGCCCGCAGGTGCCGCACCCTGGTTGCACCTCGACCTTTTCGGACTCAATGAATCTATCGTACATCCCGGCCCCGAGGGGCCTTACCGCTTCGGCCCGGTGGCAGGCAATTTCGACCTGCAAGCCCTGCTCATGACGCTGGAAGATAAATCCCTGGCAGATGTGCACAGCCTCGCCATCGCCCAGCAAGCCATCTGGGAGGTAACCAGCGGGCATACGCTGGAAGCTTCGCTGGCAAAGAAGATCGCGGCATTGCCTTAAAAAAACAGTTCACCCGTCCCGGCGAAACGCCGGATTCGGGTCCAAATCTTCCCAGGACAGGGAGTACATACGGAGAGGTTACAAATGGCCATATCCAATGTGCGGCCCGTGGCGGAATTTCATCGCTCGGCTGCTATGGTGCCGCCTGAAAAACCGAAGAAACAGAGCACGATGGCTGCAGGTTACATACCGCAGTGGCCGCCCTTTCCCGGGGCGGCCTTTTTTTGGAACGGCATAACGGTTTGAGATCATCAATCGCTCTTATAGGAAGAAAACCGCTTTTCGTCAACCAAAACACCCCTGTATGCCTGGAATTTTACGAACCCTGCTGCTTTGCAGCCTTTTCCCGGCCGTAACCCTGGCGCAGTCGCCCCCGAAACGTGAACTTCGCGGCGCCTGGGTAGCCACTTATCTGAACATCGATTGGCCGAACAAGACGCAAACGCCCGCCCAGCAAAGGGCCGCCTTCATCGCCATCGCCGACCATCACCGCGCCACGGGCCTCAACGCCCTCTACGTGCAGGTGCGCAGCCAGTGCGACGCGCTGTACCCCAGCGATCTGGAGCCCTGGTCTGCCGACGTCACCGGAACGCAGGGCGCACCGCCCTCCACGCCCTGGGACCCGCTGGCCTTCGCCATCGAGGAATGCCACAGACGGGGCATGGAATTCCACGCCTGGATCAATCCCTACCGCGCCGTCGGCAATTCCAACAACCTCCCGGGCTTCGCCAATTCCCACGTCGCCAAAACGCACCCGGAATGGCTCCTCAGCCAGGGCACGCTACGCGTCCTCGATCCCGGCCTGCCGCCCGTGCGCGACCACATCTCCGCCGTGATCTCGGATATCCTCCACCGTTATGATGTGGACGGTATCCATTTCGACGATTACTTCTATCCCCCCAACGCACCCGCCGGCACGGCGCCCTACAACGATTCCGCCACTTTCGCGGATTATCCGCGCGGGTTCACCGTGAAAAACGACTGGCGGAGGGATAACGTCAACCTGCTCATCCAGCGGGTGTACGACAGCGTCAGGACCATCAAGCCCTGGGTAAAATTCGGCGTGAGCCCGTCCGGCATCTACCGAAACAGCACCAATCCCGACATCGGTTCGCCCACTTCCGGGCTGGAACATTACACCACGCTGTACGCCGACACGAAACGCTGGCTGCAGGAAGGTTGGGTAGATTACATCATGCCGCAGGTATATTGGTGGATCGGACAGCCGGGCGCCAATTACGGTGTGATCGTGCCCTGGTGGAACAACCAGGCCAACGGCCGGCATATCTACATCGGCATCGCCGGGTACAAAATGGGGGATGCCGCCGCCGGTGCGGGATGGACGGATTCCACCCAGATCCCGCGGCAGATACGCATGAACCGCAGCCATGCCAACGTGTATGGCCAGTCGGTATACAACACCACGAGCATGCGGGTGAACACCAGGAAAGGTTTCCGCGATTCGCTGCGCCTTTTCATGTACGCGAAACCCGCGCTGCTGCCGGCCATGAAATGGCGGGACAGCATCGCTCCGGCCGCGCCTTTCGGTTTATATGCCGAACAGGCGGGAGACGATGTGCGCCTCATCTGGTGGCACAACGGCGATCCGCAAGACCAGTTGAACCGGGCCCGCCAGTTCGCAGTATACCGCTCCACCACGCCCGCGATCGACACCGGCGACATGGGCCAGCTGCTGGCTGTAACACCCATGGATTCCATCGCTTATACCGATACTTCGGCGCTGCCCGGCGTCACGTACTATTATGCCGTGACGGCGCTGGACCGCTATCATAACGAAAGTCCGCGCTCGGCGCTGGCGGCCAACCTGGCGCCCACGCTGCAGGGCCCGGGGAACCAGTGGCTGACCGGTGATCCGGATTGCGGCGCTTCCCTGCCGGATTACCGCGATTCTGCAACGGTAGAACCTGCCGAAGGCGTGACCATCACCCAATACCCCGTTCCCGGCAGTCGCGTCCGGCACGATGATTACGTACACCTCATCGCCACGAACGCCGGCGGCAAATCGGATACGGCTTCTTTCGCCATCTGGATGAAAGACACGCTGGCGCCGGTTATTTCCGACATCACACCGTCGCCGGCGCTGCTCAATACGCCGAACAACAAGATGGTGACGGTTTCGCTGGGTTATTCGGTGACGGATTGCAGTCCTGTTCAGCGGACCGTGACAGTCACCAGCAACGAGCCCGACAGCGGCAGTCCCGACATCGAGATCGTGAACGACAATACCGTGAAGCTCCGCGCCCAACGGAACCCGTTAGGTAACGGACGCGTATATACGATAACGGTGACGGCTACAGATACTGCCGGCAAATCGAGCGTACAGACCACGCATGTGCTCGTACCGGGCAACAAGCCCTGGACGCATGGCGACGGGCTGGCGGCCACGGTGCTGCCCAATCCCACGTTCCATCAGTTCGTGCTTATGCTGATCAGTAAAAACCAGCAACCTATCAACATCCGCGTGTACAACAATGCGGGCCAGCTGGTGGAAACAAGGCAGGGCCTGGCGCCGAACAGTTCCGTAACGCTGGGCGGCAATTACCAGCCGGGCGTTTATTACATCGAAATTATCCAGGTGAACGTGCGCCAGGTCATGAAAGTGATCAAGCTGGGGCATTAGAAATGGTAAATACATCCGGATCTTTTTACCCGACAGGGCTGCCAGCTGGCGGCCCTGTTTTCATTTCCGGTAATTCAGCGTATATTCCGTACATGCAATTTTCCCGCCGCGAGCTGGGTGTGGCGGCCTTTGCGGCCGTTACCGCCTTTTGCGCCTACACCGCCATCTTCAGTTTCCGGAAAGCCTTTAACGTTGGGGCTTTCGGGGGATATGCGCTTTGGGGGATGGATTACAAGACGGTGCTGGTCGTATCGCAGGTGTTCGGGTATATGCTCAGCAAATTTTACGGAATCCGTTTCATTGCCGCGATGCAGCGAAAAAACCGGCATTGGCTCATCCTGGGTTTGACGGGCGTTGCCTGGCTGGCCTGGGCGCTTTTTGCCGTGGTGCCGCCGCCGCATAACTGGTGGTGCCTGTTCCTCAACGGGTTTCCGCTGGGGATGCTGTGGGGCGTCGTATTTTCGTATATCGAAGGGCGGCGTACCACAGACATGATCAGCGCGGCATTGGCCGTGAGCTTCATTTTCGCTTCCGGCCTGGCGAAGAGCGTGGCGCAGTGGGTGATGGAAGGATGGGGCGTGAGCGAATACGGGATGCCGTTCGTGGTGGGATGCGTGTTCATGCCGGTATTGATCGTGTTCGTGCTGCTGCTGGAAAAAATCCCTCCGCCCGGGCCTGCCGACAGGAAACAGCGGATGGAAAGGCTGCCGATGTCTGCGGCGGAGCGGCGCGGACTGCTGCGGCGCTTCTGGCCGGGGATCGCGCTGCTGGTGGTGATCTACATTCTCGTAACGATCCTGCGCGAAGTGCGCGACAGCTTCATGGCCGACATGTGGCGCGCGTCCGGTGAACCATTTCAGCCGGGTGTTTTCGCGGGAACGGAAAGCCTGATCTCGCTCATCATTTTGGTATTGATCGCGGCTATGAGCTGGCTGAACCATAATTTCAGGGCGTTCATTGTTACGCAGTGGATCATGCTCGCGGGATTCGCCCTAACGCTTTGCGGGGCCATGCTGTTCTCCGCCGGCCACCTGGGCATGTATGCCTGGATGCTCCTGGCGGGCCTGGGGCTTTACATGGTGTATATTCCGTTCAATAGCCTGCTGTTCGATCGTTTCATCGCCGCTTTCCGGTTTACGGGGAACGTGGGTTTCCTCATCTATATCGCGGACGCTTTCGGGTACCTGGGCAGCGTAGGCGTGATGCTCGCCAAATCCGTTTTCCAGTTGCAGCTGAACTGGTTGGAGTTCTATACCGGGCTTGTGAAGATCGCCGGCGTCACGGGCCTTGCAGGTACCGTAGCGGCGATGTACTGGTTCCGGAGAAAGTACCGGAAAAGCGCGCCGCTGTTACAGCAGCCAGATCAGCAGTAAGGTAACCAGCGCAGGAAGCGCCTGCACGAAAAAGATGCGCCGGGTTGCCGTTACCGCCCCATATATTCCCGCCACCGCCACGCAAACCAGGAAAAATACCGCCACATGCTGCTGCCAGGCCGGGTCTCCTATGCAGAGGCACCAGATGAGCCCCGCCGCCAGGAATCCATTGTACAAGCCCTGGTTGGCGGCCAGCGCTTTCGTAGGCTCGAACATTTCTTTGGGTATCTGCCGGAACACTTTCGGCGCCCGCGTAGTCCACGCGAACATTTCCAGCCAGAGGATGTACAGGTGCTCGATGGCGATGAGCGCAATGAGAACGAGGATAACGATTGACATGGGGATGCTTTTCCTTCAATTTACCCAATTTATCACCGCATTGTTCAATTCCCTTCCATAAAAAAGCCGGTCCTGGCAAAAGGACCGGCCGTCATACACGTTACTGGTAATACTCACTATTTCGTAATGGAGAAGAATTTCTTTTTCGGGCTTTTGGCCGGAATGAGGGGCAGGATGGCTTCACCGGCTTCCAGCGAGCGGTCTGCCTCGATGAGGCTGGCGCCGTCTTTGATGATGGCCTGGTACGCTTTTGTGCGCTCCGCGGCATCGGGGAGTTTGTCGTACGTAGGCGCCGTGGAAATCATGCACATGACCCCGCGTTTGTTGAGATTTTCGTAGAGCGGCTTGAGCTCCGGCTTGTTATCCGGGCCAACATAGGCCATGATGTGCGTCCAGGGGATGTTTTCCTGTTCGTATTCTTCCAGCGCCTTTTGCGTTTTCACAAAGGCTTCGAACACGATTTTCGGGTTGCGGCTGTGGTACCATTTCGCTTCTTTCGCGGTGTGGACGGTCACCATGACGTGGCCTTCGGCTTTGTTTCTACGAATAATGTCGGCCGTCATTTCGAACGGCACGTCTTTTTTATCGAGGATGAGGACGGTTTTGCCGCGCGCCCATTTGATGGCTTCTTCCAGCGTGGGGATCTGGAAATCGGTCAGGTTGCCGTCTACATCTTTCAGGCGCATTTTTTTCAGCTCTGCGAGTGTGTAGTCGCCCACTTTGCCGGTACCGTTGGTGGTGCGGTTGAGGGTGGCGTCGTGCATGAGCACGATGGCGCTGTCTTTGGTGAGCCTCGGATCGATCTCGAACGTGGCGGGCGTATGGCGGAGGGTGTTTTCGAACGCCTCGATGCTGTTTTCCGGGAAGCCTTTGTTGACGCCGCCACGGTGGCCGGAGATGAAGGGGATATCGTTACCGGTGAACCGGAAGAAGGAACGGAGGTCTTTTGCATTCCTGATTTTCAGCACATGCAGGCCCGATTGGGCGAAGCCGGTGATGGTGCAGCAAAGCAATGCGCTGCCGATGAGGATTCGTTTCATGGGATCAGAATTTGGCATTTAGGTGTTGTAAAGTGAAACCGCCACCGGCGTCGAGGGTGAACATGGTGACGGAAGCGTTTTCCTGGACGAGCATGCGGTAATTGCGCAGGGGCATGCCCAGTTTATATGCGAGGAACAGGCGGTTGACGCCGTTGTGGGCGGCCACGAGGATATTGCCTGCGGGGTGTTTGCGGTGGACGTCGGTGAAGAAGGCGTCTACCCGCTCCACGATCTCCCGGCCGCTTTCGCCCGATCCGCCGGCACGGTGGGCGTAGGGGTCTTCCATCCAGCGGTGCCAGTGTTCCGGCGCTTCGGCAATGAATTCCTCTTTGGTTTTGTGTTCCCATCCCCCGAAATCCGCCTCTATCAACCGTTCGTCTTTTTTGACATAAGCCCCCGAAGCGATATTCGCCGTCATGAACGCGCGCTCTAACGGCGAGGAATACACGCCGTCGAATTCGATGCCTTTCAGCTGTTCCCGAACGGCTTCCGCCTGCTGGATGCCTTTGGCGGTGAGCGGAATGTCTGTCCGGCCGCAATACCGGTTGTTGTCTGCGTTCCAGGCCGTTTGTCCGTGCCGGAGCAAATAAACGTTAAGCATATCCTTTTTCTTTCAGTTTTTCCCTGAACGACCGGTACCCTTCGGCGTAGGCGCCTTGCAGGCCGGGTTCGGGCAACATGGTTTTGTCGATGTGTGTCATGGCTGCCGCTGCTTCGCTGATGCTGCCGTAATGCGTCTGCGAAGCAGCGAGGATGGCGGCTCCCGCGGCCCCGCTCACTTCCTGCATTTTATGCACGGGCACGCCCAGCACGCAAGCCCTGATGCGCAGCCACACATGGCTGTTGCTGGCGCCACCGGCGGTGTACACGGCTTTCACCGTTTCGCCGGACAGCTGTTCGATCAGTTCATACGCCATTTTTTCGATGTAGGCGACGCCTTCCATCCCGGCCGCGAATTTCTCCGCACCTTCCAGCCCCGGCGTTTCGAAAGCTTTCGCCTGCGGCGCTACGAAAGGGAAGCGTTCGCCCGGTTGTTCCAGCGGCCAGTACAATTTGCCGGTGGGCACCATGGCGGCGGCGGCTTCGTTGAGCGCGTCCAGGTTGCCGGGGAAGTGTTTTGATATCCAGTCGGCCCCCGTGTTGCTGGCACCTCCCGGCATCCAGAAACCTTGCGGATGGCGGTGGTTGTACAAACGGCCGAGCGGGTCGGGTACCGGTTTTTCCGTCACGCCTTTCACGACGAGGGTGGTGCCGATCGTGGTGTTCCAGGCGCCGGGCGTTACCGCGCCCGAAGCGATCTGCGAAGCGCATCCGTCTGTCATGCCCGCCGTTACCAGCACGTTTGCGGGCATACGGGCGATGTGGGCGGTTACGCTGCCGACGGGCGTTCCGGAGGGGATCACCTCCTGCAGCCATTCCCGGCGGATGGGCAAATGGCCCCAAATATATTCCGGCCAGCGTTCGTTTGCTACGTCGTAACCGGATTTTAACACATTGGTAAAATCGGTGACGTTGAAATTGCCGGTGAGTTTGCCGGTGATGAAATCGGCGGCATGGATGAATTTGTGGATCCGGCGCGCCTTTTCGGGGAATTGTTCCGCGAACCAGACCATTTTCGGCAATCCGCTGGTGGTATTGAACGCCGTGTATCCCTGCGGGTGGTATTTTTGGGCGAGGGCTTTGCAGCGTTGGCCGGTTTCGGCCTGCCGCCCGTCGCTGTACATAATGGCCGGGTGGAGCGGGGTGCCGGCTTCGTCTACGGGGATCACGGTGCCGGAAGTGCTCGTGACGCCGATAGCGCGCAACGATGCAGCTTCCGGCTGTTGGAGGATTTGTGAGAGCAGCCGTTCGCAGGCTTCCCACCATTGTTCGGGGGATTGTTCTTCCCGCGATGCGGCGCTCAGTGCGAAGGGCTCGCTGAAAGACGCCAGCACCCGGCCATGCGCATCGGCGAGGATGGCCCTGGCGCCCTGGGTGCCCACGTCCAGTCCGATAAAAGTATGTTCCATGAATTGTTTGCTGTTGTACCGCGGAGATCAGTTCATGTTCCTGAAATAATCCCGCGTTTTTTCCCATTCCGCATAGATGCCGGCGTAATGCGCCTCGTCTTGCGGGTTCACCGTTTCGATGGTGTCGTCCATCCGCCCGTCGATCCCCAGCGCTTCATTGCAGATGAGCGCGCCGCCCACGGCAGACGATTGCTGGAAGCCCCTGCGCATCTGCACTTTTTTACCGGTGAGGTTGGCGATGAGCTGGCGGAGGGTGAGGCTTTGCAGGCCGCCTCCGCAACCCCAGATGTAATCGGGATGATGGCCGGCCACTTCGGCGAGTATTTTGTAGTTTTTCACGATGGAACAGGCGATGTCTACCATCGTGGCCCAAACGAAGCTGCCGCGGGTGAGCAGGTGCGAAACGGGCGCGGGGAAGATGAAGCCGCCGCGGGTGAGCGACACTTCCTCGTCTGCCAGCAGCGAACCGAGGCTCGCCATGCAGAAGGTGTGCCGGTTTTCGGCGAGTTCCTTTTCGATGACGTCGTAGCCTTCGTTGGGATAGAAGATTTCTTTCAGTCGCTGATAGTTCAGTCCCGTTACACCGGCGTTGGCTTCGAAGACGAAGCGCCCCGGCACGATGTCTCTGCTCGTCCAGGTGCGTTCTTCGGCATCGAGTGTATAGCCGCCCGTGAGCTTCACGATGGGGGTGGTGGTGCCCGATACGATGACCATATCGTCTACCGCCGGCCGCGTGCTCTTGATGGCCAGCTGGGTGTCTCCGCCGCCGGCAACCACGATCGCCGAAGGCGCGATGTTCAATTCCTTCGCCACTTCCTTTTTTACTTCGCCCAAAACGCTCGCAGATGCCCGTAATTCCGGCAGGAGGGAAGGGCTTAATCCGAAAATGCTGCAAAGCCCATCACTCCATTCCTTCCGCTCTACGTCGAATAGCAGCGTTTCCGAAGCCTGGGAATGTTCGTATTTGGCGACGCCGGAGAACTGGTATTCCACCCAGTCGGAAATACTGAGGAACGATGCCGTTTGCGACCAGATTTCGGGTTTCCTTTCGCGGATGCCCACCAGTTTGAGCGCGGAAAACAGCGATGTGGGATAGCGGCCGGTCAGTTGGTAGACGCGGCTTTTATCGGTAATGATGTGTTCCCATTCGCGGCCACGGTGGTCGATGTTGGGAAGGCCCGTGAGCGATTTACCGTCCGCGTCGAGCAAAACGATGCCTTCGCGCTGGCTGGTGGCCGTGATGGCGCGGATCTCGGCCTGGGGCGCCGCTGCGAGCGATTGCTTCGCCAGGCGGAGGATCTGTTCCCAGAGCGCGCCCGGGTCGAACTGCAGGGCGTCTGGGTACAGCGGGTCTTTTTCGTACCGGATGTCTTCGCGGGAAACGCCGAGCACTTCGCCGCCGGGCGTTGCGATGGCCACGCGCACGTTGCCGGTGCCGATGTCTGCTATGATGTATGCGGGTTGTTTATCCATTGACGGGAGTTGGCAGTATTTGGCGGTTCGCCAGTTCTCGTACCTGGCGGTTTCCGTTGGCGAACCATTGTGTTAGTGCGTTGTTCATGATGGCGACGTGGTGGTCTTCCACCTCGAAAGTTGCGCCGGCGATGTGCGGCGTGGCGATCACGTGCGGCTGGTCGATGATCCGGTAATCCGTTTCATCGGGCGGTTCGTGGTCGAACACGTCCAGCACCGCACCGCGGATCGCGCGGGCCTCGAGGGCGGCGAGCAGGTCTTCCCGCTTCACCACCGCAGCACGGGCTGTATTCACAAAAATGGCGTCTTTTTTCATCAATGTCAACAGGCGGCCGTCGATCATGTTTTTCGTTTCCTCCGTAACGGGCAGGTGAACGGACACAACGTCGCTGGTAGCGAAGAGTTCTTCGATCGTGCATTTCACGTAAGCCGGGTCGTGCTCCGTGACGTACGGATCGTAAAACCGGATGTTGCAGGGGTAGTTTCGGATCATGCCGGCGATCAGTTGCCCGATGGCGCCGAATCCTACCATCCCCACGGTCCTCCCGGCGAGCTCGTTGCCTTTGAAATGGAGATAGGAATCATGCGCCCCGGCTTGCCAGTTGCGGCCTTTCAGCCAGTCGATGCCCGGGATGGTATTGCGCAGCAGCATGATGACGTTGGATATGAACATTTCGGCCACGGCCTGCGCGTTGCGCGCGGGCGTGAAGAACACGGGGATGCCGTGCGCCGTTGCGGTGGCTACGGCCACATTGCTTGGCGTGCCGCGGCAAACGCCGATGAATTGCAGGTGCGGGAAAGATTCGATCACTTTGGCGGTGACGCCGTCGTGTTCCGTGATGAGCGCGTCTGCTTTGGTTTCCGCCAGCATCGAGATCAGTTCCGCTTCGTTCCAGGCGCGGCCGTTGGGTTTCCACGACCGGTACACGGTTTCGCCGAAAAGTTGTGCTATCGCCTGGATGCCTTGCTGATGGTAAGGAGCTGTAATTAAAATGCGCATTTTATATCGGTTGTATGGTTGCTTCGGGTTGCGTTTGATGGAGGGTTTTGGCGTTGTTGGGAAGGGTGATGAACCGCGCGATGATGGCGCTGATCACATATAGTACCGCCAGTATCCAGATGACGCCCTCTTCGCCGACGGTGCCGATGAACAGCCCTACGATGGCCGGCCCCACAAACACCGGGAGCCCTGCGCCCAGGTTGAGGATCGCCATGGCGGCGCCTTTGTCTTTCTTCACCAGCGAAGGGACGAGCGCGGTGAGCGGTACGTACCCCGCCAGCAGCGCGCCCCAGATGATGCCGGCCGTCATCACGGCCCAGTAGCTGCCTTCCCAGATCTGCGGTGCGTAATAAAAAAGGAGTGTGCTAAGGGCGCAGCCGACGCCGCCGAACCACATGATGGTATTTCTCCAGCCGAAATGATCGCCGACGAAACCGAAAATGAGGTTGAAGATGATGTTGGCCGTGAAGATGGTGCCCCAGATCGTCAGCCACTCCGTTGTATCGAAGCCGTGCCGCGCCATGTACATGGGCAGGAACACGGGGAAGGCGAATTGCGCGGTGGTGTTGATGATGCGGACGATGCCGCCCAGCAGGACTTTCGGTTCTTCGCGGACGATCGTCAATCCTTTCACCAGTTCCTCCATTTTGGAGCCGCCGGCCGGTTGCCTTGCCGGTTTGCTGCGGTTCAGCAGCAGGGCGAGCACGGCGCCGAGGAGCGCCCAGAACAGGGAAGTCCATAAAGTATTGAGATGCCCGAACCGGGTGATGGCCCAGCTGGAATAGTAAGCCCCGAGCACGTTGAGCCCGCCGGTGAATACGAACCAGAACCAGCCCACGGCGCGGCCGAGCTGTTGCTGTGGACTACTGTACGCGATCCACACGAGGAAGGAGTACGCGAACAGCGGGTACCCGAACCCGCGAAGGGCGTAGGTGAGGAGCATGACCGGTACATTGAGCTTCGGCATGCCGAAGCCGACGAAGCCCACGGTGCCGAGGCAATAAAGGAGCAGGCCGAGCGCCATGGTGCGGCGGACGCCGTAACCCTCGGCCAGTACGCCGGAAAACCAGGCGGAAATGGCGATGGTGATGCCGTATACGGTGAATAGGGTGGCGGATTGCTGAACGGTCATGCCGTGGTCTACAAGGTAAGGGCTCAGCCATCCCTGTTCGATGCCATCGCCCATCATGAAGATCATCACGCCGAGATAACCCCAGATGAGTTGGGAGGGAATGCCTGCTTTTTCTATAATACGCATGGTATCAGTTGTTTCGTGGAATAAAATGGAACCGGATTGAAAGTTCCTAAAAGTAAAAATTAAACTTAATTAAACAAAATTAAATTAAAATTAAGTAGTGATGAAAAATCCATTTCTCCTTGCAAATCAATGGTTAACATGAAAATAATAACGGCTATTAGGGAAATCGTCCTAAAGAATGTACATTTGATGAAAGATAATTTAACATTCAGAAAGCCCCACGCATATGAACATCACGGAAAGGCACCAATTGATACTCCAGGAGCTGCAGGAGAAAGGGAAAGTAGATATCCAGGAACTGAGCGAAAGGCTGCAGGTATCTGGCGTTACCATCCGCAAAGACCTCAAGCTGCTGGAAGAAAAGAAACTCCTCTTCCGCACCAAAGGCGGCGGCTCCACCCAAAACCCCTACGCCATCGAGCGCCCCATCAACGAGAAGGAATTCATCCGCATGGAGGAAAAGAAGAAGATCGCCCGCGCCGCCATGGAGCTCATCGGCCATAACGATTCCATCATCATCGGCTCCGGCACCACCGTCTTCGAACTGGCCCGCATCCTCCACCCGTCCAAACACATCACCGTCATCACCCCCGCACTCAAAGTAGCCCTCGAGCTCTGCAACCGCCCGAACGTAGACGTGCTCCAGATCGGCGGCCTCATCCACCAAAGCTCGTCTGCCGCCGCCGGCTCCTTCGCCGAACGGCTGCTCGACGATATCTCCTGCGGCGTCCTCTTCGTCGGCGTAGACGGCATCGATCCCGAATTCGGCCTTTCCATCACCAACCTCGCCGAAGCCAGCCTCAACATGAAAATGATCGGTCTTGCCCAAACCGTGGTCGTAATGGCAGACAGCTCTAAATTCGACCGCCGGGGCATAGGCCGCATCTGCAGCCTCGAACAGGTGGATTTCATCATTACCGATAACCAGGTAGACAGCGCCACCGTGCAGATGTTGCAGGACCGCGGCGTGAAAGTCATCCTCGCCCCCTGATTTTTTTTGCCGGTTAATTAAAAAGTTGAGTACATTTACGCAATTCGAAAAGTGCGCAGTTTACTCAGCGAAACTTCGTATGCCGTTCAAACCGGCCATCGGCGCATATTAGCAGCATATTCCTGGTTTTTTTACAGAGCAGTCGGGCGCATTCCGGAAACCATCCGGGGCAGATCCGCTGTGCGTGAGCAGCATATGTCCGGGAAAGGGAACGGGTGTGCGACCAATTGTATCATTCGTATCAACCTTTTATAGAACACCCGTATGTTCCGCATCCTCTCTTCATTCAGCTTTCGGTCGCTGCCGGCCGTCATATTGCTCGTTATGTGCGCGCATGCCTGCCGGCAACCTGTTCGCCCTGCGCCGGAAACGATAACGGCCGTCCCTTCCGCCGATACCGCGGCTATCCGCACATTACTTCGCTCCGCAAAAGCCATCGCCGAATCGATTCCCGATTCCGCATCGAAAATGTATGATTCCGCCTGGCGGATGAGCCTCGCGGCCAAAGACACCTGGGCAATCAGCATGAGCCTTTTGGGAAAAGGGAATGCAGTATCCGATACCGATTTTTTGCTCGCCCGCGAATATTACCGCGGGTCGCTCCGGCTCGCCCTCGCGGTCGACAGTTTCGAACTGGCCGGCAGAGCTGCCACGAGCGCCGGCAGCACTTTCCTGCAGACCGGCCCGCCCGATTCCGCCGTGAAAGCCTATATGTACGCCCTCGATCTCTATTCAAAAACGGATAATCCAACCGCCAAATCCAGCACCTATAACAATCTCGCCATCGCGTTCACGCAACTGGAGCAAGACGAAAAATCGAAGGAATACCGGAGGAAAGCGATCGCCGGCTACCGCACGGCCAGCGATACCCCGAACCTCGTGCGCAGCCTCATCAACATGGGTTCCCGGCTGGAATACCCGGAGCCCATCCCGTACTTCCTCGAGGCGATATCGCTGAGCGACAGATCCAACTTCCCCCTGGGGAAATTTTATGCGCGCCTCGGCATCGGGGAAATGTACGTCTCGAAAGCGAACTATGATTCCGCTTCCCATTTCCTCCGGCAGGCGGAAGCCATTACCGCGCTGCAACCCGTCAGCAAACAATACATGAGCGTCATGTACGCCGTGATGGCCAGGATGTATTACCTGCAGCAACAGTACGCCACATCGCGCGCGTATTTTGGGAAGTCGACGAAGATCGCCCTGGAACTGGGGAAGCTGGATTTGCTCGAAAAGCAATACCGCGTGCTCACCAAAGTGAATATCATGCTGGGTTTGCGGGAGGAGTCGGTGGATGCGTTCGATAAATTCAATACCTATCGCGATAGCATGCAAAACCTCCAGGTCGAGCAATCGATCAATGAAATGGAAACCCAATACCGCACGGCGGAAAAAGATCTCCAGCTGGCGCAGCAGGAGCGCAACCTCGCCCGCAAACAGCTCGAGATCCGCAACCGGAACGCGGGCATCTACGCGCTTTCGGGCATCGTGCTGCTGCTCATCGTGGGCGGCGGCGCATATATGCTCCACATCCGCCAGAAACAGCTGCTCGCCGCGCAGAAATTGCTGACGATGGAACGCGAAGCTGAACTGGAAAAAGTGCAGGCCGCGATGGAAGCCGAAGAGAAAGAGCGCGCCCGCATCGCCAGGAACCTCCACGACGGGGCGGGCTCCATCCTTTCTGGCGTAAAACTGTACCTCGCTTCCCTCGAAAACCAGTACCGCGACCTGACCGGCTCGCCCGCATACAAAGACACGATCGGCCTGCTCAACGACGCCGTTTCCGAAATCCGCGAAACATCCCACAACCTCATGCCCAAAACCCTCCACCTCGAAGGCATCCATTCCGCCATCCGCGACTATTGCGAAAAAGTAGGCCGGAGCGAGCAACTGGGCGTGGAATTCCTTTCGTACGGCGAGCCCGCGCGGTTCGATATCGATTTCGAACTGATGATCTTCCGCACCTTCCAGGAACTGCTGAACAATGTTTTCAAACACGCACAGGCTACGCAGGTGATCGTTCAGCTGTCGTTTTCGCCGGAAGTATTTTCATTGACGGTGGAAGACGACGGGAAAGGGATGAACGATAAACAGGGAGACGGTATCGGGATGTTCGCCATCCACGCGCGGGTAGAGGCTTTCCGCGGAACGATGGATGTGGGTTCCTCCGAATCCGGTACATCCATCAACCTTCAGTTTCCCGTTCCCGCAACAGCTGCCATCGAAAAAATATCATAACGTCCATTCCATTAACCTGACATTCCCCGGAACATGCAACCACGAAATTCCCGAACCCGGACCATCATCGGCATCTGTACGCTGATCTTCAGTATAACGGTTTTCCACGCCCACGCGCAAACGCTCGAGGAAGTGCACCGCACGCATAAGGCAAAGCTGCAAAACCTGAAAGAAGATACTTTGCTGGCCGATCGCCTGTACGATTACGCCGCCGATCTCAACGAGCTCGACAATGATACCGCGCTCATCCTTATCGACCGGGCGCTGGCCATCAGCCAGCGGTTGGGCGACCGCAAGCGCACCGGCCTCATGTACGAGGGCCGTGCCAGCATCCTCCTCGCCAAAGGGCTCCTCGATTCCAGCATTTCCGTCTACGGCAAGGCGCTGGAATACCACGTGCCGGAAAAGAATTTCTACCGCGTGGGAACGGCCTGGACGGGCATCGGCAACGCGTTCATGCAGAAAGGCATGCTCGATACCGCTGCGCAGGCTTACTTCCACGGGCTGGAAGCCTACCGGCAGGCGGGCGATTCCATCCGCATGGCGCATGCCTATAATGGCCTGGCCATCACGTTCAGCCAGATGGAGCAACTCGAAAAAAGCCTTGAATATCTGAAAAAGGCCGACGCGCTCTACGTTCATGCCCGCGACACGAGCAATCACGTCAAAATGCTCATCAACATGGGCGATAAATATACCCGCATCAACCAGGCAGACGATGCGCTGGCCGTGTTCCGCGAAGCGGTGCGCGTGAGTGATCTGGGCAAGTACCAGTTCGGGCGGTTTTACAGTCGCGTGGCGATGGGGGATTTGTACGCCACTAAAAAGCCTTATCCCGATTCGGCGTTGCTGTACCTGCGCGAAGCGGAGGCGATCTCCAAAGGGTTCAACCTGCCGCCGCTGTTCATCAGTTCCATGCAGGAAACCTTCGGGCTTGCGTTCTACGAATCCGGGAAATTCACCATGGCGCGCGATTACCTGCTCCGTGCAGAAGCCGGGCTGCTGGATGTCGGCCATGTGCCGACGCTCATGCAGCACTATCTGTTGCTGACGAAAGTGAATGTGAATCTGGGGTTGAAGGATGCGTCCATCAACACGCTGGCGTCTTACGTCCGCTTCCGCGACAGCCTGCAGAAAACGGATGTCACCACGAAAGTGAACGAGCTGGAAACGAAATACCGTACGCTGGAAAAGGATAAATCACTGGCCGACCAACAATTATCGATCACCCGAAAAGACCTGGAGCTACGCAAGAAAAGCCAGCAGCTCGTTTTGCTCGGCGGAGGATTGTTGCTGGTGCTGGCGCTCGCCGGCGGAGCGTATTTCCATTTCCGCCAGAAGCAGCAATTGCAGCAGCAGCAATGGCAACTGATGCAGAAGGAGTCGGAACTGGCCATGGCGCAGGCGTCGATGGAAGGGGAGGAGAAAGAGCGTGCCCGCATCGCCAGGAACCTCCACGATGGCGCGGGCTCCATTCTGTCCGGCGTGAAACTGTACCTCAATTCCCTGGAAAACCAATACGGCGAGCTCACGAAATCGGCATCTTACCGCAACACGCTGGGCCTGCTCAACGAAGCGGTGACCGAGATCCGCGATACCTCGCACAACCTCATGCCGCGCCTGCTTTTCGAAGAAGGGCTGGATGCGGCCGCGGGCGCTTACTGCGAAAAACTGGGCCGCAGCAATGCGCTGGCGTTCGAATACCAGGCAACGGGCGAGCCCCGCCGGTTTCATCCCCGGTTCGAGCTCATGGTGTACAGGATGTTGCAGGAGCTGCTGGGGAATGCTATCAAGCACGCCGAAGCCACGCAGGTGCTGGTACAACTGGAATTCAATGAAGATGGATTGGGGATGACGGTGGAAGACGATGGAAAGGGGATCGATGCGTCGAAAGGCGACGCGGGTATCGGGATGTTCAGCCTGAAATCCCGCGCGGCGGCGTTTCGCGGCACGATGGACGTAGACTCTTCCGCACAGGGCACTTCCATCCACTTCGATTTTCCTGCCAGCAGCCTCACCGCCCGGATGCATGCCACTTCAGACGAAGCGCCGGCCGGGTGATCGATTCCCGCGAAATCCGTAACTTCAGTGCCGCATGAGAAGACCCAGCAGAAAACCCGGAGAGCCCGATGTGAGCTTCAGGCAGCGGATGGCGGCGCTGAAGAATCTACCCGCTTTCTTTAAACTGGTCTGGCAAACCAGCCCCTGGATGACCACCTGGAACATCCTTCTGAGAGCCGCACAATCGGCCACGCCGCTCGGTTTGCTGTATATCAGCAAGCTGATCATCGACGAGGTGGTACGCCTCACCCAATCCGCCGGAGATATCGGCTACACGTATCTCTGGCAACTGGTGGCCGCGGAATTTGCGCTGGTCGTCGTTTCCGGGGCGCTCGGGCGCGCCATTGCGCTGGTAGACGGGCTCCTGGGCGAGCGCGTCGCCAATCACACCTCTGTGCGCATCATGCAGCACGCCGCCACGCTCGACCTCGACCAGTTCGAAGATTCCACCTTTTACGATAAACTGGAACGCGCGCGCCAGCAAACCGCCGGCCGCACGCAACTCCTCAGCCAGGTGCTCACGCAGGTGCAAGACGTTATCACCATGATCTTCCTCGCCGCCGGCCTGGTCACCTTCAGTCCATGGCTCATCCTGCTGCTGCTGGTGGCCGTGCTGCCGTCGTTCTTCTCCGAAACCCACTTCAACGACAAGTTTTACGCCCTGGCATGGGGCGAAACCTCCGCCAGGCGGGAACTTGATTACATCCGGTTCCTCGGCGCGAGCGACGAATCCGTCAAGGAAGTAAAGATCTTCAACCTCAGCCGTTACCTGGTAGACCGTTTCCGGGGACTGGCGGATAAATTTTACCGCGATAAAAAATCCCTGTCCATCCGCTACAACATCTGGGCGGTGGTGTTTTCACTCGTGGGCAGCGCGGGATATTATGCCGCGTATGTCATTATCATCCTGCAAACCGTGCGCGGGCAGCTCACCATCGGCGACCTGGCGTTCCTCGGCGGATCGTTCCGGCAGTTGCGCGGGTTGTTGGAAAGCGTGCTGATGCGGTTTACCAGCGTAACGCAGGGCGCCATTTACCTGCGCGACCTGTTCGAGTTTTTCGAGATTTCGCCCCGGATCACGCAGCCTGTGAAAGCGCGGCCTTTCCCGAACCCCATCCGCGAAGGGTTCGTGTTCGAGAATGTGGGCTTCAAATACCTGAATGCCACGCGCTGGGCCAACCGCCACCTCAATTTCACGCTCCACGCCGGCGAGAAACTCGCGCTGGTAGGGGAGAACGGCGCCGGTAAAACAACGCTTGTGAAGCTGCTGGCCCGTTTGTACGACCCGTCTGAAGGCCGCATCTTGCTCGATGGGCACGATCTGCGGGAATACGATCTGAACGAGCTGCGGATGCAGGTAGGCGTGATTTTCCAGGACTTCCAGCGGTACCAGATGACCTTTTCACAGAACATCGCCGTGGGCAATATCGCCGAAGTCGACAACCAGGCGCGGATCGAGCAGGCGGCGGAGAAAAGCATGGCCGATCTGCTCTATGGCCGCCTTCCCGCGGGGTACAACCAGATGCTGGGGCGGCGCTTCAGCAACGGGGTGGAACTGTCGGGCGGGGAATGGCAGAAAATCGCGCTGGCGCGGGCCTACATGAAAAATGCCCAGCTTCTCATCCTCGACGAGCCTACCGCCGCCCTCGACGCCCGTGCGGAATACGAAGTTTTCCAGCGGTTTGCCGACCTCACCCGGGGCAAAACGGCCGTCCTCATTTCCCATCGTTTTTCCACGGTGCGCATGGCAGATCGCATCCTGGTGCTGGAAGGCGGGGAGCTGCTGGAAATCGGTACGCACGAGGAGCTGATCGCCAAAAAAGGGCGGTACGAAGAATTGTTTACCCTGCAGGCGGCCGGTTACCGGTAAACTGATCATAATCATATTTCGGAACGGGATTCCGGCGTAGGTTTGCGCCATGGAAAAACAACAGGAAGCGCAGAAAAGCGCCCGGTCCATCAAACGTTTCAGGATCATCGCATGGCTGGAAGGGATTTCCTTCCTGGCGATCCTCTTCATTTCCATGCCGTTAAAATACTTTTTCGAAGAGCCCTGGCTCAATAAGCAGCTGGGCATGGCCCACGGGCTCCTGTTCGTACTGTACGTGGTGCTGGCCATCGAGCTGAAAACCATCCTGCAATGGTCCATGAAGAAAACGGCCATCGCCCTCGGCGCGTCGGTCGTGCCTTTCGGGACGTTCTTCATCAACGAAAAGTGGATCCACAAACAATAGTATTCTCAATCTTTCTTTACGATAATTTAGGCAAGCAAAAAAAGGGAGGCGTTTTCGCTTCCCTTTTCGTTTGTATGCAGTTTTGCGCGAAGCGTTACATAGAAGGCTCGTCGGCGCTCGGCCCGTAGCTGCCGGGGATCGGGATGTCGAGCAGGCGGAGGTAGACGCCCAGTTGCGCCCTGTGGTGGACGATCTGGTTGTAAGACATGCGGATCACCTCCGATTTGGGGTTCACGGCATGTATCTGATCGCCCGTGCGGAGGGTCCAGGGTTGGCCGAAAGTAGACTCGTCCGCCTGTTCGAGGCTGCTGATCCCTTCCTGTAGGGCCTTTTCGTGGATGGCCAGCAGTTCTTCGGCGTTAGACACTGGTGTAGGCGTCCAATCCATTCCGGCGAAATCCAGCTCATTGGTCTCGATGGCCATTTTCGTCCAGGAAGGCAGCTCAGCGATATGAACGGCCAGGGTGCGCATGTCCATGCTTTTGGGATGCGGGCGCCAGTCGAGCTTGTCGGCCGGAATGCGGCTCAGCATCTTGCGGGTCGTTTCGGCTTCGCGGGCCATTTCTTGCAATAAAGCGGGAATAGTTGCCATGATCTCAGTTTTTTTGGTTTGATGGTACAAAGATGAAACCGGGGCTTGACAACCCTATGTCAGCAGCTTTCATTTTTTTTGTGTAGATTTAGAAAAATAATCTCCGATGCGAACTGCTGTTTTACTGTCCATACCCATTATCCTTTTCGCCTGCCAGTCTTCCCCGTCAGCCAACCAATCCGCCGAAGGCGAAGCCAGTGCCCATTGTTACCGGAAGGTTACCGGGAAAGACACGTTCGAGTTGCAGTTGGTGGTAGATGATACCGACGTGAAAGGCGTGCTGGAATACAATTTCTTCGAGAAAGACAAGAATAAGGGTACCGTAAGCGGTACGTTGAACCATAATATCTTCAGGGGCACGTATCATTTCACGAGCGAGGGCGTAACGAGCGACCGCCCGGTGGTCTTCAAAATGATGGAAGATCAACTGTACGAGGCCCTTTACAACGACATAGATTCCAACGGGGTGGTTGTTTTCGCGAAAGACGATGCCCAACTCAAATTCGATCCTTCCCCTTACACCAAAACCGACTGCAAGTAAGTCGTTAAATCGGGCAATTTTCGTGGTAATCGATGAGCTGGATGGGTTCTTTTTCCATCTCGAAGCCTTCGTATTTCCGGAGCACTTCGTCCAGTACGGATTTGATCGCTTCCGGATCGCTGAGGGTAACGAGGCGATTGCGGAATTCCTTGATGCCGGGGAGGCCTTTCAGATAGGTGAGATAATGGCGGCGCATGGAGTAAATACCTGCCTGTCCGCCCCGCCATTGCAGCGATTTATCGAGGTGCTGCTTGCACACGGCCACGCGTTCGGCCACCGTGGGCGCGGGGAGCTCCTGGCCGGTATTGAGGAAATGGCGCACTTCCCGGAAAATCCAGGGGTAGCCGATGGCGGCGCGGCCGATCATGATACCGTCTACACCGAACCTTTCTTTATATTCCTTCGCTTTTTGCGGGCTGTCGATATCTCCGTTGCCGAAAATGGGGATGTGGATGCGGGGATTGTTTTTCACTTTGGCGATGAGCGACCAGTCGGCCTCGCCTTTATACATCTGGCAACGCGTTCTGCCGTGGATGGTGAGCGCCTTGATGCCCACGTCCTGCAGCCTTTCGGCCACTTCTTCGATGTTTTTGGAATCTTCGTCCCACCCCAGCCGGGTTTTCACGGTAACGGGCAGGGAGGTGGCTTTCACGCAGGCGGCGGTGAGCCGGGTCATGAGGTCGAGATTTTTCAGTACGCCGGAACCTGCGCCTTGCGATACGATCCCTTTTACGGGGCATCCGAAGTTGATGTCGAGGAAATCCGGCTTCGTGAGGTCCACGATCGCGGAGGCCTGGGCCATGCGGCCTTCATCTCCGCCGAAAATCTGAACGCCGGCGGGGCGCTCTTCGTCGAAAATATCCAGCTTGCGGCGGCATTTCGCCGAATCGCCCACCAAACCTTCACTGGAAATGAACTCGGTATACAGCAGATCGGCCCCGTTGGCTTTGCAAACCACCCGGAAAGGCGGATCGCTCACGTCTTCCATGGGCGCCAGCAACAGGGGGAATTCCGGCAGTGTTATATGTTCGATTTTGACCATCGCGGCCGCAAAATTACGAAAAATCAGGGATTCCGGCCTTTTTCGCCGGGGTAGAGGTACATGACGGTGTCGCTCTGGGTACAATCCCTCGACCGGAGCTCCAGGGCCGATAATTTCCCGGCAAACCCGGCGCCGGTATCCACGTTCCAGACGTTGCCGGCCTGCATGGGCCTGAACTCGCCGTAATTGGTGGTGGGCGTGTGCCCGATGATGATTTCGTGGAAAAGCCGCAGCCGTTTGGGATATTGTACGTCCGTGGTTTTTAACTTGGGATTGAGCGAAAGCGCCATTTCCCAAAGCGTACGGTCCCACATGTAATTATATTGATACCGTTCGAACTCGGGGCCGTGCATGGACGCGAACCCCGCGTGAATGTAAAGCCGGTTGTGCTCGTCGGTATAAAACTGCCGCATACGGCGGAAAAACGCAAGATGCTGCAGCCTTTTTTCCTGGGAAAGTTTCTCGTAACTCGCCACCGTGGCCATGCCGCCGTGCTGTAACCAGAGGTCCAGCGCGGGCTCGCCGGCCAGCCAGGATTCGCACCAGGCGTCGTGGTTGCCGCGCAGGAAGATACAATCGTACCGCTGCTCCAGCTCCATCATGTATGCAATGGTTTCGGCGGATTCGGACCAGCCGTCTACGTAATCGCCCAGGAAAACCAGCCGGTCGCCGGTTTTGGGCCGGATTCTTTCGATTATCTGCTGCAACGCCCGGTACGCCCCGTGGATATCGCCGATCGCAAAAGTTCTGCTCATGTGATGGCGAATGTACATTTTTTGGCGCTAACCTGTTTGTCAGCGATGGGGCGAAAGCAGGGAAAAGACGAAGATATCGGAGAATTTCCCGTTCCAGTACGATGCTTCGCGGAAAAAACCTTCCTTGACGAATCCCGCATGGGTCAGCACTTTTTCGCTCGCGGAATTGGCCGGGTCGATGATCGCTTCCACCGAATGCAGCCGGTACGTATCGAAACCGTGTTGCAGCACGGCGGCGAGGGCTTCGCGCAGGATCCCCTTGCCATGATAAGCGTCGTGCAGCATATATCCCACCTCGGCGCGGTGATGGGCCGCCTGCATCCGCACGTACCCGATCACCCCGATCACTTTATCTTCGCCTTTCAGCGTAATCCCCCAGTTGATCCCCTCGTTGCGTTCCGCCATGTCGGTAAACCGGTTGATGAGCTCCAGCGCATCTTCCTTTCCCGCCGCTTTCGGCCGGGGAATGAAATGCATCAACTGCGGATGGGAGCGCAGGTACAGCACTTCGTCAACGTCTGACGGGCGTATCTGGCGGAGCAATAACCGGTCTGTTCCGATCTCGGGTATGGGCGATAATTGTAAGGTGAGCATGCGGCAATTTAAACCAATTCAGGCTTCCATCGACAGCTCTTTCTTGTAATTGGTGAAATTCATTCCCGAAGCGTTCTTAAAGTACTTCGAGAAGTGAGATTTGTCTTCGAACCCAAGATGGTACGCGATTTCCTTCATCGAATAATTCTCTTTGTGGGTGGCCAGCATCCTGGCTTCCGACAAAATCCGACGGCGGATGTGCTCACTCGCCGTAACGCCCGTCAGCTCCTTCAACGTTGTGTTGAGGTGGTTGGCCGTAACGTGGAGATTGGATGCGTAGTCTGTCACTTTTTTGAGGAGGATGAACTGTTGATCGAGCAGCGAAATGAACTGCCGCACAAGCCCCGTTTTCCGGTCGGCCGAGTACCCGTTGCGGGGCGCGGGCAAACATCTTGCGATCTGGCGGAGGAGGATTTTGAGGTAATCGCGGATCATATCGAGCCGGTAAGGCCGGTCGGATTCCCATTCCAGGCGGATGAGGTGGAGCAGCTGGAGAACATCGCCCCGTTGCAGGTTATCCACACGGAGCACGGGCTTGCCGGCGGCGCCGAGGAGGCAGAGCTCATACACGAGCGGTATGTAGTGGATGAAATCGTGGGTGAAAGTGAAGGCATGGCCTTTCGCGTCGCGGGAAAATGCGCCTTCGCCGGATGCGGCGCTGCGGATGAAATAGAGCCCTTCCGCGGCCGGGGGCTGCTGGTCGAACAGGCAGGCGCCCTGGGTGAGGTGTACCAGCTGGATTTCGTTGCTGGCGCCGCCCGTACGGGCAGGGAGTGGCTGGAGGCGGAATGTTGGTGAATCTTGTAATTGCATGATATTGGATTTTGGGACTTATACGAACGATTGTTGTGCCAGCAGGTCGGCGATGAGCCGGAAATGCCTGTGGTAGAGGGTTTGGGGGATGGGTGGGAGCGCCCGGGCCGGTGGGTTTTTCCGCGAAATGCCGGTGCCGCCACGAAATATCATGACAGGTACTGCCGCCTTGTATTATCTTCAGGCAATGAAACGTATGATAAGCATTGGTCTCCTCCTGCTCGGGCTCTTCGTGCAGGAAGCGGCCGCACAGCGCAAAAAGCCCTCCGGCAGGAAGCCTAACATCATCCTGATCTACGCCGACGATCTCGGTGTCGGCGAAGTAGGCGCCTACGGCCAGCAAAAGATCGCCACGCCGCATCTCGACAAACTCGCCGCCCAGGGCATGAAATTCTCGAATTTTTACACGAGCACCCCTGTTTGCGCCCCCGCGCGGTGCATGCTCATGACGGGCCGGCATGGCGGGCATAGCTACATCCGCGGCAATTACGAAATGGGCGGCTTCGCCGATTCGCTGGAAGGCGGACAGATGCCCCTGCCCGAAAACACCCTCACCATCGCCCGGATGCTGAAAAGCGCCGGCTATAAAACGGGCGCCATCGGTAAGTGGGGCCTCGGCATGCATTACAATACCGGCAACCCCAACGATCAGGGATTCGATTACTTCTACGGATACTACGACCAGAAACAATCGCATAATTTTTACCCCAGCCACCTTTGGGAAAACGGCCGGTACGATACGCTCCGCAACCCCCCGATGTACGTGCACACGCCCTTGCAGCCCGCATCGGCCACGGACAAGGATTTCGGGCAGTTCACGGGGAAA
This sequence comes from Chitinophaga caseinilytica, assembly GCF_038396765.1. Classification (NCBI taxonomy): domain Bacteria; kingdom Pseudomonadati; phylum Bacteroidota; class Chitinophagia; order Chitinophagales; family Chitinophagaceae; genus Chitinophaga; species Chitinophaga caseinilytica. Next base: position 4,936,949 of record NZ_CP150096.1, on the reverse strand, counting down.
GAGTACGCCATCGATAAAATGACCGGCAAGGCGCTGGAATTCATCAATAAAAGCGGCGACCAGCCATTTTTCCTCTACCTGCCCTACACGCTGCCCCATGTTTCCCTCCAGGCGCCAGACAGTGCCGTGCAGGCGTATGTCGGCAAATTCAACGAGCAACCTTACTACGGCAACAACGGATACGCCGCCGCCAAATACCCGCTCAGCACATACGCCGCCATGATCACCTACCTCGACTCGCAGGTCGGCATCGTCATGGACGCTATCCGCAAGGCAGGGCTCGACGAGGAAACGGTGGTCCTTTTCTCCAGCGATAATGGCGCAACCTTCAACGGCGGCGTACAGGCGGCGTTTTTCAACAGCGCGGCCGGACTGAGGGGATTGAAAATGGATCTTTACGAAGGCGGTATCCGCGAGCCCCTCATCGTTCGCTGGCCCGGGAAAATCCCGGCCGGTTCCACGTCGGGCCTGATCTCCGTGCAATACGACCTCCTGGCCACTTTTGCTGAAATGGCCGGCATCGCCGCACCGGAAAACGACGGTATTTCGCTATTGCCGGAAATGAAAGGGAATTCCCGTCAAACCGCCCGCCGGGAATACCTCTATTTCGAATATCCCGAAAAAGGCGGTCAGCTGGCCATCCGCATGGGCAAATGGAAAGCCGTGAAAACCGGCCTGAAACAGGATGTCACGCGTCCCTGGGAGCTGTACGACCTCGATGCCGACCCCGCGGAGCAACACAACGTGGCCGCCGCACATCCCGACCTGATCCCCCGTTTCGACGCCATCGTGAAAAAGGAACACCGCCCCGCGCACATCCGCGAATGGGAATTCCTCGACGTGAAATGGCCGAAAGACACGAAATAACGCTTGAAGCAGGACGCACCGGGACAGTTGATCCCGGTGTTTTTTTATATTACGCGCCATGAAGCGTTTTTATTTCCTGGCCGGCCTGCTGGCCACCCTCCAAACCTTCGGCCAGCAACCCGCCGGCCTGCGCTGTGAGCACCTGGTAAATCCATTGGGCATCGACGCCGCGCAACCGCGGTTTACATGGCGCATCTTATCGGGAACGGAATCCAGCAGCCAGGTAACCGTCAGCAGGGGCGGCAATACTGTTTGGGAATCGCCCAAAGTTAGCAACGGAGCAGGTTTTATGCGGTACAACGGCCCTGCGCTGGCGCCGTTTACCGGATACGAATGGAAGGTGACGGTGTGGGATGGCGGCCAATCTGCCTCCGCTACCGCCCGTTTCGAAACGGGCATGTTGGGGCAGCGCGCATGGAAAGGCGCCTGGATCAGTGATGTGAACGATGTGGACCTCAAGCCCGCAGCCCTTTTCAGGAAATCCTTCCGGGCCGGCGGGAAAGTCCGCAGCGCGAGGGCGTACATCGCCGCCGCCGGGCTGTATGAACTGTACGTGAACGGCCACCGCATCGGGGAGCATCGCCTCGATCCCATGTACACGCGGTTCGACCGGCGGAACCTGTACGTTACCTGGGACGTGACGCGGGAAATGCAGTCCGGCGAAAATGTATTGGGCGTCATGCTGGGGAACGGATGGTACAATCACCAGTCCACCGCCGTATGGGATTTCCATAAAGCCCCCTGGCGCGCGCGTCCGGCTTTCTGTATGGACGTGCGGATCACTTACGACGATGGCCGGGTGGAGACCATTTCCACCGGGAAAGACTGGAAAACCGCTACGGGCCCCGTCATTTTCAACAGCATTTACACCGCGGAACATTACGATGCCCGCCTCGAAAAGGAAGGTTGGGCCAATCATGGGTTCGACGATCAGGGATGGAAGCATGTGTTACTGCGTGCGGCGCCTTCCATGAACGTGACCGCCCAGGCCATGGTGCCGGTGGTGGCGAACGATACATTGCCGGCGAAGGATTTCCGCAAATTCAGCAGCCAGCGTTACCTGTACGATCTCGGCCGGAACATTTCCGGTGTTTCGAAAATCACGGTGAAAGGGCCGGCAGGCACGGTATTGCGGCTCCGCCACGCCGAAAGGCTGGATTCCGCCGGGCATGCCGATCAATCCAACATCGACGTGCATTACCGGCCCACAGACGATCAGGACCCTTTCCAGACAGACATCTTCATCCTGTCCGGCAAAGGGGAAGAAACGTTCATGCCGCGCTTCAACTATAAAGGTTTCCAGTTCGTGGAAGTGGAATCGAGCCAGCCGGTGGAACTGAAAAAGGAAAGCCTGACGGGATATTTCCTGCACAGCCAGGTGGCGCCGAAAGGATTCGTTCGTACATCCAACCCCGTTATGAACAGGATTTGGGAAGCCACCAATAATTCGTACCTCTCCAACCTGTTCGGCTACCCGACGGATTGTCCGCAGCGCGAAAAGAACGGCTGGACGGGCGATGCGCACCAGGCTATAGAAACGGCGCTCTACAACTTCGACGGCATCACGGTTTACGAGAAGTGGCTCAATGATCATTTCGACGAGCAACAGCCCAACGGCGTATTTCCTTCCATCATCCCGACCGGTGGCTGGGGCTACGAATGGGGGAATGGCCCGGATTGGACGAGCACCATCGCCATCATCCCCTGGAATATCTATCTTTTCTATGGCGATACCACGCTGCTCGCCCGTTCGTACGACGCCATGCGGCGGTATATAGACCATATCACGGAAATTTCACCGTCCGGCATTACCACCTGGGGCCTCGGCGACTGGATTCCCGTCAAATCCAAAACCCCCGTCCCTTTTACTTCCACCGCATTCTATTTCACCGACGTCACGATCCTGGCGAAAACCGCGAAACTGCTCGGAAAAACGGACGACCATACGCAATATTCCGCCCTCGCTGACCGCATCCGGAATGCGTTCAACGAAAAATACCTCAACGCCGCGACCGGCATATACGGACAAGGCGTTCAAACAGAAATGAGCGTGGCATTGTATATGGGATTGGTGCCCGATTCGCTCCGCGCCAAAGTTGCCGCCAATCTCTACAAACGTGTGGAAGCCGATAACTTCCACCTGGATGTGGGCCTGATCGGCAGTAAATCCATCCTGAACGCCCTCAGCGAAAACGGTTATGCGGATGCGGCGTACCGCATCGCGAGCCAGGAAGATTATCCGAGCTGGGGATGGTGGATCAAAAACGGCGCGACTACGCTCTACGAAAACTGGCCCATTAACGCCAAAAGCGATATTTCCCTCAACCACATCATGTTCGGCGAAATCGGCGCGTGGCTGTACAAAGGTATCGGCGGCATTTTTCCGGACGAGCGCAGCCCCGGGTTCCGGCATGTGCGCATGGTCCCGCATTTCGTGAAAGGCCTCGATCAGTTCGAGTGCCATCACGATGGCCCTAATGGTCGCATAATTTCGTCCTGGGTACGCAAGGGCAAAACCGTGACTTACACAATGACCATCCCGCCGAACAGCACGGCTACGCTGCAATTGCCGGGCAGGCCGCTGGTAACGGCCGGCGCGGGCAAGCATACTTACGAAATAAAGGACTGACCGATACGTTGATTTTTCATGCTAAAAAGCCTGTCGCCGCGGTTCCGGCAGACAGGCTTTCTTTTTTCGCCAGGGGTAAACCTGCGGATGGGAGGGGTTTTCAAAGTAATTCCTTCGCGTGGCGGATGTTGCTTTTGATGGTTTCCCAAACTTCTTCGAATTCGCCGTTCAGCATCAGTTTCGTCATGGAAGCCGCCATTCCGCGGACTTGTTTGAATTCGATTTTCGGCGGCATGGCCAGCGCGTTGGGGTCTGTCATGATGTTCAGCAGCACTGGCCCCGGTTGCGCGAAAGCGTTGCTGATGGCGGCTGTCACCTGGTCGGGCTGTGAAACGGTGATGCCTGGGAGGCCGTATGCCTGCGCCAGCATCGCGAAATCCGGATTGTGCATGTCTGTCTGCCAGTCGGGCAGGCCGGCCACTTCCATTTCGAGTTTCACCATGCCCAGCGAGCGGTTATTGAACACGATGATCTTCACGGGGAGTTTGTATTGTGAGATGGTAGCCAGGTCGCCGGTGGTCATGGACAGTCCGCCGTCGCCACAAAGCGCCACCACGGCACGTTCCGGAGCACAGAGCGCTGAGCCGATGGCCTGCGGGAGCGCGTTGGCCATGGAGCCGTGGTTGAAGGAGCCGAGCAGTTCCCGGTTGCCGGTGGCATCGAGGTAACGGGCGGCCCATACGCAGGTCATGCCTGTATCAACGGTGAAAATCGTGTCTGGCGGGGCTTTTTCGTTGATGGTTGCGGCTACGTATTCGGGATGGATTTTATTTTCGTCGCCGGCGTCATTCACATAAGATTGCAGGCGGTCTTTCACTTTGGCGTAGAGTTTCAGTTCGTCGTCCAGGAAATCGTGGTTGGTTTTGGGTTGGATGAGGGGCAGGAGTGCGGTGATGGTTTCGCGCACGGTGCCGTGGAGCCCCTGGTGCAGGTGCGCCCTTCTTCCCAGGCGTTCCGCCTGCGCTTCGACCTGGATGATGCGGACATTATCCGGAAGGAACGGCGTGTACGGGAAATCCGTCCCCAGCAACAGCAGCGTATCGGCATGATGCATGGCATGGTAGGCGGAAGGCAATCCCAGGAGGCCGGTCATGCCCACTTCGAACGGGTTATGGTGCTGGACGGCCATCTTCCCCCGGAAAGAATATCCCACCGGTGCCTGGAGCGCCTTTGCGAGGGCGAGTATTTCGCCGTGCGCGCCCGTGGCGCCGATGCCGCAGAAAATGGTGACTTTTCCGCTGTCGTTGAGGGTATCGGCTAAGGCAGACAGTTCGCCGGGGGATGGAATGATGCCGCTTTGCGTGGGGAATACGGTGTGCGAGGATTCTCCTTTTTCCGCGTCCAGTTCGGATACATCGCCGGGCAATCCGAACACGGCCACGCCTTTCCGGCTAACGGCGGTTTGCATGGCCATTTGCAGCATACGCGGCGCCTGGGCCGCGGTGGTGGCCATTTCGCAATAGTAACTGCAATCGTCGAACAGCTTATGGATATTGGTTTCCTGGAAGTAGCCGGAACCGAACTCGCGGGACGGGATCGCCGAAGCGATCGCCAGCACGGGCGCGCCAGACCGGTGCGCGTCGTACAGTCCGTTGATGAGGTGCACATGCCCGGGCCCGCAACTCCCCGCGCAACAGGCAATCTTGCCCGTCAATTGCGCTTCGGCGCCGGCGGCATAAGCCGCGGTTTCTTCGTGCCGCACGTGGATCCACTGGATGTTACCGTCGCGGCGAACGGCGTCGTTGAGATGATTGAGGCTGTCTCCCGTAACGGCGTAAATCCTTTCCACGCCCGCGGCGCGCAGCATTTGAACGATCTGTTCTGCAACAGTTTGGGCCATTTGTGTGTTGTTTTTCAGAGTTATAACAGGCTTTCGGCCGAATAGTTGTCATGATATTTGTCATATTTAAAATGTATCGATTATGATTTTGGTAACAGGCGTTACAGGGCATCTCGGCAAAGCGGTCCTCCGGAACCTGCTGCAGCGCACGGATGCGGGCAACGTGGCCGCGCTGGCCCGCAACCCGGCGAAGGTGGAAGGTTTACATGTGGCCGTCAGGCAGGCGGATTACAACGATCCCGCATCGCTGGAACATGCGTTCCGCGGCATCGATACCCTGTATTTCGTGTCGGGGAACGACGTGCAGCGGCGGCTGGAGCAACATGAGAACGTTGTGAGCGCGGCGAAGGAAGCAGGGGTTGGGCATATCATTTACACGAGCTTCCAGCGGAAAGACGAATCCGGCCGTTCGCCCATCGCCGACGTGGCCGGCGGGCATCTCAAGACGGAAGCCGCCATTCGCGCATCTGGCGTCCCTTTCACGTTCCTGCTGCATAATCTTTACCTCGATTTCATTCCGTTTTTCATCGGGAAAGACGTGCCAGATACTGGCGTCATCTATCAACCGGCGGGCAACGGGAAAACGGCGTTCGCCTCGCGCGACGATCTTGCGGAAGCGGCGGCGAATATTTTATTGTCGGTCGGGCATGAAGGGAAGTCATATAATTTTTCCAACATGGCGGCCTGGAGTTATGGAGACATTGCGGAGATCATCGGCGGGATTGTGGGGAAGAAGATAGAATATGTATCGCCCACGCCGCAGGAGTTCCTGGCAACGTTGCAGCAGCAGGGTGTTTCAGCGGAAGCGGCAGACGGGGCGCTGGCATGGGCCCTGGCGATCAAGGCCGGCGAGTTCGATACGCCGGGGCAGGACCTGGAGCGGATATTGGGCCGTGCGCCCATGCAGCCGCATGAATTGCTGGCGAAGGTGTATGGAAAATGATCCGCTGTTCCACCGGTCTTGAAAATCTTGGCAAGCGCCAAGATTTTTTTGTGCAGGCGCGGCATTTTTGTGGCGTAATCAAAACAGCTTTCAATTATGAAGTCAAGCAAAACACTTCGCATCCTTTCCCGCATCTATATCTTCTTTTCCGCTGCCAGCCTGCTGTACGTGAGCCTGATGGCGTTCGCGAGCCCGCAGGCGGTGATGGACCTCGTGCAGGTAAAACTGCCGAACCCCGATTCCTTCAGCTCCATCCGCGGCGTATACGGCGGCGTCGGCCTCACGATCGTGGTGATGCTGGTGCGCTGGGCGTTGCGCGACGAGCGGCAGGGGACCCTTTTCCTCACGATGCTCTGGGGTTTCTACGCCATTTCGCGGTTGATGACGTTGGGCATGGAAGGGCCTTTGGGCGCTTTCGGCATGCAGTGGCTCATCACAGAATCTTTCCTCTGCGCGGTGGGCGCGATATTATTGATCTTCCAACTGAAGGCCGCCCGTATTGCCCGGGCGTAAACGGTCTGCACAGGCGTGTGTGCGGAGAGATCCAATCCGGTGGGCCAATGGCCTGCCGGTTTTTTTGTTTTTGGAAGGTAGCTGCTAATGTTAAGGAATTATGAACGGATAATTTTTGCAGCCTGGAATGCTTTGCTGCGGCTGGTTACAGTTTTTCTGGGGATGACGGGTGCATCGTCAATATTAACAAATTATCAATTCTGCTTTTCGTGAACAGGGCGACGGAAAGAAAGGGTTTACTTGCATTCCGACCAAGATCGAGAGATCCATCGTTATGCCAATTAGCCCATTATTCCCCCAGGCGAGTCTGCGATTTCCCGTAAAGGGCGCGCCGCCAGACGCCGGAAACCTCAGCCGCCAGGTACCGGCGGAATTCAAATCGTTGCTGTATCCTTTCGCGGATGCATGGTTGGAGCGGCATCCCGCTGCAGACATATTGCACCAGGTATCAAACGTAAATGGTTATACGATCAGTAACCATATGATCATGGCGCATGAGGATGTGATGCTGTCCCCTGTTGCCGGGGAGCCGCTGCACCTGCTGCATTTCATGCTGAAGGGGAGCATCCGGTGCAACCTGGGAGGGCGATCGGTGTGGCTGCGGGCCGGACAGTTCGGATGTTTCCGGCTGGAAGGGAATGAAAACGAAGCCTGGCTGGAAAAAGGCAGGACGTACGAATTATTCCAGATCGATATTTCACCGTCGCGGCTCGGCGAGCTCGCTGCATTCCACGCCGCTTTCCGCCAGCTGGAAGCCGGCGATGCCCGCAATGCTTTCGTGGACGCGGGTTCCGGCATCATGCCCGGAAATGTCTATGCCCTCATCGATGCTATCCGACAGCTGCCGCCAACCGGCAATATGTTCAAACTGGCCACCGCAGCCCGCATCGATCTGCTCATCGCCGAAACCCTTTCCGCAACGGCCTCCGGCCAGGAAAACAACCAGCACCGGGGCGACGAGATCCTCTTCGATACCATCCGCGCCTATATGCTGCATCACCTCGCAGATGTATTGCAGAACAGTGAGATCGCGGCGGCATATTGCATCAGCGAATCCAAGCTGAAAACCGGTTTCAGGCAGCGTTTCGGCGAATCCCCACAGGCCTGGGTGCGCCGCGTCAGGATGGAAACCGCTGCGGAACTGGTGCGCCACAGTGCGTATTCATTGCACCAGGTGGCAGCGATGGTCGGATATGCAGACTACAGCAACTTCTCCCGCAGGTTCCACGCACATTTCGGCCATCCGCCGAGTTACCTGAAAAGACAATAAAATTGTCGTTCCCGCTATTTTATCTTTTTGTTAAATCATGGAAATTTATAAAAGACACAGGTAAGCTTAACCCGGAGTGCCGTATCGAAGACGAACTAGAACTTTAGACAAAACCCTTTACAACCCTTTTTTTCCATGACAACAGACACGCTGGATCGACTACAGCGTCTGGACCATCTCATCCGTACCAAAGCTACCGGCACGCCCACGCAGCTGGCCCGGCGGATAGGTGTTTCGGAACGATGCCTGTACAAGTATCTGAACCTGATGAAAGACTTCGGCGCGCCGATCAAATTCTCGAACGCGCGCCAGAGCTATTGCTACGATGAAGACGGGACCTTCGTCGTCAATTTCTTTTTCCGCAAATCCTCCAGTCCCGTGCTCCTTTTATTCCTCATCATCAATTGTTGACGCATGCCTACCATCACTGTCAGCATCCCCGTGGATGGCACCCTAGTTCCCCAAAAAGCCGAAAAGGTGGGCGGGAAGCGGATCGGATTTTATTATATCATCCTCAAAAGCCTCAAGGAAAGCAGGAAGAACGATGTGGTAAAGTGCCTTTATATCAAGGGCCTCACGAAATTCGGGTATTGCGTCATCAAGGAAGGATCGGCAGGAGATTCGAAAGATAATGACGGCCGCGATATCCAGGACCGGCTGAAATGGCAGCGGGACCTGCACGGGCGGCTGGGCAAATCGTTACGCCTGCCGAAGCTGTTGGGGGAATTCGAGGAGAATGGGAATTATTACCTGGTGATCGAACATTTGAAGGGAAAACCATTGCATGAGTTGGTCAAAGGAAACAGGAAACTGCGGCAAAGCCTGCTGGATGGAACGGAAGAAGGAAAGAAAGTGATGTGTTACCTGCGCGATTCCGTCGGCATCCTGGGGCAGCTCCACAGCCTCGGTATCGTTCACCGCGACGCAACATTGAATAATTTCATGGTGACGGCGGGGGGAAAGGTAGCGGTCATTGATATGGAACTGAGCTATTCCCTGAACGATCATTTCCCGAGCCCGCCCTTTGCTTTGGGAACACATGGGTATATGTCGCCGGAGCAGGAGGCGATGGCATTGCCGACGGTAAAGGAAGACATCTTCGCCGCCGGGGCCATGATATTATATGCGTGGAGCGGCATTTCCCCGTTGAAATTCGTGAACGCCCCCTACAAGTGGCTGGAAGATGCCGTACGGTATTTTGTGCCGGTCGCAGACATCGCCCGGCTGATCCTGCAATGCATGCACCCCGACCCGGCGTTACGGCCCGATGCGCTGCAGCTGCATGCTTCGTTGGACGCACATATCCGGTCGCGCCGCAACCGGGTGGTCATTTCCCGGCAAGCGAACTGGTCGCCGGAAGCCGTTCATGATGCCCTACAATCCGGTTTGCAGGCGATGGGAAGCCCGATGTTCGCCGATCCTGATAAGGGCTGGTTTGCCGAACATATGGTGGACCCGCCAGACCATTCGAACCTGATCCGCAAAGGCTGGTACGCCAGTTTTAACCGGGGCGTTTCGGGGGTACTGTATTTCGCGGGAAGGGCCTATGCCGCGGGGCTGGACCTAACCCCGATCGCCAGGCCGGTGGAGCTGGCCTTGCAATTGATACGGGTCAAGTATGTGGAGAACCTGGAAAGAAGCAATACGGGCTTCCAATTCGGCTCAGATGGTGTTGCTTATGCACTGGCGGAGACCGTTCGCCGGGGATGGCTCAACGGAAGTTCTGCCATGCAGGCGCATTGGGGAAACATGCTGGCCCGTAAAGATGACGCTATCAATCTTGCGGATGGATGGGCCGGCCAGGGCATCGCCAGGTATGCCTGCCAGGGTTTTACAGATAATGTGCCGCCGCAGGAATTGGCGGACCTGCTGCTGGACTTGCAGCTGGAAGACGGCAGCTGGTTATATAAGCGCAAAAGGCCCCGGTTTTATTTCCTGGAGGGAATGGCGGGGATCATCTACTTTTTATTGTGCCATGCGCAGGCTTCCGGTAGCCGCGAGGCAATGATTGGAGCGGAAAGGGGATTGGGGTTTATGGCTGCCGCAAGGAAGAAAGGTATCGGCGTCCCCGTCACCTGGAAGCCGAAGGGAGAACATCTTTCCGACCATAGCTGGTGCGATGGCAACCCGGGTATGGCACTTGCCTGGCTGAAGGCCTGGGAATTGACCGGTACGCCCATGTATCGCGCAGTGGCGGAACAACTGCTCGAACAGCACGATATTAGTCAGCATTGGAGAAACCTAAGCCTCAAGTCGGGAATAGTGGGCGTCGGTGAAACGTACCTCGAAGCAGCGGTGGTGTTGGGAGACGAACGATACCTGGCCATGGCGCGCCAGGTGAGCGAGGTGCTGCTGCATGCCATGCGGCCGGGTAAACATGGGCCGTATTGGCTGGTAGATAATGACAAGCAGCCGGTGACCGGATTGATGATCGGGAACACAGGGTTGCTGCATTTCCTGTTACGGTCGCTCTATCCCGGGAAATTCGGGTTTCCGGGATTGTTATGACCGGAGTCAAGTACATATTGCGCCCAATGTTCTTTATCCCTGATTAAGGGTAAGGCTACCGGCCGGTTTTCGGACCTGGATCCCTGGTACAGCCGTACTTCTCCGGAATCCGTGTCAGCCAGCAACAACAATTTTACCTGGAGCTTTTTCCTCAATGCGCTCAACTCCGATAAAGCCAGCTCACCGGGCTTCCGTTCCAGTACCGGCCATTTGATCCGGTCTGCGGGCGTTTTCCTGATCCACGGGCAGCTGGCCTTTCTGCGGCATTGCACCACCGCCATATCCCCGATTTTAAGATGAAGGTGTTTGCTCATGAGCCATCTGAACAATTCCTGGTTGCCATCGTACAAAAATACGTATTGGCTGACGGCGTTTATGGCCTTGGGTGCATATGGTGGCTGCAAACATTTCCAAGACCCGTCGAGATGTTTTTCTTCCATTGTTCCCGGGAGAAAGTGCACATGGCCCTTATGCTTTATCGCAGAAGATTCCAGCCCATAAAAAAACCACAGCAGCCGGATACTTTGTTCACTGCCGTCGAGGCAATTGCCCAAAACCACCAGGTGCCCATCCCCGAAAATCCAACGATAGGATGGTGAAATGACACCGAGTTGCCGGAGCATTCCGGCCGTGCCGTCCAGATCCCCCGGGATACCCGTTACGAAGGCGGTTTTTTCCGGCAGGAACCAGGCTGTGCTTTCTTCCGATGCATATTTCAGCCGGATGGAAAGCGTTGCCGGAGAAGGAGGAGCATCGCCGGTATGGATGGATATTTTAGCGCGTGTAGGCATTGCTTGTCATTTGAATCGATATCCTCTGAAAAATTCGCGCAGATCTTCCTTGATCGTATGCGGAAGCGCATCGATCTTCCGGTACACTTTCCCGCCGGCCAGGAAGTAAATGGCAGGGTTGTCATTAAAGAGATGTTTTTTACGCGCCATACCGGTACTGTCGAACAGCAATACACCGGGAATGTCCGGGATTCCGGGATGACCAGCGCCTTTAAAATAACTGCTCATGGTTTTCATGCCCGCATCGGCCGATAATACAATGAAATGATGGGCCGGAAAGTGATGGCGGAAAGCCACGATGCTGTCGATGGTCTTGACCCGGCAAGACGGGCAGCTGGCTTCCAGCGGCAAAACCATCACGACCGCGAATTCCATTTGCCGCACAGAATCGGGAATGATGCCCGAAAGCGATTCGGTGATCAGTATCCGTCGGTCGGTGTCAGACAACAGGGTGTCGCGCGCGGTGCGCGCCGGCCGGCTGGACCCGGCTCCTGAGCTGCAGGCAATCGCCAGCCAGCATATCGGTAATAGTAAGCGGTTATTTTTCATGCGATCGGTTTGCGGCATGCCGGGTTTGGTATTCGAGCCGTATAAAAAGCAATTCCGTTTCGCTTTTGGGAAGTATCCGGGCATACATCCGGCCATCCGGCACGAAAAAGACTTGTTTCACGTTGATGTCTGACGGGATTTCAGATTCGCCGATGATCCTGAACTGCTTGTCGAGTATGAGGAAGCGCATAGGCTTGAAACTTTTGGTTTTTTCGAATTCCTCCCGGGTAGTGCCAGACCGGGCGATGCGGAGATAGCGTTTGTGATAAGGGTCGAAATAAATACCGCCGTAGGAATCGGATTGGTTGTAGAGGCGGGCCGACATGCGGGCTTTGCGCATACTGTCTTTCGGCGCTACGGGAATGGGCGTCGTCTGGAATTTACTTTTCGCGAACCAGGCGTTGTGCAAATGGTCCAGGTCTGTTTCGTACAACATCGTATCCGCCGCAAAACTGAACACGAAATTCCCGTCGTCGTTGATGCAGTAGCTCGACCGGTGAAGCGGGTAGTTGTAATAGTTCCGCAGGTACATGCCGGGCATGCCGTATGCCGTGGTCACTGTACCTTCACGGGGTTTACCGGCCCAGAGGTTCTCCCATTTCCGCACATCTTCCAGTGATGCGGCATTTACGGTGGAATAGCGGCTCAGGTAGATTTTGCCGTTTTTCGCAACCGGTGGATGGATGGGGGAGATGTCGGGTTCGAGGATGACGCCGTCCACCACATTGGGTATTTCCCCGAGCACATGCATGGCACTGTCTACAAGACTGAATTTCGTTTTGGATAGCACATAAATGCTGTCATAGGATTGCAGATATGCGTCATGCAAGGTGTAGGGCTTGAATATTTTTCGGAGGAGGATTTTGTTGATCAGGCGACAGGAAGGGTATTGGTATTCCAGGATACTTTCCGACCGTTGATCGAAGAACGCGATAACGGTTTCGCCGTTGCGTTGCCGGATGCTCCAGGATTCGAGGTCGCCGAAGGAATCTTCGTCGAGCGGAAATCGAAGCGTATCAGCGGTTGGAACGATCGAAACCTTCTCGTAGTCCGGTTTTTGATAATGGGCAACAGGCGGTGGGCGATGGTTGCCAGCGCAGGAAAGCAGCAACAGTAGCGGAAGAATTCGTAATAGCGTTCGTTGCATGATGCAGAAGGGCTTGCGTCAAGAAAAGCGGGTTGTCGTTCCTCCCAAAGTTAGGGTCCGCTACTGCACATTTCGTTCAGTCGGGAAGGGAAGGCGGCAGGTTGGGGGCGATGTTGCGGGGAGCGATAACGCCTCTCTTTCGGGAGGCGTTATCGCTGTATGTTACGGATGGCCGTATAATATCAAGGCACGTTGTTGGTTGTGCCGGTAACAGTGTAGTTCGCACCCAGCGGGCTCGTACGGGTGATAAAGCCCTGAGAGGTACCGGAACCAGGGGTGTTGACAGTTTTCGTTACAGTATAATCACAGTCGGCAAGCAGGTTATCGATTTCCTGCTGGCTGGCCTGACGGCAGGTAACATCGTTCAGGCTTTCCGCTCCGTTTGCGGTGGAACCGAGGATTTCACGACCGTTCCAGGCTCTGGCGGGGTCTTTCACATTTTTCTTGGCGGGAATGAAAGCGGCAGTAACTGCGGATGCGCCGATCAATGCAAGACCGATTAATGAGAATCTTTTCATGGTGAAAAATTTTGTGGGTTTTGAAATATGACTGGAACAATGGCCATTGTTGAATTCATACGAAATTATCCAAGCCTACTGTACATTTCGTTCAGTGATGGTGGACGGTGGAAAAAAGTGCCCCGCTGCGGCGGGGCACTTTTGTTATGCATATTTCCCATGAAATCGGTTCATTCTTTCGGCATTACCGGATGCTGTGACCCATCTGCGGTGATCCGGCGTAGCCGGTCATGTTCGATCAGCAATCCTTCCACATCTCCGCTGGCATGATGCGTATCCACATCGATCACTTTGCCGCCGTAAAATGATGACACGTCCGCCACGATCGTGTGACCGGTAATAATGCGTGAAACCTGGAAGCGGGACAGCGTTTTTTCGATGTCCGCTTCCGGCGTCCGGCCCGGTTTTTCATGTTTGCCGGCATAATAGCCCCGGTACCATAGCGGCGCGTCTTTATCCATATGAAGCATTCGGTGAAGCGATGCCGCTGTTGAATCGGTAATGCCTTTTTGAAGGAATTCCCGGCTGAGTTGATTGATTTCTTCCAACTGTAAATTTGTGGTGTTGAAGGCGGGGCTGATGCCGCCATGAACGAACAGGTTATCGCCGATCTTGACAAGCATATTACGGCTGCGGAGCCAGCGCCCCAGCTCGCTGTTCTGTCCTAATAATTCATCGTATCCGCGATGCATCAGCCGCGCGTTTTCCAGGTATTTCTCCCGTACGTACCTGACATCCCCGCCCAGGTTCATGATCTCGTGGTTGCCCAGGATGAAATGCAGTTGCCCACCCGCTTTGGCGGCTTCGTCTTCCAGTTTATACAACAGCCAGAGGCATTCCGTTACCTGGAACCCGCGGTCCATGAAATCGCCGTTCAGGACGAGGTGGTTGCTTCCGAAAATCCAGTTGTACGCGTCGTCGATAACACCGTGCCGGATGAGGAATTTCGCCATGGCCGGCAGATTGCCTTCCATGTCTGATAGCACGATTATTTTTTCGGGTTGTTTGTACTGTGATGCGGGCGGCGTGATGGTGGTTTTGAGCGGAATCCGGAAACTTTTGCCCGCTTCATGGGTGGCAGCATGAACGTAGGCCGGCTTTTTCCCGATGCGCGTGTCGGTCGTAACTTCCGGTCCGTCGAGGTGATAAACGACCGTTGTGTCGCCGGAATATTGTACGTAGGGCCCGTCTTTCAGCTGGAGCAGCTTTTCGCGCAAAATGGAAAGTAACGCTGCGGCCGTGTCCGTGGTGGGGTCGGGAAGGTAATAACGTGCATCCCGGTATCGCAACTCCTTGTAATTGTACGGGAGAACCACTAGCGTGCGCCCTGGCGCCGCGGCATTGTACGTTTGCATGTAGTCGTACAGGTCGTTCGTAGCCGGCGCGGAAAGCGGGGTCACACCCGGCATGTTGCCTGTTTTTTGCTTCCGGGTATCGATGGCTCGATGGCGGCGGATGATGCCGATGCGCAGATGCGGATTTCCCGTGAATTCCCGGACGATCGCATGAAAAAGTGGGTCGCGCACCTTGTCCGTTTCGTCTGCCACGCCGAGCACGGTGATCGTATTTCCCAGGTTGCTCAGTGTAAACGGCTGGCCGAGGTTGTCCTGCAAGCCGAGGAATTGGATAATGTCCGGCTTCCGGAAGTAACTTGACCGTACGGCGTCGTTTTCCTCTTTCAGTTGCGAAAGGCAGGTTTTGTCCTGTAAACGCGTATCCAGGTATTTGATGACGGTATCGGCCAGGGTTATGTCCGCGACGCGCAATATTTTATCGGATAGCAGGAAGGCCATGAACTGATCTTTCAGCCTGCCGTGCATGAGCCTGTCGCTTTCGTGCAGTATTTTCCAGATCTTGAAATCGGTGAATGCCTTCTCCGATCGTAATGATGTGGCTTCCGGCGATTCCGGATCGAATTGGTACACCAGGCACCGTGCTTTCATCATTTCATAATATGGCTCCATTTCCAGGGCGGGCATGTCGCTGTTCATCAACCACCGGAAATTTTCATTTTCCATCTCCGTTTCGTACATGCCCCGGATGTCGCGGAAAGGAACGCCGAGGCGCTTTCTGGCTGCATTCAGGTTGATGTAGCAGAGGCTTCTCGTAGATTCGATCAAAGCTATTGCTGAGGCCCTGGTTTGCGCCCAGCCGGAGTCCGGATACTGTTTTTCGTATGTGTCCAGCAGCCGGTGGGTAGCGGAAGATAAACTGTCGCAGAGGTCCATCTTATTCCGGAAATCTGGGAGGTCTTTCAACCTTTTGCTAATATGAGTAGGGGAAAGATGGAACTTTTCGTACAGCAATTTACTTTTTTGCGCAATTTCCAATCGATAGCGTGCCTGGGCTTTCACTCTTTCGCTGCCCTGTCCTGAGACACTGATCTTATCATCGTTGTATTCGATGATGAGACTGTCTCCGGGATAACTGATCCAGTGCTGGCGTTGTTGAGGTGCTTCGACGACGATATGGAGCGGTTCGTCCGTATCCAGCTTCCATTTTTCGCCATATCCTTTATTCGGGACGAGCAACGTGTGTTTTCCGTAGTACCTGCTGAAATTGAAAGCCTGGGAATAGGTGATCCTGATTTTCGCGGCCGATTCCATTTTCGCCGAAACGAGTTTCAACTTGATGGTGCTTTTACGCTGGCTCTCCCGCGCGGATGAATGCAAGGCACTGCTGCATATCAGCAGTGGCAAGGCATACATGAATACGTTCGTTATAATTCGCATGTAAAGATGATTTGGTAATTAGTAACCCGGGTTTTGGGGAATGTTTGCGGAGATATCCATTTGGGGAATGGGCGCCACGGCGCGGTTGCTGGGGTAGGGTAGCAACGCGGCTTCAGGATCGGCCGGGTCCGAACGTTTTACCGCCATTTTCCAGCGGAGGAGATCGAAAAGGCGGCTGCCCTCGAAAGCGAGCTCCTTGTTCCGTTCTGTCCGGATGGCGTCCTGAAGCGCCGTTCCGGTCGGCATGATCGGCAGCGCCCCCGGCCGTGCGCGGAGCCGTATCTGGTTCAGGTACATTTGCGCCTGCGCCGGCTGCTGCAGGTAATATGCGGCTTCCGCGGCATTCAGTACCACTTCCGATACACGGACGATGGGCAGGAAATAAGACGTTTCGGGAATATCCACGTCCGGTACCACGCCCATGGGGAACTTGGTGATGCTCCAGTTGTCTCCTTCCTTCGTTACCCATCCGCTTCTGACATCTGCAGGATCGGTTTGCAGGCTCGCGGCAATGTCCGCTCCTGCGCCGTAAATTTTGTACCGGTACAGGTAGCTAGGGAAGCCGGTGGAGTACCCATTGTTGCCCAGCTCGTTGCTGATGGCCGGGAGTAACTGGTAATAAGACTCGCTTTCGGACATCTTCAGGCTACGGTACATGCCGTCTGGGTAACCTTTTTCGATCGTCAGCAGCGGATGCCCTTCCAGCGCTTTTTTAGCCGCTTCCAGGGCACCGGTATAGTTCCCGGCATAGAGGCTGATGCGGGACAGTAACGCATATGCCATGTCGCGGCTGAAGGCCGTATTTTCGTCTTTGATAGGGCCCATGAGCGCGGCAGCCTTCTTCAATTCCTCCTGCAGATGGCCATAAACGGCCCCAACAGATTCCCTTCCAAGAGCGGGAGGGCGTGTCCAGTCGGAGGATGTCACATAAACGATACCTGCATGTGCTCCCTGCGAAGTGAAATTGGCCGGCTGGGCGAGTATATTGAGCAATGCGGAATGGACCAGCACGCGGATGGTCATCGCCGATCCCACGATCTGGTCTGACCATTGAGGGTCTTCCTTCCGGAAGCCTGTCGCTCTTTCAATGATGAAACTCGTAGACCGGGCAACGGAGTATAGCTGGTACACGAGGTAGTTGGCATTGAGTTCCGATCCGCTCGATTGATCGCTTTCCCGGGTTGCATGCAGGTTCCATTTGTAGAATTCGGAAAAATACGTCTGGCTTTCGAACGGCTTGATGTTGTCTGCCATAAGGTCGCCATACATCAGGCCCAGCAGCCCAAGTGCCGAAACGAGCTCTACGTGGGAACCATTTAAAAGTTCCTGGCAGGAATGCAGGTCTTTGGCATATGCTTCTCTGAGAATTACATCGCGCGGCGGATTGTCGAGGAACGATTTTCCGCACGAAATGGCCATCACGGCCACGAGGAAAAAATATAGGATCGCGTTGGCAGCTTTCATGTTGGATAAGATTTAAAATGAAGTGTTGAGCCCAATGGTCCATGTGCGGGCATTCGGATAGGAAAATGCGACGGCGCCACCGGGATTGATCTGGTCGGGATCGATACCTGAAGCTGGTTTCCACAGGGCAAGATTGCTGCCCTGTCCGAAAACGCGCAGCGAACGGAGCAGCAGGCGGTCGGTCAGGTGTTTGGGGAAATTCCAGGAAAGTGAAACCAGTTGCAGCCGGATATAGTCGGATTTGTACAGGTAACGGGTGGAATGCCGAAAGCCTCCCTGGGTGTTGCCGATGAGCCTGACAGGATTGTCGGAAACGTCGCCTGGTTTTTGCCAGCGGTTGGCCACATCGGCCGGCGCGTTCATGTAGGCGCGTTGCCCGTCTGAATAATAATTGCGGTATTGTTCGTTATAGACCTGTCCGCCATATTGGTACTGGAACTGGAAGAGGCAACTCAATCCCTTCCAGGAAAGCGTATTGGTGACTGCGCCGAAGCCTTTCGGTTGGGATTGCCCCTGGAATTGTTTGGCGGCTTCGGTATATACACCGGTGGGTTTGCCTTCCGCATTCAGCCATTGCGGTTTGCCGTCGTCCGGGTTTGCCCCGGCCCAAACAGGGAGGTAAAACGACGAAAATTCCCTTCCCACTTCTATTGCCATCAACGGATTGATGAGCGTAAGGAAGTGTTGCCCGTTGGCCTTTATCAGTTTGTTCGAATTGCGCGACCAGTTGGCGGAAAGGTTCCACTTCAACCGGGTATTCCGTAGCACATCCGCCTTAAGCGACAGTTCTATTCCGCTGTTGCGCATGTCGCCGATATTATCGTTCACGCTCAGGAAGCCCGTAAAGCTTTGCAGTGGCGCACTGAAAATGAGGTTCTTCGTGAATTTATAGTAATAGTCGGCTTCCAGGTAAATCCGGTTGTTGAAGAGCCCCATCTGCATGCCGGCGTCCCATTGACTGGTTTTTTCCCATTCGATAGACGGGTTGCCGGGCGTAGAGCCGTCGGTCACCAGCGCCGTTTTTCCCAGGTAGGTGAAGTTATAGAGTTGCTGATATGCCATATAGGAATTCAGCGCGGCGGTATTGCCCGACAGGCCGATGCTTCCGCGGAATTTCAGGAAGTTGACCACGGGCGTGATGTTTTGCAGGAACCTTTCCGATGAGGCGATCCAGGCGCCGCCGATCGATCCGTAGTTGGCCCAGGGATTGTTGCTGCCGAAAACCGAAACGCCGTCGCGGCGCCAGCTGCCGGACAGGTAATATTTTTCACGGAAATTGTATTCCAGCTGGCCGAATTGGGATAGCAGTTTCGTGCTGCTGGACCGCTGGATGGCCGATGCGCGGTTGTATCCCTGGCTGGAAATATCGTTCAGGTCGGGATTGGTGTATGCGTCCGTCGCCTTTGCCGAAATCTGGCTGTTGTTTTCTTCCTGGATGCGCGCTTCCTGGGAAAGTAGCGCGCTGATGTGGTGAAATCGGCCGATCAGCTTGTTGAAATTAAGGGTGTTGGTGGAAACGATGCCGCTTCTGCGCACATCGTAATTGGAAAGGGAGCCGAAGCCGGCCGGCCCGCGGAACATGGGGCTGTTTTTCTTGCGCGTTTCCGTTTGCATGAAATCGACACCGAGCAAAGTATTGAAACTGAAATACCGGAGAAAGGAAATTTCGCTGGTCAGACTGGCCAGGGCGCGGTGGGCTTTGGTGCGGTGAAAATTGAACTCATTGGCGGCAGCGGGGTTCTGCGTAGTGAGCGAGCCCGCAGCATTGGCGCCCCAGGAAAGCAGCAGGTTATAGTTGCCGTTGTCCAGCCGGTTGGGGATCAGGGGAGACAGTGCGTCGGTAAGCCCGATGCCGGAGCTGGAAAATTCGGTGTTGTCGGCGATGGACTGTGTGGTGTAGGACAGCGTGGAATTGACCCCCAGTTTGATCCAGTTCGCCGGTTTGTTATCGAGGTTCACACGGAGGGATGAGCGGTTGAAGCCCGTGCTTCGGGCGATCCCGTCCTGGTGGGTATGCTCCAGGTTGATGTAATACCGCTGGGTGTTGGAACCTCCGGAAATGGAAAGATTGTTGGCCAGGGTAACGGCGGCATCCCGGTACAGGAGTTTTTTCCAGTCGGTCGCATCGTAAAAAGAAGTATCCGGCCCATTGACGCGGTAGGGGAATTTTTTGAAAAGGTCGGCACGGATGTAGCTGTCGGTGTTGCGGACGGGATCGGTTTGCCGGTAGGTCTCATACAATAATTTCAGGTATTCCTGTTGGTCCATGAACCGGATTTTCGCGGGAGGGCGGGAGCTGAAATCCGTTTGCTGATTGAAGGTGAAAGTGGCTTTTCCAACGGTCCCTTTTTTCGTGGTTACTACGATCACGCCGTTGCTGGCCTTGGAACCGTACAGCGCGATGGCCGCGGCATCTTTGAGCACGCTGATTTCGGCGATGTCGGCCGGGTTGATCTGTGCAAGCGGGTTGCTGACCGGCGTATAGGTGTCGACGGTTTCCATGAGGGAAAACGGGTCTTGCAAAACCGGGACACCATCTATCACGATGAGCGGATTGCGGACGGTAGACCCGCCAAGTGCTTCGGTGCCCGTGGATATCCCGCGGAGCACCATGTTGCTGAGGCCGCCGCCGGGCTGCCCGGTGCCCCCGGAAATGCGAAGCCCCGGCACCAGGCCCTGGAGGCTCTTGTCGAACGAGCGGTTGGGCAGTGTCTGGATCTGTTCTCCTTTCACGACGCTGATGGCGCCGGTAGTGGAGCGTTCGGTGGTGGTGCCGTAGGCGACTACGACCGTTTCGTCGAGGTTGCTCACGCTGCGCTGCAATGTCACCTTGATAGGATCGTCACCGATGGGCATTTCCAGGGGTTTGAACCCGGTAAAGCGCGCCAGCAGCACCGTTGCACTGGCTGGCACGCCGGGGAGGACGAACCCGCCGTTGGCGTTGGAAAGGGTACCGATGTTGGTGCCCTTGATCAGCAGCGTGGCGCCGGGCAATGGGGAGCCGTTTTCGTCGGAAACGGTGCCGCTGACCGCCCGCATCACCGGTTCTTTTTTAGGAGCAGGCGTGGCCGCCGCATTTTTCAGCACGATGGCTTTCTGGATGATCGACCAGCTGATGCCGCGCGAAGCGAACAACTGTTGCAGCACATCTTCCAGCTTCACCGATTGCACATGGATGCTCACTTTTTCCTGCATTTGGATCATGTTGGTGTTGAACATGAAATAAAGTCCGGTCTGGTCTTCGATGGCACGAAGAACGGTCTTCATTTCCTGCTGGTTCGCTTTCAGCGTAACCTTGTATTCCGGCGGAATGGCCTGTGCCGAAACGTACAGGCACAGCATGGTACATAACATCGCGCATAAGCGCAATGCCTTGGCAGGAGCTAATTTCATGAGGTTCGGTTGTTAAACGTTAGTTAAGGTTGTGATCGTTTTTTTTGAAGCTCGAACATTCGCGGTTTTTCTGAAAGCGCGGTTTTTTTATAAGACAGGAAAAAAATCCGATGGGTTAACGCGGCAATTTGAACTAATTGTTAAGCCGGATGTAGTATCTTAGCAACATACTTTCTTTTCCGTTTAGCGGACACCTTTTTTCTCCAGCATTAAGTTTTTTTTATCATTTTCCGGTCTGTTGCGCAAACAGTGTGAGGCACTGTATTTTCACACGCCGGTAGATACAATATGCTATGACATTCGCAGATCAGCCGAACGATTTGTTGCAACTGCTCCGGAAGGGAGATGCCGCAGCATTCGAATACATCTATACCGCATTCCGGAAATGGTTGTGGGTGGCTGCTTTGGGCATTCTCGAAAATGAAGCGGAAGCTGAAGAGATCGTGCAGGAGTTTTTTCTCGATTACTGGCAGAAGGAAATGCAGCGCGAATTCACCGATCTGCGGCATCTCAAGGGTTTCCTCTACGTCAGCATCCGCAACCGTTGTTTCAACCGGCTGGAACGGAATAAGGTGATGAGGAAACGGCAGGCGCAATTGCCCATGCCCGGTATGGTGGAGGCCAACGACCGTATCGCCGAAAAAGAATTGCAGGAACGCCTGAAAACAGCCATCGGCAAATTGCCGGAAATGCGGGGGAAGGTTTTTCTCATGGGATATATTTTACAGCGTTCCCGCCGCGAGATCGCCCGGGCGCTCCGCATCAGCGAGGAATCCGTCAAGAAACATATGACGCTGGCGCTGCGCGATCTGCGCGGCATGTTGAAATAGCCGGCTCCGCATTCACCCGCGGAGGCCGGTTTCGTGTTTTGTTACCGAAATAGCATGGAAGAAGAATATTTAATGCAGTTGATGAGCGAAAAGCTGGGAGGGGTAATTGCTCCGGAAGACGACCGTCTGCTCGAAGACCGGATCGCCACGGACCCCTCCGTCCGGCAAACCTGGGACGCATACCGCGCCCGCTTCAGCGATGGCGACCTGGCCAACGGGTTTGCCCGCGCTTCAGCGATCGACTGGCCATCCCTTCCGGTGAAGCCCGTTGCACGCCGCCGGAAGCTGTATTACTCCGTTGCTGCCGCTGCTGCCATAGGGATGGGCATCTGTTATTTCCTGTTCCGCCCTGCCGCACCCGCCGCCGCAACTATCGCTTCCGCGGAAGTACGGCTCGTTCTGGCCGGCGGCCGGGAGATTCTGGCCGGCGCGCCGGCTGCTGTCAAGGGCCTGAATATGGAGCCCTCCGGCATGGAGATCGCCCCGGCGGAAGATGCGCCTACGGGCAAAATGAACACACTATACGTTCCCCCCGGCAGAGACTACCGCGTGAAACTGCCCGATGGATCCACCATTTGGGTGAACGCCGCCTCCACACTGCGTTTTCCGGCAGATTTTGGAGCTGGCGGCAGAACGGTGGAACTGACCGGCGAAGCCTTTTTCGATGTGGCGCCCGATCCCGAAAGGCCGTTCGTGGTACGGTCGGGCGGGGGAGAAGTGACCGTTCTCGGCACTACTTTCAATGTGAAAGCCTATAAACCCGGTGAAGCAAGTGTTTCCCTGCTCAGCGGCGCCGTGAAAGTCCGGCGGAATGGATTGGAATTGCAATTGTCCCCCGGCCGGGAAGCTTCTTGGACGGAAAGCGGGGGTATGACCGAACAAGGATTTACAACGCGGGAAGTCGTTGGCTGGAAGGAAGGTGCCTATTATTTTGAAGACGCATCGCTGTCCGCCATCGCCGACGCAATCGGGCAATGGTACGGCCTGAAAGTGCAGGTAGAAGGGGTGGCCCGGTTCTCCTGTCGCCTCGACCGGCAGTTGCCCCTGAGCGCATTCCTGCAACAACTTTCAGCCACCGGTACGCTGACACATAACTTCACCGAAGAGGGAACGCTTTTGTTGAAAGTGCTTCCCGTTCAGTAACGTCTTTGCGTGCTCTTCCCCCTCCGGTATCCGCAAAAAAAGCATCAAAAATCATCAAAATCGGCCAGATCCGGCCTGTGTTTACGGGGTATCTTCGGAATACGGGCATCGTTATCCCGTGCAAACACCACTAACCGCAGACGATATGAACGCACCGATGCTATATGCTGCCGGGCCGGGTGCCTGGTCCACGAAGGCTGAAGCCCCTGCCGCCATTCACGTGTTGCCATGAAACAAGGACTGAAATAGGTATCGTCTAATTTTTCAATGTACTCCACGTGATCGCTGAAACCCATAATTACCTGGAACTGCTGGCCAATGGCGACCAGCCTGCTTTCCGCCGGCTCTTCGAACGATATTCCGACAGGATCTATGGAGTGGCCGTAGCTTACACAAAGTCGCATACGCTGGCAGAAGAAGCCGTGCAGGACGTTTTCCTGAAACTCTGGACCAAACGCGCTTCCCTTCCTGCCGTCAACCAGCTGGAATCTTACATCTTTATCCTCACGCGCAATCATATGCTCAATGTTTTGCGCAATATCGCCAGGGAACGCGCATTCATCCGGGAACAGTTACTGGCCGGGGACGAAGCTGGTCCGCCGGCACCGGTATCCGCCATCATCCGCAAACAATCCCTCGAGATACTGGAAGAGGCCCTGCTGCAGTTGCCGGCCCAGCAACGGGCCGTATTTCGCCTTACCCAGGAGCAGGGTATCAGCCTCAACGATGCCGCCGCCGAACTGGGGCTTTCGCGGAACACGGTACGGAACCACCTCGCCAGAGCGATGGCCTTTATCCGCGCTTATGTAAAAAAACAGGGACATGCCGTCCAACTCATTTTCCTCCTCGCCGCAGAAATTTATCACTGGCACTGGTACACTTTGTCTTAACCGGTGTCTTTATACCTGATCACATACCTGATGTTCCATGAAGCATGAAAACGGCGCAAGCCCGGAGTTCAGCATCCTGTTGCGAAAATACCTCAGCGGTAACCTGACCGATGCAGAGTCAGACGCACTGTTCCGCTTGTTGCCAGACCATATCGATGAGCTGGATGATCGCCTGGCCGAAGACCTGGCTTCCGGCCGGTTCGACGGTTTTACGGACGCGGAGTTGCGCAGCCGCTTGTTCGCCCACCTGCCGATGCACCGCCGGGCGCGCGTGTATCGCTGGCTGCCTGCCGCGGCTGCGGCGGTTTTGCTGATGGTCGGGGGCTTGTGGGCACTGAACGCAGGGCGTTCCGAAACGGGCCTGGTACAGGTGAAATGGACCGCGCCGCCTGTTCCGGCAGGTAACAAGGCCGTGCTCGTTCTGGGGAACGGCGAAGTCATACAGCTGGATAGCGCGGGGAACGGCATGTTGGCGCAGCAGGGCGGAGCGGCCGTGTCTAAAGTCGATAGCGGAATGTTGTCGTATAAAAAGCAGGCGGTGGATGCGGAACCAGTTTTCCATACGATCGTCACACCGAAGGGCGGCACCTATGCCATCGTGCTTCCCGACGGGAGCAGGGCCTGGCTAAATGCAGCTTCCTCCATCCGCTTCCCGACCGTGTTCGGCGAAGTGAGAACGGTGGAAGTCAGCGGTGAGGCCTATTTCGAAGTGGCGAAACGGCAGGGATCGATTTTCGAAGTGCGGGCAAGCGGGATGAAAGTTTCCGTGCTGGGAACGAAGTTTAACGTGAAAGCATATGCAGACGAGATAGACACGAAAGTGACGCTGGTGGAAGGGTCGGTGCGGTTTGCCGCAGGGGCCGACAGTGCGATGCTGCGGCCCGGCGAGCAGGGCGTATCCCGGCAGGGCGTGTTAACCGTGGCGCCGGCCGATGTAGAAGCCGCCACGGCCTGGAGGAACGGGATGTTCCATTTCGATAACCAGCTGCTGGGAGATATTATGCGCGAAGTCGGCCGATGGTACGATGTGGAGGTCCAGTACGCCGGAAGTGCCGCCGGACGGAGGTTTTCAGGGATCATGCGCCGGAGCGGAAGCCTCGGGGACGTACTGAAATACATGCAGTTGGCCGGCGTAAAATGTGAGTTGAATGGCAGGATAATCCTGGTAAAACAATAACCCGAATTTCAAAATTCTGGCTGCGCCCAAAATAAAAAACCGTTCCGTGAGGAAGACGGAACGGCTATGCCATTGGGTGACGCCGGCAGATGAAGCCGGTCATAAACGATTGTCGGAAAGTTTATTTATCAACCAACTACCGTGATGCCAAAGCAAAACGGCCTAAAACAAATGTATGCATTTACAACCAAAGTCGAACCGGCCATGGCGGCCCGGTAATCGCTTCTATTCAAAATTGGCCATGAAACTAACAGCGGCATTTTTATTAACCGGGGTCTGTATGCAGGTTAGCGCCAGCAGCTACAGTCAGCAGATCACCCTGTCGGGCAGGAATATGCGGTTGAAACAGATCTTCCGGGAAATCAACCGGCAAACCAGCATGCAGTTCTTCGTTGAAGATGAATTGTTGAAAGATGCGGGCCGGATCGATGTGGACATCCGCGACAAGCCGCTCGATGTCGCATTGAAAAGCTGCCTGGAGGGATTGCAGCTTGATTACGCGATCGTAGACCGCACCATCGTCATCACCAAAGCCGTTCCCCGCGCCGCGGCGCCCGGCCCCGTCCCGGAAATGACCGTCATCACGCTGAAAGGCACCGTCACAGACGAGCATGGCATGCCCTTGCCGGGGGCGACCGTTAAACTGAAAGGCACGGCGAAAGGCGTAGCCACCGACGCGCTCGGCCGGTTTACCCTCGAAGTGCCCGAAAAAGGCGCTGTGCTCGTGGTATCTTACATCGGATATGAGCCGCAGGATGTTGCAGTAACCGGCAGCGGGCCCGTTTTGGTTGCGTTGAAGCCGGTAGAAGGGAAAGTGGAAGAAGTGGTGATCGTAGCGCACGGGCGGCAGAAGAAGTCGGAAGTTGTAGGGGCGGTAACCACCATCAAACCCTCCGAGCTGAAAATCCCCGTCAGTAACCTAACGAACGCACTGGCAGGGCGCCTGGCGGGTGTGATCGCCTTCCAGCGCAGCGGCGAACCGGGCTTCGATAACGCCGATTTCTTCGTGCGGGGCGTAACCACATTCGGATACCGCAAATCCCCCTTATCCTCATCGATAATATCGAATCCTCCTCCACCGACCTGGCGCGGCTGCAGGTAGACGACATCGCGAGTTTTTCCATCATGAAAGACGCAACGGCTACGGCGCTCTACGGCTCCAAAGGCGCCAACGGCGTTATCCTCATCACCACCAAACAGGGGCAGGAGGGAAGCGTCACGCTTTCGTTCCGCGCAGAAAATTCCCTTTCCCAATCTACCCGCAACGTGGAAATGGCAGACCCCATCACCTACATGGAGCTCGCCAACGAAGCCATCCTCACCAGGAACCCGCTGGGCGGGCTGCTGTATTCCAAAGACAAGATCGAAAATACCCGGAAAGGCACAGATCCGGTGGTTTTCCCTTCGACGGACTGGCAGAAAATGCTGCTGAAGAATTCCACGAACAACCAGCGCTTCAATCTCAGCCTCAGCGGCGGCGGAAAAGTGGCGCGTTATTACGTTTCAGGTTCCATGAACATCGATAACGGTATCATGAAGGTGGATAAAAAGAACAATTTCAACAGCAACTCCAAACTCAAATCCTACTCCATCCGCAGCAATATCAACATCAACCTCACGCCCACCACGGAAATGATCGCGCGGCTGTCTGGCAGCTTCGATGATTATAACGGCCCGTTGAAAGGCGGCGCGGATATTTATGCGCAGATCATGCAGTCGAATTCTGTGTTGTTCCCGGCTTACTACCATCCTACAGACGAAACCCGGTACGTGAAGCACATCATGTTCGGCAACGCGGCGGAAGGAAAGTATAACAATCCATATGCGGACCTCATGAAAGGCTACCAGGAGTCCAGCCGCTACAATATCAATGCACAGATCGGGTTGAACCAGAAACTGCATTTCATCACCCAGGGCCTGTCTGCCCGGGGAATGATAAACGTGCAGCGGAACGGCGCGTTTGGCGTCTCGCGCGCGTACAATCCGTTCTACTATATCGCTTACAATTACGATTACGCCACGAAAGGCTATTCCATCCGGCCCATCAACCTGGAAGACGGGCAGTCCGACGCGCCGGCCGGTACGGAATACCTCGATTATAAGGAAGGTGCCAAATCGCTGTCGGCCGATTTTTACAGCGAGCTGGCGGTCGATTACAGCCGTATGTTCGACAAGGTGCATAGCCTGGGCGGCACATTGGTAGGCATTGCCAAAAGCAGTCTTACCGGTAACGCGGGAACGCTGCAGGGCTCGCTGCCTTTCCGGAACGTAGGTGTGTCGGGCCGCGCCACTTATGTGTATGACGGCCGGTATGCGCTGGAGTTCAACTTCGGGTACAACGGGTCCGAACGTTTCCATAAATCCCACCGGTTCGGGTTCTTCCCGTCTGCAGGCGTCGGTTACACGGTATCGGAGGAGAAATTCTGGGAGCCATACAAAAGCTGGATTTCCAGGTTGAAATTCATGGCCACGTACGGGCTTGTGGGGAACGATGCGATCGGCGACCCTACAGATCGTTTCTTCTATCTGTCGAACGTAGACATGAAAGCCGGTGGATTGGGCATGACGTTCGGCACGTTGAAGAATTACTCGCTGTCGGGGATTGGCGTTTCCCGGTATGCCAATAACGACATCACATGGGAGAAAGCCGCGAAAACGAATCTGCGGATGGAAATGTCGGTAATGGGCAAGTTGAACATCGAAATGGATGTTTACCGGGAGCACCGGTCCAATATCCTGATGGACCGCGCCTCGATCCCCACTACGATGGGGCTTTCGGCTATGTCGCGCGCCAATGTGGGGAAAGCGCATTCGCAGGGGATCGATTTTGCGATGGATTTCAACCACCAGATCACCCGCAAATGGTGGGCGAAGGGCATGGCCAACTTCACGTACGCCACCAGCGCCTTCGACGTGTATGAGGAGCCCCAGTATAAGGAATCCAACAAACTTCACGTGGGCCGCTCGCTCGGGCAGCAATGGGGGTATATCGCCGAGCGGCTGTTCGTAGACGATCTCGATGCCAGGAACTCGCCCCGCCAGAACTTCGGCCCCTACGGCGGTGGAGACATCAAGTACCGCGACCTGAACGGCGACGGGCAGATCACCGAGCTCGACCAGGCGCCCATCGGTTTCCCTACAACGCCGGAGATCGTGTATGGCTTCGGGGTTTCGTCCGGCTTCGGCCGGTTCGACGTCTCGGTATTTTTCCAGGGGCTCGCCCGCGAATCGTTCTGGATCGATGCCGACAAAACTTCGCCCTTCATCGACGAACAGCGGCAATTGCTGAAAGTGTGGGCAGATAACCATTGGAGCGAAGACAACCAGAATATTTATGCGCTCTGGCCGCGGCTGAGCATCGGTAAAAACGACAACAACATCCAGACGAGCACCTGGTTCATGCGCAACGGCGCCCTGTTACGGATCAAATCTGCAGAAGTCGGGTTCACTTTGCCCGCCTACCTCATGAAAAGGCTGCGGCTTACCAATGCACGGTTCTACCTCAACGGGAACAATCTTTTCACCTTCAGCAAATTTAATCTCTGGGATGTGGAAATGGGCGGCAATGGACTTGGTTATCCCATCCAGCGGGTATTCAACGCCGGCGTGATGCTGTCTCTCAAATAATCCCCGCAATCCTTCAACATCCTGACACGAAAATGAAAATTACCATGAAGATCATACGCATTCTGCTGGTGGCGTGCCTGGCCACGATGGCGTCCTGCAACAAGTATCTGGACATCATCCCGGATAACGTTCCTACGCTCGACCAGGCTTTCCAGCTACGCGCCACCGCCAAAAAATACCTGTTCACCTGTTATTCCTATATCCCGCAACTCGGCGATGTGTCTGCCAACTACGCCATCCTGGGCTCCCGCGAGATTTCGACGCCGTATCCCGGCTCTCAGTCGGGTGTCCGCAATTCCATCATAGAGCTGGCGTACGATTACCAAAATATCGTAAACCCGATCGCCAATTACTGGAGCGGCGGCGGCGATTATGGCGGAACGCCCATGTTCATCGCCATCCGTACCTGCAACACCTTCCTGGCCAACATTCATAAAGTCCCCGACATACAAGAGCCCGAGCGGAAACGCTGGATCGCCGAAGTGAAAACGCTGAAGGCGTTCTACCATTTCTGGCTGCTGCGGATGTACGGGCCTATCCCCATCGTGAAGGAAAGCCTTCCCATTTCGGCGGATGTAGAGGCCGTGCGCGTGAAACGCCAACCGGTAGACGAAGTGGCGACCTATATCGTGCAACTGCTGGACGAAGCCCGGGCCGACCTTCCGCTCATCATCACCAACCAGCGCGAAGAATTGGGGAGAATGACGCAGCCCATCGCGCTGGCCATCCGCGCCTATACGCTGATGTTGAACGCGAGCCCGCTTTTCAACGGGAACAAGGACTACGCGGGTTTCGGCCACACAACCTCACAACCCCTGTTCAGTCCCGAATTCAGCGCCGCAAAATGGACGCTGGCCGCCAAAGCGTGCGAAGAAGCCATCGCCGCCGCGCACGATGCAGGATACAAGCTCCACCGGTTCGTTAAGCCTTTCGATATGAAGGATATCGGCGATTCTACCCGCATCTGTATGGACATCCGCGGTGCCGTTACCGAAGAATGGAATTCCGAAGTGATCTGGACGCTCACCCACAGCAGCACCGGTGCCCTGCAGCGGCAATGCGCGCCCAGGAACGATGTATATTCCTACACCATCTCCCTGTGGGCCGCCAATATGAAAGCCTGCGAGATATTTTATACGAAAAACGGTGTGCCCATCGACGAAGATCCTTCCTGGGATTACGCCAACCGCTACACCACGCTCAAAACCGTTCCCGCCACGCATCGCGCCATCCTGAAACCCAACTACACGACTTCCGCTTTCAACATCGACCGGGAATACCGGTTTTACGCCGACCTGGCGTTCGACGGTTCCTCGTATTTCATGAAACAGCGGTCGAATGAAGATAATCTGCTGTACATCAATACGATGTGGGGCTCTTCTTCGTCGAACGGGTTGTCCCGGACTTCATTTACCGGTTATTGGCCGAAGAAGATGGTGAGTTGGAAAACTTCCGGCGACGGAGGTTCCTACGCGCCGGATTCCTATGCCTGGCCGGCGATCCGCCTTACCGCGCTCTACCTCATGTATGCGGAAGCGCTGAACGAGACGGAAGGCCCCGGTGCAAGGGCTTACCAGTATCTCGACAGCGTTCGCGCACGGGCAGGCCTCAAAGGCGTTGTGGAATCCTGGGCCAATTACTCCCGCAATCCCTCCAGGCCCGCATCAAAGAAGGCCTCCGCGGCATCATCCAGCACGAAACGATGGCGGAATTCATCTTCGAAGGGGAAAACTATTGGAACATGCGCCGCTGGAAACGGCTGGATTATATGAACCGCCCGGTCACCGGCTGGGATATCCAACAGAACACACCCGCCATGTTCTACCGGATGCGCACCCTCTACACGCCCAACAACACGTACAGGGAATTCCTCGCGCCGATCGCGGAGCGCGACCTGAACGTGAATCCCAACCTCGTGCAGAACCCGCTTTGGTAATCCCGCTTTTCCAACATCAAATCAAGAAACATGAAGAAGACATCCCATTATATCACATATAGCCTGCTGCTTTTGGCCGGCATGATCGTTTCTGCCTGCCAGAAACAGACCGGTACAGACAGGGACCCCATTTACAATAGCGGCAAAAAGCCTTCGCCCGTGAAGAACGTGCGCGTCACCAACTTTCCGGGCGGCGCAACGATTGTGTACGACATCCCGGCCGAGCCGGAAGTGTTGTATGTGCAGGCCGATTTCAAAATCAATGCCAGCGCGTCGCAACAGGTGAAATCGTCGTTTTATACAGATACCATCGTCGTGAAAGGGTTCGAACGGGAGGGAGACTACAAGGTGACGCTTTCCACCGTGAGCCGCAGCGAAGTGAAGTCTGACCCGGTGGAAGTGACCGTCCATCCCGGTATCCCGCCGTATCAGAGTGTAAAGGCCTCGTTGAAGGTTTTCGGGGATTTCGGCGGAGCGAATATCGCGTTCGAAAACCCGACCGGCGGTGAAATCGCGATCGTTTCGCTCGTGGATACCATCGGGAAAGGCGAATACGTCTACACCCATTACACGAAGAATACGGCAGGCAATTTTTCCATGCGCGGCTTCTCGCCGGGCGACCGCCGGTATGGCGCCTGCGTGCGCGACCGCTGGGGTAACACGTCTGATACCGTTTGGGCAACCGTGCGGACGATGAACGAAGTGGAGCTCGACCGTACCATCATGAAGGCGCTCGTGCTGCCCGGTGATCAGACCGCATGCTGCGGCTCCGACCTCAACGTGCCCCTCCGCAATCCATACCGCGCCGCTGACTATTCTTTTTACGGCGTGAAGAACGCCAACGATTCCATGCCGCCGCGGATCACGATAGACATGGGCAAGCCCATCGTATTGAGCCGCTTCCGGTATTACATGCGTAAAAACGGCGGGGCCGAATTCAGGAACGGCACGCTGAAATTCTTTAAAATATACGGCAGCATGAACCCCAATCCCGATGGCGCGCTCGACGGCAGCTGGACGCAGATCGGCGGCGTGTACGAACTGGTGAAACCCTCCGGGTTGCCTTACGGCCAACAGAACGCGGCCGATTATGAAGTGATAGACAGCGGCTCGGAATTTACCATGCCGTTGCCGGCCGTGCCCATGCGTTATTTCAGGCTGGTATTGCTCGAAACTTTCAGCGGTGGCCTGGGGATGGAGATCTCTTCCCTCAAGTTCATGGGCGATTACCAGTGACCCCGATTCCACACATCAAAAAAACAATCGCATGATTCAAAAATATTTGCTGATGACGCTCGCGGTAGCCCTGATGGCCGGCTGCACAAAAATGGACAACGCCTATGCGCCTTACATGGAGAATGGCGAACTGATGTACCCTGGCGTGCCGTACCAATTGGAAACGCATGCCGGAAGGGAGCGGATCGAAGTACAGTTCACCCAATCCAGGGACCCGAACATTTCAAAATACATCCTGTACTGGAATAACCGGCAGCGGAAGATGGAAGTGGCGCCAGACCGGCAACAGGCCGTGATGAAAGTGATCGTCCCGCAGTTGACGGAAGGCGATTATACTTTCGAGATCGTGGCCGCCTATAAAGACGGCACCGGGTCTACCCCTAAATCTGCGATCGTCAGCGGGCGGGCGCTCGGCAGCCGGTTCGAATCGGAGCTGTTTATCCGGAAAATCCAGGCGGCCAATTGCCGGAAAGGCTTTGCGCTGCAATTTTTTCCTGTGGATGCGACCTGCAGGTTTACCGACGTGAAATACCGGAACACCGGAGGCGCAGCGGCACAGAAACGATTTACGGATATGGCTGCCTTTTCGGATACGCTGGCAGACATCCTTCCGGAGGCGAGGTCGCTGGTGCTGCGGACGGCATATGTCCCGGAGAACTGTATCGATACCTTTTTTGCCGAGGCCACGGTGCCGGTGCATCCCGCTTCCGGCAGCTTTGTTTGTTCGGGGAACATGACCGATTACACGAATGCCACGCTTACGGGGCCTTATCCCTGGAACATAACGCTGCGGCAGGTGAATGCCCACACACTGGAATTGGTGGATGATGACCAGACGCATGATGTGTTCCATAAGATACTGAACGGCGGATCGCCCTCATACTACGGTTCTTTCGGGGTGGTATTTACGATAGACGATGCGAACAAGGTGACGGCGGTGGTGAACAAATATGGGCAGCCTTCGGGTAACGACCGCTCCGCCCAGCTCGATCCTTCCGGCGTCAACAAATACGATCCTGTCGCCAAGGTGCTGCAGGTGAAATACTGGATGAACCAGCCCGGTGCCACGCATCGTACGCTGTTCGACGAAACGATGACGATGAAGTAAGCTATATCCGGGTCCGCCACTCGGCTCGAAACGACCACCACCTACAATGGCCATATCGATCACGGGTGGATGTGGGCCTCCGGATCAACGAGCACGGCTTATTTCCAGTTATCGGCCGGCAACGTGCCGACCAGCCGCTATTCCGTTTCGGTGAAGGTGGACGACAACCTTGGCAATGCCGCCACAACGAGCCTCAGCGTGAATCCGCCGCCGGGCGGGTCGGGAACGCCGATCAAGGGTGCCCTGTCGGAAATGAAGGGCTCGCAGATGCTGGAGCAATGGTCGAACATCGAGCGGCATTACTTCCGGTTCAGTTGGGTGTACAGCCCCGTTAATTACCTGTATACGAACGAAACGGTATATGTCGGGATGCGGTTTTACGATAGCCAGGGCTCTTTGTAGGGGCGGTTACCGGTTCCCGGCAAACGAACATGCAATCTTTCATGGAAGTGAACATCCCGGCGGATATCGTGGCAGAGGCCGTGTATGTGAAGAAACTCGCGGGTTCCAGCTACAGCGGGGTGGACCCTTACAATTACAATGAGCGGTTCGATAACCTGCAATACCTGACGCCGGTTTCGTTTTCGTCTTACGATCAGAACCATGTGGGATGGGTGTTCAGGGATAAGACGATACCGGTCAACTGACCTGCCAAACGCTTTCCACTTTGCATCTCCATTAACCATTTGAATGCCGCGGGCATCTGCCCGCGGCTTTTTCCGGAAGTAACCGGTACGGACTGGCCGGTGGGAGCGGGTGCAGGACGATTTTCGGGCGAAAAAGCACTACCGGCCCGGGCCCCCTGTTTTACCGCCGGCACCGCTTTCCGGCCGTTCATGTAGGTTGTACGCTAAGTGGGACAGGCGGGTTGCGGCCCGTTTAGCTAAAGCGTTTTGCCACGCCAATTGCCCATTTTTCAGGCGAGTCAAACGTTTTCATGCTAAAACGATATAGCCAAGCGGCGGCAGAAGGGTAGGGAACACGCTTTACCATCCGTAATATTTTGCCTTCAAACCCAACAACAATAATTATTTTGAGCAACTATGGTACAAAAATCGAATCGCACTTTTGTAAGCCGGTCCATGATCGGCTTTTTGTATGCATGCGGTGCCGGCCTGATGCTGGCCCAGCCTGCTGCAGCGCAATCCGGGAAATGGCCGCTTACGGACCTTTCCGCCTTCCGGCAACCCGGCGGGACCTGGCAGATCGCCGGCGACGTAGCCGCCCGGCTCGGGAAACCCAACACCCTCGAAACCGCCAAAGGCACCGGCGTCCTGGTTAACCAACCCGGCAAAAAGCAGCATGGACAAGATCTTTACTCCAATGTAGAGCATGGGGACATCGACCTCGAGCTCGATTACATGATGGCCGCAGGTTCCAACTCCGGCATCTATTTCCAGGGACGGTATGAGCTTCAACTGTTCGACAGCTGGGGCAATCCCGCTCCCCGTGCGGCCGACAACGGCGGCATCTACGAACGCTGGGACGATTCCCGCCCCGAAGGCCAGCAAGGCTACCAGGGCTACGCCCCCCGGCAGAACGCCAGCAAAGCCCCCGGCCTCTGGCAACACCTGAAGGTTTCCTTCCAGGCCCCCCGGTTCGACGCGTCCGGTAAAAAGGTCGAAAACGCCCGCATCATCCGCGCCGAACTGAACGGCGTCGTGATCCACGAAAACGTAGAGCTCCAGGGCTCCACCCGCGGCGCCAACGGCAACGAAGCCCCCACAGGCCCCCTGCGCATCCAGGGAGATCATGGCGCCGTTGCCTTCCGCAATATCAATATCACCGAATACCCCGGCGCCCGTCCTACCCTGACAGGCCTCAACTACACCGTATATAAAGCGGCCAACGCCCGTGAGCTCGATCCAGCTACGGCCAAAGCCGAAGCAAAGGGCACCGCGCCTACGCTCACCGCGAACGCCGGCCCCTTCACTCATGGCTACCAGCTCCGCTACACCGGCAAGCTCAACGTAGAAAAAGCCGGTGATTACAACGTAGGCGTATATGCCCAGGGAGGTGGCGCCAGCCTCACCATCAACGGCAAACAGATCGCCGGTTATGGCGGTAACGGCCGCGGTAAGGCTACCCTTCCCGCAGGTTCCTCCGACGTGGAAATCATCTACGGCCGCGAAGGCGACTGGGGCGCCCCCACACTCGGGCTCTACATCGCCGGCAACGGTCTCCGCGAAATCCAGTTCGGTGACGCCATCACCCCCGACAATACCGATCCCATCCTCCTCGAAGCCGATCAGACCACCATCCTGCGCAGCTTCATGGACGCACCCGGCCGCGAAAAGATCACCCACGCCGTATCCGTTGGCAGCCCCGAAAAAGTACATTACACGTACGATCTCGACAATGGCATGCTCGTTCAGGCCTGGCGCGGCGGCTTCCTCGAAACCACTCCCATGTGGCACGAGCGCGGCAACGGCACCGCACGGCCCATTGGTACGCTGCAACGCTTCGGACAAACGGCTTTCACCCTCAACCGCCTGGCAGACGCCGGCGCAGCCTGGAGCGCAGACTCCGCCGGAACCAGCTTCCGCCCTAAAGGTTATGTGCTCGATGAGAAAGACCGGCCCACTTTCCGCTACCAGGCTTTCGGCAGCAACGTGTCTGACGCCATCCGCATCCTGCCCGACGGTTCCGGTTTCACCCGCGACCTGGAAGTGACCGCCCCCGCGGCCGACCTTTTCGCCAAACTGGCCGAAGGCGCACAAATCGAACAAGTGGAAAAAGACCTGTACGTGGTAGACGGCAAATCGTTCTACCTCCGCATCACGGATGCCGGCGGCGCCAAACCCGTTGTGCGCACATCCGGCAACAAACAGGAACTCATCGTTCCCGTTCGCGGCAAGCTGAGCTATTCCATCCTTTTCTAAACCAATGACTGAATCATCGCAATGAAGCATATATTTAAAAAAGCGGCGATGTGCCTGCTGCCGCTGATGACGCAACTGTCTTCCTCTGCACAGGAAACGCCGAAAGAAGAAGACTATTTCCGCATCCTGAAGGTGAGCGCACCGGAAGGGACCCTGCTCGAAGTAGGCGGCCTCACCGTGCTGCCCAACGGCGACCTGGGCGTGGCCACCCGCCGCGGCGATATCTACATCGTGGAAAACCCCACGAGCCGCCGTCCGCATTTCCGGAAATTCGCCAGCGGCCTCCACGAAGTGCTGGGCCTCGCTTACAAAAACGGCGACCTGTACTGCGCACAGCGCGGTGAACTGACCCGCCTTTCCGACACCAATAACGACGGTAAGGCAGACGTGTACGAAACCGTATACGCCTGGCCGCTCTCCGGTCACTACCACGAATACAGCTTCGGGCCGAAACTCGCGCCTGACGGTTCTTTCTTCGTTTCCGGCAACGTAGCGTTCGGCAACGAGGAATGGTGGCGCGGTGAAAGCCGCGTTCCCTGGCGCGGTTGGGTAATGCATATTTCTGCAGACGGCAGCCAAATGGAGCCCTGGGCTACAGGTATGCGCTCCCCCTGCGGCCTCGGCATGATCGACGGCGAATTGTTCTACTCCGAAAACCAGGGCGATTGGATGGGTTCCGGTGGCGTTTGGCAGGTAAGGAAAGGCGACTTCGTGGGGCACCCCGCAGGCCTCCGCTGGTCGGATATGCCGAATTCTCCCATCAAACTGAAAGACGAAGACCTCTACAAACAGGTAGACCAACGCCGGATCCGCAATGAGCAGGGCAGAATGGTGAAGCCGGAAAACGTGGTGGATGAAAAATTCAAAACACTGTTCGAAGTGAAGAAAGCCATCCCGCAGATCAAACTGCCGGCCGTTTGGCTGCCGCACGGCGTACTGGGCATCTCCAACTCCGAAATCCTCCCCATCCCCGAAAATACCTTCGGCCCGTTTGCCGGCCAGCTCCTCGTGGGCGACCAGGGCCAGAGCAAGATCATGCGCGTGGTACTGGAGAAAGTGAAAGGTGAATTCCAGGGCGTGGCGTTCGATTTCAGACAAGGCTTCCAGTCGGGCGTACTGCGCATGGCCTGGGGGAACGACGGTTCGCTGTTCGTAGGCGAAACCAACCGCGGCTGGGGCTCCGCCGGCGATGCCAACGAAGGTTTGCAGCGCCTGGTGTGGAACAACCGCATCCCTTTCGAAATGAAGACCGTGAAAGCGATGCCCGACGGCTTCGAGATCGAGTTCACCCTGCCGGTAGACCCGAAATCAGCTTCCGATCTGGCAGCCTATTCCGTGGAAAGCTTTATTTACAAGTACCACCCGGTATACGGCAGCCCCACCGTCAACAACGAGAAATGCGAAGTGAAAGGCGTGAAAGTGTCTGAAGACGGAACGAAAGTTCGCCTGATCGTCGACAACCTGCGTCAATATTACATCCATAATATTTCCGTGGAAGGCGTGCGCGAGAAGGATTATTTCTATTCCACCGTGCATCCCAACGCCTATTATACGCTCAATAACATCCCTGAAGGCGCTAAACTGGCCATGACAGGAGTGAGCACCCGCAATTCCGTGAAGGAAGCCGAAGCGGCCGCCGCCAAAACGAAAGCCGCGGAAGCTGCCAAAGCGAAAACCGCTCCCGCCAAAGGCGCCGCCAAAGCCGGTGAAGCCGCTGCCGTAAAACCCGCCGCCAAAGCGGCCACTTACGAAGAAGTGAAACCCCTGCTGGCAAAATACACCTGCGCCGCCTGCCACAACGCAGACAAAAAACAGGTAGGCCCCGCTTTCAAGGACATTGCGCGTAAAAAATACACCAACGATATGATCGTGAAGCTGATCTACAATCCCAATCCGGAAAACTGGCCCGGCTACGCAACAGAAATGCCGCCGATGCCCCAGGTTCCGAAGGCCGATGCCCTCCGCATCGCCAGCTGGATCAACTCGCTGAACTAATCCGGCATACCGGAAATATCACCAGCGGCGGAAGACCTCACGGTTTTCCGCCGCTTCTTTTTGTAGCACCTTGAGAAAATATTTTCGGACCGATACACCCCTGGGGGTATGTTTTTGCATTATTAATAGGATAATTAGATGCTATAATAATGAATCAAAAAGCGAAACTTCAGACGCTTGTTTCTCCAACTTGACTTATCCGTGAAATCGCGATTCACGGGCGACAAACTATCGCTATTGAATACCCCGTTTTAATTTTTCTCCAATTGGCTTTGGGCAAATTCAGCCGTCGTATTGAATAACCGTCAAAATGAATGCGGTATGGATATGCCATTATTGCCAACCAGAATTCTGTGGATAGACAGGCCGGAACATGCCGAGTCTATCCCGGTAGCCAGCTTGCCCAAAGATCAGCTGAAGGGCCTTTTATGGAGTGCCCGTGTGTATTTCGAGGATGATGCGGACTGCAAGATCGTGACCCAGGAAATACCGCTGGGGCCCCTTTCCGTCTGGTTCCACCACGTAATGCCCAAAACCTCCATGATCCTGTTCCCCCAAACGCCTTTCCAGAACGTCATCCTCCATGTCATGCTCGGCAGCCACGTGCGCGTGCTCATGGGGAATGGCCGGATGGCGGATTTGCGGAACCAGCGCATGGACCTCTTCAACCTCCGCGATTACCTGAACACCGTGCCGCTCGAGCCCGGGCAATGGTTCGACAGCTTCCACCTCAATTTCCGGCCTGAAATGGCGAAGGAATTGATAGATGAATACCCGGAACTGAACGGACTGCTGACGCCGGCCATCATGCAGGGAGAAGGGCATCTGAACACGCGGTCGGTCTTTTTCAATGAAGTTTGCCAGCGTGCGCTGAAGGAAATCCTCTGTTGCAAACAAATTGGCGACCAGGGCGGGTATTTCGTCCGCCGGCAGGCCGTTAATATCCTGACCGTTTTCCTGCGGACAATGCACCTCAGCGCCGGGGCGTACAAAATGTCTACCAAGAACCGCCTCAAAACCGCCGCCTGCTATCACTTCCTCCGCCGGAACTTCACCGGGGCGCATACGCCCGAAAACCTGGCCGAACGCTTTTCGCTGGACGCCAAACTGCTGGAGGAATGCTTCCTGGCCCGGTATGGCCGCAGCGTCGGGGAATTCATCACCGATCTGCGGATGAACGTAGCCTATCATTCTTTGATGAAAACGAAAGCCAGTCTTACCATGATCGCCGCCGACACCGGCTACGATTCCCTGGCGGCTTTCCGCATCGCCTTCCGGAAATACTTCCGGGTGGGGCCGGTGCACCTCATCAAAGCGCAATAAAGTCATACCATATTCCTATGATAAAACCAATATGGTGCCTGCCAGTCGGGCACTATACGAGGGGCTTGTCCGGCCGGGCAACCCCTTTTTTTATGCCCGTAACTCCTTTTCTTACAAACAATTCTGCGGCATGGGGGTTATAATGATAGGTTACATGAAAAACTATCCGATGTGTAAAAAGCCGCATTTCTTTGCCCTCGGTTGCCTGGGGGCCGTTTTAACCCTTCCTGCCTCGGCACAGCAACAACCCACTTACGAACAGTTGGGAGACCGCTATTTCGTGACCTGGCAGTTCGACAAAGCCGCACCGGTATACCAGAAACTCGCGGGCCACAAGCGGGCCAAACCTTATGTTTTTTACCGGCTGGGATACAGCGCCGAAATGAACGGCGATGCCCCCACCGCCATCTCCGCGTACCGGAACTGCATTTCCCGGGACCCCGCGGCCGACAGCCTCTGGATCCGCATCGGCGACCTTTTCAAATCGGAAGAGCGATACGACTCCGCCCGCCAGGCTTACGCCCGTTACCCCGCCAGCGGCCCGGAAGCCGCCCGCGCCCGGGTGCGCATGGACGGCTGCGATTCCGCGCTGTTATGGCGCGCCAACCCGGAAACCGTTCGCGTCAGGAATGAAGACCAGGTCAACAGCACCTACTCCGACTGGGGCGCTTTCCGCCGGCAGCAGCAACTTTGGTACACCTCGAACTTCAACCGGCTGAACAGCCTCGACCAAAAAATATCCAAACAAACACATTTGCCCTATTTCGCCGTTTTCCGCTGGAACGATGAAAAAGCCAGCCAGATGAACGTCGACAACCTGGCGCATATGCTCGACCTCAGTAATTTTCACGCCGGCCCGGTGTGTTACGGGGGCGATACGGCTTACCTGACCATCAGCCGGCCCGGCCGCCCGGAAACGGAAAGGCTGGGGTGGAGGCGCGCCCTCCGCGTGAAAACCCGGCGGCTGGAACTGTTCCTCGTTTCCGGGGAAACCGTCACGCCGTTCCCTTACAACGATCCCAAAAATTTTTCCGTTGGCCACGCCGCGCTCAGCCCCGACGGACGAACTTTATACTTTGTATCCGACCGGCCCGGCGGCCAAGGCGGCACCGATATCTGGTACTCCCCGCGGGGTACAGACGGCAGCTGGGGCACGCCGGTGAACTGTGGCCCCGGCATCAATACGCCCGACGATGAAATGTTCCCCGTTTTCCAGCCAGACGGGTCGCTGTCTTTCGCCAGCGAAGGGCATGCCGGAATGGGCGGGCTCGATATTTTCAACACCACCGGCAGCGGCACCAACTGGTCTGCGCCACGCAACCTCCATCCGCCGTTCAATTCCGGCAGAGACGATTTTTATTTCGTGGAAACGGAACCGCTGAACGGGTATTTTGCGTCGGACAGGCCCGGCGGAAAGGGCAGCGACGATATCTATGCGTTCGCCGTCATCCCGCCACCACCGCCGCCTCCGCCACCACCACCTCCGCCACCGCCGCCGCCGAAAAAGGCGATGTGTTCGTGCTGAAGGATTTGTATTACGACTTCGACAAATACGCCATCCGCTACCCGGATGCCACGCATGTGCTGGATTCGCTGGCCATCATTTTGCAGGAACATCCTACCATGCGCATTTCGCTGGAATCGCATACGGACAGTCGCGGCAACGATGCGTACAACATGCGCCTGTCTGACCGCCGCGCTGAATCGGCCGTGCAATATCTCGTGCAGAAAGGGATTGCGCAAAACCGGCTGGAATGGAAAGGTTACGGCGAATCGCGGCTGGTCAACCGTTGCTCGAACGGTGTGAAGTGTACCGAAGAAGAGCACCAGGCGAACCGGCGCACCGAAGTGCGGATACTTGAAGAATAGATCCTGATCTGGTATACAAATGGAAAGGCGGTCCCGAATATGGGACCGCCTTTTTCTTTTTGCGTTGCATCAGGATTGTGGTTTTTCGGCGGCAGCCACCTTCAACCGCGGGAACCATTTGCGGTAAAGGAACCACGTGATACCGGCCACCAGCAGGAGCGGCCAGATGTTGAGGAGGAAAATGAGCGCGGCGCGGAAACCGGAAAGCCCGTTGCCCAGCGCCTGCGAAGCATCTGCCATGAAATAGCTGCGCGCGAATTTTTCAGGATCGGGGATGATGGAAACCACCGCCAGATCCGGCTGCCGGAGATTGACGGTAAGCGTTGAAAATGCCGCCAGCTGGTCGATCCCGAGGTTTTCGATCGTGCGGCCGATGGCGCCGCGCCTGGCTTCGTCTTCGTACTGGCGCACGTCGAGCTCCTGGTTCGGTTTGGTGTGCTCCACGGCCCTTCCGGGTTGCTGAGTGAGGTTGTTGAGGAGGTTGTTTTGCAG
Organism: Chitinophaga caseinilytica; assembly: GCF_038396765.1. Classification (NCBI taxonomy): domain Bacteria; kingdom Pseudomonadati; phylum Bacteroidota; class Chitinophagia; order Chitinophagales; family Chitinophagaceae; genus Chitinophaga; species Chitinophaga caseinilytica. Next base: position 4,895,277 of record NZ_CP150096.1, on the reverse strand, counting down.
ATGCTGGAGCGAAAGATCGGCATCGGCCAGCGAGCGGAATTCCACGAACGCGGCCATGCCGGTGATGGCATGCACGACGGAATCCATCATCATAACGGGAACGCGCAAACGCAAAGTAGCTTCGGGCGCATACCAGGTAACGCGGCGCAGGGAATCGCTGCTGTACCGGGTATCGTCTTGCCGGCCGCTGGTTTGCCTGATCTCGCTTTGCTCAACGATGCCGCCGGCGCGGGTTACGAGCTGCTCCATGCGCACGGTGGCTTGCACGACGTTGTCTACCTGCAGCCGCATTTCTCCCGTCTTTACGCGCTTTTCGGGGATGGTGGCGGCGTTGAGCGATACGTCGGTAGGGGAGGGATACGTGGTGTCGGATACCGTTTCGCCATCGATCTGGCGGGCCGATTCGAGGTTATGCCCGCAGGCATAGAGGGTCAGTACGGGCAACAGCGCGGCTGCCCACAACATGGAATGACGTTGCATAAGGTGGAGGATTTTCCCTTTATACGCAACGCCTGCAAAATGTAACCTTAGCGAAATGTTAAAATCAGTTGCGGGGCGACAGCCCGAATGCTTTTGCGAGCAGGCGGAAAGATTCCAATCGTTCTTCGTGGCTTTCGGCGATGGTGCTGATCACCACCTCATCCACTTCGTATTGTTCGCAAAGCGCGGTGAGCTTCGCTTTCACTTCCTCCGCAGATCCGCACACCATGCGGCGGCGGTTGTAATTCACGCGCAGTTGCTCGTCGGGCATGTATTCCTGATCGCGGATTTCTTCGTACTGCGGCAAGGGCGCGTCGCGGCCCCGCTCAATCTGCAGCATGCGGTAATCCATGATCGTTTGCCAGCGGTCTACCGTTTCGGGGTTTTCGGAAGCGAACGCGAAAATGCCGAAGTTGGCGAGGGGGGCGGAAAGTGTTTCCGAAGGACGGAAAGCTTCGCGGTACTGATGCACCACTTCCGGGCCGCCGCTGGGATTGATGAAATGGGCGAAGGAAAGCGCCGTGCCGAAATGTGCCGCCACGCTGCCGCTGCCGCCGCTGGAAGTGAGAAGCCAGATGGGCGGCGCCGTTTCCGCCTGGGGCATGGCTTTCACTTTTTCGTACAGCGTGCCCTCGGGCGCATTGTCTGTAAGAAAATGCTGCAAGTCCATGATCTGCTGCACGAAATCCTTATCGCTGAACGTATTCTGCGGATTGAGGATGCGCGCGGTAAGGCGGTCGCCCCCGGGCGCGCGCCCCACGCCGAGATCGATGCGCCCTGGCGCGAGGGCTTCGAGCATGCGGAAGTTCTCGGCTACTTTCAGCGAACTGTGGTTGGGCAACATCACCCCGGCGGAGCCCAAGCGGATGTGCTCGGTGTGCGCGGAAAGAAAGGCCAGCAATACTTCCGGCGTGGAGCCGGCGATGGTAGAAATGTTGTGGTGTTCAGACACCCAGAAGCGCGAATAGCCCAGTTTGTCGGCCAGCTGCGCCAAAGCCATGGTTTCCAGCAAGGTTTCCCGTACGTTACTGCCGGTCCGGATCACGGACTGGTCCAGTACACTCAATTTTATCTGCTTCATCTTCTGTCGGTTAGATCCATCCGGTATATCCGGACTATAAATGTAGGCATTATGACCGATTTGGCGATTTACCGAATTTAATTAGCTTTACAACCTACCAGACAACCAAAATTTACAGTCGGCATGGATAGCACCCTATCCGGGACGGATTTGCTGATACGGATGAAGAACGGCGATGAGCAAGCGTTTGCAGCCGTATACCATCAGTACCACCCATCCCTTTACGTTTTTATGCTGCGATATTGCAAGGTGCCTTCGCTGGCGGAAGACCTTGTGCACGACGTATTCCTGAAAGTCTGGGAAATCCGTGACCGCATCCAGCCGGAGCTGCCATTCGCAGGGTATCTATACCGCATCGCCCGGAACCATGCGTTCAAGACCCTCCAGCGGGCGGCTACAGACCGCAGCCTGCGGGAACAGATCCTGGCGCAACTGAACATTGCCCCGGAAGCCGGCAACCCCGAGCAGCTCATCAAATCCAAGGAATACGACCGCCTTTTCCACGAAGCCCTCAACCAGATGCCGCCCCAGCGGCTCAATGTTTTCCGCCTTTGCCGGCAGGAAGGGCGGACGTACGACGAAGCCGCCGAAATCCTCGGTATTTCCCGCAACGCGGTGAAGAAACACATGGTGCTGGGCATGCGTTTCATCCACAATTACATCTTCCGTTACGGCGGCATTTCCCTCGCGATCGCCTTCCATCTGAAAAATTATTTTCCGGACGGGGTACCCTCTTTGTGATTTCCGGGATATTATATGCAGGTACCGCGTAAAGGTGCCGGCTGATATGTCAACATCCACGGACCACGAAAAACTGCTGCAACGATATCTCGACGGGCATATTACCCCTGAAGAGGCCACCGAACTGATGGAATGGCTCCTGCAAACGGGCGCGCACCGCCAGGTGCTGCAACGGATGCAGGGAGAATTCCGGGAACTGGTGGCCGAGCGCCCCGAGATCGACCCGGCAGTCAGCCAGCGTATGGAAACCCGCCTGCTGGAGAGTATCCGCGCCACGCGCGTTCGCCGATTGCCCGTAAGCCGCTGGGCCGCCGCCGCGGCCATCCTGGTGCTCCTCGGCGCCGGGGGGCTCTACTTCCTTACCCGTCCATCTATTCCAAAGCAAACCATTGTACAGGTAAACCCTGTTTCCCCGGCAGACATCGCGCCGGGCTCCGACAAGGCGGAACTTACGCTGGCAGACGGGTCCGTGGTTACGCTCGACAGTGCCGGCAACCAGGTGATCCGCCAGGGCGAAACGCTCGTTCGCCAGCAGAACGGCCAATTGCTGTACAGCAACGGTACCCAACCGGCCGTAGGTTACAACACCCTCACCGTGCCCCGTGGCGGGCAATTCCAGATCGTGTTGCCCGATGGCAGCCGCGTATGGCTGAACTCCACTTCCAGGCTCCGCTTTCCCACGGCTTTTCATGACGGCCGGCGTATCGTGGAGCTGGAGGGGCAGGGGTATTTCGACGTGAGCCCCGACGCGCAGCGGCCGTTTATCGTGCACACCCGCGCCGCCAATGTGGAAGTGCTGGGAACGGGGTTCGATGTGATGGCATACCCGGACGAAAAAACCATGAACACTACGTTGGTGGAAGGAGCCGTGAAGGTGAAGGACGTGAAGCTGAAACCCGGCCAGCAAGCCCGCGTGGAGCACGCAACGGGTACCATCACGGTGGCGCCGGCAGACGTGCCGCAGGTCATTGCCTGGAAAACGGGCTTCTTCGAGTTCGACAATGCCGATATCGAAGACATCCTCCGCCAGGCCGCGCGCTGGTACGATGTGGACGTAACGTACCGCGGCAAACCGGGGGACCTGCGGATCGGGGGGCGCATCAGCCGCAACCTGCCCCTGTCCGAACTGCTTAAAATGCTGGAAGCCAACGGCGCGAAGTTCAGCCTGGAAGGCCGGAACCTCATCGTATTGTGATCTAACGATTTACCATTCAATTACATAAACCAAAACTAAACGCAACGTTATGAACAAACATTCCACCGCATGAAACGAACGGACGCCTTGCAATAAAAAAGCCGGAAGCGCTCGCAACACTTCCGGCATATTCGGGCTCCGAAAAAAAGACCTCTGACAGCACTTTTATCTCGTAATTCCCAAACACTGCAAAAGTATGAAATTTAACTTTAGCGGCGGAGCTTCCTTTGTCCGGCTCGTTCGCGCTGTTTATCCCGCATTCCACGTTATCCCGGGATACAGACCATGGAAGGAACGCTTCGGTAAATTCTGCATTGTTATGAAACTCACCACCTTTATCCTGCTGGTAGCCTGTCTACAGATCAGTGCCAAGGGTTTGTCTCAGCAGATCACCCTCAAGGAGCGGAATGCGCCCTTAAAGAAGGTGTTGAAAGAAATATCGCGCCAGTCGGGCCTGTCGATCGTGTACGACGAAAGTTTGCTCGCCGGCACCAGCAAAGTCACCATCGACATTAAGGACGTTCCCGTAAAACAGGCCATGAACCTGCTGTTGCTGAACCAGCCGGTGGGGTACATCGTGGAGGGACAGAAAATCGTTATCCGTCCCATGACCGTTCCCGTTATGGCGGCAGACACGACGTTCCCCGTGACCGGGACCGTCACCGATGAAAAAGGCGCGCCATTGCCCGGGGTAACCGTGCGCGTCCTCAATACCAGCGTAGGCACCACTTCTGACGCGGGCGGCCGCTACAGCCTGCGCGTGCCGGGCAAAAGCGGGCAACTGGTTTTCAGTATTTTAGGGTACACGCCCCGCACGCTCGGTACCAGCGGCGGAACGCTCGACGTGCAGCTGGCCCTTTCCGAAACTTCCCTGACGGAAACGGTAGTGGTGGGATACGGTACGCAGAAAAAAGCGGTGGTGACGGGGGCGATCTCGTCTGTCCGCGCCAAAGACCTGGAAAACATGCCCATCAACCGCGTGGAGCAGGCGCTGCAGGGCCGCACTTCCGGCGTGATCATCGCCTCCAACTCCGGCCAGCCGGGCTCCGCGGCCACGGTGCGCATCCGCGGCCTTACGACGTTCAACAACAATAACCCGCTCTGGGTGGTAGACGGTGTGGTGGTGGATAACGGCGGGATCGGGTTCCTCAATCAAAACGACATCGAATCCATCCAGGTGCTGAAAGACGCCGCGTCGCAGGCCATCTATGGCGCCCGCGCGGCGGCCGGTGTCATCCTCATCACCACCAAAAAAGGGAAGGCCGGCAAGCTGCTCATCAATTACAACGGCTATTACGGCGTTTCGAGGCCCGCCCGCAAACTCGATCTCATGGACGCGCGCGAATACGCCACGATGGTGAACGAAGCCAACGTGAACGACGGCGCCGCGCCGAAATACGCCGACCCCGCGGCGCTGGGGAAGGGATCGGACTGGCAGTCGACCATCTTCAACAACAGCGCCGTCCGCCAGAACCATGAGCTCAGCATCAGCGGCGGCAGCGAGAAATCGACGTTCTACACTTCTTTCGGTTACCTCTCGCAGGAAGGTATCGTGGCCAGCGATATCTCCAATTACAAACGCTTCAACGCACGGCTCAACTCCACCTACAAAGTAACGCCATGGCTTACTTTCGGGGAGAACGTCGGGTATTCCTACGATAAATCGGTGGGGTTGGGGAACACCAACTCCGAATTCGGTGGCCCCCTCAGTTCCGCCATCAACCTCGATCCCATCACGCCCGTCGTGGAAACCGACCCGGCGAAGATGAACGCGGAACCGTATAATCACCCGTTCGTCCGCAGGAACGCCCTGGGCCAGCCCTACGGCATTTCGAGGGATGTTACCCAGGAAATGACCAATCCGCTCGCCTACATTTCCACCCGCCTCGGCAATTACAACTGGAGCCATAACATCGTGGGCAATGTCTACCTCGAAGCGGAACCGGTGAAAGGATTGAAGGCGCGCTCTTCCGTAGGTTCCAAACTGGCGTTCTACGGCCATGAAGCGTTCACGCCCAAATTCCTGCTGAATTCGTCCACCAATCAAACCATCGCGATCTTCAACCGCGGCATCAACAACATCTTTTTCTGGAATATCGAGAACACCCTTTCCTATACCCGCGAAATAGGGCTGCACACGGGAACGGTGCTCGTTGGCCAGGGCGCTTACAAGGAAGGCGGCGCAAGGAGCTCGGAGATTTTCTTCGATGATGTGCCTGCCACTACGTTCGATGAGGCTTCCTTCAATTACAAAGTGGCCAAGGAAAAACGCCGGGCAGACGGTAGTGAAGGGATCGATCACCTTGTGTCGTCCATCTTCGCGCGGTTGAATTACAATTACGATGAAAGGTATATGCTGGAAGGGATCATCCGCCGCGATGGCTCCTCCCGCTTCGGCGCCAACAACAAATACGGTATTTTCCCTTCGTTCTCGCTCGGATGGGTGCCCAGCCGCGAAGCCTTCTGGCCGCAGAACGACGTGGTAGACCTGCTCAAGTTCCGCGGCGGATACGGTGTGGTGGGCAGCGACGCCATCGGCGATTTCTCCTATCTCCCCACCGTGGGCAGCGGCCGGAACTACACCATCGGTTCCCTGCCAACCAGCGCGGAAGGTTCCAGCCCCAACGCGCCCGCGAACCCCGATCTGAAATGGGAAGAAACCCATCAGACCAATATCGGGTTCGAAGCGTACCTTTTCAAGAAACTGAACGTACAGTTCGACTGGTTCAAGAAAAACACCAAAGACATCCTCATGCAGCGCAGGCTCCCCTGGTACGTGGGCTCGGTCAGCGATCCCAACGCCAACATCGGCTCCATGGAAAACGCCGGTGTGGAACTGGAACTTTCGTACAACCAGGAGCTGGGCGACCTCAACCTGAACCTCAGCGGCAACGTGAGCTACATGAAGAACAAGGTGACCTACCTCGGTGAAAACCGGCAGTTCCTTTACCTCGGTTCGGCATCGTTCCAGAATATGGGCAACATCACCCGCGCCGAAATCGGCCGTCCGTTCAACGCGTTCTACATGTTCGAGCACCTGGGCATTTTCCAGAACCAGAGCGAGATAGACGCGTATGTCAATAAAGATGGACAGAAGATCCAGCCGAAAGCGAAGCCGGGCGATTTCAAATGGAAAGATATCAACGGAGACGGACAGATCAACGACGACGACCGCGATTACATCGGCAACCCCACGCCCAACTGGACGTACGGGATGACGATCAACGCCGCTTACAAGGGTTTCGATCTCGTAATCTTCGGACAGGGCGCCGCCGGCAACCAGATCTTCCAGGGCCTGCGCCGGCTCGATATCCTGACGGCCAACTGGCAGCAAAAATCCCTCAACCGCTGGCACGGCGAAGGCACGTCGAACACCCATCCCCGGATGACGTTCACCGACGATAACGACAACTATTCCCGCGGTTCGCAATTCTACCTCGAAGACGGTGATTACTTCCGCATCAAAATCCTCCAGCTCGGTTATACCCTGCCTTCCCAACTCGTGAAAAAAGCGGGCTTCGAAAGGGTGCGGGTGCATGTGATGAGCGAGAACCTGCTCACTTTCACGAAATATACCGGCTATGATCCCGAGATCGGCGGCGGCATCCTGAGCATCGACCGGGGCATTTATCCGCAGGCGCGGACGTTTATGGTAGGACTGAACTTTACCTATTAATCGCAAAAGAAGATCCACACATGAAATCGAGATATTTTCCCATCATATGCGCGCTGGCGGCCGGTTTGACGGTTAGCTCCTGCGCGGATTCCTGGCTGGAGCCCGAATTGCGCGGCACCGACCTCGAACAGAATTTCTATAAAAACGAAACGGAAGCCTTCAAAGGCCTGGTAGCGGTGTACGACGTGGTAGGATGGCAGGGCGGGGGATACGTGACCCGTACGGGCATGGCCAACGCGGCCTCCGACGATCATTTTGCCGGTGGTGGCGGCGCAAGCGATGTGAACGATCTGCAGGTGATGACCCGCTGGGAACTGACGCCCGAGATCGGGCCGCACAACGACCTCTGGCGCAAAGGCTTCTCCGGGATTTTCCGCGCCAACAAACTCCTCGAAAAACTGCCCGCCATTCCCATGGACGAAGCGAAGAAAGCGCGTTTCGCGGCGGAGTGCAAATTCCTCCGGGCCTACTTTTACTTCGACCTGGTGCGGATGTTCAAAAACATTCCCCTGTTCGTGAAACCCGTCGAAATCAACCAGATGTTCGAAGCCACACAGGCCGCGCCGGCGGAAGTGTGGGCGCAGATCGAAAAAGACCTGAAAGAAGCCATTGGCGAAGCCCAACTGCCCGACCGCATTCCGCCGGGAGATGAAAAAGCGCGCGTCACCAAAGGCGCAGCGCACGCCCTGCTCGGCAAAGTCTACATCTACCAGGAGAAATGGGCCGCGGCGGCAACGGAACTGGCGCTGGTGAACGCTATTCCCGGCATGGCCAACCCGACGTACGGTTACAAGCTCCTCACCAACTTCGGCGACCTCTTCAAATCCACGCCGCAGTTCAAGTTCAACGAAGAATCGATTTTCGAGATTTCGTACACCAACACCTCGCAGGGCACCTGGGATTGCGTGGCTTGTACGGAAGGCAACGTCCTCAACATCATGACCGGCCCCAGGAGCTATACGGCCAAAACCGCGGATGCGCCGGATTATGTGTCGGGCTGGAGCTTTTTGACGGTGACGAAGGAATTGTACGCCGTGATGAAAGACGATCCCCGGTTCCCCTATACCATCGCCGATCTGAAGGCGCTCGTGGCAGCGGGGAAGGCATCGTATTCCCCGGGGCACGACGATACCGGGTACTTCCTCGAAAAATTTGCCGGGCGCGCGTCTAACCGCGTTCCCAGCGGTATCCCGGAACTGAACTTCCCGCAGAATATTTACGATATGCGACTGGCGGACACCTATCTCCTGGAAGCCGAAGCCCTCGTGCGCCAGGGCCAGGGCGGCGGCGCGGGATCGCGCGCGTATGCGCTCCTCAACGCCGTGCGCGGCCGGGTAGGACTGCTGCCCGTGGAGGCTACCATCGACAATATTTTCCTGGAAAGAAGGAAGGAACTGGCCGGTGAAGGGCATCGCTTCTTCGACCTGCTGCGGACCAAACAGGCCGAAGTAGTGCTGAAAGCACGCGGGTTCGACGAAAAGAAGAACTACGTGTTCCCGATCCCGTTCAACGACCTGCAAAGCACGAAAATGGAGCAGAACAAGGAATGGGGCGGCTCGAAATAATCCTTCACCACAAAAAATGACCACATGAAATTCATACCCTATATCGCGGCGGCCGCCATGTTGATGACCGCCTGCTCGCCAGACGCCGGCGATGCGGAACTGGGGCCTTTGCCCGAGGTTTCCTTCACCGCCACGCCCATGCCCAACAAACCACACAAAATCATCGTGGAAAGCACCACGCCCGGTGCGTTCCGATGGCTGTGGTACAACGGCGTGGCCGCCAACCCCATCGGCACCCGGTCCCGGGACACGCTCACGTTCCCCGAAGCGGGAGAATACGTGATCTCGCTCAGGGCTTTCGGGAAAGGAGGCTCCGCCACGGCATCCAAAAAAATGACGATGGAAGGGATCCGCCGGATCAATATCCTCAAGGGCAGCGACATGGAAACCGGTGCCAACGCGCACTGGACCATCCTCAATACCGGCGGCGACCAGACGGCCATCCAGTTCACCGGCGGAAAACTGGTGTTCTCGAACACGGGGAACTCCAACGGCGCCATTTACCAGGCCGTTACGGTGAAAAAAGACGTGGAATATACCTTCGCCGGGAAAGTGAAGGGAAATGGTGCCACGAACACCTGGTTCGAAGTGATCATCGGCACCGCACAACCCGAACAGGGCAAAGATTACGCGGCCTTCAAGCTCGTATCGCTCAACACCTGGGCCGGTTGCGGGAAAGTGGTGTTCGACGGCAATCTCACGGCGCTCAGCTGCTCCAGCGACGGGGCCAATACCGGCACCATCAAATTCGATAAAGACGGAACGGTGTATCTTGTGATCAAAGCCGGCAGCAGCGGGGGTACCCTCGGCACCGGCGGCATCCAGATGGACGATGTGCAATTCCTCGAAGAACAATAATAAAACCCATCCGGGGCCGGGCATACCGGTCCCGGTTTTTACCGAAACGTTATGAAAACGATCCACTTTCTGCCGGCGCTGCTAATCGGCCTGCAAATGCTCGCCTGCGGCGGCAAAAACAACGATCCCGCACCGCCGCCTTACATTCCGCCGACGCCCGTCGACAAAAACTGGCAATTCGAAGCCACGCCCGTTTGGGCCGACGAGTTCGATTACAACGGCCTTCCCGACCCCGCGAAATGGACTTACGACCTCGGCGGCGGCGGCTGGGGCAACAACGAACTGCAATATTATACCGACAAAGCCGCCAACGCACAGGTCGCCAACGGGATGCTGTCGGTCATAGCCCGGAAGGAAAAGATGGACAACCGGGATTACACTTCCGCGCGCCTCGTTTCCAAAGGTCGCGGCGATTTCCTGTACGGCAGGTTCGAGATCAAGGCGAAACTGCCCGCGGGCAAAGGGACCTGGCCCGCCATCTGGATGTTGCCGACCGACTGGGCGTATGGAGATTGGCCGAAATCGGGGAAATCGACATCATGGAGCACGTGGGCTACGATCCCAACCGTGTGCATATGAGCGTGCATACCGAAGCTTACAATCACTCCATCGGCACCCAGAAAACCGCTACCACCACGGTCGATAAAGCGATCGGGGAATTTCATGTGTACCGGGTAGACTGGACGCCATACGCCATCCGCGGGTACATCGACGGGTCACTGCTGTTCACTTTTACCAACGAAAGCAAAGGCTACAAAACCTGGCCGTTCGACAAGAAATTCCATTTCCTCCTCAACATCGCCGTAGGCGGCAATTGGGGCGGGCAGCAGGGGATAGACGATTCCGTTTTCCCCGCCGTCATGGAAATCGATTATGTACGCGCCTATAAAATGATCGACAAATGAATTTTCCGATAAAGACACTCGTACTGGGCTTCGTTTGCTGCGTTTTCAGCTGCAAGGGAAGCGGCGGGCCCGGGCCGGTAGATCCGCCAGGGCCGAAAGGGCCGTCTGACGTGGCTTTCTGGCTCACGAAGGGCGACAAATCCGTCCTGTTCAAAAAGCAGGACGTTATCCTCAACTTCAGCGACCAACTGAACCCATGGCCTAATATAGCGGTAGACGAATCGCAGACTTTCCAGGGGATAGACGGGTTCGGATATACGCTCACCGGCGGCAGCGCCACACTCATCAACCAATTGCCTGAATCCCGGAAAGCCGCGCTGCTGGACGAATTGTTCCGTTGGGACAGTACGCACATCGGCGTGAGCTACCTCCGGATCAGCATCGGCGCGTCTGACCTGAGCGCGGCAACTTTCAGTTACGACGATATGCCCGACGGGCAAACCGATCCCACGCTGGCGAACTTTTCCATCCAAATGGAGAAAACCGATCTGATCCCGGTGTTGAAGCGGATATTGGCCATCAATCCCGCCATTAAAATCCTCGGTTCTCCCTGGTCGCCGCCGGTGTGGATGAAAACGAACGGCAATTTCAAGGGAGGAAAGCTGAAAGTGGAATATTACGCGGCCTATGCGCAGTATTTCGTGAAATATGTGAAGGCGATGCAGGCCGAAGGCATTCCCATCGATGCCATCACGCCGCAAAATGAACCGCTGCATCCGGGCAACAATCCCAGCCTGGAGATGCTGGCGCCCGAACAGGCGGATTTTATCGGGAGCCATCTCGGCCCTGCGTTCCGCGCGGCGGGCATTTCCACGAAGATCATCTGTTACGACCACAACGCCGACCGGCCCGATTATCCGGCAACGGTGCTGCAAGACGCGAAGGCGGCGCAATTTACCGACGGTTCCGCGTTCCACCTTTACGGCGGCCCCATTTCCGCGCTCACGGAGGTGCACAACGCTTTCCCTGACAAGCATATTTATTTTACGGAGCAATGGGTAGGAGGGCCGGGTAATTTCGGGGAAGACCTGAAATGGCACGTGGCCAACCTCATCATCGGCGCGCCCCGCAACTGGAGCCGCAACGTGCTGGAATGGAACCTCGCCGCCACGGCCGATTACAAGCCCCATACCCCTGGCGGCTGCACTACCTGCCTCGGTGCCGTAACTATCGGAAACGATTACACGAAAAATGTGGCGTACTACATCATCGCCCACGCATCGAAATTCGTACGCCCCGGATCGGTGCGCATCGCTTCCGCACAATCGGGAACGTTGCAAAACGTGGCTTTCCGCACGCCGGAAGGCAAAAAAGTGCTCATCGTGCTCAACGGCGGCGGCAATGCGCAGTCGTTCAACATCCAGTACAAGGGCAAACAGGTGACCACGGAACTGGCGCCAGGAGCGGTAGGCACATACGTGTGGTAACGCCTGCAACCAAGCGTGTTTAGTAGGTTCGATAAATGGTAACGAAAGCCGGGGCGCGATGGCGCACCCGGTTTCTTTTTGGCTAGAGGTTCAGCCAGTACACGAGTTTAAGCACCAGCGCCCGGTTTTTCACGTAGAAAGGCTCGGGCAGGTAATTGTCGGTATAGACGATGAACAGGTCGGACGCCGGGCGGTAACGCCATTGCAGCCGGGTGTTCAGGTTCATGTTCTTCATTTGCTCGTTGTACTGTACGAATCCCGTAAAGAATAGCGTGTTGGTCATGGTGACGTCGAGCCGGGGGCCTACGAGCCAGAAACCGTTATCGCCCCAGGGTTGCGGCAGGCTCAGGCGGTTGTAGTTCGCGCTCATGGCGATGCTCACGTACGGTTGGAAACGGTAGCCCAGTTCCCCCGTGGCCGTGAACCGCTTCCCGCCGGCGTAATAACCGCCGTACCGGGCGCTGAGGGCGTAGGTGAGGAGGCTTTGCGGTTTGGACACATAATCCGCGCCCACGGTATTCCAGCTGTGTTTGCTGAAGGCCTGCAGACTGTCTTTCCCGAGGTTCAGCGGGTCGAATGGTTGCAGCAGCTGGATGTAAGTGGTGCTGGCCCAGATGTTCAGGGTGTTTCTCGCGCGCCAGACCATCCCGTAATTCAGCATCACTTCATTATCGGTGCGCTCCATTTTTTCGGTGAAGAAGTTGGTGGACGTGAGCTGCGGCCCGTGGCTGAGCAATGCGCCCGATTTCGGGAAAAACAGGCGGGTGGCGGTAGGTGCTATCTTGATGTAGCCCGTCCGCGGCACGTATCCCACTTCCGCTTTGTAATTTTTGCCCACGTATTCGTGCTGCCAGCCAATGCTCCAGTTTTTGCTCGTGTATTGCAGGTTGCCGGCATGCGCCCAGTCGCGGCTGCTGAGCCCGGGCGAGAAGGATTTGAGCACGAGCGCCTTGCCCGTCCAGAAGTTATTGGCGGAAGCGAGGTTGTACTCCATCCCGAAGTTGCGGTTGTAGCGGGAATAAACGGGGTCTCCGGGCTTTACGTCGGAAGGATTGTAATTGATCGATTCCTTGTTGATGAGCAACACGCCAACGTTAGACCGTGAAAACACCCTGCGCTGCAACGCGGCAACGGTGAAATTCTGGGCAGGCTGTGCCGTGGCCGACTGTTTGCCCGTTTGCATGTTCATCACGCCCAGGCGCCAGTTGCGGTTCAGCTTGCCGCTGAGGCGCGCGCCGAAGTGGATGGGCGCGCCCAGCCCGATGCGCCGCGAAAAGAACGGGCGGAGCGTGCTGTACCCGAAATTGGTGAACTGGTCGCCGTTTTCGAGGAAGAATTGGCGCCGCTCGGGAAAGAACAGCTCGAAGCGGTCGAGGTTCGTCACCTGCTTGTCTACGTCTACCTGCGAGAAATCTGGGTTCACGGTCAGGTCGAGGTTGAGGGATGAGGTGACGGCGATCTTGGCGTCCAGACCGGCGTCTCTGCGCCATTTGGTGGGATTGTCGGAAATATAGTCTTTGTTGAGGCCGCCCAGTACGTAGGGGATGAGGGAGATATTGGGCCCTGCTTTCGGGGGAACGGTATCCCAGTCCAGCACGCCGGTATAAGCGAGCGAGGCGGACGGGAATTGCCTGGGCACGGGGGCCCAGCTGCTTTTTTCGGTGGTTTTCAGATCGTTCCTCCCGAAATTGATCCCCCATTGCCGGATGCCCTTCTTGTACCGGATGGTTTTGAAAGGGATGGAGGCTTCAAACACCCATTTGTCCGGGTAATTCTTTACGACAGACGTCCATTTGTTCTCCCAGCTGAGGTCTACCTTCCCGCCGTCGTACATCAGCCCGTCCCACTGCGCGCCGGCGGCGTTGGAGCCGAATGCGAAGCCGTTGGTCTGATCGTCGAAGGGGTCGAGGAACATGAGGAAGTTATCGTTTTTGAGGAAAGACCAGTCGCGGCGGAGGCTTTCCACCATATAAGGCCCCGGGGCGCCGTTGTAGTTGATGACCAGGAGGTAAATCTGGTTGTTGTCGTACGTCATCTTCACGTCTGTCCGCACTTTGGCGAAGCTCGTGTCCATCGGCAGGATCATGAAAAAGTCAGACGCCGAGTCCGCATTTTGCCAGGCGGGCTCATCGACGATGCCGTCGATTTTGATAGCGGAAGTAGCTTTGCGCATCTTCAGCCGGTAATTTTCGTTTTTTTCTGTGCCGCCGCATGGAGCGTGAATATGCAGCCCAATAAACATGGAATAATTCGTCGCAATGTGTGATGTGTTTCCGGGTTAGGGGAGCCAAAATACGCAAAACAGGGCCGGGTTGTATCTCCGTTCATGTAAAAAGCAAAAGACCGGCATAAAGCCGGCCTTTTAATCCTCTACTGAAAACACTCACACGATTCCTTTCGCTCACACTTACTTGCTGTTGATTCTTTGATTAAATCGTTTCGTTATATATCGTCTTTAGTTTGAACATTTTTGAAAACTCGTCGTACCGCGCCAGTTCGTCGTTGCTGCGGAACTGCATATCGAGCAGCTGGTGGAATTTCCCGTTCTCGGGGAATGCCTGTTTAAGGTTGCCGACGGTCAGTTCCTTCACTTCGCTGCCGGGCGCGGCGCTGAAATAGAATTTCGTTTCTTTCACACGGCCTTTGCCTTTCGTCACTTCCACATCCCTGCTATATATCGGAAATCCTTTCGCGTCGATGATTTTGTAGGCGTCGTTCCCTACAAACCTGAAATCCTGCTGTTTTTTATCGCGGTAGCCGTACAACTGGCCTTTTTCGAGCATCATGGCCTGGTCGCCATGCACCACTTTTACTTTACCGTGCTGAAAGGGTACGTTGGGCCTGATCTTGTGATGGGCGGCCCCGTAGCTCACCTTTCCGGCCGCAAAATCGTCTGCCGAAAGATAGAGACCGGTTTTACCGGTTTGCGCCATCGCCGGAAGGCTGAGCACAACACCTAACAAGGCGGCAGATAAAGTCGGAAATATGCGCTTCATGCTGTTCGTTTTGGTGTAGGGCAAATGTACCGCGGAACGATTCCCCCGATCATGACAAAAATCATGTTGCAACGCCTTTTTGGATTTTTTAACATTTCATTTATGGAAAAGGAGAAAATACCGCATCCGGAAGGTAAAAAAGCACGGCTATGATAAAAGGAATCACAATTTTCGGGCTGGTAACGTTGATGGCGCTGAACGCCGGCGCGCAACAGTTTTCCCCCGCCGCACTCAAGTCGGTGACGGTTTACGGCGATGGCGCGGAAATGGTACATACGGCGCGCGTGTCGGTGTCTAAAGGCGTCAGCAAGGTGATCATCACGAAAGTGGCGGGCAATATCGACGAAAGCAGCATCCAGGTAAGCGCCCCGGGCGGCGTCACCATCATGAGCGCCACTTTCGGCCGGGATTTTCTGCCGGTGATCGAAGAAAAACCGGGATTCCGGATGTTGAAAGACAGCCTCGAATCCGTGAAATTGTCCCTGTCCAAAATCCGGAACGTGCGCACGGCGCAGGAAGGCACCCTCGCGCTGCTGGACAAGAACCAATCGCTGGGCGGCAAAGATGCTACGGTGGCCGAACTGACCAAACTGGCGGAATATTATACCGCCAAACAGATCGAGCTGCGGAACAGTATATATGGACTGGTGGAAAAGGAAACGAAGCACATGCAGCTCCTGGCGCGGATCGAACAGCAGCTCCGGGAAATGAACGAAAATCCCGAAGCCGCCGGCGGCCAGATCGCGCTGCAGCTCACCACGCCCGCGGAAGTGAACGGTATGATGGAAATCCGCTACGTAACCCCCAATGCAGGCTGGGAAACGCATTACGACCTGAAGCTCGAATCCATCGCCAAACCCCTGAAACTCATTTACAAAGCGAATGTGCATCAGAACACGGGCCTCGACTGGAAAAACGTAAAGCTCACACTGAATACGGGCAATCCTTCCAGCGCCGGCACAGCGCCGGAGCTGCGCACCTGGTTCCTCTATCCCGACATGCAGCACGTGCTGGGGGGAAAGGTAGCTGGTTTGAGCGAAGTGGTAGTGGTCGGGTACGGTAATGCAAAAAATGAGGAGGCGGATATGCAGTTCAGCAGGAAAATGAAATTGCCCGCCCCGCCTCCTTCGCCCGTTTCCGCCGTTCCGGCTTCCATCGTTCAACACCAGACCAGCGCGAGCTTCGACATTGATATTCCCTACGACATCGCCGGCAATGGCGAAAACCATTCGGTGGTACTGAAGGAAATGGACATGCCGTCCGGGTACACCTACTATTCCGTTCCGAAACTCGACCAGGACGCATTCCTGGTGGCCAATGTAAAAGATTTCGCGGCCTATAATTTACTTCCCGGCGAAGCGAATATCATGATCGGCAATCTGTACGCCGGCAAAACGATGATCGATCCGCAGGCTACGGAAGATACGCTGAAAGTGAGCCTCGGCCGCGACCGGCAGGTAGTGGTGCGCAGGGAGCTCATGGCGCAGACGAGCGGCACGAAAATGATCGGCAGCTCCGTCCGCAAAACGTATACCTACGAAATCAGGGTGCGGAACGGGAAGCAGGAAGCGATCAGGCTGCAGTTGAAAGACCAGTATCCCGTGTCTACCGACAAAAACGTGGAAGTGGAGCTGACGGAAGCATCCGGTGCGGAAAAGAACGCCGAAACCGGGGAGCTGACGTGGGAGCTGGACCTGAAGCCCGGCGAATCGAAAACGCTCCGGCTCACCTATACCGTCAAACATCCGAAAGGCATGCAATACCAGGGTTTATAGGATAGCGTCTATCATGACGGATGCGCGGGCGAAAGTCCGCGCATTTTTTTGAATCAAGGATCAATAATATTCGTGATATAAATCTGTGGTGGTTCCAATAATTGGGTCTGCGCTATTTTTCCAAATTCCAGAATGTATGGTTGTTTGTTATGTGCATCCAGACCTTGCTGATCTTTCCAGATTTCATAGAAGACAAAAACATGTTTATCGTCCTGTCCCTGATGCAGATCGTATTGAATGCAGGCTGCTTCTTTCCTCGTTTCGGTAACCATATTGCGTAAAGCTTTTTCAACTTCCTGCAGATACTCGGGTTTTACCTTTAAAACAGCGGTTAAATAAATCTTCATGCGAATTGATTTTCTAGTTGAAGGACCTTGTTTAAATGCTCGTTATATGCTTTGCGATAATTTTCTATTCGTTCGCTTGTGGCATTCTTTTCCAAATCGTGGAAATGGAATCCGCCAAGCCTTTCCATTCCGGTAAACTGGTTCATTTTATGGAAACCGAACAGTATCCCGTCATCGACAGCAACCTGGTCGAAAAATTCTCCCGGCAATGTAAATGCGGTTTCCGGGGCATTCCAGGTGGTGTTGACCATGTATTTTTTCCCATGCATCAAGCCGCCTGTTCCGTAGTTGACATCGGGATTTTGCCGGGAGCGCCCGTCGTTCTTATAGATGCCGTTTTCATGACCTGCGGTAAAAACTTCATCAATGTAAAACTTCAATCGGTTCGGCACCTGGAACCACCAGATGGGCATGTGGTAAATGATCATGTCCGCCCACTTGAAATTTTCCACTTCCGTTTTGGGATTGAATTCGTCGTTGACATTGAAACCCCTGACTTGATACCCGTTTTTCTGCAGCGTTTCTATTGTCCATCTGTTAAGGGTGTTGTTGAATGCTCCGCCTGAATGTGCGAATTTTTGTCCGCCGTTAATAATGAATATATTTTTCATGATTTTTCAGATTTTGGAAAGTTCTGTATTGATAAAGCCAATTTCATCAGGTGTTAGCTGAATATCCATTGCTTTTGCATTCGCAATTGCCTGCGCTGCATTTCTTGCGCCCGCTAATACTACGGTAATGGCCGGTTGGAGGGTCGTCCAACGTAATACCAGTTGCGATAAACTTGCGTTTTTACCTGCTGCGAGCGGCTCGATCGTTTGTAGAAATGCTTTTACTTTTTCAAGGTCAAACTGTTGAAAATATCCGTTCCTGTGATCATTTTCTTTCAGTTTTCCTTCCTGGAAGTATTTTCCCGTGAGCAAGCCTCTTTCCATCGGGCTGTAGGCGATGATTCCGAGGTTGTTTTCCAGCGCATAGGGGACCAGGTCGTTTTCAATACTTCTGTTCAATATGCTATATCCCACTTGATCGCTAACGATATGCAGGCTTTTACGGGCTTCTTTTACCTGCTCCAGGTTGTAGTTGCTGACACCTGCAGCGCGTATTTTACCTTGTTGTAAAAGGGTTTCCAAAGCTTCCATGGTTTCGGCAATGGGAGTGGAGCTATCCGGCCAGTGGATCTGCAGAAGATCAAGATAATCCGTGTCCAGGCGTTTCAGGCTTTCTTCCACTTCCTTTATCACATTAGCTTTTGAAGCATATTTATAAATGGGGATCGTTTTTCCGTTTTCTTCGGCATCAAAGAAGAACTCACCTTTTCCCTGGTTGCTGCCATCCCATACCAGGCCAAATTTGGAAAGTAATTGCAGCTTGCTTCGGTCATATCCCTTGATAGCTTTACCGATCATTGCTTCGCTCAGGCCGAAACCATAGAAAGGTGCGGTGTCCAGCGTGGTTACACCGTTATCAATGGAGGCTCTTACCGATTCGATAGAGTCTTTTTGTTCGTTGCCACCCCACATATTTCCGCCGATAGCAAAGGCTCCGTAAGTAATGGCTGATAATTTTAAATCTGACGTTCCTAGTGCTCTGAATTCCATTATTATTAGTATTGTAATTGATACTGCAAAATTCTATCATAAAATTGGATCATTGAAATAGTTTAAATAGTATCTTTGTATTATTAAAGTGATAGAAATGAGATGGAATCTGGAATGGTTACGTACTTTTAAGGCGATCTACGAAACCGGAACTTTATCGGCAGCGGCGCAGGAATTGTATATTTCACAGCCCGGTGTTAGCCTGCATTTGAATTCTTTGGAAGCTTATACAGGGTACAAGTTATTTGACAGGGCTGCCAGGAAAATGGTGCCAACTGAAAAGGGGAAAATGTTTTATAACTTTTTAATTGATCCGCTTAAAAAATTGGAGCAAGGCGAAGAGCTTTTTCATAAACGATCGGAACATGATCGAACTACCATTAGTTTAGGTTTGTGCTTTGAGACTTTTCAATATACACTGGAAGAGCATATCAATCAGCTTCCGTTTAATCTTATCATAAAGTTCGGGGAGTATCCGCAGATGCAGCAAGATCTGGATAATGGTTTGTTGGATTTAATTGTAACACCACAAAAAGGAAGTCAACAAAACCTGCAATACCAGCCTTTTTCCAAAGAGCGGATTATTCTGATTGCGGGAGGTAAAACGGATACCACCCAGTTGGAAAAATTATTGAAGAAAGGGAATGTAAAAGACGCCAAGGAAATTTTAAAACAACAGCTCTGGTACAGTACAACCGCCGATACTGAGAATTTAAGAAAATTCTGGTTGGAACATTTTGGCGAACATCCAGACTTTAGTCCCAACTACATTGTTCCCAATATCAGTTCTATTATTCGCTGTTTAAGCGATAGTACAGGTTTCTCTATCGTACCCGATTTCCTCTGTAAAGAGTCCATTGCTGAAGGAAAAATCAAATTGGTTTGGGAGGGAAAAAAGCCATTGGAAAACATTCTATATTTTGGTACGCGTAAGAAAACAATGTATACTGAAGAAATAGCGCGGTTGCAAGGGTTGTTTATCGATAAACTGGATGTAAAATAATGGCGCTTTTTTGCTTTTGCCTCGTCTTTTTTCGAAAAAATCACACTTTTCCCTCTACGTTTTTTTATGGTTGTAAGCGATAATCCCGTTACATTTGGGTAGTTATCAAAACGTAGAACGTTAACCCTGCACAACACATGAAACTTACTATCAGACCAGAAACTCCGGCCGACCAAAAGGCCATCTTCGAATTGAACGCGCTGGTATTCGGCCAGGAAGGGGAAAGCCGGTTGATCGATGAGCTGCGCGGAACGGAATGGTTCATTCCGGAATTATCCATCGTGGCGTTTGCCGGCGAGCATCTCGTAGGGCATATTTTACTGACGCGGTTGCCCTTGCTGGGAGACGACGGCAAAACGTACGAATCGCTGGCGCTGGCGCCCATGGCGGTTACGACGGCGTTGCACGGGCTGGGTATCGGCGGCCAGATGGTCCGTCATGCTTTGCAGGAGGCGCGGGCGCTGGGTTTTGGCTCGGTGATCGTGCTCGGCCATGCGGAATATTATCCGCGCTTCGGTTTCGTGCCGGCATCGAAATTCGGTATCCGCACGGCGTACGAAGTGCCGGACGATGTTTTCATGGCCCAGGAACTGACGCCGGGCGCGCTGGCCGGTAAAGCCGGGCAAGTATTGTACCCCGAGCCGTTCGAGGCCGTGAGCTGATCCCAAAAGGGAAAGCCGGTCAGGTTGACCCCGCCGGCTTTCGATGTTCTGGATGATTCCCGTTCAAAAAGATTTATGGCGCCACTTCGAGGCAAACGAGCTTCCCGTCCATGGAAGACGCGAGCACGCGATTGCCGGTGAGGGGCTGTACGGTATTGACGAGGCAATCGGAGAACCGGTGTTTCCAGCGTAAAGCGCCGTCTGTAGCGGAGATAGCGCAAACCAGGCCCGATTGCCCGGCGATGAAGACCACGCCGTCTTTTTCGGCGATGGGGGTGGGACAAATCTCATATCCCAGTTGCACGGGCGATTGCCAGACTATTTTCCTTTCGGTTGCGCCTGCATCGAATGCGAGGATGTTCCCCTGCATGGTTTTGGCGTAGACGCGTGAACTGTCTTCCGACATCCCGATCGATTCGCGGACCCATTGCGCATCGTCGCGGAAGCGCCAGATGTTCTGGCCGTTTTCCGTATCGATGACGGTCATGTATCTGTCCGGCGACACGATCCATGCGCGGTTGCGGGTGGCTACGGGCCAAACCGCGGCCGGGGAGAACATCCGGTTGGCCGCGCCGTTGGTCCACTGCCAGAGGGAATCTCCCGTTTGCGCGTTGAGTGCGTAGAACCGGTTGCCCCAGGTCCCGAACAGCACTTTGTTGCCGTACACGAGCGGCCGCATTTCCGCGAAGCCCTTGATGCCGGGGCGCTCCCAGGCTATTTTGCCCGTGCCGATGTCCCACGCGCGGCAATACCCGTCCGATCCTGCGATGATGGCGAGGTTGCCCGACAGCGCGGGCGATGAAACGATCGCCATGCCGGTTTCCCGTATCCATGCGCGCTTGCCGTTCGATAGCTGGAGGCAATACACTTTCCCGTCGGAACAGGGGACGATCACCTTCCCGGCATGGACGAGCGGGGTGGCATATATCTTACCGCCGGCTTTGTAGCGCCAGCGGAGTTTACCGGTTTGCAGATCGGCGGCTTTGATATCGCCGTTGGTAGTGGTGTAAATGACTTTCCCGTCGGCGATAGCCACTGCGCTGCCCATGTCTCCATCTTCCTGGATCTGCCATAAGGTTTTCACATTCGGGAACGAGTCGTTGACACGTTTGGCCGCATCGTCGGCGATTGGCGGATACTTGTCCGCGCCGCCTGTTACCAGGGGCATGCGATGCCAATCGGGGAGCGTTTGCACGGCGGGGCGCCTTTCGGCGAACAGCACGGAATCCCGGCGAACGGTCACGAGGTTGTAACCGCCCACGCTGTCTTTGGCGCGGAGGTTGGAGCGGCACATCACGTTGGGGATGGCCGTGCGGGTGTAGATGCGGTTGGCATGGCCATGGCCGCAAAGCATGAGCTGTACGTTCTTTTCGCGGAGCATGCCGTAAACATCCAGCCAGTTGTTGAGGCCTTCGTCGAGCGGGTAATGGTTGATGTAGACGATGGGCATGGAAGCGGGCGTGCGGTCGAGGGTTTTGCGGAGCCAGACCATGTTTTCCCGCGGCACCTGGCCCGGGCCCATGCGCATGTTGGGGCCGCTGTTGGTGCCGATGAAGCGGTAGCCTTTGTGGTCGAACAGGAAGGTTTCGCTGCCGAACACGGTGCGGAAGGAATTGCAGCCGCTTTCCGACCACTTGGTGTCGTGGTTTCCGGGGACGACGTGCCAGGGTTTTCCGAGCTTGTCCATGGCCTGTTTGGCCATTTTCAGTTCCGCGTCCGACCCGAACTCGGTGACGTCTCCCGAAAATATGACGAAATCGATCCCGGGAAGTTGGTTGAGGTCGTGGATGGTGCGCTCCAGGTCGTTCAGCCCCGTTTCCGTGCCTACGTGCGTATCGGTGACGAGCGCGAATCGGAAAAGGGTGTCCTGCGCGGTGGCGGTGCCGGAGAGCAGGAGGGCTCCCAGCAGCCAGGCTAAGCATGTTTTCATGATCCCCAAGATACCACGCCGCAGCGGGAAATAAAATGGTTGGCGGGATAACGGCGGAATGGAGGAAGATTGTCGCGGGAAGTAAAAAGCCCGCGGCACAAAGCGCCGCGGGCCATATAACGTACCCTTTTCACCAGGGAACTTATCTGTTGTTTCTCCGGATCATCATGAAATTCACCACCCACTGGAAAGCGATGAACCCGAAAAGGTAAATCATCGACCAGGTGGAGAATGGTTTACCGGTCATGAAGCCCGTTGCGATCGCGGCGATCGCCAGCGCGCCCAGCCCGTAAATATACACCTGCATCAATAATTGCTGCTTGAACGCACGGTTACGAACGCTAAGGGGGATCATGTACGAAATGCCCGCGTAAATCATCACGAGCCATCCCGCGCCGCCGCCTGTCGCCAGCATGCCGATGATGCCGGCAACGGCCACGCCAAGGCTCACCGCCACCCAGTTGGAAGCGCTGATCTCCTTGTCGTCGAGCATATATTTGCCGTATTTGTTGAAGCGGAGGAACAGGTTGCTCACCGGTTCCATCACCCAGGTCGTAAATGCGAACGCGATGAGGAGGTATACCACGGGCATGAGGTAAGGTGCGAGCTCGGGCCTGGCCGTAGCCATGCCGCTGAGGAACCTGGTGGCGAGGTACAGCCCGATGATGAAGGCCCATTGGAATTTTTCGCTGAGCTTGGCCATGAAGAACGCGTACTTCAGGAAGAGGCGGTACACGAGGTATCGGCCTTTCAATGCTTCCACCATGCCGGCCTGCGCCATTTGCATAGACGGATCGATGCGCAGCGCTTCCCGGAAATGCTCCAGTGCTTTTTTGGAATCGCCTTTTTCGAGGAGGCCCCAGCCATAGTTGGCGTGCGTATAGGCGTTCTCGGGATCGTGGCGGAAAGCGTTTTCCATGCCCTCGAACGATTCTTCCTTGCGGTTCAGTTTCAGGAGCGCCGTGCTGCGGGCGTTGATGGCGTAAATATTCTCGGGGTCTATCTGCAGGCCCTGTTCGGCCATGGCCAGCGCTTCGGAGAATTTCTTGCGCTGGTTGAGCAGCAGGGCGTACGTGGCGTAATATCCCGCTTCCTGCGGATCGAGGCGGATGGCTTCGCGCAGGTCGGCTTCGGCGGCGTTGTAATCTTCGTTATTGAGGTGGATGCGCGCGCGCTGGTAATACAGCCTGTCGTCTGCCGGGTCGAGGCCGATGGTATCGTTTACGATCTGGAGGGCTTCGTCGTGCTGGTCCAGCTGGATCTTCACTTCGGCCAGCAGTCCCAGGGCGTTGGTGTCCATGGGATAGCGGGCCAGCGTTTGCTGGATGGCGGTTTCCGCTTCGCGGTATTTTCGATGCTGCATAAGGTATACAGCGCGTTCGATCATGTTGTGATCCATGTCATTTCATGTTTTTCAGGTACAGGAGGATATCGTCGTACAGCCCTGCTTCGTTGGCGTACAGGGCAAAGTTCTTGGCCACGGAAAACCATTCCCGTGTACTGGCCCGGTGGCGCTTGGCCGCTGCCAGCAGGTCTTTGGTGCGGATGGGCTGGGGAATGCCGTCTTTGAAGGATTCTTCCAGTTTCGCTTCCACCGCCATATCGATCACCGCTTCGATGTCGGCGCCGGAGAACTCGGGGATTTGTTTGCTGATGGCTTCATAATCCACCTGTTCCACCGGTTTGTTCTGCAATTTCTTTTGCAGCATGGCCGTGCGCGCGGGCTGGTCTGGCGGGGGAACGAAAATCATCCTGTCGAACCGGCCCGGCCTGCGAAACGCGGGGTCCATATGCCAGGGCGTATTGGTGGCGCCCAGGATAAGGATGCCGGAATTGTCGTATTCCACACCATCCAGCTCCTGTAAAAACTGGTTGATGAGCTGGCGGCCGGCAGATTGCTTCATATCGTTCCGGTTGGCGCCGATGGCGTCTATCTCGTCGAAGAAAAGCACGCAGGGCGTATTGTCGCGCGCGTATTCGAAAATACGGTGAAGGTTTTTTTCGCTGTTGCCGAGGTACATATCGAGGATCTCGTTGAGCCCCACATTAATGAACCGCGCGTTTACCTGTCCGGCAGTAGCCTTGGCGATCATGGTTTTGCCGCATCCCGGCGGGCCGTACAGCAAAATGCTGCCGCCCGTCTTTTTCCCGTAGGCCTTGTACAGTTCCGGGTGCTGCATGGGCCGGATGATCTTGACGTCGATCTCCTTTTTCACATGTTCCATCCCGCTCACGTCCGCAAACGTGATGTCGGGTTTTTGCATGAACATCGTGAGGTTATCTTCGTCGTACTCATCATCGTCGCCACCCATATCGTTCGTGAAACTGCGGACGCGCAACTTACTGTCCAGTTCAGGGTCCGAGAATTCGGGATGGATGTCCAGCAGCTGCTGATAGGTGCGGATGGCGGCATCCATATCGTTTTCCTTCAGCAGGGAGCGGGTATAGAGGAGGAGCACGTCCAGGTTATCGGGTTGGGTGCGCATGAGGTCTTCCAGGATCACATTGCAGGTGGCATAAGCGCCCTTGCGATAGTAAACCCTGGCCAGGCCGATCAGCGCCTTGTCGCCGGGAGCTTTGGCGAGGGCTTCGCGGAATTCCTGCTCGGCTTCGTCGAACCGGTCCATTTGCAGGAGGGTTTCGGCGAGATGGAGCCGGAGCGGCACATTGTCTGGCGAAAATTTCAACGCCTCGCGGAGGCTGTCGATCGTTTGTTGTGACATAATGGTGAAATCGGGAAATGATAGATGGTCAGATCAGTAATACGTCTATCCGGTGTGCCATGACGATCTGCGAGTCGGGCGACCAGGAAAAAACGGTGAAATATCCGTCCTGCGAAGCTACCAGCGCCTGTGCGTCGCGCTGGTCGTACACGAACTGCGCGGCGGAAAGGTGCCCGGTGCCGCCGAGGCGGGAAGGGTGCATGAGGAGCGGTTGGCGGTCGGTAACGGGCTCGGTGAGCAGTACTTCTTCGACAGGTTGGGAGTTGGCGGCCCGGGTGATCTTGGTGCCGAAGGCCAGCAGTTCGTGAAGATCGTTGATGACGGTGGCGCCGTCTACCGCCGTAAGCCCCGTGACATACGCCACTTCGCGGCGGAGCGCGTTTTGCCAGTAGATTTCGCTGGTAGGCTCGCCGTCTTGCCGGATGAGGTCGGCCACGCCGCTGAAAGCGGGGGATACGGGATAGGTGAGCGGCTGCACGATGGATTCTTTCCATTTATCGTGCTGGTGCGGCGTCACGAGGAGCGTCCCTCCTCGGCGGTGCGCCCGCATAGACACGGCGATCTGTATCAGCACGTTCACGGGGTGGTTCCACAGCGGCGAGGCGTGGATCCCCAGGAGCGAAGTGAGCATGTTCGGGCAATCGGTCCGGATGCCGCATTGTTCGTTGACCACTTTCACGGAATCGCCCTGCAGCACGGCCACGTTGATGAACTTGCCGAGCCCGGCGGCGCGGCGGTGCTTCACCACCAGGAGCCCCGGTTCGGAAACGTCCAGCACGAAGCAGTATTTCGGCAGGGTGAGGGTAGTGCCCCAAATCACCATTTCCCCGTTCTCTTCCCATACGCCCACATGCACGCCGGCCCGCTCCACGCCCGGCGCCAGCTTGGCCAGCACTTTGGGCGAATAGGGCAACCGGTGCTCGAAAAGCAGGGGCTTGCCCGCTTCCGTGGGTTGCAGAAATGCGATCGAGATGCGGGTAGGGAGGCCTTCCTCTTTCCGTAAACTGGCCCAGAAGGCCACGTCGATGATCTGTTCGATTTGCCGGGCCGTGGGCACGCTCGCCAGTCCTTCCTCGTCCTGCTGCGCCCGGGCTTCGTCCAGGTGCCGCAAAAAATGCTGCTCGATCGTCCCGGCTACTTTAGCGGCCGCCTGGTAGGTGGTGCCGTTCTTCCATTCCATATGCACGTTTCTTGGAGGTGCTAATTTAGACTTTTTCGGGGCAATCAGGCATGTCACATTACCTAAACCAGTAAATTATCCCGGATTATCCCGCACATCGCCCCATCCCGCCCGTTTTTTACCTATCTTGTCCGGATATCGCCCAGCAATCGTCATGAAGCGCGCCAACAGCCTTATTTCCTGTCTGCTATTTTCGTGGATCACAGCATCGGCACAGTCTGCACAGCAGCCCTACATTCTCAACGGCTCCGCTACGCAGCAGAGCTGCAACTGCTATGTGCTCACGCCCGACCAGCTGCAATCCAGCGGCTCGGTGTGGAATAAAAACAAAATCAGCCTCCTGCAGTCTTTCGATTATACGTTCGAAATTTATCTCGGCTGTAAAGACCAGGCCGGGGCCGACGGGATGGGCTTCGTGCTGCAGACCAAAGGCACGAACCTCGGCGGCAACGGGCAGGGACTGGGCTTCAAGGGGATTTCCCCTTCAGTGGGCATCCTCGTCGATACCTGGCACAATGCAGACGAAAACGATCCCGCGTTCGATCATCTATCCATCCAGATCAATGGCGTATCCAACCACGCGGCGCCGGAAAACATCGCCGGGCCCACGCAATTGCTGGCCGGGAAAGATAATATCGAAGACTGCCAATGGCATCTTTTCCGCATCCGGTGGAACGCAACGGCGCATCAACTGGACGTTTGGGTAGACGGACAGCTCCGCCAGTCGGTCGTGAAGGACCTGGTGGGCGAAGTTTTCGGTAACGACCCGATGGTGTTCTGGGGCTTTGCCGCCGCCACCGCGGGCGCTTCCAACCTGCAGCAATTCTGCGCGGCGCTTCGCCCGAAATTCCAGTTCAACGGTGGCCAGATTTTCTGCGACGGAACGCCTGTTACCTTTCTCGACAATTCCAGTTCGTTCGGCCGCATCACGCGCTGGTACTGGGATTTGGGCGATGGTACCCAACTCCGTGATCCGCTTCCGCCGCCGCATCTCTATCCCGAAGCGGGGAAATATGAAGTGAAGATGGTGATTGAAGACAATAGCGGATGCATTTCCGATACGCTGAAAAACACCGTGACGATCGGTTCCTATCCCGAAGCGGATTTCGGGCACGACACCCTCTGCACCGGCGCCCCGCTGCAGCTCAACGACGCCTCCACGGTGGAAGTGGGCACCCTCGGCAAATGGCGCTGGGATTTCGGCGGCGGCAAAACCAGCACGGCGCAGCATCCGGTGGCGCCGTATACCACGCCCGGAACGTATTCCGTAACCCTGGAAACCACGTCCGAAGAAGGTTGCGGCGATGCCGTCACGAAAGATATTACCGTTTACCCCACCCCCGAAATCTCCGCCACGGCAGCGCACGCCTGCATCGGGGAACCGACCATACTGCGGGCCGCCAATCGCACGCCGGCCATTACGATTGCCGATTGGTACTGGGAAATCGACGGGAAAGAAACCATTCACCGGCAAAACACAGCCTTCCGCTTTCCGGAGCGGGGCACCTACGCCGTCACCGCGCAGGCTATTTCCGATGACGGATGCGCCGCGAAACCCATCGCCCTGGAAGCGAAAGTGACGGACATCGGGCTGGAGGCAGGGCGCGATACGGTGGTTTCCCGCGGACAGCCCCTCCAACTGCACGCCGTGGCCACAGGCACCAACCTGCAATACCGCTGGTGGCCCTCCACAGGGCTCAGCGATCCTTCGTCGCCGGAAACCATCGCCGTTCCGGACAGGGACCAATTGTACCGGCTGACCGTCCGTTCACCGGAAGGTTGTGTGCAGGAAGACGAATTGATGGTGAAGGTGTATACTGGCCCGGAATTCTACGTCCCTACCGGTTTTACGCCGAATAACGATGGGGTGAACGACCGCTTCCGCGTGATCGCGCCGGGCGTTACGCAACTGTCTTTTTTCAGGGTGTGGGACCGTTGGGGCAAGATCGTCTGGGAATCGAAATCGCTGTCCGATCACTGGAACGGCGAAGTGAACGGCAGCCCGGCGTCTGCCGGTACTTACGTCTGGATCGTGGAAGGAACGGATTATACGGGAAGGAAATTCAGTCGCCGGGGAACGGTGACCCTCATCCGCTGATTCCTTACATTTGCCTATGCTGCAACTGCAAACCATTCACCATATCGCTATCATCTGCTCCGACTATCACCGTTCGAAACGGTTTTACACGGAAGTGCTGGGGTTTTCCGTCATCGCCGAACATTACCGCGCCGCGCGGGACTCCTGGAAGCTCGATCTCGCCCTCAACGGAATATATACCATCGAACTTTTCTCTTTCCCGGAACCACCGCAACGGGTTTCATCGCCCGAAGCGCGGGGATTGCGACATCTCGCGTTTTCCGTCCAGGATATCGATGCGGCGGTGAAAAGCCTCGCCGCGCAGGGCGTCGCCTGCGAGCCGGTGCGCATCGATGAATTCACCGGGAAAAAATTCACTTTCTTCACGGATCCCGACGGCCTTCCGCTCGAGTTGTACGCGTCCTGATCAGAACAGCAACGCCGCCGGATGCTGCCAGTTGCCGCGATACGGGCGCTGGAGGAGTGCCGTGGCTTCGCGGTCGTTTTTGATGATGCGGCTTTTGGGATCGTAGATCACCGGCCGGCCGGTTTGCATGGAAATATTGGCGAGGATGCAGCTGGCCGTGCTGATGTGCCCTTCTTCGATATCGGCCACGGGTCTGCCTTTGCTGGTAATGGCTTCGAGGAAGTTGAGCATGTGGAGCCGGGTGGCCGGTGCGGCGTTCAGCTCGATGCCTTTTTCGTTGACGTCTTCCGGGTATTTTTCCTTTTCGTACACCACATCTTTATGGACGGGCTCGCCCTGGCCCTGCGGCGTGAAGTCGTAAGACATGGTACTGGCTCGCAGGGTGCCTTTTTCCCCGTAAAGCGTAAATGCCCAGGGGTACTTGGGATCGGCCGGCGTGCCCCAGGAACGGTGTTGCCAGGTGCAGTTGAGGCCGTCGTACTCGAAAATGGCGGATTGCGTGTCGGCGATATTCGATTTGCCCTCTTTCTGCACGTAAATGCCGCCGGTGGAACTGATGCGATTGGGCCATCCGAGCTGCAACATCCAGCGGACGGTGTCGAACATATGGATGCACATATCGCCCATGATGCCGTTGCCGTATTCCATGAAGGTGCGCCACCAGCGGATGTGCGGCAGGCCGTCGAACGGCCGGAGGGGCGCAGGGCCGGTCCACATGTCATAATCGAAATGATCGGGAACGGCCTGTACGGGCGGATTGCCGTTGGCGCGCATATGATAGTAGCAGCACATTTCGACGTGATGCACCTTGCCTAAAAGCCCTGCGTCCACGATATTCTTTTTCGCGTCGATGAGATGCGGGGTGCTCTTGCGCTGGGTGCCCACCTGCACCACTTTGCCGTATTTCCGCGCGGCCGCCACCATGGCTTCGCCTTCCAGTACATCCACACTGATCGGTTTCTGGACATATACATTGGCGCCCGATTTGAGGGCGGCGATGGTTTGCAGCGCATGCCAATGGTCGGGCGTGCCTACGAGCACGATATCGAGCTGGTTTTCAGACAGCAATTTCCCGAAGTCGCGGTAAAGCTTAGGCGTTTTGCCGGATTTCTGGCGTTGCGATACCAGCACGGCGGCTTCCTTCAACTGGTTTTCATCCGCATCGCACAGGGCGATCACTTCTACCGGCGCCACCTGTATCAGCCGGAAAAGATCGCTTTTGCCGTACCAGCCGGTACCGATGAGCCCAACGCGGTAAGGTTTGGAAGGGTTGATGACATCGAGGCCGTATGCGCCGAAGGTGGAAAGCGCCAGCGCCGCGGTAGCCCCTTTCAGAAAATGACGGCGGTTGATATGGAATTGGGTCATGACGTGGAATTTGGATTGATGTCCTTAAAAATAAAGAATTGGCGGGAGGCATGCAAGGGGGAAAAAATAAGCGGTCGCCGGAACCGGCGACCGCTGTTCATTGTGCTAAAAGGGGATGTATATGCAAATCATCAATCCGCTTTCGTATCCACCGCGTCTTTCGCCGGCTCGTTCCTTTCCGTTCCCACATATCCCTTGTTCTGGTTGATCACGCCGTGCACGTTCGCCTGGATAGACTTGGCAGGCACGGGCCAGAAAATGTGGTAGGGGCTGATCGTGAATTTATCACCGTGATTGGTCACGATCCCCAGGCGGTAGAAGTCGTTTTTGGCGATCACGCGGTCGTAAAAGAAGTTATCGTCGGACAGGCGGTCCATCGTGTAGGTTTTACCGTTAGGCGCGGCTTTGCCCGTTCTGGCGAAGATGATCGACATGCGGGTCAGCTCCGTTTTCCGCGGTTCTTCGAAAAACAGTTCGCGGGCCCGTTCGTCGAGGATGGTGCCGATGTCCAGCGTTCCCGTGAAAGGCGCGCAACCGGCGCGGGTGCGCACCTGGTCGAGATCGGCGATCGCGGGGCCGGTCTGGCCTTTCCAGTAATAAGCTTCCGCGCGCAGCAGGTACGTTTCGGCGAGCCGGAAGATGTACCAGTCGGAATGGCCGCCCTGCATGGGGGAGTTTTCCGTATCCGGCACAAAAATCTTGTAATGCGGCCAGCCGAACCAGCAGCGGATAGTGTCCGTACACAGAATGCCGCCGGCGGCGTTGCGGAGCTGGAGGGGCTTCAGGTAATTGGCGTCGTTGCTGTTCTTGAGGCCCATATCGTTGTACACGAGATCTTCCATGTTCATCCAGTTGCCTTTGGCGTGGCGGAGATCGTTGGGATCGTTCCAGATTTCATAAAGGCTGTAAGGCGTGGGGCGGCAACGTCCGATCCCGCGGCCGTACAAACTGCTTTGCACGAATTCGGGGTTCACGTTGTCGTTCGTACCTTTTTTACCCGACGGCGTGGAGATGTTGGAGCCCCAGAAGGGTACGGCCTGCCGCATGATGCGCATCCCGCCGTCGAACCCGCCGTCGCCGAACCTATCGATCACGAGGAAGAGCCCTTCCCGGTTTTCGCCGATCGATTTATTCTCGGGTCGGTGCAGGTCCCAGATCACGTTTTTCTTCGTGGCGCCGAAAGGCTGGCGCATGAGGGAATACGCGCCACCGTCGATCACGGCGCTGGCCGAAGCGATGGCGTCGTCGAACTTGCCCAGGGCCAGGTTCACTTTGGTGAGCAGGTGGAGAACGGCGCCTTTGGTCACTTCCCCGCGGGCCACGTTGTCGGTAACCCAGTCTTTGGCGGAATCCAGGTCTTTTTTGATGTATTCGAGGATGACGTCGCGCTTCGTGGAGTTGAAATCCGTCCGCGGAGAAACGATTTCCTTCATGGGCGCGGGCACATCGCCGAACTGCATGCAGAGCCGGTAATAGCGCAATGCACGGTGGAAGTAGGCGGAACCGAGGATGGCATTGCGTTCTGCCGCGCTGGCGTACTTCGCGTTGTCGATCCTGGAAATGATGGTATTGGCGTATTTGATGCCTTTGTAGCCTTCGCTCCAGTAATGGTAGATGCGGGCGCGGTCTGCACTGTTTTCGTTGGCGCCGTCGGGCGTGATGAGCAGGTTGAGGTCTTGCGGCGGACCGGATTTGTCCGTTACGCCTTCCACCGTCACTTCGGAAAACAGCATTTCGGTGAGGATGGGCGGATTGTCGCCGTAATACTCGATCCTGGCGTTCCTGGCGCAGGCTACGAGGCCGGCGCGCATGGCGGCGGCGTCAACGAAAGTTTCGTCGGGTTCGTAGAAGGAAAGCGGTTTGGGCACGAGCCAGTCTTTCCCGCAGCCGGTTGCTATGGTAAGCGCCCCCGCTATCAGGACGGCAGCGCCGGTATATTTGAAGTTCTTACGCATGATGTTTCTTTTTTTCAACTCGTTAAAAAGTAGCATTGATACCCAGCGACCAGTTCCTGGCCGGCGGCGTGTTGCCGTATTCGGCGTCCCAGAACATCCAGTCGGGCTGGTAAATGGCGGCGTTGCTGACGTTCCCGTAAACTTTCAGGGAACCGATGCCGATCATTTTGCTGATTTCCTTCGGAACGGAATAGGCCAGCGCCACGGTGCTCAGGCGGATGAACGAAGCTTTCCGCCAGTTGGTGAAACTGAGGCTGCCGTTGTTGGAGAACAGGCGGGCATGATCGTCGATCTGGTTTTCGGGCGTCCAGTAGGGGAGCACGTAGGAATTCTGCCGGTCGATGAAGCCGGTGTTGTTCTTGGCCTGGTTGTATTCCTTGTAATGGCCCCAATGGCTGTACAGCATGAAGGAAAGCGAGATGCCTTTATAGGAAAAATCGTTGCGGAGCGTCCATTGGTAGCGGGGGGAGCGGTAGCCGAGGAACTGGCGGTCGTCGTCAGAATATTTGCCGTCGCCGTTGGTGTCTTCCAGCTTGAAATCGCCGGGTTTCACGCCGAATTTCTTCGCTTCGTCGGCTTCGGAAGTTTTCCAGACGCCGAGCACTTTCATGTCCCAAATTTCTTCGATATCCCGGCCGATGAACCATTTGTTGGCCCGGTCGTCGGCTTCTTTCATGACGATCTTCCCGTCTGGCCCTTTCACCGGCGCGGGGCCATAGAGGCTCACGATGCGGTTGCGGTTGGTGAAGAAGTTGAGGTTCGTTCCCCATTCGAAATCGGGCGTTTTCACGTTCACGCTGCTGAGGTTCAGCTCGATCCCCTGGTTCTGGACTTCACCGAGGTTGGAGATCACGTTGAAATAGCCCGTTACGTCAGAAATAGTGCGGTTAACGATAAGGTCGGTCGTGATTTTCTTGTATACTTCGATGGTACCCGTGAGCCGGTTGTTCAGCACGCCGAAATCGAGCCCGAGGTTGTACGATTTGCTTTTTTCCCATTTGAGGAGCGGGTTGGGCATGCGGTTGCCGTAGAGTTGCGATACGAGCACGATGTTGCCGTTGGGCATGATGTACTGGTATTTTCCGGTGGAAAGGTCTCCCAGCGCCACGTACCGCCCGATGTCGCGGTTGCCGTTCACGCCCCAGGAGGCGCGCAGTTTGCCGAAGTCGAGCCAGGGCAGGTTTACGAAATTCTCCTTGCTGAACACCCATCCCAGGCCGATGGAGGGGAAATTGGCCCGCGGGTTCGCCTGTCCGAAGGCGGAATATCCGTCGCGGCGGATAGACGCCGTCAGCATGTATTTCTGTTTCCAGGCATAATTTAGGCGCCCCATGAGCGCGTCTCCCGTGGCCAGGGAGTCGAAGCTGCTGATCACGGGTTTGATGCCCGCGCCGATGTTGTGCCAGGAAAGGTTATCGTTCGGGTCGAAGCCTTCGTTTTCCATCTGGTTTCGCCAGCTCTGGTATTTTTCAGCGTTGTACAGGAACGTGACGTCGAAGTCATGATCGCCGTAAGTCTTGTTCCAGCGGAGGATGTTGTCGATCTGCCAGTTGAAGAAATCCTGCTGCCGGCGAACGGCGTACCCGCGCCGCGCCGCATACCGGAAATCCTTGGCCAGGTTGGCGTTGAAGTATTTTCCCCATTCGAAGTTCGGCGTAAAATTCACCTGGTAGGAGAACCCGTAGCCAAGATCGCCCTTGGCGTACAGGCTGCCGAACAGCGTGTGGAACTTCTGCAGCCGGTCGGTATATTCATAATTGAGGAAGGGATTGGTGTTGTTGCCGATGTCGTCGTTCGGACTATCGCGCAGCGTCACCCCGTCGTCTTTGTATTTTTCTCCCCACGGACTGGCGTTGATCATCTGTCCCCAATCCACCGTCACCTGGCTTTCATCCCTGTCGGCGAATTGCATGTTAATGCCGATGGTGGCCCATTTGGCGGCTTTGGTCTCGATATTGATGCGGGTGCGGAAAGTCTTGAATTTATCGCCGAGGATCACGCCTTCGTTGTTCGTATATCCCGCGGAAATGTAATACGACGTATTGTCCGTTCTGCCGCCTACGCTGATCGTATGATCGTTGCGGAGGCCTTTCTGGAACATCTGGTCGTACCAGTTGGTTTGCTTGCCGGCTTTGTAGTTTTTAACTTCCAGCGATAGGATCTTCAGGCGGTTCAGCCAGATGTCGACGGGGTCGCCCTGCGAGTTGTCATAGGCTTTCCATTGGTCGATGGTGATATCTGAGGGGAGCTGACGGGGATCGTCGAACTGATAAGGCTTTGCGTTGGCGTTCATGCTTTTGAGCACGTCTGTGCGCCAGTGCACGAAACCCGGCCCGTCGTACAGCGGCTGGTCCATGGCGAGGGTGGCGAGGCCGATGTTGCTGTTGAGCGTTACCTGGGGCTTGCCGGAGGAGCCTTTCTTGGTGGTGATCAAGACCACGCCTGCGGCGGACTTGGCACCGAAAACGGCCGCGGCGCTCGCGTCTTTGAGGACGTCTATCGTTTGAATATCATTCGGGTTAATGTCTGACAATGCGCCGGGGTAGATGACACCGTCGAGCACGAGGAGCGGTGCGCTGTTGGCGTTGAGGGAGGAGCGGCCGCGGATCTGCAGGTCGCCGCCGCCTTTGGCGGAGTTGGAGGACGTCACGGAAAGACCGGGAACATTTGCCCGGAGCGCGTCCTGGACGGTGGCTGGATTTTCGTTCTCAAGTTTGCTCACCTGTACCTGCGCCACGGCGCCGGTGAGGTCCGATTTTTTACGGGTGCCATATCCCACTACTACGAGCTGGTCGAGCTGCGTGGCATTGTCTTGCAGGATAATGTTCCACGAGTTGGTGGAGGCGACCGGCACTTTGAGCGGTTGGTAGCCGATGAAGGTGAAAATGAGCACGGCGTTGTCGGGCACGGCGGTGAGGGAGAATTTGCCCTGCGCGTCTGTGGTGGTGCCTTTGGTGGTGCCTTCGATGGCGACGGTAACGCCGGGGAGTGCGGCGCCGGATTTGTCGCGGATTACGCCGCTGATGTCTTTGACGACCCGGAGGGAAGTTTTGGAAACGTTTGCATACATGCCGCTGGCGGCGGGGATTCCGGCTGATAGCGCGAGTAGCAGGGCGCAGCAGGCCGGGGAGGTCCAATAAGGCCTCCTTCCGATACGCATTGTCATGGTGAATCAGATTAAGGATTTAGAAATGGTAATATCGACGTGTTAGTGTTAAATGTGCTGTGTGAAATGGTCAAACAGGCTTGTTTGGCCAATGTCAGTTTTAAACGTGAAAAAATAAATTACCGCAAACGTGATGTAATTTGATCCGAACGGACCAATACCAGTTTTCAATACGTGATCAAATAGCAATCGTCTGTGTGTCGTGTTTTACAATATGGTTCGAATAGCGGGTAACGGAAATGATTGTTTAACGTGAAAAAATTATATTACTGCAATCGTGATTTTTCAATGTTCTTTTGCCAAATTAGTATTTGCAATCGATTTAACTTTACACAAGGGGTGAAAAAAGTCTACTACAACGTTTGAAATCGTTTATTGAAATATGAAAAGGGGAGTAACGATCAAAGATATTGCGCGGAAATTGAATATGTCTGTGTCAACGGTATCCAAAGCATTGAATAACGACGCTACGATCAGTTCGCTGACGAGCGAGCGGGTGAAGGCGCTGGCGCGGGAGTTGAACTACATTCCCAATGAGGCGGCGCGGCATTTCAAGCTGAACCGCACGTCTACGCTGGGCCTCATCGTTCCCGACATTCTCGACCAATATTATGCTTTCGCGGCCAACGGCGTGGAAGCGGCGGCGGAGGAAAGGGGGTATCATGTGATGCTGGCGCAGTCGCGGGAAGACGAGCAGAAGGAAGAAAGGATCATCGACCTGATGATCCGCAACCGGGTAGACGGTGTGGTGGCGGCGATTTCGAAGACGCGGACGGATATGGTGCCTTATCAGAAGTTATTGTCGATCGGGATCCCGGTGGTGTGCATTGGCCGGGAGCCGGCCACGCCGGAGTTCGACTTCGTGTCGAGCAACAATATGGAGGGTGGCCGCCTGGCTACGGATTTCCTCATTCGCCAGGGCCACCGGCATATTGCGCATTTGCGGGGGCCGGAGGGGATGCGGACGGGGAATGCGCGGTACGAGGGGTATAAGCTGGCGTTGGAGCAGCATGGCATTCCGTTGCGGGAAGAATTGGTGGAAGTGGTGGATTTTTCGCGGGAGCATACGGAAGCGGCGCTGGCGCGGATGTTGGCGTTGGAAGTACCGCCCACGGCCGTGTTCGCATTCAAGAATTACATGGCGCTGGACGGGATCGCTTTTTTAAAGAAATACCATCCGCAGCTGGTGGATGTGATGCCGTTTACGGGGTTCGGTAACCTGCCGATCCTCGATTACCTTGACCATAAGCCGGCGGCGTCTATCGAAGAAAGTTCCCACGAAATGGGGCTGGAGGCCGCGATGCAGTTGTTTTCCCGGATACGTGAAGGGGAAGGCGAGGAGCAATCGGCCCGGAGTATCCAATTGCCCTGCAAACTGGTGGTGCATGTTTGAGTTGGTTTGTTTTCTGGACGAAGCAGCGCCAGCGGATATTCCGATTGATTTTTCTATAGGATGCCGTTGAATGCAGCCAATGGCCGCGGCATCACCCATGGATGGCCCTGCAGGTGGTGTTGCCTGTTAAAGCAGGTTTAGTTTTCCGGACGAAGCAGTATTGTTGGCTGTGCCGATTTTTCTATAGGATGTCGTTGCATGCAGTCAATGGCTGCGGCATCACCCGCAGATTTACAGTGGGAATAATTTTGGCGGCTGCCGCAGCGATCGTATATTCAGAAAACCCGTCATCACGCATTAAAGATCCAACATGTTATACGAATTACAGGCGCGCGCCGAGATGGAAACCTGGAAGCTCCGCATGCGGAAGGCGCCTAGCATGGTGCAGCGGCTGTCGCGCACCCTACAGGCGCGGGTGAACCGGATCATCCCTGAAAAGGTGCATCGTGCCATCACGGCCACGATCCGGGAGATGGTGCGCGGGGTGCTGTTCGGGTCGAAGTATACGGTGCCGGGTAAACAGGAATATGCGTCTTTTGCGGAAATGGAAGCCGCTGTGAGAAAGCGGATTGGTTACTACAAGCATACGGCCGCGGCGGAAGGCGGGGTCACCGGCGCCGGGGGGATCCTGCTGGGATTGGCGGATTTCCCGATCCTGTTGTCCATGAAATTAAAATTGCTGTTCGACATCGCTACTATGTACGGTTTTGATGTGAAAGATTACCGGGAGCGATTGTACATCCTGTTGATTTTCCAGCTGGCTTTCAGCAGCCAGGACCATCGGCGGAAAGTGTTTTCGCAGATGGAAGACTGGGCCCGCAGGGCGGAAACGCTGCCGGAAAAGGAGGAGTCCTTTGACTGGAGGGCCTTTCAGCAAGAATACCGCGATTATCTCGACATCGCCAAGATGGCGCAGCTGATGCCTGTGATCGGTGCGGCGGTGGGTGTTGTCGTGAATTACCGGCTGGTGACGAAACTGGGCGAAACGGCGATCAATGCTTACCGGATGCGGTTGTTGCGGTAATCGCTCACGATTACATCAAGGGGAGCTTTCCAGGAAAACCCACGTACACATAATATATAAGTGGATCATGACGGCTTCAGAGCAATGGAAGCCTTTCCGGTTGCCGGATCGAAGGGTACGGAGCTATGCACGTGCCGGATCAGCCATTTTTCGGGATCCTTTACGTAACATGCCGTTTCCCGCCACCACATATCCAGCTTATCGCCTTGTACCGTTTCCGCTACAATATGGTTCTTTGTAGCACACCAGGCCAGGTTGCTTTCCTCTTCGACATGGATCACCTGTATCTCGAAATCGATCACCCGGGCCAGGGACCCCAGCCATTCGCTGAGCCTGTTTCGTAGTGCGTCGGTTCCCTGGTACTGGAAATCCTTCACTACGTCGAACATCACCACCTGCGGATGGTAAAACGCTACCGCAGTTTCAATATCACTTTCTTTCACGGCCGTTTCGCGCGCTTTGACAGATTGTACAATATCCATGGATGTCGGTTTTGATGCAGTGGTATACTGCAAAAACCTTTCCGGAGCCTGGTGCAATCTTTAATTTCGTCGAATATCACTACTTGTGCGGATAGTATATTGCTACCGCAGTTTATATATCACGGCCGTTTCGCGCGCTTTGACAGATTGTACAATATCCATGGATGTCGGTTTTGATGCAGTGGAATACTGCATAAACCTTTCCGGAGCCTGGTACAATCTTTAATTTCGTCGAACATCACCACCTGCCGATAGTACTACGCTACCAAAGTTTCAATATCACTTTCTTTCACGGCTGTTTTGCGCACTTTAATGTACTACAAGAAACATGTTTTTAATTTTTGATACAAAGGGAAGTATTAAAAGCCTTTCCGGAACCTGGGCGAAATGTGGCCGTTTCATTGTAGCACAGCGATTAAAAATCTTTCCGGAACCTGGTGAAACACTTCCGTTATGTTGATGCATTGGAATCAAAAACTTTCCGGAACCAGACGCAATACTGCTGAGCGAACATCAGTAAACCAAGCCCAATACCGGCATCGGACAGTCAATAGTTCCGGGAACCTATTGCTTAGCCGCTGGAACAGCAATTCCTGAAGTAATTCGCGCGACGCGCCTGCTACATAGAAAATCACCTTAGGATACCAGCCTGGGCAACCAACAATCCCCGCCAGAAGATCAAACCACCAAAATCCCCCGGAAACCGCGCGCCCCGTAATACGATTCCGCGCCGTTGTGATACATGAACACCTTGTTATACCGGCGGTCGCAGAAGATGGCGCCGCCCAACTCACGGATATCGTCCGGGGTTTTGACCCAGCTCGAGGTTTTCAGGTCGAATTCCCCAAGCTCCTGCAATGCACGATATTGTGCTTCGGTGAGTATGGTGATGCCTATTTCGTTCGCCATGTCGATAGCGCTCGTTTTGGGCTTGTGCTCTTTCCTGGACTGGAGGGCTTCATAGTCGTAACAAGTGCTCCGCCGGCCTTTGGGACTTTCGGGGGCACAGTCGCAGAATGTGATTTCGCCGGATTTTTTATCGAATCCGATCACATCCGGCTCGCCGCCGGTTTCCTCCATCTCGTTCAGCGACCATAACTTCGCCGGGTGCGCTTCGACCCTTTCCTGGACTTTACTCCAGTCGATCCCCTTGTGACGCCGCATGTTTTTCTCGAAGCGGGCCTTCAGGGTTTTGAGCAGCGCATCCCGCTGGTCTGCGGTTAACTTCTTTTTGCTGTTGGGTGTGGTGGGCATATCATCAGGATTTTAACAGTAGATAATGGTATGTAAAACTGTATCAAATGTAATCAACCCCACACGAAATTTCACGTGTATAGATACATGAATTATCCGCCAGCTGGTTTGATCTTACACCGTTTCCTGCTTTGGTTGCTGGTTTGGGAGCCCACGGCAGCTCCAGCCAATAACAATGAACAGACCTTGCCCGCTCCGGTTCCAAATCGAGGGCAACGTTGGCCTTGCCGCCGATCGTTTCGTTCAGCACCATTTTCAACAGCCACATAACTTCCTCCCCAAACATATCCGCTTGCAGAAAATTCGATTTTCGCGGCAGATCGTTCATGCAAGCCCGCCTGCAGGAAAGATCAACTCCCATGATCGTTTTTGAAGTTTGATTTTCAGTGAATATAAGTGTTGCGACCATACAAAAATTATTTCCTCCGGAATTTTGGCTTGCCATTTTTCAAATTGATATATAAACCATCGGCGGTACAAAATGGCCAGCCATGAACAGCGATCTTCTTGAAATATTCCCCCTTTTCCCCGAAATTCGCGGCTGATATGAAAGTCTGTATAGCGGAAAAACCGAGCGTTGCGCGCGACATTGCCGAAGTGTTGGGCGCCAAAACCCGGAAAGATGGATATTATGAAGGGAACGGGTTCCAGGTCACCTGGACCTTCGGGCACTTCTGTACCCTCAAGGAACCGCACGACTATTCCCCCCACTGGAAATACTGGTCGCTGTCCGACCTGCCCATCATCCCCGCCCAGTTCGGCATCAAACTGATCGAAAACAACGGGGTGGAAAAACAGTTCCGCGTCATCGAAACCCTCATCCAGCAATGCGAAGAGGTCATCAACTGCGGTGACGCCGGCCAGGAAGGGGAGCTCATCCAGCGATGGGTACTCCTCAAAGCCCGCTGCGCCGCGCCCGTAAAACGCCTCTGGATATCCTCGCTTACCGAAGAAGCCATCAGAAACGGGTTCCAGTCCCTCAAAGACGCCGCCCAATACGATAACCTCTACGCCGCCGGCAGCGCCCGCGCCATCGGCGACTGGCTCCTCGGCATGAACGCCACCCGCCTTTTCACCAAGAAATTCGCCCAGGGCAAGGCCGTTCTTTCCATCGGCCGCGTCCAGACACCCACGCTCGCCATGATCGTGGCCCGCCAGAAAGAGATCAACGCCTTCGTTTCAGCCGAATACTGGGAACTGAAAACCATCTATAAAAAAGTAGAATTCACAGCCGCCATTGACCGGATCGTAGTCGTGGAGCGCGCCGAAAAAGGGCTCGCCTATCTCAAGGAACACCCCTTCGAGATCACTTCCTTCGAGAAAAAAGAAGGAAAGGAAGGCAATCCCCGCCTGTTCGACCTCACCGCACTCCAGGTGGAAGCCAATAAGAAATACGGCTACTCGGCAGACGATACCCTGCGGTACATCCAGAGCCTCTACGAAAAGAAGCTCGTCACCTATCCGCGTGTAGACACCACCTACCTTTCAGAAGACCTCCATCCCAAGATCGCCGGCATCCTCAAAGACCTGACGCCCTACGCAGCCCTCATCGCACCGCTGCTGGAAAAGCCCATCCCGAAACTCAAATCCGTGTTCGACGATAAAAAGGTGACCGACCACCATGCCATCATTCCCACCGGCATGTACCCCGAAAACCTGCATCTCGACGAAAAACGCATTTACGACCTCGTAGCCCGCCGCTTCATCGCCGCGTTCTACCCGGAATGTAAAATATCCAACACCACCGTGCTCGGCAAAGTAGGCCAGGTCGAATTCAAAGCCACCGGCAAACAGATCCTCGAGCCCGGCTGGAAGGAAGTATACGCCAACGACGCGCCCACGCCCAAAGAAGGCGACGAGCCCGCCGAAGAAGGCGAAAAGATCCTGCCCGTATTCGAAGTTGGGGAAAGCGGTCCGCACGAGCCCCGCATCCACAAAGGCAAAACCACACCGCCTAAACCATACACGGAAGCCACCCTGCTCCGCGCCATGGAAACGGCCGGCAAGCAGGTGGAAGACGAGGAAATGCGCGAAGTATTGAAAGACAACGGCATCGGCCGCCCTTCTACCCGCGCCAACATCATCGAAACCCTCTTCCGCCGCAAATACATCGAGAAGAAGAAAAAGAACATCTTCGCCACGCAAACCGGCATCGACCTCATCGATACCATCGAAAACGAACTGCTCAAAAGCCCTGAGCTCACCGGCGCCTGGGAACGCAAGCTGCGCCTCATGGAAAAAGGGGAATATGCCATGGACACCTTCCGGCAGGAGCTGACCGACATGGTGATCGCCCTCATCCGCGACGTGAAGAACAACACCGGCAAATCCATCACCATCGCGCCGGAACGGCCGCCCGAGCCCGAGAAAAAGGAAAAGGAAGCCAAGCCCAAAGCGCCGAAGAAACCCGCCGATCCCACCGCCGCCACCTGCCCGAAATGCAAGGCCCACCCCGTCAAAAAAGGGAATACCGCTTACGGTTGCGCCAACTTTGCCGCCTGCGGGTTCAAAATCCCGTTCGAACTGTTCGGCAAAAAACTGACGGACAAACAACTGGAAGACATCCTCACCAAAGGAAAAACGGGGAAAATCAAAGGCCTCGCCACGCCGGAAGGCGAAAAAGAAGGTCGCCTGGCGCTCGACGAACATTTCAACGTAGTGGTCCAGACTTCCTGAAAATTTTTACAACCATCTGCGAATCCGCGTGTTATAGAGTAGTATGTCGGCCAGGGGCCGGCTTAAACCGCTCTTTATGGCAAAACACTACCCTGTTTGTTTGTTACTTTTAGCCATGCTCCTATGTGAAAGCGCCCGGGCGCAGCAAGACGTGCAGTTCAGCCAGTATGTCTTCAATATGCTGAACGTAAACACGGCTTACGCCGGGTATCGCGGGGGCACCAGTTTCAACGCCATTTACCGGCGGCAATGGGAAGGCATTCCCGGATCGCCCAAATCTGCGGGCGCATCTATCGACTGGCTCACGCCGGCGGCGGAAGACCGCATGGCCCTCAGCGCCAATTTCCTGCATGAAGAGCTCGGGCCGCAAAAGACCCTCAGCGTGGGCGCAGGTTACACCTACCGCATCCCGCTCGACGCTTCCGGCGCCAGGCGCCTCTGCTTCGGCATCGGCGGCGGGTTCACGCAGTACCGGCTCGATGGCACGCTGCTGACCTACGTAGACGAGCACGATAACAGCATCCCCGTGACGAACGCCTCACACATCGAGCCGGACGCCAACTTCGGGGTCTATTACTATACGCCCAAATGGTACGCCACGGCCTCCATCCGCAACCTGCTGCAAACCACGGGGGTGAAGGGTTTTAACTGGAACGACGAATACTTCCGCACGCTGGAGCGCAATCCGCACCTCTACCTGGGCGCGGGAACGGTGATCAGCCTTGCGGAAAACTTCAAGCTGAAGCCGTCCTTCCTCTGGAAAGACGATTTCAAGGGCCCCAGTAACGTAGACCTTTCCTGCTTCCTGAATATCCACGAACTGGTGTGGATCGGCGGATCGTACCGCACCGGCATCCGCATCTGGGACGCATCGGGCAAAAACATGGACCTTACGAACCGCGACGCAGCGTCCGCCATGGTGGAATTCATGGCCGCAAAATGGCTGCGGGTCGGGTACGCATACGATTTTACCACCAGCGGGCTGCGGAACTACCAATCCGGCTCGCACGAGATTTCCATCAGCCTTTTCATGCCGAAAAAAGGCGTCCGGGAAGTCAGTCCAAGATATTTCTAATGGGTTAGCGGGTTACCATGCAACATGATTCCGGTCTGTTCAGAACAAAGATGTTTGGACAGGCCGGTTTTCGTTTGTCTTCTTTTTGCCGTTGGCAGGCTGGGGGAGGATGGCCGGTTGCTGGGAGATGGAAAGATGGACCGGCGGCAGCGGCGCTTCCGATGGGTTGATATGGAACACCGGCGTTTCGGCGTATCGTCCCGCCACAACGATCTCCGTTCCGTTGGCGTGCCGGCTGAAGAGGGAATGCACCAGGTCGGGGTCGTTATTGTCTTGCGACAGGTGAGACAGCAGCACGTGGCTCAGGTGCTTCGTGCGGTGGCGCAGGAAAACTTCCAGGGCTTCGTTGTTCGACAGGTGGCCGTGGCCCCCTCTGATCCGGTTTTTCAGGAAAATCGGGTAGCGCCCCTTGTCGAGCATTTCGGTGTCGTAATTGGTTTCGAGGAACGCGGCGTGGCACATGGAAAAATGGCGCGCCAGCTCGCCGCAGGGCCGCCCGATGTCCGTGAAAACGCCCACCCGCGCCTGGCCGCAGCTGATGAGGAAACTGTGGGGATCGGCCGCGTCGTGGTATTTGACGAACGGCTGGATGTGCAGGTCGCCGATTTCGATGGCCTCGCCCGCGCTGAAAGCCCGCCCTTCCAGCTGCATGCCGCTATGCCGGAGCGTGGCTTCAGTGATGAACACGGGGAGATCGTATTTTTTGCTCAACACGGGTATCCCGCGGATGTGGTCCACATGTTCGTGAGATACGACGATCGCTTTCACCTTTCCCATATCGAGCCCCAAACGCGCCATCCGGCG
The DNA here is from genome assembly GCF_038396765.1 of Chitinophaga caseinilytica. NCBI lineage: Bacteria > Pseudomonadati > Bacteroidota > Chitinophagia > Chitinophagales > Chitinophagaceae > Chitinophaga > Chitinophaga caseinilytica. Next base: position 4,851,431 of record NZ_CP150096.1, on the reverse strand, counting down.
CTCGGTTTCCCGGCACGAAATGCCCGCATCCACCAGCACGGCCTCGCGGTCGTTCCCGATGTAATAACAGTTCCCGTTGCTGCCCGAATTGAGCGATGTGAAATAAAGCGACATGCTTTGCAAAGAAAACGAATTCAGCGCAATTCCGCCGAATTTGAATTAATAGCGCGTGAGCAATGCGATGTCGCCCAACTGGCGGAGCGCCGGCTGATCGGTAAAGAACACACGGCCTTTCTTGTCGACCACCTCCCAGGCGATGTCGTTCACGATATCGTCGTTGATACCGGGCACCGTGGCGTCTTTCGCGTAATCGAACCCCTGCGGCGTAATATCGATCGGCTGGCTGAAATTGCTTTTTACGAGGAGCAGCTCCCCGCGGCCTTCCCGGGCTGCCAGGTAGATTTCCTGCATGTCCGTCAACACCTTTCCGCTCGAAACACCGGCCATCAGCTCGTCGATCGCCGCGGCACGCCGCGCTTTCTGCAGGTCTTTCACCACCGGCCAGGCCTTGTCCGACAAATAATGAATATCCGCCCGGCCCGCGTCTATCGTGAAATGACCGGAGTAGATCTTCGGCTGGTCGGCCACTTCCAGCAGGTAGTCGAAATTCTCGCGTGTAGCCGCCACGATGATTTCCAGCGGATGCACGGCATGAACGGCGACCATCGATTTGTCGACTTTATTCAAAAATTCCTTTATCTGATTATCGACCTTTTTGGGATCGCTTCTTGCCTGGCGGTCGGTAATGTAATGCGGGTTGTCGCGGTAAGGGAAACCGTGTTCGGAAACTTCGCCATAAATACGGTCGTTCAGCGCTTCGTACAGCTGCACGCCGGATTGACTGAGGTGGAGTATGTAATAATCTTCGGAACGGTTGTAGGCCTTGATGATATCCCGCAGGGCAAATTCCTTGTCGACGTACACTTTATTTTCCGCCGGCGGCCACATGGTGCGCACGTATTCGGCGGTGCCGGCGGATGCGAAAACATACAGCCCGAAATCGTTGAGGCGGTTATCGATCCGGGTTTCGAGGGAATGGAGATTTTTCAGGAGGGCGTCTACGCTGCGGCGGTCATAATCCTTCAGGAGCCGGTTTTCCGCTTCATTGACGAGATTTTTGAGCAGGATGGCGTCCTGCTGGTTATCCGGATGAGTGCGGTGGGTCGCCAGCGCAATGGTGACGCAAGAGCCTTCCTGGCTTTGGGCCAGCTGGTGCATTTGATCTTTTAACATAAGGAAACCAGGTTGTTCTGAAAGGAGAACAACCTATGCGCGTCTTTTGTTCGTCGGGGGAAGGGTCAGCGGGTTTGCCCGTCGCCGGTCACGATCCATTTTTCCGTCACCAGTTTTTCCAGCGCAAAGGGGCCACGGGCGTGGAGTTTCTGTGTCGAGATACCGATTTCCGCACCCAGTCCGAAAACGCCGCCGTCGGTAAACCGGGTGGACGCGTTAACGTACACCGCCGCTGCATCCACTTCCTGCTGGAAACGCTCGCCCAGCGCGGCATTTTGTGTTACAATGGCTTCGGAATGGCGGCTGGAGTACCTGCGGATGTGCGCCAGTGCTTCCCCGGCGTTGGCCACGATCTTGACGGAGCATTTGAAATCGAGGAACTCCCGCCCGAAATCCGCTTCCCCGGCGTGTTGCAGGTGAGGGTAACCCGCTTGCTGCAGGATAGGGAAGGCCGTTTCGTCCGCGAAAATCTCCACCTGGTACGCCGCCAGCCGGGGCGCGAGGATGGGGAGGAAATCGGCGGCGATGGAACCGTCGACGATCACCGTGTCCAGCGCGTTGCACACCGACGGACGGCTCACCTTCGCATTGGTGACGATGTTGGCGGCTTTATCCAGGTCGGCCGAGGCTTCCACGTAAGTATGGCAAACGCCGGCGCCCGTTTCGATCACGGGCACGCGGGAATGCTGCCGCACGAAATCGATGAGGGATTGGGAGCCGCGGGGGATGATGATATCCACGAACTGGGTAGCGGTGAGCAGTTCGTTCACCAGGGCGCGGTCGGTCGGCAGGAGCACCACGGCATCAGGGTCCACGCTGTTTTCTTCCAGCGCCTGGCGGATGAGGGAAACGAGCACGGTATTGGTATGGAACGCGTCCGTTCCGCCACGGAGCACGGCGGCGTTGCCGGAGCGGATGCAAAGGGCGGCCACGTCTACCGTTACATTGGGCCGCGATTCGTAAATGACGCCCACCACGCCCAGGGGCGCCGTCACCTTGCGCACGAGCAGCCCGTTATCCAGCTTTTTTCGGACAACAGCTGACCGGAAGGGTCGGGGAGCAGGGCGATGTCGTCCAGGCTGGCGGCGAGGTCGCGGATGCGCGCTTCATTGAGCAGCAGCCGGTCTTTCCGCGGATCGCCGTCGGGCATCTGGTCGAGGTCTTTTTTGTTCTCGTCCATGATGGCGGCGGCATTGGCCAGCAGCAGCGCGCCGATGCGGCGGAGGATAGCCTGTTTGGCCGCGTCTCCCGCGGATTTGACGGACCGGGAGGCATTTTGTGCTTTTTCGAGCAGGGGTATGATGGTGGTCATAACGTTCGGTTTAAAGGATGACGATTTCGTCGGCATGGGCCACTTCGAGGTTTTTGGCGCGGCTGTCGCCGGCAAGGTCGTCGGAGCTCACTTTGGCGCGGGCCACGGCAAACACTTCGCCGGATTCTCCCGCAATTTCGATCACTTCGCCGCATTCGAACTTCTCCAGCACTTCCCTGACGCCCACGGCGAGGAGGGAGTGCCGTTTTTCCAGGGCTTTCTGCGCGCCGGCGTCTACCTGTATCCTGCCGGTCACCAGGCTGCCGCTGGCCAGCCATTTGCGGCGGGCGGGCATGCTGCAGGGCTGCGGCGGGCAAAGCGTCCCCGTTTTGCCCGCCGTGGCCAGGGAAACCCCTTCCGGCGTGCCGATCCCGAAAATCACCACCTGGATGCCCATCCGGGTGGCCAGGCGTGCGAACGTAAGCTTAGATACCATGCCGCCGAGGCCCATGCTCGATTTGCTGGTATCTGCCAGCGAAAAGGCGGCTTCGTCAATTTCGGGGATGAGGGGAACGATCTTCCCTTCGCGGTCGAGCACACCGCCCACGCTGGTGGAGAACAGCAGCATGGAGGCGCCGAAACCCACCGCGATGAGCGTCGCCAGCTCGTCGTTGTCGGAAAACTTCAGCTCCAGGTCGCTCACCACGTCGTTTTCATTGGCGATGGGGATGATGCCGCTGGCCCACAGTTCCTCGTACGTTTTATGCAATTGGAGGAACTGGTTGCGGTTCGAAAAGTGGCTGCGCTCGCAGAGGCTTTGCGCCACGGGGATGCCGTATTGGGAAAAATAATGCGTATACCGGTTGAGCAGCAAGGGGTTACCAATGGCTGCCGCCGCTTTGCGCTCGCTGATGGAGCCGGCATATTCTTTCAGGAAACGCTTTCCCGCCGCCACGGCGCCGGAAGAAACGAGCACCACATTGTAGCGGTCGTGTACCGCCGCCACCTGTTTGGCGATCTCGGAGATGACGGACTCGTTCAGTTCCCCGTTGCCGTGCGTAATGGACGCAGTACCGAATTTTATGACAAGTATCGGTTTGTTCGTATTTTTCATTCGGGTATAAAAATATTCAAACGCGCCCGTTTCTGCAAGCCGCCTGCCTGTCCGGAAACGCCCGCGGCCGGACGGGCCCTGTCCGAAAGCGGACATTCCTGCCGGTCACCGTTATCCGAAACCCGCGCCAGTGCTGCATACCGATTTATGGCAACCTGTTTGCAGCCCTCCCGCAAATCCTTTCCCGTATGTGGATGAATTATATCAAAATAGCATGGCGCAACCTCAGCCGCAACCGGATGTTCTCCATCATCAACATCCTCGGCCTCGCTATCGGCATCGCCGCATCGCTGCTGATCCTGCAATACGTTTCCAACGAGCTGAGCTACGATGGTTTCCATGAGAAGAAGGACCGCATCTACCGCGTGCAGCAGCAACGGATGGACGAAGGGAACAACCTCTCCACCAACTGGGCCGCCGGCACGTTCGGCGTCGGCACGCACCTGAAAAACGAATTCACGGAAGTGGAGGAAGTGGTAAAGCTGATCAAGGCGCAGCCGCTGCTGATGAACGTGGCGGGGAAAAGCGGGGAAGGATTGCGGATCGAACAGGCTTTCTGGGCCACGCCTTCGTTTTTGAAGGTTTTTTCCGTGCCGCTGCTGAAAGGCGACGCGGCCACCGTGCTTTCGGAGCCCAACACCCTGCTGCTTTCCGAAACCGTGGCGAAAAAATTGTTCGGGGAGGAAGACCCCGTGGGCAAAAACGTCCTGCGCAACCAGGGAAAGGTTTTCCGCGTGGTGGGCGTGTATGCCGATCTTCCTGAAAACAGCCACATCCACCCCCAAACGCTTACATCCTGGTCCACATTCGTCAAAGACGCCGAAAGCCCCGGGCTGGAAACCACCTGGACCTGGGACGGCTGCCTGACCTACGTGCTGCTGCGCCCGGGCTCCGACCCGGCAGCGATGGAAGCCCGGTTCCCCGGAATGGTGAAGCGCCTGGCCAAAATGAAAGACGGTACGCCCGTGCATGTGGCCTATTCGCTGATGCCGCTGTCAGACATCCACCTGTATTCCCACGGAAGGATGGAAGCGGAGCCTAACGGAGACGGGAACACGGTGTATTTATTGCTGGGCATCGCGCTGTTCATCATTGTCATCGCCTGGATCAATTATATCAACCTCGCTACCGCCCGCGCGCTCAACCGTGCCGTGGAAGTAGGCGTGCGGAAGGCCGTGGGCTCACAGCGCAGCCAGCTGGTCTGGCAGTTCCTGCTGGAATCCGCGCTGCTTAACGCGCTGGCCGTGGGCCTGGCCGTGTTGCTCATGAGCGCGGTGATGCCGCTTTTCAATAACATCTCCGGGCAATCGCTCACCATGTCGCTGTTCGGCAGTCGTGTTTTCTGGACGGCGCTGACGGGGCTTTACCTGGCGGGATCGCTGCTTTCGGGGATGTACCCGGCATTCGTACTGTCCCGCTTCAAACCGGAGGCAGTGTTGAAGGGGAAAGTGATCTCCTCGCGGCAGGGCGCGGGTTTGCGCAAGGCGCTGGTAGTATTCCAGTTTGCCGCGTCGCTGTTCCTGCTGGTGGGTACGCTCATCGTTTTTAAACAGATCCGGTTCATGCGGTCGCAGGAGCTGGGCTTCCAGATGGAGCAGACCCTCGTCGTGAAAGCGCCCATGGCAGTGGATGATGCGATCTACGGGCAGAAACTGGCTGCGCTGCGGAACAGTCTGCGCAACGAGAGCCTCATCCGCGAGCTCACCGCTTCTTCCTACATTCCCGGCCAGCCAGTCGATTTCAACGCGGCGGGGATCCGCTTGCGGGGAGAGGATTTCAAGATGGGGAAAGAATACCGGGTGGTGACGACCGACGGGTTTTTCGTGCAGGCTTTCGGCTTGAAAATGCTCGCCGGGCGCGGCTTTTCCGACCAGTTCGGCGGGGAAGGGGAATCGGTGATGTTCAACCGGACGGGCCTCCGCAAACTGGGATTCGCCAAACCGGAGGATGCGATCGGCAAGCAGATCAATTTCTGGGAGAAGTTCTATACGATCGTGGGCGTGGTGGACGATTTCCACCAGGAATCGCTCCGCGAGTCCATCGAACCGCTGATCTTCCGGTACGAGCCGGGCGTGAAGGGGGCGATCTCGATGCGGATCACGGCAGATAACGCGCAGCAGGCCATTACGAAAGTGCAGCAGCAATATGCGGCCCTTTTCCCCGACAATCCGTTCGATTATTTCTTCCTCGACCAATATTTCGACAATCAATACAAGGCCGACCAGCGTTTCGGTCAGGTGTTCGGCGTGTTTACGGGCCTGGCCATTTTCGTGGCGTGCCTGGGCCTCTTCGGGCTGGCATCTTTCACGGTGATGCAGCGGACCAAGGAGATCGGGGTGCGGAAGGTGCTGGGCGCCTCCGTTCCGCAGATCCTCGGGTTGCTGTACCGCGAATACGCCACACTGATCCTGTGGGCTTTCGGGATGGGGGCGCCGCTGGCATGGTGGTTTTCTTCGCGCTGGCTGGACGGGTATGCGTTCCGGACGGGCATGGGCTGGATGCCGTTCGTGCTGCCGCTGCTCATCGTGCTGGTCGTGGCTTTCCTGACCGTGGGGATCCAGAGCTTCCGCGCCGCAACGGCCAACCCGGTGAAAAGCCTCCGGTCGGAATAGCAAATTTCCACCCCGGCCAACCATCGGCCGTTCCTGCGTGTTGATTGGCAGCCATGGAGTTCGACAAAACGGGCACCACGCGCGTAGGCAAATACCTCATCAACCACAGCTTTATCAGGCCGGGCTTCGTGGCGGTCATCGTTTCCGTTGCCATGGGATTCCTGTTGGCGGGGATATTGTTATAAAGTGGGAGTGCGACAGCAACTGTCCAGGAAAATTTCGATCAGCTTGCGGTCGAACCGCGGCAACATCAGCCGGTCGATGCCGACGATCTTGTCTTTCATCATCCTCACCAGCCTGAATTCATACACCATTTGCGTAAACCTGGAAAAATCCATCGTATTTCGCAGCTTTTCCAGCACAGCCCTTCCTTCGGCAACCGTGAGGTAGTCAATGAAACAGAGCGGTCCGCTTGGTGCGATGTACAGAATGCGTGAATGCATGATGTTCGGTTTTTTCTCTGATGGTTTAACGGGTTGTCTGTGCGATGGCGGACATTCAAGGTAGCACTTTTGTGGGATATACGGTTGTTCTTTAACATATCTTTATCTGTTGGGCAGATACCCATCATTTATGCTAAGTTCTTTAGTTAATATTGCTAAAAATATTAGCAATACATGTATGCAGTTAACCAGCGGAACGGCCTTTCCTTTTACGCCGTCCGAGCCACCGGAGAGATAAGCGTGCCCTATATCTGGACCCCGCTGAAAGCAGGATTCCCTTCGCCCGCGCAAGACTACATGGAAGAGGAAATAGACCTCGTCAACCTGCTGGGTATGAACAAGCCGTCCGTTTTCATCGTGCGGGTCGACGGCCATTCCATGACCGACGCGCACGTGCCCGACAGGAGCTATCTGGTGGTAGACCGCTCCCTCAAACCTATGCCTAACGACATTGTAGTGGCCGTCCTCAACGGCGAATTCACCGTCAAGACCCTCGTCAAATCCTCCACCGGCTGGATGCTCTATCCCGAAAACGCCATGTACGACCCCATCGTGGTCCGGGACACCGACGCCTTCCAGGTTTGGGGTGTGGTGGCGCAGGTAGTGATCGACCGGAAAGAAATGCGGCTGCGTAAAAGATAATGCCATGATAGAGCTGGAAGAAATAGCATTGGGGGGCCTGTTTTACCGTAACGGCAAGGTCATGCAGATCCGCGGCGAACATTTCGCCGCCATGCCACAGCTGTTGCCAGAACTCTCGCCCATCCCCATCGATCCGCAGCGCCTCTGGAAGCTGGGGTTCTCCCGGTACGTAAACACCGGCGTCAGTTACAAAGACTGGCAGGGCGTGCGCGTGTACCTCAAGCCCGCCACCCTCCACCGCTGGCTCGTCCAGTTCGAAGGCGTGCCCAAAGCCGGGTTCCTGCATCACATCCACCAGGTGCAACGCCTCTGGTTCGATCTGTTCCAGGAACACCTGTACCAGCCGCCCAAAGCGGGCACGGGAAAGCGCCACGTGGTGCCGGGCGATACTTACGACCGTAAGCTGGTGAAAGACCATGCCGTATCCCATTACAAAAAATACGAGGTCACCATCACGCCGCCGGCCGATCAGCCGTACTATTTCACGTGGGACTGCCGCCTGCTGTTCCGTACCGGCCGGTATGCGGTGTGGCGGGTCGATGAAAAAAATCCCCTGTTCCAGCTCGGCGGGCGCGCCTGGGGCCTCACGCTGATCTTCGGCGCGGCGGGGGAAGACGACCGCATACAGGCGGGCAAATGGTTGAAAGACTATTTGCAGGAAAAATAAAAGACAACGGCCGGGGAAAATACGGTGCCGCGCCCGGGAAGCGCCGGACCCCGGCCTATTTCAACATGCAGAATGTGTAATGATTAATATGGAAGCAATCCGCCGGCCCCTGTTCACAGGGGCCTGGTTTTTTTATGCGCCTTTCCGCTTCCCGCTTACGACCAGTACGATCCCCGCAATGGCTACGATGCCACCCAGGTAAGTAGGCCAGCCGATCCAGCGGTTCTCTTTTTTCGACACTTCGATCGGGCCTGCGTCGATGATCGTTTTGTCGGTTTGAACGTTGAACCCGCGGATGAGGACCATGGCAATACCCGCAATGATGAGAATGATACCCAATGTTTTCATATGAGGAAGTTTCCCATAGCCGGGCAAACGATATGCCACCCCGTTACAGCTGTTTCCCGGCCATGAGGCGGAAGTGGTCGGAACTGATGGTCTGGTAGGTTTTGGGCGTGATGCCTTCTACTTTTTTAAACATGCGGATAAAGTAGTTGACGTCCGCAAAACCGCAGCGCTCGCTCACTTCGCTCACGCTCGTGTCGGGCTGGGAGAGGAGCCGCTTGGCGAGGGTGATGCGCTCGCGGTTGACGTATTCCAGCGGCGTGATGCCGAACTGTTCGCGGAACCAGCGGAAGAAAAGATTGCGGCTCAGGTAGGCTTTTTTGCTGAGCGTGTCTACCGAAATGCGTTCTGTAAGGTGCTCGCGGATGTAATTGAGGACGAAGTGCTGGCGGCTTTGGTTGTTGCTCACGGCAGATTCCGTCATCACCTGCGTGAGGTGCTGGCTTTGCATGAGGCGGATCAGCAGCTCTTTCAGGTTGAGATCGGCATAGATGTTTTTACTGTTGTCTGCACTGCAGCAAATGCGGATCAGCTTGTTGATGAGCGCGCTGATCTCATCGTCGTTCTCGAAATGGTACTGGTTGAACTGCAAACGCCAGGAACGCCGCTCGTCGGGCGATTGGTAGTAGCTGTTGAGGTAATCGATCGTGCCGCGGACGTACAGCGCATCTATGGCCAGTGCGATGCATTGCGTGGGATTGTCGAACGACGCTTCGGGGAAATCGATCGCCATTTTTTCGTTCGCGGGATAAATGACGGTTTCGCCGGGGAGATAATCGAAACTGGGCTGGTTGGGAAGGTGCATGACCTTCTTGCCGCGGACCATACTGGTGATGATGAATTCGTTGAACTGCATGGGCACCGCATAAGCGGTCTCGAAACATTCGAATACGTTCAGCTCACAGTTGTTCAGATTGAAAACACGCCGGTTCTCTACCAGCGTTTTCAACATTCTGGTGGGCATTAACTCAATATGCTCTAACAGGTGTTTGCGGGCCATAGCGATACATAACTTCTTCAAAATAAGGAATAAATCCCGAATGTGGCATGAAGTCAGGTACGATCGTGCTATAATTCAGTACGAACGTTTCCCGGATTATATTTTTTTAAATCAATTTAGCAGTATGATGTTCGATAGCATACAGCAGACCCTATGAGGGACATCAGCACGGATTTTTTGAAAAACATGCCCATTATGATTGACTCCAGGATCGTAGCCGCCAAGCCGGCTATGCAATTAATCCGGCAACTCGTATCGCAACACGGTCCACTCGAATTCCGGATCAGCGGCAGTTGTGTAGAAGGTTTCGTTCCCCGTTGCGTGCAAGGCGATGGAAGGGGGCCAAGGGAAGCGCATTTCCCGCTGGGCCTGGTAGAAGGCTGCCCTGCATACATTCAGCCCGCATCTTGCGTGGTGGAAGACAATGCCCATTTCGTGCTGCATGTGGAAAAGGGGAAAACCAACCCCGGTTCCCTCGAAGCGCCGGGCAACGTCCGGTTCCTGCTGTCCCGCAAAGCGGCGCGCCGCGAAACATCCGTCGATCCCCACATGTTCAGTTACCTGTTCGGTTATAGCGGCAACTGGGGCTGATTTTCGTACCTTCGCGCGAAAATCTTCAAACCAGTATGAGGGAAGACGCGCAATACAGAAAAAATATCACACCCGGCCTCGAGGTCGGCATCGTCCTGAAGAAAGACCAGCGCAGCGGAAAAGTGACATACGGTATCGTTCAAGACCTGCTCACCTCCGCTGCGTACCACTCCAGGGGCATCAAGGTGCGGCTGGAAGACGGACAGGTAGGCCGGGTCGTGGAAATCGTATACTGAACGTTGTTTGTCCGCAACGGAATCCATGCTTCTGGCATACACCGGATTCAGCCCGTCACTTACCTGGCGGGTTTTCCGTTTTAAACATCCTTACCTGATTCACTGTTAACTTATTATGACCCACATCACATCAACATCGCTCCTGAGAAGCCTCGCGGCCATCTCCGCCTTCGCGCTCCTGCAGGCGTGCATCAAGGCCGAGCCGCCCAACCCGGAGGCAGACATCGAAACCTTCACCCTTCCGGATTCCCTGCTGACGGGCGACGTGTTCGTAGACCAGTCGAACCGTAAAATCCTCCTCTACCTGGAGCCCTCCGCCTTCGAAAGCGGCGTTGCGCCCAAGATCACCCTGTCTGCCGGCGCCAGCATTTCCCCGGCCTCCGGCGATTCCATCCACTTCACCAAAGAAATCGTCTACACCGTAACCTCCGCCAGCGGCCAAAGCCGCAAGCAATACACGGTCGAGGTCGTGTCTATCGGGGAATGGAACTGGTCGTTCGAGAAATGGCTCGTACATGATAAGGATAAGTATAATTACCCGGTGGAAGCGGACGACAAACAGGTTTGGTCTTCCGGCAACCCGGGCGTGGCCCTGAGCGGCGTTCCCAAACGGCCGGACGGGTATCCGTTACGGGCAACCGACGATTCCAAAGACGGGGCGCATGCCGCGGAGTTGGTGACGCTGAAAGGCACCGTGCTTTCCGGTATGGTGGGCATCAAGTTGTTTGCGGGGTCGCTGTTCCTGGGGAATTTCGATGTCAGCAACGCCTTCCTCGAGCCGCTGAAAGCCACGCAATTCGGGCAGCCATTCACGGGCAAGGCTACACGCTTCACCGGTTACTACAAATATGCGCCCGGGGCCACGTACCAGGATAAAGCCGGCAACCCCGTTCCCGGCGTCACGGATTCCTGCGCGATATACGCGGTGCTGTATACGGGCCGCACACGGCTGGATGCCACCAACATCCACACGTCTGACCGCATCGTGGCCACGGCCAAACTGCCCGACGGTTCCGGCCGCGGCAACTGGACGCATTTCGACATACCGTTCACCTACATGCCCGGCCGCAGCGTGGAAAGGGAAATGATGATGGCCATCGTGGCCTCGTCCAGCAAAGACGGCGACCAGTACCGCGGCGCCATCGGCAGCCGGCTTGTAATCGACAGTTTAGCTATCATCCAGTAAAACAGCAACATGAACATCCGCAACATATTTTTCATTACGATACTGGCCTTCGGCGCCCGGGCGCAGGCACAGATCCACCTGGAACACCGCATACAGGCGGGTTTCAATATCGGCGCCACGGCGCCGGTGGGGCTTCCGAACACGATCCGCAAAATCAATTCGTACAGGCCGGAGTTTTGTCCATCGCTGGGGTACGAACTATCCTGGCGCCCTTCCGCTACCCATAAATGGGGCGCAGCGGTGGGCGTGAAGCTCGATTATAAAGGCATGACCACGAAAGACGAGGTGATGTATTTCCATACCATGATCACGATGGACGATGGGTCGGGCAAAAGCGAATTCGAAGGTGCGTTCACCGGGAAAAACAAGACCACGGTGCGCAATGCGTACGTGTCTTTCCCGATCAGCGCCACCTATACGCCAAACGATAACTGGCGCTTTCAACTGGGCGGCTATATGGCCTGGCTGTTCAGCGCAAACTTCTATGGGAATGTGAGCGACGGGTACATCCGGAATGGCGGATCGCTGGGTGAAAAAGTGTCAGTTTCCCAGGCGGAATTCGATTTCGGAACTGACATGCGCCGTTTTGACGTTGGGTTGCAGGGCGGGGCCGAGCGCCGCGTCGGAAAAAAACTCCGCGTGATGGGGAACCTGAATTGGGGATTGAGACCGGTTTTTCCGTCGGATTTCAGGGGGATGGATTTCCCGATGTATAATATTTATGTTACGCTTGGCGTGGCATACCGCATCTAGGCACAGGGATTGTGGATATCCGGTTATGAACACATTTCACATCCGCTACAGGAGCCACGACATCCCGGTCTCGCTGGAAGAAGAAAACCTCTTCCTCGTTTCGTTGCCGTGGAAAAGTCTCTACCTTGTGAGGAAAGAAGACAATGAAGGTGCTACGCACTGGTTTGAAGAAGGTGCAGACAATGAAACGCAGGAAACGAAGGAAATCGGTACAGCGATAGAAATGACCGGCAGGACCACCGGCAGTTAACGATATTTCGTTGTTTGCTGACGTCCGGAACAGCGCATACACTCACATGTATGCGCTTTTTTTTGCCCAGTTCGAAAATAAATTTTTGCGTAACCGAATGGTTACTTATATTTGTAACCGATTGGTTACATAACGATCCGAAAATTATGAGAAGAGACGTATTCCAGGCGATATCCGACCCTACGCGCAGGGAGATCATCCAGTTGCTGGCGGGCGCGCCGCGGCATTTGAACGCGGTGGCGGAACATTTCCCCATCAGCCGGCCGGCGGTGTCCAAACACATCCGCATCCTCACCGAATGCGGGCTCATCGTTATAAAGCAGCAGGGCAGGGAACGGTATTGCCACGCAGACCTGCGGCCATTGCGCGAAGTGCGCGACTGGACCGCCCGCTACGAGGTTTTCTGGAACGAAAAACTGGACGCCCTGGGCGATTTCCTGGCGGGCGAGCCGGGTTGATAAACAGCACCTATCTAAGACCTAAAAACATAAGCGTATGAAAACGGAATCTCTCATTAAAACGGAGCCACTGATCGTGGAGCGCACGTATCCGGCAACACCGCAAAAAGTCTGGGATGCGATCACAGACCCGGATAAGATGCGGGTTTGGTATTTCGACACAAAGGGCTTCAAGGTGGAAAAAGGCACGGAGTTTTCCTTCGATTGCTTCTGCGACGAAACCCTGTTCCGGCACCTTTGCGTGGTCACCGAAGTGGTACCGCAGCGAAAGATCGCCTACACCTGGCGCTACGACGGCTTTCCGGGCAGTTCGGAAGTGACCTGGGAGCTGTTCCCCGAAAACGGCGGAACGCGGCTGAAACTGACGCATACGGGGCTGGAAAGCTTCCCGCAGGACCATCCGTCGTTCGTGCGCAGCAGCTTCATGGGCGGCTGGGGCGATTTCCTCGATCGCGCATTGCCGGAATTCCTCCTGCAGGCAGCGTAAAACGCATCATCCAAAAAAGAATAGCCGGCCCAGGGGCCGGCTTTCTCATTTGCGCCGGACACTTAACCGGCTATCAACATGGTATCTTATTGCAGGGTTTCTTCCACACTTCCGCAAGTCAGCATGGCATCGCCGAAATACGGGTTGCGGATTTCCTTCGAGCGGCTGAGCCAGCGGGCGCCGGCGTTGTCGAGCGCCATGGGGCAGAATTCCACGTGCAGTTCTCCGCTGCTCATACCGGTAGATTTTACCAGTCCGATAAAAGTATTGTTTAACACTGAATAGGCACCGCGCTGGGCTTCGATATCGGTGGCTGCGCCGATTTTCTGCGCGGCTTCCGCGAGCTTGCCGGAAGGGTCTGCCGCGGGGGCGCCGGTTTCGATGGCGGCTGCGGATACTTTCGCGGCGGCGGCATCGCCTTTCACGAGGGCGTCAGTGAGTTTTTCGTAATGTTCGAACACGGCATTCAGCGCGTCGTTCTTCAGCGCCACGGTAGTAGCGGCCGGCGCGGCGGTTTGCGCGGCTTTTTCAGCGGTGTTTTCCTTTTCCTGCTGGGGATTGTTGTTGCCGCCGCAGGCCGCGAGGAAAGTCACTGCGGCGGGAATGAGCCATTGTTTCATGTTGTTCAGGTGTTTTTATGTGATGAATATGATGAATTTTTTCTAAACGGGCTGTTTGCCTCTTTTGAGCACGAATTCGCTATACAGCAGATACGCGCCCGTTATTACCACTTTTTCGCCATCCCGGAGGCCTTCCGTGATCTCGATGGAACGGTTGGTTTCCAGGCCGGTCTTCACTTTGCGCGGCGTGAAGGTGTTCTTCGGCTTTTCGATCCATATGTGCGCCGTCGCGCCGTCGCGGATCACGGCGTCGATGGGCAGTTGCATCGTTTCGCTGCGCGACGCTACCGGCAGCAGTACCGTGGCAGCCATTCCCGGTTGCCAGCGCGCGTCCGGGTTCGATATGGAGCCGCGGAGCTGGAGGGTTTGCCGGCCGGTTTGCAGCGCGGGATAAACGAACTCGGCCTGCATGTTCCGGGGCTCGTTTTCCCACCCTGGAACGATCACCTGCAACGTTTGCCCGGTTTTCAGCAGTTCGGCTTCCGACGGATAAATATCCGCTTCCACCCACAAACGACTGTAATCTTCTACCTGCAAAACCGTGCCGCCTTCGGCGATGTACTGTCCTTCCGTAACGGAAAGTTCGGTAACGAGCCCGTCCTGTTCGGCATAAAAAGTGACCAGCGGTTGGGGCTTGCCTTCCTGCAACAGTTTGCCGATGGCGTTTTTGCTTTGCCCATACCGTTCGAGCTTCAGTTCCGCACCTTCGGCGATCTGCTTGAAACGCGCGTCTTCAGGGAATTTGCGGGTTTGCGCCGCCGCCAGCAGATATTCCGATTGCAGCGTCGCCAGTTCTTCGGAATACACGGCGTACAACGCCTGTCCCTTTTTGATGCGCACGCCCGTTTCGCGGACGTGCAGCTTGTCTATCCGCCCGGCGATGCGCGCAGAAATGATGCCGGTCCGTTGCGGATCGGGCATGAGCCGTGCGTTCAGGCTACGTGTTTGCGTGAGCATACCGGCGCCGGCGGCCGCAGTGGTGATATTGGCGAGTTTGACCTGACTGTCCATCAGCTGGAGCGACGTGCTGGTACTGTTTTTATCGAACGGTACAAGGTCCATCGCGCAAATGGGGCAGGTGCCCGGTGCGTTCTGCACAACTTGCGGGTGCATGGGGCAGGTGTACGTCTGCTGCGCGGCAGCGCTTTTTCTTCCGCGGTGCCGCATGCAGCGAGCAATACGGCAGGCGCGGTGGCGGCTACGGCGAGCGATCTGAGAAAATGTCTTCTTTCCATATATTTTCGGTTATGGATGTGATGATGGATGGGCGTCTGGCTTGATGAAACCTTCGCTGTCGGCGATGTAGGCTGCGTTTGCGGCGATGGCCTGCACCTCGTCGAACAATTGCACCAGCCCGCCGGCCCTGGCGCCGATGCGAACGGGAACGGCGCGGTAATCGGCCCCTTCTTTCCGGAATACCACGTTATCCTTCCCCAGCTTCACGATCGCCGAAACCGGCACCCACGATCCTTCGCGGAACAGCACGGGGATGTAAGCGGTGAGCAGTTGCCCGGCGGGATAGTTGCCGTTCAGGTACACCCTGGCGCGACTGAACTTCTCGCCATTGGCGTACAGCGGTTCCAGCAGATTGATGGCGGCGCTTTTCAGTTCCCCCTGCATCCCGTTCCCCGAAACCAGTACCCGGCTGCCGGGCCCCACGGCCGAGGCTACTTCGGCCGGCAGCGCGAATTCCGCGATCATGCGGCCGGTTTTGTAGATGGAAAACAGGTTCTGTCCGGCGGAAACGTATTGCCCCTCGCGCAGCATCACCGGCGATTGCGTAGGTGCGGGCGCTGCGGATGCGGCCATCGGTGCGGCGGCGCCCATGTTGCCCATGGCATCCCCACCTTGCGATGGGGCGGGAGCGGCGGTGGAAGGTGCGGCAGCCGCTGCGGCCAGCGATTCTTCCAGGATATAGCCGTCTGCGTTACTGTACAACGGGATGGTGACGCGCACCTGGCGGGTGCGGAGCACTTCGGCGGCCAGCGTTTCGGGCATGCCCATGAGCGCGAGTTTGCGCAATGCCAGTTCCTTCATCGCCGGATCGTTGCTGACAGACAGTAATTCCCGTTGCGCGGCTACGAGCTCGGGCGCGTATATTTCAAGGATGAGCTGTCCTTTGCGGACGGGCTGGTAATTATAACGGACGTGCAGTTTTTCGATGCGGCCGGCCACGCGCGAGGGCAGGATGGCGCGGTTGCGGCTGTCGTAGCGCACGGTGCCGGGAGCCTCCATCACCACGATCCTCGTTCGCTGTTGCGGGAACAGCAGCGGGAGGGAGTCGCGCGTTTTCGCGGAGGGCCCTTTCTTTTCCACCGGTGCGGCGCCGCAGGCTGCGAAGAGCACGGCGGTCAGCACAGTGAGTATATTAACGGTAAAGCGCTTTTTCATATTCCACGATCATTTCGTAACGTTTCAATTTTTCGTCGAGCACGCCGGTCTCGGTCATCGTCAGTGCTTCCCAGGCGTCTATCACGGTGGGCAGCTGCAGGCGGTTTTCCTGGTAGGCGGCGAAGTTGGCGTCGAGGGCTTTGCGGAGCGAGGGAACGATCACGCGCTCCATGGATTCGATGCGGCGGTCCATCTGCCGGATTTCGGCCAGCATGCCGTACAGCATGCCCTGCGTTTCCTGCAGCATCGCGCTGCGCTCGTTTTCCATCGCTGCGATGTTCTGCTCCATGGATTTGATCTCGGAGCGGTACATCCCCCGCGACCAGGGCGCTATCGGAATGCTCAGCATCCCCATCACGCTGTAGGCTTTCGGCATTCCGCTCGCCAGCGGCAGCATATGATCGAACCGGATCCTGAAATCGGGCTTCTTTTCCGCCTGCATCGAGCGGATGCCGAGTTGCATGGTGCGGATGCCTTCTTCCATTTTCCGGATGTCCTGCCGCGCGGCGGCGATGGAGGCGGTGTCGTGCATCGCGGGGGCGAACCCCGGTTCCCAGGTGGTATCCACGCTGAATTCGGTCATGCCGGGCCGGTTCATCAAACTGTTCAGCCAGGTCATGGATTTCATCACGGTACCTTCTTCCATGCGGAGCATGTTGGCGTTTTCTTCGAGCTTCGCTTCCGCACGGTAGCTGTTGCCGAGCTGCGACTGGTTATACGGATATCTCAGTTTTTCGATCTCCAGCATCATCTGCATGATCTTTTCATTCCGTTTCAGCAATTGCTGCTTCCTTTCGGAGATCACCCAGCCGTAATACAGCTTCCGGGCCGTAGCGCGGAGCTCGTTGAGCGTAACGCCGCGGGCGGCTGTTTCGGCGTTGCCCTGCGAGGCGATGAACCGCTTTTTCGCCTGTCGCTTGGCGGGGTTGGGAATGTCTTGCTCCAGCTGGATCATGAGGCTGCCTTTGTCGCGGCCGTCCATCACCATTTGCCCGGGATACGGGGTCATGAAAGTGCCGGCCCCGGCCATGGGCGCCATCCAGGCCATGGCGGCATCTGCGCTGTGGCGGAAGCCTTCGGCCTTTTGTGCGTAGCTTTTCAGCAGCAGGTTATTGCCGTCGATGCGCGCCAGGACACTGTCCAGCGGGAGCGTTTGCGCCGCTGCCGCAAAGGGCAGCAGGAGTATGTTAATGGCCAGTAGGATGGATTTCCAGCTTGCCGTATTTACGTAGTTCATATTCTTTCGTCATTAGGAAGATGAGCGGCGTTACCAGCAGAATGTGCGTAGAACTGGTCAGCACGCCGCCGATCATCGGTAATACAATTGGCTTCATCACATCGGTGCCTACGCCGCCGGCCCAGAGCACGGGCACGAGGCCGAAGAGCGATACGCACACGGTCATGAGCTTGGGCCGTAAACGCTTGGCGGCGCCGTGGATCACGTATTCGCGGAGGTCCTGCTTCGTGATGGTGGCGGAACTGTTGCCTTTGAGGGCTACGAGTTGCTGCATGGCGTCGTTCAGGTAGATGACCATGACGATCCCCGTTTCCACGGCGATCCCGAACAGGGCGATAAACCCAACCGCCACCGCTACGGAGAGGTTGGCGCCCCAGATCCAGATCATGTACGCGCCGCCGATGAGGGCGAAAGGCACGGTGATGAGGCTGAGGAATGCTTCGCGGACCGATTTGAAAGCGAAATACAGCGAAGCGAAGATGATCACCAGCACAATTGGGGCGATCCAGAGCAGGGTGCGCTGTCCGCGCACGAGGTTTTCGTATTGCCCGCTCCATTCCAGGTAATACCCCTGCGGCAGCAAGCCGTCCTGCGAACGGAGCTGCTTCATGGCGTCTTCCACGGTACTTCCCAGGTCACGGCCCCGCACGTTGAACAGCACGGCGCCGCGCAGCATGGCGTTGTCTGATGTGATCATGGGCGGCCCGTCTTCCAGCACCACATCCGCCACCGCGCTCAGCGGCACTTCCCCGAAAGCAGGGGAGCTCAGCGGGATGCGGCGGATCTGTTCGAGGCTGTTGCGGTAATCCTGCGCCAACCGTAAACTGATGGAGAACCGCCGCCGGCCTTCGATGGTAGTGCCAATAGGAGCGCCGCCCAGCGCCGTTTCCACGGTCTGGTTCACCGCATCGGCACTGAGGCCGTAGCGCGCCAGATCGGCCCGGCGGATGTTCACACCGAGGTATTTGCCCCCGGTCACCGGCTCCACGTACAGGTCAGACACGCCCGGCGTGCCTTCCAGCGCCTTGCGCACCCTTTCGGATACACTGGCGATCGTGTCCAGCTGCTGGCCGTACACCTTGATGCCCACGTCTGTCCGGATACCGGTGGAAAGCATGTTGATGCGGTTGATGATGGGTTGCGTCCAGCCGTTGACAACACCGGGGATTTGTAAAAGACTGTCCAGTTCGCGGATGATGTCCTCTTTCTTTTTCCCTTCCCGCCATTCCGTTCTCGGTTTGAGCATGATGATGGTTTCGATCATGCTGATAGGGGAGTTGTCGGTAGCGGTAGACGCCCGTCCCGCCTTGCCCAGCACCTTGTCTACCTCCGGAACCGATTTGATGAGCCGGTCCTGCACCTGGAGGATGCGTTTGGCTTCGGTATTGGAAATATCCGGTAATGTAACGGGCATGAAAAGGATGCTCTGCTCGTCGAGCGGCGGCATGAATTCCGTGCCGAGGCTTTTGAGGAGCGGGATGGCGATCACGAGCGCGGCGATGTTGATGGCGAGCGTCGTTTTCCGCCATCTGAGCACCACGCGGATGATGGGCTCGTATATCCGCTCGAGCGTACGGGTGACGGGATGTTTGCTGTCGGGCCGGAATTTACCTTTCATGAAGATGGAAATGAGTGCTGGTGCCAGGGTGATCACCAGCAGCGCGTCCACGATCATGATGAAGGTTTTGGTGAACGCCAGCGGGTGGAACAGCTTGCCTTCCTGCCCCGTGAGCAAAAACACGGGCAGGAAAGAGGTGATGATGATCACGGTGGCGAAAAACACCCCGCGAGACACCTGCTTGCCCGACTTGGCGATGATATCCAGCCGCTCTTCCTCGCTGATCCAGGAAGGCTGGCGGCGGAATAAGCGTTTTATGAAGTTCATGTTGACTCAGTTTTTTGTTCGGCCTGCCATTGCGCATACCGTTCGGATAAATGTTTATAGGCGTTCTCGCTCATGATGATCCCGTTGTCGACGATCACCCCGATGGCCAGGGCGATGCCCGTCAAAGACATGATGTTCGACGAAATCCCGAACGCGTTGAGCAGAATGAAGCTGGCCGCGAGCGTGATGGGGATCTGGATGAGAATGCTGAGCGCGCTGCGCCAGTGGAACAGGAAGATGAGCACTACGAGCGACACTACGATCATTTCTTCGATCAGCGTGTGCTTGATGGAGCTGATGGATTCCCGGATGAGCTCGCCGCGGTCGTACACGATATCGAACTTCACGTTGGCGGGCAAACCGCGGGATACTTCCTTCATCTGTTCCTTCACCCGGTCAATAACCTCGGCGGCGTTTTCGCCGTATCGCATCACCACGATGCCGCCTACACGCTCACCTTCGCCGTCCTGGTCGAAGATGCCGAGCCTCGGCTCGCCGGTCATCTGTACGGTGGCCACGTCTGCCACTCTTACCGGTACGCCGTTCACGGTTTTTACCGCGATCTGTTCGATTTCGGCGATGGAGGAAAGGTAGCCGGTGGTTTTGATGATGTACCCGATATCGCTCATCTCGAACTTCCGTCCGCCGGATTCGTTGTTGTTGGCGCGCACGGCGGTGATAACGTCTGCCGGAGTAAGGCCGTAATAGAGCAGTTTATTGGGGTCGGCCGTAACCTGGTATTGCGGCTGGAACCCGCCGAACGAGGCGATCTCGCTCACGCCCTTCACGTTTTGCAAGGCAAATTTGATGTACCAGTCCTGCAGTGCCCGTTGCTCGCCAAGGTCCATCCCCGGCGCTTCGAGCGTATACCAGAGGATGTGCCCTACGCCGGTGCCGTCTGGCCCCAGTTGGGGGCTTACGCCTTCGGGAAGGGTGCGGGTGGCGGTGCCGAGGCGCTCGAGCACGCGCTCGCGGGCCCAGTAGATATCGGTGTCGTCTTCAAAAATGACGTAGATGAAGCTCATGCCGAACATGGAGGAGCCGCGCACGTATTTGATCCTGGGCAGGCCCTGGAGGTTGGTGACGAGCGGGTAGGTGACCTGGTCTTCCACGAGCTGGGGGCCGCGGCCCATCCATTCGGTGAAAACGATCACCTGGTTTTCCGAAAGGTCGGGGATGGCGTCTACCGGGTTCGTTTTCACGGCGTACCAGCCCCACCCGAACAGTACGGCCGCCAGTATCAACACGGTGATACGGTTACGGACGGACCATTCGATGATCCTGTGTATCATAAGTAAGCGTTATGGGTTAGTGACGCTCGTACCGGCAGCAGCCGGGCAGTGCCTGGTAAATGGAATCGGTGGCTTTGAAGGGACCGGAGTCGTGCCCGGACTGCGCGATCTTTTTGCGGATATCTTCCGGTTTCACGCTGGCGGAGTCGAACTTTACGGTCATCGTTTTGGACTGTACGTCCCACACGGCGCTGTTCACACCGGGCAGTTGCGCGGCTTTCTCGATACGTTTCTTACACATGTTACAATTCCCGGAAACGGTGAACGAGTCGGTCTTGAGGGCTTGGCCCACGGCGTTTTGCGCGGCGAACAGGGACATGGGAAGGACTATGAAAGAGAGGAACTTTTTCATGTTGAACAGTTTTGAAAAGTTGTTGGAATAGTAGGTTGGTCTTGATACGAAACGGTTGGGGATACCGGTATCAGATCCTGAAATGACAGTGGAGAATATGTGCCGGAACATGCGGCAGGGGTGGCGGTGCGGGATGCGCAGCAGGTGCCGCCGCGGGGATTTCATAAACCGGCAACGTCGTTACCGGGAACAGGGCCGCCTGCGACAGGGGCAGCATATCGGGCGCTACTTTCGACGACATTTGCTGGTCTTTTTCCAGCTTTACCGTGAGGTGAACATCTTTACAGCACTTTTTGGTGCAGGAAACCCCGCATTCATGCGTGTCCTCATCATGCCACAGGCTTACGTCCACCAGCTTTTCCGCACAGTAGTGCATATGGAAAGTGGCGCCGGTGGAAGTGCTCACGTAGAGCAGGGCCAATATGAGTGTGAGGAATTGCTTCATGCATTACAAAAATAGGCGGCCTTTCCGGGACAATCGTTACATAATTTTGCAAAGTTTTATATTTCGGGAGAACTGCGGGCTGTTTTACTTAATGCCTGGTACCGGATTCCCTGGTAGTCGGTAATTCAGGATGTCTTTCAAAAATGTTATATTTGAAGAAATAATAAGTAATATGTCGGAAAAGCAATCAAATAATCAAAAGCCCGACACTAAGTTAGTGGATATTTCAGGCGATGAAAGGGAACGGTTGAAGAGAAATATGTATCGTTCTGATATGGAAAAACTGCGTCTTTTTACGCAAATGCTGCGAAGGAACAACCTTTTTAAGAAAGCAAGAATTACCCATAAATCTTAATGCACGTTAATTTATTTACATGGATATTCTTGACGAAGAGTTAATAAGTTTCTGGAAGGCCCTCGCAGACAACAATGTGCGTTATATTATGGTCGGGGGATTTGCAACTCGTTTCCATGGAGTAGACAGAAGTACGGATGATTTGGCTATGTGGCTGGAAGATACGCCGGAGAATCGGAAGAATCTTGTAAAGGCATTTATTGGACTTGGATACGGGAGTGAATTTAGCTATCTCGAAACCATGCAGTTTGTTCCTGGTTGGACAAGTTTTTATGTCGGAACCGGGATCGAACTCGATATAATGACTTCCATGAAAGGCTTGGAACAACTTACTTTTGAGGATTGTTTGCAAATGGCCTCCATTGCTGATTTTGATACCGTAAAAGTGCCATTCCTTCATATAAATCACCTTATTTGGAATAAGCAGATAATTGGTCGCCCCAAAGATCAGAATGATGTACAGGAATTAGAAAAAATTAAAAGGATAAGGGAGGATGAAAGCCGCTCTGGCGAATAATCCATTCGGTTTCCTCTAAATGAAAATATGCTTAGTACCACCCACCAATCGATCATCGACGCAACAGAGAACTACGTTAAACAGGAACTGGCCGAAGCCGAAGGCGGGCACGACTGGTGGCACATCCACCGCGTGTGGCAATCCGCGCGCCAGATCGCCCGGCATGAAGACGTGGACCCGCTTATCGTGGAGCTGGGGGCGTTGCTGCACGACATCGCGGATTCGAAGTTCCATGATGGCGACGAAGAGATCGGACCGGCGAAGGCGGCGGCATTTTTGCGGAGCTTGCAGGTAGATGAGGCAATTATCCTTCCCGTCACCCAGATCATCCGCCACATTTCTTTCAAAGGCGGCAACGAAGCGCGGACGTACTGGTCGGCCGAACTGGCTGTAGTCCAGGATGCCGACCGGCTCGATGCCCTGGGGGCAGTCGGCATCGCGCGGGCATTCAATTACGGCGGTTTCCGCAATCGCGCGCTGTACGATCCGGCCATTGCGCCGGATATGCATATGACGAAGGAAGCGTACAAAACGTCCGCTTCCCCCACCATCAATCATTTCTACGAAAAGCTGCTGTTGCTGAAAGACCGGATGAATACCGCCACAGGCAAAGCCCTTGCCGAAGAACGCCATGTTTTCATGGAACGTTACCTCGAACAGTTCTACCGCGAATGGAACGGCCAGCAGGATTAACTACGCTACCGCCGTGCGGCAATATTTTTTACGGTATTCCTGGGGCGTGAGGCCCGTTACTTTCTTGAATACGGACCGGAAGGTTTTCAGATCGTTGTAACCCACGTCGTACATGAGCGTGCTGATATTCTGCGCGTTGCTTTCGAGGGCTTTTTTGGCGGATTCGATTTTCACGCGCTGGAGGTATTCGAGGGGGGTATTATTGGTGGCATTTTTGAACCGGCGAATGAAATTCCGTTTGCTCATGCTGGTTTGCTCCGCGATCTGCTCCACCGAAATGGGGAGATGGTAGTTTTCTTCGATGAAGACCTGGGCCCGGAGGATCTGGTCGTCTTCATGCCGGCGCTGGCCCTGGAACACCATGAAATGCGCCTGGTTGACACGGTCGATGTCGATGGAAAACATCTTGCTGAGCATCACCCCGATGTCTTTGTTACAGAATTTCTCTACCATGTACAACACGAGGTTGAGGCTGGAAAACGCCCCTCCGCTCGTATACACCCCGTCTTCGTCGGTGATGACCTTGTCAGACAGCACCTTGGCGCCGGGGTACCGCTGCTGCATGTCGGGGATCGCCTGCCAGTGGCTGGTACAGGTGCGGCCGTTCAGCAGTCCCGCTTCCGCGAGGAAATAACTGCCCAGGCAAAGACTGGCCACTTCGGCCCCGAGGTCCCGCATTTCCGACAGCCATGGCGCGATGCCTGCGTTCTTTTGCAGCACCTGGTCTGGCCGGCCGTGGAACGCCGGAACGATCACCAGGTCCGTCTCCTTCACGTCGGCCATGGATTTGTAACAGAAAAACAATGCAGGTACGTTCAGCTGGATATGCTTCACTTTCTCACTCACCAACTCCACTTTGAAGGGAGGCTCCTTGCCAGCCTGAACCGATAGCGCATTCGCGCCTTCAAACACATCCAGCACGCCAGCGATGGCCGAGAGGATGGCTTCTTCGTAAATGACCAGTGATACAGTTTTCATGGTGTTTCGTGCATTAACGACGGTAAAGGTAAAGGATTACCCTGTCACAAAACACCCCTCTTTTTGGCGTAGAAAGGCCCCCGGACACCAATATGTTTGTGTGTTGCGAACGGTTGTTTTTCAATAAGATATTGATAGATAATTGTATGAAACAAAACGGTGTCACAAATGCCCCTGCAACTTGTCACAGCGGCACGTTTGCGCCCCGTTGGAGATAAAGCGACGGGGCGCTCCTTCCGCAGGAACGCCCCGTACCGTTGGCGCAAAAGCACCCTTATTTAGCGAAAAAATTATAGAAATTGTAATCCGTCATGGGCGCGTCTTTATATCCAAGCCCACGGCCGATGGTCACGATCTGCCCCCGGTGGTAAGTGCTGTGGTTGAAAACATGCAGCCCGTATTGCACGAGGGGCCGGAATCCCTTTACCCAGGGCGAATCATAATACAGCTCGCCCGTTGCCGCTTCATCTTCCAGCGTATCCGTAAACGCGACCAGCCTTTCCGAAGTTTCCAGCAGCCCTTCGATGATCGAATCGAAATCACCGTCGTAATGCTCCGCATCGATGGGTGTATATTCCCGCTGGCAGATCATCGACAGCCAGTAATTCTCCGTAGCCCAGATGTGCAGCAACGTGGCGCGGATGCTGCTGAAGCTGGAAGGGACGGTTATGGCCATATTATCGTCCGGCTTGGTGCGGAGCCAGTTGGTAAGCGTGGTATTGGCCCAGAGGTTATATTGGGCGAAATCCTGCAACAGGGTGGATACGGAAAGAGCGGCGGTAGCGAAGGAGGTTTGCATGATATTTGGTTTTTTGTGTTTGTTGATACAAATGTCCGACCCGGTTTTGACAACAGTGTGTCAGCAGGATTTAAGAAAAAAAGATTTTTTTCTGCTGACATAGGGTTGTCACAGCCCCTGATTTCCTTTGTATCACAAACAAAAAATCACCTTTATATGAGCACCACTATCCAGGCTACGGCCAACACGATGACGCCCGAACAGATCCGCAAACATTGGCAGGGCCACCGCGCCCTGACCCGCCGCGTGATCGACGCGTTCCCCGAAAAGGAACTGTATGAATACAGCATCGGCGGCATGCGCCCTTTCGCCGCGATGGCCATGGAACTGGCGCTGATCGCCGCAAAAGGCACCAACGGCTTTTTGACGAACGACTGGAACGAGGCTACTTCCGAAAGCGTTTCCGCCCGTGTGAAAGATTATACGCCCCCGGCCACCAAAGCGGAGCTGCTCCAGCTCTGGGACGATATCACCGCGGAGATCGACCGCGTATGGCCCCAGATCGCGCCGGAACGCTGGCTGGAAACGGTGAACGCGTTCGGATACGGTGAGCAGCCGATGGTGGGCTCCTGGTTTTATTTCCTCGATAATGAGAACCATCACCGTGGACAAGGGTATGTATACCTGAGGTCCCTGGGCATCGAGCCTCCTCCGTTCTGGGAGCGTGCCATGATGTAATGACTTGCACCATGTAACTGAACTTCTTGCTGAAACAGGAGAAGCCCCCGCGCGGGGGCTTCTTTCGTTATTTCCATCGGCTATCAGGGCTGAAACTGGGGCAGTTTTGGTTGGGCCAGGATATCGTCTATCACGAACGCCGTATCCCGTACCGCTTCCGTCCACGGCGCCACGCGGATCAAAACGGATACCCCGTGATAGTTTTCCTGCTGCTGGTCCAGCGCAGCGATCCAGAGCGGCGTGCTTTGGCCGGGTACCGTCCAAACGGTGAACGTCGTATCTGCCGCTCCCGGCCTGAGCAAGGCGCGCGTGGGGAAAGTGGAACCATAGCGGAGCCGCAGCAGGCGGCCTTCGTTTTTGTTCACCGTCACACGCACATTCACTTTGCGGCCTTTGTAACCGAATTTGTTAACGATATTGTTCGTTTCCAAGTTAAGGAGGGTGCCATATCCGGTTTCCGCGATCTGGGCGCTGTCTGTATAGGCAGCCCTCAGGTAAAAAGTATTGGAATATCCATCGCCGTTCCAGGTGATGCGGTACTTGCCTTCGGCGTCCGTAATGGCGGTTGCCAGCTGGTTGCAGCTTCCGCTGCCGCCGAGGAACCCGGATTTGCATCCTGAAACATACAATTTGGCGCCAGGGATGGGGTTGCCCGTGTTCTGGTCGATCACCTGACCTTCCACATGGCCGGTCGCTTTCAGGTCTGCGGCCTTTTTACATCCTGCTCCTCCCAAAAAAACGAATGAAGCCAGGATCGGTATAATGATTTTCATGCTAGTCGGTTTTTGAAATGTTACTGGAGTTTGGGCAATTGGAGCATGTCTTCGATGACGATAAGCGTAGTTTCCGAATTGCCGGGGATGATGGGAAGGATTTTCCTTACGCCGCGGACATATCCCGCCGTTCTATCCTGCACCCCCAGATTAAGGATGTAATCCGAGTTTTTAGGGCCCCACACGCTGAAGGTCGTATCCAGCGGCCCGGGGAGCAAGATGCTGTTTTTGAAATACAGCTGCGGGCCTTCGTTTTTCCGGATCACGAGCCTGACCTTCGCGGAAAATGCGCGCATGGCTTCCATCCGTATCCGCGTTTTCTGGCCGGGCTGGATGTTGTAGGAAGTGTAGGGAAGGATGCTGTCGTTCGATGCTAGTTCCAGCCGGAAATTCTTCGAGCGCCCGCCCCGGAAAGTAAGGCTGTATTTTCCATCGGCGCCTGTTTTCATTTCATTGGCAGTTTCGCAATGGTAAGCATCGCCGCCCACCAGTTGGCAGGCATTGAGGCGGACGGTGACGCCGGCTACCGGTAGCCCGGTGTCCACGTCCACAACTTCGCCTTCCACAACGCCGGGCCGGTCTCTGTCCGATTTCTTGCAGGCGGCGAAAGTCATCGCGGCTGCCATCAGTGCCCAGGTCATGGATCGGGCTTTGGTTGTTGGGTAAAATGTAAGCATGGTTGCGGAGGTATGTTTTATAGGTTCGGATTTTTTTACATGGTGGCCATTGCGAAACATCTTCTTTTTCGATGTGCGTGAATCATCGCATGCTGCTTTGCGTAAAGTTTATTTTTATGGTTTCGAACATTTAATAGAGCTCGGGTAATTGCATCATATCCGGGATATCCACCACGATGGGCTGATCGTTCCCGGGAACGAATTTTAGTGGGATGGCCCGTCCGCGCAGGATGCGCTTCGCTTCGTCGTTCACCGCCACGCGATACAGCAAAGCCGGTTCCCGGAAGCCCCAGATCCGGATCGTGGTATCGATCGGGCCGCCGGGCGCGGGTTTGAAATTGAGCAGCAGCATGTCGCTCCGGTTCTGGCGGACGATGAGGTGCAGCCGCGCGGGGATGCCCTGCAAGGCCGTGAGGGTGACGTGCTCGCTGGCCCCGATGCTTACCCGGCGCGGGATTTCGTACCGGATGCTGTCGTTCGGCTCTGCCCGCACGTACCAGCCGGTGAGGCCGCTGCCTTCGAATGCAAATCGGAAGTGGCCGTTGGCGTCGGTTTTGGTCACGAGCTGCACGGCGCCCGTATCCAGGTACGGGTTCTTTACGTATTGGACGAGCTGGATGCTGGCGTTGGGGATGAGCGTTCCGGTGGATGCGTCCCTCAACTCGCCGGTCACCACGGTGGTTTGCACGGCCGCACTTTTCCTGCATCCGGCCAGTAGCTGGAAAACGAAGCAAATAACGGGAATGGTGAAAACTACATACGGGAAACGACGGCGATACATGAGAATCAGTTGCAGGGATGACGAAATAATGAATGACGCTCGGAATGTTGAACGGGGCGGGAGGGAAGAATGTTACATTTTTTTTAGATATTGTCGGTGGAAAAACCCGTTCTACCATGCAGCACCGATCGATATTCCTCCTGACCGTCCTCTTTTTCCTGCTGATTTCGGATACCCATGCCCAGGCGCCCCCGCTCCGCGTGGCGGTGGCCGGCATATCGCACGGCCATTCCGGTTGGATCCTCGGCAGAACGGGCAAGCCAGACATCGAAGTGGCCGGCATCTGGGAACCGGATACCGCCCTGGCCGCAAAGGCCGCGCGCCAATACAACATCCCCCGCAACCGGTTTTACACCAACCTCGCCGCTATGCTCGACGCCCTGAAGCCGGAAGCCGTGCTCGCATTCGGGTCGGTCTACGCACACCTGGAAGTCACGGAAGCCTGCGCGCCCCGGGGCATCCATGTCATGGTGGAAAAACCGCTCGCCGCCAACCTGGCCCATGCCCGGAAAATGGAAGCCCTGGCGCGGAAGCACCGCATCCACCTGCTCACTAATTACGAAACCAGCTGGTACCCCTCGGTGCATAAATCCCTCCAGCTCGCGCTCGACAGCAACTATACCGGCACCCTCCGCATGGCGCGCTTCAACCACGGCCACCAGGGCCCCAAAGAAATCGGGTGCAGCCCCGAATTCCTGGCCTGGCTCACCGATCCGGTGCTCAACGGCGCCGGCGCGCTCACCGATTTCGGGTGCTATGGCGCCAATATCATGACCGCCCTCATGCGCAACGAGGCGCCCGTGTCCGTAACCGCCGTCACCCGCCGGTTCAAACCCAAAGTGTACCCGAAAGTGGACGACGACGCCACCATCGTTGTGGATTATCCCGGTGCGCAGGCGGTAATACAGGCATCGTGGAACTGGACGTTCAACCGCAAAGACATGGAACTATACGGCACCCAAGCCGCCCTGTCTGCCCCGGACGCGGCCACGCTCATCCGCCGCGGCACCAGCGGCCGGCCGCAGGAAACCAAAGTGACGCCGGAAGAATTGAAAGTCTACACCGATCCGTTCGTGTACCTGGCGGCGGTAGTGAAAGGGAAGGAAACCGTGGCGCCGTGGAGCCTCTATTCCCTGGAAAACAACGTGATGGTGGTCCGCATCCTGGAAGCGGCGAAAATCTCCGCCAAAACCGGTAAATCAGTCCCGTTATGAGTTTGGGCATGACATTTGCCTGCCAAATTCAAATGTTAACAATTCCTTACCGGAATTTGTAATAGTATTGAACTAAATGCAGCACATGGAACCCAACGATCAGCCGGAGAAGCCAGTCATTTCCAGTAAGGTAGATGCTTTCTTTTTAAGCGTCTATGATATTTTCCGATTTATCAGCCGCTTTTTCCGCGAAGTGCTGCGCCCGCCGCTGGAAGTACAGGAATTCATCCGCCAGTGCTTCATGGTCGGCTACAAATCGCTGGCGCTGATCAGCCTCACCGGTTTCATCACCGGCCTGGTGTTCACGAAGCAAAGCCGCCCTTCGCTGGCGGAATTCGGCGCCACGTCGTGGTTGCCTTCTCTCATTTCCATCGCCGTGATCCGTGCCCTGGCGCCCCTGGTGACGGCGCTCATCTGCGCCGGCAAGGTCGGCTCCAGCATCGGGGCAGAACTGGCGTCCATGAAAGTGACGGAACAGATAGACGCCATGGAGGTGTCGGCCATCAATCCGTTCAAATACCTCGTGGTAACGCGCATCCTGGCCTGCACCGTCTGCCTGCCGCTCCTCATGTCGTACACGGCGCTCGTGGGCATGATGGGCTCTTTCCTCGACATCCACCTCAACGAACAAACCAGTCTCACCGCCTTCTTCAACAAGGCTTTCGCCAATATTTCCTTTCTCGACCTGGCCTCGTCTTTGTTCAAATCCATCTGTTTCGGGTTTACCATCGGCGTCGTATCCTGCTACCAGGGCTTCAACGCCTCGCAGGGCACCACCGGTGTGGGAAAGGCAGCGAATGTGGCGGTGGTAATATCCATGTTCCTGATCTTTATCGAAGAGATCGTGATCGTGCAAATCGTTAACTCGATCCGGTAAACACAGCATATGAAACCATTTACGCCAGAAATTGATTGGAACGACACCGTCATCAGCATCCGGGGATTGTACAAATCTTTCGGGGCCAACCACGTACTGCGCGGCGTAGACCTCGACCTGTTCAAAGGCGAGAACATCGTAGTGCTGGGGCGCTCGGGAACCGGGAAATCCGTCCTGATAAAGATCATCGCCGGACTGCTTAAACCGGATGCAGGAACGGTCAACGTTTTGGGGCAGGAAGTTCCCGATCTGGGAACCGTTGAACTGCGCGAGCTCCGCCTTAAAATCGGGTTCTGCTTCCAGAACGGCGCGCTGTACGACAGCATGACCGTCGGCGAAAACCTCGAATTCCCCCTCAAACGGAACGATCCGAAAATGACGGCCGATCAGCGCCGCAGATTGGTCGACATCGTGCTCGAGGCGGTCGGTTTGTCGCAAACGATCAACCAGATGCCGGCCGAACTGTCGGGCGGCCAACGCAAACGCATCGGCATCGCGCGGACGCTCATCCTGCGGCCTGAAATCATGCTGTACGACGAGCCCACGGCCGGTCTGGACCCCATCACCTGCACGGAGATCAACACGCTCATCAACGAAGTACAAAAAAGGTTCAAGACCAGCTCTATCATCATCACGCACGACCTTACCTGCGCCCGCGCCACGGGCGATAAGATCGCTGTGATGAAAGAAGGGAAATTTATCCGGCAGGGAGATTTTGATACGGTATTTTCCGAAGGTGAAGGCGATGAGCTGATCCGGGAATTTTATGATTACAATTTTATTCAGTAAGCCATGAACGATAAAAGCACAAAAAGAGGCGTCATCGTAGGCATATTCGTATTTATCGGATTGCTCATTTTCGTTGCAGGGATCCTCATCCTGGGTGGACAGAAAAAAACATTCATGTCCAGCCTCGGCGTAGTGGCCGTGTTCCACGACATCGGCGGCCTCGCGAAGGGCGACAACGTCTGGTATTCCGGAGTGAAGGTCGGCACCATCAAAGCCATCAGCTTCCTGGGGCACGACCGCATCCAGGTCCGGATGGAGATCGACAAGCGCAGCCGCGATTTCATTCATAAGGACGTGGTGGCCAAAGTGAGCTCCGACGGGCTGGTGGGCAACAAGATCATCGCGCTGTCTGGCGGAACGGCCGGCGTGCCGGCGGTGGAAGACGGAGATACCATTGCGGTGGTGACCGCCATCAGCAGCGACGAGCTGCTCGAAACGCTGCAGGTCAACAATAAAAGCCTCGTGGAAATTACCGGCAACCTGAAAACGATCACCAAAAAGATCGCGGAGGGAGAAGGTTCTTTGGGACGGTTGATTGCCAGCGATACGGTGTATAACGATCTGAAGGGCGCAATCGCCGGATTGCAGCGCACCACGGAAAACACCCGCCGCATCACGGCTAACCTGACCGACTATACGGGGAAATTACAGAGCAAGGGCTCCCTGGCCAACGATCTCGTGACGGATACCGTCGTGTTTTCGAACCTGCGCTCGTCGATGAGCCGGATCGAATCGGCGTCGAAGGGGATCGATAGTGTGATGAACAACCTCCAGTCCGCGAGCGCCAGCGTGAACGATAACCTGAAAAGCAGTAAAACGCCGGCTGGTATGCTGCTGAACGACGAAGCCACGGCGCAATCCCTCAAAACCACGATCAAGAACCTGCAATCAAGCACCTACAAGCTCGACGAAAACATGGAAGCGTTGCAGCACAACTTCCTGCTCCGCGGGTTCTTCCGCCGGCGCGACAAGGCGGAAGCCAAGGAACAGAAGCGCCTGGAGAAAGAAGCGGAACGTGCGCAGAAGGATTCTTTGTCCGCACAATAACTCCTATTTTCATAACGACCTTGTGGCCCGGCAGAACGATCTGATCAGACGTTCCCCCGGGCCACAAAGCGTTTAACTGCATTGCGCGCAGCCGGATTACACCGTTTGCCCTGTTTGTTTTATAACCGCTTTACCGGCGCTTTTCGGCAACAGCGCCATGGCCGCGAGCATCAATCCCACACCGCCCCATTGGAGCGGATTTACGGCTTCGCGCAGCAACAGGCTGGAGCAAAGCACGGCTACGGGCAATTCGGCAGACATGACGAGCGCGCTCAGGGAGGCGCCGATCTTCGGGATCCCTTTCGCAAAAAGCAATGGCGGCAGAATGGTGCCGAAGAAGGCCAGGAAGGCCGTCCACGGCAGGATCCCTGCGCCGGGGAGCGGCGTGAGCACGAGCGTCCTGCAATTGACGAGGAAAATCGCCAGGGAAGCGCCCGTCATCATCACGGCACTTTTGCGCACAGGGGGCACGTCCTGCCCGGCCTTGCTATTGGCGACGATAAAAACCGCGTAGAAAAAAGCGGACAGCAGCGCCAGGCCAACGCCTTTCCAGTAGCCAGCCGGAAATTGACCACCGGCCGAAATGCCCGACGATAAAAACGTGCCCGCAAGAATAAGCCCCACGCACAGCCAATGCCGGCTGCCGGGCCGTTGGCCGAAAAGCAGCCAGTCGAACAAAATCCCCATCCACACGAATTGCATAAGCAAAACGATGGCGAGCGAAGCAGGAATGAACTGCACGGAAACGTAATACACGAAAGACGTGAGGCCGATGGCGGCGCCCGTCGCCAGCAGCGGGGCGTTGATGCGGAAGCGCGATTTTTCCTTCAAAAGCGTAATGCCCCACAGCACGCACATGCCCGTGAGCGCCTGCAGAAAAGCAATGTGAACTGGGCCGAAACCCTGCCGGAACGCGAGTTTGACGAAAGTAGACAACATGCCGTAGCTGCATGCGCCGGCAAATACCATGAACATATATCTGGTCATCGATGATCGGGTTGGGGGAACGGCCGTGCGTTCCCGGATACAGGAAATCGTCCGGCGGAATGCCGGAAGCGGAAATGGGCGTGCAATAACGATCACGCCCGTTAAGTAGCGGGAAAAGCTGTATCAGACAACCCTTGGGAGGAATGGCAAAGCCGGCCGCAACGAATGGTGCGGCATTTTACGTACGTCCGTGAATCATCTGTGATTACAGCTGCACGGCAGGAGGAGGAGTGGAAGGATACTGAAATTGCATGTTTGTCTAAAGTTTCGGGTTACAATATAGCGAAATTCCGGGAATGCGTCAGTTGCGCGCAGGCAGCGGCACTTCGCGGTTGTACTTTTTACGGTATTCCACGGGCGAAAGGCCGGTCGTGCGTTTGAACAGCGTCCGGAATGCCTTGTTGTCGGTGTATCCCACTTCGAACATCACTTCCGTGATATTTTTCCGGCTCGTTTCGAACCCTTTTTTCGCCGCTTCGATCTTTACCCGCTGGATGTATTCGGTAACGGTGTTGCGCGTGGCTTTCTTGAAACGCCGCTCCAGGCTGCGCCGGCTGATCGCGAAGTGCGACGTGAGCTGGTCTACGGTAATGCGCTCGGCGAAGTTGGACTCGATGTAAGACTGGATTTCACGTACGGAATCGTCCGGATGGTCTTTCTGGCCTTTGAACATAATGAATGCGCTCTGGCTGTCGCGGTCGATCTCGATGGCGAAATATTTGGAGCAAAGGATGGCCACGTCGCGGTACGTGAATTTTTCCACCAGGTGCAGCAGCAGGTTGTAGAACGAGTTGGCGCCGCCGCTGGAATAGGTGCCCTTTTCGTCGGTGATGATCCGGTCGGGAACGAGCTCTACATTGGGGAACATGTCGCGGAAAAGGGGCTCCGACAACCAGTGGGTCGAACATTTCTTGCCATCTACCAATCCGCTGGCCGCGAGCAGGAAAGCCCCCACGCAAAGGCTCGCCACTTCCGCGCCGCGTGCGTGCTGCTGGCGGATCCAGGGGAGGAATGCTTCGTTGTCCGCGATCACTTCGTCCATATCGCCGTTCACGGCGGGGATGATGATGAGGTCGGTTTTGCGGAGGTCGGCGATCCGGGTGTCCGGCTGAACGGTGAAAAGGCGGTCGTACACCTGCGCCTGGTCCGTCATTCCCACAAACTGCACGTTGAACATGGGTTCTTCCCCAGCGGCGCGGAGAAACTCGTTGGCCTGCGTGAACACCCGGAACGATCCTTCGATACAGCCCAGCGCCACGGCGCCTTTGGGAATGAGAATGGAGATGTGCTTCATATGCCAAAAATAAGCAGAATAATTGGCGCAATCCACCCCGTATTTTGCCTTTTTTACACCCCCTTTTGTGAACATCGCCCGCTATTTTTGCGTTATCAATTCCCCCGCATGATCGAAGTATTCAAAACAGACGTAGTTTCGGAAGCCGTCGCCCGGCAGCTGGTAGCCGCCATTGCGGAAGTGCTGGAAGGGTGCCGCGCCAACTTCGACCTGGAAGACTGCGACCGCATCCTCCGCGTGTGCCGCGATGGCGCCGAAGTGGATCCGCAGGCGGTGATCGGCTTGCTGGAAAAGTCCGGATATCATGCGGAGGTATTGGAAGACGTTATCGCTCAATCTATCACATCATAAAAATACCTGCAACATGGCAACAATGAATCCTTATCTGAACTTCAACGGCAATTGCGCGGAAGCTTTCGAATATTATAAATCCGTACTGGGCGGTGAATTCACCGGTCCGGGCATGATGCGGATGAAAGACGCGCCTCCTTCGCCCGATATGCCGATGGACCCGAAAGACGCTGACCTGGTGATGCACGTGGCTTTGCCCGTTGGCAACAACGTTTTGATGGGAAGCGATTGCCCGCCGGCTTACGGCCCGGTGAACCAGGGCAACGCCAGCTTCGTGTCACTGTCTACAGCCGATGAAGCCGAAAGCAAGCGCATTTTCGACGGGCTCTCCGCAGGCGGGAAAGTGTCCATGCCGCTGGGGCCCACTTTCTGGAGCCCGCTTTTCGGGATGTGCACGGATAAATTCGGCATTCAGTGGATGGTGGGCATGGAGCACAAACCGCAATAATTCCGCTTTACGAAACGCAACAAGACATTTCGAAGCCTCCCGGGAACCGGGGGCTTTTTTTGGTGGGTAAAGCTGTTGGCTTGGAAGGCGTTATACACGCATTGAAATGTATTGGATTGATTTTCAGTGTTTTGATGTGATTGGATGAATGTTTTCCGTAGCTGGACGTACTTACCTGCAGGTCACCGGGGGGCGGGGGCTGGCGGGTTTCACCTATTTTTGCATTTCAAACCGGAACTATGGAATTAGGAATCAGCTCATTCGGAGAAATCAGACCGGAAGGTGTGAGCGGCGGCGCCCGCGCATCTTTCCTCGCCATGCAGGAACTCATCGCGGAAGCGCGCATGGCCGACCAGACAGGACTCGACGTGTTCGCCCTGGGCGAGCACCATCGCCCGGACTTTATCATTTCCGCGCCCGAAGTAGCCCTTGCCGGCATTGCTTCCGTAACGGAGCATATCCGGCTCACCAGCTCGGTAACCGTGCTTAGTTCCGCCGATCCCGTGCGCACGTTCCAGAACTTCGCCACGCTCGACCTCATTTCCGGCGGCCGTGCGGAGATCATGGCGGGCCGTGGCTCGTTCACGGAATCGTTCCCGCTGTTCGGGTTCAGTCTGAGCGATTATGATCAGCTGTTCATCGAAAAACTCCAGATGCTGCTGGAGATCAACGAAAACGAAACCCTCACCTGGAAAGGGAAATACCGCGCGCCGGTCACCAACCGGGGCGTATATCCCCGGCCATATCAATCTTCACTGCCCGTATGGATCGCCGCGGGTGGCACGCCCGCATCCGCCGTCAGGGCCGGAAAGCTGGGGCTGCCGCTCATCGTGGCCATTCTGGGCGGGCGCCCCGCACAGTTCGTCCCTTTCATGAACCTCTATAAAAAAGCGGCGGAAGAAGCCGGGCACGACCTGTCCAAACTGCAATTCGGTATCAACAGCCAAATGTATATCTCGGAAGATTCCGACCAGGCGGCCGATGAATTCTGGCCTTCGTACGAGGCGCTTATGAACCGCGTGGGCCTCGACCGCGGCTGGCAGCCCATCACCCGCGAACAATTCGAATACCTCCGTTTACCCGATGGCCCGCTCTTCGTGGGCAGCGTGCAGGAAGTGGTGGACAAGATCCTCCACCAGCACAAGCTCTTCGGCCATACCCGTTTCCTCGGCCAGCTCGTAAAAGGCTACATCGAGCCGGAAAAAGTACTGCGCTGCATCGAGCTGTTCGGAACGCGCGTGGCGCCCGCCGTGCGCGAAGCCCTCGGCAAAACGAAATCCTGAAAATATCAACGGGAATAAGGCGCCGCCGTCCGCCGATTCGCGGGCGGCGGCGCTGCGCTTGACAGGCAATGAATTATTGCTTACCTTGCAGCCATCAAAACAGGAAATGGTGTCTTCCTGACCCAAACCGCTGCTTCGCAGCTGATGGCGCCTGCAAATATTGACGGCTTCGGCCGGATGTTAAACTATTTGTAGGTATGAACGATTCAAATTCTCCCATCGACGTTTTCCACTCCAGGTTTTACTTCGCCTATTTTGCGCTCATCGCCCTGCCCGTGTCGCTTTTCACCGGATCGGCCGTGGCCTTGTTCCTCATTTCATTGGATGCTGTAACGGAAACCCGCTGGGAAAATCCCTGGCTGCTGTACCTGCTGCCACTGGCAGGGATCGGCATATGGTGGCTGTATCACCAGTTCGGGAAAAATTCCGCCGGCGGCAACAACCTCATTATCGACGAAATCCATGAGCCCGGCGGCGGTGTGCCGCTGCGGATGACGCCGCTCGTGCTGCTCACCACGCTCGTGACCCACCTGTTCGGCGGCTCCGCCGGGCGCGAGGGAACGGCCGTTCAAATGGGCGGCAGCCTGGCGTCGAGGATCGGCCGGTGGATGAAGCTGGACGAAGAAGATACGCGGGTCGTCCTCATGATGGGGATCGCCGGCGGGTTCGGCGCGGTATTCGGAACGCCCATCGCAGGTGCGGTATTTGCCCTGGAAGTGCTGGCGATCGGGAATAACAAATTGCGCGATTTCAAAGCCCTTTTGCCCTGCCTCCTCGCGGCGTACTTGTCTGACCAGGTTTGCCGGCTCTGGGGCGCCACCCATACGCATTACGCCATCCATTTCAGTGAAGCGTTCAATTGGCAGTTGCTCGGCATCACCATCGTTGCAGGCGCGGCTTTCGGGTTTGCCGGCCGGCTGTTTTCCTGGGCCATGCACGCATTGAAAAACATGTCCGGCAAAATATTCGTGAAAACGCCCTGGCTGACGCCGTTCGTGGGCGGCTGTATCGTGATCGCACTTGTTTTTATCGCGGGAACGGAGGATTATATCGGGTTGGGCGTTATCGCACAACATCCGGCAGGCATTTCCATCGTGAACGCATTTAAGGAAGGCGGCGTCGACCAATTCAGCTGGCTGTGGAAACTCGTTTTTACCGTGGTGACGCTGGGGATGGGGTTCAAAGGGGGAGAAGTGACACCGCTCTTTTTCATCGGGGCCACGCTCGGCAACACCATTGCGCTGTATACCGGGGCGCCGGTAGACCTGCTCGCCGCACTGGGCTTCATCGCCGTGTTCGCCGGCGCAACGAATACGCCCATCGCCTGCACGCTCATGGGCATCGAACTATTCGGCGCAGACAATGTGGTGTACTTTGGCGTGGCTTGCCTCATGGCTTATTTTTGCAGCGGCCACGCCGGTATATATTCCTCGCAACGCATCCATCACCCGAAGTTCGGGCGGTGGAAGTAATCCATTTCAGCAAACGGCGACGTAAATTTATTTTTGATGTCCAGAAAGATTTCAGTCCGACTTATACCCGTTTCAAACGATGCATCCATGAAAACAACCAACTACATCAATACGTTTATCGAAGTAGCGGAAGATTGTCCGGTAGCGGAAGGGGAAATCCCCCAGGCCAAGGGCGACAAAATCACCGTAGCGTCCTATCAGTTCGATATGATCATCGCCCATCCCTACAAATACACTTCCGACGATATCATTTTCAACCAGTACGCCGATAAGGAAGGTCTCGCCGGCCAGGCCCGCAAAGATGCCCGTACCGAATATTTCCAGAAGGGCCGCGCCTGTCTCCGCGCTTCCCCGTTGGGAAAACGCTATGGTTGGGGCATCCATTACGACGAACAGGGCCGCATCGCCATCTACGCCAAAGGCACCCCGGAATACGACTGCTTCCGCAATGACCCGGCACTCGAGCACACCAAAGCCATGCGCTCCAAAAAAGCCTGATCCTACGGCATCAGCTCCCGCAGCGACCGCAACGCTTCCCGCGCTTTTTCCGCGCGGGCGAGCCGGTTTTTGCCCGCGAGCGACAATACATCGTCTATAAACTCGAACACGCCCGCATCCGCCTGTTTCATCACCGGGTGCGCCGGCTGCCTGGCGGCCGACTGGTAAACGGTTTCCGCTTCCCGGAACGATTGGCTGGTGGGGTGCAAAAGATGCAGCCCCAACAGCAGGTGCCCTTCCGTAACGAGATGCCGGTAAGCCTGTCCGTCGAGCAGATCGACGGGATGCTGGCGATGTGCGTCCAGCGCCTGTTTCAGCTCCGATTCGGCAAGTTCTTTCGCCGGGCCCTGCGCGCCGGCAAGTGAAAGTGCGTTTTGCAGCAGGTAATAACAGGAAAGGCTATACGTTTTGGTGCCGTTGGTGTTCATATTGGCGGCGTCGCGGTAGCAATCGGCGGATGCGCGGTAGGCGGCTTTCTTCGCTTTGCCTTCGCTGAGGTAGGCCTTCCGTTTGTATGCGCCGCCGAGCAGGTGCAGCCTTTCCGAAGTGGCGCCCATGTTCCGCAGGAAAACGATGTCGCTGATGATGCGGTCCGTTTGCGCAATGAAGGTTTCGCGTTGTGCGGGGTCGGTTTTGAGCGCAGCGTCCGATTGGTATTGCTGCATAAGATGGGCGAGCCGCACGGCGCAGTAGCGCTCCACCGTAGCGCCGGAAAAGTTGGCCGCTTCGGCCTGCAGTAGTTGGGTGAATAGCTGGATGGCGGGGCCGTATTGCCGGAGGCTCGCGTAAAGCAAGGCTTCCAGCTCGGTAATGGCGGATGTGCGGATATTGTTTTCATCCACCCGCCTGCAAATATCTTCCACCTGCCGGAGCGTGTATTGCGGATCGCCGTCGCCAAGGTCAAGCGCGCTGAGGATGTTCGACAGCATGATCTCCGCATCGTCTGCCAGGAGGAACTGTCCGTATGTTTGCCGTGCGCTGCCACGGGGCTCCATCACATAGAAAGGATCGCCGTAGCACTGGTAGGCACCCCAGGTGTTGGTGCGGTGGCCATGCAAATCGAAAATGTGGCGGCGTGCGGCTTTCACCGCATCCCCGAAATTATTTCCTTCGAACAATTCTCCATATAGTTTCTCCGTAAAATCGAGCGCGGCCGCGTCGTCTACCGCCCATCCCGCTACGATCACGGCGCGTACGCCGTTGTTGATCAGTTGCGTCCCGAAGTTGGCGGCGAGCTGATATCTTTGCTGGTAGCGGGCTTCGGCTCCGCTGTCCATTTCACCGAGGAAACAGCAGTTCACGAACACGAACTCGGGAACGGTGGGGATTTGGTGGAGATGGGTGGTGTTGAGACAGGCGTCCGGACCGATGAGCATGCCGCTTTTGAGATAATTTTCCGGGTCGAAGACGCCATGGCCGGCGAGATGGATGATCTTGTAGTCGCGGGCGAAGAGGGTGGAAAGGATGTCTGCGTCGGATGCGTTGAGCAAGGGCCAGGTGTTGTAGTCCTGCGCTTCGAGGAGCTGTTGCACCTTGGCCCCCTCGTGCCGCGCGCCCGGCAGTTGGCTGAATGCTTCCTTGAGATCGGGATCGGCCACGATGAGCGCCGTCCGCGCCACGACGGGATTGATGCGGATGCGGTAGTCGCGCGTGGCGAGCTGGCGCACCATGCCGGCGTTCACACTGAGTGGCAATGCGTCGGAAAGCGCGTCCTGCAACAGTTCCCAGGGATATGCGGCGGTTTCGGTGTCTACGATCCAGTTGATGTTGCTCTGCCGTTTCACCTGCTCCTTAAAATCGTTGGGGATCAGCATTTCGAACATGGACTTGGCGAGCTGCGGGTTCCAGCGGTTTTGCCCGCTCATGGTATTGAGCAACGATTGCAGCCCGCTTCGTGAAATATGCAGGATGCGCTCTTCTTCCCGCGCTGCGTCGGTAGACATGGTGAAGCGCAACGCGCCCGACCCGTCGCCCGTGTCGCCGTCTTCCATCTGCCGCACCTGGATGCGCGTCCACCAGTCGCTGTTATTGTCGATCAGCATGCGTTCCCTGCTGCCGGGGCGCTTCACGATCGTCCTGTTCTTCCACAGGATATGCAATTGCTGCTTTTCCTCTTCCGCGATGTGGTTGATGGCCATGAAGCAGCTCATCGCCCGGTCGCGGTACATCTCGATGAATTCTATTTCGCCGACGGTAATGGCATTGTCGTAATTATCCCGGATTTTATCGTTCGCGGCCTGCACCCCTGCGATGACCGCGCGCACGGAACTTTCGATGCTTAATCCGCCATATCCGCAGCCGATCGCCAGGGCGCTGATGCCCACGGTACGTTTGTTCGTAGCTACGGATTCCGGAACGGCTATCGGACTATTGAAAATCGACAAATATTTCAGGATGGATTTTTCCACGGTTTGCGCCAGGAGCCATGGCGTCAATTCCCCCTGTTTTCCCAAACCCGTAATGATGGCGCCTTTGAACGGTGCTGGTTTTTCCACGATGAAGGTTTCGCTCGTGCCCGTTTCGCCGGGGTATAGGCCCAGGCCGTGCCTCCGCGCCAGTTCGCCCTGCAGGTACCTGTTGATGGATTTTTCGGCGGAAAAGAGGCCATCGTTCAGGAAATGCCCCACCAACACCGGGTGCGCCGCAAATTTACAGTCGCCGTTACTGAGCGTGATGGTAACGGGCACCGCGCCTTCGCGGTAAACGGTATCCTGCGGAAGCCCCAGCATGGAGCGTTCCAGGTTTTCGGGCGATAATCCGAAAGACAGTGCGGCTTTCTGGGGTTGACTTTTCCCGATGCCCCTGCTAACGGGCGGTTCGGTGCGCAACAGCGTGGTAGCGCCCGTGCCCAGGATTTCCCGGATGGCCGTAAAGAGCCGTTTGTCGCAGGGAAGGGCGCCGTAGGGAACATCGGTGAAATATACCTGCCCGTTTTTTTGCAGGTAAGCCGGGATGCTGTCGGCCCAGGGCGCGCTGCCGTCGCCGGCCGGGGTCCCGGTAAAGGTGAGCCGTCCGTCCGGCTCGATGCGGTGCCCGTCCGGCGTGAGGCGCCCGGCGGGCGATTGTCCGGCGATGAACGCGATACCGCTCGCATCGGCATGTTCCATGCCGGAACCTACATCCTCCCGGTACTGCGCGAAAAGCTGCAAGTTTTCGCCCGACGGCACCGGCCAGTCGGGATGTTTCAGTGCGATGCGCAATGCTTCCCACGCCGCGGGATCGGCATAATCGGCAATGGCCGTGGAAAAGGGAAGAAGGCACATCAGGCCGGGGAGGCCCGCAAACACTGCGGTGAGCTCGGCGGTGGAATGATGGAGATCGAGACCCGCGAGCTGGCGGATCACCGCATCTTCCCCGAAGAGCATCTGCGGAATGCGGTAAGTGCCGCCCAGCGGACTTCCCAGCAGCAACGCACTGCATCCTCCCTGCGCGCGCAAAGCCTTCCAGGTGTCCGGATGGCGGTAGGTCAGTTCACGGACGAGCAGGCCGCCCGTGCCATGCGCGAGGAGCTGCACGCGCAGCCCGGCCTGCAGGAGCACGTTCACTTTTTCGGCGAGCAACGCGCCTGTTTCCACCGGCGAGCGGCGCCAGTCGTAAGGGAAAGTCAGCACGTCGTGCGAAGTGAGGAGCGCATCGGCCAGTTCGGTGTAGGCAGAAGCGGGGAGGGCCTCTGCCACGATGGTTTTATTATCCATGGAAAGCTCCGTGAGCCCGCCTTCCAGCAATTCCCTGTAATCGGGCCAGAGCGTTTTTTGGCCGTTGCCCAGCCAACTGCCCAGCAGCCCCGGCACGAGGAGGACCACCGGCCTGCTGCCGGAAACCTGGTCGCGGACGAGCTTTCCGCCCGCCGCCACGCCGGTACGCAGCGCATCTCCTGCCATCTGCGCGCCCGTATTGAACCCGGCAACCGTTCCTTCACCGTCCGATTGGAGGGCCAGCAATAGCGCGGAGGCGGAACCGTTGTTGAAGAAATAGTTGAAATGACTGGCGTTCGCGCCCTGGTCCAGGAAATACTGTACCCGCTGCGGCACCCGGCGCGCGCCGTTGTACATGGAAGCGGTATCCACCACCAGGTCGTTCCCGGAACGGAAATACAGTTTCCCCAGAATAGCCGCCAGTCCGCGCCAGCCCGCACTGATCCGGCTGATCCCCGAAATAACGAACAACGGCGAATCGATCAGCGTTTCCGGCCCGGGATTGTTCAGCGCGCGGATGAAAGGCGATGCGGGCTGTTGTGCTTCCAGGCCCGGCAACGATTCCGGATCGCCTTTAGCCGCCACCAGCGCGCCCAGCAAAGCTTTGAACGCCTGGAATACCGGATGGAAGCCGGTTGCGAGCCCCAACAGGTTCAGGATCACGTTGAAATAATGGTCCAGCCGCCGCGATGCCAGCAAAGTGCCGCTGGCAGGGCATGCTACTCTAACTATTTTGGATATACGAAGATTTTTGTGCCGGAAAATTTCATCGAGGGAAGCGATGGCGGCAAGGTCGGCCGTGCGGTCGTGTTTGCGGAGGTACTCCTTTTCGACGGCATGAAAACCTACTTTTTTCCCTTCTGCGGAATAGCGGGCGAGGATATCGCCGAGGAGCCCGCCCCGCGAATGGGTCACGATATGCAGGTCTGCGCCATCAGGCAATTGTTGGGCCAGCTCCGTCACATTCTGGAGGGGCGACAGCGTGAGCGTCCGGTGCTGATAGGCCAATATCCGCGGCCCGTACATCTTGCGGAGGCTCTTCCAGGTGTCGGTGTCCCGGAGATCGCCGAATGCTCCGGCGAAACTGGAGGCCGTGCCGTGGATGAAAAGCAGGTAAGGCGCGGTTTCTCCTTCCGGCAACGATGCGGCTGTCAAAAGCAGATCGTCGCCGGCCGGCAGCAACCCATATTGGCCATTGGTCTGCCGGTCTTCCAGTTCGCCGGCGAGGTCGCGGATAACCGGCGCAGCGGCTTTCTTGACGAAAACCTCCAGCAATTTGACCGCCAGCATGGGCATGGCGCCGCGTTCGGGAAGATCGGTGGTCAGCGTGCCGGGGAAGCGGTACACTGCTGTCCCGCCGCGCTGCTGGACGGCCGTTCCGGGAAACAGCGACTCCAGTTGCGCGGGGTCGCAATACCAGATGGTGTCGTCGTCGAGCGTAATGGCGAGGATGTGCTCCTCCGTTACGGGGACCGTGTGTTCTTCCTGCGTGCCGCGCTCTGCGCCACTTAGCTGGAAACTGGCCAGGTGAGAAAGCCCCGGTACATCGGCGGAAGCGGGGCGGCGGGTGCCGTATAGATGCAATTCGTTGATAGACATGTTCGTGCGTTTCCGGTAAACGGGATCTTTTTTGGGGTGGACTTATCTGTTATGACTGTTTATCTGTTTCCGGCGAAGCCGGGAAGGCCGCCGTGGGGTTGAATCATGCTGCGAAATCGTATGCGCTTTCACAGGGTGTGCACTGCATGGAAAAATGCAGGCGGCAGGGATATGGGACATGGTATCGGGCGTATTAACTGTTCGTAGTAACTCCCGTAAAAATAGGCATTTCTTTTCATTGGAGGATGGGCATAAAAACGGCCTGCCTCCGCCCGTTGCCGGGGGAAGCAGGCCGCAGGATGTGCCCGGTCGCAATCGTTACCTGCTTTGCCGGGCGGGCGGGTTCCCGAAAACGGAAGCCGGTTTTATCTGGTCGTAAGGCACCACGCCCGTCTGTTCCGCCCATTGGAAATAGGCGGCAGACAGTTCGTTGACCACCTGGCGGTTTTGCTGCGCCACGTCGATGGTTTCCCCACGGTCTTTTTCTAGGTCGTACAGTTCCCAGCGGTATTGCGGATAGCCGGAAACGAGTTTCCATTTCCCTTTGCGGACGGCCCTGTTGCCCGCGCGCTCCCAGAAGATGGGCCGCTCCGGGTCGATCTCGCGGTTGTTGAATAACAAACCCGCCAGGCTCACGCCCGCCAGCTTATTGGGGGTAGTGCCGTTGAAAGTAGACGGGTACTTTGCCCCGGCGATCTCGTAAAACGTGGGCGCAAGGTCGATCAGATGGCCCGTCCCCTTTGCAATGGCGCCCTGCGGCACCTTGCCGGGGAACCAGGCGATGAAAGGACTGCTAATGCCGCCTTCGTACATATTGTTCTTGAACGCCCGGAACGGGGAGTTCGACACGAACGACCAATTCTTGCCCTGCGATTCGAACGATCCCGCGGTGCCTACCGGCCCGGAATTCCGCCCGGCTTTCTGCCCGAAATGGGCCACGTCTTCCGCAGGCGCTCCGTTGTCGGAGATGAAGACGATCAGCGTGTTGTCGTCTGCGCCGAGGGCTTTCAGTTTGGTGAGCACCTGTCCCACGCCCTGGTCCATCCGGTCAACCATCGCCGCGAAAACTTCCATCTTCGCTTTCCATAACTGTTGCTGGTCGAAGGTCAGGTTGTCCCAATCGGGAACGGAGGAATCGCGCGGGGCGATGGTTTGACCGGCCGGCAAAAGCCCCAGCTGGCGCTGGCGGGCGAGGCGCTCACTGCGGAGGGAATCCCAGCCGATGTCGTACCGGCCTTTGTATTTGGCGATATCTTCCGGAAGTGCCTGCAGCGGCCAGTGTGGCGCGGTGTAGGCAAGGTAGAGGAAGAACGGTTTGCCGGATTTGTGCTGTTCATCGAGGAAA
This sequence comes from Chitinophaga caseinilytica, assembly GCF_038396765.1. NCBI lineage: Bacteria > Pseudomonadati > Bacteroidota > Chitinophagia > Chitinophagales > Chitinophagaceae > Chitinophaga > Chitinophaga caseinilytica. The sequence goes on along the minus strand of NZ_CP150096.1, from coordinate 4,806,790 downwards.
TCCACTGCGTGGCGGGTGATCTCATCCGTAAAATAATAACTGCCGGCGGCGGGTTTGATGCGCCGGTTGTTTTCCAGCAGCACCACCGGGTAGGCGCGGCCGCCCAGCGGCATCGGTTCGGGATCGAAATAGTTGGCGCCGCCGCCGATCACGCCGAAGAACCGGTCGAAGCCGCGCTGCACGGGCCAGGAAGTACTGTCGTTCCCCACATGCCATTTCCCGGAAAGCAAAGTGCTGTACCCGTTTTGACGGAGCACTTCGCCGATGGTGAGGCTTTGCCGGTTCAGGAAACCCTGGTACGCCGGCAGCCCGAGGTTGACGTCGAAATATCCGACGCCGGCCTTGTGCTGGTATTGCCCCGTGAGGAGCGAGGCGCGGGTAGGGGCACAGATGGAATTATTGTAGAATTCCCGCAGCCGCAGCCCTTCTTTGGCCAGCCGGTCCAGGTTAGGCGTACGGATCTCGGAACCATAACTGCCCAGGTCGGAATAGCCCATGTCATCGACCATGATGAGGATGATATTCGGTTTTTTAGGCTGACTTTGGGCGAAGAGCGGCGCCGCTTGCAAGACTACCGCCAGAGAAATCAGATATTTTTTCATGTTGGATGTTTAAGGGAAGATTAGCGCCTGCCGCCGGTTGCGGGCGGGTTCTGGAAAGGGCCGGCGAACCCGGAATTACCGCTTGGCCGGATCTTGTCGTATTCCACTACGTCGTTGGCTTTGGCCCATTTGTCGTATGCGGCGGAGAGCTCGGTCACCAATTGCGGGTTTTGTGCGGCGAGGTCCCGCGTCTCGGCACGGTCCGTCTCGATGTCGTACAATTCCCAAACATTGGCGGGATAGGCGGATACGAGTTTCCATCTGCCGCTGCGGACGGCGCGGTTGCCGGCGCGTTCCCAGAACAGGGGCGCCTTCCGGTCGATTTCCTGCCGGGCGAAGAACAGATGGGCCAGACTGGTGCCTGCCAGCGGATACGAAGGCGTCTGCTTGTACACGGAAGGGTATTTCGCCCCGGCGATTTCGTAAAAAGTAGGCGCCAGGTCGATCAGGTGGGCCGTCCCCCGCGCCGTGGAGCCCGCGGCGATCTTCCCGGGAAACCAGGCGATGAGGGGAGAACTGATGCCGCCTTCATACGCCGTGGCCTTATATGCACGGAAAGGCGTGTTCGAAACGTGCGCCCAGCTTTGTTCCTGGTAATCGTAAGAGCCCGCAGTGCCGATGGGCCCGCTGTTCCGCTGGCGCTTCCTTCCAAATGGAATGAACCCGCCCTGCGCGCCGTTGTCGGAAATGAAAACGACGAGCGTATTTTCGTCTTGCTTCAGTTCTTTCAACTTGTTCAGGATTTTACCGATCCCCTGGTCCAGCCGGTCGATCATCGCGGCATAAACTTCCATCTTCTTTTCCCATAATTTCTTTTCGTCGAATGTCAGGCTTTCCCATCGCGGCACTTCCGGATCGGTGGCAATCGTGGCGCCGGGCGCGATGATGCCCAGTTCCTTCATCCGCGCGATGCGCTGTGTGCGCAGGGAATCCCATCCGATGGAATACCTTCCCTTATACTTTTCGATATCTTCCGGCTGCGCCTGCAAGGGCCAGTGCGGCGCGTTGTAGGCAACGTAGAGGAAGAAGGGCTTTTTTGAATCGCGGGTTTCGTCGAGGTACTGCACCGCATGCCCGGCGATCTCGTCCGTCAAATATTGACCCGGTTGCAGGCGGATGGTTTTGTTGTTTTCGACCAGCGTAACGGGCCGCACTTTATCTGCGTAGGAGCCGATGTCGTAATAATTGCTGGCGCCGCCGATGAACCCGAAGAATCGGTCGAACCCGCGCTGGTTGGGCCAGGAAAGACTATCGTTCCCCACGTGCCACTTGCCGGCCATGAGCGTCGTGTAGCCGGATTGTTGCAGCACTTCGGCCACGGTGAGCGACGAGCGGTTTAAATACCCCTGGTACGCCGGCAATCCCAGGTTCACGTCGAAAAATCCGATCCCGGCGCGGTGGTTGTATTGCCCGGTCATGAGCGAGGCGCGGGTAGGGGCGCAGATGGAATTGTTATAGAACTCCCGCAATTTCAGGCCCTCCCGTGCCAGGCGGTCGAGGTTGGGCGTGTGGATCTCGGAGCCGTAGGGCCCGATGTCGGAATAACCCATGTCATCCACCATGATGAGGATGATGTTGGGCCGGCGGGCGCTTTGCGGGTGCGCCGCGGGCAGGAGCGCCAACAGCGCGCATGCGAACAGGAAAATCGTCTTCATTGTTTTCGTCAGTTATTAATCCATAATGGGTCTTGCCGCAGTTTCGGATTGAGGTTCAGCTCCCGCTGCGGCGTCGGGAAGCGGATGTGCCGGGGCGCGGCGAGCGTTTTGCCGGCTGCGCGCAGGGTTTTGACGTAATAGTCGGGCCCGCGGCGCACCAGGTCGAACCATCGCTGGTATTCATACACCAGTTCTTTCCGCCGCTCCTGGAACACGCTGTCGCGGAAATCCGCGGCGCTGAGCGAAGGCGCCACGTCGGCGAGCTTCGGTACATGCGCGCGTAAACGCACTTTGTCGATGGCTTCGTAAGCCGCCGCAGTAGGGCCGTTCAGCTCGTTCACCGCTTCCGCATGGATCAGGAGCACTTCCGCATACCGGATAATGGGCAGGTTCTTCGAAGACTGGCCCTGGTTGCCGATCACCGCCGGGTCGTAATATTTATGGAAATGCGGGTCGAAATTGTAGGTTTTTCCGTCGGTGGGGCTCACCATCGTCGTGATGAACGTCACGGCTTTGCGGGTATCGCCGTCGCTGAAGCTTTCGTACAGTTTGCCCTGTTTGTGCAGCGCATCGGCATAGTCGCCGTTGATGCCGGGGACTTCGTTGGGCGCGCTTCTGCTGGCAAGACTGTTTCCCTGGTACCCCGCGTTGCCGAGGAATTGTGCGGAGAAAATATGTTCCTTCCCGTTTTTGGACGGCGTATTGAACACATCCGCGAAGTCATCGAACAGTCCATACCAATTGGCGTCGATCACTTCCTTGCTTTTGGCCGCGGCTTTGGCCCAGTCCTGCTGTGTGAGGTATACTTTCGACAACAGTGATTTTGCCGCGCCCGAAGTGGCCCGGCCAACGTCGTTTTTACCGTACTGGCCGGGCGCGGGCAGGTTTTCTGCGGATGAAAGGTCGGCGATGATCTGGTTGTAAACTTCGGCCTGCGGGCTTTTAGCCACGTATAACGCTTCGGGTGAAAGGTCTTTCGGTTCATGCAGCACGATCGGCACATCGCCGAACCAGCGCACGAGATTGAAGTAATGCAGCGCGCGCAGGAACTTTGCCTCATTGATCAGTCGTTCCCGCAAAACCGCCGTGATCTTGCCTTCCGGCACCAGCGCAATGCGGTCGATGGCGATGTTGGCGGCGTTGATGGCGTCGTAACTCTGGCGCCAGAGCTGCTCCATACGGTCGTTGGAGGCGTCGTGCGTAAGGCCGGAAATCGCGCGGACATGGGCGTTCCTGGCCCGCGGCCCTGCTTCGTAATCGTCTGTCGCCATTTCGACGCCGATCTGGAAAAGACTGTTGTACAGCGATTGCCCCGTTTCGTACAGCTTGCGGTAAGTGGCCACCACGGCGGCATCTGCCTGCGCGCCGTCTTTATAGAACTCCTGCGTCACGAGCTGCGACTGCGGCCGTTCGTCGAGGCTGCTGCAGGCGGAAAGGCCGATCAGCAGCGCAGGAAGGATATATCGTTTGTTAAATTGCATAAGGAAAGATTGATGGTTTACAGTGATACTTTCAGGCCGCCCAGGATGGTGCGCGACAGCGGGTAAATGCCCTGGTCCGTTCCGGGCGAAACGTTGCTGCCGGACGTAACTTCCGGGTCGAAGCCGGTGTATTTGGTCCAGGTGGCGAGGTTTTGCGCGGATACGTAGACCTGCACGGTGGAGATTTTTCCGGTGAATTGTTTCGGTAGCGTATAGGAAAGGGAAACGTTTTTCAGGCGGAGGAACGAGCCGTCTTCGATGAACCGGTCGCTGAAAACGGGTGCGGGATCGAGTTTGGCGCGGGGGATGGTTTGACTGGGGTGCTCCGGCGTCCAGCGGTCGCGGGCGGAACCGGCTGCGTTTTGCTGGCCGGTAAACAGTTCGAGGGCTTGCCGGTTGGCGTTGAGGACCTGGTTGCCGAAGGTGCCCTGGAGGAATACGCTCAACGCGAAACCCTTCCAGTTGAAATTATTGTTAAGCCCCAGGATCACATCGGGCTGGGCGTTACCGATGATGGTACGGTCTGCCGCCGTGGTGAAAGTGCCGTCGCCATTGATGTCTTTGTACAGCCGGTCACCGGGTTTGGGCGTGGCGTTGCCGGTAAATTTCCCTTTGGTATGTTCTTCGCCGGTTTGCAGGATGCCGTCGGTAACCGTTCCGTAAAAGCTCCCCAGCGGTTGCCCCACCTGGATGATGTAGTTACCGCTGATGTAAGACCGCGCCCCGTTCCCCAGCGACAATACTTCGTTTCTGTTGATCGACGCGTTGGCGTCGGTGGTCCAGGTGAATTCGCCTAACAGATTCTTGCTGCTGGCAGTCAGTTCCAGGCCTTTGTTGGATACGGAACCGAAGTTCTGCAGCGAACTGGTTTGCCCGCTCGTCCAGGGGATTTCCACGTTCAGCAGCAGGTTGCGCGTTTTTTTCCGGTAAGCGTCGACGGAAAGCGTCAGCCGGTTGTCGAAAAAGCCGATGTCGATGCCGGCGTTGTACTGGACGGTGGTTTCCCATCCCAGCTTGTCGTTCGGCAGCCGGTTGGGCGCAAACCCCGTAGCTACGGTGTTTCCGAGCAAATACGTCAAACTGTACAACGTTGCGAGCGACTGGTACTCGCCGATTTCCAGGTTGCCGGTGGTGCCGAAGCTGGCGCGTAATTTCAGGTCGCTGATGGCGCGGCTGAAATCCTTGAAGAACGGTTCGTTGCTCACCCGCCACGATGCCGCGGCGGAAGGGAAACGTCCCCATTTGTTGCCTTTCCCGAACCTCGACGAGCCATCCGCCCGGATGCTGGCCGTGAAGTAATACCGGCTCGCGTAGTTGTAATTCACGCGGCCCAGCCAGGAATGGAGCACCCATTTGGTGGCGTCCGACCAGGGGCGCACCAGCACGGCGCCGCTCTGGAGGTTGTTGTAGGTAAGTGCGTCGGACACGAACTGTTCCGCGCCGCTGCGCACCACGTCGCTGCTGAATTCCTGCTGCGTGAACCCGGCCAGGATGTCGAAGCTGTGACGGCCGGCCTGGCGGGCGTAGGAAAGGGTGTTTTCGTTCAGCCAGGAATAGCTCGTGTATTCGCCGCGGCCCGCGGCGCCTTTCGTTTGCTGGCCTTCGTAAATGGTGGACGGGATGTAGCTTTTTTCGTGCGTGTTGTTCACGTCTGCGCCAAACAGCACTTTCGCCTGCAAGCCTTCCAGGATCTTGTATTCCGCGAAGGCCGTCCCGAAGAAACGATTGGTGGTGGCCTTGTTCAGGGTTTCTACGATGGTGGCGTAGGGGTTGGCGAAGATGTTCTCGAAAGGATTTCGCAAAGTATATCCGCCATTGGGGTCGTAAATGGTGGCCGTGGGCGGCATAATGAGCAGGGAATTGATGATGCCGGAGGGTGCCACATTGCCGTCTGAGCGCGATGCGGTGATGCTGGCACCGGTCTTCAGCCTGTCGTACGGTTGCGCGTCGATGTTGGCGCGGATGCCGAGGCGGGTGAAATCGGTATGACGGATGATGCCGTCCTGCTTGAAGTAGTTGCCGGACAAATAATACCGCGTCTTCGCGCTGCCGCCGCTGAGCGTCAGTTGGTGGTTTTGCTGCGGTGCCGATCGGAAAGCCGCATCCTGCCAGTCGGTCCCTTTGCCGACGCTGTCGATCTGGGCCTGGCTGAGATATTGGAATTTCCCTTTGGACGGGTTTACATCATATAGAACGTCGTTGCGCAGCGCGGCGAACTCCCGTCCGTTAAGGACGTCTACTTTCTTACGGAGCGACTGTACGCCGTACGATCCTTCGTAAGACAATACGCTTCTGTCCGCCTTGCCTTTTTTGGTGGTAATGATCACCACGCCGTTAGCGCCGCGCGATCCGTAAATCGCCGTAGCGGAGGCGTCTTTGAGGATGTCGATGGTTTCGATGTCGGAGGGGTTGATGCCGTTTAACGGATTGACGGGTGTGCCGCTGATGGTGCCTGCCGTTACGGCGTTGTTGTACACGGGAAATCCGTCGATCACATACAGCGGCTCATTTCCGCCCTGTATGGAAGCGCCCCCGCGGATGCGGATGCTCACGCCGCCGCCGGGCTGCCCCGATGTCTGCGTTACCTGCACGCCGGGCGCCGCGCCTTTCAGCGCCTGGTCGAACGAGCTGACGGGTTGCCGCAGCAGCGGGCCAGCCACGGATGCGATGGCGCCCGTCAAATCGCTTTTCTTCTGCGTGCCGTACCCTATCACGACTACATCGTTCAACTGGCTTTGCGAAGGCTCCAGCGGAATTTCGATCTGCGTATGCTCTACGATCACTTCTACCCGTTTATACCCAACGGATGTAATAATTAAGGTGTAGGGAAATGGCTGCCCCGTCACGAAAGCGAACCTGCCTTCGCCGTCTGTGGCCACGCCGTGCGTGGTGCCCTTGATCTGAACGGTGGCGCCGGGAATGGGCTCGCGCGACTTTCCGTCCACGATGCGGCCCGAAAGCCTGGAATTAATGAGAGGCTGCGTTTGTGCGTAACCGTTAAAGACGGTCAGCAGCAATGCCGCGAAGATGAGCGCCGGCCAGACATGGCGGTGCCGCGGCATGGTCGGTAGAAAATTGAACATGCTATGGTTGATTTGAGATACGACAATAAACAGCCGGCCCGCAATTGCAGGAATACGGCGGAAAAGGATACGCGCGTGCTTCCGAAACCCCACCTGCGGCGGCGCTTCAGTACAGCAAACGGTCAAACGGCAGGCAGCGGAATGCTGCTACCGCATACAGGGCAGCATGGCCCGACATCGCGGAGGAATAATAAGGAAGGATGACATGCGTGTTGGTTTTTAGAAAAGATCAGGCCCGGTGATCGCCTCATGCCACTGATAGTCTGGTTGGTCTCGCTGGTCTAACTATCCCTCGAATCTGATAATGGCTTACCGGTAGTTCGCATCAAAGATAATACTCTTTTTTAAATAACCTACAAAATTAGTAGACTAATAGAAAATTTCGGGGAACGTAGTGAGGATAGGCATTTTGGCGCGGGTTTTCAATAAAAAGGAAATGAGTGTGCGTTACAATGCCGTCGCATATTTCAGATAATTGCTCACTTCTACCAGGTTCCCGTCAGGATCGCGGAAGTAAACGGAACGGATGGGGCCGGTAGCGCCGGTGCGGATCACGCCTTTTTCGATGATGGGAATGTTGTGATGTTCCAGCGTTCGCACTACGGCTTCCAGCGGCGTGTCGGTAATGAAACAGAGGTCGGCCGAGCCGGGGAGGGGATGTTCGGCTTTGGGCTCAAATTCCTGCCCGCGCTGGTGCAGGTTGATTTTCTGGTCCCCGAAACGAAGGGCCTTCCGGCCCTCGCCGAAAGTCGTCGTTTCCATGCCCAGTACCACCGTGTAAAACGCGCAGGTAGCGTCTATGTCCGCCACGGTTAGCACCAAATGATCGAGCCGGAGAATGTTCATGGTTGCAGGTTTTATTAAAACTGATCGCCCCATTCATGGTCGAAGAGCTTGCAGAGCGTGGCTTCGCGGCGGCCGTACGTTTTCCGGCTTTCCTCGGCGATGCCTTCCTGGTCCATCTCTTCTTCACTCACCTGGTACACGGCTTCTTCGGGCGGTTCTTCGTCGGTAGACAGGATCGCGTACCAGTTCTCTTCCTGCAGCGAATCGATCTTGTATAACGCGTATCCATACACGCTAAGCGCCTGTCCCAGGTAATCCATGGCGTCTTCCTGGTCATCGTCGCCGCGCATCTCGGCCAGCTGTTCCAGTTCGGCAGACAGGAGGATGTCCATGTCCGGGTACACCTGTTGCAAAAGGTACAGCACCTCGGAAGCGTTTTCTTTCCAGGGAGCAGCGGCGATGGGAAGGTTCGACAGATTGACGTCGCGCATAAGAAACCGTGTTTGAGACTATAAAGGTAAGTTGCCGGGATGTATCCGCCAAGCGTGTTTTACAGCATGGCGTTGATGGTGAAAAGACGGCTGTCGCCCGCGTCGTTATCGGCCACCAGGTGGAGCAGCAGGCCTTCCGCCCGGTTTTTTTCCAGGCAGATGCCCTCGATCTTTTGTCCGGCGAATACGGCCGATACGCTCGTCAGGTTCACCATTTCGTCGGGCATCACCGTTCCGTTCCGCATTTTTTTGCTGTAATCGCGGATCACGGCCAGGTAGCTGTCGCCGATGATACCGTCGTCGTACGTGCTGGCGGTGGCTTCGGTGGTCAGGGTCAGGAGGAGCAGGTCGCGGCCGGGAATGTAGCATAGGTCAGACACGCCACGGAATCCCCGGCTCGATTCCGGCAGTTTGATCTGCTGGAGGAAAGGATGGTCGTTGTGCATGGGGTTCCAGCAATCCGGCCGGGCAATGATGAGGGTATTATGCGGATTGTCTTCGTGCCCCCGGTTCGCCAGCACAAGCTTGTTGGCGGCGATGGTGGCGCCTTCGATATTGATGTCGTGCAACTGCCGGCCGATGGCGTCGAGGAAATCGGCGGCATAATGGGTATAGATGACGGGATGGTCGCTGGTGCGGAAGGGCAGGGGCAGGAGCAATATTTGCCGGCGGGTTTCGAGGCTGGCCGATCCGAAGGCCGCCAGGTATTGTGCCTGCTTGTGTTTCAGTACCACGGCCGATTCCAGGTCGGCCTTCTCCGGTTTTGGAATGCGGTACTGCGGATGGGAGAACAGCTGTATGGAACCCGCGGTCTTGTATTGCGTATCGAGGATGCGGAGCTCCCGGGCATCGTCTCCCACGAGGTACAGTCGTCCGTCTTTAAAAGCGAGTGCGGAGCCGGAAGGGAAATCGGGCAGCGTCTGTTCGCGGAGGAGGCTGATGGTGGGTTGAAGGAGCATATCTTCAAATATAGGTTATTCGCCCCAGAGGGTAATGACCAGGTTGCGTGGGCCGCCTTCGTCGCGGTGCTCACAGAGATAAATGCCCTGCCAGGTGCCGAGGGCCGGCCGGCCGTTGCGCACGGGCAACAGCACGGAGCAGCCGAGCAGTGAGGATTTGAGATGCGCCGGCATGTCGTCGGCGCCTTCGTAGTCGTGCTCGTAATCGGGATCGTTTTCCGGAACGGCTTTGTTGAAGAACGTCTCGAAATCGCGGCGCACCGTGGGGTCGGCGTTCTCGTTCACCGTCAGCGAGGCAGACGTATGCTGGATGAACACTTGCAGCATGCCTGTTCTCATCTCCCGGATGGCCGGTATCGCGCGGAGCACTTCCTCCGTAACAAGGTGAAAGCCCCTGCGTTTTCCCGGCAACCGCAACATTTCCTGGTACATTCTCATGGTCTGGAGTTTATTTTCATGGCCGGTCGACGATCAGCTATCGGATAAGCGTTCGCCATTCCGTTTTTACTTGTTGTTTGAACGTCCAAGATAGGCATTGCCGCCGGATTTTCATGCCATCGGGTCAGGGCTGTGCGAGGTACCATTGGGCGGTGGCCTTCACGCCGGCTTCGTAGGAAGTGGGTGTGAAATGGAAGTGTTTTTCGAATTTGGAGGAGCTGAAGCGGAACGGGAACGCGTCCTGGTACTGCATTTCCTGCATTTCGCGCATGAAGGGGTTGAACCAGCCGATGACTTTGAGGAGCCATTTCGGCAAAACGGTCACGCTGTTTGTTGCGCCCATTTCTTTGGCGGCGAGCTGTATGAACTGGCGGCCGGTTAGCGCGGGGCTGACACAAGGCAGGTGCCATATCTGCCCGAAGGCGTCTTCGCTTTGGGAAAGCATATACAAAGCCCTTGCGGCGTCGGGCGTATAGTTGTAGGAGCGGGGAACGTCGGCGTTGAGGAACCATTGCGCCTTTTTCCCTTTTTTCATGTTGGCGAACACGAGCACGCCGGCGGCGCTTTTGTCGGTAACGCCGGGCCCGTAAAAATCGACGGCCCTGGCGATGATGCCTTTTAATGCACCGGACCGCATTTCGGCTTCGAGCATTTGGGCTACACCGGCGCGCACCTTTCCTTTGCGGCTAACGGGGCGGTAGGGCGTGGTTTCGGTGATGTCGCCATCTACTTTTCCGTACATGTAGGCGTTGTCGAAGAAGATGAGCCTGGCATTGGCGGCTTTGCAGGCATTGATGACGTTGCGCATGATCACGGGCCAGTCGCGCTCCCAGACCGACGCATTGTACTGAATGCCGACGAGCATATACACGATATCGGAGCCCTTCACCGCATGGAGCACCTGTTCGTAGTCGAGCACATCGGCGGCAATGGATTCCGTGCCGGGAACGGGTTTGGGGTTCCGCGAAACGAGGCGGACCTGCTGGCCTTCGGCCTGGAGAACGGGGAGGAGGGCGGAGGCGATGGTGCCGTTGGCGCCGAGGAGTGTGTGCAATGCCATAGTAGAATGTTTTACTTTTGTTTTCGGTTTGATGATGCAAACTTACCACCGGCGCCCCGCCGGAAATTGTAAGAAAACGAACGCCATGGATATATACGGTAAGAAATATGACAGGGATGAAAGGTTGAAAGACGTGCTACAGCCGCTGTACGCTATCCAGGCGCCGGAAAGCGCCGCTACTGAGGTGTTTCATTTGTCGCCCAACCTGGAAATGCTGCTGATCTTCAGTTTCGGCGAACCGTTGCGCTATACGTTCGACCGGTCGGAAGCTCTCCAGCAAACGATGGACAACATCATGGTACTGGGCCCCCTCCGCCGGATGCTCACCTACGAACGCCCCGGCGGAACCGATATTTTGGTATTGCCTTTTGTGCTCGACGGCTTTTATCGCCTGCTGGGCATTTCTCCCGACGATATCGATCTGTCGGTGGCAGACGATCCCCGCTTCGCGCAAACGGCCGTCCGGCTGGAGGCGATGCATGCATCCCTCGCCAAATTTTCCGATCCGATGGAGCGCGCCGCCGCCGCGGAAAAGATGATCCTGCAAGCCGTAGCGCCTTCGGAACCGGCGTCTGTTCCCCTCCTCGAAAACCTCGACGCCATCCGCGACCCGGCCCTCAACCCGGTAAAAGTGATCGCGGAGCAATGGGATATTACGGAGCGCACCGTGCAGCAGCGATTCCGGAAATACGGCGGGTATTCACCCAAGGAACTGATCCGGTTCCTGCGCTTCAAAGCCGTGGTGAACTGGCTACTGGAGCACCCTTCGCAGAAGCCGGACTGGTTTTTCCTTATCGAGCATTTCGGTTACCACGACCAAAGCCACCTCATCAAGGATTTCAGGCATTATACCGGCGCCCCGCCGAAAGAATTCCTGAAAATGAATGGGGACGGCAGTTTCTGCACGAGCTGGATCCCGGAGGATTGACAGGTTATTCGGAATACCTTTCCGTTTTCAGGTCAACGATATTGAGCATGAGATCGCTGACGGGTGCCACGAACTCGTTGGAACAGATTTTCTGACGGTTGTATTTTTCCCAGACCACCCTGAAATTAGCGGTGAATTCGCCTTCGTAACGCGGAAACTTCGCAATGAGGATTTCTCCGGGCCGCAGGTAGTTGGCCCTTGCGCCGGTGCTGCAGTAGCTGTACCACGACGACGGGTTCTCCATCCTTATCCAGTCTTTCTTCCCATTCTGCATTTCGAGGTAAGCGAATCCCAGCGTATTGAAATTGCCAAGGTATAGCAGTGAATCCGACACATTTTTCAATGTCACGCGCATCCCGTTGAACAAGGAAATGGAATCGATAATGCGGCGGTTGGTTGTGGTGTCAAAATGGGAATGTTCGAATTGAAGTTGTGTATGTGACGTGTCTACATGGATGGTCATGTAGTTGCTGTCGAATTTCCTGGCCAGGTATCCGCCAGGGTCAGGTGTTCTGCCGGATCGCGGCAATGGCTTTCCGGTGGCTATTCTGCCGGAATCCGGGCCGATATAACAAATGGCATACCGGGCATATGCATCGAAGGGGATAGACCGTACATTTCCATGCAGCAACGTATCGGCAAGCGTGTATCCGTTTTCGTGATAGGTGCGGATTTGATATCCGGGTTGATGGCAGGAAATCAGGCCAATCATGCATAGTAACAGGCTAACGTATCGCATATCCGAATTTTCAGGATGATGCAATCACACGTCCGTTCCATAAAAAAAAGCGGGCAGCTATTCTTTATCCAGCCCGATACCCAGTCTGATAGCGGATTCTACGGCATTGTAATTTCCTGCCTTATTGAACAGTGAAAAAGGTTGTTTGGGAAATAAACCCGGTTGCGCGAGGAACCTGGGCTGTGTGCCGCGGTGCTTTTGCGCTGCATGTACGAGAAAAGGGTGGCAAAGATATACGGTGCCGGCTTCGCCGGTTGCGAGGGTTTCTTTCCGGTGGCCGGTGCTGCCCAGTTTATCGGCGATCTGCAGGGCGGTGAGGCCTTTATCGCCATGTGGACGAAGGAGTTTGGCCACATCGAGATGGGAACCGGCGCGGATGCGGGTGGGAGCGTCGTTTTCACCGATGTCGGAGAAGAGGAACAGCATCAGCAAGGCGCGGTTTTTGGAGTGGAGGTTGGATTTCCACTTGAAGAAATTTCCCGGATCGCTGGCGGCTTCGCGGCCGGGGAAGCTCACGTCCACATGCCAGCCATCGTCGCCCGTGTCTTCGTTGCTCGGAAAGCGGACGGGAAAGGTGCCCACGCTCTGGCGGGGCGCCCAGCGGCCGGGGCCTACGAGCTGGTCGAACGCGGCGTGCAGCACGGGCGTGTTGGCTGCCTGGACGAAAGGTTCCTGCGAAAACTCGCCCAGCCAGACCACAGGCGCTTTCCATTGCGCAGGCGCATCCGGGCGGAGGTTCATTTCCTTCCATAAAATATCCTGCACTTCCAGCGCGAGCTCACGCGGGAATGCCTGGTTGAGGCGAACGTAGCCTTCCGTGATAAAATGCCGGATGTCGGCGTCTGACAAGGGAAGATTGGGTTGCGGCATATGGCATGGTTTGACATCTAATTTACACATTTGCCGGGAAGGGAACAACAATTGCGGGGAATCAACCTTTCCACCAGGCGAGGGCGCGCTGCTCTACGGATTTCACGAAGGCATCTTTCGCGGCGTTGTATTCGTTGGTGTCGCCGAACTCCCGGGCCGAAAGCCCGATCTTGAGCGCGGCATAGGCATCGGCCACATCGGGGTGCGACCGCAGGAAGTCACGCATCGCCAGGTGCCTTTTCCAATGCCAGGTGTTTTTGACCATGATGTGGATGTTGACGAGCGAGGGGATGGGGCCGCCGGTCACGAAGGGATCGCCGATATCCACCAGCCAGGGCGCCGGTTCGCCGGGCGGCATGCTCAGTAATGCGAAGAAGCGGCGGTAGGGCATAGAAGGTTCGTATTTCCGGAAGTACGTATATCCGCGGCGGTTCATCGGTTCGATCGTGGCATCGAGTAATTCGTCGGACGCAACGCCGACGAGGATATCGATCACCGGTTTGGCGGCGAGCCCGGGCACGGATGTGCTGCCGATATGTTCGATCACCGGGAACAGATGCCCGAGCGCCTCCGAGATGAGGCGCTGCTGCGCTGCGTACGCGTCGGGCCAGAGCGGGTCATATGGTGCGATGACGACTTTCAAGATGTTGTGTTGAGTGCTTCTTCCGCCATAGCGGCCGACATTTCCTGCACGAATGCCTTGTTCGCATTGCCCCAGGCGTCCATCGCGGCGATGAGCGGCAGTACCGAGCGGCCGAAATCTGTGAGGAAGTATTCCGCTTTCAGGGGGAACCCGCCCGAAGTCTCTTTCCGGATCACCTGGAGGGTTTCCAGTTCGCGGAGGTGCATCTGGATCACCCGCGCCGGCGCTTCCGGGATTTCGCGCTGTATCCCGCTGGGCCTGCTGATGCCCCGGGAAATCGAATCGATGATGCAGGCGCGCCATTTGCCGCCCACGATCTTGTTGGCCACGTTGACGCCGCAATCCAGGTTTTCAGCAATTTTTCTTTCGTACATAATCCATTCCTTTCGGGAAAGGTAGGCCTTTTTCGGGAATGAACTTTTGCCGCCATAGGGAACTTTTTCTCCATACCGAATCTTTTTTCCCATATTGTCCGCCTTTCCGTTGCGTCGCACCTTTGTTCCAGCAAAACAAACGAACGATGAAACAACACAATGAAAAATCCGCGGCCGTTCTGGGCCTCGGCAAGATGGGCGCCACGCTGGCGAAATTGCTCCTGGCACAAGGTTACGGCGTAACGGTATGGAACCGCAGCACCGATAAATCCGTTCCCCTCGCCGAAGCCGGCGCGAAAGTGGCAGCAACGCCAGTAGAAGCGGTGAACGCGGGAAATGTGATCGTGATGTGCGTACATGATTACGCCGCGGCAAACGCCATTCTCGCACCTACGGAAGCTGCAGACTGGAAAGGGAAAGTGCTCGTGCAACTGACGAGCGGGAGCCCTGCAGAAGCGGAGCGCCTCGAAGCCTGGGCGGAAGCCCTTGGCGCCGGATACCTCGATGGCGCCATCCAGGCCGCGCCGCAACAAATGGGACGGGAAGACACTCCTTTATATATTTCGGGGAAAAAATCGGCCTGGGAACCGGCGCTCCCGGTACTGAAAACCTTCGCCGGCGCGCCGGAATGGCTGGGAGAAGGAGCGGGGCTGGCCTCGTCGGTGGATTTGGCCACGCTTTCAGGGATTTACGGGACGCTGATGGGCTTTTTCCACGGCGCGCGGATCATGGAGCATGCCGGTTTCCCGGTTGATAAATACGCGGGACTGCTGACGGGCATCCTCAGCACTTTCGGGGAATTTATCAAGTACGAAGGGCAACTGGTGCATGAAAATCGCTTTGCCAAAACGGAAAGCCCGCTGAGCATTTCAGTGGATGCGTCGGCGAGGATATTGGAACAGGCAAAAGATGCGGGGATCAACAGTGCTTTCCCGGATTACCTGGCGGGGATGTTCCGTCGCGCGGCGGACATGGGGCTGGCAGACGAGGAATTGTCGGCGATGATCAAGGTTTTACGGGCATGATATATGAGCATCGCTTCGCATGGGAAGGCGGTCGTTACCGGGAAAGGCCGGTAACACCGCCTTCCTGTTTTTGGGGTGGGACTAGATTACTTTCGGACGGTTCCCTTGGGGATTCGGGCAGCTTTAAATACCGTTCATCTATAAAATCGAAAATTTCAGTTCCTGATGGGGAAGAAGTGTTTTCCGGGAAGAATGGTGAGGGTGATGGTTGTGGGGGACTTGGGGCGGGGAAGCTGAAATGGCGACTGGGAGCGATGAATGGAAGGTTCGGCAGCGCGAACGGGCGATTGGGATAGTTGAATATCGTGAAAATGGATGGCTGAAAATATGTGAAGACCGGCGAAACGGATGTCCGGAATCGGACAGGTATTAAATAATGGTAAGCACTTACGTAAATTTGGTTGGAAGCATGATGGAATCGGCGGAATTTCGTGGAAATAATACCCAAAATCTGTTCCCCGATGAAGCGTTTTTCTTTACTATTTGTTCGTGCAATTATATGTTTAATGATGGCCTGGCCGGCAGGATCGCTGGCGCAGGTGGGTGGAGACATCCGCGGGAAGGTTTCCGGGGGCGAGGGTTTCCGGCCGGAGGAGGTGATCGTGCAGTTGCTGAATGCTGCCGATAAGAAACTGGTGAAGATGGAATATGCCGATGCGCAGGGGAATTTCCGCATTTCGGGCGTCCGGGCCGGCAAGTACCAGGTGGCGATACAGCATCTGGCTTACAACCGGTACCTGTCTGCCGAGATCGTGCATTCCACCGCTACCGATCTCGGGGAAATCAGGCTGGAGGCTGCCGCCCGGCAGCTCCGCGAAGCGAACGTGGTGGCCCAGAAGCCTTTGGTACAGCAACAGTACGATAAAACCGTGCTGAATGTTGCCGGCTCCATCTCGGCGGCGGGGAGCAATGCGCTGGAAGTGCTCGAAAAAGCCCCGGGCATCACGGTCGATCAGAATGACAACATCGCCATGAGGGGCCGTCAGGGTGTGCTGGTGATGATCGATGGGAAACAGGTGCCCATGTCCGGGCAAGACCTCGCCACTTACCTGCGAAGCCTCAACGCCGCGCAGATAGACCGGATCGATCTCATCACCAATCCCTCCGCGAAATACGATGCCGCCGGCAACGCGGGAATCATCGATATCCGGCTTAAAAAAGGGCGGAACAACGGGACGAACGGAACGGTGGGGCTCAGTCTCGGTCAGGGCGTTTATGCCAAGGTCAATCCTTCCCTGAGCATCAACCATCGCAAAGGCCCCTTCAATTACTTCGCATCCTATAATTTGGGCCATCGCCGCGATTACAACGATCTCGACATCCACCGGAAATTCTTCACCAAAGAAGGAGTGGAAACCGGTGGCAACGATTACGATAACTTTTTCGGGTTCCGGTTCAATACGCATAATGTCCGCGGCGGGATGGATTATCAGCCGAATTCCCGTACCACTGTCGGCTTCGCGGCCAACGCGGTTATCAATGACGGGATCGTCCGTTCAGACAGCAAGGCACAGTCGTTCGACGCCGCGCAAGCGCCCACGGGGCGGTTCAATACCCTGGGGAACAACGATCTGCACCGCCGAAACTACAGCTTCAATGTCAACTTCCGCCGTTTGCTCGATACCGCCGGCCGTGAATTAACGTCGGATCTCGACTATGCGCGGTATGGCAGTTGGGAGTATCAGAACTATAGAACTGCTTACCTGGATGCCAGCAATGCTCCTGCGCGGCAGGATTTCCTGCTGTTCGGCGATCTGAGCGGCCAGCTCGATATCTACTCCGTAAAAGTGGACTACGTTCATCCCATAAAAAGATGGGGGATGAAGCTGGAAGGCGGTATCAAAAGCAGCTGGGTGCGTACTGATAACGATGTCAGCTTTTTTGACCGCAGCCATGGCGGGTATGATCTGGACGAAGGAAAGAGCAATCGTTTCATTTACAAAGAGAACATCAACGCGGCCTATCTTAACGGTTCCGGAAACTGGAAGAAGCTGAGCTACCAGTTCGGTTTGCGGCTGGAGCAAACCCTTGCCAATGGCCGCCAGGTGATACACGAAGAAACCTTCGACCGCGATTATGTGCAACTTTTTCCCAGTGGCTACCTGGGGTACAAGTTCAATGACCGGCACGATCTGGGTGTTACATTGAGCCGGCGCATCGACCGGCCTTCGTACCGCGAGCTCAATCCTTTCCGCGTTTTCCTCGACCCGCTGACTTCTTCGACCGGGAACCCCGCGCTTCGGCCGGAGATCACGGCGTCTTACGAGCTGGTGTACGCTTTCCGCGAGATCTATACTGCCAAGGCCGGTTACAGCAGAACGAAGGACAATGTGCTTTCCGTGCTGGCGCCCGACGTGGAACCGAACAGCGTATTGCAGACGAACCGCAATCTTGCGCGGTATGATTATTACCATTTGACGGTGGGGGTGCCGGTGACTTCCATCAAATGGCTGAACAGCAGCAATACGGTGGTTGCGTATTACGGGCTTTATCGCGGCAATCTTGTGGATACCGATCTCAACGAAGGCCGCGTGGTGTTCAATTTCAATACGAGTAATACGATCACCCTCGATCCTAAAACCACGATGGAGGTGAACGGTAATTTCCAAAGCCGCAGCTGGTACGGGTTCCTGGATATCGCCAGTAACTGGCAGCTCGGAATTGGCGCCCAGCGGCAGTTCTGGGAACGGAAAGGGTCCCTGAAACTGAACCTGAGCGATGTTTTCCTGACCGGCCGGGTGAAAGCGTTCACAAAACTGACCGGTTATTCGGAAGCATTTCGCCAGTTCCGAGACACGCGGGTGCTGACGTTGACATTTAACTACCGTTTCGGCGGCCAGCAGCAAGGCGGCCCTCGCCGGCGGACTGGTGGGGCTGAAGAAGAGAAGCGTCGTGCGGGTTGAGCGAGGCGCGCGGGTGCTGACGTTGACATTTAACTACCGCTTCGGCGACCAGCAGTAGCATGACCCTTAGCGGCGGACTGGTGGGGCGGAAGAAGAGGAGCATCGTGCGATCTTTACGTGACACGCGGGTGCTGACTTTGATATGAAACTACTGCTTTGGTGGCCATTGTCGGCGGATTGGTGGGGCGGAAGAAGAGAAACGTCGAGCGAGCCGCGCAGGTGCTGACTTTGAGATGTAACAACTGCTTTGGTGGCCAACAACAAGGCGGCCCTCGTCGGCGGACTGGTGGGGCGGAAGAAGAGAAACGTCGAGCGAGTTGAGCGAGACACGAGGGCGCTGACATTTAGATGTAACTAGCCAGCAGCAAGGCGCTCCTCGCCGGCGGACTGGTGGGGCGGAAGAAGAGAAGCGTCGTGCGAGTTGAGCGTGACACGCAGGTGCTGACGTTGATATGAAACTACCGCTTCGGCGACCAGGAGTAGCATGGACTCGCTACCCGACTGGTGGGGCGGAAGAAGAGAAACGTCGAGCGAGTTGAGCGTGACACGCGGGTGCTGACGGCATAATAAAACTACCGCTTTGGAGGCCAACAGCATGGTGGCCATCTTCAGCGGATTGGTGGGGCGGAAGAAGAGAAACGTCGAACGAGTTGAGCATGAAAAGCGAGTGTTGTCGTCGATGTACCAACCTCTGCCATTGGTCGATCCGGTAATTGGTACGGCACAACCATTTGTTTATCATGAAACGACATTCCGGAGCCGGCGCTGTCGGCTCCGAACATCTGGATTGACATTTTGCAGGAAAGTTCGCGCAGGAATTTTCGGAAAATAATGTCGTAACGCCTAAAAAGGGATATTTTTAAGGCATGAATATCGTTCACGAACTGGAAGAACTCGCATTGGCGACCCGTTTGAAAAGGCTGGGAGAGCGCCTGTCCCAGGATGTCAGCCGGATTTACAAGGAATCTTCCCTGGATTTTGAAGCGCGGTGGTTCCTGATCCTGGAACTACTCAGCCGAAAGAAAACCATGGGGATCACCGAGATTTCGGATGCCCTGCAAATCAGCCATCCCGCTGTTGTGCAACTGGCAGACCAAATGCTGGAACACGGCCTGATGAAAGCCTCTCCCGACCCGCGGGATGCCCGCCGGCGCCTGCTGTCTCTCAGCGCCAGCGGCAGAAACATGTACAAGCGCATCGGGCCCATGCTGCAAGTCATCCGCGAAGAAAATCGCAAATGGCTACAGCAATCTTCCGGCGACCTGCTCCGCATCCTGGGAGAATTGGAAAGCGCGTTGGATGATAGGAGTATGTATCAACGCATCCGGGATGGCCTGTCCCGCGAGGGTTAAACCGCCCTTACCAGAATCCCATTTATCTATGGTAGAGTAAGCGTTCATCTGCATTCCGATAAACTGCCCACGGTACTAAAAACCCGGCATACTCAGGCAGTGGCAGTATTCATCCGCATTCTGATAAATCACCCACAGTACCAGAAACCCGGCATACATCAGGCAGTGGTATATTCATCCGCATCAGATAAAGCGCCCACGGTACCAGAATCCCCGTATACATCAAGAAGAGGCAGCGTTCATTCGAGTCCCGATAAACGCCTTAGTACCAGAATCCCAGCTTATTTCAGGCAGAAACCACGTCCGCCCTTTCTTGAAAACCGCCGGCGAAGCCTGGAACCTGGCTTACATCAAGCCGGCACAGTATCCACCGCGTCCTGGATCTCCCTGATCACGATCTTCTTCTGCTTCATCATCGCCTGGGCTGCACGGGTAGCGCGTTCCTTGTTGGGGTCCGACATCAGTTTCGTCAGTTCTTCCGGCACCACCTGCCACGAAAGCCCGAACTTATCCTTCAACCAGCCACACATACTTTCCTGTCCGCCATCGGCCGTTAATTTATCCCAATAATGATCCACCTCTTCCTGCCCCTTGCATCGGATGCTCAGGGAAATCGCTTCCGTGAATGGAAATTGAGGCCCGGCATTCAGCGCCTGGAACCGGGACCCGAACAGCTCGAATTCCGCCGTCAGGAGCTTCCCGGCATTGGGGCCTCCCCATTCACCATAATGACTCTTGCTCAGCAGCTTGAAATCCGGGAAAACGGTTTCATAAAAAGCCAGCGCCTCGTCGGCATTGAAGTTGAACCACAAACAGGGAGTGATCTTTTGCATATTTTCAGGTTTTAAGCGTTGAGGAATAACAACACTACAAACCTAAACAGATTCCCGACAGCAAACCCTGTGCAAACGCGACAATCTTTGGGCGAATTGCGACAAGATGCACCAGCCCGTCAGCCAACTTCAGCCTGGTAGACTTTGGGAATGGCATAATCATATACGCTGTCTGATTCCGGTATGTCACACGGAGACAGTTTGCCGGCCGTTACAATAACACCATCTCTAAATTCACCTTTAGGCGTTACATTGACCACATACCTGGATGCATTCTCATCATCCCCCAGCACCAAATTCCTGAGCGTCACCGAGCCCCTCAGGTATGCAAACAGTGTTTCCCTGCTAACCTGCCATAATAATCGCCGGTAAAAAGTATCCTTATCAGGAATCCAGTACGACAAAAAATCCTTGTCATCCAGGCTTCGGTAATGATCCAAAACGGACCAGTCCTCAAAACTCAATAACTCACTCAGCTTTTTCAGTTTGCCAAACGGCAGATGATCGAATTGGTTGTTCATGATTTTACTATTTATAACTGTTCAATAATGATGAAATTGTTCGTCAGATCGGCATCCATACTTTCAAAAAAACTGAAATGCCCGTTTTTGCCAACCGGCTTCATCCATCCGTCAGGCTCATTCAATATCCCCTGGGCTACATGCGAATAACCCAGTTTGGTTTTTGTGTAGGGACTTAAATCCTCATAAGCCCTCCGCGCACCCGCAAGCGTATCAAACAATGATATCCCGCAACGGGCGCAATATTGATGGTCATCCATGTTGTCATAGTCGACCGAGCTAGCCCGCAACCGGTCAAACAAAACATTCGGCAGAAAATTGTAATCATGCCGGACAGTCGAAAACACGAAACGGTACGCCAACTGACTGCAAGGTGGAAATACCCTTCCAGGACATCGCAACGATCGTTTCCGCATTTCGCCCCGGTACTTTAATAGTCGTAGCATAATGTAGCTAGATTGGGGGATTAAAAACAATACTGCAAACTTACTGCGGATGGAAACCCGATGATGAAAAAAAGGGCGAGAATATCTCTTCTGAAACCGAGAATATCTCCGAAAAACGGATGGAGATGCTGATTTTTTGATAATTTCAACGGAAATTCCCCCGTCCGGCCATGCCCTTTTCACCGTTTTGCCGCCTCACCGCCGCCAAATTCAGGCCGGTAACCATATCCTTCAGCAACGCCCGCAGCGCTGCCGTTCTTCCCTCGTATAACCGCCACCAGCAATATTCCAAATCGTCAATAGCCAAATCCACACGATATGCAATCCAACAATTCCCACGCCTTCCGGCAACTTCGTTTCCTCCAGGTTTATAGCGTTGCCCTCAGCGCCGTAGTTGCCCTCCTGGCCTGGCAAACCTTCTTCCATAACCACAACGGCGGCCGGTTCCGAGAAATCACCGTAGAACGCGTCAACATCGTCGAAAAAGACGGCACCCTCCGCCTCGTCATCGCCAACCGCGAACGCCAGCACCCCGGCATCGTAGACGGCAAAACCCTGCCACAGCGCGACCGCGGCGCCGGTCTGATCTTCTTCAACGACGAAGGCGACGAATGCGGCGGATTCACCTATTCCGGTGAAAAGAAAACATCCGATATGGGATTTTCACTCGATCAATATGCCAACGACCAAATCGTTCAGCTCCAATACGAAGACAACGGCCAACGCCGCCACTACGGCCTGAAAATGTGGGACCGGAGCGATGAAATGCCCACCGGCAAACTGGTCCGCCTGCACGATTCCCTCAAAGCCCTCAACGACACGGCCGCCCTCGCCGCCACCCTCCGAAACCTCCGCGCACAGGGCCTCACCGGGCAGGAACGGCTCTTCATCGGTAAAACCGATAACCGTGCAGTAGGGCTCTTCATCCGCGACGACCGCGGCCGCCCCAGAGTTTCCATCGGCATCGATTCCGGTAACAACCTCATCTTCCAGGGATACGACACCATCGGGAATCCCATCCAACTCAAATCAAACCTGTAACCATTGAATATGCTACGTTGGCGGAAATCAGCCACTCATAATGCTATCATAATATTCCCTTGATTTTCCGGTAATATGGGCGGCCTACCTTACACAGGAACTGTCACCCAATCCTGCCGAATATGAATATCCTGGAAATGATGGACGCGTTGGATAAAACGCTCTTCACGTTCATCCATGCAGATGCATCGTCGTCCATGCTGGACGGAGGTATGAAGCTGCTCCGCAATGCCCTCACCTGGATCCCGCTGTACGCATTCGTGCTTTACTGGGTCCTGCGCCACCAGCGGAAATACGCCGCGCAATTCATTCTCATGACCATCGTTTGCTTCGCGATCACCGACTACGGCAGCGCCAGCATCCTGAAACCCCTGTTCGCGCGGATCAGACCGTGTTTTGACCCGGATTTGCAGGGAAAAGTCCGGGGATTGATCGATTGCGGCGGACAATTCTCGCTTCCATCATCTCACGCATCCAACCACTTCGGCCTGGCCACTTTCTGGTTTATGGCAGTGTTCCGTTTGGAAGGAAAACGCTGGAACCTCCTGTGGCTATGGGCCTTCGCAGTTTGTTACGCGCAAGTGTACGTGGGCAAACATTTCCCGTTCGATATCGTAGCCGGCGCCGTTTACGGAGCTGCCGTGGGCGCGGCATGCGCTTATTTCTTCGACCGCTGGTTCGTGCGCGAACCGCGCCGCGTCCATTATCATATGCAACCGGAATATGGATTATAGTATCACTTACAGCACGTTTCCCGTCCGCGGGAAGCGCAGGGATATTAAGGGAATTTCATCGGCGAACGGAACGGATTTCAAACTGCTCATGGCGCTGGCCGTGCTCGTCAATTTCAGCGGACTGTTCGTGACGATCATGGGCCCGGACGGGGCGCTGTACGCGTCTATCGCCAAAACCATGGCGCAACACAACGATTATATCCATTTGTTCGCGGAAGGAAGGGATTGGCTCGACAAGCCGCACTTCCCGTTCTGGATGGCCGCGCTTTCCTTTCAGCTTTTCGGGTATTCGGGCTGGGCCTATAAATTGCCGGCTGTCCTGTTTCTCATGATGGGCGCGGTATACACGTACCGCCTGGCGAAATTGCTGTACAATGAACAGGTAGCCTGGTGGGCCACGGCGATTTTACTGACGGCCGAGCACATCATCATTTCCAACACCGATGTGCGCGCGGAACCTTACCTCACGGGCGCCATTGTCGCCAGTGTGTACCATTTTTACAGGGCACGGTCGGGGAAGGGATACGGACAACTGGCGCTGGGCGCACTTTTCGCCGCCATTGCGGTCATGACCAAAGGCCCGTTCGCGCTCATTCCCATCGCAGGCGCGATCGGCGGGGAGATGATCATCAAACGGAACTGGCGGGAAGTTTTTCATTTCCGCTGGATGATCTCCACTGCGCTCACGTTCCTCTTCATCCTCCCCGAATTATACTGCCTGTACGTCCAGTTCGACGCGCACCCGGAAAAAACGGTTTTCGGCAGAACGGGCGTTTCGGGCATCCGGTTTTTCTTTTGGGACAGCCAGTTCGGGCGCTTCCTCAACACCGGGCCCATCAAAGGAAAGGGCGATCCTGCGTTTTATTTGCATACGGTCTTATGGGCGTTTTTGCCCTGGTCGGTTTTGCTGTATGCGGCGGTGGTGAATAAAATCAGGAAAGGTTGGACGCGGGGCGCACAAACGGAATGGCTGACCCTGGCCGCTGCGTTGCCCTGCTTCGTCGTGTTTTCCCTGTCCAGGTTCCAACTGCCGCATTATCTGAATATCCTTTTCCCGTTTTTCGCCATTTTGACGGCGCAGTATGTGCTGAACGTCCGCACGGAAGGAGGGAGGAAGCTCATCCGCATCGCGCAGACCGTTTTCACGATGCTCCTGCCCGCGGCGGCTATGGCCATCCACCTGCTGTTCCGGCCCGGACAAACACTGCCGTTGCTGGTGCTGGTGATAGGAGGGCTCGTGGCCCTGGCGCGCCTGCGGCCGATGCTGAAGAAAAACGTATCCGTTCAGTATTTGCTCGTGCGGACGATGGTGGCGGCCGTGCTGGTGAATTTTTACCTCAACCTCGTTTTTTATCCTGCTTTGTTGAAATACCAATCCGGCAGCGAAGCGGCTTTCGTGGCCAACCGGCAATTCCCCGGCGCGAAGGTCGTACAGCTGCAAACCGGAGAATACAACTACGCGCTGGATTTTTATCTCCATTCGCCGCTGCAAACCCTCCATCAGTTGGGCGATACGTCGCAATTGACGGGCCGCCCCTTACTGCTGTTCGCCGATGTAAACGCCATGGCAGGCACGGGCCTCAGTCCCGTGCAGGTTTTCGAGCATATCCATGTGAGCAAGCTCAGTATTAAACAGGTGAATGCGCGCACACGTCCCAAAGACGTGCAGCATGTCGGTTTGTACCTTTTACGTAGATAGGGAAGAATGAAGATCAGACATCGAGGAGTACGGCCACGAGGAGGCTGTATTCCTTCATATGCATGCGCAGATGGCGCAGGGCGAAGGTGATCTGGTTTTCCACGCTGCGGCGGGAAATGTTCAGTCTTTCCGCGATTTCCTGGTTGGTAAGATGTTGTTCCCGACTCAGTAAAAATATCTCGCGGCAGCGTTTGGGCAGATCGTTCATATGCCGCCCGATGAGTTCCCGCACCCGCAATTCCGCCATTTTTTCTTCGGCGCCGTTCCCGATCGAACCGGAAATCCCTTCCATCATCTCCGTTTCTACAGCTGTTTCCGGCGAGGCGGCCCTGGCGCGGAGGGCTTTATATACATGATACCTGGCGGCGGTCATGATGTAGGAACGGAAGTCCCGGATCTCGAGGGTTTCCCGCTTCAGCCAGAGATTGAGGAAAATGTCGTGCGCCACGGTTTCGCTCGCTTCCCGGTCTTGCAGCAGGCGGAAGGCCGAACGGTAAAGCGCGCCGCCGTAGCGGTCGAACAGTATCCTGTACGCCCTCCTGTCATGTTGCCTTACTTCCAGCCACAAAACGGCATCCGCCGCATTCGCATCGATCGTGTTCATGCCCCAAAGTTGGTCGAATAATTAAAAAAGCCCGCGTTAAATAATTATGAATGAGGGTGATGGATGAGGAGACTTCCCGCGGAAATGATTCCCGATGACGGCAAAATACAATTTTTTCAAAAAGTATGTGTGTGCGGATGGATAAACGGCTCTATATAGGAAAGCAGGCCTTCTATGTTATCGAAAAACGAATTCATCGCACTGTATGAAAAGTCGCTCCGGGGAGAATGTTCCCCCCGGGAGCTGGAGCTCCTGCAGTCGTATAAGGATGATTTTGAATGGGTGGACGGCCAGTGGGACGATGCGCCCCAGCAGGAGTCGGTCTACGCCCGCCTGCAGGATTCCATTTCCCGCGAAGAAAAGGTCAGGCGCCTCTTCCCCTGGAAAAAGCTCGCCGCCGCCGCTGCGGTGCTCCTTGCCGCAGGGGCCGCTTTCTTCCTCCTTCAGCCTCATCAGCAAAATGCGCCACTTGCGGATAAATCCGTTCCGGTGGATACGGTCCAAAAGCAAATCGTTCCCGGTTCCAATAAAGCCGTGCTCATTCTGGGCGACGGCAGCGAAATTGCCCTGGGAGACGCCAGCTCAGGCCAGATCGCCCGGCAGGGCGGGGCCCTGGTGCGGAAAACCGCCAATGGACAAATCGTTTATTCCGGCGATGGCGAAGTGCCGACGGAGCCCGTTTTCCATACCATCGCCATTCCGCGCGGCGGGCAATATGACCTGACCCTGCCAGACGGCACCCGCATTTGGCTGAACGCCGCTTCCAGGCTGCGCTTTCCGGCCGTTTTCGATGGGCCTGAGCGGATTGTGGAGCTGGACGGCGAAGCCTATTTCGAAGTGGCCCGCAACGAGCGCCAGCCTTTCCGCGTCAAAGCCCGCGGCCTCGATGTAGACGTGCTCGGCACGCATTTCAACGTAATGGCGTATGCCGACGAGCCTGCCGTCCAAACCACCCTGCTCGAAGGCAAGGTGCGCCTCAGC
Source organism: Chitinophaga caseinilytica (assembly GCF_038396765.1). Taxonomy (NCBI): domain Bacteria; kingdom Pseudomonadati; phylum Bacteroidota; class Chitinophagia; order Chitinophagales; family Chitinophagaceae; genus Chitinophaga; species Chitinophaga caseinilytica. The sequence goes on along the minus strand of NZ_CP150096.1, from coordinate 4,780,542 downwards.
GGCGGCGGAACGGCCGTTGTCCTGAAACCGGGGCAGCAGGGGCGGTTCACGGAAGGGCAACGGATCCAGGTGCGCAGCGCCGACCTCGAACAGGCCATGGCCTGGAAGAACGGGATGTTCGTTTTCAACGACGAGCCGCTGCCGTCCATCATGCGGAAAATTTCCCGCTGGTACGATGTGGACGTGCGCTTCCGCGATCCGGGCACCACGATTTCCTTCGCCGGCTCCATTTCCCGTTTCAAAAACGTGCAGGACGTACTGCATATGCTGTCGCTCACCGGCACCGTGCAGTTCCGTGTGGAAGGCAACACCATTCAAGTCATGAACTAGCAAAATTCAATATACACGCGTCAACCAGCTTTAACTACTAAGAACAATCTGTAAACGTATGACATCTCACCTCTCCACCCCGGGGAAGCGACAGCTATTGCCCGGAAAGGCCCGCAGGGTGATCCGTATCACGGCGGCCCTGGTGCTGTTCCTGTCCCTTCAGGCCGCTGCGGCCGCCTATGCGCAGAAGATCACGCTGTCGGAAGACAGGGTCACCCTCCGCGAAATCTTCCGCCAGATCAAGGCGCAGGCAGGTTACAATTTCCTTTTCAACACCGAAATGCTCGAAGATGCATTGCCCGTTTCGGTACATGTCCGCAATGCCGACATCGAAACGGTACTGGCCAAGTGTTTCGAAGGCCAGCCGCTGACTTACACCATTAACCAGAACACCATCGTGGTGCAGCGCAAATCGGTCGTGAAGGCCGATATCGGTGGAAAGGTGACCGACGAAAAAGGCGCTCCCGTTCCCGGGGCCCGCATCTGGAACCAGACCACCAATCAATCCGTCATCACCAACGAAAAAGGCGAATTCCGCATCGCGGCTTCGGAAGGGGATAAGCTGGTCGTGAAAATGATGGGGTATGAAGACGTGCCTTTCACGGCAGACGGGCGCACGGCTTTCAGCCTGTCCATCAAACCCTCCACCACCGCGCTCGACGCAGTAGTGGTAGTAGGCTACGGCACCCAGAAGAAAGCGAACCTCACCGGCGCCGTGAGCACCGTTACCAGCGAAGATTTCGCCGGCCGCCCGGTTACTTCGCCCACGGCGGCGCTGCAGGGATCGATGCCCGGCGTAACCTTCCAGAGCGCATCCGGCATTCCCGGCGGTGGCGATAACACCACCAAGATCCGCATCCGCGGCATCGGCACCCTCAACGATCCCGATCCGCTCGTGGTGGTAGACGGTATCCCCGGCGGCAACCTGAACATCCTCAACCCGGACGATATCGAAACGGTAACCGTCCTCAAAGACGCGGCCTCTTCCTCCATTTACGGGGTGCGCGGCGCCAACGGCGTGATCCTCGTGACTACCAAAAAAGGAAAAGCCAACGCCAGGCCTTCGCTCACGTATGCCAATTATTTCGGTCTCCAGACGCCGACCGCGCTGCCGAAATTCCTCGGTTCCGTGGATTACATGACATTGCAGAACGAAGCCAAAGTGAACGCGGGCCAGAACCCCACCTTCACCGACGCGCAGATCGAGACCGCGCGCAACGGCTCCGATCCCAACTATTTCGCCAATACCAACTGGATCGACGAAATCTACAAATCCAGCGCCCCGCAGCAGAGCCACATGCTCAACCTTTCCGGCGGCGCCAACAATACCAATTATTATCTGTCGTATTCCTATCTGAAACAGGGCGGCCTCGTTACCGGCGATAATTTCTCCGCCAAGCGCCACAACGTGCGCCTGCGCGTGAACACGACCGTATTCGACATCCTCCAGCTGGATGCCAACATCGGTTATGTAGACCGGTTGAACAGCGGTTCCAGCGCGGGTGTAGACTTCGACGCGGGCCCGCTGTATTCCGCCCACCAGATTTCCCCGCTCATCCCCGTACGTTTCACCAACGGCAGCTGGGGATATCATGGCGGATCGCAGAACCCCATCGCCATTACGACAGACGGTGGTACCAACAAGTTCGCGTCGCAGGAGATCACCGCCAATTTGCAGGGCACGCTGAACATTACGAAGGAGTTCCGGCTGCGCGCGCAATACGGCCTTGTGAAGTATAACTCTTTCCGCGAGATCTTCTCCAAAACCATCAACTATTACAGCCCGGTAGATAATTCACTCATCTATCAATCCAATTATCCCAACAAGATCGACAACCGCGATTACACCGGTTTGTACCAGACGATCATCGGGATGGCCGAATACGAGAAAACCTTCCACGGCGGGCATTCCGTGAAAGGCATGGTGGCCGCATCCGCGGAAGAGAACGCGAGCCGCAACTTCAGCGCCACCCGCACCAACCTGCCCACACAGGAAGTGGGCTCCATCAACCTCGGCACCCTCAACCAGCTGAACAATTCGGATGCCGCGCAGAACGCCCTGCAATCACTTTTCGGCCGGCTGAACTATGGGTACAACGATAAATACCTGCTGGAAGGGAACTTCCGGTACGACGGCTCCACCCGCTTCGCCGGGCCGGTGCGCTGGAACTGGTTCTTCTCCGGTTCCGCCGGATGGGTGTTCTCCAACGAGCCCTTCTTCGAAAGGATGAAACACGTTATCAATTTCGGTAAAGTGCGCCTGTCGTACGGTACGCAGGGGAACGACAAGGTGGGAGACGATTTCGCTTACCTGTCCATCATCAACTCCGTTGCCACCATGCCTATCGGCAACGTGCTGACCGTAGGCTACCGCCAGACGGGCGTTCCCAACGAACTGCTCACCTGGGAATCTGTCGTGAAGCAGAACGTGGGCATCGACCTGGCCATGCTGAACAACCGGCTTACCGTGACTGCGGATTACTTCATCAACAATACCAATGACATCCTCCTGAAAGTGCCCCTGCCCGACGTACTCGGTCTCCGCGGTTCGTACCCCGCCCAGAACGCCGGCAAGGTGCGCAACCAGGGATGGGAATTTATGGCCGGGTGGCAAGACCGGGTGAACGACTGGTCGTACGGCGCCAACTTCAACATTTCCGACGTCCGCAACAAGGTGGTGAGCCTCGGCGATGCGCCCAGCACGCCCGGCGAGCGCATCCGGATGGTGGGTTACCCCATTGATGCCTATTACGGGTATGTGGCCGAGCGCATTTCGCAGGTGTCTGACTACAAATACGACGACGCTACCGGCAAATACACGCCGCTGTTCCCGTACAACAAGAGCTTCCCCATGCAGCCCGGCGACCTCATCTACCGCGATCTGAACGGGGACGGTGAAATCACCCCGGCGGCCGACCGTGAAGTGATCGGCAACTCCATTCCCCGGTACACGTACGGTTTCAAAGGGAACGTGGGGTATAAGGGGATCGACCTGAGCTTCTTCCTGCAGGGCGTAGGCAAGGCGGACGGATTTATTTCCGGCGCGGCCCGTCACGCTTTCATCAACGAAAGCTCCAACCCGCAGGAAATCCACCTCGACCGCTGGACGCCGCAGAACACCGACGCCACCTATCCGCGCCTCGCTTACGGCTACACTTACAACCAGCAGCTGTCTACCTTCTGGCTGGAAAACGCCTCGTACCTCCGCCTGAAGAACGTGCAGGTGGGATATACGTTGCCCGGCCACCTGACGCGCCGCATCCGCGCGGAAAAGATCCGGTTCTATTTCTCCGCCGATAACCTGTTCACGAAAACAGATTTCTTCTACGGTTACGATCCCGAAACGCCCCTTACCCTCGGCGGTTACTATCCGCAGGTGAAGACGTTCGTATTTGGTTTAAATGTCAACTTCAAATGATCATGAAAAGGATTTTTCTCAGCATATCCGCCATCCTGCTTATCACTGCCACCGGTTGCCGTAAGGATTTCCTGGACCGCAACCCGCAGGACGCGATCTCCGACGAAACGTTCTGGCAGAACGAAGAGCAGCTGACCCTGGCCATCAACGCGCTCTACGCCAACGTCAAGAATAACAATACCATCGCCATGGACCAGATGGGCGACAACTCTATCAATTCCTCCACAAGCGACGCATACCGCATTTTCGGCAGTGGCAACTACGATTCCGATCTGTCTTCGGTAAACGCCGAATGGGTGTCCCAATACTCCGGAATCCGCGACTGTAACGCTTTTCTGGCCAACTATCACCGTGCCAAGGGCGTGCCAGAAGCTACGCTGAACCAGCTGGTGGGAGAGGCCAAAACCATCCGCGCGTACATGTACATGAACCTGGTGATGTACTTCGGCGATCTGCCACTGGTAACGGAGCCCCTGAACATTACGGAGCTCTACGGCCCGAGGAATTCCAAAAAAGAGATCGTCGATTTCATTCTCAGTGAGCTGGAAGAAGCCGCCGGCCTCATGCAATCGGCCATCATGACCGGCCCGAAACTCGGCCGCATGAACAAGGGCGCCGCCCTGGCCCTCAAAGCCCGCATGGCGCTGTACGACGACAGGTTCGCCGATGCGGAAGACGCGGCCAAGCGGGTGATGGACATGAACGTGTACCAGCTTTATTCCACCGGCCGCCCGGCAGAAGATTATTACAACTTCTTCACCTGGAAAGGAAAACTCGCCAACGGCACCAACAAGGAGACGATCATCGCCCGTATCAACCTGCTGGACGTGAGCATGCACAACATCAGCCGCGAAACGCAGGTGCCCGACCAGTCGAGCCGCTACAACCCGACGAAGTCGCTGGTGGATGCGTACCTCTGTGCTGACGGGCTTCCCATCACCCAATCGCCCACCTACAAGGAAGATACCTACGCCAACATCTTCGAAAACCGCGATCCCCGCATGAAGATGACCATCCTGGCGCCGGGCTCCAAATGGGGCGGCAAGCGCGACGGCAATCCGCAGAATACCGATATTACCACGTTCACCGCGCCGAAGTTCCTGGCCGACAAGCAGGGTTGCGTGACGATCACCGGGTATTATTACACCAAATACGTGGAAATCCCCGCAGTGGCCCTTGTTACCCGCGATGCCAACGACATTCACGTGTTGCGGTATGCCGAAGTGCTGCTCACCTGGGCGGAAGCGCGCTTCGAGCAGGGCAAGCTCACCCAGGGCGATATCGATAATTCCATCAACAAACTCCGCGAGAGGGTGGGCATGATGCCCATGACGCTGTCGTTCCTGGCGGCCAATGGGCTGGACCTGCGCACGGAGATCCGCCGTGAGCGCCGCATCGAGCTGGCGCGCGAAGGTGGCCGCTGGTACGATATGGTACGCTGGAAAGAAGGGGACAAGCTGGCGGCAGACGTGAAAGGGATGAAGAAGTCCCTCGCCCTGGTGCCTTCCCATGTCGCCAATTTCAAGACCGACGCCGAAGGGTATATCATCGTGATGAGCGGCCGCCAGTTTGTGGCGCCGAAACATTACCGTTTCCCAGTGCCCCTGTTACAGATCCAGCGGAACCCGAACCTGGCGCCGCAAAACCCGGGCTGGGAATGATCTTACTGACGAAAAAGACCGCATAACATGAAATTCATACTATCTGCATTCATCCTGGCAGCCTGCGCGCAAAACGGCCCGCAGGCCGTCCCCGGGCCAAAGCCCGCCGCAATGGGCGATACGCTCCGTGTCATGACATATAACATCCATCACTGCAACCCGCCCACCAAACCCGGCTTCATCGACGTAGATGCCATTGCCGCCGTGGTGCGGGCACAGCAGCCCGACGTGCTGGCCCTGCAGGAAGTGGACGTGCGCACCCAACGCTCCGGGAACATCGACCAGGCGGCCCTACTGGCCCAAAAAACGGGTATGCAGGTGTATTTCGGCAAAGCCATCGACCACGACGGTGGGGAATACGGCGTAGCCATCCTGTCGAAGTACCCGTTGCAGAACGGGCGGACGGTCAGGTTGCCCGAAACGTCGAACCCCGCGGCGGAAGACCGGGTAGTAGCCCTGGCCGACATCACTTTCCGGAACGGGAAAAAGCTCACCATCGGCAGTACCCACCTCGATGTTAGTACTCCTGCCAACCGGGACGAGCAGGTGGCCGCCCTGAACCGCCTGGCAGACACGTTGGCGTTGCCGCTGGTGCTTTCCGGCGACTTCAACACCACGCCGTCTACCCCCGCATTTGCCACATTGCTGGAGAAATACCGGCCTTCCTGTACCGATTGCGGCTACACGATTCCCGTCATCAACCCCAAAAGGGTGATCGATTTCGTGCTGGCTACGAAGAAAAGCGGATGGGTGCCCGTACGGACGGAAGTGATCAACGAACCTTACCCTTCAGACCACCTGGCCGTTGTGGCCGAGTGGATCGTGAAATAACCGGACTGAACGGAAATCAGGCCCTGGAAACGACATCCCGCCCTTACCCGGCGGCGATGTCGTTTTTTTATGCGCGAAATCTTTACATTTGTATGGGAAGGAGCTGTGTAGGATGATGAAAACCTTATCCATGGATGGTTTTAAAATTCTGGCATCCCTTTTGATTTACCGGCTGTGACAGTAACAGTAACCAAAGGGCCCCGACGCATATCCCAGAACGATGGATATTACCTACTGACAGACGAAACCGAATAACCAATGAACGCAGGCCCCTTCACCGATGGAAACGAACACATATGCATTACCGACGCTTTCGGGCAATTGGTTGGTGTATTGTCTTGATGGTACTTTGCTCCACCAGGAGCTTCGGTCAACTCAAGCACATCCGCCAGCTGCAGCAATCACTTGCAACCATCCAGGATAGCCTGGCGTACGCAGACGCGCTGGCTGAACTGGCCGATTACTATCATTACCGGCAATGGGACAGTGTCATATATTATACGGACAAAGCCATGCGCATTTCCGAGCGCCACGGCTACGAACGCGGCATCGCCGGCGCGCTCACCGGGCGCGGCGTCTATTACATGACCCGCAACAATTACCTTTCCTCCCGTTTCAATAACGACGCCCTGCGGATGTACCGCAAAATGGGCGACAGCAGCCGCGTATCGTTGCTGCTCAATAATATCGCCATCAATTTCATTTTCGACGGCAACTACGCCAAATGCGTCGACAAGCTGTATGAAGCGGAACGGGTGGCGCGCGCAGCGCCGAGCGACAGCTCCCGTACCATCGCCTTGCTCAACCTGATCGATATCGATTCTTCGCTCACCAAGCGCCAGCGCGATTCCATGCTCATCCTCGCCAAACGGAACGCGGAGAAATGGAAAGACGAGATCATGTATAATTATTGCCTGCAGATCGAAGCCAAGCGCCTGTTCGACGCAGGCGGCAAGCAGGAAGGGCTGGACGGTTTCAGGGAATTGCTGGCAGACGCCGAAAAGAAGGGGAACTTCAGCTTCATGGCGTTCCTGCATCACGATATCGGGAAAATGATCCTGGAAATGGGGGGCGACAGCGCCCTCGCGATGCAGCATTTTACGGAAGGGCTGCAGATCTCCCAGCGCCAGAAATTCTTTTACGTGACCAGCCTGCTACTGCCCGAAATGATGCATTTATGCGAAGCGCTGGGCGATACCGCCAAAGCGCTCCACTTCGCACAGCAGCAACTGGCCCAGAATACCGAAGCGGTGACGGAATTACAGTCATCCGGGTTTACCTATTTCGATTATGTATTGAACGAGCGCAAACTGCGCGAAGCGCAATCCCGGCAAACGGCGCAGAAACGGACGATCTATCTCCTTGTACTGTTGACCATCGTAACCGGCGGGCTCCTGTTCTTCCTCTACCGTTCCCGCAGCCAAAGCCGGAAAGTAGCGCGGATCCAGCAGGAGCTGCGCGAAAAATCGGAAGAGCGCACCCGCGAGCTCGAAGACTGGGACCAGTTCCATAACATGCTCATCTCCGTGATGGCCCACGATCTGCGGGCGCCATTCTCCAGCATCATCACCATTTCCCAGCTGTTCGAAATGGAGCACGACCTTACGCCGAAAGAGATCGAAGGGATGATGGCCAGCCTCAAGAAAACTTCGGAAGACAGTATCCGGTTCATGGAAGGCCTCCTGGCCTGGATCAGCGCCAAGCGGAAAGGTGGGAAAATCCGTACGGATTCCTTCAAAATCGAAGACGTCATGCAAGAAGCCAACCAATTCTATACGATGGCACAGCAAGATAAAGATGTCAGGCTGGTGCTGGACGATAGCCTGCAAGGGCAGGAGGTGTATGCGGAAAAGAACATGCTGGGCTTCATCTGCCGCAATATTCTCAACAACGCCACCAAATACGCCGCCAAAGGCAAGCCCATCTTAGTCCGCGCTTTCGTGGACGGCGACCAGCTCATTACCGCCGTCACCAATTACGGCAAAGAGCTCAGCGCCGCCGAAATTGACAAGATCTTCAACCCGGAACAGAAAACCATGGCTACGAAAGACGGGCTCAAAGGCGCCGGCATCGCCATGATCATCAGCCAGGACATGCTCGCCCGCATGCATGGGCGCATCTGGGCCGAAAGGGAGCCCGGCATCGGCACCACGTTCTACTTTGCACTGCCGCGGAATTTATCGAACGGAGCTACGGTAGCGGTGTAACCCATCCAACAAAAAAATCCCGCACAAAAGCCGAAACCTCCGTGCGGGACGATATTTCCAAATAATCCGATTACAGTTGCGCCAGTACCTGGTCGCCCATGGCGGCGGTGCCCAGGATTTTGTCTTTGGGCGTTTTCGCGTCGGCGATGTCTCCGGTGCGGAATCCGGCTTTCAGCACTTTGTCTACCGCTTCGATCACCGCGTCGGATTCTGCTTTCATGCCGAACGAAATGTCGAGCAGGAGGGCTGCGGAAAGGATGGAAGCGAGCGGGTTGGCGACGCCTTTACCGGTGATGTCGTGCGCGGAGCCGTGGATGGGCTCGTATACGCCCGTGCCGTCGCCGATGGAGGCAGAGGCGAGCATGCCCATAGACCCTGCGATCTGCGAAGCTTCGTCGGTCAGGATGTCGCCAAACAGGTTGGCGGTCACTACCACGTCGAAACGTTTCGGGTCTTTGATGAGCAGCATGGCGGTGGCGTCCACGAACTGGTGTTCCACTTCCACGTCGGGGTATTCCGGTGCGATTTTCTGGATCACTTCGCGCCAGAGGCGGGAGGTTTCGATCACGTTCGCTTTATCTACGGAGCAGAGTTTTTTGCGGCGGGTGCGGGCGGCTTCGAAGGCTTTCCGGGCGATGCGCTCCACTTCGAAACGGCTGTATTCGGCGATGTCGAAAGCGGTGTCGCCATTGTTTTTACGGCCTTTTTCACCGAAATAGATGTCGCCGGTCAGCTCCCGGAAAAAGAGGATATCCGCTCCGCGGAGGATTTCCGGTTTGATGCTGGAGGCTTCCAGCAGCTCGTCGAACAGTTTGATGGGGCGCAGGTTGGCGTAAAGGCCGAGTTCCTTGCGCATTTTGAGCAATCCCTGTTCCGGGCGCACTTTGGCGGAGGGGTCGTTGTCGTATTTGGGATGGCCCACGGCGCCGAAGAGTACGGCGTCTGCCTTGTGCATCTTCTCCAGGGTTACCGCCGGCAGCGGATCGCCGGTGGCTTCGATGGCTGCGTGGCCCACCAGCGCGTCGTCGTAAGTGAAGGTATGGCCGAACTTCGCGGCGATCCTGTCCAGTATTTTCTTGCCTTCGGCAGTTACTTCCTGCCCGATCCCGTCTCCGGGAACGATTAATATATGCTTTGTTGCCATTCGGTTGAGATGGGTTTAAAGTAAGTTCAGCATTTTTTGCGTGGCCTTGATGGCGGAAACGGTCTGATCGCTGTCGAGCCCGCGGGTCTTGAATTCCCGCTGCCCGGCAACCTGCCAGGTGATGACGGTTTCGCACAGTGCGTCCGTTTTACCGCCGGGCGGGATGCGTACGGTGTAATCGGTCAGCTGCGGCAGTTCTTCTTTCCGTTTTTTATAGACTTTTTTCAGCGCGTTCATGAAAGCATCGTACTGCCCGTCGCCCTGCGCATGTTCTTCATAGCTCTCGCCATGAACGCTGATGCGCAGTGTGGCGGAGGGTTTGAGGTGCTTGGCGTGGGTGAGCACGTAATCTTCGATATGCACCTTCTGTTCGATGGTGTTGCTGTCGAGAATGTCGGAGATGATGTAGGGCAGGTCTGCCTGTGTCACCATTTCTTTCTTGTCGCCCAGTTCGATGATCTTCTGCGTTACTTTCTTCAGATCGGGTTCCGACAGCCGGATGCCCAGCTGCTGGAGGTTGTTCTCGATATTGGCTTTCCCGCTCGTTTTGCCCAGTGCGTATTTGCGCTGGCGGCCGAAGCGTTCGGGCATGAGGTCGCTGAAGTAAAGCTTGTTTTTCTTGTCGCCGTCGGCATGGATGCCGGCCGTTTGGGTGAATACGTTTTCGCCCACCACCGGTTTGTTGGCGGGAACGCGGATGCCGGAGAACGTTTCCACGAGTTTGCTCACGCTGTAGAGCGATTTTTCGGCCACGCTGGTTTTAACACCGGGCATGAAATCGTTCAGCACGGCGATGGCGCTGGCGAGGGGCGCGTTGCCCGCTCTTTCCCCCATGCCGTTGATGGTGAGGTGGATGCCGTGTACGCCGGCTTTCACGCCTTCGAGGACGTTGGCGGTGCCCAGGTCGTAATCGTTATGCGCATGGAAATCGAAGTGCAGTTTGGGATACCGCTCCACGATTTCGGAGAGGTATTGATACGACTCGTCGGGCGTGAGGATGCCCAGCGTATCGGGCAGCATGACGCGTTTGACGGGTTGGGTGGCGATGAAATCGAGGTACTGGAACACGTAATCGCGGGAATGGCGCATGCCGTTGCTCCAGTCTTCGAGGTACACGTTCACGATGAGGCCTTTCTTTTTCGCTTTGGCGATCACTTCGGCGATATCGGCGAAATGCTGTTCGGGTTTCTTTTTGAGTTGATGCGTGAGGTGGTTGAGGGAACCTTTGGTGAGGAGGTTCATCACTTTCGCGCCGGTTTCCTGCATCCATTGGATAGACACGTCTCCGTCCACGAACGTGAGCACTTCCACGCGCTCGAGCAGCTTGCTGGCCTTCGCCCATTTGGTGATGGCTTTCACGGCGGCCATTTCCCCGTCAGACACGCGCGCCGAAGCCACTTCGATGCGGTCTGCCTTCACTTCCGTCAGCAGCAGTTGGGCGATGGTCAGTTTTTCCGAAGGGGAAAAAGAGACGCCGCTCGTTTGCTCGCCGTCGCGAAGCGTGGTGTCCATGATCTCAAGATATCGCTGGGCGGGCATTGCTAGTATATGCTTTTGTCGGCGAACGTCCGGATTTCGTCCTTCATCGCCTGTAAATAATCGATATCGTCATAACCGTTCATGAGGTTATGTTTTTTGTAGCTGTTGATGGCGAAGGATTCGCTTTCGCCGGTGGCGGCGATGGTGATCAGCTGTTTGTCGAGGTCTACGGTGATTTCCGCTTTGGCGTCTGCCTCGATGGCGAGGAAGATTTTATCGAGGAATTCCGGGCTCACCTGAACGGGGAGGATGCCGATGTTGAGGGAGTTGTTTTTGAAGATGTCGGCGAAGAAGCTGGACACTACGCAACGGAACCCGTAGTCGTAGATAGCCCAGGCTGCGTGCTCGCGGGAGCTGCCGCTGCCGAAGTTCTTGCCGGCCACGAGGATTTTGCCGGAGTAGATCGGGTTGTTGAGGACGAAGTCCTGCTTCGGGGAATCGTCTCCGTTATACCGCCAGTCGCGGAAGAGGTTATCGCCGAAACCTTTGCGCTCGGTGGCTTTGAGGAAGCGCGCGGGGATGATCTGGTCGGTGTCTACGTTCTCGATGGGCAGGGGTACTGCGGTGCTGGTGAGAACGGTGAATTTATCGTATGCCATTTTTAGATAGTCTCTGTGGTTTGGAAGGAAGTTAAGCGATCAGGTCTCTCGGGTCGGTCACCACGCCGGTAACGGCCGCTGCGGCAGCTACGAGGGGGAAGCGAGCAGGGTGCGCGCTCCGGGGCCCTGGCGGCCTTCGAAGTTGCGGTTGCTGGTGCTCACGGCGTACTTGCCCGCGGGGATCTTGTCGTCGTTCATGGCCAGGCAGGCGGAGCATCCGGGTTGGCGCAGCTGGAAGCCGGCTTCGGTCAGGATGTCGTAAATCCCTTCTTCGCGGATCTGTGCTTCTACGATGTGGGATCCGGGAACGATCCAGGCGGTGACGTGATCGGCTTTTTTGCGGCCTTTCACGATGGACGCGAAGGCGCGGAAATCTTCGATACGGCCGTTGGTGCAGGAGCCGATGAACACATAGTCGATCTTTTTACCGAGCATGGCGTCGTTTTCATGGAAGCCCATGTAATCGAGCGATTTCTCGTAGCTGGCTTTGCTGCCGCCCGCTTTCGCCGCCGTGGGGATGCGTTGCGAGATGCCCATGCCCATACCGGGATTGGTGCCATAAGTGATTTGCGGCTCGATGTCGGCGGCCTGGTAGTCGTACACCACGTCGAACGTAGCGCCTTCGTCGGTTTTGAGCGTTTTCCAGTAAGCGAGGGCTTTGTCCCAGGCTTCACCCTGCGGTGCTTTTTCGCGGCCTTTGATATAAGCGAAGGTAGTTTCGTCCGGCGCGATCATGCCGCCGCGGGCGCCCATTTCGATAGACATGTTGCAGACCGTCATTCTTCCTTCCATGCTCATTTCGCGGAACACTTCGCCGGCGTATTCGATGAAGTAGCCGGTGGCGCCTGCTGCGGTGAGTTGGGAGATGATATAGAGGACAGCGTCTTTAGGGGTTACGCCTTTACCGAGTTTGCCGTTTACGTTGATGAGCATTTTCTTCGGTTTGGGCTGCATGATACACTGGGAGGAGAGTACCATTTCCACTTCGGAGGTGCCGATGCCGAAAGCGATGGCGCCGAAGGCTCCGTGGGTGGAGGTGTGGGAGTCTCCGCAGACGATGGTCATGCCGGGGAGGGTGATCCCGTTTTCGGGGCCTACCACGTGCACGATGCCGTTTTTCGGGTTACCGAGGCCCCAGTGGGAGATGCCGTATTTGGCGGAGTTGTTTTCCAGTGCCTTCAGCTGGTTGGCAGACAGGGGGTCGGCCACGGGGAGGTGCTGGTTAATGGTTGGAGTGTTGTGGTCCGCGGTGGCGAAGGTTTTGTTGGGGAACATCACCTGTAGCTGGCGGTTTTCGAGCCCAAGGAAAGCCACGGGGCTGGTAACTTCGTGGATAAAGTGCCGGTCGATGAAAAACACATCCGGCCCGTCTTCGATTTTCCGGACTACATGCGCATCCCATACTTTGTCAAATAATGTAGCGGGTTGTTGGCTCATTTTTTACGATTTATGTAATGTAACTGTAAAATTGTTAAAAAATATTTACATTTTCTCGATTATTTCTGCGGATGGTCTAATCGTGGCGGGGATTTGACATTGCGGTGAGGATTGATGGCGGGAAGGCGGCGGAATAGGGTGGGGATCTTGCTGAATTTTTTGTCATGTTTTTGTCGGTTGACAGTATTGATATATTTAATATCTATATCTTGGGATGACATTCCCTCAACCATGAATTGCAAGTACCTGCTGCATCTTCCGGTTAAATTTGCCGGGTGGAAACTTATTCAACATTATCTTTCATTATTCCCCCAATTATTTATTAAATAAATTGCAATATGAATGCATTGGAATTTGTAACTGCAATTAAAAGAGAGGTAATTGACAATGGGATGCAAGGGTATGAAAATACGTTAGGCAACGAGACAGCCGCGACAGATCCATTATGGATTGCAACAAGAAAATTATATAGTTCTTTATCATCATCTGATCAAAGTACCTTATTGCAATTTGTGCGCCTGGTTCAGGTAGATACACTATCCCATATTTTTGGCATATTGGATGGTTCATCTTACCTAAATGAGATGCGGGAAAGTTTTCAATTGATTTCAGAAAGTGATGGAGAAACTCTAAATGGCGATTTGCAGGATCTTTTGTTAGAGATGGAAGAATAGAAGTTGAAATGCGAAGATTGCTTCTCACCGCCCAATAGCTGATGATGCTTTAATACAGGTTGTTTTCTAGATGACGCTGATTTTTTTGATCCAATGAAGGCGACACTCTTTTAATAGGAATCACAGATTTTTTTTTGAATAAAATGAATGTACAAGTTATACTTCCATTGATTAGCAGAAGACGATCAGGAAAAATAAAACTGTTTTTATTTGGAGGCCTAATTTTGTTGTCTGTGGCCCTTTTCAGTTCATTTTTTGGGGTAGATCAGTTTAAGCTGATATTCTTAATTGCAGGTTTATTGTCATTGTGGGTAGGAGGTATGTTTACGGATCATGACATTATCGGGAATATTAAAATTACGGCGAATGAAATAGTGGTGGAGAAACCTGATTGTGTGGAATTATTTGATTTACAAGAATTGCAATCATTGAAATTTCAGATTTTAGGCATTAAAGGCGAGTTCTATTCCATGAATTCAATAGCTATAAAACAAGGATCAGATAATATTATTATGTTCAACTACTATGGTGAGAAGAAGGAATATCTATTCTTACTGGAAGAACCGCAGGCGGCTTCTTTAAAAACTATTTTTGAAGCCTGGAAACAAAGTAATATTGAGTTTCGGGTAGATAATAAGACGCACAAGCGTCTACACCGGTAAAGATTATCAATAGGATAAACGTCATATGCCGAAGCTTATTCTGAAAATGGCCTGCATTACATGCAGGCCACTTTAATATTTAATGTTATAATTCTTCCACTTTCCTGAACCACCGTTCCAATAACTCCTTTTCCTTTCCGGAGGCTCCTCTTTCCCAAATCTGCATCAACATTTCCGCGGTTGGCCGTCCATTCGGCGGTGTGTACCGTTGAAAAAGTTCCCGCATGCCCGCGTTCACGCGTGTTTCGCCCATGAGCTGCGTGAGGGTGTCCATGGCGAGGGCGCCTTTTTGATAGTGCACCCAGTTTTGGTCTGCCGAGCGCACGAGCGGGAGCTCTTTGCCGGAGCGCATCCCGAAATAGTATTGCCTGTCGGCCGCGAGGTATTGCAGATGTTTATCCCTGCCGAAGCGATGTTCCAGCACGCGGCCTTCTATGTGTTTGGCCATGGTTTCCGTGAGGAACTTGTACGACGAATCTCCCTGTGGCGTAAGAAGGCCTGCCCACCACTGGTGCGCGGTTTCGTGCGCGGCAGTGGCGAAAGCGTGGTTAATTTGGGCCGTATCGCTGTAATCTGCGGTGAACAGCACAGATTCTTTGGCGAACATGAGCGTCGGGTAGGCGGTAGCGGCACCGGGATATACGGGGATTTCCGCGAGGGTAAGGTTTTTGGCGGGATAAGCAGCGTAATTCGTGTCGCAATAATCCAGCGCGGCCTGCATGCCTTCCAGGATGGCGGGAACGTTGACGGAATGGCCGGGATGATAATACACCGTGATGTTGCGGCCCCGGTGCTGCAGCGTTTTTTCGGCATAGCGGGCGGAGCTGATGGCAAGACCTTCCGGTGCCGGGCCATCAGTCGCATAATCAAAATACGCGCGGTTATCCTTTTGCCAGTGGCGCGTCAGTTGGCCGGGCGCCAGCGCAGTTTGATCGGCTGCTGTGGAAATGAGGGTCGTATACCGGATGCGGTGATATTGCGTATCCGGCGGCGCGGTTGCGACGGTTTCAGTGAGATGGAACTTTGCACGGGTTGGGCGGTCGGAGAGGGCGTAACCGGCGTTGTAGCCGAAATAGGGAAGGTGCTTGTCCAGCTCAATGTAGCTGCCGTTGCGCGCCACGGAATGTTCGGGATTGAAAGGCACAAAGCCCGAGCGGTCGGCCTCCAGCCGGAAACGTACGCGCAGGGAATCGCCCGGGCGAAGCGGGTTTTGCAACAGGAATCTTTGTATTTGCAATAGATCGTTTTTGCCAATATTTTGCGCATTGTCGATGGAAATATTCCACGAGCGCACTTCCGGACTAACACCCGTTAACAGCGTATCAATCAACCCGGTCGTATTATTCCGGATGATGTATTCGCACTTTACGATGTATCGGCCGGTTTCCGGGAAGAGATCGATTTGGGTGTTGATGGACATGATATCCGGGAGGAATGCGGGCTCGAGGGGCGCTACAGCCGTCTCATAATCCGCCTGCCATTTTTCAGTATCTGCATCGCTTTGCCAGGCCGCAGGCGCGTGCATCTGTCGATAGATGTAAACCCCTGAGGCCATGAAAACCACCAGGGAAGCCACGAGCGCCCCTGCGCCGGCGGTATCCCATCCCCGGAACCAGCCTTTCACGCCATGCTGCCAGGCGCGAACAGACAATACGCCCATCAACACCGCCAGCGCCCCCCAATACAGCATCCACCAGCCATGCGCCAGCGCTACCCGTCCGAAGCCGTCCATGTCCGACCATTTGAAATGCTGTGGCAGCGCAAATCGCAACATGGGATGCTCCGTCCCGAAGCGGGATCCGAACAATACGGGCAATATCACGATCAGACAAACCATCATGCCCACGAACTTCCTTCTCACCACCGTCAACACGAAAATGGCAAGCACACCATGCAAAGCCAGCGGCAGCGCGGCGTACCAGTACAGCGATGCGTAAATATCCAGTCGCAGTGGTAAAACGCCATGTATCATTTGCACCACGATCCCCGTCACCACGTTCACCGTTACGATCGAAACGGCCATCACAGCCAGCGAGGCGGCTTTCCCGGCCCACAATATCCCCGCGGGCAACGGCGTGCTACCGATGATGCCGTCTATGCGGCTGGAGCGCTCGGCAAACACCAGTTCCGCGACGTAAAAGATGATCAGCAGTATCGCCGGTCGCACGGAAAGCAGGTGCTGCGCGATCTGTCCGCTACCGGGAATGGTTTGTATACCGTATAATCCGCGCAGCGATCCGTTCAACTCCACGAACATGTAGAATGCCCATAATCCCATCATCAGCAGGAACGGTACGTGCAGGCACACGGCGCGCACTTCCAGCCCCAGCCGTGCACGGAATGCGGATATCCAATACTTTACGCCGGATGTTTGCGTATAGGCGGTCACGTAAGTAGCCGAAATATCCGTTTCCGCTTCCTGCGCAGGCTCCGCTTTCGAAGCGGCGTTCGACGCAGACAAGCGGAATCGCCGGTACACAATCCACATCAGGCCCGCGGTGAGCAGCGCCCACAGTCCACGGTTCACCAACAGCGCGCCCGATAAGGGATACAGCTCAGTATTCCTTTGAGCGTATGTCCAGTAGCGCGTTCCACCGAAAAAGGGCGCCAGGCCGTAAGGGTCGGAGAGGATCGCGCCCAGACTTTGCCCGGTTCCGTTGGAACCCGCCAGCAGCGGCGATCCTGCGGCGATGGAGGCCGTCAGGTACAGGATGTACAGCAGCACACCACCGGCATACACCATTTTAGGGTCCCAGGTGCGCATGGCCAATGCAAACAGGATGCCGCAGGTAAACAGGATGTTCGGCAAACCGAACACCAGCAATGGCTGCAGGTAATGATGCAATACGAAAGGCCCACGCATGGAAGGTTCCAGCGTCAGGCTGCCCAGCCAGATCCCTATGGCGGCGAGGCACAGCAATGTGAAAACGGCAATGAACAGTCCGCCGAACTTCACGCCAAAATACCTGGCCTTCCCGATAGCCGTCGAGAAAACGAGCGCGTCCATCCGGAACGTTTTATCGCGGAGCAGCGCCCCGGCACTGAAAACCGTTGCGGCAAACACCGAACAAAGCGATAGTAATGCAACCACCACCGAGATGGCGTAGGGCGCGTTGCGATGGACTTCGTCGCCGCCAAAGTTCCCGCGGACGGTCACCAGGCCCAGTCCCAGAAAAGCCACGGCCGCCAGCCACCAGGCGGATTGCCGGAAATGATATCCGGTCTCGAAAGCGAGGAGTTTTGTTAACATGCGGCCGACTCCTTTTCCGGGCGCGCGGCACCGTTGAGGGCGGTGAAATAAACCAGTTCGAGGCCGGGCTCAATGGGCTCGAAGCCTTGTCCGGGATCGCTGTCAGACAGTACGAATACCTGTTTTTTGCCCCCGGAAAGCCTTACGGAAACTACGTTCCAGGCCAACTGGTGTGCCGCTACGGCATTATGTTCCACCGATTTCCGCCAGATGCGGCCGCGGATCGATTCGGTCAGTTGCGAAGGTTTGCCGCGAAGGATGATGTTGCCGGCGGCGAGAATGGCCATGTCCTGGCAGAGGTCGTGCACGTCTTCGACGATATGGGTACTGAGAATGACGACGATCTGTTCGCCGACTTCGCTGAGCAGGTCGTGGAAGCGGTTCCGTTCCAGCGGATCGAGGCCTGCCGTGGGCTCGTCGGCGATCAGGAGCTGTGGGTTGCCCAGCAATGCCTGTGCGATGCCGAAACGCTGGCGCATGCCGCCGGAAAAGCTGCTCACGGCGCGTTTCCGGACGTGGTACAAATGTGTTTGATGCAAAAGTGCGTCCACCTGTTCGCGGCGCTCCCCGGGGTGCAGGATGCCTTTTAATATGGCGAGGTGGTGGAGGAGGGAAAGGGCGGAAACGCGGGGATAGACGCCGAAATCCTGTGGAAGGTAGCCCAGCCGGCTGCGGAGGAAATCGGGGTTGCGGAGGATGTCGGTACCATCGAACAGGATTTGTCCTTCATCCGGCGGCTGCAGGGTGGCGAGGGTGCGCATGAGGGTCGATTTGCCGGCGCCGTTGGGGCCCAGCAAGCCGAACATGCCGTTGGGGATGGAGAGCGACAGCCCGTTGAGCGCCGTCAGGCTGCCATATTTTTTGGTGAGTCGGTGAATGTGAAGGCGAGACATGCGGGTTCGTTTTTTTGATATGAAGGCAAATTATCGCCGGTATTTTTCACCGGCAATTTGATATGCCGTACACTTCCGGGACCATGATGAAAGGTGTATAAACCCTGATTTCCGGACCGGCGAACTTACATCACGAAAACAAGGTCGTTCGTCATTAAATTTTGTCCAGATTCCCCGGATTGATTTCTTTTAATCCGTATGAACACGAAAAAGAGGCACGAAAACGTACTGGCCGGGATGCGCGGGCTGGAGCTATGGTTACTGGCGGGGTGGTTCGCCTGGATAGCGGCTATCTATACGCTGGCGGCTGACAGCGGTTGGGCGATGTACGGAAAGATATATGGCCTGGTGGTGGTCTGCCAGTTACCGGTATGGCTATACGTGGCGCTGCGCGGTCGCTGGACGGAAAGTGCCGCGCTATGGTGGCGCGTAAGTGCCTGGGGGCTTGTGTTTATCGTTTGGTTGTGGTTGCAAGTATTTGGGATGGAAAGCCTGCGTGTGCCGGATATTCCCGGCGGGTGCTTTGCCACGGCGGCTATGGGTACGATGGTGATCGAAGTAGCGGTGCAGTTGCAGGGTTATTTTCGTAAAAGCGGCGGGGCGGGTGGCTGGTGGCGGCGGATCAGCCTGGAGCGGGCGGTGTTGTTCACGATCGTGTTGATCGCGCTTACACTGGCGGCCATGGCGGTTTCCAGTATGGATGATCCGCAGTACAATCGGCAGGGTTTTCTGCTGATAGGGTTCGAGTTCAGTTTGCCGGCGCTTTTCCGCCACTGGTGGAGTTTTTGGTCGTTTGCCCTGCAGTTCTGCGTGATGTACGCCTGCGGGTACCTGTTTTTTTACATCAACAGCCGGGTGCTGGTGGCGAAGGTGTTGAAGCGTTACGGGATCGTGTTGTATGCGGGGGGCGTTTTGGCCACGGCGGCGTTGTTGTACCCGGTGATCGCGCAGCTGTTGTTATGGTTGCCGGTGAACCGTTTGCTGGGTGGGGTTTTTCCATCCAATCCGTTCGTGATGGAAAATGCGTTCGCGGCGATCATGATCATGCTCATCAGTCTGCCGCTGGTGGTGTCGATACAGTGGGGACGGCAAAACAGCCAGATCGCGGCATTGGAGAAAGAGAAGGCGCAGGCGGAGCTGGATTTGCTGAAGCAGCAGCTGAACCCGCATTTCTTTTTCAATACGCTCAATAACCTGTATGCCCTGAGCCTTACGCAGTCAGACAGAACGCCGGAAAGCATCCTGCAATTGTCGGAGCTGATGCGGTATGTGATTTACAGGGGCAAGGAGACGGCTGTGGAGGTGGAGGAGGAAGTCCGTTATCTGGAAAATTACATTGCGCTGGAGGAGATCCGGTTGAAGCGCCGGGCGGATATCCGTTTCGAGCGGGATATCCGGGTGCAGGGGAGGCAGGTTTCGCCGTTGTTGCTGGCGGTGCTGGTGGAGAATGCTTTCAAGCATGGGGTGGAGCCTTCAGCGGAGGCGGCGCATTTGCACATTTCGTTGTATTGCGACGAAGCGCAGTTGCGGTTCCGGTGCGAGAATTCGTTCGTTTCCGAGTCGGAAGGGCCTCCGGGCATAGGGCTGACTAATTTGCGGCGAAGGCTGGGACTTTTATATCCCGGGCGCCATTCGCTCGAAACCGGCACAAAAAATCATACATTTATCGCGGAACTTATCATTGATTTCTCATGAGCCTGCAATGCCTCATCGTAGACGACGAGCCCCTGGCGCACGACGTGATTCTGCAATATGCCCGCGATATCCCGGACCTGGAGATCGTGGGGCAGTGTTACCTGGCCACGGAGGCGCTGGCGTTCCTGAACCGCCGGCCGGTAGACCTTATTTTCCTGGACATCCGGATGCCGCGGCTCAGCGGGCTGGATTTCTTGCGCACATTGCAACACCGGCCGCTGGTGATCATTACGTCGGCGTATGAGGAGCATGCGCTGGAAGGATATGAGCTGGAAGTCTGCGACTACCTGCTGAAGCCTTTCCGGTTCGACCGTTTCCTGAAAGCGGTGAACCGGGCGCAAAGTATTTTCAGGTTGCGGGCGGAAGGGGAAAACCAGCAACGGGCCCAGCAAGGGAAAGGGCAGGAGCAGTGGGCCCAGTCAACAGGCAATTCCCCAGCGTCGGAAACACCGCCGGTACGATCGTTTCCGCAAGAGGGGGAGCCGGTTTCATCAGCGAACCCGTACATATCGGAGGATCGGGGGCGTTTGTTCGTGAAGAGCGACCGGAAATGGATCCAGGTGGAGCTGGAGCAGGTGCAATACCTGGAAAGCCTCGGCAATTATGTGAAGATCTGGGAGGCGGAGCGATTCATTCTCACGCCGAGGACGTTGTCGAGTTTTGAGGAGCAGTTGCCTTCAGAGACATTCGTTCGTATTCACAAATCTTATATTCTCAATCGCCGGTTCGTGCGCTCGATAGAAGGGAACGTGATCCAGTTGAAATCGGGGAAGCAATTGCCATTGGGGAAGAATTATCGCCATGTGGTGAGGTTGTTGCTGCAGTGAGTTCGATTTTTCGCGGCTGCTGGTATATCTGTATTCCTTCATCCTCGACTGCAGTTTCTTGTGCTTGATAGGATGGAACGTGATCCAGTTGAAATCGGGGAAGCAATTGCCGTTAGGGAAGAATTACCGGCATGTGGTGAGGCTGTTGCTACAGTGAGTTCGATTTTTCGCGGCTGCTGGTATATCTGTATTCCTTCATCCTCAACTGCAGTTTCTTGTGCTTGATAGGACGGAACGTGATCCAGCTGAAATCGGGGAAGCAATTGCCTTTGGGGAAGAATTACCGGCATGTGGTGAGGCTGTTGCTACAGTGAGTTCGATTTTTCGCGGCTGCTGGTATATCTGTATTCCTTCATCCTCAACTGCAGTTTCTTGTGCTTGATAGGATGGAACGTGATCCAGTTGAAATCGGGGAAGCAATTGCCGTTGGGGAAGAATTACCGGCATGTGGTGAGGCTGTTGCTACAGTGAGTCGGATTTTTTGCGCCTACCGGTTTTTCGGTATTTTGGGAAATGAAAAGAACATTCTTTTCGATGCATAGTATGTGATGCGTACCTTCGTTACGTTTAGGGCGAATTTTCGCGCAATCCGGAATTCGCTGAGGGATTGGCTCATTCATCCTACATCTTGAAACCGCAAAACCTATGGCCACGGCACTCCAGAAATTTCACCGGGTATCCGGAATTATCATTGCATGCTTCCTGTTACTACATTTTACCAATCATCTCTTCGCGCTGGCGGGGCCGCAATCGCATATCCGGGTGATGGAAATTTTCCGGAAGTTCTACCGCTTTCCACCGGTGGAAATATTGCTGTTGGTTTGCGTTGTTTCGCAGATCGTCAGTGGCGTAACCCTCATCGCAAGAAAAGGTTTCAGGCGGCAGTCCGTTGCCGTTAAGGTGCAGGCGCTCAGTGGTATTTATCTGGCGCTTTTTCTCATCAATCACGTTGCCGCCGTCATGTTGGCGCGCTATCAATGGCATATCGAAACCGATTTTTATTTTGCCGCGAATGTAGCGGTTGAATATCCGTCCAAGTTGTTCTTTATTCCATATTACACGCTATCGATCCTGAGCGTTTTCGCGCATGTCGCGAGCATTCACTACCTGAAAAGAACAAATTGGCCGGTAAATACCGTCCATTCAGTAAAGTTGGCAAACATCAAGCGTGAATCTTTCGTCATATTTGCGCTCGGGGCAATGATTACTGTGCTTGTTATGATCTCGTTTACGGGGATTTTGTACAAAATCGGTTGATGTATAGGTTGTATAGGAATTGGGCTGCTGCCGAGATTGCATTCGAGTTGAATAACAGACGGGGACTACCGCCGTCTTCGCATCAGGGCGGCGCTTGCAGGGTTTGTAACGATCTCTTTACGGGGTTTATGGGCGGAGTTTGTTGAATTCAAGTTGCATGGAAATTTGGCTATTTTCATTAATGCAGCCCGCTCGAAGTATTCAGTATCTGCCGCCATCTCCACATCCAAGCAGTGTTCACGGTGCTTGTTTTAAACTCAGTCACAAGGCACCTGTTCGTTGTCCTTCGCTGGGAGGAGTGAAGCGTTTTAATAATCGTTTTAATGAATTATACAATGCAGAAACTTCTTTTATTCCTGTGCCTTCAGTCAATCTTAATGATTATCCCGGCAACGATGTCCGCTTGCGATTGCCTCATGGTACACCCGGTTACCAGCCATGTAAAAACCAGTGAATATATCCTGGTGGTGAAAACGATGGATTATGAACGCGAGGAGTTTCAGCCCGCATCCGGGGTTCGCGCGACCGTAGCAGTCCTGGAAGTTTTGAAAGGTAACGTTTCGGTCGGGCAGGAGATGCGTTTCGACGCCGACAATCCATCCAATTGCTCATTCCGCTTCGAAAAGGATAAAGTTTACCTGGTATTCGCCTTCAAAAAGAAAGATCATTTCGAAGTATTTCATTGTTCCTTTTCCGGCGACAGGCAGCTCGTTGAAAAGCAATACCGCCAATTGAAAAAGTATATCAGAAGAAAAGGAACATCTGCCTGACAGGGAACATAAATAAGAACGTAGTTACCTCTTCATCAATGCTGCAACAAATCCACGAACGCCGTTCCAAATTCTTGCCCGTAACTTTCCCGGTACTCCTTGGCGAACTTCTCGTACGCATCCCGCGCGAGGCTATGACGCCCCAGCTGGTTGAGTATCCGGCATTTGTAGGTTAACGCTTCTTCGTTCAGATTGTCGAACAGGAAAATGGCATTGGCCGCACGGAGAATAAAATCCGCCTCGGTTTGCCGATCGGCCGTGGACATATATCGCAATAACAGTCCTGTCACCGCGTCGGCCACCTGGAATTTTACATCGTCGAGCCACTCGTAATGCGTCGTCCGCAGGAAAGCGCCCCGCTGCACGATCTCCAGCACCGCGGTCACCGTGGCTTTATCAGGCCTCTCACTGCCAGGGCGCTGCGTCAGTTTCGTGAAAGCTTCATAATCGATCCAGGCGGAACCCTCCAGCACATCGAGCTTCCAGCGGCCAGGCTCCTTCCCGATATGGAACCCGCCGATCTTCTCCAACACCCCTTTCAATTTCACCATATTCACCGAAAAATTGTTCTTCGCGTCTTTCGGCGCCTTATCACTCCACAACGCCTCATACAACGAATCCGACGAAATCCCTTTACCATCTTTCATCGAATGCACCATCAGCAACAGGAACAATTCCTTCAACAAGGGCGTAAACTGCTTCGTAATATCATTCCCTTCCCGGTCAAACGCTTCGAACTGCCCAAACAGGAAAATGGCCGATCGTTCCGGCATCCCCGGCGCCGGCTCCGAAGTTTCCAAAGCCTGGGGAACTTGCTGCGGCACCCCGCCCGAAGGTTTCCTTTTCCGCTTCCGGAACAGCAACCATACCGCCATACCCACCGGCACGAGCAACACCCAATACCATCCCGTCGACGACCGTACCGGCACCACCGGCTGCAACGCGTTCGGCGGAAAATCCAGCGACCAGGCGCGCACGCCCGACATACTGTCTTTCCCGTTCCAGATCGTTACCGCGATCAATTGGCGGCTCCGTGGACTGTAATACAAATCCGCAAACGATCCGATGTCGTAAAACTGGTATGGCAAAGAATCCCCCATGAGTTGGAACTCTGGCTTCGACAAAGAGCCCCGCACCAGCTGGAGGCTCGACTGGAACCGGTCTGTCGGGTAAATCAACCCATAATATTCCCGGCTCGCCGAATCGATAACAAGGCTGTTCGCAAAACAAAAATGATGCTCCGGCTGCGGAAGGGTATACAGCTGCGTGAAAACCCCGGTCCGCACGCTATACGCCAGCATATCGTACGTAAAACGCGGATTCACGGCCTGGTCGCCCGTATTGCTGCCGTACCCGCCGATGATGAAAGCCGTGTCGCCCGCCGCATTGAGCCCCAGCCCCGCGAGGTACCGGGGAGAAAACGCGTCGCCATGCG
This sequence comes from Chitinophaga caseinilytica, assembly GCF_038396765.1. Lineage (NCBI taxonomy): Bacteria > Pseudomonadati > Bacteroidota > Chitinophagia > Chitinophagales > Chitinophagaceae > Chitinophaga > Chitinophaga caseinilytica. The sequence goes on along the minus strand of NZ_CP150096.1, from coordinate 4,755,913 downwards.
AAGGAATGGAATCCCAGCGGTCTTCGTTGAAGCGGTACCGTTGTACACCGTTCTTGTAATGCAACTGGCCATACCCGCCGATGATGTATAAATTACTGTCGACCGGCGAATAGAACTTGTTGGCCTGCCACCATTCCGTAAGCAAGGTCGCGTAAAAGGTGTTCGACCAACGGTCGGCCCCCGGCGTCAGCGTCGCCACTTTCTTTTCGTCGATATAAAAGTTAATGAGGCGGTGGCGGTGGGGATCGTAGACAGACTGGTTGCCGGCTGGCAGGATGCGGTTGCCCCTCGCCGCGGCGTCTGCCCGCAGCGCGCCGTTCCGGAAAGAGTAGGTGAACAGGGTATCGTCCGTCACAACGTACAACTGATCGTCGCGCTCGTTATAAGCAACGCTCGGTGTACCGGTGGTTTCGAGGGTGAGGCGGTTTTCCCATTGCTGGTGCCTCGGCTTGATCCAGACGGGATTGGCGGCGCGGGCGGAAGGGCCGCTTTCCGCGTCGCGGGCTTCCTGGCCGGAGGATTCGTTCAGGGGATAGAAGCGCTTGACGGCGCCGTTTTCGAGGAGGCGGACGTCGCGCAGGCGCATGGGCGGTACGTCGAGCGTCTGGAAACCTTCGTGTTTGATGGCGCCGAAGAAGATGCGGCAGCAGGAACCCTTCGCAAAAGGCAGCTTTCCACTGCCGGCCAGCTTGTCGTTACAATAAAACGAAGCGGTATTCTTCCCCGCATCCAGCACCACGCGCAGCCGGAGCCACTGGCCGGTAAGCAGGGAACTGTCGAGCGGAGCGCTGCCGGTAATCGTTTCCCCGATGACGAAATGAATGGTCATCGTCCGCTGGTTGTACACCAGGTCAATGTTTTGCCGCTCTTCCGTCAACATGCGAAGAATATACCCGAAATAAGTTTCGAGATGGGGACGGAAAGCCAGCTGGAAGGAAATTTCCGTCTGCCCGCCTTTCAGGCAGTAGGGCGTACCGGGAGTAAGGTCGAGCGCCGTGCGATGCTCGGGCACCACTTCGTGACTGGAAAACTCCAGTCCGTGCGATTGGCTCATCGCAACAAACCCCTGGCACAAACAGGCAACGATACAATATATATACTTCCTCATGGGAGGCGCGCAATCTTGGTTGAATATTTACGTGGATGTCTTTTTTACACTTCTTCGCTACACAAATCCGTTCCGTTCTAAAGGAACAAAAAAATGAGGAATAAACGCAAAACGAAACGCGGGATTTCGGGGGGATCAGGTTTGCGTTGGCCGGCAAAGCGGGGAAAACTTGTCGGTTTGATGAAATTAATATATTCGTTAACGTAATAAAATCAATTTGTTGTAAAATATTTGAAAATTAATTTCCCGGTTAGTGGATCCGTTAATGACTTTATTAGTGGGTTGCGGGTTACTTGCATCAACAATCAACAATTCCACGAACGGATATGAAAAAAATGATGCAAATCCTCCTGGCGGGCCATCTCGTTTTTACCGCTTGCCATGCCCAGGTGACCAACGAGCCGGGGTATCTGAAAAGCATTGACCCAACCATCGGGGCGGTAGGTGCTTTACTGGAGCCGACGCGCCCCACGGTGCAACTGCCCAACCAGATGGTCCGGTTTACGCCGCAAAGGAAAGATTTCCTGGACGATCAGATCTCCAGCTTCCCCATGAACGTTGTTTCCCACCGCCTCGGACAGGTTTTTGCCCTGAAGCCTTCCGTGAAACCGGTTGGCAAGGAAAGTTGGCGCCAGCGGCAGACCTGGGACCATGAGCTGGAAGTGAACCGTCCGTGGTATTATTCGACCTACCTGATCGACGATGAGATAAAAGTAGAATTTACGGCGGGTAAGAAGACGGGGATTTTCCGGTTTACGTTCCCGGAAGGGAAACCGAAAGCGGTTTTGTTCGATGCCTATAACCCGGGCCCCTCGCAGCTGGAGTTCCTCCCCGGCAACCGCATCCGCGGCATGGAAACCTGGCAGGGCGACGTAAAGGTCTATATGTACGGCGCCTTCAGCGAAACACCCACACCTGCGATGCAGGAAGGCCCCCGCGCCGCGGCGGTCTTTTCATCCGCTGCGCGCACCCTGGAACTGAAATATGCCATCAGCTACGTAAGCCCCGAACAGGCGAAACGGAACTTCGAACAGGAAGTGGAAAAATCCAGCTTCGCGCAGTTTACCGCCGCCGGACAAAAAGCCTGGGACCGCGCCATCGGCCAGATTACCGTGCAGGGCGGCACCCCGGCGCAACAACGTTCCTTCTACACCGCGCTGTACCGCTGCTACGAACGGATGACCGACGTCACGGAAAACGGTCAGTATTACAGCGGTTACAGTAAACGCGTGGAGAAAACGGACCGGCCGTTTTATGTGGACGATTGGTCGTGGGACACTTATCTCGCCCATCATCCCCTCCGCATGATCCTCGACCCCAAAGGCGAAGAAGACATGCTGCAATCCTACGTGAAAATGTACGAGCAAAGTGGCTGGATGCCTACGTTTCCCGTGCTTTTCGGCGACCATGCCTGCATGAACGGCTTCCATTCCACCATCGTGTTCCTCGACGCCTGGCGCAAAGGCCTCCGCCATTATGATATGGAAACCGCCTATGCCGGCATGCGCAAAAATGCCGTGAGCGCCACCATGCTGCCCTGGCGGAACGAAGACAAAACCCCGCTCGACGATTTCTACCACGAAAAAGGATATTTCCCCGCATTGGCGCCGGGCGAAAAGGAGCCGGTAGAGAAAGTGCATTCCTTCGAAAAACGGCAGGCCGTGGCGGTGACGCTGGGGAATGCGTACGACGACTGGGCGCTGGCGCAGCTCGCCGCCGACCTCGGGAAAAATTCCGATACGGCGATTTTTGCGCCGCGCGGACGGAATTACCGCAACCTCTGGCACCCGGAAAAGAAATTGTTCCTGCCGAAAGACGATAAGGGCAACTGGATCTCCATCGACGCGAAGTTCGACGGCGGCATGGGCGGCCGCGAATATTACGACGAAAACAACGGCTGGACCTACGCCTGGCAGGTGCAGCAGAACATCCCCGACCTCATCGCCCTCAACGGCGGCAAAGCGGCTTTCGAAGCGCGGCTCGATCAGCTGTTCCGCGAAAGCCTCGACCGCTCGAAGTACGAATTCTGGAGCAAATTCCCTGATGCAACGGGGCTCGTGGGGCAATTTTCCATGGGCAACGAGCCGAGTTTTCATATTCCATTCCTCTACAATTTCACCGCATCGCCCTGGAAAACGCAAAAGCGCACCCGCTTTCTGCTGGACACCTGGTTCAAAGACAACATCTTCGGCATCCCGGGCGATGAAGACGGCGGAGGCATGTCTGCCTTCGTCGTCTTTGCCAGCATGGGCTTTTACCCGCTCACACCGGGCATCCCGGAATACACCATCACGAGCCCCGTTTTCAGCAGCGTTTCCATCCGGCTGCAAAACGGAAAAACGTTCAGGGTTTCCGCACCGAAAAGTTCCATCGTCAATAAATATATCCAAAGCGCACGCTTCAACGGCAAGCCGCTGTCCAAACTCTCGTTCTCCCACGCCGACCTTGTGAACGGCGGGCACCTGGAACTGGAGATGGGGCCGCTGCCCAACAAAAAGCTCGGCGCAGAATAAAAGGTTTCCGACATATTATTAACCAAGATCAACGTTCCCCTTATGCACTATGCGACCACGTTCCCGCCCTAGTGGCGCCAGCCGCCACGCGGCTATTCCAGGAGTGAACTCATCATCCTTTCCAAATGAACAGCATGAAAACATTTACGTTATGAAGAAAATCCATGTACTACTGATGCTGCTATCCCTTCTGCCCCTCAGCCTGATCGCCCAGCAACGATCGGTTAGCGGGAAGGTGAAGGAAAGCAAAGACGGTCCCCCCTTGCCCGGTGTGAGCGTATATACGACAGACGCCGCCGGGAAAAGGACCGGCGTCACTACAGACGCGCGGGGCCAATACCTCATCCAGCTCCCTGACGGAGCCTCCCAGCTGCATTTCGCGTTCCTCGGCATGGTTTCCGTTTCCGAAACGATCGGCAACCGCTCCGTGATCGACGTAGCCCTTACCTCCACCGAAGAACAGCTCGCCGGCGTGGTGGTCGTAGGATACGGTACGAAGCGAAAAGAAGTCGTAACCGGCGCGGTGAGCAACATCTCCGGCAAGGAAATCCAGACCACGACCAACATCAGTCTTGCCCAGAAACTCCAGGGCAAGGTAGCCGGCCTCCAGATCCGCCAGCTCGGCGGCGAGCCCGGCACTTTCAATAACATGATCAACATCCGCGGTTTCGGTACGCCGCTCTTCGTGATCGACGGCATCGCGCGGGACGGGGCCAACGAATTCCAGCGCCTCAACCCGGACGACATCGAAAGCGTGAGCTTCCTCAAAGACGCGTCTGCCGCCATTTACGGGCTCCGCGCCGCCAACGGCGTAGTGATCGTGACGACCAAGAAAGGCGCTTCCGGCAAAGCGAACTTCAACTACGCCGGTGTGGTCGGCATCATGAAACCGACAGACGTGCCCCGCATGGCGAATGCCGGCGAATGGCTCACGATGCGCAACGAAGCAGACCTCTTCAGCCTGGGAACACCGTACCTCACCAAAGACGAACTGCAGAAATGGGTGAACCAGGAACCCGGCTACGAAAGCACCGACTGGTACGCCGCGGCCATGAAAAACACCGCCATGCAGCAACAGCATAACCTGTCGGCCTCCGGCGGAAACGAAAAAACGCAGTATTTCTTCAGCTTCGGCTACGCCGACGAAAACTCCCTGCTCCGCAGCAACGATATGTGGTACAAGCGTTTCAACCTGCGCTCCAACATCACCACCATGCTGCATCCCAACCTGAAGGCCGAGCTCCTCATCGCAGGGCGGTACGATAACCGGACGGTACCCGGCGAGAACTTCTTCAACATCTTCAAAGGCACCCGCGTTTCCCTGCCCACAGACCGCGTGTACGCCAACAATAACCCGGAATACCCGAGCGTGGTGGCGCCCAGCAACCAAAACCCCGTGATCCTGAGCCAGCGCGGCATCACCGGCTATAACGAAAGCGTGACCCGCAACGTACAGGCCACCGGCTCGCTTACTTATACGGTACCTTTCGTGGAAGGGCTCAGCATCCGCGGCGTAGCGGGGTACGACCTTACGAGCTATTCCAATAAAGACCTCAGCAAAGCGTACGACCTCTATAAATATGTGAATGGCCAATACCTGAAAGAGCGCCAGCGCGACGGTAACGGCTCCATTTCCAATAACTATGGCAACGGCAACCGCGTTACGCTCCAGGGGCAGATCAATTACGCCCGGACTTTCGCCGCCAACCACAACGTAGCCGCAACCATGGTGGTGGAACAGCAGCAGAACTGGGGACGGGACGCTTATCTGCGCCGGTACTACGATTTCTTCACCAACGACCAGATAGACCGGGCGAGCCGTGCGCGGCAGGAGAATTCGGGGATGGAGAACGAGTTCGCCAACCTCTCGTACATCGGCCGTTTTTCGTATGATTTCAAACGGAAATACATCGTGGAATTCGCGTTCCGCGAAGACGGTTCCTACCGCTATCATCCAGACCGCAGATGGGGATTCTTCCCGGTGGTGACGGGCGGATGGCGCTTGTCTGAAGAACCCTTCATCCAGAAAGCCCTTCCCGTGGTATCGAACCTGAAGCTGGACGCTTCGTACGGGTCGGTAGGGGAAGACGCGGGCGCACCGTTCCAGTACATCGCCGGCTTCTCGACCGAGGGCGGCGGCACCTATGAGTTCGCAAACGGAACATTGACCAGTGGCGCCTCTTCGCCCGGGATCACCAATGAGAAACTGACCTGGTTCACCTCGAAGATCATCAACATCGGCATCGATCTCGGTCTGTTCCAGAATAAATTCACCCTCGAGTTCGATGTATACCGTCGCAACCGTTCGGGATTGCTGGCGCGGAGGAATATTTCCCTGCCCAATACCTTCGGCGGATCGCTCCCCGAAGAAAACCTCAACAGCGACCGCGTGCAGGGCTTCGATTTCACCATTGGGCACAACAACCGCATCGGCGAATTCCAGTACAACATCTCCGCCAACTTCAACTATTCCCGCATCATGAATCTCTACCAGGAAGGCGACCTTCCGCGCAACAGCTTCGAACGCTGGCGCAACGGGCGTACCAACCGGTATAACGACATTGTTTGGGGATACACCTATCTCGGCCAGTTCCAGACGCAGGACGAGATCAATAAATACCCCATCCAGGGCGGCGACCAGGCCAACACGCGCGAACTGCCGGGAGATTTCAAGTACCAGGACGTGAACAACGACGGGGTGATCAACGACGCAGACCTGTTGCCGCTGTTCCTCGGTCAGAACGGTACCAACGACAACCAGAACCCCAGCGGCAAGAACCCCAAGATCAACTATGGTTTCTCGCTCGGCGCCAGCTACAAAGGCTTCGACCTTAACATGCTCTTCCAGGGCGCGGCCATGTACACCGTCCGGTTCAGCGAAGTGTACGCCGAAGTGCTCGCTTTCCGCGGCAACACGCCCGCCTATTTCTTCGACCGCTGGCATAAAGCCGATGCCTACGATCCCAACAGCCAGTGGATCGCCGGTAAATGGCCCGCCACCCGGTTCAATTACAACGTAGGCATGATGTACGCCGAAAGCTCCGTATGGCGCCGCAACGCATCGTACCTCCGCCTCAAGAGCCTCGAGCTGGGATACACCGTTCCCAACAGGCTTTACCGCAAAGCCGGCCTGGAACGCATCCGCGTGTACGCCAGCGGCTTCAACCTGTTCACCTTCGCCGATTCGTTCGTGAAACCTTTCGACCCCGAAAGGCTCGAAGGCCTCTTCAACGCCGGGTTCAACTATCCGCTCATGCGGACCTACAACTTCGGTATCAACGCTAACTTCTAAAACGGGACGATATGCAGAATTACCGTAAACTACTGACATGCCTGCTGGCCGTGACGCTCTTCAGCTGCAAGTCTGTGCTGGATCTCGAGCCTACAGACAAGATCCTGGCCAAAGACCTCTTCGGCGATCCCGAAGGCGTGAAGCTTTACATGGCCAACTTATATTACCAGCTGCCGATCGAAGATTTCGCGTTTTTCCGCGGAGGCTTCAATCAGAACGGCGGCGATCCCAATAACGGCGGCTTCGCGCCGGCCATGGTCACCGATGAAGCCGTGCATTCCGAATTCGGCGATTTCGTGGGCGACGGGGATTTTCAGTGGTGGGACCAGGGCTACAAGCTCATCCGCGACGTGAACCTCCTGGCAGACGCCATTCCCACGCTGGACGTGATCGAAGCCGATAAGAAAAAACTCATCGGCGAGAGCGCCTTCATCAAGGCATATGCTTACTTCGCCCTGGCGAAACGCTACGGCGGCGTTCCCCTCATCAAGCAGACCCAGCAATACACCGGCGATGTGGAAAGCCTGAAAGTGCCGCGCAGCACGGAAAAAGCAACCTGGGACTATGTAATGGAACTGTGCGACCAGGCCATCGCCAACCTGGAACCGGGCGACGGGAAAAGTCGCCGTGCTACGAAGTACACCGCCGCCGCACTGAAATCGCGCGCTGCCCTGCATGCCGCGTCTGTCGCCAAATTCTGGGGCCGTGCGCCCATGTCGGGTGCCGCCGTGACGGATAAACTGGTGGGGATGACGGCCGGCGACGCAGCGGCGTATTACACCGCCTGTATCCAGGCTAGTGAACTAATCATCCAGTCGGGCCAATTCGCGCTGTACGGGGCGAATCCGGCTTCGCCGGAAGAGGCGGCGGAAAATTACCGCATGCTCTTTGCCAATCCCAACGGTGGCGATAAGGAAACGATCCTCATTAAAGGGTTCACATTGCCGGGGCAGTTCACCGGTCATAACTACGACATCTGGTACCAGCCCGCACAATCCGCCAACGGCTGGCCGCACCCCGGGCGGATGAACCCTACGCTCGACCTCATCGACCTGTACGAACGATATGACCGTCCGGGACAGTCATCCCCGGTTGTTACCACCACCGAAGGCGACGTCACCGATTACGGCGGGTTCAACGCCGGCCTGCACTATCTCCAGTTCGATTCCCCCAACGATATCTTCAAGGGGAAAGACGCGCGCCTCTGGGGCACGGCCATCCTGCCCGGAACGGCGTGGAAAGGTACTCCCATCGTTATCCAGGCGGGTTACGTGCAGCCCAACGGGCAGGCCGTGATCCGCACCAAGGCGGAGATCACCGTCAACGGGCACACGTATTACACATATGGCGCGGCCAATACCTCGCAGTATTCCGGTTTCGATTCGTATGGCGGGAATAACACGCGGACGGGCTTTTCCTTCAAGAAGTTCATGAACCATACCGCGCCCGTGGTAGCAGGCTGGAACCAGAGCACCTCCGATTTCATCGAGTTCCGGTATGCCGAAGTGCTGCTCAACTACGCCGAAGCCGTGGTGGAAAGCGGGACGGGCAACGCCGCGGAAGCCGCAAAGGCGCTGAACGATATCCGCCGCCGCGCAGGCCATACCACTGCCATCGCGCTCACTTCCGCGAATGTGCAGCGGGAAAGGAGAGTGGAGCTGGCGTTCGAGAACAAACGTTTCTGGGACCTCATCCGCCGCCGCGAATACCATACCGAATTCAACAACCGTGTCGTGCATTCGCTGTTGCCTTTGCAGGACCTGCGCGCGCTGCCCGCCACCAAGTACATCTTCGTGCGCGTGGTGGTGCCGAACTATACGCCCAAAACCTTCTCCGAACGCTCGTATTACCGGTCTATTCCCGGTATCGCGTCTAACGGACTGGTACAAAACCCGCAGTATTGATCCGAAAAAACTACGAACATGAAAAGAACCGCTTTTATATTAGGCTTGCTGCTCGTCGGGCTCACCGCGTGCGAGAAAGACAACTACGATGCGCCCACCGCCGGCCTGTACGGCAGTATTTATGACGCCGGTACCAAACAACTGCTGGAGCAGGATGTTATCCGCGGATCGGTAGTGGAACTGAAGGAACATGGATGGGACAACGTGCAGCCGCAATGGCTCATCTTCAAGGCAGACGGCAATTATGAAAACTCGTTGCTGTTCGAAGCGGACTATTCCGTGGCGCCCGTGCGCGGCAACTTCATTCCCGTGGAGCCGCAAGACATCCGCATCGCCGGGCGCACGAAAATGGATTTCAACGTGACGCCGTACATCCGGATCGTGAACCCTTCCGTCACCAAAAACGGCAACATCGTAACGGCCACCTTCAAGCTGCAACAGCAGGTGACCAATAACGTCCGCAAGATCGGGCTGTATGCCCACAGCGATTTCAGGGTGGGAGAGACGCTCCGGCTCACCGCCGCCGAGCAGGACATCAACGCCGTGACGGACCCGAACACCACGTACACCCTCACGATCGACCTGCAAAGCCCGAACGTGCGCGACATCCTCAAGCCCGGCAAAACCTATTACTTCCGCATCGGTGCGCTCATCGATGCCGTGGAATCCAAACCGAACTACGCGAAGGCCGTGCCCTTCGATCTGTAAACCCATGCCTGCGGCGGCATCCGCTTCCGCAGGCATTTATGCTTCCGATCTATGATAAAGACCATTTTCTTATCCGCGCTCGCGCTCGTGGCGCTGAGTTGCGCCAAAAGCGGCTCCAACAGTGGCGGCGAAGGCCCTCCGCCACCGCAGCCTCCTGTGAAGGAGATCGTGTACGACGAATCCGGTTGCCTGTACACCGCTTACGACAACCTCGTCATGGCCGGCTACCAGGGCTGGTTCGCCGCGCAGGGCGACGGCTCCGACCGCGGCTGGTACCATCTCGGCATGGGCCACTGCGGCGGTTTCAAGCCCGGTTGCTCCGCGGTGGATTTCTACCCGGATATGACCGAGTACACGCAGAAATACAAGACCGATTTCAAGTACGCCGACGGGTCAGACGTGTATATGTACAGTCCGTACGACGAATCTACCGTAGACCTGCATTTCAAATGGATGAAGGATTACGGGATCGACGGCGTATTCATGCAGCGCTTCGTGGTGGAAGTGAAGGAATCCAATCCCAAAGGCAAAAGGCATTTCAACAAAGTCCTCGAAAACGCCCTGAAAGCTGCGAAAAAGCATGGCCGCGCCATCTGCGTGATGTACGACCTGAGCGGATGCGCGCCCGAAGACGTGGCGTATATCGAGAAAGACTGGAAAGAATTGCAGACCACTTTCAACCTGTTCGACAACAAAGCCCATCCCACCTACCTGCGGCACAACAAGAAACCGCTGGTAGTGCTCTGGGGCGTGGGTTTTAACGACAATCGCCGCTATACCACGGCAGATGTGGACCAGCTGGTGGGAAGGCTGAAGGGGCCGGAGAAACGCGTGTCCGTCATGCTGGGCGTGCCGTATTACTGGCGGAGCATGCGCAACGATACGGAAAACAATCCTGCCCTGCATGCGCTTATTAAGAAAACGGACATCGTGATGCCCTGGGCCGTGGGCCGCTACAGCAGCGGTAATTACACGCAGGTGGCGGGCGTGGAGCTGGCGGCCGACATCCAGTGGTGCAAAAACAACAACATTACCTATGTGCCGCTGGCGTTCCCCGGGTTCAGCTGGGGGAACCTGAAAAACGATCCGGCGCAGTATAATTCCATTCCGCGGCTGAAAGGGGATTTCCTCTGGCAGCAGGTGGCCGGCGCGAAGATTTCAGGCGCGCGGTCGCTGTACGTGGCCATGTTCGACGAGATAGATGAAGGCACGGCGATATACAAATGCGCCCGGGAAGGGGAGTTGCCGCAACATGGCGACCGCCGGTTCGTCGGCATCGACGCAGACCTGGCCAGCGATTATTACCTCTGGCTCACGGGCCAGGCGGCGCGCTGGTTCCATGGCGAAGGAAGTTTTGGCGCTATCAAACCGGTCCGCAACTGACCGGCACACCGCTTTCCTGGTGTTACACAAATACATGCCCCCGCGGCCAGTTCACTGGCTGGGGGGCTTTTACGTTTCAGGATGCGGAAAATGCGTTTCGGTGGATGGAAACGACGGTCTGAGCGCGGCATCGCTCCCGGATACAACGGCAGCGATACTTTTGCATATTGGTTACCCCTAACATTTTTCAGCTATGATCAAATTAACGATTGCCGTGCTCGCCACGGGCATCCTGGCGTTCGGCGCCAGCAACATCATCTCCCGCCTCGGTGTTACGGACGAAGATGCGCACAAGTCCATCGACCGCAACCTGCTTTCCGGAAAACTCGAGCTCATAGGCGCTTATAAAGGCAAACAGATCCCGCCCGAAGAACGTGCGCAGGCCGTCAGGGAAATGGGCGACTACATCAAAGCCTACGTTTCCACACCGGAATACAAAACGGCGTATGTGGAAGAATGGGAAAAAGACGCGCCGAAAGACGGCAACGCCAAACTGAAAGCGGCCATCCGCAAAGCCGAAAAAGATTACAAGGAACTGGAGAAAATCCACGAAACCGCCGAAGCGGAGTACAAGGAAAGCTACGGCGAAGCGCTGAAATCCATGAAAGAGCTCATTGCGGCGTTGAAAGACCCGAAGCACAAGATGCACAAGATATACGTTCAATCCATGGTTGGCGAACTGCCCGGTCCCCCGACGGCCGCGTTCAAAGCCCAGTTGGCGAAGTACGAGGAAACCTATCCCGGTACCGTGGAAGGGATGCTCAAGCTCCGCCTGAAAGCCTTTCTGGCACTTACATCCGATATCGATTTCAACGCGAAACTGGTGAAGAAAGGCAGTAAAATGGTTTTTGAAGATCCCGCACTGGAGAAAAGGAGCCGCGATTGGAAGCTATGCTTCCGCGCCGGGCCGGAAACGGTGAAAGCCGCCCGTTCCTACGCGGAACAATGGCTGAAGGAGCTCCCTTGACGGGGAGGCGAAGGAACGGATGTGTGGATAGGGGCGCCGCTGCGAAGGGCGCCCTTTCTTTTTTGATGGAATATAACGGCTGTAAGTGTTAAGTTTGTCTGAAAGGAAAGCGAAATCACGTTTATGAAGTATTTACTCGTATTGATCGCCGTGGCGGGATTGTCGGCCGCGAAGGCCCAGCAGCCCATCCGGACGGGGGCAGACCAGGTGGAAGTATACCTGCCGCTGCTGAAAGGGAAAAAAGTCGGCATGATGATCAACCCAACGTCCATCATCGGCGATCAGCCCATTGTAGACAGTTTGCTGAAGCGCGGCGTGAAGATCAAAACGATCTTCGGCCCGGAGCATGGTTTCCGGAACAACGCCAGCAACGGCGCGGTGGTGAAAGACGAGATAGACCCGCAGACAGGCATTCCCGTAATATCGCTGTACGGCAACCGCAGGAAGCCGTCGCCCGCGCAGATGGCCGCCATCGATGTGATGGTGTTCGATCTGCAGGACGTGGGCTGCCGGTTCTATACGCTCATCAATACCCTCCGCGAGATCATGGAAGCCTGTGCCGATGCGAAGAAGACGCTGATCATTCTCGACAGGCCCAATCCCAACGGGTTTGTAGACGGGCCGGTGCTGGATATGACGCTGGAGTCGGGGATCGGGCGATATCCTGTACCCATGACGCACGGTATGACCATCGGCGAGTTTGCACAGATGATCAACGGGCAGGGATGGATGCGCAACAAAAAGAAATGCAACCTGAAGATCATCCAGCTGAAAAATTACCGGCACGATATGGATTACGTGCTGCCCGTGGCGCCGTCGCCCAACCTGAACACACAGCAGTCGATCATACTGTACCCATCCTTATGCATGTTCGAAGGTACGATCCTCAGCCAGGGCCGCGGCACGGATATGCCGTTTACCGTGCTGGGCGCGCCGGCGCTGAAAGGGAAATACGATTTCAGTTTCAAGCCGGTAAGCATGCCTGGCAAAAGCGAGACGCCCCTCCACCAGAACGAAACCTGTTACGGCCTCGATCTGCGGACTTTCGATATTTCGCCCTGGCGCAAAAAGGGGCAGCTCAATATCGGCTGGATGATCGAGCTGTATAAAGCATATCCCGACAAATCGAAGTTCTTCGACCGGAGTTACAGCCGGCAGATCAACAGTATCGACGGACTGGTGGGCACGCGCGAATTCCGCAAACAGATAGAAGCCGGAATGTCGGAAGCGGAGATCCGCAAGAGCTGGGAGCCCGGTTTAAGCCAATACAAACAGATGCGAAAGAAATACCTGTTGTACCCCTGATCCTGCCATAACCGCCAACTTTTCATGAAGGCCCGGAAACGGGCCTTTTTTATATTTCGGAAATGAAACTTGGTGAAAAATTTTATAGAAGTTTGAAAGACTTTAATAAAAGTGAAGAAAATATAATATCGATCTGTTAAAAAAAGTTAGGAAAAGAAAGTTTTAAGAATATATTTGTAAGCAACGCAAAGAAACCAAATTCTGATCGTCATCTTTTGCAAAACACTATTTTAAACGGCATAACGGCGTGCAGGATTGAGAAACCGTAAATCGAGCATATAGCACCCGTCGTGTTTGACCATATTTTTCAAGTTCCATTCAAATAGCTTTTGTGCGCTTGCACCTGGGTTATCGACTTTCTATTTACAGCGAATAAAATCAAATCGAAGCATGGACATTAGTCACAGTGAAAAGGTTTTTTACAGGAATCATTACACATTGTTTTTTACGAATCCATCCGGCAGGCAAAGGAATATTCGTACCATTTCTATTTAAGCAATAAACCTGACGAAAGTATGATGCATTTATTGGACAGTGAGCCATGCATGCCGTAGCCCGTTGCTGCGGTTAGCCAGCTAGTATTCCCCGGACCGGGGAAATCCGATCCCATTTCAACATCGAAAAACGACGTGCAGAACGCCGATCGGGATTGCCATGCCTGCAACCGATTGCGCCTTCGTGCGCACATGCCAAAGCCGTTCATCATTGCTTTTTCATAAACCAAATCGATATGCTATTCCATCAATCGAAATCCCTGCAGCACAACAGTGGCTGTAACCGGACGGTCCGGCGGATCGCGGGGCTCGTCCCGGCGGCGCTTTCCGTCTGCCTCCTGATGGGCTACGCCTCCATGGGCATCGCCCGCGCGCCGTACGAAGCGGCAGCTTTTGACCGAAAGATCACGGGCCGCGTTACGGACGGCACCGGCGGCGGATTGCCCGGCGTAACCATCGCCATCAAAGGCGCCACCAGCGGCACGGTCACCAACGTCAACGGTGAGTATTCCCTCAACGTGCCCGACAACGGGGCCGTCCTTATCTTCCGGTTTGTGGGCTACAACACCCAGGAAATCGCCGTCGGCAACCAGGACCGGCTGGATGTGGTAATGACCGCCGCCGCCAAAGGGCTCAACGAGCTCGTGGTAGTGGGTTACGGCACGCAGAAGAAAGTAAACCTCACCGGGCCGGTTACTGCCGTGCGCGCGGAGGAACTGGTGAACATGGCGCCGGCTAACCTTTCCAATACCCTCGCCGGCCGCGCACCCGGGGTCAACGTGACCAATACTTCCGGCCTTTCCGGTTCTACCGCGGGCATCCGCATCCGCGGCGCTTTTGCTGAACCGCTTTATGTGATAGACGGGGTGGTGCGCGACAAAGAAGCGTTCGACGCGCTCGAGGCTGCGGAAGTAGACCAGATGAGCTTCCTCAAAGACGCGGCTACCGCTGCCGTGTATGGTTCCCGCGCAGGTAACGGCGTTGTGCTGGTGACCACCAAGAAAGGCTCGCTCGGCAAACCTGTGTTTAGCTTCCAGACGAACTACACCACCGCACGGCCCACCCGCGAGCTGCTGTCTGACAAGACCACCGCGGCAGACGAGCTCACCTACCAAAACCGCGTGGCCGAATTCCTCGGTACCCCGAAACCCAACGGCCAGGAAGAGTTCGACTACTTCAAAGACAAACATTACAACGTCCACGATTTCATCTGGCGCGATCCGTCCAGCCACCGCCACTCGCTCAGCGTTGCCGGCGGCAGCGAAAAGATCACCTACTATTCGCTGCTGAGCTACCGGGGAGAAAAAGGTTCCTACAAAAGCCTCGACAACAGCAAGGTCAATCTCCGCAGCAACGTCACCGCCAAAGTTTCGGATGCGATCAAGATCAACCTCAACATTGCCGCTAACCAGCAGAATCTCGACCGTTTCTACTGGCCGTTCACCGGCGACGACGATTTCGATGTATCCGATCTTTACCGTGTAACGTTCAACTGGCCCAAAACATTCCCGTTCTATACGCTGGCCGACGGTACGCCCGTCAATTATGTAACGGATTACCCGGTGCAGACGCCCATGGGCAGCTGGCAGGCCTGGAGCGTGATCGACCAGGTGATCGGCAACCGCTATATCAAAACGCGCAACCGCCAGCTGAACTCCATCCTCGGTATCGACATCGATCTGGGCAAATACGTGAAAGGCCTGACCACGAAAGTATCGGGCAGCTACCTGGCGGAAGATTACATGCGCAAGCGATTCCTCACCTACCAGAAGAACTATGTGTTCAACCCTAAAGACCCGGACGGCAACCGTTTCATTCCCGCCCCGCCAGACCCGAACAAGACCAACATTTTCACATTCAGTTCCAATCAGCCTTTCATGGATTACAATATCTCCACCTGGTGGAGCTATCAGTTGAACTGGTTCCTGAATTACAACCGTACCTTCGGCAAGCATGGCATCGACGCGTTGATGGTATTCGAACAGTCGGAAACCGGTGGCAGCATCGCCTATTCCCGCGCGGAGAATCCCATCACGCCGTATGATCAGTTTATCGCATATCCGACCGACCGGCAGTTCCGCAACTCCAGCGGTAAAGACTCCGTGGGCGCACGCCAGTCCTGGATCGGCCGCGTGAACTATAACTTCGACAGCCGCTATATCGCCGAATTCTCTTTCCGGTACGACGGTAACACGCTGTTCCCCAGCAATAGCCGTTGGGGCTTCTTCCCGTCTGTGTCTGCCGCATGGCGCCTGTCGGAAGAGACCTGGTTCAAAAACGCCACGCGTGCGTTCGACGACCTGAAGATCCGCGCTTCCTACGGTACCACGGGTAACGACCTGGATGCTGCGGGCAACAGGATATCGCCCTTCTCGTTCCGCCAGCGGATCGTGAACGGCAGCAGCTATATGTTTGGCGATCGCCTCTACCAGGGTATCGCTCCCGGCGCTACGCCCAATCCGAACCTGACGTGGGCAAAATCCGCTTCCTATAACGCAGGTATCGACTTTACCATCCTCCGTGGCCGCTTTAACGGTACGGTAGACGTGTTCGTCCGCAAGGAAACCGATATCCTCGGTTACCGCCAGGTGCGCGTACCGGACAACTATGGCCAGTCGCTGGCGCCTGAAAACTATGCGGCACGTTCCTGGAGAGGGGGTGAGCTGACGCTGGAATGGCGCGACAAAGCTGCTTCCGGAAAGATCAATTACTCCATCAATGCCAATGTTGGCTATGTGAAAGACCGCTGGGATATTTATGATGAAGACGCCGCGCTGGGCCCCAACGGCCTGCGTAATTTCGAATCGCGCATCGGACGGCCGGAAACGAGGATCGTAGGCCTGCGGTCGCTCGGCCTCATCCGCACGCAGGAGCAGTTGGATGGTTTGCTGGCCAAGGGTTTCAAGCAATACGGCCGTAATCCGTACCTCGGCGCCATCCTGTTCGAAGATATCCGCGGCGAAAACTATGCGCCCGGTCCCGACGGCAAGATCGACAACAACGATATGCAATTGCTCTCCGACAACGCCACCCCCCGCGTGAACTTCGGTTTGGGCCTCAACCTGTCTTACAAAAACTGGGCGTTGCAGACGTTCTTCCAGGGCGTTACCGCTTACGACCGCGTGATCAGCAACCAGGAAGGTGCAGGTATGCGCCAGCACGGTGGCAGCGTTCGTCCGTATTACCCCATCTGGGCAGACGATGTATGGACACCCGAGAACCCCGATGCGAAGTATCCCCGCCCTGTCGGCAGCAACTGGCAGGAGTCCGGCAGCGTGGCCACCAACTTCTGGATGCGCAGTGGCGCCTATCTCCGCATGAAGATGCTGAACCTGGGATACAGCCTGCCCAAGAACTGGGTGCGTACCATCGGCCTCACGAGCGCGCAACTGTACTTCAACGGTACCAACCTTTTCGCTATTTCGCCCATGAACGAGTTTCATGACCCGGAACAAAAGAACTACGATTCTTATCCTCTCATGAAAACCTTCACCGTAGGAGCTGACATCAGATTCTAGTAAAACGCATGATCATGAAAAAGACATTAATAGCCATATTACTGCTGGGCGGGATGTTCGCCTCCTGCAAAAAAGTGCTGGAGATAGACGATCTGGAGGGCTATAGCCCCGAACAGGTCTGGAACGACGAGAACCTGGCCAATGCCTTCATAACCAATATCTATCCCATGTTCGGGAACTGGAGCCCCGGCCTCGAACAGAAGAGCGAACAGATGGCAGGCATCTTCTTCTATCCCGACCGCGTGACCATCACGAACGGCGAATTCAAAAGCTGGAACTATAGCCGTATCCGGCTGATCAACGAAGCGGCCACCAAAGTACTGACCGGCGGCCTGAAACAAGACGTTAAGGACAGGATCCTCGGCCAGGCGCTCTTCATGCGCGCCTACGCGTATTTCGACATGGTCATGCACCATGGCGGCGTACCGTATATCACCAAACCGCAGGACCGCGAAACCGACGACCTCAATACGCCGCGCAACTCCACCAAAGAATGCTTCGATCTCATCATCAAAGACCTGGACGACGCCATCGCCAAACTGCCGCCCAAAATCGCCACTTCTTCGGCCGACTATGGCCGGATCGACGGCGCCTTTGCCCTCGCGTTCAAAGCGAAAGTGCTGCTGTATAAAGCTTCTCCGCAGTTCAACCCCTCCAACCCCTGGGGCAATGCGTATTGGGCAGAAGCGTATACCGCCAACAAAAAGGCGTACGACGATCTGAAAGCCCTGGGCTTCAAACTGGTGGAGGATTATAGCAACATCGCGCTGCAGGAGAAGAATACCGAGACCGTCTTCGCCGTGGTGAACCAATACCCGAACAAGACCACGGAGTGGGACAATGGCGTTCGCCCCGGTTCCGAAAGCCGCGGCCCCGCATTTGCCGTGCCCACCTGGGAGTTCGTGAAAACGTTCCCCATGAAGGACGGTAAGAAATACAACGACAATTCCGGGGCTTACTATAAATCGGACGCCGACTTCCTGCAGAACTACTGGAAAGACCGCGATCCCCGGTTCAACAAATCCGTGGTATGGAACGGCAAGCCCTACGCCGTTTCCGGCAAAGCCGACAAGCGCCAGTACACGGCGTTGGGCGTGGCGCATGAGCTCGACGACTATGGTATCAATCCCAAAGCGCAGATCAACTCCACGAACCTCGACCGCTACACCGGATTTTTTGTGCTGAAAAACAGCCTGCTGCGCCTCAAACAGGCGGAAGTGCAGCAATACGATGTGGATTTTGTGCTGATGCGGTTCGCGGAAGTAATGCTCAACTACGCTGAAACCGCCAACGAAACCGGTCGCTTGGCGGATGCGCTCGATATCCTGAAGCAGATCCGCCAGCGCGCGGGCATCGAGCCGGGAACGAATGGCAACTACGGCATTACCGCCACCACGCGCGATCAAATGCGGGAAGCCATCCTGGACGAGCGTAACATCGAGCTATGCTTCGAAGGCCAACGCTTCTGGGACCTCCGCAGGCTGCGCATGCTGAACCGGCTGAACAACCTCACGAAGTGGGGCGTGGAGGCCATCGCCATCAATCCTGACGGATCGGAAATGCCCATCAGCGAAGCGCGCGCGAAAGCCACCGCCAACCAGCTGACGGAAGCCAACTTCAAATACAGTCTCCTCCAGGTGCCCCGCACCGGTGTGAAAGTGACTTCCGTGCCGGACACGTACTATTTCTTTCCCATCCTGAAAGATGTGCTCGACCGAAACGCCAAGTTGCAGCAAAACAACAATTGGGGCGGAACGTTCAATCCCACGATGGAATAACCCGGTATATGCATACCCGAAAAAGGCCGCACTTTCCATGGTGCGGCCTTTTTTATGGTGGCGCCCGTTCCCGGAGATTCCGTAATTTCATCCACTTAAAAATCAGTCTTATGAAAATCGGGATCATGATGGCCGCAATGGCCGCCAGTGCAATAATGGCCTGCAACAGTAATAACGCCCAACAGGAAAACGCGGCTACTACCGGCGATTCGGTACAACCCGCAACACCGGCGCCTGCCGAAGCCGCAGCGCCGGGAGCCGTAACAGGCGTGGTACAGGAAGTGATGATGGGGAAAGATGGCTACACCGCCGTGATCAAATCCGCACAGGATTCGGTGTACCATGTAACCATTTCGCATGCCAATCTGAAAGATCATGCGCAGTACAGGTCCGCCAAGCCCGGCGATACGCTGACCGTTTCCGGGGACCGCTGGGAGATGGACGGGAAAGCGCAGATTACGGTACGGGAATTGAAGTGATTTCCCGAAATATCGGGAACCATGCGGAAAGACCATATCATCATCAAAGGTGCGCGCGAGCATAACCTGAAGAACATCTCGTTGCGTATCCCCAAGAACAGGATCACCGTTTTTACCGGCGTTTCCGGCTCCGGGAAATCATCGCTCGTATTCGATACTATCGCCGCGGAATCGCAACGCCAGCTGAATGAGACTTTTCCTTCGTTCATCCGCCACCGGTTGCCGCACTACGGCCAACCGGAAGCGGATGAACTGCAAAACCTCTCGCCGGCAGTGATCGTTGACCAGAAACCGATCGGCGGAAACGCCCGCTCCACCGTGGGCACCGCTACCGATATCTTTACACTGCTGCGGCTGCTGTTTTCCCGGATCGGGGAACCTTTCATCGGCTATTCCGACATTTTCTCCTTCAACCATCCCAACGGCATGTGCCCGGAATGTGACGGGCTGGGACAGGTGTCTGTACTCGATACGGACCTGTTTTTCGACACCACCAAATCCCTCAACGGCGGTGCCATCCTGTTCCCCACGTTTGCCAAAGGCGGCTGGCGGTTCTCCCGCTACGCCTGTTCCAACCTCTTCGATCCCGACAAAAAACTCGAAGATTACACCGAAGAAGAATGGCATAACCTGCTTTACGCCGACAACATCAGGCTCACCGATCCGCTGCCTTGCTGGCCGCAGTCGCAGAAGTTTTATGAAGGGATCGTTCCGCGCTTCAAAAGGAGCTACCTCGCCAAAGATTCAAAAGCGATGACGGGTAAATACAAAGCCGATTTCGAGAAAATACTCACCCGCGGCAAATGCCCGTCGTGCAAAGGTTCGCGCCTCAACGAAAAAGTGCGCTCCTGCAGGATCGGGAAGTACAATATCGCGGATTGCGCAGCCATGGAAATCCCCGTACTGGCGGATTTCATCGCCACCATTACCGATCATCGCGCCGTAACGATGGTAAAAGCCATCCGGGAACGTTTACAGCATATGACCGACATCGGCCTGCATTACCTGACGCTCGACCGCGAAACCGGCAGTCTTTCCGGCGGGGAATCGCAGCGCATCAAAATGGTGCGGCACCTCGGCAGCAGCCTGTCAGACATGACCTATATCCTCGACGAGCCCAGCATCGGCCTCCACCCGCGCGATGTTCACCAGCTGAACCAATTGCTGTTCCAGCTGCGCGACAAAGGAAATACGGTACTGGTCGTGGAACATGATCCCGATGTAATTGCCGTGGCCGATCATGTGGTAGACATGGGGCCGCGCGCGGGAACGGAAGGAGGGAGGATCGTTTTCGAAGGAACGCTGGAAGAGCTGCAGGAAGCCGATACGCTGACGGGCCGCTACTGGAGCCGGAAACGGACGATCAACGATTTGCCGCGGCCCGCAAGCGGTTCCATTTCCATCAAGAATGCCAAACTGCATAACCTCCGGAACGTAAACGTGGAAATCCCCACGGGCGTAATGACGGTTGTGACGGGCGTGGCCGGGTCGGGGAAAAGCAGCCTGGTGAATGGGGTATTGCCCAAACAGGTGCCCACGGCCGTTCGTATCAGCCAGTCGGCCATCACCGGCAGCAAACGCTCGCACATGGCCACTTATACGGGTATTTTCGACGAGATACGGGAGATGTTCGCCCGGCACAACCGCGTGAAGGCTGCCCTGTTCAGCAGCAATTCTGAAGGCGGTTGCCCCGTGTGCAAAGGAGTAGGAGAAATCACGCTCGACCTGGCCTTCATGGACCCCATCACCACCATCTGCGAAGAATGCGGTGGGAAACGCTACAAAGCGGAAACGTTGCAATACCGGTATAACGGGAAGAATATATACGAAACTATCCGGCAAACCGTCAGCGAAGCCATCCCGTTCTTCGCGTCATCGCCCGCTATTTCCGGTATGCTGGAACGGTTGGCGGACGTGGGTTTGGGCTATCTCACGCTGGGACAGCCGCTCAGCACGCTGTCTGGCGGCGAGCGCCAGCGCATCAAACTCGCCATGCGGCTGGAAGACGCGGCCAACCAGGTGTTTGTGATGGATGAGCCTACGACGGGCCTGCACATGAGCGATGTGGAACGGTTGCTGGGGATTTTCCGGCGGATCGTGGACAGGGGCAATACGCTGATCGTAGTGGAACACAATCTCGACATCGTGAGCCAGGCAGACCATATCATCGACATGGGGCCCGGCGCCGGGCGAGATGGCGGCACCATTGTGTTCCAGGGCACGCCGGCACAACTGCTGACGCATCCCGGATCACAAACGGGGCGCTTTCTCCGCGCTTATATCGGTTAGTTTTTCTTTACCAGGATATAGAAATTCGGATCGATCGTGAATCTGGCCCCGTCTTTCAACGGCATCGCCTTCCATTCGCCGGTAGGCTCCAGCAGGATGGGTTTGCCCGTGCCGGCGGTCACGCGCAGCGGCATGTCGAACCCTTTTACATCCGCCACCCAGCGGTATTTCAGCTGTCCGTCGGCGACGGCGTATTCGAAAACGGGCGGTTGGGTATGCCGTAAGTACTGATCGAAAACCTTATCGAAATTGATGCCGGTCGTTTTGTTGATATAATCCTCTACCTGTTCCGTGGTCACCGTCTGGTGCCAGAAGGTCTTGTTAAGTCCGCGCAATACCTGGCGGAATTTTTCGTCGTTACCCACGATCTGCCGGATGGTATGCAGCATGTTCGCGCCCTTGTAATACATATCCCCCGAACCTTCGGTATTAACACCATAAGGCCCGATGATGGGAACATCGTTGGCGATATTCTTGCGGATGCCCTGCAGGTAAGCATTTCCGGCTTCCTTGCCATAGCGGCATTCGGTGAAAAGCGTTTCGGAATAGTTGGTGAAGGATTCATGCACCCACATGTCGGCGATATCTTTGGTAGTGATGTTGTTGCCGAACCATTCGTGACCCGTTTCGTGGATGATGATGAAGTCCCATTTCAGTCCCCAGCCCGACCCGGAAAGGTCTTTGCCGCGATAGCCCATCTTATACTGGTTCCCGTACGCCACGGCGCTCTGGTGCTCCATGCCCAGGTGCGGCGTTTCCACGAGTTTGTAGCTGTCTGCATAGAAAGGGTAGGGGCCGAACCAGTGCTCGAAGCACTGCATCATGGGCTTCACGACGCCGAAATGTTTTTTAGCGGCAGCGAGGTGATAATCCAGCACCCAGAAATCGAGGGGCAGCGTGCCGGCCTCGCCTTTGAAAGTATCGGAGAAATGTGTGTAGTGGCCGATGTTGAGGGCAACGTCGTAGTTATTGATCGGGTTGGCGACGAACCAGGTGAACGTGCGGGTACCTTCCGGTCCGTCTTTCACGGAGCGCAGGCGGCCGTTAGACACATTGGTAAGTTGCGCGGGCACGGTAACGGCAATACGCATGCTGTCCGGCTCTTCGGACTGATGGTCTTTATTGGGCCAGAACACGCTGGCGCCGAGGCCCTGGCAGGCACTGGCGATCCAGGGGCGGCCCAGGGAGTCGGTTTTCCAGACGATGCCCCCGTCCCAGGGCGCATTCTTCGCCTCGCGGGGCTTGCCGCCGAACGTGAGCGCGATGGACTTTACCTGGCCTTTTGGCTGGTTGGCCGGCATGTCGATGAAGAAAGCATTGCCTTCCCGCACGAACGTCAGTTCCTTCCCGTCCTGCACCGCCTTTTTCAGCTCCATGGGTTGCTGGAGGTCGATCTGCATGCGATTGGCCGCGCCCGTTACCCGGTAATGCATCACGTTGGTGCCTTCGATGGATTTGGTGTCGGGGTAAACGCGGACCTGCAGGTCGTAAAACGTTACGTCCCACCAGGCGCGCTCCGGCCCGAGGGTGCCGCGCAGCGTGTCTTGCCGCGTAAAACGTTGGTTATGCTGGCTGAAAGCGTTGGAGACGGTGAGCAACGTCAGCAGGAAGGGCAGCAGCCTCATCATACAGGTAAAGTTTAAACGGCAATATAATCCAGTTGGGGGAGACGGTCCGGCATTTTTTTGACAGGCGGCAACACGGCCTTGTCATTCCCCCGAAAACTGATTACCTTGATGCCTTCGACTATGAGATATTTCGTTCTCTTCCTGCTGATCATCCTCTGCGCCTGCGGCCAACGCCGCTCCGGCGACAAAATGGTGTTCCGCTACAACCAGGAAGGCGGCATCCCCACGCTGGATCCCGCCTTCGCCAAAAACCAGGCTGTCATGTGGGCCGTGCGGCAGGTGTTCAACACGCTTGTGGAAACGGATAGTGCGCTCAACATCCGTCCATCGCTCGCCAAAAGCTGGGACGTTTCGGCCGACCGCAGAGAATACGTTTTTCACCTCCGTACCGACGTCCATTTCCACGACCATCCGCTCTTTCCGGGCGGCGTTGGAAGGAAAATGACGGCGCAGGACGTGGTGTACAGTTTCCGCAGGATCATGGACCCCGCCACGGCTTCGTCCGGCGCCTGGGTGTTCAACGGGAAAGTGGACCCGGAAACAGGGTTCGCCGCGCTGGACGACAGTACCTTCCGCCTGCGGCTGCTCCAGCCATTCCAGCCCATCATGGGCATTCTGAGCATGCAATATTGCAGCGTGGTGCCACAGGAAATCGTGGCGCATTACGGGAAGGATTTCCGGAAAAATCCGGTGGGCACCGGGCCGTTCCGGTTCTTTTTCTGGGACGAAGGCCAGGCGCTGGTGCTGCATAAAAACCCCCGTTACCACGAAATTGACGAAACCGGGCGGCGCCTGCCGTACCTGGACGCGGTGCAGATATCGTTCGTAGACAGCAAAGGCACGGAATTCCTTCTGTTCCGCCAGGGCCAGCTGGATTTCATCAATGAAATTGATGCCACGTTCAAAGACGAAGTGATCACCCGGCAGGGCGAGCTGAAAAAGGAATGGGAAGGGAAGATCGTCATGATGAAAACGCCCTACCTGAGCACGGAATATTTCGGCATCGTCATGGATCCCGGAAAGCCGGGAGTGAAAGGCAGTCCCCTCCGCGATCTCCGCGTCCGGCAAGCGGTAAATTACGGGATCGACCGGGTGAAAATGCTGACTTATTTGCGCAACAGCAAGGGCATTCCGGCCACTTCGGGCTTTGTGCCGGCGGGGTTGCCTTCTTTCGATACGGCGGCGGTAAAGGGATATTATTACGATCCTGCGCGGTCGCGGAAGCTGTTGGCGGAAGCAGGGTACCCGAACGGGAAGGGGATGCCGGTGATCACGCTGGTGTCGATACCGTTGTATGCCGACCTGGCCGATTATGCCGCGCGGCAGTTGCAGGAATTGGGGGTGAAAGTGCAGGTGGAAGTCATGCAGCGGGGGCCGTTGATAGACCTGGTGGCCAAATCGGCCGTACCGTTTTTTCGCGCCAGCTGGATCGCGGATTATCCCGATGCGGAAAGCTTTCTGGCGATGTTCTACAGTAAGAACCCCGCGCCGCCGAACTATACGCGGTACAGCAATCCTGCGTACGACAAGCTGTACGAACGTGCGCTCCAGGAAAATGACGATTCCGTGAGGTATAAATTGTACCAGGAGATGGACCGGATGATCGTGGCAGACGCGCCGGTGGTGCCGGTATTTTATGATATGGTGATGCGGTTCCGGCAGCCTAATGTGCTGGGCCTCAGCAGCGACGGGCTGAATACGCTGGAATTGCGGCGGGTGCGGATCGGGGAGAAATAGGGCGGCACATATCAAGTAATAATATATTCATTAAGAAGGGGTTAATTTTTGGCGGGGGACTTGATTATTAGGTTAGGCCGGATTTATGGGTTACCTTTGCGGTTCAACTTTCAACACTAAAATTGAGGCGTTCATGACTGCGATACTGATCTTTTTCTTCTCACATTGGTTTTTATCACTCTTCTTCCATACATTTTTCCTTCACCGTTATGCATCTCACCAGATGTACGACACCAGCAAAGGTTGGGAGCGTGTGTTTTATTTCAGCACCTGGTTTTTCCAGGGCTCGTCTTACCTGATCCCCCGCGCTTACGGTGTGATGCACCGTATGCACCATGAATATAGCGATACGGAGCACGATCCGCATAGCCCGCACTTCTTTAAGGACGTTTGGCATATGATGATCCATACCCGCGAGATTTATGCTGGTTTTGTATCGGGCGATAAACTGCCTGCAGAGCAGTTTACCAAAGATCCGCTGCCGATCTGGAATGGTATGGACAAATTCGGTGACCACCGTGCAACCCGTTTAACCTGGATTGCTATTTATATTGCGTTTTATGTGATTTTCGCCGGCGCGGCCTGGTGGTGGTATTTCCTGCTGCCGATCCACTTCCTCATGGGCCCTATCCAGGGTGCTATTGTGAACTGGTGCGGTCACAAATACGGTTACAGCAATTTCGACAACGGCGATCATTCCCGTAACTCTGAGCCCTGGGGTATTTTCCTGCTGGGCGAACTGTTCCAGAACAACCACCACAAGCATAAGGACAGCGCCAATTTCGCGAAGAAATGGTTCGAGTTCGATCCTACCTACCCGGTGATGCGCGTGATGGATTTCCTGGGCATGATCAAATTGCGCCAGACGGCTACAGCGAAGATCGCGGTGCCGAAGAAAGAGCGCAGTGCGGCTTAGTAAATTGATATTCAAAATATTAAGAAAGGCGATGGAAAATGTCCATCGCCTTTTTTTATGCCCCAAAAGGCCGCTGGAAATTTTTTTTACGCCTTGTCAGTAATTTTCCCAATTTGCCTGTCCTTATCTCGAAAAGCGGTTTCCACGCCGCGCATCAACCAGGTCGGTAAACTGATATTCGTAGCCAAACTAAAAAACCAGGAACAGGGGGTTCAGGCTTATGCCGGAAAGCAACAAACACATACGGGAGTTGCAAGCGCAAATTGCACGTTGTGACAGCGAACAAGCTTTTGCATCGCTGTTCAGGCTTTTTTATGATCGGCTAATTCGATTTTGCCAGCAATATGTGCATTCGCGGGAAGCTGCGGAAGAAGTGGTGTCCGACGTGTTCGTCAGGATATGGGAGCGGCGTGCGCAGTTGATGGAGGTAGCGAACCTGGAGGTGTACCTGTTCGTGTCTGTCCGGAATGCGGCGTACAATTACCTGGAGAAGTATTCCGTGATGCGGGTGATGCCCATGGGCAATGGCGAGTGGGAATTGTCCAACGGCAACGATCCCGGCCGCGACCTGGAATGGAAGGAGATGGTGGCGCGGCTGGACCGGGAAGTCAATCAATTGCCCGATCAATGCCGTAAAGTGTTCCGGCTTATCAAGGAAGAAGGTTTCCGGTATAAAGAGGTGGCCCAGATACTCAACATTTCGCCCCGCACCGTGGAAACGCAGCTCGTACGTGCCGTTCGCCGCCTGCAGGCCGCCGTGGGCCAGTGGCTGCCGGAGAAGTTCCGGAAAGGAGGAACGTGATGGGGATTTTGAATATTAGGGTGAATGGGGATTGATGGATTGAGAAGGGGAAACCTATGCAGGAAGGATATTCAAAAGCTTGTCATGTAGAGGATTCAGGTGGAAAGTGAAGATTGGGGTGAATGAAATTGTTGTTGGTTTGATGGAGAATGCTGATGAAGGTAGAATATCGAAATGTATGTCAGATAATGGTTTCAGACAAAAAGTGAATATTAAAAGTGAAAGAGACTTGTTGTTGGTTTGATTGAAAATGTCATGCCGGAAGAACATTCAAAAGCTTGTCAGGTGAGGTTTTAGAACTGGTTTGAATGCCTGGATCGCGTTGGGTTGATAGATGATGTGACAAATGAACTGGAAGTGGAAATTTTCAGTACGAACATCGGTGAATTGTTTTGATAAACTGGATTTGAGTTGGAATGATGGTTATAGATCGCTTGCGTCAGAATGTTCGCTGTATGTCAGGGTGTTATGAAATAATTCAAATCTGAAGTTGAAAAATTTCAACCATTGATTATAGATAGGATAGGGGAAGGTAGGGGAGTGAAGATTTTACATCACATCCATCGGATGAATCAGTAAGGAAGTAATATTTATGAATTTGACCATCAGGCAGCGGGCAACGTTGCAACGGTTCGCGGAAATCCGAAACCGGTTTGGCATTTGGCCGTCCAACGTCTGAAAGGTTCCATGTATGAATGATGACGAACGAAGAAAGAATCACACGGTTATTGGCGGCCCGGCTGGCGGGCGAAGCTTCGGATGCAGACCTGCGCGAACTGGAGAACCTCCTCGCCCAGGATCCCTCGCAGCAATCGCGCGCACAACTCATCCAGCGCTATTGCTCCGATACGCCCATTCATGCCTCGGCAGACACCGAGCAAGCCCTCACGCGCCTGCTCGATAGGATCCGTTCTAATGAGTCGCATTCATCTCCGAATTTCAACACCCCCAAAACTCAGACGGCAACCGTGTTTCTGATCCCTCATTCAACACAATCGACGGCAACCGTCCAACTGATTCCTCATCCAACAAATTCGACGGTAACCGCCAATCAAATCCCTCATCCAACACCCCCCAAAACTCAGACGGCAACCGCGTATCTGAGTCCTCATCCAACATAGCCAATGCCAACCGTCTAACTGATTCCTCATCCAACACATTCGCCAGCAACCGCGCAGCGAATAATTCATCCAACACCCTCCAAAACTCCGACGTCAACCGGGTAGCTGATTCCTCATCCAACCCATTCGCCAGCGACCGCCAATCAAATCCCTCATCCAACACCCCCAAAACCTCCTCAGCAACCTCCATCCAAACGATCCCTCATCCAACCTCAACAACTTTGAAAATGCGACCGGCAACATCCCTTCCGCGGGCCCAAACACTCCGGAAAATACTACCGAACGCATGCTCCCATCCAATACCGGATCCCCGGAAATCTCCGTCGCATCGCGGAAAGGAAACGCCTGGAAATGGTGGTCTGTCGCCGCTACCGCCGCGCTGCTCATCGGATGCGCCTGGGCTCTTTGGGGCCCGTCGAAAACACCAATTCCCAACACCATAGTTTTCCAGCCGGCAACAGACACCCTGCAATGGCTCCACCGGCAAAACGGGAAAGCCATCCGCGCCGTCCTCGAACTGGCAGACGGTAGCAAAATCTGGCTCAACGCAGATTCCAAATTATCATACCCCGAACAGTTCGGGCCCCGCAGCCGCGAAGTGTTCCTCACCGGAGAAGCCTTCTTCCAGGTAGCCAGCTCACCGCAAAAACCGTTCATCGTCCACCTCAGCAAAGGCACCATCCGCGTACTCGGCACCTCGTTCAACGTCCGCGCCTACGATAACGAACCCGTGCAAACATCCGTCAGCACCGGGAAAGTCGCCTTCATCCCGAAATACGACGACGCCCGCGCACCAGACACCTTTTACATCACACCCGATGAAAAAGTTACCTGGCATCACGAAGGCGAACGACCGGAAAAATCCGCCACCAGCGGCGATGAAGACCGCGCCTGGACAGACGGCGGCCTCGTTTTCCGCGACGCTTCCCTCGAAGACATCTGCCGCGAACTCGAAAGGACCTTCGGGAAAAAAGTACAGTTCAATTCCGACGCGCCCCGCTATTACCGCATGACCGGCGCTTTCCGGAACAACAGTCTGCCCGAGATCCTCTTCTACCTTTCCAGATCCAAAAATTTCCGATATACCATCACAGACAGCACCCTGCTGATCAGTGAATAAAGTATCCGTTCCTATTATCAACACATGTTAACGTTATGAAAGTAAGACCGCTCTGCAAGCCGGGTCGCTTCCGTTCGTTGCTCCGCGCCATCGTCTTCAGCACAGCTTTCCTGTGTATGCTCGATCTGCATGCGCAAGACGCATGGGCCGCCAGCACCGTCCGGCAATCGAAGGACCCGTCCCGCGACAATCCCCGCAAACAACCGGAAAACCGCCTCAGCATCCAGGTGCGCGACGAAAAACTTTCGTCTGTCCTGGACCGCATCGAGCAGCAAACGCCTTATGTTTTCGTGTATTCCAACGACGAAATCGCCATCTCGCGGAAAATCACCCTGCATGTCAAAGACCGCCAGTTGAGCGAGATCCTGGATATGCTGCTTTCTCCGCTGGACATCCGGTATGAACTGATCAACAACAAGATCATCCTCAAACAGGGAAACGTAACAGCCGCCGTATTCGCGCAGCAGGAAAACGTCACCATTAAAGGCCGGGTGGTGGGCGAAAACGGCGAAGGTCTTCCCGGAGTTAGTATCCGCCTCAAAGGCAAACCTGCTGTAGGCACAGCGTCTGGCGAAACCGGCGATTTCTCGCTGCAAATCCCCGCCGAAGAAGCGAACGGGATCCTCGTCTGCTCCTTTGTGGGGTACCTTTCCACGGAGGTGCCCATCGGCGGCCGCACCCAATTGACCGTGCTGCTCAAATCCGATTCGAAGGCGCTCAGCGAAGTGGTGATCACGGCATACGGCTCGCAAAAGAAAACACAGGTGACCGCCGCCATCAGCACCATTTCCACGAAGGATATCGAAAGCCGGCCCGTCACCAATATGTTCCAGGCGCTGCAGGGCGTAGCGCCCAACCTCACGCTGCAACAAGCCACCGCGGAGCCGGGCGCTTCCATGGTGCTCAATATCCGCGGCGTAGGCTCGCTGACGGGCAATGCACCGCTTATCATTATCGACGGCGTACAGGCCAGCGATGGTTTGCAGAACCTCAACCCGTACGATGTGGAAAGTATTTCGGTGCTGAAGGACGCGGCTTCTTCGGCCATCTACGGTTCGCAGGCGGCAAACGGCGTGATCTATATTACGACGAAGCGTGGCACCAAAGACCAGCGGCCTTCCGTCCAGTACAACGGCATGTACGGCTGGCAAACGCCCACGGCGCTTCCGCGGCAGGTGGAAGGCTGGGAATACATGACCCTCAAAAACGAAGCGCTCGTGAATTCCGGGAAAACGCCTCAGTACGCGCCGGAACAGATCAGTTACTGGAAGACCCGCGGCTCCGAGCCCGCCTATCTCCGCGAAATGATCCGCAAATCCACGCCGCAGCAAAATCATAGCCTCAGCCTCACCGGCGGCGGCAAATCCACCAGCTACCTGCTTTCCGTCGGATATGTGAACCAGGGAAACATGCTCGGCAACAAATACGTACCCTCCGACCTCGACCTCGGCTACCGCAGATACAACGCCCGCGCCAACGTGAGCGTGGAAGTCAGCAAATACGTGCAGGTCAATGTGAACATGGCTTACACGAAATCCTGGTTCAACCGCCAGCAGGCCGATATCGGCATCCTCATGCGCGATGCCATGCGCACGCCCAGGATTTACGCGATCAAGGATTCGCTGGATAATTTCGTGGTGCCCGCGCTCAATTCGAACAACGTCATCGCCCAGCTCGTGTACGGCGGGTACAACCGCACGGAAAGGGATAACCTCCTCGGCGGTGTGGATGTGACCATCACGCCCGTCGACCATTTGAAATTCAACTTCAACGCATCCGGCAATTACACGATCAACAACCATTATTACCGGCAGAACAAATATTCGTACGCACCGTATTATACCACGGCCAATCCGCCGATATATAATCAGCAGTCGAACGCTTCGTACAGGGACCTTACCACCAACGTGTACGCCACGGCGGAATATGAGAACACCTTTGCCAAAGACCATTACGTAAAAGCACAGGTGGGCGGCAGGAGCGATGCGGTGAACGAATATTACGGTCTGCGCGCCACCCGCTACGGCACCACGAACCTCGATCAGGATTGGAGCATCGGCGGCGGATACATCCCCAAGCCCGACGGTACCCTGGATTACGCCACGATCGGCACGTACAACGAACTGGTCAACCCGAACCTCTTCGCGCTCAACTCGCTGTTCGGACGGTTCAACTATGTGTTCAAAGAGCGCTACCTGGCGGAGTTCACCTGGCGGTACGACGGTTCCTCCAAACTCGCGCCCGGCCATCGCTGGCAATTGTTCCCCGCGTTTTCGCTGGGATGGCGGGTGACCGACGAGCCTTTCCTCCACGATTTCCGCGACAAATACGGGAACTTCAAGCTGCGGTATTCCTGGGGCAAAGTGGGCAACTCCAATATCGGCGGATTCAATTACCTGGCGCGCGTGTCCATCAACCCCAATAAATATCCCTTTAACAATACCGCCAACGCCGGCGCAGACTTTTCGCCCTACAACGAGCTGCTCGAATGGGAAACTTCCGCCATGGCGAACTACGGCGTAGACGCGGAATTCCTCGACAACCGGCTCGCCGTTTCGTTCGACTATTTCGACAAACGGACCACCGGCATTTACCTCTTCCAGGAAGTGCCGGGAACGGCGGGCATCGGCTCCAGCCTCCAGAACGCCGGCGAAGTGCGCAACCAGGGATGGGAAGTGACCGTGTCCTGGCGCGCCAAAACCGGGGCTTTCCATCATAACCTCAGCGCAAACGTGTCTGACAACCTGAACAAAGTGGTGAAGTTCGGACAGGAATCCATCCGCGGTTCCGACTTTGCGTACATCATCCGCGAAGGTTTTCCCATCGCTTCGTATTTCGGGTATAAATCCAACGGACTGTATCAAAACCTGGACGACCTGAAAAACGCGCCCAAAGTGCCTTTCGCGTTCAACCAGCAGGTGATGCCGGGCGATATCCGGTATATAGACCGCAATGAAGACGGCGTGATCGATGCAGACGACCGTTTCGTGTTCGGCAACCCTTTCCCCAGGTACACTTTCGGGATCAATTATAACCTGACCTGGAAGAACTTCGATTTCACCATGTTCTGGCAGGGCGTGGGAAAGCGCTCGCAATTCCTGCGGGGCGATATCGTGGAGGCATTCCATAATAATGAAGACCACGCCATGGTGCAGCACCTCGACCGCTGGACGCCCAACAATCCCGGTGCTTCCTATCCGCGGCTCACCATCGGCACCGCCAACGCCAACAATTTCGCATATTCCGATTACTGGATGTTCGACACCAAATACCTGCGGCTCAAGAACCTGCAATTCGGCTATTCGCTCCCCAAATCGTTCACGGAACGACTGCGGATCCAGGGCGCAAGGCTCTACCTGACGGGCCAGAACCTGCTCACGCTCATGCCTGAACGATTCCGCGAGATCGGGGTAGACCCTGAATTCACGCAGTTTGACGACAAGATGGGCTTTGCCAACTATAACGCCATCGCAGGGCGCAACTATCCGAACGCGGCGACGTACGCTTTCGGGCTCGACATCAAATTCTGATAAACAATCCGTTATGAAACAATTGATCCTCGCCATAGCATGCCTTTCCGTACTCGCCGCCGGCTGCCGCAAACTGGAGCAGCCCAACACCCGCGAGTTCACGGAAGAAGCCTATTGGCGCGACGCGCAGGATGCGCTCGACGCACTCACCAGCTGCTACGAAAACATGTACGGCGACGGTTTCTACTTCGGCAACGAAGCCCTCAGCGATAACGCCTACGTGGCCGGCGGAGGGTTCAGCGGTGTATCGCTCATTGCCGGGGGAAGCTACGATGCCGCCCACGCCCGGGTGCGCGCGGAATGGAGCTATCACTACGCCGCCATCCGCAAATGCAATGTGGTAGTACTGAATATCGCCAAGGTGAAGCAGATGGACGAATTCCTCCGCCGCCGGATCGTGGCGGAAGCAAGGTTCATCCGCGCCTGGGCATATTTTAATATGACCGATTGGTTCGGCAGCGTACCTTTCTATCTCGATCTCATTTCCGTAGAAGCCGCCCGCACCATCAGCCGTACAAACCGCGACGAAATCGTTCGTTTCGTGCTGGAAGAATTGAACGCCATCCGGAACGATCTGCCCGTTAACACCAGCTACGCCGAAAAAGACCGTGGCCGCATCACCCGTGGCGCCGCCATCGCCCTCGCCGCCCGGGTGCGCCTCTGGAAAGGGGAATGGGCAACCGCCGCGCAGGAATACGGTTCGCTCATGAACGGTACACAAAACGGAACGTACGGATTGCTGGGGAGTTATGAAAACCTGTTCAGGCCGGCCAATGAATTTAATCAGGAAGTGATCCTCGATCTGCAATATGGCGGAGGGCGCACCTACAGCACCCAGCGCAGTTTTCTGCCGCAAACCGTGGCGCTCCTCCGGAGCGTGCTCGTGCCGACGCAAGACCTCGTCGACGATTATATCATGGCCAACGGAAAAGGCATCCGGGAAGCCGGTTCGGGGTATAACGAAAACGATCCCTACGTCAACCGCGACCCGCGATTCAACGCCACGATCATCCATCACGGCGGCACCATCGTCGATTTCGAAGGGCGGACGCAAACGATCCTCACGCAGCCGGGCTCCGTGCCGGCTACCAATAGCGTCGACGACCAGGGCGCTTCTCCCACGGGATATTATTTCCGCAAACATTATGATCCCACCGCCGCCAACTATGCTTCCGGCCTCAACCTCCCGCTGATCCGGTACGCCGAAGTGCTGCTCGGGTTCGCCGAAGCGAAGAATGAACAAGGCCAGCTCGATGCCGACACCTGGAACAAAACCATCCGCGCCCTTCGCGTTCGCGCAGGATTCACCGATGCCGGCGCCACGGAATTTCCCGCAGGGGCCAACCAGGCTACGCTCCGGGACATCATCCGCCGGGAAAGACGGGCGGAACTGGCCTTCGAAGGCGTCCGGGCATTCGACATCCGCCGCTGGAAAATCGCAGAAACCGTGCTGGCCAGGCCGGTCCGCGGGATCAAAGTGACGTCGGGCGCGTTCAATAAAGACCCGAACGGCTACATCATCGTGGAAAACCGCCGGTTCGACAATCCGAAACATTACCTCTGGCCCGTGCCTACCGCCGAGCGCGACCAGAACAAGAACCTCGGACAAAATCCCCAATGGTAATCCAATTCTAACATCCACTCAACCGATTCGTCATGATCAGATATATTTCCATAATAACCTTCCTGGCCGCCCTGGTAGCCGGCTGCAAAAAGGACGATTACAAACTGAACACCAATATCCAGCCGGTCGATAAGCTGACCGCGCCCCTGAATAACAAGTTCACCAAGCTACAGCCCGCCACCAGCGCGTCAGTGCTTTTTGAATGGGACCAGGCCCGGGCCGAAGACGGTTCGCTGGTATTATATGAAGTGGCGTTCGATAAGGAGAACGGCGATTTCAGCAATCCCATCGCCAGAATCCCGTCAGACGGCGGCGGGGTACAAAATAAACTGAACCTCTCGCATAAAGACCTGAACAGCCTGGCCGGCAAAGCGGGGATTCCCGCGCTGGGGACCGGCCGGATCAAATGGACGGTGCTCGCGTCGAAAGGTTTTAACATCCAGCCGGCGAAGGAAGCGCGGGTGATCGAAGTGGAGCGGCCCAACGGGTTCGCCGAAATCCCGGTAGACGTTTTCCTGACCGGAGATGCCACGGAAACCGGGGCCGACCTGTCCAAAGCCCTGAAACTCAAATCCGTGACCGCCGGTGTCTTCGAAATCTATACTTCGCTCAAAGACGGCAAATACAAATTCACCGACCGCAACAGCGGAACGCCCAACGTTTTCTCCATTGATAACGGCCTGATCCGCGAAGGCGGCGAAACCACCCAGGCCGGCGGCACCAAAGTATATCGCCTGCGGCTCGATTTCAATAACGCAGCCGTCACCGTCACCGAAATCACCGGCATCGGATTGTGGTTTGCGCCAGACGATAAGATCATGCACGAACTGAGCTATGCCGGCAACAGTACCTGGTCGTTCACCGACAAAGTCATCACCTTCAAACAGGAATCCTGGGGCCGCGACGAACGCTACAAATTCCGCCTTAACGTGAAAAATGGTGGTGTGGACGGACAGGAATGGTGGGGCAGCTCGAATGCCGACAATAACCGGCCCACTTCCTCGACGCCCGCCGCGTTTTGGGAACTGAAAACCATTACCAACAGCGATCGTTGGAATTTTTGCTACAAGTTCAGGACCGAAGTAGATACCAAAGCCTGCGACGTAAACGTGTATTTCCGGGCCGACAAGCCTTATACGCATGAAGTAATTATCAAATAACAAACACACAACATGCTGAAAATCATTAAAAATATTGCTGCGTTGGTGTTGATAGCGACATCGTTTGCCGGCTGTTTGAAAGAGCCGGTAGACGATGGGCCCGGCCCGGGCGCGGGAAAGAAAACATACGTTTTCAATTGGCCCTCGATCGCGGATTCTTCGTATAACTCGCTGATCGCCAATTTCTATAACGCATCCGGTAAATACTTCAACGAAAACCACAGCGGCGCCAATACCTTTCATTACTGGCGGAACGCTCATGCGCTGGACGTGTTGCTGGATGCGTACATCCGGAAAAACGATCCGCAGATCAAGGCGCGGATGGACGATTTGCTGGACGGGATGAAAACCCGCAACGGCAACACGTACATCAATCATTTCTACGACGATATGGAATGGATGGCGTTGGCATGCATCCGGGTGTTTGAAGTGACGGGCGATGCGAAGTACAAAACCGTGGCCGAAACGTTGTGGAACGATATCAAAGGCGGATGGGACGATACCTGGGGCGGCGGGATTTACTGGAACAAGGAGCGCAAGAACAAAAATACCCCCGCCAACGCGCCCGCCGGTATCATCGCAGCGCGACTGTACCTGCTGGACCATCGTCCTGAAGACCTGGACTGGGCACGGAAAATCTATCTCTGGCAGAAGAACAATCTCGTAGACCCGGTAACTGGCCTTGTTTGGGATGGCCTCGATGGCACAGGCACCAACAAAAACTGGAAATTCACTTATAATCAGGGCGTTTTCATCGGCGCAGCCGTGGAATTGTACAAGATCACGGGCGAGCAGGTGTACCTGAACGACGCGCTGAAAACCGCCAACAACTCCCTGACCGGCGATTTGACGCAGGGAAACCTTATGAAAGACGAAGGCGCCGGCGACGGCGGGCTTTTCAAAGGGATCCTGGTGCGGTACATGATGCTCCTGATCACAGATGGCAACATTTCCACTTCGGATGCCGGGAAGTTTGTCCGTTTTTTACAGGTGAATGCCGAAACGCTTTGGCTCCAGGCAACCGTGCGGCCGCAGGTGCTGTTCGGCAGTAAATGGAGCGCGACGGGCTCTACGGTGGATCTCAGCACGCAGCTATCTGGGTGCATGTTGATGGAAGCGGCGGCGGAGTTGAAGTCGCGGGATTTGATGGAATAGGCTGATATCATTTTAAATTGTAAGCACGGGAAACGGGCAGATCCTTTTGGATTTGCCCGTTTTTTATACCCAAAATCTTCGCAAAACGATCGATAGGGGGCCTAAAAATGAAAATTCGGCGGGCGAGGGGCTTTCGCCGGATTTGTGACAATTCTCGGGCATGATTTCGAGCCAAAAAATTTCTCCAGTTTTTAATGAATTGACCGGATAGATCGAATTGATTATGAAATATCTAGTTTATAAAATTCCTTTCTGATCCTCCTCACGATTTGTCACAAATCTTAAGCGGATCCGTGATTTAAATGACATCGGGTTCGAGTATTGGTTCCAGGAACGGTTCAAACCCGGATCATTGAATTCTTGCAGGAAACCGCAGAAACTAACGATTTGATAAACATTTACTTCTATTCAGTCGTTTGCCTATTTTGCTTTATAATTTACATTATGTTAAATAAAACAAATCGTTTTCCTGGAGAATTCTCCCCTTCAAGTTTATCGTTAATCCTGGTGTGTTAAACTCATCCTCGATTCTTTAGGTTGGAAATTATTCGTTTGTTGTGTTGAAGATGTTCGTACGATGTATCACTCCTTTGATCCAATTTTAAAATGGAAATATTCTAATTTCCGGTGGCGATGATCCGGTCTTTTCGGAACGTTATTTAGGAAAACCGCGATTCCGTTTTGGCATTGACGGATTGGTTTTTTCGATGGCCCTGAACCAGTCTTTTGGGAATGTTTTGCGAAAAACCGGGATTCCATTTTGGTATTGTTGGATGTTTCGTTGCGGAATATTTGGGATTGTTTCCAGAAGGTTCCGCTGTATTTATGACCGGATTTTGTTTTGCTTTCGAACAAAATTCGTTGTGAGGCTGTCTGGATTTTGTAACTCCCAACGGCTCGAATTCGCTGGCAAGTACTTGTGGCGGAACGAATTTTTATGCTTTATAGATTTTACCACTCCCAGGTTCGCTCGTTTAAGTGATGATAATCAATAATATCCGACTTTTGGCTAATTGGCTTTTCTCTTAATCGATTGAATATGAATTGTTTCGGAAGATTCACATGCAAAAATGTTCCTCATCCCCCGAAATCAACTACAAATTGGCTAAAGACGCATTCGGGTCGTGAATTTTCTGCATGAATTCCCATTTTAGCCCTTAATAGATTGAAATTTAGTCGTTTATAGCTATTGGAAACCTTTTTGACCCGTCTTTCCGCGCGATCCATTCCAACGATCTGAAGCTGAAATCCGGTAATCGGTAAACCGGTTTATATCCACTCATCTGCCCTTCCTTCTGTAATGCATTGAAAATCAAACATCCTTACGTTACCTATAAAAGGCTGAAAATCCCCCCGGCACAGGGGAAAAACAACCTTTCAGGGGTGGCCGCCATTTTGGAAATTTGATCGTTCGCTTTTCTCTGTATGCTTAAGACCATTTTATCAGACGCTCCCATTGCCCCCGGGCTGTTTTCCGTCCAGATCGATATCGGCGGAACCCAACCCGGCACCCCGGCACTGCACATCTCGTTGACCGTCAACGAGTCCACAAAGCAGTTGACCGGCACCGGACAACTAAAATCCGGTGCATTTCACCATTCGTTTGGCCTCAGTTATCTGAAAGGTTACTACTTCTCCTCGCCGGCCTCACCCATTGTGGAATTCCCCAACGTTTTGATCATCATGGGTATGCCGTACCTGGCGCCGCCTTACAGCAACGTGGTCCCGCAGCCCAACATGGAAATCTTTCTCGAACTGGATAATGCCTGGAAATCAGGCTTCTGCACGTACAAGTACGAAACCGACGGCGCCTGGCTTACCGTTGCCAGGGCGCCGGCTGGTTTCATGGAACCCAGGATGCTGGCAGCTGTCGTCTAACTTAATTGTCTTGCCATCCTAAGGATCCCTATTCCATTTACCTTCAGTTTTCACTAAGTAACACATGAAACAAGCACCGGCGCTGGTTCTCCCGCGCCGGTTTCCTTCACTCCATCCGAATCGAAAACAAAAATCCCCGGCCTGCTTCAAAGACCGGGGATTTTTATATCCGTATCGCGCCTGATCGCAGGGATCAGGGCGCGTAAAGTTCGTTTTTGATGGCGAAAAGCACGAGCCCGGTCCGCGATTTGATCGCCAGGCGGTCGAACAGTTCCTGGCGGTAATTGTCGATCGTGTGCGGACTGAGCTTCATTTCCGAAGCGATCTCCTTGTAAGTCAATTCCGAGCAGCAATGCCGGAGAAAAGTGATCTCGTTGTCGCTCAATTGCACCTGCAATGCGCCGGGTGTGGGATTGTCCTGTATGCTGCGGAGCATTTTCGCGGAAATAAGCTCGTTGAGGAAATACCCCTGCTCGTGGATCGTGCGGATGGCGTGCACCACATCGGCGATGCGGGATTCCTTCACGAGGTAGCCACCGGCGCCGTTCTTCAGCATTTTGATAATGGGCTTGTCGTCTTCGAAAGTGCTGAGTGCCAGTACTTTCACGTCGGGGTGATGCTGTTTGAGCCATTGAGTAGACTCGAAACCGTCCATGACGGGCATGTTGATGTCCATCAAAACCACGTCTGGCGGCGGCGCAGATCCGAGGCGCTCTTTCATTTCATTGCCGTGGGCGGCTTCGAAGGCGACGCGGATATCGGGGTATTCCGACAGCAGGCTGGTAAGCCCCTGGCGAAACAGCGTGTGGTCGTCTACGATAGCGATGTGGATGGTTTTATGTTGCATGGTTGTGATTTGCGCGGGGAACGGTGATGGTAACGGATGATCCTTTTCCGGGAACGGATTTTATAACGGCCGAGCCCCCTATCATGGCGGCTCTTTTGCGGATATTCTGGAGGCCCATGCCCGAGGGGTTCGAAAGTGCCGCTTCTACATCGAAGCCGGCGCCGTCGTCGATCAGCGTGAGCGTCAGGATGTTATCCACCCAGGCTTGTTCCACCGTCACCGACGTGGCCTGGGCATGACGGATGATGTTATGCAGCGTTTCCTGGAAAATGCGGAACACAAATAATTCAGTTTCAGGGTGTTTCGGCATACCGTTGAGCGTGCCTTTCCGGTGGACCTGGTACCGGCCCGATTTCTCCAGCCAGTCCAGCTCGAACGAAATGGCGTGCGGGAGCCCTTTGCCTACGAGCTCTTCGCCATGCATGAGGCGCGACAGTGCGCGGATTTCACGGATAGACCGGCGCGCGAGGGCTTCCGCGGCAGAAATCTTCTCTGCCGCTTTTTCCTTGTCGGAAAGGTCGACCGCGCTTAAAGTGATGGTCATCAGCCCGAGGAGCTGGTTGATATTGTCGTGCAGATCGTTGCCGATGGTTTTGAGCGTTTGCTCCTGCACCTCCATCTGGGTCTGTAAAAGCTCTGTTTTGAATGCGTTCCGCATGCGCTCGGTTTCTTCCAGATGTTTCTTTTTGCGGGCGTTATACACGCTCACATATACAATGAGGAACAGCGGGGCGATGAGGAAAACCGCGCTCACCCAGATGATCAGGGTTAATATTTCGTTTGTCGGTACCTGCATATAAAAGCGTAAGTCCAGCTGCCGTATAACAGCACGTTCAGGACCTTAAAAATAACATACCTGAGGGAAAACCGGATACCCTCGACCGAAGAAGCCTCCAGGAGATACTGGAAAAAAATGTACGTGGCGATGCCGCCGAAGTAAAACATGAGCGTACCGCTCACCCACCAGAACGGCGGATGGGTGGCCAGGCGAACGTAACGGTCGTCCCGCAGCACGAGGTAAAAATAATAGAGGCAGGCTACTACGACGGCGATGGAAAGCAGGATGGCCGTTTGCCGGGAGTACGTCCCGAAGTCGCCGTCGAGCGATTCCACGAGCCATGCGGCGAGGAAGATGGCGCCCCAAGCCAGCGGGACCCAGATTTTCATGCCATACGGCTTAATAAGATGGTACAGGAAGGTAGTCATGGCGAAACATTCGGCGAGCATGTAGACGTTGTAGATAGGTGCATTGGGCATCTTCAGTTCGGTCCGCATGAAAATTCCGCCGGTTTCGACGAGGCAAACAAGGAGAAGGTAGAACGGAAACCGCCTCCACACCGGGTCCTTGTCGCGCCGGAGGCAGACAAGGGCGGTGAGGAAGCAGATCCATTCGGCTACCGTGTTGACGGTGAAATAATGCATTAGTTATAAATGTGTTTTTTGGTGCTGTCGACGTTCGGCGCGAGGAAATACGCGCCTTTCGAGAAGCAATTTTTGGGCGGCGGACAGAGTTCCCCGTTGTTTTCCGGATCGTCTGGCGGTGTGCCGGTGAAGATCGCGCCTTCTTCGGGGGCGCCGTTGCCACCAAGTTTGACTTTGATGTGGTCTAGGTGCAATCTGCCCTGTTCGCGGGTGGTCACGAGCACCATGGTGGTGTGGCCCCAGTACGGTTTAACCGGATTGTGGCCGATCGCGCCGGGCTCATGCGCTACCGGATAGTCTTCCGCATATTCCGCGAAATAGAAACGGACACCGCTGAGCTTGTCGCGCTGCAGGATGCAAAGCAGCGAATGGATCCGTTCCGTCGAGAACCAGATGCTGCGGGTGTGGGTGGAATCCGGCGGGAGCTTTTTGCCGTACCGGGCGATCATGTTGAAGGCGGTGTCTACCGTCAGAAGGTCTTCATCAGGAACTTTCGTCGATGAATTGCATACGTACCGCGACGAGTCTGGTACAGGAATGCCGGTGATGCCCCCCGAATTCTTGGATTGGGCCCACCAATAACCTGCCGCTAGTCCGGCGGCCAGCGTAACAGCTGGGATCAGGATGGATTTGAATGTACTCATATAGGTTGTTATTGCATGCAAAGTGGAAGGAATCGGGATTAGCCTACGGTTTTCATGGCGAGCCAAATTACCGTTTTTCATCACATATTCCGAAAAACCACCAATGTAAATTTCGGTCGCGCCCGATTTTCCGCACAGGCGTTTTTCGGCTCCTCCAAAAGCTGTTTTTGGGGTGATGCAGGGCCAATGCTGAAACAATACCACATTTTTTGGTAAGAATTAATATCCTGAGCATTAAAATCTTATCCACGGTTACTTAAACCCCTACCCTAACCATTTCCCATCAAAACAGCCGTTATTTAACATTTAATTGTAAGTTAACGTTGATTTTCAGTCTGTTGAGTTGATGTAAAATGTTCGTTGAATGCCGGCATTCCTTTATAAATCAAATGGAAAGGCTGGCCAAAAAAGTAAGGATTCCTATCCGAAACCGGTCTTTCCTCCACAAAGAAGTTTTTCAGTAAATTGTGGGCATGAATCTCGAGAAACTCCAGAAATACTGCCTTTCTCTTCCCGGCACCGCCGAAGGGTTCCCTTTCGGGGAAACCACGCTGGTATTTACCGTCATGGGTAAACTGTTCGCTTTGGTCGACATCGAATCGTTCGAAAGTATCAACCTGAAATGCGATCCGGAATTGGTGGAAGAGCTGCGGGAAAGGTATGAAGGCGTGCTGCCCGGCTATCATATGAATAAAAAGCATTGGAACACCGTTTTGCTCGACGGCTCCATCCCGGACCGGCTGCTCCTGGAATGGACCCGCAACTCCTACGATCTCGTCGTAAAGGGACTGCCCAAAAAGGTCCGCGAGCAGCTCGGCTAAAAACGACGCCGCCGCAGCCCGGTTGTACCCGGCCACGGCGGCGATCCTGTTGCAATATCGGAGGGTTATTCCAGAGACGTGTCGATGAGGAGGATGGTCTTGCCCTTGCTCTTCGCCGCACGGCTATCCGCGATAGCCTGGGGCGCCTGGTCGAGCGGGATCCGGCGGTCCACCGGTACGGTAACCTTTCCGTTATCGATCAGTTCCCGCAGCGCATCGAGCGAAGCCGGTGTCCCTTTGGTCTCGAAATTCCCGCCCCGCAGCCCGAGCTCATGGATGCGGTCTTTATCCGCCACAAACTGCGTGGTGTTCACATGTCCGCCTTTCTTCACCAGCGGCAACATCTTTTCAAAATTCACTTTATCGCTCACCAGGTCGATCAGCGCATCGGCCCCGCCGGCAAACTGTTCCTCCACGGGAGCCGTTTTGTAATTGATCGTTTCCGCAGCGCCCAACGCTTTGATCCGCGCCGCCGAATCCTCACCGGATGCGGTAGCAATGACGTATATCCCCCTTGCTTTGGCGATTTGCGTCAAAAACGAGCCCACGCCGCCGGTTGCACCTACGAGCAGGAGCTTTTGCCCTTCGGTGAGCCCGGCGCGGTCCAGGATCTGAAGCGCCGTCATCCCCGCCGTCGGCAGCGCCGCGGCATCGGAAAGCGCAATGGAATGTGGCGCGGCAGCGATGGCCGCGGAATCGGGAACGGTCACCATTTGGGCATAAGACCCTTCGCCGATTGGCGGATGGATCATCTGGCCATACACCCGATCGCCCACCTTGAAACGGCCTGCGCCCGTGCCCACCGATTCCACCACGCCGGCTCCGTCTGTACCGAGGATCATGGGGAATACATGTGGCATCTGGTTTTCGAGGATACCGTCTACCAACTTCCAGTCGAATGGGTTGAGCCCCGCCGCGGCGAGCCGGATGCGGATGGTGCCGGCTTTCACGGGTGGCTCGGGCAGGTCCATCACCTGGGGAATGCTTTTGAACTGGTTGACTGCTACAGCTTTCATAAGAGAATGATTGAATGTCAATTTACGTAAAATGCCGGCCCGGGCATAAAAAAAGCGTGTACCGGAAACGGGCACACGCTTTTGAATGTCCTTATCCACCTCAGCGGGGTTTGCTGGGTTTGCGGCCGCCGCCATGCGAGGCCTTGCCACCCTTGCTGGCGATCTGGCGTTGTTTTTCTTTGTCCATAGCCGCAAATCCCCTTCTGCTGGGTGTCCTTTTGGGCGTTTCGCCATGTGCGGCAGCATCTCCGTCGGCCATTTCGGCTTCACGCTGGTGACGGCGGTCGGTAGTATTCAGTTCGTTTTCGTCGTATCCTTCCAGCTGGTTGTTGTTATCGTCGTTGAATTCCTGTTCTCCGTAACGCTCCTGCCTGTTCGCGTCTTTCATCAGCATGTTTTCGTGATGTTGCTCCTGCATGTCAGTAGGTTTTGTTCGTGTGACCAT
Organism: Chitinophaga caseinilytica; assembly: GCF_038396765.1. Lineage (NCBI taxonomy): Bacteria > Pseudomonadati > Bacteroidota > Chitinophagia > Chitinophagales > Chitinophagaceae > Chitinophaga > Chitinophaga caseinilytica. The sequence goes on along the minus strand of NZ_CP150096.1, from coordinate 4,712,309 downwards.
AATTGTAAGGATTTGATATGGTTAATGGAATTAATTACATGTCTTCCAATCACATACGCGAATTACCATGCCAACGCATCCGGCTGCATACATATTATTGATGTTAAAATGATAATGCCTGATTAGCAATACGCTATTACAACCCCATGAAAATCACTTACTTGTTTGCGTAGGGAAACGACTGTGGAAATATGGCGGCAGTTTGGGACGTGCGGCAGCGGTGGGCAACAAAAAAGGCAAGGGTTGCCCCTTGCCTTTTTTATATGGAATGGAACCTGATTAGTTCAGGCCTTCCAGTTTCTTTTTCACGGTTTCTACTTTATCGTTCATGTTTTTGATCGCGTAGATTTTCTGGAGTGCGTAGAGGGCGCTTTCGAAAGTGCGTTTGTCGCTGGCTTCCATTTTGCTGCCCATGGCGGTGAAGCCGGCGTCGGCTTTCTCGAAGTACGGGAGCGACTGGTCCATGAGGCCTTGTACTTTACCTTGCAGTTCTTTCGCTTTGGGGCCGGTTTGCTCCTTGCTGGTCAGGGAGTTCAGCTCTTTGTTGCTGGCTACTGCGCGGTTGAAGTAAAGGGCGCCGAGCTGGAAGTTGGCGGTAGCGTCGTCTGCCTTGATGGTCAGTGCTTTTTTGTAAGCTTCTTCCGCTTTGTTCATGAGGGCGTCGTAGTTGGCGGGTTTCGCCACATCGTTGCCTTTCTCGTCGCGGGGGTTGGCTACGTTATCGAGACGGATGGCGTAGTCCAGCACGAGGCTGAAATCGCTGGGGTTCTCGTTCACTTTTTTCTCGAGCATGCTCAACAGGTCGTCCGTTTTACCGGTTTTGGAATAGTAGAGCATTTCCATGTCGTTAAAGCGTTTGTCTGCCGGGAAGAGGCCTTTCGCTTTTTCGATGGTGCCGAGCCAGTTGGCGTTATCGCCTCGTTCTTCGTATTGCTGAGCCAGTACCACGTAGAGGGCGGGTTCGGTTTTGAACTGGAGATCGGCTGCTTTTTTCAGCAGTTCGAAAGCGTCGTCCTTTTTACCGGCCTGCTGTGCGGCGTAACCGGCGTAGAATACCATAGCGGTATCTGTCGGGATGGAGCCGCCGAGGTTTTTACCGTTGTAGTAGTCGCGTACTTCTACCGCTTTTTTGAAGTAGATGAAGGAGGAGTCCCACTTCTGATCGTTCAGGTTGCCATAGCCGGCGTTGCCGATGGTGGCGTACACGTTGAACATGCGGTTATTCATTTCCAGGAGGGCTTCCGGGAGTTTGGGGTTGATTTCGAGGGCTTTTTTGAAAGCTTCGAAAGCAACTTCCGCGTCGGCCGCGCTTTTGTTCTTGGTAGCAAGGGCTTCGTAGATTTTGCCTTTTACGTACCAGGTACGGGCATCGTCCTTGGTCTTTTCATGAGCGAGCGCCGCTTCGATATCAGCTTTCGCCTGGTCGATTTTGTCGCTTTTCAGGTATTCATCTGCACTGTTCACTTTTGCTTTCTGCGCCATGGCTGCAAATCCGGCGCCGCAAAAGAGAAGCGTTACAAATAGTTTTTTCATGTGGCTCAGGTTTTTAAATAATTATCGTTAATTGTTAATGGTTTACTCTTCAGTGGATTCGGGAGCAGCTTCACCAGCGGCCTCTTCGCCGCCTTCAGCAGCCTCACCGGCTGATCCGGCACCTTCTGCAGCACCTTCTGCGCCTTCTTCACCGCCTTCCACGCCTTCGGCGATTTCAACGATCTCGTCTTCCTCCTGCTCGTCGAGCCGTGCTACGGCCGCGATTTCGTCGGATTCGTCCATACGGATGAGCCTTACGCCCTGTGTAGCGCGCCCTGCTTCGCGGACGTCTCCCACCGCCATACGGATGGTGATGCCGGATTTGCAGGTGATCATCAGGTCGTTCGTTTCGGTAACGTCCACGATGGAAATGAGAGAGCCGGTCTTTTCGGTAATGCTGATAGTTTTTACCCCTTTACCCCCGCGATTGGTGATGCGGTACTCTTCGATATCGGTCCGTTTGCCGAATCCTTTCTCGGATACCACGAGCACGGTTTTCGTCTTATCTTCCTTATCAACACAAATCATACCAACCACTTCGTCTTTCTCGTTATCGACCTCGATGCCCCTTACCCCGATGGCGCCGCGACCTGTGTCGCGCACGGTATTTTCAGGGAAGCGGATGGCGCGGCCGCTCTTCACAGCCATCATGATCTCGCTGTTGCCGTTGGTCAGCTTAGCTTCCAGCAGCTGGTCGCCGTCGTTCACCGTGATCGCGTTCACGCCATTAGTGCGCGGGCGGCTGAACTCTTCCAGCAAGGTTTTCTTGATGATACCGTTGCGGGTGCAGAGCACAATATAGTGGCTGTTGATGAAATCTTTGTCGCCCAAATCCTTAATGTCGATGATCGCGCGGATCTTATCGTCAGAAGGCAGGGTGATGAGGTTCTGGATGGCGCGGCCCTTGCCGGATTTCTCACCTTCGGGGATTTCGTACACCTTGAGCCAGTAGCAGCGGCCTTTTTCGGTGAAGAACAGCATGGTGTGGTGGGTAGACGCTACGAACAGGTGCTCGATATAGTCTTCGTCGCGCGTTTTGCCGCCCATGGCGCCGCGGCCACCGCGTTTCTGCTGGCGGTAGTCGTACGCGGAGGTACGTTTGATATAACCCAGGTGGGAAATGGTGATCACCACGTCTTCTTCGGCAATGATATCTTCGATGCGCATTTCGGCTGCGAGGTACTGGATTTCGGTCTTTCTTTCGTCGCCGAATTTCTTTTTCACTTCTTCCAGTTCCGTCTTGATGATTTGCATCCGGAGGCCTTCGTCCCCGAGGATTTCCTTCAGTCTGCCGATGAGTTGCATGATCTCTTCGTATTCTTCACGGATTTTGTCGCGTTCCATGCCTGTCAACCTTTGCAGGCGCAATTCCAGGATGGCTTTCGCCTGGATCTCGCTCAGCCCGAAGCTGGACATGAGGCCTTCACGCGCTACGTCGGGGGTGGCCGAGTTGCGGATGAGGGCGATCACTTCGTCGAGATGGTCGAGGGCGATGAGATAACCCGCGAGGATGTGGGCTTTCTTTTCCGCTTCGCGCAGTTCGAACTGCGTACGGCGGGTCACTACTTCGTGGCGGAACTCGATGAATTCCGTCAGGAGGTCGCGCAGGTTCATGATCCGGGGCCGGCCTTTTACGAGTACCACGTTGTTGATACCGTAAGAAGTCTGGAGCTCGGAGTATTTGTACAGCTGGTTGATGATGACGTTGGGGATCGCTTCGCGCTTGAGGTCGATCACCAGGCGCATGCCTTCGCGGTCGCTTTCGTCGCGCACATCGGAGATGCCTTCGATCACTTTATCGTTGACCAGCTGTGCGATTTTCTGGTGCAGCACGGCTTTGTTCACCTGGTAAGGCAGTTCGTAGATCACGAGTTTTTCCTTACCGGTTTTAGCCGTTTCGGACATGATCTTACCGCGCACTACTACCCTTCCGCGGCCGGTCTCGAAGCCCTGTTTAACGCCTTCGAAACCGTATATGATGCCGCCTGTCGGGAAGTCGGGGGCTTTGATATGCTTGATGAGTTCTTCCGTAGTGATGTCACGGTTTTCGATCATGGCCGTGAGCCCGTCCACGAGTTCGGACAGGTTGTGGGGCATGATGTTGGTGGCCATCCCTACCGCGATACCGCTGGCGCCGTTGGCGAGCAGGTTCGGGATGCGGGTAGGCAGTACCAGGGGCTCTTCGAGGGTGTCATCGAAGTTGAACGTGAAATCCACGGTGTCTTTTTCGAGGTCTTCCAGCATCGCTTCAGCGATCTTCTGCAGGCGCACCTCGGTATAACGCATGGCCGCAGGCATGTCGCCGTCGATCGATCCGAAGTTACCCTGCCCGTCGATCAACATGTAGCGGAGCGACCAGGGCTGGGCCATACGTACCATGGTATCGTACACGGAAGCGTCACCATGCGGGTGATATTTACCCATTACGTCCCCAACAACACGGGCAGATTTCTTGTAAGGCTTGTTGTGCGTGTTCCCCAGCTCGTGCATGCCGAACAGTACGCGGCGGTGAACAGGCTTGAAACCATCTCTTACGTCCGGCAACGCGCGGCCTACGATCACGGACATCGAATAATCGATGTACGCCGTCTTCATCTGCTCCTCAATGTTGATCGGAACAATTCTACCTTCCTTTTGATTGTTTTGATTGTCCGTGTTATCTATCATTATGTTATTGGTTTACAGGTTTTTCCGTATCCTTAAATAAAGAGCAAATATAATGATTTCAGGCCGGATTCCGGCGCTTTGGGGGCTATTTGTGAATAAAAATGGGGGAATATTCCTACTTTCGCGTCATCTCCGGTAAATGTTCTATATATCTTAAAATTGATATATACCAGCCGATCACAAATTGGCAAGCAATTTGTTTATAACCCTATGAAAATCAGCCCTTATAATCGAGCGTAAGCAATTGTTCGAATGTTCTGGAAAACAGCGGTTATCTGAACATTCGCCGGAAATTATTGTTTTCGTTTGGTAGTTTTAACCACCTGAGTCTCTTATGAAGCATGTTCTATTGTTTGGCGCCGGCAAGTCAGCGACCGTACTGATCGATTACCTGCTGGCCAATGCGCCCCGGCAAAAATGGCATATCACCGTTGTGGACAACGACCTCATGCTGATCAAATCCAAGATCGGAAAGTCGTATTACGCCACAGCAGCGGCGATCGATGTGAAAGACGCATCGGTCCGCCAACCCCTCGTCCGGGAAACCGACCTCGTCATTTCCCTGCTCCCGCCCGCCCTGCACATCACGGTGGCGCGCGACTGCCTGCAATTCGGAAAGAACCTCCTCACCGCGTCGTACATCGACCCGGAAATCCGCAAACTGGAAAAGGAAATCGAACAGGCCGGCCTGCTATTCATGTATGAAATGGGCCTCGACCCCGGGATCGATCATATGTCTGCCATGAAACTCATCCAGTCGATCGAAAAGAAAGGCGGCCAGATCTCCTGCTTCCGCTCCTACTGCGGCGGGCTCATCTCCCCCGAAAGCAACGACAACCCCTGGCAGTACAAGATCTCGTGGAACGCACGGAACATCGTGCTGGCGGGCGCTTCCGGCGCTATTTACCGCGAAAAGGGCAAGGTGAAGGAAGTGGAATACGAGCACCTGTTCGACCAGTCCAAGACCATCCAGGTGCCCGGCCTCGGCAAGCTCGCCTGGTATCCCAACCGCGATTCCCTCAACTACACCGATATCTACAACCTCTCCAACGTGCCCACCTTCATGCGCGCCACCCTCCGCTACCCCGATTTCTGCGAAGGCTGGAACGCGGTGGTCCGGCTGGGACTTACCGACGATAAGAAGAAACGCCCGACCGACAAGCTGGCCTATTCCGCATGGGCCATGCAGAACGTGACGGCAGACGATCAGCTCAGCCCGGAAGAGAACGTGGCCCAGTTCCTCGGCGTCAGCAGCAAAAGCAAACTGATCCGCCAGCTGAAATTTTTGGGCATTTTGAACGGAGATTTGATTAACTTAGGGGAACAGACCAACGCGGGCGTTTTGCAGCATGTACTCGAAGCCCGCCTGAGAATGGAGCCATCCGATAAAGACATGATCGTTATGTTGCACGAGATCGAGTTCGAGCGGCGCAACATGAGCACTAAATTATCAAGTTACATGATCGTGCAGGGAGAAGATAACCTGCGCACCGCCATGGCAAAAACGGTAGGGCTGCCCCTCGGCATCCTGGCCAAACTGGTCCTCTCCGGCCAGGTAAGCCTCACAGGCCTGCAGATTCCCGTTATGCCAGACATCTACAATCCCGTCCTCCGTGAACTGGAGGAATTCGATATCAGGTTCGAAGAAACTTTCGATTGAGGAAAAACACATTGCACATTGGCCGAAGATTCAGCCGCTTTCATCCCGGGACCCAAGTCATTTTTCCTATGACTACTCCTAGAAGAGGAAGTTGAACAAGTGAAAGTATGGGCCGTCCCGGTAGTACCGGGACGGCTATTTTTTTAGGGTTGCAGCAAAGCCAGCAGCTCCTCCACTCCTTCTGTCGCCGGTTTTTCGATCAGCGTCCAGCTATGGGAATCGCTCACCGGCGGGATTTTTTTGTCGATGATGTACCGCGGCACATCCGCCCGCAGATAATTCACCAGCCCCGCCGCGGGGTACACGTTCAGCGAGGTGCCGATCAGCACGAACACATCTGCCTGCACGATCTCCAGCACCGCCGGTTGTATCATGCTTACATCTTCCCCGAACCACACTACGTGCGGCCGGAACTGTCCGCCGTCGGGCGCCAGCTGCCCCATTTGAATGTCTTCCCGGATCTCGTACAGCGTGGTTTCATCATGCACGCTGCGCATTTTGAGGATTTCGCCGTGCAGGTGCAGCACGCGGGTGGAGCCGCCGCGCTCGTGCAGGTCGTCGATGTTCTGGGTGATCACCCTTACATCGTACCACTGCTCCAGCTGTGCCAGTCCGCTGTGCGCGGCGTTGGGCATGGCGGCCAGCACGTCTTTTCGGCGCAGGTTGTAAAACTCCTGGACGAGGGAGGGATTGTTCTGCCAGCCGGTGGGCGAGGCCACTTCGTAGACGTCGTGCCCTTCCCACAGGCCGTCGGAATCGCGGAAGGTGCGGAGACCGCTCTCGGCGCTGATGCCTGCGCCGGAAAGCACGACCAGTTTGGGTTTCATATCTTTTGGGTTTAATAAGAAATGACAGGCTTACATGCCTGCCATTTCCATGATTTTTTCGAATTCTTCGGGTTTCACCGTTCCGACCGATAGGCGGCCGAGCCGTATGAGGTCCATGTTCGCGAGGCTTTTTTCAGCCTTAATCTGCGCGAGGGTGACGGGCTTTTTGAGCTTCTTCACCGGTGCGAGGTCTACCGCGAGCCAGGCGGGATCGGGCGTGGTGGGGTCCTGGTAGGATTCTTTCACCACTTTGGCGATGCCGACGATCTCGAGCCCTTCGTTGCTGTGGTACCACAACACCTGGTCGCCTTTTTTCATGGAGCGGAGGTTGTTGCGCGCGGCGTAGTTGCGCACGCCGTCCCAGAACGTCTGCTTGTCTTTCACGAATTGGTCCCAGGAATATTTGAACGGTTCCGATTTCACTAACCAATATTGCATTCCGAATCGCTTTATGGGCGCGGGTTACCAGCCACTGGCCAGTACGTCCGCGATGTGCATGATTTTAATGTTTTGTCCGTGTTTACGGATGTATCCGTCGAGGTGCATGAGGCAGCTAAGGTCGGTGGAGATGAGGTAATCCGCACCGGTGTCTGTGGAGTTATGCACTTTCTGTTCGCCCATTCCCAGGGATATGGGTTTGAATTTCACGGCAAAGGTGCCGCCGAACCCGCAGCAGGTTTCCGGTTCGTTCATCTCGCGCAGTTCGAGACCTTTCACGTTGGCCAGAAGTTTGCGCGGGCCTTCCTTGATGCCGCATTCGCGCAGGGCGCCGCAGGCATCGTGATAGGTGCCGACGCCTTCGAGGGTGGCGCCGATGTCGGTTACGCCGAGCACGTCTACGAGGAATTCGGTGAATTCGTAGAGGTTTTTGCGGAGGAGTTTTACGTCGTTATGTGCGGCGGAATTATCGAACAGTTTGCCGTAATAATTCCGTACGAAACCGGTGCAGGACCCGCTGGGCGCCACGATATAGTCGTACACGTGAAAGTCTTTGAGGAACTTGGTGGCCACGCTCCGGCATTCATCCTGGTACCCTGCGTTGAAGGCGGGTTGGCCGCAGCAGGTTTGATCGGTATTGTAATGCACGGTGCAGCCGAGTTTTTCCAGGACTTTCACCATGTTGAAGGCGGTTTCAGGAAAGAGCTGGTCTACGAAGCACGGTATGAAAAGATGTACGTTCATGCTGGTGTTATCAGTTTGGGTAATGAGCAGACAAAGTTAAGGGCTGCAAACAATTCAAGCTGCTGTTAACTTCGCTATTATCGGGCACTTTTTGCCAGTTGACGTTGAAATCCGATCATCTTGAGGGCGGTGAGCGCGCCTTCTTCCCCTTTATGGCCGTGAGCGCCGCCGAGGCGGTCTGTGGCTTGTTCTACGGTGTTAACGGTGAGCACGCCGAAGATCACGGGGATGGGAAGCTCGAGGTTCAGTTCGAGGATTCCGTCGGTCACGGCCTTGCACACGTAATCGAAGTGCGGGGTTTCTCCGCGGATGACGCATCCGAAGGCGATGATGGCAGACGGTTGGGCGCCGGTGCCGCGGGTTTGTTCCCAGATTTGTTTGCAGGCGAACGGCAGCTCAAAGGAACCCGGCACGATGTAGGTGCTGAAGTTTACTTTCTGCTCGGTGAGCGTACGTTCTGCACCCGCCACCAGTTCGTTGGTGACGAAATCGTTCCATTCTGTAGATACAATAACAACACTGGCACCCTCCAGTTGAAGAATGCCAGTGTTGTTGAGTAAAGTCTGATTGTGTACGGACATTTCCCGGATTATTTCACCACGCCCAATCTTGCCAGGTATTTCTCCATTTCACGGCCTTCGTTGGTGCGGGGGTATTTTTGTTTGATTTGTTGGTAAACGGCGATCGCTTCATCGGGCTTGTTGGCTTTTTCGAGGGCCAGGCCTGCGCGCATGAGGTACATGGGCGAAGTGATCTCGTTATCGGATGCGCCTGCTTTTTTGTAGAAGCTAACGGCGTCTGCAGCGTTGTTCAGTTCCATGTAAGCGTCCCCAATGAGGCCGTTTGCGATGGAAGAGATCACGATGTCGGTGCTGGAGAATTGTTTCAGCTGGTCGATCCCTTTCTGGAATTCACCGAGGCGAACGTGGCAAACGCCTGCATAGTAACGGGCGAGGTTGCCGGCTTTGGTGCTGCCGTATTTATCGATCACCTGGAGGAAACCGTAGTTGTTACCGTCACCGTTGAGCGCTTTGCTCAGTGAGTCGGCCGCGAAGAAGTTCTGCGCCTGGAAGATGGCTACCTGTGCTTTCTCTTCTGCCGGGGCTTTCACGAAACGCTTGTAGGCAAAGTATCCGCCGAAGCCCAGCACGAATGCCAGCAGTGCGATGTTGATGACGTTCTTGTTCTTGCTGTAGAAATCAGAAGCCCTGTCTGCAGATGCCTGCAGGTCGAAGTCCTGGTTTTTCACCGCCTTTTCGGGCTGTTTGGTGTTTTTATTTTCTGCCATGGTTGTTTGCATAATGAACTATAATAGGTAGACAGGGATGGATTTAGTCGACGATGAACGGATAGTCTTCCTGGATGTAAACATCTTTCAGCAGCTCGTCGTCAGACGGCCAGGGGCTTTCTTCCGCGAATTGAACGGATTCTTCCACTTCCTGTTTAACTCTTTCTGCGATGGCTTCGATGTCGGCTTCGGTAGCCCATTTGTTTTTCAGCAGCGTTTCTTCCACGATGGTGAGGGGGTCGCGCTGTTTGTATTCTTCCACTTCTTCCTTTGTGCGGTATTTAGCCGGGTCGGACATGGAGTGGCCGCGGTAGCGGTAGGTTTTGATTTCCAGCAGGGTCGGTCCACCGCCTTCACGGCCGCGGGCCACCGCGCGGGCGATGCCTTCGTGAACGGCTTCGCAGCTCATGCCGTCGATGGAATCGGCAGGCATTTCGTAAGCGTCTGCCAGTTTGTAGATATCGAGTACGTTAGAGGTACGTTCAACGGAAGTGCCCATGGCGTAGTGGTTGTTCTCGCAAATGAAAATTACGGGAAGTTTCCACAGCATCGCCATGTTAAAGGTTTCGTGCAGCATACCCTGGCGGGCGGCGCCGTCACCGAAGAATGCGAGCACTACGTTATCGGTGCCCAGGTATTGCTCGGCGAATGCCAGGCCTGCGCCGGTGCCGATTTGTGCGCCCACGATACCGTGACCGCCGAAAAATCCGTGTTCCTTGGAGAAAAAGTGCATCGATCCGCCTTTGCCTTTCGAGCAACCGGTTGCTTTACCGTACAGCTCGGCCATGCAGGCCTTCGCCGAAATACCCTTCGCGATCGCCAAAGCGTGGTCGCGATATGCCGTAATGAATTTATCGCCGGGTTTCGTGGCCGTCATAGCGCCTGCCGCAATCGCCTCCTGACCAATGTACAGGTGACAGAAACCGCGTATCTTCTGCATTCCGTATAATTGCCCTGACTTCTCCTCGAAGCGACGCAGTAACAGCATCAATTCGTACCAGTACAGATATGTCTCTTTGGTGAATTTCGTTTTCACGTCTGTTAAAGTTTGCACTATTTCTAAATTTGTTCGCAAATATAACAGGAAAATCTGCAAATTCAAGCAATTTTGCAGAAGGATGTCTTAACGCCTTGCGGCAGACGGCATTCCGACAGTTCAAACCATTCGCATAGCTTGTTGACGATATCCTCCATAGCGCTCACGCAATTCAAGAATTATTCGCACCGCACCTTCCGGTTCAGTTCCCGCATCGTCGGCATCACCGGCAGGAACGGTTCGGGCAAAACCAACCTGCTCGACGCCATATATTATCTGTGCTTCACCAAAAGCTATTTCAGCTCCATCGAAAGCCAGAACGTCCAGTACACCATGAACGGTTTCCGGCTGGAAGCGTCCCTCATCCGCCACGACCAACCCGAAAAGATCGTCTGCACCGTCAAAGACGGGAAAAAGGACATCGCGCTCAACGATGAGCCGTACGACCGCTTCTCCCGCCATATCGGCCACTTCCCGGCCGTCATGATCGCGCCGGACGATGCGGAGATCATCCTCGGCGGCAGCGAAGACCGCCGCAAGTGGCTCGACGGGTTGCTTTCCCAGCTCGTGCCCGGTTACCTCGATCATCTCCTCGCCTACCATAAAATCCTCCAGCAACGGAATTCCCTGCTCAAATCCATGGCCTCCATGGTCCAGAGCCCCGATCCCCTGCTCGATATCTTCGACGAACAGCTCGTACAGCACGCCACGCCCGTGTTCGAAGCCAGGAAGGCATTCCTTCCCGCGTTCATCGACCAGGTCCAGGAACGGTACGATTACCTCGCCGGCAGCCACGAAACCGTGGCCTTCCGCTACCAGAGCCAGTTGCTGGAACAGCCGCTGGCCACGCTCCTGGCGCAGTCCAGGTTGCGGGACAAGCAGGTGCAGCGGACGACCCAGGGCATCCATCGCGACGATCTGCTGTTCCTGCTCGACGAGCATCCCATGAAAACGAGCGCCTCGCAGGGCCAGCGCAAGAGCTTTCTGTTCGCGCTCAAGCTGGCACAATACGAGGCGATCCGTGCGCACAAGTGCTTCCCTCCCATCCTGCTGCTCGACGATGTGTTCGAAAAGCTGGACCAGGAGCGGGTTTCCCGGCTCATTCAACTGGTGCTCCGGCCCGATTACGGGCAGGTTTTCATCACCGATACCCACGGCGAGCGCCTCAGAGACGCCTTCGCCGCCTGTCCCGATGCCATCCAGCTGATCTCCATGCAGGAAAACTGACCCTACCGGCGGATAAGCCCGGTGATGAGGGATATCAGGAACAATACCAGGAATATAAAGAAAAGGATCTTGGCGATGCCCACGGCGCCCGCCGCGATGCCGCCGAACCCGAATATGGCCGCCACAATGGCGATGATGAGGAAAATAACTGCCCAGCGTATCATAATATTGGATTTTAAAGTGGAACAATGTTGTTATACCCGATATCGGGCAAACATCATTCCACGAATACCATATGTCATTTAAAAGCGCATTCGTAGCCCGATTCCTGTAGTTTTGCGCAAATTTTACCACAAAATGCGGCGATTCTCGGGGCCATTGACCTTCATTTTCATTACGTTACTTATCGACTTTATCGGCTTCGGGATCATCATGCCCGTGGTACCCAAACTGATCGAACAACTGATCGGCGGCAACGAAAGCGATGCTGCCTGGTACGGCGGATGGCTCACTTTCGCCTACGCCTTCATGCAATTCTTCTTCGCCCCCATCCTCGGCGGCCTGTCCGATAAATACGGCCGCCGGCCGGTACTGCTGCTGTCTATGGCCGGCATGGGCATCGATTACCTGTTCCTCGCCTATGCGCCCACGATCTTCTGGCTGTTCGTAGGCCGGATTTTCATCGGGATCACCGGCGCCAGCATGACGGCCGCATCCGCCTACATCGCCGACGTCAGCACGCCGGAAAAGCGCGCGCAGAACTTTGGTTTGCTGGGCATGGCCGTCGGTATCGGGTTCATGCTCGGGCCGGTGATCGGCGGGCTGGTGAGCCATGCCTGGGGGCTGCGGGCGCCGTTTTTCTTAACGGCGGGGCTTTCGCTCCTCAATGCGCTCTACGGCTATTTCATTCTCCCCGAATCGCTGAAACCGGAGAACCGGCGGCCGTTCGACTGGTCGCGCGCCAACCCCTGGGGCGGGCTGCGGCAGATGAAGCGGTACCGGTACATTTATCCGCTGCTGGGCTCCGTGGCGCTGATTTACACGGCTATTCACGCCATCCAGAGCAACTGGACGTATTATACCATGTTCGTGTTTAAATGGACGGAAACGATGGTGGGGTATTCGCTTTCTTTCGCGGGATTGATGCTCATCATCGTGCAGGGTGGGCTGATCCGCATTGTGCTGCCGAAGCTTGGCTACCACCGGGCGGTGTATATCGGGCTCCTGATTTACGGGGTTTCTTTCCTGCTGTTCGCGCTGGCAACGGAGGGGTGGATGATGTTCCCCATTCTGGGCCTGTACGGCCTGGGCGGGATTTTCGGGCCCAGCCTGCAGGGCGTGGTCTCCAACCAGGTGCCTGCCAACGAGCAGGGCGAGCTGCAGGGCACGTTTACCAGTCTGATCAGTTTGACGAACATCGTGGGGCCGTTGCTGATGACGGGCCTTTTCCACTTCAGCACGCAGGAAGGCGCGCTGGTCCATCTCCCGTCTGCCCCCTTCCTCATGGCGGCCATTCTCACGCTGTTGGGCGCCATGCTGGCCATCCGGGCGTTCCGGAAGCATACGAAAGCGGAGCTGAAGTAAGGTTATTTCCGGAGGAGGGCGAAGGCATGGTCCCAGCTACCTTTCCGGAAGCCGTATGCGCACCAGACCACACACATGGATTCGAGGTGCCGGCTCATGGGGATTTCTCCCACGTCCACAACGTCTTTCCATCCCAGCTGGCCAAGAATGTCGGTAACGGCGAGCTTGGCCAGATCGTCGTTACCGGCGATGAACATGGCCGGGGTACCGTCTGCGTACGAGGGCGCCACCATCCGGGTGTTGCCGATGGTATTGAGGGCTTTGACGACGTGCGCGTCCTGCAGCCAGGACTGCACCTGCTCCCCGCCCGATTTAGCGTGGCCGGTGGCCAGGTGCAGGCGCCCGGCCGCGTCGGGGCCTTTCCCGTCCAGCGGGTTGGTCACGTCGATCACGATCTTTTTCTTGAAATTCCAGATACCGGCCATTTCGATGGCAGATTTGGTGCCTGTCCACCCCGTGCAAAGCACGATAACGTCCCCGAAGGCGGCGGTTTCCGAGTATGTGCCTGATTGGGCGGCGGGATGGGCTTTGAGCCAATCCTGCAAACCTTCCTTTTGCGTGTGCCGGGTCCCGATCATCACGGCGTGGCCGCGCTCTGAGAAAGCGGCGGCCAGCGTCAGGCCTACGTCGCCGGACCCGAGGATGGCGATCTTCATACCGAACAGATTTGCTTCTATTCTAATTTAAGCAAATCCTGCGGGATTATTGCAGATAGCTCAAAAAACGCGATAAACCCTGGCGTTTGCTGGGCGTGAGTCGGTAGCTGATGTTTTTGGTGTAATAGACGGTCAGATCGTAAGCGCCATACGTGTTTTCACCCACCACGGCGGGGATATTGTTGAGGCCGATGGCGTTGGCGTCGTTGAACTGCTGGATGAACTTGATATCCAGCGGTTTGTTGCTGATCCAGGCTGCGAACACGAAAGGCAGGCTGGTGAAGCGGATCCAGTGCTCGGCCAGGTCGTAGATGAACGAGGAGATCAGCCGCTGGGACAGGGCGCGGTCGCCGATGACGAGGGCGGCGTCCGTTCCGGTGATGAGGTGCTGGTAATCGCCCGTGGTTTCCACGAATTCCACGTTCAGGCGCCAGTATTCGCGCACGAGCACTTTCAGGAGCGCCACGGAGGTGCGGCTCTGGTAATCGAGGTAAATTCTTTTGATATCCTGCAGGGGCACTTCGCTGAAGAGGCAGACAGACGCTACCGGGCCTTCCGCGCCGATGCAGAAATCGGAAATAATGTGCGATTCCTTCATTTTCGGGATGATCGCTACCGGAACGAGCCCTACGTCCACCGTTCCATCCACCAGTTCACCGGCTATTTTTGCCGGGTAATCCACCGTCAGTTCCATGTTCCGCAGTACCGGGTGTTCCCTGAATCCGTATAATAAAGGCTTCGTATTCAGATAACTCACTGCTGCTACTTTTACTTTCCGTTCCAATTTCTGTAATTTTGAGCCTGCTAAATTAAAGTAATTCCCGTAATTACCTGCTTTGGGATAACCGGGGGCTTTATTGACAGGATAATATTAACATGATGCAATTACAAGCTTTAACTGCTATTTCCCCGGTAGACGGGCGTTACAGAGGTCAGCTCGAAGAACTGGCCCCTTATTTTTCCGAATTTGCGTTGATCCGGTACCGTGTACAGGTGGAGGTGGAATACTTCATCGCCCTGTCCGAACAGAAGCTGTTCACCCTTCCCAAAGCCAAGCTTCCCGCCCTGCGCGCCGTTTACCGCGATTTCACCGTGGAACAGGCCCAGCTGGTGAAAGACACCGAAAAAGTGACGAACCACGACGTAAAGGCGGTAGAATACTTCCTGAAGAACGAATTGAAGCGCCTCGGGTTGGAAGACAAGCTGGAATGGGTGCATTTCGGACTCACTTCCCAGGATGTGAACAACACGGCCACGCCCCTGCTCTGGAAAGAGGCCATCGAGCATGTATACCTCCCTTCCATCTCCAACCTCATCATCCACCTGAAAAAGCTGGCCAAAGACTGGAAAGCCGTTCCCATGCTCGCCCGCACCCACGGCCAGCCCGCTTCCCCCACCATTCTCGGTAAAGAGATCCAGGTGTTCGTGGAGCGCCTGGAAGGCCAGGTGAAACTGCTCGGAGAAATCCCCTTCGCCGCTAAATTCGGTGGTGCTACCGGCAACTTCAACGCCCACCACGTAGCGTTTCCGGCGGTAAACTGGGAGAAATTCGGGAATAAATTCGTGAACAACATCCTCGGCCTGCAGCGTATGCAGTATACAACGCAGATCGAGCATTACGACAATATCGCGGCCCAGTTCGATACGCTGAAACGCGTGAACAACATCCTGGTAGACTTCTCCCGCGATGTATGGACGTACATTTCGATGGATTACTTCAAGCAGAAGATCAAGAAGAACGAAGTCGGCTCCTCTGCCATGCCGCATAAAGTGAACCCCATCGATTTCGAGAACGCCGAAGGCAACCTGGGCATCGCCAACGCGCTGTTCGAGCACCTGGCGGCCAAGCTGCCCATTTCGCGCCTGCAGCGCGACCTGACGGATTCCACCGTTCTCCGCAACATCGGCGTTCCCTTCGCGCATAGCCTCCTGGCGCTGAAGAGCCTCGACAAAGGGCTGAACAAGCTCATCCTCAACGCGGCCAAGCTGCACGACGACCTGGAGCACAACTGGGCGGTGGTGGCCGAAGCCATTCAGACCGTGCTGCGCCGCGAAAACTACCCCCAGCCTTACGAAGCGCTGAAAGAGCTCACGCGCGGCGGGGAACAGATCACGCAGAAAACGATGCACAAATTTATCGACGGACTGAAGATCACTGCCGCCCTGAAAAAGGAGCTGAAAGCGATCACGCCGCATAACTATACCGGGATCCACTAATGCACGACAAGGCCGTCATATTGTTCGACGGCGTCTGCCGTTTTTGTAATGGCAGCGTGAATTTCGTGATCCGCCACGACCGGGCCGACCGGTTCCGGTTTGCGCCTTTGCAGTCGGATGCAGGTCGGTCGCTTTTGCAGACGCATGGGATCGACGCCGGGGAAACGGATTCTTTCGTCCTGATACGCGACGGGAAATCCTGGGTGAAGAGCTCGGCGGCTTTGCGGGTGGCCCGCGGGCTGGGGTTTCCCTGGAACCTGCTGTGGGCGTTCAACATCGTACCGCGGTTCCTGAGGGATGCGGTGTACGACTGGATCGCGCGGAACCGATACCGCTGGTTCGGGAAGATGGATGTTTGTATGGTCCCGGATGTGAGGGTTCGTGGGAAATTTCTTTGAATAGTAACGCTTATGTATAGGCCTTGTTCAGCAAATGGACAAGGCCTTTTGTTTGATAATAATAAGAAAGCCCGGCGCGATGGCCGGGCTTTCGATATCTGCAATCTATTGCTGTTGCTTATTTGGAGGGAGCCGGAGCTACGGGAGCAACGGGTGCTGCAGCGGCGGGTTTCACGTCGAGCAGTTCCACGTCGAACACCAGGATGCTGTTCGGCTTGATGAAGGGGCCGGAGCCGTTCAGGCCGTAAGCCAGGGAAGACGGGATTACGATGGTGGCTTTGGAACCCACTTTCAGCTGGGCCAGCGCATCGTCCCATCCCGGAATCACGCGGCCTTCGCCTACGTTGAATTTCAGGGGCTCCAGCGGCATGCCGGGGCGCAGGGTGCTGTCGGTATTGGAATCGAACTTGGTACCGTCAAGCAGTTTACCGGTGTAGTTCACGCTCACTTCGTCGCCGGCTTTGGCTTGTACGCCAGTACCAACAACCGTCTCGGCGATGTAAACGCCTTTGGGAGACTTGCGGGTGTTCAGGTTGTTCTTCTTGATGTATTCAGCGATTTCCTTTTCGTCTTTCTGGTTTTGTTTGGCAGAAGAGTACTTGGTTTCCACCACGAACGCAACTTTCATTACGTCGCCTTTTTTAGCCATGGGAGGCATTTGCGGCATGGAATCCACAGGCAGCAGGAACACGGCGCTGTCGCCTTCGGTCAGCATCGCGAAGCCGTCCATGAGGTCATACTTGTTCTGGGTTTTCTGCAGTACCAGCGGCATACCGGTGGGTGCCTGCTCGCGGGACGACATCATGAGGGAGTCGTTCAGGTAAGAAGAGAAGTGAACTACGATGGTATCGCCTTCTTTCAGTTTGTCACCCTTACCTTCTTTAGGAACGATGAACTCGATGCCACCCGGGGTTTTTCTCGGGCCGCTTTTACCGCAGCTGGCCAGAGCAAGACCTCCCAGCGCAACAAGTAACAGATTGTTTGTTTTCATCTTTACGATTGAGTTTATAAAACGTGTGTTGTGGCCGAAACCCTTACCGGGTGCCGTCCGGACTATATTATTGCAAAATATCTTCGTTTTCGTGCATGGCACGGATGAAGCGTTGAACGGTGCGATCGAGCGAATCGGCACTTCTGCCGCCGGCGGCGTTGAAATGGCCGCCGCCTTCGAAGTATTTCCGGGCGAAGGTGTTTACGTCAAAGTTGCCTTTGGAACGGAAAGACAGCTTCACTTCGGAATTCCGGTCGATGATCAGCGCCGCTAATTTAATGCCTTGGATGGATAAAAGGAAATTTACCAGTCCTTCCGTGTCTCCCGTCTGCAGATCGAACCGTTTCAGGTCGCTGTAGGGGATCGCCATGATGGCGGTATTTGTTTCGTAGAAGACTTCCATACGGTTCAGGAGGCTATGGCCGATGAACCGGAGGCGGTTTTCGAGGAAATTATCATAAATGGCCTGGTGGATGTACTCATGTTCGAGCCCCCGTTCCAGCAAATCGGCCACCATGCGGTGTACCCGGGCGCTGGTAGACGCGAAGCGGAAAGATCCCGTATCGGTCATGGTGCCGGCGTAGATGCACTGGGCGATGTCGTTATCGATATAATGTTCATCTCCCAAACGGTAGATGATCTCGTACACGAGCTGGGCGGTGGAGGCGGCGGTAGTGTCGCTCACACCGAAGTCGAATACGGGCTGGGGCTCCAGGTGATGGTCTATGAGGACTTTCACGCTTTGCAGCTTTTCCAGAACCGGTTCCATGTTGCGGGTGCGGCTCATGGCGTTGAAATCCAGGCAGAAAAGGATCTCGGTGCCGTCGATGGCTTTGAGGGCCTTATCGTTCTGCGACTCGAAATCCAGCACCTGGTCGCATCCGGGCATCCATTTCAGGAAGTCGGGAAAGTTGGTGGGAGAAATTACCGTCACGTCGTGACCCTTACGCCGCAGGTAGTGATACATGGCCAGGGAAGAGCCCATAGCGTCGGCATCCGGTTTTTGATGCATGGTGATGACCACCTTCTTGGGGCTTTCCAGCAGTGGCTTGATATCCTCGATCGGCTTCATTCCGTAAACAGTGTGATTTTTAAAGGTTGCTACCGCCGTAAAGCGGGTCGTTTTCGTTTAAGCAAATGAAGTGCGAAGTTCACCAATTGCGCCAGAATTTCAAAATTTTTTACGGGTAAACAAAATGTGATTACTTTTGCGGCGCAAAAAGGCATTTTCTCACGTATAACGACCAAATACCAATATGAGCAACAAAACTTTCACCATGATCAAGCCCGACGCTGTGGCCAACGGGCACATCGGCGGCATTCTGGACAAGATCTGCGCTGCAGGCTTCCGCATTACCGCAATGAAACTGACCCGTCTTTCCGCTGAGAAAGCCGGCGAATTCTACGCTGTGCACAAAGAGCGCCCCTTCTACGGCGAGCTGGTTGAGTTCATGAGCAGCGGCCACATCGTGGCAGCGATCCTCGAAAAAGAGAACGCAGTGGAAGATTTCCGCAAACTGATCGGTGCTACCAACCCGGCCCAGGCTGAGGAAGGCACCATCCGCAAAATCTACGCTGAGTCTATCGGCCGTAACGCCGTTCACGGCTCCGATTCCGACGAAAACGCGGCTATCGAAGGCAATTTCTTCTTCTCCGGCCTGGAGAAGTTCTAATCCGGTCTCCGGAATAACGAACGAAAGGCGGTACCACGGTACCGCCTTTTTTATTGAAATCGCGTATTAATACGGTAGGCCGGGATGGCCGGCGGATGTATTTTCGCAGGGCTTTTACTCTCCTTTCCTGTTGACCGACCCGTATTGGACAGGATCACTATATTCCCCTTTTAGCAGCAGTCCGTATATGAGAAAGGGCCTTGCCTGAATGGCAGGGCCTTTTTCCTGATCTACAGTTGTCAATCTGTTATTACCATCTTTTGACCACCCGAAACCGGCCTTCCAGCTTTACGGTTTTGCTGTTGTCGCTCTGCACGCCCGCCTTGTAGGCAACGAACGTTCCATCTACGAAGAAGTCTTTCTCCCCGAGGTCCGTAATGGTTATAGCACCCGGACTGGGTATTACCTCATTGCCGTTCGGCGGTGTGTAGCTGGATGCGTAACCGGTGACACCGTCGTGGGCCAATACGATGTTGGAAGTCAGGTCAAAGTTGTGTGAGCCTTTTCCGCCGCGCCAGAAAAAGGTGATTCCTTTCTGGCTGTTCGGGACCTGGTGGGTACTGACAGACCACAGCCCGTCGATCAGCGTGGCGTTCACCGGTTCCAGTTTGATCCACGCGCCGTCGTTGATCCGGATGTCGAGGAATCCTTTCTCCGTCGTGATCTCGATGGCCAGCATATAAACGCCTCCAGATGGCGGGCGGTATTCCGCGGTAATGGTGGCCGGGTTCTGGGGAGGCCCCAGTGCTTCGTTCGGTGCGGTGTAATATGCCTGGGAACCTGCGCCGTTGAGTGTGCCGGCACCGTTTTTGGTCCAGCCGACGAGGTATTCGTCATCCGCCAGATTTTTGTCTTTGGGAATGTACCTGCCGTTTTTCGGCACGAGCGGCGCCAGCAGGTTGTTGTCATCAAAAACCATAATCAGGGTGGTGAGCGAGGCGGGCACTTTTTTCATGGTGGCGGCGATAGACATGCCCCTGAACACGTCCCAGTCAGAAAAATGCGTGGTGGCTACGGTAATGGTTTTGGCGGTGGTGTTGACTTCCGCCGGCAAGGCTACCCACATGCCTTTATCGTCCTGGTAAGCGATGCCCATGCCGTGCGGCGGGGTACCGTCGAGCAGGGCGTTATCGTACTGGAAAGCCAGCTCCACGGGTTTGGTGAACCGCTGGCCGTGCGGCGTAATGCGGTAAGCGTGTTCCGTTCCCAACGGATTGGTGTTGCTGATGCGCTGGATGCCGATGGTTTGGTTGGCGCTGAGGGCACCTGCGGGGATGGTGACTTTCACTTTCCCGTCGTTGCTGGTCAGGTTACCGCCTGCGGCACCGATGATTTTTTCCGCTTTCGGGGTGCCGTCTGGCGTGCCTGCGTCGGCTTTTACCCCTTCGCCGGCGGGTTGTTCCTGGGCGGGGGGATTGGGATTGCCGGGGTTTCCCGGGCCGCCGGGCTCGCCGGGGCCATCCGTTTTCGCGGGTTTGCTGCACGAGATGGCGAAATATAAGGTGCATGCGGATAAGAAGCAGATGGTCCTTTTCATGGGGAGATGCATTGGGGGGTCGGTTGAAGTTTTCTCTTGCATTATCAAAATCGCCCCAAAAGTAGCCATAAGCCCCGGCGCTGCCATGCCGTTCCGTTTCAAATGCGGGATGATGGCGGGTAAGCGTCGATCGGGACAGGTGAAAGGAAACTGACAAAAAAGGCCCCCCGTTCCCGGGAGGCCTATAACCAATCTTAAAAATCAAAATTATTCGAGTTCCACCACCAGGTCGTCTTGCTGAACCATGGTGCCTTCGCGGAGAAGGATGGATTTCACTTTCGATTCGCGTGTGGCCGTCACCGTTGTTTCCATTTTCATGGCTTCGATGATGAACAGCGGGGTGTTGGCGCCGATAGTGTCTCCGGTTTTCACCAGTATTTTCGACAGTTTGCCCTGCAGCGGTGCGCCCACTTCCTGGTCGGGATTGCTGACCTTTTTATTGGCCGGCACTTCGCTCTTCACGGAGCGGTCGCGCACCTGCACGCGGCGGGCGTAACCGTTCAGTTCGAACACTACGGTACGCATGCCGCTTTCGTCGGCCGGCAGTACGTAGAGCAGTTTTACGATGATGGTCTTGCCCTTGCCCAGCGTGATGAGGATTTCCTCACCCAGTTTCAGCCCGTAGAAGAAAGCGGGTGTGGGGATGGCTTCCACGTTACCATAAACCTGCGCATGCTGATAGTATTCTTCGAACACTTTCGGGAACATGTGGTAGCTGAGGTAGTCGAGGAATTCGGCCAGGGGGTATTTCAGCTGGAAAGCGGCAAAGTCCTTATCGAAATCGACGGGTGCAAGATGTGCGTTGGGTTTGCCTTTCAGGGGCTCCTGCCCTTTCAGCACGATCTTTTGCATTTTCTCGGGGAAGCCCTGGTAAGGCTGTCCGATCTCGCCTTTGAAGAAGCCCTGTACGCTGGCGGGGAACGCCAGGTTGCGGGATTCGTCGAGCACATCGGCGGCGGTAAGTCCGTTGGCGGTCATGAACAGTGCCATATCGCCCACTACTTTGGAGCTGGGGGTCACTTTCACGATGTCGCCGAACAGGTCGTTCACCACGGCGTAATTGTGCTTGATGATCTCCAGTTTATCGCCCAGCCCGAGGGATTCGGCCTGTTGGCGGAGGTTGGAGTATTGGCCGCCGGGGATTTCGTTTTGGTAAACCTGCGCGGTACCGGCTTTCATATCCGATTCGAAGGGATAATAGTATTCGCGGACGTCTTCCCAGTAGTTGCTGTATTCGTTGAGGGACGGCAGGTTCATGAACTGGCTTCTCTCGTGGCCTTCGAGAATGGCGGCCATGGCGTTGAGGTTGGGCTGTGAAGTGAGCCCGCTCAGGGAGGCGATGGCGCAATCCACGGCATTTACGCCGGCTTCGATGGCTTTCAGGTAGGTGGCGGCCTGAACGGAGGCGGTGTCGTGGGTATGGAGTACGATCGGGAGCTTCACCGCGTCTTTCAGGGCGCCAACGAGCACGGTGGCGGCCTGCGGCTTGAGGAGACCGGCCATGTCCTTGATGCAGAGCATGTGCGCGCCGGCGTCTTCCAGGCGTTTGGCGAGGGAAACGTAATAATCGAGCGTATATTTTTTATTGTCCTTGTGCAGGATATCGCCGGTGTAGCTGATGGCGGCCTGTGCCAGGGAGGTCGTATTGTTGCGCACGAACCCGATGGAGGGTGTCATGGCCTCGATATCGTTGAGGGAATCGAAGATGCGGAAGATGTCGATCCCGTTTTCCGCTGCTTTTTCGATGAATTTGGCGATGAGGTTTTCCGGGTAAGCGGAGTACCCTACTGCGTTGGAGCCGCGGAACAGCATCTGGAGCAGCACGTTGGGCATGGCCTGGCGCATGAGCTGCAGCCTCCGCCAGGGGCATTCGTGCAGGAACCGCATGGCCACATCGAAGGTAGCGCCGCCCCAGACCTCCATGGAGAAGAGCTGCGGGTTGTTGCGGGCATACCCTTCCGCCACGGCGAGGATATCGTTGGTGCGCACGCGGGTGGCCAGCAGGCTCTGGTGCGCATCGCGGTAGGTGGTGTCAGTGAAATAGACGGGCTTTTCGTTGCGGAGCCATTTGGTGAATTCCTCGCGGCCCATGGTGAGCAACTTGTTGCGCGTGCCTTCGGGCACCGGCGCCAGCGGGTCGAAGGAAGGCACGTGCGGTACCCGGAACTTGCGGCCATCATGCTTGCCTTTGACGTCTACATGCCCGTTTACCGTCACGTCTGCCAGGTACATGAGCGTTTTCGTGGCACGGTCGCGGATGGGCGACAGTTTGAAAAGCTCGGGGTGCTGGTCGATAAAGCCAACCGTACAGTTTCCTTTACGGAAAATATCGTGGGTGATTACGTTTTCGAGGAAGCGGATATTGGTTTTCACGCCGCGGATGCGGAACTCCTTCAGCGTGCGGTGCAGCCTGCCGGCGGCGCCGGAAAGCGTGCGGCCCGATGCCGTCACTTTCACCAGCATGGAATCGAAGAAGGGAGAAATCTTCACACCGGAATAGGCACTGCCCTCGTCGAGCCGGATACCGAAGCCGCCGGCGTTGCGATAGGCGATCACGGTGCCGTAATCGGGGGTGAAATTGTTTTCCGGATCTTCCGTGGTTACGCGGCACTGGATGGCGAAACCGTTGAGGCGCACGTCGTCCTGGCTTTTGAGGAAGATCTCGGGGTCAGACAGTTGGTGGCCTTTGGCGATGAGGATCTGGGAGCGCACGATGTCGATCCCGGTCACTTCTTCCGTCACCGTGTGCTCCACCTGGATGCGGGGGTTCACTTCGATGAAGTAGACCTTGTTCTGCCGGTCTACGAGGAATTCTACGGTGCCTACGTTATTGTATTTCACTTCGCGGGCGAGCGCGAGGGCATATTTATATACTTCTTCGCGGGTTTCCACGGGGAGGTTCGGCGAGGGAGCGATTTCCACCACTTTCTGGAAACGGCGCTGCACGGAGCAATCGCGTTCATAGAGATGCACGATGTTGCCGTAATTGTCGCCCATCAGCTGTACTTCGATGTGCTTGGGCTCTTCGATGAACTTTTCGATGAAGATGGTGTCGTCCCCGAAAGCTTTGCCGGCTTCGCTGCGGGCTTCGAGGAAAGAGCGTTCCAGCTGGCTTTCGTCGCGCACCACGCGCATACCGCGCCCGCCGCCGCCGGCCGCAGCCTTGAGGATAACGGGGAGGCCTATGCGAAGGGCTTCCTTCCTGACGGTTTCCACGTTTTCCAGCTTCACCTGGCTGTCTTCGATCAGGGGCACGTTCACACGGCGCGCCAAAGTTTTGGCGGCTACCTTGTCGCCCAACTGGGCCATGACTTCCGGATCGGGCCCTACGAAAATGATCCCTTCCTCGCGGCATCGGCGGGCGAAGGTCACGTTTTCACTCAGGAAGCCGTATCCGGGATGGATGGCGTCTACCCCCTGGCTCTTCGCCATGTGGATGATCGCTTCCACGTCGAGGTAAGGCTTCAGCGGATCATCGTCCTTCCCGATCTGGTAGGCTTCGTCAGCCTTGTAACGGTGGAGGGAATAACGGTCTTCATAAGTAAAGATCGCTACGGTTCTGATCCGTAATTCCGATGCTGCCCTTAAAATCCGAACGGCGATCTCGCCGCGGTTGGCCACTAACAGCTTGTGTATCCTTTTGAGCGATGAATCAGACATAACTGTGGTATTCAGACAATCAATTTAACATTAATGCTAAAATTCAGCGGGTATAAAAGTAGTAAAAGAATGTATTTTTTCTTTGTTTATTTCTAAACATTCAAACGAATTTGTTGAATTTTTTCAAACAAGTAAGGGTTTAAAGTCGATTTGTCCAATACTAATGCTTAAATGATTAAAAATATTAATGTAAATAAATAGTTTCGGGGCATTGCGGTATTTTTACGTTTATGTGGGAAGCATCGATCAACGGGTTCAAAGTTCATCTGCGGATGGAGCGTTCTTTATCGGCGCATACGATCGAGGCATATGAACGGGACGTGAAAATCCTGACGCGGTACCTCCTGCAGGCGGGCAAGCCTGTGGGGCCGGAGGCCATTTCGCTGGAAGAACTGGAGGGATGCGTCCGCTGGGTGGCGGAGCTGGGGATGACGGCAACCAGCCAGGCGCGGATGATCTCGGGTATCCGTACGTTTTTCCGGTACCTGTTGCTGGAGGATATGGTCCCGCACGACCCGTCGCAGTTGCTGGAGGCGCCCAAAACGCCCCGCAAGCTGCCCGATTTCCTCAGTGTGCAGGAGATCGACGCCATGATCGCCCAGGTGCCGGAGCATGTGGGGTTCAAAAAAGACCCGAAGTCGGGCCAATACAAATTAGACCCTGAAACCGGGCAGAAAATCCCGAACGACGAGCATCTCGTGCAACGCAACATCGCCCTGCTGGAAACGATGTATGCCTGTGGCTTGCGGGTGAGCGAGGCGGTGGGGCTCCGGCTTTCCCAGTTGTATTTCCAGGAAGGGTTTATCCGGGTGACGGGAAAGGGCGACAAGGAGCGGTTGATCCCCATCGGCGATTCCACGGTCGAGCATATTAATATATATAGGAAGGATTTCCGGAGCCGGATCGACATTGCGCGGGGGCATGAAGACATCTTGTTCCTGAACCGCCGGGGCAAGGGCCTTACGCGGGTGATGGTGTTCCTTATCATCAAGGAGCTGGCCGCTTTGGCGAACATCAAGAAGAATATTTCGCCCCATACTTTCCGGCATTCTTTCGCCACGCACCTCGTGGAAGCCGGGGCCGACCTGGTGTCTGTCCAGGAAATGCTGGGCCACGAAAGCATTACCACTACCGAAATCTATACCCATCTCAACCGCGAATACCTCCGCGATATGCTCGTGCAGTTCCATCCGGCATTCAACCGGTAATGTTTCTCAAACTTGTTTGTGGTAAAAATCGAAGCGAGGCGTTAGGTCAACGCCCGGCGGTCCTGGGACCAGACCGGGTTTGGAGCTATAGGGACTTGTCTATGATGTCAGAAAGGGAAAAAACAGCTACCCTTAGAGGCTTGGCTGAATTCAGGTAGCTGTTGTCGTATTTGGGGCTTTCCAACATTGGCAGATTAGTACATGACATATTTGTCCTTATTCTGACTGCGGACTTTCCCGGAGATGAATCCATTGATCCATCCGGAGAAGGAGCCGGTTTTTCGGGGTTGGGTTGCAGGCCTGGCGTTCAGGTTCTGCCGTGAGCAGTGGGCGATCCGCCGCCGGCCGGGTTGCCGGGCTTTTGCACCGTCTTCCTCGAGCACGGTCTGGCCGCGGTCGAAGACTTTGAAGTAGACGTCGGGCGAGTCGGAGATCCCATATCTGCCTTCGCGGATAATCTGCATCATGCGGCTTCCGGAGAGCATTTCGCGGGAGAAGTAGAGTTGATACCTTCCCTGCTCGTTGGTGTAGCCACGGCCCAGCAGTTTATCGTTGAGGGCGTTATAGGCTTCGACCCTTACGGTCCGCAGGGCTTCACCGGTGTCTGCATGGCGGACGGTCCCGGCTACGGCCCATGCGCCGAAGTCTCGGCGGATGTTAGACCATTTTGCGGCAGGTACCACGTACGCGAATGCGGCGAGGAACTTGTCGCGGTCTCTTTTCCAATGGGGTACGAATGTGCTCAGATGGTACTGTGCACTTCCTTCTCGTGCGTTGCGTGCGCCGGGCACGCTGTTGAGGGTTATGTCGAGCTCCAGCGGTTCGGTGAACAGGTGGCTCTCGTCCCAGGACAGGCAGAAGTTCCCTTTGCTGTCGAGGTCGGCTTCGGCGAGGAGGCGTTCTGCCTTGGCCCTCACCTGGGTGCCGGGGATCTGTCGCAGATCTTTGAAGATACCGCGGGCCAGAACTTCGGGGTCGTGCGGGCCTTCGGGCAGGTAAATCCTGATGCGCGCGTCGGCCAGGGGTTCCATGCACTCCTCACAGATCAACGCAGAGATGTTGCCGATCAATAGGTAACTCATGGCGATTCACTTTTGGGCTTTACATTTTGGGGTACGCTGTGTTACATTCGGTTTTGGGGCACCGGGGGCCCTCTGCATACTAACGAAACAAACTATGGTAGAAAGGCCTTTGATTGCGCTGTCTACATGGTCATTTTCCACCTTACAAAGGTTGAGCGTTTTCGGGCTTTAATCAAGCGAACTACCACGGGAAATACCGAATGCGTACTTCTACGCATTTTTTCGCGTGGATTACGTAAAATCCCCCCTGCCCGCACCCTCCCCCATCCCGCCAAATCCGCAGTGGCGGCAATTATGCCTGATTTTCAACGCTCCCGGCAGCCATAGCGGGCATTTACAGGAACAGTTTGATGATTGGGATTTTGTGATAATTTTACCGGCGACTTTTTTTCATTATTACTAACTCCTAAATGTAACACACCATGTCAAAGTTTAAGAAAGACACGGGGATATTCATCCCCCTGGCGAACGCCGCCAAACTCACGAAAAACTACCGCGTAGATCAGCTGGAGCGCAAAAAGCACAAGGACCCCGTGATGTCACAGTTCTTCGGGATCGATAAACTGAACGAACTACTTTCACAGGAAGGCGCGATCGGCCTTCGTATTTATTACGGGCTTGATGTGGACGGCGACGGTAAGGTGGACAAACATTTTGTGCTCACAGCCACGGATGCCGATGGCGAAGACATCCTGCCGGCCCAGACCCGGAGCGTGGAAAAGAAAGCTTCCGCCAACACCGGTACCCTGATCACCGACGGATTCTGCCCCTTCGACTGCCCCAAAGTAGCGAACCCCCTGAATTCTGACATCGAGTAACCCAAAGGATAAAGTCTATTACGTGCCGCTGCATCATTACATTTTTTATTTCATGATGGGGATCGAAGTCCTGCTTCTGATCCCCTTCACTTTAAACTACAGGCTGTTCGATAAGGACCAACGTATTATGTACGTGTACGCCATCTATTCTGCCGTACTGAGCGTTGGCGCCGAAATGCTGGCCCGTATTTTCAGACATAACCTGGCATGGCATGCCGTCATGTTCCTGATCGGATTTTACATCCTTTCCTGGTTCTATATTAAAGTCCTCAAAAAGCCCCATACCAAAAAAATCATTCGCGGCCTCATACCCGTTATCACCGTCCTTTTCCTGGTCGATTTCTTCTGGATCAGCGGCCCCAGCGGCTTCAGCTCCATCTTCGTGTCCGTCCGCACCTTCGTGCTCATCGTCTACGGCATCCTGTTCTTCATGCAGCTCGTCCGCGACAACACCCTCATCGAACGTTCCATTTACATCACTTCCATACCCGAATTCTGGTTCAACTCCGGCATTTTCGTTTACCAGTGCTGTAACTTCATCCTTTACCTGTCTTTCAACTTCCTGCTCAACGACGAGCCCGGCCCGGAAATCATCAATCTTTTCCGCATCACCCAGGGCCTCGGATGGATCGCCGGCATAATTCAGGTAATAGTTTTTTATATTGGGCTCTTAAAAATCAAACGAGCGAGATCATGAACACGCTGCAATTAATTCTGGCGGGTACGATCGTTATGATGAGCCTCGGTATTTTCGTGGTCATCATGGTGGTGTTGCAACAAAAGCAGGTGGTACAATATAAACTCATCCTCAAGGATAAAGACCTCCAGCTGCAGAAAGAGCGCCTCGTGGCGGTGCTCCAGGGCCAGGAGATCGAACGGAAAAGGATCGCCGAAGACCTGCACGACGAAGTGGGCGCCCAGCTCTCCGTGCTCAAGCTCAGCCTCAATTCCCTCCAGCAGCTCGCCGGAAACGGGGAAAAGGAAAGGATCAAGGAAACGAAGGAATTCACAGACACTATCATCCAGCAACTCCGCTTCATCTCCCAAAGCCTCCACCCTACCACGCTGGAAAACCTGGGGCTCAGCCATGCGCTCGACTCCTTCGCCAGCCTCATGAACAAAAACCGGCAGATCGCCATCCAGTTCCGGACAGACGGGAGCACTTTCCCCGTAGACCGCGAAAAAGCCCTCAACGTGTACCGCGTTGTCCAGGAACTGATGAACAATATCCTCAAACACGCCGAAGCCCAGCAGGTCCTCATCACCTATCAAAGCACCCCGCAAACGCTCACCATCCGCGTGGAAGACGACGGAAACGAGCAACTCATCGAGAATCTGGCCGCCTCGCGCCAGAAAACCGGGCACCTCGGACTAAAAAATATCGAAAGCCGTTTGAATATTATCGGAGGAAACATCACATTTGTAAAAAATTCACCCAAAGGCACAAGCGCCGAGATCAGGGTGGAGAATTATCAGCCCATAGCATAGCTATATCTTTAAACTTTCAGTATGCTGCTGCCTATTAAGGTCGCAATCGCAGACGACCACAAGATTTTCCGGAGCGGAGTCATCCAGACCCTCACCCCGTACGAAAACATCAACGTCGTTTTTGAAGCGGAAGACGGTGAACATTTACTGCAGATCATGCAGGACCAACTGCCGGATGTGATCCTTATGGACCTGAAAATGCCCAAAATGGACGGCATCCAGGCCACCATCAAGGTCAGGGAGAAATATCCGCAGGTCAAGATCATCATCCTCACGATGTATGAAGACGACAACTTTATTGTCCATCTCGTAGAGAATGGCGCCAATGCCTATTTGCTCAAAAACAGTGAACCGGAAGAAATTTACGAAGCGATCTGCACCACTTACGAAAAAGGGTTTTATTTTAACGAAAATGTGAACCTGGCCCTCCTGAAGAAGGTCCTCCACAAAAACAAGCAACAGTTCAAGCCCACGTTCAAGAACGAAGTGCAGCTGACCGACCGGGAGCTGGAAGTGCTGAAACTGATATGCAGTGAACAGACGACCCAGGAGATTTCCGAACAGATTTTTCTCAGTCCGCGCACCGTCGAAGGCCTCCGGCAGAAGCTCCTCGAAAAACTCGGGGTGAAAAATACCGTCGGCCTCGTGTTATACGCCTTCCGGAACGGGCTGATCGAATAATGGCAGAAATACGCAATTATCCATAACAACAACAAAATCAATATGAAACAACTATCCGCGTTCCTCACCGCCGCCGCGATCGGTGTGATGACCGTTACCGCCCAGGCGCAGGTGAAACTGCCCGCTCCGAGCCCTGCCCAGACCATCAAACAGGACTTCGCCCTGTCTTCCGTGGAAGTTTCCTACTCCCGCCCGGCCATGAAAGGCCGTACCATCATGGGCGACCTGGTGCCCTACGGCAAGATCTGGCGCATGGGGGCCAACGCAGCCACCCGCGTTAAATTCGGCGAAGACGTGAAGCTCAACGGCAAACCGGTGCCCGCAGGTGAATACGTGCTCTATGCCATTCCCAACCGCAACAGTTGGGAAATCATCGTCAACAAAGGCCTCAAAAACTGGGGGATCGACGGGTACAACCCCGCAGACGACGTAGCGCGCTTCACGGCAGACGTTACCGAAATGCCCTTCCCCATCGAATCGTTCATGATCACCTTCGGCGACGTGGCGCCCAGCTCCATGACCATGATGATCCTGTGGGACCGTACCATGGTGCCCATCCAGGTTACGGCCGACATCGACTCCAAGATCATGGCGTCTATCGAAGAAGGCATGAAAAGTGACAAGAAGCCTTATTTCCAGGCTGCCATGTACTACTTCGAATCCGGCCGCGACGTGAGCCAGGCTATCAAGTGGATGGACCAGGCACTGGCTGAGCCCGCCAACGCCAAAGCCTTCTGGATGTTCTACCAGAAAGCCCGCATGCAGGCAAAAGCCGGCGACAAATCCGGCGCCAAAGCCACTGCCGCCAAATCCACCGAACTGGCGAAAGCTGCCAACAACGCCGATTACGTAGCCCTCAACGAAAAGCTGATCGCTACCCTGTAACCGGAAAAGTTATTGTAAAAAAAGAGGATGGTCCGCTCAGGGCCATCCTCTTTTTTTATCCCGTACCCGGTGTTACGCCGGTTGTTTGATTTTGGGGGATGGAAGGATGGGTTGGAGGATGGCTGAAAAAAGCATGACGAGCGCGCAGCCGATCACGTTCAGCCAGAGGAAGGAAACGATATCGGCGAGGTACACGGCGATCACGGCGATTTCTGCCAGCAGCGCGCCCCAGAAAACAGCATTCCCCCGGATGCGCTTCATGGCGAAGGCCACCACGAAAATCCCGAGGATCGTCCCGTAAAACAGCGACCCGAGAATGTTTACGGCTTCGATGAGGCTGCCCAGGTTGGTGGCGAACAGCGCCACGCCGATGGAAAACACGCCCCAGATGAGCGTCCAGAATTTGGAGGCGCGCAGGTATTCGTGGTCGCTGGCTTCGGGTTTGTACATCCGTTTGTAGAAATCCACCATGGTGGTAGACGCGAGGGAATTGAGCGCCGCCGCGATGCTGCCCCACGATGCGAGGAAGATGATGGCGATCAGCAGCCCCACGAGCCCTTTGGGCAGATTGTGCACCACGAAATGCAGGAAAATGTAGTTCGTATCGCTGGTATCCGCGGCCGGAAGGGCTTCGCGGATGAGGGTTTTGGCTTCGTCGCGGATGGAGTTGGACGCGGTCTCGGAGGCTTTCAGATCGGCCTGCGCGGTACGGATGGCGCTTTCGTTTTTAGCGTCGAGCGCGGTAACGAGGGTTTTCACCTGCGTTTGCCGCACGCCGTCCAGCGAATCGTACCGCTGTTCCAGCGCCTGCATCTGCGGAGCGTATTCCGACTGGTGCACCTGCTGAACAAGGCCTTCGTTGAAATTGATCGGCGCCTTGAAATACAGGTAAAACACGAATACCAGCGCACCGATCAGCATGATAAGGAATTGCATCGGCACTTTTACCAGTCCATTCATCAGCAGGCTCATCCGGCTTTCGGTCAGGTCGCGGGCGGTAAGGTAACGGCCCACCTGGCTCTGGTCTGTCCCGAAATACGACAGCGCGAGGAAAAATCCACCGATCACCCCGCTCCAGATATTGTACCGGTCTTTCAGGCTGAAATCCGTTACGATCACGTTCAGTTTCCCCATTTTGCCCGACACATGCAAGGCGTCGGAGAAACCGATATCGGCCGGCAACATCTTCACCACCATGTATCCCGCCAGGAACATCCCCACGAAAATAACCCCCAGCTGCAGCGATTGCGTGTAAGACACGGCTTTTGTGCCGCCGTACATCGTGTAAATGATGAGGAGCCCGCCCATGAAGAGGTTCGTATAGTAAATGTTCCATCCCAGTAAAGACGACAGGATGATGGAGGGGGCATAGATACTGATCCCGGTCGACAGCGCCCTTTGCAACAAAAACAGGAACGAAGTGAGGGTGCGCGTTTTGAGATCGAACCGGTTTTCGAGGTATTCGTAAGCGGTGTAGACCTTCAGTTTGTGGTAAATCGGGACGAATACCGCGGAAATGACTACCATGGCGAGCGGCAGCCCGAAGTAATATTGCACGAACCGCATCCCGTCGGTGTACGCCTGGCCGGGTGCGCTCAGGAAAGTGATGGCGCTGGCCTGGGTGCCCATGATAGACAGGAGCACGATGTACCAGGGCACGGAACGGTTCCCCAGGAAGTAACTGTCGAGGTTTTGCTGGCCGCGGCTTTTCCAGACGCCGTATAAAATGATGGCGATCAGGGTAAAACCGAGCACAGCCCAGTCGGCATAACTCATGAATAGTGTTTGGTAAAGAAATAAAAGAACACGACCAGTGCCACGAGCCATCCGATCACCAGGGCGTACCAGGTGCTCCAGCGGCTGAACAGCGGCGGTTTCTCGTATTGATGATCTTCCATAATCAATTGCGTTTGGACAGTAATCCGCCGCCGAGCAATCCCAGGGCGAGGCCGATCAGCAGGCCGATGTGGACCTTCTTGATGAGGAACCCGATGGCCAGCCCGATGGCGATGCAGAGCCCTGCGGAAATCGTAACGCGGTCTTTTCTACTACTCATATCTATCTTTATTTAGCGATCAGGTTCACGAATAATCTGTAAGCCCCCGGCACGCCGGCGGGCAGCTGGCGGAAGAACGACAGCCCGGTGTAGACATACTTCCCTTTCCCGTAGCGGGCCACCAGCGTGGATCCGGAGAGGTCTTTCTCGCCGGGGTCTTTCATGCTGAAGGGTTGTACGTATTGCGCGTCTGCATTTGCCGGGAAATACAGCCCCCGCTCCTGCACCCATCCGTTGAAATCGGCCGTGGTGAGGGCATTGGGATAGGTCATAGACCGGTCTTGCGGCGCGAGGAAGGTCACGGCCGCGTGCTCGTCGGTCACCCGGTCGCGCGAGAGCGTGAACGGATAAGGCCCGAGCTGGTTGGTGACGAGGGCGCCATTGGTATTGTACTGGACGAGCAGCGTACCGCCGTTTTTCACGTATTCGAGGAGGCGCGGCTGCCAGTAGCGGAGGCGCTCCTGCGTGTTGTAGGCGCGCACGCCGGTGATGATGGCGTCGTAGCCGGAAAGATCGCCCTGCATGATCTCTTTTTCGCCGAGCAAAGTTACCGTATAGCCCACCTGGCGGAGGCTTTCCGCGACTTTATCGCCCGCCCCGGGGATGTACCCGATATTGCGCCCGTTGTATTTCAGGTTGAGCGTCACGAGCCGCGCCTCCGTGGGCGGGAACAGCGTGATGGCAGGAATGTGGTCGTAGGCAATGACGGTCATGCTGTTCGTGTATTCCTTCCCGTTAACTTCCACCGAAACGCTCATGGTGTCGGTGAGCTGACGGCCGTTGACCTGTTGCGGTTTCACCTGGAAAACCACCTCCGCCTCATCTCCCTTTTCCTTGAGGCTGAAGGGAATGGCGGCCTGATCGGCGGAGAAGCCCTGGGGCAGGCGCAGCTTCACTTTCCCGGAAACGCCCGGCTGGATGGCGCGGATTTTCACGGGAACGGCCTGCGGCGCGGCCTGGGTATAAATGTAGACCTGGTTCTGGAGGTAAGATATCACCGGCGGTGCGATCACCAGCGGGTTATACACTTCGCCTTTTACCGGGTCGGTGAATTTGTAAATGAATGGCCGCTGGAGGGTGATGGCCTGGTCGCCGAAGCGGAGGAAGAACGTGGCGGTGAGGGAAGGTTTGTTTTCCGGGTAGCCGACCATGTTATTGTCGCGGATGACGTAAGCGCCCAGCGGATGCGGGTCTTGCAGCCAGTAAGGCTGTGAGAAAGGTGTTTCCGCCGGCAGGGGGAAATCGGCGGGGATGGTATTGAGCTCGTTGAACGCGAGGTCGCGGGCGAGCGAAGTATTTTCCGTTCCGTTGTAAGTCACTTTTTCGAGGCGGACGGGCACGTTGCTGCGGTTGATGATCTGCAACTGGCTTTTCATGGGGCCGCCGGGCACCACTTCCGCGGATGCGGAGAAGGCTTCGGCCCAAAGCCCGGAGCAGGCGATGATGAGCTGTTCCGTTTCCTTCAGTTTCTGTGTTTTCCAGTAACCGTCGGGCAACGCCAGGAGGCTTTTGCGCACGGCCAGCAGCGCGGGCACGCTGGCGGAGGGCGTTTCGGCCCGGTAATCTTTCGTTACCGCCTGTATTTGCTGCGCCACGGCGTCAGCACCGGGCACCCGGGCCCAGGAGGTATTAATACCGTCCATGAGGTCTTTGGAAGGCGCGTCTCCCTGGATGGTCATAAAGTATTCGGTAGCGTTGCCGCGGCCCGAAGGCACGCCGAAGCCCTGGCTTTTGTGCTGGCTGCGGCTTTCTGCCGCGATTTCACCGTAACCCTTGCCCAGGAGCGCGTTGTAGGCGCCTACCTGCATCTTGAACTGGTCTTCGGAAATCGTATTGTTGCTGCCGAAATTGAACGTGTTCCACAGCAGTCGCTTCGCCTGCCACACCTCCACGGATTTCAGTTGTTCGGGATATTGGTTGGGATCTGCCGCCGCTTTGAACGCTTCGGCGGCCAGCATGGCGGAGGCGGTATGGTGGCCGTGCCCTGCCCTGCTATCTGCCGGGAAACGGCAGATGATCACATCGGGCCGGAACTTGCGGATCACCCAAACCACGTCGCCCAGCACCTTCTTGCGGTCCCAGATCGTGAAGGTTTCTTCCGGGTTCTTGGAAAAACCGAAGTCGTTGGCGCGGGTGAAAAACTGCTCGGCCCCGTCGATCCTGCGGGCGGCGAGCAGCTCCTGGGTGCGGATGAGCCCCAGCAGCTCGGCCTGTTCGTTGCCGATAAGGTTCTGCCCGCCATCGCCGCGTGTAAGCGAAAGATAGCCGGTGCGGTATTTGCCTTCGCGGGCCAGGAAGCCCAGCAGGCGGGTATTTTCGTCGTCGGGATGGGCGGCAACGTACAGTACGCTGCCCAATGTATTCAGTTTCTGCAACTGCAGCTGGATATCGGCTGCGTGCATCACCGGGGCGGTTTGCGCCTTTGTGCCGGAAACGGCCAGCAGCAAGGCCGTAGCCAGGCCCGTAAGGGTTCGGATGTTCAACATGAAATAGTTACCGGTTTTGTCAGTCGTCAAAAATAGGGATTAAATGTTGCAACGCGTTGCCGCTGGTGGATTAATCCAGCAAGTTGAAGTTATCTTGTGAGGTACATCTGCAAGTGCCATCCCACCTGGTTGGCGGCCGCTTCGTTCGACAGGATGATCACCGCTTTTTTCTCCGCCGGTTCCACGCCGATATAGGAATTGTACCCGCCGGTCTGCCCGCCGTGCTGGACGATGGTATGCCCCTTCACGCGACTGATGTGCCAACCCATCGCCATGATGGCGTTACTGTCGGCAAAGGTTTGCTGATGGCTCAGCCGGACCGCGGCGCCGAAAGCCCCTTTCCCTGGTTCCATGTTGGCCCGGGCGTATTTCAGCATATCGGTCATGGTAGACTGGATGCCGCCCGCGCCGGAAAGGGCAGACAAGATCCAGGGCTGTTCCGGCTTCCGCCCCCTGTTGTACCCCTGCGCCATCCGCGCAGGCAGTTCGGGCGAATCAGTGATGCGGGTGTCGTGCATTTTCAACGGACGGATGATCTCCTTTTCCAGCAATTTGGCGTAGGTGGTACCGGCGTTCCGCGCCAGCAGTTCGCCCAATAATCCCACTGCGATGTTGGAATAATCATACCGCCTGCCGGGTGCCTCTGTGGGCTCGTAATGGTTCAGGAAATGATATAACTGCGCGGTTTGGAAATGCGCGTAAGGCTGCGCGTTGTTGAACCCCGGATATTTCATCACCGGCTCCCACCGCGGGATCGCGGAAGTATGGTTGGTGAGCATGAGCATGGTCACGGGCTTATCGTCGAACCACTTCAGTTTTACCGAATCGGGAACGTATTGTGAGATCAGTCCGTCGGCCTTTACCTGTCCGCGCCCGATTTGCGCCGCCAGCATGATGCCGGTGAACGTTTTGGTGAGGGAGCCGATCTGGAAGATGGTATTTTTATCCGGCAGCTGTCCGTTTCCCAGTGCGGTTTCGCCGTAGGACCAGGTATATGTTTTGTTTCCGTCGATCACCCCGATCACCAGGCCCACGCATTCTTCGCGGGCATAAGCGGCGCGCACGACGGAATCTACGTATTTGTCGAGGGCCGATTGCATCGGGTTGTCGGATTTTTGGCCGAAGCCGGCCAGCGCGGGCAGCAGCAGCATGGCCAGTAGGGAACGTATCATTGGAGCGGGATTTACTTATTTTTTGAACATGAAGTAGACGGCGCCCAGGAGCAGCGAGAAGGAAATGAGGTAATTCCAGCGCAGGGGCTCCTTCAGCCAGATCACCGCGAACACGCAGAAAACCGTCAGCGTGATCACTTCCTGGACCATCTTCAGCTGGAACCCGTTAAACCCGTCGAGATACCCGAGCCGGTTGGCCGGTACCATGAAGCAGTACTCGAAAAAAGCGATCCCCCAGCTCACCAGTACCACTTTCCACAGCGGCACGTTCGTGTTCTTGAGGTGACCATACCAGGCAAAGGTCATGAAGACGTTGGAGATGAGGAGCAGGAAGATCGTACGCATGTGCTAATTTACAGTTTTGGGCATAAAAAAACTCCCGGCTGCACCGGGAGTTACTTGGAATATTTTGAAAGGTATCAATTCTCTTTTCTGGCCAGGAGGTACAGTACCGCCATGCGGGTGGCCACGCCGTTTTCGACCTGGTCGAGGATGATGCTCTGGCCGGAATCCGCCACGTCGGAACTGAGCTCCACGCCGCGGTTGATGGGCCCGGGGTGCATGATGACGATCTCTTTGCCGAGGCTGTCGAGCAGTTTGCGGTTCACGCCGTATGCGAGGGAATATTCCCGCAGGGTCGAGAACAGCGGCATGTTCTGGCGCTCCAGCTGGATGCGGAGCACGTTGGCCACGTCTGCCCATTGCAGGGTTTCCCTGATGTCGTAAGACACGTTCACGCCGAGGGCGTTGCCGATATGTTTGGGAATGAGCGTCGGCGGGCCCACAACGGTCACTTCCGCGCCCAGTTTCTTCAGGCAGTAGATATTGGACAGGGCTACGCGGGAATGCATGATATCGCCGCAAATGGCGATCTTCTTCCCTTCCACCGAGCCCAGTTTCTCGCGGATGGAAAACGCGTCGAGCAGGGCCTGTGTGGGGTGCTCGTTGATGCCGTCTCCGGCGTTGACGATGGGTACGTTGATGTGTTTGGCGAGGAAGTGGGGCGCTCCCGTGGCCGAGTGCCGCATCACCACCATATCCACTTTCATGGACAGGATGTTGTTGACGGTATCGATGAGGGTTTCGCCTTTGGATACGGACGATCCGGAAGCGGAGAAGTTCATCACATCGGCGCCAAGGCGCTTTTCCGCCAGCTCGAAAGAGAGCCGCGTGCGTGTGGAATTCTCGAAAAATACATTGACGATGGTGGTATCCCGTAAGGTGGGCACTTTCTTGATCGGGCGCTGCAATACTTCCTTGAATTGATCAGCCGTTTGAAAGACGAGTTCTATATCCTGACGCGTCAGGTCACGTATACCCAGCAGATGTTTTACAGACAGTGACATTCTAAGGTGCAAATATATGGTTTTTATGCTGTCAGCACAACTTCGTCTTTCCCGTCGCGCTCATTCCACAAAACTTTTACGCGTTCCGTGATGATCGCATCTATCGTACGGCCCGTATAATCGGGCTGGATGGGCAGTTCACGGCTGAAGCGGCGGTCGATCAGCACGCACAGCTCCACTTTCGCCGGCCGGCCGAAGTCCAGCATCGCGTCCATGGCGGAACGGATGGTACGGCCGGTATACAGCACGTCGTCTACCAGGATCACCTTTTTATCGTCGATGGAAAATTCGATGTCGGTCTCATTGGGAACATGCAGGGTTTTACCGCTCTTGAAATCGTCGCGGTAAAAAGTGATGTCGAGCTTGCCATAGGGAATATTGGCGGAGGGAACGAGCGCCTGGAGGTGGCGGTGGATCCGGTCCGACAAATAAATACCCCGGGGCTGGAGGCCGATCAGCACGGTATCCCTGAAATCCAGGTGGTTCTCCACCAGCTGGTGGCTCAGCCTTTCGATCGTGATCGCCAGTTGCCGGTCTGTCAGGATTGATTTCAAATCAGGTCAAGTTTAAAAGTCAAAAATACGGATGAAGGACCGGAATAAAAAATGATTGCGGAAGGAGCCGGTTACCGTAACTTTGGACAGACAAAAGCAACCGGTCATGAAAATCTTGAAAACCATGCTCATTACCTTATCGCTGTTCGGCCTGTTCTCCGACGCCTCCGCCCAGCTCAAAACGGGCGCTACCGTTCCCGATTTTTCGCTGCAGGACCAGGACAACCACACTTTCCGCCTTTCTGAAGCCCTGGCAAAGGGGCCCGTGGTCGTATATTTCTACCCGAAAGACGATACGCCGGGCTGTACCAAGGAAGCCTGCTCCTTCCGCGACAGCTTCGCCGCATTCACCGACGCCGGCGCGCAGGTGGTAGGCATCAGTTCGGACGATGTGGCTTCCCATAAAAAATTCGCCGAAAAACATAACCTCCCCTTCACCCTGCTGGCCGACGAGAAGAACGAGGTCCGCAAGCTGTTCGGGGTCCCCAAAACCATGATGCTCCCCGGCCGGGTTACGTATGTGCTTGACCGTAAGGGCACCGTGGTGCACCAGTTCAACTCCATGACGCAGGCTACCCAGCACGTGGACGAGGCCCTGGCGGCCATCAAGAAGCTGTAACCTTACCGCACGATATTTGGAAAGAGGCGCCCTGCATCAGGGCGCTTTTTTATGCGGCCAACTTTCGTTTTCGAAGGAAATCCGTTTTCAATGGATGATCCGTCGCGCGTTTAAATTCAATAATGGCGGCCCCATCGGGAACGGTTTCCAAATGGATGATCCAATACCATTTAATAAAAAAAGCCGCCCCCATCGGGAGCGGCTTCGCTATGAGTTGCATGCTTTCGGCATTACGCTTCTTTCACGAACGGGTAGCGGTAATCCGTGGGGGAAACGAGGGTTTCTTTCACGGTACGCGCGCTGAGCCAACGGTAGAGGTTCAGCTGCGAGCCGGCCTTGTCGTTGGTACCCGATGCACGGGCGCCGCCGAAGGGCTGCTGGCCTACCACTGCGCCAGTCGGTTTGTCGTTCAGGTAGAAGTTGCCTGCTGCGTTTACCAGTTTTTTGGTAGCGAGCTCGAGCGCGTAGCGGTCCTGCGCGAAGATAGCGCCGGTGAGGGCGTATTCGCTGGTACCGTCTACCAGTTCGATGGCTTCTTCGAATTTATCCGCATCGTACGTATAGATAGACAGCACGGGGCCGAAGATCTCTTCGCACATGGTCACGTATTTCGGATCGGAAGCTTCGATGACGGTGGGCTCGATGAAGTAGCCTTCCGTTTTGCTGTAATTACCGCCGGCGATGATCTTCGCCTTGGGGTCTTTCTTCGCGTTATCGATATAGGTAGCGATCTTGTCGAACGAACGTTCGTCGATCACGGCGTTGATGAAATTGGTGAAATCTTCCGTGGTGCCCATTTTCATGGTTTTCAGCTCGGCTGCCAGTTTCGTCTTGATCTCTTCGGCGAGGTTGCTGGGGAGATAAGCGCGGGAAGCGGCGGAACATTTCTGGCCCTGGAACTCGAAGGCGCCGCGGGCAAGCCCGGTCACAACGGCGTCTACGTCGGCGGATTTGTGCACGAGCACGAAATCCTTACCGCCCGTTTCGCCCACGATGCGGGGATAGGTCTTGTATTTGGAAATGTTGTTGCCGATGGTTTTCCACATGGTCTGGAACACGCCGGTAGAACCGGTGAAGTGGATGCCGGCGAAGTCGGGATGCGCGAAGCAGATATCGCCGATGGTGGGCCCGTCTGCATATACCAGGTTGATCACGCCGTCGGGCAAACCGGCTTCCATGAGCACTTTCATGAAGAAGCTGGCGTGGTACACCGCGGTATTGGCGGGCTTCCATACCACTACGTTGCCACACATGGCGGCGGAGGTGGGCAGGTTGCCGCCGATGGCGGAGAAGTTGAACGGCGTAACGGCCAGCACGAAACCTTCGAGCGGACGGTATTCCATTCTGTTATGAACGCCGGGCGAGCTAACGGGCTGCTGGCGGTAGATCTCGGTGAGATAGTGTACGTTGAAGCGGAGGAAGTCGATCAGTTCGCAGGCCGAATCGATTTCCGCCTGGTAGGCGTTCTTGCTCTGGCCCAGCATGGTAGCGGCGTTGGTGTGCGCGCGGTACTTGGTGGCGAGGAGCTCGGCGGCTTTCAGGAAGATGGCGGCGCGCTGCTCCCAGGGCGTATCGGCCCAACGCTGGCGTGCTGCCAGTGCGGCGGCGATGGCTTCTTTCACATGGCTGGCGTCTCCCGCATGGAAGTGGCCCAGCTTATGCTTGATCTCATGCGGAGGGCGGATGTCCACCGTTTTGCCGGTGCGTACTTCCTTGCCGCCGATGTACATCGGGATGTCCATTTCCACGGCCTTGAAGGCGGCCAGCTGTTTTTTCAGTGCTGCTTTCTCGGGGGTGCCGGGACCGTAAGTGAGAACCGGCTCGTTGGTTGGTGCTGCAAAGTCAAAATAAGCATTATGCATGGCTTAGATTGTTGTTTCGGTTATCAATATTGTTCACTTCAGGCTAAGCGTCAGCCTTTTTCGTCTTCTTTCTGCATCATGAGGTAAGCCTTGATGAAACCGTCCAGCTCGCCGTCCATCACCGGGCCCACGTTGCCGACTTCGAAATCGGTGCGGTGGTCTTTGATCATTTTGTAAGGATGGAAAACATAAGACCGGATCTGGGATCCCCATTCGATCTTGCGTTTATTGGCGTTGGTGGCGTTTTTCAGCTCCTCGCGCTTGCGGATCTCCTCTTCGTACAGCCGGGATTTCAGCATGGTGAGCGCCTTTTCACGGTTCTCGCCCTGCGTACGCGCCTGCTGGCACTCGATGATGATGCCGGAAGGGATGTGTTTCAAACGTACCGCGGTTTCCACCTTGTTCACGTTCTGGCCGCCCTTACCCCCGGAACGGTAGAATTCCCATTCCAGGTCTGCCGGGTTCACCGTCACTTCAATGGTATCGTCTACCAGCGGGTATACGAACACCGAAGCGAAGGAAGTGTGCCGGCGGGCGTTGGAATCGAACGGGGAAATGCGCACCAGGCGGTGCACGCCGCTTTCGGCCTTCAGCAGGCCGTAGGCGAAATCTCCGTCGAATTCGAGCGTGGCGGATTTGATACCCGCGCCGTCTCCGTATTGCACGTCGATCTCGCTGACCTTCCACCCCTGTTTTTCGCCGTACATGCGGTACATGCGCAGGAGCATCTCGGCCCAGTCCTGGCTTTCGGTGCCGCCCGCTCCCGAGTTGATCGTGAGCACGGCCGGCATCTCGTCTTCCGGCTGGTTAAGGGTCGATTTGAACTCCAGCTCGTCCAGCGCCTGGAGGGCACTGTTATACGCAGCGTTCACTTCTTCTTCGGTAGCCTCTCCTTCCTTCTGGAAGTCGAGCAGTACGGCACTGTCTTCGATAGAAGTGCGCACACTATCGTGAAGGTCAACCCAAAATTTGTTTACCTTGATTTCCTTGAGAATGGCGGTCGCCCTTTCGTTATCGTCCCAAAAGCCGGGAGCGAGGGTCATTTGCTTATCATTTTCGATTTTGTCTATACGGTCCTGGACGTTAAAGAAAACCTCCCAGGACG
The DNA here is from genome assembly GCF_038396765.1 of Chitinophaga caseinilytica. Taxonomy (NCBI): domain Bacteria; kingdom Pseudomonadati; phylum Bacteroidota; class Chitinophagia; order Chitinophagales; family Chitinophagaceae; genus Chitinophaga; species Chitinophaga caseinilytica. The sequence continues at coordinate 4,670,871 of NZ_CP150096.1, read as the reverse complement.
TACAAACGATCCCTCATAGCCTTAAGTTGTTCTGTTGTCATAAGTCCGCAAAGATAAATTATTATTAACGAAATACGAAAACGGAATTCGACTGCTAATCAATTCATTTTTAATATGTAAATTCAGATTGGAAAGATTTTTGCGCGAGAATGTCATCTAAAGAAAACCCGTATGGAGACCCGTATGAGCATACCTCATTTCCGGCAGCAGGCTTTTTTCAACCTGGTGGCTTTACTGGTGGTGATCGGCGTCAACGTCATGGCCAATACGGCCACGCTGAACGGCCGCACTACCGGGGAGATTTCCGGATTGTACCCCAATCTTTTTACGCCGGCCGGCGTCACATTCAGCATATGGAGCGTGATTTACCTCGGCCTCCTCGCCTTTGCGGGTTACCAGCTCTGGCTGGCTTTCGCGCCCGGCCGGGAGGCGGAACTGGCGCGGATGATGGCGCGCATGGGGCCATGGTTCCTCCTCAGCTGCCTCGCCAACGCCTGCTGGCTGTTCGCATGGCATTATGAACTGATCTGGCTGTCCGTTCTCCTCATGATCTTCCTCCTCTTCACGCTCGTCCGCATCCACGCCCGCTTCCGGATCGCCGACCCCGCCGCGCCCCTGGCCGAGAAAGCCTTCGTCTTTTTCCCGTTCGGCGTGTATTTCGGATGGGTCACCATCGCCCTGCTGGCCAATGTCACCGCCCTGGGCGTAGGCATGGGGTGGAACGGCTATGGCGTGGGCGGTGTGTACTGGTCTATCGGCTGCATGATCCTCGGGACGCTCGCCGGGCTCTTCATGATCTTCCGGTTCAACAACGTGTGGTACGGGCTCACCGGCGTGTGGGCTTTTTACGGCATCATCCTCAAACGGGACGCCGTCGCCAGCCCGGACTCCCCTCCCATCGTAGCCGCCGGAACGATCATCATGGCCGTTCTCGCGCTGTCTGTCCTCATGCAACTGTTGCGAAAACGACCGCTCATCTGATAAAAACGCACCCAACTATCGATCCCGATGTGTATTTTTGACGCGATCAAAACTTAAAAGACCGAATCATGTTCCCATCCGTACAGCCCGATGCCACCGAAGCCTGGCAAGATCTACTCGCCCATGCAGGAATGATGGGCATTTCCCAGATGCGCGATCTCTTCGCCGAAGACCCCGACCGTTTCCGGAAGTTTTCGCTGCAGCTGGAAGACATCCTGTTCGACTATTCCAAAAACATCATAACCGAAGGCACCATGCAGCTGCTGCAGGAGCTGGCCGCCGAATGCAAAGTGGAAGAAGCCCGCAAAGCCATGTTCGCCGGCGAAAAGATCAACGCCACCGAAAACCGCGCCGTGCTCCACACCGCATTGCGCAACCTTTCCGGCACGCCCGTGCTGCTGGACGGGAAAGACGTTATGCCCGAAGTGAACGCCGTGCTGGCGCAGATGGAAGACTGCTGCCGCCGCATCCATTCCGGTGAATGGAAGGGCTTCTCCGGTAAAAAGATCAAGTACATCGTCAACATCGGCATCGGCGGCTCCGACCTCGGCCCCGTTATGGTCACCGAGGCCCTGAAACCCTATTGGGTAGAAGGTATCCAGCCGTATTTCGTGTCGAACGTAGACGGAACGCATATCGTAGAAGCGCTGAAGAAAGTGAAGGCAGACGAAACGTTGTTCCTGATCGCTTCCAAAACCTTCACCACGCAGGAAACCATGACGAACGCACATACCGCGCGCGAATGGTTCCTGGCCAACGGTGGATCCGAGAAAGGCATTGCGCTGCACTTCGCCGCGCTGTCGACCAACGAAAAAGCCGTGACCGCTTTCGGCATCGATCCCAAAAACATGTTCGCGTTCTGGGATTGGGTGGGCGGCCGTTATTCCCTGTGGTCCGCCATCGGCCTGTCTATCGCGCTGACGGTGGGTTACGCTAATTTCCGCGAGCTGCTCGGCGGCGCCCATGCGGCAGACCTCCATTTCCAGCAGGCCCCGGCGGAAGAGAACATTCCCCTCATCATGGCGCTCATCGGCCTGTGGTACGGCAATTTCTTCGATACCGCATCCGAAGCCATCCTTCCCTACGATCAGTACATGCACCGCTTTGCGGCGTATTTCCAGCAGGGGAATATGGAAAGCAACGGCAAATACGTGGCCCGCAACGGGCAGTCGGTAGAATGGCAGACCGGCCCCATCGTTTGGGGGAGCCCGGCACCAACGGCCAGCACGCGTTCTACCAGCTCATCCACCAGGGCACGAAGCTGATCCCCTGCGATTTCATCGCACCGGCCATCAGCCACAACCCCGTGGGCGATCATCACAATAAACTCCTCTCCAACTTCTTTGCGCAAACAGAAGCGTTGATGAACGGGAAAACGGAGGAGGAAGTGCGTGCGGAAGGGACGCCGGAGCACCTGGTGCCTTTCAAGGTATTCACGGGTAACCGGCCTACCAACTCGTTCCTCATTAAAAAGATCACACCGCGCACGTTGGGGATGCTCACGGCGCTGTACGAGCACAAAATCTTCGTGCAGGGCGTGATCTGGAACATTTATTCGTTTGACCAGTGGGGCGTTGAGCTGGGCAAGCAACTGGCCAACCGCATTTTGCCGGAATTGGGCGGTAATGAGGACGTTGCCTCGCACGATGCGTCCACGAACGGGCTCATCAATGCATTCAAGGCCATGCGTCAATAAGTTGTTGCAAAAGGAATATAGACCGCCGGGTATTTGTCCGGCGGTTTTTTTATGCCATGGAGGTAACGTACATGGCTATACGACAATGCGTTAAAGCGATAAAAAAAGCCTCCGCATCGCGGAGGCTTTAAAATTCTTATCGTTGACAGGGAGAGAATAAAGCAGAAACTACCATTTGTCCACGTCTTCGGCGGACGGAGCGGGAGCTTCTTCAGCAGCAGCAGCAGCTACTTCGGAACGAACGGCAGCAACTGCTTCGATCGCATCGCTGTCCTGCTCGTCTTCGCGGGAATCCGAGTAGTCGTGGTTATAAGCATCAAAGTCGAAATCGGGCATCAACTCGGTTTTTACGTAGTTGATGGTTTCCGTCAGGGCATTGAGGAACTTGTTGAAGTCTTCTTTGTACAGGAATACCTTGTGCCTGTCGTAACCGTTGTCGTTGAAACGTTTTTTACTTTCCGTGATAGTGAGAAAGTAATCGTTGCCACGAGTCGTTTTTACATCAAAGAAATAAGTTCTCCTTTTGCCCGCTTTCAATCGCTTGGAAAAGATGCTGTCGTTGTTTCTTTCCTGTTGATTGTTGTTTTCGTACGCCACAGTTGATAGATTTAAGTGTTAACGAATCAAATCCTGTTTGAGTGATCAATAATCAACAAATATACTATTGTTTTACAAATATCAAAATATTTTTAAATGATTTTCAAAAATCATCTTATATTCCGCGCAGGAGGGGATTACGGCTGTTTACAACTATGTGAAAACTACTCGTTTACACGCTCCTCCTCCCCTGTTTGCTGCCGTGCGTACAACTCCGCATAATACCCGTTTTTAGCCAGCAATTCTTCATGCGTTCCCGCCTCCGCGATCCTCCCTTCATCCAGTACGATGATCTTATCGAACGTGAAAAGCGAGAAGATCCGGTGGGTGATGATGATGGCCGTTCTGTCTTTCAGGTACGCATACAGGTTCCCGATGATCTCCTTCTCCGTGCGCGCGTCTACGGCCGACAGGCAATCGTCGAACAGCAGAATGTTCGGCTGGCGGATGAGCGCCCTGGCGATGGAAACGCGCTGTTTCTGCCCGCCGCTCAACGTTACGCCACGTTCGCCTACCACGGTCTGGAACCCGTCGGGGAAGCCGAGGATATCCTTTTCCACGCTGGCCTGGCGTGCGGCCTGTTGCACCGCCGCATCGTTGGCCGAAGGTTCGCCGAATCGGATGTTATTGGCGATGGTATCGGAAAACAGGAACACGTCTTGCGGAACATAGGCCACCTGGTTGCGGAGGTTGTGCAGCCTGAGCGATCGGATGTTGTTCCCATCCACCGAAATCGCGCCCTGCTGCGGATCGTACATCCTCAACAGCAGTTGCGCCATGGTCGTTTTGCCGGAGCCCGTCCGCCCGATCACCGCGATCTTTTCTCCGGGCTTGATATGCAGGTTGAAATTTTTCAGCGCCTGGATCCCCGTATGCGGATAGGTGAAATTCACGTCGGTAAACCGGATTTCCCCGCTCAGGGGCGCTTCTTTCGCATCTGGTGCATCCTTAATCTGCGGCTCCAGCAACAGGAATTCGTTGATCCGCTGCTGCGATGCCGCCGCCCGCTGGATCATGGACGCCACCCAGCCGATGCTGAAAAACGGGAAAGTGAGCATGTTCACGTACAGCACGAACTCGGCAAGGTTCCCCACCGTGATGTTCCCTTTGATCACCTGCATACCGCCGATAAAAATGGTCAGGATCACGCTCAGGCCGATCATGAGCGCCATGGCCGGCTGATACAGCGCGTCCGTCTTGGCGAGGCTGATACTGCTTTGCTTGTACGCTTCGCTGGCTTCTTCGAAATGCCTGGCCGAGGGGCCCTCCTGCACGTACGACTTGATCACGCGGATGCCGGAATAGTTCTCCTGGGCTACCGACGTAATGTTCGACAACTGCGCCTGGATGCGCTCGCTTTTCTTGTGGATGATGCGGTTCACGAAGTAGATCGTCACCGCCAGGATCGGCAGCGGGCTGAGCGTATAGAGCGTGAGCATGGGGTTCACGGCCCACATGAGCCAGATGATCATCACCATCATGATGAGCGTGCGCGTGGCATACATCAACGCCGGCCCCACGTACATGCGCACCCGGCTCACGTCTTCGGTGATCCGGCTCATGAGGTCGCCCGTACGGTTGAGCTTGAAGAAATGCAGGTCCATCCGCTGGTATTGCTGGTAGATATCGTTCTTCAGATCATATTCGATATGCCGGCTCATGACGATGAGCGTTTGCCGCTGCAGGTACATGAAAAATCCGCTGAGCAGTGCCAGCCCGAGGATCGACAGGCCATAGAACGCGAGCGTCTGGCTGAAAACGGCGCGGAAAGCGCCTTTGAGGCTCGTATCGCTCAGCATGCGGTAACTTTTCAGGTTCTGTTCCAGCAGATCGAAGATCTGGCGGACCAGGATGGGTTGGAAAACGCTGAATACGATGGAAACCGAAGTGAAAAGCATCCCGAGGAGGAAACGCCATTTATATCGGACGAAAAACTTGTTTAAGGCTGCGAGGTGTTTCATAAAGCTATACAAATGTAGCGATTGCGGCGGATTTTCCCTGCCTGTTGAAATTGACCAGTCGCACTCGTCATTTTCATTTCGGCAGAAGGCCGTCCCGCCTTATTTTTAGCGTAAACCTGACTTATGCTGACTACCCCCGGCGCGGCTCCCTTACGCGCTACCGAACGATTACAGATTATCGACAGCCTGCGCGGCATCGCGCTGCTGGGCATCCTGCTCATGAACATCCTCATGTTCGCCCTGCCCGACAACCGGGAGAACGATATTTTCCTTTACAACGAGCTTTCCGGCCCGGATTATTACACCTGGTGGACGATCAACCTGTTCTTCGAAGGCACCATGCGGGGCATATTCTCGCTTCTTTTCGGCGCGGGATGTGTGCTGTTGCTGGAACGGCTGGAAAAGCGGACGGATCCCCTCACGCCTGCGGCCGACATTTACTACCGCCGGCTCCTGTGGCTACTGGCTTTCGGTTTGATCGACGCCAACCTGCTGCTGTGGACGGGCGACGTACTTTTCGTGTATGCCCTTGGCGGTATGGTCCTCTACCCTTTCCGGCGCCTGGGGACCCGCCCGTTGCTCATCATTGCCGCCGTGGCGCTCGTGATGGGCACCCTTTTGGGCACGCTTGACATGCACGGGAAAAAGGAGCTTCGCGTGAAAGGCGAACAGGCTGTGCTGCTGGCCGGTCAGGGCGCAAAACTCACGGCTGAACAAACGAAGCAAAAGGAGGCCTGGGAAGAACATCTGAAGGAAATGGCGCAGGCCGCCCGGCTGAAAGCGGATGCGGAACAGGTGGAAACCATGCGCGGCGGCTACTTCCAGGTGATGGGATACCTTCTACCCAGCAATGAAAAGAACCAGAACTTGTCGCCGTACGGCCTCTTTTACTGGGACCTTATGGTCTGTTTCTTCCTGGGCATGGCGCTTTTCAAGGCCGGTGTACTCACGGGCCTGCGTTCCCGGCGATTTTACGCGGGGCTGATGCTGGCGGGCTACGGCCTGGGGCTTACCCTGAATTACTGGGAAATTCGCGTCTGGATGGATGTTCAACTGGACGAAACCCTGCTGGCAGACCGGGTGTTCATCAGTTGGTACGAAATCCGGCGGGTGTTGGTGCTCCTGGGGCATATCGGGCTCATCATGCTGGTGTATAAGGCAGGCATCGCGAAACGGTTGCTGGCGTGGCTGGCGGCCGTCGGACAAATGGCTTTCACCAATTACCTCATGCAAAGTATCCTGTGCGGGCTGTTTTTCTACGGTTTCGGGCTGGGATGGTACGGTGCGCTGGCGCGGCACGAGATTTATTACGTGGTGTTCGCCATTTGGGGGGTGCAGCTCATCTACAGCAATATTTGGCTGCGGCATTTCCACTTCGGGCCGTTCGAATGGGCCTGGCGCTCGCTGACGTATTGGAAGCGACAGCCTTTCCGGAAGGGCGTACCCATGATGCAGATCGCATAAAAAGCAAAAGGGAGCAGCGTTTCGGCTGCTCCCTTTTTTATTAACCCAGTTTGGAGAGGGTTTCGAGGATGACCTTTTCCTGGTCTTCCTTGCTGAAGTCTTCTTTCTTGAATTGCTGGCCGGTGATGTTCTCGAACAGCTCGATGTAACGCTCGGTTACGCTGTTAACGAACGCATCGGTCATTTCCGGGACCTGCTGGCCTTCTTTGCCCTGGAAGCCGTTTTCCATGAGCCATTCGCGCACGAATTCCTTGCTGAGCTGCTTTTGCTGCTCGCCTTTCGCCTGCTTGTCTTCGTAGCCTTCGGCGTAGAAGAAGCGGGAAGAATCGGGAGTGTGGATTTCGTCGATCAGGTAGATGGTATCGCCGATCTTGCCGAATTCATACTTGGTATCCACGAGGATGAGGCCGCGTTTGGCCGCCAGCTCGCGTCCGCGTTGGAACAGGGCAAGGGTGTATTGCTCCAGTTTCTCGTAATCTTCCTTGCTCACCAGGCCCTGGGCGATGATTTCCTCGCGGGAAATGTCTTCATCGTGGCCTTCGTGGGCTTTGGTGGTGGGCGTAATGATGGGGGAAGCGAAGAAATCGTTCTCCTTCAGGCCTTCGGGCAAGGTTACGCCGCAAAGTTCGCGTTTACCGCTTTTGTAGGTGCGCCATGCGTGGCCGGTGAGGTTGCCGCGAACTACCATTTCCACGGGGAAGGTCTCGCACTTCAGGCCAACGGTAGCGTTGGGCAGGGGTACGGATTTCACCCAGTTGGGAACGATGTCTTTCGTTGCGTCGAGCATAATAGCCGCGATCTGGTTCAGCACCTGCCCTTTGTAGGGGATCGGACGGGGCAGCACCACGTCGAATGCCGAGATACGGTCGCTCACAAACATTACCATCCATTTATCGCCGATGGTATACACGTCCCGTACCTTACCTTTGTAAAAGGCCGTCTGGTTCGGAAATTTAAATGCAGATTCTAACATTCCGGTTTATTTTAATAGATTACCTGTTTGTAATTGTGCTGCAAAAATAGGCCAGCCGGGATCAAAAAAACAAAGCTTTTTTATGGATAGCCAAAACCCCTCCTATCAGCCGATCGATTGTAACTATTACGACCGCCTGGAAGCCTGGGCCACGCTCAGGGAACCCGTGCTGCTGGAATTCCTGGATGAATCCGGCCGCCCACAGGCGGAAACTGCCGTCATCCGCGACCTCTACGTCCGCAACAAGGCAGAGTTTTTGCTGACGGATGCGGGCAGGGAGCTCCGGCTCGACCGTCTCGTGGCCGTAAACCATCTCCCCGTACCCAAAAACTGCTGAACCCGATGACAGCATTTCACATCGAATACGCCATGATCATCAAACTGGCCGTAGCCATGCTGGCCGGCTTCCTGCTGGGCCTGGAAAGGGAAGTGAAGCGCAAGGCCGCCGGGGTGCGCACCATCACCCTTATCTGCATGAGCTCCGCCCTTTTCAGCATATTGAGCATCCATTTCGGGGGCCTGCAGTCGGGCGACCGTATCGCCAGTAACATCCTGACGGGCGTAGGCTTCATCGGGGCGGGCGTTATTTTCAGGGGTGGATTTACGATCGACGGCATCACCACCGCCGCGGTGATCTGGATTTCCGCCGCCATCGGCATGGCCATCGGGGTCGGGAAATACGACCTGGCGGCTTTCGCGGTGTTTTTTACGTTGTTCACGCTGTGGGTATTCAGCATATTCGAGCGCATCATCCAGCAGCGGCACGACCGTAAATACTACGCCATTCAATATGCCGAAAGCTCCCTCAGCCCCGAAACCCTCGAAAACATCTTCCGGGCCCACCACCTGAAAGCGCAAAGCATCTCCACCACCAAGTCTATCGAACAAGGCTCGGGCCGCATTATATATGAAGGTAAATATGAATTGAGGGGCAGCTCGGCCCGCCTCAAAGCCGTCAACGACGCACTGCTGGCCAATATGGAGGTGATCCGGTTCGAAGTGGAACTGGCTAAATAGGTTATTTCTTCCGCAACGTCATCAGCACCACTCCTGCAATTACGACCGCCGAGCCGAACATGGCATGCGGGGCGAGGGTTTCTTTCAGGAACACCCAGCCCAGGATCACCGCTACCACAGGGTTTACATAGGCATAGGTCGCCGAAACCTGCGGTGGCGCGTTGTTCACCAGCCAGCTGAAAGCCGTATAGCCCACCAGCGAGCCAAAAACCACCAGGTAACCGATGGCCAACCAGGTCCGCGAAGTCATCTCCCCCACCGAATGCCATTGCCCCTGCTCCAGCACCACGCTCATCAGAGCCGTCACTAACACGCCAGACAGCATCTGGATGGCAGACGATGTCAACTGCGGCGGCGTATCCAGCCGGGGGCTTAGCAGCGATCCGTACGCCCAGGCGATGGAGCCCGCCGTGAGCACGGCGATGGGCCAAAGCGGGTAATTCCTCACCACGTTATCGGGATGGAGGAGGTAAAAAGGGTCGAAAATGAAGAAAAGCCCGGCAAAACCGAGGACAAGCCCCCATAAAGTGAGGTTGGACGGCCGTTTCTTGCTGAAAAACAACCAGTCGAGCCCGATGAACCACGCCGGCAGCGCCGCGATGAACAGCGCCACGAGGCTCGAAGGCATATAGGCCAGGGCAAACGCGACGGAACTATTCCCGATCCCGATGAGCAGCACCCCGATGATCGCCGCGTTTTTCCATTGAAGGCGGGTGGACCGTTGCTTTTCCACGGTAAAACCGATCCCCATCATGAGCCCGCCGGCGAGGATGAACCGGAGAACGGACAGCAGGAATGGCGGCAGCACTTCCGTGGCGATTTTCACGCCGAGGTACGTGGAGCCCCATAAAACATAGACGAGGCTTAGCGCCAATATGAGTTTGGAACGATTGGAACGTTGTTGCATGGTTTTCAGGCAGGCAAGCGCCGGCACGCAAAGCTACGCTTCCTCCATCACCTTACAAATACTTCGATGTAGGCGTTCGTTGGCCGGCGCGGCGCGTGGAACGAGTCGATCTTGCGGTAATGCTGCTGCAGCTCGTTGCGCAGTGCCCAGGGGAAGAAGTTGTTGAGCGTGGGCGCGTATTCGTACAAAATGAGGTCGTAATGTTTGTTGCGCACCCTTTCCGTATAAGCGGCCAGTTGTTTGTTGAACATAGCCACGCCCAGGTGGTGCCACAGCGGCACTTCCGGGCCGGTTTCCTGCGTATAGCCGATGGCGTGGTCGAGCGGGGTGAGCTCGGTGAGGTTCAGCACTTTGGCGTCTTTCCCTTTTTTTACTTCCGGCAGCGCCATCACGCGGTCGATACCCGCTACGGTAGACGGCGGCATGTAGATTTTCCGGAATTCGGGGAGCGACGAGAAGGTCCATTTGCCGGTGGGTACATCCGTGGTATCGAGGTTCACCATGAAGTTATGGCGGTTCACGACGTTCTCTCCGCCGGGAACGGCGGCCACTTCTTCGGTGTGGCTCAACTGGCTGAGGATGCGCTGGATGTATTTATAATAGGACGCCGACCACCAGAGCAGAATGGCCATGGCGGTGAGCAGGAAAGGCTTCAGGTTTTCGAAGCGGATGGCCGAAATGTCGTATATGCGGCTGAAGATGAACGCGATAGCGAATCCGTGGAAGAAGATGTTATTGTCGGGCGGGGTATAGCTGGTTACCTGGAAGAGTGTGGCTTCCACGAGGATGCCCACCGTCAGCAGGAGGAACAGCATGAGCTCGCGGTTTTGCCAGAGCGAGCGGATGTTCTTTATCGCCGGGAACATGAGGATCACGATCAGGGCGAAATAGAATTTGATCCATTGCGATTCCATGAGAAAAACATCAATGAAATCCATCAGCGCCAACCGCGACGAATGCGGCGGCTGCCCGTGGTTGAACCAGTACCCGAACCCGTATTGCGCGGCGGGAATGATGAAAATGCAGGCTACCAGGACGTAGCTCCCCAGGAACGCGGCCAGCTCCTGCCAGCGTCGGGCATTGAGGCTATGGTAGCCCAGGAGCGCCAGGGCCAGCAAGAGTGCCAGCCCGCCACCGTCTTGCTTGGTGAAGAAGCTCAGGAACGTGAAAGCCCCCGCCAGGAAGATCGCCGGCCATTTCCAGCGCCCGCTTCCCAGGCCGCGGAACAAGAACGCCAGTCCCACGAGCTGGTAAATGATCACGGTATTATTGTACCAGGGCCAGAAATTAACGAAAGAATAAGACAGGACGAACACGATGACCGACAGCAGCCTCACGCCCGGGGACACACGCATCTGCTGCAAAATGTACCGGAAACTCAGTCCGCCCACGATATTGAGGAATACCTGCGCCTTTACCAGCGAGATCAGCTGCGGCCCGAACAGTTTGAAAAACAGCGCCGGAACGATCCAGTACCCATACCCCAACGGCATCCCGAAATCACGGTAAGGCATTTGGCCTTCCGACATGCGGTACGCACCTTCCCAGGACAGGAAAATATTGACCCGGTAAGGAAATGTCGCGAAAAGCGGAACGCAGGCCAGTCCAACGATTAACAGGCATTCCAGTATCATGGCCCGGCGCGGTGTCAGGAAGGGATTCGACATGTTGGGGGAGTGTTTCTGGGTAAAAGTAAAACTACGTAATGTAAATTTAAGGTAGCAAATCTAGCGACAATTCCTGATAAACATTGTATTTTGCGGCTTGTTTAATTGTGTAATCCCGTGCAATACTTAAAACTACTCCGCCCGAAACACTGGGCCAAGAACCTTTTCCTTTTTATTCCCTCCTTCTTTGCAGGCGAAATATTTTCGATGGATAAACTGGAGATGCTGGCTTTGGCGTTCGCCAGTTTTTCGCTCGTGGCCAGCAGTATTTATGTGATCAACGATTATATGGATATCGAGGCAGACAGGGCGCACCCGGTGAAAAAAGCCGTCCGCTCGCTTCCGGCGCCGTCTCCCCCACGGCCGGGCTGGCGATGTTCGTGTTCGTGGTGCTCGCGGGCTTCGGGCTGGCGGCGCTTATCAGTTACAAGTTCATGTTCGTACTGGGGATTTATTTCGTGCTCAACCTGGGGTATTCCTTCGGGTTGAAAAACGTGTCCATCCTCGACATCCTCATCCTCGCTTCCGGGTTCGTGCTGCGCGTGAAAGCAGGCGGTGTGGCGGCAGACGTAGCCATTTCGGAATGGTTGAATATCATGGTGTTCCTCCTCGCCGTGTTCATGGCGTTCGCCAAACGGAGAGACGATGTGCTGCACAAGCTCCAGTCGGGCAAAGACCTCCGCAAAGCGTCCAAAGGCTATAACCTCGATTTCCTCAACGCCTCGCTGGCGGTCGTTTCCGCCGTGATCATCGTGGCTTATCTCATGTATACGATGAGCCCCGAAACCATGGCCCACTTCAAAACCTACCGCCTCTACTATACCAGTATTTTTGTTATTGCCGGATTATTACGATATTTGCAAATAACCTACGTCGACAACGACACCGGTTCTCCCACCAAAATCCTATACAAAGACCGCTTTATTCAATTAACCATTCTCCTGTGGATTCTAAGCTTTTATGTGATCATTTATTTACCGACGAATAAAAGTTTTTTTGAATAATGCGAAAAAACATCTCGAATTGGGGCAATTATCCCGTATTGAACTGTGAAGAGGTCTCCTTCTCCATGGAGGAACAGCTGTTGCAGTATGTAAACACCCACGACCGCGTGATCGCCAGAGGAAACGGGCGCTGCTACGGCGATGCGTCGCTCGGTGAGCATAGCGTTTCCACCCTGCGGTACGACAAAGTGCTGGCGTTCGACGAAGAAAACGGCGTGTTCGAATGCCAGTCGGGCCTTACGCTCGACCAGATCCTCGACATCATCGTTCCCCGCGGCTGGTTCCTGCCCGTTACGCCGGGGACCAAATTCATTACCATCGGCGGCGCCGTGGCGTCTGACGTGCATGGCAAGAACCACCATTCCGAAGGTTCCTTCAGCAACCATATCGTTTCCATGAAAGTGTTGACGGGTAAGGGTTTGACGGAATGTTCGCCCGAAACGGAGCCCGATCTTTTCTGGGCCACCTGCGGCGGGATGGGGCTTACCGGCATCATAACAACAGTAAGGTTCACACTGAAGAAGATCGAAACGGCGTATATCCGTCAGAAGCAGATCAAGGCGAAGAACCTCGACGAAGTGTTGCAGCTTTTCGAAGAACATAAACATTATACTTACTCCATGGCCTGGATCGATTGCCTGCAAAAGGGCGATTCCTTCGGCCGGAGCATCCTCATCGTTGGCGAGCATGCCACCAAAGACCAGGTAGCTGCCAAAGCGGCGAAAGCACCTTTGGAGCTGCCCCGCAAAATGAAGCTCACCGTGCCTTTCAACCTGCCGGGCTTCGTGCTGAACAACTTCACCGTCAAACTTTTCAACGCGCTTTACTACGCGAAAAATACCAGACGCGTCATCGAAAACACCGTGCCGTACGAGCCTTTCTTCTACCCGCTGGACGCGATCCTGCACTGGAACCGCGGTTACGGGAAAGACGGGTTCGTGCAATACCAGTTCGTGTTGCCGATGGATAAGAAAGACGGGCTGGTGGCCATTCTGCAAAAGATCAGCGAAAAAGGCTGGGGCTCTTTCCTGGCCGTACTGAAAACTTTCGGGAAGCAGGACGATCTGATCTCCTTCCCCATGGAAGGCTATACGCTGGCGCTCGATTTCCCCGTGCGCAATGGCCTTTTCCCGTTCCTCGACGAGCTGGATGCGCTGGTGCTGCAGTACGGCGGCCGGCTGTACCTGACGAAAGACGCCAGGATGCAGGAGCGCGTGTTCTGGGACAGCTACCCCAATGCGGAGCGGTTCCGGGAAATCGTCAAAACCTGGAACCCCGCCGGTAAATTCCGGTCTGCCCAATCCGACCGACTCAATTTTCAATTCGCATAAACAAACGGGTGGATAAAACCCGACCGAACAATATGCCTACCGTATTAATCCTGGGCGCCGGGTCAGATATAGCAGTTGCCCTCGCCCGCCGCTACGCCGCCGCAGGTTTTACCCTCCAGTTGGCCGGCCGGAACCCCGAACAGTTGCGCCCCCTGGAGCAGGATTTGCGCATCCGCCACCGCATCGCCGCCACCGTGCATGCTTTCGACGCGCTCGACTTCGCCTCCCACGCCGGTTTTTACCGCACCCTCCCCGCGCCGCCGGATGTGGTGCTTTGCGTGTTCGGCTACCTCGGGTCGCAGGAAAAAGGCCAGGAAAACTGGCAGGAAGCTTCCCGCATCCTCCATACCAACTTTACCGGCGCCGTTTCTATCCTCAATGTGGTGGCCGAAGACATGGCCGCAAGAGGGAAAGGCACGATCATAGGGATCAGTTCCGTTGCGGGAGACCGCGGGCGGATGAGCAATTATCTCTACGGCAGTGCCAAAGCAGGCTTTACGACGTATCTTTCCGGCCTGCGCAACCGCCTCTGGCATTCCGGTGTGCATGTGATGACCGTGGAACCGGGGTTCGTGGCTACGCAGATGACGGAGCACCTGGCGCTCCCGGCCTTGCTCACGGCGCAGCCCGACGAAGTGGCGAAAGATATTTTCAAAGCAGCGGAAAGGAAGAAAAACGTATTGTACACGAAGTGGTTCTGGCGATATATCATGATGATCATCAAAAACGTTCCCGAGCCCATTTTCAAAAAGAAGAAACTGTGAAGCAGGCGATCGCATTTTTCGATTTCGATGGTACCATTACACGGAAAGACACCCTTTTCGAAATTATCCGTTTCCAGAAGGGAGCGCTGGCGCTGTATGCCGGCATGGCCCTGCTGTCGCCCCTGCTGGTACTCTTCAAATTGAAAGTGATCGGTAACCAGCGGATGAAGGAAATTGTGCTGAAGTTTTATTTCAAAGGCACGCCCCTGGCCGAATTCCAGGAAAAGTGCAGCGCTTTTTGCAAGGAGCGGTTGCCGGCGTTGCTGCGCCCGCGGGCGGTGAACGCCATTGCCTGGCATATTTCAGAAGGCCATACCGTTTTTATCGTGACGGCTTCCGCGGAAAACTGGGTGCAGCCCTGGGCTGAGAAAGCCGGGGTGCCCGTGCTGGGATCGCGGCTGGAAGTTGTAAATGGGCGGTTGACGGGCGCGCTCGTCGGGAAAAACTGCAATGGCGACGAAAAGGTTTGCCGCATCCGCGAAGCCGTGAAACTCACGCCGTACCAGGCCGTTTATGCCTATGGCGACAGCAGCGGCGACCGCGAAATGCTGGCGCTCGCCCAGCATAAGGGCTTCCGGGAATTCGAGTAATGATGGTTGAATGCAGACACTGTCGTATCTTGACGGCAGATTTCATTATATTAGACATGCTTGTCAGCTTTTGATGAATAAAATTCCACCCAGCGATATTCGCTAACTGTATGCGCAAATATTCCGAAGCCGGTATCCATTTCCCGGCTGCCAACCGATTGCGGAGCCTGGTGCTTCGCCAACTTTACATAGACATCGCCACCGGCCTGCTCGCCGTTCGGCTGGCCTATTCGGCTGTAACCGGGTTCCTGGCGCCGGGGCTTTTCCATATGCGGCTAAGCCGGTACGACGCCTGGCGGATGTTCGCCGACGAACTGGTGCTGACGGTCCCCTTCACCCAGGCTGCGCTCGTGCTGCTGCTCGCCCTCGCCCGGACGAAACAGGCCGGGCTGTATGGTTCCTTCGCCATGATGTGCTTCACGTTCATCCTCCCCCGCAGCCTGCGCGACGGCTGGAACACCCTGGCGGCAGACCTCCTGCTGGCCGGATTGGCCATCGCGGCGGCGGTGCTGGAAGGAAAAATGCGGTCGATGAGAGTAAGAACTGCCTGATAATCAATAAATATCACAAAGGAATAAATTCTTCCGTCCCTACAATATTTCCCTGTCCCGCCCGTCTTCTCCATCAGGAATCGTTAATTTCATTGTATGGAGGAACAGCAAAAGCGCGCAAAATTTTCATTTGAAGGTATTCGCCGGGCATCCCGGCTATATCAATACGCCAAACCCTACCGCTGGCAATTCGCGGGAGGGCTGGTCATGCTCATGCTGTCCAGCGCTACCAGCCTGGCTTTCCCGAAGCTCCTGGGCGATCTGATCAACGTGGGCCAGGCCGGGGAGCTCCATTTGCATATCAACCGCATCGGGCTGATGCTCGTGGCCGTGCTGGCGCTTCAATCCATCTTTTCCTTTTTCCGTATCCGCATCTTCGTTTCAGTTACCGAAAAAACCGTGGCGGCGCTCCGCCAGGCCACCTATTCCCACCTCATCCGCCTGCCCATGAAATTCTTTTCGGAAAGGCGCGTGGGCGAACTGAACAGCCGTATCTCCTCCGATATTTCGCAGTTGCAGGATTTATTTACCACCACCTTGGCGGAATTCCTCCGGCAGGTGATCGTCATCATCGGCGGCATCGCGCTGCTGGCATACACGAGCTGGCAACTGACCCTTTTCATGCTGGCCATCGTTCCCGCCATTTGTATTCTGGCCGTGGTATTCGGGAAGTTCATCCGCCGGTTCAGCAAACAGGTGCAGGCCCAGATCGCGGAATCCAATACCATCGTGGAAGAAACCTTGCAGGGGATTTTTAACGTGAAAGCCTTTGCGAACGAATTTTTCGAGACCGGCCGGTATAAAGCGAAAACGGATGAAGTGGTGAAAACCGGCATCAAGTCCGGCACGTACCAGGGGATGTTCGTGTCGTTCCTCATTTTCGGGCTCTTCGGCGCCATGGTAGCCGTGATCTGGAAAGGCGTGCTGATGATCGGCGATGGTTTTGCCGTGGGCGACCTGTTCTCCTTCGTGCTGTATTCCGGTTTTATCGGTGGATCGATTTCCGGTTTGGCCGAGATCTTTACCCGCATCCAACGTGCCCTCGGTGCGTCGGAGCACCTCCTCGAAATCCTCGACGAGCCCGAAGAGAAAATCCAGCTCCTCCCTCCTGCTGCCCGCCGCCCGCATTTCAACGGCGAAATCCGGTTCCAGCATGTAGGTTTCCAATATCCTTCCCGCAAAGACCTTCCCGTGCTGCGCGACGTGAGCTTTCACGCCGAGCCCGGCTGGCAGGTGGCCCTCGTGGGGCCCAGCGGCGCCGGCAAATCCACCATCGTCAACCTCCTGCTGCGGTTTTACGACCCCGCGGTCGGGCACATCTATATCGACGGCCAGGACACCCGCGAATACGACCTTTCGCTCCTCCGCTCCCAGATGGCCGTGGTGCCGCAAGACGTGTTCCTGTTCGGCGGCACCATCCGCGAAAACATCGCTTACGGTGATACCACCGCCTCCGAAGAAGCGATCGTGGAAGCGGCGCGACAGGCCAACGCCTGGGAATTCATCCGCCAGTTCCCCGAAGGCCTCGATACCATCGTGGGCGAACGGGGCATCCAGCTGTCGGGCGGGCAGCGGCAACGCATCGCCATTGCACGGGCCGTACTCCGCAATCCGCGCATCCTCATCCTCGACGAAGCCACCTCCGCCCTCGATTCCGAGTCGGAGAAACTCGTGCAGGAAGCGCTGGACAAACTCATGGAAGGCCGCACCTCTATCGTGATCGCCCATCGCCTCAGCACCGTCCGCCGCGCCGATATGATCCTCGTGCTCGACAAAGGCGGCGTGGTGGAATCCGGGACGCATGAAGAGCTCATGCGGAAGTCGGAAGGGCTTTACCGCGGGCTCAGCGAATTACAGTTTTCCCATTGAATTTTTATTGGAAGGAAGCATCGCGCTTTTCCGGTTTCCGTCACCCGAACCAGGTACGGAACGCGGCGGCTTTATCTTTGCTCACCGTTACCGGCGGCCATTTCCCGGCCTTGAAGTGTAATGTGAGCCGGCTCGTGTCATCGGTCTTGTAACCAGCGAGCCATGCGCGGTTGACGATGAACTGGCGGCTGGCGCGATAGCACTGCTGCGGATCGAGCAACTCCTCGATCTCGTCGAGCGAGCGGTAATCGGTGATCCAGTTGCGGCCGTCGGCATGATGGAGATAGATCACTTCGTTTTTGGAGAACCCCGCGATCTCGGCTAACGGGAACACATAAACGCTTTTGCCGGAATGAACGGTGAACGATTCCTTGAAAAGCTGCTTCTGCTGCTGGTGGCGGACGAACTGCATCAGTTCGCCCATGAACTGGGGACTGGCATATTTATCGCGCAATAAAGCATATTTCCGGAAGGCGGCCGCAAGCTCTTCGGGGTCAATGGGTTTGAGGAGATAATCGATACTGTTGATCTTGAACGCGCGGATGGCGTATTGATCGTAAGCCGTCGTGAAAATGACGGGAACGGCCGGTTGGAGGTGATGGAACAGGTCGAGGCTGATGCCGTCAGACAGCTGGATGTCTGCCAATACGAGATCGGGGCCTGCCTGCAGGAGGAGCTCCGCTTCGCGCAGGCTGGCCACCGGGCCGATGATCTGCCATTCCGGTTCCAGGTCCCGTACCTGTTTGATGAGATGCGCGGCCACGAGGGGCTCGTCTTCCAGTATCAAAATTCGCATGTTCCAATTTTAAGATAGCGGCAATGCCACCGTGAATTCCGCAACCCCATCTTCCACCCGCACCGGCCTGGCAGACAGGAACGAATATAACTGTTTCAGTTGTTCAAGGCCTTGTTTATCTGAAGCCGCCAACTGCTTGCGGACCTGTTTGTTATTCGAAACGATGATGTAATCTTCATGTTCGTATATGCGTATGCGTAGTGGGTGGTCGGCATGTATTTCGTTGTGCTTGATGGCGTTGTCCATGAGCATCTGCAGCGTCACCGCCGCGATGCGCCTGTCCATCAGCGACGCATCCAGCTCAATATCAACCACCAGCGCGGTGCCGAATCGAATTTTCTGTAAAGCGATGTAGTGATGGAGCATCTCCATTTCCGTCTGCAGGCTTACCATGTCCTTGTCGCGGTTCTGCAATGCGTAGCGGTACACTTTGGAAAGATGGCGGATGAACTGCGACGCCAGGTCGGGGTTGGAATGGACGAGGCTATCCAGCGAAGTGAATGCGTTGAACAGGAAATGCGGGTCTACCTGGTTTTTGAGGTGAAGGAACTGCCATTGCATCTTTTCCCTGACGAGCCTTTCCTCCTTCACGATCCCTTCGCGCCAGCGGTTCGTATAATATTGACCGATCAGGGCGAGGTTGATCGTAATGGATACGAAGTTATTGACGGTGGCGATCATGGCGGATGTGAGCTGGTCTATCTCAATCTTGAAGCAGGAATGGATGACCGAGAACACGATGCTCCGGATCACGTAAATCAATATCGTTCCCAGCACGATTTGAAGGAAAATCCGCCCGGCGTCGCTTTTCGTGAAAGGAAAAACCTTATCAAGCAGCTTATGGACGCCAGAAAGTACCGTCCAGATGAACTGTGTGACGATGATCACCGGGATACTCGTCAGCAGGTGCCTGCCGATGGTCATGTCGGGCACGATGCCTTGGCGGATCGTCCAGGCGATGACGATGAACATGAAGGTAACCGCGATTCGGACGGCGTATTTTCGGAGGAATGCTTTCATCTTTCGGCTAATTTAACAAGTGTTTTTTAATCCATTGGCCTTTCCATAGCCATAATCCGGAAAGAACGATCACGGGGAAGAAAAGGAACCTGACCGCGTTGGCGGCATACGGCAGTTCCGCGACCGGGCCGTAGATGAACCCGATGATGGGAATGCTGAACAGGATATGTACCCATCGGATGATTTTGCGTTCGGTAGATGCTTTCATGATGTCGGTTTTAAGGGAGGAAGGCGGGGCCTTCCTCCCGGTGGGCTACTGTAACATTTGCTGGCATTCGGTTTTTCCCCACTGCGGCGCGGTGGCCGATGCCGGCGGTTCGTTGAAATGGCGGAGGGCTTCGGTGAAAAGGGCTTTCGCTTTATCCTTGTCGCCGCCCCAAAGCGCGGGTGTGTGGAATTTGATGTGGCCGTCGAGATACAGGGCCCGCGGGTTCTGCGGGTCCAGCTTCCGCGCCTGCGCGAGGTATTTTCCAGCGATGGGCCCGAATTTGCGGCCGTTCGTCATGGGATCGGCTTCCACCTTGCTGCGTTCGATGAAGCTTTTCACGGTGTAGATTTCGGACATTTCTTTGGCGTTGCCTGCCGGAACGAGCGCCTCCGCTTTGGCGATCTGCTCTTCCGCAAGGGCGCTCAGTGCCATGGCTTTTTCTTTCTGCAGGAAAGCCAGTTTCATGTTGGCGACGGCTGCGTAATACGGCGGCAGCCAGGATTTGGCGTCGGCCGAAGCCAGCCGTTGGAAAGTGTTGGCCAGGTCCTGGAAATCTGCCGCGGTGCGGGCGGAATTCAATTTGGACACGGCGCCCTCCAGCTGCGGGCTCTGCGCACTGGCAGCAAACACTACAAACAGGGCAATGACGATGGTGGTGATCTTTTTCATGTTATGGATTTTGTTACAAATTTTCGTTGAGGTAATCTTCCGTCCGGTCGATGCCCAGGCTCATGAAGATCCCGATGAAGTAATTTCGTGTAGCCGGTAAGGTTATCGGCGATCTGTTGGTGCCGTCGTAACTGAACGTGTACCCAAATACCTGCCTGGTCCCCAGCAGGTTGTTAACGCCACATGCAATTACGGTGAAGTCTTTCTGCTTCCATTTCGGGAAGAGGGACAGCATATGCGCCAATCCGAAGTTGACGACGTTGTATCCCCTGGTGGTGCCTTGCTGGCGGATGGCGCCTCCCGGCGCGAAGTCGTAGTAAGGCCTCCCCGCCGCCAGGGACCACGACAGGTTCACGTTGGTGCTGAGTTTTTCGAAAGTCCGTTTGGTGACTACCGACAAAGTATGCGGCGCAGCGAAATCGGGTTGCAGCGGCATGGGGAAATTGAGATGATCGCGGCGGGTGTGGAGGTAGCTGTAGCTGACCCAGTAATCGAAATTGCGGACGGATTTTTTATCCCGCCAGAACATTTCCAGTCCGTTCGCGTAGCCGGAACCGTTCATATTTATATCAGGCGTTGTTTTGAGGAGGCGGTCGTATTTTTTGTAGAATGCTTCCGCCCGGAAGAGCCTTCCATTTTCCTTCCGCGTGTAATTGAGGATGTAATGGGTGGCTTTGGCTTGCGGGAGGATGGGCGCTTCCATCCGCCAGCGCCTTTCCGCCTGCTGGAAGTACATGCCCCAGGCCGCGTTCAGCTGGGAATGGGCGCCCGTCCGCACCGCGAGGCTCAGGCGGGGTGCGAGGTCTCCCCGGCCGGAAAGCCGGCTGTATTCCCATCGCGCACCGGTCCGCAGGGCCACGGCATGATGCAGCCGCCACTCTCCTTCCGCGAATGCAGCATATATTTCATCCATCTCCCCGATCTGCACTTCCGAACCTGCCAGCAATAAATGTCCGCCGCCGAGGTAACGGGTGATCACGGCCTTTCCCTGCAGCGATCGTTCCCGGCTGCGGTAATCGGCGGTTTTGCCTTCGAATGCCGCACCTTCCGGATGAACCTGGGTTTTATCCTGCCCCGTTACGCCCCGGCTGATATCCGCGCTGTTGTAATTCAGCGATCCCCCCAGGTCCAGGCGCCAGTGTTCTCCCGGGCGGCTCCGGTGGCTCACGTTGAGGTAGATGTTCCGGTCGGTGGACGCGAAACGGTTTAGCAGCGCGGCGCTGTCTACATCATCCCGGTACAGTTCCGATTGATGGAAACCGAAGTTGGCGTAGATTTTCAGCATGCCCGTCTTCCCCGTTCTGGCGCGGAAATTCGCTTCCGTGACGGAGTACGCCGGACCTTTGGCATATTCCGGATTTTGGGGAACGGCTTTGGCGTAGTATTGCCAGGACATGAACCTGGTGCTGAGCCCCAGGCTGCTTTTCCCGTTTTTCGCCAGTTTTTGCACCCCGGCCACCGCCACCATGGGCGATATCCCGATCACGGCCGACGATTTGTCCGGCAGATCCTGCGTTTCGAGGATGAGCGCGCCGCTGAGCCCCTGGCCATAAGCGGCGGAATAACCGCCCGTGCTGAAAATGATACCGTCGAACAGGAAAGGCGACGAAATGCGGTTGAACTGCGGCAGCCCCGGCATCGCCGCGAAATACGGCGAGGGCACGAGCGTTCCGTCTACGAACTGGCGCGTTTCGTTACCGGCGCCTCCCCGCACGAAGAGCCCTTCCCTTTCCCCGATCTGCTGCGCGCCGGGCAGGGTGCGCGCGGCATTGGCCACATCGCCGCCGTTGCCGGCCACGGAAACCACATCCATGGCGGTCATGACGGCCCCTTTGTTTTTATCGCCGGCGGAAAAGGAGCCGGCGGAAATCACGACGGGTTGCAGGGACGCGGGGTCGATGGCCAGGGTGATGCGGATATCTACTCCCGGGGTGGCTTCCACGGTGGCGGGTTTGTAGCCGATGTAGCTGGCCGTCAACCGGTAAGGCGCGGGCGCTGAAGTGGCGAACCGGAACCGGCCGAGGCTGTCGGCCGTGGCGCCGTCCGCCGTTCCGGCGAGCACGACGCTGGCGCCTTCCAGTCCGCGGCCGGTTTTATCCGTGACGCGGCCAATAATCTGCTGCGCGGATGCGTTATAGTGAGCTAAAAGCCCCGCCAGGGCCAAAAGACGAATGGTTTTCATTTCCGTTGCTTTTCAATGCAAATTACCGGGCATGGCGCCCGTGGCCCAACGGGATGCAACGAGAACGAAATATTCGACATCGAAGCGGAAAATGAAGGCGATTTCGGTTTGAGGCGGCGGAGGAAATTGGTAATTTTGGGCGGCCGGAAACCGAACCCCCGGCCCCGGCGTTTAATTTTTTACCTTGACGATGATCTCATTCCGGCAGTTCCTGCAAACTGCCTTCCAGCACGGACCATACACCACAGACGACGTTATCGCGGCCGTACTCCCGCTTTTCCGCGACGTACAGGCATTGCACGACGAAGGCCTCGTGGCTCCCTTCGGCCCCGAATCCGCCATCCAGGCTACGGCCCGCACCCTCCGGCTCAACCCGGAAGGCGCCCTCCCGCCACAGGATGCCGCCGATAAGGTAGACGCCCTCTTCAACGGGCATAACCCCAACTTCGAAGTGATCGATAAAGTGCGGCTACCCGAAGGCCAGGCGGCACAATCGCTACGCGTACATACGGATACGGATAAACCGCTCCGCCATGCCGCTTACATCCCGGGATTCGACAGCTACGAATTGTTGCTGGGGCATCACGACGAACAGACCGATATTTTCGTGCTCGGCCTCGTGCTGGCCAGCCTCGCACTGGGGCTCGACCTGCACGATCCGGAAACTTTGCAAACCCTCGTGGCGCAGCGCGAGCGCCCCCTCCTCCATAAAAACCTCCATCCCGCCCTCGGCACCCTCATCACCGAAATGACGGAACTGGAGCGCGGCAATAGAACGCCCGATCTGCGCGAAGCCATCCACCGGC
Source organism: Chitinophaga caseinilytica (assembly GCF_038396765.1). Lineage (NCBI taxonomy): Bacteria > Pseudomonadati > Bacteroidota > Chitinophagia > Chitinophagales > Chitinophagaceae > Chitinophaga > Chitinophaga caseinilytica. The sequence goes on along the minus strand of NZ_CP150096.1, from coordinate 4,647,818 downwards.
TCGAAAACTACCGCGACTTCGATCCCGAAAAACAGACCGACCTCGCGCAGGTAGCCGGCTGGGTTACGCACGACCGCAGCGAGAAGCAGCAATTCATCCTCCATAAACTCCGCAACCGGCTGTTCGATATCAGTCGCCGCAACCGCCTGCTGTTCTACAAGGCCAATTCCCGTTTCGCCAACCTCACTTTCGGCAGCGTGCCCATGGTACTGCACCACCAGAGCATCCGGCCGGAACTGCTGTTTACCTGGAACGCGGATATCGAATCGAAAGTGGTGGCCATGGGCGACCTGTCCCTCAATAAATACCTCCGTTTCGAAGACCATCCCTATCTGCCCGCCGTGCTGAACAAGATCAGGCTGGAGGCGCAGCGCGACGTGCAGGAATTCGGTTTCTCGCAACTCAAGCTGGTAGTGGCTTTCCTGAAATGGCACAACCTGGCCGAAGACCCGCAGGAAAGCATCCACAGTCCCCTGCTGTTGCTGCCCGTGGAACTGAAAAAGAAAAAACAGACCGGCGGCGATCAATACGTGCTGACCGTGACCGATAACAACGCCGAAGTGAACCCCGTGCTGGCGAACCGTCTGCAGGAGCTGTTCGGCATCGAATTGCCGGACAGTGTGGATTTGGAGGATATGTCGCCCGAAGTGTTCTGCGAGCACATCCGCCGGCAGGTGGAGGGCGCCAACCGCGGCATCGTGCTGCAATATCTCCGCAAACCCCGCATCCGCCTCATTTACAAGGAAGCGCGCGAAACCGCCGAGCAATACCGGAAAAAGACCAGCGGCGCGGAAGTGCCGAAGCCGAAAGACGCGCCGGCAGAACCGGACGAAGTCACCGAAAAGGAATTGTTCGAATGGGCGGAAGCCGAAGCGAACCCTTATCGCTGGGAGTTCGACGCCTGCCAGGTGGTGCTGGGGAATTTCAACTACAAGAAAATGAGCCTGGTGCGCGATTACAACGCCGCCATCGAGCAGCGGCACCGGCATGGCGTGTTCGACCATCTCTTCAGCGACCATCCGCGGCCGCTGGCGGAAGAAACGGAACTGCCTGCCCTGCCCGAAGAATGGTTCCACGTCATACAGGCCGATCCTACCCAAACGCGGGCCATCCTGCAGGCGCGGAAAGGCGAAAGCTATATCATTCAAGGCCCTCCGGGAACGGGCAAGAGCCAGACGATCACGAATCTCATCGCAGATTTCGTGGCGCGCGGGAAGAAAGTGCTGTTCGTTTGCGAAAAACGCGCCGCGCTCGACGTGGTTTTCCATCGCCTGCAACAACAGGGGCTTTCGGATTTGTGTTCGTATATACATGACAGTCAGGGCGACAAGCGCGCCTTCATCAAAGACCTTAAGCAGAGTTACGAAGCCGCCCTCAAACCGGACACAGACCTTCACACGATCACCCTCCGCCGCGACGCGCTGCTGCACAACCTGCGCCGGCAGTTGCAATTGTTGCAGGAGTTCCACGATACGCATGCCGATGAAACCGAATCCGCGGGCGTTCCGGTGCGGACGCTCATCGAGCGGCTGTTGTCGCTCAAACCGCTGATCCCCGCCACCGACGCGGAAACAGAAGAAATCGTGCCCGGGTATCTGCAGTGGTTGCAGTTCGGGAATGTGGTGGAACAGTTGGGGCAGGCGCTGGAAGAAACGGGCGCCGAGCCGGTGTTCGCCAGTCACCCGCTGAGCCGGGTGAACGAATCGGTGTTTGCGTCGCCGCAGCCCATCGGCTTGCTGAAACAATTGACGACAGATGCGCTGGCGCTGTTGGAAACGCTGCAATCGGCCAGGGAGCATGCTTCCCGGTTGAGCGAGCTGAAGGCGCTGGTGCTCCAGGCCACGTTGCTGTTGCCCCTGGCAAGTGCAGGGCTTTTGCGGTTGGTGGACCCGTCGAACCCCGATGCGCAGGCGTTCGAAATGCGGTTCGCGGAAGTGAAGGGATTGCAAAGATCGGCGGAGGAAGCCGCGGCGCAGAATACGGGCTGGCGGCAGAAATTGTCGGTGGAAGATACGGTTGCGGGGCTGGAAGTGGCGCGCCGGCACGAGGATTCTTTCTGGCGGTTTTTGTCCGGAAGATGGCGCCGGCTGAACAGGACGCTGCGTGCGCAATATGATTTTGCTGCCCGGGCGGTGCCTCCGTCCGCCGTTTTCATACTCGAACAACTGCAACACGAATACGAAGCGGCGGCAACGGCCTCCCGCGCCCGGCAATCCCTCGAATCGGATTACCGCATTTCCCAGCTGGAAATGACATGGCTGGCGGTGGAAAGGCTGCGTGGGAAACTGCACGAGCCCTCGCTCCAATATCTCCTCCATCACCCGCAAGCCGCCGAAACCGTGCGTAACCTCGCGGCATTGCAGGAACCCCTCCTCAAACTGGAAACCCTCCTCGCCCAAACCCTCGCCGACCCGGCCCCCCAGCCTTTCGGCGAACTGACCGACCTGCTGGAATCCATCCGTCTCAACGCCCCCGCTCTCGAAGAATTGCTTCCCGTGCTGGGTAACTATACCGCATTGCCGGGCGATTTTAAATCGGCCCTGCGTAAACTGCCCTGGTCGCCCGGGGAGCTGGAAGCCGGCATGGCCGGGAAATCGCTCCGCCAGCTGTACCGCTCCAACAAAGCTTTCGCGCAGGCAGGCGCGCACAACGTGGAACAGGCCGTGGGCACGGTAAAGCATTGCTACGGCGAACTGCTGCAACTCAACGCGGCGTACATCCGCGCCAACATCCGCCGGCAGTTCCTCGAAAACGTGCAGCGCAGCCAGAAAGCCGATGAAGCCTATATGGATGGGCGCCGCATCCTCGAGAACGAATTTTCGAAAAGCATGCGCTTCAAAAGCATCCGCGAACTTTGTTCCCGCGCCAGCGGCCGCGTGCTGCTCGATCTCAAGCCCGTGTGGCTCATGAGCCCCCTCAGCGTAAGCGACGCCTTCCCCCTCGATCAGCCTTTCTTCGACGCCGTTATTTTCGACGAAGCCTCGCAGATCACACTGGAAGAAGGCGTACCGGCGCTCTATCGCGCGCCGCAGACCATCATCGTGGGCGACGAAAAACAAATGCCGCCGACCGATTTCTTCTCCGCCCGCACCGGCGACCCCGACGATCTCGGCGCCGACCCTGTAGACGACGATATCCTCAGCGCGGATGCAGACAGCCTCCTCACCCAGGGCGCCCGCAAAATGAACAGCTATCTTCTCGGCTGGCACTACCGTAGTCATTTCGAAACACTGATCAGCTACAGCAACCACGCGTTTTACGATGCCGCGCTCCTCACGATCCCCGATCGCAGCGAGCACGCCGCACAACGCCAGCCGATCAGCGTGGCACAGCCGTCGGACGCCATGTTCAATATCAAAGCCATTTTCGACCGCAGCATCAGCTACCATCATATTCCACAAGGTGTCTACGCCAAACGCGGCAATATGGCCGAAGCCGGCTACATCGCCCACCTGGTGCGGGAATTGCTGGGCAAGCGGACCAAAGACAGCATCGGGATCGTGGCCTTCAGCCAGGAACAGCAAAGCGCCATCAACGCCGCGCTCGATGCTTTGGCGGAACAGGACCCTGCGTTCGATGATCTGCTCGACGAGGCCATGGCCCGCACCGAAAACGGCCAGTTCACGGGGCTTTTCGTGAAAAACCTCGAAAACGTGCAGGGCGATGAGCGAGACATCATCATCATGAGCGTATGCTACGCCCCCGATCCCCGCGGCAAAATGTCGATGCATTTCGGGCCGATCAATAAGAAAGGCGGTGAAAAACGGCTGAACGTGATCTTTAGCCGCGCGAGGCGGCACATGGCCATCGTAAGCTCTATCCGCCATGGCCAGATCACCAATCTCTACAACCCCGGCGCCAACTTCCTGTCGCGCTTCCTCCAATATGCCGAGCAGGTGAGCACGGGCAATATGAAACAGGCCAGACTGGTGCTCGACGGGCTCACGACCGCCCGTCCGCAGGGCCGTTTCCGCAGCGGCGATACCGTTGTGCTCCAGGAAATCCGCGAAGCCCTGGAAAAAGAAGGCCTGACCGTTGCCGAACAGGTGGGCCAGAGCGGGTTCCGGTGCTCGCTGGCGGTGAAATCCAAACCCGACGATGCGCAATATGCGCTGGGGATCCAGGTAGACGACGAAGCATGGTACCAGCACGACAATGTGCTCGAACAATATTACCAGCGGCCCGCCGTGATGGAGACTTTCGGCTGGCGGACGATAACGGTGTACGCGAAAGACTGGCTGTCCGAGCCGGAAAAAGTGGTGGAGGATATTATGAAGCGGCTGGGCAAGCAAGCGCAGGCCAACGGGAATGCGGTGGTGAAGGAAGATGCGTTGCCCGAGGGGACGGTCCGCCTGCTGACAGGCGAAGGCAAACAGGAGAAGTTCTGGGAAATTACGGCTACCGGCCCGAAGCTCTTTATCCGCCACGGTAAATCCGGGACGAAGGGGCAGATCGAAGTGAAAACCTGCATCAACGAAGCGGACGCGGAGAAGGAAATGGATAAGGCCATCGCGGAGAAGAAAGCTGCGGGATGGCGGGAGTTGGCCGCAAACTGATAAAAAGAGAATTGCAATAAAAAACGATGGCCACCGGAGCGTTGAATGCATTTCCGGTGGCCATTGGTGTTTATAATTTCAGGTTATGCAGGTACCTGCACCAACCGTCCCGCGTTATTATTCGCGTAAGTTCGTAACAGATTGAGAATGAATTCGTTTTCAGGGTATTGCGTCAGCCAGTCTTTCAGCATGGCGGTATCGGAAACGGCTACGTCGCGGGGAACGTACCCCATCCCGTAGAATTTCCCTTTTTCCATGAGGATACAGCTTTGCTCGGTGGCCTGGCGGCCGGCGTCGAGAATGAGGAACGACGGCTGTTGGGATTGCAGGTGGCCGATGGCTTCCAGCACGCGTTTATTGTATTTGTCCGGTTTCTCCTTTTTCTCGCAGGCGCCTTTGCAGGTTTTGTCGGCCATGCCGGTACAGGGATCGGGACTGGTTTGCAGGAAGCAAAGCTTCGGGCACAGCTTGAATTCCCGGATGAGCTGCCGGAGCAGGCTGTGGCCTTCGGCCAGGAGGTTGAAGGCAAAAACGGGCGTCGTGTATTTCCTTCTTTTTTCGATGGCCAGGCGCAGGTAGCCTTGCTGGTCTTCGAAAGTATAAAATCCGAATTTCGATTCGACGCGCTTCTGTGCATTGTTGTATTGCGGCCACAACCGGCGGATCTCGATGGATTCCAGGATGAAGGCCATCAATTCCGTTCCGGTTTTTTCGAAAGTGATGCTGTGAATGTTGCGAAGGAATTCCTGGCGTTGCCGGCCGGCGCTGTTCCCCGTGAAATGGCTGGTGACCCTTTTGCGGATGTTCCTCGCCTTTCCCACATAGACTACCTTTCCCTTTTCATTATGGAAATAATACACCCCGGGCGTGCCAGGCAGATCGTCTACATAATCCTGTGAAAGGTGCAGCGGCAGCCATTTGTCTTTCGAACGGGCATTGAGCGCCTGCGCGATGGCCCCCAGCTTGTCTGCCGCGAGCAGCAGTTCGAAGAGTCGGACGGTGGCGCTGGCGTCTCCCGAAGCGCGGTGGCGGTTCACGATACCGATATTCAGCTGGCGGCACAGGTTCCCCAGGCTGTACGACGGAAAACCGGGGAATACTTTGCGGCTGAGCCGCACGGTGCAGAGCTTTTTCGCCTGGAGCTTGTAGCCGCAATGGCCAAGCTCGTGGCGGAGGAACGAATAGTCGAAGTTGACGTTGTGCGCGATGAAAATCTGGCCCTGGAGGAGGTTGAAAATATGCTCGGCGATATCTTCGAAAAGCGGGGCGCTTTCCACCATCTCGTCCGTAATACCGGTCAGCGCCTGGATGTACCGGGGGATGGGGATGCCCGGGTTCACCAGGGTCTCGTAACGGCCGGTGATCTGCATGCCGTCATGCAAAAAAATGGCTACCTCGGTGATCTTCCCTGCGCTGGCGTGCCCGCCGGTGGTTTCAATGTCTACGATCGCGTACATACGGCAAATATACTGCATCGTGCGCAGTGTATCTGCGTAGCGGCCCGGGGAAAACTGCGGGAAGTACTCAATTTCAAAAATAGGTACGTCTACCGAGACATCACGCCCCGCACTATGATATTTTTGCAGCCGTAATCCCAAAAACGTCAATTCATTAAACCATTTATTTCAAACATGAAGAGAATTTTTACCGCCCTTTTGCTCTGCGGCATCATCGGAGGTGCCAGTGCACAAGACAAGAAGAACATTATCCAGGCCGGCATCGGATTCGGTAACACCCTCGATTACGCCTCGGGCGCCAAAGGCATGCCCACGTTGAATTTCACCTACGAAAGAATTTTGCCTTACAAGGTAGGCCCGGGTTACTTCGGCGCAGGGATCACCGCTTCTTACCGCAGCGTGAAGTACACCGATCATTTTTTTGATTACGAAGACGTGGAAGCTTCCCGCAAATGGAAATATTCCAACTCCGTGATCGCCCTGCGCGGTGCGTACCACCTCAATTCCGAACTGATCAAGATCGAAAAGCTCGACCTGTACGGCGCCCTCCAGCTCGGCGCGCGCTTCTGGTCCAGCAAGGTGAGCGGCGGTACCGGGGATTACGGCGACGCGAACTTCAAATCCAAAGACACCGATTTCCACGTAGGCTTCATCGCCGGCGCCCGTTACTTCTTCACACCCAGTTTCGGCGTGTATTCCGAACTGGGATACGACGTAACCTGGATCAAGCTCGGTGTGGCCGGTCGTTTCTAACGGACTGATATCCAGTTTCCATAACCAGACGAATTTTCCCGGTCGGTGACGCCGGGAATCAAGGGCAGGCCCGTTCCCGGCAAGGGGGCGGGCCTTTTAAATGCCGGGTTTTTCGCAATGGTGCAGTATTTGTAATTCCATCCACATGGAATGGACACAACTTATCCTCGAAAAACTCCAGCGATGGGGCCAGGCCGCCATCAACATGCTCCCCAACCTGGCGCTGGCCGTCGTTATTTTCCTCGTTTTCTACCTGCTGGCGAAACTGGCCAGGAACCTGGTATACAAGCTCTCCTGCCGGCTGTCTCACAAACAGGCGCTCAGCAACCTTTTCGCCGGGGTTACTTATTTCATCATTTTCGCTATCGGGCTGTTCACGGCGCTGGAAGTACTGAAGCTGGACAAAGCCGTATCCTCCCTGCTGGCGGGAGCGGGCATCATCGGCCTGGCGTTGGGGTTCGCGTTCCAGGACCTCACGTCCAACTTTATTTCCGGCATTTACATCACCTTCCGTAAACCCTTCGATACCGGGCACGTCATCGAAACAAACGGGTTCACGGGCACGGTGGAAAACATCCAGTTCCGCTCCACGACCATGCGCACGTCTGACGGGCAGCACCTCATCATCCCCAACAAAGACATCTTCCAGAAACCCATCATCAACCATTCCCTCACCACCGAACGGAAAATAGAACTGCACCTGCTCATCCCCTTCGCCAAAGATCCCGCGCCGGCGCTCGACGATATCGTGAAAACGGCCATGGGCGTGGTAAATCAGCTCAAGACCGGCGGCGTCCGCAAACCGCCGGAAGTCTGGTTCGAGAACATCGAAGGGAACAGCCTTAAACTCATGGTTTCGTTGTGGATCAGCAACCAGACAGATGTTTCGTTCAACAAATCCCGCCACCAGCTGATATCAAAGCTGTTGGACGCCCTTCGGCAAAAACAACTATTACCCTGATTCCCCGCCAGTTGCACCAATTACCCACTCTGTACCACTCCTTCCCTATCTTTTCCTGCTGTTGACGGCCGATGCGCATGGATCGGTATTTGACGGTTTTTACCCGATATCGTTCATCACCAAAACCGTTATACCATGCAAAAGAAAAATAAATGGCAGGACGGACAGGCGCCTGCAAGGAACAATCCGCTCAATACAGACTTCCGCCCCGGCGGCGAAGAGGAAAGATGGCCGGAAGACCCCCAGGCCGAAGCTTTCATTGAAAAAGACGATAGCGATCGCAGCCGGCCCCGCGCTGACGATGAATTGCTGGAAGATGAGGAATGGGAAAGCTTTATCCGCGAATACAAAATCTACTAACCATATATTATTGATAACCAGTAAACTTCACGCACATGAAATCGACGATCACTCCCCTGAGCCTCATCATCGCCTTCGTGGTGGTAGCGATGACCCAAGCATGGAGCGCCTCCGGCCGACTTTCCAGCGCTACCGGATCCACGCCTTATGTTCATTGGACAGACACCGTTCCCATGGAACCGGGCGATACCACACCAAAAAAGGAAAAGAAAAAGAGAAAGGACCGGAAAGAGCGCGAGGATACGTCCAACAACCCGCGGCCCGATACTTTCCGGACTTTTAGGCCATAGCATACAGGATGTTCGGGATTACATGAAAATGGCTGTTTCCAGGTTGGGAACAGCCATTTTCGTTTGGGTTAGTGATCCGGAGATTTGCTTGTGAGCTATCCGCGGCCCGAATTGTCGGGCGTGGGCACCCCTTCGAGGTGCTGTTTGAAACGGATGATATCATGACGCACCAGTTGCGCGAATGCAGGGTTCATCAGCCTTGCCAGCCCGGCTCCCACGAATCCGGCGGGTGGGCGGTAGGTGAATGTGACGAGGATTTCCGTGCCGCCGTTTTCCGTATCCCGGAAGCGCACTTTGCCGGCGTTGGCGATTTCCGCGCCTTCCAGCGAGCGCCAGGCCAGTTCTTCGCCGGGCTTGTCTTCAGTGATCTCGGCGTCCCACTCCAGCTTCATGTTGCCGGCCAGCTTGATCGTCCAGTGGGAATGCCTGTTATCGAGCACCTCCACGTCGTCGAGATGCGCCATGAAAAGCGGCAGGTTGCTGAGTTGGCGCCAATACGCGTACACTTCGCCCCGCGGGCGTTCCACGATCATAGACGTGCGGATATTGACGGCGCGGGCGTGTCTGGGCCGCTGCTCATCGTCTATTGCCGCGGTGATGGGGCAATTGCCGGAAAGCCCCCGGTACAGGAGGTACCCGCCCACCAGCAGTTTCCCGATGTTTTTGACGGGCGATTGCTTCATGCCGGAAAGCGCCAGGTAAATCAACGAGGCGCCGGCGGCCGATGAAAGGATCCGGCCTGTTTTGGAAACATTGATGACGGTCGATTTTTCGTACAGCATGCCCGCGCGCGGGCGGTTGTTATTTTGATGCATAAGCTTGTTTGTGAAGAAAAGTACTGTCGTTATAACACCTGAGATAACGGCAGTGTTCGCGCGGCTGGTGATCCGGGCATGTTAACCCAGCTGATGTACACCCCGGTTCCGCGTGAGGTGCTGCCCTTCGGCGATCTCTTCCACCATTTTGGCGCAGAATGCCGGCAGGTCTTTCGGGCTGCGGCTGGTCACGATCCCGTTGTCGGTCACCACTTCCTTGTCCTGCCAATCCGCTCCTGCATTGATGAGATCGGTTTTGATGGAAGGATAGGAAGTCATTTTCCGGCCATTCACCGCTCCCGCCTCGATGAGCGTCCATGGCCCGTGGCAGATGGCGGCGATGGGCTTGGCTTCTTCCACGAACCCTTTCACGAAACGTACCGCATCGTCGTTCACGCGCAGCAGGTCGGGGTTCATGACGCCACCGGGCAAAACGAGCGCGTCGAATGATTCTGAAGAAACCTTGTCTACCGTATCGTTCACTTCATATTCACCGCCCCAGTCTTTTTCGGCCCAGGCTTTCACTTTCCCGGGTTTCAGCGACACTACCGTCACCGCGGCGCCGGCGTTTTTCAAGGCTTTCACGGGCTCGGTGAATTCGGATTCCTCAAACCCGTTAGCCACGAGTACGGCCACTTTCTTGTTTTGCAGCGATTGCTTTTCCATGATGCTTGTTTTTATCAGTTTGCACAAAGTCAATATCCTGCAAAAACAGTTCCGTATGTCTTTCTCTGAGCGGCCGGAAGCCGGCGGGGCCGAATTTCCTCATTCCGGGGTCAGTCTCCCTTCCCAAGTTTCAGCTTTACCTTTCCATCGTCTCCGTCTACCGCATGCAGGTTCACCACGATGCCGCTTTTGCGGCGTTTCCGCAGTTCATCGGCGTCTGTCACCAGTTCGTCTTTCTTCGGATTGCGGAGCGGGACTTTCAGCTTGATGTCCGTACCCTTCGGAATGCCGTACGTCCCTTCCACTTCGATGTTCAGCACGCTGGAGGCGATGAGCATGGGATGGATGTAGATCTTGTTGCCGCGGATGTCGAGGGTATTGCGGATGTTGTCGAACGTAATGTTGCTCATATCGCGCTTGCGGAAGATGAATTTCCCGACGTTTACCAGCGGCTTGAAATCCAGCAGGGCACCGCGGTTGAGGTTGAAAGACACGGAGCCGTTCATGGAATGCGGCTGGATGCTGATGTCTTCCTTCATCCCGCCCGTCAGCTTCGCTTTCGCGGAAAACACGCCGCGGAGGTTCTGCGCCGTGATCCCGTCTTGCCCGAAATTCTCGAACGCATAAAACAGCTGGTCTACCTGCACCTGCCGGATATCGGCGTCGAGGTTGAAGCGGTCGCCCTTCGGCTGCTGGAGGATAGCGCCGCTCAGCTGCATTTGCCCGCCCATGGCGTTGAGGCCCACTTTATTGAAACGCACGCCGTCCTGCCCCATCTGCACATCCGCCCGCACGTTGCTGGCATTGAATTTCCGGTAGCGCACCTTGTCTACGGTCACCTGCATATGCACGCTGGAGGCCTCGAGCATCGTGTCGAGCTGCCGCACGAACCGTGCCCGCATATGCTTCTGCTGGCGCGTCTGCGCGTGTGATTTATGTTTGCCGCGTCGGCCGAAAAAGGATTGGAATTCGTTGAGGTTGATGAGCGGACTGCGGACGTTCCAGTTCAGCACGATCTTTTCCGGCGCGGAAAAATACAGGTTGAGGATATTGAGGATACTTCCGTCCATCTCTACCCTGCTGGCGCCCGACTGCGCCCGGATGCCGCGGAGGTACAGATGCCCCTGCGTGAACGCCAGCGTGGCGTGGCAATCGCGCACGGTCAGGTTCCGCGGAACATAGGTAAAAGCGCCGTCGCTGATGGAAACGGTACCTTCCAGGGCGCCGGCCACTGTATCTTTCGCATCCCAGGAACCGGCGTATTGGAGATCCAGCGCGGCATTCCCGGCGGTAAACTCGAACAGGTGCGGATCGAGCGCGTTTGTGAGGCGGGTGAGCGGGAAATTCGACCGGAAACGCCCCGTGAGCAAGGGCTTCTGGAGATTGATGACGCGTATCGTGTCGGCCGTTACGGGAATGCTTTCATAATCCGCCGAAAAACGGTATACGCTCAACCGGGAATTGGCGTCGTTGTGGCCCTGGCCGGGCACCAGTTCGTTGAGGAACGCACCATCGAAATTGACCTTGTCGAGGGCGAGATTGGCGCCGGTCAACCGGTTGTCGCGCACCACCCAGGCCACGCGCACATAAGGCGTGTCGCGGAATTTCATGTGGCCGCGGATTTCGGCTTCCACGTCCAGCGGCTTTTCGAAATCGATGGGTGAAAGTTTGGCGGTGATGTTCGGCGTCACGAGCGTGGACGCGAATTTGAACGGAATGCCGGCCGCCTTGATGTTGAGCCGGAAAGCGGGCGGCGCTTCCGAAAAGATGAACGCGCCTTCCAGCAGCACGGGCTGCTGATCGAACCGGATCGTTTGCTGCGCGATGCGGAGCATTTTATTGTAGGAGATGAAAGTGAGGTCCAGCGGCCCGGTCAGCGTTTTGTTCTTCGCGTAGCTGCCTTTGGTGGTGTTGAATTGCATGTCCTGGATGAGGATTTGCGGATCGATGCGGGCTTGCCAGCCGGAATCGGTTTCGTGCATCCGGCCTTCGAGGCGCTTTACGTCAAATTTGAAGTATTTCCATTTCTGCTGGTTTTCCAGCGTGAAGCGGACATTTTCCAGCGAAAACTCGGCGATGACGGGCGTGGGTTTCCGGGCGGCGGACGTGTCTTTCTTTTCCCGGCCCTTCAGCAGGTAGCCGTTCGAGTAGCCGAGACTGTCGGTGTACAGGTATATGTCGCCGTTCTCGAGGCTGACTTCGCGGATGGATACCCGTTTGCGGATGAGCGCGAAAGTGTTGACCTTCACGTACACTTCCTTCAGTTGCAGCAGGGCGTGGCCGTGGCGGTCGAAAAGACTGTCTTTGAGCGTCACGTCTTTGAGCGTCACGGAAATCTGCGGGAAGCTGCGCACGAGCGAGGGCTCCATGTCTTTGATGGTGAGGTCTCCGTTGAGGCGTTCGCTGAGCTGTTGACTGATATCGGCGAGGATGCTGGCCTTCCTGCTGCGGATGACGAGCGCAAGCACGAGCCAGAGCACGATAACCAGCACCAGGAGGCTACCGGCGGAGATAAGCATGATTCTTAACCAGCGGGGCATGTATGGGTCAGTTGATTGTTCGTAATTAAAAACAAATTACCTTCGAAAATTGTTCCAAATGGCTTTTAATTACGAAATTGGGAAGATGTTACCCGTTTTGATCCCCGTGGCGGTGATCCTTTTCCTTTTCTGGTGGTTTTACCGCCCGAAAAAATCCGCGAAAAGCGCCGTTCCCACAGATACCGCCGGCATGCTCCAGGAGCATGTCCGCTATTATCGCCAGCTCACTGAACCCGAACAGCAGCGGTTCGTTTCCGAAGTGGAATCCTTTCTCGGGCATGTAACGATCGAAGGCGTGGGTACGCCGGTGGAAGATCTGGACAAGGTCCTCATCGCCGCGAGCGCCGTTATTCCCATCTTCAGCTTTCCCGGGTGGAAATACCGTAATCTTACCAATATTATTCTCTATCCCGATACGTTCGACGAGCATTTCCAGTTCGAGGGCGACCGCCGCAATATCCTCGGCATGGTGGGCAGCGGGCATTTGAACGGACAAATGCTGCTGTCGCGCAGCGCGCTGCGGACGGGCTTTTCCGAGCACGGCGGGCAAAGCAATACCGCTATTCATGAGTTCGTGCATTTGGTCGACAAGACCGATGGTTATGTAGACGGCCTGCCGGAATCGTTGTTGCGGAATGTGACGAGCCTTCCGTGGTTGCAGGTGATGCATGAAGAGATCCGCAGGATCGAGTCAGGGCATAGCGACATCAATCCGTACGCGGCCATGAACCAGAGCGAGTTTTTGGCGGTGGTGTCCGAATATTTCTTCGAGAAGCCGGACAGCATGCAGGCGCATCATCCGGAACTGTACCGGTTGCTCAGCGAGATATTCAAGCAAGACCCCGCAGCCCGCGTACCCTGAGGCATCAGGGCATTCCCATCGCGTGGCGGACGGTGCCATCTTTGCGCATGCGTAAGATTTCGGCGGCGAGGGTTTCGCGGCTGGATGCCGTTACGTTGACGAGTGAAAAGGAGCTCCTGGTGCTGAGGGCGTTCCATCTCCATTCGAATTGCGAAACGGTTTGCAGCGAACCGTTATCATACCACCAGGCGGTGTAGAGCCGCTCTTTCCCTTTTTCGAGCGTGCCGGTGAAAAGCGTCATCCCGGCGATCTGTTCCTCCTTCACTTTCCGGAAAGCGAACCCACTCCCCTGCCAGCAAATGGTGGGATGATGGTCTGTATAATAACAATCCTTGATTTTCTTGATGTACACCAGCACGCCGTTGCGCTCCATTTTCGTGACGCCGTTTTGCAGTGCGCTCACGGTAAACCCGGCAACAGCGGGCGTTTGCGCGGCTATCGCTTCCTTCGGCAATGAAATTTTATAAGCCAGCAGAAAGATGCATGCGGCGAGGGAAAGGTGGGCCTGCAGCACAACGTACCGCGGATGCTGCGTTTTTTCGGGCATCCGTTCCAAGGGCGTTTTGCCGAAACGGGCCACCAGTCTTGGCGCCAGGAAGAACACGGGAATGAGGACGTACATCCCCAGGCAGAGGAGCCCTACTACATCGTGCAGGTAGTTTTCCGGCGGGATGCTGAACTGTACGAGCAGTACGATCCGGAAGAGGTTGCTGCCGATGTTCAGCAACAGGATGAACCCGAGCCAGGCGCCCAACATCCACCACGATAATCTCTTTCCCAGTTTCCGCTGTGCGATGCCCACCGCCGCGATCCCGCAGAGGAGCGCCGTTACCATCATCCTGAGGCCCATGCACGCGGGGTCTACAGAAAATTCCGTGCCGCTCAGAACGAGCACGTTGCCTTCTGTAGCCACTTCCCGCCCTGCCAGCCGCAAAATGCCGCCGGCAAGGCGAGTGAGGTGGAGGCGGATAGGAAAGGTAAAAATGTTGGTCAGGTACTGGAATACCGGCGCCATGAGCATGAGCGCGAGCATGGGCAGCGCGTTGATCCTGCCGAAAAAGCTGTCGGCCAAAAAGCACATCGCCAGTACGATGGTGGCGAACAACAGCGTTTTGGCAGGCACCATCCAGGCCAGCACACAGCAGGCCAGGGCGGCGTAGAAATAGCGCAGGCTGCATTTATCGGCCGCATCCGCCCGCAGTACGACCGGCACCGTCGCCGCGCCGAGGATAAACCCGTTGGAGCCCCACTCCATATAATCATCCAGGGCAAACAGCGCGATGCCGGCGTAAAGGGCCGTCCAGATCAAAGCGGGTATTAAGCGTTGAAGACGGTCCATCTGCGGCGGTTGAGGTATAGGTAAACGGATAAAATTGCGATGATGATGAGCGCCCATTCATGCGGTTCGGGCACGCTGCCGGAATCGTTCAGCGCCGCGTTGCGCAGGCTGTTCCCGGAATCTTTGATATCGAAACGCTCGTAGTCCTGCTTCGTTTCCAGCACCACGAGGCTGCTGATGGGCGATACCACGTAAGCTTCTTTGGCTTCCGCTATGAGATTTTCCTGCCCTTCGCTGCCCGTGATGAGGCCTTTGCCCGTTTGCTGGAGGATGTGGTTGTAGGCGAAAAGCCGCATGAGATGATCGGGGCCCGTACCGGCGGCGGCGCTGTCGGCCTGCCGCACGATAGCGGCTTTGGCTTCGTGGATCACCACCCTGTCGGGCGTTTCGGGGTCGTCCGCGAAAATCCCCTTGTTCAGCAGTTCCCGCAATTGTTCCTGCGTGCCTTTTTCGTACCGGAAAGCGCGGGAAGCGCGGAGGCTGGCCAGGTACGGGGAAAAGCGGCCGCCGAAGTCGTATAGCCGGATTTTGGGAAACTGCGGATCGGCGAGCTTTTCGGAGAGTTTCTGCCGGAATGCGCTGCCTTCCAGGTCGGAGAGCATGGGCGAGGTTTCCGCGCTTTTGATGACCACCAGTGCGCCGGCCGGGTCTGGCAGCCGGTGGAACGGGAAGAGGCTGAAACGGTGGCGTTGGAGAGGCGCGATGTATGCCTGGAAGTTATTTTTCGGAAGGTCGGTAAATTGGCCGTTGGAAAACACGCGTACCGGCAGGTTGGCAGACATGTCGATGATGCGGCGGACGTCTCCGTAAGTCCAGGCATGGTTGATATCGAGGTAAATGGCAGAAGTGGCTACGGTGGAACGCTGTGTCTCGTACGGCATGATCGTGTATGCGTTACCGTTGAACGTGAAGGTGCTGGGCCGCAGGGGCGTGTCTTCCATTTCGAGCCGCCAGTTGGGCCGGTAGGCCCCTTCCCTTTCCAGTCGGCCTTCCGTGCGGTCGAATCCGGCGGGCTTGCGGGCAAGGAGTTTCTGGCCGAGGTTGCCGATGGAAATGAATTCGGTGGCGCTGCGGAAATCCGGGCCTTTGAAGGCGATGTTTTCGTACACCATTTTCCCGTTCTCCGATTTCAGCGGAGCGGTGACGCCTATTTTGAAGACGCGTTTATCTTGCGGGTTAACGGGAAAAACACGTACCGAAACGATGTTCCCCTCTTGCCAGCGGACGAGCGACGGGTCACGGGCTTCCCTTCCCACGATGGTTTTGTAGGCGGAGTCGGCTTTTTCTTTGGTGGTGAGCACGGCTTTTTCCTCTTTTCCGTTGATCCATAGCGAAAGCGAGGTGACGACGCCGCCTTCCGGCAGCTCGAAGGAGTAGATGCCTTCTTCCGTCCGCCAGTTGCTTTGATTGAAAACGGTCAATGATTTTTCTGTGTAGGCCAGGTGTTGTTCGGGCCAGAGCTGGATTTGGGTATGGATGTAGCGGGTAGACAGGTCATCGCCCGACCAAAGCCGGTCTTGCTGATCGTGCCGGCCATCGTAGAGGGCTTCGAGGATTTTGTACCGGTCGGTTTTATCGGGCGCGAGTTCTTGTGCGAACAACTGGGCCGTAGTTACCAATGGGTCGTGACAACTACCCATTCTATCACGCATGAACATCCCGTAACCGAAAACATCGTTCCTGAGTTCCGGGGAGCTGTAGATAAGCCCTGTTTTCAATACCCTATCAGCGACGAAGCCCGGCACTACCTGGCGGGAGGTTTCCACCCATGCGGGAAGATCGTCTTTCCCTTCCACCGTTTTCCGGTTATATACACGATTAATGTCGTTCACGACAGCGGCATATTTCACGCAGAAAACAACGATAATAATAAGGGAAAGCACCGCTCCCGCGAGAGCGGGCTTTCCAAGCTTCAGGCTTCTTATGGCGGAGATGGTATGATACAGGAGGAATGCGGGCACGAACGCATGAAGGCCTATGCCCAGCATGAGTATCCCTGCTATGGCGATGCCGTATAGCGGAATCAGGTAAATGGCGAGGTACGCGAATAAAACGGATGAAATGCCGGTTGTGAAACCTAGTAAAACACGCGCCCAACGCGGCATCAGGTCTGCATAACGCAACAGTAGCAACGCGGCACCGGAAATCAGCAGCAAAACGGCCATCCAGGGTACGGATTCCATGAAAATGTCCATTTCCCGGTTGAGGGCGTAGCAACTGATAAGGGCCAGCAGTAAGATAATGGTGCCTACATCTTTTTTAAATGGGTAGTCTTTTTTCAGGGTGATATACCCGATCAAACAAAGGATGGCAAGGCCGGCGTGGATGAGGAATAAGGAAAACCAGGTTTCATCCCCATCCAGGTCGAAAGTATTCCCGATAAAAAACGAGAACAAGCTGAATACCAGCAGGGAAAAGAAACCGAGATAACGGTGATCTGTAAGTCGTTGTTGAAGGGATAGGCTATTTTCCATTTGAAAAGTACTTTGTAATTCAAAGTGATTAGATCAAAAAGAAGGGAGTTGCCTCCCATTCTTTTCACTTTGCAATACAAAGTAAAATCAATTTTCCGGATAAAACAATATCTGCTATAAAATTCCTTCCACATCCAGTTTTACGACGGTTGCGATGGCGTTGGTGCCTTTCGCCGGTATGGAAACCGTGGTGCCGGCACCATTGGACGCGGCCGTTACCTTGCCTTTGGCGCCCAGGATGCTGCCTTTGGAGATCTTCGCAGTGAGGCCTTCTACCAGCAGTTGCCCATCGGCCGGCCAATCGAACACGGAAAGGTAGAGCGTGGTGCCGTTACCGTTACGTTTCCGGGTGATCCGTCCCCATTTCTGGGTGGGCAGCGGGTTGCCTTGAGTGCCGTAGATCGCTTCGCCGTTGACTTTCATCCACTCCCCTATTCCTTTCAGGCTTGCGATGCTGGGCTCGGGGAAGCTGCCGTCGGCCATAGGGCCGATGTTCAGCAGGTAGTTCCCGCCTTTTGAGGCGATGTCTACCAGGTTGCGGACCATCGTTTCCACGGATTTCCATTTGTGATCGTAGCTTTTATAGCCCCAGGTGCCATTCATCGTCATGCAGGTTTCCCAGTCGGTACCGTCGAGCTCGCTGAGGTTGGGGATTTTCTGCTCCGGCGTTTTGTAATCGCCGGGGAAGTTGGGCCGTTTGAGGCGGTCGTTGGTGATGATATTGGGCTGGGCGGCAAGGGCGGCCTGGAGTTTTTGCGCGGCTTCGTCGGTCATATTCGTAGGCGTATCCCACCAGAGCACGGCCACATCGCCGTAATTGGCGAGGAGCTCCTTTACCTGGGGCACGGCCACAGCGTCGATATATTGCTGGAAGGTTTTCGTTTCCTGTGCGGGGTCCCAGTGGCCGGTGTGTGCTTTCGTATAGGCGTCGATGCGGCTGGAGTCCGGGTTCGGCCATCCTTCCCGCATTTCCTTTCTTGCCACCGAGCCGCCGGGATTATTCCAGTCCTGCGCCTGGCTGTAGTAGAACCCCAGCTTGATGCCATGTTTGCGGCAGGCTTCGGCGAGGGGTTTGAGGAGGTCTTTTTTATAAGGCGTGGCATCGGCGATGTCCCATTCGCTGGCTTTGGAATCGAAGAGCGCGAACCCGTCGTGGTGCTTGGCGGTGATAACGATATACTTCATCCCGGCGTCTTTCGCCATTTTTACCCATTGTTCGGCGTCGTATTTCGTGGGATTGAATTGTTTTGCGTAGGCCTGGTATTCTGCCACGGGGATTTTGCTGCGGTTCATGATCCATTCTCCGCCGCCGCGGTTCATGGGGAATCCGTTGTAGGTGCCGGCGGGCACGGCGTACACGCCCCAGTGGATGAACATACCGAAGCGGGCTTCTCGCCACCATTGCATCCGGGCGTTTTTATCGGTTTGTTGCGCTGAAAGACCCTGTGCGCCGAGCAGTGCGGCCATCAGGAGGACAGTTTTTCTCATGGAATTCAGTTTTAATGCAAACGATTGCACAATGGCAAGTTCGGATAAATTGCGGGATTCGGGTTGGATATTTTTACCGGATGGTGGTAGAATTTTAACCGATGGACGGGAGCACTTTGCCGAGGAGGAGATCGCGGTCGCGGCGGGAGCCTACCACGAAGGCGTGTTCCCCGAAGGCGGAGAACCCTTCGCGTTCGTAGAGCGCCCTGGCGCGGGGATTGTGTTCCCAGACGCCGAGCCACAGTGTGCGCACGTTCCGCTCCCGCGCTGTTTTTTCCGCGAAGCGGAGGAGCTGTTGACCGAGGCCGCGGTTCTGACCGGCCCGGGCCACATAGATTTTCTCGATCTCGCAGGCCGGCTCGGGCAAGAGGGTGCCGTTGTCGGGCTGTTTATTGAAGTTCAGCTGGATGAAGCCGGTGAGTTGATGATCGTCGGTGGTGACGTAATACTCGGTCCCCTCCTGCCGGAACGCTTTCTCCACTGCGGCAGGGCTTTTATGATCGCGCAGGAATGTTTCGAAATCGACAGGTGGATAATGTTCGCGGAACGCGTCGGCGAAGGTTTGGTGCTCGAGTGCGGCCAGCGCCGGAAGATCGGCTTCCATGGCGCGGCGGATATACGTGTCCGTCATACGCGCAATTTATAGTATTTTTGCAGCGGAACCTCAGAAAAACTTATGTGGAGAACCTTGCTCGTAATAACCTTGCTGTTACCCTCGCTGGCTTTTGGCCAGACGGTGCATCGTGAGGATTTTATGATAGACAGCGACCCCGGCGTGAAGATCTTCGTCAGGGAGATCACCGTGAAGAAGCGCAGCCGCAAGCCGCCGATCCTGATGTTGCACGGCGGAGGTTCCGGTGCGGTGGCTTCGTTCGACTTGCCCATTGCCGGCGGTTCCCTCGCGGAAGACCTTGCCAGGGAAGGACAGCATGTATTCATAATGGACGCCCGTGGCTGGGAGTCTTCTACCCGCCCCGATTACGATACGCTTCGCCGCTGGACGATCACCGGATCATCTGCCGAAGTTTCCCATGACATCAATGCAGTGGTGGATTTCATCCGCGAGCGCCTCGGCGTGAAGCAGGTGACGCTTTTCGGCTGGGCTACCGGTGGGCAGTGGATGGGATATTATTCCTGCATCTATCCCAACCGCGTGTCTTCGCTGATCATGCTGAACAGTTTGTACAACGAAAAGGCGCCCTGGGATTTTACCGACTACTTCCGTTCCCCGCTCGATACTTCGCAATTCAATTATGCGTCTACGCCGGTTTTGCGCCGCGCTACCCGTGCTCAACTGCTCGACAGCTGGGACCGCAGCATTCCCGACAGCAACAAAGCGCTGTGGCGCGATCCTGCGCTGGCGGAGCTTTACGGTAAGACGGCCGTTGGTTTTTATGAAGACAGCATCCTGGCGGTTCCGGGGGGATACCGGGCCGAGGCGTTTTATACCGCGCAGGGCCGTGGCCAGTGGCATGCGAAAGACATTCACATCCCGGTGCTCTACATCCGCGGGAAGTATGACAACTGGAGCCGGCAGCAGGACTTGCTGGCGTTGCAGCTCCGGTTGGTGAACAGTCCACGCAAGCAGTTCGTGACGTTGCCTGAGGGCACGCATCATGTATTCCTTGACCGTCCGGAGAAAGGGCGGGCTCAGCTAATTCAGGAAATTACGAGCTTTAACGTGCGCCGCAAGTGAGGATGAGCGAGTTGTGAAAATTTTTTCATGTGAAAGTTTGGAGCGAATAAATAAATTCCTATCTTTGCAATCCCAAACGAAACGGGATGATTCCGTAGCTCAGTTGGTAGAGCAATACACTTTTAATGTATGGGCCCTGGGTTCGAGTCCCAGCGGGATCACAGGAATAAAAAAGGCTTCAGAACGTCTTCGTTTTGAAGCCTTTTTCTATTCGATATTTTATCTATGAATTTTTCAGGTAACCGAATTTCTCCAGCGGCATGTTGAACATGAAATTCTTCTCCATGAAATCAGCGAGGTCGATCTTTCCAGGTTCTTCGAAATTAGCCAGCACTTTGTCTACGCTACTATCGATCGTCCGTAGAATGCTAATAGCTTCTGTGATTTTCAAAGACGCGATATCCTCCGGTAAGTGCTGTGATCGCATGTCTTGTGGTTGGTAGGGATGCGATGCATAAAAGCGCCGCAATCTTTCCACCGTTAAATGCATGACCACCGTTTTATGCGGCTGCAGGTCTTTAGGATAATTAATTATCGTTGTCAGTTGATTACGGGGTATGAGGAAAATGTCTCCCTTCCGGAAAAGTAGGTGGCATCTGCCTGAACGATCTTGGTTTCGCCCGAAATGAACCAAACCAGCATGTGGTGCCCGAACATGATATCAGATTAGAAGAACTTGTCATTATTGGTTTTGCAGATCTGCTACACTAAAAATAACAAGAATCGGCTGATTTTTCGTCAGACCGATTGGCCACCGTCTACCAGGAAATTGGAACCTGTAATAAAGGCTGCGTTGTTGCCCGAGAGAAAGGAGACCATATCCGCCACCTCGTCGGGCTTCCCGAGGCGGGATAATGGGATGGAGCCGATCAGTTGTTCTTCCAGCTGGCAATCCAGTCCGATTTTGTGCATTATCTCTGTGGCCACAGGCCCCGGGCTCACGGCGTTGACGCGGATCTTCCGGGGCGCTAACTCCAGCGCCGCAATTTTCACTAGGGCATTGATGGCTGCTTTGCTGGCTGCGTATACCGACGCGCTTTTAGGGGAAATAGTGGCTGAAGTAGACGATAAGAACACGACGGAGGCGTGATCATTCAGGATGGGAATGAATTTGCTTAACGTGAAATAGGCGCCTTTGAAATTCACGTCCATCATTTCATCGAAAAGCCCTTCCGACGTATGTTCTATCAGTGAAAACTTGGTGATACCGGCATTAATGAGCAGGATATCGACCTTGCCGAAATTCTCTGAAACCTCAGCCACGAGGCGGTCTATGTCTGAAAGGCTGGCCTGATCTGCAAGCGCCCAATCCACCCCCAGGTCCATTGCGGCATTCTCCACCGCTTCTTTTCTCCGGCCGGTAATAATGACTTTAGCGCCGTTTTCGGAAAGTTTTTTCGCCGTGGCGTATCCGATTCCGCTGTTGCCGCCGGTAACAACGGCTATTTTTGATGTTAATGATTTCATTTTTCAGGAATTTAAGATTAGCAATTGAATTTGTGGCCGATCACATAATGCCGGCGTTGTTGATGAGCAGGTGCAGCGGCCGGCCCGATGCCAGTATTGCCGCCGGTTACGATGGCAATTTTCCCGGTAAGGTCAATGCCCTCAATAACATCTGCCGTTGTGGATGCGTCATGGAAACCTGAATGTAAAGGGGGTGCAATGCGCCCTGGTAATTGTTTTGTTTCATGATAGTGATTTTTTAATCGTTGATGATGAAACAAAATTACTTTGCCGTGGAATGGGCGACTTTGTTCAAAAGTCCAAATATACTTTGTTCAAAAGTCCGGTTTTTGAGGATGGAAATCAAGGGGGATGCGCTCCATGCTGACGATGCCTATTTTACGGACTGCCCCTGAGGCTTGATTATGCTAAAAATGTGAATATTTGTCACTTTTCAGATAATTTATGCAAATCATAGATGAAAAGTTTCGAGTTTTGTACCATAGGGATCACAGAGACGAAAGTCTACAAAACTAAAGCCGCGCAGATCGCATGATCGGCGCGGCTTTTCGCTTTTTTAAGGGTGTTGTTGATCCTTGTCAAACCACTCTAAATGGTCGCAAAAAAGGTGACACGAGAATATCCAGATCTGGTGTCGCTCCTTTACTTCGAAAGGTTTGTCTGCATCGACTCGTAGGGACTGAAACGGTTCTTCCTGAACCATTCCGGACAGCAAATTTCAGTTGCAGAAAAAAGCAAGGTGTATGATACTGCATCCCGAGCTGCAAAAGTTTTAATTCGATTTTATCCGGCATTTTTTCATGCAGCAATTGATTTTTGTCTTTTGAAATATCGGGGTCGATAATAAGAAAAGTAAAAAAAACATCGAGGCTGTCTTCATAAAAACGAGCGTTGCTTAGGCTGGAATTCATTCGATACACGAAAATAAATTTGGGTTGTATTATCAATCCATCGTAATATTGCAATATTATGGGAGCTACCAAGACCGATCTATTCACCAAACAGCAAAACGACATCGCCAACATGGCAAAAGCACTGGCGCACCCCGCCCGCATCGCCATTTTGCAGCATCTCGTGAAGATCAACGCCTGCATCGGCGGCGATCTGGTAGAAGAGCTCGGCCTCGCACAGGCAACGATCTCCCAGCACCTCAAAGAGCTGAAAGCCGTAGGGCTGATCCAGGGCACCGTGGAAGGTACCTCCATCTGCTACTGCATCAACCCGAAAACCTGGATGCAATACCGTAACCTTTTCGACAAATTCTTCGATAGCAGCATTTCCGAGGGCAGTTGCTGCTAATATTTTTTTGCCCTAATGCATCGCAATATTGCAATTATACGAACAACTTATTACAATGCCTACAGATCAAGAACTGAAAGACCTCGTCCGCGAGAAATACGGCAACATTGCCCTGCAGGATAAAGATACCAACGCCTCCTCCTGCTGCGGCGCCTCCTGCTGCTCCGATGAAGTATATAACATCATGAGCGAAGACTACACCCAGCTCGAAGGCTATAACGCAGACGCCGACCTCGGCCTCGGTTGTGGCCTCCCCACGCAATTCGCAAAGATCCAACCCGGCAACGTGGTGATCGACCTGGGCTCCGGCGCCGGGAACGACGCTTTCATCGCCCGCGCAGAAACCGGCGAATCCGGCAAAGTGATCGGGATCGACTTCACCGACGCCATGATCGCCAAGGCCCGCCACAATGCGGAAGTCCGCGGCTTCCACAACGTCGAGTTCCGCCAGGGCGACATCGAACAGATGCCCGTGAGCGATAACGTGGCCGACGTCATCGTGAGCAACTGCGTCCTGAACCTGGTGCCCAACAAAAACGGCGTCTTCTCTGAAATCTTCCGCGTCCTGAAGCCCGGCGGCCACTTCAGCATCTCCGATGTGGTGCTCACCGGCAACCTTCCCGCTTCCCTGAAAGAAGCTGCTGAAATGTACGCAGGCTGCGTATCCGGCGCCAGCCCGAAAGAAGTATACCTCGAGCTGATCGCGCAGAACGGCTTCCAGCACATCACCATCCAGAAGGAAAAAGCCATCATCATCCCTGACGATATTCTCGAAAAATACCTCACTCCGGAAGAACTGGCCGGTTTCAAGTCACAACAGGCAGGCATATTCAGCATTACCGTTTACGCGGAAAAACCGGTGGAGAGCTGCTGCACACCTGGTTCCGGATGTTGCTAATTCACCCATTCATCAACGACAAGTATTAGATCCATATGTCTGCAAATGATTGCACACCGGCTGCTGGCCGCAAACGCCTGGGGTTTCTCGACCGTTACCTCACCCTTTGGATTTTCCTCGCTATGGCGGCAGGCGTCGGCATCGGGTATTTCATCCCGTCCAGCGCCGACTTCATCAATTCCTTCTCGACCGGTACCACCAACATCCCGCTGGCGATCGGCCTCATCCTCATGATGTACCCGCCGCTGGCAAAGGTGAACTACGGTAAAATGGGCGAAGTGTTTCGCAATACGAAGATCCTCGGCGCATCCCTGCTACTTAACTGGGTGATCGGCCCCGTGCTGATGTTCGGCCTGGCGGTACTCTTCCTGCACGGCTATCCGGAATACATGATCGGGCTGATCCTGATTGGGCTGGCCCGCTGCATCGCCATGGTGATCGTGTGGAACGAACTGGCGGAAGGCAACCGCGAATATGCCGCCGGGCTCGTGGCCCTGAACAGCGTATTCCAGGTGCTGTTGTACAGCGTATACGCATGGTTCTTCATCACCGTGCTGCCGCCCGTGTTCGGGATGAAAGGACTGGAAGTGAATATCACGATCGGGCAGATCGCGGAAAGCGTGGCCATCTACTTGGGTATTCCTTTTGCCGCCGGCATCATTAGCCGCTTCGCGCTGATCCGCTGGAAAGGGGAAAAATGGTTCCAGGAGCAATTCGTTCCCGTGATTTCCCCGATCACCCTCATCGCGCTGCTGTTCACCATCGTGGTGATGTTCAGCCTGAAAGGTGAACTGATCGTACAAATCCCGATGGACGTGGTACGCATCGCCATCCCGCTCGCCATTTACTTCGCTATCATGTTCCTCGTGAGCATGTTCATAGGTAAATCCCTCGGCGCCGACTACTCGAAAAACGCCTCCATCGCCTTTACGGCGGCGGGTAACAACTTCGAGCTGGCGATCGCCGTAGCCATCGGTGTGTTCGGCATCAACAGCGGACAGGCATTTGCCGGCGTGATCGGCCCGTTGGTGGAAGTACCCGCCCTGATCGCCCTGGTGAACGTGGCGTTCTGGCTGCGGAAGCGGTGGTATGGCAATCCGGAAGAAAAAGCATTGCAAGTATAAACTCAAAACCTACTATTCCAAATGAAGAAGATCCTGGTCCTTTGCACCGGCAACAGCTGCCGCAGCCAGATAGCGGAAGGCTATCTCCGCCACTTCGCAGGCGACGCGGCGGAAGTATATAGCGCGGGCGTAGAAACGCACGGCGTCAATCCCCGCGCCATCGCCACCATGGCGGAAGACGGCATCGATATCTCCGGCCACACGTCCAACAATATCTCCGAATACACCGACATTGACTTCGACTACGTGATCACCGTTTGCGACCATGCGAAGGAACGCTGTCCCGTGTTCCCATCGCGCGCGGAGCAATTCCACGAGAATTTCCCCGACCCGGCGAAAGCCACGGGCACGGAAGAAGAAGTTACGGAGCAGTTCCGCGAGGTACGGCAGATCATTCGCAACTATTTCGAACAATTCGTCAATACGCACGTCAAAACCGTAACTGCCTAAACCGCAACCGATGAAAATCGCACTGTTTTCAGACATTCACGCGAACCTCCCGGCGCTGGAAGCCTTCTTCGCCGACCTGGACAAGCGCAAACCCGATGCCGTTTACTGCCTCGGCGACCTGGTGGGCTACAATATCTGGCCCAACGAGGTGATCCAGGCGATACGCAAGCGCGGCATCCCGACCATCGCCGGCAACTATGACCAGGGCATCGGTCGGATGAGCAACGAATGTGGCTGCGCCTACAAAACCACGGAGGATAAGGACATGGGCCAGATTTCCATTTCCTACACCAACTCCCTTGTCGGCGACGACGAGCGCAAATACCTCCGCACCCTGCCCGCCCACATCCGTGTCGAGTTCCAGCTGAACGACGATACGCTGACCCTCATGCTGGTGCACGGCAGTCCCCGTAAGATCAACGAATACCTGTTCGAAGACCGGGACGAAAAGAGCATGCTGCGCATCCTTACCGACGCCAACGCCGATATCCTTTGTTTCGGCCACACGCATAAGCCTTACCACCGGATCATCTGCACGGAGCCCGGCGAAGCGCCCAAGTGCCGCCACGCCATCAACATCGGCTCCGTCGGCAAACCGAAAGACGGTGATCCGCGCGGCGGCTACGTGATGCTGCACATCGACGAAACCCTGTCCATCCACGACCGCAATTCCCTCCAGGTGGAGTTTATCCGCTTCGGGTACGACGTGGAAAAGGCAGCCAGGGCCGTAGAGACCAGTATTCTTCCGAACGAATATGCAGATATGTTGAGAAGGGGCTTTTAGGCCCCTTTTCTTTAATCCAACGATATGCAAACCATTTTGCCCATCCTCGCGCAGCTGGAAGACAAGCTGGAGCAGCGCATCTGCTCCCGGGTCAACCATGCCGATTGCTGCGAAGACATTCTCCAGGATGTATACCTGAAGTTGCTGCAACGCCTGCCGCAAGTCGAAAAGGCGGAAAATATGATCCCTTATGTGATGAAGATGGCGGACAACGCCGTGGCGGATTATTTCCGGAAGAACGGGAAAGTCTTAACAGGCGCCACCGATGCCGAACACCTGCCCGCGCCGGCCAACGAACCGGAAAACCTCGTGGCGCGGTTGTCCGATTCCTTTGTAGGCCAGATGATCCAGACCCTTCCGCCGATTTACCGTGACGCACTGTTGAAAACAGAAATCGAGGGTATGTC
Source organism: Chitinophaga caseinilytica (assembly GCF_038396765.1). NCBI lineage: Bacteria > Pseudomonadati > Bacteroidota > Chitinophagia > Chitinophagales > Chitinophagaceae > Chitinophaga > Chitinophaga caseinilytica. The sequence continues at coordinate 4,621,132 of NZ_CP150096.1, read as the reverse complement.
GCAAAAGCAACTGGCAGCGGAGCTGGGTATGTCGTATTCCGGGCTGAAGTCGCGGGTACAGCGGGCAAAGGAGATGCTGCGCGCCGCCATCCTGAATTGCTGCGATTTTGAGTTCGACAAGTATGGGAACATCGTTTCCTGCTGCGGCGAAGATTGTGCCTGAAATTAGTTTGCGTCTTTTTTTTGAATGGCCCGTCATAGCGGAAAATCATTTTTTGACTGACAACCATTCAACATGCATTACAAACTATCCAAAAGAAAGACGCTTCTCCTGCTGCCCCTGACCATCGCATTCCTAATTCTGGCAGCATTCCGCTTTGCAGGTAATGCACTGCACCCGCTGGAGCCCCTGAGCCAGCATTACAAAACCCTGTCGGAACTGAGCCCGTTGCCCGACAACTCCCGCGCCTGGATGGATACGGTCCGGTATCCCTGGGCCGAATACGGAAAAGGCGCGCAGGGCAATACATTGTGGCGGACGGTGTATCTTAGCGGTAAGCTGGAAGCTATGCTACCGGGCCTCGTGACCCCGCCGGCCAACAGCTCCGATCAGACCAGGGCCGAATTGGACTACCTGCTCCGCCTGCAGCAGAACCGGACGCCGCAGGAAGTAGCACGGGCGCAGTACATCGCCAACATCGGCTCCTGGCCGAACATCCTGAACCCGGAAGACCCGGATTACCTGGAGAACCGGAAACAGCTCTTTTACATCGCTTCACCTGTCGGGGAATGGTACAACGACAAGAACTTCCCGGCCACGACGGAGCTGCTGCTCAATTGCATCCAGGATATCCGGGTAACGGAATTCCGGCTGAAATGGCACTTCAAGCGGGCGCGACCCTATCATCTGGAACCGGCACTACAACCGCTGGCCCGGATTTCCTCGCCCTCGTTCGCCAGCGGGCATTCGCTCTGGGCGTTTTCGGAAGCTTTCCTGTTTGCGGAGATCATCCCGGAGCGGCGCGCCGATTTTCTGAAGATGGCGGAGGAAGTCCGCTGGTCGCGGGAGCTAATGGGTATCCATTACCCCAGCGATAATGAGGCTTCGCGCGTTATCAGCTGGAACCTCCTGAGCGCATGGAGCAAGGACCCGGCATTCGTGGAGGCGCTGAAGAAGGCGCGGAAGGAATGGAAAGACTGGAACAAATCGAATCAGCGGAAATAACGGTTTCCTGATGTTTACGCAGGCCCCTGTTTTTATGCATATCAAAACGTATCGAAGAAACTTAAATTAAAAGTAAGCGATATGGTTAGCGAATTCATAACGTATATTTATACGTGAATGGCAATTCCTGTGAAGCCAAAGCGATCAATCAACATTGGGGCGCTATGAAAGTTGATACAACCGTCGTTCCGCCATCAAATAAAAGGCAGCAATATGAAGCATTTCATTTTTATTATTTTCTTCATTTCGATCAATACCTATGCACAGCAAGTGGATGTTATGCTGATCGGTGTTTCCCATAATTATAGCAAGTACCCTGCACAGGATTTTTCCGGCATTCATAATAAAATCAGAAAATTCCAGCCTGATGCTTTTTTTGGTGAATTCCTGAGTAAGGAAGATGAACGGCTTGTGATGGATTATTGGTGTAAACAGGACAATATCAATCGGCTGAATATGCTGAGGAACAATCGAAACATAGCGGCAGCGTTACTTCCCGGGACAATTGACAGTTTAAGAAAACTATCCCTGTCAAAACCCCAGGACTATCGGTTAAAAACTGATTTAGCCCATGCTTATTATCTTGACCAGGATGTTGCAAACGGTCACTATCAATTCTGGCAGGTTTTCATTTACCTTCAGCAAACCCCTGATGCGGAACTTGAAAACTATGTCAATAAATTGCTTAGCCCTCAATTGGATACAACAGGACGAAGTATGAAAAGACTGAAAACCTCCGAATATGCACTTATCGCATTTCCCATGATGCGGGAAATGGGAATGCAGGAATTGCTTTCCATGGATTGCCAGGATTACGATTTGAATTGGGGAGCATCCTGGGTAGCATTCGATACAAAATTCAATGTATTTAAGAAGGATACCAATACGGCTTTGCGAGCAGAATTGCAATCTGGTTTGGATAAAATCAATGCCGGGTATGATAAATATGCGAATATCGAGAAGACCTCGAAAAACGTAACGGAATGGTTAAATACGGACGACGCTTCCGCCATCTCTGCTTCAGGGGATTTCTATTTGGCTGAACTGTACGATATGGAGAACTTCCCTAATGAAGAAATGCTTTCGAAAATACATTGGTGGATAATGAGAAATAAGGGAATGTGTGAAAACGTTGTAAATAGAGCGAGAAAGGCAGGAGCGAAAAGAGTGGTCGTGCTTGCCGGGGCCAATCATAGGAAGTATATGCAAGACATTTTCAACACTATGCCAAATGTAAGGGTAAGAAATATCAATGAATTCAAATAGATACATCCGATGTTTAACCCATGTAAATCAAAAATCAGGATCACAAATCCCATCCATCCATTGGACCAGATATGAAAATTGCGATAATCGGTGCCCACAAAGTCGGGAAAACGACATTAGCAGAAGCGCTCCTGGAACATCTTCCCGGGTACACCCTCGAAATGGAGCCCTACTATCAATTGGAAGCTTCGGGATATGAATTTTCAGAAATCCCCACAGCCGATGATTTTGTAGAACAGTTCAACTGTTCCGTCGACCTGGTTTCCAATAGCGAAGGGAATGTGATATTCGACAGGTGTGTCATCGATATCCTGGCCTATCTTCATGTTATCGAGCCCGGCAGAAATATTCGATCACTTTTTGCGACCGCCCAGGCAATTCTTGCGGAAATTGACCTGCTCGTATTTGTTCCCATTGAAACGCCCGATCTGATTTCCGCTCATGAAACAGATCAGCCGAAACTCAGAAGCCGGGTGAATGATTTGTTGTACGATTGGATCGGGGATTTGAATATTGAAGTGATCGAAGTAAACGGTACGTTGCCGGAGCGAAGGAACCAGGTGCTCGCGAAAATTTCTCGCTGACTTCCCGCCAATACGCTATCTTGCCTGATTTTCAATCCTATATCGAACAGTAAATCAACATTCGGCATGAAAAAGACCATTATTTGGACATCCATCGCGCTCCTCGCCATCATTATTTTCTGCTATTCTTCCTGCACCCGGATCGATGCGGGCCATGAAGGCGTATTAGTTCGCCTCTACGGCAGCGATAAAGGTGTACAGGACGTTTCCCTGGTAACGGGGCGCGTTTGGTATAACCCTTTTACGGAAGATGTTCACGAGTTTCCGGTATTTGTGCAAACCGCGGATTATGAACCATTTACCGTCAACGCCAAAGATGGGTCCGTTTTTACCGTAGACCCCACCATTACCTATAAAGTGATTGCCGGCCATTCTCCGGAAATTTTTCAGAAATACCGCAAGGGCATCAAGGAAATCACCACCACCACGCTGTACAACTACGTCCGCGATGCATTCCGCATCCAATTCAACGAATTCACGACCGACAGCATGATCTCCAACAGGAAAGGCTTCGAAAGCGCAGTGCAGGCCCAGCTTTCCGCCGAATTGACCAAGGAAGGCTTCCAGCTGGAACAGCTGACTTCCGGGATCGTATACCCCGAAAGCATCACCCAAGCCATCGACGCCAAGAACCGCGCCGTTCAGCAGGCGATGCAGGTAGAAAACGAATTGCGCGTAGCAGAAGCCAACGCCCGGAAACTCATCGTTCAGGCAGAAGCGGAATCGCGCGCCAACCAATTGCGCCAGCAGTCGCTGACCCCCTTGCTCATCCAGCAGCAATTCATCGAAAAGTGGGACGGGAGAACCCCGCTTTACGGCAACTCACCGGTAATGTTCAAGAACGTACAATAACAGATCGCAATATCTTTCCAACGATCCCTGCCAGGCATGCCGGCAGGGATCGTGGTTTTAGGCGACTACAAGCCCGCCACCACCTGCCTGAATTTCTTCGCCATCGGCGCAGAAACGCTTTCCGGCTTAAACTTCACCTTCTTTACCTTCCCGCCAAACAATGTTTTGTACCACACCAGCGAGCCCAGGTAACAGCCCGCGGGATTGGCGTGGTTGGCATCAAAATCCAGCTTGCCGTTGCGCCAGATGTAGCCGATATGCAGGGAGTTCGTCTGATCGGGCAATTGTCCCGCTTGCGGCGCCTCGAAATTGAACGTGGTATCTTTGGTATAGTGCCACTTCCGGCTCACTTCCATTTTCCGGAAAGCATCGCCCGTCGGGATGATCGTGAGGCCCAGGTCTGCAGCCACCTTGTGGTAGGCCGCCCTTACGTGGCGGTGCATTTCTTCTGTGTTCGCAGCGCGTTGTTCGCCGTTAATCCTTCCGAAAGATTTCGCATCGTTCCGGTATGCCCACACCTGGTGGATGTATAGTTTCGCGCCGGGCTGCAACGTTCGGATCATTTCCACGAGCTTGCCGGCATAGGGTTCGTAAGTGCCGGGGTCTCCGGAAAGCAGGGAATACTGCTGAATGGTAACGATGTCCCAGCGGCCGTCAGACAGCAATTCGCGCAGCGATTTTCCCTTATATGCCTTCTCCCCTGCTTCCGACAGTTTCCAGTGCTTTTCCAGCGAGCAGCCACCGAGCTCCGCGCGCCCCACTTCCAGGTCGATCCCGCCTTCCTTCGCCAGTTGCGGCACAAACGCGGAGGCATTCTGTGAAAAACTGTTGCCGATAATAAAGAGCCGGATCTTTTTTGCGTCCTGCGCCTGAATTGAGCTGCATATGCTCAGTAAGATGATCAGCGAAATCCTGATTTTTGATAACATGGTATGTCCGTTTAGTCGAAAAAGGTAAAATATCATTTACCGGTTGATAATCCAAATAGGCTGTCCCGCCGGTTGCGACGTAAATCCAACGAAGGATTCCTTAATTTGTAGCTTCATGACCGGAATAGACGCCTTATTAGCGAATCCGCCTGCCTGGAAATCCCGCAGGATCGGGTTGGTAACGAATCACGCCGCATGTACGGCAGACTTTCGTCCTTCCCGGGAGGCACTGCTGGCAGAAGGATTTCACATCACCCGGCTGTTTTCCCCCGAACACGGACTGGAAACCACCGGCGAAGATGGCAAGGAAATGCCGGACGGGACCGACCGACTGACAGGCCTGCCCGTGACCAGCCTCTACGGCGGCAAGCTGGCGCCCGATCCCCACGACCTCGCCGATATCGACGTGGTTTTATTCGATATTCCCGACATCGGTTGCCGCTTCTATACCTACCTCTGGACGCTGACCCACGTCATGGAAGCCTGCGCGGCCCGGGGCAAGCACCTGGTGATCGCGGACCGGCCCAATCCGCTGTCGGGCGTCATGGCCCTTGCCGAGGGCCCGGGGCTGGACGAGCGCCACTGCAGCAGCTTCATCGGGCGATGGAACATTCCCGTTCGCCATAGCTGCACATTCGGCGAACTGGCCGGTTACTTCCAATCAACATACATCCTGAAAAATACCTTACAACTGGACGTAATACCATGCAAAAACTGGCAACGGACGATGTTCTTCCCGGATTGGAGCCCATCATTCGTTCCCACATCGCCGGCCATTCCCTGCTTCGCGTCTGCATTGCTGTACCCGGGCCTGGGCTTGCTGGAAGCCACCAATATCAGCGAAGGAAGAGGCACGGCCACGCCTTTCCGCGTTGCTGGCGCGCCGTGGATGGACGGGCCGCGCGTAGCCGCGCTGGTCAATGATCTTCGTCCAGACGGCGTGTACGCCAGACCGGTACATTTCGTTCCGGTGGCAGGGAAATATCAAGGGCAAAAATGCAGCGGTGTCATGTTGCACGTAAGCGACCGGGCGGTTTTCCGGCCGGTGAAGCTGGGTTGGCTGCTGATCCGGCTCATTCATCAAATCCATCCCGGTGATTTTGCATGGGCGCCCTACCCTACTTTCGTAAACCCCGGCGGCGCGCGGCATCTCGATCTGCTGACAGGTTTAAAAAATGCGGAATCGCTCGTGGCGGATGGCAGTATCGGGGAAATCGTAGAATATACCGGTCCGGGGGATTGGACAGCGAGGATCGAACCTTACCTGCTGTATTAACTTCGCTTTTTATTTTTTCGGGAACAGCAACGGCGAGATGTTATGCAGTTTGTGTTGCATCTGTTGCTGATGGTAGCTGGATTTCATGTCTTTGAGACAGGCGGCGCAGAGGCAATCGGCGTATTGCGTGGCAATAAAATCGCGCTCGTCCTGTGAAAGCGTCACGGTCGTGCATTGGCACAGCAGGATCGATCCCACCTTGCATTCAAAGTGGGCGTTACACCTGGGACAATGCTTTTGTTCGTGTTCGCACATAATCGCAATTTAATCCAAATTATTTGTTTCCCGCCTTCTCCTTACCTTCACAGGGCGAGAAACGCGCAAGAAGATGAACGGCCCCCTCGAGCTGATACTTAACAACATCCGCAGGCACATCCCCCTCACACAGGAAGAAGGCGATTATTTCACCAGCCTGCTGAAACCCGGCCGTTACGCCCGGAAAGAATACCTGCTGCGCGAAGGGGAAGTTTGCACCGATTTTACTTTCATCGCCGCCGGCTGCATGAAAAGCTACCTGCTCGATACCGACGGAAAGGAACATATCCTCACGATCGCTTCGCCGGATTGGTGGATCGCGGATATCGGGAGTTTCATTTCCGGAACGCCGGCCCATCTTTTCATCGAAGCCGTTGAGCGGACGGACACCCTGGCGCTGTCGCGCCGCAACCAGGAAATCCTCCTCCGGAAAATCCCCAGGTTCGAACGCTGTTTCCGCATCCTCACGGAGCGCGCCTTCGCCGCGAGCCTTCAACGGAACATAGACGCCATGAGCCTTTCAGCGCCCGAGCGCCTGGGAAAGTTCCGCCAGCAATACCCTTATCTGCTCCCGCTCCTGTCCGACCAGGAAATCGCTTCCTACATCGGCGTTACGCCGTCTTTCTTCAGCCGCATGTTAAAAAAACTGGACATCAAACTGCGGTAACCCGGGAAATTTACCGGGGCACTTGACCTAGGTCAAGTGCCGGGCATTCCGTGGCTGCTACTTTTGTGTGCAGTGAAGGCCTTCATGATTTCCAAAACAGTAAAACATTATCCGATATGAAACTGACCGCTTTATGGGTGGCATTCATTTCCATCACTTCGGGCGCTTTCGCACAGCGCCCTGCAAACAACGAACACATGAAAGAAGCACTGATCATCATTGATATCCAGCAGGATTATTTCCCCGGCGGGCGGCACACTTTAGTGGGCGCGGAAGAAGCCGCGGAAAAGGCGAAACAGGTACTGGCGCATTTCAGGAAAGCCGGCCGGCCAGTGGTCCACGTACAGCATATTTCCACCAACGAAGGCGCCACTTTTTTCCTGCCCGGTACGGATGGGATAGCGATCCATGCGGCAGTGATGCCCGAAAACGGAGAAAAGATCATCACCAAACATTTTCCCAACAGTTTCCGGGAAACCGATTTGTTGGAGCATCTGAAAGCCAATGGCATTGACCGTTTGACCTTCGCCGGGATGATGACCCACGTTTGCATCGACGCAACCGTGAAAGCCGCGAAGGATTTTGGTTTCGAATGTACGGTGGTGTCTGACGCCTGCGCTACGCTGGATGTGGAAGTCCAGGGGAAGAAGGTGCCCGCGGCATGGGTACAGCAATCGCTGCTGGGCGCGCTGGAATTTTTCTACGCGAACATCAAAACGGCTACGGAAGTAGTTACGCAATAAAAAATGCGGGAAAACCAGGCGTCATGACCTGGTTTTCCTTTTCAATAAATCTCCAGTATTGTTTCTTTCCCCTTGAAATCGAAGGTGTCTCCCACTTTCCTGCGCATGAGCTGCTGTGCCAGTGGTGACGCAGGCGAAAGGAAAATTACCGTTTCCCCGTCGACGATTTGTTTGCCCAAACCCGCGCCTATAAAGAAACCGGCGTTGGCCGACCGTACGAAGGCGCCGGCCGCGGGAACGAGGCAGATCGATTGCACGTTAACCGCACGAAGCGCAGCCAGTTCCTGCTGATGCGCCACCAGTTGCCGGGCGTACATATCCTTTTCGAGGTGGCCCATGGCCCGGGAGGTTTCGTATTTATCGCCCGCCGAGCTTTTGCCTTCCTGGTTGGCCGCGGCCTGGGCTTCGTCCATCGCCTGGCGCGAAATGGCGATGCGTTGCAGAATGACCTGTTCGCAGAATTGTTTCAGTAAAAGTTTGTGGGCAACTTTATCTTCCATACCCGCTAAATTGCTAAATTAACAGGGAATTTCACGATTATGCCTCAAACTGCAAAAAATCCCTGGTGGCACAAGTCGATCCTGTCGATTTTGGTGGCCCTCGCCTGTGTTAATAGCTTTTCTTCCGTATTCTTTTTCCGGTTGACGACTGTCACCAATTGGGGGATCATCAATACCATCTACAAATACATGTACCCTCCGCTGATCGTGCTGGGGATCGTATTCGCGTGCGGGTTCCCTTTCTACTGGCGGGCCCGGGAGAAAGCGGGGACGATCGATACGGAAAAGGTGCAGGCCGTTCTGGTAGCTATTGTCAGGTATTGGCTGGCGCTGGAGATCAGCGGGTATGGCTTCGGGAAATTGTTCGGCCTGCAATTCGGGGAATCGTTCTTCCGGAGCGATAGTATCGTGGGCGGATTGTCCGGTTACAACCTCACCTGGAATTATTTCGGGCATTCCTATGTATTCAGCAGCATCATCGCGGTGATTCAGATCGCCGGTTCCATCATGCTGCTTTTCAGGAGAACGACCCTGCCCGGCGTGCTCATCCTGTTGCCGGTGATGATCAATATCGTACTGATCGACCTGTTTTACGGGATCCCGGTCCCGGCTACCCTCAACGCGATTTATTTTACGGTGGGGTTGGCGTACCTGTTTTTCCTGCATTGGGACATCATCCAACCCCTTTTCACGAAAATCCTGCTCCGGCCGATTATGGTGGCACAGCCGCTGAAACAGCTGGTCAGGGTACTGGTGATCGGCTGCAGCCTTGGGTTTTCCGTATACGTCAGCGGGTACGTCATCACCAAACAGCCCATCGCCGGAAAGTGGAGGGTGACGAAAACCCTCAGGAATAATGTGGAGGCATCCGGTAACGACTGGCAATCCGATAATTCCGCCTGGCAGAATATCTATATCGAACACTACAAGCGGATCACCTGTTCCCCGAACCCCTATTTCGCCGATGTGAAAAGATCGCAAATGGGCGAATATGCGGTGAATCCGGGCGACAGTTCCATAACGGTGCGGATGTTCGATCCTGCCCGCAACCTGCTCATCCATGTCAACCATGTCAATAATAACACGATGATCTGGAAATATCAGAACGGGATAGATACGGTGGAGCTGTACCTGGAACGATCGCTCGTGGCGTCGCATGAATAGGCCCGGAAAATAAAAACGGAGTATCTGCCCACCGCCAACTGTTTCCTGCCTGTAACATTGGTTGGCACCGGTTCGTTATGGTTTTGCTAAGTGGGGAATTTATCCAGTGCATCTGTTCGAGTGATAAGTAGACCGGAAAATTGTATCCTTGCAGTCCGATATACGCCATCCGAAGGGAATGCCATCCCCGGACGTATATCGCAGAAAACCATACCGGTCAAATCAATTAACAACGGAAACTTATAAAACCTAACAAGCTATGGGACTTAAACGGTTGTTGCAAAAGCTCGTCCAACCCGAAACCACCGTCGATATTTTTCAAAACGTATCCTATTCCCAGGAAGGGGAAGATCTCGTACTGGGCAGGATATTCGAATTTCAGAAGAAAGGATTTTTCGTGGACGTAGGCGCCCTCCATCCCAAGCGTTTCTCGAACACTTTCCGTTTTTACCGCCTCGGATGGCGCGGCATCAATATCGACGCCATGCCCGGCAGCATGGCGCTTTTCCGGGAAATCCGACCGGAAGACATTAACCTGGAAGTGCCTGTTTCGGACAAGGAAGAAGCGCTCGATTTTTACGTTTTCAATGAGCATGCGCTCAATACCTTTTCGAAGGAAATGGCGGAAGAACGTAGCCAGAAGGAAATCTACAACATCGAAAGGGTCGTAAAAGTGCAGACGAGAACGCTGGCCGGCATCCTCGACCAGCACCTTCCCAAAGGCACCTCCATCGATTTCCTCACGATCGACGCCGAAGGGCTCGATTTCCAGGTACTGAAATCCAACAACTGGGAAAAATACCACCCGAAAGTAGTACTGATCGAAAGCGAACTGGATGTGAAGGGAATGATCGGCTCGGAAATGGATCTCTACCTCGAGGCGCTCGATTACGAACTGTACGCCAAAACGGTGAAGACGTACTTCTACAAACATAAAAGCTTCAACGTATAAAGGGAATAAGGCGCCGGGAGGTGCCTTATTTTTTTAGGCCATCGCGCAGCCTGTGCTCGCGGAGATAGCGGACAAGCGCGCCCGGATGGTCGCTCTGCATGCCTTGTACTTTCCTATTTAACACCGCATTCCAGGCATCGGGGCCTTCGTTGGGCGATTGCGCGTCCAGCCAAACGGATATCCGGCGGCGGCGCGCTACGGTCATGAGCGTGCTGTCGGTAATATTGTCCAGCACCGCAAACGAATGTGCATCCAGGAACTGTTCCATTTGTGCCGGTGTTTGGGCATCGTCCGGCAGGCTGGACATCAGGGGCATTTGCGGCGCAATGTCGCGCCAGGGTTGATATTGCTCCTTTTTGTTGATGTACACGATCACCTGTTTTTCCATCCCTGCATCCCGTATTTGCTGCCAGGCCTGTGCTACGTCGGCTTCCTTGAAGTCGAGATAAATATGCACCTTGCCCCTGGCGGCTTTCAGGGCTTCGGCGAACGTGGGCACGCGGTAAATTTTGCCGTCGGTACTTTTGATGTTCAGTTGGCGGAGCGCGGCAAACGTATAATCTGCTACGGCGCCCTTTCCGTTGGTGGTGCGGTCTACGGTGGCGTCGTGCATGAGCACGAGATGCCCGTCTTGGGTCGTGCGAAGGTCGAGCTCGGCATAGTCGGCGCCGCACTGGTACGCCGCTTCCACGGATGCCGTTGTGTTTTCAGGGACGATTTCATGGTTTCCGCGGTGGGCGATGACGATGAACCCATGTTTTTGTGCGGGGAGCACCGGTTGCTGCGCGAAGCTATTGCCAAGGAGCAGTATACATCCGGTGAAAAAAAGCAATCCTTTCATAGTCAATGCTTGCGGTACAGGTGATGGAATTCGGGAAGGTGATGTCAAGATAAAGGGAATTCTCCGGATTTCCAGCCGGCGCCGGGCATAAAAAAACACCTGCGGGTTGCAGGTGCTTCTTATATCTGAATTCTTTTTTCGTCGCAAATCATCCGATCCTTTTCAGATCCACGGCGCTGAAGCCTCTCGGCGTTTTCTCCCGCGTGAAGGAAACCCTGTCCTTTTCTTTCAGGAGCTCAGTTAACTGGTTGGCGTGAAAGAAGACGTTTTCCCGGGCATTGTCGTCGGTAATGAACCCGAAACCCTTTGCCTGGTTGAAGTAGGAAACGAATCCCGTCCGGGTGGCTTCTACCACAGGCCGGTGCCTGCTTTTCGCGACGGCGGTCAATTCCTGCATCGTCACGTCTTCATTGCCCTGTCTTGGAGGAACGGAACTCAGGTTCCCGTTTTCATCGACGAAAGCGAGCATCTCTTCAAGCGGCTTGCCTTTGTCGTTGTTCGACTTTCGATCGAGCATTTTTTGTGCCTTTTCAATTTTGGCTTTTGCTTTTTTGTTTTTCTTTTCCTTTTTTGAAAAAGATTCACCCATGTTGTGTGGTTTTAATTATGGTGCATTATTGCGTTATGCGATATGTAGCGTTACGGCTTGCTGTGCGTACAGGTGTGCCGTTTGATTTCAGTACTGGGCCTCTGGATACTATCAGGGTCGGTGGCAGCTGGAAAAGCGAAGACTGAGGAAGAAAAGAATAATCCAGACTAATTCAGAAGAAGCAGAGGCAGGAGCCTGTAGTAAATCGTTGCAAAGATACGATTATTAATCGACAATCGGCGAAGTAAAGCAGTTTGGGTGGGAAAACGGCCATGGATATGGGAAACGAATGTCGCGTCAGGACGGGCACAGCGGGGGCATGGTAGCCGTTTCGCGCTCCCTTTCCAGCTTGGCGATCAGTAAGGATTTGACGAGGGTGAAGCAATAATCCCTCGCTTCGGCGAAAGAAACATCGTACCGGCGGGCGATTCCGCGCATTTCTTCGGGGAATGGCGCCAGCAGCTGATCGTAATAGGTATCGAGCACGGCGGCGGCCGGCATCTGGAAATCTATCCGCAGCTGGAACCTCCGCAGCAAGGCGGTATCGATCACCTCCGGATGGTTCGTGGCGCAGATGAGCAGGGCTTTTTCGGGAAAATAGTCAATCAGTTGCAGCAGCGTGTTCACCAGCCGCCGCATCTCCCCCACGTCTTTATCGTCTGTCCGCGACTTCCCGATCTGGTCGAACTCGTCCAGGAACAAAACGGCCCCGTCCCGCGCGGCTTTGTCGAACACCATTTTCAGCTGCTGCGGCGTTTCGCCGATTTTGGCGCTGACGATGTTGCTGAGGTTCAGGATGAGGATGGGTTTGTTCAGCGCATGGGCTAACGCCTTCGCCGTCATCGTTTTCCCGCAGCCGGACGCTCCGTGCAGCAGCACTTTATTATTGACTGGCAAACCGTATTGCCGCAGTTCTTCGAAATACAACCGCTCCTTGATGAGCTGTGCGCACATGTTTTTGCTGTGGTCGTCCAGGAAAATACTGTCCAGCAGCACTTTTTCCGGGTCGTTGATGATCAGGTCCAGTACGTTCATAGTTCGCAAAATTCGTAAAATTTATCGACCTGCAGCTTCCCTCCCTGCGATCTCCATGGAATGCAGGATGTCTTGCAGCGCCATTTCCCGGCGGTTATCTGCCTTTATCCCCGCCAGCACGGCCTGCATCACCCGCGCCGCCCGCCGGATGGCCAGGGGGAACGCCGCGCCGTTGAGCATTTGCAGGTGCATATGCGCCGCGAAGAGCTCGCCGGTGCCGGGCGGGTCCACCGCCACGCGGGGCGTCCGTTCCAGGTGAAGCTGGTCTTTGTCCAGGGAAACGATATCGATCCATCCCGGCGGCGTATCCGCGAATTGGCAGCTCGTCACCACCAGTTGCTGTTCCGAAAACCGGCCGTTTTCCCGGATCGCGGTGGTCATTTCTTCCAGCGAAGCGAAACGGCGGCCCAGCATCTGTTGCAATTCGAAGGAATTCGGTGTGAGCACGTCTGCCAGCGGAATGAGCCGGTCGATCATGGCCTTGGCCACGCCGGGCGCCACGTAGAATTCGTCGGCATCGCCCATCACGGGGTCGCAGAGATAGCTGATGTCCGGGTGCCGCGCTTTCACTTTTTCCACGAATCCGGCCGTAATGACCACTTGTTCCGCCGAACCGATGAAGCCGGTGATGATGGACGACACTTCGGCCAGGATGTCCAGTTGCAGAATGCCGTCCAGGATGGAAGCGAACAGCGCCGTGGGCAGCACGTCTCCGCCCACGGAGGCCAGGCCCAGCCGGTTGGAATATAATACCGTGGGCACCGTTATCACGTCTTGCCGGCCGGTTTGCAATACCAGGGCGGTGGTACTGCTGCCCACGTACCCATAGGAAACCTTGCTGTGGATGATGATCGTTTTGTCGCGCTTTACGGGCATGGTCGTCATGATTTTTGGAGGCCGGAAATGGAATCGAACCATTGTGAAGGGATGTGCCATCCCCCGCCTCGCCACTCGGCTATCCGGCCTGGGGAATCCGTTATCAGCCCCACCAATGATAATAATTATGCTGGCCGTCGTACTCGAAACCGCAGCGGGGATACAGGTTGTTCCCGATATCGTTGGTTTTTTCCGTTTCCAGCATGAGGCCGCAGGCGCCCGTTTCCCGGCTCCATTGCTTGCTGCGGTCGATCAGGGCAACGGAAAGGCCTTTGCCGCGGTAATCCGGGTGAACGAACAGGTCGCTCAGCAGCCATTGCTTTTGCAGTTTGGTGTAGTGGAAGAGTTTGTAGAGCTGTACGAACCCCACGGCCTTCCCATCCGCATAAGCGAGAAAAATATCGGATTCATTGTTGAGGAGGCGTTCTTTTAGAAATGCCTTCCCTTTTTCGAGGTCCGGCGCCTGCCGGTAAAAAACACGGTAGCTGTCGAATAATGCCGCGGCGTCGTCCAGTTCTTCCAGGCTGGCTTTCCTGATGCTGTATTCCATTGGGTATAAAGTTTTGATTACGAAGGCAAAGCTATGGGGTTATTGGACTATATTTGGGGGCCAGATTTAAAGTATCAAGTAGTCCAGATGATCCCGATAGCCCATCTCATATCTATCAACAAGGAAAGCAATACGCCGGTTTACCGGCAGATCGCCGTGTCCATTATCATGGCGGTGCGGAACGGCACGTTGAAAGCCAATGCGCCCTTGCCGGGAAGCCGCGAACTGGCCAAAGACCTCGGCGTTCACCGGAAAACGGTGGTAGCGGCGTACGAAGAGCTGTCTGCCCAGGAATGGATCACGGTGGTGCCGCGGAAGCGGATCACCGTTTCGGAGCATATCCCCGAGCTGGAGCCCGCCAACTGGAAACCGGACGAAGCCCGCGAAGGGTACCAGCGCCCTTTCGAATTGCCGTTCAGAACGATACCCGGGCCCACGAACGGGGAAACGGGGGCCGCGGTGCCGGAACTGGTGATAGACGACGGGCATCCCGACATCCGGCTCTCTCCCATCGATCCCCTCCTCAAAACCTACCGTGCCTATACCACGCGGCGGTATGCGGTCAAAAGCGCGAACGTCAGTTCCGCGCAGGGCACGCACCTGCTGCGCGAAGAAATGGTCAAATATCTTTCGGAAAGCCGCGGGCTGCATATTTCGATAGACAATATCCTCGTCACGCACGGCGCGCAGATGAGCATTTACCTATCCGCGCAATTGTTGCTGGGCGCAGGTTCCAACGTAATCGTCGGAAAGCCGGGATACCCCGTCGCCAATATGGCTTTCGGTGTCACCGGCGCCAATATCCTGGAAGTGGACGTCGATGAAAACGGCATCGACACGGAAGCGATCGGGCGCATCTGTCAAAAGAAAAAAATTGCGGCGGTGTACGTCATCCCCCACCACCATTACCCGACAACGGTGACGCTGAGCGTGGAAAGACGGATGAAGCTGCTGGAGCTGTCCCGCCAATACAACTTTACCATCATCGAAGACGATTACGATTTCGAGTACCACTATACTTCCGCGCCATATCTGCCGCTGGCGAGCGCCGGGCACCAGGGCAACGTGATCTACATCGGGTCGTTTTCCAAAATCCTGGGACCGTCTATCCGGATCGGTTTCATGATCGCGCCAAAGAACCTCGTAGAGCAGTGTGCGGCGCTGCGCATGATCATCGACGTGGGGAACGACAGTTACATGCAGAATGCGCTGGCGGGCTTGATGATGGATGGGGAACTAAGCCGGCACCTGAAACGGGCGCGGAAGATCTATCACCAGCGCAGGGATTTCCTGGATGGATTACTGGATCAAAAACTGGGTCGGTTCCTGGATTACACGTTGCCGTCGGGCGGCATGGCGATCTGGGTGCGACTGCGCCCGGCGTTCCCGGTAACTGCCCTGGAAGGTTCGCCGCTGCTGCATATCAAGGGGGTGTATGCCCGGGAGAACGCGTTCCGCTTCGGTTTCGCGTCGATGAACGAAGAGGAGCTGGAAAGTGCGGTGGACGGGATATATGCCATCCTGGCGGGATTATGAGGTTGCATGCACGCCGGAGGGAGGCACGCCGAAAGCGTTTCCTGCATCCGTTGGATTCAGCGGCCCAATCTATCGTTGCGGTCACCAATGCCGGGACGTATTTTCTGAGGATATTCGATGTTTTCGGCCGGTAAAATTATCAGCATAATAGGCCTGAAATGGTAATGGATGCTTTTACGGCTTGCTGCGCGATGCTGCGATCCCCTGCAGCAGGGACTCCATGACACTTATCACGCTCTCCAGCGTAGGTGCGTCTACGATAGCGCCATCACGGACTATCGCTTTCACGAAAGGGATCAGCAGGCGCGAGGTATCTGGCAAATCGGCTTCGATCACCCGCAACGTGCCCGTGAGCGATTGATGTGCCAGTTCGCCCATAGACGATGCCGTGATAAGGGCAACGGGTTTTTGGGACATTTCCATGGAAGAAACTATCCAGTCGAGCGCGTTTTTGAGACTGCCGGGCACGCCCATGGCGTATTCCGGCGTGCAGATGAGAATGCCGTCGGCCGAGCGCAGGCGGTCGCGGAAGGCGGTTACGGTGGGTGGCGGCGTATCGTTGTCGTCGTCGGGGTTGAAATGCGGCAATTGGGAAAGCCCGTCGAATTGCGTGATCTCCGCTTTCCCGGCGTACATCGCCGCGATGATGTTGATGAGCGTATGATTGGTGGATTGAAGCCGGGTACTGCCGGATATCGCAAGGATGTTGATGGCCATCTGAATGGTAAAAATTTTGCTGAAGATAGGTGATTATTGATGTTTGTTAGGGCGTTTCGCATCGGAAAACTGCGAAATCCTTTGCTGCTGCGCCTGCGCCAACGCCGCAAGCTTCTCTTCGCCCAATTCGGCTGTCAGCAGCTCGTCCAGCGATTTGTTCCGCGCGCCCGACAATAGTTCCTGGTGCTTTTGTTCCGTGTTTTTCAGGATGTTGATCACCACTTGTTTGTCGGTAGGGTCGATGTCGTGGTACATGAGCAGCGTGGGTTTGTGCAGCAGCTGGTAAATCCTGAAAAGCACCTGTTCCCCTGTTTTCGTAAGACTGACGAGTTTGGCCCGCTTATCTTCGGGATCGGGCCGTTCCGTGATGAATCCCTGGGTTTTCAATTTATTCAGGATGTCGATGCCGGTGGTTTGTTCCGTGAAGTTGTATTGGATGATCTGCGTCTTTTTGACTTCTTTCAAATGATAAATAGAACTGAGGAAGTAAAACCATTCCAGCTCGAACCCCGGGATTTCCTGCAGGGCCATTTTGGAATAAACGGTTTGCATCCCCGCCAGCCGGCCGATCAGTTTCGCGAAAACGGTGTCGAGATCGGGCGGCGTGAGGCCGCTGAAAAGTTGGTTGTTGCTTTCCTGCGCGAGGAAATGCATGCAGAATTCCGTGGCGGAAGCGTTGGGGCTTTTCCGGGCATATGCCTCCCAGGCGCTGATTAATTTCACAAGTTCACTCATCGATTATGTCGGTTTCGATGTAAAAATATGGGAAAAACAGGGAAAAAGCTTGTCATATTCCAGAATACCTCTAATTTTACATCGAAATAGAAGTAAATAATTTAAATCAATAACGAAAACGACATAATTATATGGATAGCATCTCCCGGGCCGAACTATGGCTTTTCATCACAACATTGGTATACTTTCTTATGAACGGGGCGCAGGTATTCGAAACGCTGGTGTTCGTTCCGAAGTGGGCAGACGCCCCGCCGCAGCATTTCAACCTGCTGCTGGGGTCCGGCGCCAGTTTGAAGTTTTTCTGGATCGTGTTCCATTCCATTCACGAAATCACATTCATCCTCGCCTTAATTTTCTGCTGGAAGATCGATTTTGCGCGGAACTGGCTGCTGGTTTCGTTTGCGGTGCATATCGCAGTGCGCGCCTGGACGCTGGTATTCTTTGCGCCAAGCATCATTCATTTTCAGCAGATCGCGGAAACGAAGGCCGGGGCGGCAGACCTGGCGGACAAAGTATCTCTCTGGCAAACGCTCAACTACGTGCGGGTGGCTATTTTCATCGCGGTTTCCATCGGGCTCATTCCCCTGTGCATCCGCGTCTTTAACCTGCGGCATTGACCGAAAGGTGCACTTACGGTAAGGGACGGCTGTTCCCGGTCGTGGTCAGCCAGCCATTCTCCCGGAGCCAGCTTTGGAACATTTGGAACCACTGGCCGCCGCTGGGGAGATCGGTCAGGGCAAAGCCATGGTCGCCGGTTTGGAGGACGTGCAGTTCCGTTTTGACGTTGTGTTGTATCAAAGCGTTGAAGAACGCAAGCGTGTTCTTGAGCGGGATCACACTGTCGTCTGCCGCATGAACGAGGAATGCGGGTGGCGTTTTGGAGGACACGGATTGATCGGTGCTGTATTGGCGGAGGGTTTCGGTGGAAGGATTTTTACCGATGAGGTTTTCCCGGGTACGGGGAACAGCAGGATCGTAGATGATGACGGGGTACAGCAGCGCCAGGAAATCCGGGCGGAGATCGGTGTTTTCGGGATTGGGAATGGCTGTCCGCTCCTGCTGGGTGGCCACCATGGATGCCAGGTGCCCTCCGGCGGAAAGGCCCATCAATCCTACCTTGTGCGTATCAATCCCCCACTCCGCCGCCCGCCGGCGCACGAGCCGGATGGCAGACAGCGCGTCCTGCAAAGGCCCTGTCGATTTATCCTTCATGATCACATCACTCGGCAACCGGTATTTGACGATGAACGCCGTAATGCCAGAATCCGCCAGCGCCCGCGCTATTTCTTCGCAAGCGGGCATCGACAGCAAAAAGTACCCGCCCCCCGGGAAAATGAGCACCGCCGTACCATTGGCCTTCCCTTCCGGCGGAAAGAAAGGAATTAATACCGGCTTCGTGACCCTGAAAATCCGTCCCAGGCTGTCCTTTTCAGCATAACCTTCCGGTGCCGGCCTCGAATTGGGAATGGCGCCCTCGTACAGCGGGATATCCTGCGCGGCAGCGTGTTGCAGCGAAAAAACAAGGGAAAGGGCGATGAAGAACTTATATAACATGAAGCACGTTTAACACCCAAATCTACCCAAAGCCGGCGAAGGGCGATATGCAGAAATGCTCAATTTTTCAATGTAGCTGCCGGTAAGCCATCGGTGGTACGCCGTACATGGATTTGAACGCCCGGCCAAACGCGCCCGCGTTCTCGAACCCGCATTGCCAGGCGATGTCCTGCGCCGGCTGGCTTCCCTGCCGCAACAGTTGCGCCGCCTGCTCCAACCGCACGCGCACGAGGTACTGGTACGGCGAGCACCGGAACACGGATTTGAACTGCCGCACGAGCTGCGGAACGGAAAGACAAGCCTCCCTGCACAGGCGCTCCAGGTCGAGCGGTTCATGGTACGCAGTATGCAGCACGTCTTTGGCCACGCACAGCCGCCGGAACAGCTCATGCCGCGTAGCTGGCTTCAGCGCCTGCACATCGCGCGCCAGCCTGCGGTCTGCCTGTTGCACGCCGGCAAGGTCGTGCAGGAGGAAAACGAGCTGTTCGTCGACCATTGCGGCCACATACCCCTGCGTTTCCAGCGACTGGACAAGCTGTTGCAGGCGATGTTGCATCAACGGCGTCGTATCGTGCAGGTGTTGGAAGAACGAAGGCAGCGCGCCATCGGGGAAAAACGGCTCGTCGAGCAGGTACGCGTCCGTGTGCATGGCGGCTGTCAGCACCGCCGCCGCGAAATCGCTTTTAAAGAAAACCGACAATGCATGCGCGGCTCCCGGCCCGGAGATGCGGCAGGAATACGGTTGATCGTTATTCAGGATGAGGAATTGCCCCGGGCGGACGGTCACCTTCCGCCCATCGATCCCATACGTTTCGGCGCCACGCAGGAGCGTTTTCACGGAAAGGCAGCCGATGTGCTCATCGCAATGCGCATCGTGGCTTTCGGCGCTGAACACCATGTTTTGTTTCCGGAACCGGGCGAAATGCGCGGCTTCGTCGAACTGAGGGTCTGAATGATCGGGTAATCGGGTGATATACATGGTGCGGCCTTCTGTTCCCAATATTACTGCAATTAACTAAAAAAGCCACGCGGGCCCTGGAGACCGGCGTGGCTTTTTAAATTGCAATGCAGCCTACACAGCGGAAGGACGGAATTTTGCGGCATACGCCTCGTCTTTGCGAAGCGCCTTCACGCCCGTCATCATCCGGGTTTTCGGGTCCCAGACCTTCAGCCGGAAACAGGCACGGATATCTTTCGGCCATAAAGTGGTAGTGGTAGCTCCCTGCAGCTCGGGGATCTTCGCATAAGCCTCCGGCAAACGGTAAAAAGGTATCCGGGCGTTGAGGTGATGGATGTGATGAAGACCGATATTGCCGGTAAACCAGGCCATGACAGGGCTCATCACCATGTGGCTGGACGACAGCAGCGCCGCATCGTCGTAGCACCATTCTTCTTTCGTATTGAAGACCACGCCGGGGAAATTATGTTGCGCATAGAAAAGGTAAGTCCCGATCGCGCAGGCGATGAAAACGGGTGCCAGTACGAGGAGCAGCCATGTCAGCCAGCCAGCCGTGAGAATTACGGCGACCGTCAGCGCCACATGTGCCACCAGCGCGATGAGGGCATCGTAATGGCGGCGGGGGCTGGCGAAGAACGAATTCACGCACATCCCGATGATGAACATGAACAGGTAGCCGAACAGGATGGTGAGCGGATGGCGCGTAAACAGGTACATCCGGCGCTCGCCACGGCTCATGGCCAGGAACCCGTCTATCGTAGCGATGGGGTAAGAACCGATGCTGGCGCTGTACAGTTTTGAATTATGCTGGTGATGGTAATCGTGCGACCGCTTCCAGATGCTGGATGGGGCAAGAATATAAATACCGAAAATGGTCATGATGGCGTTGGCCGCCGGGCTGTTCTTTAAGATGGAATGGTGCTGGTAATCGTGATAAATAACGAACATGCGGACGATCAGCAGGCCAGACAGTACACTGAACGCGATCCGCAGCCCCAGCCACGGCACCACCACGGTAGCGGTGAGCGAGGCAATGAGCAGGCATAGCGTAGACAAAGTGTACCACCAGCTGAGGGCACGTTTTTCCTGGGCAAAAGGCTTGGTGGCCAAAATGAGTTGTTTTCCTTCTAACATCACGATATTTTAAACTGTGGCGGGTTCCTGTTTTCTCTTGTGTTTCCAGCGGCGGTGCGACCAGAGCCAGGTGGCGGGCTGGTCGATGATGTCGGCTTCCAACCGTGCGGTATGAAGCGTGGTGATGTTCCCGGGAGCCTCCTGTGCGGGAGATTCCACCAAAACTTCCGCGGATACGGAATAGTAACCGCGCTTAGTGCGGGTAACGGAAACATATACCACCTGGTAATTCATTTTCGACGCGATCCTTTCCGTGCCCGTGAACACCGGCGTGTCCTGGTGCAGGAAATTCACCCACTGGGCAGTGTCTGGCCGGGGGCTTTGGTCGGCGATCAGCGCCGTGGCGTTGATTTCTCCCCGGAGCTTTACCATTTCGCGGAACGTGTCCTGCATGGCGATGAGCTTGGTGCCGAAGCGCGTGCGCATCCTGTACATCAAGCCATCATAATGTTTGCTGGCCAGCGGATGGTACACTACGTACAATTGCTGCGGGCACAAAATGCTGAACGAATTGCCCGCCCATTCCCAGTTGCCCTTATGCCCCATCACCAGCACCACGCTTTTGCCTTCGGCATGCAGCCGCTTGAACAGCGCTACCGTTTCAGGCGTGAGCGAACAATGCCGCAACATGGCGGCTTTGCTGATAGTCAGGGTTTTAAAGGTCTCCAGGAACAGGTCGCAGAAATAACGATAAAAATCACGACAGATCCGGGCGCGCTCTTCCGGCGACTTGTCCGGAAAGGAATTCGCCAGGTTTTGCAGCACAACTTTCTTACGATATCCCACTACGTAGTACAGCAGACAGAAAAATACGTCTGACAACCCGTAAAGGAGCGGAAACGGAAGGATACTGATGAAGTAAACCACCGGCAGTAAAAGGTAGTAGAGAACAATACTCAAAATGGCACAAGTTGTAGGTTGCGATTAAATTGTGAAATTACCTTCCTTAAACTGAAATAAGTAATACTTTAGTGTGATATACATGATAATATTGTGTTAAAATTGTACAAATCACGGATTTCGACGTGTAATAATTGCAACATTTGTTGCGTTTATAGCTTCGCCACCGCCGGATATTTTCAAAATTGTCTTGTATGATAACGGATATTTTTGATCCGGCCCCTATCCAAAAAAATTATTTTTAGCTATTCGCCGTTCCAGACCATGAAAAAATTAGGATATTCCCTGTTCTCTTTACTGCTCGCAGCGGCTCACGCATTTGCGCAGCAAGATGTAAAACTTTCGCCCCGGCAGCTGCAAGAAGACCTGGCACTTGTGAAACAGCAGATTTACAACGTGCACGCTTATCCGTACACGGAAATCGACCAAAAGGAATACGACCGGCTGTTTTCGGAAATACATTCCGGATTGAAGGACTCCCTCACCGCCACGGCTTTCATGAAGAAGATAAAACCGCTTTTCGCCCGGCTGTGCGACGAGCACGCCCAGGTATCTTTGCCCGACAGCCTGCTGGAAACGCCCTACAGAAGCGGCGGCGCGTTTCTACCCATCACCCTGGCCTTCGACGGGAAAAATTACCGGATCGATAAGATACTCAATGAAGGAAGCCCCCTTCAACCGGGAGACGTCATCACCCAAATCGATCTCGAAGATATCGATAAACTGGTGAAACGGTCGGCCGGCTATTCGTCCGGGTATCCCGAACAGCGGTTGGAAAAGGCCCTCAAACAATTCGGCTACCTCTATACCTGGACCGTCCCCGACGCCCGCTCGCATTTTAAAATAACGACCCGCAACGGGAAAACGGTCCGCCTGGCCGGCGTTTCCGCAAATACCTGGAAAGCCGAGCTCGACCGGCAATCCGGATGGAACGTGCAGTGCCAGGATTATGTGTATTATGAAAATATCGGCGACGCCGGGTACATCAATGCCTGTTCCTTCAACGTCCCGCACCAGGACCTCGACGCCGTCCAGCGCCGGATCGACACGATTTATGAACAGGTGAAAGCCGATGCGCCGAAATACCTTTTCATCGATGTGAGCAAAAACAGCGGTGGCCAGTCGGTCGTTGGCAGCATGCTCATCGATGGGTTCAACGGAAAACCGTACCGCGGGTACAGCGTCGATTTCAGGCGGAGCGAATCGTATATCAGGCTCCTGAAATCCTGGGGCATGGATGCGCCCGACTATTATAAAGCCGCCAACGAAGGCGACCTGATCCATATCGCCGGAGATACCGTCCGGCCCGATGAAAGGCCGGGACGCTTTGCCGGCAAGGTGTTCATCGTGGTGGGCAACGGTACTTTCAGCAGCGCCATGATGTTCGCGACGATCATCAAAGACAACCAACTGGCCACGATCGTAGGGGAAACGCCTACGCTCGGGCATCCCAACAAATTCGGGGAAATGTACAATACAGCATTGCCAAACACCAAAGTGCGGCTGCTTTTCGGTGTGAAAAGGTGGCTGCGGCCCAGTGGAGATACGGAAAACAACCAGCTGATCCCCGATTTGCCCATTCCGTTGACCGACGATAAGGCGCAGCTCATCAAACGCGTTCTCGTCAAACGGCAAACCGGAGCAACGGCGTCCACGCCGCAGCGATGAGCGGTAAAATTGCAACATGGTTATTATAATAAAATAATACCTGTTGGCAAATTGCGTTACTTTTGTTCCAGTGAGAATTATCGCCCTCATATTGAGCATTGTGATCCTGGCATTCAGCACCACTACCTGCAGCGACGAGCTGGTTGGCCAGGTGACTGCGTCCAGCGGTTACCAGCTGGCGGATGCGGGAACGGAGCACCACGAGCATGTGGACTTCTGCTCGCCGCTCTGCGCCTGCGGTTGCTGTGCGGCGTCCGTAATTCTGCCGGTCGGGTATCTCATCCCCGTGCAATCCGGCCATTCTGCTTTTAACTACTCCGAAATGCCCGCCGGCATCATTACCGATGTTTCCCCGGCCGTATGGCAACCTCCCCAGGCTTAATTTACCTAACCAACAAGTTTGTATTTGCCGGCACCGGCAATGTGTGATCGTGTATCCGTCAACTTTCGAAGCGAAAACTTTGTTTTGGCGATAGCTGTCCGTGACGCTGGTGCCCGTTTGCGCAGGGATGTGCTTCGATCTTTGATCGGATGCCGCTGCATACCCCGTTTTATTCATCGATTTATTGACTATGCTCAACAGAATTATCCATTTCAGTATAAAGAACAAGCTGATCATTGGCCTGTTCACGCTGGCGCTGGTGGCCTGGGGCACCTGGAGCGCGATGCACCTGCCGGTAGATGCCGTGCCAGACATCACCAACAACCAGGTGCAGATCATCACCCAAACACCTACCCTCGCCGCCCAGGAAACCGAACAACTGGTGACCTACCCCATCGAACAAAGCCTGGCCAACCTCCCCGATCTGGTGGAGATGCGCTCCATTTCGCGGTTCGGGCTTTCCGTGGTGACGGTCGTTTTCGACGATGAAGTCGATGTTTATTTTGCGCGGCAGCTGATCGGCGAAAGATTGAAAGAGGCGGAAGAAAATATCCCCAAAGGCATCGGTTCCCCGGAACTGGCGCCGGTGAGCACGGGCCTGGGAGAAGTGTATCAGTATATCCTGCACCCCAAAAAAGGGTCGGAAAACAAATATTCGGCCATGGACCTGCGCACGATGCAAGACTGGATCGTGGCGCGCCAGCTCTACGGCATCAAGGGCGTTGCGGATGTGAACAGTTTCGGCGGGATGCTCAAACAGTACGAAGTGTCCGTGAACCCGGCGAAGCTGAAGGGCATGAACGTCACCATCGCCGAGATATTCAATGCACTGGCCAAAAACAACGAAAATACCGGCGGCGCCTATATCGATAAGAAACCCAGCGCCTATTTCATCCGCGGCATCGGGCTGGTGGGCAATATGGAAGACATCCGCAACATCGTCGTGAAAACCGTCAACGGTATTCCCGTGCTGGTGCGCGACGTGGCGGAAGTGAAGCTTGGCAGCGCCATCCGGTACGGCTCCGTTACGTACAACGGCGAGAAGGAAGTGGTCGGCGGCATCGTGATGATGCTGAAAGGCGCCAACAGTGCCGAAGTGGTGAACCGGGTGAAGGAGAAACTCGTCACTATTCAGAAATCATTGCCTGACGATGTGGTGGTGGAAGCTTTCCTCGACCGGACAGACCTGGTAGACCGCGCCATCAGTACGGTGAAAACCAACCTCATCGAAGGGGCGCTGATCGTGATATTCGTGCTGGTGCTGTTCCTGGGGAATTTCAGGGCGGGCCTTATCGTAGCGTCGGCCATTCCGCTGGCGATGTTGTTTGCCCTGGGCATGATGCGGCTTTTCGGGGTGAGCGCCAACCTCATGAGCCTCGGCGCGATCGATTTCGGGTTGATCGTAGACGGAGCGGTGATCATCGTGGAAGCGACCCTCCATCACCTCGGCCTTCGCAAAACCACGCACCGCCTCACCCAGGCGGAAATGGACGAGGAAGTATTCGTGTCTGCCTCCAAAATCAGGAACAGCGCGGCTTTCGGGGAAATTATCATCATGATCGTGTACATTCCGATCCTCACGCTGGTGGGCATCGAAGGCAAGATGTTCAAGCCCATGGCGCAAACCGTGGCCTTCGCCATCCTCGGCGCGCTCATCCTTTCCCTGACTTACATCCCCATGATGAGCGCCCTCATTCTTCCCAAACAATTATCCCACAAGAAGAATTTCTCCGACCGGATGATGGACTTCTTCCACCGGTTGTACAAGCCCGTCCTCGATTGGGCGATCCGCTTCAAAGTGGCCGTGGTAGCAGTAACCGTAGCGGTATTTATCTTGACGGTCATGCTTTTCAACCGGATGGGCGGCGAGTTCATCCCGCAGCTGGAAGAAGGCGATTTCGCTTTCCATTGCATCCTGCCGCAGGGAACATCGCTGTCGCAAAGCATTGAAACCTCCATGCAGGCGAGCCGCATCGTCCGCCAGTTCCCCGAAGTGAAAATGGTAGTGGGTAAAACCGGCAGCGCTGAAGTGCCTACCGATCCCATGCCGCCCGAAGCTACGGACGTGATGATCCTCCTCAAACCCAAATCCGAATGGACGACCGCCAAAACCTACGAAGGCCTCGCGGAAGCGATGCTCGAAAAGCTGGAAGTAATCCCGGGTGTGTTCTTCGAATACAACCAGCCCATCCAGATGCGGTTCAACGAACTGATGACGGGCGTCCGGCAAGATGTAGCGGTAAAAATCTTCGGCGAGAACATCGATACCCTCGCAGCCCTGGCTCCCCGAGTGGCGGCGGTGGTGCAGTCGGTCCGCGGTGCCACAGAGCCCCAGGTCGAAAAAACTACCGGATTGCCGCAGATTACCGTTCTGTATGATCGCGCCAAAATCGCGGCTTACGGGATGAACATCGCCGATATCAACCAGACCGTGCGCACCGCATTTGCCGGTGAATCTGCCGGCGTGGTTTTCGAGAACGAACGGAAGTTTGACCTCGTAGTGCGGCTCGACAGTGCCAGCCGCTCCTCCATCGATGATGTGCGCGATCTTTTCGTGGCCCTGCCCAACAACAACCAGGTGCCGCTTTCGCAGCTGGCAGACATCTCGTTCCGGGAAGGCCCTGCGCAGATCAGCCGCGAAGAAGGCCGCCGGCGGATCGTAGTGGGCTTTAACGTGCGCGACCGCGATGTGCAGAGCGTTGTAAAGGAAATCCAGCAAAAGCTGGCTGCTGCGAACATCCTGCCCGAGGGCTATTACTATACTTACGGCGGCACGTTCGAAAACCTGCAGGAAGCTTCCGGCCGGTTGATGATCGCCGTTCCGATCGCATTGGCATTGATATTTATGTTATTATATTTTACGTTCCGGTCCGTAAAGGAATCGGTGCTGATTTTCACGGCCATCCCCATGAGCGCCATCGGCGGCGTGTTTGCGTTGCTGCTGCGCGGGATGCCGTTCAGTATATCCGCCGGTGTAGGGTTCATTGCATTGTTCGGCGTGGCGGTGCTGAACGGGATCGTGCTGATCAGTACGTTCAACCAACTGGAAAAAGACGGTATTACCGATGTGGTGAAACGGGTGATCGAGGGCACGAAGATCCGGTTGCGGCCGGTGCTCATGACCGCTATGGTAGCCTCGTTCGGGTTTTTGCCCATGGCATTGTCGAGGGGCGCGGGCGCGGAAGTGCAGCGGCCTTTGGCGACGGTGGTGATCGGCGGCCTCGTTACCGCCACTTTCCTTACGCTGGTGGTGTTACCTTTGCTGTACATCCTCTTCTCCGACGGCTGGAAGCGGAAGTTCCCTCCCGCTGTGGCAGCCATTGTGGTGCTTGGGTTATTGATGTACCCGCGGGGCGCGGCTGCACAGGATCCCGGCAAACGGATGGGGATCGGTGAAGTGATGGGAATGGCGCAACAGAACCAGCAATTCGGCATCAACGCCGCACAGCTCAACAAGGCCAACGTGCAAATCAAATCCGCCGGGATGCTGCCCAAAACGGGCGTTTTCGCGGAGAATGAAGACCTCCGGCCCACAGACCATACCGGTATCCTGAAAGTCGGCATCACCCAGGCCATCGCCTGGCCGGGGCTTTACAAGGCCCAGAAGCAACTGTATTCAGAACAGGCGCGGTACTTCCAGGCCAACGGCGCATTGCTTGGCATTTCCGTGAAGCGCGACATCCGGCAGGTATATTATCAGCTCTGGTACCTCAACGACAAGGAAAACCTCTTCCACCAGCTCGACAGTATCTACAAATCCATGTCCGACGCCGCCGTGCTCCGCGTAAAAGCCGGTGAGAACCCGGGGCTGGATAGTATCTCCGCGCAGGCGAAGCTGCGCGAGCTGCAGGCGCAACTGGCGCAGGTGAAAGACGATATCACGATACAGCAGCAATCGCTCCGGCAGCTACTGAATACCGGCGAGGCCATCCTTCCTGTAGCGCAGCCGCTGGAGAAACTGGCATTTACTTTCGCGGTGCCGGGTTCCGACAGCCTGCATCCCACGCTGGCGCTGCAACAGCAGAACGTGAACATCGCATCGGCCGGTGTGGCGGTGGCGAAAAACGAGAACCGGCCCGAGTTTTCAGGGAGGTTCTTCAGTCAACGGTTGTATGGCGTGAACGATCCGTTCAGCGGTTTTTCCGTGACGGCTTCCGTGCCCTTGTTCGGCATGGGCGCGTATCGCAATAAAGTGCGCGCAGCCCGGGCGGAGGCCGACGTTCAGCAGAAACAGCTGGAATACGACCGGCAGGTGTTTACGACACAGCAGGCGCAAATGATGAAAGAGGTCGAGAAAAACGGGCGCATGCTGGCGTTTTACGAAGCCTCCGGGCTGAAGCAGGCAGATCAGATCATCAGCGCCGCTACCCTCGCCTACCGTTCGGGTGAGATCAGCTTCGCAGAACTGTCGCAGTTCATGACCCAGGCCATCACCATCCGCCAAAACTACCTGGACGTGCTCAACAGCTACAACCAGGCCGTTATCCAGTACAACTACTTCAATAATTTGTAAATATTCAAGCTTGCAAACAATGAGCAGCAATATCATTATCTCCATGCTTTGCGCCGGCGCCCTGTGGCTCGCCGCCTGTTCGCCTTCCGGTCAAAAGGAAGCGGAAAAGGAAGCGCAGTCGGGCGAACACGAAGAACACGCACACGAAAATCCCAATACCGTTTCGTTTACGGCAGAACAGGTCAAATCCATCGGGCTGACCACCGGGTCGCTGGAAACCAAACAGCTCACGGCTTCCCTGAAAACGAACGGCATGCTGCGCGTCCCGAACCAGAACAAGGCCATCGTCAATTCCCTGTACAGCGGCGTCATCCGTTCGCTGCTCGTGCAGCCGGGAAATACGGTGAAAAAAGGACAGGTGATCGCCACCATCGGCAACCCTGCCTTCGCCCAATCCCAAAGCGAATACCTGACGGTGCAAACACGGATCAAACTGGCGGAACAGGAATTGAACCGGCAGCGTGAACTGACGGCCGGCAACGCCGGTGCGCTGAAGAACCTCCAGGCGGCGGAAGCGGAGCTCAAAACCCTGCAAACCCAGCAATCGAACCTGGGCCAGCAGCTCCGCATGATGGGCATCGAACCTTCGGCGATCTCCAACGGGAAACTGGTGTCGGAACTGGCGGTGCGCAGCCCCATCAGTGGCGTGGTGAGCAGCGTGGGCGTGCAGATGGGCAGTTATGTAGACCTGACGTCGCCCATCGCCGATATCGTTGACAATAGCCAATTGCACCTCGATCTGTTCGTATATGAAAAAGACCTGTCGAAGCTCCGCAACGGCCAGGTGATCCATTTCACACTGACGAACAACCCCGGGAAGGAATATGACGCGGAAATCTTCTCCCTCGGCTCCACGTTCGAAGGCGAAGCGAAAGCGGTGTCCGTTCACGCGAAAGTGAAAGGCGATAAAACCGGATTGATAGATGGGATGAGCATTACCGCCATCATCAGCCTCGAAAAAGCCAGTGTGCCGGCAGTGCCTACAGACGCGATCGTGAACCATCAGGGCCAGGATTTCGTTTTCATCGTGACGGACGCACATACGGAAGACGAACATCACGACGAAAAAGACCATGGGCATTCGCACGACGAAGGCGAAGCGCACGACCATAAAGAAGAAAAGCCCGCCGCCACCGGCGATGGCCTTACGTTCGAGAAGATACCCGTCGTGAAAGGCACTACAGACATCGGTTATACGGAAATAACCCTGCTGAAGGAAATTCCCGCCAATGCAAAAATCGTCGTGAAAGGCGCGTTTTTCGTACTGGCGAAAATGACGAACCAGGGAGAGGCCCACGCGCACTAGCGCGTGGATTCCCGGATTACTTGACTTTAACCGCATATCCCATGAATGAATCGAAACCGGCTGCCGTAGCGGCTAACGAAGAATCGCACGAAGGGCACTCGCATGGCGGCGTTTTCGGGAAGAACACCGAACTGGTATTCTCCCTGCTGTGCGGGGCGTTGCTGGGGATAGGGTTCCTACTGTCCAGGTTTACAGCGGTGCCGCAGATCGTGCCGCTGATATTGTATATCGGCGCGTATTTCTTCGGCGGTTTCTTTACCGCGAAAGAAGCCGTACAGACCATCGCCAAAGGGAAGTTCGAGATCGATTTCCTCATGCTGGTAGCCGCCGCCGGCGCGGGATTCCTGGGCAGCTGGGCCGAAGGCGCATTATTGCTGTTTCTGTTCAGCCTCGGGCATGCGCTGGAACATTTCGCCATGGAGCGCGCCCGCAAATCCATCGCCGCTTTGTCTGACCTGGCGCCCAAAACGGCGCTGCTAAAGCAAAACGGGGATACGAAGGAAGTGCCGATCAGTGCATTGAACCTGGGAGACGTGATCGTGGTGCGCCCGAATACGAAGATCTCCGCAGACGGGTTCATCGTAAAAGGCAGCAGCAGCGTGAACCAGGCGCCCATCACCGGCGAAAGCATGCCGGTAGATAAGAAAGCCGCGCCCGACCCGGAGATGCCCGTTGAAAAGGCAACTTCGCTGGACGCGGAATACAAAGTATTTGCGGGCACCATCAACGGCAACGAACTGCTGGAAGTGAAGGTGACCAAGCTGGCGGCGGATTCTACGTTATCGCGGCTGATCAGGCTCGTCAATGAAACGCAATCGCAAAAATCCCCCACGCAGCTGTTCACCGATAAATTCGAGAAATTCTTCGTGCCGGCGGTCCTCATCCTCGTCACGGCGCTTTGCTTCGCGTACCTGGTGGTCGACGAGCCCTTCAGCAAAAGCTTCTATCGCGCCATGTCGGTGCTCGTGGCCGCAAGCCCCTGTGCCCTGGCCATTTCCACACCCAGTGCCGTGCTCAGCGGCGTGGCGCGCGCGGCGAAAGCCGGCGTGCTCATTAAGGGCGGCGGGCCGCTGGAAGACCTCGGCGCACTGGAAGTGCTGGCTTTCGATAAAACCGGTACGCTCACGGAAGGCAAACCCAAACTGACGAAGATCGTTCCACTAACGGGCATGTCCGAAACGGAACTGCTGAAGATCGTGGTGGCCGTAGAATCCCTCAGCGATCACCCTATCGCAAAGGCGATCTCGCGGGATGGACGGGAACGGCTGAAGGACGAAGCGATCCCACCCGCGCACGACCTGGAAGCCGTACTGGGAAAAGGGATCAAAGCCGCCCTGGGCAATGATGCGATCTATATGGGCAACATGGCGCTGTTCCAGTCGCTCGATGATGCCCCGCCCGACGCATCCGTCGCGGAGAAAGTGTCCGCTTCCGAAAAGGAAGGCAATACAACGATGCTGGTGCGTCGCAACCGGGAATACATCGGCATGATCGCGGTGATGGACACCCCGCGCCCGGAAGCCCGGCAGGCGCTGCAGGAGCTCAAGGCCGCAGGTATCCGCCGGATGGCCATGCTCACGGGCGATAACGGGGAAGTCGCCAAAGCGGTAGCGGAAGCTGTAGGCGTGATGGACGTATATGCCAACCTGTTGCCCGAGCAGAAAGTGGAAGTGATCCAGCAACTGACGAAAGACGAAAGCAAGATAGCCATGGTCGGCGATGGCGTGAACGATGCGCCCGCCATGGCGAAAAGCACCGTCGGCATCGCCATGGGCGCCGCGGGCAGCGATGTGGCGCTGGAAACGGCAGACATCGCGCTTATGGGCGATAAGCTCTCGCTCCTGCCCTTCGCGATCGGCCTGAGCCGCCAGGCCCGCAAGATCATCCGGCAGAATTTGGTGATCAGCCTGGGCGTGGTGGCGGTGCTGATCCCGCTCACGATCCTGGACATCGCATCTATCGGCCCGGCAGTGATCGCGCACGAAGGGTCTACGCTGGTAGTGGTGTTCAACGCACTGCGGCTGCTGGCTTACAAGTGGGGCCAACACGGGCCGGCAAGTCCGTCGAAATAGCGGCTGCTGATTTCCCTTCATCCAGGAACTCCGCGATGGTGGTTCCATCTTTATTTTGCCTCCCGGTCCAGATGGAACGCTTGATCCAATAATGTACCAGCTCCCGGCCGGCGGGGCTCCCCAGCATGGAAATGGGCGACAGGAAGCCGAGGTACACCCGTTCCGTCCGCATCCAGCGGTTGAACAGGGAAATGTTGCCCGTAGCCCTGTACCCCTTTCCATAAATGGTGAGCACTTCCAGGAAGGTGTTGCGCATATCATCTTTGAGGAAGAAGCGGCGCATCGTTTCCGGAATGGAGGTAACGTCCAGCTTCAGGACGTAGCAAAGCTCCAGCCAGCTGACCTCCGCCATTTTGATGAACTCCTGGAACTGGCCGGCCGTGAGCCGATTTGCTGCCAGTGCCTGGCGGGTCTTTAAAGGATGTTGGCTCAGCTCCTGCACGAATGCAGGGCACACGTAGAAATAAGGCAGCCGTATGAATGGTGCTTCCATATATGGTTGGTTGTAGATGATAAATAAGGGGAAGAAGAACGGCCATGCATCAACACGGCGGGGGCGTAACAAACACGCTGCAATTACGAATTCAGTTGAGGGCGGAACCGGGCATGCATGGCTTCGATCAACTCGCCGCATTGCTCTGTGAAAAATACCATGTTGGCCCGGACTTCCTGCGTCCACATGTCGGCATGTTGGCTACCCATGGCGGCGATCAATAATTCCCAAAGAACTTTGCGTGCCTGTTGCGGCGAAGGATAACTTTCCAGGAAATCCTGAATGGCGGATTCACTGGCGGGTACTTCCCGGGAGGCTTGTGGCTTCATACTTGTAACGTTTTGGCGTGAACGATATGGTTTTGTATGAAGTTGGGCGCTCCAATTAAATGGTGCGGAACCCAACTCGCCTAACCGAGGCCCTAGGAAGCCCACATGGGAACGAGAAGGGCCCGCACCGTAAAGGTACAAGCCTTTTTCTCATTTCCTCCATGTTGAAATTTCCTAGGTTTCGATTAGAGAAAATTAAAAAATCAGCTATGAATAAATTCGCTATGATTTGATAAAGCGAAACTATTGAAAAGGAAAATACAAATCATTTTTAGAGCGAATTATTTTACCGAGAATATCTCCGAAATTCGGAGAATCGCAAACTAGTTAGTGTTCCTAATTATAAAATAATTGTTCGTATATTCGCCGCGTTAAATAACCCAACCAGAACGGCATACACCCCGAAAGCACATTCAACCGGATACCCCATATTCATTCACCAAAACCTGCATAACCCATGCATTTCATTATTCCTCCCGCATTCGCACCTGCTATCAGTAACGATCAACCCAGCTTTCAATTGCCTCCATTCCTCCGCAACGCCCAACTCACCCGAATCAGCGGCGCCTTCGGAGAAATTTGTACCCAGTCCGTTAGCGGAAAAGACTTCGCAGCGTTTCGCCACACCTTCCGCCACAACATGCCCCTGCGCATCAACGCCACTACCGACAAGCCCATCATCACCCTCACCTACATGCTAAAAGGCAATGTCCCCAGCCAGCTCAAGGGGTTCGGCCACACCTGGCTACATGAAGATTGCCATTATCTCTATTATGTGCCCGAAGGCAGCCATCCCGTTGAGCTGCCTTCCGGCGAAGCCGACGTCTTGCAATTCAACCTTCACCCCGGCATGCTCGAAGAGCTGAGCTCCCGCCACCAGCCCATCCGCGAAGTGTACCACAACGCCCGGCACAGCAGCGATGCAGGCCTTCAGCAATACTCCGCCCGGATCACGCCAACCATCCGCCGCACCCTCGACGATATCTGCCACTGCACGCTCCCGGCCGACCAGCAGCCTACCTTCCTCCGCGCCCGCCTCAACGACCTCCTGCTGGAATACGTTGCCGTCTGGAGCGGCCACCATATGGATTTCCGCTCGCGCTACCACTTCACCGAAGCGGATCTCGAAGCCCTGCATGAGGCCCTTCGCCTCATTGCCGGAGATATCGCCCGCCACTACACCCGGGATGAGATCGCCCGCGCCGTTTGTATTCATCCAAGGAAACTCTCGGAAGGCTTCCGCCATGCTTTCGGCATCACGTTGAAAGATTATCTCGCGCAACTCCGCATCAACAAGGCCCGGCAGCTGCTACTGGAAACCAACGCCAGCGTCCGCGTAATCGCGGGGGAAGTAGGCTATGAGAACGTGTCTGCGTTCATCCGCGCCTTCCACGCCCAAACCGGCCGCTCCCCCGCTTCGTACCGGAATGGATGAAGCCCTCCCGGTCCGGAAGGGCTTCATGCCTGAAATCGCCGCTTACAAAGTAATCTCCTGCAGGGTCACATTGCCCGCCAGGTCGGCCGCCTCCGCGCGGATACTGGAACCGTTCAGCTGGGGGTTTGCCTTCTTCGCGGAGAAGTACCAATCCAGCCCGTTCCCGTTCGCAGCGGCCGCGCCTTCCTCCAATACCGTTCCGTCGGGCGACAACACATACACCTGCACGCTTTTCACGAGGAAGTCGTCGGTTGCGCGGATGCGGATTTTATCGCCCGCCTTGCCCGCATACGCCTTCGTATCGATCTCGCGGATCTCGGGCGCATTGAAGCAATCGGCCAGCGCCACGTTGTAGGCGGATTGCCCGTTCTTCGCCGCTGCCCGGTAAGCGGCATATATTTCCGGGTCTTTTTTAGCCGAACGCGCATATTGAACGCCCATCTGAAAACGTTCCCTCACAGCCGATTGCAAAGGCGTCGGCGGAATGTCCGATTTTTTGGGAGGCTTGCACATGATGGATTGTCCCATTCTTTGCCGGAAAACGATTTGTCCGCCGAAGGTGCCGGATACGCCATGGAGGAGTACATTGTCTGTGGTTTTTGCCATAGAATATGGATTTAGGGTTAAAAATAGCCGCCGGAGTACGGCAGCTTTACGGATTCATTTGTACCTCCAAAGTTCGCAAGCTTGTTTGTGAAATGACTTGCAGGAAAGGACAAAAAGTGTGCAGGAAAGGAGATTTTTCCTGTTTTGACTATAGGAGGAACGAACGAGAAACGAACATGAGACGAAGGAAAGACCGCCAACCTTCTTTTTTCAGGATATTTATCTTGATGGGACATAATTTGCCGGGAGTGCGTGTGCAAATGGGGCCGCGTTGCATCTTAATCCCAAAATTTCCTATGTATTTCTCCTGTTTACGGCCCATGTTTGTGACGGTGATGATATTATTGTTGACGCAACCCGCCCTTGCCCAAACGCCCCGTTTTGCGTCGGACAACCCGATGCGCTCGGGGTTGGATTCCGCGGTAGACCAGCGCGTACAGCGATATTTGAAGGATGAGCGGGTGGTAGGGCTTTCCCTGGGCATCCTCATCAACGACAAACCCTATTTCTACAATTACGGCGAAACCAAAGTGGGTAACCACCAGCTCCCTACAGACAATACGATCTACGAAATCGGTTCCATCACCAAGACCTTCACCGGCATTTTACTGGCGCAAGCCGTGCTGGACAAAAAATTGGCACTGGACGACGATATCCGCAAATACCTCCCCGGCCAATGGCCTAACCTGACCTTCGAGGGCGTCCCCATCCGGGTGAGGGATCTCAGCAATCATACCGCCCGCGTAACGCGGATTTTCCGCAACCTGTGGGACCGGCCCGCTTACGATTCCCTCAATCCCCTGCACGACTATACCCGCGCCATGCTGTACGAAGGCCTTCACGCCATGAAGATGGATACCTTCCCCGGGAAAATATCCTCCTATTCCAACATGGGCGCAGCTTTACTGGGAACGATGCTGGAAGACGCCTACGGCCAGTCCTGGTTTGCGCTGGTATCGAAAAACATCCTGCAGCCGCTGGGCATGAAAAGCACCCGCATCGATGTGTCGGGCGTTCCCGCCAGCGCCATCGCATGGCCGCACAACGATCGCCGGGAAACGGTGCCCCTGTGGGATATGGCGTACCTTCCGGCCATGGGGTCGCTCCGTTCCACCACCCGCGATCTGATGGCGTACCTGCGGGCCAACAATTCGGCAGCTTCTCCCGCCATCGCCCTGTCCCATCAACCCACCTATACCTCAGAAAAGGAAAGCCTGGGTTTGAACTGGTTCCTGCCCACTTCGCCGGATGGCCACCCCATGCTGGAACATACCGGGGGAACAGGCGGCTCCCGCAGTTCGCTGGACTGCTTCCCTACCCTGAAATCCGGCTTTATCATACTCACGAACAGTCTTGCCAACCGCAAAGACCTTGAGAAGGAACTTGTAGCCCTGGTGACAGAAAAGGCCCGTCCGTAACATATCCAACACTAACTGCACAATAAAAAAAGGTGGCGCTGTGGCCACCTTTTTTATAGATCGGATCGCAGCATCGGCCTTTCCCGGTGCTTACGTCATTTATTTTGATGATCGGCATTTTCGTGTAACCGTTGCCCGTGCGGTATTTTCTGGGAATCAATAACTTCTGGTTATGGGGGATTGCAATTAGTCATTTCCTTTCTATGCAATTGCAATACATATTTGCAATACGGAAATCAGGATAAAAGGAAACTGACCATTCGACACGGCGCCGTTTGTTGACCATTCTTTCAGTAACCCACCTGCAATTGTATGCAACAAAAACGCAACCATGATGATGAAGCATTCCTGGCTGCCGGGCTCGATCATGCTGATCGCCACGATCGTTGCCGGCAGTGAATACGCAAAAAGCCACAGTAAACAATTAGCGATCGACCGTGAAATCGCCGCCTACAAAGCCTCCCTGCCTGCAGACACCGTTTGGCGGGGATGGAATAAATACCAGATCCCCCGGGGCACGGAGCCCGGAGAACTGATCTGGTACGGCGCGCAGCTCATCGAAAACACATCGAAGTACCTGGGTCCCAACGGCACGGTACGCCGTATCACCAACGGCATGAATTGCCAGCATTGCCACCTCGCAGGCGGCACCATTCCCTTCGGCAACAACTT
Organism: Chitinophaga caseinilytica; assembly: GCF_038396765.1. Taxonomy (NCBI): domain Bacteria; kingdom Pseudomonadati; phylum Bacteroidota; class Chitinophagia; order Chitinophagales; family Chitinophagaceae; genus Chitinophaga; species Chitinophaga caseinilytica. The sequence goes on along the minus strand of NZ_CP150096.1, from coordinate 4,584,460 downwards.
CGGGAAAGTGGCCGCCACTTACCCCCAGTTCCGGGCGCGCAACAACGGCGTACAGTCTATCTACGACCGTATCAACGATTGCATGGAGCGCAGTCTCAACGGTTCCGCGATGGATAGCTCCACCCGCGAAATGCAGGCCATCAACGCCTACATCCGCTGGCTGGGCGAAGACCTCCCGAAAGGCACCGTGCGCGGCGGCACCCGCCTGGCGAAACTCCCCTATCTGAAACGCCCCGCCTCCCCCACAGCCGGACAACTCGTTTACAGCGCCAACTGTCAACGCTGCCATGGTGCCAATGGAGAAGGCCAATTCAACGCCGACGCATCCGGCTACACCTATCCGCCCGTTTGGGGGCCGCATAGCTTCAACGACGGCGCCGGTCTTCACAGGCTGAGCAATATGGCGGGTTTCGTGCGGAACAACATGCCCCACGGCGTGGATTACCACCAGCCATTATTGACCGTCGAAGAAGCGTGGGACGTGGCCGCGTTCATCAACAGCCAGCCCCGTCCGCACAAAGATCAGCGGGCAGATTGGCACGACATTGAAAAAAAGCCCGTAGATTACCCGTTTGGCCCGTATATAGATTCCTTTACGGAGGAGCAGCATAAGTACGGTCCGTTCGGCCCGATCGAGATTGCGCGGGAAGTTTGGAAAGCAAATCATCACACATCAAAATGAGAATTATGAAACAATTGGCAATGCTTTTCCTGGGTTTCGGCCTGTGTATGGGAACAGCGATGGCGCAGCAGGAAAATTCACCCGTTTTGCAGAAGAACGCGGCGTACACGGGCGCCAAAGCGAACGGCAAGAAGTACCGTGTCATTTATCAGCTCGACAGTAACGACCCGAAGATCATCGAGAAAACGATCCGCAACATCAACAACGCCCTCACCGACCCTCGCCTCGCCGGCAAGCTGGAAGTGGAGCTGGTGGCCTTCAGCGGCGGTACGGACGCCTACCTGCTGTCGGGCAAATACCAGGAGCCCATCAAGGCATTGGCGGAGAAAGGCGTCATCGTTGCCCAGTGCAGCAATACCCTCCGCGAACGTAAAATAGACCGTAACCTGTTATTCGATTTCATCGCCCTCGTTCCCAGCGGCAACGGCGAACTGATCATCCGCCAGGCGGAAGGCTGGTCTGTCATCAAACCATAAAAGAAAAAATCATGCGAAAATACATACGGAAAATAACGGCGGCCGCACTGCTGACGGCCGCCGCAGGCCACGCCTTTGCCCAGGAATACCGGTTCGATCCGCCCTGGAACACACCCCGGAAAGTAAAGTCATGTTCACCGTGCCGGGCGTCGATAATGTGCCCGATCTGTTCGGAGATATCAACGATCCCCAGCTCGTCATCTTCTTCGCGGGGAACCAGTTTATGGTGATAGACGATCTGCTGGCGGCTTTCAAGAAAGCGCATCCGCAATACCAGCGGATTTTCGCGGAAACCCTCCCGCCCGGGATCCTCGCCAGACAGATCGAAGGCGGATCGATCACGATCGGGAATATGCGCATCACCCTGCAACCCGACGTTTACACTGCCGGCAAAACCCGCATCGATCAGATGGCGGATAAATTCTCGGATACCGTTACCTACGCTTACAACAAACTCGCCATCATGGTGGCCAAAGGCAACCCCAAGGGCATCCATGGATGGAAAGACCTCGCCCGGAAAGACGTCCGCGTGAGCATGCCCAACCCTGCCTGGGAAGGGATCGGCCGGCGGATCGAGGAAGCGTACGTGAAAGCGGGCGGTACCACGTTGAAGGACAAGATCATGAAAGATAAAGTGACAGACAGTTCCACTTACCTGACGCAGATCCACCACCGCCAGACGCCCATGCGCATGCTGTATGGCACCAGCGATGCGGGCCCGGTCTGGTACTCCGAAGCGCACTATCAGCGCATGATCGGCCACCCGGTAGACATGGTGACGGTGCCCGACCAGGAAAATATCAGGGCCACTTATATGGCCGGCCAGTTGAAAAACGCGCCCCATCAACAGGCGGCAGGGGATTTCATGCGGTTCCTGACCAGCGAAACCGCCCGGGGGATTTACCGGAAGTATGGTTTTACGACCGGAGGATGATGATCCTGAAACAACAAAGGGAGCCGCGTTGGCTCCCTTTGTTGTTATTTCAACTGGTTGCGGATTACTTTGTCAGGGAAGCGGATGCTTCGTCGAGCAAGGCTTTCGCTGCGTTCAGGTCTTCGTTCCAGCGGGTGTTTTTAATGTCGCTCAGTTTGGCGATCGCGGTCTGAAGGGCTTTCAGGCGTGCGGTGTCGTTCTTTTCTTCGAGCTTTTTCTTCACGATCTGGATTTTCTCATAATCCTGGATGCCTTCGATCATGCGCTCATAGCGGATGGAGCTGCGGGCCTGGGGATATACGATGTACGTGTCGCCTGCGGGCCAGGTGCGGAACCGGGATTCCACCAGCGGATTTTCTACCCAGGAATTGAATGCCCAGCGCAATACGCCGTCGTACCCTGCTGCTTCGGCATACCAGCCCATGTAAGCGGATTCCGCGGGCGCGGAAAAGGTGAACTGGTTGGGGAAGCGGTTGCCGCAGTAAACGTAGAATGTCGTGTTCAGGCCTTTGGCGCGGCGCTCCGCGAGGTCTTTCGGATCGATGGGGTGCTGCACGGCTGTGCTCACGTTATCGCTGTTGGTGTAGCGTTTGTAGGTTTGCTGGTTGTCGGCATACGCAACGCCCAGTTCCGGCGCCACTTTGGCGATGAGGTCGAACGCGGCGCCCATTTCGTCTTTGTTCCGTTCGTCCAGTGCGATGTTCGTGATGTCCAGCCATCCTTTTTCTTTCAGGTGTTTGGCGAAATCTTTCAGGAACGGTTCCCACATCACCCGGAAAGTTTCGGTGCCGGGCTTGGCTACTACGTCGATGAACTTGCCGGTTTTGGCGTCTTTATAATGGATTTCGTTGTTCCAGGGAACGATGGAGTAGCAGTCGATCATCTGGCGGACGCCGAGGTCCATCATGAAGGAGATCCACCGGTCGAATACGCGGTAGTCGTACGACCAGGCGCCGTTCGCTTCTTTCGTCCAGATGATCATGTCGGCATATGGATCGAGGGTTTGTACGTGCCAGGGGTCTTTGTTCAGCGTGGCGGTGATCACTTTCTGTCCGGCGTCGGCGAGCATTTTCATCTGCGGTTTCATGGCTTCGAAGTGCGCGTCGCTCCACATGGGCAGATTATTGATGCGGGCCACGGCGGAGGGGTGCTGCCATTGGTCGAGATGGAACTTCCAGTCGGAAGACGGCGGCAGCACGAGGTCGATCACATCGAGGGCGATGCTCAGTTCCTGTTTTTTGCCTTTGTCGGAAGTGATGGACACTTTCGCGGAATAGGTGCCTTTGACTGCGTTCGCCGGTACGTCTATCGTGATCCAAACCGGGCGGGTTTTGTTTTTCTCGAGGCTGAAGGCCGACAGATCGTCCAGCATATCGGGTGAAAGCGATGCGGGGAAGTCGCCATTCTTGCGGTAGCCGCAACCGGGACCGTATTCGTCGGTCATCACGTACCTTTCGAACCGTGCGTAGCCGATGGGGCCGAGTTGCTGGCCGTTTTTGGCGATGAAATCACCTACCTGTACTTTGACGTTGGAGATGGAATCGCCCGTCCACAGTACGATCTGTGCAGAAATGCGCTCGCCTTTCCAGCCTTTGAGCTTGATGGCGCTGGAGGTTTTGACCGCGGGTACCTCAGATTTGGGGTATCGCTTATCGAGCGAAGCGAAAGAGCTGTGCAGACCGGATTTTACGGAATGCCAGGCTGCTTCGTTGCCCTTGACGGGGTCTGGTGCTTCGATGAATGTTTGTCCCTTATCCCATTGCTGCTGGCTGTAACCTGCTGTGGCCACCGCTGTGAGGGCGCCGAAGCAAATAAAACGGTACATCTGTCGTCTTGCGTTCATTAGATTAAATTGGTAAATAATTGGATGAAGTTTCGTTTAAAGCTAATAAAACTTGTTTTTTATTACAATTGATTTCGATTGGCGGTAAGATTTTACCGATGAGCGTTGTTGGTTGGGATAAATGCCATGCACGTATCCGCCGGAGAGGTTTTTAAAAAAAGCTAACTGCCGCAAAGGCAAAGCATAAATAATACGGCCATGCCCGGAGTGTCGCGAAAAATCCTCACATGCTCCTTCCCTGCTGTTTGATTGATAATCTTAATATGCAGGTTTGCAATTAGTTGCATACGTGTGGCTGTTGCTGGTACTGTTTTCGCGGTGACTATTCAATCCACCAAAACGCAAGCATATGTCCGGTTACCACGAAAACAAGGAATGCATCGATCTCTGCCTGCAATGCGCGGCCGTTTGCAATCATTGCGCAAGCGCAGCTACGCAGTCGCCCGATGTTGCGCACATGGCGCGGTGCATCCAGCTCGATATGGAATGCGCGGCCATCTGCTACGCTGCCGCACAATTGATGAGCCTCGGCAGCAGCCAGGCCACCATGATCTGTACCATTTGCGCGGATATGTGCGAAACCTGCGCGGACGAATGCGAAAAGCATGACAACGAGCACTGCCGGGAATGTGCACGCATTTGTAGGCGTTGTTCGGATGCCTGTCGTGCGATGAACGAACGTTAGGAAGAAATTGCCCGAATTGTTGTAATGCACCGGACGATTCACCGTTCCACCATCCGGTTCAGCGCGAGCAAATCCTGGATCGCATCGCCGATGGTATTGTTGAAATAAACGAATACTTCCTTCCCTTCCCGCCGCCAGGCACGGATCTGACGGCAACGGAACCGCAGGTGGGCGGGGCCGTACCCGCCTTTGTAATCACCCGCAGGGCCATGAAAGCGCAGATAAACGAATGGCGCCGCGGGATTCAGTCGCTCGTTGGCCGACCGGGGCATATCGTGCAACACGATGCTGCATCCCATGTTATCCGCCATGGCAAATGTTTCTGCGTTATACCAGGACGCGTGCCGCAGTTCCAGCGCGATCTTCCAACCAGAACCTTCCGTCTGCACCAAATGGATCAACCGTTCAATTTTCTGCAAATGATCCACCCCGATCGACGGCGGCAACTGTATCAGCAAACAGCCCTTCTTCTCCCCCGCTCCCGCTATGGCCTGCATAAAACGATGCACGTCTTCATCGCGGTAGGCCAGGTCTTTCACATGGGTGATGCCGCGCCACAGTTTGAAGGTAAATGTGAAATGCCGGGGAACTTCTTCCACCCAACGTTTCACGGTGCCCGCCATGGGAACGGTGTAAAAAGAACGGTTGATCTCGATACTGTTGAAGAGGGATCCGTAATATGCCAGTCTTGTTTTATCACGGAATTCGGGCGGGAATGCCTGTTTATTGGGGACGGGCAGCACGAGGCCGCTGGTGCCGGAATGGAATTTTCCTGTCTGCTTTTCCTTCATGACGGGCTGGTTTGTAGGGAATTGCAGCAAAAAGGGTTCCGGAATGAAAATCGGCGTGAGAATGGAACAGCGGGGGCTTAAAAATCCGCATAATCCCTGGTACCCGTTAGCTCCGCCCACCGGGCCGACAACAATTTTGCATAATCCAGCGCCGGCAATCCGTATGCGCCCAGCGAATAACCGTCGTTGGCTTCCACCAACAGCGTTTCGCCCTTGTCGGTTACGCCGAAATCGAGCGCAAATGCTTTTGGTGCGTTATGGTAACTATGCAAGGCGTTTTCAATGACGGCCGGATCGAAATGTAGGCGCCAGTCGCCGCGGTAACGGCGGACATCGAGTATCGTACTATACCGGACGAAGCAGCGCCATTCCGCCAGGAAATGAACGGGCTCGGCGCAGAGAATGTCCATGTCTGACTGGTAATCGTAACAGCCGATCAAATCCCTTTCGCAGGAAATCAACTTTCCCGTAAAGGACTTCGACCGGTGCAATGGTTTGATGAATACGTTGAAAGATGTCTCCTTCGCCACCGCATGCATGGTGGAAACCCAGATCTTCCGTCCGAGGAACGCTTGCAGGGAATCGGGATAGTCAAGTGGAGCTGGCACTTCGATATTGAACTTCCGCAATGATGCATGCACATCGCTAATATTGCCTACCACTACATTTTCTGGCTCGTTATCGGCAATCGTCGCCGCATCCCTGAAAAATACGGTTTCCCATCCCAACTGCTGAAAACCATCATAGGCGGCATATGAGTTGGCGTTGGAGCATTGATGTTGTGCGGCTGTCTGGATGTACGCTTTCATGCCGCTAAGATAACAATCCTCCCTTCTGATTCAATGTATCAACCCCTCCAGCCCAGGCCTGTTCATCAAACCCAGGTACACCGTTCTGTCGATCGTTTCCATCGCACCGCTGCTGCTCCTGCGGAATTGCCGGCCGTTGAGGAAGGGGAATATCATCGCCAGCGTATCGTCCGGCATACCGCGGATCGTTTCCTGCACCACGGTATCGATCGTAGTGCCGGGCCGTTCGTTTTGCAGGAAGGTCCAGGCATGGTGGTCTTCCACCATGAAAATATCCCGCAGCAAGCGGTTCACATGCATGCGCTGGTCTGCCCGCAACAGGAGCCCCGTAAATGTATTGGTGGCGTCCATGATGAAAGTGTGCGTGGATTCCTGCTCGTATTGCCCCCGTTCGTTGAAACCGGTCAGCCGGCTCAGGGTAAACGTGCCCGCCGTGGCGTAGATGCTGGAGCGGAGTTGCGGGTCGTCGGCCGTCATGATCTGGTCGTTCTGCGGTTCGAAAAACACGTAGGAATGAATGTCAGCGGGGTTATCGGCGATCTGTACGGCGTTGAAGGCATGTCCCGGAACGGTGGCGATGAAAATGGGGATGTGGAACTTCTGTGGCACGGAGCCCACGTCTATCTGCGCGAGCGACGACATCCGCGCCGTCGTGGCTTCGTCCATCCGGGCAGCCGATGTGTACCGGGCATACATCTGCGTAGCAAAGCCCTGGCAGACGTTCTCGAAAGTCTGCAGCGCGGTGGCCGTAGCTTCGCAGCTCCCGCCCGAACTGCCGCTGCCAGTGCGGTACGGCCGGCAGTTCGTTTGGTCGAAATGAAGGATGAACCGGAGGAAATTGATCTTCGTGGAGGGGCTGTTCAATACGGGCCAGATCGGCCGGCTGTCTTGCCAGGCCTGTACGGTAGCGGAATAATTGCGGGAAGTCCAGGCGTCGTGGTTCAGCACGTACACGGGGTCGCTCAGGTGATAAACGATCTCGGCGGTGGATAGCCCGTCTTCGTCCGTTAGCCCGTGCGAGCGGCGGTATTCTTCCGCGATGCCTTCGTGCATGGCGCCCGTATCTTCAGGAACGCGCTGCAGCAACTGGGCTTGCGGCGCAACGGGTGCGGCGGGCGCGAAAAAGGATGCACCTGCAGCCGGAAAGAACGGTGCGGGCGTTTTCGGTTGTACCTGCGGTGTAGCGGTGGCGGGGTTGTTTTTCATGTCAGGAACGATGGATGGAAAGAAATGCGGGGCTTGATCCTGCCTGTTTGGAAAATGGGGCTTGTTATCGGGGCTGCAACGCACAAATATTACGAAATTTCGGGCAGGCGGCCAAATCGGCTGCGGCGATACGGCAGATTTCCTACATTTGAGAAACACCTCACTAACCCCCGAACTATGGAACAGGTTGAAAAAGAAATCACCGGCATGATCGGCCAGAGCAACGAACAGGTTAAGAAGCTTCACGATATCGTCCAGAAAACGATGGAGGAAGAAGAACTGATCGTCAATAACCTGCTGCATCCGCCGAAGGAAATCCTCTCCCGCGGCCAACGGATCTCCGATAAAGTGGCCCGCTTCGGCGGCAGCTGGGCGTTCATCTGCTCTTTTGCGGTGATTTTGGTGCTTTGGGTACTTTTTAACGTGCTAAGCCCGCTGTCGGACCGGTTCGATCCCTACCCTTTCATCCTCATGAACCTCGTGCTGTCGTGCATCGCGGCGCTGCAGGCGCCCATCATCATGATGAGCCAGAACCGGCAGGAGGAAAAAGACCGCATGCGGAACGAGAACGATTATCTCGTGAACCTGAAAGCCGAACTGGAGATCCGCAGCCTTCACCAGAAAATCGACATCCTCCTGGAAGAACAGGTGCAGGAACTCTACAAATCGCAGGAAGCGCAACTCGCGCTGCTGAAGGAATTAATGACGAAAATAGAGAAGATGGAAGCGAAATCGCGCTAGCAGGAAGGGTTTGAAGCGATCATGTCGCATAAGACCTGCATGTCGGCAGAGGTCACCCAGCCCGGAGGGTCCTGGAAACCGCATTCCCAGGTGGCCGCGTTTTTCCTGAAGGAAGCGACGTAAAAGTTGTCGATCAGCAGGAACCAAAGCCCGCCCGTCCCGGAAACTTCCTTGAGTTCCACGGTTTTGATCTCATGTCCGAAAGTAGCTGAAAAACGAATGACCGTCATGGGCCAAAAGTGCCGAAAACACTGGGGTTTTCAGCTGGATTCCGGCCCATCACGGTCAATATTTTTTCCACAATTATTTAGAACGTCGGCGGCGTGGGATCCAGGTCGGAATCCAGGAAATCCGTCACCATGGGGATCAGCCATCCGGTGCGCTGCATCATCCCGATATGCGTGGTGCCGGGCAGGATGGCGAGGCGCGATTGGGGCAGGCCGTGCATGTCGCCCATCTTTCCGCCGCCTTTCGCTTTGAACAGCTCGATCGCATGCTCGTAACGGATCCCGTCAGCATCGCCGATCACGAAGAACAGCGGTGCTTTGATGCTTTTCGCTTCCTTCGACCAGTCGTAATTGTTCAGGTCGGCGCTCAGCACTTTTTTGATGTAAGCCGGGAATTTGGTGGAATCATTGCCGTAAGCGAGGTATTGCTGCTCGATGGGGCTTCCCTTGAACATATCCGCCGTCATCGTTCCGAAACTGGCTTCCACATCGGGCCACCAGCCGTCGTGCGCATACGATCCGGAAACCACGATGAGCCGGCGCACCTGTTCGGGGTGGCGGATCGCCATCTGGAACGCGACCCCTCCGCCCATGCTGTATCCCAGCACATCGGCACTATCGATCTTCAAATGTTTAAGGAGGCCCGAAACATCGTCTGCCATGTTTTCATAGCTGAATGCGCGGTCGGTATCTTTGGTGCGGCCATGGCCCTGCATTTCGGCGACGATCACCTTGCGGTCTTTCAACAATGGGATGATATGCGCCCAGTTCAGGGGAATATTCATGAAAGAGCCGTGCAGCAGCACGATGGGCTTCCCTTCTCCGTACACCTCATAATACATTTTGATGCCGTTGACGTCCGCAAATCCGCTGTCGGCGGGCTGAAGCGGTTGTTGTTGGGTGGTAGTGTCTTTGGATGTACCGGCCGGGTTTTCTTTCGTGGCCTGTTGGCAGGAGGCGGCCGCTACCGTGAGGATGAGGACGATGCGGGCCAGGATGTGCTTGTTCATATAGTTTCGTTTAAATGATGCAACAAAACTCGTGAACTATCTCCTGTTGGTTACTGTGCAGATGCGACAATTAACAGGGTTAAAAACGACAGCTTTACTTGAAATCCCTCGACCCGGGGAACACCTTCCCTTTCGGCCGTTCTTCCCCGCCGCCATCGTACATCCTTTTCCCGGATTTCGAAAGGCCGGCCAGCATTTTACTGATGTCGTGCGCCGCGCTCACCACGATGTGCATCACTTTTTGTTCCCGCTGCACTTTCCCTTCGATCAGTAACAAATCCGCCTGCAAAATCGCATGTTTGAACTTCTCGAAAACGGCTTCATACACGATGAGGTTGCAGCTTCCCGATTCGTCTTCCAGCGTAATAAACGTGACGTTTTTGGCGGTGGGCGGCCGCTGCCGCACCAGCACCAGGCCCGCCAGCTTAACGAAGGCGCCCTGGCCCAGGGCTTCTAGCGCGGCAGAAGTGACGGCCCCCAGCATCTCCAGCCGGGGGCGTAAAAAGTTCAGGGGATGGGCTTTGAGGGAAAGGGAGGTGGTAGCGTAATCCTGCACCACGTGCTGGGCTTCGGTCATCAATGGCAGCGATAATTGCGATTCCGGTTTCGTTTCTACGGCCTGACCGGAGAACATGCCTGTGGGCCTGTCTGTCAACGCCGCGGCCTCCCACAGCGCGCGCCGCCGGTCGATGCCGATAGACCGGAACGCGTCGGCTTCTGCGAGCTTCTCGATCATGGCCTGGCTTACGCCTGCGTCCCGCAGCTGGGAAACGCGCTGGTAGCCGGTTTTGCGGTGCGCTATCATAACATCCATCTCCGCCTGCTGTACGCCTTTCACCTGCCGGAGGCCCAGGCGCATGGCGTGGTATTTTCCGTTGGAGGGCGCGAGGGTATTGTCCCATTCGGAGATATTCACGTCTACAGGCAACACCTCCACCCCATGCCGTTTCGCGTCGGCAACGATCTGGGCGGGCGCGTAGAAGCCCATGGGCTGGGCGTTCAGCAAAGCACAGGCGAACACATCCGGATAATGGCATTTGATCCAGGCCGAAATGTAGACCAGCAAAGCGAAAGAAGCGGCGTGGCTTTCCGGGAAACCATAACTCCCGAATCCCTTCAGCTGCTCGAAGATATTCTGCGCAAATTCGCGGTCGTACCCGCGGGCAGTCATCCCTTCCACCAGTTTCTTTTCAAACTTGAATAACGTCCCGTTCACCTTGAAGCTGGCCATACTGCGGCGCAACAGGTCTGCTTCCTCGGCCGTGAACCCCGCCGCCACGATCGCGATTTTCATGGCCTGTTCCTGGAAGAGCGGGATGCCGAGGGTGCGCCCGAGAATCTGCTCCAGCTCCGGCGACGGATATCTGACCGGTTCCAGGCCCATGCGCCGCCGCAGGTAAGGATGCACCATGTTGCCCTGGATGGGCCCGGGCCTTACGATCGCCACTTCCACCACGAGATCGTAAAACGTTTTTGGCGCCAGCCGCGGAAGCATCGACATCTGCGCGCGGCTTTCGATCTGGAAAACCCCGATCGTATCCGCCGCACTGATCATTTTATACACCGCCGGATCGTCTTGCGGAACGGTGGCCAGCGTAAGGTCGCGGCCGTAATGCGCTTTCAGCAGCTGGAACGATTTACGGATGCAGGTCAGCATCCCCAGCGCCAGCACGTCCACTTTCACGAAGCCCAGTTCATCGATATCGTCTTTGTTCCATTCGATGTTGCTGCGGTTTTCCATGCGCGCCGGGAAAACGGGACAGAGGTCAGACAGCCTGCCGTCCGTGATCACGAACCCGCCGACATGCTGGCCCAATTGCCGCGGAAATCCCACGTACTGCCGGGTAATAGCGAGCACTTTCTGCAAATGCGGGTCTTTGGCGTTGAGGCCCAGTTCCTTCATCGCCGCTTCGCCGGCATGTTCGTCATCTTCTTCATGGACGAGGCCGCCCAGCTTGCTGGTCGTTTCCGTGGAAAGCCCCATCGCCTTGCCCACATCGAGAATGGCGCCTTTGGTGCGTTGCTGGGTAACGGTAGCGATGATGGCGGCCCGATGCCGGCCGTATTTGTTGTAGAGGTACTGGATCACTTCTTCGCGCCGCTCATGTTCGATGTCGAGATCGATATCGGGCGGTTCGCGGCGGGCGGCGGATGCGAAACGTTCGAACAGCAGGGAGAATTTGGTGGGGTCTACAGACGTAATGCCCGTTACGAAACAAACGGTGGAGTTGGCTGCAGATCCGCGCCCCTGGCAAAGAATTCCATTTGCTTTGCAATATCGGACCACATCGTACACGGTGAGGAAAAACGGCGCGTATTCCATTCTTTCGATAAAATCCAGCTCCTTCCGGATGTCGGTCTGGATTTGTTGGGGGATGATCCGTCCATACCGTTCATGGGCGCCTTCCCAGGCCAGCACTTCCAGTTCCGCTTGCGGGGAACGCCCTTCCCGCGTGATTTCCCGGGGATAGACGTAGGTGAGCTGGTCGAGGGAAAAACGTGCCGCTTCGGCAATCTCCTGCGTCCGCCCGATGGCGTCGGGGTATTGGCGGAACAGGCGCTCCATTTCCCGGGAAGTCTTCAAATGCCGCTCCGCGTTGGGATGCAGCAGGTAACCCGCCGTGGCGATGGTACATTTGTTACGGATGCAGGTCAGCACGTCCTGCAACTGGCGCCTTTCGGCAGTATGGTAATGGACGTCGTTCGTAGCCACCATGGGCGCTTTGAAGCGTCCCGCCAATTGCTGGATGCGGAAGATCCGCTTGCGGTCGTCTCCCATATAACCATGGCTGGCGGCGATGTAGAGCTGATCGCCGAGGAGATCGTGGTAATCGCCCATTTGCCGCTCGAAAACGGGATCGAAGGTGAAGGAGCGGTTGAGGGTAGCTGGGGGAATAACGATGAAACGGCTTCCCTTCGCATATTTCGCCAGGTCCGACCGCGCAATATCGCATCTCCCCTTTTCTGCGCGCATGTTCCCGGTAGACAGCAGCGTCGAGATATTGCCGTAAGCTGCCGCGTCTGTCGGGAATGCCAGCAAGCCTGGCCCGTCGGTCAGGTTGAGCCTGCAGCCCACGATGAGCCGGATGCCGAAAGCCTTCGCGGCCGTATGTGCCCGCACGATGCCGGCCATGGTATTGTGGTCGGTAATGGCGAGCGCGCTATATTTCAGGATCGCCGATTCCTCCACCAGTTCATCGGGGTGACTGGCCCCTTGCAGGAAGGAGAAGTTGCTGGTGACCTGTAATTCCGTATATGCCATACCGTTAAAGTTTTTGTTCAGGGGAAATAACCATGGACGAACCATCCGGCGGGTTTTTCCGGATCGTAATGGCCCAGCCGGAAAATCCAGAAGCGGCGGCCTTCGTGGTCTTCCACGATGTAATAATCGCGGTGTTCGCCGGCGTCTGTCCACCACGCCCGTTCGATGCGTTCCGGCCCGTCGGCTTTTTTGATGGTGTGGATTTTTCCGTTCATGATGAAGAGCATGGGCGGATAATCCGGGATCGGGGCCGTGACGGTAATGGGCTGGGGTTTTGCGAGCAGGGAGACCGGGCGCAGTTTTTCCGGCCAGGCGATGGAGGGGTTGTCGGTAAGACTGTCGGTAACCCGGTACGATTGTTCCGGCCAGTGCTGTGCCTGGGGCATGTACCGGCCGATGACGTTCGGGCCGAGTTTGGCGGTAACCCTGTCCAGCATTTCAGCGATCGCCACATCCTGCAAGCCGCCGTTGCTGCGCCAAATCCCTTCCTGCGTGGATGCTACGGGCTGCACGCGCTCCGCCTGCAAAACGAAGGTTTCGATGCCGGGGCCTGGCTCCAGCTGCGGGATGCGGATGGAAAACAGGTGCAGCAGATGCGCGGCATGGCTGGAGGCATGGTTGCTGGTGATTTGGATGGAAATGGTTTTACCGTCGATGCGATAGGCCAGCAACGTGGCTTTCCGGAGGCCCTGGCCTTCTGCCTGGAGGCGTGCGCAGAGGTGTTCCAACAGGCGCTCGAGTGCAATGGTGACGCCGGTGGCGGTCATGATGGGCTCCAGGCACGGGAGGCGCTCGTTGTAGGGAACGGGTGGCTGGATGTAAGTCAGGGGCTCGGCTTCGTAGCCCAGCGCCTGGTCGATCCGGGTGAGCAATAGCGGGCCGAACCGGCGGCGGAGCATGGGGCGCGGCATTTTGATGAAATCTTCGATCCGTTCCAGGCCCAGCTGATAGAGGCGGTTTACGGTGTGCTGCTCCAGGCGCAATGCCGCGGGAGGTAAGCCAAGCAAGGCTTTGAGCTGATCGCCATTGGGAATGATCTGACTGGCGGAGCCGAAGCGCGCGATGGCCCAGGCGCTGCCAGGCGAAGGTGCCATGCCTGCGTTCAGGATGTACCCGAATGCGGTGAGCTTTTCCATCAAATCAGACAGGTAAGCCGCTTCCCCACCCCATAGATGCGCGCAGCCGGTCACGTTCAATAGCAGTCCGTCGGGCGCGTCCAGGGCCACGGCGGGCGTGAAGCGCAGGCACCAGTTGGCGATTTTTTGGAGGATGTGCGTTTCCTGGTTTTCGGGCAATTCGAAATCCTGTAGCGCGTTTACACGTGCCCGCGCATCCGTGAGCAGCATGCCGGGTGCGATGCCGGCGGATTGTGCGGTGGCACTGGCGTGGGAAACCATGTTCCTGCCCCTGTCTTTGGTAGTGAATACGAAGGCCGTTCCGGTGAGCGCCGGGGTGCGGATGGCCATCCAGTCCGTCAGGAGGTGACGGAACCATATTGAAACGTACCGCTGTTCCATGCTACCCGATTTTCCTCCATTCGTCTGCGGTAACCGGTGTTTTGGCCGGAGAAAGGATGTGCAGGGTTTCGGGTGTCCATTCCATTTCCCACATCCCGGTTTTGCCGCCTCTCATTTTGAGGAGCTCTACTTTCCAGCGGGCGTGGCCTACGCCGGGGAGGCCGGAGGAAGGTGTGCTGGGCAGAGAGGAGATGTGCCAGCGCGAAACACAGGCGTTTTGAACGAGCCTGCTGCCGGAAGGGCGTAATACCAGGCCGGTGACTTTGCTTTTCTCTACCGCGAGTTGTAAGCGGCGGGAGGCGGTGAAATCGAGGTCGCGGACTTCACCGACCACGGCGGCCAGTTGATCGCAGCGGAGGGCTTCTTCCATGGCCCAGAGTGCATCGCGGCCGCTGGCGGCGTCGATAAAAAGGATGCGGTCTGGCTCGATGCCGTAACCGGCAAGTGCGGGCGGGAATAAGGTGCGGTGTGTGGAGATCCAGGCGGAAACGGTGCCCCTGCGCATGAGGCGGCTCAGTAAATAACAGGCGAAGCCGCTGGTGGCGGACATGGGCGATTCGGCGGTTGTCAGTTCATGGATCACACCGGTCGGGAAAACGCCCTGCGGGAAAACATGGCTGATGGCGCTGAGGCCGAAATCTTCCGGGATTTCGGTGGTGGCTGCCTTTAAGCCCTGGAGCCGGAGGATTTCCCTCCGCAAATCCTGGATGATATCTTGTTTTGCCGGTTCCATGCACCAATGATCGCTTGCGTAAGTCTTTAGCAAAAGTACTAAAAAAATTAGCATTTCAAAGTTGTTAGTGTGAATTGGGTTTTAACCCAGCAGTGTCTTCAGGGGGGATTTCTGGGGCTGGAGGATTACTAGTTGCAGGCAACGGGGGATTGGGTTATAAACGATTGCATGTCAAAGTTGTTTGTGGGATTTGGGTTTTAACACAGCAATGGCTTCTGGGATTTTCTGGCTGAAGGATTACTGTCTGCATACAACGAGGATTGGGGCTATAAACGATTGTATGTCAAATGAAAGCAGCGGATAACCGTTGGTTTGGTCAAAATTTTATCCCTCCACTCCGACTTTTAACATCCAAAAATATTATCTTAGTAACTAAGATATTAATTCAATAAGATAAAGTATGGAAACAGGCGATATCACCATCCTCCGGAAACTCAGCCAGCATTTTGCTTTTTCGTCGATCCAAATGCACGAAGCCGTGGCCCGTAAAGCCGGTCTGTCGGGGACGGACCATAAATACCTGGGCTTCCTCATCCAGAAAGGACAAATGACGGCTGGCGAACTGTCTGCCTTGACCGGGCTCACCACGGGCGCTGTAACAGGACTGATCGACCGGTTCGAGAAAAGAAAACTGGTGAAACGGCGCTTCGCGGAAAACGACCGCCGCAAAGTGATCATCGAGCCCGTCACCCAAAAAATACAGCAGCTCCTGGAACCCCTGTACCGGGAGTTTCGCCAGGAATCCACCGCGCTGCTGGCTTCGTTTTCGGAAGCAGAACAGCAAGTCATCGCCACCTACTTCGAAAAAGCGATCGCGCTCATGGAATCCACTACGCAATCGCTCCATCATCCACCTGCCAAAAAACAAAAAGCAGATGGAAAATAACTTTCTCGTTTTGCGGAAAACCACCACGCAATCGCTCCATCATCCACCTACCAAAACCCAACGATCAAATGGAAAGTAACCTTCTCGATTTGCAGGAAACCAACGCATCGATGATCTCCCTGGCCGGCGGCAAAGGCGCGAACCTCGGGGAACTGGGGAAAATGGAAGGGATCACCGTACCACGGGGCTTTTGTGTCACAACGGAAGCCTTTCGATCCCTCATCGACGGAAATGCGCACATCAAAAAAGACATTACGGAACTCGAACGCGTGCAACCCGGCGACCGCCCATCCATCGCCCGCATCAGCGCCGCGATACGTTCGTCCATTGAAAACGCGCCGCTACCTGAAAAACTCATCGCTGCAATAACAAAAAAACTGGCTGACTTTAACGCAGGAACAGCTTTCGCGATACGGTCGAGCGCAACGGCGGAAGACCTTCCCACGGCGTCTTTCGCGGGGCAGCAAGACTCGTTCCTCAACATCTCCGGCATCGAAGATATTTTGGCGAACATCCGCAAATGCTGGGCATCGTTGTTTACGGAAAGGGCCGTCGTTTACCGGATGCAGCAAGGCTTTGATCACCGGAAAGTGTTGCTGGCGGTGGTTGTACAGGAAATGATCTTCCCGGAAGTTTCGGGGATCATGTTCACCGCCGACCCGGTTTCCGGTAACCGCAAAGTGGTGTCTATCGACGCGGGGTTCGGCCTGGGCGAAGCACTCGTTGGTGGGAAA
The DNA here is from genome assembly GCF_038396765.1 of Chitinophaga caseinilytica. NCBI lineage: Bacteria > Pseudomonadati > Bacteroidota > Chitinophagia > Chitinophagales > Chitinophagaceae > Chitinophaga > Chitinophaga caseinilytica. Next base: position 4,567,924 of record NZ_CP150096.1, on the reverse strand, counting down.
GTGAACCCGGACGTTTACAAGGTCAGGGACGGGCAGATATTGGAAAAGCGTATTTCAAGCAAGCAACTGGGCATATTCGCTTCGGAAAACGGCGGCACTGCAGAACGGCCCATTTCCCCGGAACACCAGCGGGAACAGGCTTTGACGGACGATCAAATCCTGGCACTGGCGCGCACCGGTAAACAGATCGAAGCGCATTTTAAAGCGCCGCAGGACATCGAATGGTGCTATGCTGGCGGGAAATACTACATCGTACAAAGCCGGCCCATCACCACGCTGTACCCGGTCCCCGAAGAAAACGACGATTCCCATCGCGTGTATTTATCCACCGGCCACCAGCAAATGATGACGGATGCGATGAAGCCCCTCGGCATATCGTTCTTCATGTTAACCGCCGGTAGGCCCATGGCCACGGCCGGCGGCAGGATTTTCGTGGATGTGATGCCGGAGCTGACTTCGCCCCGGCGCGCGTTCATGCTCAACCTTTTCGGGAAATCAGACCCCCTCATGCGCGACGCCCTTCAATCCCTCATCGACCGCGGCAATTTCATCCCCGATCCCGAAAACGAATCCCTCCCCGCTCCCGGCCCCGGCATCCAGCCGCCCGATTATGAAACCCTCAACACCTACGATCCCGCCATTGTGCAGACGCTCATGGAAAGCGGGAACAAGGCCATCGCCGAACTGGCGGAAACCATCTCCACGAAATCCGGCGTGGAGCTGATCGATTTTATCGTGGACGACAGTCGCCGGGCGAAAGAGCGCCGCTCCTCCCCTGATTTTTTCGGCGTGGTGATGACCGGTATGAACGCCACGCACTGGATCAACGACCAAATAAAAGAATGGCTCGGGGAAACGAACGTGGCCGATACGCTCACCCAATCCGTTCCCAACAACATCACTTCCGAAATGGGCCTTGCGCTGATGGACGTGGCCGACACCATCCGCCCATATCCGGCAATCGTCAACTACCTCGAAAGCGGCCAGCTGGACGGATTTCCCGACACCCTTTTACAGCTCAAAGGCGGCAACCATGTACACGAAGCCCTGCTGGCTTTCCTGGCAACCTACGGCATGCGATGCCCCGGCGAAATCGATATCACCAGGCCCCGATGGCACGAGCACCCCGCGGCGCTGGTCCCCATCCTGCTCGGCAACGTGCGCGCCTTTTCACACGGCGCCGCCCGGCAAAAGTTCGAACAGGGCCGCCGCGAAGCGGAAAACATGGAGCAACGCCTCCTCCAAAAACTGCGCGCTTTGCCCGACGGCGACAGGAAAGCCGCCGAAACGCATCGTATGATCCGCCTCATGCGTAACCTCATCGGCTTCCGGGAATACCCGAAATACACGATCGTGAGCCATTATGCCCTGTATAAGAAAGCTTTGCTGAAAGAAGCTGAAAAGCTGGTGCAGTCGAAGGTTTTAGCGGACAGGGAAGATATTTTCTATTGTTCGCTGGAGGAAATCCGGGAATTGGTTGGCACCCGTCAAATCGATAAAAATCTCCTTCAAAAAAGAAAGGAAGATTTCATCGGGTACGAAAAACTCATGCCGCCGCGCGTCATCACTTCCGAAGGCGAAGTGCTCACGGGAAATTACCGTCGCGAAAACCTCCCGGCAGGCGCCATCGCCGGATTGCCGGTGTCTTCCGGTACCATCGAAGGCCGCGCCCGCGTGATCCTCGATATGGAAGCCGCCGTCCTCGAACCGGGCGACATCCTCGTTACCACGTTCACCGATCCCAGCTGGACGCCCCTGTTCGTCGCCATCAGCGGCCTCGTCACCGAAGTAGGCGGCCTCATGACCCATGGCGCCGTCATCGCCCGGGAATATGGATTACCGGCCGTGGTGGGCGTAGACAACGCTACCCGCCTGATTGCGGACGGGCAGCGGATCCGCGTGAACGGAACAGACGGGTTTATCGAGATATTATAAACGGTGTTTCCCCTTCTTCCGGAGATACTCGACCAGCTCGCCGGGCAAATCGGTTTGCACGATGCCGGTGCGGGGAAAGGATTGGAAAAAGCTGTCGAACCCCGCGCCCCGCTGTGCCTGTTCCTTTTTATCGAACTCGCCGAGCGCGTTCATCCATACCCGCGCGCCGGTAGCGCGGACGCTGTCTGCCAGGCGGTCGGAATAGAACGTCTCGTCGAGATGAAGCGCCGGAAACTTGCCATAGCCCAGTGTTTCATGCGTGCTGGCCACATCGCGGGTACGCGGCATGATGGGCATGAAGGCGTCGTGCGCACCCAGGATGGCCGCATCGGGATGGTCGTAGAGGAAGAAAAGTACATGCGGCGCCATGCCGGTTTTGTGGATGAGGGCGAAGCAGTCTTTCGCAGCTTCTATCCCGTCTACCTTAAAATCCACATCGATCAATATGTTGCCTTTCGCGGCCAGCAACGCGTCGCGGAAAGTGGGGATGCGTTCTTTCGTCGGTTGACCGTTATGGAGCAGCGGGAATTTTTGCAGTTCGGCCAGCGTATAGTCGGCCACGGAGCCCGGCTGGCCGGTGGTGCGCGTAATGGTGCGGTCGTGCATCAACACGAAAACGCCGTCTTTCGTACGTTGCACATCCAGTTCGGCGATATCGACCCCGAGGCGGATGGCTTCCCGGATCGCCGGGATGGAATTTTCGGGAAAGTGCGTATGCGCGGCACGGTGGGCGGCTACCAGTACGTGGTCCGGATTTTTCCTGAAATCGGCCAGGATACTGTCTGCACGGGAGGTCTGTGCGTTGGAGGTATGGGCGGCGAAAAGGGCCACCAGGGAAAAGAGGATCGTTTTCATGATAGCGCGAAGCATTGTTTCTTTTCCCAAGATGCGGAACTTTTTCGGGAAAGTTTAGCCGTGGAATGTTTTATTCCTGTTAAGAAGGATGGCCGGCGGCGTTTTGCAGCTCCAGCCGGTATTGCCGGGGACTGACGCCTTTTTTCTGTTTGAAGAATTTATTGAGGTGGCTTTCATCGTTAAACCCCAGTTCATGCACGATCTCGTTGATCCGCCGGTCGCTGTGGCGGAGGCGGTGCTCGATGAGCGTAAGTTTGTAATTGGCGGTGTAGGATTGCAGCGTTTCGTTGCAGTGCTTCTTGAAATACTTCCCCAGGTAATTTTCCGACATCCCGAAATGCTGTGCGATAGCCGCGGTGCGCAGGGCTTCCGGTTCGTAGATATGTTGCTGGATGTAGCCGATGATGTCCTGAATTTTTTCTTCCGAATTGGCGTCCACTTTTTCGGGGAGGTATTTGGCGATGTTCCTGGCCACCAGTAAGATGATGCTGTTGACGAGCTGGTGGATGATCTCGCGGTCGTACAGGTCCTGGTTTACGGACTCCCGGATGATGCCTTCGATCATAGGGCGGATGAGCTGTTTATCGGCCAGGTTTTTCAGGATGCAACCGGGTTTGTGGTTGGCATTCTGCAGGATGAACTCCAGCCGCCGGATGTTTTCCAGGGTGAGGGCGTTCGTTTTGAGATAGATATTGCTGAACCGGAGGATGAAAAAGGTGGTGGTGGACGCGATGTCTATCCGGCTGCAATCCTGCGGGGTGATGAGGAACATATGATTGGCGCCATAATCGAACGTATGCTGGTTGATGCAATGCCGGCCCGTTCCAGACAGGATATATACCAGTTCGAAAAAGTGCTTGTTGGGCATCAATTCCGGCATTTCATCCAGCGTCTCCACCTGGAATGCGTATGGCTCATATAATTGTTGCGTGCGCATAGCGCGAAATTATACAATATTTAGGTAGAAATATACTGGTAAACATCCCGTTGACTGGTATAAATTTGCTTAAAATACAAAAAGCACATGAAAGCCATAGGATTCAGGCAATCGCTGCCCATTACCGAAACAGACAGTTTCATCGAATTCGATACCGATAAACCGGTACCCTCCGGCCGGCAACTCCTCGTGAAGATTGCCGCGGCCTCGGTGAACCCGGTCGATTATAAAGTTCGCCGAAATTCCGCCAAAGATCAGCCCCTTCCCGCGCCGAAGATCATCGGTTGGGACGCGTACGGTGTAGTGGAGGCCGTGGGTGATACGGCATCGCTCTTCCAGCCGGGAGACGCCGTGTATTACGCCGGAGACATCCGCAAGCCCGGCAGCAACGCCGAATACCAACTCGTAGACGAAAGGATCGTGGGGAAAGCGCCGCAACGGCTGAGTCCAGCCGAGGCCGCCGCCATCCCACTTACCGCCCTCACGGCCTGGGAATTGCTGTTCGACCGCATGGGGATCGGTGAGCGGGATAAAGGCAAAACCATCCTCATTATCGGGGGCGCCGGCGGCGTGGGCTCCATCGCCATCCAGCTGGCGAAGAAGATCGCCGGGCTTACGGTGATCGCTACCGCCTCACGGCCGGAATCGGCGGAATGGTGCCGGAAAATGGGCGCCGATGTGGTGGTTGACCATGCAAACCTCGTGGAAGCCGTGCGGGCAGCGGGTTTTCAAAACATCGACTTCATCGTGGACCTGGTAGACCTTATCCGTTACTGGGAGCCCATGGCGGAGCTCATCGTGCCGCAGGGCCGCATCGGCTCCATCAGCGACCCGGCCGAAGGGGTCGATATCCGCAAGCTGAAAGGCAAATCCGTGAGCTTCCATTGGGAATTGATGTTCACCCGTGCCAGTTTCGAAACGCCCGATATGCAGGCGCAGCACGAGATCCTCACCAAAGTGGCGGCGCTGCTGGACGAAGGCACCCTCCTGCCTACGCTCACCGAAACCCTCCCGGGCCTCACCGCCGCCAACTTCAAAAAAGCGCACCAGCAGCTCGAAAGCGGGCGCACCATCGGGAAAATCGTCGTTCAATACTGATACCTGCAACGAATAACTCCAGAAAGCCGCACGGGCCCGCCGGCCCTGCGGCTTTTCTTATCCAGCCCCAACCCAAATTTCCCGGCGATTGTTTTCTACCCAAACATCGGTATTTTTAACCTCCGATCATTAAAACCATGCAGCATCTGGGACCATATGCCCGGGGCCATCATTTTGCAGCAGCCCGACTATATGAAAACAAGCTTTTTCACTTTTCTTTTAACCCTTGTCGCCTTCGTCGCTTCAGCGCAGCCGGTGGTCAACGAAACACGATATGTGGACAGTCTGCTCCAGCTGGAGAAAAACGGTGCGAACGACAGTATCCGCGCCTGTGCCAGCTTCCAGTTGTCCGACTTCTGGTCGTATTCGGACACCGCCCGCTCCCGCCAGCACCTGGAGCTGGGGAAACGCCTCGCCGGGCAAAACGGATACCTCCAGGCCATGGGCACATTTTTCGAAGCGGGGTTTTACTTCGACCTGGACTACGACCGGGCTTTGGCGTTGTATGAGGAATCCGCCAACCGGTTCAGCCAGTTCCTCACGAAAGAAAGTTACGTTTACCAGGCCCGGGCCTGGCGGAACATGGGGGCCATCTATCAACGGAAAGACAATGAATCCGAAATGGTGCATCTCATCATCACCAAATCCATCCCCCTGGCGGAGAAAGCGGGCGAGACAGCACGGGTCGGGAGTTATTATACGGATGTGGGGATGATCTTCATGAATATCCAGGAATATGGGAAGGCGGCTGTTTACTTCGACAAAAGTTTCGAATGTTACGCCAGAAGCTCACCCAATATGCACGACCGGCTCACGACAACGCTCTACGCCGCCAATAACTATTGCTATATGGACAGCCTCGCGCAGGCCAAAATCATGATCGACCGCGCCGGGGAACTGTTACGGCCCTATCCTGCATCCGAGTTCAATATCGATTACCACATCGCCGCTATCAAATATTGCCATGCCGCAAAAGCCTGGGAACAAGGGCTGTTCCACGCGCGGCGCGGCATCCTGCTGGCCGAAAAAATGGATAAAACCTACAAGTCTGCCGAACTGCGGTTCATGCAGTATAAGATCCAGCACGACATGGGGCATTATGGCGAGGCATTGGAAACCCTGCAAAAAGCGATCGACGAAATACCCGTGAACCTCGATGGCAACCGGATGCTGTATTTCCAAAGTATGGCGAAAACGTACGAGAAAATGGGCAATATCCCCAAAGCGCATGAATGGCTGCAACGCTATAGCGACGAGCGCGACAGCACCTACCCCGAAAAAATGAAGACCGACATCGCCCGGATAGAAACCAAATACAATACCGCCGAAAAGGAGAAACGCATCATCCAGTTGCAGGCCGAAAAACAGGACGCGCTTATGACCCAAAAGAACCAGCGCCTCTGGAACGGGCTGCTGGGCGTAGCGGGATTGCTGTTGCTGGTGGCTACGCTGTCGCTGATCGTGTTTTACCGGACCAGCAAGAAGCAGGCGCGCCAGCAGGTGAAGGAAATCGAACAGCGGCAGGAATTGAAAGTGGCGAATGCCTTACTGGAAGGGGAAGAAAAGGAGCGCCGCCGCCTGGCGCGCGATCTGCACGACGGTCTGGGCGGCTCCCTGGCGGGGATCCGCATCAAGCTGGCAGGGCAACAGAAGAAGCAGGTTAACGGGCAGCTGGACGAAGTAATGTACCTCCTCGAAGATTCCATGTCCGAATTGCGGCGCATCGCGCATAATATGATGCCGGAAAGCCTCCTGAAAGTGGGCCTCCGCTCGGCGATCACCGACCTGTGCGACGGGCTGGCGAACGAAGAACTGGAAATTGAATTCCAATGGTCGGGCCCCGGCGGCGATTTGCCGCACACCGCGCAGGCCAATATTTACCGCATCGTGCAGGAGGTGTTGTCGAACGCGATACGCCATGGAAGAGCGAGTAAAATCCTGCTGCAATGCATCCACGAAGAACATATGTTCTATATCACGGCGGAAGATAATGGCCGCGGGTTCGATATGAATGCCGCTGCCGGAGGGATCGGGTTGTCGAACATCCGGTCGAGGGTACAGTACATGAAGGGCCGGCTGGACATTGACTCGTCGCCCGGTGCGGGAACGGCTGTCAACATTGAATTGCAGGTTTGACGGGGTATTTCGTTTTGATGAGATGATGTAATTTTACGGTTATGAGCACAAAATCCTTACAGATAAAGGTTTCGCCGGAGATCGGCAAGGTTTCGGCAAAATATGTTTCTCCCGCGAACCCGGTGTGCGTGATGACGCTGGCGCATGGCGCGGGTGCTGGCATGGACCATCCGTTCATGGAAGCTCTCGCGGAATCGTTGTCCAAAGCCGGCATCGCTACGCTGCGGTTCAATTTCCCATTTACGGAGCAGCAGAAGAAACGGCCCGATTCGCCGGCGGTGGCGCAGGCAGCCATTGCGGCGGCCATCGAAAAAGCGGGCACCCTCGCGCCGGGGATCCCCCTGTTCGCCAGCGGCAAATCTTTCGGCGGCAGAATGACGTCCCAATACATTTCCACCCACCCGGATGCACTGGTGAAAGGGATCGTTTTCTTCGGATTTCCGCTCCACCCCGCCGGTAAACCCTCCATCGACCGTGCCGAACATCTCCACCACATCCACATTCCCATGCTGTTCCTGCAAGGTTCGAAAGACACGCTGGCTACCTGGGACATGATCGCTTCCGTCTGCAAATCGCTCCCCACGGCCACGCTCGAGAAATTCGAAGGGGCAGACCATTCGTTCAAAGCCGGCAAAACCGACGTCATTTCACTGCTGACCGCCGCCACCAAAGCGTGGACCGAAAAGCAGATCTAAACCAGACTGCCTTTGGTAACAATATCATAACCTGCGGTTTACATCGCGGTCATACATCTTCCCTACTCTTGCGCGGTATAAAACCTATCTGATACATGCGCACGAAAATCAAGTACATTTTGCCCATCGCGGCTATGACGGCATTGGCCGCCTGTTCGAAAGACGATGTGAAGAATGACCCCGGGACCGAAATTACCGAAGATCCATCCTCATTCGCGGAAATCGGGTCTATCGACATCGGCGAAGCCGGCGCCGCCGAAATCAGCGCCTACGATCCCGCCACCAAACGCCTCTTCGTGGTGAAGAACGACGGCACCAACATGATCAAGGTGCTCGACCTCACCGATCCCTCCAAAATCACCGACCTGAAAAAGGATATCCTCACCAACGGCGGAAACGTGAACAGTCTGGCCGTAAGCAACGGTAAATTGGCTGCCGCCATCGAGGCTACGAACAAAACGTTGGCCGGCCGGGTAGACGTGTTCAGCACTTCCGACCTTTCCCTCATCAAAACCATCCCTACCGGTGCACTGCCCGATATGGTGACGTTTTCGCCCGACGGTAAGCTCATCCTGACTGCCAACGAAGGCGAGCCCGCTACCGATTACTCCGCCGATCCCGCAGGTACCGTGACCATCATCAACATAGAAAACAACTATACCGCCACGCACCTCGATTTCAGCGGTTTTGCCGCGCAGGAAGCGACGCTTGCCGCTAAGGGATTCCGCAACTTCGGGCCTGCCGGCAGTACTTTCACCGCAGGCATCGAGCCGGAATACATCACCGTTGCCCCGGATTCCAAAACCGCCTGGGTAACGCTGCAGGAAAACAACGCCATCGCGAAAATCGATCTCGCGGCGAAAACCATTACCGACATTTTTCCGCTGGGATTCAAGGATTACAATACAGACGCCAATGCCGTGGACCTGTCTGACAGCGACGGTGGCGTTACCTTCAAAAAATGGCCCGTGAAAGGCATGTACCAGCCCGATGCCATCGCCGTGCTCGTGAATGGCGGCGTGCCGCACCTGTTCACCGCCAACGAAGGAGACGTCCGCGAGTGGGACGCGTATGCCGAAAACAAGCGCATCAAATCCATTTCCCTCGACCCTGCCGTATTCCCCGATGCTGCCGCGCTGAAAGCGGATGCCGTGCTGGGCCGCCTCAACGTTACCAAAACCCTCGGCGATGCTAACGGCGACGGACTGTACGAGGCGCTTTATTCCTTCGGCGCCCGTTCCTTTTCCGTTTGGAACGGCAACACCGGCGCACAACTGTTCGACAGCAAAAACGAACTGGACGTGAAAGCCAAAGAAGCCGGCATTTATGAAGATGGCCGCAGCGACGATAAAAGCATCGAACCGGAAGGCATCGCGCTGGGCGTGATGGGCAAGAAAACCGTTGCGTTCGTAGGCATGGAGCGTGTAGACGCGGTGGCTGTGTACGACGTGACCAACCCCATCAGTCCGCAATTCCTCAACATCCTGAAAGTGGGCGATGCGCCCGAAGGTGTGTTGTTTGTACCGGCGAAGGATAGTCCTACGAAAAAGAGCCTCCTCATCGTGAGCAGCGAAGACGACGGCGTCGTGAAAATATTTACACCGAAAAACTGATATCCATCGTTTTATTGACCAGGCCGGCTCTGCAATTTTTGCGGGGCCGGTTTTTTATGGGGCCTGTTCGGTGACGCCGGGCAGCATGGAAAGGATGATTTCCCGCAGCCGCAGCGCGTTTTCGCGGACGGGACCGTTGTATGCGGAAAGAAATGACAGAATGGGATCGGAAGTGGTCATGATCGGGTGTTGTCAGATGCCAATAATACGGTAAATTAGCCACCGGGAAAAGCGGGACGCCGCGCCCCTGCCCAACATCCGATCCAAATAAATCCATGCCAATTGAGTAGATTCATTTTTCGTAACCCTTTCCTGCTGGCCTTTTCCGTGATTTTAGGGACGGGAGCCGGTAAAGTTTCCGCACAGCGATCAGACAACGTATTTACTTCCGATATCGCACATTTCTGGACGGCTTTCGACAGCGTGCAGGCTACGCAGGACGCTGAGCGCCAGGTCGGGATCATGCAGGTTTTGTATATCGACAAGGGGACCGCCGGGCTGAAGCGTTTCATGCAGCTCCGGAACTTCGACGCGCGCAAGCTCGTGGAAACCATCCGCAAATACCCGAAATTCTGGGCGTCTATCCGTCCGAACACGATGCAGGTGCAGCCCCAGGTGCCCGTCATCCAGCAATACATCGAAAAATTCCGGGAACTGTACCCGGAACTGCGGCCGGCCAACATGTATTTCTCCATCACGGCCATCCGCGCCGCCGGCGTGGCCATCGATTCCACGGCGCTCATCGGCACGGAAATCACCATGGGCAACAAATACACCGATGTGTCGGAGTTCCCGGATAAACGGCTGGCCAATTTCTTCCAGTCGAAGGAAACGAACAACATCATCCCCGTTTCCGTCCATGAATACGTGCATACGCAGCAATCCACCGAAGGGAAGTCCCTCCTCGGGCAATGCATTTACGAAGGCGCCTGCGATTTCGTGACGGAACTGGTGATCGGTGAGCCCCTCACCCATTCCTATATCCTGTATGGCAACAAACATTTGCCCGAACTGAAAGCGCAGTTCCAGAAAGAAATGTATTCCGAAGATTATTCGAACTGGCTGTACAATGGCAATAAGGTAGCCGTGGGCGACCTGGGCTATTTCATGGGATACGCGATCAGCAAGGCCTATTATGAACAGGCGAAAGACAAGAAAAAGGCCCTCCGCGAGATCATCTCCCTGAATTATGCCGATATGAAAGCTGTGACGGGCTTTCTCAATACATCCGGGTTCTACGGGGATAGCGTGTTTTTATTGGGCGGTCATTAATGACCGGGAGATTTCAAATCCGCGCCAGCTTAGCAGCCGGCGCGGATTTTTTATTTGGGGAAAAGGGCCGTTGCGGGTAGGGAGATGAAAAACGTTGAAAATACACTTATTTGTTTTTATCTTACTTACTGCAACACAAGCCCGAAAATTCCATGTCAGTACTATCCCACATCCTCGAGCACAGGATCATCGCCATTGTGCGCGGCGTGAAGCCGGAAAACGTGCTCCCGCTTGCGGAAGCCATGTATGCCGGCGGGATCCGCCTGCTGGAAGTGACGATGAACTCCGAAGATCCGCTACACGTTATCCGCGAAGTGTCCGCAAAAATGGGCGATAAAATGATCATCGGCGCCGGCACCGTCCTGGAAGCACCCACGGCCCGCGAAGCCGCCGCCGCTGGTGCAAAGTTCATCCTCTCTCCCATCCTCGAACCATCGGTGATCGAAACCGCCCGCGAACTGGGGATCGTGAGCATTCCCGGGGCGTACACGGCTACGGAGGTTTACGCGGCCTGGAAGCAGGGTGCGGATATGATCAAGGTATTCCCGGCCACATCTCCCGCTTACATCAGGGATATTTCCGCGCCGCTGCCCAAAATGCACCTCCTGCCAACGGGCGGCATCACGCCCGACAATATCGGGGAATTCCGGAAGGCGGGCGCCGCCGGTTTCGGCATCGGCAGCGCGCTCGTCAACGCCAAAGCGGCCATTACACCGGAATATCTGCAGCAACTGACGGAAAAGTCAAGGCAGTTCGTCCACGCATTACAATCCTGATCCACCATATCGCATGTTATGAAAATCAAAAGCTACGAACTCTTCCAGGTACCGCCGCGCTGGCTGTTCCTTAAAATCGAAACGGATGAAGGCATCACGGGATGGGGAGAGCCCGTCATCGAAGGGAAAGCCGCTACCGTAAAAACCGCGGTAGACGAGTTGATGGAATACCTCACCGGCAAAGATCCCCTGCACATCGAAGACCACTGGAACGTGATGTACCGCGCGGGATTCTATCGCGGCGGGCCTATCCTCATGAGCGCCATCGCCGGTATCGACCAGGCCCTGTGGGACATCAAAGGGAAATACTACAACGCCCCCGTTCACCAGCTCCTCGGCGGCAAAGCGCGCGACCGTATGAAGGTCTATTCCTGGATCGGCGGCGACCGGCCCAACGAAGTCGGCGAAGCCGCCCGCAAAATGGCGGAGCAGGGATTCCTGGCCGTGAAAATGAACGCCACCGAAGAGCTGCAGTACATCGACAGCTACGACAAGATCGACGCCGCCATCCGGCGCATCGCCGCAGTGCGGGAGGCGGGCGGCCCCGGCCTCGGTATCGGGATCGATTTCCATGGGCGGGTACATAAGCCCATGGCAAAAATCCTCGCTAAAGAACTGGAGCCCTTCCGGCCCATGTTCATCGAAGAGCCCGTGCTGCCCGAAAACAACGAAGACCTCCGCGAAATAGCCCGGCACGTGGCCATCCCCATCGCCACCGGCGAGCGGATGTTCTCCAAATGGCAGTTCAAATCCTTGCTGATGGATGGTTACGCAGACATCATCCAGCCCGACGTTTCCCATGCCGGCGGCATCACCGAATGCAAAAAGATCATCTCCATGGCAGAAGCGTTCGATGTGGCGGCGGCGCCGCATTGTCCGCTGGGCCCTATCGCGCTGGCGGCCTGCCTGCAGGTAGACGCTACCTGCCACAACGCGTTCATCCAGGAGCAAAGTCTTGGTATCCACTACAACCAGGGCAGCGATCTGCTCGATTATCTCACCGATAAAACCGTGTTCCAGTACCGCGACGGGTACGTCGATATTCCGTCGAAACCCGGTCTGGGCATCGAAATCAACGAATCTCACGTCAGGAAGATGGCCGAAGAAGGCCACAACTGGCGCAACCCGGTATGGCGGCATACCGATGGCAGTGTGGCCGAATGGTAAACATCGATGCGCATCCGCTTTATGAAAACGATCAATTCCGGCGTTACACCCACCAAAGTCCGCTATCGCGTGCTGCTGCTCGTGTTCGTCAATGTGGTGATCAACTACATGGACCGGAGCAACCTGGCCGTAGCGGCTTCTGAAATCGATAAGGAATTCAAATTTACGCCGGTACAATTGGGGCTGATCTTCTCGGCCTTCAGCTGGACGTACCTCGCCTTCCAGGTGCCCGGCGGCATTCTCGTGAACCGTTTCGCGCCGCGCGCGCTGTATGCCTTCAGCTTGATCGCATGGTCTTTGGCGACGGTCATGCAGGGTTTTGCGCGCGGGTTCGTGACTTTGTTCGGTTTGCGGATGGCCACGGGCGTGTTCGAAGCGCCGGCGTTTCCCATCAACAACCGCGTGGTGAGCAACTGGTTCCCGGACCAGGAGCGCGCTTCGGCGATCGCCGTGTATACTTCCGGGCAGTTTTTAGGGCTGGCTTTCCTCATGCCGGTGCTTTCCACGATCCAGCTGGAATTCGGGTGGCGGGGATTGTTTGTGGTGACGGGCTTGATCGGGATCGTTTGGGGGCTGGTCTGGTGGGTTTGCTACCGCGATCCTGCCGACCATAAAAGCGTGAACGCAGCGGAGCTCGCGCATATCGAGCGCGGCGGCGGATTGCTCGATCAGCAGCAGGCCGGCGAAAAGAAATCTTTCCGTTGGGCGGATTTGAAAGCGGTGCTGTCGTACCGCAAGCTCTGGGGCATTTACATCGGCCAGTTCGCCGTGAATTCGACGTTGTGGTTTTTCCTGACCTGGTTCCCGAAATACCTGGTGGATTACCGCGGCATGGATTTCATCAAATCGGGATATTGGGCGGCAGTGCCTTACCTGGCGGCTTTCGTGGGGATTCTGTGCTCGGGGTTCCTGTCAGACTGGCTCGTGAAAAAAGGCGTTTCTCCGGCCAAGGCGCGCAAACGGCCCATCATCATCGGGTTGCTCGTTTCCGCTACGATCCTGGGCGCCAATTATGTTGATACGCCCGGACTGATCATCTTTTTCATGTCGCTGTCGTTTTTCGGCGTGGGGTTTGCGTCCATCACCTGGATTTTCGTGTCGACGCTGGCGCCGAAGCACCTGATCAACCTAACGGGCGGCGTTTTCAATTTCATCGGGCAATTGGCGGGGATCGTGGTGCCGATCGTGATCGGGCTGCTGGCGAGCGGCGGTAATTTTGCGCCTGCGCTGGTTTTTGTGGCGGTGCTGGGACTGGTGGGCGCGGGCTCGTATTTGTTTTTGGTTGGAAATGTTGAACGGATAATAACGGAACATGAACGATAGATATTTCATTAGTTGCGATTGGGGGACGAGCACCCTGCGGCTGCGGCTGGTCAGCTTCGACGGATTGCGCGTGGTGGCGGAGGAAACTTCGGATGCCGGCATCGCCAAAACTTACCAGCAATGGCAAAGCGTCGGCGGACAGCGGGAAAGCTTCTATGCCGGGATCCTCCGCGGACACTTAACCAACCTGGCGGAAAAGTCGGGCATCGGCCTGGAGGGAAAGATCGTGATGGTTGCAGGGATGGCGACTTCCAGCATCGGGATGACGGAATTGCCGTACGGTGCGCTGCCCATGCCGCTCGATGGCTCCGGATTGGAAACTTATGGTGCAGGGCGTTTCCTGCTCATTTCCGGCGTATCGGGAAATAACGACGTGATGCGCGGCGAAGAAACCAAAGCTATTGGGTGCGCGGCATTTCTGCCGGCCATTCCGGAAGACGTATATCTCCTCATGCCCGGGACGCATCCCAAGCACATCGTGGTCAACAACCACCGCGTAACGGGTTTCAGGACTTTTATGACCGGGGAAATTTTCGGCCTTTTGAGTACGGAAAGCATCCTTTCGGCCTCCGTCAATGCGCATGGAGATGTAGGGCCCGAAGCATGCCGTACAAGGTTCGAAGCCGGTGTCAGGGCCGGGTTTGCGGGGAATCTGCTGCACGAGTTGTTCATGGTGCGCACGAACCAGTTGTTGCAGCACATGGACCCGGTGGAGAACTGGTATTATCTCAGTGGTTTGATGATCGGGGCGGAACTGGTGGCACTTCCGGCCGGGGTGGCCGTTTACCTCGTTTCGGGCCCTGCACACGAAACATTGTATTCCCTGGCCTGCGAAACCCTCCGTATCCCCATCGCCGCTACTATCGATGCGGACGAGGCGCTCATCCGCGGACAATTCACCGTTCTTTCCACGATGATGCCCCATCCTCCCGAAAATCTTTCGTCCATCTAAAATGCTTCCCCATCGCGCAGCCAATGGTGTTTATTCCGGAAACCCGCCTGGGTCTGCGTCATCCTGACCATCGAAAGCTTTATCACCAGCACCTTTCCGTCGATCAGCATGGAAATGGGGAATTGTTTGTAGTACATCGCCGCAGCTTTCGCCTGCGTGGCCTCGTCTTCCACCACCTCGCCTTCGAATTGAGCCCCCGCATTGAAATGCAGGGACGTTTTTTCTCCTAGAATCGTACCCGCCACAGTGATGCCGTTTTCAAACAGGCTAACCTGCCGGCTACCGGGCGATGACTTAAACATGAGCAACCAGTTCTCAGGATCGAAGCCGTAAAAGCAATTGAAGCAAAACGGCCGTCCTGCCTGCACGGCAGCGATGGTGGCTACCTGGCGCCGTTCGAGGAAAGATCGTATGATGAGCGTTTCATTTTTCATGTGCGTGCCGCCTGCGGCGGATTTCAGTTGTTATTTAATGAAGTTCCTGAACCGATGGGCCCGCCGCCATTACCGCATCAACACCACCACGGCGCCCATCAGTCCGGCGAAGGCGATCAGCAACGCTTTCCAGCCGAGGTTGGCGGATTTCATGTCCATAAAGTAAAATGCGACCAACAGGAACTTGGCCACCGAGAAGCCCATGATGGCCGATGAAAGCCCGGGCCATTCCTTCGCGTAGCCGACGGCGAAAGTCATCAGTCCTGCCGTCAGCAGTAAAACAATCCAGATCATATGAATGCGGATCATGCGGGAAAATTTAAAAGATGAGATATAAAACAGGGAACAGCAATAACCAGATGAGATCGCAAAGGTGCCAGAACGCGGCGCCCGTTTCGAGCTGCGGCAGGGCAATATCCTTCGGTTTCTTCGGTTCCGTATTCGCATGCCCTTGATAGCATCTTGCAGATTAATGACACAAAAATAATTGGCCGGATAATAAAGGACAAATATATCCTCTTATTTCTTTCATGATTTTTGTCATCTCCCCGATCAGGCTTGCTGCTGGTGGTTTTCGGGAGGAATGACGGTGGTTATGCCCCGGGATATTTTACGTTAATTAAGGACAATCGACTCTTTTTATAAGTAAATTTGAGGGCCCTTCAGACTTATAAACCGGGCGGTTAATTATGGAAAGTATCATGCGTGAGCGGCGTGCGGGGAACTGGGTCCGCATCAGTCTCTTCAACCTGTTGGTGGTTTCGTTGTTCGGATTGCTGATGCGGTACAAGATCGTGTTTTCGTTACCGGGATTGAACCAGAAATTCCTCCTGCATGCGCACTCCCATTTCGCGTTCGGCGGCTGGGTGAGCCTGTTGCTGATGGTGTTGATGGTGCGGGCGCTCCCGGCGTCGGTCCCGGGGAAATACGCCCGTCACTTCCACCGCCTGCTGATCGCCTGGCTGGTGTGCGCATACGGGATGCTGGTAACGTTTACGCTGCAGGGATACGCCTTTGCGTCGATACTGTTCTCTACGGCGGCTGTGGTATTATCGTTCGTGTTTGCCATATCGTATTTCCGTGCATTGAAGGCGGTTCCAGGGCTTGCGGGCGCCCGTTGGCTGAAAGCTGCGCTGGTATGGAATATGCTATCGGCCATCGGCACTTCCTGCCTGAGTTTGCTCATGGCCACGCATACGGCCAACCAGGAAGCTTACCTGGCTTCCATTTACTGGTATCTCCATTTCCAATACAACGGCTGGTTCTTCTTCGCCTGTATGGGCCTGTTCATTCGCTATCTCCATGCACGAAACATCGCGCTGCCGGGGGAAAAGATGGTGTTCGGGCTGTTTTTGTGGAGTTGTTTGCCAGCTTATGGATTATCGGTGCTTTGGCTGAAGCTACCTGCCGCCGCTATTGCGATTGCCGGTATGAGCGCCGTGGCGCAGGCGCTGGGATGGAGTTTGCTGCTGCGGGGGATTTTCAGGTCGATGCGCCAGCTCCTTCCTCAGTTATCGAAACTTTCTGCCATGATGTTGTCGGTAGCGGGATTGGCGTTCACGGTCAAAATCATATTGCAGCTCGCTTCCGCCGATCCCTCCCTCAGTGCGATCGCTTTCGGCTCCCGGACGATCGTTATCACTTATCTGCACCTGGTTTTGCTGGTAGGGATCAGTTTGTTTTTGATGGGGCTTGTGGTGGCGGAGGGCTTGCTGCCGGTTTCCAGGTACGTGCAGGCGGGCGCGGTAGCGTTCACCGCCGGCGTGGTGCTGAACGAATTGCTCCTGGCCGCGCAAAGCATCGGCGGATTGCTGTACTTCCCGCTGCCAGGGATATTCGAATCGCTATTGGGCGTGTCAGTATTGATGAGCGCGGGTTTGGGGATGATGAACGCGGGGTGGACGCGTGTTGCCCGTTTGCAGGCTTTGCCTGTTCATGCGGGAAAACAATAAATCCGGTATCCTGGAGGATGAATTTCTTTCCGTTTCACCAGTTGCTGCAACCATGGTACCAGCATATTGCCGGCGCCAAATGATATGTCCGCAAGCGCAGCGGGAATCGCGCCGGTAGCATCCGTTTCCCTTCCTAAATGCACTGCTTTCAACAAGACATCGGAACAACTCCCGGTTTCCAGGATGAACTATTTGGCATAATCAGATTTTATCTATCGCGCCGCAGCCACCCCGTTCTTTTCCGCAGCAGCACTCCGGTTTTCTTCGAATTGCTTCCTGTTCAACCGCATCAACCAGTTGCGCAACGGCTCATCATACAACCGCAGCGCCAGGTACCCCATCAACAGACTGGCCACAAACACACAAGCCGCCACTACATAAATCTCCTGCTGCCCGGGCTTCGCCTTCGCCATCCAGTTCCCGAAACCCCACACCATCCAGATATGCGTCATGTACAATGGATAAGACAATCGGCCCGTGAACTGGCAAAATCCACGCAGCCAGCCACTCACGCTTGCTCCGGCTCCGAGCGACAGCAACAAAGGGAAAACGATCATCACCAGCGCCATTTCCAGGATCCAGTCGTTGTTGAAATGCGGGTATATAAACACGCCGATCAGCAAAAGCCCCAGCACCGCGAAGTTCCATTTGTTGCGGATGGTCCAGTTGAAACGGTAAACGGTCAATCCCGCCAGGAAGGAGAAAAATACCCGCGCAAAACCATCCGGGAACGTAGGCGCGTCCCAGCCGGTGATGATCCATCCGCGATGGGCCGCCACGGCACATATCCACACCGCGGAAATACCGAGCAGTACCAGGAGCCAGCGTTTCGGCAGGCGAAGCAACACTAGTCCGTAGAAGATATTGATGAGATATTCCATCAGCAGCGACCATGCCGGGGTGTTGTAGGGGAAGAGTCCCTCCGCCCTGCCGGGCAGCCAGGGGTATGGCAGCATCAGCAACGAACAGAGAAACGCCAGCAACACCGCGCCCAGTCCGGCTTCGGCCATATTGGCGGCACCGGTGAACGGGTCCCAGATGTAACCGATCAGCCCGATCACACTGCCCCAGATCACCATCGGGTGCAGGCGGATGAGTCGGTTGCGGAAGAAGGTTTTAAGGCCCAGTTGCGGCGCACGGCCGTCGTACGCATACCCGATCACGAAACCCGACAGGCAAAAGAAGAAATCCACCGCCAGGTACCCGTGCCCGATGGGGCTTTTCGTATAGTCGGGCGTAATGAATTCGTACAGGTGAAATATGACGATCGAAATGGCGGCAAGGCCACGCAATCCGTCCAGCACATCGTAGTGCTGCCGCGATTGTAGCAGATTTTTGGTTTCCATGTCCGCATAAAATAGCTTTCCCACAGCTAATTCGGAAACATGGGACAAGATTGTGAGGGTTTTGGTTAAAAATATATCAATGGGGCAATAAAAAAAGCAGCCTCCGTTCGGAGACTGCTTTTCATATATCGGATTTGTTTGCCTTATTTGAGATCGAAGCGGTCGAGGTTCATTACTTTGTTCCAGGCCGCCACGAAATCGTTCACGAATTTCTGCTGTCCGTCCGAACTGCCGTAGAGTTCTGCGATGGCGCGCAGTTCCGCATTGGAGCCGAAAACGAGATCGGCGCGGGTGGCGCTCCATTTCGGTTTGCCGGTAGCGCGGTCTGTACCTTCGTAAATCTCCCGGGCGTCCGACGTCGCTTTCCAGGCCGTGTTCATATCGAGCAGGTTCACGAAGAAATCGTTCGTGAGCTGGCCGGGCTTGCTGGTAAACATGCCGTAGTTCGATCCGTCGAAGTTGGTACCGAGCACGCGCAGCCCGCCAACGAGCACGGTGAGCTCCGGCGCGGTGAGCGTGAGGAGTTGCGCTTTGTCGATCAGCAGCTCTTCCGTGGAAACCGGGAATTGCGGCTTGCGGTAGTTCCGGAAGCCATCGGCGATGGGCTCCAGGAAACCTACGGATTCAACGTCTGTCTGTTCCTGCGAAGCGTCCATCCTGCCGGGCGTGAACGGCACTTTCACGGCGTTCCCCGCGTCTTTGGCGGCTTTCTCCACACCAGCAGCACCGGCGAGCACGATCAGGTCGGCGATGGATACTTTCTTGCCGTTTTTCTGCGCGCCGTTGAAAGCTTGCTGGATGGCTTCCAGTTTGCCCAGCACTTTTTGCAGTTGCGGCGGATTGTTGACGTTCCAGAATTTCATGGGCGCGAGGCGGATGCGGGCGCCGTTGGCACCGCCGCGTTTGTCCGAGCCGCGGAAAGTGGAAGCCGAAGCCCATGCCGTAGTAACGAGCTCGGATACACTGAGGCCGCTGGCGAGCACCTGCGCTTTGAGGTCGGCGATGTCTTTATCGTCTATCAGCGGATGGTCGACCGCCGGGATGGGATCCTGCCAGAGGAGCACTTCCGCCGGAACGTCTGCCCCGAGGTAACGGGAGCGCGGGCCCATGTCGCGGTGCGTGAGCTTGAACCATGCACGGGCGAATGCGTCGGCGAACGCGTCGGGGTTTTCGAGGAATTTACGGGAGATTTTCTCGTAAATGGGATCGAAGCGGAGCGACAGGTCGGTCGTGAGCATGGTGGGTTTATGTTTCTTACCGCTGTCGAACGCATCTGGGATAATGTCTCCCGCGTTTTTAGCGACCCACTGGTGCGCGCCGGCCGGGCTCTTGGTGAGTTCCCATTCGAATGCGAAGAGGTTTTCGAAGAAGTTGTTGCTCCATTTCGTGGGCGTGGTGGTCCAGGTTACTTCGAGGCCGCTGGTGATGGCATCTGCACCTTTACCGGAGCCGAAGGAGTTGTGCCAGCCGAGGCCCTGCAGCGCGAGGTCTGCCGCTTCGGGTTCCGCGCCAACGTGCGTGGCAGGCGCTGCGCCGTGGGTTTTGCCGAAGCTGTGGCCACCGGCGATGAGGGCTACGGTTTCTTCGTCGTTCATCGCCATTCTGCCGAAGGTGTCGCGGATGTCTTTTGCCGCGGCAATGGGATCGGGATTGCCGTCCGGTCCTTCGGGGTTTACGTATATAAGGCCCATTTGCACCGCAGCGAGGGGTTTTTCCAGGTTGCGGGAATGGTGCATTTGTCCTTTGTCGTCGTCAGACGATAATACGCCATGGTTTTCCTCTACGCCGGGCGACCCGTCCGCATACCTGATATCGCCGCCGAGCCAGGTGGTCTCGGAGCCCCAGTACACGTCTTCGTCCGCTTCCCAGCGGTCTTCGCGGCCGCCGGCGAAGCCGAAGGTTTTGAAGCCCATGGATTCGAGGGCGATGTTGCCGGTGAGGATGAGCAGGTCGGCCCAGGAAATCTTGTTCCCGTATTTCTGTTTGATGGGCCACAGGAGCCTGCGGGCTTTATCGAGGCTTACATTGTCTGGCCAGGAATTGAGTGGCGCGAATCGCTGTTGTCCGGACCCGGCGCCGCCGCGGCCGTCGCCCACGCGGTAGGTGCCCGCGCTATGCCAGGCCATGCGGATGAAAAGGCCGCCGTAATGCCCGAAGTCGGCGGGCCACCAGTCTTGCGAGTCGGTCATCAGGGCATGGAGATCCTTCTTAACCGCTTCCAGATCGAGGGATTTGAAAGCTTCGGCATAGTTGAAGTTTTTGTCCATCGGGTTAGACAGCGAAGAATGCTGCCTGAGGATGTTCAGCTTCAGCTGGTTGGGCCACCAGTCGCGGTTCTTGGTGCCTCCGCCGCCTACGTTGTGTTTCATGCTGCCGTTGTGGAACGGGCATTTGCTGATGTCGTTGGATTCTTTCCCCATGTGTAAAAAGGTTTTTGCGTATTAAAAGGAACAATTTCCGGTACGTTGATGTTCGGCGGTAAAAATAGCCGTTTATGGATATAAAGAAAATTGATTGATTCGATCATTCAATAGATTCACTCTATTTGATTGACTGGCAGCGGGTTTGAGGTGAGCCATCATCGTAATTTAAGATATATCTGATAACATTAATCGAAATCGGTGAAAGAAAACAGCGATGGATAGCAATTTTAACTTTTTCATCAGTCGATATACATGCTTCATTTTCAGCCGTTTCACACCTCTTCAAAAAAATATGTAGCCAAATGGCAAAATAAATTTGTGTAGTTATATAGCTACGCTTATATTTGTAGTCAAATAGCTACATTATGAATCTGAGAAGAGATGTTTTTCAGGCAATCGCGGACCCGACAAGGCGGGCCATTCTGATGCTGGTAGCCTCCCAGTCAATGACCGCCGGTGCTATCGCCGCCAATTTCGACACGGCGCGGCCCACGGTTTCCAAGCACCTGGCCATCCTCACCGAATGCGAATTGCTGGAGCCGGAGCAGAGCGGGCGGGAAGTCATATATCACCTCAATCCAAAAAAAATGAAAGAGATCGCGGATTTCATCGAACCATTCCGGCAGTTATGGGAAGACAGGTTCAACAAGCTTGAAGCGATCATGAAAAACTATAAACCTAAAAAATAGTATCTTATGGAACGAAAAACCAAACTCACCGCCGAAGAAGGCAAACAGGAACTGGTGATCACCCGGGAATTCGATTTGCCGCTGGAACTGCTCTTTAAAGCGTATGAAGATCCCGAGATCGTGGAGCAATGGATGGGCACAAAGGTCCTCAAGCTGGAAAACCACGCCCACGGCGGCTGGCAATATGAAACCAGCGATCCCAAAGGTAACGTGGTATTCAGGGCCAATGGCGTTATCCATGACTTTGTTCCGGAACAGCGCATCACCCGTACGTTCGAGATGGAGAACACCCCGTTCCCCGTGCAGCTGGAGTTCTTCGAATTCGAATCGCTTTCCCCCAGCACCAGCAGACTGGTCATGAAAATCGTTTATAAATCCGTGGCCGACCGCGACCAGATGCTGAAACTCCCCTTCGCCCAGGGTATCAATATGGCGCACAACAAACTGCAGGAAGTCGTTAACAAACTTAAATAATCCATCATGGCACACATCGTCACCAATCCGAAAGTAGACGCCTTCATCGGCCGTGAAGATAAATGGCAGGAAGCCTTCGAATCGCTGCGCGACATTTTACTCGATTGCCAGCTGACCGAAACATTGAAATGGGGCAATCCCTGTTACACGTATCAGAACGTAAACGTAGTGCTGATGCATGGTTTCAAGGATTATTGCGCCTTGTTGTTCTTCAAGGGCTCCCTCCTCCCCGATCCGAACGGCCTGCTCGTGCAGCAGACGGAAAACGTGCAGGTAGGCCGGCAACTCCGGTTCACCAGTGCCAAAGACATCCAGAAACTGAAAGCGGTCATCCGCAACTATATCCACGACGCCATCCAGGTGGAAGCGCAGGGATTGGAGCCGCAGTATAAAAAAGTCGCGGAGTTCGCGGTGGCGGAAGAATTCCAGGTGAAGCTGGACAAAAGCGCCGCGCTCCGCAAAGCCTTCGAATCGCTTACGCCCGGCCGGCAGCGCGCATACCTCCTCTACTTCTCGTCCGCCAAACAGGCGAAAACCCGCGCCGCCCGCGTGGAAAAATATATCCCGCAAATCATGGACGGCAAAGGCCTCGACGATTGATCCAACTTTTCCTTACACACACACACACACTCACACACACACTTATTATGAAAAAAAGCAGCAAAATCATTTACTGGATCGCCACCATCTGGCTGGCTTTGGGCATGCTTTCCGGTGGCATCATGCAATTGATCCAATATAAGGACTCCGTGCAGGGCATCATGCACCTGGGATATCCCGCATACTTCGTGTCGCTCCTCGGCGTCTGGAAAATCCTCGGCGTAGTGGCGCTGCTCGTGCCCGGCTTCCCTGTGGTGAAGGAATGGGCGTACGCGGGCTTTTTCTTCGCCATGTCTGGCGCAGTGATTTCGCATGTGATTTCCGGGGATGGATTCGCGCAGATAGCGCCTTCCCTCTTCGCATTGATCCTCACCGTGATTTCGTGGTACTTCCGGCCGGTGAGCCGCAGGGTGCCGGTGGTCGCATAAACATCTAACCTGACGCATGAAGCGGCAACGGGAAGTTCCTGTTGCCGCTTTTTTTATTGCGGTTTCCCCATCCCATAGCCCCTTTTTGCCACCGGCGTTGTCCTGTTACCGTGTTGATGCTCCAACCGGTAACCCGGCTACTCTTTTGTTTTCACGCATCTTTATCCGAAACCCAAAAAAATGCCAAAATCATGAAAATCAAGCTCCTGTTGAGCGGTTGCGCCTTTGCGATGAGCGCAATGCTCTGCTCCTGCGGCAAGGAAAAAGTCGGAACGTCCGACGCCGCCCCCAGACCCGATCAGACACTGTCCGCCCTCCCGCCCGCTTCTTCCTATTCCGTTCCACTCGCCGGCAACGGCTACGTCACCACCCTCGCTGCCGGCGGCGCGGAAGTGATCACCAGCAACGGCCTCGGCAACTGGACCAGCGCCAGCAGCATCGCCAGCGCCTGGTTCCGGCTCGCGCAAACCGGCACGCTGAACGTGTCTATCCGCGCCAAGGTACCCTCGGGCACCAGTACCATCCAGGTGACCGTCAACGGTACCAATTTCACGAAAACCCTGACCGGTTCCTCCTACGCCACGCATTCCATCGGCTCCGTGACCATCGCGGCAGCTGGATATGTACGGGTAGATCTGAAAGGGATTTCCAAAACCGGCAGCTACTTCGGCGATGTGTCTGACATCATCATCAGCGGCGCATCCACGGCCAGCGACGTCGTGTACGCCAACGATCCCGCCAATTATTACTGGAGCCGTCGCGGCCCCTCCGTGCATATGGGCTATACCATTCCCGCGGGGAACACGGCCGAGTGGTTCTATAACGAAATGACCATCCCATCCGGCGAAGACCCAATAGGCTCCTATTTCATGAGCAACGGTTTCTCGCAAGGCTATTTCGGGATACAGGTCAACAGCGCCACCGAGCGCCGCGTTCTCTTCTCCGTCTGGGACCCCAGCTCCGGCAAAACCACCCTCGTCCGCAAAGGCCCCAACGTGGTCGATAATACGTTCGGGGGCGAAGGCACCGGCGGACAAAGCTACCTGGTCTTCAACTGGGCTGCAGGTACCACTTACCGGTTCCTGACGCAGATCAAGCCCGACGGAACGGGCGCTTCGCTGTTCTCGTCGTGGATTTACACGCCCGAAACATCGTCGTGGCGCTTCATCGCCACCTGGAAGCGCCCCAATACCGTGACGTATTATACCGGGGCGCATTCCTTCCTTGAAAATTTCATCGATACCCGTGGCTACCTCGGCCGGAAAGTACGGTACAACAACCAATGGGTCCGCAATACCGCAGGCACCTGGGTTGAGCTGACGCAGGGCCGGTTCACGACGGATGCGACCGGCACCAACGATCAGCGCCGCGATTACGCCGGCGGGCTCGACAGTGGCAGTTTCTACCTGCGGAACGGTGGTTATTTCGTTACGTCTACCGCATATGGATCTACGTTTACGCGGCCAGCGCTCGGTGTGGCGCCCACCGTCAACCTGGCTACCTTGCCATAATCGGGGCATGCGGTTGGAGCATGGAAAAATCCGCCCGGGAGTGCCGGGCGGATTTTTTATGTCGTGTAATGAGAATGCTGGATCAGATGAGCCCGCGGCGGATGGCTTCTTTCACGAGGCCGACGGTGTTTTTGACCCGCAGTTTGTGGATGATGTTCTGGCGATGGGTTTCCACGGTACGGAGGCTGATGCAAAGACGCGCGGCGATCTCGGGATTGGACAGTTCTTCGGCGATGAGCTGGAGGATGTCTTTTTCGCGCCGGGTGAGGGGGATTTCGTACCGGCTAACGGGATGCTCGGCCAGGGCTTCCTGGACAAGGCCGTTGCGGATGTAATCGTCGATGTACTTCTCTCCTTCCATCACCTTGCCGATCGCGGTAAAAAGCGCGTCCATCCCCGAATTCTTGACCAGGTAGCCCGCCGCGCCGCTGCGGATCATTTGTTTGACATAAGCGGGCGTATCATGGCTGGTGAGCACCACTATCCGGATGTCGGGGAATTGCTTATGGATTTTGCGGCAAAGCTCGGGGCCGGAAAGGCCGGGCATCTGGATGTCCAGCAGCAGCACGTCCGGCTGTCGGGTCTGCAGCTGCTCCCACAGCGAATCGCCGTCCTGCGCCTGGAACAGTATCTGAAAATCGGGGCGCGTGGCCAGCATGGCGCGTAATCCGTTCACGACGATGAGATGGTCGTCTGCAATGGCGATGTTAATGCTATTGGACATGCAAATTTATTTATGGATAGCGGATGTTTTGAGACCAGGGATGTGCATCGGGGCTGATTTCGCGGCAAAAATAACAGGATTCGGCCCATTAAAAGTAAGTGTTTTACGTAGAATAATATTTACGTTGCCGCACGGTAGCCCGGCGGCGGGTTTCGTGGTTCCTTTGCATTCGAATTTATGGTGCCGTTTTCCCGACAAAGCAACGGAGCGGCACATCACGAAACCAAGAACCCCATGCCAAAAATTACTTTTATTATCGCCAGCCTCATCAGCCTGGCATCCCTCACAGGTTTTGCGCAGGAGCTGCGCCCGCGGACCGTCGGCGAAGACCGTTTCTGGAAGAAAGCGGACGCAGTGGTGAGGAGCGCCATCTCCCATACACCGGGCAATGGTTGGGAGATTTCCGCGGAAACGGCCGACGATTCCGGGTTTCAGCCGGATAAAACCTGGGCGAAGGATAAAGGCCCATATTCCTATGTCTACGAAATCACTTTCGTCCTCAACCCCGAAATCGTAAAAGTCCGACTGGATTCCGTAGCGCAGCTCGTGGTTACAGCGCCCGAACGGGCCGACGAGCTGGTCAGGCAAATGGAACGGATTTCCGCAGAAGCGCAATGCCGTATCGTGATGATCGTGAATTCGAATTACAGTGCGCTGGGATTTTGTGCCGGGAAGCCCTCCTTTCCCACGTACCCCGCTACCACGGCCGCTGTTCGCGTGCCGGCGGGCGCTTCCTGCGATGCGGCGACCATGCTCCTCATCGGCAAATTTGCCAAAACCGCGACGGATATGCTCGACGGGCAGTCGGGCACCGTATCGGCCAACGGGATATTGACGGGCGGAGGGGCGTTTACGCTGCACAATGTCGAGATCAAGTTCAGGGCTACGCCGGAAGTGGCGGATTTTTTCATCCGGAAAACGGACGTCGCCGGATTGGCGGCCCTGGTCGGCACAAGCCTCCAGTAACCGGTTTCCACTTCCATCCAATCGAAAACAAATAAACCCCGATACAATGAAAAATTTCCTGTTATTCCTGGGAATCCTCACTTGCCTGGGATTCCAGCAATGTAAAAAAGACGACGCAAAAGAGCAGGACCCGTACGCCGGCGTCCCCTCCAGCCGGGTGCCCACGCAACTGAGCGGGGTACTTTGGTTCAGCGGCACCCTGTCGGCCATCTCTTATTTCGACCGCGACGGCCATCATCTCGGCAACGACTACGAAGCCGGCCGCGAATACCAGTTCCAGGAAAAAGACGGCAAAGGCCGCATGGTATTTTTCCAGTACCTGGGCCTGCGCACCTCCAGTTCCTGTGTTACCGAGCACTTCACACGGCTCGAGGGCTCGGTGGTGTTCGAAGGCGACCTGTTCACATTCTACCCCGTGAAAGGCGAGTACAAAACCGTGAAAGATAAATGTTCTACCGGCAATGGCGTTACCAAACGTGCCGCCGCCAACGACGATCTGAAGCCCATAAATTATCGCTGGGAAATAAAAATCATAGATGGGGAGCGATTATTCTATACCTATGAAGAACAGGACACGGCGCATGAAGCGGCCTTGTTCGTATACAGAATGACAGAATGATTGGGAGCATGCGGAGAGAAGGCAGGCAATTGTAAGATGATGATGCACAACCCTGCCGCATGAGCGCCGTGCAGCCTTTACGAAGGTTGTACGGCTGTTCATTTTATCCATTTTCAGGATGTGGTACCGCGATCCGTAGGAAAAGGCGGTTTGAGAATGGGAAACCCTATCCCCATGAAACCGCTTCCCGTTTCCGTTAACCCGCAGCTACCATTCATGAAACGGCCATCGCGGCCGCAGGTGGGCCACATTACCTTTGGTGCCATCACTGTTAAAACCTCAAAAAATGAAACACGTAGTTAAACCCTTCGCATGCTGCGCCATTGCAGTTGTAACCCTCGCCGGGCTGAACGCCTGTAAAAAGGAACCGCCCATCCAGTCGAACGACAAAAAATTCAGCACATCGCTTTTCAAGAAAAACCTGCAGGAAGCCCTTGCCAGTGCGCGCGGGTACCAGTTCGTCATCACCCAAAACGGGCAGGTGGCCGACACGGCGGTGTATGGTATTCAGGACATTGGCGGCACCAAATCCAGCCTCCAATCCTTCATCAACATCGCCAGCGTCACCAAAACGCTGACCGCGGCCACGGCAGTGCAATACATGCTGCAAAAAGATGTGACCATCGAAACGAAGATCGGCAAATGGTTGCCTGCGTCCTGGCCCATTCATCCCGATATCCGCGACCTCACGTTCAAGCAACTGATGACGCATACTTCGGGCATCCGCGGCAGCCAGACCGATTGGTCGCCCCTGATGACAACGGTGGGCTCTCCCGTTACCGCGCCCAAAACCTTCGAATATTCGAACATCAATTTCGCGCTGTTTCGCGCTATGCTTCCCAAACTGAACGATTCCGTGAAATTCCGCCAGCAGGAACTGGCGCTCTCGCCCGGTGATTTCCAGCAATGGATGAGCCAGGAATACATCCGCCTCGTGAATGTGCATGTACTTTCGAAAGCCGGGATCCCCACGCGCGGCTGCGCGCCGGTGGAAGGTAAAATGACCCAGATGATGTCTGAAGCGCCTTACCGGCTCATCGGCAGCGATTTCGGGAACTGGACGGAGAAATGCGGCGGCGGCGGATGGGTGCTCACCACCATGGAAATGTCGCGCATCATCGTGTACCTCACGCATACCAATAACATCCTTTCCCCGGAAGAACGCCAGCTGATGGATGATAACCGCCTGGGTTGGGTTGCACGCTTCCCCGTAACGGGAGGCATCGCTTACGGCCATGACGGCGCTTTGTACGTAGACCGTAATAAAGAGGAAGGACTGAACTGGGGCGACGTGGGCAGCCAGACGCTCATCATCCGCCTGCCTGCGAAAGTGGAACTGGCCATGGGCATCAACTCCCTGGGGGCCGACTGGCGCAAGGTGTACGACATCGTGGCGCTGGCCTACAACAAATCCTGGAAGTAGTATTAACCGCATATCCCCTGCATGAAGGCGCCCCCGGTATTCCGGGGGCTTTTTTTATGGAAAGGGCTTGCATGACGAAGCACCTCCGGCAGACATTTTCTCCGTTGCATGAAAGGAAAAGGTTATATTGGAGGACGGAAACCCTATATCCCTGACCGTTATGTGCTATCCCTACGTCCATTTGACGGAAACTTCCCTGTTCCTTTCCCGGTTGTACTGCCGAATACGGCGGCAACGCAGCAGCATGAAAAATCGTTTGAACCGCCTGCTGGAAAGCCTTTTCCCGGGCGCATCCTCCTTACTTACCCCTGCCGCTTTTCAGCGAATGGCAGCTTACCAGGAAATCGCGGAACATATCCTGTGTGGTGCCCTGGCGCGCATGCAGGGCCGGCGCCTCAGCGAAACGGAACAAATCCGTTTGCAGTTGTTGGTAGTCATCAGTACGTTGTTGCAGGATTTGCTGGACAGCCCTTCCGCCGATCCTTCAAGGATTTTTCAGTTGACACGCTCCCCTGCCGGATTCGAGCCACAGGATGCCGTGGAATCATTGCTCCGCGAAGCTTACCTCCGGCTGTTGACCATTGCCGCCGAGCCCCGCCGCGTGACAGCCCATTGCTGCGAAGTAGTACATTGGCAGGAAGCGTCGTGCCGGCAGATAGACCCCTCCATTTCCGAGACGGAACTTTTCCGCGTCACCTATCACAAACGTTTTCATGCAGTGCTGTTGTTGTATACAGTGTTCGACAAGTACCCGACTCCCGAGGAAACGGCGATGACCTTTCCCATGGCGGGCCTGATGCAGCTGACGCATGATGTATCCGATATTTGGACGGATATCCGCTCCGGTATTTTTACCATTCCCATTCTCTACCGGCGATACGGCCGGCTGGAAAGGAGGTTCCAGGCGGAAGGTGCGCGCTTCAACCAGGCCCTCGCGCGGCTGCCCTATCCGCCCGCCCGGAAACAGGAATATGCGCTGACCGTGCACGCGGTCCACGCCATGGGCTTGCTCGCCATCCGCAAGCTGCGGAAGGAAGCCGCCGGCGTGAGGGACGTGGCGGAACTGGCGTTGCTGGGAAAGAAGAAACTGGAGTCTGACTTGCGTAATCCGGTGATGATGTTGGCGCTGGTGCGGAAAGTCCGCGATCTCACGAACCTCACTTCGTACGACGGCCCCACCGAGCCCGCACTGAAAAGAGATACCCGTCAGTCAGCGCGGAGTTGACTTTTTCTTCGGGATCATCCACCAGGCAATAATGCCCGACAGCCAGCCCATGATGGCGGAAATCAGCAGTATTTTCTGATATGCGGCGGTAAATCCTTCTTTATACAACGCCTTCACGGATGCGGTCAATTCCGCGGGTACGCCGCCGGGCGGATGCGCATTTCCTAGATTCGTGGTTTCCGCCACCACCGCCGTTTTGAGCGATTCGTTCATAACAATGGCATCCAGCCCTGATCGTACATCCTTCGCGAACAGCAACACGGCCAGCGCGCCAAAAATGGCTGTGGCGAACACGCTCGCGATGCGCGTCACCGCATTGTTGACGCCCGACGCCGTTCCGGATAACTGTGGTTGGAGGGAACCCATTACAGTGGCCGTTAACGGCGCCACGGTGAAAGACATGCCCAGCCCCAGCACGAGGATTCCCGGGAAGAAAGTGGTCCAGTAAGCAGAAGGGCCAGCCGTTTTCCCGACCAGCGACATGAGGAACAAACCCGTTCCAGCCAGCAGCGGCCCGCCAACGAGAAATGGCCGCGGCCCCGTTTTGTCTGCCCAACTGCCCGCCGGCCGCGCCAGCAAAATCATAAGCACGGTAAATGGCAGGAAAGTAAGCCCCGATTGCAACTGGCTATACCCCTGCACCTGCACCATGTTGAGGGAAAGGAACAACATACCCGTTCCCAGGGCTGCATAGAGGAAAAACGTCAGAAGATTGGCGCCGGAAAAAGTGCGGTTCCTGAACAGCTGCAACGGTAACATGGGATACGGGGATTTTATTTCCACCACGATGAAAGCCGCCAGCAGCAAAACTCCCGCCGCAATAGCGCCCCAGGATTGCCAATGGCTGAAACCGTATTCGGGCATCCGTAAAAATCCGAAAGTAAGGGAAGCAAGCCCCAGCGCAGTAAGCGCCCCACCCAGGTAATCGATACCGCCGGTAGCCGAAGCATCGCGCTGTTCGGGAACGTGGCGGCGCAAAATGAGCAGCGACACCAGCCCCAGCGGCACGTTGATGAAAAAGATGTACCGCCATAGCCCCGCATCCGCCAAAGCCCCTCCCAGCACCGGCCCACCCATAGTCACCAGCGTGGTGAACGCAGACCAGGTGCCGATCGCCTTTCCCTTTTCATTTTCATCCACCGAAGAAGACAACAGCGACAAGCTCCCCGGGATCATGAGCGCCCCGCCCCCGCCCTGCAACACCCGGAAAAGCACCAGCTGCTCCACCGTTCCCGCCAGGCCGCACGCCGCAGACCCCGCAATGAAAATGAGGATACCCGTCATGAACACGCGCTTGCGCCCCAACCGGTCGCCCAGCGCGCCGCCAACAAGTATGAGCGCCGCGAGCATGAGCAGGTACGCGTTCAGTACCCAGAAAAGTCCGGCCGCTGTGGCCTGTAGCTGGTTTTGCAGGGATGGCAGCACCACGTTCAGCGCGGTACCGTCGATAAATGCCATGGAAGACGCCAGGATGGTGGCGGCCATTACGTTCCGGCCTGTGGGTGAGGATAGCGGGTAAGTCGACATCGTCTTCTATTAACAGCCAATCCCCGGAAATGTTCCCCGTCAACTCATGCCCATGGCTTCGTAAAACTGTTTTACATAAGTATCGCCAACGGGGACCATGTGCTGGCCCATGAAAATCCGCTGTTTCTCGACGCTGTCGATCTTGTTCATGGCTACGATGAACGATTTATGCACCCGGATGAACTGCCGTGGCGGCAGCGCTTCTTCGAAACTCCGGAGGTTTTGGAGGGTGAGGATTTTTTGCGTGGCCGTTTGGATGGCCACATAGTTGCGGAGGGCTTCCACGAAAAGGATTTCGCTGAAATTGAGGCGGATGATCCGCTTGTCTGTCCGGATGAAAATAAAATCCGGTTGCGCCGCTACCACCGGCTGCTGCGCCTGTTTTCCCGTGACTTTCTGGACGGCTTTCACGAACCGGTCGAACGGAACGGGCTTGAGCAGGTAATCGGCCGCATCGTACTGGAACCCGTCGAGCGCATATTCGTCGTACGCGGAAACAACGATCACAGCCACGTCCGTCTGCCGCAGCTGCATGAATTCGATACCGGAAAGTTCCGGCATCTGGATGTCGAGGAAAACGAGTTTGACGGATGGCTCGTTGCGGAGGAAGGCCAGGGCTTCCAGCGGATTGTTGAAAGTGCCGGCCAGCGAGAGCTCCGGCATTTTACGGATGAATTCGGTGATGACCTGGACGGCCAGCGGCTCATCGTCCACCACTATGCATTGAATGGCCATTTTCCCAATGAATTTGCAGGTGACTGGAATATTCGTGTTCCGTTTCGCGGATGGTAAGTTCGTATTGACCGGGGTAGACGAGTTCCAGGCGCTTCCGGACGTTAACGAGCCCGATGCCCCCGGCCTGGTCTTTGCGCTTGCGGGTCTTGAAATTGTGGACGGTAAACCCGAACCCCTCGCCCGAGCAATCCACGCTGATCTCCACCGGCTGCTCCGGCCGGTTGGCCACGCCGTGCTTGAAAGCGTTCTCCACGAACGGGACCAGCAGCAGCGGCGCGATCCCGAATGCCGACGGGTCGCCGGAAACCCGCATCCGGACACAGTCCTGGCACCCCGTGCGCAAACGCTGCATCGCGATGAAATCTTCCAGGTACCGTAGTTCGTCAGACAGCCGGGTGCGATATCCCGCCACCGGCGGCTGTTCCGTCATATACTCCAGTATCTGGGAAAGCGTATGCGCCGCGTCTACCACTTGCGGCGAGCGTACCAGCGCCAGGCTATAAATACTGTTGAGGCTGTTCATGAGGAAATGCGCGTTCAGTTGCATTTTGAGGATGGCGAATTCGGCGTCCTGTTTTTGCAGCGCCAGTTGCTTCCGCCGTTTGTCTTCCGCCAGCCAGGCGAAAAACAGGACATACGCCAGCGCCGTGCAAAGCACGACTGCGTTCGTCCAGAACTCGGTGCGGAAATAATACCAGTAGTCCTTGTACAACTTAACGCCGTTGCGATAGCCGATCTCGAGGATTTCGGCCCGGAAGAAGTTGTCGGCGATGGCGAATTTCACGGTGGTGGCCACAACGACCATCATCAACAGCCCTGCCGCGAGGCGGCCCCATTTCCGGTGTTCCAGGAATTGCGGGAAAACGAGGCGGATGGCGGCGTAGAACAGCGCGAAGTTGAGCAGGCCGTACAAGCCGCGGGTGACGTGCAAAGACTGGAAAGACTGTGGGGTGAAAGCGCGCGGCATCCCCAGGATGCTGAGCCCGTACATCACGAGCATCCACAACACGAGCAGGGCGGCGAATTCCCGGAGGCGATGGAAATGATCAGGCCGGTCCGGCATACAGCGGGGTTTTAAAACGGCGCATATCGGCGGTGCCCGGCAGCCATTGTGCCAATCGTTGCAAAAGGGATGTTCCGGCGGAGGAGCTGAGCGCCAGCTCGTCTGCCCCAATTTCGAGCTTTAACACCACGGGCAGGCCGGTTTGGGAACGGGCGAGCAGTTTTTCCGCGGCGGTTTGCAGCAGCAGCGGCGTTACGTACCGGCCGGTGGTGGGGCCGGTCATATGCAGGCTTACCTGCTGGCCGGGGAAGAGCCGGTTATGCAGTTTGAGGTAGATATTGAAATAATACAGCTCCCGGTCGAGGGGGGCTTTGTCGAGCTTCACGCCTTTGTCGTACAGCATATACCGCAGCAGTTCCGACAGTTGAAGGATGGCTTCGGCGCCTTCTCCTTCCCTTTTTTCCTCGTTTTCCAGCAGCGATTTGATGGCTTTCAGCTTGCGGAGAAGCAGCCCGGTCGAAACCTGCATTTGCGCGAACTGTTTCCCCGCGGCAGCGGCTTCCAGCTCCAGCCGTCGGCTCTGGCGGTCGCCCGTGCGCCACATGAGGAACACGTAATAGGCGTATGCGGCGAGGCCTACCATGATCCCCGTTTGCAGGGTCACCCGGAAATAGCTCCAGAATGTATGGTAAGTTTTCTTAAAGCCGATCATGGCGATCCCCAGCTGCAGGATCTGGTCTGGCCAGATATTGCCCACGCCGTATTTGAGGATGCAGAATGCGAGCACTGTGCCGAAGGCGAGCAGAAACGCCCGTGCGTTTCCTAACCTGGCGTGCAGCGGGTATACCACGAATGCCAGGAGATAAAACAGGTGGAAGTTGATGAAGCCGTAGACGATGAATCGGGTGATGGTGTACCGGAAACCCAGCGGACTGGAAATGTTACCTTTGAGCATCGGGAATATATACAGCAGCACCAGCGCCATCCACACGGCGAGATGAATCCAGTACCTATATGTTTTTTGCGTAGGCATGAGATGCTAAGATACGCGATATCAGGGCTTTATAGACGATTTTTTTCATCCCCGCGATTTGCCGGATTGTACCTGCGGGAAGCCGGTACGTACAGTTTTGACCTTCCGAATGGAACACCGGAATTATTTTGGTGGGGTCATGAGGCTCATTTCAATCGATCAAAGACCAACCAACGAAAGAATCAACCAAATCTCCAACCATTCATTTTCCAAACAGTAGTGTTTATGAAACATGTCTATTTGCTATCTCTTGCCTGTATGTTGAGCGCAGGGGCTTTCGCCCAGCAGGTTATCAGGGGAACGGTGCGCGATTCGCTCACCAGGGCGCCGATTCCCGGTGCTACGATCAAGGTGGTGAACGGTTCCGGCGGGGTAACCGCCAATGAAAAAGGGGAATTCGAATTGCGGGTGCCCGCCAATGCGAAGCTCCAGATCTCCTCCATCGGCTTCGAAACGATTTTGATGCCTGCTACGGCCATCGTTCGGCCCATTATGCTGGTTACATCGGCGATGGAGCTTAAATCTACCGTGGTAGTGGGTTACGGCACGCAGCAGCGCCGCAACGTGACCACGAGCATTTCCTCCATCGGCGCCAAAGACCTGCAGCCGCAGAACAACATCGTGTCTGACGTGGGTAAAGCCCTGCAGGGCCGCATCCCCGGCGTTTTCGTGGCCTCCACTTCCGGCTCGCCCGGCAATACGCCCAACATCCAGATCCGCGGTGTACAAACCGCCAGGGCCGAAGGCGCATCTCCGCTCATCGTGATCGACGGGCTGGTGATAGACAATGGCACATTTGCCCTGAACAGCCTCAATCCGCAAGACATCGAAACCATTGATGTATTGAAAGACGCGGCCTCCGCCGCCATTTACGGTGCCCGCGGCTCCACCGGCGTAATCATCATCACCACCAAGAAAGGCCGCATCGGTGCCAGGCCATCGTTTTCCGTGAATGCCTACACCGGCTTCAACAACGTGCCTTCCACCCGCAGGATGCTCAATTCCGAAGAGTATACATCCGTCTTCAACGATTCCCGCAACAACCGGATCAGCGATATTGACAGGATCCTGGCCAATCCCGGCAGCCTTACGCCTGCCCAGATCTCGCAGCTGCAGTCTGAAAAAACGCGCCTCGGCAGCCAGGTGGCCGGCCTGAACATGGCCGACCGCAGCACCGACTGGATAGACCGCATCAAAAACAAAACCGCACCGGTTTCCAACATCCAGGCCAGCATGAACGGCGGCGGAGAGAAGAACAGTTATTATATGTCGCTCGCCCGCTATTCCGAGACCGCTTCCATGGGCACCGGTAAATTTGAAAGATATACCGGCAAGATCGACGTGACGCAGATGGTTGGCAACTGGCTGAAGCTCGGTGGGAACATCAACCTCTCGCAAGGCGTCGGCAAAAACTTCTCCTACCCCCTCGTGAGCGCGTTCAACGCCCGCCCCGACACGCCGGAAGAGCCCGTTCGCAGGGCCGATGGCAGCCTCGGCTACTATATCGGCCAGCAGAACCACCCGCTCGGCGAAATGATGGAGAACAACAACAAGCGCAAGCAGCAAACCTGGTTCGGCAACCTTTCCGCTGAAGTGAAGCTGCACAAAAACCTGCAGTTCCGCTCCCAGCTGGCCGCCAATAAATTCAACCTGAACAGCAACGATTTCCAGTCGCCCCTCGGCTACCTGGGTTACTTCAACAAAGGATACCTGAAAGTAACGGGTTCAGACAACTTCAACTACAACCTCGACAACTACTTCACGTACAATAACCGCTGGAACGACCTGGGCCTCAACGCCACGGCAGGTTATACCTTCTACAGCATGGAAACCACCTCCTTCGGTTACGAGCTCAACGGCTTTCCGCGAGTTAGCGGGATCACCGGCGGCAGCGCTGGCGCTTCCTATGGCTCCGTAGGTGCGATCTCCGCGCTGAACGGCACTTTCAAGGAAACGTCGGAAGCCTATTTCGTGAGAATGGGCGTGGATTATAAAGACCGCTACCTGCTGGGTGCGAGCCTCCGGACAGACGGCTCTTCCAAGCTCGCCAAAGACAACCGCTACAGTTGGTTCCCTTCTGTTTCTGCAGGATGGGACGTGGCAAAGGAAAACTTCATGGTCCGCCAGAAGCTGGTGAACCACCTGAAGCTTCGCTCCAGCTATGGCCTCAGCGGGAACATCCGCCCGCTTACGCCCAACGGCGCCGAAGACCTCATGACAGGGACATCCTACCTGGGCGACGCGGCCCTCAAGATCCGCGATATCGTCGGCAACCCCCACGTTCGCTGGGAACAAACCAAACAGTTCGACGCCGGTATCGACGCGGCCTTCTTCAATAACCGCGTAAACCTCACGGTAGATTACTACAACAAAACTACCGACGGGCTCCTGAGCAACCGCAACATTCCCTGGGAATTTGGCGCCATGTCTATCCCCTACAACGTAGGCAGCATCCGCAACAAAGGCTTCGACCTGCTGCTGGGCGTTAACAGCGCCGCCGGAACGGCCCTGAGCTGGAGGGTGGAAACCAACCTGAACCTGAACAGGAACGAAGTGCTTTCGCTCGCCGACTCTGTGATGAATTTCGGCACGTTCATTTTCGGTGGTCCGCAATCCACCGTGAAAGTAGGCCAATCCGTAGGCTCCGTACAGGTGTACCGCTCGCTGGGCGTGAATCCTGAAACGGGAGACATGATGTACGACGATCTGAACAAAGACGGCCTGATCAACAACAAGGATTACATCACCGTGCCCATCGCCATTCCGAAATTCACCGGCGGCACCACGCTGTCTGTGGGTTATAAAGGCGTGTCTGTGGAAGCGTTGTTCAACTACGTGGTGGGCACGAAAATCTATGACTTTTACGAGCAAAGCCTCCGCAACTACGACCTCGACTGGTTTGGCGTGATGCCCAACAAATTCGATATCGTGAACCGCCGCTGGCGCAAACCGGGAGACGTGACCGACGTGCCGCGCGCCGTTGCCGGCCAGCATGGCCAGGGCAATGTGACCAACTGGAACTCGATGCCGTCTACCCAGTTCATCTACAACGCGTCGTACCTGCGCCTGCGCAACCTGACGGTGGGGTACGAAATCCCGAAAACGCTCCTGCAGCGCGCAAACATCACGCGGGCCAAGGTGTACACTTCGGCGCAGAACCTGTTCACCATCACCAAATACATCGGCTTCGATCCGGAAGCGGCCAATAACTCGGGGATCGTGTCTTCCAACCTTCCCAACGCCAGGGCCATGGTACTGGGCATCGATCTCTCATTCTAAAAATTACCAGCATGAAACAATCGCTTTTCCTCTCCATATCGGCCATCATCGGGTTGTCTGCCTGCAGCAACAAGCTCGATGTACGGCCAGACAACCTGGCTTCGCCTTCCATGATCAACAGCACCAACCTGGGTACGGTTGTGAACGGCGCCAAGCTGGGTTTGACCAACAACGCATTTTACGGGTATTATCCCCTCACGGAAGTGATGGGCGACGATGTGCAGACCCTCGGCTATGCCGGCTATGAGGCCTGCAACATTCCCGTGGCCGAAAACTCCCTGCAGTTCGCCTACCGCTATCCTTACCAGTGCGTAGCCAACGCGAACGCAGCGATCAACTATTGGCTGTCGCACTCCGGCGAAACGGCCCTGCGCCCCATCGCTGGTGAAGCTTACCTGCTGCGGGCTTACGCTTATTCGCTGCTCAACGAGCAGTTCGGGGAAGTGGCGCTGATGAAAGGCGGCGAAGATCCGCTGACGTTCCCGGCCCGCGAATCCGACGATAAAGTGAAAGCGTTTATCGAAGCAGACCTCCGCCAGGCGGTTGACCTGCTGCCGGATTTTACCGCTCCGGTGACCAAAGCGAGCAAACAGGCCGCACAGCTGCTGCTGGCGCGCCATTGCCTCAACAGCGGGAAATTTAAGGACGCGGTAGATAATGCGGAAGCGGTGATCAACTCCGGGAAATTCTCCCTGGGCGACAAGGTGGATTCTTCCATGTTCCTTTATAATACTTCTTCGAAGGAAATGGTGTACGCTATCGGCGAAACTTCTTCCAACAACGTGAAGAACTACGGCCTGCCGGCGGTGTTCGGCGCGGGCGGAACGGCTCCCTGGGGCGGAGAAACCCTGGCGGGCAGCGGCAACACCTGGATCAACGAATCGCTGGTAGATTCATATGAAGCGACGGACGTTCGCCAGAAATGGTACTTCAAGCGCAAGGGGCTCACTTTCGACCTGGTGGTGAATTACCTCAACAAATTCCCTATGGAAGCCACACCGTCTTACCCCGTGTGCCGCATCGCGGAAGCGTATCTCATTGCGGCAGAAGGCAAAGCCCGGCAGGGAACAGTGGATGTTGCTCATTTCAATACCCTCCGCGAAAAGCGTAAAGCCAGCCTGCGTACCAACGGCGATTTCGCCAATGCGCAAGCTTTCCTCGACATGATCGAGAACGAGCGGAGAAGGGAATTTACAGGGGAACGCCTGCGCTGGAGCGATATGCGTCGGTTCGGGAAAGCGCTCCCCTGGCTTTCCAGCCTGCAGCAGCCCGCCGGCCACGCGCTTTTCCCGCTACCCGAGCGCCTGCTGATGCTCAATCCCACTATCAAACAGAATAAAGACTATTAAGCATAATTAAAACTACAGGAATGAAGAAAGCAATTGTGAAACCTGCTTTATTAGCGCTGTTGATGGCTCCGGCCGCGCTCATGGCCCAAAAGGCCAACCTGCCAAAGCAAATTACGGTGAAAGGCTCCGTGAAGTTCGACGTG
The DNA here is from genome assembly GCF_038396765.1 of Chitinophaga caseinilytica. NCBI lineage: Bacteria > Pseudomonadati > Bacteroidota > Chitinophagia > Chitinophagales > Chitinophagaceae > Chitinophaga > Chitinophaga caseinilytica. The sequence goes on along the minus strand of NZ_CP150096.1, from coordinate 4,529,282 downwards.
CCCGAAGGGCAGCCGCGCAAAGTATGGCTCAGCCGTGATAACGGCACGGGCAAACCGGTAGTGGTAGACTCCGTTGAAATGGGGAAAGACCTCACCTACTCCTTCCGCATCAAACAAGACCATCCGGGCATCTACAAGCTCAACGTCATGTATTGGGACCATATCACCTTCTGGAGCGATGCAGACGTTACCGTGGCCTCGCGGGGATATGATACCGCGAAAATCAAGATGAAAATCCCGCATTTCAACTTCGTGGAAGGCTCGTCCGACAACAACTTCATCAACCAGATGGAGCTGAACCAGACCAACGGGTACCTGCGCTCGGTAGACGAATACAACCAGGAATACTATGCGAAAATGCATAAGGACAAAACCGGCGACTCCGCCTGGGCCAATTACTGGGACGGTCGCAAACGTTACAATCCGCTCCGCGAAGACAACCAAATGCGCGAGGATGTGCTCATGAAAGTTTACAAGAACCGCCCGGTGCTGATCTACGCGCTCCGCTCCGCCGGCAGCCCGCACGATACCACGCAGTACGCATCTACCCTCCGCCAGCTGGACCACCTGCTGAAGCTGTACCCCTGGCTGACCGAGGCCCAAAACCTCAAAACCACGATCATTAAGAACCGTGCGCAGATGATGAAGCTGCAACCGGGCCAACCCGCGCCTTCCATCTCCTACCCCGACCATCTCGGCAAGCTGCAAGGCCTCGAGAAATACAAGGGCAAATACCTCCTGGTAGATTTCTGGGCCAGCTGGTGCGGCCCCTGCCGCCAGGCCATCCCGAAAGTGAAGGAGCTGTATTCGGCTTACAAAGACCGCGGCTTCGAAGTCGTGAGCATTTCCATCGACACCGATAAAAACGCCTGGAGAAAAGCCATGGCAGACGAAGCGATGCCCTGGGAACAGCTGCTGAGCGATAACAAGGACAAAACCATGGAAATGTACCAGTTCTCCGGTATCCCCACGCTCTACCTCATCGACCGTGACGGCAAGATCGTGACCAAGTTCACCGGCTATGGCCCGGACGCGGAAAAAGAGATCAAAAACGTCATCGAGAAAGGTCTGGCCGGTAAGCCTGAAGCAGAGAAAAAAGTAATAAAAGCAATGGGAATGACTTCCATGTAATAAACAATGGTCATGCAAAAAACAATCTTATCGGCCATCGCACTGGCCGCGGCTTTCACCGCTTCCGCACAGCAGAAATATACGCTGGACGTGTATATGGAAGGACAGGAAGGCTATAAGCTGACGCTGAGCTATGTACAGCACGGCGCCCGCAAATCGGACACGGCGCAGCTGCAGCCCGACGGTGCATACCGATTCAGCGGTGAAGTGGCGGAGCCTGTTGTAGCCGTGCTTTTCAACAATAACCCCGCTACCCGGTTCGAAGTGGTTAAAGGCGGAATGTTCATGCCAGGCCCGCTGGCGGAGCTGGTACTGGAAGAAGGGCGCATCGTGCTGCGGGGCAAATCCGCGGAATCGTTCAAGGCGCTGCCGAAGGGCGGAAAGCTGAACACAGAGTTCGCGAAAATCCATAGCCAGGAATTGCCACTCATCGCCAAAAAATGGGAGCTGGCCAAAGAAGGCGCCGCTGCACACAAGAATGGGGACACAACCCGTTCGGCTGCCACGCGCAAAGAAGGAAGCGCACTCGACGAAAAGAAAAAGGAGCTCCGCAAAGCGTTCATCGCTAAAAATCCGGGATCATTCCTGAGCGTGTATTTCCTCACTCAGATGTTCGACGACTATACGCCAGACACCTACGCACATGCTTTCGCAAAGCTGGCCCCCACCTGGAAGCAGACCTTCTACGGTAAATGGGTCGCCAACAAGATCGCAAGCGTGCAGGCCACGGCGCTGGGGAGCATCGCTACCGATTTTACCAAGCAGGATATCCAGGGTGGCAGCTTCACGTTGTCGTCTTTAAAAGGGAAATACGTGCTGGTGGATTTCTGGGGAAGTTGGTGCGGCCCCTGCCGCGCAGGGCACCCGCATCTGAAGAAGGTGTACGACCATTACAAGAGCAAAGGCTTCGAGATCGTAGGGATCGCGGACGAAAAATCCAGCGACCTGGCATCTTCTGAGAAATCCTGGAAAGGCGCGGTGAAGCAAGACGGCATCAACTGGCTGCATGTCATGAACAACTACGGTAAAGAGCAGCTCGATCTGGTGCAGAAGTACGGTATCAGCGGCTTCCCCACCAAGTTCCTCCTCGACCCCACCGGCAAGATCATCTTCAAGCAAGTGGGTGGCGGTAAGGAAAGCGAAGACGAGCTCGATGCTAAGTTGAAAGAAGTTTTAGGCGAATAGATTGGTAAATTGATATATGCAAACCTGAGAATGGAACGCCTTCGGGCGTTCCATTTTGTTTTTACATGAGCCCCAGTTGCACGGCGAGCTTGATCATGGCCGCCACATTGGGCGTACCGAATTTCTGCAGGAGGTTTTTGCGGTGCGTTTCAATGGTGAGCGGACTGAGGTGGAGGAACGATGCGATGTCGGCCGTGGTTTTGCCGTCGGCGATGAGGAGGAGGATTTCTTTTTCGCGGCGGGTGAGCTGCGGCGTTTCCCGGAGCGCCGATGCGGAGGGCTTCGCCATGATTTCGCGGATCGCTTTACTGAACGTGAGCAATCCTTCGTGGGCTTCGTGGATGCAGCGCACCAGCTCGTCGGCCGCCACGTTTTTGAGCAGGTAACCCGAAGCGCCCTGCTGGAGCATCTGCAGGATCATGCTGCGCTCGGAATGGTTGCTGAGCGCCAGCACGCGCGTGGATGGCGAAAGGGTTTTGACATCGCGGCAAAGGTCGAGCCCGCTGGCGTCTGGCAGGCCGATGTCGAGCAAAAGGATGTCGGCATAAGACGTGCGGAGGAAATCCAGGCATTCGGCGGCGCTGCTGAAACATCCGGCGATTTCCATGCCGGGGGTGTTATCCAGTAATTTCTGCAATCCTTCCAGGATGAGCGGATGGTCGTCTACAATGGCAATTTGAATGGTGTTTCCGGACATGGTTTACCGGGGCGGATGCTCCCCGTCCCCAAAAATATCGATTATTCGCGTCCGGCGATGATAATTACCCGCATCTACCGGAAAACCAGTAGGAAATTTCCCCGGGAATAGGGTATTGAACACGGTAACGGACGGGTTTACTTTTGTGGCGTGCAGCATTTTGTTATCTAAACAATCACTATATGAAATCATTGAAAATGTTCCTGTTGCCATTGTTAGCCCTTTCCATCGGTATGGCCGCCTGCGGCGGGAAAGACGACGATCCGGGACCGGGCCGTTCTGCGAAGAAAGTGCAGTACAAAGCCTCAGGCAGCACCGGGGTTGTGATCATGAACGCCGTTTACGGGTACGATCAGTCGATTACCACGGCCTCGAGCATCAACAAGAATACCTGGGAAAGCCCCGTGCTCGACGTTCCCGCCAGCGCATTGGGCGGTACCTGCGTAATCGGCGCCGTTGGCCCCAACGCCAATTCCAGCCTCAAAGTCGAAATGTTCGTGAACGGAAATCTCGTTAAAACGGGAACATCCACGGGTACCGCGCTTTCCGCCGGTACGCAGATTGTTTTTTAATCCGGAACGCACGTTCCGCCTTGCAGCCGGTCGCCTGTTGGCCGGCTGTTCATTTTACCGTTGACGCGGGGCCAGGAAAACCGTAATTTCAGGATAAAACATCCTGTATCATATGAATAACGGTCCTATGCTTATCCGCCCCCTGGCGCACGACGCTGCCACGCTTGCCGCCCTCGCCCGCCTGTTGATCGAAACCGTGGCGCACGGCGGCTCCGTAAGCTTCATGCATCCCCTTTCCGGGCAAGAGGCATGCGCTTTCTGGCAAGGCTCACTGGCGGCGGCGGAACAAGGCGGGCGAATTATCCTCGGGGCTTTTACGGATGGGGCTTTGGTGGGCACCGTAACACTGCTGCTCGATCTGCCGCCCAATCAGCCCCACCGCGCCGAAATCGCTAAAATGATGACGGCCGTGGCCCATCGCGGGAAAGGTGTTGCCAGCGCGCTGCTGGTCGAAGCGGAAAACCTCGCGCGCCTTCACGGGCGCAGCCTCGTTACCCTGGATACCGCGGAAGACGAAGGTGCGGCCGGGTTCTACGAAAAGCAGGGATATATCCGCACGGGCGTTATTCCCGGCTTCGCGCTGAAACCGCATGGCGGCCTCACCGGTACGATCATTTACTATAAGCAAATCTGAACGAACAATGCGTTTCCCTTATCTGTCGCTGCGGCACACGCTGCTTATTCTACGTATATTCATAGCTGTTATCTTCATCGCGCATGCCGTTGTGCGGGTGACGGGCGAGACGGTCCCCCGGTTCGGCGGATTCCTCGAATCGAAAGGGTTCCCGGCTGGCGAGGCGCTGGTATGGATGATCACGGTGTTCGAGATCGCCGGCGGGATATTGCTTGCCGCAGGCAAATTCGTGCGCTGGCTCAGCGCGGGATTCGTGCTGATGTTGCTCATCGGGATCGTCATCATCCATGCGGAACTGGGCTGGTTCGTTGGGGAACACGGCTCGGGCGGATGCGAGTACAGTTTCATCCTCATCGCCGCACTGCTGGTAACGGCGGCGGCCGATGGCGAACGCCTGGCTTAACGCTGCGGTGTGAGCGTTTCCGCGAGCCCGCCCCGTTCATGGACTTCGAGCTTAACCGGACGGCCGTCTGCGTCGCGGGTGAACGTGAATGTGAGGTCTGCCTCTTTCATGAAAAATACGTCGGCGGATTGCGGGAATAGATTAATGGTGTTTTTCGGTGTTTGCATGATCAGCATGTTGTTCCCCGCTGTGAAAACCAACGTCGTTTGTGGGCCCTTGTATGTGCCCGTGCAGCTTTCCAACTGTTTGGCCGTCAATTCCACAACCTTCCTGCCATTGTCGAAAGGCGCCGGTCCATGGTCGAAACTAAGGACGCGCGTCATTTTCCATCCCCCTTTTTTCATCCAGACATGCGTGAATTGCGCCAGTCCGTCGCGGCGCGTTTGCCCGTTTTTCACGATGCTGAAGTAATGGCTGCCGTGGATGATGGCGCCATATACCGTATCCGCCTGTCGCAACGCGTACACTTTTACGGACCCCGGCACGGCTTCGCGCAGGAGGCGGTAATCGCCATTGGGACTGCAGGGCCCTTCCCCAAAGCTCTTCACCATCTTATCCACCCCAAACGTGAGGCCGCCTTTGTCGTGGTAAAATTCGAGGTCGGAACTGAAGAAAGTTTTCATGGCCGCGAGATCACAACTATTATACGCTTTCCAGAACAGACTGTCTTTTTTAAGGATGAGGTCGGATATCACGGCGTCGGACTGCGCGCTGACGCGGGTGAAAATCAACAGGATACCGAAGCAGGTGCAAATTTTTTTCATGGCGGAAGTATAAAAAAACAGATGATATTATAATATTACAGCAAACAACCGGAACATTTATTTGTTACTGTAGATTCATGCGGGGAAATTTTGGCATGATAATAATGACCTTTGACATCAGACATGTAACCCATGGAACAACCATTGCATATGAAAAACACCGAACGGTTCAGCGGAAGGGCTGAACATTACATCAAGTACCGGCCACATTATCCGCATGCCATCATCACCTGCCTGGAGCAGGAAGCATGTCTTACGAAAGACGCCGTGGTAGCCGATATCGGCTCAGGAACGGGTATTTCCTGCATGCCGTTCCTCGAAAACGGGAATACGGTATTTGCCGTAGAGCCCAATACCGACATGCGGGATGCTTCGGAGCGGCTGCTCGGGGGATTTCCAGGGTTTCGCGCGGTGGCGGGAACGGCGGAGAAAACCACCCTGCCCGACGGCTCCGCCGACCTGATCGTGGCCGCCCAGGCATTTCACTGGTTCCACGGCAGCGCGGCGCGCAGCGAATTCCTGCGGATCGGCAAGCCCGGCGCCTGTACGGTGCTCATGTGGAACGAGCGCGATCTGCAAGACGAACTGGGGAAAGCCTACGAAGCCCTCCTCCAGAAATACGCCGTCGATTACCGTGAAACCAACCACCGGAACGTAGGCCCCGCCCAGCTGTCGGCCTTCTTCTCCCCCGCTGTTTACCGCGCCCACGTTTTCCGCAACGCGCAACAGCTCGATCTGCAGGGCCTCAAGGGCAGGTTGCTGTCTGCCTCCTACGCGCCACAGCCCGGGCATGCGCTGTACGCACCCATGATGAGCGAGCTGGAAGAACTGTTTGCACAATATGCGCACGGCGGCATGGTGAAATTCATGTACACCACGCGCCTTTACATCGGTAAACTGGAATAACGCTACTTCACTTTTTTGTACTGTTCCAGTTGCCAGCCACGGAAGAGGAATCCTTCTTTATTGAAAATAATATCCACCGGCGCTTTGTCCATCCAGTAGAAAACCGTTTCCGACGCAGGTTTCAATAATTCCTTGCCCCGACCGGCCTGTAATTGCAGGGCGTTTTCCGCTGGTGTGATCACCACGGTATCGCGCCCGCTGCGGACATACACGCCCGCATATTTCGCCAGCGTAGCGGGCGCCACGGTAGCGGGTTTGAATTCGTGGCGGCGCTGTGCCAGCAACCACGTCCAGAGGCTGTCGCTGTTGTAGGCTTCCGTCCAGCTGTCGTGCCCCGCATCCGGGTACACCGTGAATTTCACGCCGGGCTGGAAAGGCTTCAACGCATTGATCATATCAGCGCTTTGGCTGGGGAGCACCACATTGTCTTTGCCGCCATGGAAGCACCAGGTGGGCAGGTACCGCATCTTCCAGGCGTCTTCCGGCCGGCCGCCGCCGCAGATGGGCACAATGGCCGCCAGGTCGCCCGCGAAGCGTGACGCATATTCCCAGGTGCCGTAACCGCCCATGCTGAGGCCTGTCATGTACACCCGGTCTGCATCTACCCGGTAATGGGTTTTGAGGTCGAGGATCAGCCGTTGAAGGATGCCTGCGTCCCAACCACCGAAATCGGATTGGGGAGAAACGATGATGAGCGGGAATTTCTTCCCCGCTTCCACGAGCTTCGGCGGCCCGTGCACTTTCACTTTATCGAGATCGATCCCGCTTTCGCCGGACCCATGCAGAAAGATCAGCAATGGCCATTTACGGGTGGAATCCGCGTCGTACCCATCCGGGAGCGAAAGCAGGTAGCGCACGTCCAGCGAGAATTTGGCGGGTGATTGCTGTGCCACAGCGGAAAGGCCGATCAGCAGTAAGAGGGGAACAAATAGATGCTTCATGACAGGAATTTACGCAAACTCCCCAAGGTTTCCTATCCGCCGTTACCGTTTTTTCAGCTCGATAACCGGCCCATGGCCCGAATATTGCGACCCTTCGGAAAACGCTTGCATATGGACCAGATCAAGGAATTCTTCCAGGCATACGAACAGCGCTTTAACGACGGCGTGCAGGGCCGTAACGAAGACCCCAAAGCCATGGCGGAGGCGTTCGCCGATTATTTCGTGGAATCGTCTGCCCGTGGGGTGATAGGTGGAAAGAACGATGAATCTTTCCTGAAAGCCGTTCCGGAAGGCAACGCGTTCTACCGGAAGATCGGTACCAAAAGGATGCGCGTTGCCGGGCTGGATGTGACCCGCATCAATGCGCAGCATTTCCTGGTAAAAGTGCATTGGGATTCGGCTTACGGTAAAGATGGCCAAACGATTGAGATCGAATTCGATGTGTGGTACCTGCTCACATCGGCGTCCGGAGCGCTCAAAATATTTGCATATGTAACGGGCGATGAACAGAAAGTGCTGCGCGAACATGGACTGATCCCTGAAAATTAATCCCTACATTTGCGCTATGCGAAACAATCTTGTCAGCATGGGCGACGCCCTGCGGGAGTATCTCAACAAAAGCAAGCTCAAACCGCGCCTCATGGAAGTGCGTATCCAGGAAAACTGGGAGCAGGTGGTCGGTAAAACGATCGCGAGATATACCGAAAGCGTGCACCTGTACGATGGCAAGCTGGTGATCGTGACGAGTGTTGCGCCCCTCAAGCAGGAGCTGAATTATTCCAAAGACCGGATCGCCGGGCTGGTGAATGAAATGCTGGGGGAAAAGGTAGTAACGGAAGTGATCATCCGTTAACGGCCGGCGAGCTTTACTTCGTCGGATACGGCGTTGACGATGCGGGTAATATCGTCCATCGTTAGCCGGGTGCGCAGGTGCAGCATCATCATTTCTCCGTCTTCCTGCACCAATACCACTAAATTATCGATCCTGTCTTCTTTTTTGCCGTTGCTGAGCAGATGGATGTTGGCGTTCTGGTGACGGACTTCCGCCAGCAATTCGAATTTATTCTGCTGTTCCAGCTCATGCCGCAGGCCCATCACCGTTTCGGTGGAGAACACGCCGTAGTCCATTTCCAGCGCGTAGAACCTGGCCCTTCTTACTTTTTTCAACGCCCATTTGATGTCTTTCATCTTGCCGTCGAAAGCCCGGTCTGGGATGAACCAGCTCACCACGCGGAATGTGAGGAAGCCCAATCCAATTTTATGGGTGGAAGCCACATCGTAATGCTCTACCATAAAGTGGCGGAGCGTTTTACGCTGTGCGCTGGCGGTGGTGGCGAGCAGGGTGCAGGTAATGGCGATAATCAGGGTGCGGATCATGGAGGAATTTTTTTCAGGTAAAGGATGGATGATGGAAAAGCGGCCGCGGATGGAGGACGGCGGCTTGTCCGGTTCGGTCATTTTTTGCCTTTCGGCCCTTTGGGGCCTTTGGAATCGAGCTTGCCGAGGTTCTCGAAACCGTCGATGTTCATGCTTCCGGCGATGTCGGAGAGCTCTTCGATAGAGAAGTCTCCCATGAGCAGCAGCGCAAGGAATTCGTTGGTACTGCCGACCAGCATCACCAGTTCCGCTACGTTGCCTTTGGCGTTTTCGCGGACCATGAATTTGAGGTCGGTGTCCTTGTCGCGCAGGCTCATCAATTCTTCCATGCCGTTGGTAAGGAACTGTGCGGCTTCGCGGTAGAGGCGCTGGCCATCTTTGGTGTCTTCCTTGATCAGGATGCGCAGGCCTTTGAGTTTGCTGGCCAGCGTCATTACCTTCTTGGCGTCGGGGTCATCGGAGCTCACTTTCGAAAACATGGAAAACATTTTCGGTGTGATGTTGATGACGGTGAAGGAATTGTCGTTCTGATACTTCTGGAAGAACTTGTCGATGGTGGTTTGCGCCACGGCCAGCTGGCTGCTGCACAAGAGGCATAGTAAGGCGACCAGTGGAATGAGACGTTTCATGTGCGTTGAATTAAAGAATCAATCAAGGTTATATTGGTTTTTGAATGGCCTTAGTTTTTGCCCGTCACGAGGTCTTTGGCCTCATTGAAAAGGGCGATCTTTTCCATTTGCGATTTGCCCCTGTTCAGGTTTTTGGACAGCAGCTGAAGGGCACGCTGCGTTTGCTGGTAAGCCAGTTTGGGATCGGAGAAGGTATCGCGGAAAGCGAGGTCTTCCGACGTCCGTTTGTCGCGGAAACTGTCTGCCGAATACAGCATGCCTGCGGCTACGAGCACGGCTGCGGCGTATTTCATCCATCCCTGCGTGATCGAACGGATGATGCCGGTTCGCTGCGGCTCGTCCCACGGTGCGGGGCGGTCTGTGAACAGTTCGGGCATTTCCGGTATGTCGCTGCAATCGTGGTAATATCGGAACAGCGGGGCCGCTTCCTGGAGGTCTGCGGGCAACGTCCCTTCATGGCCGGCGTAAAAAACGCGCAGCTCCGCTTCTTCCGCTTCCGTGCTCTCGCAGGCCCAATACTTGTTCAGCAGGGCCCTGATGTCATTGTATTCCATACACTTGCAGGTTTTGTAACTGCTCCCGCACCTGTTTCCGGGCGCGATGCAGGTTGATTTTTACTTCCGGCAGCCCGATTTCGAGCGTGTCGGCGATTTCCTGGTAACTCAGCCCGTCCATATCCCGGAGCTGCAAAACGGTCCGGTATTTCTCCGGTAACCTGGCGATGGCCCCGTGCACCCTCCGCATCACATCACTTTTTTCGGCGTGCTGAAGCGGCGTTTGATGCACGGAAGGCACTTCGCCGGCTCTGTTCAGGTCGTCGGTGACGCGATACTTGCGGCTCTTCAGCCGGTCGAGCGCCAGGTTGCGCGTTATGCGCATGCACCAGGCTTCGAGGCTTTGGAGCTCGGGCATTTTGTCGCGACTGTTCCACACCCGGATAAAGCAGTCCTGTACCACATCCTTCGCATCCTCCTCATTGCCGAGCAGGCGGAACGCAAAGCAATAGAGCTTTTGCCTGTACGGTATAATGAGGGACTGGAATGCGCTGGATGTCATGCGTTTATTTTAGAATGGCAGAAGGAGGCGGTTCCTTCGTTGTTACAAAAAGAAGACGACTGCCAATTATGTTTGTTACAAAATAAGAGGAAAATTTTTTCCGATGCTGATTATCAGGTGGTTAGACGAATGCGGGGATCGATGACGCTGTAGAGCAGGTCTGCCAGCAGGTTGATGATCACGAAAATGCCGGCGGTGAACAGCACGGCGCCCATTACCACGGGGAAATCGAATTTCTCCAGCGCGTCTACCGTTACTTTGCCGATCCCTTTCCATCCGAAGATGTATTCCACGAAAAACGCCCCGGCCAGGAGCTCGGCGAACCAGCCGGTGATGGCGGTGATCACGGGGTTGAGGGCGTTGCGGAGGGCGTGCCGGAAAAGGACCGTCCGGCGGCGGAGCCCTTTTGCATAGGCGGTCCGGATATAATCCTGGTTCAGCACATCGAGCATGGCGCCGCGGGTGAGCTGCACGATGATGGCCAGCGGCCGGATGCCCAGCGTCAGCGCGGGCAGCACCAGGTTCCGGAGGTTCAGCACCCTGCCCCGGAAAGGATCGATGTCGTACAGGCTCCCCGTCATGTGGAGCCCCGTCCAGTCGGCCAATACAAACCCGAAAAGGTAAGCCAGCACGATCCCGGCGAAAAATGACGGCGCCGAAATGCCCGTTACACTGGCGAACACGGCGCCCGTATCCATCCAGGTGTTTTGCTTTACGGCAGACAGCACCCCCAGCCCGATGCCCACCACGGTTGCGAAGAGCATGGCGGCCAGCGCCAGCACCAGCGTGCCCGGCAGGGCTTCCGTGAGGATCTCCCAGACGGGTTTCTTGCTTTGGTAACTGCGGCGGAGATTGGGTGTTTTAATGACGAAAGCACCATCGCCCACGGAAAATATCCGCAAAGCGGGCATTTCCTTCAATTCGGCGGCAGGCAAAACGCCGATGGGCGACAGGTCATGTAAATAATACAGGAACTGTACGCCCACCGGCTTGTCCAAATGCAATTCCTTCCGCACGTTTTCCAGGCTGGCCACGTCTGTCCGCTGACCGAGCGTCATCCGGGCCGGGTCGGCCGGGAGCACGTTGAACAGCAAAAAGACGATGCTCACGACCCCGAAGAGCACGAGCAGGCCGTAGCCGGTTTTGCGGAAAAGGAATCGCAGCATATTGCTTACGGGATATCGTTATGGTGATATTTGGCCTTGATCGTGCCTTTTTCGAGCACCAGCAGGCAGGGATTGCTACGGCCGGCCGTCTTGATGGCGGTACCGTCCATCTGCAGGAACTCGAAAGTGATGCCGCGGTTGGCCTTGAACTGTTCCACGGCTTCCTGGCTGGAGCTGGTTACGCCCATCAGCACGATTTTTCCTTCCGTCGCCATCTGCTGGTATTTTTTCATCCTTTCCTCCCAGCCTTTACCGGCCTTGCTGACGTCGAGCACGAGGAAGAGGTATACGGGCAGGGGCTCGGTGAGCACGGCCCTGTTCATATTATTACCGTTGAAATCGTTCAGGATGAAATCCTTGATCGGCGGTTCGGCGTTGCCTTTCTTGATCAGCTTGTCTTTCCGGTCCACGAACTTCCAGGTGGTATCTTGCCAGGGGTAGTTTTCCGTCGTGTATTCCTGCTGTTTGCCGTCTTTTTCATAGATCATCACGGTTTCATACACGTCGGGCGTGGATCCCGGAGGTGGTTTCATCTTGTCGAGGATGTTGTTGCCGACTTTGTACGGCAGGCAATCCACGATGGGCAGGTGCGCCAGCGCGTACCATTGCACCGCAACGGGGAACAGCACGGCGAAGATCATCACGGCGTTGTTGGTTTTCGATGAAAACAGCGGCTGGATGCGCTTGTTGAAGATGAAGATCACGAGGATCATCACCAGGAGGATGATATCTTTCCAGAACGACTGGTCGGCCGTGAGCTTGATACAGTCGCCGAAGCAGCCGCATTCGCGGATGAGGCCGCTGAACAGGGCGAACCCGGTGAGGAAAGTGAAGAAGATGATGAGTAAAAGTAACAGGAAGGAGAAAAAGCGCATGCGGTAGCCGATGAGCACGGCAAAACCGGCGATGATCTCGAACGCGTTCATGATCAGGGACAAGGCCAGGGAAAAAGGGATCATGAAGTGCAGGTGCAGCACTTCAAAAAACTCGTCCATCTTGTAGCTGAGGCCAAGCGGGTCGTTGGCTTTGATCAGGCCGGAAAAGATGAACAGCACCCCTACGATGATGCGAAAAATGGTGATGATTGGTTTCATAGTGGTTAAAGATAGGAATGTTAATGCTTTTCTTCAAGCAGGATGAGGGCGAAAACGGCATAGTTGACGATGTCTACGTAATTGGCGTCGATCCCTTCGGAAATGAGGGTCTTGCCATCGTTGCGCAGTATCTGTTTGATGCGGAGGAGCTTGGTGAGAATGAGGTCTACGAACGATTCCTGGCTCATCGAGCGCCAGGCTTCGCCATAGTCGTGGTTCTTGGCTTCCATGACGGTGCGGATGAAGGCGGCTTGCTCGTCATATAATTCCGACACCTGTTCGGAGGGAAGGTCGGTATAAATATCGTCCGAAGGCAGTTGTAGCTGAATGAGCGCGATGACGCCATAATTGATAATGGCGCGGAATTCCCCCGAAATATCATCGGCAACCTTCTGCACGCCCGTTTCCTGGATGGTGCGGATGCGCTGGGCTTTGATGAAGATCTGGTCTACGATGGAAATGGGGCGCAGCACGCGCCAGGAAGTGCCGTAATCTTTCGTCTTCTTGATGAAAATGTCCTTACTGCTGTCGATCACCTGCTGGTATGTCATTCAATTGCTGATTTTAATTGCCGTGAAAGGCGGTGGGGAATGAAGGATTTCGGTAATTTTGGCCATCCATCACTTTCATAATCACTGCCTCTTGCGTTTCAAAAATACATCATTACGGAAAGATTTCACCATCCGCTGCCGCGGAAAGTTGCTGAGCCTGGCCGAGCCCCTCGTGATGGGGATCATCAACGTGACCGACGATTCCTTTTATTCGGACAGCCGCAGCCGTGAGCTGCACGACGCCGTGGTGCGCGCCGAAGCCCTCCTGGCCGATGGCGCCGCCCTGCTCGACATCGGCGCCCAGAGCACCCGGCCCGGCGCGCCCGAAGTTGGGGCCGCGGAAGAAGCCGCGCGACTGGTGCCTGCCATCCACGCCATATTATATAAGTTTCCCGAAGCCGTGATCTCCGTGGATACCTACCACGCCTCCGTGGCCGAAAAATGCATCCTGGCCGGGGCGGCGATCGTGAACGATATCAGCGCCGGCGATATGGACCCCGAAATGATCCCGACCGTGGCCGCGCTCCAGGCACCTTACATCGCCATGCATATGCAGGGCACGCCGGCCACGATGCAGCAAAACCCTCATTACCAGGATGTAGTGCAGGAAGTGCTGGACTATTGCATCCAGAAAACCGAAGCCTGCAGGGCCGCCGGCATTCACGATGTGATCCTGGACCCGGGTTTCGGGTTCGGCAAAACGCTGTCCCACAACTACCAGTTATTGCGGGGCCTGGAGATGCTGCACCTCGCGAACGCGCCGCTGCTTGTGGGCGTTTCCCGGAAATCGATGGTTTACAAATTGTTAGGCTCCACCCCTGCCGAAGCCCTCAACGGCACCACCGTTTTGCATACCGCCGCGCTGGAGCGGGGCGCGCATATTTTGCGGGTGCACGACGTGAAAGCCGCCGTGGAAGCGGTGCGCATCGTTTCTTTCATGGAAAGCGCATAGTGGGCCAAATATTTCTATTTTTACAGCTATGAAGGATGTATACGAATTTTACGGATTTGAGTTTCGTTGGCTGAATGTTGTGGACCTGCTGATTGTGATTTTTCTCGTTATCCAGCTGTACCGCCTGCTGAAAGGCAGTCTCGCTTTCAATATTTTCATCGGCCTGCTGATGGTGTATGCCGCCTATTTTTTGGTGCGCTCGCTGCAGATGCCGATCCTCACCAACATTTTAGAGAATTTCATCAACATCGGGCTGATCGCCATTATCATCATCTTCCAGCCGGAAATCCGGAAGTTTTTGCTGGTGCTGGGAAAGAAAACGCCGCTGAGCAAGGATTCCTTCTTCACCAAGCTGTTCCTGCCAGACCGGTTCAAGAGTTATAAGGAAGAGGAGAACATCATCAACGAGATCATCGTGGCCGCGGGGCATATGGCCGCGAGCCAGACCGGCGCCCTGATCGTTATTTCCACCACCTACCGCGTGAAGTTCGACACGGCGTCGAGCATCGCGATAGACGGGAACGTGAGCGCCAAACTGATCGAAAGCATTTTCGAGAAGAATAGTCCGCTGCACGATGGCGCGCTGATCATTGTCGGCAACAAGATACTCGCCGCCAAAGTGATCCTGCCCATGTCGGAAAACCCGAACCTGCCCACGCGGATCGGGATGCGCCACCGCAGCGCCGTAGGCATTACGGAACATAGCGATAACCTGGCGATCATTGTGTCGGAAGAGCGCGGAACGATTTCCTATGCGCAGGATGGGCAACTGGTACAGAACGTGCAGCTGGAAGAACTGAAAGTGAAACTCTACGAAGTGCTTGTCGACGGACTGTAATTGTTATCAGGAAGTAATTCGGAATCCTCCCCATGCGGGAGGATTTTTTTATGCATACCGTTGTTGTGATAATTTCGGCAATGGCTGGTCGACATCTCATTCCCAAATGATCTTGTTTCGCCGGAAACCTGCCGCCCGTCCCGATCTTATCATCATCCAGTCCTCTTTCACAAACCCCTTAAAATACAAAGTCCTCCCGTTTTACCGGGAGGATCTATGTTTGGGGGGATGATGATAGTAATGATAATATCATGGCCGGCAGTGCCGGAATTTTGCTTTGTAACCGCTGACCTGGAGCGAATATTCGCCTTCGGGCAACGTGGATAGCCGGATGGTGTACACACCCTTTCGGTGGCCTCCTTCCAACGGTATGATCCGCACAGGCAGATTTTGCCCGTTATAGATCGTACAGGGAATCATTCCCGCATGTGTTTCCAGCGAATGGACCTGTATTCGGACGCTGTTGTTGTTCACAGGCAACAGCACCGGTTCGGTCAGGTGCGTATGGATGAAAAATAAAAAACTCCAGTAAGACATATAGAACCGTTTAGGCTGATCAGGTTCTTTTACAGGAGCTGGTTAGATTGGATGCCCAAATATACAACTATTTAATTTCTTTCATATTTCAATTTTGTTAACTCCGAGTTAACGGGTCAGAAAACGTCCTGCAGGTGCAGGATTTCAGGCTTTTCACCCGGAACGGCAAAGATGGAAAGGATGTCGAACCGGATGTGTTTGACACCTCCGCCGTTTTGCTCCAGCCAATGTTCGGCCACCTTGCGCAGGTGCTCCTCTTTCTTCCACCCCACCGCTTCTTCCGGCATCCCGAAAAAACGCGAACTGCGGGTTTTCACTTCCACGAAAACCACCGTCCCGCTTTTCTCCGCAATGATGTCTATCTCCTTCCGCCCTGCTTTCCAGTTGCGGTGAAGGATGTGGTAGCCGGCGGCTGACAGGTGCTCCGCGGCCAGCCGTTCTCCCAAATTTCCCAGTGATGCGTCGCAAGCCATGCGTTTTTGTCTATTTTTACGGTTTAATAAAGGAAAAGTATGCGAGACCCGAATTTATTCTACCTGACAGGAAAAGTGCAACATTACGCCTGGGGCGGCTTCCGGTATATTCCCGAGCTCCTCGGCCAGCCGGTTACCGACCAGCCCAGCGCGGAATACTGGATGGGCGCGCACCAAAGCGCCCCTTCCCTGCTGCAAAGCGAACAACCGCAACCCCTCAACGCCTGGATCGCCGAAGACCCCGCCGGCGCCCTCGGCTCCGCCGCCGCAGGCAGGTTCGGCGAACTGCCCTATCTCTTCAAAATCCTCGACGTGAAAGATATGCTCTCCATCCAGGTGCACCCCACCAAATCGGAAGCGGAAAAAGGTTTCGCGCGGGAAAATGAAGCCGGCATCGCCCTCAACGCACCCAACCGCAATTATAAAGACGCCAACCATAAACCCGAGATCATGGTAGCGCTCAGCGAATTCTGGCTCCTCCACGGCTTCCTGCCGGAAGACCAGCTCCGTAAAGTGCTCGCCAGCGTTCCGGTATTCTCGGCGCTGGGCCCCGTTTTCGAAAAAGACGGATATTTCGGTCTCTATAAAACAGTGATGGAAATGCCGCAGGAAGAGGTGAACGCTATGTTGCGCCCCCTCGCGGAAAAAGTGCTCCCCGCCTATCGCGCCGGGTCGCTGAAAAAGGAAGACCCCGCTTTCTGGACAGGCCGCGCCATCGATAACGACCCGCAGGGAATGGAGCGCCTCGACCGTGGTATCTTCTCCATCTATTTCTTCAACATCGTATACGCAGCACCGGGAGACGCCGTGTTCCAGGACGCCGGCATCCCCCACGCCTACCTCGAAGGCCAGAACGCCGAACTGATGGCCAATTCAGACAACGTGCTCCGCGGCGGCCTCACGCCTAAATATATCGACGTGCCCGAGCTCCTGAAACACACCCGCTTCGAAGCTGTGCACCCGAATATCCTGAAAGGGGAAGCCATTCACGGTGGACAGGAACGCATCTACCCCACTCCCGCGCCGGATTTCGTGCTGAGCCGCATCGCGCTGAAAGCCGGGGAAACGTACGCGCACACCTCCGTTGCCCCTGAAACCTGGATCGTGCTGGAAGGCACCGGCAGCGCGGAAGGACCGGGAGGCAACCAGCTGGCGCTGTCCAAAGGCAAAACGCTCTTCGCTCCCTATGGTACCGCGTACAAAGTGGTTTGCGAATCGGACCTGGTGATTTTCAAGGCGGCAATTCCATAATTGGTTATATTTGTAACAAGCAAACGCGCTTTATTTATGAAGAAAGAAAGTTTATCCAACGCGATCCTCGTAGCGTCGCTGATATTCGTTACCGTTCTCTGCCGGCTGGCGACCAACTATTTCGAAATTTACAATTTCACTGCGATGGGCGCCGGTGCACTGTTTGCAGGTGTGATCCTGAAAGACAAGAAATATGCCTATGCCGTACCGCTGATCTCTTTACTGCTTACAGACCTGTTCTTCTACTTCTTCACTGATATCCAGGGCATCTACGGCGGCGAAATGCTGTTCGTGTACGCCGGGCATATGTTGGTTACCTTCATCGGTACCCGTATCCGCAAAGTGACCACGGGCCGTGTATTCCTCGGTGCAGTTGCTTCAGGGTTGGTATTTTACCTGATGTCCAACATGGGTACCTTTATTTTCAGGGACCTGTACCCGCACACGCTGTCGGGCCTCATCACCTGCTATTGGTCTGCCATTCCGTTCTACAAACAGGACGTGTTCGGCAGCTTTTTCCTGAACACCATCATGGGCAACGTGTTTTACACCGCGATCCTCTTCAGCGCTTATGCCGTACTGAAGCCCGTGTTCATCCGGGGCGAAAAGAAGGAAGCTGCCATCGCATAAAAGTTATCGCTGTAAATAAAAAAAGCGGTCCTGGTTTTACCGGGACCGCTTTTTTTATGCCTTGATGCCTGCTACAGTTTCCATTGCAGGAAGTGATAGTTTTCATGCTGCACTTTCCCGGACGGCGGCAGTTGCACGGGCACCGAAAACAGCGGGCAATCCGTCACCAGTGTATGAAACTCGCCGTTCTCGCCGCAAACGTCTACCCCGGCCGCTTCCAGGTCGGCGATGAGGACATCGTCCATTTCGCGGCCCAGGAAATCCGGGCCCAGTGTATCGTTGCACGACACGATCCGGCATTTGAGCCCCTGTTCCAGCATCCGGTACACGAGCATTTTGCGTTCCTGTTGCCAGAGCGGCAGCAGGGTTTTGAGGCCCGCGGCGGCGCAGACTTTCTCTTCCCAATCGCGGTGCGGCTGTAGATCGATATCGCCGAAAACAGCGGCGGTGGCGTTGTGGGCGGATTTGAGCTGGCGTAGCGATGCCACGAAATGCGATTCGTAGGCTTGCCAGGTGCTAGGTTGCAGCAAAACGGGCAGCCCCAGCGCCGCGGCCTGCTGTTGCAAAATCTGCGGCGGCAGGCCGTGGGAGCGGGAAATCTGCCCGTTCTCGTTCAGTACGTTCAGGAGTGCTACGGGTTTATGGCCCGATTTCACGGCGGTCATCAGCGCAAAACAGCTGTCTTTCCCGCCACTCCATGAACAAATGATATTTTCAGGGGGATTAGTCATCCAGTTTGAGCACGGCCAGGAACGCTTCCTGCGGTACTTCCACGTTACCGATCTGGCGCATCCGTTTCTTACCCTCTTTCTGTTTTTCCAGCAGTTTACGTTTACGGGAGATGTCGCCGCCATAACACTTGGCGGTCACGTCTTTCCGCATGGCGCTGATATTCTCCCTCGCTACGATCTTGGCGCCGATGGCAGCCTGGATGGCGATGAGGAATTGCTGGCGCGGGAGGAGCTCTTTCAGTTTTTCGCAGAGTTTGCGGCCGAAGTCCTGCGCGCGGCTGCGGTGGATCAGGGCGCTGAGGGCGTCCACTTTCTCGGCGTTGAGCAGGATGTCCATCTTCACGATATCGCTTTCGCGGAAGCCGATCGGGGTATAGTCGAACGATGCGTAACCGCGGGTCTGGGATTTCAGTTTATCGTAGAAATCGAACACGATCTCGGTGAGCGGCAGTTCGAACATGAGTTCCACGCGGGTGGTGGTGAGATAGCTCTGGTTGAGCAGGATGCCGCGTTTGCCGAGGCAAAGCGTCATGATATTGCCGATGTAATCGGGTTTGGTGATGATCTGTGCGCGGATCCAGGGCTCTTCGATGCGGTCCATTTTCGTGGGCTCCAGCATTTCGGAGGGGTTGTTCACGATCACTTTCACGCCTTTATTGTCGTAAGCGATGAAGCCTACGTTGGGAACGGTGGTGATCACGGTCTGGTTGAACTCGCGTTCCAGCCTTTCCTGGATGATTTCCATGTGCAGCATCCCGAGGAAGCCGCAACGGAAGCCGAAGCCCAGTGCCTGGGAGGTTTCCAGCTCATAGGTGAGCGATGCGTCGTTGAGCTGGAGCTTGTCCATACAATCGCGCAGCTCTTCGAAATCCTCGGTTACCACGGGGAAAATACCCGCGAATACCATGGGTTTCACCTCTTCGAAACCTTTGATGGCTTCGGAACAGGGGCGGTTGGCGAGGGTGATGGTGTCTCCCACCTTCACTTCTTTCGCGTTTTTGATACCGGTGATGATATATCCCACGTCCCCGGCAAACACCTCGTTCTTCGGTTCGAGGCCCAGTTTGAGGATGCCCACTTCGGCGGCTTCGTATTCTTCCCCGGTGTTCACGAAACGGATGATATCGCCTTTCTTGAGGGAGCCGTTGTAGATACGGAAGTAAGCGATGATACCGCGGAAGGAGTTGAATACGGAGTCGAAGATGAGCGCCTGGAGCGGTTCTTCGATATTGCCGCTCGGCGCCGGGATGCGGGTGACGATGGCTTCGAGGATTTCCTCGATACCGATGCCCGATTTACCGGAAGCCAGCAGGATGTCTTCATCTTTCACACCGATCAGGTCGATGATCTGGTCTTTCACTTCTTCGATCATGGCGCCTGCCATGTCGATTTTATTGATGACGGGAATGATCTCGAGATCGTTTTCCATCGCCAGGTACAGGTTGGAGATCGTTTGCGCCTGGATGCCCTGGGCGGCGTCTACGAGCAGCAGGGCGCCTTCGCAGGCGGCCAGCGCGCGGGACACTTCGTAGGAAAAGTCCACGTGGCCGGGCGTATCGATCAGGTTGAAAACGTATTTTTCGCCGTTTTTGGCGTTATAGGTCATCTGGATGGCGTGGCTCTTGATGGTGATGCCTTTCTCCCGCTCCAGGTCCATATCGTCCAACACCTGGGCTTGCATGTCCCGGTCGGAAATGGTCTTTGTAAATTCCAGTAAACGGTCGGCCAGGGTACTCTTGCCATGGTCGATGTGTGCGATAATGCAGAAATTCCGGATATTCTTCATATAAAAGACAAAATTACGAACCATCCTACCGCACGCTTCGCGTAACTTACTCGTTTCCCGCGGTCGACAATCCGTAATTAATTATTTGCGCAAAGGTATTAAATTTTAATCTTCTTTAAAGGGGCAAACCGCCTTTTGCCCGTATTTCTTTACTTTTAAAGCTAAAATATTCATCATGTCACTGCAACAATCTTTCGAAGCCGCCGTGGCGGCCAGTAAAACGCTCGATGCCAAGCCCGATAACGACGTGCTGCTGCAGCTGTATTCGCTGTACAAGCAGGCCACCGAGGGCGATATCAACGTGGAGCCCCCCGCCAATATGTTCGACTTCGTGGGAAAAGCCAAATATGACGCGTGGAACAGCCTGAAAGGCAAATCGAAAGACATCGCCATGCAGGATTATATTGATCTGGTGAATCAGCTGAAGAATAAGTAATTTTGAGTATGGTACCCAATTATACGATCAGTGAGAAGACACAGCATTTCCTGGACCTCGAAGACCGGTACGGCGCGCATAACTACCACCCGCTCCCGGTGGTCCTCACCCGCGGTGAAGGCGTGCATGTCTGGGATGTGGACGGGAAAAGATATTACGATTTTTTATCCGGGTACTCCGCCGTCAACCAGGGCCATTGCCATCCAACAATCGTGGCCGCCCTCGTGGAACAGGCTTCCCGGCTGACGCTCACTTCCCGCGCTTTCTATTCCGACCTTTTGGGCGAATATGCCAGTTATGTGACCCGGTATTTCGGGTACGACCGCGTGCTGCCCGTCAACACCGGCGTGGAAGCCGTGGAAACCGCCCTGAAGCTCTGCCGCCGCTGGGGGTATGTGGTGAAAGGGATCCCGGAAAACAAGGCGAAGATCATCGTCTGCTCCGAAAACTTCCACGGCCGCACCCTGAACGTCGTTTCCTTCAGCACGGACCCCGTTGCCCGGCGCGACTTCGGCCCGTATATGCCTGGCTACGAAGTGATCCCGTTCAACGATCTTCCCGCACTGGCCCGCGCCCTGCAAGACCCGAACGTGGCCGGCTTCCTCGTAGAGCCGATCCAGGGTGAAGCCGGCGTGAAAGTGCCGGATGATGGATATTTGTCTTCCGTCCGTCAATATTGCACAGACGCCAACGTCCTGTTCCTGGCCGATGAAATCCAGACCGGGCTGGCGCGTACGGGCAAAATGCTCGCGTGCGACCATGAGAACGTCCGCCCCGATGTGCTGATCCTAGGTAAAGCCCTTTCCGGAGGGATGTTGCCCGTTTCGGCCGTGCTGGCAGACGATGCCATTATGCTTACCATCAAACCCGGCGAGCACGGCTCCACCTACGGCGGCAACCCGCTGGCCTGTAAAGTGGCCATCGCCGCGCTGGAAGTGCTTCGCAACGAGCGGATGGCCGATAACGCCGCGCAGATGGGCGAAATGCTCCGCCAGGGCCTCGCCAGCCTCCACTCTCCTTTTATCCGGGTGATCCGGGGGAAAGGTTTGCTGAACGCCATTGAAATCGCGCACCAAAACCCCGACGCGGCTTGGGACCTTTGCCTCGCGCTCAAGGAAAACGGGTTGCTCGCCAAGCCTACGCACGGCGACAAAATCCGTTTCGCGCCGCCGCTTACCATCAACGCCGATCAAATCAACGAATGCGTCGGCATTATTTCGAAAAGCCTCGAAACGCTCGCATGACGAAACCGCAAAAAGCCATACGCAGTTCCGGCTGGCGGACCGATCTCATGATCGGGTTCCCCGACGGCGTGCTGCTGTTACTTTTCACCACGCAGGTGCTATATGCCAAGAACCTCACGGTGCAGGCGTTCTATACCCTGCATCTCATCATCCTCGGCGTAGCCACCCTGCTCATGATGATCGCGGTGTTCCGCGCCAATCGCGGAGAAGCGGAGGAAGGCGTGATGACGCCGGAGGAAGAAAGCAAGCTCCGCAACCTGGACATCTCCCAGCCTACCATCGCACAAATCGCGGGGGAAATGGAAAAAGACCAGGCGCAATGGGAAGCCACGCTCCAGACGGAGCAAGTTCCGCTGCGCGAGTTCGGGCTGGCACATGCCGTTCGCAGCACGCTGCTGACCGGAGCGTTTTTCCTCCTGGGCGGCTTCGTGGCATTCGTGCCGTTCCTGATGCAGGAAGATTTTTCGGTAGCAGGGCGTACAAGCCTGATATTCAGTATGATAGGTTTGCTGGTTTTCGGCTGGACGAAATCCCGCATCACGGGTCAGAAGCTGTTCGCGCTCACGATCCGGTACCTGTTAACAGGAGGCGTTGTGGTGCTGACATCCTACATCATCAGTTCCGTCATTTAATCAAACGGTTATAAAAGCAACAGCCGGCGCAGGGATCCCGCGCCGGCTGTTGTATTGTTATGCCTTTCGGTTATTGCACGAATTTCTTGCGGTGCATCAGCACGCACACAAAACTGGTCAGCGCTGCCAGCAGCGACAGCCACAATCCATACCGCTGATCGGGGCAGATGCCCATTTCGCAGCGGGAATACAGCAGCATGTTACGGAATGCCCACGCCGCGAGGAACGCGCTGGGGAAAAGGTTCGCCCGCGCCGCCCAGTCTTTCGGGATGAGGAAGAACACGCCCGTCAGCACCGCCACGAAGATGCTCAGTTTGCCCGGTTCCCCAAAGCTGGAGCCTTCACTGCTCAGCCCGGTGTAAGTGCGCAGGCCTTCATCGGCCTGTACGGTGATCCAGGGTAAAAATGCGCAGACGATCACGACGATGACAGCAATAAGTCCTATGATGGCGTTTCTTTTCATGTTCCGGTTTGTAATTAGCCCGCAAAGTAAGCGGATATCTCCGAAAAAGAAAAATCACCTCCCGTTTGGCGGAAGGTGATTTTCGTCAGCATGCGGTTAGCGTGCCCCCGGAGGACAATTCTCCCGCAAAAATTCGGTATACGTAGCGGAAAGGTGCTCAGACGTTCCTTCCCCTTCATAAATGCCGTGCGAGCGGTTGGGATAGCTCATGAGGCGGAAGGTTTTCTTGTATTTGATGAGCTCGTTGATGAGCATTTCGGCGTTCTGGTAATGCACGTTGTCGTCTCCCGTTCCGTGGATGTACAGCAGTTTGCCGCGGAGGTTTTTCACGTAGGTGATGGGAGAACCGGCGATGAAGGCCGCGCGGTCTTCCTGCGGCAGGCCCATGTAGCGTTCCTGGTAGATATTGTCGTAGGTCAGCTGGTTGGCCACCGCTGCCACGGCGATCCCGGTTTTGTAAATTTCGGGATACTGGCAGAGGAGGTTCAGCGTCATAGAGCCGCCGCCGCTCCAGCCCCAGACTGCGATGCGGTCTTTGTCTACATACGGCCATTTCAGGATTTCGGTGGCGGCCATGGCCTGGTCGCGGGCGTTGAGGATGCCCACTTTGCGGTAAATGCTCTTGCGCCAGGTGCGGCCTTTGGGTGCGGGCGTGCCGCGGTTGTCCAGCGAAATGTAGATGTACCCGTCGTCGGGCATGCTGCCGTCGTAAACGGGGTTCTGGCCGTTGCCGTAGCTGTCTTTCACGGTGCAGGACGCGGGCTCGCCGTAAACATAGAATACCACGGGATATTTTTTGGTGGAGTCGAACTTCGCGGGCAGGCTCATCCAGCCGTCCATCGTAACGCCATCGGCTGTGGTCACCTGGAAGAAGCGGAGCGGGCTCCCGGTGGAGGCGGCGGTTTTGGCGCGGGCGGTAAAGTCTTTGCCATTGAGGCTTTTATGGTCGGGCAGGGAAACGATTTCCTGGTCGGGCGTCAACAGGTGGCTGTTGTAGCTGTGCAGGGCGAACTGACCGGCCGGCGCGATGTTGTAATCGTGCGTTCCCGGCTGGCCGGCGGGCGTTATGCGCGTGGGTGTTCCGCCGGCGAGGGGGGCGGAATAGAGGTATTGCTGTGTCGCGTTTTCGGGGGAAGCGAGGAAGTACACTTTGCCGTTGGTTTCATCGATCCGGGAGATGTTGATCACATCGTAATTCCCTTGCGTGATGAGGGTTTCTTTCGAGCCGTCTGCCGAAACCCTGTACAGGTGGCGCCATCCGTCTTTTTCGCTTACCCAAACGAAGGCCTTGTTCTGTTCCAGCCAGTCCCATCCCATGATATTGCCGTCGTCCCAATACGATTTAACATCGATCCAGGCGTCGTCCGTTTCGGTGAGAATGGTGGAAGCGGCGCCGGTGGCGGGTTGCAGGAGCATGACTTTAGACTGGTTCTGTTTGCGGTTCAGCTGCTGGATGATGAGCTGCTGTTTGCCGGGTACCCATTCCATCCGCGGAATGTAATGCTGGCGGGGATCGCCGGGAACATTCATCCAGACCGTCTTTTTGGTGGACAGGCTTACCACGCCTACTTTACAGGGCGAGGGGCTCTCTCCTACCTTGGGATATTCTACAGGGATGGTGAAAGAATAAATGGAGTCGGTGTTGTTGATCATGAGGAAATCGCGGATCTGGCGGGCGTCTATCTGCCAGTAAGCGATGCTTTTACTGTCCGGCCCCCAGCGGAAGCCGTCGCGGCAACCGAATTCTTCTTCGTACACCCAGTCGAAGGTGCCGTTGATGAGGCGGCGGTCGCCATCTTTGGTGAGCTGGTCGATCTTGCCGGTGGTGAGGTCTTCGGTGTAGAGGTTATGCCGGCTCACGTAGGCCACGCGCTTGCCGTCGGGCGAGAACTTGGCGAACATGAGGGACGATGCCGGGAGGCCTTTGCCGAGCTGGCGGAGTTTGCGGGTGGCCACGTCCAGGTGCCAGTAGTCGCCGCGGGTATCGTAGCGCCAGACGCGTTTGGCGTTGGTGTAGATCAGGAGTTGTTTTTCATCGTCCGAAAACCGGAAGCTTTTCACGCTGAGGGGGGCGGATGCGCCGGCGGGCGTAAGGGCAGATGCCGGAACGAGCGTGGTGGATTGGCGGCCGGGCAGCTCGATGGAAACGATATTGCCGTCGTTTTCCAGGAAGAAGGCGTTGCCGGCCTTGTTCCATTTAACTTCCTGCGCCATGGAGCCAAGGGAAACGGCCAGGGCGAAAATCAATAAAAAGTAACGAATGGGATGCATATGCAGGTTTGAGGTAAATGATAATGCATAAAAATAAGGGTTCCCGGGAGAACTCCCACGGGCATTTATGTTAAACGGCAATTCCGGCATGGCGCTTGCTTTGTGATCAGTTATGAAGGTTACCGGAAAGTTAAGTGCCTTGTACGCGGTTGACTTTTATAGAAATTATTCATAATAAATTTTGACAATTTATTATTTGTCGTATTTTTAGGGTCATTAGTGATCCTATTGAAAAACTTAGAAAATGGTTACAGTATCTTATTCTTACAAGAACCGTGAGTTCGTCAACCTGGAGGATTCCATCATGGACCAAATCGCTGAAAGCGGGCGCCGTATGCTTTTCGCTTTGCTGGAGCCTATCCACGAAGTGATGGTGAATGAAAACGGGAAAATCCGGATTTGCCTGGACGAGCGGCCTAACATTGAACTGGAAGGTTTTAGCGCACCTGTAAAACACCAGATCGAATGCACATTGCGGGGTGAAGAGCCCGCCTATTACTGAAATTCCGATAACTGAATACGAAGAAATTACCTGCTGAAATATGGCCCCGGCGCTGCCGGGGCTTTTCTTTTCCCCCAACTCCCTGTGCCTGAACATTTTCCATGTCCGGCTTGTAATATGGAAAACCGTTCCGCATCCATACCCTCAAACATATCGTTATCACCCTTCTCCTGCTGCTGCATCTCCCGGCTTTTTCCCAAAGGATCGATACGCTCTGGATGGTCAATGGTACCCGCATTATCGGGGAACTGCGGAGCATTTCGGTGGGGATCGTCCAGTTTAAGGCAAACGGGTCGGCCGTACTGAACATCCGGCGGCATAATGTGAAAACCCTTTCCGCCAAGGTCCGCGATTTCAAAATGGAAACCCTCGGCGGCGACATGTACTTCGGCAAAGTGCTCCCCTCCGATACCAGCGGCCATATCCAGATGATGGGGCGCGATATCCGGCTTATCGATGTATACACCCTCAATTACTTCCGCAGCGGCATTTTCCGGCAGGTGCAGGGCAGTTTTTCGGCGGGGTATTCTTTCACCAAAAACTCCGGGACGGGCCGCCTCAACACCGATGCGGCGCTGCGGCTGTCGCAAAGGCGCTATGAGATCAGGCCCAGCCTGTCCAATATCACCAGTTTCAACCGGGGAGATTCGGTGAGCCGGGAGCGGGAAGACGTGAATGTCCAGGTACTGTACGACCTCACGCCGTTCTTTTTCCCGGCCGTCTCCATCGCATATGAACGTAACCTGCAACTGGGCCTCATCCGCCGGTTCTCCCAAAGTGTGGGTATGGGCGCGAAACTGCTCGTCAGCCCCTGGGTCCATGCGCGCGTGGTGACGGGGATCGTCTTCAACCAGGAACGGTATATCGATGGCCGGCGAAGCTACAACCTGAAGGAAATCCCCGTTTCCATGTCTATCAATGCGTTCCGGTATACAAACCCGTCTTACGTCAGTCTTTCCACGACCCAATCGCTCTTTTTCGGCATCAACCAGCATGGCCGCACGCGGCTGGAAGGAGAAACCCGCCTGGCCTGGGAGATCATCTCCGATTTCAACATCAATTTTACCGTGTTCAATTCCTACGACAGCCGACCGTCTGTGGCCGCCAACGGTACTTCCGATGTGAGTATGGTGTTCGGGATCGGGTATACTTTCTGACGTTTTTCGCCCTTCGTGGGTGAATTTATATTTTCGTATAATTTACGCAATTGTTTGGATGGAGTATATCCTTTACCGTTAGATTGCATGCGTAAAGGATTGATTTCCGGAGCGGTGAAATTCGTTGTGCTTTCCAGTAGAATATACACAAATAGGTTTTTGGGGCTGGAAACCATCCGGTATAGGAAAGGCGGGCTTTGATGGCGGGTATCGGCCCTGCAATACGACCAGGTAGTTGGAAAACGCATTCCATGCTGCCGGTATTGTTATTAGAAGCCGGCCCTGACCCTTGAAAACATTATATAAAAAAAGCCTGCAGTCTTCCCGACAGCAGGCTTTTCATTATCTGGAAAGTGGCGATTAGTCTTCCTTCCCTCCTTTCTCCCCGGTGAACCAATGTTCCTTATCCCGGAAAAGCACGTTGAAAGTCGTCAGCGACCCGTAAATGCGGGTGATGTATTGCTGGAGGTTGACCTTGTCTTCGTCACTAAGAAGTTTGTGTGCGTTGATCTGCTGTTCCAGCACGCGGAGCCGGTCGCGGACCATGACGATCTTGTGGAAGAACACCTCGATGGGCACGTCTTTCCCTTTCTGGTTCGTGTCTTTGGGCGTGAGGGTCATCGTGCCGCCGGTCCAGCGGTCGCCGAGGGGCACTACTTCGCTGAAACCGTTCCAGAGGCGGAGGATTTTGAGCAGGGAGGTTTCCAGTTCGGATGCGGTCTCTATCTCGGCGGAACGGTTTTCGGAATAGAGCACTTCGAACTTGGGGTCCGTTTTGTCTACTTCCACCACGCCTTCATTGATAAATGTTACCACGTACTGGGCATATTTCACGCCGATGATCACACCGGGGCCGAATCGGGCATGCTGTACACGGGAGCCGATGCCTGCGGTCAGTTCTTCCATCATGTAGTTCGAATTTTAATGGCCCAAGATAAGGAAAGGTTTGAAATCCCGGTGTTTACGGATTAACTCTTTTGTTACCCTTAAATATTCCTGATCGTCAGCCTGACAGCTGCTCCATCTGGCAAAACCGATATTTGACGAGCCATATCGGCATAATACTCCAGGTATTTGGGGAAATGAAGGACGTGTAAATTATCAACTTCATAATCACCGCCGATTACAAATGGTTTTATTGGAATTAATCGGGCATCTATATCCAACTTTCCCTTTTCCTTTATCCAGTCAATCATGAATGGTTCGCCTGTATAATAGTCCAATTTATCTTCCAAAACCTGTAACCATTCGCTGAAACTATTCGCCATTATTTCTTTTTCACCTGTTTCTGAATTGAAATAAACTATGTCGCTGCTACCTTCAATAAATGCAAATTGATATCCAAAAATATCCTGACCGAACGCAAACAGTTTTTCCGCCAATTTGCCAAAATGCGTTTGAATTTGAATATTTATTTCATTCGCATTTTTAAAGGCTTCCTGCCCCGAGAATCCATACAACTGCAATGACCGGTTAAAATAAAAACCGCCGTTTCCCAATCTCGTCAGAAATTCCTTGTAAGCATCTACATTCTTATCATCCAATGCAAAATTGACAAACTTAAATTGGAACGGTTCTGTTGGAACCGCGCTATCTTCAGCGGCAATCAATTTTTGAATTAATTTGTCCATTTTACAGGGATAATTAATAATTATTTCCAGGTTATCCTCTAGCCTGTCCATTATCGATATCACGCATCATTCTCCACCGTATTCACCTCCCTTCCCGAAAAAGAAAGGATGGTATTGATGAGCAACCGCCGCATCCTGCGTTCCGTTTCCTTATCCGGCCGCGGAATGAGGAACTGCACCTTGTAATGCACGAGGTCTTTTTTGATCTCGAGGATCTTCAAGGAAAAACTGTTCTCGGTAATATTGCTGGCAAACGGGCGCAGCACGCCTTTCAGCGTTTGTTCCAGCTCGTCGGGCGACGATTGATATTTAATGTCCAGCTCGAATTCGATGGTCAGTTTCTTGATGTTCTGCTTGCTCTGGTTGAGCACCATCGTGGAAAATATCACGGAATTGGGGATGAGCACCAGATCGTCGTCGTCGTTCTGCAACACCACATTGATCAGCGTAATGTCGAGCACCTTCCCCTTAAACTCTCCTACCCTGATCTGGTCGCCCAAAGACAGCTGGTCGGAAAACATGATGATGAGGCCGTTGATCATGTTGGTCACATAATCTTTCGACAGCAGCGCGAACGCCGCCGCAGCGATGCTCACGCTCACGAACATGTCTAAGGGGTTCACGCCGAAAAGGAGCATCACGGACACGAGCGCCATGATGGTATTGAGGACGGAACTGATACGGTTGATGCCCAGCACGAAATTGTCGCGCGTGAGCCGCTTGAGGTGGTTTTTCCGGATATACCAGCTGATCATCACCAGCCAGCCGATGGAAATAAGCAGGTTCGCACCGAGGAACAACGAAATAGCATTCGAAATGCTGCCGATCACCTCGTATTTTTTGAAAAGGTCGCGCTGCGTGAGGTTAAACCATACTACCGCGGCGTATACCAGCAGTTTGGCGATAAAAATGAGTACCTGCCGGCGGATCTTCTTCTGGTTATATGTAGCCTGATCGATTACCATGATGGCTACAAAAATACGCAAAATCGGAGGATTGTCCCGGCATGAAGCGCCGGGACAATTTGTTAAATATTACTTCAGATTTAAATCCTTCACACCGCTCACCTCGGTAGACACTTCCCCAAGCCAGCCGCCCTGCGCCCGCATACCCGTGTGCACCCGTATGAAATCGATGCCTTTCAGCTTCACGGGCTTGCCGTCCGCATCCACCGCCCAGTCGAGCTTGATGCCCGATCTGGCATCCATATTGGCCCAATTGTCTGCATACCCGAACTCATACGCCGGGCAAACGAAGAAGGAACCGGCGCCCGATTGGTCTTTGATCCGGTCGGGATCGAGCATGGTGCCGCTGAACGTGATCTTGTCGCCTTTCCAGTTGGGATAATAGTTTTGCGAATGGAAGGAATTTTTCTCCATGTAACCGGAACCGCCTTTGTTGTCCGTCCATTTGATATAATTCATATCCGTAATGTATGAATACTGAGGGTTCGGCGTGGCTACATGGTCTGCCGCCGGACGATGGTACGTGATCTCATATTTATGCACGGTTTTCGGGGAGTTATATTCCGAACCGGCGATTTCGTACCAGGTATCGTCGGGCAGACCGTTCCCGTTCGCGTCGGCCGCCACCTGGATGATGCCGGGTTCCGCCCAGTTGTTGAAGGCATTGCCCAGCACCTGGAAGTTATATTCTCCGGGCACGTTCACGATGGTGTGGTCGAAGCCCATGACGATGAACCCGCCAAACCCGCCGAGGCAAACGAGGCCATTGCTTTTGATGGCGGTTTCCGCTTTGGCGATCATGCTGGCTTCGGAATCGCCGGCTTCCCAAAGGGGCAGTTTGTTGGTGAACTGGGCCGGCGCCGGCTGGAAGTCGAAAACTTTGGACACGCCATTCGTGTATACCTGGGCGTTAACGGTCACGGTCACGTGCTGATTGGCTTCTCCCGCTGCGGTTTTGACGTTCAGCTTGAAAGTGCTTTCGCCCGCCGCGGCGAATACGTGAACGAGGTCGCGCTCGCGGGAAACGGTGTCTTTATCGAGCGTCCAGACGTAAGATGCGCCTTCGGCGTTTTTCACTTCCGGGGAAATGCGGACCCATTGCGCGGTATGCACGGAATAGCCGCCGGCCGGGGCTTTCATGTCGATGAGGGGCAGCGGCCGGGTGTCTGCATTGTCGTTGTTCCCGGAACAGGCGGCGGCTCCCAACAGGAGCGTCATCACCGGCCATTGTAGATTTCTTTTCATATTAACTGGTCGTTTTTGTAGTGGATGGATCAGGGAACGGGCAGGAACGCGAAATGGGCGGGAATATCGCCCGTGGTTACCGACCATTTTTTCTTCCCTTTTTTATCGAAGCAATACAGCGTTCCGGGCGACACATAATCGCGCGCGTCGGTCACGAAGATGTCGCCGGTAACGGGGTGGACGGCCACGCCGTAGGGCATTTTGATGTTTTTGTCCGTTCCGTCGTTAATGAAGCTCCCGGGCAGCAGGGTTTCCGTTTTCACATCGAGCATATTGTAGCTGATCTTCCAGGTGTGCGTATCGTAACTGAATGCGGTGCCGTAGATGAAAGCGGTGTCGTTGTGGACCCAGAGGTTGCTGGAGGCGAGGTGGAAGCTTTTTTTCACCAGGTCGGTTTTTGTGTCGATGATGTGCAGCGAAGGTTGCACGCTGTAGTAATCCCCGCGCGAGGTTACGTAGAGGTCGCCATGGCGGTCGGGTTTTACATGGTGCAGGTTGATGGCCACGTCTATCTTTTTAATTTCTTTGAAGGTGGACAGGTCGATCACCGAAACGGTGCGGTCGTAGTCCGGAACGCGGTATCCGCCGCTGTTGGCGACGTAGAGTTTGTTTCCCGCAACGGCCATTTCTTCCGGCTGATAGCCCACGATCACTTTCCGGGTGATTTGCAGCGTGGTGGTGTCAACTTCCGCCACGAAACCGATCGGCGCGTTGGGGTCTATTTCCACCGGCCCGGCATACGAGCTCACGTAAGCTTTTCCGTTGGCGAAGGCGAGATACCTGCAGTTGGGAATGTTGATCTGGCCGATGCGCTTGCTGGTGAGGGCGTCCATCACTTCCACCTTGTTGGAAACATTGATGACGGCGTAGAGTTTTCCGCCGTAGATGCGGATATCGTTCCCCACGTCCCCCAATTCCTTCACCACATTCGGATTTACGGTGGCGTAGATGTTTTCGTTGTATTTCCCGGTGGTGTAGTCATAATAATCGAGCGTCGATTTGTTGCTGCCCATGTTGCCTTCGTTGAGCAGGTAGAAACCGAGGTAGCCGTTTATCGCCACCGTATCTACCGGCGTCACTACCGGTGGCACGATCTGGTCGCCCTTCCGGCAGGCGGCGGTCAGTAGCACGAAAGCCGCCAGGATGCTGAGTTGTATGCTTTGCATGGTCGTATCGTTTGATTACAGTTGCACAGACAGGGTTACTTTGTAATTCCTGCCGGGCATCGGGTAATTGAGCACTACGTCGTAGAACTGGTTGAAAAGATTGTTGACCTGTGCGGTGAGGGCCATTTCCATTTTTTCTATCCGCAATGCCCTGCGCAGCGAAAGATCGCTGGTGTACCAGGGCTGCATGTAATTGCGGGGGATATTGGCTTTGCCGTTATAGCGTTCGCCGGTATACAGGAGGCTGTAGTTGAGGCCCCAATCCCCATAATCCGCGCTGGCGATGAGCGAGCCTGCGTGCCGGGGGATGTACACGATCTGGTGGCCGTAGAAGCTGTCTGCCAGATCGGTGAAATCCCGCGCCTGCTGGAAGGTGTACGTCGCCCGCGCCCCCATCCGGAGTCGCTCCCAGGCCAGCAGCGTGGCGCCGGCGCGAAGGTCGAGGCCATGGATCTTCACGAAGCCGAGGTTCATCATCGTCCAGCGGAACTGGCTCACCGTGGGCACCGCCACGATCTTGCCCGTTACTTCGGTATAATAGGCATCGGCTTCGAGGAAAACCGCTTCCAGTATTTTACCGGGGCGCGCCTTGTTCCAGGTAAAGCCCGCGTCGTACTGATGCGTGTACTCCGGATCGAGGCGCGAATTGCCGATGTCGGTATAGTAGAGATCATTGAACGTCGGCATGCGGAAAATATGCTTGTAGAACCCCTCACCCTGAAATCCTCCTTCCCGAACGGCTGCCACGCCATCACGACCGAGGGCGTGAATTCCCTTTTCGGCCCGGATGCGGCATTCTTCTTCACGCTTTCGTTCATGATCGTTGCCAGCATCGCCGCCTGCGCGCTGAACCGCGGTAAGGTGACGGACGTGCTGAGCGCCCCCAGCACCGTATGCCGCCGCGGATAGGAGAAGTTTTTCAGCGATGCGTTCAGGAGATTGAACTGGTAGTCGGTCGACAGGCCGGCCGTCCACCAGTTTTTGATGGTAAACTGTTGCGCGAGGGAAATGTAGGCTTCCTGTTGGCGGTATCGGTTGTCGATGCGCAACAGTTGCGTATCCGGCGCCAGGTACCGCGTGAAATCCTTTGCGTATTTGGCATTGAGCAGCAGGCTGTATTTCCGGGAAAGGTCTTTGCGCAATTGTCCCTGCCAGAAAAAGTTGCGGTCCCACTGCCGGTCGATATGCCCGAACACCCCGTTCACCACGAACCCCGGCAATCCGCGTTCGGAGCCGTAATAATAGAGCCGCGAGTGCCATTCGCCGGAAGGGATCCGGCCGTGCAGCGAGGCTTCCAGGCGAAGGGCGTCTACTTCGCCGTTCCTGCGCATGGCCGTGGTATCGTAACCGTTCTCTTTCCGGTAACGGAACTTGTATTGACCGCCGGCATGCACCCATTCCGAGCTCAGCGAAAGCGTTACGCGGCCCGACAGTTTCCGATGATACAGCAAGGATGGATTAAACAGACTGAACGATCCCCCCTTCACCGTTCCTTTCAGGTGGAAACGCTCACCCGGCTTGAATTCCGGACGGAGCGGGGTGAGATATATGGCGGCGGAGGCGCTGTAGTCTTTCGCGGGTTGGAACGTATTGCTTTTTTGTCCGTTATAGAGCGATACGGCCTGCATGTTCTCCATGGAGAATTTGCCCAGGTCGATCTGGCCGTTCTGCGCATTCCCCAGCTGGATGCCGTCGTAAAACACTGCGGTGTGGTTGGTGCCCATCCCGCGGACGTCCACCGTTTTCAAGCCGCCCACACCTCCGTAATCTTTGATCTGCAAACCCGAGAAAAACCGGATGGCATCGGCGACCGATTGCGCGCCGAGTTTTTGCAAAGCCGCGCCCTGCAGCGTCTGCCCCGGTGAAATCTCGCGGACGGGCCGCGGTGCGGTGATGTGGACTTCCTTTAACTCACGGACCTTCGCGGAATCCATGGCCTGCTGCGCGGAAGCACTGCCTGCAAGCAGCAGGCAGGCTCCGGAACAGCGGATTTTCCAGTAGGATTTCATGGCTATGGTTGAATAACGGTCATGGCAGGGAAGTACCATCCGTCGTATCGGATCGTTTTCTTCAAAGCGCCGGTTTGTGCGTTGTAGAACAGCACGCGGTTCTCGCTTCCGGTATACGGGCCATTGATCGTCGTGATCACGAGCTCATCGGTATGATGGTCGTAATTCACGCCGGAGCCGTAAAAGTATTGACCGGCGGGCAGGGTGATGAAAGGCGCGGCCAGCGATGCGGCGTTGCCCACCACATACCGGTATAATTTGGTGCCGTATTGCCAGTTGGCGGCGGGCTGGATGATGAAAATGTGGTCGTTGACGGTGGAAGACGCCATCTGAACGCTTCTCCACGCGCCGAAGGGGTTCACCGAAGCGAACGGCATTTTCACGGAATCTTTCACGAAGGTGGTGGGGTGAACGGACATGAGGAGCGAATCCTTCGCGCCGTAAATCCGCCCGTTCTTGCCCGTCACAAAACCGACCGTAGCCTTGAAAGGCTTGCCGGCCACGGCATACGTGGTGGCGTTGAGCACGATCATGCCGTCGTTATTGCTATGTGCGAACACGTAGTTCCCGGATTTCACCATGTTGCCGATGGCGCCCGATACACCGGCAATTTTGCTGCCGATGGCGAGGGACGTGAGGTTGATGGGATAAATACCGTCGTCTGCCCCGATGAGGCCACGCGTAGCGTCGAGCCCAACGAAAGACATCGCTTTGCCGGAAACGGCGTTTTCCACGCGGCCGGTTTCCACGAGCGTGGAAGCGTCTGTCACCACCAGCGGGCCGCCGGCTTTCACGACCATGTACAATTTGCCGTTATGGATGGCGCCGTATTGCAGGGTGTTCATTACGCCACCGAGGTTTTTGCCGGGGTTCACGGCATGATAAACCCAGGGCACGAGCGTATCCGCGCCGTATTTGTAGAACCATACGCTGCCGGATTGGGTGCCGAACCAGCCTTCGTTGAGGACGAGCACGCCGTTGGCGTATTGCCCGAGCACGGTGATGTTGTAGACCGCGGAGTCTTTACCGTTGGGCGTGGAAGCGGCGAAGGTGATTTTATAGTCGCCATGCGCGCGGGGTTTGAAGGTGTAGGTGGCCTTATCGCCTACGGGCTCGCCGTTGAGTGTCCAGCGGAAGGAAATCCCCGCGTCCTGCGTGAACTCGGGCTTAAGCTCGAGCTCCTGGCCAACGGCGATGGTTTGTTCCGGTTTGGCGATGTGGACTTTGGGGCCGGAGGGCCTTACATCGTCCGATTTGTTACAGGCAGCTACGGTAGCCATGAAGGCGAGGCCGAGCAGAATGCGTACATGTTGTTTCATATGTTGGTTTATTTGTTTTGAAACAACCATCCGGGAAGCACGCATCATACCCGCAAACATATTTGCAAGTGCATGACGCGGGACGATCCCAACGCGCATGGAGGGTTATACGAATGAGAATATAAATACCTGGTAAAAGGCTTTACATCCCTGGCTTTTCACCCGAAAGCGTTGAATGGTAAATACATGAGGCAGGTCTTCTGGCTCTCCTGCTTTACCGGCTTGCCTTCCCTTCTTTTGGAAAGTGGCATGCAGTGATGCCGGTAAATACGAATGCAGGATTACAGCTACGGGGATAGCTCCGGTTTTGCACCGGATTCCCTTTTAATGCGCGCCCCTGGTGAGGGGTCTGCAACCAAATGCGATGCAAACCTACGGTGTTGGTGGGAATAAAACAAATGATTCGTATCATCGGGGCGTCCAACAAATTTGACTGTTGCCCGTTAATAGAGTGTATGCAACATGATTTCAACTGGGAATTCAACGGCCGGCGGTTCCACGGCATTACGTGGCAGCCGGAACATTACGACCGCGTGATGGTCGTGATCCACGGCATCGGCGAGCACGTGGAGCGCTACGCGCCGCTGGCGGAATTTTTCAATAAGGAAGGGTACCTGGTAACGGGGATCGATCATTACGGCCACGGCAAAAGCGACGGCAAGCGCGGCGATACGCTGAAGCTGGAGGAAATTTTCGATTACCTCGAAGCGTTCCTGCAATTTACGTGGGACGCGCACCCCGCGCCCATGGTGCTTTACGGGCATTCCATGGGCGGCGGGCTGCTGACGGGCCTGCTTCTCCACCGCCAACCCGACGTGCAAGCCGCCGTCATCTCCGCTCCCGCGCTCCTCCTCCCGCAAAAGCCCAACGCATTCCTGCGGGGTATTTTGAAAACAGGCGCATCCCTCCTGCCCCATTTACGCGTCAAAACCCCGCTCGATATCCAAAAGATTTCGCACGATGCGAACGAAGTGGCGAAGTTCGAATCCGATCCGCTGCGCCACCCGTTCGCCAGTTTGCGCCTCATGCATATATTGGTGAGCAATGGATTATGGTGCCTCCGTCACGCCGATCGCCTTCAAATTCCTTCACTGCTCATGCACGGCAATGCCGATAGCTTCACGAGCGTAGACGGCTCGCGTCGGTTCGCGGAAATGGCCCCGAAAAAACTCATCACCTACAAAGAATGGGACGGCCTCTACCACGAAATGCACAACGAGCCCCAGCGCCCGGAAATCTTCCAGTTCATGGCAGGCTGGCTCAGCGCCGTGCAATTACATCCGCTGGATTAATATTCCATTCCTCGTAAATAAAAAAAGGTGAAACCGGATATAGTGGCCCGTTTTCACCTTTTATCATTTGTATCGGAAAATTCAAATAATCAACCCTTCCCCTTCAGGAACCGGTCGAAATACGCACGGTCCAGCGCCTCCCGGTGATCCGGGTGTGCGAGGCCGATGAGCGCCCTGGCGCGTTGTTTCAGGTTCTTCCCGAAAAGGTCCACCGATCCGTATTCCGTCACCACCCAATGGATGTGCCCGCGGGTCGTAACCACGCCCGCTCCTTCCTTGAGGAACGGCGTAATGCGGGAAATCCCCTTATTGGTGACAGACGGCAGCGCGATGATGGGCTTGCCGCCTTCCGACAGCGATGCGCCGCGGATGAAATCCATCTGCCCGCCAATCCCGGAATACTGGTAAGTGCCGATGGAATCCGCGCACACCTGCCCCGTAATATCGATTTCGATGGCGCTGTTCACCGCCGCCACCTTGGGGTTCCGGCGGATGATGGAGGTATCGTTCACATAACTGATGTCCATGACGCGGATGGAGGGATTGTCGTGCACGAATTTGTACAGCCTTTCCGTACCCGTCATGAAAGCCGTCACGGTTTTCCCGGTATTGATCTTTTTCCGCGCGTTATTGATGACACCGCTTTCGATCAGCGGGATCACGCCGTCAGACATCATTTCCGTGTGCAGGCCGAGGTCTTTGTGGCCCACCAGGTTGCGCAGCACCATATCTGGAATGGTGCCAATGCCCAGTTGCAGGGTGGCGCCGTCTTCTATGAGCGCCGCCACATGTTTTCCGATCGCTTCCACGGCGGGCGTTGCCCCGGAAGAATAGTCGACCACCGGCAGCGGGGCTTCGTGCCACACCAGCGCGTGGATCCGGCTGATATGGATGAACCCGTCGCCATGCGTGCGCGGCATATTCGGGTTTACCTGTGCCACTACGTATTTCGCCGTATCCACCGCCGCGCGGGCGATGTCTACCGAAGTGCCGAGGCTCACGTACCCGTGCGCATCCGGCGGAGAAACCTGTATGAAGGCCGCATCCAGCGGGAGAATGTTGCGGTAGAAAAGTTGGGGGATTTCGCTGAGGAAGATCGGCACGTAATCGCCCGACTCGCTGTTAGACACGGCGCGCGTTGCCGCCGAAACGAAAAGGGAATTGAAGAAGAAAGCCTTTCTGCATGCCGGCTGGTCGAAATTGACGTTGCCGAGCGTGGTGATGCTCACCAGTTCCACATCTTTCAGTGCTTCTGCGCGGTTTTGCAGCGCCTGTACGAGCAGCTCCGGCGTGGCGGCGCTGCCATGCACGAATACGCGTTGTCCGGATTGAATATTGGCCACGGCGGTGGCGGCGTCTATGTATCGTAATTCCATGAATGGGTTGCGGTTTTGAACAAAATTACCGGAGGAAGGCCCCCGGCGCAATGATCCCCATCGCCCGATACCGTTCCGGGATCATGGGAAGACCTGACAAAAAACAGCCCGGTCCGCTGAAAGCGCCACCGGGCTGACTATTACCATTTTTACAATGTCGCCATATCGATCACGAAACGGTACCGCACATCGCCTTTCAACATGCGCTCGTACGCTTCGTTGACATAATTCATGTTGATGACTTCCACGTCTGACACAATATTATGTTCCGCGCAGAAATCCAGCATTTCCTGCGTTTCCGCGATCCCCCCGATCATGGACCCCGCGATGCTGCGGCGGTTCCCGATCAGGCTGAAACCGGCTATCTCCATCGGCGTCGGCGGTACGCCCACGCAGATCTGCACCCCGTTCGTGCGCAGAAGGCTTTGCGCCATATTGTAATCGTGCGGTGCGGAAACGGTATCCAGGATGAAATCGAAGTAATTCCGGACGGATTTGAGCTGTGCTTTGTCGGTCGTGAGCACGAATTTATGCGCTCCGAGCGCCTTGGCGTCGGCTTCCTTTTTCGGGCTGGTGCTGAGCATCGTCACTTCCGCACCGAATGCCGCGGCGAATTTCACGGCCATGTGGCCCAATCCGCCGAGCCCCATCACCGCCACTTTATGCCCTTTCCCCACTTTCCAGTGGCGCAGCGGCGAATAGGTGGTAATGCCAGCGCAGAGGAGCGGCGCAACGTTGGCCAGTGGCAGTTTGTCGGACACTTTCAGCACAAAAGCCTCGTCTGTCACGATCATGCTGGAATATCCGCCGTAGGTCGGCGTTTTATGGTCCTGCTCGTGGGAATTATAAGTACCGGAAGAGCCATTTTCGCAATATTGTTCGTTCCCGTCGTTGCAGTTCGAACATTTGCGGCAGCTGTCGACCAGGCAACCCACCGCGGCCAGGTCTCCCGGTTTGAATTTCGTTACTTTGTCGCCCACACGGGTCACGCGGCCCACGATCTCATGCCCGGGCACCATGGGGTAAATGGAATTGCCCCATTCGTCGCGGATCTGGTGAAGGTCGGAATGGCACACGCCGCAATAGAGGATATCGAACTCCACGTCGTGCGGACCGGGATCGCGGCGTTCGAACGACCAGGGAGCTACGGCAGATTTTGCGTCTTGCGCGGCATAAGCTTTTACTGTTGTCATAATATTTGGATTAGCTTTAAGTTAACAATGTGCTCAACAGGATTGTTGAAGTAGCGCGGGTAAAGGTAACGAAATATCAAATCGATGAAACAGACTCCACAGACAGATCAGTTTACCGGGCTTTCGGACGCGGAAGCGGAATCGAGGCTCCGGCAGTATGGCAAAAATGTTTTCCGCGTGAAGCAGGTGCCGCGGTTTTTGGTGATCATCTGGAATATGGTCCGCGAGCCCATGTTCCTGCTGCTCCTCACGGCCTGCCTGTTGTATTTTATATTGGGAAGCGTTTCGGAAGGCTTGCTCATGCTCGCCGCGATCCTGCTCGTGTCGGCCATCGAATTTTTCGAGGAAGCCCGCAGCAACAAGGCCATGAAGGCGCTGCAGGCGTTCACCGCGCCCCGTGCCCGCGTGCTGCGGAACGGGAAGTTGCAGGAGGTGGACACGGAAAACATCGTTCCGGGGGATATCCTCGTGCTCAGCGAGGGCGACCTTGTGCCGGCAGACGCTACGCTCCTGCTGGCCAACGACCTTTCCGTAAATGAATCCGTTATTACGGGGGAATCGATGCCGGCGGCTAGGCTGGCCGATCAGTCCGTTTTCAGGGGCACGCAGGTGAATACGGGGCAGGCCGTGGCGAAAGTGACCGCTACCGGCAACGACACCGAGCTGGGCAAACTGGGCAAAAAGGTCAGCGAAACTTCCAATCCCGAAACCATCATCCAGCGGCAGACCTGGCGGTATGTGAAGCGCCTGGCGATATTCGGGTTCCTGGCGTTTGCGCTGGTTTGTGTGCTGAATTATATACAAACGAACTCCTGGGCCGAAAGCCTCCTCATGGGCCTGACGCTCGCCATGGCCGCCATTCCGGAAGAAATTCCCGTGGCGTTTTCGTCGTTCATGGCACTGGGCGCCCTTTACATGAGCCGCCGCGGCATCATTCCGCGCCAGCCGCAGGTGATAGAAAACCTCGGCGCCGTGAATGTACTTTGCCTCGATAAAACCGGCACCATCACGGAAAACGTCATGCGCGTGGCGGACGTATACGGCGAAAACGCCCTGCAGTTCGCGGCCCTCGCCAGTGAAAAGCATCCGTTCGACAGTATGGAAAAAGCGATCCTCGAACGCTGGGGAAAGCCCTTGCCGGATATGGTGCACGAATATCCCCTGGGCGGCCGTCCGCCGATGATGACGCATGTTTACGACCTCGGCGGCGTCATTACCGCCACCGCAAAAGGTGCCGTGGAGCGCATCGTGCGGGTTTGTAAACTGGATGCGGCCAGGGCCGCCGAAGTTACGGTGTATGCAGACGGGATGGCGGCTAAAGGGTTCCGGGTGCTGGGTGTGGCCAGCGCTGTCCATGCCGGTGGCGCGTTCCCGGAAGACCAGGATGGGTTCGACTGGCGGTTCGAAGGACTGGTGAGCCTGCAGGACCCTCCGCGCAAAAACGCCCGGGAAGTGATCGGGGCGCTGTATGCCGCGGGGATCGACGTTAAGCTGATAACGGGCGACTACCTCGCTACCGCCCGCCACATCGCGTCGGAGGTAGGCATCCGGAACCTGGAGCACGCGGAGTCGGGGGATTCGGTGATGGCGATGCCGGAAGCGGAACTGAAAGAAAAGGTAAAGACGGTCAACCTGTTCGTCCGCATGTTCCCCGACGCAAAAGTGAAAGTTGTGGAAGCCCTCAAATCCATCGGCGACATCACGGCCATGACGGGCGACGGCGTTAACGACGGACCGGCCCTCAAAACGGCGCATATTGGCATCGCCATGGGCAAAAAAGGAGCGGATATCGCGCGGATGGCGGCAGACCTCGTCATAACAGACGATAACCTCGACCGGATCCTCATCGCCATCCAGCAGGGCCGGAAAATCTTCACCAACCTGCGGAAAGCCATCCGGTACATCATTTCCATCCACATCCCCATCATCCTCACCGCCACGCTGCCGCTGGTGCTGGGTTGGGCATACCCGAATATTTTCACACCGATCCACGTCATTTTCCTCGAGCTGATCATGGGCCCCACCTGCTCGATCTTCTACGAAAGGGAGCCGGCGGAAGAGAACCTGATGGAACTCCCGTCCCGCGGAAGCCACATGAGCCTGTTCCGCGGAAACGAGCTGTGGATAAGCGTTGTACAGGGCCTCGCCATTGCGGCCGGGGTGTTGGGACTATATCGTTACTACATGCCCTCCCATTCGCTGGAGGAAACGCGGACGGTCGTGTTTACGGCGCTGGTGATGGCCAATATCTTTCTCACCTTTGCCGACCGGTCGTTTTCGGAACATTTCTTTCATACGATCAGGTATAAAAACAACCTGGTGCCCCTGGTGCTGGGGGCTTCCATCCTCTTCCTGTGTATCATTCATTTTGTTCCGGCCGTGCGCGCGCTCTTCGGGATGACGCGCATCCCACTGCAAGATGGGCTCCTGTGCCTGGGCGTTTCGTTCGCCAGCGTGGCATGGTTCGAAATCTACAAAGCCATCCGCGGCCCGAAAAAAGCGGCGTGACAGGGAATCAATTCCGTCAAAACGGATCACTCATCTTCGAAATGATGCGGTGTTTCCTTGTTGGCTGCGGGTTTGCGGCGCGTATCGAGGGTGTAGTAGAAGAACAGGCGAACGGTATGGTTGCGGGAATAGGAATTGCCGCCGGCGCCCTGCTGGTAAAGGAGCATATAGCCGAGGTCGTAAGACCATCCCCTGCCGAAACCCTGGCGGATGCCGCCGAATAGCCGGATCTGGTCGAACGTGTTGTAAACGACGGATTTCCCGAATTGCACTGCCACTTCATTGGCGATGCTGATCTGCGGATATTTGGGGTTTTTCACGATGGGGATGCCGAGGCTGATAAGATATCGGAGCCGGTTGGAGAACGCGAAATCGCCTGTAGACTTACCATTGTCCAGCGTTTCGCGCCAGCGCTGCTCGTTCCGGAAACGGTTGAGCACGCTCACTTTCCCGATGCGGCTACTGTAGATGATCTGCTGGTAGATGCGGTTCTCATCCGCGAATGCGGTTTTGCCGTTGACGGTCGACGCGAGCCACATATGCCCGTAACCCGCTACCAGCGAAAGGTTGTCGGCCAGCCAGTAGCTGGCGCCTCCGCGTACAAAATAAAAACTGGGATCGGCGATATAATGGGTGCGCCTGACGTGGAAGTCAGCAATGGCGCCCCAGCGTTCGCTGAAACGCATGGTGGAGTTCACGGATAGCCAGACGTGCTGGTTGTCCGTAATTTGCTTGACGGGAGTTTGCGCGGCTGCAAGCGAAGTGCAGAGGACCAGGAGCCCGGAAGCGGCGAATCGCATAAAGGAAAACGAGGTTTACCCAATACAACAACCATGGGCCCCGATTGGTTGCGGCGTTCCTGCGCAGAACGGGGTATTCCTTCCACAGTAAGCTATTTCAGCTCGATCGTCATTTCCCCGTCCTTTCCGTTCACTTCAAATGCCGCTTCGCTGAAAAAAGCCGGGCGCATGGTAGGCCGTATCTCATTGGAAAATCCGTATTTCTCGGTGGGCTTTCCGAAGAAACTCAGGTTTAGGTCTTTGTCGCCGTTCTCATCCAGGAATGCGCTGATGGCATACTTTCCGGCCGGGACTTTTTCAAAGGAAATGATCACCTGCCCGACCCCGTTCACCGGTACGATCTTCGCGATGGTGGCCTTTTTCGGCTTCATGAAGTCTGACGAGTTGGTGTACCATCCGATATAGACATCGCCCTTTTTGTTTTCCAGGTTGGTGAGCTTGATTTTATACGTCGCCTGTGCCGATGCGCCGATGGAAATCAACAGCGATGCGGTGAGAAAGATGAGGTAACTTTTTTGGGTCATACGTAAGTTTTGGGTGGTAGAGAAAAAGATGTGCCACGATGGATGGCCTGTCTTTTGAGGCGTTTTCGTTAAAATCAAATATATGGCAAAGTATGGAAAAAAGAGCCAGGACAAGGTGGAACGAGCCATGCATGAGATGAAGGAAGGCAAGCTGAAAAGCGGCCGGAGCGGCAAGAAGGTGACCGACCCGAAACAGGCCATCGCTATCGGTTTGAGCGAAGCGAGGGAAGCCGGCGGTAAGGTGCCGAAGAAAGCCGCACCCAAAAAAGCAGCCACGAAATCCACCGCAAAATCCGGCACAAAGAAAACGGCGGCTTCTAAACCGGGCCCCAAAAAAGGGTTGACCCGGAAATCCACCGCCAAATCATCCGCCACAAAGAAAACGGCAACAAGAAAAGCAGCTTCGAAACCAGGCCCCAAAAAAGGCCCGGCTAAAAAAACGACCGCCAAAAGCGCGACCCGCAAAAAAGCGGCTGCCGCTAACTGACGGCCATGCTGAAATGAGATCGCCGACCTTATGCAGGCCGGCGATCCAGTTTAAAACAAACCCCGAAATAATTCCTTTTAATTATGCA
This sequence comes from Chitinophaga caseinilytica, assembly GCF_038396765.1. Lineage (NCBI taxonomy): Bacteria > Pseudomonadati > Bacteroidota > Chitinophagia > Chitinophagales > Chitinophagaceae > Chitinophaga > Chitinophaga caseinilytica. Next base: position 4,485,670 of record NZ_CP150096.1, on the reverse strand, counting down.
TCAGTTCCGGTTGACGGATTTTCGCCATCAGCAGGTCTTTGTTATCCTGTGTCCATTTCGCGATCCTTCTGCGGGATTTCGCGCCTTTGTAAGGGGCATATAAAACGCCCAAAGCTGCGCCTAAGATCATGCCGGCGCCGAGCACCGCTGCTGTTTTCAGATTCTTCTTCATAGCGTTCAGTTTTAATCGTTGAATTGATAACACAAAAGTACAGGGCCCTGCATCCCCGGGAAATGACCGTGGGCAGTCTGCCGCTGATTTTCGTCAGTGCGGGAACAGGCAGATCATGGGTATGGTCACGATGAAAAGGTACACGAACCAGTGGTATGTCTGGTCGTCGGCCTTCGGCGTCTTGTACAGCCACAGCCGCAGCGCGATCCCCCAGTGCCAGAGCGTCTGCGCAATGAGAATGCCCGTCAGCAGCCAGCTTCCGGTAATTTCGCCCCACGAGGCCTGCGACCAGAAAATACAGAAATACACCAGCGGCGAACCAACGAGGAACCACGCGCTGAGGAGTACCCGGGCCATTTTGTCGCCCACGGCCAGGGGCAGCGTTTTGCGGCCCATGATGGCATCGCCGGTCTGGTCGCGCATGTCCTGCACCGGCAGCCCGAGCCCGGCCCAGAGGCTGATGGCGATGATGAACCACCAGGCTTTGGCGCTCACGTCGCCCACGATGCTCCATTCCGCCGCCAGCAGGGTAACCGTGCCCAGCGAAATGCAAACCACGTTTTTGGTGAACCAGTGGTTGCTGCATCCCCATTTGCAAAGCATCTGCGTCACCACCATCCAGGCGGCGGCCAGCGGCAGCACGTGGAGGAATGCGGCCACTACGAGGAAGAGGATGTTGTACACCATCAGCCTGCGGCGTGTCTCGGATTCCGTGACCAGGCCCTGGACGAGCGGCCTGTCCGGCTTGTTGATGCGGTCTTCTTCCACGGAATTCACCTGGTTGGCGATGCAGAAAGTGAGGATATACAGCAGTGTGTAGACCGCCGAATAGAAGAAATACTGCGGGAATTCGGACATCGGCCGGCCTACGTACACCCAGGCGGCGATGAAAGTGATCATGCAGGGGATCACGGTGTCCCAGATGTCATTGTTGATAAAGCGCCAGATCAGGTACAATTCGCGCATGGAGGCGGTAACCGCCGATTTGCATAGGTAAAACATACTTTTATCAGTGATAGGAAGGTGGAGAATTCTTGTATCACTAAAATTAGCACATTTCGACAGGAAATCATTGTGTTATCGCTAAAAACGGCGCTACTGCGCGATTTGCGCGCGGCGTACGGGCAGGTGTTTTTCGAGGAGGGATTGAAGGTCGGAATACAGGAACGGTTTGACGAGGTAATCGCTCGCGCCCAGGCGCAGCATGCTTTCCCGGGCTTCGTTGAACGCATCGCCGGAGGAAATGATCACCGGCAGATGGCGCAACGCAGGCTGGCGGCGGATATGCTCCAGCAGCTCCGCGCCCTGGATACCGGGCAGGTGGCTGTCGGAAATGACGAGATCGGGCGTTGTGACCGCGAGCATGCGAAGGCCCTCCTCCCCGCTTTCGGCCATGAGCGCCACGGCGCCGGAATCGGAAAGGTAGCGCTGGAGCACGTGCCGGCTGATGAGGTCGTCTTCCACCACGAGCACGGTATAGCCGTCGAACCGCACGGCGCGCGGCACGGGCGCGGCATGTTCCTTGGGCACCTCGGCGGCGGCGAGCGGCAGGTAAAACCTGAAAACGGTTTGCCCGAGCTGGTTTTCGGCAGCCACCTCCCCGCCCAGGCGCTCGGTGAGCTGGCGGGTGATCTGCAAGCCCAGGCCCGTGCCTTCCACTTCGCCGTTCCGCTCCGCCACAAACGGCTGGAACATGCTGGCGAGCTTGTCGGCGCGGATAGTGCCGTCGTTGCGCACCGTTCCCTGTAATCTGCCTTCCTGCCGCGTCATTTCCACTTCCACCAACGAGCCGGCTGGCGCGAATTTCACGGCGTTGGACAGGAGGTTGTTGACGATCTTGGCCAGGAAAATCCGGTCGGTCAGCACCCATTCCGGCAACTGGGGATCGATCCGCAACTGGATGCGCACGTTGCGCGTATTGGCGACGTACCGGTTGATGGCCACGCTGGCTTCGAGGCTTTCGCGGAGCCGAAGCGGCGCGGGATGGGGCTCGTCGAGCATCCCGGCTTCTATCTTGGCGAGGTCGAGCACGTTATTGATGATCTCGCGGGAAAGGTAACTGGCGGCATACAGGTAGTCGATCTCTTCGCGGAGGGCCGGGTCGCCGATCTGCATCTTCCTTTCGTTCAGCAGTTGCGCGATCCCGAATACGGCGTTGAGCGGTGTGCGGATTTCGTGGCTCGTTTCCCGGAGGAACTTCGTTTTCGCCGCATCGGCCTCCTGCAGTGCCTGCAACAGGGCTTCGTTCTCGCGGAGGAACATATCGTTTTGGCGGATGAGGAAATACGTCACGTACCCCATCAGCGCGAGCATCCCCGCCCAGCAGGCCATTTTTATGATGGGCATGTTGGCCGGCACCACGTAAATGGGCGTCACGATTTGGAAAAAGTGGTTGGCCTCTACCGCTAACAGGAGCGTGAGGGCGGCCAGCAGGGTGATGAGGCGGAGGGTTTTATGCTTGAAGACGATGAAAGACGCGCCGATGAGAAAGGTCAGCAAAAACGCCGTGATCATCTCTATGGGCATGGCATTGCCGAGGATCGACCCGAAATACACCGCGAACGTGCAGTGGATGACGAGCGTGGCCAGGTTGGCGAGGGAATGCCGTTTGCTATGGTTGAGATAGATAACGCCTACCCAGCACGCGCATTCGATGGCGGCGGGAACAAGAATAAGGAGCGAACCGGTATACCAATATAACAGTGACGCCACTACGGCGATGAGGAAAGCCGTCAGCAGCGATAGCGTGTTGATGATGACGATACCCCGGCGAACACGGGGATTTTCGACACCGGCGGTCCCGGTGTGGATCCAGCGTTGCAGGATATCCTTCAGTAGGGACCGTTGGCCAGGGATCCTAGTTTCCATGCATGCGGGTTATTGATCAGCTGTGTCTCGCTAATGCCAGTAATCAGTTGTAGTAACAGTAATTCCGTCCAAGATACAATTTTTTTCGACCCCATTATGGAATCGGGAAAATCGCCGCATCCGTAGCGTACAACCAAAAGCAAACTCCCTGACCATGCGCGCCCTGTTTTTGCTGCTACTGCTCCCGGCCCTGGCCTCCGCCCAGGTACCCACGCCCGAATACCTCCGGCTGATCCGGACAGATTCCCTGGCCCAGCGCCCTTCCCCTCCCGGATGGCGGCCGCTGGTGATGAACCAGGGAAACCTGATCCGCCGGGCTCACGAAACCGACTCTTCCGTGGAAATCCTCCGGTTCAAGGCTGCCCGGCTGTACCTCCGGGGCAATTACGTGCTCAGCGCCGGCCTCCGCCGGGCCGGGCAACGGCCTGCCCTGCAAAGCGCCTGGGCGCAGGGGCGCGCTGCCAACGGTTCCCTTCAATGGAAAGGTGCCGAAACCGGGGAAACCTTCAGCTATGGCCCGGCCCTTTCCACCCTCGAATACGACGGTCTGTCTTATCCCTACGACCCCCACGGCCGGCTCGTGCCCCGCGGCACGGGCAACGGCCGCCCCGCCGCGGCCTACGGCAATTCCATTTTCCGCACCGGCCATTCAACGGCCCACCAGCTGGCCCTGGAAGCCCGGGTGGCGCAGTTCGAAGGGCCTTCCGCCGGGCTCCGCGTAGAGGCCGAACAACAGGAAGAAGCCCTCACGCTGATCAGCAACCGCAACCGCCGCGAAAAATTCGCCACCTCGCTGCTGTTCAGCCGAAAAGCCTGGGAACTGGATGCCGGTTACGCGTATTCCGCCACGAAATTCACCAATCCCAACGGGAACGGGTTCCTGCAGTACGCCTACGCCCAATCGCTCCTCGCCCCGCCGAGCTTCGACCTGCGGAACGGAACGGGGAACATGGCTTTCGGGACGGGAATGGACAATCCCTACTTCCTGCACAACGATAACGGCCAGTTTGCCCGCACGCGGAGCCGCTCCGGGAAATTTACGGCGCAATACAAAGTGGACCGGCTCCGGATATTGGTGGAACCATTGCTCAGGACCGCCGAGGATGAAACCAATTATCAATTCAAGCCCGGTAGCGGTATTTACCCCAACGGCTACACGCTCCGCCGTTCCCAGCAGGACAAATACCGCCAATTGCGGTCCACCGCCGATTACAGGATCTTTAATAAAAGTGAATGGCAACTGTTCGGGCATGCCGATTATGTGTTCAACGACGATCAGACGGGCATCGGCCTGCAAGGAAGCGATCCCGCGAAGCGGTACCACTACCAGCGCAGGAGCCACCGGCTTTCCCTTTCGACCAAGCTCGAAATGGACGGCAATGATGTGGATGGAGGCCTGTACGCCGGTGTAACTGCCTACCGGTCGAACACCCTATCGAAACCGGCGCCGCTGCTGCCCTGGTTCAAAGTGTATGGCGATTGGAACCCTGATGGCGTAACGTTCACCGGATCACTTTCCTACCGGGAAGACGCAACGGAGCTCAAGCTGGATGAAACCCTCGCCACGGCGGGCCTTCTCAACATCGAAAGTTATCGTTCCGCCGGGTTCATGCCCCGTGCCGAAGTGTCAACCTTCGACGGGCAGCCAGCCATCCGGCATGCGGAATGGAACGCACGGCTGGAAGCCGTTATCGAACAGCGTTTCACGATCGGCGTTTCCCTGTTCCGGCGGCAGACGAAGGGTGATGTAGTAGCACTGCCGGCCGGTGACCAGCTCAAATTGCGGCAGATCGGCGACCATGTCCGCGAAGGCCTGGACGTCGAATTAACGTATCGCCACCGGCAGTATGGCTACAGCAGCGATGGCTTTCGTTTCAGCCATTCCCTGCTCTTTTCTACCTGGCAGCACCTCGTCACGAAAGCATACGCCGGCAACGATTACCTCCCGGTAGCCGGGTTCAGGGATGTGTATAAAATATTTGCGGAAGGATACCCGATGGACGCCATCGCAGGCACTTACTGGCTGCGCGACGGGGGCAACCGCCAGGTCATCGGGGCGGACGGCTTTCCGCTCCCCGGGCCGGGCACCCGCATGATCGCCAACGCGAAACCGGACTTCGTGATGTCGCTGACAAACGGCATCGAATGGCGGTTTTTGAAGCTGGAAGCCACGCTGGAATGGCAGAAAGGCGGCGAGGTCTGGAACGGGACCGCCGCGGCGCTGGATTATTACGGCCGCTCGGCAACCTCCGGTCAATTGCGGAATATGCGCGATTATATTTTCCCGGGCGTAGATCAGGCCGGTCATCCGAACGAAAAGCCCGTCCGGTTTTACGACCCCGCGCAACCGTTGGCGCAAAACCGATGGGTGCGGTACGGGCCGGGCGGCGTGGCGGAAGATTACATCGAGCCGAACGACTGGCTCAACCTCCGCAAGATCGCGCTGAACTATGACATATTGCGCAACGTCAGACCTGGGAAAATAACGCTGTCCGTCTTCGCGGAAAACCTGTTCCTGAGGCAGGCCTATTCCGGCGCCGCACCGGGACAACTTTTGTACGGACAGGCCGGGTTTTCGGGGCTCGATTATTTCCGTCTGCCTTCTTCCCGCCAGTACGGCGCTTCCCTTCACCTTCAATTCTGATCCATGAGACTGATTATCGCTATACTATCGATATGCTGCATGATGGCGGTTCCCGGCCACGCGCAACTGCAGGGGTACGCCAACGTAAAGCAGAAGGTGTACGTTCATTTCAACCATACGTTCTTCTCGCCGGGAGATGCGGTTTTTTATAAGATCTATGTGACGCAGGGCCAGGACGGGCGACCGTCTTTTCTCTCGCAAAGCGTCCAGGTGGAATGGTTTTCGCCCGATGGAAAACAGATGGCGGTGCAGCAGTTCCCGGTGCGCGACGGATATGCGGAAGGTTCGTTCCATTTTGGCGGGAATGCGAAAGGCGGGATTTATAAAGTGCGGGCGTATACGAACGGGATGCGCAACGAATCGGACTCCACCTGGTTTTCGAAAGAGATCACGGTGCAGCGGGTGGTGGCGCCCAGGATCCTCCTGCAGCTGGACTTCCCGCAAAAAGGCTACGGCCCCGGCGCAACGGTAAACGCCTCTTTCACCGCCCGTACCCTCGACGATAAGCCGGTCTTCAACCGCGAAGTGCAGTTTACGGCCATGGTAGACGGGCGGCCTTTCACCAGTGGCACCGTTACTACCGGTGCAGACGGTAAGGCCGATGTGCGCTTCCGGTTGCCGGACGGGCTCCGGTCTACCGACGTGCTCCTGTTGCTACAGCTCCAGATCGATCAGCTCCGGGAAAGCATTTCGAGAAGCGTGCCGGTGGTGTTGAATAAAATCGATTTGCAGTTTCTGCCGGAAGGTGGAACTTTTGTGAACGGGTTGCTTTCGGTCATGGCATTCCGCGCGGTGGATGAATTCGGTAAACCGGCAGATGTCCACGGTTCGGTGACAGACCAGTTCGGAACGGTGGCCGCCACGTTCGACACCTACCGCTACGGCATGGGGAAGTTCTCCATCAGGCCGGTCAAAGGCCGCCGGTACACGGCCCGGCTCGCCGGCGGCAAGGGCGACGATACTGCTTATCTCCTGCCCACGGCAACCGATGATGGCGCGGTGCTGACCTGCTGGAGCGACAGCCTGGAGCTGGGCATTCAGATTGCCACCAACCAGGCGCGTGCTTACCAGCTCACCGTCCACTCCCGCGAAAAATTATTAAAAACTTACCCGATAAAACCATTCACCGGATTAACATCCATCGCTGTACCCACCGATTCTTTCCCCGCCGGCATCCTGCGCATCCGCCTACAAACTCCCGAAGGCGTGCCGGTGGCGGAGAGGCGGTTGTTTGTGCGGCGAGACCGGCAGATGATCGTTTCCCTCGTCCCGGAAAAGGAAAAATACCTGCCGCGGGAAAATGTCAAAGTCCGGATAAAGACAACTACGGCCAACGGGAAACCACTGCCGGCGAATATTTCTTTGTCGGTGGTGGACGACAAGCTCTGGACGTTCGCGGACGACCGGCAGGATAACCTGCTGTCGTGGCTCCTGTTCAGCTCCGAATTGCGCGGGAAGGTCGAGGAGCCGGCGTTCTACTTCAAGGCAAGCGAACCGCAGTCGCTTCCGGCACTCGATCTCGTTATGCTGACACACGGCTACCGGTACTTCGAGCCGGTGCCACGGTTCCGGGAAACGGGCGTGCAGCCGTTTTCATTCGGGGAAGAGCATTACATCATCGGGGCGGTATATTCGAAACGGAGGGTGCCGATGAAATGCCGGGTGTACCTGTATCATACGCAAACCCGGAAATGGGCGGCAGCGACGGTCACCGATTCGCTGGGCCGGTTCGTATTCGGCGGCGTTTCGCCGACCGAGTATTATTCCGCCGTGGCCGGTCCCTTGCCGCCGGATAGCGCGGCGTTCATCGACTTCTTCCATGGTTCCGCATTTTCCGAAGCAAAGCAGATCATCGTGGACCAGGCCAGGGCGCCGCAGCCGGTGGTGGTACAACAGCTGCCCGTTCCCGCTGTTGCGCCGGATACCATCGGGCAGGGCTTCTTTGGGTTGTTAACTAGTTTGCCGAGCTCCCGCAACGAGTTAAACGACGTGGTGGTTGTGGGATACAGCGCGTTGAAGCGCCAGGAGCAGGCGGGGGCATATGTTGTGGGCTTGAACGCTAATGACGCGATCCCCGGGATGTCGCTGGCCGGCAATCTGCAGGGAAAGGTAGCGGGAATAACAGTGCAGGCGGCTGCGAACCCTTTGTCGGGCAACCAGGTATTCATCCGGGGCGCTTCAACGATAGCGGGCAACAACGAACCGCTGGTGATCATCAACGGGATGCCGGCTTCCATGGCGGATGTGCAACAGAACATCGCAGATATTTCCAGTATTACGGTCCTGAAAGACAATGCGGCCACGGCCATTTACGGATGCCGCGCCATCAACGGGGTTATCCTCATCAACAGTACGTTTTATCCCTACAGCTGGAAATCCTTTGCGTTGTACCGGAAACCGGTTTTCCTGCAAGAGGAGTACGTCCGCCCCATGTCGAATTACAGTTACGCGGAAAGGTTTTACACGCCGTTTTATGGAGGCAGTCAATATGTGCAGGACGATTTCCGGGAAACGATCTTCTGGGCCCCCGTCGTATTCACGGACGCGCAGGGCGAAGCTACCGTTACGTTCCGCAATTCCGACGCCAATACCACTTTCCGGATGATTGCGGAGGGGATCGGGTATGAAGGCTCGCCGGGACGGACGGAGGCGACCTATGCGGCGGAGTCGCGCATCGCGGAGGAGCTGACGGTACCGAAAGAATTACTGTCCGGCGATTCCATCATGCTGCAATTGCACCTGAAGAACAACGATACCGTGCCCCAGGGCGTGAAATTCAAGCTGGAAGTGCCGGATAAATTTTTGCTGACGAAGGTCGATACGTTTTCCGTGACGCTGTTGCCCGGTGTGTCGCAGGTAATGCATATCCCGGTGGTGGTGACGGCTGCGGGAAGCGGGATGATCGTTTTGTATTCGGAATCGGGCGCGCGGACGAAGAGCCGGAAGGGGTTCGACGTGGAGGCGCGGGAACGGGGATTCCCGGTTGGGCGCAGCTTTACCGGCCAACAGACCGAAAGGCATGCATTTTCGGCGGAGCATATCGTGCCGGGGAGCCTCCGGTACACGGCGCAGGTTTTCAAATATACCGATGAACAGCTGGAGGAAGGCTTGAAAGCGATGCTGCGGGAGCCGCATGGCTGCTTCGAGCAGGTGTCGTCCACCACGCATCCCAATGTTCTCATTCTGGAACTGCTGCGCAATTCCGGGCATTTGCGGCCAGGCGCCCGCAACAGGGCGATGCGCTATCTGGAACGTGGATACCGGAAACTGGCGACGTTCGAAACTCCGGAGCATGGGTTCGACTGGTTTGGCCGTGCGCCGGGGAGCACGCTGCTGTCGGCGTACGGATTGATGGAGTTCACGGATATGCAGCGGTTCATCCAGGTAGATACGGGCTTGCTGAACCGGACGAAACGCTTCCTGCTGGCGAGGCGCGATGGCGAGGGCTGTTTCCGGCTCAAGGAAGAAGCGCGCAGCAATCACTGGTTAAACGAAGCGCGGGATGCCTATGTGGTGTATGCTATGGTGGAATCCGGCCTTGGCGATTCGATCCTTACTGAATACCATACTTCCCTGCAACAGGCGCTGGACGGGCGGAATGCCTATATCACAGGCGTTATGGCGCTGGCGGCGCACCGGCTCGGGCGCACCGCCGATTTTCAGCGGCTCGTGGCCAAACTGGAAGCGCTTCCGCGCGAGGGCGTGTCGCCATTCTTTTCCGGGTTGCAATCCTTGGAAGTGGAAATTGCCGCCCTGCGGGCGATGGCCTGGAGCCGGATGCCCGACCCGCCGATACAAAAGATAGCCCGGGAAATGGGCGTGATCATGAAAAACAAAAGCAGCTACGGTTACGGATCAACGCAGGCCACGGTGATGGCGCTGAAAGCGATCGCGGCATATTCCGCAATGCAGACCGATAGCCTGGAAGGGCCGCGTTCAATATTGATCGATGGCAAACCTGCCATTACCGATGGGAAACCGCAACCTCTGGTTGCCGGAAAACACACGGTAGATGTGGTATATCCCGGACAAACAGATGGAATGCCTTACCTGGTGGAAGTATCCTGGCGAACGCTGGCGCCCCCGTCTTCAGAAAAAACACCCATCCGTTTGCAGACGAAGTTGGCGCAAGACACGGTGAGCGTGGGCTCCAACGTGCGCATGCGCATCGAAGTGCGCAACACGGAAGCGAAAGAACAGGCGATGACGATCGCCAAAATCGGCATACCCGGCGGCTTGCAATTGCAGCCCTGGCAGTTGAAGGAATGGACGGACAAACAGGAAGTGGCCTATTACGAAATCTTCGACGGATATCTCGTATTGTACTGGCGGGATTTCCGGCCGGGGGAACGTAAAATCCTTCACCTCGACCTGAAAGCCGATTTCCCCGGAAAGTACCATGCCCAGGCCGGTTGCGCGGGATTGTATTATGTTCCGGAACAAAGGGACTGGCAGGCCGGTACCGAAATTTCGGTGCTGCCCGCTCAGTAGTAAAAGGACGGCCGCGGTAAACGCTTTCAGGCCGTGGCCGCTCCTTTTCTCGTAGATTTTATTTTTGTGCGATTGAAAAATCCTGTTTAAACTTGCACTCGAATTACGGCGAACGCACGCAAAGCAACCGTAACCCCGAAGAGTAGTGAGAAAGCCCCAAACCCGCGTGCGTCCCCCAAAAGAAAACTGATTTCAAAATCGTCGCATCAACAAAAGCATTTTTTAAGTAACCCCATCCGCCCGGGCGCCATCCGACCCATAACGCATGGCATCTCATCCCGCAGGACGGAAAGCAACAGGAAGGCTATGCCCGTTCGCATCCCTTCCGGAAAAAGCATGTTATGACCCCAACAAACGAATCCACCCGCGAATTGCCCGTTTCACAACTGGCATTGCAGCAGATGATTTCCGCACCCATCCGCGCCATGATGGAAGCGCAAACGGCTTCGGCGCTCGCTTCGGCGGAGCTCGTCCGCAAGATCAGCTTCTACGAGCCCACGCCCGGTCAGCGCGAGATCGCCATGGCGGATTTCACGCACACCCGCAATGGCGAGACCCGCGAGATCAGGGTGCCGCTCATTTCACTGGTGCCTGTCCAAACCCTCCGCATCGCCGAAGCGAAGCTTTCGTTCAACGTCAAAATGATCCGCACCGAAAAGCAGAACGGCAGCGTGAAAGCCATGCCGGCCTATCAAAAGAGCGGAACACGGCAGCAGCATTTCGAAATGAACATGCAGGTGTCAGTGGTGCAAGACGAGCTGCCGGCATCCCTCCTCGCCGAACTGGGCGTACAACCCGGTTAACCCCTTCACACACCTTCTATTTATTCAATAATTAAATGTCAAAAACAATGGCAAAGATCAATCCGAAAAGCCGTACTAACCCCCGGCCCCGCGTAGCGCCCGCAAGCGCCGTTACCCCCTCCGCCCCCGCTGCCAGCGCCGCTGCTGACGTAGCTGCCGCCTCCACCCAAAAACTCGCCCGCGCTGTTTCCTCCAGCCGCGCGCCCATGGCCAAAGCGATCAATACCGACCTGGTATCGCAACTGAACGCCATCGACTTCAAGAAAATGATCGGCGGTCCGCTCCAGGCGGCCGTAGACGCCCAGGTGGCCTCTGCCCTCGCTACGGTGAACTTCATCAACGAAGTCGGTTTCAGCAAGGCAGAAGGCAGCGACGAAAAAGAGCTCATCATGGTAGACTTCACCCACGAAAGAAGCGACGTGAACGAAGCCGGTGAGGAAGTGAAAAAGAAAATTTATGTGAAAGTGCCCCTCATCGCCATGCTCCCCGTTCCGAGCCTGCGCATCGAGCACGTGATCATCGATTTCAACGCCAAACTGAACTCCGTGGAATCTTCCAAAGTGAGCGAAGACATCGGCGTGAACGCAGAAGTGAAAGCAGGATGGGGACCGGTAAGCTTCAAGGTGTCTGCATCCTATCAGCGCAAATCCGTGACCGGAGTGGAAGTGAAGAAGGAATTCGCACTGAACGTAAACGTAAAAGCCGTGCAGGACGAAATGCCCGCCGGCCTGGAAAGGATCCTCGGCATGCTTTCCGCATAATTTCATACCGGCGCCCGCATCCGGGCCCCCGGCACCGGGCGCCGCTTTTTCCCTTTTCGTAGCCTTCAACATTAAGCAACATGTCAAACATCACCCTGGCAGACTACGTCGGTTTCATTTTCTCCGAGATCACCCGCGCCCGCGATCATGCAGACCGTGTGGCCAAAGACATGGCGATCGCATATTCCAAAGACGATGTGCTGAAGCATTTCTCCGTTCCCCGGTTCAAGATCCCGGAAATGGAGCTCACCATCCCCGTGCTCATTTCTTCCGCCAAATTCTCCAACGCCATGGCCTTCACCATGCCGGCGGAAGATTTCGCCAAATACGTCAACAACCGTGTCAACTCCGCCATCCAGACGCTGCTGATCCAAAAGTCGAAACTCGGCCAGAGCCCGGAAAACGTGAAAGACGATGTGTTCGATATCCCCATCTTCCGCCAGCCGGTCGAATACGAAACCTCGCTCGTTCGCCCGCGGAAAAGCAAAAAAGCGATCGCGGCGGCCGTTCCTGCGGAAGACCCGATCGATAAATTTTACCGCCTGCTGAAAGAAAACAGCGAGCCCACCAGGCCGGAGAACATCGCGCAGGTTTGCCTGGCGGAGATTTTCAACGCGCGGCTCGTGCAATATAATCTGAATGCGTTTTATAAAGAGCAATATCCCGGCAACGAAATGTTTACCCAAATGGTGGCCGAAGTGGTGACGCGCATCAAGGAATACACGATGGTGACGCAGAGCAAGATGGAAAACCTCCTTGTGAACCCCGAAACCAACATCGTGAAAAACGGCAGCAGCGACGCTACCGTGTTTACCATCAAGGCAAAGATCCAGGAAGAAGGCGTGTTCGTGAAAACGGTGCGCAACGAGGAAACGGGCCAGGACCAGCAAATTGTAGAATTCGAATAAACCGCCGCCATGCAAAGGTTCCATCACCAGATCCGGCAAGACCTCGCCGCCCTGCTGGCTGCGCTCAACACCGTGACTGAAAAATACAGCCGGAAAGATTACGATACCGATACGGCCCTGCGCGCGCTGCTCGACCGTGTGAACGCAGATTACAAGGACAAAGGTCTCCCCGACCGCGAAAGCCAGTTACAGCTGTTGCGGGCGGAATGGTCGGCCGCCGAGAAAGGGCTCGACCCCTGCACGCTGGAAAAAGTGACCGTTCGCCGTGGCGAAATGAAACAATCGGCCATGCTGAAGGTGCTCCGCGGACTGGAAACCGTGCTGCGGGAAGATTATACCGCGTCGCGCAGCAAACTGGAAGAAGCCGCGGCCATGATCGGGCAGATCATCGTGGCGGGGTTCCAGGAAGGGATTATCGACGACAGGTTGTTGTTGTCGGTCAACACCGAAGCGGAATACCTCCAGCTCTGGAAAACCCTCGGCTCCGACCGCAACATCGCGCTGGGGCAAAAGCGGGTGCTGACAATGGTGAGCCTGCCCGATGTGTTCCTGCTGCTCGAAGAAGTAGTGCCGCCGTTGGTACAGGGTGTGGCGAAGTTGTAGAACGGCCGTATGCCGCGGGGAAATCCCTCCACAACCTGAGATATCGCTTATTTTCACATATGTATAAATGTTATCAGATAGCGCCCTGATTGTGAGGGGCGCTTTAATTTTCCGGCAAATGCGGGGAAATCGGGGTATATTTGGTACGACCTGATCGCAACGACGTTACGCTCCAGTGAATCAAGCAAGCCGATTACTTCACGTAAAAACGACGCTCATGATTTACGCAGAACTGCCCCGGGCACATGCGCGCCCCGCCCGCTGGACGCTATCTTCCACCCTCATTTCGTGGGCCGTTACTTTTGTATTATTGGTCCTTGCGTTGCCCATGTTTCGCCAATTGCTGGCATCCTTGTTGATGCAATTGTACTGGATGTTCCTTGGACAAGGGATATGATCATGTGAATTTTTAAACCAGCATCCTTATGACAACCGAACAGTATCACATTCAAATGCATTATGGCGGCAAGACGTTCGAGCTGCCGGTACAGATCACCCTTACCGGCCCCTATTGCAAGATCAGCGTGTGGGTCGATGGAACGGAGATTTCCTTCACGCGCGACCGGCATTGCGGGCTACGGCCATTGAACCACGAAGAGGACTTCGATGTGCAGTTCCTCTACCAGCTGGCCAACGAGATCGTACACCAGCGGCCGGTGTATAATTAATCTGCATCATACATCTTCCATTATATGTCAGCGCCCGCGGTACTTTACGTGCTGCGGGCGTTGCTTTTTGGTGGAAATGGCCATACATGAAAAAGGCCTTCAGTTGCCTGAAGACCTTTCGTTTTTTTGTGACCGCGTCAGGATTCAAACCTGAAACCTTCTGATCCGTAGTCAGATGCTCTATTCAGTTGAGCTACGCAGCCAGTCCGTGTTTGACGGGATGCAAAGGTAGGGATTTTTTACAATTGCGCAAATATTTTTTACAAAAGCGTACATTTTTTTCCGGGCGTTGCGGGAAAAGGTACGCCCGGAGTGAATCCGGGCGTGTGGCTCGCTGACATCCTGCTTAGTTTGATGAGGATTTTAGTTGCCGATTTAGATTTTTGGGGGATGATGAATCAGTAATGTTGTCAACCTTGGATGGGATACTACAAAAATAAGTTTCATAAAAAAGCAGGTCAATCGCCGTAACCGGGTGATTTTTTCTACCTGTAAACCGGTATTGGGCGGTGCGTCTTTCTGCCGTAGCTTCGTATGGTGGAATTCATCCGTATGATGCGAATCTTTTTCGCCTGCTGCCTCGCGGTGGCGGGCGGCTTACCGGCAAGGGCACAACAATTGAACAGCAGGCTGTACCAGGATAGCCTGCGTACGGCCATTGCTGCCGCCCCGACCGACAGCGCCCGGGCCGTGGCGGCCTTCCAACTGGCCGAGCACCTCGCCACGCGAGATACCCTGCAGGCCGCGTACCTCATTTCCGAAGGGCTGCAATGGGCAAAAGGCTCGCCTCTCGCCAAAGCCCTCCATCCCTATTACTCCGCCCTCCTGATCTCACAAACGGACCGCGACGCCGCAGCGCGCCTGTATCTGCAGGCAGATTCCCTCCTCTCTCCTTTCGCCGACAGCCTCGCGCTCGCCGTACGGTCCAAAGCATGGCACCGCTACGGCGGGCTCCGGCTTTTCCAGGACGATCCCAAACAATTCACGGATATCCTCCTCAACAAAGCCATTCCCCTCGCCCGCCGTACGGGCGACAGTTCCCTCATCGGCAAGCACTACCTGGGCATCGGCTACGTTTTCCGTAACCAGGGCCAGCACGATGTGGCAGACGAATACATGCGCACCGCACTGCGCGTGCTGCGCGAAGGCCACTCGCCGCCAGACCAGCTCCTTGTCACCTACATCGCCCTGGCGGAAAATTCCAGCCTGTGGGAGCGCAACGGCCAGGCCCCTGAAATGCTCGACAGCGCACGCGTATTGCTCGCGCCGTATCCGGATTCATACCACTGGATCGACTATTACGCGGCAGAAAGCCTTTATTTTAATACCGCCAAAAACTGGACGGCCGCGTTGGAAAGCCTCGGCAAAGGGATCGCCATCGCCGGAAAACTGCAGAAAAGATACGAGCAGCAGCGCCTCGAACTGCAACAGTATTACGCACTGCATAACCTCGGCCGGTACCGGGAAGCCCTGGCCGTCATCACCTATCTCGCCAACCAGCCGGAAATGATGGCCGTGGTCACCAACCGCCTCCTTGTTTATGCCGGACTGGCTGAAACGCACGCCGCCATGGGCAACGGCGCCACGGCTTACCAATGGCAGAAGAAATACAGTGCCGTGAGCGACAGCTTCCATACCAGCCACCTCCGGAACGAGATCAGCGCCATGGAAGTCCGCTACCGCAACGCAGAGCACCAGGAAAAGATCGCCACGCTGGAGGCGAAAGCCCGGCAGGCGCAACTGGCCAGTCATAACACCCGCCTTTCTTTCTGGTTGCTGGCCGTGGGTAGCGTGCTGGTGCTGGCTTCCGCGGTATTTATCTACTTCCAGTACCGCAACGGGCGCAGGCTGGCTTCGCAGAAACTGAAAGACATGGAACAGCGGCAAATGATCGCCACCTCTCACGCCATGCTCGAAGGCGAAGAGCGCGAACGCCGGCGCGTGGCGCGCGATCTGCACGATGGGCTAGGCGGCATGCTGGCAGGGATGAAGATCCGGCTGTCTGGCATGGCCGCGGGCGAGGAAAGTGGTCCGCTGGACCAGGTGATCGGCCAGCTCGATCATTCGGTGAATGAGCTTCGCCGCATCGCGCGGAACATGATGCCGGAGAACCTGTTCAAGTTCGGGCTGGAAACGGCGCTGCGCGACCTGTGCGAATCGCTGTCCACCCCCGTCACGCGTATCAGTTACCAGGCTTTCGGCATTGCTGCGGACATTCCCGTGCAAACGCAGGTCACCATTTACCGCATCGTCCAGGAAGCATTGGCGAACGCTATCCGGCACGCGCATGCGAAAGAAGTAATCCTGCAATGCAGCCAGAACGGGGATACATTTTTCATCACCATCGAAGACGACGGAAAGGGGTTCGATGTTCCGGCGAAGGAGGAATCCACCGGCACAGGGCTTACCAACATCCGCAACCGCGTCCATTACCTGAAAGGCAAACTGGACATTCATTCCGTTATCGGCGAAGGCACCGCCATCAATATAGAAATCCATGTGGAAGCAGACAACTGAACGCACCATCGCCATCGTAGACGATCATCCCGTGGTCATCGAAGGCCTGCGGACCCTCCTGCACGGCACGCCCGGCATCTCCGGGATGCACGCCTTCACTTCGGGCGGCGCTTTCATGGCCTGGCTGGGCCGCAACCACGCCGATCTCGTGCTCCTCGACATCATGCTGCCCGATGCCAACGGCCTGGATCTGTGTAAAGACATCAAGCGCATGTCGCCAGAAACCGTTGTGCTGGCCGTGAGCAACCAGGCGGAGCGCAGCATGATCCTCCAGATCCTCCAGAACGGCGCCTCCGGCTACCTCCTGAAAAACGCCTCGGCCGCGGAATTCAAAAAATGCCTCGACGAAGCGTTGAACGGCGGCGTTGCGTTCAGCCGGGAAGTCCGCGAAATCCTGGCCCGCCCCGGCCGCGACGAGCTTCGTGCGCCCGCTACCCTCACCCGCCGCGAGAAACAGGTCCTCCAACTCGTCACAGAAGGGAAAACGACCACCGGCATCGCGCAGGAGCTGCATTTGAGCCCGCTCACGGTAGAAACCCATCGCCGGAACATGATGCAGAAACTCGAAGTGAAGAACGCGGCCGAGCTCATCATGGCCGCCGTGCAACGGAAACTCCTGTAGTCAGGTTTGCCCTCGCCGCTCATGCAATTTTGACCAATTCAAGTACAAAACTCACATACAATCGATTTTTCCGTACACTTTATTTTGAGAATTGGGTGTGACGATGTAGCTTGACATGATTCTTCCTAACTGAACGATGTAAGTAGAAACGCGCCACGCTACATGGAGACAACAGTGAATATTACCAAATGGGTACAGGACTGCTATAGTTCCTACAGCGCGCATTTCATCAATATGGGGCTGCGGCTGGGTTTCAGGAGAGACGAGCTGGGCGATATCATTTCCCAGTTTTTCCTGGACCTGCTGGAAAAAAACATCGATCCGCAAACTATTCAGCATCCCAAAACATATTTGTCCACCGCTTTCCGCCGCAAACTGGTAGACCATTACCGCGGTACCCGGCAAGTCCCGAAAGTCTGCGACGCCGGCGTGGCGGAATCCTTCCCCGTTCCCTCCATCCAGGATACGATGGAAGCGGTGCAGTCCAACTCCGAACTGATCGCCAAAATCCGCAAGGCGTTCGATAAATTACCGAAACGCAGCCGGCAGATCGTGTACCTGAAATATTACGAGGGGCTGTCGACCGACGAAATCGCGCTTCGTACAGGCCTCGAAAAACGGACGGTTTACAACCAGCTGCACGAGGGCATCAAGTTCCTCCGGAAAGAGCTGAGCGCCGGGGCGCCGGGCATCCATCTTTCTTCCCTTCTTTCCCTCCTTCCCTTACTGTAAAAAAAGGTTAAAAATATTTTCCCGAAAACCGGTAAATCGGGATTCGCCTTCCGTCTATTATGTAAAGGCCACGTTTTATGCCCATGGAATATACTACTGAAGAGCTGATCATCAACGATTCATTCATCAATTATTGTTTAGGCAGGAATGCGGAGGATATCCTTTTTTGGGAAGAGATGGCCCATGCCCGGCCAGACCTGGCGCTCCGCATGCAGGAAGCGGCGGAGATCGTGCTGGGGCTGCACATTATGCTGCAACGGGAAGTGCACGACGGGATGGATGAAACTTCGTTCGAAGCGGAACGGCGTGGCATTTTCAGGCGGATATTGCCCTATGCGGCCGCTGTAGCCGCCGCGGCGCTGGTGGGCTGGCTGGTTTGGGGGATGACGGTCCAGCAGGGCGGGATGCAGCAGGATATGGCCACCCATGGCAAAGGAGCGAATGAAAATAAAAGCGCCCTCACCTATGTGACCCAGCGGGGCGAGCGCCGGTTCTTTGTGCTGCCAGACAGTACCCGCGTTTATCTCGGCGCGGGATCGAACCTGCGGCTGTTGGAAGGTTTTGCGACATTGAACCGCGAAGTGCATTTGAGCGGAGAAGCTTTGTTCGATGTGCCGGCCAACGCGGAATTACCGTTCATCGTCCATAGCCAGGGGCAGGACGTCAACGTACTGGGCACGCTGTTCAACGTAAAAGCTTATCCTGAAGAAGAGATCATCGAAACCTCGCTGATCCGCGGTAAAGTGGAACTGGTACTACCCGGCAGCGATCACCGCTGGCCGCTGCTGCCCAATCAGAAAATGATCGTCAACCGTGCCGGCGGCGATCCGGGGATCGTCAACGGGAAGTCCGGAAAACTGGTACTGTTGCCGCTTTCATATAGCGCCAAAGACAGCGCCGTTATTGAAACGGTGTGGGCGAAAGGGCGGCTCGAAATCGTCAACGAATCGTTCGCGGATATCCGCAAGGAACTGGAAAGATGGTATAATGTAAATATCGATATAAAAGACAAGGCAGTGGAAGGCTATACGTTTACGGCCACATTTACACATGAGAACATAGGAGAAATACTGAAGATTCTGCAGCAAACCTACTATTTCAATTACGAGATTTCAGGCAACAAGATCACCATTACCAAGTAGGCAAAAATAAAAATGGAGAAATGGATTCCGGCCATTCCTCCATGGTTCCAAAACAGGACAAGTTTTCCTGGCGGGAAAGCTATGTCCATATTTTATCAAAATAAACCAAGATCGAAGGTATGAAAAAAATGCCTGTGTTTACCAGTCCGCCGTTACCACGGTGGCGGATCCAAATTTTGCGTATTATGAAAATAAGCGGCATGCTCATGTTGCTCACCGCCCTTCAGCTATCGGCGAAAACTTTTTCGCAAGACAGGCTGAACGTGGATTTCAGGGAAAAGAAACTCGCGGTTGCGCTTAAAGAGCTCGAAAAAAGAACGGAATACCGGTTCGCTTTCAGCAACCAGGTCATATCGGACAACCTGCGGGTGACCGTTTCCGCCAAAGATATGTTCCTGGAAGACGTGCTCCGGCTCATGCTGAGCAATACGGGGCTGGATTTCGAACTGCTGGACAATAAGCTGATCGTTATCCGCTCCGCCGGCAGCCAGCTCGCCTTCCTCACCGTGAAAGGCCGTGTTACCGACAGCACGGGCACGCCCCTGCCCGGGGTCACCATTGCCGCCGGCAAAGGCCTGGGCACCACCACCAACGAAAACGGGGAGTACCAGATCTCGGTAGATGAAAACGGCCAGCTGACCTTCAGCTACATTGGGTTTCTCCCGCAAACCGTGACGGTGAACGGGCGGAGCACCATCGATGTGGTGTTGCAATCGTCTGTAGACCGCCTGTCTGACGTAGTGGTGATCGGTTACGGCAATACCACCAAGCGCAAGCTGAACAGCGCCGTGAGCACGCTTTCGATGGACAACGTGGCGTCGCTGCCCGTGCAATCCATCAACGACGCCATCGCAGGGCGCGTACATGGTGTGATCGTGACCCGCAGCAGCGGCGCGCCGGGCGTGAAAAGCGCCATTTCCATCCGGGGCGGCGGCACACCGTTGTTCGTCATCGACAACATGCTGCGCTCGCAGAACGATTTCGAAAACCTCAACCCCAACGATATCGAGACGTATTCCGTGCTCAAAGACGCCGCTGCCACGGCCATCTACGGCGCACGCGGCGGTAACGGGGTTATCCTTATCACCACCAAGAAAGGAAAGGCCGGCCAGGTGAACATCAACTATTCCTATAACACGATCTTCTCCCAGCCTACACTTTTCCCGAAGAAAATGGGGTCATACGACAACCTGAAAGCCATTAACGACGTCTATATCGCGGAAGGCAAAACACCGCCCACGCACGATACCACCCTACAGTTTTACAAGGACCAGTCCAAACCGTTCATCTATCCCAACACCGACTGGCAAAAGATTGCGTTGAAAGATTACGCGAACGAGCAGCGCCATGATCTTTCCCTGAGCTCCGGCACCAAGCTGCTTACCTATTATGCGTCCGGTTCCTATTACCACCAGGGCACCAATCTGCGGACGGACAATAATTACAACGACCGGATCACTTACCGCCTCAATACCGTCAGCGAATTCGAAAAGATCCAGCTGAAGGTAACCACGGGCATCGATGGTTTCGTGGAAAAGAACTCCCTTCCCAATTCCTCTACGGGTAATGGTTATGGCGCGCTTTACTCCCACATCCAGAACAAAAAGCCCAACCAGCTGGCGTATAATGAATTCGGGCTTCCGTCTATCAACACTACCGACAACCCGGCCGTGGAGCTTTCGCCGCTATCGGGTTATTCCCGGAATACTTCGCGTGTATTCAACGGTATCCTCGGGTTCGACTGGGAGGCGCTGTTCCTGAAAGGGCTGCACTTCAAGGCGAACGGGAACTACAATATGTGGAACTCCATGAGCAAAGCCTGGAACGCCACGGCACCGTCGTACACCAACGGGAGCACCACGCCCCTGCTGGGCAACCCGCCTTCCCTGACTTCCGGGCGCGGAGACGGAAGCACCCTCCTGCTGCAGGGCTTCGTGACCTACAACACTACCTCCAAAGGCCATAATATCGAAGCGATGGCGGGCTATGAGCAAGCCAACGACAAAAGCGGATCGCTGTCGGCCACCCGCCAGCGTTACCAGCTGATGTTCGACCAATACGTGGCTGGGCCTACCGTAGACCAGCTGGCTAGCGGCTCTGAATCGGAAAGCGCGCGTGCAGGCTGGATCGGTAAGCTGGGCTGGAATTACAATAACAAATATTACGTGAACGGGACCGTGCGCTACGACGGCAACGACCTGCTGCCGAAAGAAAAGCAATGGGGCACGTTTTATGCATTCGACGGGGGCTGGTCGTTGCTGGAAGAGGATTTCCTCAAAGGTATCCGCGACCGCAAGTACCTCGATTACCTGAAGCTGCGCGGGTCTTATGGCCTCACGGGCACGCTCGACGGGATCGGCGCCTTCCAGTACGTGCCGGGCTACAACGTGAATGCCAACGCATGGGTGCTGAATGGCCAGCCGATGCAGGGCTCCTCCGAGCCGGGATCGCTGCCCAGCACCAACTTCTCCTGGTACAGCATCCGCAGCCATAACATCGGTATGGACCTCGCTACGCTCGATAACCGCCTGACCGGCGCGGTGGATTATTTCTACATGCGCACCACCGGCTACGTAACGGGCGATACCCGATATTCCGCCACGCTCGGCATCGGCCTGCCGCCGGTGAACTTCGACGATGGTGCGATGCGTCGTGAAGGATGGGAATTCAACCTGACCTGGAACGACAAGATCGGTAAAGACTTTACCTACAAGGTGGGCCTGAACTTCACGAAGTTCGACCAGCTGTGGGAGCGCGCCATCGAGGATACGACGGCGATGAAGAACCCCTATACCCGGTCTTCCGGCCAATCGGCGTACCTGCAGCAAGGCTACTATAACAGAGGGTTTTACCAGAATAACAGCGACCTGTTGTACGGTGCGCGCAGGATTTCGTCGATCAACACCGTGGCCGGCGACCTCGCTTATGAGGATACGAACGGCGATGGCAAGATCGACGGCTCCGATTTCCGGAACCTCGGCAGCAATACGTTCCCGCGGATCAACTACGGCGTAACGCTGGACCTGGGGTATAAAGGAATCACGCTGAGCGCAGTGGTGATGGGCTCCGGCCCCCGCGACCGGTACCTCGGCGATGTGATCCAGGGATCCTCGGCACAGGGGATCCTGGTGTACGACTTCCAGAAAGATTACTGGCGGCCCGATAACAAAGACGCGCGCTATCCCCGCCAGGTTTCCGCCAGCGGCGTGAACGGAGGGAATAACTATACCGGAAGCGATTTCTGGATCCTGAAATCCAGGTTTACCCGCCTGAAATACCTGCAACTGGGCTACGATCTCAAAGAGCGCCTCCTGCGCCATACGGCGGTCCGCCAGTTCAGGGTGTTCCTTTCAGGTACCAACCTGCTCACGATCTCCAACAGTAAAAAGTATTTCATCGATCCGGAATCCGATACCAATAACTATGGATATCCCATCCAGCGGACGATTGCGCTGGGCGTGAACGTAGGTTTCTGATAGTCTGTGCCAGTTAAAAACATCAACATGAAGAAGAATACCATTACCACTTTTACCATATTATCGTTGCTGGCGGCAGCGCCGGCTTGTAAGAAGTCGCTCAATACGCAGCCGTTCGACAAGATCAGTGAAGACGTGATCTGGAGCACCAAAGCCAATGCGGAAACATTCATCTTTTCGACCTACGGCATTATGAACAGTTTCGCCAGCGGCCCCGGTACCGACCCGCGCACCACCAACACCCTTGGTTTCGACGGGATTTACGGTGGTGCGGACGCCATTTTCACGGAAAGGACGGACCGCAATACGGATCAGGGTTTCAATAACTGGGGCGCCATCCGCAGGTGCAACCAGATCATCACGAAAGTCGGCGAGTCTGCCAACATTTCCGCGGCCGACAAAACCGCGCTTATTGCGGAAGGGAAATTCCTCCGCGCCATGTCGTACTTCAACGTGGCACGCAGCATCGGCCGGATCGTGTGGATCGACAAGCTGCTGAAGCCTGAAGACGATCTGAAGCTCCCCAGTACGGCGAACCCCACGGAAACGTACGCCCTCATCATCAAAGACCTGGAAGACGCCATCGCGGGCCTGCCTACGGCTAAAATAGCTGGGCGGGCAAACAAATACGCAGCTGCGGCCCTGCTGTCGGAAGTATGCCTCCAGGCGCTGGCGTACAAAAATTACCCTGCCGCGCCGGCCATACAGGCGAACGATCCCCTGCTCGATAAAGCCATCGCCAACGCGCAGCTCGTGATTAACGAAGGCGGCTATACGATGGAGCCTGATTATGGCGGTATGTTCAACGAAACGAAAGCCACTTCCGGTGAGATCATTTTCGGCATCTACCGCAAATCGATCAACACGAATGTAGACGGTACGCCCATGCAGTTATTTACGCCCAATATCAACAACGACCGCGTAAGCCAGTATGGCGGCAGCCCCGCGCTGAATTCCAACACCGTTTTCGAAGCCTGGGTACAGCACGGCCCTTCGCAGAACATCGCAGACGATTACCTCGTGAAAGACCAGGCCGATCCGTCGAAAGCCCTGCCCTGGGATAAAACTTCGCAGTATCTGGCGGCGATCAATGAAGGCGTGGCCATTCCCACAGACAAAATTCCCCAGGCCGGCGGCGAAACCGCGGTGAAAACCGGGATGATCAAAGCAGGCAGCACGGAAACCGTATGGACGCTGACCAACACCGGCCGCGACGCGCGCTGGAGGGCTTCCATCATCAGCGATTCCACCGACAGGCATTACGGCGAACTGCTCACCACCTGCATCAAGGGAAATGCTACCCGCTGGATGAAGATCAACGGCATGGCATATTATGTGAGCCTGTCGAACATGTACTGGCGCAAAGGAATGTACACCAACGTGTCTCCCCGCCCCTATGTCGGCATCCCTACAGATTACCATTACGTGGTGACGCGCCTCGGCCGCGTATACCTCAACCTCGCGGAAGCTTACCTGTTAAAAGGCGACGTGCCCAATGCCGTGGCCGCTTTCAATAAAACCCGCGACGTACATGGCAAACTGCCCCTGTCTGCCGCTGCCACCTCCGCGGAAGCCTGGAAAGACTATAAAAGAGAAAGAAGGGTCGACCTGGTGATGGAGAACGATTATTACTGGAGCCTCCTGCGCTGGGGCCGCTACGGCGGCAATGCGAACCACGGCAACGTGGCAGGCGGAACGATCCCCGAACTGACGGAAGTTCCGCGCGTGATGGACATCAGCAAAGACAGGACGGCATTTTCCATCGTACAAGGGCCGTTCTACAGTTCCAACAACGTGCGCAATTTCGATAACACGCGGCGGTACCTGTTCCCCATCGCGCAGGGGTACCTGGACCAGAACCCGAAATTCGGCCCGCAGAATCCTAACTGGTAATCATTCCCAAAAAAATCGATCATGAAAAACAACCGACCCATATGGCATGCAGGATGCATGATGATGCTACTCTTTATGTTGACTTCCTGCCTGAAGAAAGACCTGCCGGAATATCCGCTGTGGGACAAAAATGAAATCGACAACGTGTACGTGGAGCACCGGTTCGAAAGCGACCAGGTGTACAACGGCAAGCCCGTGGTGGCTTACCAGCGGCTGAACATTGCCAGCAAAACAGTGGACGCGGCCACGAACACGATCAACATCGTACTGACGGTGCCCGCCGCCAACGGTTCCTTTACGGACGCTGAACGTGCGAAAGTGAGCATCAACAAGCTCTGGGTGTATTTCGATATTTCCACGGCCGCTACCATGCAGGGCACCGGCGGTACCCCACGGCCGGGAGACCCGGCCAACGCGTCGAAGCCGCTGACGTATGAAGTGACGGCCGCCAACGGTCAGAAGAAAACCTGGACCGTCAACCTCAGTTTGTAAAATATGTTCACTGTAATTTGATAAGCAACGGAGTCGCCTCATGTCTATGGGGCGATTCCTTTTAGGTGATCTACCTGAATCCTAATGTAATGATGAATAAAAATGAAAAACCCTCCAGTTTTCACTGGAGGGTCTCTTTTGTGACCGCGTCAGGATTCAAACCTGAAACCTTCTGATCCGTAGTCAGATGCTCTATTCAGTTGAGCTACGCAGCCATTCCATTTGTATTGAACGGGATGCAAATGTAGGGAAGTTTTTCATTTCTGCAAATCTTTCTCCCCCTTTTTTTCAGCAATTTACATTTTACATTTACTTTTGACGGCAGTAACAAAACGCTGAAACCCGTGAAAATACAGCTTTGGAGCATAGGTAAGGAAAATGATGCGTGGATCGATGAAGGGATCAAAATATTCCGGAAAAGATTGCAGCACTACACCGATTTTGATATCAAACTGATCCCGACGGTGAAGCAGGCGGCGAGCCTTTCCATCCCGGAATTGAAAAAACAGGAGGGAAAGATCATTCTCGATATGCTGCAACCGCAGGATTATCTCCTCGCGCTCGACGAGCGCGGCAAAGCCTTCAGTACCCTGCAACTGGCGGATTTTCTCCGGCAGCGGAACAATGCCGGCACGCGCCAGCTCATCGTGCTGATCGGCGGGGCTTTCGGGATAGATGCCGCGGTGCTGCAACGCGCCAATGTGCAAATGTCATTGTCCGACCTGACGTTCCCCCACCAGATCGTCCGCCTTATCATGACCGAGCAGCTTTACAGGGCGTATACCGTCCTCAATAATGAGAAGTATCACCATCAATGATTATATTTACGGATTAATTACCATCCAGCTTATGAGCATTACCCTCATCATCATCGTTATCACTTCCCTTGTTTCCATTACGACCTTCACCCGGCCGGGAGACATGGAGAAGCTCAGTTTCTGGCCTTACCAGGTGAATCACCGCAATCAATATTATCGATTCTTCACCTCCGGTCTTGTGCACCGCGATTTCATGCACCTGTTCTTCAACATGCTGTCGCTGTACTTTTTCGGGGACTATATTTCCTTCTATTTCGAAAGGGTGCTGGGCAGTGTGTATTACTTCCCGCTGCTGTACGTGCTGGGCCTCGTATTGCCCGACGTAGCGAATTATTTCAAGTATAAGGATGTATACGGCTACCAGTCGATCGGCGCATCCGGCGCGGTGTCTGCCGTGTTGTTCTCCTGTGTGCTGTTCGACCCCTGGCAGAAGATCGGGCTGTATTTCTTCATCCCGATGTGGTTCATCCTGTACGCCGTGCTGTACCTGGTGTATTCGGCGTATATGTCGCGCCGCGGGGGCGACGGGATCGACCATAGCGCGCACTTCTGGGGCGCCGTGCTGGGCCTGGTGTTTCCCATCGTCATCAAGCCTGCCGTGTTCACGTACTTCCTGCAGCGCCTGCTGAATCCCTGATCAGCGGGTTGTTTCCATCTTCAAAACGAGTATCTGCTCCGTATGTTCCGTGACGCGGAAACGGTGGTCCAGGCGCATGCCCATCACCCACACGATCCGTTTGTCCGATTCCAGCACCCATACCTTTTCCTTTTCGGGAAGGGATAGCTTTTGATCGATGAACAGCCGGCTGAGTTTCTTCTTTTTATTGAGGCCGAGCGGATAGCAGTAGTCGCCCGTTTTCCATTTTCGAATCATAAGCGGGAACGAAAGTTCCGACGCGTTGAGGTAAGCCACGTCCGCATCTGCGGGAATGGGGCGGCCATCATATTTTTCTTCGCGCAGCGTGATGCGGAAACCCGGAAGCAGCACTTCCCGCTGGCCGGCTTCGATGAGGAAATGGGCGGACAGCGCTTCCTGCAGCGGCGTAACGATGAGCCATTTGCGGTCGCGGACGATGCGGTGCGTGGCGGTGGTGACGAACTTGCCGGGGCCCGCTTCCAGCAGGTCTACGGCCTGCGCGGCGAGGTGGGTATTGCAGCCGAAGGGCTTGAGCAGTTCGTACGCGATGGTTGCCAGCGGCCGTACCTGTTTCAGTTTCAGCACGGGGATGAAATACTCCTCCCCTTTTTTCTCCACGAGTTTCTTCCGATACCCTTCCACCGCTTGCTGGTACAGCATTTCCGCTTCCCGGAAACGTTGGATGGACGCGCCCGTCTGGCGCACCACGTCGGGATACGCTTCCCGCAGCGGCGGCAGCACGTGGTGCCGGAAATAGTTCCGCGTGTATTTATCGGATGCGTTGGAGCTGTCTTCCACGAAAGCCAGTTGCTCCGCCATCATATATCCTGCAATATCTTCCCGCGTGGCGAACAGCAGCGGCCTTACGAGCGCGCCCTGTTTCGGCAGGATGCCGTGGAGGCCGGAAATCCCCGTTCCTTTGGACAGGTTCATCCAGAGCGTTTCCACGCTGTCTTGCATATGATGCGCCGTAGCAACGGCGTCCAGACCGGTCTGGACGCGCAGTTCCTCCAGCCAGGCGTACCGCAGTTCCCGCGCGGCTTCCTGGATGGAAAGCTTCCCGGCGGATGCATATTCGTTTGTGTCGAAATGTCTGACATGGAAAGGGACGTTCAGTTGGGCGGCGAAATTGCGGACGAAGGTTTCGTCGCGGCCGGATTCTTCGCCTCTGAGCCGGAAGTTGCAATGCGCGATCTGGATGGGGATGCCGGAGGCGTGCAGCAGGTGCGCGAGCGCCACGGAATCGGCACCTCCGCTTACGGCTACGAGCAGCGTGGCGCCGGCGGGGCCGATGGCTTCGCGGTCCATGAACGCGCGCAGGGCGGTGCGGAAGCTCGCGGCGTCGAAGGGGTTAAAGGTCTTCATGGGCGGCCTGGAGTTCGTTGTAAGCGTGCATGTCGCGCTGCTGGCGGGCCATGTCCATTCCTTTTTCGTACGTGGCGGCGGCGGCGTCCCGTTCGCCGAGGCGCTCGAGCACTTTGCCGAGATGGAAGTAAGAGCCTACGTAGGCGGGGTCTGCGGCCAGGAGGGCTTCGAACGTGGCGCGGGCGGCCGCGTCGTCATTGATCTTCACGTATTCGAGGGCCAGGGCATGACGCAGGAAGCTGTCTGCCGGCGCGCTTTCAAGAAATGATTTTATTTGTGCGATTTTGTCCATGTGGTCGATTTCTAAGCAATATGTTAAACGTATCGTGGCTGCTGATGGCTGAACCCCTAAATCCCATATATTTGTAAATACTGCATTTTTCACCAAAACCAGTAAACGGATATGAAGATCTTAGTATGTATCAGTAAAACGCCCGACACAACTGCAAAAATAGCTTTCACGGACAATAACACGAAATTCAGTGAGGCGGGAGTGCAGTTCATCATCAACCCGTACGACGAGTGGTATGCGCTGGTAAGGGCGCTGGAGCTGAAGGAAACCCAGGGCGCCACGGTGCATTTGATCACCGTGGGCGGTGCCGATACCGAAGCTGTTATCCGCAAGGCGCTGGCACTCGGGGGCGACGAAGCTTTCCGCGTGAATGCCGATAGCCAGGATAGCTTCTACATCGCTTCGCAGATCGCGGCGGTGGCCAAACAGGAACAATACGACATCATATTTACCGGTAAGGAAACGATCGATTATAACGGTTCTTCCGTGGGCGGCATGGTAGCGGAGCTGCTGGGCCTGCCTTTCGTTTCCATCGCCAGCAAACTGGACGTGAGCGGCACTACCGCTACGCTGAAACGCGAGATCGAAGGCGGTGAGGAAGTGGTGGAAGTGAGCCTGCCGCTGGCACTGAGCGCGCAGAAAGGCATGGCGGAAGCGCGTATCCCCAATATGCGTGGTATCATGGCGGCGCGGACCAAGCCCCTGAAGGTGGTGGAGCCCGTAGCGGTGGATGCATTGACTTCCATCGTATCGTTCGAGCTGCCCCCGGCAAAGGCGGGCGTGAAAATGATCGCGGCAGACCAGGTGGAAGAGCTCGCCCGTTTGCTGCATGAAGAAGCCAAGGTGATCTAAGGCCTACCCTTTCCATCAATTCATTACCAACAAAAAAGAAGAAAATGTCAGTCATCATATTTGCCGATCAATTCCAGGGAAAAGTTAAGAAATCAGCGAACGAAGCCGTGCAGTACGGCGCCCAAATCGCGCAGCAGCTGGGCGTTCCGGCCATTGCGGTAGCCGTTGGGGAAATCGACAATGCGGAGCTCGCGGCGCTGGGCCAGTACGGCGCGTCGAAAGTATTGCATGTGGCGGATGCGCGGCTCAACGAGCCGGAATCCGGCGCAGTAACTAAGTTAATGGCGGAAGCCGTAGCAAAGGAAAACGGGTCGGTGATCGTGTTTTCGCACAACTTCGCGGGCCGTTCCATCGCGCCGCAGCTGTCGGCCAAACTGAAAGCTGGCTTCGTGGCGGGCGCCATCGGTATGCCGGATACTTCGGCAGGTTTCGTGGTGAAGAAAAACGTGTTTTCCGGGAAGGCGTTCGCGAACGTGAATATTACTACCGAAAAGAAAATCGTGTCCGTGATGCCCAATACCTTTTCGTTGAGCCCCGGCAGCGGCAGTGCTTCCGTGGAGGCGTTTGCGGCGGGTTTGAGCGATGCGGATTTCCGGATCAAAACGCTGAAAGTGGAAACCGTGAGCGGCGAAGTGCCGTTGACGGAGGCCGAGATCGTGGTGAGCGGCGGCCGTGGCCTCAAAGGCCCCGAGCACTGGGGGATCGTGGAAGATCTCGCGCATGCGCTGGGCGCGGCTACCGCGTGCAGCCGCCCGGTGGCCGACGCCGGCTGGAGGCCGCATCATGAGCACGTGGGCCAGACCGGTTTTACCGTGCGCCCCAACCTCTACATCGCCATCGGCATTTCCGGCGCCATCCAGCACCTGGCGGGCGTGAACGGTAGCAAAACCATCGTCGTGATCAACAAAGACCCCGAAGCGCCGTTCTTCAAGGCGGCCGATTATGGGATCGTGGGAGATGCCTTCGATGTGGTGCCGAAGCTGACCGAAGCTGTAAAGAAATATAAAGGGAATTAATGATAATGTGCTGACTGCCGCCCGTTCGTACAGCCGCAGCCGGAAAATAAAACCGGCTTCCTGCGCGAACAGCGGCAGTCACGCTTTTTCTATATCGAATATTTTTCTAACTTCACGTCTTATACACGTTTAATTGTGAGCGCTTACGCATAATGACCGTATGAGAAAAATAGAATTGGAAATAGTCGCACTGTCGCACAGTATAACACAAACCCATTCTTATGCCGTTGTACTTGGAGAAGTGAACGGATTGAGAAGGCTTCCCATCGTAATCGGAGGGTTTGAAGCGCAAGCTATTGCGGTGGCGTTGGAAAAGATGCAACCCAGCCGCCCGTTGACCCATGATCTTATGAAAAACTTCATGAATGCGTTTAATGTTGAGCTGCATGAAGTGGTGATCAGCAATCTCCAGGAAGGTATTTTTTACTCAAAGCTGGTTTGCTCCAATAACGACGATACTATCGAGATCGATTCGCGGACTTCCGACGCTTTGGCCCTGGCCGTGCGATTCGGCTGCCCGATCTACACATACGAGAACATCCTCAACAGCGCCGGTATTTTACTGGACGACCCCGGTAAGAAGACTACCAAGGCGACCGGCACGCCCTCCATTTCTGAGCATGAAAAAGGCGCAGAAGACGATCTGAAAGCCCTGAACCTCGACGAGCTGAACACGCTGCTGCAGGAGGTTTTGGAGCAGGAAGACTACATCCGCGCCATCGCCATCCGCGACGAGATCAACAGCCGTAAAAGCAAATAACCGGAAGTGATCGTTTTTCCCAATTGCAAGATCAACCTGGGCCTGCACATCCTGCGGAAGCGGGACGATGGTTTTCATGACCTGGAAACCGTCTTCTATCCCCTGCCCGTCCGCGATGCGCTGGAAGTGATAACCGCGCCTGCACTGGCTTTCAGTCAATCGGGAATTGCCATTCCCGGCGATGCGGCGGATAACCTTTGCATGCGGGCTTACCAGTTGCTGAAGGCCGATTTTCCTGAATTGCCCGCCGTGCATATCCATTTGCACAAGGTGATCCCTACCGGCGCGGGTTTGGGCGGCGGATCGGCAGATGGCGCATTTACCCTCGCTTTACTGAATACGAAATACAATCTGGGGCTGGACGAGGCCCGGCTGATGGGTTATGCCGCGCAGCTGGGGAGCGACTGCCCGTTTTTCATCCGCAACCAGGCGAGCCTGGGCCAGGGGCGCGGCGAGATCCTTTCGTCTTTCCCCGTAGACCTTTCCAGGTACTCGTTTTTGCTGGTGCATCCTGGTATCCATGTGAACACGGGTTGGGCGTTCGGGCAATTGCGGCCGGGTGCGCCGGAGGTGCCGTTGTCGGCCATTGACTGGAAAGACGTAAGAAGCTGGAAAGGGCGTTTGACGAATGATTTTGAGGCGCCGGTATTTACGAAACATTCGGAGATCGCTGCGATACGCGACCGGATGTACGACACAGGGGCGGTTTATGCGAGTATGAGCGGCAGTGGATCGGCGGTGTACGGGATTTTTGAAGTGGGGAAAGTGCCGGACCTGAAGTGGAAGGAAGGGTATTTTGTGTTTAGGGGATGATGGGTTGGAATTGTTGCAAGGTTATTATAGATGCGATCGGTTACCAATGGTAACCGATTTGTGTTTTTGCAGGGTGCGTTGTTTTTTCCGGCATCAGGAAAGGCGGCTGGAGCTGCGGGAGGATTTTCGGCTTGTGTTTAGGGGATGACAGGTTTTTCTTGAAAATTGAATTGATGAGTTGTCACAGGATTAAAAATGATATGATCGGTTACCATGGTAACCGATTTGTGTTTTTCAAGGATATATAGTTACCCACATCAGGAAAGGCGACTTGATTTACAGGAAGATTGCTGGCTATGGCTTCTCCAGGTGAAGTTCTGCTGAAGAAATTGATGTTGATGGCAATTTAAGAACTACAGAAAGCTTTCGCAGGAGGTGGCCTGTCTATTTAGTTGGCCCGAATACGACGAAAGGGTGTATTTTTGCCGCCGTCTACGGAAAGCGTGGACGATGAGTTTTGAAAGATAGGTTGGAAGTGGGTTGATAACGGGTTATGGGAGGACTGGGAATGGGAAAGTCAGGGGCATAAAAAAACCGGTCACATTGTAACCGGTTGATTTATAGCGATGTTGAATCGACTTATTTTACAGAAGCTACGAGAGATTTAAAAGTCTCAGGTTCGTTCATGGCGAGGTCAGCCAGAACTTTACGGTTGAGACCAATATTCTTTTCGGTCAGTCTGTGAATGAGCTGAGAGTAGGTCATTCCTTCGGCACGGGCGGCGGCGTTGATACGCGCGATCCACAGCGTCCGGTATTCTCTTTTCTTCAGTTTGCGACCTACGTAGCTATATGTGAGCCCTTTCTCCAGTACGTTTTTGGCTACGGTATATACGTTTTTACGTTTACCGTAGAATCCTTTGGCTTGCTTCAGGATCTTCTTTCTTCTGGCTCTGGACGCAACTGCGTTTACGGAACGAGGCATGTTATGCTTTTTAAAACTTGTTTAACGAAAATTAATGAGTTAGCGAAGTACGAGCATACGCTTTACCAGGTTCAGATTGGCATCTGCTACCAGGCTACTTCCTCTGAGAGAACGTTTCCTTTTGTTTGACTTTTTGGTCAACAGGTGACTTTTGTATGCTTTCGGACGTTTGATCGCTCCGCTGCCGGTCACCGTAAACGTCTTCTTCGCACGGCTATGAGTCTTTACTTTAGGCATCTTACTACGAATTTGGTCTGCAAAGGTAGTTATTTATTTTACAAATAGCGCAAACAGCATAAAAAAATAAAATATTGCCGGTACACAGAAAAAAAGTTAACATTTTTTCCACTTCAATAATCATTTGAAAGTCAACCCGCCAATACTCTATTAACCATACTTAACTGCAATTTTAACGCGTACCGGTAAATTTATATTTTTGGATATAACCATATTATGATTAATTTTAAATTCAGAATTTCTAAAATTTGTCCATATCGGTATTGACTGAATTTTAACCGAAGCCTATGAAATCGATCCTGTACGCCTATGAAAACCAGCGCCGGACCCATCGTCCCGCATTGTTTCAAACAAATTATCAAGTCGTCTTACCGGCCTTCCGGTTCTGACAACCTCCGCTCCCCTGCTCATTAGCCGGGGAATCGGTATTTCATTCACAAAATTGTTTGCGACAATGAGACGAATTTTACTACTACTATCTATATTACTGTCCGCCGCCGGGATGACACAGGCCCAAACCAGCCTGCCAAGGGTCTTTAACGACGAGTTCGACGCCTGGATGAACGCTCCTGAGGACGTTTGCCTGGACAAATACGCGGCCATCCACGTATTCTTCAGAGGTACACGCAGCACGGACAGCGTAAAATGGACAATCACGCACCCCTCCGGCTCGGTTTTCGTGTACCGGGCCTCCATGGGAAGGCCCAGTCCGATTTTATGGGTAAACAGCCAGGTTACTTACGGTTCCAGAACGATCAATCCCGGGCAATCCATCCTGCTCGACATGAAAGAGGTGGGCACCTATACGATCCGGGCAACATTATATAGAAGATATAGTGGAACCAATTATGTACGGGAAGTAGAGCAGACCATCTCCGTTTCCGACTGCCCCATCACCAAGTGCCTCGGCGACTTTGCGCCTAATACGAACTTCAAAGAAGATTTCGGGACGTTTACAGCAGGCGGTCCCCGCCGGCCCGTTACTTCCGGAACGATCGACTATAACTACAATTCCAATCCGTATGTAGCCGGTAACACCAGCAACAACTGGCCTTTGGCCGACGATTGGTATACCGTATATTATAATGCGATACGCGGCGGCCGCCCGGAATGGGATAATGTGGACGACCATACCAACAACGGATTGGGCGGTATGCTAATTGCGAACTCCTCCGAACAGCCGAAGACGTTCTATAAAAGAGAAGTAAATGATCTTTGTCCCGGCGCGAAATACAATTTCTCGGCATGGTTCATCAACCTCAACTCCCACCAGGTGCTTACAAGTACCTGTGCGGGATACGGGGGCACGTACCAGTATGCAGGTGTTACCTTCATCATCAGGAACAAGGCCACCAACGCGATCATCGGCCAGTTTTATACGGGGGATGTTTCTATGGACCTTCGCCGCCTCGACGCCGGCGATCAGCGCCTCACCGGCTGGCAGCAGTTCGGTGGTACCGTTACCTTGCCACCTGGCGTGAAAGACGTAACGGTGGAAATCAAGAATGACAACGACGGCGGTTGCGGTAACGACATTGCGGTGGACGACATCAATTTCGAATTCTGCGCGCCCAAGATCTTTACCTATATCGATGGTGTGGGCACTTCGGATTATATCTGTCCGGGTGCTGGCCTGACCGTTAAAGCCACCATCGACCCGATAGACTACTTCGATAATCCTATTTACCAATGGGAAATGCGCCGCGGCCTCACCGGCACATGGACGCCCATCACCGCTGCTTCCGGTTATACCGGTATCAGCACGCCGGTGCTCACTATTCCCGAAGGATTGCTTACAGAGCCGAACGTGGATTTTTATTACCGGTTGATGGTAATCGAAAGTGGGAACGTTACGCCGGGAACGCAATGTTATACGCCATCGAGCCCGGTACTGATCGGTGTGATACCACTACCGGATATCGTAGTGCCAAAGGATTCGCTATGTAAAGGCGAATCGCTCATATTGACGGCAGTGCCGCTGGAATCGTCTGCCAACCCTAACGGTTACGAGCAGTTCGATTTCACGGGCAATTATATTATGCCCTGGCCGTCGGGCCCACAGCCGAAAGACAAGATCCTCATCCAGCCGGACGTAACTTCCACCTACATCGTGGCAGGTACGGCCTATTTTGGTATGGTGGGCAGCGTACCGCGTTATTGTACGCGGCGCGACACCGTAACGATATATGTGGACGAGCCGCCGGTGGTGAACCTGGGGCCGGACACGGTTGTCTGCGCAGGATCGCCGGTAACGTTGAATGCTGGTGCGGCCAATGCCGGATACAAGCTTCGCTGGATGCCGAGCACTTCCACCACGCAAACTATCAACGTAACAGCGCCTCCCTGGACGGCGATTCCATCAAGCCGTACCTTGAAGTGCGGAACGGGCAGTGTTTACGGACGGATACGATCAAGATCACGTCGGTAAAGAACCCCGTGGCCAACATCCAGAACGTGAGCGCGCAGTGTACCGATCCGGTTACCACCACTTACCGTTTACGCAACACCGGTGGTACTCCCGCCGGCAAAACGCCGTATACGGTTACCTGGGAAATCGTAGGTGCCGCGAACGGGGCCAGTCTTACCATTCCTGCAGCAGCCCCCAACGAGCGCGACCTTATCAATATGCCGCCGAACGTGCCCGTGCGCGTACGGTTGACGATATCTTCCAACCTGGCCGATTGTAAAACCGTTTCGGAGAAGGAATTTATCACGTATTCCAGGCCTACGGCGTCGGTAACGGAGACGGATATGTCGCAATGTTCCCGCACGTTTACCATGACGGCGCAACCCCTTACCGATACATCGCTGATCGGAACCTGGGAGCCCGACATGCTGCCGGCACCATTTACCATTCCGGCCAGCGAAGTAAATAACCCCAACGCGGTGATTACCTACACCGGCGCTGCGGGCACTTCCGGCACCGTGAACTGGGTGGTACGTAAACGTAACGGCAATGCGAAAACCTGTCCTGCGGTGACCATCACCGTAACGCTGCGGTACTTCAATGGTCCGACGGTAACGATCCCCTCGGCCATCGACGTCTGCAAGGCCACACCGTTCACCTTCCCGCTGACTTACACGGCAACGAACGCACCTTCCCGGTACGACCTCGAGGCGATTGCGCCCAAAATGCCGGGCTTCGTGGATATTAAAGATATGCCCCTGCCCAGCACCACCGGCGGTACCATCACGGTAACCTATCCGGGCGCCGCTGCAGCGGGAACGTATCGCTTCCGCATGACGGTCCGCAAACCGGTAGGCAGCACCAATGATACCTGCTTCGATGCGAAAGAATTCGACGTGGTGCTGAATACGCCCTCGACCACACCGACCATCGGTGTAACCGACGGCAACATCTGTGTGGGCGAAACCGTGACGCTGAGCATTGCCAGCGGAACGATCGGCTCCAACTCGGAATGGGTATGGTACCGCGGCGATTGCGCTACGGGCGTGGAGATCGGGCGGAACGTGACTTCCATCAACGTCTCCCCCACTGCTACCACTACGTATTCCGTTCGCGCTATCGGCAGTACAACATGCGGCAACTCTGCCTGCGTGAGCACTACGGTGACCGTGGCGCAACAACCGGCCAAACCGAATGCCGGCCCCGACCAGGAAAAATGTAACGAAGAGCTCTTCCAGCTGGCGGCGAGCGCTCCCAGTGTTGCAGGAGCCGTAGGCACATGGACGGCGAACCCTGCTTCTGTGGTGTTCTCCGATATCCACAGTCCGACCAGCACGGCACGGGTATTTGTAGGGACTTCCGCCACGCTCGTATGGACGATTACGAACGGCGACTGCGCGGTTGTGTCTGACACGGTCATCCTGACGAATCTCAACGAAATCAATCAAAATATTATCCGCGACGATCAGATCATCTGTCCGAATACAGTGCCTGCGCAGATTTATGACGTCGGCCACCCGTCAAGCGGCACGGGTACCTTCACGTATAGCTGGCTTTCGAGCACCACGAGCGCAACGGCCGGCTATGCGATCATTCCCGGCGCTACGGGCGAGTATTATCAGCCCGGCGCGCTTACTGTGACGACCTGGTTCCGCAGGATCGTGAAATCCGGCGCGTGTACGGATACCTCTGCTCCTGTTAAAATCACCGTGAGCACCAATCCTCCGACAGTCGTGACCACTCCGGCGAATATTAACCGCGAGTGCGACAAAACGTTCGATTATACGACACTGTTCGGCACACCTACGTTCCAGCATCCGCTGGGACTGACGCTTACCATCACGCATGCCGATGTTACGGTGAACAACACCTGCGGCATGACCATCACCCGTACCTGGACGGCCGAAGACCCTTGCGGATTGAAAGTGACCACTTCCCAGACCATCACGGTGACGGATACGAAGAAGCCGGTGCTGCAATTCCCCGGCGGCCGCGCCCCTGTGGATACGACGGTGAGCTGCTCGGCGATCCCGGCGGCCATCACGGCATCCGCAACGGATAATTGTACGGCAGACGCGGCGGTGACCGTGACGGTGAATACCGTTCGTGACGCATCGTTTACCGGTACCTGCGTGAATAATTATGTGCTGATCCGCACCTGGACGGCGAAAGACAATTGTAATAACGAAGCGATTCATACCCAGCGGATCACGGTGGTGGATACATCGAAACCCACCATGACGTGGAGCCCTGGATTGGCTGATACGCTGAATGCAAGCTGTAACGCCATTCCTGCTGCGGTGACGCCCACGGTGACCGACAACTGTCTGCCTGCCGGGGTGACCGTAAGACTGGATTATACCCAGGATACCATCAGGACCGGGGTGGCCAACTCCTGCCAGAACACTTACTGGCTGAAACGTACCTGGACGGCGACCGACGCCTGCGGCAACAAATCGGAAAGGATCCAGATCGTGAGGGTGGTGGACAATGTTCCGCCGACGATCATCTGGAGTGGTGCTGCGCCTGCAGACGTGACGGTGAATTGTGACAACATCCCCGGAGCGATCAACCCCACTGCTACCGACAACTGCGCTGCTGCGAATGCGATCACGATCAAACGTGATTCCGTGATCACCCGCAATCCTGCCGATTGCATCAGTAAATACACGATCCGCCGCAACTGGACGGTGACTGACCTTTGCGGTAACGCTTCCACCCATACACAACTCATCACGGTACAGGACACTACCCGCCCGACATTGGTTTGGGCTGGAACGCGTCCTGCCAACGTAACCGTGAACTGCGATAACATCCCTGGCGCGGTGATGCCGACGGCTACCGACAATTGTACGGCTGCCAATGCGATCGTGATCCGCCGCGATTCGGTGATCACCCGCAATCCTGCCGATTGTATCAGCAAATACACGATCCGCCGCATCTGGACAGCTACCGATCTTTGCAACAACAGCATCACCTGGGAGCAACTGATCACGGTGCAGGACACTACCCGTCCGACGCTGGTTTGGGCTGGCACCCGTCCTGCCAATGTAACGGTGAACTGTGATAATATCCCCGGTGCGGTGACGCCGACGGCTACGGACAATTGTACGCCTGCCAACGCGATCGTGATCCGCCGCGATTCGGTGATCACCCGCAATCCTGCCGATTGCATCAGCAAATACACGATCCGTCGTATATGGACGGCGACCGATCTTTGCAATAACAGCACCACCTGGGAGCAACTGATTACCGTGCAGGATACTACCCGCCCGACACTGGTTTGGGCTGGAACCCGTCCTGCCAACGTAACGGTGAACTGTGATAATATCCCTGGCGCAGTGATGCCGACGGCTACGGACAATTGTACGGCTGCCAACGCGATCGTAATCCGCCGCGATTCGGTGATCACCCGCGATCCTGCCGATTGCATCAGCAAATACACGATCCGCCGTATCTGGACGGCAACCGATCTCTGCAACAACAGCACTACCTGGGAGCAACTGATCACGGTGCAGGACACCACCCGCCCGACATTGGTTTGGGCTGGCACCCGCCCTGCCAACGTAACGGTGAACTGCGATAACATCCCTGGCGCAGTGATGCCGACGGCTACCGATAATTGTACGGCTGCCAACGCGATCATCATCCGCCGCGATTCTGTTGTGACGCGCCCGACCACGGGTTGCACGAGCAACTACACGATCCGCCGTATCTGGACGGCTACCGATCTTTGCAACAACAGCACTACCTGGGAGCAACTGATCACGGTGCAGGACACCACCCGCCCCACCCTCGTGTGGACCGGTGCGGCTCCGGCCAACGTTACCGTGAACTGCGATAACATCCCCGGTGCAGTGATGCCGACGGCTACCGATAATTGTACGGCTGCCAACGCGATCACGATCCGCCGCGATTCCGTTGTGACGCGCCCGACTACGGGTTGCACGAGCAATTATACGATCCGCCGTATCTGGACGGCTACCGATCTTTGCAATAACAGCACAACCTGGGAGCAACTGATCACCGTGCAGGATACCACCCGTCCGACGCTGGTTTGGGCTGGAACACGGCCTGCCAACGTAACGGTGAACTGCGATAACATCCCTGGCGCGGTGATGCCGACGGCTACTGATAACTGTACGGCCGCTAACGCGATCGTGATCCGCCGTGATTCTGTGATCACCCGTGATCCTGCAGATTGCGCCGGAGTGTATACGATCCGCCGCATCTGGACAGCTACCGACCTGTGTAACAACAGCACTACCTGGGAGCAATTGATCTCCGTTCAGGATACTACCCGCCCGACATTGGTTTGGGCTGGCACTCGTCCTGCCAACGTAACGGTGAATTGTGATAATATCCCTGGCGCAGTAATGCCGACGGCTACGGACAATTGTACGGCTGCCAACGCGATCGTGATCCGCCGCGATTCGGTGATCACCCGCAATCCTGCCGATTGTATCAGCAAATACACGATCCGCCGCATCTGGACAGCTACCGATCTTTGCAATAACAGCACTACCTGGGAACAACTGATCACGGTGCAGGACACTACCCGTCCGACGCTGGTTTGGGCTGGAACACGGCCTGCCAACGTAACGGTGAACTGTGATAACATCCCTGGCGCGGTGATGCCTACGGCTACGGACAATTGTACGGCTGCCAACGCGATCGTGATCCGCCGCGATTCGGTGATCACCCGCGATCCTGCCGATTGCATTAGCAAATACACGATCCGCCGTATCTGGACGGCAACCGATCTCTGCAACAACAGCACCACCTGGGAGCAACTGATCACCGTTCAGGATACTACCCGTCCGACACTGGTTTGGGCTGGAACGCGTCCTGCCAACGTAACGGTGAACTGTGATAATATCCCTGGTGCGGTGATGCCTACTGCTACGGACAATTGTACGGCTGCCAACGCGATCGTGATCCGCCGCGATTCTGTTGTGACGCGCCCGACCACGGGTTGCACGAGCAACTACACGATCCGTCGTATCTGGACAGCTACTGACCTTTGCAATAATAGCACCACCTGGGAACAACTGATCACGGTGCAGGATACCACCCGCCCGACGCTGGTTTGGGCTGGTACCCGTCCTGCCAATATCACCGTGGATTGTGATAACATCCCTGGCGCGGTGATGCCGACGGCTACCGACAACTGTACGGCTACCAACGCAATCACTATCCGCCGCGATTCCGTTGTGACACGCCCGACCACCGGTTGCATCAGCAACTACACGATCCGCCGCATCTGGACGGCTACCGACCTGTGCAATAACAGCACCACCTGGGAGCAACTGATCACTGTTCAGGACACCACCAACCCGGTGCTTGCCTTCGCAAATGGCGCTCCGCGCGATACGACGGTGAATTGCGATGCGGTTCCTGCCACTGTAACGGCAACTGCAACGGATAACTGTACGCCTGCGAACCAGGTGGCGATCACCATCCGCCTCGACACGCTCCGTACAAGCACCGCCTGCATCTCCAACTACCAGATCCGCCGCACCTGGATCGCTACCGACCTGTGCGGTAACACCGATACGCACATCCAGCTGATCACGGTACAGGACACTACCCTCCCCCGACTCGTTTGGGCGACTACCGCACCTGCCAACATCACTGTGAACTGCGACAACATCCCCGGCGCCGTGATGCCGTCCGCTACCGACAACTGTTCGCCTGCCGGTTCGATCACGATCCGCCGCGATTCCGTTGTGACGCGCCCGACTACGGGTTGCACGAGCAACTACACGATCCGCCGCATCTGGACGGCTACCGACCTGTGCGGTAACGCCATTTCGCACGAGCAGCTTATCACTGTGCAGGACACTACCCGTCCGACGCTGGTGTGGGCTGGCACCCGTCCTGCCAACGTAACCGTGAACTGCGACAACATCCCTGGCGCGGTGATGCCGACGGCTACCGATAACTGTACGGCCGCCAACGCGATCACCATCCGCCGCGATTCGGTGATCACCCGCAATCCTGCCGATTGCATCAGTAAATACACGATCCGCAGAATTTGGACGGCAACCGATCTTTGCAATAACAGCACCACCTGGGAACAGCTGATCACCGTGCAGGATACTACCCGTCCGACGCTGGTTTGGGCCGGCACCCGTCCTGCCAATATCACCGTGAATTGTGATAACATCCCCGGCGCTGTAATGCCGACGGCTACCGACAACTGTACACCTGCAAATGCGATCGTGATCCGCCGCGATTCCGTGATCACCCGCAATCCTGCCGATTGCATCAGTAAATACACGATCCGCAGAATCTGGACGGCCACCGACCTGTGCAATAACAGCACTACCTGGGAGCAACTGATCACTGTGCAGGACACTACCCGTCCGACGCT
Source organism: Chitinophaga caseinilytica (assembly GCF_038396765.1). Lineage (NCBI taxonomy): Bacteria > Pseudomonadati > Bacteroidota > Chitinophagia > Chitinophagales > Chitinophagaceae > Chitinophaga > Chitinophaga caseinilytica. The sequence goes on along the minus strand of NZ_CP150096.1, from coordinate 4,444,381 downwards.
GGTTTGGGCTGGAACCCGTCCTGCCAACATCACTGTGAATTGTGATAATATCCCTGGCGCTGTAATGCCGACGGCTACCGACAACTGTACGCCTGCGAATGCGATCACGATCCGCCGCGATTCCGTTGTAACGCGCCCGACCACGGGTTGCACGAGCAACTACACGATCCGTCGTATCTGGACAGCTACTGACCTTTGCAACAACAGCACCACCTGGGAACAACTGATCACGGTGCAGGATACCACCCGCCCGACGCTGGTTTGGGCTGGTACCCGTCCTGCCAATATCACTGTAGATTGTGATAATATCCCTGGCGCGGTGATGCCGACGGCTACCGACAACTGTACGGCTGCAAACGCAATCACTATCCGCCGCGATTCCGTAGTGACGCGCCCGACCACGGGTTGCATCAGCAACTATACCATCCGCCGCATCTGGACGGCTACCGACCTGTGCAATAACAGCACTACCTGGGAGCAACTGATCACCGTGCAGGATACCACCAACCCGGTGCTTGCCTTCGCAAATGGCGCTCCGCGCGATACGACGGTTAACTGCGATGCGGTTCCTGCCACTGTAACGGCAACTGCAACGGATAACTGTACGCCTGCGAACCAGGTGACGATCACTATCCGCCTTGATACGCTCCGTACAAGCACCGCCTGCATCTCCAACTACCAGATCCGCCGCACCTGGATCGCTACCGACCTGTGCGGTAACACCGATACGCACATCCAGCTGATCACGGTACAGGACACCACCCTCCCCCGACTCGTTTGGGCGACTACCGCACCTGCCAACATCACTGTGAACTGCGATAACATCCCCGGCGCGGTGATGCCGACCGCTACCGACAATTGTACGCCCGGCAACCGGATCACGATCCGTCGCGATTCCGTTGTGACGCGCCCGACTACGGGTTGCACGAGCAACTACACGATCCGCCGCATCTGGACGGCTACCGACCTGTGCGGTAACGCCATTTCACACGAGCAGCTTATCACTGTGCAGGACACTACCCGTCCGACGCTGGTGTGGGCTGGTACCCGTCCTGCCAACGTAACCGTGAACTGCGACAACATCCCTGGCGCGGTGATGCCGACGGCTACCGATAACTGTACGGCCGCCAACGCGATCACCATCCGCCGCGATTCCGTGATCACCCGCAATCCTGCCGATTGTATCAGTAAATACACGATCCGCCGCATCTGGACGGCAACCGATCTTTGCAACAACAGCACCACCTGGGAGCAACTGATCACCGTGCAGGATACTACCCGTCCGATGCTGGTTTGGGCTGGAACGCGTCCTGCCAACGTAACGGTGAACTGTGATAACATCCCTGGCGCAGTGACGCCGACGGCTACCGACAACTGTACGCCTGCCAATGCGATCACTATCCGCCGCGATTCGGTGATCACCCGCAATCCTGCAGATTGCATCAGCAAATACACGATCCGCCGCATTTGGACGGCAACCGACCTGTGCAATAACAGCACTACCTGGGAGCAACTGATCACTGTGCAGGACACTACCCGTCCGACGCTGGTTTGGGCTGGAACCCGTCCTGCCAATATCACCGTGAATTGTGATAATATCCCTGGTGCGGTGATGCCGACGGCTACCGACAACTGTACGCCTGCGAATGCGATCACGATCCGCCGCGATTCCGTTGTAACGCGCCCGACTACGGGTTGCACGAGCAACTACACGATCCGTCGTATCTGGACCGCTACCGATCTTTGCAACAACAGCATCACCTGGGAGCAACTTATCACAGTGCAGGATACCACCCGCCCGACGATGGTTTGGGCTGGAACAAGGCCTGCCAATATCACCGTGAATTGTGATAATATCCCTGGCGCGGTAATGCCGACGGCTACTGACAATTGTACGGCAGCCAACGTGATCGTGATCCGCCGCGATTCCGTAGTGACGCGCCCGACCACGGGTTGCATCAGCAACTACACGATCCGCCGTATCTGGACGGCCACCGACCTCTGCGGTAACGTGGCCCGTTATGAACAGCTCATCACCGTACAAGACACTACCCGCCCGGTACTTGCCTTCGTAAATGGCGCTCCGCGCGATACGACGGTGAATTGCGACGCGGTTCCCGCCACAGTAACCGCTACCGCTACGGATAACTGTACGCCTGCGAACCAGGTGGCGATCACCATCCGCCTCGACACGCTCCGTACAAGCACCGCCTGCATCTCCAACTACCAGATCCGCCGCACCTGGATCGCTACCGACCTGTGCGGTAACACCGATACGCATGTTCAACTGGTAACGGTGCGGGATACGACCCGCCCCACCCTCGTGTGGACCGGCGCCCGTCCTGCCAACATCACCGTGAACTGCGATAACATCCCCGGCGCCGTGATGCCGACCGCTACCGACAATTGTACGCCTGGTAACCGGATCACGATCCGCCGCGATTCTGTTGTGACGCGCCCGACCACGGGTTGCATGAGCAACTACACGATCCGCCGCATCTGGACGGCTACCGATCTGTGCGGAAACGCCATTTCACACGAGCAGCTCATCACGGTGCAGGACACTACCCGCCCGACATTGGTTTGGGCTGGCACCCGTCCTGCCAACGTAACGGTGAACTGCGACAACATCCCTGCTGCGGTGATGCCGACGGCTACCGACAATTGTACGCCGGCTAACCAGATCACGATCCGCCGCGATTCCGTAGTGACGCGCCCGACCACGGGTTGCACGAGCAACTACACGATCCGCCGTATCTGGACGGCTACCGACCTCTGCAACAACAGCACTACCTGGGAACAACTGATTACCGTGCAGGACACCACCCGTCCGACGCTGGTTTGGTCTGGCACCCGTCCTGCCAACGTAACGGTGAACTGTGATAATATCCCTGGCGCAGTGATGCCGACGGCTACGGACAATTGTACGCCTGCCAACGCGATCACCATCCGCCGCGATTCCGTGATCACCCGCAATCCTGCCGATTGCATCAGCAAATACACGATCCGCAGAATCTGGACGGCTACCGATCTCTGCAACAACAGCACCACCTGGGAGCAACTGATCACCGTTCAGGACACTACCCGTCCGATGCTGGTTTGGGCTGGAACCCGTCCTGCCAATATCACCGTGAATTGTGATAATATCCCCGGCGCGGTGATGCCGACGGCTACCGACAACTGTACGCCTGCGAATGCGATCACGATCCGCCGCGATTCCGTTGTGACGCGCCCGACTACGGGTTGCATCAGCAACTATACGATCCGTCGTATCTGGACCGCTACCGATCTTTGCAATAACAGCACTACCTGGGAACAACTCATCACGGTGCAGGACACTACCCGTCCGACGATGGTTTGGGCTGGAATCGCTCCTGCCAACGTAACCGTGAACTGCGACAACATCCCTGGTGCAGTAATGCCGACGGCAACCGATAACTGTACGCCTGCCAACGCGATCACGATCCGCCGCGATTCCGTAGTGACGCGCCCGACCACGGGTTGCATCAGCAACTACACGATCCGCCGTATCTGGACGGCTACCGACCTCTGCGGTAACGTGGCCCGCCACGAGCAGCTCATCACCGTACAGGACACTACGCGCCCTGTATTTGTATGGAACGGTACCGTACCGGCCAGCATCACGGTGAATTGCGATGCCATCCCCGCCAGGGCGATCCCGCTCGCTACCGACAACTGTACGCCGGCCAATCAAATTACAATGGTGTACGACTCCACCATCATCCGTACCCCCGGTGCCTGCGTAAGCAACTACCAGATCATGCGGAGATGGAGGATCACCGACCTCTGCGGCAACATGAATACGCACCAGCAACTGGTGACCGTTCAGGATACCACCCGCCCGAACATCGTTTGGAACGGTGCCCGTCCTGCCAACATCACCGTAGATTGCGACGCTATCCCTGCAGCAGTGATGCCGACGGCTACGGACAATTGTACGCCTGCCAACGCGATCACCATCCGCCGCGATTCCGTGATTACCCGCGTATCCGGCATGTGTGTGAGCAATTACACGATCCGCCGTATCTGGACCGTTACCGACCTCTGCGGCAACGCATCCACCCACGAACAACTGATCACCGTTCAGGACACCACCCGCCCCACCCTCGTGTGGAACGGCGCGGCTCCTGCCAACGTAACGGTGAACTGCGATAACATCCCCGGCGCAGTGATGCCGAGCGCTACCGATAACTGTACGCCCGGCAACCAGATCTCGATCCGCCGCGACTCCGTGATCACCCGCGCTCCGGGCGCCTGCATCAGCAGCTATACCATCCGCCGTATCTGGACGGCTACCGACCTGTGCAATAACAGCACCAGCTGGGAACAGCTGATCACCGTACAGGATACGACCATGCCGAAATTTACCTGGACGGGCGGATTGCCTGCGGATATGACCGCCAATTGCGACGCACTTCCTGCTAGGCCGGTACCGACCGTTTCGGATAACTGTACGCCTGCCAACCAGATCACACTGGTGATGGATTCCGTGATCACCCGCGCTCCGGGCGCTTGTGTGAGCAATTACACCATCCGCCGCACCTGGACCGCCACCGACCTTTGCGGCAACGTGGCTACGCATGTGCAGACCGTGACCGTCCGCGATACTACCCGCCCCGTGCTGGTATGGACCGGTGCCCGTCCTGCCGACGTAACCGTGAACTGCGACGCCATCCCGGCCGCAGCAACCGCTATGGCAACGGATAACTGTACACCGGTGAACCAGATCGATATGGATTACCGCCAGGATACGGTGCGCGCTTCCAACGCCTGCGTGAACAGCTACCAGCTGCGCCGCACCTGGACCGCTACCGACCTTTGCGGCAACGCGATCTCGCACGTTCAGACCGTTACCGTACAGGATACCACCAAGCCTGTGATGGTTTGGGTGAGCCGTCCTGCCAACGTAACCGTGAACTGCGACGCCGTACCTGCCGCCGCGATGCCGACCGCAACCGACAACTGTACGCCCGGCAACATGGTGACCATCGACCTGAAGACCGATACCCTCCGCGCAAACAGCGCCTGCATCAGCAACTACCAGCTGCGCCGTACCTGGACCGCCACTGACCTTTGCGGCAATTTCAGCACACACGTTCAGCTGGTGACCGTACAGGATACCACCAAACCGGTATTCTCCTTCCCGAACGGACAGCCTGCAGACGCTACCGTGAGCTGCGACGCCATCCCTGCCACCCCTGCGGTGAACGCAACGGATAATTGCAGCATGGGCAACCAGGTGACCGTTTCCCTGAAAGTGGATACCATCCGCACATCCGGCGCCTGCACCAACAATTACCGCCTGCGCCGCACCTGGACGGCTACCGATCTCTGCGGCAACAGCGCCACGTTCGTGCAGACGCTGACCGTAGAAGACAGGACCGCTCCCGTGTTCACCATGCCTACGCCTGCAGATGTAACGGTGAATTGTGACGAGATCCCGGCACAACCCGACCTCACGGCCATCGACAATTGCAGCCCGGCCGGTAAAGTGACCGTGCTGAAGAACGAAAACAGGAACCCGATCCCCGGCGCCTGTGCCAACAACTATCTGCTGATCCGCACCTGGACGGCGATCGACGAGTGCAGGAACGCCCAGACCGTGACGCAGACCATCACCGTAGTAGACACCAAAGCGCCCGTGTTCACCAGCGCAGCACCTGCTGACACCACTGTGGATTGCGATAAAGTGCCCGCCGCACCGAACATGAACGCTACCGACAATTGCAGCACCGGCAACAACGTGACCGTTCGCTTCAGCGAAACCCGCCGCGATATCCCGGGCGCTTGCATCAATAACTACGAACTGATCCGCACCTGGACGGCCACCGACGAATGCGGCAACTTCAATACCGTATCGCAGACCGTAACGGTACAAGACACCACGGCCCCCGTGTTCACCAGCTCCGCTCCTGCCAACGCAACGGTAGAGTGCGACAAGGTGCCCGCACAGCCCGACCTGTCGGCCACCGACAACTGCGCCGGTAATGTGACCGTCGTGAAAAACGAACAGCGCATCGACAGCACCTGCGCCAACACTTATCGCCTCATCCGTACCTGGACGGCCACCGATGTATGCGGCAACAGCACCACGCTCACGCAGACCATCATCGTGGCAGACCGTACCAAGCCGGTGTTCACCACCCCGATCCCGGCTGATACCACGGTGAATTGCGACGCCATCCCGGCGCGCCCCGTGATCACGGCCAGCGATAATTGTGCAGGTATCATCAATGTTCAGTTCGAAGAAGAACATATCGACATCCCCGGCGCCTGCGCCAATAATTACAGGTTGCTCCGCACCTGGACGGCCAACGACGGATGCGGCAATATCACCAAAGTGATCCAGGTGATCACGGTGAGAGACACCACCCGTCCCACGTTCATGATGCCCACACCGGCAGATACGACCGTGAATTGCGACGCCATCCCCGTTCAGCCCGACCTCACGGCTACCGACAACTGTTCCGCCGCCAGCGACGTGACAGTTGTGAAAAACGAGACCCGTGAAAGCATCGCCGGTGCATGTGCCAACAACTACCGCCTCATCCGCACCTGGACGGCTACCGACGCCTGCGGCAACGCCCGCACCGTGCGCCAGGTGGTAACGGTACAGGATACGACCAAACCGGTGTTTGCCCTGCCGGTTCCCCTGGATGCGACCGTAGATTGTAACGCCGTGCCGGCACAGCCTGATATCACGGCTACCGACAACTGCTCCGCACAAAACCGCGTGACCATCGTGAAGAACGAGCGCCGCGAAGACATCGCCGGAGCATGCGCCAACAATTACCGCCTCATCCGCACCTGGACGGCTACCGACGAATGCGGCAACAGCGCTGTGCTGACACAGGTGATCACGGTACAGGATACCACACGCCCGAACTTCACGATGCCGGTACCGGCCGACGTAACGGTGAATTGCGACGCCATCCCGACGCAGCCCGACCTGTCGGTAACCGACAACTGTACCGCTACCAGCGCCATCAGGACCGTGAAGAGCGAACGCCGCGAAGACATCGCCGGTGCATGCGTGAACAATTATCGCCTGATCCGTACCTGGACCGCGACCGACGAATGCGGCAATACCCGCACGGTGACGCAGGTGCTGACCGTTCAGGACACCACCCGTCCCACTTTCGTAGGCAGCACGCCGGCAGACGCTACGGTAGAATGCAGCGCCATCCCGGTTCAGCCGAACCTCAACGTAACCGACAACTGCTCTGCCAGCAATAATGTGACGGTGGTGAAAAACGAACGCCGTGAAGACATCCCCGGCGCCTGTGCGAACAACTACCGCCTCATCCGTACCTGGACCGCTACCGACGAGTGCGGCAACAGCACCACGGTGCAGCAGGTACTGACGGTGAGAGATACCACCGCACCGGTATTCACTACGCCCACTCCGGCAGACGCTACGGTTGAGTGCCACGCCATCCCGGCACAGTCCGACCTTTCGGCGAACGACGCCTGCTCCGGTACCAACGTGACGATCGTGAAGAACGAACGCCGCGAAGACATCCCCGGTGCCTGCGCGAACAACTATCGCCTCATCCGCACCTGGACGGCTACCGACGAATGCGGCAACTCCCGCACCGTGACGCAGGTACTGACCGTTGTGGACAACACCAAACCCGTGTTCAACATGCCTGTTCCCGCAAATGCGACGGTTGAGTGCAGCGCCATCCCGGTTCAACCGGACCTGACGGCCACCGACAACTGCTCGCCCGCTGCGAACGTGCGCATCGTGAAATACGAACGCCGCGAAGACATCCCCGGCGCCTGTGCGAACAACTACCGCCTGATCCGCACCTGGACGGCTACCGACGAATGCGGCAACGCAACCACGGTAACGCAGACGATCACGGTACAGGATACCACTGCGCCGGTCTTCACCACCCTGCCGCCGACCGACATTACGCTGTCTTGCAGCGAAGTGCCCTCGGTACCGGTTATGACCGCAACCGACAATTGTTCCGGCAACAACGTACGGATCGAGTACAGCTTCAGCAAGCGCCCGCTTTCTACCCGTTGCGCCGACAATTACCGCCTGACCCGCACCTGGAAAGCCATCGACGAATGTGGCAACGTAGCCATCGCTACGCAGGTGATCACGGTGATGGATACCACCAAACCGACGTTCACCATGGCCGCACCGGCAGATACGACGGTGATGTGCGACGCGCTCCCCGCGCCGGTGAGCATCAACGCTACCGACAACTGTACGCCCAGCGGCGGTGTAACCGTAAGGTTCAGATCTTTCCGCGAAACAGTACCGGGCAACTGCTCTTACCGGATCGTTAATATCTGGACGGCGGTAGACAACTGTGGCAACGCCAACGAAATGCGCCAGGTAATCATGGTGATCGACACGGTGAAACCCGTGATCGCCGCTCCCCCGGCAGACATTACGCTGACCTGCGGACAAGCCATCCCGACAGCCCCGATCGCACTGACGGCGACCGACAACTGCTCGGAAGGCTTCCCCAAACAGGTGCAATACACCATCGACCCGTATACGCCTGACCTGTGTGCCGGTTATATCATCACGAGAAGATGGAAAGTGACCGACAATTGCGGCAACGCGGCAGACGACGTGATCCAGCAGATCCACGTACTGCCCTGTCCGAAACCGGAACTGCAGGCGGAAGTGTTCACGAACTGCTCTACCAATCCGTTCATCACCTTGAAAACCAAAGGCGACGTGAACAGACCGGTATACACCCTGGTAGGCGTAACGCCAGCCAATGCGGTAAGCGTTCCGATGACCTCCAGCAACCCGCGCTTCAACGTGAACGGCGCTACTTCGGCCTCGTTCGTGGTGCGCGACGGTATCACCGGTTGTGTGTCCGATACGGTGACCTACACCATCAACTACCTGCAAATGCCTGTGGTGAACCTGGGCAGCGATACCAGCCTATGCGGCGGTAACGGCATGGTACTGGATGCGGGCCCGGCCAACTTCGGGTACCAGATCAGATGGTCGACCGGAGAAACCACCCAGCGCATCCGCATCACCCGCGCAGGCACCTACAAAGTGACCGTAAGCAACGGTATGTGCGAAGCGGCCGATTCCATCGAAGTGGGTGTGATCCCGATGCCGCTCATCGATCTGAAAGACACCACCATCTGCCGCGGCCAGTCCGTTAAACTGGACGCTACCGTGGAAGGCAACGCTACCTACCTCTGGAGCACCGGCGCCACCTCGCCCATCATCACGGTGAGCACGCAGGAACGCTTCTGGGTACGCGTCACCAAACTCGGATGTATCACCATCGATACCGTGAACGTAACGGTGAACCCGCCGCCAGACGTAACCCTCAGCAGAGACACGTCTATCTGCCCCGGCCAGTCAGTTATGCTGACCGTCAACACCAACGCAGGCCGCATCCAGTGGGCTACCGGTGAAACCAGCAACTCCATCGTAGTGAGCAGGGCCGGTACTTACCAGGTGGCAGTGTTCAGGGACAATTGCGTGGTGAAGGAAGCCGTGAGAGTGAGCGAGCGCCCGGACATGAAGCTCGAGCTCGGCCCCGACCGCTACATGTGCCCCGGCAGCAGCATCCTCGTAGACGCAAGACATCCTGACGTGAACGTGTACCGCTGGAACGATGGCGACCTCAATCCGATCAAAACCATCACCCAGCCCGGCACCTACGTACTCGGCGTACTCGATAAGTACTGCGACCGCTACAAAACCGACAGCATCAAGGTATCTATCGCCGGCCCGCCGACGGTGAACCTGGGCAACGATACGATCATCTGCCGCGGCCGCCGCTTCATGCTGAAAGCCAACGCTACGAACGCCAGCCGTTACCTCTGGAGCACTGGTGCCACCACGGCTTCCATCGAAGTGAAAGAGCCCGGTACCTACACCGTGACCGCCTTCAACGATTGCGGCAGCAGTACGGACGAAATCACCATCGATGTGAAAGATTGCGACAGCAAGCCTGAAGTACCGAATGCCTTCTCTCCCAACGGCGACGGCAAGAACGATCTCTTCCGCCCCGTACTGAGAGGCCCGATGTACGAATACGAACTGCGCATCTTCAACCGCTGGGGTGAACTGGTGTACATCAGCAAAGATCAGCACCAGGGTTGGGACGGAACGTACAAAGGCCGCCCTGTGGATGTAGGCACCTTCGTATGGTGGCTCACCTACAAGCGGACCACCTTCGGCCCTGCCTTCATCATCAAAGGCGATGTGACCGTGATCCGGTAATTTTTGACAGGAATATATGAATAGAAAAGGCCGTCCTTCCGGGCGGCCTTCTTCTTTTTCTGTAACATTATGTAAGTGGTTACGTTTTAGATGGGTATCATTTCATGCTGTATGAAAATAGCCCCGATCGCCGTGCTGCTTGCCGGCGCCACGTTGTTCATGTCGTGGACCTGCTCCAAACCCGCATTCAAACGAACGTCGCGGCCGGCACGGGTGCTGCGCTTCGAATGTCCGGATACGGTTGCCATGAATGTTTCCTTTGATATAACGGTTGCGGCGAGGGTCGCGAATTGCGAGCGGCTCACGATCGCCGCCAACGCCGGCCGCTATGCGCCGGATACGACCTGGTTCAGGGTTTTGGCGGAACGGGAGAACCGGGGCCGGTCGTGCGATACTTCGCTGCCGGAGGTTATCGGTACCATGAAATGGCGGTATAAGTCGCCGGGAAAGCAGTTCCTCATCCTGGAGGCGGAAAACGGGCAACTAATGGATTCTGTATATGTCAAATAAAAATTGCATATTTAGGTAGAATTAATCCTGATGAAGAAAACCTTCCTGCCAGGGCTCGTCGCGGCCTTATTGATGTTCGTTTGGGGATGTGACAAGGAAACCGAAACCGAGCGGGTCGTCCGCCAGCTGGTCGTAACCCGCATGGAAGGGCCAGACACGATCCGCCGCGGCGAAGCGGTGAGCCTGCAGGTGACGGTGCTCGCCGGCGCCTGTGAAGACATCGCCCTGCTGCACTCCATTACTTACGGCGACACGCTGGTCATTTCCAGTTTGGCGGGTCGGAATGCCGAAACGCCCGATTGCAGCCAATCGGCAACTCCCCGCAGCCATATGCTTTCCCTGGCCATCGGTGCTCCCGGGCCCAAGTACTTCCGCTTCTACGACGGGTCGGCGGCGGGTTTGATCGATTCGTTATATGTGAAATAGTGCCTGCCGGTAGCGGGCAGACAGCTTTATTTCTAATCCAACATGATTACTTCTTCCCGATCCTTCCCAGGTGCGTATCCTGGAAGCCGGTAGCCAGTTTCAGGCCGTAACCGAACACACGGTCGAGCGAGGAATGGGCGAATAAAACGATCCCTGCAAACGCCAGGGGCTCGAAAGCGAACCAGGTGCCGGCAAAGTAAGCCAGCAGGGCAACACCCTTATGATGGAAGAAATTGTACACCCAGGCGCCGGTGCGCGGGCCGCCCAGGTACCCGAGCATACTCAGGTCGGGCAATAAAAGGCAACCGAAAAACCACCACCACGATAACGTGCACTGTTGTTCGAACATCAGCATGGCGAGCAGGAACATCGCCACTTCCTCCAGTTTTATCAATTTGGACATACTTGTCTGAAATATGCCGCAAAGTTGCGCTTTCTTTCGGAATCCTCACCAAATATTTCCGCATAAAAAAAGGCCTCCCGGAACGCCGGGAGGCCTGGTATCGTTGAGACCGGCAGGATCAATACAGCATGCGGGTCTTGATCGTATGGTTTACATCCTTGAGGAGGGAAAACGCTTCCTGGGAAAGCTTGGAATCCACGTCCAGCACCACGTAACCGATCTGGTCGTTGGTTTTGAGGTACTGGCCCACGATGTTGATGTTTTTGGACGACAGCGCGCTGTTGATTTCCGACAGTACGCCCGGCACGTTTTTGTGGATGTGCAGGATGCGATGGGTGTTCTCGATGGCGGGAACGCTCAGTGCCGGCACGGTATGCGAACCGAAGCTGGCGCCTTTTTCGAGGTAATTCAGCATTTTGGAGGACACGTCCAGCCCGATGTTGTGCTGCGCTTCCTCGGTGCTGCCGCCGATGTGCGGGGTGAGGATCACGTTGGCCAGGCCCTGGAGCGGCGTTGTGAAGGCGGCGCCGTTCTTTTCCGGCTCTACCGGGAACACGTCTACCGCTGCGCCGGACAGCTGCCCTTTTTCGAGCGCATCGCGGAGGTCTTCGAGCACCACTACTTCGCCGCGTGCGTAGTTGAGGAAGATCGCGCCTTTTTTGACGTGCTTGAGGGTTTCTTTATTGATCATATCTGCCGTGCTGCGGTTAGACGGTACGTGCAGGGAAATGATGTCTGACTGTGAGAACAGGTCTTTGATGGTGCGGATCTGTGTGGCGTTGCCCAGGGGCAGTTTGGTTTCCACGTCGTAATAGAGGACGTTCATGCCCAGTGCTTCCGCGAGCACGCTCACCTGGCTGCCGATGTTGCCGTAGCCGACGATACCGATGGTTTTGCCGCGGAGCTCATAGCTGCCGGTGGCTTCTTTCATCCAGATGCCTTTGTGGGCGGCGGCGTTTTTGTCGGGGATGCGGCGGATGAGCAGGATCGACAGGCCGATCACCAGTTCCGCTACGGAGCGGGTGTTGGAATACGGAGCGTTGAAAACGGCCACACCATGCTCGGTGGCGCTTTTCAGGTCTACCTGGTTGGTGCCGATACAGAAGCAGCCGATGCCCTGGAGCTTCTTGGCGGCCTCGAGCACTTTGGCGGTGACCTGGGTCTTGGAGCGGATGCCCAGCAGATGAACGTCTTTCACTTCGCGGATCAGGTCTTCCTCGCTGAGGGCTCCCGTGACTTTCCGGGTATTCACATACCCCGCCTCCTTGAACTCTGCCACCGCGGCGTCACTGATGTTTTCCAGCAAAAGGATATTGATCTTCTCTTTTGGGTAACTCGTTAATTTCTTTTGGCTCATGGTGTTGGATATATATCTGCTGATTACAATGCGATGACATTTCCGGTGATGGATTTGTCATCAAAAAGTGGCACAAACTTAGCCTAGTTTGAGTAGAAATCAAATAAAGGCCCTCCGGAATTCGACATTACGCAAAAAAAGCCCCCCTCAATTCGTATTTTTTAAATTATTTTCGCGGATTATGCCTGTTCGGGCATGAAAATTGTTAAGAAATCGATATCAATCAACATATACCAGCAGCATTGAAATGAACGGGTCGAAGGCAATTGTGTTATTAGCCATATCTGGCTTATTTATATATTCCGGTTGCAGCAGCAGCTCCGCCAGCCGGAAAGATGAAAAGAAGGCTCCGGCCAAAACGTCTGAATACACCCTCGGGCTCTCCGAAGAAGCGGTACAAGCCATTCTCGCCGATCCCCGCAACAAGCGGATCAGCCGGGAAGTGGAAGACCTGATCAGACATCGCCTGCCAGCCTCCTCTTTCAGCGGCGCCGTGCTCGTCGCCAAAAAAGGCGTAGTGCTCTACGAACACTACCAGGGCCTCGAAAGCCACGCCACCAAAATCCCGGTATCCGACTCCTCCTCCTTCCAACTCGCGTCCGTCTCCAAAACCTTCACCGGTATGGCCGTACTGTCGCTCGTGGAAAGAGGGAAATTGTCGCTCGAAGACCCCGTCACCAAATGGTGGCCGGATTTTCCGTACCTCGGCGTCACCGTCCGCACCCTGCTCAACCACCGGAGCGGGCTTCCCAATTATCTTTACTTCTGCGACAGCCTGAATAAAGACAAAACGCATTTCCTTACCAACGAGGAAGTCATCAACCTCATGATCGTCCACAAACCGGCGTCGCAATACCAGCCCGACCGGCATTTCAGCTATTGCAACACCAATTATCTCATCCTGTCTGCCATCATCGAAAAAGTGAGTGGCCAGAAATATGCGGATTACCTCCAGCAGACGTTCTTCGGCCCCCTCGAAATGACGCACACTTTCGTGGCAAACCCTACCCTCGCGCCGCGGACCGGCCAAACCGTTTCCCACCTTTCCAACTGGCGTCCGGAAGCGGATAATAGTTTCGACGGCGTTACGGGCGACAAAGGCATCTACTCCACCGTCCGTGATATGCTGAAGTGGGACCAGGCCATCTATTCCGGGAAGCTTTTCAAGCCTGAAACGCTCGCGGAAGCCTACAAGCCGTATTCCAACGAAAAGCCCGGCGTGCGCAACTACGGCCTCGGCTGGCGCCTCATGACGTATCCCGACAGTGCCCGCAAGATCGTGTACCACAACGGATGGTGGCATGGCAACAATACCGTGTTCTACCGTTTTGTGCAGGACAGCACTACCCTCGTGATCCTCGGCAACCGTTATAACCGCGGCATTTACCAGGCCGTTCGCCCGCTGCGGCAGGTGCTGGGCCATGGCGACGGTGAAGAAGCCGGCGAAGAGTAAGCCTCCAGTAATTCAAAATAGAAACGCCCCCAAGGTTCTCACCTGGGGGCGTTTTCGTGTCTGGCATGGAAATACCCTACTTAGGCATTTGTTGGTTATCGAAAAACGGATGTAAGATCAGTTGTTGAGCACCAGCTCCACCACCGGGATTTCCTGGTTGGGCTTGCGTTCCGGGAGCGCGAGCACCACATCGTCGTTATCGGATTTGTCGAAACGGACTTCCGAATTATCGTGCAGGAACTGGGCGTACTTCACTTTGCCTTTATACGCGGGCAGCACGAGGGTTTTGCCGTATTCCATGATGTGGACGTACATCCGCTTCGTTTTCGGATTGTACGTGAGCATGGTGCCTGCAGGCGTTTTGAAGCCTTCCGGTGCGAAGGTGCAGTTATAGATGGCCTTGTTGTTGCTGCGCATCCATTTGCCCATGTTGGCAAGGGCGTCCTGCGCGCGCTCGTCGAATTCGCCGCGGGCGGTGGGGCCTACGTTCAGTAACAGGTTGCCGCCGTTAGACACGGAGCCGATCAGCAGGCGCAGGAGCTCGCGGGTACTTTTCCAGGTGTTCTCGTCGCGGTGGTAACCCCAGGAGCCGGAAAAGGTCTGGCAGGTTTCCCAGGCTTTGCCGTGGTACTTGGCCAGTTCTTCCACGCTTACCTGCTCGGGTGTTTCGAAATCCTGTCCGTCGGAATACATTCCAAGATCGAGGCGGTTATCGACGATGATGCCGGGTTGCAGCTTGCGGATGAGCTTCAGGAGCTCCACGCTTCCCCAGTCGTCTTTCCCTTTGCCGTGCTTGCCGGGATAGGAAAAGTCGAGCCACAGCACGTCGATCTTTCCGTATTGCGTCAGCAGTTCGGTGATCTGGTCGCGCATGTACTGGCGGTACGTGGCCATGTCGCGGTTTTTGTTCAGCACGGCGTACACGGAATCGGAACCATCGCGCGGGCGGTGCGGATGCATACCGTCGATGGTGAATTGCGGATGGTGCCAGTCGATCAGCGAATAATAAAACCCGACTTTCAGGCCTTCTGCCCGGTATGCATCCACGAACTGGCGAACGAGGTCGCGGCGCGCGGGCGTGTTGGTGACTTTATAATCGGTGAACCTGGAATCGAACATGCAGAAGCCTTCGTGGTGCTTGGTGGTGAGCACGGCGTACTTCATCCCCGCTGCCTTTGCCTGTTTCGCCCAAAGCTTCGGGTCGAACAGGTCTGGGTTGAACAGTTCGAAATACTTACGGTAATCGCCGTCCTGGATCCATTCGTAATGGCGCACCCATTCATGCCTGGCGGGCATGGCGTACAGCCCCCAGTGGATGAACATCCCGAAGCGGTCGTTCGTCCACCATTCCATGCGTTTCTCTTTCTGTGCCGGCGTTTCCCTGCCGATCTGCTGTTGCTGCGCCTGTGCGCCTCCCGCCAGTAGCAGGAGGCACAGGGCCGCGTTTCTGAATTGCTGAAACATTGTTCCCGGATTGATTATTTGGTCTGGTATAATTTGATCTGTTCGACACGGAGCGTCTGCTCCGCGGGATTGATATAAGTGCCCACGAACCCGAGGCTGACGGTGGCGGGCTGGTTGAGCGTAAAGGTCAGGACGTGGTGTTTGTCGCTGTTATCGCTCAGTTTTTTGGACGTGATGGCCGTGTTGATCTGTTCCACGTTCGGCAATCCGCCGCTACCGGCCGCAACGGTGAAATACGTGGCTTCCAGGGTGCCGTCGATGTTCTGCTGGAAGGCTTCGAGCCGGAAGGTCCCTTTCGGCAATTGTACCGCCTGCCAGATCTTTCCGTTGATGATCGGCCCGTTCCCCCAGATCCAGAGCGTCAGGTAACGTTTGGCCGCCCCATCGATCTCATCGGCATTCCCGTTCTTCGTCGCTTCGTCGTTCGATTGCCAGTCTGCCAGCACGGAGAACCGGCTACTGCCTGCATCGTTGCGGAGGAATGGCTTACCGGGATTTTTAATGTAATCGGCGGTAACATCGAGCTCGCCGATGGTACGCTTGTCGAAAACGGTGAGGAAGGTATCGATGGCCAGGGAATCGGGCAGATAACGGGTGCGATAACTGAACTCGGAGTTGGGCGCCACTTTCGGCAGTACGGTCACCATTTCCTTGGTCCAGCTGCGGACGATAGTGTCGCGCACGGTACCGTTCTGATGCGTGTATCGGATCTGGATGGAATGGATCCCGTCGAGCGTGTCTACATCGTTCCAGTGGATGATCACTTTGTCGGACAGCGCTTCCATTTCAGCGAACGCGCGGTTCAGCAGGGCGGTTTCGTACATGTTGCCGTAAGATACGCCGGAGGCGCGGCTGGTGACAGACGGGTTGCCGGCTTTGTCGTAATTCACGACTTCGAATTCGTAGGTGCGCTCGTCGAGCTTGTCTACCACAAACCGGATGGTGTCGATCCCTTTCGTGCGGTTGACGGGCACGGTGGCGGAGTCTCTCCGGTTGTTCCAGTATAATTTGCTGAAAGCGATTTTCGGGTCGGCGATGAGCAGCCACGATACCTGGACGCGGTTCCGGCCTGCGTGGACGCGCATCGAATCGGCTTTCCCGGTGTAGAGGATCTCCCCTCCTTCCAGGTATTTCTTGTAATCGTCCTGTTTCCGGCAGGCGGTGAAAACGGCCGCTGCGAGCAGTATGATGATGATTGGATTTCGCATGTTGTTCGGTTTTACGGATTACTTGTCATTTCCCCAGAAGCGCATTTCCTGGATGTTGGCGGCGTATCCGCCATCTGTCCAGGTACGGAGGATTTTCACGCGGATGTATCGCACTTTGGGCATGGTGAGCGGCACGTTCATTTGTTCGCCGGCGGCGCCTTTGTCCCTGTCTTCCTGCGAAAGCTGGCCAACAGGCAGGCCGGAGGGTTTGATGAGCGTGTGTTCCAGGAGCCGCGTCCAGCCGTTCCAGCTGCCGTCTGCCGGCGGCGTGGTGGCCATGCCCCAGATCTCGATCTGGCGGACGTTGTTTTGCATGTACAACCATTCGTTGGGCCGCTGCCACAGGCCGATACGGCTCAGTTGCGCCACTACGCCGAGGTCGAACGTGATCCACATCGGCATGCCGTCGAGCTTGTCGGCGCTATGCCACATGGTGCCGGCCCAGAGGTTGGGGATGGGATAGAATTGCCATCCGTCTGGGATGTCTCCCGGGAGGATGACTTCACGGAACTTGCTGCGGTCGAGCTGCTTTTCGTACATCGGCACCCAGTCGCCCGTGAGCGTGTCGCTGTAATTGCCGTATTGGTCGCGGACGAAGAAGCGGAATTCGCGTTTGGTGTCTTCGAATCCGCGGAGCGAGTAATTCGTGCCGACAGATTTCGTGTAAAAGGTGTTGAATTCCTTCATCTTTCCGGTGGAATCCTTTGTCATGGCCACGATGGCGATTTCGGCGCGGGTATCGTTGGTGAAGGTGAGGTTCACGCCGCCGAAGTCTTCACGGACCTTGAACGTTCTCCTGATCATGAGTACCGGCGGGAGTTTGGGCTCCACTTCCACGTTTACCGGCGCCGATTCCACGGAGCTGCGGGTTACGACGGTGAGTTTGATCTGGTGTTTGAGCGTGTCGCCGAAACCGTCTACCAACAGGAAGTTGTTGTAGTAGCTGCTTTTCACTTCGCGTGTTTTGCCCGGGCGCATTTCGTAGGTCGCCTTTACGTAGAGCACGTCGTTGTCATCGGGCAGGCTGTAGGTGATTTTAGCCGAACCGTTGAGGTTTTCGACCTGCACGTTGCTGATGGTGGCCGGGCTGCCACCTTTGGGGTTCACGGGCTCGTGGGTTTCTTTTCCGCAGGCTGCGGCCAGGAAGGCCGCTGTCAGCAGGATATATGTCATTTTCATGATCATGCGGTTTGAAGGTTTTACCATCCCGGGTTCTGCACCAGGTTTTCGTTCATGAGGAGGTCATTTTCATAGATCGGCCAGAGGTAATCGCGCATCTGGAAAGCCTGGCGCCAGATGAGGCGCGGGCGGTAATAGAATTCCGCTTTCTCCTGGAGCATGTCCCATCCCATGACGGGTTTGTTCAGTTCTTCGGTAGCGGTTTTCCAGCGGCGGAGGTCCCAGAACCGGGCGCCTTCGAACGCGAGCTCGATGAGCCTTTCCTGGTGGATGATGGCGCGGAGGCCTTCTTTGGTCGTGTATTTTGTGGGATTGCGGGACCAGTTGGTCCAGGCGTCCTGAACGGTCGGCAGCTTCGCGCGGGCGCGAACGCGGTTGACGTATTCGAGCGCCTCGGCAACGGGGCCTTTCGATTCATTGAGCGCTTCGGCATACATGAGGTAGAGGTCAGACAACCGCATTTCCGGCCAGGCGTACTGTTCGATATGCACGCTCTGCTCGGCCTGGATCTCGTTTTTCCAGTGGATGAGCTTCTTGGCGTAATAACCGGTTACGTTGTAGTCATAGATGTTCTTCCGGCTTTGCCATTGACCGAGTTTATTCTCGATATGGAAGGTTTTGTTTTTCATATACCAAACCCCGCCGTCGAAGCCCAGGGAAGCATAGAACCGCAATTCGCGGTTGTAGTGCAGGCTGGCGGTGGTATATCCTTCCTGGATCAGTTCCTTTTCGGCCGCGGTGGCTTTGCGCAGCTTGTACCGGCCCGCGTAGTCCCAGTTTTTGTCTTCATTGATGGGCACGCCGTGATCGGTATAGAATTGCTCCGCGATTTTGAGGGTCGGCGCATAGGAGCCCAGCACCTGTTCGTTGGCCAGCCTGTCGGGATCGAGGCGCGGCATGCAGATGCGCTGGATGTTCCAGGAAGAGGAGTTCGAATTGCCCCAGATGATTTCGGGGTTCCAGTCTTCGCACACTGCGTTGCGGATGCTCATCTGGGAGGTCATCGTATCGGAAAGCGTGGTGCCGATATCGCTGAAAGTATAGAGTTTGTGTTTGTTCCTGTGCGCATTTTCGATGGCGATCTTGCAGGCCTCGGCGGCACGCTCCCATTTGGTGGCGTCGTACGTGGTGGAGAAGAGCTGTTCGTTTTCCTTTCCGGGCAGCACGTGGTCGGGATTGCCGTTGAAAAGCGGACTGGCGGCCGTCAACAGCACACGGGCACGGAGGGCCAGTGCGGCGGGCTGCGTGATGCGCCCCAGTTCCGACGACCGGTCCGCGATTTCCGGGGGCAGGTTTTGCGCCGCTTCCAGCATCTGGTTGGAGATGTAGCTGATAACGGAATCCACCGGCGTGCGGCGCACTTTATATTCCTCGTGCGTGGCGGATGTGGGCAGGTTTTTGTCTACCAGCGCAATGGGGCCGTACTGGCGGAACAACAGCCAGTGATAGTATGCTTTCAGGAACTTCACTTCCGCGATCCAGCGCATGCGCTCGTAATCGGGCATGTCTACCACTTTCCCGATGTTTTCCAGGAAAATGTTGCAGTCGCGCAGGGCGCGGTAATTGGTGCCCCAGCCGCTAAGGTATACCGCCGAGGGCGACATGTACCCCATCGCCAGCTGGAAAGCCCGGTCGTCTATCGCATACGGCCTGATCATCCAGAATTCGTCGCCGCCGGAGATGCCGGGGTTGGAGCTGGGATCGCTGCTGCGGGGCAGGTAGCTGTAGCAGGTGAAGAGATATTTCATGGCCTCCTGCCGGATGGTAAAGGCATTGTCGATCGTAGGCACGTTGTCGGGCACTACGTCCAGGAAATTTTTGCAACCGGAGGCAGACAGCATGAGCAGGCAACCGGCGATATATATGAGTTTCTTCATGACATTTCAGTTTTTGTCCACGTTAGAATCCGAGGCTGATGCCGGCATTTACGACGCGCTGAACCGGGTAACCCAGTCCGTTGCCGCCCATTTCCACATCCCACAGTTTGAATTTGCTGATGGCGAACAGGTTCATGGCGTTGGCGTAGATACGGGTGTTGGTCATCTTCAGGCGCTTCTGCATCCGGTCGGGCAGCGTAAAGCCGAGCTCCACGGATTTCAGCCGCAGGAAATCGCCGCTGCGCATCCACCAGGTAGAAGACTGGTAGTTATTCTGCACGAAGTAATTGCTGAGGCGGGGCCAGAAAGCGTAAAGATTGCGGTTGCTTTCGCTCCAGTGGTCTTCCGCGATCACTTTCAGCAAACCGTGCTGGCCGCCGCCGTTCTGTACGAAAGGCGTAGTGATGTAGGAATCGATCCAGAAAGATGAGCGTGCCGATCCCTGGAAGAAGAAGCTGAAGTCGAACGTTTTCCAGCCCATGGAAGAACCGAAACCGTAAGTGATCTCCGGCGTCTGCGGGAGGCCGATGGGCACTGCGTCTGCGGAGTTGATGACGCCGTCGCGGTTTACGTCGCGGTACTTGATATCACCGCCATACACCCGCTGCCCGAAATTCTGCTGGGGAGAGTTCAGCACTTCCTGATCGTCTACGAACAATCTTTCCGCGATATAGCCCCAACGCTGGCTGAGCGGCTGGCCCACCTGCGAGCGGTACGCTTCGTTATCCTTATACTTGGGCTCTTCGTTCACCAGCAGTTTGCTCTGCGCGAAAGTGAACGTACCGCGCACCTGGAGCCAGGCGTTGCGTTTGAATTTGAAATTGTAATCGAGCGAAAGGTCGATCCCCTTCCCTTCCGCCTCACCCACGTTGGCGCTTATGGGAGCATTGAGGCCGAGCGTAGAGGGCAGCGTATTCCGCTGCATGAGGATGTTGGAACGGTGCTCACGGAAGATATCTGCCTGCAGGTTCAGGGCGTTGAACAAGCCCAGCTCGATCCCGATATTGGCTTTCTGCGATTTCTCCCAGCTGATGAATTTGTTTTCGTACCGCCGAACGGAAACGCCGGGTTTGAATACCCCGTACCGCTCGCCGAAAGTGGCGCCGCGGCTGCCGTCGTTCATGTTTACGTCAGACAGGTAGAAGAACCGGTCCAGCTCGCCACCGATCTGGTCGTTGCCCACGAGGCCATAGGTACCGCGGATCTTCAGTTTGTCTACCAGGTGCACATACGGTTCGAAGAACTTTTCCTGGTATACGTTCCAGGCTGCGCCTACCGATGGGAAGAACCCGTACCGGTGGCTCGCCGCGAAACGTTCGGAGCCATTGTACCCGAAGTTGGCCTCCAGCATGTAACGGTCGTCGTAGTCGTACGTGAAACGCCCGCTCACGCCCTGGTTCCGGTATGGCAGCGAGGTTTGCAGCGTGCGCCCGTTGCCCGTGAGGTACCCGCGGAAAATGGTGATCAGCATCCCGGAAAAGGTGTGCTTGTTGATGTTCCTGTTGTAATTCACGGCTGCTTCCAGGTAGGATGTTGTGCCGGTGACTTTATCGCTTGGGGAATAGCTCAGGTACTCGGTGCCATTGGTGTTGAGGGGCTGCAGCCGCGGGGCGTCGCCGTCGATGCCGGGCTGCAGTTTGTAGTAGAACGGTGTATAGCCGCGCTGCACCTGGAAGGAGGCGTATCGCTCGGTATAGGCCATGACGCGTGCCTGCAGGCCGGGCGTTACGAACTTGAGGTCTTGGCGGATTTCCAGCTGGGCGAGCAGGTTGGAGGTGTTGGATTCCTGGTAACCGGAAACGGAAAGGGCATAGGGATTAAAGAACAGGTTGCCACCGTCGCCGGGCGTGCTGCCGTAGCCGCGCATCACGGCGCTGCCGAAGAGCGGGTGGTTGAGCTGGGGCGCGTATTCTTTGGGGTACACGGCCGGGAAATCAACCGGGTTGGCCCAAACCGCCTGCGAGAACCGCGTGGCGCCGCCGCCGATGGGGCCGTTATAGTCGTCGAACTGCCCGTAGGTACGAACGATGCCGACCGTGGTGGGCGTCAGGTTGATATTGATGTTGGAACGGATGGAATAGTTGCGCAGTTTGATGTTGCTGTTGAAATTGTTCAGCTTGTCTACCTTCAGTACACCGTTATCGATGTTGTAGGTACCGGCGATGTAATACTGTGCTACCTTTCCGCCCCCGTTCATGGAGAAGTTGAGGCGTTGGTTGTTGGTAGACGGTTTGATGAGCTGCTTGATCCAGTTATTGTTCGGGTACAGCAGCGGATCGTCTCCCGCCGCCGTGCGCTCGATCTTTTCCTGGGTATACGGCAGATCGCCCAGGGGGTCGCGGGTGAGCACGGCTTCGTTCGCCAGTTTCATATAAGTGATATTGTCGGCGAATTTGAAGTTGCGGGTGTTGGTCGACAAAGAGTTTTCCAAACGCACGAGGAACCGGGTTTTCCCTTCCGCGCCGCTTTTGGTGCTCACGAGCACTACGCCGTTGGCCCCGCGGGCGCCGTAAAGGCTGGAAGCCGTAGCGTCTTTGAGGATGGAGAATCCGGAGATATCGTCGGGCTGGAGGCGCGCCAGGTCGGTGGTGGTCGATTCCATGCCGTCGATGAGGATGAGCGGGTCTACTTTACCGGTACCGAAGGTGGTGATGCCGCGGATGAAGAAGCTGGCATTATCCTGCCCGGGCTCCCCGCTCCGCTGGTACGAGATCACGCCGCTCAACCGGCCTGCGAGCATGGTGGTGAGGTTGCTGGTAGGGCCTTTCAGCTCTTTGGGGTTGATAGAGGTCACCGCGCTCACCATGCTGCTTTTCTTCTGCGTTCCGTAAGCCACTACCACTACTTCGCCCACGTCCGAAACTTTCTGTTTGAGCGTGATCTTCAGGAGCTTTTCTTCGCGCACCACTTCGGTAAACGGCTGCATCCCGATCATGGTAAAGATCAGGGAGTCGCCTTTCTCCGCATCGATGGTGAAAGTGCCGAGCGCGTCTGTCAACGCATTGGCTTTGTTTTGCCTGTTGTGGACGGTGACGCCGGGGAGCACCTGTCCGCTTTCGTCAGACACCATGCCGCGGAGCTTCATGAACCGGGCGGTTCTGGCGGCGGTGGGTGTCGCGGCCGTTTTTTTCTTCAGCACCACCGTCTTATCGACGATCGCGAAGGAAAAGGGCTGTCCGTCGAACACCGCGCTCAGGGCTTTTTCCAGCGGTGCGGCAGATACGTCTGCCGTCACGTTGCGGGCGTCTCCCAGCATGTCGAGGTCATAAACGAAGAGGAAGCCGGTTTGCTGGCGGATTTGTTTCATCACATCTTCCAGCGATGAATTCTTAACGTGGATCGTTACCTGTTGTGCGTATGCCCTGGCCTGGAACTGGAGGGAAAGGGCAAAGCACAGCCACAGCAACGTCTTCTGAACGAAGCGTAGTCGTTGCATAAAGGATTAATTTTGGTTGCTCGGAATGAGGAGGCAACAGGAACCCTGCCCGGTGTCCGGGTGGCGGTTTTCCAGTATCTCCGTCGGTTACTTTTGTTGTGTGAAATTCTCTTACGTACTCATGTTAGGTGATCAAGGAATTACTGTTACGGTATTATTGTTGATCTCAAATTGTATGCTACCGGTCAATTCCAGCATTTTCAGGACGTCTTCAATTTTTTCCGTCCTTGATATGGCGCCGCCGAAATTCTTGCCATCGGTATTTCCTTTGTAAATAATGTCTACGTCGTACCATCGTGCAATTTGCCGCATGATGCCACGAATATTACCCCTGAATTCGAATCTTCCTTCCTTCCAGGCAATTACCCGGTCGGTATCTGCTTTTCTTACTTTGATGTCGTTTTCCTTCCTGTTCATCACGGCCTGGAGCCCCGGTACCAGCGTGGCTTCCGATCCGCCGCCGAATACCTTTACACCGCCTTCGAGCAGCGTGGTCTCGATGTTGGATTCGTCGGAATAGGCCATGACGTTGAAATGCGTACCGGTCACCTGAACGTCCATCCCGTCTGCCTGCACGATGAAAGGCTGCTGCGGCCGTTTCGCCACTTCGAAATACACTTCCCCTTCCACTTCCACCCTCCTTTCGCCGGCGTTGAACACCGTCGGGAATCGGATAGACGAGGCGGCGTTGAGCCATACCCTCGACCCGTCGGGCAAAACCACCCTGAACTGGCCGCCCCGCGGGGTGCGGATGGTATTGATGGTAGGCGGCTCGGCGGTGGTAGTATCATAATGGAGTGCGTTCCCGTTCACCTGTGCCAAAAGCCCCTGCTGCACGCCGATGGTGTCGTTGCCGGCGCGCTCCAGGTCGATCTCCCGGCCATCGTCCAGCACCAGGGTGGCGCGGTCTTTCCCCGGCGAAATCTGGACGTGCGCGGCCCCGGCGCCCGACTGACCGTTGCGCTGCGTTTTCAGGAGGAACCCGATGCCCAGGAGCATCAGCAGCCCCGCGGCCACGGCGGCCCAGGTGAAAATGCGCGTCTTGCGGCGGGGCGCTTCGTCCCGGAGGATTTCGCCCAATACTTTATCCGCGCTTTCTTCCGGCATGGCGGCATCTTCGTCCAGCCCGTTTTCGAGCATCCCGCCGATCGCTTCCTTCAGCTCGTCGTCGTGGCCGGAAGCCGCCACCATATCGAGGAATTCCTTTTCCTCTTCCGGCGTAGCCTGCCCAGACCGATACTTATGGAACAAATGCGCGAATCTCGAAGCTTTCATGAATGCTTGCTTGTGTAGTAATGAGACAATAGGAAAATAAGGATGGGTTACACGACCATAAAAAATAATTCCGAAGCGAAAGCCGAGGAGAGGATGAGGCCGGGAATGTCCATCCGGGCGGTGCAATATTCGCGGATGGAGCGCATGGCGCGGGCCAGGTGCACTTTCACGGTTTCGGGAGACAGTTGCAGCAGGTGTGCCACTTCATGCCGGGGGCGCCCTTCTACCTTGCTGAGATGGTATACCCGCTCCTGTTGGGGCGGCAGCTGGCGAACGGCGTTCTGGAGCACCCGCTCGAAGTCGCGGCCCAGCACCCGTTCTTCGGTGCCTTTACATGCGGGCTCGGCATGGAGGATGTCGGCCGTGCGTTCGCGGGCCAGCTGTTTAAGGCTGTTGAATATATGATTGCGTGCGGTGGTGAAAAGATAGGCGCGGAAAAAGGTGACCTGGGGAAGGGCGCTCCGGTTGAGCCAGATTTTCATGAATACTTCCTGTACGATCTCTTCCGCATGGGAGTGGCTGCCCATCAGCCTGACGGCCGTAGCGTAAATACGGTCCCTGTATTCGTGGAATAGTTCGGCGAAGGCGGCGCCGTCTCCCTCCGATAACCGTATCAGTAATTCCTGTTCGTGTGTGGTTGACGTGTTCATCACTTGGGATGCTTAACTAAAGTAGTGACAACCACGTAAATGAGTGAACCGTATCTTCTCTTTAAGTGATAGTATTTTCACAAATGAAAAATCCGCCCTGCGTTGGCTATTGATCAGGCAGGGCGGAGAGGATGTTGATACCGGTGGAAAAACTTCCACCGGTGAATGCTATCAACCTATTTATGCGAACTAAAACCTATGACTGGCCTATCAACCAGCTTTCTTAACTGTCTGCTTTTTTTCCGCGTGATGGTGTTTCGCGGTTTTCTTGTGTTCCATTTTTTCTGCTTTCGCGGCGTGTTTGGCCGACTGCTCTGTTTTAGCGGCGGGTTTTTCCTGTGCGAAAGCTGCTGTCATGCCACCAGTAACGATCATCGCGGCGGCCATCAGAAACATGATCTTTTTCATTGTGTTTGTTTTTTATGGTGAAATAAATAATCAAAGCGTTTTTGCGTATCTCCTCCGGTAAGCGGAGTAGAAAATGAGGGGGAAGATGAGGAGCGTGAGCACGGTAGCCGTGATTAGCCCTCCTATCACCACTACGGCCAGCGGTTTCTGGGTTTCCGACCCGATGCCGCTGCTCACCGCCGCCGGGATGAGCCCGATCGCGGCCATGAGGGCGGTCATCACCACCGGCCGGATGCGCTCTTCCACGCCGTGGCGTATCGCATCGTTCAGGGGCATCCTGGCCTGGAGGTTCTTGTGGAACACCGAGATGAGGATCACCCCGTTCTGGATACATATCCCGAACAGCGCAATGAAACCAACCCCCGCCGAAATCCCGAAGTTGATGCCGGATACATGCAGCGCCAGGATCCCGCCGATGAGCGCGAACGGCACGTTCATGAGAATGAGCCCCGCGTCTTTCACACTGCCCATCATAATGAACAGGATGATAAAGATGGCGATGAGGCTGACGGGCACCACCTGCCCCAGGGTCTTCGTAGCCCGCACCTGGTTCTCGAACTCGCCCGTCCACCCGATAGAATACCCTTTCGGCAACTGGATGCCCTTGTTCACCCTGGCCTGCGCCTCGGCGATGGTACTGCCCAGGTCGCGGTCGCGGACGGAGAACTTCACCCCGATGAACCGCTTGGTATTGTCGCGGTAAATGAACGCCGGACCGGTTTGCGTATAAATGGTAGCGATCTCTTTCAAGGGTATCTTCTTCCCGTTCATGGCGGGCACCATGAGGTTCTGCAGGTCTACCTCGTCTTTCCGGTAATCGGCGTCGTACCGCACGCGCACGTCGAACTTGCGCTCGCCTTCGTACAGCTGCGTCGCCGTTTTACCGCCGATGGCCATTTCGATCACGGCCTGCGCGTCTGCCGTTTTCACACCGTAGAGCGCCATTTTGGTGTCGCTGAGGCGGACGCTCATTTCTGGCTGGCCGATGTTCCGCAGAATCCCCACGTCCTTGATCCCCCGCACATCCTGGATCTGCGTGATCACCTGGTTGGCGATCCGGTCGAGCTCATTGAGATCGTCCCCGTAAATCTTCACCGCGTTGCTGGCATTGATGCCGGCCACGGCTTCGGCCACGTTGTCGATAATGGGCTGCGAGTAGTTGTACACCACGCCCTGGTATTGCCGGAGGCGCTTGTCCATTTCCTCGACGAGCTGGTCCATCGTGATCTTGCGGCCCCACTCCTTCTTGGGTTTCAGATTCACCTGGCATTGCACGTAATAAAACCCGCTGGGGTCGGTACCGTCGTTGGAACGGCCCGTTTGCGACAGCACCCCGTTCACTTCCGGGAAGCTGCCCAGCTCTTTCCTGAATTTATGGACGAACTGCACGGTTTCATTGAGCGACATGCTCATGGGGAGCTTCGCTTCCACCCACAGCGCCCCTTCATTGAGCTGCGGAAGAAACTCTGAGCCAAGGAATTTCGCGGAACCGAAGCTGGCCCCCATGAACAATACCGCCAGTAGCAGCGACAATTTCTTATGGGAATACGTCCAGTTGAAACCGCCCATCACGATGCGGTTGAAGAAGTTCACCACGGGGTTGTGCTTCTCGCGGACGTTCTTGTTCAAAAGGATGGACGTGAGCACCGGCACGAGCGTCAGCGTAAACAGCAGCGCACCGAGCAGCGCAAATCCCAGCGTCCAGGCCAGGGGAGAGAACATCTTCCCTTCCACTTTCTGGAAAGAGAAAATGGGCAGCAGGGAAATGATGATGATGAGTTTGGAGAAGAAAACGGCCTTGCCCAGTTCTCCGCCGGTCTTTTTGATCCATCCCAGCTTGGCCATCCGGTTGAATTTCTCCATCCCGAACTGCTTGGCCCGATGGTCGAGCATCACGAATATCCCTTCCACCATCACCACGGCCCCGTCAATAATGATCCCGAAGTCGATAGCGCCCATGCTGAGCAGGTTGGCGCTCATGCCTTTCAATTTCAGGCAGATGAAGGCGAACAGGAGCGCCAGCGGGATGATGATCCCCACGATGAGCGTCGTTCGCCAGTCGGCCATGAAGAGGAACACGATCACCGTCACGAAAATGATCCCTTCCAGCAGGTTGTGCATCACCGTTTCGGTGCAATATTTCATGAGCACGTCGCGGTCGTAGAAGGTTTCCATTTTAATGTCGCCGGGCAGCACCTTATCGTTCAGTTCCTGTACTTTATCCTTGATCCGCGCCAGCACTTCGGAAGGGTTCTCCCCTTTCCGCATCACCACGATCCCTTCCACGATATCGTCCATTTCGTTCAGGCCGGCCTGGCCCACGCGGGGGAGCGACGCTTCGCGCACGTTCGCCACGTTTTTGACGAGGATCGGCGTTCCGTCCACGTTTTCGATGATGATGTTTTCGATGTCCTGAATATTGTCGAGCAGCCCGATGCCGCGCACCACATACGCCTGGCCGTTCTTCTCGATCACGTCGCCGCCCACGTTGATATTGCTTTGCGCCGCGGCCTGGTAAAGTTCCAGGGGCGTAATGTCGTATTTGGCAAGCTTGATGGGATCGGCGGTGATCTCGTAAATCTTCTCCTGTCCGCCGAAGGCAACAACATCGGCCACGCCAGGCACGCTCCGCAGCTGACGGTCGATCACCCAGTTCTGGTAAGTGAGCAGGCTGCGCGAATCGCGATGGGGGCTTTTCAGCCAATACCTGAACACTTCGCCCGTGGGGCCGTACGGCGGCTGCACTTCGGGCTCCACGCCTTCTGGGAGCGATACGTTCCGGAGCATATTATTGACCTGCTGCCTGGCGAAGAAATCTTCCACATCGTCGTCGAAAATGATCTTGATGACAGACAGGCCGAACATGGTGATGGAGCGGACGCTCGTCTTTTTCTGGACGCCGTTCATGGATATTTCGATGGGCGTGGTCACGAAGCGTTCCACTTCTTCCGCGCTCCTGCCGTTCCATTCCGATACGATGACGATCTGGGTGTTGGTGACGTCCGGGAAAGCTTCGATGGGCGTATGCAGATAGGCGACAACGCCGCCAACGGTGAGCACCGCCAGCATGAAGAACACGAAAAACCGGTTCCTGAGCGAAAATCCTACGATATTTCTAATGAATTTGTTCATGCGGTTAGTCGTTCAGGGCGTCGTAAATAAGCAGTTGATTATGGGAAATCACTTTGTCGCCGGGTTGCAGCCCGCGGCTGATGTAAGTGATATCATTGAGCGATTTGGCAACTTTCACCTCGCGGGTATCGATATTGTTCCGGTCGCGGAACACCATCACGAAATTCTTGCCCTTATCGAAAATGACGGCCGAGCTGGGAATGGCGGGCAATTCGGCGCCTTCGCGGTATTTGAGCAGCACGGTGGCGAACATTTCCGGTTTGAGGAGCATGCCTTCGTTGTTCAGCCGGATGCGGACCTGCATGGTTTTGGTATCCGGATCGAGCACGTTGTACACTTTATCGATC
The DNA here is from genome assembly GCF_038396765.1 of Chitinophaga caseinilytica. Taxonomy (NCBI): domain Bacteria; kingdom Pseudomonadati; phylum Bacteroidota; class Chitinophagia; order Chitinophagales; family Chitinophagaceae; genus Chitinophaga; species Chitinophaga caseinilytica. Next base: position 4,415,013 of record NZ_CP150096.1, on the reverse strand, counting down.
TTGCCGTGGAAAGTCTGGTCGGGATAGCTGATGGTGGTCACATCCGCCGGGTATCCTTCCTGTACCCTGGCGATGTCTGTCTCGAAGACGTTGGCCATGATCCAGACTTCGTCCAGCTCGGAGATGGTGAACATATGCGCGCTGTTGTCTGCCCGGAGCTCCATCCCGTTGTTGATATTCTTTTCGATGATATATCCGCTGATGGGGGCTGTTACGATGGAGGTGGAGCCACTGCCTTTGCGGTAGAGTTTCATCAGCTCGTTGAGCCTTCCGATTTCCGCGCGGGCTTTATTGCGTTCTTCTTCGGCGTTCACCACGTCTTTTTGCGTGGAAAGCTGGCTCTGGTAGAGGTCTTGCGCTACTTTGAGGCTTTTTTCGGCGATGGCGAGGTCGGAGTACGCATCGGCGAGCTGTTTATCGTAATCGGCAATCTCACCGCTCTGGATCACGGCGAGTACCTGTCCTTTTTTCACGTAATCGCCCAGCTGCACTTTAATGTCTTTCACATAGCCGCTCACGATCGGGTATAATTTGAGCACTTTGCTGAGGTCTGGCGTCACTTTGCCGGAGAGGCGCAGTTCGTTTTCCACGGGTTTTACGGCCGTGGTGTCGATCTTGATGGTGGCCAGCATCGTGTCGCTGAGCGCGAAGGTGGCTTTTTCGGTGTCTTCCGCCTGGGAGTGCCTGCATCCGCCAAAAGCGGCGGCAGCGGCCAGCAACAGGGGGATCGTATATGTTTTCATGCGAGTCATTGCGGATTGTTGAATAATTGCGTGCCGGTTGTGTAGTTCAGCTCTTCGTACGCCAGCACGCGGTCGCTGAGGAATTTGTTGGCGTGCAGGATGTGTTCGCTGTAACTGTTGAAGTAATCGATGAACTGCAGGAGCGAGATGTTCCCTTTCCGGAAGTTCGCCGCCACTTCTTCAATGAGGCGGGTATATTCGGCGTTGAACGATTTGAGGTCGGGCCATTCCGTCCCCTTTTCCAGGAACTGGATTTTTTCCAGCGCGTTCGCCACTTCGGCGGAAACGGTCAGTTTCTGCTCGTCCAGCTCCGCGGCCTGAGCTTTCACTTCCTGCGCCGAAGCGCGGATGTTGCCCTGGTTGCGGTTCCACAACGGAAGGTCTACCCCTACCGTAAGCCCTATGAAATTATTGGTGTAACTCCCCTGCCGGTCGTAAGCCGCGCCGAGGTGCAGATCGGGAACGGCCAGCGCTTTCTGTAGGCGGTTGTTCATTTTGGCCGCTTCCAGCCTGCGGTCCGCCACCTGAAGGTCGGGCCGGTTGGCCAGTGCGGTATCTGTCAGGGTGGCGAGGTCGTACCCGCCCAATACATAGCGTTGCAGCACGTCCGGGCCAGCCTCGGGCGTCACGGGCTCCTTACTGCCCAACAAGAGCTGCAGGCGCAGGGAGGCGTCCATTTCCTGCTGGCGCAAATCCGTATAGTCGTTGGCGATACCTACCTGGAGGGCTTGGAGGCGGATCACGTCGGCGTGGGCCACGCTCCCGCTGGCGTCTGCGCTGCGATAAGCTTCCAGGATGCGCTGGAGATTGCTGAGCTGGTTGCGCAGCGTCTTTTCGGACTCTTTCAGGAAATACAATTGATAAAAACTGCTGCGCAGCTCCAGGCGGAGCGTCCGCATGAGCTCGGAGAAAGCGGCGGCAGACGTAGCTGCGTTCCAACGGGCCAGTTGCACCTGTTTGTTGCGTTTGCCTGCCATCTGGATGATCTGTTCCACTGAGCCCTCGAGCTGTCCACCGCCGCCGATATGAAAAGGCTGTACCTTGTCCAGGGATCCGAAGCCTAAGGTCCCTGAAAGCGTGGGGTTATCCCATTTTTTCGCCTGGTCCACGAGCGCCTCCGCGGCATTGACGCGGTACCGTTCGGCCAGTAGCCGGAAGTTGCGCTGCAGGAATTCCTGTTCGGCCTGTTGCAGTGTAAGGGAGCGGGCCTCCTGGGAAAATCCTTTCAGGGTCAGGACAAAAATCATCGGGAGAACTATGAGCCATTTCATGACACAAAGCTCCATACCGGGAATTAAACCGGCCTTTAAAGCGGATTAAAAAAGAATTAAAAACAGCATTAAACGATAATATGTGGCAATTGTACGGTAAACGTACTGCCTTCTCCGGGGATGGAGAACACGGTCAGCCGCCCGTCGTGCAGATCGGTAATGCGCCGGCAGATAGAGAGGCCCAGCCCGTGGCCCCGCGCCTGTACCGCATTGGTGCCGCGGAAGAAGGGCTCGAATATTTTTTCCTGCTCGCCGGGAGGGATCCCGGGGCCGTGGTCCTTTACATGTACTAAAATGTACCGTTCGTTAAAATCGAGGATCACCCGGGCGGAGGCGTCTTCGGAAAACTTGCAAGCATTGTCGAGCAGGTTGATGAACAAAATGCGCAACAACGCCTCGTTCCCGTTGCAGGTGATCATCTCGTCCTGCTCCGGCTCGCGGAGGAACTGGATGTCTACCTTGCCGACGGATTTCCATTTCCGCCGTACGAAATCCGCCGTATCCCACAACAGCTCGTCTACCCGAACGGGCGTGAACGCGAACTCGTGGCGGTTCATTTCAGACTGCGCCAGCTGCAGCAGCCCGTTCGTCAGTTCGCTCAATCCCTCCGCATCTTCCAGCACGGATTCCAGCACGGCTTCGTATTCCGGCCCGGTACGCTCCTTGGCGAGCGTTACCTGCAACTGGCTGATGATCGCCGCCAACGGGGTCCGTAGCTCATGACTGGCATTGCTCACGAAACTTTTCTGGAGGTCGAACGAATGACTTAAGCGTTGTAACATGGTATTGAAATTCGCGCCCAATTGCGCGATCTCGTCGCTCCCCTTGATCTCCACCCGCGAATCCTGCATGTTATTGGCGTTGATGGAATCCGCCTGTTCCACGAGCCGGTCGATGGGCTGCACCATCTTCCTTGCGAAGAAATACCCCACGCCCACCAGCAGCACCACTCCCACGATGAGCTCTATTATAAGGATGCGCCGCAGGTTCTGGAGGTTCTGGAACCCGTATTTGTCGAACGAAGAGACGAGCACCAGCACGCTGATGTTGTCTTCGGTGTAATGCAACCCGGCCAGTTCCCCTTCCTGTTGGTTGCGGATCAGCGAGCCCTGTTGTTTGACCTGGTCCAGCAGCGCCCGAGGGATGCGCACCGCCGTATCTTTCACGTTCGTATAGAGCAGGTCGTAGTTCTCGTTATACACGAGGATCGTTTCCTGGTAAAGGTCCTGGAAAGTCGTTTTATCGAGTTTGCGCAGCAGCCCGATCTGTACCTGGTCGTTTTCGATGATGACGCTGCCGATGGAGCGCGCGCGGTATTCCAGGCGCTCGAGGTACTCGTCGCGCCGCGATTTGGCGGAGAAGTAATATGCCAGTACGGCGAATGCGATCAGCAGGAAGGCGGCCGACAGCGTATAGTAAATAGCTATTTTATATTTGATCTTCAAGCGGCGTCAGGGTTCGTCGGACAGGAAATAACCCATCCCCGTTTTGGTGTGCAGCAATTTAACGTCGAAATCCTTATCGATTTTTTTCCGGAGGAAGTTGATGTATACCTCTATCACGTTGGTGCCGGTGTCGAAATCGATGTTCCAGACTTTTTCGGCGATCGTCATCTTGGAGATGACTTTTCCTTTATGAAGTGCCAGCAGCTCGAGCAGCTGGTATTCTTTGGCGGTGAGGGGGATTTTTTTACCGGCGCGCCAGGCTTCTTTCCGCTCCCGGTCGATTTCCAGGTCGCCGATGGAGATTTTGTCGTTGCGATGGGTGGGCACTTCTGCTCCGGCCCTTTTGAGGAACACGCGGATGCGCGCCAGCAGCTCGCGGAAATCGAAGGGTTTGACGAGGTAATCGTCTGCCCCCAGTTCAAAGGCCTGCATCTTGTCGTCCATCCCGCCGAAGGCGGTCAGCATGATGACGGCTACCTTGTTGTTCCGCCGGCGGATCAGTTCGCAGATTTCGTAACCGTTATGGTGAGGGAGGTTAAGGTCGAGAATGACGAGGTCGTAATCGCCGCTGGTGGCGAGACTTTTGCCCATCCGCCCGTCGTAGGCCACTTCCACCTCGAATCCGTTTTCCTCCAGCCCCATTCTCACGGCGTTGGCGACTTTCACTTCATCTTCAACGATCAGTATCCTTTGCATGGTGCTAATCTAGGAAAAAAGTGGGAATGACTAATGTTTCCGGTTGGGGAGTACGTTGGCGCGGTTCCATTCGATGCGGCCTTCGGAAGGGTGTTTCCTGACGGGGCATACTTCAATCCCGCAGTGGCGGCAGCTTTCCGGGACGCAGGGGTCTGCATGGATGAAGAATTCCACTTCGTGGGCGTCCATTTCCCGCTTCACGCAATCTTCCATGCGTTTCAGCTCTTCGTGCGCCTGGCTCAGCTCCAGGTACCAGGGCAGGGTTACGTGGCAGTCGATATGATAGTTGTTCCCGTATTGCTGTACCCGCATATTATGCACGTCGATCCAGGCAGGACGGCGGTTCCGGTTCAGGATTTCCGCCACTTTGTCTACCACCTTCATATCCGTTTCGTCCATCAGCCCGCTGATGGATTGCCGCATGAGCTGGTACCCTTTCCGCAGGATCAATCCCGCCACCACAACCGACACGAGCGGGTCTATCCACATGAAACCCGTGAACTTTAATACCAGCAAGGCTGCGATGAGGGCCAGGGAGCTGTACGCGTCTGTCAGCAAATGCTGCCCGTTCCCCGAAAGCGTGATGGAGCCGAGGGTTTTGCCGGAGCGGATGAGGTAAAGCCCCATCGCCATGTTCGCCGCCGCGGTGCCGCCGATCATCCACAATCCGTTGTCGATTTGCTCGAGTTGTGGTTGTGCAATAAAGTACTGTATTGCCTTGTAGAGGATGAGCACGCCGGCGATGAAGATCATGGCGCCTTCGAAGCCGATCGAGAAGAATTCTACTTTACCATGGCCGTATGGATGGTTTTCGTCTCTGGGTTTGCCCGCCAGGTATATGCTGTAGCACGCGAAAGCGCCGGCCACCACGTTGATGATGGATTCCAGCGCATCGGAAAGTATGGCAACAGAGTGCGTGAGGAAATACGCCGCAAACTTGGCGACGGTCAGCACCAGGCTCACGCCCAGCGAAAGCAGAATGATCCGTAGTTCCTTCCTGATCAATTGGGTCGGATTTGTTGTTGGTAGAACAAAGAAAACGAAAAAGAGTTAATTGCCGCGTAATTACCTTTGTGAAATGACAATCAGATCGATGCTGCTGGAAGCGCATTCCCGGGCTCAGACGGAAGCCATTGCCGCGTACATCGGTAAAAGTGAGGCACGGCTGAACGAATTGATCGGGCTTTTCCTGCACGACGAATACCGTGTGGTCCAGCGCGCCGCCTGGCCCCTGCGCCTGGTGGCGGAGAAATACCCCAGGCTGGTGGAGCCCCATTTGGAAGCGATGGTCCGCCGGATGGACGATGCCGGCATACCGGTATCGGTTAAACGAAATGTGGTGCGCATCCTGCAATATGTGGAAGTACCCGAACGCCTGCACGGCCCGGTGATGGACGTTTGTTTCCGGTTGCTGGAAGACGTGGAGGAAACGGTGGCCGTACGCGCGTTTTCTATGACGGTGCTGGCCAATCTGGCGATTACTTATCCTGATATAAAGAATGAGATTGTGCTGCTGATCGAAGACCAGCTGCGGGAAGGGGCAACACCGGGCTTTGTGAGCCGGGCAAAGAAAACCCTGCAGGCTTTATCGAAGCCGGAGAAAAAGAAAGGCTGACCGGAATGCGTGGTGCGCTCCGGTCAGCCAGATATCTCTTACAGGCAATGATTAGTTGCCGCTGTTGTTCGTGTCCGTATTCGGCTTGGGGGCCGGAGTGGCGTACTTGATCTCGATGGGCCGGCGTACGGGAGGCTGCTGCGGTTGCTGCGGAGCCTGGTCGCGGTCATGACGCTCGGGGCGTTCAGGGCGTTCGGGACGCTCCGGGCGATCGCCGCCTTCTTTCGGCTCTTTGGGCGCTTTGGTGGCCTTCTTGCTGGATTTGGGAGCAAAGATGGCGATCATGCGCTTGCCTTCCATGAGGGGCATGCCTTCGAGGGCGCCCACTTCGGCGAGGCGCTCGGCAAACTTCAGCAGGATCAGTTCTCCGCGCTCCTTAAACATGATGGCGCGGCCTTTGAACTGCACATAAGTTTTAACCTTGTTGCCTTCCTTGAGGAATTTTTCGGCGTGCTTGGCCTTGAAGTCGAAGTCGTGATCGTCGGTATTGGGCGTGAAGCGGATTTCCTTAACCTCGCTCTTGTGAGCGTTGGCCTTCATTTCCTTTTCCTTCTTCTTTTTCTCGTAGAGGAATTTATTATAGTCGATGATCCGGCAAACAGGAGGCGCGGCGTTGGGGGAAATCTCCACCAGGTCGAGCTGCTGGTCCTGCGCCATACGAAGCGCCTCTTCCGTGCTGTAAACACCCGGCTCAACATTGTCGCCTACCAGCCTTACTTCCGGAACGCGGATCATCCTGTTGGTACGGTGTTCCTGTTGTTGTTCTCTTCTGAAGTTGGGGTTTCTGCCCCTGAAATTTGGTCTTGGTCCTTGTTGCATTAAAATGTTTGTTGTTAAAAGAGAATGGTGCTGACGGTGGACTGTTTAAAACCGGCATACCACACATTGGTTAAAATTGTTTTATTAAGAACAAAAGGATTATTCAAATGGTTTACGATTAATCACTTCATCCTGTACCAGGCTAATGAACCCGTCTACTTCCAGGGTGCCGAGGTCTCCTTTCGACTGGCGGCGCACGGCCACTTTACCTTCGGTTTCCTCTTTTTCGCCGATCACCAGCATGTAGGGGATTTTCGCCAGTTCCGCTTCGCGGATCTTTTTCCCAATCTTTTCGTTCCTGTCGTCAATTTCAGCGCGAATTTCGGCTTTTTTGAGCAATTCAGCGACTTTTTCTGCATAAGGCAGGAACTTGTCGCTGATCGGCAGGATTTTAGCCTGCGTCGGCGTGAGCCAAAGCGGGAATTTACCGGCGCAGTGCTCGATCAGCACGGCGATGAATCGTTCCAGCGAGCCGAAGGGCGCGCGGTGGATCATCACCGGGCGGTGCGGCTTGTTGTCTGGCCCGATATATTCCAGCTCGAAACGCTCGGGCAGGTTATAATCTACCTGGATGGTGCCCAGCTGCCATTTCCGGCCGAGGGCGTCCTTCACCATGAAATCAAGTTTCGGGCCATAGAATGCGGCTTCGCCATATTCTACCACCGTGCGCAGCTCTTTTTCGGCCGCCGCCTCGATGATGGCCTGTTCCGCACGTTCCCAGTTCTCGTCCGAACCGATGTATTTGCTGCGGTCTACCTGGTCGCGCAGGGAAATCTGTGCCGTATAATCGGTAAAATTGAGGCTTTTGAACACGTACAGCACGAGGTCGATCACCTTGATGAACTCGTCTTTCACCTGGTCTGGCCGGCAGAAAAGGTGCGCATCGTCCTGGGTAAAGCCCCGCACACGGGTAAGCCCGTGCAGCTCGCCATGCTGTTCGTACCGGTAAACGGTGCCGAATTCCGCCAGGCGAACCGGGAGGTCTTTATATGACTTCGGGGACGCTTTATAAATTTCGCAGTGGTGCGGACAGTTCATAGGTTTAAGCAGGAACTCCTCGCCTTCTTCGGGCGTATGGATGGGCTGGAAGCTGTCTTTCCCGTATTTCTCATAGTGGCCGGAGGTCACGTAGAGTTGTTTGCTGCCGATGTGGGGCGTTACCACGGGCAGGTACCCGCTTTCCACCTGGGCGCGTTGCAGGAATGACTGCAGGCGTTCCCGGAGCATGGCGCCCTTGGGCAGCCACAGGGGCAGGCCCAGGCCTACGCGCTCGGAGAACGCGAAGAGCTCGAGCTCCTTGCCCAGCTTGCGGTGGTCGCGTTTTTTGGCTTCCTCGATGAGGGTCAGGTATTCGTCGAGCTCCTTCTGTGAAGGGAACGTGATCCCGTAGATGCGGGTGAGCATCTTGTTTTTCTCGTTGCTCAGCCAGTAGGCGCCGGCGATGTTCGTCAGTTTTACGGCTTTGATGAAGCCGGTATTGGGGATGTGCGGCCCGCGGCAGAGGTCGGTAAACGCACCCTGGGTGTAAAAGGTGATGGAACCGTCTTCGAGTTTCTCGAGGAGGTCCAGCTTATAGGGATCGCCTTTCTCCTTGAAATAAGCGATCGCGTCGGCTTTCGACACGTCTTTACGGATATAGGCGTTGTTCTGTTTGGCCAGTTCGTTCATTTTGACTTCCAGCTGGCGGAGCTCCTCGTCGGAGATCTGCCGGCCGTCCAGGTCTACATCGTAGAAGAAGCCGCCGTTCTCGACCGGGGGGCCGTAGCCGAACTTCACTCCCGGATACATGCTTTCCAGCGCTTCCGCCATGAGGTGCGCCGAGGAGTGCCACATGGTAGCCTTGCCGTCCGCATCCGTCCAGGTCAGCAACTGCAGGGTGCCGTCCTTCGAAATGGGGCGGGTGGCGTCTACCACCTGACCGTTAACCTTCGCCGCCAGCACCTTCCGGGCCAGCCCTTCGCTGATGGATTTTGCGATGTCCAGTGCAGTTACGCCTTGCTCATACTGTCTTACAGCGCCATCCGGGAATGTAATGTTGATCATAAATCCTTTTCTCAAATAAAATGCATGCGAAATTACGAAATCCGCAACGAATTTGAAAATCCGCATGAGTTGATTTAAATCAGCGGGATATGAATGCATGCGAATTACGATAATCGGGCTGAAATAACCCTGCAGGCGCCCCGTTCCCGGGCGTTTTTCCCGGCTGCCGGCCAACAAATCCCGTTTCCCTATTTTTGCGGCATGAAAACGATGGCCGACAAGATCATTCACTTCAACACGCATCTCTCCTATCATGGCAAGTTGCCGCCGGGCATCCGGATCATGAACCCCTTCGCCGAGAACCCCTCCGTCATCCCCGTGATGGAAGCGTTCTACCGGAAGTTTTACGGGGAAACCCACCAGCGGCGGATGATCATCGGCATCAACCCCGGCCGCTTCGGCGCCGCGCTTTCCGGCGTGCCTTTCACGGATTCCAAACGCCTGGCAGACCCCTGCGGCATTTCGTACCCCGGGTTCAAATCCTATGAAGTTTCTTCCGTGTTCGTGTACGATGTGATCGCCGCATATGGCGGGCCGGAGGCGTTTTACCGGGATTTTTACATCGGCTCGATGTGCCCGCTGGGCTTCACCATCCGGCAACCCGGCGGCAAGGAAGTGAATTACAATTATTATGACAGCAAAGCCCTCACCGCGGCGGTGTACGGTTTTATGGTGGATAGCCTCCGGAAACAGGTGGAATTCGGGCTCAACCGGGATGTAGCCTACGTATTGGGGACGGGTAAAAATGCCGCTTTCGTGCAACAGGTGAACGCGGCGGAAGGGTTCTTCAAAAAGCTCATCCCGCTGGAACATCCCCGGTTCGTTATGCAATACAAACTGAAAAGCAAACAGGAATATATTGATAAATATCTTACAGCGTTTGATATCTGATGATCAGCGCCATTGACCGATCGTATCCCTCGGCTCGGCGCAATCCGCCTTCCCGCCGTAGGGATTGGCGAGCGCCGCGGAATCTCCCAGCCAGAAAGCCCCCTTTCCACCGAAAGCCTCCCCGCACCAGTAATGATATTTCACCCCATTGACCGGCCCCGTTTGCTGCAGCAGGTCGTACAACAGCTCGGAAGCCATCCAGAACGACTGCCGCCGGCCTTCCAGTCCACCATCTTCCAGTACCATGGCCGTCAACTCCGCCGAAATGCTGCCCGCATTCAGTTCCAGGGCGCCGGCATGTGCAGAATCCAGGCCGGAGCGGTATAAAGGGAGGCTATCGAGCCGCTGGCGCATGAGCCTTGCCGCCGCGTCGGCCAGCAGCGTGTCTTCTTTGGCCAGGGCGTCTGACAAAACTTTGTACCCGTCCATCACCCCGCGCAGCGAGTCTTTCAGCACCGCAGGGACGGTGATCCCCCTGAATTCCACGACCGGGTTCTCCCCTTCGCCGGCCGGCGCTTTCACAGGTTGCGTGCAGGCCGCGGCGGCCAACAGTATCATCCATCCCCCCGACCATAATTTGCTGCCCATACATTCCTTGTTTTCAACAAATATAGATGGAATAATTTGACTATCTTTGCGGGTTTAATATCGATTTCAACATGCTCATCGCACTGCAGGACATTACTTTCGAATTCGGCGCAAGGACCATCGTAGAAGACAGCACCTGGCACATCGTACCCGGCGACCGGGTCGGCCTCATCGGCCTCAACGGGACCGGCAAATCCACGCTGCTGCGCATTATCAACGGAGAATACACCATTTCAAAAGGCAGTCTCAATAAAGGGAAAGACACGACCATCGGGTTCTTCAACCAGGACCTGCTCAGCTTCGAATCCGACGAATCCATCCTGAACGTGGGCATGACCGCCTTCGAAAAAGCGGTGAAAGTCGAAAAGGAGCTCGAGGAAATGACCCGGCAACTGGAAAATTCCGAAGACGAAGCCCTCCTGATGGCGTATAGCGAAAAACTGCATGAATTCGATATCCTCGACGGCTACAACATCCGTCACAAAACCGCTACCGTACTGGAAGGCCTCGGCTTTTCCACCGCCGACCTGGAGCGGCCCTACAGCGAGTTTTCCGGCGGATGGCGCATGCGCGTGCTGCTGGCCAAACTCATCCTGCAACAGCCGGACGTGCTGATGCTCGACGAACCGACGAACCACCTCGACCTTCCCTCCATCGAATGGCTGGAAAGATATCTCAGCAATTACGACGGCGCCGTGATCATCGTATCGCACGACCGTTTCTTCCTCGACCGCATGGTGAATAAGATCGTGGAGCTGTACCAGCAGGAACTGCACCACTACGCCGGCAATTACGAGGATTATGAAGTAGAAAAGGCACTCCGCCGCGAGCTGCAACAGCGCGCATTCGAGAACCAGCAGGATTACATCCGCCAGCAGGAACGCTTCATCGAACGGTTTAAGGCCAAAGCCTCCAAGGCCGCGCAGGCACAATCGATCATGAAACGCCTCGATAAACTGGAGCGCGTGGAGCAGGTAGATAACGGTCCGTCGAAAATCAGGATGAACTTCAGCGTAGACAAAATCCCCGGCAAAATACTCTGCACACTCAACGGCGTGTCTAAAGCATACGGCCCGTTGCGCATCCTTCAGAACGCCCGCGCCGAAATCAACCGCGGCGACAAGATCGCGCTGATCGGGGCCAACGGTAAAGGTAAATCGACCCTCCTGCGCGTGATCGCGGGAACGGACAGCTTCGACGGGGAACGCATTCCCGGGCATAACGTGGTACCAAGCTTCTACGCGCAGCACCAGCTGGAATCCCTGCATCTGGACAACGAGATACTGGAAGAGCTGAAAAGCTGCGCCAGCGGCAACACGGAAATGGAGCTCCGCGGTCTGCTGGGGGCATTCCTGTTCCAGGGCGACGATGTTTTCAAAAAGATCCGCATCCTTTCCGGTGGTGAAAAAGCGCGCGTGGCGCTGGCCAAGGTGATCATCAGCAAGGCGAATTTCCTGCTGCTCGACGAACCTACGAACCACCTGGACATGAACTCGGTAGACATGCTCATCGATGCACTGGGCAAGTATGAAGGCAGCCTCGTGCTGGTGAGCCACGACCGTTATTTCGTCAGCAAAACGGCGAATAAAATTTGGGAGATCGTGGATGGCGAGATCAAGGAATTCGACGGCACGTACGGCGAATGGGAAGAATGGAAGAAACGCATGGCCGCTAATGCGCAACCCGTGAAAGCTGAAAAGGAAAAGAAAGCCGCTCCCGCTCCCGCCCCGGTTCAGCCCAAAGCACCGGTCGATAATAACCTGAAGAAAGAGCTCCAGAAACAGCAGCGCCAGGTGCAGAACCTGGAAAAGCAGCTGAGCGATCTGAAATCAAAAGTAGAAAAACTGGAAGCGGACATGGCCAACCCGGACATTTACGCAGACAAAGTGAAGTTCAAATCCACCGAAATCAGTTACAAATCGGCGGCTGCCGAGCTGGCGAAAGCAACCGGCGAATATGAGACGGCTTTCGAAAAGGCGATGGAGCTGGAAGATAAAATCCAGGGATAACCCACTGCTTTTAAAATATAACGGTCCTCCCCGCCTTGGCTGGGGAGGATTTTTTTGCAAAATATTGGCTTTCAGTAAGCGGGGATTCCCACCGTCAACCTTAATTAAAACTTAACCTCGTAAAATTGGCATTGCTGCGGGAGTTCTTAATTTTTGGAGAAACGAACCCGCAAATTGAAACCGCCCCTTCCCATCCGTTGCCTCGTTATCCTGGTCTTGCTCTGGACCGGCTGCGGGCGCAAAGGCGATCTGCCTGCGCCGGCGGAACGGGATTCCATTCACCGTTATAACCAATGGATACTGGACAGTATGCGCCGGTTTTATTTATGGTCGGAACAGCTGCCCGCCAATCCGGAAATGCAACTGGCGCCGCCTGCATTTTTCCATGCATTGCGAAACCCATCCGATCCCTTTTCGTGGATCGTGCGGCAGCCGGGCCTCCCCGTTCCCGAGGGCACTTTTTACCATTATGGTATTCATTTTGCGCTGATACAACATCCTGGCTGGACGAAAGGACTGACGGGTGTGATGTTGTACGTCAGCAGCGGCAGCGCGGCGGAACGGGCGGGATTCAGTCGCGGCGATTATTTCCTGGCAGTGAACGGTTCGCCCATCCGCAGTCGTGAAGCGGCTGTATTACAGGCTTCATCCGGCGATGTATCGATCACCCCGGCGAAAGCGGAGGGCGGCGTACTAATGGAAATGACGCCCCGTCAACTGGCGCCTTTGCCTGGTGGCAGCGCGCTGCTGTCGTCGCCGGTAACTTTTCTGCATGATGGCGTGCGCACCATCTATCTTGCGTACCGTTCCTTCCAGGAATACGGCGACCCTTCGCTCCTGGAAACCTTCCGGAAAATAAGGAACACCGGCGCGCAGGAGCTCATTCTCGACCTGCGGTACAACGACGGCGGCTCCGTGGCCACCTGCGCCAAGCTGTCTGCCCTCCTGGCGCCCGCGCTCCGGGGCAGCGATACCTATATCAAATTTGAAGGGAACCGGCTGACGGGGCGGTTTTCGCGCACGCTGGCTGAGATACTGCGCACATCCGGCCAGGCGGCCGGCAGCACGATGGAAACGCTGGAAGCTGCGAGGCTCCCGCTCAGGAGGGTTTTCATCCTCACCACCCGCGCCACCGTTTCCTCCGCCGAACTGCTCATCAATAACCTCAAACCCTGGACGGAAGTGATACACATCGGCGATACCACTTTCGGGAAAGACCTGGCCGGGTTCATCCTGTCAAGCAGCCAGGTGCCCTGGAAAATCCAACTCATCGCTTACCGGTTATTCAATGCGCGCGGAGAAGGCGCGTACCATGACGGGATTTTACCAACATACAAAGTGAACGAATTACAGCACCTGCCGCTGGCGCCCATGGCTGCCGCGGAAGACGCGCTGACCGGGAAGGCGCTGTCGCTCATTTATCCCGGCCGCTACCGAAGTCCGCCAGATGCGCGGAACGCTTCCATGAAAGCGGTTTACAGTAGCCCGCATATCCAAGCCGCCGGTGCATCCTTCCCCATCATCCACCAAGATTGAAACGCATGCCTGCAGAGAAAGACATCATTTTCCGACAGTACTTCCAACGTACCTATCCGCGCGTAAAAGCCTACCTGGCCACTGTGATCGGGGCGAATATGCATGCCGACGACATCGCGCAGGAAGTGTACATCAAGCTATGGAAGCACTGGGACCGCCTCACGACGCCCGAGCCGCCGGATGCGCTGCTGTTCACGATCGTCAGGAATACGATGATCTCCCATTTCCGGGCGCGCCGGCTGCCCATGCAGGAGCTCGGCGAAAGGCACGATGAAACTTCCGCGGCCGACAGCACCGCTTCTTCCCTGCTGGAAAAAGATTACCTCGCCATTTACGAAAGCACCCTGCGCACGTTCCATACCGCCAAACAGCGGTGTTTCCGCATGCATTGGGACGATGGCCTCACCTACCGCCAGATCGCGGAAATGGAAGGCATCTCCGCCAAAACCGTGGAGCGCCATGTCAACGAAATCCGTAAGCTGCTGCGCACCCGGCTGGATGTCCAGGTATTGTATGTATTGGTGCTGCTGCGGTCTGCCGGCGACTTAACGTTATGGTAACACGGAAAATGTCTGTCACCCTTCCCTATTAGCGTATTACTGTCATGAACGCACAACAGATCCGCATATATCTCCGCTCGCTATCCGGCGGAACGCTCGGCGAAGCCGCGAGAAAGGCTTTGCTGGAGCGGCTGGAGGCGCTGGAAGACGATGAGCTGGACCTCATTTTCCCGGAAAGGGAATGGACGGAAACCGTGCCTGCCTTCGTTCCGGAAAGCGAGCAGATTGAAGTGTACAGCAGCATTATGGCACAGGTAAGGCCCAGGGCCAGGGTCCGTCGCATGACCTGGTTACGGGCCGCCTGCGCGCTGCTGTTCGTTGTTGCGGGCACTTTGGCCACCCTGACCTGGTGGCAAAGTATAGAAGAAAGCCAGCAGGCCGTGGCCGTACAAACACGCTGGATGCAGTTCAGCACCGGTGCGGGTGAGCACCGGCTCGTGACACTGTCCGACAAAACGCGGATCTGGATAAACGGCGCCACCACGCTGGAAGTCCCGGAAACCTTCGATGCCCGCCACCGCGCCCTGCGCCTGCTGGAAGGTGAGATTTTCGTGGAAGCGGGTATCGATCCTTCCCGCCCTTTCCGCGCGGAAATGGACAGTGTGAAAGTGGATGTGCTTGGCACTTCCTTCAACATGCGCAATTACCATAACGATCCCGGCGCCAGCGTATCCGTTGCCACGGGAAAAGTGGCCATGCGGCATAAAAGCATTTCCCTCATCCTGACGCCCGGTAAAACGGGGATTTGGTCGAAGCACGACGGGAAACTCGTGCCAGGCAAGCCCTCCGGCAAACCCGGCAGCTGGAAGCAACGGGAATTCCATTTCGACGGGGAAACGCTCGGCGAAGCCCTCGACGAACTGGAACACGCTTTCGGGTACCGATATTACACGAAAGACAAACGGCTGCTCATGCGCCCCGTCAAAGCCTCGTTCCGCGACCAGCGGCACGGCGACATGCTCCGGGTATTGGGCAGCATGGGGCGCTTCCGGTACCGGCAACAAGACAGTCTTATCATCATCACCGCCATTTCTCACCTGCCATAATTTAAAAACAGAATTTACGCATGAATGCATTTGTACCATTTTTCCTCCGTGCGGGGAACAGGGGTTTCCTTGCCCTGGTCCTGTCGTTGCTGCCGGCTTTCGCATTCGCCTGGCAGTCGGAGCAGAAAATCGATGTGAAGCTGGAAAAATCCACCCTGAAGGATTTGTTCAACTACCTGGAAAGCAAGACCGGGTACACGTTTAATTACTTTCAGGATGAAGTGGATCTCCGCGCCCCCGTGACCGTCAACCTCCGGCAGGCCACCCTGCAGCAAACGCTCCGTGAAGCCCTGGCGCCCACGCTTTACGGGTTCAAGATCGACGGGCGGTCGGTAATCATCGCCAGGAAGGCCGTGCCGGCGAAACAAGCTACCGGCAGGTTGTCTGGCGTGCTGGTAGACGCCGGTTCCGGCGATCCGCTGGCGGGTGCCACCATCATGGCGGGCAACACGGGCCAGGTCACCGACATCGCCGGGAAGTTCCTGTTCGAATTGCCGGAAGGATCGTACGCGCTGCAGGTCCGCTACATCGGCTATCAACCCAAGAAGATCAATGACGTGAACGTGGCCGCCGGCCAGACGCGCACCCTCAACCTGACGCTGCAGCCCGCCAAAGGCACGTTGCGCGGCGTGGAAGTGGTTTCGTCCGCCAATAAGGAATCTATTTCATCCCTATACGCCAGGCAGAAAAATAACGCCGCCGTGAGCGACGGGATCAGCGCGGAACAGATCCGCCGGACGCCCGACAACAACGTGGGCCAGGTGCTCAAGCGCATCAGCGGGCTTACCGTGCAGGATAATAAATTCGTTATCGTCCGCGGGATGAGCGAAAGGTATAACAACATGTTGCTGAACGGGTCTTCCCTCCCCAGTACGGAGCCCAACCGCCGCAATTTTTCTTTTGACATCATTCCCAGCAATCTGATAGACAATGTGGTGGTCAACAAAACCGCCACGCCCGATCTGCCCGGCGAGTTCACCGGCGGCCTCGTACAGGTCAATACGCTCGACATTCCGGCGTCGCCCTTTTTGCAGGTGCTGGCCGGTACGGGTTTCAATTCGCAAAGCACGGGGAAGGAATTTCTCAGCACGCGCCGCCTCCAAAGCGATTATTGGGGCGCGCCGGGCAAGGAGCGCCTTTGGTTCGACCGGCAATGGAGCAGTACGGAATTCGCGAAGCTTTCCGAAAAGAGTGACCAGGCAGGGCTGAACGCCATGAACGGAAAAATCCCCAACTTCTACGGCCTCCGCAGTTTTACCGCCAAGCCCATGCAGCAGTACCAGCTGTCGATGGGCGGCAGCAAACGTTTTTCAGGGAACAGGACGTTGGGGCTCGTACTGGCCGGCACGTACCGTCATGAAGAAAACATCGAGACCTTCGATGCCTGGTTCCGGCAAAGCCCCACTATCGTCGACAACGGCCGCCAATTCAATTTTATCTCCGCCGTGGGAGCATTGGGAAACCTGGCTTTTCAGACACCGAAGCACAAACTAGTGTGGCGGAATGTGTACAATAACCGATTTACCCATGAGAACATCGTGCAGGTAGCGGAAGATAAAAGTCGCGCCGGGCGCTCGCACGAATACATCTCCATCGTGGAAGCGGGGCGCCTTTTCCAGACGCGCCTCGAAGGCGAGCATAAACTGGGGCAGCACCTCAAACTGAATTGGTTCGCCGACCATGCCACCGTGAACAAGGAACAGCCGGACACCCGGTATTCCGTGGGCGACAGCCTGGGCATCGATCCAAAAACAGGCCTCCCCCTGCTCATGTACCAATATTCCCGCCTGCAGACATCCACCATCAAGGAAGGCGGCCTTTATGCCAACCGGCTACAGGAAAAGAAAAGGAACATCGGTGGCGATCTCACCTTCCCCTTCCAGTTCGCGGGGCGGGCGCAGAAGATCAAAACCGGGTATTGGGGCACTTTCCGGAATGCGGAATACGCACAGGTGATGCTGGCGCCCACTTCCGTTGGGATGAACAACCCCGACCGGATCCGGATCGCCGACTCGCTGGGGTATGGAAAGCCGGATTATGAAGTGTTCAAACCGGAAAATTTCCGCGCGGGATATTTCACCTATTTCCCCACCACCACTTCCGGTCTTGATGCGGCAGACCACTACGACGGAAAACAGGCGCTGCATGCCGGATACCTCATGGCCGACGTAACACCGTTGCCGAAACTGCGCGTCATCGCCGGCGTAAGGATGGAAAGCAGTAAAATGGACGTGCATACCTATACGCGCATCGTCCAGGGCAGCACGGTCAGGGCTAAAGACACCACCATCAGCTACCGCGAAACCGACTGGCTGCCTTCCGTCAATATCGTATACCAGTTAACGCCCCAGCTCAATATCCGCGGCGCTTACAGCAAAACGCTCGCCCGCCCCGATTTCCGCGAACGCGCGTCCTTCATGTATTACGACCTTAAGCTCCGGCAAGACGTGAAAGGCATCCAGGGGCTGGAATACAGCCGGGCGCATAACGCCGACCTGCGGTTCGAATGGTATCCCAGCCCGGTGGAAGTACTGGCGCTCACCGTATTCTACAAGAAATACGATAAACCGGTGGAAACCGTCAGTTACGTTTCTGCAGACAACCGCTACGGCGTTTTCTACTTCAACCTGGAAAGTGCCGTCAATAAAGGGCTGGAACTGGATTACCGGCATTCCTTTTCCTTTATCAGCAAAACCTCCGGTTTCTGGAAAAACCTGTTCCTGACCGCCAACCTCACGGTGATGGACAGTAAGGTGACCTATGACAACGAGAACATCCAGCTGGTGGCGGCCGGGCATCCGCCGAAGCCTTCTACCGACTCCACGAAGAACGAGCGGAAACGCCCGCTGCAGGGGCTTTCTCCCTACATCATCAACACCGGGCTTTCCTGGCAGGGCACGTATTTCGGCGCAAACGTCACGTTCAACCGGTTCGGCAGAAGGGTGATTTTCGCGGGGCTGGACGATTATGACGACACGTACGAAAATCCCCGCAACCAGCTCGATCTGCAACTGAACGCCCGCCTGTTGAAACAGCGGATGGAAATCAGGCTGAACGTGGCCGATGTCCTCAATCAATACTATATCGATTATTTCAATAAATATCCGGACGCCCGTCCACCGCAAAGCCCGCCGAATATCGAGTACAGCAATACCGACGATCCGAAGGGAATGGGATACAACCCCGATTCCGACTGGAAGCTAAAGCGGACGCGCAAGGGGACCAACTGGTCGATGACGGTGAGTTACCGGTTATGATTTCGCAGTTATTCATCATGATAAACCCGACAAGTTAACGACATCAAAATTGCACCATGAAAAAGCACTATTTATTGATGGCCCTGGCAGCTACCGCATTTGCTGCATGTAAAAAAGACGGTCAAAAGCCGCAGGACGACCGTTCCCTGCTGGCCGGTACCGCCGCTGCCGTTTGCGAACCCTGTCAAACCGCTCCCAAAGACCTCCCCGATGTTATCAGCGGCAACCGTACCCTGTATGCAGATACCTGCTACATCCTGGACGGCAAAACCTGGGTGAAGAATGGTACCCTCACCATTCAGCCCGGTACGGTAATTAAAGGCGTGAAAAAAGCCACTGCGAGCGACGCTTCCGCGCTCATCGTTACCCGTGGCGCTACGATCAACGCCGCCGGTACGGCAGATTGCCCCATCGTGTTCACTTCCAACGAAACTACCAAAGCCCCCGGCGACTGGGGCGGTGTAGTGGTGTTGGGCGACGCGCTGGTGTGCACCACCACCGGTACCGCACAGATCGAAGGGATCAATCCCGTGATCGTTCCCGCAGGTATCGACTATACCTATGGCGGCAATATCGCCAGCGACAATTCCGGTACCCTTTCTTACATCCGCATCGAGTATGCCGGCGCCGTTATCCAGGAAGGTAATGAGCTGAACGGCCTTACCCTGGGCGGCGTAGGTTGCGGTACAACGCTCGATCACGTAGAGGTGATGTATGGCGCCGACGACGGATTCGAGATCTTCGGTGGCAACGTGAACGGCAAATACCTGCTGGCACTGGCCAACAACGACGATCAGTTCGATTTCGACTTCGGTTACAAAGGCAACCTCCAGTTTATCGTTTCCGTGATCAAGCCTTCCGTAGAGTATGCGGCCAACAACTCCAACGGTATCGAATCAGACGGCGGCCAGGTTTCCAGCTGCTACAGCCGTCCGGTTATCAGCAACATGACGATCGTAGGCGCTCCGAACTGCACCGTAACCAGCGCCAACCAGCTGCTGAACGGCGCCCGTTTCCGCAACAACTCGCTGTTCGCCATGCGCAACTCCATCATTTACGGTTACCCCACCGCTGTTCGCCTGGAATCTACCCCGACGATCAACTCTTACAACAACAGCGTGCTGTGCGGTACCCGTACCGATTCCAGCTACTTCTTCAACAACGCCGTACAGGCCTGTGTAACTGCATTCGCCACTTTCACGCCGCATGCTTCCACCACGAGCAACACCGTGGCCGGCCTGAACCTGACAGACGCGTTCCCGGCCATCTTCGCCGAGTACTTCGACGCGCTGACGGCTTCGCTGGCGCCTGCCGGGGCACCGACGAGCAACGGCACGAACTTCTGTGGCCTGTCGCCCCTGAACTGCGCTTTCGCTTACAATTCCACCACGTATAAAGGTGGTGCCCTGGACGCTTCCGGTAATTACTGGCTGGGAGATTCCTGGATCCGTTTCTAAAAAATCATCCGCATGATGAATAACCGGAAAGGGCGGATGCACGTCCGCCCTTTCTTTCCCATTCCGACAATACGACACATGAAAAAATACATCCTTTTCCTGCTGCTGCCTTTCCTGTGCCTGGCTGCCTGTCAGAAAGACGGCGAGGCGGTACCGCAGCCCGAGTTCTACCAGCTGACGCTGTCCTGGTTCTTTACCCCCCACGCGGAAACCGCGTTCCAGGTGATCGTGGATGGAACGGTGGTTACCGATAGCCTGCTGTTCAACCAGGGACAGAATTTCGCCAGCAAGCTCATCCCCGGGCCGAGCCAGGGATTGAAGCACCTGGTGCTGAAAGTGACCGGAACAGACAGTACCGTGCTCGACACTTCGGTGATGGTCAATGGAAAAACGAGCTACCAGTTGCTGGCGATCAGTCCGGACGAAAAGCCCCGGATTTACCAGGGCGCCGGTTCCGGAACGGAGGCCGACCCTTCGCAGCCTTCCGCCGGAAAGATCCGTTATTATTACTACGATACGCAATTGCCCGAAGAAGTGAAAATGGTCTTTTACCGCGTGAACCTGGGCGTGCGCCCCATCGCTGCGGAAGAAACGCCGTTTGGCGAACTGCGCCTGAAGCGGGGGGAATTCTCCCCGTACCTGGAGTTGCCCATGACCGTGTATGGGCGGAACACCACTTATCTGTTCAAACTGATCGATCCGTCTAACGACGCCATTATACAGGATATCGTCATCTTCCCCACGCCGTTTACGCGGACGAAAGGCTACAGCGAATCCATCTACGCCAACCGGCCGCCAACGGCCGACGGGCTGCCGGTATACAAATTCATTACATCCATTCTGAAGATGGGCGGACCGGAAGATCCTGTTCCGAGAAGGGACAAGTACCACGACCAGCCTTTGTTCCAGACTACCTGGTAAAACCCTGCCCCTGGATTTCCATTTCCAGGCATGGCGGCCCTTGACAGGGGGCCGCCTTTTCCGTTGGGAATGATGCATTTCGTCCGGTTTACCGCGCATTTCGTGTAATTCCGGTCCCGGTCAAATTGCGTACATTTATATTAACGGCGATATGGATATCCTGAAAACAATCACCCGGCTGCGGCTGCATCACGTATTCTTCTGGGTCGCGTTCTTTGTGGTGTGGATCACATTGCGGATAGACGATTACCCCGACCTCACGCCTACCGTGCTTGCGGGGCTGCTCAAGGTGCTGTCGCTGGCGGGCGCGGTGTATTTCTCCAATTACGTATTGATCCCGAAGTTCCTCTATACGAAGCGTTATGTTGCCTTTGCCGCGAGTTTCATTGCATTGGTGGCCGTTACGGGGTTTGTGGTGATCGAAGTGCTGAACATGATCCTGCGGCCTTATGCTTCCACCATCACACATTGGCCGAACGCTACTTTGAACAGCCAGTTGTACGACGTGTACATCCCCCTGTTTTTCATGGTGGGCGCGGCGGCGGGGATCAAGTTCTACATCGATCAGATCCGGACCGTTCACCGGTTGCAGAGCGCCCTGCGCGCAGGGGCCGAACAGGAATTGCAGTTCCTCCGTTCCCAGATCAACCCGCATTCGCTCTTCAATTCCCTCAACACGATCTATTTTCTCATTCATAAAGAAAATACGCTGGCGCGGGAAACGCTCCTCCGGTTTTCCGATCTGCTTCGTTACCAGCTCTATGAATGCAATACCGAAAAGATCGACATCGCGAAAGAGATTTCCTGCCTGGAGAATTACCTCGCCCTGCAAAGGCTCCGCCATGGCGCGCAGTACGAGATTCATTTCGGGAAGGGCGACGGGGTGAAGGATTTCGACATTGCTCCGCTTCTGCTCATGCCCTTCGTGGAAAACGCCTTCAAGCACATTTCGCATCGTGCGTCGAATGCGGTTCATATCCAGATGGAAAGGGAAAACGGGCGCTTCACGTTCACGGTGGAAAATACCTGTGAGCCCCGGCCGCAGGGCGCTCCGGGCGGCATCGGGCTCAGCAACGTAAAGCGGCGGCTGGAACTTTTGTATAACGGGAAACACGCGCTCAGCATCGTGCCGGGCACGCAGCATTTTGCGGTCACCTTAACCTTGCAGGTATGAAATTACAATGCCTCGTCGTGGACGACGAACCCCTGGCGCGACAGGGCCTCCGCGAATATATCGCCGACGTCAGTTTCCTGGAATGGGCGGGAGAATGCGGCAGCGCGCCCGAAGCGGCGGATTTCCTCCACCGCCAGCCAGTGGATCTCCTCTTCCTCGACATCCGTTTGCCACGGCTCAGCGGACTGGAATTCCTGCGCACCCTGCCGCAAAAGCCCCTCACCGTCATCACCACCGCTTATCCCGATCATGCGCTGGAAGGCTTTGAGCTGGATGTGCTCGACTATCTGCTGAAGCCCGTTTCCTTCGAGCGTTTCCTCAAGGCGGCGAACAAGGCTAAAGCGCAATTGAAAGCGGAGGCGTCCGACCATTTCTATATCAAGTGCGAACACCGGATCGAGAAGATACGGTTGGCGGATGTGCTTGTCGTGGAAGCGTTGCAAAACTACATCGCCGTGCATACCACGCAACGGAAATACATCACTTACCTCACGTTCAGGGCGGTGGAAGAATACCTGCCGGCGGAGCAGTTCATCAAGGTGCACAAATCCTATATCGTGGCCGCCTCGAAAATCGACAGCATCGAAGGCAATACGATTTCCGTGGGCGCGCACGAAGTGCCCGTGAGCCGCGCGCTGCGCGACGAAGTCATGGAAAAAATCCTGCAGAACCGCTATCTAAAGCGTTGAATCCCCGGCCGAAGGCAGGCGCCGCTTCCTGCGTTTATTGAAAAGCATCAGGCCTTTATCGATCCCCTTGCGCATTTCAGCCTGCTGCTCTTCGGGCAGGGCGATCACTTCGGCGCAGGCGTCGCTGCAGCATTTGCTGTACTTTTCCGCGCATTTTTCGCATTGGATGAATAAGAGGTGGCAGCCTTCGTTGGCGCAGTTGATGTGCTCGTCGCAGGGCTCGCCGCACTGGTGGCATTGGGAGATGATCTCGTCGGAGATGCGCTCGCCGAGGCGGTCGTCGAACACGAAGTTCTTGCCCCGGAATTTATTCGGCAGCCCTTGTTCGCGGGCTTTGTTGGAATATTCGATGATGCCGCCTTCGAGGTGGAAGACGTTGCTGAAGCCATGATGAAGCATGTACGCGGAGGCTTTCTCGCAGCGGATGCCACCGGTGCAGTACATGATGATGTTCCGGTCTTTATTGTCTTTCATCATATCCACGGCCATGGGGAGCTGTTCGCGGAAGGTGTCTGACGGCACTTCGAGCGCCTTGTCGAAATGGCCTACTTCGAATTCGTAGTGGTTGCGCATGTCGATGATCACGGTATCGGGGTCGTCTGCCAGTTCGTTGAACGCGCGGGCGTCGAGGTACTTGCCGCGGTTGTCCATATCGAAGGTGGGATCGTCGATCCCGTCGGCCACGATCTTTTCCCGCACCTTGATCTTCAATACCCAGAAAGATTTCCCGTTATCGTCTACCGCGATGTTGAGGCGGATGCCGTTCAGGAAAGGGATGGAATACAAATGATCGCGGAAAGCTTCGTAGTTGTGCTCGGGGATGCTGATCTGCGCATTGATGCCTTCGCTGGCCACGTAAATACGGCCAAACACCCCAAGTTCGTTCAGGGCCAGGTACAAGTCATCCCGGAAAATCTGCGGATCGGAAATTTTGGCGTACTGGTAAAACGATACCGTAACGCGGCGGAAGGTTTCCGCGGCCAACCGTTGCTTTAACTCGGTGGCTGATACTCTGTTGTGTAGTGCCATAAGAGAATTTTAAGGACGAACGCCGGTCGAACAAAATTCTTTAAATAATTGATTATCAATTTGGAGCTTCCTGCCGTTTAACCTGACAGGTTGCAGCCGGCGCAAAGGTACGGAAATTTTTTTCGCCGGCGGGCGACGGGGTAGCAATCAGCTGTGTTTCAAATCACATTCGTCAAATACATTATTCGTATCCGATGAATGCGGGTAAGTGGCAGTTAAATTATGGCACGCTTTTGGAAAAAGGGATATATGAATGTGAGAATGATCCCGTGCTGCCCCGTTTTTCTTAACCCTAAACAGTAACCTATATGAGTATTTACGCAGTTTACCTCATCAGCGCCATTGTTTTGTTTTGTCTTTACCGCATTGCAGCTTATCATGCACACAGCGAAGTAAAACTTAAAAAAGCGGCAGGCAACGGCCGGCGGAAAGCACTCCGCGTCCGCGCTTAACCGCTTCCCAACGATATCCTTTGGCAAGCTAAAAAAAGAAAAGGCTGTCTCCCGGCAATCGGGCAGACAGCCTTCGTCTTTATACAAGTCGTTGCTATTCCACCTTGAAAGCTCCGCCGAGGATCCCTCCAAACCCAAGCCGCACGCCGATCCGCGTGTCCGTCTGACTTTGGTACCCGGCCACCACATCTACCCGCAGCACTTTGAAGATATTTTCCAGTCCGGCAAAAACCTCCACGTAGTTATTGTTCTTGTTCACGTAAAACGCATTGCTCCCCGCCACCAGGTGCCACTTCAACCGGTTGAACAGCGGGATGCGGTTGGTGAGCAGCCCGTTGAAATGATGCTCCACGTTGGCCGTGGCGAATAAATCGGCCGTGGTGCTGTATTCGTAATACCCCGCCAGCTGGAAGCTGCTGAGGTAGCGGATGTTGAGGAAGGTCTGGTTGCCGTTGAAATGCTGCATGTCGGGGATGGAAACGGATTGGGAATTGAGGAAACCGCCTAATCCCACATGATATTTCAATTCTCCCAACAGCTTGAAATTCATTTCATCTTTCACGTCGAAGTTCCATTTATCGAAATTCGCGTCGATGAAGCCTTTGCGGTAGCCGGCAGACAGGGTCGGGTATTTGGAACCGATGGCCCTCCTGCCCCGCGGGTACTCGATATATTTTTGTCCCGGCTGGAAGCTGACATTTCCGCCGATGGTGAGCACTTTTTCGTTGCCGAAAGGAATGTGCGCCAGATCATCAGGATGGTTGGGCGTGAAGTAGTTCCGGTCGCGGTTGAAGAGCGCGAAATCGGTTGAGTTCTCCACGGCGTTGCGGTTTTCGTACAGCGCGCTCAGGCTGAACGCGAACGAACTTTCGTATACCCTGCTGAAACCCAACGATGCGAAGCGGCTTTCGTACAATTTCATGTAATTCTCGCTCAGCAACAAAGTGTAGAGCGAATTCATCACCGGCCCGATCGGGTTGGCGCGGTTGAACTGGGTGATGCGTTTCCCGCCGCCGACCGACCATGTATTCCTCGCCCCGATGCCGCCGTCGGGCACCCGCGTGAGCGTGAGGCCTGTGCTGGCCTGCAGGTGCGTGTTCGAGAACCCGTACCGGACGTTGGACAGCCAGGTCAGGTATCGCCGGTGGGGCAAAGAGAATGTAACTCCGGGATTGATTTGCAAAGCCACCCCTTCCACGGTGTTGTAACTCAGGCCTTTTATCAGTCCGGGAATGTGCAGGCTGTGCGACTGCACCGAAGTATCTCCCTGGAACCACCAGCGATGGTTCACGCCTCCCCACACCACGTCCATCACTTTCACGGGTTGGGGCCTGGCGCGCAGGGAATCCAGCTGCATACGGCCCTTCGCAGAATCGCGGCGGGCGCGGGCGGTGCTGTCTTTCACATGGAAATCCCGCTGCTCGTCGGCTTCCAGCGGCAACGGGCGAACACTGTCCCAATACGGCTTATCCCGCCATTCGGCGTTCTTGTCGTATTTCATGATCACTTTGTTGAAGTAACCTTTCGGGAACACGGGATTGAGGTCGTATTTGGAATATACGTTCACGGAATTGGCGGTGATGTCGAACCCGAAAAGTTTCGCGGCGAGGTACACGACCTGGTCTTTCGTGCGCCAGACGTCAGGCGCCACGGGCACATGGGTTTGCCGGATCACGAGCGTGTCTATCAGCTCCAGCTGGTACTCTTTGGTGAGCATGAGGTCGGTGCTGTGGATGCGCCAGTCGTCTTCCGTGATATAAATATGCCCGGCGAAAAGCGGTTCGTATTTGCGGCGCGGGATGACGAGGATCTTGTTGACCAGCTTGCCGTCGTCCACGAAAGTCCCTTCCAGCCGGTACTTATAATAAAACAGCGCGTTGTCGGAAATGGGGGAAATGAATCCCCGCGGCCCTACCTGCGTCTGCATGGCTTCCACGTTGTTTTTGTAGAAATTGATGACGGTGGGGATGTCGAACCCGAGCCCACCGCCGCTGGACCTGCTGGAGATGACTTCGAGCTTCATGTCGGGATCGCGCCAGGCGATTTTGGTGAGGGATTCGGTGAGCGCCACGATCCCTTTGCCGGAGGAATCCACGCCAATGTCCGTCGGGTTTACTTTCGTACCGAAGAACCGTTTGGGCATGTTCCGCATCCGGGCGAGCATTTTGATATAGGATTCGCAGGTAAAGTTCTTCACTTGCGAGAGGTAATACGGTCTTTTTTTGATGGCTTGCCGGATGATGGCGTATGCAGGGTCTTCCCCGCCCGATTTTACGACTACTTCCTTCATCTGGAGGCTCACCGGTTCCAGCGAGAAATTCAGTTCCCGGGGCTCGTTGCCCGCTTCCACGCGCTTCTCTTCCTTCTTGTAGCCCATATATTGGCACACGATGACATGGCTGCCGGATGGCACATCCAGCACATAAGCGCCCATGGCGTTGGAGGTGGTGCCGAGGGTGGTGCCTTTGATCATGACGGTGGCGAACGGGAGCGGTTCGCCCTGGCGATTGGTGACGACGCCGCGGACCTGGACGCCGGAGGCAGGTAGCACAAACAGGATCAGCAAAAACGGGAGTACAATTTTCATCATGTGTCAAATGTAACGGTTGGCCCTACACGCGGCTACCCTTTCCCGGGCTTTTAGACAAACTTTAACACACAAGAGCAGATCAGGCCGCTTTTTTGGGCGCAGGGCGCAACACGCTCGCGGAAAGCGCGCCCATGCCCGCCACCAGCCCGCCGATGAGCGCCGATACCGCTACGAGCACCATGGGCATTTTGCTCCCGGCGATCAGCTCGCTCATCCGGTTCCCCAGGATATGATCGTTCCGGATATCCGCCACCAGCGCCAATACGCCCCACAGGAGGAAAATGGCGAAAAAGCCGCTGAGGAAAGCCTTTCCGGGCCGCTGTTGCCAAACGAGCGCCACGATGAACGCCGCCACGGCAATAGCCCACCAGGGCAGGAAAAGTCCGAGGATGTAGCCCAGCAGGGCCGTCAGAAGGATAGCGAGCACAAAGCGCATGCGGGTGGATTTATGAGAAAATTCAGGTAATCGGAAAGGAATTTACATAATTCAGCCACAAAATCACAAAAAAAACGGTTTCTGCGAGTTTGTGGCTGAAGGTGGGGAACGTGAGCGTATGCTTCCGTGCGTTAGCGGCTGGCTTCCAGCGCCTGCAGCACGTCTTCCATAATATCGTCTTTATGTTCCAGGCCGCAGGAAATGCGGATGAGGCCCGGCGTGATGCCTACTTTGAGCCTTTCCGCCTCACTGAGCTTGGCGTGTGTGGTAGATGCGGGATGTGAAGCGATGCTCCTGCTGTCTCCCAGGTTGGCCGTGAGGCTCAGGAGCTCCAGCTGGTCGAGGAAACGGCGGCCGCGTTCCAGTCCGCCCTTGATCTCGAAGCAAACGATCCCTCCGCCGGAAGACATCTGTTTCTTCGCGATCTCGTATTGCGGGTGGGAAGCCAGGAAGGGATATTTCACCCATTCCACATGCTCGTTGCCTTCCAGCGCCTCCGCCAGCGACAGCGCCGTGGACGCGTGGCGCTCCATACGAACGTGCAGCGTTTCCAGGCTCCGGGCCAATACCCAGGCGTTGAACGGGCTCAGCGACGGGCCGGTGCTTCTGCAAAAGGCGTACACTTCGTCCACCAATTCCTTTTTACCCAGCACAATGCCGCCCAGCACGCGTCCCTGCCCGTCGAGCCACTTGGTAGCCGAATGGGTGACCAGGTCGGCGCCCAGTTCCAGCGGCCGTTGAATGGCGGGCGTGGCGAAGCAGTTATCGACGTTCAGGAGCACATTGTGCTTCTTCGCAATTTTCGATACCAGTTCCAGGTCGATCACGTCGAGGCCCGGGTTGGAGGGCGTTTCGATGAAGATCATTTTCGTATTGGGCTGGATGAGCGCTTCGATGGTTTCGGGCCGGGTGACGTCGAAATACGTATGCTGGATGTTCCATTTGGGCAGGAACTTCGTGATGACCGTATGCGTGGAGCCGAAGATGGACGCGCTGCTCAGCAGGTGATCGCCGGCTTTGAGGAAAGCCATGAAGCTGCCGAAAATGGCGCTCATGCCGGATGCGGTGGCGAAACCGCTCTCCGCTCCTTCCAGCGCGCTCATGCGCTGGGAAAACTCTTCTACGGTCGGGTTGCTGAAACGGGAGTAGATATAAGCGTCCGTTTCGTCGGCGAACGCGGCCCGCATGGCTTCCGAATCTTCATAACAGAAGCTGGAAGTCAGGTAAAGCGGGCTGCTGTGTTCCATGTTCGGCGTTCTGCCGGGTTGTATGCGAATGGCCCGGGTCTCGGGCCGGTAGGTCGGTTTGATTTTTCTCTTTTTCATTGTTCAGTTGGTGTCAGGCATTCAGTTTTACTTCCCAGGTCAGCTGTGTGTTGCCCTGACGGAGGGTTTCGGCGACGGAGCAGTATTTGTTCATGGACAGTTCCACCGCGCGGGCGGCCTTGTCGGCGTCCACCTTGCCTGCGATATGAAATACGATATGTGCTTTTTCCCACAGAGACGGTTCTTTGCCCTTCTCCCGGTCTGCATCGATCTCGATGCGGAAGTCGGTGATTTCCTGGCGCTGTTTCTTGAGGATCATCACCACGTCGATGGCGGAACAGCCGCCGAGGCCCATGAGCAACATCTGCATGGGGCGAACGCCGTTGTTTTTACCGCCGTTTTCTACGGAGGAGTCCATTAATACCTTGTGGCCCTGCTCGTCCACGGCTTCCATGTTAAACCCGTCGTCAATGCGTTGTAAAGCGATCTTCATATCTCTTGTTTGTTCGGTTTGATGTAAAATTAGCAGATATGCTGCGCTTCAAAGATAAAATATCTCTATGAATAACATACGGATGACAAACGGGGTTCGTCAGCCCGGATTTGTAAATGGGCGTCGACTTTTGTAGGTTTGCGCAAAATTTTTTACACCGTTGTCATTGCAGACCTTTCACAGCCAGCAGCCGTTCAGGCTGGAATCCGGCGCGGTATTGCCGGGGATCGAGATCGCCTATCATACTTACGGGACCAAAAGCCCCACGGGAGATAATGTGGTCTGGATCTGCCATGCCCTTACCGCGAATTCGGATGTGGCCGACTGGTGGACGGGCCTGGTGGGCGATGGCAAGGTGATAGACCCGGCGCGGCATTTCATCGTGTGCGCCAATATTTTAGGGTCCTGCTACGGCAGTTCCGGGCCGCTGAGCACCGACCCGGCCACCGGGGAGCCCTGGTTCCGGACGTTCCCCCAGGTAACGATCCGCGACATCGTGCATGCGCACATCCTCCTCCGCAAACATCTCGGCATCGACCGGATCGGGTTGCTGGCGGGCGGCAGCATGGGCGGCTACCAGGTGCTGGAATGGGCGCTCATGGAGCCGGAGCGCATCGGGCGGCTGTTCCTCCTCTGCACCGGCGCGGCCGAAAGCGCCTGGGGCATCGCCGTTCACACCTCCCAGCGCCTGGCCATCGAGGCAGACGGGAGCTGGGAAGAACCGCGCAGGGATGCGGGCGCCAAAGGGCTCAAAGCCGCCCGCGCCATCGGGATGCTCACCTACCGGAACTATCAGACCTTCATGAAGGCCCAAACCGACCCCGACAACGAGAAAACCGATAATTTTAAAGCGTCTTCCTATATCGTGTACCAGGGCGATAAGCTCGTCCGCCGCTTCAACGCGCAATGCTACTGGCTGCTGACCAAAGCGATGGACAGCCACAATATTTCCCGCGGGCGGCATGCTGATGTGGCCACTACCCTTCGCCAGATCGAATCCAAAACCCTCCTGATCGGGATCACCAGCGATATCCTTTGTCCGCCGGAAGAACAAATGCTCCTCGCGCGTCACATGCATAACTGCGTGTACCATGAAATCGATTCGCCGTACGGGCACGACGGATTCCTCATCGAATTCGAAAAAATCGGCCGGATCCTCCACGAATTCCTCGAACTGCGATAATCCTTCCACCGGAAACCAACACCCCGTTTTCAGCGGCCCGTCAAACTACTTTGATGGCGCCGGTCATCCTTGTATTACCCATATTTCTAATAGAAAAATTTTTGGTTTTCAAAAAATAGCTTAACTTCTCTGTATCAACTGATACAATACAATAACCTGTTCATTTTCATTAACCAAGTTCCTAACCTGCGCCCTTTCCGATCACCAAATCCAGACTTTATGAAAGTATGTAGACAAAGTTTTTGCTGGCTGGCCACTTTGCTGGTTTTCCTTTGCCAGACTTCCTTCGCACAACAGCAGCAAACCATCAATGGTACCGTGCTGGACGCTACTACCCGACAGGCATTGCCGGGCGTGACCGTGTCCGTCAAAGGCGCCAATGCGGGGGCTGTCACTAATGCGAACGGTGAATTCTCCGTGCGCACGACCCATAAACTGCCGCTGACGCTCGTTTTTTCCTTCGTGGGCTATTCTCCGCAGGAACAGACGGTGACGGACGCATCCACTTCCGTGAACGTGCAGCTCAGTTCCACTGAAATCCTCGGGCAGGAAGTGGTGGTGTCGGCCAACAGGACCACTCAAAGCGCCCTGGAATCGCCGGTTTCCATTGAAAAAATCGATAGTCGCGCCATCAAGGCGATGCCGGCCCCTACGTTCTACGACGCATTGGCCAATATGAAAGGCGTGGAGCTCAGCACCCAGAGCCTCACCTTCAAATCCGTGAACTCCCGCGGCTTCAACAGCAACGGTAATACCCGTATGCTGCAGCTGATCGACGGGATGGACAACCAGGCCCCCGGCCTCAACTTCTCCGTGGGCAACATCGTGGGCATTACCGAACTGGATATGGACAACGTGGAAGTGCTGCCCGGTGCGGCATCCGCGCTCTATGGACCAAATGCCCTGAACGGGATCGTGCTGCTGAACAGCAAAAGCCCCTTCCAGTACCAGGGCCTCAGCGCCATCGTGAAATCCGGCATCCTGAGCGAATCCGGCAGAAGCAAAGGCACAACGGGCTATTATGACGTGGCCGTTCGCTATGCGAAAGCTTTCAACGATAAATTTGCCTTCAAAGTCAACCTGGGATATATCAAAGCAGACGACTGGCAGGCGTACGACGACCGCGACCAGAGCCTGCTGAACGGGTACGACCTCAAAACAGGCAACCGATCCAATCCCGGGTATAACGGCGTCAATTTATATGGCGACGAAACCAACGTGAATATGTTCCAGGCGCTGAAGCCGACGGCTTTCACGCCCGGCAATCCGCTGAGCAACGGGATCGCGGCGCTGTCTGCCGCTACCGGCGGGCTGATCACGCCGCAGCAGATCTACGGCGCGTTTATGCCCGACAGCGCAAAAACCTTCGTGTCCCGCACGGGTTACAATGAAAGGGACCTGGCCGATTACGATACCAAGAACCTGAAAGCGAACGTGGCACTGCACTATAAGATCAATCCCAACCTTGAGCTGCTTGCGCAGGGCAGCTACGGAACGGGCACTACCGTGTATACCGGTGCAGACCGTTATTCCATCAAGAATTTCAGGATGGGACAGTACAAGATCGAGTTGAGGGCGGATAATTTCTATGTGCGCGCTTATACCACGCAGGAGCGCTCCGGCGATTCCTATGCCGTGGGCACGCTCGGTGCGGGCATCAACGAAGCCTGGAGCCCCAGCCGCGAAAAATGGTTCCCGGAGTATTTCGGGACGTATGCCACGCAAGGGTTGACCACTTTCTCGACGGCTTTCCAACAGGCGCTGGGATCGGGACAGAATCCGCAGCAGGCCTTTGCCACCGCGGCTGCCGCAGCTAAAGGCGGGGCCGCCGGCTTCCACGACGCTGCGCGCAAATATGCAGACCGCGAACGGCTCATGCCCGGCTCCAAAGGGTTCGAAGACGCGGCCAACAAAGTGAAGGACAAGCCCATCCCGGGCGACGCGAGCGGCGTGGGCGCCAAGTTCATGGACAAGACCAACCTGTACCAGGGCGAGTTCATGTATAACTTCAAGAACCAGATCAGCTTCATGGAACTGATGGTGGGCGGTAATTACCGCGTGTATGCCCTCAATTCCGAAAAAACCATTTTTGCGGTAGATGATAACGGCGACGAATTCCGCATCCACGAATACGGTGGTTACGTGCAGGTAGGTAAAAGATTGCTGGAAGAGAACCTCAAACTGAGCGCGGCATTGCGGTACGACAAGAACGAGAATTTCGAGGGGCAATTCAGTCCCCGGCTTTCCGCGGTGTACACTTTCCTGAAAACGCACAACATCCGCGCGTCTTTCCAGACCGGTTTCCGCATCCCGCATACGCAGGACCAATACATCGACCTGCTGACGCCGCAGGCCCGTCTGCTGGGCGGCCTCCCCTTCCTCCGCGAACGGTACGGGCTGAACGGCCCCAACGTGTTCTCGCTGGAATCCATCCAGGCCGGGGCGCCCAAACCTTACACTTTCCGGGAGTTCAAGCCTGAAAAAGTGGAAGCGTTCGAACTGGGGTACAAGGCGCTCATTTCCGGTAAACTGCTCATCGACGCCTACGCGTATACCAATACTTTCAAAAACTTCAATGGCAGCCAGGTGCTTGTAAAAGTGACGGCTACCGGTCAGGAAGTTTACAGCATCCCCGTGAACTACGAAAAAGACCTCAAATCCTGGGGTTGGGCGCTGGGGCTGGATTACCGCCTGCCCGCCAACTTCACCGTGGGCGGCAACGTGTCTTACAACAAACTGCGCAACGAAGACGAGCTGGGCGGTTTCCAGGCGATGTACAACACGCCGCGCTACCGCTACAACCTCAATTTCGGCAACCGCAACGTTTCCCAGAGCAATTTCGGGTTTAACATCTCGTGGCGCTGGCAGGAAGCCTTCGTATGGTCTTCCTCCTTCGTGGGGCCGTTGGTGCGCGTGAACAACCTCGGCGAAATCCCCGCCTATGGGGCGTTGGACGCGCAGGTGTCTTACCTGTTCCCCAAACCGAAAGTTACGCTGAAGATCGGCGGTGCCAACATCACCGGCAAGCAATACATCCAATCGTGGGGCAACCCCACGGTGGGTACGCAGGCGTATGCTTCGATCGGTTACAACCTGTAGTCATTTTCTGAATTGCCATAATAGCGAAGGCCCCGGTTTTACACCGGGGCCTTCTTTTGTTGTAACCCTCATGATTGCTCAAGAGTATCTTTATACGTTAAAGCGGAAATGCATCACATCTCCGTCGCTAACGATGTATTCCTTTCCTTCGATGCGGAGGCGGCCATTGTCGCGCGCAGACGCTTCGGAGCCGAATTTCACGTAATCTTCATAACCGATCACTTCCGCTTTGATGAACCCTTTCTCGAAATCGGTGTGGATCACGCTGGCGGCCTGCGGGGCTTTCCAGCCGCGGTGGATCGTCCAGGCGCGCACTTCCTGTACGCCGGCGGTGAAGTACGTGATGAGGTTCAGCAGTTTGTAGGCGGAGCGGATGAGGCGGTTGAGGCCGGGCTCGGTGAGGCCGTATTCGGAGAAGAACAGTTCTTTATCGGTAGCGTCTTCCAGTTCGCTGATCTGCGCTTCGATGGAGTTGTTCATGATGATCACCTCGGCGTTTTCGGCCTTTACGGCTTCCTGGAGCGCCTGGGAGAATTTGTTGCCGGTGAGGATGGAAGCCTCGTCTACGTTAGCTACGTAGAGTACGGGCTTGTCTGTCAGCAGGAAAAGATCGGCGATAGCGGATTTTTCGTCTTTGCTGAGGCCCAGTTCGCGGATGTTGCGGCCTTGTTCGAGGTATTCCTGGCAGCGTTTGAGGATTTCGAACTCGGCTTTGGCTTTGGCGTCGCCGCCGGTTTTCGCCATTTTCTCGGTGCGGGCGATCTTTTTCTCCACGCTTTCGAGGTCTTTGAGCTGCAGTTCGGTATCGATGATGCCTTTATCGCCTACGGGGTTGATGGGCCCTTCGTCGCGGAGGATATTCTCGTCTTCGAAGCAGCGGATTACGTGCACGATGGCGTCTACCTCACGGATGTTGGCGAGGAACTTGTTGCCGAGGCCGTCCCCTTTGCTGGCGCCCTTTACGAGGCCGGCGATGTCCACGAACTCCATCGTGGTGGGCACGGTGCGGTTCGGTTTT
Organism: Chitinophaga caseinilytica; assembly: GCF_038396765.1. NCBI lineage: Bacteria > Pseudomonadati > Bacteroidota > Chitinophagia > Chitinophagales > Chitinophagaceae > Chitinophaga > Chitinophaga caseinilytica. Next base: position 4,380,688 of record NZ_CP150096.1, on the reverse strand, counting down.
ACGAGCTCGGCGAGCTTGTCGATGCGCTCGTCAGGCACGTCCACCAATCCTACATTGGGCTCGATGGTGCAGAAGCGGTAATTGCTCGCTTCAGCTTTTGCGCTGTTGGAAACAGCATTAAACAAGGTTGACTTCCCTACGTTCGGTAATCCGACAATTCCTGCTTGCAAGGCCATTTTTCAAAAAATTTGCGCAAAGATATGAAAACCATTCCGTATTTCAGAGATAACCGGGAAAGAGTTACAGCCTGCATGTTACATATCACAAAATTATGGCCGGGATGGAATGAAAAGCGTATTTTGGCCGCTTATACCACTAAACCGCAGGACTTTATATGGCCTTAAACTACGTCTGGATCGCATTTTTCGTGATTTCCTTCGCCGTGGCACTGTTCCGCCTCATTTTCATGGGAGACGCCGAGATCTTCGGGGCCATGACCAAATCGCTGTTCGACAGCGGTAAAACCGGTGCGGAACTGGCGTTGGGGTTGACGGGCGTTATGGCATTCTGGTTGGGTATCATGAAGATCGGTGAGCGGGCGGGTATGATATCGGTGTTTGCGCGGGGCGTGAACCCTTTCTTCAGCAGGCTCTTCCCCGGTATTCCCAAAGGCGACCCTGCCATGGGCTCGATCGTGATGAACTTCAGTGCCAACGCACTGGGGCTCGACAATGCCGCCACGCCCATGGGACTCAAGGCCATGAAGGAACTGCAAGACATCAATCCCGACAAAGACACCGCCAGTAATGCGCAGATCATGTTCCTGGTCCTGAACACGGCCGGCATCACCATGATCCCCACGGCGGTGATGGCCCTGCGGCTATCGGCGAAGGCCGCCAACCCGGCGGATATCTTCATCCCGACCATGATCGGCACTTTCATTTCGTTTATTTCCGGCATGATCGCCGTGGCGATTTTCCAGCGGATCAACCTGTTCAAATTGCCCATACTCGTTTTCATCGGCGGGTTCATCGGCCTGATGGGCGGGCTTTACTGGTGGATGCGCGATATGCCTTCCGACCAGATCGCCACCAACACGGCCATCATCGGGGGGATCGTGATCTTTTCGGTGATCGTTTCCTTTTTGCTGATGGGCATGAAGAAGAAGATCAATGTCTACGATGCGTTTATCGACGGCGCCAAAGAAGGGTTTACCACCGCGGTGATGATCATCCCCTATCTCGTAGCGATCCTCGTGGGGATTGCCGTGTTCCGCGCCTCCGGCTGCCTGGACGTCATCATTAACGGCATTTCTTACCTGGTAGCCCTCGCAGGGCTGAACACCGACTTCGTTCCCGCCCTGCCCGTGGGCATCATGAAAATCTTCAGCGGCGGCGGCGCGCGCGGCGTGATGGCCGAATTGATGGACACCTACGGCCCGGATTCCTTCGTAGGAAGGCTCGGCTGCATCATGCAGGGGTCCACGGAAACGACGTTCTACGTACTGGCACTCTACTTCGGATCGGTCAATATCAAAAATACACGCTATGCCCTCACCTGCGGGCTCATCGCGGATGCGGTGGGTATCATCGCATCTATTATCATCGGCTATATTTTCTTTCATTAACCATTAAAAACGGAACCAACAACAATCTGATGCAGAAAAAATTCTCCCTTCACGAAGACTGGATCTCGGTGATCCTGGCTTTTGCAGCCATCCTCCTCATTATCCTCGGCGTCAGGCCCGCCATGCCGAAATTCGACTGGAACAGCGGGCAAGACCTCCTCGCGCGGCTGACCGACCTTTCTAACTACGGTAAAATGCTCGGCATGTTCGCCTGGGTGATCGGTGCATTGCTCATCGCCTACATCCTGGGCGGCAAGAAAGTGCCGGCGGGTTTGATTACCGGCGCCCTCGCCATTTTCGCGGTGTCCATGTTCGCGCAGGTGATCACCAGCAACGCGGCCATCAAAGACCTCGGGATCGAGATTGTGCTGTTCAGCCTGCTGCTGGGGCTTTTCATCAGCAACGTCATCGGTTTGCCGGAATGGATCAAGCCGGCGTTGCAAACGGAACTGTTCATCAAAACGGGCCTGGTATTGCTCGGCTCGGGGATCATTTTTCAGGAATTGATGAAAGGCGGCGGATTGGGCGTGCTGCAATCGGTAGTCGTGGTTTTCTCTGTGTGGTATTTCACGTTCTGGCTTTGCAAGAAATTCGGTTTGGACGATGAATTCAGGATGATGATCTCCAGCGCCGTGAGCATTTGCGGCGTATCGGCGGCCATCGCCACGTCGGGCGCCATCGAGGGAGACAACAAGAAGCTTTCGCATGTGATCTCGCTGGTACTGATCGTCGCTATTCCGATGATGATCTTTATGCCGTACCTCGCGCAGTGGATGAATATGCCGCCTGCGGTGGCGGGCGCCTGGCTGGGTGGCACCATCGATACTTCCGGCGCGGTAGTGGCGGCGGGTACGCTCCTCGGCGAAGAAGCCCTCAAATACGCGACGATCGTCAAGTTCTCGCAGAATGTGCTCCTCGGTATAGCGGCATTCCTCATTTCTTTCTGGTGGGCATATTCCAAGAAAGCGGAAAATCAGCCCCGGCCCGGCCTCCGCACGATCTGGGACCGCTTCCCGAAGTTCGTGCTGGGCTTTATCCTCGTGTCGCTCGTATTTTCGTTCGTCCTTTCCCCCGAAACCGTGAAGTCGATCAAAGCGCCCATCAAGGAGCTGCAAACCTGCTTCTTCGCGCTGGCGTTCACCTGCATCGGCCTGGAGACGAAGTTCACCGATATTTTCAGGATGGAAAACGGCCGTCCTGCCATGGCGTTTATCATCGCACAGGTATTCAACGTCCTGGTGACATTGGGTATCGCGTACCTGGTGTTCGGCGGTTATCTTTTCAGCTAACGATATGTAAGATACATTTCGCGGAAGCCTGCGCCCCTCCGGGCGCGGGCTTTTTCTTTCCATACCGGGAATCGTACCACTCGCGCTCCCCGATCTCCCGTTCATGCCGTAACTATTGATCGTCGTAACGGCTTCCCGCATTTTCGCAGCAGAAACCATGGTGCCTTCACCCCAAAATCCACCCCACACATGAAGCCATTCATTTCCGGGGCCGCGTGCATTTTGCTGCTGGCGGCCTGTTCCAAGAACAACACTGAAAAACCGCCCGATGAAAATACCGGCGTCGTCAAATACCTCATGAAAATGACCGAAAACAGCGGTGGTGCCGGCGAGGCTTCGACGCTCGCCTACAATGCGCAAAACCGGCTCATTTCCATGGAAGGCAACGATGATACCGGCATGCGGCTGGCGTACGACAATAACGGCAACGTCGTAATGGCGGAAGTCTGGACGGAAGACGTGCTTTCCCGCAATTACATCCATTACGTCAACGGCGTTCCCGACACGGCCGTGGAACGGTATTTCCGGAGGGCCGACAACAGTCTGCTGGAAACACAATTTTACAGATATACCGTAGAAAACGACCGGGTGGTACGCATCCGGATGCGGGATTCCGCCGGGCAAACCTCGCCGTCCGACATTTACCTGCGCTACCAGGGAGGCAACCTGACTTCCCTGCTGCAGGTGCCGCCGGCATCGATGACGGATACGATCGTGTTCAGCGAATGGACATATGGCACGAAGCGCAATCCCTTCACCGGCTGCAAAACGGAATATTACGTGACGCCCGTTGGCCCGGCGGCCCTGTTCCAAAGTGCGAACGAGCCACTGACGATGCGATTCCGGATACCTTCCACCAGTCACGATTTCCGGGAGAAATACGTTTACCTGTACGACAAGGAAGGCTATCCTGTGCGGGAAGCGCGGGTAGACGAGGGTGCCACCGATTCGCTCATCATACACTACGAATATCGACGCTGACCATTCAACAGGGAAATCCTGCATCCCGATGCCCGGCGCCGACCTTTCGCTGACAGGCGCTGGTGCATGGGGCGGGAATTCACCAAATTTGTGATCATCCCATCTAAATAACATGCAATGAAGAACATGACATTCCTGTTAACGCTGGCCGCATCCGGCCTTTTCTGCCTTTCCTGCCAGCAAAGCGGCGGCGCATCCTCCCATGGCGACTCCACCGCGCTGCAAACCGCGTCCGAAGCGCCTGTTGCCTCCGCTCCCGTCAAATATCTCAGGAAATACACCCGCACCCTTGCCGGTGATGAGCCCGAAGTGCTCACGTTCAGTTATGATGCCGCACATCGCCTCACGGCCGTCAACAAAGCGGGCGACGAGCAAGGCGGTCAGCAATTCGAGTACGACGGCAACGGCCGGTTAACGAAATTGACATACTGGCACGACGGCCGCCGCCACGTCATCAGCTACACCTATTCCGGTACCGGCGCCACCGGGGCCGAACAGGTTTTCGAAGAAGGGGAAACGGAAGCCGGAAGCACCGCTACGTGGACCATCGGCATGCAGAACGGAAAAGTGACCTCCATCCGAAAAACGAATACGGAAGACCCGTCTGAAAACTCCTACCAGGTGTACCGTTACGATGGCGACAACCTTACCTACATCGCTTCCATGGCGGCTAACGGGAAAGATACGGCGGGCGTTACAAGTTTGACGTACGGCAGGAAATCGAGCCCCTTTGCAGGGATGCGCCAGCCGCTACTTCACCCCACCGCGCTTTTCTTCCTGCAATCCGCCAACGACATGACTTCCATGGCCATGCGCAGCAAGCAGGTTAATGCGGAAATCGTTACGGTGTATGAATACAAATACGACGCGCAGGGCTACCCGGTTTCGGGCATAGAGAAAGATGCCGGTGATGTTTCTGCGACGGCTGTGTACGAATACGAATAAATATGATCGGAAAATTGGAATTCCCGGCGCGATATCGAACGGAGCAAAAGGCCCGCTTCGGCTATCGCGCCATCTTTTTTGCAGTAATATCCGGGGAAAGTGGGTTAATTCACTTCAGGTTCAGATAACCGTTCCTTAATGATATCTGCATGGCGAAGCCCCCATCCGTCGATCTGCGAGAGGATCGGCAGGAGACTTTCGCCCAGTGCGGTGAGGCGGTATTCAGACTTTTTCGGATAGGCCAATTCATTTTCAACGGTTTTTTCCACGACACCAAACTGCAGCAATTCCGCCAACTGCATTTCGATGACGCGCTGCGAGGCTTCCCGGATGTATTTGGTGATGAGGCTCGGCCGGGTCATGCCGCGGTGGATGGCGTCCAGGATGCAGCATTTCCATTTGCCGCCCAGTACTTTCATGGCCAGGTAGAGGCCGCAGTCGAGGTCTTCTTCGATTTTTCTCGTATACATAGCCTTATAAATTTACGCCATTCTTCGCAACGCCGTTGCCGCGGGTATACCGAATCTTTTATCGGTTATTGACTCCCCTCCTGTTTCCCGTGATCTTTGTGCCGTAGAAAAATTATCGACATGGAAAAAGGAATCGGCGCAGGTGCGCATTTTACGGTGAGTTACAAAGATGTATTGCCCTTTATGATCTGGATCGGGGTATTTTTTATGACCTGGCTCTTCATGCACGGGGCCGAACATTACCTCCGGATGACGCCGGACGCGCTGGGCAGATATTACGATTACCGCTGGTTTCTCATCGCCCATATCACCGCAGGCGGCGGCGCCCTCATTTCGGGGATCGTCCAGTTCTGGCCCAAGTTGCGCAACTTCAGCTGGAAACTTCACCGCGTCATCGGCTATTTATATCTCCTCGCCGTCCTCGTCAGCAGTCTGTCGGCACTCATATTGGCTTCCACCACGGCGCGCAGCATCAGCTGGGGATATTCATTTACCCTCCAGATCTGGGCCAGCGTATGGATCAGCGCTACCTTCATCGCCTGGTGGACGGCCTTTCGCCGCCAATTCAAGCTGCACAGGGAATGGATGATGAGAAGCTACGTAGTGACCGTGGCGTTCCTGGTGTCTGGGTTTGCGCTGAAAATACCTTACGTGCAGCAACTGGGCAGTTTCGAGGAGGTGTCTGTCCCGATGTTCTGGATGGGATGGGCCGTTCCGCTGTATGCGTATGAGATCATCCGCACGGGCAGGTCGAAAGGGAAAAAGTGATTTAATCGTATTTCCCGGTTTTGTCTTCGATCGTGACCGACCGTTCCTGGTTATTCTGGATTTTAACGTAGACCAGCAATTGGCCCGCCCCGGCTTTGAAACAGGCTTCCTGGGCCAGGCGCACCACTTCCATCACCTGGTCGTAAGGGCCTTCCATAACGGTTTCGAACGGACAAACGCGGTATTTCAGGCCGCTCTGCTGGATGATGGAGATGGCTTCGTCCACTACCGCGTATACTTTCTCCGAGGCTACCTGCGGTACGATTTGCAGGGCCAGGTTCACATGATGCTGATGCATGGTTTATTTTTTCCGGGTGATCACTTCGTATAAATCTTTGCGAATATCCTTCAGATTCTGGACGCTTCCAAATGCATGCAGTTCTTTCAGCAGTACGAGGTCTACATCCGCCACCACGATCATTTCCGTATTGGGCGTGGCATCGGCCTTAACGCCGGTAACGGGAAATGCGAAGTCTGAAGGCGTAAGCACCGCAGACTGTGCGTATTGCAGGTCCATATTGTTGACGCGGGGAAGGTTGCCCACGCACCCGGCGATGGCCACGTAGCATTCGTTTTCGATAGCACGGGCCTGCGCGCAGAAGCGCACGCGGTTGTAGCCGTTTTGCGTATCGGTGAGGAAGGGAACGAAGAGGATTTGCATCCCCTGTCCCGCCAGGATCCGCCCCAGTTCCGGGAATTCGACGTCATAGCAGATGAGGATCCCGATCTTCCCGCAATCCGTATCGAACACCTTTACTTCGTTCCCGCCCTTCATGCCCCAGCTATATACTTCGCTGGGCGTGGGATGGATTTTTCGGAAAGATTCCCAGGTACCGTCGCGGCGGCAGAGGTAGCTGATATTGTACAGCAGGTCGTCGATCACGATGGGCATGCTGCCGGTGATGATATTGACGTTGTAGCTCACGGCGAATTCGGAGAATTTCTCGCGCAGGGGCTCGGTATATTTTGCCAGTCCACGGATGGCCGCTGCGGGATCGAGCTGGTTGAACTCGATCATGAGGGGCGCATTGAAAAATTCCGGGAACACGACGAAATCCGCTTCGTAATCGCTCACGGCGTCCACGAAAAACTCCACTTGCTGCAGGAGGCCGTCCATGTTCCCGTAAGTCCGCATCTGCCATTGCACGAGTCCGATCCGCACGGTGGATTTGTTGTAGCGGATGGTGTCGCGGTCTTTTTCATAATAGATATTGAACCACTGCAGCAGCGTGGCGAAGCCTTTGGAGGAGGTGTCGTTCGGGAGGTAGTTCCGTAATATTTTCTTGACGATGAAATCGTTGCTGAACTGGAAGGTGAGCGTGGGATCGTAGATTTCCTTGTCCTGCACCTTTTCGAGGTACTGGCGCGGATTCAGGCGGTCGGCGTACTTTTCGTAGTTGGGAATGCGCCCGCCGGCCACGATGCCTTCGAGGTTGAGGTTTTCGCAAAGGGCTTTCCGCGCATCGTAGAGCCTCCGGGCGAGGCGTTTCCCGCGATAATCGGGGTGCACGAACACTTCGATGCCGTACAGCGTGTCGCCCTTCGGGTTATGGGTGCTGAAAGTATAATAGCCCGTGATCTGTTCGTAGGTGTGGTCGTCCCCGAATTTCTCGTAATCCACGATGATGGAAAGCGCGCATCCCACCACTTTCCCGTTTACGGTCACGGCGATCTGTCCGTCGGGAAAGAGCTGTATGAGCCGCTGGATGGTGCCTTCGCGCCAATAGCTGCCGGGCATGTCTGCATACGCGCTCATCATGGATTCTTTAAGGTCGCGGTAATCATCCGCCGTCAGTTGCCTGATATCGATCGTTTCTTCTGCCATTTTCCGCTATTTTGGGTTATTTACACAAATTAACGTTTTTGGCACTAAAAAAGATTGGGCCCGTCACGGGAAGTTCAAACCCGCAGACGGACCCACAGGCAAGCAAGGCCTGTAATACACCCGTGAATTAAAAAAACTTATTGCCGGAGCACGTCTTCGATATAGATGCGCTTGCTGTTGGAGGTTTGCAGAAAGCTCTTATTCGCTTTCCGTATCTGGAACATCGCTTTCACCTGGCGGAGGAAAACCGCGGGCAGCCAAACCAGCGACGCAATGATCCGTTTATCGCGGCTCATGACCGCCACGATGGCGAAGAACGTAATGGGGAACTGCGCCAGGATGGCGAGCCACACGATGGAGAACACGGGATCGATCCAGAAATTCACCACCACCATAAGCAAAGCTGCGCCGATCTGCATGAACAACGGCGGCCGGAGCAGGTTGATGCCGAAATAGATGAGATTGGGGCTCATGCGCCGGAGGCCGGTACTGAACACGTCCCATCCATATGCGAAATATTTGAAGTAAGCGTTGATCCAGCGGGTGCGCTGGCGCTCCATCGCTTCCCCGGAATCGATCTTCTCATCGTACACCTTCGCGTCTTCGGCGTAAGCCAGTAGTGGGATTTGCTTCACGATGTCGGCCTGAATCTTTTTATCGAACCCGCCCAGGAAGTTCCGGTAAATGATGCTTTTATACAGCGATAGTTCCATGGCGATGCCCAGCCCCCAGATGTTGGCGGAGCAGCCCAGTTCCATGCGCATCCTGCGGTCGATGAAGTTGTAGAAATAGTTCCCCGCCGCATCAAGACAGGCATAGGCGCTGTCGGTATTCTTCGCCAGCATATTGGTTTGCACGGCCCGGTGCCCTTTCGCGAAATGACCGTTCAATACTTCCAGGTACGAAGGATGCAGGAGGTTGTCTGCATCGAGGATCACGATCACATCGTGTTCCGTTTCGAACTGCTGGATGGCGAAATCGATGGAACGGATCTTTGCGTTGAGATGCGTGGCCGGCACCAGCACTTTCACCTGCGGGTGTGCAATCCCGATATCGGTTTTCTCGCAGGCGTCTGCCACCACGTACACCACGAAATGGGGGTACGTCTGTTTCAGCGCAGAATCCACCAGTGGCGGAATGAGCTCCAGGTTCTTGTGCGCCGTTACCACGATGCCGAAAGAACGGGGCTTATCTTCCACGGGCGCAACCTCCTTCCGTTCTCCCCCAACAGCCCTGAAGGCCCGTTTGTGGCCGAATATCAGCAGCAGGATGAGGGGTTGCAGCACGTACAGCGCCAGCACCGCCTGCACGGCCAGCCATGCATAGTAAAGAACATTCGCCATACCCGATTATTTATGCTTTTCCCAAACGGTAAAAAATCCACCGGTCATGCCCGCCGGCAGCAGGTCCGCGATCTTGCAGTCGAGCCGCTGGAGCGCTGGCAGTTTTTTGGTGATGAAAGAGAACGGAAACACGTCCTCCAGGAAATTAGCCTTGCCGAAACGTACGATGCGGAACCGGTTGCCGGCAGACATGCGCTGCAGATCGTTCCGTGAAAAGAACTGCACGTGGTCGAGATTGTCAGCGGCAGATTGGACGGTGGTGCCGGAATACCCCATCGATTTTTTCAATTTGACGATGAGCTTCCATGCCCAGCCGTTGCTTTCGCGCATGGCCAGCACCGGGCGGGTCACGAGGAGCTCCCGCGGCCCGTTGCCGTTGGGAACGGTCACGACGAGGATACCGTCGTCTTTGAGCGACTGGTACAGCACGCGGAGCAGGGCGTCCGGGTCCTGGAGGTGTTCCAGCACTTCGCTGCAGATGACTACATCGAATAATGCGCCAGAGGCTACGAGCTCTTCCGCGCTTTTCACTTCGAAACGGGTGTTGGCATTTTGATTGAGCTCATTGGCCCGCGCAATGCTTTGCGGGCTGACGTCGATCCCCAGCACCTGGAATCCCTTTCCGCCGAGATGGCGGCTGATGACCCCGTTGCCGCAGCCTACGTCGAGGATACTTGCGCCCGGCGCAAACCTCGACGAGACCGCGTCTGTGATGAACTGTAACCTTTTCTGGTCGGCAGCCCTGTTATATTCTTGCGTTATTTCGCTCATGTTGTTTGCTTGGTTGTCTTGAAACGATACGGAGATAGATGTCTTCGATCTGCCGCGCCATGCTTTCCTGGCTGAACCGGTCTTCGATGGTGGCCCTGGCCGCCCGCTGCAGGAAATTCCTGTTTTCCGGGTTGAGGTGCAGGGTCGCCAGCGCGGCCGCCAATGCAGCCGGGTTCTTTTCCGGAACGATGACGCCGTTGCCGCCGTGGCGGACGATTTCCTTCGTGCCGTCCGTGGCCGTTGCCACCACCGCTTTACCCATGGCCATGGCTTCGAGCAGGCCGATCGGCAGCCCTTCCCAGAGCGAAGGCAGGCAGTAGATGTCCATTGCCTGGAGGAGCGCCGGAACATCCGTACGGAACGGCTGGAACACGATGGAATGTTCGATGCCCAGCGACCGTGCCAGTTCCACCACTTCCTCTTTCAGCTCGCCGTCGCCCACCATGAGCAGCACGATGTCGCGCTGCGTGCGGAGGAGCTCGGCGAATGCGAGGACGAGCGTTTGCGGATCTTTCTGCAAAGTCATCCTGGCGATGAAGCCCACCACGGTTTTATCGGGCGAAATGCCCAGTTCCTTCCGTACGTCGGGGAACTGGCGCGAGGGGTCGAAAATCCGCCGGTCGATGCCGTTGTTCACCACATCGGCTTTGAATCCGGAGAAATGTTTCGTACCGGTATCGCGGTTGGAGGCAGATACGGCGATGTTGGCGGCGGAGGCGGATGTGAGCAACCGTTCCGACCAGATCCGCAGTTGCTTTTGCACCCGGGGTTGATCGTCGTGGAAAGACCAGCCGTGGATCGTATAGATCATGGGCCGTTTACTCCACTTCACCGGCAGCAGCAGGTTGCTGGCTGCGCGGGAACCATGGGCATGCACGATGTCGATCCCTTCGTCTTCGATCAGCTTCTTCACCGTTTTCCAGGTGGAAGGATCGAAGGCGCGGGTAGACGGGATGACGTGGTGGCTGACGCCCATTTCGCGGAGCCGGTCGATCATGGGGCCTTCCGTGAAGGAAAGCACCACGGGGTCGAAACGGTCGCGGTCGAGCGCGGAGACGAGGCTCAGCACGTGCGACTCTCCCCCACCGATCAAGCCCTGGCGGATGGCCTGCAGAACGCGTATTTTGCGGTGCTGGTCCATCACGCGGGAATAGTCGCGGGACGGGCAGCTTTTTCCCAACCCTGCGGAAGTTTCTCGTATATCTCGATGTTCTCGAATTCCTTGCTTTTGCGCGCGCCTACCACTTTCGCCCATTCTGCCATCCGGCGGATGCCTTCATCGAGCGATACGCCCGAACCGGCGCCGAAAACGGCGTGTGCTTTCGTGTGGTCGGAATAGGCATGCATCACTTCGTTGCGTGCGGCCAGGTAATTGATGCTGGGCTCCACGCCGAAGCAGGCGCCTACTACTTTCGCCAGTTCGTTCACGGTGTAGGGCTTGTCTGCACCGATGTTGAACACCTGGTTGTAGGATGCGGGCGTGTTCACGCTATGCGCGATGGGGATGGCCACGTCGTCGATATAGCTGAAAGCGCGCGTTTGTTCGCCATCGCCGAAGATGGTGAGCTGCTGGCCCTGCATGATCTGGTTCATGAAGATGCCGATCACATTACGGTATTTGTCGCCGATGTTCTGGTTTTCGCCATATACGTTATGCGGGCGGAATACTACGTAATTGAGGCCGAACATTTCGTGGGCGGCTTTCAGGTCCAGCTCCACAGCGTATTTGGAAACGCCGTAGGGGTCCTCGGGCATGGGGGTCATATCTTCTCGCATGGGCAGCTGTCCGGCGCCATAAACGGCGATAGACGAGGTAAAGACGAAGCATTTCACTTTATGCTTGATCGATTCGTTGATGAGGTTGATACTGCCAACGAGGTTGTTGTTGTAGTTGAAACGGCGGATGAAATGCGACAGGCCTTCTGCGGCATAAGCGGCCAGGTGGTATACGTAAGTGAATTTGTATTCTTCGAAAAGGCTCGTCACGAGCTGATCGTCGGTGATGGAGCCCTGCACGAAGCGGGCGCCTGCGGGAATGTGGTCTTCGAAGCCGCCGCTGAGATCGTCGAGCACTACCACTTCATGCCCTAATTCGAGGCAATGGCGTACTACGTGTGATCCGATAAATCCGGCGCCGCCGGTAACCAGTGAAGTAATTTTAGACATGTTTTGAACTTTTTTTATTGATTAAACGGGTGATGTGTGTATTAAACGGGGGAATATTTGGATTGCGTCAGGTTCCAGAAAGTGCCGCGCAGGAATGATCCGAGATGATCGAATTTGCCTTTCAGCGTGTATTTCAGCACCGATTTCGGGAAGGTCAGGCAACCGAAGAACAGGTAGAAAGCGGCGAGCTGCCGTTTCGACGTGTTGCGGCGCATGTACAGGATGCGGTTGCGCGTCATGTAGTATACCTTGATCGGGCTTTCCTTTCCCATGGTGATGGATTCCTTGTGGAAGATCAGTCCGTCGGCATTGTAATAGATTTTATACCCGGCGCGGAGGATGCGGGCCGACCAGTCGGATTCTTCGTAGTAGATGAAGAATTTCTCCGCGAAGCGCCCTACTTTCTCGATCACTTCGCGCTTTACCATCATGGCGGCACCGTGCGCGCACCAGGTGGGGCCGGAAGTGTTGTGCTGGCCGTTGTCTTCCTCCTTGCTGCCTACGGCCCAGGTGCGCCCGGTCAGCAGGTTCATCTTATGGAAACCGGCGTACTGGATCACGTTGGGATGATGCCAGAAACGGATTTTCGGGCATACGACGCCGATGTTCGGATCGGCTTCGAACGGTGCGAGGAGGTGTTGCAACAGGTCGGGCGTTACTTCGGTGTCGTTGTTCACAATAAACACGAACTCACCTTTGGCGTGCTCGATGCCGAGGTTGTTACCGCCGGTGAAACCGAGGTTTTCGGGACTGATGATAAGCTTTAAATTGGGATAGTTCCCGGCTTCGATCTGGGCTGTGGGATCTACTTTGGAACCGTTATCGATGACGATGGTCTCGAAATTTGGGTACGTCAGTTGCTTCGTCGATTCCAGGAACTCACATGTAACGGCCGTCTGGTTAAAGTTCAATGCGATGATCGAAACCAGGGGCGCTGTTTTCAGCTGTTCCATATCTGGTAAATTCTGTTTCATTCGGTGTTGTTCGGTGATTCGGTACCCGGAATCCTTTTCCGGTGGGGTATTTGATATCCGGGCAGGCCCGGTTGTACTATATATTAATTATACGTTGTCTTTCTGAAGGAGCGCATTGGGCGTGCTGGCCAGGATCCACATGTCGAACAGCACGGTATGCTTCTGGGCGTACTCGATATCCAGTTTGATCCTTTCTTCCACGCTCATATCTTTCTTCCCCCGTTTCTTCACCTGCCAGAGCCCGGTGAGCCCCGCTGGCGCCATGAACCTTCCGCAATAGCTGTCGGTAGTGAGCGATGCGGCTTCGTAGAGCGGCAAGGGCCTGTTGCCGACCAGCGACATATGTCCCAGCAGTACGTTCAGCAATTGGGGGATTTCGTCGAGGCTGGAATTGCGCAGGAAGCTGCCGAGGCGGGTTACGCGGGGATCGTTGCTGATCTTGAAGAACACGGGGCCTTTATCGCCGGTATCGTACTGGTTGAGATGGGCCATGTTCTTCACCTGTTGGTCGGCGTCGTTGACCATTGTCCTGAACTTGTAGAAGTTGAAGATGCGGTAACGCTGGCCGGCGCGTCGGGAGATATAGAAAACGGGCCCTTTCGATTCCAGTTTGATAAGCGCGGCGATGAGCAGCAGCAGTGGGCTGAGAATAAGCAGCCCGGTCCCTGCGGCGAGGATGTCGATCCCTCTTTTTACATAATGGTTAACGTAGGCGGAAGGGGCCCTGCGGGGCTTGATATCGCCGGTGGTCTGCGCGGGCTTTGTAGCGAGCGAGCGGAGACGGATGGCCTGGTCGCGGATGGAAATGAATTCATCGACCGAAGTTTCGGCCGTTACCAGGTTATCGATGCCGCCGGCGGAACGGATCTGCTGGCGGAGTTCCGGCGTAAGCTGTTGCACATATCCGAACATGGGCACGTCTGCCAGCGCATCGAGGGAGCGGATCTGCTTTACCAGTTCCGCGGGCCTGCCCGTGGAGCTGATGTTGCAAATGATATATGACGGCTTCACATCCATCGGCAGCTGGTCCCGCAGTATTTTCGCGGCGGAATGAATGCTGCTGACAACCAGGAGCCGGTCGGGCCTGTCTGGCTGCATGCGCTGCATGAATCCCGGATCGCCTATACAAAGCGCCCAGGACCTTGCCGCGCTCGCAGCCAGGGGTACTACCTTGGTCGTAACTTCTTTTTTTAGGGGTAATGACAAATGGTGAATCATCATGTTCGGATTATAGGTGTTATTCAATAGCTAATAGCGGTATGAGCGCGGATGCGTTTCATCCGTTCGCGGCCATGGGCAGCTGTCGGCTGAGCTGATGCCCGATCTTCTCTATAAGATCACGCGGGTCGAAAGGTTTGTTGATGACGTGAACCACGTTCGGGTGAACAAAATTGACATCGTGCAATGAAATGCCGGTGAGCACCATCACGGGGATGTCGTTGAAAAGCAGGTTGCTGTTCAGGTTGCTGATCAGCTCCCAGCCGTCCAGCCGCGGCATCTGGATGTCGGTGATGATAATGTCCGGTGTGTTGCCGGCTGCGAGCCACATGAGGGCGCTCAGTCCGTCTTCCGCCGTATACACTTTATATTTATGCTGCAACATGGCTTCCAGCAACATTCTGATATGCACGCTATCGTCTACTACGAGTATAGTCTTCTTCATTGTTTCCTACGTTTAGAAAATAAAGATTTAGTTTTCTTCCACTGCGGCGAACAGGCAAAAGGCATGTAGCCCCGCGTGGTCATCTTTGATTTTCCAGGGAGGATTTGGTCAGGATTCCGGAACTATTGCAGTTATAATGCAACGCGATGCGCTGGCACTGCGGTACCGGAGGTTAAATTATTGCAGGAATTACTCAGAGGAATGGTTAGAATTATAGGGTCGTACAAAAGCTGAAGTAAAATTATAAGTTTATTTTCAAATCGCGCAAATAAAATTTTTCACATTAGATTTGAAAAGAGGTCGGCAAACAAGGAACATTACTTTCGTTCTCTGTACTGGTGCAAAAGTACGTCACCCCAAAAAAAATAATATCTGAAATTTGCGAATGCATGCTTTTTTCTCGTGAAATACAGATTATCGATAGTAAACGATGAATTTAAGTAAGTGGACGACCGTAATCCTGAATTGAATATCAGGATTGTTATATAATTTGGCAGCTGAAATGACCCCCAAACCAGATGATCACCATTAAAGTCATATTGTTTCTCAGTCTTTTTATCCTGTTCTTCAGTTATTTGGGTTACGGGATAGTCGTGGCCGCAGCGGTGCGGCTGAAGCGCCTCTTCCGCCGTCCCAAACCCTTGCCCGACGGCTATTTCCCGGAAACTACGCTTGTCGTGGCCGCCTATAATGAGGCCGGTTTCATCCGCGAAAAAATCGCCAATACGCTTGCCCTCGATTATCCCGAAGGGAAACTGCATATATTATTTATCACCGACGGCAGCACGGATGGTACCGATGCGATCGTGGGCTCCTACCCTTCCGTTCGGTTGATGCACGAACCGGCGCGCCTGGGCAAAACGGCCGCACTGAACCGTGCGATGCAGCAGGTGCAGACGCCCATCGTTATTTTCTGCGACGCCAACACGTTATTGAACGATCAGGCGGTGAAATGTATCGTCCGCCATTACCAGGATCCCCGGTGCGGCGGCGTGGCAGGCGAAAAGAAAGTGATCGCGGGGGAAGGCGGAGCGGAGAACGCGGAGGGCATTTACTGGAAATACGAATCGCTGCTCAAGCGGCTGGATGCGGAACTTTTCAGTGTGGTGGGCGCTGCGGGCGAACTGTTTTCCGTGCGAACGGAATTGTACCGGCCCGTTGAGAAAGACGTGGTGCTCGACGATTTTATCATTTCCCTCCGGATCTGCGCCGAAGGTTACCGGATCGCCTATGCGCCGGATGCCTACGCGATGGAAAGCCCTTCGGCCGGCATCGGCGAAGAGCATAAGCGGAAGGTGCGGATCAGTGCGGGCGGGTTCCAGGCGATCAGCCGGCTCGCCGGATTGCTGAATTTCTTCCGGCACCCGGTGCTGACGTTCCAGTACCTGGGCCACCGCGTGCTGCGGTGGACGCTGGCGCCCCTGAGCCTTCCGGTGGCGCTCATCACCAACATCTGGCTCGTGCTGGCGGGTTATGGAGGCATATACTCGATACTATTGGCGGCGCAGTGCGTTTTTTACGCGGCGGCTTTAACGGGCTGGGCGCTGGCTATGCGCGATATCAAATTCAAACCGGCCTACGTGCCGTTTTATTTTGTGTTCATGAATGTGTCCATTTACGAAGGATTTTTCCGATTTATCCGTAAAAAACAGCAAGCCGCGTGGGACAAAGCGGTACGCGCCCCAACACTGCAAAATTCATGAGTCAGGCACCCCATACAGCACCTTCCGGCCAAGGCCGTATTTCCAGCATGGACGCGCTCCGTGCATTGGCGATGTTCCTCGGCGTGGGGCTGCATGCGGCCATGCCCTACACGTACGATCATTTCGAAGGGTTGTACCATGATCCGTATTATACCGACATTTCGTACGACTATATTTTCTTCTTCATCCATATTTTCCGGATGCAGCTGTTCTACGTCATAGCGGGGTTCTTTTTCCGGCTGTTGTTCCTGAAGATCGGTCCCCGGCCGTTTATCCGCCATCGCGCGCAGCGGATACTCATTCCGTTCGTGGTGGGCCTTTTCACGATACTGCCGCTCACCTACCTGCCTGCGGCGGTGGCGCGCGTGTCGGAAGCGGGGTTGCCCTGGAATGGGGCAACGGTTTCGGCCGTGCTGAAGGATATTTTTACCTGGAGGGGGCCGCTGCACCTGTGGTTCCTGTATTATCTGTCGATCCTGTATGCCGTGGGGCTCGTGGCCTACAAAGTGATAGGCAGCGATGCTGCGAAGCGGTTGCTGCCGTTGAAGTTCTTCCATGGCGATTTTTCGCCCGGCGGGATCCTCGTGTTGATGGCATGTGGCAGTTACGTGAGCCTGTGGATGTTTTCGTCGCCGTTCGTAGAGTATGCGCCGGGGCTGATGCCTAAAGTTTCTTTCCTGACGTATTACGGGATTTTCTTTTTGGCGGGATGGGTGCTGCACCACCATATGCGTCGGATTTTCCCATTGCTGAAACGCTACGCGCTGCCGTTTACGCTGGCGGGCGTGGTGGTAGGATCGGTCGTGGGATGGGTGAAGATCGCGCCGGAAGCGCCGGAGGTGAACAGGGCGTTGCTGCAGGCCGGGGTTACTACGGCTACGATATGCCTGGTAACGGGCGTGGCCGGAGTCTTTCTGCGCTGGGTAAACGCCGAACGGCCGGCCGTGCGGTACCTTTCAGACGCCTCTTACTGGGTGTACCTGGTGCATGTGGGGCTCTTGGGCGCGGTGCAGATGTATATCGGCCGCTTCGATTTCTGGGGCCCGGCCAAATATGCCATCGCGCTTGGGGTAACCATCGCGGTAAGCCTGGCTACCTATCAGTGGTGGGTGCGGTACACGAAAATCGGCTTTTACCTGCATGGCCCCCGCAAACGGCCCGCAGTGGGGTCTTTGCCGAAAAGCGACGTACACGGCCGCCAGCCTGCAACTTAAATCATTTGTTAATGCGCTTAAAATATTTGTAATAATGGAAATATTTCCTAGTTTTACATCCTGAATTAAAGCCCCAACCTTATCCTCTCAAAAAACCTCCACTTTTTTTAACCGTTTTCCTTCGAAAAGCCGCTCAGTGATTGAGTAGGCTGAAAAATTAATGACTGTCCATTCATTTGCTGGGTAAGTTTCAAATTGAACATACTGAAACACTTACCATATGCGACAATTTTACCTGTTACTATTAGCTTGCCTGCTGGGATTTGCATTTCCCGGTTCGGCACAGGTATTTAATCCCGCTGACCCGGTGATTACCTACAACCCCAACGATCCTCCGGAAACGCCGACCTGGGGCACCATTTCCAAATGGGTGCGCACCGTCCGCTCTTCCGTGAATTTCTCGAACAAGGATTCCTACAAATGCTACTACCTGAGTGGGATGCCCTTCCGCCTGAAATTCCCCAAATCTTACCAACACGGTGTCAGTGATG
Source organism: Chitinophaga caseinilytica (assembly GCF_038396765.1). Classification (NCBI taxonomy): domain Bacteria; kingdom Pseudomonadati; phylum Bacteroidota; class Chitinophagia; order Chitinophagales; family Chitinophagaceae; genus Chitinophaga; species Chitinophaga caseinilytica. Next base: position 4,362,518 of record NZ_CP150096.1, on the reverse strand, counting down.
GTAAGAAATACCCCATTTTCATCTTCTGGCATGGCCGTGGTGAAGGTGGTGGCATTTATGACAACGAGTATTCCCTGTACCATGGTGGCGGCAAATTCTGTGCTGCTGTCGACAATGGTAAGTTCGATGGATTCATCCTTGTTCCGCAAAGCACTACCGGCTTTTTCGGTCAACCCCAGTACGATTTTGTTAAACAGATCCTCGACGAGCTGAAATTGAACAACAAGCTCGACCCCGACAGAATTTTCGCGAACGGCCTTTCCGCCGGCGGTACCGAAACATGGGAATTCATGTTCCGCTATCCCAAGGAAGTTGCCGGTTTCCTGCCTATCAGCGGCTGCTCCATCGCCTACCGCGACCAGGTAAACGTTTTCAAGAACATCCCGTTATGGATTTTCCAGGGCGGGCTGGACAACAACCCCCACCCTTCCACCACCACAGCCGTTATCACGGCCGATCAGAATGCAGGTGGTAATGCCAAGATGACCCTGTATCCCAACGGTGGCCACGGTATCTGGAACACTGCGTGGGACGAAGCCGACTTCTGGCCGTTCATCAACCGCCAGCACAAAGCGAACCCCTGGCCCGCATTCGGCCACAACGAATTCTGCCCCGGAGAAACCGTAAGCGTTGTGCTCGGTCTTACCCCGGGCTTCGACGGTTATGAGTGGCGGAAAAACGGTACCCTGATCCCAGGTGCCACCACCTTCGAATACACGGCCACTGAATTCGGCACCTACGATGCGAGGATCAAAAGAGGCACCGAATGGTCTCCCTGGTCGCCCACACCCGTAGTTGTTAAACAGAAAGAAGCGACCCAAACACCGCCGCTCTCCATCGCAGGCCTGATGAGTAAAGTCATCCCCGCTGTAGACGGCAAAAACTATGTGGTGCTGACCCTGCCCGAAGGCTATACTTCTTACCAATGGCGCAAAGTAGGCGACCCCGCTATCATCGGTACCGCACAAACGCAGACGGTGAACGCGCCCGGTCAATACCAGGCGAACGTGACCGAGAAATTCGGTTGCTCCAGCGAATGGTCCGCTCCTTTCACGATCATCCCCGCCAACGGTCCCAACCCGCCGGCACCCGCATCCGGCCTCACCGCCACCGCTATCAGCAAAACAGCGATCACTGATCGACTGGACAGACAATCCGAATGCCGTTTACAATGAAACCGGCTACGAAGTGTACCGTTCCAATTCGGCCGGCGTCAATTACCAGCTGATCGGCATCACGGCTCAGAACGCGGTTACTTATACCGACAACAACCTCTCCCCCAACACGAAATACTACTACGTATTGCGTGCGGTGAACGCTACCGCCGCTTCTGCAGTAAGCAATGAAGCAACGGCCACTACCCAGGTAGACAGCAATCCGCCGTCCGCTCCGTCTAACCTCGCGATCTCGGGTACTTCCACCACATCGGTGAAACTGACCTGGGGCCCGTCTTACGACGATGTAGGCGTATTCAAATACGACATCTACGTAAACAGCCTCAAATCTTACACCGTAGATGCCACGGAAGACGAGTTTACCGTGTTCAACCTGAAATCGGACAGCCTGTACACCTTTGTGGTGAAAGCCCGCGACCTTGCCGGCAACACTTCTACAAGGAGCAACCAGGTGAGCACCCGCCCCGTAGCTAACGGCCTTAACTACCGTTATTATGAAGGCAACTGGTCTGTATTGCCCGACTTCAACACCCTTACGCCGATCAAGACAGGTATTTCCGAAATTCCCGACCTCAGCGTCCGCAACCGCAACGATCAGTTCGGTTTCGTTTGGGAAGGCCAGATCCGCATTCCCGTTACCGGTAACTATACCTTCGTGACCAACTCCGACGACGGCAGCAAGCTGTGGATCGATACCGACTACGACAATGCCGCCACGGCACTCGTGAACAACGACGGTCTCCACGGCACGCAAGACCGCGAAGGCACCAAGTTCCTCACGGCAGGTATGCACAAGATCGCGATGGCGTTCTTCGAACAGGGCGGTGGCGAAGCCATGACCGTTTCCTGGAAGAACACGGCACACGGCGTTGGCAGCACCAAGCAAACCATCCCGGCCGAATACTTCAAAGACCTCAATACCGCTCCGGGCGGCACCCTTCCGAAAGCACCGGGCAATATCAAAGCCACTACTCTGTCTTACAACAAGATCCAGCTCACCTGGTCAGACAGCAGCAACAACGAAACCGGCTTTGAAATCTACCGTGCAGAAAGCGCTGCCGGTCCGTTCAGCATCGTGAATACCGCCGCTGCGAATAAAGTAGCGTACCTGGACAGCGGCCTCAACGCTTCCACTGCTTACTACTACCGCATCCAGGCGATCAACAAGTACGGTGCGTCCGGATTCCACCCCAATGAAACCGGTGGGTTCTCGTACAGCGCATACAATACCTCCACCAGCATTACTGCCCTCCCGAACTTCAGCACGCTGACACCTGTTGCAACCGGTCTGACTTCTAACGTTACGCTGGACGTACGGCCGAGAGAAGATGCGTTTGCCCTGAAGTTCTCCGGATGGATCAATATCCCGACCACTGGAACCTATACTTTCTATACGAATTCCAACGACGGCAGCAAGCTGTACATCGGCAACTTCACCGAATCTAACCTCGTGGTAAGCAACGACCACCAGAACGGCCCGACCGAGAAGAGCGGCAGCAAATCGCTGACCGCCGGAAAGTACCAGATCCACGTTACTTTCTACGAAAGAAGCGGCAGCCAGTCGCTCACGACCAGCTACGCAGGGCCTGGCGTTAGCAAACGCCTCATCCCCGACTCGATGTACGTGAACAAGAACGCGACGGCCAAAACGCTCGCCATGCCGGCTATCCCGGCTGCGCCGACCGCCCTGGCACTGACCGCGCTCAGCGGCAGCAGCATCCAGCTGAAATGGAACGACAACTCCACTACCGAAACGGCTTTCGACCTCTACCGTTCGGCCAACGACGCGTCCAACTTCCGCCTGTTCACCTCCATCCCTGCTAATGCAGGATCTGAGGCGAACTACACCGATACCGGCCTGTTCGCCAATGTGACCTATTATTATAAGGTGTTGGCGAAAAACGAAGGCGGCAGCTCCGCATTCAGCAACACGGCCAACAAAGCCACGCTGAACACGGCACCGGCGCTCACTCCGCTCGAAAACCGCTCTGTACGTTATGGTACGCAGCTGGTACTGGCGCTGACCGCTACCGATCCTGACGGCGAAACCGTGACTATCACATCCGCCAACGTACCTGCATTCGGCCAGTTCAACACCAGCGGCGGCACTGCCACCCTGACGTTCAACCCCACGCAGGCCAACGAAGGCGTGTACAACAACATCACCGTAACGGCAACAGACCAGCATGGCGGCGTTACCAACTCCTCCTTCAACCTGACCGTTAACGATAACTACTCACCGGTGATCGGGGCTGTTACCAACGTTTCGCTGAACGAAAACGCTACGGCTAACGTTGCCCTTTCCGCTACCGATAACAACGCAGGTGAAACCGTGACCTGGAGCGCAACCGGCCTGCCGGCATTCGCAACGCTCACGCCTTCGGGCAACAGCGCCAGCATCGCGCTCGCACCGGGCTTCATCGACGCAGGTACTTATGCGGTAACCGTGAAAGCGGACGACGGCAGAGGCGGCATCGATACCAAATCGTTCACCATCACCGTAAACGATGTGAACCCGAGCAGAACGATCTTCGTGAACTTCACCGATGGTTCTTACCCCGCCCCCGCACCGTGGAACAATACCAACAAACAACCGGTGCTGAACGATCTGTTCGCTAACCTGAAAGACAATTCAGGCGCCACCACCGCTGTAGGTATCCGCGTAACGAGCAACTGGGGCGCACTGGGCAACGGTTCGAACTACTTCGGTACTTCTACCGGCAACAACTCCGGTGTGTATCCAGATAACGTGATGAAGACCGCCTACTGGAGCAATACTACGGCGCAAACGTTCAAACTGGTTGGTCTCAGCGCCACCAGCAAGTACAACCTGACCTTCTTCGGCGCGCGTGCAGATGTGACCGATAACCGCATGACCGACTACACCGTTGGCGGCACCACGGTTTCCCTGCAGGCTGCGAAGAATACCCAGAACACCGTTTCCATCAATAACATTTCACCGGATGCGAATAACGAAATTCTCATCACGATGAAGAATGGCGCCGGTTCCGTTTGGAGCTACATCAACGCCCTGGTGATCCAGGTGAACTACGACGACGGCAACGCTCCGGCCAAGCCGACCCAGTTCGCCGCAACACCGTCTTCCGGTGGCGTGGTACTGAGCTGGAAAGACGTAGCCTTCAATGAAGCTGCCTACGAAGTATACCGTGCATCCGCACCCGCCGGTCCGTTCACCCTGCTGAACCCCGCCGGTGGCAATGCCAACGCTACCAGCTTCACCGACGCAACTTCGGTGGCCAGCACGCAATACTACTATACGCTCCGCGCTGTGAATGAACACGGTCCTTCCGGCTACACCGACACCATCGGTATCCTGACCGGCAACAACAACCCGAAATTCGACAGCATTGGCAACGTAAGCATCAAGAACAACGAAACCTTCACCATCCCGCTGCATGCGACCGACGATGCCGGTGATGTGATGACCCTGCGTTCTACCAACCTGCCGCCGTTCGCTACCCTGACCGACAATGGCGATGGTACCGGCAGCATCAGCATCGTACCGTCTTCCGGAGACGTTGGCCGCTTCGCGAACATCAACGTGACCGCTTCCGACAACCATGGTGGTGCTTCTACGCGGACGTTCACCATCCAGGTGCGTGATAAGAACATCACTACCGTATATGTGAACTTCAACCAGACGCTGCCTGCAGACGCTCCGTGGAACAACTTCAACTCGTATCCCGGCGCCAATGCGGCGATCGCTAACCTGGCCGATGAAACCGGTACCCTGTCCGGCATCCGGATCCAACTGCTCGATGGTTTCACCGGTACCAATACCGTGGGCTCCACAACGGGCAACAACTCCGGTGTATACCCCGACAATGTGCTGGCGAGCAATTATTACACGAGTGAAGCTACCGCCCGGAGGATCCGCATCTCCAACCTGAATGCCACTTACCGTTACAACCTGATCTTCCTCGGAAGCCGCCAGGGTAACGATAACAAGAACACGGAATACACCGTTGGCAGCAGCACCGTAACTCTGAACGCGGCCAACAATACCCGCAACACGGTTCAGATCAACGGTATCAGCCCTGATGCTTCCGGCAACATCGACTTTACCGTTAAACAGGCTACCGGTGCAGCTTACGGTTACATCAACTCCGTAGTGATCCAGTACTACCTCGACAACGGTACGCCGCTCGCGCCGGGCAATGCCACCGCACTTGCCAAGTCCAAGACCAGCATCCAGCTGAACTGGCTCGACAATTCGAACAACGAAACCGGGTTTGAAGTATGGCGTTCTACCGACAAGGTGAACTACACCCTTCGCGCAACGGTAGGCAACAACGTGAACACCTATACAGATAACGGCCTCGGTATCGATACCCGTTACTACTACAAGGTGCGCGCGCTGAAAGCCGCCATCCAGTCCGATTTCAGCAATATCGCCACTGCGGCAACCTTCCGCAATGCGGTGTACATCAACTTCAACGTGTTCAACCCCGCAGGTGCACCGTGGAATAACACCAACTCCGCTCCTGCACAGGGCCTGGAATTCCCGAACCTGAAGGATGATAACAACGAAAATACCGGTATGACCATGGTGATCCACAAAGCCTTTACGGGCGATAACCCGTACGGCATGAACACCGGCAACAACAGCGGTATTTATCCCGACAACGTTATCAGCAGCACGTACTGGGTGGATATCAACGAAAGCGGACAGCTCAAGATCAAAGGCCTGAACCTTGCCAAGAAATACAACTTCGTATTCTTCGCAAGCCGCGATGGCGCGGGCGACCGTACTTCCATCTATACCATCAACGGACAAATGGTTTCCCTGAACGCTGGATACAACATCAACCAGACCACGCAGATCAACGACGTATCGCCCGACCAAAACGGTGAAGTCCTGATCTCGGTAACCGCCGGCGGACAGTCGATCTACGGTTACATCGGCGCCCTGGTGATCCAGTCGTACACACCGGAAGCCAGCCAGATCGATCCGGACCTCATTCTCCAGAAAGCTGCCAACAACAAAGGCGAGCAAATCCTGGAAACCAGTGTAAGGATCGATAAGACGTACCCGAATCCGTTCATTTCCAACGTAAACGTAGAGATCATCAGCGACGGCAAGTCTCAAAACAACTTCATCCTGAATGTGACAGACGTTTCCGGCAGATCGGTACACACGAAGATGCTCGGCAAACTGCCCGCAGGCACGCACCGCGTACTCCTCGATATGGGCTCCAGCCGCATCCCCGGTGGCCTGTACCTCCTGCAACTGGTAGATGGAAGCAAAATCGTCAACTCGGCTAAATTGATTAAAAGCAATTATTAACGATTCTAACCTTTAAAATGATTACCGAAAAAATCCGGGTCAAACCGGATTTTTTCGGGCTTGTCGGATTAGAAAATTTCACACTTTAACAAAAGCATCCATATGGACCTGATTTATCTGCTGAAAGCGTTGTTGAGAAGGAAATGGCTGATTATCATTTGCACTCTGATGGCGGTTGTCGGTGCCTTCTTGTTAACCATGAACCAGGAAAAGCTTTACAAATCCGTTTCCCAGATCGCTACCGGTTTTACCAGTAACGAACAGGTGAAACTGAAAGACGAAAGCTTTAACATCTACGAGATCGACGCCAAGTTCAGCAACGTCATCGAAGCCCTGAAATCGCCTCGTGTACTGGGTATGACCGGTTACAACATGTTGCTCCACGACCTTCAGAACCCCGGTAAGGAGTTCCGCCAGTTGACCCCGGAAGACAAAAACAGCGATGTATATAAGGCCATGGACAAAGACAAGGCCATCAAAATACTCAGCCAGAAATACAACGAGGAAAAGCTCCTCAGCTCCTACAACCCCGAAGAGCGGCAGGTGCTGGAGATCCTCAAACTCTACAAATACGATCTCGAAACATTCCGGTATGTGCTCTACGCCAGCCGCGTGGCGCGTACCGATTATATCGACATTCAGTACCGTTCGGCGAACCCCGAGCTGTCTGCCTATTTCGTGAACCAGATCGTGACCGAGTTTTTCCGGAACTACGAATCGTCCCGCAATATGCAATCGGCGCAGAACATCGAAACGTTGCAAAAGCTCGTAGACCAGAAGAAAGGCGAGCTGGACGGCAAGATCGGCAATATCAAGACCATGGGCACGATGGACGCCTCTGTAGAAAGCTCCAGCAAGCTGGAACAGATCAGCAATTTCGAGAACAGACTGGCCGACGAGCGTACCTTATTGAATACCGCTACCCTGTCGCTGCAACAGGTAAACGCCCGCCTGGCGGAAATCGACCAGAGCAACAGTGCGGCCGCCGCAAGCGGGAACACCGCCAACAACGAACTGGCGAACCTCCGCAAGCTCATGAATGACGCCCTGAACGACTACCAGGCCAAAGGCAGCAACAACACCGAGCTGTATAATAAATACCTCGCCAGGAAAGCGGATTACCGCAATAAACTGGTAGCCATGGCCGCCGTTACGCCCGGTGCAACCGGCGGCGCAACCAAAGCCGATCTCCTTCAGAAGAAAAGCGATCTGGAGCTCCAGATCAAAAGTTCCCAACAGAACATTACCGATTACGAGATCAAGGTCCGCCAGCTGAACTCCAGCATCGGTGCGGCTGCATCCCGCAGCGCCAACAACCTCGCCCTCCAGAAGGAAGTGGAACTGGCACAGCAGGAATACGAAGGCGTAAAAACCCGTTACGATGCGGCCCTCAACAACCGCATCGCGCCGATGGAGAACTTCCGCCAGATCCTGTATGGCCAACCCGCCGTAGAGCCCGAGCCCAGCAAACGCATTATCATCCTGGCAATGGCCGCCATGGCGATGTTCGTATTCTGCTGCATCTCCATCATCTTCATGGAATACATCGATCTGTCCATCAAAACTCCTTCCCAATTCCAGAAGGTGACAGACCTGCGCCTCATGGGCGTGGTGAACCGGGTGAACATGAAACGCGTCACTTTCAGCAATATCTTCACCGACGATGCGCTCCCCGCACAAAGCGGCGCTTTCCGCGAACTGCTCCGGAAGCTGCGCTATGAAGTTGGACATAGCGGTAAAAAAGTTTTCCTGTTTACCAGTCCGCGCGCCGGCGAAGGCAAATCCACCATCATTAAGGCCCTGGCCCACAGCCTCAGCCTCAGCCACAAGAAAGTGCTGATCATCGACACCAATTTCCCGCATAACACGCTCACGCAGGATTTCGAAGCGAAACCCGTGCTGGAGGATTTCACCCTCGCAGAAACCGACAGCTTCGAAAAACAACTGGCCACCCTTGTTTCCCCTTCCGGTATCGAACACGTAGACGTGATCGGCTGCAAGGGCGGACAATTCACGCCTGCCGAAGTGCTGCGCCCCGGTAACCTGCTGGAACAGATGAGCGCGCTGAAATCGCGGTACGACTTTATCTTCCTGGAAGGTGCGCAGCTGAACGAACGGTCAGACAGTAAAGAACTGCTGAAATATGCCGATACCATCATCGCCGTTGTATCGGCCAGATCGAGCATCAAGCAGACCGACAAGGAATCCATCGACTACCTGGCATCGCTGAACGGCCACTTTACCGGCGCGGTGCTGAACCTGGTAGAGCAACAAAATATCGATCTCTGATGAGTCAGACGCAGAACGGCATGGCAAAGGGCAACAGGCTGGCGTGGATAGATTACGCCAGGGGCATCGCTATCATCCTGGTATTATACCGCCACATCTTCGAAGGGATCACCCGTTCCGGTGTGGATGCAGCCGAGTACCAGTGGCTGGAGAATGCCAACATCATTTTCTACAGCTTCCGCATGCCGCTGTTTTTCATCCTGTCGGGCATTTTCATCGCCAAAAGCCTGGCCAAGCGCGATTTGTCGGGTCTCATCCGCAACAAATTCAGCATCCTGCTTTATCCCTATATCTTGTGGTCGTTCATCCAGATAACGATCCAGTTCGCCCTGAGCGGATATGTGAATGCGGACCGGAGCTGGGCCGATTACGGGTATGTATTCCTGTATCCCCGCCGGATCGACCAGTTCTGGTACCTCTACGCCCTGTTCAACGTGACGGTGCTGTACATCATCGCGCGGGAAAGACTGAAAATGAAAGTAGGCGCGCAACTGGTGCTCGGAGCGGCGCTGTACCTGCTGAGCAGTTATGTTTCGGTACAGCACATCGACCTGGGTTTCCTGTACGACATTTGCCATTACTACGTGTTTTTCGCCATCGGCGAGCTGGTATCCAACTGGATGCTGGACCAAACGAAGTATACCATTTACAGCTCCTGGAAACTGTTTTTCGTGCTGCTGCCGGTATTTGTGGGGGGACAATGGTACTTCCTGCACGCCAATCTCCAGCACGGCAGTACGCTGTACGTGGAAGAATACCAGCCCGTGCTTTTTGCGGTGATCGCGCTGACGGGGTGCGCTTCCATGCTCAGCCTGTCGTTCCTGCTGCAACGCTACGACGTGCTGAAGCCCTTGAAGGTGGCGGGTTTCCATTCGCTCTACATCTATGTTTCGCATGTGCTCGTGGCTTCTGCGGCGAGGATGGCGCTCGTCAAGATTTTCGGCATCACCAGCGTGCCCGTGCTCCTGGCGATCTGCCTTCCGCTGGCGGTGGTAGTCCCGATCCTGCTGTACCGCCTGGCGATGCGCTGCGGGGCCTGGTGGCTGTATAGCCTGGAAAGGCCCGTACCGCAGAAAGTAGCAACTATAAAAAATTGAAGTAAAACCGATATGCCTGCACCTACATACTCATACTGGCTGAAATCCGGCATCTACAGCGGATTGCAGAAGGCCGCCGTCCTTTTGTTCGGAATCGGGAGCGTACTCTTGCTCACCCGCTTCCTGACCAAAGAACAGATGGGTGTGTGGAACCTCTTCCTCATGATCACCGGCATCATCGAAATATGCCGGCAATCGCTCGTCAAAAATGCGGTGATCAAATACATCAACGGCCATCCCGCGGAATCGCACCGGCATATCGAAGGTGCGGCGCTGGGGCTGAACGTGGTGATCACGCTGTTGACCGGGATCGTGCTGGCAGTGGCCATCGTTCCGCTGGCTGGCGTGTTACAGGCGCCGGACCTCGACCTGGTGGTATGGTTCTTCCTGCCGGGGTTGCTGTTGCTCATCCCCTTTTCTCATTTTGAATGGATGCAGAACGCGAATGCGGATTTCAAGGGGATTTTCTGGGCGTATACCTGCCGCCAGGGCACGGCCTTCGGCCTGATCGTAGCGCACCTGGTGTTCCAGGGGCCGATCGGGCTGCTGGACCTGGTGCTGTATTTCAACGCCGGTATAGTGGCGGGAACGGTGGCGGGATGGTTCTTCGCCCGGAAGTTCATTTCCGGCGCGGTGAAATTCCATGCGGAATGGATGGGCAGGCTCTGGCAGTTCGGGCGGTTCGTATTCGCCACCAACATCAGTTCCAGCATTTTCCGCAATACCGACCAGTTCATCGTTTCCTCCCTCATCTCCGCGCCTGCCGTGGCCATGTACGGCGTTTGCCTGCGGGTTTCCAACCTGGTAGACATGCCTTCGCAGGTGCTGGGCGACATCCTTTTCCCCCGCAGCGCCAAAATGATGGAAGGCGGCAACCTGGCCGGTGTGCGGTATTATTATGAAAAGGCGGTAGGCTCCATTCTCGCCATCGCCGTTCCGGCCAGCATCGTTATCCTGCTGTTGCCGCGCCTGGTGATCGGCATCATCGCCGGTGCCGCGTATATGGAAGCCGCTACCCTGCTGCAACTGACGATCCTCTATGGGCTGTTCCTCCCTTTCATCAAGCAGTTCGGCACCATCATGGATTCTATCGGCAAACCGAAAATGAACTTTTACGTCATCACCACTACCGCGCTGTTGAACGTTCCCATCTGTTACGGGTTTACGAAAGCCTTCGGGCTGCATGGCGCGGCGTACGGGATGATGACTTCCTATTTCATCTGTTTCCTTATCACGCAAGTGTATCTGCGGAAGACGCTGGGCACGAATTTCCTGCGGACGATCGGTTATTCCTTCCGCTTTTACCCGGAAATGTACCAGGTGCTCCGTCAGCGTTTCATCCTAAAACCCGGCTCCGAATGATCAAGAACAAAGATATCATCATCGTGGGGCTGCAGCCCTGGGACATTGAGATCGGCAGCAATTGCAAAAATATTGCCGCCGTAATGGCCCGCAGCAACCGCGTGTTGTATGTTAACCGCGCGCTCGACCGTATTTCCGCGTTCCGCGAGAAAAATGACCCGAAAACGATCGTGCGCAAGCAAAGCATCGCCGGCCAGGCGCCCGACCTGCGCAATATTACGCCCAATCTCTGGACGCTCGATCCCCGCGCCCTGCTCGAATCCATCAACTGGATCCCTTTCGCCGGGCTGTTCGACCGTTTCAACCGTATCAATAACCGCCGGCTCGCCGATGCCATCAACGATGCTGCGGCGCGCCTCGGGTTCAGGGACCCGCTCCTTTTCATCGACAACGATTTTTTCCGTGCCTTTTACCTCCCCGAAATGCTGGACGGCATCAGCGGCACGATCTATTATATCCGCGACAATCTCACCAGCCAGCCTTATTTCCGGCGTCATGGCGTGCGGCTGGAACATGCGCTGATGGCGAAAGCGACCCTCGTTGCCGCTAATTCCTCCTGGCTCGCTTCGTATGCCCGCCGCCACAACCCTTCGTCGTTCGACATCGGCCAGGGCTGCGATTTCAGCTGGATGGAAAATGGAAACGGTTCCCCGAACCCGCTTTTGCAGGACAGCGGCAAACCCATAGTCGGATACGTGGGCGCGCTGATCGCTTCGCGGCTGGACATCCGGTTGATGGAAACCCTCGCCGCCAAACACTCCGAATGGCAATTCGTGCTCGTAGGCCCGGAAGACGAAGCCTTCCGCCAAAGCTCCCTCCATGCCATGGCCAATGTGCTTTTCACCGGCAACCGGCCGGCAGCGGAACTTCCGTCGTGGATACAGTCGTTCGACGTCTGCATCAACCCGCAGCTCGTAAACCCCATGACCATCGGGAATTACCCGCGCAAGATCGACGAGTACCTGGCGTTCGGCAAACCCGTTGTAGCCACGGCCACCGAGGCGATGAACATGTTTGCGCCATATGTTTATCTCTCCCGCAACGCAGACGAATACGCCGCGGCGATCGGCAAAGGCCTGGCGGAAAACGATACCGAAATGCCGGCGCGGCGCCGCTCCTTCGCACTGTCGCACACCTGGGAAAATTCCCTGGCGGCACTGGAGCGCGCACTCGATTCCGTAACGCATAAAACAACTGAAAATGCCTGATAACAGATTTTCAAACGACAGGATCCTCGAGATCATGGTGACCGCGTTCCTCGCGTTCACCATGATATTCCTCTGTCTTAAAATATTGTTCTTCTGATGAAAGCGCTGACCGCATTTATACTTCGGAACCGGACGGTTTCTTCGCTGGTAGACACGCCCTACTTCTGGGTGGCGATGGCGCTGGTGGCGGGCGTGATCGGATATGTCGTGAGCTATATCGACGAGCGCCTGGGGCTGGTTATCGCCGCAGGGCTTATCGGCATCACCGTGGCGCTCATTTGTCTTTTCAACACCCGCAACGGTTTTTACATCGTGACGGTGCTGGGTTTTTTCATGTTCTACATCAAGCGGTTCGCCGACGATGCCATCCCCATGGGTGCGGTTTGCGATGTGTTGCTGGCGGTTACGTTCCTGGGGATCTATTACCGGAAAACCGTGCTCAAAGAGCGCCTGTGGAAATATTCCAGCAACATCATTACCCTGCTCTACGGCATTAACTTCGGCTTCCTCATGGTAGAGCTTTTCAACCCGTCGATGTACTCCGTTGCCGGATGGGTGTTTACGGTCCGCAAGGCGCTGAACTTCATCATGATCTATTTTATCGGCCTGCACATCTTTCATACCCGCCAGGCGATCATCGATTATGTGAAATTATGGGTAATATTGTCTGCCATTGCAGGGCTGTATGGCTGTTACCAGCAATGGTTCGGATTGCTCGGGTTCGAAACGAACTGGGTGATGTCTGACCCTATCCGCTACAAACTTTATTTCCAGGGTGGTGAAATCCGGAAGTTCTCCTTCCTTTCCGACCCCACTTCATTCGGGATCCTCATGGCACACGGCGTCGTGTTCTCCATCATCCTGTTGCTGAACGCGGAAAGAAAGCGCGACCGGAAATGGCTCTTCTTTTCCACGTTGTGCATGGCGCTGGGGATGGCCTATTCCGGGACACGCACGGCTTACTTCATGATCCCGGCGGGATTATCGCTGTACGTGCTGATGACCATCACCAACCGGAGGACGATGTTTTTCGCCATCGGGTTCATGATGCTGTTCTGTGTGCTGATATTCGGGCCGTTCTACAGCAACGGTACCATCAATCGCATCCGTTCCACGTTCGAGATGTCTGACGATGAATCGTTGAACGTGCGCGACGAGAACCGCGCCAAGATACAGCCGTACATTTTCAAACACCCCCTGGGCGGCGGTGTGGCCACCAGCGGTGTGTTGGGCCTGGAATACAACCCGGAGCACCCGCTCGCGGGGTTCCCGCCGGACAGCGGCTACCTCCGCGTAGCGATCGAAACCGGATGGGTGGGGCTGATCCTGACCTGTACCATTTACTTCACGATCCTTTTTACCGGTATCCGGAACTATTACCGGAGCCGGTCGAGGGAATTCAAAATTATATATCTCGGCATCGTAGCCAGCATCTATGCATATATCATCGCGAATTATGCGCAGGTGGCCATCGGGCAGATACCGGGCGCGCTGTTCTTTTACAGCGCCGTAGCCATGATCGTGAACCTCCGCGGGATCGAGGAGGCGTCAACTCAAAATCAGAATTCAAAAATTTCTAAAACAAATGCAATATGAAAAAGCAAGCATTTATTCTCTCTTTTCTGCTGATCTCCGCGCTGTCTTCGATCGCGCAGACTAACCCGCAGCAGGCCCCCAAAAGCCAGCAGGCCATCAAAGACAAACTGGTGGAACTGGCGCTGAACAACCCCGCCATCCGCATCCGTACCGCGGAGCGCGACAAATCCGTGGCAGAGCTGAGCAAAGCCAACGGCAACTGGCTGAACTATGTGACCGCCAGCATGAACCTGAACGAAATCACCCTGAGAATGCGTGATCTCGGCGGCAATCAAAACGGCACCCAGCTCTATTATCCCCTGTGGAACGTAGGTATCAACGTACCCCTCGGTTCCTTCATCGGTAAAGCCAACGACGTGAAGATCGCCCGTCGCAACATCGACATCGCCACCGAGCAGCAGGAAGTTGCCAAACGCCAGATCACCGCGCTCGTGCTCACCAAGTACCAGGATTACGTGACCACGAAAGAGCAACTCTCCATTCAGCAGGAACTTAATGACGAAGACCAGGCAGCTTTCGACCAGGCTGAAGCCAAATTCGCTACCGGCGGCGTCACTTACGAACAATACAGCGCCATTTCCAAGAAATATAACGACGGGCGCGTGAGAAAACTCAACCTTGAAAGAGACCTGATCGTTGTGGGGCTCGAGCTGGAAGAAATTATCGGCCAGAAGCTCGAGACTGTAGTAGGAAAATAAATTTCAATTGTATGTTACGGTTCACAAAAAAGCATATTCCCGTTGCGCTCATCAGTATGTTGCTGTGGACGGTTTCAACCGCTAAGGCACAACAAACCAGGGACACCGTTCAGCTGAAAGCGACTGCATTCAGCACGGTGAGCTCGCTCGTATTCCTGCCGGAAGGCTATCATTCCAACAAAATGGCCTATCCGGTCATCATCTATCTGCACGGTAAAAGCAAGTCCGGGAACGATCTCGGGAAACTGCTGCTGGAAGGGATCCCCTACTGGCTCAACCGTGGAAAGAAAATACGGGCTAAAAACCCGGTAGACAAAAAGTTCTATGACTTCATCGTCGTTTCACCGCAGGCGCCCAGCTGGGGATTGAAGCCGGACGAGATCGAAAGGTTGCTGAACGACGTTTCCGCCAAATACCGCATCGATCCCAGCCGCATCTACATGACCGGTTATAGCGCCGGCGGATGGGCTACGGTAATGGCTTTGACGGAAAAGCCCGCGCTTTCCGCGAGGTTCGCGGCCGTGGTGCCGATGTCTGTGTCTACCATCGACGATAAAAACCGGAAGAACTTCAAAATGGTCGCAGATGCGAAGGTGCATAGCTGGTACTTTGCAGGCGACCAGGAATTGCATTTCAAGGAAGACAGCCAGAAATACGTAGACAGTACCAACAAGTACGGCCCAGGCTTGGCGAAGATGACGGTTGTGCCCGGTTTCCGGCATCATTCCTGGATTTCGCTCTACGATCCGGCTAATAAACATGGTACCGGTATGAACATCTACGAATGGATGCTCCAGTACCGCAAATAACCGACGTTAACCAGTAATGAAAGTATATTTTAAAAACCTCGACGCCATCCGCTTCATTGCCGCCCTGCTGGTCATTCTCCATCACGGGCAGTATTTCAAGACGGAACAGGGGGTATCCTCCTGGTCCTGGATGGACTATATGCTGAAAGATACGGGCCGTATGGGCGTGAACCTGTTTTTCGTCCTCAGCGGCTTCCTCATCAGTTACCTCCTTTTCAAAGAGAACAAGGAAAAGGGACGCATCAATTTCAAGAACTTCTACATCCGCCGGATGCTCCGTATCTGGCCGCTGTACCTGGCGTACGGCATCGGCATGATCGTGCTGGCGCCCTGGGTTTTCTCGAAATTGGGGATCGAAACCGGTATCGGGCTCGAAACCACGATTGTCAACCTCGTGTTCCTGCTCCTGTTCGCCGTCAACATCCAGCTGGCCTTTTTTCCCTACAACAAAGGGATCGTGGAAATCACATGGTCTGTCTGCATCGAGGAACAGTTTTACCTGGTATGGCCATTGCTGGTTGCCGCGTTCCGCAACAAACTGAAAACGCTGTTCGTGATTTTACTGTCGATCGGCTTTCTCAGCAAACTGTTGTGCCTGGTGCTGCCCTATTTTTTCCCGGTAACCAGTTTGCAGTTGTTCGGCATCAATTACGTGTTGCTGTTCGATAAGCTGGAGCTTTTCGGGACCGGCATGTTCGCCGCCTGGCTGCTTTTCAACAAAGACCGCTTCCCCCGGTTCTTCCAGGCTGCGTTCTCCCCTGCCGTACAATGGATGATGCTGCTGATCACGGCGCTGGTCGTGTTCAGCGTGGCGCAAATCCCTGTGCTCAGCAAATATTATTTCGACCATTTTATTCATGCCTTCCTTTTCGGCTATCTCATGCTGCTGGCCGTTGCCCCAAACAGTGTCCTGCACCTGGAGCAACCCATCATGAAGTCGATGGGAAAAGTAAGCTACGGCATTTACCTGTTCCATACACCCGTGTGCCAACTCGTTATGATCGTATTTCTTAAGGTATTCGGCCATACGCCGGGCATCGTTACCTGGGAGCTGCTCTATCCGCTCACCTGCGTGGCGCTCACCTGCGGGATCGCTTACCTGTCATATGAATGCTTCGAAAAATATTTCCTCCGGATCAAATCGCGCTACGCGGTGGTCCAGACGCGCATATAACGAAAATGCCCGGCTATTACGGCCGGGCATTTTTTTACAGCGGAATGATTTCCCGCTTAGTATTTGGCTTTCATGATCTTGAAAGTTTCCTGGTGATACGGCCCCGCCTGCACCTGCACAATGTACATGCCGCCGGGGAATGATCCCATATCTACGAATTTCACCGCGCTGATAATGTTCCCGAACTGGTAAGTGCCCTGCAAAGCGCCGGAAAGATTGAAAATCCTGAGGGTTACGGCCTGTTCATCGGGAAGGTTGATCGACACGCGCAACTGATCCTGCACCGGGTTCGGCGTCAGTTCCACTTTCACCCCGTTGTGGCTGTTATTCCCTTCGAGAACGGTCACTGTCATCTCATCCGAATCTGTACGGCCATTAGCGTCGGTAACGGTCAGCCTGAAAACGTAAACACCGGCGTACCGGAAGGCAACGAACGACTGTGCGGCCGTGGGTACGCTGATATGCACGCCTTCAGCTCCTCCGCTCACGAGCGTCCATTGGTATTTGCTGATGGAGCTGCCCGGAGCAGGGCGCGATCCGCCGCCGCTGAGCGTGGCCACGGTTTCGGGGAGCTTGATCTCCTCGTCGCGCCCGGCATCGGCTACCGGCGGTTTGGCCGGCTCAGGAGTAACGGTGATGGTGACACGGTCTTTGGAAGATGCGCCACGGTTATCCGTTACCGTTAGTTCGAAAATGTATGTGCCTGCAATGGTTAATTGCTGAACGGAAGAGTTGGATTGGTTCGGCAGTGTGATCGTTGCCAGCGCCGGACCTGAAACCTGCGCCCAATGCCAGGTTGCGATGGTACCGTCGTCGTCGCGGGAAGCTTGTCCGTTGAGCGCTGCAGCGTTTTCCGGCAGCGTAATCTGCTGATCGGCGCCTGCATTCGCTACGGGAGGAATGTTGGCGGCCGGGTTCACCTGTACGGTAACCGTAGCTGAAGCGGAAAGCCCCTTGTCGTCGGTGGCCGTCAGCCGGAAGGTGTACGTACCTGTCTGCGTCAACTGATTCACGGCTGTTACTGCTGATCCCTGCGAAGCGATCACGGCCGTAGAAGGCCCCGAAACCTGCGTCCATGCATACTTTGTGATGTTGCTGCCGTTCGCCGGGGTGGCGCTGCCTGTGAGCGTTGCGCTTGTCGCCGGTAAAACGATCGTTTGCGCATTGCCTGCATTCACGACAGGCGGCTCGTTCGCAGCGAGCACTTCCACGTCAACCGTGGCCGTGGCGGTCAATCCCTTGTTGTCTTTCACCGTTAAGCGGAACACATAGGTGCCAGCCTGGGTGAGACCGGAAACGCCCGTATTCGCAGCGCCCGCCGAAGCCAGCGTTGCGGTGCGCGGCCCGGATACCTGCTCCCAGGCATAGGAAGCGATGCTGCTGCCAGATGCCGCTGTTCCGGAGCCGGTTAAGGTAGTGGTGCTAACAGGAAGCGTGAGTCGCTGGGATCTGCCGGCGTCGGCTACCGGGGGAACATTGGCAGGAAGTACCTGCACGTTCGCGGTGGCAGAAGCAGACAGATTTTTATCGTCGGTTACGGTTAGCCGGAAAGTATAGGTGCCCGCAGTGTTCAAACCGGTGATGCCGGTGGAAGCTGCGGATGGGCTCGAAATGGTAGCTGTTACAGGCCCGGCGGTCTGCGTCCAGGCGTACTTTGCGATAGTACTCCCGGAAGCTGCGGTGCCTGAACCGTTCAGTGTCACGGAAGACGCGGGCAGGGCGATGCTTTTATTGCCGCCTGCATCCGCAGTGGGCGGAACGTTCGCGGCGTTAACCACTACATTCACCGTGGAAGTTCCGCTAAGTCCTTTGTCGTCAGTTACGGTCAGGCGAAAAGTATAAGTGCCAGCTGTGCTCAAACCGGTAATGCCGGTAGATGCTGCGGAAGGGCTCGCGATGGTTGCGGTAACCGGGCCTGCAGACTGCGTCCAGGCGTACTTTTCAATGGTGCTCCCGGATGCCGGCGTGCCCGTTCCGTTCAGCGTCACGGAAGACGCGGGCAGGGTGATGCTTTTGTTGCTGCCTGCATCCGCGGTGGGCGGAACGTTCGCGGCGTTAACCACTACATTCACCGTGGAAGTCGCGGTAAGCCCTTTATCGTCGGTTACGGTCAGTCGAAACGTATAAGTGCCTGCTGTGCTCAAACCGGTAATGCCGGTAGTTGCTGCGGAAGGGCTCGCGATGGTTGCGGTAACCGGGCCTGCAGACTGCGTCCAGGCGTACTTTTCAATGGTGCTCCCGGATGCCGGAGTGCCCGTTCCGTTCAGCGTCACGGAAGACGCGGGAAGGGTGATGCTTTTGTCGCTGCCTGCATCCGCAGTGGGCGGAATGTTTGCGGCATCCACTATAACGTTGGCTGTGGCGGTAGCGGTAAGCCCTTTATCATCCGTTACGGTAAGTCGAAACGTATAAGTGCCCGCGGTGCTTAATCCGGTAATGCCGGTGGAAGCTGCGGAAGGGCTCGAAATGGTGGCTGTTACCGGCCCTGCGGTCTGCGTCCATGCGTAAGTCGAAATGGTGCTGCCGGCTGCCGGAGTGCCGGTTCCGTTCAACGTCACGGAAGATGTAGGAAGGGTAATGCTTTTATCGCCACCAGCATCCGCCGTAGGCGCAACATATGCGGCCACTACCACCACGTTCACGGTGGCAGTTGCGGTAAGTCCTTTATCGTCTGTTACCGTCAGCCGGAAAGTATAAGTCCCGGTCGCAGAAAGCCCTGTAAGCCCCGTGCTGGCGGAAGCCGCGGCGGAAATGCCGGCAGTGGCCGGCCCTGCGGTCTGCTCCCAGGCGTAACTCTCGATAGTGCTGCCGCTGGCTGCGGTACCGCTGCCGGTAAGCGTGGCGGTAGTTTCAGGTAACCGTACGCTGATAGCGGTACCTGCATTGGCCGTTGGGGCAACGTATGCGGGAAGCACTGTAACCCGGATAACGTCCGAAGCGGAAGTACCCCGGCTATCTGTAGCCGTTAGCCGGAAGTCGTATGCGCCGGCGGCGGTAAGGCCGCTGATGGAAGTATTCGCAGTAGCGGGCGTAGCGATGGTAGCGGTCACCGGCCCGGCGGTTTGCGTCCAGGTGTAAGTGGAAATCGTGGCGCCGGCGGATGCGGTAGCCGTGCCAGTCAGGCTGGAGGCGGTTGCCGGCAGCCGGATGGATTTATCGGTGCCTGCATTTACCGTCGGAGGTGCTGCGGCGTCTTCTACGGTAACCGTCACCTGCGCGGTGGCGCGTGCGCCTTTATCGTCGGTCACAGCGAGCTGAAAAACGTAGCTCCCGGCTTTGGTGAGGCCGGTAACTGCCGTCTTTGCGGCGGATGCGGAAGAAATGGCGGCCGTTGCCGGGCCAGACACGAACGTCCAGGCGTAAGCGGCAATTTTACCATCCGCGTCTGTAGAACCGGAGCCGTCAAGATTGGCGGTGCTGGTGGGCAGGGTGATCGTAATGGCGCTTCCGGCATTGGCTACCGGAGGCTTGTTCGCCGCGGCGGTCGAGTATTCGTCTGCGCCGGCGTCGAACGCCGCACCCTGGGGGCGCGCCTGTCCATCGAAATCGTAATTGAAATATGTCCTGAAATCAAGCCCCTTGTCGATAGCGATGGAGCTGGACGTAATGTGAAAATCCTTTCCTGCAGCATTTACAAAACCGGCGGCATTGATGTCCTGGCCGGTCACGTTGCCGGTGGTCAGCGCATCGATCCCTTTCTGCACAGCTACGTGGGCGGCAGAACCGGTATTGATCACGAGGTTGCCCTGGATGATGTTCCCGGTGCTGATCGTACCGAAAGAATTCAACACGCGGATCCCGTCGCGGGCCGAATTAACGACCGTGTTGTTGAGGATGTAAACCTGCAGGGGTTTGAAGTTATGATCGGTGGGGCGGTCGTCCACGAACAGCGCGTCCTGCCCTGCTACAGTGCCGTCATAACCCGCATCTGCGATGATATTGTTGTACACAAAACAGCGGCCGACGCCGAATACTTCCAGCGCGTTGCCCGTTCCCTTGATGATCTTGTTGTTATACACCTTCCCGTTGCTTTCGCCGCCGAGGATGATGCCGGCCTGCTGGCTTCCCTTGTTCACCGTACCGAAATTGTACACGCTGTTGTTGTAGATCTCGACGTTCTCCGGGGCGGATGCCACCTGGATGCCGTCCCAGCCGGTGTTTTCGGTGATGTTGTTATATACTTTCAGGTTGTAGATGCGGGGAGGCAGGAGGTTTTTCATCACGCCGTCGCAAAGGGTCTCGGTGCCGTTGGGCGCCGTGTTCCCGATGTACATCCCTTCGCCCAGCACGTCGTGGATGTAGATATCGTGGATGATCACGTTGCGGATCGCGAAGTTCGGGTATTGGTTCATGGGATCGCAATCGGGATTGATTTTCGCCATGAGCCCCGCTTCGGAACCGGTGATCTCTACGCGTTCGGCTTCATAATCCGTACAGCCTTTCCCCATGGCAAGCCCGGTGCTGAGGCGCTTGCTGACGCCATCGATCCGGAAACCGTATTTGTCGGCGCTTCCGGAGCCCGTGATCTTGAAATACTTGACGTTGTTGAAGATGAGGCCGTAGTTGCCGCCGTCGCCAACACGCACCTGGCCACCGCAGTTGATGAACACGATGGGCTTGGTGGCCGATCCGGTAAAGTTATAAAACTGGATATAGGCATAATTCCCGGCTTTGACACAAACCGTGTCGCCGGGCTGGACATTGTAATTATCGCCGTTGATATAAGCACCGCCATCCGTTCCCGGGGTGATCACGACTTTACAGTTTGCACAGTCGGTACCGGAAGATGCGGCATTTACGGTTACGTTGGCATAGGCTATGTTGGTTTGTCCGGTAGCATTCGTAACGGTCAGGGAAAACACGTATTTGCCGGCCAGCAGTTGGCTGACGGTCGCTTTGGAGCTGGTGCCGCCTGCGATGGTGGCGGTCCCCGGCCCGGACACCTGTTTCCAGGTGTAATTGGCGATGGTGCTTCCCGGCGCGGTGGAGCCGGAACCGTCGAGCTGCACGGATGCAGCAGGAAGGGTCAGCGTTACGTTGCTGTTTTTCACGTCGGCTACGGGCGGCGTAGCCGGAGGGGGTTCTTCTGTAGAGCCTCCCCTTTGATATTGCAGCATCCATTCATAGATGTTCTGCGATTGATAGGTGTGCTCGGTATTGTAGGCCTTGTCCCAGAAACCGCTGTCGTGCCCGCCGGCGAACGTCGTGGCTTTCGGCTTTACGGCCGGGTTGCAGGCGGTCATGCGGGCGGTGTAATCGACCTGGTACTTCAGGAATCCGTCGTCCGTTCCGCAAAGCATCCAAACCGCCAGGTTGCTGGCGGCTACGTTACAAAGCCCGGAAAGCTTGGGATCGTCGATCGGGGCGGAAGAAACGGGCACGATGGCGGCGAGGTTGTCGGAGAATTCCTTCCCTGATGCCACATAGTTCAGCACGCCGTAACCTCCCGCACTGAGGCCCGTGAGGTAAATCCTGGACGCATCCACCCGGTACAGCCGTTTCATCTCCTCGATGAGCTTCTGTATCGTTTGCTGGTTGGCCCAGCCACCCGCGATCTGGGGTGAAACCGTAATAAATTTGAAAAGTTTGCCGCCTACGGTGTATTGCATTTTCGCACCGTTAGCGATCATTTTTGGAACGCCGTGCCGCAATACATCATTGATGTTGCCGCCTTCCCCGACGCCATGAATAAAAATCAGCAAAGGATATTGCTGGGTGGTCTGTCCGTAATCATCCGGCAAGTGCAGCCACGCGTTGAGCGTAGACGAACTGTTCATCGTAACGGCGATCTTTGATTGATCGCCCTGACTGAAAGCCCGCCGGGGCATTACTAGCATTATGGCACAGATACAGATACAGGCACTTAACCGCGCAATTCCAGTTTTCAGGTTCCTCAAGGTGGTCAAAATTTTAAAAATTCATGAATACAAGTAGGGCACCACACAAGACAGTTCTTAATAAATATAAAAATAGGCTTTGCAAAAATAGCTAGAATTCAATGAGGGGGTTAAAAAATACATATATTAATTATTATATAATCCATGAATATTTTATACATGTATAGAATTAAATATCATTCTGTTGAATCATTTTTGAATTGTCATCATTAACAAAAAATGGCATTGTCAGCTACGCGTGACAAGATTTCGGCCGGAAGCCTTCCGCAATGCCTCCAAAAGTAGTATCCCTTTCACGCAATCCCCGATCGGAATATCGGGCCGTTCGCTGTTGAACCGCTGTAATATCCGCGGGTCGATGTCGGCCTGGTGGTTCGCCGTTCCGAAAATGAGGTCTACCGCCCCCTCTCCCTCCAAAACCCGGCTGAAAAATGCGCGTGACACGCCTTCGTCCGAATGCGGGAAAGCGAACACCCGTTCCTTCTCCCCGAATTGCCCGCAAACCGCGTCTACCGACGCCAGCGTCTGGGCCACCTGTTCATCCAGCGTAAGTTCCTGGTAATAAGGGTGTTCCATACTGTGGCCGCCGAGCGAAAACCCCGCGCGCACGAGCCCTTCCACCTCCCCATGGTCCATATAAGGCCGCTCCTTCGCGAAAATCCCCTCAAAATCAAGCCCGAACAGCCCGCCCAGTTCATCCGCCAACGCGCGCCGCCGCCAGCCGATCCCCTGGATCGCCGATTCAAGTCCCTCTTCCCCCGCACCCAGCAGCTCCGCAGCCGCTTTGCGCGCGCTGGCCGCAACGGTACCCGATCGCAGGGCATCCAGCATCAATCCCAATTTAAACCGGTAGAAATGCGTTTTGTTGCCCAGGTAAGCCGGATTGAGGAAAAATACGGCCGGTACGCCCTTGGCCTGCAGCATCGGCGCCACGATCTCCGCGATCTCCCGCAACCCATCGTCGAACGTCAGCAGAAAAGCGCCCTTCGGCAAGGGATCCCCGCCCTTCATGGCGCGCACCACTTCCCCGAGCGTTACGGGCCTGAAATGCCGCAGCAGGTAATCCAGGTCCTGCGCAAACGCCTTCCTGTCCTTAAAAGGATAAATGGGCGAAATGTAAGGTACTTCCCTGTCGGAAACGAGGTGTTGGTATGGGAGGAGCAGCGGGCGTGCAGCGGCCTTTTGCAGGAATGAAACGGGCGTAAGGCTGGCCGCTCTGTAGAATAATTGCTTGGCGATAGACATGAATGGGGAATTGGACGGGATAAAGATAAAAAAAGGAGACCGTACAGGCCTCCTCTTTTAAAGATATATGGTACCGGAAAATCAGATACCGAAAGCGGCTTTCACCTTCTCAACATAGTCGAGTTTTTCCCAGGTGAACAGCTCCACTTCTACTTGCTTTTCGTTTTTCTTGCCGCGGTTGAACACTTTGGTCACGACTTTATTGTCGCGCCCCATGTGGCCATAAGCAGCGGTTTCGCCGTAGATCGGGCTGCGCAGTTTGAGGCGTTGCTCGATGGCGTACGGACGGAGGTCGAAGATTTCTTCTACTTTCCGGGCGATCTCACCGTCGTTCAGGCCCACTTTCGCGGTGCCGTAGGTATCAACGAATACGCCGCAGGGTTTGGCCACGCCGATGGCGTAGGAAACCTGTACCAGCACTTCGTCGCACACACCGGCCGCCACGAGGTTCTTGGCGATGTGACGGGTAGCGTAGGCCGCGGAACGGTCTACCTTGGAAGGATCTTTACCGGAGAATGCACCACCACCGTGAGCGCCTTTGCCACCGTAGGTGTCTACGATGATTTTGCGGCCGGTGAGACCGGTATCGCCGTGCGGCCCGCCGATCACGAATTTACCGGTGGGGTTGATGTGGTAAGTGATCTTATCGTTGAACAATGCCTGCAGTTCCGGCTTCAGCTTGGCTTTAACGCGCGGAATGAGGATGTTGATCATGTCTGCTTTGATTTTGGCCAGCATTTCCTGGTCTTTCCCGAAATCATCGTGCTGGGTAGAGATCACGATGGTGTCGATACGGATGGGCTGGTTGTCGTCCGAATACTCGATCGTTACCTGGCTTTTCGCGTCGGGACGCAGATAGGCAACGTCTTTACCTTCGCGGCGGAGCGCGGCCAGCTCGATGAGGAGCTTATGGGCCAGGTCCAGCGCCAGGGGCATGTAGTTTTCGGTTTCACGGGTGGCATAGCCAAACATCATGCCCTGGTCGCCCGCGCCCTGTTCTTCAGGTTTGGAGCGGTCTACACCCTGGTTGATGTCGGGAGATTGTTCGTGAATGGCGGAAAAGATACCGCAGGAGTTGGCTTCGAACATGTACTCGCTCTTGGTGTATCCGATCTTGCGGATCACTTCGCGGGCGATGTCCTGTACGTCGAGGTAAGCTTCGGATTTAACTTCTCCCGCCAGCACTACCTGCCCGGTAGTAACCAGGGTTTCACAAGCTACTTTGGAGTTGAGGTCATATGCGAGAAAGTTATCGATGAGCGCGTCCGAGATCTGGTCGGCGACCTTGTCAGGATGCCCTTCCGATACGGATTCCGATGTAAATAAGTAAGGCATGAGTGCTAGATTATAATTCTGTATAAATGATCCTGAGTTTGACGTTGGCCGGGGGCGTTGCGCTGCCGCCGCCCGCTTTAAGGCGCGGGAGGTCGATCATCCTGCTGGACCAGCCTTCCAATCTGAGCACTGAATTTTCGATCTTCTTCTGCTGGGCAAGCTGCAAATGCCGTGCAATATTAAATTTATATTGAACAACTTTATAGGGGCCAAGATCACTAATGACAGTTTTATTACCTCCGAAATACGCAAGCTCCGGCGATTGCGGATTCCCGTAATCGAAGAGGAAGGAAAGGCTGTCATGCGTAATGTATCTGCGCAGCATCAGGCGCGAAGGCTCGGTGAACAGATCGTCCTGTCCGGCGGAGCCGCTGTTGATCTCCGTGATCACCAGTTCGGCTTTGTTGATCACCGCATTGGGTACTTCGGCGATGTCGGGAAGGGTAATATTGGTATAGATACCGGGCGCTTCCTGGATGTACACGATATTGTCGCCCGCGGGGTTACCCGTGTTCAGCAGGTTCGCCACTTCTTTGCCGGTGTAGTTGCGCACGAAATAATTGGCGTGTGCGCTGCCATATGCGTCGAACTTGAAATTCTCCATGAGGGAATCTTTTTCAGAGTTCTTATAATACACCGTGAGGCGGGTATCGCCGCTGTTCAGGTTGGTGTAGAGCATGGTATTGCCGCCCATGGTGGTGTCCGGCACGATGGCCAGGCCGTTGAGCCAGATGCGGAATGCGCTGTCGTTCTTGAAAGCGCCGTCTGCCCGTTGCTGGAACAGTTCCTGGCCGAAAGCGGCGTTCAGGGGGATGCGGAGCTGCGGAGCATATTTTACGCCGTAAATAGACAGCGAATCTTTCGGATAAACCGGATAGATCGTGGCTGTCCCCACTTTCTTGGACGGGTCGTAGGAACGGGGTTTGTTGTAGAGGTAATTGGTGTCGATCTTGAAGTTAGTCTCGTTCATCCGGTACACATCCACTTTGAAGCCGGCATTGGCGCCGTACCAGGCGGTGTCGCAACCGATATAGAGCACAACCGAATCGAGTACCCAACCGGTGCCCTGGAACGTGAATTCCGATTTGGGGAGGCCGAGCTGTGTATAGAGGAAGCCGTGCGATTTACCGAAGATGGGGTCTCCCCCGATGGTCCCCAGCGCGCCGGTGTAATAGCCACCGCCGGTCCTGATGCTGGAATCTGTCCGGAAAATGTTGTGCGTCTTCAGGTTATTGATAGTGGTGTCTTTTACGACAACCTTGTCTGAGCCGGGGATGAGTTCCTTGCCGAGGACGGTTGCCTCGTTACAGCCTGTAAAAGCATAAAGGGCGGCGAGGCAGGTGGCGGCGAAGCCCAGGGTCCTGAATTGAATCTTCACGTAATTGGTTTGTTCGGTTTGTTGACTAACTAGATAGAAAAACTAAAAATAAAAAGTTTGCCTGTATAACGGGCATGCCGTCAGCAGTTTTAACTTTTCATTTTTAATTTTTCCCGGACTTATTTTACGCCTAACAGCTGATGATATAACTGGAGATAGTCCACCAGGTCTTCGTTTTCCTTCTTATAAGGCAGGATGATCTTGCCTTTTTCCGCCTTCACCTCGTCCAACGTCTTTTTATCGACCTTCTCCCCTGCCAGCACTACAGCGTCGGCGAATTTGGCGGCACCCCGGTTCAGGGCCGAATTGGTTCCGTCTTTATACAATTCCAGGTCTTTTTCCTTGATCTGGTTGCTGATGATCGCTTTCTTGATGAAGGTAGCGCCCAGTTTATCCTTGAAGCTGTTGGGCTCCATAGAAAATACCGTTTTGGTCTGTGCGAAGACCGGCTCCTTCTTATAGGCCGTTTTCAGGTAAACGGGGATGAGCGAAGTCATCCATCCACTGCAATGGATAATATCCGGCGGCCATCCGAATTTCTTCACGGTTTCCAGGGCGCCTTTACAGAAAAACACCATCCGCGCCGCGTTGTCATCGTAAAATGTACCGTCGTCATCCGCGAAAACGCCTTTCCGCTTGAAATAATCTTCATTGTCCAGGAAGTAAACCTGCAGGCGTGCGTTCGGAAGCGAGGCCACCTTGATGATCAGCGGGTAATCATCCCCATCGATTACGATGTTGATGCCTGACAATCTTACCACTTCATGTAATCTGTGCCTCCGTTCGTTGATATTCCCAAACCTCGGCATGATAACCCTCACTTCCAGGCCCGCCTCATTCGACTTGATCGCCATCTTATTGACCATGTTCGCATACTCTGTCAAATCCAGATAAGGCGACATTTCCTGGGCAATAAAAAGAATTCTTTTCTTTGTGGACATTTATTGCTGATTATTAATGCAGTTATTTTTAATTTGGCTTGCAAAACTACGAAATTTTTAGGTAATACTGGCCAAATTGTCACTTTTAACATCCTTTTAAGCAAAGGTTTATGTATTTATTCAAGCGGGCAGCGGATCTCCGGGAGGCGCTGGGACAGGAAAAAAAGGCAGGAAGACGCATCGGATTCGCCCCCACCATGGGCGCCCTCCATCAAGGGCACATCTCACTCATCCAGGCCGCAAAAGCGCAGTCAGACATCGTGGTAGCGAGCATTTTCGTCAATCCGACACAGTTCAACGATCCGAAAGACTTCGAAAAATATCCCTCCACCATTCAGCAAGACATTCTCCTCCTCACCGCCGCCGGGGCCGATTACCTTTTCCTCCCTTCCGTGGCGGAAATGTACCCCGAAGGCGTGAACGGCTCCCATCCCCATTACGATTTCGGGTATATCGAATCCGTGCTCGAAGGCGCCTCCCGCCCCGGGCACTTCCAGGGAGTAGGCATCATCGTCCATAAATTACTGGACGCCGTGGAACCGGACGACCTGTTCATGGGACAAAAAGATTTTCAGCAATGCATGATTATCAAACGTTTATTGGAGATCACCGGAAGTAAGGCTACATTATTTATATGCCCCACCCTCCGCGAGCCCGACGGCCTCGCCATGAGCAGCCGCAATATGCGCCTCACGCCGGAACAGCGGGTTACCGCCGTGGAAATCAGCCGGACGCTGCAATGGGTGAAAGACAACCTTGCCGACCGCCCTTTCCCCGAACTGCGTGCCGAAGGCCTGGCGCGGCTCGAAAAGGCCGGTTTCGTGCCGGACTACCTCCAGCTGGCCTCCGGTTCTGACCTCCGTTTGCTGGAGGCCCCGGAAAACGGGCCCATGGCTATCCTTGTGGCAGCCAGGCTGGGAGATATCAGGTTGATAGACAATATGACGGCCGGGCGCTAGGTTATTTCCCGGAAATTCCTCTACCTTTGCGGACTACACCAGAAATATGCTGATCGAAGTATTAAAATCGAAGATTCACCGCGCGGTTATCACGGAAGCCAATTTGAACTACGTGGGCAGCATCACCATCGATGAAGATCTGATGGATGCCGCCAACCTGATCGCCAACGAGAAAGTTCAGGTCGTGAACGTCAACAACGGCGAGCGCCTCGAAACGTATATTATCAAGGGCAAACGCGGCTCCGGCGTGGTTTGCATGAACGGTCCGGCCGCGCGCCTCGTAGCCGTGGGCGATATCGTCATCATCATTTCATACGCCACCCTCGATTTCGAGGAAGCCAAAAAATTCGTGCCCATCGCCGTTTTCCCGAAAGAAGGCAATAAATTATAGTCCGTAACCCGCACATCCTCATTTTTATTATGCCGAAAACGCTCAAAACCATCATACAGTTCGCTGTTTTTCTCGGGCTTGGCATATTAATTATCTGGTGGACGGTGCGGGGCTTCACGCCCCAGCAGATCTCTGAGATCAAAAGCGCCATGCGCCATGGCAATTACTGGCTCCTCATCCCGACCATGATCCTGGGCATCGGCAGCCACTGGGTGCGCGCCATCCGCTGGCGGCTCCTCTTCTCCCCGCTCGGCTACGAACCCAAAAAACTCAATACCTTTTTCGCCGTCATGATCGGCTACCTCCTGAACCTGGCCGTTCCCCGGCTGGGCGAAGTAGCACGTTGCGGGGTGCTTTCCCGCTATGAGAAAATCCCCGTAGACCGGCTCGTGGGCACCATGATCGCCGAGCGCGCCATTGACCTGCTTTGCCTCATCCTGCTGCTGACCGTAACGGTGCTCATCCAGGTGGATGTGGTAGGCGCTTTCGTGAGCCAGTACATCTGGACGCCGCTGTCCGCCAAATTCACCGGGGTGCCGCTGATGACCTGGGGGATCGTTGTGGCCGGGGGCCTGCTCTTCGTCATGCTCGTAGCCTGGCTCCTGCGCCGATTCAAATCCACCAAAGCCGGCATTTCTTTCCGCAACCTCCTCCGCGGCATTGTGGAAGGCATCCTTTCCGTCGGTAAACTGCGCGACAAAGGCTGGTTCCTCTTTTATACCCTGCTCATGTGGGCGCTGTATTTCTCACAGGTCTACATCGCTTTCTGGTGCATGGATGAAACGGTGGGCCTGGGCGCCAAAGCCGCCATGTCTATCCTCGCTTTCGGCAGCATCGGCATGATCGCCACACAGGGCGGTATCGGCGCATATCAATACATCGTGCAGCAGATCCTTGTGCTGTACGGCATTTCCGCCACCATCGGCTTCGCCTTCGGATGGATCATCTGGCTCGCACAAACGGCCCTCATGCTCGTGCTCGGCTTCGGAAGCCTCGCCGCCATCCCGCTCCTCAACAAAAAACCGGCGGAACCGCAGCAGCCCTGATCTGCAACACCCGGAAACCACCTCCCGGCTTTCACACCATACATGGTTTTTGATGCCGCAACCCTGATGCCCGGCACGCGCTTTGCGCTGGAATGCTTTCATTTGCGCAACAAATGAGGGTGGAAATGCGTAATTTAATGGTAAGTTAACACGGCACGGACACCCGGCGACGGGGTTTTCCTCATTTTTGCGATCATTATTTTCCTGGCCTCGCCAACGCTCCAAAAATCATGTGCATCTATGAGAACGGACTCGACAGCCGCCGCGGTATTACCGGCGCCCCTTAAACATAAACCGGTGAAGAAGACGACGAAATTGAAATCGGTCCTTTCGAAGAAGAAGACCATCATAAGGGACATCAGCTGGCTTTCCTTCAACGCCAGGGTATTACAGGAAGCGGCAGACACCACGGTGCCCCTCTATGAAAGGATCCGCTTCCTCGGTATATTCTCCAACAACCTCGACGAGTTTTTCCGCGTGCGCGTAGCCACGCTCAAGCGTATGGTGGCCTTCGGCCGCAGCGCCCGCATGCACCTGGAAGAAAATCCCGAGCTCATCCTCGAAGAAATACAGGCCACGGTGATTTCCCAGCAACAGGAATTCGACCGCATCTGGAAAGAGATCGAAGAAGAACTGAAAAACGAACATATTTTCATCCGGACGGAAAAACACCTCAACCGGGAACAACAGAAATTCGTCCAGAATTACTTCAACGATCATGTGCGGACCAACATCATCCCCCTCATGATCGAATCCATCCCCAACCTGCCCTACCTGCGCGATAAATCCATCTATCTCGCCGTGGTACTGGCCAAAGAGGATAATTCCGTGCGGCAGACGTATGCGCTCATCGAAATCCCCACCACCGTGTTGCCCCGCTTCCTCATCCTGCCCAGCAAGGAAGGCGAGCACGATATCATGCTGATGGAAGACGTCATCCGGTTCAACCTTCCGCATGTATTTTCGTATTTCGGATACGATAAATTCAGCTCGTCGATCATTAAGGTAACGCGCGACGCGGAGCTCGATATCGATAACGACATCGCCACTTCCCTCATCCACCAGCTCGAAAAAGGCATTAAGGCGCGCCGGAAAGGCAAGCCCGTCCGCTTCATTTACGACAACCAGATCGACCCCTACCTCCTCGAATTCCTCATCCGCCGGCTGGGCCTTTCCCGGAAAGACAACCTCCTGCCCGGCGGGCGTATCCATAATTTCAAGGACTTCATGGATTTCCCCGAAGAAGTCTTTACCCGCGAGCGCATGCGCCGCAAAACCCTCATCCATCCCCTGTTCCAGAACGTGCCCAGCGTGATGAGCGTTATCCGCGAGCAGGACGTGATGCTCCATACGCCTTACCATTCCTTCGACACCATCATCGACCTCCTCCGCGAATCTGCCATGGACCCGCAGGTGACCACCATCAAGATCACCGCTTACCGCCTGGCCAGGAACAGCCGCATCATCAACGCCCTCATCAACGCCGTGCGCAACGGCAAACAGGTAGTGGTAGTGCTGGAACTGCGCGCCCGGTTCGATGAAGAGGCCAACCTGAAATGGAAGGAAAGGCTGGAAGAAGAAGGCGTGAAAGTGCTGTACGGCGTGCCGGGGATGAAAGTGCACGCCAAAATCTGCGTTATCAAGAAGCGCACCGGCAACTCCACCGTGCAATACGGTTTCGTGAGCACCGGCAACCTCAACGAGCGCACGGCCAAAGTGTATGGCGATCATTGCCTGCTGACGAGCGACAGGGGCATCCTGGCCGATATCAACCGCATTTTCCGGTACCTCGAAAGCCCCCGGCACGATGAAAAGATCCTCCAGCAATGCAAAACCCTCCTGGTAAGCCCGCACAACATGCGCAAATCGTTCATCCGCATGATCGATAGGGAAATCCGCAACGCGGGCAATAAAAAGGCGGCCGGCATCACGCTGAAGATGAATTCTTTGTCGGACGAGATCATGATCGACAAGCTCTACGAAGCCGCCAGGGCGGGCGTGGACGTGAAACTGATCATCCGCGGCATCTGTTGCGCCTATACGTCGAACAAGAAATGGAAGAAAGACATCGAGGCGATCAGCATTGTGGACGAGTACCTCGAGCACGCAAGGGTCTTCATTTTCCATAACGGCGGGCAGGAAAAGGTATTCATCGCTTCGTCGGACTGGATGGTCCGCAACCTCGACCACCGCGTGGAGGCCGCGGCGGAGATCGTGGACCCCGTGATCCGGCAGGAACTGATCGAGATTTTGAACATACAGCTGTTGAGCAACGTGAAAGTCAGGATCCTGGACAACGAGCAGCGGAATGCCTATAAGCACTCGCCGGGCCGGAAGGTCCGCGCCCAGCTGGAAATTTTCAAATACCTCCACGACAAGACCTATAATTGATGCCGGAATCGTGGAAATCCATGTGTTTTAATATCTTTGACGCATCGGTACACCAAAACCGGGATATGACGGAATGAAGCTTGCAGCTATAGACATCGGATCGAACGCGGCGCGCCTCCTCATCACGGAAGCGTCGCCCAAGGCGAACGGAGAAATGGATTTCACGAAAGTCAACCTCGTGCGCGTGCCCCTCCGGCTGGGCATGGACGTTTTTGCCACGGGGGCCATCTCTGAAAAGAGGGCCGAAAGCTTCGTCAACACCATCAAAGCCTATAAACTGCTGCTCGACGTCTACGAAGTCAAATACCTCAAAACGGCCGCTACTTCCGCCATGCGCGACGCGGCCAACGGCACGCAGATCCTCGAGCGCGTGAAGCAGGAAACCGGCATGGAGATCAAGGTGATCACCGGGCAGGAAGAAGCCAATTACATTTACGAGAACCACATCGCCGAAAACCTCGACAAAACACGGGGC
Source organism: Chitinophaga caseinilytica (assembly GCF_038396765.1). NCBI lineage: Bacteria > Pseudomonadati > Bacteroidota > Chitinophagia > Chitinophagales > Chitinophagaceae > Chitinophaga > Chitinophaga caseinilytica. The sequence continues at coordinate 4,329,744 of NZ_CP150096.1, read as the reverse complement.
TATCTCTATATCGACGTGGGCGGCGGCAGCACCGAAATGACGTTTTTCAAAGGGAACAGCCTCGTTTTCAAGGAATCGTTCAACATCGGCACCATCCGCCTGCTGCAGGGGAAAGTGGAAGAAAAGCACTGGCAGCAGATGAAAGACTTCCTCCGGCAAAACCTCAAAAATTACGGGCAGCTCGTGGCCATCGGCTCGGGCGGCAACATCAACAAAGTATTTTCCCTCTCCAAAAAGAAAGAAGGCAAGCCGCTCACGCTGGACCAACTGAAGGATTATTACAAGGAATTCAGCAGTTTTTCGGTGGAAGAGCGCATCCATCTTTATAATCTCCGCGAAGATCGTGCAGACGTGATCGTGCCGGCGTTGCAGATATACGTGAACGTGATGCGGTGGACGGATATCCAGGAGATCTACGTGCCCAAGATCGGCCTGGCCGACGGGCTCGTACGCGCCCTCTACAAGGAGATTTCCGCACTGGCCCAACCGTAGATCAAAAAAATGTAGGCAAATCCGGTAAATATTCCAAACTTTGTGCCGCTTCGGGCATTGGGCCCGGCGTAAATACGTAATGCAATGTCTGCTGTAAACAAAGAAATCAAACGCATCACGACGCATGTGCTGCAAAAGATGAAGACGGACGGAGAGAAGATTTCCATGCTGACCGCTTATGACTTTTCCATGGCCCGCATCTTTGACGACGCGGGCATCGACATCCTGCTGGTAGGCGATTCCGCTTCCAACGTGATGGCCGGTCATGAAACCACGCTCCCCATTACCCTCGACCAGATGATTTACCATGCCGCTTCGGTAGTGCGCGCCATCAAGCGTAGTTTCGTGGTGGTAGACCTTCCCTTCGGTTCTTACCAGGGCAACTCCAAAGAGGCGCTCGTGTCCACCATCCGGATCATGAAAGAGACCGGTGCGCATGGCGTGAAGATCGAAGGCGGTGAAGAGATCATCGAATCCGTGAAAAGGATCATCAGCGCCGGGGTCCCCGTTATGGGCCACCTGGGCCTCACGCCGCAGAGCATCTATAAATTCGGCACCTACGCCGTAAGGGCCACAGACGATGCCGAAGCCGAAAAGCTCATCCGCGACGCGCAACTGCTCCAGGAAGCCGGCGCATTCGCCATCGTACTGGAAAAAATCCCCGCCCAACTGGGCAAACGCGTAGCCGAAGCGCTCACCATTCCCACGATCGGCATCGGCGCGGGCAAATATGTAGACGGACAGGTACTCGTGATGCACGACATGCTCGGCATCAACAAGGAATTCAAGCCCCGCTTCCTCCGCCGCTACCTCGATCTGTACGATCAGATCCTGGGCGCTACCAAAAAATACATCACCGACGTTAAAGGGAAGGATTTCCCCAACGACAACGAACAATACTAAGGCCGTGCGCTTTCTTCGAACAAAAAGTGGCCCCTCCGCAGGAGGGGCTTTTTTTATGCGCAAGCCCCAAATTCCACCGCTTTCGTTATATTCGCTTCCGTGAACGCCATGATCAACATACAACTTTCCCTGCTTTCGTACCTGCGCAGCACCTGCTCGCACGTGCCATGATCCCGGCGAACGACCCCGCCATTCGCATTCACCAAAACTTTTTACAAAATCTAAGCTGATGACAACGCTGGAAACAGTATTGAACGGACTCATGAGCCGTTACCAGGAACGCGTTCCCGACGTGGGCGCTATTATCAAGGCAATGGTCCGTGAAGGGATTATCGAAAAAGCCACCGATATCGAAAACGATCACATCGCTTTCCGCACCCTCGGCGTGCCGCACCTCGGAATCCGCTCCCTGGAAAAGATTTTCCTCCATTACGGCTACCGGAAAATGGATTTCTACAACTTCCCGGAAAAGAAACTCGACGCATATTGGTATGCGCCGCCCTCCGATAAATTGCCCCGGATCTTCATCTCCGAGCTCCGTGTGAAAGAGCTCTCGGAAAAGGCCCAGCAAACCATCCACAGCTATACCGACGAAGTGACTTCCGACCCGGTAGACGCCCTGAACCTCGACGATGCTGCAGCCGTGGACCATTTCCTCCATTCCGGCCTCTGGCGCACGCCTACCCTTTCCGACTACCGCCTGCTCGGCGCGGAAAGTGAATACGCGGCCTGGGTGATCTATAATCGCTATTACCTCAACCACTTCACCGTCAGCGTCCACAACCTGCCTGCCGGATACAATACCATCGCGGATTTCAATGCTTTCCTGGAAAGGGAAGGTTTCCGGCTCAATGATTCCGGAGGAAAGATCAAAACCAGTCCAGACAAGGGTTTGCTGCAAAGCAGCACCGTTGCGCGGATGATCGAAGCGGAATTCGACGGCGGTGAGAAACAAGAAATCGCAGGATCGTACGTGGAGTTCGCGGAAAGAAGGGTACTGCCGCAGTTTGCAGGCCTCGCACACGCGGATATCCGCAGGGAACACCGGCGCGAAGGGTTCGAAGCCAACAACGCGGACAAAATATTCGAAAGCACCTATTCGGCGCAAACAGGCAAGAAGGATTGACGGGCGGTTAGTGCGGCAGGCGGTCTTTCCATTTGCCGTACGCCCAGGTGCCGGCAATTGCGCTCAACAGCGTGATGAATACCACGGTGAAACCACTGCCGATCTGGGCGAAAATCGGCCCGGGACAGGCGCCGGTGATGGCCCAGCCCAATCCGAAGATCAATCCGCCGATAACATTGCCTTTGGTGAACGGCTTTTTCCGGACAACGATCTCCTCCCCGCTCATGCTGCGCCAGCCCATTTTACGGATGAGCAATACGCCCAGCATAGCCGTGAAGATCGCCGAGCCGATCACACCGTACATGTGGAAGGATTCCAGCCGGAACATCTCCTGGATGCGAAACCAGGAAATAACTTCCGCTTTGACGAGGATAATGCCGAACAGGATGCCGGCGATGCCGAATTTCAGGTTTTTCATAAGAGCAACCAGCGCATGAGAGGTGGAAGAATGAGGTGCGTCATCGCGAAGCCGCCAGCCATAAAACAGATGGTAGCTACGAGCGACGGCCATTGCAGGGTGGAAATGCCGTAAATGGAATGGCCGGACGTGCAACCGCCGGCGTACCGGGTGCCGAAACCTACGAGGAAGCCACCGGCAACGAAAAACAACAGGCCGACGCCGTTAAAGGCATTGCCCCAGTTGAAGATATCGCCAGGCAGTATTTCATCGAACTCCTGCACCCCGTTGGCCCTCAGGGCCGCTATGGTGGAGGGGTTCAGGGCCACCGGCTCGCCGTTGCCGAGAAACAGCAGCACCAGCAGGGCGCCCAGGGCAATACCGCCGACGAACCAAAGATTCCAGCTTTCTTTTTTCCAGTCATACTGAAAAAACGGAATTTTGCCGGGAAGACAGGCCGCGCAGATGTGCCGGAGCGATGACGAGATGCCCAGCGCCTTGTTGCCGATCAGCATCAGCAGCGGAACAGACAGGCCGATGAGCGGTCCGGCGACGTACCACGGCCAGGGAGACTTTAAAAAGTTCATGAACGAAATTTACAAAAAACACAAGCAAGATGGAGCAGATACTGCAACAATTCGGTATCGCCGGCAGTAACAGCGGCGTATCCACCGGCAGCAACATATTGAAAGCCAATGGTACGGTTATAACCTCCCATTCGCCGGTAGACGGTAAAACGATCGCAAGCGTGACTTGCGCTTCGCGGGAGAATTATGACGAAGTGATCAAAACCGCCCAGTCGGCCTACGAAGCCTGGCGCATGTGGCCGGCGCCCCGCCGCGGCGAGGTGGTACGGCAGGTAGGTGAAGCCCTGCGCGCCAACAAGGAAGCCCTGGGCCGCCTCGTTTCCTATGAAATGGGCAAAAGCCTCCAGGAAGGTTACGGCGAGGTACAGGAAATGATCGATATCTGCGATTTCGCCGTAGGCCTCAGCCGCCAGCTACATGGGCTGACCATGCATTCCGAGCGCCCCGGCCACCGGATGTACGAACAATGGCACCCCTTGGGCATCGTAGGTATTATTTCCGCCTTCAACTTCCCCGTGGCGGTATGGAGCTGGAACTCCATGCTCGCGTGGGTTTGCGGCGACGTCTGCATCTGGAAGCCCTCCGAAAAAACGCCCCTCACGGCCATTGCCTGCCAACATATCGCCGCAAAGGTGTTTGCTGCCAACGGCGTGCCTGAAGGCGTTTCCTGCCTGGTGGTGGGCGACCGCGAGGTGGGCGAATGGATGTCGGCCGACGGGCGCGTGCCCCTCGTTTCCGCAACAGGTTCCACCCGCATGGGTAAGGCCGTAGGCGCGGCTGTGGGCGCGAGATTGGGACGCGCGCTGCTGGAACTGGGCGGCAACAACGCCATCATCATTTCCAAAGACGCAGACCTGGACATGTCGCTCGTAGGCTGCGTATTCGGCGCCGTAGGCACCGCAGGGCAACGCTGCACCTCTACCCGCCGGCTCATCATCCACGAAAGCGTGTATGAAGCCTTCAAAACCAAGCTGGTGAACGCTTATAAGCAACTGCGCATCGGCAATCCGCTCGACGAGCATAACCACGTTGGGCCGTTGATCGACAAAGACGCCGTTCACGCCTATGAAAAAGCGATCGAAGCCTGCAAAAAAGAAGGCGGCAAATTCGTAGTGGAAGGCGGTGTGCTCGAAGGGGCCGGTTACGAATCGGGCTGTTACGTGAAACCCGCCATCGCCGAGGTGAAGAACGAATACCAGATCGTGCAGCACGAAACGTTCGCGCCCATCCTTTACCTCATCAAATTCTCCGAACTGGAGGAAGCCATTGCATTGCAGAACGGCGTGCCCCAGGGGCTTTCGTCGGCCATCATGACGCTGAACCTCCGGGAAGCGGAGCAATTCCTTTCGCAGGCGGGCTCCGACTGCGGGATCGCTAACGTCAACATCGGTACGAGCGGTGCGGAGATCGGCGGTGCTTTCGGTGGCGAAAAAGAGACGGGCGGCGGCCGGGAAAGCGGCTCCGACGCCTGGAAGGCTTATATGCGCCGGCAGACCAATACCATCAATTACAGCACGAAACTGCCGCTGGCACAGGGGATCAAATTCGATTTCTGATTTCCGGTACCAGGTAAACATACGCATCCCTCCGGGCCCTGGCCTGGAGGGATTTTTTTATGCATTTCGTTGCAGAGATGTTTCAAAAAGAAAATTGGATCGAAAACCAGCCCCAACCGGACTAAAAAACCATCGGCCCGGCATCCAGGCGAAAAAGGTGTGAGGGAAACACGAAAAAAAGGTGTGACGGGCAAGAGAATAGCGGGGTTGGAGAACCCCGCTTTTTCGTTAAACGGAAACCATGCTTATGAGAAAGTGCGAGTTGCAGGGTGCAGACTTCGCACTCTCTGAGCCAAATATTACACTTTTTTTTGAAAATTCATATTCAACTTTTGTGCTACCGCTTCCCCTTTATATAAAATATTGACGATCAATACCTCTCCAAACGCGCCTGTATTGGGTTTCAGCGAATTTTTCTTTATTCCGAGCATTTTCGACATTTTTTCGATACTGCCCGCTTTGGCACATACCACGATCGTTTTGCCGGCATTTTTCTCCAGCATTACGTCCAGAATGTGCTCCATGACGGGCTCATCGTCGTCGCAGGCGTCCCGGAAATAGGTCACCTCCTGCCCTTTCGATGCCGCCAGCGGTTTGACGGTTTCGACAAGGCAGGGATTGAAAGGCGCGTACACCGCGCTGATCTTCTCACTTTCAAGGAAATTGACCAGCAGGCCGGCCTGGTCGCGGCCCGTGGCGGTAAGCTGCCCCTGTTCCTGTTCGGCGCAGTTCACGAAAATGACCGTGGTAGGCGCACGGCCTGGGCCCGGATCGGGCGGGCTGGCCCCAAGGACCAGCGTCATCAGAATGGTTTTAATCATGGCGGAAGATTGGGTTTATGAAAAAACTTTACATAGAAGTTTGTGATTTCGTGAAGGAAATGTTAAACCGCTCCGGTTATCCAGCGAAAAAGAGAATCTTTGCGGCTTTTATGCGGATATGGTGAAATTACACAATCTGTCTGGCGGATACGAGCGGTATGTGATCAATGGGGCATTTGAAGGGGCGAATCGGGAAGGCTGGATAAGGCGGAGGGATATAGTTGCCTAGTTGCAATGCAGACCAATAGTCCGCCCGCCAAGCCACTCACCACATCCCGGTAGCTGTTGTAACGCATTTACCATATCTTTAACGAATTGCGGTACCTGAATTGCAAAACAATCTGGAAAATTTGAACAAAACAATGAAAAGCATCTGCAGAGCCCTGGCCGTTGGAGCAAGTGTAGCCATGTTGATCACATCCGAAGGTTACGGACAGTCTAAACCGTCCGTTCCCCAAAACTGGCAGTTGCTGAGTTACGGGACAGACAGTGTGTACGGGATCGGTGTCGAAAAGGCATACCGCGAACTGTTGCAAGGCAAAACCGGGAAAACGGTGATCGTAGCCGTGATCGATTCCGGCGTGGATACCACCCACGAAGACCTTCGCCCCATTCTCTGGAAAAACCCAAACGAAATCCCCGGTAACAATATCGACGACGACGGAAACGGTTATGTAGACGATATCTACGGATGGAACTTCCTCGGCGCCAAAGACGGATCTTCCGTAAAAGAAGACTCCGACGAGGCCACCCGCGAGTTTTACCGCTACCGCCGCCTCTACGGCAACCCGGACTCCGCCCTGAAGCCCGATTCAAAGGAATATGCTTACTGGACGCGCCTGAAAGACCGTAGCCAGAAGCCTTCCACGCAAGCGAAAACCGATTACAAAATGATGCTCAAAGTGCAGGAAAACCTCCTGAAATGCGAGAGCGTCCTCACGGAATTCCTCAAAACCAGCGACTTCACTAAAGAACAGCTCGATACCCTCAAATCTTCGGACTCCGATGTCATGTTCGCCCGCGGGTTCGCCCTGCGCCTGCTCGGCAGCACCGGCGAAGAAGGTATGACCTACCAGGCGCTCAAAACCGACCTGGGAGAATACATCAAGGAACTGAAAAAGAAAGCAGAAGTGACCGGGGCCGAACCCGTAGATAAACGCACCACCATCGTGGGCGACAATATCAACGACATCAACGACCGCTACTACGGCAACGCCGATGTAATGGGCCAGTTCGCCTTCCATGGCACGCACGTGTCCGGCATCATCGGTGCGGCGCGCGGCAATGGCGTGGGAATGGACGGTGTGGCCGATAACGTGCGCATCATGACCGTGAAAGTAGTGCCTGAGGGCGATGAGCGCGATAAAGACGTGGCGCTCGGCATCCGTTATGCGGTAGACAATGGCGCGCAAGTAATCAACATGAGCTTCGGCAAAGGCTTCTCTCCCCAGAAACAGTGGGTAGACGACGCCATCCGCTATGCGCAGGAAAAAGGCGTGCTGCTGGTACATGCCGCAGGTAACGACGGCGCCAACAACGACCAAACGGAAAACTATCCCAAAGATACTTTCGAAGACGGCAAGGAAGCAGACAACATGATTACCGTGGGCGCTTCTTCCAACGGCCGTGTAGGTAGCAAGATCGCGGGTTTCAGCAACTACGGCAAGAAGGAAGTGGATGTGTTCGCCCCCGGCGTGCAGATCTATTCCACTGTTCCCGGCGGCGACAAATACGGCAGCGCCAGCGGTACGAGCATGGCTTCGCCCGTTGTGGCCGGCCTGGCAGCCATGATCCTGTCGTATTATCCCGACCTGAGTGCGCGCCAGTTGAAGCAGATCATCGAGAAATCGGCGACTCCCCTGCCCGGCGGCGAAAAAGTGAACAAACCAGGTGCTAAAGACGAGGAAGTCGAATTCTCCGAGCTTTCCAAATCCGGCGGCATGGTGAACGCTTACGAAGCCATCAAGCTGGCGGCCAAAACCAAAGGCGAGAACGTGAAAAAGAACAAAGCCAAAGTGAACCTGAAAAAGGACTGATTCACGGAAACGTATAAACGGAAACCGGGCGCACCCAATCGGATGCGCCCGGTTTTTTTTCGTGTTTACGTCACCCGGCGAGCTTGTAAGCCGGATTCTGTACGCCTGCCGAAGCAAACGTTGCTGCCATTTATCTGCGACGCACATCACGGTGCGCCTGTATCTGCCTACCCTCGGTCATCAGGCGGGCCGCCTTCAATCGACCGTATACATGGCATTTCAGCACGCAAGGTTTACCCCTGATAACGGTTGCCCGCCACCAGCGTGGGCTCTTACCCCACGTTTTCACCCTCGCCCCGGATCGCTCCGTGGCAGTTATTCTCTGTGGCACTTTCTGTACGCCCGTTTCCGGGCGCCCCACCCGTTAGGTGGTGCGTTGCCCTGCGCTGTCCGGACTTTCCTTCCCTGCATAAAGCAGGAACGGCAGCACCACTGCGCCGGGTGACGTAAAAACGAGCTGCGAAATTACTTAAAAAATATCTCTGTTGCCCCGTAACCGTAGAAAGGATGGTACTGATTCACGAAGAATTTTACTTCCGGAATGGTTTTCAGGATGTCGTGCAGCTCGTCGCGGAGCTTGCCGGTACCCACGCCGTGGATGATGATCATGCTGTGCAGCCGCTGGGAAATGGCCAGGTCGAGGTAATGCTGGAACTCGTTGAGCTGGATGGCCAGGATTTCCAGGGGCTTGAGATCGCGCCAGTTATCTGCCAGGCGGTCGATGTGGAGATCGATCTCATAGCGGGCATCCAGCCTTTCGGGCGACTTGAGCTGGCGAACATCGGTCAGGGTATTGAGTTTCTTCTTTTCCTGCGGCGTGAACCCGAACGAGTCGGTTTCCTGGCGCGGGGGGTATTTGATGAACAATTCGTACTCGATGGTCGCCTTGCCTTCTTCCCGCACTTTCTCCAGCTGCTGGAAGAGCTGTTTCGCTTTGATTTTCCAGGTTTTCGCCAATTCGGGGGCCAGTGTCAGGTCGGCTTCCTTCGGCTGGAATTTGAACTCGAAACGGGCTTTATCGTTGAGCTGGTCGAAATTGAGGTCGGCCAGGTAGATATGCTGCTGCGCGGGGACCTCCTGTTTCAGTTCGAGGAACAGTGTGTTGTTCAGCCAAATCTCGAAACGGTAGGTGTAGGCGCGGTTGGTTTCGTTGAGGAGGTGGAATTTAAGGGTATCCACGACATCGTCCCACCCGTCGTGGCTCCAGACGGGCAGCATGGTGAGGAAAACGCCTCTTTCCGGCTTGTTGACCTTCGGCTGGGGTTTTTCCCGCTTGATTTCCTCCCCCGGCGTCCGTTTGGGCGGCAGCGGGGCCTGTTTCTGGGTAAAGCGGTGGAAATAGGGGAAATCGATCTGGTCGAGGTACACGGGGAATTTGGTGCCGCCTACCTCAACGAGCACCATTTTATCGTTGATGATATCCAGCACAGTCCCTTCTTCTTTGGAATGGAGCAATAGTATCTTGTCGCCTACTGTATATTTCATAGCAGGCAAAATTAAGCAAAGGCGCGGTTACTGCAATCAGGCGGCGCTTTTCTCCGGGTGCGTACGCATATATTCGTCCACCGAAACCCTGCCGCTGCCTTCAACGAGGAAGAACAACAGGCCGAGCAGCACTACGATAGAGAGGCTCATTTCGGGATACACGCTGAAAAGATTGGTGGAAGAATTGATGAAAAATACTGCGCCGATGAGGACCGGGAGGTTGGCGATGACGCCTACGCGGGTAAGCAGGCCCAGTGCGATGAACAGTCCGCCTACGGTGTGGGCAAAAACGATGTAGTGAGCCAGCCAGAACGATACCGCGGTCAAAAATGGCTGTTCCGCGATGCGGGATTTCAGCAGATCGATATTATCGACGAACTGAATACCCTTCCACATGAGGAACAATCCCAGCAAGATCCGCAAACCGTCCACCCATTTGGGATGATGGTTGTCACCCCAGCGTTCTATACGTTGCAGGAGGTTCATAACGAAAGTTTTAGCAGTGAAAAGAACTCTCCCTGAAGTTACGAAATTTCCATGCCATTGGATGTAAATCCTTTGCTATGGCTGTTTGCTTTTGCCAAATTTCACTTGAAAAATCGTCTCTTTTGTTCAGGATTGTTAAGCCCTTTCCAGTTAAAATGCTGGAATGCGTTCATGATCAATTCCCGCTCGTTCCTGCCGATTAGACCCTCAATATTTTCCTTCAAAAATTGCATGATGACAGCTTCGTCGTACGTACCGAAACATGCAATGGGGTCCAACTCCGAAGGATGAGGCGCATCTCCGGACGACAGCATTTTTGCGTTAAACGCCTGCTTTCCGCTCAAATTGCAGGCATAAATCTGGAAACACTGCAATTCGCCTCCTGCCAGTTCATGCTCCGAAAAACTTACATAGATATTGACAGAAACGAAAAACGGGTCTTCCGGCGCGCCCTTCCGGTCAATCATGTGCTGAAATTGAAAGTCATGTACATGGAATCTCATAGGTATTTCTTTAAACAAAAGCGGCGGATCAATCACATCCGCCGCTTCTTTTATTTGATTATCAAATGATTACGCTTTCTTACCCGCCAATTTACTTTTCCAATAACCATACAGGAAATAAATCGCCAAACCAACTGCCATCCAGCCGAAGAACACCACCCAGCTGCGGACGGGGATCTCGATCATGAGGTACAGGCAGCAAAGCATGCCCAATACGGGAATGAGCGACAACCGCTTGACGATCGTAAGCAAGGTGATGACGGTGGCCAGGATGTAGAAAATGACGTACAGCACATGGTCGTGGTCCATCGCGGCAATGCCACTGAAACTCTCGGCGATGCGGTCGCGGAAGAACCAGGTGAACACCCCGAAGATTACGGGCACTATAAACAGGCCGTTGATGTAAGGCAGATTGAACTTCTTCTCTCCTTTCGGCACTTTCGGCAGCATGAGCACGCCGCCGCAAACGAGCACGAAGGCGAACAGGGTGCCGATGCTGGTGAGGTCCGTCACGATGCCGCTTTCCACGAACAGCGAAGGGATCGCCACGATCACGCCGGTCACGATGGTCGAAAAACCAGGTGTGTGGTATTTGGGATGCACTTTGGCGAATTTCTTCGGGAGCAGCCCGTCGCGGCTCATGCTCATCCAGATGCGGGGCTGGCCGATCTGGAACACGAGGATCACGCTGGTGGCGGCTATTACGGCACTGATGGAAATAACGTAGCCGATGGTCTTCATATTCAGCTTGTCGAACACGTACGCCAGCGGGTCGCTCACGTGCTGGAACTCGGAATAATGCACCATGCCGGTGATCACGAGCGTCACCACCACGTAAATGATCGTGCAGATGATGAGGGAATAGATCATGGCACGGGGCATGTCGCGCTGCGGATTGGCGCTTTCTTCCGCCGTGGTGGAAATGGCATCGAACCCGATATAGGCGAAGAACACGGCCGAAACGCCCATCAGCACGCCGTTGAAGCCGTTGGGCATGAAGGGTTGCCAGTTGTCGGAATTGATATGGAACATCCCGATGGCGATCACTATGAGGAGGATCACGATCTTGAGGCCCACCATGAAATTGGCGCTTTTCTTACTCTCATGGATGCCTACATACGCCAGAATGGTGACGAGCACCACGATTATGAAAGCGGGAATGTTGAGGATGACGCGCAAGTTGCCGATGAAGGGCGCGGTGTTCCACGCGTCTCCGGCGGCGGCTTTGGCGGTATTGTAATCGGTAGTGAGGTACGCGGGGAGATGGATGCCCATCCCTTCAAGAACGTTGTTGAAATAACTGCTCCAGGAAATGGCTACCACGATGTTGCCGATGGAGTATTCGAGGATGAGCGCCCAGCCGATGATCCAGGCGGCCATTTCGCCGAAGGTAACGTACGAATAGGTATAGGCGCTCCCGGCCACGGGCACCCTGGAAGCAAACTCGGCGTAGCAAAGCGCGGTAAAGCCACAGGTAACGGCGGTGAGGAGGAACAGGAAAATAACCGCAGGTCCTCCATTAAAAGCCGCCTGCCCGATCGTGGAGAAGATCCCCGCTCCGATCACGGCCGCCACGCCCATCAGCGTGAGGTCGCGTACGGTGAGCACCTTCTTCAGGCCCGACATGTGCGCGTCGCCGTCTCCGGCTTTTGCTTCATGGAGAATGCTGGTCAGGGATTTTTTCCTGAAAAGCGAGTTAGACATTTGTTGCGTTTAAGGGTTGATATTAAAAAAGCCGTTACTGACGGCCAAAAACTGTCAATAACGGCCAAATATAAAAATAATCCTTACTCAATGTTGCCGGACGAGGAGAAAATCCGCCAGTTCGCGCAGGGGCTGCTTCCGGCCGGAGATCACCGCGATGGCATCGAGGTGCTCATAAGCGATCTGGGAGAAACGTTCTTTTTCCTTCTCGGCCCAGGCGTCTACCCGGCAATCGCGGAAGATCTGGAGCACGGAAGCTACCTTATCTGCCGGGCTGGTTTGCAGCAACTCGTGCAGTTTCTGGCGTTGGGTGCCGTTACATAGCTCGAGGGCTTTGAGGAGCAGGAAGGTTTTTTTGTTGACGAGGATGTCTCCACCCTGCTGCTTGCCGAATTTATCCGGGTCGCCGAATGCGTCGAGGTAATCGTCCTGGATCTGGAAGGCGATGCCCACGTTTTTGCCGAATTCGTACAGGTGCTGCTGGTTCCCTTCGCTCCCGCCGCCGCAAATGGCGCCCATCTGGAGACTGGCGGCCAGTAGCACGGAGGTTTTCAGGGCGATCATGTTCACATAGTCTTCATATTTCACCTGTTCGGGCGCCGTTTGCTCCATATCCATATCCAGCTGCTGCCCTTCGCATACTTCGCGGGCAGCGCGGTTGAACACGGAAACGATCTTCTGGCGGTACTTTCCGGCGATCTTGTTGAGATGTTCGTAGCTGTGGATGAGCATCACGTCGCCCGCGAGGATCGCTGCCGAATCGCTGTATTTCGTGTGGACGGTGGGCATCCCCCTGCGCAGGGGCGCCTTGTCCATGATATCGTCATGAATGAGCGTGAAATTGTGGAACAGTTCCACCGCGTTGGCGGCATGGAAGGCGTCCGGCTCCAGGTCGGCAAAGAGCTCGTTGCCCAGCAGGCAAAGCACGGGCCGGATGCGCTTGCCACCGATCCCCAGGATGTACTGGGCAGGATCGTACAGGTTGGCCGGGTGTTCGGGAAATTGTCTTTGACTGAACTGCTGTTCGAATTTCGCTGATAATTCTTTGAATGAATGCATCTTACTTCTTTTTCTTCCTTGATTTATGTTGCGGCGCCTTGCCTGTCTTCTTCCTGTTATCGCTCCGGTCGTTCCGCTCCGGCCGTTCGCTCCGCCCACTTTTCTTGAGCGGCGGCAGATCGCTGCCTTCTTCGACCAGTTCATAATCGAGCTGGCGTTTGGCCAAACTGGCGGATACCACGCGGATGGTCACTTTGTCGCCGATCCGGATGCGCTTGCCCGTTCTCATGCCGATGAGGGCATAATCGGTCTCGGAATGCTTGTAATCCTCCCGCAGCCCATGCACGCTGACCAGGCCTTCGCACTTCGCAAAAACGGTTTCCACCCAGAATCCGAAATGCGCCACGCCCGACACGATGCCTTCGAACGTTTCACCGATGAAATCCTGCATGTATTCCACCTGCTTGTACTTGTTGCCGGCCCTTTCCGCTTCCATGGCCTTACGTTCCATGTCAGAGGAGTGTTTGCAGCGTTTTTCGAGCTGCTTGTCGGGCTTGATGTCTCCCGCCAGCACTTGTGCCAGGATGCGGTGCACGAGCACGTCCGGGTAGCGGCGGATGGGCGAGGTGAAATGGCAGTAGTACGGGAACCCCAGGCCGTAGTGCCCGATGTTGTCGGACGTGTAAATGGCCTTGGCCATGGTACGGATGCCGAGGGTTTCCAGCACATGCTGTTCCGGTTTCCCTTTCACCAGAGTCAGCATCTTGTTGAAGGATGCAGCGATGGTATCGGGGCTCGTGGCGTCGAATTTATAGCCGAATTTACCTGCAAATACGGCAAAAACGTGCATTTTTTCTTCATCCGGCGTATCGTGGACCCGGTATGGGAACGGAACGGGATGGGTATTCACCTTTTGTTTGGACACGTATTCCGCCACCGTACGGTTCGCCAGCAGCATCAGTTCCTCGATCAGCTGGTGCGATTCGTCGCTTTCGTTGATCTTCACGCCCACGGGCTTGGCGTTCTCATCCAGCTGGAAGCGGACTTCCTGGCTCGAGAAATTAATAGCGCCGTCCTTGAACCGCGCGGCACGCAGCGTCTGGGAAAGTTTGTTCAATAGCAACACCTCCTCGAAATACGGCCCTTCGCCGGTCTGGATGATCTCCTGCACCTCTTCGTAAGTGAACCGGTGGCGGGAATGGATGATGGTCCTCCCCATCCAGTACTGCTTCACTTTCGCCTTGTCGTCTATCTGGAACACGCAGGAAAAGCACAGGTGGTCTTCATGCGGCCGCAACGAGCAAAGCTCGTTGGAGATTTTTTCCGGCAGCATGGGCAGCACCCGGTCTGGCAGGTACACCGAAGTGGCGCGGTGCTCCGCTTCCTTGTCCAGTGCGGTGCCGGGCTGCACGTAATGGCTCACGTCCGCGATGTGCACACCGATTTCCAGCAAGCCGTTTTTCAACCGGCGGATGGAAATGGCGTCATCGAAATCACGGGCGTCTACGGGGTCAATGGTAAAAGTGAGTATTTTGCTGAAATCCTTGCGGCCTTCGCGGTCTTTGGCGCTCAGGTCGCCCGCGCCCGGCATGGCGGCCAGCTCGTCGAGCACATCCTTGGGCCAGTTCAGCGGGAATCCGCTTTCCACGAGGATTTCCTTCATGGCCAGGTCGTTGGCGTTGGTGGCGTCGAGGATTTCGACGATCTCACCAACCGGCTTGCGGCTCTTTTCGCCCCATGCCACTACCTTCACTACCGCACGATCGCCGTCTTTGGCGCCTTTGAGGGAATTTTCGGGAATATAGATATCGGGGAGCCAGCTGCCTTTTTCGGGCAGCAGGAACGCGAATGTCTTGCTCAGCTGGATGGTGCCGGTAAATTCGGTCTTTTTGCGGACGAGCACGTCTGTGACATGCCCTTCCATCCTGCCCATGCTTTTGCCCTGGCGGATGACGTCTACGAGTACTTCATCGCCGTCCAGGGCGGAATTGAGGTTTTTCTGTTTCACCATGATGTCACTTTCCAACCCTTCCACGACAACGAACGCCATACCCGAGCGGGTGACGTCCACGATGCCTTTATAGGTCTTCTTCTGGCTACTGCTTTTCTGTTTCTTTTCTTTCTTCTTGGTCATTTACATGATTTTTAGGGGTTGCGGCGCGCCTACGTTCCCGCAGGGTCTTCGTTCGCCGCCAACAATGCATTTTCCGTGTACCGGGTAACGAACCGGTCGAAAGCCGGGGCTTCTCCGAAGAGAAAAGCCACTTCCACCGGTATAACGGTAAAAGGCAGCTGCATGTTCGCGATGATGTCGCGCAGCAAGTTCAGCCTTACCGCATCTTTTTCCGTAGTTACGATATAAGCGGGGCCATCACCATCCATGTGCCCCAGTTCCAGCTGGATCTTTTCCAGGTCGTTCCGGTTGTAATAATAATGGTCGGGGAACGACAGGAGGTTCACGTTCCCGTGCCTTTGCCGCAAATGTTGTACCAGTGGTTCCGGTCGGGCGATCCCGCAGGCCACCAGCAGCTTCGCGTTCTCCGGAATAAGGACGGGCTCGCCGGTGAGCATATCGGCTGGAACGCCGTACCGGAGCGTGGTGAAGTATAATTCCTGGTGCGGCAGCGGGTTGATTTCTTTCCGGATATTTTCTTTTTCGACCACCGAAAGATCGGCCGGACATTTCGACACAATGATCCCGTCTGCCCGGTGATATCCCTTCCTTCCCTCCCGTAACCTGCCCACGGGCACTACATGGTCGCGGGTGAAAAGGCGGCTGTAATCGGTCACCATCAGGTTGAGGCCGGGTTTGATGGAACGGTGCTGGAAGGCATCGTCCAGCAGGATAACCTCCGTATCCGGACGGTCGCTCATGAGCTGCGGCACCGCCAGCATGCGCTCTTCGCCTACGCAAACGGTAATATCCGGGTACTTCAGGTGGAATTGCATGGGCTCGTCGCCGATGTCTGCAGCGGTGGTTTTGGCCGCGGCGAGCTGGAAACCTTTCGTTTTACGGTTGTATCCCCGGCTGAGGGTGGCCACGCGGTGGCGGTCTTTCAACAGGCGGATGAGGTATTCCACATGGGGCGTTTTGCCGGTGCCGCCTACCGAAAGGTTGCCCACGGCGATGGTCGGCACGCTGAATTCCACGGAAGTGAGCATGCCGGCGTCGTACAGGCGGTTGCGGACCCAGAGCACCAGGCCATAGAGCAATGCGAAGGGATAAAGGAGGAAGCTAAGATATTGCCACAGGGGACTATTCATCGTTTTTCGTCTTTAAAGTAATATACCTTTTCTGGGGTGACGGCCGCTCGCAGCGGAACATCGCCATCCCAGGCGTCTGTGATCAGCTCCGGGAGCGGCCCGAAGAGGCTGAGCCCCACGGAAAGCACGTCTGGCCTGCATTGCCGGAGAAACCCGTCGTACATGCCTTTGCCATAGCCTACCCGGTGCCCGGCTTCGTCGAAAGCCAGCAGGGGAACGAAAACCACGTCGAGCAGGCCGGGTTGAACGGGTTCCCCGCCTTCCGGTTCGGGAATGCCGACCGCGTTTTCGATGAGCTGCGTGCCGGCGTCCCACACGAAATGCTGCATATCGCCGGTGGCGAGGAACGAGCGGGAGAGCACGAGTTTGGCGCGGGGGAATTGTGCGCGGAGCCAATCGGCCAGGGGCCATGTGTCCACTTCGTTTTTGGCCGCAATGGGCAGGAAGAGGTGGATGTAGGAAGGGTCTCCGAGCGCCAGGCCGCTACATTGCGCCATAAGCGAGGCGTTCAGTTGCTGCATCGTTTCCGGCGAAAGGGCTTTTCTTTTGGCCAGGTATTCCTTTCGGATGGCCTGTTTGGCGGCGGCAGTATTCATCGGGCCAGGAGTTCTTGCAATTTGGGGCGCATCGCTTCGGCTTCGAGGGCAACGAAGGCTTTGTCGAGCCGCGGCGCTTTGGGGATCCGGGTGATGAGCGGATACCGGCTCCAGGCTACCACGTCATCTTCATTGGAATGATGATCGCCGCTGAAAATCCATCCGGTAACGTTGAGGCCGGCGCTTCGTAGCGCCATGGCCGTGAGGAGGCTGTGGTTGATGCTGCCGAGATAATTCTGCGCCACCACGATCACGCGGGCGTCGAGCGCGCGGGCGAGGTCGAGGAAAAAGTAATTGCCGTTGAGGGGCACCATTAGGCCGCCGGCGCCTTCGATCACCAAAGGTCTCCCTTCCTGCTGCAACTCCCGCGCACGCTGCAAAATCCGGTCTTCCTGCACCACGGTCCCTTCCGCCCGGGCCGCCAGGTGGGGAGACGCGGGCATAGCCAGGCGGTACAGCTCTTCGTGAACGGTAACCTGCGGCGAAGTGAGGGCCCGTACCGTTTCGGTGTCCGTTCCGTCTTCAAAGCCCGCCTGCACCGGCTTCCAGTACTGCGCGCTCAGTGCTTCCGCCACACAGGCGGCCGCTACCGTCTTTCCCACACCGGTGCCGATACCGGTTATGAAGATATTGTTCATGGAAGCAAATATAAATCATCATTCGGCCAATTACCTTAAATTCGTTTCCCAAGCACAAAGATTATGAAGTACTGTGAAAATATCCTCGAAACGATCGGCCATACCCCATTGGTCAAACTCCACCGCGTAACGGCCGAACTGCCCTGCCCCGTGTTCGCCAAAGTAGAATTCTTTAACCCCGGCAATTCCATCAAAGACCGTATGGCCCTGAAAATGGTGGAAGAAGCCGAGCAGAAGGGTCTGCTCAAGCCCGGCGGCACCATCATCGAAGGCACTTCGGGCAATACCGGTATGGGCCTGGCGCTGGCGGCCGTTATCAAAGGATATAAATGTATTTTCACGACTACCGACAAGCAATCCAAGGAAAAAGTCGACATCCTCAAAGCCGTGGGCGCCGAAGTGATCGTATGCCCCACCAACGTGCTGCCCGAAGACCCGCGGTCGTATTATTCGGTATCTGCCCGCCTGGCGCGCGAAATCCCCAACAGTTTTTACGTCAACCAATACGATAACCTCGCCAACCGCGATGCGCATTACGAACAGACCGGCCCCGAAATCTGGGAACAGACGGCGGGCAAGATCACGCATCTCGTTGTGGCCACTGGCACCGGTGGTACCATTACCGGAACGGGAAAATACCTCAAGGAACAGAACCCCGACGTGCAGATCTGGGCGGTAGACAGCTACGGCTCGCTGCTGAAGAAATTCTTCGATACCGGCGAAATCGATATGAGCGAAGTGTATCCTTATATTACCGAAGGCATCGGCGAAGATTTCGTGCCGAAGAATTACGACATGAGCGTGATCGACCATTTCGAAAAAGTGACCGATAAAGACGGGGCGGTAATGGCGAGAAGGATTTCGAAGGAAGAAGGGATTTTTGTGGGATATTCCGCCGGATCGGCCGTGGCAGGGCTTTTGCAACTCAAAACTCGACTGAAGGCAGACGACGTGGTGGTGGTGGTTTTCCACGATCACGGATCGCGGTACGTGGGGAAAGTATATAACGACCAGTGGATGATGGAACGCGGGTTCCTCGACGTCAAAACCGTGCGCGACGTGGTGAACGGCCGCCGGAACCTGCCGCTGGTGACAATTTCGCCGGACGACCGCGTGAGCGACGCCATCGGCAAAATGAAGAAGTTCGACATCGAGCATTTGCCTGTGCTGCAAGACCGCGAATTGATCGGCGCCCTGTCTGAAGGCGGATTGTTCAGCAAACTGATCGATCAGCCCGACCTGAAGGAGCAGCCCGTGCGCAATGTCATGCAGAAAGCCTATCCCGTAGTGGCGATGGATACGCCCATCGAAAAGCTCACTGTATATATCAATAAGGAAAACGGCGCCGTGCTCACGCAGGACGATTCCGGCAATTATCACATCGTCACCAAATACGATATCATCCAGGCGCTGGGGAATTAGCATGCGATATACAGATCAAATCGGGCATACGATCTCGCTGGACGCGCCACCGGTGCGCATCGTGTCGGTAGTGCCTTCGCAGACGGAGTTGCTGTACGACCTGGGGGCCGATGTGACGGGCATCACCAAATTCTGCGTGCATCCGGAGTCGTGGTTCCGCGAAAAAACACGTGTGGGCGGCACGAAGCAATTGCATATCGATAAAATCACGGAGCTGCGGCCAGACCTCATCATAGCCAATAAAGAAGAAAACGAGCGGGAACAGATCGAAGCCCTGGCGCAGCGGTTCCCCGTTTGGACGAGCGACATTCATACGCTGGAAGAATCGCTCGAAATGATATATTCCCTCGGCGAAATCCTCGATAAAAGAACAGCGGCCGGCGAAATTGCGGGCCGGATCAGTGGGGGATTTTCTTCCATCCGTCCCCTCTACCCTTCCGTTCCCACGGCCTATTTCATCTGGCGCGACCCATGGATGGTGGCCGGCGGCGATACTTTCATCAATGACATGCTCCGCAGATGCGGGCTGCGCAATGTTTTCGAAGACCTGCGCCGATATCCTTCCGTTACGCTTCCGCAATTGGCGGCGAGCGGCGTCAAACGCGTGCTGCTCAGCAGCGAGCCCTATCCTTTCAAGTCGAAACACATCGATGAAATCCGGGAATACCTGCCAGACGCGGAGATCGCGCTGGTGGACGGAGAAATGTTTTCCTGGTACGGAAGCCGGTTGATGCACGCGCCCGCGTATTTCAACGAGCTGCTGGATATTTTCCGTTAATCCCTTTCCGGTTCCCAAAAATAATTCCGTTAATTACGACGTGCTGCCAGCAAGGGTTTCGCGTTGCAGGGCGCGCCCGTCCGCCTTATTCGTGAAATGATTTTTCAGGGACAGGCAACCGCATGGCAAAACCCGCCGTAACCTTTTTCGAACAACCTAATCAATATGGAAAGAAGAGATTTTCTGTCCGGCATGAGCGCCACGCTGGCGGTGCTCTGCGCAGGCGGTTTGGCGGCTTGCGGCGGGAAGGGCGACGATCCTGCACCGGTGAACCCTCCCGGCGGTGGTGGCGGGGGCGGCAACAATGTTAAGCTGACCGTAAACCTGGCCAACGACCTAACGGCTGTAGGCAGTTTCATGATCGGAAGCGGCGTAGTGCTGATACGCCTGGCTGCGGGCAACGTGCCCGCGTCTTTCGCAGCGTTTACCAGTACCTGTACGCACATGGGCTGCACGCTGTCTACCTACAACGCCGGCAAGATCGTTTGCGGCAGTACCTGCGGGCACGGGAGCCAGTTCAACACCGATGGCTCCGTGGCCAACGGGCCCGCCACCAACCCGCTGCCGAAATACACCGTGAACATCAACGGAACTACCCTGACTGTTACCTGATGAGCTTGGGGGCCGGATATTCCGGCCCTTTTTCCGTCGGCAATCCAAACGAATTTGCGTGCCCGAATGAATGAAAACAACGCCGAACGCCTGTTTCAGGCCATAAGTTTAGAGAAATCTAAAAATTGAAATGCCTATATTTGCTTTCCTTTAAAAATTAAAAGTTACATCGTCTATGGGAAAGTACAAAGCCGGCGTATTATTCGGCGAAGAGCTGGAAGCGCTCTACAAGGATGCCAAGGATAGCGGATATGCCATGCCCGCGGTAAACGTGGTAGGCACGGATTCCGTGAACGCCGTTCTCGAAACCGCCGCAAAAGTGAATTCTCCGGTGATCGTCCAGTTTTCTAACGGCGGGGCGCAATTCTTCGCGGGGAAAGGGATGCCGAACGACAAGCTGCAGGCCAATATCTCCGGCGGTATCTCCGGTGCAAAACACGTACATGAAGTAGCCAAATACTACGGCGTTCCCGTAGTGCTCCATACCGACCACGCCGCCAAAAAATGGCTGCCCTGGATCGACGGCCTGCTGGACGCTGGCGAGAAGTTCATGAAAGAGAACGGCCAGCCCCTTTACAGCTCCCACATGCTCGACCTGTCGGAAGAGCCCATCCACGAAAACATCGAAATTTCGAAGAAATACTTCGAAAGAATGAATAAACTGGGCATGTCCATCGAAATCGAACTGGGCGTTACCGGCGGTGAAGAAGACGGCGTAGACAACTCCGGCGTTGAAAACTCCCTCCTTTACACCCAGCCCGAAGACGTGGCCTATTCCTACGAGCAGCTCAGCCAGGTAGGTTCCCGCTTCACCGTGGCAGCCGCTTTCGGCAACGTTCACGGCGTATATAGCCCCGGAAACGTGGAGCTCCGTCCTGAAATCCTGAAAAACAGCCAGGAATATATTGAGAAAAAATTCGGCACGGCCGCCAAGCCCGTTTATTACGTGTTCCACGGCGGTTCCGGCTCTCCCAAACACCAGATCGCCGAAACCCTCGGCTACGGCGTTATCAAAATGAACCTCGATACCGACATGCAATGGGCGTTCTGGGAAGGCATCCTTAAATATTATAAAGATAAGGAAGGCTACCTCCAGGCCCAGCTCGGCAACCCCGACGGTGCGGACAAGCCCAACAAAAAATACTACGACCCGCGCGTATGGCTGCGTAAAGGCGAGGAATCTTTCGTGAAACGCCTCGAAGAAGCTTTCACAGACCTCAACTGCATCAACCGTAACGCATAATTTACAGGTTGTTATGATATGTTAAAGGCCCCTGATATATTCAGGGGCCTTTTGATTTACGGAAAAATTTAATTTTATCGTATCTTGCACCACTAATCTTTAATCTAATTACTTAGTACACATTCTGTATGAGCTGGTTTAAGCGAATTAAACAGGGTATTTCCACCAGTACCAGTGAGAAGAAGGAGGCGCCGGACGGTTTATGGCACAAATGCCCGAAATGCAAGAAGACGACCACCATGAAGGATCTGAAAGCGAATCTTTACGTTTGCGATAAGTGTAACTATCACAACCGTATCAATTCGCCCGAATATTTCGAGATCATTTTCGACGATAATAATTTTGAAGAGCTCTTCACCAATATCTATCCGAAAGACTTCCTTGGCTTCAACGATCTGAAACCTTATGGCGACAGGCTGAAAGACGCCCAGAAGAAATCCGGTCTCTCCGACGCCATGCGCGCCGGCGTAGGTATGGTAAACGGCAACGGGCTCGTAGTGGCCTGTATGGACTTCAACTTTATCGGCGGCTCCATGGGCTCCGTGGTGGGTGAAAAAATCGCACGAAGCATCGATTATTGCATCCAGCACAAGCTTCCGCTGCTGATCATCAGCAAATCGGGCGGTGCCCGTATGATGGAAAGCGCGTTTTCACTGATGCAGATGGCCAAAACCTCGGCCAAGCTGACCCAACTGGCCGCTGCCCGCCTTCCCTACATTTCCTTGATGACAGACCCCACCACCGGTGGCGTTACCGCGTCGTACGCCATGCTGGGAGACATCAATACCGCCGAGCCCGGCGCCCTCATCGGCTTCGCCGGCCCGCGCGTAATCAAGGAAACCATTAAAAAGGACCTCCCGGAAGGGTTCCAGAGTGCGGAATTCCTCCTGGACCACGGGTTCCTCGATTTCATCACCGATCGTAAAGAGCTGAAGAACAAGCTCGGAACTTTGCTCCAGCTGTTCAAACACTAAAACGATATTCCCCCGGCCGGCTGCCCACGCAGCCGGCCCATTTGTAACCCTCAACATGGCAGAATTAAGAAACAGATCGGCTTATTTTGAATACGCGATAGAAGATAAATACATCGCCGGATTGGTATTGACCGGAACCGAGATCAAATCCATCCGCGGTGGAAAGGTGAGCTTTAATGACAGCTTCTGCTATTTCTCCAAAGGCGAATTATTCGTCAAAAGCCTGCACATCGCCGAATACAAATTCGGTACCTACGCCAACCACGATCCCCTTCGTGAACGTAAACTCCTGCTCCAGCGGAAAGAATTGAAGAAGATGGAAAAGAAAATCCAGGAACGTGGATACACCATCATTCCCCTCCGGATGTTCATTACCGATAAAGGACTGGCCAAAATGGAAATCGGCATCGGGAAAGGTAAAAAACTGCACGACAAGCGCGACAGCATCAAGGCCCGCGAGGTAGACCGTGAGCTCCGCCGCAACTTCAAAATCTGACCCCGCAATGTTAAAACCATCTTAATTTTCCTTTTGTTATCCGATGGGAATGATTTGGCGTGCCGTTTGAATATATAAGTTCGTAAACACAGCTATATGTTGAAGTATCTCCGCTACCTATCCGTATGCCTGCCGGCTGTTATCCTCTTTGCCTGCAAATCCGGCGAAAAACTGTATAACCAGGGCCGCTATTCCGCCGCCGTCGAAGCTTTCGTGAAAAAGCTGCAACGCCGCCCGCAAGACGAAACCTCCCTCCGGCTCCTCCCCGCCGCCTACGACGCGGCCAAAGATTTTTATGAAGGCCGGGCCAAACAGGCGCTCGCTTCTAACAATCCCCTGAAATGGGAAGACGTCAAAAATGAATACCGATCCATGCAGGCGCTCTATAATGTGATCCGCAGCTCCCCCGCCGCCAGTTCGGTCGTGAAGCCCAAAGATTACAGCGCCGCCATCGCCGCTTCGGGCGAAAATGCCGCTGAAGTTCGCTATGACAGAGGCATCCAGCTCCTCGATGAACGGAACAAGGCCGCGGCCAGGCAAGCCTACGACGAGTTCGACGCCGCCCTCCGCCTCAGCCCCAATTTCCGCGACGCCGCCAGCCTGAAAGAACAAGCCTACCAACTCGGGCTCGTACATGTGGTGGTAAGCGAAATCGATGTCCGCTCGTCTTACTTTCAGTTTTCCGCAGACCAGTTCCGCGATGCGCTCGTGCGCAACCTGGAAGACCGTCGCATCAACACTTTCGTGCGGTTTTACGATGAAAGAAGGGTTCGTGGCGAAAAGGATTTCCACCCCGATCAATACATGGAAATGCGGTTTATGGACTTTATGGTCGGACAAACTTATGTAGACCGTTCCCAGCGCGAAGTATCGAAAGTGATCCAGGTGAAGGGCAACAAGCCCGACAGCACCGGCAAATATCCCATGGTAGACATCACCGTGAAAGCGACCATCTTCGTTACGAGGAAAACCGTGGAGTCCAGCGGTTTGCTCGACTACCGGATCATCGACGTCACCAACGACCGCATCCTCCGCCAAGACCGCCTTCCCGGTTCGTTCACCTGGCAGAACCAGTTCGGTACTTTCCGTGGCGACGAGCGCGCTCTCAGCGATGCCGACAAAGGCCTCATCCGCGGCCGCGACATTCCCCCGCCGCCCCCGCAAGACCTTTTCCTCGAACTGACCCGTCCGATTTACGACCGGTTGGCGCGGGACCTGCAAAGTTTTTACAGCCAGTATTAAAAATGTAACTTTTTGAGGCCGGTATTGTTATAGAAGGAGAAAAAGATAAGATATGAATAGAATACTGACTTTTTGCACCGCAATTGCCGCAACGGCTTTCATGGCGGGATGTTCGAACGCTAACAAAGCCGCAGGCGGCACCAACAACGAAGCCGACCTCTATAAGACCTGGCGGATGGTGGAAGTGGACGGCCTGCCGGTAGATACCGCCGGCCTCATACGCCCCGCGGAGCTTACGTTCCAACAGGCAGACAGCCGCGTGCATGGATCGGCGGGTTGCAACATGATCACGGGAGGCTTCAAGCTGGAAGCGCCCAACAAGATTTCATTCACGCCCATGGCCGCCACGAAAATGATGTGCATGGGCAAAATGCAATATGAAGACAAATTCATCGGTGTTACCGACAAAATAAAAACCTGGACCGTTGTTGACGGGGTGTTGACCCTGGGAGACACGGACGGCAAGACACTTGTCAGGCTGATGGCTAAGTAAAAGCCTGACTGATTTGGACATCGGAAGGCCCGCGTTATGCGGGCCTTTTTTTATTGAATAAGGATGAAATACGGGATGATCAGGCCAGTACCGCCTGGTGATGATGCCACAGTTTCGCATATACGGAATTGTTGGCGAGCAACTCGGAGTGCGTCCCTTCTTCCACCAACTTCCCTTCCTGCAGCACTACGATTTTATCTGCGCTCACGACCGTGCTGAGCCGGTGCGCGATCACGACGATCGTTTTGCCCTGGTCTCTCAATTGCTGCATCGCTTCCTGCACATATTGGTCGGAAACGGAGTCGAGGGACGATGTGGCTTCGTCGAGGATAAGCACCTGCGGGTCGCGGTAAAGCGCCCGGGCAATGGCGATCCGCTGCCTTTGTCCACCGCTGAGGTTGACCCCGTGTTCACCAAGCGGCGTATTGAAGCCTTCGGGCAGTTTTTCGATGAACTGGAGGATGCCCAACAGCTTGCAGACGTGGAGCACACGCTGCACGTCCGGCTCAAACTCGCCAACGGCGATATTTTCCAGCACAGATCCTGCGAAAAGATCGATCTGCTGCGGAACGGCAGACACCTGCCTGCGGAGGCTATCGTTGTCGATATACCGGATATCCAGCTGGCCGATGAGAATGCTTCCTTCCATCAACGGATAAATATTCTGTAAAAGCGCCATCAGCGTCGATTTCCCGCTGCCGCTCTCACCCACCACCGCCGTGATCCGGCTTTGAGGTATATGCAAATCGAAATGCTTGAAAACCTCTACGCGCGTGCCATACCGGAAACTCACCTTTTGAAAATGGATGTCGCCGACCATTTCAGGCGCAAGCGCAACCTTGTTGGCGGTTTCCTCCTGCTCGAGGTCCATGATCTCGAAAAGGCGGTCGGCCGCGATCAGCGCGTCCTGCATGCTGCGGTTGGCGCCGATGAGGCTCATCGCCGGGCCGGTAAAGTACCCGATTATCGCGTAGAAAGACAACAGTTCGCCCGGACTGAGCTGCCTGTCCATCACGAAATACGAGCCCGCCCACAGGAGGATCACCACAAACGCATTGGTCGCGAAACTACTGGCGTTGCCGAGATATAAATTGGTAACGGAAGACGAAAAGATCGTTTTGAGCAATCGCACGAAACGCGCTTCCGTTTTGATATTGGCGAATTCCTCCAGCCCGAAACGTTTGATGGTGGCCACGGAATTCAGTGATTCCACCAGCTGGCTGCCCAGTTCCGCATTGTCTTCCATCAGCTTGCGCTGCATTTTTTTGTTGACCTGGTTGCTGATCCAGTAAATGAGGCCGTAAACGGGAAGGATCGCCAGCACCAGGAGCGCCAGTTTCCAATAATAGGTAAACATGAGCGCGAAGGAAAAGAACACGATGAAAACGTTCACCACCAGCCCGATCGCCACGTCGTTGATAAATACGCGGATTTTCACCGCGTCGTTGATCCTGGACGTGATCTCGCCCACCCGCATCGTATCGAAAAACTGCTGCGGCAGGCGGAGCAGATGCTTGTAGTAACCGAGGATCAGCTGTGCGTCTATCTGCTGGCCGGTTTTCAGCGCAAAAACGCTTTTGACGTGCCCGATGAACAGTTGCAGCAGTAAAATGAGGATCATGATGATGCCGAGGAGGTTCAGGAGATTGCGATTCCCTTCCACCAGTACATTATCGACTATTTTCTGGACATATATGGAGGTAGACAAACCCAGTACCGTATAAATAATGGCGCCGAACAAAGCTTGCGCTACCACGGAGCGATGCGGCCGGAGCAGGAACCAGAACCGCGCCAGGTGCGAGGTGCGCTCGTTGCCGGCCCGGAAATCGTCGCCAGGCATGAGGATCACGAGCACGCCGGTCCACATTTGTTTGAAAGTATCATGTGGGATGTGATGGTATTGCCCGTCTGCCGGGTCCATCACCGTCACGTCCGTTTTGGTGACGCGGTAAATCACCACATAATGATGCAGCACGCCTTTCACGACTACGTGTGCGATAGCGGGTTTGGGAATATTATACAGTGCTTCGAACGGGCCTTTCACGCCCTTGGCCTGGAAACCCAGGCGGGTAGCGGCTTCCACCATACCGAGCACATTGGTGCCTTTGCTGTCGGTAGCGGCCAGCTGGCGGATGCGGGCAACGGGGATTTCGAGGTTGTAGAATGCCGCGACGGAGGCCAGGCAGGTGGCGCCGCAATCGCTGAGGTCCCGCTGGCGGACGCGGGCGCTTTTTTTGAGTCGGGTGTTGGTGGACATGGTGCTGTATTTTCCGGTCTGGACGGGCTTTTCCTGTCTGGTTGAGATATGTTAGTGCTTCGCGATAACGTTCGGGTTCATCCAGTCGTCCGTTTTATCGTACAGGAGCTGGAACAGGCTGCGGCGGGTAAGGAGGAACCTGGCCTGGAGGGTCATCCCCTTTTTCAGCTGGCCTTTCACGCCTTTGGCGGTAGCCACTTCCGTGGCGGCGAATTGGCAGCGCACCTTGAACACGGGCTGGTTGTCGACCAATGTGAAGTCGTTATCGACGCTCTGCACCGTTCCTTCCACCGAGCCCCATTCATTATAATTAAATGCGTCTACCTGGAAACGGACGGGCATGCCGGCTTTGAGATAGCCGATGTCTTTGGGGCTCACGAGGCATTCGGCCACGAGGTTGCTGTCTGGACTGATAATACCGATCATTTCCCCGGTTTGCAGGTAGCCGCCGGGATATTTACCGTTGAATTGCTGGATGGTGCCGCTGACGGGGGCTTTGATGAGGTTCCACTCCTTCTGTTTTTCCAGCTGCTCGGCGTCTGCCTGCAGCCGGTTGCTTTCCATGCGGAAACGGCTGAGCTCCTCTGCCCAGGCGCTTCGCTGCTGCTGGACGGCCGAACGGTAGAGGGTAACGGAGCGGTCGTATTCGTATTGTTTATCGCGCAGCTCTTTTTCGGCCACCACTTTGTCCGCGAACAATTTTTTATACATCTCCAGATCGCGGCCGAGCTTGTCCATCGTAGCCTGTTGCTCGCTGATGGCTGCCGTGAACCGGCTGTATTGCTGCTGGTACAGAGCTGTCCTCGGGGCGCCGCCGCCGGTGGAAAGGCGCGCCAGGTCGGCGATGTAGGCTTCGCGCTGTTGGAGCTCGAAAGAAGCCTGGGAGATTTTACTGTTGGAGATATCTTCCTGCAGGCGCAGGATGAGCTGTCCTTTTTCGACATGCGAACCTTCGCGGACCAGCACATCGGCGATGGTTCCGGAAACGAGGCTGCGCAGTTCGTTCTTTTCCGCAACGGGCCGCACGATGCCGGCGGATTTCACGGAAACGTCCACATAAATAAACGGAAGTGCCAGCATGCAAATGAGCACAGCCAGCAAAACGGAAGTGTAGATCATCTGGGATCGCACCTGCACGCGGGGTAACCACGACATGGCAGAATGCTCGATGACCGCGACGGGAAAAATCTGAGGCATGGTCAGGATTCAAGGTTCAAGTTGAATGCCCGACGGTTCAAATAGTTAATTGCTGTAAGACGAGACTAATTTACTATATTTTCCGGAATTATTCTCCCTGTTCGTAACCGGTATCAACGAGGAGGTTGCCGCCGTCTGCGGCAGCGGTGGCCAGCTGGTCGCAGCGGTTGTTTTCGGGGTTGGAAGCGTGGCCCTTGACCCAGTTGAATTTGACTTTATGTTTGCGGTACAGCGGGATGAAGCGTTCCCAGAGGTCGCGGTTCTTTTTGTCTTTAAACCCGATCTTGACCCAATTCCACAGCCATCCTTTTTCGACGGCGTTCACGAGGTACTGGCTGTCTGTATAGATCTGGATGGAAAGTCCGTCGCGGGTAAGCGCCTCCAGTGCCACGATCACCGCGAGGAGCTCCATGCGGTTGTTGGTGGTCATCCGGTAGCCGCCCGACATTTCCCGGCGAGTGTTCCCCCATATCAACACGATGCCGTATCCTCCCCTTCCGGGATTTCCCCTTGCCGCGCCGTCTGTATATATGATCAAATGCTGATTCGTCAAAGCCTGGTTTTTAAGGGAGCAAAATAACGGAAATTCCAGCGGCTTCCCATCGCGCGGCCATAAATTTCATTAACAAAAATCAAGCCTTCTTCCCTGCAACCATTAACAAACCAGCAACATAGTTCATTCTCACAAACCGGTAAAATAGCGTTCAAATCGACATCCCATGTTTAAAGATCTGAAGAACCTCGTTTTCCCGATTACCGACAGGGCCCGGAACCCGTTATTCGGGTCGTTCCTGGTATCGTGGCTGCTGGTGAACTGGCGGGTGCTGATCGTTTGGGGGAGTGATACGGAAACTTACCTGGCGGAAGCGAATGTCAAAAACTTTATCAAATATGTAGAGGCGACGCCTTATTTCCAACTGATCTGGCTGCCGCTGATCATGGCGGTTTCCTATCAGCTCATCACCCCCTTGGTAAAAATGCTGCATACCTGGCTGAACGAGTATTTCCGGACGATCACTTCCCAAACGTCTGCAAAGATCTCCAAAGGTGCCTGGATTTCCGTCAAACATTACCAGGAGCTCGAAGCGGAATACCATTCGTACATCCAGCAAATGAAAGAATTGATCATTGCCAACGGTATTTACGTACAGCAGGCCAAAGAGGCGACGGACCAAAAAGAGGCGATAAAAAAACGGATGTATGAAGCGCAGGAAAAGAAAGACCGACTGCAGGAACAGATGACCGAGGCTATGGAGAAAGCGGAAAAACTGCAAACGATGCTGCTGGAAGCCAATGCCGAGCGGGAACGCCAGCAAATGTTGCTGCAGGAAGCTAATACTGAGCGGGAACGCCTGCAAAAGGCCTTGACGGAAACCAGTAATGAAAGGGACGAATTGCAAAGACGGAGAGGAAGAGAGCGGGCTATATTTGCGACAAAGCCGGCTGCCCAGCGCTTACCGAAGGAACCCTTCGATCTTTTCGGATACCTCAATTCCTTCAATAAGCAGCATAGCGAAATGAATATGGACGGTAAATGGGAAATGACCATCGAAAATGCCTTTGGCATCGATCGGGTCATCCAGATCGAAATCAGGACTGATATGAAAATGGCTTTTTCTTCCATGAATGATTCGATCACAGAAATCTTCGGTTTCGATGATATTTTATATGACCATAAAGGAAAAACCGCAATCCTCAAACTGAAGCCGTATCAATCGGCCACAGCCCGGGTGCATGCGGAATGGATCGAGTTCGATTTTAAAGACGATATGTTCGTATCCACCAAAATAGTGAACCTGTCCAACCCACGGCACAACATGGGAAAAGTGATATTGAAGCGCTCCAAACCCGCTTATTTAAACCTGGCCGGTAAGTCAAACGCCGGGATCAGATTAAATTTCTAGCATGCATGCCTTACCGTTTGTTCGTCAGACTTGTATGACCCCGGTCCTGAAAGCCTCTTCCACCGGTGCGAAGTCTGTTGCTTCGAGGCACCTGGCGATGGTTTCACGGGTTTTCCGGGGATCGATGATCTCGTCTACCCACAGGCGCGCCGCGGCGTAATAGGGCGTGGTCTGACTGTTGTACCGGTCTGTAATTTCTTTCAGGAGCTTCGCTTCGGCTTCCGGCGTAATTTCCTGGCCTTTGGCTTTCAGCGAGGCCACCTGGATCTGGAGCAGCGTTTTCGCCGCCTGTTCCCCGCCCATCACTGCGATTTTGGCGTTGGGCCAGGCGAAGATGAAACGGGGATCGTAGGCTTTGCCGCACATGGCGTAATTGCCCGCGCCGTAAGAATTCCCGATGATCACGGTGATTTTGGGGACCACGCTGTTGCTTACGGCATTCACGAGCTTGGCGCCGTCTTTGATGATGCCGGCGTGCTCCGACCTGCTTCCCACCATGAAGCCCGTCACGTCTTGCAGGAAAACGAGGGGGATTTTTTTCTGGTTGCAGTTCATGATGAAGCGGGCGGCCTTGTCGGCGGAGTCGTTATAAATCACCCCGCCCATCTGCATTTCACCTTTTTTGGTTTTGACCATTTTCCGCTGATTGGCCACGATGCCCACGGCCCAGCCTTCGATACGGGCGTATCCGCAGAGGATGGTTTTTCCGTAGTCTTCCTTGTATTCTTCGAACACAGATCCGTCCACGATCCGGTGGATCACTTCGCGGACGTCGTAGGATTTGGAGCTGTCGGCCGGAATGAGGCCATATATTTCATCGTCACTTTTCGCGGGCGCCTCGGGCGCGATGCGGTCGAACCCGGCGGAGGCGGGTTTACCGATGCGCGACACAATATGGCGGATGCGCTCGATGCATTCTTCGTCGGATTGGAATTTATAATCCGCGATGCCCGAAATTTCGGTATGGGTGACGGCGCCGCCGAGGGTTTCAGCGTCGATGTCTTCGCCGATGGCGGCTTTCACGAGATACGGCCCTGCCAGGAAAATGGAGCCGTTACCTTCGACCATGAGCACTTCATCGCTCATAATAGGCAGGTAAGCCCCTCCGGCCACGCAACTCCCCATTACCGCCGCGATCTGCGTGATGCCCATGGCGCTCATTTTCGCGTTGTTGCGGAAGATGCGGCCGAAATGTTCCTTGTCGGGGAAGATCTCGTCTTGCATGGGGAGATATACGCCCGCGGAGTCTACCAGGTAGATGACGGGCAATTTATTTTCCATGGCGATTTCCTGCATGCGCAGGTTCTTTTTGCCCGTGAGCGGGAACCAGGCCCCGGCTTTCACGGTCATATCGTTGGCCACGATCATGCAGAGACGGCCGCTCACATATCCAAGTCCGGCCACGGTGCCACCGGCCGGGCATCCGCCGTGTTCGGCATACATTTCGTAGGCGGTGAAAGCGCCGAGCTCGGTGAATGTGCTGTTTGGATCGATCAATTTGGCGATCCGCTCGCGGGGTGTGAGCTTGCCGCGCTGACGGACTTTCTCCAATGCCTTTTTCCCTCCGCCCTGTTCGATGACCGCCAGTCTTTGTTTCATGGTGCTGACCAGCAATTTCAAATGATCTTCGTTCCGGTTGAATTCCATCTGCTGAATATCCATAATGTGGCTTTGTTTAGAGATTCAATTTAAGGGAATTTGGGGGAATGGGCGCCGGGTGATGGCCGTAATCCTTTTTTTCTCCGGGTTTTTCGTTTTTCGGCTTTGGTCCTTCTCCTGGGGGGCTTCCGCTTCCGTGATTTCAGCTGGCTCCATACAATTATTCCCAAAAGAAAGAGAGTACCTCCCAACCCCATCCAGAATTTCCTTCCGTTCCTGTTATCTTCCCGCAACACAAAATCATAACCGGGAAGCGCGCAAACGTTGATCGTGTCGCCAACAGCATATTTACCGCTTTTAAATTCACTCCGCATAATCGGAAGTAAATATTCTTTCGTATTATAGGCGACGTCAATGGTTGAGCCGCGGGAATAGCCTTTGGGCACGCGTGTTATTACAGCCTTTTCCACCGTACCGTTCCAGCCTACATATAATTCCTGAAAGCTGTCATATGTATTCCAAATCATCAATATAAGGAATAGAAAGACCGTCAATTCGCCTGCCATACTGCCTTTCGAATGCATTTTCTCCATCTTCTCGATAAAATAAAACTTACAAATTCTTTCGCCGCATTTTTCGCCGTTGGCGAGGCGAAATCCGTTTGGCGGGTTGAAGGCCCAGGGCCTTTTTTGCAGCGGCTTCCCGCCATTTCCAATAGTAGTGTGCGGATACAAATGTAACAACCGTAATAAAGACACCAAGCATGGCATACATGAAGACGTCGGGCCGTTCATGGAGCCGCAGCACGATATCAAAATCCGGATCATATTTAACTTCGACGGCATCTCCGGGCCGGAAAACCTGGTTTACACATTCTTCCCGGCTAATTTTCATCGAGAATACCTGGCCATTCAGCTCGATATCTGCCCTGTTATTCCGGTTGGAACAATTTCGGTTTACGGTAACGACCTTTGCCTGTCTTATCGTCCCGAACCAATAAACGTTCACCTCTTTCCAGATATATCTGACTATCAGGAAAAGGTAAATTACACAGACGACATATACCCATCTACCGGATCTCATTGATCGAATATTTATCAAAATTCCTCATGGCAGCGGAAACTTCCCGGTTTTACCGCGTTTCGAGCGGCGGCGGGTACGATCGCGCTCCACTGCTTTTTCGTTATCTTCTTCGTTATTACTTTTCCTCTTTCCGCGTTTTCCAATGAAGTTAATAGCCAAAACTAAAACCATTGCGCCCATTACAATGTATAAACCGTGCCGCGGATCCTCGTCAGGATACAGGATATCACTGTGGTCGGGGTGCCAGCGAACAGGCACTGCCTGGCCGATCCGGTATTTTCCTTCCCTGCATTCTTTTGATGAAATATGGATGCTGTATACCTTTTCGTGGATCAGCAGATCTATGTCCGAATATTTATTGCAGCTCCTGTCCACCCGCGTTACCGTACCGTCAACTACCGTACCGTTCCGATACACGTAAAACGCATTTCCGAACAGCCAGAAATAAACGATCCAGAAAAGAAAGAATAATCCGAAAATAAAGTATTCAAATAAAGTCAATTTCATGGCTACAGGCGAAAATCATTGGGAACGAGGATGATATGTAAAGTAGTGTTAAATTTGGACAGTCCATGACAGGAATGGAACATAAATTGTACGATTACCCTAAAATCTAACCATATGTCTTTACCCGTAGTGCTGTCCGAAGCCTTGCAACACATTTACCAGGGCCAGCCCTGGCTCGATGTCACCTTCATGGAGCACCTCCGCGAGCTCGACGCCGCGCAGGCCTCCCGCCGCTTCGACACTTCGCATAATATCTGGGAACTGGTCAACCACATTATTTTCTGGCACCAGAACGTAGACCGCAAACTGAAAGGTGAAAAACCGGAGCAGGAAGGCGACCTTCCGGACTTCTATTTCCCCGAAAACCACGGCGAAAACAACTGGCAGGCTACGCTGCAGCGGCTCGACCATTCCATCACGCATATGGCCGAAACCATCCGCAATTTCCCGGAAGAAAAACTCTACTCCAACGTCGCCAATACCCAGCATAACGCCTATTATTATATCCAGGGCGTGCTGCAACACGCGGCCTATCACCTCGGCCAGATCGTCCTTATCCGGAAGTACGCTGAAAACGAATAAAAAACGCCGCTGAAAAGCGGCGTTTCTCCTAGGAAATGGTTAAAAGTACCGTTACCGGTATCGTACACGAAAATATATAATTATTTTAAAATACATAGGATTATTTCACGCGGTGGAAATTGGTTATATTCGGGTATAATACTATGCCATGGAACTCCAAAACCCCGCCCGTGAACGGGTCTATTCCATCGACGTGTTGCGCGGCATCGTGATGATCGTGATGGCGTTAGACCATGTCCGCGATTTCTTCCACACAGGCGCATTATCGTCTGACCCCCTGAATCCCGAAACCACCCATACCGCATTGTACCTCACCCGCTGGGTGACGCATTTCTGCGCGCCGATCTTCGTTTTCCTTTCCGGCATGTCCGTTTACCTCATGAATGGCAGAAAAACAAAAGGTGAGATCAGCAAATTCCTGTTAACGAGGGGTTTGTGGCTGATTTTCGTGGAACTGGCGATCGTGTCGCTGGGATTGTCGTTCAACCCGCTCTACAATATTTTCTTTTTGCAGGTGATCTGGGCCATCGGTATCAGTTTCGTCATACTTTCCGCGTTCGTGTACCTGCCCTGGGGCGCCATTCTCGCCATCGGCGCGGCCATCACCCTGTCGCACAATATCCTGGATTCTTACGAAGCGCAGCCGGGCTTCCAGCCTTCGCCACTGTGGGCGTTGCTGCACCGGCCGGGCGTTGCGTTGCCGTTGTTCCCGGGGCACATCGCATTGGTGCTGTATCCTTTCCTGCCCTGGGTGGGCGTCATGTTTTTGGGGTATGGCTGCGGACGGGTGTTCGCGTCCGATGTTTCCCCGGCGATGCGGCGCTCCGTGCTGCTAACGGCGGGCCTGGGGATGGTGGGCCTGTTCTTTTTCCTGCGGGCGCTGAACGTGTATGGCGATCCCTTGCGCTGGGATGCCTGGCCTCATTTATCGCAAACGATTTTCTCCTTCTTCAACGTACAGAAATACCCGCCGTCGCTGCTGTATACCTGTATCACCATCGGTCCGGGGCTCCTGGCGCTGGCGGCGCTGGAGCACGCGCGCAACCGGTTTACGGCCGTTTGCAAAGTATACGGCAGCGTGCCTTTCTTCTATTACGTGCTGCATTTCTACCTGATCCACGGGCTGACGGTAGTGGCGTTTTTCATCAGCGGATATGGTACAGACCAGATCGCCGACCCGAATTCGCCGTTCCTGTTCCGCCCTATCGCATTCGGATATCCGTTACCGGTAGTCTACGCCATCTGGATCTTCGTGGTGGCCGTTTTGTACCTGCCCTGCAAGCGGTTCGCGGAGTACAAGCGCAGCCATCGCAAATGGTGGCTGAGCTATGTGTAGGGATCAGAGATCGCATTCATAGCGTTCCTCGAAAAGATCGTGGCCCCACAGCTTTTCGGGGACGGAACCCTTCTTTTCGAAGCCCCACTTTTTGTACAGCGCGGCCGCGGTGGTTTGTTGGTTGGTGGTGAGCAGGTAAACTTTCCTGAACCGCTGCTCCCGGCAGAAGTCCATGGCCCGCTGCATGAGGGCTTTCCCCAAACCGATGCCCCTGAACTCCGGCCGGATGAGGAACCACCGCAACTGCGCCTCCTTCCCTTCCCGGTGCTGGATCGCCACCACGCCCGCCATCCTGCCCATAGACGATGCCACGAAGATACGGTCGCGGCGGGGATCGAACGCCCGGACGTAATCGTGCAACGTTTCCAGGACGTATTGCTCGAAACGGACATCGTACCCGTATTCCTTCCAGTATAGTTGTCCGTGCAGGGAAATGATATCCCCCAGATCGCCGGGAACCAGCTCCGTGCGGATCTCCACCTGTTCCATGGTGATTTCGCTGCCAGGGGCACCCAGTAAGCGCCGCAGGTCGCGCATAGACACGGCGATGGTTTGCTGATCGGCTGCAGGAAGGTGGGCCAGCATCTGGCGGATCTGGTCGTCGGACAAGGTGCCCATTTTCGCCATGAGGCGCCGGCCGCGGTCAGACAGTGTGAGGTAGCTGGAGCGGCCGTCTTCCGGCAGGGGATGTTTCCAGACCAGGCCGGCTTTTTCCAATTTGCGGAGGATGCGGCTGAGATAGCCGGCATCGATCTGCAGCGCTTCGCGGATGCCGGTGGCGGTGGTTTGGCGGTTGAAGTTGATTTCGTACAGCACCCGGATTTCCGTTAGGGAATATTCGCTGTCGAAAATATGCTGCTGCAAAAGCCCGAGCTGGGCGGTGTAGTAACGGTTGAATTGCCGGATGTCTGATATGATTTCGAGGTCTGACATCGATTGTAAATTTATGGCAAGATATTATTTTCGTTGCTTCTGTCAAACATATTGGTTGACATAATCAAATTTCGCATGGAAGGATTGCGTATTTCTACGGGAAGATTCGCGTATTTGCTACCGGCGGCTTGCGGGGAGGAAGGGTTTACTTTGTGGAGCACTCAACTATTAATACGTGACCCGTAATCATTAGTAGCATTATTTGAGATTGATTGGCAAGGCCTGGTTTTCCGGGCCTTTTTCCATGTTCATGGGGCTTGCTGCCGCCGTTGGAACTCCCTGGGCGAGCAACCCTCGCTCGCCCGGAAGGCGCGCTGGAAAGTAGGCTGGGAATTGAACCCGCACTCATAGGCGATGCCCGTCAGCGTGAGATGCCGGCTCGAGGGGTCCATCATCCGGTCTTTGACCGCTTCCACCCGCCAACCGTTCAGGTATTCATTAAAGCCCTTCCCGATCCGCCGGTTCAACACGGCCGACAGCGTTTTCACCGGCACCCCGATCCGCGCGGCCAGTGTGGCGGCGGTCATTTCCGGGTCGAGGTACAGTTGGCCAGACGCCATAGCCTGGTGCAGCGCATCCGCGCAGCGGGCCACTTCATCATCCCCCAACTGGTCGAAATAGGAACGCGCCTGTTGCTGCTGCGCGGCATAAATGACACGCGTCCTATGATATCCGGCGAAGCCCATCCAGTAAACGAATACTACGAGCAGCACCTCGATCGCCGTATATTTCTCCAAACCCGTGACCGGCCATATCATAGGCATCACCACCGTCGCCACCCAGAAGAAAAGAAGTACCCCCATCACGCCGACCAACGTTTTCAGCCAGCGCGCTTCCTCGTCCATCAACCCATTCCGCATGCGCAGCCACGCCCGCACCGACAATATATAATACGCCGCAAACCACGAAACCGACAATGGCTCCGCGATGCGATCGAACGCAGTATTCAGCCCTACGATCCATTTCGGGTATTGCCAGCCGATAACGTACAGTCCCCAACACACGAGGAACCCTGCCCTGATGGCCAGGGCCATCCACACCACGATGAAATGGCGGCCCGCGAACGGCGGCCTTCCCTCCTTCCCGAACGACCGCACATACAAATACAAACACGGCCCTACACCGAAAATGAGCACGAAAGCAAGCACATCAAAAAAAGGATATCCGGGTACAGGCCAGACGACCAGTGCAGCGTTTCGAACCCGTTATAGCTGAAGATGAACATGAAAAAGGCCAGCATCCGGTTCTGGAAGCGGTTTTCCGTTCGGGCCAGCAGAAGGAATGTCCCGAAAAAAAGGGCCTGCAGCGCACCGAGCAGGACGACTAACGAAAACAGATCGATTTTCATGGCGGGTAACTCGGCTTTAAAGATAATCCCTTTCCCGACATCCGCATCGGCCAACAATTTTTTTGCGTGCCGCAAACCCCTACATTTGTTACCTCCATAAAACTGAAACCCATGAAGAAGAACATCGCCCATGTGCTGACGGGCAGGGCCAAGCAGATTACCCCGGAGGAAACGGTGATACAGCCGCTTCCGCATAAAGATTTCAGATTCGCCAATCCGTTTATCGTGATACATCATATCGGGCCCGAAACCATTGCGGCGGGTTCCGAAATGCGCATTCATCCGCATCCGCACCGTGGTTTTTCGCCGGTTACGTTCATGATTTCCGGGGAAGGGTACCATATGGACAATGCCGGCCATTCCGGCACGATCCGCGACGGCGGCATCCAGTGGATGTTTGCGGGGAAAGGCCTCCTCCACAGCGAAGGCCCCACGAAAGAAATGCTCGCCCGCGGCGGTAACTGGGAAATGATCCAGATATGGCTGAA
This sequence comes from Chitinophaga caseinilytica, assembly GCF_038396765.1. Classification (NCBI taxonomy): domain Bacteria; kingdom Pseudomonadati; phylum Bacteroidota; class Chitinophagia; order Chitinophagales; family Chitinophagaceae; genus Chitinophaga; species Chitinophaga caseinilytica. The sequence goes on along the minus strand of NZ_CP150096.1, from coordinate 4,291,657 downwards.
CGTGCCAAAAGCCAATAAGTGGGACGAGCCCTATTACCAGGCCGCCACGGCAGAACAACTGCCTTTCGTGCTGGAGCAGGAAGGCGTGGCGCTCCGGCTGGCCAGCGGCGAGGTGGACGGGAAACGCAGTCCCATGAAAAGCTTCACCCCTGTTACCGCGATTATCGGTACTATCGCCGCAGGCAAAACCGTGCGATTGTCTGCCAGGCCCGGCGATCCGGCGCTGTTATATGTTTTCCGCGGTGAAGTGACCGCCAACGGAACGCCTGCCGCGATGCATCAATTATATGTGTTCGATACGGCCGGTGATGAGATCGAAGTTACGGCCGGAACCGACGCAGGCATCCTTTTCCTCACGGGCGAGCCGATCAACGAGCCTATCGCCGCGAAAGACAATTTCGTCATGAATACGGCCGAAGAAGTGGAACAGGCGCTGGAAGATTACCGGAACGGTGTTTTCGGCAAACTCGAATATTGATCCCTCACTAAACCCCACCTATGCGAAAAAATTTCATCCATCAGCTGGCAGACGAAGGGCTGCTGAGCGAAACGGAACGCCTCCGGCTGGAGGCGCAACAGGGCAGCCGGATGTTTTCCCTGCACTGGGAACTGAAGACGTTGCTGTACCTGGGCGTGCTCCTGCTGAGCGGCGGCCTGGGCACATTGATCTATAAAAACATCGACACCATCGGCCACCAGGCCATCCTGGCCGGCATCGGGCTGCTTTGCGCCGTGTGCTTCTGGTATGCGAACAAACATAAAGCCCCGTTCACCTGGGAGAAAACCGAATCGCCCAACGCCTGGTGGGATTATGTGGTGTTATTGGGCTGCCTGCTGTTCATTTCGTTCATCACCTATCTGCAAGGGCAATACGAAGTTTTCGGGACGAGGCTGGGCAGCGCCACTTTCATCCCGATGGTGGTTTTGTTCATTAGTGCTTACTATTTCGATCACCTGGGCGTTTTGAGCCTCGCCATCACGAACTTCGCAGCCTGGCTCGGGATCGCCATCACGCCCATGCATCTGCTTTCCAGCAACGCGTTCGGCACGGAGCGCAGGCTCATCGATACGGCGCTGCTCATCGGCCTGGTGCTCACGGCGGCGGGATATGCCAGCAGCCGCTTCAACAGGAAAGCGCATTTTTCGTTTACGTACTACAATTTCGCCGTCCATGTTTTTTGCATCGGCGCGTTATGCGGCATGTTCTTCGAAGACGGGATGCTGTTGCTGTACGTGCCTGCGCTGGTTGCGGCATTGGCTTTCTATTATTTCCTTGGCGTGAGGTTGCGGTCGTTCTATTTTTTGCTCATGACGGTGATTTATGCGTACATCGGCCTGGGGTACCTTGTTATTTTCACGCTCGTCCAGGCGCTGGATACCCTGGAAATGGGCGTGCTGTACCTTTCCATCCTGTACCTGATCGTTTCGTCCATCGCCATGGCGCGCATCCTTATCCACCTCAACCGAAAACTGAAATCACATGCTGATCTATAATACCGCTGAGCTCGACAATGCCCTCATCCGCCAGGAGGCCGACGACGCGAAAGACGCGGGTGTGATTGCCCCGGAAACGGCAGACCGGATCAAAGCGGCGCATCCCTACACCCTGTATTCGCCGAATATTTTCGTGCGCATCGGGCTGGGGCTTGCCACCGTGTTGTGCGTGCTGCTGGCCACCGGTCTGTTTTTCCTGATGATGATGGACGGCGCGATCCGTTCGATAGAAGTATTTTTCCTCGTGTGGGGCGTGCTGGCTTATGGTGCGCTGGAACTGTGGATGTCGGGCCACCGGCATTACCGGTCGGGCGTAGACGACGGGCTCACCTGGGTTTCGGTGGTGTATATTGCCGGGGCGCTGGTCGCACTGATGGAGTCGGAAAGTCCGCTATTACTTTATATAATGCTGACGGCGCTCGCCGCCTGGTATACGGTCCGCACTTCCGACCCCGGTATTGCCCTTTGCGGCTGGGTTTGTGGCATCATGATTGTGGTGTATGCCGCCATCCTGTATATACCCGGGGCGCGGTATTTGCTGCCTTTTCTTGTGATGGGCATTTCTGCAGGGGCATATATGCTGTTCAGCCGGATGCAGCGGAACTTCCGCTTCCGGCATTACGATCTTTGCCTGGATGTGTTGCGCCTGGCCACTTTGGCTACGCTGTACCTCGCCGGCAACTATTACGTGGTGCATAACGCCGGCATGGAATTGCTGGGGATGGAAGGCGAACCTCCACTCCCATGGCTCTTCTGGACACTATCGATCGCCATTCCGCCCGTTTATATCTGGTTGGGGCTTCGGCGGAAAGACAGGATTCCCCTTGCCATGGGACTCATCCTCATCGCAGTGGCCGTTTTCACGATAAGGGCGTACCACGCCGTCATGCCCATCGAAACGGCCATGGTGCTCGGCGGGATATTTTTGGTCGGAGTATCTTATTTCGTGCATCGCTACCTCAAAACCCCGAAACACGGGTTCACCACGGCAGCCATGCATACGCGCGGCTTCGGCGCGCAACAGCTGGAAGGGCTTATCATCGCGGAAACGATGCAGCATGCCCCCCAGGCCGACGAATCTTTCCAATTCGGCGGTGGGTCTGGCGGCGGCGGTGGCGCCAGCAGCGAATTTTAGAACTTTAACAAAACTGTGCATATGGATTTACAATTGAAAGGAAAAACCGCGTTCATCAGCGGCAGCACCCAGGGGATCGGGTTCGCCGCCGCCAGGCTCCTGCTCCAGGAAGGCGCCACCGTCATCATCAACGGCAGAACGGAAGCCCGCGTGAAAGAGGCCGTGCAGAAACTGAAAGACCTCGTCCCCAATTGCCCCGTTTCCGGCATCGCCGCCGATTTCACCAAACTGGACGACGTGGAGCAACTGATGGAAAAACTCCCTTCGATAGATATACTCGTCAACAACGCCGGCATCTTCGAGCCAAAAGCATTCGAAGACATCCCCGACGAAGACTGGTATCGCTTCTTCGAAGTGAACGTCATGAGCGGCGTGCGGCTGTCGCGCCACTTCTTCCCGAAAATGATCGCCAACAACTGGGGCCGTATCATTTTCATTTCCAGCGAATCGTCCATCATGATCCCCAGTGAAATGATCCATTACGGCATGACAAAAACCGCCCAGCTCGCGGTGAGCCGCGGCCTGGCGGAACGCACCAAAAACACGGGCGTAACGGTCAATACCATCCTCCCCGGCCCCACCAAGTCGGAAGGCGTAGTGGATTTCCTCGCCAAACTGGCTACGGAACAGGGCGTAACCCCGGAAATCGCTGAAAAGAATTTCTTCCGCGATATGCGCCCCAGCTCGCTCCTGCAGCGGTTCGCCGACGTTTCGGAGATCGCCAGTATGATCGCCTATATCGCCAGCCCGCTTTCGTCTGCCACCAACGGCGCGGCCATCCGGGTGGAAGGCGGCCTGGTGCCGACCATATATTAACGCTGGCATGGATAAGGACTTTTTACTATTTTGTTCGTCCATAAACATTTCAGCGATTATGAAAAAACTATCCATGCTTCTTTTTGCCCTGGGCGCCGTGACACTCCTGTCTGCCGGGGTTGCGAAGAAGAAGAAAAAAGTCATCTTCTTCGGGGATTCCATCACACAGGCCGGTGTTGGCCCGGAAGGGTACATCACACAGCTGGGCGCCATGTTGCAGCAATCGCATGCCGGTCAATATGAGCTCATCGGCGCAGGGATCGGGGGAAATAAAGTCTACGATCTCTATCTCCGCATGGAAAAAGACGTGCTGGAAAAGAAACCGGATGTGGTCGTGATCTATGTCGGCATCAACGACGTTTGGCATAAAGCTTCCAGCCGCACCGGTACGGATTTCGACAAATTCGGCGGTTTCTATCGCGCGCTCATTAAAAAGATACAGGACAACGGCGCGAAAGTGATCGTTTGCACGCCTTCCGTGATCGGTGAAAAGAAAGACGGAGATAATGAACAGGACGCCGACCTCAACAAATACAGCGACCTGATCCGCTCCATCAGCAAGGAACAAAGCCTGCCGCTGGTAGACCTCCGCAAGGCGTTCCTCGACTACGAAGCCGCCAACAATAAAGACAACAGCGAGAAAGGCCTGCTCACCTCCGACCGCGTGCACCTCAACAAGGAAGGCAACGCGTTCGTGGCGGATCAAATGGCGAAAGCGATTACGGGGCTTTGATGAAAAGTTACTTCAAATACGAAAGGCAGTTCCTTATGGAGCTGCCTTTCGTATTTGAAGTTAGTCGAACGTATCTTATCGCGCTTTTACAATCATTTGCTGAATGCCTGCCTTCTCAGTTTCGCTTAATCTATCAGGCTGTATCTCCCACCAAATAGAAGCCCTGTATGCTGTCAAATTGCCGTTTTCGTTTGCATAAGGTGCGTCTACTTCCAATCCCAACAAACCATTTTCTGAATTACTCCCCAGCCAGAAATTCTCCATGAAGTCCGGGAAATTGTTCATCGACCTTTTGAAAAAAAGAGTACCGGTAATTTCAAGCCGTTGTTGATTGTGAATCACGGTTCTCGCAACCTTACGCTGCATAAAGGTATCTTTGCCAATGACCGTATCGCTTAACCATCCCCCTACTTCATATCGCCAATCCGGAATTGGATGCCTGTTTCCCGTAAGTCCCTGGTTCTTCTCTGGCATCGACATCCGTTCGAGCAGTTTTACGTCCCCGTAAAAACGGTTAAACAGGTAACAGCTATCCCGTTGCATGTCGATCAACATAAAAGCAGTATCGTAGGTTGTGACTACGGAATTATTGTCGGTGCTTACCTCGATGGAAAAAACGTTCTTCTGCGTAACCACTGGTTCCACACAAAATGAGCCATAATACATCATTTCCGGTATGTCTACTAAAAACTGGAATCTTGGATCACTCGTTTTGCCTTTAACGATAATGCGCCCGGAAGGAACGTCGGAGTTGGGTACTGGCATTTTTTTACCCGAACTGCAGCTACAGCAAAATACGCAAAAAGCGAGTAATAGCATTCTCATCACGAGTTTTTAAAGGGCACTTTTAAATATTGAACATTCTGAACATTTTTAGTGACGAGATATACCAGCGCCTTCATATGAAGTTGACCAACCGATGCCAAAAGTACCACCTTCTATTCTTGCGCCTTGGGCCAGGATAGCATCAAATTGAAAGAAAGAAACGGTATCCAAATAGTGATTCGGCCAGTTGGATATTCTGGCTGAGCCGTCTGCAGTTATTTCCCATAGATTGAAGATTTATTCGTTCTGAGCGTCTTTCGAACAAGCGCACATGCCGGCCAAGCCGAGCGCCCATAAAGGGATCTTAATGTTCATAGTGATTGCGGGTCTTGAGTTAATTTAACAAATTGTCATTTCGTGGAATCCATGCATGGGATAACAAACACAATATAATTACTTATTTTAATTAATTAAGGGTATTTAATTAAATTATTTATTATTTAGGATCGCAACGCTTAGCGATCCTGACCAATCCTACCTATTATTTAGAGAATTATTCCGCGGGTCTTCGAAGCACCGTCCCCTCCGCAACAGGTTCCCCGAACACCGGCATCCCGTCTGCCGTCCAGCTGAACTTTTGCATACGGGGAGAGCGTTTGCCGCCACAGCCCCAGCCTGGCTGGGAATTGGCGTGGTAGAGGATCCAGTCTTCCTTGCCGTTGGGGCTTGCTTGTATCTCAGATTGCCCTTTTCGAATTCCCGACTACCTTAATAATCATGTTAACTGCGACGAGCACCTGAATATGTTGATTGTTTACTCATTTTGAAAAATTATGTGTCACCCTATTTCAGGACGTGTCAAATGCATGAAAAAGCCGAGCCAACGAGCCCGGCTTTTTTATGTCGCTTTATGAGCTGGATATTATTGCTTTTTCTCCGCTTTCAATGTGTCGATCTCCTTTTTCATTTCCGCTTTCAATTCGGCGATGTAAAGCGTCAGTTCTTCGACTTTCTGGAGGAGCTTTGCGTTCATCTCGCCCAAGTCCTGCCCCTTTTCGGCGACTTCTTTGGCCGAGGGGATCCCAGGCAGGTGTTTATGTTCCTTTACAAACAACATAACCTCTTCGATCGGCTGCAAGCGGTAATCTTCTTCAAACACGAAATCGGGCCAGTTGGCGTAGGCTTTCACCACCGCTTTGGTGAAAAGCGCACTGCCGTTTACCGACAGCTTATATCCGGTGGCCGGCGATGCCGCTATTCCCACATTGCCGTTGGGCGCAATGGATACCAATTGGCCGTTGCCGTTGGTGAAATTAAAGCCGCGGGCGGTCGAGTTATTATTAAAGTTGATGCCATCGTCGTTTACGCCCAGGTCGAACGCATAGCTGGAACTGTTGGTGCCGCTGCCAAATTTGATCGTTTGTCCGGAAGATACAAGCTGCAACACGGATTCGGGCGATGTGGTGCCGATGCCCACACGGCCGCCTGGCGCAATATGTAAGCGGGCGCCACTGCCTCCGGAAACCCCCGTGTTATCTTCATAAATGGAAAAGCCATAGCTGGTAGCGCCTTCTACGGAAGCCCTTCGCAGCAGTGCCCATCTTTTGTTAGAAGCGGCACCGATATTGATCCCTGCCTGTACCGTGTCTACGTTAAAGAAATTTCCGAATCCTTGTACATGAAATCTTGATACCGGAGTTGTTGTTCCGATACCCACCGCTCCTGTTTCCCGATTGACAAATAAGAAGTTGCTGCGGACGGTGGCATTGTCGTTGTAGCTCCACATAGCAAAATTGGAGCCTACGCCATTCGTGCCTGTTTCATTATTTATCAGCCCCATGCCAAATCGAAGCCCGGCCCATGCGGCGTTGTGCTTATGAAGGCCCAGAAGAACGTTGCCGGTCAGGTTATTTTGCATGGTATCTACCGCAACCAGCCTCCTGGCGATACCAGTTCCGGAGATATTGAAAGTTCCCGGGGTTTGTGTGGCAGATGCATCGTTCAGGATATAAGATTGTGCAGTTGCGCTACCCGCGCCTGCAGTCAACAAAAGTCCAATGGACAAAAATTTCCAATTCATAGATAAAGGATATTAAAATGCGAATTTAACTAATTGGCCGGTTTTTGCAATTCGACGCCCTCCGCAACAGGTTCCCCGAACACCGGCATCCCGTCTGCCGTCCAGCTGAACTTTTGCATACGGGGAGATCGTTTGCCGCCACAGCCCCAGCCTGGCTGGGAATTGGCGTGGTAGAGGATCCAGTCTTCCTTGCCGTTGGGACTTTTGAAGAACGAATTATGCCCCGGCGACCATACTCTATTCGCCACCGAAGTCTGGAAGATCGGTTCGGGATGTTTCGTCCACCGGGCGGAATCCAGGAGGCTGCCTTTTCCGGAGAAACGAAGCAGGCCCAGGGCGTAATGGTCCGTCCAGCAGCCGCTGGCGGAATACACGATCATGAGTTTTTTGCCATGCATGAGTGCCTGCGGGCCCTCGTTCACCGTCACTTTCTGGCCGCTTTTCTCCCATTCGTGTTCCGGGACAGACAGGCGAACCCGTTTCGACGAAATCGTCCAGGGATTTTTCATTTGTGCGATGTAAATATCCTGCTGCTTGTCGGCATCTCCCTCCCAGCCCGACCAGATCATGTACAGTTCCTTTTTGTATTCGAAGATATCGCCGTCGATTGCCCATTTGTTGGTAGCGTCGGTAACCTGGCCCTTGAAGGTCCAGCTGCCGGTCATGGGATCGGGCGAAGGGTTTTCGAGGACGTACATGCGATGTTGGACATTCTTTCCGCCGGTGGCTGCGAAGTAAGCATACCATTTCCCGCGGAGGAACTGCACCTGGGGCGCCCAGATGTCTTTTGACCAAGCGTTGTTTTCGGTGGGTTTGTAAATGGTGACGTGTTGGGCGGACTTGAGGTCTGCCAGGCTGCGGGTCTTCCACAGTACGATGGAATTAGCCGTAGTGTGCGTGTAATAATACCATCCGTCTTTGAAATACGAATACGGATCGGCGCCGGAAGTCAGGAGTGGATTGGTGAACGTGGAATCCTGGGCCTGCGTGCCGGCAACGGTGGCAAGCAGCAGCAGGGAAATAAACATGGTTTTCATGTCCCCTAAAATAAAATATCCCAATCAATTCTTTTTCACTACTTTCGGGTACGTACACGTACACTATAACTCCATGAAAGGGAAACAACCAGATCAGCCCGGCGGCGTCAAGGAAATAGCGCGGCGGGCGAAGGTGTCGATCGCCACGGTAGACCGGGTCATCCATAACCGGACGGGCGTATCGGCCAAAACACGCGCCAAGATCGAGAAGATCATCCAGGAATTGAACTATCAGCCCAATATCATTGCGAGCCGGCTGGCATCGCGCAAAGTATTGAACCTCGCCATATTGCTCCCGGCGGTTTCTACGGAAACGGAATACTGGGAAATCCTCCTGGCGGGCGTTTCCCAGGCCGAAGACGAAATCCGGCAGATGGGGGTCCGCATCGAACGGTATTACTACGATTTCAACGACCGCACTTCCTTCCCCAAAGCCGCCAAGCAATTGCTGAAAGGGCCGCTGGACGGGGTTTTGCTGGCTCCGCTCTTCGTAGATGAAGCCACCGCATTCTGCGGACAGCTGCAGGAAAAGAACGTTCCCTACGTATTTATCAACTCCGACATTCCCAGCCTGGGCAGTCTTTGCTATGTGGGCCCGGAGCTCTTCCGCAGCGGGTACCTCGCCGCGCACCTTATGGCTTATTGCCTCCAGCCCGACGATAAAATCCTCATGGTGAACATGACGAAGGAAATCGAAGGATTGCATCCCCTGTTGCGGAAGGAAGAAGGTTTCAGGGCGTATTTCGGTGAGAAACCGGACAGGATCGTCAAAACCGACGTCCCCGAAAGCAACGAGAAATCCATCGAAAGGAAAGTAGCGGAAGCCCTCGCGGCAGACGCGTCCATCAAAGCCATTTTCGTCACCAGTTCCCGCGTGCATCTCATCGCGCAGTTCCTGGAATCTGCCGGAAAAAAGGATATTCTGGTGATGGGGTACGACTTCCTTCCCGAAAACGTTTCGTGGCTCCAGAAAGGCATGATCGATTTCCTGATCTGCCAGAAACCCCAGGAACAGGCCTATCGCGGCATCATGACGCTATATCAGCACCTCGTGCTGGGCGCACCCGTCGAAAAGGAACACTTCATGCCGATCGACATCATCACCCGCGAAAACCACATGTATTACAAAAACTAAAGCAGCGCCGCACTGTCATTGTCGATGAAAAGCGCCGCCCGCGGATGTTCCCGCAAAATGGTACTGGGATGTTGCGGGCTTACGGGCGATCGCAGCGTGTGCCGCACCGCCTCCGCTTTCGCAGCGCCGGGCACCATGCAATAAATCCAGGTACCGCGATACAGGGCGGGTACCGTAAGCGTCAGGGCATGCGTCGGCACGTCCTGCAACGATGCAAAACATCCGTCGTTCACTTGTTGTTGCCGGCAGGCATCGTCCAAATCTACCACCTTCACCAGTTTGGGATCGTTGAAATCCGCCGCGTGCGGGTCGTTGAACGCGATGTGCGTGTTCTCCCCCACTCCCATGCAAACGATATCCGTTCCGCCGTTCAGCAACCCGGCATAGCGCTCGCATTCCGCCTGCGTGTCTTTCGTTTGTCCGTCGAGGTAATGTACCGTTCTGAACGGCACGAGGCCGAAAAGGCGCTCCCGGAGGAAGTTCCCGAAGCCTTGCGGCGCATCTTCGCGCAGACCGATGTATTCGTCCATATGGAACGCGTTAATACGGTGCCAGGGAATGGAAGTATCCGTCCGCAGCGATTCCAGGAATTCCTGCTGCGAAGGCGCGGCGGCGAAGATCATGCTGATGTGTGGCTTCGAATGTAACAGCGAATGGATCCTTTCCGCCACCGCAGCCGCCGCGGCAGCGCCCATCCGGCGCCTGTCCTCAAACTGGTGTACATTGATTCGTTGGTATGTATGCATATGTTGACAGGTTTTTGATGCCGGACGGCGCTCTGTGGCTGCCGCAGCGGTGGTATGGTGGTTTTTTATGCTTGTGATGGTAAGTGCAGTACCGACCGGGCGTTTGCTGCGCGATGGAGGACCTCTCCGCCGCGGATCACCGTATCGATGCGCACGTCTTCGTCGAACAACACGATGTCGGCATCTTTCCCCGTGGCGAGCGACCCTTTACTCCCGGAAACCTTCATGATGGCAGCAGGCGTGGCGGTCATCATGCGTACGGCGTCGGCCATGGGCACGTCCGCCAGTTTTACCATGTTGCGTACGAGCCGGTCGGCCGTAGCCACGCTTCCCGCAAACTGTGTACGGTCGGGCAGTTTCGCCACTTCATCTTCTATGATCACTTTCAGTCCGTTTTCCCGGCTGCCGAGGATGCTTTCGCCCGGGGGCATGCCGGCGGCGCGCATGGCGTCGGTGATGAGGGCGGTTTTTTCCGGGCCTTTGAACTTGTAGACGAGCTTGAGCAGCGCGGGCGGCAGGTGCACACCGTCTGCGATGATTTCCACGGTCATATCGTCGAGCAGGAACGCGCTTTCGATGACGCCGGCGTAGCGGAAGGCGTTCCGCCGCGTAACGCCCGACATCGCCGAATAGAGGTGCGTGGCGTGGGAATAGCCGTGCTCCCAGGCGTCGAGCATTTCTTCGTAAATAGCGTCTGTATGTGCAACGGCGGGCAAAATCCCCCGGTGCCGGAGATAATCGCCGAAAGCGAGGGCGCCCGGGAGCTCGGGGGCGGCGCTCCAGCGCACGACTGATGTCGTATCCGCGAGCACGGACGCGTATTCCGCGGGGTCCGGGTTGCGGATGTAGCGCGGGTCTTGCGCGCCGCGTTGCTCCATGGCGAAGTATGGCCCTTCCAGATGAATGCCCAGGAATTCCGACCCTTTCCGGTTGAGCGGATGCGCGGCTTCGTAGGTGGAAATCGTGCGCCGCAGGCTGTCGGTATCGCTGCTGAGCGATGTAGGCGTCATGGCCGTGGTGCCGTATTGGATATGCGTTTCGGCGACTTTCAGGAAAGATGCCGCGTCCCCGTCCATAAAATCCGCATCGCCGCCGCCATGCACATGTATATCGATGAAACCGGGCGAAATATATTGCCCTTTCGCATCGATCTCCACGGCGCCGGAAACGGGAATATCGTCTTCCGCCACCGCCAGGATGCGGTTGCCCTCCGTCAACACCGTGCCGCCGTTGATGATGCGGTATGGTGTGATGATCCGGCCGTTAACGATTTTTATCTTCCTGGAATTCATATTCGGGTGTTGAAATAACGGGCCGGCGCAACAGCGACCAGCTGCGCACCAGGTGCCCGTAAAATGCATAATACATGAGGTAAGCGTAACAGGGCAATAGCACCCAGTAAGCGCTTCGTTCCCCCGCTATGTCCGCGAAAAAACCGTACACCAGCGGCAGCACCGCGTTACCGCAAAGCCCCATGATCAGGACAGACGCGCCCAGCTTGGTAAAACGGCCCAGTCCGTCGAGCGCCAGCGGCCAGATGCCCGCCCAAACGAGCGAGTTGGCCAGGCCCAGCAACACCACGAACCAAATGGACACATCCGTTTCATGCCCGAAAACGTTCACCATGCCGCGCATGTTCACGATGCAAACCGTAAGCACCGCGCCAAGTACCGTACAGAAACGGAGGGCGTTCACCTGTTTCACGAATTTCGGGATGAGGAGGATGCCGATGAAATACCCCACGATCGTGGCGCCCAGCGTATACGACGGGAACGTTTTGGCTTCGAGGAGCGGGATGCCCATGGAACCGGCGTAGGAAATGATCGTATCGATCGCTATGACCTGCGTTCCGACGTGCAGAAAGATCGCAATGGCGCCCAGGATCAGGTGCGGAAAATCGAAAATGCTTTTCTTCCCGCTGTTGATGGCCGCAGTTTCCGTGCTTTCGTTTTCCGTATCGATCTCCGGCAGCGGCGAAAACCGCACCACGAGCCCCAGCACGAACAATACGCTTCCCAGCACGGTGTACGGAATGATTACCCGGCGGATGAACGCATCCAGTACGGCTGCCCTTTCCGCTGCGCCCATGCCCGGCAAAGTTCGCTCCAGGTCAGTATCCGACACCCGCAGGATCACCGCGGCGAAGATCAGCGGGGCAATGATGCCGGCAAACTTGTTGCAGATCCCCATTACGCTGATGCGCTGCGCGGCAGACTCCTTCGGCCCGAGGATCGTGATGTAGGGATTGGCGGCGGTTTGCAGCACGGCCAGCCCTATTCCCAGGGTGAAAAGCCCCAGCAGGAACAAGGGGTACGCCCGCATGAGGGCCGCCGGTACGAAGAGGAAAGCTCCGAGCGACATCGCCCAGAATCCGATCATCATCCCCCGCTTGAACCCGATCGACCGCAACAGGTACGACGACGGAACAGACATCACCAGGTAAGAAATATAAAACGCGAACGTAACGAGGTACGATTGCAGGCTCGTCAGTTCGCAGGCGATCCTGAAATAAGGAATGAGGATGGCGTTCACCCACGACACGAAGCCGAAGATGAAAAACAGCATCCCGATAATAAGGATGGATATGCGCGTATCCCGCCGGCTCAGCGAGCCGGGGTCTACCATGCCGGTTTGTGTCCGCATCGGTCTGATTTACGGGTTTATACTGTCGGTTCCCAGCCCGGCTGGTAAGTCCGTTTCCATAATTTTTGCGCGGCGGCGTTGTTTTTGATCCGTCCGTTGGAAGGGTCGGTATGCAGCGTGCTTTGCGTGCGCAGCGCGATGTTGCCCAGCTGGCAGAGCAATGTGCTCTGATGGCCGCTGAGGATGTCGCTGTTGAGCGGCGCGCCGCTGCGGATGGCGGAGAAGAAGTTCTGGAAATGCAGCGCATCCAGCGCTTCGGCGGGATTGGTAAGGTTGCGCGCGTCGATCTTCATGTCGTTCTTCACGTCTTTGACCACTTTGTTGTCGAGGTCGTAAATGGTGTAGGCGTTGCCGTCGATCATGAGCGAACCTTTTTCGCCATAAAACACGACGCCAACGGTATTTCCTTCCAGCGGTTTGCCGTTGCAGCTCCGGCCTTCCCAGGCCATGCTGCTGTTGTTGTCGAATTCGAGGTTGATGACCTGCGTGTCCGGCGTTTCCCAATCGTCTTCGTAACGGTATCTTCCGCCGGCGGAAGACACGCGGATGGGATAATCCACGCCCATGCCCCAGCGCAGCAGGTCGATCATGTGGGTGCCGTTGTTGAGGGCTTCGCCCGTCCCCCAATTCCAGAACCAGTGCCAGTTATAGTGGATGAGGTTATCGCGGAAAGCCTTGCGGGGCGCGGGCCCCTGCCAGAGTTCGTAGTTCAGCCATTCGGGAACGGCGGTTTCCTTTCCGCGGCCGATCGACTGGCGGTTGTTGGTATACCATCCCTTCCCGAAATAAACGCGGCCGATCGCACCGTCTTTCAGCTCCCGGATGCCTTTGATGACATTGGGCCAGGACCGGCGCTGGTTGCCCATCTGGATAACGGATTTGTATTTTTTCTGCGCGGCAACGAGCAATTCGCCTTCGTGTGGATTGTGGCTGCAGGGCTTTTCGAGATAAACGTGCTTACCGGCTTTGGCGGCGAGGATGGCGGCAGGTGCGTGCCAATGGTCGGGCGCGGCGATGATGAGCGCGTCCATATCTTTTTGCTCGAGTGCTTTCCGGAAATCAGGGATGTTGGCCGGCTGCTTTTTTTGTATGTCGTTGACTTTGGCGATGCACTTTTCGCTGGCGCGGGTATCTACGTCCGAAACGGATACCACTTCGCAATCGGGCTGTTTGGCATAATTCTGCGCGAGGGCCAGTCCGCGGGCGTTCACGCCCATCATGCCTACCCGGATGCGCTCGTTGGCACCGAGAATGGAGGCGTAACTTTTGGCGCTGAAGCCGGGGAGGATGCCGCCGGCGGCCATGAGGGCCGTGCCTTGCGCGGTTTTCTTCAAAAACGATCTGCGTGTATTTTTCATAAGGTGGATTTTATGGGTGGATGGATGTTCAGTGCTTGCGTTTCCTGGCGCGGTCGAACATCGCCGCTACGGAAACCGGCGCGCCTTTCCTGCGTTTGCTTTCGTCTGCCGCATCCATGAAAGCGAGGATTTCGAGGGTCGCTTCGCGGGAAACGGGTGGCTTACCCGTCCGGAAGAACTCCGCAATCCGCAACAGGAGCGGTTCGTAGCCTTTGTATGGCCCCAGCGGTACGATGCTGCTCTCGCCGAAGGCGTTGCCGCCGTAATCCTGCTTTCCGCCGCGGATGCCCCGGTACGTACCGATCCGCCCTCCTTCCCAAACGCCTACTACAACGTCGGCGTCGGCCGTGGAAGTCCGGGAAACCGTCTGGCAGCCGGTCCCCATCACGGTACAGAGCATTTCCACGCCATGGATGCCGTACCAGTAAAGGTCGGGATGCGTTTTTTCCAGCGCGCAGGGACTGAAGGTTTCCGCACCGAATACTTTGCCGATAGAGCCGCCGGCCACGGCCTGCACATTATCTACATACCGCAGCGAAGAAGCGGAGAACACGGGCGCGTTATGCTTTTCGGAGAGGTTGAATATTTCGATGCCCTCGGCCAGGGAAGCGGCCAGGGGCTTGTCTATGAACACTTTCTTCCCGGCGCGGATGGCGGGAAGGGCTTGCCGGAGATGGGGCCGCCCGTCGTTGGATTCCACCATCACCACGTCGGATTTGGCGAGGAGCGCGTCCATGTCGGAAACGATTTCCACGCCGAGTTTCTTCAGTTCTTCCACGAAGCCCGGCATGCGTTTCTGGTTGTTCTCGATATCTGGGCTTGCTTCGGGGAGCGCGGCCACGATGCGGAACCCCTCGAGGCCGGGCGTCACTATATCTTTATTGAAACTTTTCGCGAAGGCGACGGCATGCGAGGTATCGCAACCGATGATGCCGATGCGGACGGGATCGGCGGCCAGGGCCATGGCGCGGAGGGTCGGACTGGCGGAAAGGCCGGTGGCGATGCCTGCGGCGGTTATGGACTGGAGGAACTGTCGGCGGTCGTAGCGTTGATGCATGGTGGAACTTTATCTTCTGGTATTGTATTTACGCTGTCTGTAGATCTGGTCTGGCAAGGATTTCGGTAATTCCGGGTACGTACCCGTAACTCATTCCTTAAAAACGGCTGTCCGGCAACCGTTGTCTGTGAAATACCCTGCAACATCGGGTACGCACCCGGAAGTTAGTAATTTAAATCGGATAATTGCAAGGAAAACGGGAAGGAAAAAAATATTTTGTCCGTTCCCTTATATTAATGCCTCCCTCCTGCCGGAATATCCGGTAACGGCGAAATTTATTTGCAAATTCCGGAATTGACTTGTACTTTCGGGTACGTACCCGGATTTCATCCACGTATTTCTGAAATCTGCTCCTACAAAGTAAAGCAGACGCCGTGTACGCACCCGTAAAAAGACAACCAGGTCATCGCATAAAAAAACGTTTATGGAAGATTCGACAGCCACCGTTCGTTCCACCGCTCCCGCACCCGCCGCCAGTCGCGGTAAAGCCTGGCTGCAAGCCATCGGGCCCGGCCTCATCACGGCCGCGCTCGTGTTCGGCCCCAGCAAGATCACCGTTGCCTCCATGATGGGCGCCAAATATGGCTATGCCCTGCTCTGGCTGGTGGTGGTCGCTATTTTCTTTATGATCATTTTCGCCGTGATGGCGGCCCGGGTCGGCATCGCCACCAGTGAATCCGCCCTCACCACCATCGGGAAAAAATGGGGCAAAGGCGCGCGCATCGCCATCGGCGTGGGCGTTTTCCTCGTGTGCGCTTCGTTCCAGGCGGGCAACTCCATCGGCATCGGGATCGCTGTGGGCGAAGCCACGCATACGGCGCCGGGCATTTGGGTGATCGTGTTCAACCTCGCCGCGATGGTCATGCTTTTCTTCCGCAGTTTTTACAAATCGCTGGAAAAGGTCATGATCGCGCTCATCGGGCTCATGCTCCTCGCCTTCTGCACTACTTTCTTCTTTACCCAACCTTCACTGCCGGATGTGGCCAAAGGTTTTGCAGTGCCTTCCCTGCCGGAAGGTTCCCTGCCACTCACCATCGCTTTCATCGCCTCGTGCTTCTCCATCGTGGGCGCATTGTACCAGGCCTACCTCGTCCAGGAGCGCAAACGGATCAATCCGCAGGCAAAACAAACGGGCCGGGAAGCCATCCCGGGCATGGTGATCCTCGGCATCCTCGCGGCCATCGTGATGTCGTGCAGCGCGGCGGTGTTGCATAGCCGCAACATCAACGTCACCAAAGCGACGGACATGGCCATCGCCCTCGAGCCGATCTTCGGCAACTTCGCTTCGGCGCTGTTCCTTTCCGGCCTTTTTGGCGCCTCCTTCTCCGCGATGATCGGCAACGCCGCACTGGGCGGCACTTTGCTGGGCGACGCGCTCGGGTTTGGCGGCTCACTGCAATCGGGTAAGGTAAGGATACTCATCGGCGTCATCATGGCGCTCGGGGCCACGGTCGCCCTTTCCTTCGGGAAACTGCCGCTGGAGCTCATCGTGCTGGCGCAGGCGGTCACCATTTTCATCGTTCCCTTCATCGGTGTGGCGCTGTACCTCGTCGCCAACGACGAAAAGATCATGGGCCCCATGAAAAACCCGCCGTACGTGAAATTCTTCGGCGCACTGGGCCTCATTTTCATGTTCATCCTCGCCGCCAGCAACGTCAAAACATTATTCTTTTCATAATCAACTCGCAAACTATACGACATGGACGCAATATTCTCGACCGTTGAAGAGCTGCTGAAGCCTTCCGAAGCATTGGTAGCAGACATCGCGCGCCTCGAAGGCGACATCCTCATTCTCGGCGTTGGCGGCAAGATCGGCCCCAGCCTCGCCAAACTGGCCAAACAGGCCGTAGACGCATCCGGCGTTCCCCGCCGCGTGATCGGCGTGAGCCGGCTTTCCGAGCCCGGCCTCCGCGAAGAACTGGAAGCCGCCGGTGTGGAAGCCATCTCCGCCGACCTGCTGAACGAAGCCGACCTCGCCGCGCTGCCCGACGTTAAAAACGTGCTCTACCTCGCCGGCACCAAATTCGGCACCACCGGCAAGGAAGCCTTTACGTGGGCCATGAACGCCTATCTCCCCGGCCGCGTGGCGGAAAAATACCGCAACTCACGGATCGTGGTATATTCCACCGGGAATGTATATCCCCTCGTGCCCGTGTACTCCGGCGGAGCAGACGAAAGCACGCCCGTTGGCCCGGTCGGCGAATACGCGCAATCCTGCCTCGGCCGCGAGCGCATCTTCGAACATTTCTCCCAGCAATACGGCACGGAACTGCTGATTTACCGCCTCAATTACGCTAACGATCTCCGGTACGGCGTGCTCCTGGAAATCTGCAAATCCGTCGTAAACGAAACCCCCATCGATCTGCGCATGGGCCATGTAAACGTAATCTGGCAGGGCGATGCCAACGAATATGCGCTCCGCTCCTTCCTGCATACTTCCGCTCCCGCCAAATACCTCAACATCACAGGCCCTGAAACGGCTTCCGTTCGCTGGATCGCAGAGGAATTCGGCAAACTGGCCGGCAAAACGCCGCAGTTCGTGAACGCGGAACAGGATACGGCACTGCTCAACAACGCCGCCGAAAGCTTCCGCCTGTTCGGCTACCCGAAAGTGACCCTGCGCGATATGGTCCGCATGACGCTCGAATGGTACCAGAGCGGTGGCGCCACCATCAAAAAACCCACCCATTTCCAGACCCGGACGGGCAAATTCTAAAAAACACAACTACGATTCGCATACATATGGACGCATCCATCAAATCACTGCTTTACAGCGGCACGGTCATCCCTGCCCATCCGCTGGCACTCACGGAAGACCGGCAGCTCGACGAAGCCCGCCAGCGCCGGCTCACCCGCTACTACATCGCCTCCGGCGCAGGTGGCGTGGCCGTGGGCGTGCACACCACCCAATTCGAGATCCGCTGGCCACAATACAACCTCTACGAACGCGTGCTCCGGCTCGCCGCGGAAGAGATCGACAAAGCACAGCTCAACCGTCCGTTCATCCGCGTAGCCGGGATCGCCGGGCCTACCGAGCAGGCCGTGAAGGAAGCCGGCATCGCCAGGGAGCTTGGGTATCATATCGGGCTTGTAAGCCTGGGTGGACTGAAAGACTATTCCGAAGCCCAGCTCGTTGAACATGTGGCGGCCGTGGCGGAAGTGATCCCCGTTTTCGGATTTTATCTCCAACCTTCTGTAGGAGGTCGTATATTGAGTTACGATTGCTGGCGCAGGATGGCCGACATTCCCAACCTGCTCGCCATCAAGACGGCGCCGTTCAACCGCTACCAGACGCTCGACGTATTCCGCGCCGTGTGCCACTCCGAACGTTGCGACGAAATCGCGATGTATACGGGGAACGACGATAACATCGTGGCCGACCTGCTGACCACCTACCGCATTCCCGTAAACGGGAAGATCGTGGAAAAGCGCTTCGCCGGCGGATTGCTGGGCCACTGGTCGGTTTGGACCAGCAAAGTGGTGGAGTTGTTCAACCAGATCCGGCAGAACCCTGCAGATATGGGCCTCATGAGCACCAATATCGCGGTGACGGACATGAACGCGGCGCTGTTCGACCCTTCCCATTCCTTCAAAGGCTCCATCGCCGGGCTGCATGAAGTGTTGCGGAAACAGGGGCTGATGGAAGGGACCTGGTGCCTGAGCGATCATGAAGTGCTGTCGCCCGGCCAGGCCGAAGAAATCGAAAGGGTGATGCGCGAATACCCGGAACATACCGACGACGAATTCGTGCGCGCTTTCCTCGAAAAGGACAAAATTTAATGCATATATGCTGAAGGAAAAGATCCGGGACATCGCCCGCAGTTTGCAGGACAACGCCGTAGCCACGCGCCGGCATCTGCATGCCAACCCGGAACTATCGTTCATGGAAGAGAAAACCGCCGCATTCCTGGCCGCAAAGCTCGATGCACTGGGCATCCCCTACGAAAGGATGGCGGGCACGGGGCTCGTGGCGATCATGGAGGGAACGAAAGGCCCGTCAGACGCAGTGATCGCGCTGCGCGCCGACATCGATGCGTTACCGATCACGGAGTTGAACGACGTGCCTTATAAATCGCAATCCCCCGGTGTCATGCATGCCTGCGGGCACGATGTGCATACTACTTCGCTCCTGGGCGTTGCGGAAATCCTGCTGCAATTGCGGCATGAATTTTCCGGCCGGGTGAAGTTCATTTTCCAACCTGGCGAGGAATGCATTCCCGGCGGGGCGAGCCTGATGATTAAGGAAGGCGTGTTGCAGAACCCCGCGCCTGCACGCATTTTGGGGCAGCACGTTATGCCCGAACTGCCGGTGGGCAAGATCGGGATGCGGGCGGGGCGATATATGGCCAGTGCCGATGAGATCTATATCGAAGTGTACGGAAAGGGCGGCCATGGCGCCATGCCCCACACTACCGTAGACCCCGTGATCATCGCCAGCCACATGATCATCGCGTTTCAGCAAATCGTGAGCCGCAATGCCAATCCAACCATGCCGTCGGTTTTATCGATCGGTAAAGTTATCGCCGATGGCGCGCACAATGTCATACCCGACAAAGTGATCATCGACGGTACCTTCCGCACGCTGGACGAAACCTGGCGCTTCGATGCGCACGACCGGATCCGTAAACTGGCGCATGCCATTGCGGAGGGAATGGGCGGAAGCTGCGAGGTGGATATTCGTGTAGGCTATCCCGTTCTGATCAACCATGAAGCATTGACGGCCGAAGTGCGGGCGCTTACGGAAGAATATATGGGTGCCGACAATGTGGTGGACCTTCCCATCTGGATGGCCGCGGAAGATTTCGCGTCTTATTCCCAGGTCGCTGACGCCTGCTTTTACCGGTTGGGCGTGGGCAATGAGGAACGCCGTATTACTTCCGGGCTGCACACCGCTACTTTCGATGCCGACGAACGATCGCTGGAGATCGGCGCCGGGCTGATGGCCTGGCTGGCGCTGCGATCGCTGGGTGCTTCGTAAAACTGATGTTCTGTCAAGTTCAATATCCGGCCGTGTCTTGAGATGCGGCCGGTTTTGTTTTGGCACCAACAATGAACGTGGTTATGCAGAACGATTTCCGTTCCCGGAAAAATTCAAACTTGTTGGTAAATATGTCAAATTCTATAGCCGGCCGCATCTTGAGATGCGACTGGTTTTGTTTTTGTACCAACAATCAACTTGCTTAAGCAGAACGATTTCCGTTCCGGGAACAATTCAAACTTGTTGGTTTAATGCATGGAAGAAATGAGTGGAGAGAACAGTTGGGGGATAACCCTACAAGCCCTGGAACAATTCGCTGAGTGAAATGCCAAGTTGTTTGACGATGGCGCTGAGGGTGCTGATAGACACATTGACTTGCCCTGTATCTATCCGGTTGATTTGTGCATGGCCAATGCCGGCGCGATCCGCGAACTCGCGGTTGCTCATGCCCGTTTCTTCGCGCAGCCGTTTAAAGCGCGCGCCGAGGGCTTTCAGCAATTTATCGTCCCGGATTTCATCCATCCGGCCAAATTGAAGAAAAGCAGAAAATATATTGACCTCGTATGTGAGGCTGCGTGCATTTTTTCACTTATATTGCTATAAATAGGAAGCCATCAGGCTTTGTCGGCAGTTGAATGCCACGCCATTTTTTTGGCGTTCCCCTTTCACCTAAATCATGCACATGGAAAATAACCCGGCCACGCAATTGAAAATCATCCTTGAAGAATTTATCGACAGTCTTGCAGAAGATGGCATCACACATGCGTCTATCAGCATAAGTGGCCCTGTACATCTTTTCCAACCCGATCATTCCCGCCAGGTGATCCCTGCCGGCGATAAAATGTATGTGGTGCAACATTATCACCCCCACGCCAAAATCCCTGCAGACATCATGCTCCGGCACGACGACGGTAAATAATCCCATCGTCCCGCAAAGCTATCCCCGCTCCTCCTGAAATCCGCTGGGCATCCGCCCATCATTGGAAAGTACGGGCGTAAAAAAAGGCCCCCTGGCACAAGGAGCCCAATTCTTCATATCGTGAAACCACTACCGGGAACCGGCAGCGACGTTATCCATCACCGCAATACGGCTCCAGAGCTCGTACAGATTTTTCCCGCCGTTCATGGCGGTGCCGCGCGCTTGCAGCGTGCCTACGTAAGTGAGGCCCAGCGTATCTTCCGCAACTGACCAATAATGAAATTCATTGGATTTTCCGCTTTTCTGGAACGTCTCCGATTTGCGGAGGAACTCCATTTTTTGCGCATAGGATTACGCGCGGAGCAGGAACATGCAGCTAACGAGGTACAGGCGTTTCATCTGAAAAAGGGGATTTTCCGTAAAATAAGGAAAACCCGCGGCAAAGCGCGGGTTTTCCGGAAGTTGAAAAGTATAGCACTATCTCAGCAGTTCGATCCACCCTTTCAGGAGGCGTGTGCCCGTTGGGGTCTTCAGTTCCAGGATGTAATAGTACACCCCTTGGCTGAGGCCGCCGCCGTCCCAGGTGTTGTCGTAGTTCTTGTTCTGATAGATGAGGTTGCCCCAACGGTTGTAGATCGTCAGCACAGAACCCGGGTACCGCTGGATGCCCGGTATCTTGAACTGATCGTTCCGCCCGTCGCCATTCGGCGTGATGGTGTTGGGGATGAAGATATCGTCTCCCGTAACAGGGATCGGCGCAATGGTAAAGCGGTTGTCGCTCAGATCGATATCGATTTCCTTCCCTTTGATGCTCACACTGTTGACCACTGCTTCGCCGTTCAGGAGCTTCGCGGTGAAGGTCGCCGTTTCGGTGGAACCGTTCGCCATGGCGGGGATCGTCCAGACGATGATGCGCCCGTTTTCGCGGAACGTGATCTGGCCCTTGCTGGCGGTCAGTGTAATGGGATTGCTGAGCATCGACGCCAGCGTATCCCTCACCTCGATCTGCGTGCCGCCATCCGGGCCCTGGTTAGAAGCGGTGATGGTAAACTGGATGATGCCTCCCACGCTCAATGGTTGCGGCGCCACGGCGCTCTTCAGCACTTTCAGGTTCGCATACTGCTTCGTTTCCACGATCACTACGGACGTGTCGGGTGTGGAGATATCCGGCGGGCCGGTTATCGATACCGCATTCCGCACGGTGCCCGTGTCTTTGAGCGTCAGTTGATAAGTCCATGTTACGGTTTGTCCGCCGTTCAGCTGCCCTGCATTCCAGGTCAGCAAGCGGGTAACCGGGTCGAAGGACGCGGTGCCTTGCGGCGGTGCGCTGAATACAGGATCGGAAACCAGTCGCGCTGCCGGGATCGTGTCTACCACAATTACCGGGCTCACCGCAGCCGCGCCGTGGTTCGTGACGCGCAGGGTGTACGTCAGCGTTTGACCGGGGGAATACGGCCCTCTTGGCGGGTTCACGGACTTGGCGACTTCGAGCCTGTTCTTTTCAACGATGGAGGTGCTCACCGTTGCGCTCCGGTTATTGGAACTATCGCTGTCTTCCATGCCCGTCGGCGTATTGATCCAGGCCACGTTCGCAGCGGTAGCCGGCTGATCCGGCGCGATGGCCGTGATTTCCAGGACAACGGAACCTCCGTTCGGGAATGTCCCGATCACCGCTCCGGCTATTTGTCCATTCAGGGAAGTCTGCACGTTCGCCGCGCCACCGGATGCAGAAACCACGCGCATCGCCAATTGGCCGAGGTTCGCTGCCAGCGTATCTTTCACGGTTGCACCATCAGCGGCGGACGGCCCGTCGTTGAAGATTTCCAGTTGATAGGTGATCGTTCCGCCCACGTATACCTGTGCCAGCCCGGTTTTCACGATCCGCAGATCGGCGATCGGATCAGTATCGATGATAACGACCGATGTATCAGGCGTTGAAATATCCGGCGGGCCGGTGATGGACGCAGCATTGCGCACCGTGCCGGTATCTTTCAGGGTGAGTTGATATGTCCAGTCCAGCGTCTGTCCGGCGTTCAGCGTGCCGATATTCCAGGTCAGCAAGCGGGTGGCCGGGTCGAAGGACGCGGTACCTTGTGGCGGTGTTCCAAACGCGGGATCGGTAACGAGCCTGGTCACGGGGATCGTATCCACCACCGTCACCGGGCTCACCGCTGCCGCACCGTGGTTCGTGGCGCGCAGGGTGTACGTCAGTGTTTGACCGGGGTTATACGGGCCGTTGGGTGGCGCCACCGATTTAGCGATTTCCAGTCTGTTTTTCTCAACGATGGAGGTGTTCACCGAAGTGCTCCGGTTGTTGGAACTATCGCTGTCCTTCAAGCCGGCCGGCGTATCCACCCAGCCCGTGTTCACCGCGGTGCCAGGCTGATCCGGCCCGATGGCCGTGATTTCCAGGACAACGGAACCTCCATT
The DNA here is from genome assembly GCF_038396765.1 of Chitinophaga caseinilytica. Taxonomy (NCBI): domain Bacteria; kingdom Pseudomonadati; phylum Bacteroidota; class Chitinophagia; order Chitinophagales; family Chitinophagaceae; genus Chitinophaga; species Chitinophaga caseinilytica. Next base: position 4,268,331 of record NZ_CP150096.1, on the reverse strand, counting down.
CGGGAATGTCCCGATCACCGCTCCGGCTATTTGTCCATTGAGGGATGTCTGCACATTCCCCGCTCCTCCCGCGCTAGACACCACGCGCACCGCCAATTGGCTCAGGTTCGCCGGCAGCGTGTCTTTCACCGTGGCGCCGTTGGCTGCCGCGGGGCCGTCGTTGAAGATTTCCAGCTGATAAGTGACCGCGCCGCCCACGTACACCTGTGCCGGGCCCGTTTTCACGATCCTGAGATCGGCCAGCGGGTCCACATCGATGATAACGGTGGATGTATCCGGGGTGGAAACGTCAGGCGGGCCCGTCACCGAAGCCGCGTTCCGTACCATGCCGGTATCTTTCAGCGTCACCTGGTAGCTCCAGCTGACGGCCGAGAACGGGTTCACCAGTCCTGCATCCCACGTCAGCACGCGGGTTGCGGGGTTGAACGTAACAGTTCCCTGCGGCGGCGCGCTGTAAACAGGATCGGTTACGAGCGATGCGGCAGGCAGGGTATCCGTTATCTGTACGGGATTCACGCCGCGGCTGCTTTCGTTTCGCGCCGTAAGCGTATATGTCAGCGTTTCTCCCGGGTAATAAGGCCCGGTAGCCGGACTGATCGTTTTATCGATGTCGAGCTTGCTCTTTGCCACGATGTTGGAAGTAGCCGTACTGATGTTGTTGGAACTGTCGCTGTCCGGAACACCGGCAGGTGTAAATATGAGCCCGGCATTCACGACGGTCCCCGGCGTTACGGCCGTGGCCACGATCCGCAGCGTGGCTTTGCCGCCAGGCGGCAGCGTGCCGATGGTTGCCATCACCGCATTGCCGTTCACGCTCGTCGAAATCCCTGCTACGCCGCCGTTGCTGGAAACCACCGTTACCACGGGGTTCACCAGGCTGTTCGGGATGGTATCGCGAACGATGGCGCCGTTGGCCGGCGATGGGCCGTGGTTTTCGATTTCGAGGTCGAACCACATCGTTGAGCCTTCATACGCTTCGTGCTGGCTTGTTTTGCGGATCGATACATCGGCGAGTGCTTTGATAATGCTCGATACCGTGTTCGAAGAAATCTCCCCTTGTCCGGGTGTTGTGAGATGCGCCGTATTCAGTACGGTGCCGTCTGGCGCATTGGTCCGCACGGTGCCCGTTACGAGCACGGTCAGCGAAGCGGTATCCGCGGCCGGGAGATTTGCCGTCACCGAAACAACGTTCCCGGTGCCGCTTTGGCCGCTGGTCACAACACCGCCTTTTCTCGTAAGCACCGTCCATTGCACGTTTTCGAGCACATCGGGGATCGTGTCTATCATCGTTACGCCGTTCGCATCGCTGGGGCCGGCGTTGGAGAAGCTGATGGTATAAGTCGCCTGCGCGCCGCGGCTCATTTCCGCCGGGCCGGTTTTCGTGATCGACAAATGCGATTCGGACGTTACCAGTGTTGACGCCGTTGCATTGGCTGGCGGTACGCCCGGTTCTGCCGGTGTTACCGTAGCGGTGTTAACGATCGTGGCGACCGCATTCGGTGCAACGATGCCGTCTACGGTGATGATGATGCCGTTTGCTACACCTGCAGGAATATTGGCGGTCACGGCTACGTTGTTCGAAATCGCGCCGTTTCCGCTCACTACGGTGGCCTGGCCATAAGGCACGGCCGTCCAGAAAGTATTGGTGATAACCGCCGGCACCACGTCCGTAATTACAGTACCGAGCGCATTGCTCAGGCCCTGGTTGCTGACGCGGATGATGTACCGGATGGGCTGGCCCGCCACGATGCTCGCCGGACCGCTCTTTTCGACAACGATCCTCGGCTGCACTTCCACCCTGGTGCCTACCGTTGCCGTGTCTGCAACAGCCCCAGGCTCTACCGGCCGGATGATGGCCGTATTGAACAGCGAATCGCGGTAATCGGGCAGCAGCGTGCCGTTGATGGTAAGCGTTACGCTATGGCCGGCGCCCGGCGGGATGGTAACCGTCATATCGATCGGGTTGCCGGTGCCGGACGACGGGCCCGTAATCTGCGCATTACCCGTAACCGTGGCCGTATACGTTACATTGGTCACGGCGGCAGGTACGGCGTCTATGATATGCGCGTCTTTAGCGAGGCTCGGGCCGTCATTGGTGGCTGTCACCACCCATGTGATATCGGATCCCGCCACAATGCTGGCAGGCCCGGATTTGGTGATTTGCACTTCGGGCTGCAGCGTGATGAGGGTTTGTGCCGATGAGGTGTCGGGGTTGCTGCCTGGCTCAGACGGGATGACGTACGCCGTGTTCAGGAGCGTGCCTGCGAACGAGGAGTCTACCCTCCCTTCCACAAACACCAGCAAAGACGTTCTCGGCGGCATGTCCACCGAAATATTCACGTTGTTGCCTGTTCCCGATTGTCCGGAATTTACCACTACGCCTGCATCCGCTCGCGCCACGATCCACTGTGTCCCGTGTATGTTGGCCGGCACTACGTCTGTAATGCTGATGCCCTTATTGCTGCTCGGCCCTGCGTTCGAAACGTTGAGCGTATAACTGATGAGCTGGCCTGCATGCAGCGTAGCCGGCCCGGATTTCACGATGGATAAATTCGCTTTCCGGTCGATGATGGTGTTCACCGGCGGGGAAACCACCGGAATATCGCCCGGCTCACTGCCCGCGAGCGTTGCGGTATTCACCAGCGTACCCGTCGCGTCTTCGGCCACTTCGCCACTCACGATGATGGTAATGGCTGCGCCGGGCGTGGGCGGAATATCGCCCGTTACACGCACCTGCGGACCGCTGCCGGTAGCGCCCGTAGTCACTGTTGCGCCATTCACCGCCATGGCCACCCATACCACATTGTTCAGCCTGCTGTCTATCGTATCGGTGATCACCGCGCCGCGGGCATTCGCCGGCCCGGCATTGCTGGCGGTGATAACGTATTGCATGACATCTCCGGCGGTTACCCTTGCCGGCCCGTCTTTCCGCACCTTCAGCGCTACCTGCTTATCGACAACAGTGACGGCCGAATCGGAAATGGACGGAATGCCCGGTGCAGACACTACCGCAACATTCTTGATGGTACCGGCGAAGTCGGGATCGATGGTGCCTTTGATGCCGATGATCACGAGGTTGCCCGTGCCGCCGGGTATATTGGCGGAGGTTGCCACGTTATTGCCCGTGCCGGAGAACGGCCCGGTGATGATGGCGGCTCCTGCAACGGTTACATCCCATTTCACATTGGTGATTTCCGGCGGAACGACGTCGTTGATGTCTACATCCGTAGCGTCTGACGGGCCATTATTGATCACCACGATGTCGTACGAAATGTCACTGCCTGCCTGCGCGGTGGCCGCGCCGGTCTTGCGGACGATCAGGCCCGTCAGCTTGCCGACACCGGTAAGGACGATGCTCTGGTTATTGGGCAGGTTGTAATCGGTAACGTCGTTCGGTGTCACGGAAGCCACATTGGTGATGGCGGTACCGCCTGCCGTGGGGTTTACGATACCCCGCACTGCGATGGCGATAAAATTGTTCGCCTTGCCCGGGCCGATTTTCGCCGGCAGCCGGATCAGGTTGCCGCTGCTGTCTATCCTGGCGGAATCCAGGATGGATGCATCGCCGAAGGCTTCGGCCGTCCAGGTTACATTAGTGATGGCAGCGGGGATCTGGTCTTCGATGAGCATATCGTTGCTGCCCACTTTACCATGATTGCGGATCACCATCACATAGTTGATCACCTCACCTGCGTTCACAGCCTGCGGCCCGGATTTCTGGATGGAAATATCGGTGGAACGGTTGACGGACGTGGTTACGGAGCTTTCCTTGTGCGAGCCTGCGGTTACGCTGGCCGTGTTCACGATGGTGCTCCCCGCGCTTTCCAGTACAACGCCCGCGATGTTCAGCACGATCGTGTTGCCCGTGCCCACGGGTATATCCCCTGTTGTGGAAACTGCATTGGTGGCGCCCGATGTGGCGCCCGTCACTGTTGCGGTGCCGGTAGCGGCGGCCGTCCAATCGTACACGCGGATGGAAGCGGGAACATTATCAGTGATAACGGCGCCGGTGATATTGCCCGAACCGCCGTTGGAGATCACCACGCGGTAACGGATCGTATCCCCCACGTTCGTGATCGCCGGGCCCGTTTTACCGATGCGCACCACGGGATCGTTGTCGATCACGGTGATCACGGTCGACGAATTGTCTGCCGGATTCGGGTCTGTGGCATTGCTGCCGGCCGGCAGGTTGATGCTAGCGGTATTGGAGATCGTGCTGCCATTCACCATGGCCGGAGATACTACGCCCCGAACGATCACTTCAATAAAGCTGGCCCCGTCCGAAGGCATATCGGCCGTCAGCGAGATATTATTGGCGTTTCCGGAAGTTGGTGTCAGGTTGGCTACGCTGCCCTGTGCCGTGGCGGTCCAGGTAACGTTCAGGATGCTGGCCGGGATAATGTCCTGGAACACGGCGCCGAAAATCTCGGTAGGCCCGTCGTTATACGCACGGATGATGTATTCTATCGGCTCGCCTGCAGCTGCATTCGCCGGTCCGGCCTTCACCACCCTGAGATTGGCGACCCTGTTCACGAGCGTTGTGACCGTTGCCGTATCGCCGCCCACGGGCGTGGTAGACGGATCGTTCAGCGCGATGGCGGTATTGGTAAATGTTGTCCCGGTAAACGCGGGATCGAGCACTCCGCTCACCACAATGGTGATGATGGCGGCAGGATCGTGCGGGATGTTGGCCGTTGTCAATACATCGCCGCTGCCGGATGCCGGCCCGGTAAGCGTTGCGCCGCCACTGCCGGTTGCAGCCCATACTGCTTGCAGGATTTGAGGCGGCAGCACATCTTTGATCGTCACATTTTCTGCGCGGCTGGGGCCGTCGTTAGTAACGCGGATGATATATTCTCCCGGCGTACCGGCTTCCGTCACCGCCGGGCCCGATTTTTCAATTCTTATCCTCGCCTGTTTTGTAGCGTTGGTAGTTACGGAAGATGTAACCGGCGGCGTATTGGGCTCAGCCGGGTCTGCCACGGCCCTATTGGTAAAGGAGCCCGCGAAATTGTCGGCCACCTGGCCGGTGATGGTGAAAGTGATTTCGTTCCCGGAGCCGGCCGCAATGTCGCCCGTAGCCGCCAGGATATTGCCCGAACCGGTGGCGCCGGTCAGTACGGCCGCGTTGCCGGTGGCGGAGCTGGTCCACGTCGGGTTGATGATATTTGCCGGGATCGTATCCCGGATAACGGTGCCCCGTGCATTGGAAGGCCCGGTATTGGCGATGCGCACCCTGTACACGATGGTACCGCCGGCGAAAATATTGGCAGGTCCGGTTTTGCTGATGAGCACGCCCGGTACCTTGTTCAGCACGGTCACTACGGTATCCGAGTTCACCGGTTTGCCGGGGGCTTCGTCAGAAACCGCTACCGCGAAATTGCGGATCGTATCGATCGTTGCATCCGGGCGAATGGAGCCCGTGATGTTGATGGTGATCATTCCCTGTACCGCGGGGATGCTGCCTTTCACCAGCAGACTGTTCCCCGTTCCCGTAGCGCCAGCTGTGATGGTTGCGCCGCCCGTTGCGGTGGCGAACCAGGCCGTGTTCGTCAGAACGGCATTCAGCGCGTCGGTGATCTGCACCTCTTTCACGGCCGATGGGCCGCCATTGGTCACGATCAATGTGTAACTGATCGTTTCCCCGGCCGCCGCAGTCGCAGGGCCGTTCTTCCGTACTCTTACCGATGTTTCGCGGGTGACGGTGGTGGTTACCTGCTGCGAGGTGACCGGCTTTGCATCCGGCTCTGTTGGTGTTGCCGTTGCGGTGTTGGTGAAGCTGCCGCTGAACAGCGGGTCCACGATGCCGGTAACCGTGATCAGCACCACGTTGCCGGCCGAATTGCCGCCCGGGATGTTGGCCTGCACAGCCAAAGTATTCCCCGTACCGGAAGCACCGCCGAGTATCGTGGCCGAACCCTGTCCCACTGCCGTCCAGCTAACATTGGTCACCGGTGCGGGAATGAGGTCAGTGATCGAAACGTTTTGTGCGTCAGACGGTGAATTGTTGCGGACGCTTACGGTATAAACGATCTGCTCTCCGGCCGATAATTTAGCCGGCCCGGTTTTCTGGATGATCAGTTCCGGGATGCGCTGCACCACTACCGTTGCCGTATCGGAAACGGCGGAAGCGCCCGGCTCTGAAGGCGTTGCCGTGGCGATGTTCTGGATCTGCCCGGATATTGCGGGATTCGTTTTCCCTTTCACCGTGATGAGGATGCGGTGTACCCGGCCCGCCGGGATGTTGGCCGTCACCGAAACATTATTCCCTGTTCCTGTGGCGCCGCTGGTAACCGTTGCCAGTCCGCTGCGGGTGGCCGTCCAGCTCACACCACTGATCGATGCGGGCACTACGTCCGTAATCACTACATTCTGCGCCGAAGCGTTGCTGGTATTAAAGACTTCGATATTGTAAATGATGCTGTCTCCCGCCAAAACCGTGTCTACCGCGGATTTGATAATCCCGAGCACGGGTGTCCGCTGAACGGTCGTGACTTTGGTGGAAGTATCGCCTGTGCTGGAGGTGCCCGACGGCGTCACGATGGCCGTGTTGATGATGGTACCGTCGAAATCGGGACTGATCGTACCGTTGACGGTGATCCGGATCAGGTTGCTCTGCCCTGCATCGATGTTGGCCGTCAATGAAATATTATTACCCGTTCCGGTGGGCGAACTGGTGATGATCGCATTGCCCGACGTTACGGCAAACCAGGTGGCGCGCGTAATCGAAGCCGGTACCACGTCTGTTACCGTAATATTCCGTGCATTGCTCGGTCCGGCATTGCCGACCGTAATGACATAGGTGATCTGATCGCCGGCAGAAGCATTGTCTGGCCCGGATTTATCGATCGTCAGCGTTGCGCGGGAAGTCAATTCCGTCACCACTTCGTTAGACGTAACCGGCGAAGTGCCCGGCTCGGAAGGCGTTACCGTGGATGTGTTGCGGATAACGCCGGTGGCGCCGGGAACGATGGTGGCATGCACAATGATCGTGATCGTGGAGCCTGCGTTCATGTTGGCCGTCACGTCGATGGTATTTCCCGATCCGGAGGCGCCGCTAACGATCACCGCCGTGCCTTGTGTAACGGTGGCCGTCCAGCTGCCATTGGATAGGCCGGCGGGCAGCAGGTCGTGGATGACTGAGTTGGAAGAATTGGAAATGCCGGTATTGGATACGGTGATGGTATAAGCGATCTGTTCACCCGCCACCGCGAATGCCGGCCCGGCTTTCACGATCGTCAGGTCCACATCTTTGGAAACCACGGTGGATTCGACGTCCGAAACCGGGTCTGCGCCCGCTTCCGAAGGTGTGGCCGTAGCCGTGTTGGAGAGCGTCTCCGCAAAATCGGGACTCACGGTGCCGTTTATACGGATCACGATACGGTTGGAGCTGCCGGCCGGGAAATTCCCCGTCAACCTAACCGCATTGCCCGTACCTGAATTGCTGCCTGTAATGGATGCGGCCCCTTCTGCGGTGGCCGTCCACTGCACCTGCGAAATCTCGGGAGGCACGTTATCCGTAATGACGGTGTTCACCGCATCGCTCGGGCCATTATTCACCACCACGATCGTGTAGCTGATGGGGCCGCCCGCTATGGCCGTATGGCTTGCGGGGCCAGACTTGTCGATCAGCAATCCCGGGCTGCTGATAATAAGCGTGGATGTGGTATTGGATTGCGAGGGCCCCACCGTTGGCTCGGAAGGTGTAGCCGTTCCCGTGTTTTCGATCGTTCCCGTTGCATCCGAATTCACCGTACCGGTAACCGTCACATATAAATGCCCGGTATCGCCGGCAGGATAATTCGCTGTAACGCTCACCGTGCTCCCCGTTCCCGTGGCGCCCGAAACGATGCTCACCTTTCCGGTGGCCACCGCCGACCAGCGCACGTTACTCATTTTCGTGGAGATCACATCGGTGAAGACCGTATTTTCCGCATTGCCCAAACCGGTATTGCCAACCCGCACCCCGAACGAGATCTCCTCGCCCGCAACCGTCGATGAAGGCGCACGTTTCAGCACCTCGAAGAATGGCCGCCGCACCACCGGCACCGTCACCGTGCTGGAAGCACCGTCCGGGTCCGGAATGTCGGGCGAAGTAGCCGTAGCCGTATTGGTAAGGTCTCCTTCAAATCCGGGGTCGATCTTCCCTTCCACCAAAATCTCGATCGTAGACGCACCTACGGGAATATCCGCATTCACGACGATCGACCGGCCCGTAGACTGGTTATTGAGTATCGCGGCCGATCCGGTAGCCGTCACATGTATGTTTGCGGGAATGAAAGCCGCGGGAAGATCGTCGCGGATGAACACCGCCGGGTCGTTGCTCGGTCCGGCGTTGCGCACCACGATCCTGTAGGAGAAATCCTGCCCGGCGATATACGGCCCGCTTTCCACCACCGTTTTTTCGATCTGGATATCTGCCTGCGACACAAACCGCAGGACCACCGTGTCTGTAGACGGCGGGCAATTGTTGTTGGCGACCGTCCACACCAGCGTGGCGCTCGTGTTTGGCGTAAGAAGGGCCGTGGTGAAGGGATCATGGATATCTCCCAGGCTGGCGTTGCCGCTGATGACGGTCCAGGTTCCTGCTCCGTTCGTGGGGTTATTGGCCTGGTTGACGAATGTTCCCGAATTGTACTGCGTCTGGTCGGGGCCTGCGTTCGCAGGCGTTGGCTGCGCTTCGATCCCGATCGTGACATCGTCGGATACCGGCGGGCATCCCCCATTGGCGACCGTCCAGCGTAAAACGTAAGCCCCCGGCACCAGTCCGGAAACCGTTGCCGTGGCGCTGTTCGGATCGCTGAAAGTAACGTTGGTAGGGCCGCTCACCATCGTCCAGGTGCCTTGTCCTACCGCGGGCGGAGTGGCCGCCATCGGGGTAGACGTTACCGCGCATAGCTCCTGATCAGGCCCGGCCAAAGCCGGCGAAGGGGGTGCGGAAACGGTGAGCGAGAAGGGATAAACGGGCGAATTGCAATTGACGCCCGATTTATTGAATAGGATCGTAAAGTTATAAGTGCCTGGTGCCGTTCCGGCGGGAATGGCCACGGGGATGGGCGACGCCGGCAGATTGGCCAGCGTTACGGCCTGAAACCCGGGCAGGTTGGTAGTTGTGATGGAATATCGGTCCGGGTTGCCGGAAAGTATCGTATAAGGAAGGTTAACGGAAGTAACGCCCTGGCAAATATCTGCGAGGGTACCTACCGTCATTGCGAGCTCCCGCTCCACATTTACGGTATAAATATTGGAAACCCCGTCGCCCTGGCACCCGGCAACCGAAGCGGTCACGCGGTAGTCGCGGGGCTCGGTAAGTGCGCCGGTATTGAGCGTAGGCCCGGTTTGGCCGGTCATTACAGACCAGTTATTGGCGCCTGCGGGGCTCGATTCCCAGACATAGGTGAACCCGGTGGTTGGGGTTCCCGTTCCTGCTTTCGGCGTAACGGTGGCCGTAAGCGTAGCGGCGGTATTATAACAAACCGGGGAATTCCCCGAAATGGCGACGGTGTAATCGATCACTTTCACTTCCAGCGGGTCGGACACTACGCGGCAATTGGCATTATTGATCTCCGCCTGTCCGCCAGCGGCTTCCACCCTGTATTCAAAGCCTGCCTGCGCATTGGCAATGGGGAATGAACGCTGATTGCTGGCGCCGTTGTTTATGACGGTGCCTATGTTTTCCCAGTTGCTGGTGCCTAACTGTCTGCGTTGCAGCTGGAAGTAATACGACGAATAGCTGCCCGCGGGCAGCGAAACGTTCACACTGGTATTTCCGCCGGCGCAAACCGTTCCCGCGCCCTGGCTGAAGGTGATCGGGGGGCCGCAGGCGGCGAAGGCGATATCGTCCAGCGCAAGATCGTTCCCATTGCTGTTCGGCGTGTTGCTGTAAATACGGAGGATGATGGAGCTGGTGGTAGACGGCATCTGGAAAAGGCCCGCCAGCCGCACCCAGGTCCCGGGCGCCTGGTACGCTACCTGCCCGGTAGACACCTGCGTGAGCGGGGTGCCGTTGGGGTTGTTCGCATCCATGATATCGAAGCGGAGGCTCGGGTTAGCTACGCCCCTGCTGGGGTTGATGTTCATGATCCAGGCAGAAAACTCGAAAGTGGTACCTGCGCAAAGCCCTGTGATCGTGCGCTCGTAGAATCTGCCCGGCGTAGCTTCCGCGTCTACCACCATACAGCGGCCGGTAAAATCGCCCGTGGTATGGTCTGGCCGGTCAACGAAATAGGTGTTGTTGTACCCCCTTGTGGTGTTACTGATCACGTACTGCCCGGGGTACGGCCCCATGGGCCTGCCCCCCAAACCGGGATAATACTGGATGTAGGTGGTCATCCCCGCCGGAAGCGCGGGCCCCAGCGAAGGCCGGGCGGTGGAAGGCGCCGTACCGAAGGTTTCCAGGAAAACCGGGTCGCCCAGGGAGCCGGTACACGACTGTCCCCGCACCATGCCGGACAAAGCCAGCAATACCGCGGCAGGCAGCAAGGTCCGGAGGGCGGCGGACAAGAAACCCGGCAACTTGGCGCGGGAGGGAACACTAAGTTTCAGGATACGTAACATTCTCGCCATACGACTAACAGGATTGGATTCGTTTGCTTTAACCTGACCGGAACCGGCCTAAACGGGGCAATCTTTCGGGTAACACGGGTGTATTCGTAGGTTCCGGTCGTATCTCAAATCATAGGAATCAACGCATTAGGTGGCGGGATTGTTTAAAAGGGGGTGATTTTTAACCCGGTGAATGGGGCGCCCCTCCCGCCGGGGCATCCTCCGGCGCTCGAGTCGGGGCATAAAAAAGCCGGGCAGGACTGCCCGGCTCCATCAGTTTTTGGAAACGTTTTTTGTGCCAAATTAAGGCCCGAAGGTAAACCGTTCCCGTTTCGTTGCCGATGGGCCAAAACCCATCATATAATATTATCCGGAATCGCTGCTAAATCGGCTGGCGATAGGAAAGTTTGTCCATCAGCAGCCATTTCCCGTCTAACTTCACGAGGTTGAACCGGTCTATAAACCGGAACGTGGGGAAAATCAATTGTACCAGCGCGGATGCGGTATCCCCATCCCATGAATAGCTGAGCATTTCCGGCAGGCATTCCTGAACAGGGGCATTGGCGACCGCATCGAGGTACTGGGGGACGGTCCACGCGGCCAATTTTCCGTCTACCACCATTCTAATGAAAGCATCCGGATGAAAGGCGCGCCGGAGCCGTTCGGTGTCTTTGGCCGGGCGGCCTTCCAGGTAATCGTTTATGGGAAGGAGGATGGACTGTATTTCCGCTTCGATCGCAGACTTGTTTGCTGTAGTTTCCATATGTCAGGCTTTTGCGTTGATGCAGCGAAATTAGGCAGGCGGGCGATGATACGATGCGACTTTTCAATCGGATACTTCTACAATTCAAACAGCATGTTTCCGGAGGGCATTTGGCGTGGCGCCGGTGTGCTTTTTATAAAAGCTATTGAAATACCCGGGATACTGGAACCCAAGGCAGTAGCCGATCTCGGAAACCGGCCAATCCGTGTTGAGTAGCAGGTCGTTGGCTTCCAGGAGAATCCTGGCGGCAATGTGTTCCGTCGTTGTTTTCCCGGTAAAATCCTTGACCATCCTGTTGAGGTGGTTGGTATGCAGGGACAGTTGCCGGGCGAAGTCTTTTGCGGACCGGAGCTGCAGTTCATGCCGGCGTGATCCGATGGGGAATTGCCGGTCCAGGAGCTCCAGGAACAATCCGGTTATCCTGGCGGCGGCGTTCAGGTCGCGGTCGTAATTCCCGGCGGGTTTCAATTTTAGCGCGTGGTGCACGATGAGGTGGAGATAGTTGCGCAGAATATCATCTTTGTGGATATAATGCTCCGCATTTTCGCGCATCATGGCGGTAAAGAAAGCCGCGATCTCGGCTACGCTGCCTGCATCGGGGAAAAATACCTTATCCGTTTCGGTCTGGAACATGGGCAGGTGGGTCAGCAGGCTTTCCCGCTGCCGGATGAAGGCCTGGTTGAAAATACAAAACCAGCCGCCCTGTTCCGTTGGGTCGGGTATCCAGTTGTAAGGGATCATGGGGTTGGAGAACACGAGCGCGGGGCGGTCGATGTAGATGGATTGATGGGCGTAATCGAGCCTTCCCGTTCCCAGGATCAGCGTCACTTTATAATAATCCCGCCGGCGGAACGGCGTGGCGTTGATGCAGGAGGCGCGTTCAAAAACATTGATATGCGGCTTGTCTGCCGCGATCTTATCCGGAGCCAGGTAGTGGATCCGTTCATAAAAGCCTGAAATGTCTTCCCGCTTGTGCATGGTATAAAATTAAGGCATACAAACTGATCGGTGATCCGAATTGAAAATTTCTTTCGAACGATGATAGTCGGGTAAAATGAGAAGGGATGATGTGGCGAAAATGGATTGGATCACATGCCATGAAAAAAGCCTGACATCTCGAAGGATATCAGGCTTTTTTTGGTGCCCAGAACAGGAATCGAACCTGCACTCCGTTGCCGAAACAAGATTTTGAGTCTAGCGCGTCTACCAATTCCGCCATCTGGGCATGCGACCGGGTTATGAAGCCTTATCGCGGGTTGCAAATGTAGAAATTCTTTGTTGAATCCGCAATAAATATTTTAGCTTGATGAAACATTCTTTCAGCAGGGTGATTTGCCCCTGGCTGGCGCGGCTGTTCTCAAAGGCTGCCAGCGCGGGCTCCACGTCTTCCGCCAGGTGCTGCATCCACCCGGAAATCCTGCTGCCCAATTGCAGCACCGCCGCTTCGTCCCCGCAATTTTCCAGTTCGAACAACTGGCTGTTCAGTTCCAGCATCTCCGACATGAATATTTCCGGCAACGGGTATTTCTCTCCGGGGCCCATCAGCCCCTCGAATCGTTTCAGTACCTCCATCTGATTTTGCAAAAAAGCAAATTTACAGTAATGTTGCAGCATTCGATCCAAACACCAATAAACAATCATGGCTTCCATTCAAATCGGACTGATCCGTGAAGAGAAAATTCCGCAAGATAACCGCGTCGCGTTCACCCCGCAGCAATGCCAGTGGATCCTTTCCCGTTACCCCACCGTGCAGATCACCGTGCAGCCCTCGCCGCACCGTGCCTTCAAAGACGATGAATACCGCGCCGCCGGTATCGATGTTGCTGAAGACCTGTCGCACTGCGACATCCTGCTCGGCATCAAGGAAGTACCGAAAGACAGGCTCATCCCCGGAAAAACGTACCTTTTCTTTTCGCATACCAAAAAACTCCAGCCCCAGAACCGCGAAATGCTGCAAACCATCCTGGAACGCAACATCTCGCTCATCGATTACGAATGCCTCGTGCATCCCGACGGGCAGCGCATCCTCGGGTTCGGGTTCTTCGCCGGCGTCGTAGGCGCGCATAACGGCCTGCTGGAATACGGACGGCGGACGGGCCTGTTCGATTTCAAGCGGGTATACGAATGCCACGACTTCCAGGAGCTGATCACCCATTATTTCGGCGTGAAGCTCCCGCCCGTCAAGATCGTGACCACCGGTTCCGGCCGCGTGACAGCGGGCATCCTGGAAGTGATGGGGCTCCTGGGCATCAAATACATCCCGCCCGACGAATTCCTCATCAACGAATACGCCTACCCGGTCTACACCCAGCTGAAAGCGGGCGAACTATACCTCCGCCGCTCAGACAAAACGTACAGCCGGGACGATTTCCACGCCCATCCTGAACAGTACGACTGCAAATTCCTGCCCTACGTCACCTGTTCGGACGTGCTCATGAACGGGATTTACTGGGACCAGGATATTGCGCCGCTGTTTACCTGGGACGACCTGGCGAAGGAGAATTTCCGCATCCAGGTGATCGCCGATATTACCGACGACCAGGGCGGTTCCGTACCCTGCAACCTGGGAGACGCTACCATAGAAGACCCCGTGTACGGCGTTCACCGCACCAACCGCGACAGGATCGCACCTTACGATAAGGAAGGCGTCACCATGATGTGTGTCGGCAACCTTCCCAACGAGCTCCCACGCGATGCATCCCAGTTCTTCGGCGACCACCTGATGAAATATGTGTTCGACGACCTGGTGAACGGCGGCAGCGAAATGATCCAAAAAGCGACCATCGTGGCCAACGGCCACCTCACCGACCGTTATGTCTACATGAAGGCGTATGCGGAGGGGAACGAGTAACGGCCATTCCAGATACTAAAAAAGCCCCGGGCGTTTATCCCCGGGGCCTTTTACAATATCTGTTCCCTGCTAAAGTTTGCTGTACCGCAACACCACGTGCCCCGATTCCAGGGTCCTCGTTTCCTCCAGCTTCAAAGCCATTTGATCCGGCAGTTGCGCGGTATCGAACAGGCGTCTCCCCGCTCCTGCCACCACCGGGTGTATCACCACGATAAACTCATCCACCAGTCCCAGCTCCAGCAATTCAGCAGACAACGCAACACCGCCGGCCAGGATGCCTTTGCCGGGCTCGTTCTTCAACCGGGTTATTTCCGTGGCCAGGTCGGTTTTGGCGAGGCGGGAATTATGGTCGTCTACACGCTCCAGCGTCCGGGAGAAAACGACTTTCGGGATTGCGTCGAACGCTTTTGCGAAATCGAGCATAAACTTCGTGGGCGCCACATTGCTTTTTGCGATATCCGGCCAGAAAGGCACCATCAATTCATAAGTGATCCGACCGTATACCATCAGATCGACTTCCCCTAAAAGCGCCGTAAAGTATTCATGTACCTCCACGCCCGGAGTTCCTTTGGTATGGGAACAACAACCGTCCAGGGTCATATTGATGGCGAAAATGAGTTTTCTCATGGGATGGCATTTGTTTGTTGCCACTCAAGTTAAGCAATTCGGTCAAGAACGATGGCCTTAGCTGATCAGGAATACGGCCTGACTACAATAACCCGTCAAATTACTGGGTAATCCGGCATTTATTTCAGATATTGTTATCCGCCGGCACGATCCCGGCTCTGCTTATCTAACGCCCGACCTGGATTTGAACCGAGAGCAGCCGTGGGGAACGGAGGCGCAAACTGGCAACCAAAACAAGTGAAAGACCTGAAACAGCCGCATATGAGCAAAATTAAATTCCTATCGCCCGTCCACGTCAAAAACAAGATCCGATTGGGTAGAAATCACGATGGAGGTTACGTTGTGTACGAGAAAGCGATCCAGCACACCGACCGGCTCCTGACTTACGGCGTTGGTTGGGAAACCTCGTTCGAAGAAGATTTCAACTCCCGCACCGGCAAACCCGTCCTCATGTTCGACCCCACCATGTTCAACGGCGAATACGTGAACATGCGGCATTTCGCGAAACTGATGATCTCCTTCCGCTTCCGGAAGGCTAAAAGATACCTGTCCACCGCCAAAAAATGGAAAAAGAAACTGACGGAGCTCAATGAAAGGAACATCGTGTTCGTAGACGAAGGCATAGCGCCGGAAAAGAACGGTAAATACAATTCGCTGGAACAGCACATGAAACAATACCGCCTCTTCGACGAAAACGTGCTGCTGAAAATCGATATCGAAGGCGGGGAATACGGGCTGCTCGATCATCCGAAGTTCCTGGCCTGCCTCGGCCGCGTCAACCAGCTGATCTTCGAGTTTCACGACCTGAAAAACAGGCTGCGCGAAGTGGAAAGCATCCTGCGGCTCCTGGAACGGGAGTTCACGCTCATCCACGTGCATGGCAACAACTATGGCGATACGTTCTATTCCTACGAGTTTTCCGGTAGCGGCACCAACGACGTGCTCATCCCCGATGTGCTGGAGCTCACGCTGGTCAGGAAAACCGTGCTCCAGGAGTCGGATATCGTTCATGAAGACGAATCCTATCCCGTTCCGCAGCTCGACTTTCCCAACAATCCGCAAAAGAAAGACATCCCGATCCATTTCGTTTGATCGGCATAACAACAATATTCCGGCCGTCCTGCCCGCATTGCCCGTGGCAGGACGGTCGCGTTTCCCGCCTATCCCTGCGGGTGTTTCTTCTCAAACCGCCGCTTCGCGATGATCCAGGCCTCTTCCATCAACCTGCAGGTTGTCTCCGCGTTTTCTCCTTCCGGGTTGAGAATACAGATATAATGCTGCGCGGCGTAATGCGGATGCGGCAGGAACCGGTCGAGCACGGCGTAGTCCCATTCGGCGGAAGGCTCGGGGAACATCCCGGCGAACGTTTCCTTCAACACACCGATATTCACCCTGAACACCCCTTCCCTGCTCAATTCCGACACATGATCGTATTCATTGTCAGCAATGGCGATGCTTACGAAGGGAAGCATCTGATCCGTCGAATAGAAATAAAAAATATAACCGCCATGCTCGAGGCGGGTGGTGTCGGGCAGGTTTTGTATAATGAATTGTTCGATAAGATCCACGGTCATATAACGGCGTTTGACCGCTAAGTTAATGCGATGCCGTACATTTGAAAAGTACTGGCAAACTTGTCAGCTACTGACAACAAGTAAAGCATTCAGCATGGCAGCACCGCTCACGCAGAAAAAAATCCGGAGCCTTGTCCGTTCCAGGAGTCCATGGACCTCCTTTCCGGTAAATGGACGATGTCTGTCATCAACGCATTGATGAGCGGAGTGTTGCGATTCGGGGAACTGGAGCGCGCGGTGCCAGGCATCAACACGCGCATGCTGGCCAGAACGGTGAAGGAGCTGGAAGAGCGGAAGATCATTTCGCGGAAACCCCATCCCACCGTGCCTCCCACCGTCGAATACTCGCTCACGGAAAAAGGGCTCGCGCTCAAACCGGTGATGCAGGCGCTCCAGGCCTGGGCAGTCGCCAATTATCACCGGGCGCAGGCAGAACAGTCCTGAACTGCTGTCAGCGGATGTAAAACGTTTGGCTGAAAGCACCGTTCACCGCCACGTCCCAGGCTTCTACGCGCACCCATTTGCGGCCGGCGAGTTTCGCTTCCAGCCGGAATTCCCTGTCGCCGAAAGCCTCCGTATAAGAAAGTTCGATCCGCTCCCGGAACACCGCTTTCCCGTCGCCAGAAATAATTTCAATGAACTGCATGGGGAACGTCCAGCGCAGGCGCAACGCGATCTCCGCAAGCCCGTTTGCGGGCAGTTGCAGGCTGTCGCCGGAAATGCGACCGTTGATCCGCAGAGACGGCATGAGCACCTCGCCCGTGGTACTGAAAAACCGCCCGTATTGCATGGCGTCCAGGATGGGCAACCAGCTGTCCTGGTACGCCGGCAGTTTGTCGAGCATGAGGTAATTGACGTTCATGTGGGCGTACATTTCATTGTCGGGCGTAATGGTAAAAAGGTCGGCTTCGGCGATGACCGTTTTCCGCGTTCCCCAGTTATTCATATCGTCGAGCAGATCGAGCACCCGCCTGCCGAGACGCGGCTCGGAAAGGTCGGCGGGCATGGCTTTCCACGCTGCGCCCATGAACCTGTCTGACTGAAAAAAAGCTTCATGGTTGTAGATGTCCGGTGTGTTGACGGAGCCTTTCGTACGCGGATGCGCCGTCCAGGCCAGACCGCTTTCATCTTTGAGCAGTTGCAGCATTTCGGATGTATTGCCGATGTGGTACACTTTGCCGAAGCCTGGCCGGTCTTCGACATAGGGCGTCTGTTCCCGGCGCGACATCACCCAATATACCGGCCGCGGAAAAATATTCAGCCAATGCCCTCCGAAAAACTCGTTGGGCTCTTCTCCCGGCAACAGCAGGAAATCCTTATCCGACTGCTTTTCACAAAGTTCGAACAGCGCTTTCAGCTGCGGGAGCCGCTTTTCGTCCGGCCCTTTGGGATCGGCGGTATAATGGAATTCCGCCAGGTGCACAATGTCTACGCCCAGCCGTTTGAACACGTCCACGAACTCCGGCCGTTCCGGCACCGGTTTCCCCGCCAGCATCACTTTCATGACGAATTCGTTATGGAAATGGCTCGACATCGTTTTGAATCCCGGCAGCGGAACGTACCGGTCGTTATGCGTATACCGTTTTACCGCGGCAAAGGCCGCCGTTTCGCTTTCTGTATCGAGCAGACAGAAAAAGTTCATGCGTTGCTGCGTGCCTGGCGGCGCGTTGAACCAGGGAACGAAGCGCTTGTCGCCCTGCAATTCCTGCCGGATGCCGATCCCGTTTCCCGGCACCAATCCGCGGTAACCTTTGCCAAACCAGGTGAACCGGAGGTTGAAGGCTTCGTCCAGCGGATAGAAATACTGGTGCGGCGGAGGAAATACGGCCAACGTGCCCTGTTTCCCGGAAGCCGCGATGGCACGATATTTCACGGCAACGTTGCGGGCGGTGTCCGCTTTTGCAGCATTTGCGCGTATGAGCGAATCACCGGTATTGATCCATGAAAAAGTTTGCCAGTCTTTCGATGCGCTTGTAAAACCGGCATCGAACACGATCGCCTTGGCGTCTGTTTGGGTGGAAACAACGGCCGCCACGTTGAAGAGCGGGCTGCCGTGATAGAACGTGATTTCCAGGTTGCCTTCGAAGGTTTCTGCGGATATGGGCCCGATGGTGACGATCGTCCTGCTGCCTTCCGTTCTTACTGCCGCGTTGGTTTTCCTGATCGTCAGAACATGGCTCTGGAAGGGCCTTTCGGGTACTTTATCGAAAAAGATGTTCCAGCGGTTTTGGGATAGCAGGTCTCTCCTTCCCACGCTTACGACAAAAACCGGGTCAGCCTGTGCAGCGATACGTTTGCCGTCGAGGGAAATTTCCTGGAAAAGCGGATGGCCGGGCGCCAGGTTGAAAACGACTTTGCCGGTCCGGGAATTTCCGGCGGGCCAGGTTACTTTCATCTTACTGTTAATAGTCGGGTCAACCGTTTGCGCTTTGGCAAAATATAGGTTCAGCAGGGCGATCAAAGACAATGCTAGTTTCATGACGTGGAATTTCATCATTCAAAATACAGCATGAAGCCGGCGCGGCGTTCGTCGATCCGTTTCTAAATCTCGTCAATTTGTTTCAGGAAGCCGGCAGCAGTCAGAGATAGAGATAGAAAGGCTGCAGCAGTGCGGAAAACGCGGGGGTATATTGCCGGTGTTCGTCGTGGATGACAAGCGTTTCGGCGGGTTGTGCGTCGCCTTTTCCGAAGATGCCGACCGAACGAAAGGGCGCATGTGCGGGCGACTGTTGTATGTCGAGGAGTGCGCGGAGGGAATGGCCTTGCGCCTTGGCAAGTTCCTGGAAAATCCGGAACTCCGCGTACGGCAGCAAAATCGAAAAGCTGCCTCCGGGCGACAGCAATCTTGCGATGGCATCGAGCAGGTCAGCGTATCCCAGCGTAGCGGTATGCATCGCAGCGGTGCGCCGGGCATCGGGGCCGCGAAGGTCGTTCTGGAAAAACGGCGGATTGGTGATGATGAAATCGTAGGTTTCTGGGCTGGAAAATGTCCGGATGTCGGATTGCAGGCCGTGGAGCCGGGTGTTCCAGGGCGATCCGGCGAAATTGGCGATGGCTTGTGCGGCTGCGGCGGTGTCCAGTTCCACGGCGTCGATGATTGCCGGTGTTACCTGGGCGAGCATCAGGCTGAGGAGGCCTGTTCCGGTGCCGATGTCCAGCACGCGGGAGGGCGGGCGCGATTGGAGGCTGGCGGCCGTCCACGCGCCTTGAATGCACGCGTCGGTACAGACTTTCATGGCGCTGCCGGCCTGCTCTACCCTGAACTGCTTGAACTGGAACCAGGAATTCCCCATGTTTCGCTTATTCGAATGCCGCGCGGGCCGTGGGAACGGTATCCGCAGGACTGAAAGCCCCGGCGAGGTATTTGTAATGCGCCGTCATGGCGATCATGGCGGCATTGTCCGTACAATACTGGAACTGCGGGATGTAGACATTCCAGCCATTTTGCTTGCCGAGCGCCTCCAGGGCATTGCGCAGCCCGGAATTGGCGCTTACGCCGCCGGCGATGCAAATCTCCGTGATCCCCGTTTCCTGCGCTGCTTTCGCGAGCTTGTTCGTGAGAATCGTGACGATGCGGTGCTGGATGGACGCGCAGATATCGGCCAGGTGGGTTTCCACGAATGCCGGGTCTTTCGCCGTGTTTTCCTGCAGGAAATACAGGATCGACGTTTTAAGGCCGGAAAAGCTGAAATCCAGGCCGGGGATCTGCGGCTCGGGGAACCGGTAGGCTTTGGGATTGCCTTCTTTGGCGTATCTGTCGACCAGCGGGCCGCCGGGGTACGGCAGGCCGAGGAGTTTGGCGGATTTATCGAACGCTTCGCCGGCGGCGTCGTCGAGCGTTTCGCCGATGACTTTCATTTGCAGCGGCCCGTCTACCAGCACGATCTGCGTATGGCCGCCTGAAACGGTGAGGCAAAGGCAGGGAAAGGCCGGTTTGGGATCGTCGATGAAATTGGCGAGCACGTGCGCCTGCATATGGTGAACGCCGATCAGCGGGAGATCGAGCGCCAGGGCCATCGACTTGGCAAAGCAACTGCCGACCAGCAGCGAGCCGATGAGGCCGGGGCTTTGCGTGAATGCGATGGCGCTGAGGTCTTCCGGCTGCATGCCGGCTTTCTTCAGTGCCAGGTCTACCACCGGAACGATGTTTTCCTGGTGGGCGCGGGAAGCCAGTTCGGGCACTACCCCGCCGTATTGTTGGTGAACGGCCTGTCCGGCGATGACGTTGGACAGGATGGTCCCGTCGGAGATGACGGCTGCGCTGGTATCGTCGCAGGAAGATTCTATGGCAAGTATGTTAACCGGCATAAGTCCGCAAAGTTACGCGAAAACCACCGGAAATGCATGCCCTGCCGGCACACATGCACCTAAACCATTATATAAAAAGGCCATGGCCTGCGGGAACGGCCGTTCGGGCGGGCCATGGCTATTTTCGACGGGCAAGTGATTATTTGTTCTGGGCCAGCGAGCTGCCGAAGACTGTTTTGAGGAGCTCGGTGACGCGGGCGGCGGGGTCTTTACGGATTTTTTGTTCCTCCGCTCCTACTTCATGGAAGATGCCGTTGATGGCGCGTTCGGTGACGTAGGCGGTAAGGTCGGTATTGACGGGTGTTTTGGAGAATTTGTTATAGACGGTGAATACGTCTGCCCAATATTTGGTGGCGTCTACTTTCTTCAGGGCGTTGTTGATCACGGGGCTGAAGGCGGTGGTGAGGGCTGAAGTGGTTTT
Organism: Chitinophaga caseinilytica; assembly: GCF_038396765.1. NCBI lineage: Bacteria > Pseudomonadati > Bacteroidota > Chitinophagia > Chitinophagales > Chitinophagaceae > Chitinophaga > Chitinophaga caseinilytica. The sequence continues at coordinate 4,247,242 of NZ_CP150096.1, read as the reverse complement.
TTGCTTGAAATAGTTGGTAGCGGCGAAGTCGCCCCCGCGGAGGATACCGATAGCGTCGGTGATGGACATTTGTTTGATGGCGTTCACGAAGATGGGCGCAGCTGATTTGGCGGCTTCTTCGGCACCGCGGTTCATGGCGAGGATGGCTTTATCGACAACGTTGCCCATGCCGAGGTTGCGGAGGGTGGATTCCACTTTCTGCGCTTCGGGGGGCATGAGGATTTTGAGCATGGCGTTGGCGAAGAACCCGTTGGGCGCGGAAAGGCGGCTGGCGGAATTCTGGGCACCTATGCTGAGGGCTTCTTTGAGGCCTGCGGCGATCTGGAAACTGTTGGGCTGACCGGTGGTTGTGGTAGTGGGCAGCGTACTGAGGATCTGTTGAGTGGTCTCGCATCCCGAAAAGAGCGTCATGCAAAGGGCGCCGGCAAGGAATATGTGTTTCATCGGTTGATTTGAATTGCGTGCAAAGATATGGAGGGGAAGGCAATTGGTGTGCCAAAGAAGGAAGCTGCAACCCGGGATGGCTATGCAGCCGTTTCGCCGGACTGGATCGCCTGGAGCACGAAATCCAACTTAACGTCCAGGCTTTCAAGGAGTTTGTCGGCAAAAAATTCCTGCATGGGAAGGATATCCTTTTGGGATAGCTCGAACAGGTGGAGATATGTTTTCCGGTCAACTTCCTTAATGAAAATTGGCGGAAAACCGGTTTTCAGCAGTATCAGGTTTACGAAAATCCGGGCTATCCTGCCATTGCCGTCGCTAAACGGATGAATATCGAGAAACTGTTGATGAAATCGGGTGGCTATCGTAAGCGGATGCCGGTTGATATCAGCATAATCTACCCCGGTAAGTTGGTGATTGATGGCAGTCACGAGGGCTTCCATCGCATCCGGCACTTCGGCAGGAGGTAAATATCGATAAATTTTACCACCGCTCAGCATGGTCGCGTTCTCGAACATTTTAAAACGTCCGGGACTGTAATGACCGTCGTCTTCCCATTGAACGATGTATTTCATCAAGACTTTATGGAGTTGCAGGATGTTTTCAACGGATATCTTTTCCGTGCGGTGATTATCGAATACGACGTCCAAAATTTCCTGATGATTTATCACGTCCAGTATGTCGCTCGAAGCGTGGCTCCCTGGTGTAACAAGATCCTTCAATGCCGCAATCGTCTGTCCGAAAGTGAGCGCATTTCCTTCAAGCTTGTTGGAGTTATAGGTGAAGTCCGTTTTTACCATTTCGATAAACGAATCATCCCATTCCTTCATATCGTTAAGACTATCAATGCGGTTTTTCAGCGAATTGATCTTTTCGAATTTTTCAGTAGTCATGTTGTAGCGTCTTTCTTGTGATCTAACCCTTCGGTTTGGATTTTTTGAAGCCATCTTCGAAACAGGCTACGATGAATGATCAGTTTCCCGTCCTTCAAAGTCATCGTTTCTCCGATGATGAATGTTTGCAGGTCGTCCCGGAAAATGGGATCAACATCTTCCAGGAAGATGCAGTCCTTCTTTTCAAGTTTTTTTAACTCCGCTAATTTCATCGCAATGGGATTCAACTGATTCATGACTGAAATGCTGATTTTTGCCGTCGGTTCAATAACGCGGCACATTGGAGATTTCCGGAAATCGTCAATTGCTCCTGATCGCCACAACTGGGTCGAGCTTGCTGGCGGTGTAAGCGGGAATGAACCCGGCAATGATCCCCACGATCCCGGAAATGGAAAACCCGAGGATGATATTGCCGATCGAAAGCCCGATCTGGAAGGAGCTGAACATGTTCCTGGCGATCAGGGCGCCCCCGTAGACGAATAGCAGCCCCAGGCCACCGCCTACCATGCAAAGGATCATGGACTCGATGAGGAATTCCGTCAATATGACGCCCGGGCGGGCGCCTATGGCCTTTTTCAGGCCGATGATATTCGTTCTTTCCTTTACTGTCACGAACATGATGTTCGCGATCCCGAAACCGCCCACCAGCAACGCGAATGCTGCGATCATCCAGCCGCCGGCGTTGATGTAGGTAAAGAGCGTGGTGAGTTCCCCCTGCACCGTGGTGATCTCGTTCAGGGCAAAATCGTTCCCGTCTGCCGGTTTCAACCGCCGGATGGCCCGCATGGCCCCCGTGAGGTCGTCTTTCAGCTGCGCGGTGGGGATACCGTCAGCAGAACGGACCAATATGGTCGTATTCGTATTCCAGTTCCGCTCGTCCACGATCGTACGGGCGTAGAGGTAGTTCATGAGCACACAATCGTCGTTCAGCACCCCGCCGATCATGCTGTCCCCTTTCCGTTTCAGTACCCCGATCACCCGGCACTTCCGGCTGGATACGCGGATCTCCTTGCCCACGGCAGCGTCCACGTTGCCGAAAAGCCCGTCGGCGATGTTCCAGCCCAGCACTACGGCGTTGGAACTGCTGTTGAATTCGGAGGGACTAAAATACCGCCCGGCCGCCAGTTCGATGGTCTGCATCTTGTCAAGATCGGCCGATGTGGCGATGAGGGCTACCTGGTCCATATAGTCCGACCCGAACTCCACTTTCCGGCCGCTGGTGGAAAAAGTGAAAGTGACGGCATCTGCGGAGCCTACTTTGTCTTTGACCTGGCGGACTTCCTGGAATTTGGGCTGCGGGCGGTTCACATACTGCCACCATTCACCCCCGCCGTCCCAAGGCCACTTTTCGACATAGATCACGTTGGTGCCCAGCGAGTTAAGGTCTTTCCGGATGGAAGTCTCCATACTCTCCGTCACCGTCAGTACCGCGATGATGCAGAAAATGCCGATGGTAATGCCCAGCAGCGACAGGAAAGTCCGCAGCTTATTGACCCGCAGCTCCTGCAGGGCCATTTTCAGACTGTTCCAAAATATCTTGAGCGATGATAGCATAAACCAAAAATAACATATAAACCAATGCCATCCGCCTCGAAGGCGCTCCTTTTTCCCGGAAAAATGTACCTTTGCAGCCATTTATTAAACGATGAAGTACATCAACGAGATCAATAAAAGGAAAACATTCGCGATCATCGCCCACCCTGACGCCGGTAAAACCACCCTCACGGAGAAGTTCCTGCTCTTCGGCGGGGCCATCCAGACGGCAGGCGCGGTGAAATCCAACAAGATAAAAAAACACACCACTTCCGACTTCATGGAGATCGAACGGCAGCGCGGTATCTCCGTTGCCACCTCCGTAATGACGTTCGAATACCGGGACATTCTCATTAACCTCCTCGATACCCCCGGTCACAAAGACTTCGCCGAAGATACTTACCGTACCCTCACGGCGGTCGACAGCGTTGTACTGGTGATCGACTGCGTGAAAGGCGTGGAAGAACAGACCAAGAAGCTCATGGAAGTCTGCCGCATGCGCGACACGCCCGTGATCATCTTCGTCAACAAGCTCGACCGCGACGGTAAAAACCCTTTCGACCTGCTCGATGAGCTGGAAGAACTGCTCAACATCCGCGTACGCCCCCTCAGCTGGCCCATCAACGGCGGCAAGGATTTCAAGGGCGTATACAACCTGTACGACAAAAGCTTCGTTTCCTTCGCGGCCAACCGCAAGGCTACCGACGAAGATATCGTGCCGCTGGCCGATCTGACCAGCCCGCGGATCGACGAGCTTTTCAGCGCCACGGACGCCGCGCAGCTGCGCAACGACGTGGAACTGATCGAAGGCGTTTACGATACCTTCGACGCGCAACCCTACCTGGAAGGCAAACTGGCCCCCGTGTTCTTCGGCTCTGCCGTGAACAACTTCGGGGTCAAAGACCTCCTGGATACTTTCGTAGACATCGCCCCTATCCCGCGCGACCGTGAAGCCAGCACCCGTGAAGTGAAAGCCACGGAAGACAAGTTCTCCGGCTTCATTTTCAAGATACACGCCAACCTCGATCCCCGGCACAGAGACCGTATCGCGTTCTTGCGCGTATGCTCCGGACGGTTCGAGCGGAATAAATATTTCCACCACGTACGGCTCGACAAAGACGTGCGCTTCGCCAACCCCTACAGCTTCCTGGCGCGGGAAAAGAACATCGTGGACGACGCGTTCCCCGGCGATGTGGTGGGCCTTTTCGATACCGGCAACTTCAAGATCGGCGATACGCTCACCGAAGGAGAAAACTTCTTCTTCACCGGTATCCCCAGCTTCTCGCCTGAACTGTTTAAGGAACTGGTGAACAAAGACCCCATGAAAACCAAGCAACTGGAGAAAGGAATTTCCCAGCTGACCGACGAAGGCGTGGCCCAGCTTTTCACCCAACACAACGGCAACCGCAAGATCATTGGCTGCGTGGGCGACCTCCAGTTCGAAGTAATCCAATACCGCCTGCTCCAGGAATACGGCGCTTCCTGCCAGTTCAATACACTGCCCTTCTACAAAGCCTGCTGGATCACCGGCGATAAAAAGAAGCTGGAAGAATTCACCCGCTTCAAAGGCGCCAACGTAGTGCAGGATAAAGACGGTCACCTCGTGTACCTTGCGCAATCAGAATGGTACCTCAATACCGAACGGGCCAACAATCCCGATATCGAGTTCCATTTCACTTCGGAGATACATAAGTAATCGCAGCCGCAATTCCGTAAAAAGTAATTGCGCTTTCAACTTTGCACGAACGAACTATCGAAGCATCTGCAAAGTAAAAAGCTGCCTAAGCACCAAAGCCGAAACAAACCTTCGCTGACCTAAATCAATAACTGGTTGCCGAAGAAGCTTCAAAGCAAAAGGTAGCTAAAGCATCACTCCAACACGTACGCGAAGTTTCAACAAACTACATAACTAGGCGCCGCTACAACGGCGCCTTTTCTTTTCCCACAACCTCCTGCTTATGTCGCACTCCAGCACACTGCAAGCGCAGAACTCGCCCGGCAATCATGTTACCCCGTCCATGATTTTCCAAAAATACTTTTCCCAGTTCGCCGCACTCCGGCACACTGGATGCCCAACATATGCCCGGCATACGCCCGGCAAAAATGTTACCCCGCCCACAAAAATGCTTTGATTATGGGAAACCAAACCGCCTGCCGGATAAACAGCCGGCGGTTTAGTTCTTGTGCGATGTAAGTGGAAAGCAGTTCAGAAATATGTTGCACAAAGGCAAACACTATTAAACTATTAACTCGAAATCACTTCTTTGGGTTTATACAACAATTGGGTTAAAAAAAATATCTTTCTGGATCTGGAATTGTCGGCAGCCACTTGCCTGGCCCCCTTTTGCCGATGCCCGTGATAGAAGCATCAACGAATCAAAAGTAGTGAGAAAATACATTCAAAAAACGAAAGGGCTGACATATTTATAGCTGTCATGTTTGTGTGTTTTGAACGGCACCTGATATATACAACCGCCCGTCTTCCGCTATCAAACACGCGATCAACCCTCCCATTCCCAGGCCACCAACATCCGCACCGGGCCTACCAGACCGGATTCCAGCAGCGGATCCCCGGGCAGGTAATTATCCCAGGTGGAAATGGTAACCCGGCGCCCGGGATTCTCCGCGTTGCCCGTCCACCATGCAGGAAGCACCGTCATGTAATTGGCGGAGTTGAATGTATTTTCTTTCGGCAGATGCGCATCGCCCACCTGGCGGTTCGGCCAAAGCGTTGCCACACGGATGCGCAGCCGGTTTTCTCCCACTATCAGCAACGGCGTCACATCGAGCCGGAAAGGCTCTTTCCAGCACAGGCCCGCATCCTTCCCGTTCACCTCCACCTGCGCCACCACTTCCACCCGTCCCAAATCGAGGAAAACCCGCTTCCCTTTTTGTAAAATCGACGCCGGAATTCCGATACGCTTTTCATAAGTTGCCACCCCTGAAAAATGACGGACGTTAAAATCCTTATGCCGGTGCAACGATGTTAATTCGGGAAGCTGTATCTCCGCCGGCGCGCCCCTTCCCCGTTCAAACTGCACCCGCCAGGCACCCTTCACAGGCAACACCGAACATTTATCCTTTACGACGATTTCCCTTCCATCCAGCGCATAAAGGCCATTCCGCCACACCAATGCTGTCAGTCGGTTTTGCTGCCGGTTAAGACGGATTATTTCCGGAAGCGCCGGGGGCGGGAGCTTCGCGGCAAAAAGCGCCGCTATTTTTTTTGCGCCAAGGGCTTCGCGGTACAATTTCGGATCAGTTGCGTTCCCTTCAAATACACTGGAATAGAGCTCACCCGTAGGTTTCGTTCCCAGACCCGGGATCACGGAGTTTCCGCTCGCAGGCGCTTGTCCGGCGAGCTTTCCGTTGAGGTAGATGGAAGGGGCGCCGTTTTGATAGACGACTACCACATGCGTCCAGCCGGAAATCGGTTGCTGAACGGTCAGCACGTCTTTCGCGAAGTACGCCGCGCCTTTTATACGTTCGCAAACGCGTACCATCTGCTGGCCTGCTGCGATGCCGACACAAGCGCATTTGCTTCCACCGATATCCCCGCCTTCCGCCGGGAACACCACATACCCTTTCCCCGGCATGGCGATCGTATCCGGCCTGATCCAGATCTCGATGGAAAATGTATTCCTGACCGATGCAAACTGGCGAAGACCAGGTGCGGTGTCTGCCGAAGTATTGGTCAGCACCATTCCGTCCATCTTCAACACCGTTGCGCCTTTCACGCGAATCGGCTTCCTGAAAACGACCAGCCACGATCCCCCGGGCGTAAATCCCATCGGCAACCGAATACCGTGCTCCGTTTCTTCAAACATCACCGCATCTGCCACGCTGCCGTCTTCCGCGTTCCACAATTCCGGTTGCCTTCCTTTCACCCTGAATTCCGCCTTGATCCGTTCGTGACGCCGCAACCGGTTGCTGACGAAGTAAATATCCATCTCGTCCGTTTGCCGGTGCGTAAACCGGATGGCCGCATCGCTACGGACAGCCGTGTAACTGAAATCCGCCGGCAACCCGATGATGTCGGCAAGCAGCTTTCCGCGGAACACCATCCCCTTGCCCAGCTTTCGTTCGGTCACCGTTTTCCCGTCAAGATCGCCCCAAAGGTCATCTGCCGCCGTGCGCAGGGCAGCCACATCACCACCGAGGCCCGGCGGCGCTTCGGGTTTTTCATTGACGGCCAGCCACATCCCCGCTTCCACTAAAATTTTCAGGCGTTCCAGCACCGGCAGCGAAACCCTGTTCAGCTGTATCATCACCATCACTTTATACGTCATGCCGCCGGGGAAAATAATCCGGTTGTTTTCGATGCGGATATCGGAGAAAAGCGCGTCCGGACCCATGACGTCCGCACCGTAACCCGTTGGCCGGTTGGGCGAAACGTGATCGATGTCGGGAATGGTGGCGGAAGGCTCTTCGCCTTTGAAAAACACGAAATCGGCGGCGTAATGTCCCTGCTGAAGCATGTATTGGGTGCGGGACAGGTACTTCGTCCAGCCATAGGCAAAGGGCGACCAGGTATTGGTCCTGTCGAAATGGCTACCAAAATGCGCCATCGAAAACCCGGGCGCCCCGTGCGCGAAAGGCTGATGCACCATCGTATGGAATACCAGCCGGTTGATGCCCATCGCCATGAAATGATCGCCCTGGATTTTGAGGGAATAGGGATAGTCAGTCCACCGCGAAGTTTCGGGCAAACCCGTAAAGGCTTCCGCGCCGATGACGCGCTTTCCCATCACATGCCCCGCTGAAAGTGCCACGGCGATGGTGTTCATGGAGCCCGGCGCATACCGTGTCCAGAATTCCCCCATCGGCACATCGAGCGGCGCGGCGATCTGCAGGCTGTCGAACATTCCGTCGCCATAAGGTTCTCCCCACAAATGCCATCCTTTCGACACACAGAAATCCTTAAAACCGCCGTAATATTCCGTGGCTACCAGCGTGGCCTGCGTGCGGCGGAAATCTGACAGGAACGCGTTCGTGGCGTCTGCATCCTTCACAATGCGGCCCGTCAGCGCCGGCAGCCATTTTAGGAGCGGGTAACGGCGCTGCGCAAGGAAATCGTCCGGCATGCGCGCCGTCCAGTTTTGCACGCCCACTTCCCAGCTGTCGATTTCGATGCCGCGGAAAGCAGGCATATTTTGTAATGATGAAAAAAGATAATCGTCCATTTTCGTCAGCCAATCGCGGAGCGCCGCGCGGCTGAAAGTATCAAGCACGAGGCCCGTTGCGGCATCGGGTTGGGAAGCGCCTAACTGCCCGGTGGGCGTGAACCCTATCCGCAAGACCGTCCAGTTACCCGAAGGCGGCGACCAGCGGAGGGAGCTATCGGGTTGCAGGTGTTGCGAAAGGTCGATGATCGTATCGGGATCGATACCGGCTGCCGTTTCTGGATTTTTCGTGTTGGCAGGTACGTGCTGATAGAAATTCGCTTTCCCGGGCCAGTTCTGTACGCCGGCATGAGTATGCCATTCAAGGCCCGACAACCAGGTGCTTGTATTGGTGCGCAGCCTGAAAAATTTCGCTTTCACCGAAGGAAACACCGCGGCGCCGGGCGCGTTCATTTTCCGGAGTTGCGGCATGGTGATGGAACATACGGGGGAAAAGTGCTCGCCGTCTGTAGAGCTTTCCAGCCGGAAGGTGGGCGGGTTGTCGGGCGGGCCATTGTAGACGTCTGCCGGAGGTTCCGGCCGGCGCCAGCAGGTGACCGACCGGAATTCGCTTTCTTCCGCGAACCCGAATTCCAGCACATCGGTGCTTTCGAAGCGGATGGCAGATTCGGGGTTTTGGTTTTGCAGGATCTCCCCGTTCTCCCGTTGCCCGTTACGCGAAAAGGAAGTTACCGGCGGAGCGGGCGCTTCCGGAAACGCGAGCACGGCGATATCGCGATAATAACCGAGTTTGGTGAAAGGTTGCGGGAGTTGATATTGTTGCTGACGGGGCGTTGCCGGCACGGAGCGCCAAACGATTTGCTGCATGGCCTGGTGCGGCTCCACGAACATCCCTCCCGTTCCCGAAAACCCCGCGGAATGATGCAGGGTGATTTCCAGGCCGAGGCGCTCCGCTTCGCGCAGGGTGTGCAGCACCATGTTGCGCCATGTCTGGCTCCCCATATCTACCGGCCCGCGCGGCGCCGCCGCTTCCACATTGAACAGGATGGCGCCGCCGATGCCCATGGCGGCCATGGATTCGAGGTCTTTGGTGATGCCTTCTGCTGAAATATTCCCGTTGAGCCACATCCAGAAAACCTGCGGCCGAAAGCCGGCTGGCGGATGCAGGAACCCGCGCTCGTCGGGCGCGTCGTTCCCTTCACCCGCACGGCTCAACGATGGCCAGACGAGGAGGCCTGTGGCGGTGATGACCGAGCTTCTGAGAAAATCCCTTCTTCGCATAATTCCGGGTATTGAATGAAAGGGCAACATAATGATTTTCGCGGGAAGGGGCATAAAAAAAGCTCCGGAGAACCGGAGCCTTTTTGCGGTACATTATTGTGACAACAAAAGATTACAAAATTAATGTCCGAACACGATCACGCCAGATACCCTGGGCCTCGGAGGAAGCGGAATGGGCGGGGGCGGCGGAGGGAACGGGTAGCGTGGCCGTACCACTACAACCCTTTCCGGGCGGCGCTCGTATCGCTCATATCGATAATAATCATGGTGATGGTGCCTGTCGTAATGAACGTGTTTGTTTTTCTTGTAATGCCCACGGCCTCTGCCGCGGCGATCGTCATCGTCACAATCGTCGTCATGCCGGCGATAATCTCTTTCGTAACGGGAATCTCTGTCGTGCCTTCCATGCTGTGCTTGTGTGGCATAAGCTGCTCCAAGGAGGAGCGTCAAGAGGATTAGCTTTTTCATAGCTCGCTGGTTTTAGATTGATATGGGTCCGTTCATCCCCTTTTGATCTGGGCGGTTGCCGAACTTGATACCTGTAAAACCAAAAGCATGCCAATGTAGAATTTTCTCCCCAAACCCGCTACACAGCTAAGTTTCACAACAACATCCATTTTTCTTTCTTCCATCCTTCCCAAAAAAAAGCACAAAAAAAAGACCGTCACGAAAGACGGTCTTTTACTTTATTCTATTTGGACTTGATTGGGGGCTATGTTATGTGCGTAACATTATGCAACCATCGTGCCAAAATATCTTACATGCGGAAACATTTCGAAAAATTTGTGCTGCGGTGCCCGCCGGAACTACCGCCAAGGCGATAGAGGAAAGTGATACCGGTAAAGGTATACCAGTCCTTATACTTCGCCGAGCCCCGCTTGGCGCCGTCCAGCGGATAGGAGCCGCCATGCACTTCATCGCCCCGCCAGGCCCAGTCCACCGCCGTCTGCCCCCTTTCGGCCAGCAGGGTATTATAATCGACATAAGTGGTACTCACATCGTCGAGGTAATCGGTGAAAGTGGGCCGCAATCCCAGCTCGAAGCCGATGGTAAAGCGGTCGGTCAGTAAATACTTGAAACCCACCCCGAATGGGATGGAAATCTGGTGCAAAGCATATTGGCCACCGCGCTCGGGATATTGCGGCAAGCCCTGCCCTTCCGTGCTCAGGCGGCGCAAAGGCACGCGGGCGCCGGAAGAATCTTTCGCCGTCGGATAAAAACTGAACAACGCCACGCCGCCGAAAACATAGGGCGTAAACCCTCTGTCGTCTATATCCAGGATATTCAGTTCCGCCCCGAGATGACCTTCCCAAATGGGCGAACGGAAGCTGAGGTTACGCGCCTTGAGCGACGCCTCCGAATTGTTCTTATCATCCGCCTTGATCAGGCCGAAAGTAAAGCCCCCGCGCAAAGTGAGCCAACGGTTCACGTCCCGCTTCACCAATAGCCCGATCATAGGCCCTGTGGTCGTAAAATCAACGCGCTTCTCCGTGAGATCGCCGTTGTAGTTGCTGATCCCGGCGGTTCCTCCGATATGCCAGTCCTGTGATTTGGAAACAAAAGGGGCAGCAAGCAATAATACAATGCCGGTGATTCTTTTCAATGTGATAAGGTTTTTACGGGTGACTGATCTATAACAACGACACAAACCGGCAAAAAAGTATCCGGATTCATACACAACCGGGCACGAAATTATACATTTTTTCTCTTTCATTACAATTATATATATATGATTTACAATCCTTCCCGCCTTGGCGAAGGGTTTATTCCCTTATTTTTGCCGCAGGTATGGAATTTGAAGCAGCATTGTTTAACCTTTCACCATATAAAACTGTAATTAATACGTGACTACCCCCCGCCGGAAGAAGATATTTCGCTGGATTATAGGAATTGTGCTGACGATCATTTTGTTGCCCGTGGTGTTGCTGCTGCTGTTGCAATTACCGCCGGTACAGAATTTTATGCGCGGAAAAGCCGAATCGTACCTGCAGGAGCAGCTAAAAACGAACGTCCGCATCGGCGGCCTTCGCTTCTCCTGGTGGAATGCCATCAAGCTCACCGACGTGTATGTCGAAGACGAACGGAAAGATACATTGCTCTCCAGCGGTGAATTGTCCGTCAAATACAACCTCCTCTCCCTCCTGCGCAACAACCTCAGCGTACATACCCTGCGCTGGGAAGACGCCGTGGTGAACGTGTACCGTCCACTGCACGATTCTGCGTTCAACTACCAGTTCGTCATCGATGCGTTCAGCTCGCCCGGCGCGAAAGAAGACACCCTCATCGAAGAAACCGGCACCACGCTGCGGTACAACATCGGCTCGGTGCAACTGGAGCGGATACACGTCCGCTTCCTCGACAGCCTCGGCGGCATGCTCGCCAACGTTCAACTGGGAAAGCTCGCCGCTTCGCCAGACACGCTCCAGCCCGAAAATGGTTTGTACACCCTGAAAAATTTCGAGGTCGACGGTCTGGACGCCGACATCCGCCAGCTGTTCCGGCCCGTTGCCCACGTTCCCGGCCCGCCGGTGGCAGACACCTCGTCCACCGCGTTCAATATGGCCGTCCGCCAATTGCTCATCAAAAATACCCGCTGGCTGTATTCGGATGAAAGCAGCGGACTGGAGACGACCGGCACCCTCGGCAAGCTGGAACTCCGCAAGATGCGGTTCAACCTCCTCGAAACGCTCATCAACGCCGAAGAACTGACCCTGGAAAAAACAACGGCCAGCCTGGACATGCGCCAGGCGATGGATACGACCACGGCTCCGCCAGACAGCAGCTCCCCCAATACCTGGCGCGTCATCGCCGGACAGGTGACCGTCCGCCAGACCGATTTCTCGATGAACAATCATACCGCCAAGCGACTGGGCTTCCAGCAGGCGGTGGATTATAACTACCTCGCCCTCAAAGACCTCCATCTCGATGCCGGTAATATATATTATAGTGCGGACAGCACCCTCCTCACGGTGCGCGACGCATCCCTCAAAGAGCAGAGCGGCCTGGAACTGAAGCGCCTCCGCGGCCAGGTGCGTTATACACCGCAGGAAGCACAGCTGAAGGATTTCATCCTCCAAACCGGCGAAAGCCAGGTGAACGCGGACCTCCAGCTCTTTACCCCTTCGTGGGACGCGCTGTCGGCCCACCCCGAGCTCATACGGGTAACGGCCGACGTCAAGCCCTCGCAACTGGCCCTGAAAGAAGCCCTTTTCTTTGTGCCCGATATGCGCAGCAACCCGTCCCTGGCCCCGCTATGGAAAAAACGGATCGACCTGAAAGGCAAGCTGGGCGGGAGCCTCGCCAAGCTGGAGATTCCCGGCATCGAGGTGAAGGACAACGACAAAAATTACCTCTATATTAAAGGAGACGCCTACCAGGTTGCCGATCCCGACAAAATGGGCGCAGACATCACGACCCTTACGCTCCGTTCCTCCCGCGCAGGACTGCTTTCCTGGCTGCCGCCGGGAACTTTGCCCGCAGGGATGCAATTGCCGGCCCGGCTGGATGTGGACGGAAGCATCCGCGGCGGCATGCAGCTGCTGAAGCCCGACCTCGCCATCAAAACGGACATGGGCAACGCCAACGTTCGCGGTGAAGTGGCCGATTTCATGGATATGGACAAGATCCGCTACCAGCTTTCGCTCGACACGCGCAACCTCCAGGCGGGACGGATTTTGGGAGATACGGCGATGGGGAACCTCTCCGGCAAGGTAACCGCCAACGGTAAAGGGACCGACCCGAACAAAGCCAATATCAAGGCGGGCGTCAACATCACGTCGTTTACCTATAACCGTTATACCTACCAAAACATACTGCTCGACGCCACCCTTATCGGCGGAGCCTACGGCGCCAAGGGCAGCATCCGCGACCCCAATGCCCAGGCCCGCTTCGACCTGCGCGGACGGCTCGATACCCTGCACCCGGACATCGCGCTGCGCGCGGACCTCGACAAGCTCGACCTCCTCGCCACCAATTGGACCAGCAGCCCCATGACCATCAAAACCTGCCTGGAAGCTGAAGTCGCCAACCTGAGCCCCCGGAAACTGGACGGCTACGCGGCCATCTCCAAAATCCAGATCGCAGACGGAAACGACCTGTACATGCTCGACTCCATCCTGCTCAAAGCCAGTGTGGAAGAAGGTTTACAGAAAATAGACCTCACCGGGCCATTCGGGTTCCTCACCGCGCGGGGCGACTTCAATTACCAAACCTTCGCCACGGCCGCCACCGACATGGTAACGCGGCACCTCGAAGCCGCAGCGGCCACCAAAACTTTGAAAAAAGCCGAAAGCCAGTGGCTGAGCTTCAACGGCAGCATCGTGGTCCCGAAATCCCTGGCGAAGCTCCTCCCCGATATCGAACTGCGCAAGCCCGTGACGCTGACCGGCCGGATGGATACCGACAGCAGCCTGCTTTTCGCCAATATTTCCATACCCGGCATGCGGTACGACTCCTTCCGCGTGGATACCCTCCTGGCCAATGTGAGCGTGGATACCAGCAAAATGGCCGCCGATGTGCTGCTCGGACGACTGCGGCACCCGCAGATTCCATTGGGCCGCACGCGGCTGGACGTGTCTGCCGCCAACGGCCTCCTGGACTGGGACCTCGTCATGGGCCGGCGGAGTACGCCCAGGTATAAACTCGGCGGCCTGGTACAGTATGGATTGAAAGACAGTTTGCTGATATCCCTCAAAAAAGACCTGCTGCTGAACCGGCAGGCCTGGAACGTGAGCGGCGACAATAAAGTGCTGGTCCTCCATGGCGGCGTGGCTTTTGCCGACATCGGCCTGCAGCGGGGGGCGCAGGAACTGAAGATCACTTCCGCTCCCCTGGCGCAGGGCGCGCTGCTGCCCGATCTGACCGTTTTGCTGAAAGATTTCAGGCTGAGCACGGTGACCTCGCTGGTGGAAACCGATACCGCCCTGGCGGAAGGGATCAGCAACGGCAGCATTACCGTCAGCGACATCGAGAAAACGCCGCTGATCGACGGTAAATTGACGATCGACAGTCTTGCCGTGATGGGCTCCTCCCTCGGCAGGCTGGCGCTGACGGCCAATACCAACGCGGAGAAAGCCGTGGTGCTCGATGCTACGCTGAAGGGCCAGGGGAACGACAACGACCTGCGCGTGAGCGGCACTTATGCCGATGCCATGGACCTGAAGCTGGATATCACCAAGCTCAATATGAAAAGCATACAGCCGTTGACGTTCGGCAACGTCACGGAGATGAACGGCTACCTGACCGGCAATGCAACGTTGCGCGGCACGATGGACAAGCCCGAGATCCGGGGCGCCATGCATTTCGAAAAGGTGTCTGGCCGCATTTCGATGATCAACAGCATCATGCGGCTGCCGTCTGAAGACCTGACGCTCGATGAGACCGGCGTCAAGTTCAACAAATTCGTGGTGGCCGACAGTTCCGGCAACGAGGCCGTCATTACCGGGGATATCCGAACGAAAGATTACGAATCCTTCAACCTCAACCTCGACCTTACCGCCGAAAACTTCCAGGCGCTGGGGCCGCAAGACCCGAAAAATAAAGATCAGTTCTATTATGGGCCGGCCTTCGTGGACGTGACGGCCCAGATCCGCGGTACGCTCGATCTGCCGAGGGTACAGATGAAACTGAAGCTCCGCGAAAAATCCATGGTAACGGTGATGATCCCCGAGGAAGAACCGGGCATTGCCGACCGGGCGGGCGTAGTCCAGTTCATCGACCCGGCCATGTGGCTGGACACGACGCTGCGGCCCAAACCCGACACCCTCGCCCGCGTAACGGGCCTGAAGGGCTTCGTGGTGAGCGCCGACGTGGAAGTGACGCCGGAATCCACCATGAAACTCATCATCGACCAGTCTAACGGCGACTACCTCGAAGTAAAAGGTACCGCCTCGCTCAACCTCACGATGGACCCCTCCAGCAAAATGAGCCTCACCGGCCGGTACGAGATCAATGAAGGGAAATATGCCATGTCGCTCAACCAGCTCATCAAGCGCGAATTCCAGATCGTGAAGGGAAGCACCATCATCTGGACCGGCGACCCCATGAGCGCGGACGTCAATATCACTGCGCGGTACGAAACGAACCCCGTGGCCGGCGACCTTGTGCAAGACGCCATGGAAAACGATAAAACCAACACCAATCGCTACCGGCAGAAGGTGCCCGTGTATGTATACCTCAAGATTACCGGCGAGCTGCTCAAGCCCGACATCGCGTTTGAGCTGGACATGCCCGAAAAGGAACAGGGCGTGCTGAACGGCGTCGTGTACACCCGTATCAAACAGATCAACCAGGTACAATCGGAGCTGAACAAACAGGTGATGGGCCTGCTCGTCCTCAACCGGTTCATTTCCGACAATCCTTTCGAAAGCCTCAGCAGTGGCGGCAACCCGGCGGAAGACATCGCGCGGAGCTCCGTGAGCAAGATCCTTTCCCAACAGCTCAATAACCTGGCGGGCAGCCTCATTAAAGGGGTAGACATCAACTTCGACCTCGAAAGCGAAAGGGCCTACAACGATGCAGGTTCCAGGGAAGAAGCCACGAACCTGAAGGTAGATGTGTCCAAACGCCTGTTCAACGACCGGCTGACCGTTAGCGTGGGCTCCAACATCGGCATTTCCGGTGCGCAGACGCAGGGACAGAATGCCAGTTCCATCATCGGCGACATGTCTGCCGAATACAAGCTCACCGAAGACGGGCGGTACCGCGTCCGCGCCTATCAGCGGAACCTTACGGAAACCGTTATCCAGGGGCAGGTCGTGGAAACGGGGCTCACTTTCATGCTGATCATGGATTACAACGAATTCCGCGAAATACTCGGTAAACAGGCCAAAAAGACCAAGACGAAAAAACTGAGAGACCAATGACCATCAGACAGATCCGCATCCTCGCCATAGGGCTCGTTTTGCTGCAGGCCTGCTCCACTACCCGAACGGTGCCGGAAGGCGACCGGCTGTATACCGGGCATGACGTTACCTGGAAGCAGCCGAAGAAAGACCGTCCGAAAGATATCTCTACAATCCAGTCGGGCATCAACGAACGGGTGCGCCCGTCCCCCAACCGCAAATTCCTCGGCATGCCCTTCAAGCTGTGGCTGTACAATCTTGGCAACGAGCCCAAGGGCAAGGGGCTCAATCACCTCCTGCGGAACAAATGGGGCGAGGCGCCCGTGCTGCTGAGCCAGGTACGGCCGAAAAGGATCACGAACATCGTGGAAAGTTATCTGGAAGACAACGGGTATTTCCAGGTGATGGTCGACGATTCCATTCGCAACCAGGGCAGGAAAAAAGCCAGTCTCCGGTTGACGGTGGAGCCCAATCACCGGTATACCATCCACCGCGTGCGGTTCGATACCGATACGGGCGTGATCAGTAAACTGATTATCCAAATGGCGAAGGAAACGCTCCTGAAACCCAATGATTTCTATAGTCTTGACCGGATCAAGGGCGAGCGCGAGCGGATACATAATAACCTGAAGGAAGAAGGGTTTTATTACTTCACGCCGGATTATATGATCGTGCAGGTAGACAGTACGTTGAAGGGACAGGTGGATTTATACGTGAAAGTGAAGCCCGGCACGCCTTCTACCGCGTTGCGGCAATACTGGATGCGGTCGGTGGAAGTGTTCCCGAACTACGACCTCACGCGCGACAGCACCCTGAAATCCGTTCAGGCGCGGGATTACGGCGGGTATAAAGTCGTGGACCCCGATTCATTGTTCAAACCCATCGTATTCGACCGTTCCGTGTTTTTGCAGGAAGACAGCTTGTACCGCATCAGTTCGCATAATATTACATTGCAGCGCCTCGTGAACCTGGGCGCGTTCAAGTTCGTCCGCGGGAATTTCCGGCCGCTGCGCGACAGTTCCCTCCTGGCCGCGCGTTTTTACCTGACGCCGTATCCGAAGCGGTCGTTGCAGTTCGAAGTAAGCGGCACGTCCAAATCGAACGGGTTCGTGGGCAGCCAGGTGAAGATCTCCGCGCGCAACAGGAACCTGCAGAAGAAGGCGAATATCCTGGAAATCAACCTGGGCGGCGGTTTTGAAACGCAGGTAGGCGGCAAGACGCAAACCTATTCCACCAACGCATATAGCCTGAACGCGGAAGTGGCGCTCACGATGCCGAGGTTCTATACACCGTTCATCCGCTTCAATCCCCGCACGCCGTATGTGCCACGCACGCGGGTGAGCCTGGGGTACGAACTGCTGCGGCGGCCCAATATGTACACGCTGAACGCCATGACGGCGCAATACGGGTATATCTGGAAACAGACCAAATTCCTCGACCATACCCTCTATCCTATTGCGATCACGTATACATTGCCCAGCAACCTGTCTGACACGTTCAAGGTACAGCAGGAACTGGACCCCGCGCTCAAGCAATCCATCGCCAAACAGTTCATTCTCGGCAGCAATTACACGCTGACTTACAATAACCAGGACCCGTTCAGGTATCATTCCTTTTTCGGTCAGTTCAATATAGACGTGGCAGGTAACCTTGCGGGACTGATCGCTACCAAACAGGAAGACGGCACGAAGCAGGTGTTCAGGCAGGATTTTGCGCAGTACGTCCGGTTGAGCGCAGACGGGCGGCATTACTGGCGATTGGCGAACAACCTCCGCTGGGTGAACCGGCTTTTCCTGGGGTATGGCTATGCTTATGGGAAATACGTGTCTGATCCCACCCAGCCGGCAACGCTGCCCTTCATCAAGCAATTCTTCACGGGTGGTAGTAACAGTATCCGGGCTTTCAGGGCGAGGACGCTGGGCCCCGGCGCCAAGAGTCCACCTGATCCCAAAAGCACGAACCTGCTGTTGGCCAATGCCGCGGGCGACGTGAAGCTGGAATTCAACTCCGAGTTACGGTATAAGGTGCAGCAGTTGATAGAGCTGGCGGCTTTCGTGGATGCGGGCAACATCTGGCTGGGCAGGGCCAAGCCGGAAAACCAGGAGCAGGTGTTTGCGATGAACCGGTTTTACAAGGAAATTGCGGTGGGCTCGGGGCTGGGCCTGCGCATCGACGCGTCTATCCTCCTTGTCCGGTTCGATGTGGCGTTCCCGTTACGGAAGCCCGTTTTCCAGAAAGGGTTCCTCTGGCTGCCGGATGCCATCGATATCGGTGACAGCAAATGGCGGAAAGAAAACCTGATCCTCAACATCGCGATCGGTTATCCTTTCTAAAATATATGATCCCGACAGGGCTGGTTTATGATGGCCGGCCCTGCCGGGATTCGATTTCGTGAAGGGCTTGATGCGCCCTTTCCTTCCCCAGCTTCACATTTTACTCCAATCGATTATCTGTTCCACGACCGTTTCTCCCCTTTCACTCGGAAATTTTTTTACATATTTTTTATTTTTAATTGTGTATCCTATTGAGAAAATGTTATAGTATTGAATTTCAATATGTAATGCCAATTTGCTTTCAATTCACGTAGATTGTCAAACCGCCCCAAAATAGCCCCCATAGCGGGTTTCATTACCCCTTTTTCATATTCATGTTTTTGTTCAATTAAGCATTAATACTATATTTGTCGTCCGGGGTAAATTGTCCCGGATGATACTGAGAACATTATTCCTGTACCCAAACGAACGCAGATGAAGCACATCTCTACCCAATTCTGCCTTTTATTGCTGACCCTTGTACTGCCGGTGGCCGTGCAGGCGCAGCGCATTTTCGATCAGCAAGATCCGCTCCCCCAGCAATATTTTGAAAACAGGTACCTCGGCAACCCGGCCCTCGCGGGTGCGGATACCGGCCTCAGCCTGAGCATGGGCTACCGCAAAGCCTGGAAAGAAACCGATGGCGCGCCCGTTTCGTTCGCTTTGACCGGCGATTACCAGGTTTGTCGCACCCTCGGCGTTGGTCTTACCGTGTTCAACGACCAGGCCGGCCCGCTGAAGCAAACCCGTGTGGCCATGTCTTATGCGTACCACACTTCCCTCAACGAAGACAATACCGAATTCCTCCATATCGGCGCCAGCGTATCGCTCGACAACAAGCGTGCGGAACACGTGAAGCCCGGAACGCCCGAAGCCAAAGCCCTCGAGGGCTATGAAGGCTACAAAAACGCCATGGGCCTCGATCTCGGCATCGCCTATACGAACGGCGCCCTCACCCTGCAGGCCGCCATGCCGAATGTGACGCGTACCTTGAAGAACATCGACGAAAAGGAGCCCCGCGGCCAGTCGACTTTCGCGGTGACCGCGTCTTACAAATTCGGCACCCGCAGCTACAAGATTTCCTCCATCGAGCCGCTCATCAGCTTCCGGCCCATGCTGAATTCCAACAGCGTGGTGGATGCCGGCGCCCGTGTGAGCTTTGCCCGGAATATGGTAAACGTGTTCGGGTTGTACCATTCCAACAAAGCCGTGACCGGCGGTGTGGGCTTCCAGTTCAAGAATTCCATCCAGGTGCAGGCGAGCTACACGAACCAGCGCTCGGGACTGGACGCATACGGCGGCAACTTTGGATTGGGTATCAAAGTGCGCCTTTTCAGTTAAGCAACAATTACAGGAAATACCCCGCAACCCGTTATGCATCAGCGATCCGCGATGTGTGACGGGTTGCGGCTTTTAGGGGATTTGTGATGGGAAAGTGAATTCAGGCCAGGTGGTTCCAGGGATAGAAAGGCACCAGCGACGAGGGTTCCAGGCTGCCATGCTCAGCGCTGTGGCACAGGAAGCCTTCCGCCTGCGCTGCCTCCCGGATATCGGTTTTGCCGGAAAACGAAATGGCGCGCACCTTCAGTCCATTCCGGTGTACCATGGCCGCCGGAACGTATTCGTCCTGCCCCACGGCCGGCGAGCGATGTTCGGCGTACGGGAGCAGCAGGGGCCGGATGGGCTTCATGTTCCAGCAGGCGCGGATGTAGGATTCCAGGAAAAGTTTGGCCGATACCTGTACGGCGAAGGGGTTCGAAGGCATGAGCATGATGCGTGTTTTCGTAGGACTGTACCCGAACCAGAACGCCTGGCAGGGATGTGCTTTTACCTTACTGAACACCTGTTCCACCCCGGCTTCGAAGAACGTTTTGGGGGAAATGTCGCCGCAAAGTACCAGCAAATCCGCATCCAGCGAAGCTTCCACCAGTTTTTGCATGCCAGGCGATGCGGCGGGAATGGTGGCGCTTTCGCGCAGGGCGATCCCGTAATCCGTCAATGTCCCTTCCACCGTGAGCTTATTGATGCCGCCCTCACTTTCCCCAACTCCGATAAAGACTACCGACGGCGGCATATACACCGAAACCTGCGTGATACCCGATTGGGACATGGTGGCGAGGTGGCGGCTGGTCAGCATAGTTCCCGGAGCGGGCAATGTAGCAGATGGGCCTTCGGGCGGTGTAAATTCGGTGATCACTTTGCCGGAGGCTTCCGTGATGGGGACGGAAGTTTTGCCCCAGGTGGTCCGGCAGGCGGCAATCTGTTGTATGGCGGCAGTCACACTGATCATGGCACGGCTTTGATTGTAGTGGCCTGAGGCAGGAAGCGCCGGCTGCTTTCACATACATGCAAGTTGGGTCGCCGCCGGTCTCCCCGCCCCCGGCCATCCAGGTAAGGGATTTTTAATCATCACTTACTCGTTTTCACGTCTGTCGCTATAAAAATAACTTTTTCCTGGTCTAAATCTTAATTTTTAACTGCATATCCATCATTTTTCAATTTTTATTAAGTATTGATTGAATTTTACTATAATATCACTTCAAATACTTCATATATGTATTTATATTATTTAATTGAATTAAAATGAAAATACCGCCGATTGGAAGCTCCAACTGGCGGTAAATACTTTTGTGTAAACCGGCTAAAAATTATATCCCACCCTGAATTTCACCGGATCGGTGCGGGGAACCTGGCTATTGTGGAGGAAATCGTACAGGAGGGTCATATTTCCCTTCAGCTTATTATTGATCTTGTATTTTTTGGCGATACCCAGCAAGGCGCTGCGTGTCCAGACTTTGGCGTTGGCCAGTTGGTTGGGGTTGACAAAGGCGGCGTTGTAATTGTATTCGAAACCGCCGTTGACGAAAAATGTCCCTTTTAGTTTATAATCCGCGAACGAGCGAACGCCCATGCCCTGGTGCGAAAACCGGATATTATTGAAACCCGTTCCCATGCCCAGTTTATAAGACGCTCCCATCCCCACGATCCCGTTTTTACTGAAGCGGTAACCGACTTGCCCGGCAAAATCACCCGTGGAGGGGAAGAACTGGTTGGAGCGTTGGAACTGAACGTTGGCGCCGAACTCCAGCCGGGAAATGAAGCTTTGGGTTTTCATTTCATTGGGCTTGAAGTCTGGCATTTCGGCGGCGTTATCGAGATCGGGGAAGTTCTTTTTCAGTTCGTCCATCTGCGACCGTGCGGCATTCATTTGCTGGCGGATGGCTTGCGAGGCATTGGGCCCGCCGCCGCCCAGGCGCTCCTGGATCAGGCGCTCCACCTGCGACCGGGTCTGCAACCCTTCGAGCTGCTGCTCCACGTTGCCGCCACCTGCAGCAGCGAGGTTGAACAACCGCGCGATCTGCGTATTGCGGGCCATGAAATCTTTATACGCCGGTAGTTTCTGGAGTAGTTCCATGGCTTTGGCTTCCGCTTTTTTACGGTCACTGAAAACGGACTGATATTCCTTGAGTTGCTGGGCGTAATAGTAAGCCTCCTTGTTGATTTTCTGGAGGTCTTTGGTCATGTTGGCATACTGGCCCAGTTGGGATTTGAGGAGGTTCCGGCGCTCGCGGATGTAGTTGCGGACTTGTTCGGCCTGTTTCAGCTTGTCTTGCAGCGACTTCACCTGTTCGATCGATTTACCGAGTTTTCCTTTCACATCGCCGGCTTTGCCGAGCAGGCCTTTTGCGTCTTTGAGGAACCCGAGGGTATTTGTGAGCGTGTCCAGGTAGCCGCCGGTTTGCCCATTGAGTAAACGGGTTGCTGCCTGCGTTTTACTGCTGAGCCGGGCTTGCAGGTTACGCATAGAGTCCAGCGAACCGGTGAAGAGGTTTTTAGCGGCCAGGGAGTCCGCCTTCATCAGTTTGGCCTGAAGCTTTTTCTCCTGCCGCATCATCCGGTCGAGCGCTTGCCGGGTACGTTTTTCTACCTGACGTTCGTATTTTTTCGATTTACCGGTGACCTGTTGCAGATATTTTTCGGGCATTGCCTGTGCTTTGGCCAGCAGACTGTCCTGCGCTGCAACGCTGGCAGGCAGGGACAGTAAACAAACAAGGAATAAGGTATAGCTTCGCACGAAAATAGATTTATACGAAAGTTATATCTTTTCTTCTTTGGTTTTTTTCTTTTTGGGAGTTTTTTGAAGAACGCCGGTTTCGTTCACCACGTCGAGGTACATGAGCCCGTTTTGCTGGTGGATCGTGCAGGACAGTGAATAGCGGAAGCGGTCGCCGATGATGAAGTCCATGGTGACGGTGTCTTTCGCCAGTTTCACGACTTTTTTGGGATCTCCGAGGATGGAGGTCATTTGCGCCTGCGAGCAATTGGCCGGCAGCGGGAGTTGCAGTGCTTCGAGGACGCGCATGGCCATGCCGTCGTGATCTTTTGTAAAGTCGAGTGAAATGGCGCGGGTTTCATCGGGGATGGAAACCGGTCGCAGGAAGGTGTTGAAGCCGCACAGCTCTCCTACCCAAATTTCCCCCATGAAATCATAATCTTCCACTTCCTGGTAATCAGGACCATCGTAAAAATCGCTCAGGCGAATGGCGTGAAAGTCCTGGTACGCAATAATATCCATACGATTGTCTGTTAAGTGTTCGTTGCTGTCTGCCGGGGCAAAAGGCCATCCGCTGGCAATGGGCGCCAAAATTCAGGCGGCGTCAAGGGCTTCGTCGGACGTTCAGTTTGCATAGGTAGTCGGTATAGGTAAACCGCGGTGTAAATATATGGTTAATTCTTATATTTCAAAACGTCATGACCTACGAACGCATTGATTATAAGCTTAATATATAATTATATATATATGTTTAAGTGAGTCAAATGCAGTGTGGAACGATGGGTTGAGGGTAGACGGATTAAAATGTTTGCCGCTCTCCTTCCCGAAAAAAATTTAAAAGATTTTTGTGGCGGTGTGGGTGCAGCGCCGGGATTTTTTCAGCCATGACCCTACGTGCAATTGCAAGCGCGCGGACGCCTTTTGGCTTAGCAGGATAAGATCAAAATCTACATCATTGATTTTGCCAGAAAACTGGCCGAGGACATAATCTTTTGAAGCGTTACTGTATTCTGATCGTTAATAATTACGGGAAAACCAATGATGACATCCTCCCCATTCACCAACATGATGAGCTCATCTGATTGGGCGACTGCCGCCACGAATGGTGGTTCAAAATGCTTCAAAATCAAATCCTTTCCAGCAGAAATAAGGTAATATTTCGCGTTAAATGCTGGAGAGTAATCGAATTTGATCCGCCCGGAGGTAAACCGGTTGAGCAGTTTATCCACGAATGCCAGTCTCCGCAGCAGTACATCCCCGAATGCGATCCGCGATTTCCCGTAGCCCCAGATTTGGTATTCCCTATCCCGGTTTGTATTTCCGTTCTTCTTCGAATCCCTGAAACCGTGATCGATCTCCACCTGGAGGATGAAATAATCGAACGCCTCCTTTTGCAACCGGAAAGAATTTACGATGCGGACCGTAGCCCGGCTGTTGAACAGGCGGTTTTCTATAAGCTTTGCTAAAATTGTACTGGAGATGGATGTATCGGTTACAATCTCCGGGCCGTATTTAAGTATGGCTTTGAAGGAGCCCTCCAGAGCGAGGGCGTCTTCCTCTTCCAGGCCGGCTACATCCAGCCCCGTATTCATATTGATTACATCATTCATAATCAGCGTATTCAATTGTTTTCGTCTTTCAGTTGTTTCGACGAACAAAAATAATATAGTAGTCAGGTAAAATCCTCCAGTGTAATTTCCGGCAAATTATTGCAGGCTGCGTTTGCTTCTTCATCATAAAAATAATGGACGTTGTCCGGCACCACCATTCTGCATAAATGGATGCCTCTGCGTGTGGCTGAACACCATATTCGGCCCCAGCCGAGGCGTTCTTCCTTTATAACGACCACAAAGAAACTTTCGATTGTCCCCTGTGCATCGAACGGGGACGCGATATTCTTTTCGCCGTTTAGTACTTTGATGATAACATCTATCCAGGGGCTCTTCTTTTTCATTACGGTAGTTTGGGTGTAAGGTGGCGTGCTTGCTAACCCTTCGCTGTGAAATTGTAAAGATCTATATCAATTTCCGCCCCAATATAAGCCAGCAATGCAATTGTTTCCTTTTCAAAGTGAAAACCGGGGTTGGCCATGCCATATAATTCCGCGCTAATAAAGAACTCTAATTGCCCATTCGAAGCAATGCGCTTCAGCTGCTCCTTCCTGGGCTCAACAACTTCATCAACGAATGAATTGGCAATTGTTTGTATCCATACATCTGTTTCAATCACGAATCGATATTCCCAATAGTTATACTGATACTGTTTTTCAATCCTCCCATCATGGGATTTGAGCGAATATCTTTCCCCTTTTACATTTGAATCAGTCGGTACCAATACCAATTCATTAGATATATCTTCTATAGAATCAGAAAATTTTGAATACTTCAGCGCGATTGAAACTTTGTCCATTTGCTAAGTAGTTTTTGAGGAGGGGCCTGCGATACCAAACAATATCTACATTAAATTCTTGATGACTATTTCATCAGGAGGGATATGAAACCAGTCGCAGGCCATTAATTCCTTTTGATAGATTTTCACATCCACCCGTCCGTTCAGCTTCAACCGAATTGCCATCCTTCAATATAATTAGTATTTACGCCCCGTCAAAACATGGCTCCCTGAAAGGAGATTCCTGCTTAAATTTTACAAAAAAGAACCCTTGAAAATCAATCAATTTTTCTTATTTTCGGCTTCATAACATTATTATCCCGTACCTGCAGGCCCGGTTATCCCCTTCCGAAAAACCGCGCTTGCGCAAACCTTAGCCATGAACCGAACCCAATAACTCCGCGTTAACCGGACCTGTGCCTAGCACTTTGTAATACCTCTTCCGGATATGCACCCTGATCTACATTAGACACTTTCGAAAATGCAATTCTATGTTGAAGCAAATTGTTTTCACAGCCGCTTGCTGTGTAACCCTCCCATCCCTCAAAGCCCAGCAATCCTTCGGCGTTAACCGCGACAGCGTGAAGGCGACCGGCATGGAGCTCGTTGTCCGCAACGCCACGCGGAACGTAAACGGCTACCTCGTCAACACCGGCAACGGGAAAACCAGTTTTAAATCCATCGGCAACGCCCTGCAATTCACTGTGGGCACCGCCGGGTTCCCCCAGGCCGGCGATTCCGTGTACACCAACGCGGCCTGGAAAGGCCGGTACGTCAAGATTTGGCGGAACGGACTGCTCGTTTGCACCACTTGCCCGGACAGCACTTTGGTAGACACTTCGCTGGGCAAGATCCTCTTCAGGCCGGCGCTCGCCCCTGCAGAGAAGATTTACCTGGAAGCCTTCCACGCCAGGGATTTCAGCTTCCTGCCTGTTTTCTTCCAGCAAGACGCATACGCCCTCGAAAGAAAATTCATTCACCAAACACTTCACCGCCAATAATTCCCCGACATGAGACGATTGAAACCTCTATTGTTTATCCCGCTCCTCTTTCCCTGTTCGTCCCTCCTGGCGCAAGGCGCCCCGCTGAAGCTGGACCCCGACTCCGTGAAGATCATGAACGCCGAGCTCGTGCTCCGCAACAAGTCGAAAGACGTAAACGGTTACCTGTACAATACCGGCAACGGCGCCACCGTATTCCAGCAGCTGGGCAAAAGCATCCAGTTCAAAACAGGCGCGGCGGGTTACCCGGCCGCGGGTGACTCCGTCTACCAAAACGCCAGCCTCGTCAACCACACTATCAAAGTCATGCGCAACGGCCTGCTCCAATATCGAGACGGCACCAACGGCGTAATCGTGGACGCATCGGCCGGGAGGATCACCTTCCGCCCTGCCCTGCAGGCGAACGATATTATTTTTATCGAAGCCATTTACGGCCTCGACCTGTCCGTAAACGGCGCCACAGACGGCGGCGGCAGCACACCCTCCGCGTCTACCCTGCGGCTACTGCCCGGCGCCACCGACAACGGCAACAATACCTTTACGCTGCGCTGGGCAACGAATGCCAAAACGCTGTTCCTCAGTCCGAAGGTGGTAGGGCTCGGCTCCTCCACCCTCGCGGGTACCGGGCTTTCCGCCCCGAACCGCCTGGGCGATAAGATCTCCACCTGGCTCACCAACAATACTTCCGCGCATGCCTGGACCAACCTCGCCGTGCCGGGATACAGCACCAAAGACATCCTGCCGCTGGAAGACGGCGGCGTATCCGGACAGAACATCGAGACCGCCGTACAGTTGCGGCCCGACATGCTGTTCGTTTCCCTTCCCTCCAACGACCCATCGTCTGGCATGACGGTAGCGCAAAGCATGCAAAACCTCCGAAAGGTAGACAGCATTGCGCAGCGCAACGGCATCACCGCGTTTTTCGAGACCACGCAACCGCGTACCAACTACAACAGCGCCCAGCAACAAATGCTGAAGCAGTTGGCCGACAGTATCCGCAGCGCATGGCCCGACCGGTATGTGGAAGGGTTCAGCGATCTCGTAGACCCTTCGACTATCGCCTCCATCCTGCCTGCTTACAATAACGGAGATGGCATCCACCTCACCGCCGCCGGCAACCAGTTTATCGCCGACCGCCTGTTCGACCGCTGGCTGGGTTATTTCCAATCCATTACCGGCGTGAAGAAGTACCACATCGATTCATCGGTGAACCAGACCACCTGGGCGCCCTTCGCGCAGCAGGCGGATGCCAACGTGGTGAAATCCGTGTACAACCGCTACAACACCGCTAAAGTTTATTTCCGGGTAAGGGCCGAGATGAAAAACGGGACGTTCACGCCCTGGTCGCCCGTTGCCACGCTCAGCGAGCCCGATCCATTGCCGGGTGTGAACGATTACACCTACCGCCTGCTGACCGACCTCGGCGGCGACGGCACCACCACGCTCAACGGCTCCAACCAGCCCGACGGCCGGCCTTCGCCTTCGCCCGACGGATGGGGCAAGTTCTGGAATAACTGGTTTGGCGTAGGCGGCGTGGAAGGCTTTGCGGCCAACGCGTCGTTCCCGGACATGCGCACCACCACCAACGAGATCACCGACATGAGCCTCCAGTTCATCGGCTCACCCACCGGCTCGTTCGGGACTTCCCAGACGAAGGCCATCAACTACAACGGCTTTACCGTTCCCGTTGGCGATTATCCGCAGCAGGCCCTGTATGACAACGTGTTCATCCACTCGTCACTGAACCCCAACGGCATCGTACTCCGCATCAAAGGAATGGTGCCTACCAATAAATATTACATCAAGATCTGGGGCGCGCGGCTGGACGATAACACGGCCCAACGTACGCTGCAGGCCCGGATCGGCAACGAAGGCTGGGAAACGGCACAGTCGGTGGAAACGAAATACCCCACCGCAGGCACGCCCAACTATCAGCAGGCCATCAAATTCAACGGTGTAACCGGTGTGGATTCGGTGGATATTACCATGCGTGTAGGCGGCACCGGTACGTTCGCGCATGTCAGTCTCGTCGATATCGGTGTGGTAGGCCCCTTGCCTGCGGTACCGCAGATCCGCCTCCGCGATACCACCACCACGCTCAGTACCCTGCAGCTGACGGGTACGCCCATCAATGGTGCCGTGGTAACCACGTATAGCTGGGAGCAGGTGTCTGGCCCGGGAACCGCCACTATCGCCAACGCCACGTCGGCCACCGCCAACATTTCGGCGCTGACGAACGGCACGTATGTATTCCGCGTAACCGGCACGGGCGGCGGCAAAACCTACAAAGGCACTTCCACCGTGAATGTGTTCCCAAACAACGGTGGACTGAAAACGCTGCGCATCCACTTCAGCAAAACGGCGGTGCAGCCCATTCCCGGATGGCTGAACGTCTACGGCTCGCCGCACTCCCAGCGTATCACGATCACCGACCCCGCTACCAGCTGGACGATCGACAACCTCAGTCCCACGCCTGAATTCTGGGCCCCCTTCGCCAGCAACAGCGCCTCCGACATAGACGGTACCACCACCGGCAACAATACCGGCGTGATCCCGGATATCGCGCTGAAGGGTTACTGGTTCAACTACAGCCTGAAATGGGCGACAGGGATGGACAACCTCATCCTTACCGGACTGAACCCCGCCAAGACCTACAAGCTGAAGTTCTACGCATCGCGCAACAACTCCGCTGCGGCGCCGCGATATGGCGCATGGCGGATCAACGGCGGTGCCGAGATTTTGATGAACGCCTTCAACAACACTACTCTCGAGGAAGTGCGGACAGGCATTTCGCCGGACGCGAACGGGAAGATCAATCTTTCGGTGCACGCACCTTCTTTGACGGCCAATGGCGCGTTCGGGTACCTGAATGCGTTGGTGATCCAGGAGGAATAGGTTTCCAATTGCCGGATCAGGGTATGCCTGGAGAAGTTCTCCGGCATATATGAGCCGGGTTTAAGCCGGGTATATCCCGAATTTAAGACGGGTTTAAGTCGCCTCTTTAAAAAGCCGGCTTAAACCCGTTAAACATTCTATGCAATAGCCTGTTATAGTCAGCATATCATAACCGTAACCCCAAATAAGCATAATCTATGGCTATTGTAGAATCGACCATGGAAGTCACCGGAAGATTGGGCGAATTCGTCTATTACCGCAGGAAAGGAACTGACAAGATTATCATGCGCCGGTGCAACGGGCCTTCCAAAGAACGCATCAAAACAGATGGCAAATTTGCACGGACCCGGGAGAACAATGCGGAATTCAAGGCCTGCAACCTGTTTGCGGCGTCGGTACGCCGGCCGATGATAGCTTTCCGGCAAATCGCCGACCCGAACTATACCGGGCGGCTCGTGAAACTGGCGAAGGAAATCCAGCTGCGGGATGCCGAGCGCCCTCGTGGGGAAAGAGGTGTCTGTTTGTCGGCCAATAAGGCGTTGCTGCGAGGGTTCAATTTCAATAAGGAGCATCCTTTTGACAACTTGTTACAACATCCGGTTACCGCGTCGGCAAACCGGGCAGCAGGTACGGTTACGCTCTCCTTCCCTGCTATTATGCCCGACATCAATCTGAGCCTGCCCTGGAAGTTGCCGTTTTACCGGTTTGTTGTCTATCTGGCGATGATGGGAGATATTGTATATCGTAAAGAACTGTTTGAGCCGGCGGTTGCGCCTGCCTGGGATCGGAAGGTATCGGCATGGCAGCATCGGGATGCGCGGGCGGAGGGATTTGATTTGCAGCTATCGCTGGATGTGCCTGTTCTGGCCGATGCTTCCTTGATAGTGGCGGTGGGGATTGAGATGGGAATGCCGGATGGGTCGGGCGAGCTGAAGGGACGGAAATATGCGGGTGGGGCGAAGGTGTTGGAGGTGTTTTGAAAGCTGGGTGAATTTTGGGGAACTGAGGGGGCCATAATACATGAGGTATTTTGAACCTTATGAATCAGGAGAATTGGGGGCAACATATTCCGCCCGGGATACAAAGATGTTGGAGTTGTTTAGAATGCATGATAAATCGGGAGAAGTGAGGAAACTGATATGGCGACTGCGCGAGGTTACTAGACGCTTTTTTACTACATGTTTGAACCCTGTCTTACAGGCATATGGCATCGGCAACAAACTTCGAAGACCCTGGCCTGCCCTTGCGGATGAATGACTCTCAAAATCACCAAATTCAATTCAATCTGACATGATTCATTCACCAGGCAAATAACGCTAAGTGTCTTTTGATTTAAGCCGCTGGATGACTGGTTTGCTGAGGCCGGTCAATTCCATAATTTCCTTTACTGCGTAGCCTTTCGCTTTCATGATGCGCGCCATTTCTCGGGCTTTATCATTCAAGCCTGCTTTGTGGCCGGCTTCCTTGCCTTCTTTAACTCCAAGCGCCTTTAGCTCGTACTCCAGCATGTACTTGGTACTCTTTTCCAGCTCCGCCAACAGCCCATCTTCCGCAAAGCTGTAATAGCCTTTGTCGCTGATGATGAAATGATCCAGCACCGGCACCTTCAATAACCGGCCGCACTGGATCATCCGGTCCGTCATTTCACGGTCGGCGGCGGAGGGCTTCAGCAGCCCGCTGGGATGATTGTGAACAATGATGATCTTCACACTACGCTTCTGCAATGCCAGGCTGTAGATTTCCATCGGCTCGGCGATGGTGCTCGTCACGGAGCCCATGCTCACCAACTCGATCAGCAGGATCGCATTATCCGCCGCGAGGCCCAGCACCCACAGGTGCTCCCGGTTCCGGTCAATCTTCTGTTCGCGCCGAAGCAGCATCCGCATGATCTCGTGAACGTCTTGCCGGGCT
This sequence comes from Chitinophaga caseinilytica, assembly GCF_038396765.1. NCBI lineage: Bacteria > Pseudomonadati > Bacteroidota > Chitinophagia > Chitinophagales > Chitinophagaceae > Chitinophaga > Chitinophaga caseinilytica. The sequence goes on along the minus strand of NZ_CP150096.1, from coordinate 4,216,568 downwards.
TCGATCTTTACTTTCTTCAGTTTACTCAATCGGATTTCCATTTTAGCGTTTCCCTTGAAGTTAGAACAACAAGGATAAACGGCAGTAGTTCATTTTATTCATTTTTAATGAATGGTAGCAATATCGAATACTATCTATTTCATCGCCTAACCACATTACTGCCACTCAAAACTTGAAGCACTTAACTTATCCTCCCGCAACTCACCTAATGCAACAAAAAATTCCTTTTCGTATTCATGCGCTTTTCATATTATTGAATTAAACCAACATTATCTGAAGCATAATAGCTATTTTTGTGTTCTAAAAAAACAGTCTACACATAACTTCATCGTGGCTACCACAATCAATTTTACAATCCGAATTTATACTTTCTTGAAGCTGACATTCAATTTATCAAATAAACAGGCCACTGCAGAGTGATCACACTAAAAGTCTAGATGGATGCCCAAACAACTACGCGATAAATTAAATTAATTCGACCATACCAGTATCTATTTGCGTTCATGAAGATTTTTACAGCCAGATTGAACCAGTTACTGAGCAAAACTACTTTAAAGTACTGGCAGACGTAGAAAAAACGCCCAAAACAGATCACTTTCCCTATGGGTTTCAAGTCAATACTATCCGACAGGAAAGCATTATACCATTACGTGAAGCTCGTATAGAAAACAATAATGTTACTAAAAGATTACATCCCATTGCATTTAACTACCACAGCCATGTATCACTAGGCTACGGCACAAGTCATTACGCCAAATTAAATACGGTTGCTTTTGGGTTTGAACAACTCGGAATCTTTATTGATCAGCGTGATGCTTTTGTTTCAAACGTATGGATTGAAATGTCTCCGCTATTCCGGCCAAGCAAAACATGCGGCGGCCTTTTGAATGCAAAACAATTACTTGACTTAGGATACAAACTTGCTTTAATAGACAGGAACAAGGGAATAATAGTGCGAATTTCCAACCTAGAATCACTTCAAAACTACTTAAGTGAAACTTTTGGATTTAATATACAAGATTAAATATGCCTTAACCGAATTGTTTCAAGATTCAAAACAATCTTCTGTTATCTAAGTTAATTGTATTCATTCGATACATTATATCATTTCAATACTCTACTTCTTGTACAAATGGTCCGTTGAATCTTGTGTGTATCTTCCCTTTGCCTTTCTAATTTATTCTGATCCTGAAAACAACAATTCTAAGCTTTTATTATATTGATCACCGAGTTCTATCGCAACACGAGATGAAATCTTGATTGTTTTGTTCTTAATTCCAAAGCCGTAGACATCAACCTCCATAAATTCAAATTCGAATTCTGTACAAGAAATTATATAATCCACGATTCTTTTATCCCAAATTATTTTGTTTATACAAATAGAAACTATGCTTTTATGTTTCTGAGCTTTCTTATTCTTTCAGATGTAAAATACTAGCTCCTTTCTTCCTTTCGGCGCTACCGTTTCTACTTTGAGCATCTTTTCGCTGGATTGGATTAGGCTTATCTCCTTTTTTCACTATTTAAATTGACATTATTCAATCCTTTAAAATGTTTAGTCGCGTTTACACCTCCTTTGGTAGAGGATCTCGTAAATTGATTCTTCTTTTTATGAGCCATTAATTCCTGGCGCAATTGCGACAGGTATAACAGGCAAGATTATCGCAGATGCTAGAGATGCAAAAGGATGGTCACAGACTGACTTCGCGAATGCTAGCGGCGTATCCCGCGTTCTGATCGGTAAGTACAAGTGATCTGAAGCCGTGCAATTTCTCGATGCCGCCAAGAAGATTGCAAATGTTTTAGGAATATCGCTAGATTCTCCCGTCGAGGATAAGTTCGACAAAAAGACCATCAGAAAATTCCAGGACACCGAACTGAATGAGGATCCCCAAAATACAAACGTCTTTGACCTATCGAGACCTACATTCGTGATGCCAAAATAAGTAAGACACAACAAATAAAAAGCACCTTAAATTGGGTGTTTTACAATACTTAGTTTTATCGCATTTTTTCATAAAATGTTATTTAAATATTAAATACAAACCAACCATGAGCCCAATTAATCCAGCAATAATCAGTCGAGGTTTTATACTATTAATAGAATTCACCTTGGCTTGATAGGTTATCCCCCAATAAATAAAATAACCTCCAACTATTACGATAAGTATACCAATAATAATATTATTCATAATTTTACTCCTTTTTGTTCTCCTTCGTTTCTATTTTTATATTCAATGTATTAGACTCCTCTACATCCGGGTGATTATTATCAATTACACCATCTTTAATAGCTCCTAAACCTCTTCCCAAATAAGTATCTATAACTTCATTCGACAATTGATTCTTAAAAGGTATTTTGTTAGCTAAAGGTCCTGCAGCCGCTCCAAGGCCGGCAGCGCCAGCCTTTATCATTGCATTTTTGGTCTTCCCTTCCAATAAATCAGCCCCAATATCCACACCATCTCCTGCAGCTGATATTGTTTTCCCTATTCCAATTAAAGGCAACCCGATTTCTTGGGCACCTGGAAATAATGAAACTACGTACCCAAACTCTTCAATTCGATCTCCAGTAAAAGTTGCAATTGAGGATACTCCACGTAAGGCATCCGCTATTACTTCCGTCTTATTAAGAGGAATATCATAAAACTTTATATCCACACTCTGTTTATTAGCAAGGTCTGTCTTTATTGTGAAGACTAATTCTCCACCATTAGGCCTTGTAACTCCTCCAAACCAGCCACGAGGATGCGGAGAACCTTTTTTATATGCCTCAAACCCCAATGAAAAAGCAGCATTATTAGCATTAAATTTAGTTCCCTCTAGATCATATGTTGTACTTGTATTCAATCCGTTTTTTAACGAATTATACAATTCATTAACTCTGCTAAAATCAGATTTTATAATTTTTGTTTTAGTGATCTCTCCGTTCACATTTGTCCAATGAATCATAATTTTTTGCTCCCCTCCATCTAAGTCTATTGCCGCAACTGGGGTATTTCCTGCAAATTGGTAAGGCGAAAACCAAGCAAAACTTTTAGTATAAGGATCCACACTCAAGAACTTCGCAATCCTCGGATCATAAATCCTCATCCCATAATCCTGCTGGCTTCCTTCAACACCCTTTACCTCATTATCATTCTCCTTCCCATTAAACCCATACCTTCAATGGCTCACAACTTTTTCCCATCAGCACCGCGGCACCAAGGAGATATATTTACCTCAAAGAACTACCGTTAAAGATAATGATTCATCGTCATATTTGATTTCCTTTCAAGTGTGTAAATTCGTTGAACTAAAACAATCATATGCTACAACAATTACAAGATCAAGCCGACAACTTGCAACACCACCTCAAAAAAGGAGATTACAGCTTTATCGGACCTCAAGACCAGCGCCTCTTCGAGACATTTATGAGAAGAGCTAACGACATCGCACCATCTAACCCCTTCGACCACTCCATTCACGATGTATTATCTAATAAACAAGCCACTCTTGCTGCTTTAAAAGCACTGCCTGCAGGCACACCTTTAAGGATATATGTCGTTACCCCAACGCACGACGATAGCGTTCTTCCATTCTCTACGATTGAAGACTATTGCAGCAATCACAATATTGTTCTTTAGTCAATTGAAAAAAAACTACATCATCATGGGTAAAGCAGGTGGCCGGTTACGGAGCGCCTGGCACCGGCAGCGCCGGCCGCCTGCTTTACCCATGATGCGCCAAGACCATCCCACCGCCGGGCGATGAACTGATGCCGCCGTTCGCGGCAGGCCATGCACTACCGCTGACTACAGTTCCTCCAGCATCGCGTATGCCCGCCTATACGTTGCCCGCTGCCCCGCATCCGCCTCCGAACGCTCCAGCGCCGCCAGCTCCCGCATAGCACAACGGTTGCAATGACACGTCAGGCGCGGCGAGTAATAGAACGCATCCCCGCACACCACACAATAAAACGTACCGTAATCCGCTCCCAGGGAGGGATTCATAAACCATAACAGTTCCATCTTCAGTAAAATTTTAAGTAGTAAAAAAAGAGTGAGTTGATGCCTGACCGCTTACCGCCACCCACCGCCATGCGGCGGCGAACACGGGAGCGGGAGTGTGAGCTTTAGCGAGCACGGAGCTACCGGCCGGGCGCCGCCGCCGGCAGGTGGCGGACTAAATGGGCAGAGGAGGGATTTGCGCGCTTCGCGCAAAGACCGGGAGCTGCCCGAACGAAGGGTAAAAGGAAGGGCTGCACAAGGGCTCGCTGCTAAAGGGCAAGCCCTGCCTTTTACCCGCAGTGAGACCGCGTTTCCTTTTTAGTAAGTAGGGAACAGTGTAAGTAAACGGGGTGTGGGGGGGGGGGGATTTCCCAGGGCAAAGGCGCAGCTGACTCTTAATCAGTAGACGAGGAGTTGGCATCCATCCAATGATGATGAACATAAAAAGCGCCTTTAAAAGCGGGTGCTCTTAAAGGCGCTATCGTTTGAATTAAATCTAATCTCTGGATATCAGTATTTTCACAGTTTCAACTTCACTTATTCAAAACTAAAAAGTATTATCATACCAAACTACTCTCTTCTACTACAGAGGCCTTGCAACGGCTTGAGTATACAACATCATCGGTTTTCCCTTCGCATCAGATTCGTAATTCTCATTCAGTAGTGCTTGTGTTGTCGATATGCCCCCTACAGGAACCCAACCCTCATCCAGCGCGGTATTGACATTGCTTATCAGAATCTCCAAGTTATAGTCCTGGTAGACTTTATAATCTTTATACATATTTCATGTGTTGCTTTTTTTGCAACACGCAATGTTTGCATATTCCATGCCAATGCAGGAAGCACTGTAATCCTGTCACATCTGTTACAACTCGTTTTCCATGCATTGGATTGCAGCATATGCTTGGGGTGCTAACTTGTCAGAAGTACGTTCAACATTCCCCGCTGACGCATAACGCCCCTCAGCACTTACGCAGGTAAAGCTGTCTCACTCCGGCAAAAGGCAAGGGCCAGCCCCTCCCTGCCAGTAATCCCCGAACCGCCCTTCCCTTTTGCCTGCGCTCGGGCTGCTCCCGGTCTGCTTCCTTCGGTCGCAGCCCTACGCCGCCCACTTTGTCCGCCACCTGCCCGCCTTGCCGCCCTACGGTGGCTACGCGCGTGCCGCGCTCCCGCCCCCGTGGCCGCCAAGGCATGGCGGTGAAGGTGGCGGGAGCGAGTGGATGGAAGCGGATAGCGGTGGAACCTGGACAAACTGCAGTGCATGACCTGCCGCGAACGGCGACGGCAGTACAAAGCCCGGCAGCAGGATCGTCTTGGCGCACCACCAGGCGGTAAACAGGCTGGCCACTCCGTTGCCGGGAGCACCATGCGCGCCTGTTTACCGCCTGGTGATGTGACGCCCGCATTTTGCCCGGACAGGAGATTTCAGTAATTTCACGATCATGGAGGCGATCAACGACATCTTCATTAACCTACTCTCTGACGCCATATGGGCGACCGCAAGCCTTGCACTGGCTTGGCTTTCCTATAAAAAAATCAGGTTTTAAGGCGGTCGCAGGTTCGAATCCTAATTTTTGGACGCGGGTTCGATTCCCGCCAGCTCCACGGGGCCTTTACTTCACTTTCAACCGCTGGACAGCTGCCTTGCCTAATCCCGTAAGTTCCATGATCTCATTAACCGTATAGCCTTTTGCCTTCATCTGCCGGGCTATCTGCTTTGCCTGTTCTCGCGCACCAGCCTTGACGCCGATCTCCTTGCCCTGATCCCGCGCCCGGGCTTCCAGCTCATAATCCAGCAGGTATTTTTCGCTCCGTTCCAGCTCCGCCAGCAGGCCGTCCTGCGCAAAGCTGTAATATCCCTTTTCGCTGATAATGTAATGGTCCTCCACCGGAACATGCAGCAGCCGGCCGCACTGGATCATCCGGTCCGTCATGTCCTTATCAGCAGCGGAAGGCTTCAGCAAGCCGCTCGGATGATTGTGTACCAGGATAATTTTCACGCTGCGCTTTTGCAGCGCCAGGCTGTAGATCTCCATCGGCTCGGCAATCGTGCGCGTCACCGAGCCCATGCTCACCAGCTCGATCAAAAGGATCGTATTGTCTGCCGACAGTCCCAGCACCCACAGGTGCTCCCGGTTGCGGTCAACCTTCTGTTCCCGCCGCAGCAACAGCTGCATAATCTCGTGCACGTCCTGCCGTGCCTCGATTTTTGTCTTTTTCAGCTTACTCAACTTGATTTCCATTTTAGGGTTCGATTTGAAGTTAACAATACAATAGGGCAACGCCCCCGTTCATTCTGTTCATTCTCTATCCCATCGGATGATAGGCTGCTACAGCCGCGGCCAGCTCACCATCACAGCTCTGCCGGTAACGCTCCGTGCTCGACGGGTACTTGTGTCCCGCAAACACCTGCACCGCAGCCAGTCCCTCACCGGCTTTCAGCTTGTTGGCAATGACGCTCTGGCGGATCCGCTGCGCGCTCACCGGGTAGTGCCGCAACACGTGCTTGACGATATCTGCCGCCGCCATCGGCTTGCCCCGCAGCCCCAGCAGCAACCGGTCGCTGGCAGCGCCTTTGCCCAACCGCGGGCGGATTTCCCGGAGGTAGGCGTAAAGCAAAAGCACCTGTGCCGCCTGCAAGGGAAGCCGCCGCGCGTGAGTTGATACCGTGCCGGCAGTAAACACCGTCCCGCTCTCCAGGTCGATATCCGTTATGCGGAGTGTGGCGATTTCTGCCGGTTTTAAGGCCTGATAGATCAAAAGACTCACCAACACCCGGTCGCGGTAAGCCAGCGCCGTATAACGCCCCTTTTTACCATTTGCCGGCAGCAACGCTTCCAGCTCCGCAGGCGCCAGCAGGTCCTGCAACTGGATGTCCCGGCTGCGCACGTCCCGCAAACGGATCCTTTTGGCAGGATTGTCCGCACGCACGCCAGTGGCCACCAGCCAGCCGTAATACGCCTTCACCGCGCATAACATCCCGTTGAGCGTAGACGCGTTGCCGTAGCGGCTGCGCACTACGCCCAGCCATTGCACCACATCCCCATAACCAGCACCGTCAGCACCGCGATACCCAAACAGGTAAGCGGCGATCTCACGCCCGTAGGCCTCGGCCGTGGAGGCGGCGTAACGCGATTGCAGGTAGGCGTCCAGCGTCATAAGCCAGGGTTTTGCGGGTGTGCGTAGAGCTGCGTGGTATCCGCATGGCGGTGACCTAAAAAATCCCGCACCTGTTCCAGCGACATGCCCCGCGCCAGCAGGTGCGTGGCGATGGAGTGGCGCAGCCGGTGCGGCGTTACCACCGTTTCCAGTTCCGCGCGCTCACCCAACTCCTTTACCAGCTCGCAAAGGCGGTCGCCCGTCATTGCCTGGGCACGGCTACCGACCAGCAGCCGCGGTGAACCACCCGGCAACAGCACCGCCAGCCAGCGCAGGTAAGTTCCCAGGCTTGCCGCCGCGCGGCTCGCCAGCGGCACCACCCGCCGGCGGGCGCCCTTGCCACGGCGCACATACAGCACACCACGCTCCGGCCACACGTCACCGGGCCCCAGTAGCACCGCCTCGCTGCGCCGCAGGCCGCAGCTATAGAGCAGGTGCAGCGCTGCCTGCTCCCGCTCATGGTGGGCAACATCGAACAGCGCGGTAATCTCCGCCACCGATAGCGGGAGCCGCTGGCCACCACCCAGCCGCCGCAGTTGCAACCCACTCATGGGATGCGCCAGCACCAGGCCCACCGCCTGCTGCCAGTCAAAAAACACCCGCAGGCTGTACAGGTAATGGTCCACCATCTTGCCGCTCAACACCCCTTCTCCACGCCGCAGCGGGCATACCTGCAGGTGCTCGTAAAAAGCCAGGATGTCCGCCGGCGTAGTGCTTGCAGGTGCTTTACCCCGGTAGTCAAAAAATGCGCGCGTACAGCTCCACAGCGTTTGCACACTCCCGCCGCTATAGCCCACCGCGCACAGGTAGTCCCTAAAACCCGCGAGGGTTCCGGTTTGTAGCTGTTCCATAAATTTTTTAGTTTAAAATCAGTTGAAGAAGAAAAGAGGTTTTTTACCTCCGGGTAACAAACTTATTAGATAGCGCTATGGCGTTTTTCTATAGCTATGGCGTTTTAAAACAGGGCCTTGAGCATTTCCCGGAACGCTGGAACGCCAGCCATATTTCACAGTACTGTGGCGGATTCCAGCGTTCCACTGGCGTTCCATTGGTGTTCCAGCCCTGGAACGCCAGCACCCTCATCACCAAGTACATCCAGCTGCGCAAGCAACTCCGCGCGCACCCGCTCGCGCATCCCCGTGTAATGATCCCACCAGCACACCTGGTAGGTAAAACCACGGTTCACATGACCGCCGGTGATCCGAACGTATTCCAGCCGCACAAGGTCGTTCACGTACCGGAACAGTTGTGTTTTGCTCACGCCCAGCGCATGGCGGATTTCACGTAACGTAAAGACCGCACGCTCACTGTCTTTGCCATGCTGCTTTTGCAGGTAGGATTTCAGCTGCTCGTAAAACTGCCGCAGGCTCCCGTCCAGCTCGTCCACCTTTAGCACAATGCTATCGAACATGATATCCACCGCCGCTGCAAGGTCGCTTACCACCGCCACCACGCGCCCTTCCCGGTCGCGCTCCCGCTGGTACTGATGCACCAGCGCCACCATTTTCACAAAGCTCAAAAACAGGTCGTTGAGCCGCCGCAGCTTGTGCGCCTGCTGGGGTAGACGCAGTTTGCCGGCAAAGGGGTTAACCACCCCCAGCGGCTCCAGCGCCCGCACCAGGTTGCGCACCTGTGCCTTCGCCCGCTCCTCCTCCCCCTGGCTCGCAATGCCCGCCGCTACCCGGTTCTGGTAGGCCAGGATCTTTGCCGTCTGCTCCGCGCTCTCATCCACCGCTACCAAAAACACCCGACTCATGTTGTCTTCATAGATCTCCCCGCGCGTCGTGCAGGCAAGGCTACCGATGGGGCCGCGCACCGTTTTCTGGCCGCTGGTGATGCGGCCATCGTCGAGCTTGATGCTCGTCGCACTGTTCAACTCCCCGTTGCTTTGCAGCTCGCGCAGCGCGAACTCCGCTTCTTCACTGAGCCCGTCGATATCTTCCAGGCACAGCAGCCGGTTGACAAAGTAGGTTTCCGGGTAGTTGTATAAAACTTTATCACTGACCCGCGTGAGGCGCGTGACGGATTCCGGCGGCATGCAGTCGCTGATCTGCCGCAGCAGCCGCGTCTTGCCGCTGCCGCTCGAGCCCTGTATCAGCGCATGCAAGGGGTGCGCCATCTTGTGGCTCAGCGCAATCAGCAGCAGGAATAAACGGGGGTTTTCTTCACCGATGATGCCGGTGTTGCCCAAAAGATTGTTTAACCGAGGCAGTAGATCCGGCGCCTGCAGGAACGATAAGGCTGCACTGCGTTCCGCGGCCGTCAGTGGGTAGCTGGCCACCTGTGGCGCCGCTGCTTTTACCTGCTCGTCGCGGTAAGCGTCCAGCGCATCGGCCAGGCTGCGCAGCTCGTCGGCGATGGTGCCGGCTTCCAGCCCCAGCGGCGCGCTCACTTCCCGCGCCAGCCGCTCTACCTGCTTGTCCTCGTACAGGTCCACCTTGTGCCGCCGCTTTTGCCCGCTGCCCTTATGCTCGATGGCCAGCGTCACTTTTAAGCTATCTCCGGTTTTGGGGATGCCGCCCTGCACCGTGTACACCGCCGTGGCCGCCGTGTACCGCAGCCGCATATCATCGCGGCTGTCCAGTACGCCGGCAGCCGGATGCGACGGGACAGGTAAAGGGATGGGAGGAGCGTATACGGGGTTGGCTTCTTTTACAGTAGCAGGCTCAGGAGGATTTCCAGTTGAAGAAAAAAGGATTGTCGCTCGGCAACCAGGTGCTCCAGCACCGCCGGATCATGGCCGGCCGCAAGGCTCGCCAGGTCTTCACCGTCGGGCAGCGCCACCACCGATAGCGCAACACCCGGCAACTGGTCGCGCAGTTGTAGCGCGTACTTTTCGGTAGCCGCTTTGCCCGCCGCATCGCCGTCGAAGGCAAAGATGATTTCAGACAGGTTGCTCAAGCTGACTACCGCCTCCCGGTGCTCTGCCGTAAACCCGTTGGTACCGTAACAAGCCAGCACCGTGTATTCCTTGCGGATGGTTTCCTGTTGGAGTAATACGGCCGCGTCGATGATGGATTCCGTCAGGATCAGCCGACGGGTGTCCGGCTGCGGGTAGCATGGATAAAGGCCGGCGCGGTCTTTTAAATAAAAATGTCGCTGGTCGCTGTCGTTGGTGATCGATCGGAAGTACAGCCCTTTGATGTCTCCGGCCTTGCCGCGCAGCGCGAACACCACGCAGCCACGGCCGAACACTTTATAGGCCTGCCCTCCTTCCCGCGTGTTCGTCCCCCACGCCATCAGCAGCCCGGCGGACTCGCAAGCCGCCAGCAGCTCGTCATCCTTACGGCGGCCGTGGTGGAACTGGCCGCTGTTGTAACCCACCTCTATCTGCGTCACGTCCAGCCCGCGGCTGCGGATGTAATCCTGCGCAGGTTTACTGTTATGCACCGCATTCTTAAAGTAGGTGAACATTCTTTCCAGGATGGACGCGCGCGGCTGGGCGGTCAGCGGGGCGGCCGCCACTGCGCCGCCGATCAGCTCCCGGCAGTAACGGATAGCTTCGCTTTTAGAAAAACCTTCCTTGTGCATCACAAAGTCGATCACATCCAGCGCCTTGCCGTGGGTTTTGCAGTTCGATGAGAAGCAATAGCACGACTGCGTTTTGTAGTACACCTGCAGGCTCGGCGTCTTGTCATCATGGAACGGGCAGTGCAGCCGGGCATGCTTGTCCGGTTTAAGCCCGTAGTGCGTAAGCACCTGGGCGAGCGTGAGTGATTGCTTGATCTCCGATATATCCATGCTGGCGGTTTTGGATGTGGAAAAATATTTTTCCTGTAACTATCAGATACAAATCTATCCAATAGCTTCAAAACAACCAAATCCTATCGGCACTTTTTCTATCCTTTAGTTACATAAATTTGTAAAATACCGCTCCTGACAAACAAATCGGTATCCTTTAAGACATGAATACAGGCAAGATTATCGCAGATGCTAGAGATGCAAAAGGATGGTCACAAACAGACCTCGCGGACGCCAGCGGCGTGTCCCGCGTCATGATCGGCAAGTACGAGCGCGCAGAAGCCGTGCCCTCCCTCGACGCTGCCAAGAGGATTGCAGATGCGCTCGGGGTTTCACTCGATTACCTCGTGGGAGAAGGGATTAACAGCAAGTTCGATAAAAAGACATTGAAAAGACTCCAGGACATCGAACTGATCGAGGAACCTAAAAAGACCGTATTGTTCGACCTCATCGACACTTACATCCGCGACGCCAAAATCAGAAAAGCGCAACAATAAAAACGCCGCCCAATTAGGCGGCGTTTTTATTGTTGAAAGCCAAAAAATCATATCGGAACTCCAAAAATGCGCTCTAATTCATTTTCAACATTAGTCTTCTTAATTTCGTATTCCTCATTGGACATCACCCGCACTACCCTCTCCCGCTGCCACTCCATAAATAATGGCACATACCACAACAAATGAACTAAGTCATAAGGGATCATTGTCTCTTCCGTCCTGATCGTTATTCTTTTTAAAATCCCTATAAAATTTTGATACAACTCCTCTTCAAAGAAGCCTTGTCGCAACCTACCAAAGAACCCCTCTTCGTAGTCCCAACATCTATCAAGTTCTTCAATTAATGCTTGATCCATATATTTTATTTTACTATTGCTTCCTGAGGAATGTGTTTCTGTATTAAAACCTCTTGGTCTTTCTTTGCATAATTATGAGGACGCCCTCTTGGAGGATTAAATCCGTTATTAATCCACTCTATCACAGACTCCACCTTAGAAAGATCAATTTTAACATATCCATTCTCACCATACTTACCTTTAGCTGTGCTTTCATCCAACGAAGTAGAAATCCATTGTGTTTCTTTTTTACCAGCCACGTGGCTGATCGGAGAATTGGTTGCGTTTGGACTTCGAGCAGATATCCCTCTTCCCTGCGCAACTGACACTACGTCCTCTCGAGAAAGCCCTCTCCACACATAAGGACCGCCGCCGCCATTAGCCCCTTCATTTGAACTACCTCCATTAGTACCACTCCTTTCTGAAGCCCCAGACCCAGCTTGCTCTTCAGGCTGGCTGTTACTAGTCGCTGTTGAATATGCAATAGCCGTTGTCGTAGCAGCAACTGCCGCAGAATTAGTCACCGCGATCTGCGCACTACCTGAGGCCGTTGCCAATTTCGGAGAAAGCCCACTATTACCACCCGTTAACAAGCTGGTAGCAGGCCCTGCACTCTCTCCAACCGTAACACCGCCATTGTACCATCCTTCATATCCATATAATCCAACTTCCTCTGCTGATTTCCTTGGAAAGGGTGACATACCTTGCAAAATCCCAAAGGTCGATGCCGCCACCGCACCAGAAGCATCACCAAGTATACGCCCATTCGCTCGCAGATTCTCACCCCATTCCTTAGGACGCGGAGTCATCAAGCGAATATAAAACTGGGAATATATAGCTAGCTTTTGCAAAAAAGGTGGCGGATCATCTGGCCCCATCCCATATACATCAATAAAGCGCACTGGATTGTTCGCTGCGTATGCATAATCGCTTTGCCCTGGATACTTTTTCGCAAGCGGATCACGAGATAAGAATCTACCAACCCTCGGGTCATGCACACGGGCGCCGAAGTCTACCTGCATCCCCTCCCCCTTCACCTCATTATCATTCTCCTTCCCGTTAAACCCATACCTTCAATGGCTCACAACTTTTTCCCATCAGCACCGCGGCACCAAGGAGATATATTTACCTCAAAGAACTACCGTTAAAGATAATGATTCATCGTCATATTTGATTTCCTTTCAAGTGTGTAAATTCGTTGAACTAAAACAATCATATGCTACAACAATTACAAGATCAAGCCGACAACTTGCAACACCACCTCAAAAAAGGAGATTACAGCTTTATCGGACCTCAAGACCAGCGCCTCTTCGAGACATTTATGAGAAGAGCTAACGACATCGCACCATCTAACCCCTTCGACCACTCCATTCACGATGTATTATCTAATAAACAAGCCACTCTTGCTGCTTTAAAAGCACTGCCTGCAGGCACACCTTTAAGGATATATGTCGTTACCCCAACGCACGACGATAGCGTTCTTCCATTCTCTACGATTGAAGACTATTGCAGCAATCACAATATTGTTCTTTAGTCAATTGAAAAAAAACTACATCATCATGGGTAAAGCAGGTGGCCGGTTACGGAGCGCCTGGCACCGGCAGCGCCGGCCGCCTGCTTTACCCATGATGCGCCAAGACCATCCCACCGCCGGGCGATGAACTGATGCCGCCGTTCGCGGCAGGCCATGCACTACCGCTGACTACAGTTCCTCCAGCATCGCGTATGCCCGCCTATACGTTGCCCGCTGCCCCGCATCCGCCTCCGAACGCTCCAGCGCCGCCAGCTCCCGCATAGCACAACGGTTGCAATGACACGTCAGGCGCGGCGAGTAATAGAACGCATCCCCGCACACCACACAATAAAACGTACCGTAATCCGCTCCCAGGGAGGGATTCATAAACCATAACAGTTCCATCTTCAGTAAAATTTTAAGTAGTAAAAAAAGAGTGAGTTGATGCCTGACCGCTTACCGCCACCCACCGCCATGCGGCGGCGAACACGGGAGCGGGAGTGTGAGCTTTAGCGAGCACGGAGCTACCGGCCGGGCGCCGCCGCCGGCAGGTGGCGGACTAAATGGGCAGAGGAGGGATTTGCGCGCTTCGCGCAAAGACCGGGAGCTGCCCGAACGAAGGGTAAAAGGAAGGGCTGCACAAGGGCTCGCTGCTAAAGGGCAAGCCCTGCCTTTTACCCGCAGTGAGACCGCGTTTCCTTTTTAGTAAGTAGGGAACAGTGTAAGTAAACGGGGTGTGGGGGGGGGGGGGGATTTCCCAGGGCAAAGGCGCAGCTGACTCTTAATCAGTAGACGAGGAGTTGGCATCCATCCAATGATGATGAACATAAAAAGCGCCTTTAAAAGCGGGTGCTCTTAAAGGCGCTATCGTTTGAATTAAATCTAATCTCTGGATATCAGTATTTTCACAGTTTCAACTTCACTTATTCAAAACTAAAAAGTATTATCATACCAAACTACTCTCTTCTACTACAGAGGCCTTGCAACGGCTTGAGTATACAACATCATCGGTTTTCCCTTCGCATCAGATTCGTAATTCTCATTCAGTAGTGCTTGTGTTGTCGATATGCCCCCTACAGGAACCCAACCCTCATCCAGCGCGGTATTGACATTGCTTATCAGAATCTCCAAGTTATAGTCCTGGTAGACTTTATAATCTTTATACATATTTCATGTGTTGCTTTTTTTGCAACACGCAATGTTTGCATATTCCATGCCAATGCAGGAAGCACTGTAATCCTGTCACATCTGTTACAACTCGTTTTCCATGCATTGGATTGCAGCATATGCTTGGGGTGCTAACTTGTCAGAAGTACGTTCAACATTCCCCGCTGACGCATAACGCCCCTCAGCACTTACGCAGGTAAAGCTGTCTCACTCCGGCAAAAGGCAAGGGCCAGCCCCTCCCTGCCAGTAATCCCCGAACCGCCCTTCCCTTTTGCCTGCGCTCGGGCTGCTCCCGGTCTGCTTCCTTCGGTCGCAGCCCTACGCCGCCCACTTTGTCCGCCACCTGCCCGCCTTGCCGCCCTACGGTGGCTACGCGCGTGCCGCGCTCCCGCCCCCGTGGCCGCCAAGGCATGGCGGTGAAGGTGGCGGGAGCGAGTGGATGGAAGCGGATAGCGGTGGAACCTGGACAAACTGCAGTGCATGACCTGCCGCGAACGGCGACGGCAGTACAAAGCCCGGCAGCAGGATCGTCTTGGCGCACCACCAGGCGGTAAACAGGCTGGCCACTCCGTTGCCGGGAGCACCATGCGCGCCTGTTTACCGCCTGGTGATGTGACGCCCGCATTTTGCCCGGACAGGAGATTTCAGTAATTTCACGATCATGGAGGCGATCAACGACATCTTCATTAACCTACTCTCTGACGCCATATGGGCGACCGCAAGCCTTGCACTGGCTTGGCTTTCCTATAAAAAAATCAGGTTTTAAGGCGGTCGCAGGTTCGAATCCTAATTTTTGGACGCGGGTTCGATTCCCGCCAGCTCCACGGGGCCTTTACTTCACTTTCAACCGCTGGACAGCTGCCTTGCCTAATCCCGTAAGTTCCATGATCTCATTAACCGTATAGCCTTTTGCCTTCATCTGCCGGGCTATCTGCTTTGCCTGTTCTCGCGCACCAGCCTTGACGCCGATCTCCTTGCCCTGATCCCGCGCCCGGGCTTCCAGCTCATAATCCAGCAGGTATTTTTCGCTCCGTTCCAGCTCCGCCAGCAGGCCGTCCTGCGCAAAGCTGTAATATCCCTTTTCGCTGATAATGTAATGGTCCTCCACCGGAACATGCAGCAGCCGGCCGCACTGGATCATCCGGTCCGTCATGTCCTTATCAGCAGCGGAAGGCTTCAGCAAGCCGCTCGGATGATTGTGTACCAGGATAATTTTCACGCTGCGCTTTTGCAGCGCCAGGCTGTAGATCTCCATCGGCTCGGCAATCGTGCGCGTCACCGAGCCCATGCTCACCAGCTCGATCAAAAGGATCGTATTGTCTGCCGACAGTCCCAGCACCCACAGGTGCTCCCGGTTGCGGTCAACCTTCTGTTCCCGCCGCAGCAACAGCTGCATAATCTCGTGCACGTCCTGCCGTGCCTCGATTTTTGTCTTTTTCAGCTTACTCAACTTGATTTCCATTTTAGGGTTCGATTTGAAGTTAACAATACAATAGGGCAACGCCCCCGTTCATTCTGTTCATTCTCTATCCCATCGGATGATAGGCTGCTACAGCCGCGGCCAGCTCACCATCACAGCTCTGCCGGTAACGCTCCGTGCTCGACGGGTACTTGTGTCCCGCAAACACCTGCACCGCAGCCAGTCCCTCACCGGCTTTCAGCTTGTTGG
Organism: Chitinophaga caseinilytica; assembly: GCF_038396765.1. Classification (NCBI taxonomy): domain Bacteria; kingdom Pseudomonadati; phylum Bacteroidota; class Chitinophagia; order Chitinophagales; family Chitinophagaceae; genus Chitinophaga; species Chitinophaga caseinilytica. The sequence goes on along the minus strand of NZ_CP150096.1, from coordinate 4,200,498 downwards.
CAATGACGCTCTGGCGGATCCGCTGCGCGCTCACCGGGTAGTGCCGCAACACGTGCTTGACGATATCTGCCGCCGCCATCGGCTTGCCCCGCAGCCCCAGCAGCAACCGGTCGCTGGCAGCGCCTTTGCCCAACCGCGGGCGGATTTCCCGGAGGTAGGCGTAAAGCAAAAGCACCTGTGCCGCCTGCAAGGGAAGCCGCCGCGCGTGAGTTGATACCGTGCCGGCAGTAAACACCGTCCCGCTCTCCAGGTCGATATCCGTTATGCGGAGTGTGGCGATTTCTGCCGGTTTTAAGGCCTGATAGATCAAAAGACTCACCAACACCCGGTCGCGGTAAGCCAGCGCCGTATAACGCCCCTTTTTACCATTTGCCGGCAGCAACGCTTCCAGCTCCGCAGGCGCCAGCAGGTCCTGCAACTGGATGTCCCGGCTGCGCACGTCCCGCAAACGGATCCTTTTGGCAGGATTGTCCGCACGCACGCCAGTGGCCACCAGCCAGCCGTAATACGCCTTCACCGCGCATAACATCCCGTTGAGCGTAGACGCGTTGCCGTAGCGGCTGCGCACTACGCCCAGCCATTGCACCACATCCCCATAACCAGCACCGTCAGCACCGCGATACCCAAACAGGTAAGCGGCGATCTCACGCCCGTAGGCCTCGGCCGTGGAGGCGGCGTAACGCGATTGCAGGTAGGCGTCCAGCGTCATAAGCCAGGGTTTTGCGGGTGTGCGTAGAGCTGCGTGGTATCCGCATGGCGGTGACCTAAAAAATCCCGCACCTGTTCCAGCGACATGCCCCGCGCCAGCAGGTGCGTGGCGATGGAGTGGCGCAGCCGGTGCGGCGTTACCACCGTTTCCAGTTCCGCGCGCTCACCCAACTCCTTTACCAGCTCGCAAAGGCGGTCGCCCGTCATTGCCTGGGCACGGCTACCGACCAGCAGCCGCGGTGAACCACCCGGCAACAGCACCGCCAGCCAGCGCAGGTAAGTTCCCAGGCTTGCCGCCGCGCGGCTCGCCAGCGGCACCACCCGCCGGCGGGCGCCCTTGCCACGGCGCACATACAGCACACCACGCTCCGGCCACACGTCACCGGGCCCCAGTAGCACCGCCTCGCTGCGCCGCAGGCCGCAGCTATAGAGCAGGTGCAGCGCTGCCTGCTCCCGCTCATGGTGGGCAACATCGAACAGCGCGGTAATCTCCGCCACCGATAGCGGGAGCCGCTGGCCACCACCCAGCCGCCGCAGTTGCAACCCACTCATGGGATGCGCCAGCACCAGGCCCACCGCCTGCTGCCAGTCAAAAAACACCCGCAGGCTGTACAGGTAATGGTCCACCATCTTGCCGCTCAACACCCCTTCTCCACGCCGCAGCGGGCATACCTGCAGGTGCTCGTAAAAAGCCAGGATGTCCGCCGGCGTAGTGCTTGCAGGTGCTTTACCCCGGTAGTCAAAAAATGCGCGCGTACAGCTCCACAGCGTTTGCACACTCCCGCCGCTATAGCCCACCGCGCACAGGTAGTCCCTAAAACCCGCGAGGGTTCCGGTTTGTAGCTGTTCCATAAATTTTTTAGTTTAAAATCAGTTGAAGAAGAAAAGAGGTTTTTTACCTCCGGGTAACAAACTTATTAGATAGCGCTATGGCGTTTTTCTATAGCTATGGCGTTTTAAAACAGGGCCTTGAGCATTTCCCGGAACGCTGGAACGCCAGCCATATTTCACAGTACTGTGGCGGATTCCAGCGTTCCACTGGCGTTCCATTGGTGTTCCAGCCCTGGAACGCCAGCACCCTCATCACCAAGTACATCCAGCTGCGCAAGCAACTCCGCGCGCACCCGCTCGCGCATCCCCGTGTAATGATCCCACCAGCACACCTGGTAGGTAAAACCACGGTTCACATGACCGCCGGTGATCCGAACGTATTCCAGCCGCACAAGGTCGTTCACGTACCGGAACAGTTGTGTTTTGCTCACGCCCAGCGCATGGCGGATTTCACGTAACGTAAAGACCGCACGCTCACTGTCTTTGCCATGCTGCTTTTGCAGGTAGGATTTCAGCTGCTCGTAAAACTGCCGCAGGCTCCCGTCCAGCTCGTCCACCTTTAGCACAATGCTATCGAACATGATATCCACCGCCGCTGCAAGGTCGCTTACCACCGCCACCACGCGCCCTTCCCGGTCGCGCTCCCGCTGGTACTGATGCACCAGCGCCACCATTTTCACAAAGCTCAAAAACAGGTCGTTGAGCCGCCGCAGCTTGTGCGCCTGCTGGGGTAGACGCAGTTTGCCGGCAAAGGGGTTAACCACCCCCAGCGGCTCCAGCGCCCGCACCAGGTTGCGCACCTGTGCCTTCGCCCGCTCCTCCTCCCCCTGGCTCGCAATGCCCGCCGCTACCCGGTTCTGGTAGGCCAGGATCTTTGCCGTCTGCTCCGCGCTCTCATCCACCGCTACCAAAAACACCCGACTCATGTTGTCTTCATAGATCTCCCCGCGCGTCGTGCAGGCAAGGCTACCGATGGGGCCGCGCACCGTTTTCTGGCCGCTGGTGATGCGGCCATCGTCGAGCTTGATGCTCGTCGCACTGTTCAACTCCCCGTTGCTTTGCAGCTCGCGCAGCGCGAACTCCGCTTCTTCACTGAGCCCGTCGATATCTTCCAGGCACAGCAGCCGGTTGACAAAGTAGGTTTCCGGGTAGTTGTATAAAACTTTATCACTGACCCGCGTGAGGCGCGTGACGGATTCCGGCGGCATGCAGTCGCTGATCTGCCGCAGCAGCCGCGTCTTGCCGCTGCCGCTCGAGCCCTGTATCAGCGCATGCAAGGGGTGCGCCATCTTGTGGCTCAGCGCAATCAGCAGCAGGAATAAACGGGGGTTTTCTTCACCGATGATGCCGGTGTTGCCCAAAAGATTGTTTAACCGAGGCAGTAGATCCGGCGCCTGCAGGAACGATAAGGCTGCACTGCGTTCCGCGGCCGTCAGTGGGTAGCTGGCCACCTGTGGCGCCGCTGCTTTTACCTGCTCGTCGCGGTAAGCGTCCAGCGCATCGGCCAGGCTGCGCAGCTCGTCGGCGATGGTGCCGGCTTCCAGCCCCAGCGGCGCGCTCACTTCCCGCGCCAGCCGCTCTACCTGCTTGTCCTCGTACAGGTCCACCTTGTGCCGCCGCTTTTGCCCGCTGCCCTTATGCTCGATGGCCAGCGTCACTTTTAAGCTATCTCCGGTTTTGGGGATGCCGCCCTGCACCGTGTACACCGCCGTGGCCGCCGTGTACCGCAGCCGCATATCATCGCGGCTGTCCAGTACGCCGGCAGCCGGATGCGACGGGACAGGTAAAGGGATGGGAGGAGCGTATACGGGGTTGGCTTCTTTTACAGTAGCAGGCTCAGGAGGATTTCCAGTTGAAGAAAAAAGGATTGTCGCTCGGCAACCAGGTGCTCCAGCACCGCCGGATCATGGCCGGCCGCAAGGCTCGCCAGGTCTTCACCGTCGGGCAGCGCCACCACCGATAGCGCAACACCCGGCAACTGGTCGCGCAGTTGTAGCGCGTACTTTTCGGTAGCCGCTTTGCCCGCCGCATCGCCGTCGAAGGCAAAGATGATTTCAGACAGGTTGCTCAAGCTGACTACCGCCTCCCGGTGCTCTGCCGTAAACCCGTTGGTACCGTAACAAGCCAGCACCGTGTATTCCTTGCGGATGGTTTCCTGTTGGAGTAATACGGCCGCGTCGATGATGGATTCCGTCAGGATCAGCCGACGGGTGTCCGGCTGCGGGTAGCATGGATAAAGGCCGGCGCGGTCTTTTAAATAAAAATGTCGCTGGTCGCTGTCGTTGGTGATCGATCGGAAGTACAGCCCTTTGATGTCTCCGGCCTTGCCGCGCAGCGCGAACACCACGCAGCCACGGCCGAACACTTTATAGGCCTGCCCTCCTTCCCGCGTGTTCGTCCCCCACGCCATCAGCAGCCCGGCGGACTCGCAAGCCGCCAGCAGCTCGTCATCCTTACGGCGGCCGTGGTGGAACTGGCCGCTGTTGTAACCCACCTCTATCTGCGTCACGTCCAGCCCGCGGCTGCGGATGTAATCCTGCGCAGGTTTACTGTTATGCACCGCATTCTTAAAGTAGGTGAACATTCTTTCCAGGATGGACGCGCGCGGCTGGGCGGTCAGCGGGGCGGCCGCCACTGCGCCGCCGATCAGCTCCCGGCAGTAACGGATAGCTTCGCTTTTAGAAAAACCTTCCTTGTGCATCACAAAGTCGATCACATCCAGCGCCTTGCCGTGGGTTTTGCAGTTCGATGAGAAGCAATAGCACGACTGCGTTTTGTAGTACACCTGCAGGCTCGGCGTCTTGTCATCATGGAACGGGCAGTGCAGCCGGGCATGCTTGTCCGGTTTAAGCCCGTAGTGCGTAAGCACCTGGGCGAGCGTGAGTGATTGCTTGATCTCCGATATATCCATGCTGGCGGTTTTGGATGTGGAAAAATATTTTTCCTGTAACTATCAGATACAAATCTATCCAATAGCTTCAAAACAACCAAATCCTATCGGCACTTTTTCTATCCTTTAGTTACATAAATTTGTAAAATACCGCTCCTGACAAACAAATCGGTATCCTTTAAGACATGAATACAGGCAAGATTATCGCAGATGCTAGAGATGCAAAAGGATGGTCACAAACAGACCTCGCGGACGCCAGCGGCGTGTCCCGCGTCATGATCGGCAAGTACGAGCGCGCAGAAGCCGTGCCCTCCCTCGACGCTGCCAAGAGGATTGCAGATGCGCTCGGGGTTTCACTCGATTACCTCGTGGGAGAAGGGATTAACAGCAAGTTCGATAAAAAGACATTGAAAAGACTCCAGGACATCGAACTGATCGAGGAACCTAAAAAGACCGTATTGTTCGACCTCATCGACACTTACATCCGCGACGCCAAAATCAGAAAAGCGCAACAATAAAAACGCCGCCCAATTAGGCGGCGTTTTTATTGTTGAAAGCCAAAAAATCATATCGGAACTCCAAAAATGCGCTCTAATTCATTTTCAACATTAGTCTTCTTAATTTCGTATTCCTCATTGGACATCACCCGCACTACCCTCTCCCGCTGCCACTCCATAAATAATGGCACATACCACAACAAATGAACTAAGTCATAAGGGATCATTGTCTCTTCCGTCCTGATCGTTATTCTTTTTAAAATCCCTATAAAATTTTGATACAACTCCTCTTCAAAGAAGCCTTGTCGCAACCTACCAAAGAACCCCTCTTCGTAGTCCCAACATCTATCAAGTTCTTCAATTAATGCTTGATCCATATATTTTATTTTACTATTGCTTCCTGAGGAATGTGTTTCTGTATTAAAACCTCTTGGTCTTTCTTTGCATAATTATGAGGACGCCCTCTTGGAGGATTAAATCCGTTATTAATCCACTCTATCACAGACTCCACCTTAGAAAGATCAATTTTAACATATCCATTCTCACCATACTTACCTTTAGCTGTGCTTTCATCCAACGAAGTAGAAATCCATTGTGTTTCTTTTTTACCAGCCACGTGGCTGATCGGAGAATTGGTTGCGTTTGGACTTCGAGCAGATATCCCTCTTCCCTGCGCAACTGACACTACGTCCTCTCGAGAAAGCCCTCTCCACACATAAGGACCGCCGCCGCCATTAGCCCCTTCATTTGAACTACCTCCATTAGTACCACTCCTTTCTGAAGCCCCAGACCCAGCTTGCTCTTCAGGCTGGCTGTTACTAGTCGCTGTTGAATATGCAATAGCCGTTGTCGTAGCAGCAACTGCCGCAGAATTAGTCACCGCGATCTGCGCACTACCTGAGGCCGTTGCCAATTTCGGAGAAAGCCCACTATTACCACCCGTTAACAAGCTGGTAGCAGGCCCTGCACTCTCTCCAACCGTAACACCGCCATTGTACCATCCTTCATATCCATATAATCCAACTTCCTCTGCTGATTTCCTTGGAAAGGGTGACATACCTTGCAAAATCCCAAAGGTCGATGCCGCCACCGCACCAGAAGCATCACCAAGTATACGCCCATTCGCTCGCAGATTCTCACCCCATTCCTTAGGACGCGGAGTCATCAAGCGAATATAAAACTGGGAATATATAGCTAGCTTTTGCAAAAAAGGTGGCGGATCATCTGGCCCCATCCCATATACATCAATAAAGCGCACTGGATTGTTCGCTGCGTATGCATAATCGCTTTGCCCTGGATACTTTTTCGCAAGCGGATCACGAGATAAGAATCTACCAACCCTCGGGTCATGCACACGGGCGCCGAAGTCTACCTGCATCCCCTCCCCCTTCACCTCATTATCATTCTCCTTCCCGTTAAACCCATACCGATAAGAACTCCCCCCAATTTAAAGCTTCTTCCCGGCATTACCATCCCAAACGGATAATAATCCTGTATCGATTTTACCGTGGCTACCTTCGTAGACGCATTGTAACTATCTGAAATCACAGCCATTACGTTGCCCAGATGGTTCGACAGCTCATATAACGTAGCGCCGTTATTTGCCCCCCAGGTAGTGGCCGGGTTGGCGGGATTGGGCTCCCAATATCCCAGGCGGCTACTGCCATACAAGTGCTGCTCCTTCCACTGAAGCGCCGCAGGCTCCCCTACATAAGAGCCCAGCAAGTTGCCCTGCGCGTCCCGCGCATACCAGGTTTTCGTCCATGCTCCGGCCGTATACACTTCTTTTCGGATACGATTGCCGGTGGGGTCGTACAGGTAACGGATCGTATCGCCATTCGTTTTAATGATCTCGCTGATCTTTCCATATACCGTCCATTTGATAAGGCTGATCCCCTCTTTCGTATCGCGGACCAGGTTACCGATGGCATCATAACCATAATTGTCCACGGCCTGACCGGGGTCCAGATCCCCATCATAGGTGCCGGCGGCCACGCCATCCGTAACATGGCGCAGCCGGTTGTTAGCCAGGCGGCTCACCCCGTCTACGTCCGGCGCAAAATTGTAGGCATAGGCAAGCCTGTCCATCGCTTCCTGGCCCGCTGCGGTCTTGTCGCCGTTTCTGTGGTAGCCCAGGATATTGCCATTGCCGTCATAGGTAACAAATTCCTTGTAAGCCAGCACCGACGCAGTATCGCCGCCAAGCAATGAAGGATGTTGGGTCATTTCCTTCAAGCGGTTCAGCTGATCGTACCGGTATGCGTAGCCTACAGGATTGGAGCTTCCGCCGAAAGACGCCATATCCATCGCCACGGTCGTCCGGCTGATATTGCCATTGAAAAGCGATGCCCCGCGGCCCGAAGCGGGCTTCCAGTCATATCCGATCACCGCCCCGGGCTTGATCGGGCTATAGTCGTCCACTGCGGCGCTCCCCTGCCCATACTTGTAATAATTCAGGGTATAGGCCAGCACGTCTTTGTTGAAGGTAATATTGTTGCCTGTCTGGCTATCGCCTCCCATGTCGCTGGCCGGATCCAGCCGGTCTCCGTTCACTGCTTTGAGCCAACCCTGCAGGGTATAGGCATAGTCTACCCCCTGCACTTTTCCACCCAGTTCCATACGTGCCAGCGGACCGTGCTTGTAGTAATAATAATGCGCATTCACGATCGCGTTTTCCGGATCCCATTTATCCGCACTGGTCGTTTTGATGGCCGACTTCGCCTCCACCAGGCGGTTCTCTGCATCGTAGTCGTAAACGTACAGGAACTGGTCTGGAGCGCCCAACTGGTAGCGGACCTTATTCACCTTTCCGCTGGCCAGGTCAAAATCGTAATCGATGCGCTTGTAGGTGTTGGCAGCCAGCTGATGCAGCAGGGAATTGACGTTCCCCATCATATCATAACTATAATAAGCTGCGGAAGTCAGATTGGAAGGGGATGCATACAAATAGCTCGCCGACACCCGCTTGCGGAGGTTCCGCTGCGCGAAGCTATTATTGAAATCCTTACCTGCCGCCGCAGCGTCAGCAACATCGTATTGCGTAACAGTATAGGAACGCCGGGTAGCCAATTCCCTTCCAAGATAGGCATCGGTCGTATCTTTCCGAAGGAAGGTAGTGGCCCATCCCCCGCCCTCACGCTCGCCGACTTCCACGATCCGGCTTTGTCCGTCATATTTCGTGTAGCTGGTCTTCGCCGGCTGGATCGCATTGCGCGACGCCACCAGGCGCCCGAGCCAATCGTACCAGAACTGGGTGGCACCACCGTCTGGCGACTGTTGATTGGTTACACCGTTCAGCGAATGGAAAGAGTAAGTACTGTTCATGGTGTGATGCGGGTACACTTTCGCGTAACGCGTCTCAACCGTAGAGTTGCCTACCGTGGTAGCAGTGCCGGCCGCTGGAACGTTAAATCGGCCCCAATGTTCACGAACGGCGGCAAGCCCCGTACCAACGTTCATGCACGGATCGCCGTACAAAGTCTTGATCTCCGCAGGTGTCAACACCCGGTTATAGCCGCGCAGGTGCTTGACCAGCGAAGTATTCTGCGGCAGCGTCAATACCCCGTTCACATACCCGATCTCCCAACCGCAGCTGCCGGGCGTTGTACCGCTGGTCACGGCGCTGCAAAGCTCTCCGTTGATGTAAATAACCGGCGTTCCTGTTAAACTGCCGATCGCCGTACCCTGCAACACCAGGTGCATAAAAGGCCGGAGATTATTGGCATTGAGCGAAACTTTGAAATGCCTGGAATATTCAATTTCTACAGCTGTATTGCTTGCATCTACGGCTTTCAGCTTATACAGGTCCAGGTCCATATTATCCGTTCCAATACAAGCGCTCACCAGGTACCCGTTGATACTGGTGGTCAGCAGCAACTGCCCGTGAGGCAGGCTGGCGCGGTACAACCACATTTCCAGGGCATGGGCACCCGCCTGCATCGCCGTTTCCACGTATGCATTGGTCAACGAAATATTCGTGGCGGCTGCCGGGCCGGAATACGTACAGCTTTCCGGTCCCTTTTCAGCTTCCTCGGCGGCACTCGCCTCCTGGTCGGTCAGCGGCACTACGCCCTCCGGCGGAATGGTTTTCACCAGTTGGCCCGATTGATCGTAATAATACAGCGTATAGTGATATTCCCATTCCGTTTGCGTCATGATCAGCCCCGCCTTTGCCGCGCTACAGTTAGCGATATACTGCTGCCGGAAACGGCGCTTCACTTCGGTAATATACCTGTCATACGACTGGATACCATTCCGCGCAGCGTGCGACACCTGTGCCAGCAAACAGGAATAAGGATCAACGGCCGTTGGGGTGAAAAGCGGATTGTTGCAAAGCACCTGTTGCGTATTGTTATTGGCTACGTATGCATCATACAATGCTTTATAATCCGCGAATCCCAAGGTGTATCCCCACTTCTGATTGAAGTAGTTCATAACGATGGTCTCGTAGTTGACATGGAATGCATCCATGGCAACGGTATGGGCCGCAACCATCTCATTCCAGGCCCTGTACATCTGACTTCCTGTTATGCAGGGCGTATCGGCCCGCGAAATAAAGACCGGCAGCTCGATATCCTTGTTGAGTACGAATTTACAAGTACTGCAACCGCTCAGTAGCGACGTAACCTCAGCGGCTGAAAGCGTATTGCTCGCGCCGAACTTATTGGTGAGGTACTGAATAAAAGTAACACCGGGCTGTTCTCGCAGATGCCTGGCCTTCAGACTGTCGATCCGGTTGCAAATAAGCGAATCGGTAGCCGATATCGTCAATTTATTCAACTGTGCCGGCGACTGATAAGGATACGGCCCATCCAGCAACCAGGGGTTGCATTTCATCGTAATGCCACCGGTTATGGAACGGATGACCTGGGCGAATGTGGAATCCCCGCTCGGGAGCCTCGTACCGGGCGGCGTCGTGCTGGCGCCATATGGATGATGAATATCAACCCCTTTATTGCACAGCTCGATGAGCTTGTTGCGCAGATTAGTTTGCTGCGTGGCAGTCAGGGTAAGCAGGCAGGAGTCCAGCTTGCTCATCCAAAGATCGGCCTGGCTCGCGCAGGCATTGGCCAGCTGCGATTGCAGTGCGGCAGCCCCCTGCACCTGGAGCCCCAAAGTGTCGATCAACGTCCCATAGTCGATAGACGGGATCCGGGGCTGCATCGATTTGTAGGCGGCGCAGGTATCTGCAGCGCCCGCCATCAGCGATTCTGTTGCAAAGTTACCACCAACGAGATTCTCGGGCTCCTCCGGCGGCAAAACGTTACATGTCCTTACCCAAACATCGTAGAAATAAAACGTACCCGCATCCCCGCCGGTAAATTTCACGCAATCATACCACGCCACAGTACCGCCGTAAGGGCCGCAATTGGCGGAAGGCTGCGTGGCCGAACGAATGACGGAGTAGTTGTGATAATACCTCGGCGAAGGCACTTCCCTGGTAAAACGGGTAGAGTCCACAAACATCGTATAATTGATCGTTGCTGTGCAATTGACGGGGCAAGTAAACACCGTTGCATTCCGATAATTGTAGGTAATTCCTCCCACCGTCACCGTAAAGCAACTGTACCAGTTCTTAACCGGGTACTGGCAGCCGTTCCAGGTCAACGCATTGTTCTGCGCCGTATAGGGGAATATCTTGATGGTTTGTACGCTGTTTTCATATTCCGTATTATTGGTGCGGATGGTAGCGGCAAAGCTGCCGGAAGCCGTACAGGCAACGGGCGGACAGGTCACCAGCCAAACATTCGTATACCTTTCGCCTCTTCCGGTGCCATTTTTGATGGTAAGGCAATTATAATACTCGAAAGTAGCGCCGCTGCAATATTGCGCAGCCGGCGGCGGAGCGTTCAAATACCCTTCCTTGATGTAATAGGTACGCACTGATGTACCAACAACAGCTTCCCAAACTTTATCGCTCACTTTACGTCCGCCGGTACCGAATTCCAGGATGCGCGCCGTTCCGTTACAGGGAGGCTCCGGATTGCCTCCGCTGCAGGTAACTTCACTTACCTTTATCAGGCCCACCGGAATATCCTTGTGTACCGTTATCGCTTTTTGCGACTCACCGATGGCGAACGTTACGGACGAAGGCGGGTTCAAAATGCCGAATTCTGCAGGATAATAAAGGTCAACAGTGGTTGTACGCCCCATTTTCCCAGCCTCATAGCGGACAACCACCGTGCGGTTATTCCCGGACACGCCACCGTCAATGAAAGTAAACTCACCCGGCCGGGCGCAATTTACGTTCATCGTAACCGTGGTCCCCGGCAGGCATTTGCCCGCACAGTCGGTCTCCAGCCGCATTTGCTGATAATATTTCTGCTTCAGCTCCATGTACGCCTGGAGGTACATTTGCCATTCCCTGTCTAAAGCCCGGCAACCCGCATCCGGAGCGCAAACATCCCAGCTTTCGTCGGAGGTATTGGATTTCGCGCCTTTCTCCACGCAATACAGCATGTAATCATTGAAAGCGTAAAGGTTTTTGGTGGTAAAGCCAACCAGTCCCTTCACGTTCTTTGAGTAATTCGTAAGATCGGCCGTAAATGCGGCCAGTTTCGCGGCGCCCCGGCCGGATGTAAAATACGGGTCGATGGCGGCCAGCCAGCCCACGTTCGATTTATTGAACGTTTGCGTGCCCCCGAGGATAGGAGCGATATCTGAAACCTGCAGCACCATTCCTTTTACCTTATCGTCCCACTTCAGGCTGGCAGAGTCTTTCCGGCATTGCTCCAGGCCGCAATATTCGGGGTGATAGGGCAAAAATTTCTTCGCCCATTCCGCTTTCCAGATCGAAGCCAGATGAGTTACGGTAAAAGCGGTATCGTTCATCGACAATACCCGTCCATCCTCTATCTTCACGATATTATCATCATACCCATCGGCCCCTGCCATTTTTATCGGCCAGAATTTGCGCCAGTGGCGGTAAATCATATTGGTAGCCGTATCAATGGCAGCCCCGCTCGTATCGAAACGGGCATATTGCCCGCCCGGACTTACGTCTCGCAACAACTGTTTTTCCAGATCATAGCAGGGGTTGTCGCCACAATTAGCCCTCGCTGCCGTGCAGGCTGCACTCAACGCATCCCATTTGGCGCCTGCCCAATTGTTGATGACGGTGAGGCTATCGTTAACGTTAACACCCAACGCTATCAGCCTTTGGCAGATACGCAGCATAAAGGTATCCCGATCGCCAAGGGCGGCATAGCAAGTTTTGCAATCATCGAAGCACCCGCCGAAATCAGTTGCCTTGAGCTCATCCATCACGAATGAGAACTGCTTCAGGAGCTTGTTATTCACCGCCACATACTGGTCTGCCGCCTGCTTGATCGTGTTTTCGCGCAAGCGCAGCTCCATCCGGATATAATAAGCTCCTTTTTTCGGGATATTGAAGGGAAACTGATATTGGCTGTTAGCCGGCGTCAAAGTCGTACATCCCGTGGAAGGCGCGCTGCCGTTAATTGCCGGCACCGTGGGACTGAATGCTTGCGGCAGGCAGTCGCCATTGATCGTAACTACGATATCGAAGGCGCATTCCGCGCAGGCCGTAACGCCGCCATCGCTGGCAATGGCGTACAGGCGCTCCACATCCGTTTTAAAAGTTACGGTTCCCGTATCCTGGGCAATATATGTCTGATAGGCTACCAGTTTTAGTGATACAGGATCAAACATGAAATTGGGCGCCGTGAACAGATTGAATGTTTTTAGGGCGGCGGCGGGTTTGTTGCCCACGTCGTCCAGGTTGGAAGGCGTACTGCTGGCCAATGCCGTCGCGATCGTTTTCCCCGACATGTTCAGGTAGGCGACGCTGAGCTGCCCATTAGGATCGATAACGGTATTCTTCATGTAATGGGAAGCGTCTCCGACATCGTTCCCGAACAGGCGCATTATTTCGCGCTGGGTCGGTTTTCCGTAAAAATACCGGGTGGCCCGGCTGGCGGTATTGGAAACGTCCGGATTGGGCTGAAACACCTTCCCTACGCCTCCCTGCACGCTGATCCGGCCGGTATTGTCGTTCGTGTAGAACTGCCCGCTGAAAGGATACCCGTTCGCATTAGGCACGAAGCCATGGAAACGATCGTTGATAAATTTGCTGGCTGGGGAATAGTACTTGCCGGCACCCGCTCCGGTAGACATTGCAGGGAACGTGAAATTACACTCGTTGGCCGGCGGCGTAACCTGGTTGAAAGAATATTGCGTATTGGTACCTTCCAATATGTTCAATCCGGAGGTATAGGTTAAAATCTTCGGGCTGTCGAGCGGCGCAGGCAAAACGTTGATCGTGGGCCGGCCGTAGCTGTCGTATATCGTAGTTTGCGCAACTGCCGTCAACTGCGCTTCATCTGCCACCAGGTTGGAATTATTCGCCAAAGTGACCGTTTGCCGGTTTTTCAACGACTTGTCGAAATAACTCACCACTTCCTTCCTTTTGCCATTTTCCGCATATGTGGCATTGTACTGCCAGCTCATATTCGAATTGTGCCAGGTATTGGTCAGCGTAACAACACCAGGTGTAGTGATGACTGCGCCACCCGCCTGGGTAAAGGTGATATTATATACCCATGGCAGCTCCGTGCGGATCAACGTGTTTTGGTCTACCGTAACACCGCGCAGCCTCACCACCATGTATTTGGTAAAATGAACGAGGTTGATATTGTACGACTGTCCCTCCAAAGTTACCCTTGTGGCATTATGCCGGAACAGCTTCGAGAGATATGCCTCCACATGGTTCGCCGTGTTGGCCAGCGCTGCCCCTTCAGGAGATTCCTCATCCACAAAAGACCATTCCAGGTCGTATTCCGTGGAACTCCCGATTTTATTCCATTGCAGGGTAACCCGGTTGGGCGTTTGGGTAATCGGCATATTGAAGGCCGACATCATGCCCGAGGGCGCTTCAGGGGCCTGTATCCCTGTTTCCGCAATAAAAATTTCACCCGGCGGTGCAGCAGGGTCCGGAAGATAGGAACGGTCTACAAAAACCTGGCTGGTGAGCCGGAATAAACCGGGCAGCTCGTCTCCCAGCTCCGCGCTGGAAATTTGCTTGACGGTGATTTTCACACGATGCCCGTTAAGAAACCGGTAATTTTCTTCCGATTTGAATACGGCACCCCGTGTAGTGTCGTAGTTAACTTCCAGCGATACGTTGTCTTCCACAAAAGGATCGGCCTGGCCTGGCTGGCTCCAGTATTCAATCTTCAGATCGATCTTGCAGGTAAATGATTTTCCTGCCAGGTACAAGGAATCCTGATTCAGCGCGAAGACGATCACGTTGGATACTTTCCGGTTCTGGATCAACGACCAGTCTATCGACGGGTTTTGAAACTTCTCGTCCCGCAAAAGCAGCGTATCCCCGCTGCGGAACCGCCCGGTGAGCTGCTGCTGGTATGGTTCCACCGACGACAAAAAGTTTGCCTTTACCGGCTGGGCAAACAGCACAATGGCTATCAGAAATTTAAATATGCGGAATATCGGAGGCATAGTCATTCTCATTAGGGCTGGATGAAAGCAAAATGTTTGTAGGGCTCCACGGGCACAAATCGTGTGCCTTTCCGGGAGATGTAGCGGCGTGCATCAAAGAGCTCCGCCGCAGGATCGGAAATGCTCCATTTGTCAACAGTAGCGTGGATGACCTGGTCCTTTTCCGTATTGAAAGGGTCCGAAAGGTCTGTTAGCCGCATATACACTTCCCTGACGAAACGGGCATTGTCGTACCCGACCCGGTATACTTTCATGGTAGCGTGGTTCGGCCTTTCCAGCTCAATCCACTGAAGGCCTGCACGTTTCCGACGGGCTATTTTGTACCCTTCTTCCGCGAAGAAACCGGCGATTTGTTTTCCGGACGGGAGAATCCCGGGCGTTTCAGCGTCTTTCGACGGCATGAGGAACATTTTCTCCGCATGGTGATCTACGAGCAGCATACCGTCTTCCGAAACGATCGTCTCTTGTTTTCCGAGTTTGTAATACAGGCGGGTACCCTGCCTGCAATACCGGAAATCCACTTTTTGCGGTCCGGAGGGGTCGGCAGGATCAGTGGTCTGAATACTACCTGTTACATCGAAAGCGTCGAGGCTGTCGATCCGGTGCCCCAGCCCGCCCAATTCCTCCAGGACGGCCATATCCTGGGCAGTGACCGTGACCCCGGCATCCTGTAAATTATCCTCCGCCACCTCTTCTTTCTGCGCGGTACCCGATTTCATCACGGCTGGCATCGCCAGCACACCTGCCGCCGTTACCAGTGCGGCAATTGTCATCCAAACGATAGTTTTACTTTTCAACTGCATGCTCAAAGCTTTTTCAGGTATGTGGATCTGCTTTCCTTGATCGTAATAATTCCTTTCTCCGTTTCTTTCTTGATGCGGATCAGGCCACCTTGTTCGTCGTATTCGTAGAACGTAGCGAAGTTGTTGGCATCGAGCTCCGCCATCAGCCGGAGCGTTCTGTCGTCGTAGGCATAGGTCACCGCCTGGCCATCGTATGGGAAAATCCGGATATCGTCGACAAAGCAAGTCGCCGGTCCCGAGATGAGTAAAGGCACGTTGCCAGCGATATCGGGGGGATAATTGCTCATATCGAACTGGTATTCCAGCAATTTCCAGCCTTCCACCGTTGCCAGTCTTTTCTTATCCGTAACGTTCTGGCCGTTGATCGAAACCGAGACAAGGATGTTATCCAACGTTGGATTGCCGTCTTTCACCCACATCGACAAAATGTACTTGCGACTGCGCATCGGACTGAATCCGCTGATGCCCATCCATTTGTGCATGGACCTTTCAAATTCTCCATTCCCGTTTGTAAGGATATAAGGCAGTGTGCGATGTTCCTCATCGAAGGGCTGCATGTTCAGGGTGACATTCCCCTTTAACTTGAGGCTGTACATTCCCGTGTGGGATTCGGTACTCGAAATCCAGCCGGTAGTATCCGTTCCTACGATCATTCGGATATCGAACTCGTCGCCCGGGCAATTGACGAATGGTGTACACAACAGCGTGAATTTGTAGTCTTCAAACCCGTCGTAATGTAACTCCCGCGATTTCGCATTTGCGCCTACAATAAGCGGCAGTGCGCCTTTATAGCCGAATCGCGTTCCGGAATACTGGCCCAGCGCGTTTTTGTTCTCGAGCTCTTGCGAATAGTTATCGTAGAGGGTAATCCATCGTGCGTTTACCCAATTGATATCTGCCGATTGCTGCCATTTGCCGGACGTGGCGTTATATTGCCAGAAGGGGGTAAATGCCGTGTAGTATCCCCCTTTTCGTACAACATCGGTAGTATTGGCTGGGGTCTTCCGCCTGTCGGTCAGGTAGGCGTATTCCTTTTCAGGCAACCAGTTGCCGAGGTGGCCGGTTACATACGGATTGATCACGCGAGACATTCTGATCATGCCGCAACTGCCTTCGCAAATATCTATCGCAGCGCCCGAGCAGGAATACCTCCTGGCCAAAACAGTACCAGTTCCGTTCATGAGGTATGTATCGTAAAAGGTGCTGCCATATGGCAGATTGCCTGCTTGAAATATGTAGTTCCTTGCCTGGCCGGATGTTTGATATAACTGGGTTTCCGTATTCCGGTAGATTTCGAAGCCCAGGGAGTTCTTGGTACCGAGCCCGCCTCTAACATCGAACACGTGCTTGCCTGGCTTCAGCGTAACCCGTTTGATATGCCAGTACCCGGCCGGGTCGTTATATCCGGTCCCGCCTGCGGGAAGATTGACCACCTGCCTGCCATCAATCCAGATTTCCACGCCATTCGCGCCACCATATCCAATGCAATATGCTGCGGAGTCACTAATTTCGACACAAGCCCTTATTCCCATTTTGGTGGCACCGCTTATTGTGGTGTCCAGTTTAGTCATAAAATTCAATTTCCCGCAACCAATATGTCCTTCCGCCACGTTGCCGGACCCGCCAAATTCGCAGTCTTTGAAATTGCCGATCACATTATTGTTACTGTCTTTTATCAATGCTCCAGCTGCGCTGTATGACAGATCCTTGTCTCCCCGCACCAAACTCATCTTCGGCCTATATACCATCGCGCCTCCTGCAGGCACACAACCCAGTCCGTCTGCGGTTTTTACATACCCGGTCGGGCATTCCCCCATCGGCACGGCATCACAATATGGGAACGGCTCGTCTATCGAAGCCATCCCGGTGCCTCCGCTGCAGGTATATAGCGCCTGAACGGGTGTTTTACGGTCCGGTCCCAGTTTATATACCTGGTACTTTTCGCCGCGCGCGGGATCTACCATTGTGCGGGACGATCTGAATACCGTAAGGTCTTGCGCATTATTATCTTTTGCCGCCAGTACCTCGTTCCAGCTGTTGTCATAGATTTCCCAGCCCAGGCCTTGCCTGTTATAGGTAGCCCCGGCCCCCATGCTATCCAGGAAATCGAATTCGAAACGGTTGTACCCGTTCTTCAGATGGATCGGTTTTACTTTCCAACTGGTGAAATCGGATACGCCCACCAAAGTGTCATTCAATCTCACTTTCACCGA
This sequence comes from Chitinophaga caseinilytica, assembly GCF_038396765.1. NCBI lineage: Bacteria > Pseudomonadati > Bacteroidota > Chitinophagia > Chitinophagales > Chitinophagaceae > Chitinophaga > Chitinophaga caseinilytica. The sequence continues at coordinate 4,183,079 of NZ_CP150096.1, read as the reverse complement.
ATCATCCGCTGCGTAACCGATGTAATAAGTCTTGGCTTCTGTAACGGGAATATGGTAAACGATGCGATACCAGGTGTTAAGCGAGGTATTTCTTGGCCAGATTGTGTTCCGTCCCAATCTGCCGCCCTGTGAGCCTCCGCTCCAGAAATTAGTGGACGAAATCGTATGTAAGGGAGTATTGCTATTGGAGGCGGCGTATATCCATGTTTGGGTACAAAAATCGGCCATGGTAAACTGGTTGGTGTATACCTGCAAATTCAGTGGATCTGTTCCCGGAGGGGTTGCTGCCGGCTGCAGGCATCTGAGCCCGTCCGGACTGGCAATGTACCCTTCCGGGCACGACAACAGCTTGCATGGCAACGGTTGCCCCCAATCTTCCGAGAACAATACCGCTTTGGCCTCTATGGTTTGTAAAGACGCCAGGTTGGCCGTAACGTCCATTTTTAACCTGAGGTTATCGTATGGTTTTTCCAGACTAACAATTGAAGAAGCCGAAGCGCCCATCTGGTTGCGGTTGCCGGAACGGACCACTTTAAAATCGCCCAATACGTCTTTGGCCAATGTGCCCATCCTGTCTATCAATCTCATTTCCAGCGGCCCCCTGGCGTTTTGGCGGTTTGAATGGCCCAGAAGCGCTGCCCTGGCCGTTCGATGTCTACTAGCTCATCTCCCGGCAAGAGATATTGTCTATACAAGGCCGATACATCGCCATTGGCGTCCACCTTTAGCTGCCGGTAGATCATATTAGCCGTTTGATAGGCATGCCCCATTCTAGAATTAATCCAATATGCAGGGATATTCAGGGAATACACTGGATCATTGAATTCATTCTCTACAGCCGTCACTACCGGCTGGCCGGTCAGTTTATCGAATAACAGATTATAGGTGGTAACCGAAGAGCCGTCTACTTTTTTGACGATCTTTTGCACAACCCCGTAATAGCTCGCGGTTTTCACGACAGAAGCCGATCTGAACAGGCGGTAGTCGATATTGGATGCCTTCGGCCAGTGTGGGATGGGGATCGTAAACAACCCTAGCTGGAAAACATCCATCCCGACCTGGATCGTAGTACCGAAGTTGGATGTTTCTCCTTCGCGCATATCTGCGATCATATCCATTTCGCGGCCCAAAATCTGGTCTTTCGTTATGGCGCCGTCGCTTCCTACCACATCTACCTTGTTTACTAGCCGCATGGCACCTCCCCGCTCCTCGGCATTATAAAAGTATTCCGTAGCGGAGATCTCTTCCTTCAACTGGTTAAACACGCGCTCGGCCCTGGGTTTTCCGTGCATATCATTCATCCGCACGAGGTAGCCCTGAGACAGTGCCAGCTCATGGATAGCTTTGCCACCGAAGAAAGAGCTGAAGGCCGGCGGTCGTTTTTCGTATTTCTGTAAATTCGTCCATTCCACTTCCGTAGGGAACTCTTTTGCTGTATAGAACTCGTACTGAAGGTATCCCGTCTGGCTCACAGGGGTATTCCGCGACTCATCTATTGCAGACCGGTTTTCGACCCTCACTTTCCGGTATCCCACTGTTGGTGCCGGGAACAGGGCTTCCCCGAATGGCTCTTCCAGGTAATATTCATTATCCAGCGCCTTTCTGTTTACCTGCGTGTAAGGGTCCGGCTGCCGGAAAGGGTTTTCATCACCACCGATCGATGGCTCGTACGCCGCTACGCCAGAGCTGATAACGGCACCGTTCGGCCCTTCGGTCGTATAGCTATATCGCTGGATCGAGACTTCTTCCGGGCCACCGTCCCAAATCTCCCGCGTTTCCAGGCTTTTTACACGGGCCCCGCCGCCTTCCTTATCGAATGCGCTGAGCCTTATGAAGCTTTTGGCTTTATTGAAGCCGGATGCAAAACCCTTGCGCAATGCGCGCTCGTTGAAGTCTTCCCGGATTTCCCTGAAATTGCCCAACGCATTGCTGAGGGCGTTCATCGCCGCATCCAGCGGCATATCGTCGGCGATTTTATTTTTGTAACCCGGCCAGGCATAACGTGGATAATCCAGCCGCATCCGCTGATAAGCCGCAGCCAGGAAGGCATTTACAGACCTATTTCCGACGCCGGTGGCTTCCAGGTCTACTATGATGCTATCGGACTCTGGTGTTACGCCGGTAACTTCCGCATAACAGGGAACCCAATCATAGTTATTCCCGTTCTGGTCCCGCGGCTTATCGGTCAGGTTAACATACATCTTTCCATAGAGATATTTGCTGCCGCTGAGGTATTTATCCCTGAACTCCTGCAAATTCGTAACGCCGGGCACCTTCGCCAATTTCAACTTCCGCATGTCCGTAAATACATCCGTATGGGCACCACTTGCATTCAGCATCTTCACGTCATTCATACTCACCATTTTCATCGCCTGCCGGTTCTGCACATAGCTATAAGTGTCTGCCTCGTATTTAACATCGATCGTTCCTCCGGTCGGCAATTCGATCTTGTTCAGCAACCAAAGGTCCGGGACCGTGCCAACGGAATACGGGTATTCATCATTCAGTAACCCGCCGGGAGAAGCATTTTTTGGCTTGAACGTGCCCCAGCGGTCGGTTTGCAATACGCCATACCCGCCATACTCGTTGCTTGCACCGGCCGTTTTCTTATAGGAAAAAACATACGGGTGGTGCATTCCACGCGTGGATTTACCATAGGTAAAGTATAACGAATCGAGCGCCATCTTGCCGATGTTCGGGTCCAGCGTAGAACCTTTACACAACGAGAAGCTCTGCTTCAGTATTACCGATTTGATGGGGGTAACATGGTCCGTTTTGCTATAAAGCCGAATTTCCCGAAGCCTTAACTGCCGCTGATCGGCAGGGACCGTTGCAGCCGTGTAAAGCCCGCCGTGCAAGCCTTTTACACCAGCTCCATCTAACCTGTCTGCCTCCGTTATGAAATACGCGACTTTCGTTTTGGTTTCGATGGAATGGAGATACCAAAGCTCCTTTTCACCATAAACGAAGCTGGCTTTATCATCGTCCGGATCGGCCAGCATGCCATGATTGACAGTTGCCTCCTGAACACCGGTAGGCGAACGCCATCGGTAACCTTCGGAATGCCGGGTGTAGTTAAATTTGACGTAAGTCCCCCGATCGTCTTCCGTCAACCCATTTCCGGTTACATCCACATAATCGGGTGAGAGGATGGCTGTCAACATAAACGAAGAGGCATACCCCGGCTGGTCCTGTTCGGAATAATATTCGTTCGAACCGGCAGGTTTATGGAATATCCTCGATCCATCCAACCTGTATTTAACCAGATTGGTAGCCCGCCCCGTACGGCTTTTCATCGTATCGGTAGCGAAGGATATTTCTTTCTGCGAATGATTGTAAACTGGCAGACCGTACACCATCCGTTTGCCATCGCCACCCACAACCGTCATTTCCGACAAATGGTGTTTCTTCCGGCGATAACTAACCCTGTCTATCGGCACCACTCCTGCCACCTGGTGGCAGGCTTGCGGGGTAAATTGGCCGTTGACATATTTGTTGGCCGGGTAATTGTAAATCTTTCGTTCCACCGCTGCGGTGTTTGCTTCTGCAGCAGTCAGATATTGTATCGTGGTATTTCTTAACTGGCGTCCGTTTTTCTTATAGCCTGCCGAAGGAGCATTCGCGGTGGCTACGTTAGGAGCCTGCAGGCTATTTTGGGCATCCGGGCCTTTTATTGAAATCGACACGGGCATTTCGTCTCTGATGGCCGATACGAAATTTGCATCTTCTATTGTTTGCTCCCCTATTGTTTTAAAATAAGTTTTTTCTTCGCGGATATCGCTGCCGTCTCCAGGAAAATCAATGCTTTTCTGTATGTTATTTCCGCTTGTCCATTTGCCGGTTATGTCCTGGATATTCTGTTCAAAAAGCGAAATACCGCCATGGAAATTCCATCCCCAACCAAAATCGCCCCCGAGCGTAAAGTTCTCGGTTTCATCTATTTTCTTGTTGTTAAAATACATCCCCGAACCACCTTTATACAAAGCAAATTGTCCGCTACCGGCCTGGCTCGTATAGTTAAATACGTCCGGCATGGAAATCGGCAGCGCGATGTGATTCATGTCCTTGATGACAATATTATCCTTCTCACGCATGAAATCCATCAGCGCATTATCATTGTCTTTCCCTTCCGCAGAATACATCGTACCATACGCAAAATGTGTGTTGAATTCGCTTTTCACTTCGCGGATTGTTTTATAACCTGTACCACCAAAGCCGACATTAACAACCGTGGCGGCCACGCCGAGGTCCAGCGAATAGGTGCGGCTCGAGCTGCGGAAAGCGATTTCAGGGGCAGGATAAAACACCGGCGTATTGAGGTCCCTTGTCCAGTAACCCTCCATCACCTTTAGCCCTCCCGGATTGAAGGAACCGCCCATAGTGAGGCTCTTAAGGCCTTCCCGCGTATTGTAGCCCAGGCTAAGGTTCCCGTTTATACTCGAGGTCATCTGATTATCGTCTGTCATTGATATCCCCAATGAAGCCCCCAGCTTGGAGGAAACCCCGCTGGAAGTATTAGAGGTCATATCTCCATTCAGGCCCAGCGTCAACCCACTGGCATTCCTCCCCGTTAACATGAGCCCTGCATTCGCGCCTACGCCAACTTCCGCGCCGTAGCCGGTATAGTTATCATAAAAAACACCCATGGAAACAGAGCCTCCCAGTTTGGCCACATTGAAGCCCGTCACTTCCATTCTCGCGCGGAACTGGCCACCTGTGGTCACCTTCCGTTTCATATGCTGAATGGAATTTACCCGTTCTGCCATATGATCGTCCGGTATCCCCTTCAATTGCCGTGTAATGGAGCCCACATTCAGATTCCACCCCAGGCCTACCCAGGAGGCTTCATCCTCCATCCCCACTCCCTGCGAATACGTCAGGTTCACCGGGTACCCATCCACGTCCATCAACGGAATATTATACTTAAAATCTCCCGTGAACAAATCCACCATATCGCTCATGCCGGCCGGCTGGAACTGGGTCATTTCCGGCTGAATGGGCCCGCTGGTCAAAGCCAGCCCCTTCAGCGGCACAAGCGTTTCCAGGGTCATGAGCCCAAGGAAAAAAATGGCGATCTTCTTCTTCGTTGAGGCACTTCTTATCATATCCGGGTATAGATTGAATCTAATTGATGAATGGATGTTACGTTGAGGGGAAAGTACAGGTCGCGCTGCGAAAACAGCCAGTCCCTGAACCGGAGCTGTACGCCGGTTGAATGCCGGAGCGCGCTCCGGTCGAACGTGATCATATATTCCGCGCCGTTCGTTTGTCCGTTCGCCACGCGGATCGCCATGAAAGGCGACACCGTATCTGCAGGGGTAATTACTTCAAAAAGCGAATCGATACCGAAGCTGAATTTAGGATCGTTCAGCATTTTCTGCGGCAGTCCGCTTGCATGCTCCACCCGCAACACGAGGTTCCATGCGCTGGTATCTTTACCGTTCTCCGGAAGGTAACGCAGGCGCATCTTCCAGCCGGAAGCCTCCTTCTCGTCGAGCAGGGAAAGCTCCCTCATTTTTTCCGCCCGCTGCCGTTTCGATTGGCAGGCCAGCATTAACACGGCCCCTGTCAGGAGCGTCAATAGCACACGCATGGTCATTCGTTTTCAGATTTATAGAGGAAACGGAGTTGTTTGGTTTCGCCATTCGGAAGGCGGACAGACAGCAGGTAATAATCCCCGTCAACCATGCCCTTCACCCCGTCCAGATCGATGAGTATCTGGTTGCGGCCGGTCTGCAGGTCCACCTTCGGCAGCTTGCGCAGCTTTTCATTCGGCTTGCTGATACTGGTGACGGTATAGTCCAGCGGTTTCGCGGCGTGATAGTTGTCTACGGAGAATAATATCCTGCCTTCGGCGATGTAGAAGTTCCCTTTCGCGAGATCGTCGATGCTGCGGTAGCTGTCTACCGGGCGCTTGGCCAAGGTGTCTTCACATTTCACCGTAAAATCCCACACCTCGCTCCTGGCCAGCACCATTTCGTTGCGAACGGCCGTCACCTGCCAGGCGTATTTCTTTCCTTCGGTAAGCTCCCGGCTCAGCGGCGGATACAGGAGCATAGGCGCCTGGATGCCCGCCTGGCGAATGACAGGCATATTGTAGTGAAGGGCTTCGGCGCGCGCCTGGCCTTCTTTCACTTCCACGAGCAGCAACCGGTATTCCATTCCCGGAATGGCCGGCAGCAGCGGTTGCCAGAAGAGCGGCGGCCGTTTATCGCAGATCTGGTCGCCTTCGTAGGGCTCCGTGAGCATGAGGGGGCTCAGCGGCTGCAGGTCGTAATTGAAGCACTGATCGGCTACCAGTTCTCCCGGCGCGCCTTTCACGTTCTCGTACAGCTCGAAACAGTATTCATATTCACCTTCGGGGAACTGATGGCTTTGCTTCACCACTATTGCCACTTTCCCGCTCCCGAATTTCCACGCGGCGTTATAGGCCGCGTGTTGCGGGATGAGGTTCATGCCGGGCTGTACGTCGAACGCGGGTGTTTTGGCTTCAGCTATCAGTCCGCCGCCGGCAACGGTGATGCGGACCACCATGTAGCAACTGCGGCGCTGCTGGCTGTTCATCAGTTTGGCCGACATAACGCCTTCCAGCGTCCGGCCTTGCACTTCCGGCATAAAATTGACCGTCAACTGGGCATGTACCAACGCGGGAAACACAAGCATCAACAGCAACGAAAAATATCTCTTCATAAGGCTTTAGTTCAACATGTAAAAGAATGACACCTCGCTCCGGAAGTTCCCGTAGAGATAATTCTGCGGAGAATCCATGAAGCTTTTGCGCGCGTCCAGGCTCAGGTTTACCTGGCAGCGGCGGAGCAGCGTGGCGGCCACCTGCTGCCGGATGCCTGCCTGGCTCACGACGTTCCTGTTATCGAGGAATGTGAGGCTACTGCCGCATTGCAGCACTTTCAGCAGGCGGTAATGATACCCCGCGTCTATCGTGAGCAGATTGCCATAAATGGCCGCATTGCGCACATCGCGGTTGTAAAATATATTGGTGGAGATCATCCGTTCGCCGATGGGTATGGTGTGACTGACCTGCGTATTGAGGAACAGGCTCTTCAGGGGGCCGGCGGAGGTGAGGTAATGCAATTGCTGCATCCCGAGGGCGGATTGGTTGAAAAAGCGTAGCCCGCCCATTTTCGCGTTCCATTGGGAATTGAAGGACACCTTCCGGTTCACGAATACTTCGTCGCGGCCATGTTCGCCCGTGGACCGCATACTGCTCTCATGGATGCGGGCGCCCAGCGTGAGCTTCTTCGACAGGCGGTAACGCCCGTCCAGCGCCAATGTCCGGTTCTTCCACTGGCTGCCCGACACGGCGGAACGGGCCATGTCCCGGAAATCGGTACGCAACTGCACGCTGGCTTTGTTTTTCAGCCAGGAGCGTTTCAGTTGCAGGCCGTAGGCGATCATGCCTCTGCGGGCATACGGGTTGCCGGGGTTGTTGTAGCCGAGGCCGGAGTAGTTGAAATATACGCTGTGCGTGGTGCCCCAGTCCTGCACCTCGCCGCTATAGCGTAGGCCCGTGGAAAGCGTCACGAAGAAATCGTCGAAGAAATGCGCGATCGCGGCTTTGGATACGGCGGCATGGTCGCCCGTGGGCCCGGCGCCGCCGGTGGAACTGTTCGATTTGGAAATTTCGAAATCGAGCTTGCCGTAATCGCCGAAGGAAAACTGGTTCGAAAGTGCGCCAGCGAAAATATTCTGCTTGAGGACGCGCACGTCCGGCATACGAGGATCTCGGCGGGTGTTCGCGTTCACCATCGACACGTGTTGGTGCGCAGCACCCAGTTCTCCCCTGCCCATCCGGAGAAATTGCAGGCTGCTGGACGGAGCGTTCAATCCGCCTTCCAGCCCCATATCGTATGGCAGCGCCTGCCGGGTTTTGCCGGCGCCCAGCATGAGGAATTTATTCTTGTTGAGCATCGAGCCAGCGGCACCGGTCATGAACAGGTCGGATACGGAGCCTTTGCTGGCGTTGGCGGCGATATTGCCCACGTTCAACTCGCGAATTTTGAGAAAAAGGCGCTGCAGGCCGCTCATGGGGATGAGATCGCCGGCCATATTGGCTACAGAAGCGGGATTGTCGATAATCTGATCGATCTGGCCGCGCACCGCGTGCTGGCGGTTCAGCATGGAATTCACGTCCAGGCTACCGCCGAGCTCTTTTTGCAGCTGTAATAATTTGGAAAGATGTGCGTCCAGGTCTTTTTCAGCGAAACGATGGAGGCTGTCGGCCGCCGCGTTTGCCAGGAGCTGGTTGCGCAGCTGGGCGCTGTCGAAGTAGATGAGATCCTCCGGCCGGACGAGCCTGGCGAGGCTGTCGCCCGCTCCTGCGAGGGATTTCATGCGGGTATCTGCGAATTGCTTGAGCTGGGATTTGAAATCGATATCGTCGAGGAAATATTTCTTCAGGTCGTAGTTTTTGCGGACGTGGGCCGAGACTTTCTGCAGATACGCCTCCCGGTCGAATTTAAAGTTGCCCAGGTTTTCGCCCGACAAATCGTGCCCGAACCGGCTGTATCCTGAAACATTGGCGTATTGGAGATTGACGGGAATGGAGCCGAGTGCGAAACGGTCCTGGATCTCCACGTTGGACCACCATCCCGAGGCGTTGCCGGTGGTGTCGCCAAAGGCGGTTTGCGCGCTGGCTTTTCGGAGGGTGTTTTCGGGTTTGCCGGGGAGCTTGAGTTGACTGGCGGCGGGATGGTCTTTGAAGAGGGCATAGAAGCCGCGGAGTTTGTTATCGAGGAACTGTTCCATCCGGGCGGAGTCTTTCAGGACGCCGAATCCCTGTTGGAGCTGGTTGAACTTCGCGGTGCCGGAAGAGGCCTGGATGTAAGACAGGAATTGCCCGCGGAGTGGGTCTTTGATATCCTTGAATGCGGGCGATGGCAGTTGGCTGCCGGGAATAGCTGGCAGTTGCCTTGCGTTCGCAGGAAGGCGGTTCAATGATTCCACAAGGGCTTGCCGGATGAGGGGGCTGCTATTACCTAGACCATTCTTGAGTGAATCTACGGCAATGGGTAAACGGGCGGGTACCTGTTGCGCGCGCGCAAAGGTGACCAGACCGAGGCAGCAAACGGCTGCAAACAATCGGTACACAGGCATATGGACTCCTTAAAAAGTCTTGAATGATGCGGGAATAACTGTCAATTTAAAAATCTACTCTCACCGGGTCAACTGGGCAGGGATTCCTCTTTTACTCATGTCGATCGAACATTTCGCATTTCATAGGTGGAAACAGTTCAATTCGGGTCAAATATAAAAGTAAATTTTAAATAACAAAAACTGTTTTTGCTAACTTTTTTCGCAAGAAGTGATTTGAGGGTGAATGGGTTGATGCATTCTGATACAAAAGAAAACCGTTAAAATTCAGCGCTGCAAATGAAGTTGCAATCTTGTTTTAAATCCTGATCAGCAAGGCAGCAATTTATTGATTGTCAATTTTGCAGACCGACCTACCTCCCGATAATCGAAACCCTGAACAATTCCCGCGGAATTTTCAAAGTCACGATATCCCCCACTTCCAGCATCCCAACCTGCTGCGAAAAAATAATGATACAATCCGGCGAAAGCCGCAGGCATACATCTTCATCCTGATCGATCGACTCCACCCTGCCGCAGATGATGTTGTGCTGCCCGTTCCAGTTGATGGAAGGATCAGGATGGCCTTTGCTGATAAAATGTTCGGCAAGGCTCAATACCACATCAACATCAAACTCGACGCTATATGTACCACCTACTTCGATCCCTACGTCCTGGCACCTGGCTACGCCATTCCCCAGGGGCGAATTGAAAGCGATGTATCCGTCGGCGATAGCTGTAATTTGAATATTCATATAGTTTGAAACTGAAATAATCCTGTTAAATCCTACGATTCCCCCATTTCATTCAACTTCCTTTCCACCATTTCCGCGATCACCCAGCCCATATTGCCAAACTCGGATTCCTCGAGCTCGGCCAACGTCATCAGCGCCGCGGATTTCCCGTCTTTTGCAACGGCAAAACCGTCTATTTCGTCATAATCTTCTGCGCAAAACTTCCATCCATCATGGATACTCCGCAGCATACAGCCGTCGCAATATTTATCGGTAGTTTGCGTCATCATGCCGCAAGCCCTGGTTTTGCAGTACCATACGGCAGCCTTCACTTCTTCCAGCGACAATTCGAAATCTTCCAGCAATTCTTCGATGGGCATGTTTTGCGCCATGGAGATCACCGTGTGGACGGTTAACCGCCGGCCAACAATAACGGGCTGGCCAAAACCTATATTAGCATATCTCGTAACCAGGTTTGATGGTTCCATAGGATTATTATCTTAAGTTGTCATATCCGGCTCCGACAAAATCATCGCCAGCAGGAAATACATTTCCAGTTCCGGCGAGCCGCTCAGCTCCAACTGATACTCAAACGGCGCGAAAGACTTTCGCATGTTCATGTCCGCGAACCCCATCTTTTCGCCATTAAGCCAGAAAGTCCGGACCGGGTTCCTGAGCACCGCATGCTTCACTTCGATCACTCCCTCCGGCACCCGGAACTTCCCTACCCCGTTGCCTTCGCGGGCAATGGAATAGGCCGGGTCGAGAAAAGTGATCTTCAACCGCCACGACCACAGGAACTCCGACAGGCTCGCCGCCATGATGCGCTTTTCGCCCAGGAAATATTCAGAACGCAGCACAGTGTCCCACCCGCGCCGGCGGTGGACCGTCAGCAGCAGCACATCTTCCCGGTACACCAGGAAGCTTTCATCGGAGTGGTGCTCCATGTAGTAGTGGGCCATGTTATTGCATCACACTTACAAGAATTATTAAAGACAAGGTTATCATAAACAGCAGGAAAGTCAACCATTTCAACCGCTTCACGAGCTGTATCTGCTTCGGCAGCCATGTATCCCGGGGGTAATCGGTCAGTATTCCCTGGTAATCTATCCGTTTGAACAGCCATAGGAACCCGTAAGTGGAAAACGCATCCCACGGGCTGAACGGAATGTCCCGTTCTATGTACCGGTGATACAGCTTCCCGATCTCATACCTGAACCACCAGCAACTAAACTTGCTCCCGATAATCGCGAGCCCGCATGAAATCGTCAAAATGGCCTTCAACATGCTATTCGGAAAAAACGCGGCTGCCGCAGCCTTCAGTCAGCAAAACGATGCCGGCAATCTCCAGCGCGAACGATGCGGTGAACAGCCAGCGGACTTTCGTGTTTTTCGGGTCTTTGCGCACTTTCCGGAACGTAATGAACCATAGGCCCAGTCCGGCGAGCAACAGTATCAATCCAACGAGTTTAGCACCTGTCAACATGATGATATCCAGTTAAAATGGTAATTTACGTTACAGCAAACCTCCAGCCCATGCCCCCAGCCAAATCACTCCGCACCTGCCCGAATGGGCACCAATACTACAAATCGTCCGACTGCCCCACCTGCCCGCAATGCGAGGCCGAAGCGCGCCCGCCCGACGGGTTCCTGGCGGCCTTTTCCGCCCCGGCACGCCGGGCTTTGCAATCTCTTGGCATCGATACGCCCGGAAAGCTTTCGAAATATACGCAAAAGGAAATTATGTCGCTGCATGGTATGGGCCCGGCTTCTTTGCCCAAAATGAAGGCGGCGCTGCAGGAAAAAGGGCTCGATTTCAAAAAACCCTAATTCGCGTATTTGATCAGCCAAAATACCCCGTTACTCCAGAGGCTCACGGTTTTGAACTGAGTGGCCAGCGACACGGAAGTACCGCCGTTGATCTTATCGGTTCCGCTGGCGATTACCGTTACCGCTGCGGCAGACGCTGAAGTTTTCACGATCGAATATTCCCTTCCGCCGCAACTGATTGCCAGGGGCAGGGTGATCGTTGCCGCCGCAGTATTGTCTACCGCCACGTTGCAATGTTCCTCGGTAAGACTGAGGCTGCTGGTAACCGTGGTGGACCTTGGCGCGAAGGAGCCCATCAGCTGCAAGGTGGAATGCGGCACATTGGTGGCGATACCTACGCGCCCGGTGCCCGTGATGCGCATCCTTTCCGGTTGCTGCGCACCATTGACGACGATGCCGGTATGGAAAGTAATCCCGCCGCGGGCGGTACTGGCCGTATCTCCACCACTATGCAGGTTGATCTGGCCGCCCCTGGCAGACACGGGCCCTGTTCCTCCGCCGATCAATATCAATGTATCTTCGGAATTGTTCCCGCTGATGACCAGCCCCGACGAATCGCCCCAAATGAGATCTGTCCGGATTCTATCCTGAACGGTCAGCACTCCTTCACCTGTAAGTTTCATGGCTTCCCGGGTACCGCCGTACCACTTGAAACCCGTATTGGCAGCAGGCGTAGGCACACTTTGCCATAAATGCTGGGTTTCCAGGCCATATGCAAATTCTGTATTGGTTGCGCTCAAAGCACTGTAAAACACGATTTTCGTACCGTTGCTCCGGGTGGTGTATGTGGGCGGCGCGATGCCCCGGTTCGGGTACACCATAAAACTGCCCGTATTCCCCAACAGGTTCAGCGTCGCAAACTCCACGCCGTGGCCCATCGTAAAGCTCCCAGTTGCCGACAGATTACTGTAAAAGCCGGAATTACCCGTAGGCCCGATCTCCATCCGCTTCACCCACGTCGCGCCATTATTGACGTACATCGCCACCCCGGCAGTATCTCCGCCGGTCAACTGAATGTTCGCGCCCCGGGTGCCGGTAGTGTCCAGCAGAATAAAGCTGTTCATGAACCCGTTGGAACCGTTGCGGATGACCGAAAAACGGACAGACGTCCGCCCCTCGCCGCTGATATTGAACGAAGCCTGCTGCGGAATGCTCATCCTGTTCAGGATGTAACCTTCCGGCGCCGGCAAGGGCGCGTACAGGCTGGTTATTCTGCCGCCTTTTTCAAAACGGAGGCTATCGCCCGAACGGTAAGCGGTATCCATCCCAACGATATTCAACGTACGGAGATCGATCGTGTCCTGACCGGCGATGGCCAGCCGCGATCCTCCAACATTCAGCAGCTTAAGTTTACGGAATTCCGTACGGCCGTTCCCTTTGTTGAACAGGTAACCATTTACCTGGCTCGTACGGTTTTCAAGAATGAGCTCCGCCGTGTCGCAGACATTGTAAATCCGGACACTGTCGGCGCGGATCTGGTAAACATTTTGGGCGAAAAGCGGGCAAACAGAACAAATCATTAACAACAGCAGCAACTGCGTTTTCATAGGTAATACTTCGGTTTAGGAATAAATTTTTAACGGGATGGGAATGATCCATACCCTCCCCCAATATACGATTTCTTGCTTTTATGTAATTGAAAAACAATCACCTGGCTCAGGCCCTGATCACGCCCAATTCCAGTTCCGCTTCCGGGATCTTCTTCGTACGCACCTTCAGGAACGCGATCACTTCTTCATCCGTAGCGAACCGGTCGCCGATGTTCACGTAATGCCGCGCGAGCTTGTCGTACCGCCGCGTCACCAGCCAAAGGAACACATGCAGGAAATGGATACCGTCGAACACGATGCCTTCGTTATCGATATACTCCTGCAACGTCTGCCGGAAGTAAACCGGGTGCTCCGTCCAGTGCATATTGGGTTTCACATGGTGGCTGATATGATAGCCATCGTTCCAGCATTTATGGTTGTATTTCGTATTGATACAGGTGATGGAGTTTTTGTAATGGTTCCCCGGATCGCTGGCGTCGATAAAGGCATGTTGCGCCCAATTGCCCATCATCATGATAATACGGGAAATGACGAACGGGATGATGAACACCACCAAAGTAGCCGGCCAGTTCACGAAACTCAGCCCCACGCACATAGCGATGAACAACAACTCCCCGCGCACAGAGCGGTACAGGAGCCGTTTCCGGTTCTTCCGGTAAAAGTAAGTGCACAAATGGTACACCCCCGCAAAGAAAAAGGAACCCAGGTACATCGAAAACCCGCGGAAAGAATCGCGCTGGAACTTCATGGTACTGCTCTCGTCTTCCGGCATATTGTTCTCCGCATGGTGCATCCCGATATGATGGCTGTAATACGTTTCCGGCGTTTGCCCGAACAACGGGCCCAGCACCCAGGGCAGATAATGGTTCATGAAACCGTACTCCTTTCTGAAAAACGCACGGTGCGACGTGCAATGCAACATCAACCCGAACGGCCCCTTGAACACCGCGTTATTGAACACCAGGTACACCGCGGCGATAACACCCCACAGCCAGCCGTCGACAAAAGGCATATACAACAGCAATGCCGTAATACCCAGCACCAAAGTGATACGGATAGACAGGTATACGAATGGCAAGTCTCTCGGGTCGCGGATAAAACGCTCGAAGAAACTCGATTTGGCCGGCTTCGTGTACACCGGATCTGTGATGGCCTGGAGAGACAGCATAGAAATCGTTGTGGATGAATGAAAAAGATAACCATTTTTTCTGATAAATCGGCGGATTCCAGCCCTTTAATGTAAAAATGGGCCCTTATCGTGCTAAAACAGCCGTATCAAGCGGCTAACCGAATGTCGGACAAAAAAATCCCGGCCATCGAAAAATGACCGGGAATATCTCAGTGTGAGAAGAGGATTTCTCCGAAATCCGGAAGATCAGAAGCCGTCGCCTCCCATATCGCCACCACCTTCTTCACCACCACGTTTCTTTTTATTGAAAATCTTCGCGTCCATCTTCCCGAAGCGCCAGCTCACATTCACGCGCAACTCCCGGGAAACCCGCTTGCGGTAACGCTCGGATTCGGAAAACGAGGTCTTCGTCCAGCTCAAATCCCGGTCGGTATTGAAAATATCGTTGAGCCCCACCATCACGGAAAGGTTCTTCTTCTTTAAAAAATCCTTCTTCAGACCCAAATCGATCTGATACTCCGGCGCCTCTTCCCCCTGCGGCAGGATCTGCTTCGATTCGTACTCGCCGGTCACCTGCAACGTGAGGTTCCAGGGCAGCTTCGTATTACTATTGACTTTACCAAACCAGATAAATCCGCTGTTGTCCAGGTTCTGCGCACTCACGCTCGTTTGTGCCATGTTCACATTGGTCGTAATGTCCCAACCCTTCGTCACCTGCGTGCGAACGGTCAGCTCCGCGCCATAGGAATTGCGATGGTCCGCATTGATGGGATAGTTCAGCAGCACCTTGCGCTCCTGTCCGTCCAGCACCAGCGTGGTATCGAGGTAAAAATTCGTGATCGCGTTATTGGTGTTGCGGAAGTATAAAGACGCCAGCACATTGACTTTCCGGTTGAAATCCTTCAAATAAGACAACTCGAAGGAATTCGTGAACTCCGGCGCCAGCGAAGGATTGCCCCTTCGCGCCGAATTGGCGTTGTACTCGATATTGGGCAGCAGGTCGCGGAACCAGGGCCGCTGGATGCGGCGGCTGTAATTCAGCTGTAATTCATGATCGCCCTTTAGTTTCTGCGACAGGAAAACGCTGGGAAACAGGCTGATGGGATAATCGATCTCGTAGGATGCACCCTTCACGTTCCGCAATTCGCCGGTATAAAACGACTGCTCCGCGCGCAAACCCGTCTGGAACCCGAAGTTCCCGTATCCTCCCGTATAACTTACATACGCCGCATTGATCTGCTCGGTATAGCGGTAGTCATTGGAAAGACTGGAATCATACGCGAATTCCCCGCTCGTAAAATCCTTCCCGAAAGTGCTCAGCATATTGTTGAACCGGCGGTTGTTCGACCGCAAGCCCGCTTCCACCTTCGATTTCTCGGTCAGCGGCGTCACGAAATCGACCTGTGCGGTGAGGTACGTGGTATTCCCGCTCCCGGTGCCATACCGCGTTTCGGGCCGGTTCGGCGAATTGCTCGGCTCACCGGCCATATCGAAATACTGGAGACTATAATCGTTGTTGTTCCGGTTATTGGCACGGTTGTACGTCACGTCGGCCGTCAGTTCGCGGCCTTCTTTGGAGAACGTCCGCTTGTAACCCACCTGTGTGGCGTAGTTCCGGAAATTATGCTTGCTGTCGTTCCGCCCCAACCCTCGCTGGATGCGCTCTTTATTACCGTTCAGGTCGAATATCTCCTGGGTGTTGAGGTTATTGAAATCCCCGGCCGTAATGCCCTGGGAAACCGTCAACGTATTGCGGTTGTCGATAAACCAGTCGAACCCGAGCCGCCCGTTCTGGAAGCGGCGGCCGAACTCACCGTCCTGGTACTGGTCCATATAGCTCACGTCGTTGCCGTCGATGTTCTTGCGGAACATGTGCTGCTTCATGGGCGAGCGGCGGTCGCGCAGGCTATAGTTCAGGAACAGGTTAATTTTCCCCTGGCGTGCGTTGAGATCGACGCCGGCATTGGAACTTTTCGTAGAGGAATATCCGCCCTGGATGAGGCCGTTGATGCCGGCTTTCCGGTTCTTTTTCAGGACGATGTTGAGGATGCCGCTCATCCCTTCGGCGTCGTATTTCGCTGAAGGGTTGGTTACCACTTCCACGCTCTGGATCGCATCCGCAGGGATCTGGTCGAGGGTAAGCGTACTCGGGCGGCCGTCGATGAAAATGGTCGGGCTACCGTTCCGCACGCTCACATTCCCGTCGATATCCACGTTCACGGAAGGTACCTGCCGGAGCACGTCGGTGGCAGTGCCGCCCACGCTGGCGAGGTTCTTTTCGACATTGAACACGCGTTTATCGATCTCCATCGTGAAAGCCGGCTTCTCGCCCACTACTTCCACACCTTTCAGCGCCGTGGCCGTGGTTTTGAGGCGCACATTGCCGACGTCGCTGCTCTGGCGGACGGTTACGGGCTTGAAGAAAGTCTCGTACCCGATAAAGTAAATTTTCAGGATGTATTTACCCGGCGCAATATTCCGGAAGTCGAAATCGCCGTTGCCTTTCGACAGCATGCCCGTTACCACAGACGAGTCCGTAGATTTCAGGAGCGCCACCGATGCATATTCAACCGGCTTGCCAGTTTGGTCGTCGATCAGTTTGCCGAGTATTTCCGCCTGCTGCTGCTGGTTGCCTTGTTGCTGCTGTGCAAATGCCGCCGTTCCCGCGAGCATGCCCATGCTCCATATCAATAAGCCTAATTTCCTCATCACTATTAAGTCCCGATTTTCAAAGTTATCGTGACAAAATAGGATAATTGTCAGTCAGACATCGATTATTTGGATGAATGGCAACGGGATGTTATTCCCCGGCGTAGAAATCCTTGAAAGCTTCCGGCCGGTATCGCACTTCGGACACGTGGAAGTCCATTCCCTCGCCTTTGGGCGACTGGGCATAGAACCCGATCCGCAGCCCCTGTGGCCGTCGGTAGCGGAAAGTGCGCAGGATTTGCCACTTTTTACCGTCTTCGGAGAAGTAAAAACCGTAGATATTGCCCGAGCGCACCACCTTCACATACACTTCCGCCGCATGTACGGCGCGGTGGTAGCTGTCGTCGGTAACGCGGTCGGTAATGAGCGAGGAGCCCAGCATGATGCGGCCGTCGTCCATCCGTTCCACGAGCAGTTTGGCCCAGTTGGAGGAATCGGTGTAGAGCAGCAGGGCGCCCCCATCGAACAATGCCTTGGGTTCCGGCCGGACTTTAGCGGAAAAGATGAATTTTTCATCCGCCGCGAAGGTGGCCATGGGCACCTGGTGCACGTAAAAACTGCTGTCTACGAAGGAATACAGGTCGGTATTCTTGTTGGCGTGAAGGATGAAAGCATCGTTCCCCGTGGCTTTCAGGCTTCCTTTGGAGGCGTCAAAAGTAAGCGCGCGGGGAAGCGCTTTAATGCGGAGGGAATCTTCGGATGCAATCGATTCCTGATGAGCGGCAAACGCCGGGAAGGCGAAAGCGGCGACGAGGAGCGTAAAGATGGGTTTCAGCATGGAAAATAGTCAGGTGAGTGAGGAAGACGCGTTACTGCCGCTTCGGTACTATGCGTTGTCGATCTTTTTTATGAGATGGTGGTAGCGGCCGCCGGCAAAGGGCATCGTGTATTCTACCTTGAACCCCATTCTTTCATAGAGCCGCTGTGCGGCGGGGTTATCTGTGCTCACGAGCAGCCCCGCCTTCCGCATGCCTTCACCCGCCGCGCGCGCCACCGCCGCGTCGATGAGCTGGCCGCCGATCCCTTTGCCCTGGTTCCCCGGCGCCACGGCGATGCTGTCGAGATAAAATTCACCCGCCTGCGTTTCATCTTCCGGACAAACGCCGGCGCCCGTTTGCCAGCGGATGTAGTCGAGCACGGGCTTGCGGAGCTGGTGCAACTTGCCGCCATCGTACCCCACGATCATGCCGGCAACACCGTTGCCGGCGTCATACAGCAATGTATTCTCGAAACTGTACTGGTTGCCCGGCTCGCGGAACAGGTGCTCGAAGATGTGGGTCACCACCTGCATATCGTTGGTACCGGAAATCTTGCGGGCAATGTCTTCCATGGCGAGGAAGAGCAGCTGGATGGCCGCGGGCGCGTCGTTGGGGGTTGCAGGACGTATCATGTCACAAAGTTAACGGGTTTACAGGCAGGGAAGCAACAGGAAAAAGGGCCGGCATGGGCTGCCGGCCCCGGAATATACTGGTCAGACGTTGTAGATATTCTCTATCATGTCTTTGTATTTATCGAGGATCACTTTGCGGCGGAGACTGAGCTTCGGCGTCATTTCCCCGGTATCCACGCCCCATTCGGCAGACATCAGGGCAAATTTCTTCACCTGCTCCACGTGGTTGAAATTGGCATTGTATCGGTCCACCGTTTTCTGGAACATCTCCAGCACCTGCGGATTTTTCACGGCTTCTTCGTTGGTGGTGAAGGGCACATTGTTCTGGTTCATCCATTGTTTGAGGAGGGAGAACGAGGGAACGATGAGCGCGCTCACGAATTTGCGCTCGTTGCCCACCACCATGATCTGTTCGATGAAGGGGCTTTCCTTCATTTTGTTCTCGATGGGCTGTGGCGCCACGTATTTGCCGCCGCTGGTCTTGAACAATTCTTTCTTGCGGTCGGTGATCTTGAGGAATTTCCCTTCCACCAAAGTACCGATATCGCCGGTATGAAGCCAGCCGTCGATCACCGTTTCTGCGGTAAGATCGGGGCGCTTGTAGTAGCCTTTCATGACGGATGCGCCGCGTACGCAGATTTCACCTTCTTCCGTGAACTTCAGCTCAACGCCTTCGAGCACGGGGCCTGTGGTACCAAATCGCGTAAGCCCTGCCGGGAAACGGCGGTTCACGCTGATAACGGGACTGTTCTCAGTTGGCCCATACCCTTCGTACACCGGGATCCCGGCGGCGTTGAAAATGCGCAACAGGCCTTCGGAAGCGGCGGCGCCACCGGTAACGATGAACGAGATCTTGCCACCGAGGGCATCGCGCCATTTATTGAAGATGAGTTTATTGGCGATCGCCAGCTGGATGTTGTACCACATGCCGTTGCTGACCACGTTGTCGTATTTTTTACCAAGGCCCACGGCCCAGAAAAAGAGCCCGCGCTTGATGCCGGTGAGCTCGTTGCCTTTGCTCATGATCTTCTCGTAAACCTTTTCCAGGAGGCGGGGCACGGTGGTAAATCCATCGGGCTTCACTTCGCGGAGGTTATCGGCGATCTTGTCCATACTTTCCGCGTAATAAATGCTGATGCCGCTGAAAAGATAGATGTAGGTAACGGTTTTCTCGAAGATGTGATTGAGCGGGAGGAAGCTCAGGACGCGGGTTTCCGGCGCGTCCGGGAAGGGGAAGCTCGCTTTGGAGAACATGACGTTGGAAACGATGTTCTTATGCGTAAGCATCACGCCTTTGGGCGTGCCCGTGGTACCGCTGGTATAAATAATGGTGGCGAGATGTTCTTCAGGAATGCCTGCGGCGATCTCTTTCACTTTGACTTCCAGTTCGGGCGTGGCTTTGGCCGTCACTTCCGACCAGTGCGGAACACCGGGCAGCTGGTCGAACGAAAAGATGCCTTTGAGCGAGGGCACTTCGGGCATCAGGTCCCTGATCTTCTCATACATCTCCTGGTTGCTCACGAAAATGTATTTCACCGCGGAATCGTTTAAAATGAATTTTACTTCGAGCGGATTGGTAGTGGGATAAAGCGGTACCAGAACGGCGCCTACCTGTTGCACCGCCAGGTCGGTAAAAATCCATTCCGGACGGTTGTTGGCAATGATGGCGATCTTGTCTGCCCCTTCGGCCGTAAAGTCGTTCCCGCCCACGCCCAGCGCCAGGAGCCCCGCGGCAAGGCGTTGTGCATTTTCCTGGACGGCCGCCGTGGAATACGGCTTCCAGTTGCCATCCACCTTGGAGGCGACCATATCCGGTTTAGGGAATTTTTCCTGCTGGTAAGCTACCGCGTCAAATAATCGTTTTGGCTGTATCATCATGGCCAATATAATAAATTTCACTGGATGAAACAAGTCAGCGGGGTGACTAATCGTCACCGGTTTCGCCAAGTTGTCACCCCGCCCCTCCCGGCATTTTCCGTACCTTTGTGAACGCTATCCAACCCTTAACCCCACTGATATTCAAGCCCTCTATGGCTTTTGACACATATTCTATCACCAAAAACACTGATAATGATCCTTGCCACCGATTTAGATGGAACATTCCTGGGAGGAAGTCAGGCCCACAAAGAACAACTGTATGCCCTGATCCGGCAAAACGCTGACTTCCGACTCATTTTCGTAACAGGCCGCGGCGTAGAAACGGTTCTCCCGCTGCTTGCTGACCCCGTCATCCCCACGCCCGACTACATCATCTGCGATGTGGGCGCCACCATTCTCGACGGCCATACGTTGTTGCCCGTTCAACCCATTCAGAACAACATCGAACTGAAATGGCCCGGTAAACAGGCCGTTATGGAACAGATGAACGAAGTAAAAGGCCTGCGCCTCCAGCCCGTGCCACAGCAACGTCGTTGTTCCTTCTTCTTTGACGACCCGTCCATCCAGTCGGAAATTTCCCGCCTGGAAGAATCCCTCGGTTGCGACATCATCCTGTCGGCCAATAAATTCCTCGACGTGCTGCCCCCGTCCGTCAACAAGGGCGCCACATTGCGGCAACTGGCAGACCTCCTGCAGGTCCCCGACAGTGAGATCCTCGTAGCCGGAGACACCCTCAACGATCTTTCGCTCTACGCCCGCGGGTTCCGGGGCGTAGTGGTTGGCGCGGCAGAGCCCGCGCTCGTGCGCGCCGTATCCGGCCGCGAAGACACTTTCATCGCAAACGCGCCCGGCGCCGGCGGCATCATCGAAGCCATCCGGCACTGGAAAGATTTCCGGCCCTTTTATACCAAAGCGGAAAAAGCCGCCGAATCCGCGGAATCCACCCAGCTCGTCATGCTCTACCATCGCTTCCCGTTCGAAACGGCAGTGGAAGACGGTGAGCTCGTGCGCCGCAAACCCAAATCACCCAACGGCATCCTCCCTACCCTCACCAATTTCTTCAAATCCGGCAGGCCCGGACTGTGGATCGCGTGGCAGGAAGTGGACGAAGAAAATCCAGCTCCGGAAGAAAACTTCTTCATCGACCGCGAAGAATATCCCAACCTGGAAGCAAGCCCGGTGATCCTGCAAAAAGACGACATCAACATCTTCTATAAAGTATTTTCGAAAGAAGCCTTCTGGCCCGCGATCTTCTCTTTCGTGGAAAAAGCCCAGTTCAACCACGAACATTGGGAACATTACCTGAAAGTGAATCGCGTGTTCGCCGAAAAAGCCGCGAAGGAAGCCGCGCCCAACGCCATGATCTGGATCCACGACTACAACCTGTGGATGGTGCCCGGATTCCTGCGCCAACTGCGGCCCGACCTTAAAATCGGTTTCTTCCATCACACCGCCTTCCCGGCGGCCAATACCTTCAACATCATTCCCTGGCGCTCGGAGATCATCCACAGCCTGCTGCAGTGCGATTACGTGAGCTTCCACATTCCCCGCTACGTGGAGAATTTCGTGGACGTCGTGAAAAGCCTCATGCCCGTGAAGATCACCGAAACCGAAAGCTGCGCCCCACGCTTCCTCACCTACAGCTCCGCCATGGGCACCGGCACCATGACCCGTGAGATCGACACCGGCCGCCGCAAAGTACGGCTCGGCGCCAATCCCGTAGGCGTACATGTAGACTACATCGGCGAATTGCTGCAGCAAGACAGCACGAAGGAAATGATCGCGCAATTAAAGAAAAACACCGTCGGCAAGAAAACCATCCTCAGCATCGAAAGGCTGGATTATGTGAAAGGGCCGCTGGAGAAGATCAAGGCCTTTGCGCAGTTCCTCGAAGAACATCCGAACCTGCACGGAAAAGTGGAACTGATCAATATCTGTACGCCGCCGGCGAAAGGAATGAAGATCTACGAACAGGTGCAGCAGGAACTGGAACAGCTCATCGGTATGATCAACGGGAAATATTCCACGATCGACTGGGTGCCAATCCATTTCTTCTTCCGCTCGTTCTCGTTCGAGGAAGTGGTGGCGTATTACGCTATCGCCGACATCGCATGGATAACACCGCTGCGCGATGGACTGAACCTCGTTGCCAAGGAGTACGTGGCCGCACAGGGGCAACTCCCGAATTCGGACGGCGTGCTGGTGCTTTCAGAATTCGCCGGCGCATCGGTAGAACTGGGGGATGCGATCATGACCAACCCGTACGACAATGTATCCATGACCGATTCCCTGCTCCGCGCCATCGCCATGAACAGGCAGGAGCGCCAGATCCGCATGCAGCGCCTGTTCGAGAACGTGAATCATTACAATATCGAATTCTGGGCAGATGAATTCATGCAGGAGCTCAGCGGCATTCACGCCTACAACCTGAGCCTGGCGCAATCTTCGTAACATCCGCATGATTGAAAAATGAAAAATAGAAAAAGGCCGTCCTGTTGTGAGGGGCGGCCTTTTTTCGTAATGGATTTATGATTCAGCGAATTGGTTTCAAACCACGCTCGATAGCGTCTTTCAGCAAGAGGTAGTTGGTAAAGGCCGGCTGCAAAACTGTGATTACTTTCTGACCATTCCTCCAGATCACGATTTCCTCCACCGTTCCGCTACTCCTTATCCATCGTGTTCCGATCGTATAACCATCCAGTTCATCGAGCCGCCATGTGGATTCGGCGCCATATCCACCTAGTCTTTTCTGCTTAATGCTGTCTTCATCTATCTCCAGCCAAACGAACTGCCGGTAAGTGACGGTACCCCAGAAAACCAGCGCCCCGGCGCCTGCCGCTAATGTTCCCATGCAGAGCAACAGCGAAATACCGTCGAATGCACCGGTATCCGACAGCAACGCAGCTCCAAATAAGAGGAAAATAAAAGGGATCAACAATCCCAGTACCGCCGATATATAAACAGTCGGGCGGATTTTCGATGTTATGGTCCTCATGCCTCCTTTGCGTTATCGTTCACCTAAATTTTTCAGTTTACCGGTCACCGCCTCCTTGATCTCGAAGTAATTATCGAAATAGGAATCATTGATCCGCAACACTTTTTTCCCATCTTTCCAAAGTATCAAAAATTCCACGACACCCTTGTTTTTCAGGTCACGCACTTTAATCGAATACCCCTCAAGATCGGCGAACAACCATTCCTTTTCCTGTCCATAGCCATAAAAATTTTTCGTCTTGATGCTATAGTCGGAAATCTCCATGCGCACCAAACGCGTCAGCAGCAGAAAAACTGTCATACCTACCTGGGACGACATCGCCACAACAAACAGCACCAGCGGCCAGGATACTTTACCATTGTTCGTCATAAGCCCCTTGGCAATAAACTGGGACCATATCACAACCGAAATGATCGCCGGAAGCAAAACGCCGGCCAGAAGCGGCGTGTAAGCGCCCCATTTGAATCTGGATTGAACGGAAATGAACATAAGTACGGGAAGATTTTATTAAATAGGAAAGAGCCCCCGGGCGGGGGCTCCTTTTCAAATTCATCTGTATAATTTTTAACCCATCATGGAAGCACCGGCGATAATTCCGCCGATGAACGCGAGCACCATGATCGCCAGGACTACGATCGTATAAATACCGTAGAATTTGAACAGCGATTTCAGGTTGCTGAAAGATTCGGTCAACGTGTGCTGGTCGTTATTCTCCAGCGCCACTTTCAGCCGGGTGGAAAAGCGGTACATATAAATCACAGGGATCACCATCAGTGCTACGACGAGCAGGATAAAGAACAGGCCCGTGCCGGTAGCCATCATCATACTCATGGGGTTGGCGCCGTATGCGCTTTCCATCACCGGACCGCTGGCCCTTTGGCCCACCAGTATCATGATCAGGACGCACAGCGCGTAAAAGCCGAGCACGATAAAAGCGAGGATGGACAGGAACCGGCCCCATTTGGCGGTTTCTTTCAGAAAGCGGGCGCTTGTTTCGTCGATGTGGAGGTCGAACAGGTTTTGATTTTCCATTTTTTGTAGGTTTTAGATAGATCAGTTTCCGGATAAGCTTTTGAGACCGGCTTCGAATTGCGCCCTCATTTCCCTGAACACGGTTAACAATGCGCTGTGGTCGGTTTCCAGCGCGGGCCTTTGCGCATCCCTGAACTGCGCGCCATGCTGCAGGCGCGGCCAGAAAATGAAGCGGTAATAATGGGATATGTACGATTCGATCACGGGGTTTTCACGGAACGCCTGCAGGTGCGAAACGTTCTCCAGGCTATTGGCATAATCGCCGAAAAGATCGATGAAGTTAGACAGGGCGTCCATCGCCTTGAGGCTGAGCTTCCGCTTGCTGCAAAGCGCCTGTTCGATATAATCGGCATCATATGCATTACAGACCGTCGGGGTCAGCTCCACTACCCTTTCCAGCCACTGCGGGAACCGCGGGTGGTACACCAGCCCGGGCAACTGCGCATCCGCAGCAGGCGCCACGCTTTCCGGCGTTCCCGCCGTGAAAACCGGGCCATTCCGGTGCATGAGCAACCGGTCGCCACTCGCCCTGTCCGTATACCATACGAGGTATACCGGATGAGGGAGCGTAGCCGACTGATAGCTAACGATCCAGGTGTCGCAGGCTACACAGCACGATTCGAACCGCTTCTTGGTGGACTGTTGAGGCATATGATTCCGGGCCGAATATATATATTATTTTTGTTATTTCGTAACGGAAAGATAATTATTATTTTACTCCCTGCTGTTTCATTTTCAGCCAACGCCATTCGAATCCGCCTTCGTCTGCGTGTACCCGGAGGGAATGCGGGCCTCCGGGCAGCTTGACGGTACCCAGTGGCACGTCCGTCCAGCCAGGCCCTGCAGGAACGGAAACGCTTGCCAGCAAAGGCTTCCCATCCACCCACAGCGACACTTTCCCGCCCTTTGTGCCACTGCGGACCGTCAGCCAGAGGCGTACCGGCTTGTTCTGCGGGAAAACCATCGTGTACTGCGTCCACTCCCCGGATTCCACCTGGGTGATGTAGGCCCCGGCCGAATCCCGGGCAATGTCTACCCCGTCATTCCTCGACGCCCCGCCCCGGTTTCCCCCGGTACGCTTCGGATCGGAAACCCGGTAATTGGCGGTATCGGTATCATAATAGGCAAATCCGTTTGCGCCCAGGTCGTATAAATCAGCAGCGATCTCCATGGACGGCAACAGTCTGATGGCTTTCAGCGGTTTCGCCGAGGGATCAGCGGGCTGTCGCAGCAAGGCGTCCACCACATCCCGATGCGGAATGTTCCGGCGGATGTTCGTGGCTTCGGCGAGGTTTTTCAGCGCCGCCCAGGCCTGTTCAGCATCAGGGCGCGGCGCGGAACTGTCTGCCCAGTATTGCAGGATTTTCGCGTAGCCCTCCGGCGCCACGATCTCCAGCGGATTATTGATCCCGATTTTTTTCAGCGGCCACCAGGCCCACCCGATCCCGTGATTTTCCAGCAATCGGACCGCTTCCGTGAACCAAACGTTGGAGTTCTCCCCCGTTTCGCCCACCCACACCGGGATGTTGTATTTCTCCCGCGCTTCGAGCATATGTCTGATGCTGGACGGGTCGTTGAAGTTCCAGTATTTGTGGTAGCTGAGTACCATGTTGCTGTCCCACGGCGGAAAGACGCCATTGTAATTATTGCCCCAGCCGTTCCCTTCGATGATGACGATGTGTTTGTTATCTACTTCCCTGATGGCCGCTGTGATCTCCATCATGAGTTTGCGGAGTGGGGCGTTGTCCTTTTCCTTTGTGCCGTTGCGGTCGCCCGCCGGGTCGGAAAAGCCCCAGTTGGGCTCATTAATAATATCGTACGCGCCGATCCAGGGCTCGTTTTTATAGCGTTCGGCCAGTTTGCGCCACAGTGCTACGGTTTTCCGCTGGTTTTCGGGGGATTCCCAGAGCGAGGGTTTGGCGGGATCGCGGTCGGAAATGTTGAGATCGTTGCCCTGGCCGCCGGGCGCGGCGTGCAGGTCGAGGATAAGGTACATCTCGTTGGCTTTACACCAGGCGAGGAGCGCGTCGGTCATCGCGAAGCCTTTGTCGAGCCAGGTGTCCTGTCCTTTCACAGGCTCCTTTTCGGCCGGCAAGGTATAGAGGTTGAAATGCATGGGCAGGCGGACGGAATTGAAGCCCCATTTCTTCAGCACCATGATGTCTTCCGCCGTGGTATGATTGGCCAGCCAGCGGTCATAGAACTCCGCAGCCCGGGCAGGCCCAACCAGCGCTTCGATCCGCTCGCGGATGCGGTATTGCTGGCCATCGCGGTAGATTTTGAGCATGTATCCTTCCTGGAGCATCCATCCGCCGAGGCCGATCCCCCGCAGGACCATGGGTTCGCCGTTCCCGTTCACGATCTGCGTTCCCGATCTTTTGAGGAAGCCTTGTGCATGGGCGCAGATACCCGCCAGCAATAGCCCTAACGATAAGACAAACGTTTTCATAAGTAATAACATGGAATGTTTGATCCCGTCAAATTAGGCAAACGTTTTCTGGGATGCAACAGTCCACCCCTTCCTCCATTCCCTTTTTTACGCCGCCGTCCGTTTGTTCCGATTCCGGAAATTCTGTCCGATATCGAACGCTTTTTCGAAATCGAAATTTCGCATCTCATTGAACGCCTGATAATTACGTTTGGCATTTGGATTGGAAAGGGAAAGACAAATTTTTCAGATTCACCTATGGACAGATCGCTTCCACCCACATTCACACAAAACCGCCGGCGCAAACGCTGGGCAGTAGCCGCCGGCATTATCGTCATCGTGGCGGTGGCCGTATTGTGCATCCGGTTTTTCTTCAACGCCACCGTGCCGCGCGCATCCATCCAAACCGCGCAGGTAGGCACCGGCGATATCGAGAATACGCTGACAGCATCTGGCGAAGTATTGCCGGAATTCGAAGAAGTGATCACCAGCCCGGTAAACGCCGCTCTGCTGGAAGTAAACATCGCCGCGGGGGCCACCGTGAAAGCCGGCCAACCGTTGCTGAAACTCGACAAGGCCACGGCGGAAACGGAATATGAGAAAGGCAAATTCCAGCTCGAATCCAGCCGCAACAATATCAAAAAACTGCGCCTCCAGCTCGATAAAAGTTACTTCGACCTCCAGACCGGCAACAACATCAAGCAACTGCGCATCCAGGCGTTGCAGGCCGACGTGGAGAATGCCAAAAGGCTCTTCAAGGCCGGTGGCGGTACCCGGGAAAGCGTGGAGCAGGCAGAAACCAATCTCCGCGTGGCGCAGCACGAAAAAGCACAACTGGAATACGAGATAAAAAACAAACAGGAAGCCATGCAGGTAGAAATGCGGGAATCCGAGATCGAATCCGCCATCCAGGCGCAGGCGCTCGCCGAACTCAAACGTAAACTCGACGGCGCCGGCATCGTGGCACACCGCAACGGGGTGGTTACCTGGGTGAACCGCAACATCGGCACTACCGTGCGAGAGGGAGAGCCTTTGGTGCGCATCGCGGACCTTCAAAGCTTCAAGGTGACGGGCACGATCGCCGATAACTATTCCGATAAGCTCTCGGCCGGAATGCCCGTCATCATCCGCATCCAGGACCAGAGCATCCGTGGCCGGGTACAAACCGTTCACCCTGCGGTGCAGAACAGTACGGTCACATTCGACATCCGGCTGGACCAGGGCCATCATCCTTCCCTCCGCCCGAACCTGAAAGTAGACGTGTACCCCGTGACCGCTTCGGGGCGCGGCGTACTGCGGGCGCCTAACGGCGCGGCTTTCAACGGCGTATCGCCCATGGCGGTGTACGTGGTGGAAGGGAATAAGGCGGTAAGAAGAATGGTGCAGACGGGCATGGCGAATTTCGATTTCGTGGAAATCAAATCCGGGCTGAAAGCCGGCGAAACTATTATTATTTCCGACATGAGCGGGTTTAAGAACGCCAAAGAAATCGACATCCAATGAAATTGATCCCGATTCTCATATTATGCTGTTTGCCGGGGCTCCTCCCCGCCCAGGACACCCTGCAGCTTTCGCTGGACGAGGTGGTGGACATGGCGCGCAAGGGCTCCATCGCCGCAAAGCAGGCCATCACCGTCCGCAAAACGAAATATTGGGAATGGCGCACCCATCGCTCCAATTATCAGCCACAGCTGGCGCTGGAAGGCAATTTGCCAGGGTTCCAGAAAACGTTCAACCCCGTTACGCAGCCGAATGGCACCATAAAATTCGAACCGGTGCATTATAACAACTCCGCGCTCAACCTCTCCTTCAGCCAAGGGATTACCGCAACGGGCGGCCGTATCTACGGCGCCACGCAACTGCAACGGTTCGATGATTTCAATGCCGGCACCAAGCTGTACAACGCTATCCCTTACACCATCGGGTATACGCAGCCGCTGTTCCAGTTCAACCAGATGAAGTGGGACACCCGTATCGCGCCCATTAAATTCGCCGAAAGCAAACAGCAGTTCATCGCCGACATGGAATTCATCGGCGTGCAGGCGACCGATTACTTTTTCGACCTGCTGCTGGCGCAGGTCAATTTCCAAATCGCCGTTACCAACCTCGAAAATACCCGCCAGATCCAGCGCATCGCCGACGAAAAATTCGCGCTGGGCAAAATTTCCCGCAACGAAATCTTACAATTGCAGCTGGAATACCTGAAAGCCGAGAAATCGGCCGGCAGGGCGCGCCGCGACATGGAGATCGCAGCCATGAACCTCCGCGCCTACGCTGGCATGCAGCACGCCGGGAAAATCAGGCTCACGCTGCCGCCGGCCATAATAGCCATGCAGGTGAACGCGGAGCGCGTGCTCGAAGAAGCGTATGCCAACAACGCCCAATCCATCGCATACGAGCGCCGCATCCGCGAAGCGAAAAGGGACGTGGCGAAAGCGAAAGGTGAAAACGGATTGAACGCCGCCCTGAACGCGAACCTCGGCTATTCCAACAGCGCGGCCGATCTGGGAAAAGTGTACCGCGACCCGCGCAACCAGCAGCTGGTGGAACTGAAATTCACCATCCCGGTGCTGGACTGGG
This sequence comes from Chitinophaga caseinilytica, assembly GCF_038396765.1. NCBI lineage: Bacteria > Pseudomonadati > Bacteroidota > Chitinophagia > Chitinophagales > Chitinophagaceae > Chitinophaga > Chitinophaga caseinilytica. The sequence goes on along the minus strand of NZ_CP150096.1, from coordinate 4,153,734 downwards.
GTCGCCAGCGCTCCCGCACCAAAACGGCGGAAGCCAACCTGGAATTTACGCAATACGCAGTGGAACAGGACAAACAGAATTTCGCGCAGTCGGTCACCACCCAGGTTACGCTCTACACCATGATGCAGGAACAGGTGCAACTGAGCGCGTCGGCAGACAGCATCGCGTCAGAGAAATACGAGATCGCGCGGCAGCGGTACGTGCTGGGCAACCTGAGCATCACCGACCTGAGCATCGCCTTTTCGGAGAAAGACCAGGCCAAGCGCGATTACATCCTGGCGCTGCGGGATTTCTGGGGCGCCTATTATGAATTACGTTATTTATCCCTATACGATTTCGAAAAAAATAAAAAGATCAGTTATGATACAATTGAAAAAGATTGAAAAAGTGTACCGCACCGATACGGTGGAAACACAAGCCCTCAACGGCATCGACCTCAACATAGCCAAAGGGGAATTCCTCAGCATCATGGGCCCTTCCGGCTGCGGCAAAAGCACCCTGCTCAATATCATGGGCCTGCTGGACGCGCCGAGCGGCGGACAGGTCACCATCGCCGGGTCGGATACCGTTCACCTGCGCGACAAGCAGCTGGCGCATTTCCGGAACCAGAGCATCGGGTTCATTTTCCAGAGCTACCATCTCATCAACGACCTGCGCGTGCTCGATAACGTGGAGCTGCCGTTGCTGTACCGCAAATCCACGGCCAAAGAAAGGCGGGAGCTGGCGGCGGAAGCCCTCGGCAAAGTGGGCCTCGGCAACCGCATGAAACACTTCCCCACACAGCTTTCCGGCGGGCAAAAACAACGCGTGGCCATCGCCCGGGCCATCGTAGGCCGTCCATCGATCATCCTGGCCGATGAGCCCACCGGCAACCTCGACAGCGCCATGGGCAACGAAGTGATGGACATCCTCCTGCGCCTCAACAAGGAAGACGGCACCACCATCGTGATGGTGACGCACGACGAACAAATGGCCCGTAAAACCCACCGGCTCGTTCGCCTGTTCGACGGCGCCCAGGTACAGTAAATCCCTTAATCCGCTACCCATGCTTATAAACTATTTCAAAATCGCCATAGCCGTACTGAAGCGCAGGAAGTTCTTCACGTTCATCTCGCTTTTCGGCATCAGCTTTTCCCTTACCATCCTGATGGTGCTCACGGCCGTGTCTGACCACCTGGTGAGCAGCTCCTACCCCGACGTGCACCGCGACAGGAACCTGTATTCCCTGCAGATGGCAATGAGCAATCCCGAAAAACAGGGTATGAATACGAGCCCCTTTAGCTATCACTTTCTCCAGACTTACGTGGCGCCCATGAAAACGCCCGAAGCCGTAGCCATCTCGTCCTTCTTCAACCCCACTAATACCTACGTCAACAACCGGAAACTGGTGATCGACATCAAGTATACCAACGCAGGGTTCTGGCAGGTGATGCAATTCAATTTCCTCGAAGGGAAAGCCTACAACCAAGCCCAGATCGACGCCGGCGAGCGCGTGGCCGTGATCACGGAAGGCACGCGCGATAAGTATTTCGGCGAAGGCGTTTCCGCTGTAGGAAAAATGCTGGAAACCGACAACCAGCAATATAAGGTGATCGGCGTCGTAAAAAGCGTCCCCATCACACAGCTCTTCGCATATGGAAATATGTACCTGCCGTGGACGCTTTCCCAGCAGGAGCTGGCCAACAAAAACTATAACGGTACCTACCTGGCTATCATGATGGCCAAAAGCAAGGCCGAAATACCTGCGGTAAAAGCGGAATTCGACAACGTTATGAAGCGTGTGCCGATGCCTTACCGCGATTTCACGGAACTGAAAGTATATGCGCAACCCTATCTCACCACATTTACAAGGCTGCTGCTCGGCCGGGATGGAACGGATGGCAGCGCCAAACTCTTTACCTATCTGGGGATTTTCCTGCTTTTCTTCCTGCTGCTGCCCACGCTGAACCTGGTGAACCTCAACCTCAGCCGGATCCTGGAAAGAGCGTCCGAGATCGGCGTGCGCAAGGCGTTCGGAGCATCTTCCGGCACGCTGGTGGTGCAGTTCATCGTGGAAAACATTATTCTCACGCTGATCGGCGGTGTGATCGGGATCGCATTGTCGCTGATCGTGATCGCCCTGCTCAACCAGGCCGAACTCTTCGCACATGTACGCCTGAGCCTGAACCTGACCGTACTGGCCGTGAGCCTCGTCATCTGCGTGTTTTTCGGCTGTCTTTCCGGAGCGTACCCTGCCTGGCGGATGAGCCGTATGCAGATCGCCAAAGCATTGAAAACCGTTTAAATCATTAGTATGCTACAACATCTGCTTACCCTCATCTGGAATAAAAAACGACAGCATTTCCTGCTGTTCCTTGAGCTGTTCATCTCTTTCCTTGTTCTGTTCGCCGTATTTACCATGCTGGTCTACAACTACGGCAATTACCGCCAGCCGCGCGGCTTCGAATACGAGCGCGTGCTCACCGTTGCCTCGTTTACACGGTTTCCCAACGAGCCTCCCCGCGATTCGCTCACCCAGCTTTCCGAGCAGCTGAAACGCTCCCTGCAGGCGATACCCGGTATATCGGCCGTATCATTTGTGAGCAGCAATAGTCCCTACACGATGAGCACCTCCAGCAACAATATCTCTTATAACAATATTCATGAACAAGCCGACCAATACTGGGCAGACGATGATTACGCCAGGCTCCTGCAGGTGCATATGGTACGGGGGAAATGGTTCTCCAGGGCAGACGTTACCGGCACCCGCCGCCCGGTAGTCATCAATGAAACGCTGGCGGAAAGGTTCTTCGGGAAGGAAGACCCTGTGGGCAAGATCATCAACGACGACGGCGAGCGGCGCATCGTGGGCGTGGTACGGAACATGAAGATCGGGGGTGATTACGCCGAAGTCAGATCGGCCATCTATCAGCGGATCGACAGCGGCTTCCAGGATAAATTCCTTATCAAACTGACCAACAGCGCGGCCCTGTCTACCGAAAGCCGGATCTACAAAACCATCATGCACCAGTTCCCCGCTTCCAGTACAGAGATCGAAAAACTGGAAGACAAGCGCGTGGTAAAAAACCGGATGTCGCTCATTCCCGTCATCCTTATGCTGGTGATCAGCGGTTTCCTGGTATTGAACGTAGCCCTGGGTATCTACGGGGTTGTATGGTACAGCGTGAACAAACGCCGGGGTGAGATCGGCCTGCGCATGGCCGTGGGCGCCACCTCTGGCGGCATCACCCGGCAGATCGTGGGCGAAGCCCTTGTGCTGACGAGCCTCCCGCTCCTGCTGGGGATTATACTCGCGGTGCAGTTCCCACTGCTCCACCTGTTCGACCTTCCCGCGGCTACCTACATCGCCGCCATCCTCCTGGCGACCCTGTTCCTGTACGCGCTCGTCACCCTCTGTGCGCTGTACCCCGGCAGACAGGCCGCGAAAATCTACCCGGCGGTGGCCTTGCATGAAGATTAATAAAAAAACGTGTTGTGCCTGCAAAGGCGCAACACGTTTGAATATGGATCAACGGGCACTTCAGGCCATGCTCCGTACGTAAAGCCCGTCTTCCTTTTGCCGGTTCCTGGCGGCATGGATCTTATGCCAGCTGAAATACGAGCCCGCCAGTACCGCCATTACGACGATGGGCATCAGGATGTAAGCGATGTTGCCATCTACCACCACGTGGCTGATCACGGCAAACACCAGGTTGAACGTGAGCCCGGCATAAGCCCATTCCTTCAGCCTGGCCGGTACCTGGGGCAGCAATATAGCCAGCACGCCTGCAAGCTTGAAGAAAATCAACGCAACGGCGAAGTAGTCGGGATACCCGAGGGGCCGCGTGCCGATGTAAGTATACTCCGGCGTGAAAATCAGGGAGCTGATGGGCATAACACCTTCGAAAAGGAAAATAGCGATGGTGGTTATCCAGAAAATAATTTTAGTCGTTTTCATTGTAGTAAAGTTTATGAATGAACACTTAATATCCAACAGATGCGGTATATGTCGATGATATTGACCAGGGGATTGGTGTTTTCGATCGAGCAGAAATTCCGGTTAATGAGCTTGTTGATCAGCCGGGTCCGCTCGGTAAAAGACGGGCATTCGATGAGGATGCTGACGTTATTGCCGGAAACGATGCGGTTTTCATCCGTGAGGTCTGTCCCCACCAGCTTGAAATACTTGTTTTCCAGGGTGGCCCAGACCACGGCGTTCTGCATGTCACTGTCCAGCCCCTTGCCGATCGGCGTGTCTGCCAGGGTTTGCACCGTCAATTCTCCGCCGAAGCATGTCCTGTAATAATGGAAAGCCTGGCTGCAATTGCCGTTGAAGGAAAGGTGCACGGCGAAAGGAGATCCTGCATGCTTCATCATTAGCCGGGGAACTGGCTCATATCCATGTAACATACTTCCCAATGGTTGCCATCCGGATCACTGAAGCTACGTTGTTGCATAAACCCGTAATCTTTCGGCGTGCTGGGCTCGGTACCGCCGGCATTCAGCGCGGCATCCGCCATGATGTCCATTTCTGCGCGGCTGTCCAGCGATACGGAGTTGATCACGCCAATGCCCGTTTTGGCATCGATGATCTTTTTGTCCGTAAACTGGGTAAACTTGTCGTGGGTCAGCAGCATTACATATATTTCGTCGCTCAGCACCATGCAGGCCGCCGTTTCGTCCGTAAACACCGGGTTATTGGTAAAGCCGGTTTTCGTATAGAAGTCCATCGACTTTCCAAGATCGGCTACGGGTAAATTGATAAAGATTTTCTTTGCCATGTTGTGTGTGTTTTTAGTTTTTCGTTCGTTGAAACAAAGGTGGCCCAAATCCCCGAAACCGATACTGCATGAATGCGTCAAATTAAGGGGGTGAAAATGACAGGCATGCCGTATCTTTACTTATAACATTTTCAAGTCTATGCGAGTAACAGTTTTCGCACCCGAAAAAGGTGTCATAGAAGCGGTAACGCCTCCCTACCGTGCCTTCAAGGCAGCGAACGACTTTCTGATGGCTTTGGGAAAGGAGCCCATATTCGAAGTGGAATATGCCGGTCTTACCCCTTTCGTATCTGCGAACGACGGTGAATATACCATTAAGGCCGACCGGCTGTTGCAGGATGTGGGCGCAACCGATCTGCTGATCATCCCGCCCGTGTACGGCGATCTGGATGATGGTATCAGGATCAATGCCGAAGCCATTCCCTACTTCCGGCAATTGTATGAAAAGGGCTGCAGCGTGGCCAGCCTCTGCCTGGGGGCTTTCCTGCTGGCGGAAACAGGGCTGCTGAACGGCAAGAAATGCTCCACGCACTGGGCTTACCTCGACGAGTTCCGTGTGCGCTACCCCGGGATTGCGGTGGTAGACGGCGCCATTATCACCGAAGTCGGGAACATCTACAGCAGCGGCGGTGCCAGCAGCCTCTGGAACCTGGTGCTATACCTGATCGAGAAGTTTTCCGACCGGGAAACGGCCGTTCTCATCTCTAAAAACTTCGCGCTGGATATCGGGCGTAGCAGCCAGGCGGTTTTTACGGTATTTAAAGGACAAAAAAGACATGCCGACGATGAGATCATCCAGGTACAGGACTACATTGAGAAGAATTACACCGAAAAAATGACGATAGACGAACTGGCGGCTATCGTCAATTCCGGGCGCCGGACCTTCGAGCGGAGGTTCCGCCAGGCTACCAACAATACCCCCCTCGAATATATCCAACGGGTGCGTATAGAAGCCGCCAAACGCCATTTCGAAGCTTCCAGGAAAAATGTCAGCGAAGTGATGTTCGACGTGGGATATACCGACACCAAGGCTTTCCGGGATACTTTCAAAAAAGTTACCGGGCTCACGCCTTTGGAATACAGGAACAAATATGCCCGGGTTACCGCAGAAGCGTAACCGAAGGTTTTTTTGACCATGCGCTGTTTTTAATGGCACAACCCGATAATTTTTAGTGAAGGCGTATGATCCTGATCATTGACGACGATATCGCAGTCCGCACCTCCCTCCTGCTGCTTTTACGACAGGAGGGATTTGAAGCTTCCGCCGCCGGCACGCCGGAACAGGCCATGGAAGCCATTTCCCAAACGAGGCCAGGCCTCATCCTCCTCGACCTGAATTTTTCCAACCGCACCACCGGCGAAGAAGGCATGGCCCTGCTCGATCGCATCAAAACCTTCGACCACACCATCCCCGTGATCCTCATCACCGGCTGGGGCAGCATAGAACTGGCCGTTCAGGGCATGAAGCTCGGCGCGGCCGATTTCATCACCAAGCCCTGGAGCAACGACGCCCTCCTGCAATCCGTACGCACCGTGCTGGCGCTGCAGGACAAAAAGCCCGTCCGCGGCCTCACCCGCAAGCAGCTCGACAAAGACTACGACTTCCGCCAGATCATCGGAGAAGACCCCGCCATGCTGCAGGTCCTCGAAACGATCGGGCGCGTTGCCGCTACCGACGCTTCCGTGCTCATCACCGGCGAAAGCGGGACAGGCAAGGAACTCGTTGCCGAAGCCATTCACCAGAACTCGCGCCGCAAACAGCGCCCCTTCGTGAAAGTGAACCTCGGCGGCATCTCCGCCTCCCTGTTCGAAAGCGAGATGTTCGGGCACGTCCGCGGCGCCTTCACCGACGCCCGGTTCGACCGCACCGGTCGTTTCGAACTGGCGAACAAAGGCACCATCTTCCTCGACGAAACCGGCGACCTCGAGCCCTCCAGCCAGGTGAAACTGCTGCGCGTGCTGCAAGACCGGACGTATGAAGTACTCGGCAGCAGCCGCACCAAAACGGTGGACGTGCGTGTGGTATGCGCCACCAACAAGAACCTTCACCAGATGGTGGCCGACGGCTCTTTCCGGGAAGACCTCCTCTACCGCATCAACCTCATCACCATTCACCTCCCCGCCCTCCGCGAGCGGCCGGGCGATATTCCCCTGCTGGTCAACCACTTCATCCGCAACCTCCGCGAAATCTATAACCGGCCCGCGCTCACCGTTTCGAAAGAAGCGCTGAAATGGCTGCAATCGCTGTCCTTGCCGGGGAATATCCGGCAACTGAAGAACCTCACCGAACGTACGATGCTCGTGCATAACGCCGATGTGCTGGAAATCGGGCATTTCAGCGGGCAGCTGGAGCTTTCGCCGGCCGCGAAGGGGCAATTGCAGCTTCCCGGCGTGGGCACCATTACGCTGGAAGATCTGGAAGTGGAAATGATCCGCAAGGCGATGGCTTTCCATCAAAACAAGATCGCGCGGGCGGCGGCAGCGCTGGGGCTCACGCGGAGCGCGCTCTACCGCAGGCTCGAAAAATACAATATACCTTACGATGAAGCTGCGGACTAAATTCCTCCTGTTCGTAATCGTACTGCATGGCGTGGCGCTCACGCTGTCGTGGTTCGTGTTCAGGGAAAACAAATGGCTTTTCCTCGCCAGCGAGCTGTTCATATTTTTGTCGCTATGGTTTTCCCGGAGCCTCTACCTGCAATTGCTGCGCCCGCTGAAAATGTTGACGCAGGGTGCGGAAGCGTTGAAGGACAAGGATTTCAGCGTGCGGTTGATCAAAACCGGGCAATCGGAAATGGACGAGCTGATAGAAGTTTATAACCAGATGCTCGACCAGTTGCGGCATGAGCGCACCTTGCAGGAGCAGCAGCATTTCTTCCTCGAAAAACTCATTTTCACCTCTCCCACCGGCATCATCATCCTCGATTACGACGGACAGGTGCAGCAAACCAATCCCAAGGCGGAAATCCTGCTCCGGCAGCTGCCCCGGCTGCTGGAAGATGTGCAGGAACTGGGGAGCGGCGAGGCGCGGACATTGACCATCAACGGTGTTAATACCTTCAAGCTGCAGAAATCGCATTTCATCGACCGGGGATTTGCGCGGCATTTCGTTATGATAGAAGAACTGACGACGGAAATCCTCTCGGCGGAAAAGAAAGTCTACGGCAAAGTGATCCGCATGATGGCGCATGAAGTCAACAACACGATCGGCCCCGTCAACAGCATCATCGGTTCCACGCTCAAGGCCCATACGCTCGACCCCGCGCACCAGGGCGCCCTGGAAGTGGCCGTGGAGCGCAACCAGCACCTGAACGGGTTCATGCGCAATTTCGCCGACCTCGTCAAATTGCCGCCGCCGGACCGTAAACCCCTGTCCATCCAATCCCTTCTCCGCCACGCCGCGCAACTCCATGAAGCCCGCGCCGCGGAGAAAAACATCCGCATCCACCTCGATTTCCTCCCCAACGACACCACCGTTTCCGGCGACCGCCTGCAACTGGAACAAGTCCTCATTAACGTCATCAAAAACGCCATGGAAGCCATCGGAACGGATGGCGACATCCGGATCGCCCAACTGCAGGACGCCGTCCGGATCAGCGATACCGGCCATGGCGTGGAGGCGCCGGCAGACGTGTTCACACCGTTCTTTTCCACCAAACCCGACGGACAGGGCATCGGGCTCATGCTCGTCCGCGACATCCTCATGGCGCATGGCTGGCAATTTTCCCTCGAAACGCCCCTGCCGGGAGACACGCGGTTTACCATCCGGTTCGCGCGATGATGTGCAGAAAACGCATTCCGATGCCGGCTTCATTGCAGGAACGTCCGCAATTCGCTGATAATAAGTATCTTTAAACAAACAGCGATTTTACCGTGACCATCCAGGAACTACAACTGTTCGATGCCCTCAAAGACGTGCCCGTAGCGCAATTGCAATGGCTGATCGACAACAGCGAGACCGAGCGTTTCGCCGAAGGCGATTACCTGTACAAGCCCGGCGACGATATCCGCGGCGTCCATTTCATCCTTTCCGGGACCATCGAATTCTACCGCATCCAGGCCGGCAACAAAGTGCCAATAACCGAGACTTCCGCGCACCAGGTGACCGGCATCCTGCCCTATTCCCGCGCGCGCGGCTCCATCGGGTATTCCTGCTGTAAAACGCCGGTGGAAATGATGACCTACCCGAAAGCGAAGCTCCGGGAAATGATGGCGCAGCAATACGAGCTGACGCAGGCCTTGGTATTCGTCATGACCAACCGCGTGCGGGATTTCACCATCATCACGCAGCAGAATGAAAAAATGATGGCGCTGGGGAAACTGGCGGCCGGGCTGGCGCACGAACTGAACAATCCTGCCGCGGCGATCGTGCGCGGGTCGGATACCCTGGGCGAACATTTGCGCGGCGCGCCGGAAACCTTCCGGAAAATGATGCTGACACGGCTTTCGCCGGAAGAGGCGGATTTCGTGTGCGATCAGATCCGGGAATCGCTGTCGGTCGCCGACCGGCCCGTACCCGGTATGCTGGAACGCAGCAGCCAGGAAGATGCCATCAGCGACTGGCTCTACGATCACCACATCCCCGATGTGCCCGACATGGCGGAGAATTTCCGGCATTACGGCCTGCATCCCGCATCTCTGGACGCTTTTGCGAAAAAACTGCCGGCGGAATACCTCGGCACCGTGCTTTCCTGGATGAGCAGCCATTTCACTACGGAACGCATGCTCTCCGACATCCGCGAGGCCTCGCAGCGCATTTCCGGGCTGGTGAAGTCGGTGAAGATTTTCACGCATATGGACGGAGGCGCCGATAAACAGTTTATCGATATTCATACCGGCATCCGCAACACGCTCGTGATGATGCAATACAAGTTGCGGAAAGGGAAGATCGAAGTGAAGGAAGAATTCGACGACACGCTCCCGCCCGTATTTGCCCTGTCGGGAGAATTGAACCAGGTCTGGACCAACCTCATCGATAACGCGGCCGATGCGCTGGACGCCCAGGGCAACGGGGTGCTGACCATCCGCACCGTGCGCGACGGCGAATTCGTGAAAGTGACCGTGGGCGACAATGGCCCGGGCATCCCGCCGGAAAACCTTTCCCGGATCTTCGACCCGTTTTTCACCACCAAAGCGATCGGCAAAGGCACCGGCCTCGGCCTGGACGCGGTGATGAACATCGTGCGGCAGCACCATGGTTCCGTGAAAGCCACGTCGGAACCGGGGAATACCATTTTTACCATCTGCTTTCCCATCAACGGCGAAGCCAATACCAACAACGCATGAACCAGCCCATTATATTTTTGATAGACGACGATCAGCAGGTGCTCCGCGCCATCAGCCGGGATTTACGCAACCAGTTCCGCGACCGGTATAAAGTACTGTCTACCGCTTCCGTGGCGGAAGCACTGGCGAGCCTCACCGAATTGCAGAACAAAGGCGAAGAAGTGGCCCTGTTCCTTTCCGACCAGCGCATGCCCGAAATGGACGGCGTTCATTTCCTCGAAAAGGCCATGAAAGTGTTCCCCGAAGCGAAGCGCGTGCTGCTCACGGCGTATTCTGACACCGAAGCAGCCATCAAGGCGATCAACGACGTGAAACTGGATTATTACCTCATGAAACCCTGGGACCCTCCGGAAGAAAAGCTCTATCCCGTGATGGAAGAGATCCTGGGCGACTGGCAGGCCAATTACCGGCCAGATTTCAAAGGCATCCGCGTGATCGGGTACCAGTTTTCGCCGCGCAGCCACGAAATCAAGGATTTCCTGGCCGGCAACCTTGTTCCGTACCAATGGATGGATGTGGAAAGCAACGAACAGGGCAAGCTCCTGGCCGCCGCCAACAACCTCGGCGCGCAGGAATTGCCCGCCATCATATTCGAAGACGGCGCGCTGTTCGCCAAACCGGCGTTGAAAGACATCGCGTCGCGCATCGGGCTGAACCCCACCGTTCGCAACCAGGTATACGACGTAGCCATTATCGGCGCGGGGCCCGCGGGATTGGCGGCTTCGGTTTACGGCGCGTCTGAAGGCCTCAGCACCCTGCTCATCGAGCGGCGGGCGCCGGGCGGACAGGCAGGTACCAGCTCGCGGATCGAAAACTACCTGGGATTCCCCACGGGATTGAGCGGCGCCGATTTGACGCGGCGCGCCATTACGCAGGCAACGCGGTTCGGGACGGAGTTTTTGTCGCCCCAATCCGTGGCCGGCATCCAGGTGAAAGACCAGTATAAAATCATTTCGCTGGACGATGGTACCGAGATCTACAGCAAAGCCCTCGTGATCACGACGGGCGTGGATTACCGGAAGCTGGAAACCCAGGGCATCGGGGATTTCACGGGGGCCGGCGTGTATTATGGCGCGGCGAGCACCGAAGCGGCATCATGCCGCGACAAGGAAGTGTTCGTGCTCGGCGGAGGGAATTCTGCGGGCCAGGCGGCGATGTACCTGTCGAAATTCGCCAGGAACGTGCATATCGTTATCCGCAAGCCCGACCTGCGCTCGTCTATGAGCGCCTATCTCATCGATCAGATCACACAAACGCCCAATATCCATCTGCTGCCCTGCGCGGAGATCGCGGAGGGAACGGGGGAAGCGAAGCTCAGCAACCTCCGCCTGCGCGACCTCAACTCCGGCGCCGAAAGCGACATGCCGGCGGATGCGTTGTACATTTTCATCGGCGCGCGGCCGTATACCGATTGGATCGGAGACGGCATCATCAAAAACGACAAGGGGTTCATCGAAACGGGGCGCGACCTCCAGCAATACCCGGCTTTCCGGCAGCTGTGGAAACCCGCCCGCGATCCGTATATCCTGGAAACGAGCATCCCCGGCATCTTTGCCGCCGGCGACGTGCGCGCGGGCGCAATGAACCGCGTAGCAGCCGCTGTGGGCGAGGGTGCCATGGCGATCAGCTTCGTTCATAAATATTTAGCCGAAACCTGATAAAAACGTTCTTATGGCCGATAAACCCTGCCAGCACATCCTGCAACTGGAAACACTGGTACACCCGAAAAAACACGAATGTGAGGAATGCGTCAAAACCGGCGGCACCTGGCTGCACTTGCGCACCTGCCAGACCTGCGGCGGCACTTTTTGCTGCGACAGCTCCCCTTCCCGCCACATGACCGCCCATTTCCACGCTACCGGGCATCCCGTGGTGATTTCCGCAGAGCCGGGGGAACGGTGGATATGGTGCTACGAAGACCAAAGTTTCGCGGAATACTAGCGGCCACTTGCACATGTTATATATTTAACATATATTTAAGACAAATCCTATCCTATGAAAAACGTATCCGCTACTTTTCTCGCGGTGATGCTTTTGTTTGCGACCGTATCCAACAGCTTTTTCTGCGGGATCCTGGCCTATAACTGGATCGATCCGTCGACCGTGAAAGGCGCGCTGCTGTTTCTTTTCTCCTGGGGCGCGGCTAGCTGCGCGGGCTATCTCATCTTATCAAGTGTTATGAAAATGGTGTTCGGAAAAGTGGAATAAAGGTGGGATAAAAGATTGGAGGGATGGGTTTACTTTTGGGGTTCAAATATTTATCCCACATGAAAAAGATTTCATCCCTGACCTATCTCCTGTTTGCCGCCCTTGTGTTTACCGGCTGTAGCAAAAAAGACGATGAGCCCAAGCCCACGGGCACGCTGAATGGTACTTACCAGTTCGTATCCATGTACCTGAAAGCTAAAACGGAGCAATCTTATGTTGAAGCCGGCGTAACCAACCGGACAGTTTCGGACATTGAGTACACGACCACCGAAAATACCGGTATGATGATCATCGAAGGCAATACCATGACATCGACCGGCCTCGGTTACAAGATCAACGCTACCATGATAGTGGAATCCTTTACCGGAACAACGCCTGATTTTGACGAGCCGTTTCAGGTGCCGTTCAATTTCACTGTGCCCAAATACAACAGCACAGCCACGTTCAAGTATGTGGGAACGGATTCCGTGTTGGCCGAAAAAGGGCTCATCCAGTTCCCCTCCACCGGCCAGGAAATGCCCGTAGTTCCCAATGCATCGAAATTTGCGATCGTGAATGGCGAGCTGATATTCACGTCTGTGATCAATCAATCTTCCTCCGAGGTAATTCAGGGAGTGAGAATGCAGAAGATACAGACGGGGCTTGCCATCGGGCGCTTCAAAAAAATGTAATCAAACGGAAACGTTGCACATAAAAAAGAAAAGGGCCGGTCAAATGACCGGCCCTTGCCCTATTCCGCACCTCCGCCCAAGGCCCTGTAGAGCGCTATCACACCGTCGAACACTTCACGCCGGTGCTGCGCCAGAGCCAGTTCTGCATCGAGGACGTTTTTCTGGGCATTGATCACTTCCAGATAATTGGCGTACCCCGTGGCGAAGAGATCGCGCGAGGTGGATACGCCGGATTGCAGCATGAGCACTTCCGCTTCCTTGAGCTTATATGCCTGCTCGCTGTTGCCGACTTTTTGCAGCGAGGTGGATACTTCCTGGTATCCGTTCACGATGGCCTGGCGGTACGCGTAGAACGCGCTCATACCTTCGGCCGTAGCGATCCGGTAGCGCGACCGGATCTGGTTTTGATTGAACACGGGCGCCGTGAGCCCGCCCAGCGCCGTATACGCGATGGAGGCCGGGCTTTTGAACAGCAATCCCGGGTCGAACGCATTATACCCGATGGATGCGCTCAATGTCAATGTAGGGAAGAACGATGCGCGCGCCGCATTCACGTCTGCCTTTGCCGCCACGAGCTCCAGTTCCGCCTGGCGGATGTCTGGCCGCGCCAGCAACAGTTTCGCCGGGATGCCTTCCGCCAGCTTCGCCGGGATGGGCGCTTCCAGCAGATTTTTTGAGCGGGGCACTTCCTGGGGGAACCGTCCGGCCAGGGCGTTCAGCTGGTTTTCGATTTCCGTGCGTTGCTGCCGGATGCCGAATGCCAGGGCTTTCGTATTCAGAAATTGCGCGTGGAACTGCTGGACCGCCAACGCAGTGGCCCTCCCCGCTTCCTGCTGGATCTTCACCGTTTCCAGCGCGGATTCCTGCAGCAGCACGTTCTTTTCGATAACGGCCAGTTCGTAATCCAGTTCCAGCAAATGATAATACAGCGAGGCGATCTGGGCCGTCAGTTGCGTATACACGAGCCGGCGGCCTTCGGCCGAAGCGAGGAACCTTGCGTACGCGGCCTCTTTCTGCCGCTTCAGTTTCCCCCACAGGTCGATCTCCCAGGCACTGCGCAGCCCCGCGAAATAATCCGGCACCGCCGGCGTGGGAAGGCGCTGGTCTTTATCGATATTGGGTGACAAGTTCGTATCGAAATTGCCGACCCCGTCGATGGTATATTTCCCGAATTTCTCCGTTCCCGCATGCACGCCGGCGTTGAGCGTCGGCAGCCAGGCTTTGCGCGCCATGGCCAGTTGCGCCTGTACGGTTTCCATTTTCTGCACGGCGATGAGCACGTCGGCATTATTGCGGAACGCGGTATCAAGCAGTTGCTGCAGATACGGGTCGGTGAAGAACGATTTGACGGGAAGGAGGCTCACCGGCGCGAGGGTATCCTTTTCCGCCTGCGGCACCGCCGGCAGCTCCGGGGTTTGCAGGGGCTGTGGCGCCTTACACGCGCCCAGGAACAGCAGCAAGGCCGCAGCCGCGATCACGGCGGGTTTCGGTTTCTTCCGCTTCACCTTTATCCTTGAAAACAGTACATACAATCCGGGAATAACGAGCACTCCGAAAATGGTCCCGATCAACATCCCGCCCGCAGCGGCCGTACCGATGGAACGGTTCCCCATGGCACCCGCACCACTGGCGATACACAGCGGGATCAGCCCGGCGATGAACGCGAAGCTCGTCATCAGGATGGGCCGTAAACGGCTCACGCCGCCTTCTATGGCGGCCCTTACCACCGTAAGGCCCTGTTTCTGCCGCTGTACCGCAAATTCCACGATCAGGATGGCGTTCTTGCCCAGCAAACCAATCAGCATCACCAGCGCCACCTGTGCGTAGATGTTGTTTTCCAGTCCGGCGAGCTTGAGGCAGAGGAACGCCCCGAAAATGCCCGCGGGCAGCGAAAGCAGCACCGGCAGCGGCAACAGGAAGCTTTCGTATTGCGCAGCCAGCAACAGGTACACGAACAGGAGGCATATCCCGAAAATATAGATGGCCTGGTTGCCGGAAAGCACCTGTTCGCGCGTCATCCCGCTCCATTCGAAAGAGAATCCGCGCGGCAGGGTCGCTTTCGCCGTTTCCTCGATGGCCCTGATGGCGTCGCCGCTGGAGAACCCTGGCGCCGCGTCGCCATTGATCATGGCAGACATGTACATGTTGTAGCGCGTGAGGGTTTCAGGCCCGTACACCCGCTCCAGCCGCACGAAGTTGGAGAAGGGCACCATTTCGCCGTGGTCGTTCTTCACATGCAGCAGCAGCACGTCTTCCGGCTTGGTGCGGTATTGCGGCGAGGCTTGCACCATCACCTTATACATCTGTCCGAAACGGATGAAGTTGCTCGCGTAGAAGCTGCCCAGCAGGGTTTGAAGGGTGCTCATGGCATTATCGATGCTCACGCCCTTTTTGGCCGCCATGGCCTGGTCTACGTGGATCATGTATTGCGGGAAGGCCGGGTCGAAGCTCGTGAAGGCGCTCCCGATCTCGGGGCGCTTCTCCAGCGCGGCGATGAATTTATTCGTGACTTCGGATACCTGTTCCAGGTCGTCGGCCCCGGTCCTGTCCAGCACGCGCAGCTCGAATCCGGAAGCGTTCCCGAAACCCGGCACCGTCGGCGGCGGGAAGTATTCGATGGATGCGTCGGCGATGTTGCGCGTCCGCTGCTTCAGCTCTTCGATGATTTCGTTGACCGACTGTTCACGGTCGCCCCAGGATTTGAGGTTGATCATCCCCATCCCATAAGAAGCGCCTGCTACTTCGTTCACGAGGCTATACCCCGCGAGGGTGGACACCGATTCTACCGCATCCATTCCCGCAGCAGCGGCCTGCACGGAATCGAGCACTTTCTCGGTACGCTCCACCGTGGCGCCGTTGGGCGTGGTCACGTTCACGTAGATCATGCCCTGGTCTTCCCCGGGAATGAATCCCCCCGGCAGAATAGCCGCCGCGCCCCAGGTGAGCACAAAGAACGCGATGAGCGTGATCAGCGTCAGCACCCGCTTTCCGGCGATGGCGCCTACGATGCGCTTGTATTTGTTCTCGGTTTTGTTATATCCGCGGTTGAACATGTTGAAGAACCACTGCAACGGATTGGTGCGCATATGCCCGTTGGGATCGTGCTTCAGCATGAGCGCGCAAAGCGCCGGCGTAAGCGTGAGCGCGTTGATCCCCGAAATGATGATCGCGAAGGCGAGCGTGAGCGAAAACTGCCGGTAAAACACGCCCACCGGCCCGCTGAGGAACGCCACCGGAATAAACACGGCAGACATCACCAGTGTGATGGCGATCACCGCCCCGCTGATTTCCTTCATCGACGCCAATGTTGCCTGCAGCGCGGGCAAATGCGTTTCCGTCATCTTCGCATGCACCGCTTCCACCACCACGATCGCATTATCCACGACGATCCCGATCGACAGCACCAGGGCGAATAGCGTGAGCAGGTTGATGGAAAAGCCCATCAGTTGCATGAACGCCAGCGTACCGATCAGCGCCACCGGGATGGCCAGGATGGGGATCAGCGTAGAACGCCAGTCCTGCAGAAACAGGAACACCACGATCCCCACCAGGATGAACGCTTCAAACAGCGTGCGCAACACCTCGGCGATAGACGCGTCGAGGAAGCGGGACACGTCGTAGTTGAAGTTATACGTCATGCCCGGCGGGAACGACGATGCCTTCAGTTCTTCCATCCGCAGCTTCACATTCTTGATCACATCCTGCGCATTGGAGCCCGGCCGTTGTTTGAGCATGATCGAAGCGGAAGGTTTCCCGTCCGTTTTCGACACCATCCCGTACGTCAAAGCCCCGAATTCCACGTCCGCTATTTCTTTCAGCCGCAACACCGACCCGTCTGGATTGGCGCGGATGATGATATCGGCGTACTGATCCGGCTCGAAGTATTTACCGGTATAGCGAAGCACATATTGCAGCAATTGCGCCTGCTTGTCGGAGCTTTCGCCCGTTTTGCCGGGCGCGGCTTCGATGTTCTGCCGGCGGATGGCCTGTACCACTTCATCGGCAGACACGTTGTAGGCCAGCATCCGGTCGGGCTGCAGCCACACGCGCATGGCGTATTCCTTGGCGCCCATGATCTCGGCGAAGCCCACCCCGTCGATACGCTTCAATTCCTTCAGCACGTTGATGTCGGCGAAGTTGTAGATGAAGTTTTCGTCGAGCGTGGAGTCTTCGCTCATCACGTTGAGGTACAGCAGCATGGAGTTCACTTCCTTTTCGGTCGTAACCCCGGCTTTGATCACCTCTTCGGGCAGTTCGTCGATGATGGTAGACACGCGGTTTTGCACGTTCATGGCCGCCTGGTCGGGATCCGTTCCCACCTTGAAAAAGACGGTGATGAGCGTGGTGCCGTTGTTGGAGGAGACAGACGTCATGTACGTCATGCCCGGAACGCCGTTGATGGCCCTTTCCAGCGGGATGGCCACGGCGTTGGCGCACACTTCGGCGTTGGCGCCGGTATATTTGGCCGTTACCGTAACGGATGGCGGCACGATATCGGGGAACTGGGTGACCGGCAGCCCGAAAAGCGCCAGCAGCCCCAGTAACACTATAAACAAAGAGATCACCAGCGACAACACAGGCCGCCTGATAAAAGTATCGAACATTACGTTTGGTTTCTGGTTACGATTCAATCTGTCTTACAAAGCCTTCACCTGGCCGGTAGCCATGAGTTTGGGACTGATCTTCATGCCTTCCCGCAGATTGCGGACGCCTTCGAAAACGATCTTTTCGCCGGCCTTCAGGCCCGCATTCACGAGATAGGAATGCGAAATCCGCGCTCCCGGCTCAAATGCGCGCATCTTCACCGTATTGTCCGTTTCCAGCACGTATACATAGTTTTTGTCCTGCATCTCGAACACCGCTTTCTGTGGCAGCAGCAGGCAGCTATCGATCCGGTTGGTGAGCGTCACCTTCCCGCTGGCGCCGTGTTTGAGCACCTGTTGCGGGTTGGGGAAGCGCGCCCTGAAAGCGATAGACCCCGTATTTTCCTCGAACTCGCTTTCCACGGTTTCCACATGGCCGTCGTGATGGTAATCCGAACCATCGGCCAGCACGAGCGATACGCTCCGGCGGGCGTCGCTGCCGCTGCGGATGAACTCGAGGTATTCGGTTTCGGACACATTGAAGTAAGCGTACACTTCGTGGATGTCGGACACGGTGGTGAGGAGGTTCCCTTCGCTCACGAAGCTGCCTGTTTTAAGGGGGATCCGGTCGATGAACCCGTCGAACGGCGCGCGGATGCTCGTGTACGACAACTGTGTGGCCGCGTTGAACTCGGCGGAGCGGGCTTCTTCGATCCTGGCGTTGAACGCGGCGAGTTTGGCCTGGGCTACTTCCAGTTCGGAGGCGGAGATCACTTTTTTGGTGACGAGGATGTTGACGCGGTCCACTTCGAGGCTGGCGGCCTTCGCTTCGGCGATGGCGCTGCTGAGTGCCGCTTTGGCGCGGGCCAGTTCGGCGCGGCGCTCTTCGTCGTTAAGGCTGAAGAGCAGTTGGCCTTTTTTCACCTGCTGGCCTTCGTCTACATATATTTTATTGAGAAACCCGTTGATGCGGGCCCTTACGTCTACGTTGCGCACGGCCTGGATATCGGCCACATAATGGCGGTGAAGGACGGTGTCCGTTTTTTCGAGCTTGAGGACGGGGAACGATTGCAGGTCGTTTTCTTTGTTGCCGGAATCTCCTTTGGTGACGCAGCCGGTCAAAGACGCGGCTACAAGGGCAATAGCGATGCCTCCTGTTATCTGGTGCATAATAGGTAAAAAAGATTTATGGGGCCGGAGGAACGTACGTTTCCGGCCGCGTTTAGGAAAATGCAGAACTGGCGCCCATGGCGGGCGCGGGTGTGATCAATGTCGTAAAGTCAGGGGAAGGAATGGCTCAGAATAGCGTGAACCGGAAGAGGAAATTGTAATAAGCCGGGAGGAAGGCGTCTTGTTGAAGGTAAACGCCTGTCTTCTTCTCCTCCATTTCCGGCCGGAAAGTCCTGTCTGTCTGGTCCGGCGCCGCCTGTTGCGTAAAGTTGAATTGTTTGGAAGCAGCGCTAAGGTAATATCTTCCACGGCGGCGCGATTGCTTCGCCCGAACGCTGGCATCGTCGTCTTCCAGATTGTTGATCAGGAAAGCCGACGGCACTTCTACTTCGGGCTGCAGATCGATTTCGATCATGTGCACGTCTACGGGCATCACGCCGGCGTGCGCCGGAATAACGAATCCCGCGAGGTGCTGGATACAAACAAGAAACAGTAAGAACAATATTTTTCTGTTGATCCTCATGAGTATGCGATACAATTCATCCAACTGCAAAAATATACAACGCGGTTGTAAAACCTATCAAAAGAGGATCAACGGTCGGGCTTTTAACAAAAAGTTAAAATGATCATATGTCCAAAACCCTCCACAACGGCGGAT
This sequence comes from Chitinophaga caseinilytica, assembly GCF_038396765.1. Lineage (NCBI taxonomy): Bacteria > Pseudomonadati > Bacteroidota > Chitinophagia > Chitinophagales > Chitinophagaceae > Chitinophaga > Chitinophaga caseinilytica. The sequence goes on along the minus strand of NZ_CP150096.1, from coordinate 4,134,398 downwards.
TTCACAACACATAGCACATTCGTCCCGCATCAGGATGATTGGCATCGATAAAAAGTACCGTTACTATTGCATGGAAGCGATGAATGCGGACAGGTAAGGTGCGGTTTTGCTTTTTGGGGAATCCGCTACGGTCGACGGTGGCCCTTCCGCCACAATGTTCCCTCCTTTCTCGCCCGCGCCCGGCCCCATATCGATCACCCAATCCGCCCCGGCGATCACCCGCATATCGTGCTCCACCACGATCACCGTGTTCCCCGCCGCCACGAGCCTTTCCAATTGTAACATGAGCTTGTCTACGTCTGAAGGGTGCAGCCCGGTTGTGGGCTCGTCCAGCACGTACAGCGTATTCCCCTTGCCCGTGCGCTGCAATTCCGTCGCCAGCTTGATGCGTTGCGCCTCACCCCCGGAAAGTTCCGTTGCCGGCTGGCCCAGGCGCAGATATCCCAGTCCTACATCCCGGAGCACCGCCAACGGGCGCTGCACGCTATCGTCCCCGGCGAAGAACGCATGCGCCTTGTCAACCGTCAGCCCCAGCACTTCGGCGATGTTCTTATCGCGGTAAGTTACTTCCAGCGTTTTTTCATTGTACCGTGCGCCGTGGCAGGTGGGACAAGGCGAATAGACGCTGGGCAGGAACAGCAGTTCGACCATCACGAACCCCTCACCCTCGCATGTTTTGCAGCGGCCTTTGGCCACATTGAAGGAGAAGCGGCCGGCGTCGTATTTACGGCTGCGCGCCATGGGCGTTTCCGCGAAAATCTTCCGGACGTGATCGAACAATCCGGTATACGTGGCCAGGTTGGAGCGCGGCGTTCGCCCGATGGGCGCCTGGTTCACCTGTACGAGCCGGGCGATGTGCTCCATGCCGGAGGCGATCTGCCCGCCGGCCGGGCCTTGCGCCTGCGGCGTTTCTTCGTGCTCCGTTTCCGGCGCGTGGCCCAATGCGTCTGCCACCAGCTCCACGAGCGCCTGGCTCACGAGGCTCGACTTCCCCGAACCGGAAATCCCCGTCACCGCAGTGAGCAGGCCAAGGGGAAAGGCGGCGTCGAGGCCATGGAGGTTGTTGCGGGAGATGCCTTTCAGCTGCAACCAATCCTTCGGTGTATATGCCGGTCTTTCGGGGATGGACTGCCGGCCGAACAGGTAATTGCGCGTCACGGAGCCTTGTACGCTTTCGAGCCCCTGGGGATCGCCGCTGTAGAGGATTTCTCCGCCGTTGGAGCCCGCGGCCGGGCCTACGTCAACGATCCAGTCGGCCTCGCGGATAACGTCGGTTTCGTGTTCCACTACGAAAAGCGTGTTCCCGGAGGCTTTGAGGCCTTTGAGAGCGCGCAGTAGCGCCTCCGTGTCAGCAGGGTGCAAACCGGCGGAAGGCTCGTCCAGCACATATACCACGCCGAAAAGATTGCTCCTCACCTGCGTAGCGAGGCGCAGGCGCTGCAATTCTCCGGGAGACAGCGTAGGCGTGCTGCGGTCGGGCGTCAGGTAGCCCAGGCCGAGATCCAGCAGCACTTGCAGGCGGGCGCAAATGTCTGCCGTGATGCGCTGCGCCACGATATTGCGCTCCGGGTGCGCGGGATCGGCCTTTTTTTATTGCTGGCGAACGGCGCGAGCGTTTCCGCGAGCTTTTCGAGGGAAAGATGGGCGATTTCGGCGATGTCGCGCCCTGCGAATTTCACCGACAGCGATTCCTTGCGGAGGCGCTTGCCTTTGCAGGTGGGACAAGGCGCGCTTACCATGTATTGCTGCACGCGTTTTTTCATCATCGCGCTTTGCGTATTGGAAAATGTATGCAGCAGGTAGCGCCTGGCGCCGCTGAAAGTGCCCATGTAGCTGGGTTCCATTTTTTGCTTCACGGCCCGTTTCGTTTCTTCCGGCGTAAAACCGGCGTATACGGGCGCAGTGGGCTGATCTTCGGTGAAGAGGATCCAGTCGCGGGTCTTTTGGGGAAGGTCTTTCCAGGGCTTGTCGACATCATACCCCAACGTGACGAGGATATCGCGGAGGTTTTGGCCGTACCATGCCTGTGGCCATGCGGCGATGGCGCGCTCGCGGATCGTGAGCGAGGGGTCGGGGACCATGGAGGCTTCGGTGGCGTCATATGTCATGCCCATGCCATGGCAGGTGGGGCAAGCCCCTTCGGGGGTGTTGGGGGAAAACGCTTCCGCGTGGATGATGGGCTGATGGCGGGGGTATTCCCCGGCGCGGGAGTATAGCATGCGGAGCAGGTTGCCGAGGGTAGTGACGCTGCCGACCGACGAGCGTGTGGTGGGCGCGCCGCGCTGTTGCTGGAGGGCTACTGCGGGAGGCAGGCCGTCGATTTCATCTACGTCGGGAACGGACAGCTGGTGAAAGAGCCGCCTGGCGTAGGGGGACACAGATTCGAGATAACGCCTTTGCGCCTCGGCGTACAGTGTGCCAAATGCCAGGGAAGATTTCCCCGACCCCGAAACGCCGGTGAAAACCACGAGCGCATCCCGCGGGATTTCGAGGTCTACGTTTTTGAGGTTGTGTTCCCTTGCGCCGCGGACGGTCACGAACCCGGGTTTCGGTGTATGATGATGAGCCATATCTAATGTATTCACCGCAAAAATACGAACGGGCCGGGAGATCATCCCGGCCCGTTCAATTTTATTGGCTAATTCAGCTGTGACTGCTGCAATCGCTGCGTGGCTACAATAATGCGCATCATGCGATATTCCGGTATTTCCAGCAGTTCCGACAACTGCTTGACGTCTTCGACAGAAACACTGCCGATGTCCGTAAACCATTCGCGCAGCTGCGATTCCGAAATATGGGTGTCGCGGCTGAGCTCATGCAGCGGAACTGCAAGGTATAACTCCTGATACGTCGTGATTTTGTTTTCCCAGATTAGGTTGCGGATAATGGTATACTGCTCGTGTATCATAAGGTTCAGCGTTGTGTTGTTCGTTTAATAACAAATAGTAGGCCTGAATGTTGGGGTGAATATTTAAATATTTGAAAATTAATCGGTTAACTTTTTCACAATAGACATTTTGACAGGGCCACAGGTGGGAAATTTCGTCCACACTGTAGCTGCTGAAATAAAAATAGATAATCTTTTCTGCAAAACATAGACCTTGTTTTCCGAGGTGCGGAAATAGTTTCCCACAAATAAAAAAAGACCGGCGAAACGTACGTCTGCCGGTCTTTTTCGTTATTCTTCACTCCTGAAATCCTTACCGGATCAAGGTTCCATCCAAACGAGATGTACCTGCTTGGCCTGGTGGATATCGAGGCGAAGGGTCACAAAAATATTCTGGTCTTCGTTGAAGTCAGAAATGGGCGTCAGCGCCAGGCGATGGTCTTTGCGGCCGGTGCTTTCACCAAAAAGGAACGTCCGGGCGGGGATCATTTCTTTTTCCAGGGGGAAGTAGAACGCATCGCAGGCCTTGAGGCCTTTGACCTGTTGGGGGTCCTTCCCTTTCTCGATACGTTTGTCATTCTCCTCCACGTCGTTGTACAGCACAAATTCCTTGCCTTTGGAGCGCAGCAGCGTAAAGGTCTTGTATTGGTCGCCGTCGTTCAACACCACGGCGCGGCCTTCGCGCTGGCGGTGGTAGAAGGTGGGCGGGTGAGCAGACCACATGTGATGATCTTTAGGCAGGTACCAGCTGTTGGCCAGCTTGCGATCGGCGGTGTAATGCATCAGGCCGAGGTGTTCCACTACGGTGTAGGTCCTGCTGGAACCGCCTCTCATGCTGAAAGACCCATTGGCGCCTGCAACGGGCGTGCTCATGGACGTATGTGTCACCTGGCGGATCTCCTCCATGGCAATGGTATAGCTGCCGTCTTTATATACGAACATGTTTACCGGGGTACCGGTAAACTTCTCCCTCCGTCCGAAAACGGCCGTGGCCTTGTTCTGGATGGCGATAGGATAGATTTCATCGTGCTCTTTGGCGGTCAGCCTGGCGGGGTCCATATGGAAAAGCCAGAGCTCGCCGCGGCCGTCGCTGTTTTTATAGGGCGCGAATGCGAGGAGCATGATCTTGTTGGTAGTGGCATTGTAGCGCAGCATGCCTTTTTTGAGGTCCTGGTCGTGGGTGAACTTCAGTTCCGTCAGCTTCACTTCGGCGTCTCCCGCCTTCAGTTCGGCCATGATTACCGTGTTCTCCTTTCCGCCGCTGGCACGGGTATTACGTGCATAACCCAGGCAATAGACCGTATTGCCTACGAAGGTCATGTCCATATAATTGATATACTTGTACTTTTCTTCCGGTGATTTATAGAATGCACGGGCCAGCTCTTTATGGTCGCCGTCATATATCACCAGTTCCAGGCGTTTGCTACGGTCGCTTTCGAAGCTGTTGAACAGGGCTACGGCGTACTGATCGCTGTTCGGGTCTTTTTCCGAATAGAAATCAGGCATCGCAACGCCTCCGAAAGCCATGGCATACCCATGTCCCATATTCATCTTCTTCAGTTCGCCGATCGTTTCCTCATTAATAATATTGCCTTTCTCACCATCTACCACGAGCCGGTGCAGCACGGGCGTTTTGTCCTGGATTTCGCGGACGAGGAACACCACGTTCCCTTTGATCTCGAACATGGCTTCCACATTGCCGGCTTTCAGCCTGCCGAATTTGGGACGGATGTTTTTGGCGACCTTCTGTTTATGTTTTTCGTCGTAAATCTTAATGTCGATCCCTTTTTTGAGATCGATGACGGCCAGCACGGTATTTCCATTCTTCATCTGGATGATGCGGGCGAAGCCATCTTCCGGCTCCTGGAACGATTTACTGGTGGCTATTTCCTTGAATTGCGGGAAAGCTGCCAATTGTACCAGCATAAGCAGGCTGGTTAAGAAACATTTCATATGTACGGGATTATTTGTTGAACATTCAAGCGGGTCAAACGTTCCGCAAAGATAATCAGCAACTTCCAATCAAAAAGAAACTTTCGTGTGAGGCGCCGCCACGGCATTTCGCGGAATGACCGGCCGCCGCCACGCCCCCTCGGGGCCGCATCCCCCGGAAATCTATCCCGCCCATCAAACTATTTCAGTTTCAAGCTGTTAATTACCCGGCACACATTTCGATTCCCAACTCCCAAACCATCTTTCACCATGAGTCATAAAAACGATAAGGCGGTCGATTACACTGCCGACCCGCACCTGACCCCCGAAGTCAAAAAATTCCTGGACATCCTCAACGCCCCCGGCGGAAAACCCGTGGAAAGCCTTTCCGTTCCGGATGCGCGCAAAGTCCTCGTGGATGCGCAAAAATCGGTAAAAGTTGACCTGTCCGGCGTAAGCGTCGCGGAAAAGACCATCACCGCGGGCGACTACACGCTGCTGCTCCACATCGTGAAGCCCGACGGCGCCGCCCCGCTCCTCCCCGGCTTCCTGTTCATCCACGGCGGCGGTTGGGTATTGGGCGATTTTCCCACGCATCAGCGCCTCGTGCGCGACCTCGTCGTGCATTCCGGCGCCGCAGCGGTGTTCGTGAACTACACGCCCACGCCCGATGAGCATTATCCCCGCGCCATCGACGAAATTTTCGCTGCTACGCAATGGCTGGCCGAAAACGGCAGGGAAATCGGGATCGACGGTTCCAACATCGCCATCGTGGGCAACAGCGTAGGCGGCAATATGAGCGCCGTTACGGCGATCCGGTGCAACGAGAAAGGCGCACCCCGGTTGAAATGCCAGGTACTTATGTGGCCCGTCACCAATGCGGATTTCGACACCAAATCCTGGCGCAGGTATGGGGAGCAAAGATTCCTCACCGCGTCGCTCATGCAATGGATGTGGGGTTTATATACCACGAACGATGCCCAGCGACTGGAGCCCTACGCTTCTCCCCTGCAAGCCACATCCAACCAGCTGAAAGGCCTCCCGCCCACGCTTATCCAGGTGGCGGAAAACGACATCCTGCGCAGCGAAGGCGAAGCTTACGGCCGGAAGTTGTCAGACGCCGGCGTTCCCTGCACCACCATCCGGTACAACGGCGTCATTCACGATTGGGGCATGCTCAACGGGCTGGCCCATCTCCCCGAAACCCGCTCGCTGATTTTGCACGCGGCGGCAGAATTGAAATTCCATCTCGGTTTGTAAACTATCCTTCCAGTTATAAAAAAAACGGTTGCCATGTGGCAACCGTTTTTCGTTATGGGCGTAACAGGACGATGTTCGTTCGCCTGACCGGCCCGTTGATGATCATGAGTTGGTAGACCCCGTCCGGCACGGACGCCGGGATATTCGCCGTTCATGCTTACCAGCTGCATGCGCATCTTTTCGTAGATCACGCCGCCGGATTTTTCGACGATCCTCCCGGTGGTGGGGTTCGGATACATGTGCTGGGCCGTGTACGGTTACAGCGTTTACAAGCAGTTTATAACGGTCACGAATTCTTTATCTGACACACCCGTAAACCAGCTTTTCGGGGAATAAAAACCAAACTTGTCGGGTTGATTTACCGCCAAAGGGAAGTCAGCTCCTCCATGAGGTCGGTAGCTTTGCGGTGATGGAGGTTTCCGGCATTTTGACCGGCCCACACGGCGGAATATTCCAGTTGCCCGGAATCGAGCGCTGCTTTACGGACAGGCGCCATCAGTTGGGATTGTAAAGGGAAAGGCGCCAGTTCCAGTTCCATACCGGCGAAGCGCGCGGGCAGTTGCGTGCGCACCGCGCGCGCCAGGCGCCCTGTGTATACGCGCGTCAATTCGGTATGCTGAGCGGCCGGAGAAAACAACCTGTCGCGGTATGTGGCCGACGCTCCGGATTCCTCACAGGCCAGGAACGCCGTTCCCACCTGTACGGCTGCCGCTCCCAGGCGCAGCGCCGCTTCTACACCCGCCGCGTCTGCAATGCCACCGGCCGCCACAATGGGCTTGCGTACCTTCCAGCGCAGCTTTTGCACGAGGGCGAACGTTCCGTGCAGCGAATCTTCCGCTGGCTCCAGGAAGCTCGGCCGGTGCCCGCCCGCTTCGAACCCCGCCGCTACGATCACATCTACACCCGCCGCTTCCAGCGCCAGGGCTTCATCGAGCGTGGTGGCCGCACCAGCCGTTACGATCCCCTGCCGGCGGCATTCCTGCAAAATAGCTTCGTCCGGTATGCCGAATACGAAACTGAAAACCGCGGGCTTCACGGCCAGCATGGCCTCCGCCTGGCGCGCGAATTTACTTTCAACGGAAATTACGGGGGAAGGAACGGGAATCCCCAGTTCATCGAACACGGGGCGGAACAACGATTTCACCATATCGAATTCAGCTTCCGTATAATTCCCCAGCGCAGGATCGATGTCAGACACCCAGAGGTTAAGATTCCAGGGCCCGGCGGTCAGTTGCCCCACCTGCGCACCCAGTTCCCGGATCTCCGCCGGTTGTAAAGTATATGCGCCGTACCCGCCGAGGCCGCCCGCGTTCGTTACGGCGGCCACCAGCGCGGGGGTCGACAGTCCTGCCCCCATGGGGCCCTGGAATACGGGGTACCTGATCCCCAACATATCGGTAATGGTATTTGGTCGCATATGCTCCGTTTATCCCGCCAAGTTAGGCCCCTTTCGCCAACTTGGATGTGAGGGAAATCACGATTTCGCCCATGCGAAGTTTCGTTGCGGCGGATTGCGTATTTTTGTACAAATCACGCCCCATGAAAGATGTTTTCTCAGAACAGTCCGGGGATTATGTCAAATTCCGGCCCCATTACCCCGACGAGCTCTTTCAATTCCTCCTGTCCATCGTACCCGGAACGGAAAGCGCCTGGGATTGCGGTACCGGGAACGGCCAGGTTGCGGAGAAGCTTGCGGCCGATTTCAAACGCGTGGAGGCGACGGACATCAGCCGCCAGCAGCTCGACAAAGCCCGGCCACGCCCCAACATCCGCTACACCTTACAGCCTGCCGAGAAAACGGATTTCCCGGATGGTTCGTTCGACCTGGTGACCGTAGCGCAAGCCATCCACTGGTTCGATTTCGAAGCGTTTTACCGTGAAGTGGGCCGCACGCTGAAACCCGGCGGCATCCTGGCTGTGATCGGATATGGACTGCTGCATATCACACCCGAGATCGATGCGGTGATCAGCAGGTTGTATGTGGATCTTTTGGGCCAATACTGGGACCGCGAGCGGAAATACGTCGACGAAAATTACATGACCATCCCCTTCCCCTATCCCGCCTTCCCTACGCCTTATTTCGCGCATACGGAAACCTGGAGCTGGGGGCACCTGGCCGGGTATCTCTCCACCTGGTCGGCCGTGCAACATTACATGAAAGCGGAACAGCATGATCCTGTGGCGCTTATCTCCGCCGATCTGAAAGCCGCATGGGGCGAGCCCGCCGAGCGGGAAGTGCATTTCCCCATCCTGCTGCGCATCGGGAAAGTCTGATTCCCGGAAAACGTTGAGTATCTTAACTGTACTGAAAAATATAAACAGGAAGGACGCCGCAAAATGGGCGTCCTTCTTTGTTTATCAGGGTTTCCATTTTATCCAGTCATCGAGCGGCGGCACCCTGCGCGGGGCTTTGGCGCCTTCCGGCAGCACATGCACCGTGAATGCGCCGGCGTATCCCTCCGGCAATATGGCTTCAAAGCCGGTAATGGTGCTTCCGGGATTGGGGGCGTCGTAATCATGGACCGGCGCGGCGCTCCAGGTGCGGAGCTGCACGGGAACCGGGGTTTCGATCACCAGGCGCAACGTTTTACCGTTTTTCCGCAGCGCGATCACGTTATCCTGCTCCAGGGTCACTTCGGCCTGGGTGAGCCAGCGCCATTGCAGCGTGTCCGGCCCGCTGCCCGCCGCCACTTCATCGCGGATAACGGCGCGCTCGCCCTTCAGCAACGCAACGCCCCGGCGCGATCGATCCAGCTGACCTTTATAAACCGACGTCATATCTATCACCGCGAATTGCGGATTTCGTTTTCCCGTTGCCGTTATATCCGCATGGCCGCTTACCTGCTGGTAGGCGCCGTTTACCGTCAAAGTATTGTGAACGAGATTATTGTAGCGCATCACCTCCCACCGCTGGCTGTTTTTCGACTTGTTCCAGATGCTCAGTCCTCGGGATTCGAGGGAATTGTAATCCTGCATCCCCAAATCCGCCGCCCAGCGAACGCCGCCCCAGTCGAGCACGAACGAGCCCACGTCCATATGCGCGTGGTTCACGCCGGGCGAGCCGCCCTTGAAGCCGATGTACATGGAGGAACTGTCGCCCCAGGCGCTCCGCATCAGCGCCACGGGTGTTTCCCCGCCGCCGGTCCAGAAGGTGGACGAAGGCGGACGGACGGCCTTCATATCGATATCCTTTCCCCACAACAGCATCGCCGGTAAAAGCCGGTTACCGGTGGAAGGTTTCTCCAGGCGGAGCTTTTCCGTAAACAGCAGCGACGGGGCTCCCAGTCGGGCGGCGAACCAGCACATCGCGGGTTCCAGGCTGCCGCCGGTACCTGCGTCGGAGAAGTTGAACGGGAGACCGGTGGGGCCGGCCATATGCTGGTAATAGGCCGCCGTTTCCATGAAGCCGGGCATTTTCTGCAGACCAAAATCGCCGCCGGTCAAGGTTTCCAGCGCGCTGATGAAGAGCACGTTGAAGCTGGTGCCATATCCCCAGTAACTATACCCCTCGGGATAAGCGCCCGCCGGCCTGTACGCTTCCATGGGCAATACAATGCTGCGGATGCCGCGGTTGATGAGATGCAAACCCAGTTCCGGCGCGTCTTCAAACACCGCCAGCGATCCGAAAAGCATACCGGCATTGCATACCTGGTTCCAATTGTGATGCTCGCGGAGCCAGTTGCTGTTTTTCTTTTCGAGCGAAGGGCGCATCCCCTTTTCGAGGATCGCCGTGGCGATCGCCCGCCGCTGATCGGGCGTGAGGCGGTCGTACAACCAGTCGTACCCGATCGCCACGCCCATCGTCATTTCCGCGACGTCGAGGAAGTGGGAAGGATTCCAGTCGGAAAACGAACAAACGGCCATCATTTCACTGATTGCCCTGTCGGCATACCGTTGGTCTTTTTCCATACGCCAGGCATATGCGAGGAAAAACACCCGGCGGAGGCATTCCCGCGAAACGCCCAGCAGCCGCCTGCCGGTCAATTGCCGCTGCAGCACGGGTGCAGACATCATTTTATCGCAGGCCGACAAAATACTACGATGCACATTTTGCCAGGGGCCCGGCGTATTGACATTCTTTTGCAGGACGGGCTCGTCTGCCGTTTTCCAGAGGATCCGGGGATGGGGAGGCATGTTGAAATCGGCCGGAAGCGAGTCTGTTTGCGCGCGAACAGTACCTGCCAGGCACAGCAACAGGAAAAGCCAGGATAGCTTCATAACGGGTGGATTGTTCACGGTCAAAATACGACCTTTCGGCCCGAACCACATGTTTATGTGATAAACGGCCGGACGGCGCCGGCGTACTTTTGTGCCATCTTTAAATCATCCCCATGCGCACTCCCCTTCTCGCCAGCCTCCTTTGCTGCATCCTGTTTTTCACTGCCTGCAAACGCAACCGCATCGAAGTGCTGGCCACTTATTCCGTGCTCGTTCAGCAACTGGAATGGAAAGACGGATCGTTCGAAAACTGGAAATACGACGCCAACAACAACATCGAATACACGAAAGGCGCCAGTCCTACCAGTTCTGCCATCGAGCGGGATTTCCTGTACAACGGGGATTTGCTGGGCCTGATGCAGAAAACATCGCTCAAGGAAGATACCTTCTATTATGATGACCACCGGCGGATCGTCCGCATCGAGGAAGGCATCATGGGCATGCGCGAAGAAGGCAGGTTCCGGTTGGATTTTACGTACGATGGGCGGGGAAAGGTCATCCAGATGGATTTCGGGCATTATAAACCAGACGTTTACACGCCGATGTCGAAATCGACGTATACCTGGAGCACAGATGGGTTGTTGCTACAGATCAAAACCACCGTTACCGGCAAGCCTGAAGAGATCATTTACGACCTCACGCCAGAAAACCGGTCGTTCATTTTCAACGAATGGGCGTTCGTGAACCGGTACCATCTTGTGTTCGACCAATACGAAATATGGAATATCCCTGTGCTGAAAAGTATGGACAGGCTGCCGAAGCGCGTGGTGCGGACGCACAAGGTCGGCGGACAGGTGTCCGATCAAACCACGCTGGAATACAGCCATTCCGTAGACGCGATCGGCCGGCTGTTGCGCCGCGACATGTCTAACGGCGACTGGATGAAAATCACATATCAACCTACCCGGTAAAACCTGCTGTCATTCAGCGGGCCCACGAAATTCCGTTGCTAAAAAACGATAACGCCGCTCCCCGCAATGCAGACGGGAATCCACAGCGGTAGACCTAACTATATGCATATCAGCAGCTTTTCCCGCTTCCGGGGGATTTGGCACGGAATTGTTAAGGAGAAGGAAAACGGAACAGTTATGGAAAACAGGCATAAAAACCCCTGGCAAGGCATTCCCCACCCCGATTTAATGTACCTGGCCGTAAAATTCAACGTATCGCTGCAAAAGGTGAAAGCGGCCGTGTATACGCTGGGCAACGATTTGCGGCAAATCGAGACCTGGTTCCGGCAACAGCAGGCGCTGCGCGACCGCAATCTTGTTTGACGATCAGAGCGGATCTTCGCGGAGGCGCTCGTCGGTGTAGGTGATTTCCGTCCGGCCGTGGGGCTTTGGAACGCCGTTTTCATCTACGCTGACGAATACGATCTTATCGATGGTGAGGATGGATTTATGCGTGATTTTGTTGCGGACTTCGCAGTTGAGCGTGATGGACGTGCGGCCGAAATGCGTGGCTTTAATGCCGAGCTCCACGATATCTCCCTGGCGCGCGGAGTTGATGAAATTGATTTCGGACATGTATTTGGTAACGCAACGGTTGGTACCGAGCTGGATGATGGCATAGATAGCGGCTTCTTCATCGATCCATCGGAGGAGGCTGCCGCCGAAGAGGGTGCCGTGGGCGTTGAGGTCTTCCGGTTTCACCCATTTCCTGGTATAAAAATTCATGTACGCTCCGGTTTTGGCGCAAAATTAGTTAAAATCATGCGGATTCCTTCCGCTTCGCCTGTTCTCTCCGGCAGTTAAGCATTCTAAAGTCCCCCTTCACTCAACTTTTCTTGTCTTTCCCGACGTATCGCCGGTAATTTGCGATGCGATGTTTATCAGACGCGATTCCTTTCACTTATACAAAACCCGATTCCCGCAACGCCGGGAGCGGTGATGATATATCCGGCTTCACCGGAGAATTTTCTTAAATGGTTATGAAGCTGAAAAATGTAAGCCTCTGTATCTACAGAGGCTTCTGTGTTTTTTGCGTAAAAGGTATGTCCATTCCTATGCCCCGTTATCCAGTACCGGCCGTTCCGGCCCGGCGTTCGTCCCCTCGTCACAGATTTATGCATTTCATCACACAATTTATGTTTTACGTAAATTTATTTTTGTTTAATGAAAATATCAATTTACCTTCGTTTCGTAATCAAACCTCTACCGCGTTATGTATACCTTCCTCAAAGCGGCATGGCGGAATTTGCGGCAAACGGGCTCCGTTGTGGAGAGCTCACCGGCGCTGACGGCGCGGATGACCGACATCATCCAGTTCCAGAAACCCTTATCCATCGTAGAACTGGGCGCAGGCACGGGCGTTATGACCAGGCATTTGCTCGGTCGCATGAGCCCCGCTTCCACCCTCGCTTCCTTTGAAATAAACCCGGAATTGTACCGCATCCTGTCTGCCGTCAAAGACCAGCGCGCATCTCACCACAATGCAGACGTACTGCGGCTTCCGGCGTACATCCCCGACGAGTCGGCCGACTACATCCTCAGCGGTATCCCGCTCGCCAACCTCGACGCCGGCACCAAATCGCAGCTGCTCGAGCGTTGCCACAAGGCGCTCAAGCCCGGGGGGTTCTTCATCCAGTTCCAGTATTCCCTCAAAGACATTGCCGCCATCCGCCAGCGGTTTCCCGCGGTATGCTACGGTTTCACACTGCTTAACATCCCACCCGCATTCATTTACTATGCCCAGAAATGATACTTCCGCCACCGGCCGCACGCTCCGGATCATCAAGGTATCGGTGCTGCTGGTCGCCATCGCGCTGTACGTAATCTTTGCGCAACGCTTCTCTACCGACGATCTCACGGCTTTCGTGGGGCGATATCCCGGGTGGACGGTCGCCGTGTTCTTCGCCATTTGCGTGGCCCGCGGCGTGGCGCTAATTCCCGGAACGCCGTTCCTCGCAGCGGGCATCCTGCTGTTCCGCAACGAGCCCTGGCTGTTGCTGGGCGTGTTCCTGGCATCCATCGCCGTGGTATCGTGGATGTTGTACCACCTTTCGGGTTGGCTGGGCCTGGCGGCGTGGTTCGAAAAGCATTATCCCGAAAAAACGGAGCGCATGCGGCAGCGGCTGCAGGGGCCGTACGGACAGTGGTTCGTGGCCTTATGGGCCTTTGCGCCGATCGCCCCAACCGACCTGGTATGCTACGTGGCCGGTACGCTGAAAATCCCCCTGCGGAAATTCCTGCCGGCCCTGCTGGCGGGTGAGGCCGTGATCTGCACTTTGTATATCTTTATCTTGCGTAACATCTGATCCATCCTGTATGCACCACACACCTCCAGTTTCCAGCAACCGTTTCTTCCATGCCATACGCTGGATCGTAAATATTTGCTGGTACCTCAATTTCGTGTTAGCCGCCATCGGGCTTTTCTTCCTTGCCACGTCGATGTTTGGCGGAACGAAATTCAATTTCAGCACCATCGTACGCCTGAACGCTCCGCTTTCCGTCATTGCAGTGCCCGGCGGCGAAATGGAAACGCAGGATGTGCAACTGAAGATGCTCCTGCCCGTGAACAATCTTTACCGGGTTTACTCCTTCGTGTTTTTCTTCCTGTTCGAATTCCTCGTCATCGCCGCCATTTATAACCTGCGCCGTGTTTTCCGTTCGCTGAACCGGCAAAGCCCCTTCACCGGCGAAACCATCCGACGGCTCCGGTATACCGCGCTTTTCATCGGCCTGCTGGCGCCTTACAACTTCCTGCTGAGCGTTTTGCAGGCGGAAGTCGCCCATGCCTACATCCCCGCAGCGCAGCGCAACTTCCACATGAATTGGAATTTTGGCTTACCTTACATCGCTGTTGCGGCGATCATTTACATCATGGTAGATATATTCCGGTACGGAATGCAACTGCAACAGGAAAACGAAGCTTTTGTATAATGGCGATCATTGTTAATCTTGACGTGGAAATGGCTAAAAACAAGATCTCGCTGAAAGATCTTGCGGCGCGGATCGATATTTCCGTTACCAACCTCAGCTTGCTCAAAACCGGCAAAGTGAAGGGCATCCGCTTCGAAACGCTCGAAGCCCTTTGCCGCGAGCTGAACTGTAAACCGGGAGACATTCTCGATTATTCGGCCGACGAAGAATAACCGCACTTATCATACCAACAGCAAAGGCCGCCTCATCGGGCGGCCTTTCGCATGTGATCGTTACAGTTATGGGAAAAGAGTCGTGGTTATTTGCCGAATGCGTACTCGAACGCATAATTACCGGAACCCACCTGCAGGGAAGCATCCTTCCCTTCCGCCGAAAGCTGCACCGGTTTGCCCGATTCCGTCACTGAAGCGCCGGCCGCGCCGGGCAACACGATTTTCGCCGTGGTATTGGCGGGAACGGTCACTTCCAGCTTCAATCTACCGCCGTCCAACTTCCATTTCGACGCGATGGTGCCGTACAGCGATTTATATTCCGCGCTGGCGTGGGTGAGCCCGCCGCCGGGGCGCGGCTGGATGCGGAATTGCTTGTAGCCGGGCGATGCGGGATCTGGTTGGATGCCGGTCACTGTTTTATACATCCAGTCGCCGATAGCGCCATATGCGTAGTGGTTGAAGGAGTTCATCCCCACGTCCTGGAAAGTGCCGTCGGGCTTGATGCCGTCCCAACGCTCCCAGATGGTGGTGGCGCCCATTTTCACGGGGTACAGCCAGGAAGGGTAGCTTTCCTGCACGAGCAGTTTGTACGCCACATCCGTATAACCAAAGCGCGTGAGCACATGGCAGAGGTACGGCGTGCCGAGGAAGCCGGTGGTGAGGTGGTTGCCATAAGACCCGATGTTGTCTGCCAGCCGTTTTGCGGCGGATGCGCGCTGCGCTTCGGGCAGGATGTCGAAGTTCAGGGCCAGCACGTATGCCGTTTGGGTCGATGAAACCATGCGGCCGTTGGGCGTCACGTATTCGCGGATGAACGCCGCCTTGATCCTGTTGATCAGCTCTTCGTACTTCGCGACGTCTGCATTTTTGCCGAGCACTTTCGCGGCATTGATGACGTTTTGGGTGGAATGGATGTAAAACGCCTGGGCGATGAGGTATTTATCGGTGATGGCGGAACGGCCGTCGTTATCGTGCGGCGCGGAATAGAAGAGCCAGTCGCCGAAGTGCGGCCCATGGTTCCAGAGCTCGCTTTTGCTTTGCGCGGTGATATAATCCACCCATTTGCGCATGCTTTCGTATTGCACTTCGAGCATGCGGCGGTCGCCATAGTTTTGATAGAAATTCCAGGGAATGATGGTCACCACGTCGCCCCAGCCCGCCGAACCGGGCGAAGGAATGGATTTTACGTCCGGGATCACGACGGGGATGTCGCCATTGGTGCGCTGGTCTGCCGCCACGTCTTTCATCCATTTGGTGAAGAAGCCCGTCACGTTCATGTTGTAGGCGGCGGTGTTGAAGAATACCTGCGCGTCGCCGGTCCAGCCGAGGCGCTCATCGCGCTGCGGGCAATCGGTCGGCACGTCCACGAAGTTCCCTTTCTGCCCCCACTGGATATTTTTCTGGAGTTGATTGATGAGCGGATGCGAGCAGGAGAAGCTGCCGGTTTCACCCATATCCGAATACACGGCCACACCGGTGAACATAGACGTATCCAGCGGCTGGCGCAGACCTTTCACGCGGATGTACCGGAAGCCCTGAAAAGTGAACCTGGGCGCGAGGGTTTCCGTCCCCCGACCATTCAACACAAATTTATTCTCCTGCTTGGCGGCGCGGAGATTGGCGGTATAGAAATTCCCGGCTTTATCCAGCACTTCGGCATGATGCAGGGTAACGGTGTCTCCGGCATTGCCTTTCACTTTCAGTTCAACCCAACCCACCATGTTCTGCCCGAAATCCACGACGGCGTCGCCTTCGGGCGTGGTGATGAATTTGACGGGTTTCAATCTTTCGTGTTGTTTCACGCCGGGCCCTTCCTGCGCCACGAGGTTATCTTTCGTGAGCGGCAGCACGGCCACCTTTTCCCAGGAAGCATCGTTGAAACCGGGGGCTGCCCAGCCGTTCATTTCCATCCGGGCATCTACCGTTTCGCCGTTATAAATATCGGAATAGCGCACCGGGCCGGAATCGACGGATTTCCAGGAGCCGTCGGTGGCGATGGTTTCCTTAGAGCCGTCGCGGTACGTGATTTCCGCCTGGAGGAGCAATGCGGCGGTTTTGCCGTAGGTATTCCTTTGATTGAAGAACACGAGGTTGCCGCGATACCAGCCGTCTCCAAGGGTGGCGCCGATCGCGTTATCGCCGTTGCGGAGCATGGGCGTGATGTCGTACACCTGGTACTGGAGGCGTTTGTCGTAGGCGGTCCAGCCGGGCGTGAGATGATCGTCTCCCACCCTTTTGCCATTGATATGCGCTTCGTACAGCCCGTGCGCCGTTACGTACAGGCGTGCGCTTTGTACGGGTTTCGACAACCGGAACCCTTTCCGGAAAAGCGGGCTGGGACCGGGTTTCCCCGTGGTGTCGCTGCTTCGCCCGATCCATTGGGCTTGCCAGTCGGCCGGTTGCAGGAGCCCCATTTCCCAGGACGCCACTTCGCTCCAGGGCGAGGCTTTTCCGTTTTTGTCGAACACGCGCACTTGCCAGAACACGCGCTGGCGCGAAGCGAGGGGGCCGCCGCCGTAAGGGATGTGCAGCGACACACCGGAATTTATCCTGCCGCTTTGCCAGGAAATTTCTTTCCCTTTGGCAAGCGCAGCTGCGTTGGCACCGGTGCGCACTTCATAGGCCGATTGCAGGAAATCGCGGCCGGAGGATTTGATCTGCCAGCTCATGCGCGGCTGCGATGCCGCAATGCCGATCGGAGCGGATTTATATTCCGTCGTCAATTTTTCGGGAAGGAAAGATTGTGCGGACAAAGACAAGGGGACCGCCGCTGCAGAAACGGCGGCCGTTGTCAAAACGTGGAATAGCCAGGATTTCATATACATGTCGTAATCAGTTTTCAAGTGGTGCCGCTCAAAATATAATTTTCATCCGTAACTACTATCCTGCACTCACCTGCCCGTAGCCGATTTTTCGTTAAATTACAGGTACCGATCATCAAAACCATGCAACATGAAAGCATTACTTCCCGCGATCATCTTCACTTTCACCATCCATACCACAGCAAAAGCCCAGGCAGACGCGGCGAACGGCGTGTGGCTCAACGAAGAGAAAGACGCGAAAGTCCAGATATATAAAAACGGCGACAAATATTTCGGCAAACTCATCTGGATGGCCCATCCGCTGGAGGCCGACGGCAAAACCCCGCGCCGCGATGCGAAGAACAGCAATTCTTCCCTCCGCGCCCGCCCGCTGCAGGGCCTCGTGATCCTCACCGGTTTCGAATACGACGCAGACGATCAGGAATGGGAAGACGGAAAGATCTACGACCCCAAAAGCGGCAAAACCTACAGCAGCAAAATGAAAATCAAAGGCAATACGCTCGATATCCGCGGGTACGTCGGTGCCCCGCTTTTCGGCCGCACAACAATCTGGACGCGCGCCGAATAAAAAAATCCGCAGTACAGCTGCGGATTTCCTTTTTCATCACAAATCTCCTTAGCGGTAATACGCTGCCATCTGCGGCGGGCTCACCGGTTGCGGCACCACGTTCTGCACCGGTTTCACGGATTTGAGGTACAGGAAGATCGCTTTCAGGTCATCGTCGGCCAGGTCGGGTATTTGCGGCATGGGCGGCAACAGGTGACGCGTGCCTTCGAGGCCTTTGTACATCCCCTGGCGCACCGCTCTTCCGAACTGCTCTTCCGTCCAGCTGCCGATGCCCGAAGAATCTGCCGTCAGGTTCGCCGCGAAAGAAATGCCCCAGGGCCCGGCGATGGCGGTATTATTCATATTGAACAGCACCCAGTCTTTCGCTGTGGCCGTATCGATTTTAGCGACGGGCATCGCCGCAGGATGGCCGGAAAGCAGCAGTGCTTCGTCCGGAACGGGGCCCTGTGGCGTCATTTTCTTGGGGGAATGGCAGTCGTTACAGCCCATGATTTTTACGAGGTAGGCGCCGCGTTTTACGAGACTGTCTTTGGAGGGAGCTTCCGCCGTTGGCGCACCGGTGGTGCCGGTACAGGAATAAATCGCCATTGCGCTGAGGAGGGCAAGGCCGATGAGGGGTTTACAATTCATAACTCGGTAATTTTTTGCGCCGCTAAGATAGCAGCATTACCTAAGTATACTATGGGCAGTACTACCTATTTTCGGAAAAGCCGGACGTTTCCGCCCGGCCGTTGCCAGTTTTAACTGTCCGGATCCGTTAATCGTGCCCCTGTTGCCTGACGGGCTAATCGCTGTTTTTGTCGATGCTGAATTCGTTGTTTTCCTCGTCTTCCGAGCCGATATCCTCCGCTTCGTCGTCGTCTTCGCTGCCGGGAACGTCCAGTTCACCGTCTTCATTGAGGATGTCGCCATCGTCATCCGTTCCGTCGGGCAGGGCTTCTCGCAGGCGTTGTTCGTCTTCATAATCCGGGTCTGAGTTGGCGGCGTTATCCAGCAGGCGGCGTTCCAGGTCGGAAACATTGTCGTCGCCTTCGAGATCGAGGTCATCGTCTTCCTCCTCCTCATCCAAAATCCCTTCCCCTTCCTCATCTGCGGAAGATGCGGTGGTGTCGGCCATTTCCCCTGCCGGGGGAACGTGGATGTGTTCCTGTCCGGGAATATCTTTCACTTCCGGGAACTCCATATTGATGTCTTCGGACGATGGCAGTTGTTCGTCCAGGTTTTTATCGGGGATGCCGGGTTGTTTTTTCATGATGTTCGTTTCGGGATATGGCGAAATAACCATGCCATGGATGAACAGCCGCAGGATGGAGGGAGATTTGTAGCGGGTTTGCCACGATCGCTTCCCCGCTTTGCCGGAATTCCACAACTCAACCCCTTCATCCGGCGATTCGTGGATAAATCGGCGGCGTGCCGGGCCCTCGGGGCGACTTTTGCCTTAAATCATTCCGATCATGAAACTGACCAGCTTCATCCTCATGATACAACTGCTGACCACCACGGCGCTCCGCGCGGCCGATTTCAGGCTGGTGAAGCAATCCGGCGACGTTTTCCTTTACGAGCGCTGGATAGGCGACGGCGATGCCGCCGTTCGCGAGCTGAAGGCCGTATTCCTCGTGAAGGCGAACGCGCCTTCGATCATCAGTCTCCTGCGCGATCCGCAACGCGGCCCCGGATGGAACCCTTCCGCCCGGGAATACAAAGTGCTGCCCGCGCCCGAGCCCGACAAATGGATCAATTACATCCGTTACGCCATCCCCTGGCCTTTCGAGGACCAGGACTGCTGCCTCTCCTTCCATGTGGAAAACCCGCTGGAAGTCCGCTTCGAAAGTACCCAGCACCCGGCGTTCCCGCCGGAAGAAGGGCGTACCCGGCTCACCGGCGTCCGCGGAAGATGGTTGCTGGAGCCGCGGAATTCGGGGTTCGTGCAGGTACAATACTACATTACCACCAACCGCAACCGGAAACTGCCGCGCTGGGCGTCTGACCCGATCGTGCACAGCAACCTGGTCAAAACCATGACACAATTCAAACACCTCGCAGAACAATGACTTACACTTTGATTACCGGCGCCAGCGCCGGATTGGGAAAAGCATTCGCCATACAATGCGCGCGGATGGGCATGAACCTCGTGCTCATCGCGTTGCCCGGCGGCCAGGCGCATTCGCTGGCGCGCCATATCATGGAAGAATACCCGGTAGACGTGCGCGCTTTCGAATTCGACCTCACGGATGTGGACCAATTGCAATACCACCTGCCCGCCATCGTGGACGCCTGCCCGGTCGATTTCCTCATCAACAACGCCGGTGTCGGCGGAACGGCCTCCATTGCGGAAACGCCACTGGAGAACATCGACCGGATTATCCAGCTGAATGTGCGCGGAACGGCGCTGCTCACGCGGATCATGATCCCGCATTTGCTGGAACATACGCGCAGCCACATTCTGAACATCTCCAGCATGGCGGCTTTCACGCCCATCGCGTATAAAACGGTGTACCCGGCATCAAAAGCCTTCATCACTTCCTTTTCGCTCGGGTTGCGGGAAGAGTTTGCAGGAACGGGGCTTTCGGTGAGCGTGGCTTGTCCGGGCCCGATACTCACCAATTCCGGGACGGCGCGGCGGATCATTGGCCAGGGGCTCAAAGCCAGATTGGGACTGCTCCCTACGCACGAGATCGCGAAAGTGGCGATACGGCTCACGCTCGCGGGGCAGCCCGTCATCATCCCCGGCGTAGCGAACAGGATCAGTCATTTCCTCATGCAGCTGATGCCCGGCAACCTGCGCCTGCGGATCATTTCAAGGGAAGTAAAAAAAGAAATGCAATTCAGCATATGAGCAAAATCCTCATCACCGGCGCCACCGGCCTCACTGGGCGCCAACCTCACCCGCGAGCTGTACCGGCTGGGGCACGACATCCGCCTGCTGGTGCGCCCCTCCGCCAACCTGCGCACCCTGGCCGACATCCCCGTGGAATTGTTCCACGGCGATGTGGGCGACCCGCAGGCCGTTCAGCTGGCCGTTGCGGGATGCGAATACGTCGTCCACGCCGCGAGCATTACCGACCAGTGGGGCATTTCCTTCGAAGATTACGAGCGCGTCAACTTCACCGGCACCGTGCACATCGCAGAAGCCTGCCGCCGCCACGGCGTGAAAAAACTCGTGTACGTGAGCACCGCCAACACACTCGGCCACGGCACCAAAAACGAACCGGGGAATGAACTGGCGGGGTTCTCGCTGTTCTCCGCCGGCTCGGGCTACATCAACAGCAAATACCTCGCGCAGCAATACGTGCTGGAACAGGTTGAGAAACATGGGTTGCCGGCCGTGGTCGTGAACCCGACGTTCATTATCGGCCCGCACGACGTGCGCCCCAGCAGCGGCAAACTATTGCTGCACGGCGTGCGGTCGTGGTTCGTGTGGTGCCCGCCGGGCGGGAAGAACTTCGTGCATGTGGGCGACGTGTGCCGCGGCATCGCCCTGGCGATCGAAAAAGGGAAGCCGGGCGATTGTTACCTGCTGGCCGGCGAGAATCACAGCTACCGCGAGTTTTTCCGTATCGTGAGCCGCACTATCGGCCGGAAGCGGCTGCTGTTCACCATCCCGGCCTGGGTGTTGAAGGCAGGTGGACTGGCGGGCTCGCTGGCGGGGCAATTCTCCGGCCGCCGGCCGAAGCTCAATTATACGACAGCGAGGCTCCTTTGCCTGGGGAACTATTACTCCGGCCGCAAGTCCGAGCGCGACCTCGGCATGCGGTACCTTTCCACCGAAACGGCCGTGGCCGACGCCTGCGCCTGGTTGAAGGAAAATGACTATTTTTAACCAGACGGCAACACATGGAAGTTAATTCGTTCGACAAATATTTTTCCAGCAGATACGCCCGCCTGTTCGTGCGGATCGTGATCCTGTACCTCATCTCCACCATCTTCAAATCTTTCGACCAATCCTTCATCGCCGACCTCAGTGTGTTCAACCTCCGCGGCCACATGTTCAGCATCGTGTACGTGCTATATGGCCTGCTGGCCTGGGAAGGCGCCATCCTGGTAGCGAAATGGGCCGCGCCGCGGTTCACCCAGAAGAAATTTTTCCTCCTCGCCGGATGCCTGCTCGCATACGGCGTGGTGGCATCGTATTTTTTCGGTTTGACGTATGCCGTGTTCGACATCGTTTTCTTCCACCGCTACGAAGCCTGGGAAAGCGTGAGCCATTTCAGTTGGGACCTCATCTTCGGCACCTGGATCTTTTACCTGCTCCTGCTCACTGTTAACGGGATCATGTATTATTACAAAGCCTGGAAAGAAAATCAATTGCAGACAGAGCGCCTCATGCGCGAAAACATCCAGGCGAAGTACGATGCGCTGCGCAACCAGATCGATCCGCATTTCTTCTTCAATTCGCTCAGCGTGCTCACGAACCTGGTGTACAAAAGTCCCGACCTTGCAGCCGATTACATCACCCAGCTGGCCAAAACCTACCGCTACATCCTCGACAAAAAATTCGAGAACCTCGTGCCCATCCGCACCGAGCTGGATTTCCTGGAGTCGTACCTTTTTCTCATCCGGATCCGCCACCAGAACAGCATCCGGTTCCATGCGGAGATAGACGATTCCGTGAAACTGAAAGGCCTCATCCCGCCGGCCACGTTGCAATTGCTCGTGGAGAACGCCATCAAGCACAACCGTTTTTCCGCGAACGATCCGCTGCTGATCGAAGTAAAAAGCACGGGCGATTCGCTGGTGATCACCAACCAGCTGCGGGCGAGGCTGCATCCCGAAACGCCCTCCGGCATCGGGCTGGAAAACATTCATAAACGATACGAACTGGCCATCGGACGGGGGATCGAAGTGATCCCATCGCCGGATACGTTCACCGTCAAAATACCGGTCATTCTCTCATGAAGGTAACCATATTCGAAGACGAGATCCACAACGCGGAAAGGCTCACGCAACTGCTGCGGCAATGCCGCGCCGATATAGAGATCGTGGGCGTGATCGCCTCCGTGGCCGAAGGCCTCCAGTGGATGAAGGAAGAACACCCTGCTGATTTGATGTTCATGGACATCCAGCTGTCTGACGGCAACTGTTTCGAAATGTTCAACCAGGCGCAGGTGGTGACGCCCATCATTTTCACGACCGCGTACGACGGCTTTGCGCTGCAGGCGTTCAAAGTGAACAGTATCGATTACCTCATGAAGCCGATCGATCAGAAGGAATTGCAGCAGGCGCTGGACAAATTCGAGCAGTTCAGGCCCGCGCAGCCTTACCGGCTGGACATTGCAGGCATTGCCGAAGAATTCCTCCGGCGCGATCATGCCCGGTTTATCGGGCGGCTCAACAATCAACTCATTTATGTAAAGGCGAAAGACATCGCCTGGCTGCAGTTTACCAAAGGCGTAACCTGGGCGGTTACGTTCGAGGGGCAGCGCCTCCCGCTCGATTATTCCCTCGACCAGATGGAGAAGCTCCTGGACCGGCACCAGTTTTTCCGGATCAACCGGCAATACATCGTGCAGATCGACGGGATCAAAAAGATCATGACTTATTACAATAGTCGCTTCATCCTGCAACTGGAGCCGGCTGCGGGGGAAGACGTCATCATCAGCCGCGAGCGGGTGAACGATTTCAAGAATTGGCTGGAAGGGCGCCTGCCATCCGGCGCTTAAAAATGTTTTTCCTGAACTTTATCGTGATACGGCAGGTACATCGGTAAGGCAGCCGAGCCGTACCAGCGCAGGCAATCCGCCGCCAGGAGCCCTCCTGCCACGGCCGGGTCGGACTGCAGGAGCGCCTCCGCTTCTTCGACAGTAGGCACGTTGAGGATGAAAATCCCCCGCCAGTTACGGTCGTTTTTCCCCAACGGACCGGCCACTGCCAGTTTCCCGCTTTTGGCCAGGCGGCCGATGTTCTCCATATGCCCGCGGAAAAGCGCCGCTACCGTGTCTTGGTTTTCGGTGGACCGGGGGCCTGTTTTCAATATGACCAATACATAATATTTCATGCCGTAAGCGTCGGCGCCGAGGGAGTCGGCCAGGGGCTTGTTATAGCCTGGGTTGGCCGTTTGCGCGTGGAGGGAAATGGCAGACAGGGCCATTAACGCGGTGATAACGAGCAGCTTCATACAGGTTGTTTCCGCGAATGTAGGGAATTCCGCCTCACTAGGAATTATTAAAAAATATTGCTAGTATTGTCGGGAGGGCCTATTCCACTTGACATGGGAATCTACAATGGACGAAGCGTTTTTCAGGGCTACATATGAACGGTATTGGTCCAGGTTATACAGTATCTGCTACTTTACCATCGGATCGCGCGAGGCGGCGGAAGACACGGTGACGGAGGTTTTCATCTCACTGTGGAACAACCGCGACAGGCAAGTCATTGAAAATATGGACCATTACCTCGTTCGCGCCGCCAAGAACCTTTCCCTTAAATATCTCATCCGCCAGCAAAAAATGGACGCGGCGCTGCTGCGGATGGTAGACACCCTGCAAGACCATCACCGCCACTCCCAGCCCGAGCGCCCGCTCGAAGTGAAGGAAATCCGCGCCGTGGCGCACCGCACCCTCGAATCCCTTCCGGAAAAAACCCGCGCCATCTACCTCATGAACCGGGAAGATGGCCTCACCTACCAACAGATCGCCGAAAAAACCGGGCTGTCCGTCAAATCCGTCGAATACCACGTCTCTAAGGCATTGCGCGCCCTCAGCCAATCGCTCCTCGTCGTGCTCCTCGAACTTTCCTGCCACCATTCCGGCACGATTTAAAAAATATTTTTAAAAACGTTTAGGGTATTAGCCCTGAAATGGAACTTATATACAGGGACCATCCCGGAAAGACATGCAATTATCCAAAGAGATCATCGACAAATTCATCGCCGGCCGGTGCTCGGAAGCCGAACTGGCGGAAGTAGCCGCCTGGTTGCAGAGCGGTGAAACCGACGGGCTGGAAGAAGCGCCCGGCAACGGGGCCGCCATCTGGCGCAAGATCGAAGCGCGCCGCCGGCCTTTGTGGCGGAGGTTCGTCCGCCGCGCCACCGTAGCCGCAGCCGCCGCTGTGCTCGCCGCCGCCGCCATTTACGGCATCCGGCTCATGCGCGCGCCGCAGGAGCTGACAGCCTACGTAGCGGCCGGTCAAACATCGCGCATCGTGCTGCCCGACAGTTCGGTCGTGTTCCTGCAGGGCCCGTCGGCGCTGCGGTATCCCAGCCGGTTTTCGGAAGGCGAGCGGATGGTGTTCCTCACGGGCACCGGCGCTTTCGAGGTGAGCGGGAATGCCCGGAGCCCTTTTACGGTGGTGAGCGGCAAAGTGAAGACCACGGCGCTGGGAACGTCTTTCGAAGTACGCGCGCCCGAGGGCTCGGAAGAGGTGAAGGTTTGGCTCCGTTACGGAAAGGTGGTGGTGACGCGCGAGCGCGACAGCATGTACCTCCGGCCCGGGGAGGCGCTGGGATACACGGGCGCCGCCAGAACGGTGGAGCGCGCCGCACCCGAAGCTTACCGCGGCAGCGTGCTGTATTTCAAGCACGCGGGGCTCGACGAAGTGATCACCAAGCTCGAGAATTACTATAACATCCATATCATCGCCGATACCGCGTTGTACAACCGGAAGTGGCAGGTGACAGGGGAATTTGCCCGGGAAAAACCCGAATTCGTTGTCCGCAACATCGCCTTCATCGCTGATGTGCAATACCGGATGGCAGGCGATTCCCTCTGGCTGCTGCCACAACCCATGCCACAGGAACCATGAAAAACAGACGTCATATGCATACATCCGAACCTTAAAAAAACCGTCTCATCCTGCGACCCGTAAACCCACGGCGGTGCCGATGCACCGCAGAGAATCGTATTGCCCGTATCAAAGTATACTCACCAAAATCCATGTAGAAACATGCAACATGCTCCACGATGTTACGCACTGAAAACTGCCCGCAAGCTTTTACTCGCGGCGCTGTTCCTCATTACCCTGTTACCGTTGGCCGCACGCGCCGACGCACAGGAGCTCGACACCAAAAAGATCTACATCAGCCTCCCCTATGACCGCTTACCGCTCGAACGCGTGTTCGCCGAGATAGAAAAACGGGCAGATATCCGCTTCCTCTACGACGCCGCCGCCTGCAACGCCGGCCAGAGCGTGAAGCTCCAGGTGAAGAACGAATCGCTCTTCAACCTCCTCAACTACCTGAAAGAAACCACCGGCCTGGAATTCCGCCAGTCTGACCGGTACTTCTCCGTTCGCCCGACAAAAATGCCGCTGCCCAAATCCATGCAGTCGGAAATCGCCGCGCCGCAGAACAACGTCATCAGCGGCAAAGTGACCGACGCAGACGGAACGCCCCTTATCGGCGTAAGCGTGCAGCTCAAAGGCACCTCCACCGGCGTGGTGACCGACGCGCAGGGGAATTACTCCCTTTCCGCTCCGGCCAACAGCGTGCTTATTTTTTCCTATGTAGGATATGAAAAACAGGAAATCACACTGGAAGGGGAAACGACGGTGAACGTATTGATGAAAACCAATTCCGGCGGACTGGAAGAAGTGGTCGTAGTTGGATATACCAAACAGAAGAAAATCTCCATCGTGGGATCGCTGGTGACGGTAACCGGCGACGAGCTGAAGCAAAGCCCCGCCTCGAACCTTTCCAACGCCCTCGCTGGGCGCCTCCCCGGCCTCATCGCCATGCAGAACAGCGGCGCGCCCGGGGCAGACCATTCCCGCATCCTCATCCGCGGCTACTCTACGTCTGGTGATAATAGTCCGCTGATCCTCATCGACGGTGTGGAGCGTACCATGAACAATATCGACGTGCAGGAGATCGAATCGATCACCGTGCTGAAAGACGCGTCTGCCACCGCGCAATACGGTATCCGCGGCGCGAACGGCGTTGTGGTAGTGACCACCCGCCGCGGCAAGGCCGGCCCTCCGAAAGTGGATTTCAGCGCCAATTATGCCGTGAACCAGGCTACGCAGCTGCCGAAATTCCTCGATTCCTACAACCACGCCACGCTGTACAACGAAGCCCTGGCCAACGACGGCCGCGCACCGCAATATTCCGAAGAAGCCCTGCAGAAATACAAAGACGGCTCCGACCCGCTCAAATACCCGAATACCGACTGGGTGAACCTGCTCTTCCGCGAAACTTCGCCCACGCAGCGTTATAACCTGAGCATCAATGGCGGCAACGACAAGGTAAAATACTTCGTGTCCGCCGCATACCTCAACCAGCAGGGCATCCTCCGCAAATACGAGAATCCCGACTATGATACCCGCGACGTATTCCGCCGCTGGAACTTCCGGTCGAACATCGATATCGCACTGTCCAAAGATTTCAACATCGCCGTTGACCTCGCCGGCGTAATCACCAGCAAACACGCTCCCACAGCGGGCGTTGAAGGCGACATGCTCCGCCAGGTATATTGGTACCAGCCCACGTACCTGGCCCTGCTGCCCGATGGCAAGATCGCCCAGCCCGGCGCGCATACGCAGAACCCCATCGGCGATCTCAGTCGCACGGGCTACACCGAAACCTTCGACGGTACCGCACAAGGCACCATCCGCGCCATCCGCAAACTGGACTTCATCACCCAGGGCCTGAGCACGGGGCTGAACTATTCCTTCGACCGCGCTTTCAACTATCGCATGAACCGCACGCAGGGGTATGGCATGTACGTTTGGGACGAAGCCACACAATCGTCCAAGCTTTCGCTCGGCAACGACTCCAACCTGGAGCCCATTACCGAGGCGTCCAGCTCGCCGAACTACGCGCTCAACTTCGAATATTACATCAACTACGCCCGCCAGTTCCAGAAACATAACGTGACCGGCATGGTGCTGTACAACCAGCGCAAGCGCGTGATCCAGGGCGCCCAGTACGGCAAACCCTTCTTCGTGCAGGGGGTAATGGCGCGCATGAGCTATAATTACAACAACAAATACTTCGTGGACGTGAATGGCCGGTACGACGGGTCGGAGAACTTCCCGCAGGGCTCCAGGTTCGGGTTCTTCCCCTCTGTTGCGGCAGGATGGGTGATGACCAGCGAACCGTTCATGAAAGACGTTTCCTGGCTGAACTACCTGAAACTGCGCGGTTCTTACGGCGTGGTGGGCAACGACCAGATCGGCGGGCGCCGCTTCCTCTGGCAGAGCATTTACCAGGCCGGCTCCGGATATAGCTTCGGACAGAACGGCGAAGTGTGGTTTAATGGTCTTTCCGAAGGATCGGCCGGTACGCGCGGTGTAACCTGGGAAAAGCATAAAATCCTCAACGGTGGCCTGGAAGCACGCTTCTTCCACGACAAGCTCGGGATCAACCTCGATGTATTTTCCAAAAACGTGACCGACATCCTTATCACGCCCGGTACCATCGTGGCAACCTACGGCGGTCCCCTCCCGGCGATCAACATGGGTGAAACCAAAAGCCACGGGTTCGAGCTGGAGCTTATCCATCAGAACGAAGTGAACAAAAACTGGGGCTATCACGTGAAAGGCAATATCAACTTCACGAAGAGCAAGGTGGTGTATGCAGACGAGCCTCCCCGCCTCTACCCCTGGCTCATGCGCACGGGGCACCCCATCAACCAGTATTTCGGGTATAAATCCCTCGGTTTCTTCCAGAACCAGGAAGACATCGCCAAGAGCGCCGACCAGCTCGGACAGGTGATCCCCGGAGACATCAAGTACGCCGACCTCAACGGAGACGGTGTGATCGACGCCAACGACCAGACTTCCGTGGCCGGGACAGACATTCCCACCCATACCCTGGGCGCATCCTTCGGCGTGCATTACAAACAATTCGATTTCAGCGTACTGTTCCAGGGTGCGTTCGGCGCCTACACCCTGCTGGAAGGGTTCGCCGCGTATGAATTCTTCAGCAACGGTAAAGTGACCGAAAAACACCTCGGCCGCTGGACCCCCGAAACCGCCGCAACGGCCACCTACCCGGCCCTTCACGCCACGCTCAACACCAACAACACCGTGGTGTCGGACTTCTGGATGAAGCGCACGGATTACGTTCGCCTCAAGAACTTCGAGATCGGCTACAGCCTGCCCAAATACCTCGTGAACCGCCTGAAACTCCAGGGCATCCGGTTCTACGTGAACGGGCAGAACCTCTGGACGTACATGAAAGACATGAAAGACTTCCAGTTCGACCCCGAAGCGCCCTCCGGCAACGGTACCTTCTATCCGCAACAGAAGATCTACAACTTCGGCGCAACCGTTAGCTTCTAATTCCTGATCCTGAAATCCAACAACATGAAGAAATTATCCGCATACATACTGCTCGCAGCCGCCCTAGCTGGCGCATCCTGCAAAAAGTGCTGGACCAGGCCCCTCAGCTCGATTATGACGAATCGAAAGTATTCGGCGACATCGATCTCACCAACCAGTTCCTCACCGACGTTTACGCCTACACCTTCACCAAGCCCGGTAACTTCATGGATATCGGCAACTCCACCACCGGCGCGGGAACCGACGAGCTCGACAACTCCTTCGGCGGAACGCCCGTCGAAAAGTACCAGAACGGTTCCTGGAACCCCAGCGACAACCCGGACGATATCTGGGCCTACACCTACCGCACCATCCGCAAATGCAACCTGATGTTGCAGAACATCGACAAAGTGCCGAACAAGCACGCCGGCCAGGTAACGCAATCCGACCTTACGCCCAGGCGCATCAAGGGCGAGGTGTTCTTCCTCCGCGCATGGAATTACTGGGAACTGCTGAAACGTTATGGCGGCGTGCCCATCGTAACACAGCCCTACGACGCCGATTCCGAAGCGCTGCGCAATACCCGCCGCGGATCGATCGACGATGTGGTGGGCCAGATCCTCAAAGACCTGGACAGCTGCGCCAATAACCCCGAAATTCCCCTGGTATGGTTCGGGCCCGACCCCAACAATCCCGGGAAGGAACTGAACCGCGGCAACATCGGGCGCGCCAATAAAACGCTCGTAAAAGCCCTCAAATCGCGCATGCTCCTGTTCTACGCCAGCCCCCTCTTCAACCCGGAAGGGAAAGTGGAAAGATGGCGCTCGGCAGCTGACATCTCGAAATCGCTCATCGACGACGGGAAGTATTCCCTCCATCCCAACTACGCCAACATCTTCCTGTTCCCCGACAACAACGAAGTGATCCTTTCCAGCAACCGCGCGGCTTTCAACGAAGCCATCGCAGACCCTGCAGGCATGGGATGGGGCGGCACCAATCCTACGCAGGATATGGTCGACAAATACAACATGGCCAACGGCAAGGAAATCACCGATCCCGCCAGCGGCTACGATCCGCAGAATCCGTACGCCGGCCGCGATCCCCGGTTCTACGCCACCATCAACTATCATGGGGCCGTTCACAAGAACGTAACGCTGAGCATGCTGCCCGGCGGCAACCAGGACCCTGCCATCGGCGGCGACTGGTCGCGCACCAGCTATTACATGCGCAAATTCCAGAACGCCAATAACCAGAGCGGTGTTCGCCGGTTCTTCCCCATCATTCGCCTCGCCGAAATCTACCTCAACTACGCCGAAGCGCTGAACGAAGCGGATGGCCCGGTTGCGGAAGTGCACCGCGTTATGAACCTCGTTCGTCGGCGCGGTGGCAACGGCATCACGCAGGATTTGCCCACCACCCTCAACAAAGACCAGATGCGCGAGCGCATCCAGAATGAAAGGGCCGTGGAACTGGCTTTCGAGAAACACCGTTTCTGGGACGCCCGCCGCTGGAAGAAAGGCGCCGAAATCCTGGGGTCAGACGTACATGGCGTGCGCGTAACCCGCAACGGGGGCGGAACGCTCGTGTTCACCTACATCAAGGTAGAACCGCGCAGCTTCAGCGACAAAATGTATTTCTTCCCCATCCCGCAGGGCGAAATCGACAAAAACCCGAACGTACTCGATCAAAATAAAGACTGGTAATGATGATAAAAACGCTGTTGATGATGGGCCTGCTCGCACAGGCCGGCGGGCCGGGGCCCGGGAAGAACGAAAAGCCGAAATACATGTGGTTCGACGCGGAAGCCAACTTCAAACGGTTTTCCAGCAAGGATTCCATCCGGTTTTACCTCGACAAGACCAAAGCCGCCGGCTTCAACCAGGTGGTGATTGATGTGCGGCCCATTTATGGCGACGTGCTGTACGGAAAAACGAAAACCATGCATCCCCTCAAACAGGTGGGCGCAGAAAAGCGGACCGCCAAATGGGATTACCTGCAGGTGTTCATCGACGAGGCCAGGAAACGTAACCTCAAAGTGAGCGTATCCACCGCCATCTTCCCCGCCGGCCATCCACAAACCAGCAACGGGCCCGCGTACCGCGACAAGCGATTCGAAGGGAAAACCACGATGGAACATACGCCCAAAGGCATGAAAGACATCCGGAACGATAAAACCAAAGTAGCCGCATTCCTCAATCCGCTGATGCCGGAGGTCCAGGATTACGCACTGGGCTTTATCCGGGAAATCGTTTCCGGGTATGATATCGATGGATATGTGCTGGATTACTGTCGTTTCGCGGATGTGGAGAACGATTTTTCCGACTACACCCGCGCACGTTTCGAGGAATACATCGGCAAAAAAGTAGATCGCTTCCCCGACGATATTTTCACCTGGGAAACATATGAAGGCCAGAAAGTAAGGAAAGATGGCCCGCTGGCGAAACAGTGGTTCGCATTCCGCGCGGGCGTCATCCATGATTTCATCGCAAAGGTGCGGAAGGAAGTGAAAACCATCCAGCCCGATGTGCAGCTGGAATACTGGGCGGCTTCCTGGTACGGGCATCTGTACAGTAATGGACAGAACTGGGCCAGCCAGACATACGACGCCACGAAGGAATATCCCTGGGCCTCGCCCGACTATAACAAAACGGGCTTCGCCGAGCAGCTGGACGTGTTCATGAACGGCACCTACCTCGAAAGAACTTACGGCCTGAACGATCCCGAATCGATCGAATTCGGCCTCGCACGCGGTAAACGTATCATCAACGGCGCCTGCAAAATGTACGGCAGCCTATACGCCCTCAACCACAGCGATATCGAAGACCAGGTGTACGTTTGCCTCACGCAGAGCGAAGGCCTGGTGATGTTCGACATCGTGCAGGTGATCGGCTTCAATTTATGGGACCGCCTGAAAGCCGGCATCGACCGGGCAGAGCGGTCTGGAATGTGATTTCAGATTTAAGTGGAAACCTCAGCAAGCTGAAACGGGGCACATCTGTGCCCCGTTGTTGTTTTTATAAGTGACTGTAACAGCGATCAGAAAATATTGTCGCCATAACGCGTGGTACGCCCCACCTGCGATTCACCGCCGTTGGTGCCGCCGATGATCTGGTAATCGGTACCGTCGAAGTTGATCGTGAAGGGGAAACCGGCGGCCTGCGTCCAGCACCAAACGTAAGCCATGGTGGAATAACCGTGCACGATGCCGGTGGCCGGGTCGAAATCCGACAGGCCGTCGATCCGCGACGCCAATGCCCTGCCTTCGCCGGAATAGACCGTTTTGGAGGCGACGGCATCTGTCGCATAGACTTTCCAGAATGTACGTGTAACCGTGTTCGTTACCGTGTCTGTATAGATGAATTTAGCGACCCAGAGTTTGTGCTCGAGGTCGAACACGGCTTTGGTGGCCCAGGGATCGGAAATCGTTTTGGGCGTTCCGCCTTCATGGAATACGAAGAGCTGCGGCGTGATGACGGTCACTTTTTCGTTAGGGTCCGGCGTGGGCAGCGTGGACGAACCTTTTGCGGAGGTGATCGCACCTTTCAGGGCTTTATCGACGATGGTTTCCTGCGTGGATTTTACCGTGTTCCAGTTGGAAAATACCTGGTCGAAACGAACGGCTCCGTTATGTACCAGCGCGTAGGTGCGCAGCGTTCCCTGCGGCGTGGCCCAGCTGAATTCAGCTATGTCCGCACCTAATGCGAGCAGGGAGTCTGCCATGCGGCCGGCCGTTGCCTGGAGGCTTTCGCGGTCGGCGGTAGCAAGATCGCTTAATGCACGGAATTGCGGATTTTTCAGCGAGCCGGGTAAAAGGTACACGGCCTCGCCAGACAGGAAAAGCGATTTGGAAGCGGCGGCATCCGTTTTCGGCAGCAACCGGTAATTTTGCGGCTGATACGGCGATTGCCGGAAGGCGGATTTCCATTGGTCGAACGCGACGGAAACCTGGGTTTGCAATGCATTGTCGGCGGGTGATCCGGGCGTGGCGTCGTTGTTTTTCTGACATGCGGCCGTAACGACGAGGGCAAGCAACGGCAAGCCCTTGTAAAGGGAATTCTTCATGGTGATCGTGGAAGTGGATTTCTCGGGTTAAATAAATTATTTTAACTAAATGGCCATTAGTTTCGTAAATATAAAAGTATTATTGAACTATTTATTAAATTATTTAATTAATTAGGAAAAGAATTCGCGTTTACTTTTCATGTAGATGGGAAAAGTATTGAAACCCAGGCATTTTGAAATCAGGCGGGTTCCCAAAAAAGAAAACCGGCAAGCTTTCGCCTGACCGGTCCCTTTACCAATTCAACGTTAATGAACTATTTCGATAAGGTAAATGCTGGTAGTTGGATCAGCGCACCGCCTTGTTGGGCGGACGCATGCGACAGAATGCCCACGCAGGTGATATTGGCCGATTGTACGGCGTTCGGGTAAGGTTGCACCCCGGTTTTGAGGGCTTGCAGGAACGCGTGCACCAGGTGCGGATGCGAACCGCCGTGGCCGCCGCCCTGCGTAAACGACAGGTGCTGATGATCGTCCGCATCATACACCCCCTGCCGCGTGAACGCCTGGATCTCCGCCGGCAGCAGGTGCGCGAAATCGGGGCACTCCGTTTCTTCAGGGATCTCCGGCTCCGGGCGCTTGGCCGTATGTACCACCAACGGCTTCCCTTCGATCAGCGGCCATTCCACCGACTTTTTCGACCCGTACACTTCGAAGCTTTCCCGGTACTGGCGCGCCACATCGAACAGGGAACGGTAAATATGCGCGCCGACGTCGCTGTTCCGGAATTTGATATGGGTCGTTTCCACCGCAAACGGCGACCCGTAAAAACCATGCATCTCCTCGCGGATGGTACCCGAACCGAAGCAGGACACATATTCCGCTTCGCTGCGCATCAACCCCAGCACCGGCCCCACGCAATGGGTGGCATAATACATCGGCGGCAGGCCCGGCCAATAGCCCGGCCATCCGTCCATATCCTGCTGGTGACTGGCTTTGAGGAACTGTACTTTCCCCAGTTCGCCCTTATCGTATAACTCCTTCATGAAAAGGAACTCCCGCGCATACACGACGGTTTCCATCATCATATAGGTCAAATTCTTTTCACGGCTCAGCGCCACGATCTCCTCGCACTCTTCCACCGTAGTGGCCATCGGCACCGTGCAGGCAACGTGCTTGCCGGCGCGGAGGGCTTTGATGGACTGCTGCCCATGGTCGGGGATGGGCGTATTGATGTGGACCGCGTCGATATCCGGGTCGAGCAGCATTTCGTCGAAATCGGTATACCGCTTTTCGATGTGAAAGGCATCTCCGATCTCGTCGAGTTTGGTGCGGGTGCGCTGGCAAATGGCCGCCAGCTTCGCATCCGGATGTTTGAGATAGATGGGAATGAACTCGGCGCCGAACCCCAGTCCGGCGATGGCTACGTTGATAGGTCGGTTATACATGGCTCAATGTTTGAAAAGTTGTTGTAAAAAACGGATGCCTTCGCTGGCGAAAGTATCCTGGTCGGGCGCGCGCTGCTTCCAGATACAAACCGCACCGGCCAGTTCCTGCACATCGGGCGTAAAGCTCTCGATGGAAACCACGCCGCTGTACCCGATTTCCTGCAACGCATCGCGGAGCGAATGCCAGGGCGTTTGCCCCGTCCCGGGAATGCCGCGGTGGTTTTCCGATACCTGGACGTGCGTAAGCCAGCTTCCCGCCGTGCGAACGGCTTCGCCGGGGTCCACTTCTTCGATCGACATATGGAAACTATCCAGTCCCACACCCGCCGACGGATGCTGCAGTTCTTCCGCCATACGGCGCGCATCTGCGGCGGTATTCACAAGGTCGGACTCGAAACGGTTCAGCGGTTCGATGGCGAGGCGGACGCCCTCCTGCCCCGCGATGCTGCATACTTCCCGCAGGCCTTTCACGGCAAGGTCCCACTCCGCCTTGCGCTGCGCTTCCGGCAACTGGCGGGCTTTCCCCACGGCGGAATACATGGGGCCGGCAAAAACCGGCGCATCCCATTCCGCGCAAAGCTCCAGGCATTGCCGCATGTAGGCGATGCTGGCTGCGCGGACTGAGGCGTCTGCATGCGTTAGGTCCCTCGATGGACCGAAGGCACCGCAAACAACGGCTGCGAGGCCGGTTTCTTTCAATGCGCGGCGCACGGCCTGCGCATCGATCTGTTCCGGGTATTCCACCGGAATTTCCACCGCACCGAAACCCATGTCACGAATCTTGAATAAAAGCGGGATGGACTGGGTGTTGAATGGAGACGTCCAGAGCCAGGTGCTTGCGCCCAGTGTAATGTTTTGCATGATCATCTGTTTTTTCCGGGTGCGCCCGGCGGATGCGGGAGCGGTCTCCTTGCCGCTCCCACCCTTCCGGGAACCTGTAAACGTGGAATATCAAAATGTGGATTAACGTACTACTTTCATGATACCGTTCATGATCGACCAATGGCCGGGGAATGTGCACACGAACGGATAATCGCCCGGTTCACCGGGGACCTTGAAGCGGAGCACGACCGTTTCCTGCGGGTTGACGAGCCGCGTGGAAAACAGCACTTCCGGCATCTCGGGCACATAATTCATTTCCGCGCCATGCGGATCGGCGGCCAGTTTGTTGGCCGCCTGGCCCACCGTCTGCAACGATCCCGGCGTAACGATCACGATATTGTGTTGCATGAAATCCGGGTTCTCCAGCACCACGTCCACCACCGTTCCGGCTTTCACCGTAAACGACGCCTGGTCGTACTTCATCTCGTTCTGGATCACCTTCAGCATCACCGTCTGGTCTGCCTTTCCGGCGGGCGCTCCGGCGATGGGCGCTTCTTGCCGGTTGAGATACGTGTACACGAACGTTTCGGCAAGGCCACGGTCTGCGAACAGTTTGACGCCTTCGCCGTTGAAAATTTTCTCGACATCATATTTCCACTCGCCCGCCAGCGGGATCTTTTTCCCACCGGCTTCGAGGTACATACCATCGGGTTTTCCGTAGATGCCGCCACCACCGCCTGTATCGGTCACTTTAACGGTGATAATGTTGCGTCCAGGTTTGAGTACACCCGCGCCGATCGTGTATTTCCGCGGTTCGGCCCATTTCTTTTCCGTTTTACCGACGGGTTTCCCGTTCACGAAAGTTTCATCGGAATCGTCGATGGGCCCGAGGGAAAGCGTTGCAGCATTTCCTGCGGCGGCGGCCGGAACGTCTACCACTGTGCGGAACCAAACGATGCCGTCGATCGCCAGGCCGGCATTTTCAATGTATTGCGGAAGGCGCATGGTCTTCCATTTCGTGTCGTCGATATCGGTTACGGAACGACTCACTTTTTCAGCTGCCTTTTCACCGAACCCGGGATGCTCCGCCATGAACGCGGCGATGAACCCTTTCCGGTGATGCGCCGCTGCGGCATACAATCCTTTGGCCAGCCACTCGTCTCCCCGTACCGCGGGCTCCTTGCTCATGCCGTACAACGCACGCCCCAGCGTGTCTGAAGCCGGAATCCCCGCCATTGCCACGAACGCGGCCAGCCGGGTATTCGCATCTTTATCCTGCAGCACGCCGGAAGCCAGCATCTGCTTGTCCGTCCACCGATGGCGGGCCATGATCTGGATGGCTGCCTTCCGCACCGATGCGTCTTCGTGCCGCAGGGCTTTCTCTACCGTTGCGCGGTGTTGCCCTGCGGCGTTGAGCCCGTCGATGGCCCAAAGGGCATGCAGTGCGGCGGGGGCCTTTCCTGCGGCCAGTGCTGCGAGTTCCGGCAATGCGGCCGAGTCTTTCTTTTCCACGATGAGCCGTTGGGCGGTCATTCGCCAGAAGAGGTTGTCGTGGCTAAGGGCATCGAGGTTCGATGCGGTGTTCCCGAGTTGTATTTTGGTTGATGGTTTGGCATTTTTATGCACTACGCGCCAGATGCGGCCATGGGTTTTATCGCGCAGGGGGTTTTCGTACGCGTTACCCTTTCCGTTGACCGCTGCATATCCGCCGCGTTCCGCCGTGGGCGTGGGGTTGTGCTGCACGATGAAGTTGTACCAGTCCAGCACCCACACGGCGCCATCAGGACCGGTTTTCGCTTCCACCGGGCTCACCCATTCGTCTGCGGAAGCAAATAGATTCCATCCGTCCTTTTCCTTATAACCGGCGCCGTCTTTTTCGATGCGCGCCACGTGCACGAGGTGCCCCGTCGGCTCGCAAACGAACGCTGCAGACTGATACGCCGCAGGATATTGCGAAGCAGTATAAAACGAATGCCCCGAAGCGGCGGTGAACCCGCCGAAAACGTCTACCTGCCGCACATGCGCCGTTACCGGGTGCATGGCATAGTGCCCGTCGATCTTCGTGCTTCCGGCGATGGCGGCGCCTTCCACACCGTTGAGCGCCGCGTTCGGGATGCCGACGAATACGCTGTGGGTATTATTGGCGGTGGAGGCAAAAATATCGTTGGCCGCGTTGAAACCGAAGCCCCAGGTGTTGTTGCTCGTCGGTGTTACGAATTCGAAGGAAGACACGTCCGGCGCAAAGCGGTAAACCCCTTGGGAAAATTCGCGGTATTGCCCGCCGGCGTTGCCTTTGAAGCCGGAATACCCTACCGTTCCCCAGATATGATTGTCCATGCCGTATTGCAGGTTCGAAGGGCCGGCGTGCGTGTCGAAAGTCCCCCATCCGCTGATCAATATCTTTCTTACATCGGCTTTATCATCGCCATCTGTATCTTGCAGAAAAAGGAAATGCGGGGCCTGGGAAACGATGATGCCGCCATTGGCGAAAACGAGGCTGGTGGGGATGTTTAGCTTGTCGGCAAAGACGGTGAACTTATCCGCCCGGCCATCTCCATCCGTATCTTCGCAGATCTTGATCCGGTCGTCGCCCTCGCCTTCCGTGTTGCGGACCGTGTTGGGATAATCTACCGTTTCGATCACCCAAAGTCTTCCTTTTTCATCCCAGGCCATGGCGATGGGATTGATGATATCGGGCTCGGAAGCGAACAGTTGCAGTTCGAATCCCGGCGGTACCTGTATGAGTTTCGCGGAGGAATCCGGGCTCAGCGGCAACTGGAACCGCGGCGCCGGATCGCGCTTTTCGTAGTTGGGGATATTGGCTTCGTCGCGGTATTGCAACGTGGGCATGGTGGCGCGGAAGGCTTCCCAGTTTTTGCGGGCTTTGTCGCCGGCGGCCCACAGGATGCCGTTCTTCACTAATTGCTGAAATCCGGGGGCCGACCAGGTGCGCTCGTCGTGCCCGTAAGCCGTGTAGAACACGCGGCCGCTTCCATATTCCTTCACCCAGGTCCAGGGCTCGTTCCGGCCGTTTTCGGGGCGCTCCTGCAGCACCGTCCTGTCGTCGGAAAGATGATCGTGAACGTAGGTTTCGTCCCACGTCGTGAAGGGTTGCAGGCCTTTCATGACGGGGTGCGTGGTATCGAGCGTGGTGACGTTGAAAGTGGCCGTATCGTGGGATTTGAATTGTCCGCCTACCATTTTCACGAATTCTGCCGAATTGCGGAAACAATAGCTGGCGCAGTGAATGGGAACGAAGCCCTTGCCCCCGCGAACGAAGCTGAGCAGCGCGGCTTCCTGGGACGGGGTAATGGAATCATGGTTCGCATATAACATTAACACATCGAAATCCCGGAGGGTTTCTTCGGTGAGGACATCCGGATTATCCGCATAGGTGAACTGGATGCCTTCCGTTGCCAGCGCGGAGGCCAGGATGGGCATGTACCGTTCGGAATGGTGATGGGTGGACGGATGACCGAGAAATAATACCTGCAACGGCCCCTGCGGCGCTTTGGAACAGGCCGTGAGGAACAGGGCGGTCAGCATCAGGCTTAAGACGTGGAATCGAAGTTTCATTGGCTGTCGTAATTACATCCCAAATTGCAACTTAAAAAAAAGACGCCATTCCTCGATTATGTCGAATTCAGACTGTATTTTGTCATGGATTTCGATTTATTACCTTTATCAGGACAAAAGACAGTTAACATGAAAGCCGTTCAGAAAGCCCGCATCTCGCCGGACAGTGCTTTTGCCGTGCAGCACCTGCATGCGCCGCACTTCGATCATAACTGGCATTTCCATGCGGAATACCAGTTGTTCGTGGTGCTGGAAGGTACCGGCACGCGGTTCATCGGCGATCATGTGGAGCCTTTTGCGCCGGGGGACCTCGTCTTTACCGGGCCCGACCTGCCGCACCTCTGGCGCAGCGACCCCGAGTATTTCGAGGGAGACCGCGGCCGGCAGACGGAGGGCGTGGTGATTTATTTTCATGAAGACCTCCTGGGCGCGGCGCTCCTGTCCAAAAACGAATCCCTCCGCATCCGGCAATTACTGACACGGTCTACGCGAGGCATCCAGTTTACCGGCGCTACCCAGCAGGAAGCATCGCGCCGGATGCAGGAACTGCCGCAGCTGCGCGATTTCGACCGGGTGCTGGCGCTCCTCGGGTTGCTCGACCTCCTGTCCCACTCCGACCACTACCGCCTCCTGGCCGGCGCCGGCTATACGAACGCGCTCAAGGCCGAAGACACCGAGCGCATGAACAGCGTGCATGCATACGTCATGCAGCATTTCCGCGAAAAGATCAGCCTCGACGCCGCGGCCGCACTGGCGAACATGACGCCCACATCCTTCAGCCGCTATTTCCGAACCCACGCCAACAAAACCTTCTCCGATTTCCTCAGCGAAATCCGCATCGGCTATGCCTGCAAACTCCTCCTCGAAAAAGAGATGGACGTAGCCCAGATCGCCTATGAAAGCGGGTTCCAGACGCTTTCCAACTTCAACCGGCAATTCCGCGCCCTCACCTCGTACAGTCCGCTCGCCTACCGCCGCGCCTATTCCGAGTCGGGATACCCTGCACAGGGTATGCCCCGAACCAAAGGCTGACAAACTTGTTTGTGCATTTCCCCTGCTTTGTAACATAAGTGTAAAACGTAATTTGATACAACGTCCCGTTGCAGTGACCGGAGGTACTTTACCGGCGAGGCATCATGTCAACCGAACTGTATGCATTTAACCCATAGAGCAAAGCCACGTCAGATAGCGCATCCAACTTGAACATGAACCCTGGCCGAGTTTGTAGATAACGATAAGCATTCATCAACCAATTAATACGAACCCTCATGGTCTACAAAGCCCTGTGCCGTTCCATGCGAACGCGCCGAATCCTGTCCTTTTCATTACAGGCCCTCATCCTGGCCACTACGCTTCTCTTTTCCGCAGTATGGCGATCCGCCTCCGCGCAATCCATGGAAATGAAGGTGAACGCCGCCAATCCGAAGCTGCCCGACTGGGTGCGGCTCATGTACGGCGAAAATCCCGATCCGGATAAAGTGACGGAAGCGTTCGAGAAGTATTATGAAACGCATCCGTTCGTGAAGAACGAATACACGCAATATTATAAACGCTGGCTGCGCGAAGTGAGCCGCAATCCGTATTCCTCGCCGCCCGACAAAGGCCCGAACGAGAAAGACCGCCAGCTCGGCCGCGCTTACCTGCAGCGTTCGGGCGAAGCGGCGCAGCTGCGCGCACTGAGCGGCGTGGCCAACTGGACCTGCGTGGGGCCCATCAATTTCGACAACGGCGCGTCCGGCACCAGTTACGCTTCCGGCGCGGCGCACGTGTACACGGTGGAGCAATCGCTCAGCAACACCAATGTGCTGTATGCCGGTACGGCCAATGCGGGATTGTTCAAGTCGACGGACAAGGGCCTCAACTGGACGGCCCTCACCGACAATATGCTCGTGAGCAGCATCCTGAGCGTGGAGATCGACGCGCTGAACGCCGACATCGTCTATTTCGGCGGCGCCAGCAGGCTCTACAAAAGCACCAACGGCGGCACGAGCTTTTCCCAGGCCGGCGATGCCACGTTCAACAGCGTCAACCACACCATCAACGACATCGTTTCCCGGCCGGGTTTCAACAACACCCTGTTCGTGGCGTCTAACCAGGGGCTGTACCGCTCCCTCGACGCAGGGGCCAATTTCACGCAGGTCATGACCGGCATTTTCCAGGAAGTGGAATTCAAACCGGGCAGCAATACCACGGCTTATGCCATCCGGCAGACCGGCGTAAAAACCGAATTCTATAAAAGCACCGACGGCGGCGCCACCTGGACGATCAAAACTACAGGCTGGCCCAACCCCACCGCTTCCGGCGAAGAACAGAAACGCACCGAGATCTCCGTAACTGCCGCCAACCCGAACATCGTATATGCCCTCGCAACGGGCGCTGCGAACGGCGGCAGCGGATTGTACGGCGTTTACAAAAGCACCGATTCGGGGGAAAGCTGGTCGTTCTCCTGCTGCGGCACCGGCCCCGGCGGCGCGCCCAACGCCACCACCAACAAGAATCTCATGGCCTGGGCAGACGACGGCTCCGACGACGGCGGCCAATATTACTACGACCTCGCGCTGGACGCAGACCCCGCCAACGCCAACAACATCCAGCTCGGCGCGGTGAACCGCTGGGTAAGTACGGACGGTGGCGTGAACTGGACCTGCCCGGCCAAATGGAGCCATTCCAACAAAGTGAACTACGTGCATGCAGATATTCACGACATCCGCTATTACGGCAGCGATCTCTGGATCGCCTGCGACGGCGGGATTTTCTATAGCAACGACGGCGGCGCCAACTTCCAGATACGCATGAAAGGCATCAAGGGAACGGATTTCTGGGGATTCGGCGTCGGCAATTGGGAAGGCAACAATGTGATGGTAGGCGGCACGTATCACAACGGTACGTTACTGAAGGATAACAACACCTATACCGACGGCTGGATCAGTACCGGCGGGGGCGACAATTACCTCGGCGCCGTTTCCTACGCCAACGATCGCATCGTGGTGTTCGATTACGGCAGGAAAGAGCTGACGGGCAGCAGGGGCACGGCTCCCATCAATCTTCCCAACGGCAAGCTGCCCAACCGCTCCTATACCATCGGCCAAAGCAGCGACATCATCTGGGATGCGCAATATTACAACACGATCTGGCTGGGAGAAGGCAATGCGCTGTGGAAGTCGACCGACCATGGGGCTACCTATTCATCGGTGTATGATTTCGGGGAGAAGATAGGATGCATTGCCGTAGGGTACCGCAATCCTTCCATCATGTACGCCGCTACGCTGGGCACGGTAAAGAAAGTGATGAAAAGCACGAACGGCGGCAGCAGCTGGACGGATGTTACGCCCACCGGGCTTTCAAGCAGCGGCGTAGCGTTCGACATTACCATCAGTGCCGCCAACCCCGATCACATCTGGGTGGCGCGCGTGAATTCGACCGTAGACGGGCAGAAAGTATACAAATCCACCGACGGCGGCACTACCTGGACCAACCTCAGTACCACATTGCTGAACGGCGAACAGGTGACGGAAATCCTCCACCAGCGGGGCACCAACGGCGGCGTATATATCGGCACGAAACGGTCGGTGTATTACCGCAACAACACCATGGCCGACTGGGTCCTCTTCAACCAGGGCCTCCCCGCGC
This sequence comes from Chitinophaga caseinilytica, assembly GCF_038396765.1. Lineage (NCBI taxonomy): Bacteria > Pseudomonadati > Bacteroidota > Chitinophagia > Chitinophagales > Chitinophagaceae > Chitinophaga > Chitinophaga caseinilytica. Next base: position 4,091,947 of record NZ_CP150096.1, on the reverse strand, counting down.
TCACGTTCTGCACCCGCCTGGCGATCGATTATAAAGACGCCAAGCTCATCAATGGCACCAACCGCAGCGTATGGGCCAGCGACCTTTACGAAACCTCGCCCCCGGAAGCCCTCATCGCCGTAGACGCGCCTACCAAAACCGTCGGCGATACCGCGCGCTATTACAACAATTCCGCGCAACAGGTCACCAGCGCAGCTTACAGCTGGAGCTTCCCCGGCGGGTCGCCCGCTACGTCTACCGCCCGCAATCCGAAAGTGGTGTACAGCGCGCCCGGGCAGTACAACGTTTCGCTCACGGTGACAGACGATCAGGGCAACAACAGTCTTACCAAAACAAATTTCATCACCATTACCGGAGGCAACGGGCTGATCGACAGCGCCATCTACGAGCTCAAGCCCAGTCACGGCCTCACCCGCAACCTCAACGTGACGGGCGGCGGTACGGCGGATGAAACCAACGTCGACATCCTGACCGACAACAGCGCCAATTATCAGCGCTGGCGCCTCATCAACGTCGGCAGCGGTTATTACAACCTGAAACCACAGCACGTGGCCGGCAAAGCACTGGACGTTTATGCCAACGGAACGGCGAACGGCACCAATGTGCAGATGTACGCCGAGCATACCGGCAACTCCCAGCGATGGAAGATCGTCAACGTCGGCGGCGGGCTGTATAAATTACAGGTAGCCAACGACCTTACCAAAGTCATGGAAGTGGCGGGCGGCGCCAACGCAGATAATGCGAACGTGCAGATCGGCGCGGATGCTGGTCTTGCTGCGCAGAAATGGCGGTTCGATATCATCTCCGCTCCCGCCTGCGGCGGCGGCACCGTTCCTGCCAAAAGCAACTGGAGCGTGAAGTTCGTATCCTCGGAAGAGCTCACCGGAGAAGGTGCGAACAACGGCCGCGCCATACACGCCATCGACGGGAATACCAGTACCTACTGGCATACCGCCTGGTCAACTTCCACGCCTACCCATCCGCATGAGCTGCACATCGACCTGGGCGCCTGCGCTACTATCGGCAGCATCGGGTACCTCCCGCGACAGGATGCCGGTACCAACGGCACTATCACCGGGTATGAAATTTACACCAGCTCCGACGGCGTGAACTGGGGCACGGCTGCGGCTTCCGGTACCTGGCCATCGGGCGGCAAATCGGAGCGCACGGCCACTTTCACAGCGCGCAATGCACGGTTCGTACGGCTGAAAACGCTTTCCGCCGCCAGCAGCGGCGCATGGGCCAGTGCAGCGGAAATCAATGTATACGCACCGCCGCCGGTGGTGGTGAAAGATTCCCTGCAGACCGGCGCAGAGAAGGTTTCCGTGGTGCGCGTGTACCCGAATCCCGCCCAGCAATACCTGAACATCCAGCTGCCTGCCGCCGCTAAACTGCCGGTGAAATTCTGGGTGCATAATATGGACGGCAAGCTGCGGCAATTCGGCATCCTTCAGCAAACCACCCACCAGCTGAATACCGCCATGCTGCCGAACGGCATGTACATCCTCACCATCGAAACACCGGGCGGCAGGGAAACTTCCCGCTTTGTGATTCAACGGTAACAGGAAAGCGGACATGCCTGAAAGGGCGTGTCCGCTTACTTTTCAGAAAATCAGTCAGCACGGAGTGAAAGCGAACTTCCCGCAATAACAACCCATCGACGCGATATGCGTTTGCATTATCCATGTGCCAGAACGGTATGTTCCGGCTGATATTATTCAACATTCTGATGTAAAGCAACCCGATGAAACACCCTCCTCTACATAACATTTTGCTCCTCGCTTCCGTACTTTCCGCTGCCGGAAAGACCGCTGCCGCGCAGGAGCGCCCCGCGGCCAGGGATTCCGTTCATCCGCTGACGGAAGTCATCGTAACCGCCAATAAATTCGAAGAAAAAAGCCGGTTCGTGGCACAGAAAGTGGAAGTAATGCACGCCCCGGAAATCAGGGCCTCACTATCCAACAACACGGGCGGGCTCCTCGAGCAAAGCGGGAAAGTTTTCGTGCAAAGAAGCCAACTGGGCGGTGGAAGCCCCGTGCTCAGGGGCTTTGAAGCCAGCCGCATACTGCTCGTGGTAGACGGGGTGCGGATGAACAACGCCATTTACCGGACAGGCCACCTCCAGAACGTGATCACCATTGACGACGACATCACCGAAAAAGTCGAGATCATCTACGGCCCCGCCTCCACCATTTACGGCTCCGACGCCCTGGGCGGCGTTATCCATTTCCGGACGAAAGACCCGCAGTTCCATCGCTTCTCCACCAACATCTCCGCCCGCTACAGCAGCGCGTTTGAGGAATATACCGGACATCTGGACGTAAACGCCGGCGGCCGGAAGTTTGCCTCACTGACTTCGTTCTCCTATTCCGACGTGGGAGATCTCCGCATGGGGGCGCGCCGCAACCGGCACGACGGCGATTGGGGCAAGCGCAGACAGTTCATCGGAAGCGTTAACGGCGTAGATTCGGTGCTTTCCAATGCCGACGAGCGCATCCAGCGGAACAGTGGCTACCGGCAATACGACCTGTTACAGAAATTCAGGTGGCAGCCGAAGGAAGGACATGAACATCTCTTCAACATCCAATACTCCACCAGCAGCGACATCCCACGGTACGACCGGCTGACGGACCTCCGCAACGGCAAGCTCCGCTGGGCCGAATGGTACTACGGGCCACAGGACAGGCTCATGGCCGCCTGGCAATTCAAATCCTCCCGGTTGAACGGCTTTTTCGACCAGCTGATGGCCGGGGCGAGCTACCAATCGGTGGAAGAAAGCCGCATGCAGCGCGCCTACCGCAATCCGCAGCGCGAACATCGCATCGAAAACATCCACGTAGCCGCATTCCATCTCGATCTGCGCAAAAGCAAAGGCAGGCATGAGCTGAACGTGGGCGGCGACGGACAGTTGAACTTCCTCAAATCCACCGCCTTCCGGCAAAACATCCAGCAGGGAGAAAAGCAAACGGGGCTTGACACGCGATATCCGGACGGGCAGAACCGTATGCATTATTTCGGCGCATACGCACAGCACCTGTACAAGATCGTTCCGGGAAAACTGATCCTCAACGACGGCCTGCGCGCCAATTACACGGCATTGCGCTGCACCTTCGCAGACACGTCCATCCTCCACCTGCCCTTTACTGAAGCCAACCAGCGGCATGTGACCTGGAGCGCCAATCTCGGCCTGATCTACCTTCCCGATACACAAACCAAATTGTCGTTCGACGCATCCACCGGCTATCGCGCGCCGAATATCGACGACATCGCCAAGGTTTTCGAATCTGCCGGCGGCGCACAGCTGGTGGTCCCCAACCCCGACCTGCGGCCGGAGCAAACCGTCAATTTCGACCTGGGAGCGGCGCGGCAATTCGGGGAACGGCTGTTCCTGGAGTTGAACGGGTTTTACAGCCTGCTGCGCAACGCCATCGTGCTGGACGCGTTTCTCTTCAACGGCAAGCCCGGCGTGGTTTACAACGGACAGCTCACGCCCGTGGTGGCGGCGCAGAACAAGGCCAAAGCCACGATCGCGGGCTTCCAGGCGGCGGCGCAATGGCAACTGCTCCCGCGCCTTCGCGCATATGGCAACGTCACGTACACGCATGGCAGGTATACCGATGCGAAAGGCGCCCGTATGCCCATGGACCACATCCCGCCCGTGTTCGGCAAAGCCGGCGTTCAATTCGGCTGGAAGCAGCTGGAAACGGAAGGTTACGTGCTTTTCAACGGCTGGAAGAAATCGAAGGACTATAATCCGAACGGCGAAGACAACCTCGTCTACGCCACGCCCGAAGGCACGCCTTCCTGGACGACGCTGAACCTGTCCGCGCGTTATCCGGTGCTGCCATGGCTGAAAGTGCAGGCAGGACTGGAAAATCTCCTAGACATTCATTACCGCGTATTCGCGTCGGGTATCAGCAGTCCGGGAAGGAATGTGGTACTGAAGCTGCAGGCTTCGTTTTGATCACCGGTTTATCAAAACAGGGATGGTGACTATTTTACAGTACTGATATAAAAAAATCCCGGTCGCGTGACCGGGATTTTCATTTTAGCTTTTATCCAGTAGCCGGAGGGCGTCGTCGTCTTTGTATTGAACGATCTGCCGGCGTAATTCCGCCTTCAGGTCGGCCGTGATTTTTTCGAAACCTTTCCGGCCGATGAGGTTGTGCACCTGTCCGGGATCTTTGGCCAGGTCGTACAGCTCCCAGTTATCCGCCGGGCCGTAGAACCGGATGAGCGTGTATCGCTCCGTCCGCAGCCCGAAATGCGGTGAAACGCGGTGTGGTTCCGGGTATTCATAATAATGGTAATAAGCGGCCTTCCGCCATTTCGATTTATCGCCATGATTGGCCACCAGTGGCATGAAAGACGTGCCCTGCATATCTTCGGGTGTGGTAACGCCCGCCCAGTCGAGGATCGTGGGCGCCCAGTCGATGTTGCACATCAGTTCCTTCACTTGCGTACCGGGCTTGATCTTCCCAGGATAGCGCACCACAAAAGGCGTCCGCAGCGATTCTTCGTACATGAAGCGCTTGTCGAACCAGCCGTGTTCGCCGAGATAGAAACCCTGGTCGGAAGCGTACACGACCACCGTATTTTCTGCGAGGCCGGAGCGGTCGAGGTAATCGAGGAGGCGGCCGATATTGCGGTCGAGCGAATTAGCCGTTGCCAGGTAATCTTTCAGGTAGCGTTGATATTTCCAATGCGTGAGGGCGCTGCCGGTGGGCTTCAATGCATCGAATTCCTTCGTGACCTTTCCTTCGTAATACCCTTTGAAGGCCGACAGTTGTTCCGGCGTGAAGCGGTTGTAGACCCAGCCTTTGTAGTTGGCGTGCACTTTCAGGTCGAAGTCGAGACGCATGGTGGTGGCGATGGTCATATCCTGGTTCCGGGCGGCTTCGCGGCCTTCGTACGTATCGTTGAAATTGGCGGGCGTCGGGAAGTTGATATGATCGTAGGCGCCGAGGTCTTGCAGATCGGGCAGCCATTCGCGGTGCGTCGCTTTATGGCCTACTACGAGCATGAAGGGCTTCGTGGTGTCGCGGTGCTGGATCCAGTCGAGGGAGTAGTCTGTCACCAGGTTGGTCACATACCCTTCCGACCTGGCGGTATCTTTTCCTTTTTCGATGAAATCGGGATTGTAATAGTGGCCTTGTCCGGGCAGGATGCGCCAGTAATCGAAGCCTTCGGGCAAGCTGCCGAGGTGCCATTTCCCGATCCATGCGGTTTGATATTGATTTTGCTGCAGCACCCGGGGGAAGAGGACCTGCGATACGTCGAACCGCTGCTCGTTCCGCGGATAACCGTTGCGGTGGCTGTATTTGCCCGTCAGCAACGTGGCGCGGCTCGGCCCGCAGATGGAATTGGTGACGAGGGCGTTCCGGAAAATCGCTCCTTCCCGCGCGATGCGGTCGATATTCGGCGTTTTGGCGAGCTTGCCGCCGTAGGCGCTCACGGCCTGGAACGCGTGATCGTCGGAGAAAATGAAAATGATATTGGGCCTTTTCGAAGATTGCGCGTTGGCGCCCAACCTCAGCAGGATCAGGGAGGCCAGCAGCATACTGCGGAATTTCATGTCACTGTTTTTGATGGTCTGATCAAAGATAATCATCCGCGCCAGCTTTCCGGCATAAAAATCAATCCCTATATTTGATGCAAATCCCTGCACCATGCGATTCCTTACCCTGATCCTGGCCTGCTGCGCGCAATCCGCATTCGCCCAACAGCAAAACTGGGCCGTGATCAACGATCCGGACGGGTTCACCAACGTTCGCCTGCAACCATCCGCCACTTCTCCCGCTCCCTACCAGGTCAATCAATACCAGGTTTTTTCCTGTACGAAACAGCCCGGCGACTGGTGGGTGTTCGAAATACCTGAAGGTACCCGCATGCCGTTGCCCGATGGCAAAGGCTACATTCATAAAAGCAGGGTGCGCCTGTTCTCCGAAATGCCGGATTCCGCCCTGCAATCTACCATCTGCCGATTGCTGGCGCATCATCTCGAAACGATCGTGGCCAGTAACCGGTTGTTCGACAAGTATCTCGCGAACGGCAAAAAATTTTCCGCCGAAGACGAAGCCACTTATAAAAAACTGGGACAATTGCGGGAAGACGGGTATGAATATTCCTATTATCCGCTCATGACTTATATGCCGGGCTATCTGCAACGTACCCGCGACAGCGTGGTGCTGCTGGCATGGTGCAAAGTGCTGGCCGAAGATACCGGCAGCGCCAGCGAATCTCCGGGATATGCGATGGGCGAGCTTTTCAGGCAGGCGCCGGAATGGGTGATCCGTATCATCCGCCCGCTTCCCAAAAGGGAACGATCCATCGTGATCGGTCAGATCGAATTCGGATTGATGGAAGTAAAACTCCCGGAAGCCAAGCGGAAAGCGTTCGAAAAAAGGCTCAACGAACTGGAAAACCTATAATTGCAAAACCCTCCATGCGAATCACCCTTCTTCTGTTGCTGATCAGTATTTCCGCCACGGCACAAACTTCCTCCCTGGCCGTGATCAACGATCCCGACGGTTTTACGAACATCCGCCGAAGCCCCGGCGCACAGGCCCCTGTGGCCGCTATCGTCCTAAAAGATCAGCCATTTTATGTAGAACCCTCCCAATGCGAATGGTGGAAAGTGAACGCAGTGATGTGGAACATGGCGTCGCTGGCAGGTTTCGAAGGTTTCATCCATAAAAGCCGCGTACAGTTCGTGCGCGAGCTCCCCGACTCCGTGCAACAAGGCTTTTTCAAACGCCAGCTCAGGGCCATCCGGCAACAATGTAAGCTCGCCGATGCGCTGCGCGAAAAATCATTTGACAGGCAAACAAATGCGCTCGATAAAACCCTGTTCGACAGTGCCACGCACACCAGGATGCGGGCTTACGATGCCACCTACGAATCACTGGTAGAAGATGTTCGGATTTATCTGTGCCGGACGAAAGACGTGCTGATCTTGAAAGAATGGCTCCAGGCGGAAATCGACACGGAGAAATCCGCCAGCGAAATCCCTTCTATCGCTTTGGGGGAATGTTATATCTGTCAGCCCGAATGGCTGCTGGAGCAACTTCGCTCCTTTCCCAAAGCCCGACGCATTCACTTTTACGACGACATTGCCCACGGACTTACGTTCGCAGACGACTTACCGTCTGCAAAGCTTTCAAAACTGGAGCAGCAATTAACGCAGGAAAGGAAGCGCCCGTAGCGTTACTGCATAAATACATCGTCGCGGGTGAGGTCGTAGAACAGGTTCTGCAACTGGTGCAAATGCACGAGGGGCCGGCCGTAGGGCACAAACGCCTTTCCATTTGCCGCCAGGGGCTGGAATTTGTCGCCGTCGTCGCGGATGTAGATACTGTCTGACCGGTTGTACTTGTAGGTATAAACATCCGGATCTTCGCCGTAATCGGGGTCGCCGGCGAGGAATCCGAACTGGAAGAGATACTGTACTTCCAGTTTCAGGGGGTTCGTTTTTTCGAGGGGGAGCCGGCTGCGCGGGAGGCCGGAATTGTATACATACCCTTCATGGATGCCTTCCACACGGAACACGGTTTCGACCATATGGTAGTCATAATACCACAGCAGGTTGCCGATGCGGATGTCCGTTGCTTCGATCATGCCCGGAAATTAGGGATTTTTGCGGGGATGGGGAAATGGCGGGGTCAGGACCCGTCGCGCGTGTTGCGCACCAGCCCTATGCCCGCGGTGAAAAATACCACACCGATCACACCGGCAACCAGTATTTCGCGCCAGTTGGCATTTTGACGGATAAAACCGTAGCCCGTGTAAAGGATGCCTACGATGCCCAGCACCGTCAGCAGCGTCCCGAAAGTCCGTTTGAGGTTCATAAGCCCGAGTTTACCTGTCACCAATCAATATTTGTGCCTTTTCGCTTCCGGAATCTGTGGATTTTCATTATCTTCCCCTGAAACAATTTATCCCGAAGCCATGACAAGTATGCTAACCATCATGGACTGGTTTGGTCCGCTTCCCGTTTTCGAAAAGATCTTTTGGTCTGTGGCCATCCTGTTTTCACTGCTGTTCCTTGTGCAGAACGTGCTGAGCCTGCTCGGCGGGGATCATGACGGTGCAACGGGTGATGTGAGCGACATGCTGGATGCGGACGACGGGATCGGGTTCCAGTTTTTCACCATCCGCAACATGTTCGGCTTTTTCACCATCTTCGGATGGGTGGGCCTGGCTTGCATCCACAACGGGCTGTCGCCCGCGGTAACGGTCATTACCGCATCTGTGGCGGGCCTGGGCATGATGCTGATCATGGCCGCCATGTTCTATTACACCGGCAAACTCGCTTACGACGGTACGCTCAGGATGCACAATGCCCTGCATGCCACCGCTTCCGTATATCTTACCATCCCTCCCGCCCGTACCGGCACTGGAAAAGTAACTCTCCAGGTCCAGGGCGCCTGGCGCGAGCTCGACGCCATGACAGACGAAGCCGAGCCCATTGGCACCGGCGCTTTCGTGACCGTCCGCTCCGTTCTCGACAACCAGGTATTAATCGTCACCAAACAAACCCGATAGTAACATGGATTACATTCTGATTGCCGTACTCGTAGCGGTCGTTTTTGTGTTCACCCTCCTCTATGCCCTTTTCAAACGCTACAAACGATGCCCGTCAGACCAGATACTCGTCGTATACGGTAAAGTAGGCAAAGGCCCGGACGGCTCCCACAGCGCCAGGTGCATCCACGGCGGCGCCGCCTTCATCTGGCCCGTGATCCAGGATTATGCGTTCATGGAACTGACGCCCATTTCCATCGAAGTAAACCTCACCAACGCCCTCAGCCGCCAGAACATCCGGGTAGACGTGCCGTCCCGCTTCACCGTGGCCATTTCCACCGAGCCCGGTACCATGACCAACGCCGCTGAAAGGCTCCTCGGCCTGCAGCGCGCCGCCATCCACGACCTCGCCAAAGACATCATCTTCGGCCAGCTCCGCCTCGTGGTGGCTACCATGGACATCGAAGAGATCAACAACAACCGCGATAAATTCCTCGCCAACGTGGCCAGCAACGTGGAAGCCGAGATCAAGAAGATCGGGATGAAGCTGATCAACGTGAACGTGACCGATATCAAAGACGAATCCGGCTACATCGAAGCACTCGGCAAGGAAGCCGCCGCCAAGGCCATCAACGAAGCCAAGAAAAGCGTGGCGGAACAGGAAAAACTGGGTGAAACCGGTAAAGCCGAAGCCGACCGAGAAAAGGATATCACCATCCAGCAAACGCTGAAAAACCGCGACGTCAGCATCGCCGAAACCCAGCGCGACCGCGACTCCCAGATCGCTACCGCCAATAAGGACAAGGCCGTTCTCATCGCCGCCGCCAACCGCGACGAATCTATCGGTAAAGCAGAAGCGGAAAGAGACACGCGTATCCGCGCCTCCGAAGCCAACGCCCGCGCCGTGGAAGGTGAAAACACCGCCCGCGTGATGATCGCGCAGTCGGAAGCGGAACGCCGCGAAAAAGAAGCCGAAGCCGCCAAACGCGCCGTGGCCGCGGAAAAAATCCAGTCCGCCAAAGCCCTCGAAGAAGCGTATGTGGCCGAAAGAAGAGCGGAAGACGCCCGTGCCGACCGCGAGCGCGCTTCGCAAAACGCCAACATCGTCGTAACCGCCGAAATCCAGAAACAGAAAGCCATCATCGAAGCACAGGCCGAAGCAGAGAAAATCCGCGAAAAAGCCAAAGGCGAAGCAGACGCCATCTACGCCAAAATGGAAGCCGAAGCGAAAGGTATGTATGAAATCCTCACCAAACAGGCGGAAGGTCTCGACCGCATCGTGCAGGCCGCCGGCAACAACTCCAAAGATGCCGTGCTGCTGCTGATCGCCGACAAACTGCCGGAACTGGTGAAACTGCAAACCGAAGCCATCAAAAATATCAAGATCGATAAAATCACCGTTTGGGATGGCGCCAACGGGCAAAACGGGCAATCGTCGACCGCCGGGTTCATCAGCGGCCTCTATAAAGCCGTTCCGCCGTTGCAGGACATGTTCAACATGGCCGGTATGGACCTCCCCTCCTATCTCGGGAAACACAAGAACGGAGATACCGAACTACCCGCTACCACCGAATAAAATTTCCAGGAAGCCATCCCACGGGATGGCTTCTTTTTTCACGATAAATTCACCGTCATGCCATTCTACCGCCATTCTTTCCTGATCCTCGCCGCTGCGTTCCTCAGCGCCTGCGACAGTAACCACGAACCGCCACCACCGCCGCCAAGCGAGTACCGGTTTACGGAAATTTTCACATTGCCCGCCATGCCCGTCGAAGACCAGGGCCGCTCCGGCACTTGCTGGTGCTTCTCCACCTCATCGTTTCTCGAATCGGAAATCCTCCGCCTGACCGGCGATAGCGTCGACCTTTCAGAAATGTACTTCGTTCAAAACGCCTACCTGCTCAAGGGCCAGAACTTCATCCTCCGCCAGGGCACATCCCGGTTCACGGAAGGCGGCAGCAATCACGATCCGCTTTTCAGCATGCCCGTTTTGGGTATGATGCCTGAAAGTGCTTACCTGGGCAAAAATGTGGGCGATTCGGTCTTCGACCATTCAAAAATGTACCCGGAACTGCTGGACAGTATGCAGATCTGGGCCGACCCCGGCAAGAAGCGCACCGCAGCCTGGAAACTAGGCCTGCCGGCCATTCTCGAAAAATATATGGGAAAAGCGCCGGAAACATTCGACTACAAAGGCACGAAATACTCCCCGTCCAGCTTCATGGCACATCACGGCATCCAGCCGCGGGATTACGTCAATATCACTTCGTTCATCCATCACCCGTTCTACAAGCCTTTTATTCTCGAAATCCCCGCCAATCACCTGAACGGGGAATTTTACAACCTCCCGCTGGACGAATACATGGCAGTCATCAACTACGCGCTGGACAGTGGTTTCACCCTCGCGCTCGACACAGACGCCATAGAGCCGGGATTCTCCCCGCAATACGGCGTAGCCATGGTGGCGGCCGATCCGAAAAACGCGGAAACCGTGGCATGGAAAGTGCAGCCCGAAATGGCGGACATCAGCCAGCAATACCGGCAGGAAGAATTCGAAAATCTCCGGACGGTAGACGATCACAACATGCATATCGTGGGCAAGGTCAAAGACCAGCATGGAAAAGTGTATTTCAAGGTCAAGAACTCCTGGGGCGAAAAGAGCTGCATCAACGGGTTCATGTACATGAGCCAGCCATACATCCGGCTCAAATCCATCTACGTTATGCTGCATAAAAACGGCTTGCCGGCAGACATCCGTGCGAAACTGGGATTGTAATTGGGATGAGCGGCGTTGCGAATAATTGTCATTTTTACTATTTTAACGGGACCGTCCGGAAATCCGGGCCATTATTTTCCACGTCAAGTTAGCTAGCATGAAACAACCCGTTATGCGCCAGGCTCCTGTCTGCGCCCTTGTCTTTTCCGCACTGCTGGCCGGTTGCGGACAACCTGTCACCGATCTGCGGATCAAAAAAATGGATTCCGCCCAAACCGCGAAAATCGCCACCGCCATTGAAGCCGAGGTAAAACCGGTACTGGCGGAAGGTTTGACGATGCAGCTCTGGGGGATCGATTCGCTGGTGGTGTCTCCCATCGCCATCGATATCGACGACAACGGCAGTATTTACTACACTACCACCAACCGGCAAAAGAATTCCGAGTTCGACATCCGCGGGCACCGGGAATGGGAAATCCCTTCCATCAGCCTGGCCACCGTCGAAGACCGCCGGAAATTCCTGCATGAAGAGCTTTCTCCCGAAAACAGCCACCGCAACAAATGGCTCGCCGATCTGAATGGCGACAGCTCGCACGACTGGCGCGACCTGGCCATCGAAACCGAGCTGGTGTACCGGCTCGATGATACGGATGGCGACGGTCGGGCAGACCGGTCGCAGCTCGTGGTCGATGATTTCCACGACGAAGTGACCGACGTGGCCGGCGGCGTGCTCGTAGACGGCAAAGACCTCTACGTAGCCGTTGCGCCCGACCTCTGGAAACTGCGCGACAAAAACGGTGACGGGATCGCGGACGAAAAAACGTCGTTATCACACGGATACGCCGTGCACATCGGGTTCAGCGGCCACGGCATGTCTGGCGTGGAAATGGGGCCCGATGGAAGGATTTACTGGCAGATCGGCGATATCGGATTCAACGGAACGGATAAAACCGGGAAGAAATGGGAATTCCCGAATTGCGGCGTCATCGCCCGCTCGAACCCCGACGGTACCGACTTCGAGATTTTCGCCCACGGTTTGCGGAATACGCATGAATTCGTGTTCGACGAATACGGCAACCTCATCAGCGAAGACAACGACGGCGACCATCCCGGCGAAAAAGAGCGCCTGGTGTATGTCGTGAATGGCGCAGACGCCGGCTGGCGGAGCAACTGGCAATACGGCAAGTACCGTGATCCGCAGAATAATTCCTATAAAGTCTGGATGGAGGAAAAAATGTACCTCCCCCGCTGGGACGGCCAGGCCGCATATATCGTTCCGCCGGTGGCCAATTTCGTGAGCGGCCCCACCGGCATGGTGTACAACCCGGGAACGGCGCTGGGCCCGGAATACAATAATACCTTCTTCATCGCGGAGTTCGTGGGCAACCCCTCCGGCTCCGGTATCCATAGTTTCAGGCTGAAGCCTTCGGGCGCGGGGTTTGAACTGGGCGACCAGAAAAAGGTACTCGGCGGCATACTGGCCACCGGTCTCGACTTCGGGCCAGACGGGGCGTTGTATGTGGCTGATTGGATCGATGGATGGGATACCCACAACTATGGCCGCATCTGGAAACTCGATCGTACAGGCGCGGCGGAGGCTGCCGCCAGGAAAGAAGTGAAAGCCCTCCTGGCCGCCAGCTTCGCCGATAAGAAAACCGAAGAATTGGGCAAGTATTTACAACATGCAGATTACCGCGTGCGGTTGAAAGCGCAATTCGAGCTGGTTGGTCGCGGTAAAGCGGGGAAAAAAGTCCTGGAAGCGGCCCTGCAGCAAACCTCCCATCAGTTGGCCCGTGTGCATGCCATCCAGGGCCTCAGCCAGCTGGGCCGCAAAAACCCGGACGATGCTGCGGCGCTGGTACACGCCCTCCTTGATCGTGATCCCGAAATCCGGGCGCTTGGGGCCAAATGGCTGGGGGATATCCGGTTAAAATCCGCAGCACCTTCCATCGTACCATTGTTGAAAGACACCTCCGGCCGCGTACGGTTCTTTGCGTCGGAAGCGTTGGGCCGTATGGAATTTGCGCCCGCCATCCCCGATATTATTGCCATGCTGGAAGCGAACAACGAACAAGACGTTTATCTCCGGCACGCCGGCGCCCTGGCGCTTGCGCGCATTGGGAATCCCGCGCCGGTGGCGGCGCTCGCCACAAACCCGTCCCGCGCTTTGCGCATTGCGGCCGTGGTTGCGCTCCGCAGGATGAAAAGCCCTGATATCGCGCGGTTCCTGCAAGACACGGATGAATTCGTAGTGACAGAGGCTGCCCGTGCCATCAACGACGATAATAGTATCCGCCCGGCGATGCCTGCGCTGGGCGCGCTGCTCGGAACAACGGCTTTCAATAACGAACCCCTCATCCGCCGCGCCATCAACGCCTGCCTGCAATCCGGCAGCGATTCGCTCATGCAGACGCTTATCGCGTATGCGACGAACGTTTCCAAGCCTGCCGCCATGCGGGCTGAAGCAGTGGCGGCGCTGGGCGTATGGCCCAACCCGTCCGTGCTCGACCGGGTAGACGGCTGGCCGAAAGGCCCGCAGCAGCGCGACGGTAAAAAAGTGATGGCCGCTTCCACCCAAACACTGATCCAGCTTTTAAAGGATAAAGACACCGGTGTAAAAACCAGTGCTGCATTGGCGTTGGAGAAACTGAACATCGCTGCGGGCGCCCCTGCCCTGCTCACCGCCGTTAAAACCGACGGTGTGCCGGAAGTGCGCATAGCGGCGCTACACGCTCTTGTTACCTTGCAGGCGCCCGAACTGGAAACCGCGCTCCGCGCCGCTTTGACCGACAAGGAAAAGAATGTGCGCGTTGCCGGCCTCGATCTGCTCGACCGGATGAAAATCCCCCAGGCTACTATGTCGGCACTGCTGGCCGACGTGATCGCCACCAGAACGCTGGAAGAAAAACAAGCTGCCATCCTCGCCCTGGGCAAATTGCAGTCCGAACATTCTTCCGCGCCGCTCCGTAAACTCCTCGACCAGATGGCCGCAGGTTCCCTTCCACCAGCGGTGGTGCTTGAACTCGGAGAAGCCATCGACAGCAGCGGCACCAAAGACCTGGCCGAACGCTATAAATCCATCAGCGCCAAACGCGCGCCGGATGAGCTGATGGCACTTTATGCCGGCAGTCTCGAAGGCGGCGATCCCCACCGCGGACAACGTATTTTCTTCCGCAACGAAAACGCCCAATGCATGAAATGCCATTCGTACGACGACCGAGGCGGCAATGCCGGTCCGCGGCTGAACGGTGTTGGCGGAAGGCTCAGCCGCCAACAGATCCTCGAAGCCCTCATCAACCCCAGCGCGCGGCTGGCACCGGGTTTCGGCATGGTGATACTGGAATTGAAAGACGGGAAAAAGATTTCCGGGATTTTGCAGGGAGAAAGCAAGACCGGCCTGAAAGTGAAGATCGGTTCCGAACCGGAACAGCTCATCGCAGCGGCGAACATCGTCAAAAAAACCTATTCTCCGTCCAGCATGCCCGATATGAAAACCGTGCTGTCGAAAAAGGAAATCCGCGACCTGGTAAGTTTCCTGTCCAGCGCGAAAACTGATGAGTGATGTGTCAATATGAGAAACTGCAGGTGCTTCGTGTCCAACAAAGGAAAACCATCTGAACAATACGCGTGCCTCATACAGGAAGCCCCGCAGCCGCGGGGCTTCCTGCTTCAACCGAAACCCAAACCACAAAAAAAAGGCGGCCTCCTTCCGGAAACCGCCCTGCTTTTTATCTACCACTCAAATCATCCGCTATTTTGCTCCGAAACGCCGCTCCTGGATGCGGTCGTACATCTTTACATAATCCGGGTGCTCCGTGCCGCAAAGACGGTCCCACACCCGGAAGTACAGCCCGTAATTCCCCTTGAACTTCGAGTGGTGCAGGTTGTGGTAGGTGGACGTATTCAGCACTTCAAACAACAGCGAATGCCGGAATTGCTTCGGCATGATCTCGTAACCCAGATGCCCGTAAACGTTGATCACGAGCGACGACAGCGCGAAAAGCGCCACGGAGAGGGGATGCATCGGCATCGTAAACACGAGCACAATCACCACAGCCCCTTCCGCAGCGGCTTCCAGAACGTGGAACGAATAGGCCGTCCACGGCGATGGATTCGTGGACTGATGATGGACCAGGTGGGTTAAGCGGAACAGTTTCCTATGGTGGAGGATGCGGTGCATCCAGTAGAAATAAGTGTCATGAACGATGAGCGCCAAACCCACGCTGACAGGCACCCACCAGGCCGGGTACGCCTGAATGTCCATGTAGATCATCGTATACGGCCGCACCCATTCCGAAAACGCGAAAATAGCCGTTGCCGCCAGCAGGAAGCTTGATATGGAAGAATGCATCACTTCGCGCAAAAAATCTTTCCGGGAAGCCTTCCGCTCCTGGATTTTGTTGTTGGATAATCTGATGGACAGGAACCTGTAGCAAATGAGGAAAGCCAGTCCTGCCACGAAATAATACCGCAGCAGCGTGAGCACGGCTTCACTGAAAACGTACTTGAAAAAACCGGTCATAAGCGATCGTTTTAAATTCCCCGGGGCCCGCAGGCCCCGGGGTTCTGATGTGTATCGGTGAGTGAATGGCGGCAGTGTCAGTAGCCGGGGTTCTGGTATAGCGACGGCGCGGTCTCCAGTTCTGCGGCGGGAATGGGCAGCAGCAATTTGCTATCCGACCAGGGCTGTTTGTCCGGGTACAGGGCTGCCATATCTGCCGCTTTCCCGGCACGCTTGAGATCGAACCAGCGGTGGCCCCATTCGGCAAACAGCTCTACTCTTCTTTCCCGGAGGATGGCATCCAGCAGCGCCGGTTTGGAGGAAGCAGTGGTGTGCTCCAGCCCCGCCCGTTCGCGGATGGCGTCCAGGTCGGCGGCGGCGCCGGAAAGGTTGGTACCCTGCTGCGCACGGGCTTCTGCACGGATCAGGTAAACTTCCGCCAGGCGGATCATGCATTGGCCGAGGTCTGCCGGTTCCACCAACGTAAATGTGGAATTGTATTTCGCCGAGAAATAGGTAGTCTTCCCGTTATAGGGAGCGGCTTCCGGCCGGGGGATCGAGTCCATCCAGACCGTCTTGCGCCGGTCGTCGGGCTCGAATGCGCCCGTCAGCTCGGGCGACAGCTGAAACATGGGAACGAGCATCCCCAGTTCCGCACTGATCATTTCAAACATATCCTTGTCGTACCATAACATGTGCGCATCGGGCGGCATGATGCTGAAGCGGTATTTAGGGGAAAAATTAAAGGCATCCATCAGGTAATCGATATTCTGCCCGGCTACGTTCCGCTTGAGCGACCAGAGGGTTTCCCGGCTGGTTTCACGGAAGGTTTTAGTCAGCGGTTCCAGCACATAAGCTGCGTTGCCGATCACTTTGCCGGCCTCGGCTTCCGCTTCGGCCCACCGGCCCTGGTAGAGGTACACCCTGGCGAGCAGGGCCGCGGCCGCGTCGCGGTTGGGGCGGATGCGGGCGCCCCCGCTGAAATGGTAGTCGGGCTGCAGGAGGTTCCAGGCATCTTTCAGGTCGGCTTCCAGCTGGGCATACACCTGCGGCATGCCTGCCCGGGAAAGGTAGCGCGTTTTCGTGACGTCTGTAGTCAGTACCAGCGGCACCGGCCCGAACAGATTGGCGAGGTTGAAGTGCACCCAGGCGCGGACGAATTTGGCTTCGCCCACGACTTGCCGGCGCGTAGTATCCGACAGATGCGGAGACGCCGATCCTTCCACCCCTTCGATCAGGCTATTGGCGATATAAATGTACCGGTACGCGTCATTCCAGATGGCAGACAACCTATCGCTGCGGGGCAGCACTTTATTGAGGTAAAACGGGCTGTTCAACAGATCACCCGTTCCGGCACTGGGAAAACATTCGTCGGCCAGCAGCCCGCCTAACAGGGTAAGGCCGCCGAAGACAAACGTGTTCTCGGTTTCCGTATTGATCATTTCCCCGTAAAGGGCGGCCAATGCGGCGTTGGCCTTGGCATCGTTCTGGAAAACCTGCGTGGTGCTGATGGAATTGATGGGCGGATCGATCTCTATGAGCTTGCTGCAGGAAACGGCGGGCAGCAAAGCCAGCAGCAGCCAGGTTTTCAGGCTGTATTTTTTATGAATGTATTTGATTGGATGGATCATGGGTCGGCAGGATTAAAATGAACAGTTAATGCCAAAAGAAACATTGCGTGCAGGCGGCGTCAGCCCGGGCGAATCCGGGTCTACCCCTTTGAAGTCTGTCAGGATAAAGAGGTTGTTGGCGTCTGCACGCAGCGTGACCTGTTGCATCTTCTTGTTTTTCAGCCAGTGGTCTGGCAGGCTGTAGCCGATGCCGGCGGAAGGGATGCGGAAAACGTACACCTTCTTGTACCGGCCGGTAGATTCGGTGAAATAGTTGCCGCCGGGATGCGGTTGCGTGGTGGCCTTTGGCACCAGGGATACATCGCCGGGCTTCGTCCAGCGGTTATCGTACACCCATTGCAAAACGTTTTTCATCGTTCCCAATTCGCCGCCGAAAGCATCGAACACATTTTTCTTCTTATACACGAAATTGGTGGCCAGGTTGAAACGGCCGAGGGTCAGGCTGGAAAACATGCCCAGGTCGACCAACGGCTGCACGAGCACCGGCGCGACGCGATCGCCCTGCCACATCGGCACATCAAAATTCTCCCCGACTTTACCGTCTCCGTCTGCATCCCTGATCATCGGGTAACCGGTAGCCGGGTCGATACCGAGGTATTCGAATGCGTACCAGACATTCACGGATTCCCCGATCCGCAGTGTCCTGTAATAGGGCGATTTCTCGAACATGGGGTAATCGACCAGTTCGTTCCGCGATTGGTGCGCATTTATCCGGACCGTCCAGTTCACCCGTTCTTTCCGGATCACCTGGAAAGTGGTATTGAGCTCATATCCCTCGTTCTTGACGTCTGCCGGCGAGTTGGAATAAACGGCGCCAAATCCTGTAAACGCTCCCACCGGGAAATCGATCAGCTGATTGTTGCACCTGTCTCGCCAAAGCGCGAAGTCTATCATGACGCGGTTATCCAGGAACCCTGTTTCCACCGCCACTTCCGACCTTCTGATGCCCTGCCAGTGATAATCGTTGTTCGCATGCAGCTGGGCTTTGAGCGGCAGCACGCCGTTGTATGGCAACATGGGTTCCAGGGTAGTGCCCAGGTTGTTCCACTGCGTCATAAAACGGTAGTCGGAACCGCCGTCGCCCCCTACTACGCCGTGGCTGCCCCGGAATTTCAAGAGGTTTACCCATTTCGGCAGGAGCTTTTGTGCAAACGCTTCTTCCGTCACGATCCATGCGCCGGCCACCGACCCGAAGTTCCCGAACTGGCGCCCCGGGCCAAAGCGGCTGCTGCCATCGCGGCGCCCGCTGAGGCTCAGGATGTATTTCCCCATCCAGTTATAATCGGCCGACATATAAACCCCGGCATACTTGTATTGCCCGCTAAGTTCCGATACCCGCAGCGATCCCGCGTTAGACATGGATCCCAACAGGTCGTCGCTGGCGAAGTCGGAGCCCATCGTTGCCTGCGACCAGGTCATGTTGGCCTGGTAGGTGGCGCCCGCCAAAGCGGTCAACTTCCCGCGGCTGATGGCGCGGCTGTACCGGATGCTGGGATCGATGTTCACGTTGGTGTTGCTGTTGTTCCCCAAAGACATCCTCCCTGTTGCGGCCATCAGATATTCCGACTGCGAAGCCCTCGGCGTTGTGCTCCTCGACAGTGCCGTCATTTTATTATATCCCGCCGCAAGGTTCAGCTCCAGCCCGTCGGCCAGGTTATAGGCCATGTTGACGGAGCCTGTCGCCGTATTGTTTTCCGATTCGGACCAGGACCCCAGGCCGTTGAACGGGAATTGCTGCAACGGCGCGTATGCCTCGAAATTCAATTCTCCGTTCGGCTTGTAGATGTCTGGCGCATTGGGCGCAAGATTGAGGCTGCCCGTCATCCTGCTGGCGTCGTTGCTGCCGTTGTTGTACATACCCGTGAAATCGATCGAAAATTTCTGGTTCAGGCTTTTTATGCCCATTGCGAACGCCAGCGATATGGTTTTTGACCCGCCGGATATCTGCTCGATCGACTTCGAATTGCTGTACCCTGCGGAAAGCCGGTAAGTGGTATTGCCGCTGCCGCCGGACACGCCGATGTTGGCAGACGTATTTCTCCCGGTTTTTCCGTAGAGCACTTCGTACCAGTTGGTGTATTTCGTGGTGTCCCAAACCATGAGGTCGGGCGCGAAGCCACGCCCCGGCGTAGCGGTGGGCACGATGCCGTCATTGGCGAAAGCTTCCCTTCTCAGCTTCAGATAATCCTGCGTATTGAGCATTTTGGGGAAACGGATGGCGTTGTTGAAACCCGTGTTCAGCGAAACAGAAACGCGCGGTGAGCCCGTTTTCCCTTTCCGGGTGGTGATGATGATCACGCCGTTGGCGCCCCTGCTTCCATAAATGGCCGTAGCGTCGGCATCTTTCAGCACTTCGATGGATTCGATGTCGCGCGGGTTGATGCCGAAAAACGGGCTCATGCCGCCAGATACGCCGGATTGTTCGATCCCCAGCGACATCATGTTGCTGCTGAACAGGCGTTCGCCCGGGGTTGTCTTCAGATTCAGTACAGACATCGGTACTTTATCGATGATAATGAGCGGATCGGAAGGAATGTTCGGGTTGATGGATTTACGGCCACGGATTTCGATCTTGATGGGGGCGGACGGGTCGGCGCTCAACCGGGTGATGGAAAGCCCCGGCACACGGCCTTCCAGCGCCAGCAGCGGGTTCTGGACCGGGAGATTCTCAATTTCCTTCCCGGAAACGGAAACGATGTTGCCGGGATTGAAGCGCTTGGTAGTAGTGCCATACGCTTTTACGACCACGTTGTCGAGGTTGTTGGCAGCGGGTTTGAGGAAGCCACTCACCATCCGGTCGTCTGTCAATACTTTCCGGAATTTCTCGTAACCGATATAGGTGATCACGATCTCCTCTCCTTTCACAACCCCTTTCAGTTCATACCAGCCCTGCGCGTCGCTCAGCACCATTTTGCGGGTTTTGACCGACATCACGGAAGCGCCCGGCAACGGCGTGCCGTTGCCGAACACCATGCCCTTGATGTGCATGGTATCTTCCACCGGCTGAGACGGCGGGGCCTGCGGCCGGACGCGGGCGGCCGTGTTCACAGACACCACTTTATCGATGACTTCATACCGGAACGGCGAGCCTTCAAATACTTTCGCAATGGCGGTTTCCACCTTTTCGTTTTTGAGGTCCAGGCTCACGGGGAATTCCTTTTCCTTCAGATCTTTTGCGTACACGAAATAAAATCCCGTCTGCTTTTCGATTTCCTTGCAGACTTTTTCGATGGGCGCTTTCCTCACGGAGAGGTTTACCGTCTGCGCGCGCAGCGGCAGTGCCGCCAGCAGGGCCAGCAGTAGCATGAACAGGCGCCTGGTTGCGGGCGCCTGTAGCCGGCGGGGGATAAATAGTTTGAATATTGTAATGTCGTTCATGCCTGATAAGCAATTTAGATTCCTGGTTATTTGTCTGATTGTATGCTTGTTCACGGTTTTACGGTAACCGTGCGCCCGTTTACTTCAAAATGTACCCATCCGGTGCTTTCGAGCACTTTGAGGATGTCGGAGAGTTTCATGCTGCGGGGGATTTTGCCGAGGAACTGCTGGTTTACTTCTCCTTCGTATACCACGTCTACATCATACCACCTTTCCACCTGCCGCATGATTTCTTCGATGGATGCGTTCTCGAGGCTGATGAGGCCGTTCTTCCAGGCCGTGGCCGCGTCGATGTCGGCTTCCTGCACCGTGAGCCGGTGCGATCCTTTCAGCACCGCCTGCTGGCCCGGCGCGAGCACTTCGGCGCTTCCGCCGTTACTCACGCGCACTTTGCCGCTTACGAGCGTGGCCGTGCGCAGGGGCTCATCCCCATATGCCTGGATGTTGAACTGCGTTCCGAGCACGTCTACCGTCATGGGCCCTTTTCCTGGCGCCGTCACGGCTACACGGAAAGGCCTTGCGGCATCGGCCGCGATGTCGAAGTACGCTTCGCCGCTCAATTCCACGAGCCGCTCGCCACCTTTGAACGCCACCGGAAACCGTAGGGACGATGCGGCGTTCAGCCACACTTTAGACCCGTCGGGCAGCGCAATCTGGTATTGCCCGCCGCGCGGCGTGGAGACGCGGTTCCAGGATTGCACGGCCGCATCCTGCGCCGCATGGTCGTCGTACGCCACTACCCCGTCTTCCGCTTTTACGATCCTCGAATTGCCCTGCATGGCGAGCGTGCCACTGCCGGCGCTGTCGAGCCCGATGAGGCTGCCGTCTGCCAGTTCCAGCACCGCGCGGTTGCCCCCGGGCAACGCGTCACTTTTGTAACGCGCTGCCACTGAGGTTCCCGGGGTCTGTCTATGCTTATGAGAAAATATGTACAATGCCGCCGATCCAGCCACCAATACAACCGCTGCCGCAGCTACGGCACGCAGCCACAGCCGCCGCACTTTTCCTTTCTGCTGCCATTCCTTTTCGCCGATGCGCAGCCAAACGTCGTCCAGCGCGGCAGATTCGTCGTACCGGTGAAAGGCCTGCATCGCCGATTCTATTACTGGCATTTCCTGCATCTCCGTGTAAGCGCTCCTTTGGCTTTCCGGCTGCATGCGGAGCCAGGATTCGAGGGCGGTTTCGCCATCAGCGTCCAGCGTGCCCTGTAGTTTGCGGTGCATCAGGCCGGCAATGCGAGTTGCCGTTTCGAGGTCGGTATGTTCGTTGCCGGGATTGGATCGGGTGTTCATGATTTAGCTTTTCTTTTCTTCCAGCTGTTTGATCTTGCGGTACATGGCTTCCAGATGCAGTTTGGTGGCGGGATCGGTGGTGCGGTCCATCGCGGTTTTGACGATGCCTTTCACCTTCATGATTTCCGCCATCGCGATGCCTGCGGCTTCGGATTCGGAGGCAGACGGGTCGGGCGATTGCATCACCGCCATGAGCGCGCCAAGGTAAGTGCGCTGCATATTGCGCTGGTAAAGGTCTGCTTTCATCTGCCCGCCGGTCAGCGGTTTCCAGATGGCGGTGCGGACCCGGCCGATGTATTCGTGAATGCCCAGCGTTTTGCTGCTGCCGAAACGGTCTTCGTTGCTGATCATGAAATTGAGGCGCTGCACGTCGAACATGGAATTCAATGCCTTTTCCTGCAAATCGCTCACAAAATCCTTCACGGCCGCTTCCTGCGCAATGTTGTAGACTTTCGGGTCCATGAGCCACTGCGGGGTGTTGAACAGTTCGTCTTCGAAAAACCGGATGGCAGCCAGCTGCTTTTCGCGCGGAACGGGCTCATGGGCGGGGCGCAGATCGCCGTCGTTGCGGACGGTGTACTGCGTGGTGCCGATAAACCGGATCACATGGCCCACATACCGGCCATACTGGCCCTTCACGGTTTGGTACATCTCGGTCAGTTCTTCGTTCAGCCCGCCATCTGTGGCCGTCCACTGTGGCAAGCCGGCGATAACGCGCTTGAGGTTTTTGATACCGAGGGCATTGGCTTTAGCCACATCGTCGCCCAGGTCTTCCGTCTGGCAGCGGGGATCGCTTTTGCGGGTCTCGCCATCGCCGAACCACAGGCGGGGATTGGCCGCCAGGCGTTCCGTGGCCAGTTTGCCCATGATCTTTTCATCGGCTGCGGCAGTGGCGGCGCCGGTGTATTTGTATCCCCATTCAATGGCCCATTGGTCGTATTCGCCGATGCGGGGAAAAAGCAGTTCGCGCGGGATATTGTCTTCCGGCTGCGCCACGTAATTGAAGCGCGCGTAGTCCATGATACTGGCGGTATGGCCGTGCCGGGCGAGGTATGTTTTGCTGCGGAGGCTGTCTGTAGGCGTCATGGCGCTGCTCCCGAAATTGTGGCGCAGGCCGAGTGTGTGGCCAACTTCGTGGCTGGACACGAAGCGGATCAGCTGCCCCATGAGCTCGGTGTCGAATTTGGCTTTGCGGCCGCCGGGATCGTTGGGCGCGGCCTGCACCATGTACCAGTTGCGGAGCAGCTGCATCACGTTATGGTACCAGCCGATGTGTGTCTGGATGATCTCGCCGCTGCGGGGGTCGTGGGTATTCGGGCCGTATGCGTTGGCAACGGGCGAAGGGAAATAGTTGATGAAAGAATATCGCGCGTCTTCCATGTGCATGGAATCATTTTCCGGCCATTCTTTCGCCATGATAGCGTTCTTGAAACCTGCTTTCTCGAAAGCCGGCTGCCAGTCGTTCACACCGAGGATGAGGTATTTGCGCCATTGCTTCGGCGTAGCGGGGTCGATGTAGAGTACGATCGGGTTGGCGGGCTCCACCAGTTCGCCGCGTTTGTACTTCTCCATGTCTTCCGGTTTGGGCTCCAGGCGCCAGCGGTTGAGGAACTGGCGCTGTTTGGTTTTCTGCTGGTCGTCGCTGTATTCCATGACCCAGTCCGTAAAGTAGCCCACGCGCTCGTCGAAGTGCCGGCGCTGCATGGGCTTTGCGGGCAGGAGCACGAAAGAGGTGTTGGTTTCGAGGGTGATGGGCGCGGCGTTCTTTTCGAGCGGATTGGCTTTAAAGGTGCCGTTTTTGGAGGAAGCGATCTCCACGTTCAGCGGGTATGCGCGGATGCTGCGGATCTCATGTTCCTTGAGGGTCTTGGCATCGAGCGCGGCCGTGAGCTGGCCACGGTCGAGGCTGTGGATAATGCTGCCGGCTTCCTTGAGGTAGCGGCTCATCTCGATCACGTAACTGGCGGAATCCTTGCCATAGGCTTTGATGGGAAAAGAGGCCAGCACGGCATTCACGTTCGAGCTGTTTACCGCGCGGCTGATCTGGTCTGCAGAATCGGCGTGGCTGTACACCATGTTCACCCGCATACGGATCGTTTCGTTCGGGCCTTTTTCGAAATAGATGGCGCTGTTGTCCAGCTCCTCGCCCGCATGCACGTTCATGCTTCCGGGCGCGCCGGTGAGCCGGTTGATCACGAGGATGTCTCGGCCCAGGATACTGTCTCCGATCTCGAAGAAAACGCTGTCCATTTCCTTCGAATGGATAACGGTGAACAGGCCTTTATTGACGGTGAGGTTTTTTGAGATGACGGTAGCATAGGGCTTGACGCCGTTCTTGTTGGCCGGCGGAACCGGCTTTGCCGCAGCCGCTGCGGTGGCGGCGGCTTTCTTCTGTTTTGCCTTTTTGCCGCCTTTGAATACTGCGCAGGAAGCCAGTACGGTGGCAAGGGAAATATAAACGTAGCGTTTCATCGCGATGTTTTCGGTTGTTTGATAAATATGAATGGGGGAAGCATAACGCAGGACGGTCCTGTTACTGGAAGCATGCGGCGCCGGAAACGGCTTTGATGCCCGGAACGGTTTGCAGGGTGCGCAGGTAAGCGGAAGCCCGGAAGGCGGAAGAACGGTCCCACAGCAGCACCACGGAGATGCTGCGAACGGGTGTCTTCACGCTGAAATCGGCCCGCTGCGTGGCTTGATCGCCGGCGCGCAGGTCGAGCACGATCCCGTTATCGTTACTGCCCGCCCACTGGTTGATCATTGGGCCGGCAATGGGCCGGTAGGTTTCCGCGAGACTGAATGCGAGAGAATCATAGGATGCATCCGGAAGTGGAACGGTCAGCCACGAGGCGCCCGTCCCATCGATCGACAAATCTACCATTCCCTCCGCAAATCCGGAAGCGAAAGCGGGATTTCCCGACGCAAAACTGCATTCCTGCTTTTGTCCGCCGGGGAAATCAGGTTCCGGCAGTTTGTTGCGCGACTTCGGCAGGCCAGCCCCTCCCGAGCATCCCGCCGCCACGCCAGCCAGCAGCAGGCAGGCCGTTGACAGATGTTTGAAGTTGAATTTTATCATAAGTTCAAGCGTTACTGGAGCTAGAACACGCAACTTTCACCATCGAACTAGCCGGATTGAAAAAATATTTTCCCGCGGCCCGCGCTTGCCGGATTCCGGCGAATTGCCTACTTTAGCCCGCTTGCCTTTTTGCATTCCACATTAAACCAAAGTCTTATGTCAGCGCACGCGGACCCGTGGGAGGAGCTGATTCCCGCGTTCCAGCAAGGTGATTCTTCTGCTTTCAATGCCTTCTTCCGGGAGCATTACAAGCCGTTGTGCTATTTCGCGGAGCAACTGACGGGGAATACAGCGGCGGCGGAAGACGCGGTGAAAGACAGCTTCGTGAAACTGTGGGACGGGCGCGCAGGGTTCCAGCATCCCAAAAGCATCAAAAGTTTTTTATATACCGCCACCCGTAACGCCTGTCTGAATCTGTTACGGCATGAAAAGGTGAAGGAAAATTTCAGGGAAGAAGTAAAATACCTGGACGCCTCCGCGGCCGACGCGCCGGTTTTGCAGGAAATGATCCGCACCGAGCTGATGCAGTCTGTTTACAAAGAAATCTCGCTGCTACCCGAAAAAC
Source organism: Chitinophaga caseinilytica (assembly GCF_038396765.1). Classification (NCBI taxonomy): domain Bacteria; kingdom Pseudomonadati; phylum Bacteroidota; class Chitinophagia; order Chitinophagales; family Chitinophagaceae; genus Chitinophaga; species Chitinophaga caseinilytica. The sequence continues at coordinate 4,066,265 of NZ_CP150096.1, read as the reverse complement.
GCAGGCAGGTGTTCAATATGGTTTTCCTGGAAGGGATGAGTTTCGAAGAAATCGCCCGGGAACTGGGCATTTCGGTGTTTACGGTGAAAGAGCACAAGGCGAAAGCCCTCGCGCAATTGCGGCTCCGATTCAGCGACCGCCAACTGGTGCTGTTCATCCTATTCGGCGGCTCCCTGTTCCCTGCCCTCCGCTAACCCGCTATCGCGCTGGCGGTAAGCGTCTCCCCAATCGCACAGCGCCTGCATCACGGGAATGAGCTGTTTGCCCAGCGCCGTCAGTTTATATTCCACTTTCGGGGGCGATACGGCATATACTTTCCTTTCAATGACCCCGTCGGCCTCCAGTTCGCGCAATTGTGCGGTGAGCGTGGCATGGGTGATGTCGATCATCTTTTTGCGCAATTCCCCGAACCGCATGGGGCACTCTTTCCGGATGGCGTTCAGCAGCAGTAATTTCCATTTTCCACCGATCACCTGCATGGCCAGTGTCATGGAACAGTTATTTTCGAGCAATTGCGCGGATGCGGCATTCACCGCAAAGGCGCTATTTTCCTCATTAGTATCTTTTTTCATACCCGGTATCTTTCGTTGAACTACTTGTCTGCGGGCTGCAGCTGCCTGAAATTTGGCGGTTTAAAGGTAACGAATAATGAAAAGACAGACATCAGACGGATTAAGGCTCGCCATCATTTCCTCGGCCATCTTCCTGGCCGTAATCGATATTTTCATCGTGAACGTGGCGCTGCCGTCTATCCGCGCCGGACTGAACGGCAGCGATGCAGACATGCAGCTCGTCATCGCCATGTATTTGCTGGGATACGCGTCGTTCCTCATTGTGGGCGGGCGGTTGGGCGACCGGTTCGGCAAGAAGCGCATCTTCGTATGGTCGATGCTCCTGTTCACGCTGGCGTCCTGCTTTTGCGGGGTCGCGGGCACGCCGTTGCAGCTCAACATCGCGCGGTTTGTGCAGGGCGTGGGCGCGGCGCTGCTCGTGCCGCAGAGTATCGCGCTCGTGCATGTGCTGTACCCCGGGCACCAGGAGCGCATCCGCGCACTGGGGATTTACGGGACCATCGCGGGAGCGGCTTCGGTGATCGGGCAGTTCCTGGGCGGGATCATCCCGGACCTGGATACCGCCGTGGCGGGATGGCGGCTCATCTTCCTGATCAATCTCCCCATCGGACTGCTGGCCGCGGCGCTGGCCTGGCGCAAACTCCCGGAAACGCCCCTCGCGCCCCGCGCCCGCTTCGACGTGGCGGGCGTAGCCCTGCTTACGGCGGGCCTGATGTGCCTCGTGTTCCCACTCATCCAGGGCCGGGAGCTCGGCTGGCCGCTGTGGTGCATCGGGATGCTGGGCGCTTCTGCCCCCATCCTGGCCGCGTTTATCTGGCTCCAGCGCAGGAAATCGGAGCCGCTCATGCAATTGCGCCTGTTCGCCATCCCCGATTTCCGGATCGCGCTGTGCGCTACGCTGTGTTATTTTATGGTACAGGACTCGTATTTCCTTATCCACTCCGTTTTGCTGCAAACCGGCCGGGGATTGGGCGCCACGGCAACCGGACTGCTGTTTGTGGCCCAGGGCGTCGGGTATGTGCTGGCTTCCATGATCGCCATGCGGCTATTGGGGAAATATGGTAAAAAGGTACTGCTGGCGGGCGTTTTGCTCATGATCGCAACGCTGCTGATGCATATGTACCTGTTCGCAGGCGAAAGACAGGGGAACACCGCCTTGCTGCCCGTGTTGTTCCTATACGGGATGGGTTGCGGAACGGTATTGCCGTCGATGCTCACCATGGCCATGAAGAGCATTCCGGCGGAGCTGTCGGGCGCGGCTTCGGGGACGTACAGCACCATCCAGCAGGTTGCCGTGGCGCTGGGGGTGAGCATTTGCGGCGGGGTTTTCTTCAGCCTGCTGCAGGCGGGGCATGGTTATACGCAGGCGTATCTGCCGGCCATGGGGCTCAATATCCTGCTGCTGTTGCTGACCGGTTGTTGTTTGTACCTGTTGCCGGACGGGGACGCCCAACCCGTGAATTCCTGGCATTGAAAATCGGCGTTCCCGGAACGGAGATACATGAACGGCAGGAGAATTGCGTGTATTCTTGACAACTTATGTTATATTTAAGCACCGATTTTCCAAGCAAATCATTCAAATATGAATATCTATCCGACTCCCCTTTTCCTGCGCGCGCTTTGCGTAGGCGGAGCCGTGGTGATCGCATCCTGCGGCCAGGGCACTTCCGGGAACACGAACCAGGACAGCACCGCGCAACCTGGCTCGTCAGACACCACAAAAATGCCGCCCGTGGAAACCACGGCCGCCAACACCGATTATAAACCCGCATTCGAAGGCCAGACACGGATCGGCGGTGTAAAAACCCAATCGCCCTACGAAGGCAAAGTGCTGGCCGAAGGCCTCAGCAAACCCTGGGGCATCACTTCCCTGCCCGACGGGCGCCTGCTCATCACCGAAAAAACCGGTACCATGCGCATCGCATCCGCAGACGGGAAACTCAGCGACGCCATCACCGGCATCCCGGCCGTGAATTCCAACGGACAGGGCGGCCTGCTCGGCCTCCGCGTAGACCCCGACTTCGCCAGCAACCGCATGGTGTACTGGGTATTTTCCGAACAGCGCCCCGGCGGCACGCTCACCGCAGTAGCCAAAGGCAAACTGTCGGCCGACGAAAAGAAGATAGAAGGCGCCACCGTTATTTACCGCGCCACGCCTGAATACGACGGCACGCTCCACTACGGCGGCCGCATCCTTATCGACAAAGACGGCAATCTCCTCGTGAGCACCGGCGAACGCTCCGACCTGGCCACGCGCCCGCAGGCGCAGGACCTCAAATCCGGCCTGGGCAAGATCGTCCGCATCACGAAAGACGGACAGCCCGCAGCAGGCAATCCTTTCGCCGGCAACAGCAACGCCCGTCCCGAATTGTATTCTTACGGCCATCGAAATGTACAGGGACTCGCGTTCCACCCCGTTACCGGCGATCTTTGGGAAACCGAGTTCGGGCCCCGTGGCGGCGACGAGCTGAACCGCGTGGAAGCCGGCAAAAACTACGGATGGCCTACCATCACGTACGGCCTCGAATACAGCGGCAAAAAGATCGGAGACAGTATCCAGCAGAAGCAGGGCCTGGAGCAACCCATTTACTATTGGGACCCCGTGCTCTCTCCCAGCGGCATGACGTTCTATAAAGGCTCCGACATTCCCGAATGGCAGAACAACCTGTTCATCGGCGGCCTCAGCAGCACGCATATCGCGCGGATTGTTATCGAGAACAATAAAGTGGTGGGCGAAGAGCGCATCCTCGCAGGGGAAGGCCAGCGTTTCCGCGATATCACGCAAGGGAACGATGGCGCGCTGTATGCCGTAACCGACCAGGGACGGCTGTACCGCATCGCGAAGAAATAATGACACCGTAAATATTGAAAACGCCCGTGGAGCAAGGGTTCCACGGGCGTTTTCCGTTTATATGATCTTACCAGAACTTGTACCATGGCTTTTTATCCGGCGGCTCCTGCGGCCGGATGTGCCAGAAGGCATCGTTGAACGCATTGGCTGCGTAGGGTTTCGTGAGCTCGTACGCGTAAGGGTACACGGAATCTTCGAAACCGTTCTGCGCGCGCTTGATGATCTTCATCATGGGCCAGATCTGCGAACCGTCGGGGAAGCGGACTTCCGCGTTGATCTCGCCCTGTGGATCGGCATCGTCCAGCACCCAATCTGCACCGGGAACGTGGCGGATGATGGTTTCGCCGAGATAAGCGCCCAGGCCGAACAATATCTGCCCGAAATTCGATGCCAGCACCGAACCGGGTACCGGTTGCGCATCTACGATATTTTTTTGGAGAAATCCGTCGATATGGACGATACTGTCCACCGAATAATCGAGCGGGAGCTGGATACTGCCGAAGCATTGAACGATCCATTCGGAGCAGGCGGTGATGTCTTCTTTCAGTTGAGGCATATTCGGGATATAAGCTAAATCGGGATGATGGAAATTTACGAATAAACCGCCGGAATTTCATCCCTGTCCCACCTCAATCCGCCCGTATCATAAACAATATTCTCACCCATTTGCACATTGCTCTCATTTTTCGCTAAGATCGTTATCAAATGTGGTAAGATCGTTAAAGCCCCTGCCCCATCCTCCCCTGTATTTTCGCTGGACTAAATTTCACAGACATGAAAAATACGGGAAGAGCACTACTCATCTTCTTCGCCATTATCGCCAACGTCTATGTAGCCTATGGTCAGTCCCGCACCCTGTCGGGCACGGTTTCAGACAACAGCAATCAGCCCTTGCCGGGGGTAACGGTATTAATAAATGGCCGAACTGGCGGGGCCGTCACCGATGCGACGGGAAAATACACGCTGCAGACAGACGCCGCCGGTACCGCGACGATCGAATTCAGGCTGATCGGTTATGCTACGGTCAGTAAACCCCTCGGCACCGCGCCCACCCTGAACATCACCATGGAGCCCGACGTAAAAGGCATGAACGAAGTGGTAGTGGTAGGTTTCGGCACCCGGAAACGCGCCACACTCGCGGGCTCCGTAGGCCTCATGAAAGCAGATGCCATCGCCGGAAGGCCGATCACCAACGCTTCGCAGGCGCTCTCCGGACAGGTACCCGGCGTTTGGGTGAACCAGACCAGCGGCCAGCCCGGGGCCGACGGCGCCAGCATCCGCGTGCGCGGCATCGGCACCATGGGCAATTCGGACGCGCTCGTGTTGATCGACGGCGTGGTGGGATCGCTGCGGAGCGTGAACCCGGCAGACATTGAGTCTATCTCCGTCCTCAAAGACGCGTCTGTAGCCATTTACGGCTCGCGTGCCGCCAACGGCGTCATCCTCGTTCAAACCAAAAGCGGGGCAAAAGGCAGGATCAACCTCGATTTCATGACCTCCTACGGCAAACAGAAAGCCACCAAATTGCCCGAAACGCCCACCAATGCGGTGGATTACATGGAGCTCTACAACCAGGCGCTCAAAAACCAGAACCAGCCCGCCTATTATTCCGATGCGGTGATCAACGAATACCGCAACGGAAAAGATCCCTATCTCTATCCCAACACCGATTGGCGCGACCTCGTGATCGGGCCCGCCGGCATACAATCCAACCAGGTAAGCATTTCCGGCGGTGAGAATAAAACGCAGTTCAACGTTTCCCTGGGGTATACCGACCAGGACGGCATCGTGCGGAACGGGAACGCTAAACTGCACAACCTCCGCGCCAACGTGACCACCAAAGTGAACGATAAACTGGAAGTAGGCCTCCGCACCGGGATGCGCTACGAAAAATCGCGGGAATCGCACAACGGCGCGGGCAACCTGTTCACCGAGCTGAACCGTACGCTGCCGTTCTACACGCCTTACGCCTCCAACGGGGAATACGGCGGTACCTGGGTGCGCTCCATCAACACCCAGTTCCGCAATCCGCTCGTCATGACCGACGAAGGGAAAAACGAAACCACGCGGGGATTCTTCAACGGCAACGCGTTCCTCAATTACGAGATCATCCCCGGACTGAAATTCAACGTCACCGGTGGGGCTAACTACGTTACGACCGACAACCAGACGTTTACGCCCAAAGTGGACATCTACAACCCGAAAACGCTGACAGTGGCCACCACCATGAACGCCGGCGGGGCCAAAGCCCTGAACAGCTGGGAGAAAACGCTGTACACCACGCTTTTCAGCAGCCTGACCTATAACAAAACCTTCGCGCAGGACCACGACCTGACGCTGATGGGAATTTACAGCCAGGAACAGAGCGATACGCGCAGCCTCGGCGGATCGATCATGGGTTTCGTGAATAACCGGCTGACGGAAATCAACGCCGGCCTGGAAACGCCGCTGATCAACGGAACTACCTATGGATGGGCGCTCCGCTCCTACATCGGCAGGCTCAATTATTCCTACAAAGAAAAATACCTGCTCGAAGCCATCGGGCGGTACGACGGTACTTCGCGCGTTTCGGAAGGCGGGCGCTGGGGCTTCTTCCCCTCCGTGCTCGTAGGCTGGCGCATCACGAAGGAAGCGTTCATGCAAGACCAGAAAATATTCGACGAACTGAAGTTGCGCGCTTCCTGGGGCAAATCCGGGAACGACCAGATCGGGGAATACGCTTATATCGAGACGTATAAATTTTCCCGCTTCTATCCCTTCGGCAGCCAGATATTTTCCGGCATCGCGCAACGGGGGATCGTGGACAATTCCATCAAATGGGAAATCGGCAAGAAACTGAACCTGGGGCTGGACGCAGGATTCCTCAAAAACAAGCTCAACGTGACGTTCGACTGGTTCCGCGACAACCGGGAAGGGATTTTATATCAACTGGCGACATTACCCGACTTCCTCGGCGTTCCCGAAAAACCGACCATGAACCTTTCCTCGGTTAAAAATACCGGTTGGGAATTTTCGGCCGGCTACAATGACAGGATCGGTGAAGTGGATTTCAGCGCAGGGTTCAACCTCACGCACGTCAAAAACGAGATCACCTACATTCCCGCAGCGCAATTGGGGCAGAACAGCAACATCGCCGGCCATCCGGTACAGTCGTTCTACATGTGGAAGGCGCTCGGCATTTTCCAGACGCAGGATGAAGTGGACAAAAGCGCAAAACCCACAACCGGCACCGTAGCCCCCGGCGACCTTAAATTCGAGGACATCAGCGGGCCGAACGGCGTGCCGGATGGGGTGATCGACCTCAACGACCGCCAGGTAGTGGGCAAGCCGCTCCCGACCTGGACGTACGGCGCGTATTTCACTGCCGGCTGGAAAGGTTTTGACGCCCGGGTGAACCTCCAGGGCATCGCTGACGTGGATTCTTACGTGGGCGGCGAGCTTTTCTTCCCATTCCTGAACGGCGCAGGCATTCTGAGCCGCTGGGAAAAAGGCAACACCTGGACGCCCGAAAACCCCGGCGCCAAACTGCCCCGCCTGTTGCAATACAACGCCTCCTCCACGCAGAATTACAGCGGCAACAGCTTCTGGCTGCAGGATGCTTCGTACATGCGGATCAAAGACATCCAGATCGGGTACACGCTGCCGCAGGCCTGGCTGAAGAAGGCAGGGATCCAGGGGCTGCGGGTGTATGTAGACGCGCAGAACGCCTTCACGTTCTCCCGTTTCGAAGGCATCGATCCGGAACGCCCGCTCACCAACGCATCATCCGCGCAATATCCTAACGTCAGGATCATTTCCGGCGGAATCAACGTTAAATTCTAACCGCAAACATCCGAACTCATGCATAAAAATGCCCTCTTCATATCACTGACCGCCGCAGCAATGCTCGGCACTTCCTGCGGGAAAGAATTCCTGAACAAAGTACCGCAAGACGCCATCACGCCCATCACTTTCTGGAAAACCGAAGCCGACGCCAAAGCGGCCAATATCGGTTGCTATTCCTCGCTGTGGGACGTTTCCACGGAAGTACTGCCCTACCTCGACGTGCTCACGCCCAATGCGTTCAACAACTATCCCTGGGAAGGCTGGAAGAATATTTCCCTCAGCCTGCATACGCCCAGCGATATGGGCAGTATGCTGTCGCTCTACCGGGGCGCCTATTCCGGTATTTCGGCCTGCAATGTTTTCCTCACCAATATCGACAAGGTGACGATGAACGACGACCGGAAGAACGGCATGAAAGGAGAAGCCTACTTCCTCCGGGCCTATTATTATTCGCTGCTGGTGAATTACTGGGGCGGAGTGGCCATGCCGCTGGAATCGCCCTCCATTGCACAGATCGACCTGAAAAAAAGCACCCGCGCGGAAGTATACGCACAGGTGGAAAAAGACCTCCTCGCCGCTACGGACCTGCTTCCTCCCACGGCCGCCGAGCCGGGGCGCGTAACGAAAGGCGCCGCCTGGGGCTTGCTGACGCGCGTCTACCTGTACCAGGAGAAATGGCAGGCAACCGTGGACGCCGCAAAAAAGGTGATGACGATGGGTTATGAGCTGTACCCCAGCTACCGCGGGCTTTTCCTGGAAGCGAACGAGAACAACAGCGAAGTGATTTTCGATATCCAGTTCCTCCAGCCCAGGTACCCCACGAGCTGGGACATCTACCTCGGCATCTACGACCCGCTCAACGCGCCGGGCTGGAGCTCCATCGAGCCCACGCAAGACCTCGTCAACGAATACGAAATGAAAGACGGCTCGCCGTATGACGCTACCGAAGCTGTCCGCAACCCGAAAAACCCCAACAACGAGAACCGGGACCCTCGGCTCGACCAGACCATCTTCCGCCGGGGCAAAAATTACAACGGCGTGCCCTACCCCGTGGATGCAGACGGCTGGCCGGGCGTTTACACTGGCTACAGCTTCAAAAAATACACGAAATACGACAACAATACCAGTCTGGCCGACGCAGTGGGTGCCACCGGGCTTTCTCAAATCAACGGGATCATTATCCGCTATGCCGACATCCTGTTGATGCTCGCCGAAGCGAAAAATGAATTGTCGGGCCCGGATGCCGAAGTATATGGCGCCATCAATAAGGTAAGGGCCCGCACAACCGTGGAAATGCCGCCCCTGCCTGCGAGCCTTACGAAAGAGCAGATGCGCCTGCGGATCCGGCACGAACGCCGCGTGGAGTTTGCCGGGGAAGGACTGTACTATTCCGACATCCGCCGCTGGAAGATCGCGGAAACGGAGCTGAACAAAACGCTGGTGCTGAATGGCTCGCAAATGCGCGGCGCCACGGAGAAACGGGTGTTCCGGAAGGAAAGGGATTATCTCATGCCGTTCCCGCTCAACGATATCGAAAACGCGCCCAATATGAAAGATCAGCAGAACCCTGGATATAATTAGTAATTCACTGTCCTCTTAAACAGCCGGCCCGCATTCCTGTGGGCCGGCTGTTTGCTTTTTAGGGTAAGTAAGAATTTATCGCGATTGATGTTGCTTTACGGTTTCATATTTCTGCTTGCACATCCAGAAAATAGTTCCAACGAAATTCGACCATAGCAGGAAGGTGAGCAGGTTGTATATTTTTTTGCAGGGATAGACAAGGCTCCACTTTCCGATCCTGACGGTAACGTGCGAAAGTTCGTTGTACTTAAAAGTATAGACCAGCACATCAAACAACAGGGAAAGCGACATGAAAATGCGAAAGCAGGTGTAGGTGACGGGCATTTTCAGCATCACGGATTCACCGTTGAATTCCAGTAACACAACGAGCGACATGGGGATGATGTATTTCAGGAACATGGCTACCAGTAGCCCGATATCGTTGCTGAAGGTGGCGGGTACTTTCAATCTAAAAAGCAGGTTATAGCAAAAACGGTTGGTGACGAGGATGCCGAATCCGAAAATCAGGGTGCCCATGGCGAGGGTGAACCAATCCAGCACCAATGCAAAATGGCCGAGGACGGGCGCCTTGATCGAGAAAGTATCGGGAAAATTCAATTCGGCGTTCAGCGTAAACAGCATGAGGAATAACACTACAATCGAATGGCAGGATAGAAGCCAGAAGTATTTCATGAATGGTTGGATTTAATCTCCCGAAACAACGCACGGGAGTTTTGTTATAAAGAAAATGGTAATGCCAGGTTTCAGCAATTTTTCGTGGGCGATGTTGTGTTGGGGCCATGCCGGCAGCGCATGCTTGCAATACTGTGGATACCGCAAATGGTATTCGTTGGCGTAAAATCAACAGGGATACCGCGAATGCGCCTGAATATGATCTCCATAAGTTAGCGTAATTATTTTTCGCTGCATGCAAATTCCGTATCGTCTAGTCAATATCAATTGCCCGCAGGTTTTCTGTACAGGTGAATTTTAAACGCAATTAATGAATATTCCTTCACCTAACATGGAGTTATCACATTGGTTAACAACCTCGTAACCAAATAAAAGTTGCAAAAACGAAACAGCAAAAAGAAAGGCGGTGAAATGCACGCGAGGATACAAACATGTGTGTCAGAAACGGGCAATAGTTGTTATAACAGCAGCTTCTTACTTAATGGCATTTATACGGCCCTCTTCCTGTAAAAAGCCCTTTTCCTGGCGATGGCATACATGGCGAAAAGGTCTTGCATAATGTGCTGGATCGGCCAGAGGATAGTTGAAAACGCCAGGATGACCAGTACCTGTCCGGCGATATGGGTATCATAAAAAGCCCTGGCAATGCGCACGCCGAGCGGGGCCGGCGTGCTGGCGAACAAACTTTGTGGCGGCACCATCCATACGAACATCAGCATGGCAAAGAGCAGCATAACAAGCAACCGGACGCTGTGATAGCCGGCGCGCACACGCTTTTTGCGCAATTGACGGGAAAACTTTACTTCGATCCGCTTGTGATCGTCACTTAACGCATGATGGACACTACGAAAAATAGGCTGGCACATAATACCGGGGAGTTAAACAGATTCAAAATGTAACACAATGAAATACTTGCATTCTAGTCAAAGGAAGATAAAGGCATCATTAATAGCAAATAAAGAATGCGCAAAATAAGACACGCGCCTAACCGGCCATGTTAACCGTACGTTAAAAAATATCCCGTAAACACAATACAGGCAATGATTTCAGAAGTAATCCACCCATTGAAAACCCTTCCACCCCAACCTGATCACGCATGAAATTTCCCTGAAAACGCCCTGCCCCGACGGTCGCAAAATAATACAAATGCTTCTCCCGCAATTTGCGTAAATTATGCCTGACACTACCTGCAACAGGTTAATCAAAATCAGGACAATCGAATCACTATGACGCCTAACTTGCAAATACAATTCCGGCCCACCGAACTGCCCGACCTCGAAGTATTCTTCCATTTCCAACTAGATAGCAAAGCAAATTACCTGGCCGCGTTCACCGCCAAAGACCCCACCAACAAACCGGCCTACCTCGAAAAATACGCGAAGCACCTTGCAGATCCATCCATCAATATGTTAACGATCCTCGTCAACAATACCATTGTTGGCAGCATCGCGAAATTCGTCCTGGAAGGAGATGCTGAAATCACTTATTGGATAGACCGCGATTATTGGGGGAAGGGCATCGCAACGGCAGCACTGTTGTATTTGCTCTCCATTGAAACCACAAGGCCTATTTTCGGAAGGGTTGCGTTTGACAATATCGGCTCCCGGAGAGTATTGGAAAAATGCGGGTTCAGCATGATCGGCACCGATAAAGGTTTCGCGAATGCGCGGCAGGCGGAGATCGAGGAATGGATCTTTAAGCTGGGATAACGTGCCGGCCACATTTTCGCCCGGATTTATTTCGATTCGAGTATTTGTTTGAGTCGCTTCAGATCGGCTTCTACCAGCTTCGCATCGTCTTGAAACTCCTTTTCCGTTCTTGCGGGCATCCAAAAAAGTGTAAATATAAATTCGCTTCCCGTCGCGTTTTCAATTACCCGCATGGGATTGTTGATGGTGGATCCATCCGGAAGCGTCACCAAGTGATCGATGATCCCAAACTCGTTCTCCGCCGCAAAATCAATCCGGATGTGCCCCAAATCCGTTTCCGCCAACCAGGAATTTCCCGTGTCCGGACGAATAGACTTCACGAATCTTACCCATTTCGGAAAGTTTTCCGGATTGGACGCAAATTGATACACCTGGTATGCAGGTTTGTTGATCGAAATACTGATGTGTTTTGCCGGGTATGTCATTTTAGATGTTTTTTTCCGCATAATTTCCGCCCCCGGGAAGTGGAATATACTCACCGTGGCAAGGAACACGATTAACAGTTTCATAGCACAAATGTATGGCGCCCGCCTGGCCCCGCTTTGTAAGCATCCGACATTATTGGGCTGCGGTAGGAGAAAAACCGGTCAGCCTCGAAAACTCCTTCGTAAAATGAGCGTTGTCATAAAAATTGAGCGGGTAATATATATCGGATAATCTGCCATGATTGCCCGACCCCAACAGCCGCAACGCATGCTGCACGCGCATAATGCTGTAGTACCGTTTTAACGGCATCCCTGCGTATTTCAGAAAATGCCGCTGCAGTGTTCTTTCCGTAACATGGTGTTCGCTTGCGATTTTGGGAACTTCCAGGGGTTTGCTGAAGTCCAGCGAATGGACGATGTGCTGTATGTAGTGGGATTTTGCTTTCAGTATCCCGAGGAAGAACCGGTCGAGCTGCATGATGAGGTCTTTGGAGCGCAAACACTTGAAATCAGGGACAACATCTTTCGGGCGCAGCGGCATGGACATATCCTGGATCGCGCTTAAATCGCCAAACTCGAAAAACGCATGAAAACCGAAGGGCTTGAAGCGGATCCCGATAATATTCGTGTGCGCTGCGTTTTCGGTCAGCTTCAATTGGGTCATGGGGCCGGCCAGAATAACGGCTTCGTTTTCGATGATGCTATTTTCGGAAACGATATGGAGTTTGTCGCCCAGGTTAATGATGATATCGACGCAACCATCGGGGATAATCTTCCGGACTCGGGGAGTAGATTCGTTGTGGTGGATCGTCCAGTAACAATCGATTTTATCTTGGAGCGAGTGATGCGGCTTGAATTCGAGGTAGCTCATTATTGGCGGGTATTACATGGCAGGATAAAAAAGGGACAAGCCTTGATGAGACTTGTCCCTTGAAGGTGACCCTGTAGGGACTCGAACCCTAGGCCCGCTGATTAAGAGTCAGCTGCTCTACCAACTGAGCTACAGAGTCGTAATTGGTGGGTGCAAATGTAAGTTATATTAAATTAACATACAAATAATGAAAAACATTTACGCCCCCTCATGCATCAACTCCTTAAAAGTCGGCCTGGCCCGTTTCCCAGCCAATACATCCCGCACAATTGCTTCGATGTTTCTGTTTACCGGATCATCCGGCTGCAAGCCGATAGCCTTTACAATGAGGCTGCTGGCTTCATCATCCTTTTGCGCCAACAGTAAATTCAGGGCATGATTGCCCATCAGAATATAATCACCGGGCTTCCGCTGCATGGCTGCTGCAGAATAATACAATGCCTTGTCGAGCTGATCGAGATACAGCGCTTCCAAAGTAGCTTCCATCGGAATGGTATGACTATCACTTTCGATACTAAAAGCCGTCTCCAATTGTTCAAGTGCTTCGGCATGCCTTTCCAGCCGTTGAAGCGCCTTCGCCATGAAGACCATGCTTTGCCAGTGATCTGGGGCTATTTCCAGGCATTTTTTAAAATCCGTTACGGAAGCCTCCAGCTGCTGCGTTTCGGCGGCTTCCAGCTTTTTGGCATGATTTCCAGCCAAAATAATCAACCCTTGCTGTTTTTTCTTCGCCCGTTCAAACAAAGTATTGAACGCCTCCACCTGGGTTTTCTCCCTTTCAAATGCATCGATCTGGTCATAAATCGATCCATTCATGATACTTTCAATTTCATCCGGCGCCAACGTTGTCCCATAATACGAAAATGGGTTCAGTATAAAAGTGGCACCTTTGGCCGTTTCAAACAAGTCTTTGCCATCCAGGCCTACGAAAGACACTTCTTCTTTTATGATGCCTTTATCGAAAATCCGGTTCGCTGAGGTGAAAACAGGTATCTGTCCGTCATCAAATGTGATGAACCGAACGATGGTCTCCGTTTCCGATGATTCGTCGCCCGCCATCGCACCCGCCTCCAACGGAACTAATACAAACAACCTGTTCCATAGTAGTTTCTGGTAGAATTCCTTCCGGGCAGTCGGGTCCGTTTCCGCCTGCATCAGGCACCGCTCCAGTTCGTTTTCCGGAAATGTAGATTCAGGTTTCTGTTTCTTGAAAATGTCGAAAATGCCCATTTTTGATTTTTTAGGTCATTAGTGTAGTTGTCCAGTAAAAATAAGGGTTATATGTTGATATTATTGATCGCCCCTTCCCCTTCCTCCATTCCGCTCCATTGTTAGGATTTTTTTATCCTTCCATTTATCTTTGAAAGGCTGGTATGACTCAAAAGTGAAATAAGTATTGCAAAATAGAGAGTTACATAGTGAGAAAGATTTGATTTCAAGTGTAAGCGAAGGCGATGTAGCCGCATTTGATGCGCTTTTCATGGAAATGTTCCCGGCGTTATGCCTGCTGGCAAACGGCATCGTGAACGACGAAGCCGCCGCAAAGGATATCGTTTCTGAAGTTTTTCTGCAATTATGGAAAAACAGGACGGCCCTGATCGAAGTAAGGAGCATCCACGCATATTTGTATGCCGCAACCCGCAACCGTTCCCTCAATCTCCTCAAACAGCGCAAGCGGAACGAAAAGAAAGTCCAGGGCTACGAAGCGGAACTGGAAGACAAGACCTACGAAGATATCCTGCAAAACGTGTTTCGCGCAGAAACCGTTCGCCTGCTGCACCAGGCCATCCTAACCCTGCCTCCCGAATGCACCAAGGTGGTGCAACTCAACATCGAAGGCCTCAGCACCAGCGAAATCGCCCTGAAACTGGGCATCTCCCCTTCGGCGGTAAGCCATCAAAAAGCCAGGGCCATCAAATTATTACGGGGAAAAATCGTTCCCGGCATGGCACTTATCAGCCTGTTTCTCGCCGATTAACAGATTACTTTTTTATTTCTATGAAAATTTTGCCTGCCGGAAGTCAATTCCCGCGCACAGGCGTTGTCTTATAGTGAATAGACATGAGAAACGATGGATGTAGACAATTTGCCGGAACATGAATTGCCCGGCCTGCTGCGGGCTGCCGCGCTGACCGCTAAAGAAAAGCTGCACCAATTGACGGATGCGGAAAAGGACGAACTGCAACACTGGCTGGAGCAAAAAACGCAGCACCAGGAATGGTACGACTCGTTGCGTTCGGGCGACGGCCTTTCCAGGCTGAACACGGATTACAGCAAATTTACCGCTGCCGCACAGCCGGCACTGGCGGATTTCCATCGGCAACACTTCCCGCAACCAACTCCCTCCCGAACCACAAAGATCCTCCGCGCCTCCTGGATACGTTACGCCGCGGCCGTGTTCCTGCTCCTGGCAGTCGCCTGGTATTTTATGCCGCGCCAACAACCCAAGCTGGCGCAACAACCACCGAAACCCATACAACAACAAATCCTGCCCGGTCAGGAAGGCGCCATCCTCACCCTGGCCGACGGGTCCACCATCGAGCTCGATTCCGTCGGGAATGGCGTTGTTGCCCAGCAAAGCGGGGCCGACCTTTCGGTCAGCAACGGTCAGCTCCGGTACAAAGCCAACGGCAAATCATCCGCGGAAGAAACATTCAATACCCTCACCACTCCCAAAGGCCGGCAATACAAAATCATCCTGCCCGACGGCTCTGCCGCCTGGCTGAACGCCGCCAGCTCTATCCGCTTCCCCACGCAGTTCACGCAGAATGCCCGCCGGGTGGCGATCAGCGGGGAAGTTTATTTTGAAGTGGCCGCCATGAAAAAAGCAGGTGAAACATTGCCCTTCATCGTGAACGCCGATAACCGGTTTGAAGTGGAAGTACTGGGTACCCATTTTAACATCAACGCCTATGCCGACGAACCGGTACTGAATACCACCCTCCTGCAAGGCAAGGTAGCGGTTACCGCACAGCGGCCGGAAGGAAGGCAAAAAGTGGTGTTGAAGCCCGGAGAACAGGCCGCCATGGCCCTTCGCGGCGGCGAAGCCGGTAAGATGACCGTCAGGCCCGGAGACCCCGGCAAGGTATTGGCCTGGAAAAACGGGGTGTTCGATTTCGATGACGTGGGTATCGAAGAAGTGATGCGCCAACTGAAGCGGTGGTATGATATCGACGTCAAATACGCTGCCGGCGTGCCTAAAATTGAATTCGTAGGAAAAATGACGCGGGATATTCCGCTCGAAGGTTTATTGATAGCACTGGAAAAATCAAATGTTCATTTTCGTCTGGAAGGCAGAACGCTGATCGTTTTGCCCTGATACAGCCAAAATAAAATGCCGGAACCGATTGGCGTCGTTTCCGGCGGGTTTTAGCTGTTTCATAAAAGGTTCGTACACCGTTTTTATTTACAACCAAAATTAGTTCACAATTTATGCAAAAAACTGCTTATGGTTGCCTGAATTTCTCTGCCCTGCAGGGGAACAGGCTGTCGGCACAAATTTCAAAAGCGATGAGGCTGCTACCTCTTTTTCTCGTCACAGCCCTGGTTTCCGTGCAGGGCGCAACTTCTGCCCAGTCCGTCACCCTTTCCGGCAAAAACCTGCCACTGAAGAAAGTGTTTTCGGCCATCGAAAAACAAACAGGATATGTCGTGTTCAGCAACAAAGAATTGCTATACGGATCAAAAGCCGTTTCGCTCTCCGTTGCGGACGCTCCTTTGAAAACCGTGCTGGACCTGATCCTGAAAAATCAGGAGCTGGATTATGTGCTCCAGGGTAAAACCATCATCCTGTCGGGCAAGCCGCGCAGCACCTCCGGTGAAACGCAGGCCGCAGTCGCTCCCGTTGCGGTTTTGACAGGAAAGGTGACGGATATGGAAGGAACGGCATTGCCCGGCGTGAGCGTTCAGGTGAAGGAAACCCAAAAGGGAACGGCTACGGCCGCCGACGGGAGCTTTTCCATCACCGCCGTTGAAGGGAATACGCTCCGGTTCTCCTACGTCGGCTTTACGCCCCGCGAAATGGCAGTTACCGCCGATATGCTGAAAGAAGGACAGCCCGCACTTACCATACAGCTCGCCCGGTCCGCCACGAAGCTCGACGAAGTGGCGGTGACCGTCAACACCGGTTACCAGACCGTTTCCCGGGAAAGGATGACCGGCTCCTATTCATCCGTGCAAACCCGGCGCCTGGAAGGCAAGCTGCAACCCAGTTTGCTGACGGCCCTCGAAGGACAGGCAGCCGGCGTGGCCATCACCAAAGAAGGAAAAGTGGAAGTGCGCGGGAGATCTACCTTTCTGGCCAATGGCGAGCCACTCGTGGTGATAGACGGGTATCCCGCGCCCGGGGGACTGGAATCCGTCAATATCGACAACGTCGAAACCATCACCATATTGAAGGATGCCGTAGCCGCATCCATTTACGGCGCCCGTTCCTCCAACGGCGTCATCGTTATCACCACCAAAACGGCCAAGCGCGGGAAACTGCAGCTCAGCTACAAAGGCAGCACCGGCATGACGTTCCGTCCACAATTATCCTATCTCAATAAAACCGGCGCCGCAGATTATGTGGATGCCGAAATCGACTATTACAACAGCGACGTGGCCAACGTTGGCTGGGATTATGAAACCTATACCGCCTACGGCCGCGTTACGCAGTTATTGATCAGCCAGGCACAGGGGCTGCTGACGGAAGCCGAAGTGAATGCAGAGCTGGGCAAGCTGAGATCGAACAATACGTTGGGCCAGCTGGAACGGCATCTATACCGGTCGGCAGCCACGCAGCAACATAATATCTCCCTTTCCGCCAGCTCTGACAAGTTCGCCACAAATGCCGCGGTACGCTATATCGCCAACAAAGGCAACATGAAAGGGAACAGCAACGACCGGCTGATCCTCGACCTTAAAAACGACTGGAAACCCTCTGACCGGGTCAGCATCAAAATGCTCACCAATATTAATTTCAATAATAACAACGCACCGTTGGAAGCCGGTGACATGCTGGATTTCTCCACCCTGCGGGTCATGAAGCCTTATTACGATATCGTTGACCAAAACGGCAATCCGCAGGCCATTCCCGCGGTCCGGCCAGACCTCATCAAACGTTACGAGGATTACGGCGGCCTCAAATCCATGGAATACAACCCGCTGAACGACCTCGGATTCTCCACCTCCCGGAACCAGGCGTTCATGGCAAGGCTCGGCGCCAGTATCTCCATCAACATCGTCGACGGCCTTACCGCCGAAGCAGGCGGTTCCTGGACGAGGGGCAGCGGCGTATTGCGCAACATGCGCGGCGCGAACTCGTTATATGTACGTTCGTTCTACAACGCCGCCTCTTCCATCTCCAGCCCCGGCAAACATTACCTGCCGGAAGGCGCGATCATCAACGAAACCCGCAGCCAGAGCGAAGCCTACACACTCCGCGCGCAGCTCAACTACGGAAAAACGTTCAACCGCGTTCACCGGGTTTCGGTGATCGCCGGCAGCGAGCTGAATAAAGACCTCGTAGACAATAACGCCGCTCCCAGCAGGGTTGGCTATAACGACCAGGCCGGAACATTTGCCACCTTCAACTACCTCGATTTCAACAGCAACGCCTATAAACCGGATTTCCTGTTCCCGGACGGTATGAACGTGCTCAGCAATGGCTCCTATTCCCTGCGCGACAACCGCTTCTTCTCCGTGTATTCCAACGGCTCCTATGAATACGACAACCGCTTCATCCTGAGCGGCAGCGCGCGTATCGACCAGGGCAACCTCTTCGGCACCAATCCTAAATACCGGTACAAGCCCAACTGGTCTGTTGGCGGCACTTACAAGCTCGGCCAGGAGAAATTCTTCAACGTTTCCTGGATAGACCAGCTGAATATCCGTGGCTCCTACGGCATCAACGGGAATATCTCCTTTACGCAAGGGCCCTTCCTGCTGATCACGCCGGCGAACTACTCGGCCACTACCGGCGGCATCCCCTACTCCATTTCATCGTTGCCCGACAATAACCTGCGCTGGGAACGCACCATCATCACCAATATCGGGACGGATGTGCGCATGATCGACGGCAGGCTCCGCTTTACGCTCGATTATTACAACAAACTGAGCAAAGACCTGCTCGCCCCCGACTTCATCGATCCCACTTACGGCAGGTTCATGGTTACCCGGAACGCCGGTTCCGCCAGGAACACCGGTATCGAGCTGTCACTCGATGCGGATGTGGTGAAAGGCAATAAATTCGGCTGGAACGTCTTTTTCAACGGCAGCTACAACAAAAGCAAAGTATTGCAGTTCAACTACGATTATCCCAGCCCGAATTTCCTCACGTTCAGTTTTTCCAGCACCATACTCGGCAGCAATGCCGGCGCCGTGTTAAGGACCGGGTACCCGCTCGACGGCATTTTCAGCTACCGCTTCGCGGGACTGGACAATACCGGAACGCCGCAATACTATTCCGACGCAGACAAAAAAATCTACGGGAACGACCTGACCGTGAAAGACATGGTGTATTCCGGCACTGCGCGGCCCAAGTTCATCCTCAGTCTTACCAATACCTTCAGCTACGAACGCTTCGACCTTTCCTTCATGGTGATCGGGCAAATGGGCGGCGTATTCCGCAAAGACACCTACAACGGCGACAACTTCGATCATAAAGACGTGTCCATGCGCTGGCGCAAGCCCGGCGACGAGGAACATACCATTTATCCCAAGCTCGCCGCGTTCAATACCGATGCCTGGTATTTCCCGTATACGGAGATGCTGATCCAGAAAGCGGATTTCCTCAAGCTGCGGGACCTCACCCTTTCCTACAAGCTCGACAACAAAATCTGGGGCAACACCGGCCTCAGCAACGCCAGGGTCTATTTCCAGGGCCGCAATCTCCTGACATGGACGGCCAACAACGTAGGGATCGATCCCGAAACCATCGAGCAAGCCGTGAACAAGCCTGTTAACAGGGCGTTTCCCATGAGACCAGAATGTTATATCGGCTTTTCCATCAACCTTTAATTTGATCCTAATGCGCAATCAAAAATATCTGATATACCTTTCCGCCGCTTTATGCCTGGGCGCCTGTAAAGATTTCCTTGACGTGAAGCCTAAAGGGAAGCTCATTCCTTCTTCCGTAGCGGATTTTGACCATCTGCTGGATAATACCGGCACTGTAGACCTGAATTTCCTGGACGGCAACAAAGGCTCGCTGCTCGCCGAATTGGGCGATAATCTGGAAATGACAGAAGGACAGGGAAAAGTCGGCTTCGTGCTCAGCAGCCATCCCAACGTGGAGCGATACTATGCCTATATCTTCCGCCAGCCTTACAAAAACCCGAATCTCGACGATCAGTTCTGGAGCGCCGGGTCGCAGGGCATTTATCCGCAGGTATCTTACTTCAACAACGTTATTGAAGGCATCCGCGGCATCGGCGGGAAAACGCAGGAAGAAGCCGCCCTGGCGCGCACCTCCACCGCACAGGCGCTGGTAGCGAGGGCCTGGTGTTATTTTAATGCCAACATGATTTACGGGCCGGTATATAAACCCGGTTCCCCCAACGCCGCCAAAACAATTCCGTACGTAACGGACGTGGATATCAACAAACCGATCCCGGATTTATCCACTTCGGCGGATGTGGCTGCCAGGGTGCTCAGGGAATTGCATGCCGCCTTGCCCGATCTTCCCACACGGTCTACCTGGCCTTCCCGCGCCAATAAGGCCACCGGCCATGCGATGCTGGCTTATTACCACTTGTTCACCCAAAAACCCGACAGCGTGGTGCATTACGCCAACCTGGCCTGGGCTGCCGCGGGCGGTGCGGCGAACGTGTTGTACGATTACAATAAATTCAGGCTGGCAGATCCGGCCAGACCGCTGACGTCGCTGTTGCTGTCGTCGCAAGACGGGCTCGTGAACCTCGTCAACAGCCGGGAAATACTCTTTTACAGGGCCACCGATAAAGATGCGGGCATCGGCGCTTCCCTCTCCTATCCTTCCGAAGAGCTGCTGGCGCTGTACGACCGCTCCACCGATCTCCGGTTCAGCCTGTTCTATCTGAACGCCCCGGGATATAAAACAACGCTCGGCGGCGGGTACGACGACGGCATGCGCATCAGCAACTACCGTTTCCGGAAAACGAAAATGACGGACGGGTTCTCCTGGCCGGAGATCTTATTGATGCGGGCAGAAGGCTACGCCAGGATGAACAAGCTCGATCTGGCGATGGCCGATCTCAACACGCTCCGCCAATACCGGCATAAAACCGGCACGCCCGATCTTGCCATGGGCACGCAGGACCAGGTGATCCAATGGGTGCTGGAAGAAAGGAGACGGGAGCTCCCCATCGGCGGCTTCAAAAGGTTCCTCGACCTGAAACGCTTTACCCTCGATACCGGCAAGCCCTGGTCCAAAACAAGGATCGAACACAAAATGGGCGGACAGGTTTTCCAGGCCACCATCGACTCGAAGGATTTCATCATCCCCATCAGCAATGTGGTACTGAAGTTCAATCCCAATTGGGGCATCCCATTCGAAACCCGTCCTTATTAATCTTTAATCGATGAACATGCAAAAGTTATTGCCGGTATTGATCCTGGCTGGATTTACCTCCAGCGCAGCCGCCCAGCATCAAATTATCATAAAAGGCACCGTAAAAGGCGATCTGAAAGGATACAACAAAGTGTATGTGCTGGAATCGGGCATACGAAAGGATTCTGTGGAAGTAAAAAATGGCCGGTTCACCATCCGCATTCCCTGGGTAAAAGATACGGTCCCTACTTTGCAGGCGGAACATGATACCCGGCTGAAGCCACCGTCTCCCGCCTTCCCGGTTGTGGCAGACAGGCCCGGCACGGTCAACATCGAAGTCACCGATCCCGCCAAAGGCTTTCGCTCCGGCAAGATCAGCGGCAGCAAATCGGCGGTTGCCTATCAGGCATTTGAACAGGGAAGGGAAAAGCAGCGACTGGAAATAAAGGCGGAAATGGACAAGCGATTCGAAAACAAGCCCAAACACGATTCGGCCTATAATGTAGAATTCCTGGCACTGATGATGCAGCGGCTCATCCCGTACATCGGCGATTTCGTTGAAGCCAACGCGGATGCTTACATTGGTGCCTACATCCTGGGCCGCTATCAACCCATTATTCCGGAACAGGATCTTCAGCAATTCTACGATAAACTGAGCCCGCTTCAAAAACGCACGCGCCCCGCAATGGACGTGCAGGCGCGGCTTACCGGCTATAAACGCGCGTTGCCTGGCCAGGATGTAGTCGATTTTACGTTGAATTCACCGGAAGACCAGCCAGTCGCTTTCAGCAGTTATCGTGGTAAATATGTGCTGATCGATTTCTGGTCGAGCTGGTGCGGCCCCTGCAAGGCATCGTTCCCGCATATGAAGGAGCTGTACCAGAAATATAAAGGCGAGCAGTTCGAGATACTCGGTATTTCCATCGACGAAAAAAAGACTGCCTGGCTGAACGAGCTGCAAAAGCAACAGCTGCCGTGGCCGCAGTTACTCGATACGAAAAACGTGTCGGTGAACAGCTTTGCCGTAACGGCCGTCCCAACCGGTTTCCTGATCAGCCCGGAAGGAAAGATCATCATGAAGCAAGTGGGATTCGGTGAAAACGGCGACGGGGAAATAGAGAAAAAGCTCAAAGAGCTGTTTGGCCGGTAATCCGCTTGGATATTATTTTTTACGCCATATCCTAAAACCTGGAAAGGGCTTCCTGTAATATGGAAGCCCTTTTCTTTAGTTGCCTTCAGCTGATGTTTGCAGGTATAAAAACCAGCTGCAGGCGTTCCGAAATTTCGATGTTCAAATAAAATCGGGTTCTCTGCTTACCAGTTTCCGCAGCGGTTCTTGAATATCGCGAAGCCTGCGCTCCAGTCGCTCCATTCCCCGCAATTGTTTTTCACCCGGAACAGGAAGCTGATCGGCATGTTCGGATCTGTGGGGTTGAACGTCAGCGAGAAACCTGAATTGATCACCCCGCTGCACTGGAACACACCTGTGCCCCAGGTAATGGAATAACTACCCGCCGGCGGGTACACCTGCCATTCCACTTCCGTAATGTTCCTTGAAGATAAAATACTGCAAGCGGAGGTGGTGCTGGATGCGTAATAGTCGGCCAGGCCTACGTCGAATGTGGAGCTGGACTGGCAAGGGCCGTTTTTACTGACTTTGCTACCGTCGTTGGAGGGTGTCGGACAAACCGCCTCGGATGCCCCGGGGCGCGGGGCTTCAGCCAATGTCTGCGCATGCGAAAAATAACAGCCTGCGCTGAATAAGGTCAACAGGATTAATCTTTTCATAACGAATCATTAATTAGGGTAAAAGAATAAGGGTACAAAAGGGTTACAATCTGTGTTCACTGTAGCCAGCGCTCGGGCTAACTGACATCACTGAAATTATCGCATTTTCTTTTCTTTTCCAAAAACTTGTCGGGGCAATCTTACTTCGAATACTTCTTATCATGACTAGCCCGATGTCCATTTGAAAATGCGACATGATTTCCGCAAAACAGGGCGGAACCATTGGAGTTCCGATGAATTTTCAGGATATTTATCTGATCATCATCCACTCATCATGAAGAAAAAAATTGGCTGCACGACGAATCATCCCTGCTACCTTTCCTACTCATCCTATCCCACCTGGCTGTTTACGAATTCGACAATAGCGACCTCGACGCGATACGATATGGAATGTCCGGCACCTCTGACGAAGAAGATATCTGGTTCGACTATCAGCTCATCGGACAAAAAACCATTTCCATCCGGCTCGCACACCAAGCCAACTATGATGTCATTTTCTACGAGATCAACTACCCTGAAGAATTGGCGTCCACCATCGAACTGATGGACTTCGTTACCGGGTCTTTTTACATGAAATCCCGTCACTCTGTCTGACCATCAACTTGCCGAAAAATAGCTTTCACTTCCCCCTGGATAAAAACCGGAACAGGCAAAACCATCGCCACAGCAACCATCCAGCCCAACCATCGTTCCCGCTTGCCGGACAGTTCCGCCAGCACATGCGCGATCTGCCAGGAAATATAACCATGCGCCACCAGCAACACGCTCCCTCCTGCCATGAACGCCGCGATACGCAAACCGGCGTATACTTTCAGCGGTTCGGGAAAAAAGAGGGAAACGCCGAACATAACCAGCGACGAAACCCACAACGGCCAGGCCTCCCAACAATTCGCCAGCCTCCGCTTCAATTCGGGAACATGCAAGTTCTCGGCGCATCGCAACACCGAATAAACCCACCATCCCCAAAGGCAAAACGCCACCATACATTGCACGGGCAAATACCAGGAATTACCCCAAATCGAAACCGGTGCGATCAAAATCAGAAAAAAAGCCAGCTACGCAGCTTCAGCATAAAGCGCATGTTACAAGGAGCGTCTAATGTATGTATGTCTAATGTCTAATCCCCAAAAAATGAAATCCCGCTAGTTCCTTACAAGCAGTGCCGGCGCGCCCAAATCGAACGTTATTTTCCGGCCCAGCCAGCTGATCCACATAATGCCGTCGTAAATCAAACCCTCCACCAACTGCACCCGGAATGGCCCCGTCTGGATAGACGGCTCACCATCCACCGAAAGGTTCCGCAATTGCGTGATGTATATGGACGACTTGAAATTTTCGTTGAATTCGCTCTTCCGCTCAATTTTCCGCACCTGCGTTGTATCCGAAACGTCGACGTGCAGCCGGCCGAGGTATTTGGCGTTGAGGCGGAACACGTCTTTTCCCGCTCCGCTATCCAGCGAGCATTGAAGGCGCAGACTGTCGTTCACCTGGAAATACGCGAACAGCGTCAGCGAATGATTGCGGGATTGCTCCAGCTGCAGCGGCACCACTTTCGCCGACTTCCGGATCGAAGCGAGCGTTTGTTTATTCTCGAACCGGAGGACGTTCTGCGTGAAATCGATCGTGAAAGGCTGGTCTTCCAGCAGTTTCACGGCGATGATCCCATCGATCCCGCCGAGGTTGGCGTCCAGGAAGCTGACTTCCGCTTCGGCTTTTTTCATGGGGCCGAAGGAAACGTCGCGCACCCGGTACAGATCGATGTCCAGCCGCTCGCCCGTGGCCCTGAAGCCCGTGTATCCGCCGTCTTCCCGCTGCGTATTTTTCAGTTTATCGAAAAAAGCTTTCGTAAAAACGGTGATGCCGGCGCCGGTGTCGAAGATGAAATTCCCTTCTACCCCGCTCACCGTCGCTTTCACGAGGATGTGGCCGGATTCCATTACCTGGAAGGGGATTTCCGTCCGGGGATCGTGGGCTTTCGCCGATGAAAGGAAAATACAGGCGCAAAGCATCGCCAGCAGGCATGGTCTCATGTTGTGATGTTTGCGCGAAGATACACAATCGGGAAAAACGGGGAAATGCGATATCGAGTTAACATTGCGGTAATGTTGGACGATTTCCTTTGCAGGATGAAGAATTCTCTCCTGACGCTGGTCCTTTTCTCCATGATGCTATCCGGCGCAAGAGCGCAGCAGCCCGACGGACTGCCCGCCACGGCCCCCGGGTTCCCGGCGCTGAAAGACTCGCTGGAAAAAGCCCTCGCCCTGAAAGACCCCATCGCCGCTGCGGGGCTCCTCAGCCGGATGGGCCACGAATGCTACCACCTCGGATATTACCCCCAGGCCCTCGATTACCACCTCCAGGCCGGCCAGCTTTACCGGAAAGAGCAGCAATGGGCCCTCCTCGCCCAAAACCTCAACGACATCGGCACCTTATATTATTACAGTCGCCAGCCCGAAGCCGCCCGCAACCAGTACAACGAAGCCCTCGCCCTGTACACCCGCGCCGGCAACTTCACCGGCATGGCCCAAACCCTCGGCAGCATCGGCCACCTCTGCGAAAAACGGCAGGATTACGACTCTGCGGCTTACTACCAGCACAAAGCCCTCGCGCTTTTCGGTCGCGCCACCGACCCATCCGGCATCGCCAAGATCTACGAGAACCTCGGCAGCATCCATGAAGACCTCGAGCGGTATGATTCCGCTTTCCACTACTTCAACAAATCACTGGAACTGAACATCCTGCAGCACAACAACCTCGCTACCATCGAGATTTACAATAACCTGGGAGACATCCTCCGCAAAACCGGCCGTGCCGCGGAAAGCCTCCCCTTCACCCGCAATGCGCTCCATCTTGCCCTCCAGGCGCGGGAAGAATACCAGCTCAGCAGCGCCTACCGTGATATGGCACGGGCTTTCAACCTCCTGGGCCGCAACGACAGCGCCTTTCATTACGGCGAGCTCAGCCGCGAAAGCCTGCTCAATATATATTCCCGCGAAAGCGGCAAACAGCTTTCCGTCATCCAGGCGATGTACGACACCGGTAAAAAGGACAGGGAGATCGCCGGGCTGCGGAATTCCCGGAATATGGCCATCTTCCTTGTGATCGGCGCGCTGTTGCTGGTGACCCTCGGCGTACTCGTTATCTCCCGGCAGCGGCTCCGCATCCGCAACGCCGCGCTGCTGCGCATGCAGGAGCAGCAACAATTCAGGACGCGGACGGAACTGCTCCAGCTGCAGGAAGAAAACCTCAAGCAGGAACTGGAGACCCGGTCGAAGGTGCTCGGCGCCCATACCCTGCACATCATCCAGAAAAACCAGCTGCTCGAGGAAGTCCGCCAGAAGCTGGAAACCATGGTCAACGACGAGCGCCGCGACCAGAAAAAGCAACTCCGCCAACTGCAGCAGCTCATCCACCAGAATTTCAACCACGACCAGCATTGGGATGAATTCCGGAGCATTTTCGAACAGATCCATCAATCGTTTTTCGATAAGATCCGGGAATACGGCGTGGCGCTCACGCAAAACGACCTTCGCCTGGTGGCGCTCCTGAAAATGAACCTCAGCTCGGCAGACATCGCGGTGTTGCTGGGGATTTCGCAGGACAGTCTGCGGGTGGTCCGCTACCGCCTGCGGAAAAAACTGCAGCTCCGCCAGGGCGAAAGCCTCACGGCGTTCATCCAGTCCATTTGAAATAACATCCCCTTCATGTTACGGTAATAATTCCTTAACAGCCATTTTGTTACGGTCATTCACATTGATTATCATGATGTTACAGCATTATTGTTCACGCTGTTGCCGGATTGTTCACGCGGCTGTTAACGCTGTTTCCTTTTTGTTCACGCGGGAAATTTGACTTCGGGGGAGGTTCGACCGCATCTTTGGGGACCTGGAAAAAGGCGGCCGCTTTTGCCGGGAGAAAACCAAAATAAAAAAGATACCATGAAAAAATTGTTGTCTGTAATGATCCTTTGCTGTTGCAGCATTTGGGCCTTTGCCCAGGGGACAGGTTTGCTGACCGGCCATATTATAGATAAAAACCAGCGGCTTTCCCTGCCGGGAGCCACCCTTCGCCTGAGCCCCGGGAATCATTATACCGTTAGCGACCAGCAGGGCCGGTTCGAGTTCCTGGACGTGCCCGCCGGCAATTACCAGCTGGAAGTGACTTACATCGGCTACGGGAAACTGTCGAAATCCGTGACCGTTTCCGCAGGGCGGAACGCGGAGCAGCAGCTTGCGCTGGAAGCCGGCGGCATCGCCGGGAAGGAAGTGCTCGTGGTGGGTGACCGGCTCCGCGGACAGGCCAAGGCGCTCAACCAGCAAAAGAACAATCCCAACGTGACCAATGTGGTGAGCGCTGACCAGATCGGCCGTTTCCCCGATGGCAATATCGGCGACGCCATCAAGCGGATTCCCGGTGTCACCATGCAAAACGACCAGGGCGAAGCGCGCAACATCATCATCCGCGGCCTGGCGCCCCAGCTCAATTCCGTAACGCTCAATGGCGACCGTATCCCCTCCGCCGAAGGCGACAACCGGAATGTACAGATGGACCTCATCCCCAGCGATATGGTGCAGACCATCGAACTGAACAAAACCCTCACGCCCGACATGGACGCAGACGCCATCGGCGGCTCCGTGAACCTGGTGACCCGCGCCGCGCCGAACGGCCCCCGCGTTTCCGCCACATTATCTTCGGGCTACAACCCCATCCGCGAGAAACCTATTTACAACGGCGCCCTCGTGCTGGGGAACCGCTTCTTCCAAAACAAACTCGGCGCCATCCTGAGCGCATCCTACAACAACAACGATTACGGGTCAGACAACATCGAGCCCACCTGGAAAAAGGACGACTTCGGGAATGTATACCTCGAAGAACTGGGCATCCGCCAGTATTTCGTGCAGCGCATCCGCAGAAACGCGTCCGCCGCGCTGGATTACAAGATCAATCCCGCACATACGCTGTATTTCAACGCCATGTACACCTGGCGCGACGATCGCGAGAACCGCTTCGCCTATAACGTGAAAGACATCGAACCGGAATACGATGCCGATGACAAAATCACTGGCTATACCGGCTCCCTCACCCGCGAAAACAAAGGCGGCGTAGGCGGCAACCGCGGTAAAAACCGCCGCCTCGAAACCCAGCGCGTCCAGAACTATTCCCTCCGCGGCGATCACCTCCTCAGCCCGAAAGTGGACCTGAACTGGAGCGCCTCCTGGTCGTCGGCCAGCGAAAAGAAAGACGGCGAAAGATATATCGAATATGAATTCGAAGACGTTCCCCTCACCATGGACATCCGCAACCCGCGGCGCCCGACCGTGACGCCGGGCAATGTGAGCGACGGCGATTTCAGCTTCGCTTCGCTCACGGAAAACAATGATTACACGAATGAAAGTGAGCTCGGCCTGAAACTGAATCTCCGCTTCCCGCTCAGCGTAATCCCCGGCCAGAAAGGGCGCATGCGCGTAGGCGGGCGGCTAAGGCTGAAAGACAAAGAGCGGAACAACGACTTCTTCGAATACGAGCCCCTCGATGAATTCGGCACGCTCGATAAAATGCCACTGTTCCAGTGGAACAAAAAAACCTTCCAACCCGGAAACCAATACGTTCCGGGACGGTTCATCGCCCCGGAATTCCTCGGCGGGCTGAACCTCGCGGATGCTTCGAAATTTGAGAAAGAAGCCGATCCGTCGGAGTTCCTGGCCGTTAACTACAAGGCGAAGGAATCCATCGCGGCGGGATATGTGCGCTGGGACCAGGATATCACTTCCCGCCTGTCTTTCATTGCCGGAGTACGGTTCGAAAATACCAGCACCACGTACGACGGGAATGTGGTAGAAGAAGAGGAAACCCTCAAAGGCACGCGCAGCGTCAAAAACAGCTACCTCAACGTGCTGCCGGGCCTTACGTTCAAATACAACGCTACCGACAACCTCGTGCTGCGCCTCGCGGCTACGACTTCCATCGCCCGGCCGAATTATTACGACATAGCGCCGTACCTGAATATCGTGCAGGAAGATGAAGAGATCAGCGCGGGCAATCCCGAACTGAAAGCCGCTTACGCCACCAACTTCGATTTTATGGCGGAACAGTATTTCAAATCGGTGGGAATCCTGTCTGGCGGCGTGTTCTACAAGCATATCAAGGACTTCATCTACACGTACCGCAACGAACAATACAACACGGCGCAGTTCGCGGCCGATTTCCCGGGGCAGTCGAACCCCGTTCCCGCAGGCGAAAACTGGTCGTACACCCAGGCGCGCAACGGCAATAAAGTGAAGGTGTACGGATTTGAAGTGGCCCTGCAGCGCCAGCTCGACTTCCTGCCCGGTTTCGCCAAAGGGTTCGGCGTGTATTTGAATTACACGTTTACCAAGTCCAAAGCCGACGGCGTGTATAACGGCGATGGCGAGAAACGCTCGGGCGTAACTTTGCCTGGCACGGCGCCCCATATGTTCAACGCTTCCCTGTCGTTCGAAAACAAATTCTTCACCGCCCGCGTTTCCGGCAATTACGCGGCTTCTTACCTCGACGAGCTGGGCGGCGACGATTTCGAAGACCGTTTTTACGACCGTCAGTTTTTCCTGGATGTGAACGCCTCCGTGAAACTGACGCGCCAGCTCCGCATGTTCGGCGAAGCGAACAATCTTACCAACCAGCCGTTACGCTATTACCAGGGCATCCGTGAAAGAACGATGCAGGCCGAATTCTACCGGCCGCGGTACAACTTCGGCTTCAAATTCGACCTGTAAACCACCGTGCACATGACAACACTCAAATTATCCGGCATAGCCCTGGCATTGGGCCTCACCGCGTGCAGCCACCTGGCGCCCGTGGCGGAAAATGCCGTAAAACCCATCGTCGTAACGGATCCCGTGGCGCATGATACCGACGATCCTGCGATCTGGATCAACCGGGCAGACACGATGCAAAGCCTCGTTTTCGGTACCGATAAAGATTCCGACGGTGCGCTGTATGCCTTCGATCTCGACGGGAAGATCGTCCGTAAATCGGAGCCGCTGAAACGCCCCAATAACGTAGATATCGCGTATGACCTGCTGTTGGCCGGCACCCCGATAGACATTGCCGTGGTGACGGAGCGCGAAACCCGTAAAGTCCGCATCTTCCGCCTTCCCGGCCTGCAGCCCATCGACAACGGCGGCATTCCCGTGTTCGCCGGAGAAGCGCAGGCAGACCCCATGGGCGTGGCGATCTATACCCGTCCGGCGGATTCCGCCATTTTTGTGATCGTGGGGAGAAAGGAAGGGCCTGCGGAAGGGTACTTATGGCAATACCGCCTGCAAGACGATGGTAAGGGCCAGGTAAAAGCAAACCTGGTGCGGAAATTCGGGAAATACAGCGGGAAGAAGGAAATAGAGGCGATCGCCGTCGACAATACGCTCGGGCATGTTTATTATTCCGACGAAACGGTGGGCGTACGCAAATATTTCGCCGATCCCGACCGGAAAGACGACCGGGAGCTGGGCTTCTTCGGGCAGCAGGGCTTTGCGTCTGATCACGAGGGCATTTCCCTGTATCCGGAGCGCGACAGCACGGGGTACCTCCTCGTTTCCAACCAACAGGCGAATTCATTCATGATTTTCCGCCGGGAAGGGAAGAACGATTTTGTGGGCGAAGTGCCTGTTTCCACGATCGAAAGCGATGGGTCGGAGATCACGCCGGTGACGTTCGGGGGTAAATTCCCGGGGGGGCTGTTCGTTGCCATGAGCAACGGGCGCGTGTTCCACTACTACGCCTGGGATGATTTGAAGAAAAGGTTGAAATAGTTTTCCAAAACACGGCCGGCACTCAGGTGCTGGCCGTTTTTATTGAATGTTAGTAAAATATCAGGTCGTCTGACACCGCATTTCCTTTATCATCTTCGACATACATATATTTACCAAGTAGGTCAGACTCGCTATTGAAAAGGTACAAACATGCTTCCAAGGTATACCGATCCGGATCATCAAACGCAAAAGCGATCTTCGCTTCGGTTCCAACGACTCTGATTGAGTTTAGGGGAATACCTATTTCGACCTGTAAAGATTCATTGTCATTTCCATTGATACATCTATGATAAAGTACTTTTGCCCTGGCATAGAGAGCGTTTATTTCTTCCTTACTTATATCAATTTTCATATTTCCGGGTTTGACTATTTGTATCTTGTTGCTAAGGTAATAAAGCAAGTAGCGTAGCAGCAAAAATCAATATTACCAAAGGGTGAGCTTCGTTCGTAAATGTTACAAAAACCCGGTCAGTCGAGGGTTCCACTTCAAAGGCATAGTCTTGCTTGCCAGCTTGGATAAAACCATTGCGATTAGATCCAGGTATACGTTTTTCCATGACACTACTATCAAAGTTCAGCGTTCCCCAGATCATATCTGCAAAGTGTTTTAAGTTTACTGTTAAGACGGCCTGCCTACTCATTTGAAGTTCAGATTTGGCGGTCGTATCATTGATGCCCTCAATAGATTGATATTTGGCTGATGAACAAACGAGACCGACAATCAACATCATTACTATTCTTAGAATCGAAAGTTTCTTCTGTGAATATACATGTCCTTTTTTTCGAGATGGAAGCATTACAGATACGCAGAATTTGGAAACAAGTCGGGACATTAGGTCTTTGCTCTAAAAGTTAAGGAATACAGCATTCCGAATGACAATATATTATTTTTTGTCAACATTTATTCATTCCCTATTGGATCACACCACTATTCGATTCCTCACCGCGCCAAACCCAACGGCGAAAAAACAACATACAGCCCGATCACCAATGCAATCAGCAACCCCATGGCCAGGTACCGCCACTTCCACGGCGTCACTTCCACCAGATTGTTCCATTGCAAGACAAACGCCGCCTCGCGCGGCCGCCATTTCCCGATAGCCAGCATGAGTAACACCGTCACCACGAAAAGAATAGCCAACACGTGCAGGAAATGCATCCCGACGTCCACCACGAACTGCGACATCGCGTAGCACGCAATAAAGAACGCCAGCCCGACTTTGGCCGCCAGCGCGGGAACGCGGCGCGTCAAAAAACCCACGACCATGATCGTGAAGATGGGAACACTAAACAAGGCGCCTACTTTCTGCAACCAGGTATATAAACCACCCTGCGTGAAATGAATGAACGGTGCTATGCAAACCGCGCTCGCGCAGAGCAGCACCTCGAACCTGCGCGCCGTACGCATCCCGCCGGGCGCGCCTTTGCGGAGGTTCAGCACGTATAGCGTTGCGGAGCTATTGATACCGGCGATGAACGTGGTGAGCGATGCACCTGCCAGCAGCGCGGCCATGAAACCCGTATACACGGGCGGCGCCACGTCGCGGATGAGCGTCGAAAACACAGATGCGGAATGCGGCAGGCTTCCATAGATATGCGCCGCCACGATCCCCGGCACATTGAGCAGCAGCGGCAACACCAGTTTCCCCAGTCCCGCGAGGGCCATCCCCTTCTGGCAGGAAGCCAGGTCGCGGGAGCCGAGCGCCTGCTGCACGATGTATTGCTCCGTGCTCCAGTAATATAAATTGACCAGCAACATGCCGGTAAAAATCGTCCCGAAAGGAATGGCATCGTGCGGGCCGCCGATGGCGTTCAGGCGATACGTTTCCGTTGTCAGCACAGTTTCCAGCCCGGTTTGCCAGTTGCCCAGACCGAGATGCCGCAACGCGAAATACGGCAACAGCAATCCACCGGTAAACATCGCCAGGCCCAGCATCGTCCCGGAAACCGTCATGCCTTTTAACCCGCCCCTGAGGGAGAACAGCGTGCCAAGCGCGCCCATCACGGCCACCAACAGCCAAATCGTTGGCCAGTAACCCAAACCGGTAAGTTCGGACACGCCAAAAAGCCCTTCCAGCGCCACAGCGGCGCCATACAGCACGGATGGCAGGAGGTTCACGATATAGTTGAGCAGGAAAATGAGCGATACGAAGGTTTTGGTTTGCCGGTCGTACCGCATCTCCAGGAAATCCGGCGTGGTGGAAATGCCGGTTTTCAGGTAAATGGGCAGGATGAATTCCGCCACCACCATCATCACCACCACCGACGTTACGCCCCAGGCCATCACGCTCATGTTGTTGGTGAACGTGAGCTCGTTTTCACCGATGAACGAGGTGGTATTGATGTTGGCGAATATCAGTCCGCAGCCCACCGCCACGAAACCCAGGTCCCTGTTGCCGAAAAACAGTCCCGCTGCGGTAACGGGCTTCGTCCTCCGCGCACTTCGCCACACCAGCCATGCGGCGGTGGCCACCGTGATAAAAAATGCGATGAGGGTGACGGCGTTCATATTTTACAGGTTGAAATAAACGGGCTGTTTCCCGTCCCAGGCCCGGGATTGCTCCGGTTTGCCTTTTTCCTTCACAATGATCTTATAATTCCTGCCGTTGCGTTGCACGGACAGATCGATGACCGTACCGAAAGCGTACACGTTCTGCAAAGACATCCGCCCCCATTTCGACGGGAGCTTTGGGCATACCGCAAAGGCTTTATAGCCGACCGGGTCGAAGCCGAACATCCCTTCCACGATAGCGCGGCAATACAGCCCGCTTTCGGCCGAAAGATGACGCTGGTCACCTTCGGGCCAGGCTTCTATCGCATAGGGAACGTGCTCGCCCAGCAACCGTTTCGAAGAATAATACGCCAGGTATTTCAATGCCGTGTCCGTAGCCCCGGCCTTGAAAATACCGCGGAAAGCGTACAGCGTAGAGCGGTCCCAGAACGTTTTAGAGCCGGATTCGGTGAGGAGGCCGTCGGGGCTCCAGAGCTTGGGCGACAGCAAAGCCGCCAGCGTCCCATCTTTCCGGTCGTTTATGCCCATCACCAGCGGCAGGCAGATCCAGGCGCGGAGCTTATCGTTCCCGTCGAAATAGCGATAGCTATTAAAACCCTCCACATTGGCGCCGAAGTATTTTTCGATGTTCGTTTTAAGTTTGTCCGCTTCCGACTTCCATTCCGCCGAAACCTGCCGCTCTCCCATCCAGTCCGCCATCCGCGCGCCATACAACAGCGAGGCGTAGGTCAGCGCGTTGGTGGAAAGATTGTACTTCCCGGCTTTGAAGCGCCCTTCCAGTTCATCCGAATCCGAAAAATAAACACCGTCCGCTGATTTTTTGCGCAGCATGTATTCGTTGCACCATTTCACGAGCGGCCACAATGCCGTCATATCCTGCGGATTGGACACCGTGAGCGCATATTTCGCCGCGCCGTAGCCGATCATGGCCTGGTCTCCCCGGTCGCCCGCGCCATTCCAGTAGCTGTCGCCCTCCGCGATGATGGAGCTGGGAATGGGTTTATATTCCGGGTTGATGTATTGCGCGAAAATGCGGAAGCTGTTGCGCGCCGAAGCCAGTCCGGCGTCATAACCGAGATACCCGAAAAACGGGTTCACGTATTCCGCCTGGTCGTTGGCCCAGATGGCCGCGTAATATTCCCCGCCGCCGGGGCCGTGCATGAGGCCGGCTTTCGTTTCGTAAATGCTTTCCGCCGCGCGGAGCTTGGCGAATGCGAACATCCGGTTGATGGTATCGTTCGGGGTGTGGAGCACCAGTTTGTCTTCCACTTCCTTCACCAGCGCCATCCGCTGGCTTTCCTCAAAAGCGGGATCGATGTAAAACGGGGGATCCGCCTGTTTCCGGGCAGAATACACGACATGAAAATCCACGAAGCGCCCAGGCGCGAGGGCCTTCCGCCCGCCGTTCCAGGTCTTCACCTGTACCACGTACGCGCCGTAGACGCCTTTGGCCGCGTCCGTCAAAATGCTGCTGTCCGTTTCCGGGATATCGAGCACGAGGTTTTGCTTGCCCCGGTTCTCCAGGTGATAGGCTTCCACGAACGCCGCTTTGCCGGTCGAAGGAAAAAGGCGCCGCGTTAGCACGACATCCGTCCCGATCCGGCTTTCACAAACCAGTTTGCCATGAATGTAAAAACTCCGGATGGATTCCGTGACCGGCTTACCATCTATCAAAACCGCATCCATCGCACTGCCTTTGAATTCGCGGATGAGGTTGG
Source organism: Chitinophaga caseinilytica (assembly GCF_038396765.1). Lineage (NCBI taxonomy): Bacteria > Pseudomonadati > Bacteroidota > Chitinophagia > Chitinophagales > Chitinophagaceae > Chitinophaga > Chitinophaga caseinilytica. The sequence goes on along the minus strand of NZ_CP150096.1, from coordinate 4,031,445 downwards.
CGCGGGTATTGTTGGGGATGGAACGCAGCATAGGGAAAACCAGTTTCCGGCTGAAAACGGGCTTGCCGGTTTCGTTGAAACCATAATGTACGATCGCCGAAAGCTGCTTCCCGCTCATTTCGAGATGGTCGGTATGCGGCGGCCGGGACGCCACTTCCTGGTGGATCCCGCCATCGCCGGTCATGGTCCAGGTACGCTGCGCGCGGCCTGCAAGGGGCAGCAGCAACAGCAGGCAATAAATGTATCGCATGTTGATGTCGTTAAATTGGATAATGTTCAGGATCAGAGCGTTGCCCGCCGCGCCAGTGTGGTCGGGATCGTGGTTTGCACCTTTTCGCGGCTGAGAACGGCTTCCGCAGCCATTTTGCCCATCGCGGCAAAGTCGGCCGAATAGGTGGTGATGCCCACGAATTCCTTCGCCGGCTCGTCGTTGTGCGACAGGATGCCCACGTCTTTCCCCGGCTGCAATCGCTTCGCCTTGCATTCCTTGAGGATTTCCCACATGGCAAAGTTGTCGAGCGTGAAATAGACTTTATTCCTTTCCACCGTTCCGGCCGTAAATTCTTTTTCGATGCGGCCTTTGATGTGATGGGTTTTCAGGAATTTCCTGAAAGACACGGCGATCTCCTTCGGGTCCAGCGAATCGGGGGAATGGAAAAAGACGAACTCGTCGAACTTCCGGATTTCGTCTGCCAATTCGGTAAAGGCGCGGTAGGAAGATTTTTCGAATTCCTGGGTGATGTGGTTGAAATCCCCGTCCAGCGGCTCAAACCGGTCGAACATGAGGAATTTGTTTCGGGGGATGGTATCGAGCAGCTCCTTCGATTTCGGGTGCGGTATCGGGGCGATGACGTACATGCCGAATTGCCCGCGGATGCTTTGCAGCACGGTTTCGAAAACATCGATATTGCCGTGGTGGAAGTAAATCTGCAGGCTGATGGAAGGCCCCAGCGTTTGCCGGAAATTCCTGTAAAACTGCTCTTCGAAAGTATCGAGGTTATACATGACCAGCGCCACTTTGAGGAGTTGTTCGGTGCTTTGGCCCGACACGAAATAACCCAGCCTGTTGCGGGCTTCGATGATCCCCCGGCCGGTGAGCTCCCGGTAGCCTTTCATGATGGTTTCCCGCGAGAAGCCCAGCTCCCGGATCATGGCGTTCACGGAGGGGAGCGTGTCTCCGGGAGACAGCACCTTATCGTTGATGGAATTGATGATGCCCTGTACCAGGCGGTCGTGCTTGGAGTAAGACACCACAGTTTCCAGATCGGTAATTTTGTCAAAAACGTTCATAATTAGTCCTCTTTTTCAGCGATGGCTTCCATGCCGGGGAGCAGTTCCACTTCCGCCCAGGTTTTGCTGTTGCCCATAACATCCGTTTCCACGCGGGTTTTCATTTTCTTGCCGTTTATCCGGATACCGGTTGCCCGGCCGTTGAAAGCGGCGCGCCAGGTGAAAGGGCGGCTTCCTTCGTTCTTCAGCACGCTCCGCCCCGGCTCGTGCCGCAAACGGATGTCCGAAGATAACACCTTCAGCCCTGCAATTTCGCAAAAATGCGGCGAGTGGCTGTTGTAAACGGTGGTCAACCGGCCGTTCCGCCCGTCAGGCGATACGCCCATCAAGCCCTGCACGATCCCTTCCATCACCCCGAAAGAAACTTCGGGATATTCGCGCCGTGGCGTAGCCGGATCGGTCAGGTACAGGATAAAACGGTACGATTCGTCGAAATAACCGAAGCGGCTGAACTGGTACGATAAATACGAAAGATTTTCCACGTTCCATTGCTTGCTGCCCATGTTGGCGATGGTCTTGCGGATGCGGTCGCCGTTTTTCAGCGCATCGTACCAAAGCAGGAACGTTTCCCCTTCCCCCTTCCGAATTTACGGCCATGGGTAAAGTAGGTGTTGTATAAACCGGCCTGCCCGTCCCACCATTTCGATTCCAGCTGTTGCCGGTATGCTTCCGCTTTCGCCCGGAATTGCTTTTCCGCCCGGCGGTCTCCCCGCCAGCCGGCTATATCCGCATACGCCGAAAACCCTCGGTACATGGCGGCAACGAGATCCGCCCCCATCCCCATATCGGCGATGGCTTCATAATAGGAAGGCAATCCCCTGCAGCGGTGGAAGTAATCTTTTTCGTTGAAAGGCACCGGCGCGTTGGGATACGCCGGCCGGTTCAGCAACGCCTCCGGCCGGAGGTGCCACCTGTCCACAAACGGCCCCACCGTGATCGCGGAAAAATCCCGGAACGCAGCGCTGTTGATGAACGCCGTGTCTCCCGTCCACATATACATCCGCCAGCCGGCGTAGATCAGCTCGAAATTGGCGTTCAGGTTGTACCAGAATTCTTTATCATTCCGGTAATCCTCCACGGCCGGCCTTCCCGATTTATGGATCTCCCAGAACGTGCACCAGTCTTTGCTTTCCGAAATCCCTTCCAGGAAACGGTTCAGCATATTCCGGTTCTCCGCCTGCATGCCCAATACCTCCGCGCCAATGAGCTGGTGCGACACATCCCGCACGCAAAACGCTGCACGCGCCGGCAATGCCGCCTCGTACCAGGGGCCCACCGGGTCGGTTGCCGGGCCACGATAAGACAAAGCCATATCCCTCGCCCTTACGAACGCCTGTTCCAGCGCCGTATCCGACGAAGTGAACACCGCTTGCCCAAAAACGCCGGAAGGCAGCGCCACAAAGGCCGCAGCCAGAATATGCACCCATTTCGTCCGCCTGCGGCGTGCCATTTCAAACATCATAAGCCTTTTCAATTGAATATTGCAGTTTCATAACGTGGAACGTTGATATGAAATATAGTTAAAAATCGAATCCGGTCGTGTGCGCAATTAAAGAAAGCAACCCTGACCGTAGAAACGGCAGGGTGCGATTAAAAAACTGTATGTATAACCAGTCAGCATACATCACTTGTATAAAGGATTTTGCGGCATCCCGGTGCGGTTGATCTCCGTCCGCGGAATCGGCAGCAGGTAATGTTCCGGCTTGAAGGCGCGTTGCTCCAGCGTTTGGTACACGTACGTCCTGACGCCGGTAGTTGCGTTGCGGGTGATGATCACCTGGCGGCAGGGCTTGTTATCCGTCGTTTCCGCGATCTTCCAGCGGCGGACGTCGTAATAACGGTGCCCTTCGAAACAAAGCTCCACCTGCCGTTCGTTGCGGATCCGCGCCAGCAGCGCCGGGCCGCTTTCCGTCAAAGGCGCCGTAATACCGGCGCGCAACCGGATTTTGTTCAGGTATTCCCGGGCCACAGCTTCGTGCCCCAGCTGGAATTCCGCTTCGGCGTAGTTAAGGTAAATCTCCCCGAGGCGCGACAAAATCCAGAAACGGTTGGCCTGCAGGTCGGTATTGAAATTGAACGTCGTGTCCATGTATTTGCGGAAGGAGTAGCGCGTCAGGCTGTTGTTCCAGGCGTCGTAACCCTGGTCGGAATCGTAGCCGCCTTCGTAGAACTGTGCTTCGTTGGTGGTACGGTCGCTGAAGTAGGCCGCGTTCCCGGTAGGCCGCCCGTCGTGCACGATATCTGCATAGAACCGCGGATCGCGCCCTGCGTAAGGGTTCTGCGGATCGTAGCCGGATTGCGCGTCGGAAATGTTCTTCCCGTTGGCCATGCCGAACGCATCCACCAAATCCTGCGTAGGCGCAAATGCCGCCCAGCCGTGATATCCGTTGGGGAAGCACATCATTTCGATGCCGGTGAACGCATCCCACTGATATTCCTTATTAGACAGCCGAGCACCGATGATCTCGCTGTTGTAAACCGTGAACAGGTCTGCGTAATTGCCGGTATAGAGGGTAAATCCGGGCAAATCCATCACCCTTTTGGCCGCAGCCGAGGCCGCTGCCCATTTCGCCGCGTCGTTGGAAGGGTTCCAGAGCGGGCTTGCCATATACAGCAGCAGCCTCGATTTCACCGCCAATGCCAGCGCGGCGTTCGCGCGGCCTTTGGGTTGATTGATGCCCGTCAGCATGGTAGCCGCCGCTTCCAGCTCATCGCTCACGAATTTGGCGCATTCGTCGAACGTACTGCGGGGGACTTTAAAATCAGACGACAGGTTGAAAGGCGTTTTCACCAGCGGAACGCCGCCATAGTCGCAGATCAGCTGGAAATAAGCGTAAGCGCGGAGGAACGTTACCTCCCCTTTGATCCGCTTCCGTGTGGCATCGTCGCCCGGCACCTGGTCGATGCGCGACAGCAGGATGTTGGCGTTCTGGATATGCGAGTAATTCTTCGCCCAGATATCGAAACCGCCCGCATTGTCGGGTGAAAGCAGCCCTTTGTTGATCACGTTGCGGACACCGGCGTAGTCGAATTTATTGAAACCTTCGTCGGACGCGGGCGACAGCAAAAAGCTGCGGTTGATGGAGCTGCCCCAGTCGTAAGTACAGGTGGGCAGGATGTTGTAAATGTTGTTGGCGAAGGCTTCCGCCAGCTTGATGTCTTTCCAGACGGATTCGTCGGTATACGAATCCAGCGGTGCTTTATCCAGCACTTTGGAGCACGACGGCAGCAGGAAGTTGCCCGCACATAAACCCGCCAGTAGCAATATTCTCAGTTTCATGATAGGAAAGTTTGAATGGTGAAATCCTTAAAGCCCGACATTGAGCCCGAAGCGGAAAATCCTCGTTTGCGGATAGTTGATGCCGGTGGTGTTGTTCGTTTCCGGGTCGATGCCGAATTTCTTCATCTTGTCGAACGACAGCAGGTTGTACCCGCTGGCATACAAGCGCAGGGCGTTGAGGCCGCTGCCCGAGAAGAACCTTGCAGGAACGGACCACGACAGCTCGAGGCTCTTCAGCCGCAGGAAAGAAGCATCGCGCAGCCAGAAGTCGGAATAGTTGTAATAGGAAGCGTTGACGCTGTTGCTCGTATGCGCGCGCGGATATTCGCTTCCGGTGTTTTCCGGCGTCCATCGGCCGTCGTACAGCCATTGCGGCGGCGCGATGAGGGAGCCCTGTACCTGGGAGTTGATCAGTTGCTTCGCTTTCGTTTGGCCGGAAAGGAGCATGTTCAGGCCGATGCCTTTGTAGTTGAGGCCGAGGTTTACACCGTACACCACTTTCGGGGTGGCGGTTTCATAAATGCGGACCTGGTCGTTGGCCGTGATGACGCCGTTGCCGTCGGTATCCTTGATGCGGATATCACCGGGGCGGGCGCCGGGCAGGTGAACGGAACGGTCGATCTCGTCCTGCGAACGGTAAATGCCGTCAGACGCATACAGCAGCCAGGAATCGATGGGATATCCTTCGGATTTCTGCCATTGGGGAACGGAAGCCGCTTCGTCGCGGAACAGCACTTTACTTTTCGCGAAAGTCCCGTTCACGCCGGCCGAATACCGCAGTTCGCCCGCATCGCCGGTGTAGGTCAGGGCGAAGTCGACGCCCCGGTTCAGCGATTTCCCGATATTCTCGGAAGGCAGCGCCATACCGGTAAACAAGGGGATCGATGCGTTGCGCTTGGCGAGGATATCTTTCCGCACATAACGGAAATAATTGGCGGTAAACGTCAGGCGGTTATCCAGCAACGTCGCGTCCACCCCGAAGTTTTTCGTATCCTGCTTTTCCCAGGTGATGTTGGGATTGGGCGTGCTCGTGAGCGAAATGGCATTGTTCAATGCATAATCGTCGCCGAAATAAGTATAATAGTTTTTGTTCGTCACCAGCTGATAACGGGTCAGGAAGAGATATTGCGCTACGGCATCGCTGCCGAGCAGGCCCCACGAGGCGCGCAGCTTCAGCTCATTGACAAAGGGCACGTTCTCCTTGAAAAACCGCTCTTCGGAAATCCTCCATCCCGCGATCACGGCCGGGAAAAGGCCCCAGCGGTTCTGCGTCGGGAAGTTGAAGGAACCGTTGTACCGCATCGTCACTTCCAGCAGGTATTTATTATCGTACCCATACTCTACCCTGCCCAGGTAACTCGCGCGGCCGTCTTGTGCCGAAGAGCCCGTGGCATTCTGTCCGTCGGCCGTACCGGTAAAGATCTGGTCGATCTGATCGCTCAGCAGGTTGCGGCGATAGGCGTAAGTGCCCCAGGAAGATGAAGTCGTAGATTCATACCCCGCGAACGCACCGATCTTGTGGCGGCCGAAGGTGCGGTCATACGCCAGTTTGATGAACTGCGTGCTGCCGGAAAGCATGTCTTCGTTCTGCGCAACGCTGGCGGAAGACACCGTGCTGGAGCGCTGGTTGGTGTAGGTGTTGGTAGACCGGTCGAACGCATATGCATCCCATGGCCGGTTGAAAACTTTCTGGTGACGGAGGTTCACGTCGTAAGACACGTATCCGCTCAGCGACAATCCTTCCGTGACGAACGGCATTTTCAGGTCGAAACCCGCTTGCGGCGTCACCACGTAATTCTTCACGCGGTCGTACCCCGGCGCGTCCGTTACGAGGATGGTGGGATTGCGGCCCGCCGCCACGCCTGCGCTGGGCAGGCCGTTTTCCCAACGGGCGGGAATGAACGGGTAGAGCGAGCGCGTTTCGTGCAGGATGCTGCCCACGCCGTAGGTCGGATAGCGCCGGTCTTCGTTGCGTGCGGCGATATCGAGGTTCACTTTCAGGTTGGAGGAAATCCGCGCATCGATGTTGGAACGGATGTTGAACTGCCGGTACCGCTCGATGCTGTTGCGGAAGTTGCTGGACTGGTCTACATACTGGCCTGAGAAATAATATTTCACATGCTCGTTGCCGCCGCTCACGCTGAGGGAATGCGAAGTTTGCGGCGCGTTTTTGCGGAAGACTTCGTCCAGCCAGTTGGTAGACGTATATCCGGGAACGTTACCCGCTTTGTATTTCTCGATCTCTCCCTTGGCGTAGGTATTGGGGTTTACTTCGTTGAAGTAAGTCATGTACTGCCAGGCGTTCACGATTTCAGGCTGGCGGGTGAGTTGCTGGAAGCCGAAATTGCCGTCGTACTGGATGGTCGGCTTGCCGGATTTGCCTCTTTTGGTGGTGACGAGGATGACGCCGTTGGCCGCCCGTACGCCGTAAATGGCTGCAGATGCGTCTTTGAGGACGGTCACGCTTTCAATGTCGTTGGGGTTGATGCGGTTGAAACTGCGGTCGGGGATGCCGTCTACGATGATGAGCGGGCTGGTGCCGCCGCCGAATGAGTTGAAGCCGCGGATCACGAGGGAAGCATCGTCTTCTCCGGGGCGCCCGGAGCGGTTGTTGGCGATGACGCCCGGCACGCGGCCGGCGATGGCGTTGGATACGTTAGACGAGCCGCTTTGTATCAGTTCGGCGCCTCTTACGGAAGATACGGCGCCTGCAACAGAAGTTTTTTCTGCGAACCGTAGCCGATTACCACTACTTCGCCGATGTCTTTGGAAGCCGGGACGAGCGTGATGCGGAGCGGGGCGCCGTTGCCGGCGGGGATTTCCTGTGTTTCGTAACCTGTGAAGGAAATGACGAGCACTGCGCCGGAGGCGACGCTGAGTTGAAAGCGGCCGTCTTCGAGGCTGACAGCCCCGTTAGACGTACCTTTTTCCGCGATGGAAGCCCCGGGCACCGGTTCTCCCTTTTCATTCGCCACTTTACCGCTCACCTGGATTTTTTGCTGCGCCCAAATGGGGGAAACGACGGCGAGCATCATGGCCAGCACGAACGCCGTTTTCCATAGGCACGTGGAAGTTCGGGAGCCTGCCCGCGCATGGCAGCTCCTGGAAAAATAAGCTTGCATAGATTTTACTTTTGGTTGTAGCTGTGGAATTTATTCATACCTGGGAATACGCACACAACCTCAGCTGCTATCGCAACTACGTGGAAGAAACTGTTTCATGGCAATAGTTTTGGTTGACCTTGCGGGAATAGCGCCGCAGGAAATACGTAAAGACTGTATTATTCTAGTCTATTCTAGTACAAATATAGGGAACGGTTTCAAATGCGCAACTTTTTTCTTCTGCAGGGAAAGATGGCGAAATCGGGGAACGCAAACGTTACCACCTTCACAACGGGCCATGGAAAAGGGTTCTGCATCCAGATACCGGACGCGGTCAATCGAAAAATAGCATGAAAATGGAATTATTGCCCCCTCCTCCGGAGGCGCTCCAGCTTTCGCCCATACATCTCCGTTAACCGGTCCATAGGCCGGGAAAGGAGCTTCGGCGCCCGGAAACGGTATCCCACGAACACCCGGAAAATGAGCCGGCTGTCGCTGTTAATGACGGCATTGTTTTCCTGCCGGGAAGCGTTGGAGATGACGTTCATGTACGTTCCTCCGTATACCCGCTCACCGTTATACCCGATCCCCGCGCGGCCGTCTACCCGGAACGCCGGCGTATGATGATGGTCTACGGCCGGCCCGCCGGGATACCGCGTCGTCAGTTTCGTGAAAATATATCCCGCCCCGGGCGTTACCCCCAGCGAAGCATACCAGTACCGCCACACGAACGTATGCTGGTAACCCGCGCCCAGCAAGACTTCGAAATTGTTCGTCTTCTGCGTGGCCCCGCCCGGCGAAACAGGCACGGAACGGTCGTCTATGATGTAATAGCGGTACATCAGCAGCGGAATGAAACTGCCGCTGCTCCTGCGCTGGCGCTCGGTTTGCGTCAGCACCGCGTTCACCGAAAACCGCGGATTGAAATTATAGGCCGTAATACCCTGGAAGCTCCTGAACACCAGGTCGGGGAACTGCAGGTACGGCATCCCCTCCTTCCAGCCAGGCACGTAATCCGCCGTATTTTCGAGGTAATAGCCTTTGGTCCTGCTGTAGCTGAGCTCTTGCTGCCAATGCCGGAAAGTAAAGCCCAGCACCAATCCCCGGGCAGCCGTCTTCCCCATCTGGTCATCATCCCCGTTCCCCCGCAAAAACCGCGGCGCCACCTTGAAGCCCACCGAAAGAAAGCGATACGAAAAACCGAGATGCACCGCCGCACTGGCATTGGGCGCCAGTTCCAGGTCGCGGCCCGGCGCGAGAAGCGCCAGTTCTTCGAGGTCTTCGCTGTATGTCGCTTTCACGGTGGCAAAATCCCCGATCTTCTCGATGTACGGTCGCCCCGCCGGCAGGGAATCCCGGTGCGGAAGACTGTCGGCCGGAAAAAGGAAAACACTGGCCCAGGAGGCCATCCATCCCAGGCAAGTACTGGCTAAAGGCATGAGGCTGAGGATTTTGATCGCTGACCGCAAAATAAGGAAGATTATCGTATCTACTTTTCAAGCTGCCGTTATCCTTCCTTTCCTTTTCAAAATTGAGTATATTCAGTGCAAATCCCTTACCATGAAATCCACCGCAAAAGTCCGGTCCTTAGCAGCGATCGCGGCAATTTCCCTGTCATCCTGCGCCACCATCATTTCCGGCAGCAAACAAACCTTTATGCTCAACACCAAACCGGAAGACGCCACCGTTACCGTGGTCGACAAAAAAGGCAACGCCGTGTTCAGTGGACAAACCCCTGCGCAGGTACGCCTCAAATCCGGCGCCGGCTATTTCTCGGCCGCGAAATACGAAATCACTTTCACCAAGCCCGGCTTCGAATCGCAAACCATCCCGGTACAGTTCAAAATCAACGGCTGGTATTTCGGCAACATCTTCCTGGGCGGCGCTATCGGCCTGCTCATCGTTGACCCGCTCACCGGCGGCATGTGGACCATCAACGAACCGGCGAAAAACATTCTCCGTACCCTCAAAACCCGCGACGGCATCGCTTTGGAAGTGATCGAGCTGAAAGATATCACGGGCGATCAGCGCGCATCGCTCGTGAAACTGCAATAAAAAAAGCCGGCGGTCCCGGCTTTCGTTTTTTTTATCTGAAGACGGCCGTCATTCCTTCACATATCCCGCTTCCACCTTCAACGCTTCCAATGCGTTCACGAGGAATACCAGCGGCGCGTTCCAGTTGATGGCGATTTCGTTGCATGCATAGGCGCTATCGCGGTCTACGTAAGCCGTTTCCGCTTCCCGGAACGGATACTTGCCACCGTCTTCCATCCGGATGTTCGGGCCGCCCACGAGGAGCCCCGGCACGGGGTCTGCTATCCCGTCTGCAACCGATGGGCGGTGGTGCGGATGCATGGGCCGCTTTTCCCCGAAGTCCGTCACAAAGCAATACCCTGCTGCGTTTCGGCCCAACAGGTAATCGAGGTTGGAAAGGGCGTGATCGAGATAAATGCGGTTTTGGCTGGCGAGATAAGCGTACACGAGCAGGATGCCCTGCGTGGCCGCGTTGGAATTGCCGCCCCAGGTGAAATCCGCGGGCGTTTGTCCCATGACGGTACCGAACGCATTTTTTTCCGCCGCACGGATGAGCTGATCGGCCTGCCGCATGAATAATTCACCCATCCCCTTTTTGTGGAGCGGCTTCGCAGGATGGCGATAAGCGCTCCAATGGCCGAGGGTTTCCACGGTATACCAGTTCGGCAACGCATGTCCGGCAAACAGTTCTTCCATGCTGTCGAACTTTTGCCCGCCGACGGCCGTCACCAGCTCCATATACGCCCAGAACCTTTCATCGGCGGCATTCCCATCCCCATATTCGCCGGTATGGATGGCGGGTTTCATTGTCCGGTTGATCGCTTGCTGGCGGTACAGATACGCGGCGCCGGTGTGTTGTTCGGCCCAGTCCCACGCGCGGACCGCAGCCCGGCGACAACTATCCGCCAATCCCGGGAATTGATCTCCGAACGGCAGGTAAATCCGCGAAGCCATTGCCATAACGGCGGCAAAATCGTAGGTAGCGGTGCTGCTTTTCTGCACCACGTACCTCGGCTGCGTGGCGTTGTGCGGCATTACCATTTTATCGAATCCGGCGTTGGTGCATTTGTGGTAAACGCCGCCGTCGTTGGGGTCTTGCATGGTCAGCATCCAGCGTAGGTTGTACAGCGATTCGTCGAGGATATCAGGAACGCCGTTGTCGCTTTCGGGAATATTGACGTTGAGCCGATCGAAGTATGCAGGGAAAACTTCGTAGGCAGACAGCAGCATATACATGGTAATGCCGGAGTTGACGATGTATTTGTTATAGTCGCCGGCATCGTACCATCCACCGGGCGAAGCGATTACTGTGCCTGCCGGCCTTTTACCGTCTGCGGCGGAAGGATGGACGAGCACCCGCGTATCCGGATGCCCGGCCGGGCGCGCCCATTTGCCGGCGTATTGCGCGTCCAGCGGCATGGAAGCCCGCTGGAAATAAAACCCTTTCAACACCGCCGCCGCCAGGTCGTGATAGGGTGCATCCCCGATATTGAACGGATACGAAACCGCCATTCCCGGCACCCGCAGCACGAAGCGCCCTTTCATTTCCAGATCGCTGAAATCAGCCATGCGCGTGCGCGACGACGAATACCGCGAAATCATTTCGGGTTGCAGCGTACCACGGAATACCGTATCGTTCCCGTCTGGCGTGGTGATGAAAAATGAGTCGGAAGGGACCGGGCCCATGACCACCGCATGTTTGGGCCCGGCGGTATAAAAACCGGACTGGTTGAGGCGGACGGGATTTTCCTGCGCCATGGCAAAAGCGCCGATCAGCAAGGCCCCGGTAAAACAGGCAGGGAACTTCATGTAGTGTGGGATTTACTGCATGAAGATACATAAATCCGTTTCCGTTTTTTCGTTTCTGCAACGATCACTAGGCGGGGTTTTCATTTTCTGCGGGATCGTACAGCAATGCCGTACAGAGGCAAACGCGGCGCTCCTTCGCGCAGAGGATGCCGTGGTTGGCGCAGCTGCGACAGCCTTCCCAGAAGGCATCGTCCTGCGTGATCTCCGCAAAGGAAACCGGTCTGAAACCCAGTCTGCTGTTCAATTTCATCACCGCAGCGGAGGTGGTGATGGAGATGATCCCGGCGTTGGGGTACAATTGCCGGCCCAGTTGGAAAACCGCCTGTTTCACGGCCGCGGCCACGCCCATGCCCCGGAACTCCGGCCGCACGATGAGGCCGCTGTTGGAAACGAACTTCCCTCCTTCCCAGGTTTCGATGTAGGCGAAACCGGCCCATTCACCGTCGGCCGTCAGTGCTATGACCGCCTTCCCCTGCGCGATCTTGCCGCGGACCATCTCCGGTGTGCGGCCTGCAATGCCCGTTCCGCGGGCTTTTGCGGAAGTACTGATGGTTTCGGCGATAAGGCTGGCGAAGCGCGCGTCTGCCAGCGTGGCGGTGCGCACTTCGAAGATGACGGGAGGCTCCGCTTCCGGGGTGGACGGTGTGTTATGAGCGTGCATGATCTTCCGGGTTGAGATGTTCACGTATGAAAAGATTGTACAGCGGTGCGGGCACGAGCGAAAACAGCCGGATGCGGCCGGCCTGTCCGCTGACTTCCGCATGGGAAATCCCCGGAACGATGATCCGCTCCACCGCATCGCGGACGCGCTGGTTGCCGCGTTCGTACAGCCTTCCGGCGACACGGAGGCATTTCTCCAGCGCCGGGAAGTTCTGATCGCGCCATTGGCGGAGCGTGTGGTCGCGGAGGCATTCCATTGTTTCATACAAATGAAAAATGGCGGGGAATTGACGCAAGGGTTTGTGCAGTTCCGGCAACGCGTCTTCTATCAGCGCCGGAACTTCGTAAGTATTGAGCATGATCAATGGGTAAGTTGAATGATGATCTGGATGAGGACCGACAGAGCGAAGGAACCGGCGATCACATAATACATCCACTTGTTTTTCGGCGGAGGCACCGGCTTGCGGTATACACGATGTGTAGGCATGATCCAATTTTCGGACAGTATGCCAAAGCGGATGCCGGATGCGTGCCAATACATAATCAACTTGAAAATGAACAACTTGCGACCAACCCGTAAAGTATATTGAAACCTAAACCATGCAAAAACGGAAAACGCCCTTCCGAAACTGAAGTTTTCGTGCTGGCGTAAAAGTTAGGGGTGGAATGAATTATTCCCTATATTTGATCCACGGCAACATTCGCCGTTAACCCGAAATCATGCACATGAAAAAATTATCACTTTCCCTGACCATCGTTGCCACTTTAGTAGTCGTGATCAGCGCAGCTTTCAGAATCAATCACTGGAATAATGCGGACGTGATGTCGCAGATCGGTGCATTTGCGATGCCCGTTATGCTGATCGGATTCTCCTTTTTCATTTTCTCCCTGGTGAAGGAAAAACTCGCTGCCGCAAAACAACGCCGGTAAGCGCTGATGTTCAAAAAATTATTGCAGCTGCTGAAAAAGCGCACCGGGATGCCGGACGTGGAACCTTTGCCTGACCGCTGGAAAGAATTGTACGTTCTTCCGGGCGCATGCACGGTCGGTGCCGGCACCGCCATCCTCGACACTTCCAACACGCGAGCGTCCTTTGACACAACGACCCCGTACATGGAAACGCGGCAACAGGCCTATATCCGGTGCAACGCGGAGGTGCAAGGAAAAACGCATCATTTTATGAGCGAGGCATTGCATATCGACCCGCAAGCCCTGCATTTGTACCTGTTGCAACAGGCACGCATACGCATCTGGTACGATCCTGCCCAACCGGGCAGCCATCGTTTCGATCTTACTTTTTTGCTGAGAAACAGTGGAAGATACAACAGGCACGCATACGGCACGATCCTACCCCAGTCTGCCAACCATTGTTTCAGTCTTTCTTTTTTGCTGAAACAAAGCAGAAATTACAATAGGCAGACATACGCATACGCTACAATTCAGCACAGCCGGACAACCATCGATTCGATCTTTCTTTGCTGAGAAATAGCGGAAGTTACGCAGACGGGCGTACGGTACGATCCTGCCCAACCGGGCAACCATCGTTTCGATCTTTCATTCTTTGCTGAGAAATAGTAGAATATATAACAGGCGAACAAACTGTACGATCCTGCCCAACCGGGCAACCATCGTTTCGATCTTTCTTTCTTACTGAATAATTAAGGGATTATCCGGCGATGTGTGTGGCCGGTGTAATGCGGTATGCGCAATGGCGCGCGCCTTCGAGGACATGGTCGAGCCGCTCGATCGTCCCCCATTCCCGGAAAATCTGCTGGAAGGTCTGCAATTCCACCTTGCAGATGTCGTGGCAGGCGGTAGCTGCTGCACAAATGGGACAATGGTTCTCGATCATGACAAAACAGCCGTCGCCCTCCCGGCGATATTCGGCCAGGTAGCCGTCGCGCGAGCGGAGCTCCGCGAACTTGCGGACTTTCGCCTCCAACCCTTCTTCCTCCTTTAATACATCGTAATACCGCAAAAGTACCTTGTACTCCCGGGCGGAAATCACATTATTCAGGGCTTCAGCACCTAATACATCACGAATAGTATCTATAAGTTGGACGGTAAGTTCGGCATGGGTATCCGGGAACCGGCGGTTCCCTTTGTCGGAGATGCTCCAGACTAGCGATGGGCGGCCCACTCCGCGGGAAATGGACTCAAACAGCACCCAGCCTTCTTCGGCCAGCTTCTGGAGCTGTTGCCGGGCGCCCTCAGCCGTTATGCCCAGCTCAACGGAAACTGCCCCGGTGGTAAGGGGGCCTTTCGTTTTGAGCAGCAGTAACAGCCGGTCTGCAGAAGAGGTATGATGTGCCTTATAATTATCCAAGTTTTTACTTGCTTTATTCGCAAATATCGTAACTTTGTCGGGATTTCAAGCAAATAAATTAGCGGAAAAGTTTGAAAATAGGCCAGTGATGAGGATTACCGCTTTCAGCACGCTATCTTTGCACTTGGTAAAGGCCGGGAGGTCGCAGGTTCGAATCCTGTCATCCCGACCGGCCCGCAAAGTTAATTCGAAATAACTGATTAGTAGAGTATATAATTATTATGAGCGCAGAACAAGACATATTACAGGAACTGGCAGGCCGTGAGTACGAGTTCGGGTTTGAGACGCAGATCGAAATGGATATTGCGCCCCCGGGCCTCAACGAGGACATCATCCGCTTCATTTCCGCCAAGAAGGAGGAGCCGGAATGGCTGCTGGAATGGCGGCTGAAGGGGTTCCAGCTTTTCCAGAAACTGACTATGCCCAACTGGCAGAATTTCAAATTGCCGGAAGTTGACTTCCAGGCGGTTTCCTATTATGCCGCACCGAAGAACAAGGTGAAGTACAACAGCCTCGACGAGGTGGACCCCGAACTGCTCCGCACCTTCGAAAAGCTCGGCATCCCGCTGGAAGAACAGAAGATGCTGTCGGGCGTAGCGGTAGACGCGGTGTTCGACTCCATTTCGGTGGCTACCACCTTCAAGGCGCAGCTTCATGAGCTGGGGATCATTTTCTGCTCCTTCGGCGAAGCCGTTCAGGAACATCCCGAGCTGGTGAAGAAGTACCTCGGCACCGTGGTACCCCAATCCGACAATATTTACGCCGCACTGAACTCCGCCGTTTTCTCCGACGGATCGTTCGTATATATTCCCAAAGGCGTTCGCTGCCCCATGGAACTGTCTACCTATTTCCGCATCAACGCGAAAAATACCGGGCAGTTCGAGCGTACGCTCATCATCGCAGACGACAACTCCTACGTGAGCTACCTCGAAGGCTGCACCGCTCCCATGCGCGACGAAAACCAGCTGCACGCAGCCGTGGTGGAGCTCATCGCCCTGGACCATGCGGAAATCAAATATTCTACCGTTCAGAACTGGTATCCCGGCGATAAAGACGGGAAAGGCGGTATCTACAACTTCGTGACCAAACGTGGGATCTGCAAGGGCAAAAGCTCCAAGATCTCCTGGACGCAGGTGGAAACCGGCTCCGCCATCACCTGGAAATACCCCGGCGTTATCCTCCAGGGCGATAATTCCATCGGTGAGTTCTACTCCGTGGCCGTTACCGCCAACAAACAGGTGGCAGATACCGGTACCAAGATGGTCCACATCGGGAAAAACACCAAAAGCCGCATCATTTCGAAAGGTATCTCCGCCGGCCACGGCCACAATACCTACCGCGGCCTGGTGAAGGTAGGCCCCAACGCCACCAACGCCCGTAACTTTACCCAGTGCGATTCCCTGCTGATCGGCGACCGTTGCGGCGCGCATACCTTCCCCTACATCGAGTCCAAAAACAACTCGGCGATGGTGGAACACGAAGCCACCACGTCCAAGATCGGGGAAGACCAGGTGTTTTACCTCAATCAGCGTGGCATTGACAATGAACAGGCCGTGAACATGATCGTGAACGGTTACGCAAAAGAAGTATTGAACCAGCTGCCCATGGAATTTGCCGTGGAAGCGCAAAAATTATTATCCATCACGCTGGAAGGCAGTGTAGGATAACCTATAAACACAAAGAGATGCTAGATATCAAGAACCTGCATGCTGCAGTAGAAGGAAATGCTATTCTGAAAGGCATTAATCTGACCGTGAAACCGGGCGAAGTACACGCCATCATGGGCCCCAACGGCTCCGGCAAATCTTCCCTCGCCTCCGTGCTCGCCGGTCGTGAATCTTATGAGGTGACCGACGGCTCGGTAGACTTCCTGGGTAAAGACCTGCTGGACATGAGCCCCGAAGTGCGCGCACGCGAAGGGCTGTTCCTCGCCTTCCAGTACCCGGTAGAAATTCCCGGGGTTTCCAACATCAACTTCCTCAAAACGGCCGTTAACGAGATCCGCGCCTATCACGGCGAACCTCCCATGCAGGCCAAAGCTTTCCTGGACATGCTGAAAAGCAAACAGAAGCTCATGGAATTCGATGCCAACCTCATGAACCGCTCCCTGAACGAAGGTTTCTCCGGCGGTGAAAAGAAACGCAACGACATCTTCCAGATGGCCATGCTCGAGCCCAAACTCGCGATCATGGACGAAACCGACTCCGGACTGGATATCGACGCCCTCCGCATCGTATCTGCCGGTGTCAACAAACTGCGCAGCAAAGACAACGCCTTTATCATCATCACCCACTACCAGCGCCTGCTGGAATACATCGTTCCCGACTTTGTACACGTGCTCTACAACGGCCGCATCGTGAAATCCGGCACCAAGGAACTGGCGCTGGAACTGGAAGAAAAAGGCTACGACTGGCTGAAAGAAGACATCCGTTTAGAAGAACCTGTACAATAACACATGACGACCGCAACTAAAAATATATCATTCAACGAGGCATTGCCCGCGCTTTTTGGCGCGCAGTTTTCCGCCAATGGCTGGTTCACCGGCCGGGAAGCGGCACTGAAACAGTTCCTCGCCCTCGGCGGCATCCCGACGGTAAAAGTGGAAGACTGGAAATACACCAATGTAGTGCCGTTTTTCAAGAACGACATCCAGGTTACCCTGCCGGAAGTACCGGAAGTGACGGCCGCGCAGCTCGAAGCCACCGGCCTGCTCCTCCCCGACACTTACCGCCTCGTGCTCGTAAACGGCGTATTGCAAGCCCATCTTTCCCAATTGCCGCCCGCCACACAGGTGACCGTGAGCAAAATGAGCGAAGCCGGTTCGCAGCCCGCCGTGGAACGTTATTTCCACCAAAGCCCCAAGATCGCCGAGTTTCATTTCGCGCAGCTGAACGCCGCCCTTTTCAATGACGGCCTGTTCATCGAAGTGAAAGCCAAAGCACAGGTAGAACAACCCATCCAGGTGGTACACCTCTACCTCGCCGATCAGCCCCGCCTCTTCAATCCCCGCCACCTCGTGGTCGTGAACGAAGGCGCTTCCGTGCAGATCGTGGAATCGGCCGCGGGTATCGGTCTTACCGATAACGTGGTGATCAACAGCGTTACCGAATCCATCGTTTCGGAACGCGCCCAACTGAGCCAATACCAGTTACAGACCGGCGGCAGCCAACTCCGTTTCATCAACCAGAACCTGGTGGAACAGAAAGGCAAAAGCCTCTATAACAACTATACTTTCACCCTCACCGATTCCGACTTCGTCCGCAATAATCTCAACATTTCGCTGGACGAGGAAAGGACCGAAACGCACATGTACGGCTTCTATATCGCAGCCGGCAGCCAGCTGATCGACAACCACACGTCTGTCGACCACCGCATGCCCCACTGCGAAAGCAACGAACTGTACCGCGGCGTACTGATGGACAAAGCCACCGGCGTGTTCAACGGAAAGATCTATGTGCATGAAGATGCGCAGAAAACCAACGCTTTCCAGCAAAACAACAACCTGGTGATCAGTCCTGACGCAGCGATCTACACCAAACCGCAGCTGGAAATTTTCGCGGACGACGTGAAATGCAGCCACGGTTGTACGATCGGCCAGGTGAGCGACGACGCGCTGTTTTACCTGCGCGCCCGCGGCATCGGCGAAGCGGAAGCCCGCAACCTGCTCGTGAAAGCGTTCGCGTTCGATATCACCGCCAAGGTGACCATCCCGGCTGTGCGCAAACAGGTAGAGCAAATCGCATCGCAATACCTGCACGCCTAGCCTTCACCCTTAAAACCCGGAAGGACCATGGAAACAGCGACTGCACAAGATATTTTATGGCCGGAAGTGGAGCTGATCAGGAATGAATTCCCCATCCTCCAGCAAACCGTCAACGGGCGGCCCCTCGTGTATCTGGACAATGGAGCCACTACGCAGAAGCCCGTTTCGGTGATCCGTTCCATGCAGGAATATTACACCCAATATAACAGCAACGTGCACCGCGGGGTGCATACGCTGAGCCAGCAGGCGACAGCCGCCTACGAAGCCGCCCGCCACGCCGTGGCCGCCTTCATCGGCGCACATCATCACGAAGTGGTGTTCACCAAGGGTACGACAGACGCCATCAACCTGGTGGCCGCCGGTTTCCGTAAATCTTTCCTCAGGGAAGGCGACGAGATCATCATTTCCGCCATGGAGCACCACTCCAACATCGTTCCCTGGCAGCTCGCCTGCGAGGAAAAAGGCGCGAAACTGAAGGTGGTCCCCATTTCGGACAAAGGCGAGCTCGACATGGACGCTTTCCGCTCCATGCTCAACCCGCGCGTGAAACTGGTTTCCATCACCTGGATTTCCAATACCCTCGGCACCGTAAACCCCGTCAAAGACATCATCGACCTCGCGCACGAACAAGGCATCCCCGTGATGCTCGACGCCGCGCAGGCCGCTGCACATACGCCAATCAAGGTGCATGAGCTGGATGTCGATTTCCTGGCGCTGTCGGGCCACAAACTGTTCGGGCCCACCGGCATCGGCATTCTTTTCGGAAAGGAAAGCTGGCTGGAACAACTGCCTCCCTATCAGGGCGGTGGCGACATGATCAAGCACGTTACTTTCGAAAAAACGACTTATGCCGACGTTCCCCTGAAATTCGAAGCCGGCACTCCCGCCATCTGTGAAGCCATCGGGCTCGGCGCAGCCGTGGCCTGGGTGAACAAGGTCGGGATCCATAAGATACAGGCATACGAACATCAGCTGACGGAATACGCCGTAGCCGCGCTCAAACAGATCGAAGGCCTCCGTTTCATCGGGGAAGCCAAACATCGCAGCGGCGCCATTTCGTTCCTCGTGGGCGATACGCACCCCTCAGATGTAGGCGTACTGCTCGATCAGCAGGGCATCGCGGTGCGGACGGGCCACCATTGCACCCAACCGCTGTGCGACCGCTTCGGCATTCCCGGAACGGTACGCGCGTCGCTCGCTGTTTATAACACGACAGACGATATCGACCGGCTGGTGGAAGGTGTGCGGAAAGCCGTAACTTTGCTGGGATAAATTTAGAACGACATGACAATCAAAGAGCAACAGGACAGGATCATCGAGGATTTCGAAGTGTTTGGCGACTGGATGGAGAAATACGAATACATCATTCAGCTGGGCAAAGACCTGCCGCTCATTGACCCGAAATACAAGACGGACGACAACCTCATCCGCGGATGCCAGAGCAAGGTTTGGCTGCACGCGGAACTGCAGGACGGAAAGCTGGTCTTTACGGCCGACAGCGACGCCGTGATCACCAAAGGGCTCGTGAGCCTCGTGATCCAGGTGCTGAGCGGGCATCCGCCGAAAGACATCGCAGAAGCGGAAATCTACTTCATCGATGCCATCGGTTTGACCAGTCACCTCTCCCCCACACGTTCCAACGGGCTTCTTTCCATGCTCAAACAGATGAAGCTGTACGCCGTCGCATTTCAGGCAAAATCAATGCAAAACTGACGCACAATGGAAATAACGATGAGAGATCAGGTGGAAGAAGCATTGCGCACGGTGTACGATCCCGAGATCCCCGTGAACATTTTCGACCTGGGCCTGGTTTACCAGATTGAAGTGAAAGACGAAGGCAAAGTGCTCGTCATTATGACCCTCACCGCTCCCGGATGCCCCGTTGCAGGGTCTATCATGGAAGAGGTGAACCAAAAGGTGTCTGCGATCCCCGGCGTTACGGATGCGGATGTTCGCCTCACGTTCGACCCGCCCTGGACGAAAGACATGATGAGCGAAGAAGCCAAGCTCGAATTAGGATTTTTATAAAACATTCGAAAGACGCCCTGCAAAGCGGCGTCTTTTTTAATACTACACACATGGCAGAAGACTTACAGATCATACAGGGCACGAAAGCCGAGCAGTATGAAGCCCTCCTCCCCCAAATCAAGGCGTTGATTACCGGTGAGCGGGATATTACGGCTAACCTGGCCAACATTTCCGCGGCGCTGAAAGAGCAGTTTGGATGGCTCTGGGTGGGATTTTACCTGGTGAAAGACGGGGAACTGGTGCTGGGGCCTTTCCAGGGGCCGGTGGCGTGTACGCGTATCCGTAAGGGGCGCGGGGTGTGCGGTGCGGCGTGGGAACGTGCGGAAACGCTGGTGGTCCCGGATGTGGAGGCGTTTCCCGGCCATATTGCCTGCAGCAGTCTTTCCCGCTCGGAGATCGTAGTGCCGCTGTTGGTAAATGGAGAAGTGATGGGCGTTTTGGATGTGGACAGCGTCGATCTGGATACTTTCGACGAGACGGACAAACGATACCTGGAGGAAATTGTGGGCTGGATATTTTAATGCCCGATCGGGTGTATTCGTAATGATGCGGCTATGAAGTCCGCTTTGACTGAATCACCTAACTGAAAACCGAAAATTATTGGATAGATTTTCTCATCCTGAGAAAATTTTTCGCGTATATCTTTTCCGTACTTTAATTGCGGTTGTTAAAACGATGTCTTTTCGTTTCAACAACCGCAATATTGTTTTATATCCAACAAGCAAATAACCCAAAACATACCGCCATAAGGCGTTTCAATCTGTTGACCCAAAACAATTCAATTATGAATTATTATGATCATTTCGCCGAATGGCTGTTCAGCCCGGAAAATACGATGCAACAAAAAGTAATAATCATTCTGTTGGGGATTGCTGCCATCCTCTTTACAAATGACGTTTTAGGCCTCAGTTACTACTACGTCATGCAACGCAAATCAGAGCACTTCACGAAGCTCACCGCTTTGATCAACGCTCCCGGAACTGATAGTATCAGCAAATCGCTGGCAGTAGATTTAAGAAAGGAAATCCTCGAAAGGGAGCCTTACTCTTTCTTCCTTTTAGACCTTTTAAAAGGAAATTCGCCTTCGTCCCAGGATAACCACCAGAAAAAACCAAGTGTTCCGAATGCGACAAAATATGCAGAAAATATTTCCATAAAAAACCAGATGTTGTTTATAGCATCTTCGGGCGGAATCTACTTCATTTCGGCATTCATAACTTTTTCGATGCTTTTTTTCAGACACAAATTTATTTTCACAACACAATCGTTACTCATTTTACCAACTATCTGCACCATACAGATTACAGCAGGTGCACTGCTGCTATACTTCAGCAGCTTCATCCCAACATTCCCGAACAACCCGGGATTAAACAACGTTCTCAACTTCATGATGCAATTGATATCGTTGTTGATATTCTTTCCCATCATCCGCAAACTCATCTACCACCATAAAAAACGCCGCTGAAAACAGCGGCGTATATCATTACATAACACGTAGCATCGAGTTGTACTACTGACGCTCAACCACGATGAATACTACTGACATCGGGGGCAACGTAAACCGAAGTCCATCCTTCGTTTTGGCGGACCATGCCTTCACGCTACCCACATCCTCCGGCCCACCGGCAACGCCTGCAGGCCCGTTTCCGTTCACAAATACTTTTCTTGAAAAATAGCTTACACCTTCGCCGCCCGTCAGCTCGTACCAATAGTAACGCTCACCGGCCCGGAAGTTTTTCAGGTCTACCGAAACCGTCTGCGTGGCCGCCGCCCGGTTTACGATAACCAGGCCGGCGTGGCCGCTACTGAAAGTGGTCGTATAGGCATTGATGTTGTGATTATTTGCCGGCAACTGCGTTTCCACCAGCCGGTTGCCTAAGCATTGCTGGAAGTAATACAGGTAGAAGAACGCGGGTCGCGCATTCCATCTGGCTTCGCCGGAAGCCGGTTCCCCCTGGCTGAAAAGCCCGTGGTCGTTACCGTTTTCCCAGGCGTTGGCGAGATCCCACCGGCAAGCCATCCCAAATCCGTTCCGCAACAACTCTCCCACCACCAACACCGCATGCATCCCCGCCACCTGCGACACCATTTGCTGCGAGCCCACCGCGAAAATGTTCCATTCCGTCAGCGCCACGGGCTTCTGGGCCACTCCATTCCGCTGGACCGTCGATTTCAGGTGCTCCATCATCGCTTTGGAAACGGCTTCCGCGGAAGCCAGCACTTCGGGCGGATTGGAATTCGTGTTGTACGGCGTGTAATAGCTATGCACGATGTAATAATCGGCCGTGGCGCCCGCTTCCTTCAACACGCCTTCGTTCCAGTTTTTGTCCGTAGCCGTGGCCCAGGTGGGCGGATCGTGCTCCAGCAACTGCGCGCCGATATAAATCGTATGCCCGATGGATGCCGCCGCTTTCCGCATGGAATCAGCAAACACACGCCAGTGGCGGCCATACAGTTCGCCGGTGATGATGGCGGGCTGTCCGTCGTGGTTCGTGGCGGGATCGATCCGGTACCCGGCCTGCCAGGTGCCGTTGCTTTCGTTCCCGATCTCCCAGTACCGCGTCCGCCCTTTATCATACCGCACCCATTCCGCCGCCAGGTGGGCCGCCGCCGCCACAGGATCGGCGCTTGTTCCATACCGCGCGTAACCGTAGTTAATGGTGATCACACCTTCGTTGCCGGTTTGCTGCAGCATGGCGTAGTAATTGGCCGTGCTCATCGTCCAGCCGTCGGTATTACCGCCAAACCAGTAGCCCGCGGGCTTCGTGGTACCGTCGGCATCCGCGAGCTGAGGCGGCGCATCGGCCGGAGCATGGCCGGGGGCGACGTTCCAGAAAAAGATGCTGCTGATATTCCCGCCGGGAAACCGCACCAGGCCGGGCCGAAGCAGCCGCAATTGTTGCAGCAGCTTCGGTTCCGTCACCATTTGCGTCATGTAAATATTCGCGTTGTTGCCCAGCATCGTGGGCGGGATTTTGGTGAGAATTTTGGACACGTCGGCCGAAACAACGACCGAACCGGCAGCCGGCGGCCCTTTCTCGATGAAATCCGGCGCCGTAAACGCTTTCTCCTTCCACCCATCCATAAAAAACCCGATAGTTGCCGTCGTGGGCGGGTCTTTGGGCGACACCACCGGACCGGTTGTATCGCCACCGTCGCCACCACCGCCATTATTGACACGGTCGCCCGACTTCTTGTTGCAGCCCATCGACGCGCAAACTATCATGCTCCATAAACAGATCCCTCTTACCGTATTTTTCATTCCTATTTTATCTTGACGATCCTGAAATTGTCGAATGCTGCGTTAAAAACTTCGATGGGTTTGTCTTCCGACACCATCCTGAAAGTAAATGCCACTTTCCCGCCGGCGGCCACCAGGTCGGCCATAGACGCCGCACTGGCACCGGTGCCTTCCACCCCGTCTGCCACTGTCTTGAATGCCGAAAGCTGCACGGTTACGGTGGTCCAGGTATTTTCGGTATGGAAAGAATTGCCGGGCAGGGAGCTCCAGGGCTTCCAGCGCACCGCGAAATTCTCGCCAAAGCGCAACACACATACCGCCGTGGTCCAGGGTTCTTTGGTGTTGACTTCGAATTTCAGCGCATAATCGGACGCTTGTCTGGTACGGATGGCATCGGTGAACAAAACGGTTTCGTTGAAATTGCCGGACCTTCCGCCTTCCCACCAGGCGCCGTTGTTTACGCCAACGCCGCCGAAAACGCAATTGAGATAGAAGCCCCGCGTACCGGGGAATTTCGTGGCATCGTTGATCCGGTCTGCACCCCACCAGGCCCAATTTAAACGGGGCAATTCTCCCGCCTCTCCGTCGTTCGTGAAGTTGCTGATCACGTCGCCGCTCTGGTGATCGTTCAGTGGCCCGTTAGACACGGCCGTCCCGTATTTGGCAACTACCGACAAACGCCCTGTATCCGTTCCCAGGTCCGGCAGTTTGAACCCGACGCGCGTACCTTCCGGATTGGCGCTGAATTGCGTGATTTCGCGGTTCCCCGGCAAGGTGATCTTATTGATCAGCCACAGGCTGGAACCGAAGATGAGCACAGAATCCCCCGGCAATGCGTTTTCATTACTGATCTGGGTGATCGCCGGCGGAGGGATATCCAGCGTGAACTTGAACACCGCATCGCCACGGTCTGTCTTGATCCGCAGCTCGTTCGGCACATTCCGGTCGGTAGCCTCCGTGGTAGCGTTTTCCGGAATATTGATGATGATATGGGTATTCGTATTGTATGCCTGGTTGAAATACGAATCGAAATTATTGAACAGGACATGCGTGGCGCCCTGGAGGTTTTCACCGGTGATGAGAATGAGCGCTCCGGGCAGGGCGCGCACAAAAGCGCTGTCCATTTTGGAGGAATCCAGCAGCGACACGCGGTGGATGACCGGCGGGCCGGAAGGACCGTCGTCTTTCGTACAGGCCGCCAGCAGTACGATCATCAGGCCAGCCAGCAGCAATCGGATATTTTGCTTCATGAGTTTCGTTTTTGATGGATCAGAACTTGAAAGGAACGGGAGGTTTCCGGAGATTCGGGGCGGCCGACAATTCTACCGCCGGAATGGGCAGGAAAAAGTTGCCCGCCGTCACGGGATATTTGGCCACCACGTCTGACGTGATCTGCCAGGAAGTGGCGTTAATCTCCGAATTGGGAACAACACGATAGGTACCGCGGTCCTGGTCTTTGATCATATCCAGCACCTTTGCGGGCGCATAGTAGTACATCCGTACCAGATCGTACCATGCTTGTCCTTCCATAGCCAGTTCCAGCCTGCGCTCGCGGTAAATATCATCTGCGGTGATTACCGTTTTCTCCCCTACGTTCGCTCTTTTCCGGAGGGCGTTGAAATACTGGAGCGCCAGCGCCTCGCTCGTGGAAGCGCTGTTGCCCAACGCTGCTTCGGCGTATACGAGGTATACATCCGCCAGCCTTAACATATAGGTGTTGATTTCCGTATGCTGCTGCGTCACTTTTCCGTCGTTGTCTTCCGGCCGGCCAACCACGTATTTCTTCACCCAGGCCCGAGTATTGTACCTTTCGGTGCCTACCCATCTCCAGGGCACCTGCAATTCCTGGATGAGCTTTTTACCGGGATTGGCAGGGTCGTCTACCGCCTGGTGTATATAGGAATAATGCGCGCCAGGCAGCATGAACGTGGCTTTCAGCCGTTTGTCGTTCGGGGAATAGAGCCGCAGCTGATCGAAAGAAGCGCCCAGATCGCTGCCCCATCCGTCACCGAACCCGGTGATCTCCGAACCGAAGGCCAGGAACGCCTGCACGCTGTTCTGCGTTCCCCAGTCGCCGTCGTATTTCCATTGCAATGCAAAGAGGCTTTCGGAATTGTTGTTGTTTTTTGTCAGGAAGAGGTCTTCGTAATTGGCCATCAATTGCGCCCCGCTGTTGGCGATAACGTCCTGGGCGAGGGCTTTCGCCTTGTTGAGATCATCGGCGTTGCGCTGCCCGTTCCCGGCAAGCCCTGCGCGGGTGAGATAACTTTTCGCCAGCATTCCCTTCGCCGCCCATTTCGTCACGCGGCCTTTCTGGGCGGGCGTTGCGGGCAGATTATCCGCTGCGAACTGGAACTCCCGTATAATGAATTCCCAGATGCTTTCCACGGTATTCCTTGCCACGGAGGTATCCGTCAACAGGGTATTGTTATCCGTGATCACCGGCACCGGGCCCCAGTTCTGCACGAGGTAATAATAAGCCATCGCCCGCATGAACTTCCCTTCCGCGATCCCCATCTGCTTCACGTTTTCCGGAACACTGGGCGCCGTGTATTTCGTGACGTTATAGATCACCATGTTAGATTGCGCCACCACGTTGAAAAAGGCCGTCCAGGAACTGTATACTTCCGGCGTAACGTCAGTCGTCTGCATGCGGATGTTCTCCACCTGGTAAGAGCCGGACATGAGGATGCCCGCGCGCCCGTCGCCAATCCCGTGCGATGCCTTGTCGTTATAGGCGAACCACACCACGTTGTACAGCGGCGCCGTTCCTGCCAGCACCTGGTCTGTCGTCTGATAAAAATTCACGTCCACGATGGCGTCTTCCGGCGGACGGTTCAAAAAATCCTTGCTGCACGACGCCAGGAGCGCGCCGCAGCCGAGGAGGAACATATATTTGAAGATGTGTTTTTTCATGATTCGGATTTTTGGGTGCTTAAAAATCAACCGCCACGGCTGCGTTGTACATACGGGTGAGCGGATACCGGCCCGCGTCTACGGCGATCAGCTGGCTGTTGAGCTGCACTTCCTTGCCCAGGTAGGCCCCCACTTCAGGATCGAAGCCGGAATATTTCGTGAAAGTGTGCAGGTTCTGGGCCCCGATCGAAAGGCGGACAGAACGCACCACCCGCTGGCGGCTCAGCCATTCCGACGGTAGCACGTAACCCAGCGTCACGTTCTTGATACGGATATAGGAACCATCTTCCACAAAGAAATTGGTGAAACGATTGCCGTTCCCGTTCACATCCGTTCCCACGATGCGCGGAACGGAAGTGCCGGGGTTCGACAGCACATC
This sequence comes from Chitinophaga caseinilytica, assembly GCF_038396765.1. Taxonomy (NCBI): domain Bacteria; kingdom Pseudomonadati; phylum Bacteroidota; class Chitinophagia; order Chitinophagales; family Chitinophagaceae; genus Chitinophaga; species Chitinophaga caseinilytica. The sequence continues at coordinate 4,004,618 of NZ_CP150096.1, read as the reverse complement.
TTTCCCGCTGCCGTCCTGCACGATGCGCGCATAATCGAACGCCTCCGACATGAGGTTGCGGCCCAGGTTGATATTGTTGGGATTGGAATTGCTGTAGCGGACGTAATTATAGATATCGTTCCCCGAAGCGCCGGTCAACAATATGCTCAGGTCAAAACCCTTCCACGAAAACGAGTTGGTGAGCCCGAACGTGAGCTTGGGCCACGGGTTGCCGATGAAAGTCTGATCGCGGGAGTCGATTACCTTGTCGCCGTTGAGGTCTTTGTATTTGATATCGCCTACCCACACGCCACCGTCTTTCTGGATGGGCAGCGGCGAACCGTCTGCTTGCGTGGGGATGGGGCTTTTGCGGATTTCATCCTCCGACCGGAAAACCCCTTCCGCCACATACCCCCAGAACATCCACGGTGCCTGGCCGAGCGACGACCGCGCCGTGAAATTGTTCATATACCAGGCGCTCCTGCTGAGGAAAGCCGCGTCGGAATAGAACTTCGTGATTTTCGTTTTGAAAGACGAGATATTGAAATTGGTTTTCCAGGTGAAGTTGTTCCGGTTGATGTTGGTCGTGTTCACGGTGATCCCGAAACCTTTGTTCTCCATCGACCCGATGTTGACAATCGGTGCGCTGATGGCCCCTTCGCCCTGGGTGCCCATGTAAGCGGGCAGCGGGTTGGGCATGAGCAGGTTGTCGGTTTTGCGGACGTAATAATCCGCTTCGATCTGTACCCTGTCTTTCAGCAGCCCGATATTCAGGCCGATGTTCTTTGTTTCGGTGGATTCCCACTTCAGATCGGCATTTCCGTATTGCCCGGTGCGGAAACCCGCGCCCCAGGGGGTTGTTACGGACGACAGCGAGCTGAATTGCGCGCCGCCGCTACCGCTGTTGCCGGTAGTCCCCCACTCCGCGCGGAGCTTCAGGTCGCTGATCACCGGCACCGCCTGCATGAAGGGCTCGCGCGAAATCCGCCAGGCCGCGGAAGCAGAGGGGAAATAGCCCCAGCGGTTGTTGGCGCCGAAGTTCGAAGAACCGTCGGCCCGGCCCGCCACCTGCAGGATGTATTTTTCGTCGTAGGTATAAATCACGCGGCCGAGCCAGGATTCCAGCGCGCCGGAACCTTTAAACCCGCCCGTGGTCTGCCCTTGCGCGTCGCCGAGGTTGATGGACGGGATCTCGTTGCTGGCAAAACCCACGCGGGTGATGCTGTAGCCTTCATAGTTCCAGGCCTGGGCTTCGTGGCTCGCCATGGCGTTGATGGCGTGCTTGCCGATATTCGTATTGTATTGCAGCAGTTCGTTGAGGTTCCAGTAAAAATTGCGGTTATTCTGGACAGACATGCTCGCTTTTTCGTTGACGTTGAAACCCAGCCGGTAAGTGGGCGTGAACTTCACGCCGTCGAAGTATTCGAAGTTGCCGTTGAAGCTCGTGCGGAACGTCAGTCCTTTGATGATATTTACATCCGCCGAAAGGCCGCCCATCCCGCCGGTCCGTTTCAGGTTGTTGCTGATGAGGTTGGCGATGGCCACGGGGTTGAGGGGCGCGTACCGCGCGTTCGTCCCGAATTCATTTTCCGTGGCGCCGCCCCAGCTGCCGTCCGGGTTTTTCACGGGAACGTTCGGCGCGAGGTTGATGGCGTTGCGGATCACGTCTTCACTGGTCGACGATAACTTTTCCTTCGTTTGGTAAAAATTGACATTGGTGTTCAGCGTCAGCCATTTGAAGAGTTTGTTGTCCATATTCAACCGGAAACTGTACCGTTTGAAGTCGGACCCCACGGCTACGCCTTCCTGGTCGAAATATTCCCCCGAAAGGTAGTAACCGGTGCGCTCCGTGCCGCCGCTCACCGTGAGCTGATGGCGCTGCAGGGGCGCGGTTTTGAACAGCTCTTTCTGCCAGCGGGTGCCATCTCCCAATACGGAAGGATTGGCGAATTCCGGCGTGGGCGTGCGGCCCAGCAGCGCGGCGATCTCGTTGTTCATGATCGCATACTGCCGGAGGTTGAGCGTGGCTACTTCTTCCGGTTTGTCTTGCAGCGTATACAAATAATTATAGCCCACTTTCATCTGCCCCTGCCTGCCCCGGCGGGTGGTCACCAGCACCACGCCGTTGGTGGCGCGGGAACCGTAGATCGCCGTGGCGGACGGGCCCTGCAAAATTTCCATGGACTCGATATCATTGGAGTTAATCCCTGCCAAAGGGTTCATCGAGCTGGTATTGCCGTAAGACACGGTAGCCGGCTGGATCTGCACCCCGTCGATCACGTACAGCGGCTCATTGGTGCCACTGAGCGTATTCACCCCGCGGATCACGACCGATACGCCGCCGCCCGGCTGACCGGAGTTCTGCGTCACGTAAACGCCCGCAGCACGGCCCTGGAGCGCCTGGTCGATGGTGGTGTTCACCGTCCGGCCGATGTCTGTGGCGGAAACGGATACCTGGGCGCTGCTCTGGTCGGTCTTCTTCATCTTCCCATATCCTACCACCACCACATCATCCAGCGTTTTGCTGTCGGTTTCGAGGGAAACGTTGTAAGACGAAGCGCTGCCGATGCGGATTTCCTGCGACGTCATCCCGATGAACGAGACCAGGAGAATGTCCCCCGTTTTCGCGGAGATGGAAAAGTGGCCTTCGCTATTGGCGGCCACGCCCTGCGTTGTGCCTTTGATGGCTACCGTTGCACCGGGCACGGGTTGCCGCGAAGCGCGGTCGGTGACCACGCCGGTGATGGTACGTTTCTGGTCAGGGGGATTTTGGGCAAGTACCGTCACCTGGGCCAGCCATAGGCAGAGAAACATCCACCAGGCCGGGCTCGGCTTGCCCGCTAAACTGATTTTTTTCATACGTAGAATGTTAATTAGTGGAATGAAATGCGCGTTTGATTTGGTTGACTATTGTAAACGTGGGCCCTCATCCGGAGGGCAGGATAAAAGTATCCCGAATCTTCGGGAGGCAGGGTACCGCAATGTTTATAATCCGGGGCGCGAATGTTGCCACCGGAGGGTTAAAATGTTAATTCCAGCGGTATGATTTGTTGCCTTCAGGGTTTGCGCATGGCCGTTGCATAGGCCGAAGGCAGCATGTGGTAGGCCATCTTAAAGTAACGCGCGAAATATTTGGGGTTATTGAATCCTACTTCATACGCCACCTCGGCGATGTTCATTTCCGTCTTTGAAAGCAGATCGGCCGCACGGCGCAGGCGTACGGAACGGATGAATTCGATGGGCGGCTGCCCGGAAAGGGCGTAAATCCTTTTGTAAACAGAAACCCTGTTCATGTGCAACTCCCGGCTGAGCGCTTCCACTGAAAAGTCAGCGTCGGAAAGATGCTTCTCTACGATTTCCAATGCCCGTTGCATGAACTTTTCGTCGGCCGACAGCTGTTCGGGCTCCGCGTCTTTGGGGATCACCCATTGCACGGGGGCCTTCCTTTCGAGCAGGTTGCGCACGCGCGACAGCATGATCTCGAAGCTGAAGGGTTTCACGAGATAGTCGTCTGCCCCCGCATCCAGCCCCTCCAACTGCACCGTTTCCTCCCCCATGGCCGTTAACAGGATCACCGGGATGTGGCGCGTGCGCGCGTTGCCGCGGATTTTCCGGCAAAGGCTCAGCCCGTCCATCCCCGGCATCGTGATATCGCTGACCACTAAATCCGGTTGGGCCGACAAAGCTTTTTGCCAGCCGGATTCGCCATCGGCGGCTTCCATCACCTGGTAATATTGTTGCAGGTTCTCTTTCAGGTAAAAACGGAAATCTTCCGTGTCTTCCACCAGCAAAACCGTCGGTTTGCGCTTGCCTTTCCGTGGCGCGGCGGCACGGTCGCCGGCGGGATTGGCCGGCACCTCCGGCACCACGGTCTCCGCTTTTACATCGGCTGAAACCAACTGATACGGGATCCGCACGGTAAAGCAACTCCCCTGATCGGGAACGCTCTCCACCTCCACGGTCCCCTGTTGCATGGTCACGAACTCGCGGGTAATGGCCAGCCCGATACCGCTGCCGGGGCTTACGAACGCGCTGCGCTGATCCGCCTGGAAATAACGGTCGAAGATTTTACCGATCCGGTCGGGCGAAATGCCGATCCCCGTATCGCGCACGCGCAGCTCCAGCCAGGCGCGCTCCGGTTCAGGCGATATATCCACCGACACTTCTACCTTTCCGCCCGCCGGCGTGAATTTGAATGCGTTGGAAAGCAGGTTGAAAACGATGCGCTCCAGCTTGTCGTGGTCGAACCGGGCGTACACCGGTTCCTGACCGGCAGCATAATGCAGGGAAACGCCCTTTCGCTCGGCGAGGTCGGAAAACGACTGCACCGCTTCGCGCAGGAAGCTCATGAGCTCGCCCGGCAGCGGGTCTGTCCGTAGTTCCTGCATTTCCATTTTCCGGAAATCCATGAGCTGGTTCACGAGGTTGAGGAGGCGCCGCGCGTTCCGCCGGATCAGCTGGAACTGGCGGCGGTCGCCCTCATCGGCCGACTTCCGGATGAAATCCTCGATGGGGGAAAGGATGAGGGAAACGGGTGTCCGCAATTCGTGGCTGACGTTGGTCAGCAGCTTGATCTTCATCATATCCAGCTCGTGGAGCCGTTGTGCCTCGCGGCGCTCGTTCTGCAGCGCGAAACGGCGGTGCGCCCTGCGGATGATGGCCATCCGCCCCAGGTACAGCGCCGCGATCAGCAATAACACATATATCGTGTAAGCCCAACCGGTAGCCCACCATGGGGATAAAATCCTGATCTGCAGCGAGATGCCTCCGCCCGTGGGGTTCCCGTCTTCCGGCGACGACCGCACATGCAGCGTGTAGGCGCCAGGGTTAATATTGGTGTAGGATATCCGGCGCGTCTTGCCATCAGTCAGCATCCATTCCTTGTTGAACCCTTCCAGCTTGTATTCATACCGGTTCTTGTCTGCATGCCGGAAATTCAGCGAAGCGAAATCGACCGAAAAATCATTTTCATTGTACCGCAATTCGATCGCCTGCGTTTCCGGCAGCGATGCGCCCAGTACGGTGTGGCCGCGGAAATTCTCGCCCGGCGCGATCGTTTTGTTGAATAACTGCAGGCCCGTGAAAACCAATGCCGGCGGGGTCCTCGTTTCACGAATCTCCGCGGGGTTGAAGAGGTTGAACCCGTCTGCCCCGCCAAACAACATTTCCCCGCTTTTCAGCCGGAGCGCGGCATTGACGTTGAACACCTTGCCCTGCAAACCATCCTGTTCGTCGTAATTCCTGCAGGAAATCGCCAGCGCGCTGCCCTCGCCCGCGGCCCGGATGCGCGATAAGCCCCGCGTCGTGCTCACCCAGAGGTAACCGTTATCGTCTTCCAGAATGCTGACGATGGTATTGTCCGGCAACCCCTCTTCCATCCTGAACGTGCGGAAGAGTTGGGTAGATGGATCGTAATAACTAAGCCCCTCGCGGGTCCCAGCCCACATGCGGCCCTGTTTGTCGCAATGCAGGGACGTAACGTTGTCGTTGCTGAGCTGATGCGTGCTGCGCAACAGGTGCACGAAAATCCCTTTCGATTTATCGAGCACATCGATGCCGTAGGCCGTTCCGATCCAGAGGTCGCCGGCGGGCGTTTCGGCGAAAGCGGTGATGTAGTTGGAATGGACGGAATTGGCCATGTCCACACTGTTGTGATAGAAGATGCCGTTGCCGCGGTCGAACCGGTCGAGCCCGCCGCCCAGGGTGCCTGCCCAGAAATTGTTCCGCCGGTCTTCATAGAGTTTCCAGACGGTTTTGTTGGCGAGGCTGTTCGCGTCTTTCGGGGAATGGCTGTAATGCGTGAAGCGCCCGTTGCTGAAGTAGCCCATCCCACCGAAATAATACCCGATCCAGAGCTGGTCCCATTTATCGACGTGGAGGCTGACGATGACGTCGTTGCTAAGACTGTTATCATCGCCAGGTTTGTGCCGGTATTGGCGGTATTGCTGTGTTTTCCGGTCGAAATAGATCAATCCGCCGCCGTTCGTCCCGATCCAGATATTGCCTTTTTTGTCTTCCGCGAAACAGTTCACATCGTTGTATGGCAAGGAAAGCGGATCGCCGTGCTTGCTGTCGTGCAGCGCGAATTTCATTTTGTTTTCCGCGAAATAGCTCAGGCCGCGCTTGTACGTTCCACACCAAACGATGCCCTGGCGGTCTTTATACAACGCATAGATCGCGTTTTCCGCGATGCTTTTGGCATCTTCGGGCCGGTTTACGAAAAACCGGGCCTTGAACGTGTTTTTATCGAGGATGTTGACGCCACCATGATCGGTGCCGATCCAGATGAGCCCCCGGTCGTCCTGGATGACGCTGTTGACGATATCGTTGTTGAGGATGCCCGATTTCCGCGATACGATGCGTTTCTCGCCGGTCGACGGCCGGAAGTACAACGCGCCAAAGTCGATGCCCGGCCGGTACACCCAGCAATCTTTCTGCGCGTCTACGAACAAAGCCAACGGTAAGTTCCCGCGCGTAACGTCTGCACAAAGCGCTTCGGAATGCCAGATGGTGCGGCCGCTGCGGAGATCGATGCGGGTGAGGGCGCCATCGTGCCAGAGTAGCAGCAAATTCTTGTCGTCTTCCCGGCGGATGTCCACGATCTGCGCGCCTGTCCGCATCGGGAGTGTGATCCTTGCGGCACGCCCATTGGGCAGTTTGCGATATAGTCCCGAATCCGCATACGCCGCCCAGCAGGTATCTCCGGCCATGAGCATGGACGTGAGCCCTGTTTCAGGCAACCCGCGCTGCCGCAGCCATGGCGCCGCCTGCGAAAACTGTTCCCGGCGGGGATCGTACACGTTGTCGCCATTGCGGGTGCGCACGTACATGCGGCCGTCTGGCGCGGAAAACAGGGCAATGATATAATCGTCGCTGAGGGAAAGGGAATCGGAAAAGATGTGGCGGAAGACGCGGAAATTGGTACCGTCGTAGCGGTTGAGGCCGCCGAGCGTGCCGAACCAGAGGAAACCGCGGTCGTCCTTATAAATACAATTAACCTGGTTGTTGCTCAGGCCATGATGGATGTTAAGGCTGGAAAAGGGGTACGACGGCTGTTGTGCATTGGCATAACAGCACGCGGCGAGACATAGCGGGATCAGTAGTTTCTTGAACATGGAACATCGTGGAACTACCGTAATTTATGAAATAAAGGGCGAAAAAAAGCGCCCCCGGCCGGGGGCGCTTCGGAATTATTTCGGGTCCCGGTTATCAGGGGGCTGGTTTCCAGGTATTGTTCGCGGGGTTGACGTCGGGCAGTACCTTGTCGGGGTCTACCGTAACGGCCACCACTTTGCTTTTGGAGAGGTGATGGAACGTCCATGACCCGCCGCCTTGCCAAACTTCCACGGGCAGATCGACACGGGAAGTTTTGCCGTCGGCTTCCTTGATCTCCACGGTCACCGGCATGGGCGCTTTTTCCACGCAGATCACCTGGATGGCGGTGGTGGAATCGTTGCGCTGGAGCACGGTTCCGGCGGCCATATCCACTTTCCAGTTATTGATGATCCAGCCGCGCCAGAACCAGTCCAGGCTTTCACCGGCGCTGTTCTCGATGGCACGGAAGAAGTCCCACTGCGTAGGGTGTTTAAACGCCCAATTGTCGATATAATATCTGAAGGCTTTGTCGAATCGTTCTTCGCCGAGCACCACATCGCGGAGGAGCTCCAGGCCTACAGCGGGTTTGTAATAGCCGAGGGTCCCGTAGCTCATGGGCTTGATCACGTCAGGCCGGTGCAGGATGGCGGCGGCGGAATCGTAGAACATCATGCGGGCCACGGAATGGCGGTCGCGCGGGTGATAGAACTCCCCATTATTGAAAGCCCGGTCTGCGATCCCGTTGATGAAGGTATTAAAACCTTCGTCCATCCAGCCGAACCTTCTTTCGTTGCTGCCCACGATCATGGGGAACCAGTTATGTCCGAATTCGTGGTTGGTTACGCCCCACAGTCCGCCTTTCTGCGAGCGGGAAGAGCAGAACACGATGCCGGGATATTCCATCCCACCAACGATCCCGGCTACGTTTACGGCAACGGGATAAGTGTAGGGGTACCATTTTTCGGAATAATGTTCGATGCAGCCTTTCACGAATTCGGTGGAACGGCGCCAGGCGGAATCTCCTGCGCTTTCTTCGGGATACACGCTCATGGCGAGGGCTTTTTTACCTGCGGGCAGATTGATGCGCGCTGCGTCCCAGATGAACGATTTACTGGCGGCCCAGGCTACGTCGCGGGTGTTGACGCAACGGAACTTCCAGGTCAGTTTTTCTTTGGCCGGGCGGGATGCGGGGTCATTCACTTCGGAAAGGTCGCGCAGCATCACGGTTTTATCGCTCGCGGAAGCTTGTTTCCAGCGGGCGAGCTGCGTGGCCGTGAGCACTTCGGCAGGATTGAGCAATTCGCCCGAACCTACTACGATATGCGCGGCCGGCGCCGTCACGTTATAATCGATATTGCCGTATTCCAGGTAGAATTCGCCCTGGCCCATGTAGGGCAGCGTGTTCCAGCCGAGCACGTTATCGAACACGCACATCCGCGGATACCATTGCGCGATCTCGTAAATGCGGCCATTTTTCGTATTGAGGATGCCCATGCGGTCTGTCCCGTATTCCGGAATGGAAAACGAAAAGTCCACCTGCAGCTGGAGCGTGCCGCCATTGGCTTTCAGCGCCTGCGGCAGTTCTACGCGCATGCGGGTATCGTTGACATTGAATTCCGCTTTCTGCGATTTGCCCGCCTGCAGCAGGGCCACGTTGGTGATGTTGTACCCGCCATCGAAATTGCGGTTGGCCCAGCGGCCGCCCGTAGGCGATGTAGCGGCTACGGAGCGCGACGAGAGCTTGTAAATGTTCTGGTCGAGCTGCAGCCAGAGGAACGGCAGGTTTTCGGGGCTGTTGTTTTTGTAAGTGATGATCACGGTGCCGGAAACGGTTTCCTTCACGTCGTCGAACGTAACGTCGATCTTGTAATCTGCACCGTTCTGCCAGTAGCGGGCGCCGGGGCGGCCGCTGGCGGTGCGCTCGTCTGTGCCGTTTTCGGGATAGAACACCGGGTTGAAGGCTTCGTAGGCATTGTAGCGGGATTCTGGTTGTTGCGCTGCGGCCGTGGAGCAGATGCAAATGCATCCCGCCATGGCGGCGAGCCAATTTTTAGTTTGCTGTAATGCAGGCATAATTCTGTTGTTAAGAAGGGGGAAAACTAGGGATATTTATTTGTTAAACAAAGCGATGTGGTATGAACGGCGCGCCGGGTCAGCGGCGCTTCCAGGCGTCCAGGACGGTTTCGCCCCTCGGGCTCAGCCGGTAGCCGATTTCCAGGCTTTCGGTGAGGCCCATGTTCTTGAGCTTGCGGATGCTGACCTTCAGCCAGTCTTTATCGATCTGCAACGCTTCGGCCAGATTGCCGGCCCGTTCTGCCGGGCGCTGGCGGATGATGCCGAGGGCGCGTTTGGTCCAGGGGCCGTAAGGGCTCCGCTCGTCGAGGCCTTCCAGCTTTTTCAGGAGTTTTTCCATTTCGCCGGCCGCCATGTCTCCGGATTCCCGCAGCGCGATGCGCGGATCGTCTCCCCCATAATGAAAGCGGATACGGAACAGCGTTCCTTCCCGTTTATCCAGTTCCGTTAGTAAGGCCTGGCGGGTGGCGTAGCCGGATTCCCGTGCCGTTGCGTCGGTAATATCCTTAAGCGGCACCTCGTCTACCGCGTCGATATGCAGCAGGCCGATAACCGTCAGCAAGGTGCCGCCGGCTTTGACGGTCGGCCGTTTCCAGCGGCGATATGCCAGTTTGACCTTCCCCTGGCGGATGGGCTCCAATATCTTCTCCCTGAACAGCATACCCGAATATAAGGCTTTTTTTAAGCATATAAGCGATCGCCAACTTGTCGCAAATACCCCCTGATGGTCTGATTTTTGTATATTTGTAGCTTAAATTTTGAGCGTATGAAAATAGACATCTGGTCGGACGTGGCCTGCCCGTTCTGTTACATCGGCAAACGCCACCTGGAGGCCGCGCTGGCCCAGTTCCCCCATGCGAAAGACGTGGAGGTGACCTGGCACAGTTTTGAGCTGAACCCCGATGCGCAAAAGGATTACAAGGAAGATCACTATACATTGCTGGCTTCGAAATACGGTATGACGCGTGAGGCGGCCGTGGCGAACTCCCAACGGGTTTCCGAGTCGGGAAAGGCCGTGGGCATCGATTTCAAGTTCGACAAGCTCATCCATACCAATACCTTCAATGCCCACCGGCTGATCCAGCTGGCGGCGCAGCATGGTAAGCAGGATGAAATCGAAGAGCGCCTTTTCCATGCTTACTTCACGGAAGGCAAACATATCGGTGAAACCCCGGTACTGGAAGCCATCGCCAGAGAAGCGGGCCTGGATGCATCGGAGGTACTGAAAGGCACGGATTTCACCGGCGAAGTGCGGCAAGACGAAGCGCAGGCCCAGCAACTGGGCATCCGCGGGGTGCCGTTTTTCGTGTTCGACATGAAATATGCCATCAGCGGCGCGCAGCCTGTAGAAGCCTTTCATCAAACCCTGGAAAAGGTTTGGAGCGAATCGCACCCTTCGTTGGTGAACGTACAGGGCGATGCGGACAATACCTGTTCCGACGGGTCGTGCAGCATCTAAACACGATCGTTTCCCATAGAAAAAGCCTTCCTGCGCTGGTGTTAATACCTGCGCCGGAAGGCTTTCCTTATTGGGGGCAATTTCCTAGAAGTTATACCCGGCCTTCAGCCCGAAGAAGCTGTTGGTGCCGTTCTTAAACCATCCCTCCCATTTGGCCTGCACATCGAGCCCGAGCACGCGGATGCCTACGCCCGGAGCGAAGAGGAATGCCGAACCGTCGAGATCGCCGGTATAATTGGCCGCACCAGCTTCCGCCTTAACGTACAGGATAGAAATCAGTTTGTATTTGAGGCCGATGCGAACGGGAACGGCCGCTACATTGGGATAATCGATATTGTTTTCGGACTTGCCGCCGAAACGCATGTAACCGACAGACCCCGTCACGCCGAAACCTGCTACCAGCTTGATATCTGCATTAAGACCGATGCCATAGCCGGTATTGTTGGTTTTGCTGAAATCCCCGACCGGGAAGCCGGCTTCTACATATGGGCCGATACTGAATCTTTTTAATTGCGCGCTGGCGGCAAAGCTGCCGCAGAGCAGCAGTACCAGCAAAAGGGTCATCTTGTTTTTCATGCAACGGATATTTGGTGGTGATACATAACACGAAAGTATTATTTCTTTCCGATTCAGCCTAAAGTTCTTATTGTGGATTCCTCGTGCCTGACCGGTCTCCTTTCGCATGCGTTTAATCGCTTCCGTTATAACGCGGCCAGGGGCGCGGGGGTTCTGTTGCGGGGAAGAAAAGATAAATCAGTATCTTCCGCTTTCCATTTTATGAAACGACTTGTTTTCCCTTTGATATTGCTCATGCTGGCCCAAACGGCATTTGCACAGCGCGGCGGCTGGAACCACAGCGCCGCTGTCCGTCTGAACACGACCGCTTCCGGGGCCAATGTTCCGGGGGATGTGGCGGGCTATCCGCTGGCGGTTTCCCTCAATGCGTCCAACTTCAACTTTTCCGCCGCCATCGCAAACGGAGCAGACATCCGGTTCTCAGAAACGCCCGACGGGCCTTTCCTGCCGCAGAGTATCGAGTGGTGGGACCCCGCGGCCAAAGAAGCCCTCGTATGGGTCAGAATTCCCCTCGTAAAAGGCAGCAGCCGCACACAGCTGCTGTACATGCACTGGGGCAATGCTTCCGCCACTTCGGCCGACCGCCCCGCCGAGGTTTTCCCCGTATCCGACGGCTTCACCGGTGTATGGCACCTCCAGGAGCCCGGCAACACCCTCCCAGGCGGCTATGCAGACGCCACGGCCAACGAAGCCAATGCCACCGGTGTCAACATGATGCCCTACAGCACGGTGAAAGGCGTGCTGGGCAAGGCACAACGCTTCCGGTACCCGGAAAAACAATGGATCAAGGTAGATAGCGACAAGCGCAAGCTGTTCGACCTCGTGGAACAAATGACGTTTTCCATCTGGGCGTATGCCGATACTTATTCCAATGCGGGCGACGAAGCCAAAAGAGTGCTTCCGGGATACGAAACCATGTTTGCCAAAGGCGATAATTCCTGGCGGTTGCAGAAGTTCGGCATCCGCAACTGGCATCAGCCGGAAGCGGACCTGGTCGAGATTTGCGTGGAAAGGGCCGCGCCGCGCGGCGATCTTTGCGTAGTCGGTAAAACGGACATGCGGGTGAAACAATGGTACCACATCACCGGGGTGCATGATTTCCCGTATGTTCACCTGTACGTGAATGGTAAGCTGGAAAAAACGGAAAAATTCGATACCCCCTGGAAATCGGATGACCATCCCGTGGGGATCGGCAACCAGAGCCAGTTCCCGGATAAAGGCGGCCGTTTCTGGGACGGCGTGCTGGACGAAGCGCGGGTGATCGGGAAAGTTAAAGACGCCAACTGGATCAAACTGGATTATGAAAGCCAACGCCCCGGCAGCAGGCTGCTGGAATTTCCTGCGGCTTCCGCCAGCAGGTAAACCTTCGCTCCCAGTCCCCCTTACCCATGGCTGACCACTATTTCTTCCGCTTACGGCTGCTTTCGGCCGTAATGATGCCGTTATACGAAATGGGCGACCGGTTATTGTTCGTGACCTGCAGCGATGCAAACCCGTTCTCCGAAATCGTGAAAAACATTTGCTGCACATCGCGGTTGTCGCGGGGTTTGATCGTGATCTCCCAGCCGCCTTTCTTGCCGGCCGTTTCCGTATATTCGAAATCGGTGGAAATGAAGTCGAGCCCATTACGGGAAGGGTCTATCGGCGCGGTATAAGCCCGTCCGAAAAACGGCAGGTAGGAATTCACCGTGTCTTTTGAAATGATCACTTCATACCCATCCCCCGCTACCTGCCGCGTTCTGCCGCTCATCGGCAACACGGTTTGCGCCCTGAAAACGAAGGAACGGGCGGGAACGATGGATTTAATATTTTCTGCGCCGGCGGTAGGCACCTGTTGCGTGGAAGAACAAGCTAACGCTGTGAACGCCAGGAGCCAGACAGGGATCGTGTTCAGAATACGCATAGAAAATGGTTTAGCAATATAAAAGGAAGAACAAAAGGTGGGCCACAAATGTTGTCGGGATTCCTTATATTGGGGTACTATATCCTTAAACACCTGATGCTATGACTCCATTCGTTTTGCTCGCCGCAGCAGCGGCCCTGTTTTTCGTCGCGCACGTTCTTCTCCTTTTCACTTCCTTCGGGAAAGACAGCTACAACCGCAAAAAGTATCTCTGGTCGCACCTGACCCTCTGGATCTGCGGGGCTATCCTTTTTGCCATGACCACGCTGTTTGCCGGTAAGGGAACTTCCGAAGTGATGGACGTGTTCGATACGCCCGTGAAGCGCTGGCTGATCCTGGTGGTGGCACTGGGCCTCTCCGCGATCGCCCACACGGTCGTGAAACTGCTCGTGATGCCGAAATACTCGGCCCGCTGACCCCAGGGTTGCGCTGCACCTTCCCGTTTCTTGCGTAAATTGCGGACATGACGCTCCGCAAAATCATTCATATCGACATGGATGCCTTCTACGCATCGGTGGAGCAGCGCGACCATCCGGAGTACCGCGGCAAACCCATTGCCGTGGGCGGCTCACCGGAAGGGCGTGGCGGAGTGGTGGCTACGGCCAGCTACGAAGCAAGAAAATTCGGCGTTCGCTCCGCCATGCCCTCCAAAAGAGCCCTGCAACTTTGTCCACAGATCATTTTCGTATATCCCCGGTTCGATGTCTACCGCGACGTATCCCGCCACGTCCGATCCATCTTCCAACGCTATACCGACCTCATCGAACCGCTTTCGCTGGATGAAGCCTATCTCGACGTTACCCTCGACAAACTCAATATCGGTTCCGCCATCGCCATCGCACAGCAGATCAAACAGGCGATACGCGACGAGCTGAGCCTCACCGCTTCCGCCGGCGTTTCCGTCAATAAATTCGTGGCGAAAATCGCGTCGGATATGCAGAAACCCGACGGGCTCACGTTCATCGCCCCCGCCCAGGTCGAAACCTTCATGGAAAACCTGCCCGTGGAAAAGTTTTTCGGAGTGGGAAAAGTAACGGCCGACAAGATGCAACGGATGGGGCTTTTCAAAGGCGCCGACCTGAAAAAACTGTCGGAAAACGATCTCGTCCAGCACTTCGGCAAAGCAGGCCGGTTCTACTTCCGCATCGTTCGCGGGCAAGACGACCGGGCCGTGCAGCCCCACCGGGAAACGAAGTCCGTAGGCGCGGAAGACACCTTCCCCCACGATCTCACCACCCTCGCCGAAATGAACCCGGAGCTGGACAAACTGGCCGTCAAAGTCGCATCCCGCCTGGAAAAGCATCAACTCAAAGGCCGCACCGTTACCCTGAAAGTGAAATACAGCGATTTCCGGCAGATCACGCGGAACCATTCCACCATCCACCCCATTTCCGACACGGAAACCATTGCCGGCGCCGCCAAACAGCTCCTCGCCAAAACCGATCCGGAAGAAGAAGGCGCCAAAATCCGGTTGCTCGGCATCACGGTGTCCAACTTCAACGACGAACGCCCGGAAACGCCCCAGCTTTCCCTGTTTTGATTTCCCATTTCCGTTACATAAAAAAACCGCCACCCAATGAGTGACGGTTTGCATTATCGTGTGAACAGATCAGTATTTCGCGGCCTGTCCTTCTTTCGGGATGGATTTGAGGATGAACTGGCGGAGGTGCTCGTTACTGGTAGCCAGATCGTCTTTGCGCAGGTACATCATGTGTCCGCTGCGATATCCTTCGAACGACATCCGGTCTTTCAGCTTGCCGCCGGGGTCCATTTGCCAGAGATTGTATTTGGCGTTGAAATAATCGCAGGCGCCGTCGTAATACCCGCTTTGTACGAACACGTGCAGGTAAGGGTTCTGGGCCATGGCCTGACGGAGATTCTCGCCGGTGCGGTTATTGGACTGGTCCCACGGCCAAACGGGCCCGAACATATTGTATTTCAGGTCTGTCTTGTATTTCAGTTCCTCGCGGATGTAAATATTGATGGCCGGGGTGAAGGAATGCAGCCAGGAAGTCAGTTCCGCATTGTAATCCACACCCTGTCCGGCGTCTTTTTTATCGATCCCCAGGTAGCGGGAATCCAGCCGGCCAACGGTGAAGCCGCGGTCGCGGAGGAGTTCCTTCCAGAAGAAATTCGGCGAAATATCGAGATTGTTCTGCAACACTACTTTTTCGGAAATACCGGCATAACGCGCCACTTTCGCGGCAATCTCCTTTCTCTTCGCATCGGGCAGGTTTCCCCCGAGCGCCAGTGCGGGCAGGTATTCGCGGATGGTGAAATCTTCCACTTCCGGGAGCATGGCGTTGAGGTCTTTCTGCTGCAATTCGGGCGTGAGGGCTTTATGGTACCATGCCGTAGCCGCGAAGTACGGCAGCCGGAGCGCCGCTTCCGCCGGGCCGTTCCGCTCGATCCCCAGCTCCGTGGGCGATACGAGGACAACGCCGTTCACGTATATCCATTGGGAATTCTGCAGTTCCAGCGCCAGTCCGGACACGCGGGTGGTACCGTAGCTTTCGCCCACGAGGTATTTGGGGCTGGCCCAGCGTTTATTCCGCGTGATGAACGTGCTGATCCATTCGGCGAGATATTTCACGTCCTGGTTCACCCCGAAAAATTTCGATCCCTGCACGTCTTTATTGGCCATGCGCGAGAATCCCGTGTTCACGGGGTCTACATACACGATATCGGCCACGTCGAGGATGGAATGGGGATTGTCTTTCAGTCCGTACGGCTGCACGGGATAGCCTTCGTCGTCGATTTTCAGCACCCGCGGCCCGGTGTACCCGATCTGCATCCACACGGAAGCCGTTCCCGGCCCGCCGTTGAAGGAGAATACCAGCGGCCGGGCGCCCTGGTCGGCTACGCCGGTGCGCTCGAAATAAGTGTAAAATACCCCGGCGATGGTTTTACCGTCGTCGTCCCAGACAGGCAATGTGCCGGCGGTAACTTTATACGGCACACGCTGGCCTTTGATGGTGGCTTCGTGGGTGGTGACTACCGAGCGGTCGATCTCGAGCTTCCGCTCAACGGCACCGGTGCCGGCTTCGGCTTTCTCCGCTTCCGGAGCCGGTTTTTGAGCTTTTTGAGCAAAAACGGTTGTGCAGCAAAGCAGGCATGCTGCGGCTAAGGTTGATTTCATATGCAAATAAAGAGCGATTTATATCCCAATATGGGAAATAAATCGCTCTTTACGGCATCAAAGGGATAAAAGGCGGATTATTTCGCCTGTGCGGTCATGAACGTCCATTTGACTTTGGGGGCGTAGCCGAAGGGCTTCCCGGAAGCGGGCTTTTCCATGCTTCCTTTCCCGTTTTCGGCTTTGAGCAAGACTTTCGTGAATTGGCCCTTTTCAAAATCAAAGGTATTGCCATCATCGTCGTACAGCACGAACGAGCCGGGTGCTTTTCCGTACACCCGCACTTCGAGCGGGAGCACCTCCCCTGTTTTCGGGGCTTGCCGGCGCGGGGGCACCATGGGAACGAGGCCGCCGTCGCGCACGAAGAGCGGGATGCGGTCGAGCCGCGCTTTTATGCTGATCACCCCGTCTTCCCCAGCCAGTTCACCCGTGTAGAAATCATACCATTTGCCTTTCGGGAGATACACTTTCCGGGCGGTATCACCGGCGAAGAAGGGCGCCACGATGATATTGTCGCCCATCATATACTGGTCTTTCAGCTCGGAGCGGGTTTTGGCTTCGTAGGGGTTCAGCGTGGCGTCGAGCTTTCCGCCGCTTACCTGGGCCGTATACGCGAAGCCGTCGATGAGGTTCATGGACCGGAAAGGCGGTTTTCCTTCGAATTTATACTGCGCGAAAGTGGAATAAATGTATGGGAGCAGCTGCATGCGAAGCATGGCCACCTCTTGCACGGCGGTTTCCACTTCGGGGAACGACCAGGGCTTGGTGCCGTCTGCCCAGGCGTTGAGCATGGCCATCGGCGAAAAACATACCGATTGCATCCGGCGCACCCATTCTTCGGCCGATTTGGAGGCACGCACTTCCGGCGTCCAGAGCACGCCAATGAAGCCGCTGTTGACCAGGGCGGTGATGAAGTCGGGATGGGAATAATAATCGTTATAGATCACGTAGGGAAAACGGCTGGCGCCTGCGTTGGACGCGCGTACCAGGCCGTACGTCCGCCGGTTTTGTTCGCGGAACCATTCGTCGGTCATTTGTTGCATGGCAAGACCGTAGATCTGGCGCATTTCTTCAGCCGATGTGCCCGACGGGAAGGTGGCCACATCGGGCCAGAGCCATTTGTCGTATCCATCGTTCTCATCCATTTTATAGCCGCTGACGCCGAGGGAAATATGGTTTTTGATGAAGTGCTCGCGGAAGAGGGCTTTCGCCTTCGGCAGCGTGAAATCCGCCACCAGTCCATTCCACACCGTATGCGACCCGGAAAGCGGCTTGATAGGCGCATACAGGCTGCTTTTGGGGGAAACGTAGGGGTTGATCCAGAGATTGGCCTTCACGCCCATGTTCCCCAGTGTATTGATGAAACCCGCGGGATCGGGGAATCGCTTTTTGTCCCACTCGAACGTACAGGGGTACGACATGGATTGCCATCCCGGTTCCACGCCGATGAAATCCAGCGGGAAGTTGTGCGTTTCGAATTCCTTCGCTTCGCGGATGATATCGTCCTGGCCGTACAGCGTCGGCACGCGTTGCGTGAAACCCAGGCCCCATTTGGGCGGCAGGTATCCGCCTCCGTTGAAGAGGTTGTATCGCTGAACAGCGTTCATGGCGGTGGGGCCGCCGAAAATGTAGACCTCCGCCCCTTCTGCCGGCACGAGCATTTCCACGGCGTCGGAATAGGGTTGGGAATCCCAGTCTTTGTTGCCGTTGCGGTCGTGCAGGACGGGCGGATTTTTGGTATCCACGCGCACGGCGGTGCCGGCGTAAACGGTGATATAGCGCGCTGCGTCGACGAGCACGCCGTATCCGCGGGACGAAATATACAGCGGCACGGGCGCGTGGGTGCGGCCATCGTCTTTTCCGCCGTAGTGGTCTACATGCAGTTGGCTGACACGGCCGCGCTGGTTCACGGTTTTGAAATTGAGGCCCAGGCCGAAGAGTTGTTCGTTGCGTTCGAGGGGGAAGCGGAGATAGACTTTCCCGTCAGCGAGCTTCACGGCGATTTCGTTGGGATCGAGCGGGAAGGCGGGCGACGGGAGTTTGGCGAGGGCGCTGCTGTCTGGCGTGGCGCCGGCGATGCCGAGGAGGGTCACTTTGCCGGGAGTGCCGGCGGTGCCTTTCCAGACGCCGGGCATTACTTCGCGCCATTGCAATTGGGCGCTGAGGGAGGTGGACAGGCAAAGCAATCCGCATAGCAGCGGCAATGAAAATCGGATGTTCATAATCGTGGTAATTGGACGAGAAGATAATCAGATATTCCGGGTTTGCCGCGGCCATGCGAAGATTCAGCCAAAGACGGTGAAAATGCAGTTATCGTTTGACGGTGGTGGAATTGACGGGGTCCGTGGCTTTGGGGTTTACCTGGTAACAGAGGACGTCCCCGTTCTGGAGCACTTCCACGATGCGGTACCCGAAATAGGACACGCCCCAGCTGCCGCCGAGGTGGCCGTCGAAGAAGTAATGTTTGCCGTTCTTTTCCTTCATGCCGTCTTCCGCGTGGTCGTGACCGTGGAAAATGGCGCGGAGGTTCTGCTGTTTGGAGAACATATCCACCAATTCGGGGCAATCGATGCCGTGCTCGGTCCATTTCACGGGGGTGATGTGCTGGATAACGAAGAGGTTTTTGGCATTGGTGTGCTTGGCGAGATGATCGCGCGTCCAGTCGAGATCAGGACAAACATATTTGCCTTTGATATCGGCTGTATTGAGGACGACGAAGGCGTTGTTGCCGACGGTGAAATCGTGGTGCCATGGGGTGCCGAAGACTTTTTCCCATTCGGATTCCTCGATCATGTCGTGGTTGCCGTGGGAGACGTAATATTTGGTGGAGAGTTGGTCCCACGCGGCTTTTGCGGGATGGATGAGAGCGGGTTCGTTATGGAAAACATCGCCGTTGATGACGGTGAAATCGAGCCCTCTGCCGGCGGCTTCCTTGTTGAGGAGTTGGACCATGGCGCTGTGGTTCTCGACGAATGTGGTTTGCGGCTGGCCGTAATGGCCGTCGGAGGCCAGTGCGAAGCGAAGTTTCACTTTCCTGCGGGGAGGCAGTACGAAGCTGCCCGGCGCAAAGGATTGCAGCGCGGAACCGGCGCCGATGAGGACGATGCTTTTGAGCGAAAGCCCGATAAAATCTCTGCGGTTGATCATAGCGTAGACGTTTAACTGTTCCAAGATAATCGAAAAAAAGTGTCGAAAAAATAAATGCCGGCCGGAAAATTTTTCGCACGGGAATTTCCTGTATCGTTGGTTGCTAAAACTGATTACTTATGAGGTTTCCAAATAGTGTTGAAGACGACGTGCCGGCTGAAACCAACAGCAAATGCGCAGATACGAACGTTCCATAATGAGGATTGAAAATAATTCCGTTACAGCAAAACCTTTGCGTGAAACATTCTCTTCGCAATGACGATTAAATAATGTGGCAAAAAAAATATTTCGTGTTGCAATTAATGATATAATTGATAAAATAAAACACTTCGATTATGACATTCGAATTAACGATCCCCGACGACATGATGCAAGAAATGCAACTGCAATCCGGTATTTATGACCGTACGGAGCTTTGCCAGGAAATGGTCGCTATTTACCAATGGGTGTTGCAGGAAACATGGGAAGGGAAAGAGATCCTTTCCGAGGATTCCGTCCGGCAGAAACAGACGCGCATCACAACTACGGCAATCGAGAACATTGAACGAAGAAGACAAAATTTCGCCTATGGACAAAAATAAACAGAAGTTGGGTACCAAGCGGGTAGCATCCAATCAATTGACCGCGGAACAAAAGGCCGGCATGCAGCTCGCTAAAAGTTTACTTTGGATGATTGCAGGCGCCATCGTTTTGTATGCCCTCATTTGCCTGGAACATGGATGCAACCAAAGTCGGGCGCCTGCATTACCCGGGGCCAGGATACTGCAGGGGCCCGGGCTTCGAATGGCGCTTCATGCATGCACGCCCCAAACTGACCAAAGCCAACCACTGGATTTCGCTTTCCGCAATTTCCAGTACGTATTGAATGTTTTGTTACCCGTCTTCACGACCGTGCTGGGATACATCTTCGGCACCAGGTCCCGCGGTTGATGCGGGCCCGCTTCCGATAATACGGACAGTTAATCAATTATTTATTTTCCGGCGTAGCGGCTGTACTTTTTGAGCAGGCGGATGATTTCTGCGTGAGGGATCCCCGGCACAAAGTTCCCGTTGATCCCGGTCATATCTCTCCCGGCCACGATGGCATTGAGGATCGCTTCTTCCGTTGCGAAAACGGTAGCGGCAAATAGCGGGTCGATCTGATCGTTGGGGAGCATATTGAGTTTGGGAGCTACGTCGCGGTGGGAGGCTTTGGGATTGGCTGTGCTGAAGGCGAGGAAGATATCGCCGGAAGAGTTCTCTCCCATTCCGCCCACCCGGGCAACGCCCAGTGCTACCCGCCGTGCAATGCGATTGAGCTGATGCGGTAACAATGGTGCATCGGTGGCTACGATCACGATGATGGAGCCGGTGCCGGGTTTGGCTTCGCCGAATTTCATGCGCCATTCCTTCGTTTTCAGCTCCGGCCACATCGGCACGCCCGCGATCGTGAGATGCCGGAATGCACCGTGGTTCGCCTGAACGAGCACGCCCACCGTATAGGCCGAATCTCCCACGCGCACCACGCGGGACGAGGTGCCCGTTCCTGCCTTGAACCCATGGCTCACCATGCCTGTGCCGCCACCCGTACTGCCTTCCGCTACCGGGCCGGATGTGGCGCTGTCCAACGCATGAAAAACATGTTCTTTAGTAACGTGCATGCCGTTGATATCGTTGAGCATCCCGTCGTAGGTTTCCGCGACGATGGGCAGGGCCCAGAACAGTCCGTCGGTTTCTTCCAGGGGAAGGAAGTGTTTGTGCTTGTATTGCCATTCCACCACTGCATCGCGTACGATGCCGACGGAGTGGGTATTGGTGATGGTGACGGGCCCTTCCAGGAACCCGGATTCCGTAATCCAGGTGGTGCCGGTCATTTCGCCGTTGCCGTTCAGCGCGTACCATCCTGCGAATACCGGGTCATAGGTATTGCCGCGCGGCAGGATGGCCGTTACGCCTGTGCGCACGGGGCCTTTCCCGGTTTGCAGGTTGCCTTCGCCGGAAATGAGGGTGGTCAGCCCCACCTTTACACCCGGAACGTCTGTGATCGCATTGAATTTGCCGGTTTTGCCGGTGAGGGGAATCCCCAGGTCGCGCGCGCGGACCGCTTGCTGGGCAAAAGTTGAATCGGGAATAAGGCAACCCAGTATGCAGGCGCCCGTTAGTAGGGTCAGGAGTTTCATGATCGGGGGTTTTATGATAGTTGGGTTTTATGTTAGTTGTAACAAATCGCGCATAGTTGTATTGCAAATCCACTTGCTGGACGTCGATCGCACTTACACCTTTGTCAACTACTTCAGCTCACGTCGGTTCTCGTATTGCAAATCCTCATGCTGGCATCGGTCGCGCTTTAACATTCGCCAACAACTCCAGCTCACGGCGGTAATCGTATTGCAATTCCACATGCTGGGCGTCGGTCGCGCTTACACATTCGTCAACACTCCAACTGACGGCTGTAGTCATATTGGTAATCCTCAAGCTGGGCGTCGATCGCTTTTACAACTTCGCCAACAACTCCAGCTCACGGCGGCAATCGTATTGCAAATCCACATGCAGGGCGTCGGTCGCACTTACACCTTTGTCAACAACTCCAGCTCACAGCGGTAGTAATATTGCAATTCCTCATGCTGGCATCGGTCGCGCTTAAACATTCGTCAACAATCCAGCTGACGTCGGTAGTTATATTGCAAATCCACATGCAGAACGTCGATCGCGCTTACACTTCCGTCAACAATCCAGCTGACGGCTGTATTCATATTACTAATCCTCAGGCTGGGCGTCTTTCGCACTTACACCTTCGCCAACAACTCCAGCTCACGGCGGTAATCGTATTGCAAATCCTCATGCTGGGCGTCGATCGCTTTTTCGATCTTGCGCAACTGCTGGAAATACAGATTCCCCAGCTGCACACTGCTTTTCAGCAAATCCCCCGCGCGGCGGAGCCGCTTGCTGAAATGCAGCAGCAACTCGATCTCCGCGGTTTTGGATTGCGTAAAACGGATGTGCTTATTGGTAATGCGGAGGATCTTTCGGATCGTTTTCTTCGCCAGATAAGCATGCGTGGTACCGAGATTTTCGAATTCCGCATCGATGTAAGCCTTTACCTGGTCGAGGTAGGTTTCGGGGTAAGATGCGTCGAACAACAGGTAACTGAGCAGCTCCTTGTTTTCCTTCTTGAATTTCGCCAGCCGGAGGCATATTTCCACCAGTTCCGCGTGTGGCAGCGACAGCATCTCCTTTTTCAATTCGTTGACCGTCACCGCCTTGATTTCCGCTTCGTTCTTTTTCTTTTTGGCCATACGCGTCCGGCTATTCCGTATAAAAATCGATCAGCGAACCGAAATACGCATCCCGCCAGCCTTCCACGATATCGTCGAACGCTTCGTCGGGGATATTGGAATGGCGCAACTCCGCCGATGTGCCCTTTTTATGCGGATGCAGGATGATCGTTACGATAGACGCGGGCTCCTGGTCGCCGAAGTACCACTCCTGCACCAGCTTCCTCCCTTCTTCGAACTCAAGGTTGCGGCCGGCAATGCTGCCGTCCCACAAAGAGAACTCGGAACCGGGCTCGGTGCTCATTTCCGCCACGTCGCCCGTCCACAGCCGGATGGTGGCTTCGCGGGTAAGTGCCTGGTACACTTCTTCGGGCGGTGCGGGGATCACGAAATGTTGCTTGAAGTCTTTCATGTTGTGCAGGATGTTTATTCTTCTATCAGCTTGATGCCGGTTTTCGTCAGTTCGATTTTTTGTTGCTTGTAGAGCGCGCCCACGGTCATCTTGAAAGTCTTCTTGCTCATGCCGAAGAACTCGCGGATTTCGTCGGGGTCCGATTTATCGTGGTAGGGCAGGTAACCATCGTGCTCGCGGAGCAGCCGCAGCATGCGGGAGCCCTCGTCTTCCACCCGGTTGTACCCCGATTGGCCCGGCGCCACGTCGAGCTTATTATCTTCCTTCACGGCTTTGACGAAACCTTTGAGGCGGTCGCCGATATCGAGCGGACGGAATACATCGGAATAATGCAATATCCCGGTGTGGCGGTTGTTGACGATGGTGACGAATCCAATATCTGACCGGCGGTACACCAGCAAATCCACCCCATCCTTTTCCTGGACGGTCAGCGGATCGTTGCTGAGGAAAGGATCGATCTTTTCGGTGGCGGCCACGCGGCCGGTAAGCTCGTCGAGGTATATCATGACAAGATAATCCTGTCCTTTATGCATCTTGGAAACTTGCTGCGAAAGGGGAACAAAGAGATCTTTGGCAAGGCCCCAGTCCAGGAACGCGCCCTGGTGGGTAGTGTCTACCGCCCTGAGGGAAACGATATCGCCCACCACGCCTTTCGGCTTGTCAGTAGTGGCGATCAGCCGGTTTTCGGAATCGTGGTAGAGGAAAACGGTAAGCTCGTCGCCCGGGCGGGTGCCGCTGGGAACGTAGCGTTTGGGCAGGAGGATTTCCGTATCCCCGCCACCATCAAGATATACGCCGAAATCCGTCTCTTTTTTGACTTCCAGCTGGTTATATTCGCCGACTTTGTACATATCTGTTTTAAATTCGGCGGTAAAGGTACGATAAAAATAACGGGGCGGCGTGGGTGGTGGAAATTGGAAAAAGATCGATAAATTACCGGAACAATCCACGGACTATGAAAGAAACGCTCATGCTTCCCTCCAGCCGCCTGCCCGCTATCC
This sequence comes from Chitinophaga caseinilytica, assembly GCF_038396765.1. Taxonomy (NCBI): domain Bacteria; kingdom Pseudomonadati; phylum Bacteroidota; class Chitinophagia; order Chitinophagales; family Chitinophagaceae; genus Chitinophaga; species Chitinophaga caseinilytica. The sequence goes on along the minus strand of NZ_CP150096.1, from coordinate 3,980,583 downwards.
CTGCCTGGCTCGCGGCCCCGTTCCGGCTGCTGGAGCCTGTCGGTAACCGGCTGTTGCTCATCGCATTTTGCGGCGCGTTCAGTTTTGTTTTCATGTGCCTGTTCACGCCATTCAACATGAACCAGTGGTATAACGGCGGGCCGGTGACGGTCACGGGCGTGTTTGCGGTATTTTCCGGCTGCGGGATCGCCGCGCTGAGCATTTCACAGTTCGGGTTGATGCGTCTGAAAGGGAAGAAGCCCCTCCGGCACTGGCAGTTCCTGGCCTGGTTCATGGGCGAATCGATGCTGGTGGCCGCCATCGTTAACATCGTCAATGTTTCGCTGCACGATTACCTGTCTTTCTCCTGGTCGGAATATTGGGATACCTATAAATATGGGTTCGGCGTGCTGGCGCTTCCCTACTCCATCGCTTTGCTGTGGTTTCAGCGGGGAGCCCCTCAGATCCAGCCGGCCCCGGTCCCCATCCCGGCAGTGGAAGAAAAAGTGGCGGAACACCTCCTCATCAGGGATGAATACGACAAATTGGCCCTGAGCCTTCCGCCGGCGAGCCTGCTGATGTTGAAGGCGGAAGATAACTATGTACAGGTTTTTTACCGGAATGGCCAGGGGGTGAAAAAGGAACTGGTGCGTTCGTCCCTCAAAAAGCTGGAGCCCCAGCTTGCGGGGTTCAACATCACCCGGGCACACCGGTCTTACATGGTAAATATATCCAACGTGTTGTTATTCAAGAAAAACGCGAAGGGACATTATTTGTTGCTGGAAGGTTTGGACGACCAGCCCGTGCCCGTTTCCGCCAGTTACCTGCCCCAGTTCCAGCAGAAATTCACCCCTGATTCCTGAATTTCACCCCGCAACCCCGTTCCTTCACCCCGAAACAGTATTGTACAGGCACCCGGTGAATGGTAATTGCATAATATCGCCTTTACCATCCCAACCAAAATTACTCGCCCATGTACAAACTGATGCTACTGTTCACGATAGCCATGCTGTCTGCATGGTCTTCACATGCCCAACACGTGTTGACAGGCAAGGTGCGGAACAGCCAAACGGGGGAAACGGTACCAGCGGTATCCGTTAAAGCCCGCAACACGCCTTACGGCGACTATACCAATGACCAGGGGAACTTCCGCTTCACGCTGAAGGCCCCGCTCCCCGTGACCCTCGTTTTCTCCTCCGTAGGGTACGGCACCAAGGAAGTGCTCGTCAGTAGTGCGGGCGCCATAGACGTTCAGCTCGACCCCGCCTCCATCCTCGGCACCGAAGTCGTTGTTTCCGCCAGCCGGAACATCCAGCGGAAAATCGAATCGCCGGTAACCATCGAACGGATCGACAACAAAGATGTCATGAATTCCCCCCAGCCCAGCTATTATTCCATGCTCCAGGGCCTCAAGGGCGTAGACATCACCACTTCCTCCCTCACCTTCACCACCATCACGACGCGCGGTTTTAATACCAGCGGCAACACCAATTTCACCCAGGTGGTAGATGGGATGGACAACCAGGCCCCCGGCCTCAACTTCCCCCTCGGCGCCGCCATCGGCCTTACGGAACTGGATGTCGACAACCTCGAGCTCCTTTCCGGCGCCTCCTCCGCGCTGTACGGCTCCCGTGGCCTGAACGGCACGCTGGTCATGACCGGCAAAGACCCCTTCAAATACCAGGGCCTCAGCTTCCAGATCACCCAGGGCGTAAACCACATCAAAAAAGGAAAAGGAAACGACCCCATGGGCGCGTCTCCCTACTACGACTGGACGCTCCGCTGGGCCAAAAAAGTGAACGACCGCCTGGCGTTCAAGGTAAACGTGCAATACACCAAAGCGAAAGACTGGCTCGCCGCAGATACCAGCAACACCAACAGCATGGGATCGAAATACACCGATCCTAATTACAACGGCGTCAACTCCTACGGCAGCAAAACTTCGGTAGACATCAATCCCTTCCTCGAAGCCATCAAAGCGATGGACCCTTCCACCGCGCCCATCGTGGACCCGCTGCTCGCCAACCCTACGAATTACGTTTCCCGCACCGGGTACCCGGAATACGGCTACCTGAGCAACGACGCTAAAATGCTGAAATTCAACGGCGAAATCCGATACAATATCAAACCCGGTCTCCAGGCCATCGTTTCCGGCACCTACGGGGAAGGCACCGCGGTTTACAGTAACGACACCCGTTACGCGCTGGACGGGTTCAAACTGGCTCAGTACCGCGCAGAGCTCCGGGCAGAAAACTGGTTCGTGCGCGCCTACACCACGCGGGAAAATTCGGGAAATACCATCATCGCCAGCCCCACCGCGCAACTCGTGAACGAAGCCTGGAAACCCAGTTACGACGGCTCCACCGGCGACGGATGGTACCCGCAATACACCGTGGCGCTCATCACCGCGCTGGCCACCGGCCAATCCCTCACAGACGCGCACAATACCGCGCGGGCTACGGCAGACATCGGCAGGCCGCTGGCGGGCAGCGACCATTTCAACCGGCTGCGCGACAGCATTTCCGCCATTCCCACTTCCAAAGGTGGCACGCTTTTCCTCGACCGCAGTAAACTCTACAACGCAGAGTTCCAGTATAATTTCTCGAAGTTCGTGAAGTGGGCGGAAGTGATCGCCGGGCTGAACTACCGCCTGTACAAGCTCGATTCAAAAGGCACGTTGTTCCCTGACTACAACGGCCCCATCAACGTGGCGGAATACAGCGCGTTCGCGCATTTCTCGAAGAAAATGATCGACAATAAACTGAAACTGGGCGCGGCTTTCCGGTTCGACAAAAACACCCTGTTCGACCGACCGCGGACCACTTCCCGCCTGTCGGCCGTGTTCGAGACCACGAAAGAGCACTTCCTGCGGTTCTCCTATCAGAACGCGTACAGCTTCCCGTCCAACATACAATCGCTGCAAAGCACGCTGGTGGATTACAATACCTATGCCTCCGGCGGATCGGCGCGGCTGTTGTACGGCGAGTATAAATTCGACCAGTACCAGCCATATTTGCTGGAAAGCGTGAACAAATACCGGCAGACGAACGACCCGTCGGTACTCGTGAAATTTGAGCCGAAGGATATCAAACCGCAGTCGGTAGACGCGTTCGAACTGGGATATTCCGCCCTCGTGGCCAAGCGGGTGCTGATCGACGTGCTGGGATATTATTCCACCTGGAAGAACTTCATCGGATATGTGAACGTGGCGAATACACCAGGCTCCAACGACGTGGCGGACTTCAAAGACCGCGACAAGTACATCGCCTACAACATCGCATTCAACGGCGCCGAGAAAGTGAACACTTACGGGTATGCGGCGAGCGTGAGCGTCGATCTTTCCCGTAACTTCGGGGCAAGGGTCAATTTCTCTTCCGATTTCCTCAAAAACAGGAACAACAGCCAGATCAACAACTTCAACACCCCCAACTGGAAAATCAACGCGGAATTCGGCAATTCGGGCCTCGGGAAGAAACAGTTGTTCTCCTTCAATACCAGCCTCCGCTACCGGCCGGCGTATTTCTACTCCATCGGGTTTGCGAGCGGGACGATAGACGCCAATGTAGTGTTGGACGCACAGGTAAGTTATAAATTACCGAAAATCAAGAGCAGGATCAAGCTGGGCGGTACCAACCTCACGAACAAATATTATTACACCGGCTTCGGCAGCCCCGGCATCGGCGGCGTGTATTATATCACCTACGCTTATAACGTATTCTAAAAACCATCGACATGAAATATTCCATTCCCTTGCTGGCACTGGCTTTGGCGGCCGGTTGCAGCGCCCCGGAGAAAAAATCCGCCGACGGCTACAAGCAAACCCTGGTATTCGGCCCCGGCGAGGAAGCCAAAATCACGGAAGCCTTCCTCACGCTGACAGACAGCAGCGCTGTGGAGCTGAAAGCCGGCACTTACAAATTCAACAACCTCAGCCTCGTGCAACTGAAGCACATCAAGATCAGCGGCGCCGGTCCTGATAAAACGATCCTCGATTTTTCGGGGCAGACGCAGGGTGGCGAAGGCATTCGCGTGGCGGAAGTGAAAGGCTTTACCATCAGCGGGATGACCATCCGCGAATCGAAAGGCGACCTCATCAAAGTGAACAAAAGTGAAGACGTCGTGTTCCGCGACCTGCACGCCATTTGGGAGAAGGCAGACAGCACCAGCGGCGGTTATGGCATCTACCCCGTGCTCTGCAACAACGTGTTGGTAGAGAACTGTTACGCACAGGGCGCATCTGATGCAGGCATCTACGTAGGGCAATCCAACAAGGCCATCGTAAGGAACAGCAAAGCTTACAAAAATGTGGCCGGCTGCGAGATCGAGAATACGACCAACGCAGAAGTGTATGACAACGAGTTTTACGGCAACACGGCCGGGTTCCTCGTGTTCGACCTCCCCGATCTTTCGCAGCGGGGCGGCCAGGTGAAGGCTTACAACAACAATATCCACGACAACAACGAGCGCAACTTCGCCAAATCCGGGAGCTTCGGCACCACCTGGGGCGTAGGCAACGCAGCGCCCGGCTGTGGGGTGATCATCCAGGCTACGTCCAATGTGGAGATCTACAACAACAAGATCATCAACAACAATTCCGCCGCCATCGCCATGGTATCCGGCTTTTTCGTAGATGCGAAAGCGGGTGAAAAGATCAATGCGAACTACTTCCCCGTGTCGCAAAACGTGTTCATCCACGACAATACCATCGAAATGGCCGCAGCTTTCCCTGAACCGGTGTATCATCACCATACGGGTCAGATTCTGGTGGGGATTGAAAAAGCCCTCGGCAAAAGGATCCCGCCGATCGTGTACGACGGCATTTCCACCAACGTCATCACACAGGAAAACAAAGTCAACCCGGATTCCATCTGCATCCGTCAAACCGGCGACAACCTCCTCGTAAATGCAGACGGCATGAACATCGGCAAGCCGAACTGGAAACCATCCACCGATATGCAACCTTTCATCTGTAAATGACGCGCAACGAAATGAGAATGAGAATAGTGACAGCACTGGCATGCATGGGAATTTTCGCGATGGGCTGCGCCCAGCCCGCAAAGCGCCCGGCGTCGGGGTTCCTGGACAAACTTTCGGACTACGGTTTCTTTACCGGAACGCTGAAGGATTTACAGCCCGCCGGCCGGGTGCATCCTTACGAACTGGCAACGCCCCTTTTCACCGACTATACCGTTAAAAAACGCTTCATCGTGTTGCCGGAAGGCAGCACCATGCAGTATGCCCAGGCCGGGCCGATGGATTTCCCCGACGGCACGTACCTCGTGAAGAATTTCGCGTACCGCGACAGTCTGGGGAAAGAAGTACTGCTGGAAACGCGCCTCCTGCACAAAGACCCGGCAGACGGCAACTGGAAGGTCATGAATTACAAATGGAATGCGCAGCAGACCGAAGCAGAGAAATGGATCACCGGCGACCGGCTGCCCATCACCCTCACCGACGATGCGGGCCGGCACGTTTCCACCCATTACCAGATACCCAATACCAACGACTGCAAGCGATGCCATGCGTCTGCCGGCAAGCTGATCCCTATCGGCCCGAAAGCGCGCAACCTCAACCATCTCGGCCAGCTGGAGAAGTGGGCGGCAGCGGGTATTTTGCAGGGATTGCCGGAAATGTCCAAAGTGGAAAAATTCCCGGTCTGGAACGATAGCGTGCATTACACGGTGAATCAGCGCGCCCGCGCTTACCTCGACGTCAACTGCGCCCATTGCCATACCAAAGGCGGCGATGCGGACAATACCGGCCTGTTCCTCGAATACGGACAGGAAACCCCGGCGCACCTGGGCATCCTCAAAGGCCCAGTGTCGGCGGGCAATGGCGCCGGAGGGCTCGATCACGATGTGGTGCCAGGCGATCCGGCCAATTCCATCCTGCATTTCCGGATGAACAGCGTCGAACCGGGAACGGCCATGCCCGAGCTCGCCCGCACGATCGTGCATCGCGAAGGCGTGGACCTTATCGCCGAATGGATCAGGCAATTGCCCAAATCGAAATAAAATTATCATCCCTTTGCCAACCAGGGGCGCCCGATTGCGGGTGCCTCTGCTGTTTTGGGAGGGTCAGTGACTGGCCGCCCAGATGTCCCAGGCAAACCGGAGCAGCGTCGCGAAAACGACGCAGAGGAAGAAGATCCGGATGAAAGCGTTGCCCCGGAGCAGCGCCAGCCGCGTCCCGAAGAAAGCGCCGGTCATATTGCAGGCCGCCATGGGAAGGGCGAACTCGTACAGGATATGCCCCGTGCTGGCGAAATAAGCGATGGACGCGAGGTTCGTAGCCAGGTTGACGAGCTTTGCGCTCGCGGAAGCATGGATGAAATCGTAGCCCATCAGCGCAATGAAGACCAGGATGAGGAACGTGCCTGCGCCCGGGCCGATCAGTCCATCGTAAAAACCGATGGCGAACCCGAACAGCAATCCCAATGCCAGCTGCGTCTTCCGGCTATGGCTGATCTCACGGGGCTGGCCGAAGCTTTTGTTGAAGTAGGTATAAGCCGCCACGATCAGCAGCACGAAGAAGATGACGGGCTTGATGATCCGGTTGTCGATCATCGACACGCAAAACGCGCCGAGGAAAGCGCCCCCGAACGCCAGTAGCGCCACGTACGGCAGGAGTTTCCAGTCGATCGTCACCTGCCGGGAATATCGCCAGGCGGCGAAGGCGGTGCCGGAGATAGAAGGGATTTTGGTGGTCCCCAACAGCGTGGCCACCGGGTATTGCGGCAAAACGATCATGATGGCGGGTGTTTGCAGGAGCCCTCCTCCCCCAACGATCGCATCAATGAATCCCGCGAAAAACGCCACCAGGCATAGTACAACTGTTTCCACCAACATGGCCGCAAAATTATAAAAAAAGCGCCTGCAGCACATGCCGCAGGCGCTTTTTCCACATGAAGATGTGATGCTATTTCTCCGGAACAAGCGCCGCCTTGAAGTAGTTGGCGTTGTTGAGATACTTGTCGACAGAAGCTTTCACGCTGGCTTCGGTCACTTTCTCCAGGCGTTCGTTCGTGGTGAGGATCGATGTCGGATCTTCCCCGTTCTTGAACTTGCCGGTCAGGTAACCCAGCCAGAAATTATTTTCCCGCATGTTCACTTCCAACGCGCGATGGTATTCCGCTTTGAATTTGGTGATATCGTCGGCCGTGGCGCCATTCTGCTTCAGTTTGGCGATCTCGTCGAGCACAGCGTTCACCAGCTTGTCTACGTTAGCCGGAGCGCAGCTGAAGGAAACGGACAGGTTGTAATTGCCGTAAGGATATTTTTCATACCCCACACCCACGTTCGGGCTGTACACGCCGCCTTCTTTCTCGCGGAGGCGCTCCAGCACCTTGAACTCCAGGATATCGCTCAGGGCGCTCAGCTGGATGTTGTTCTCAGGCGCGTAGTCGAAATCGTTGTAGAAGAACAGTTTTACCATCGCCTTGTCTTCGATGCCTTTCTTCACGATCCGCTCGATCTTCCCGGTACGCGGGCGAACGCCGCGGTCCACGAATTTCTCCGCACGGTTATTCGCCGGCAGGCCGCCGAGGTACGTTTCCAGCAACGGCGTAATGGCCGCGATGTCGAAATTACCTACGAAAACGAAGGTCTGGCCGCTAGCGTCCGCGAAGCGGTTTTTATAGAATTCGAAGGAACGGTCGAGGTTAATGGTGCCGAGTTCAGCCATAGTAGGCTTTTTCTCGCGAACGCTGTTAGACGACAGTACGGCGGTTACCGTGTCGTTGAACACGTTTTCCGGGCTATCGTCGGAGTTTTGGAGGTAAATGGAATATTCTTCCATGTTCTTTTTGAACACGACAGGGTCTTTCCGGGGATTGGTGGCATGTGCGTACACGAGTTGCAGCGCGGTTTCCAGGTCTTTCGGGGAAGCACTGCCGCCATAGCCCTGGTACAGCTCGTCGATATAGCTCGATCCGCTGGCCGTGGTGCCCGCCAGGAGCCTCCGCAGCGAGGGATTATCGAATTCGCCGATACCGTCGGAAGGGATGTTCCCGGCGTAGTTCACCGCCAGGTAATCTTTGTCATCCGCCTGGGAAACGCCGCCCTGGCCGAAGGAAGAGAAGATGATCTGGTCGTTTTTGAAATCCGTGGGTTTCAGGTAGATCACCACACCGTTAGACAAGGTGAGCTTGGTTACGCCGATGCTTTCGATCTTTTCGGTTTTGGTCACTTTACCGGCGATGGGCTTGTTTTCCAGCAGCGGTTTGTTGACTTTATTGTCTTCGTAAGGTTTGAGGCCTTTGCCCGCGTCGCGGATAGCCGCCAGGAGCTGGTCTGCCGTGGGCAGCGTCGCCTTTTCCTTTTCAGGCGCCTGTACGATGATGGTCAGGTTGTTATCGCTGCCGATCATTTTCTTCGCGGCGGCGTTAATTTCGGCCAGCGAGATCTCGCCCAGGAACTTTTTGGTGATTTCATAACGGAAATCCGGGCTCACAACGGGAGCGCCGTACATATAGTTCCGCAGGTAAGCCTGTACGAAGGTATTGGAAGCGATCTTGTCTTTCTCGCGGTTCGCTTTTTCATTGGCGGCTTCCGTCTGTTTCTTCACCACGTCCAGTTCCGATTGCGTAAAACCGAACTGTACCATGCGCTGGTACTCGGCCATTACGCCGGCCAGCCCTTTGGTAAGTTCCGCACCGCTCTTGGTCACGGCCAGCACGGTGGTAGCCTCGATGCCGGGCACGAGCCCCTGCTGATACGGACCGTAGTTCGCCTGTCCGTCTACGAAATCGGCCGTCCCTTTCTGTTTCAGCTCGTTGATACGCGCGCCCAGCATAGCGTTGGCCATGTTGATCACCATATTGCGGCGGATATCCTCGGTGTTGTTCGACGCTTTATGACGCTGACGAATGAAGGCGATAGCCACGTTGTACGGGAACTCGGGATCGGTCACGATCTTCACCACGGGTTGTTTGCCATCGGGCAGATCGTAAGTGGTATGGGGTTTCGGCTTCGCCGGATTGGTCAGCTTACCGAAGTTTTCCTTGATGAGGTTTTCAACCTGCGCCACATCGAAATCTCCCACGGCGATCACGGCCTGGAGGTTCGGGCGGTACCATTCGCGGTAGAAATTACGGATTTCTTCGTGCTTGAAGTTCTGCAGGATATCGAGCTTCCCGATGGGGATACGCTCCGCGTAGCGGGAACCGTGCAGCAATACCGGGAGCAGCTCCTTCTGGATACGGCTCTGGGCGTTTTTGCCGCGCTGGCGGTCTTCTTCGATGATCACGCCGCGCTCCCCGTCGATGTCGGGCGCCAGCATGCTGATGTGGCCGGCCCAGTTGGCGAGGATCTTGAAACCGTTTTTGAACAGTTCGGCGCTATCGGTCGGGATAGGCAGCTGGTAAACGGTTTGGTCGAACGACGTATAGGCGTTCAGGTCGGCTCCGAACTTCACCCCTGCTTTCTGGAGGTAATTGATGAGGTCGTTTTTGGGAAAATCTTTCGTCCCGTTGAATGCCATGTGCTCGGTAAAGTGCGCCAGGCCTTGCTGGGCGTCCGATTCCATGAGCGAACCGGCTTTCAGGGCCATATAGAGGACCGCGCGGTTGCGGGGCTCCGCGTTCTTACGGATATAATAGGTGAGGCCGTTGCTGAGCTTGCCGATCTTCAGTTCCGGGTCTGCCGGGATCTTTTGACCCGCCCCTGTGGCTGCTGTGGAAGCGCCGGCTGCCACTTTCTGCGCGTAAACGGGGCGCTCGATCAGACAAAAGACGCTTGCTGCCGCAAGCGTCACTACTAAAAACTTTCGTTTCATAACTGATAGTTGGTTTTGATATATGCGATTTTACGGTTGTCGGAAAATGTCAGGCAATATACTGACATTCCGCGATTCCAAAACGCGGGCCTGGGATAACCGGTAATTTTCGCTGGACGGGCAACTCAAGGAAACTTGACAAGCCCGGGCCTGTACAGCCGTTGATGCGCCTTGAAAAAGGCCTCCACCGGGTTCTTGAACACCTTCCGGTCGTAGGTCATCAGTCCGTTCGTTTCTATTTCCACGTCCGTGGTCTGGGTATATACCGCAGCCGAAAGCCCGTGGCGAATCAGCTGTTCCATTTTTTCCATGTAGCTGTCGTACCGCTTGAACAACTCGCCGGCCGTTTTGAAAGTTTGGTAACCCCAGTTGTCTTTCTGCTGCCAGACGTGCCCGTCAACCGGCAGGCCCAATCCACCGAACTCACCCAGAACGATCACCTGTTTCTCCCCGAAATACACGGGCTCGGGCATCACGGGGTCGGGATAGTTGTGCAGGTCGATGATGTGGCCCGTCAGCTCGAAGTTCCCGCCGCTGGCGCTGTTCACCAGGCGCGAGGGGTCTTTCTCCATCGTCCACTCCGTGATTTCCTTCGTTTTGAACTGTCCCCAGGCTTCATTGAACGGCACCCAAACCACGATGGAGGGCACATTGTGCAGCGCGTCCATGATGGCGTTCCATTCCTTGCGGTAGTACCCTTCCGATTCCGGGCTCCGCTGCTTGTCTGTCTGCCGACCGAAAATCCCGGGTCGGATCTCCCAATGATTGCCAAGGTCGCCACTGGGCATATCCTGCCAAACCATGATCCCGAGTTTATCGCAATGGTAATACCAGCGCGCCGGTTCCACCTTAATATGTTTGCGGATCATGTTGAAGCCCATTTCCTTCGTTTTCTCTACGTCGAATCGGAGCGCGGCGTCGGAGGGAGCGGTATATAAACCATCAGGCCACCAACCCTGGTCGAGCGGGCCGTAATGGAACAGGAATTTGTTGTTGAGCATCATGCGCTGGGTGCCGGCCTGGTCTTTGGCCACACTGATCTTGCGCATCGCGAAGTAGCTTTTCACTTCGTCTACTGCCTTTCCTTTGCGGACGATGCTCACGCGCAGGTCGTACAGGAACGGTTTGTCGGGCGACCATAACTCCGGCGAGGGCACCTTCAGCACGGCCGTAGCGCCGGGCTCGGCTTCGGTTTCCGCCACCACGGCGCCGTCTTTCATCGCGGAGAACTTCACCTGGTCGCCGGCCAAGGGGTTTACTACGGTGGTTTGCAGGGTCAGGGTTTGGGCGTCGATATCGGGCGTTTGGCGGATGTTGGACAGGTAGGTGCCGGGCACGGTTTCCAGCCAGACGGTTTGCCAGATGCCGGTAACCGGGGTGTACCAGATGCCTTCCGGTTTGCGGACCTGCTTGCCGCGCGGCTGCGGGCCCTCGTCGGTCGGGTCCCAGACCTTCACCACGATCTCCTGCTGTTTGGTTTTCTTCAGGTAAGGGCTGATATCCATGGAAAAGGGGTCGAACCCGCCTTCATGTTTGAGGACGAGCTGGCCGTTGATATAAATTTCAGACTGCCAGTCTACCGCCCCGAAGTGCAGCAGTACTTTTTTGCCTTTGGAATCGGAGGGCAGGGTGAAGGATTGTTGGTACCAGAGGAGCTGATCTTTCCCGACGGTTTTACCGACCCCGCTGAGAGCGGATTCGATGGCGAATGGGACGAGGATTTTACCGGCCCAGCTGGCGGGGCGGCCGGCGTTCCTGGGCGTGAGGGCGTAATTCCATAATCCGTTCAGGTTCTTCCAGGAAGTGCCGCGCTCGAACTGCGGGCGGGGGTGTTCCTGTAGTACGCTGTCGGCCTTCAATGTTTCGGCCCAGGGCGTCATGATGCGGCCCTGTACGGGTTTCCATTCCTGTGCGTTGGCCATGGATGCGGCCATTAACCATGCGATCAGTTGCTTCTTCATAAAATGAATTTATTGCGCTAGAATCTGTTTCAAGGGTTTGAACGGTTTTCCGATACTGGCGGTGGGTACGAACGGCAGCAGGCCCTTCCGGCGGCGGAAGAAAGACAGGTGCTGGATCATGACGTGGCGGCAAGTATATCGAAACAAAATAGACAATAATTTTTATATCTTTCCTTTATGAAGCAATTAGTTTTCGGCGCAATGCTACTGTGCGCCTCCACGTTATGCCATGCGCAGCAGCGCAGTCTTTTCAACGGCAAAGACCTTTCCGGCTGGCATATGGACGTGCCCGACCTGGAGAAGGATTCCTCCCTCCGTATCCCTTTTATTATCCGCGACGGGCTGCTGGTGAGCCTCGGGAATCCGCAGGGGCACCTGATCACCGATGCGCAGTACGAAAATTACCGGCTGGAAGTGGAGTACCGCTTCGCGGGGAAACCGGGGAACTGCGGGGTGCTGGTGCATGCATCCACGCCGCGGGTGTTGTACGGGATGTTCCCGAAGTCAATGGAAGTACAGCTGATGAGCAAAAATGCCGGTGATTTCTGGTGTATCGGGGAAGATATCAAGGTAGACAGCATGGAAGTGTACCGCGGCAAACCGGAAAACTGGGGCGTTGTGGACGGAAAGGAACGGCGGGTACGGAACCGGACAGACGGGTCGGAGAAGCCCCTGGGCGAGTGGAACCGCATGGTGATCGAGTGCCTGGGCAATAAAGTTCGGGTGTGGGTGAACGGGGATTTGGTGAACGATGGGTTCGACTGTACCGTTTCGAACGGGAGTATTGCCCTGCAGGCGGAGGGCGCGGAAGTGGAGTTCCGGAAAGTGCAGCTGACGCCCATCAGGAAACTGACGGTTATTAAAAAGAAAAGATAACGGCAACCGCGGACATCCGCGGTTTTTTTTTGCCTTCCTGTAAGATTTCGCCCCTTTTTCGCAACTAACTATTCAAAGCATTGCTAAATGGACGAATCAAGATTCCTGGAAGAACTGACGAAACACGAAGCGATCCTGCATAAAATCTGCCGGCTGTACCGTAATACGCCGCAGGACCGGGAAGACCTGTTCCAGGAGATGGTGTACCAGCTCTGGCGGGCCAGCCCGAAGTTCGAAGGGCGTAGCGGCTTCGGCACCTGGATGTACAAAGTGGCGTTGGGCACAGCGCTGGTGCATTTCCGGGAGCGCCGGCCAGAGGTAGAGTTCCGGGAGGTATTGCCAGAGGTGGCCGAAAACCAGGATGAAGACCGGCTGGCGGAAATGCTGTCGGTGTTGACGCCTGCGGAGAAGGCTTTGATGGTGCTGTACCTCGAAGGGTTGAGTTACGCGGAAATGGCAGGGATCATGGGAATTTCAGAAAGCAATGCCGGAGCCCGCCTGTCGCGGGCGCGTCAAAAAATCAGGCAACACTTTAATCCCGACACATGGAAGAAGCATTGAAAAAGGCCTGGCAGGATTTGCCGGCCGGAAAGACCTCTCCTGCCGCATTGCGCGGCATGATCCATCGACATCCCGCGCGCAGGGCTATGCGCAGACAAATGATCCTGGAAATTGTATTACTGGCTGTTTTTCTTTTTGTGTACTACGATTTTTTCGACGGGGACCGGAGGCCCTGGGGCGCAAATGCCTTACTGGTGGCAGCGGTGGCCTGGGTAATCGTGCACAATGTGGCGGGATGGGTGTACAGCCGCCAGGCGCTGCAGGGCGATCATTTGCAGGAAATGTTGCGGCGGCATGTAACGGGGATGCGGCGGTTCGCTATTTTGAGCGTTATTTCCCGTGTGGGGATGTTGGCGAGCTTGCTGGTGTTTTTCAGTTACGGAATGGCGTGGAGCGCCTGGAAAGGGTGGTTACTGGCGGCTACGTGCCTGGTGGTGCTGATGCAATTGACCTGGCTGGGTTCCATCTGGCAGCGGCGCATCCGGAATATCAGCCGGGTGCTGGAAGCGTAACAACGAAAACGCCCAACAATCCCACGCGGCCTGCTAAGTCGGTGAATTTCCTGACTATTAGCCAACGGCATACCGGCTACTTCGCTCGAATCCACAACCTATCAATTCGATTTTTCCTTCGAGAAGAATTCGGAAATGCTTTTGAGGTAGCCGGTATTCGATTTGCTCTCTATTTTTGATAACTCTATTTTCTCCGTCGTTTCGCCGCTTTTGATGATGGAATTTCGCTCAATGGAGGAATATATGCGGATCAATTCCCTGATCGCTTCCGGGTCTTTGAAATCAACCGCTAATTGCAGGGCTACGATCTTCCCTTTGAGGTTGGTCAGCTCGTTCTGACAATATTTTACTTCGCTTTGGTTGTTCTTATAGAGCTTCAAAAAGAAGAACGCGAACAATTCGATGAACACGACCGTGGAAACCCGCGGCCCGAAGTGGATGAAAAAATCGGAAAGGCTGCTGTACGTTTTGTCCTGAAAAAGGGTTATACCCAATATCCCCATTGCAATAATCGTGGTTACTACGGCGATGATCAGGTTCAGGTTGGAGTTCTTTACGAGGCGGTTTATCTGGGTATTGATGAGGTCTTCGTTCCGGTGGAATTCGTTCCAGATATGCTTATACTGTATGGCCAGTAATTGCATTTCCTTTTCTTTATCCTTGATATCGATATCTATTGTTTCCCGGCTTTTAAATTCATCCAGCTTACTATTAAGTTCTCCAATAACTTCTTGGGTATCATGAAATCGACGCTTCCAATATGAATCATCACTGGTACCTCTTTCCGACAAGTAACTTGAAATTAATTTCGAAACAAGGGCAATACATAATACCCCCAACACTAGGAATTTAAATATGGTTTTTGTCTCAGCAGGAACGTATTCATTTTGAAAGAAAATAATATTTAATACTATCAAAATCGATGCGATATTAATCAGCATTATAATAATTAAGGGTATCCCCTTGAATGTATTTACTATCTTTTTAAAAAAGTGACGACGAGCCATATTGTTTTGGTGATAATGAATTTAGAAATCAGGATTATAATGCCATTAGTTTCAACGGTATTTATCTGTTTATGCACATGAAACCGGTTAGTTGAATGAAGATCAATCTAAATAAATACTTCCCATCACCGGAGCCACCCGGTAACAGGAAGTAAACGAAAAACAAATTCAAATCAACGTACAGAATACGCGACATCTGAAACGGATAGAAAATCGAATGCTTATGAGAAAAAATGAATGACGAAGAAGGCACCGGCTCCGTGAAATGGAAGCCTCCTGTAGAAACAGGCAGGCAAATGCTCCAGATCTAATCTAGTACAAATGTCAATGTATGCATATTTCCGGAGTCATAGATCAGCATTTGATGAATGTTCCGGCTGCAATATTTTATGATCATACCATGGCGGAGGAAAGCGCATTTTGATAGATCGAATGTCGGCCAAAGGGGCCACAACGACCGTTAAACACTTGTTAAGCAATGGTTGGTGAAGGATTTGAAAATTATGAATGATGGAATAAGAGGGAAACGGAGGGAAGAAAAATGCAGAAAAACAGCAAAGCAGGAAATGATAATCACGAACGATGCCATCTATCGTCAATGCAATTCCAACAATGACTGGCCAGCGGAAAGAAATTAATGGTTAATGGAAATGCGGAGAATGGAG
Organism: Chitinophaga caseinilytica; assembly: GCF_038396765.1. Lineage (NCBI taxonomy): Bacteria > Pseudomonadati > Bacteroidota > Chitinophagia > Chitinophagales > Chitinophagaceae > Chitinophaga > Chitinophaga caseinilytica. The sequence goes on along the minus strand of NZ_CP150096.1, from coordinate 3,965,248 downwards.
GGAATAAAGTCCAGAAAGAAAGTTCAGAAGCAAAATTCTGGGTGAAGATATCTATGCCTCAGTAAAAAGCCGAAAACTTTAATTGACGGAATGATGAATAGCATGGAAAGAAATGCAAGACGAGCGATGTTGACGTTCGCTCCCGTAAATTCCCCCAGCAGCTGTACTCCCGTTAACACCGGACTCAACCATTAACACGAATACATCTGAAGCAAACCGTTTCGGGACAACCCATCCATCCACAACACACAAACATATTTGTGATAACGTGCACGAAGCCCAAAAACCAAGCGAGAACGCCATCAAAACGACCCACCGGTCGACAGCACCAACCCAATCCCGCCACGCGCTTCCGCCAACCACACACTGCCCTGCGAACCCTCGCTGCAAAACGGTTCCATGGCCCGGAGGATCCGGCCGTAAGCCCCGCCCGTCAGCTCCAGGCAAAACACGCGCTCGTCCGTAGTCACAACGCCCTTGTCTTCCGCGCCCGTTCGCATCACCAGCGAATAGCCGTTGCCGGCAACAAATGACAGGTCTTCCAGCCAAAGCAGCTCCCGCGCCCCGTCCGCCAACTCCTGCACCGCACGCCGAAGCCCTTCCGCCTCGTCTGCGCTGAACCTGCTGATGCGCACCAGCCGCTCCGGACCGGTATAAGTCAACGCCCCGTTCCCACGGAGCCCTTTCAGATAATCCAGTTGCATCCTTCAAGATTACCATTTTTTTCCTATCTACCCAAATCCCCCCGCTCCCCTATCCATTTACTTTAACATCTTCCTAACGCCTACACGGCTATCTTCATCCCCGAAACGCAATACCATGCAGCCCTTCATCCGGTTTATCCTGTTCTCCCTCCTTTTTCCCGCCGCCTCATCAATGGCGCAGCAACCCCTCACCATACACGGCCAGGTCGTCAACGCCCGATCCGGCGAACCACTCCCCGGCAGCTCCGTGCGCATACCCACACTGGGCATCCATACCCTCACCAACGATCAGGGCCTTTTCGTCCTGAAACTCCCGTCCAAACAAGCTGCAGACAGTTGCGTCGTATCTCATGTCGGCTACGGCACCCGCCGCTTCCGCATAGACCGCGATGCAACCGGCCGCTATCCGCTTACCGAACAATCCCTGTCGCTAGCCGCCTTCCAGGTCAACAGCATCTCCCCCCGCAGTCTGATCGAAAAAGCGGTGCAACACATACCTGCAAATTACCTGTCCAAACCGCACGTCCTCCACGGCTTCTATCGCCTCACCTCCCGCAAGGGCGGCGATTATTTCCATCTCTCCGAAGCGGCGTTCGACTGCTGGCATCCAGACGGCTCCGGCCGCCAACGCAAGCTCCGGCTCCTGAAAGCCCGTATGGAAAAGGACGTCACACCGTTCAACGGTTCCGACAATATCATCATCGGCATGCAACCCGGCAACATCCTCGAATTCGACTTCCCGGCAAACATCAGCGAACACCCGGTACTCGGCCGCAAAGGCCTCACTGAGCACCAGTTTTCCTTCGCCGGCACCACCACGGTACAGGGCCGCCCGGCCTGGAAGATCAATTTCGACCAGCGCAGCGACCTCCGAAAATCGCGCTACAAAGGCGCCGTTTATATCGACACCACCTCCAACGCCTTCGTGCTGCTCGAATCCTATCTCAGTCCAAAAGGCATCCGTTATTGGGAAGCGGCCAGTGCGGGCCAGCGTGCCCTCATGCAATTGCTCAATATCCACGAAAAAATGCTGCAGGATACCCTGACCATCGCCTATCAGCCCGCCGGAGATAAATTCACGCTCGCCAGCGCAAAGTCCACTTCGCGCCTGCGACTGTACAGTCCACGCCTGCGATTCGATTTCCAGGCGCTAAGCCGGGTAGATTTTGTCATCACCGGTATTGATACCACGCCCAGCCTGCCCTTTTCCGAAGCCGGCGTACTGGCCCGGCAATCCTTCATCGAACGGCATTCCGCCATCGACACCACCGATTTCTGGAAAGATTACAACTACCTGCTGCCTGATTTCAATACGGATTCCGTGGCCATGGCCATCCGTTCCCGCCAATCCACCGTCTGGCTAAGGAAAGAACTGGAAACCCGCCTCCGCAAAATGCCCCGCGATCCGCTCCTGCGCATCGATTCCGTGTTGACTTTTTATCATACCAAAGGGATGTTTCACGGTGTGGCGGCCGTTCAGCGGAATGGCGCACCATATTACGCCAAAGCCTTCGGTATGGCAAACCGCGAACGAAACATCCCGAACGATACGGCCACCGTTTTCCGGATCGGGTCCGTGTCAAAACAGTTTACGGCCATGCTGATCATGCTGTTGCGGGAAGAAGGGAAATTGACGCTGGAAGATACCGCGGGCAAGTTCCTGCCAGGGTTTGCACATGGGGCAGTAACGATTGAACAATTACTGACGCACCGGTCTGGCATCCCGGATTACAGTTCGTCGGCAGCATATCTTCCTGAAATCCTGTCTGGCCCGATTCCGGTTGCAGACATCGTCCGGCGTTTCTGTCAGGATTCCCTGTGGTTCAGTCCCGGTAGCCAGTTCCGGTACAGCAATAGTGGATATGCAGTGCTGGCCGCCATTGCCGAAAAGGCCGCCGGAATGCCTTTTGAACAGGCGCTGGATAGCAAAATCTTCTCCCGGCTCGACATGCGGCATACCCGATACGGCACGGCACCAGACAGCGGACGGATCGCGAAAGGATACGAAGGCCCACAACCGGAACTGACCTATCCCGCGGCCAATATGCCGGGCTGCGGCGGCATCTGGAGCTCCGCGCCCGACCTCCGGAAATGGGAAGCCGCGCTGGTTTCCTGCCGCCTCCTCCCCTGCGACCGGATCGATTCGATGTTGCTGCCACGGTCGGATTACGCCGATTGGCACGCCGGTTACGGATATGGCTGGATGACGGACCGGATGCTGTTCAACGCTTCGCGCAGGCATACCCTACAGTACCACCCCGGCACGGACGCAGGGTTTTATAGCATGGAAGTCCGCCAGCCCGATCGCGGCATTACCATTACACTGTTGTGCAACAACGGCGATTTTCCACGGTTCGATATAACAGATCTGCTATTGGATATCCTGAATTAAAACTGGCGGCGCGCTATTCCCCGGCGAAATAACTTTTCCTCCATCCATACAATTGCATGGAAAGATGAAATGCAATAAATTACGGTAAAACCATTCTTTATGAATCCCAGGACGCGTGTGAAATGGCGACAGCTGTTACAGATCATGGTCATTTGGTCGGTGATCGGCCTGCTGATCGCGTTGTACGATCATCTCGTTTTGCAAACCAGTGGATCGGCGGGCTTCTCCGCCGGATATTCCCTCCAACGGTCCATCATCGTTAATATTGCGGCCGGGTTGATGGGCGCCCTGCTCGGCGGGAGCTTACTCGTGTTTTTCGTCAACGAACGCTTCCGCGACAAATCCTACGGCTACACGATCGCTACCGTAACCGTTTCCTTCGTGGCCGTGATCCTCATCATCGGGCAAGCCCTCCGCCTGCTCGAACACCCTGACATGGCCCGAATGGCGAAAAACGGGCTCATCTGGGCGCTGGTGGTCGCTATCACGCAAATGTTCCTCCAGATCAACGCCAAATTCGGCGCCGGCGTTTTCCGCGACATCCTCCGCGGCAAATACAACACGCCCCGCGAAGAAAAACGCATCTTCATGTTCCTCGACATCAACGCATCCACCACCATCGCCGAAACCCTGGGCGACAAACGCTACCACGCATTCCTGAAAGATTTCTTCACCGACATCACCAATCCCATCCTCGAAAACCGCGGGGAAATTTACCAATATGTGGGCGATGAGGTCATCATCGCCTGGCGGTACCGCGAAGGCTTCGCCGAAGCCAATTGCGTACAATGCTTTTTCGACATTAAAAACCGCATCCGCTCGCTGCAGGAAAAATACCTGGAACGCTACGGCGTATTCCCCGAATTCAAAGCGGGTATGCATTGCGGACCAGTAGTGGCGGGGGAAGTGGGCATCATCAAGCGGGACATCACCTATTCCGGCGACGTGCTCAATACCACATCGCGCATCCAGGGCATGTGCAAACAATTTAACGAAGAGGTGATCGCATCCGCGGACCTCGTATCGGAATTGCACCTGGGAGGTACATTTTCGACGATGACGTTAGGGTCTATCAAACTGAGGGGCAAGGAAAAAGAAATGGCCCTCATCGCGTTGAAACCCTTGCGGGTGGCGTAGAGGGCCATTGATACGTTATTTGGATTCGGCGTACTTCTTGAAATTGTCCAGGATCGCCTGCCAGCCTGCACGCTGCATGTCTTCGGGATTGGTATCTTCGGGATCGAACGTTTCCACCACTTCCGTCTGGCCATTGGCTTCCGTGAAATTGATCTTCACTTTGCGGCCATCGCCCAGGGTATATTCGATCCGGGAATGCGGTTCCACCACATCAAAAATCCCTCCGAAATCAAAGCTGAAAGAACCGTCTTTCGCTGCCATCGTGGTGCTGAACGCCCCACCAGGGCGCAGATCGCTGCTGGCTTTGGGTGCATGCCAGTCGTCAGACGCGGCGCACCATTGCGTGATATGCTCCGGGGCATTCCAGAATTCCCAAACTTTGGCTGCGGGCTGTTGAATCGTGCTGCTGATCGTGATCGCTTGTTTTGTTGCTTCCATAAAATAGTCGTTAAACGGTGAATGTTTTTTTGTTTTCGTTTGTGTGTGATTGACGATACAAACTTACGAAGCAGAACTTTCACCGCCCGCGTGTGAAAACGACAAAAAGAAGGGTAAATCCCGACAACCTGCCATTTTCACCCCTCCACTAGAAAAGCAAACCCGAATACACCGGCGCCGAAGAACCGATATGGTAAAACTGCTCCTGGATGGAATCCACCATGCCATTGCCATTCAGCCGGAAACGCAGCGTCCCGAAGCCGTTGTGCAACAATCCCGGCCCCTTCTCCATCCATTTCACGGCAGAGTTGCCGTTCAGCACCGTCGCTTCCCCATATGGCAACGCGCCATGACCGAGGCAGCGGGCGAAGGTTTTGGTTGTTTGCGGAAAACCGTTGGTCCCGTTCATCGTGAGCGGCGAATTATACACGATCCCGTTATGCACATGCCCCCAGTACCAGGCGTACGGATCGCCGCCCAGCGCGCCGGTCACCTGGTCCCACAGCGCCATGAACCCCGACCCGTCCCACTCGAACCCGGTATGATGCGTCAGCACAATGGTTTTCGAAGGGTCCAGGTTGAGGCCGGAAATCCAGTTGATCTGGTCGCGGTTAAAAATATCGCCACCGATATAGCCAGACATGAACGCGTCGGAGCTCGTCCCGAAATAGGCGGAATCCAGCCCCAGGATCGTCCATCCACCCAGCGACAGCGCGAAATAAGTAAGCCCCTGCTGCGCATGGAAAGGCGTAGTGGACGTAAGCGCGTCCCCGTAAAGGCCATTGGCGCCGGTATACATTTCGTGGTTGGAATTGAGGGTGAACGAATAGTTCGACGGGTCGTTCGTCTTCGGCCAAACCGCCACCAGGTTGTTTTTCTCTTCGCCGGGGTGGAAATAACTGCCCGCCATAGAGCCCGTTGCCGGCGTTCCGGAGTAATACACGTCGCCCACATGTACGATGTACCTGGGCACCTGTCCTACCAATTGGTTCATAACGGCCGCAGCGGTATTGTCTCCCGTCCCCCAGTCGCCCACCAGCGCCATCAATACTTCATTACTACCGGCGCGGGGCTTGAGGGGAATGGGGTTGGGCGAGCCGGACTGGAAACCGAACCAGGCGTCGTTGAGGTCGGTAATGACCATATTCAGGAATGCGACAAACCAGCCCTGGTCATAGGTTTCGTATTTACCGCCTGAGATAATGCTGCCATCGTCGTACACGAGCACATGGGAAATGATCCAGTTATAGTTAACGGTGGTGAGCAGCGAATCCGGCAGCCCGAGGGCGCCTTTGGCGTATTGGGCGTACTTGCGGATGTCGGGGTCGGCGATCTGGGCAGGATTGTTGAAAAGATACAATACCGTTCCCAGCTCGATCGTCTGGCTGCTGCTCGGGAACCCGGACGGCGGCGGCGGGAACGGCCCCTGCCAGACGTTTTGCTGTTTCATGAACTGGATCAGCAGGTATTCGCTGTTTGCCAGCAGATCGTTGAGGTAGGAAAGCTTGAGCTTCGCCGCAGGGTCGGATAGTTTCAGGGCGAAGGTTTCGGGGGAAAGATTTTCTAAAAGCATAAAATCGGATTAAAGGGTTATTTAGGAAAGAAAGGATAGACGGCCAGCGGTATATACGTAAATCCTGGCACAGGCGACAGCAGCTGCCAACACCAATATATGCCAGCGGCGCTTTGGCTACCGGGCGAAGTAAGGCTATCCTCAATATCGGCTAACCCCTTTTTTCCGGGGGTAATTTGCCTTTTTTTCTACCTGTCCGAAGCTTTTTCCGGCTTTCCCCGTTGGAACATAAAAATACCCGCGCCCCCGGTTCCCCACCGGGCAGCGCGGGCGCCATGTAACAACACCCCGTTAACGGGGCTCTTCCGCCCTCGTGAAGTCGTTCACGGAGCCATCACTATACGGGATCCTCCAGATGCGTTTGCCGTTTTCCGTCACCAGTTGCCAGTTTTTCATCTCGTCTACGTATTTGGGATGCAGGTCTTCCGGCCCGTAGTTTACACGCTGGCCGTAGCCGGGCGACTGGCTGCCACCGCAGGAATTGTAGCGGCGGTAATAGCCCGATGCGGCATAGAAACGGAAGGTCTTTTTCTCCGCATCGAACACGGCCGTGCCTTTCCGGTAGCCGAGCACCTGTTCGCGGCAATAGGTGGTGGTTTTGGTCCAGTAGAAATATTGTTCCGCGGTGCCGTCGGCAGCGAACTTGTAGCCCGTCGAGATTTCGAAGGCTTGTCCGGCGTAGCTGCCGTCGTAGTGGGAAAATTGGGTCATGGAAAACGATCCCGCGTGCCAGTATTTCCCGATCATTTCAGCTGGTACGCTGGATTTGGGAAGGTTTTGGCCGGCGTCCGGCTTTCCATCGTCTTTTTTGCCGCAGGCCACGGCGATGATGAGCATGGCGGGGACAAAGGCCCACCGCAGCAGGGGTTTGTAGTTGGGGGTAAGCATACGATTTCCGGCTTGATTCAGGTGCAAAGCTATGGCCATCTACGACGACGGTGAATCGGTGCCAATGCTCATTTTCCGTGGGCGGTAACGCCTATTTCATCGCGGAGGCTTCCGGAAATGGGGAATGTTGCGTATTTTAAGCGGATCATCAACTAAAACCAAAAGAGAAACCCATGAGCAAAACGAACAGGCGCAAATTCCTGGGCACCGCGGCGGCAATTTGTGCCGGAACTGCGGCAGCCGCCATGCCGGGACAAACCGCTGCCAAAAAATATCCCATGTGTCACCATGTATTCTTCTGGCTGAAGAACCCGGGATCGAAAGAAGACCGTGATGCGTTGATCGCCGGGCTGAAAACGCTCGCCAAAATCCCCACTGTGCGCGACCTTCGCGTGGGCATCGTAGCCAATACCGAAGCGCGTGGCGTGGTAGACACTACCTGGGGCGTATCCGAACTGATGTTTTTCGACAACGTGGAAGGCGAAGCCGCTTACCAGGTGCACCCCATCCACCAGGAATTCATCAAAAAATGCAGCCACCTGTGGGATAAAGTGATCGTATACGACGCGATGGAAGTGTAGCTTTCCAGGACAATTAAGAACGATCCCCCGCACGGCGAACCGGCGGGGGATCGATTTTGGGCGTTTACCCGTTTGAAAACCTATCGGATGTAGCGGCCGAGGGCCTTTCCGGCCATCTCATACGCTTCCGAAATGCGTTCCCCGGTGTCGAAATCGTTATCCCAGAACGTTCTGCCGGGCGATTTTTCGAGCGTACCTTTTGCGACCACCTTTCCGGACTCCATGAGGGTGAATTCTCCGCTGATGTAAGCGTTTTTGCGCATCACGCCTACGTTGAAGCCGGGCTCGGTGAACGAGGTATTGAAGATGAGGGTGTATTTGGCTTTGTTGGTGAACTTGAGATCGGTCACCTGCGTGAAAAGCTCCTCGAACTTGGGCTCGAAGCGCGCCTTGCGATCGTCGACCCAGGCTTTGGCCCAGGTGTCTCCCCGGCCGGGCTCTTTCTTGTTCAGGTCTTTGACCCGGCTGGCCACGTAATCGGCTTCCTTGTCGAACTTGCCGACCTTCATGTTGTCGTACGTAAACTCGATGTTAATGTCTTTTTCGTTTTTGAGGACATCCAGGCTGCCTTCCGTCACGCGGATGCGCTGCGCATGAGCGGTGGCCGCCAGCATAAGGGCGCCTGCCATGCACATTACCATACGTAATGCTTTCATTGTTGAAGATTTTTTTGGAGTTGAACAATTATAATCAATTGCCCGAAGGTACAAAGAAAGCGATATTCCCGCTCAACCCGGCCGCCACGTTAACAAACCGGCTATTTTGACCTTTGAAGTAGCAATTCCGGCTCCCGAAATGGATTTCACGCTGAGAATATTCCATCCAGTTATCGAAAATGAAAATATTATAACCAAAAGTTATGCACCATCAACATTGGTGATTTGACTGCGGCCGCGGCAATCGGTACTTTTGAAGGGCAAATCAAGATATATGCAACCGCTCACCGATCCCGCGTTCCTACGCTGCAAATATACCAGCTACGTGCTCCTCGCAGGTACATTCCTGCTGGCGCTGCTCTTCCTGCTCCATACCGGCACCATCGGTCAAACTGCCCCTTCCGGCCAGCCGGCCACCGTCGTTTCGGCGCATCAATCCCGCTAATTCTCCCATCCTTCCCGCATTCCCTGTTTTTCCTGCCCCGCAAATCGTATTTTTACCGCATGTTCGATTTCAGGCTAAAAGTATTCCATACCGTCGCCAAAAGGCTCAGTTTCACCAAAGCGGCGGAAGAACTGTTTATTTCCCAACCGGCCGTGACCAAGCATATCCACGGACTGGAGGAGCAACTCGGCATCGCCCTGTTCGAAAGGATCGGCAACCGCATCCGGCTAACGCCCGGCGGAAAGCTGCTGCTGCAGTACGCCAGCCAGATCTTTTTGCTGTACGGCAATATGGAGTACGACCTCCACCAGCTGAAGCAGGACCAGGGCGGCCTGCTCAACATCGGCGCCAGTTCCACCATCGCACAGTATTACCTGCCCGGTGTGCTGGCACGCTTCAATCAGGAGCATCCCGCCATCCGCACTTCCCTGATCAACGGCAACACCGAACAGATCGAACAGGCGCTGTTGCACAAGGAAATCGAAGTGGGCATTATCGAAGGGCATTCCCGCAATCCGCAACTTAAATACACCGAGCTGGCCAAAGACGAGATCGCCCTCATTTGCAACGCCCGCTTCAAAGCGCCGGGGAAAGGGCCCCTCACCACCGAAGAGCTCTCCAAAATCCCCCTGCTCGTGCGCGAACACGGTTCCGGAACGCTGGAAGTGATCGTCAACGAGCTCAAGAAACTGGAGCTCAAGCTGACCGATCTCAACATCCTCATGCATATGGGCAGTTCCGAAGGGATCAAATCCTACCTCCGCGAAGCCCCCTGCGCCGCATTCCTCTCCCTCCGCGCCGTGCAGAACGAACTGGAAAACGGAACGCTCCGCATGCTGCCCGTCAAACAGTTCAAGCTGATCCGCAAATATCATTTCATCCACCCGCAAGGCCAGCAACACAAACTGGCGCAACTGTTCATGAAATTCGCGAAAAAGCAGTCGGACTGATCCCAAAAAAATCCCCCGGCCCGGCCAGGGGACATTGAATTTTTTCGGGTTGCGCGCGATCAGGTATGACCGGTGATAACGCACCATCCTGAACCGGTAGTTCCCAGTTTAAAGGAGTAAATCACCCCCGCGATGTTCATCGTGTAGATCACGTTGGGCTGCAGGGTGTACTGTGTTCCCGCCCAGTAAATGGAAGTAGTGGTGGTGGGATTGATGTACTGCGTAACGCCCATGAACGTGAAAGGCACCGGCCCGAGGCCGCCCTGGCTGAATGCGGGCCACACAAGCGCCACCATCGGGAGCCCCGACGAATAATTGATCTGCCATTCGATACCGCGCGGAAAGTCGAGCATGGTTGCCTTGCGGGCGATCGGCGAGGCTTTGGCGGGCGCAAACGAAATCGTGCTGAGGGAAAGGCACATCAGTGCCAGAGAAAGGGTCAGGATTTTCTTCATCGGGTTAAATTTGATGTACTTCAACTTAATCCAATTTTCCGGAAAATTATAGCGGTGTGGATAAAATGATTTTCTCCGTTCGCTGGAGAGAAAGTGAATAAGGCCACCCGATGGATGGCCTTAATTAATTTTGTATGTTGATTCCGTAGCGGCAGGTCAACATTCCGAATAATCCGACGCGAAAGTACCGTTGACGGCGATGAGGGAGCCGATACAGATTTCCGTGGCATCCATCAGCCGGAACCACTTCTCCCCTTCATTTTCGAATATCGCGGCGATGAGCCCGTTGGCGCGGGTTACCCCATTATCGTCATACAAAACCGATGCGGGCTGTTTTTGCTCGAACAGTTCCACGATCTGGCTTTCGAAAGAGCCTTTCGGCGGGAGTGTTTTACGTGTATCGCTCATGCTGTAAAGTTACACTATTGGCGGATCATGGAAATGCCCGGATTGTGGGATGCGTGTCAGATTCCGGGGCTACAACCGCCGTTCCGATGCGCTGATCGGCGCGTCGTTGATACTGGCGTAGCGCCGTTCCATATAGCCGTCTGCATCGAATTCCCACATTTCATTGCCGTAGGAACGGTACCACTGGCCCGCGGCGTCGTGCCATTCATATTCGAACCTGACGGCGATACGGTTGTCCGTGAAAGACCACAGCTCCTTGCGCAGCTTGTAATCCAACTCCTTTTCCCATTTCGCGGTAAGGAACTGCCGTGCGGCTTCGCGCCCTTTGAGGAAAACGTCGCGGTTCCGCCATTCGGTGCCGGGAGAATAGGCCAGGCTTACCTTTTCGGGATTGCGGGTGTTCCAGGCGTCTTCCGCCGCCTGTACTTTCTGCCGGGCCGTTTCTGCGGTGAACGGCGGCACGGGGAATCTCTTTTCCATTTTCAACGGTTTTTATACGGTTTCAAAAATCCTTTTTACATGACTTTCAAGCGAAAAGCCCGATGCGATTTCCGGTTCTGGGATGAGATACACCGCCGCCGCGGGATCGGCTGCGATACGCTGGCGCAATGCCGGTAGCTGCGACCGTACGCTCTCGAAAGTGCCCCCATTTTTTTGCCGTTTTCACCCAATCCAGCAAAAGTTGGAAATAACGTTGCTGGTTGCGGGGCGTATTACCGTCGCCGAGATTGCCGTGCCCCGTCACCACGATCTTCGGCTGCAATGCGGCCATGCGTTCCAGCGACCCTGTCCACGACACCACCTCCGCATCGCGGAAAAGGTTGTAAGGCCCGTTCAGACAGGCGTCTCCCGCGAAAAGCACCCGCTCCTGCGGCAGCCAGACGATGCCGTCGCCGCGGGTGTGCCCCGCACCGGGATGTATCAGTTCTACGCGACGGTGCTTGTCTTCTATCACCATAGTGTCGCTGAAAGTCAATACGGGCGGGAGGAGCGGCCAGGCGGCAAGATCGGTCCGCCGTTTCTGCGCCTGTTCCCAGCGGCCGGGCGCCCCGCCGAAGAACCCGGTTTCGTACTTGCGGATCTCTTCCATCACGCCCACGTGTGCCAGCGGCGTGGCGCCTTCCTTCATCCAGAAGCTGTTGCCGTAGAGATGATCGCTGTGGTGATGAGTGTTGAAGACGAAGCGGATGGGCTTGTTGGTCGTTTTACGGATTTCCTGGAGGATGGCGGGCCCTGAGCCGGGGAAATTGGCGTCTACCAGTAGCACGAAATCGTCGAAGATGATCCAGCCGTTGTTGCATTCCACTTCCTGGTAATTGCCGTCTTCAAAATAGCGGGTTTTCCCTTTGAGGAAATATACGCCCGGGGCGATCTCTTCGGCCTTTCCGGTCGTGGGTGTTTCCGGTTCTTCCGCGCTCTCAGGCACGATTGCCTGGGCGGCTGTTGCGCCCGTCAGCGAAATGGACAGGGCCGCGATTTGTTTAATGAGTGTGCGTCTTTTCATATAGTTATACAGAATGGTCTGTCTATTAAATGGCCCAAATAAAACAGCTACCGTTCAAGCAGCTGTAAAGACATTTGCCGGGCTTTCCGGATAGGCCAGGTGTTGCGGCAGATTTTCGTTTCCACGATGGCGCCTTCGAAGAGCAGGTAGATGGCGTCGGCCGTCAAGCCCGCACCTTCCCCATCCTTTGCCGGCAACGCATCATGGACAAGTTGCGTGAAATACGCGCGTAGCTTCGTTTTATGGGCCAAAATTTCCGCATACATCGCGGCGCAGCTTTCCCCGATTTCCGACAGCATGTTGATGAACTTGCAGCCCAGGAAATCCTGCTGCTGCATGACGTATTCCAGGAAATCGAAACAGGCCGCCACTTTTTGCGCGGGCGCCTTCTTTTTCCCCGTCCACTGCTCCAGCCCCGCAAACCAGGATTCCCGGCTGGCCTTCAGGTAATGCAGCCCCAGATCCTCCTTCGAGGAAAAATGCTGGTACAGGCTCGCCTTCGCTACCTTGGCCTCGTCCAGTATCTGGTTGATCCCCGTACTGTTGAAACCCTGGCGGTAAAACAGCCGGGTGGCCGTTTCCATGATCCGTTCCTTCGGTCCCGCTTTTTGCATGTCCTGAATTTAAAGTAAATGTAGATGGATTTTTCGAAATAGACAAATTTGTCTATATTTCAATTTTCTTTTAATAGGATGGGCCGTCCCAAAAAAGACGGCCCATCCAACGATATCGTACCCAACTTAATCCACTTCGGTGGTATTCAGCTCGATGTTTTTCGCGTTCCTTCCTCTCAGCCGGATGTTCAGCAACTCCACGATGAGGGAGAAGCCGAGGCAGGAGTAGATGATGCTCTTGCTGATTTCCTGGTGGAAACCGCTGGCGATCAATACCACACCGATCACGATGAGGAAAGTCAGCGCCAGCATTTGCAGCGTAGGTTGTTTATTGATGATGCGCGTTACCGGCCCGGCGAACAGCATCATGATCAGGATCGAAACGATCACGGCAATGATCATGATGATCACGTTTTCCACGAGCCCCACGGCCGTGAGGATGGAATCGAACGAGAAAACCGCGTCTACCAGTACGATCTGGAACAGCACGGCGCCCAGGCTGTGGGGCGTGCGCGTCTTTTTATCGCCGTCGTGCCCTTCCGACTGCAGTTTATGGTGGATTTCCAGCGTGCTTTTCACGATGAGGAACAGGCCACCGGCCAGCAGGATAATGTCTTTCCAACTCAACGCTATCTCCGTGCCGTTGATCCATTTGAATGCAACGACCGGGTCTACCAGCCCCACGATCCAGTTGATACAAAGCAGCAATCCCACCCTGAACACCATGGCGAGGGTAAGGCCGATGTTGCGGGCCTTCCGTTGCTGGTGCTCTGGCAGTTTTCCCGCCACGATGGAGATGAAAATAATGTTATCGATCCCCAGGACGATCTCCAGGAAACACAGTGTGAGCAAACTGATCCAGACGCCGAGGTCGGCAAAGTCGGGTGTAATGAATTCCATTTATCGGTTTTTAGTAGTTCAGTCGAAATCGAAAAAGTCGCCCAGAAAGCCTTTTTCTTCCTGGGATATTTATGGCGGTCGTCGTAGTGGTCTTTGTCGCGGCGCTCGTCGTACCGGTGATGCTCATCGCGCCGGTGCTCGCCACTGTGGCGGTTTTCATCCATCGAGCGGCGCTCGGCGAATTCCAGCAGCTTGTCCAGTTCTCCTTTATCGAGCCAAACGCCCCGGCAGTTGGGGCAATAGTCGATCTCCACGTTGTTGCGCTGCGTCATGAGCAACGTTTCGTTGCAATTCGGGCATTTCATCGTATTACGGTTTATAATTTACAGAAATAATTCATCCCGGCCCTTGCATGGGCGGAAAAAATCGGGAGAATGCATCTCGGGGAAATATGGGGAGGGGGTCAAAACAGGTTGTACCTGTGGAGATGGCGGTAATAAGCCGGCCGCGCCCAATCGTAGCGCTGGTGGCGAATTTCGGCCGCAGCGAGCGTGGGCGAAGCGGTGATATTACCGGAAGGCTGCTGTTTGCGCAGTTGTTTGTAGAAGGCGTCTGCTTCCAGCCGCAGGCTTACTTTGCAGGCTTCCGGTATTTCGTTTTCGTGATGGATGGATTCGGGTGCCCTGGCCAAGAGGTGTCCTCCCCCGTCGGGGAAAACGTCGGGCATGGCAGACACGAGGCTGAGCAACAACAGTACGATGATGCGCAGCCTTGCCGCACGGGTCATATGCCGGGCGGCGTTATGCATATTCGAGGACGGAAAGCAGTTCCTGCTGGAGGGATTTCCCTTTGTCTTCGTTATACCATTTCTGGATATCGGTTTTCATCCGCTCGAAGTCGGCCTTTTCGGCCTTCAGCTGGTCGTACACCGCCTGGCATCCCGCGGGCCGGGGGCCCCAGGTGAACAGGTCTTTCCCTTCCGCATCCCGCGCAATGAGCTTGGGGATGGATTTGGTGCCGTGTGTCAGGTATTGGTTGATGAGGAAAGGCTCAGCATCGCGGAGCTGGTACTCGGTGGTCACCAGGGGGTTCAGTGCGGCGATCTTTTCGAAGAACGGGATGTTATGCGCCGCATCTCCGCACCAGGGCTCGGTAATGATGATCCATTGCTGCGGCTGGGTGATGCGGGCCATGGCATCGCGCATTTCGTCGGCAACCACGCCCGTTTTGAGCCAGCGTTGCTGCCTTTGCCAGTTGAGCCGCGCGTAATTCAGGTAATCCGGGTTATCGTACGGCGCGGGCGGCTCGGGATTGTTGATGAGGTGCTCCGAAATGAGGAGGTAATTCGCAAAATCCATATCTACACTTTTTTAAGCGGGAACGCCGGCGTTTTCCAGCCAGCTCCCGATGATTTTTTTAAATGCGACGGCGGCATGATGCACCAGCACCTGCCAGTCTTCAGCGGCATTGCCGTCTGCCCCGTCAGAAATATATTTAAGGCACAGGAAAGGGATCCCTTCCTTCCGCGCGATGAGCGCCAGCGGATAAGCCTCCATGTCGATGACGTTGTAATCGTCCGTTTTATGGTCCATCTCGAAGCTGTCGCCCGTACCGCAAATGCCCTGCGGCAACCCCGGCACCGAAAGCCCGTATTGCAAAACGGGCTCCTCGCCGGAAAGCGGCGTTTCGTACAGCCGGAAACCCAATCCCCTGACGTCCATATCCCGCTGGATGAACTGCGTGCAGCACACCACTTCGCCCCGCGCGAAAGTATGACTACCGGCGGAACCGAGGTTCAGGATGAGGGCAGGACGGTTTTGCTGTAAATACCTGGTGAGATGGTAGGCGGCGTTCACTTTCCCGATCCCTACGATCAGGGGTTTGTACTGGTCGAATTCCCCCGCGGCTTCCGACTGCAAGGCAAAAACCAGCAGCGGATCCTGCCGCATGAGCCCCGAGATGATGTCCAGTCCGTCGTTTCCGTTGTTCATATAGTCGCTTCTGATAATATTATCCTAAAAAATCGATATCAAATTTACGACATTTACGGCAAACGGCTGTTCTTTAACGTTTTGCTAACAGCGCCCTGTAACATGCAGGATGTAGCAGGATCTTCGTACATTCGGGTACTCCCGATCGCCTCACCTCCGCGGGAAACGCGCATACATCAGCATGGTCCCACTTTTTTGCCCGCGGACCAACCCCATTGTATTATGCCTAAATATGTCATTGAACGAGATTTACCGGGCGCCGGCAAACTGACCCCGGAGCAATTGAAGGCTGTTTCACAGACTTCCTGCGGCGTATTGTCCGAGCTTGGGCCCTCCATCCAGTGGGTGCATAGTTACGTTACGGGCGACAAAATCTTCTGCATTTACATTTCGCCCAACGAAGCACTGATCCGCGAGCATGCCCAAAAAGGCGGCTTCCCCGCCACAGCTATCCACGAGATCAGTGCGATCATCGATCCGGCAACGGCCGAATAATCCATATCCACCCAAAACGGCATTGCCGGGCAGCAGTCCGGCCCGGCAATGTTTTGCAATTCAATATTCATCTGTTTATTCGTGAACGGAACGGATCCACTTTGCCGCGGCGCCCGGATCGGTGAAGAAATGTTCCTGCGGCCGGCTGTACCGCTCTTCGTACAACGCGATCTTCGTTTCGTCCTGGTGCGCATGTGCAGCGGCGAAGCAGCGGATGCCGCGCGTATTGTACAACGGCAGGCCGTTCGCCTCTTCGAACAAATCCAGGTAACCCACGCGCCAGCCATACGCCGCCAGTGTGAGCGGCACGATGTCGCGGAACTTTTTGTGCGTATCGAAATCCACGGCCTTGAATCCGTGCAGGTCTACGAAAATCTTGAACGAACCGCCGTCTTCCACGTTTTCAAGGACTTGCCGTAAGGAACTAGCCCAGGTTGAAACATCGGCTGCGTCTACTTGTCCGCTGATGCGGGTATGAATGAGCTTATCTTCTGGATGCCACCATGTGGCCGTTATTTTTTCCATCGCTGAGGGGTTTTGCGGGGGAAGTTAATTCCCGGCGCAACATGGATGTTCCCATACATGGACAAACCCGCGAAATTCCCGGCCCGACCGTCATTCCGGACTTCCCAAAACTTCGTCTTTATTTTGCGGCGATAATAGCGCGGGCGGCCGTTCTTCCGGAAAAGATGCAACCGCCGAGGAAAGTCCCTTCCAGCGCGCGGTACCCGTGCATTCCGCCGCCACCGAAGCCCGCGGCTTCACCGGCCGCGTAGAGGCCGCCGATGCGCTCACCGCCTGCGCGAAGCACGTTGGCGTTGAGATCGGTTTCCAGGCCGCCGAGGGTTTTGCGCGTGAGGATATGGAGTTTCACGGCGATGAGGGGCCCGGCGGCGGGATCGAGGATTTTATGCAAAGGGGCCGTGCGGATGAGGCGGTCGCCGAGGTAGCGGCGGGCGTTGCGGATGGCCATGATCTGCGCGTCTTTGCAGAACCCGTTTTGCAGTTCGTTATCACGGGCGGTGAGGATTTTTTCGATGGAAGCGAAATCCAGCGGCAGATCGGGCGACAGGCGGTTCATGCCGGCCACCAGTTCGTGTAACGTATCCGCCACTACGAAATCGGCGCCATGTTCCTTGAACGCTTCCACGGGCGCGGTGGCCTTTTTCCCGAAAGCGCGCTTCACGACCAGTTTCCAGTCTTTCCCCGTAAGATCGGGATTTTGCTCGGAGCCGGATAACGCGAATTCCTTTTTGATGATTTTCTGATTGAGGATGAACCAGGAATGATCATGCCCCGTATGCCCGAGATGTTCCAGCGTTCCCAGCGTATCGAACCCGGGGAACAGCGGCACGGGGAGCCGGTTGCCGGCGGCGTCGAGCCAGATGGACGAGGGGCCGGGCAATATGCGGATGCCGTGATTTTTCCAGATGGGCGACCAGTTGGCGATGCCTTCCGTGTAATGCCACATCCGGTCGGGATTGATGAGGTTGGCGCCCGCTTTCTCCGCCACGCCCAGCATTCGCCCGTCTACATGCTCCGGCACACCGGAAACCATGTGCTTCGGGGCAGGCCCCAGGCGGGCGGGCCAGTTCTTGCGCACCAGCTCGTGATTGGCGCCGATGCCGCCAGATGTGATGATGATATGGTCTGCCGAAAAATGGAAATCCCCCAAAACGTCGTCCGGGCTTTTCTCGCCCCGCGCCGCTACAGACGGTCCCAGTTCCACGCCCCTCACACCCCTGGCCACACCATTCTCGACGATCAACTCTTCTACCCGGTGCCGGAACCTGATTTCCACCAAACCTTTCTTTTCCGCTTCCAGCACTCGATTGGCGAAAGGCTCCACTACACCGGGCCCAGTGCCCCAGGTCACATGGAACCGAGGAACGGAATTGCCGTGCCCCACCGCCCCGTACCCTCCCCGCTCCGCCCATCCCACCACCGGGAAAAATTTCAATCCACGCGCCTTCAACCACTCGTATTTTTCCGTAGCGGCGAAATTCACGTACGCCTCCGCCCATTTGCGCGGCCAATGGTCTTCCGGCCGGTCGAACGCCGCGGTGCCCATCCAGTCCTGCATTGCCAGGCCGAGGCTGTCGCGGATGCCCATCCGCCGCTGCATGGGCGTATCCACCATAAACAATCCGCCGAGCGACCAAAACGCCTGTCCGCCCAGATGCCGTTCGCTTTCCTGGTCGAGCAGCAAAACCCGGATCCCGGCTTCCGCCAGTTCTGCCGCGGCCACGAGCCCCGAAAGCCCCGCGCCGATGATGATTACGCCTGAATGTTGCATACGTTTAATATAGCGATTTTTCATCCACCGTTCATTTCCGAGAAACACATTTTGCTTTTTATTAACATGTATTATGGGCGGGATGTGCTATTTTTGCGGCATTGCTGAAAAACACGCCCAGTTTCCCGGGCGCCACCATGCTGTCTACGCCTCCGTTTAGCGAGCGAAAAACGAGTTTAAGAACCATGCGCATTTCCTTTCCGGCGAAAAAACGGATCGTCCGTTTCCTGCTTGTCACCATTTCCGTGTTCCTGTTTTTAGTGCTGTCTGCCGTCGTGATTTTGTATACGCAGCAACGGCGCATCACTGCCATGGCGATTTCGGAGCTGAACAAGCAGTTTCCGGGAGAACTGACGGTGGAGAAAAGCAATATCGACCTGCTGCGGAACTTCCCAAATATTTCCATCGCGTTGCATGGCGTGCATTTTTATGGAGACAAATCGCGGAAGGGAAAACCGCTGTACCAGGTAGACCATGTGTATGCAGGATTCAGTCTGCCAGGGCTTTTCAGGGGTAATTACAACGTCCGCCGCGTCATTCTCCGGGGCGGTTATCTTTCGCTGGTGAGGAACAAGAACGGTTCGCTGAATATCGCCGAAGCGAAGAAAATGAAATCCGATGGAAACGCCGCCGCTGCATCCGACACCGCCGCGCTGCAACTCGATCTGAAGAAACTGGTGATCCGGGAAATGGAAGTGACTTACTTCGATCATATTTCCGGCCAGCGCGTGCAATCGCATATCGAAAAGCTGACCGCGTCTTTCAGTACCGACCCTAAAAAAATGACGGTGGGACTGGATGCGGATTTCATGCTGGATGTGACGAGCCCAACTGATACGACCTTCTTCCGGCACAAACACCTGGTGGTGGATTTGCGGGCCGATTACGATAAGATCACGCGCCGGCTGCAGCTCCCCGCTGGCGGCGTTCGCCTGCAGGACGCGGCTTTCCGGCTGGAAGGCTCGATGGTGCTGAACGACCCCGGGCAGGTAGACCTCCACATCCGCGGAGATAAGCCCGACATGAACCTGCTGGCCGCTTTCATCCCGGGAGACGCCGCGGCGATGCTGAAACCTTTCCGGTACGACGGCCGGATTTATTTCGACGGCCGGATCAAAGGTCCGCTGGCCAAAGACACCCTCCCGCTCATCGAAGTGGCTTTTGGCTGCGACAGCGCCTGGTTCCTCAATCCTGAGGCCGACCGGAAGATCGACGGGCTGGGGTTCAAGGGCACTTTTACCAACGGGTCGGGGCGTTCGCTGCAAACCTCCGAGCTGCGGCTCACCCAGGTGCAGGCGCGCCCGGGCAAAGGGATTTTCGCCGGTAATTTCGTTATCCGCGACTTTACCGACCCCAAAGTATTGCTGCAACTGCAATCCGACCTGGAGCTCGCCTTCATCGGCGAATTCCTCGGCATCCCCGATCTGCAGCACATTACAGGCAAAGTGAAACTCGATATGGACGTGAAGGAACTGACCGACACCGACCTTCCCGAACAATACATCGGTAAACTGAAAGACGGTGTGCAAAGCGAGCTGACGGTGCAGCAGCTGTCCTTCCGCATCCCCGGTTATCCGCATCCCGTGCGGAACATGAACGTTCATGCAACCATGCGCAACGGCCAGGTGATGCTCGATTCCGCGGCGCTCCGTGTGGGCGGCTCTGACCTGCGCGCGAGTGGCGCCATCAGCGACGTCATCGCCCTGATCCACGCGCCAGACAAGCCGGTGACTATGCGCCTGCAAATCGGCTGTCGCACGATACGGATGGCTGATATTTTTGCGGCGGATACGGCGCTGGCGAAGAAGGCGAAGGAGGAAGTGAGGGATTTCCGGCTGGATGTGTCGCTGACTTCGTCGGTACGCCAGTTGCGCCATCCGGCTCCTTTGCCGAAGGGGACGTTGACGCTGAACGAGCTCAGTGCATCGTTCAAGGAGTATCCGCACGCTTTCCGGAATATTGCCGCAACCCTGCAGATCGCGGATACATCGCTGACGTTGAGGGATTTCAGCGGGCGCATCGATGGGAGCGACTTCCGGCTGTCGGCCCGCGTGAACCATTACTCCATGTGGTTCCAGCCGGTGAAAAAGGGGAAGACGATGGTGGCGTTCGATTTCAAATCTGCGCGGCTGGCGATGGAGGATATCCTGGGTCCGAGGAGCCGCCAATTCGTTCCGCCGGGCTATCACAAAGAAGAAGGCGCCAATATCTGGCTCCGCGCGAAAGCCGATCTCCGGTTCGACACTACTTTCCGCTTCGCGAAGGTGCGCCTGGCCAATATTTCGGGCACGCTGAAGCAGCATCAGCTACAGCTGGAAAACATCAGCGGCAATATCCTTTATGGCGCCAACAAGATTTTGCGGGTAGATACCTTGAAAGGTTCCATCGGCCGGTCGGATTTCGACATCAGCCTGCGGCTGTTCAACGGCAAGGATTCGCTCATCAAAAACCGGACGAACTATCTTTATTTCCGCAGCAAATTCCTCGATGTAGACCAGCTTACCGGTTATGACTTTACCGCCGGCAACGTTGCGCCTTCATCCTCCCCTGCCGCCACTTCCAAAACCAAGCCCATACCCGATTCCGCCGCGCACGCAAAATCGTTCAACATATTTACCGTCCCTTTCCCCATGTTCGAAGTAAAGGCCGACATCGGGAAGTTCAAATATAACCGGCTCTGGCTGCAGGGCGTGACGGCCAAACTCCGCGTGCAGGAAGACCATTACATCCATCTCGACACGCTCGGCATGAAAGTAGCCGGCGGCTGGATGGGCATGAAAGGTTACCTCAACGGCAGCGATCCCGGAAAAATCTATTTCCGCAGCCGCATCAAAGTGCAGGACGTGGATATGGAGAAAATGCTCATCAAGCTCGACCATTTCGGGCAAGACCTCGTGATCAATAAAAACATCAAAGGCCGGCTGACGGGCACCGTCCGCAGCCATGTACAGGTCCACCCCGATTTCGTGCCGATCCTTCACGACACCAAAGCCGAGCTGGACGTGGAAATACGCAACGGCACCCTGGTCGATTTTGCGCCCATGCAAGCCATGGCGGGCTATTTCAAAGACAAAAACCTTCGCCTGGTGCGGTTCGACACCCTGCGCAACAAGCTTACCTTCACCAATGGCGTGCTCAATATCCCTACCATGAACATCAACTCCTCGCTGGGCTTCATGGAGATTTCGGGTAAGCAGTCGCTCGATATGAAGATGGAATACTACATGCGCATTCCCATGAAAATGGTGACCCAGGTGGGTTTCCAGGCGTTGTTCGGGAAGAAGCAGCACGAGGTGGACATGGACCAGCAGGATGCCATCGAATACCGGGACCGGGATAAAAAGACGCGGTTCATGAGCATCAGGGTGACTGGCACGCCGGATGATTTTAAAGTGGGGCTGGGGAAGAAGGCGAAGTCGTGACCAGCGGTTGGTTTGAGAAAGGGAGCCGGATGATCAGGGTTTGTCTTTTTTATCTTGCCGCTTTTCCTCCGCTTTCCGTTCATTGGCCGCCTTAACCCTTTCTTCTGCCGCCTTTTCCCGTTCTTCCGCTGCTTTTTCCCGCGCTTCTTTTTCTTTTTCCCGCGCAATTGCTTTAATGGCCCTTTTTTCGGCCAATGTTGCATGCTGTTCGGCAGCTTTCACCCGTTCCTCCCTCATTCTGGCTTCCCTGGCTTCTGTTTTTTTCACGCTTTCCTCCATGGCCAATTGCTTGCGGAGGGCATCCTTTTCAGCCTTTTTTTCTTATCTGATTCCGCTTTCGCGGCTTCGGCCGCTTTATCTGCAAGAGTATAATCCTTTTTGAACTGTGTGAGCCGGACACCGACCGTTACGCCATAAGAAACCAGTTTTGTCATCAATTCCCGTTTGCTTAAAGCGGTGAAATTGTAATTTAAAGTCGGGGCGATGTAGAGATTCCCGATTTGCCCGATCCTGTTACCATAGCCGATCATAATCTTGCCGATCCATGCCTCGGAGCTGACTTGCCCTCCGAACTCGTCCGCATCCCGCAACACGGTGTAATAGAGCCCGCATTGTAAGAGGAACTTCCTGGGTGTGTAATAATACGCGATACCGGCGCCGCGGAACTCGGTATCATAGTATCCGGGCCTGCCCGTTGTCATTTTGCCGGTAGACCAGTCTACGCCCGATGTACTCCGGAACCCTTCCTTCAGTAGGAACCCTTCTGCCGCAATCGTGTTCGACCAGCCGAAGTTGAAACCAAGCCCACCATGAACGCCCCAGGCGCCGATCGCAGTTTCTACGGCACGCCTGTCTTTGATGGGCTTATCCTGGCTGTACTGTGTCTGGTTAACCCGAACGATCCTGTTGCCTGCGCCGCCAAATGCGTTTACCATCAGAGAAATCCGTACCGGTTTAGGCGTGATTTTTCTTTGTTTATCTGCGAGCGTTAGTGTTTCATTTCCCGGCAATGGTTTGCCTGCATCGTGGAGTGAACTTCCGGCGACATCGGGAATGGGTGCTTGCGGTTTAGGAGCAGGCGGAGGAGTAACTTCCCGCTTTACTGTAACCAATGATGCAGTAACAGGCGCAGGCATATTACTGGATCCCTTGGGCCAGTAAGACTTCATTTTCTTTTCCAGCGTTTTGTAATCCTTGATCTTCGCCAGTTGATCGAGCCCGGTAATTGGTTTTGTGTGCAGGATAATATTTTTCCCTTCCCGCACATAGGCGGGACCAGCGACTATTTCCTCTACCTTACCAGGCCGGATGTTCTTCAGGCCCAGGTTGGTCTTTACATCTTTACCATTCATCTTCAACACAACGAACACGGTATCGTAGTCATTTCTCAATGCGAACCCCGAAGCCCGTGTCACCACCCGGTAATCCAGCTCCGTATGCTCCCGGTATATCCGTTGCGTCGTCATCGTTTCCACATCGAGCCGTAACCGCATTTCCGGATCGGCAGAATTGCCCAGCCTGCGCTCCGAGGTAGTTATGACCGATTTCACATAGGCCGCTTCTGCACCTTTGGCCGGAATGTAGACGACCGATTTTTTATCGATCACAGGCACCGGACGAGGCATTTCTGACCAGCTGACATCCGGCTTTTTCGATACGCTGCTGTCGCCGGCAGATTGTGCGAAAAGACCCACTGCGCCGGAATGGGACAGGATATATAGCAGTATGATTATACGTTTCATGTTTGGAGGGATTATTTCCGGAACAAAATATTATATGCATATCCCAGTTGGATTTGCGGGAAGAAATTATTCGCATCGCCCTGTTGCCAGAAAAAGCGCCCCCGGGCAAATATCATCCCGTTTCCGCTACGGTTCGTTTCTACCCGGACGAGCATTTCTACCATATGCGACAGGCGGGCGCGTTTGTCCAACGATAGGACCGTAACGTCAGATTTTGTATCGCTCAGCACCTGCAGAAACTTATTGTTACTCATCAGCGTGGTGTTGTTTAGCTGATAATACGCCATGAGGCCCACCCTCCGTTCGGAAAACAGTTCCACCGCCAGTTTCGGAAAAAACGTAACCGTATTGGCGCCAAATGCCTTATCAAGGTCTACTTCGCCTATTTTTCCGTTGACAACAGGCCTGATGCTGTCCTGTACGCGCAGGTGGCCGTATCGCGCGCCAAGGTCTACATACAGGCTGAATTTATTATCGGGCCAGTCGAACATGAAAACATTCAGATCGAACTGGATCGAAGTGTTTTCATATCTGCGCAAATCCAGATTTGTTGCATACGACGGGGATACGATTACATTATTCTGAATAACACCTGCGTTCCGCAACGGGAGTACGCGGTCTTTATTCTCGATCTTACTGAGTGTGGCAGACAGATAGCTGTAGGTAAACCAGCCATAGTCATACCGGCCACTTCCCTGGTGGCGGTTGGTGTTGATGTTGAATCTCCGGCCAACTTCCACCTGCACGAGCCCATTCGGTGCTTCTTCCGAGAAACCGGCCAAGTCGGTATAGATGCGTGAGTCGAAAAGCCGGATGTTTTTCTCCTTTTGCAGCTTCAAAACCGGCGTGGTAACGGGATCGATATTATTGATCGCCATATCCGCCGGGCTATAATCCCTTGTGAACAATTGCAGCAGGTTGTCGTAGCTGGCGATCACATCGCTGAGATAGATACACTCATCCTGACGAGTGCTTTTTCGGTTGAAAAGGCGCAATTTTTCAAAATTCTTATAGTTCTGGATCGACGAAAACCCGATGGCGTAGATATTCTCGAAAATATGGACATCCCCGAATTCCCGCGCCACTCTCACCTGGATCCTTTCTATATGGCCGCGCTCGAAGGTGATCGAAATATCTTTGATGGAAAGGATGCTGTCTTCCTCCAGTTTTCCCTGTTGTTCCCGTATGGCGATCGTGGCTTTTTTATAGTCATCCAGGGGTGTCGTCAGTTTATCTGTTTTTGCGGCGAATGATTGTTCGCCGGCTATTTCTTCCAGATTTTCTTTGACCTGCGCAATATCGATGGCGCGGGTTTTCACTTTTTCCAGTAATCCTTCCAATGCAGCTACCGTTGACTCTTTTTCTTTCTTTCGTGCTTCTACTTCCTCTGCGGTGCCTTCAGTGCCGGGGGCTTCGCTTTATAATCGGTCAGGATGCTCCCGATGACCAGTTCATGCTTCGCAATACTGGTATTCCTTTTACTGATCTCGTCCTGCAATTTCCGCATCGCTCTTTCTACCGCCTCTTCTCTTTCGCTGGAATTAACATCGTTTGCATTCACCACTTTTACCGCCGGGCGGAACCGCAACGATCCGATTTCCTCGTTTTCATCTTCGTTGACCAGCGAATAAAGCCAGAGGTATACCTGTTGCAGGCTATAATCATGGAAGAACTTCGCGTTCTGAGCCACTTCGTATTTCACGAGCTTCTCCGACATGTTATAGCGGAATGTGTTAAGATTGAGGTTATCGGCAATGACAAAGCTGGTATCTGCACCCACGTCGCCCATGCGCAGAAAGGCAACGGTCATTTTTTTGGCGGTACGGTTGTAGGTCGCTTTAATGTGCGCAAGGAACGAGTGCTTCTCCTCATCAAAAAAGATCTCGAACGATTTGGCCTCGATGGTAATTTCTTCCCGGGAGGGCGATTCGGAGACGCTTTTCTCCCCTCCTTCTACTACCGTTTTCACAACGGGATTTACTTGCGCATAGGCGATCTGCGATCCGAAAGCGATGAGCGCCGTCAGGAGGAAGTTGCGTAATATTTTATAGCTCATGCTGTTACTGCTTACTGGTTTGGGAAAGGATGAAGTTGACCTGGTTATCGAACGCGCTGTGGAGTTTCATGCGGAACATGCATTTACCGTTCGTTATATCGATCAGTTTGCGTGTTCCTCCAACCGTCACGGAATCGAGGTTGAAGGTGATCGGCTGCAGACCGTCTACCAGCAGTTCGCCGTCGAAAGCGTTGAGCCCCGTGAAGAGGCCTTTGGCGTTAAGGTTCTTGCTGAACGCGGTTTTCAGGCGAAACGTGGCCGTTCCGTCGGCCAGCACGTATCCCCGGATCTGGCCAAAATACTTCGTTACGGTATCCCTGTCCTCGAAACCGGCGGAAACATTCCCGTAAATACCGCTGAGCGGATGCGGTTCCCTGCCACCGGCAGAAATGATGCCCACGTTGATGCGCTGGCTATCGAGCACCATCCCCGTATTGACCCACTCGGCCAGTCGTACCAGCTCACCACCGGCCGCCAGCGTGGGAATAACGTCGGTCACCTGGAGCGGACAATTATCGAAATTCTGTGTTGCAGCGTTGCACAGCTCCGCAACATAACGGATGCCTGAAAGCGGCATTCTATCGAGGTTGCGGATAAACATCCGGACCGTATCGGAACCGGGGACCGTCGTTTTCTGGAAAACGAACTCAACGGCGGCAATACCGTCCAACTTCGCCCGTAAGCGTAGTTCCACGGGCGGGGAACTGACTGGCGGAAGCTCGAGCGAATTTTTGTTGCACGCAATGCCTGTGCAGCCGATGCAGGCTCCCAGGAGGAAAATCCTTCGGAATAACTTCATAGATAAAGAATGCTATGTGGATGTGTCGGAATAATTGGGAACGTATCTAGGTAATTAGGGTATCAGCGAATTTTGGTTGACAAATAATTTACAACAGGGATCAGCACAAATCAATTCAAAACCAAGGTAGAAAAATTCCTTCAAACAACCATATTAATTTTGCCTGAAACCAATGACATTCACATGTTTGCGTAAACGGCCCGGCCGAAAATACCCACTTTTGAGTATTGGAAAATTGGAGAATTGACCCTTTGCCGGAATTGTGGGAAATTGAAGGTAGCGGCATCCCGCCGGGCCGGGAACATTTGATCATCCCCGGATATTCGTTATATTCGGTCTGTGCGCAAGAACCGGCGTCTTTACCCTCATTTTCCTTCCCCCATTATCCATCCCAGCATGAAAACGACCCTTCCCGCCGTCCTGCTCTTCCTCGCCCTCAACGTGCAGGCGCAACGCAGCACCCAGGCCGATCCGCAAACGCTTGCTTTCCTCCAACGATTCCGGCAGGATTACGCCTCCGCGCTCACCACCGGCGAGCCCGCGAAAATAGCGCAGCATTTTGCGGATAGCATCCGGCTGATGCCTGAATTCCAGCTGACCGTTTGGACCAAAGCCAATGCCAAGCATTACTACCGCGATTTCCTGCAGCGGTTCCGGGTAACACAATTCAACAGTGACGTGATGGAAGTGATGGACCTGGGCAGGATGGTAGTGGAATTCGGCACCTTCACCGAAATACTGCAACAGGCCGGCAACGGGAAAACCGATACCCTTCAGGGCAAGTACGCCAACATCTGGCAGCGCAGTCCGCAACAACCCCTCCGGCTGACGGCCCAGGCATGGAATTACAGCCATCCCGTCCAAATCGCCGAACAACTCGTTTTCCGCGACGTTCCTGCCGTGAACATGGCCTTCCGCGCGCATGTGAACGTAAACGATCCCCTGAGCTTCGAACTGGCCGCCTACAACGGGCTACAGGAAAAAGTGGTAACTGAGCACGATCCCGTTCGCTGGAACCAGTTTTACTCGGACGATTTCCTTTTCTTCTACAGCAATCACCCCGCCTATAAAGGCCGCGCCGCCATCACGGCATTCCTCGACGACCATGTCAAACATCTCCCCGTTTTCGAAAAACTGGATATCCGGACAGACCGGATCGAAGACCTCGACGGGTTCGTGATCGAATATGCTTCGCATACCGCCATCGTCCGGCATGGCGACTGGTCAGGCGTAGCCACGGGGAAAAACATCTATATCTGGCGGCGGGAAAAGAACGGCATTTTGAAGATCTGCCGGGGCGTGGCGATGTACGACGCCGGACTGTAACGGCGTTATCTTATTTTATGGTATCATTCAAGCCCCTGCCTATGAACATTCGTACCCTCCTGATCGTGCCGCTCCTCTTTTCCGGATGCATCACCAGTTCCGTCATCCAGAAAGCCAAAACCGACCGGCAGCACCAGAAAGCATTATCGATCAGGGAGGCCTATGCGGACGATTCCGGGAATATCACCATCAATTTCAGGGCAAAACTTTCCAATTCGAAAGGAACGTGCCGGTGCATGTAAGGCTTCCGGTCGACAGTCTCGTGAAACTGTATCTCCGGCACCAGATCTTAGACACGCTGTTTGCCGGATCGCCAGGCGGGATCAACGGTATTTCCCCGGTATTGGAAAAAACAGCGGACAGCCTGGGTTTCACGCCCAACATCGAGCTCAGGCAACGTAATGTCAAGGAAGGTTTTTATTTGCCTTCACCTACGGATACGCCGATCGGCGCCAGATTCCGGCTATCGCTGGACGCGCGGGCCTATCCTCGCCGGAGCCTTTCCGGGCCCATAACGCAGCAGCGCATCATCCTGCTGTACCAACCGCCTACGCCCTATGCCGGAAAGTACCAGCCAGTAAGGAATATTATGATTTCGGTGGAACCCAGTTACAAAAGAAAACGCACCCGGTACCTGCTCACGGCGCTGTCGGTACCGGCGGATATCGCGACTTCGCCCTTCCAGGCTATTGGACTGGGGGTTATGCTATTGGTCGCCGGAACGATGAAGTTTTAGCAGCGGTTTGATCCGGGAACGGACGGAAAACAAAAAAGGCCACCGGTTTAACTGGTGACCTCTTGTTGGTCGGGACGACTAGATTCGAACTAGCGGCCTCTTGCACCCCATGCAAGCGCGCTACCGGGCTGCGCTACGTCCCGAATTCCGGTGATTTCGTGTGTTACGGGGACGCGAAAGTAATAAATGTTTTCAATTCTGCATCATTGTCCGGAAAAATTTCATTTCACGAGGGGATCGTATATTTGACGGAACCTTCACCATCATGGCTTATCAGCTTTTCCTCGACGACCTCCGAACGGTAGGCATGGTCTATAAAGACAGGCCGGCCAGTGATTTTGTCATCGTACGCTCGTTCGAAGCGTTCAAATCCACGATCCTCGAGCGCGGGCTGCCGGCTTTCATCAGCTTCGACAATGATCTCGGGCTGGATGCATCCGGCCGGTTGGCGCCCGATGGCTATGCCGCGGCCAAATGGCTGGTGTACGAATCCGGCTTCGATCTTTCGGATTTGAAATATTACGTCCATTCCGCTAATCCCGTTGCTGCTGAGCAAATCCGCAGCCTGCTCCAGAATTACCAGGCCCACCTCCGCGAAAACAAAGGTTGATCCGCACGGCACCTTCGTCATCCGCCGAAATTGCCACTGCTGCCATTCCGCAGCGGTGACAATCCACTTACAATTACGTATAGCCTATCCCGTTCCTGTTTGTGTTATTTGTTTGTTTTCGCATCGGCAAACACGTCCTGCGACTTCGCGTTATTATCTTATGGTACATTTTCATCACCCAAAAAACCATTGTATGAAAAAAGCACTCTTTATCCTGTTGGTATCCCTGGCATTCACCAACCTTCAGCAAGCCTCCGCAGCCGTTGCCCCGGCCTCCATGCAGCAAGCCGCTTACCCGGAACCCGTTCTTTACTACATGGCGCCCTTCGACTGGAGCTGTCAGCTCGTTTTCGTCATGAACTCGGAAAACGATACCATTATCGATATCTATTCCGTGAACACCGCTACCCAGCAGCGGACCTATTACGAGCACGACATCACCATTTCCCCCGACGGTAAAAGCTATTCCCTGTACGTCGACAACACCGACGATGGCCGCACGGTGTACACCTACGGCACCATCAACGGAACGGCTGCGGGCGGATACGGATATTCCGCAACCTGGAGCTATATATTCTAACCGATCCCGAAACCACAAACTCGTAAGACCTGCGTTGCTGCAGGTCTTTTTTTGTGCCAATTGTCCGAAGCTGAAAATCGCCTTCGCCAATTTCCTCCATTTTCCTACATTGCACCGATATGGTCCAAACCGACATCTGCATTATCGGCGCCGGCCCGGCAGGCGCTACCGCCGCGCTTCAGCTGGCTTATATGGGCATCCCCTGCGTGGTGGTCGATAAGGCCGTGTTCCCCCGCGATAAAGTCTGCGGCGACGGCCTCAGCGGCAAAGTGCTCACGCTCCTTTCCCGCATAGATCCCGGCATTGCGGAAAGACTGCAGCAATATGTGTTCAAGGAAGACAGCTGGGGCGTTACGTTCATCGCCGCCAATCGCATGAGCATCAACATACCCTATAAACCCGGCTATGAAAAACTGCCCGGCGAGCCACGGGGCTTTGTTTGCAAACGCATTCATTTCGATAATTTCCTCGTGGAAGAACTGCGGCGCTGTCCGCAGGTGCAGCTGATAGAAGGAAAGTCCATCACGAAATACGACCTCCGGCCCGATGGCTACCTGCTGACGGACGCCTCCGGCAGCCTGCAGATCAGGACGAAACTGGTGATCGCCGCCAACGGCGCGCATTCCGGCTTCACGAAAGATGTGGCCGGCATCCGCATGGAGCCCAAACACTATGTAGCCGGCATCAGGGCCTATTACAGCGGTATCAAAGGCCTGCATGCCGACAACCTGATCGAACTGCACTTCCTCAAAAACGTGCTGCCCGGTTACTTCTGGATCTTCCCGCTGCCGAATGGCGAAGCCAATGTTGGCGTGGGCATGCTCAGCAAAGTGGCGCGGCGCAGAAAGATAAACCTGAAGCAATTGCTGCTGGATGCCGTCCAAAGCGATCCGGTGCTCCGGGAACGGTTCAGGGACGCCACGCTCCGGGGCAACATCGACGGATATGGACTGCCCCTCGGCAGCAAGAAACGGCGCCTGTCGGGCGAAAGGTACATGCTGGTGGGCGACGCCGCCTTCCTCATCGACCCCTTCACCGGCGAAGGTATCGGCAATGCGATGTACTCCGCACGCATGGCTGCCCAGCAAGCCGCGGCCTGCATCGCCGCAAACGATTTCAGCGCCGCCACCATGCTGGCTTACGACGCAAACATCGCGCGGGTACTGGGGCCGGAACTCACGATGAGCACCCGCCTCCAAAAACTCATCCGCTTCCCCTGGCTGCTCAATATGCTCATGCGGCTCGGCGCCAGGAACAAGGAATTGCAGGAACTGATGACGTGCATGTTCCACGAAGTAGACCTCCGCAAAAAACTGGCAAAGCCGCAGTTTTACCTGCGGCTTCTGTTGGGACGGGGGCTTCGCCCTTAACTATAGGGATGAAAAATGATCACTTGTCGACCGAATACCCTTTCGATGCGGCCAGCTGAAGGATAGACTGATTGATGGCCGTGCCCAGATCGTCTTTCACATTGGCCGTCTTGCGCTTCGCATCGATGAACTCCTGCCGCTTTTTACCCAGCACTGCGATCGTTTTCTGGATACTGTCTCTCGCCTGTCCCTTCGCCGCTATCACTTGCCGGATTTCCGCCTCCGATTTGCCTTGCAGTTCCTGCGGAAGGTCGCCTTTACTAATTTTGCTGAGCACGGCGTGGTCCTTTTTGCTTCGCTCCACCAGGTCCCAGCTTTCATTTTTGTACACTTCCTTCGCTTTGCTCACGGTACGTTCCGCCGAATTCGCAGCAGAAATGGATTTGGCGTTGTAATCCTGTTGCGCCTGGTTGCTTTTCTTCGCACGGCCGACGGTGCCGTATGCGATGTAGGTGTCGTTCAGCTTTTCGTTACACGCGTCGATCTGGGCGTCGTAGGGCGTTTCGATGTAGGTCACTTTCTCGTCGGAGTCAATGAAAAAGTATTTCCCTTTCCCTTTGTCCGCACCGTCTTTCCACCGGGTATTTATACCTTCCTGCCTGTCGCCGCAGAAAATGGTATTGATGAAAATGCTTTTCCGCAGGGCATCTCCGGCGGCATTGACATAGGAAATCCGCCCCTGATCGAAGGGTTCGTTGCCGGCGATATAGATCAGCTTCATATCGGCTTCGTCGCGTCCCCATTCCAGCGATTTCACGGCGGTATTGATCACAGCGCCGCAGTATTCCTGTCCACCGTTGGTTTTAAGCGAAAACAGTTTTTCCGACAGCAGGTCGAGGTCGGTAGTCAGGGGAAGCACTTCGCGGATGTGGCCGTTGGTTTCGGACAGGCCATCGTTCCCGTATTCATACAATGCGATCTCGATGACGGGCGTTTTTCCCTGATATTTTAGTGTGGTGAGGGTATTGATGATGTTCCACAGGCGGGATTTGGCCTGGTCGATGAGGCCGTCCATGCTATTGGAGGTGTCCAGCAGCAGGGCCACCTGGATCCGCGTCCCGGTATTGTCTTTCGGTGAGGCCGGCGCCTGGGCGGGCAAGGGCGTTGCTGTTGTAACCGGGGTTTGATGGGCCACGGGCGAAACGTTGTATTTCCAGGCAAGGAGGACCGAGGTCAGGGCCAGACCGGTGATCCCGGTAATGATTACAGTTTTCATATGCTTGGCGTTAGTTTGATGACCTGAAATTAGCCGGTCTCGCCCTACGCTTTCGGCGCACTTGGTGAAAGGGGCGGTTCACTGGGTGAAATATTCCGCTCCGGCGGGGAAAAATCCTATTTTGCACGGGAATTCATCGCCATGGTACGACAGTGTTTCGTCATTATAATATCGATCGGGCTGCTTTGCTGCGGCTTCTCCGTTTTTGCCCAGAAACAGGAACGTGAAAGCACGCCCGCCAGCAAGAAGGTCAAATACGACGGCCGGTCCAAAGCCGCGCGGGAGCTGGAGAAATCGCTGTATGCCGACGATAACGAACTGAAAACCGCCAAAAGCTATGAAGCCCTGGCCACGGAACTGACGGAAAAGAATGACTACGCCAAAGCGGAAGAATATCTCAAAAAAGCGCTGGACATCTACCTCCGGCTTAAACACAGCAATGCCGCGCCCGCCAGCCGCGCCCTCGGCAAGGTGCAGGAATTGCAGCACAAGATAAAACCCGCCATCTCCAGTTACCTATCGGCCGGCAAGCTGTCTTCCGACACCACGCTCGAACGCGCCAATTTCAACGACGCCAACCGCCTGTTGAACGCCGACAATCCCCAACGACAAACGGATTACGCGCAGTCCAACGTCGCGATTTTCGAGAAGGAAGGCAAAAAATCCGAAGTCGCCGACGCCTATCGCCAGCTCGGCAACAGCCTTTTCAACCAGAACAACAAGACCGAAGCCATCGAAAGCTATAAGCGGGCCCTCGATAAAAGCGACAAC
The DNA here is from genome assembly GCF_038396765.1 of Chitinophaga caseinilytica. Classification (NCBI taxonomy): domain Bacteria; kingdom Pseudomonadati; phylum Bacteroidota; class Chitinophagia; order Chitinophagales; family Chitinophagaceae; genus Chitinophaga; species Chitinophaga caseinilytica. The sequence goes on along the minus strand of NZ_CP150096.1, from coordinate 3,932,253 downwards.
ACCGGCGATATTTCCGCCATCAGCAAGGAAATTTCCCGCGCGTACGTGGAAGACAATAATATCGCCGGCGCCATCCAGCAAAGCGAAAGCATCCTCGCCAAAGCCCGGGAAGCCCACAACACGGCGCTCCAGATCGATCAACTCCAGGAACTCGCACGGCTGTACGCCGACCACCAGCAGCCCGATAAAACCGGCGACCTCCTCGAAGAAGCCTACTTGCTGGCGTTCAAAAGCGGAAATACCTCGAAGGCGAAAGATTGTCTAATTGCGCTGACGAGCTATCTCAAACATCAACGCAAGGATGCGCTGGCCATCCAGCGGTACGATAATTTCCTCCTCAACCTCGATTCCCTCATCCGGACAGACAGCTCGCTGGTGGATGCCAGTCTTTTCGACATCACGGAGGGGAAGATCAGGGACCTGGAGCGGGAAAAGGCGCTGCAGTTGGCGCTTATCGACAACAAGAACAAACTCAATTATTTCCTCATCGTTTTCGTAGCGGCGATGGTGGTGCTGCTGGTGTTCATCGTACGGTCGCTGCGGGCTATCAAGGTCAAGAACAAGAAGATCGCGCTGCAATCGCTTCGGCGGGAGATGAACCCGCATTTCATATTCAACAGCCTGAACAGCGTCAATCAATACATCGCGGAAAACAACGAAATGGAGGCCAACCGGTACCTTACCTCCTATTCGGGCCTCATGCGGAACGTGATGGAACATTCGAACCGGGATTTCGTTACCCTGGCCGTGGAAGCCGAACAGCTGAAAAGGTACCTCGACCTGGAGCAGCTCCGCTTCAGCGATAAATTCGTGTACATCCTCGAAATCGACGAATCGCTGGACCCCGATACGGCCATGATCCCCAATATGCTCATCCAGCCTCATCTCGAAAACGCCGTCTGGCACGGACTGCGGTATAAAGACACGAAAGGCTTGCTGCGCGTAGGCTTCCGGAAAGAAGGCCAGCATATCATCGTGAAAATCGAAGATGACGGGATCGGGCTGGCGAAGAGCCAGGAACTGAAAACCGCACACCAGAAGGCGTACCAGTCGCGGGGCATCACCAACACCCGGGAACGCATCAACCTGTTGAACGATATTTACCATCTCCGCATCCGGCTGGAAATGGAGGAAATCACCGCCAGCGGCGCCACCGGCACCCGCGTGGTATTGCAACTTCCCTTAATGGACAAGCATGAATTTAACCGGAAAGATCACAGCGGTCATCGTTGAAGATGAAACCGCCGCCATCGTGGCTTTGCAGAATTACCTGGGGAAATTTTGTCCGCAGGTAAAGGTAATCGGTACCGCGCAGAACAGCCGGGAAGCCGTGGAAGTGCTGCACGACCTTCAACCGCAACTCGTGTTCCTCGACGTGGAAATGCCTTTCGGCAATGCGTTCGATGTGCTGGAAGGTTGCCAGGACCTCCAGTTTGAAACGATCTTCGTCACCGCGTTCTCCGAATATTCGCTGCGGGCGCTGAACCAGAGCGCGGCGTACTATTTGCTGAAACCCGTAAGCATCGAAGAACTGATCCTGGCCGTGAACAAAGTGCAGCAGCAATTACAACAGCGCCAGTGGATCGATCGCAACCGGATCATCATGGAAAACGCACGGGAAAACAACCCCGGCATGCAACAGGTGATCCTGCCCACGCTGGACGGGTTCGATGTCGTGAAAATGCATGAAATCGTAAGGCTGAAAGGGAACGGGAACTTCACGGACGTATTCCTGACCGATGGCAGCAAGAAGATGGTCTGCCGCTTCCTGAAACACTTTTCAGAAATGCTGCCCCACCCTTTTGTCAGGGTCCATAAATCGCATATCATCAATATCCACTATGTGCAATCGTACCATAAAGGCGCGGGCGGATATGTAAACCTGAACGACGGCACAGAAGTGGAAGTGTCGCCGGCGTACAAAGACAGTCTACTCAAGGCTTTCCAGTAAGATTATTGCTGCCCCATCATGATAAAAATGAGTATGATAGCAAGCACCACCAGCACTACCAGCGTTACCTTCCATCCCGAAACGGGCTTCTTCCCGTGCACCTTCCCGGTTTGACCGTTTACCAGGAAATGGTACGTTTTCTTTTTATAAACGTAGGTGCAAAGCCAGATAGGCAGCAGGATGTGCTTGTAGGTTTGATCGGCGTACGTGGTGTTGACCCGCAAATCTTTGTAAGTATCGATCCGGCACATGCCGGCGCATGCGTTTTCGATGAAATCGTCCATGATGGCTTCGGCTTTGGTGTATCCGTCGTGCACGGCCACGTCGTACACATCGGCTGCCCAGCCAGACAGGTATTGCGCGTCGAAGTTCACCAATTCATCCAGCTGGTAAGGAAACACGCTTTCGTATTCCTTTTGCGAAAGTTCGGTGGCACCACCGATGAGGATATCATCAAAAAAATGATCGAAAGTGCCGCTGCGGTAAATCCATTCCGTGCGTTGCACCGTGCGGGTCTGACGTTTTCCCTGTGCGTCGGTGTAAGATTCCGTTTCGTAGTAATAGCGGCCGCCGTAGCCGGTCCAGCTGCTGTGGGTTTGCGCGTCGTACGTCCAGAACGGCAGGTAGATGCCGTGCAAAGCATCGTGCCGGGCAATTTGCTGCAGATCTCCCGGCGCCCACCATCCTTTTCCGATCCAGGTTTTGAAGATGCCGAGCGATTGTTGCTTGTCGACTTTGAAGGGAACGATACCCGAAGGCTGAATGACCCTCGTTTTATATGCTTCCGGGTTTACGGCCTCGTAGTTACAGAAGCTGCAGGTAAACGTGGGCGTTTCCGACATAAAAACCGATTCCGACCCGCAGCGGTTGCATTTATAAACCCGCTGCTCCACGGTCACCGCCGCATCGTTACCCGTTTGCAACTGCTGGCGGAGGTTATGCTCCTGGATGTGATCGGTGGATTTGTCGATGTCTACCTGCGTGCCGCAATGTTCGCATTCGAGCTTTTGCAGTTTTGGGTTGAAATACAATTGGGCATTGCATCCCGGACAGGGAAACAGCAGTAAGGGAGCGTTGGCGGTCTTGGAATCCATTTAATGTTTGCGTGAGATCGGAGAACGGCGACTGTATTGAATTTGAGCGACCGGAACGGGTTTGGGGCCCTTTCCGGCCGCTGCGGATAACTTTATAGTTTACCGAGAATTTCGGCTTTCTTCTGATTGAATTCCTCTTCCGTCAAAATGCCCTGAGCTTTCAGTTCGCCCAGTTGTTTGAGGAGGTCCAGCAGCTTTTGTTTTTCGTTGGGATCGGCGGCGGGTGCGCTTTGCGGCGCGGCCGGCTGCTGTTGCTGCTGGAGCATATTGGTGAGGATCACGCCTGCGCCCATGCCCGCCATGCCGGCGGCTCCCGGGTTGTTGGAGAGGTTCTCCAATGCAATGCCGCCCTGCATCTGGTTGAACTGGTTCAGCTTATCGGCCATCATGTTGAGCTGCGTCGTTTTATCGAGCATTTTCTCCACTTCTTCCGGCAGCGTGACGTTCTCGATGAAGAACTGCCCGAGCTCAATGCCCCATATGTCGAATTCCTTCTGGAAAACCGGCTTCAGCTTCTCCCCGATCTCGGTAAAATTAGCGGACAGGTCGAGCACCGACACGCCTGCTTCTGCCAGTCCTTCCGCCAGTTTGCTGACGATCACGTTGCGCAATTGCTCGCTTACCGATTCCACGCGCACCCAGGGATGGGTGCCGGCAAATTCCTTGATGAACTTCTTCGGATCGGTAACCCGCATCGTGTACGTCCCGAAAGAACGCAGCCGTACCTGTTTGAATTCAGGGTCGCGGACGATGATCGGGTTGGAAGTCCCCCATTTCAGGTTGGTGAACTGCCGGGTGCTTACGTAGTAAATATCTACTTTGAAGGGCGAGTCGAACAGGTATTTCCACGATTTCAGCGTGGTGGTGATGGGCATGTTGCTGGTAGTGAGCTCGTGCCGGCCGGGCAGGTACATATCCCCGAATTCGCCCTCGTTCATGAGCACCGCCACCTGCGATTCCCGCACGGTCATTTGAGCCCCGTTCATGATCTTGTCTCCCTTATCGGGGAATTTATAGATCACAGTATCCGTAGTGTCATCCACCCAGTCGATGACTTCGATGAACTCATTTTTGATAAAGTCGAATATGCCCATGGAAAAATGTTTTATTTGGAGTCGTAAATGAACACCGGAAGTTACAGAAAATTTAAATGCAATGGATATGGGCGATGAACATTCTCCCGCCCGGTAGCGGACAGTTCAGACTGGCGTGGTTGACCGACAGGTACAGCTTCTATTCCTTCATTATTCCCAACTACCCGTGATCGAGATACTCAGGCTATCGTTTTTCACTTCCATATCGATCGGGAAGATGATCTTGTACTCACCCATATCCACGCTACATGTACCTATCAGCCCGGAAACATCGCCCCACAGCGGCACGCGGTAAGACTTGTGATACAACGTCATGGGGATAGACGGATGGATGCCGAACGTGGCGGGAAGGGTTTGGCCTGCAGGATAAAAACCCGTCTCCGCGATGGCGCCCTGGCCATTATCGCCGAACACTTTCAGGTAGCGTTTTTGATCGGTAGGATTTTGGTGCCGGTAATCGTTCAGGCGGATGGTTTTGAGACGGAACGTCCGGTTTTCCTTTCCGCAGGCGGCCATCATCCCCACCGCCATCACTAAAAACAATTTCTTTATGCGCATTCCACTGATTTTTTGATACATGATTATGCCGGGGAAAGCCAGCGAGAACGCAAATATGCCGTAGTCCTGTTCAGATATGGGAACAGCGCGATCAGGAGCAGCGTACTCATGATCAGGACGGCCATCATTTCATAATAATCCATGGCAAACCGCAATTGCCCCTGCCGGTTGATATCCGCGACCAGCATTTTATGCGCGCCCTTCACGGATTGCGCATGGGCCAGCCCCCTCGCCGCCAGGTGCCCCGCCTGCTCCTGCAAAGCCTGTCTGACCACGGGCTCGGTTTTGGTAAGATGGTCTTGAAAAGCATTATAATGCCTGCTTTTCCCGAATAGCTCGAAGTAATTGATGATCCCGATACTGACCACGAACCCCAGGTACCTGACCGCCAGGCAGGCCGCTGCTGCGGAAACGCCCAGGGAAACCGGCACCGCCGAAATCGCGTAGATGATCGTCGGCACCATGATCATTCCCACGCCCAGGCCCTGAATGAACAGCGGCAGGAAATAATTGAACTCGTCGGCCTGCACATCGAACCCGAAATACATCTGCACATGGAACACCAGCAACAGGAAAAACCCCGGCAGCCAGATGTACCGGATCCGCTTTTGCTGCAGCGTCATGGCGCAGGCGATGATGACGCCGGCCGTCAATCCCGCCAGGTTGAACAAATTGATGTAGGAAAGATGCATGGGGTCGAAGCGCAGCACGCTCACGAAATAACTATTCGTGATCCCCGACGCGAACCGGCAAATGTACATGACGAACAGCACCAGCAATCCCACCCTGAAATTCCGGTACCGGAACACCCGCAGATCGATGTAAGGCCGCTTCATGGCCCGCTGCCGCAACATGAACAAGGCCCCCAGCCCCACGATCGCCAGTACGCTGTACCGTATCCGCGAATCGCCGAGCCAGTAATATTCCTGTCCGTAAATCATGATATACCCCACGAGGCACAACGCCACGCTGTACATGGCAAAACTCTGCCAATCGAGCTTGTACAGCGGGAACCGGACGTTGAGGCGCACATTGTTCATCGCCAGCAGCAACAATACGAGGCAGGGCAGGTATGAAAACAGCGCGCCTTTGTACACGATATTGAAATTGAACGCGTCTATCAGGTCGGCCGTCACGAAATTATTGAACGGCATCGCGCACAGGAGCAACCCGAAAAAGACGGAGAAACTGATCTCCCGCGCCCGTTCGCTGCGCAGGCGGGTGAACATGAGCGTGAGCGACAGGTTCACGGTACACGAAAACAGCATCCCCTGCACGAAGCGCACGGGAAACAGGATGTAAATCTCGCGGGTATGATAGCAAACCAGGCTCGTCAATATTTGCAGGAACGTGAAGAGGATGAAGTATTCCCGGGTGGCGAGGTAGGTAAAAAAACGGCGCTCCAGGCTGTAAAAGCCCACATATCCCGCATAGAACAGCGCTACGGCAAACTGGATGTCTGCCGGCTCGCTGCCGTAATAGCCCGCCGCGGCGTTCACATTGGCCATGGGCAGAAAAAACAGGACGATGCTGGGCAGGACCAGCAGGAACAGGATCACTTTCACGCCCCATTCCGGCACCCAGGGCTTGAAGATGGGAATGGCATTATCCACGATGCTGCTTTTTACGGACGTACACATTCACGTTCATGCCTACTTTCAGGACATCGATGGTTTTCCTTTCACCGTCGATGCGGATGCGCACCGGCACGCGCTGTACGATCTTGACGTAGTTGCCCGTGGAATTATCCGGCGGCAGCAGGGAAAAACTGGAGCCTGTTGCGGGAGACAGGGAAATGATCGTTCCCCTGAACGCCTGGTCGGGGTAGGCATCCGCCACCACTTTCACCGAATCACCGATGTGCATGTTCGCCACCTGCGTTTCCTTGTAATTGGCCACCACCCATTTGTCGGTTTCGTCGTTCACGATGAAGGCCAGCGTTTCTCCCGCGTCGATCATCTGCCCTACTTCCACCGTTCGCCGGCCCATCCGGCCGTTGTACGATGCGGTAACGACCGTATAGCTCACATCGAGCTTATGCCGGTCCAGCAAGGCTTTCAGCCGGGCGATCTCCGCGAGTACGACCGTCTTTTCCGCTTCGATGTCGCCAATGCGGGAAACGGCGGCGCCGTAGTTGTCTTCGGCCGACTGGTAATCGCTGGTATTAACGTCCAGCGTGGCTTTCACATGCTCCAGCTGCTGTTTGGTGGCAGATTCCTCTTTGTACAATTGCTGGTAGCGGTCGTAGTCGAGCTGCTGCTTCCAGACTTCCGCTTTCGTAGCGGCGATCTTCGATTTGGCGGACGCCGCCGTTTTCCCGAGCGTATGCACATTGCTTTGCAATACCCGCAATTGCGCTTCGGCTTTCCGGATGGAAGCTTCCGTCTGCTCCTGCTGAAGCGCATATTCCCGGTTGTCGATGATCAGCAGCGTATCTCCTTTCTTCACCTGTTCGTTTTCCTCGAACTTCACGGCCACGATAAAGCCGCCCGCCCGGGCGATGACGGGGTTCACATATTCCTGTACCTGCGCGTCGTTGGTTTGTTCGTAAGTATAATAGCCCCACAGCGTGAAAACGCCCCAAACGGCCAGGGCCAGTACGATCATCCCGGCGATCCAGCCTGTGATGCGGGTAATCAGCCTGTCGGTTACGGTGTATTTCTTTTTCATGATACTTTTAAAGAATGCCAGTAATGTTTTGAAGGAGGAAGTATTTGTCTTGCGCCAGGATGCGCGCCGCCGCGAGCTCGAACCGCGTTTGCAGCACCTGCACGTCGGCATCGAGGAGGTCTGTCACGAGCGAAGTATGATTGAAGTAGGTATTTTTGATGATGCGGGCGTTTTCCACCGCCTGTGCCACGTTCGCTTCCGCTACGCTGATGCGAACGAGCGCCTCCCTATAGCGGAGAAAGGCTGCTTTCACCTGCTGGCGCACCTGGTCTTCAGTGTCTTTATGCGCGATTTCCTCTTTCTCCAGTTCCAGCTTCGCGGCGCGTACTTTGTGGACGTTGTGCCAGAGCTCGGATATGGGGAAAGAAGCTTTCAGTCCGGCTACGCCGAGCGAGTACCAGTAAGGGTTGTAGGGGAAAAGGAAGATTTGGGGATTGGCATAGTAGAATTCGCTATAAATGCCGGCTTTCGGGCGGAGATTGGCTTTCGTTTTCCGCAATTGCAGCTTGCTCAGTTCGGTTTGTTGTTCCGAGATGTGATAAGGGAACGAATGCGCGAGGGCTTCCGCGAGATATTGTTCATAGTCCTTTTCTCCGTCGGGACGGGGATCGATATCGGCCGGGACCACCGTTCGCTCATCGGGTTCTCCCATGAGGATGTTCAGTTGCTGGGTGGCGATGCGGATATCGTTCTCGATGGTCACCTGCGTGAGCTTGCGCTTCGACAGGTCGAGCTCCACGCGCAGCACGTCGCTTTTGAGGACGGTGCCGTTCCTGTAATATGCCTTGATTTCCTGCAATTGTTTTTCCTGGTCGGCGATGTCTTCGATGATCAGTTTGCGGTAGATGAGCGATTTCTGCAGTTCGAGGTACAGCGCCGCAGTTTTATACCGGGTGTCAGACACGGCCTGGTCTTTCCGGATGAGGCTGATCTGGTGGAGGGTTTTCGCCTCCGCGATCTTCAGGTTCAGTTTGTTGCCATTATAGAGATGGAGGTAGAAATCGGCGCCTACCCGGTACAGCGTGTGGATCACTTCATGCTGGGAAGGTTTGGAGAAAAGCCCGTTCTCGTAAATGGGGATGTTGGTGGCTTTTTCGGCGGTGCCTTTTACGCCCAGTTCGGGGAATCGCTCCATCCGGGCATCTTTGATTTCTTCTTCGGCAATTTCGGCGGACGTTTTTCGTAATTCCACCAGCCGGCTGTGTTCGTCCGCCTTTTGCCAGGCCTGGGGAAGTGAAATCCTTAAGGTGTCGTTCCCGGCGCCCTGCGCTTGCCCGCAGGCACTGTAAGCCGCCAATAACAAACCCGAAAAGAGCACTAATTTTCCTTGGTTCATCGTGGGTGCAAAATTACCATCCCGGCACATGCCGGGTTTCTCCAAAAAAGTCAATCTTTTCATCATTCCGGCCAAAATGGATTAGTTTCGCTGGAAAATAAGTTTGCGCTGATATGGGACTTATCGCATCCTTGCCGGAAATCGACAAGAAAAAGGAAAGCGTGTTCGTGATGCACGAGAAATCCGAAAAGCTCATCCCTTTGCATTCGCATACCAAAGGACAACTGAGCTATGTGGAAGGCGGCATCGCCTACATCACGATCGATTTCAAAACCTATGTGGTACCGGCCCGGCATTACTTCTGGATCCCCCGGGGCATGGAGCACATCCTCCGCATCGGGTATTCAGCCACGGTGCTGCGCTCCCTTTACTTCTATGCGCACGACGATCACGCCCATCCCTTCTACAACCGCCTCGGCATCTACCCTGCCAGCGAGCTGCTCATCCAAATGATCAATTTTTCGGAACGGTGGGACGGCAGGCATGTAACGCCAAAAGACGACAACTTCGAATTCCTCGTTGCCCTGAAAAACATCCTGCCGCAGTTAAACAACAAGGCGCTGCCCATCATTCTTCCCACAACGGACAACGAACAGATGCAAAAGATCATCCGCTACCTGGAAAAGAACCTGGCGGAACCGCTGACGGCGAAGCAAATCTGCGGGCAATTCAATATGAGCGAACGGTCGATGTCGCGCCTCTTCCAGGCTACGTTGCACATGTCTTTCCTGCAATTCCTCAAAACGGTGCGCATGGTGAAGGCCATCGAGCTGATCCTGAAAACGCAGCAGCCCATCGGCGATATCGCCTATGCGGTGGGGTACAATACCATCAGTTCTTTCAGCGATGCGTTCCAGGATTTTACGCTTTCGCGGCCGACAGATTTCAGGAAAAACTGATCGCCCGCTAATATCCCACCGGAACCGGTCAATGGAATGGCAGTCCTTTTTCCGGGATACCACTACTTTTATCGGAATTCTCAATGCATTTATCATCCAAAATCAAAACAGCATTACATGTATCTGTTTAAAAGATGGCTGTGCGCACCACTCGTCTGCCTCCTGCTGGCCACAGCGGCTTACGCCCAAAACAACAAGGCAGGCAGGATCTGGTACACAACGCCGGCCAATGCGGCCGTCAAAGACAATCCCGACGGCTGGGTAAGCGATCCCGAATGGCTGAAAGCCCTGCCTGTGGGGAACGGGCACATTGGCGCCATGGTATTCGGCGATGTACAGCGGGAACGCATTCAATTGAATGAAATGACATTATGGAGCGGCAGTATGGACGAAGGCGACAACCCCGAAGCGTCGAAGTACCTGCCGCAGATCAGGGAATTGCTTTTCCAGGGAAAATACCGGGAAGCCACGGAACTGACCAATAAGACGCAAATCACGAAAGGCAAGGGTTCCGGCCATGGCAACGGCGCCAATGTGCCGTTCGGTTGCTTCCAGACATTGGGCGACCTCTGGCTCGATTTCCCTTCCCGCCAACCCTATACCAATTATTACCGCGAACTGGACCTCATGAACGGCATCGCCCTTAGCCGGTTCACGCAGGACGGCGTTACCTTCACCCGGGAGGTTTTCGCCAGTCACCCTGCAAAAGCGCTCGTAGTGCGGCTTACGGCCAGCAAGCCCGGCGCCATCCATTTCGATGTTTCCATCGACCGGCCGGAACGATATACCACTACCGCTAAGGGCAATGCCCTTTTGATGGAAGGCGTGATGAACGATGGGCGCGGTGGCGAAGGCATGCGGTACAAAACCTACGTATCGCCCGTACTTACCGGCGGCACGGTAAAAGCGGCCGATGGTCGGCTGCAGATCAGGAACGCCACCGCCGTTACGCTCGTTGTAACCGCCAAAACCAGCTACAGGCAGCATTATCCCGACTTCCACAATCCCGGTTTCGCGACAGAGCTGGAAGCCATTACCCGGGCTGCCGTAGCAACACCTTACGCTAAACTGAAACAGGCGCATACCGCCGATTTCAGCGGGATGATGAAACGGGTGGATTTTCAGTTGGACGGGTCAACGAACGATATCCCCACCGATCAGCTCCTGAAGAAGAACTTCGACACCAAAAATGAGCAGGTGTTATACCCGCTGTACTTCCAGTTCGGGCGCTACCTCCTGCTTTCGTCTTCGCGCGCGGGCGGGCTGCCTGCCAACCTGCAGGGAATCTGGGCCAACAAGATCCAGACGCCATGGAACGGAGATTATCATACAGACATCAACGTGCAGATGAACTACTGGCCGGCGGAAGTCGCCAATTTATCGGAAAGCCACGTTCCGTTAATGGACCTGATCGCCATGCTGTCCGGACCAGGGAAGAAAACCGGCAAAATACAGTATGGCATCGATGGTTGGGCATTGCATCCCATCACCAATATCTGGGGATACACATCTCCCGGCGAATCGGCCAGTTGGGGGATGCATATCGGCGGCGGCGCCTGGATCATGCAGCACGTGTGGGAACATTATGCCTTTACCCGCGACCGCGCCTTCCTCGCAAAGGCGTATCCATTGCTGAAAGACGCGAGCAGTTTTTACCTCGGCTGGCTGGTGAAGCACCCGAAAACAGGGAAACTCGTTTCCGGCCCGTCTCCTTCGCCGGAGAATACCTTCAAAGCGCCCGACGGCTCCAATGCCCAGATCAGTATGGGCCCGGCTCACGACCAGCAGGTGATTTACGATCTCTTCGACCACACCCTGCAGAGCGCCAAAATACTGGGGATGCCCGACGATGAATTCCTGGCGAAAGTAGCCGACGCGAAAGCCAACCTGGCAAGGCCGCAGATCGGTCCGGACGGCCGTTTGATGGAATGGGCGGAGGCTTTTGCAGAAGTGGAACCGCTACACCGGCACCTCTCCCATCTGTTCGCATTTTATCCCGGCAACGAGATCACTTTGCATAAAACGCCCGAACTGGCGCAGGCGGTCAGGAAATCGCTGGAAGCCCGGGGAGACGCGGGCGTTGGCTGGACCTACGCCTGGAAGATCGCGCTGTGGGCCCGCCTCCAGGACGGCGACCGCGCACTTTCCATCCTGAACAACCAATTGCGCCCCACTTCGGCAACCGATACCAGGTACAACGACGGCGGCGGCACCTACCATAACCTGTTCGATGCCTGTCCACCGTTCCAGATAGATGGCAATTTCGGGGTGATCGCGGGCATAGCGGAGATGCTGATACAGAGCCATGAAGATTTCATCGAGCTGTTGCCGGCCTTACCGTCAGCGTGGAAAGATGGGCATGTGAAGGGGCTTGTGGCCCGGGGGAATTTTGTCGTGGAGATGCAATGGAAAGACGGAAAACTGGCGAAAGCGGCAATATTGTCGAGATCAGGCACGCCGTGTAAAGTAAAATACGGTAACAAAATCGTGGACGTATCCGTAAAACGCGGACAGCAAGTGCAGGTTGCGCAACTTTTTCAATAACCGGTAAACAAATTGATACGCGAAAGGGCTCCTGGATGGGGGCCTTTTTCGTTTGTAAAAACCAGGCAGGAACAGGTGTAATGGGAAAACGTTGGAAGTGCTGATGCAGCGCTGCCAGCTGGTTGAACTGGCACTGCACTTCCATTCAGCGATAATCAATGCGTAAGAGCAGATGATCTCATCGCAATGTATTCACGATATAAACTCAAAAAGTCGCCAATAACGATTGGTGACTTTTTGAGTTGGTAAAACAAAATATACTGGCTATTTTCTGTACAACACTAAGAAGCTGCCTTCTGCTTCTGCATATGTAGCTCCGTCTGCATGCTGTACGCATATGCCTAACACAATGCTTTTCTTGGGAAAGTGCTGAAAACAGTTCCCGGAATGATAATAAGGCATAGTTGAGCTATAGGTAATATTGCTTTCAATTTCACTACCGCCGATGATTTCTTTGTCTGTAAAATTATATAACGAAAAGATACCTTTCCCGGGATTTCCTACGGCAACCTTTGCGAAAAGCACTACGGAATCAACACCTTTGTAGTTGGATATGTCGAAATTGACATATTGGATGAACTTACCGGCACCATAGCCGAAGTTGTTTTGGGAATTTGCAAATTTATCGATGGGAATGATAATTTGTTTATCGTACCCCCCGTTATTTCCATTGCAGATATTTTTCACCTGGTCTATTTCTCCTGCTTCCAGTTGTTTGTTCCCGTTTTTATCGATCCCGGATTTAATTACCAGGCCACCATTTTGGCATTGATCGCCGGGTTCGAGTGGTTGAATATCGATAAGGCTGATTGCACCATCTTGCCCATTAGTGCCGGCTGCGCCATCTTTACCGCAAGAAAAGAACAATGCCATCCCTGCCAGGCTAACGCAGAACGGAAGTTTCTTAAATTTCATAGATATATTTTTTGAAGGATTTAACAATTCATATCTGCAAATGGATGCAGTTTAACAACTCACAACTTCGTCCAAATAAAAAACCACCTCTGAAAGAGATGGCTTTTTTAAGTTCGTCGGGACGACTAGATTCGAACTAGCGACCCCTTGCACCCCATGCAAGTGCGCTACCGGGCTGCGCTACGTCCCGAACTTCCGGTCCGTTTGTTTGTGACGGGATGCAAAAGTAACGAATGTTTTCATTTTCACAAATTTTTCTGTGTTTTTTTGTCAAAAAACTGTTGACAACCGCTACCCGTACGCTATACATCCGGTCACATTTATGCGTACATTTGCACGGGATAAAATCAAAAGATGCAAATTTTACTGAAAAGCGCGACCATCGTTTCTGAACAATCGCCTTTTAACGGGCAACGAAAAGATATACTGATCGACAATGGCGTGATCACTTCCATCGCCGACGAAATTGCACCGGGGAACGCAACCGTGATCAACGGCAGCGGCCTGCACGTTTCCGGCGGATGGATGGACGTTTTCGCCCATTTCTGCGATCCCGGACAGGAGTACAAGGAAGATCTGCAATCCGGCGCCCTCGCCGCCGCGGCGGGCGGGTTTACGGCCGTCATGATCGTTCCCAATACACAGCCGGCGATCGATACCAAATCGCAGATCGCTTATGTGCACAGTTCCACCCGCAACAGCGTGGCGGAAGTACTGCCCGTCGGCGCCATCACCAAAAAACTGGAAGGCGCTTCCCTCGCGGAAATGTACGAAATGCGCGACGCCGGCGCCGTAGCCTTCTCCGATGGGCTCAAACCTGTGCAGTCGTCGGGCCTCATGCTCAAAGCGCTCCAGTACGTAAAAGCTTTCGACGGCACCGTGATCCAGATCCCTGACGACACCACCATCTCCGGTCACGGCCTCATGCACGAAGGCATCCATTCCACCCGCCTCGGCATGCCCGGCAAACCGGCCATCGCCGAAGAGATCATGCTCAAGCGCGACCTCGACCTCCTCGAATATACCGGCTCCCGCCTCCACGTAACCGCCGTATCCACCCGGGAATCCATCCGCCTCATCGCAGCGGCCAAAGCCCGCGGGTTGCAGGTTACCTGCTCCGTAACACCGTACCACCTGCTGTTCACGGATGCGGACATGGCTTCGTACGACAGCTTCCTGAAAGTGAATCCGCCGCTCCGCACGCAAGACGATGTGGACGCGCTGCGCGCCGCCGTGGCAGACGGTACGGTGGATTGCATCGCTACACACCACCAGCCGCAGGACTGGGACGCCAAACAGGTGGAATTCGAATATGCCAAACCGGGCATGATCGGCCTGGAAACGGCATTCGCCGCGCTACGCGCCGCTTTGCCAGAACTGGCGACGGACCGGCTGGTGAAACTGCTGTCAGACAATCCGAGGCGCATATTCGGTCAACCGGTGTCCCCCATCGCCGAAGGCGCTCCTGCCAACCTTACCATTTTCGAGCCTGAAACGGAATATACGCTGAGCGACGACCGCTTCCAGTCCAAAAGCCGCAACACGCCTTTCCTCGGCAAGTCCGCGAAAGGCAGTGTAACCGGCATCATTCGTCAACAAAAATCCTGGTTCCGGTCATGAAGAACAAAACGCATCTCCGCTTCGGCCTCCTGGCCGCAGGCATCAACTTCGCACTGCTGCTGACGCAACATTTTACCGGCGCCAGCTCCAATAATATCTTTTTCCGCATCATCGCGCTGGGCGTGCTGGTGGTGGCCGTAGTGGCTTCCTGCCTGCGCTTTTCCCGCGATATGGACCACAAAGCCAGCTTCGGTGAGGTTTTCGGCACGGGTTTCCGCACCACTGCCGCCGCCACCGTCGTTTTCGCTGCGCTGTTCATGCTCTTCGCGATGATGATGCCCGGTTACAAGGAACAATTCATCCAGGACATGATCGCCATGGGGCCGCAGGCCAATATGCCTGAAACCCATGCGGAAGAGTTCGAACGGCTGAAACAGGCCTTCCCCGTAACCGTGCTGTCTGGCATCCTCATGTTGTACGTGCTCCCCGGTACTGTTGCCGCTTTGCTGGGAGCCGCCTTAGCCAAAAAGAAATGAAACACCTGGACATATCCGTAATCGTTCCCTTAAAAAACGAAGAAGAATCACTGCCCGAACTGGCGGCATGGATCGACCGCGTCATGCAAGCCAACAGCTTCTCTTATGAAGTATGGATGGTAGACGACGGGAGCACCGACCAGTCGTGGGACGTGATCCGCCAGCTTTCCCACGAAAACCCGAACGTCAAAGGCATCAAATTCCAGCGCAACTACGGCAAATCGGCCGCGCTCAACGAAGGTTTCCGCAAGGCCCAGGGCCGCGTGGTCATCACGATGGACGCCGATCTGCAAGATTCGCCCGACGAAATCCCCGGCCTCTACAGTATGATCGTAGACGACGGGTACGACCTGGTGAGCGGCTGGAAGAAGAAGCGCTTCGACAACACGCTGACCAAAAACCTCCCTTCGAAGCTCTTCAACTGGGCCACTGTAAAAATGAGCGGCATCAAACTGCATGATTTCAACTGCGGTTTGAAATCGTACCGTAAAAAGGTGGTAAAAACCATCGAAGTATACGGGGAGATGCACCGGTACATTCCCGTGATCGCCAAGTGGAGCGGGTTCCGCAACATCGGCGAAAAAGTGGTGGAGCACCGCAAGCGCAAATACGGCACCACCAAATTCGGGCTGGAGCGCTTCATCAACGGCTTCCTCGACCTCGCGTCCATCACTTTCGTAGGGCGTTTCGGGAAGCGGCCCATGCACTTTTTCGGTGCGCTGGGCACGTTGTTTTTCCTCATCGGGTTCATCATCGCGGGGTACCTGGCCACGGCCAAGATATTCTGGATGCAGTACAAAATGACGGAAAGGCCGCTGTTTTTCCTCGCCATGCTGCTCCTGATCATCGGTTCGCAACTGTTCCTCACGGGGTTCATCGCCGAACTGGTAGCGCGCAACGCGCCGGAGCGCAACTCCTATCTCGTGGAGGAAATCCTTGAAAACGAAGACTGATGGCTGCTCCGCAGAAAATCGTCATCATCGGGCCCGCCCACCCTATACGGGGAGGGCTTGCTGCTTTCAACGAGCGGCTGGCGCGTGAGCTCATCGCGCAGGGGCACGAGGTGGAGATCCATACGTTCTCTTTTCAGTATCCCGGGTTCATGTTCCCCGGGAAGGAACAATATACTTCGGCGCCCGCTCCTGCCGGGCTTCGCATCAAACGCAGCGTACATTCCCTCAACCCGCTGAACTGGCGGAAAACGGGGCTCGCCATCCGCAGGCAACGGCCAGACATGGTGATCGTTGCATTCTGGATGCCCCTCATGGCCATGAGCCTCGGCAGCCTGGCGCGCATTATCCGCAAGAACGGGCATTCCCGCATCGTGGGGCTGGTACATAACCTCATCCCCCACGAGAAACGGCCGGGCGATGCCGCGCTCACCAAATATTTCGTGAACAGCTGCCACGCGTTCATCACCCTCAGCCGCGAAGTGCTGAGCGATATCCGCCGGCTCACCGATAAACCCGCCGCATTCGCGCCCCATCCCGTGTACGACCATTTCGGCGATACGCTCCCGGCCCCGGAAGCGCGCCGCCATCTCGGTCTGGACGAGCAAGGCAAATACCTCCTGTTTTTCGGGTTCATCCGGCATTACAAGGGGCTCGACCTCTTGTTGCAGGCCATGGCCGATCCGCGCATTCGCGCCATCGGCGACCTGAAGCTCGTGGTAGCCGGGGAATTCTACGAAGACCGGAAGAAATACGAACCACTCATCGGCGACAACGTGAAAATCGTCAGCGATTTCATCCCGGACGCCGACGTGAAATATTACTTCTCCGCGGCCGACCTCATCGTCCAGCCCTACCGTACCGCCACGCAAAGCGGCATCTCGCAGATGGCTTACCATTTCGAAAAGCCCATGCTGGTAACCCATGTGGGCGGCCTCCCGGAAATTGTGCCGGACGGAAAGGCGGGATATGTCGTAACACCTGATGCAACGGCCATTGCAGACGGTATCCTCCGGTTCCTGGAGCAACCGGCCGGCCGCTTCAACGCCTTTATCCGGGAGCAAAAGGGGCTATATTCCTGGGGCCATTTCGTAAAAACGCTCGAATCCCTGCAATAAATCGATGCTTTTGGGGTTAATAAGTCTAGTATCATGAAAGCCATCTTCCTCATCATCGCCATATGCTCCACCGCAGCCGCCTTTGGACAAAAGCTCCCGGCAGCCAGCTTCGCCGAACTCGAAAAGCGGCAGGATTCCCTGCGCGCCATGAGCTACGAGATCATCAACGGTAAAACCCAGGAAGTGCGCAGCACGAGGAACGACGCGTTCATTCCCGCGCTCGTCAAAGCCCTCAAAACGCCGTATTCTTTCTACTTCCCGTTCGATTCGCTGACGACGATGGCGAAGGTCTACCCGGCAGACAGTACCTTCCGCATCTTCACCTGGCCACTGGAAAACGACAACAGTACGTTCCGCCACTTCGGCGTGATCCAGATGAACACGAAAGACGGCTCCCTGAAGCTGTTCCCGCTGTTCGACAATTCCGACTTCACCACCAATACGGATACGATCACCAATCACCACGGATGGTACGGATGCCTCTACTACGCCATCATCCAGCGGCGGTATTTTAACGCTGAATACTACACCCTGTTCGGCTGGGATGCCAATAACATGCGCAGCCAGAAGAAGATCGCGGAAATGCTCACTTTCAAAGACAGCGTGCCCGTTTTCGGCGGCCCCTATTTCAGTTTCGTGGAAGATACCGTTCGCAAGCCCACGCGCAACCGGTTTATCCTTGAATACAAGCGCGACGCGGCCGCCAGCCTCAACTGGAACCCCGAAGCCAATCTTATCATTTACGACCACCTCATTTCCGAAACCGGCGAAGAAACCAAAAAATTTACGCTCGTCCCCGATATGGACTACGAAGGCTTCAAATGGCAGGCCGGCAAATGGGTACACGTAGAAAAGATATTCCACGACGCGCTTGAAAAAGGCAAAGTGCCGGTGGGCGTGCCTTTCGACAAGAGCAAATCGAACCTGAAAGAACCCAAAACCTACGATGAAATAGCGGAGGAAGAAGCCGCGAAACAAGCGGAGAAAGACGCCAAAAAGAAGAAGAAAAAGAACTGACGTCACCTTCCCAATCCCTTACTATGGAAAGAAGTTTCCGGCGACAACACACTTACCTTAAGTCACTCATTTGGTCGTTGATTTCGACAATAATTCCCGGATTCCTTTGCATTGCGCTGTTTCTGATATCAGATGAAGTGTTCGTTTTAATGGTCGGGTTACCATTTATCCTTTTAATTCAAATACCGTTCAAGTTCCGCAGGCATCGTTACTTCATTAACTACATCCAGATTGAAAACGGACTCGTTTACATCGATTACACCGACCGAAACGAGCATCGCACCATATCAGGACCATTTGCCGACTTCAAAATGCGCCACCGGATTGCGGGCTTTTTCAAGCCGCCGCAGCACTCGCTCCGTATCTATTTTAAAGGCAAGATTGTAGCTAGGCAGTATGAAAACGGCACCTGGACGATCGCCGACATTCAATTTTTCGATGCCATGTATCCGGTATACATTCCCTCTCCCGAAGAATTTTTCGGCAACATCTGGAATAAAATCAGGAGGAAACAGACTGCAGATTAACGCTCAGCACCCATTGCGTCGCACACTGCGGCGGCAGTGAGGGTTTCAGCTTTGCTTCAGGGCGATGGCAGCTCCGCATCCGGCAGCGGGAGCTCGTTCATTTCGTGGTTGAAAACGTGCAGCTCGATATCTGAGATCTTATTGTAAGGGTAATGCGACTTCGGGCCGAAGAGCAGCATCAGTCGCACCTGCCCTACCGAACCTTTCAGGCCCTTCCCGCTGTAAATGGGAATAAAAACGACGCGTTTATTGTAAGTTGAAACAGAGTCGGTCACAAAAACCGGCGGCCTTTCATTCGGCGCATATTCTTCATACACCCGGCAAATACGGTCGAACTTCCGGGCCAGCGTTGCTTCCGATTGGCCGATCTGCTCCAGCGGCACCCCCACCAGCTCGCGGAAGGCCTTGATGTCCTTCTTTTCGATCGTTGCCAGCACGGCTTCGCTCGTTGCCCGGATCTCGCGGATTTCATTCGGCTGCCTTTCAGACGAAGCACAAGCCACAGCCAACAGGGTCGCAAACATGCATGTGTACTGCTTCATAGGCACAATATAATGAAAAAAGCTAATCGAACGCTGCATCTTCGTCGCATCATGAAGCCACACGTCTCCCCTGCGCTCCCATCCATATGTACCAAAACGCAAAATCCGCTTTTGCGGCGGATTCTGCAGTATAAGCAATTTGAATTCCCTTAATCTTTCGGCTTCTTCACGTTCGAAGCGGGCAGTTTCGCCGGCGCCGGTTGTTTGAAGTCCGACTCCGCCACTTTATCCTTATTACCGAGGTACGTCCATTGTACTTCGTTGAGGTAATTCCCGAAAACGCGGTTCACATCTTCCGTCTTCACCTGCCCGATACGGGTATTGATCTCGTCGAAGATGCGCCAGTTGCCCGAAGCCTCGCAGGTGCTCATCACGTTGGCCTGCGCGCCGCTGCTCTGGTTGGTCATGTAGTAATTCGTGAGGTAGGATTTCTTCTTGTTCTCGATTTCCTTCGGCTTGAAACCGTTCTCCTTCACGTCGTTGATGATAGCCGTCATCACTTCCAGCGACTGCTTCGGGTCTACCGTCGTGATATACAGCTGCGCGGCCGGCGTTTCGATGAATGCGTTGTTGTAGCCGGCGGCCGGGGCGTAAGACAGGCTTCGCTTCGTCCGCAGCTCCACGAAATAACGATCGTACAGAATGCTCATGGCAAACTGGAAAAGTGGCCCGTCGGGCGAGTAATACTTCGGCGCATTTCCGAAACCAATGATGTAATTGGTGGCCAACTGGCGGTCGGAAACATTCACGCCGGGCTTGATGGCTGCAGCCGTAGGCTTGCGCGGGGCTTCGCCGGACGGGAGCGCCGCCAGGGTACTTTTCACTTTCGAGACAATGTCTTTCTCATCCAGATTGCCGACCACTACGAGATAAATCCGCTGCTTGCCCAGAAGTTTTTTGTAGAAATCCTTCGCGTCGGCGAGGGTGAGTTTTTCCAACGTTTCCGGAACGCCGTTCACGCGCTTCGCATAGTCCGTTCCCGCAAAAAGCTGTTGGGCGGCCAGGATGCGGAGGTATTGATCGGGATCGGCTTCCAGTTGCTTGGCGCCAGACACCATGCGGTCGCGCTCCAGCTTGAACTCGCCTTCGTCCATCGCGGGGTGCAGCACGGCGTCGGAAAACAGCGCCCAGCTGCGGTCCCAATTGTCGCGAAGGCAGGTCATGGTCATAAAGGTGAAGTCGTTTTTAGCACCGGCGGAAAACTCCGTCCCGAGTTTTTCCAGTTCGGCCGACAGCGCGTCTTTGTTCACGGAAGCCGTACCGCCGTTCAGCGCGGTCCGCAGTGCCAGGGGTTCCAGCCCCTGCTGCGCTTCCGTGATATTGGCGGCACCGCCGCGGATGCAGAGGTTCACGGTGGCGACGGATTTTTCCGTCTTCTTGAAAATCACTTTGATCCCGTCTACCTGCAACTCTTTCGTGGTTTGGGCAAACAGGGGCGTACCGCCGCAAACGCACAGGATGATATAGATAATTCGTTTCATGTTCGTTGTTTAAAAGGTTAGCGGTATAAAGCGTCCAGGTCGGTTACGTTCCATTCTTTCTGCATATCCGGGCTCAGCAGCAAACCCGCCACGGAAGGCTGGTTTTTGATGTACTTGCGGACATAATCCTGGATGTCTTTACGCGTCACCTTGTTCAGTTCGGCGATGTAATCGAAATAATAATCCAGCGTAGCCGAGGCCCACCAGAAACTCAGGGAATGGATGTAGTCGGTGGTGGCTTCCATATTGAATTTCTCGCTATTGGCCAGCTTGATCTTCGAGGTTTCCAGTTGCTCGTCCGTAAAATAATCGTCGCTGTCGAACTGCGCGATTTCCCTTGCCAGCGCCTTGAACGATTCCTTGAATTTCGCCGGGTTCGGCACGCAGAAAACCTGGATCGGCCCCACGAATTTCGCTGTCTGATAACTGATCCCCACGTTCAGGGCGTACCCGCTGTCGATCAGGTTTTTCTGGAACCGGGAGTTTTTCTGCGACAGGATGTAGGAAAACACGTCGGCCACCAGTGTGGCTTTGATATCGTTGCGCGTATCCGGCCCGTGCCACACCTGCAGCAAAATAGGCACTTTTGCGTTGGGGCTGATCGTCACGAAATGCAGGCTGTCTTTGCCTTTCAGCGTTTCGAATTCAGGGATGGGCCAGCGTTGGAACGGATCGAAGCCGGCGGCTTTCCAATCCCCGAACACTTCCCTGGCGCGACGAAAAACATCTTCATGCTTTACATCGCCGGCGATCAGGAGGATGGAATTATCGGGATAATAATATTTGTCTTTGATGATGCGCATTTTCTCCGGCGTGGCGGTCAGGATGATATCGTGGTCGCCGATGGGGTTCTTCCGGGAGTAATGCGCGCCCCAGGTTTTGTGGTTCACCTTGTCGAACAGCGCCCAGGCGGGATTGGATTCCGCGCGCTGGAACTCACCGTCTACCACGGGGTTTTCCTTCTTCATTTCCTCCTGCAAAAACAGCGGGTAGCGGATGGCGCTGTTCATGAACCGGAGACCATTGTCGAGGTCCTTGCTGCCGAGGGTAAAAAAGTAATTGACGCGCTCCTGGCTGGTGGTGCCGTTAAACGAAATGCCGAGCTCCTGCACGCGCTCGAGGTATTTCTCCTGCGAGGGAATGTCTTTATTGGCTTTGAAGAACATGTGCTCGTAGAGGTGCGACAAGCCGTTATACTCGTTGTCTTCCGTGTAAGATCCGTTGCGGACGGCCATTTCAATGGTTACCAGCGGCACGGAATGATCTTCCAGCACCAATAGTTCCAAACCGTTCGGCAATTTGGACATGAAAATGTTGGCAGGTTTGTTGGGCGATTTTTGCGCGGATGCCGAGAACGCCAGCACCAGCAATGGAAATAAAAGGGGTGATTTCTTCATGGGCGAAATTTCCAGGGTTCAGGAATAGAATACAGGTTTGAAAATGTTAGGTTGGGCTGGTAAGCCCTTACCGAATATAGCGGTAAATCTGCATACGGCCAATCCGTTCGTCCCAAACGTCTCACTGGATAAAAACAAAAAAGGCGCAAGGGTTTCGCTGCCCTTGCGCCTTTATACTAAATCATTGATTATCAGAATAATTCGCCCTGTACATTCCCGGCGTCATCCTCTTCCTGTTCGGCTTCTTCGTCTTCGGTGATGAGCTCGATGTTCACGAAATCGTCTCCGGCGATCTTGTTACCTACGGTGCGCCAGCCGGTCACTTCATAGGCTTCGTGGAGGGAGATTTCTTCTTCTTCGGGGTCGCGCTTCTTGCCTGTCCGGAGGATCACGACGGGCTCTGCCTGTGTGGTCACCAGCTCTACATGGTTATGGGCGCCTTCCTTGATGAAGGAGAACTTGTTGTTGAGGGTCTGCGTTTCGATCTTGAAGCGTTTTACGTTATACTGCTTCTTGTCTGCATCGAAATATACGGTGGAAACGATCCTTTCCGGGTTGAATTTCTCGATGTACATGGCCTGTTCCGCATCGAACCGGTTCGTCAGCTCGAAGTTCGTCAGTTCGTACGTCCCGTTTTTGTAAAACACGACGATCTTGTCTTCCCCTTCGAACGAGCCTACGAACACCCCGCGCTGGTCGGTGTTCAGGCGGCCCACGGCATCATCGTACCAGATTTTCAGTCCGCTGAGGGTGGAAACGCCTTTCTCTTTGAACTTCACGGAGCGGATGGGCCATTTGGTCACCACGTTGCCCATGGAGCTGCGGCCTTTGATGGGAATGGTCTCGAAATAGAAATCGAATTCCTTCTTCTTGGCGGCGCAATTGGCGCTGAGCTTCACCGTTACCACTTCCGCTTCGCCGTTGGCGTTTGCGGTGAAATAATGCACTTTGGAGCCTTTTTCGCCTTTGGCGAGATTATATTCCTTGTCGCGGGTGATACCGGTAACGTTGAAGCGTTTGGCCAGGCTGTAACCGGTTTTGCCGTCGGTGTAGATCATGTTGTAGGTCATGCGCTCATCGTTCTTGCGGAACACGTCCACATGAATGATGTCTTTGCCGACGAATGTTTTGTCGGACACTTTGGTGACCAGCATCACGCCGTCGCGGCGAAAAACGATGATATTGTCGATATCGGAGCAATCGGCCACGAACTCGTCCTTTTTGAGCGAGGTGCCGATGAACCCGTCTGCCCGGTTCACGTATATTTTGGTGTTGGCGATGGCGACGGATTGTTGCTGGATGGTATCGAAGGTTTTGATCTCGGTTTTCCGTTCGCGGCCTTTACCGTATTTTTTCAGGAGGCCTTCGAAGTAAGCTACCGCGAAATCGGTCAGGTTGGCGAGGTCGTGCTTTACCTGTTTGATATCGGCGTCGATGCCTTTGATCTGTTCGTTCAGTTCGTTGATATCGAGGCGGTAGATGCGGCGCACCGGTTTTTCGGTGAGCTTCACGATATCTTCGCGGGAAATTTCGCGCTTGAGTTGCTTCTTGTAGGGCGTGAATCCCTTGTCGATGGCTACCAGTACGGCTTCCCAGTCTTTATGTTTTTCTTCCAGCTCTTTGTAGATCCCTTTTTCGAAGAAGATTTTTTCGAGGGAAGTGTAGTGCCATTTTTCTTCGAGCTCGGCGAGGCGGATCTCGAGTTCCCGTTGCAGGAGGTGTTTCGTGAAATCGACTGAGCGCCGCAGCAGGTCGGAAGCCCCGAGGAAAAGGGGCTTGTCTTCGACGATCACGCAGGCGTTCGGGGAGATGGACACTTCGCAGTCCGTGAAGGCGTACAACGCGTCGATGGTGATGTCCGGCGAAATACCGGGTGCCAGCTGCACTTCGATCTCCACATCGGCGGCGGTATTGTCGATCACTTTCTTGATCTTGATCTTGCCGTTGTCATTGGCTTTCACGATGGAATCCATGAGGCCGGTGGTGGTAACGCCATACGGTACGTCCTTGATGAGGAGGGTCTTCTTGTCTTTCTCCTCGATATGGGCGCGGACGCGGACTTTCCCGCCGCGTTTACCGTCGTTGTAGTTGGCCACGTCGATCATGCCGCCGGTGAGAAAATCGGGATACAGCTCGAATTTCTTTCCGCGGAGATATTTGATGGAGGCGTCTATCAGTTCGGTGAAGTTATGCGGGAGGATTTTGGTGCTGAGGCCCACGGCGATGCCTTCCGCGCCCTGTGCGAGCAGCAGGGGGAATTTCATCGGCAGTGCGAGCGGCTCGTTCTTACGACCGTCGTAGCTCAGCTGCCATTCGGTGGTTTTGCCGTTGAAAGCAACTTCCAGCGCAAATTTCGAAAGGCGAGCCTCGATGTACCTGGCGGCGGCGGCATCGTCGCCCGTGCGCACGTCGCCCCAGTTGCCCTGCATATCGATCAGCAGTTCTTTCTGACCGAGGTTCACGATGGCGTCGCTGATGGAGGCGTCTCCATGCGGGTGGTACTGCATAGTTTGCCCGATCACGTTGGCCACCTTGTTGAAACGCCCGTCGTCCATTTCCTTCATGGCGTGCATGATGCGGCGCTGAACGGGTTTGAGCCCGTCTTCCACGCCAGGCACCGCGCGCTCCAGGATAACGTACGAGGCGTAGTCCAGGAACCAGTCCTTGTATTTCTCGTCTACGTGCGCTGCGCCATGCAGTGATTCGTCCGGTGTTTCTTGTGTATTGCTCATATGCTTGATTCAGAAAAGTAAAAACTAACGTTTCCCGGCCTCGAAATCTTCCCGCCAAACGCGCACGGAATCGATGTGCACGTCGTTGAGGGTATTCAGTTCGATGAAGGAACAATCGGTGACGGCGATCAGCTGGTGCCAGATATTGATGGGAATTTCCACCCTGGCCGGCGCCACGATCGTATCCATCCGGATTTCGGATTCTTCGAGCGGGCACCAGTGGAGTTCCGCGGTGCCGCTCAGGAGGTACAGGATCTCGGGGTTCTTGTAATCGGATTTCCCCTGGTGATAATGCTGTCCGCTGCTGCTGCCGGCGTTACGGTAACAGAGGAGGAATGTCCCGGTACGGAAACTTTCCCATTCATATCCGCTTCCGCGGTCATCTTTCCCTATCTGCCGCAACGGCTGTATATCCGGCTGTGCCATCGTTATGCATTTTCTGCGGTTTCCGGTGCTGCCGCTTCGGATTCTCCTCCGCCGCCCGGTTGCCTGATCTCGTAATCTTTTAATGTCTTCAGCTCCCCGCGCGCTTCCAGTTTCCCTTCCTTCACCAGTTCTTTCAACCGCCAGTTCAGGTAATGGTCCATCACGGGATATTTCATTTTGCCGATCACCGCCGAGGCCGATTTGCCCGCTTTCGCGAACTCCTTGCCCGTGGCAGCCAGCAGCTCTTTATCGTAATACGTGGCCGCCTCTCCGCGGATCTTCTTTCCGCCTTCCAGCAGCCGTACCCCTGCGTTCTCGTTCATCAACCGGCGCCACTCGTCGCCATCCAGCTCGAATTCTGCCAGCGACACTTCCCGCGCCAGTTTTTTTGCCTTCAGGTATTCTTTCGGCAATATCTGGCTGAGGTGCGTAGGGTAAAACACGCCGTTCTTCTCGTTGAGGAAAGGCAGATTGTTGAGATAGATGAGGTGGATGCGGCCCGAAAAGCGGTCGAGCTGACTGATCAGCCAGTAATACCCGCAAACGTCGGTCGGGTTTTGGCCCGCCCATATCCAGATCACCAGTTCCTCTTCCTCGCGCAGGCGTGCCTTGAGGCTGCGAACGGGATCTTCCGGCACGGGGACCTGCTCCCCTTCTGCCGGCGGCGGCAGGGTAATGTCTTGCAGGGCGTTCCACCAGTCGCGGCGCGCAACGCGCCCGTCTGGCGTGTCGAGGATGAAGAGCGGGCCCACGGCCAGATCGTCCTCGTAACTCAAAATCTCCCCTTCCAGTTGCGGGTCCAGCTCGAAGGCCGCTTTCAGGTTGGCGACGCTCGACTGCCCGAATACAATATGCAATATCATTGTCGGTATTCGTCTTCTTCTTTATAATTACGCTTCCGCCGTTTCTTCCACCAGGTCTTTCTCCAGCCGGAGATTGCTGATGATGAAATCCTGACGGTGCTGGGTGTTCTTGCCCATGTAATATTCCAGCATTTTGGCGACCGGCATTTCCTGCGACGGGATGATGGGCGATTTGCGCATATCGTCGCCGATGAACTGCCCGAATTCTTCCGGGCTGATCTCGCCCAAACCTTTAAATCGGGTGATCTCCGGTTTGTTGCCCAGTTTCCTCACCGCTTTCTGTTTCTCTTCTTCGCTATAGCAGTAAATGGTTTGCTGCTTGTTACGGACGCGGAACAGGGGCGTTTCCAGGATGTAGATATGCCCGTTCTTCACCAGGTCGGGGAAGAACTGCAGGAAGAACGTGAGCATGAGCAGGCGGATGTGCATACCGTCTACGTCGGCATCGGTGGCGATGACGATGTTGTTGTACCGCAGGCCGTCGAGCCCTTCTTCAATATTGAGGGCGTGCTGGAGGAGGTTGAACTCCTCGTTCTCATACACGATCTTTTTCGACAGCCCGTAACAGTTCAGCGGTTTACCGCGGAGGCTGAATACGGCCTGGGTTTCCACGTTGCGGGACTTGGTGATGGAACCGCTCGCGGAGTCGCCCTCCGTGATGAAGATGGTGGTTTCCCGCTGTTTGGTTTCCTGCTCGTCTTTATGTTTGCCGGTGGCTTCTTCGTTGAGATGGAACCGGCAGTCGCGCAGTTTGCGGTTATGGAGGTTCGCTTTTTTGGCGCGCTCGTTGGCGAGTTTCTTGATGCCGGCCAGTTCTTTCCGCTCCCGCTCGCTTTGCTCGATGCGTTTCTTGAGGGATTCGGCGACGGCGGGGTTCTTGTGCAGGTAATCGTCGAGCTGTTTGCTGAGGAATTCCAGCACGAAGGCTTTCATCGACTGTCCACCTTCGGAGACCGTCAGCGATCCGAGCTTGGTTTTGGTCTGGCTTTCGAACACGGGCTCCTGCACGCGCACGGCGATGGCCGCGCAGATAGACGCCCGGATGTCGGTTGCGTCGTAATCCTTTTTATAGAAATCGCGCAGGGTTTTCACGAACGCTTCGCGGAACGCCGCCAGGTGCGTACCGCCCTGGGTGGTGTGCTGCCCGTTCACGAAAGAGTAATATTCTTCGCCGTATTGGTTCTCGTGGGTGATGGCCACTTCAATATCTTCCCCTTTCAGGTGGATGATGGGATAGCGCAGATCGTCGGCCGTGGTTTTGCGTTGCAGCAAATCCAGCAGCCCGTTTTTGGACAGGTATTTCTGGCCGTTGAAGTTGATGGTGAGCCCCGCGTTCAGGAAGCAGTAGTTCCATATCTGGTTCTCCAGGAAGTCGGGGATGTAGTGATAGTTTTTGAAAACGGTATCGTCCGGCGTAAAGGTCACGAGCGTGCCGTTGCCTTCTTTGGTTTCGGCTTCCTTATGTTCCTTGGTAAGCACGCCCCGCTCGAATTCGGCCACTTTCACGCGGCCGTCGCGCATGGAGGAGATTTTGAAGTAGCTGGACAGGGCGTTGACCGCCTTTGTACCCACGCCGTTCAGCCCCACTGATTTCTGGAATGCTTTGCTATCGTACTTCGCGCCGGTGTTGATCTTGCTCACTACGTCCACCACCTTGCCCAGGGGCACGCCCCGGCCATAGTCGCGCACCGTCACGGCGTGTTCCGTCACCTTGATGTCTATCTGCTTGCCGAAGCCCATCATATGCTCGTCGATGCTATTGTCTACCACCTCCTTGATCAGGATGTAGATGCCATCGTCCTGACTGCTGCCGTCTCCCAGTTTGCCGATATACATACCCGGACGGAGGCGGATGTGCTCGCGCCAATCGAGCGAGCGGATGGAATCCTCCGTATAGGTGTTGAACAACTCTTTGTTTTCTGCCATAAGTCTGACTGTTAACCTGTTGATGATTAAACCGTTGGGGTGGAGTTGACCCCGGCCCCTTACTAAATCTTTTAGCAAAACCCGGTCGTTGGCAAAAATAAAGGATTCGCGGAATATGCCAAGTAGATTTTATGCACCATACCTTCTGCATTGGTTTTCAACAGGAAGTAACATTATCCACGCCCCCTGTTCCCCACTGTCACCCTGCTGCGCCCGCACCGCAGCGGCAAAATCCCCCGTTCGTATCATAACACGTTATCAAAAAATGTATATTTTTTTGAACGTTTTCCCGGTGAATTCGATGTCAACAAAATTTCCATTCAAATAATATTTTATATAATTAAAATATCTATATTTACACCGGAATACGGCAAATCTATCCTGTCATTATTAAATAGATATCCTGATGAAAACTGTATTTATTGGTATCGTCGTATCTGTTTTACTGATCGCCTTGATCGTAGTGCTACTTGTCAGACGTGAGCAGCGCGATATGCGCCGGTTGAAAGACACCTGCATCGGGTTTTCCAGGCACCTGGAATCCTGGCGGGCGATGTCCTGAAGCCATCTTCCCTTCGATTTTTCACCTTTCGTAAACTTATAATCCCTATACCTATGAAAACCGGTCTACTATTCAAACTCGCATGTCTATGCATCGCTTCCGTGGTATTACTGGCGCATTTCGCCCGTAAGTACATGCAGCGCGTCACTACGCAGAAAGTGCCCGCCACGCGCTGATCGCCTCACCACCCGAACCAAACGTAAAAAAATTGATCCGCCCGGAATCGGGCGGATCTTTTTTTGCTTTTTACAATGTAATCACAAATCTTCCCAGCCGGGATTCTGGGGATATTTCGGCCCGGTAGTAGTGGCGTCTATCTGCGCCTGCGGTATCGGCCTCAGCACGTGCCTCGGCTGAATGTTCTTTTGCCCGTCGGTATTGTGCAGCACGATCCTTTCCAGCAACTTGCCCGTGCGCACGAGGTCGGGCCAGCGCGTAAGCTCGCCGCACAGTTCGCGGGAGCGCTCGTCGAGGATGAAATCGAGATTCAGATCCGCCAGCGTGATCTCCATGGCGGCGGCATTCCCCGTCGGGAAGGCGGCCCTGCGGCGGATAGCGTTGATATACGGCAGCGCCTCTCCTGCCCTGCCGGCTTTCAGCAACGCTTCCGCGGCAATGAGGTAGGTATCCGCGAGCCGGTACACGATCACGGAACGGATGGAAGGATAGTTCATATCCTGCCGTTTGGTGTCGTAATATTTCGTCATCGCCGGGCTCATGGAAGTGGAATATTTGCGCGGCGGAATAAGGGTATACGGCGCCGCCTTGATCTGCGCGTCAGTCACATCGTACCCCGGCATCCAGATCGCGGTGTCGCCCACCTGGAATTTCGGCTGGCCGGAAACCGCACCTGCAGGGGCTCCCGGGGGCAGCGGACTGGGCCATTTGGGCAGTTTCGCGCCGTTGTTGCTGATCCACATGGTCTGGAAGGTTTTACGGTAGCGGGTATCGTTCGTCCTTTCCCTGAAAACGGTATCCGTCAGCCAGCGGGTAGGCACCACGCGGATGTAGGGCCTACCGTACTTGGTGTCGCGCTGCATACCGTCGAGGTCTTCATATTTCGGCACCCAGAGGTGGTTCAGGATATTGTCGTGCCCGCTGCTGTTGTTGGGCCCGTTGTACGGGAGGTTCGCCGTGTGCTGGACGGTCCAGATCACCTCGCTGTTCGCCTCGTTCCCCTCCTTGAATACATTCCCGAAATCTTCCTGCAGCGATAGGCCCGCCTGGGGCGCCACGTCGTTAATGAGCTTCGTCGCCCATTCCGCCGCTTTCGTGAAATCGTCGGGCTTCGCGGCTTTGCTGTAGCCACGGGTGAGCAATACTTTCGACAACACGTGCATCGCCGCCGCCTTGTGCGCCTTTCCGGGCAAAACGCCGTCTACGCCCGGGCCTGCGGGCAGGGTGTTGATCGCTTCCGTAAGGTCGGCGACGATCAGGTCGTAGGCCGCCGCCACCGGATGCCGGTCTGCACTGGTTTTGGGCAGGGTATTGAATTCGGTGGACACGGTCAGGTCGCCGAACTGCTGTACCAGCTGGAAGTAATAATTCGCCCGGAGGAACTTCACTTCCGCCACCATCCGTTTCTTCTTATCTGCATCTATCCCTTTCACATTGGGAGCAGCGCTGATCAGCCCGTTGCAGTTGTTGATATATTGATAGACGGGCCGCCACAGGTTGTTCATCGTGCCGGTGGATGGCGTGTAGCCGCTTGCGTAGCGGTTCAGGTCGCTGCCGCCGTCTTTCCCGGAAATGAATTCATCCGTTCCCGGAACGGTCAGGAAGAAGAAGTCCATCGTCCCCCAAACCGTCCGGCCGCCCGCATAACAGGCGTCATACGTCAACTGGAAGCCCTGCGCGGTTTTCAGGAACTCCGGCGTGATGAGGGCATGCGGCTGTTCCTTCAGTTTATCTTTACATCCCGCAACAGCGATCGCCGCGGCGAGGATCATTGCATATTTTTTCATGGTTCGATTTTTTCAGGTTAGAAGGTTACGTTCACACCAAACACGGCAGACCAAACGGGCGGCGTATCCGCAGCGAGGTTCCCCGCCGTTTCCGGATCGAGGCCGCCGTATTTCTTCACGAAAGGCGAATACACGATGAACGGATCTTCCACGGTGGAATAAATCCGCAGGTTCCCCAGCCCGATGCGCTTGAGCACCGCCGGCGAAAGCGTGTAGCCCAGGCCGATACTGCGTATTTTCACGAACGACCCGTCGAAATAACTGAGCAGGCTTACGTTCGGTGCGTTGGTATTGTTGGCGTTGGGCTTGGGATACCGGGTTTCGCCGTTTTCGGGCGTCCAGTAATTCACGCGGAGGTTGTTGTAATTGCTTTGATAGGTGTGAACGAAGGCGTTGCCGCTTTTGTGCAGGTTGCTGGAAATCATCCCGCCCATCCGCGCGAACGCGGAAACGGTCAGGTCGAAACCCTTGAAGGTAAACCGGTTCGTCATCCCGCCCTGCCAGCTGGCCTGCGGGGAACCGATGAACGTACGGTCGTCGGAGTTCATTTTCTTATCGCCGTTGATGTCTTTATACCGGATATTCCCGATCACGGAACCGTTGCCGGTAAGCGTTTGCTTGTATTCGCGGGCCCAGGCGCTGTCTCCCGGCGTATTCTGCCAGATACCGTCGAGCACGAGGTCGTAATACACGCCGATCGGCTGGCCTACGAAGCGGCCGTTGGCGATGTCGTTGATCACGCCTTCCGAAAGTTCCACGATCTTGCCGCGGTTCATAAAGAAATTCATGTCGGTGCTCCATCCGAAGTTGTCCCGCGAGCGCGCCACGATGTTCTGCGTGTTGATCTGGATTTCCAGCCCTTTGTTTTCCGTTTTCCCTACGTTCAGCAAAATCGGTTCGGGAATGCCCGAGGTGGGCGGCAGGGTTTTAGGGAGCAGCAGGTCGCTCGTGTTTTGTTTGTAGACTTCCGCCGAGCCGCTAATCCGGTTATTCCACAGCCCGAATTCCAGGCGGAGGTTCGTGGTGGCGGTATATTCCCAGGTGAGGTTGGGATTGGGGATCGTGTTGAGATAGGCGCCGATGGCAGTCTGGTCTGGCCCGTAATTGTAGCGCACATCGCGCAGGCTGCCCAATGTCTGGTAAGGATCGATGGCCGTATTGCCCGTTCTGCCGTAAGAAGCGATGAGGCGCAGCGCGTTGATGGTGGAATTGCCGCGCAGGAAGGCTTCGTTGGAGATGTTCCAGGCTGCGGAAGCGGATGGGAATATCTGGAAATGGTTCCCCGGCGCCAGCCTCGACGAGCCGTCGGACCGCATGGTCAGCGTCAGCAGGTAACGGTTGTCGTACCCATAATTGACACGCCCCATATACGAAATGATGCTCCATTGCTCCTGCTCGCCCGTTCCCGTGTGGTTTTGCGCGAACTGCGGCGCGAAATACTCGAGAAAATCGCCCGGTACGTTGTTGTTCGTAAAATCGTTCCGTTGATAGTTGGACTGCTGGTAACTGTATACCGCCGTGGCATGCAGGCGGTGCTTCTGCGCGAAGGTTTTCTCGTAGGTGAGAATGTTTTCGAGCGTATAGTTGGTAGACAGACGGTTCTGGTTCGTTGACCGCGACAATGCCCCCAAATTATAAGTGGTATTGCTGGCCGAGAAGCTGCCGTAAAGGTCTGAACGGATTTCCGCGCCGGCGTTGAACCGGTATTTGAGACCGGGAATGAATTCGTAGTCGAGGAACAGGTTGGTGAAGGTGCCGAACCGTTTACGGCGTTCCGTTACCGCGTTGGGGACTTCGTTGGCGAGCGGGTTCCACACCTGGTTGGCGTTGCCGATCACGAAACCCACGAGCGTACCGGTGGAGTCGTACGGCGATGCGAGCGGATTGGCGCGGAGTGCCTGGCTCATGGGGTTGTTGCTTTCGCCCATGGTAACGCTGTAGTTGTTGAGCGAGCTGATCCCGAGCTTGAGCTTGTTGCTGAAAGCGTGGTCTACGGTGGCTTTGAGCGAATACCGC
The DNA here is from genome assembly GCF_038396765.1 of Chitinophaga caseinilytica. Taxonomy (NCBI): domain Bacteria; kingdom Pseudomonadati; phylum Bacteroidota; class Chitinophagia; order Chitinophagales; family Chitinophagaceae; genus Chitinophaga; species Chitinophaga caseinilytica. Next base: position 3,899,575 of record NZ_CP150096.1, on the reverse strand, counting down.
TCGAAAGACTGGCCGTAATAAATCCCCGTTTCGCGGAAATACGCGCCGGAAAGGGCGTACTGGGTGGATTCGCTGCCGCCGCTGATGCCGATCTGGTGGTCGGTAGTGGTGCCGGTGTGATAGATGAGATCTTGCCAGTCGGTGCCTTTTCCTGCTTTGTAATTATCGATTTCCGTGGGCGTGAATTCTTCGCCCGCCTGGTTGAGGCGCGGATCGTCGATGCCGGTATAGGCGCCCGCGGTGCCGATGGCGCCCCAGTACTTCGCCCATTGTTTGAAACGGAAGAACTCCTCCCCGTTCATCACCGGGAATTTCCCGCGGGGTTTCACGATGCCTGCATATCCGCTGTAGGTGACGCGCGCCTTGCCGGATTTACCGCGGCGGGTGGAGATGAGGATCACGCCGTTGGCGCCGCGGGAACCGTAGATCGCCGTGGCGGAGGCGTCTTTCAGCACTTCGACGGACACTACATCGTCCTGGTTCAGGTCGTTGATATTGCCGTTGTACGGAATACCGTCTACCACGAACAGCGGATCGTTGGAGGCGTTGAGCGAGCGGTTGCCGCGGATGAGGATGCGCGGGGCGGCACCGGGCTTGCTGTTGCCGCCGCCTTTCTGAATATCGACGCCGGCGGCCTGTCCTTGCAGGGCGGCGCTGATATTGTTGACAGGCGTTTGTTTGAGGGTTTGTTCGTTGATGGAAACGATGGAACCGGTAACGTCCGATTTCTTCTGTTTACCATATCCCACCACGATCACTTCGTTGAGATCGCCTTTGTCGGCCGACAGGGTGATGCGGAGGTTTTCCGGTGCCGAGGTGCCGATATTCACCTCCTGCGTCACGAAACCAACATAGGAAATGCGCAATATGCTGTTTTCCGGCACGCGGATGGAAAAGGAACCGTCTTCCTTCGTGGCCACGCCTTCCGACGATCCGCGAACGCCCACCGCCGCGCCGGGCAGGCCATCGCCCTGCTGGTTGGCGACAAGGCCTTTGACGGTAATACTGCGCTGCTGGGCCTCCGTCAGCAACGGCAGCAGCATGAGGAACAGGCCGGCCACGATCGCGCCGAAACGCTGGCGCCCGATCGATGGTGGCATGAAGAACATTTTCATACATGGAATTTTTAAAAACTGGAAATAATGGGAAGGAATGCGCCCTGCGGGCAAAAGAAGGTTTGCCGGAGCTGCGGGGCTCCTGCATCTGCGGCGTGGAAAGCTGGTATGTGCATAATAGGTCATACAGTCATAGCGTTAGGCGCATGCGTTTACCGCATGGCATTACGTGTGAACTGCAGACGTGCCGCTGCGTGCCGCCGGAACTGAACGGGCAAATAGGCATGCCCTCCCGGGGGAGCGGTATCGTGGAAGCGGATGTTACGATGGGAAAAATGGCATCGTTCTCATCCCGTGGAATCTTTTCTGTAGCCGGCTCTCACCATTTCAGTGCAATCGTTTGCATATAACCGGCAAAAATAAAGCGTGAATTATACGCTTTATCAATACTAATATCGGAAAAATTTCATTTTCCTGTTAGTGGTTTGGCATCTTTTTCCGCCCGATAAGAAAAAAGGCCGCCTGCAAACGCAGACGGCCTGTCAGTGCTCCATATTCGACCGGGTTGCTCAATTAAGGCATCCAGTAGATTTTTTGCAATACCTGCTGGCCAGGGCTCGCACCGCCGGTAGCCGCCTGCCAGTTTTCGTGGTTATTGATATTTTCATCGTCCGGGTAAGGCAGTTTGTTCACCACACTCGGCGCGTAGTTCGGGTCTTTGGGCGTGAGGCCGGTCCTCCTGACGATGGCCCAGGCTTCCCAGGGTTGGAACATCGTGGCCAGCCATGCCTGCGTGGCGATCTTGCGCAATGCGTCGGCATCGTTCGCCCCGTTGTACAGCACTTTCGGATTGGTCAGGAAAGCCGTCATCTGCAGAACGGTCGGCGCAGCGGGCTTGGTGCCCCAGAACGGGGAATTGTTCGCATAACCGTACCAGAATTCTACGGACGAGCGCAAACCGGCTTCGTACTCGGCTTTCGCTTTCACGATATCCTTCGCAACGCCCATCCCGCGCTGATAAATTTCCGCTTTCAGCAAATGGACGTCGGCTTCGGTAATGATGAGGATCGGCTGGTAAACGCGGTCTGCCGCCATGTAGAGGTTCACGCAGGAGAATTTATTGGCGATGTCCGTACCGATAGGCCGGCGCACCGTCATCCCCCTTCGTACGGCCTTCCGCCTTCGGGCTGCGATCCGTCTTGCGGCTGCGGCGCCCATTTGTCGCGGTTGCTGGTCATATAGAACACCTTGCAGCGCGGGTCGAAAATACCTGCTCCGCTGGAATCGTTGCTGGACGACATCTGCTGCCATACGTTGCTGCTCATCCGCATGTTGGAGATAGACAGTTCAGCGTAGGAATTCCACTTGGCGTCGAGCGCGGCGAAGGTGCCGGCGTTCGAGAAGTTATTGGGCCAGAGGCCGAAATTGTCTTTCCAGATATCGGTAGCCGCTACGTTCTGGTTATTGGGCAAGGGTTTGTTGCCGCCGATGATATCGGTAATGATCTGGCCAGACAGCGCGTTTTCCTTATTGTACAACCGCACCGCATACCGGAGGCGCAGGGCGTTGCCGAACTTGCGCCAGGCATCGATGTCGTTTTTCAGGAAGCTTTCCGACGCGCCGATGCTGGTTTGGCCGGCAGCGGTGGTAAGCCCGTCCGTAGCGGTTTTCAGATCAGCCAGCACGCTTTTGTAAATATCGGCCTGCTTATCGTACGGCACGCGGAAGAACGCCGGCCCGTCTGCCGCGCTCACGGCTTTGCTGTAGGGAATATCCCCGTAATAATCGACCATCCGCAGCGTACGGGAAGCCAGCAGAATAGTGGCCATATAACGCACGTTCGAGAAAGAAGCCGCGTCGGGCTGCTGATCGATGAGCCGGATGAGCGCGCGGTAGTTGTGCAGCGCGGGATAATAGTTCCCCCAGAAACCGCCGGCGTAGTTCACGTACGGCGCGAGGGTATTCTGATAGGCCTGTTGATTGGTGATGGGATACAGGAGGCTCACATTGAGCGCATCGTCGCCATATTTGGTGAACGATTCCACCAGTCCGTTATACAACCCTGGGATATTGATCCTGCTTTCGTCTGCGTCGCTGTAAGGTCTGTTCAGATCTTCGAACCCCTTCCTGCAAGAACCGCCCCCGATCAGGAGCCCGCAGGCCAGCAAACTATATATGATGCTTTTCATGTGCTTTTCGTTTTGAGATTAGAGGGATGCTTTCACGGTGAAACCGAAGGAACGGATCCGCGGCATGGAAGAGTATTCGATACCCTGTTGGTTCCCGATACCGTTCACGCCTTCGGGGTTCAGCCCTTTCGGAATGGTGGTGAAAATGTAGAACAGGTCGCGGCCGATGAGCGACACGCTCAATCCCTGGAGTACTTTCGTTTTCCGCACTACGTTGTAGGGCAGCTGATACGTCAGCGCCGTTTCACGCAGCTTCATCCACGAGTTCTCGAACACCGAAGCGGAACGCGGCACACCGAGGTGGTTCCAGGAAGTGTAAGTCATGAGGTAATACCAGGGAGCTGCCACCACGTCGGTGTTCTGTTTCCCGTCTGCGAACACCCCGTCGAAAACGATACCGGTGTTGGATTGCGTTCCATCAGGGTACACCAGCGGCACACCGCCGCCATTGCGCTCTTTCACGGTTTCCTGCAGCAGGCCGTTGCCCATTGCCGCGGCGTAGGTACCGAAGTAGGTATCGCCACCGATCTTCGCGTCGGCCAGTACGTACAGGGAGAAGTCCTTATACCGGAACGTGTTGGATATACCGCCGGTCAGTTTCGGGGTAACATCGCCGATGGGCACTTCGGAAGGCGTCAGCACCCATTGTGTGCCTGCATAGTAGGTTGTACCATTCACCGTGTAGGTCAAAGGCAGCTGCGATTGAGGGTTCACGGCCCTTTTCAGCACTTTCTTTCCGTTCAGGTAAGTGAAATCCTTGCCGTACAGCGTACCGTAGCTTTCGCCCACTTTCAGGCGGGTGGAAACACCGCTGCCGCCGAAGAAGTTACCGATGCCGAGGTTATCCACCCCTTCATCCAGCGCCAGCACTTTATTGGTATTATGCGCAGCATTCAGACCGATCGTCCAGGAGAAATCCTTCGTGCGAACGGGCGTTGCGTTGATCACCAGTTCCAGCCCCTTGTTCCCCAGGGACCCGCGGTTCAGCACCACGGAAGTAAACCCGGCAGACTGCGGCAAGGTACCGTCCAGGATCTGGTCGTACGTTTTCATCGTGTAGCCCGTCAATTCCACGTTCAGCCTGTTGTCGAGGAATCCCAGCTGCAGGCCCAGTTCGAACTGACGGCTGCGTTGGGGCTTCACGTCGGGGAGCTTCAGCGCGTTCTGGAACGTTTGGGAAGCCTGTCCGTTGATATTGTTTACGGTCAGCAGGTTGTGGATGCTGAAAGGCGTAGTGCCACTGCCCGTTTCCGCGTAGGAAAGGCTCACCTTGCCGAAGCTCAGCCAGGGCATTGCTTCGCGTACGGCCGGAATGCCGTCGGAGAATACGTAGCTGAGGTTCGCGGAAGGATAGAAATAGGAGTTGAATTCCCTGGCGAGGGTCGACGACCAGTCGTTACGCGCCGTGATCTGCAAATAGAGATAATTGCGGAACGACAGGTCGAGGAATCCGAAGGTGGAGTTGATCTTCTGCTGATAGCGGATTTCGCTCGGCGCATCGGGCACTTCGGAACCATTTTTCAGCGCAAACACGAACGGACTGAGCAGCAAACCTTTGGTGGATGCGCTCACCGTATAATCTTTCCGGTAGAATTGTTCCACACCACCCGTCAGGCTGGCGTTGAAATCCCCGTTACCCAGCCCTTCTTTATGAATGCGGGCCATGGCAGTAAGGTTGCGGCTGAGGTTCTGGGAATTGGCTTCGCGATAGGCGCCGTCTGTTCCCTGGATATTTTTCGGGTACTCGCGGATCTCGGTAGCGTCGTTGGAATTATCGATGCTGCCCTGGCCGGTGAGGGTCAGCCAATCGGTCAGGTTGGCCGTGAGGCGGATACCGCCCAACAGCTGGTTACGGCGAAGCTCGGTGTTGTTCTTTTCGATGTTCCACCAGGCGTTCGTCATGTAGGAATAGAAGGGATATGCGGGCGATCCGGCGGGGAAGTTGCTGGAGTTGCCCACGTCCCTGCGCGCGCCCTGCGGCGTGAAGTTGTTCATCTTGTCCACATCGGGGCGGTAATCGCGCGTGGCGGCGTAGCTCATCCCTGCGAGGTAGTTGCCGGAACCGATCGGCGGCGTATTCAAACGGTAGTAGCTGATATAGCTGGCGGTCACATCCGCCGTCAAAATCTTGCTCACCTTGATGCTGGAACCGAGGTTGAACGTATTGGTATTGTATTTTGAATTGGGGATGTTGGCCTTGCTATCGTCTCGCGTGTAGGAAATGCGAATGGTGCCGTATTCGCCTCCACCGGAAAGCGAAACGTTGTGCTGGTTTACATTCCCGTCGGGGAAGAACGCCTTCCAGTTGTCGGGCTGCGCGGAATACGGGCGCTCAACGCCATCGTACCAGAGGATGGGCTGGTTGTCGAACTTCGGGCCCCAGGAAAGGCCGCTGGGGAAGGAAAAGAGATCCCAGGCCTGGGTGCTGTTGTTATAGGGCAGCATACCGTATGCGCCGGTTTTATAGTCGCCGGCCGCATAGCTGCCGGTGTAGGTACCGATCTGGTAGCGTTTGCCGGCGCCGTTCACGGGGAATTGTTTCTGCTGGTCGGCCGTCCACAGCGAGCCTACGAGCCCTGAACCGAAATCGTTCTGGAAATCGAGGTATTCATAGACCTGGGTTTTGCGGGCGGAGTAGGAATATTCCACGCCGAGCCCTTTGCGCTGCGTGCCCTTCTTGCGGGTTACCATCACCACGCCGTTGCCGCCGCGGGATCCGTAGAGCGCCGAAGCCGCGGGGCCTTTGAGCACGGTCACGCTTTCGATGTCTTCCGGATTGATGAAGTTCAGGCCGGTGCCCCAGTCGTTATAACCGGAGATGTCCGCTCCTTTGTTCAGCCCGAGCGCGCCGCCGCCGTTGTTGAGGCCGTTGTTGTTGATGGGATCGTTGTTGATGGGGACGCCGTCTACCACCACCATGGCGCGGTTATCGCCGGTGAGCGTGGTATTGCCGCGCACCACCACGCGGGAGGAGCCACCTTCCACGCCGCCGGAGGCGTTGCTGATCTGGAGGCCGGCCACCTTGCCCATGAGGCCCTGTGCGATCGTAGGCGCCTGTGCGATGGTGATCTCGCTGCCTTTCACGTTCTGCACGGCATAACCGAGGGAACGGGGCGAGCGTTTCACGCCGAGGGCCGTCACCACCACTTCACCGAGCCCTTTTTCATCGGTCTCCAGCGAAATGTTATAACTGTTTTCCCCCGAAACGGTCACTTCCTTCGACTTGAAGCCGATGGCCGAGAACACGAGCACGTCGCCTTCGTTGGCATCTACTTCGAAGCGGCCTTCGCCGTTGCTGGAAGTGCCTTTGGTGCTGCCTTTTACCACCACCGTTACGCCGGGGATGGCGGCATTGGTCACCGCATCGCGGACAACACCGCTGATTTTCTTGAAAGCCATCGCGGCGATGGCTTCGTCCATCTCTTCCATGCCGCCGGCCATCGCGCCGATCCGCTGGCGTTTCAGGACGATCTGGCTGCCGATGGCTTCGTAGTTGATATTATAGGGCTGGAACAGCTCGTCGAACACTTTCGACAGGGCTTCGTCTTTCGCCCGTAAAGTAACTTTTTCTTTCTCCGGGATCGTGTTGCGGGTATAGGAGAATTTCACGTCGGCCTTGCGGCTGATCTTCTCCAGCACGCCCCTGAAGGCTTCGTGCTCGATAGACAGGGTGAGCTTTCTGTCAAGCACGCCCTGTTCCGCATTTGCACGGGCCCCGGCCGGCAAAGCGGTGGTGAGGGCCAGCATGCCGTACAGGCACGCGCGCATCCTCGATGTGGAATAGCTCTTCTTCATAACATTAAACGATTTAGCAATTAATTTAAAGGCAAACGCCGTCGCTGCGGGGGATTAGCCGCAGGGCACAGATCGTCCGGACTGCTCCGGTCAGTCTCATGCGTTCATTTTGGTTGTCTGAGTTTAGTTTTTAATTAATCTATTTCATTGTTCATTCTGGCACCCATTTCCTTCTACACGGATGCCGTAAGTACTCATAGTGTACGATGCGTCGATAGTCCTGGTAATGACTTTCAATATTTCCTCAAGGCTTTCATTTCCAAGCGTCAGCGTGATATAACAGTTCTTAAACGTGTCTGCGTCGAATGTGATGGGGATGGCGTAATGGGTCTCGAGTGCGCGGAGCACTTCGGCCACGGGCGCTTCTTCGAACACCAGGGTTTTCAGTTTGGCCAGTTCTGCTTCCTGAACGAAGTTGCCGCCGAAATCTTCGGTGACCAGCTCCTGCAGCGCGGCTTCGTAGCGGCACAACTGCCTTGGCATCACAATGCTCGCCGCGCGCTGCTCCAGGTCTTGCCCTTTCAGGTAGACAGACACCTTGCCGGTGCTCACCGCCACGGATTCCTCCGCGCCGGAAGCTTTCACCCGGAAGCTGGTGCCCAGCACCTTCACGACCATCTTGTCGGTATATATATAAAACGGTTGCTGCGGATTGGGGACTACGTCGAAAAAGGCTTCTCCCGTCAGTTTCACTTCGCGTTTACTGCCGTCCATCAACAGGTTGTACGCGATGCGCGCGCCTTTGCCCAGCACAACCCTGGAGCCATCGGGCAGAAAAAGCGCCTGGCTGCCGGAGTTGCCGTTGAACCGTACCACTTCGGGCGAGCGCCCTTCTGCCACGGTTGCTACTTCTTTCAATTTCGCTTCTCCGCGGAAAAGCATCCATCCACCGGCGGCTACCAGCAATGCTATGGCTGCCGCAATTGCGGTCCAGCGGAGGGGGCGCATGCGATGCCGTTCCCTTTCGCCGATGCCTTCCCGGATCTTTCCGAAAAGCGCGTCCACTTCGCCGGCCGGCATTTCTTCTCCCCCGTATTCCTCTTCCATCCCGATCTCCAGCACCATCGCGCGGGCGCTAGCGGCCAGTTCGGCATTCTCCTCACGCTCGGCAGACCAGGACTCCCAGTACGACGCGTACCTGCTTCCCGGGTTGAGAACCCAGTCCACAAAGCGGTTGTCGAGCAACAGCGATTCCAGTTTGTCTTCGGATGATGGCATGCGGAGCGTATATATCCTGTAATGGACGAATTATTGGCGGGATACTCACTTTTCGGGAATTATTTTTTCAGCGGCGGGGAGCCTTTACCGAAAACCCTTTCCGCAGGGCTTTCAGCGCGCGCTGAACGAGGTTGAGGACGGATTGATAGTTCATATCCATCATCTCGGCGATGTTTTCGTAAGACACGTTATGGTAAAAACGGAGGTGGATGGCTTCCTGCTGGCGGCGGGGCAACTCGTCGAGCAGATGGCGGAGGGTTTCGCGGTTGTGGGTTTCCGTTTCGCGCGCCACGATCTCCAGTTCCACATACCCGGAAAGGAGCTCGCCGGCAGCGAGGTTCAGCTCGCCGTTGCGGACGAACGACTGTTTGGACAGGGCTTTAGACAATTTATTGCGCAGCGCGCGGAGGAGATAATATTTGGGATAAGGCGTATCGGAAAGGTGCTGGCGGTTTTTCCAGGTTTCTTCGAACAGGTCCTGGATGCAATCCTGTACCAGGGCGGGATCGTCGGTGATTTTGAGACCGTAGCGCATCATGGGCTGGACGTGCGCGCGATACAGGCGCTCGAACGCGGAGAGGTCGCCGCTTTTCATCCGGATCCAATCCATATCGTGGTCAAATGCGCTCAAACAGAGGGGGAAATTGAAGTTGAATGTAGGACAAAACGGGAATCTTTCCTAATAGGATCGTGCCGAAGCGGGATACTTTTATGAGCAGGATAAGAAAAAGGGCCCCCTGTGCCGGGAGGCCCCTGTCAAAAATGGCAATAGTCAACCTTTAACGGTTAAAATATTTGTTGACCGCGTCCGTCCGGCTGCGCACGTGCAGCTTTTCATATATATTATGGACATGTCGGCGTACGGTTTCGATACTGATGAACAGGTTGCCGGCAATTTCCTTGTAGAGGAAACCTTTGGACAGCTGGTCGAGGATTTCTTTTTCGCGGGAAGTCAGTGCTTCGAGGGCCGGGTTCGGTTTGGCCTGTTTCTGGAAGTAGGCCACTACCCTTCTGGCGATCTGCGAGCTCATGGGCGATCCGCCTTCATGAAGATCGCGGATGGCGTCGAGCAATTCGCCGGGAGATGTCTTTTTAAGGATATAACCGCTGGCACCTGCTTCCAGGGCCATAAAGATCTTGTCGTCATCTTCATAGACCGTCAGCATCATAAACTGCATGTCGGGGAATTCCCCCTTCAGGCGTGCGATGCATTCTATACCGTTCATTCCCGGCAGATTAAAGTCCATCAACACCACATTGGGTAACAACTGAGGAATCTTTTCAAGCGCATTTTCTGCATTGTTGAAAGCGCCAATGCACGCATATCCCTCAGAACCATTGATCAACAACTCCATGGCTTGCCTGATATCGTGATTGTCTTCAACAATAGCCACAGAGATGATATCCATGCTATTTTGTAGCTTTTTTTTCGAATATACCATCATTTCAATTTAAAGTCATAACACCAAGATGTTATAAAAAGTAAATGTAGATTAATTTAATGGTATATCTAAGAAAACTGTCGTCCCGTTCTGTGAAATGATGTCGGCCTGCCCGCCCACCTGCTGCATCCGCTTCTCGATGTTCTTCAGTCCATTGCCGAACAGGCGTACCTTTTCGGGGTCAAATCCTTTCCCGTTGTCTTTGATCATGATCGTCATATTTTTGAACACTTTCACTTCGATGATCACTTCCGTGGCCTGGGAATGCTTCACGACATTGTGCAGCGATTCCTTGACGGCCAGGTAGATATGCCGGCGGGTGCCTCCGTTCAGTTTTACGTTGGGAATGCTTTCAGGGATGATGAAATGGTGCTGGATATGTGCATGCTCCAGGAAATCAGCCGCAAAGCTCCGCATATACGCGATGAGGTTAGCCAGCGAATCGTTCGAGGAGCTCATGGCCCAGATGATCTCGCTCATCTTGTCCACCAACTCGCCCGCCGCTTCGGAAATCCTTTCGATTTCCTTCGTTTGCCCGGTATCCTTGATCTTCCGCTTCGCGATCTCGCTCAGCAGCCTGATGGTCGACAGGCCAGACCCCAGATCGTCGTGCATATCGCTCGAAATGCGCGCCCGCTCCTGGTCTACCGCCTGCTCCTTCTCCAGCTTCAGTTTCTCGTTCCGGATCTTGTAGTCAAGATACAGCGCGGAGAAATAATATGCTATACCTAATATGAGTAACAATAGCAGGAACCGGAACCAGAGCGACTGCCAGAACGGGATTTTGATGACGATCTGCAGCGTGGTGGGCTCCGTGTTCCAGACTTCGTCGTTGTTGCAGGCTTTCACCTTGAACAGATACGTGCCGGGTGCGAGGTTTGTATACCGCGCCATATTCTGGTTACCGGCCATGAGCCAGTCTTCGTCCGCCCCTTCCAGCATGTACTGCACCTTGTTTTTCAAAGGATTGGTAAATTCCAGCGGCACATACTCGATGGCGATGGTATTTTGGTTGTAGGGCAGCTCCACCCGTTGCAGCAGCGAGATCGCCGTGTCCGACTTGAAAGGCTTGTCGAGCACCTCCAGCCGTTTGATGATCACTTTCGGCATCCAGGGATTGTTGCGGAAGTTGCGGGGATAGAAACCCGTCACCCCGCGGATGCCGCCGAAGAACAGTTCACCGTCCATCGATTTGAAATACGCACCGGTATTGAACTCGTTACTTTGCAACCCGTCTTCGAAATTGAACGTCACGAGGTTATCGCCATTCTGGCGGATGTGGGTAAGGCCGCGGTTGTGGCTGATCCACATATTGTCCTTATCGTCCAGCAACACGGCGTACACGTAATCGCTCACCATGCCCGCGTAGTCGTAACTGTTATAGTGCTTCAGTTTACGGTTGGCTTCGTCGAGCACCAGCAATCCCTTATTGGTGGCCAGCAGCAGCTGTTTATGCGCATTCTTGTTGATGGCCTTGATCTCCACGTCCTTGATCCACAGCGGGACCTTCTCCCATTTCGAGCCTTCCGATTTCCGGCAATAGACGGAAGCTTTGGTGCCCACGTACTGGTTGCCCCAGAAATCCTCGAAAAAGCAGGTCAGTTGCTCGTTATCGAACCGGTGAACGATGGCGGGCGTGAGGCCTTTGTCCGCGCTGCTGAATTTCAGCAGGTATTCCCCGTAATTGAAATACGTTTCACCGTTCGGCCGCTTGTTCACGAAGGGATAGATGACCAACTGCTGTGGCAGGCCCAGCGCCTGCACTTTACCGGTCAGGTCCTGGAACCGTTCGGATTTAATGTCGAACAGCCCGATGTGCCCCCGCACGAAATGGAACCACAGGCTTTCGTAATCTTCCCGGCAGATGGCGTGGAGGTTGTTGGCCGGGAAGCGCCCGGGCGTCAGCTCATTGGAGATCCGCTTGAGGTATTTGCCGCCTTTCTCGTAAATGTCCAGCCCGTCCTGTAGCAAACCTACGTACAACCGCCCGTCGTCGTGCTTGTACACGGCTTTGACGATGTTGTGCGAAATCCGTGGGGAGCGGTAAAGACTGAACACCTTTTTGTTCGGCGCATATTTCTTCAATCCGTCGCCATCCGTGCCGATCCACATGTTATTGCCACGGTCGCGGTACAGCGCCGTGATCTTGTTGAACGAATTGGTTTCAAAGGCGTTGAAACTGGTGATGTGATTGATGATCTCGTGATTGGCGATACTGTAGACCAGCACGCCGTTGTTCCCGCCGATCCAGACGTTGCCGCGCTCGTCGAGCTCGATGACGTTTGGGGTGAAAGGTTCCTGGAGCTCGTTGTAGATGGAAAACTTCGTATCGGAATAGCGGTTATGTTTCGTGTCGAAGATCGTGATGTGCCCGTTGCTGGCCACGAGCAGGGAATCGGCGCTCAGGGCGCGGATAACGGGCTTTCCGATGAGCGTGGGCAGGCAGAAGGTGGTGAGCCGGGCGGTATGCACGTCCATCCGGTACAACTGCTCGTTTTCGAAACAGATCCAGATGTAATTATCCTGCATGACCACCGTCTGCGGGATTTTATTTTCCCGCGCGTAAGCCGGCGGGTAAAGGATGATCTTTTTGAGCTCGAACGTTTCACTGTCCAGCTGGTAGAGCCCTTTGGCCGGCCGCCAGACCCATAGCGACTGTGTGGCCGCGTCTTCGCCGAGGATTTTGAATTTGGGCAGGAAATCACGTTCGGACTCGTTGACGTAAATGCTGTCGGCGAACACCAGGCGGAAGGTGCCTTTATAGGAGTCGTAATAGCTGATGCCGGCGTTGTGGGCAACGAAGAGCTGGTTGTCGTGATCGAGGTAGAACAGGTGATTGCGGGTGCCATGAAGCCCGAAACTCTTTATCACGGCCCGGCCGAGCTGAGCGGCGGAGTTGTAGACCACGCGCTCGTTGGCTTTATCTGCCCGGCCCTGTGCGGGATTGGTACGGAATTCGTTGAACACGTAGCCATCGAACCGGTTGACGCCGTCGAACGTCGAAATCCAGAGGAACCCTTCCGGGCCCTGGATGATGCTGCCGATACTGTTCTGCGACAGCCCGTTATCCACGCTGTACGCGTCGAAATTATAACTGCGCTCCTGTGCGGAGGCAGTTACCAGGCATGTCAGGAACAAGCAAAGTATAAGGATGCTTGTCTGATAAAATGATCGCATCGTGCAGTTGAATATGTCTTAGGAGGTTTGCAAATATATAATTCTCGTCTACACTTTGTAACGAATTTGCATTTTTCTTCATTATTATTGCCGAAAACGAAGCGCGTATGAAATTCAGACTGTTGATGGTGATGACCGTGATCGCATGCCGGCCTGCGCTGGCGCAGACGGCCCCCGTCGCCCCCAAACCCGCCCCCAGGCCCGATCCTTCGATCCAGGAGCTAGTGAATGCGCCCATCGGGAGCATCCGGGGGTTGAGCGTGGTGAACGACAGCGTGGTATGGGTTTCCGGCACCCAGGGCAAGGCGGGCCGTACGACAGACGGCGGTAAAACCTGGACCTGGATCACCGTTCCCGGCTGCGATACCGTTGATTTCCGGGACGTGGAAGGTTTTTCCGGGGAAAGGGCGCTGCTCATGGGCATCGCGTCTCCCGGGCGGGTGATGCTCACTGAAGACGGCGGCAAGAACTGGGAACAGGTTTATTACAACAGCGATTCCGCGGTGTTCCTCGATGCCATGGATTTCTGGGGAGATAAGAAAGGCTTCATCGCGGGAGACCCGCTGGGCGGCAGCTTCAAAGGGCTTATTACGCCCGACGGGGGTAAAACCTGGTACAACCTGCCCATGCCCAAAGCGGATTCCGCCGAAGCGATCTTCGCGGCGAGCGGCACTACGTTGCGGGCGTTGCCCGGTGGACAGGTGGCTTTCGCTACCGGAGGGAGCCACAGCCGTTTTTACCGGCTCAAGGGGCGGACCTGGCAGGTTTCCGAATGGGCCGCCACGCAGGGGCAGGCATCCACCGGCATATTTTCATTCGCATTCCTTACTGATAAACAAGGCATTGCAGTGGGCGGCGATTACGTCAAACCGGAAATCGTAAAAGGGAATTGCCTCATCACGGCCGATGGCGGGCTCAACTGGGCGCTGCCCAAAACGCCGCCGCGCGGGTACCGTTCCGCCGTGGAATACGTCGATAAGAACATCGTGATCTGTACCGGGCCCACGGGTACCGACTGGTCGGCCGACGGCGGCCTGACCTGGCAGGCGCTCCCGGGCGAGGGTTTCCACGCCGTGCGGCGGGCCAAAAGCGGGAAAGCGGTGTACCTGGCGGGCTCGAAAGGGCGGATCGCCGTAATAAGGGGAATGTGACCGAATGCAAAGGGCGCCCTGGAAAGGACGCCCGTAACAATACGCTTATTGTATCACAACCGGAACAATAGGTTAAAGCAAAAAGTACATTTACTACAAGTTAAACCTTCTCACTGCAATATTTTCGGACAATCTCGCCAACACAGTTATTTTTTTTGTAAAAGCCGGAAATGCCCCGTTAAATGCAGGGAAAAACTAATTTTTAATTAATTTAGATGGAATACGGCCCCTTGAAAGGCCGTGACATTTATTAGTAAAAGAAACAGATCGGCACGATGCAAGTGGCAACATCTTCGGGTAAATACTCGGTCAAACACTACCCAGACAATATTCAATCCTGGAAAAAGGAAGGCAACTATTTCTACTTCTACACCTCTGCAACCATCCTGGAAATCAGGGTGATATCCGACAAGATCGTCAGGTTCAGGTATGCTGCCGACGGGCAGTTCCAGCGGGATTTCTCCTATGCCCTGAGCGATAAACTGGAAGAATCCCCCGAAAACTTCGATATCCGGGAATGGCAGGAGTCCTTCGAAATATTCACCACCGCCATCCGCGTCTATGTGGCCCGCGAAAACCTCCGGATCACCATCACCGACATCGACGGGCGGATCATCAACCAGGACGAAACGGGCTTCCACTGGCAATATTATCTCCAGAAAGGCGGCAAGATCGTGTATTGCACCAAACTCATCCAGGAAGGCGAGGCTTTCTATGGCCTGGGCGACAAGCCCACCGACCTGAACCTCCGCGGCAAGCGCGTGGAGAATTTCGGGACGGATGCGTACGGATATGCGAAGGATACCGATCCCCTTTACCGGAACATCCCCTTCTATTACGGCCTGCACAACGGCATCGGGTACGGATTGTTCTTCGACAATACCTTCCGCACCCTGTTCGATTTCGGCAGTGAGCGCGAAGATGCGTCCAGTTTCTGGGCGCGCGGCGGGGAAATGAACTATTACTTCATTTACGGCCCCGAACTGCTGAAAGTCGCCGAATCCTACGCCCGCATCACCGGAACGGCCGAATTACCGCCCCTCTGGGCCCTCGGCTACCACCAGTGCCGCTGGAGTTATTTCCCCGACACCCGCGTGCGCGAAATCGCCAAAGAATTCCGCGACCGCGGCATCCCCTGCGACGCGCTCTATCTCGATATCGATTATATGGACGGCTTCCGCTGCTTCACCTGGAGCAAGGAAGGCTTCCCCGACCCGAAAAAACTGCTCAAGGAACTGTCTGACGGCGGGTTCAAGACCGTGGTCATCATCGACCCCGGGATCAAGGTAGACCCGGATTATTCCGTGTACCAGGAGCTCGTGCAGAAAGGGTACGCCTGCAAACGGGCAGACGGCGCGCTCATGGAGGGCGACGTATGGCCCGGTAAATGCGCGTTCCCCGATTTCACCGATCCGAAAGTGCGCGATTGGTGGGCGGGGCTGTTCAAGGATTTGACGGATTTCGGCGTCAGGGGCGTGTGGAACGATATGAACGAACCGGCGGTGTTCGAACTGGGGACTTTCCCCGAAGACGTGCGCCACGATTACGACGGAGAGAATGTGAGCCACCGCAAAGCGCACAATGTGTACGGCCACCTCATGAGCAAGGCTACCGCGGCCGGTTTGAAGAAACACCTCATGCCGAGGCGCCCCTTCGTCATCACCCGTTCCGCCTATTCCGGCACACAACGCTGGAGCAGCGTTTGGACCGGCGACAATATGAGCACCTGGGAACATCTCTGGCTGGCTTCCGTGCAATGCCAGCGCCTGTCCGTTTCCGGGCTGAGCTTCGCCGGCAGCGATATCGGCGGTTTCATCGGCGAGCCCAGCGGCGAGCTGTATACCCGCTGGATCCAGCTGGGCGCGTTCCATCCGCTCATGCGTACCCACTCCGCCAGCAACGATACCGGGTTCGATCAGGAGCCCTGGAGCTTCGGGCCGGAATATGAAGCGGTGATCAAATCGTTCATCCAGCTCCGTTATCGCCTCCTCCCCTACATCTACACCACTTTCTGGCAATATGCAGCGTATGGCACGCCCATGCTGCGCCCCCTCGCTTTCGTAGCGCAAAACGATGCCCATACGCACGATCTGAACCACGAGTTCATGCTGGGCGACAGCATCCTCATCAGCCACGTCAGCGAACCCGGTATGCAGGAAAAACCGGTTTATCTGCCCGAAGGCACCTGGTATTACTATTTCAACGACCAGCGCCATACCGGCGGCCAGACCGTCACCGTTCCCACGCCCATTTCGGAAATGCCCATTTTCGTGAAAAGCGGCGCCGTGGTGCCCCAATACCCCGATATGGAATGGGTGGGCCAGCGAAAAGTGGAAGAAATGATCCTGCAGGTGTATTACGGCGAAGGCATCACCCACAGCATCCTGTACGAAGATGCCGGCGATCATTACGCTTACAAGACGGGGCAATACAACCTCGTGCGCTTCAAACAGGTATCCGAAGAAAAACAGTTCCGGCTGAAAAAGAAATTTGTCGGCAAGTTTGAAGCGGATTACACGCATCACCGCCTCCGCATCCATGGACTGCCCTTCCGGCCCACTACCTGCGTGGTAGACGGCCTGGTGATGGACATTCCGCAGGATGCGCTGCAGGCATCCGTGATCGAGATCCGCCTGGCCCGTAACTTCGAAGAGATCATCCTCAAATAATAGCCAAGCGAAACGGATTTTGCCGTTTCGCTTTTTTACCGTTTATTTGTCTACCGTTCTTATAGACCAACCATACTAACTAGTAGACCTTATGCAACATCTGAACTGGATCGCCCTGTCCATCGTCGGGTTCCTGCTTTTCATCGGGCTGGAATACCTCGTTTCCCGGCGCACGGGACGCAATTATTTCCATTTCGCGGAATCCGTCGCCAACCTGAATACCGGGATCGCGGAGCGGCTGCTGGACGTGTTCGTGACCGGATTGTTCTACTTCTTTTTCGATTTCATTTACCGGAATTTTACGATCTGGGACATCCGGCCGGCCTGGTATACCTGGGCGCTGCTCTTTATCGCTACCGACTTCGTCTGGTATTGGTACCATCGTTTGGCGCATGAAGTGAACATCCTCTGGGCGGCGCATGTGGTGCATCATCAGAGCGAAGATTTCAATTATACGGTTTCTGCGCGGATAACGGTTTTCCAGTCGGCCGCGCGCTCCCTGTTCTGGGCGGTGCTTCCGCTGGCGGGCTTCCCTCCTGCCATGATCACCGCCTTATTGCTCGTGCATGGCTTATATCCGTTTTTCATCCATACGCGCACGATCGGTAAGCTTGGCTGGCTGGAGTACATCCTGGTGACGCCGAGCCACCATCGCGTGCATCACTCGTCCAACACCGCGTATCTCGACAAAAACTACGGAGACGTCCTCATCATCTGGGACAAACTCTTCGGAACGTTCGTGGCAGAAAAAGAAGAAGAGCCCTGCGTCTACGGCCTCACAAAACCGCTGGGGAGCTACAGCTTCCTGTGGCAGCAATTCCATTTCATGCTGGAGCTGGGCACGGCTTTCGTTCGGGCGCAAAGCTGGAAGGAAAGATGGAAAGTGATTTTCGGCAAACCCGACGACATCGATCCCGGCATTCGCGGAGAACTGGAAGAACGATGGCTGCGCAAATCGCATACCCGCGAACAAACGCGCGGACAGCGGGTTTACATCGTCATCCAAACGATCGTGAGCATCGGCGTCCTGTTTATCGTCATGCTCCTGGAAGCCTGGGTGCCGGCAGGCCTGGCGGTATTCGCAGTGCTCTTTGTGCTGCTGAGCCTCGTCAACACCGGTGCTATCCTCGAACAGAAAAAATGGTTCTTCTACCTTGAATATGCCCGCGTGATGCTGGTGGCCATCGCCTGCCTGTTCTATTTCAGGCATTTGTATGTGTATGTGAGCATTTTGTCGGCAGCGGCGCTCATCACCTTCTATTTCTCGCGGATCCGGGAGTCCGTGCAACGCTGGCTGTTTCAACCGTAAAGATTTTGCCGCGTGGCCGAGTGGACAGGCAAAGGCTTCCCGCCTTTTACGGTGGTTCGATTCCATCCGCGGCTTCAAATTTCATGATTTTGCCATGCAGACCGCTGTGGCAGTGATGATGTGCTTCAAATTTCATGATTTTGCCATGCAGACCGCTGTGGCAGTGATGATGTGCTTCAAATTTCATGATTTTGCCATGCAGACCGCTGCGGCAGTGATGATGTGCTTCAAATTTCAGGATTTTGCCATGCAGACGGCTCTTTGGCAGCGATGATGTGCTTCCCGCCTTCTACGATGGTTCGATTCCATCCGCGGCTTCAAGTTTCAGGATTTTGCCATGCAGGCAAATGTGGCAGCGATGATTTGCTTCCCCCTTCTACGGTGGTTCGATTCCATCCGCGACTGCTACATACTGCGTTTAAGGTATGGCAAAAGAATGAACTTACCTTAACCGGCAACATTGCCCATTACATATAACTGGGTCAGATCGGGAGTGGGGCTTCCACCTTCTTTTTCGAGGGTAATTGCGAATGCATCGGCGTGCTCCACTGGTTTGAGCCGGCAAAAGCCCAGACAATTGTCAAGCATTCCCGCATCTACAGGCTTGCCATCGACCAAAGCCCATAACTGGAATTGTTTTCCCTTCGGCGCCGGCGGCAAATGTTGGGTATACACAAAAACATCATGACTATCATCATTCCAGTAAATAGTAACTTCCCCCTCTTTTCCACCCACGCCTTTAAGAAGAATTTTCCTTGTGCCCGGTGCAGCAACGGAACGGACGTGGGAATACACCATGGAAATCGTATCCCGGATGGCGTTGTTGCCCGCAAGCAGTAAATCGTTGCGGTGTATTACCGCCGCATAATCATCCTTCAGCCGGTGATAACGCTGATAAAGCAAAACATTTCCCGCTACACTTACCAGCAATAAAAAAACAGCCGCGGCAGCCACCCTACCCCAACTGAATGCCCCGCGGACAAGCTTCCGATCATGCACCAACGTTCCCGTTCCCGGATAAGGGTGCCCGACACCAGTTACATCCGTGCTTTCAGCAAACCGGCGTTTCAGGTTGTCCCACATGTTAATCTCCAGCGGCTTTGCATGATCGAAACAATACGCCTCCAGATTCGCTTCGCACTTTTGAATTGCTGCTTCGATCTCAGGATACCGGGCACGGTACTTTTCCACTTCCGCCCTTTCCTCTGGCGTAGCAAGACCAAGTACATAACTTTCGATCACCCCACTTTGTATGTATGCCGATACGTTCACGCAAATAAAAATATAGATATCATTTTCCTGAGTTGCCGGATCGCCGCCCGCAACCTCGTTTTAACCGTCCCCATCGGGATATTCGCCAACCGGGCAATCTCTTCATGTGTATAGCCCTGAAAATAAGATAATTCTATCAATGCCCGATGCTCTGCGGTCAGTTTGCCGACCGATTTCTTTAAACCCGTATATTCTATAGGCTCCCCGGCGATCGTATGATGATAATCCTGAACAGGGTCTACCTTCCTTGCATTCCGCCAGGCCGCACTCCGTACCGCATCTATGGCACCGGAACGGGCGATATTATGCATCCACGTAAAGAGCCTCCCCCTGGAGGGATCATATTGCTCCATCAATCGCCAAATCTTCACGAAACTTTCCTGCAAAACATCCTGCGCAGTATGCGTTTCCGGAACGATACTGAAAATCACCCCGTATAATGCGGATGCATAATTGTCGTACAAATACCTGAATGCGGTTTCGTCCCGCTGTTTTAACAACTGAACCAGGTCTTCCTCTGTATATTTTGGTATAAACTTCAAAAGATTATGAATAACTCGAACAGCATAATATACGGGGGAACCGTATATCCGGTTTTAAGTAATTGACGCCCCTTGCTGATGCCCGCAAGGGGCGTACCGGACTATCCGTTCACCCACAGTTTCCAGTTGGTATCGAACTTATACCATTTGCCATCGGCACCCTCCCACTTCCATTCGGGCACTTCCGACCATGCATTGCCATCTGTACTCCAAACCAGTTTGCCCTCATGGACCTTCAACCATTTGCCTTCCTTGTCCATCCATGTACCAGCCTTATCAGCTGCCCATTTCTTGCCATCATGGCTTTGCCAAAGCCCACCTTTGGCATCCAGTTTATACCAATGCATTTTCCCTTCATGCATGCCTGCCCATGTGCCCGTCGCGGATTTGGACCAATCGAAAGCAGCAGTCATGGTTTCTACACAGAAACCGGCCGACGCGAAAACCTTCGGAGAAGCGATACCCAGTACAGCCGCGAGCATGGCCATTTTCATTGTACTTTTCATAGTAGTGACGTATTTGGTGTTGAATACAAAAATTGAAATCGAGATTATTCAATCGACAACACAGATACGGGGGCTTATGAAAAATAGTTTTAGAAGTGTAGTTTAAATTTGGCAGATCCGCCGCAACCTGCCAGCGGGCTCCTTTTCATCCAGATCAACGAAGTAAGCGGATTGCCATTGCTGTGTTTTCATTGCCTGCCGGTTGGGCGCTTCCTCCCAATCGGGATACAGCCGGAAGCCGCGTTTCCCTTCTTTCGCCCCGTCCGTCAGCACACCGTTATCGGCCAGTGCCTGTTTCGGAAACATGAAAAATCCGCTGCGCGATTCACTATGCACGGCGATCATGTAAAAATCGAAGGGATCGGAAAGCGCGAAAGGTTCCGTGTCGCCGGAGGTGCTTCTTTTCCAAAGCGCCACGAAATTGCCCACTTTTTTTGGCGTTAGTTTCGCCTTGCGATATTTGATGCGGACGTTGCCGTTGCAAAGAAGGTCAAGGCCATCATAGTCTTCACTCCCAGCGTCTTTCACCTGGTTGGTAATTTGCAGACTGGCAGGATGGAATGCTTTTTCTTCGATGGATGCGAGCATAGCGGTCATATTGGGTATCGAGGTTAAAAACGAGCCTGTAATGTAAGGATTCATCGCGGAAAAATTCCCCGTTTCGCGGCTGGCATGTTATTTTCGGATATTCCGGCATGATCGGTATGTCTTTACTTACATCCCTCCGCGACGGGCTCATCCGTTCCGGGCAAACGGTAGCCGTAGCCGAAAGCGCCACGGGCGGCGCCCTGCAATCCGCCATCGTAGCGACTCCTGACGCCATGCGTTTTTTCCAGGGCGGAATCACGGCTTACAATCTCGGGCAGAAATCCAGGCATCTTCATATTGAGCCCATCCATGCGCAGGAAGTGAATTGCGTGAGCGAAAGGGTGGCGGCAGAAATGGCCGCCGGCGCATGCAGGTTGTTCCGCAGCGACTGGGGAATTTCCATCACCGGATATGTAACGCCCGTGCCGGAGTCTGGCAATAAAGTGTTTGCGTGGTACGGCATCGCGAAAGGAGAAAATATCGTGGAGTCGCGCCGGCTCGATGCGCTTGATGAAGATCCGGAACACATCCGCCATTGGTATGCCGAAAAATCGCTGGAAGCCTTTCTAGCCTGCCTGAAACGCGCAGGCAAATAAAAATTACTTCCGTATGCCGAGGATCCCGTTCACCAGGCTCTTCCACTGGAAATGCGAAAACCCCAACATAGCGGTGGCCGACACGATGAGGTTGCGCAGCTTCGCGATCAGCCCTTTCACATTCGTATTCGGCACTTCATTTCGGCCAAACACGCAGGCTAACACCGTTCTGCCCTGCAAAACAACCATGAACGTACTGGTGGCGTACCGCTGAAAGAAATGGGACACCCTATGCAGCGGTTTCTCCGGCTGCGGCGCCGGGCGCACCCGCATCGCAACAGATAATGAATCGCTACGGATGTTCCGCTGTTCCGTGATGGCCTCGATCACGACCCAGTCGAACCCGCTCCCGTCAGGATTCCCTGGGCCCGGGAGCCGGATACGGATATAATCGCCCGGGGCGGCTTTGCGCTGAACAGGCCGTCCGGACCCATCGGAGAGGTGGAATGAGGCCAAAGGCTTTTCGCTCGTTTCTTTCCAGTTGTTGACTTCCAGCAACCTGTCCAGCGATTCACGGAAAAGCTGTTCCGCATCTTCTTTCGTAGGCAGCGTAATCATCTGGCAATCGTTGGTCATGTTCCCCAGATGCTGATCGGGGACCTCTTCCTTTCCAACGATGGCCGGGTCGTCCAAAAGCATAGTCTTTTCTTGTTTTTACGAAAAAATGGTGCCGGAAACTTCCGGTACCCGATGCTGCTCTTCCAGCAATGATTTCAGCCAACTGCAAAGCCTGGAAATACTGACATCCTTCACCCAATATCCGGCTGCGCCGAGCAACAGCATTTCGTCGCGGGTACGCGGGTCGGATGATGTGGAATAAATAATGACGGGGATTTCGCGGAGATGCGGATCGGCTTTCAGGGCCATTAAACAGCTGCGCCCATCCATCGGCGCCATGTTCAGGTCAAGAAAAATGTAGTCGGGCTTTTCGCCGGCAACGGCCAGTTTCTTCAGCGCTTCGTGCCCGTCCCTTGCAAACTGGCACAACACCGGTATGTTCAGGTCGCGGAGCGCGTAGAGGAAAATTTCCTGGTCGTCGGTATCATCATCAACAAGCATACAGATACAATTCGATTTCATGCAGAAACAATTGAGATGAAATGATATGGTTCGAAAAACCGAGACGGTAAATAGTGTTGTTCAGGGAAGTTAACGCTTTTTATTTGCGATAACAACTGTGGCATACCACCACAATTTGCGGCAGTAACTTCCCCATTCTTCTTCCAGGCGCCCCCCATCAGCCATGGCACGCTTTTTCATCTCTTAATACCAGAGGAGGTCATAGTTATGAAAAATCATTCCTTTTTCTACCGTAACGGGCTCAGCATCGTGTTCTTGTCATTGCTGTTTATTTGTCTTGCCGCGCAAATGCTCACAGGCTGGCAGGAGTTTAACGCAGAATTGAAAGACCTTCAACTTCCGCCCATCCATCTGTTGCCATATCTGGCCAGTCCGCATTTTTTTGAAGCCACGTTCGAGAATTGGGAAAGTGAGTTTTTGCAGATGGGGATGTACGTGATTTTGACGGTGAAGCTCCGGCAATGGGGCTCGGCCGAGTCCAAAGACCTCGATAAAAAAGAAGAAGTGGACCGCGAGCCTAAACCTTCGAAAGATGCGCCCTGGCCCGTCAACAAAGGAGGATGGTGGTTGCAGCTTTACAAGCATTCCCTTTCGCTGGCGTTCTTCGGCCTTTTCATCGTTTCCTTCTGGCTTCATTTCATGGGAAGCCGCGGGCATTTCAACCTGGAGCAATCCGCCAAAGGCCTTCCCACCGAAACTGCCGCCGCTTATTTATCCAATCCCAAATTCTGGTTTGAATCTTTCCAGAACTGGCAGAGTGAATTCCTTTCGGTAGCGGCGATCGTAGTTTTGTCGATTTGGCTGCGGCAATGGGGCTCGCCGGAATCCAAACCTGTTGACGCGCCGCATTCGGAGACCGGGAAGTAAAAAAAGACCGGAGATGAAAATCCCCGGTCGCTGTCATCCAAAATCTAAATAATGCTTATGATGAAAAGAAATGTCTGTTAGAATTTATCCCACCAGAGCTTGGTCTCCACTTTGTCTCCTCCCATCGCCTGGGCCGCGGCTTCGTAGTTGCGGCGGTTGATGTTGTGTTCGGAAACGGGATACCGGTAGCGCACGGGGAATCCGGATATGGCGTTTTGCGCGGGCTGCAGTTTCGGGAAATCCAGCCGGCGGAAATCCGTCCAGCCATCGGCCCCGCGGTTGAAAAACGCGATCCATTTCTGTACGCCGATGCTCTTTTTCCAGTTGGCGGCATCATACGCCACTTTCGGCTGCGCCAGGTATTGGGTGATCTCGGCATCCGGGATATTCCAGGATTCGAGCGCTCCCCGCACACCGGCCTCATAGTGGTCTGCAGCCGAACCGGATACGTTCCAGCCACGCTGTTTCGCTTCCGCCAGCAGCATTTCCACTTCCGGATAATCCAGCATGATACCTGGCAATTCCGGGTTGTTGAAATCGCGGTGGATGCGGGAGAACTGGCGATAGTCCGGCTTGGTGCCCGGAGGCGCCCCCTTGAAGCCGCCCACCGTAGGCACGGGCCTGAAGAAGCGCGTCATCCGCGGATCGTTGAAAGAAGCCAGCGTATCTACGATGGTTTTGCACGCCACGAAATCGATACGGCCGCTTTGTACCAGTTCCTCGTAAACCGGGTTGGTATACGGCGGTGAAGCGAGGAAATGCAGCGCAAAATTATCGTCTGCGCTGGTAAAAACCCCCAGTTCAACAGCGTCTTCACCAGCCGTCTGTGCCGCAGTACCATCGCTGTCCGCAATGAGGATGGCCATTTTCAGCTTGAGCGAAGCGGCCATTTTCTTCCACGCGGCCACATCGCCGGCGTAGATGAGGTCGGAATCGCCGAAGCTCTCCGCGCTATCGTCCATATCGCCGATCGCTGCTGTCAGCCGGGCCAGCAGGTCTGTATAAATGCCTTTGGCATCGTCGTATTTCGGGAAGGAATTATCATCGTTGATCGCTTCTTTATACGGCACGTTCCCGAAAGTTGTCGTGAGGTAATAATAGGCGGTCACTTCGAGCACTTCCAGCAAGGCCAGCTGGTTCTTGCGCACTTCTTCCGGCACTTCCGACGCTTTCACCCATTTGCGGCAGCTGTGGATGTTCTTGATGACGAAAAAGTAATGGTCGCGCCACCAGGCCCCCGACAGCGCATTCCCTTCCAGCTCGTACTGGCTTTCCTGGTTATAGGTGGTTTGCTGCCAGTATTGGGTGATCACGCGGAACACATTGATGTACACGTTCGGTGAAGCATGTGCGGTAAACAGTTCGCGCTCGGCGCTGGCGAACAACGTTCCGGGAGGCACTACCTCCGGGTTCTTGAGATCGTCGTTCAGGCTCGTCAGGTCTTTGGTGCACGACACCAGCGCGCCGGCGAGCATTATGGTGATGAGTTGTTTTCTCATGTTGATCAGAATTTACATTTCAGGTTGAAGGTGAAAGTGCGCGTGGTCGGGTAAGAACCGCTCTGGTAGCCCTGGAGGTTGCCCGATCCCAGGGTATCTTCCGGATCGGCGTGCGGCAGGTTCTTGTGGATGATCCAGAGATTGCGCCCGATCAGCGACAAGTCCAATCCCTTCACGAACCCGATCCTCGACAGCAACGTTTTGGGCAACGTATAGGTAAACACCGCTTCCCGCAGTTTCACATACGAAGCGTCATACACGAAACCCTTGTTGGGATTGTAGTAGTCGCCATACGTCCCGTACTCGTTTTCCACCCATATTTCGTTTTCCTTGCCGTCTGCCGTCACACCGTCCATGATCACGCCGCCGTTCTTGTCCACGGGTTCGCGCGAGTTCACACCGCGACTGTTAACAAGCGCCGTTTCGGTATATAGCCCCTGGGAGAGCCCGTAATACATATCGAGACTGAACACATCGCCGCCCTTACGCATGTCTACCAGGAAGCTGAGGAAGAAATTCTTGTAGCGGAACTGGTTATTGAGCCCGGCGAGCCATTTCGGGTTGGGATTGCCGATGATGTTGTTGGTGGTCGGCGAAATAAGGTACCGGCCATCGTCATCCACCGTTTTCCTTCCGTTCGTATACACGTAATCGGTACCGCGGATGATGCCAAAAGGTTGTCCTATGGCGGCATTGATCGTCACGTTACCCTGGAAGCTGGCCAGCTGCAGGTTGTCGGCGCCATCGGGCAGCGATACCACGCGGTTTTTGTTGGTAGACCAGTTGGCGGTTACGTTCCAGGAAAAATCGGTCGTGCGCACGGGAGCGCCGGTCAGCGAAACTTCCAGTCCTTTGTTTTCCACGACGCCTGCGTTCATATACCGCGCGAGGAAGCCGGAAGCGGCGGAGGAAGCAACGGGAATGATCTGGTCGATCGTTTTGGTTTTATATGCGGTAAGGTCGAGGCCGATCCGGTTGTCGAAGAAACCGAGCTCCAGGCCGCCTTCCACGCTTTCGGTACGTTCCGGCTTCAGGCCGAGGTTGTTTTTGGTGGAACGGGTGCTGTATTGCACTACCGGCCCCCAGATCTGCTCCTGCGAATAAGTGTCGCGAACGGCGGAGATCGGGGCGTCGGCGCCTACTTGCGCATAGTTGGCCCTGAGCTTGCCGATGCTCAGCCAGGTAGCGGCGGGCAGCAGCTTGCTGAAGGTAAATCCACCGGAAACGGACGGATAATAATAGCTGTTGGCACCCTTGGGCAAGGTGGAAGAAACGTCGCGGCGGAGCGTCAGATCGAGCGACAGCATATCCTTATATGAAAGGGTAGTTCCACCGAAAATGCCCTGCACTTCCCTCCTGCCCAGGTATTCGAGCGGAGAAGCCGGCTGGCTGAGGGTATTGCTGAGCGTATACAGCCTCGGTACCACCAGGCCGCCGTTCGTTTCGGCGAGGATGTTCTCGATCCGTTGCTTACGGATGTTGGAGCCCAGCAGTGCTTTCAGCGTCAATCCATTCCCGATTTCCTTGTCGGCGTTCAGCAACAGGTCGATATTGGTTTCCTTGAACCAACGGTTAGACCGCAAATATTTCGGGACGCCGGTGCTGCCGATGGCGATGCGCTCTTCCCGCAGTTCGTCGTAATAATCCTGCGCTACGCGGGCCATCACGTTCAGCCATTCCGTAGCCTTGTAGTTGACGGAAACGTTGCCGAAAAAGCGGTTGCGGGTATCGTCCTGGTAGTTTTCGTAGATCGTCCAATAGGGATTGTCCCAGTAATACGGCCGCAGATCGTCGTATCCCACGATGTTCCAGGGCCGGTTTTTCCTGTCCACGAAATAAGCGTCTTTCTGCTGCAGGATGTCTACGCTCGTTTGCCACCACTGGCGGAGGCTGGTCATGATGTTTTTACCTTCCGATCCATCGTAACCCGTGCCCCATCTGCCTTTGCCTTTGATGTTGGTGTAGTTGGCGGCGGCGGAGATCGTCAGTTTCGGAATGGGATTGAAGGATGCGCTGATGTTGACGAGGTTCTTCTGGATGCGGCTGTTTTCGATAATGCCTTTTTCATCGTTGCGTGTAAGCCCCAGCTTGAAGGAACTTTTATCGGAAGCACCGTCTACGAATACACTGAAATTCGTGGCCGACCCCTTGCGGAAAAACGCGTCGGGATTATTCTCAGGCGCCGTCCAGGCGCGTTTTTTCAGGTATTTGGGCGTGCCGGGGTACAGCGATTCCCATTGGAACACCATGAGGTTGGGATCAAATTTGTGACCGTAGGATGCATCGTCGCCGATCGGCGCGATGAGGTCCAGTTTGCCATCGCCGTCCAGGTCGTCTTCATAAAAATATCCGGTGGCATCGTCCTTATCCGCCCCATATCCGCCGCCATAGAGCCGTTGATAGGTCGGGAACGTGCTTTTATCGAGCATGCCCAGCGTACCGCCGGCGTTGAAAGTAACGCCCAGGCCGCGGTTTGCTTTTTTGGTCGTAATGAGGATCACGCCGTTGGCGCCCTGCGATCCGTAGAGCGCACTGGCCGCAGCGCCTTTCAGTACCGTGATGGTTTCGATATCGTCTGCGTTGAAGTCGGCCGCCGTGCTGCCGTAATCGTAGCCGCCACTACCGGTACGCTGCCCGGAGTTGGTGGTATTGAGGATGTTGCGGGTGCCGGAAGCGTTGGCATAAGGCACACCGTCTACCACGAACAGCGCCTGGTTATCGCCCGTGATGGAGCGGATGCCGCGGAGCGTGATGTTGGTGGAGCCGCCCATGGCGTTCCCCTGCTGGATGTTCAGCCCGGCGATCTTGCCGGAAAGGCCCTGCACGAAGTTCGGGGTCCTGATCTTGGCGACTTCGTCTCCCTTGATGGTTTGCACGGCATAGGGCATCTGGTTCCGGTTACGGTTCACGCCGAGCGCGGTCACCACTACTTCGGTCAGCTGGCTTTCGTTTTTGGTCAGCCGGATGGAATAGTCGCCGTCCACGGCCGCTGCGGCCACTTCCGCGCGCAGGAAGCCGACCATGGTGAAAACGAGGACCGCATTCTGGGGGGATTTGATGGAAAATTGTCCTTTGGCATCGGTGAAAGTGCCCGAGGTAGTGCCCTTGATCTGAACGGAAGCCCGCTCCAGGGGCATGCCCGTCTCATCCAGCACCACGCCCTTCCTTACCGCATCCTGCGCAAACAGCGCCGGCATGAGCCCGGTAAGGATCAACATGAATAGCAATCGTTTCATAAGCGTCTTTTAGGTTGATAAAATGAAGGTTTAGACACAGCAAGAAACGACCCGCCCGCCGATCTGAAAACCCTTGAGGCAACGAGATGGAGTTATTCAATTCTAATATGACAAAATGGAACGCCGAACGAAATTGCCCGGAATGCAGATAAAATACGCCTGCCCGGCCGCAGGGACCGGGCATTCAAAACAGGCTAAAACCAGCCACTACAGCGGGATACAATAAACGAACCGCACACCGGAAAATCGGTAATGCTACGTAGACCACGCGGTGGGTCCACAGTGGCCGGGTGAAGTGATGGGATCTGTCAGGCGGAACGCGGCGCTTCCATGGGCACGCCGGCGAGCTTGGCCGGCATGGGTTGGGCGGCGAAGCGAAGCAGTTTTTCCAGCACGGCGTGGAGCACCTTGCCGTCTACCGGCTTGCGGATATAACCGTCCATACCCAAATGGATATACGCAGCTTCCTGCTCCTTGAACGCGTCCGACGAAACGGCTACCACGGGGATGTGGCGCAGCTTTTCGTCGGCGCGGAGGGCCAGGAACGTTTCCCGGCCGCTGAGCACGGGCATGTGAAGGTCCATGAGGATGACGTCGGGCATGGTTTTTCTGGCCAGCTCGATGCCGTCTGCCCCGTCGCTGGCGAAAGCTACGCGCGTAACGCCGATGCGGGCGAGGAAGTGTTTCATGATGAGGTGGTCGAATTCGTTATCGTCCATTACCACAACGGTCGTGTCTGCGGGCAGCAAACTGAGTTCCACGGCGGGTTTCGGGAGGCCGGTCACTTCTTCGCTGACGAGCAGCGGCAGGGTGATGACGAAGTTGGTCCCTTCTCCGGGGGTGCTGCTGACCTGGATATTGCCGCCCATGGTTTCGGCTTTGCGCTTGGCGATGGCGAGGCCCAGCCCGCTGCCGCCGAATTCGCGGTACAGTTCGGAGTCGCCCTGTTCGAAGGGTTCGAAGATGGCGTCGAGCTGGCCGGCGGGGATGCCTTTGCCTTCGTCGCAGATCTGGAGGAAGAGGCGGTTCTGCTGATGGAAGCAGCGCACGCGGATATTTTTGCCTGCCGGCGTGAATTTGATGGAGTTGGACAGGATATTGTTGATGATCTGGCCGAGCATGACCTTATCGCTGAGGATCTGTTCGGGGAAGCGGCCGTCTACTTCGAGGTGGATGGTGACGGATTGTTTGCTGGCAACACTTTGGTAAATGCTGACGGTGTGCCGGAGCCATTCTCTGAGTGAAAAGGGTTCTGGTCTTACTTCATCGGTTTTCCCGGCTTCTATTTTTGACAATTCCAGCACGTGATTTACGAGTTCAAGGATATTATGGCCTGCCG
This sequence comes from Chitinophaga caseinilytica, assembly GCF_038396765.1. Lineage (NCBI taxonomy): Bacteria > Pseudomonadati > Bacteroidota > Chitinophagia > Chitinophagales > Chitinophagaceae > Chitinophaga > Chitinophaga caseinilytica. The sequence continues at coordinate 3,870,045 of NZ_CP150096.1, read as the reverse complement.
CCTGCATGTTCCGCGCCATTTGCCGGGCCTGGACCGGTGCGTCCGGCTCGCCGGAGGAAAGGGTATCGCACAGGAGTTCCGTCATTCCCACGATCAGGTTCAGCGGTGTCCGGATGTCGTGACTCAACTCGCTGATGAACTGCGTTTTGGCATTGTTGGCCTTTATCAGCGCAAAGGTACGTTCGCGGACGAGCTGTTCCAACTCCCGGCTGTATTTTTCCAGCTCTTTTCGCTGCCGCTCCACCTCCCGGCGGCTTTTGGCGAGCGACATATTCCTGTTGCGCAATATCCGCAGCAGGTCCATGATATTATCCTGGTAAAGATGGATGGCCAGATAGTTAAGATAAAGCACAACCGGCATTACCATCCAGCGGTAGATATTCTGTGTCGTTTCGTTTAATGGAAGCGGCGTTATAAGATGAAAGTAGTAAATAAACTCGAGAATAACCAAACAAAGGATGGGCATGGCCGCACAGATGATGCGGGGCCCCTTTTCCTGGGGCTTCCAGATGAGCAGGGCCACGCTCATGAGGAAAACGGCCAGCAGCTGTACTTCCGTCACCCGCCCGAGAATGCTCCCGTAATACAGGATCAGGGAAATGAAGATAGCCTGTATGGCAACGCGCGCCTCCGTATGCCGCCGCCTGCCGTTCAGCCAGATCACCCCGAAAAATGATGGGGCAAACACCAGCAAAGCGGGCAAAAGAATAAGCAGCGAGTGCAGCAGCAGATAAAATGCAATGCCGTAAATGATCACCAGCCACCCGGTGATCGCGCTCACGATGTTGACCACCCTGATCCTGCGGGCCTCTTCCTTACCGATCGACTGTACCACGCCCATCCGGTAAATGGCCTGGACCCTGATTCGTAGCCGGGATAAAATTTGCATCATCACGAACAGATTTTGAAACAAACAAATTGGAAAAATAAAGCGTCGCCGGCGCCAGGTTTTTCATGTCTTGCTTTGCCGGCCGGCTGCTACAGTAGTTCAATCAAATAGATGGATCGTTATCACGGGGCATTCACCACAGTTGCGGTGAATAAATATAAGGATTCCTTTCCGTATAAAAATATACGTTACAACGCGTCTTTCGGATTAGTTTTGGTATGTTTTTATTCTTTTCTGCCACCGCGTTTCGCCGGCTGTGCCTCATGTGGCAAAGGAGTTTGTGTGGCACGCCGTTTTTCCTGCATTACCGACTCGCTGACCTCCCCCTTTTCATAGGTTTCCCGGAGCACGCCGCCGTCTTCGTCATAGAGCTTCCATTCGCCGTGGCGCACGGAATGACCCTTACGTGTTACTTCCACAAGCTTCTCCTCGCCCGTCGTAACATCGATCGTCACAACGGTATCTTTTTGTCCTTCCAGGTCGATGGCCAGCATCCTGCCCGTCGCCATTATTTTTCCATTGGGGTAATAATATTTGCACAGCCCGTCGAGCGCGCCGTTTTTATACGTTTCTTCCGCCACCACATCGCCATCTTCCGTCGTCTTTTTCCAAACGCCTTCCTTCCGGTCGTTCAGGTAAGTGCCCTCCAGAATGTACGCCGGGTCTTCCCGCAGCGCGGGCAACCTTTCCATCCACACACCCTGTTTACGCTTCTTCGCGTCTACCCGGTTTTCCGCGCTTTGCGCGCCGGCGGAGAAATAAAGGCCGCAGCCTAACAGGATCATAATGCCCGTGCGTTTCATACTCATGATTTTTCGATCCCACAAATTAATATTTTTTATCAACCAACAAGTCTTCCGGAAGTAAAAAGGCCGCTCCATTTTCGGGAACGGCCTTATACAGGAAACGCATAGGTTATGCGCTGATCAGCATTTATTTTTTGAGCGTGATGGATGGGATGCGTGTTTCCCTCGCTCTTTCCACTTTTACATCCGTTACCGTCGTGTCTCTATATCCGTTGCCGGCATTCACGAATACGCTGTAGGTGCCGGGTTTGAGGCCTCTTACCTTCCACTCGCCGCTACGGCCGGGCAATGCGTACAGCGAATCGGCGTTGTTGTAAACCGTGATCACGGATTGCGCATCCACCGGCAATACTTTTCCGGAAACAGCGCCCGTTTGTTTCACCGTCCATACATGGATGTAGGGCTTGAGGATGAAACGGCCGTTGCTGACGCGGATAATGGAACGCTGCACGTCGAAATCCAGCCACAGCTGCAGGTTGTCGGGCGATACTTCGTCCCACTCGTTATGCCGCACACGGATCACGATCTTCACCTGCCCGTTGATGGAACGCAGCGGATACGTCACCCCGTCTTTCACGAGCGAATTCTCCGTCCCCAACGTGATGCGAATGCTCTTGATGCGCCCTTTCGGAACGTATCCCGTTGCCAGGCTCGTATCCAGGCCGTTGCGCAGCTGTAACATATCATATACGCCCGGCTTCACGCCCAGCGAATCCCACACGAAGCAGTCGCGGTCATGCCAGCGGTCGTGCCAGTCTTCCCACCAACCGCAACGGTCGCGGTCGTCCCAATCGTCGTCATCGTCATCATCGTCGTCGTCATTGCGCACGGTCGTTGCGCAGGTATCCGTCAAAACTTCCACTTTACGGATGTCGATATTCACCTTGTCGAACAGCCCGGGATCGTCTGTCAGCATGAGGCTGACTTTTTGTTTTCCATCGGGCACTTTTTCGGGTGCGGCGGATTCGTTTTTGCTACAGGCGTAAATTACGACGGACAGTATGCCCATAAGAAGTACGGGCCAACCAGCTTTTCGGAGGATGTTTTTCATACTAAAGATTTGGTTTTAAAGGTGATGTGGTTTTTATGTTGTACCCGGTTAAAGCGTTCTCAATAAATATGGCATGGACGGAGGCGTACGGTGTTTTTCGTTCAATACAGATGATGGTCCTGGTTCAATACAAGATAATGGCGACTCAATTTAACGTGCGAATGCTATTGCTTATTGTTTGGATACAGGTGGGCGACTGGAGAATTCGTTCCACCGGATAAAAAACGGCCCTTACCGCACCAAAGGCGCAGCCGGGCGTTTCCGGACGTTTGGTACCGGAATTCAACCACAAATTTTCGGCCAGATTATTTCGGGAAGGTATTATGCTTTTTTCCTGCTCTTTTTCGGTTTTTCCGTTTCCATTTTCAGGATGGAAGCCCCCAGGGGCGGGAGTCTCAGCATAAGGTCGTACGGCCGCCCGAACCGCCCGGGCACCGGCGTAAGCGGCCCCGTGTTCACCACGCCGCTGCCGTACCATTGGGCATCGTCGCTGTTGAGGATTTCGTGGAAGGTATTGCCCCAGGGAATGGGTACCGGATATTCTTCACGGGGCACCGGCGTCATGTTCAGTACCACGAGTATCACGTCTCCGTTCGCGCCTTTGCGGGCATACACGAGGATGCTGTTTTCCTGGTCGGCCAAATGGATCCACTCAAACCCCGCGGGATCGAACTGCTGCCCGAAAAGCGCCGCTTCCCCGGTATATAAACCGTTAAGCGCCTTCACGAATTCCCGCAGCCTGCCGTGGGTCGGGTGCTGCAGCAAATGCCAGCCCAGTTCCGATTTGAAGTTCCATTCCTTCGTATCCCCGAACTCATCGCCCATAAAAAGGAGCTTGGTGCCGGGGTGCGTAAACATGTAACTGTACAGCAACCGCAGGTTCGCGAATTTCTGCCAGTCGTCGCCGGGCATTTTGTAGATCATGGGGCTTTTCCCGTGCACCACTTCGTCGTGGCTCAATGGCAGCATGAAATTCTCGCTGAACACGTACATCATGCTGAACGTGATCTGGTTATGATACCATTTACGATAGAGTGGGTCTTTCTTGAAATAGTCGAGCGTGTCGTTCATCCAGCCCATCATCCACTTCATCCCGAACCCGAGCCCGCCGAGGAACACGGGCCGGCTCACGCCATAAAAGGAAGTAGATTCCTCGGCGATGGTCTGCACGTCCGGAAAACGTTCGTAAATGCGGGAATTCATTTCCTTGAGGAAGGAGATCGCCTCGAGGTTTTCGGCGCCGCCATGCACGTTGGGCTCCCAGGTCCCCGGTTTACGGGAATAATCCAGGTGGATCATCGAGGCTACCGCATCCACGCGCAGCCCGTCGATATGAAAACGATCGAGCCAGAAAAGGGCATTGCTCAGCAAAAACGAGCGCACTTCGTTGCGGCCATAGTTGAAAACATAACTGTTCCAGTCGGGATGGAACCCTTTCCGCATGTCCGCATATTCATAGCAATGGCTCCCGTCGAAGCGGTAGAGGCCATGGTCGTCATACGGAAAATGCGAAGGCACCCAGTCCAGTATCACCCCGATCCCCGCGTGGTGGAACGCATCTACCAGCGCCATAAAGTCCTGCGGCGTACCGTACCTGCTCGTGGGCGCGAAGAACCCCGTCAATTGGTACCCCCAGCTCCCGTCGAACGGGTGCTCGGCCACGGGCATGAATTCCACGTGCGTGAAACCCATTTCCTTCACGTAAGGCACCATCATGGCCGCCATATCGCGATAGGTATAAAAACGCTCATGATCGTCGGGATCGGGCCGGCGCCAGGAGCCAAGATGCACTTCATAGACGGAAAACGGACTGTCCAGCCCGTTCTTCTCCCCTCTTTTCTTCATCCAGGCGGCGTCTTTCCATTTATATTCCAGTTTCGTGGTGACGGAAGCCGTTTTCGGCCGCAGCTCCCAGCTGTTGGCGAAGGGGTCGCCCTTCCGCAGCTCTTCCCCGGAATTGGAGCGGATGAAATATTTATACAGCTGCTGTTCCTTGATCCCGGGGATGAACCCTTCCCAGATCCCCGACTTGTCCCACCGAGGGAACAGCGTATGGCTATAGGCGTTCCAGTCGTTGAAATCCCCGATGACCGACACAAAAGCCGCATTGGGCGCCCACACGGCGAAATACGTGCCCTGCTTGCCCTCATAGGTAAGCCCGTGCGAGCCGAATTTCTCGTACAGCCTGTCGTGCGTACCGGCCTGGAATTGCTCCACATCCCTGGCGGAAAACAGGGAAAAGGGCTCAACGGGCTGTAGTTCTCTGAAAGGCTCTTCGTTGCGGGGGAGCTTTTGTTTGTTCGGTTGATGGGTCGTCATATCTGGGCTTTGGGTGCTTTGGTACAAGGTAAAAAAATACCCGCAAACTGACGCTTGCGGGTATAATATTTCTTGATAAGAAAAATCAATTAGCCACGTTTCGGACGGAATCCGCCACTGCTGGCACCTTTCGAGAATTCGCGGCGCGGACGGAAAGTACCGTCTTCGCTGCCGGTCCAGGTGCGCTTGGGACGGTCGCCGTAGGAACGGTAACCACCGCCGCCACCGGGCTTGCGTTTATCACCGTCCTGGGAAGTTTCGATCCTCACGGAACGGCCATTGTAATCCACTTTCTTGAAACCGGTCTGTACCTGGGGTACCACATCGTTTTCTACTTCGAAGAAGGAATAAACGCCTTTCAGGTCGATGCGGCCGATCTTGTTGCCGCGGATGCCTGCGTTGTCGCAGATGAAGCGGAGCATATCGCCACGGGTGAAATTGTCTACCGAACCGAGGTTGATGAACAGCCGGGTGAATTTGCCGGAGTTACGGCGGGTCATCGAATGTTCGTCGCTACCGCGGGGGCCTTCCTTCACGTTCAGATCGGGAGCGTCCTGGTAGTATTCGAGGAATTCGTTGAATTCGAGGGATGCGAAGCGGCGGATGATGTCTTCCTTGCTCAGGTCCGCGAATTCTTCGTAGATGCGGGTCAGGTAAGGATCGATCTGCTCTTCGTTAACGGTTACGTTATGTACGCGGTGAACGAGGGCGAACAGCTGTTTTTCGCAAACGGCAAACCCGTCGGGCACTTCCGCTTTTTCGAATTTCTTGCCGATCACGCGCTCGATCTGGCGGATCTTTCCGATATCGCGACCGCTGATGATAGCGATGGAAACGCCGGAGCGGCCAGCACGGGCCGTACGGCCGGAGCGGTGGGTGTAGTTCTCCACGTCGTCGGGCAGTTCGTAGTTGATCACGTGCGTAACGTTATCCACGTCGATGCCGCGCGCAGCCACGTCTGTAGCCACCAGTACCTGGAGGTTCTTTTCCCGGAAGCGTTTCATCACCTTGTCGCGCTGCTGCTGGGTGAGGTCACCGTGCAGGGCGTCGGCGTTATAGCCGTCCTTGATGAGCGATTCCGCGATTTCCTGGGATTCGATCTTGGTACGGGTGAAGATGATGCCGAAGATGTCGGGGTTGAAGTCTACGATGCGTTTGAGCGCCGCGTATTTGTCGCGGGGGCGCACCACGTAGTATTCGTGCTCGATATTGGCGTTACCGGTGTTCTTGCCGCCAACGGTCAGTTCGAACGGATCTTCCATGAATTTCTGGGCGATCCGGCGTACTTCCTGGGGCATGGTGGCGGAAAACAGCCAGGTGGTTTTTTCTTCAGGGGTGTTGGAGAGAATGCTGTTGATGTCTTCCTGGAAGCCCATGTTCAGCATTTCGTCCGCTTCGTCAAGGATCGCATAGCGAACATTGTCGAAGTTGATGGCTCCACGCTCGATGATGTCGAGCAGGCGGCCTGGCGTTGCCACGACAACGTGCGCACCGCGTTTAAGGTCGCGCAGCTGCATGCCGATGGAGGTACCGCCGTATACGGGAACGATGTTGATTTCGCCCAGGTATTTTGAAAAGTTCTTGAGGTCGCTGGTGATCTGCATGCAGAGCTCGCGCGTGGGGCACAGAATCAGGCTCTGGGGCTGTCGGACCTTCAAATCCAGCTGATGCAGCAGGGGAAGACCGAAAGCGGCCGTTTTACCGGTTCCCGTTTGTGCGAGGCCCACAAAGTCGCGGTCGCCGCCCAGCAGCACCGGGATGGCTTTCTCCTGGATGGGTGTCGGGGTCACAAAGCCAAGGTCGGTAACGGCTTTAAGCAGGTTTTCCTGTAAGCCTAATGTTTCGAATGTAATCATGTAATTTTTTTCGGTGGCCCGGGGTTGTTTTAATAACCGGACCGGGTGATCTAATGACGCCGGCGCAAAAAGTTTAAACCAGCTCTCCTTCCAGGTCGTAGTCGAACGCCCTGGTAATTTTAACCTGTACGAAATCTCCGGGTTTCAACTTCCTGTCCGTGTTAATGATCACTTCATTATCCACCTCTACCGAATCGAACTCCGTGCGGCCCAGGTATCGGCCGGATTCTTTTTTATCCACTATTACTTTGAAGACTTTGCCAACCATCTCCTGGTTTTTCTCCAGGGAAATTTCCTGCTGCGTTTCCATGATGTCCTGCGCGCGGCGTTCCTTTTCTTCAGCGGGGATCGTGTCTTCCAGCTCGTAAGCCGAAGTATTTTCCTCGTGGCTGTAAGTGAACACGCCCACACGGTCGAAGCGGACTTCTTCGAGGAAGCGTTTCACATCTTCCACGTCTTCCAGCGTTTCGCCGGGGAAGCCGGTGATCAGGGTGGTGCGCAGGGCGATGCCGGGCACTTTTTCGCGGATGCCGGCGATGAGGTCCACGATCTCCTGGCGGGTGATCTGGCGCTTCATGGCTTTGAGCATCGGGTCTGCGATGTGCTGCAGCGGGATGTCGAGATAATTACAGATGTTGTCGCGCTCGCGCATCACGTCCAGGATTTCCATGGGGAACTTCGTGGGATACGCGTAGTGCAGCCGTATCCACTCCAGCCCTTTCACATCGGCGAGGGCGTTGAGCAGATCTGCCAGGCGGCGCTGCTTGTACAGGTCCAGCCCGTAATAGGTCAGTTCCTGCGCGATGAGCATCACTTCCTTCACGCCGATCTTCACGAGCCTTTCCGCTTCCGCCACGATCTGTTCGATGGGCTTGGAAACGTGCTGGCCGCGCATGAGCGGGATGGCGCAGAAGGAACAGGTGCGGTTGCAGCCTTCGGAAATTTTCAGGTAAGCATAATGGGAAGGCGTGCTCAGCAGGCGCTCCCCGATCAGTTCCGCCTTGTAATCGGCATCGAATTTCTTCAGGATGGCGGTCATTTCCATCGTACCGAACCAGGCGTCCACACCGGGAATCTCCTTCTCCAGGTCGCCCCGGTAACGCTCACTGAGGCAACCGGTCACGTACACCTTGTCGAGCTTGCCGCTCTCCTTCAGGTCTACCTGGTCGAGGATGGTGTTGATGGATTCTTCCTTTGCTTTGTCAATAAATCCGCAGGTGTTGACAATCACGATGTTATGATCGCGTTTGGCATTTTCGTGCACTACGTCGATGTCGTTGGCTTTCAGCTGTCCGCTTAATACCTCCGAATCCACCATGTTTTTGGAGCAACCCAGCGTAATAATATTAACCTTGTCTTTCTTTAAAGTTCTCGTCTTCAAAAAGCAATTTTTTAATTTCTCCCGGTTTCGTCCCGGAATTGCCACGAAGACACGCAGACACGCTCTTGAGAGTACAGCAGGCAAGCTGTTTGAAGTGACTATGAGCCTAAGTGGAGCTATTGAGAAGACGCAAAGGTAAGTAAATTATTTGAATATCTGCATTTTCCGTTAGGCCATGAGGCGGCGCATGGCTTTTTCGGCTCTTTGGGTGGCTACTTTCCTTTTATAATGATACCACCATTCCGGCGCCATTTTGATGAGAAGGTTGTTGACGCTGCGGAGCCCCGCGATGTGGTAAAGCCCGTTCAGCTTGCCGGAGAGCGATTGGTCGAGGGCGCGCAGGCTCATGGCGAAGCCACCTTCCAGGTACTCCATATGGTGCCAGTAGCCCCCGGGCATGAACATGGAATCCCCATGCTCCAGCACCGTAGTGTACGCCTTGGCGTATTTGAGCGCGGGGTAACGGTTTTCGTCGAGCTGCTCGGCCCAGCCCACGAAATTGGCGGCGCTTTCCACGGTCATGGGCATGCGGTAGATGAGCTCCGACTGGCTATTGTCCAATAGCAGCACGCGTTTGCGGCCCACGAACTGGGTATGGAAAATGTGGCTGAGATCGATGTCGTAGTGCATATGGGCAACCGAACCGCCACCGCCGACGAAGAGCATCGGGTATTTTTTGAGGAAACCTTTGGCCAGCTCGTCGGGCCAGTTGAAATCTCCCGTCAGCTGCGGGGCGTGCTGAAAAATATTGAACAGGAAGATGCGGAGCTGCACCGGCCCTGTGGCGACCATGTCCAGGTACTGGCCGAACGTGATGTATTCATCGGCCCCGTTCACGAGGGTTTTGGCCCCTGCCCTTTCGTTGTTGTAGACGCCCACGGTCCTGTCGCCGACGATAGACTTGAAATAATCCCAGGTCCACTTTTCGAAGGCTGGCCACTGTTTGGACAATCCTGTGATGATCAAGGGTTTGCGGGTCTCATAATAGTGTTTCCTGAAATCCTCCGGTGTGATATGGTCAACTCGATCTATGGATTGTACTTGCATAAACACGAATTGGTTTAATGGGTGAAAACAAATGACACTATCCCAAATTTAAGGAATTGCTGCATTCCGAGCGCATAAAGGGTAATTGGATAAAATATTGGTTTTTAGGAAAAGTTGGGTGATATTTCGGGGGAAAGGGTATTACCGGATGATGGACCCACAACAAAATAATGAATGGCTTCTGGCCCTGCGCACCGGCGACCGCCCCGCCTGTGAAGCCCTCTATTCCGAATGTTTCCCCGCGGTGGAGCGCATGGTGCTCCTGCGCGGCGGTACCCGTCCGGATGCGGAAGACGCCTTCCAGGAAGCGTTTATGGCATTGTGCCAACGGGCGGCGGACCCGTTGTTCCGGCTTACGGCGCCTCCTTCCCATTTTCTCATAGCGGCGGCGCGCCGGCAATGGCTGAAGCGCCTCCGCGAAAGGGAACGCCTGTCTTCCCAACCGCTCCCTGATCCGGCAGATTGCCCGGAACCCGCTCATTCCCCGTTGGCCCCGCTGTACGCGGTGCTCAAGCGGTTGACGCAGCATTGTTTGCTGTTATTGTCGAAGGCGTTCCTGCTTCCTAAAAAGCAACAGGAAAAAGTAGCGGAAGAACTGGGATATAAAAATCGCCATTCGTTCGACAACCAGAAATACAAATGCCTTCAGCAGGCCCGGAAAATTGTCCGCAAAGGGTGAGATTTCCGGAAAACGGGTATCTCTATAAAAAACATGCAAAACAATTGCCCGGTACCCACCACTCCCCGTAAAGGCTGGAAAGCCGTTCTGTTCCGATTTGGCTATTGCCCGATGTGCGTTTCGGCGGGATTGATCCACAGTTGCCTCAGTTTCTTCCGAAGAAACAGAAAGTAGCTCATCAACTCAATCAACAGAATATCAATCAACTATCGTAATTATTTAAAATAGCAGCGCAGCTCCATGAAACTGCGCTACTACTATGAAGTCAGGTTACAACTTAACCCTGAGAAGTTTTTCCCATTTATTCTCCCGGTTATGATAATGATCGATCAACCGGCTTTCCACATGCTCATAATCCCAAACAGCACGACGCTCGTAGCCTACACATGCTGCTCGTGGTACATAAGTCCGGTTACCCTTTGTATCCACCAAATGACAAATATCTTCATTACCAATGTCCTGGTGGAAAAACAACGGCATGGGATAATTCTCCGGCACCGGCACTTCTCCAATTGGCTCCCATTTACTATCCGTATGTACATATTTGTGGACAGACAACGTAAATAATACGGGTTGCTGCGCGACAACAGTTGCATCTTCCCTTTGATTTCCGAAAAAATCGAAACACTCAAAAAGCGCGGCAGTGATTTGCCTGGCATATGCGAACAAATTTTCCTCCAGGGGGATGCAGAATACGGCGCCTGGTTTCGAAGTTTTTCTGGCCATTTGATCATTTCGTTCGTTAACCGGCGAATTGCCGGCCTACAAATATAATTATTCCTTTATCTGTGGAAAGATTGGGTTCTTTCCGATAGAAATTAAAAGAAATAGCCGGAAGCAAAACTTCCGGCTATTCAATAATGATGTATGATAATCAGCTATTTAAACTAAACAGCGAATCCACGAATTCTTCTTTGTCGAACACCTGGAGATCTTCCATTTTCTCGCCGATCCCGATATATTTCACCGGAATTTTGAACTGGTTGGCGATGGCGAGCACTACGCCTCCCTTGGCGGTACCATCCAGTTTCGTGATGGCCAGGGAAGTTACTTCCGTGGCGGCGGTAAACTGTTTGGCCTGCTCCAGGGCGTTTTGGCCTGTGGAGCCATCGAGCACGAGGAGCACTTCGTGGGGCGCATCGGGGATCACCTTGTTCATGACACGCTTGATTTTGGAAAGCTCGTCCATCAGGTGGAGCTTATTATGCAGCCTGCCGGCGGTGTCGATGATGATGACGTCCGACCCGCGGGAAACACCGCTCTGCACGGTATCGAATGCTACGGCTGCGGGGTCTGAGCCCATTTGCTGCTTCACGATGGGCACGCCTACGCGCTCGCTCCAGATGGTCAGTTGGTCTACCGCGGCGGCGCGGAAGGTGTCGGCAGCGCCCAGCAGGACGGATTTACCGGCTTTATTATAATTATATGCGAGCTTGCCGATGGTGGTGGTTTTGCCGACGCCGTTGACCCCTACTACCATGATCACGTAAGGTTTTTTGCCTTCGGGGGTGGAGAAGTCGCGGAACCCGGAATCGGGGGCATCCACGAGAATGGCTGCGATTTCTTCTTGCAGTATACGGTTCAACTCACTGGTGCCCATATACTTATCTTTCGAAACCCTTGCTTCGATGCGGTCGATGATGCGAACGGTAGTGTCTACCCCAACGTCTGCGGAAACGAGGGCTTCTTCGAGGCTATCGAGTACTTCGGCGTCTACGGTGGATTTGCCGGCGATGGCGCGGCCGATTTTGGAAAAGAAGCTCTCTTTCGTCTTCTGCAGGCCCTGGTCCAGGCTTTCCTTCTTTTCGCGGGAAAAGAGCTTATTGAAAAATCCCATACTGGTGATGCTAGTGGTTAAAAAACTGGAGCGAAGATAAGGATATAAACACAAAAAGCCGTCCGTCTTAATACGAACAGCTTCTGTGCAGTATGATTAGTAAAGCCGAATTACTTTTTGTTAAAGTACTCAGTTACAGTATCCTTGTGGATGATCTGCTCCTTGAAGGTATAAGCGCCGCTCTTGGGAGAACGTTCAGCTTTGATCACTTTCGTCCACACTTTGGATTCAGCCGCAGCCTTCGCGTCTTTTACTTTCGAGTTCTTTGAAGCTTGTTTTGCCATTTCGTATAAATGTTAAACGTTAATTGTTAAGGTTGTCAATCGTCAAGCGCTAATCGAATATAGACGTAAACGATTAACAGCCAGGCAATTAAAGTCGACCTTATTTAATTTCCTTGTGCACAGTCACCTTCCGGAGAATGGGATTGTACTTTTTCAGCTCCAGACGCTCCGGAGTGTTTTTCTTGTTCTTGTTGGTGATGTAGCGGGAAGTCCCGGGCTGACCGGAGTTCTTATGCTCCGTGCACTCGAGGATTACCTGCACCCTGTTACCTTTCTTTGCCATTTTGTATACTGGTTAAGTTGATACCGATGAATTAAACGTCTTTTCTACCTGCAGCGCGCATTTCTTTCACAACAGTGTAGAGACCACGCTTATTAATGGTTCTCAGACCGTCTGCGGACACTTTCAAAGTGATCCAACGATCTTCCTCTGCCAAAAAGAAACGCTTGGTTTGCAGATTGGGCAGAAACCTTCTCTTTGTCTTAATGTTCGAGAAAGATACATGATGACCTGTAATCGGTTTTTTCCCAGTCACCTGACATACTCTAGCCATGTTCTAAAAATTTTGGACTGCAAAAGTCGCATTAATTTATGTAAATATCAAATTATAGGAAGTGTTTTTATTAACACTCCGGAATCACTGTCCAAAATAATGGACAAATGATCCATTAGAATAATACCCCCAGGCTCTTCACCACCGCACCCAGCCGCACTGCGTCCAGCACCCGCTGCTGCGACGTACCGTGCTTCAGCAGGGCTTCTTCGTGGCTCGTTACGCACATCTGGCAGCCGTTCAGCGCACTCACCACCAGGCTCAGCAGCTCAAAGAACTCCTTCCCGATCACCGGGTTGGCCATGATGCTCATCCGGATACCGGCAGGTGCGGAAGTATAAAATTCCTTCTCCACGAAGTGGCGGAAACGGTAATACACGTTGTTGGCGTTCATGAGCGAAGTGCAGCTGATCACCTCGGCCACTTCCTTGTCCGTAGCCCCGGCAGCCAGCGCCAGTTGCTCGAAACCGCCCTGCAATGCCGGCAATTTCTCGTTCACCGCCACAGACAGCGCTACGAGGAAAGCTTCCTTCTTCTCGAGGGTTGCCGCGTCGAGCGCATTGGAAACGTTGATTTTCAGGTCTTTCAGATAACGCGCATCCACAGCGGCCAGCGCGGCCAGTTTGGCCGGCACTTCAGCGGCGCCCAGCCCTACGGCCTGCAGGATCTGTTGTGCGGTATCGGTCGTATTGGTCCCAAACATCGGTTGTATCGATTTGAAATGTCAGAAAAATGGCCGGACCAGCAGCATGCCGCCCGGCCACGAAATAAAGTCGTTGCTCGAAATTACGCGTTGAGGGTAGCTTCGCCTTTCTGCCAGTTGCAGGGGCAGAGCTCGTCGGTCTGCAGCGCATCCAGTACACGGATCACTTCTTTCACGTTACGGCCAACGGAGAGGTCGTAGATGGAAGTCCACCGAACGATACCCTGGGGGTCTACCACGAAAGTAGCGCGGTAAGCGATTTTCTCGCTGGCTTCCAGGATGCCCAGCTCGTCTGCCAGGGATTTGGAAGTATCGGCCAGCATGGGGAACTGCAGGCCGCGGAGATCGTCGTGGTTTTGTCTCCAGGCCAGGTGCACGAACTCGGAATCGGTAGAAGCGCCGATCAGGATCGCGTCACGGTCAGCGAAATCCTGGTAATGCTTGTTGAACTCGGCGATCTCGGTGGGGCAAACGAAGGTGAAATCTTTCGGCCACCAGAACATTACCATCCATTTTCCGGAAGCTTTGATCTCTTCGGAAGAGATCTCATAGAACTCCTTGCCTTTCTCGATGGAAACTACTGCCTTTTTTGCGAACTCAGGGAATTGGGCCCCTACTGATAAAACTGCATTTTTCATAATACTATTGTAACTGTTTATTGATTTTCAAGTCGGACTGTTGTGAATCGCCGCCGCAAAGTTCCGTTCCTGCAAGGGATAAATCAAATAGATTTACTAACACTAGATATTGTTTCTATCTATATCATTTTGAATTCCGATAGATGAACATAGTGTTAAATCCAAGCCCAGTACGGACTTCCGGAAAAGTGGCGGAAATACCTACGCGGAACGGATTTTTTCACTGCGGAACCATTTAACCTTTTGGCACGTATTTTAGTTATATCTAGACAGGTAAAAAATGATTGGATATGAAACTGAGAAACATTTTGCTTACGATTCTTACGGTTGGCCTTGCTTTGATTCCGTTTATCAAAAACGTCATCAACAAACAGGATGAATTTGATGCTACACAGGATTTATTCATCTAGTTTCGGCAGGTCATGATGCCTTTCACCCCAGGCTATGACATGACCGCAGCGGGTTCCATTGTACCGTAAAAAAACCGCCCTGCTCCCCGATCAGGGCCCCGGGGAACGTTTCGCCCAAACCCAGGAAACGCTCCCTTCCACTTTTTGCGCCATACGCCTCCCGGTCGCCCATCCGCGATCCGGACTTTTATGCTATATTCACCCCCTCAAATCCCTTACCTAAACACCGTTCATGAAAACGCACCTCCTGGCCGCAGGCCTCCTGCTGGCCGCTATCGGCACCTCCGCACAGGAAATCACGCCCGCTGGCGGCAAAATCAACGACATAAAGGACGTAGACACCTTCCACCTCGTGCTCACCTACGATAAATGCCGCGTAGGCGAAGCCGGGAAAGAAGAAAACTATCTCAAACGCCGCCAAACGGAGCTCAACGCCAAAGAAGCCGGCCGCGGCGACGAATGGGTGGCTTCCTGGCAGGCCGACAAAGAGCGCCATTACAAGCGCAAGTTCATCGCGCTGTTCAACAAATACGCCGAAAACAAAGTGGTGGGCGATTTCCCGAACGCGCGCTACAAAATGACCGTGAACACCACCTTCATCGAGCCGGGCTATTATGCCGTGGTGAAAATGGGCAAAGCCAATATCGAAGCGGACATCATCATCACCGACTCCCAGAACCCCAACCCGAAGAAGTTCGTAACCAAATGGCGCATAACGGAAGCCGTTGGCCGCGCGGAAGCGACCGGCATCCGGGTGGCGGAGGCTTATGCAGACGCCGGCAAGGCGTTCGGCATCTATTACCGCAAAGCCCTCAAAGCACTTAAATAACGGGCAGACCGTACATCCAAAGCCGCTCCCATGGGGCGGCTTTTTCATTATATTTGCCATGTTCCGCCATTTTAACGACCATGCGCCTCATTTTACCTGTACTCTTCCTCTTCATAGCGCCCCGCCCCAGTTCCGGCCAGGACACCACCACCGTGCGCGAATGGATCGCTACGGCTACGGCCAAAGCCGCCATACAACCGGATTCCGCCGATTATTACTACCGGAAAGCCGGCGCCCTGGCCGAAAAGATCGGGTTCACCGACGGATTGCTGGACTACACCCGCCGATACACCCTTTTCCTCTACAACAACCTCCGGTTCGAAGAAGCCCTGAAAGTGTCCGCGCTCCAGCTGGAAAAGGCCATGGAAATCAAGAATTTCAGTAAAGCGTCCAGCGCCTACAACAACATGGCCCTGCAATACCAGGCCATGGGGCAGTTGCAGAAGGCGGCAGACCATCTCATCAAGGCGCTGGAAATGGCCGAACGACTGAACGACCAGCCGAACCTGCAGAAATATTACACCAATCTCGGGTCTATCCTGCTCGACCTCGGCAATTTTCCCAAAAGCCTTTTTTACACGCGCAAAGGCCACGAAACCGCCATCGCGCTGAAAGATACCAATGCCATCGGCCGCAGCCTCGTGAACCTCCTTGCCAGCGAAACCCTCAGCAAACGCTTCCCCGACGCTTTGGCGCACGCCCACGAAGCGCGGGTCATCGGGCTGTTGCGGAAAGACACTATTCTCCAGCTCTGTGCCTACATCAATCTCGGCAGCATCCAGAACCGGGTCAGCCGCAACGATTCGGCCCTTTACTGGAACCAGGTCGCCGAAAGGCATCTATCCCCGACCATACCGCCGGATTACAGGATTTACGTCGACCACCTGTACGCGGAAATTTACATGTCGCAAAAGCAGCCTGCCAAAGCGGCCCCTTATTTCGACCGGGTGATCGCCGACGCGGAAAACATCTTCCCGCGGAGCGAACTGCGGGAGCTGTACAAACTGGGCACGGAACTGAAGGAAATGCAGGGCCAGCCCGCGTTGGCACTGGATTATCAGCGGAAATTCGACGTCCTCAATGATTCCATGAACAACACGGCCACCCAGGCCGCCATCAATGAGCTGGAAATCCAATACGCCACGGCCCGGAAAGAACAGGCGCTGGCCCAGCAGCAGTTGCAGCTGGAGCGGCAGGATTTCTGGATATGGGTTTCCTGGGGCATCGTGGCGCTGCTCGTCGGCGCCGGCGCGGTGACCTGGGTTTTGTTCCGGCAGCGGCAGAAAGCGGCCGGCGAGCGCAAGCGCACACAACTGCTCCTCGCCCATCTCGCCGGTGAAGAAAAAGAGCGCGCCCGCACGGCACAGGAACTGCACGACGGCGTAGGCAGCATCCTTTCGGCCGCCAAAATCCATATGCATTCGGTCCGCGGAGAAGACCCGGAAGCCTCGGCGCGGGTGGTTTCCCTCATCGAAGACGCCGCCCGCGAAGTCCGCAACATCTCCCACAGCCTCGACCCCGAAATCCTCCTCCAGGAAGGCCTGGAATACGCACTCCGCGCGTTCCTCGCCAAGATCAGCCATCCCGGCCTGTCCATCAACCTTTACACCGTGGGCGAAATGCCCCAGCTCGCCGCGGGGCAGGAGCTTCTCCTCTACCGCATCATCCAGGAAGCCATGAACAACGTCATCCGCCACGCCAATGCCACCGAAGCCATCGTGCAACTGGGGTACGACAACGGCATCCTGACCCTCACCGTCGAAGACAACGGCAAAGGTTTCGATACCAACGCCGTGCCCGGCAAAGGCATCGGGCTGGGCAACATGGTGACGCGGATCAATTTACTGAAAGGGCATTATGAGATCAGTAGTCGCCCGGGTGAAGGAACGAGCATCTACGCGGAATTCGCCGGCCTGATGGCATAAAAAAACCCGCTCTTCGCCGTAGCCGGTGGGAAGAACGGGCTCATCATCAAAAGGGACCGGATAATACAGGGATAAACACCCGTGCATGGTCACGATTTTCAGGAACCGGGGCTGCACAAGGACATTCGGGGCAATGGATTCCGTTTTATGACAGCAATTTTTTTGGGGGCAATGGATGATACCGTTCTTATTTGGGGAACGAACCGGATGCGGCCGGAAATCGGCAATACATTACTTTATCTTGTATTCAAGTATCTGGCAATTGTTGCAGAAAGATTCAAAAGTGGGATAGAAATCGAAAGTCACATCTGCGCCGAAAGCGTCCTGCGTCCGCCATTTCCGGAGTTTCAAAGCTTTGCCTTCGAACGTGGCCGTAACTTTGTACCTGCCGATGGGCACGTCCCGTAAATCATTCCCGTTCGCCGATTTCAGGGTCAGCACTTTCCCGGCGGAACCGTCGATCAGGGGGCCGGAAGGGGTGAAAGTCCAAACGATATCGCGTTCTTCGATCACTTCGAATTCCCCGACCGTCTGATTGAATTCCACTACACCGCCGTAGTTGCCCAACGTCGGGTCCGGTCTTTCGCCAGACAGCTTCCAGGTGAAATTGCGAACGGCGCCTTCTCCCCCGAAACCATCGGAGTTATCCGGGTGAAGGTCCATTTTGAACTTCCGGCCGTTGTAATCGACCGTAATTTCGGCGTAGGCGTACCAGGAACCCACGGGAATTTTGACGCTGTAAGTGCCGTCGTCTTTCGTGCTGGTGCTGATGTTCGAGTTCCAGAAAATGCTGTGGTCGATGATGATCGTGACGCCTTTGACGGGCTTACCCGCCGCATTTACGACTTTACCGGTCACATAACCTTTCTGGGGCTGGGGGTTGCCGTTGTCGCCTTCCTTGTTATCGTCTTTCTTGCAGGCGATGGCGGCGAGCGCGATGATGATTATCGGGGTGATGAAACTTTTCATACTATTCGGTTTTAACGGTACAAAAGTATACCGCTCCGCAATGCCGGAAAACGGGTGTAGTACGTGATTTCAGCGCCTAAGTAGTAGTACTGGGGGATGTTACCGCAGGAAGCTGTTTTTTTGCATTAAATTTACTGTCACACTTATTTCAATACGAGCACTCATGGAAATCAGGATCGGCATCGCGGACGACCATTTATTAATCATCAACGGGCTGGAAACGATGCTCAGTGCATCGCCCCGGCACCAACTCATATTCAAGGCGCTGACGGGCGCTGCGCTCATGGAAGCGCTGGCCCAGGAAGCGCCGGACGTGCTGCTGCTCGACATCCAGTTGCCGGACGCCAACGGTGTGGACCTCTGCAAACAGATTTCCGACCAATATCCGGACGTGCGGGTGATTGCATTGACCAACCACGAAGAAACGATGTACGTGCGCAAAATGATGCGCAACGGGGCGCTGGGCTACCTGCTGAAGAGCACCGACCCGGAGAGCCTCCTTTCCGCGATCGACAAGGCGTACGATGGCGAGGAGTACCTGGATAAAAGGCTCGAAAAGGCCATGCTGTCTGAAATGATCATGGGAAAGCGGCCATCCAGCCGCGAAGTGCAGCTGACCAAGCGGGAAACGGAGATTTTGACGCTGATCGCATCGGAACATACGAACCAGCAGATCGCGGAGAAATTGTTCATCAGCCTGAGAACGGTGGAATGTCATCGGCTGAATATCACGCAGAAGCTGAACATCAAGCACATGGCGGGTTTGGTGAAGGAGGCGATGATGCGGGGGTTGATTAAATGATTAATATTTGTGGCTGACAGGGCTGTTAACCTGATGATTTTCCCCTGCTATTCAATTTCAACATAATCACTTTCACTGGTAAAATATGCCGCTGGGTCCTCCATTTCCCGGACTCCTATAATCACATCATGCTGCACCAATACATCAAATTCATCACGCTCGAATGAGGCACTACAGGTATCACAAACCGTTGTTTCAAGCGAGCCAGACACTTTCACGTTCGGCAGGCCGGGCTTGCCGGTAGCATTTCCACCCCATCCGATCCTGTCGCCAATTTTATATTCGAGTTGCCAGGTGTCACCAAACTTAAACTGAATACGAACATCCGTCTGCTTCCCGCAGGCCGGACATGGAATTTGCGCATGCAATATGTTAAAAGCCCCCATATCAAAGGATCTTAGTAGTTTGCAAAAGGTAATTTAACCATTTCGGGAATCCTGCGTATCACAACGCCTTCTCCTTCACCAATTCCTTCACCTGCTGGATCTTCTCCACCGTCCAGGGCCGGAATTGTTTCTGAACGAAGTAAGTTTTGCGGTCTACATCAATCCGTATCATATCGATAATATACCGGGAAGTTGCATCCTGTATGACTTTCACCTGCAGGTCGCTCCTGTTCCGGACAATGGCTGTAATCTTGTTGTATCGCATCGTCTCCACCCGTATCTCCCCTTCTTCGTTCACACTGATCTTATACAAGATGTTGGCGGACATCCTCAAACCATATAAAAATACCAACGCAAATACGCTGCCCATCAGCGTCAGGGTGATGCTGTTAACCCCGCCGTTCGCAAATACGATCAAACTAACAAAGGAAAACAATACCAGGAATCCGAAAATGTTCCGGAAATACCGGTACGCAAAACTTTTATAATCGGCCGGTATACCGGCAATTTCCCGGAAGGTATCTTCCTTAGTTTCCATGATTGATTCGGGCATGTTATTTAATGTGGGTCTAAAATGCGAATGAGATTTTCAACGGGCCCAGGCGAAATTTTCTCATCATCGCCGGTGGGCGGGATCCCGGGCTGTTGCAGCACTGCGCTTTACTCTCCGGTAACAGCGAATATAAAAAATTACAAGGCCAGCGGCCAGCAAAATACCAGTCCACATAAAAGGCAGGTCATCGTCGCCGAGGCCGTCGTTTTTCAGGAGGTACAGGCCTGTATTTTCACTATAGTAAACTTCAACAACCTGTCCGTAATCCAGTCCACCACAAACACTGCCGTGCAGGTTCACCGAATGTTGTGCTCCCCGGTCTTTGAAGAGGATATAACTCCGTCGCCCGCAACTTACCCGCTCGATTTTGACGCGCACGATGTTGCCTTCCGCAATGGTCTCTTTCCGGAACTGGTACTTGCTGTAGCCCATCCAGATGATAAATACCACGATAGCGGCGGCGATCCCGCTGAAAAAATTCAGGCTTTTCAGCGAGGTGAATCGCTGTTCCGTATAGGTTTTAGGGATTTCCAGCGGTTCCATGGCTCATCTGCAGGATCAGGTCGGAACATTAATAAGGTCCATGAGGCTTTTCACCCCGATCATCTTCGCGCTCGTATAGCCTTCCGCGTAGGGCACGCCGATCATTTTTCCGAGCATTTTGGCACGGTACATAACGCTGTCGAAGAATTCGGGGGATGAGATATAAGTCTGCGGTTCGTGGTCTTTTTCTGCGAGGAACTGCGTTTTGAAACATTTGATCGCGGCGATCTTCTGCTCGATCACATCGGTGATATCCACCACGAAATCGGGCTGCAGGAAGCGGTCCTGGATGAAATGGTACACCTGCGCAGGGCGCCAGGCGTGTTGCGGCTGCCCGTCGTCGCCGAAGGTCTCGATCTTGCGGAGGCCAGACATCCAGGCGGCGTCTCTCACCAACTGCGAAGCGCGGCCGTGGTCGGGGTGACGGTCTTCGGTAGCGTTAGTCAGCACGATGGAGGGCCGGAACTTGCGGATGGCGCGGATCACGGCGAGCTGATCGTCTTTCGTGTTTTGGAAAAACCCGTCGGCAAGGGAGAGGTTCTCGCGCACGTCGAGGCCCATAACCTTGCAGGCGTCCTGCGCTTCGATGAGGCGGCCTTCAGGCGTGCCGCGGGTGCCCAGTTCGCCGCGGGTAAGGTCTACAATGCCGGTCTTCAGGCCCTGGCGGGCGTGTACCATCAGGGTGCCTGCGCAAGACAGCTCAACGTCGTCGGGGTGCGCAGCGATGGCGAGTATATCCAGTTTCATGATGCTCAGATTTTTGCCCGGCAAAGTTCGGGTTTAGGAAGGGATGTACCAAATCCCGGTGGCGCGGGATCAGTTAAAACGGTTATAGAGCTGGATTTCCTGGACGATCAGCTCGATGTCGCGATCGTCCTGCGTATTGAATTCGCTTTTCAGGTTGCCGCCGAAAAAGAACGCCACGGTTTGGTACATCCGCGCGTTGAATCCGCCTTTCAGCTCTTTGATGATCTCGTAACAGTTCTCCCCTGTTTCGCGGTGGATGAGTTTCATGAGCACTTTGCCCTGGTACACCGACAAATTCTCCAGCTTATCGCCGAACTGTGCTTTCAGCTCCTTTTCCTTGCTGGCGAGGTACTCTTTCCGCTGCTTTTTGGAGGTACAGCGGTCGAGGTCGCGGCTCACGTCCTTGAGCACCCGGGAGGCCGACACGGCGTAGGGATACGTCACGTATACGGCATTGCGCAGGCGCGTCCAGCGTTCGCGCTCCTTGCGGAGGCGCTTCGGCAAACGGTCGTATACATTAAAAATGGAAAGGGTGATGGAGGGAATGGTATCTGTTCCAACAACAATGGCGCGGACGGCGACGGAATCTCCTGCGGGCCTTTGCTGGGCAAGGGACCGGCCTGTCAGGCACAGGAAAAACATCAAACAGCAAACCGCTAATCGAAGCACTGGAACGTATTGGTTTCTCCCCAAATTACGCAATTTTTCAATTCCCGTACATATCCTGCCACCACGCTTCTATGGCCGTTTCCACGCCCGGCACGTCGTGAGAGGTAATGTTGGAGCCGATCACGTGGCTGCCGGCCCCGGGAATGGCCACTGCGCGCTTTTTGGCGGCGGGCGTACCCAGCTTTTCGTGCATGGCGAGGATGGCGGATACCTTCACCGTGTGGTCCTGCTCCTTTTCGTTCTTGTAATAGTACAGGTTGAGGATGGGCTGGCCAACCCTTGCGAAAAGCTCCGGTTTCATGGAATGATCCACCAGGTTCTCCAGTTCCACCGCGGCTTCCAGGCGGTATTTCGTATACCAGTATTTCGCTTTTTCGGGGTTGGCGGGCGTAGATTCATCGTATTTGCCGCGCTTCACTGCCCGGGCCACCATGAGGCCCCAGGGCTCGTCGAGCATACCGGCCATGGGCTGGTTGATGGCGATGTTGGGAGACATGTTGACGACGGCCTCCACATCATTGGGGAACTGCGCTGCCAGCATCAGGGCCAGCGTGCCGCCCGTGCTCGTGCCCATGACGATCACCTTGTTGCCCAGTTGCTTCCCGATGGCGAGGGCCTCGCGGGCGTCTTTCCAGAGCCCCTGGGCCGTCATGCCCAGCAATGGCTCGGGGGTTTCCAGGCCATGGCCGTCGAGCCGCGACAGATACAGGTTGAATCCGTGCTTCTTCGCGAAATCGGTGTGAACGGGGAATCCTTCATGTTCGCTCGCCGAGAATCCGTGCAGGTACACCACGCTGAACGGGGTTTTATGGATGGAGTCGCCCGCCCAAACGATCCTGGCCCGGTTGCCGGGGCGCGTTTGGAACCCGGCTTCCTTCTTGTCTACATATGCCGCTACCTGCTCCAGCTGCTGCGGTACCCTGGGCAAAGTGCCCTGTAAATCAGGCGGAGCGGGCTTGGGCCCCAGGATGTAGATCACGGCCAGCACGGCCGCAACAATGAGCAATATCCGGAATATCCTGCGCATAGGAAAAGGGTTTACTGACGCTAATATAAAGAAAAGGACGGCCCGGAAGGCCGTCCATCCCTGTAAATAATTCGTTATATCTCCAAATGGCGAATATGTCCGGCGATGGGCGCCAATGAAAAAGGACGGCCGTTCGGGCCGTCCTTCGAATTAAATGACTTTACATTATTTGTTGCTTCCCTTCATCCGCTGGCGCATCGCCATGCCGAAACCAACGGCCATCACGATGATACCGATCCACAGTACGTTGATCCAGGGGAAAACGAGCGCCTTCAGGAC
This sequence comes from Chitinophaga caseinilytica, assembly GCF_038396765.1. Lineage (NCBI taxonomy): Bacteria > Pseudomonadati > Bacteroidota > Chitinophagia > Chitinophagales > Chitinophagaceae > Chitinophaga > Chitinophaga caseinilytica. The sequence continues at coordinate 3,846,862 of NZ_CP150096.1, read as the reverse complement.
GATATAGTCCATCGGCTCGCGGGTTTCCTTCAGTTCGATCTGCACCTTGTTTTCGTTCGGCAGGATCTTGGTGAACTTCACGGCCAGGCTCAACGGCGCGATGGTATCTGCCACATTCGCCTGGAAGCTGCTGTCGCGGATGAAATATACCGGATTGATGCGGAAGTCGCCATTGTCGCGGGTATGCACGTAAATTTCGGCGCCCACGGCGATGTCTCCCGGTTCGGGATGGTAATTCTTCTGCTGCGGTTTCGTGTTCAGGTTTTCCAGCACCATGAACCCTTTCGAGAAGTAAACGGTGTCTCCCTGGGTGATGACGTGCTGTGCGTACGGCAGCGTATCGGCCGGGATGTCTTTCCTCGGAACGGCGGTGATGTAAGTGAAGATATCGCGGGTGAGGTAATGTTTGGAATCCGGGTTCGGCGTGATGCCTTCCTGGCCCTTCACATTGAGGTACGCGTCGGGATACAGCGTGAAACGCTCTGTGGGCTCGTCTTCCAGCTTCGCTTTCCGCTCATATTCAACGATGTAGAGGGTTTTATCCTTATCCACGGTGCTGATGGAATCGCCGCGGTACGTCACGAAATATGGCCCCATCTGCACGGGCAGGCCTTTGGGCAGCATGAGGTTTTCGCGGGAATTCTGTCCGCTTTCCTTTGTGAAGTACCCGCTGAGCACGTTCATCGAATCGATGGACAGTACCTCTTTCTTGCTGGAGGAAATGAGGATCCCCAGCAGCATGAGCCCGAAACCGACGTGGGCCACGGAGGCACCGGCGGCTTTGGTTTTGCCTTTCAGTACGGTGATGATGTAGGTGATATTGGCCACGATGGCGTATACGCAGGCGAACAGCATGAGGTAGATGCCCAGGAGCACACCCGCGCCGTAGTCGGTATAGAAGATACGTCCCGCTACGCCGATCAGCACGGCGATGGCAACGGAAATCAGCGTAGGCCAGGCCAGTTTCTTGACCAGCACGCCTTTGGGCGTATCCTTGTACTTCATGAACTGGGTGACGGCCGTGAGCAGGGCGATGATGATCGCCAGCCAGATCTGCACTTTGTTGTAATGCAGCATCACGTCTGTCGGCGGCGCGAATTCTTCCAGTTTGAACAATTTCCGGATCCCGGAGATATCGAGCAGTTTGTTCCAGACGGGGATGGAGGTGAAGAAGGTGACGTGCAGCGCGCTCACGAGGAGCACGAGGGCGCCAACGAACATCCAGAATTCGCGGGAATAGGTGCTTTCTTCCTTTTTCAGCGTCGGGATCTGCTTTCCGCGGGCGATCAGCATCCAGAAGGCCGGGATGGTGAAGATGCCCATGAACACGAGGAGCTGGCCGCTCATGCCGAGGTCGGTGAAGGAGTGCACCGAGGTTTGGCCGAGAATGCCGCTACGGGTGAGGAAGGTAGAATACAGGATGAAAACGAAAGAGATCAGTATGAAGAAAAACGAAGATTTGAGGGCGTGGCCAGACGATTTGAAGGCCAGCATGGTGTGAATCCCGGCTACGAGGGTGAGCCAGGGTACCATGGAGGCGTTCTCTACGGGGTCCCAGGCCCAGTAGCCGCCGAAAGTGAGGGATTCGTACGCCCAGGCGGCGCCCATCATGATACCGACGCCTAAAACCATGCCGGCGAAGAGCGCCCAGGGCAGTGCGGGTTTTACCCATTCGGTGTACCGGCGCGTCCACAAAGCGGCCACACCATATGCGAAAGGCACGATGGTGGCGGCGAAGCCGAGGAACAGCACGGGCGGGTGGATCACCATCCAGTAGTTTTTCAGCAGTGCGTTCAGGCCGTTACCGTCCATGAACTGCTTGAACTGCATGTAATCCGGATTATTGAAAATGGGCAGCGACGGGTCTTCCTGGCGGATGAGCAGGAACGGGTTGCTGCCTACTTTATAGTCGAACATGTAAATACCGATCAGCATGCTGCCGAGGCAAACCTGCGAGAACGCGAGGACCGCCATCACGGGGGCTTCCCACGATTTGGAGGTGTTGATCAGGATGATCCCCAGCACGCTGTGCCAAACGCTCCACAGCAGGAAGCTGCCCTCCTGCCCTTCCCAGAAACAACTGAGGAGGTATTTCACTTCCAGTTCGCGCTCGGAGTGTTGCCAGGCGTACTTATATTCGAATAAGTGGTTGGAAATGATGTAGTAAAGGGTGGCGAACACGGCAAAAACGGAAAATGCCTGGATATAAAACGTCCACCGGCCGATTTTGGCCCAGGAAGATTTTTTCAGCTCATCCGAATGCCTGACGCTGATGAAGTAAGCCACGACAGACACCATGGAGGCCACGAAAGCCAGGATGGTGAAGAAATGGCCCAGTTGTCCGGGAAGCAGGTGCTCCCCATTGTATTTGATCGATTCCAATGGTTGCTCCGTAAGTTGTGAGGATTCCGCCGCCCGTTGGCATAGTGCTGAAGGCCGACGATATACAGTTATTGTTTAATGTCTTCCTTATCCTTTGCGCTGCGCGCTGAAGGCCTGTTGCTCGTCTTTATATTTCGACGGGCACTTCATAAGTATCTTGCTGCAATGGAACTCGGTGCCGACCATTTTGCCGGTGAGTACCAGCTCGGTGGATTTCTCGAAGTCGGTGGGCCGGGTACCGTAGAACACGACACGGCTGATTTCGCCGCTTTTGTCTTTCATATGGAAGCTGAAGTAGTTGGCATCCCGGGCGGGATCGTACACCACGGCCTTGGTACTGTCTAAAGCGCCGATCACGTGAATCTCCTTTCCTTCCTTCTTCCGGGCGGTAGCGAATGTTTCGTAGGTGCTGAAATCACCCACCATCATGACCATGCCGGCCACGCAAACCGCTATTACTACGAGCAGAATAATACTTGTCTTCTTCATCCTTAGCAGATTAATCGAGACCAAAGGTAGCCAAAAAACCCGTTCCCGGGGGCTGATATTCGTCAGGTTTCCCCCTCCCGGAACCAATTTTTACCTGTACCTTTGCGCGGAAATAAGCTAAGTATTGATTCATCATGGCTGATCTATCGAAATTCGATCCCAACTCCCCCGGCCTGCTGTCCAACAACATTTTCGGACTGCCTTTCGGGGAAGACGATGCACGGCTGGTACTTTTGCCCGTGCCCTGGGAAGTGACGGTGTCTTATAACAACGGTACAGCCCGTGGCCCGGAACACATTTACAAAGCCTCCCTGCAGGTAGACCTCTACGATTCCGACACCGGCACCGACGGCTGGAAACAGGGGTTCTACATGAAAGAGCAGGACCGCCAGCTACTCCTCCGGAGCGATTATCTCCGCAAGGAAGCCGAGCTGTACCTGAAATTCCTTGCCGAAGGGGGCGATATCAGTGAAAACGACTTCATGCGCCGCTCGGTGGACGATGTCAACAAAGGCGCCTGTAAAATGAACGCCTGGGTTTACGATCAGACCAAAAGCCTCCTGGCCAAAGGGAAACTCGTTGGCCTCGTAGGCGGCGACCACTCCACCCCGCTCGGCTTCTTCCGCGCCATGGGCGAGCATAAAGGCGATTTCGGCATCCTCCAGATCGATGCGCATGCCGATCTGCGCGACAGCTACGAAGGCTTCAAATATTCCCACGCATCCATTATGTATAACGCGCTGCAGGAAGTGCCCCAGCTCAAAAAGCTCGTCCAGGTAGGCCTGCGCGACTTCTGCGACAGCGAGCTCGACCTCATCCGCAACAGCGATGGGCGCATTTCGGCGTTCCTCGACCAGGACATGAAAGAGCGCATGTACGAAGGCGAGACCTGGAAAAGCATCTGCGACGATATTATCTCCCAGCTCCCCCGGCAAGTGCATATCAGTTTCGATATCGACGGGCTGGACCCGAAGCTTTGTCCCCACACCGGCACCCCGGTGCCGGGCGGCCTCGAAGCCCAGCAGGTGTATTACCTCTTCCGCCGCGTGATCGAAAGCGGGCGTACCCTCATCGGGTTCGACCTGGTGGAGGTGAGCGCGGGGCTCGACGAGTGGGACGCCAACGTGGGCGCCCGCATCCTGTTCAAATTGTGTAACCTGATGGTGAAATCCAATGTATAAGTTCCGCATCCTACATCCCAACGCCATCACCAAACTGCGCATGCAACCCGTTATGCATGGCATGATCGGGATACTTTTCCTGTTCAACCTCATCGGCGTATACAAAATGGAGCATCCCAACTGGCTGATGGCCCTGCTGTTCATTGCGCTCGGTACGGCCAGCCTGGCTTTCCCGTTTATGATGCGGAAGATGCGGAAAATGTCCGAAACCAATTCCGTATTGCGGCTTTTGCAGGTGTTCACGCTTTTTTCGGGAAGCCTGTTCTTTTTGTCGCACATGCAGCCCATCATCGGCGGCACCCTGTTGCTGGCGGGGCTCGGCGTGGCATATACCGGCTATGCGGAATATCGCATCATGCAACCGGCGTACGCACGGATCGAGGATAGCGGCATTTCCCTCCCCACCGTATTCGGGGAGAAGCATTACCGGTGGAACGAGATGAATAACGTAATTTTGCGGAACGACCTCCTGACGCTGGATTTCCGCACCAACAAAGTGCTCCAGCTCGAAGTGCTCGACGAATACTCCCCCGCGCAAACGGCGGATATCAATGCTTATTTTCAATCCAGGCTGACATGAACGTTTCTCCTTATATAATGTACTCCGACGGCAAGGGCAACATCTTCGAGGATACCTCGCTGTATGTGGTGGGCCGTGCCGGGTGGGATGCATTTCCCATCCCTGAAGATGAATGGATCGAGCTTCCCGAAGGAGGCAACCTGTATGAACTGCCCGGCCGCAGAGGCATCGGGATCGACGTGCACACCGGCGAAATGCGCCTTTGCGAGAAAGGATGGGCCGTTGCGGCTTTCATCCCGCCTGCGCATACCGGGCTGTACCTCGCGGCATACGAAACCTTGCCGGACGCGCCTACCCTTCCCCTGTTCTGCTACACAGCGGCAGGCTGGCACGACAATAAATTCTATGTGCCGGCCGTGCGCATTGAGCAAGACATCCGGCAGGAATGCGCAGGGTTCGACGATAAGTCCGTGAAATCCGGCGTCACCGACATGCTGGCCGCTTACCCGCACAACCGGCTGGTGCAGCACCTGGCCAATAATTGCGCGCTGACGTACCATTGTCCGGCCGCGCGCAACTATTTCATGGGCCGCTGGGAATGCCCCATCCCATCTTCCCCCGCCTGCAACGCCAATTGCATCGGCTGTATTTCGTTCCAGCCGGAAGAGGAGACGATCGTTTCCACGCAGGACCGTTTGACGTTCAAGCCTTCTGCGCAGGAGATCGTGGAATTTACCGTTCCGCACCTGGAATCGGCGCCGTACCCTATCGTGAGCTTTGGACAGGGTTGTGAAGGCGAGCCGCTGCTCATGTGGGAAACCATCCGCGAATCGATCCTCGAGATCCGAAAGCATACTGAAAAAGGCAGTATCAATATCAATACGAACGGCAGCAAGCCCAATGCGGTGCGCGAGCTCTGCAAGGCGGGCCTGAACAGCATCCGCGTGAGCCTCAACTCCGTCCGGGAGCAGATTTACACGCCTTATTACCGGCCCAATAACTACCAGTTCTCCGATATCATCGAGAGTATTAAAGTAGTGCGGGAACATGGTGGATGGGCGTCTATCAACTACTTCGTTTTCCCGGGCATGACCGATACGGTGGAGGAATATGAAGCCCTCCGCACGGTGATCCGTGAAACCGGCCTGAACATGATCCAGTGGCGGAATTTCAACATCGATCCGGACTGGTACCTGGGCAAGATCGGCGTGGTAGAAACCGGCGAGTTATTGGGGGTGAAACAGCTGATGGAGCTCATCCGCGAAGAGTTCCCCGATGTGAAATTCGGGTACTACAATCCGCCGATGGAACGTATCAAAGGCAACTACGAAGCGGATTTCGCGCATTTGTAGTTTTAAAATAACGCACGATATAAAAGCCCTCATCGCTGGATGAGGGCTTTTTGTTTTTGGAACGGAGTATTGTTGGAGGATTTTTTTTCGGTGGATGTGGAATGCCTGATGAAATAACGCACGATATAAAAGCCCTCATCGCTGGATGAAGGCTTTTTGTTTTTGGAACAGCGTATTGTCGTTTTTTTCGGTGGATGCAGAATGCCTGTTTCATGAACGCATCCGGTCAGGCCACCGCTGCTTCCGGGGCCGGGTTGGGTTCGGGCGCGCGGGCCACCGGAGGGGTGGATGTATTCTTCAGCATCCAGCGGAAACCGAATTAGGCCACCGCCGCTTCCGGGGCCGGGTTGGGTTCGGGCGCGCGGGCCACCGGAGGGGTGGATGTATTCTTCAGCATCCAGCGGAAACCGAATTAGGCCAGGGCTGCTTCCGGAGCCGGGTTCGGTTCAGGCGTAGGCGCGGGCGTCACCGGAGGGGTAGATGTATTTTTCAGCATCCAGCGGAAACCGAAGAAAGTGAGCAGGCTGATGCCGCCAACCGCCCACCACCAGTCGCGGAACCCGAAATGTTCCACGCCGAAAGCGCCTAATGTGGGCGCGAGGATCGTGGCGCATGAAAACGCGACGGTGTAAAGGCCGGCGTACTGGCCGCGGTTGTGGGCCTGGGCGCGGTTGATCCAGAAGTTGTTCATGAACGGCAGGGTCATCATTTCGGCGGCCGAGAACAGTACGATGTGGAGATAGGCCACAGCGGCCACGGGCGGCACGAAATTGAAGATCACGTAGGCCAGCCCCATGAGGAGGGCGCCGATGCAGATGTAGTACTCGTTTGGCCGGCGGTTTTCCAGCTTGAACACGAGGATCATCTCGATCAGCGCGATCAGGATGCCGTTGGTCGAAATCGCCAGGCCGATCATGCTTTCATTCATGTGCACCACGGTTTTGAGGTACACCGGAACGATGTTGAACATCTGGAAAAGGCAGATGGCGTTGAACGTGACGAGGAGGATGAAGAAAAGATAGCGCCTGTCTCGCCAGGCAGACATATTAGCTTCTCCCACGGGCGCCGTATGCACGGTATTTCCGGAAGTTTTCCCGGGGCGGAGGAACAATTTCAGCAGGAACGCCGCCGAGAGGCAGGAAAATGCGTCGGCGAAGAATAGCATATTGTAGCTGATGGTGGCCAGCACCCCGCCTACCGCGGGCCCTACCGCCCAGCCCAGGTTCGACGCCAGGCGGAGCAGGGAATACGAGCGCAGGCGCGTGGTGGCATCGCTGTAATGCGCTACCGCCGCGAAGTTGGCGGGGCGGAAAGCATCGCCCACCATGCCCAGCACAAAAACCGTAACGGCAAACTGCGGGAAGGTATCCATGCGCGAAAGCACGAGGAACATCACGCCGTGCATCGCCAGGCTCCAGAACTGTACCGGGTGGAAACCGATGGTATCCGTCAGTTTGCCGCCCAGCAGCGAGCCGAGGATCGAGCCGATGCCGTAAACCGTCATCACAATGCCCGCCTGTTCCAGCGAAAAATGAAGCTGGGTGGTGAGATACAACGTCAGGAAGGGGATCACCATGGCGCCGGCGCGGTTGATCAGCAGCACGGTCGCCAGCAGCCAGACTTTTCGCGGAATACCGCCGTAGGCGCTTCTGTACAAGGAAATTGTCTTGTCGAACATAATGTACCGCAAATTACACCGCTTACTTACATTTACCCGTCCGGAAATGACAAACCGCATTTGTAAATGACAGGCGCGGCAGGGTATTTGCAGCCGGAAACGGGGGCATTCCCTCCACCGGAAAAAAATATTAACTTTGGAACACGATGACAGAGCAGAATAAATCCAAAAATATAAAAGCCGCCGGCATCACGATCGGCGTACATGCCTTGCTGTTATTGGCACTGGTGATGGTGAGCCTCGACGTGCCGCCGCCGCTGCCCGACCAGGACATGGGCATCGAAGTGAACCTGGGCACGTCTGACGACGGTATGGGCGACGAGCAGCCGCTCAATCCCAATCCGCCCGCAGCCGCCCAGCCGGAGCCTTCCACACCGCAGCCTGCAGCCGCTTCCAAAGCGGACAACAGCAATTCGCAGGAACTCGCCACGTCTGACGAGGCCGAGGCGCCGGAAGTGATCAAGCAGCCGGTGAAGCCTGTCAACGTCAAACCCAAAGAAATCGCAAAAACACTCGAGCCCAAGCCGGTAAAAGCGCCCAAGCCCAAAGCGGAAGCGCCTCCCGCACCTGTTCCCCCAGCTCCCAAGCCGAAACCCAAAGCCGTTTTCACCGGCGGAACGGGTAATGCGGCCAACAGCGGCAACGGGGCCGACGGTTCCAATAACTCCACCGGCGAAGGCAATACCGGCAAGCCCGGAGACCGCGGCGTCATCGGCGGCAGCCCCAATGGCGGCGCCTATACCGGCACACCCGGCGCTGGCCGCGGGGCATCAGATTTCCGGCTGGCGGGCCGCACACTCGTAAATCGCCCGTCCGTGGAATGGGACGGTAACGAAACGGGCTATGTAGCCATCAACATCAAAGTAGACCGTAACGGGAATGTGGTCAGCGCCACGCATAATCTCCGTGGTTCCACCATCAGCAATCCCGCTGCTATCCGCGAAGCAAAAGAAGCAGCCCTGCGGATAAAATATAATGTAAGCCAGGAAGCGCCGGAAGAACAATTCGGGCCTATCAGGTTTTATTTCAAGCCGCGATAAAAGCCGGTCCGCAGGTATCCAACGACAGTACGGTAATATCCTTCGGATTTTCACGTTATTACCTATACCTTGTACTATTCTATGCTCAATTCACGTCTCGGATATCTCGCTTTGTGCCTGCTGACCGCTGTTTCAGCGCAGGCACAGGTATTTACCGGCTATCATACGAGCCAGTACGCAGGCGTTCACGCCATTCCGTTCAACCCGGCCCTCGGCGCCGGATCGCGGTACAAGTGGGACGTAAATATCGTCGGGGCGGATGTGAAGGCGGGCAATACCTATTATTCCTTCGTTAAATCTTCCCTTTTTTCCAGCCAGGAGAAACTGGTGCGGAACGTGGACTATATCCCCGACACCAACGCCACCCGCCGGCAATACGGCTGGGGCAGCGGGGAGATCATGCTGCCGTCCGTCCTGTTTTCCATCGACGAGAAACAGTCCGTCGCGTTCACATGGCGCGTGCGCGGATCGGCCAATGCCGGCGGCGTGGAAACCAACATCGCCAATTTCTTCGCGCTCAACTATCCCAATCCCCGCTTCACCAACCGCAACTTCGCCGCCAAATTCGCGGCGGGCAACGGTCATGCCTGGAACGAATTCGGGTTCAGCTATTCCCGCGTCATCAAAGACGAAGGCGACCATCGCTGGAAAGCGGGAATTACGCTGAAGTACCTCGGTGGACAGGCAGCCGCCTACACCGTGGTCCGCGACGCATCGTTTACTTTCAACACCACGGAACTGGCCGATATCAACAGCGCAAAAGTGTATTACGCCTACAACGAGGAGATGGATTCGTATACGGACAACGACAGCTGGGCGTCTTACTACAAACCTTTCCAGAACCCCGGCATCGGGGCGGATATCGGGGTGGTGTACGAGTGGCGGCCGGATAACGACGGGTTTGGCAGTATGCACGAAGGCGGGCCGGACTGGAATCCCGACGCGGATACCTGGAAAGCCCGGTTCGGCGTGTCTGTCGTAGATATCGGCGGGATCAAATACAAGAAGGCCATGGCTTCGGCAAACCTGGACATGACGGCGAACAACGTGATCGTCCGCTCGCTGAACAAGCAGCGGGGCGAAAGCATGCGACGGTATGCGACGCGCCTCGCCACGATGTTTACGCCCATGGAAAACGAGGAAACGTATTACATGAACCTCCCCACTTCGCTCAACCTGTTCGGCGACTACAACCTGAACGGCAGGTTTTTCCTGAGCGCAAGCGCCACGCTGGCGCTGAACAGTGGAGAGAAAGACGATAACAAGACGAGCGCCCTCACGCAACTGACCGTCACGCCGCGGTACGAGCTCCGCAACCTGGGCGTTTACCTTCCGGTTTCGGTGAACCGGTACGGACAGGCGGATGCGGGTTTTGCCCTGCGGGCGGGGCCTTTGGTGATCGGGTCTGCCTCCATCTTATCCACCCTCGGCCGCCGGATGATCAATCATGCGGATGTATTCGTAGCTTTGCGCGTAGTTCCCATCCGTTTCAGTAAATGGTCGTGGGACAAGGGCAGTGACGGAACGTACCGCAAACGCCGGCGCAACCTGGGCTGCCCCACTATTTAGCGAGGTATCCATGAACTATCAGCAAACGATCGATTACTTGTACAGCCGGCTCCCGATGTTCAGCAAGCTGGGAGCTTCCGCGCTGAAAAACGACCTGCTCAACATCCGCCTGCTTTGCGGCGTGCTCGGCCACCCCGAAGCAAAATTCCCTGCTGTCCACATCGCGGGCACCAACGGGAAAGGGTCCACCAGCCACATGCTCAGCGCCATCTTCCAGTCGGCCGGGTACAAAACGGGCCTGTACACATCCCCCCACCTGCACGATTTCCGGGAACGCATCCGCATCAACGGCGAAATGATCCCTGAACAAAGGGTAGTCACTTTCACGGAAGCGATCAAACAGCATATCGAAACCATCGACCCGTCGTTCTTCGAAGTGACCGTGGCCATGGCGTTCCAGTGGTTCGCGGAAGAAGGCGTCGATATCGCCATCATCGAAACCGGGCTTGGCGGGCGGTTAGACAGTACCAACATCATCTCCCCCTCCTTTCCATCATTACCAATATCAGCCTCGATCATACCCACATCCTCGGCAACACGCCGGAACTGATCGCACGGGAAAAAGCCGGGATCATCAAACCGGATACGCCGGTAGTGATCAGCGAAACGCAGGCCGGGCCAGACGGCGTTTTCCGCGAAATGGCCGACCTCCACAACGCCCCGATCCTTTTCGCCGATAAACAATACACCATTGTCAACAGTGAACCGGGCAAGGAAATGCTCACCGTTACCGTTGCTTCCGCCTTAGGCGAGCCCACCTTCACCTACCGCCTCGATCTGCCGGGGCATTACCAGGAAAAAACCTCCTGGGCGTACTGGCCGGTGTGAACATCCTCCGGCAGGAAGGTTACCAGCTCACGCAGGAAGCCGTGGAAAAGGGGCTGGCAAATGTAAAACGGCTGACCGGTTTGGGTGGAAGATGGGAAGTGATCGGCCGGCAGCCATACACGGTGCTGGACGTAGGCCATAACGAAGCCGGCATTCGCGCCATCCTGGAACAACTTTCCCTCGTCAAATTCGAAAAGTTACATATCGTGACCGGTTTTGTGAAAGACAAAGACGTGCCCGCCGCATTGCGTTTATTCCCGCAAGACGCGACGTATTACTTCACCCGCGCCCAGATCCCCCGGGCGCTCGACGAAAAAGAATTGCTGGAAATGGCCAACCAGGAAGGATTGCAGGGGAATTCATATACCGGGGTCCCCGAAGCGTACGCTGCCGCCAAAGCCGCTGCCGGCGAAAACGACATGATCCTCGTTTGCGGAAGCTGCTTCATCGTGGGAGATATGCCGCAACAACCCTAGATTCAGAAAGTACCCGATTTTCGATTTTAAACACCCGCCGGAGCCACGGGCTTCCGATAGTTTTGGTGTATCACCAAAAACGAAGCCTGATGCATCCAAGACTGAGAACTGTATTACCAATCGCCATCGCCGCATTCACTTTCGCCTCCTGCAGCAAAGACGATGCGCCCGCGCCCGAGCCTGCCAAATCCGGTAACGAAATCCTTTCCTCCACCCGGTGGGTCACCACGGTAGTCACCGACTCCGTTGGCAAAGACGTAACCGCCGCCAACATGGGCTTCGTAGGCCTCGCCGATTACCTTCCCAACGGCAACTACGTTTTCTTCAACACAGACGGAACGCCCCGCGGGGATGAAGGCTATTACTTCATCACGCCAGATAATTCCAAGCGCATACTCGTTTCGCGCACCCGGAATTACACCCGTGTGGTGGACGTCGTGAAACTGACAAAAGACATTTTTACGTACCGCGTGGTGAACGGAAACGGCGCCACCGTGAACGTGGAGCACAAGCCGGTCCAGAAATAACCGGCATTTTCAGCATGCATGAGGGGACAGCTGCGGGGAGCGGCTGTCCTTCTTTATTTGGATTGCAATTCTTTCCACTTCATCAAGCCATAGAACAGGCAGGTGCAATGCAGCGATTGTAAGAACGCGTTCTGCGCCAGCCGCGCTTCCAATTCCGCTATGGTAACGATTTCCACGTCGATCTCCTCATTGAAATCAAGCTGCTGCTCCTGAATTTTCTTCCCACCCGTAGCCAGGTACATGAATACGCGGTTGGTGTGGGTGGAAGGATTGGGGGACGTGATCCCGAGGAAATGCATCTCATCGAACGCATAGCCCGTTTCCTCCAGCAGCTCGCGCCGCATGGCGATTTCGGGCGATGCGTCTTCCGGGTCCATCACACCGCCGGGAATTTCCAGCAGCACTTTTCCGACGGGGTGGCGGTACTGGCGGACGAGGATCACATTTCCGTCGTCGGTGACGGCCATCGCGTTCACCCAATCCGGGTACTCGAGCACATAATATTCAGGTACCAGCACGCCGGAAGGCGTTTCACATGTGTCTCTCCGCACGGTGAGCCAGGGCTCGCGGAACAGGTATTCTGATCGCAGTAGTTTCCAGTTCAAAATTCAATCGTTTTACTTCCACCCTTCCCTTTCCTTCAGCTTTTCGATATGCGCCAGGTGATGCAGCCCGTGCCAGGAATAATTGGCCAGGTGCTTCGCCAGCGTGTTGGAAGTGTTGTTGCCGGGATGGAAAAATGTCCGGTCCCAGTCGCGCGCTTCCATATGCTCGAGCACGGCCGCCCAACGGGCATGCAGGGCATGAAGCAGGGTGATGGATATGTTGATGGGCGTATATTGTACGTCGGGCAGTTCGGCCCAGGCGGCTTCGTCGTAGGGTTTGATGGTAGGATTATCTTCCGTGAGCGCCAGTTTCAACCGGGTAAAACCGTTCATGTGCGAGTCTGTCAGGTGATGCACCACCTGTGCCACGGTCCATCCGCCGGGGCGGTAGGGCGTTTGAAGCTGGTGCTCGTCGAGCGTTTGCACGGCCAGCTCGATGAGCGACGGCAGGTGCCGGATGTCGTTGATGAAGCGTTTGCGGGCTTCCGCGTTAATGATGGCCGGCGGGTGAAAGCGGCCGATGGGATAGCGTAAATCTTCCATAAAAAAGAGCGATATGCATGTTGACGAATGATCAGTCTTCCCGCAGATCCTTACCGGTCAGCTGGATGAACACATCTTCCAGGCTGGCCTTTTTCACTTCTTTTTTCCGTTCGAAACCGCCTGCCACGAGCTGGTCTATCAGCGCGTCGGGCGAGTCGATGGCGATGATGCGGCCACTGTCTACGATGGCGCAGCGGTCGCAGAGGAACTCGGCTTCATCCATGTAGTGGGTGGTGATCACGACCGTTGTGCCATTGGCCCTCACCTGCTGGATGAGCGTCCAGAGGTTGCGGCGCGCCTGCGGATCGAGGCCGGTGGTGGGCTCGTCCAGGAAAATGATGCGCGGCTTGTTGATGAGGGTGGTGGCGATGGAGAAACGCTGCTTTTGTCCGCCGGAAAGCGCCTTGTATTTGGCTTTGGCTTTGTCTTCCAGGTTGAATTCGCGCAGCAGGGCCATGGGGTCTACGGGTTGATTATACAATCCGCCGAACAGGTGGATGAGCTCAACCAGGTTGAGGTTCGGATAATACCCGGACGTCTGGAGCTGCACGCCGATGATCTGCTTGATGGCCTCGGGGTCCTTATCCAGGTCCAAACCCGCTACCATGACGCTGCCGGAGGTTTTCTGGCGGAGGGTTTCGATGATCTCGAGCGTCGTGGATTTACCGGCGCCGTTGGGGCCGAGGAGTCCGAAGACTTCGTTTTCGTACACATCGAAACTGATCCCTTTCACGGCGGTGAAATCGCCATATGTTTTCACCAGGTCTCTCACCTCAATGATCCTGCGTTTTTCCATGGCGCCAAATTACGGCAAAAAACGGCAGGGAGGTACAAAAAAGTACAGCGGCTCCCCTGCCCAGGGAACCGCTGCGGTATAAAACAGGTTAGCAAGTTTTATTTCTTTGCCTGAGCGGCGGGCTTGTTCACGAAAATCTGGGTGAAGAAAACGATGTTCCCTTTGCCCTTGGCCGTTCCGATGCCGATGAGGTTGAAATCGCCGAGCATGTTTTTGCGATGGCCGGGACTTTTGATCCAGCCGTCTACCACAGCTTCGGCGCTCAGGTTGCCATACGCCACGTTTTCAGCGGCGGCGCGCACGGTGCCGATGGATTTGGAGATATCGTCGATCCGGGATTCGAAGCCTTCGTGCCCGAAACCTGTCCGCCCGCTGGCCATATCCTTACTATGGCCGCGCGCTTCCTTGCTGAGAACGCCGTTCAGCTCCAGGGGCTTGAGGCCTTTGGACCGGCGGAACTTGTTGACAAAGAAGAGGATATCTTCATCCATATCGCTCTCGTTGCGAACGGAGCGTTCGGATGTGGAGCCGCTACCGGTAACCGGTTTGCTGCAGGCCATGGTGGAGCTGCCCGTGATCACTGCGGCGGCGAGGAAGAGGATTTTGCAATAACGTTGGTTAAACATGTTGATTAAACGATTTTTTAAGCTGTTCTATTATTGCCTTATCCAAATTCGCGCCAAATTAACGGATCTCCGCCTGTACCCTTTCCACCATGCTTTTCGAGCCGATGAAAATGGGGATGCGCTCGTGCAGTTCGGTCGGCTTTACGTCGAGCAGGCGCTGGTTGCCGGCGGAAATGGACATCCCGCCCGCTTTTTCCATGATGAACGACATGGGGTTGCATTCGTAGCAAAGCCGCAGGCGGCCATTCGTATATTTCCCGAAAGCCGGATACATGAAGATGCCGCCCTGGATGAGGGTGCGGTGGATTTCCGCGACCATGCAGCCCACGAACCGGTGCCGGTAGATCTTCTGCTTCGGGTCGGTAGCTACGAAAAGATCGATGGCGTTGCGGACCTTGGGCTCGTACAGGTGATAATATCCCATGTTGACGGAGAAGATGTCGCTGTCGTCCGGCACTTTAAGATCGGGATGGGACAGGCAGAATTCGCCGATGGACGGGTCGAGGGTGAAGCCCTGGAGCGTGCGGCGGGTGGCGTAGACCAGCATGGTGGACGAGGCCGTAGATGATGTACCCGGCCGCGATCTGCTGGGAGCCCGGCTGCAGGAAGTCTTCCAGCGTGCAGGGCGTGCCGTTGGGCGACAGGCGGCGGTACACGGAAAAGATCGTGCCGATGGAAACATTGACATCGATGTTGCTGGAACCGTCGAGCGGATCCATGAGCACCACGTACTTGGAGTTCATGGAATATTCGTCTTCGAAGGCGATGAAGGTGTCGTTTTCCTCGGAAGCCACGCCAGCACAGTAAATGGAGCTGGCGAGCGAGGCGATGATCTGGTCGTTGGCGAATTCATCGAGTTTCTTGACGGCTTCGCCCTGGACGTTGGTTTTGCCCGCTTCGCCGAGGATGTCGGCGATACCGGCTTTGTTCACTTCGACATTCACGCGCTTGGCCGCGAGGCCAATGTCTCGCAGGAGGCCAGACAGCTGGCCGGTGGCGCCGGGATAGTTTTTCAGGTCCTGGATCGTGAATTCGTCCAGGTTCATCACTTGGCGGTTGAATTTCATAAACGTGTTTGAATTGATTGGTTTTGGCCGGGCTAAGGTACGGGAAATCAGTCCTTTTTAAGAAATACGTCATTTTTTGGCCGTTGGATTTTTAATCAATTCTAAAGTTGCCGTACTTTGCCGCAGATTTTTTATAAAGAAGAGGGACCAAAGTATGAAGGTTTTCAAATTTGGCGGCGCAAGTTTAGAAACTATTGAGCGCATCCAGCAGGTAGGAAAAATTATCGAAGCGAACGCATCCGGCAAGCTGCTGGTGGTGATTTCGGCGATGGGCAAAACGACCAACGAGTTGGAGAAGGTAGCCCAGAACTACTTTATGCGCAAGCGGGAGATCGCCGCGCAGCTGCTCTTCAACATCGAGCAGCAGCACATCCAGGTGGCGCAATCGCTGCTGGGCGACCGTGAACATCCGCTGTTCACGCAGCTGCAGCAATTCTTTACCGAAGCGGAATGGACGCTGGGTGAAAAGCCCCTCCGTTCTTACGATTACTATTACGACCAGCTGGTGGGCCTGGGCGAACTGCTCAGTACCGCCATCGTGAGCGCCTATTTCAACCAGGTGGGCATTACCAATACCTGGGTAGACGTCCGCGACGTTTTCCGGACAGACGATAACTTCCGTGATGCCAACATCAACTGGGAAATCACCGAACTGCAGGTGAACCAGAAGGTGCTGCCGCTTTTCAATACGGCCAATATCGTCATTGCCCAGGGCTTCATCGGGAGCACAGACCAGAACGAAAGCGTGACGCTCGGCCGCGAGGGAAGTGACTTCTCCGCCGCGGTGTTCGCCAACCTCCTCAACGCCGAAAGCCAGACGATCTGGAAAGACGTGACCGGCCTGAAAAACGCCGACCCCAAGCTTTTCCCCGATACGATCGACATTCCGGAGATCGCGTATAACGAGGTGATCGAAATGGCGTATTACGGCGCGCAGGTGATCCACCCCAAAACGATCAAGCCGTTGCAGAACAAGCAGATCCCCTTGTATGTGAAGTGCTTCCTGGATATGAGCCTCCCCGGCACCGTGATCCGCCAGGACGTGGACGACCGCAAACTGCCGCCCATCATCGTGCTGAAGAAAAACCAGGTGCTCATTTCCATCACTTCCCGAGATTTCTCCTTTATCACCGAAGATAAGATCAGTGAGATTTACGAAATCTTCCACGACAAGAAGATCAAGATCAACCTGACCCAGAACGGGGCCATTACCTTCTCCTGCGCGATCGACAACAACCCGGAAAAGATCGAGCTGCTGATCAAGGCGCTGCATGGCGGCTACCGGATCAATTATAATGAAGGACTGGAACTGCTGACGATCCGCCATTACCAAAACGGGCTGATCGACAAGTTGACGAAAAACCGGAACGTATTGCTGGAGCAGCGTTCCGCCAATACGATCCAGATGGTGATCAAATAATCGAACGAACGATTTGCATAACCGCCAGCCAGGGGAAATCCGTCCCCGGCTGGCGTTTTTTATTATACGACTCCGTTATCCCTATAATTTCTTAGCATAACCATATTATTTCACCCCACTTTCACTTTTCTTCCCTTTACTTTCAAACACACCTACTTTTTCATTATTAATTTGTAAATTTTTACTGTACTTTAGGCCTTTGAGCGCACATTCCTGAAAGTATCCAAAGAATAGAGAGTTATAATTTATTGAATACCAAGACTAAAACCAAAATCCACGTCAAATGCCACCACTATTTCAATTGGTTAACATTTCTTTAATAGTTCCTTAACCTCGGAAGTTAGGTGAGCGCTTGATAAATTCCAATCTTGCGCCCGCAAACGGAACATTCATGACCGCATACATTACCCGCAGGGCGAAACACCGCGCCTGCAGGACTTCTCATGCTCTTTACACATCAATCTATAAACTACTGTATCATGCGCAACATGCTTAGAAAACTATGCGCCGGACTGTTCCTGACAGGCCTCCTCCCATTGGCCGTACTGGCCCAGCAAGGCGGAGCCTCGATCTCGGGGACCGTATCCAGCCAGAAAAACGAACCATTACCCGGCGTTTCCGTGGAAGTGAAAACGCCGGACGGCCAGCGGAAAGGCACCGCTACCGACATTTCCGGTAAATTTCGCCTCGCCGGCCTCCCTGCCGGCACGCCCGTTACCATCACTTTCACCTTCATCGGCTTCGAAACGCAATCGATTACCGGGAAAACCCTCCAGGCAGGCGACAACCCACTTCCCGCCATCACCCTCGCCGACGCCGCCAAAGGCCTGAACGAACTGGTTGTGGTAGGTTACGGCACCCAGAAAAAAGTGAACCTCACCGGCGCCATCAGCCAGGTAGGCGCTGAAGCCTTTGAAAACCGCCCCGTGGCCAACGTCACCCAGGCCCTGCAGGGCGCCGTTCCCGGTCTGAACATCACGTTCACCGACGGCCGCCCCGGCGCCAACGGCCGGTTCAACGTGCGCGGCAACAACCCGCTCAGCTCCGGCGCACAGCCGCTGGTGCTCATAGACGGCGTACCCGGCTCCATGAACAACGTGAACCCGCGCGACATTGAAACGGTTACCGTCCTGAAAGACGCCGCTGCAGCCGCCATCTACGGCGCACGCGCCGCCTTCGGCGTAGTGCTCGTTACCACCAAAGCCGCCAAAAGAGGGAAACTCACCGTGAACTACGGCAACAACTTCAATAAATCTTACTCCACTGTTTCCACCGACTTCATCACCGACGGCTACACTGCCGCCGTGCTGAACGACGAAGCCTTCCTCGTGACTACCGGCAACACCTACACGCGGTACACCCCCAAAGACATGGAAGAGCTGAAGAAACGCCAGACCGACAAATCGCTCCCTTCCGTGGTGATCGACCGCCGGAATAACAAAGACCAGTATGTATATTATGGCAATACCGATTGGTGGGACGAGTTCTTCCTGCCCGCGCAAGACGGTATGGAGCATAGCCTGAGCATTTCCGGCGGAACGGAAAAAGTGGACTTCCTCGTATCGGGCCGTATGTTCAACAAAAAAGGCATGATGCGCCTGAACCGCGACGTGTACAACTCCTACAACCTGCGCACCAAGCTCACCGTGCGCGCCAACAAATGGCTGACGTTCTCCAACAACACGCAGCTCATGATCGGCAAATACACCTACCCGGGATGGGACCCCAACACGAACTTCGTGAACTCCACCGTGCACGCGCTCCCCTCCTACGTTCCGAAAAACCCCGACGGCACGGCCACCTACATCACCGCCCTGAACAACTACCAGATCGGTGACGGCCTCTTCTCCGACCTGCTTTACGGCAAAAACAAAGGCGTTCAACGCTGGAACGAACTGATGAGCACCTGGGGCGTAACCGTGAAGGTGAACGACAACATCAACCTGTACGCCAACTACACCTTCACGCTGAACCCTGCGCGGGATAACGATAACCCGACCACGGCCAGCTTCCGGCAGACTTCTTCGCCCTACTCCATCTACCCCGGCGTGATCAGCAAAGTGCCCCGGCCCGACTTCCTCCGTGAAGAAACCAACCAGGATTACTATCACGTAGCCAACGCTTATGGCGAATTCACCAAAAGCTACGGCAAGCACAACGTGAAATTCATGGCAGGTTACAACCAGGAACTGAAACAGTTCAAACGCATCACCTCCGAGCGCGGCGACCTGCTGTCGCAGGACCTGAACGACATCGGCCTCGGCTCCGGCTACTACACTATTTCCGGTGCGCAGAGCGAATGGGCGCTGCTGGGCTATTTCGCCCGCGCCAACTACGATTACAAAGGCAAATACCTCTTCGAAGTGAATGGCCGTTACGACGGTACTTCCCGCTTCCCGAAAGGCAACCGGTTCGGCTTCTTCCCGTCTGTTTCCGGCGGCTGGAGGATCAGCGAGGAAAACTTCTTCGAGCCTGTTAAAAACGTACTGAGCGACCTGAAGATCCGTGCTTCCTACGGCCAGCTGGGCAACCAGGTGACCTCCAGCGCGTATCCCTACATTCCGCTGCTGAACCGCGGTACGCACGATTGGGTGGCAGGCGGCAAGAAATTGGAATACCTGGCTTCGCCCAACGCCATCTCCCCCAACCTCACCTGGGAAAAGACGGCTTCGCAGAACTTCGGCCTGGATGCAGGCCTGTTCCAGAACAAACTGACACTGAGCTTCGATTACTACATCCGCGACACCAAAGACATGCTCACCAAAGGCGCAACGCTGCCCGTGGTGTTCGGCGCCAGCGAACCGCAGGAAAATGCGGCAGACCTCCGCACCAAGGGTTTCGAGATCAGCGTGAACTATAACAGCTCATTCGATCTGGCCGGCAAGCCCTTCATCTGGAACATCGGCGCCAACCTGAGCGATTTCAGCTCCGTGATCACCCGGTTCTCCAACGACAACCAGCGCCTGAACGATTATTACGTAGGCCAGAAATACGGTGAGATCTGGGGATATGTGACCGACGGGTACTTCAATTCCGACGAAGAAGCCGCCGCATGGCAGGCAAAAGTGAACCAGGACCTGGTGGGCTCCAACATCAAATCCGCTTCCGGACAGTACAACAAACTGCTCGCCGGCGACCTGAAGTTCAAAGACCTCAACAACGACGGCATCATCAATAACGGCCTGAACACCCTGAGCGACCACGGCGACCTCGTACGCCTCGGCAACAACCAGATCCGCTACCCGTATGGATTTAACGGCGGCGCCAGCTGGAACGGCTTCGACCTGTCGTTCTTCTTCCAGGGCATCGGCAAAAGAGACTGGTACCCCGGCGCGAACGCGGATAAATTCTGGGGCCCCTACAGCCGTCCGTACTACTCCTTCCTCCCCACCGACTTCCCCGACAAGGTTTGGTCGCCGGAGAAAGGCCAGGACAGCTACTTCCCGCGCCTGCGCGGCTACATCGCCCTCAACGGCAACAACCCGCTCACCAACGTCAATGACAAGTACATGCGCGACCTGGCGTACCTCCGCCTGAAAAACCTCACCCTCGGCTATTCCCTGCCCGATCACATGCTGAAGCGCATCAAACTGTCGCGCCTCCGCGTTTACGTGAGCGGCGACAACCTGCTGACCTGGACCAAACTGGACTCCAAGTACATCGATCCGGAACAGGCCAACGCCGAAGCCAATGGCCGTGTATATCCGTTCAGCAAAGTGTTCTCCGCCGGCCTGGACCTGTCTTTCTAATCCTACAATCGAACAACAATGAAAAAGCAACTTTCCATATTTGCAATCGCCGCAGCCGGGCTTTTCAGCAGCTGCAGCAAATTCCTGGACCGGCAGCCGCTTTCGCAGGTAGCACCCGACCAGTATTTCAATAACGACAACGAACAGAAATTCTACCTGAACTCGTTCTACAGCGCATTCCCATCCGCCGAAGGCGTATACAACGAAGATATCGACAACGTGGTGAAGCAGTCGCTCAGCGACCAGGTGACCGGCCGCCGCACCGTGCCCCTGACCGGTGGCAACTGGACGTGGACGGAACTGCGGAAAATCAATTACTACCTCGACAACTACAACCGCGTCATGCCACAGGTACAGGTAAACCGGTTTGCCGCCGTGGCCAAATTCTTCCGCGCTTATTTCTATTTCGACAAGGTGCAGCGCTTCGGCGATGTGCCCTGGTATACCAACGCCATCGATTACCAGGACAAGGAATCCCTTACCAAACCCAGATCGCCCCGCAAAGTGGTGGTAGACTCCATCATCGCCGACCTGGATTTCGCGATCGCCAATATGGATGTGGCCACTTTCCCCCAATCTACGGAAATGGTATCCAAATATACCGCCATGGCCCTGTTGAGCCGCGTTTGCCTGTTCGAAGGGACCTGGAAAAAATACCGGAATGAAGCCGGCTGGGAAGCCCTGCTGGAAAAATCGGTCGCGGCATCGCAACAGCTGATGAGCACCGGCTTGTATAAAATCTACAAATCCACGCCCAGCAAGGCATACCTCGAGCTGTTCGCCTCCATCGCGCCGAACAAGGACGAGATCATCCTCGCCCGGACTTTCAGCAACGAATTGTCGGTTTGGCATAACGTTAACTACTATACGATCACTTCGTCTTACGGCAAGCCGGGACTGGACAAGGAGCTGGTGAACAGTTACCTGATGGCAGACGGCTCCCGCTTTACGGACATCCCGCGGTACGACACGATCACGTTTTACGGCGAAACGCAAAACCGTGATCCGCGCCTGGCCCAAACCATCCGTACACCCGGTTATTCGCGCATCGGGACCAACAACCCGCTGGTGCCCGATTTCGGTGCGAGCGTGACCGGTTACCAGCTGATCAAGTTCGTAACGGACATGTCTTTCGACTCTTACAACCGCTCCATCAATTCCATGCCCATTTTCCGCTACGCGGAAGTGCTGCTGAACTTCGCCGAAGCCAAGGCTGAACTGGGCACGCTCACGCAGGCCGACATCAACGCGTCTATCGGGCTGCTCCGCGAGCGTGTGGCCATGCCTAACCTGGACCTCGTGGCCGCCAATGGCAATGTGGACCCGTACATGGCCGCACAATACCCGGCCGTGACCGGCGCCAACAAAGGCGTAATCCTCGAAATCCGCCGGGAAAGAAGGATCGAGCTGGTGATGGAAAGCCACCGCTGGAACGATCTCATGCGCTGGAAATCCGGCCAGAGCGTAGTGCGCCAGTTCAAAGGGATGTACTTCCCCGGCGCGGGCCAGTACGACCTCGACCGCGACGGCAAGATCGACGTGTATATTTACACCGGCAATAAACCGGACCCCGCAGTAGCAGGTGTCCAGTACTTCAAACTGGGCAAGGACATTGAGCTGGAAAACAATGCCGGTAACGTGCTGATCAACCGCACTACCACCAAAACCTTCCAGGAAAACAGGGATTACCTCCAGCCGATCCCCATCCAGGAACGGCAACTGACGAACAAAGTTCTGACACAGAACCCGAACTGGAACGACGGTTTATAGTTCCAAAGCAATTTTTACAAACAGGAAAGGCGCCCCATGCGAGGGCGCCTTTCCTGTTTTGTATACCTGTTGATCAGGGGTTTGCGGCGAGGTATTGAAGGGCGCGTTGATAGATTACGTCTTTCCCGCCTGTGAATTCCGCAACGGTCAGCGGCACTTCCACATCGGGCACAATGCCGATGCCTTGCGTGTAACCGCCATCCGGATACAGGACGCCGAGGCCGGAGATCACGAAACGCATATCCTGGTTGCCCACCATGGGGATTTGGGTAACGTCTCCGTCGGCGCCACCGGTGGTACGGCCGATCAGCACCGTATTCCCTTTACGGGCCTTCACGATCATGGTGAGCATTTCCGGGCGGCTGACAGACTTTTCCGCGATCAATACCACCACTTTGCCTTTGAAATGGACTTTGCGATCGGGGCCGCGCTTATATTCCACAGTTTTCGTGAGGCCGGGGTAGCTGATAGTTCCGTTCCATAAAATGCATTCCGTCTGCTTTTTGAACAGGAAATGGGTGAAGTTGATGAAATCGAAATTGGGATAGGTGCGGCATTCGATGATGAGGGATTTGGCTTTTGCGAGCAATTCCCGCGTGGTATCCGCCATTTTGCCCGACCATTTCGCAGGATCGATGTACAGGATATCGCCTTCCAGCATCCGCATGCCCGGTGGTGGCACTTCCTGCTTCTGCGCTTCCTGCTGCTTTGCCCAGGCCCTCGCGCCAATCGCCAGATACCGCGCAACGTCATCTTCTCCATACTTTACCCGGAATGTTTTGGGCTGGCCGCCGCTTTCATAACCGACCTTCAGCGTATCGCCGCTCGCCGGCATCATCCGCAGCATTGCCGATACGGAAATGTAGTAATCCTTCATTTCCCTTCGCGGGTCGCTCATCACGGCCCGTAAGGAATCTACGTAGCGGATCACCGGCATGCCGTTGATGCTGTGTACCCTGTCGCCCGGCCGCATTCCGCTCATTTCCGCAAACCCGGAATCGGTCTGATGCACGAAAACCGTATCGCCGATAACGGCCATGGTAAAGGGCAAGCGGATGAGCCGGCCCGGCAGCACATATTCGGGGAATTTGGCGAAAGTGGGCATAATGCTGTGACCGTCCGTAATAGCGGCGTTGAGCCTGATCAAGGCCTGGGCATAAGCGCGATCGGTATTGGCATCGGCGAAGTCCGGTATGAAGCGCGCCAGCTTCGCAGGCCACTGGCCTTGCTGCTGGTATTTCGCGGGGAGGTAATATTCGATGATGTTCCAGTAGCGGAACAGCGCCAAAAGGCGGTAATGCTTTTCGGGCAGGAAGTCTTTCCCGTATGTTTCCTCCTTGAATTGGGGAGACGGATAGCCGGAAACGTCCGGCGTGATGATGTATTTATTTTTGAACGGCTTGAAATAGTCTGCCAATGCGGTTAAGCGGTCTTTTTCCGCCTGGCCGAGCTGCTTTGCGGATGCGATCCATTCGTGGTTTACGTTCACTTTTTCGATTTCCTTCGCATCGGCGAGCTGCTTCGCACCGGATTTCCGGCCGGATGGCGCGGAAAGCGCGGCAGAATCGAGCATCGCGCGGATGGATGGAAGCACGCCCGCGTTGGGGTTTTCGTCCATCGCCTTCAGCTGATCGACCAGTACTTTATCCCAATCGATGTTGCGTTCGCTGATAACGGGCGAGAAATACTTCAGGTATCCCCAAACCCGCGCCAGCAGCACCAGGTCGGCGGTTTTGCCGGTATCGGGGGAAATGGGTACTTCCTTGATGGATGCCTGCTGCCGGTCCGGGTAAGCGGCGCAACCGGAAGCGATTTGTACGGCGGTGGAAGTGAATAAGGCGATAGCGATAAATCGGGCGATTGTCTTCATCGAGGTTGAACATTAAAAAGTAGGTGAATATATGTTTTTGCCGCGATTGCGCAACGTCAATCCGTATATTTAGGAACAAATCCGTCCGCCGATATGCCACATGATAAGCTCCATCGCTTCCTCGACAATTTGACGCCCATCGCGCCCGCTACATGGGATCGGGTGCAGCCGTTGTTTACGGAAGGGCGCCTCGGCAAAGGGGAACATTTCATCCGCGAAGGGCAACTGGCGCGGGAAATCGGGTTCCTGGCGGAAGGGGTCATGCGGGCATATTACCGGAATGCCGCCGGACAGGAATACAACAAGCATTTTTTCACGGCGCCCTGCTTCATCGGGGGCTATGCGTCGCTGATCACGGGAGCGCCGAACATGATCCAGCAGGAGGCGCTGACGGATTGTACGGTGCTTTCCGCGCCCTACGGGCCTTTCCGGCAGCTGTTCGCTCATTGTCCGGACCTGGAGCGGGCGGCGCGCATCCTGGCGGAGGGGTTCTTCGTAGCCAAGGAGCAACGCGAGATCGAGATCGTGCAACTGGACGCGGAGGCGCGTTACCGGCTTTTCCGCGAGCGGTTCCCGGCGCTGGAGGCACTCGTCCCGCAATACCACATCGCATCCTACCTGGGCGTTTCGCCGACGCAATTGAGCCGCATCCGCAGGAAATCCTCCGGCCGCTGATTTCTTTACCTATGTAAACGGAATTCACACCGCTGGAATGGAAATTTGCCGGAAATCCTTTGCTCATGCATCTTTCCGGCAATACCGTCCTCATCACCGGCGGCACCTCCGGCATCGGCCTCGCGCTGGCCCGGCAATTCCATGCCAACAACAACCGCGTCATCATCACCGGGCGCGATGCCGCAAAACTCGCATCCGCCGAAAAGGAACTGCCCGGCATCCACACTTTCCAGATTGATCATGCCGACCCGGCGTCCGCGATTTCATTGCGCAACTACATCCGCGACCACCACCCAACCCTCAATGTCCTCATCAACAATGCCGGCGTGCAATTCAGCTACGCTTTCGGCCGCGATCCCGCATCCGCCGGAAACATCGCCACTGAAACGCAGATCAATTTCATTGCTCCGCTCCTGCTCACCAACGCCTTGCTGCCGCTTCTCGCCGCACAACCACTTTCTGCCATCGTATTCGTCAGCAGTGCATTATACATCGCCCCGAAACGATCCGCACCCGTGTATTGCGCCACCAAAGCCGCCATCCACACCTTCGCGAAAGCGCTCCGGTATCAGCTGGAAGGCTCCTCCGTCAAAGTGTTCGAGATCGTTCCGCCGCTGGTAGACACCGCCATGACGGCCGATCGCAGCAGCGGTAAAATGTCTCCGGACAGGCTCGCCCGAATTTTCATCCGCAACCTGAACGGCGATGTTACCGAACAGCATATCGGGAAGAGCCGGCTGTTGAAAATGCTCTTCCGGATTTCGCCGCGGCTCGCGGAACGGATGATGAAAAACGGGTAAAAATGAACGGCCGCCCGGATTGCTCCAGGCGGCCGTTCAACAACATTCCGTTGCGGATTATTTCACGCGTACCGGGTCGGCCGGTTTGGGGACCGGTTGCCAGGTCTTCGCTTTCAGTTCTTCCAACAGGATCTGCACGCCTTTCTCCAACTGCGGATCGCGGCCTGCGATCACGTCTGCAGGCGTTTGCTCCACATCCACATCCGCAGGCGTACCTACGTTTTCGATGATCCATTTGCCGTTGGTATCGTAAATACCGAAACTCGGCGAAGTCACATAACCACCGTCGATGAGCGAGGGATATCCGCTGATGCCCACCAGGATGCCCATGGTGCGTTTACCGACGAGTTTGCCCAGTTTCTTGTGATTGAACATCCAGGGCATCATGTCGCCGCCGGAGCCTGCGTATTCGTTGATCAGCATGGCTTTCGGGCCGTAGATGCCGTTGCCGGGCGTGGTAAAGCTGCGGCCGTCGCGCACGCCCCAGTAGCTCATTACTTCCCGGTTCAGCACGTCTATCACGTAATCGGCCACCGAGCCGCCGCCGTTGAAGCGCTCGTCGAGCAGCAGGGCCTTTTTATCGGCCTGCGCATAGTAATAACGGTTAAAGGAATTATACCCTTCGCGGCCGGTATTGATCATATGCAGGTAAGCGATCTTTCCACCGCTCAACTGGTCTACTTTCCGGCGGTTCCCTTCTACCCAGTCTACGTAACGGAGACCGTATTCAGTAGATACGGAAACAGGTTCCACCACGATTTCGCGCGCACCGGTTTCCGAAGCGGAGCCATTCACTTTCAGCGTCACCTGGCGACCGGCCTGGTTTTGCATCAGTTCGTGGATGCTGGTGTTTGCGTTCAGCGGAACGCCGTTAACGGCCAGGATGTAATCGCCTTCCTTCACGTTGAGGCCGGGAATGGCCAGGGGCGCTTTGGCCTCGGGATTCCAGCTTTCGCCGTTGTAGATTTTCGCGATGCGGTAGCGGCCGTCGATCACTTCGTAATCTGCCCCCAGCATGCCCACGTTGACGCTCGGACCGGAAGGCATATCGCCCAGGCCCACGTAATTGTGGCCCACCACCATTTCGCTCATCATTTCGTTGAGGAGGTAAGTGAGATCGGCGCGACTGCTCACATGCGGCAGCAGGGCTTCATACTTGCGGCGGTTGGCGTCCCAATCCACGCCGTGCATGTTTTTCACGTAGAAGAAGTCTTTCTCGATCTTGTACACTTCGTCGAAAATCTGTTTCCACTCGGCCACGGGGTCTACGTAAACGGTTACGTTGGACAGGTCTACCTTACCGTCTCCCGGCGCGGGCTTCCGCTCCGTTCCCACGATCTGGAAGTTGTTCCCGCCGCCGGCGATGAGCATCTTCTTCCCGTCGGCACTGATCATGAAACGGCCACCTTTGGCGAAGGTTTCCGTTTTTCTTTCTTTCAGGTCGAAGTACTTGATCTCACCTCCGTCGGTGAAGAAAATTTTATCCTTCACCGCGCCATTCACGCCATAGATAACGCCTTGCGGAACCGGGATCGTGACAATGCGCTGCTGCAGGCCTTCTACGTCTACAAACGCTGTTTCCGGCTTGGCAGGAGCGGCTTTGGTGCTGTCTTTCTTCTTGTCTTTCTCTTTGTCCTTATCTTCTTTCTTTTCGTCGGTTTTTACCGTTTCCTCATCGCTTTCAGGCGTGAAAGGCGTAGCGGTTTTATTGGACAGTACGGCTGCGTAGAGCGCCATGGCATTGCTACGGTCGTAGGTCTGCATGTGCAATCCGCTGAGGCCCATGCCGCTGTTGGTGCTGGCGGGGAAGAAGAGAAATTTGCCGTCGGCGCTGAACGAAGGCGCACTGGCGTCGCTCATACCGTCGGTTACGCGAACGGTTTTGCCGCCGGCCACTTCGTACAGGAACACCGCATCAAATCCGTTCTCCTCGGCATTTACGAAAGTGATCCATTTCGAATCGGGCGACCACGAAGGCTGGAACGGGTTGCTGCCGCCGGAAGGGATGCTGCCGTTAGCATACGTCGCTACTTTGGTGATCTTTTTGCTGGCCACGTCGAGCACGAAGAGGTTGAAGTGCGCGTCGCTATACAGGATTTTTTTGCTGTCGGGTGACCAGGACAGGCCGAAATAATACACCGTTTTACCGAGCTCGATCTCGATCGGCGTATCCATGGCTTTCTGGTCGCGGAGGATGAGCTTGTAATTGCCGTCCTTATCAGAAACATAGGAAATGTACTTCCCGTCGGGCGACCAGCCCGGCAGGCGTTCGTGGGAGCCGGGGGAATTGGAGATGTTGCGTACATCGCCTTTTTCCTTCGGAACGGAGAGGATTTCGCCGCGCCCCTGCACGAGGAGCCTCGCGCCGGTGGGCGACAGGAACACGTTCTCGAAATTATTCAGCTTTTCGTAGCGCGGCCGTTTGGAGGGAATATCCGCCTGAAGGGTCACGGAAAGGTCGGTCACTTTGCCGGTACCGGGGTCCAGCAGGTGGAGCGTGCCTGCCTGTTCGAACGCGAGGGTTTTACCGTCGCCCTGGAGCGATTTCACATCGTCCGACTTGTATTGCGTTACCTGCGTAATCTGCTTCGAATCGGTATCGTAGCGGAAAACGTTCATGGTGTGGTTGCGGTCGCTGAGGAAATAAACGTTTTTGCCGATCCATTGCGGGCGGATGTTGTTGGCGTTTTCCCCGGGGATTTCCACGATCTGGTTATTGGCGTGGTTGAATATCCAGATTTTGGGCGCATAACCGCCGCGGTAGCGTTTGAAGGGGCGGTACACGGCGCCGCCTTCGGTAGGATCGGGATTTTTGATGTATGCGGTAAACTTCCCGTCGGGCGAAACGGCGCCCTGGGTAGCTTCGGGGATGCGCTGATGCGGTTGCTGGAGGCCACCTTTGAGGCTGGCGGTGTAGAGGCGCTGTGTTCTGCCCGTGGGCGATTCCAGGCCGGAAGCGTAGAGGATATGATCGTTATCCACCCACCCGCGAACGACCTCTGAAGCGGGGTGGAACGTGATGCGCCGGGGCTCGCCACCTTCAACCGGCACCACGTACACATCAGAATTGCCGTCGTAGTTACCGGTAAAGGCTACCCATTTGCCATCGGGCGAGATCACGGGCTCGGTTTCCAGGGCGGGGTTGATGGTGAGCCTTTTGGGCGCGGAACCATCGCGGTTCGCGATCCAGATATCGCCACCATACATAAAGGCCACGTGCTGCGCGCTCACCGTGGGGTTGCGGAGCAGTTTGGTGGGGCTTTGCGCCATGGTGACGGGTGCGCCGGCCAGCAGGAAGGCGCCGGCGGCAAGAAACATACTTTTCTGTATCATAAGCAGACTTGGGTTTGATATTGCCGGAAAGAAACGGCAGTAGCGCAAAATAAGGATAAAATCCCAAGCCGGAAAATCGATATTGCAAGATAAGAACGCCGCGCCGCCGGAAGGCCCGGGGCGCGACGGTATGGAAAACACAAGTCAATTTAAACGATAAACGGCGCCACGATATCCAGCACGGCCTGTTTGCTCAGGGGCTCGTCGAACGCTTCGGTAGCCGCGTTCACCCCTACGCCCGTTCCGTTGATCCCTACGATGTTGATCCCCGCCTGCGCGCTGACGTCTTCACCATTGTAACTGGCCTGCACGGCGGCGCCGATGCCACCGGTGTCTTTCCCGGTGATCCAGGGCTTGATGGTGTCATTAGCCGTGAGGTTCCTCCGCATGTAACGGATATGGGCGGCATGGCGCGCCTCTACGCTGTGGATCTTCAGCGCGGCCGTCAGCACGTCGTTACTGGAGATCAGTTCGCCCGCCTGCCCCTTGTAGGCCCTTACGCCCGTATCCTCGAACGTCTGCGCCACGGCAAGGAAAAGCGGGTAATTCGAAAAAACACCTTTGAACGGCCCGTTCCCGCTGCCGTCGCCCGCACTGAAATCGAATGTGGGCTTGGGCACCGGCGTTGCTCCCAGCGAAATGATCGTCGTTTTCAAGAGCGAGACATGCGCGTTCTCATGGTCCCGGATCGTAGCGATGGCACCGGTCGGCGGGCCGGCGGGCACCAGGCCCGGCGCAGCCGCGCCGAGGGTATAAAATTCCGCTTCGAGATACTCCAGCGTAAGGGCGAATTGCAGCACCTGCACGATGCCGGAAGTAGATTGCCCGTAGGCTTTCTTGAACAAACTGCCCAACGCGAAAGGTACCGCAGCGAGGGCGAGCTTGCCGCCAATGCTGGCCAGCCCGCTGATGGCGGACCGCCGGCTGCTCATACGGTCGTGGAGCTCGGGGTCTTGCTGCTCAAGTTCGGTAATGATATGTTCAATGTTCATGATTCGGATTTTAGATCAGGAAGTGGGGAGATTGGACGCGTTGATCTTCGATTTCAGGAAGCCGCCGGCTACCTTCAGCACGTCTGGCGGGGCGAGCGCCATATCGAGCCCATTGGCGTCTACGGCTGTGCTGTCGGCGAAAGAACCGTTGCTCAGCAAATCGCGGATCATGGCCGCATGCCGCGCTTCCACGGATACGATTTTGCCGGCAAGCAACAGGTATGCGCCATCGGTGATCAGCTTCCCGGCACCGTTATAGGCCGCCACGCCCAGGTCTTCGAAGGCTTTGGCCGTTCCCAGCACACTCGCCCTGCTGTTGAAATCAATTTTGCTGAAATCGGCCTCCAGCGTCGGGATCGCTTTACCACCCAATGCATTCCGGAAAAACTCGCGGTGCGCGATCTCATGATCGCGGATGTCTGTCAGAAATTGTTGCTCCGTTGCCGTGGCGCCGCTGAAAAAAGTCTGCGTTACGCGAATGTAGAACGCCGCTTCGAGTTGCTCCAGCGCATAAGCATAATTGAGGATCCCGATATCGCCACCGCCAAGGTTTACGCCATTGTCGGGCGAAGGGTCGTCGTTGTTGGAACAGGCATGCATCAACGTGGCCGCAGCGGCGGTTCCCGCGAAAAGCGAGAGGAACCGCCGGCGCTGCTGGCCTTTCGGTGATAGCATGGCATGCCCCTCCTGTTCCTGTGGAACATTCAGTTTTTCTGCCATAAAATCTTCGTTTTCTGGTGGATTAAGAAAGGTTACTGCTCAGTGAATGGATTTGGATGTTGTACACGAAGATATACGCGGCATAATTCCAATTGGTTTTCAATCACCCGAAATAAATCACTACGGTTGTTTGCATCAAATGAAAAGCCCGCTTCGCGGGAAGCGGGCGCACATCCAGTATAACCGACCGGTCAGCCTATGGTCAGCATCATATCGCGGATCATGGAAATGAGGACTGACGGATATATCCCTAACCATAACAAAAGCGCCATGAGGGCAGACAGTGCGAACACGCCAAAGAACGGCAGGCGCTTCCGGGCAAATGTCCCCTCCTGCGGCGCAAACATCACCGCCACCAGGCGGATGTAATAAAACAATCCGATCACGCTGTTCACTACCAGCAGCGCCAGCAGCAACCACAGTCCGGCACTCACCCCCGCCGCTACCACGTAGAATTTGCCGATGAAACCCGCCGTCAGCGGGATGCCCGCCAGCGACAACAACATCGCCGTGAAAATGGCCGCCATCCAGGGTTGCCGCCAAAACAGGCCGCTGAAGTCTTCCAGCATTTCCGCGTCGTTCAGCTCATCGCTCAGCAATGCCAATACCCCGAACGCCCCGATGCTCGTGATCACATAAGCCACCAGGTAAAACATCACCGCCTCCTGCCCCGCTTCGGAACCGGCCAGGAACGCGATGAGGATATACCCCATATGCGAAATGGACGAATACGCAAGCAATCGCTTCACATTGCGCTGCATGAGCGCGAGCCAGTTGCCCGCAAACATGCTCGCCATGGCGATGATGGCCAGCACCCACCATAATATCGTGTATTCATATCCGTTAACATCCCTGTAGAACCGCATGAGCAGCACGAGCATGCTGCCTTTGGACACGGTAGCGATGTAGGCGGCCACCGGCAGCGGCGCACCTTCGTAAATATCCGGCGCCCACATGTGGAACGGCACAATGCCGAGCTTGAACCCCACGCCGATGAGCATAAGACCGAATCCCGCCACCACCGTCACCGGCGCGGAGGAAATACTTTTCAGGTACTGCCCGATCCCCACAAAATCCATCGTCCCGGATTCCGCATACACCAGCGCCATGCCGAAGAGCAGGAACGCCGACGAAAGCGCTGCCAGCAGGAGGTATTTGATCCCCGCTTCGTCTGACCGCTCCCGCGCGCGCAGATACGCGATCAGTCCGTACAAACTAATGCTCATCGTTTCCAGCCCGAGGAACAGCGACACGAAGTGGCGGCTCACCAGCAGCACGACCCCGCCCACCGTAGCCAGCAACAGCAGCATGTAATATTCCTCCTTCCGTTCCTCGCGCTGCTCGAAATAATTGAACGACAACAGCAACACGCTGAGGCCCGCGGCGAGGATAAGGCCCGTGTTGAATTCCGCGAACTTGTCGACCACGAACAGCGGCGCAACGAAGTACGGCATCGTAACCGGCTGCCGGAACAGCGACAGCAGCGCAAGGAGGAATGCCGCTACGGTGAAGGCGTGCATTAGCCGGTGATTGCGGCGTATCGCCACCAGCAACATGGCGATCACGGAGGCACCGGCGAGGATCAGCACGGGCAGCAGGGCAAGCAGATCATGGGTAGACATATGTCCGATTTATTTTTCCTTGTATTGAAAAGCGACGACCGGCGCGGCTTTCGAAGCAGTGTCGATCACCCGCTGGGGAAACAGACCCAGCCAGATGATGGCGATCACCAGCGGCAGCAGCATCACGGCTTCGCGGAACGTCATATCCTTCAACCGGAATTCGCGCAGCGAAATCCCGAAAAATACTTTCTGCATGATACGCAAACTGTACACCGTGGCCACTACCAGCCCGATGGCCGCCAGCACCGTGATCCAGGGCGACGCCTGCCAGCTGCCGGCCAGGATGAGGAATTCCGCGATGAAGTTCCCCAGCCCCGGGAGCCCCAGCGATGCCATGACGAACACCATGGTGATGGTCCCCAATCCCGGCAAAGCCGCCCACAATCCACCCATCTTCTCCAGTTCGCGCGTGTGAAGCCTTTCATACAACACCCCGGCGATCATGAACAGGGCGCCGGTGCTGATGCCATGCGTGATCATTTGCATCACCACGCCCTGGTAGGCCAGTTCGTTGAACGCGAAAGCCCCCACCAGCACAAATCCCATATGGCTCACACTCGTGTACGCCACCAGCCGCTTGAAATCGGTCTGCGCGTACGCCAGCTGCCCGCCGTACAAAATCCCGATCGCGCCGAGCAGCATGAACACCTGCGCAAAAGCATGACAGGCTTCGGGGAACAGGGGCAACACGAAGCGCAGGATGCCGTAGGCGCCGGTCTTGAGGAGCAGTCCGGCGAGAATGACGGACCCCGCCGTCGGCGCTTCCGTATGCGCATCGGGCAACCAGGTATGGAAAGGAAATGCCGGTAATTTGACGAGGAACGCCGCCATGAAACCCAGCATCAGCCATCGGCCGACCCCTTGCTCAATGGGCGTTTGCAGCAGTTCAGCGTATGAAAAGGTATAATTACCGGTGGATGCGCCATGTACGAAATACAGTCCCAATATGGCAAGCAGCATGAGCAAGCCGCCCGCCTGCGTAAAGAGGAAAAACTTCAGCGAGGCGTACAACCTGCGCCCATGGCCCCAGATGCCGATAAGGAAATACATGGGGATGAGCATCACTTCCCAGAAGAAATAGAACAGGAAAAGGTCCATCACGAGGAAAACACCCGCGATACCGCCCAGCACGAATAAGAGGTTGAAGTAGTAGAAGCCCGTGCGGTCACGGATTTCCTCCCACGACACCAATACCGCCATGGCACCGAGAAAGAACGTGAGCACGATCATGAGGAGGCTGAGGCCGTCCATCGCTAAAGAAAGGCTCACACCGAAGCGGGGCATCCAGGGTTGATGGTAGACGTATCGCCAGTCTGCCCCCGCCAGCGAGGCCGGCTCCGGCTGTACCCAGATGCCGATGGCGAGCACGAGGCCGGCGAGCATCACCAGCAGGGCGATCCATCGCGGAAGGGTGGCGTTCACGGCCGCGGAGGCCCAGGCCAGGAAAGCGCCCACCAGTGGAAATAATATGAATGCCAGCAGTATCATGCCGAATCGTTTTTCAGGTTACATGGAATGCCGCCAGATAATGACGGACAGTATCAGGACCGCGCCCATCACCACACCCAGCACATACCACCGGATGATCCCGCTTTGCGTGGCGGACATCATCCGGTGAAGCCCGCGGGTAATGGTGGCCAGCCCGGTATATACGTTATCGATAATATCTTTCCGGTTGAGCTTCGCTATACGGACGAACGGCTGAACGAACACCACGTCATACGCCGCATCGAAGCCCCAGCCGCTTTTCAGGAAAGCGCCCGCTTCTTTGGGGAACGGCGCGTTCAGCAATCGCCAGGTGATGTAAATGGCCAGCGCCGCGAGGCCCGCTGTGATGGTTTGCAGTCCCCATTCCGCCGCCACGCTGGCATGCGGCGCTACCACTTCCGGCAGTACGGGCCGCAGGAAATCGCTCAGCCAGGTGAAATGCCCGAGGGTATGCGGCAGCTCCAGGAACCCGGCCAGCGTGCTGCAAACGGCTAATACGTATAACGGTATCATCATCTCCGGGCCCGGTTTGTGGTGGACGTGCGTCTGTTCCTTCCCGAAAAATACCAGCAGCAACATGCGTGTGGTATAGGCCGCCGTAACGAAAGCCCCCAGCACCGCGGCAAACGCGTACACCGGCCTGCCTCCCGCCGCCGTGCCGGCCAGCCAGATGATCTGGTCTTTACTGTACCATCCCGACGAAATGAACGGAATGGCCGCGAGCGACAGCGATCCGATCAAAAACACGAGGAACACGCCGGGCAGGGATTTACGCAATCCGCCCATTTTGAACATATCCTGCTCGTGATGCAGCGCATGGATGACGGCGCCCGCACCGAGGAATAACAAAGCTTTGAAAAACGCATGGGTGATGAAATGGAAGATGGCGGCCGACCAGGCGCCCACGCCCAGCGCGAGGAACATATACCCGATCTGGCTGATGGTGGAATAAGCCAATACCCGCTTGATGTCTGTTTGCACCCAGGCGCTGAAACCCGCCAGCAGCAATGTAACCGCCCCGGTGATGGCCACGGCCGTCTGCGCCGCGGGCGCCAATGCAAAAATGGCGTTCGTCCGCGCGATGAGGTACACGCCCGCCGTCACCATCGTGGCCGCATGGATGAGGGCGCTCACGGGCGTTGGGCCCGCCATGGCATCGGGCAACCAGGTTTGCAGGGGTAGCTGGGCAGATTTCCCGACCGCGCCGCCCAGCAGGAGGAACGCGATCCATACAACCGTGGGGTCTCCCGCCGCCCAGAGACTTTGCGCCCGCTCCAGCACTACCGACAATTGCAGGCTCCCGGTATGCTGCACGAGCAAGAACAGCGCGATGGCCATGGCCGTATCGCCCACACGCGTCACGATAAAGGCCTTGCGCGCGGCAGCGCCGTTCGCGGGGTCTTTGTACCAGAACCCGATCAGCAGGTAGCTGCACAGCCCCACGCCCTCCCAGCCCAGGTACATCAGTAAAAGATTATCGGCCAGCACGAGCATGAGCATCGATCCCACAAAGAGGTTCATGCACGCGAAAAACCGCGCGAAATCGGGATCGTCGGCCATGTAGCCCGTCGAGTAAATATGGATCAGCCATCCCACGAACGTGATGACGAATGTGAACGACAGGGAAAGCGCATCCAGCCGCAGGTTGACGCCGATGCTGAATTCACCCACCCGCAGCCATTCCCACAAATGCTGGCTGAACGCCGGAACGCCCGACTGCATGAACTGCCAGCCCGCCACGATGGTCACCAGCGCCGCCAGCCCGATACTGCCGCAGCCCACGGCGATCACGCCGGGCTTCCCGATCTTACCGGAAAACAGGATCAGGATAAGGGCGCCCAGGAAAGGGAGCGCGGGTACGAGGTACATCCATTCCATAATGCAATGTTTTTACGGTTCTCGATGCGGATTCAGCCCCGCATCCGGCTGGCCTCGTCGCTGTCCAGCGTTTTGAGCTGGTGGTACAACTGGAGGATCAGCGCCAGGCCCACAGACACTTCCGCCGCGGCCATGGCGAGGATGAACATGAACATCACCTGCCCCTCCGGTTGCCCCCACCGGCTGGCCGCCACAATGAAGGCGAGCCCCGCGGCGTTGAGCATGATTTCTACAGACACCAGCATGAAGATGATGTTCCGGCGGATCAGCATGCTGATGAGGCCCAGTGTGAACAATACTCCTGCAAGGACGAGCCCTGCCGTTGTTGCGTTGATCATGACGGCGTTTTTTCGAGGAAACGGTGAACGATTTTTTCTTTTGGCGGCCGAGGTGATAAGCCCCTACGATCCCCGCCATCAGCAGCATGCCCGCCAGCTCAACAGCCAGGATGTAAGGGCCGAACAAACTTTGGCCCACCGCCTTCGGGTCTACCACTTTGATCTCCGCGCCCGTATCCACAGGCTGCACCATGAGGAAGATCAGCTCGGCCAGCAGTACGAGGCATAGTATCGACGGACCGATCCATACGCCCGGCGTCATCCAGCTGCGCTCTTCGCCGGCGGTCTGGCTCCCGAGGCTGAGCATCATCACGAAAAATATGATCAGCACCATGATGGCGCCCGCGTAAATGATCAGCTCCAGCGCCGCCATGAACGGCGCCCCATACAGGTAAAACACCACCGCCACGCTGATCAGCGATACGATGAAGTACAGCAGCGCATGCATGATGTTGTACCGGGTGATGACCATGATGGTCGACAAAACGGCCACAGCGGCGGCGATATAAAATGCGGTTCCCATACCGAACGGTTTTTAAGGTAACAGACTGCGCACGTTGACCGGCGGCTCCTCGTGCTGGGCTTCTCCCTTGTCTTTCCCGGCGATGGCCATGCCCGCCACGCGGTAATAGTTGTAGCCGGGATATTTGCCCTGGCTATTGATCAGCAGGTCTTCCTTTTCATACACCAGGTTCTGCCGGTCGTATTCCGCCATTTCGAAATCGGGCAGCAATTGTATGGCGTAGGTAGGACAGGCCTCTTCACAGAACCCGCAGAAGATGCAGCGGGAAAAGTTGATGCGGAAGAAGCCGGGATAGCGCCGCCCGTCGGGGCCTTCGGCAGCCTGCAGCGAAATGCAGTCTACCGGGCATGCGGCGGCGCAGAGATAGCAGCCCACGCAGCGCTCGCCGCCGTCAGGGTCGCGGGTGAGCGCAATGCGGCCGCGCCAGCGTGCGGGAAGGGGGCTTTTTCTTCCGGGTACTGGTACGTTTCGCGTTTGTGGAACATGTGCAGGAACACCAGCCACATACTTCTGAGTAAACTGAACATAACCGGTCATTTATCGATGAACAATTTGATGGCCGCCGTGCCGAGCAGGTTGAGCAAAGACAGCGGGAACAATACCTTCCATCCGTATTCCATCAGCTGATCGTACCGCGGCCGCGGCATGGAAGCGCGCAGCAGGATGAAGACTATGATGAACACGAACGTTTTCAGTACAAACCAGATCACGCCGGGCAGGAAGGCGGGGCCCAGCCATCCTCCGAAATACAGCGTCACGATCATGGAGGAAATGAGGGTGATGCCGAGATATTCCCCGATGAAGAACATCCCGAATTTCATTCCCGAATATTCTGAGTGGAAACCCGCCACCAGTTCGCTTTCCGCTTCCGGGATATCGAACGGCAGGCGGTGCGTTTCGGCGATGCCTGCGATGAAGAAGATGAGGAAACCCAGTAACTGCGGGAATATATACCACATCCCGCGCTGCGCTTCCACGATCTGCCCAAGGTTGAACGTACCGCTGAGGATGACCGTTCCCATGAGCGCCAGGCCCATGAACACTTCGTAGCTGATCATCTGCGACGCGCCCCGCATGGCGCCCAGCAATGCGTATTTATTGTTGGACGCCCATCCCCCCAGCACAATGCTGTACACGCCCAGCGAAGACATCGCCAGGAAAAAAAGTAACCCGATGTTCATGTCGGCCACCACGATCCCCGGCCCGAAAGGCACCACGGCAAAAGCCATGAGCACACTCGCCACCACCACCGCCGGCGCAAACACGAATACGACCTTGTCCGCAAACGGCGGGATCCAGTCTTCCTTGAAAAACAGTTTCAGCGTATCCGCCAGCACGATGAGGATGCCGAAAGGTCCTGCCCGGTTGGGGCCATACCTGTCCTGCCAGAGCGCCAGCACCCGCCTTTCGAGCCAGATGAGGCCGGCCGCCGTATTGAGCAGTACGAACAGTACGCCGCCGATGATCCACCAGTATTGTGCTTCCATATCGAAATGTTTTAACGTTGTCGTTTACGCCTGCATCTTCGCCAGTACCGGCAAATCCACTACGGGCGAATGCGGCAGTCCCGCGTTCACGCCCGCCAGCCCGCGCGGCATCCAATGGTTGGCCCTGGCCACCAGCTTGCAGGTATGATGGTCCATTTCCACCGTCACCCAGTTACCGGGCGTGATGTTCCATTGCGCGAGATCGTCCGGGTTGAGGAAAATGCAGCAAAAATCAGATGCGTTTTTCGCGATGCCGGATGTGTACATGCTCAGCTCCTCCGACCCGAAAATGTTATAGACCGGTATGATGTGCACATGCCCCGGGATCGGCACGAACGTGTCCGGTGCCTCATGGAAATACGGTGGCCCACCGTTCACATGCGGTTCCAGCAGGCGGATGCCCGGGTCGCCGCCATGGAGGTGCCCTCCTATTTCCTGCTGGTATTTGTTCACGGATTGTACGGAATTCCAGCCCGGCGACCAGAAGAACGGAATGAGCGGTGCCGGCGGTTCTCCCCTGAAACCTTCCATGGTGAAGGACAGCGGCGTATCCTCGTCTTCCGCGGGCTTGGGCTCGCTCACGTTCACATTCGCATCCATGGCCGTTCGCCCGCTGTAGCGGTGCGGCTCGCGGGGGATGCGCTGCCCGTTGATCCTGAAATCGGCGTGCGGCGCGAGATGCTGTACGGATGCGAGAGCCGGCATACCGGTAGTCAGCGCCCAATCGATATCGTCGAGGTTATGGAGGCCGTGGAGCGATGGCACCTGCGCGCGCTCCGCGATCTGGAGGCACCAGCGCCAGCTTTCCTGCACGTCGCCTTTGGGAACGTACACCTGGTAGTAACGCTGCGCGCGGCCTTCGTTGTTGACGACGGTGCCGTCGGCTTCAGCGAAGGTCCCCGCGGGCAGCAGCACCGTCGCTTTCTCGGCGGTGCGGTTGTATAAATGATCGATGAGGATGACATCCTGCGCATGCAGGAAAAATTCGTCGATAAGATGTTCGTCTGCGCGGCGGTAGAGATCGTTTTCCAGCACGATCACCGTATCCGCCTCTCCCTGCCGCAACACATCGATGGCCGTATCGAGCCGGTGGCCGCCGAGCATTTCGAGGCCAAGACTGTTCACTTCCGGCAACGTGAGGCTAAGCATGGGATTGCGGCCTTTGTGTTGTAACGCCCAGGCCACGTTGGCCGCGGCTTTCATCATATGATCGCATCCGCTGCCGTACCCGCCGATGATCAGCGGCCGCTCCGCCGCCAGCAGCGCCACCGCTATTTTTTCGGCCAGCGCGGTTTCTTCCGGCGTCAATCCGGTAATGGGCCCGATGTCGGCCCCTAACTGCTGCGCCACCGCGAAACCCAGTCGCGCCAACTGTTCGGGCGCGCCGCGTTGCACGGCTTCCGCCAGTTCGTCCAGCTTGGTGGGGATGGTGTTGAATATGAAAAGCGGCCCATGATCTTCCTGCACCGCTTCGCGCACGGCGGCGTCCTGCCATTCGGCCAGGTGGATCTGCCCCATGGCGTCGGCCTCCGGCTTCCGCCGAACGGCCTGCCGCACCGCCAATGCGAGCATGGGCGCGGTATTGGTGAGGTCTTCGCCCAAAATAAATACCGCATCGGCCTGCCCTGCTTCCTGCAGGGAAGGCGTACGAACGGGCCCGTCGCGGAGGATTTTCA
Organism: Chitinophaga caseinilytica; assembly: GCF_038396765.1. Taxonomy (NCBI): domain Bacteria; kingdom Pseudomonadati; phylum Bacteroidota; class Chitinophagia; order Chitinophagales; family Chitinophagaceae; genus Chitinophaga; species Chitinophaga caseinilytica. The sequence continues at coordinate 3,806,842 of NZ_CP150096.1, read as the reverse complement.
ATGCGAGGGAAGTATGGTCATGGTCCGAATCGGACATGCCGAGGTAGAAATTGTCGTCTCCCACCAGCAGCTTCAGCGCGAAATTCGATTCCAGGCTGGCGCGTGGCGAGCCGATGCCGATGGTGCGGCCGTTCTTCAACCGCGCCGCCACCTGGCCCAGCACCTGTTCCTTATTGACCGTACCATTGGAATGCGGGCGGAACGCGGGTTGCAGGATGCGCTGGTCGCTGTTGACGAACTCATATCCATACCTTCCGCGATCGCAGAGAAAATAGCCGTTCACTTCGCCGTTGTAGCGGTTGGCGATCTGGCGCAGGGAACCGTAACGCTCGCCGGCGCTCGTGTTGCATCCCAGGGAGCAGCCCTGGCAGACCGACGGCGCCCAGGTCATGTCCCACTTCCGGGTGTAATGCGATTTGAGGGTTTTGTCGGTAAACACGCCGGTGGGACAAACTTCCGCAAGATTCCCGCTGAACTCACTTTCCAGCCGGCCGCTTTCGCATCGCCCGAAATACACGTGGTTGTGTGCGGCGAACACGTTGAGGTCTTTTCCGCCGGCATAGTCTTTATAAAAACGCACGCACCGGTAACACTGGATGCAGCGGTTCATTTCGTGGTTGAGGAAGGGCCCGAGGTCCTGGTTCTCGTACGTCCGTTTGGAGAAGCGGTAATTGCGGTACGTGTGGCCCGTCATCACCGTCATGTCCTGCAAATGGCAGGAGCCGCCTTCATCGCACACGGCGCAATCGTGCGGGTGGTTGGTCATGAGCCAGCCGATGACCTGGTCGCGAAAAGCCTTTGCGCCAGGGTCTTCCAGCGAAAGCCGGAGATTGTCGCGCACAGGCTCCATGCATCCCATCACCAGGCGCCCCGTTTTATCGTCTTCGTCCTTGAACACTTTCACGGCGCATTGCCTGCAGGCGCCCACGGAGCCAAGCGCCGGGTGCCAGCAGAAGTACGGAAGGTTTAAACCCAGCTCCAGACAGGCTTCCAGGAGATTCTTCCCCGGCTTCACTTCGTATGGCTTGTTATCGATGTAGATGGTCATAAGTGATGGGTATGATGGAGGTGAGCGGATGCGGGAGCGGCCGGCACGGGGTCGTGATACGGACAGCGGTGTTCCCGGATGTGTCTTTCAAAATCGTCGCGGAAATATTTGAGCGCGCTTTGCAAAGGCTCCATGGCACCGGGCGCCAGCGCGCAGAAAGTGTTCCCTGGCCCGAGCCATTCGGTATGGCGGAGCAGGAGCTCGAGGTCTTCGTTGCGCCCCCTTCCCTGCTCGATGGCCCAGAGGAGCTTTTCCGTCCAGGGAAGGCCTTCGCGGCAGGGTGTGCAGAAACCGCAGGATTCCTGTGCGAAGAAGTGCTCGAGGTTGTGTACGAACCCGACGGGACAGGTCTGATCGTCGAGCACCACCATCGTTCCCGTTCCCAAACGACTGCCTGCTGCGGCAACGCCGGCGAAATCGAGGGTGATATCCATGTGTTTTTCGATGAGGAAGTCGGTGGATGCGCCGCCCGGCAACACGCCCCGGAAACCGAAGCCGTTTTTCATGCCGCCGGCGTAATCTTCCATCAATTCGCGCATCGTGATGCCCATGGGGAGTTCCCAGGCGCCGGGTTTGTTCACGCGGCCGGAAACGCCGTAAATTTTGGTGCCGCCGTCGGCCGTTCTGCTCAGTGATTTAAACCAGTCTGCGCCTTTATTGACGATATGGGGGATGAACGACAGTGTTTCGACGTTGTTGACGATGGTGGGTTTGCCGAACAGTCCGGAGACTTGCGGGAACGGGGGTTTGGCGCGCGGCGTGGCGCGTTTGCCTTCGAGGGAATTGAGGAGCGCGGTTTCTTCGCCGCACATGTATCTCCCCACGCCCGTATGCAAATGCATTTCAAGGGAATACCCGGTGCCGAGGATATCTTTTCCCAGGTACCCCGCATCATACGCCTCCGCGATCGCCTTCCGCACAGCGATGGCCGCGTCTTTATACGCCCAGCGGAGGAACACGAACGCTTCGGTGGCCTGAATCGCGTACGCCGCTACGATCATCCCTTCCAGCAGCTGATGGGGATTGCCTTCCAGCAGCCATCTGTCTTTGAACGTTCCCGGTTCCATTTCGTCGGCATTGGCCACGAGGTACTTGGGGCCGGGAACGTCCATCGGCACGAAGCTCCACTTCATGCCGGTGCTGAATCCCGCGCCGCCACGGCCTTTCATGTTGGATTCCTTCACCAGTGCCGTCACTTCCTGCGGCTGCATATGGCGAACCGCCTTGCGCACGGCCTGGTAGCCGCCGATGGCCTCGTACTGGCGGATCTCCAGCGGCGGAAAGGTGATGTGTTGTGTGAGCGGTCGTTCCATATCAGGTATATTTTTCGAGTATGTCAGCTAATGCGGAAGGTTGCAGATCGCGGTAGGTATCCTTGTCGACCATCATCGCCGGCGCATGGTCGCAGGTGCCGAGGCAGGGATTGGGCAGCAGGGTGAAACGCCCGTCTGCCGTCGTTTGCCCGTACTGGATCTCCAGCAGCCGCGTCAATTCGGCATGGATGCCTTTGAGGCCCATCACGTAACAGCTGATGCTGTCGCACAACAGGATGATGTGCCGGCCAACGGGCTGGCGGAAGATGAGGTTGTAGAAGGTGGCCACGCTGTCTACCTCTTCCGCACTCATATCGAGGATATCGGCCACGTCGCGGATACTTTCGTCAGACACCCATCTGCGGTGTTCCTGGACGATCTTGAGGGCTTCTATGCAGGCGGCCTTTTTGATGGGCACCTGCCGGATCTCTTCCTCGATTTTCTCTTTTTCGGTCATCGATAGCATACAATTCGTTTTTACCGGTCAATGTCTGCCAGCACGTAATCCATGGCGCCGAGGATGGATAAAAGGTCGGCCACTGTATACCCGCGGCTGATGTACGGGATCATCTGCATATGTGCGAACGAAGGCGTGCGCACGCGCACCCGGTAGGGCGCGGTGTTGCCGTCGCTGGTGAGGTAATAGCTGTTCCATCCTTTCGTGGCTTCGGTGACGATCATGGCTTCGCCGTTGGGGATCACCGGGCCCCAGGAAACGTGGAGGAAATGATGGATGAGGGTTTCGATGTCCTGCATCGTGTATTGCTTCACCGGCGGTGTGGCCAGCGGATGATCAGATTTGTACGGGCCTTCGGGCATGTTGTTCAGGCATTGCTCGATGATGCGGAGGCTTTCCCACATTTCCTGCACGCGCACCACGGCCCGGTCGTAACAGTCGCCGTTCTGGCCCGTCGGGATGTCGAATTCATAGTGCTCATATCCGCTGTAGGGCCGCTTCTTGCGCATATCCCAATCCATCCCGCAGGCCCGCAGGTTGGGGCCGGTAGCGCCCCAGTCGATGGCCTCTTCCAGCGAAAAACCCCGATGCCCACCGTGCGCGCCTTGAAGATCGCGTTGCGCATGACCATCTTGTCGTACTCCTTCAATTTCTTCGGGAAGTATTGCACGAATTCGCGGACGAGCTTATCCCATCCCTGCGGCAGGTCCTGCGCCACGCCGCCGATACGGAACCAGTTGGGATGCATCCGCCCGCCGCAGACGGCTTCGATGATATTGAAGATCTTTTCCCGGTCGGTGAACATGTAGAACACGGGAGAAAGCTGCCCCACGTCCTGCGCGAAAGTGCCGTACCACACGAGGTGACTGGCGATGCGGAACAGTTCGCAAAGCATGACGCGGATCACTTCGGCCCGTTGCGGGATGTGGATGCCGGCCAGTTTTTCTACGGAAAGTAAGTAAGCGAGGTTATTGTTGACGCCGCCGAGGTAATCGATGCGGTCTGTGTAGGGAATGTAGGTGTGCCAGCTCTGGCGTTCCCCCATTTTTTCGGCGCCGCGGTGATGGAAACCGATGTCTGGCACGGCGTCTACGATATCTTCACCGGATAGCTGGAGAATGATCCGGAGCACGCCGTGGGTGCCGGGGTGTTGGGGGCCGATGTTGAGGAACATGAAATCGGAGTCGTCGGACTGCCGCTGGAGGCCCCATTCTTCCGGGTCGAACTGCAGGGCCTCCTGCTCCCTGTCTTCTTTTTCGGGAAACAATCGGAACGGCCCCATTTCGGTGGCCCGTGCGGGATGCTCCTTGCGGAGTGGGTGCCCCTCCCAGGTGGTAGGCATAAGAATGCGGCGAAGCAGGGGATGCCCATCGAAACGGATGCCGAACATATCGAACACTTCCCTTTCATACCAGTTGGCAGACGGCCAGATGTGGGTTACGCTGGGGGTGGACGGGAATTCGCCGCGGAGGGCTACTTTCAGGCGGAGGAAGGCATTTCGTTCGAAGGAAAAGAGATGGTAGACGAGGGTGAATTCGCAGGTGCCGTTGTACTTACTTTTACAAGCACGCTCATCGATGGCCGTGAGGTCATAGAGCATGCGGTAAGGTTGGTCCGCTTCACTGCGGAGGTACTCCAGTACAGGTACGATCTTCCCTTGTGGCGTCCAGATGGTGGGCGTCTCATCCCGGGTGAGCTGTTCATGGAACAGCTGCTCGCCGAACCGGGAGCAGAGGGCAGAAAAGATGCTTGCAGGCATGATGTGGGTTTTGTGTATCCATGCGCCTGGCTGCTGGCTTTTCCAGTCTGTTATACCCTTGCTTGAAATGAGCTGTTGGTCGCTATATCGGGTTTTGTATCAGTTTCAGATTCTTTCTTCCGGTTCATGCACCCTTATCGTTGCCTCTTCTCCTGCCGCCGCTGCGGCCCTTTGCGGATGCCCGCCGTGATGATGATGGTGGCCGATGAACTTCCGGCCGAATTTCATGCCTGCACCGTGCAGAATGCTTTTTCCGTGACCGAAACAGGCGATGTCGAAATCGAACGTCGCCAGCTTTTCGAGGCTGTGCCTCCCTGCTTCGAAGTCTTCGTAAAAGGTCGAATACCCCAGTCCGAAGAGATTGTCGCAGGCATCTGCCGCAAACAGCACATTCTTCGCCCCCGGGAAGAAAAAGGCCAGTTGCCCTTCGCTATGCCCCGGAATGTGCACCGCCTGAATCCCGCCGCCGATGGGCAGCCATTCGCCGTCTTCCAGCAACCGGTCTATCCGGAACGGCGTGATGGAACCGGGCGCCCCGGCAATGAACATCCGGTAAATGAGGCGGTTGACCAGCCCCGTGAAATGCGGACGTTCGGGCTTCGGGATGTACCCCGCTTCCACCCACTTCCTCTCGGCCGGATGCATGTATATCTTCGCACCCGTAATGGCCTTCAGGTCGGCAGCGCTGCCGGAATGGTCCGGGTGGCTGTGTGTCAGCAGGATGTTTTTCAGGTCATCCGGCTGCCGGCCGATGGATTGCAGCAGTTCCAAAATGAGGCCGCTGCTGTCGGGCTCTCCCGTGTCTATGAGCGTCAGCTTTTCATCGTCGATCAGAAATGCGTTCGACTTTCCCAGGTTCAGTTCATAGACATTCTCGGTGATCCTTCGGATACTCATGCAGTGTAGGTTTATAGGTTGCGGCGGACGGGATCCCTTTCAGATTTCGTCCGGCGTCTTGAATTCGGTCATATTCTGGCGCTTCTCGCGGAAGCGGTCTTTCATCGATTCTTTTTCGGGCCTGATCACGCCCTGGTCGCCGATCGTCCAGCTCAGGGGGCGCAGTTCCTTCCCGACTGATTCCTGCAACAGCAGCAGGCCGTGCATGAAGGCGTCGGGGCGCGGCGGGCATCCGGGCACGTATACGTCTACCGGTAAAAACTTGTCGACGCCCTGTACCACACTGTAAATATCATACATCCCGCCTGAATTCGCGCAGCTGCCCATAGAAATTACCCAGCGCGGTTCCATCATCTGTTCGTATAGCCGCTGGATGATGGGCGCCATCTTGATGAAAACGGTCCCGGCGATGATCATGACGTCTGCTTCGCGGGGCGTTCCGCGGATCACTTCCGCGCCGAACCGAGCGAGATCGTACTTGGGCGTCATCCCCGTGGCCATTTCCACGAAGCAGCAGGAAAGCCCGAAGTGGAAGGGCCACATGCTGTTTTTGCGGCCCCAGGCCACGAGGCGCTCTACGGAGGTGAGCATCACGCTCTGGCCCACGGAGTCTTCGGCCGAATAATTGCCGTTGCTGCGCGGCGCGGCTTCTTTCGGTTCAGTTAACCACCACTTCATGGCTATCGGTTTTAGGTTGAAGGGATGTGGACTTCATCTTCCGGAAGGCTTTCAGGATTTTCTTTCCATCAGGCCCGAAATCCAATGCGCCGTTCCGCCATTCGTAAATGAGCACGACGAGCAGAATGGCGATGAAGACAGACACGCCGATGAACCCCGCCCATCCGAGCTCTCCGAACGCGATGGCCCAGGAGATCACGAAAACGGTCTCGATGTCGAAGATGACAAACAACATGGCAACAAGGTAAAATTGGGACGGGAAGCGGAGACGCGCGGAGCCGGTAGATAAAATACCGGATTCATAAGCTTCGCCCGTAGAGCGGTCTTTATGGCGCTGGCCCAGCAGGTAGGACAGACCCAGGATCGCCAGTACCAATACAAGTACGATGGCGCCAAATACGAGAAATGGCCAGGTTGGGTGCATAACAGTCGTTTTATGGGTTCATCTGCGGATAATCCGGATGGGCGCTGGTGAGGGATCCTTTGCGGTTGTTGTATTGTAGCCAATCAAAATCCAACTCCTGGCACCGGGCAGATGCAGGCCATAAAACAATAAACAACGCCGGGGATGTGGCTGTCTGTAACTGTTGTAACTGATCCGTTAATGATGCGTGCCGGTAATATAGCACTCCAGGTTTTCAATGATGTGCTTCTGTTCGTCCATGATATATTTCACTACATCCCCGATGGAGACAATGCCGATGAGTCTTCCTCCGGCATCCACCACCGGCAAATGCCGGATTCTTTTATCGGTCATCTTACACATGCAGTTCTCGATCGTTTCGTCTTCCGAAACCGTGATCGGATGTTCTGTCATGATCTCGCGGATCGTGGTCTCTTTCGAAGCACGACCTTTCAATATTACCCGGCGCGCATAATCGCGCTCGGAAAATATGCCCATAAAATGATCTTTATCTACGACGGTGAGGGCGCCAACATTCCGGTCCACCAATACTTTAAGGGCTTCATAAACGGTGCTGTCCGGATGTACGGAGTAAACTGCGTGACCTTTGCCCACCAAGATGTCTCTGACTCTCCCCATGGTAAGCTCTATTTAAGTTTTAACAATAACGTGTGCGAAAAACCTACTTTAAGTTACCTTAATTAATTCGTAAAATCAAAAAGAAGCGGGAAAAAAGCCGTCAACAAATTTGTTTGCGCCCCTATTCCCGCTACCAAATAATCCGTTATACGTGTAAATTTTTAACCCGATGTTAATCCCCACTGCAACGGCCCTTCCGTTATTCCATCCGTGAACGCCCGGATACCGACGCAACAACCGTCTGATGCCGGTCAAACACCACAATTTCGTTGGTGCCGGATCGCAGCCAGGCGGCAAGGCAAAATTTCAATTCTATACCAAATGGTTCAAATTATTTTTGTACTATTTGGTATAAAATGTGATTTCGGGGAGCAATCCATTTCCAGAACGATTAACTCCTCCGTCATGAAATCCACTCCCCTTGCGGCTTCCGCCGTACTTTTCCTTTTATTCTCCTGTAGCAAAAGTGATAAAAAACGGGATCCCGAGCCCCTGAAACCCAACGCCTGGGCACTTACGACCGACCATAAACTCCTCGGCTTCCGGATCGAAGAGCCCGGTAAGATCATCACCAACCTCGCCATCACAGGCATTCCCGCCGGACAAACACTCGTCGGGCTGGACATCCGGCCGGCTGATGGACAACTCTACGCGTCTACACATACCCGTCTATACAAAATCAACAGGGAAACCGCCGCCACAACGTTGTACAGCACCAATACTTACGAATTCAAACTGTACAGCGAAGAACTGGGGATCGATTTCAACCCCGTCTCGGATTACCTGCGCATCGTCGGCAACCAGGACGAAAACGTCGTGATCGCACCGGAAGACGGCCACCTCGTCCGCGCAGATGGCGTCATCAATCCTACCGTGCTTACCATTACCGCCTCCGCCTATTCCAATAATTTCAAAGGCGCCACCAGCACTACGTTGTATCATATCACCACTTCGGGCACGCTGGTAAAACAATATGAACCGCCTACCGGCTACGTCAATGGCATCGGCCAGTTGGGCATCACCAATCTCAGCGTCATCAACGGTTTCGATATTTCAGGCAAGGATAACCGGGCATATGCCGCGCTCACGACCCGTGCCGATAATGTCACCAAACTCTACCGTATCAACCTGGCAACCGGTGAAGCTACCGATATTGCCACGTTCCCCATACACATCAGCGGCCTTGCGCTTGAGCTATAACCGTACTACCAGACTACTTCTCTTCCATATCCCCCTGCCTATGCCCAAAAAGAAAGGCCGGCAATGCGCCGGCCTTTCGTATGTACATCACTGTTATGACTACAAATTCTGTTTCTTCAGCTCGTTCACGCCATGGTCCACCGCACGCGCGGTAAGCGCCATGTAGGTGATCGACGGGTTTTGACAGGCCGATGAGCTCATGCACGCGCCGTCTGTGATGAACACGTTCTTTGCCGCATGCACCTGGTTGAAACCGTTGAGCACGGAGGTTTTGGGATCGCGGCCCATGCGCGCCGTCCCCATTTCGTGGATGCAATGGCCCGGAGGCGGCATATCATCACTACCGCCAACGTTCTTCAATCCTGCCGCTTCCAGCATTTCCTTCGCGCTTTCCAGCATGTCTTTGCGCATGGCCAGCTCGTTGTCGCGGAAGTTGCAGTCGATGTCCAGCGTGGGCAGCCCCCATTTGTCGGTTTTCGATTTATTGAGGCGCACGGTATTGTCCGCATACGGCAGATGTTCGCCCCATGCACCGATCCACATGCCCCATTCACCGGGTTCCGTATTATTTTCTTTCAGTTCGATGCCGATGCCGTCCATCGTTTGTTTTCGGCCGCGCCCGGCGCCGCCCTGGTAGCCGAATCCGCGCACATAATCCTTTCGGTTGGTATTGCCGCCGATATTGCGGAACCGGGGGATGTATATACCGTTGGCCCGCCGGCCGTAAGTGTATTGGTCCTGGAACCCGTCGAACGACCCGCCGGCGCCAACGCCGAAATGATGGTCCATGAGGTTGCGGCCCACCTGGTCGCTATCGTTGCCGAACCCGTTGGGGAAGCGGTTGCTGACGGAATTGAGGAGGATGGCGGTGGTACCGAGCGTGGAGGCGTTGAGGAAGATGATCTTTGCAGTGTATTCGATCACTTCTTTCGTTTCCGCGTCCATGATGCGCACGCCTTTCGCTTTCTGCGTGCTTTCGTCGTACAAAACTTCCAGCACGATGGAGTGCGGGCGGAGCGTGAGGTTCTTCGTTTTTTCAGCCGCCGGAAGGGTGACGCCGTTGCTGCTGAAGTACGCGGTGAAAGGGCATCCCCGCGCGCAAAGGTCGCGGTACTGGCAGGGCCCTCTCCCATTGTGCGCTTCGGTAACGTGCGCACAACGGCCGATGGTCATGATGCGGTCTTTGTAATGTTCCCTGATGCGCGCTGCCACGTGTTTTTCGAGGCAGTTCATCTCCATGGCCTTGAGGAATTCGCCATCGGGCAATTGGGGCAGGTTTTCTGCCTGGCCGCTGATCCCGATATATTTTTCGACATAGCTGTACCAGGGCGCAACGTCTTTGTACCTGATAGGCCAGTCTACGCCGTGGCCGTCTTTGGCGTTGGCCTCGAAGTCGATATCGCTCCAGCGGTAGACCTGCCGCCCCCACATGAGCGACCGGCCGCCGACATGGTTGCCGCGCAGCCAGTTGAAGGGCTTGATTTCGTTGTAAGGATTTTCCTTATCGTTCACCCAGAAATGCTGGGTGGCTTCGTCGAACGCGTAGCAACGGCTCTGGATGGGATGGTTCTCCTCCATTTCCCGGGTAAATTTACCGTGGTGGGGATAGTCCCAGGGATTCCAGTTAGCGGTCGGATAATCCTTGATATGCTCAACGTTCCTGCCTCTTTCCAGCACGAGGGTCTTGAGCCCTTTTTCGCACAGCTCCTTGGCTGCCCAGCCGCCGCTGATGCCCGATCCTACCACGATGGCGTCGTAGGAATTTTCGGCCGCGGCCTTGATGTTAAGATTCATTGTAGCGTGGGTTTTTAAACGGGAAAAGCCGCACAGAACGCGGCTTTTCCCTGGTAGTTATGCCTTAGTTCCCTTATCAGATATTTCCTTTCTTCAGTTCCTTCACGGCATGGTCGGCCGCGCGGGCGGTCAGGGCCATATAAGTGAGGGAAGGATTCACGCAGGAAGCGGATGTCATACAGGCGCCGTCTGTCACGAATACGTTTTTGGCGGCATGCACCTGGTTGAATTCGTTGAGGACAGAGGTTTTGGGATCGCGTCCCATGCGGGCGGTACCCATTTCGTGGATCGCCATACCGGGCCAGGAGCCGTTGTCGTACGTTTTCACGTTCTTCACGCCGGCAGCTTCCAACATTTCGGCCGCATCGTTCATCATATCCTTGCGCATCTTCATCTCGTTTTCCTTGAATTCTGCGTTGAAGCGCAGCGTAGGCTGGCCCCATGCGTCGGTCACGGATTTATCGAGGGTCACGAAGTTATCTTCGTACGGGAGACATTCGCCGAAGCCGCCGATGCCCATGCTCCATTTGCCGGGCTCGGTGAGCATTTCCTTGAAATCCTTGCCCACACCCATTTCCGCGATACCGCGGCTCCATCCGCTGCGCGAAGCGCCGCCCTGGTAGCCGAAACCACGCAGGTAATCGCGCTTGTCGTTTCCGATGTTGCGATAGCGGGGGATGTAGATGCCGTTGGCACGGCGTCCGTAGAAATATTTATCGTCGTACCCTTCCATCACGCCGGATGCGCCGGTGCGGAAGTGGTGGTCCATGAGGTATTTGCCCAATGCGCCGCTGTCGTTCCCGAACCCGTTGGGGAAACGGTCGCTGATGGAGTTCATCAGTACGAACGTGGAGCCGAGGGTGGAACCGTTCACGAAGATGATCTTCGCATAGAACTCGATCATTTCTTTCGAATTCTTATCAATAACGCGAACGCCGGTGGCTTTGCCTGCCTTGTCGTCGTAGATGAGGCTGTTCACGATGGAATCGGGGCGCAGCGTGAGGTTGCCGGTTGCTACGGCCGCCGGGAGTGTCGACGATTGGGTGCTGAAATATCCGCCGAACGGACAGCCGCGGCTGCACAGGTTCCTGAACTGGCATTTGGTACGGCCGGGCAGGTCTTGCGTGATGTTGGCCACACGGCCCATGATGAATTTCCTTCCGCCGAAAGCCGCTTCGATCTTGCCTTTCACGTCTTTTTCCACGCAGTTCATTTCCATGGGCGGCATGAAGATGCTGTCGGGCAGCTGGGGCAGGTTTTCGGTGGTACCGCTGATACCTACGAATTTCTCAACGTATTCGTACCAGGGCTGAATGTCTTTATAACGGATCGGCCAGTCTACCGCGATGCCGTCTTTGGCATTGGCGCCGAAGTCGAGATCGCTCCAGCGGTAGCTTTGGCGGCCCCACATGATAGATTTGCCGCCTACGATATCGGGGCGGTACCAGTCGAAGCGTTTATCTTCCTGGTAGGGTGCTTTACTATCGTTGATCCAGTATTTTTCGTTGTGTTCGGAGTAAGGATAATCGCGGCTGAGTTTCTCGTGCGACTGGCGCTGGTCTTGCGTGATCCTGCCGCGGTGCGGGAATTCCCAGGGATCTTTGGTGGCGGTTTCGTATTTGCCGTGCTCGAGGTTGTGGCCGCGTTCGAGCATGAGTACTTTGAGTCCTTTTTCGGTCAGTTCTTTGGCAGCCCATCCGCCGCTCACGCCGGAGCCGATCACGATGGCGTCAAACGTATGCTGGTCCTGCGCTTTTATGTTCAGGTTCATGTTGATCAGTTTTTAATACATGTGGAAATACGGGTTACGCCCATGCGCGGTCGCCTTTTTTGTAGGGCACGCAGCCTTCGTAGCGGCCGGGCACGGCGATGTATCGCAGGGCTTCGGTGGCGCCGGGCTTGGACGTGAAATAGCCGAGCAGCGTCAGCTCTTTCATGTACTGGAAGTAGTGAACGGGATCGTCCTTCTTCTTGTTTTCGCGTTTGTTGTAATCCACACGCTCCTGGTCGATGGCGGTGAGCAGTTCGGTGCGCTGTTCTGGCGTGAGGTCCATGAACACTTTACCGTCGAATTTCTTTTTACTTTCTTCATTGATCTTGTTCAGCCCGCCTTCAAACACTTTCTGTGCTTTTTCGTCGTAGCAGTCGTTGATCATGGTAACGATGAAGTCCTGCACGCCCGCGGCTTTCGCGCCAGGCGTACTGGTGGCAGGAATGATGGTTTCTGCGATCTCTGCGAGTAGTTCCTTCGTTTCGGGTGTTTGCAAGGTATATGTCGCTGGCCTGGATTTGCAACCCTCCAGTGCCGCTAACGTGGAAGCGGAAAGCGCGGTACCCATGAGTATCGCCACATTCCTGATGGCATCTCTTCTGTTCATAATAGTAAATTGATTTGACCTTTGTGGAAAAATCCAAAAAATTTGCGAGAAAGCAAAATAATTTGACCCCCTGGGGAAAATAATGTGTAAATATGACACGTAGGGAGCAATAGCCGTTTGTAATTTTCAGCTGTAATACACGTGGATGGCCGATCCCGGGATGGGAATATTTGCTTATTTCCCGGTACTTTTTTCTGCGGGGCATCATCGCGCGGATGGGCTACCGGCCCCTGCATGGGTTTGCGGGCGCTTACGGCCCAGGCGAAAATCTGGATGATGACGGCGATGCCGAGCCCCATTTGCAGCACGCTTTCCGTATCCGCCCATCGTGCTTCTCCCATCCAAATGGCTATCAACCAGTATCCTGCAAAGCAAACTCCGGCGGTTATCCAGAAGTATGGGAAACGGTGGAACAGGTTCATCCCTTGAGTTTTAGGAGGTGCTTTTTCCCGGGTGCTTTTTCAGCATCCCGTTTCCGCCTTTCTTCCTTCACTACCGAATCCCAGATAATAAGGACCACCGGCAGGAATACAAACCCGGCTACCGACCAGCTATCGGCCAGCAAACCGCGCCCTTCCTTGTCGAAAAGCGAGCCCTTGCCGACGACGGCCCCTAAAACGACCGCCAGCAGAAATCCCAGCGCCAGTACGCTTACCGCCTGAAAAACCCTTCGCAGGAAGATGCGGACAACTTGCCAGGCATCGACCCCACCTTCCCCGAGGCGTACCCATGCGAGCGCGAACAGGGCAATCGCGAATCCGCCGAAGTAAAAGAACTTGAAGTATTCCATTGGCAAAAAGATGCAGACTGAATATACGGAAAATCTCCGGTCAGTTGGCCGCCTTCTCCTCATTCCGCACTTTCTCCCAAATGGCCACAACCATTGCGCTGAGCGTTATACAAAAAATCGGCACCATCTCATCCAGCTCCGTTTTCCAAACCTCCGCCGAAAAAGTCCGGCCCTTGAGCAGCATGCTCACCACTATCCATAAAAAAATCAACGCAGTGCAGATCGCCGCGTTCCGCAACAATTGCCGCGAATACGAGCGAAATTGCTGCTTCCAGGGGCGCTTTTTCCAGGCGGCGTACATCAACACCACGAAAACCCAAAAGACGTACCATAGCGGTAACAACAGGAACCAATTATTCATTGGGAAAGGGATATAACAATGAATATAGGAAACTGCCGCCCAAAAACAAAACAGCCCCCCGTTTACCGGAGGGCTGCCCTATATAAAATTTCATCTGGATCAATTCGTGTGCTGCGCCGGACGGCCACCGCCGATCTGCGCCACAGCGGGTTCCGGCGTGGGCGCCGTATACACGTACTTGCCCTGGCTGTTCACCATCACCACCGGCATTTTGCGCGTTTTCTCGAAGTAATCGTATGCATTCTTCAGGTTTAGCCAGAATTTCTGGGACTCGTTGTCGGTGAGCGACTGGCTGCCCAGGTAATCCATGCTCCGGCTGTTGCCGAACCGTACAGGGAAAACATGCACAGGAATGAAATCCTGTCCGGCGTTCTTGGCCTGCACCGCCATGATGTATACTTCGGATATAAATTCGTCCGTCAGCGGAATGCAACCAACCGTGAGGCAGGAACCATGGATATAAATGTCCCCGCCCGGTTTCTTCTGATCGCTGAGCACGCGGTCGGAATAGTTCGGGTAATTGATACCCAGGCTAAGGTGATAACTGCTGTTGGGATTGAAATCGTTGATATAGTAGAACCCTTCCGGCACCTGGCGGTCGCCCTCCTTCCGTTTCGGCCCCATTTTGCCCGAAAGCGAACAGACACGGTAGGTTTTTACGAGGGTGAACGTGTCGCCGGGGTTGTTCCGTGCCCAGATCTCCATTTCACTGTCCAGCTTGAAGCTGCGGATGTAAATCTGTTTGGCCGGCCAGGCGATGCCTTTTTTGGCGCACTCTTTTTTAATGCTTTCTTCCTTCTCCCTGAACGCTTCACCTACCCTCGGGAACAGTTTCTGGTTCTCGAGGAAGGATTGCTGCGCATGCGCACCATAGGTGCCGAGGAGGGATAAAATACCGATGAATAACCGCTTCATATCTAGTCTGTCTTACCAATTCATGCCAGAAAATAATATGCCAGGTAGAATAATATAAATGCAAAAATAACATATATTATCGAACCTACCTTCTTGTTGGCAAATCTTAGTACATAATGCCGGTTGCCGGCGAAGATCAGGTAGGCTGTCAGCAGTTGCATAAGCCCTGCCAAAATGAACAGATACCCGAATAAATCTCGTAATTCCATAAATATTAACGCCAAATTTAACTATTTAGTGGGTAAAAGCCTACCAAAAACCGAATTTTTCATGCAATCCATCTTCCTGTTCGCCGCCCTTGCCTTCGGGCATCCTGTTCCCGCCGCAGACACCAGCGGGTACGCGCTGGTCTGGTCAGACGAGTTCGAAACGCCCGGCCGCCCGGACCCCGCCAAATGGGATTACGAATCGGGCTTCGTCCGCAACCGGGAGCCGCAATGGTACCGTCCGGAAAACGCCACCTGCAGGGATGGGTTGCTGGTGATTGAAGCCAGGAAAGAGCGCGTTCCCAATCCCGGTTTCGACTCCGCCAGCGGCGACTGGAAGCGCAACCGTCCTTTTGCGGAATACACTTCGTCGTGCCTCATCACCAAAGGCAAATTCGAGTTCACCTACGGCCGGGTGGTTATGCGGGCCAAAATAGACGTCCGCAAAGGGAGCTGGCCCGCATTCTGGATGCTGGGCGCCAAACGCGGCCCCGTTCACTGGCCGGCCTGCGGGGAAGTAGACATCATGGAATTTTACCGCGGCAACCTCCTCGCCAACGCCGCCTGGGAAGGCGAACAGCAAACCGCCTGGGATGAAACCAAATGGCCCGTTGCTACCTGGGGTGGCGATAAATGGGGGGAACAGTTCCATGAATGGGAAATGATCTGGGACGAAAATGAAATGGTGATTTCGGTGGACGGGAAAGTCCTCAACACGATAGACATCAAAGCCGCAAAGAACGCCCGCAAAGGGAACCTCCCCTTCCGCGAAGATTTTTACCTGCTCCTCAATGTAGCCCTGGGCCACGGCGGCGAAGAAATCCCCGACGCCCACATGCCCTCGCGCCTACTGGTGGATTATGTACGGGTGTATCAGCGTTCCGGCAAATAAGATATTCGCAGCAATAGTAAAGCCGTCCCGGAACGAACCGGAACGGCTTTTATTTTCTCACGTAGCAGGTTGGTTTATAAGTTGCCGCGCAGCGCCTGTTCGCGCTCTATTGACTCGAACAGCGCCTTGAAGTTGCCTTTCCCGAAAGATTTGGCGCCCTTGCGCTGGATGATCTCGAAAAACACGGTAGGCCTGTCTTGCAGCGGTTTGGTAAAGATCTGGAGGAGATACCCTTCTTCATCGCGGTCTACCAAGATGCCCAGTTCTTCCAGCGGACGAAGGTCTTCATCGATCTCGCCCACCCTTTCCAGCAAGGTGACGTAGTAAGACGACGGAACGCTCAGAAACTCCACGCCCCTCGCCTGCAGCTCGCCAACGGTATGAACGATATCGTTGGTAGCGATGGCAATGTGCTGTACGCCCGGGCCGCCATAGAAATCAAGGTATTCCTCGATCTGGGATTTCTTTTTGCCTTCGGCCGGTTCGTTGATGGGGAATTTGATCCGCCCGTTGCCGTTGCTCATTACTTTAGACATGAGCGCGGAATATTCGGTGGAGATATCCTTGTCGTCGAAAGACACGAGGTTATGGAAGCCCATGGTTTCGCTGTAGAAATTCACCCATTCGTCCATCTCATTCCAACCCACATTACCCACACAATGGTCTACATACTGCAGGCCGGTGCTGGTAGGCTGGTAACGGCTTTGCCACGGGCGGTACCCCGGCAGGAAGGGCCCCTGGTAATTCTTCCGCTCCACGAAAATGTGAACGGTATCGCCATAGGTATGTATACCGCTGCGCACTACTTCACCGAATTCGTCCTTTTCGACGGTCGGCTCCATATACGGCCTGGCGCCGCGTTTCACGGTTTCTTCGAAAGATTTGCGGGCATCGTCGACCCAGATGGCCAGTACTTTCACGCCATCGCCATGCTGTGCGATATGTTCGGAGATGGGCCCTCCGGGCTTCAACGGCGTCGTTAATACAAAGCGCAGTTTGTTCTGCACCAGCACGTACGATACGCGGTCTTTCACGCCGGTTTCGGGACCTGCGTAAGCGAGCGACTGGAAGCCGAAAGCTGTTTTATAGAAATGCGCGGCCTGTTTGGCATTTCCCACGTAAAACTCCACGTAGTCCGTGCCGTTGAGCGGCAGGAAGTCTGCTGTGTCCTGCGCGGTTGCTGGCTTTACGGTGGCTGTGTTCATAAAAAGATTGTTTTTGGTGTATGATTTTTGATTTTATACGAGTTGCAATGCGTACAGATGCTTATTGATGAAATCGATCTCCTCAGACGTCAGTTTCACGTTGATGGCTGCGGCGTTCTGCTCCGCCTGGCCGGCGTTGCGCGCGCCCACGAGGGCTACGGTGATGCCCGGCCGCTCGATGGTCCAGCGGATGACGAGCTGCGCCAGCGTAGCGTTCTTGCTTTCCGCCAGCGGTTTGATGATGGACAGGAAAGCGTTGATCCTTGCGATGTTATCCGGTTGATAGAAGGGCGTTTTCGGGCGATGGTCACCGGCTTCGAACTGGTGGTCCGGCTTGATTTTGCCGGTGAGGATGCCGCGTTGCAGCGGACTGTACGCCAGGATCGCCTTGTTGTTTTCGATGCAATAAGGCACCAGTTCCTTTTCGATGTTGCGCTCCACCATGCTGAAGGGCACCTGGTTGGAGGCGAGCTTCACCACGGCATCGGCTGCTTTCATTTGCGCTGCGTTGTAATTGCACACGCCCGCTTCGCGGATTTTGCCCTGTTCCTTGAGGCGCAGCACGGCTTCGAAAGTTTCTTCGATGGGCGTGGTAGCGTCTGGCCAGTGGATCTGGTAGAGGTCGATATAATCGGTGCGCATGCGGCGGAGACTGGCTTCGCATTCGCGGATGATGCTGTCTTTCCCGGCGTATTTGTAAATCTCGATGGGTTTTCCGCTGTTGTCCTGGCTGCTGAACGCGAACGTTCCGTTGGTGCCTTCCCAGGTCATGCCGAATTTGGTGAGGAGCTGCACTTTATCGCGCGGGATGCCCACGAGCGCTTCTCCCACGATTTCTTCGCTGGTGCCTTGTCCGTAGATCGGGGCGGTGTCGATAGACGTTACGCCGCGGTCGATGGAGGCGCGGATGGCTTCGGTGGCGTCTTTCCGTTCTGCGCCGCCCCACATCCAGCCGCCGATGGCCCATGCGCCGAAGGTGATGGCGGATACTTTCAGCTCACTGTCTCCTAATTGTCTGTATTCCATGCTTTTATTTTTTCCAAAAGTAGTATTTATTCGGCCCAGCTCATGGTGTAGCGTTCGTCTTCGATGTTCCGCGCATCTTCGGTTACCTGCAGCGGATGGAAGGTGTCTACCATCACGGCGAGCTCTTTGGTTTCTTTTGCGCCGATGCTTTTTTCCACTGCGCCGGGATGCGGCCCGTGCGGGATGCCGCCGGGGTGCAGGGTGATCATGCCGCGGGTTACGTGTTTGCGGCTCATGAAATCACCATCCACATAATACAGCACTTCATCGCTGTCGATATTGCTGTGATTATAGGGCGCGGGAACGGCCAGCGGATGGTAGTCGTACATCCGCGGCACGAACGAGCACACCACGAAATTGTGGCCTTCGAAAGTCTGGTGGACCGGCGGCGGCTGGTGCACGCGGCCGGTGATGGGCTCGAAGTCGTGGATAGACAATGCGAAGGGATATTCGCATCCGTCCCACCCCACTACATCGAACGGGTGATGCCCGTAATGGATCGGGTACATCACGCCTTTTTTCTTGATGTTGATGATGAAATCGCCCGCCTGGTCGATGGTTTCGAGGTCTTTCGGCTGGCGGATGTCGCGCTCGCAGAAGGGTGCGTTTTCCAGGAGTTGGCCGAAAGGGCTGAGGTATCTTTTCGGGAACCGGATCGGGCTGAAAGATTCTACGATGAACAGGCGGTTGTCGCTATTGGAGAATTCGAGCTGATAAATGGTGCCGCGGGGAATAACGAGGTAATCGCCATATCCGAAATCGATGCGGCCGTATTGTGTATGGAGGATGCCGGAGCCTTCGTGAATGAAGAGCAATTCGTCGGCATCCGCGTTTTTATAGAAGTAATCTTTCATGCTGCTGCGCGGGGCAGCGAGGGAAAGATGGCAATCGGCGTTCACCAGCACTGGTTTGCGGGAGGCTAGGTAATCGCTTTCTGGCTGCACCTGGAAGCCCTGAAAACTGCGGTGCTTGAGCATTTTCTCTTCGGCTACGCGGGGCGCGGCGGCGTAGGGATCGTCTACCTTCACGATTTCTGTTGGCGGATGGCAATGGTACAGCAGGGAATAGTGGGACGAGAACCCTTCGGTCGAAAAAAGCTGCTCCGAATACAGGGAGCCGTCCGGCTTTCGGAACTGGGTATGCCGCTTATGCGGAATTTGCCCGAGCGTATGATAATGTGGCATAATTGGTGGAATTGAGCTTTCCCGGCGGCAAGCCGGAAAATGGGTACTACGGTCCTGGTAAATGGGAAGAATGGCCGCAACAAAGAGCCCCCGGCATTATAACGCCGAATCCATGGCGAGAGTTGCCATGAGGAAGCAGTAATTGCTCTGATACTTGTATGTAAGCGAATGATGCATACGTAACTCCGATAAAATTAAGGGAAATTCCAATACATCCATCAAAACCACCTGAAATTTTTTACCTTGGGTCAACCTTTACCTAAAAATACCCTTACCATGTGGCCTCACATCCGTCAGTCGCTGCTCCATACCCTCGAAAATATCGAAACATTTCACAAACCGTTCGCATCCAACTCCCGCCAACTTGGCTTTCTTTCCGCCGCTGTCGGCGTCTTTATCGGGATGATCGTATTCTTTATCGTGGCTTTTCTGAATGGCAGCTCCGATAAACTGGAAGAAGCCGGCTCCCTTACCGTTACTACTTTCGCGGAAGGCATTACCTGCGGGGTACACATCATGGTACTCGCGTCTGCATTTATTGCAGCAAGAATGCTGAAATCCGGAGAACCTGCCGCCACACAATTCGGCCCAGGCGATTTGTAGCCGGAAGGCAGAAAATTTTTCAATCCCGGGATCGTGATTACGCTGATCCTGTATGCGGCATACGAATTTCTGCGGCTGCTCACTTATGCAAATGAAGAATCGTTTTCCTACAACACCATTTATAGCATCGCAGTACATTCCTGGGTGCTCTCCGTAGTATTTAATGCATTTGAAGCCGCGACGGCTATTATGACCGTACTGGTCGTCATGAAAAGCGCAGGGAGAAAGATCAACGACTCCGGCCGGCCGGCCCTCTTCGCCGCTTCCACGATTCTGTTTTTCTGGATCAAACTGATTCAAGTGCTTGTTTCCCTCACCACCGCGATGGTCACCACTCCTTTCCTCGCGCTCATGCCCAATGAAACCCTGGCATACCTCTTTTCAGGAGGAATAACCGTACTTATTTACGTATCGGCCATGATTCCCTGTGCGGCCATCGCCGCCAGTGCCGCGGTTACAGCGATAGATATGCAATTTGATTTGGAAACCCAGGCGCGTCAATAACCGAAACACGTTTGCGCTGGCTGATTACCCGCCTACGCTTCAAAATCAAACTTCTCCTCATCGGCCTCTCCTCCGGCGGCAAAAATCGCATTGATCCTCGGCTGCAGGAACCAAATCCCGATCGGGAAAAACCAAATCAAGAAAAACTCCCCGGCGAAATCGGAAAACGTCACCGGTCTGCGCCATTCCACGGTTTTCAATGCCTTCGCAACAAAGTACATGGAATAAAATATGCAGAACATGGAGAACAGATGAACCGGCACCAGCAATCCAGGTACCAGGAATTCGGGCCCGCTGATGGGTAGATCCACGAAATACGCCCCTGTCATAAAAACGCTAATAGCCAATATATACACCGAAGGGATCAACAGAAACAATTTGAAGCGGCTTAGATTCATTTTCTCCCTGGCCGGTAGCTTTCCCTGGAGATTCACCCCAAGCGTATAAAACCAGCTAAAATAAAGACCGGTTAATACCAAAGATATGATGGGGAGAAAAAATAAAATCAGCATCGGGTCGTTGCCGGAAACCGCCGCGCTGAAGGTCACTATTTGAAATAAGACGGGAACACCGATAAAAAGTGCAAATAATTGCCAATGCTTGAGGTACAGAATTTTTTTCATTCTTTAATTGTTATCCAGGTATAGAAATGTACGGACTGGTATCCGGCAAGGGGTAAATATACAGCAGGATATTCTAATAATTCGCCCACTCAGTTTATACTTGGGCGCATTCCGGAATCGCATTTAGTCATCTATTTGTCATTAAACATACATCCAGCCACCAACCTGCACTCCAGCTATATTACTGCGCATCTGGCAGGCATGCATCCTTTAGAAATTTTCTAAATCTCGCCAAACTGTTTGCATTTTTCAGCAGAATTAATAACCTTTGTCTTATCAACGTCATAAGTTAATAGTGCATTACTCCAGCTCACATATTATCCGTATTGCTTCCCACTCCACCGGAGCAGCGGGCACTATTATCACAACCACAACCATTACAACCCCATCCCGGGGTTAATTTTCACATATCGTCCACCGACCGGGCTTCTCCGGTTCCCAGCAAGCGGGGTGTTTCCCCTTCCGTTTCCTCATTCATCTTGATTCAACATGCAGGTCCTAAAATTCGGCGGCACCTCCGTAGGCAGCGCCCAAGCTATCAGCCAGGTATGCGATATACTAGCCCGTTATAAACGTAAAAGCGTCATGGCCGTAGTCGTATCCGCCATGAGCGGCACCACCGACAAACTCATCCGCTGCGGACATCTCGCCGCGGTCGGCAACGAACAATACCGCGACGTGCTCCGCGAAATCGAACAGCTCCACCTCGACACCGTCCGCAACCTCTTCCCCATCACCGCGCAAAGCGGCCACCTCAGCCAGGTAAAGAAACAGCTCAATCAGCTGGAAGCCTTGCTGGACGGAATTTTCCAGGTCGGGGAAATGTCGGACCGGTGCCGGGACAAAGTCATGAGCTACGGCGAGCTCCTCTCCTCCTGGATGCTGGCCGAAAAACTGCGGCTCGAAGGCCTGAACGCAGCCTGGAAAGACAGCCGCGATCTCATCCTCACCGACAATCATTTCGGCAGCGCGCTCGTCAATTTCGACGCCACCGATCATAATATCACTACTTTCTTCCACCAGCAGCAGGCAGAAATCGTCATCTTCCCCGGTTTCATCGCCTCTAACGCCGATAAAGACACCACCACGCTCGGGCGCGGCGGCTCCGACTACACCGCCGCCATCATCGCAGCGGCCATGGACGCCAGCGTGCTCGAAATCTGGACAGACGTCAGCGGTATGATGACCGCCGACCCGCGCATCGTTCCGCAGGCCATCGCCATCCCACGGATATCTTATGAAGAAGCGATGGAACTGTCGCACTTCGGCGCCAAAGTCATCTATCCGCCCACCATCCAGCCGGTGATGAACCGCAGGATCCCCATCCTCATCAAGAATACTTTCGAGCCCGGGGCCGGCGGCACCCTCATCCAGGACAACGGCGAAAAACCTTACCCGGTAACCGGCATTTCCGGCATCAAGGGCATCGCGCTGCTCACGCTCGAAGGCAGCGGCATGGTGGGCATTCCCGGATTTTCGCGCCGCCTGTTCGACGCGCTGCTCCAGGAACGCGTGAACGTCATCCTCATCACCCAAAGCTCCAGCGAACACTCCATCACCGTGGGCATCAATGAAAGCGACATGCTCAAGGCAAAAGCGGCCGTAGACGGCGAGTTCGCGCAGGAAATCCATGACAAGCGCATCAATCCGCTGACGGTGGAGAAAGACCTTTGCATCGTGGCCGTTGTGGGCGACAATATGAAGAACCACCACGGTATGAGCGGCCGGCTCTTCGGCGCCCTGGGGCGCAATGCCATCAACGTGCGGGCCATCGCGCAGGGATCGACCGAAAAAAATATCTCCGCCGTGATCGGGAAAAACGACCTCCGCAAAGCACTCAACGTTATCCATGAAGTGTTCTTCGAATCGGACACCCGCCAACTGAACATCTTCGTAGCCGGCACCGGCAACGTTGGCGGAAAGCTGCTCGAGCAGCTCCAGCAGCAGGAATCCTACCTCCGCAGCGAGCTCGGTGTGCAGGTGCGCATCATCGCCCTGGCCAACAGCCGCAACATGCATTTCTCCGAAAGCGGCATTCCGCTGGGGAACTGGAAAGACGAACTGAAAAACGGCGAGCCCATGGACCTCGCCGCCTTCGCCGCCCGCATCCCGCAGATGAACCTCCGCAACAGCGTGTTCGTCGACAATACCGCCAGCGAAGCCGTTGCAGGGCTTTACGCTAACTTCCTGCAGCACGGCATTTCGGTGGTAACCTGTAACAAGATCGCGTGCTCGTCGGAATATGCTTCGTATAAACAATTGAAAGACCTGGCCCGCAAGTACAACGCTTCCTTCCTCTTCGAAACCAACGTGGGCGCGGGGCTCCCGGTCATCAATACCCTCAACGACCTCGTGCGCAGCGGCGACAAAGTGCAAACCATCGAAGCCGTGCTGAGTGGCAGCCTGAACTTCGTGTTCAACAATTTCGTGAACGGCGCCAGCTTCCGGCAAGTGGTGAAAGCCGCGCAGGACGAAGGTTACACCGAGCCCGATCCCCGTATCGACCTCAGCGGGAAAGACGTGATGCGCAAAATCCTCATCCTGGCCCGCGAAAGCGGCGCGGTATTGGAAATGGACGATATCGACAACCATTCCTTCCTGCCGGATGCCTGCCTCAACGCAGCCGATGTTCCGGCCTTCTTCGAGCAGCTCGATACCTGCGCGCCGCACTTCGGACAACTGCTGAAAAACGCGGCAGACAAGGGCGAGCGGCTGAAGTTCGTGGCGCGCTACCATATGGGGAAGGCTTCCGTGGGATTGCAGTCCGTAGGCCCGCAGCACCCGTTTTATCAGCTGGAAGGAAAAGACAACATCGTGCTGTTCACCACCCAGCGTTATGCCGCGCAACCGCTGATCGTGAAAGGCGCGGGCGCCGGGGCCGATGTAACGGCTTCGGGCATATTTGCAGACATTATCAGAACCGTTCGTTAAATGAAAGATATGAACCAGGAAAACAAGCCATCCGTTACGGTATTTGCCCCGGCCACCGTAGCCAACGTCGCCTGCGGGTTCGACGTGATCGGGCTGGCGCTGGAAAGCACCGGCGATGAAATGGACATCCGCCTGTCTGACACGCCCGGCGTGCGCATCACTTCCATCGAAGGCGCGAAGCTCCCCTGGAAGCGTCGTTGAACGTAGCGGGCGTGGCTTTGCAGGCGCTGCTGCAGGAATACGGCAAACCGGAAGTGGGCATGGAGATCGCCATCCGCAAAAACATCCATCCCGGCAGCGGTATCGGTTCCAGCGCAGCAAGCGCGGCCGGTGCCGTGGCGGGCGCGAATATGCTGCTCAACGATCATTTTTCCTCCGACGCGCTGATCCGTTTTGCGATGGAAGGCGAGCGCCTCGCCTGCGGCACGCCGCATGCCGACAACGTGGCCCCGGCCATCCTGGGCGGTTTCACGCTCGTGCGGAGCTATCAGCCGCTGGACGTGATCGCCCTGCACACGCCGGCCGACCTCTGGGTGACGGTGATCCATCCCCAGATCGAGGTGCGGACGGCCGATGCGCGGGAGATCCTCAAACAGCAGGTGATGCTCAAAGACGCCATCCGCCAGTGGGGCAACGTAGGCGCGCTCGTAGCCGGGCTGTACCGCGAAGATTATGACCTCATCGCCCGCGCCCTGGAAGACGTCATCGTTGAGCCGATCCGCTCCATACTCATCCCCGCGTTCCACGACCTGAAGCTGCGCTGCCGCGAAGCGGGGGCCCTGGGCGGAGGGATTTCCGGCAGCGGCCCGTCCGTTTTCATGCTTTCCAAAGGGGAAGCCAACGCCCGCACCGTGGCCGCCATGATGGAATCCATCTACGCACCGCTCGGCGTCGACTATCACATTCACGTTTCCCGCATCAGTTCCACCGGCGTAAAAGCCATCAAAGCCCATCAACATGCAGTACTATAGCCTCCAGAACCACCAGCACCGCGTTTCCTTCCGCGAAGCCGTCATCCGCGGCCTGGCGCCCGACAAAGGGCTTTATTTCCCCGTTGAAATACCGCGGCTGGAGAAGGATTTCATCGAAAGGCTCGAAGAATACGATCCCCAATACATCGCCCGCAAGGTGATCCAGCCTTTCGTGGGCGCCGACATTCCCGTACAGGCGCTCACCCAGATCATCCGCGAAACGCTCACTTTCCCTTTCCCGCTCCGGGAAGTGGAAGACAACGTATATGCACTCGAGTTATTCCACGGGCCTACGCTGGCGTTCAAAGACGTGGGCGCCCGGTTCATGGCCGGATGCCTGGGGTATTTCCGGAAAGATGAAGAGAAGCCCGTCACCGTACTGGTAGCCACTTCCGGCGATACCGGCGGCGCCGTGGCCAGCGGGTTCTACGATGTGCCAGGTGTGGAAGTAGTGATCCTCTACCCTTCCGGCAAAGTCAGCGACCTCCAGGAAAAACAGCTCACCACCCTCGGCCGCAACATCCGCGCGCTGGAGATCAAAGGCACGTTCGACGATTGCCAGCGACTGGTGAAAATGGCTTTCCTCGACGAGGAACTGCAGGCCCGGAGGCCCCTCACGTCCGCTAACTCCATCAACGTAGCCAGGTGGCTGCCACAGATGTTTTATTACTTCATGGCGTACCGGAAAGTGAAACAGTGGAAGAAAGAACCCCTGATCTCCGTTCCCAGCGGTAATTTCGGCAACATCTGCGCCGGCATGATGGCCGCTGCGATGGGGCTTCCCATCCCCCATTTCATCGCCTCCACCAACGTGAACGACACCGTGCCGCGATTCATGGAGAACGGCAGATACGAGCCGCAACCCGCCACCGCCACACTATCTAACGCCATGGACGTGGCAGACCCCAGCAACTTCGTGCGCATCCTGCAGCTTTTCGCGCAGAACGACCGGGCGCTGAAAGCCCGTCTTTCCGCTTTCCGCTTCACCGACGAGCAGACCGTTGCCGCGATGGAAGACGTCTACGCCCGCCGCCGCTACCTCATGGACCCGCACGGCGCCGTAGGGTACCTGGGCCTGAAAAAATACATGGAAACGCACCCCGGCCACCTGGGTATTTTCCTGGAAACCGCGCACCCAGTGAAGTTCGCCAACACGATGCCCCCGGGCCTCGCAGACGCTATCCAGGCGCCGGAGCGGATTATGGTGCTCGATGGCATGCAGAAAGAAGCCGTACTGATGGATGCAGACTATAACAAAATGCGCGACTGGCTCCTGCAAACCGCGAAAGCCGCCGTTACGGAGGATGCGAAATAACAGGGATTTCTGTATGTTTGGGCGATGAACACCCGCCATTTACTTTGGGCGCTGCCGGCGCTGTTGTGCGCATGCGGCCAGCAGGCCGATCCCGGAAAACAGCAGCCGGCGCCCGCCGCAGATTCCCTCGCCGTCGCCATTCACAACATGCGGACCGACCTGGCCGTACAACCGAACGATCTGAACCTGCGCGTCTGGCTCGCCAACGCCCTCATCGAACATAACGAATTCGCCGCGGCAGACAGCCAGGCGGCCATCATCGCCCAGGCGCCCGGCAAACTGCCGCAGGCGCTGTATATCCGCGGATTGATCGCATTGCGGCAGCAAGACACCGTCAAATCCATCGAACTGCTGACTTCCGCCATCCACATCCGGCAGGATTCCAGCGAATATGAAGTGGTGATGCTCACGGCGGATATGATCGCCGCGCTCGGCAGCTATGAAAACGCCACGAACTATTACCGCCTTGCCGCCAGGATCGACTCCTCCTCTGCCGAAGCCCCGTTCCTCACCGGCGAGTGCCTGGAAAAAGCGGGAAAGATCCCCGAAGCCTGGGACGAGTTCAGCGAAGCCATCCGCCGCAACCCCGCCTACGCACCGGCCTACATCGCCATCGGCAACCTGCTGGCCGCGCAGGGCAACGCCAAAGACGCGCTCGTGTCTTACAACATGGCCGCAAAAGCCGATCCCACCAACGCAGACGCCTTCTACCGCCGCGGGAAAACCTTGCTGCAACTGGGGAACAAGGCCGCGGGGCTCGACGATCTCACCAAAGCCCTTTCCTTCCGGAAAAATTTCCCCGAAGCGCAACACCTGCTCGATTCGGCTAAAAATCTGTAGTATTGTACCTGCTTGAAAACTCGTAACGCCTTGGAAAAGAAAATACCGCTCATCGCCCCCAGCCTCCTCGCCGCTAATTTTCTCGAAATCGGGAAAGATGTGGAAATGATCAACGACAGCCACGCCGACTGGCTGCATCTCGACGTCATGGACGGCCGCTTCGTGCCCAACATCAGCTTTGGGCTGCCGGTGATTTCCGCCGTTACAAAAATCTCGAAAAAGTGAATGACGTGCACCTCATGATCGAGGAGCCGGAAAAATACGCGGAAGCTTTCGCAAAGGCCGGCGCAGATTACCTGACCGTCCACATCGAAGCCTGCCGCCACCTCCACCGCAACATCCAGCAGATCAAAGGGTTGGGCATGAAAGCCGGTGTAGCCCTTAACCCCCACACTTCCGTGGGCCAGCTGGAAAACATCATCACCGACCTCGACCTGGTGCTCATCATGAGCGTGAACCCCGGTTTCGGCGGCCAGCATTTCATCGAACAAACCTACATCAAGCTCCGCCAGGTGCGCGACCTCATCCGCAGAACGGGCTCCACCGCCCTCATCGAGGTAGACGGCGGCATCACCACGCAAAACGCGGCGCTCGTGGTCGAAGCGGGAGCAGACGTACTAGTAGCCGGCAACACGGTTTTCTCTTCAGCAAACCCTGCCGCCACCATCCGCGAGCTGAAACGCCCCGTTACGGTAACAATGCCATGATAATATCGTTGGTCAAAGGCTTGGTAAGGTAGCCAGACACGAAGTCGAACTGGTCTACCCGCTGCCGGTCGCGCTCGTCGATAGAGGAAGTGAGCACATAAATCCGAATGTCTTTGGCGATCTGATGCCGGATCCCGGCATATACTTCGAGGAATTCCCACCCGTCCATAACAGGCATATTGAGGTCCAGCAGGATCAGGTCCGGCAGGGAAGCCTGGTCTGCGGTATTGACGCGGATATGGTCCAGCACATCCTGTGCGTCAGAGAATTTAGTGACTGCATCAGCGATCCTCAGTCTTTCCAGCATGATTTCAGTGATCTGCTGGTGAATGGGGTCATCGTCTACTATAAAGATCGAATGTAGCGGCTTCATAGAATTGCTATTCGGGCCTGAAGGTAATGATAAATTTCGTTCCTGCACCCAGGTTACTTTCGGCATGTATACTCCCACCCATCGCTTCTATCTGCGTTTTCGTGATAAACAGGCCTATGCCCTTGGCGTCTTTATTTTTATGGAATGTCTTACGGAATCCGAACAATTTGGCGCCATACCGCTCCATATCGATCCCCATGCCGTTGTCTTCCGCCGTCAGCATAATGCCCCCATCCACTGCCCTACTCTTCAGATGCAGGCTGGGCTTGCGTTCCGGCGACCGGTACTTGATGGCGTTGGTGAGGAGGTTTTGCAGGATACTGTCCAGGTAGATGCGCGGATAATCGATATGGGGCGCTTCGGTGAAATCCGCCGTGAGCCGCATGCCGCTCGTTTCCATGTCTACCAGCAGGATATCCTTCACTTTCTGCAACCGGTCCGAAAAAGCCAGCGTTTCCCTTTCCACGTTCAGATCTTTCCGGATCTGCACGATCTCGATCAGGTCGTTGAGCGTTTCGTCGATATTTCGGATCACTTCGGCAAACATCCCCCGGTACATTTCCCGCTCCTGCTCATTCCCCGTTTCGTTCATGATCTGCATGAGCGCCTTCAGGTTGGCGATCGGCGCGCGGAGGTTGTGGGAAGTGATATGCGCGAAGTCTTCCAGCTGCTTGTTCTGGTTGACGAGGAATTTATTGAGGGAAGACAGCTGCTCGTTCGCTTTCCGCAATTCCCGCTGCATCTTTTTGCTGTCGGTAATATTGCGGGTAAAGATGGAAATGCTGCCGTCCTGCATGGGCGCCAGCAGGAATTCGTACCATTTATCGAGCTGCGGGAGGTAGTTCGAGAACGAAACGGGCGCCTGCGCCTCGATGCATTGCCGTACGCGGGCATGGAACGTAGACCCCACCAGCGAAGGGAACACTTCAAAAATATTGCGCCCTATCACCTTGCCATGGTCCACGATCTCCTGGGCCTTCCGGTTGATGAAGTTGACCTTCCCTTCCTTGTCCATCACGGCGTACCCCATATCGATGGTGTCGAAGAACAACCGCATGAGCTCGGCGTTCCGGGTGAGCTGGTTCCGGATGCGGAACTGCTCCGTCACGTCCTGGATCACCCCGTAAATCCGCACGATCCGCCCGTTGCGGTATTCCGGCTTCCCGATCACGCGGGCCTGCAGCGTGTTGTTGCGCGCCGTGATGATGGTCACCTGCAGATCGTACGCCTTCCCGCGGCTCATGCACGCGGCGATGGCCTGGTCCATCCGCGCGCGGGACTCGGGCTCGTAGAACGACAGGGCCTTTTCCACGTTGATGGTGGCATAGGGCGGCAGTTCGTGGATTTTATAGGTTTGTCCGCTCCACCGCAGGTGCCTGGAGGCCATGTCCATCTCCCAGCCACCGATCTTCCCGATCTCGCCCGTTTGCAGGAGCGATTCCTGGACTTTGGTGCTTTCCAGCTCCTGGCGCTTCTTTTCGGTGATGTCGTTCACCAGCGCCACCACGATCTGGTCTTTGTCTACGGGGTCTTCTACCGGGAACATGGTGAGGTCGAGGAAAATTTCCCGGTCGATCTTCCCGGCGCCGGTATGCACCTGGAACTCGAGTTTCTTCTCCAGCCGCACCACTTTCCCCCGTTGCAATACTTCCATGAAAAGCTGGTCGAGCTCGAAGAGCCGCGCGAAAGGGTCTTGCACGAGATTGCTGTCTGGCTGCTCTTCCAGGCCGGTGCTGGCGAAAAATTTGCGCTGCGTCTGGTTGACGCGACGGATAAACCCGAAGTTGTCGAATTGAATATACCCGACCGGCAGGTTCTCGACGATGGTGTGCAGGAGCCGTTCGCTCTTTTCGAGGCTGAGCACGGCCAGTTTCTTTTCGGTGATCTCGCTGAGGATGATGAAGAGGCACTCGATGTCGCCCTGGAGGTCGAGCACGGGAAAACCGGTCACTTCATAATACATCGGCTGGATGCGGGTCACGTTTTCATCGTGAAGCTCCTGGTATTTGAGCATCATTTCCCGTTTGACGGGCGCTTTATGTTGTTTTACTTCGTCGAGCAAGGCCGAAAGGCCGTTGCGGCGGTTGAAGGGATCGTCGAAAACGTTATAGGGCGCGGAGTTGGCGGCATGATTGGCGCCGAGGATGATGCGCTGGGCGCCGTTCATGTTGCGATGCCAACCTTCGGGCGTGAATTCCTGGAGGCCGACGGGGAGGTTTTCGAGGACGGACCGGAAGAAGCGTTCGTTTTCACGGGCTTCGGTTTCGGCCTGTATGTTGCGGATCACCATCATGACCTGGAATACCTCTTTGCGGTCGTTCAGCAGGGGGCTGCAGGAAACCTGGTAGCGGAGGGGCGGTTGGCCGTACTGCAGTTCGAAGGCCACGCGATGGCCGCCGAGGGCGCTGGCCCAGTGGTGCATGGAATGTTCGGCGATGCCGGGATGGAGGTCTGCCAGCCGGCGAAGACTATCTCCTGGCTGAAGGGCAAAGCCGAGGTGGCGGCGGCTTTCTTCGGAGAAAGCGCTGTTCACCGTTACCAGGCGCAATTGCGTGTCGAACACGGCTACGGGGTCTGGAAGGGCTTCGATCACCTGTGTCAGCAAAGGATCGATCATCGGGATGGACTGTTAGGCATAGGCTAGTTGATGCGCGAATGTAGTCAATATATTACACAAAATTAACTTATCAGTATGGGAATTAAGGGGAATGGAACGGATGTTGAAAATTTCACGGGGGCTGAAATGATTTGTTAAGTCATGATGATATATCTTTGACGCAGGAAACAAATAATCATTTTTTTACGTTAATTTATAGCAGATTAATACTCAAATGAAAGTTTTAATTATCATGGGCTCGGAAAGCGATAAGCCCGTAATGCAGGAATCTCAGAACCACTTACAGTTCTTTGGCATCGAAAACGAAATGGTTGTGGCTTCTGCCCACCGTAATCCCGACAAGGTTCGCGAGATCGTTGTGAACGCGCAATCCCAGGGTTACGGCGTGATTATTGCAGCAGCAGGTATGGCGGCGGCATTGCCCGGCGTAGTATCTGCCTATACTTCCCTCCCTGTACTGGGTGTTCCCCTGGACGGTGGTTTACCGGGCGGTATCGATGCGCTGTACTCCATTGTACAGATGCCCGCAGGCCTGCCCGTAGGCACCCTGGCCGTAGGTAAAGCCGGTGCGCGCAACGCGGCGGTACTCGCAGCACGCATCCTCGCTCTTGGCAACAAGCAAATCGCTGAACGCGTAGAAGCGTTCAAACAGAACGGATACCGGATCTGATCCAGTCTCTGAATAAAGAACGGCGGGCGCATCCCGTCCGCCGTTCTACCTCAAACGCACTGTTCAGATTCCGAAACTATGGACAAGATTAAATCGAACCGCACTTGACAGAATCCATCATTAACCTGGACAGCGTAAACCCGATCGAGTTTTTCGGGGTTAACAACGGAAAACTGGACTTACTAAAGAAAAAGTTCCCTCTACTGAAGATCCTCAGCCGCGGCACGCAGCTGAAATTGTCGGGCGCTCCTGAAGAAGTGGCCACCGCCCGCGAAAAGATCGGTCAGATCGTCAGCTACCTCGAGCGGAACGGCCACCTCAGCGAAAACTATTTTGAACAGATCCTCGGAGAGGAAGAAGGCTCCGGCATCGACCATTTCAAGGACCGCAATCCCAACGACGTGCTCGTTTTCGGCCCCAACGGCCGCACCGTGCGCGCCAAAACGGCCAACCAGAAGAAAATGGTGACCCTGGCAGACAAGAACGACATCGTGTTCGCCATCGGCCCCGCCGGTACCGGTAAAACCTACACGGCCGTCGCCCTCGCCGTCCGCGCCCTCAAAAACAAAGCCGTCCGCAAGATCATCCTCACCCGCCCCGCGGTAGAAGCCGGCGAAAGCCTCGGGTTCCTGCCGGGCGACCTGAAGGAAAAGATCGACCCGTACCTGCGGCCTTTGTACGACGCGCTCGACGATATGATCCCGCCAGACAAGCTCAACTATTTCATGACCAACCGGATCATCGAAATAGCCCCCCTCGCCTATATGCGCGGCCGTACCCTCGATAACGCCTTCATTCTGCTGGACGAGGCCCAGAACTCCACAGACCTGCAGATGAAGATGTTCCTCACCCGTATCGGCTCCTCCGCCAAAGCGATCATCACGGGAGACCTTACCCAGATCGACCTTCCGAAAAACCAGAAGAGCGGCCTCGGCAAAGCAGCCCGCATCCTCCGGAACGTGGACGGGATCGGTTACCTGGAGCTCGACGAAGAAGACGTGGTTCGCCACCGCCTGGTAAAAGCCATCATCAAGGCCTACGACCAAGCCGCGGCACAGGAAGAAGAACGCGAAAAGGAAAGGGAAAAAGAACGGGAACACCACCATCAGAAAGATCATAAGGACCATAAGCAGAAGGACCACAATTAACACGGCCTTAACAGCCGTTGTCGTAAGTTGTGCAATTGGAAGATTCCATCTACTTTTGCGGTAAGACATAATAAACATTAACCTATCAACCACATGAGCTATTATAGGCGATTTTTATACCTTATGTGCGCATCGGGCCTGGCGCTCAGCATTAGCAGCTGCAAGAAAAAACCCGAGCCGCAGGAGGTTGCCTTGGAGTTTATGCACGCTATCCAGGAATCGAATTTCGAACGTGCCAAAGAATACGCCACGAAAGAATCCCAGTCGGTGATCCTCCTGTATTCCATTTTCGACGGCAAACGCAATGAAAATGAACGGGAAAAGATCAAAAACGCCAAGCTGAAAGTGGTAAACCACGACGAAGAAGGCGATAAAGCCACCGTCACCATCCTCAACTCCTCCGTGAGCTCTCAGGAAACCCTTCACCTCGTGAAGGAAGACGGACAGTGGAAAATATCCCTCACCCTCGAAAGCATCCTCCCGACTTCCGTCCCCCCCGGCACCATGGACATGAACTCCATGTCGCCCGTTGTACCCGTGGATTCGGCGCTCGTAAAATGATCTCTCCCAATTTTTTATAGCTATTCCCGGTTTGTTCATTAATTTTGCGCACTGAACAAACCGGGTTTTCTTATCCGGCCGGGTTGAACTTCAACCCGTTCGCCGTTTTTACCCGTCAGTAAACGAGATTGATATCATATTTTTTTAAAGCAAGATTGAATGACGACAACGAATCCATGGCACAGCGTAAGCCCCGGCGAAAATGCCCCCCACACGGTAACCGGCATTATCGAAATCCCGAAGGGCTCCCGTGCCAAGTATGAACTCGACAAAGACAGCGGCCTGCTGAAACTGGACCGTGTGCTGTATTCCTCCGTGTATTACCCCGCCAACTACGGCTTCATCCCGAAAACATATTGCGACGATAATGACCCGCTGGATATCCTCATCCTCTCCCAGATCGAAGTGGTACCCATGTGCATCATGGACGCCAAAGTGATCGGGGTTATGCAGATGATCGACGGCGGCGAGGCAGACGACAAGATCATCGCCGTGGCAGCGCACGACATGAGCGTGGCCCATATCAACGATATCTCCGAGCTCCCCCGCACTTGCTGAGCGAGATCCGCCACTTCTTCGAAGAGTATAAAACCCTGGAAAAGAAGACGGTAAAAGTGGAAGAATTCGGTAATAAAGCCAAAGCGGAAGAAATCATCCGCGACGCTTTCGAACTGTACAACAAGACCTTCACGCAGCAATAACTGCCTGCAAAAACGCACATATAGCCGCCGGGACCATCGTCCCGGCGGCTTTTTTATGCCTATACCGTTGATTTTAAGCCCATTACGAACGCGCCTGCAAATAAAACGTTACAATCCGTCAAAAACATGGTGGTTTACCAAAGTCTGTCCAGGTATCTTGTTTTTTTACAAATCAACAAACCAGCACATCCCGTATATCTCACATATGGCAACGAAACAAAGACCACTCGCCGGGCGGCTCCTCCTATGCCTGGCTATTTTCACCGGTTCGGCCGCGGCGCCCGCCTTTGCGCAGGTAAACTTCAAAACGAAGCAATGGAGCCTCCAGCTGGATAACACCGGGAAAGTTACCAGCATGAAGAGCCTCGCGCTGCAAAAGGAATTCCTCGTAGCGGCGGAAGCCAACGCTTTGCTGAGCGTGAAGAAAGACGGCACCATCCATGCCCCCCGCGCCTGCACCTGGAATCCGAAAAAGTCGGAACTGGCGTTATCCTACCCGCAAACCGGCGTGGAAGCTACCGTGAAAGTGCAATCCAACGACCGTTACCTCCGCTTCGAGCTCACGAAGATTACACCGGCCGAGAAAGTGGAGCTCGTGCTCTGGGGCCCCTATCCCACCAGCATCGCAGACACGGTCGGCGAAGTGGTGGGCGTTGTGCGCAATAAAGAATTCGCCATCGGCATCCAGGCGCTGAACATCAAAACCCTGGGCGGCTATCCCAATGCGGAAAGTGACGTAGAGCCCTCTTACGATATTTTTGAAGGCGGCAATAAAGTAGATGTGAAGGAAGACGATATGCACAAGCAACTGTTCCGCGGCGATGTGGCGCGCCCCACTGCCTTCGGTGCCGTGTTGCAGGCTTATTGCCGCAACCGCGGGAAAGACCGGATCATCGAAAACTGGGCGCACACCGCTTACCTCGCGCCTGCTTTCCAGGACGGCGGCGTAACCGGCAGTAAAATCGCCCTGTTTGGCGTAGCCACCGCCGATGTGCTGCCGACCATCTCGCAGATCGAATTGAAGGAAGGATTGCCGCACCCGATGCTCGACGGCGTTTGGGGAAAACAGGCCACCCACGCTTCCGAATCGTACCTCATCATGAATTTCGGCAACGCCAATTTGCAGGAAGCCATCGCCGTAACGCAGCAGGCCGGCCTCAGGTACCTTTACCACGGCGATCCCTTCGAACAATGGGGATCTTTCAAGCTGCACCCGCGCGACTTCCCGCAAAACTGGGTCAGTCTTCGCCAATGTGTGGAAGCGGCGAAAGCGAAAGGCGTTCGCCTGGGGGTGCATACCTTGTCTAACTTCATCACCACCAACGATCCGTACGTAACGCCCGTTCCCGATCCGCGACTGGCGAAAGTCGGCTACTCCCGGCTCAGCGATGCCATTGACGCAACTGCGAAAGAAATCGGGATCGAAGACGCGCTTTTCTTCAACCAGTTCCAGAATAATACGCTGAAAGCCGTTGTGGTAGGCGATGAGATCATCCGGTACGGCGGCGTTTCCGCATCCGCACCCTGGAAACTGCTCGATTGCCAGCGCGGCGCCTTCGGCACCAAAGCTGTTGCCCATGCGCAGCGCGACACCATCGGCAAACTGATGGACCACGGCTATAAAGTATTCCTCACCAACTACGCGCTGCAGGAAGAAATGTCGAAAACGATCGCGCGGCTTTTCAACGAAACCGGGCTCATGCAGATTTCGTTCGACGGGCTCGAAGGCTGCCATTCATCCGGCATGGGCCAATATGCGCGGCAATTGTTTACGCAGACATGGTACGATGCGCTTTCGCCCGAGTTGAAAGGCAAAGTGATCAACGACGCCAGCATGCCCGGGCATTTCTTCTGGCACACCTACACCCGGATGAACTGGGGTGAGCCCTGGTACGCCGGGTTCCGCGAAAGCCAGCTGCAACTTCGTTTGAAAAACCAGCAATTTTACCGACGCAACCTCATGCCCTCCATGCTCGGCTGGTTCAGCCTCCGGCCAGAAACCACGCCCGAAGACATTGAGTGGATGCTGGCCATGGGCGCAGGTTACAACGCGGGATTCGGGTTATCGACCAGTCTGGAAACCCTGCAAAAACACGGTAAAAAAGATGAAGTGCTGGCGCTGATCAAAACCTGGGAACAGGCCCGCATGCAAAACACTTTCTCCGAAGCGCAAAAAGCGCAGATGCGGAGCCTTCAGCACGAATTCCACCTGGAATCGGCACCCGGTAATGCCTACCAGTTGACGCCGGTGTACAACGCTTATTTCAAACATCAGCAACTCCTGAAACAACCCGGCGAGCCGGTATTTTCCTCGTTCAATTTCAACAATCCGGCCGATCCGCAACCCGTTTCGTTCATGATCACGCTGGCGCCCACGAAAGAATCCGATCCGGACGTCACTTTCGACCAGATCTCCATCGCCATCAACCGCCAGGATGCCCTCGTGTTGCCCATTGCATTGAAACGGAACCAGTTCCTGAAATGCGACGGCAAAACCGTGCAACTCTTCAACCGGCAATGGCAACTGATAGAAACGATCAAACTGGAAAAAGCACTGCCTGTTTTGTCGGCCGGCGTAAACGAGATTGTATTTGACGGGAAATATTCCGGGGAGAATGGTGCCGACGTGAAGCTGGAAATCCGCGCCAGCGGGCGGCCGGAGCTGATCGGGAAAGCCCGGTAATTCAATTGCTACTCTCTTCATATAAAAAGCCCCCATGCACAAAGCGCGTGGGGGCCTGTTTTTTGACGAAAACCTGTCAGAACAACCGTTTGATGAGCCGCAACTTATGCGTCCGCTCGCCCGTGTCGGCGTTCACGATGCCTTGATTGTCTACCGGATCGATGCGCACCTTCCCGGACGAATGGATGATCCGCTGCTCGTCGAGCATAATGCCCACGTGGGTGATGCGCCCTTCGGGATTGTCGAAAAACGCCAGGTCGCCGGGTTTTACTTCCTGGAGGAACGAAATGGTTTCTCCCTGTGCGGCCTGCTGGTAGGCGTCTCTCAGTAAGGGGATGCCGAGAATTTTATACACGGTTTGTGTAAAGCCGGAACAGTCTGTGCCGAACACCGTTTTCCCGCCCCATAAATACCCCGTATTCAGGAATTCCATGGCAATGGGCTCCCAGGCCTCCCGCGGCGCGGGAGCCGGCTTAAAGGGCACGATCCCTTCGCCGGCCGCTACTGATACGCTCCCCCATTCAGCGGTGCCCAGCTTCAGCAAACTGCCGTAGGGCACGTGGACGGGCTTTCCGTTCAACTGCAGTACGGCCTGCCAGTGGCGCACCACATGCGTGGGGGGCGCCTCGAACAAGCCCTGCGGAATGGTTTCCAGGTGCGAAAGCGTTACCCAGCCCTCATACCCTTCGTATTGCATCCGTACTTTCACCCAACCGTCTTGCGTAACGGTTTCTGTTTCAAGACATTCCCCGAAAACTGCCTGGGAAATCATTTCAGCCCGGTGCGAAGGCTCCGCCCGGAGGGGCATGACCGGCACAATCGTGATCGCTAATGGCATGTTAATTGTTTAAATAATATGACGTGACCCGTGAACTTTTGGCCCGGATTTACGTAAATATAATCATAGTATATATGCATCTCCAGTTAAATAACCTCAGCGACAGGGAACTGCTTCTCCGCTTCCGGAAATTCCGGGAAAGAGAGGCTGCCGGGGTTTTATTGGACCGGTATAGTCACCTGCTGGTGGCGGTTTGTTTACCCGGGCTCGATGAGCGGCATCCAGCAGAAACCGTATTCCCCGAACTGACCGGCAAGTTATTCGATCAATTGCAGCATGCCACCGGCAGAGTCAACGAAATCATGCACGGGCTCGTCCAGCAGTATTTCGGTAAAACCCGAAAGGCCCCTCCGGCGGCCATGCGCGAGTTGGAAAGCCGGGTAGAACATGCCGGCAACAACCCCATCGAAAAAATGGCATTGGCAGCACAGCTGGAAAATGCACTCGGCAGGCTGATCCCCGAGGATATGGACCTGCTTAATGAATTTTACCTCGAGCACAAGCCCCTGCAGGAGCTTGCGCGCTCGCGGCACATCGATTCCGGCCAGGTCAGGGACCGGCTGAAAAGCATCCGTCAACAGGTTGCTACGTATATGAAAGAGGCGGCATATGAATAGTCATTCTCCAAGACAAGAAAGGATCATCCGGATCTTCACTCCCGTACGATGTCTGAACAGGGACCAGATGCGCCGTTACCATCTCGGCCAGATGACCGTTGTGGAACAGCATTTGGTGGAACAGCACCTCGTGGAATGCGACCTTTGCAACGACGCGCTCGCCACGCTCGAAAATCCCGCGAACATCGAATCTTTCCAGCAATTGAGCCACCAGCTCAGTCATTATATCCAGCGGGAGTTTGCGCCCGCTCCCCCACCCGTTCGCCAGCAAAAACAATTCGCGGCCAAACAACCGCAGCAGGAGCGCAAAACCTTCACAGACAGCGCCCAGTCTTACTTCTGGACGATCATCTTCCTTGCGTTCGGCGGAGGCGGTATTTTCCTCCTGCAGCAGCACCTGAAAAACCGGCCCCCGATGGCCGTCTTGCCCGCGCGCGCCGCGGAAGTCGTGGTACTGCCGGCGCCCAAAGGCGCTGAAGTCGGCAATTACCAGGCGAATGCCGAGCCCGTGCAGGAGCCGCTGGTGATCCAGACCAAATACAGCAACCGCGATACTTCCCGTATTTCGGCGGCTGTTACGCCCGTTCCCACACGAGACACCGCGCAGAAGAAAAAGATCGTGAAAGACAGTGCGCTGCCCAAACTGCCGCCTGCCGATACGAACACCCGGAAACTGGCCGCGCAAACGCCGCCACCGCCGGCCGAAACGCCGAAAGAGCCGCAGAAGGAAGCGCCGAAGGAAAAAGCCCCCGAGCCCGCGCCCGTTGCGAAAGCAGAGAAAGAAGAAGAACCGGCTGCGAAACCGGCTAACGGGGACGACTATGTGTACCGGAGCGCCATGCAATACCAGCAACAGGGCGATTACAACGAAGCCATCAACCAATTCCGCAAACTTTCGGATAAAGGCAAATACGCAGAGCGTGCCCGTTACCAGATGGCCATCTGCTACCGTGCGAAAGGCCAGAAAGGCAAAGCCCGCCGGATGTTGCGCGATATCGCGAATTCCGAAAGCCCGATGAAATCCCTCGCACAGGAAGAACTCAGCAGCATGAATTGACCCGCTTCCATTTGAAATATTTATGGAATTTGTTTACTTATGCATCTCAATTGAGAACGCTACTGTAAAAACGTGCATCCATCCTCCGACCAATATCAACACATGAGCGACCAGGACCTGCTCCAACGGTATAAAGCCGATGGCAATACCGAATGGATAGGCGTCCTGTTCGACCGGTACGCCATCCTGCTGCTGGGCCTTTGCATGAAGTATCTCAAGAATGAAGAAGACGCGCGCGACAGCGTGCAGCAAATCTTCCTGAAAGTACTATCCGAAATCCACAAGCATGACGTGATCTATTTCAAAGCCTGGATTTACCAGGTCGCCAAAAACCATTGCCTCATGCAGCTGCGGCATAAGAAAGACGTAGAACTGAAGGAGGAACTGGTGCCCGGCGTGGCGGAGCAGGAAGACGTGCGGCATGTGGCACATGTGCAGAAAGACCTGATGCTCGACAATATGGAACGGGCGTTGGGGGAATTGAACAAAGAACAGGCCGTGACCGTGCGCCTTTTTTATCTCGAGAAGAAAAGCTACCAGGAAATATCCGACATCACCGGTTTCAACGCCGGGCAGGTAAAAAGCTACATCCAGAACGGAAAACGCAACCTTAAAATTTTATTGGAAAAGTACAGTAAAAATATGCGTTAACTTGCAATAGCAGGCAACGCCTTAACAGATATGAACGACCATTTTGCTGACATATTCACCGAAACCGCCTGTCCCTCGCAAGACAAGCTGCTGGCCTACGTCAAGGGTGAACTGAGTGCTTCCGAAAGGCACGAGGTTGAAATGCACCTGCAAGACTGTGAGCTTTGCAGCGAAGCTGTGGAAGGGTTGTCGGCCATTTCGCGGAAAGACCAGATCCCCGGATGGCTGCGGCAGGCGAAGTGGAATGTGTTGCACAGTCTCCGCCGGAAGAACCGCCGGAAGAAAAAGAGAACTACTACCTCTACATCGCCATCGTGGCGCTGATCGTCCTCTTCATGGCCATCGCGCTATACTGGATTTACCATTTCGCACGGAGATAGCCGTCAATAACTGGTTTTATCGGATTTTCGGGCCCATTCCCGGAATACGTCTTTCGCCGCTTCTTCGGGCATGAGTATAAAGGGGATTTTCTTGTCGCCGTAAGGCAATTCCAATTCATGGTAAATAAAGGAATCGTCGAATTCGATGGCCGCCGCTTCTTCTTTCGTATTGGCGAAGAAAACCCTTTGCGGGCGCGCCCAGTAGATAGCCCCGAAGCACATGGGACAGGGCTCGCACGAAGTAAAAATCTCACAATCAGACAACTGGAAAGTACCCAACCGCTGGCAGGCGTCCCGGATAGCCACTACTTCGGCATGCGCCGTGGGATCGTTGTGGGTCAGCACCTGGTTCCATCCTTCCCCTACCACTTCATCTCCCCTCACCACGATAGAGCCGAAAGGCCCGCCGTCTCCATTCCGCATCCCGCGGGCGGATAATTCCACCGCCATCGCCATGAATTTCCTTTCTCTTTCTCCGATCGGGTACATAAGCCTGGTTTTATCCCAAATGTACGGATTTCAAGCGTTTATGAACGGCCAACCGTACAGGGGAAGGCGCTGAGGCAATACCCCGCGCCCTTCCTGTAGGCCTTTTAACCCCCATAATCCTGACTACACAATCGTTCACCGCTTCCAAAAGCGGTAATTCCTTGCCGCAGAACCAGCGGGTAGCTCGTTTCGTGGGCCACAAGATAACCGCTAATTTAGATTACGACAAATTTTAATTTATTGTTATTGATAATGCGTTACATAAGCAAAAAAATCCCGGATGAGGATTCATCCGGGCATTAACCTGTAACTGTATATCGTCGTATTAGAAATGACTTGTTAAGTATTGCGGATCACGACCACATTGTCAAACACATCCACCAAAACCGGTTTCGCCTTGTCGATCTCTCCGCCGAGGATCTTCTTGCTGAGCAGGTTCACGATCTCTTTCTGAATCAATCTCTTCAGCGGCCTTGCACCGAATTGGGGATCGTAACCCTGTTCCGCCAGGTAGTCCAGCGCATAATCAGAGAATTCCAATATCATGCCATTCTTCGCTACCAGATCCTTCAGTTGTTGTAATTGTATGTTAATAATTCCCTTCACTTCGGAACGCATGAGCGGCTGGAACATGATCACCTCATCCACACGGTTCAGGAACTCCGGACGGATGGTTTGTTTGAGCAGGTTCATCACTTCATCCTTCGTTCTGTCTACCACTTCATCTTTATTTTCTTCGGTGATTTTTTCGAAGTTTTCCTGGATGATGTGGCTGCCCATGTTGCTCGTCATGATGATGATGGTGTTCTTGAAGTTCACCACGCGGCCTTTGTTGTCGGTCAACCGGCCATCGTCGAGCACCTGTAGCAGTACGTTGAACGTATCCGGGTGGGCTTTCTCGATCTCGTCGAGCAGCACCACGCTGTAGGGCTTGCGGCGCACGGCTTCGGTGAGCTGGCCGCCTTCATCGTACCCTACGTATCCCGGAGGCGCGCCCACGAGGCGGCTTACGGAATGTTTCTCCTGGTATTCGGACATGTCGATGCGCGTCATCATCCCTTCATCGTCGAACAGATAATCGGCCAGGGCCTTGGCCAGCTCCGTTTTACCGACACCGGTAGTACCGAGGAAGATGAAGGAGCCGATGGGCCGGCGCGGATCGTTGAGTCCTGCGCGGCTTCTGCGGATGGCGTCGGCAACGGCCACGATGGCTTCGTCTTGCCCCACCACGCGCTTATGCAGCTCGTCTTCCAGCTGGAGGAGTTTATCTTTTTCGCTCTGCATCATCCTGGCCACGGGGATGCCGGTGGCTTTGGCCACGTTTTCGGCAATATCTTCCGCGTCCACTTCTTCTTTCAGCAGGCGTTTATTGTTGGCTGAAATCCCGGTGAGCTCGGCGCTGAGGTCGGCCACCAGTTTTTCCTGTTCTTTTATTTTACCGTAACGGATTTCCGCCACTTTCCCGAAGTCGCCGTTGCGTTCGGCCTGTTCTGCTTCCAGCTTGAGGTTTTCGATGGCGGCTTTCGCGTTCTGTACTTTATCTACGAGTTCTTTTTCCTGTTGCCATTTGGATTTGAAAGTGTTCCTTTCTTCGCTCAGCCGGGCGATTTCGGCGCCGAGCTCGCGCAGTTTTTCCTGGTCGTTTTCCCGTTTGATGGCTTCCCGCTCGATTTCGAGCTGGCGGATGCGGCGCTCCAGTTCGTCGAGCTCTTCGGGCATGGAGTTCATTTCCAGGCGGAGCTTGGCGGCGGATTCGTCGATCAGGTCGATCGCCTTGTCGGGCAGGAACCGATCGGTAATATATCTGTGCGAAAGTTCCACTGCGGCGATGATCGCTTCGTCGCGGATCAGCACGTGGTGGTGGTTTTCGTATCTTTCCTTCAAACCGCGGAGGATGGAAATGGCGTCTTCTACCGACGGTTCGTCGATGAAAACTTT
Source organism: Chitinophaga caseinilytica (assembly GCF_038396765.1). Lineage (NCBI taxonomy): Bacteria > Pseudomonadati > Bacteroidota > Chitinophagia > Chitinophagales > Chitinophagaceae > Chitinophaga > Chitinophaga caseinilytica. The sequence goes on along the minus strand of NZ_CP150096.1, from coordinate 3,764,480 downwards.
CTGGAACCTCCGTTCGAGGGCTTTATCTTTTTCGAAATATTTCTGGTATTCGTTGAGGGTGGTGGCGCCGATGGCACGGAGCTCCCCTCTCGCCAGGGCGGGTTTCAGGATATTGGCCGCGTCCATCGCGCCTTCCATCGCGCCCGCACCGATGAGGGTGTGGATTTCGTCGATGAACAGGATGATGTCGCCATTGGAGTCGGCTACTTCCTTCACCACCGCTTTGAGCCTTTCCTCGAATTCGCCGCGGTATTTGGCGCCTGCCATGAGCGCGCCCATATCGAGGGCGAAGATGATCTTATTATCGAGGTTATCGGGCACGTCGCCGTTGATGATACGATGTGCGAGCCCTTCCGCGATGGCCGTTTTACCGACGCCCGGTTCCCCCACGAGGATGGGGTTGTTTTTGGAGCGGCGGCTCAGGATGTGCAGGGTGCGGCGGATTTCCTCATCGCGCCCGATCACGGGGTCGAGCTTGCCGGCGCGGGCCAGTTCGTTGAGGTTCTTGGCATACTTCTCGAGAGAATTATACGTGGCGTCGGCCGTTTGGCTGTTCACCGTTCCTCCTTTGCGCAGCTCGGTGAGGGCGGCTTTGAGGCCTTTTTCGGTGAGACCGGCGTTTTTCAACAGCTTGGCGGTATCGTCGCTGCCGCCGAGCAGCCCCAGCAGGAGGTGCTCCACGCTCACGAATTCATCCTTGAATTCCTTGATGCTGGCGCCAGCCCGCAGGATCGCGTTGTTCGCGTCGCGGCTGAGCACCTGTCCGCCTTCACCGCTACCGATGACGGGGTAGGCCTGTATCTGTTCGTTGAGTTTGCCGTCGAGGAATCCCGTATTCACGTCGTTCTTCTTCAGCAGATATTCTATGCTGTTATCTTCGTCCTGCAGCAACGCCTTGAGGATGTGGCCGGTCTCGATCGCCGAGTTGCGATGATTGAAAGCCAGCTGCTGCGCCTGTTGCAGCGTTTCCTGGGACTTGATGGTAAAGTTGTTCAAATTCATATGTCTACTTTATGCTCCTTTAGGTTAACGATTGGATTTTTGATTTGTTCAGGTTGATCAAATCCCGAACCAAGGGGCCTGAACCGGTCAAGCTGACAGCTTATCCCCGTTCCAACTGCATTAATTTCAGTTTATATGTGTATTAACTGCTATTTTGTCTATTCTTTTCATTTTGAGGGCCTTGGGGCGCATTTGTGTTAAATCCACCCATAAATTGAACTGTAGGGGGTATAAGCTGTTATAGATCAGTTACATCCTTATTGTATCACAACCAAAACATTCATTTATGGCGTTTGACCTCATAGAAACCCTGAAGAATTTATTCAACACGGAGTTTGCCGGAAAAGCCGCGTCTCAGCTGGGCGAAAGCGAATCCGGTATTCAGAAGGCGCTGGGAGGTATTATTCCCACGGTGCTGACGGGCCTGCTGAACAAAGCCGGTTCGGGCGATGCGGGCGGATTGATGGGGCTTGTCCGCGATGCGGCGGGCGCAGACCTTTCGAAGCTGGGCAACATCGCGGGCGGATTGCCGGCGGGATTACTGGCCAAAGGCTCCGAGTTCCTGCAATCGCTGTTCGGCAATAAATCGGGCGATATTGCGGGCGCCGTGGCATCTTATGCGGGCATCAAGCCACAGTCGGCCGATACGCTCATGCAGGCAGCCGCACCGGCGGCGCTGGGCGTAATCGGGAAGCATGCGGAATCTACCGGCCTGGGCACTTCCGGCCTGCTCGAAATGTTAAACAGCCAGAAAGATAAAATATTGGCAGCGGTACCCTCCGGCCTCGGCCTCGCGGGCCTGCTGGGCGTGGGCAGCCTGGGCGATATCGGCGGCAAGATCTCCTCGCTCGCCGGTTCCCTCAAAGGCGCCGCCAACTCCGTGGACCATTCGGTGGAAGAAGCCGCTTCCGGCGGCAGCAAATGGGTGACCTGGCTCATCATCGCCATCGCCGCCATCCTCCTGTTATGGTGGCTGCTGAGGGGATGTGGCGCCAAAGAGCATACGACCGTCGCTACGGCCGACAGTCTCACCGTCATGGAAGACACCGCTTCGCACATGGCCCCGGCCGCTGCGGCGCCCGTTGTCCGCGAATCCATCAAGGTAACGCTGCCCGACGGCAAGGTGCTTGACGCGTACAAGGGCGGTATCGAAGACCAGCTTGTACAGTTCCTGCAAAACCCGAACGCAGCCGCGGGCAAAGACGTGTGGTTCGATTTCGACAACCTGAACTTCCAGACCGGTTCCGCGCAGATCACGCCGGAAAGCCAGGTACAGATCAATAACCTCGCCGCCATCCTCCAGGCTTTCCCGAAAACGAAGATCAAGGTGGGCGGGTATACCGATGCCACGGGAGACGCGAAAAAGAACAAGCAATTATCGCAGGACCGCGCAACCGCCGTGGTGACCGCGCTTTCCGCCGCCAACGTGAAGCCCGTGCAACTGCTGGGCGCCGAAGGCTACGGCAGCCAGTTCGCCAAAGCGGCCGCCGATGCGCCGGACGAAGAGCGGAAGCTAGACCGCCATATATCCGTGAGCGTTAGGGAAAAATAACAGTAATGCAAAAAGTACATACAACAGAAGGGCGCCTCCGATTGGGGCGCCCTTCGCTTATTATGCTTCCTTTTTGACCAGAACGACCTTGCTTCGGTCAGACTTGTAGATTTGATTGAGGAATTCTTCCAGCTTCGGATAATCCTTTGCCGGGAAGCGCCCGGATTTCATTTCGACGCGGCGGACGTACGTGATGCGGTTACCGTTGACCGTCACCCTCGCGTAGTAATTCCCGAAAACCGTGCTCAGCTTCACTTCCGGGAACATCGCTTCGGGCGTGTAGCCTTCGGGCACCGTGATGAGCACCGAATCGGCGTCTACATACGGATCGTAAAAATAGATATCCGAGCTGCGGGTAGAATCGCTGGAAAGCTTGCTGGCCCCGCGCGTGAGGATATTGGGCAAAATGAACAGCCGCTTGCCGGTAACGGAAGCGTAGTTGGGGACCTTCAGTTCCATGGTTTCCTCCATTTCCGGAACGGGCCGCGCATCCGCATGCTCCGTATATTTCAGCTGGCCGATATCGAAACTCGGCAGTTTGAGCCTGTCTTTCAGTTGCTCCAACTGCTTTTCCTTGCTGTCGTAGTTGACGATCTGGTGGTAATAATCCTGTTGAAGCCCGGTGTAGCGGGTTTCGCATGTCAGTTTCAGCGTGCCGGTACCGTCTGCCTCCGCAACGATGTTGCGGACCTGGAGGTTCTGTTCTGCCGGGTAAGCGGGCGTGCGCACGAGTTTGCCGCCCTGTTCGGTAATCAACAAAACGGGCCGGTTGTTCGTAAACCCGCCCAGGTAGCCGGCAGGCGCGGTTTGACTGGTGCATTCCAGCCAGGTGGTATCTTTGGCGCCCGGCACACAGAGGATGATGTGGTTGAACTGGCTGACGGTGAAATCTTCCATGAAATCCGTTTCCTCCCGCCCCGCATGCACGAGCGTGTAATGCGAGCGGATGCCGGCTTCCGCCAGCAGGGCTTTCATATAATTGGAAAGCGCTTTGCAATCGCCATACCCTTTCGTGGCCACATAATTCGCGTCGAACGGCTGCCAGCCGCCGATGCCCAGCTGAATGCTGATGTAGCGGGTATTTTGCTGCATATATTCGTACAGCAACCGGATCTTTTCCGCGTCGGTTTTGGCGTTGGCGGTGATGGCCGCTACGGTGGACTTGATGTTCGCCGGCAGCACATCGCGCCCCTGGTTGAGCGTGGCGATGAACTTGCCGAAGTTTTCCCAGGAGCTCATATCGCCGTCGTATTCGGCGAACGAGAATTTGCTGGGCGCGAGGTACACCATGGTGCAGCGGTCGCGCAGGGGGCCGGTAAACGGCTCCGGTTGCAGGGCGGGCACGTTCTTTACTTCCCAGGTGAGCACTTTCGCGCCTTTTTCCATGCGTTCCGCGGGCTTCCCTTCGTACCGGAATTGCCGGTAGCGCAGATCGTACCCTTCGGGCGCGGTCACTTCCAGCTTGCTTTGTTCTACCGAATAATAGTTGGCGCCCTGCGGCACCCACCGCGGGATGAACGCCGTGTGGCGGTGGCGGAATTCCACTTCGTAAGCTACCGTATAGGGATAGACTTTATGATAGAAGTTGTGGGATTTGACGCGACTGTCTTCCATAAGGCTCATTTCGCTCACGGCGCTCAGATCGCGCACATCGCCCTGCTTGAGCTTGCGGAGCTGATTGCCCTGGGCGTCGTACAAAACGCCACTCACGTCTTTTATCTCGCGGTATTTATCGTAGTCTTCGTTGAACCCCGCGAACCGGTCGCCGTTTTCGTTCAGCACCGTTACCACGATGCGGTGAACATATCGTACATCGCGGGTGTCGACGATTTTAACGGACACCAGTTCTTCTCGCTGCACGGCATACGCGTTTTTCAGCAATGCGGGCGGGATGGCGCTGACGGGATAGCGGGGATCGGCGGCGCGGAGCGCCCCGCCGGCGGTCAGTAATAATATCAGTAAGAGGTAATTCCGGATCATGCTTTTTCTTCTTGATGACAACTTGTTCCGCATGCTTTTTCACGACTACGTCGAAGAATTCGCGGAGCGGCTGGTATTCTTCCGCTTCGTACCATGCACGGTTAAACTTGAGGCGTGAGCGCATCATCAGCTGGTTGCCGTTTTGCTGCACCAGGTACTGGAAAATGCCTTCCCCGTCGTTGAATTTCACGATGGCGGATTTCGGGATTTCTTCGAAAGTACAGTCATCGGGCAGCGTGAGCGTCAGGCTATAGCTATAATCCGTCACCGCAGGCATTTCGATCGGGTATTTGCGGTTTTCCGATTTGAAAGGGTTGCTGCGGATGGATTCGGAGAACATGGGATGGAGGTACACCATCCCGCTTTCGTCCATTTCCCCCAGCTTGAAGTCGTAATCCACCAGCAGCTGACTGCTGAAATTCTCCAGTTCCTGCAGCTTCCCGTTGCTCAGCTCGATGTCTGCCACGAACCCTTTCGCCAGGTCTTTAAAGAACACGTCCTGCCCCTTTTCCCGGATTTGGGAGCGCGCGTCGTACGATTCGAAAAAGCTGTACTGCCGCTGGAAGTGACCGGAAAGCCGGCCTTTGTCGTCGGGCGAAATGAAAACACCCGTCACGCTGCGCTCCGACAGCGAATCCGCCTCGAAGGAAAGCGGGTCTGCCGAGGCGTTCACTTTTCGGGCGGGACCGTTATAGCAAGACGCGTGCAGTTTGCCGAAGCCCAGGAACGGGCGGGTGGCGTCCAGGAAAAACTCCTCCCCGTCCGCATTCACGCTCACTACCGTGTAATTGAGCTTGGAGCGGATGGGGTACATGGCATATATTTTACCGTGACTGCGCGTGCTCAGCAAAACGGGCGACGCATCCAGCCCCGCTTCGCGCAGCAGCGCCGTGAGCAGGATATTGATATCGGTGACGTTGCCGTTCTTTTTGTTGAAAGTCGTTTTGAGCGTTTGGCTCTTCCAGATGGCGGAGTAATCGGTACAGGTGTAATTATCCCGCACGAAACCGAAGATTTTCGCCGCTTTTTCCTTTGCGGTGGAAACCCCGGCAGTGAGGCGCTTTACCTCGTCCGACAAATAATTGTTCGAGCGGAGCAATTCCCCTGCGTAATCTTCATCCTTCCCCATTTCTTCCATGAACTTCGGCCAGGTGCTCATGATGTTGCGCACGGGCGATTCGGGGAATCGGATGGCAGACAGCTGGAATTCGATATAGCTGATGTGGTTTTTAAGGGTGGTCACGAAACTTTCCTCTTTGAGCGGCGGCACGTCTTTCATGACCCAGCGATGGGTGGTGATGCCGGGCGTTACGGACACATGGCGGGACGGAGACGCCGAAGACGCTCCTTCCATATTGAAACTGAATGTTTTACGGGAATCTTTCGAGCTTTTGATGTGGTAACTGTTGTACCCCTGGCTGAGGAAGAGGTATTCGTAATATTCCGGCAGGGATACTTCGTATTCGCTCCACAGTATGGGCATTTCGACGTCCTGGAAAGCCCAGGGCCGCAGGTAGGTGGGGAATTCGGAGTTGATGGTGAAGGAATATTCGATGATGGTGCCTTCCTTTACGGCGGGCAGCGTGAATTTCTTACGAACGATATTGCGGTCTACCTTTTCCGTGAAAACGGCTTTGCTTTCCAGCTTCGTTTCCACGACCTTGCCGTTTTCCAGGTTGTAGGAACAAGCTTTGAGGTTGGAAACGGTCTCTTCGGCCGCGCCCTGCACATACAGCTCGATGCTGATATTGGCCTTTTCGTAGGCGCTTTTGCGGAGGATGTGGATGCGGCGGTGCTGTTTGTACATCTGGATGAACCAGTCGCGCCCCGATTCGAATTCTGACGACCCCACGTCCGCCAGCACTACGGCTGCGGCGCCGGTATCGATGTCATAGCGGGTTTTGAAATCTTCCGGGCTGACTTTTCCATACTTCACGGGCGTTTTGTCCTGCGCGGCCAGCATCATGGCCCAAACCAGGAAAAGGGGCGTTAAGGCGACAGTTTTGAGTTGCATTTACAATGAACTTAGGTATACGGGTTGAATTTTGGCTAAAATTATGGATTTTCCGGGCATCCCATCCTTTCGGGCAAAAATATTCCGGAACGGTTCCCCCATCAGATGTAATCCGTGCTGCAATTCCATAACATCGCGGCGGAAAAGCGTAAATTTGCGCCAGCATGCAGATTTTGGAGAAAAATACCGTGTTCATCAAGCAGCTGTCCAGGGAGCTGGGGTTCGATCATTGCGGCATCGCGAAGGCGGAGCAGTTGAGCGACGATGCTTTCCGGCTGGAGCAGTGGCTGAACCGCGGCATGCACGGCGGGATGCAGTATATGGAGAATTATTTCGACAAGCGCATCGATCCGCGGTTGCTGGTAGACGGGGCGCAGTCGGTCATTACCCTGCTGCTGAATTATTACCCTGAGCAGCGCCAGCGGCCGGATGCGCCGCAGGTGGCCAAATACGCATATGGGGCGGATTATCATGACATTATCCGTGAAAAGCTCAACACCCTGCTGGCCCGGATGCGGGAGCAGTGGGGAGATGTGCAGGGCCGCGGGTTCGTGGACTCCGCGCCGGTGCTCGAGCGTGCCTGGGCGCAGCGCAGCGGGCTGGGATGGATCGGCAAGAACGGGAACCTCATCCACAAACAGGCCGGTTCCTTTTTCTTCATTGCCACGCTGATCGTGGACGTGCCGCTGGTGTACGACAGCGCGGCCGGCGATTACTGCGGCAGTTGCACCCGGTGCCTGGACGCCTGTCCTACCGGTGCCCTCGTTTCCCCGACGGTGGTGGACGGTAGCCGGTGCATTTCCTATTATACCATCGAGTTGAAAGACGCCCTCATTCCCGGGAGCCTCCAGGGCCAGTTCGACAACTGGATGTTCGGTTGTGACATCTGCCAGGACGTTTGCCCCTGGAACCGTTTCGCCAAAGCGACTTCCGAAACGGCCTTCACGCCCATCCCCGAAATCCTGAATTTTACCAATTCGCAATGGGAAGAACTGACGGAGGAAGAGTTCCGGCGCATCTTCCGGAAAAGCCCCCTCAAAAGAAGCAAATTCGCCGGCATCCGCAGGAACCTCCGGTTCCTGGAGCCTCCTTCCCTCCCCTGAAAATTCTTTTTACCATGAAAATTGCCTGCCGTTGCGGGCAAAGCGAATCGCGTACAGCACCAGCGATCTCCATGGATAGAAAACATCCCGCCTTTTTGCTATTTTTCTGACATGTCACCCTTGAAAACCATCGCCTCCGCTATTTTGCTCATGGCCGCCATCCCCGCCCGATCCCAGGACACCCAGATTTTCCTCGCAGACCCGACGATTTTCGTGCACAGGGGAACGTATTATTTGTACGGGACCGGCAGCAGTGAGGGTTTTCTTTATTATACGTCTAAGGATCTGAAAACCTGGGCGCAAACGGCAGACAGCACGGAACAACTGGCCCTGAAACGCGGAGAAGCCTTCGGGAATAAGGGATTCTGGGCGCCGCAGGTGTTCCGGCGGGGCGGCAGCTGCTATATGGCCTACACGGCGGACGAGCAGATCGCTATCGCGCGGGCATCCGCTCCTGCAGGGCCTTTCCGCCAGGATGCGCCTTTACGGCTCAGTGGATCCGGCAAGCAGATCGATCCGTTCATTTTTTTCGACGAAAGCGGGAAGGTGTACCTCTACCATGTGAAGCTCCAGCAAGGCAACCGGATATTCGTGACGGAAATGAAACCCGATCTGTCGGACGTGATCCCAGGCACGGAAAAGGAATGCGTGGCCGCCGTCGCGGGATGGGAGAACACCGCGGGTGCGGAATGGCCGGTGGCGGAAGGGCCTACGGTCATCCGGCATAAAAATCTGTACTATCTTATTTATTCCGCCAACGATTTCCGCAATAAGGACTACGCGGTGGGCTACGCAACGGCCCCCTCGCCCACGGGCCCCTGGAAAAAATATGAAGGCAATCCTGTCATCAGCCGGCAAATGGTACAGCAAAACGGTACGGGCCATGGCGATGTGTTGATCGATAAAAAAGGTAACATGCATTACGTACTGCATATCCATCATTCGGCCGACAAGGTATCTCCCCGCGCCACGGCGATTATCGGCCTGCGGTTCCGCCCCGGGAAAAACGGGGAAGACGTGCTGGAAGCGGACGTAAAATCATTCAGGACGCTGACAATCAAACCCTGACCCCTATTTTTCCCCATTCGCCGAATTCTTGGTAACTTGAAGTCGCATATATCCCCAAAAACAAAGCATTTCCGATGAAACGCCGGCAGCGATCCTTACTGATCTTGCTCATACTCGCGATTTCGACTCCCCGGGCGAAGGCGCAATCCTTCCCCCGAGATTCCCTTCACACCGCGCAACTGATCGCCACCGCAGAAAACTTTTTCACCGAATCCCGGTACGATTCCGCACTGCATTACTGCAACCTGGCCGAAGCGTTCAGTCGCCGGAAGAATTACCGCGCGGGCATGGCGTACGCCATCATCGAGCGGACGGACGTGCTGATCGACAAAGGCGACCTGGAAAAGGCCGAAACCGAGGCCCGGCGCGCGCAGGCGATCGGCCAGCAGCTGGGGCGGCAGCAGATCCTGGCGATTACGCAGATGCAGCTGGCGCAGGTCAGGATGTACGACAAGCGGTACGATGAAGCGATCCCCTTTTTCGAGAAGAGCGTCGGCTGGTTCGCGGCGCATCCGTCGCGCTACGCCGCGCTGGCGTATAACGATTTCGGGTACACCTGGGGCATGAAAGGCGACATGAAGAACAAAGCGGAATGCCTCCTGCGCGCGGCGGGAATTTATGAAACGCTCGGCGAAGGGTACGATGGCGAGAAAGCCGCCACCTACAACAACCTCGCTACCTTGTATTATGAATTGAAGCAAAAGGACAAAACGATCGAATACGCCCTGAAATCCATCGCCTGCCGGGAAAAAACGGGCGACATCGCGCGGCTGTCTTTGGGATGCTGCAACCTCAGCCAGTTCTACATCGGCGTGAACAACGACGAAGCACTTCGCTACCAGCAGCGCGGCCTCCAATACGCCCTGCAAACGGGCGATACGGCCCGCATTGTGCATGCCTATGTTACGGCCTCGCTGGTTGCCAGCGCCCGGAAAGACCCAGCATCCGCCATCCGCCACGAGCTGAAGGCGATCGAACTGCTGGAACGCAGCGGTAAAGACCCGATCATGCTCTCGCGCCGCTACATCGCAGCTGGGATGGCCTCCATGAAAACGGACTCCTCGCAAACGGCCGCCTGGTTCCATAAAGCGCAGCTGCTGGCGGCGGCACGGAACGACAAATACAACCTCCGCGACCTCTACTACCAACGCGCGCTTTTTTACCGCGACCGCCAGGATTACGAACGCGCCTATCAAAACTACAATCTCCACATCGCCTACCGCGACAGCATCATCAAAGACCGTACGGCGTCGGACATCGCGGAGCTGGAAACCAAATACGAAACCGAGAAAAAAGACCACCTCATCGCGCAGCTACATGCCGAACGGAAAATCAAGGCATTGCAGTTGGAAAAACAGGCGGCGCTCCTCGCCGGTAACCGCCTCGAAGCCGAGAAAAAACAACAGGAGATCGATTTATTATCGCGCGAAAAAGCCCTGCAGCGCGAGCAGCTGGAGCGCCAGGAGCTCCTGGCGAAAAGTACCCGCCAACAATTGGAACTGGCGGAAAAAGAGCAGCAATTGCAGGAAAGGCAACTGAAAAACTCCCGTACCACGCGCAATTTTCTCCTCGCGGGACTGCTGTTGCTGTGTATTATCGGCTATTTTTCCTTCAACCGGTATCAGCTGAAAAGGAAAATCCGGGAACAGGAAACCTTGCTGGCCGTCCGCAACAACATCGCGCAGGATTTGCACGACGAGATCGGGTCTACGCTGACCAGCATCCGCATTCTGTCTGAAGTATCCGGTAAAAGCATCGAGAAAGACAAAGGGAAAACCCTGAATTATATCCATTCCATTTCCGAGCAGTCCAACGCCGCGCAGCAGGGCATCAGCGACATCGTATGGGCCATCAAGCCGGAAAACGACAAACTGGAAAACATGGTGGCGCGTATGCGGGAATACGCGGCGCAAACGCTGGAAAGCAAGCAAGTGCGGACGGATATCCATATCAACGAGCAGCTGTTGGGAACGGGGCTCAACATGCAGCAGCGCCGCGATTTCTTCCTCATTTACAAGGAAGCGGTGAACAACATCGCCAAATACGCCGGCGCTTCGGTGGTGACGGTAGACATCCGGACGGAGGGCCGAAGCCTCGTGCTACGGATCGCCGACAACGGGGCGGGGTTCGACACGACGGCACACAAATCCACCAGCGGGCTGCAGAATATGCAATCGCGCGCCAGGGCGCTGCACGGCACGCTCGGGATCGATTCTGCACCGGGAAGCGGCACTACCATCCTGCTCAAAATACCCATTACATGATCATGTAGTGGCCGGATAAAACGGTATGATTACTTTTAGCCCATGGCGATAAAGGTTTTGGTTTATGATGATAATGAGGCGCTCCGCACCAGCATCGGCGCACTGATCGAGTCGGAAGACGATCTCGAAATGGCTGCTGCCATGCCCAATGCGGAAACTGTGGAAACAGACCTGGAACAGCTGCGGCCCGACGTGGTGTTGATGGACATCGACATGCCCGTGGTAGACGGTGTGGCGGCCGTAAAGCGGATCAGGCAGGTAAGCCCGCAGTTGCCGGTGATCATGCTCACGATTTTCGACGATACCGACAATATTTTCAACGCCATCTGTGCCGGGGCTTCCGGGTATTTGCTGAAGCAGCACGTAACCGAAGAGCTCCCCGGCGCCGTGCGCACCGTGCTGGCCGGAGGCGCGCCCATGACGGGGTCTGTGGCGAAAAAAGTGCTGGCCATGGTGCCGAAAGCCGCGAGCCCCGAACAGGAAACCAGCAACCTCACCGACAAGGAAACCGCCATCCTCCAGCTCCTCGTCAAAGGCTACAGCTATAAAATGATGGCGGCCGAGCTGGGCGTCACCATCGACACCGTCCGCTTCCATATCAAAAAAATCTACGACAAACTCCACGTACATTCCGCCGCAGGCGCGGTTTCCCGGGCTATCCGCGACAAACTCGTCTGACACCTCCTCCCCTCCCGCGACATGGATATGTAGTTGTTCCCCTAGCGCGTTCCCAGTAGGTTTGGATTAAAACCCACGACCATGAAACGCATCGTATTCCTCCCCATTCTGTGCATCTGCACCATCGCCGCCCTGGCGCAGGCGCCCGTCCAAAAACGGGTGGAGCAACGGGCCAAAGATAAAGCCAATAGCCGGGTAGACGCTTCCATCGACCGCGGGCTCGATTCCGCCTTCGACAACGCCGGCCGCGCCATCGGCAGCATTTTCAAAAAGAAAGACAAGCGTAAGGCACAACCGGCGCCATCGTCCGGCCAGGATAACGCGGGAACCGGCAAGGGCGCTGCTTCCGGAACGGTCACTTCCAGCGGCGGCAGCGATTTCGTGCCGGGCGCGAAGGTGCTGTTCGAAGATCATTTCGACAAAGACGGATTGGGCGATTTTCCCGCCCAGTGGAATACCAACGGCAGCGGCAAGGTTGTCACCCTTTCGGGGCAGGACAGCCGCTGGCTGGATGTGGTGCATAACTGCATCGTGGTGCCGGTGGTGAAAGGGCCGCTTCCGGAAAACTGCACCATTGAGTTCGATCTTTTCCTCCGGTCGGAAAGCGGGCGCAGTACGCCTTTCATCCAGTTCGGCCTCAGCCAGGTGAAAGATATCCTGAAGGAAGACATGTTCTACAAAGACCGTTTCTTCATCAACCTGCACCGCTACACGGAAGAAGATGGAAAAACGCTGGAATATGGACTGGGCAACGATATCATCGGCAACAAAAGTAATTTCCCCCTTACGTCGTACGTCAATAAAGTGCTGCCGGTGGCCATTTCGGTGAACAAATCCCGCATCCGGCTGTACCTCGACGGCAACAAGGTGATCGACCTGCCGCGGGCGCTGACGGACGGGATGCGCAACACTTTCTTCCTGAACAACAACGCCATCATTCCCGCATCCGAAACAGGCATGTACATCGGCAACCTCCGCATTGCTTCCGGAGACACGGACGCGCGCAGCCTGCTGGTGAAACAGCTCATGAGCGAAGGCAAAGCCGTAACCAGCGATATCCTGTTCGACGTCAACAGCGACCACCTCAAACCCGAATCCTTCCCCATTATCGACCAGTTCGGCGACGCTTTGCAGAAAACGCCGGCATTGCGGATCAGGATCATCGGGCATACAGACAGCAATGGCGACGACGCCAGCAACATCAGCCTGTCGCAGCGCCGGGCCGCGGCCGTGAAGACCTACATTACAGAGAATTACGCGGTGGCAGGTTCGCGGATACAGACCGATGGAAAGGGCGAATCGCAGCCCGTAGCCAGCAATACCACCGCAGACGGGAAAGCCCGTAACCGCCGCGTGGAATTCGTGAAATTGTAAAACCCCTACCCGTGAAAACGACCCTTTGTACCTTTTGGCTGCTCCTTGCCGCCATCATCGAAGTGTGCGGCCAGCCCGCCGAGCGGAGAGATACCGCATCCATAGCCGCGTGGCGCACCGCCGTGAGGCGCGCACCGGTGCTGACGGGCGCCACATCGCCGCGGACAATCGTTCCGCATGAGCCGTCGCTCTGCTTTAATATGGAATTCGACCTCAAGATCACCATGCCCGGCAAAATGGCCGAACAGTGCATGTTCGTAAACAATAGTACCGGCGTGATCGGGTTGCTGCCGGCGCGGGAAGACGGGCTGATAAATATGCTCTTCCCGGAACTGCCCGATTTTTCGTTCGACGTGATGAACATGACCGGCAATGTGTACCGTTATCATACCAATAAAGGGAAAAACAATACGATCGAAAGATGGGTGACGACGGGCTTCTCCGACCAGAACCCTTATCTGCAGGCTGCCGCGATGTTCGACGGGTCGGCAGACCTGCAGCGGAAGGGCGTTACCGCCACGTATTGCGACGGCAGGATGACGGCTGTGGCCTACCGGTTTTCGACACACCCGGGGATGACGTGGTACGTGTATGGCGACCGCTACCCCGAGAAGCTGCACCCGCGCAAGTTCCTGGGGAACATGGGCGTGGGGTACCTCAAAACCGACGAAGGGCTTTACATCATCACCGAATTCAGGTCGGAAGGATATAGCTGCCGCGTCACGAACATCGAGCCCGCCAACGCCTGCCTGCACACGGAATCGTTCGTTCCGCGCGAAGCCGAGTACAGCCGGCAGGCGAATCTCAACATCGAAAAGGAAAAGGAAAAGCTCGACCGGGCAGCCACTGCGGGAGGCGGCCCCTGCGCAGGAGAAAGGTCTTTGCTGATCGACTTCAAGAAGGAACAGGCGCGCAAGCGCGAAGCGGCGCTGGCCCAGGCGCGGGAAGGCAATGTCTACCAGCAAAACAGCAATGCACAGCGGAGCATGGCCAGTATGATGGACCCGCTGGCCGTGGTGCAGGAAGACATCCTCAACGCCAAGCTCGAGATATGCAAAGCGGAGAACAGCACGAGCGCCCGCAGCCGGGAACGGATCGGCTGCCTGAACAATCAGCTCAGCGCCCTCATGCGCATCGAAGGCGAACTGCGCGCCCTCGACGCCAGGCACGCCAATCAGCCCGGCATGGCCTTCGCCGAAAAAAGCAAACTCTACATGCGCAACAAACCCCGCGGCTGTCCGTAATCATTCACTAAACCATACATTGCCAACTCTTTGGAAAAAATACACCCCACCCTCCACAAGAAAAGCAGATTATGCGTAAATTAGGTGCATCGGACCTGGATTTCCGTCCGGACACCCCACCGGGCGCTGTGTGATCGTATCAACCAACAGCACGGCATGCGCTTGTACTTATGACGCATTTATGTCAACTCCAAATAACATCCTTCATGTTCTCAAACTGTATTTTCTTATGAGACAAATCTGCTTTGCACTGTTATCGACGTGTATTTTTTCCGCCTGCAACAATTCCCCAAAGCCGAAGGAAACGGACTCCACCGGCAAAGCCGCCCCGTCTATCGGCTGCGCCGTTCCGCCCACGCACGATAAAGACTGGTACGCTTCCGGTAAAAAGGCGCCCCTGCTGGAAGGGCTCGGCGGGATCGATTTCAAGATAACCACCGCCAACCCTGAAGCACAACGCTATTTCAACCAGGGCCTCATGCTGGCCTACGGGTTCAATCATGCCGAAGCCGCGCGCTCCTTCCACGAAGCCGCCCGCCTGGATTCCACCTGCGCCATGGCGTATTGGGGCTTCGCATATGTGCTGGGGCCGAATTACAATGCCGGTATGGAGGAAGATAACTTCCAGCGGGCATACGAAGCGGCCGCTAAAGCGCAATCACTGTCCGCAAACAGCTCGCCGGTGGAAAAGGCGCTTATCGGCGCATTGAGCGCCCGTTACGCGAAAGAGCCGCCGGAAGACCGCAAGCCGCTGGACATCGCCTATTCCGCCGCCATGAAGAAAGTATACGCGCAATTCCCGTCTAACCCCGACGTGGGCACGATGTACGCGGAATCCATGATGAACCTCCATCCCTGGGACCTGTACGATAAAATCACGAAAGTTCCCCGCGCGTGGACGCCGGCGATCGTCAAATTGCTGGAGCAACTGATCCGGCAACATCCCAAACATGCCGGCGCGCATCACTTTTACATCCATGCCGTGGAAACTTCCGCCCGGCCCGAAGTGGCCATGGCCAGCGCCGGTTTGCTGGATACGCTCGTGCCGGGAGCCGGGCATCTATTGCATATGCCATCGCACATTTACATCAACACCGGCGATTATCATTTGGGATCGCTGTCCAACATCCACGCCGTAACGGCAGACAGCACATATGCCACGGCCTGCAATGCCCAGGGCGCCTATCCCCTGGCTTACTATCCCCACAATTATCACTTCCTCGTAGCAACCGCCACGCTGGAAGGCAATTCGAAATGGGCCTGGGATGCGGCGCAAAAACTGCACGCGCACACCTCGGAAGCCATTATGCGCATGCCGGGATGGGGCACCTTACAGCATTATTACACCATTCCCATGTACGTGGCGGTGAAGCTGTCGATGTGGGACACGATCCTCGCGCTCCCCGCTCCTCCTGCCGATCTGGTATATCCCCGCGCCGTCTGGCATTATGCCAAAGGCATGGCTTACCTCGGCAAGCACGACCTGAAAAGCGCCGGCGTTGAGATGGACAGCCTGCATCTGCTTGCCGCCGATACGACCCTCAAAGACATTACCATCTGGAACATCAATACCACGGCAGACCTCGCGCAAATCGCGTCGAAAGTGCTGACGGCCGGCGTGGCCCTTCAACAGGGCAAACCGGACGAAGCCGCCACGCTCCTGCAGGATGCCATCGCGCTGGAAGACCGTCTCAATTACAACGAGCCGCCAGACTGGTTCTTCTCTGTCCGCCACCACCTGGGCGCAGTGCTGCTCAAAGCGGGGAAATTCAAGGAAGCGGAACGCGTGTACCTCGACGATCTGAAAACCTGGCGGAAAAACGGCTGGGCGCTCATCGGGCTGCAAGCCGCGCTGTCCAAACAAAACAAGACCGCCGAAGCACAAAAAGCCAAAGCTGCGTTCGACGAAGCATGGAAATACGCGGATGTGAAGATCGCGTCTTCGTCTACGATCGTGGATTGATAGCTACAGTAAATGCATAAAAAAACAGGAAGCATTCGATTATGCTTCCTGTTTCTATTTACGGGAAAATGATTTTATGCAAAATACGGTACATGAATATCTTTGGTAAACTCCTCCTGCAGCGAAATCATCGATTCCGTCCGGTCTACGCCGGAAATCTGCATTACCTGGTCGTACAGTACCGACCGCAGGTGTTCCCTGTCCGTACACACCACTTCCGCCAGCAGGCTGAACTGCCCGGTGAGGGTATGCACCCGTACCACTTCACGAATCCGTTGCAGTTTCGCCACTACAAAATCATGCTTCGACCCGTTTTGCAGGTAAATGCCTACGAAAGCGGTGACTTTCAGGCCGATGCTTTGCAGGTTCACTTTCATTTTGGATTCGCCAAGAATGCCGTGGTCCTTCATCCGCAACACGCGGAAGTGGATCGTGCCGGGCGATACGTTGTACCGCTTCGCGAGTTCCTTGTGGGAAGTGTCCGCATCCGTAGACAGCGCGGAAATGATATTGAGGTCGAGATCATCCAGCTCGAGCCGGTGCGTAGGTTTGGTTGGCATTGTGAATGGAGCTATAGAGCGTAAATAAGATCATTTGCCGCACATAACCAAAAGAATCAGTTAGTGTAAAATGTACCGTATGTTAGGACTGGCGGGGGATTTGGCCTGCCTGTTTGGATCCCTGCCTGGTTTCATCGGCCCATTCTTCCATGAGTGTGCGACTCCTTTCGACGGCAGCGGGGAATGTGGCGGTAACGTTCGCTTTGCCGATGGCAAACAGCAGCCTGGCGGATTTCAGTTCCTGCATCACCTGGCCGCTCACGATTTCGGAGAGGACCAGTTTGGTTTGATGTTGCGCCAGCTCGCGGTGGATTTCCCGGATCGCCTTGATGCCGGTAGCGTCTATGATGGGCACTTCCCGCATCCGGATGATCAGGACGTGTGGCCGCTGGCGCGAGAACTGCATGGCGTCCCGGAATTTGTGCACGGCACCGAAAAACAGGGGGCCGGTGATTTCGAAAACCTCGGTACCCCCCGGTAACGGCGGGGCATCGGCGCTGCCTTCTTCCTGCCGGCTGACCTTACTGCTGCTGATCATATGCCGCATGAAAAGAAAAGCCGCCAGCACCATCCCGATCTCGATGGCGACGGTAAGGTCTACCAACACCGTGAGCAAAAAAGTGACCAGCAAAATGACCCGGTCGTTCTTCGGCCCTTTCATCACCGACGCGAAGCTTTCCCATTCGCTCATGTTCCAGGCAACAACGATCAAAATACCCGCCAGCGCGGGCATGGGAATGAGCGTGGCCCATTTTCCGGCGAACAGCATGATCGCCAGTAAAGTAAAAGCATGTACGATCCCCGCAACCGGCGTTCTGCCGCCGTTCCGCACGTTGGTGGCCGTCCGCGCGATGGCGCCCGTGGCGGGGATCCCTCCAAAGAAAGACGAAAATATATTCGCCGTGCCCTGTGCCACCAATTCCATATTCGATTTGTGCTTCCCGCCGATCATCCCGTCGGCAACCACGGCAGACAGCAGCGATTCGATGCCACCGAGCAATGCGATGGTAAATGCCGGCTGGACCATATTCCGGATGATGGAATAGTCGATATGGGGGACCGACAGCGAAGGGAACGCGGCCGGGATAGCGCCGAACCTGCTGCCGATGGTTTCCACGGGCAATTGCAGCCAACTGACGGCCACGGTAGCCACCAACAGCGCGATAAGCGATCCGGGAACGACTTTGGTAATTTTCGGCGTCAGCCGGATCGTCAATATGGTAAAAAACCCGATAGCGAGGGCGTAAAAATTAACGGAACGGATATGCTGGAAATAACTTTCCCATTTGCCGACGAAATCCGCCGGAACGGCACCCATGTCCAGCCCCAGGAAATCTTTCACCTGCGAAGCGAATATCACGAGCGCTATGCCGCTGGTAAAACCCGTGATCAGTGGATATGGAATGAATTTGATGACCGCCCCCAAACGCGCCAGTCCCATCACGATGAGCATGATCCCCGCCAAAAAAGTGGCTACCAGCAGCCCGTCTACACCGTACGTCTGCACGATGCCGTACACGATCACGATGAACGCGCCGGTAGGCCCGCCGATCTGCACCCTGCTGCCGCCCATCACCGAAATGATGAACCCGGCGATGATAGCGGTATATAAACCTTTTTCCGGCGAAACACCGGAAGCAATGGCGAACGCGATGGCCAGCGGCAATGCCACGATGCCCACGATCACGCCCGCCATCACATCCTTTCCGAATTGCTGACGGTTATAACTTTTCAGTGTGGTTAGCAACTTGGGTACGAACATGGCCGTCAGGATTTGCGGACGAACTTGGTGAGGATCACGATCGTTTGCTCATTGATCTTCCCTTCTATCTGTTCTGCGTTATCGGCCACCAGTCTAATTTTCCGAACGATAGTGCCTTTCGGGGCCATGAAATTGGCGCCTTTCACGTTCAGGCCCTGCGTCAATACAACGGTATCGCCGTTTTCCAGCGGGGTGCCGTTACTGTCCTGGTGCACGGCTTTCACTTCGAAAGCGGTCATTGCCCAGTGTACCACGGCTTCATCGAGCTCCACGCTCCCGGCGATCTCCTGTGCCCAGGCTTCTTCCCTGAACTGGTGGAGCAAACGGTACGTCAGCGCCTGTACGCTGGGCGTTTCGTTCCAGATGCTGCCGGCCAGGCATTGCCAATGCATTGCGGCGCCTTTATCGGCGAGCGCGGCGAGGCAGGTATCGCAAAGCGCCACTTCGTTGGCGATGGCGTCATGGTTTTTCGGGCTAACGGCGTACGCGCTGGCGGCGGGCTCGTTGTTACACAGTTCGCAAAGGCCGCTGCAACGCTCATTCAGTTCGCGGGTAATAGTTGTATTCATGTAATGTTGATTGTCAGGATTTTATCCAGAATTTAAGGAGATTGCTATGGGTACTGTCCACCACATGAAAATCGCGCGGCACCTCATCTTCCAGGCTGTGGAACGTCACCAGCCGCGTTCCGGCGGGCTTCTGATCGAGCTGGCGGTGTAAAAACCGGTTGTAGTAATGGAACAGTTCGGCGGAATAGTCGATGCTGTCATCGATTTTGTCGGTACCGTCGAGGTTTTCGTAAAAAGCGTTGTAAAAGTAGAAATGATCGAATTCCCGGAAGTTCAGCTGGGTGAAGTTGGCGTTGATGAAATGCACGTTATCCAGCCGCAAAGCCTTTTTCGCCTTTTCCGCGTGCCGCAGCAGGCGCTTGCGCTGTTCCACGCCGTAGAACGTGCCGTTCGGCGCGATATGCCCGGCGGCGAGGCAAAACTTCCCGACGCCGCAGCCGATATCGAGGACCTGCGCGTTGCCGACGGCCAGGAAGGCGGCTACTTTCCGGGCGATGGGCAGCGGCGTCCAGTGCCGGCGCGAGAGGCTGACGATCTCCGGCGGGTAGAGCTCGTTGAAATGCGCGTCTGAATGGAAGAAACGTGCGTTGTCCGTCCGGATATCGTCCCCGGGGGTGTTGAGCTCCCCGGGTAAATTATTTTGACCCTGCTGCATCATGAAACCTGCGATATATTCTCAAACTGCAAAAATAAGGCAGATTTCCGGAGGTTCCAGTGCGCCCCGTCAATCCAAAAATTGCATTTTATCACTTTCCGTTAAAGCGATACATTCGCCGTACGATGAGCATAAAAGGCATTTTTCCGATAGACAAATGGAATTTCAGGCGGGAATCGATCCTGGCCGGGCTGCCGGAGGGCGACCTGAAAGGGCTCATGGCGCACCGGCTGGAACAGGTGTATGACAAGGGTGAAATCATTTTCCGCGAAGGCGGCTTCCCCCAGGGGATATTCTTTATCGTGGAAGGGAAGATCAAGAAATTCAAGGTAGACCCCGGCGGCAGGGAGCAAATCATCTATGTGGCCAACACCGGCGAACTGATGGGTTATCATGCCGTATTGTCGGAAGAGCGTTACCCCGATTCCGCCGCCGCATTGGAAAAAAGCAGGGTCGCCTTCATCCCCAAAGAAGATTTCCTCGACATCCTCGACCGCTCGCCCGTGCTGAGCCGGCGGCTCCTGAAAACCCTCAGCCACGAATTCGGCGTACTGGCCAATGCCGTGAGCCTCTTTGCCCAGAAACCCGCGCGGCAAAGGCTCGCGCTCCAACTGATCGTGCTCCGCGAAAAATACAAAGTGGACTTCTCCCCCGGCATGCCCGTCACCATCACCCTGAGCCGCGACGATCTCGCCAGCCTCGTCGGCGCCACGCGCGAAAGCGTGGTCAGGATGCTGACGGAGCTCAAGGAAGAAGGTATCCTCGAAACAAAGGGCCGCAAGATCATCGTGCACGACGTCAACAAACTGATCCGGATCGCCGACTTCCATTAACCCCTCTACCGGCATCCACCCATTTCCCGATCTCCGTGTTTTTGCGTAGCTGGGCGAAAACCGACGGCCCTAGTTTTGCCGTCAGTTAAAAAGCCAGTTATGTTCCAATCAAATGTTTTCCCCTATCTGCTGCTATTCCTTTTTACCGGCGGCACTTCCTGCAAGAAGAATCCCCATGCCACGGAGCCTCCGCAACAGCAGGGTATCGTCACCCAACAACCGAAAGGCACGCCTGTCGGCGAGAATTATACGGAAATGGTCGGCTCCGCCGGCGGAACGGTCACCAGCAGCGACGGCCTCCTCGAAATCGAAATTCCCCCCGGCGCGCTGACGGCCGATACCGAGATCGGCATCCAGCCGCTGCGCCACACGGCTACCAGTCCAATCGGAAAAAGCTACCGCCTGACGCCGCACGGGCAAACCTTCAAAAAAAGCGTTACCGTCCGGTTTAATTACTGGAAATACAAAGACGTTCTCGGCAGTGCGCTCGCACCGGAAATCGCGTTCCAGAAAGAAAGCGGCGAATGGGTTTGCACAGGCGGGAACGTGAACGATACGGCCCGCAAGATCATCTCCGTTCAAACCGGCCATTTCAGCGACTGGGCCCTCATCGCATCCATGGAGCTATCACCCGTGACAAAAACCCTCGGCGTCGGCAAAACCGTTACCCTGAAGGCTTTTCGATATGTGTTCCCCGATGTGGGCGAATGGCTCGCACCGCTTTCCCTCCCGAACGCCGGCACCGGCAAGCCCAAACTGATCGAGAAACAGTATATCCGGAAATGGACGCTCCATGGCCCCGGGAAACTGGAAACAAAAGGGTCCGAAGCCGTTTACACCGCGCCGGCATCCGCCCCCGCCCATTCCACCGCCACCATCTCACTCGAACTGAACGTTAACGGGAAGCAGGTGTTGCTGATCAGCACCATCCAGATCGTCACCGAAGGTATCCATATCAGCATCGACGGCGGCGAATGGCAATCGTATCCCGGCTGGGCCGTGAAAATGGACGAGCTTTTCCGGTTCAGCATGAGCAACATCCGCTCTTCCGAAGACATGCCGCAGATCGTATTCCAATGGCCGGAAAACGATAAAATGAAATCGGACGGTTTGTTGTTCTGGTCGATGGACGATGAAGACCGGACAGATGTGAACTTCGAATATGATGAGCCCGATTTCCGGCGGATGTGGATTTCCATTTTCGACGACGGCCTGCGAACGTTCGACAGCGCGGGGTTCCTCCATGTCGAAGAAACCGAGGAAAGCGGGACGAAATACATCAGCGGGTCGTTTTTCATCGGCAAAGCGGGCCTGCTGGACAGGGAGAACGGCCAGCAGATCAAGACCGGCAACATCAACGGGACGTTCAAGGTACAACGGCGCTGGTAGGGCAACTGCCAATCTGTCTACGTAAATCACGCAGTTCCAGATATCCTTCTTTCTGCTGATTTCCAGCGGAGCGGGATGCGGTTACTTTGCCGCATAAATCATCATCAACATGAAAAAATTCGTATTCATCGCACTCCTGCATATGCCCCTGGCGGTATTTTCCCAGTCGGCCATTCTGGATAAAATCAAACAGAAAGCCGAAGCCAGGGCCGAGCGTCGTGTAGACGGCGCTATCGATAAATCGATGGACAAAGCCGAAGAAGAAGTGGACGGCCAGTTGAAACAGCCTGCCAAAAAACAGAAATCCGAAAAGGAAAAACCCGCGCAAACCGTACCACAGGACGCGGGTAAACCGAATACCGGTCTGAAAAGCTACAGCAAGTTCGATTTCATCCCCGGAGAACGGATCGTTTATACGGAAGATTTCGCGGGCGATGCCATCGGCGAGCTTCCCCTGAAATGGACCACCAACAACCGCGGCGAAACCGTGACCATCGACAAGCTCCCCGGCAACTGGATGCGCCTCTTCCCCGCCAGCCGCTTCACATCGCCCGCTGCCGGCAAGCTCCCGGAAAACTTCACGCTGGAAGCCGACCTGGTATTGCAGTTCGGCGACGAAGGCGGATATGTGTACCCGGAACTGGAACTGAAACTGCTCGGTCTGGCGCCCGGAGAACAGTCGCCCCGCAACTACGTCGTGAACCAGGACGCCGCCCACGAAGTAGCGCTTGTTATCGCCGCTGCCGGCGCGGGAAAACCCCTGAGCGTTTCCCTGAAAAGCTATGCGAAAGGCACGGAATATTTTTCGAACCAGGCGAAAGAGTTGAAAATTTCGTCGGACAATGACGGAAAGCCGCTGCACATCTCGGTTTGGGTACAGAAAGAACGCATCCGGTACTGGATAAACGGTGAAAAGGTGTTCGACATTCCGCAGGCCGTTCCGCCCACATCCAGCTTTAACCGCGTGGGGCTGAGCCTGGAATCGTCGCTGTACACGGAAGACCAGCTGGGGATGTTCATTTCCAACATCAAAGTAGCGGAAGGCACGCCAGACCTGCGGAGCAAGCTCATTACGGAAGGGAAGCTCGTTACCAACGGCATCCTGTTCGACGTCAATTCCGACAGGATCAGGCCTGAAAGCGCCGGCGTGCTCAAGGGAATTGCCGCGGTATTGCAGGAAAATGCGACCGTGAGGGTAAAGATCACCGGTCATACCGACAGCGACGGTGATGCCGCGCAAAACACCGACCTGTCGAAACGGCGCGCCAAAGCGGTGCAGGCCGCATTGCAAACCGAATACGGCATCGCCGCGGCGCGGATGGAAACCGACGGGCTCGGCGAATCGAAACCCGTGGCCGACAACAATACCAAAGAAGGAAAAGCCAGCAACCGGCGGGTGGAATTCATCAAACTGTAAACCTAATATTGCTTATGGAATGCAAGGTCTTTGCGGGATTCGTCCTGCAAAGACCTTTGGCATGGAAGAAATTCCGACGCAGCCGGAAATAATTTTTATTTTAGCCATCTATATCGACCGCCCCAATATGATAAAGAAATGCATCGCGCTTCCCGTTTTATTTTTCATGAGCCTTTCCCACCTGTTCGCGCAGGGTCAAAAGCCGGACTTGCAGCAATTGATCGCGCAGGCCAACGATACGGCCGGCATCAATGCGCTCATGAGTTATGCCGTAGACCTGATCAATTTCGACAATCCGAAGGCGAAGGAAATATTGAACATCACGCTGGAAAGGAGTTCCCGCATCGGGTACGATTACGGGATAGGATCGAGCTACGCCAGGCTGGGGTACCTCGTCGGGCATGAAGGGCGCAACCGGGAAGGGATCGACTATGCGCAGATGGCGCTCGTGCACTTTGAACGGATCAACCGGACGCGCGGCATCATCCTCTGCTATATCAATATGGGCTACAATTTCGACATCCTGGGCCAGGGAGACAGTGCCCTTCATTACCTGCTGAAAGGCGTCGAATTGCTGGAAAGAACCAAATCCGAGCCCGGCAAACTGGCGCGGTTGTATGAAAACGTGGGAACGGGGTTCGCCAACAGGCGCGAGCTGACCAAAGCCGTTTCCTATTCCCGCAAAGCGGTGGAACTGGCTACGGCCATCAATGACAGCGATTACATCGTTACGGCGCATACCGGGCTGAGTTATGTGCTCAACCAGTCTAAGGATTATCCTGGCGCGCTGGAAGCGGCGAAAAAGGCCCGGCGGTATCTGCCGCACCAGGAAGACCCCATGTTGATCATCAAGGCGTATTCCCACCTGGCGGCAGCCTGGGCCAAGCTCAACGAGCCCGATTCCGCCATCGCAGCAGCGAAAATGTCGATGCAATATTCGGCAGAAATCGATCCCGCCAATTATATCGCCGCCGGGCTGGAACTGGCGGATGCTTACCAGCTGAAAAAGGATTACAGGAACGAGGGCCTGGTGCTGAACACGCTGAAACAGAAGGCAGAGGCGGATACGAGCCTTTTCCACCTGTTCAGTATCTATGACCGGCTGTCGCAATGGCAATACCTGACCGGCAATTACAAGGAAGCCTATTTGTACAATCAGCAATACAGCGCGTTCAAGGATTCGTTTTACGCGCGGCAGAATACACGGACGATCACGGAAATCGAATCCCGCTTCCAATGGGCCCAAAAGGAAAAGGCACTTTCTGAGAAACAGTTGCAACTGGCGCAAAAAGACCTGGCGCTTGAAAAAAGTAACCGGAATATGCTGTACGCGCTCGTTGGGTTATTGGTGGCCCTGTTGATCGCCACCGTATTGTTCATCCGCAACCGCAACCGGAAAAAGTCTTTCGCGCTCAAACTGGAAACCCTGGAAAAGCAACAGGAAATCGAAATGCTGCAGGCACTGATGAAGGGGGAAGAGAAAGAAAGGAGCCGCATCGCCAAAGACCTGCACGACGGTATCGCCGGCATGCTGGCCGCGGCTAAAATGCACCTCAGCAGCATGGTGCACCTGCAGCAGCAGGTGGAAAGAACGGAAGATTACCTCCAAACCGTAAAATTGCTGGACGACGCTACCGTTGAAGTCCGCAAGACCTCACACAACCTCATGCCCGAAATCCTCATGCTGTACGGCCTCAACGAAGCCCTGCGGCGTTATTGCGCAAATATCAGCAGCCATACGCTGAAGATCCAATATGACTCCTGGGGCCAGGCCACGCGGTTCGACGGCGGGTTCGAGCTGTCGGTGTACCGGATCGTCCAGGAGCTGCTCAACAACATCATCAAACATTCCGGCGCGGGCAATGCCATCGTTCAGCTGAACCACCAGGATAACCTGCTGTCTATCACCGTGGAAGACGATGGCAAAGGTTTCCTGAAAGACGAATCGGGCGGCGCAGGCATGGGCCTGCAGAGCCTTGCCTCGCGGGCGAAGGCGCTGAACGGCACGATGGAAATCGAGGCTTATCCGAACGAGGGGGTGAGCATTTATCTCGAATTCGATACCACCGCGGCTGCGGTAAATGTTGTGCCGCAGGAAGACATCGCTCCGTAGGAACCGGCCTCTCCTATTCTCCGTACATGCTGAGGATCTGGAATCCGCTGAATGTAAGTTCGCCGTTCATGACGATGGAGGTCTGGTTCCAGACGAGTTTCTCGTGCGCTTCCAGTGCCCGGGCCTGCACATCGCCCAGTATTTTCCCGGCGAGTTTTTGATCGGCGGCGCTCAATTTTTCCCCGTAGTCGATTTTTTCCATCAATTGCTGGAGCGTTTTGAGGGCGGTCGTGTATTTCCGGAATCTGTCCATCCATAACTGCTGTTGCTTTTCGTACAGGGATTTGCCCAGTTCCACCTTGGCCCTTGCGGCGCCCGGGGCATTTTCGCTGGAAAGGGCGGCTTCTTTCTGCCGGAATACCTTCTTTATCTTTTCATCTTCAGTATAATAATTTACCCAGTCGAACGCGGCCTGCAGCTCGAAGATCTGGGTTACTATAGGCCGGGCGGCGGCGTCCAGACCGGCGAGCTTTGCTTTCACTTCGGGGCCTAAAATGGGGCGCAGGGCGAGTTTCCACCGTTCGTCCTCATACTGGATGGAGTCGGGCATATCCCGGCGCGGGGATTTTTTCATGATATCCCGGATGGTGGCGTCGTGGATGGCGCTAACGAGCTGTTTGCATTGTCCTAAAGGTGGATCCAGGAGTGCGCCGGTCCTGAATTCTTCGCCGTATTTGGTTTGAAGGGTGAACAGTTCGTGCATGGCCGTTACTGTTGGCGGAAGTTGGGGGATACTGCTGATGAGGGATGCAGCATCCATCCGTACCGTTTTTTGGGCAACAGCCGATAGCCAGCTGAAACAAAAAAATATCGTGGTGAAAAAAGATGTCGCTTTCATACTGCAAAAAAAGGGCAATGCAGGAAAGCGGGGATCGGTGTTTGCCGCTATTTGGGAAAGTCAGTGATTTACGGAGATGGAGGGGTATGGAGGATGTAGGCCGGCCCCTCCTAATCCGCCAGCCCCAACAATTGCCGCAACGCAAATACCGGTACCGCATCGCGGACCACCATTTGCTGGTGCCCCAGGTTGTTCCCCAACGAATCCCTCATTACCGATCCCAGGGGCGTGGTGGTAGAAACGATGCCCGCGAGGTTGCCACGGCGGTCGAAGATGGGCCCTCCGCTGGAACCGACGCCATAATCCGCTGTCACCTCCATTCTGACAGGCTTTATGCCTGCAGGATTGAAACCCGTTGCCAGCGATGGCCCCGATACCACCGCGTTCCTAGCCACGATGCCCTTGCTGAAGTACCAGAAATACCCGCCCGGATGCGACAGGCAATATACACTCGCTCCCTCCTCCGCAGGTTTCCCTAACGGCAGCGGATCGAACCGCGCGCCGCCCGCATCGAGGGCAAATATCGCCAGGTCGTTATTGCGCGACCAGGAAACGATCTTGTTGATGAGGAAAACACGTTTATCGCGGGTAATGACGAACCATGCGCTGTCTTGCCGGCCGGCCTCCTCCCGGGGAGCGATGATCTGCTCCAGGACGTGGTAATTGGTCACGCAAACGCCTCCGGCCGTGATGGCGAATGCAGTACCGGTGATATCGAAGGAAATACCGGCGCCTGTGCCGGCTTTCTTCAG
Source organism: Chitinophaga caseinilytica (assembly GCF_038396765.1). NCBI lineage: Bacteria > Pseudomonadati > Bacteroidota > Chitinophagia > Chitinophagales > Chitinophagaceae > Chitinophaga > Chitinophaga caseinilytica. The sequence continues at coordinate 3,737,350 of NZ_CP150096.1, read as the reverse complement.
CCGCCCAACCATCAGCACGCTGTTTTTGCGGCGCGTGTAAATCGCCTCGGCAGTCAACGTTTTGCGCCCTGCACCGGGCAGCGACAGCGGCGTGGCGGGCGGAACATCTTCCACCAGCCGCGCTGCGCTGGATTTGAGGTCTTGCTGGATGGCGGCCGGAGAGCGCCCGGCAACGGGCGTAAAGGATAGGCTGGAAAAGAATTGCTGATAGTCGACGTACATCCCGCCATTAAGACTGTCTTGCGCCAAAGCAGACTGCAGCAGGGCGTTCCCGCAAATCAAAACCAGCAAAAAACGATATAGTCGCATATTGTATCAGATTGAATCGTTCAGTAAACCGAGAATGCCCTCGTTGCGGATGATCATCATACCCTGCCTGTCTTCCGTAATGCCTTCCCGGAGCTGATAAGTGTACCGTGGCCGGGGGCCGTCCATGATCGTTGGCATGAATGCAAAACGGATATTGCCGTATTGCTGCAGCGCCTCCCCTACTTCGATGATGTGCGTAGACACTACGAACAGGCAGGCCGTGTATCCGGCAAAGCCTTCCGTTACGGCCAGCGTTCCGTCGTACGCGTCTTTCACGTTCGTGCCCTTGAAAAGCTCGTCGAACATCAGGAGCAGCCGTTTCCCGCTGGCGGCAGCTTCTGCGGCATGTTTCACCCGTACCACCTCCGCATAGAAATGGCTGTATCCCAGGCCGATGTTGTCTGCCACGTTGATGGAGGTATACATGCCATCACGCACGGAAAACTCCAGTTTCGCCGCTGCTACCGGGAAGCCCATGTGCGCCAGGTAACAACCGATCCCGATGGATTTCATGAGGGTCGACTTCCCCGCCATGTTCGCACCGGTCAGGAAAAGCACATTCGCCGCCGCACCCAGGTGAATACCGTTACCTACGGCACCCTCTATGCAAGGATGCGCCAGCGCTTCGGCGCGGAATACGTTCGCTCCGGGCAGCAGCGCATGCGCGTAATGAAAGGATTTCTCGCGCGCCACATCGCTCACGGCGATAAAAACGTCTGTCTCGTAAATGAAATGGAGCAGGTCTTCCATCTGCTTTTGCAGCTTGCCTTTGAGGAGATGGTCGTACCGCGCCAGGGTGCGTACGGGCAACGCCTCGTAGATGTCCATATTGCGCAACGCTTCCACTCTTTTATCCGCCTGCATTTCGCGCATGGCCTGCAACCGCACCTGGAACGGGCCATCGGCCTGGCTGACGGACGATACGAAAGCGTGACATTTTTGAAGGGTGACGATGGCGGCATGCAGGCCCTGCACCATTTTCTTATAGCGTTCGTCGCGCGTGAGCGACGACAGCCATTTCTTCACTACCGTTCCCGCCAGTACCATTCCGGCGTTTCCGGGAGCGGACACGTCCAGGTATTCGCGGAGGAAACTCACCTGTTTCACATCGAACGGGAACACGAATTTTTTCTCCTGGAAATATTGGAAGATGCTGCTGCGCTGGTTGATGGCATTGGCGTCGGTCAGCGGGAAGCGGAACATATCGTCCAGCAGTTGTTCCCCGCCGCGGGTTTTGACACGGTTGAACAGCTGGTATACCGATCCCTGCCGGAATTTGCCCAGCAGGTTCAATTCTTCGAGGGTTTGTTTGTCGATTCCGAAACTCATACGATTGGTTGAATACGAAAAGGAATTATTTACCGAGCAGCTTTTCCAGCTGCTGTTCCAGCGCTTCTCCGCGCAAGTTTACCGCCAGGATGGTGCCGTCGGGCGACAGCAGGAAGTTCTGGGGAATGCTTTTTACGGCGAACAGCTTCGCGGCGGCGTTTTGCCAGCCCTTCAAATCGCTTACATGCTTCCACGCCAGCTTATCGCTCTCGATGGCCTCCAGCCAGGCATTACGGAAACGGGCATCGTCCAGCGACACGCCGAGCACTTCAAAGCCTTTCGGATGAAAACGGTTGTAGGCTTTCACCACGTTCGGATTTTCCTGGCGGCATGGCGTGCACCAGCTTGCCCAGAAATCGACCAGCAGGTATTTCCCCTTGAACTGGGCCAGGCTGACCGGATTGCCGTCTTTGTCGGGCTGCGTGAAATCGGGCGCTTTATTGCCGGTGGCCGTTTTCCGCAGCGCAACTATATCTGCCGCCACACCTTTGCCGGTATTGCTTTCCCGCCAGCGGGCAGACAGTGAGCCCAGCAGTTGCTCCAGGACGGCGGGATCTTGCTTGTCGTTGATCAGTTCCGACAGTGCCATCAGGCTGAAGTAGGCATCCGGATGCTCCCGCACGTAAGCGGTTTTAGCGGCAACGTTTTCCTTCAACACCTGTTCTGACTTTGCCTTCCAGGCGGCTTTCGCGGCAGGATCGGCCTGTTTCTCCGGCGGCATGGTTTGCCATTCGAAGTTCACCGCGTTCGTTTTCTCCATCCACGAAGCCAGTTGCCTGTAAAAATGCTGGCCTTCGTCGTTGAGCGGCGAGCCTACGGGCTGGATATTTTTCATTGAATCCGCAGAGCGGACCGTCATTTTTTCATCATACACGTAAATGCCGACTACGTCCGAATTATAGGGCGTTTGCTGTGCATAGCCCGTTCCGGCGTGGTCGAGCATGAGCCAAACCATCGTTACGTCGGGCACGTTGCCGCGAAGCGTGAAGGCGCCATTGGCAATATTCGCGGAATCCAGCACTTGCCTGTCCCCCACCGCATATACGCAGTACACGCGGGCCGGCGAATTATGGTTGCCCACCTCGCCGTTGATTTCGAATTGATGTTGCGCACTGGCGATCAGCGGCAGGCTGCAAAGCGCGATGGTAAAAAGTTGTTTCATTTGCATTTTAACGGTTTTTGATGGTTGCGGATGCCGGCGTGGCCGGATGTGGTGTTGATTGTTTCCGTCCTTTTTCCAGGATATCGAGGATACCTTCGTTGCGGATGATCACCATTCCATGGCGGTCGTCTGTCACGCCCTGTTCGAGCTTGTAGGTGTATTCGGGTACATGGCCGTTCATGCGGGTAGGCAGGTACAGGAAGCCGATATTATCGAGCTGGCGGAGCGCTTCGCCGGCCTCCACGATGTGCGAGGAGATCAAAAACATGCTGTTGCGCTTGCCGGCGAAGCCGCGCGTTACGGCCACGGTGGCTTCGTGCGCGTCTTTGACGTTGGTGCCGCGGAACAGCTCGTCGAACAGGATGAAGAACGACATGCCCGTCCGCAGCTCCGTCGCCATTTTCTTGACGCGGAGCACTTCCGCGTAAAAATGGCTGGCGCCGATACCGAGGTTATCCGGCAGGTTGACGGTGGTGTAGATCCCGTCGAGCACGGAAAACGACATGCGTTTCGCGGCCACGGGGAAGCCCATGTGGGCGAGGTACAGCGCGGTGCTGAGGGAACGGAGGAAGGTGGATTTGCCAGCCATATTTGCACCGGTAAGGAAAATGACGTTTTGAGCGGCGTTCATCACGATATCATTGCCTACGGGCTGTTTGAGCGAAGGATGATATACGCCTTCCAGCCGGAGCTCGCAAGTACCTTTATCGAGCGCTTCCGGGAACACGAAACCCTTTTCCACCGCCGTTGCGGCTACGGACATGTACACGTCCAGCCGGTAAATGCATTCGAGCAACTGCCCTACCTTCCGCCGTTCGCTGACGCGGAAAAGCGCGTCGTATGCCGTTACGGCGCCGTAAGACAGCTTGCCTTTCGGCTGCTCTTTCAATGCCGGCCCGAAAACGGGGTCCGCCAGCAATTCGGCCATGGCGGCGCGCTCACCGGAGAACGCCTGCAGCTTGCGGATGTCTTCCCTCCCGGAGAATTCCTTCGAAAGCCGGATCAATTCGATGATGGCGCTCACGCCGTTCTGTATTTCCCTTTCGCCGAGCAGCACCTGGTCTGCCTTGCTGCGCGAAGGCTGGTCGGCGCTGACGAGGTATTTTTCGGCCATATCGAACAGCGAAGATGCGTACGGGAATGGGATGCGCAGCCGCGCGAAATCCCCGATGATATTGCTCCGCCGGTTGATGGCGGCCTTGTCTGACAGGGGCGCGCGGAACATCTCTTCCAGCAGCGCCTCCCCGCCGCGGGTATGGGAACGGTTATAGATATCGTAAATCCCGCTGCCGCTCTTTTTCCCGAAAATACCCAGGTCCTCGATGGTTTGTTCGTCGGTTCGTAACATGAAAAAAGTTTTAATTCCTTATGCCGTGTACGGCGATCTATTTCCTTTTCCGTCTGATCAACACGATCATTCCGGCGGCCAGCAATATGCCCGGCAATACCCAGAGGTACACGGTCTTCTGGACGCCGGCGGCATCGCCGGTGATGGCGAGCTCCGTATCCGTGGCGGCCTTTACGGGCGTGTAAACGGGAAACTCGTTGTTGCTCAGCCAGCTGTAGAACGAGACGCCGAAGAAGCTCCCCGCCGCGCGGGCGTTGCTGATGAAATCCGCGTCGCCGCATACGATGATCCGTTGTTCCTTGCCGTGGATCTGGCGGGTGAGCCTGGCGATGGCGGGGAACGACCGTTGATAGGCGTCTCCGGCGGCGGAGTCCATCGGCGGCAGCGTGGAATCCGCGACGAGGCGGCCGGCCTTGAGCCAGGTGCGGCCGGGCATTGTCATACCCAGCGGGGTAACGGAGAATACGCTGTCTGCATATTCCAAAGCCGTAGCGCCTGGCATCAGTGTGCTGGCCGTATCTCTTTTCAATCCTTCTTCCATCGCCTTGCGCATTCCCTGCATGATCAATTCCTCGCCCAGGCTGGCGCAGGAATCGGTAAGGTAAGGCCGCACCATGTCGGGCGTTTCATCGAAAGTGGGCTGCACCAGTTGTCCGTAGCGCAATTGCACGCCGAGCTGCTTCAACACCGGGTTCATCACATATTGCTTCCCGGGCTCGCCGAGCAGCAGCATGTTCCCGCCGCCATCGATGAATTTGCGGAGCTTTTCCTGCACAACGGGCGGCAGGTCCATCCTCGGATCGGCCAGCACCAGGCCGGTAATGCCCGGCGGTATGTCTTGCAGGGAAAGATTGACCGTGTCCACGTCGAACCCGATATTCACCAGCGACCGGCGCCCTGTTTTGGCGCTTACCGGCCCTGAGAATTCCCGTTCTCCGCGTGTAACGATGCTACGCTCCAGCTGCCCGGTAACGAACAGGTATTTCGGTGCCTGGTCTCCCATCAAGCGCCGCAGTGCCGCATTCACGACCATCTCGTCGGGCCACACGAACCCGTCCGCGAACGTCCGCAAGTATTGCGTACGCCCCTTGTAGCGCAGGCGCATCACGAGCCGGTAGCCTTCGCCTTTCAGGTCTACCTGCCGGCGGATCTGTGCGGGCGGCAGGAACATCGCCGTATCCAGGTCCATCCCGTCCGCCACTTCCGCGGCGATCTGATGCAGGTTCTTCCCGGGAAGGTATTTGTAGACCGTGCTGTCGCGGTCGTCCACATCGTAGTAATACACATACCGGAACCGTATGTCCGGCCGGAACCGGAGGTAGTTTTCCCAGAAGCGCGCCATGTAAAAGGAATTGCGCATCTCCGGCAGGCCGGCCGCGGCATTCTGGTCGAGCAGGTTGGTATACAACGTCACTTCCAGGGAGCTGTCGCCCAGCTCGTGTAATATCTGCTGCGTCCGGGGATGAATGGTATTGCGCTGGTTGGAAGTTGTGTCCCAGTATGCGGTGAGCGTCGGGCGGGAGCTAAAGTACCCCACCGCCAGCGTGGCCGCCACCACTGCCGCGTACCGGCCCATCCGCACATACCAGGGCTTGCTTTCCCGGCCGTTTTTCAGCCGCACGAGCGTGAAGCCGATAAACATGCCCGACACCGCCAGGAAGTAAATCACGTCTTTCGAAGTGATCAGCCCGCTGAGCATCTTCCCGGTACGGTTCTGCAGTGAAAGGAAATATGTCAGGTCCCGCACGATATCATATTTCTGCCAAAGGCTCCCGATCCGGCCGAGCACGAAAATGACGGTAAACGTAGCCAGGGCGGAAACGATCTGGTAGTTGGAGAGGCTGGACATGTACATCCCGATGGCGGAGCAGGTACAAACGATGAGGTAAAACCCCAGGGTTGCGGATAGCAGCAGTCCGTAATCGATGTTCCGGATGTTGAAGGCCCCCGTCACCATGAATATTCCCGTCACGCCGATCAACAGGAGGTTGAAAAACATGATGCCGGCGTATTTCCCCAAAACGATCTCCCTTAGCCGGATGGGCGACGAGAACAGCAGCCTCGAAGTGCCGTTGTTGGTTTCCCGGCTGATCAGGCCCATCGTCAATAATGGCACGAACAGGTACAGATTGCTGACCGCATAAGGGAACAGCCCGCCTTTGAGGAATACATCTACGGTAATCGGATCGGGATCCAGCTTCACGATCCCCTTGTGCATGTTGTTGGCCAGCACCATGTCTTGCGTCAACGCCATGTGAAATACGGGGATCACATAAAAAATCGCGCATTGCACCAGGAACACGATCAGCAGGAACCATGCGATGGGCGAGTAAAACAGGTGCCGGAACTCGTTCTTTGCTATTTTGAATAATAATTTCATGGCTTTCGTTGTTTATTTCCTTTTTCTCCGGATGAGCAATACGGTACCGAGCAGCGCCAGCAGGCCGGGCAACACCCATGTATACGCGATCTTTTGCACGATGGCCCGTTTGGTACGCAAAACGAGCATATTGTCGTCTGCATAGGGATACACGTCGTCAACCGGCATCCGGCCGTTGCTCAGCCACGACGCCATCCCGCGGAGCAGCCAGCCCGTAGGCATACGGCGGTTTCCGAGAAAGTCTGCGTCGCCGGCGATGATGATGCGCTGCTCCTTTCCGTTGACCTTGCGGCTAAGCCGGAGACAGGTAGGAAATTCCGTCTGCCGGAAATCGCCTTCCGCCGCCGAGAACACCGGCGTCACGGAATCGGCGACGAACGCGCCTGCTTTCGACCAGGCGGAGCCCGGCGGCGAGGATAGCAGCGTAACGGCCGCGAAGCCGCTGTCGGGCGTATGCGCAAGGCCCATCACACCGGGCATATCGGCCTGTGCCGAATCGTCGCGCACGCCATGCGCCCATAGCCTCCGGACCATCCGCGCGGGTTCTTCATTCAGCATTTCGAGGAAGGGCATGTTGAGGTACGTCACTACCAGGTCTGGCGCATGCCGCTCGCTGGGCTGCATCAATTTTCCGGGGAGCATCCGCACGCCCGTTTTTCTTAGCAGCGGATCGAGGATGTGCGATTTGCCGGGCTCGCTGACCAGCATCATATTCCCACCGCCGTCGATGAAGCGCTGCAGCTTTTCCATTTCCGACGGCCGCAGGTCCATTTTCGGATCGGCGAGCACGACGGTGGAAACGTCTGGCCCGATGTCTTGCCTGGCCAGGTCTATCGTATCGAGGTCGAAACCGATATTGACCAGCGCGCTGGGATTACCGGCCGTGATCGTATTGAAGGAGTACTCGCGCTCCCCGGTTTTGTACAGGCTCCTTTCCAGGTGGCCGGTCACGAAGGCGAATTTGGGGATCGGGCGGCCGAGGAGGCGCGTCAGTGCGGCATCGACATGCACGGTTCCCGGCCAGTCGCCCCCGCCGTAGGTCCGCAGGAAGACGGAGCGGTCTTTGTACCGGAGGCGCATGACGAGCCGCAGCGCTTCGGGGCGCAGGTCTATCTCTTTGCGCATGGTTTCGGGGGTCTTGAAATCCTTCACGTCCACCTGCAAGGTTTTAGCCACCTCCCGGGCGATCTGCTCCATCGATTTCCCTTTGAAATCGTTGAAGATGGTGCCCGATATCCCGCCGGTGCTATCGGCGTCATAATAGTATTCGTATTTGAAGTCGATGTCCCATTTGAAGCGGCGGTACCTGTCCCAGCAATACTCCAGGTAGGCGTTGCGGCGCGAAGGAAGGCCCGCGGAGGCGCCGGCGCCGATGAGGTTGGTATAGAGCGTCACTTCCAAAGGCCCGTCCAGCGCCTTGATCAGCTCCTGCGAAGCCGGGCGTATCGTATTGACCTGCTGGGCCGATACGTCTTTATAGCGCGAAAACCGCGGCATCGACCCCACATACCCGACCGCCAGGCAAACGGCCATCACGGCCGCATACCGGGCTGCCCGAATATACCAGGGCCGCTTCTCCCGCCCGCCCTGCAACCTGAGCCAGGTGAACCCGATGAACATGCAAATGATGACGAGGTAATACAGCACATCCCGCGATATGATCAGGCCAAATACCATCTTCTCCGTTCTTCCGGCGATAGACATGAACCAGGTCAGGTCCCGCACGAAATCGTATTCCTGCCACACCCTTCCGATGTTGAACAGCACGAAGAAGACCGTAAAGCTGGCGATGGCCGCCACGATCGGGTAGGTCGTAAGGCTCGACATATAAAAGCCCACCGCCGTCAAAGCGCATAACAACAGGTAAAACGCCAGCAAGGTAGACAGGAGCGGACCGTAGTCCAGCGATAGGATATCGAAAAAACCGTTCACGATGAAGATGCCGACAATGACCACCAGCAGCAGGTTGTACAACATCAGCGCGAGGTATTTCCCCAGCACGATGCGGCTGATCTTCACGGGTGACGAATAGAGCAGCTTGATGGTGCCTGCGTTGATTTCCCGGCTGATGACGCCCATCGTCAGCAGCGGCACGAACAGGTAAATGGTTTGCAGTACGTTGGTGAGGATGCCGTCGGGGCCGAGGTAGATCGCCGAGGTGACGGAGCCCGTGGCCCGCCATTTGAAGTTGGGATCGTTCGCATAGGGCACCTGCGTCATCTTTGCCCACATATACCCCGCGCCGGTGTAGAAATAGGCGCACATCAGGGTGAATATGATGAGCAGGAACCACGCGATCGGTGAATAGAACATGTTCCGCAGCTCGTTCTTCGTTATCTGGATGGTAGTTTTCATGGGCATGGATTTACAGGAGAGACTGGGAAGAGAGTTGTTTGAATACATCGTCGAGCAGCCCCTTGTCCGGCCCGATTTCCTTCAGCTTCCATCCTTGCGCCACGCTCGCCGCGATCAGCCGCTCGGAAATATCTTCCTGTGAGCCGTCGAAATACACGCGCACCTGCCGGTCCGACAGGAATTCCACCTGCGTTACGCCCTGGATGTGCTGGAGCTCACTTTTCTGCGGCGGATGGTCCATGCGCAGGAGGATCACTTTCGACTGCACATAATTATTGAACGCGTCCATACTGTCGGAAAACACCATCCTGCCCGATTCGATCATGATGATGTCGCGGCAGAGGAGGTTGATTTCCGAAAGGATGTGCGAGGAAAGCAACACGGAATGGTCGACGGCGATTTCGCGGATCAGCTTCCGCGCTTCGATGAGCTGATTGGGATCGAGGCCATTGGTGGGCTCGTCCATCACTACCAGCTTCGGCTTGTGGATGATCGCCTGTGCGATGCCTACGCGCTGGCGGTAACCGCCGGAAAGGTTTTTGATGAGCCGCGAGCTGAAGTGCGCCAATCCGCAGCGCTCTTTAGCTTCTTCCACGGCGGATTTGATCCTGTCTTTCGGGATGAGGCGGAGCTGTGCGCAATACAGGAGGTATTCATCGATCGTCAGGTCTGTATACAGCGGTGGGTTCTGCGGCAGGAAGCCGATCTCCCTTTTCGCCGCTTCGGGCTGTTTCCGGAGATCGAATCCGTTGATGAATACGTTTCCTTCCGTCTGGTTCAAAACGCCGCAAATGATGTTCATCGTGGTGGATTTGCCGGCCCCGTTCGAGCCCAGCAATCCTACGATGCCCGCGCTTTCGATCTCGATGTTGATGTCGCGGATGGCCCAGGCGCTGCTGTAGCGGTGTGAAAGATGTTCTGTTTTTAGAATCGGATGCATGTGATGAGCGTTTGACGATTAGCGGGAAATTCTCCGGCATGGGCATGGCATCCCCGTTTCCATGGCCGTTGCCATGAAAGCCTCCGTGCGCCGGCGTTTGAAGTGCGGCGTCAGCGCGCCGCCAATTTCATTGCCGCAACTGTTTTTGACGGAAGGGAAGGTCCGGGTGTAGCGTAGGCCGGTTGCCGTTTGATATATAAATCATCGGGAACAGGATTTGTACCAGCGCGATGAAAAAAAGATGGTTGAAAAGGAAAAAAAGGAAGAAGAGCGAAACGGCGCCTGCATGTTCTTTCATGAACTGCACGGCCCGCGCGAGATGGTTTCTCACCGTGAGCGGGGAGATGTTCATCCGCTCGGCGATCTCGTGGCGGTTAAGGCCTTTCAGCTTGCTGAGCCCGTATATTTTCTGCTGCTGTTCCGGCAGCTTTTCGTAGGCAATATTGAATTGACGGGCGCTTTCCTTTTGCAGCAAAGGCTCCGCGGCGGCTGTGGAATTCTGCTGACCGAGGCTCCAGGCCGCATGTACCTTATGCCGGCAGGATTCCCTTTTCAGGTGCGCCTGCGCGAGGTTCCAGGCCACACGGTACAACCACCCGCCCACGTTTTCGGGAACGATCGTTGTGCGCCGCTCCCAGAGCCGGAGAAACGTTTCCTGTACGATATCTTCCGCCGTTTGCCGGTTGCGCGTGAGGTAGGTAACAATATGTAAAAGCTTCGCCGAATGATCTTGCACGAGCGTGCTGAATCCGGCCTCCAGCTCCTGCCGCTGGCGAACGGCGCTTTGCTGCCGCGCGGGCGGCAATGAAAATACGCGCTGGGTTACAGTGGAAATGGACATGGCTTATCGCGGGTTTTGGATGATTGCCGGATTATTGGCGATGATAACGGGCGAAAAAGGCAGGAGGTAACGCGGGGAATTCGGTACCAGCGAGGCTTGCACCGTTATGCCGTCGTCTTTCGTTCTTTGTACCGTTTGTGCGAAAGCGTTATCCCGGTTCAGCCGCTTCAGGTCGAACAGGCGGAGGCCACCGCGGTAAAACAGCTCCCTCCTTCTTTCTTCCAGTACGGTTTTGAGCACGTTCGTTCCTCCGTCCAAAGGCGAATACTGCGCCAGCCGGTTTTTCCGGACCGTGTTCACGATCTCCATCGCCCCCGCCCCGTCGTTTTTCCTGGCCAGGCATTCCGCCCGGATGAGCATCACTTCCGCCACGCCCACGCTATAATCGCAGGTCATGGAATTAGTCATGTTGCCCACCGCGTACTGGTCTCCGCTGAAATGGGCCGTGCGCCGCAGGTCGTTGTCGCCAAGCAAAGCCTTCAGCCCGGGATCGATGAAAAAGCCGGTGAACCGGATACCAAAAAACGTATAGTCTATGCACATCCGCGCCAGCAGCACTTCAGGGTTACGGGAGAGGTCGAGCAGGCTGGTGGGAGCGGCAAAATCCTGCGTGTATTTATGCAGCTGGCTGTGGATCGCCAGCGATGCCTCCGCGGCCTGCTGCGCTTCGGTGTATCGGCCCATGTACAAATAAGCCCGGGCCAGCAACGCCAGGCCCGCCGCCTTTCCGGGATGCAGCACGTCTTGCCCCATGCCCGGCAGCGAAGGCGATGCAACGGCCGCCTGAAGGTCTTCCAGCACCCTGTCGTACACCGCCTTCACGGTGGCGCGAACGGGCATCACCGTAGCGTCTGGCGCGAGGATGAGCGGAACGGCCAGGTCGGTAGCGGCCACCGGAGCCCGGTAATCGGCCCCGTAGCTGTTCGCCAGCTGCAGGTAATACCAGGCACGGTTGATCAGGGCCTGCGCCTTTACCAGCTCCTTGTCGGATTCCTTCCCGGCGGTACGGCCTACCCGGTCGAGGATGATGTTCATCTGCAGAATCCGGCTATAGGCAGTATTGTACATGAAATCGTCTTCACCCGGGCGCCACACCGAAGCGCCCCAAAGCCAGGCCTGGGTGTAGGAGGAAGCCGGCGCGGCCGAGACATGCGCGTCTTCCAGCCGCAGATCGTCGCTCGTAAAATCGGCCAGCATGAAATTGCACAGCGCGAGCGAATCGTTGTTCAGCATCTCCTGGAAATCTTTCAGCGTTGTCGGGTTCACGACCGAAGTATCCGGCCGCACGTCGAAGAATTTATCGCAGCCCTGCAGCAGCACCTGCGCCAGGCATAGCACCCCCAGCATCCAATAGCTGGCGGCATTCCGTTGAAAATATAATCTAGCCATATGCATGCGTCTGCTTGTTAAAACTTCATGTTTACGCTCATGGAATATTGCCGGGGCCGCGGCAGGCCGATCTGGCCCGTGTTGGCCACGGTTTCGGGGTCTACGCTGAGCTTGTTGCGCGACCACACCGCCAGGTTCATCACCTGCAGCGACACCATCAGGTCTTTGATCCGGTAGTTCCGGAACAACCTCCCCGGCGAGCCCTGCCAGCCGAGCTGCACTTCCTGCAGGCGAACGTTATCCCCGGGCATGATGCTGTTCGTAGCATATTGCGCCAGCAGCCTCCGCACCGAGCCGCCGTCTGCCGTTGCCGACATGGCCGGCACATCGGTAAAGGCTTCGTCGCCCGGTTTGCGCCAGCGGTCGCGGATCAGCGCGCTGTTATCCGCTTCCCGGGAAGGCACGGGGATATATTCCCGGATCACATGCCCGAAATTCAGCAGCAGCGTAGCTCTCGCGAAAAAGCCCTTGTAATCCCATTCCTGGATGAACCCGCCGGAATAAGGCGGCCGCGCCACACCGCTGTACACCAGCGCCGCGGCCAGGGTGGCCGAATCCGGCGTGGCGGTCTGCTGCCCTTTGGCATCGTAGATCGTGGGGCTCCCCGTTCCATCGAGCCCCGCCCAGCGGTAGCTCCAGATATTGTCTGTCGGGTACCCGTTCCTGTATGCGCTGAGGAAGCCCGGCGTGGAAGAAAAATATACCGGCGGCGCACTGCGCACCACGTTCCGGTTATATGCGCCGTTGAAGGTGATCGTATAATGGAAGCCCTCCGACTCTACCGCCCTGATCTTGAGGAACGCCTCCACACCCCGGTTCACCAATTCACTGTACGTTACCTTGGAAGCGAGGCCGGTAGCGGGGTCTGTGGGAATGGGCACGTTGTTGTTCAGGCCTGCCGTATTTTTCTGGTAATACCGCAGGTCGAGCATGAGCCGGTCGTTGAACATCCCCAATGTGGCATGCGCTTCGAGGTTGCGGACCTTCGGCGGCAAAAGCCCGAAATTGGTATTCACCGCCATCGAAAAACCGCCGTCCGCCAATGGGGCATTGGTTTCCGTCATCAGCTCCATCCCCTGGTAGGAGCTGATGTTTTGCAGGATGAAATCGGCAGACAGCTTGCTGACCGACCTGGCATGGAAATACGTTTCCCGGGCAATGTCGTAAGCGATCCGCAGGTTCGTCTGCGGCTGCCCGTCCAGCGAATAGCCATATCCGGCAATAAGCAGCAGCAAGCCCTCCCGCATTTTAAACCGGCCGTTGGCGCCTACGTAGTTCCGGGTCTGGCGGACCACTTTTTCGCCGTCGAGGTATTCGGTGCGCAGGGTATTGTAAGCCACATCGAGCAGGATGCGGTTTTCGTGCAGCCCGATCCGCAGCTTTTCATATATGTTGAGGGATTTTTGGCCGTTTTGCTGGGGCAGGTTGAACCCGCTCACCCAGATCCCGTAATTATTCCAGCTGCTTTGCAACACACGCGCCGCCTGGATCTGCGGCGGTAATCCGGGCAGCTCGAAACCGGTGGCGCCGGCGGAAACCACCAGGTCGCTGACCAGCTTCGGCAAGCGCAGGAATCCCATCCGGCGAAGCCGCCAGCCCGCTTCTCCGTTGTAGCTGGCCATGACGGTGTAGGGAGTGGCATGGCCGTAATTCTGGCCGAGCGTGGAATTGTAGCGCCCGTTCAGCAAAAAGGTGCTGTCGAACGCATATGAAAGCGCCGCATTCCAGTTCAAACCGCGCGTTTGCGTGGTATCGCCCGCATTGGGCACCAGTAACGTCGAAGGATATACCATTCTGCCGTACGTATCCTGCCAGTACGACCCGGGCAGGCTGTACAGATTAATGATGCCCGCCGTGGGGTCGGGGTCCGGCAAACGGACCGGGATGCCGCGTCCCGTTTGTGGATCGTAGCCGTATATGGTTTCGTAGGAAGGTCGTCGTCTTGCATCTGCAGCGCCGCCGCCGCCGATCGCCGCCATCACCGCATGTTTGCCGAAGGTCTTGTTGAATTGCAGGGCCGACCGGAGGTTCCACGCGTGTCCTTTCTGTTCGGATTTGCGCATGATGCCGCCGCGGGGCACGTAAAAATCGACGCCGGTGACGTTATTGAAATTATCGAATACCGGGCTGCCGTATTCGTTCACCAGTGCCCGAACGGCGCTCGACCCGGCGGCTTTCAGGTCTTCGGTGCGCGACCCGTTGAGGTCGAACTGGAAAGAATTGGACCATTTCAGGTAAGGCAGCAGGTCCCAGTCGGTGTTCAGGCGCGATTGCAGCGCCAGGTTGCGGGATTCGGTGCTGTTGATGCGCGCGTCTTCCAGCAAATTGACGCCAAAATCCTCATAGCCGTATTTTTTAATGGCGGCATTGGCGCCGGGGTGGAACGAGGAATAATCGTATACGTAGTTCCCCTCAGGATCGAGGAGCATTTGATAAGGCTGCAGCGAACGGAAGTCGGCATTCACCCCTCCGCGCGATCGGCCCTCGGAAGTGTTGACGTACCACTGTGCGCGTAGCTTGTTGCGAAGCAATATGAAATCGTTGAAAACGTTGAGGCTGAGCACACGGCTGCGGTCGCGCAGGGCCATGCTGCGGCCCGAATTGTAGCCGCCCGCCGCCCGGAACCTCCATCCGCCTGCGCCGCCGGCGAGCGTGAGCGTCTGGTTCTGGTTGAACTCGTCTTGCTGGAGGAGCCCCAGCTGGCTTTCGTTAGACAGCCGGCTGAGGGAATCCGCTCCCCTCCTGTAATCCTCGTCCGAAATCGTGCCCTGTTGCCATTGCTGCAACAAGCGCTCGGCGGCATTGAGATTGAAGGCCGTCATGGGATAATCTTTCCGGCCCAGCACCAAAAATCCGGAATCCGAAGCGGAACGCATATAGTCGATGATATCGGCCGACGAAGCCAGCCGCATTTTTTGCCGGTTCAGCTTCGGCGCCGGCGAGTAGTAATAGTTCGATGCATAGCTCAGCTCCAGCTTGCCGGCCGTGCCGCGTTTGCTGGTGATCATGATAATACCGCCCGCCGCCCTGGCGCCCCATTTGGCGAGCTCTTCCGGGTTTTTGATGATCTCTACCGACTGGATGTTGGCCATCGACAGCGTAGCAGGGAACCCTTCCTGCGGAAAGCCGTCCAACACCACCAGCATGCCCGACATATCGCCGTTAAACCCGCTCACGCCGCGGAGCTGCGGCACCAGGCCGTTATTGTTGACCGAAGTGCGGTAATTGAATTTGAATTTGCCTTTGAAGGAATTGATCCACGATTCGAACGTAGGATATCCCGCCGCAACGTAATAGCTTTTGTACTGGTTGTAGGAATCGCGCATGGCTTCTACCGTGGGGGTGCCCGAGCCGGCTACCACGGCGCCGTCGAAGTCGATGCTATAGAGCGTTTGCACGCTTTGCGAGGAATTCTGGAGTGTCAGGCCCGGGATGGTCCCCTGGAGCAGCTGCCCCAGGTTGAGGTGCGTGCGGTGCGTCATATCGATGGTGTCGGTGAACGGGATGCGCTTTTTGCTGAGGTTCACATCGTCCACCACTACCACGTTCATTTCTATGGGCATCACCCGCATCGTGATGCGGAACGGATGCGTTTCGCCGTTGAACCGGACCTCCTCGTTTTTATGCCCTACCGCCGTAAACTCCAGCCGGTCGCCCTTCTGCCCGCTCAATTCGAACACGCCGTTCGCATCGGTGAACGTGATCGTTTTGGGGCGATTGCCGCGGGGAACGAGCACCACCGTCACGCCCGGCTTCGCAAAACCGAGACTGTCCATGACGATGCCGTTGATCACGAGCTCCTCCCCCGACGGCGAATCGGGCACCTTGAGCTCACGCGTGGTGGCGGGGCTGGCAATTCTCCTGACTCCGATGTTCTTGCCGGAGACGATATAGGATAATGGTTGGTTAAGAAAACAAAAGCTGAGTACCAGATCGATCGGCTCGTCTCTCACCTGGATCGTTACCGGCAGGGTATTGTCCAGCAGGCCTTTCTCATAGAGGAAAACGTAGTCCGACTGTTTCTGTATTTGCTGAAAGATCTTTTTCAGCGATGCGTTCTTTTCGTTCAATGTGATTTTCTGCGCCATGGCGGCGGATCCCGACAGTATGCAGCACAGCAGCCACGCGAGGATGGCGCCGGTGCGGCGGGTGGATTTCTGGTTGATCCCGGGCACTACGCGCGCCGGCAACGAATAAACATTCATGGTTCTAGCGATTTTTGGGTTCATGACCGAATGACCTCCCAATTGAAATCATTGGAAGGGAAGGATTACCCAAATGCAGCACGGAGCCTCGCGAGCGCTTCCTGCCTTTTGTATGCCTTCCTGGTTGATAATACATTCACATGATGCAATAGCTTCCCCTCCGGCGTTGCGGACAATCCGTCCGGCAACACCGTAAAACCCCGTCTCATGTCACTTACGGTTTCACTATAATTTTCCGCCCTTTTATCCTGAGCTTTACATTTTCGAATTCCAATAGCCGCAGCAGCTCCTGCAGGCTCGAGTTGCGCGAGATCCCCCCTACGAAATGGCGGACCGGCATTTCTCCTTCGAATACCACTTCCACATCGTACCAGCGGGCTACCTGCCGCATGATGGTGGCGATGTCGGCGTTTTCGAATACGGTATACCCGTTCTTCCAGGCCACCACGTCTTCCACGTTTACGTCGTCAACGATGGTAAGGGCCTTTTCTTTTGCCACCCGCGCCTGCTGGCCGGGGGCCAGTACGGCCATGTAGCGGCCGGCCGTGATGCGCACGGCGCCTTCGAGCAGCGTTGTTCTCGCATCGGGCTCGTCGCTATACGCATTGATATTGAAATGCGTGCCCAATACGGTGATATGCATTTGGTTGACTTGTACTACAAATGGTTGCGCGGCGTTTTTCGCCACTTCGAAATACGCTTCGCCGGTGACGGACACCTTGCGGGTTTCGCCGTCGAAATACGTCGGGAAGGTGATGGACGATGCCGCGTTCAGCCAGACTTTCGTGCCGTCGGGCAATTGCAGCTTGTATTGTCCGCCCCGTTTGGTAAAGAGCGTGTGGTATTCCGGCGCGGCGGCTTTCCCCAGGTAGGAAATGGCGCCGCTGTCGGCGCTGACCTGCAGGCTTCCCTGTTGTACGATATTGCCCCGGGCACTGTCCAGCGTGATGCGTTGCCCGCTGGCCAGTTGCAGCACGGCATGGTTCCCGCCTGCGGGGATGTCCGTAACAATGGCCTGCGGCGCATCGGGCCGGGCATGGCGGCCATTGAGCAGCCAGGCAGCAGCCCCTGCGAGCAGGAGCAGTACCGCAGCCGCCGCCCACCAGGTGCGGTGGAGGCGCCTGATGCGCGGGGCTTGCCGTTCCGCGGGCTCCTGCTGCAGGATGGCGTCCAGGACGGGCTGCCACCTTTCGGGGGTGAAGGTGCCGTCTGCCCCGTCCTCGCGGAACGAAGGCGCCAGCAATGCGTACCAGTCTAAGTCCGGGCGCGCATCGATAATGTCCATGAGCTCCTGGCGCTCGGGGTCCGATGCACGGTCCTGGAGGTAAAGCTCCATCAATTGCTGTATGCGCTCGTCTGGTATCACGTTGATAATATTGTCCGGCAGATCCGGTCGAATTCAAAGTATAGACAATGCAAAATCCTTCCGGTACTCTTCCGGGGTTAAAATTTTTTCAAGTTTTTTTCTGCGGGGCCATGAAAGGGAAAAGGAAGGATTGACTGGAGCCCTGGTTGGAGCTTTTAACAATGCCGTCAATCGGCGGCGAGCTGCAGGAAAAACACGCCGGCGATGAGCAGCCCACGGTCTTTGAGGATGGATTCCTGGATGTGGCGCAGCGCTATCCGGAGCTGGTTTTTGACGGTGTTCTCCGAAATCTGGAGCGTTTCGGCGATCTCCTGGCGGGAAAGCCCTTTTTCGCGGCTCAGTTCATAAATCCTGCGGCGTTGTTCCGGCAGGGTTTCTACGGCTTTGTGGATAGACTGCTTCAGCTCCCTGATGGTGAACTGGTCTTCTGCGGAAGGCTCCTGGCCGGGAAGGTCCAGATAAGCGTCCTGCAAGGCGCCGGGCGCGGTTTTGTGCTGCTTGAGGGAATTGATGGCGAAGTTGGTAGCCATGCGGTAAATATAACCAGCCAGGTTACCGACTTCCGGGAGGCGCGAGCGATGGAGCCAGAGCTTGAGAAACACCTCCGCCACCACATCTTCCGCAGCGGTTTCGTCTTTTACTATTTTCAGGATAACGGGGTGGATAATGGCACCATAGTGATAGAACAGCCGCGAAAACGCTTCTTCGTCTCCCTCCGCGATCTGTTGTATGCATGTGGATTCCTCGTATGAATTAGTCCCCGCCACCTAGGTGTTGTTTGTAAGTTCGGCAGGCAATATAATCATTCAACCCAATAAATCCTCCATTCTTTTTTCTGCATGAACTACCCTGCAGAGAATATTCCACCGGCGCCCGGAGGTCCTTCCGGCCATAGGGACATACCGGTTTTTAAGCAAAAAATGCGGTACTTCGTTGTCAAATGTTTTACGTCGACCAATATGACAGATTTATCTCATACAAATAACCCTATTCAATACGTCACGAATTTCCTGGAACTGGTTGCTACCCCATTCAAGGGAGCGCTGAATGCCATTTGCTGGACACGCACCCTCCGGGGCGATTTCTTCGAAATCGTACAAAAAGTCGAACGAACAGGAAATATTACCGTGATCGAAACGGAAGAACTGCGTGCGCTTCAGTTAACCGAACAGGGATCCATTGCCCGGGACATCCTCCTGAACGACCTCCAACTGCTCGAAGCACATGGCGCATCGCCGGTCCTGAACCTCATCAGCCATTACGAACGGGATGATACTTTCCTTTTTTTCCCTACCGACGTCTATTCATTTCACGTCGACCGCTCCCCCATCGCCACCGATACGATGCTATGCACTTACTATGGCGAATCGAGTGAAATATTGCCGAACGAACAGGGTGAAAAGAAAGTTATGATCCCGGAAATACGTGCCGGACTCAAAAAATTATACCAGGGAACAGCAGAAGGTTTCGAACAATTCCTCAGCGATAATTTCTTCGATCTGCATTACCAGGCCAAACCCGACGCACAGATCATCAGCACGGGAATTGGCAACTTATGGAGATTGGCGGTAGACCATCCCGAAAGTCTGGTACCTCCCTGTCTTCACCGGGCGCCAAAAGAAAAACCGGGTGAGCCTAGATTGCTGTTGATCTGTTGAGCCGTATTTACGCATGAAGCAGGAAAACGATCTTCCACTCAACTCATACCTATGAAACAATTAGTTATAGTGCAAAAAATCATACGGACAACTTTAATATTGTCACTCTTTTTTTCCTGTAAGAATCCATCGATTGACAATACACAAAATCAATCTACAACCATTGTTCAAAAAATAAATAAAGACAGTCTTGTCAGCAAACTAAATGACAACCTGCAGTTTATCGGCGACAGTCTATTAAACGACAAGACATTATTCATCAAAGACCTAGTCAACAAATATCAACATGATACTTGCGGCTTCATTGCTTATGAAGACAGTATGCTAAAAACTGGATTTGAAGGCGTCAACATCATTGGTGATATAATTGGGAACAAACGTAACGACACCGTTTTCGTGCTGCCAACCTTTAATTATTGCGAAGACGGCGATTCCTATTACTTTTTTGACACCAGTTTACCAAGACTGTATACAGACTCGTATTGCTGCCACCCCGACAACTTATTTCCAATCGGGGACATCGACGAAGATGGCATATCGGAAATCTGTATATTTTATTCCAGCTGCGCAAGCCGATTCAAGTCACTTATTGCATACAGCCTGAAGAAGAAAACATGGAAAGAAATTGGCCGTTGTACTTTTGACATCAACTTTATGGAGCCTGATAAAGAAAAGCGAGTTAGAAAGAGGGATAAAGGAAAGTTTGAAATGCTTGAAATTGTTGACGAAGAAGAAAACAAAAAATGGATACAGTTTTCATTCTAGGCGACATTATTCATCAAAGGAAAATGGTGTTTCATGAAGGTGCTTTGCCTTAAGGTTTTGTTGTTTAGAGGGGGAGCAATATTAAGGATATCAAATATATAATCTTGATACCAGAAAATTGTTTGACTGGATTCGAACCTTATCTGAATATTCGACAAACACCTTATTAAGGTTTGAAAGGGAAGAAATAAGGGAATTTTGTTCTAAACAAGAAAACCCGCTCATAGGAGCGGGTTTTCTAGAAGAGTCGGGATGACAGGATTCGAACCTGCGGCCTCGTCGTCCCGAACGACGCGCGCTACCGGGCTGCGCTACATCCCGTACGGGGTCGCAAAACTACGTTATGGAAATTTAATTTCAAAATCAATTTTACAATTTTCTCCGGATCGCCTGCCAGCAAAGCGTTTGCCTACTTCCGCTTCCGCTGCACCAGGTACAGCCCCGCCACCACGAGCATCACGCCGGCGAAGGTATACACGCTCAAAGGCTCATGCATGAGCACCGCCGATATGGCAAATCCGAAAACCGGGCAGAGGAACAGCCAGAAAGAGGCATTGACGGGATTATCTTTCAGCAAAAACAGCCACAACAACACCGCCACTATCGAAACGGGGCCTACCAGCCAAAGCATAGACAGCAGCCAGACCATACTGAAATGATTCTGCATGGGATCGTACCAGCCGATCATAACGGGCAACAGGAAAATACCGCCGAAAAGCGTCTGCCAGCCATTGATGGTAAAAATGTGAAGATCGTGCCACTTCGATGCGGAAAAATACAGCGACCCGATCGAATAGGTTACCATACTCCCCAACACGAGCCCCAGCCCCAGGGGCGTAGCGTAGCTATCGGCCAGCAAAGGCCAGGCCGCCACCCCGATCCCTCCCAGGCAAAGCACCAGGCTCAGCACCGTCACCGGTTGCAGGGGCTTCCGCAGCCAGAAGGTGCTCATCAGGCTGATGAACACCGGGTTGGTGGCCGTTGCCAGCGCGCCCAGGCCTGCAGACACTTCCGTCATCCCCAGCACATAAATCCCCAGGTACAGCGAAACGTTGAACAATCCGTAAATCGCCACCTGCTTCCATTCCTTCCCCCGTGGCAGCCGTTTCTTCAGCAGCACGTGCGAAACGAACAACATGATAAACGCCGCCAGGAAAAAACGCGGCACAAACAGCACGAATGGCTGCACCGACCCTAACCCCAGCTTGGTAGCCGCAGCGGCGGATGCCCAGAGAAATGCGAACGTGACGCCCGCGAAAATGAGTTGAATACGACGGTTTTGCACAACGGGGTAAAACTAGAAAACGGAATGAGAAAAAAAACCGGTATTTTAGGAAGGATTACGATCTCCAAACCTTATGCGCAGCCTCCTTTTATCCCTGTTCATCCTGAGCTTCCTGCCATCGCAGGCCCAGCATAAAAAGCTCCGGCTCCCGCTATGGACCTTCCATCAATCCAACGTAAACATTTACGGCGTAGGGCTGGGCTGGTTCCCGATTTACGAAACCGTCAATACGACCACCAACGGCCTCCGGCTGGAAGTACCCGGGCCTGGCCTCTTCATCGCGTTCATCCCCCACGCGCCCTGGGATACGGCCTATGCAAGCGCCACACCCATCCCCGCCGACAGCCTGCCCGAAAAAGTAAACGGCATCAACCTCTCCGCCCTCGGCTCCATGACGTACCAGGTGAACGGCATTTCCCTCGGCCTCATTGGCCAGGTCAACACCCGCGCCAACGGCCTTTCCTTTTCGGCGATCAATGTCGTCGAAAAACATAATGGACTGCTACTGGGAATCGTTTCCATCACCAAAAACATGAGCGGAATACAACTGTCGCTCAATGCCGTTTCGGAGCAGGTCCGCGGCATCCAGATCGGGTTCATGACATCGAGCAAAAACACCCGCGGCCTACAGTTCGGCTTGTGGAACGTGAACGAAAAACGGAAAATGCCCATCGTCAACTGGAACTTCCGTTCCTGATCACAACGCGATTTCGGTATTTACACCCAACGTTTCCAGGAATGCTTCGTCGTGCGACACCACGATCAGCGTACCATCGTACCCGTTCATCGCCGCGGTGAGGATCTCCACGTTCTGCATGTCGAGGTTATTGGTAGGCTCGTCCAGCACGATCATGTCCGGCGCTTTGGTACCTATATTGAGCACGCACAGCAGCAGCCGCATCCTTTCCCCGCCGCTGAGCGCAGCCGAAGGTTTGTTCCAGTCTTCCGGCCCGAACAGGAACCGGTTCAGCCGGGTTTTCACTTCATGTTCTTCCAGCGCGCCGGGATTGTGCTTTTGCGCCTGTTCGTAAACGGTCAGGCTCCCGTCGAGATACGAATAATCCTGATCGATGTACACCGCCTGGAATCCGGCGCACACCATCTCTCCTTCCGAGGGCGATAACTGCCCCAGCAGCAGCCGGATCATCGTGGTTTTCCCGGAACCGTTGCCGCCGCGGATGGCCAGCCTGTCGCCGCTCCGCACCTGGAAGCTGTGCCCTTCCGGCCAGAGCGTTTTTTCCCCGAACCGTACGTTCAGGTGTTGCGCGTTGACGAGTATTTTCCCTTTGTGCAGGGCGGAATCGTCTACATTCAGTTTCATTTTGTCGATATCCGGCAGCTCCTTGCGCAGGCGGTCCACTTCCTCCGAAATGCTTCCCATTTTTTCGGCATGTGCCTTTTTCAGGCTGGCCGTGCTTTTTTCGGCGTTGTTGCGAAGGGTGTTGAGGGTGATGGTGGGAACGTTGGATTTGTCCTGCTTTTTCCTGCCACGCGCATCCAGCTTCTGTTTGCGCTCCATGGCCTCGCGCTCGGTTTCCCTGGCTTTGCGCAGGGCTTTTTCGCGGCTGCGGAGGTCCTGCTGCAGCGCGTCCTGCTCCAGCTCCTTCTGCGCCTTGTAGAAATCGAAATCGCCGCCGTACACGGTAATCCCTTTCTTCCCCAGTTCGTATACGACCGGCAACAGGCGCAGCAGGGAAGCATCGTGGCTCACGAGCACGAGGGCTTGCCGCCAGCCACCGATCAGATCGCGCAGCAGCGCGCGGCCCGCCGCGTCCAGGTGGTTGCCTGGCTCGTCGAGCAACAAGAATGCGGGCTGGTTGACGGCGATCCCGGCGAGGAAAACGCGTGTTTTTTGTCCACCGCTGAGCCCTTCCAGCTTCACATCCAGCCCGATGTTCCCAAGGCCCCAATGCGCGAGGGCTTCCTGGCACCGCTCTTCGATGGCCCAGTCGTCGTTCAGCGCCGCCATCAGATCGTCGGTCACATTTCCCGCCAGGATTTCGCGCAGGGCATGCAGGCGGTCGCCCGCACGGAGCGCCTCTCCCACCGTGAGATGATCGAACTGGCCGAAGTGCTGTGGAATGTAGTAGGGAGGCGCTTCCCGCCGGATGGACCCCGACAGGGGCTGCAATTCCCCGGCCATCAGCCGTAGCAAGGTAGACTTCCCGGCGCCGTTAGGGCCGATCAATGCAATTTTATCTCCACGGTCCACGGTAAAATGAAGCCCGGAAAACAATACGTCTTTATTGGGATGCGCGTAGGTAACGTCTTGAAACGCCAACATGATTTCTTTCTTTAACGGTGAAGAATAACGGCGGCCGATGAATATGGCCACGCAGTTACGGGTTAATTGCTAAAAGAAAGTAAATCTCACATGTTGGAAGAAATGAAGTTTAATGTGCCGCAAAAATACAAAATTCCCGGAATATGCAAACGCCAGTCGTCAATCCCACCACAAATACAACATACCTGTTTCCCGCATTTCCGCTGCCAGCGCGGCGATGCTGCCGGTGCCCTGGTCTACGACGTCCGGACAAAATTTATATACCATTTCCGCCATCGCATCCCAATCCGGCCGCGCGAGGAAGCGCGCTTCCAGCCAATCGTGCCCTGCTCCCACGATTTCGACCGGCGTTTCCGCATGCCACTTTTTCATGGCGGCAACGAGCGATTCGTTATCGATCCCATAGTTGATGGCATCCGTGCCTTTACAGCGCAGGATATCGAAAGTGTCCCCGGATTTCAGGATACCGATCTCGTCGGGCAAATGCCCGAAATTCTGTTCGGAAAGGAAGACGAGGTAACCTTGTCCTGCGAGCGCCGTCCGCAGCGCCTGTATAATCGCCCCTGCATCTTGCTGGTCGGCTTTGAACAGCAGCGCATCGGGCCGGTACACCTCGGTTACGACCGTGTTCCCCGGACCGGAAACGGTGCGCTCGGTCTCGAGGCGGCAAAGCTCCGCACGGGTGAACCTGCGGATGGTTTGCATCACGGAAGGCCCGAACCGGACGGCATTAGCCAGTTCGAGGTCATTGGCCGGCAGTACGGAAATGGCGGATGGAGCGCCAAAAAGCCGACGGAAAAAATCGTTGATACCCATTTTACGGTTACGCATTGCAGGTGGCTACATTCGCCTACCCATTTGATCACTTCTTTGCATTACTTATACTGCCGGTACCGGGCAGCTCGGCCCTGATCGCATACTTTTAAATCTATCTGTTGAGTGGTTTCCGCGGTTCGCAGGCGGGTCCTCGCATGGCACGTTGAATCGGTCAGGGATGTTTCAGCTAATCGGAATCATGGACAAATTACGCCTTTCCGGCGACATCCCACGAAAAAGGCTCCCGGCACGATGCCCGGAGCCTCTTTTCAGCTATTGGCCAGCGCCCGACGCCGGTTTCAGAAGTTGGATTCCACGATCAGCTGGGCTCTCGTGGCATCTACGAAATCCATGGGAATGATACCGTAACGCCCATACGTATTGGTGGTGAAATACGTGTTGATGCGCGGGTTGATGTTATTGGAAACCGTTGTGATACTGGGGATGCCGAAGATGAGGGATTTGTAGCCGCTCGTGAAATTGATGTACAGCGTGTTGCCGGTGCTCGCATTCGCTTCGTTGAACAAATTGGTGACGCCGGTCCATTTCGCGTTGTTGTCGGGCACCACATACTGGTCTTGCACCCGAAGGGTGGCATCGGGCGTGGTGCTCGTGAAAGTGGTGTTATCGGCCCAGTTGGTGGCGTCGATGCCTTTGGGGTGGAAGATGCCCCGAAGCGGCGCAGCAGCACGATCTTGTTGCGCACCGTTCCGAGATTGGGGACGGACGCGCCGAGGTACCAGCGCGAAGGATTGGCGGCCACATAGCTGTCGAACGTTTGCTCGAAGCTGCGCGTGTTGTTGGTGGGATCGTATTCCTCTTTCACGCACATGACGATCGTTTCGCCGGGGTGATTGTCGAGGAACGAAAGGCAGGCCGTCAGCACGTCGTTGAAGTTAAGGTTCTGGTAAATACTGCCGTGATGGATGGCGAAAGCGTCGCCGATGTGGCGGCAGCGGATGTCGAGGAAACGCACGCCGGCTTCCAGTTGTTCTGCGATGGTGAGGTTCTGGCATTTGGCGGTCCCGCCGACGGGCTCGAACCTGGCACCGGAATCGTGGGTACCGGGGATGGTGATACGGGCGATGCTGGTGTTGTCTGCCATACCGGTCATCCAGCTGTTCATTACGGCGAGGATGCCGACGGAATTTCCGGAATTGGCGCGGGTTTCGGGCCGGAGAAGGGGCCCGGCGGGCTGTGGGTCTTTGCCGCAGGCGGCGATGAAAATGGCGAAGGCCGCGGTAAAGGCGGCGTGCAAAAGGGTTTTGATGCTCATAACGTAATTGGGTTTTGAGAAGGGTTATCCTATCGCTGCTGTCGGGCCTGGTGCTGTATCTTGAAAATAAGCCGTATTTCCCAGCTAAAGTGCAACTATATCGTTTTAGCCAAAGAAATTAAGACAGGGGTCATATTGCCGGGCATAAAATGCGGCTTGCGCGAAAAACAAATATTATCTAACTTGGCGAGCTGCGTCTTTCCGGCCCTTAAATAGCCGGCAAGCGGCAGGAAACCATCATTCAAGCGGCAAAATTCAACACAGTATGCATAAAAAATTCCTTGCTCTGGGCATTGGCCTGGCAACGATCATGGGTACCGCCGGCACGGTGGCCGCCCAGGACCATGTCAACGCGGTGTCCGCCAAACCGGAAGAAGCACAGAAAGCCCTCATCGGCCGGTGGGATATCACCATCGATCAAAACGGCCAGCAAGCCCCTTCCTGGCTCGAAGTGAAACTCTCCGGCTTCCGCACCCTCGTAGGCTACTTCGTGGCCGCTTCCGGTAGCTCCCGCCCTGTAGCGCACGTAAAATTCGAGAACGGCAAATTCAGCTTCACCATTCCCCCGCAATGGGAAAGCGGTAAGGGCGACCTCACCGTGAACGGCGAGATCACTGCCACCGGCATCAAAGGTACTATCACGTACCCCGACGGCAATTCCTTCCCCTTCACGGGCGTAAAAGCCCCCGAACTGGTGCGCAAAGCCGCTCCCGCCTGGGGCAAGCCCATCCAGTTGTTCAACGGTAAAGACCTCACCGGCTGGAAGGCCGTAGGTGCCGAAAACCAGTGGGAAGTGCGCAACGGCGTGCTCACCAGCCCGAAATCCGGCGCTAACCTCATCTCCGAACAGAAATTCAACGACTTCAAACTGCACGTCGAATTCCGCTACAAAAAAGGCAGCAACAGCGGCGTGTACCTCAGAGGCCGCTACGAAGTGCAGATCGAAGACAGCCCGCAGGGCGCCCACCCGTCTCCCGTTTACTTCAGCGGCGTGTACGGCTTCATCGCCCCCAGCGTCATCAACGCGCTCGGCCCCGATCAATGGCAGACGTACGACATCACCCTCATTGGCCGCCATGTAACCATCGTCGTGAACGGCAAAACCGTGGTGACCAACCAGGAAATCCCCGGCATTACCGGCGGTGCGCTCGACAGCAACGAAGGCGAAGCAGGGCCGATCTACTTCCAGGGCGACCACGGACCGATCGAATTCCGCAAAGTCATCATCACTCCCGCGAAATAACTTTTCGAGGATATCTCCGAAGCCCGTCCCGGTACCACCTGGACGGGCTTTTTCGTTCCCATTTGAATTTTGCAACATCCCCTTTCCCCAGTGCAATTGCCAACTCCCCCGATTTCCGACATTTGGGGTATGCAAAACTTATCCGAAAAAGTGATACTGGTGACCGGCGCCTCCAGGGGCATCGGCGCTACCATCGCCCGCGACCTGGCCGCAGCGGGCGCCAAAGTGATCGTCAATTATGCCGGCAGCAAGGCCGACGCCGAATTGGTAGTGGAAGACATCCGCTCCGCCGGTGGCGAAGCCATCGCCGTGCAGGCAGACGTGAGCCAGGCAGAACAGGTACGCCGGCTTTTCGATACCGCTATCGCACATTTCGGGCGGATCGATGTGCTGATCAACAACGCAGGCATCATGATCACAAAAATGGTGAAAGACACTACTGACGAGGATTTCTCCCGGATGTTCGACATCAACGTGAAAGGCGTTTTCAATACGCTCCGCGAAGCGGCAACACGTTTGGCCGACAATGGGTCGATCATCAATTTCTCGACGTCCGTCAACCGTATCATGATCCCCGGCTACGCGACCTATGTGGCCACCAAAGCAGCTGTGGAGCAGTATACACGGGTATTTGCGAAGGAAGTAGGCGCCCGGGGCATCAACGTCAACACCCTTTCGCCGGGGCCAACTAATACCGAACTGTTCACGAACGGCAAGTCGGATGAAACGATCGCAAGACTGGCGGGCCTTTCCGCCTTCAACCGCATCGCCGACCCGGAAGATATTTCGCGCGTGGCCTGCTTCCTCGCCAGCGACGATGCCAAATGGATATCCGCCCAGAACATCGGCGCCAACGGGGGATGGCATAAAAACCGGGGCGACGTATATCCGTTTACTTTAGTAACGGCTACGTCGCCCCGCACAGGATAGGGTGGTTATTACGAAAAGCTTATATCTTGATTTTCAGGCTACGTTCGGTCGCTTTCTTCATGATGGAAGCGATGCTGACGGGCGCGCCTTTTTTCAGGCGGCTTTCCTGGGCGGCGTCCATGAAGGCGTAAATGCCGATGGTTTCCGCTTCAGGAGCGGGTGCCACGCCTTTCTGGAAGAATTCGATGATCGGGGGCATGAGGGGCGCATAGCCGGTGAAATCGCCCAGCGCCATGTGGCCTTTGTCGCCGAAGGCATGTCCGCCGAAATTCCACATATCGTTCTTGAAACCGCGCAGCGTGCCCATGCGGCCTCCCTCCCATTCTCCGACCACAACGTCTGAATCGCCCGCCTGGTGATGGGTGACGCGGAGACAGTCGGGCCCCAGCATCGTAAACAGCATTTCAACGCCGTGGATGCCGTACCAATACAGGTCAGGGTGCGAAGGTTCGGTGGGTGTGGGCGAAAAGATGTCTGCCCCCTTTACCTTCCCGATCTTCCCGTTGCGCACTTCCTGCACGCTTTCGATGTAGCGGAGGGTGCTGGAGGAAAAGATGGGTACCTTGTAATGACGGGCGGCGCGGTAAATGGTGAGCACTTCCGTAAGTGAAGCCGCTATTGGCTTGTCGATAAATACGGGCTTGCCAGACGGGAAAACTTCCAGCGCCTGCGCCAGGTGCTCGGTGCCGTCGTTGGTTTCGAGCATGACGATGTCGCATTCCTGGAGGAGCTTTGCGATGGAATCCACCACTTTCACGCCCTGCGCTTCGATGTTGGTCGTGTTCCGGGGGATCATGTCCATGCTGGACTTGATTTTCCGGCTTCCGTGGGGATAGGCTACGGTTACGCGCATGCCGCCGAATTTGTCGCCCGCATCGGGGGCGTTGAGGATCCGGGCGAAATGGGGACCATGTTCAGTGTCCAGCCCGATCACGCCGATGCGCTTGCCGGCGAGGGAAAGGGTTTCGAGCGCGGAAAGCTTACCGGAAAAGGCGAGGCCGAGGCCGGAAAGGGCGGCCGTTTTGAGGAAGGTCCTGCGAGGATGTCCTTGTTGCATACAGGGAAAGATATTTTTACGATTTTACTAACGTGGTGATCAATTAGCCATAAAAATATATTTATCCCGGCAACTTTTTAATATTTTTTATAAACGGTAAGAGAAATTTTATTTCGGGACATCGGGTTTGGGTGCCCGGGATACTTCATTCAATCCGTTACCTTCCCATTTATAGATGACGGTCCAGGCCAGGGAATCGCTTGTTTCCTCTCCCCATACCAATCCTTTCTCGTCCAGCCCGCTCAGCGTCAGGAAAGGCGTGGCGTTGTTCCCGCCGCGGGGCAGCACCTGTGTCAGCCGGAGACTGTCCTTGTTCCGCAGGAAAACCGCGTAATAAATCCGTTCATCTTCCGGGCCCAGCACCGAAAAGGAAGCGATGGCATCAGGATCGCCGTCGGCATCAAAGTCGCCCAGCACGAGCGGAAATTCCCGGGAAAGCAATTTGAACTGATTTTCATTGGCGGGGCCGAACTGGCGGAGGAACGCGGAATCCGACCGGATGGCCTGGAATGCGGCCGCGACGCGCGCCATTTCCTGCGGATATTCGTTCTCGTCCTGCCCCAATGAATCAGCGGCATTTTGGGACCGGGAGGGCGACTGGCAGGCCGTGATAAAAACGGCGCAGGCAACAGTGCATAATTTGGGGAGGGATAGGGGGAACTTTTTCATATCCTAAATATAAAAAAAACGCTGGCCCGTTTCACACGGCGGGCCAGCGGAGGTGTCAATTGCGATCGCATTGCGGCTCAGGCAATAGCGTATCTTTTCTGTTCGTACTTTTTCCAGAAATAATAGGGCACGGCCATGATAGCCAGCGCCACGAAGGGGAATACGACCTCGAACGTAGGATCGCCAACGAAAGCGCGGGAAGCGAAGGCGCCGAGGAAATTGAACGCGAAGCCCGCGTACGCCCATTCCTTGATGGCTTTGAAGCGGGTTTGCAGGATAGCCACCGCGCCGAGGATTTTCGCTACGCCCACGATGCTCAGGAAGTATACGGGGTATCCCAGGTGCTGCATGATCTCCACGCCGGCTTGCTGGCGGGAAATGCCGCCATAGCCATCCATCAGCATCAGCAGCGCGAATATTACGGTCGAGGTCCAGTAAATAATTTTGATCGTGTTAGGTTTCATGGGTCAGATTTTTTGCGTGATTGTCTGACACAAAGCTAACACGCATCCGCCGGTTGAACCGCGTACGTTTCAGCCAAAAAAGGGGTAAAATGCGACAGATTACTTTTGCGCCAGCAGGTTCTTATAGATGATACCGTCTTTCATGATCAGCGAGAGGTTCTTTTCCGGGTCTGCCAGCAGCTTGATATCCTGTATCGGATCGCCGTTCACGAGGATCATATCGGCCAGCGCCCCTTCTTCCAGCACGCCCAGCTTGCCTTTGTACGGGCTCCGCTTACCGGAAAGCGCCAGCAGTTCGCCATTGTTTTTTGTAGCCATCTGGAGGATCTCCACAGGCTTGAACCAGCGCGTCATGGCTACGAGCCGGGCTCCCTGCCGCCGGGCATTTTTCGCGTTGAAGAGCGCATCCGTTCCCCAGGCCAGCTTCACTTTGTATTTCTTTGCGAGTGCATAAGCATTATCCGTTCCGCCGTACATTTCGAGCTGCTTCTCACGGTTTTCGCCGGTTTGCGGATTGCTGTCTTCATCGTCAATGAACGGTTGCAAAGACCACCATATCCCTTTTTCGGCGATCAGCTTCGCAGTAGCCTCGTCAGCCAGCTGCCCGTGCTCGATACATTTCACGCCCGCTTTGATGGCGATCTGCATCGCTTTCGGCGTGTAGGCATGCACGGTAACGTACGTTCCCCAGTTTTCCGCCGCTTCCACCGCCGCATGGAACTCCGCTTCCGTATATTGGGCCACATCGAGCGGGTCGTACATGGAGCTGACGCCCCCTCCTGCCATGAGCTTCAGTTGGCTCGCACCGGCCATGAGCTGCTCACGCGCCCGGAGCAATACAGCGTCCGCTCCGTCGGCGACAGCGGCAGCCCTGATCCGCTCGGTATAACTGAGCGGCTCGTTTTCAGCCCTCGGCACTTCATACGGCAACCGGAAATCGCCATGGCCGCCGGTCTGGCTGATAAACGCTCCCGACGGCCAGATGCGCGGCCCCGGCGTAGCGCCTGCGTCTATCGCATCTTTCAGCCCGAAAATGGGGCCGCCCATGTCGCGCACGCTGGTGAACCCGCGCATGAGCGCTTCCCTTGCGTTCATTGCCGCCATTAACACCACGAACCCGTAATCTTTCGCCATGACCATCACTTGCGTTACATTGGCGAACATGCAATGGTAATGCGCGTCGATGAGCCCTGGCATGAGGAATTGGCCATTCCCCTCGATGATCGTGGTGTTCATGCTGCGATCGGTAGCGATGGGGCCGGTCGAGATTTTAGTGATGACGTTGCCGGTAACCAGCAGATTTCCGGTGAAGGGAGCCGCATCCTTGCCGGTAAAGATCCGGACATTGTTGATGAGCGTAACGGGTTGTGGGCGTTCTTGTCCCAGCATGATGCCAGGCGCGATGAGCGCAAGCGCGGAGATGATCCATTTCATAAAGAAGGTTTTGGGGCCACAGGGCCGTGTGTGGATAGAAAACGGACATCCCAGCCAAAAGGTTCACTACCGCAGCTTCAGCACAGCCCAGACGGAAAGCATCGCGGAGATGACCGAAGCCACCGTGCGCACGAGGTTCCAGCGGTTCCAAGGCCCCTCGAACCGGAGGCGCCACTCTTTGAGCACGCCCTCCCCTGCGGAGGCCAGGTCTTGCTTGTCCAGCCACTCGTTCAACGGCACATTGCATGCCACCGTTACCCCGAACACGCCGACGATATAAATCGCCGCAGCCGCTGCCAGCGCCCACCACGCCGCGTCCGGCGGCTTCGAGAACTGTTGCCACGAACCGAAAGGCAGCAAAAATACCGGCGCCATGAAAACGACCAGGAACCAGGGGTTCAGGATGGCGCGGTTGATGGATTGGATCGCGGAAAGATAAGCCCCGTCCTTGATCCGCCCGATCCCGGGAACTACTGACACCGCGTAGGCGTAAAAGACACCGGCCGACAGGCAGGTCGTGATCGTGGCCGCGAGCAGCACCAGTCCGGGAAAACCTTCAGTAAGAGATGCCGGGTGTTTGTCTGAGATATGCATGAGATTTGATTTGCTGTAACATAAAATGCGCCACGTCTGCCCGCGACACTTTCACCTGGATCCTCGGATCGTTGGCTGCGAAACCGTGGCGGTACTTTTCCGTCAAAGGCCCGTCTGTCAGGTTCCCCGGCCGAACGATCACCCAATCCAGCCCGCTGCTGCGCACATGCGATTCCTGCAGCGCATGGTCGGCGAAGCCTTTTTTCAGGATGAACGGAACGATGATGAACCGGAACACGAAAGGCGTGCGGCGAAGCGTTGCCACGCTATCCCCATACCCCAGCGACGTCTGGCAGACGAACCTACGGATACCGGCCGCCTGCATGGCTTTCACGATGTTGAGCGTGCCCTGGGAACGGATGGTGCCGATCTTGTTGGCCGGCGAGCCCAGCGTGGACAGCACCGCATCGTGCCCTTTCACCGCTTCGCGGACGGCCGCTTCGTTGAGCGCATCTCCGGCGAGCTTGGTGAGCAGGGGATGTTCGATATCGAGACTGGCAGGGTTACGGACGAAAGCGGTTACGCGATGCCCCGCTGCGAGGGCCTGTTGGGTAAGTTGGCGGCCTGTTTTACCGTTGGCGCCGAAAATGATGAGTTGCATGGGTGATAATTTTCAACAAAGCTACTCCGGCCGCGAAGGGAGAAATAGAACAAAACCGACAAAAAAAGGGGAACGGGTTAACGGGGGAAATGGGCAGACAGGTTATCGATGACCGGCCCCGCCTCCTGGAAGCGCAACGGGCTGCAACCGGCGAACTCCTGGAACGCGCGGATGAAATGCGACTGGTCGGCATAATCGTTCCCGTAAGCGAGATCGGACAATTTCCCGAACTGCCCTTCCCGCATTTGCTGCAGCGAAGCCTGGAATTGGGAAATGCGGGTAAACAGCTTGGGCGAAATGCCGGTGTATTGCTTGAACCTGCGCTCGAAACTCCGTTCCGTCATGCGCAGTTCATCGCGAAGGTCTTTCATGGATAAAGTGCCCTGTGCGCCCTGGATCCGCTGCAACGCCGCTTCGATCACGGCGTCTTCCTGCCGGCGGTTTCGCTCGAGCTGTCCGGCCACGAACGCCGAAAGCCCCTGCAGCTGCGCCTCCCCGGGGGCATCTTCCAGCCAGCCCGCCAGCGCGGGTTGCAGCTCGCGGGCATCGATGCATCCGTCCGTCAGTTCACCGGCATTCAAACCGAACACCGAACGGAGCGCCCCGGGCCGCAGCACCATCCCGCTGATCCCGAAAACCCCTTCCAGGCGGAGCGCGGCGTGGCGGGTGGATTGGCCGTAGAGGAATACCGCCGGCAACAGTTTGTTTTCCTGGTAGAGCACGCCTTTTTCCGGATGCTGGAAAATCAGGCCCGGACTGGCGTCGGCCAGGGTGCGGAAAGCCTGCGCTTCCTCACCGGCATGGCTTTCCAGCGTCCAGCAATAACTGACGAACTGGCGGAGGCCCGGCGGCGGCGGAAGTTGACGGTAGATCATCGGAACAAATGTAGCGATTTAATATGTCGTAAATCCCCCGCTAATTTGTCGATAATACAACCCGTTTTACAGCTGGAATGGCGGTAGTTTTACAGCATGCCCGAACTGCCCAAACTATTGCTTTATTCCCTGTCCATCAACGAGCGGCAATACATGGCGCTCAACCAGCTGGTGGGCAAGGAAACCGCCGACATCCGGATCGCATTCATCGAGAACGCGGCCGACGTGATCCCGGATTCGGAGCCCTGGGTGCGCTCCATCCGCAACGCTTTCAAACGCCGGGGCTACCAGGTGGAGCCCATCGATCTCCGCGTCTGGCAACGCCGCCCGGACCAACTGGCGCGCCGGCTGGCGTCCAAAGACGTTATCTGGATGGGTGGCGGCAATACCTATTATTTACGCTGGATCCTGAAAGCCAGCGGGGCCGACCATATCATCCGCCGGCTGGTGCGCGACGGCAAGGTTTTCTGCGGATGGAGCGCCGGCGCCATCGTTGCCGGGCCTACCATCGAGCATTTCGAGCTGATGGACAATGCCGAAGACGCGCCGGAGCTCGTGCTCGAAGGCCTGAACCTCACCCAGATCATCATCATTCCCCATATCGACAATGCCGACTTCATCGAAGGCGCCCACATGGCCAATATGCAGCTCCAGGCCGCAGGATACAGCACCCTTCCGCTGGGCGATACCGAAGCCCTGGTAATCGACGGTTGCAGCCAGCGGATCATCGACTAGGATTTCCCGTAAGTATTCGCCTAAAAGTGTTAATTTTCCGCAGTTTACATGTGGGAGGATATGATCATGACTCATGCAATAGATCTGCGGACCGTTAACGTGACCCGTTACGTGACGCCACTGCGCGAAGGCGGCTCCCTGCCGGCCATCGCGGAAGCGGACGACGGGTTCCTGTACGTCCTGAAATTCCGGGGCGCCGGGCAAGGGGTGAAATCGCTCATCGCCGAGTTGATCGGCGGGGAAATAGCGAGGGCCCTGGGCCTGCGGGTGCCCGAGCTCGTTTTCGCCCATCTCGACGAGGCTTTCGGCCGTACCGAAGGGGACGAAGAAATACAGGACCTGCTGAAAGCCAGCGTTGGCCTGAATCTCGGGCTGCATTACCTCTCGGGCTCCGTCACATTCGACCCCAATGCCGCCGAAGTGGACGCGATGCTGGCGTCGAAGATCGTCTGGATGGATTGCCTGCTCACGAACGTGGACCGCACCGCGCGGAACACCAATATGCTTTGGTGGAACCGCGAGCTGTGGCTCATCGACCATGGCGCGTCCCTCTATTTCCATCATTCGTGGGACAATTGGGAAGAACAATCCCTCAAACCGTTCGTACAGGTGAAAGATCACGTACTGCTGCCTTACGCTTCGCAGCTGAAGGAGGCGGATGCCTTACTGCGGCCCCTGCTGACGGAAGACCGTCTCCGGGCTATTACCCGTCTGCTGCCCGACAGCTGGCTGACTACCCATGGAGAATCGCCCGAGGCGGTGCGCGAAGTGTATTTCCGCTTCCTGCAAAACCGGTTGGCACATTCCGATAACTTTTTAAACGCCGCGCTGCATGCCAGAACTGCCCTTATATGAATATGCCGTGGTGCGCGTGGTACCGAAAGTGGAACGGGAAGAGTTCATGAACGTGGGCGTTATCCTCTATTGCCGGCCAAAACGGTTCCTGGGCTGCATCATTACCCTTAACGAGGAAAGGTTGAAGGCCCTCAGCCCGGAGCTCGATTTCGACGAACTGAAAGCGTTTGCCGAAGGGTTCGAAAGAACCTGCCGGGGCGAAGGCCCCATTGGCCAGCTCGACCCCGCCAGCCGGTTCAGATGGCTCACCGCCCAACGAAGCACCATCCTGCAAACCTCCCGGGTACACCCCGGCCTCTGCACGGAGCCGGAAGGAACGCTGGAACGCCTGCACCGCGAGCTGGTGCTCTGACCCGAGATCCGGGCGGCCTAATTGCCAAATAATGAGTAGCTTTGCACGTTTTATTATTATAGTAGCAAAAGTACATGAAGACATATTTCCGGCTATTGTCGTTTGCCAAACCGATTGAGAAGTACGCTATCCCATATATTCTCTTCACCATTGTGGGAGTTATCTTCGGGACGTTGAACCTGGCATTGGTAGCGCCCCTGCTTTCCACGCTCTTCCTGAAAAAAGAGGCAAACAGCCCTTCTCCGACCGAAGCTGCTACTGCCGTTGCTGCTGCCCCTGCTGAACCGCCCAGCATTTTCAAGATCACCGATTACATGGATTACCATACGAACCAGCTGCATGCACAATATGGTACATTCACAACATTGATGTTCGTTTGTATCGTCATCGTTGCATCGGTCATCATCAGCAATATTTTCAAATACATGGGTGAACGGACGATGGAAAACCTCCGCATCCACACCCTCCTCAACCTGCGCAAAACCGTTTTTAACAACGTTATGGGTCTCGACATCGCCTATTTCAACAATGAAAGGAAAGGCGACATCATTTCCAAAGTGGCATCGGATGTGCAGGTGGTACAATTTTCCGTGACCAGCACCCTCCAGGTGGTCTTCAAGGAACCCTTGCAACTCATTGCCTATCTCGTTGTACTGTTCATGATCTCGGTTAAACTGACGTTGATGTCGATGCTGGTGATCCCGATCGCCGGCTGGCTCATTTCCAAAATCGTGAAGCGCCTGAAAGCCCAGGCCGCCGAATCACATTCCTCTTACGGTATGATGATCAGTTATCTGGACGAGGCACTTTCCGGCATCAAGATCATCAAGGCATTCAATGCGGTTCCCTTCATCCGGAAACGCTTCGACAACGAAAACCAGCGTTACAGCGGTATCATGCGCTCTATGGCCCGTCGCCAGCAAATGGCCAGCCCCGTTTCCGAAACATTGGGCGTGATCATGGTGGCCGGTATCGTACTGTACGGCGGTTACCTCATTTCCAATAAATCCAGCGAATTGGAGCCCGGCGCGTTCATCGCTTACATTGCCATTTTCTCTCAGATCATGCGGCCGGCCAAAGCCATTTCACAGTCGTTCACCAACATCCACTCCGGCATCGCCGCAGGGGAGCGCGTATTGTCGCTCATCGACGAAAAACCCAATATCGTCGACAAGCCCGATGCTATCCAGATCCACGATTTCAGGGAAGCGCTCGAATTCCGCGACGTGACGTTCGGTTACCAGGAAAAGAAAGTGCTCGACCATGTGAACTTTACCATTAAAAGAGGCATGTCCGTAGCCCTGGTAGGGCCTTCGGGCGGAGGTAAATCCACGCTGATGGACCTCATCCCCCGGTTTACCCAGCCCTGGAGCGGGGAAATCCGGATCGACGGGCATAATATCCAGGATTATACCATGGATTCCCTCCGCTCCCTCATGGGCACGGTAAACCAGGAAACTATCCTCTTCAACGATACGATTTTCAATAATATCGCGTTTGCATACCCGGAAGCTACCCAGGAACAGGTGGAAGCAGCTGCCCGCATTGCCAATGCGCACGAATTCATCATGGCGTCAGAAGAAGGGTACCAGACGCGCATCGGCGACCGCGGCGTGAAACTGAGTGGCGGCCAGCGCCAGCGTATCTGCATCGCCAGGGCCGTATTGCGCAACCCGCCCATCATGCTGCTCGATGAAGCCACTTCCGCCCTCGACACCGAATCGGAACGCCTCGTTCAGGACGCCCTCAACAACCTCATGAAAAACCGCACCTCCCTCGTGATCGCCCACAGGCTGAGCACCATCCAGAGCGCGGACATGATCATCGTGCTCGAAGGCGGCCGCATTGTAGAAACCGGCACTCATTTTGAGTTACTGGAAAAGAATGGGCTATACAGAAAGCTGATCGAGATGCAAACATTTGGTGGCAATTAAAAATATTTTTATATATATTCGCTTTTTTTGTAACTTATATAAGTTTTTTGCAAAATCGATTGTAACATCTTTGCCAAGCTATCCGTTATACCTGTATTGCGAACAGTACCTGACTATAAGCGAAAGAAAGGTCAGCAGAAGGCCTGTCTTTGTTAAAAAACCCGAATTAATCGACCTGGGATGGAAAATAAATCATTCACAGTAGGATTACTGATATCTACCTACAACTGGCCCAAGGCGCTGGAGGCCGTATTGAAAAGTGTGATGCGCCAAACCCGGCTGCCCGACGAGATCATCATTGCCGATGATGGCTCCGGCGCAGCAACAGAGCTGGTCATCCGCAAATATGCGGCGTTGATGGGTATACCATTCCGGCATGCATGGCATGAAGACGATGGTTTCCGTAAAAGCATTATCCTCAATAAGGCAGTTAAGCTGTCGGAATCCGAATATATCATCGAAATCGATGGCGATATCGTGCTGCACCCGAAGTTCGTGGAAGATCATATCCGCCACGCACGCCGCGGTATCTTCATCCAGGGCGCCCGCACCATGGTAGAGGAGCACCGCACCGGCAGCATCCTCAGCAACGGCGCATTCGATCCCATCTATTGCTTTTCCCCCGGCATCAGCAACCGCTTCAATTCCCTCCGCATTCCCCTCCTTTCCTGGCTCTTCCAGCTGTCCAAACAGGACGCCACGAAAACCCGGGGTTGCAACCTCGCATTCTGGAAAAACGATTTTATCGCCGTAAATGGCTATAACAATACTTTCAGCGGCTGGGGCTCGGAAGACAATGAGTTTGCCGCCCGGCTGATCAATGCAGGCATCAAGAAAATCAGGTTGAAACTGGCCGCGAATTGTTACCACCTCCATCACAAATGCAACAGCAAATCGGAAGTGGAAGCCAATGAATACCGCTACATGGAAACGATCCGGTACAATATCATTTCATGCCTGAACGGTTACGCCGAAGTGTAGACCGACCAAGCCAGCCAGATCAGCAGCGGATATAAAATCCATTTTACAATTTTATAGGTATTGGTCCGGAAGAGGTTGCTTTTCCGGAATCCGCCATTATCGTTGAAACGCCGTGTGATCCCTTCAATTTTCCCTCTCCGCAGATTCCCCCACAACAGGCCCAGATCGTGGCTCAGCCGCAATAACACCACATACCAGTACACCAATAGCCCGGGCTTTGCTTTCCGCTTGATGGACTGCACCGTGGTAGCGATACATTCTATCGCCAGAACGCCCCCGATAAAAATACCGATAGGCCCCAGCAGCGCAGGTTTCACAACAGCCGCAACGATCGCCGCCACAACGGCCAGCAATACCGTTTCCACCGTATTGGGCAACTCCCGCGACGCATGCTGCGGCAATTGTTCCGGTAACAGCGCATTGCCGGTCCCATAGCGGAACGGCCGCTTGAAATCGGGCGCTTCGTTTTTCCACCAGGGGTGATTCACTTCGGCGGCCGGGAGCGTCCGGTAATTTTCGTATTGATTGGCGGCGCGCACTTTCAGGAAAAAATCCACGTCTTCACCCCCGCCCGATTTCGGGTACACCTCCGAAAACCGGATGTTCCCGATGGCGGAACGGCGCACCATGATATTGGCCGTGGCGCCCCAGGCAAAATCTTTCCGGTGCTCCGCGATCGTGAAAATATCCATGCTGCCGCTGGCGAGGATGGCGTCGGAGAAAGGCTTTCCGGGCGCCGGGAGGCGGACAAGGCCGATGAACCCCGTGGCCCGGGGCTCCTGCTCCGCAGCACGGGCGTAGATTTCCAGTAGATCAGCAGGAACGGTGATATCGTCGTCGAGGAACAATACCCAGTCGCCATCCCCGGATTCGATCCCGCGGTTGCGCGTATAAGCGGCGCCCATGTTCTGCGGATTTACCTCCAGGAACACGTCCGTCCCGTTCACCATATCAGCAATAGCCGGTGAAACCGCCACTTCCGGGTTGTCGGACAGCAGATAGAACCGCACCCTCGCCCCTGCAGGCCTTTTCAGCTGCAGAATGGGCACCAGGTAATGTTCGATAAGCCGGAAAGATGGAATTACAACGTCTATGCTGACCCCCATACAGGATATTTAAAGTGAATGACAGTCCGGGAAAAATTTACACCCGGGGGTCGCAAAAATAGATTTTTTCGCGCTATGTTATCCGAAGAAAGACAATTCGCTGGCAGATTTATTTTCGGGCGAAATGTAACGTTCTGGGCCTCTGTGCGTTGCCATCCCGCCATAACAATCCTTACTCAAGTTTGTTATTTCTGGAAAACGAATCAGCATGCAAAGAATCCTCGTTCCGGTAGACTTTTCAGACACAGCCTTCCATGCCGCACGGTACGCCATTTCCCTCGCCCGACAGATACAGCCGGCGTCGATCACCCTGTTCCATGCCTATGGGCTCCCTCCCGCCGCCAACTCCACCGTCATGGCCGTGCTCCCGGGCGATTCCCCGGAATATATTCATGGCGTGGAAACGGAAATGGCCAAATGGAAGCAGGACCTCCAATCCGAGCTCGTGGAATATGTGCAGCTGGATACACACATTAACGGCCTCCCCTTCATGGAAGCCGTGCAGGCCGCCACGAAAGCCGCGCAGTTCGCCTTCATCGTGATGGGCATTACCGGGAAAAGCCCCCTGGGACAACGTTTCATCGGCAGCAATGCGCTCGATGTGGCCCATAGCACACACGTCCCCCTCATCATCGTTCCCACCGCCGCCGAACCGCGCAAAGTGAAGCGCATCCTCTTCGCGTACGACCGCAAGCAGGTGCTGCAGCCCGAACAGGCGGAAGCCGTCCGCTCCCTGCTCAAATCCCTCGACGCGCACATCGAAGTGGTGCATGTTTCGAAAGACGAGCCCGACAACACACCGCCGCCCGCGCTCACCGAAGCTTTACAAATCGAAGCCGCGCAATACCGCGAGATCCAGCATACCGACCTGGTGGCCGCCATCCAGCAATATGCCGGGGAAACGAATGCAGACCTGTTGCTTGCCATCCCCGGGGAATACGGCTTCTTCGCGGAACTGTTCCACCGCAGCGCCACCAAACAACTGGCATACAACGCCGGGATTCCCGTGCTCGTGATCCGTTGACGATATCCTTTTCAAAATGGGACGGCCCGCAAACGATGATCGCTTGCGGGCCGTTTTCCTATCAGGGTAAATTAATCTTTCAAATGCCGTACCGGGTTGGTGCGCGCGGCTTTCACCGCCTGGCTCCCGACCGTCAACCAGGCGATCGCCAGCGCAAACATGCCCGCCACCACAAAGTACCACCACTGCAGTTCGATGCGGTAAGCGAAAGTATCGAGCCAATTACTGGCGATCCAGTAGCCAATGGGCAATGCCACACAAATTGCTACCAGCACCAGTTTCGTAAAATCGGCCGACAACAGGTAAATGATATGCGCGCCGCTCCCGCCCAATACTTTCCGGATGCTGATCTCTTTCATCCGCCGCTCCGCCGAAAACGCCGCCAGGCCAAATAAGCCGAGGCAGGAAATAAGGATCGCGATCCCCGCGAAATAACGCGACAATACGCCAACCCTCGACTCCGTCTGATATACGGCCTGGAAGTCTTCGTCCATGAATTTCAGCTCGGGTACGCTGCCGGGATTCATTTCGCGGATAAGCGATTCGATGCGCGCCACGGTTTCCTTCGTGTTTTCCGGCCGCAGTCGCGCCACCACTGCCGATGCCTGGTCTGGACGGAAATAATACAGCCAGGGCGACATCGCCTTGTGCACCGATTTGAAATGGAAATTCTTTACCACACCTATGATCTTGCATTTGTCGCCCCAAAACGTGACTTCCTTTCCTACCGGATCGCTGAGCCCCATCACGGCCACGGCCGCCTCGTTGATGATGAGGCCCGAGCTGTCGGACGGGAAATCTGCGGAATAAGAACGGCCCTGCGCCATTTGGAGGCCCATCGTTTCGATGAAGCCCACGTCGATCGACTGGCATCCGAATTCAATATTCGCATCTTTATCTTTTCCCGGCCATTCCACCCCGGTGGTAGTGCCCCAATGCGTGGTCACGTTGCCGGTGGCGTTGCTCGCGTTTACCACGCCGGGCAGTTCGCGCAGCCGTTGCATGAACAGGCGGCTTTCTTCTTTCATAGGCCCTTCCTTGAAAAAATAGACCACATTCTCCCGGTCGTACCCCATGTTCTTATTTTGTACGTAGCGCAACTGCATAAACACCACGATCACTGCCAGGATCAGTACGATCGAAATCGAGAACTGGAAAACCACCAATCCTTTGCGCACCCATAATTCGCGCAGCGACGAAGTAAAGTTGCCTTTCAAAATCGCCACCGGCCTGAATCCCGACAGGTACAGCGCCGGGTAACTCCCTGCCAGCAAGCCCGTTGCCAACGTCAGCACCGCGAAAAAACCGATCAGTCGCATATCCGCAAAAAGCGTCAGTTGTTTCGCTGTTACGGTATTGAAAAACGGCAGCAGCAGGTAAACCGCTGCCAGCGCCACGATGAACGATATAAAAGATATCAGCACCGATTCACCGAGGTACTGGAAAATGAGCGAGCCCTTCCCCGCACCAATGGCTTTTTTCACGCCTACCTCCTTCATCCGCCGCGATGCGCGGGCCGTAGACAGGTTCATGAAATTGATGCTGGCGATCAGCAAAATGAAAATCGCGACGAGCGAAAACAGCCGCACATATTCGATCCGCCCTCCATCCTGCACGCCGTTCGTGAAATTCCCGTACAGATAGTTTTCCGAATGCCGCTGCGTGCTCAACTTTACGGACGTAAAATCGATCTTCGTATTGATGTAATCCGCTATCTTTTTGTTGAACGCGCCAACATCCGCCCCGGGCTTGAGCATGACGAAGGTCATGGCATTATGGTTGTCCCAATGCACATTGAATTCCTTTAGAAAAATATCGTAAGACAGGATGTAATCGTACGGTTCGGAAACGTTTGGCGGCAGATCCCTGAAGATCCCCGAGATCGTGAATTGCCGCTTCTGCTGCCAGGTAACCGGCTTGCCGATGAGCCCTTCCGTAGTATGGAACATTTTCCTGGCCATGGATTCGGACAGCAGTATGGATTCCTTCCCGGACAGCGCTTTTTCAGGATTGCCGTCTGCCAGCGGAAAAGGGAAGATCCGGAAGTAATCCTGGCTGGCGAACAGATGTCTCGCTTTAAAGCTTTCCGTGCCCGTGCCGATCGTGAATTTGGGCATCGTACCCGGCGGCCGCGTGGCTACCGCATACTCCACTTCCGGAAAATCCTGTTTCAGGGCCTCGGCCAGCACGCCAGGCGTGTGCAGCGACGTTTTGATGCCGGCCGTTTGATGGTGGTTGCCCAGCACATGCAGGATGCGCGCATCGTGCGGGAAGTTTTTATCCATCCGCCACTCGTCCATTACCCATAAACAAATCAGCATGGCGCAGGCCAGTCCGCTGGAAAGGCCGATGAGGTTAATGAGAAACGTGGTCCTGAATTTTTTGAAATTCCGGAAGATCAGCAGCAGGGAATGCCTGAACATAAGCGAAATATTGGTCGAATCGATGGGAACAATCCCCGTGCCGGCAATCAAACCGGCCACCATGGCGGATTCTGAAATCAAGGCACGTTCGATGGCGAACAGGGGGCGTCCGCTTTCGGACACTGAGCAAACCACCTGCGCCCATTAATTTCGGAAAAGTGGAAAATAACCGCTCCAGGAGTGAAGCGGTCTCTACACTCCATCTGAATTGACCTTTCACCGCCCCCAATCCCGTTTCCGGGAAGGTGCCGGCAATCAGCCAAAAAATGAATGCATGCATTCATTAGTATAAAAATAGTCTAAATTTGGATATAATAAAATGTTTATCTACTAATCGATTGCAATTTATCTGTTAAATTGACGCTGGAAACATTACAAATTGAATTACAGTTTACTCAAACAACTGATCGATCTGACGGAGGCGTATGAGCAATCGGGCGGCAATGGGAAAGGTGATATCAAGGATTTCGTGCGATGGTTGCGGGAAGGCGAATCGCCGGAAACGGTCAGGACCACGGACCATTACAGCGACGACCACGTACCCGGTCTGATCAGCAAACTGCTGGTGTATATGCACCGGTACGCCAAACTGTATTTCAAGCGCGCCCTGGAAAGCAGGCCTATACAATCGATGGACGAGTTCGGCTACATGGTTTCGCTCCTGCAGTACGGCCCCATGAATAAGACGGCCCTCATCCAGCAGAACATCCAGGAAAAACCGACGGGCATGGAAATCATCAACCGGCTCGTGAAACTCGGCTTCATCGAGGAAACGCCCGACCCGGGAGACAAGCGCAGCAAACTCATCCAGGTAAGCGGCGCCGGCCAGCAGATGATGGGTGCGCTTTTCGGCGATATGGACAAAATTTCGCGGCTCATCCTCGGCGATCTCCTCCCCCGCGAACAATACCGCCTCCTCGAAATGCTCGAACGGCTCCACTGCTTCCACAAACCCATTTTCCAGGACGATCTTCAGACGCTCGACGATCTGCTCGACAAAAAGTCGCCATGATCCCTTATCAATTGTTATCTTGTTGCCTCAACCATTCCTGTACCGGATGAGCAAAGGGGCGTTCCTGTCGATCGTATGCACACTCTGTTGCTGGCTGTCTGTTGCCGGCCAGTCCGCCTTCCGCGTGCTGGAAGACAGTTCCCGCCAGCTATCGCCCGCTGCGGTGCTGGACGCCTGGAACGAAGGGCGTTTCCGGTCCCTGGAGCCCGCCTATCTCAATCCCGGTTACACCACCTCGCATTTCTGGATCGCCGTTTCCGCGCCCGACGTGGCTTTTGCGGACAGCAAGCTTCTCGTGCTCGACAATCCGCACATCAACCGCCTCGAGTGGTATGGTTCGGGACATCAGTCCATGCGGCTGATCGCCCTCACCGGCGATTACTTCCCCTTCCGCCAGCGGCCCCTCATCCATCCTTCGTTCGTGTTCAAATTCAACAACGGGCCCGGCCTGTATTTCCTCAAAATCGACAAGCACCACGAATCTTTGCAGGCGCCGCTGCGGCTGGCCGACAGTGCCCCGTTCCTCGCAGAACAGGAACGCATTGCCCTGGTGAACGGTATTTTGACGGGGATCGTGCTGCTGATCGTGCTTTTCGGCGCGTTCCTCTATGTGAACACGAAAGACGCGGTGTATGGCTGGTACGCGCTCTATGTACTGAGCACGCTGGGCTGGATATGGTCGAACAACGGACTGGGTTTCCAGCATCTGTGGCCGGATTCGGCGTATTTTCCCAGTCGCTCGAGAGTGGTGTTCGTGCTGTTCAATTTCATTTTCACCGTCCAGTTTTTGAAGGTATTTACCGGCCTGGGGCAACGCGGGAGCCGGTTGCGGCAGCCTTTGCTGTTTGCCCAGGGCGTTTGGATGGCCATGCTCGTGGCTACGCTCTGGCCCATCGATTACCAGCGGTACGCGCAGGCCACCATGGTAATTCTACGCGCGTTGCCGTTCTTTT
The DNA here is from genome assembly GCF_038396765.1 of Chitinophaga caseinilytica. Lineage (NCBI taxonomy): Bacteria > Pseudomonadati > Bacteroidota > Chitinophagia > Chitinophagales > Chitinophagaceae > Chitinophaga > Chitinophaga caseinilytica. Next base: position 3,692,400 of record NZ_CP150096.1, on the reverse strand, counting down.
CGCTCGCGGCGCTGGGGCTTATGGTGGCGGGCTTGATCTATAAAGTGGCCAAAGGGAACCGTCCATCGCTCATTTACCTCGCCGCCGTGTCGGTATTACTGTTTTTCGCGGTGATGGAAGACCTGTTTCACCTGGGAAAAGTGAAACTCCCCGTTTTCTTCGCGCATTACGGATTGTTTGCGGGGATCGTGCTGGAAATGATCATCATCACCTTCGGCCTCGCCGCGCGGTTTTCGCGCTACCGGAAAGAAAAGGAAACCCTGCTGGCGGCGATGCACGATCAGCAGAAGAAATTGACGGATACGATCGTGACGGTGGAAGAAAATGAAAGGAAAGAACTGGCGGACAGGCTGCACGACGAAATCGGTTCCCTCCTCGCCCTCGCTTCTCTCCAGCTCGACGCGGCGAAGGGCAACCCGCTTTCCGGTGCGGAGCCGGTAGACCGTGCCAGTGGCATCATCCGCGAGATCAGCGAAACCGTGCGCAACATCAGCCACCAGCTCACACCGGTGGCCATGGAGAAATACGGGCTTGTAAAGGCGGTGACGGATCTGACATCCATCGCCAACGCATCAGGCCGCATCCGCATCGAGCTGGTGATCATCGGGTTCGGGGACGATGCGCAATATTCCCGGAATTTCAAGAACATATTATACCGCATCATCCAGGAGCTCCTGCAAAACGTACTGCGCCACGCCGAAGCGGGGCATGTGCTCATCCAGCTCATCGAGCACGACGATCATTGCGCTCTGCTGGTGGAAGACGACGGCAAGGGCATTTCCGGCGACCTGTCAGACCCGCGCCTGCTGCGCAGCATCCGTTCCAAAGTCAGCTACCTCGAAGGTGTGATCCATATAGAAAACCAAAACCAGACCGGCGCGCTGATCAACATCGAGCTGCCGCTGCCGAAATTGAATTGAACGTATGTCCGAATTGAGACTTCTTATAGCCGACGACCATCAGCTCCTCATCGACGGGATGCTGTCGCTGCTCCGCGAAGCGGGCGGTTACACCCTGCTGGAGCCCGTTAACGATGGCCGCGCACTGCTCGAAAAACTGGCGGCGACGCCGGTAGACGTCATCCTCCTCGATCTCAACATGCCGCACCTCGACGGCATCCGCGCCCTTGAAAAAATCAGGCGGCTCTATCCCAGGGTGCGCATCCTCATCCTGACCAACTACAACCAGCCGCAGCTTGTAGCAGAAGTGCGCAAGCTGGGCGCGAACGGTTACCTGCTCAAAAATGCGTCGGCCGGCGAATTGCAGCAGGTGATCCGGCACATCGCCGACGGCGGCGAGTGGTTCGCAGACCTCGATGTAGAAGAAGAACCGCTCCCATCCTACTTCCTGGACGAATTCATGAAGAAATACCATCTTACCAAAAGGGAGGTCGAAATTATCCGGATGGTGGGCAGCGAGCTCACGAGCAAGGAGATCGGTTCCCGGTTGTCTATCAGCGAATTCACGGTCAATACCCACCGCAAGAATATCATGCGCAAGCTGGAGGTCCGCAACATTGCGGGCATCCTTAATTTCGCCAGAACGCACGGTTTATTGTAGCATCCGCACGATTTCCATACAGGCGCGACTGTTATGACAGGGCCCTTTCGAGAATCCGGCTTTTTCTTCCGGGATGGGCGTATTGTCGCGGTTTACGCCCCAGCGCCATTCGCCAAGCTCGCGGTCGAGGATGTAATTTTCGATGAACTGCCAGGTGTCTGCCGCCTGTGTAAGATATTTTTCATTCCCGCTTACCTGCCAGGCGTTTACGAGCCCTACCATCGCTTCGGCCTGCGGCCACCAGCGTTTCTCTTCCACGATGTGTTTCGTTTCCAGATTCGCTTTGTACCACATGCCGCCGTCGGCATCCATGCCTTCGAGCGCCGCGTCGGTGAGTTGCAGGGCGGCTTCGCGGGTGCGCTGGATGAGGGTTTCATCGCCCAGGGCTTCGGCTGCGCGCTGGAGTTGCCAGGCGGCCTGGATGTCTTTCCCGTAGGAAACGAGGTTGCCTTCGGGCTTCCATTCCGTGTCGAAATACAGGTGGAGGTGATGCGTGACGGGATCGATGATCTTATCGAGGAAAAGCTGGATCAGGTCGTGGAGGTGATGGCGGAGGGTATCGTCTTGCCAAACCGCAAAGAGCGCCGTGAAGCCTTCGAGGATGTGCAGTTGGTCGTACACCGATTTGATATCCGGTTTTTCCGGCTGCCAGTCGCGCGTGCAGGCGCCGGTGTAGCCACCGCGGACGGGGTCGTGCGCATAGAGTTGCAACAGGCTGTAAATGCCTTTGGCGAGGTTGAGGTTTTCGTTGGACGGGCGCAGCTGTTGCCAGGTGGCGAGTGCGTACAGGGCGATGCCCATGGCGTGGGGCTCTTTTTTGGGGTCCTGGCACCGGCCGGCGTAATCGGTGTCCCACACTACGCCGCCGAATTCGGGGTCTATACAATATTGCCGGAACCAGGTGTGGGCGCGTTCCGCCGCGGCGAGCCATTCCGCCCGCCCGGTCTGCAGCGCGCCTGCGGAAAAGCTTTGCAGGATGCGCGCCATGGGCACGGAGCCTTTGATGGCGAAGGGGTCTGGCTTTCCGTCGGCCGACATCTTCCCATAAAACCCGCCGAAGCGGTGGTCCGTCATTTCCCGGTCCCAAAATCCAAGGATATTATCTCTTTCCCGTTCGAGTGATTGCCTGAGGGTTGTTTGCATCATTTCCATAGCTGATTAATGACCTGGCGGTTGCAGCCTGGTGGCGGCGAGCCTGCGCCCCGTTTCCAGCTCGCGGATGAAGGGCAGCCCGTTTTGGAGGTAGAGCCGCTCGCTTTGGTCCAGGTAATTGTCGAGCTGAAAGAACATCGCCGCGCGGTTGGCGCCCAGCACCTTGATCATGCGGCGATAGTAGCGGGTTTGCAGGTCCACGAATTCGCGGTCGTTTTTAAGGATGTTTTTGGTGAGATTGTGTAACAGGGGCTCGTCGAGCAGCTCGTACTTTTCGTTGTAATCCCGCAGCAAGACGCTGCGCATCTGCGCGATGGGCATTTTTTCTTCCGCGTAGGCGTAGAAGGTTTCGAGGAAAGCGGGCTGTTCGCCGCGGCCCACGCGGAGCATTTCGGTAAATACCGCTTCGCGGGTGCGGCCGAAGAGGCGGAGTACCACGTCTTCGGTGAGCGGAACGTTGGCCGAGGCCGTGTCCTGCCCGAAAAGGGAAGCACTGCTGAGGAGTGCGCCCAAAAGTGTCGTCAACATCAAATTGCTCATACCACAGTTTTTAAGCACCGGAACGGCCGGCGCCATTTTACCAAATGGGGATTCCTGACAGGGGCGATGATGGAGGGGTAAAAATTCATCCATACGCAAAATGTTGAAGACAACGGCGGGCTACATCAATACAACAACGGAAAGGGCTGTGTTGTTGTAAATGGATGTGGAATGAAGGAAAAGATATCTTCTAACTTTCCCGTGCTTTTTTGGACAAAAGTCAAGGAAAAGGAAGAAAGACTGAATTGTGTTCCGAAAAGCATGCAATAAAGGAGAATTCCTCCAAAACACGCGCCAATACTAAATTTCACTATTTTTGCAGTTGTTTTAAAAAGCACCAAAATATGCGGAAAGGATTTATTATCAGCGCGGTCATCGCACTCGCCGGCACCTTCCTCCTCGGCTGGTTCGCCAGCCCCTGGTGGTACGTGGCCACGGCGGCCATGGCCGGTTTGACAGTGATGGGAATCAACGACATGATGCAGACGAGACATTCCATTATGCGCACCTACCCTGTCTTCGGGCGGATGCGTTACTGGATGGAAGCACTCCGCCCCAAAATGTACCAGTATTTCGTGGAGTCCGATATCGATGGCCGGCCCATCAACCGGATCGACCGCTCCACCATTTACCAGCGTGCCAAGCAGGAAATGGACACCATGCCCTTCGGTACGCAGCTCGATGTGTATGAAGAAGGCTACGAATGGATGAGCCATTCCATCGCCCCGAAAGATTTTCATAAACTGACCCATAACCCGCGCGTGACGATCGGGAACAAAGACTGCAAGCAGCCTTATGACGCCAGCATCTTCAACGTATCGGCCATGAGCTTCGGCTCACTGAGCAGCAACGCCATCGAGGCGCTCAACGCCGGCGCGAAAATCGGCGGCTTCGCCCATAACACGGGCGAGGGCGGCATCAGCCCCTATCACCTCAAACACGAAGGCGATATCATCTGGCAGATCGGTACGGGCTATTTCGGCTGCCGCGACGATGAAGGGAAATTCTCCGACGAAGTGTTCCAGCAAAACGCCCTGAAGCCCCAGATCAAAATGATCGAACTGAAGCTGAGCCAGGGCGCCAAGCCCGGCCACGGCGGCATCCTCCCGGCAAAAAAGAACACCCCGGAGATCGCGGCGATCCGCCACGTGAAACCCGGCACCACCATTTATTCTCCCCCGTTCCACACGGCGTTCAATAACCCGAAAGAACTGGTACTGTTCATCCACCGCATGCGCGAGCTTTCCGGCGGCAAACCCACCGGCTTCAAATTGTGCATCGGCCGGAAAAGCGAATTCATCGGCATCTGTAAAGCTATGATCGAGCTGGACATTTACCCCGACTTCATTACCGTAGACGGCGGTGAAGGCGGTACCGGCGCGGCTCCCCAGGAATTCAGCAACCACGTGGGCGCACCGCTGCTCGACGGCCTCGCGTTCGTGCACAATATGCTCAACGGGTTCAACATCCGCCAGCATATCAAGGTCATCGCTTCCGGCAAGATCCTTTCCGGCTGGCACCTCGTGCGCGCCGTAGCCCTCGGGGCAGACGCCTGCAACAGCGCCCGCGCCATGATGATGGCCCTCGGCTGCATCCAGGCGCTGCAATGCAACTCGAACAAATGCCCGACCGGCGTGGCCACGCAAGACCCCGCCCTGTCTGTAGGGCTCGTGGTGTCCGACAAAAAACAGCGCGTCGCCAATTACCATGAAGATACCCTCAAAACGTTCGTGGAATTGATCGGCGCGGCGGGGATCGACGACTACAAAAAGCTCACCCGCTCCCATATCTACCGCCGCGTGTTCATGAACGAAGTGCGCACGTTCGAAGATATCTTCCCGAGCCTGGAACCCAACTGCATGCGCGAAAACCGCATCCCGGAAAAATATAAACAGGACTTCGAACAGGCGTTCGCAGACCGCTGGGCGTAAACCGACCGTTTACCCACCAAAAAGGCCGCTCCATTTCCCGGAGCGGCCTTTTTATTTCACCCTTTCCCGCCTTCCCCGCATCAATTATCAGCAACCCCGCCTGCTATTTTTTTCGTATATTCATTGAGTATCAACCAAATCACACTGCAGCGCACATAATGTAAAATTTTAATATATTTATATCCCAACATTCGCATACTAGCATGAAAGTGAACGACCGATTTATTTGGGCAGTTGAAATGCTCCATATCGACCCAGATGACCATATCCTCGAGATCGGCTGCGGTCATGGCATCGCCGTGTCTTTGATCGCTCCCCGGCTGAAAACCGGTTCCATTACGGCGGTAGACAGTTCCCGCGCCATGATCGACAAGGCCCAGCGGAAAAACGAAGGGCTGGATGCCGATTTTATCCATCAATCATTCGGTGAAACGGCGCTGGGCGACCAGCGGTACGACAAAATTTTCGCCTTTAGCGTGAACATTTTCCTGCACGATGCGGAGAAGGAACTATCGCTGATCCGCGGGTACCTGGCGCCTTTGGGCGCCCTGTACGTGTTCCACCAGCCGCCGCCGGCATCGGGGATGGAAGTGGTGCAGGGTTTTGCCGACCGGATCACCGGCGAGCTGGAAAAAGGCGGGTACACGGTGCGCGACGTGCTGTTCAAGAAACTGGCGCCTTCCCCCTGCGTGTGCGTCATCTCACAGCCTTCCCCCACACCCTGAGGGAATTTGCCTACCTTTGTGGCCGCATGAAATTCGAACAATACCGCATCTCCGAAGAGCTGAAGCGCAGTCTGGAAGACCTGGGCTTCAAAAAGCCTACTGATATTCAATATAAAGCCATCCCGTCTATCCTCAAGGGAGACGATGTGCTGGCCATCGCCCAGACCGGCACGGGTAAAACCGCCGCGTTCGCCATTCCCGTCATCCAGCTCATGCAGCAGCGCCACCGTTCCGAGCGTACCCGCGGCGAAGTGAAATGCCTCGTGATGGTGCCCACCCGCGAACTGGCCATCCAGATCGCGGACGTGTTCAAGCAGCTCGGGAAATATACGCCGGTAGACATTCTCGGCGTTGTTGGCGGGGTAGACATGGAAGCGCAGGTCAAAAAACTGAAAAAGGGGGTGGATATCCTCATCGCTACGCCGGGGCGGATGTTCGACCTCCGCGCACAAGGCCACCTCGATCTTTCGCACGTCCAGATGCTGATCCTGGACGAGGCCGATCATATGCTCGACCTCGGTTTCATCCGCGATATCCGCGACGTTATCAAGCACATCCCCCGCAATCACCAGACGTTGTTCTTTTCCGCAACGATCGACGAGCACATCAAGGACCTTGCCTACTCGGTGGTCCGCAATCCCATCCGTATCCAGATCTCGCCAGAAGATCCCGTGTCCAAAAACGTGAGCCATGCCGTGGCCTGGGTGGATATGGACGATAAACGCTTTTTCCTCGAACGCCTCGTCCGCGAGTTCCCCGAAAATAAAATCCTCGTGTTCGTCCGCACCAAAGTGCGCGCAGAACGTGTTGTGGCGGCCATGGAGCGCGTCGGCATCAAAAGTCTCGCCATGCACGGCGGCAAGGAGCAGGACGACCGCCTGTCTGTCATGGCCGAATTCCGGAAAGGCGACGTCAAACTGCTCATTACCACAGACGTGAACGCCCGCGGGATCGATATTCCCAACGTCGACTATGTGGTGAATTACGACCTGCCCGAAGACCCCGAAAGCTACGTGCACCGTATCGGCCGTACGGGCCGCGGCGTCCAGAAAGGCCAGGCCATCAGCTTCTGCAGCAAGGAAGAAAAACCCCTGCTCGACGCCATCCAGGAATATATCGGCAAACCCGTCCGGGAAATGACCATTTCCAAATCCGACTACGACGCTACCATCAAATTCTCCGAAGACGTGCCCAACGAAAACGTGGAACTGCTTATCCAGCAACACGAAGCCGAAATGAAAGCCGCAAAAAGGAAAAAGAAAAAGAAGTAATTGCTTATTTTGGAAGCCGATCTACTCTTTACATTATGAAAAAACTCTGGATCGGCCTCCTGGCCTGCATCACGCTTACCGCTTCGTCTCCCGCTACTGCGCCCGGCGACGGCGAATGGATGTCGCTGTTCAACGGCAAAAACCTGAAAAACTGGATCGTCAAAATCCACCACCACCCTGTCGGCAAGAATTACGGGAATACTTTCCGTGTGAAAGACGGAGTCATCCAGGTGCGGTACGACCAGTACGGCGGGAATTTCAACGAACAATACGGCCATCTGTATTATAAAACGCCGTTTTCCCATTACCACCTGCAGCTGGAGTATCGCTTCCGCGACCCCTGGGAAAAAACGGCGCCTTCCTACACCATCCTCAACAGCGGATTGATGTTCCATTCGCAGGACCCGCGTACCATGCCTGTGGAGCAGGACTGGCCCATTTCGGTGGAAATGCAGTTCCTGGCGGGATTGGGCGACGGGCAGCCGCGGCCTACGGGCAACATGTGCTCGCCCGGTACCAATATCGTTTATGAAGGCAAGTTCGATACGCGGCACTGCATCGATTCCAAGTCAAAAACTTACGGGAAAGACGAATGGGTGAAAGCGGAACTGATCGTGTACGGCGATTCCCTCATCCAGCACGTCATCAACGGCGATACGGTGCTGCAATACAGCAAGCCTTCCATCGGCGGCGGTGTGGCCAACCGGTACGATCCCAAACAAAAGATAGACGGGAAAGCCCTCACGTCCGGGTTCGTGGCCCTTCAAAGCGAAGGCCAGCCGATCGATTTCCGGAACATCCGCATCAAAAAACTGCCGGGCAACAAATAGCCGTCAGCTTCTGATCTCCCTTCGCATAAACAGGAAATAAGACAGAGCAAAACAAGCCATGGTGGCGGCGATGAGACCAGTTACCTGCGGCCAGACGATCATGAGGCTCTCCCGGAACGATAATGGCGCAGGGATCGCACCGGCCATCTGCTCCATCGTCAACGGGCCGAGGCTTCTTACGGAAGGCATGAGCAATGTGGTGGCCGCATCGCTGTACATCTGGCTGGGCGCCACGCGCAACAGCGACAGGAACATATTGTTGAAAGATATGGCCCCCGCTTCCGACAGAAACCGCGGGTCCGGCACCAGCGCCCCCATCACCATGTTCACGATGATCTGGTAGAACACCGTGAAAAACAGCCAGATACCGATGGCCGTGAGCGCCGATGTAGCAGCATGCCGGAATAAAACAGACAGGCATATCGATAGGCTGAGCCAGAAGCCTACATACACGATATTGAGCATTACGAACGCCAGTATCCGCAACCACTCCGCCCCTTCGGGCCTTACGCCCGTCAGCAGCATGCCGCCACCCACCATCGATAAAACCAGGGACAAGAACAGCACGCCCACTACGAGCAGTGCCGCATAAAACTTCGCCAGCAGCAGGTTGTCGCGATACAAGGGCTGCGCTACCAGGCGCACCAGCGTGCCATTGTTACGCTCGGCGTTGATGGCGTCGAAACCCAGGGAAATGCCCAACAGCGGGCCCAGGAAGCTCATGAGCACATGGAATGCCGGCAATGTATTGTCTGTAGAAGTCAACAGCTTGAGGTATACGAATGTATGGTCGGGGTCGCTGAAGTTGGTGACCGCCTGTTTGATGTTGCCAAGCGAAATGTAAAGGGCGCCAACGAACGTGAGCAGGATCAGCGCCAGCATAATGTAAAACCGCCAGCTACGGATATAATCGCCCACTTCCTTCCTTACGATCACCTGGAACGGCGTGGCAATGGGCGCCACCCGCGCGGCGCTGCGATCAAGCCATGCGAAAATATTTGCCATATCAGGAATGTTTATTTGATTGATTATCGAAAAAACGCGCGTAGATATCGTCGAGCCCGTACGATTTCCGCTGCACGCCGGTGATGCCGATCCCCAGGCCCACCAGCAGCTGCACGATTTCTGGCGTTATTTCAGTGCTGCAGGAAATGCCGATCGAATGTTCCTCAACGGTAACATCCTGGATGCCCTCCAGATCCCGCAACGCCGCCTCCACGGAAGTCTGACCGGTCAGGCTTTCCCGCGAGGTAACCGTTACCAGGCAAGGCTCCTGGCCAAACAGCTTCCCGGAAATGGAAGCGATGTCGCCTTCCATGCGAAGCTTGCCTTCCACGAAAATGCCGACGCGGTCGCACACTTGTTGCATGTGATGCAGGTGATGAGAGGAAAGCAGTACCGTGAGCCCCTGCTGCCGGCTGAGACGGCGCACCAAGTCGAGGAACTCCTGGATGCCGCCGGGATCGATGCCGAGGGTGGGCTCGTCGAGGATCATCACCTCCGGCCCCCTCACTAGAATGTCTGCCAGGCCCAGCCGCTGCTTCATCCCGCGGGAATAGGCGCCGGTTTTCTTGTGCATCACGTCTGCCAGCCCTACCAGCTCCATCGTTTGCTGCGCCCGGCCAATGATCTCCTGCTCCGCGATCCCGTTGAGGCGGCCGATGAGCTGCAGATTCTCCAGCGCCGTGAGGTTATCGTAAAAACCAACGCTATCGGGCATGTAGCCGACTTTTCGCTTCACCGCGACCGGGTTGCGCGTGGCATCGATCCCGCATACCGTGGCTTTGCCTGCCGAGGGTTCAGACAATCCCAGCATCATAAGGATGGTAGTGGTTTTACCGGCGCCGTTCGGGCCGATCAGGCCGAAGATCTCCCCCCGCCCGATCGACAGCGTAAGGCCGTCTACTACCTTCTGCCGGCCGTAGTACTTCGTCAGCCCCTCCAGCTCAATTACAGGATGTTCCATAACGCTTATCTTCTTCCGTATTTACGAATCAGGTAATACACGATGCCCAGTGACAGCAGGATTACGAGGATGCCCAGCCAGCCCGACAGCAGGGAGGTTTTTACCGTCATCCGGAATGTGGCGGTAGCGTTGGCCGCATCGTTCTTAGCCGTGAAATTCGTCACATAATCGCCGGCGATGGTTTTATCCGGCACGGTGAGTACAGCGATGAGGGTTTTGGTCTGTCCCGGCTCCAGCCTTTCGATCTTCGAAGGCTCAAACGTGGCGCTCCAACTAACAGGCGACTGCGCAGAAAGCTCCAGGCCTTCGAGCGGCAGCGTACCGGTGTTTTTCACCGTCATTTCGATGCGTTTCCCCGAGCCTTCGGTGATATCGTCGCTCAGCCGGCCCGTAGGCGTTGAAAGCTCCAGGCCGTAGCTCCCTTTCACGACGGCTTCCAGCTCCAGCCGGAGCGTGTCGTTGTCGCCAACGGCCACGACCGGCACTTTGTACTTACCGGGTTTTGCGGCGGGGGCGGCAGTGATCTCTACGGAAATTTCCTGGATACGCCCCGAATCGAGCCGCAGGCCCGCCACCTGGCTGCCGTCTACGCGGAAAACGCCCGACCAGCCAGCCGGCACCATGGCGCCGAGCTCATAGACCTGCGTACGGCCGCTGCCGTTACTCAACGTAGCACTGTACCGGAAAGGCTCTTTCGCGGAAGATTCCAGGTTCATGAGGCGGACGGTGAACGTGTTTCTGCCTTTAGGCTTGCCCGTTTGCGCACGGACTTTAACAGTGAAAGCGGCCATCAGGACCGAAAAACCAAGCAGGGCCATGCAACGGGCCCTCAGAAGAAGTTGCGCTGACATAGAAAAACAAGTAACTATTAAATAATGGTTGACAATAGACAATATCACCCGTTCCCCGGCGGGCGGGAACGGCACAATCGCCATAAACGGCGTGATGCCCCGTATCAGGTTAGCTTACCTGTGGGCGGCGAATATTGGGAAATGAAAAAAGGTGTATGCGTCTTAAGTGGAAAAGCGGGAAAAATAAGCGGGCTGGCTGTTTGCGAATGGCTTGTCCCGGTTGCGTCGTGTAACTTGCTTTGTAGTGAATCGCTGGTCTTAATTTCGTTTGTCATACTAAATGAAATTGAATGTGTCAGAGACAAGTTCATGTAGAAAATCTGTCGGTCCCGGAACAATCCCATTGGAATTGCCATGCAGGATTAAATTTTTGACAATGCGGCAAATTAGAAATTGAAATGTTATAAGAAAGTTAAAACCAGGCCCATCATTCAAAAAAAATAGCCGGCAATGATTTGCCGGCTCCACTTCCTTACCCTTTTCGGGTATATGTCCATTCTATTTAAGCGAGTTGTTGGGCTACGGGCGCGCGTTCCGCAGCGAAAAACTTCGCCACTTCGGCCCAGGTATCGTAGCGCTTGTAGTCCTGGTAATTGACGTTGTGGGGAGCGGTAAAAAGGAGGCGCTCGCCTTCGAAGTAGCGGAGGTTTTTATCGTAATCGTCGATCATGTAATCGGCTTTCACGATGGTCTTAAGGCCGCAGAATACGACGTTTTTCCAGCTGATGAAGGGGAAATGTTCTTTCAGCCAGTCGATCTTCTCTACGAGCGACTGCGGGAATTCCACCGCCGCCGAAACGATGAACACTTCGTAATGTTCCATCAATTCCAGGATCACGCGCTGGCTGCCTTCCATAACGGGCGCCGTGCGGAAAAAACCGGGGGTATGGAGGAAATGATGCACAATCCCTTCCTGCGGGAAACCCGTCGTTTCCGGCACCCCGTTCAGCTGCTCCTTGGTTACCCGCTCGCCCGTGCGCTCGAAGTACCAGTCGCAATAATGCTGGTTCAGGTCCGCCATTACTCCATCCATGTCGATTGCGATACGTTTCTTTGCCATATTCTGCTATTTAATGCAAAATTATGCAACTTTCATCAAACTAAAAATCCAATTATTGCTATTTATCGCATAAATTCGCATAAAACCGCAGGAATATGTTGAAAGAAGAAAGGCTGGATTACATCCTGAAAAAGCTCAAAGCCGACCGGAAAGTGCTGCAAACTGAGCTGAGCACGGATTTGCAGGTGTCGGAGGATACGGTCCGCCGCGACCTGGAGTCCCTCGCCCAGAGCGGGCTGCTCATCAAGGTGCGGGGCGGTGCGATTCCCCATTCGCCTAATCCCTATTCTTTCAAGGAGCGGACGCTTTTCCATTCAGACGACAAGCTGCTCATGGCCCAAAAAGCCCTGGCCCTCCTGCACAACGGGCAAACCGTCATCCTCGACGGCGGCACGTCTACCCTCTCGCTCGTCAAGATATTCCCGCCGGAACTGCAATTGACCGTCATCACCAACAGCGTTCCCATCGCGGCGCAACTGATCGAGCATCCCAAAACGCAGGTCATTTTAACCGGCGGGCGGGTCAATAAAAACGCGCAGACAGCAGGCGGACAGGAAACCATGCGCATGCTGCGCCGCGTCCGGGCCGACCTTTGTTTCCTCGGTGTTTGCAGCCTCCACCCCATCCTCGGCGTAACGGGCATGAACATGGAAGAGGCGGAAGTGAAAACCACGATGGTAGAGTGCGCCAGCCATGTGGTGGCGCTGGCTACCGGCGACAAAATGGGCACGGCGGAACCGTATAAAGTTTGCAACATCACCGACCTGGATACCATTATTACTGACAATGCCGAACTTGAATTCCTGGAAGCTTACCGGGAGCAGGGCATCAGGGTGGTGTGATGGTTTCCGTACCTTTCTTTTCGATCATCTGGCCTTTGGTTTCCATTTCCACCTGTTCCACCCACACCGCATAATCGTTCGGGAAGATCCGTTCGCCCTTCTTTTGCACGTATTGCCGGGTGAATTCCGCCCCGAAATACAGGATCGCGGAAGAATAGTACACCCAAATCAGCAAAATCACCAGCGACCCCGCGGCGCCATACGTAGTCCCGATCTTGCTGGAGCCCAGGTACAGCCCGATGCCGCTTTTCCCGATCATAAACAGCAATGCCGTCACCATCGCGCCCACCCACACATGCCGCCATTTCACCTTCGCATCCGGCAAAACCTTGAAAATAACCGCAAAAAGCGCGGAAATCACGATGAAAGTGAATAGTAGGTTGACAATGTATACGGCCACAACCGTTACGTCGGGGAAAAGTGTGGTGAGCCGATCCATCAGCACCTCGATGAGGCCATGCAACACGAGCGACACTACCAGCACAAATCCCAGGCTGGCCACCAGTGAGAAGGAAAGCAACCGTGTGAGGAGGATTTTCAACAGTCCACGCCCTTTCCGCGGCTTGGTTTTCAAGCGCCAGATGAGGTTGATCGAGTCCTGGATTTCCGTGAAAACGCCGGTGGCGCCTACGATCAGCGTCGCGAAGCCGATGATGGTAGACCAGCCTACGTCCGGCGAAAGGTAGGAATTGGCCACCACGTCCTGTATCTGCGAAGCCGCCGAAGCGCCCACCAGATCGCGCAACTGGCCGTAGAGATTGCCTTCCAGCGCCTCCCGTCCCAGGAAAATATCACTGAAAAACAGGATGATGATCAACATCGGGGCAATGGAAAATACGGTGGAATACGCCAGCGAGGCGCTCAGTTTCAATACTTTATCTTCCATAAAATCGTTCCCGGCGCATTTGAGCAATTCCCAGCCGTGCCGGATGATGAAGGGTTTTTCCATACTGCCCATAACACAAAAAGAAGGCCATGGGTTAAAAAAAGGCCGTCCCCCGGAAGAGGGACGGCTGTCTCTGGAATTGAGTATATATCAACAATAAACAAGGCGGAATTAATTCCCCTGGCCAAAGGCCGGACTGTTCTTATCGAACCAGAGGCGTTGCGCCGCCAGCGTGGTAGCAGTCCGGTCGTTGGGCGTGAAGCCCTGTTCCTGCTGCGCTTTCAGCCAGTTTTCGTTGTTCGTGCCGAGGGCGGGCTCATCCAGCGCGTAACGGCGCGGAATTGGCTCGTTCCAGGCGTTGCGGGGGTAAAAGGCCGAATTGTTTTTCGGATACCCGGTGCGGCGGCAGAACGTGAACGCTTCGTTGGCGAGGCGGTAGAAATTCAGGTACTCCTGGATGTAAATCCGTTCCAGATCGTTTACCCCGTTGAATTTCACGTTGGGATGATTGAGATAGGCGGCCACCTGCGCGTTCCCGTCGCCCGAAAGCCCCGTGGTGCTTTCCGCGGCCACTGCGATGGCGTTCATGGTGCGGAGCGACGATTCCACGCCGCGCTTGTACCAGTCTTCCGCAGAACCTTTCGTGTCAAAACCCGTCCCATGGCCTTTCTGGATCAGTTCAGCGATGTAGAAACTCGTTTCGGCGCGGGTCACCATATAATCGAGCAGGCGGCCTGTGGTATTACTTCCGTATCGCGGCGCGAAGAATTTCTTGTTGATGAAACCGATGAGCCGCCATTTGTTATTGCCGCCGGCATCGAAGGTGGATTTGTACCAGGTGGCTTTCACGGGGTCGGTGGTCCAGTCTGCGGGCCCGCCCTGCCAGCGGACCATCGGGTCGTTCACGTCAATAAACGCGGGCAACGTTTTGCTGTATTTGGTCAGCGTGTCCTTAAAGCTCCCTACCAGGTCGTTCGGCGTGAAATAAATGGGCAAACGCGGATCGTTGGTGGATTTGAGGAAGTTGATGATAGACGAGGTGCCGAAGCGCGGGCTGCGGTAATCGATATCGTTGCCGATGGGGTTCCATGTGGGGCGGTCGTATTTGAACTGCGACTCGTCCGTATCGATGGGCCCTGCGGCGCTGGTCATCACTTCGCGGAACACGCGTTTGGTGACGTTGACGTCGGCCTTTTCGTACCGCACGGCGATGCGGAGCTTCAGCGAGTTGGCGAGCTTGGCCCAATGCTGCCAGTTATTGGCGTAATACAGGTCCGACTGCCCGAACCCGATCTGGTTGCCGCCGGGCTGGCCGAGGGTGTCGATGGCGAGGGAGAGCTCCTGGAGCCAGGTGTCGAACAGGGCTTTCTGGTTGTCGTACGCCGGACGAAGCTCGCCGGTATAACGCGCCTGCATGGCCTGGGTATACGGCAGGGAACCGTTCATGTCCGTCGTTTTCAGCGCCTGAAGGATACCCAGCACGTAGGTGGCCGCGCGGACGTTGCGGTACCGGTCCCTGTCGGGCAGACCGCTGGTGTAGCGGCGGATTTCCACGAGGTTGGGCAGCACGTTGTTATACAGCACGCGGTAGCGGCTGTTGACGTTGTTGGACAGTTCGTAAGGGTCTGTGGTAAGGTGCTGGGTGAAGCGCAGCAGCTGCTCCAGGTTTTCCCACACCCATTCCGTACCCTGGTAATTTTCCACGCTCTCGCAGGAATAGGCGAAGAGCGCGGCCACATCGGGCGTGGTCACAACGCTGGGATCGGTGTTGATGTCCGCGAAATCCTTCTTGCAGGATGCGGAAAAAAGCGCGGCGGCCGATATGATGGAAAGGATCGTTAACTTTTTCATGTGTTTCGTTTGAAGGGTGAACAACTAGAATCCGGCACGGATGGTGAACACGAAATTCCTTGTCATGGGCGGCACAAAGCCTTCTTCCTTGTTCACGCTCGTTCTGTTGGAGTTGTTGGCCGCCGGGTTGAAATTGTTCGGAAGCGTATTATACAGGTAACCGAGATCGCGGCCGATGATGCTCACCTGCAGGTTGTTCAGGTGCAGCCGTTCGGCGAAGCTGGCGGGCAGCGTGTAATTCAGCGCGATCTGCCGCAGCGCGATCCAGGAGTTTTCCACGACCCAGTAATCGCCCACCGCGGTGGAGAACGAACCGTAGCGGTAGCTGTATTGCGGAAGGTGCGTGGGCTCCACGTACCCTTTATCATACGCTTCACGGAACGTCATACCGGAAACATCTACCTGCGTACCGTTGGGCTGCTCGATCGTCTGGCCGTTGTCGAACACCCCGTCGGGGATGATGCCATCGTCGTACGTGCCCAGGTCGTTGGGATATTTGCTCGTCCATGAAATGCCGCCATGTTGCGCGTCGCGGCCCTGCAGCGAGGATTTGAAGATACCGGTGTGCGTGCCGTAGCGCATGGAGTGCATCACCATATCGCCGCCGATCTTGGCGTCGAACAATACGTTCAGGGAGAAATTCTTGTAACGGAATGTATTGTCGAAGCTGGAACGGAAATCGGGGTTGATATCGCCCACGTCCATCCATTCGTTGCTCCGTTGCGGGAAGGCCGCGCGGGCGTCTGACCGCCAGGCCAGCACCGTTTTCCCATTGTTCGGGTGTGCGATGGGCTTGCCGTTCGCGTCGTAGGCCTGGTAGCTTTTGGAATGGATCCGGGTGCGGATCACGCCGTAGGCGCCACCCACTTTCGCATATGGGATCTGGTCGTTGGAACCGAGCCCTTCTTCATCGAGCGCATAATATTCGCGGTCGCCATACAGTTCGATGATCTTGTTGCGGTTCCGGGTGAAGGTGAGCGTCGTGTTCCAGTTGAAGTTCTTCGTTTGCACGGGAGTCGCGTTCAGGGAGATTTCGATCCCCTTGTTCTGAATGTTACCGGCATTGATGAGCTGGCTGTTGACGCCGGATTCGGCCGCTGCGGGGATGAGGATACCCTGGTTGAAGGTATTGTCTTTATAAACGGTCAGATCCACGCCCAGCCTGTCTTTCATGAAGCGGACATCCACCCCTGCTTCCAGCGCGCGCTTGCGGCGGGGCTTGAGGCTTTTGTCGACCATATACGATTGCCCCTGCGAATTGAGAATGTACGCGAGCATGGGGATGTTGTTGCCGTTCGCCTGTGAGAAACCTCTCAGCTGGAAGCCGGGGTTGAGGACGAAGGGGTCCATATCGCCGCCGAGCCAGGCCACGTTGCCCCGCAGTTTACCGAACGATATGAATTCGGGCAGCTTGAACGTTTCGGAGAAAATCCACGAAAGGCTCACCGCCGGATAGTTGTAAAAGTTGAAGCCGGTACCGTCGCTGTACGTGAGGGCAGACGACCAGTCGCCACGCCAGGTGGTTTGCAGGTACAGTTGTTCCTTCCAGGCTAGGTCGGCGCTGGCGTAGATGGAATTGATGGTTTTACGCGTGCGCACGCCGCCGGTGGAAATCTGCGGTTTCTTCGAGTTGGCGAGGAAATAGTTGCCGGGGAAGATGAGGCCGCCGTCCGTTTCGCTGAGGGTATACACGTTGTTATAGCGTTGTGTTTCGCCACCTACGTAACCGTTCAGGGAAAGGTCTTTGGTGAGCTGTTTCGTGACAACGCCCATCCATTTCATAAACCAGGCGCGTTTCTGTGTAAGGCCGAGGCCGTACTTGCCGCCGCTGGTATTGTCTTCACCCTTGAAATCGAATCCCTGTCCCAGTTCTTTCGATTCGTTCTTGATGCTGATATTGCTGAAGTTCCCTTCCAGCTGCAATCTGAGCCAGTTGGTAATGGTGGCGTTGATCGCGAGGCGGCCGCGGAACATCTGTTCGTCCTGCAGGTAATTGTTCTCGAAGATCCGGAACCAGTAATCGGCGCCGGGCACGAAATTCGTTTCGTTGGGATCGTATACTTTGGGCACCCCGCCGAGCGAGCTGGTGTATTTGCTGCGCTGCATCCAGTATTTGGTGTCGTAGTTGCGGGGGAAGATCCAGATGAAGTTGTTGAGCCCCAGCTGCGGCGGGTTCTCGGCCTGGATGTTGGTGTAATCGGCACCGGCGTCGAGGCTGATAAAGCTGGTCAGGTTATGGGTGGCGCGCAGGGTGAAGGCGTTTTTGTTCATCTTGTTGCGGAAGTTGATGCCTTCGGCCTGGTTGCGGGAATAAGAAACCCGGAACGAGGATTTGTCGGTAGCCCCGTCGAGCGCCACGTTGGTGAGGTAGCCCACACCGGTCTGGAATGCGTCGAGGTAGTTATTGGGAACGGCTTTGTATTCCGTCCAGGTGCCGTCGTAATTGCGGACGCGCTGGTTGGCGAATTTCGGCCCCCAGTTCTCCAGTTCCCGGTTTTTCTGCGGGTCGATGTAAGGTTCATTGGCAGCGTTGGTGGGGAATACTTTCGTTTGCCAGTTGGTGCCGTTGGGATAGCCGGGGTCGCGGGTATCGGTGAAGAAAGCGCCCACGGTGCCGCCGCCGTATTCATTCTGGAAGTCCGGTCCGCGGTAAGGGTCCTGGATGTTGAGGGATTGGCTGACGGACACGCCCCATCCTTTCTTCGTCCGCCCTTTCTTGGTGGTGATGAGCACAACGCCGTTGATGGCGCGGGTGCCGTAGAGCGCTGCGGCTGCGGAGCCTTTCAGCACGGAAACGCTTTCGAACTCTTCCATGTTCAGGTTCTTGAGATCGTTCCCGAAATCGCGCCCTTTCCCATCGAACGCGTCGTTTTCCACGATCACGCCGTCTACCACGAAAATGGGCTGGTTATTGAGGCTCAGGGTAGAGTTGCCGCGCAGCAGGATGCGCGAGTTACCGAAAAGGCCGCCAGAGCCCTGGTCGATATTGATGCCGGGGGCTTTGCCCTGCAAGGCGTTGATGGGGTTCACTTCGTTGGTCTGCGCCAGGTCTGCGCCTTTCACTTCGGATACGGAATACCCCAGCGCGCGTTTCTCTTTCCGCTGGCCAAGGGCCGTTACCACTACTTCCGACAGTTCGCGCTTGGATTCCTGCAAAACAACGTCGTAGTTCCCGGCCGATCCAACGGCAATTTCCTGGGCGGCGAAACCGATGGCGGAAAACACAAGCACCGCGCCTTCTTCGGCGTCGATCTCGAAAAACCCGTCGGCATTCGTAACCGCGCCTTTGGAAGTGCCTTTCACGGTAACCGTTACGCCGGGAACGCTGGAACCGTCGGCCGCCTTCACGCGGCCCGTCACTTTCTTGAAAAGCGCGTCGCGGGAGATGACCACTTTCACCCCGTCTTGCTGGATAATGATCTGGTTGCCTACAACTTCGTAATTGACGTTATAGGGCTGCAGGAGTGATTGCAGCACGTCGCCGAGGCGCGTATCGCGCACGGAGAGGCTCACGATGCTGGTGAGCGGAATGGTCCGGGTAGCATAGGCGAACTTGACGGAAGCCGCCTCTTCGATCTTGCCGAGCACATTTTTCAGTTCTTTGTTGGCTACGGTAAGGGAAATTTTTTTGTCGAGTACGCCTTGTGCGCCGGCGACCGCTGCCATGGCGGTGGTCACGAAAATGCACAGCAAGGTCTTCAACAGCGCTACCCGCATCATGAAACGGATGGTGTTCATACGCTTGATTTTTGGTTGACAGTAAATGTGGAATCGTTTGTTCAATGTACGGTGGAGCGGGAGCGATCAGCAGCCAGGACCAGCAATCCGTACTTCATTGTTCACTATTTCATATGTGGCGCCCAGCACTTTGCAGAGCACGTCCAGTTTATCGTAAAAAGTGCCTTCTTCGAGAGACACGGTAATCCTGCATTTTTCGAACAGCCGCCTGTCGTAGCGGATATTCACGGCATAAGTCCCGGACAGTTCGTCTATCACCGCCGGGGCCGGGGTTTCGTCGAAGCTGAACCGGGGAGTCGGCGGAACAGGGTTTTCGAGGATGGTTTTATTGATAACAACCGACTTGGCCATCGTGTTGCGCCCGGCGTCATAAACCGCCTGTTCGTTGGGCAGCAGGATCCAGGCGCTATTGTCTCCAGCATGTGAAACGGACACTTTTCCCGAGCGCACGGCCACCGTGATGCTGCGTTCCCCGCTGATCCGGAAGCTGGTGCCCAGTACGCGGGTCACCACTTTCCCGGCGAAGACGGTGAAGGGCCGCTTCGGGTCGGGCGATACTTCGAAGAAAGCCGAGCCTTCCAGCCGTACGTTCCGGGCATCCGGGCCGGGCAGGCTTTGAAAATGCACCCTGGCGCCGGGGCTCAGCGTAATCCGCGATCCGTCTACCATTAATACGGTTTTCAGTCCCGCCCCGTTGTTGACCGCCGATATTTCCCCGTTTTCTCCTTTTTCGACGGCTGGCGCTTCCATGGCCATATTCCCTTTTCCTTCGGGCCGCCCGTTCACCCACCACCATCCCGCACCTGCCAGCAGCAATACCACCGCAGCGGCGGCCGCATAAGGCATCCAGCGGATTTTAGGGCGGAGGGCGCCCTGCATCTTTTCCCAGATTTCCCCGGCCAGCATATCGGCCGGAACGTGGGATTCCGCGGCATGAACGGCCAGCACGGCGCTTCGGCAGCGGTCCACCAACGCGCGGCGCTCCGTATCCCCGCCTATCCAGGCTTCCCAACGCGCGTCACCTTCCGCCGTAGGGCGTAAAGTCCATTGCACGAAGTCGTCGTTTCGCAGTAAAGTTTCCAGGTCGGATGGGTGGTTAGACATATGCTGAAGTGTGGTCGTTCCCATATAGGTGACCAAATCCGTTCCGCGATACTCACCTGGCGGCGTATTTTTTTGGATTTTTTTCCGAGGGAAGGAAAACTGCGGGGCTACGGCCGTTTTTTCAGCCTTCGCGGTAAAGGATAATGAGCGCAAGCGCCCCGGGCCCGAGCATTTCGCGGAGCTGCGACACGGCCCTGTGAAGAAGGTTGGCGGCGGATTGATAATTGACGGCCATAACGCTGGCGGCTTCTTCGGTGCTCAGCCCCTGGTAAAACCGCAGGTTGATCATTTCCTGCTGGCGCTTCGGCAAACGGTCGATGGCCCGGCGGATGAGCTGGCGGCGGATGATTTCGTTTTCGTGCTCGAGGATGATGGATTCCGGGTTGGCGGTGTCTGCCTGTTCGGGGAGCGAATCGGCGTACAGCAGGCGCACGGCCGCTTTCCGCATGAGTTTGTAGCGGAGGGCTTTCAACAGGTAGCCCCTCACCGAACCTGGCGACTGCAGGTTCGCGCGGGAGCGCCAAATTTCTACGAAAAGGTCCTGGATCACATCGCGCACCAACCCCTCGTCGCCGCTCACCCTGATCCCGTAAACGATCAGTGGCGGGGCGTGTTCATCATACAACTGCGCAAAGGCATCCCTGTCCCCTTTCCGGAAAGCCTCCCAGCCCGGGTCCGGTGCGGGAGGCGTGTTATCTTGTAGCGACATGCTGATACGGCGGCTTTCGTGCAGACAAGGTATGCATTATTCGTAAAAAATCCGATTTCACCCGGTAACCGGCAACCAAACCCCGTGCACAGGGGTTATTACAACATGAAAAAGGTAAAACAGATCACGTTCGCCGCGCGGCCCACCGGGCTCCCCGACGCTTCCATTTTCCGGATAGACGAAGTGCCGTTGCCCGACCCGAAAGAAGGCGAGCTTCAGCTGAAAGGCATGTTTTATTCCGTGGACCCGTACATGCGCGGACGGATGAATGAAGGAGAATCCTACGTGCCCCCGTTCCAGGTGAACAACGCGCTGGAAGGCGGCGTAGTGGCGGAAGTGACCGCTTCCCGCGATCCGAAATTCCAGCCGGGCGACGTAGTGCACGGCCCTTATCTCCCCTGGCGCACGGAAATGACCGTTCCCGCATCCGCCGTTCAAAAAGTCGACGCCAGCCTTGCACCACCCAGCTATTACCTCGGCGTGCTGGGGATGACGGGCCTCACGGCTTACATCGGCCTCATGGACATCGGCAAGCCGAAAGCCGGCGAAACCGTGGTGGTGTCCGGCGCTGCCGGGGCGGTGGGCTCCGTGGTCGGGCAGATCGCGAAGCATTTGGGCTGCAGAGCGGTAGGGATCGCCGGGTCGGAAGAAAAAGTGAAACTGCTGACGGAGTACTTCGGATTCGATGCCGCCATTAATTATAACGAGCCCGGGCTGGACGATCGCCTGTCGACGAGCTGCCCCAACGGCGTGGATATTTATTTCGACAATGTGGGCGGCGAAGTGTCTGACGCGGTGATGCGACAGCTGAATTTCTTTGCGCGGGTGCCGCTTTGCGGGCAAATCTCCTATTACAACGCCACCGAAGTGCCGACCGGCCCGCGCTGGCAGGGGTTCATGGTGACGCGGAGCATCCTCATGCAGGGGTTCATCATCCGCAATTACGCATCCCGGTTCCGCGAAGGGATCGAGTTTCTGGCGCCGCTCGTGAAGGCGGGCAAAATCAAGTCGGAAGAAACCGTGGCGGAAGGGTTCGAGAAACTACCGGAAGCCCTGCTCGGCCTGTTTTCCGGCAAAAACAAAGGAAAAATGATCGTAAAAGCCTGAGGGAACAGGCATAAAAAAAGCCGTCCCGGTATGATCGGGACGGCTTTTCCTTTTCCGCGAATTGCGATTATTTGCGTACCGCGAACCGGTAAACCGTTGTTTGTTTGTAGGTTTCCCCCGGCCGGAGAATGGCGCTGGGGAACGACGGCTGATTCGGAGAATCCGGGAAATGCTGGGTTTCCAGGCACATACCGGCGTGTTTTCCGTACACGGCTTTATTACGCGTGTTTTTCAGCGATCCGTCGAGGAAGTTGCCGCTGTAGAACTGAACACCCGGTTCGGTGGTGGCTACCGTCATCACGCGGCCGGAAACGGAATCGTACAGCATCCCGAATTCCTGCAGCCCCTCGCCTTCTTCCAGCACCCAGTTGTGGTCGTAGCCGCCCTGGACCTGGCTGATGCGCTCGCCGATCTTGTGCGGCGTAGTGAAATCCATGGCAGTTCCCGCCACGGAATCGAGGCGGCCCAGCGGGATGAGGTTTTCGTTCACCGGCGTGTAGCGCGGCGCGCGCAGCTGCAGCTCGTGGCCCAGGATGTCGTGGCTCCCACCGGCAGACAGGTTGAAATAGCTGTGGTTGGTGAGGTTGATGGGCGTTGCCTTGTCGGTTGTGGCCGTATAGTCGATCTGCAGGGCATTGTCGGCCGTGAGGGTGTAAACCACTTTCACGTCGAGGTTGCCGGGATAGCCTTCTTCCCCGTCTGCGGAGCGGTATTCCAGCAGCAGGCTGGAATCGCCGGCCTGGGGCGTGGCTTTCCAGATCACTTTATCGAAACCTTTCAGCCCACCGTGCAGGGTGTTGCCGTTATTATTGGGCGCCAGTTTATAGGTAACGCTGTCCAACGAGAACTGCGCATTGGCGATGCGGTTGGCGTACCGGCCCACGAGCGTCCCGAAATAAGGGTTGCCGGCCTGGAGGTAGCCGCTCAGGCTGTCGAACGAAAGCACCACGTTGCCGGGGGCTCCGCTCTTGTCTGGCGTGATGATATCGGTAATGATGCCGCCGTAGTTCAGGACCTTGACGATCATGCCGTTGGCGTTGGTGAGGGTGTACTGGGTCACTTCCGTGCCGCCCGTTTCGCCGTACCTGGCGCTGGTCAGCGATACCGAGGGCGCTTTGCCGCCACCGTCGCCACAGGCGGTAAAAGCCATGATGCCACCGGTAGACAGGGCCATGAGGGTCGATAACTTTTTCATGTAAAACGTGAAATTTTAAAACAGAATTCGGGTTTGATCCTTTAAATATCTGGATTAAATCCCGAAATTTCCAGCCAATTTTTCAGGAATGTTTGATAAATTGTCTGTGCGACATTTATATCGTGACCACGTAAAAAACTGATCCGCCTTGAGAATCGCCCAATACTCCAGCAAAAACAGGATGCTGGTGGCCGTAGACTGTATAATTTTTGGATTTGACGGAACGGAGCTGAAACTGCTCCTCATCAAACGGGGCTTCGAGCCCGAGAAGGGCCGCTGGAGCCTTGCCGGCGGACTCATGAAGCGAGACGAGAACATCGATCTTGCGGCTAGCCGTGTGTTGAAGGAGCTGACCGGCCTGGAGAACGTGTACATGGAACAGTTGTACATTTTCGGGGAAGTGGAGCGCGATCCGGTAGACCGAACGCTGTCTGTCGTATATTCCAGCCTGATCGACATTAACCGGTACACCCAGCAGATCAACCAGGATTACCATGCCGAGTGGTTCCCCCTCAAAAAACTGCCGTCCCTCATTTTCGACCATCGCGACATGGTGGCCCTGGCGCAGCAGAAGCTTCGCTACAAAGCCGCCTTCCATCCCATCGTGTTCGAAATGCTTCCGGAAAAATTCACGCTTCCCCAGCTCCAGCACCTCTATGAAGGTATTTTCGATACGCTGATGGATAAACGTAATTTTTCCCGGAAAGTATTGTCGACAGGGCTGCTCGTCAAGCAGAAAGACAAAGAAAAGGCCACCTCCAAAAGAGGCGCCTTTTACTATAAGCTCGACAAGCGGAAGTACCAGACCAAGTTCAACGCCTTCCTCAATTTCATTCCCAACCCGGATTCCATCCGCTAAAGCGGGTAAAACCGCCAGCTGGACTTGAAATCCTTATTGGGCAATTTGTCCAAAAGAATGGCGCGCACCATTTCCACCGGCATCGCGTTTTCGCGGATGATGGCGTCATGGAAGTCGCGGATGTTCATTTTCCCGCTGTCTACCAGTTCCTTCTTCAATGCTTCGAACTGTAACCCGCCGATCATGTAAGCGATCTGGTACAGCGGGCCGTACCCGCCGGTGAATGAGCGCCGAACCTCGCCTTCCGCGTTGGCGCGCTCGTGATTGACGCGCTCCACGAGGAAATCGATGCATTGCTGCGGCGTCCATTTATTCGTGTGATAGCTGAGGGAAAAGATGATGCGGGCGCAACGGTGCATCCGCCAGAACAGCATGCCCACGCGGTCTTCCGCAGAACGGGGGAAGCCCCTGTCCCACAACAGCCGCTCCCAGTACAATGCCCAGCCTTCCGTCCAGAACGGTGTATCGAAATGGCGATAGGCTTTGTAGCGGTCGTTCATGAACTGCTGCAATCCGTGCCCGGCCAGCAATTCGTGATGCACCACGGCGCGGGAGAAATGAGGGTTATTGCCACGGATCGACATCATCTTATCATCGTGGCGCATGGTGTTGGTCGGGAAAGCGATCAGCAGCTCTTCCCCGCCCAGGAAAAACGGCGCCACCAGTTGTCTTTCCGGCGACAGCATGTTCATCCGCCAGGTTTCCTCGGCCAGCGGCGGCAACGAGATCAATTGATGTGCTTTCAAAAACGCGACGGACTCATTGTACAGTCCCAACATCGCTTCCGGCTGCGAACCAGGCTCCACGGAAGTGCCTTTCACCTTTTCCATGGCGGCTTTCCAGTTATCGCCGAACCCCATGTCGCGGGAGGCTTTGAGCATTTCCTTTTCACACCAGGCGAATTCACGGTTGGCGATGGCGATCAGCTCGTCGGGTGAGTAAGGGATCATTTCGTGTTGGAGCAACACCTGTACGCCCGCCTGGCCGATGGGGTTGCCGATGATGCCCGACCCATCGTCTTTCTGCGACGGCGCGCGTTTGGCGATCTGCTGGAAGGTGTTGGCGTATTGGTTCAGCAGACTGTCCAGCACCCGGTACGGCGCGGGCATCCACCAGGAAAACTGCGGGTCGAAGCCGGTGTAAAATTCGTAGGTGCTTTTGATGGCCTGTTGCAAGCCCCGCGCGATGCCGGCGCCGCGCTGGGCCAGGAAGGGAGACAGCGCGCTGTCTTTCGCCAGCAAAGCCTGCTGCGCGCGAACGGCCTTGCCCGCCTCATTCCATGCGGCGGCGAGGGCGCGTGCGTTGGGCGTGAGGCCCCTGCGCCTGCGGGCTTCGGCGGCATAGAGCGAATCCGCGAACGGGAAATAGGGCTTCAACTGCGCTAATTCCGTCTTTTCGACGGTCAGCAGGTTCCGCTCCTGTTGCAGGTTACGGCGGAACAGTACATAATCGGCACGGGAGCCCGTGGGCAGTTTGTCCCAATCCAGCGCAGCCAGCCTTTGCATATAATCCGCGTACAGTTTTTCCAGTCTTTCCCGCCGTTCGGGCGAGTTGCGGATGGCGTAAAACCGTTGCAGGATGCCGCGGTCGGCCTCGAACTGCACCATAATATTATTGACTTCGCTGGTTTGCGCGTAGAGGTCGGTATCGGGGCGCTGCGCCATCGTGGTAGCGGAAAGCAGCAGCAGGCAGCAGGAAAGGAAATGTTTCATAGCAGGTAGCGGTAGGTTGTAAAAAAAGCGCTCTCCCGGTAAAGGAGAGCGCCAGGTATCGTTTGCGTGCGGGATTAGTGCACGTTCAATTGCTTGGACTCACCTTTCTTTTCCACGCCGATCACGCCGGTGGTGCCGCCGCCTTTCAGCGTCAGTTCAACGGGGGCGTTGGTTTTCCAGGCGCCGCGGGTAAAGTCGGGAATATCTACGCTGGAAGAACGTTTCGCGATGGATTTTCCGCTCAGCGGGAAGATGCAGCTCCATGCCACGCCGTCGTACACATCCTGGTCCAGCGGGAGGCCGTTGCGCAGACAGTCGATGAGGCGCCAGTCCATCATGAAGTCCATACCGCCATGACCGCCGACTTTCTTCGCCATTTCACCGATTTTGCGGATGATTTCCGGTGTGTATTGGTCGTAGAGTTTCTTCAGTTCCGCTTCGCTGATCCAGTCATGGCCGAAAGCGATGCGTTCGGGATCGGGCCATTTGCTGGCTACGCCTTTGGTACCGCTCACGAGGTGGATGCGGGAATACGGGCGGGGGAAGTTACATCGTGCTGTACCATCAACGTTTTGCCTTTAGCGGTTTTGATGGTGGTGGTGTTCATCTGGCCGCGGTAGTTTTTGCCTACGAATTCGTTGAAGAACGGATCTTCGGCCGCTTTGGCTTTCGCGATCTCGCCCATCATGAAATCGTTGCTGGACATAGACACGAGGTAATCCATTTTATCGCCGCGGTTGATGTTCATGCACTGTGCGATGGGGCCGAGGCCGTGGGTCGGGTACAGGCTGCCGTTGTGGGCGATGTTCTCGCGGAGGCGCCACATGTTCTGGTACCCTTTTTTCGAGAAGTTGAGATCGCGCAGATCGTGGATATACGCGCCTTCTGCGTGTACGATTTCGCCGAAGAGGCCCTGGCGCGCCATGTTGAGCGTCAGCAGCTCGAAGAAGTCGTAGCAGCAGTTCTCCAGCATCATGCAATGCTTTTTGGTGCGCTCGGAAGTTTCCACGAGTTTCCAGCAATCTTCGAGCGTAAGCGCGATGGGCACTTCGGACGCTGCGTGGCAACCGTGTTCCATGGCGTAAAGGGCCATAGGGGTGTGGAGGTCCCAGGGCGTGGTGATGTACACCAGGTCCAGTTTCTCCTTATCGATCATTTCCTTCCAGCCATTGGCGCCGGAATATTCCTTGGCCGCAGGGCGGCCCATTTTCGTAACGATGCCGTTCGATTTGGTGGCGCGCTCGGGCAGCAGGTCGCAGATGGCTACGATCTCAACACCATCGATATACGACATACGCTGAACCGCACCCGGCCCGCGCATACCCTGTCCGATGAAACCGATCCGCACCTTGTCGATCTTGGGAGCGGCATAACCGCTCATGTTGAAGCGTTGCGATTTCTTGGATTGATCCAACGCGATTTTCAGTTCCTCATCGCTGGGAACGGAAGATGCGAAAGACGGGATACCGGTCATCAGTGCGCCGGAACCGATCGCCAGGTGGCGAAGGAAATTTCTCCGATTTGAACTCATAGTGAATTGGTTGAGCTTGTAGACAATAAAGAGCCGGTTAAATTAATAAACATTTCCACTTTTTTCAGAAAAGCTCCACTAACGGTGAAAATTGTTGAAGAAATTATCAAATAACTGGATGGAATGGCAGAAAAAGCGGGCGACCGGTAAGCCGCCCGCTAAATATTTAGCTGAAAAAGAGGATCAGATGAGGGACAGGTTACCGCCGGACGGCATTTCATAAGGTTCATGACCGGCTTTGAAGATCCTGGCGCTGCCATTGCCCCGCAGTGTGATCTCCGTTCCTTTTACTTCGATCCAGCTGCCTTCGCGCAGGCCTACAACCGGAATGTTTTGCTGGGTGTGGAACTCGCGGATGCGGGTTTCGCGGGTTTCGCCCATATGCCCGGAATCGGGTTGCGGATCGAGGTAATGGGGGTTGAGGTTGAAGGGAACGAGGTCCATGGTCTGGAAACTGGGCGGGTACACGATGGGCATGTCGTTGGTGGTTTGCATGTTCACCCCGCCGATGTTGCTGCCGGCGCTCGTGCCCAGGTAAGGCTTCCCTCCTTCCACTTCGGCGGCCAGCAAATCCATGAGTTTATTTTCGTGCAGTTGTTTGACGAGGAGGAAGGTATTGCCGCCCCCGGTGAAGTAACCCGCGGCATGCCGGATGGCCACTTCCGGATCGGGGAAAGTATGCAGGCCCCGCACCTGGATGCCCCAGGCAGCGAAGGCCGCTGCGGCACGGGCGGTGTAATCGTCGTGGGAAATGCCGCCGGGGCGCGCATATGGGATGAAAACGATCTCCGGAATGCCGGCGAACAGTTCGCGGATAGCGGGTTCCAGGTAAGTGAGGTAATCCTGACCGAATAAAGTCGATGTACTGGCTAAAACAATCTTTCGCATGTCCTAAATTACGGAACCCGCGGCAAACGGGAACGCAGGAAGCATGGAATTTTGGGATTGCAGGATAAAGGATCCGCGGAGCCCCCGTTGCAAAGGGCCCCGCGGCATAAGCACGGCTGCATGGGATCAGGCGCCGCTGGCCTGCGCATAGGCGGCGGAATCTTCATAGAAGTGGTACGATACGATCTTGCCGTTGCGAACGGTGCATTTCAGCGCCCAATCGCTGGAAAACGTTTTGCCGGTGGCTTTCACGAGGTGCGTGAATTTGCCGCTGGCGAACACGGTTTCCCCTTCGCCGATCACCTGCTCTACCGTGAACGCCTGCGTCTGGAAGGCGGCGCCGAGGCCGGCCACGAATTCCCGCACGCCGGCGTGGCCTTTGTAGGAACCGTAGATTTGTCCGGCGGCACGGTTGCCGGCGCGAACGGCCGTGATTTCCGCGGCGGGGTCGAAGGTTTGGACGAGGGCTTCCAGGTCGCCTTTGCCGAATGCGGCGAAAAAGGCCTGAACGGTGGATTTGGCGGGCGCTTCATGGAAGCGGGGCGCCTGGGCATGGGGGTTCCGGGCCTGTGCCGGAACGAATCCGCCGGCCAGGCAAAGCACGATAAATAGCCTTTTCATGAGTCAAGATTTTGCGGGATCAAATGCCGCCAGTGGCGGTTTGAGGCATACAATGTAATTAAATGTCCTGTTTTGTAAATTATTTACAATTGCAAATTAAGGGAATAGTTTTTAATTTCACAACAATCATTGTAAATAATTTACAAAATGGACACGACGGAAGATTTGCAGTTCGATTTTGAGTTCCTGGGGCGCCTGGTAGTGGGGATCGGGGAAGTATCCCAGATCACGGGGATCCCGGCCAGGCAGATCCGGTATTGGGAAGACAAGGGTATTATCATCAGCCTGACGGAGGAAGAAGGCAAGAACCGGCGGTACGATTATGCCAATATCAAGAAGATGCTCCTCATCAAGGAGCTGCTCGACGAAGGTTTTACCCTAGATGCGGCGGCGGAGAAGATCCGCAAGCGGATGGACACCATCGAGAAGGCGCTCAAACGCCTCTCCCGCCCCGGCAAGCCGCCTAAGCACTAATACCCATGTGCCAATGCCTATTATTGATTAAATTGCGACAAACAGATAACGAAACCCATGTCTATCACGAACGAAGCGGAATTACAGGGCATGCAGGCGGCCGGAGAAGCGGTAGCCCTCACCCTGAAAGCTATGCGGGAACACGCCCGCCCGGGAATGTCGACCGGTGAACTGGACGAATTCGGCAATGCCGTGCTGGCGGCCTTCGGGGCCAAAAGCGCGCCTAAACTGACGTATGGTTTCCCTGGCTGGACCTGCATCTCGGTCAACAACGAGATCGCGCACGGCATCCCCTCGCTGAAGCGCATCCTGCAGGAGGGCGACCTCGTAAACGTGGACGTATCCGCCGAACTGAACGGGTTCTGGGCGGATAACGGTGGTTCTTTCGTGCTCGGGGAGGATATCTACGGTCATCAGAAACTCGTGGATGCCTCGCGTGACATTCTCCGCAAAGCGATCGCCAATATCCGCGACGGTGTGAAAATTGCCGAAATCGGCGGTTTGATCGAAGCGGAAGCGAAGAAAAGAGGCTACCGGGTGATAGAAAACCTCACCGGCCACGGCATCGGCCGCAGCCTCCACGAAGAGCCCCATTCCATCGCCAACTACTACGACAAATACAACCGTGCCCGTTTCCGCAAGAACGGCGTGGTGGCCATCGAAACCTTCATTTCCACCCGGGCTACCTGGGCCTATGAAAACGGCGATGGCTGGACGCTCCAGACCAAAGACGGCAGCTTCGTGGCCCAGCATGAGCACACCATCATGGTAACCGACGGCGCCCCCGTTCTCCTCACCGAAGGCAACGAAATCTGGAGTTAAATCCCCTCTAAAAAAATACTGCGCGACAGTCCCCGACCGGAGGCTGTCGCTTTTTTATATCCCCAAAAAATATTCGCAAATATGCAATCGTTTGCATATATTCGAATCCAGCCATTCCCGATAGTTATGAAAATACGCATCCAGCTACCGAAAAAATCATTCCGCCATTATCCAATCATGCCTGGCAAGCATTGAAAATGAATACGTTTTCCGCATTGCAAGATTTATCATCTTCCCGTCTGCGACACCGCTTTTTCATCACCCAAATTCCACTTATGCGAAAACGTTACCACTGGCTAGTTTGCCTGCTATTATGCTGTACCGGCGCTTCGGCCATCGATCGCAACGTGTCTGACATGACCGCGCTCAACGCCGCCATTTCGGCCGCGCAGCCCGGCGATCGCATCATTCTGCAAAACGGCACCTGGAACAATGCCGCCATCACTTTCAGTTCCTCCGGCACCTCAACCGCCGCTATAGAAATGCGCGCCCAAACGCCCGGCGGCGTCACGTTCACGGGCAATTCCACCCTCAACGTCACCGGCACTTACCTGGTAGTACGCGGGTTCAAATGGACCAACGGCACCGTCACCGGCAACGTGGTCACCATCCGCGGCAGCTACAACCGCATCACGCAGTGCGCCATCATCAACTTCAATTCCGGATCGAAATGGATGGTGCTCGACGGACTTCGCGCCCGCCTCGACCATTGCCATTTCGAAGGTAAAAACACCGTAGACCCCACCCTCCAGATCGAAGTGCGCGATAAAACCGCCGACTTCCATGTGGTGGAATACAACCACTTTTCCCGCCGCCCGCCGCTCGGCGTAAATGGCGGAGAAACCGTACGGGTAGGCTATTCCGGGCAAATGGACAATATCTCGCGGACGCTCTTCCAATACAACCTCTTCCGCGAATGCGACGGCGAAAACGAGATCATATCCAACAAAAGCGCGGAAAACCTCTACCGCTACAATACCTTCCGCCGCTCCGAAGGGCAGTTCTGCTTCCGCCACGGCGACCGTAACGTGCTCTACGCCAACTGGTTCCTCGGCGAAGGAAAAGCCAAAACCGGCGGCGTGCGCGTCATCGGCTCGCAGAACTACATCATCAATAACTTCTTCTATGGCCTGGATGCGGCCAATTCTACCGGCGATGCAGTGATCATCCTCCAGAAAGGACAGGATTACCCGGCCGGGGAAGTCCGCTTCAACCCGCAGATCAACGGCTGCGTGATCGCCTACAACACCATCGGCGAATTCACCAGCGGCCGCGCCATCGATCTGAACAACGGTTCCCGGCCACTGTCCCCCACCGGCGTGAAAGTCGCCAATAACGTGGTCGTAGACGCCAACCAACCGCTCGTAGCCAATACCCTCACCGGTTCCGAAACCTGGCAGGGAAACATTTTCTCCGGCACCCTCGGCATCACGAACCCCGGCGGCATCACCATCGCCAACCCGCAACTGGAATCGGCGGGCAGCTGGCGCATCGGCGCGTCAAGCCCCGCCATAGACGCCGGCGTTGGCGGATGGGGCGGCGTGCTCGATATTTCCGGACTGCCGGTAGATATCAATGTATCGTTCGACATCGACGGACAGGCGCGCACTTCCTCCAAAGACGCAGGGGCCGACGAGCGCGTGTCCGGAACGGTCACCAATCGTCCGCTCGACTCGATGGACGTTGGGCCGGCCTGGATGGGCGGTCCTCCCGACCCGGACGCTCCTCCCGCGCTCGCCAATCTCGCCCTCAACAAATCCGTGACGGCCAGTAGTCAACCCCAACCCGAAAACCCTGCTACCTCGGCGGTAGACGGCGATGTGAACACCCGCTGGTCGGCCAGCGTGTACCCGCAGTGGCTCGAAGTGGACCTGGGCGCGGTGTACGATATTTCGAAAACGGAAGTGGTCTGTTTCAGCGACCGCGCCTATCAATTCACAATCCAGGCCAAAACCACGGCTGGCGGCAGTTTCACGCAAATCGTGAACCGTTCCGCCAACACCACGCCGGGAACGGTAGCTTCACCGATCACGGATAATTTCAGTCCGGTAGCGGCGCGGTACGTGCGCATCAACGTGACCGGCGCGGCGGATTATACCGGCACCTGGGCGAGCATTTCGGAGCTGCGCGTGTTCGGGGAAAGCGGTGGCGGCGGGGCTTTGATGCAGGCGAAACTGGACGGCGGAACGGGGGAACTGTCGAAGGAAGTGAAGCTGGAAGTATATCCCAACCCCGTATCCGGCGGGGCATCCACGATAAAATATTCCCTCCCGAAAGCGGGAAACGTGCAGATTTCCGTCTATAACATGAACGGACAAACGCAAACATTGTTCAATGCGCGCCAGGAAGCCGGCGAGCATACGCTGCGCTGGCCGCAATCACCACAGCCTTCGGGCGTGTACATCCTGCGGCTGCAATCCGGGCGCATGGACAGGCAGGTACGCCTGGTGGTGGCGCGATAAAAACTGAAGGTTACAACGAAAGTCAACGGGGCGCGGTTGAAATTACCGGCCCCGTTGTTTATCTTGACACAAATTCCACCCATCTTATGACCCTTTCCCAAAGAATCGCGTCGATAGACATTACCCGTGCCCTGACGATGACGCTCATGATCTTCGTCAACGACCTCTGGACCCTGCACGACATTCCCCTGTGGCTCGAGCACACCAAGCCCCGGGAAGACGGTATGGGCCTGGCGGATACCGTGTTTCCGGCATTCCTGTTCATTGTAGGTATGAGCATTCCTTACGCGGTGGCCAACCGTATCAAAAAGGGCGACGGTACCTGGGCGCTCGTCCGCCATGCGCTGGAGCGCGGGATCGGTTTGCTGGTGATGGGGCTGGTATTGGTAAACGGGGAATACCTGAACGAGGGGGCAACCGGCCTGTCGCGCGGGGTGTGGAACGCGATCGCCTGTACATCGTTCATACTCATCTGGAACCAATATCCGGCCGGCTGGCCGAACGTCCGCAAATACGTGCTCAAAGCGATCGGCATCGCCGGGTTGCTGTTGTTGGTCAGCGTTTGCCGCGGCGGCGAGCAGGCGCAGGGCTTTTCGACGTACTGGTGGGGGATTTTGGGATTGATTGGCTGGGCTTACCTCGTGGGGGCGCTCACTTTCATCCTTGGCAAAGGCAAAATCGGCGTCGTACTGGGCGTTTGGCTCGTGTGCATGGCTTTCAACATGGCGGCGCATGGCGGTCTCATCGCGGAAGATCATCCGCTACGGCGGTTCCTGGCCCCGGTGGGCGACGGCGGACTGGCGGCCCTCGTGCTCGGGGGAACGGTGGCATCCATTCTTTTCCGGGATTTCGTGGAGAAAGGGCGCCGTATTCCCGTTATCGGATGGTTAACCGGCATAGCTGCGGGGCTCCTGGCGGTAGGGATCGCCACACGGCCGGTCTGGGGCATTTCGAAAGTGATGGTGACGCCCAGTTGGGTGTATATCTGCAGTGCGATCACGTTGTTCGTTTTCACGCTGGTGTACTGGATCGCGGACCTGAAAGGGAAAGGCGATGCTTTCAGGATCATTAAACCTGCGGGGACGGACACGTTGCTGTGTTACCTGATGCCTTATTACGCTTATGCTTTGATGGGCGCACTGTCCATCCCGATGATGTTCCCCTGGGGCGGGGTTCCCGGGCTGTTGAAATCGCTCGCCTTCGCGCTGATCATCGTTCAACTGACGGGATGGATCAGCAAACGGGGAATCCGGCTGAAACTGTAAATTTGTAGCATGACTACTATCGAGAATGAGATCCTGCGCGTGCAGATCAGCCCGAAAGGCGCGGAACTGCAGGCTATCCAACGGAAAGACAATCATCTGGAATACCTCTGGAGCGGCGATGCCGCTTTCTGGGGAAAGAAAAGCCCGGTACTGTTCCCCATCGTGGGCGGACTGAAAAACAACCAGTACCGTTTCAACGGGAAAACCTACGAACTGGGGCGTCATGGCTTCGCGCGGGATAAAACCTTTGAACTGACGGAGCAGACGCCGCATTCGGCGACGTTCGTGTTGACAGACGATGCAGACTCCCTGGCCCGATACCCCTTCCCTTTCACACTGAGCATCCGGTATGCGGTGAACGACGCCACGCTGACCGTCCGCTACACGGTGCAAAATACCGGCGACCAGCCTATGTATTTTTCGATCGGGGCGCATCCTGCTTTCAGGGTCCCGCTGGCGGAGGGGACGCATTACGACGACTACGCGCTCCACTTCAATGCCCCTGAGAACGCAGCCCTGTGGCCGCTTTCGCCCGAAGGGCAAATCCTCGACGAACCGGTTGCGTACTTCGACAACGCGCAGGAACTGCCGCTTACCAAATCACTGTTTTTGAAAGATGCGCTCGTCTTCAAACACCTCGCGTCCAACGCCATTTCCCTCCGCAGCGATACAACGCCGCATGGGCTCGAGCTGCGTTTTCCGGGATTCCCGTACATGGGGATCTGGGCCGCTCCCAACGCCGATTTCGTGTGCATCGAGCCGTGGTGCGGGATCGCAGACCATGTAAGCGCCAACGGAGACATCACCCGGAAGGAAGGTATCATCGAACTGGCACCCGAAGCCATCTTCCAGCGGGAATGGTCGGCCGTATTTTTCTAGTTCCCAATGTTAAATTTCAACCGTCTTTCCGGCTGATTTCAGCCGGGATTACCCCCTATTTGCCTGCAAACCAATTCGTTTGTGCGAAGGTGTCGTAACATGTATTAACATTTTAACCAGATCGAATTCCCTTAATTGCGACCGTTAATGCATTGTTAATCTAATACACCTACCCCCAATGTCTATTTTCGATTACCCCAGGATCAATTTCAAGGGCCTGATTTCCATCAACGTAGGCACTGCGAACAATGACGATTATTCCGGCGAGCAGTTCGCATCCGGCCCTTACGCCGGGCAACCCGTCCGCCTGGCCGACTCCGCCAGCGTTCAACCCATGACTTACGGCATGACCGACGATGCCTGGGTGAACTGGGCCATCACCCCGCTCGGCGTCTACAATCCCCCGCCTGCCAATCCCTGCGCCACCACGGCCAAGCGGTTCGAAGGCGAAAGGCCCGCCCCTTCCGCGGAATTCACCGTCAACGACACCATTTTCCCGGGAGAATGGAACTATTACGGCGATATGGGACTGGATATGATCGGCGTGAACGTGACCGGCATCAACGACCCGAACAACGTGATGCCCTCTTCCCTGAAAAGCCAGATCTCCGTGGCCCAGCTGTCGTTCCTCAACCGCACCGGCCCCAACGGGAGAAGCACCGGCATGGTGATCGACATCAACCCGGAAGACCCTACCAACACCCAGCTTTACACCGATTTCCTCAGTCTCATTGCCGGTGATACGGCGTTGTTCATGGGCAAGCCTTCCAAAGCCATGACGCGCTGGATCAACTTTTTCAAGAACGGCGCGCTGACGGGCCCCAACGGCGCGGCGGCCATGTTCCAATGCGTGATCCCCCTCAGCGAGCTCACCGGCCAACCAATCCTCCAGGGCATGCCGTCCAACTCCCCCACCGCGGCCAAAAAACCGCTGGCGGGCATCGTTTGCCGGTTTACGGTGTACCGTCCGCTACAGAAAATCAACGTCTTCAAATACAAAGGCCAGGCCTACATCGACCAGATGAACGCCCTGTACGCCGTGCAGGGCACCAATTCCGACTTCCTGGAAATCCAGGGAACGGTTGCGCCCTGGTTCGAAGGCGATGCCACTTCCCAGACCACGGGCCGCTACCTCGAGCCGCAAACCTTCCCCTGGCCGATCGGCTGGAAAGGCAATACCATGGGCGCTCCCAAAATGCAGATGCCACCTGCAATACTGTATTACCGTACAGACGACAGCATCTACAAAATCTCCCCGCAAATATCCCTCGACCTTTCTCCCGTACTGCCCGATCTGTACATGGGCAATTACGATCCCATGGTCACCGGGAACAACCCCAAATTCGATCTGGGCGCTATTTCGCTTTTGATCGGCGATCCTGCCAATCCGCAGTCGCCCAACAACTTTACCCTTGGCCAGATCAATTACATGGATGTAAAAGCCAACGACGCCAACGGCTGGATTTTCGACTTCGGTTGGAACGCTTTCATCAATGCCCGGGTGCGGGAAGGCCAGCCATTCTTCCTGTATTGCACGGGGCCGATGGGCATCAGCCAGGTGATCCACGTCGAAAAACCGCTGTTCCTGTTTTCCGAAACCTCCGGTGTGTATGCGGAACAGAATACGGCCAATCCCAACGCCACCACCACGCAATTCCGCGACTATGGCCCGGGAACGGTGCCAATTTCGTTTATCGGGTATAAAAACGGGGAAAAGCTGACGAACAACGGCGGATACAATTACCAGCTCTGGTATTACGATACCACGCCCAACCAGGCGCCGGGCAACGCCGTCAAACTGCAGGACAATTACAACCTCGGCGATCCCGTTTCACTGCCAGTGAGCAAAAAGGGGAACGTCCTCATCACCTGCACCACGAGCGACAATCCGCCGCCATCCTGCTATGCACAGTTCAATCCGTTGACCGGTTCCATCATCAACGTACGGGTGTTACCGAACGACGAAGATTATTCGCAATACTACAAAGACCCCGGTTCGCCGCAACCCACCGGCAACGACAAGCTCACCTGGGACGTGGTGTACAATAAGGTGCTCCGGAACTATTACCTCCTCTACCCGGCCATGAGCCAGGTGGTGAAGCTCAACGACCCCAACATCTGGAAAGACCCCGTGATGGCACGCGCCCTCATGGACAGGATCAGTCTTGCGCAATGGGCGAATTCCGTGGCCATGCCCCGCACCCGCGACCTGTCTGATTCCCGCCGCAAATTGCTCACCGCCTGGTGCCTCAAAATCATCAACCCCTAAAAAACACATCCATGAAACACCTCATTCTCGGCCTGTTGCTCTGCGGATGCTTGTCCGCCGCCGCGCAGGCGCCTTACACCATCACGCTGAACAAAGCCGCGAACCAGCCTGCGCCGGCGCTCCAATCGTATTGTATCGCCACATTGGGGAGCTATTGGCTGCTCATAGGCGGGCGCACCAACGGGTTCCACGGCACGGCGGGCTCCGGGTCCACCTTTCCCACTTCCGCATCCAACACATCGATCTGGGTGATAGACGTTTCCTCCAATAAATCGTGGAAAGCCGCTATCCCGGCCAATCTGCAATATCAGCTCAGCTCCACCAACATCGCCTATTACCAGGACGGGAATACGCTGTACCTGATCGGCGGATATGGTGCGGGATGCGCGAACGACGGTTGTTACCAAACTTTCCCGCAATTGACCGCCATCGATGTGCAGCGGACCATCGCCGCCGTCCAGAACGGTTATGCGCTCAACAATTACATCAAAACCACGACAGACAGCCGCATGGCCGTTACCGGCGGATATCTCGTGAAGCTGAACGACTGGTTCCACCTCGTGATGGGGCAGAATTATACCGGGAAATATTCCGGCGGGGTGACGGGGAAATATACCGAGCAGATCGCGCGGTTCAAGATCGACAACAGCGGTTCAGCCCCGGCCATTACCAATTACAGTGTGATCACGACCAACGAACAGTACAACGGCGCCAACCAGTTCCACCGTCGCGATTATCCTTCCGTGAAGATGGTGATGCCCGCCAACAGGAACGTGGGCGTGGCGGTGTTCGGCGGCGTGTTCAACAACCAGGGCGGGCCGTTCATCAACCCGGTGTATTTCGAGGATATGGGTTTTAATACCCTCGCACAGATCGATACGAATTTCAGGCAACGGTTCTGCATGTACGATTGCGCCGCTGTTTCCGCGTATAATTCCTCCACCGGTGAAGCATACGTGTCTTTCATCGGCGGTATTACGGACTGGTATATCGACGACAGCGGGAACGAAGTGCCGGGCAACGCGTCGAATTTCATGCCCTGGTTCAACCGTGTATCTACGATCGTACGGTCTATGAACGGCACACAGGAATATCCACAGAGGAATGTTACCCTCCCCGGCTACATCGGGGCCAATGCAGCTTTCATCCTGAATCCGGCTATTTCGCTGATCGACAAATCGGGAGAAGTGATCGATTACGCGAAATTACAAACCGGCAAAAATCTGATCGGATGGATGTATGGCGGGATCGAAGCCACCGCCCCGCAAAGCAACGGTTTCAACCCGACCAGCGCCAGTAGCACGATTTACGAGGTATGGTTGCAGAAAAACTGATCCGGAAGGGTTGGTTTTTCGAAAAAAGAAAGCCGCGCTTTTTGCGCGGCTTTGCTATT
Source organism: Chitinophaga caseinilytica (assembly GCF_038396765.1). NCBI lineage: Bacteria > Pseudomonadati > Bacteroidota > Chitinophagia > Chitinophagales > Chitinophagaceae > Chitinophaga > Chitinophaga caseinilytica. Next base: position 3,653,907 of record NZ_CP150096.1, on the reverse strand, counting down.
TAACATTTGAGCGTTTTCTTTTTCTTCGCCCCGCCCGGCCTCCCGCGCGACGCGGCGATGTACCCTTCGGCTTCGGGCACTTTGCAGGCCGTGTTCCCCATGTTCACCGTTACCGTCCCGATGTTGCGGGCCGCGGCCACTGCGGCGGCGTGCGCGGCGTCTACGTACGTTCCCGCGCCGATGACGAACCCGTTCATCACGTAGCGCACGCGGTTGGGCGCACCATGGATTTCTTTTTCTATGCGTTTGAGCAGCGCCAGCACTTTGGGTACGTCGATCTGATCGTCGGGGAGCAGGGAAACCAGTCCGCCGAGCGTCGCCCATCCGCTGACGGCTATTTCCGGAGCAGGATCGTCGATCCACGACAGCGCGATGTTCCAGGCATCCGGATGTTCGGCGGTAACCCAGGGCACCGAGTATTCGCTGATGGCGCCGGCATTGGGCGTTTCGGCCCAGTGGCGGAGTTGCGCGGGCGTCATGAGGGCACCGTTGGCGGCGAGGCCGGCCAGGTACTGCGCATCGTAATGCCCGGTATCGTAGAGCGCCAGGGCGAGGGCCTGGTCTTTGCGGATCTGTTTGAGGATCACCTTCAGGTCGGAGACTTTCACACCGGAAATGGGTTCGCGGCCGCCGTGGTTCATGAGCGTTTTCTTCGTCTGGGCCGTTCCTGCGGCGGCGATGGCCGCCATGGTTTCTGCGAGTGTCATGGTGCAGGGTTTATTCTTCTATCAATATACCCATTTTTCCCATCTGGTAATCGCGCATCGCTTCGAGCACTTCCGTTTCGGTGTTCATGACGAACGGCCCGTTGGCCGCGATCTTTTCCCCGATCGGTTCGCCGGAAGCGATGAACAGGCGTGTATCTTCTTCCGCCGTGATCCCGATCCCCTTCCCGTCTTGCCGGAAAACGAGGCAATGGAAACCGGTGTACACGCTGGCGCCGGTGATCTTCACTTCACCGTCCAGCAAATACACGAATGCGTTATGCGTTTCCGACAATGGAATATAATAATGGCCGCCCTTGCGGAAATGCGCGGTAAAGGTATTGACGGGCGTCAGCGTGGGCACCGGGCCTTTCACGCCCATTAATTCCCCCGCCACCACGGAAATGGTCACGAGCCCGTCTTCGCTGGTAACCGTTGGCGTATCCACGCCATGCAAGGGGAAATACGAAGGCTGGTCCATCTTCCGGCCGGAAGGCGAGTTCACCCAGATCTGGATCATTTCCTGTTCGCCGCCGGTATCGTGGATATCGTTGGGCGGTCGCTCGGAGTGCACGATCCCCATGCCTGCGTGCATCCATTGGGTGCCGCCTGCGCGAACGATCGAGTTGTTGCCCCGGCTGTCGCGATGATGGACACCGCCTTTGAAAATAAACGTGACCGGCGAAAATCCCCGGTGCGGGTGCGGCCCCACGCCCGCCTGGCGCGGCGGCAGGTAGTCGGGCACCCGAACGTCAATATGATGAAGAAGCAGGAAGGGATCGATCCGGTCTGCATGAACGGAAGGGAACGGTTGCCTTACGGGCATATCGCCCATGTCTTTCAGGTCTGCGTACAGCACATGCTGCACGCTGCGGTATTGCTGCATACGTTTCGGCTGGCTAATCTTTCGGTTTATCTGCGTTCATATAAAAACTAAGCGCGCCGGAAGGGCAAAGCTTCACCTGGGAAATGATAGCATCGGTCGTAGCGCCGTCTATCTTGATCCAGGGCCTTTCCTTCGGCTGGAATACCGCGGGCAGGCCGCGTGCGCAGATGCCCGTGTGGCGGCAAATGCGCGGTTGCCATACAACCGTTACTTCGCCATTGGTATATTCATTTTTCATTTCCATGTCGTGAAAATTTAGGATTCGCGCAATTGCTGCTTGAAGTGTTTGAATTCTTCGCGCAGTTCGATGAACAGGCGGTTGAAGGTTTCCACATCGTCTTGCAGCTTGTTGTGCAGCATGTGCAGCTGCGCATCGTCGCCCTGGGCTTCAGACATCATTTTATCTCCCTGGATCACTTGCTGGAGGAGCTCGTTCACGACTTCCTTCTGGCGGATGAGGGCATTCTGGAAATGTTCCACTTTAGCGGCGGCGTCGTGGTCGAAGCGGCCGTTGGCGAGCTCAACGAGCTCGTCGCGCAGGGATTTGATTTCCTTTTCGTTCAGCAGCAGATCTTTTTTCCATTCCTGGTGTTGGTGATGGAGCTTGTCAAAATTGGTCAAGGGCATATTTCAAAGATTAATTGAGTGTTCAGACGTTGATCCCGTGTGCCAGGAGTTTTTTCCATTCCGGGTGTTTGCGGATATAGGTGGCTACGTATGGGCAAAGGGGTACAATTTTCTGGCCCCGCTCATCGATGATGGATAAAACGCGCTCTACCAGCAGTGCGGCCACTCCCTGGCCTTCGAGCTGCGGCGCCACTTCGGTGTGGGTCAGGAAGATGCGGTTGCCGCCTTCCATGTACTCGATCTTTGCGAGGTGCCCGTTCACCCGCGTCTCGAATTGCTTCGCGTTTTCATTGTCCCTGATCTCGAGGAGCTTTCCTTCCATAATGTAGCTTTTGGGTTCTGACAGTAAATTGCCCGGATATGGTTATAAAACAACGGAGGATGGCTAAAACCATGCCATCTAAATACAACACAAAGGTAGGCAATTGGTTGGCTCCGCAATTGAATAAGGGGAAACATGAATATGTGATATCGTTATTTCCGTTGTACGGACGATGGAGTACATTTGCGGCATGCAAAAGAGTTTAAGCGAGCGCGACCAGGCCGTGATCTGGCATCCCTACACCCAGATGCAGACGGCCCCCGCACCGATAGGCATTGTAAAGGGCGAAGGCGCCCTGTTGACCGACGAGCACGGCCAAACCTATATAGACGCCACCTCCAGCTGGTGGGTCAACATCCACGGCCACGCGCATCCGCATATCACGAAGCGGCTGGCCGAACAGGCTGCGGTATTGCACCACGCCATTTTTGCGGGATACACCCACGAGCCGGCCGTTTTGCTGGCAGAGAAGCTCCTGCCCGTATTGCCGGGCGCCCAGGCGCGGGTGTTCTATTCCGACAACGGCTCCACCGCCGTGGAAGTAGCGCTGAAAATGACGATCCAGTACTGGCAGAACCAAGGCACCCCCCGCCGCAAACTCCTCGCCTTCCACGACGCCTATCACGGCGATACGTTCGGCGCAATGAGCGTATCGGCCCGCAGCGTGTTCACCCGGGCGTTCGACGATTACCTCTTCGAAGTCACCTTCCTCGACCTGCCCACCGCCGAAAACCTGCCGGCTTTGCTCCGGCAGATCGACGATATCGCCGCAGACACCGGCGCATTCATTTTTGAGCCGCTGGTATTGGGCTCCGGCGGCATGATCATGTACGATGTCAAAGCGTTCGATGCCCTGCTGGCACATTGCCGCAGCAAAGGCATCCTGCTGATTGCCGATGAAGTGATGACGGGCTTCGGCCGGACGGGCACCAACTTCGCCATGGAGCAGCTTACCACCCCGCCGGATATGATCACCTTGTCGAAGGGGCTGACCGGCGGCACGATGGCCATGGGTGTTACCACCTGTACCGAAGCGATCTACGAAGCGTTCCTCAGCAACGACAAGCTCAAAACCCTCTTCCATGGCCACTCCTACACCGCCAACCCGTTCACCTGCGCGGCGGCGCTGGCCAGCCTGGAATTGTTCCTTGACCCCGCCTGCGCGCAAAACCGCCGCCGGATCGCAGCACGGCACCAGGCGTTCGGGGAAACCCTCCGCCAGCACTCCCGGGTGAAAAACGTCCGGCAAACCGGCACCATCCTCGCCTTCGAAGTGAATACCGGCGAGGCAGACAGCTACGTCAACAACCTGGCGGATTTCCTGCACCGCTTCTTCCGCGAAAAGCGCGTCATGCTCCGCCCGCTCGGCAACACGCTGTACATCCTTCCCCCGTACGTCATTACCGACGGGCAACTGACCACCGTATACGATTGTGTCCTGGATATGCTGGAGGAATACGGCAAACGGTAATCCTGCGTCCAGCCATAAAAAAATCCGCTCCCATCCCGGGGCGGATTTTTCGTTTCCGGCAACAAAAAACCCTCCCGTTTTGCGGGAGGGCGTAAAAATGCGTTAGCTGTGTTGACGGTGCAGTAATTATTTTACCGGAACGGAAATTTTGGTATCGTCCCACTCCATCTGCAGATTGCCTTTTGGGAAGGAATACGTCAGTTTCTCAACGGTGGAAGCCGTTTTCTGACGGGGAACTTTCACTTCGGCTACGTTCTTGCTTTTGTTGGCTTCGTACTGGGAAGAGCCCATCTGCTTGGTCTGCGAGTTCAGGATTACCGTGAATTCCTTTGCGGTGGGGATGATGAACAGGGCGTAAGAACCTGCTTTCACCTTCTGGCCGCCGAACGATACGTCTTTCTTGAAAGTAATATCGGTTGACATATTGGCCCCTGCGCGCCATACTTTATCGTACGGTACCAGCTCGCCGAAGATCACGCGGCCTCTTTTGGAGGGCTGGCTGTAGGAAATTTCGACATTGTCGCCGGACGCTGATACCAGCGGGCTTTTCGGCGGATCTTGCGCTAATACTGCTGTTGCGGAGAAAAGAAGGGCGAGGCCCATTAACATGCTTTTCATAAAAATAGGATTTGAATGAACACGGAAATTACGCCGGAAAACGGAAGATTTCCAAACCGTTCAACATAAAAAAATCAAGGTGCTTCTGCGAGGCTTTTCAGGTGGTTCAGCCCGTCTTCCATCGTGGAACCGAACATCCGGTCCATCATGAACCCGCGGAGCTTCCACCAGGGTGCCATGCCCACGTGCGCTTCGAACCGCCAGAGGATGGCCGTGCCCTGCCCGTCGGCCGTAGGTTTGAGGTCGAAATGCGCGGTAATATGCTTCATATCCGGATGTATCATGATGTAGGTCACGCTTTTGCCGGGCACTACCTCCGTGATCCGGACGCGGCCGGGCTCGTTGCTCCCGGGCACGGCCCAGGTGTAAGATGCGCCTTCTCCGGCCGTAACCGGGCCGTAATTCACGGAAACGCCGGGCTTAAGACTGAACTCCGGGTGCCAGGGGTTCCAGTTTTTCCAGGTTTTCAGGTCGGTCAGATACGTGTACACCTTGTCTGCCGGGGCTTCGATGGCGCCGGAGCGTTCCAGCAGCGCGGTAGACGGGAACGCCAGCGACAGCAGGAAGATCAGCGCGCCGAGAATGGCTACGGAGATCAGGAAGAATTTAAATAATCTCATACCAGGTTTGATTACGGTTGTTAAACTTTATTCCCAGCGGAACACCTTCACGGCCACGCCGTACACCACCACGCCCCAGATGGTGAGCACCAGCAATTGCGGACCCAGGTCCCACAGGTGCATCCCTTCAAAAGCGATCTTCCGCAAGGCATCGTTCAGGTAAGTCAGCGGCATCATCTTGCAAATGGGTTGCAGCCAGGCAGGGAATACATCCACCGAAAAGAACGTGCCGGCCAGCAGGAACTGCGGCAATGTGACGATGTTGGCCATAGGCGGGATGGTACTTTCCGACTTGGCGATGCCGCTCACCACGAAACCGAAACCCATGAATACGATGAGCCCGAACAGGCAAAGGACGAGCATTTCCAGGAAAGTCACGAACCCGTTCACCAGCGTAAACCCGAACGCGAAATACCCCAGCCCGATGATCACGATGGAGCCGAACGACTGGAACAGCAGCCGGCTGATGGCTTCGCCGAGAATGATGTACATGCGGTGGATGGGCGTGGCGAAGAAACGCTTCAGCACCAGCGTTTGCCGCAAACTGAAAAAGAGGAACGCCGTCCCGAAAACGGCGGCGCTCAGCAGCGAAAAGCCCAGCTGGCCGGGCAGGATGAAGTCGATAGGCTTGTATTGACGGCCAGGCACCGTTTCGGGAATGATCTCCGCAATGGACGGGCGCGGGTACACGACGTCGTTGGCCGCGTTGATGCCCATCTGGAGCACGTTGATGAGTTGCGCTTTATTGTCCGGGCTGGTGGCGGTGGATGTTTTGACATGCAGCTTCAGGGCCGGCGCGGCACTATCCGCCACTGCCCCGTTCTCGATGCGGAGAATGGCCGTGAGACGGCCTTTGCGGAGGTCGTCTTCCATATCCGCCTGCGGCTCGTCTGTCACCAGTTTAAGGTTGGGCGCGGCGGCGAGGCGTTGGTACATCTGGCTGGCAGTGTCTGACCGTTTATCGATCCCTACTTTTACCGAGCCCGACCTTCCGCCGATGAAACCGAACACCAGAATGAAGACCAGCGGGAATGCGAGACTGAAAACCACTGCCGAGGGGCTCCGGAACATTGCCCGGATGCTCGCCTTCGTAATTGCCCACATTGCCTTCCGCTGATTGTATGATGACGCCATGCTATTAATCTTTAACAAGGGGCAAAACTAGCAAACAACGATCAATTATCCCCTGAAATCTGAAGGGCCGCTCCAGGGGCCGTTTGCTGGGCTTTAACCCACCAATAACGCCCGGTTAACAATTTTTGAAAGCGCCGGGCGGCGGTCTTTTCTTAAGTTGCAGGCCTGGACGAGAGTCATAAACCGCGTTTTGATCAACCAATCATGCCGAATAGGCGCCCTAAAATCCAACCTGTATGGCAGAGAAAAAGTGCAGGCAGCCGCTGCTGCCGCCCCTTCACCAGCCGTAGAACAGATGTGCCGCTGTTACGACGACATCCTGCAACGTCTCCAGGATTTCGACCCCTTCAGCGGATCTCAGATCATCTGTAATGTGATCAATGAGCACATCAAAAGACTGAGCAACGTTATCCGCCACCACAACGAGATCGCGGAAGCCGCCGAAAAATCAATGGAAGCCCTGGCCGACGGGCTCCGCCGCCTCCGCATGCAAGCCCAGAAAATCGTTGATGAAAATCACAACAACGTGATCCGCCTCACTCCCGAAGAACGCGACCCCGTGTACACCGAAGAGGGCTGACCGGGCGCCCCGACAGGAAATAACCGCCAACTGATGCCGGCGATATATGGCTGCAATCTAAAAAGCCGGCAGTTTCCGGTCCGGCCATGAAAGCATTGCTTTTCGCACCGGGGACGGGGTCTCCATACCGGGCGCATTCCGCCTATGTGTGTGGCTTCCCCGCCCCGGGGACCGGCCTTCGGACAAGCCTTATTTCCTTACCGGCTCCAGGCGGACATAATGATACAGCAGATCATTGTCTTTCGTCAACACCCCGAATTTACCCACCAATACATTGGCATCGAGCCACTTGATGGATTCCGGGCCCCATTTCTCAGGACTGAAATCGTACTGCTTTTCCAGTCCCTTGCCGGTCATCGTATAATATTCCAGTCCGTTAAAGGTAAACGCCGCCATCAGGTCGAGGTTGGAAGCGATCAGTTGCTTCCCGTCGGGCGATACCTGCGGCAGGCCGATGATGGGCGTTTCTTCGCCGGATTTTTCATCCACCAGCAACACATCATACGTTTCATACCCAAACCTGAAAATCACGAAACGCGCGATCGCCGGCAGGTAACCATTATAGATATGCACTTCATGATCTTCCCCATCGCTTTCCGCATTGTCGCGGAATTCCTTTTCCGATCCGTTTTTCAGTTTGATATACAGCACATTCCCTGCGCGGCGGACGAGGTCGTGCTGCGGCGCGATATTTTTCGCTTCGCTCGTATCGGGCTTGAACTCAGGCGCGCTTTCGAACAGCTCTTCGGTAGAGGGCACCACGCGGTATAACTGGCTGCCGATCGTCACCGTGTCGGGCAATCCGAATTCAGACGCCAAAGCCGTGTCGCGGACCAGCTCCGGGCCGTCGGACCGGGAACTGTCGGTCGGGGAAACGGTCTGCGTGGAGTCTTGCGCGCTTTGCGTGGCGCCCGACTGGCAAGCCGCGAGCCCGCAAACGATCATGGCAGGCAGCATGAATTTCAAACGGTACATAAGGGTCGTTTTTTAAGCGAAATGCCGCTCCTTTTCAGGAACGGCATCGCAATATCAGTATTTTTTCGGGATCAGGTCAATCGATCACCATTTCGTACGGCAAGCGGGCTTGCGCTTCACCTTGCATGGCGCGTACCTTTTTGATCGTTTCGAAGATGCGGTAATCTTCGCCCAGTTCTTCCTTCATGAAGCTGGCTTTCATTTCCTGTCCGAAAAGTTTGACGAGTTTTTCCATGGTATCTTTCGGACGGGGGTAAGTCACCAGTTCCACTTCCGGAATGTTGGCCATGCGCGCCGCGCAGTCGACCGCGTCCTGCACACCGCCCAAACGGTCTACCAGGCCCAGTTGCTTCGCCTGGCTGCCGGTCCATACGCGGCCCTGCGAAATGCTGTCAACCACCGCCGCACTCAATTTCCGGCCGTCCACCACCCTTTGTTTGAACGTGGCGTAGATGGAATCCACTCCCCGCTGGATGAGCATTTTTTCCTTGTCGGTGAGCGGGCGGGCGGTGGAGCCTGCGTCTGCATATTCGCCGGTCTTCACGCCGTCGAACGTAATACCGAGCTTGTTGTTGAAGAACCCTTTCATATTGGGCAATATCGTAAACACACCGATGGAACCGGTGAGGGTGTTATGTTCTGCGAAAATGCTGTCTGCCATGCAGGAAATGTAATATCCGCCGCTGGCTGCATAATCGCCCATGGAAACGATCACGGGCTTGGATTTGCGTGCCAGCGTGAGTTCGCGCCAGATGCTTTCGGAGGCCAGTGCGCTGCCGCCGGGTGAATTTACGCGGAACACGATGGCGCGGATGCTTTTGTCCTGCCGTGCGTCGCGGATCATTTTCACGTAATCGTCGCCGGCGATGGCATCGTCGATATCAGAACCGGAGCGGATCTCGCCCTGGGCGTAAATGAGGGCGATGTTGCCGCTATAGCCTTCGTACAGGCGATTGGCGACGGCATATTTATTCAGGGAGATGAAATTCACGGATTCATCGCCGCCGATAGACAGGCTGCGCTTGATCTCGTCCATCACCTGATCGTCGTACCGCAACCCGTCGATCAGTTTGAGGCGCTCGGCGTCGGAGGGCTCCAGAATCTGCGCTTCGTTGGCGTAGCGGTGGAGCGTGGCGGTATCGATCTTCCTCGCTTCGGAAATGCGAACGAGGAAATCGCCGTAAAGTTCGTTGAGGAAGGAAGTGGTCTGCACGCGGTTGGCGTCAGACATTTTGTATTCGCGGAGAGGTTCCGTAGCGGATTTGAATTTTCCGTTATAGAAAATCTGCGGTTCGATGTCGAGTTTTTCGAGCAGGCCTTTGATGTAGGTGGTGGTGAGGGAGAAGCCGGTGAAATCGACGGCGCCTTTCGGGTGCACATATATTTTACCTGCGGCGGAAGCTACGTAGAAAGCGTTCTGGCTGAGGCCATCCGCGTATGCATACACGAACTTGCCGCTTTTGCGGAACGCCACCAGGGCGCGGCGCAGCTCTTCGCTGGCGGCATATCCGTTACCGTTGCCATCTGCCTTGATGTAGATACCTTTCACATTACCGTCTGTTGCCGCTTCGCGGATGATGCGCACGGCATCGAAAAGACCGGGTACGTTGCCCGCGCCGCCGCCGAGGAGGTTACGGAAAGGATCGTCGGTCCGCAGTTCATGGAATTGCTGGCTGAGGTCTACCACTACAACGGCGTTGGGCCCGACCACTACTTTTTCGCGGGCGCCGGCGCCCAGGCGGGCGAGCAGCATCAGCATGAAAAAGAAGGAGATGATGGAGAAAACGATAAGGGCTACAAAGGATGCCAGGAAAAATTTGAGGAAACTGCGCATGAGTATCTGGTTATTGGACGGAAATCTATATTAATTTTCTCAAAAATACGGAATATGGGTACTTTTGAGCCGTCAAATTCATGAATACTGCAATATTACTGATAGGTGGCAACATGGGAGACCGCTCCGCGAACCTGCTGGAAGCGGTGAAACTCCTGCAGGCGGAGGCCGGGGCCGTAGTGCGCGAATCGGCGCTGTACGAAACCGCTGCCTGGGGTGGCGTTGCCCAGCCCGATTACCTGAACCAGGCCCTGGAGCTGCAAACCGGGCTCGACGCGCCCTCGCTGCTGCGCCTCATGCTCGACATCGAGCGCCGTATCGGCCGTGTGAGACGGGTGAAATGGGGGGCGCGGGTGATCGATATCGACATGCTGTTTTTCAACAACGACGTCATCACCCTGCCACAGCTGAAAGTACCGCATCCCCAGCTCCAGAACCGCCGTTTCGTGCTGGCGCCCCTGGCAGAGATCGCCGGGGAAAAGGTGCACCCTATCCTGCAACTGACCGTTGCCGAGCTGCTGGCGGCCTGTCCGGACCCGCTGCCCGCCGTGAAACTCGCTACCGCGCCACACTAACCCATGCAATACCCGTTCATTACCATAGAAGGGAATATCGGCTCGGGGAAAACGACCCTCGCGCAGCAGCTCGCCGAGCATTACCGGGCGCGCCTGGTGCTGGAGGAGTTCGCAGACAACCCTTTCCTGCCTAAGTTTTACGCAGACCCCGCCCAGTACGCCTTTCCGCTGGAGCTGTTCTTCATGGCCGAACGGTATAAGCAGTTGAAAGACATGATGGGGCCCGATCTTTTTTCGCCCCAGACCATCAGCGATTACCTCTTCATCAAAAGCCTGCTCTTCGCCAAGATGAACCTGGAGGCCGACGAGTTTTCGCTGTATCAAAAGCTGTTCGACATCATCAATCCCCAACTCCCCCAGCCCGACATCCTCATTTTCCTCAACGCGCCGGTAGACCAGTTGCAGCGCAACATCCGCAAGCGCGGGCGGCCGTACGAGCAGCAGATCAAAAACAGTTATCTGGAGCGGGTGCAGGAAATGTACATGCAGTTCCTCCGCCAGTACCCCATGCGCACGCTCATGGTAGACACTACGAAGATGGACTTCCTCCGGAGCCCTGAAGATTTCCGGGCGCTGACCGGCGCGCTGGGCAACAGCTATCCACCGGGTATCCATTACCTGTAGGCGGTACGGGTCAACAATCCTTCCTTTTCCGTTGTTACTTGCGCATACCCGGCCCAAATTGGGCAGACGGGAAATAATCCATAGTTAGTGTTATCATAAGCAAAACAGGCAACCTGCGTCTGCAGATTGCCTGTCATTTTTTGTGGCTACAGTGGTGATTATGCCGCCGTTACCAGGGGGTCTACGAACGATGTCAGCAGTCCGAATGCCAGGGGGCCGGCCAGGGGCACATTCAGGGTAAAGCCTTTTGTCAGGAAATATGCGCCTTTTACGAGGGTCAAAAGATTGGCCACGTAAGCACCGCCCTGGATGTTCTGCATGTCTTGTGCCTCGAGCGGCTCGCAGCCGAAGTAGGTGTTTTCCATAATAACAATGTGAGGTTAAGTAAATAAGGTTTGTTAATCAATTTAGCCCTTATTCCCCTGTTCATTTTATTCATTCCATAAAACGGCTGTTCATTTTCATTCAGAAAATATTTTTTTACCGGCTTATGGGGGGAAGGGTGATTTGTCCGTCATTATAGCAGCAAACAAAAAACTTTACAATATGAAAAAGCTGCTGACACTCTTCGCTTCGATGTTAATCATCACCGCCGCCAATGCCCAGGAAATCGAAACCCTGGCAGGCAAAACCTCCAAAGCCAAATCGTTCGGCGCATACGGCCACGGTTTTGGCACGATCTCCGCCCTGAATGGCGATTTTGCCGTGCTCACCGGCGCATACGGAGGCGTATTCCTCAACAAAAAATGGCTCCTCGGCGCCGGCGCCAAAAGCCTCGCCAACAACATCCGAGTAGAAGCGCCCGACCGGCCCGTCCTCAATTTCTGGTACACCGGCGCCGTAGTCGAATACGTGCACAACTCCGACAAACTTTTCCATTGGTCGGCCGGCACCCTCATCGGCGGCGGCGGGGTTTCCGAGCGCGAAAAATTCAATAAAGGCCGCGATCATGTCTATGGCTCCAGCTCCGTTGTAGTGGCCGAGCCCTTCGTTCAGCTGGAAATGAACGTCACCCATTACCTCCGCGTAGTAGCGGGCGGTTCGTACCGGAGGGTGTTCGGCGTGGGCGGTCTGCATACGACCGACGAGAAGCTCAGCGCCCCCGGATTCTCCCTGGGCGTGAAAGCAGGCATTTTCTAACCGCCTGTCCTTTTTTCTCCCCCATCCATTGAACGTTTTACGCTAATTTTGGCCCGCCGGTCTCCACAAGGAGGCCGGCGTCCGCCATGTTCAAACCCTGCTCCAACTTGTTCCGTAACTGTCTCATCGCCCTGCTCCTCTGGCCCTGCTGCCTGATGGCGCAGCAACAACTCCAGCAAACCGTTTCCTTCCGGGCCGTTAACTGGCCGGTAGATTCCGTGCTGTCCAAAATCACCGCCCAATCGGGCCTCAGCTTTTCCTACGCCGGCAGGCCTTTCAGGGGCGACAGCCTCGTGAGCCTCACCGTGCAGCGGAAACCCATCCGCCAGGTGCTCGACCAGCTCTTCCAGGGCCGTATCCGGTATTCGGTGGTAGACGGGCACATCATCCTCAACGCCGCCGAAGGCGCCCGGGAACGGTTTTACACCATCAGCGGCTACGTGCGCGACAAATACAACGGCAATATGATCGTGAACGCCAGTATCTACGAACGTTCCGACCTCATGAGCGCCTTCACCAATACCGACGGCTATTTCCACCTGCGGCTGAAAGACAAGGGGAAGCAGCCTTCCATCCAGATAACGGTCAGCAAGGAGTTTTACATCGATACGATGCTGTACGTCATGCCCGGCTTCGACCGGGAGATCTCCATCGCCATTTCGCCGGCCATGCCGGTTAAATTGCGGGAATTCACCGTGTCGGACAAGGTAGACAAAACCTGGCTGGGCAGCCGCCTGCTGAGCGAAAACCTTCGCCGGCAAACCCGCAATATCGGCAAGTTCTTCGCGGAAAAGCCGGTGCAATCGTCGCTCGTACCGTCGCTCGGCTCCCACGGCAAGATGGCCGGCCAGGTGGTCAATAAATTCTCCCTCAACCTCGTTGGCGGCTATTCTGCCGGGCTCGATGGCCTGGAAATCGCCGGGGGCTTCAATATCAACAAAGGCAATGCGCAATACGCGCAGGTGGCGGGCATTTTCAACCTCGTGGGCGGCTCGGTACGCGGGGTGCAGGTGGCCGGCATCTTTAACCGGAACATGGAATTCGTGGAAGGGGCGCAGATAGGCGGCATCAGCAATATCGCCGACGGCTGGCTCATGGGCGCCCAGATTTCGGGGATCTTCAACCGTGCCATGGATTCCGTGAAAGGCATCCAGATCGCCGGCCTGCACAACAATATCGTGGGCGATGTAACGGGCGCACAGATCAGCGGGCTGATGAACCACAGCGGCGGGCACCTCAACGGTATCCAGGTCAGCGGCCTCATCAACCGCGTGCGCGGCAATTCCGAAGGCGCGCAGATCACGGGGCTCATCAATTACACCAAGGAAATGAAAGGCCTGCAGATCGCAGGGCTCATCAATCACGCCGCAGGCAAAATCGATCTCAAACATCCCGTAAAAGATACGGCAGACAGGGCCCCCGGCGGCATCGCGCCGGGCATCCAGATTTCGGGGCTGTTCAACCAGCATCACGGCAGCGGCCACGGCCTGCAGATCACCGGCGGCTGGAACCATGCCCGCGATACGATGCGCGGCCTGCAGCTGTCGTTCTTCGGCAACAGCGTCGGGTATAACCGCGGCGTGCAGTTCGGGCTGGTCAATATCGCCGACAGCTCCGACGGTGTGGCTTTCGGGCTGGTCACCATCGTGAAGAAAAAAGGGTATTACCGGCTGGAGACGTTCTCCAGCGACCTGATGCCCGCCAACCTGCAGTTCAAAAGCGGCCGGAGGGGCTTTTACTCCATTCTTTCCGGCGGTGCGCGCAACGGCATGCATTACCTGGGGCTGGGTTTCGGCGGCGAATGGAAACTGAAAGGAAGATTATCGATGAACACGGACGTGTCGCAACTGAACTTTTTCGATAACGGCTGGAAATCGCTGGCCCAGGCCTGGCGCGCCTCCCCTTCTCTCAGGGTGCGGCTGGGCAATTGGGTGACGGTATACGGCGGACCGGCGTTTACGTTCATGGACGATAACAAACTGATCGTAGACAAGCCATGGAAGGGATATCCCGGCTTTTCGTCGGCCGAAGGCCGCGCGGGATGGCTGGGCTGGCAGGCGGGGCTGAGCTTTTTCTAATGCCCTGCTCCTTCGAGATGCGCGGCGATCCAGCCGCTCGTCCAGGCGTGCTGGAAATTGAACCCGCCGGTGATCCCGTCCACATCCATCACTTCTCCTGCAAAATATAACCCCGGCACCACTCGGCTTTGCATGGTGAGCGGGTCTATTTCCGACAGGCGGATGCCGCCGCAGGTCACGAACTCCTCCTTGAACGTCGTTTTCCCCGACACCGGGAACTCCATGGCCGTGAGCAGCCGGATGAGCCGGTTTTGCTCTTTCGCGGGAATTTCCGCCCATCGCGTGGATTCGGGGATACCGGCTTCGGCGAGCAAAAATAGCCATAGCCGCGACGGGAGCCCGAACGGGTTGCGGGTGCCGGTCTGTTGTTTTCCCAGTTCCTGCCGCCATTGCGGCCAGGCGTCGCGCAGGGCATTTTCGTTCATATCGGGCAGCCAGTTGACGATCAGTGTAAATTTATATTGCTGCTCCTGCAGGTAGCGCGCGCCCCAGGCAGACAGCCGCAGTACGGCCGGGCCGCTCATCCCCCAATGGGTGATCAGCAACGGGCCCTTCTCCGCCAGTTTGCTGCCGGCGATGCGAACGGCGGCTTCGAGAACGGACACGCCCATGAGGCCCGTGACCGGGTTGCCCGGCATGTTGAACGTGAAGAGCGACGGCGCGGGGGGCTCGATGGTATGGCCCAAAGCCGTGAGATAAGCGAATTTATCGGCAGACGCATACCCGCCCGCCGCGATGCAGACGTTCGGAGCCGTGATGGTAGCGCCGCCGGCGATGGTGATCTTCCATGCTCCGTTTACCCGTTCCAGTGACTGGGCCTCTGCATGCCGGCGGACCTGCACGCGATGGCGGTCGGCCTCGCGGAGCAGGCAGTCGATAATAGTCTGGGAATCGTCGGAATCGGGGAACATCCTTCCATCGGCTTCCGTTTTCAGCGTCACGCCACGTTCAGCATACCAGCCGATCGTATCGGGGACGAAGAACCGGGAAAAGGATTTCTTCAGAAAATTGCCGCCGCGGGGATATCGCTTCACCAGTTCAGACACGCTATCCAGCGCATGCGTCACATTACAGCGGCCGCCGCCGGACACTTTCACTTTCGACAGCAGCTTGCCCGTTTTCTCCAACAGCACGACCTTTTTACCGGGATGCAACCTCGCGGCGTTCACCGCGCAGAAAAATCCTGCAGCGCCGCCGCCGGTCACCACCAGGTCCGCCTTTTCCGATTGAGCATGTTCCATATTCATAATTTGCCGGTCTACCGGCGGCGAATTTCGCAATAAACCACCAAAAACGAAATGTTAAAAAAACAGGCGCCCGCCCTACTAATTATTCGTAATTGATTATCTTGGTACATTAAACGATCCGCAATCCATGCAACAAACATCCCTGAAAAAGCTCCGCAAGCTAATGGTAGCCGGTCTTCTCGGCCTTTGCTTCTGGGGCGCTTCGGGCTTCGCCAAACCCGACGACTGGACAGAACGCATCATTCAGGCTTTAGAAAAATTCATCAATAATTACCCGCAGGAAAAGGTGTATCTGCACCTGGACAAGGATTATTACGCTGCCGGGGAAACGATCTGGTTCTCGGGGTATGTGACCCTGAACGACCTTCCCGCCTACGGCGCCCGTAACCTCTACGCCGAGCTCCGCGATGCGAAAGGGGCCATCGTGCAGAAGGAGCTCCTTCTCGTGTACGACGGCGGCGCGTCGGGCGAATTCTCGCTACCGGAAAACACCAAGCCCGGTCTCTACCAGCTCCGCGCCTACACTGCCTGGATGCTGAACTTCGATACCACCTTCATGTTCTTTAAAAACATCCAGGTGTTCGACCCCAAAACCGGCAAAGCCGGCGAAGCGGCCGCACCTAAGGAATATTCCGTTCAGTTCTTCCCCGAAGGCGGCGACCTCATCACCGACGTGAGCAGTGCCGTAGCCTTCAAAGCCATCGATGAAAACGGGTACCCTGCCAAGGTGGCCGGGGTCGTGAAAGACTCCAAAGGCGCACAGGTAGCGGTCATCGAAACGTTGCACGACGGCATGGGGAGCTTCGAACTGAAACCCGCAGCAGGCGAAACCTATAAAGCGGTGGTCACCAATGCAGGCGGACAGCAAAAATCGTTCGACCTCCCCGCTGTCAAGCCTTCCGGCATTGCCCTCAAAGTTTATAACCGCGGCGCGCGCATCTTCTACCTGACCGGCTTCAATAACCTCGAAGCTTCGCAAAACGACATGCTCCTCATCGCGCAGATGCATAACCAGGTGATTTACAAGGCCGATCTGAATGTGGCCGAAGGCAAAGTGAGCGGGCTTATCCCTGCTACCAACCTCCCTTCCGGCATCATGCAACTGACCGTGTTCGACAACAAAGGCACGCCGCTCACCGAGCGCATCGTATATGTGAAAGGGAAAACCGATTCGCTGGAGTTTTTCCTCGACCCCCAGGAGCTGAACAAAGGGCCCCGCCAACGTACGGAACTGGTGCTGCAGGTCCCCGATTCCATGCGCGGCCGCATTTCCGCATCCATCACCGATGCCGACCAGGTGGCCTACGACCCTTACGCCAACAACATCATGAGCCATACCTTCCTCACGTCCGATCTCAAAGGTTATGTGCACAATCCCTTCTATTATTTCCGGGATACCAGCGCAAAAGCGGCCCAGGCGCTCGACCTGGTGATGATGACGAACGGGTGGCGCAGGTTCAGCTGGCAGGAAATCCTGCAGGATAAATTCCCCACCATCAAATACCCGTACGAGCAGGGCGTTACCATCACCGGTAAAGCCATGACGCCCGCGCGGCAGCCTTTGCAGGGCGGGAACGTCAATTTCCTCATCCGCATTCCGAGAGACAGTACGCAGAGCTTCCTCATGGCGCCCATCCAGCCAAACGGCACGTTCGCGCTCAACAATCTCGTTTTCGGCGATACGGCCCTCTTCTATTTCCAGGGCCAGCGGGATACCAAGCAAAACCGCGAAGTGGTGGTGGAATTCGACCGGCATTTCTTTGACGTGTACGCGCCGGTGAAAACGCCCATTCCGTTGCTGCCGCCGCCACCGATGGATAACCGGATCCTGAAAAATTACCTCGCCACCGTCATGGAAGGCAACAGCGTAAACCGGATGATCACCAACCGGACGATCCAGCTGAAAACGGTGGACGTAAACGCCAAAAAGCCCTCGGCCGAACAAACCACATCGTCGCGCTACGCGAGCGGGATGTTCAGCAGCGATAACGGCTATACCTTCGACCTGACCAACGAAACGCCCACGAATTTCAACGTGTTCCAATACCTCCAGGCCCGCGTGCCCGGTTTACAGATCCAGGGAGACATGAGCAACCCGAGCCTCAGCTGGCGCGGCGGCGCTCCCGGCGTGTTCCTCGACCAGATGCCCGTGGATGTGGGCACGGTGGCTAACATTCCCATGGCCGATGTTGCCCTCATCAAGGTGTTCCGCCCCCCGTTCATGGGCGGTTTCGGCGGCGCCAACGGTGCCATCGCCATCTGGACGCGCAAGGGCGGCGATTCCCGTCCTGACCCGAACGCCAAAAAACTGGAGCTCCTGAAGAAAGGCGGTTACCGCATCATCAAGGAATTCTACAGCCCGGACTACTCCGTGAAAAAAGCCCAGCACGAGCTGCCCGACAAGCGCCTCACGCTCTACTGGAACCCGAACCTGGTGGTAGATACCATCAGCCATACAGCCCGGATGATCTTCTACAACAACGACCAGACGAAGAATTTCCGCGTGGTTGTTGAGTCGATGGACCAATTCGGCCGCGTAGGCAGGGTGGAGAAAAACTTCTAACAATTACAACCGTTTCCGGCAAACCGGCCGGGAACATTCGGGAAAGCAATACATGGCCCCGGCGGAATGCCGGGGCTTTTTTTATGCGGCCCGGGCCGGTTGCCAATAAAAGAACATCCCGGAGGAGGTGCGCCGCCGTTCACGCGGAGCGGACGGTACCGGTTGCCAATAAAAAAGCCTCCCGGGACGGGAGGCTCTTCTCTGTTCACGCAGAAAGGATCGCATTATGAAAAATCAGGTTAATCTTTCAGTTTGTTGAGGTAGTAGCTCAACTTATACAGCAGCTCGTCTTGCAGCCCGGCGCGAAGCTTGGCTTCGTCTTCGGTGATGCCGAGGCGGCGGAGGCGCTGATAATATACATAGGAGCCGCCGATCAGTTCCAGGCATTCCTGGATCTTGGTTTTCACTTCGGCTTCCTTGGCTTTCTTTTCGAATTCCTTTTTGGACAGGATCTTGTCTACGAAATAGAACGGGTCCTTGTCTTCCGCCCACTTGCCGTTTTCCTGGTGTTGCGGTTTATATACCTCCAGATAAACGTTGTCCAGTTTCAGCGGTTCCCCGAATTCGGCTTTGATGTCGATCACGAGGGGTTTTGCGCTGGCGGGATTGGTGAGGCGTTTCTTGATGGCGTTGCTGATCTGCGTGCCGAGCTCGCCGCTGGCCATGAGGAGCTGGTTGAGCTCGGAGAACTCCAGTCCGATGGTGATACGGGTGTAGCGGCTACCTGATTTCTGTTTTCCGAAGAGGCTCGGGGTGGTTTTATCGTCGAACACGATGTCTTCCACGAGCACTTTGGAGATCGTTTTATAATTGGGCTTGTAGCCTTCTTCCGCGGGCGACAGTCTTTTGCGGGCTGCGGGGCGGGTGGTTTCCTGGCGGTGGATGTGCTGGATGAAGTCGTCCACGAACCGGAGCTGGTACTTTTTCAGTTTGGCGTACAGTTCATGACTGCTGTAATTGCTGATTTTGGACAGTACGATTAGGTCTTCCCAGCTATTGTGCACCTGTACCTGCTGGAGCTCGTCGAGGATATCCTGGGCGGGCATGTTGCGGCGGTACAGCAGTTCGCCGATGAGGAACACGGCGTAATCGTGCGCGGGGTAGCCGAGCTCGGGCAGTACGTCGAACGGACTGCGTTTTTGTTCCATCGCCTGGTTGAGCTGATCGAGATCGCTCATGACGGGAGACAGTAAATATTTCCTTGCGGCGGTGCGCAGTTTCCGGGATACGTAATCCAGCAGCTGGTCGTTGACCGTGCCGTGGTTCACAAAATCATGCAGAATCTGCACGAATCTTTTGGAAACGGGCAGGCCGAATTGGGTGAGGATGTCGCTCTCCAGGTCGTGAACGGTGCCGGTGCCTTTGGGCGCGGCCTGTTCCTTCGGCTGTTTGTCTAGCTTCCGGTAGTTCTGGTAATACTCCTGCAATTTCAATTTTAGCTGATCCATATGCATATTGTGTTGTGTTTCAGTCAGATATATAATTATTCCTTCATTCATAAAAACAAAAAGCCCAGCACTTCGCATGCTGGGCTAGTAAGTTTTCGGGTGAATTGCGAGCAGCAAATATACGCCAATTTTTGTGGAAATCGTGGGGATAAACCCATCTTATCGGGTTCCTGATTTGTCTTATATGTTAGGGTATTCGGGATCAAGGGATTAGAATTGTATGATTGAAAACAAAATTTGTTAAAGATTTCCGCGAAAATGTTTGGAAGTTAGAAGGGAAAATTATTACCTTTGCACTCCGCAAAACAAACAACACGGTGGTTGTAGCTCAGTTGGTTAGAGCATCAGATTGTGGTTCTGAGGGTCGGGGGTTCGAGACCCCTCATCCACCCGAAAAAAAGGTCTCCCGAAACGGAGGCCTTTTTTTATTTGCGCAACTCCCGAATTAAAAAGGAAATGGTTATGCTGTATCTTATTCCGTTACTGACTGCGTTCACCGGCTGGTTCGTGAACCGCGCCGCACTCTGGCTCCTTTTCCGCCCCGCGAACCCCCTGAACCTGGGCCTCTTCACCCTCCAGGGCGCTTTCCCGAAACGCCAGCAACAGATCGCACAGGCCGTCGGCAACGCCGTTTCCCAGTTCGTTTCCTTCGACGATATCCGCACCAAACTCACCGACCCGGAAAAGATCAGCGCACTCAAACCCGTAGTCGAAGAACATCTCGACCACTTCCTCCGCAACAAGCTGCCGCAAGCCATGCCCATGATCTCCATGTTCATCGGCGACAGCACCATCAATCAGATCAAGACCACCCTCGCCGCCGAGCTCGACCTCCTCTTCCCCAAGCTCATCGGCCAGTTCCTCGATAAAGCACAAGCGGATCTCGACCTTTCCGCCATCGTTTCCAACAAGATTGCCGGCATCGCCAGCGAAAAAGTGGAAGCCGGCCTCCGCGAAAGAATGGGTGGCGCCTTCACCGCCATGGGGCTCCTGGGCGCAGGGATCGGGCTCGTTATCGGCCTCCTCCAGCTCTGGATCGCAATGGCCGCCTGATCCGGAATTGGTTTACATACTCCCAAAACAAGCTTATGGGCGGGTAAGACCGTCTTTTGCCGTAAATCAGTCCAACCACAAACAGGACTGCATCTGAACACGGTAAGCCAATTACAGCATTTTTTTCGCCAGGTGTAAACCTATAGCAGGACCACCGCCCGGGCTTCTACATAGAGATACAGTAGGGATACAGTACAGATACAGTAGGGATACCGTACTATAACCGTACTACAGGCATTTTAGAACGGCCGATGTAATTGCAGGACATATGAAACGGAATTTCATGTCCCACCACCTTTTCCGCCCAAAATCCATCCGCTCCCCATCCATTTCATCCTGCCAATCGACCGTTGTTCCCTTATTCGTGTAAACTTTACACACCCGTGCAAGTTCATTTCAAAAAGAGCGTCTAATTTCCAGCTAATCAAGACATCAATGCTTCCAATGAAAAAAGTATACGTCCTCCTCGCAGGTCTGTTCCTTTTCCAGCTTCAATCCATTGCCCAGGCCCCTCCCGCCGGCGGTCGCCCCGCAGGCGCAGGCGGCCAGCAACGACCCGGCGGCCAGGCACCCGCCATCGGCCAGATTTACGGCAAACTGATAGACGCCAAAACGAAACAACCCGTCGAATATGCATCCGTGGCGCTCCTCCGCCAGCGCGACTCCTCCGTTGTAACCGGCATGCTCAGCAAAGGCAACGGCGATTTCAGCCTGGACAACGTCGCCTTCGGCCCCTACATCATCCGCGTCAATTTCATGGGATACACCACCCTTTTCAAAAAGGTGACCGTTACCCCGCAAACCATGGCGCAGGATCTGGGCAACATCCGCCTCGAGCCCAACGTAAAAGCCCTCAGCGAAGTGGAGGTAACCGGCCAGCGGTCGGCCTTCCAGATGGCGATCGATAAAAAAGTGTTCAACGTAGACCGAAACCTCACTTCCGTAGGCGGAACGGCCACCGACGTGCTGAAAAGCGTGCCCTCCGTGAACGTGGATATCGACGGGAATGTGCAGGTCCGCAACTCTTCGCCCAATATCTTCGTGGACGGAAAGCCCAGCACCCTCACCCTCGACCAGATCCCGGCAGACGCCATCGAAAGCGTGGAACTGATCACCAACCCCTCCGCCCGGTACGACGCGGAAGGCATGAGCGGCATCATCAACATCGTCCTCAAAAAGAACAAGAAAGCCGGCTTTAACGGCCAGATCCAGGGCGGCATCGGCACGAACGACAAATACAACCTGGGCGGCAACATCGCCGCGCGCCAGGGCAAATGGAACGTGTCTGCCAACTACAACCTGAACATGAACCGCAACTGGGGAGAAGGCATTACCGAGCGCGAAAACTTTGCTACCGCCACCACGCCGCAAAGCTTTATTAACCAAACGTCCGACAGCTACGGCGGCGGCAAGTTCCAGTTCGGCCGCATCGGCGTAGACTATTTCCTCGACAACCGCAATACGTTGTCGCTCTCCCAGAACATCGTGGGCGGATCGTTCAAAAACCACGACGAGCTCGGCAGCCAGTACCTCAATGAAAACAAGGGATTGACAAGCCGCAACAACCGCATCACCGACAGCAAGTTCGGCTTCAACAACTACACCACCACGCTCGGTTTCAAGCACCTGTTCGCTGAGCCCAACAAGGAACTGACGGCCGACGTGTCCATGAACAAAAGCAAGAACGACCGCAGCGGCGGCTTCGCCACCTATCCGCAAAACCTTGCGGGTGAACCGGCGGGCGATCCTTACATTCAGTCGAACAGCGGAAATGGCAATACCGACTTCTACTCCTTCCAGGCGGACTACGTAGACCCGATGGGCAAAACCGGCAAGTTCGAGACCGGCTTGAAGGGGACTTTCCGCAACTATAAAAGCATTTACGATGTGTTCGAGAACGGGCAGCATGCAGACGCCCTTTCCAACGACTACAAATACAAGGAGCAGATTTACGGCGCGTACGTGAACTATTCCAATACCGTTAAAAACTTCGGCTACCAGCTGGGTTTGCGTGCGGAACAATACGTATACTCCGGCGAGATCCCGAGCGAGAACAAAGAGTTCAAGCCCACGAAAGCCGTTCCCGGCCTGTTTCCCAGCGCGTATTTTTCCTACAAGCTGCCGAAAGAGCAGGAATTGCAGTTGAACTATTCCCGCCGCGTGAACCGTCCCAACTTCTTCCAGCTGGTGCCTTACCGCGACTTCAGCGATCCGCTGAACCACCGCGAAGGCAACCCCAACCTGAAGCCCGAATACACCAATTCGCTGGAATTCAGCTACATGAAGCAATGGAACAACCACAACATCCTCGGTTCCCTGTACTATCGCAATACCAATAACCTCATCAGCACGCTCAATACCCCGATCTCGGCCGGTAACGACACGCTGCTGACCACTTTCGTGAACGCGAACAAGAACTTCAGCTACGGCGCGGAAATAACGGTGAAGAACCAGATCGTGAAAGGATGGGATATTACCACCAACGTGAACCTGTACCAAACGGAACTGCAGGTCCACAACGACAAGGAATCCTATACCAACCGCGGTTTCAGCTGGCTGGCGAAGATCAATTCCGAGACCAAATTGCCGTATAATTTCACGTTCCAGGTAACGGCCAACTACCAGGCCCCCGCGATCACGATCCCGCAGGGAAGCGGCGGTGGCGGCGGCGGCGGACGTGGCGGCGGAGGCCCCATGGGCATGATCCCCACTTCCGCACAGGGCACCATCAAGGGCCTCAGCGCGGTAGACCTGGCGCTTAAAAAGGATTTCCTGAAGAACAGGGCGGCGTCCGTTACGCTGGCGCTCAGCGACGTGTTCAACACCCGCCAGTTCGAGCTCGACCAGTCGTCGATGTTCTTCTCGCAATACATGCTGCGCAAGCGCGAATCCCGCATCCTGCGCCTCAACTTCTCCTACCGTTTCGGCAAAATGGACACTAACCTGTTCAAACGCCGCAACAACCGCTCCAGCGCGGAAGGTATGCAGATGGAAGGCGGTCAGGGAGGGTTCTGATCCCGTCTCTACAACAATCTGATAAACATGAAGAAGCCGTCCCATTGCGGGACGGCTTTCTTTTGGGGCATGAAAAAAGGCTGACGCTCCCGGGAGATAGTCAGCCTTTTTTCATGAATTCCTTTTCGGCTCAACTGTTTTTGCCGGCCAGCATGGGCACGAAGGAGAAATTGTCGAAAATCTCTTCCTCGAACTGGTCTTCCGCCACTTTGGTGATGCGCAACATGCGCTGCACATCGCCGCCGCCGACGGGGATCACCATTTTGCCGCCGATCTTGAGCTGTTTGAGCAGTTTTTCGGGGATTTGTGGAGCCGCCGCCGTTACGAGCACTTTGTCGAACGGGGCATAGGTGGGCAACCCTTCATATCCGTCCCCATAAAAAAACCGGAGGGTGGGATATTTTGATTTGAAGGGAAATGATTTCACCAGGTCGAACAGTTTTTTCTGCCGTTCGATGGTGTAGACGTTCGCTTTCAGTTCTCCCAGCACACAGGCCTGGTAGGCGCTTCCGGTGCCGATCTCGAGGATCTTCTCAAAGGGTTTTACTTCCAGGAGTTGCGACTGGTAAGCCACCGTATAGGGCTGCGAGATCGTTTGCCCTTCCCCGATCGGGAATGCCCTGTCTTCATACGCGATCCCTTCGAACGCGGTGTCCAGGAAATAATGCCGGGGGATGTTGTTGATGGCCGCCAGTACGTTCTCGTCCGTAATACCTTTCTTTCTGATGTTGTCAACCAATTGTCTGCGTAGTCCTTTTTGTTTGTAGTTGTCTTCGTACCGCCTCATATTACCGCAAAAATAACCATTACCCCCGTAATTCCCTTTTTCTCCTTATTTTACAGTCCGTTTTTAGTCAATAAGCCCTCAAAAGTTAATTCACACATGGACGCAAACATTCTCAGCAAGGCAGAACAGTGGCTTCACGGAGGCTATGATGCTGACACCGTATCGACTGTTGAAAAACTCATCAAGGAAAACCCGGACGAGATCACCGACGCATTTTACCGTAACCTGGAATTCGGCACCGGTGGCCTCCGCGGCATCATGGGCGTAGGTACCAACCGCATGAACAAGTACACCGTGGGCATGGCCACCCAGGGCTTCGCCAATTACCTGAACCAGTCTTTCCCCGAAGGCGTGAAAATCGCCATCGCGCACGACAGCCGCAACAACAGCCGCTTTTTCGCGGAAGTGGCGGCCAACGTCATGGCCGCCAACGGGATCAAGGTATATCTCTTCGAAAGCCTCCGGCCTACTCCCGAGCTTTCGTTCGCCATCCGCCACCTGGGCTGCCAGGGCGGCATCGTGCTCACCGCTTCCCACAACCCGCGGGAATACAATGGGTATAAGGCTTATTGGAACGACGGCGCCCAACTGGTACCGCCCCACGATAAAAACGTGATCGCCGAAGTGGAAAAAATCTCCGGCATCGGCGAAGTGAAATGGACAGGCTGGGAACAGAACATCACGCTCATCGGCAAAGAGATCGACGAAGCGTACCTCGACATGCTCAAAAGCCTCAGCGTATATCCTGAAATAGTGGCCAAACAGCACGATCTCAAGATCGTCTACACCCCCATCCACGGCACCGGCATCACCCTCGTCCCCGAGATCCTCCAGCGCTTCGGGTTCACCAACGTACATATCGTGGAAGAACAGGCCAAGCCCGACGGTAACTTCCCGACCGTGGTATATCCCAATCCGGAAGAAGCGGAAGCCATGAGCATCGGCCTGAAAAAAGCCGCTGCCATCGATGCAGACATCCTGCTGGGTACCGACCCCGATTCCGACCGCGTCGGCATCGCCGTCAAAGACCACACCGGCAAATGGATCCTGCTCAACGGCAACCAGACCGCCGTGCTGCTCTTCAATTACATCGTGGAAGGGCGCAAGCGCAAAGGGCTGTCCAAACCCAACGACTACATCTGCAAAACCATCGTTACGTCTGACCTGATCGACGTATTCGCCGCCAGCAACCAGATCACCTGCTATAATACCCTCACCGGCTTCAAATGGATCGCCGACCTCATCCGCAGAAAGGAAGGCTCGGAAAATTTCGTGTGCGGCGGCGAGGAATCGTACGGTTATATGATCGGCGACAATGTGCGCGACAAAGACGCCATCGCTTCCGTAGCCATGATCTGCGAAATGGCAGCTTATGCGAAGAACGAAGGCCGCTCGCTGTACGAACAGCTCATCGATATCTATCTCCGTTACGGATTTTACAAGGAATCGCTCATCAGCATCACCAAAAAAGGGATGAAAGGCGCCGAAGAAATTGCCGCCATGATGACGCGCTACCGCGAAAATCCGCCGGCCGTGATCAACGGCTCCAACGTGGTGAAGATTTTCGACTACCAACTGCAACACGTGACCACGCTGGCTTCCGGCGAGAAAACACCGCTCGACCTGCCGAAATCCAACGTACTGCAATTCCTCCTGGAAGACGGCAGCCGTATTTCGGCACGCCCTTCCGGTACGGAACCGAAAATCAAATTCTATTTCAGCGTGCATGAATCGCTGGACAGCGTTGCCGACCTGGAAAGAGTGGAACAGGCCCTCGACGCGAAGGTGACCAATATCATTAACGACATGCAATTGTAATGCGCCTCCAGGTCGTATCGATACACCTGACCCTGACATTATTATATAGCTCGGTATCCGCACAGGAGGCCAGCCGCCTGGGATTCTTCGAACGGCCCGACACAACCGTTCCAGCCCGGATGCTAGCCCTCAGCGCGGGTACCGTTGCTGTATCTGCGGGCTCCATGCTGGTACTGAACGAGTATTGGTACAAAGGATTTCCGCGGCGGCAGTTCCATTTCTATAACGATGCCGGCGAATGGCTCCAGATGGACAAAGCCGGCCATGTTTTCACCACTTATTTCTTTGCCAAATATAGCCGTGAACTGTGGCGCTGGACCGGCCTGCCGCGCAAAAAGCAGATCTGGTACGGAGGCCTCAGCGGGCTGGCATACCAGTCGGTGATCGAGGTGCTGGACGGGGGCTCGGCGAACTGGGGGTTTTCGTGGTCAGACATGGCCGCCAATACGCTCGGCGCCGCGGCGATGGTAAGCCAGGAATTGTTGTGGAACGAACAGCGCGTGCAGCTGAAGTTTTCCTGGTCGCCCAATCGTTATCCCGACCCTGTGCTGCAGCGGCGCGCCAACGATATTTACGGGGTGAACCTGCTGGAAAGGATGTTAAAAGACTATAACGGACAAACCTATTGGGCGTCCGTGAACCTGTCGCGCTTTTTCCCGGAGTCGCGCTTGCCGAAATGGCTCAATATTTCGTTCGGGTACGGTGCGGACGGGCTGTTTGACGCATACGAAAATGTGTGGGACGTTGCGGAAGGGCACCAGGCCGATTATTCCCACATCCGGCGGGTGCGCCAGTTTTATCTTTCGGCCGATATCGACCTCACGCGCATCCCTACACGGCGCAAAGGCATCAAAGTGCTGTTGCAGGCGCTTAATATGATCAAAATACCCGCTCCTGCGCTGGAACTCACCAGTGCCGGCAGGTTCAGGGCGCATGCCATTCAATTCTAATTCTGAGGAATTTACACCAGGTAGGCGGAAGTGATCTCCTCCCCTTCCACATCCACCATTACCATATTCTGCGGCGTAGTGGCCAGGCTGTATCCGACGAAGTCGACCGACAGCGGGAAGGATTTATGCCGGCGGTCTACCAGCACGGCTGTCTGTATTTTTTTAGGGAGATAAGCGAGGAAGGGCTTGATGGCGTACAGCATGGTGCGGCCGGAATTGGCCACGTCGTCGATCACGACGATGACTTTCCCGCTGAAATCGATCGTTTTGGACAGGGTTACTTCGCCGGGCGACAGCTTATCGAGGCGGATTTCCATTACTTCCACATCGAACGGGGCGATGCGGCGGAGGTGGTCGGCGATCTTTTGGGTGATGAGCGAGCCCCGGTCCCAGATGCCCGCGAGGATGATGGAGGGCTCGTCGTAATTGTGCTCGTAGATTTCATACGCGATCCGCTCGATCTTCTTTTCAATTACTTCCCCGGTGAGGATGACGTTCCGATTTTCCATACTAAAAAATTGTTCAGCCGTAAAAATACATAAATTGCGACAACAACCGGTCAAATCAAGGATATGCAAATTGTTTCGCAACTGCTCTTTTTCGCAGCCCTGGCCGCTGCCGTTTTTTCTTCAGCCGCAGGGCTGCCGGCATCCGCCGCAACATCCTGCTGGGGAGGGATATTGATCTGACGGACCAGCCCGGCCGCCGCTGGAACAACCTGCTGCTGCTGGCTTTCGGTCAGAAGAAGATGTTCCGCAACCCCTTGGTGGCCGTGCTGCACTTCTTCGTGTATGCGGGCTTCGTGATCATCAACCTCGAGATCCTGGAGATCATGATCGACGGGCTGGCGGGCACGCACCGCATCTTTGCGCCGGTGCTCGGGCCTGTTTACCCGGTGCTGATCGGCTGCTTCGAAATACTGGCGGTACTCGTGGCGGTTTCCTGCGCCATTTTCCTCATCCGCCGCAACATCCTGAAACTGAAACGGTTCATCAGCCACGACCTCGACGGGTGGCCGCGGTCGGACGCCAATTACATCCTCATCACCGAGATCGTGCTCATGCTGTTGTTCCTCACCATGAACACGGCCGATGGGGTATTACAATCGCGCGGAGCGGCGCATTATACGGAAACCGGCAGTTTTTGGGTGACGGGGATGTTCCAGCCCCTGTTCGAAGGATTCTCCGATTCCACACTGGTGGGCATCGAGCGGGGGGCCTGGTGGCTCCACATTCTCGGGATCCTCGCTTTCCTGAACTACCTGCCCTGGTCCAAGCACCTGCACATCATCCTCGCTTTCCCCAACGCCTATTTTGCGCGGCTGGAGCCGAACGGGAAGATGGAAAATATGCCCGCCATCCAGCAGGAAGTATTGTACGCCATGCAACCCGAACTGGCCCCTACCGACGCTTCGGCGGCGGAAGTGCCGAAATTCGGCGCCAAAGACGTGCAAGACCTCACCTGGAAAAACCTCCTCGACGCGTTTTCCTGCACGGAATGCGGCCGGTGCTCGGCAGCCTGTCCCGCCACGCAAACCGGCAAAGCCCTTTCCCCGCGCCTCATCATGATGAAAACGCGCGACCGTGCCGAAGCGGCGGGCCGCGGCGAAGCCGATAAAACGCTCCTGCGCGATTATATCACCGAAGAAGAGCTCCGCGCCTGCACCAGCTGCGGCGCCTGCGTACAGGAATGCCCGGTGAGCATCAACCCGCTGGATATCATCTTCCAGATGCGGAGGCACCTGGTGATGGAGGAATCCAGCGCACCGCAGGAATGGACCCTCATGTTCTCCAATATCGAAAACAACATGGCACCCTGGAAATCGTCGCCCGACGAAAGGGACGCCTGGATACACGCTTAAAAATATGAGTATGCAGATCAAGACCATGGCCGAATACTTTGCCGAAGGCGAAACGCCCGAAGTGCTTTTCTGGGTGGGATGCGCCGGCAGCATCGACCAACGTTCGCAAAAGATCACGCGCGCCTTCGCCGAAATCCTCACCCGCACCGGCACCAGATTCGCCGTACTGGGCAAGGAAGAAGCCTGCACCGGCGACCCCGCCCGCCGCGCCGGCAACGAGTTCCTGTTCCAGATGATGGCGTACAACAACATCCAGGTACTGAATAATTATGGCGTGAAGAAGATCGTGACGGCCTGCCCGCATTGCTTCAACACGCTTAAAAACGAATACCCCGAACTGGGCGGTCATTATGAAGTGATGCACCACACCACTTTCCTGCAGGGCCTCATCAACGAAGGCCGCATCAAAATGAAGGAAGGCGGCAGCTTCAAAGGGAAAAAGATCACTTATCACGACTCCTGCTACCTCGGCCGTGCCAACGGTATCTACGAAGCCCCCCGCGCCGTGCTCGAAGCCCTCGACGCCGAGCTCGTGGAAATGAAACGCTGCGGCAGCCGCGGGATGTGCTGCGGGGCCGGCGGCGCACAAATGTTCAAGGAAGAGGAAAAAGGGACGACCCGCGTCAATTTCGAACGGGGACGCGAAGCGGTAGACACCGGCGCGGAGATCATCGCCTCCAACTGCCCGTTCTGCATGACCATGCTCACAGACGGCGTCAAGGAAACCGGGAAGGAAGACAGCGTGAAAGTGCTGGACCTGGCCGAGCTCATCGCCCGCGACATGCAGGAATAGCCCCATTTGCCCGCGATTTCGTAAATTTGCCATTATGGATCAGATTAACATCATACAACAACTGCCCGAAGGGTTTGCCCCCGAATCCCGGGTTTGGATATACCAGAGCAACCGCCCCTTTCACGAAAAGGAAGCCGTGGAGATCGAAGAACAGTTGCACCAGTTCACTTCCCAATGGAACGCCCACGGCGTACCGGTAAAAGGCTGGGGAAAACTCCTCTTCAACCAGGTGATCGTGCTCATCGCCGATGAAACCGAAACGCATGTGAGCGGTTGCAGTACCGACAGCTCCGTCCGCATCGTGAAAAGCATCGAACGGCAATACGAAGTAAACCTGTTCGACCGCCTGCTGCTGGGATTCATCGTGAAAGACAAATTCCAGCTGCTGCCCCTGCAACAGGTGGCATACGCGCTGGAGAAGGAGTATATCACCAAAGACACGCTGTATCTCAACAATACCGTGCTGACCCTCGGCGAAATGAAAGCCAAATGGCTGATGCCGTTGAAAGACAGCTGGATCATGCAGCGCATCGGGCAAACCGCCTGATAACAGCCGCATGAAATATTTTTGAGGAAGCCCCCGCCCGGGGGCTTCTTTCGTTTATGCCCGGCATCGCAATGCCATCATCTCTTCCATCGCCGCCACCGTACAACTACTCAATCGGAAAGCAAGGTGCTTCTACGGTAGCGATCCCCCATCCGCCGGATTACTTTTGCAACCGGTCGGAAAACGCATCGAAGCGATGGCGATTCCCAAACCGAAACACCTGCATACCATCATATCCCTTCGTAAAAACCAAGATGTACATCCGTTCGAGTTATTGCCCGCATTCAGCAAGGCCGCCTGGTATGGGCGGCCTCTTCGTTAAGTACAACTACTCAGGAAAAAATTGAGCCTTTTTACTGAAAAATCCCCCTTCCCCCGAACCTAGTTTTGCATCGTAAATAATGCTTCATCATCATGCAAAAAACATTTCACCCCATCACGGAATCCATCTTCCCCCTTCAAAAAAATGAACCGGTACACATCTCCCGGTAATCGCCTCAACATTCAAAAGTCACAATCATGAAAAAACTTTTTATTTGTCTTACTGTTTGCACCATGGCCATCTGGGCCGGCTCCTGCGGCGTAGATTCCCTCCCCGAGCCCGACCGCCAGCAACAGGACGACGATGACGAAGCGCCCGACTGGAGCGGCGACATCGAGCTGTCCCCCATCATTTACACGGGCGCCCCCGGCATCGGTATCGACACCACCGAGCCCTATTACCGGTCGGTAGACACCTGGCCCGGCGTTAAACTCGTACGCAGGCCCGGACACGTTTTCGACCCGGCTTTGACCAAACTCTACGGCAATACGAATACGTTTTATGTAGACGTGCATTTCGTGAACACGACGCAAGCGCCCCGCGAGCACAAACTCCCCGCCGGCACGCTGTTCTATTCCTTCCGGAGGAACGATGCCGGGAAACGCTACCAGACCGGTATGCTCACGCAAGACGTAACCGTCACCGTTCCGCCTACCGGTCCGCAGAAAGACACCATGACGATCTATGTAGGCGTGGTCAGCATCAACAAAAACGCACCTTCGCCCCTTTCCGCGAAAAACGCGAACAAGAATTATCCCATCCTGCTGAACGCATACGATATGATCGGCTGGACTGACCACAATTCCCTGCTCGAAATCGGCCTGTACCTCGATCATTTCCCGAAACTGAAGCTCACCCGGCATTGCACCCCGACAGACCTGGCGAAGCCCATCGCCGATCGCCCGGAATGGATGCGCGCGTACGGCCACATCCAGGAAGCGGTGTACCAGGTCACGGACGGCGATGGCATGTCGCTGGAGGAAATGACGGAGCTGACGAAGAAACTGGTCCCGTATATGAAAGACAAGTAAGATTAAAGTACACATACATCCTGTAACAGTAACCCCGAAAATCCGCAACAGAAAGCCGCCCATAGAGGCGGCTTTCTACTTGAGTAGAATTACCGGAAAATGCAATCACGAATTAGTACGGTGAAAACGGGTGGTTTGATGGAATACCTTTGCAGCGATGCAGCGGCACAAACTGCATCCGGCGCGCCGGTTGGGGCTGAAGGGGCTCTCCGGGCGCCGGTATCCTTGGAAATCATGCGCTGATGAGCGAACGCGCGAGCGCCTCCTTTGCGGGGCGCTTTTTTCGTTTATTTTGAAGTACGGGCCGGCTTTGCTACTTTAGCTGACATGCAAACTCACCTGGAAGTTATGAAGGGCGACATCACCAAAGTGAAGGCAGATGCGATCGTAAACGCGGCCAATACATCCTTGCTGGGCGGCGGTGGTGTGGATGGCGCTATTCACAAGGCCGGAGGCCCGCAAATCCTGGAAGCGTGCAGGGAAATCAGGAACCGGCAGGGCGGTTGTAAGGTAGGCGAAGCGGTTATTACGACAGCGGGCAACCTGGACGCGAAGTTTGTCATTCATACCGTAGGGCCCGTCTGGAACGGCGGCAAATCGGACGAAGAAACGCTGCTGGCCAACGCATATCGCAACAGCCTCCGGCTTGCCCAGGAAAACGGCGTTACTACTATCGCCTTCCCGAATATCAGTACCGGTATTTACAGGTTCCCGAAAGATAAAGCAGCGGAAATCGCCGTGGCTACCGTCCGTGAATTCCTGCAAGAGCCGGGAACGCTGGAACGGGTGACGTTCGTTTGTTTTGATGAGGAGAATTATCAGCGCTATGCCGACCTGCTGAAAAACGCATCGTCATAATTTTCCTTACCGTTTTCATTTCCGTTGATGGGCAGCCCCTTCCCTCTTTAATTCCGCATCCAGCAGCCGGTTCATCTCATCAGCCACTTTTTTCGCGCGCATAATTGCTTCGGTACGCGGATAGCGGTTGCCGAAGTTAAAGGTGTTGTTGGTGGGAAGATAAGCCAACGCTACCAGGCGCCCGTTTTTCAGGCGGAGCCGCAGGGTGCGCGGAAGGGAACGGCGGATGTAATGCAAGCGGTCGGGCCGGCTGCCGCGCTCGCTGGAAGTGAGACCTGCGACAGCTTTCAGGGGAAAGGTACGGCGTGTAAAAATGTTGGGCCGGATGGTGAGGGTTTTCGCCCGTTTATCGATCCATAGTATCCTGCCTGTAGCGCTCACAACCCGCGACCAACAATCGGCCGCCAGGAGCACCGTGATGATCGTGATGAAAACCCCAAACACAATGCTCCCTCCTCCCATTTCGTCTCTTTGAAAGACAAAGGCCGTCAGCCATGCGGCGCCACCAGTAAAAAGTAGGGAAAAGAAAAGGTCGAACCAATCCTTAAACGACCTGCGGAACCACAGTTCTGCTGCTTCAGGCGTTTCGATGATGCGGAAATTATCGATTTCGGTTTGCATGGAATTTTCAGGGGTTAGAATCAGGATCCCAAGGTAAATTTAATTCGCAGGATCAGTCCATCCCGATTAATGGATACGCTTTCCCGGTTAACGGAGCGGGTATTGGCGGTTTACCTGTGCTGTGCATTGGGCCTTGTCCTCGAACCCTTTGGCACCTATGCCCGGACATAAAAAAAGCAAACGCCCTCCGACGTTTGCCTTTCCATTGAGCGGGAAACCGGGCTCGAACCGGCCACCCTCAGCTTGGGAAGCTGATGCTCTACCAAATGAGCTATTCCCGCTGATCTTCCCCGTTTTTTGCGGGGAAGAGGACAAATATACTATTGTTTGCGACACAAAAACAAATATCCCGCCGCGAAAATTTTAGCGGCGGCACAAACCCGCGCCGCCGCTATGTTTGCTATTTCTTCACCAGTTTTTGATGGACCGCTTTATTGCCATGCCGCAGCTGCAGGATGTACATGCCGGATGGATGTTTCGCCACCCCGAAAGTAGCCCTGTGCTGGCCCGCAGGCTGTACGGCATCTGCCAGGAGCGCCACTTGCCGGCCCTGCACGTCGAACAGCGCGAGCTGCACCCTGCCTTCATGTTTAAGCGTGTAGGTCACTGTCAGCTCGTTGCCGAAGGGGTTCGGGAAGCTCGCTAAAAGTTCGCCTTCCTTCGCCGGTTCGGGCAGTTTCGCCATGGCGATCGCCGTCGGTGCGAGACTTTGCGTATGCGTCAGGATGAGCTGAGGAACATTGCCGCCCGCTTCGTCTGACCGGAAGGTCAGGATCGGCGTGGAAACCGCCGTGGCCTGGATGGCGAACGATACCGTGTTCCTGCCGGCCGCCCTTTCAGCGTTCACATAACTGGTCACGTCCCAATTGTAGGGCCGGGGCACCGAGTCGGTCACCGTAACCGTTGCCAATGCGGATGCGCCGGCGGCCGGCTTGTTGTTCCAGTTGATGGTGCTTTCCGTCCACGAAGTGGTAGCCACACCGCTGGCGGTAAGGGGGATGTTCGCGCTGCGATTGTCCGTCAACCCGCCGAACAGCCTGATCTTCACATCGCTCACCGTTCCGGTGATACCGGCGGTATTGAAGGTGAGATAGGTGATACGGTCGTTGCCCGCCGTGGGTGAACTGTTGAGCTTCACGACAAGTGCGTTGGGATCGGTAGTGCCATGCGTCACCGCAGCGTTGGTGCCATTGCGCACATAAGCGTCGTGAATGGCCGTCAGCGCCGTTTCCACCGTTCCTCCCCCACCACCTGTCGTAAATTTCACTTCGGTGTAGCTGTTCCATAAGTTCACGCTGTTGCCGTGGCCGAGGATGCGGATGTATTTGGCCTGCGTTGCCGGAATGTTGAACGTTTCCAGCGCCAGCGAAGTACCGCTGCTGCTGAGGCCCGCCGCCACCGTGTTCCAGCTGCTGCCGTTGTTGCTCGCCTGAATGTCGAAGTTGGATGACCGCACGTTGCCGTTGTAGAATGCGATCTGCACCGCCGTCACGTTGAGCGTATCGCCCAGGCAGAATGCGATCCATTGGCCGTCGCCCTGGAACGACCAGCGCGTGGCCAGATCATTGTCGAGCACATTGGCCGCCACGTTGCCGTCGTCGCCACTCGCGGTTACCGGTTCACAGGGCGGTTCGGTACCGCCGTCTCCCGCGATCACCGACAGCAGCGGCGGGTTGGAACCGAACTCGCTGGCATTCCAGAATATCCGCGGATCATGTGCCGCCTGGCTCTTCAGCGCAAACGACACCTTGTTGCGGCCGGCAGCTTTCTCGGCCTGCACATATGCCGTAACATCGAATTCGTAATAGGCGAACGCCGCATTGGTTACGATCACCGAAGCCAGTGGATTGGCGCTGGTAGCGGGTTTGTTGTTCCAGGTGAGCGTGTTCTCCGTCCACGTGGTGTTCGCCACCGAATAAGCACCTACGCCTACCGAAGGCACCGTCGTCAGATCGAGTTTCCCATACACCTTCAAAACCACCGAAGCCGGCGGACCGGTAATGCTGCCGAGATCGAACTGCAGATAGCTTTCGCGGGCGTTGTTCACCTGCCCTGCGGGCGAAACTTTGGTGATGAGCAATGTGGAATCGGTGGTACCGTGGGTGATGGCGGCATTCGTTCCATCGCGCACATAAGCGTCGTGCACAGGCAGGAGGTTCACGGGCGCGGGCGCCGTTTTGAACACCGCCGTGTAGGTAACGGGATTATCGCCGACCGTGATGTTCTGCACGCGCGGTCCGCCATGTTCCCAATAATCGAAAACATACGTAGTGCCGTTCAGCACCTGCGGGCTCACCGCCGCCATGGGCCGCACCATGCCCGAAAGGGAATTCTGGACGTGGGGCGTGGTATAGGGAATGTCGTTCAGCGTGATGGTAAGTCCAGCAGGAACCGACTGCAAACTTACATCCGACGTCACCGGGAAAATCTCGACGAACGTCGTGTCTTTGCCTCCCTGTGAATCCGTTACTTCCAGATAAAGCCGGTACCAGATATCGGTTTCGGTATGGCCTTGCGTGGAAATGGGAAAACTGCCCGATACAGCGCCGGGCGTCAACGCAGGACCGGGGTGATGGTGATTGGCGTGATGGAAATCCACCCACCAAACGAACGCCGAAGCCGGCAAGGTGCCATCTTCCGCATCGGAACCGCTGCCGTTGTAACTGATCACGTCTCCTCCCCTGAACACGGAGCCGTTCGCCGGACCTGCGATCGAAGCCACAGGCGCCGTGTTGGGCGCGGTTACGGTGAGGGTGGCACTGGTGCTGGTCACGGATCCCGCGCTGTTGGTCACCACCACGTTATACGAACCGGCGATGGCGGGTTGTACGTTATTGATGGTGTACGCGGCAGCCGTGGCCCCGGCAATATTGGCAGCGCCTTTTCTCCATTGGAACGTGGGCGCCGGTGTGCCACTTGCCGAAACCGTGAAGGTGGCGTTGCCGCCCTGGGGCACGGAAATGCTTTGCGGTTGCGCGGTGATGACGGGCGCCGCGCTGCCGGTGTAAATGATCTTGTAAAGCGTGTTATTGGCCCTGCGGAGGAAATACAGATCGCCGTCTGTGCCCTGCTTCATGGTGGTGAGCTCGTCGCTGAGCGCGGAAGCGAAGCCGTTCCGGGTCGCTGGCGATGCGGGGTTAATGTAATCGATCCAGGAGCCGCAATAATCGAGGAAGAAGTATTTGCCGTGATAGGTAGCCGGCCAGTTGGTGTTGGTGGCCGCGAGGAACGTGCCGCCGTTGATGGCGCATCCTTGTCCGTTGGGTGGATTGGTGGTGCGGTTGGTGGCGTACACATAGATGGGGTTGGTGAAGCCCGTGCAGCCGGAGGTGCAATTCCCTTCCTTTGTGGGCCATCCGAAATTGCGGCCTCCGGTGGTGGCGTCGTTGATTTCTTCCCAGGTGGCTTCGCCCACGTCGTTGACGTAGATTTTTCCGCTGACGGGGTCTGTGGCGATGGTGAAGGGGTTCCTGAGGCCGTAGGCCCATACCCTGCTGCGCTGGGCGCCGCCGGTGAAGGGGTTGCCGGATGGCACGGAGCCGTCGGTGTTGATGCGGAGCACTTTGCCGAGGTAGCTGTCCAGGTTCGAGGAATTGGCGCCTACCTTGTTATCGCCCGTGGCGATGAGGAGCTTGCCGGAGTTGTCGAATGCCAGGCCGCCGCCGTTGTGATAGATGGCGCTGAGGGTGGGCATATCGAGCAAAGCCAGTTCCGACTGCGCGAGGTCGCCGTTCATGGTGAAGCGGCTCACGCGGTTGTGGGGGCCCGACGACGAGGTGTAATACAGGTAAATGTAGCTGTTGGTGGAAAAGGCGGGGTCCACTGCGATGCCGATCAATCCCCTTTCCCCGCTGGTATTGACCGATAGGGAAACGGCGGGGGTAGACAGGAGGCTGCCGTTCTTGAACACCCGCAACTGCCCGTTTTGCTGGCAAATGAGGACGCGCCCGTCGGGCAGGAAGGCGAAGGATGTGGGGCCGGTCAAGCCACCCGTTACGCTCACCCGCGAGAAGTTGGCGGGCAATGTTTGTGCATACGATTGCATTAAAAAGGAAAGGAATAGCGCGAGCAGGGCGGTGACTGGCCGCCGGCAGTTGTCGAGGACAATTTTCGTCATAAGGGATCGGGTTTATAATTGTTAACAAAAAGCGGATAGTGGGTACGATGCTCGACTGCAGGGGATTTACGGCTAACAATCCATAACGGGAACAATACTTCCGGGTTTAGGTAGTTTCAATACAGCATATAGTCAGGTTCGCAAAAACTTAAACAGACCGGCAACGGCGCGGCCCCTGGCGCAGGATCAACTCTTTCCTAAATTATGCAATCGTTTGCATTCAGCCAGATAGTTTTTTAACCTTTTCCGGTATCATTTTGCGGGGCGTGTATTTCCATCCCCCGGATCCCGCCACCCGCCCGGGTGCGTTCCCGCCCCGTGATTAGTCCCTCTTTTTCCGTGATTCACCCTGTCATTCTGTCATTTTTTTACTATTTTTGCTGTTCAAAATTTTGACAGGCATGCTGGAAACAGTTCAGAAAGTACATGACGAGAGCCGCCAGGGCGAAGCTATCGCCCCGAATTCGGGTGATAGCCAGACCTATGCAAAAAAATTCTATATCGAAAGCTATGGTTGCCAGATGAATTTCAACGACAGTGAAATCGTCGCCTCCATCCTCAATACACAAGGCTTCGGCGCCACCCGCAACGTCGAAGAGGCGGACCTCGTCCTCCTCAACACCTGCTCCATCCGCGAAAAAGCGGAACAAACCGTTCGCCAGCGCCTCACCGAGTTCAAGAAAACCAAGCAACAGAAACCCCACTTCCTCGTGGGCGTGCTCGGTTGCATGGCCGAACGCCTCAAATCCAAATTCCTCGAAGAGGAAAAACTGGTAGACCTTGTAGTAGGCCCCGACGCATACCGCACCCTCCCCAGCCTCATCGAAGAAGCCGGCACCGGCCAGAAAGCCATCAACGTGCTCCTCAGCCGCGAAGAAACCTATGGCGACATCAGCCCCGTGCGGCTGGACAGCAACGGCGTCACCGCCTTCGTATCCATCATGCGCGGCTGCAACAATATGTGCACTTTCTGTGTTGTGCCTTTTACCCGTGGCCGCGAACGCAGCCGCGACCCGCATTCCATCATGGCAGAAGCCACCGACCTTTTCGAACGCGGCTACCGCGAAGTGACGCTCCTCGGCCAGAACGTGGACTCCTATTACTTCGTGGACGAAGCCGGCAACGAAACCGTTACCTTCGCCCGCCTCATGGAAAAAGTGGCGGAGATCAGCCCCCTCCTGCGTGTGCGCTTCAGCACCTCCCACCCGAAAGACATTACCGATGAAGTGCTGCACACCATGGCCCGGCACGAAAACATCTGCAATTATATCCACCTTCCCGTGCAAAGCGGCTCCACCCGCATTCTCCAATTGATGAACCGCACCTACACCCGGGAATGGTACCTCAAAAAGATCGACCGCATCCGCGAAATCCTCCCCGGTTGCGCCATTTCCACAGACGTCATCACCGGCTTTTGCACGGAAACGGAAGAAGACCACCAGGACACGCTTTCCGTCATGGAATATGCCAAATACGATCTCGCCTACATGTTCGCCTATTCCGAACGCCCCGGCACCCTCGCCGCCCGCCGGTACCAGGACGATGTGCCGGAAGACGTGAAAAAGCGCCGCCTCGCCGAAATCGTTGCCCTTCACCGCGGCCATTCGCTCGACAGCATGCGGAAAGACGTAGGCAAAACCTTCAAAGTGCTCGTGGAAGGCACTTCCAAGAAATCGGACACGCAACTGTTCGGTCGCACCGACCATAACAAAGTAGCCGTGTTCGACAAATCCGACCTCCGTAAAGGCGAATACGTGATGGTCAAAATTGATGACTGTACGGCAGGCACCCTCATCGGTACCGTTGTGGGCCGCTGCTGAAAAAACATATTATAGAATGGACAATATTCAAAGCATAAAAAACCGCTTCGGCATCATCGGCAATTCGCAGTCGCTCAACTACGCGCTGCAGGTAGCCGCGCAGGTCGCCAATACAGACCTGACGGTGCTGATTTCCGGCGAAAGCGGGGTGGGCAAGGAAGTATTCTCCCAGATCATCCATGCATTGAGCGCCCGTAAGCACAATCCTTTCATCGCCGTGAACTGCGGCGCCATCCCGGAAGGCACGATCGATTCGGAGCTGTTCGGGCATGAAAAAGGATCTTTCACCGGCGCGGTAGATAATCGTAAAGGTTATTTCGAGACCGTGAACGGCGGCACCATCTTCCTCGACGAGATCGGGGAAATGCCGCTCGGCACCCAGGCGCGCCTGCTCCGCGTGCTGGAAACCGGCGAATACATCCGCGTGGGCTCCTCAAAAGTGCAGAAAACCGATGTGCGCGTGATCGCCGCCACCAACCGCGACCTGCTCGAGCGTACGCAACAAGGCAAATTCCGCGAAGACCTCTATTACCGCCTCAATACCGTTCCCATCCGCGTGCCTTCGCTGCGCGACAGGAAAGAAGATATTCCCATGCTCTTCCGCAAGTTCTGCGTGGATTTCGCGGAGAAGTACAAAACGACTTCCATCCAGCTGAACGAAGAAGCGCGGGACGTGCTCGTGAATTACCCCTGGCCCGGGAACGTGCGCGAACTGAAGAACATCGCCGAGCAGATTTCCGTGCTGGCACCCGAGAAGCTGGTGACGGCAAACGACCTGCAACACTTCCTGCCGGAGCAGCCCACCGTCAACCGCCTGCCCATGCTGGCGCCGGGCGGCCACCAGGGCAACGGCGATTTCGCTTCCGAGCGCGATATCCTTTACAAACTTTTCTTCGACATGAAGAAAGATGTGACGGAACTGAAAAAGATGTTTTTCGAAGTGCTGCAAAACCCGAATATGGCGCAACACGCCGCCTACGCGGATTCCGGCGCACTGGCGGGATCGTATCAGCCGGCCGAAGCTCCGGTGATGACAACCCCCAACATCATCGCCGCACCTGCCACCGCGCAACCGATCATCCTGAAAGACAATGCCATCGATCATCATGAAGAGGTGGAAGAAACGCTTTCCATCGCCGACAAGGAAAAAGAACTGATCGAAAAGGCGCTGCGCAAGCATAAAGGGAAAAGGAAAGATGCCGCGCTCGATCTCGGTATTTCGGAACGCACCCTGTACCGTAAACTGAAGGAGTATAACATTCATGAATAAACGACCTATGTCCAGATACATCGCCCTGCTGGCGGGCCTGGCCCTTTGGGCAGGCATCGGTGGCTGTACCATCAAGTATTCCGCCAGCGGCGCCCGCATCGACCCTGCGGCAAAAACCGTACTGGTGCGCTTTTTCGAGAACCGTGCACCGCAGAATAACCCGCAGCTGAGCCAGAACATCACCGAAAAGCTCCGCCAGAAGATCCTCGCGCAGACACGCCTCGCCCAAACCAACGACCAGACGGCCGATTACGAGTTCCGCGGCACCATCACGGGCTATTCCGTGTCCAACTCCGCGGTGACCAATATCGATAAACCGGCTTCCGCCC
Organism: Chitinophaga caseinilytica; assembly: GCF_038396765.1. NCBI lineage: Bacteria > Pseudomonadati > Bacteroidota > Chitinophagia > Chitinophagales > Chitinophagaceae > Chitinophaga > Chitinophaga caseinilytica. The sequence goes on along the minus strand of NZ_CP150096.1, from coordinate 3,613,269 downwards.
GTTTGACCATCACCGTGAACGTGACCTTCATTACCCGGGTGGGCGACAAAAAAGGCGGATTTACCAACCAGTCGTTCTCCCGTTCGGCCGACTTCAACGCCCAGCGTACGATCGCCGAGTCGGAATCCGCGCTGATCGCCGAGATCGTCCCCAACCTGGTAGACGATATCTTCAACCGGGCCTTCGCGAACTGGTAGCCTTTCTTTGATTTAGACATTATTTTCATATTTTAGCGCACATGACGCCAAACAGGATCATAGATCATATTTTTCACGAAGATGAGCTGCGGAACGTAGACCAGCAGGCGCTGGAGCGTTTGGTGGAGCAGTACCCGTATTTCGCGGCCGCCCGGGTCCTGCTGGCGCAAAAACAATTCGCATACACACCGGATTTCCAGAACCCGGTTTTCAAGGCGGCACAGCTGTATACCAGCACGCCGCAATACCTTTACCAGCTGGCATCCGAAAATGCGCCCGCGGAAGCCCCGGCCCCTGCGGCCGAACCGGCAGACGCCTGGCAGTCCGGCGAAATTGCCGTGCAAGACGCGGTAAACGGCCAGGACCAGGCCATTATCGATAACGTGGAAGCCGCGGCCGACCAGCAGCCTGCCCTTCACAGCCCATCGCTGGAAGCGGAAGTGGACGAAGAAGAATCCACGCTGCTCGACGAACTGGAGGCGCCCGCCCCTGCGGCGGATTCCCGGACAGCCTGGGAAAGCAACGCCGTTCCGGAAGGACCGGCACTGCTGCCGGAAGAGAAAATCGTGTTGCAGACCGAGGAAAACGGGATCAGCGCCGAAGACCAGGCCATCCTGGACGAACTGGAAGCCGAAGACCGCGCCGCTGCCGCCGCCCTCGTTGCCGATACTTCCCACATCGCTGCACCGCCTACGGAAGTAGACGAAGTGGTAGCGGTAGATTATGAAGCGGAAGCTGATAAAGCTGCTTTTGATGCCGCCCGCAACCTGGAAGTGCCCGACGACGTGGTGTCTGTGGATTATGAAGCGGAAGAAGAGAAAGTCGCGTTTGACGCCGCCCGCAACCTCGAAGTGCCCGACGATGTGGTGTCTGTGGATTATGAAGCGGAAGAAGAGAAAGTCGCGTTCGATGCCGCCCGCAACCTCGAAGTACCCGACGACGTGGTGTCTGTGGATTATGAAGCGGAAGAAGAGAAAGTCGCGTTCGACGCCGCCCGTAACCTCGAAGTGCCCGACGACGTGATTGCGGTGGATTATGAATCCCTCCGCACGGAAGCGCCCGCCGTGTACGAACCGGAAATAGAAGAAGAGGAAATAGAAGTCCCGACGGGCCATGCCCCCGAAGGCCATGGCATTGCCATTCCGCCCGCGCCGGAAGCCGCCCATCCCCACGAGCCCGCTGTTTACGAACCGGAGATCGAGGAGGAGGAAGTGGAAATCCCCACGGGCCAGGCCCCCGAAGGCCACGGCATCGCTATTCCGCCTGCGCCGGAAGCCGCCCATCCCCACGAGCCCGTTACTTACGAACCGGAGATCGAGGAGGAGGAAGTGGAAATCCCCACGGGCCAGGCCCCCGAAGGCCACGGCATCGCTATTCCGCCCGCGCCGGAAGCTGAGCCCGCCGACGGCGAAGCGCCCATCCGCATCCACCCCATGGACGCACCTGCCCAGGAAACCGAGCTTACCTTCCAGCCCCTGTTCACGGAAGACTATTTCGCATATAAAAAACTGAAAGAGCCGACTAACGCTGAAAGCATGACCGCAAAAGCCGCCGCTGAAATGAGAAGCTTTACCGACTGGCTCCGCCAGATCAAGGACAACTTCGCCGGAAAAGCCACCAAAGACTGGTACCATCAGCAATTGCACAAACTTTACGAAGACGACGACCCGGAAGTGACCGAACGCGTGGAAGCCATGGCCATACAGTCTATCACCCTGAACGACGACATCGTTTCCGAAACGCTGGCCGAGATCTGGGTACGGCAAAATCAGCCTGAAAAAGCCATCGCCGTTTATCAAAAATTAAGTTTGCTTAATCCGGGCAAAAAAGCGTACTTTGCGCAGAAGATTAAAGACTTACAAAACAATTGACAACTCATAACTAGTAGCTAATATGTTGATTTTCTTTGGAATATTGATTGTGATTGCCTGTATTCTGCTTGGCTTTTTCGTATTGGTACAAAACCCCAAAGGCGGCGGTCTCGCCGGTAACCTCGGCGGTTTTGGCAACCAGGTGATGGGCGTTCGCCAAACGACCGACGTGCTGGAAAAAGGCACCTGGGTACTGGCGGCCGTTATTGCCGTTTTATGCCTTACTTCTACCATGTTCATCGGTTCCGCAGGCACCGGCGGCGGCAGCAACATGCCCCAGAGCGCCAGCGAACGTGCACACAGCGCAGCTCCGGCTAACAACGCCACTCCGCTCCCCGGCGCACAACAGCAGGCCGCTCCTCCGGTTCAGCCCGCCAACGACTCCGCCAAACACTAAATATTCCTTCCGAATAATATTTACAAAGACCTCGCCGTTAAAAGCGGGGTTTTTTGTTGACTATACTCCGCCTTCTATCCAATATGCGTAACAAAACCAAAAAGAACACTTCTCCCTGGGTGCGCCGGATCGCTATCATCGGCTCCTGCCTTATCGCAGGCGCACTCGTGATAGCGGCATACCTGCTCATGGGGCCCAACACCCGCTCCTTCGGCGATAAAAAGTACTTTTACATTCCTACCGGCAGCCGGTACGAAGATGTGTTGAAAGGCTTGCAGGAACAGGAGATCATTTCCTCCCGCGCCACCTTTAACATCGTGGCCCGCCAGCTCGGATATCCCTCCCGCGTGAAAGCAGGACGGTACGAAATCAAAAAAGGAATGGGCAACCTCGAGATCGTCCGCATCCTCCGCAGCGGCCGCCAATCGCCCGTGCGCCTCGTCATCAATAAACTCCGGCTGAAAGACGATTTCATCCGCCTCGTTTCCAACAACCTGGAAGCGGATTCTACCGCCATGCGCGCCATTATGGAAGACGCCGTGTACCTCCGCCAGTTCGGGCTCGATTCCACCACCGTGATGTGCGCCATCGTACCCAATACTTACGAGTTTTACTGGAACACCTCCGCCGCCAAAGTTTTCGAAAAGATCGAAGAAGGCTACGCTGATTTCTGGAACGAAACGCGCCGCAGCAAAGCCACCGCGCTCAACCTCACCCCCGTTCAGGTAACCGTGCTCGCCTCTATCGTGGAAGAGGAAACCAACCGGCACGACGAGAAACCCGTCATCGCCAGCGTATACCTCAATCGGCTGCGGACCGGCATGAAGCTCGGTGCCGACCCCACCGTCAAGTTTGCGTTAAGAAATTTCGCGCTGCGCCGGATTTACAATGTCCATACCGAATTCGATTCTCCGTATAATACCTACCGTTATTACGGCCTCCCTCCCGGCCCGATCTGCACGCCTTCCGCCAAATCCATCGACGCCGTGCTGACGCCCGCAGAAACGGATTACCTCTATTTCGCCGCAAGGCCCGATGGTAGCGGATATCATTCTTTCGCGGTCACGTTTAAGGAGCATCTCGACAATGCGCGCGCCTACCAGAAAGGCCTCAACGCGAGGGGCATCAAATAATTCGTATTTTTACGGCGGTCCAACTCCCAATAGATGATCGACGTAGAAAAACTCATCCTCGAATCCCGGCCCGTACGGTGGCTGACGCATAAAAGCAAAACACTGGTATTACCGGGGTTCGACGGCGCGCCCCTTTACGACGTCATCGTATTTTTCCTCAAGGAAACGGCGAAGGAAAGTCTTGTGGAAAGAGCCGCGGCCATTTCATTCAACTTCCTGCTGGCCATCCCGCCGTTTTTCATCTTCCTTTTCACGCTCGTTCCGTTCATTCCGCTGCAAAACGTGGAACCTACGCTGTACGACCTTGCGCAAACGATCACGCCGAATTACAACAGCTACATCATCGTGCGCGACATGATCCACGATTTCCTTTACACCCAGCGCAACACGCTGCTTTCCGTTGCATTCGTGCTCAGCTTTTATTACTCGTCGAACGGCGTGATGGGCATGCTACGGTCGTTCGATAAACTGCTGCCCGGGTTCCGGCAGCGCACCTGGTGGCAAACGCGGCTCACCGCGCTGAAGCTGACCATCTTCCTCGTTTTCCTCCTGCTGGCCACGGTGGTGCTCATCATCATGCAGGGCACGCTGCTGAAGAACGTGTTAGAATACATCGGCATCGACAACGAATATTCGCAGTTTTTGCTGCAGGTGGTGCGTTGGACGCTCATCGTGCTGCTTTTCTTTTCTATTATTTCGTTCATTTACCGGTTTGGGCCGGCGGTGCGGAAGAAGTGGAAATTCATTTCCGCGGGGTCTACTTTCGCTACCATCGCGATGATCGTGGTGACGCTGGGATTTTCTTTCTGGGTGAACAACTTCGCGCGGTACAACCAGATTTACGGTTCCATTGGTACCATCCTCGTGCTTATGCTGGTGGTGTATTTCAACTCATTTATCCTGCTGATCGGCTTCGAACTGAACACGAGTATCAGTACGTTGCGGGAGATAGCGGCGGAAAGGGAAAAGGAAGAATCGCCTGAGTTACAGGGACTTTCATAGTACCATCCGGAAAATAGGATGGATGGCTTCTGTTTGCCCTCGAAATACCTTAATTTCATATCAACCAAATTATGGAGGCCTATGAAAAAGCAGTTCTTTTTCCTCCTGTTGATTGCGGCTGCGGTGGTTTCATTCCGTTCGCCCGCTTTCCTTGACATCGGGGCGAAGTTGCCAAAAGCCGATGTGAAGATGAAGGATGTTTCCGGCAGGGAGTTGTCGCTGAACGATGCGAAAAAAGCCAACGGATTGCTGGTTATGTTTTCCTGCAATACTTGTCCGTACGTTATCCGCAACCAGGACCGTACCCGTGCCATCTGCCAGTTCGCGCAGAAGAACAATATCGGCGTGATCCTCGTCAATTCCAACGAAGCGGCCCGTACCAGCGGCGATTCTTTCGAAGCTATGCAGGCGTATGCGCGCCATCAATCGTATCAATGGCCATATGTCGTGGATAAAGACAACCAGGTGGCGGATGCGTTCAATGCAGACCGTACGCCCGAATGTTATTTGTTCGACAAGAGCGGCACACTCGTCTACAAAGGCGCGATCGACGATAATCCCGGCAGCGCGCCAGACGTAAAAGAGAAATACCTGCAAACCGCCATCCAGGCCATGGTTGCAGGAAAGCCCATCCCCAACCCTTCCACCGCCTCCGTAGGTTGCGGCATCAAGCGGAAAATGTAAATGCAATTGTTTCGACATAAACAAAGCCGCCCGGTCTGCCGGGCGGCTTTGTTGTTTTTTGCTACATTGCCGGAAAATCGATCCGAATGTTTATTAAATCCAAACAGCTCTACATCCTTATTGGTGATGATAGAACAGGCAAAACAACCCTTCAAAAGTTACTCATCAAAAAACTATGCGGACATGCATATGATCGCCTCCCCACAAATCTGATTTTTCCAATTACACACGCCGACATCAAACGGAAATATCAAACAGCCTCCTTTGGGAATAGAAGTTATCAGGAAAAAATTGGGGAATATGGGACCGTCGACAACTACTTTAACAACCATTTTCGGCCTGCCGATATCAGTTTCATTTCATCTCACCTGGTACTGGAAGATGTAGACGCCATGATCCGAAATGGCAGGGAAAGATTCTACAATGTGAACGGTGTATTCTTTTCCAATTCAATTACGCTGAATATGCCCGCCAATGCCAGTATTTCAGCGCTGGACTGGAATGAAAGGTTCGAAATTGAAAATACATGGTCGGATGTTGAAAACACAATATCAGATCAACTCAATACAATTGCCGACAGCATCGTTACTTTAATAATTAATCGTACCGGCGTATCCTGATATGCTTCAAATTAGCTATCATTAGTGAAAAGGCCAGCCTTTTCACTAATGATTTTCCTCCATTACTGCCCCACGAAGAACACGGCGTTGCCGAAAAGCAGCTTACCGTTTTCCCAGAAGGAGCGGAAGAGCGGGTTATCCGTCATCAGCACCACTTCGCCGGTGCCGATTTCCTTGACGCCGAATACGAGACCGTCGCGGAGGCGCTCCCGGGCCGTGGCGCCCACGAAACCGGTCAGGTAATCGTCGCCCTTGAGCGCGCCCACGTTCCAGCCATCGTCCTTGAAATACGCCAGCAACTGATCGTTCTGTTTCAGCGTATAGTAGTATTCAGGATAGCCGAACGCCAGCGGATGGGTTTTGTCCATATGCACTTTATAGATCGCGCCGGGGATAAATCCCGACACGCTTTCGCGCTCCCGGTTGGCGTAGGATTTTAAATTAATGTATGGGCTCTTGGCCGGTTTGTCGTCAGCTCCTTCCTTCTCTTCGTCCTTTTCCTTCTTCATGGCAATCCCCCACTCGCCTTCTGCCAGTTGCGCCACGGCATCTTCCATCACGATCAGGCGGCCGCCGGCGGATACCCAGTCTTTCAACCGGGAAGCCGTGTTTTTATCTTTCAACGCTTCATATCTGCCGTCGGGGATGATCAGCACATCGAGGTCTTTCCAGCTGGAACCGGGCAATGCCGCCACGGGCAACACCGTCAGCGGATATTCTATCTGTTCTTCGAAATAATGCCAGACTTCGCCCATTCCCAGGGACGACACGCCGTCTCCGGCGAGCACGCCAACTTTTGGCTTGCGGATGAAACGGATCTTGTCTGAGCCGAAATCAGCCCCTTTGTCTACGAACCCCGTTGGCACGCGGGTAACGTTCACGCCCATACGTGCGGCAATGGCAGGGATCGCATCCAGCGAGCTATTGCCTGATTTGGTGATGATCAGCGTACCCGCGGGATGGATTTTCCCTCCGATGGTGAACGGCGCCTCGGCATAGCGGACCCGCATGTTGCGGTTGAGCAGGGCGGCGAGGAATTTTACGTCCTTCATACTGTTCCAGGCGGCGAGGTAGGCGTACGTGGCACCCGCTGCCGGGGGGATCTCCGTTTTCTCCGGCGCATCCGAAACCGCAGGCTGCAACCGCGCCTTCACGGCGTAGGCGGGCAATCCATAGGCGTAAGGCATCGCCCAGGCGGTAATATCGTAAGTGACGCTGTCCGTCAGCCGTGCTACCGGCTCAAAAAGCACGCGCACCATCGTAGAGCGCGGCTGGTAGGCGCTCACCACCAGGTCACCTTTTTCGAGGGAAAAATTCTCCGTTTTACCGGTAAAATAATTGAAGCCATTACCGGCGGAGTTACCCGTCGCGAAGCCGTATTTAATATCGTTCCTACGCAGTGTTTCCACCAGCGACATGAGCTTTTCGGTATTCCCGCCACTCTTCACCACGAAAGTTTTGTATTCGCTAACCGGCTGCTGACGGGCATCCCGGAAGAATTTCCCGAATTCGTCCACCAGTTTTCCCGCTTGCGCCACGGAAACTTCAATGGTAGCGATCCCGGTCGTAAAGTGATGGTCTAACCGGTCTTTCAACCGCAGCGTATCGCCTTCGCGGTTGAGGATCGCCAGGCCGGCGCGGCCGCTTCCTCCCTGTTCGTACGTCATACCGATGGCGCCGTTGTAAGTGGGATAGGTATCGCCGTAGCTGGGATAGAACAGGTCGAACTGCTCTTTGGTAAAATACAGCCATCCGTTGGCATCGAAATATGTTGCGTTATGTTTCCCGATCTGCGTCTGGAAGGCGCGCTGCCATTCGGTTACAGCATCGTGCAGCGGTTCCGCCGCCGGCGCGAAATAATACGGCGCATCTACGCCCTGTTCATGAAAATCTACGTGTACCTGCGGCATCCAGCGGTTATATTGCGCCACGCGCTGCCGCGATTCCACCTGCGATTGCCAGGCCCAGTCGCGGTTCAGATCGAAATAATAGTGATTGGGGCGGCCACCGGGCCAGGGCTCCACGTGCTCCCGCGAGAAAGGCGTAGCGTCGGGGATGCGGGCGTGCACGGAATTGTAGAAGTTCACGTAGCGGTCGCGCCCATCCGGGTTGAGGCAGGGGTCGATGATGATCACCGCATTTTTCAGCAGTTCCTGGCGGTCGGTCAACAGCGAATGCGCCGTGCGCATGGCCGCTTCGGTAGACACGGCTTCGTTGCCATGCACGTTATAGCTCAGCCAGATGATGACGGGCTGGTCTTTCGTTGCGCCACCGTCCAGCAGCGCGAGGTTCCCTTTCCTGATATCTTCTATCCGCGCGATATTTTCCGGTGTAGACAGCACGGCCAGGATGAGGGGTCTCCCTTCGTAGGTTTGTCCGTACGTCTCGAGCCGTACCATTCGGTTGCCGTCGGCCAGCTTACGGAAATAATCTACCACTTTATGATGTGGCGTAAACCTCGTCCCCAGCGGGTATCCGAGGAATTCCGAGGGGGATTGCTGCGCCCGGGCGGCCAGCAGGGAAATAGTCAGGATAAAGGAGCAGAAAAAGGACTTCATATGGTCGTAGTATCCGGCTAAGATAGGGAAAAAGCGCATCGCGGTAGCGCGCCCCAACCCGGAAAATATCCGTATTTTGGGGTGAAACGCTCGAGACCTATGCGCATCTTTTTGTTCCCCCTGCTGCTGTTGACCTGTCTGGTTTCCGTGGCGCAGCAGCCCGGTCCATATCATTATTCCGTTCGTAAATACATGGAAGCGAAGCGGTTCGCCGTATCGAGTGCCCATCCGCTGGCCAGCGAGGCGGGTGCGCGGATCATGCGGGAAGGGGGCAATGCCGTGGATGCGGCCATTGCGGTGCAGCTGGCGCTGGCGGTCGTATATCCGGCGGCGGGGAACCTGGGCGGTGGGGGCTTTCTGGTGGCGCGGCTGGCCGACGGACGGAACATTTCGATCGACTACCGCGAGAAAGCCCCGGCCAGGGCGTACCGCGATATGTACCTGGATTCCGCCGGCAATCCGGTGGTGCGCCGGTCGCTGGACGGGCACCTGGCCGCGGGGGTACCCGGAACGGTAGCGGGGCTCGTGGCATCGCAGAAATATGGCAGGCTTCCCCTCTCCCGCCTCGCGGCGCCGGCTATCGAACTGGCGGAGAAAGGGTTCGTGATCACGGAGCGCGAGGCCGACGGGCTCAACCGTTTGCGGGAAGCATTTATCCAGCTGAACACGCGCCCCGTGGCGTTCGTGAAAGATGCGCCCTGGAAAGCGGGCGATACGTTGGTGCAGCGGGACCTCGCCGGCACCCTGCGCCGGATTGCGCGGAAAGGCATGAAAGGATTTTATGCCGGAGAAACCGCCAAACTCGTAGCCGCAGAAATGAAACGCGGCGGCGGGATCATCACCGAAAAAGATATGGCCGCCTATAAAGCGGCTTCCCGCAAACCCGTGGAATTCGATTTCCGCGGGCATACCGTCATCAGCATGCCCCTCCCCAGCAGCGGCGGCATCGGGCTGCAGCAAATGCTCGGCATGATGGATGCGACGCATCCGGAACAATTCGCGTTCCATAGCCCGGAAGCCGTTCAGCGCATGATCGAAGCGGAAAGACGGGCGTATGCCGACCGTGCCGAATTCCTCGGCGATCCAGACTTCGTGAAAGTACCGGTGGCGCAATTGACCGGCAACGCCTATCTCCGGCAGCGCATGGCAGACTTCACACCCGGCAAACCCACGCCCAGCAAAGACATCAAAGCCGGCGGCCCCTTCGAAAGCATGGAAACCACCCACCTCAGCGTGGTAGACGCCGAAGGTAATGCCGTGGCCGTCACCACCACACTGAACGGCGGTTACGGCAGCAAAGTTGTGGTGGGCGGCGCGGGGTTCCTGCTCAACAACGAGATGGACGATTTCTCCGTGAAGCCCGGCGCGCCCAACATGTACGGCCTGCTCGGCACCGAAGCCAACGCCATCGCGCCGGGAAAGCGCATGCTCAGCTCCATGACGCCCACCATCGTGCTGAAAAACGGGAAGCCGTACCTGGTGACCGGCACGCCGGGAGGCTCCACCATCATCACATCCATGTTCCAGACTATCGTTAACGACATCGTATACGGCCTCGATGCGAAAACCAACGTCAACGCACCCAAATTCCATCACCAATGGTGGCCGGAAGATGTGATGGTGGAAAGGGAATTCCCGGAAGCCACGCGCGCCGCACTGGAGAAAATGGGATATAAACTGAAAACCGGCGGCCCCTGGAGCCGGACGGAACTCATCCGCATCGAAAACGGGAAGATCGAAGCGGTAGGCGATTGGCGGGGAGACGACAGCGTGGCCGGTGAATAAATTCGTACATTTAATCTTCCATCAAAAAGATCAAACCGTATGAGACTTTACCTGGACAGTGCGAAGAAACGACTGCTCTCCTACAAGGAACTCGCCGAGAAAACCTTCCGGCAGCTGAGCGATCAGCAGATCCACTGGCAGCCTGCGGGCCAGCCCAACAATATTTATATCATCGTCAAACATATGAGCGGGAATATGCTGTCGCGCTTCACGGATTTCCTCACCAGCGACGGGGAAAAACCCTGGCGCCAGCGCGACGCCGAGTTCATCGACGATGCGCCAGACGCTACCATGGCCGATTTGCTGGATATGTGGAATAAGGGATGGGATTGCCTGATCAGCGCCATCGACAGCCTTTCAGAAGAAGACCTCGGCAAAACGGTCTACATCCGCACCGAACCGCATACCGTGATGGACGCCCTCAATCGCCAGCTTTCCCATTATCCGTACCACGTGGGCCAGATCGTGTATCTCGGCAAGATCATGCGGGCAGAAGGATGGGACAGTTTATCCATTCCCGTGGGGCGGTCGCAACAATTCAACGACGAAAAAGCCGCCGGCAAATGAAGATACCCATCCTGTTCCTATCGGCCGCGATAGCGCTCGCCGCCTGCAATTCCGGTAAAACGAACGCCCTGCTGCAACACAAGAAATGGAAAGTCTACGACGTGACCGTTCCCGCGGGAAGTTCGTATAACCATGTGCAGGCTTCGCAGGCCAAAGACCTGAAAGACGGATATTACAGCGACGCTTACTACCAGTTTCTCGACAACGACCTGTTCATCGCCACCATCGGCGGCGTGCCCGACAGCGGGAAGTATTCCCTGCTCAGCAACGGCAAGATCATTTCGGTGACGGGCGCCAACGGATCGCGCGGGTCTGAGCATTTGGTGGAGGTGGTGAAATTGACGGATACGGAATTCGATATGAAAGTGACGACCGGCGAATATTATTTCGTGCTCCACACCCGGAAACAGTAACATGATCAAGATAACAGACAGTATGCCCGGCAGGACGGTCGTTTGCGACGGCCGTGAAATGCTGTTCTTCTCCGGGTTTTCATACCTGGGGATGCACACGTCTCCCGTTTTCCGGCAATTGCTGGCGGAAGGACAGGAACGCTTCGGCAGCGTGTACCCCAGCAGCCGCATCGGCAACCTGCAACTGCGGCTGTACGAGGAGCTGGAACATGCGCTGGCGGTGCATACCGGCCAACAGGCGGCGGCCTGCTTCTCATCGGGCTACCTTTCCGCCCAGGCGGCCGTTACCTATGCCGTCACCAAAGGAACGCCGTTGTATGCGCCCGGCGCGCACCCTGCGTTGCGGTTCCCCGGCGCGGCGGTGACTTCCGGGAATTGGGAGGACTGGCTGGATACGACGGTGGACATGCTCAACCGCGAGCCCGACCACACTTACGTGCTCATCAGTGACGCGGTGGACCCGTTGCGCGGCGAAGTGCATGATTTCAGTGCATTGGCGCGCCTGGAGCGCAAAACTCTCGTCCTGATCGACGATTCGCACGGGATAGGTGTGTTGGGGGTGCGGGGTGAAGGGATTTCGGGGATGTTGCCCATATCGGAGAACGCGCATTACCTGATCACCGCATCGCTGGCGAAGGCGTACAGCCTGGAAGGGGGCATGGTGGCGGGGCACGCGGCAGATATCGCCGCCATCCGCAGGTTACCGCTTTTCACAGCCAGCACGCCGATCATTCCTGCGAACGCGTTCGCCTGGCTGAAGGCCGAGCACGCTTTCTCGGACGCCCGCAAACTGCTCCGCGGCAATATTACCGCACTGGAACGGCTGACCGGCGCCATCGATGAACTGCCGCATCCCCACGAACTGCCCATGTTCGTGCTGGAAGACCCGTCGGAAGCGGTGTACAGCTGGCTGCTGTCCCGCGATTCGCTCATTTCCTCCTTCGCCTATCCCGATCCGCAGGGCGACCGTATCAACCGGATCATCCTGTCGGCCCTTCATACACCGGACGATCTCGAAATGATCGCCGCCCAGCTCCTTCAATATTATTCCCGTACTTAAATGCTCCGCTTCATGTTCAAAAAAACGTTCGCCGTCATCGCATCCCTCTGCCTCACGATCCCTGCTTTTGCCCAACAAACGCTGCTGTACAGGATTTCAGGCAACGGCCTCTCCCAGCCGTCGTACCTCTACGGCACCGTCCACCTTATCTGCGAGCGGGATTTCAAAATGCCCGCCGGACTGGAAAAAGCCGTCAAAACCACCCAATCGCTCTACCTCGAAGTAGATATGGACGATCCGAATCTCATACTGGCCATGGCACCGCTGCTGCAAAGCAACGAACCGGGCTATTCCCTTTCCGACGCCTTTACCCCGGCAGATTTCAAGAAGCTGGACCGTTTCATGAGCGACAGCCTGGGCATGGACCTCGTCAACTTTAAAAAGATGAAGCCCATGGTGTTGCTCAGCGTGATCCTTCCCAAAATGCTGGAATGCAAAACTTCCGTTTCCTACGAACAGAAGCTCATGGAACTGGCCAAAGGCGCCGGCAAGCCGGTGGAAGGGCTGGAAGAAATCGCCGACCAGATAGCTGTGTTCGACAACATGCCCGACTCGCTGGAGGCGCGGATGATCATGGACTATATAAATGACATTCCCAAACAGAAGGCGATTTTCAGCCGGCTGATCGCCAATTACAAGAAAGGCGATGTGGCCGCGTTGCACCAGATGCTGGGGGAATCGCCCGAATTCAAGGGATATGAAGACGTGCTCGTGTACAACCGCAACCGCAACTGGATCCCCGTGATGGACAAGGCCATGCGGCAGAACGGGGCACTTTTTGCCGTGGGGGCCATGCACCTGGGCGGTGAAAAAGGTGTGATCAGTCTGCTGAAAAAGAAGGGTTTTAAGGTAGAACCGGTGAAATAAATAATTGATTATCAAATAAATTGAAAGCCGTTTTCGTAGGAAGACGGCTTTTTTCTTTGTACAGCAGAGGAAGCGCGATTCGTCAACCGCAAACCGGTTTCATCATGTAAAACAGGCTGTTGGTGTATCGAATTTTTAGTCCGGCGGGCGCCGGTATAAGTTTGCATCATCAAATTCAGTGTATGCAAACCTTTTTAACCGCTATCATTTCAGCAACTATTCTTTCCGCAGCTCCTTCCGCCTATGCGCAGCAAAAGAAAGACTCCATCCCTGCTCCTTCCGTCAAGCAGCTCAAGACCCATGAGGTCACCAGCACCACGCCCCCTGTTACCATGCAGGGCGGCACCATGATCGTGAACGTCGGGAAGTCGGTAACCGCAGCGGGCTCCAATGCCTGGGACGTGGTCACCAAATCTCCCGGCGTCATCACAGACAATAACAACAATCTCCAGCTCAACGGCAAGCCCGTGACCGTTTACCTGGACGGGCGGCCGGCGCGCCTCAGCGGGGAAGACCTCAAAACCCTCCTCGCCTCCACCGCAGGCAGCAACATCGACAAAATCGAGCTGATGAGCATGCCCAGCGGTAAATATGACGCGCAGGACGGTGCCATCATCAACATCAAAATGTTCAAACCCAAAGACCTCGGCACCAACGGCAATGTGACGCTGACCGGCGGCTTCGGGCGCTACCTGCGCACCACCGAGGGCATCACCCTGAACCATCGCAGCAAAGGCGTGAACCTGTATGGCGGTTACGATCATAACTACGCCAGAACGTTCACCCACAATACCAACGACCGCCTGTATACCGACGGATACGTGCTCACCGAAAGCGATTACAACCGCGAAAACAAGAATACGCACAACGTGCGCGCCGGTGCCGACTTCGATCTGTCCAAAACCTCCTCCGCTGGTGTGCTCGTGAAAAGCATGTTCAACCGCCGCACCCGGCTGGGCGATAACTACACCACCCTCCCGGACTCCATTTTCCGCCAGGGCGCCACGGGTACGCAGCGCCTCGTCAACCCCAGCGTGAACGCGTACTTCCGTACCGCCAGCGCCAAAAACAAGAACGAACTGACCATCAACGCCGACTACTTCAATCACCGGAAAGACTGGGACGACCAGTTTTCCGGCCAATACCACGCCTATGTGACGGAAGCGCCCATCGGCAGCTCCACCCACATCCGCAACTTTACCGAATCCGCCATCGACCTGTATTCCCTCAGCGCGGATTATACCCAACAGTTCAAAGCGTTCAAGCTGGAAGCGGGATTGAAGACCACCTTCACCGAAACCGACAACAACATGCATTGGGAAACGATGCAAAGCGGCAAATGGGAAAACGACCCCAGCAAAACGAACCACTTCATATATAAGGAAAACGTGAACGCAGCATATGCCGGCGCCACCAAAACCATCAAGAAATGGACGTTCAGCGCCATGCTGCGGATGGAGCACACCAATGCGAAAGGGAACAGTCTGACCATGGACCAAAAGTTCTCCCGCGACTACGTGCAGCTGTTCCCCAGCGCGTCTGCCTCCTACGCCATGGACCAGATGAACCAGTTCAGCTTCAGCTACCGCAGGAGCATCAACCGTTTCGGGTTCGACATCGTGAATCCTTTCATCACCTACGTGAACGCATACTCGCTCCGCCAGGGCAACCCCAACATCAAGCCCATGCTTTCGCAGGCCGTACAGGGCACCTGGAGCCACAAATACCAGCTGTTCACCACCGTGGCGTTTACCCGGATGACCGACAACCTGAGCATGACCTTCCGCCAGGACCCCGTCACCAAAGTGCAGATCATGAGCTTCGACAACCAGACCAATTTCAACCTGGCATATGCGAACGTGGTGTGGGTGAAGCCTTTCACCCCCAAGATCCGCTCCACCTTTACCGTTACCGGCCTGTACCTGGGTATTAATACCAAACTGGACGGTGTCGATTACAAGAAGAACAGCGTGACGGCCTTCGCCAATATCCAGAACTCCTTCACGCTGCCCAAGGGCTTCACGGCAGAGGTGAACGGCAACCTGCGCGGGCCTATCATGGCGGGTTACGCCGTCCTGAAAACACAGGGCAACGTAGACCTGGGGCTGAGCAAAGCCATCATGAAAGGAAACGGCTCCCTGAAACTGGCGGCGGTAGACATCTTCAACACGAACCAGATGCGATACAAAGTGCAATATTCATCCATCAATAACCTGGGCAGGATGAACATGGACACGCGCGCCGTGAACCTGACGTTCAACTACAAATTCGGTAACTCGAACGTAAAAGCCGCGAAAGCGCGGAAAAACAGCATCGAGACCGAATCCGGACGAACATCCTCGCAACAGGGCTTTTAACCATTTAACCAGGAAGCCCCCGCATGGGGGCTTTCTCGTCTTATTTTCAGTATTTTTGAACGAAAGCATACCTTCTTGCACATGTTAATGGACAAAACCAGCCGATTTTTTATAAGTGAATGGAAAAGGATCCTGACGCTGTTCTCCATCGCCCTCGTCTGGAACATCATCACCTTCCTTTTCATTTACACCCTCGACCCCGACCTCACGGCGAACGCATACGAACGCTTCGGGGGCACGTGGATCACCATTTTCCGGTCGGTCGTAGAGTTCACCATTACTTACTATGTGCTTATTTTCCTCGCCTGGCTGCCGGGCTTGCAGGATAACCGGTGGGGGCGCTTCGTGGCGGTGGTCGCCATCCTCTTTGCCGTTAAATTCGGGTATTCCATGCTCTACGAATACGCCAAAACGGTGTATGAAGTGAATGGCCGGTCGGACAAAGTGACCAAATTCATGACGGCCAACAAAATGTTCGTTTTTTCCCTCACGCAGATATTCACCTACCTGTTCAACCTCGCCATTACCTTCGTGGTGGCCGTTTTCATGCATTTCAGCCGTCGGGAGAAATTGCAGAAGGAACTGGAAAAGCAGAAGATGGACGCGGAGCTCAGCGCCATCAAGTACCAGATCAACCCGCATTTCCTGTTCAATTCGCTGAGTTTTATTTATAGCAAAACGGTGCCCCTCAGCGAGGAGGTATCCAACGCCGTACTGCTGCTTTCGGACATTATGCGGTATGCTTTGGGGAAGGAAGAAGACGCCGAGGGAAAGGTAGCCCTTACCAAGGAGATCACCCATATGAAAAACGTGATCGGCATCAACCAGATGCGGTTCAACAACAAGCTCAGCATTCAATACAGCGAGCAACTCGAAAATCCCGGTGCGCGCATCGCCCCGCTCATCCTCATCACCCTCGTGGAAAACGCGTTCAAGCACGGCGACCTCCTCGACCCCGCCAACCCCCTCGTTGTCCGCACCGAAGCAGACGACCAGCGCATCCGGTTTTATATCGGCAACAAAAAGAAACAGGGGCCCAAGGAGCTTTCCACCAGCATCGGCCTCAACAACGTGCGCCAGCGGCTGCAATTGACGTACCAGGGAAACTACAGCTTCACCATCAACGAAACGGAACATTTCTATACCGCCGAACTGATCATTCAACTGCATAAAAAATGATTAACTGCATTATCATCGACGACGAGCAGCACGCCATCGACCTGCTGACGCATCACATCCGCCAAACGCCTTTCCTCAACCTCCTCTATTCCACCACCGACCCGCTGGAAGGCTTGCAGGTATTGCATCAGCACAAAGTAGACCTTATTTTCCTGGACGTTCAGATGCCCTCCATGACGGGGATCGATTTCATCAAGGCCATCAACGGCAAATGCAAAGTGATCCTCACCACCGCCTACAGTGAATATGCCATGGAAGGTTTCGAGAACGAAGTAGTGGATTACCTCCTGAAGCCCATCTCCTTCGCGCGGTTCATCAAAGGCGCCCAGCGGGCATTGACCCTCATCCAGCCCGCAACACCGCCCGTTAAAGAAGACAGCGATTTCATTTTCGTGAAAACCGAACAAAAAGGAAAACTTATCAAGATCAATATCCGCGATATAATTTTCATCGAAGGATTGAAAAACTACGTGAAGATCCACATCCGGAACGGCGAAAAGATCATCGCCCTGCTGAACATGAAAGACCTGGAAGAACGGCTTCCCGCCGCCGATTTCGTGCGCACCCACAAATCGTTCCTCCTCGCCACCGGCTCCATCCGGATGATCGAAGGGAACACTGTCCACCTCGACAATACCGACGAAAAAGTGCCCGTAGGCGACACCTACCGCGAAACGTTCATGAACCTCATGAAAGACAAAATCATGACCAACAAGAAATAACGCATTCCGGGCCACGGAAAATTGAATCCCGGCGGCCCTTTTCATCCGATATTGCTAAACGAACGGCTAAAACGGCGGCTCCCGGCATGGGTGGCGCCGTTTTTTATATGCAAACCGGATATTATATTTGTTTATCCCCGGCGCTGGCAGCATGGCGCCCCGGCTCAACCAAATCCCATTTCAATTTTAGCTATGAAGAAGACCTTACTACCCGTACTCCTCTGCTGTACCGTGGCGGCTTTCGCCCAAACCCCGGAACAGTGGAAATCCATCAGCACCGAAATTGACCCCACGGCCAAAACGGCGATCGACGAGATCGTCCGCCGCATCGGCGACAAGCGCGTGGTGGCGATCGGAGAAGAAACCCACGGCACCGCCGACTACTACAAATTCCGGTACGCCCTTACCCGCAAACTCATCGAAGAAAAAGGCTTCACCGTGTTCGTCCTCGAAAACCCGCACGAAGACATGGCCAGCCTCCAGGCCGGCCTCGGCAAAGCGCCCCTGGACACCCTCATGCGGCGGCATTTGTTCGAGATCTACCAGTCGGCCGAGATGAAGGAATTCCTCCAATGGCTGCAGGCATCTCCCCAGGGGAAAAAGTGAAGCTGGCCGGCTGCGACGACAGCTTCCGGGAAGTGACGCCGAACCTGCTGCAGGAGCGCCTGTCGAAATACAACAACACACTGCTCAACGAGCTCCTGGCCGATTACGCACTGCGCGGCAGCATGCGGGCTCCCCAGTATTATGCCCTCCCCGGTAAGCAACGCGTGGTGAATTCCGGCAAATACAACGGGGCTTACGACTATTTCGCGGAAACATATAGCGTTGTGGACAGGATCGACAGCATTTACCGCACCCTTCCGGAAAAAGACGAGCTGGCGGAAGACCTCATCTTCCACGCCCGAAGCACCTTCGCCATGGCGCCCGCTGCGCTGCGCGACGTGTATATGTCCAGGGATTCGCTCATGGCGGCCCGGATCAACCATTACGCGAAAAGAGCCGGCGCCAAAGTGATCGTTTGGGCGCATAACGCGCATGTCGCTAAAAAACCGGTGATCGAAGATATCGGGCGGATGGGCCAGGAGCTCCAGATCGCCCATTCCGGCCAGTTCATCAACATCGGCCTGAACTCGGGCGACGGCAGTAGCTATTCCTACATTAAAGTCCGCAACATCAACGCAGACCACAACTTCCGCGACCCCATCTTCCAAAAAGAGCTCCTGCCGCTGAAAGCAGACTCCTGGAACGCGGCGATGCAGGCGTATACGAAGCAAAGCGTGTTGTTCGATTTCAGCCGGGCGAAACCGGCAGACAAATCCGCTTTCGAAACACCGAAACCCTATCGTTTCGTAGGCTACGGCATAGAAAAAAGCGAGGACGATTCCTACTTCAAATCGGCGCCGGCGCTGCTGTACGACCTGGTGGTATTTATTCCCGTCACCCAACATACTAAACCGATATTCTGATGATCAAAAGAGCCGTCGTTTCCATATGCTGCCTGCTCATGCTGCAGCAGGCGGTTGCACAGCCGGTGATGGACAGCACCGGTATATCCCGCAAGGCGCTGGAGTATTATCTCTCGCGGGCCGTTACCATGGCGGAGTTCCTGGCGGTGGACCCATACGGCAACGACGGCCCTTATCCCAACAAGGAAGACGACATCCGGCTCATCCGGAACATCGGCGCCAAGTTCATCGGCCGGGCCATTTACCGCTGGGGCCACGAAACCGATCTCGGCAACGCGGATTTCCTCGCCAAAGCGCAGGCCCTCATGCGCAGGGTACATGCCAACGATCCGGAAGTCATTTTCCAGGCGGCGGTGTTCGAAGCCATTTCCCGGCAAACCGACAGTCTTACCGTACCGGAATGGACGTTCCAGGCGATGGGGCTGCCCGTCGAGCACCGGCGTTTCCGGTATGCGGACATGCTCAATACCAACGGCAAGTTCGTGGACCACTGGGGCAAAGGCAGGAGCGTTCCCGATATTACGCGCACCGAATCGCAGCTCTGGCTCATGTTCCTCTGCGGAACGTATATCCGTTTGGGTTGTGAGGCGCTGCACATGGGCCAGGTGAATCTGATGGCCATGGCCGACCGTGACTGGGCGGCGTGGGACGGGTTCCTGCAAAAGTTAAGGGCATTCGCGCGGAAGGGATCGCGCCGCGGATGGGTACTGCTGGATGCGCATACACCGCATGGCGGAATGGTGGCGGGCGGCAGGAGCCTGCTGGATTTCAACTCCTTTCCCCTGCGCATCAAGCCGGTAGTGGACAAGCCGCAGCAAGGGGTGCTGCAGGTGGGTTACCTGGACGCGCTGTACGGCCGCAGCAAGGGCTGTGTTACGCCGTCGGGCTGGCAGTGCGCCTCCCTGCCCTATCTCGTTGAGTTCGATAATTTCGGGATCAGTCGCACCCCGGGGGTGGCCGATACCACTTCCCATTACATCTGGGGGTACGACGAGATATCCTGGTTTTACCTTCAACCCGAATCTTACCGCAACCAGTGGCTGCGATATGCGTATGACTGGCTAAAAAAGACCGACAGCAACGGGTTTCTGCAAATGCCCATCGCGCGGGTGGTTACGATTGAACGGGGGAAGGGCATGATCCGCAACCGCGGTAATACGCGTTCGCCGCAATGCCCGGACGGGTTGAATGTAGAGGAAACCGTCCGCCGGATCTGGCGTACGCGCTAAGCTGCGATCGCCCACAATCCCCAGGCCGCCAATGCAGCCGCGACGGTGTTGAGAAAATTGACGGCGTCGTTTTTGATCACGCCATTCCTTTCCAGCGTTGCTCCCAGCACGGAATCCGCGAAGTTACCCATTGTTCCGGCGACTACAACGATCCAAAAGCCGGTCCACGAGCCGGTAAACAATACGAAGATACATCCGATCACTGCCGACGCGGCGATGCCGAAAAGCGTTCCTTCGCGGCTGACCACGCCATCGCGCCCATTTTCGTCTTTCCCGAAAGTCAGGATATTATAGAACCGCCGTCCATACAGCGTTCCCAGCTCGGAAGATACCGTGTCCGCCGCTGCGGAAGCCATGGTGGCGGCCAACATGAGCGGGTAAGGAATGCCGGCGGATGGTGCGGCCACGATCAGCAAACATATGAGTGCCGCCGCGCCGCCGTTGGCGAATACCTGTCCGGCGTTCCGGCGTTGCTGGGCTTCTCCCGTGAGCGCCTTGCGGGATTTGCCGTGCGCCGTGGCGAGGGTGCCCATCGCAAAGAAAGCGATCAGCATGCCCAGGCCGAGGTAACCGGCGCCGGTGAATACGATGATCCCCGTGAACCAGGCTGCGACCGTGGCAGGCGGGGTCAGTTTCCCGAGGCGGAAAGCAGCCGCGGCGCCGGCGCCCAGGGCGAGGATAACAAGGAGGTATTCGAGCATGGAGGCAAAGGTAATTTTTTATGCACGCATGCGGACAGGCCTTATTCAAAAAAAGAACGGGCGGTATCGCTACCGCCCGTTTCGTCTATGGTTGATGGTCAGGGTTTAGATCAGGGATAGAATGCTTTCCAGGTAATCCTCCAGTTGCCGGGCCGGAATATTTTGAATCGCACGGCGGCGAACATATCGTAATGATCGTCTTTGCCGAACGTAGCGCCGGGCACCCACCATTCGAACTCGCGGTCCTGGGTGTTGAAGGGATATGATACGTCGTATTCCAGGCGGTCGTCGAATTTGCGGTAGGCGAAGGTGAAATCCTCCATGCGCTTGCCTTTCTGTTTGCTGCCTTCGGGGAACAGTTTCGGGTTGAGCACCTGCCCTTCCGGCGAAATGAACTTGAAGGTGATGGTGTTGCCTTCACCCAGGTATTCTACTTTCTGGAACTGGATATTGACAGAGTCGAAGTAAGGCGCGCAGTTGTCCCAATCGTAGTCTGCACAAACGATCCAGGCATAGTCATCACGGTACTCATAGTCTGCCCCTTTCACCACTTTCACTTCGAGAGCGTTGGTGATGACCCGGGAGCCGGCGCCGTTGGTGACTTTCACGTCGATGAAATAGGTGCAGGAATCCATTTCGTAGCTTTCCTTGCGGAAGATGATGCGGCCGTCGTTCTTGTTGATCTCGAACACGGGGCGTTTTACTTTCTTCTTCTTTTTCGAGCTCTTCCAGGGTTTTCTCCTGGCCGGTGAATTCGTCGATCCACTCCACCGCGTCTACCTGTTGCAGCATTTCCGGGGCGGGCTGACCGTTCCACTTGCGGATGGCGGCCAGTTCCACGGTGATGGGGCCTGTGGAGCGGTCGAGCAGCAGATCGCCTTTCATGACGTCGCGCCCGGTTTCGAGGGTCATGATCTTGTCTTTATAACGGATGTTGTTGCCGAAATATCCGTCTTGCAGGTCCACTTTCCGGCAGCCGTATGCGAAACCTCCGATGATGGCCGCCCCGATCAATATTTTATTTATAGTCTTCGTCTTCATGATTGCATGTTTTTTAATATCCCTTATTTAAAGGGGAAATTGAAGGTATGCGAGCCGTTGAGCACCTGGATGTTCCCGTTGGTGGCCTGCAGGTCGGTGGTGATAACGATACCGCTGCTGACCCAGGGGTTCCAGCGTTTGCCGTTCACTTCGGTTTCGGGCCAGGTATTGGCGGCGGTGAAACGGCGGCCGAAGAACTCTCCGTAACCGTTGTGGTACCAAACGCGGAAGAATTTCGGGCCGGCTTCCTTTACGCCGTTGTAATCGTCGCGGCGGGGGGAATCCAGGAAGACGGAGTCTCCGGAAAGCGTTTTAACGAACTGCCCACCGTTTCTGCTGATATCATAGTCGAAAGGCACTTCCTCACGCCAGATCTTCACGTTGGGGAGGATGTATTTCGACATGGCCTTGCGAAGCGTTTCCGTATTCACCGTATCCAGTTTGGCACCACCCATCTGCTTGAGGTAATTCACGACGCAGAGGTCTTTGGGGGCGATGAAGGTGATGTTGTTTTTCTGCACTTCTGCGGCCAGCCCGGTTTTGTCCAGGATCCAGACGATGGTGTCGAATTCCAGCGGACGGCTTTTCAGGAATTCGTAGATGTTCATATCCAGCTTGCCGGTGTGAACGCCACCGTCGAAGTAATGTTCTTTCTGGCAGGATGCTGTCAGCGCCACTGCGGCCAGGAAGAACCAGTATTTTAAGATGAGTTTTTTCATGATTCCAGTTTTTTTCTGTTTAGTAGCGTTGCCAGTAGCGCATTTGTTCCATGTTCGGGTTCTCGGTGAAAGCACGGTTGGAAACGGGCCATGTCCAGGCGCCTTCATTGAATTCATCCGTCGTCATATCCGGGCGGGTAGGCACTTTGATGTAATCGGGGGAAGTGATGTAGCCGGTACGTACGAGGTCGTAGTAGTAATGGCCTTCTCCCAACAATTCGCGGCGGCGCTCGTTGAATATCTCGAGGCCGAGGTCTGCGTCGGCACCAGTCCAATCGTTGAGCCATACCCTTTTGCGGATGGCGTTGAGATCTTTACGTGCGTCGGTGTAGTTGCCCAGACGAGCGTTGCACTCAGCGCGGAGCAGCATGATATCTGCGAGACGGAATACGACGATGTTGGCGTGATAGATGAAGCGAAGCGGATCTACTACCCAGGCGTACTTGGTGTACACGAATTCACCGGGTTTGGTGGAGCTGCCCGATTTGGGGAAGAGCGCTACAAAACGCTCGTCGTTCGTTGAGTCTGGATAGATGATTTTCGGGTCGGTGATCCGTGAAAAAGCGCGCGATCCTGCGGCGTTAGTGGAGTCGTTGATCTTGAGGTAATTGATCCCCCACAGCGGCTCGTTGCGGTTGGCCAGGTTGGGCCCGAAAAGCAGCAGGTTGGCAAGCGAGGTGTTCCTGCCTACTTCTCCGGTTCCGGGATCGAAGTCGATTTCCATGATCCCTTCCGAGCTTCTGCCGCGGAAGATGGTCGGGTATTGGTAATATACCGGTGCAGAAGAAGTAGGCTTGCGGTCTTCAACCAAGGTATAAATACCGCTGTTGATGACTTTCGAGGCATATGTTACCGCTTCAGCGTCTTTATGGCGCCATGCCAGCGTATGCGCCAGCGTAGCCTGAACCATTCCACTGGTCGCGCGGATGGCGTTGTAAGAGGCATTGGA
The DNA here is from genome assembly GCF_038396765.1 of Chitinophaga caseinilytica. Classification (NCBI taxonomy): domain Bacteria; kingdom Pseudomonadati; phylum Bacteroidota; class Chitinophagia; order Chitinophagales; family Chitinophagaceae; genus Chitinophaga; species Chitinophaga caseinilytica. Next base: position 3,589,749 of record NZ_CP150096.1, on the reverse strand, counting down.
ATAGAATGTCGGCAATTTCGATTCAACGGCTTTCAGTTCCGACTCCACGAAATCCAGCACTTTGTTATAGTCTGTACGTCCCAGTTTTTCCGAAGTACGGGGCGCAGTCACCAGCGGCACATTCCCCCAAACGCGGACCATGTAGAAATAGGTGAACGCGCGCACGAAGCGGGCTTCTGATACATAATGCTCGCGGGTATTGGAAATGAACTGGTTGTCGGGGACACGGCCGGCATTTTCCAGCACGATGTTGCACTGTTCGATCACCTGGTAAAACGGGGCCCAGTTGAACAGGATGCCGTCCCAACCGTTGGTAGTACCCCATTCGCTGCGCAGCCTGTTTTTCCGCAGCGCCGCGTCCGTGTTCTCACGGATGGGATCTTTGGTGGTGTAGGAAGTAAGGCTCAGCCCCCTTCTGTCTCCGTACATATAAAAACGCGGCTGGTAACCATTCGGGTCGTTGGTATTCATCGGGCTTTCCACGAAAGTTGACCGGAGCAGTGCATAAGCGCCTGCCACCGCACCGTCCAGGTCTCGTTCGCTAGACCAGTACTTGGCGTCTGGTATTGAGTTGATGGGATCTATCTCCAGTTGCTTGTTACAGGAGAATGCCGTTAATCCCACCATCCCCATCAACACATAATATATTCCTCTTTTCATACGATGCTAGTTGTTTGGATTAGAAAGTCAAGTTTAAGCCCAGGGTAATTTTGCGGGACAACGGATAGTTACGGCCGCGGTCGTACCCGGACGGAAACTCGATACCTTCCGGATCTCTGCCGGAATATTTGGTCAGGATGAATACGTTTTCCGTATTGGCGTAAACCAACGCCCTGTCGAGCCCGATTCTGCGAATCGTCTTGGAAGGCACGTTATAGCTAACCATGAGGTTCTTCAGGCGCATGAACGAGGCGTCTTCCACGAACGCGCTTTTGTAATCATAAATGTTCCAGAAAGTCTGTACGGAACCGGTCCAATAGTTAAGCGTTGGGAAACGAGCGTCTTCCGCACCACGGCTGCCGGGAGCGAAGCCGAAAATGTCGTATTCGCCGAGCGGGGGAATGCCGCCCCAATCGAGGGAGTTACCGTTAAAATAATCGAACGACTTGTAGTTCGGATTATACCCACCAACAACTTTGGTAGAGTTCCAGTAACGTTGCAGCGCGGAGTTCACCACTTTAACACCAATACGGTAGTTGAACATCATGTCTACAGTGAAGTTCTTATACGAGAAGGTGTTCGTCCAGCCGCCTTCTAATTTGATGCTGGGATCGCCAACCCACATACGGTCGTTCACTTCACGTCCGCCATCGCCGTTCAGGTCGTTGATCTTGTAGTCGCCGTTAAGGTCCAGGAATCGGGGCGAGCCAACGCGGTAAGGCAGGTAGCCGTAATCGAAGTAGAGTTTTTTACCGGTGAAGGGATCCACGGGCACTTCGGCATCGCTTTGCCAAACCCCGTCGTTCACCATGAACAGGTAACCATAAGGTGCGGAGCCTACTTTTACCATGGTGAGTTGATCGAGGTACCAGGGCTGGTTGTTATTAGGGAGCTTCGCAACTTTTGTGGTATTGCGGGCCAGCGTCACCCGGGTCGTCCAGTTAAATCCGCCGGGCTTGGTGGAATTGAACACCTTGCCGGAGAGCGTCAACTCGAAGCCTTTGTTCAGCAAGTCTACCCCATTGCGGTTGATCATCGAATAGCCGGAGCTGGTGGGCAGTGTTTCGGCATAGGTACCTCCTTCTGTGTAGCGCTGATAGAAATCGGCAATTAAGCTGATCCGGTTTTTCAGCACGGCAATTTCGATACCGAGGTTCGACTGGTCAGAATATTCCCAGTCCAGATCACGGTTCTGCATTTGCGAGAAGTTCTGCACCGCTACAGGTGTGCCGCCGTATGTCGAAACATAGTTTTCCTGAGGTTCGCCGAATCCGCCGCCGATTGGCAACAGGCTGCTGATGCTTCCGTAGTCCTGCACGAACTGGTTCGCGGTTTTACCCCAGCTGTAACGCACCTTCGCTTCGTCGATCCAGGGAAGGTTGTTCTTCACGAAAGGCTCTTCGGTAATACGCCAACCCACAGAGAAGGTGGGGAAATAACCCCAGCGGCGATCGGGCGACAGCTTGGAAGAGCCGTCTGCGCGAAGGGATGCATCGAACAGGTATTTTTCACGGAAACCATAGTTTACTTTACCGAGAACGGAAGAAGTGGCGTTAGCGCCATATCCAGTTTGGGTAAAAGTATTTTTGCGTGAATATCCGTTTACGATCTGTACATAGTCGGATCCTCCACCTGTGCCCTGAATGATGGTGGATTCCATGGTATTCTTGTTGAATTCCTGTACCACGAACGCACCATAGTTATGGTCGTTGTTAGGGGTAGTATGGCTGTAAGACAGTTGGTTAGTGATCGTGTATGCGTTACTGGCGCCGTTGTACTGGCCGGCTTCGGAAATGCCGTTGTTGGCCACCCCTGCAAAGAAGTAATCACGCTTGTCGACCGCGTAACTGATCGACCCTGTGGAGGTGAAAAGCAATTCTGGCGTGAACTGGTACATTACCTGCAAACTGGTGTTGATGGTATTGGTAAAGTTCTTGTCACGGTTGCGCGTATATGCATCGAGCATGCCGCCGCCATAGGGGCTCTTGTCGGGCACCATGTAAACGGACGAAGGAACGCTCCAGATCCCGCGGGAGCTGATACCCTGCCCGTTACGGCTGTTGCCGCGGGAACGGTCGGTACGGCCCAGGTAGGATTGCAGCTGGATGGTCGTTTTCTTGTTCGGCAACAGGCGGCCCGTGAAACTCGCCGAATAGCGCTTGAAGCCGGTATTGAGGACGATGCCCTGTTCATCGTAGTAACCTCCGCCCAGGCGGAAGTTCCCCATCTCATTGCCAGACGAAACGCTGGCGTCGTAGTTCTGGATGCGGCCGGTACGGAAGTACATGCTCTGCCAGTCGGTAGAGTTGTTGAAATACGGGTTGAGGCTGTCCGTCATCTGGATAGGCATGCCTGACATCAGCTGGTCGTAAGGCGCGAAGCGCTGCCAGATGTCGACTTTTGCTTCACGCTCGGCCTTGCCGCCCAGCATGGGGAACAGCTGCGGAGCGAAGTTCACGCCGTTATAAGCGCGCAGGTCGATTTTGGGTTTGCCTGTTTTTGCCGTTCTGGTTTTGATGATGATGACACCGTTGGCACCGCGGGAACCGTAAACGGCCGCGGCGGCGGCATCTTTCAGTACGTCGATAGACTCAATGTCGTTCGGGTTCAGCCAGGAAATCGGGCTGTTGCCGGTGGCGAAATCGTTGGAGGAAAAACTTTTAGAGCCCGCACGGTCTGCCGGCACCTGGATCCCGTCCACCACGTAAAGGGGATCGGAGTAAATCCGGTTGTCGTTAAAGCTGGAAGCCACGCTGGCGTTACCGCGGATGAACACCGGCGCGCCGATGCCCGGTGCACCCGAGTTGTTAATTACGCCCAAACCAGCGATACGCCCCTGCAGCAGGTTCACCACCGAAGCTGCCGGGATGTTCTGGATCTCGTCGCCCTCAAGCCGCGTAACCGCGGTAGTCAGGGTTTTGCGTTTTTTCTGCTCGTACCCCGTGATCACAACGTCTTTCAGTTGCTGCGCATCCGATTGCATCACAACCTTGAAATCAGTGCGCCCTTCCACTTTGATCGTGGTACGGGTGTACCCCATGAAAGAAAATTCAAGGGAGGGACTGGCAGATTTTAAGGTCAGGGTAAATTTTCCGTCGGCCAGGGATGCCGTACCGTTGGAGGTCCCCACTTCCCGGATAGATACCCCGGGAAGGGCCTCACCTTTGGCATCCGTCACTGTACCGGACACCTTTCGGTCCTGAGCTAGGGCAACAGCATACGCTGCCCCTAGCAGGACCAACAAAAAGAGTAGCTTCTTGGTCATACAAATCTTGATTGATAAAACTGGTAATGATGCTGAACGTATTGCAACGAAGAAGAACTTCTTTTGCAATTCGTTCAACCGAAAAATAGAATGATTAAAATTTTGTTAAAAATCCCACCATCAAATCATGATAGTGCCATTACATTTCATCAATCGAAAAATATGTCTGACTTAAAACGTAAAATTTAGTTGAATTATTGATTTGATTATCAATACTATACGTACTTGATAAATTCAAAGATATTATTACGAATTTTTCGTATCTTAATTTATCATCACTATTGTGCAAAATACCATCAACACAAACACAGATGCGTGACAATGTGATGACATATGCTATTTGAAGATCATCACTTCCATCCTCCCATTTTCAGTAATAGCCGCCCGATACATGCCCGCCGTGTTAAAAGGCATCGCGATCCGGCCGTTCCTGTCGATCGCGATGAGGCCCCCGTCTCCCCCCAACGCCGGTACTTTCTTCATTATCAATTCGTTCGCCGCATCCCGGACACTCATTCCTTTGTATGCGATCAGGTCACAAACCGTTTTCGCCACCACCAGCCGGATGAAATACTCACCCCAACCCGTACACGAAACGGCGCAGGTCGCGTTATCGGCGTACGTCCCGGCCCCGATCACCGGCGCATCCCCCACCCGGCCGTACCGCTTGTTGGTCATGCCCCCGGTAGACGTGGCCGCCGCCAGGTCCCCCTGCCGGTCGAGCGCCACCGCCCCCACCGTGCCGAATTTATAGTCGCGCATCTCCGCTCCCAGCCTCGCGGAAGCCGCCGTGTCCGCATGGCCCAGCTGCTGCCGCGTCGAATCCAGCTGCCGGGCGCGCAATAGCCCCTGCCAGCGTTCCTCCGTCCGGAAATAAGACGGGTCCACGATCTCCAGGCCTGCTTCCTTCGCAAACGTCTCCGCCCCTTTCCCGACCATCATCACATGTTTACTTTTCTCCATCACCGCCCTGGCGGCGGATATCGGGTTCTTCACCACGGTAACGCCAGCCACCGCGCCGGCTTCCAGCGTTTTACCGTTCATGATCGCCGCATCCAGCTCATTCTTCCCCTCAGCCGTGAACACCGCGCCCTTGCCGGCATTGAAAAGCGGACAATCTTCCATCGACCGCACCGCCGCCTCCACCGCGTCCAGGCTCGACCCGCCCTTGCTCAGCACATCATAACCCGCCGTCAGCGCAGCTTTCAGCGCATCTCGGTAGGCCGTTTCCTTTTCCGGCGTCAGTTGCGATCTCAAAATGGTACCGGCCCCACCGTGGATGACCAGCACGTATTTTTCCTGGGCCGCTGCCCAACCGGTTTGTATCAGGAGGCAAAAAATGAGTATAAAGCGCATGGGATGGGTTTTATTCAAATTTATATGTAGCAGATTCAATTGGCAAACATTTTGGTAATGACTATTTTTGCCGGAATAAATCGGAGTTCCCTGAAAAAAGTTCGCAAAATATTGACCATTGCCCTGCTGAGCCTGCTGGGCCTGTTACTCCTCGTCAGTATCCTCGTCAATATTCCCTACGTTCAGAACCTGCTTGTCCAGGAAGTTACGGCGCGGCTGTCCAAACAGCTGAACACCCGTGTCGAAATCCGCCACGTCAACTTCCGCCTGTTCAACAGCATGCGCCTGGAAGGCACGCTGGTGGAAGACCGGAACAAAGATACCCTCCTTTACGCAGAAGCCCTCCACGTCCGCATCACCGACTGGTTCTTCATCCAGGAAAAACCGGTGCTCAAGTTCGTAGGGCTCGAAGATGCGCAGGTCAACCTCATCCGCCCCCGGAACGACTCCCTCTGGAATTATCAATTTATTATAGACGAGTTCGGCGGCGCCCCCGTTCAGCCGGCCAAAAAACAGAAAACCGGTATTTCGCTCGACCTGAAAAAAGTGGACTTCCGCCGCGTGCGGTTCAACCTGGTCGACCAATGGGTAGGCGAAGACATGAACGCCTCCGCCGGCCGCATCTACCTCGACGCCGAACAGCTCGATCTCCTGACCCGCAACATCAAGATCAACGAGCTCCTGCTCGATCAGCCCTCGTTCGTGGTATCCAGCTACCCGGCCAGCCCCCTGCGCAAGCGCCGCGCCCCGTCGCCCGCCGCACCGAAACCCGTGCTGGACTCCGCCGCCATCGTGCCTTTGCGATGGAATGCCGACAACTGGAAACTGATCGTCAAATCCCTCACGATCAAAGACGGCACGTTCGGCGTCAACAACCTCAGCGATTCGGTGCCTTCCACGGCCGGGCAGTTCGACCCCTCGCGCATCCGGTTCGCCCAGATCAACCTCTCGATCTCCAACAGCCGGCTCGTGAAAGACAGCATTTTCGCAGACCTGGCGCTCAGCACCCGCGAGCGCAGCGGGTTCGAGGTAAAATCGCTCAAGGCGAAATTCAAGATGTCGCCCGTCGAAATGGAATTCAACGACCTCGACCTGGTGACCAACAACAGCCACATCAAGGATTATTATACGATGCAATACGAGGACATGGCCGACCTGGGCGACTATGTAGACCTCGTGACCATGAAGGCCAATTTCCGCGAAACCCGCCTGTCGTCTGACGATATCGCGTTTTTCGCGCCGCCGCTTTCGGCCTGGGATACGGAAATTTTGGTAAATGGGTCGGTGGAAGGGCCGGTGAGCAACCTTTCGGCAGACAGCATGCAGCTGCAGGGCGGAAAGGCGACGCGGCTCCGGGGGAACTTCAGCATGAGGGGGCTTCCGTACATCAACGAAACATTTATCGATTTCAACGCGCGGGAGCTCACGACCAGCGGCGCCGACGTCCGCCAGTTCTTCCCCATGCTCAAAGATATCACGGCCGTGAAAACCGAGCTCATCCAGCGGCTCGCCTTCCAGGGAAGCTTTACCGGGTTCGTGAACGACTTCGTGGCCTACGGGAAATTCCAGACCAACCTCGGCAACCTCGATTCCGACATCAACTTCAAGACGAGCAAAGACGTGCCCGTTTACTCGGGAAGCCTTACCACATACGACTTCCAGCTCGGCGAGCTCCTCGGCAACACCATCGTGGACCGGGTAACGATGAAAGCCAAGGTAAAAGGCGAAGGTTTCAATTTCAAAAACCTGAAAGCCGCGGTAGACGCGGATATACAGCAGATCGGGCTATACGGCTATCAATATCAGAACCTGAAGACCGAAGGCGAAATGAACCGGAAGTTCTTCAACGGTGCGCTGACCGTGAACGATCCCAACCTGGACATGGATTTTACGGGAACGATCGATTTCAACAGCCGTCTGCCCATATTCAATTTCTATTCGGAAATACGCAACAGCGACCTCAAAGCGCTCCACCTCACGGAAGATTCCATCACGCTGCAGGCGAAAGCCGACCTCAATTTTGCCGGCAGCAACATCGATAACTTCGACGGCACCGCCCGGCTGTACGACCTTTCCCTGTTCAAAAACCGGAACCGCGTGGAATTCGACAGTCTTTCCGTCTACACCGGCACTGAAAACGGGCTGAAAACCTTACGGGTACGGGGGAACGAGGTAAACGGGTTCGTGCAGGGAAGCTATAGTTTCATGGAATTGCCCAACGCTTTCAAACTGTTCCTCAATAAATATTATCCCAGTTTCTTCAAATCGCCGCCCATGGTCAATGCCGGGCAGGACTTCACGTTTTCCCTGGAATTCGGGCAGGTGGACAAGCTCATCGCCGCTTTTACCAACGACGTGAGCGGTTTCGACGGCACACGGATCGAGGGGGCACTCAATACGCTGACGGGGAACGTGTCGCTCAATGCGGTGGTCCCTCAGGCGGCTTTCCGGGATTTCGGGGTGAGGAACCTCGTGCTCAAGTCCACCGGCGATTTCAGCCGTATCAACGTAAGCACGAGCCTGGGCGAGGTGTTGTTCCGGGACAGCGTCATGTTCCGCAATCCGCTCATCCTGGCCAGTTCTGGGAAAGACACCTCGCTCATCAAACTCGATCTGCAGGCGGAAGACACGACTTCCCTCAATGGTTTCTATGCACGGCTGGTAACGGTAGGCGACGGCGTGAAGATCCACTTCCTCAACAGCTCCTTCACCGTGAACGGCAAGCCCTGGAACATGATGTCGGGGAATGAAGTATACTGGAGCACCGATTTCCTGACCGTCCATAACCTGAAAATCACGCGCAACGACCAGGCCATTACTATCAGCACGAACGAATTCAATCCGGACGAGTCGCGGTTCATGATCAACCTGAAAGACCTGAACCTCGCCGATATCATCTCCCACGGCCTTACCAGCTACCTCATCGAAGGCATGGCCAATGGCGATATCGACGTGCACGATCCTTTCGGGCGGCTGAGCGTGGACGCTGACGTGCGGACGAGCCAGCTGCGGGTAGACAATGACTCCATCGGGCTGGTGAACTGGAAAGGAAATTACGACCATACGATCGGGCAGCTTTCCTTCGACGTGTCGGCCGACAATTCCCTGGCGAGCTTTACGGCGAAAGGCACGGTGGGCCTCAGCGACAGCAACCGCGTGTTGAACGCGTCCACCGACCTGAACAACACTTCCATCAGCCTGCTCGATAAATACCTGGGAGATTATGTGAGCGAACTGACCGGTTCGGCTACCGGCCACCTCGACGTGACCGGCACTACCGACAAGCCATCGTTCCGGGGATCGGTGAAGGTGCAGGATATCGGGATGAAAGTGAATTATCTCGGCACGCGGTACAAAATCCCCCTGCTCCACGTGCATCATATGGATGATAACCTTATCGAAATGAAGCCGTTCACGCTGATCGACAAGTTCAACAACAAGGCGGTGGTGAATGGGTTTATCCAGCATCAGAACTTTTACGATATGGTGTTCGAGTTCGACGTGCAGTCAGACAAGTTCCTGTTCCTGGATACGGGGCCGGCGGATAACGACCTGTATTATGGAACGGTGCTGTCGCAGGGAAGGGTTTATTTTACAGGTCCGCTCGAAAACCTCGAGCTTCGCGTGCTGGCGCGCCCGCTGAAGGGCACGCATTTCTACCTGCCGCTGAGCGACAGCAAGGATATCGGCAAGCACGAATACATCCGGTTCAAGCAATACGGAAAGGTGGTGGAAGAGCAGAAAAAGAAGAGCGACATCAAGCTGAATGTGAAGATGGACATCGCCGCCAACCCCGACGCGCAGATCGATGTGATCCTGAATGCCTCCACGAACGACGTGATTTCCGCCAACGGAACGGGCAACCTGGCCATCAATGTGAACCTGGAAGGGGATTTCACGATGTACGGCAATTATACGATCAATACCGGTACCTATAATTTCAGTTTCCAGCGGCTCGCCAGCTGGAAGTTCGATATCGACAAGAACAGTACGATTTCCTGGAACGGGGATCCTGGCGAGGCTTTGGTGAACATTACGGCGAAGTACAGCATTCCCAAGGTGAGTTTGTATAACCTCAGTACCGCCGCCGCCTCGGGCGCGGCAGGGGCATCAGCTACAGACGACAAGCTGATGAACCGTTCGGAGCGGGTGGATATTTTGCTGTACCTGCGGCAATCGCTCACGCAGCCGACCATCACTTATGAGATTACTTTGCCGGACGTGGGGTCTATGGCGTATGAGAGCGGGGTGGCGTCGCGGTTGAAGGAGATCAACTCCAACCAGAACCAGGCTTTGTACCAGATTTCGTACCTGTTGGCAACGGGCCAGTTCCAGCCGCCAGACGGCAGCGCCAACGTGGCGATTACGGGTAAAAACAGTGTGGGGCAGGCTTTGAGCGCGCAGGCTTCGGCGATCCTGAACAACTTCTCCAATACTTTCCTCAAGAATGCGGGGATCGGTTTCAATGTAAACTATACGGCATACAACTTCAATAACAGCGCCAGCAGTTCGTATGACCGGAACCTGGTGAGCACGGGTATCACGAAATCTTTCCTGAACAACCGGATACGTTTATACGTAGGCGGGAACTACGACTGGGGAAGGGTTTCGGCGAGCTCTTCCACGCAAAACTTCGCGGGCGACTTCCGGATCGAGTATTTGCTGACGCCGGACGGGCGTGTTCGTCTGAATGCGTTCAGCAAGATGGATTATGATGCATGGTTGCTGGACAACAGGATCCGGAGTGGCGTGGGGATGTCTTACGTACGTGATTTCAACCGGTTCGGCGAGCTTTTCAGCGACCGGCGGTTGCGGCGGGTACAGGACAGCATTGCGCGGGCCGCGATGCTGCGGAGGATGCAGGAAGACAGTTTGCGGCACGAGGATCACGAGCATGAAAAAGACTCGGTGGACAGACCCTAAAAAGGTATACATACCACGTTCAAAAAATGAACGGAATGAACGGCTTCTAAAAAATTTTTGTGTCCGATTTATGGCTACATTTTCATCAAAATCAGATGAAGATGCAAACTACTATTCACGTAACACAACCAGTGAAGATGCCTGAATTGTCTGCCATGACACATGAGCAGAAAAAGGATCTTATTCAGCGATGTATTCAGGTACATGCAAAAGGGACGGATTTCTGGATGACGTATTCGGAGATTGCGGAATGCACGGGGTTGACGCGGAAGGAAGTCAAAAAAACCATGTATGCCAGCGGGACATGCTTTCTCGAATCATCCTGGAGAATGGCAGACGGCGAAATTCTCGTTACGGTGCGGCAATTGTATGAAGACCGGACCAGTTTTTTTGAAAAAGTGTTAGCGGCTTTTACCGGACAGCGAGACTAGTATTTCATGCTTTAAAATTGTAGCGAATGATGGAGCAATTCATCCATTCTCCCGCATTCTGTTGTATGCTGGGAGGGTTAACCGTTCCTATTGCTCAACGAATCGAACCTGGCAATTCCGTCGAAAGCGGGATACAGAGCGGTTTCCGCCTATTACCATTTTTAGGCTCCATGCTCATGTATGCAGTAGTCGGGGCGATTGCGGGGCACATATTCTTTGAGGATTATGTAGTTTCTTCGAAGATCCGGTATTTTGTCACCGGAATTATTGCACCCATTATCATCAACAGGATTATCAATTCGGGCAGGGATTTGTTGAACAGAGGTAAAGCGACGGTAAAGCTGAGACCTGAATAAGTGCGGTACAGTGTAGGGTAGGATAAGCGTAAATGCTTGTTGGCCGTAATCAGCCATCATTGATGAACCCGAAATCGAATTGCAGGAAGAGGAGAAAACAGGTCTTGTTCAAAACAGCGAACCCTGCGCCAGGGCGCCGGGTTCGCTTACGTAATGTCTTATGATAAAAAGCGGGAACCTGGTTTGTAAGGGATTTTACCGTTTTGCATGACTTTATGGGATAGCGGTCAGGGTTTTGGAACGTAAAGCCTGATCGCAATACCCTGTACGGTCAAGGTTTCGGATCGTAAAGTTCAACGCCTGATCACAATTCCCTGAGTGGTCAGGGTTTTGGAACGTAAAGTTCAATGGCTGATCGCAATTCCCTGATTGGCCTGCCGGCGGTAAAAAGATCAAGGCCCACGTTCCTTTCCGGACCGTGAGCCTTGATGCTAATACCTTATGCGTGTGAGCCGGTTATCCTTTCAGGATTTCGTGCCCGAGCTTATCGCGTTTCGTTTTGAGATAAAATTCGTTGTGGGGATTGGGATGGATTTCGATCGCCACGTTCTCCACGATCTCGAGGCCGTAGCCTTTGAGGCCCGCGCGCTTGCGGGGATTGTTCGTGATGAGGCGCATTTTCGTCACGTTCATGTGCCGAAGGATTTGCGCGCCTACACCATAATCGCGCTCGTCCATCCCGAAGCCCAGTTCCAGGTTCGCTTCCACGGTATCTTTGCCTTCTTCCTGGAGTTTGTAGGCTTTGAGTTTGTTCATAAGCCCGATGCCGCGCCCTTCCTGGTTCATGTACAAAATGAGGCCTTTGCCTTCCTTTTCCACCATTTGCATGGCAGCCTGCAGCTGTTCGCCGCAGTCGCAACGGAGGGAATGCAGGATGTCGCCCGTAAAGCAGCTGGAATGGACGCGCACCATCACGGGATCTCCCTGGTTCCAGTCGCCCTTTTTCAGCGCCATGTGCATGTCGCCGGAATTGAGCTGCTTGAAAGCTACCAGTTCGAAATTGCCGTATTTGGTGGGCATCTGCACCCGTACTTCTTCCTCGATGAGGGATTCGGTACGGAGGCGGTATTCGATCAGGTCCTTGATGGAAATGAGTTTGAGGTCGAATTTTTTGGCGATCTCGCGGAGCTCGGGAAGCCGGGCCATGGTACCGTCTTCATTCATGATCTCCACCAGTACGCCCGCAGGCTCGAAGCCAGCCAGGCGCGCCAGGTCGATCGTAGCTTCGGTATGCCCCGTTCTGCGAAGCACACCGCCTTTTTTAGCCCGCAGAGGGAAAATGTGCCCGGGTTTGCCCAGTTCTTCGGGCCGGGTATTGGGATCGATGAGCGCCTGAACGGTTTTGGCGCGGTCGGAGGCGGAAATGCCCGTGGTGCAGCCGTGGCCCAGGAGGTCGACAGATACGGTAAAGGGCGTCTGGTGCAATGCGGTATTGTCGCGCACCATCAGATCGAGCCCCAGCTCCTCACAACGCTCCTCCACAAGAGGGGCGCAGATCAGCCCGCGGCCGTACATGCTCATAAAATTGATCACTTCCGGTGTCACGTTGCGCGCAGCCGTAATGAAATCCCCTTCGTTCTCACGATCTTCGTCATCCACTACAATGACCAGTTTCCCCTTCTTTATATCCTCAATGGCGGATTCGATAGTATCCAGCATAATGATTCTTCTAATGTGAAATGAATGTGCAAAGTTAGGATATAAAATCGACGTTTGACGCGCCCCAGCCCCCAGCCTTCCCCTCCCGGCCACCCTTCACATATTAAACAATAATTAATTTGAAAAAATAAAAATCTGTCCGGGAAGCATTTAAACAAATCGCACCCGTTTTCAGTTATAAAAGGAAGAAATCAAAATCTAAGGGCACAATTGTTTCCGAATATTCAACATGTAACAATTTGTTAAAGTCAAGTTAAATTTTACCCGGCTTATTTCGTCATCTTTGCACCATCATCATCAAATCGGTTGTTATGGGATTTAAAAAGTTACTCATTACAAGTATTATGCTTGTGCTGGGAATGACCTGCGCATATTCACAGGTTACCACCGGCGGCATCACGGGAACCATTAAAGATGCCAGCTCCAATGAAATGCTTATCGGCGCCACCGTGAAGGCCGTTCACGTACCCACCGGCACCATTTATGGCACCACCACCATGGAAAACGGCCGCTACAACATTCCGAACATGCGCGTTGGCGGTCCATACACCATCACCGTCACCTACGTGAGCTACAAAGAAGAAAAAATCGAGAACGTGGCCATTCCACTCGGCCAGATCTTCCGGCTCGACTTCGCCCTCCAGTCTGCCTCCACCGGCCTCCAGGAAGTAGTGATCACCGGCAGGCAGGATAAAACCTTCAACGCAGGGCGCACCGGTGCCTCCACCGCCATCGGCCGCGAACAACTGGCCAACCTGCCCTCCCTCAGCCGCGGCGTCGCCGATTTCACGAAACTCACGCCCCAATCCGGTAAAAAACTCAACTTCGCCGGCCGTAACGGCTTATATAACAGCTTTACCATCGACGGCTCCACCTTTAATAATGCATTCGGCATCACCGAGCTCCCCGGCGGCCAAACCAACGCCCAGCCCATCAGCCTCGACGCCATCGAGCAATTGCAGGTAAACCTCGCTCCCTACGACGTGAAACTCAGCGGTTTCACCGGCGCCGGCATCAACGCCGTTACCCGCGGCGGCACCAACGAATTCTCCGGTTCGGTATATACCTTCATCCGCTCTAAAGGCCTCACCGGCAGCAAGGTAGACGGACAAACGGTGCAGAAAGACGATTTCAAACAGAACCAATACGGCTTCCGCGTGGGCGGGCCCATCATCAAGAATAAACTCTTCTTCTTCATCAGCGGCGAACTGGAACGCCAGGAATCCCCCGCCAGTAACTTCCGCGCCAACCGCGACCCCAACGCCAAATCCGTGAACGACGTTCCCGCCGGCGTGGCTTTCGTAAACGCATCCGCCCTCGATTCCGTCCGCAACCTGCTCATCAGCAAATACGGCTACGATCCGGGACGATATGAAGATTTCTCGCTGCCTACGCACAACGATAAAGTAACGGCCCGCTTCGACTGGAACATCAACGACAAAAACAAGCTGACCTTCCGCTACAGCTGGCTCAACGCTTACCGCGACATCGGCCCCAGCGCTTCCAACTCCAACAGCGGCCGCGGCCAGAGCAGCACTTCGCTGTATTTCGAGAATATGAAATACCGGCAGTACAATAAACTCAATTCCTTCGTACTGGAATGGAACAACAACATCAGCAACCGCTTCGCCAATAACCTCACCGCCACCTACTCCCGTTTCCGCGACCACCGCGAGATCTTCGGGCGCCCGTTCCCGGTAGTTGACCTCGAAGCCGGCGGCAGGAACTATATTTCCTTCGGCTCCGAGCCCTTCTCCGGCCTCAACAACTCCGGGCAAGACCTCTGGCAGATCACCAACAACTTCAACTGGTACATGGGCAAACACACGCTGCTGTTCGGCGTGAGCGGCGAATACTACAGATTCAGCAACGGTTTCGCGCAGTTCGTGTACGGCCAGTTCCGGTATGCCAGTGTAAACGATTTCTTCGACGCAACAGACGACAATACCGTGATGCCCTCGTTCTACCAGCGCACTTTCTCCGCCATCCCCGGCGATCCCGCTCCTATCGCCAAGCTGAACACGGCGGCGATCGCAGCGTATGTGCAGGACGAATTCCAGGTGGCGAATAATTTCCGGTTGACGTACGGCGTCCGCATCGACGTGCCCTGGTACCCCAGCGATCTCGCTACCAATCCGAAAGTCAATGACATGACCTTCCGCGACGGCGAGAAACTGGACGTTGCCAAACTCCCGAAAACGCAGATCCTCTGGTCGCCCAGGCTGGGCTTCAACTGGGACGTGGCAGACAATAACACCTACCAGATCCGCGGTGGTACGGGTATCTTCACCGGCCGCATTCCCTTCGTATGGGCCGTGAACCAGGCCGGTCAGAACGGGCTGCTTTTCGGTAACGAGTTCACCACGAACCCGACGAACCGTCCGTTCACCGACAACCCCAGCGCCTATATCCCCGCCAATCCGGCCGCATCGCCCACATATGCCATCAACGTCATCGATCCCGACTTCAAATACCCGCAGGTATGGCGGTCGAACCTCGCGGCAGACATTCGCCTGCCGGCAGATGTGATCCTGACACTGGAAGGTATTTATACCAAAGACATCAATGCGGTCTTCCATCGCGACGCGAACCTGAAATACCCGACCGGCACGCTTCCCGGCCCGGACAAGCGCCCGCTTTTCCCCGGCGGAAGCGCCAACCGCATCAACAGCAGCCTCACCAACGCCATCGTGCTGGATAATTCATCGAAAGGTTACTCCTACGCGCTCACCGCGCAACTGCAGAAAACCTTCGACTTCGGTTTGAGCGGCATGGTGGCCTACACGTATACCGACGCGAAAGACGTGACGTCCAGCCCAGGCTCCCAGGCGGCGAGCGCATATAACGGCAACCAGATCGTGGGCGATCCGAACATCCCCGTGCTGGCGCGCACCAACTTCCTCGTTCGCAACCGCGTGATCGGTACGCTTTCCTACAACATCAAATACGCCAAGCTCCTCGGCACCACGCTCTCCCTCATTTACGAAGGGCAACCATATAACGACGGGTTCGATAACTCGCGCGTAAGCTACGTGTATGGCGGCAACGTGAACAACGACAACGGCACGAGCAACGACCTGGTATATATTCCGCGCAATGCCAGCCAGATCATCCTCATCCCCAGCCGCGCCGGCTTCAACCAGCCGCCCGATACCCGCACGCCTGCACAGATCTGGGACGACCTCGACAAGTACATCCGCAGCAATCCCTATCTCGACAAGCGCCGCGGACAATATGCAGAAAGGAACGGCCTGGAATTCCCCTGGTACAACCGTTTCGACTTCCGCCTCGTACAGGATATCGATTTCAGCAAGATCGCGCCGAAATCGAAAAGTAAGTTGCAGTTGACGTGGGACATCATCAATGTGGGCAACCTGTTGAACAGCAAATGGGGCGTAACACAAACGGCCAACACCAGCAGCTTCCTCGCTTTCCGCGATTACAACGGGGCCGGCGGGCAACCGCGCTTCTCGTTCGACAAGCTGAGCGGCCCTTTCCGTACCAATACCGGCATCGCGTCGCGCTGGCAGATGCAAGTGGGCGTGCGCTACATTTTCAATAACTAAACCTCACCTGTAAAACGATAAAAGCCGCCCGGTGTATCCGAGGCGGCTTTTTTATGGATGGAAAAATTCATCCATTAACACAAAAATTACATCCGGCGCACATCCTGCTGCGTTAGTATTAACAGAACGGGCCTCCCGGTGCCGGGCATACGATGCAGAGCGAACGCTTCCAGGTTAAAGACATTTGCTCCGGGACGACTTTTCTATCGAATTACAGAGGACAATGGCTGACGAGATTGCCGTTCCGCGTAGGGTGGGGCGGCTTTCTTTTTTATTTCCGGTGGAAAGGAGCCAACCGGGCTTTATGGCCCGATCGGGGAAATCGCGCAGCTTACTTTTTTATTTCGGTGGAAGGGATTCAACCGGTTTTAACGACCCATTCGAGGAAATCGGGCATCACTCCGGCCCAGGTTTCGGTGTTGTGGCGGCCGCCGGGCACCAGCGCATATTGAATATGCCGGCCTTTTTCATAGCCTTTGGTTTCGAGGATGCGCACAAGGTCTTCCGTATCGTCTACCGCGTCGATGACGCCGTTGGCGTTGCGGTCTGCCAGTTCATCTTCCGTTCCGGCTTCGAAAAAGAATTTCAGTTCTGGCTTGAATAATCCTTCTTCCACCTGGCGGTGCATGATGCGCGGGCCGCCGTCGGTCGATGAGCGCCACCAGAGCGATCCCGAGAAAACACCGGCTTTCCGGAACTGGTCGGGATGGTTCCAGACGATGTCGAGCGCGGAAAGTCCACCCAGTGAGAACCCCGCGAAGGTGATATCCGGAAACGCTTGGTGGTAGCGGTCCCGGAGAAACGGGAGCAGCTCCCGCAGCACGAAGCGCGCGTACAGCGAGGCTTTGCATCCTTCTCCCCTCGCCCCCACATGTTTTTCCGTTCCATATTCCTGGTTGCGCTGCGGGCCGGCATGGATAGCAGCCACCCACAACGAAGGATGGCTGTGGTTTTGCAAATGTTCCAGCATGGCGGGGAACCCCATGGCGTCCAGCTCCTGGCCGTCGTTCACCAGCAACAGGTGGGGCGTTTCGCGCGGGGACGCGGGCAAAAAGCAATCGAATGTCACTTCCCGCTGGAGGAAGATCGAATACTGGCCGAAGGATTCTTTTCTGGGAAGCATAGCAGGCGGGTTGGGTTCTTCTGTAATTTAACAAATTGACGCCAGAAATGCGCCGCAGAAATGTTATTTTACAGTTGTGAAAAGAGGAAAAATGCCATTCAAACCATTCCTGTTGCCACTGGCGATGCTGATCTCGCAGGCTGTTTGGGCGCAACAGGCCGTACCGGGTACCGACAAATCCGTTCCCAACACCCTCATCAAAGGCCAGGCGCCCGATGGCGCGTACCCCTTTCTGGTGGTGACGGAACTGACGCTCCCGGGCTGCAAGGGCACCGGGCAAACCGCCGAACAGGAAGAAACCCACGCATCCATCGCCGAATCCGCGTCTCGCCAGATGCAACTGCTCACCACCAACGTGGAAGCGGGTTTCAAATCCGAAGGCTGCAAACGCACCGATTACTATTACGTTTCCGATACGCTGGACCTGCGTTCGGTCATGAATATTTTCTATAAAGACAACTACGGCGCCTATCCGCATTCCGTGAGCATCCGGCCCGATCCCGGCTGGAAAGCGTACCTCTCGCTGCTGGAAGCCGCCGGGAAATAAGCTGGACCTGTATCCTTTAACCTGTGAAAAACCGAACGGCGCATGCCAACATTTACCATTCCTTTACCTGGAAAACGTTTATCCGTAAAACCCGTAGCATTGACAGAAAACTATTACAAATGGCAATCCCCCTCGTTGGGCCGCGAATTTGAAATGCTCGTTTTCGGCCATGCAGGCTACCCGCTGATCCTCTTCCCCACTTCCATGGGGCGGTATTACGAAAACAAGGACCGCGGGCTGATCGAGTCCGTAGCCTGGTTCGTCCAAAATGGACGGGTACGGATTTATTGTCCGGACAGCATCGATGCGTCGAGCTGGTTCAACCGCCACATCCACCCTTCCGAACGGGCACGCAACCACGCGTTGTACGACGGGCTACTCATGGACGAGCTCCTGCCCCGCATCCGGCAGGAAACCGGCCACGAGCGCGTTGCGGTAGGTGGTTGCAGTTTCGGGGGATATCATGCGGCCAATTTCGCTTTCCGCCACCCGGAATCAGTAGCGTACCTTTTTTCGCTGAGCGGTTTGTTCGACATCCGCGCGCGGGCGGAAGGGCATTACGACGATAACATCTACTATCATAACCCCATGGACTTCGTGCCCGACAACAGCCACCCCGACCTCTGGCGAATGGGGATCGTGCTCGGCGCTGCGGAACACGATATTTCCAGGGCGCAGAACGAACAGTTCTCCGGCATCCTGCAACAAAAGAATATCCAGCACTGGCTCGACGTAAGGCCGAATTCGCACCACGACTGGCCCGCCTGGAAAGAAATGCTGCCGCATTATCTCTCGCTGTTAAAACATTGACGGATGAAGAAAATCGGGATCCTCTACGGCCAGGAAAACACTTTCCCACAGGCGTTCATCGACCGGGTGAACCGTATCTGCGGGCCAGACGTGCTGGCCGAATCTGTCATGATCGACAAGGCCGTCCAGGGCGGCGTGGCGGAATATACCGTTGTCATAGACCGCATCTCGCACGACGTTCCTTTTTACCGCGCATGGCTCAAAGACGCCGCGCTCCGGGGAACGGCGGTGCTGAACAACCCGTTCTGGTGGTCGGCCGATGAAAAATACTTCAACAACGCCCTCGCGCTCAGTTTAGACATCCCCGTGCCCAACACGGCGCTGCTCCCCGCTTTCGTGCAGCCGGACAATACCAACGCACGATCGTTCCGCAACCTGGCGTTCCCCATGGACTGGGAAGGGATTTTCAAGTACGTGGGGTTCCCCGCTTACATGAAACCTTACGCCGGCGGCGGCTGGCGCGATGTACACTACATCTCGTCCCGCGAAGAATTCTTCGACGTCCATCAGCAAACCGGGCGGGAAACCATGATGCTGCAGGCGGAAGTGAAATGGGAGGAATATTACCGCTGCTTTTGCATCGGCGCCAGACACGTCCACATCATGCCCTACCATCCGGGCTTGCCCCATGCAGAACGGTACAACGCGAATTTCCGGCCATCTCCCGCGCTGGCGGCGCTTATCAAGGAATTCACCATTTCGCTCAACAGGATGCTGGGATATGATTTCAATACTGTGGAATTTGCCGTGCAGGACGGCGTCCCCTATGCCATCGATTTCTGCAATCCCGCTCCGGACGCTGATCCGCAATCGGTAGGCCCAAAGAACTTCGAATGGTTCCTGGAACACTCGGCCCAATACGCGCTGGAAAGGGCCATGGCGGCCCGTGAAGATGAAATGAACCTCCGATGGGGCATTTTCGTTACCGGCGCCGCGGCGCGCAATCCCGAATAATTTACGAACTTCACCTCTGGTTAACCAATCGTCACACATGAACTTTGCCGCTTTTACGCTCGGAATAGAAGAAGAATACATGGTCATGGACCCCGAAACCCGGGAACTGCGCTCCCATGAACAAAAAATCGTGGAACAGGCGCAGAAGGTCATCAAAGACAAAGTGAAGGCTGAAATGCACCAGGCCGTCGTGGAAGTAGGTACACAGATCTGCGCCAATATCGACGAAGCCTGGAGCGACGTTTGGCTCCTGCGCAAAACGATCCACGAAATCGCCGGAAACCTCGGTTTCAGCATCGGCGCTTCCGGCACCCATCCCTTTTCCAAATGGGAAAAACAGCTCATCACCGACCATCCCCGATATTTCGAACTGGTCAACGAAATGCAGGACGCCGCCCGCTCTAACCTCATCTACGGTTTGCACGTGCACGTAGGCATGGAAAACCGCGAAATGGCCATCCACATCGCCAACAGCGTCCGCTACTTCCTCCCACACGTGTTTGCGCTCAGCACGAACTCACCGTTCTGGGAAGGACGGAACACCGGGTTTAAGTCGTTCAGAACGAAGGTGTTCGATAAATTCCCCCGCACCGGCATCCCCGACTATTTCGCCAGCATCGAAGAATACGACAACTACATCAAGCTGCTCGTTAAAACCAATTGCATCGACAATGCGAAGAAAGTCTGGTGGGACCTCCGCGTGCATCCTTTCTTCAACACCGTCGAATTCCGCATTTGCGACGTGCCGCTCACCGTCCGCGAAACCATCACGCTGGCCGCGCTTTTCCAGGCGGTTTGCGTCAAAATATACAAGCTCCGCGCCCAGAACCTCAATTTCATCCTCTACAACCGTGCCCTCATTAACGAAAACAAATGGCGCGCTTCGCGGTACGGGCTGGATGGCAACCTGATCGATTTCGGGAAGGAAATGGAAGTGAACACCCGCGCCCTGATTTACGAACTGCTTGATTTCGTGGACGATGTGGTGAACGACCTCGGCACCCGCGACGTGATCACGAAGGGAACGGAGGAAATTCTTTCCGGGGGAACAGGCGCGGATAAACAGCTGAAAGTCTTCGAAGAATCCGGTAACAACTTCAATGCCGTAGTCGATTACATACAATCCCGCTTTCTGGCGTAATTTTGCAGTAATGAAAGTAGCTGTCTTAGACCTGTATGAAGGCGTTCCCAACGAGGGGATGCGCTGTATCCGGGAAATGCTCCTGCAATTTGCCGAAGCGCGCCAGATACCGTTGCAACTCAATGAGTTCGACGTTCGCGGACAAGGCAAGGTGCCCGACCTGGGGTACGACGTTTACATCAGTTCCGGCGGGCCGGGAAGCCCGGTCGACAGCGCCGGCAGCGCCTGGGAAGCCAGTTATTTCGGTTGGCTGAACGCCGTGCTGGATTGGAATCGGAAGGAAGGGCGCTCCAAAAAGCACGTTTTCCTCATTTGCCATTCGTTCCAGATCGTTTGCCGTTATTTTCAGTTGGGGGAAGTTTGCCGGCGGAAGAGCCCCGCTTTTGGCGTGTTCCCCGTCCATCTCACCGCTTCCGGAGAAAAAGAGCCCATCTTCGCTGGATTGGAAGATCCTTTTTATATCGTTGACAGTCGCCACTGGCAAGTGATCCAGCCGAACGAAGCCAACCTTGCGGCCATGGGCGCAGAAGTGCTCGCCATCGAAAAGGAAAGGCCGCATGTTCCCCTGGAAAGGGCAACCATGGCCATCCGATTCAATCCTTATATGATCGGGACGCAATTCCACCCTGAGGCCGATGCCGAAGGGATGCACAAATACCTCCGCCAGCCCGCCTGCCGCAAACGCGTTGTGGGCGATCATGGCGAAGAGAAATACGAAAACATGCTGGAACTGTTGCAACAGCCAGACAAGATCCTGCGCACGCACGATACCTTGCTGCCCAACTTCCTCGAAACGGCGCTGCAATACCAGCATACCTAAAACGAATCATCATGATCCCCGATATCCGCCTCGCCTATAACCAATCGTATTCACCGGCCCAATACCAGGCGCTGCTGTCGGACCTCAAGGCATCCACGGGCGTGGAGCCTGCGTTCCGCATCGCGGAAACCCCGGTTTTTGTGCCGCGCCTGCTGACCGAACGCCTCCTCGAAGCCGGGGACGCCGTTGTGAAAGTGATCATGCGGCCGGATATCAAAACCCTCACGGCCGGGGCGATCCCGAAAACTTATAACGTGCCCGGCGAAAACGCGCGGCCGCAATTCATCATCGTGGATTTCGCCGTAACGCGGGCAGACGATGGCTCCCTCACGCCAAAACTCATCGAGCTGCAGGGGTTCCCTAGCCTGTTCGGGTTCCAGGAACAACTCGCTGCCGCATACCGGCGGCACCTGAACGTACCTTCGGGATTGGAGAACCTGGGCAAAGGGCTCACTTCCGCCTCCTACCGCGACCTCCTCCGCCGCACCATCGTCGGAAACCGGCCGGCCGGAGAAACGATTTTGCTGGAAGTGCTGCCCCTGCAACAGAAGACCCTCATCGATTTTGCGGTGACGGAAGCGATGCTCGGCATCCCGGTGGTGTGTGTCTCCGAGTTAAAACAGTCGGGCCGTGAGCTGTATTTCGAACGCGATGGAAAGAAGCGCCCCATCAGCCGGATCTACAACCGTGTCATTTTCGAAGACCTCGAAAAGATGCGGCCACAACTGGGCAACCCCATCGATCTGCGGCAGGATTTCGACGTGGAATGGGCGCCGCACCCCAACTGGTATTACCGCATCAGTAAATACCTGTTGCCGCACATCAGCGGCCCATTTGCCCCGCGGGCCTGGTTTTTGGACGAAATCCCCGTGTTGCCGCAGCAGTTGGACCAGTTTGTGCTGAAACCCCTGTTTTCCTTCGCCGGTCAGGGCGTCATCATCGACCCCACACCCGAAGACCTGGAAAAGATCGCCGATCCCGGCAACTGGATTTTGCAGGAAAAAGTGACGTACGCACCGGCGGTAGAAACGCCGACCGGCCCGGCCAAATGCGAGATCAGGCTCATGTATTGCTGGCCGGAAGACGCGCCGGCTCCCATCCTCGCCCATAACCTGGCCAGGCTGAGCAAGGGCAAAATGATCGGTGTGAGCTTCAACGATTCGCAGGATTGGGTGGGCGGAAGCAGTGCTTTCTTCGAATACTAAAAACTACGATATGCAACGACTCAACATTAGTTCCGGCGCTCCATGGGAGGCCAAAGTAGGCTATTCCCGTGCCGTCCGGATCGGTAATGTGGTGGAGGTTTCAGGGACGGTTTCGCAGGACGGGGACAAAGTCATTGGCCTGGGCGATCCTTACGAACAGGCAAAACACGCGCTGGCCAAGATCGAAGCCGCGCTCGTGAAAGCAGGCGCTTCGCTGCACGATGTGGTGCGTACGCGTATGTTCGTGACAGATATATCGAAATGGGAAGAGATCGGCCGTGCGCACGGGGAGTTTTTTGGCGGCATCCGGCCGGTTACGACCATGGTGGAGGTGAAAGCCCTCATCCACCCCGACCTCCTCGTCGAAATCGAGGCTACGGCCATCGTTCCCGTGAAATGACGCATCCGGGCATAAAAAAAGCCGGATGCGCGATGCATCCGGCCGGGGGCATGTGTGCCCGAAATCTCTTAGGCCCCGAAAGTTTCCTGCCATTTCAGCATTCCACCTACCAGGTTTTTTACGTTGGAGAAGCCCATGGTTTCGAGGATCATGGCTGCCTGCCCGCTGCGGTTGCCGCTGCGGCAATACACGATCACTTCTTCGTCTTTCAGCGGTTCGATCTCGTCTACCTGCATCGCGCGGATATCGCCGAGGGGAACGAGGGTGCCGCCGATGTTGAACTCGGCGTTCTCATGCGGTTCGCGCACGTCTACCAGGTTCAGCTTTTCGCCGCTGTCGATACGTTTTTTCAGGTCTTCTGCAGTAATATTTTCCATTGTTGGTTTTTTACAAAGTTAATTAATCTTCGGATGCAGGCTGTGCCGGCGGCGGTACGGCCGTTGAATCCGTCACGGGTTTGGTGGCAGACAGCCACAGGTCCACGCTTTCGCCGGCACGGATGAGGTTCAGCTCGCCCAGTCCATTGCGCCGCGCGGGCGACTGCCGGTACACGAATGCGCCGAGGGTGTCTGTCACGGCGCCATCTATAAGCACGGTGCCGATAATGAGGTTGCTGGCGGCGAGCACTTCGCGGGCTTCCATATACGTCATGCCCACGGTTTCAGGCACGGGGTTCTCCATGCTGCCGGTACCACTGGAAAGCACGAGGGTGATATTGCTGCCCTCGGGGATTTCGGTGCCCGGCTTGATGGGCTTGCCGTGCAGGAGTTGTTCCAGTACGGTGTTGGTAGCGAAGTCGGGGCGATAGATGGTATCGCCGATATTGAGCCTGCGGGCGCGGAGCGTCATTTCGGCACTGCGGTAGGTCAAACCTTCGAGATCGGGCATGGGCACCATGGGCGGCACCACTTTATTCACCGTGAGGTAAATGGTGCGGTGGCTTTTCACGACGTCTCCCCGCTCGGGGGTCTGCTCATACACGAGCAACGCCCGCATGGTATCGATATATATGGAGTCGCGCACCTCTACGTCGAAGCCGAGCGCTTCCAGCGACTTGGTGGCATCTTCGATGCTTTTGCCCCGAACGTCGGGAACGGTCACTTCTTCGCCGTGGCGGGTGAGGAAACCGAGGGATAGGAAGAAAATCACGCCCAGTACGATGATCAGGCCGCCGATTACCAGCAGATTGAACCAGAACGAGCGTTTCGTTATATTATCGAACATTTTCATATTAGCAAAGTATGCTTATTTATTAACAGCAGCAAGGCACTCTTCAATAAGTATGCCGTAAAACTCGCGCAAAGTCATGCCTGCGGCGCGAACCTGCTGAGGCACGAGGCTGTTTTCGCTCTGGCCGGGCATGGTATTCACTTCCAGGAAATAGACGTCGTTCGTCCCTTCTTCGAGGATGAAATCTGCCCGCGCGATGCCTTTGCAGTTGAGGCGGTTGTACAGCTCCTGGGCTACCTGGCGGATGTGGGCCGCGGCTTCTTCGGGGATTTCGGCCGGCGTCACTTCATTCGTCACCCCGGGCGTATATTTGGCTTCGTAGTCGAAAAACTCTTTGCTGGAGCGGATTTCCGTGAGCGGGAGCACCTGCAGTTGGCCGTTTTTCCGGAATACGCCGCAGGTCACTTCCGTGCCTTTGATGAATTCTTCGATGAGCACCTGGCTATCTTCCTTAAATGCTTTCTGGATGGCTTCGTCCAGATCTTCCGCATGGTTCACCTTGCTCATGCCGATGCTGCTGCCCCCTTCTGCCGGTTTCACGAACACGGGCAGGCGCAGGTAGCTGAGGATGGCGGCGGGGAAATAGGGCTGATCGCGGAAAATATGGTAAGACTTGCTCACTTTTACCACGCCGAGCGCGGCCACCACCTTGTTGCAGTAGCTTTTATTGAAGGTGAGCGCGGAAGTGACCATTCCGCAGCTGGTGAAGGGAATGCCAAGCATTTCGAAGTAGCCCTGGAGGCGGCCGTCTTCACCGGGCGTACCGTGGATGCCGATAAACACGGCGTCGAACCGGATGTGGCCTTCGGCGGTATGGAGCGAAAAATCGTTCTTGTCCACTTCCACGATGGTGTTGTCGGGCGCGGTATATGTCCACCCGTCGCGGGTGATGATGATTTTATAAACGTTGTAAAGGGCGGGATCGATGTTGCGTTCGATCACGGCGGCGCTTTGGACGGAGATCACATATTCCCCGGAATAGCCGCCCGCAACGAGGGCGATGTTTTTCTTCATAGTTCGGCAAAATAACAAAAAAGGAAGGCCCAACGTACGCTGATCCTTCCTTTTTCAAGATTATTTCAATGAAATATATCGGTTTGACGGGGAAACTACAGGTGCAGCTTGGCTTTCTTGGCCATGAGCTCGTCTACCGTTTCCTGGTACATTTCGTCGGGCACGCAGCAATCTACCGGGCAAACGGCAGCGCACTGGGGCTCTTCGTGGAAGCCCTGGCACTCGGTGCATTTATTGGGAACGATAAAATACGTGTCTACCGAAATCGGTGCATTCCGCTGGTCGGCGTCCATTTCGGAGCCGTCCATCAAAGTATAGCTTCCTTTTACCGTGGTACCGTCAGCAAGCGCCCATTCCACGCCGCCTTCGTAAATAGCGTTATTCGGGCATTCGGGTTCACAAGCTCCGCAGTTGATACATTCATCCGTTATCTTAATTGCCATATTGTAAACTTTTTGTTTAGGATGTAAGCCATTAATTTTGCTCCAAAAATAAAATATCTTCAAATCAAATACTCAATTTATTTTCCCGGAGATGAATGTAACAAATAAAATCACCCTATTGGAGCGCCTCGGTGCTTATCTGAACGGACAGGGGACGGACGAAGAGCGCGAGGAACTCCGTTTGGTCAAGGAAAAAGCGTTTCGCCAAAACGGGTGGTTCATCCCGGAATTCGTGGACCTGGCTGTTGGCCAGATCGCGGACAATTTCCTCCGCCGCCCCCTGCTGGAAGCCTGGGTGGCGCAATATCCGGGCTTCGGGGAGCCGAAAGCCCCCAAAACCGTGGGCATCGTGGCCGCGGGGAACATCCCGCTCGTAGGGTTCCACGACTGGCTCACGGGCTTCCTTTCCGGCCATCGCATCAAACTGAAACTGTCTTCCAAAGACGCCGTGCTGCTCCCCCACCTCATCGGCAAGATCGCGGAATGGTCCCCCGAAGCCGGTGAACTTACTTCCATCCAGGACGTCCTCAAAGACTGCGACGCCTACATCGCCACCGGCAGCAACAATTCCGCCCGTTATTTCGAATTTTATTTCTCCAAATACCCCCACATCATCCGCCGCAACCGCACGTCCGTAGCCGTGCTTACCGGCGCCGAAACGCCCGCCCAGCTGGAATCCCTGGCAGACGATGCCCTCCTCTATTTCGGGCTGGGATGCCGCAACGTCACCAAAGTGCTCGTGCCGGAAGGGTACGATTTCGAGCCGCTCATGATCGCCTTCAAAAAATACGACTGGCTCATGGACAATCATAAATACAAGAACAATTACGATTATAACCTCGCGCTGCTGCTGCTCAACAACGCGCCGTTCAAAACGAACGACAACCTGTTGCTGCACGAGAACGAATCCGTTTTCTCCCCCTCAGCGTGCTCCATTACGGCATGTACCGCAACCGCGGGGAACTCGAAGCCCAACTGGCCGAAAATGCTGACCTGCAGTGCATTGTAGCAGCAGACCGCATCGCGTTCGGGCAAGCCCAGGCGCCCCGCCTCACCGATTATGCAGACGGTGTAGACACCGCCGCTTTCTTCACCGCATTGTAAGCCCGCGCTTACATGAGCGGTTAACAAATTGTCACATCTTATTGTTAATTTGACAGGCACTGTTCCACCTATGGCAGTGCCTGTTTTCATTCCCGCCGGCGGTTTTAACGTTTGACCTAAAAAACTGTTAAATACTTCCGTGTTATAACATTCAACGGCCATCTGCCGTTACATTTGTAGAACAGGGCATGTAAATTGATGAGGTACAGCCGTAGGAAATACCAACATTTTAACCCTTAAAACCAGTACCTGTATGAAATTTTCGCATGTCGCAGGGACCGTTCTTATCAGCGCGGCTACTGCAATTGCCAGTATATATGTGTACAGCAAATATTTCCAGCCGAAAAGCATGGGACTGTACCAAAACGGGTCGGACACCGTGCCGGCCAATTACGTCGATTACAGACCGGGCTCCGCGGGCAGCAATGCCCTCACACCGCCGACGGACTTTACGCAGGCGGCGCGTATCGGGACACCCGGCGTAGTACATATTAAAACGAAGATCAATCCCCGGCAGCTGGGCAACAATCTGCAAAAAAGGCGCAGCCTGCTGGAAGAATTCTTCGGCGAACAATTCGAAGACAATAGCCGCCAATACTATTCGCCACCGCAAATGGCTTCCGGTTCCGGCGTGCTCATCTCGGACGACGGCTACATCGTGACCAATAATCACGTGGTAGACGATGCAGACGAAATCTCCGTGACGCTGAGCAATAACAAGACATTTACCGCCAAGGTGGTGGGGACGGACCCCAGTACCGACCTGGCCGTGATAAAAATAAGTGCGACGGGCCTTCCCTACCTGCTCTACGGCAATTCTGACGACGTGCAGGTGGGCCACTGGGTGCTGGCCGTAGGCTATCCGCTCAACCTCGAAACCACCGTAACGGCGGGCATCGTGAGCGCGAAAAGCCGCAGCATCGGGATCAACCGGCGGAACAGCCGCAACGCCATCGAGTCGTTCATCCAGACGGATGCGCCCGTGAACCAGGGCAACTCCGGCGGCGCGCTGATCAATACGGCCGGCGAACTGATCGGGATCAACTCGGCCATCGCTTCGCCTACCGGGGCTTACGCAGGGTACTCCTACGCCATCCCAGTGAACCTGGTGAAGAAAGTGGTGAACGATATCATGAAGTTCGGGAACGTGCAACGCGCCTACCTGGGCATCGAGTACAAAGATCCCAACACGATGACCGATCAGGAATTGAAAGAAAATGGGATGACGCGCGACATGGCCGGCATCAAGGTGCTGGGCGTCGCACAAGGCGGTGCCGCTGCAGCAGCAGGGCTCAAAGTCGGCGACATAGTTACGAAGATCAACGGCGTTTCTACGGCCTCCATCCCCGAGCTGATGGAACAGCTGAGCCGTTACAAGCCGGGCGACAAAGTGACGGTCAACTATCAGCGCGCAGATAAAGAATTAATGGCCAACGCCCTCCTAAAAAACCTGGACGGCAATACCGACATCGTGAAACTGAGCGTAATTGATCATTTGGGGGCAGACGTAGCGCCGCTGACCAGAGACGCGGCCACCAAATTAGGGATCGACGGCGGACTCGTGGTAACAAATATCGGAAGCGGACTTATCAAGAAACAGACGAATATGAAGCCTGAATTCGTTATTCTGAAGGCAGGCAGTACAGCGATCAAGTCTACCGACGATCTTAAGCGTGCGCTGGATGGCAAGAAATCGGTGCGGCTGGAAGGATTTTACATCCGCGACCGCTATTCGAACATATATTATTACGACCTGGACCTTTCCGGAGGTACCTCGTTCTAGGAGGATATTTTACGTGTTTTCATATAGGTTTTATAGGTTAGGATTAAAGGCTTCCCGTTTTCGGGAGGCCTTTTTCATACATTTTGTTTACTAATTTGTTACGAATAAGTATTTTTTAATGTATTATTATATTACATTCTTTATCATCTGATTATCAGTTAATATAATAGAAAAAGCCCTCCGGAAACGGAGGGCTTTTTGATGGCCGTGCTGGTAAAGAGCTTACAAACATGACCATATATCCTATGAAAACCCTACACCGAATGTAGGATTATAAATCATACAGGCCCCGTTACGTTTGGTAAACGCTGGAAACGGGTTCGGCAACGGCCATAAAGTATCGGTGAAAAAAGAAGCCCCTTTGCAGGGGCGGCGTTTCAGAGGTTGATCACTCCTTTGAGCTGGGTGAAAAACTCGTCTTTTTTGCGGGAAGAGATCGGGATGTTCTTCTGATCGCTCATAATAACGGCGGTACCCAGGCCCTTGATGATCTTCACGATGTGGTGGATGTTGATCAGGAAGGATTTATGGACGCGATAGAACCCCTTGTCAGACAACATCTCTTCATACTCCTTGAGGGATTTGGAAATGAGATGGCTGACGTTGTTGATCAGCTGGATCTTCGTATAGCTGTCGAACGCTTCGCAGTAAATAATGTCTTTCAGATCGATGACGTTATACCCGTCGTTCACGGGGATCACGATCTTCGAGAAGGCGTTATCGTTATTCTTGACGTAATCTTTGAGGATAGACGCCAGTTCGTTCAGCCGTCCCTTTTTGCTGCGCTTCACTTTTTCCAATGCGTCTTCCACCTCACTCACCTTGATCGGTTTGAGGAGATAGTCGAGGGCGGCGAACTTGATGGCTTGCAGTGCGTACTCCTGGAATGCCGTGATAAATATCACTTCAAAATTGAGTACAGGGAACATTTCCAGCAGCTGAAAACCGTTATGAGGGGGCATTTCAATATCCAGAAAGAGAACGTCGATGGGGTTGTTCTTGATCATCTCCGCGGCTTCATGGATATTTTGTGCTTCGCCAATAACTTTTACATCCTTGCAATAGTTTTCCAAAATATTACGCAGGATATGAATGTTGCGGACCTCGTCGTCTACAATGGCAGCTTTTATTATACTCATAACATCTTTACAATGGGAATGAGGATTTCGACCAAGGTACCTGCCTTGTTGCCGAATCCAGAGTTAAATTTATCAATTATTTCCAACTTTCCAACGCTTCCATTAAAAGATTTGATAATCTGCAGCCTTTCACGGATCACGCTCAACGCCGTGGATTCGTGTTTGGTGAGCTTACCGGTCTTAATGCTGTTGGCATGTTCCCAACCGATACCATCGTCGTCCACCGCGCAATACAGCAGATCTCCCTGCAGCTCCAGCCGCACCAGCAGGTGCCCGCTCCCGTTCTTCGGCGCCAGCCCGTGCTTGATGGCATTCTCCAGGATCGGCTGTATGAGCATGGGCGGGATGTAGATCGTATATTCCTTCAGCTCCTGGCTCATGTCGAACTTATATTCGAAAGAATTGGCGAAGCGGATTTTCTCCAGCTCGATGTAGCGCGTCAGGAAAGCGATCTCGTCTTCCAGCGAAATATAGGATTTGCGGGAATTATTCAGCATTTGCCGCATGAGCGTCGCGAAATCGGCCAGGAAGTTCAGCGCCTGCTTTTCTTCCTTCTCCAGGATGAGATGCTGCACGGAATTCAGCGAATTGAAGATGAAATGCGGGTTCATCTGGTTGGTAAGCGCCTTGGCCTCGAGCTCGGCTATACGCCGGTTGTACTCCGTCTTCCGCCGCTCGCCCCCCTTGATCCGCGCCACAATGTACCGCAGCACGAGCAAAATGGCCATGATGCCCAATAATACGAGCACGCCCCTCGCCCACCATTCCTGGTACCACCGCGGCAAAATGGAAATGCGCAGCACCACGGGCTTGCTCCAGCCACTCTTGTATTTCCGCGCACGGATCAACAGCGTGTAGTCACCCGGCTGCAGCTTGGGATAAGGCACGATGTTGCTCATCGTCGTCACCCATCCGGAAGCCGTATCGTTCGAAAAATTATATTGATATTCCACCAGATCGGGCAAATCATACGCGATTGCGCCGAATTCCACTTCAAAAGTGCTGCTCCATTCGTACAAATGCTGGAAATACGGCCCGGGGATCCATGCGCTGTCGCCATACCGGATCGAATTGAGGTACACCGTCGGCGGAACGGTATCTACCGGGATATGGTCCCGCGAGAAATAACAAAGCCCGTTAGACGTGGCCACGTACAGCGTATCGCCGGCATGACTGATCCCGCGGATGTCGTCGCTCATGAGCCCGTCGTTCGACGTCAGATTGCGCAGCAGCGTGCGGGTGCGGGTATCGATGATCGACAAACCCTTATTGGTAGCCACATACAGCCTTCCGTTCCCGTCATAATACAGCTGCTGGCAGATATCGCTTACCAAATGATCGGAAGTCCGGAAATGACGGACCACTTCATTATCCTTCAGCACAAAAATCCCCTGGTCGCTCGTTCCCACCCACAAATAACCGTTGATCCATTGCAGGTCTTTTATGCTCTGACTGAGCCGCGGATCGTCCTGCACCGGCACAGGAAATGCCGTGTTCCTGCCGAAAAACAGCCCGGAGCTCGTTCCCAGGTAATAACTGCTGTCGCTCACGGAAGCGATGGAGTTGACCTGGGTTTCCAGCGGCGAAAGGTCGAGGCTCCGCCCGTCTGTCCCGAAAGCGAGCCGGTTGCGGCTCACCACGCGGAGTTTCCCGTCCGGCGTGAAATCCATGTCTTTGATATTACGCATCCGCAGCGCCGGTTTCGGTGCGGAGCCGCCGGGCGCGTAATTAAAGACGATATTGTCTGTCGCGATCACCAGTTCGTTCGACCCCGGCTGCGCCATAATGCCCAGCACGGAATTGCGGCCGCCGGTAGAATCCAGCTCGAACCTGCGAATGTTCCCGTCTGGCGTCATCACGTTCAGCATGCCCGCGTTTTCGCCGATATACAACAGCCCGTTCCGCTTGTCTTTGAACACACTGTACACGGAATGGGAATATAAACCGTTGGTATTGTCGAGGTAAGCGAAATAGAAATGCTTGAACGGGATATGATACACGCCGTCGCCGAAAGTGGTGATCCAGGTATTGCCGTCGCGGTCGTGGAGGATAGACGTGATGAAGTGATTGTTCAGCAGTTTGCTGAGCTTGCGTTCGCCCTTGAAAAAGTCGCGGATGAGGTACAAAGCGCGCGGCGTGCCGATCCAGAGGTTGTCGCCGTCGATGCTCATGCTGCTGATCTCTTCGCGGATGCCCCATTCCGAACCGGAAAAGAAGGGCATAATGTCTTGTGGGGTGTAGGAATAAAGGGTGTTACCGGTGATGATGACCGGATTGTTTTGAATCCGCTCCGCAAATCGCTGATTGCCAAGGGAAAAGGGCGGGGCGATGAAGATTTTTTGTTGGACGTTGTTGCTGTCTTTCACACCGCCCAGGTTGAAATACCGTTGCAGGGGGTGGAAAACGCTGTCTTTGCTGAGAATGCTCATGACGTCCATGGAGCTGGCGCCGAGCTTGTCGTACACCGTTTTGCGGCCGTTATACTGAATGATGCGGCCGGCGGAGTTGAGGAACCAGATGGTGCGGGCGCGGTCTTCGAACGCGTACTGGACGTAATGGCTGCGGCTGTTGTAGCTGAGGGTGGAATCGGTGTCTTCGTTGTGGACGGCGTGGTTTTGGAAGAACGAGAGTTTGCCGTTGCTGGTGAAGAACCAGATGCGGCCGCGGCTGTCTGCCGCGAGTTTCACGACGTCGTTATCTGTCAGGCCGTCCTTTTTGGTATAGTTCCGGAAGCGTTTGCCGTCGAATTTGCTGACGCCGGTGGGCGTGGCAAACCAGATGAACCCTTCAAGGTCCTGGACGGCGCTGTAGACCGTAGCGTTGGCAAGCCCATCCTTCACATTATAATTGCGGATGACCAGGCCCTGCGCGGACCCCATGAGGGGGCCGGCCAGGCAGGCCAGCAGCAATATTATGTAACGGATGGCTTGCATCAACGGCAATTAACGGCTTTTTACTTGATTAATATGCTCTAGCGAACAACACCCTTTCTTTGGAGGGTTTTCCGGTGAGGATGCAGGTGCCTGCTTCCTGGGGGTTGTTCAGCGGAATACAACGGATCGTGGCTTTGGTGCGCTCCTTGATGGCGGCTTCCGTTTCGGCGGTGCCGTCCCAGTGGGCGGAAATGAACCCGGTTTTTTCATCGAGCAGTTGCTCGAATTCTTCCCAGGTGTCCGCTTTGGTGATATGGGATTCGCGGTATTCCAGCGCCTTTTTGAACATGCCGTCCTGGATCTCGGTGAGGAGGGCGGAGATGTGCTGTGCGAGGCCGTCGAGGGATTCGGAGGATTTGGTCTTCGTATCGCGGCGGGCCACTTCGGCTACGTTGTTTTCGATATCGCGGGCGCCGATGGCGATGCGCACGGGTACGCCTTTCATTTCGTACTCGGCGAATTTCCATCCGGGGCGGTTGTTGTCGGAATCGTCGTATTTCACACGGATGCCGAGGGCTTTGAGCTCTTTTACGATGCCTTCCACCTTGGCGTCGATCCCGGCTTTCTGGTCGGCGCCTTTATAAATGGGCACGATCACGACCTGGAGGGGGGCGATGCGGGGGAAGGATGAGGCCATCGTCGTCGCTGTGCGCCATTACGAGCGCGCCTACGAGGCGGGTAGACACGCCCCAGGACGTTGCCCAAACGTATTCCAGTTTGTTTTCCTTGTTGGAGAACTGCACGTCGAACGCTTTGGCGAAGTTTTGTCCGAGGAAGTGGGATGTACCGGCCTGGAGGGCTTTACCATCCTGCATGAGGGCTTCGATGCAATAGGTGTCTACTGCGCCGGCGAAGCGTTCCGAGGGGGATTTCACGCCTTTGATAACGGGAACGGCCATGTAATTCTCCACGAAATCGGCATAAACTTCGAGCATCTGGCGGGTTTCTGCCACGGCTTCTTCGGCGGTGGCGTGGGCGGTGTGCCCTTCCTGCCAGAGGAATTCGGCGGTGCGGAGGAACAGGCGGGTGCGCATTTCCCAGCGGACTACGTTGGCCCATTGGTTGACGAGGATGGGGAGGTCGCGGTACGACTGGATCCAGTCTTTATATGTGTTCCAGATGATAGTTTCGGAAGTGGGGCGCACGATCAGTTCTTCTTCCAGTTTGGCATCCGGGTCAACGATCACGCCGCCGTTCACGGGGTCGTTTTTCAGGCGGTAATGGGTGACCACGGCGCATTCCTTGGCGAAGCCTTCCACGTGGGCGGCCTCCTTGCTGAGGAAGGATTTGGGGATGAAAAGCGGGAAATACGCGTTCTGATGGCCGGTTTCCTTGAACATACGGTCCAGCTCGTCCCGCATGTTTTCCCAAAGCGCGAAGCCGTAGGGCTTGATGACCATGCAGCCACGAACGGCGGAGTAATCCGCCAGTCCGCCTTTCAGCACCAGGTCGTTGTACCATTGCGCGTAATCCTGTGATCGGGCAGTAATCTCTTTACTCATATTATATTTTTTCTTTTTCCGTTTCCCCCGGAAAGATTTTGATGGAAAACCTTGATAGTCAGACGTTTGCCTTAAGCTCACCGCCGCTCGTCCTGCCGGGTTGCCATTCGCCCCAAAAGGGTTTGAAAAGGGCTTCCCTACACAATAAACTGGCGTAATATTTGTTCTAATATTAATACGGAAACGCCACAGACCTCGCAGGAAATGTCAAACCGGTTCCCGGGTGTGCGAAGATAATAAAACGGCCGGTGCGTGTAACCCATCAACGATAAAATTCGTTTAAATTGAGTAAATTTACATTGTTCATAAAATCACAGCAGAATGAGACCTATGATATATAGTGCGGTAGCGGCCCTGCTTGTTTTCGGCAGCTGTTCTACCACTTATCAGACCGCCCAGACGCCGGATGACGTGTACCACTCACCCGTCCGCGACCAGCGAGGCTATGCTTCCGGCAATCAGCGTGCCAGTCAGGCCAGATCCCAGGAAACCGAAGAAACTTTCGATGAGGACGAAGGCGATTACGTTACTTATGCGGACGATGACGAAGACCGTTATGACTATGCCCGCCGGATCGACCGGTTCAGCCGCCCCTACACCGGCAGCTATTGGGATGGTTATTATTTCGACGACTTCGGCAGTAACATGTACATTAACAATTACTACGGCTACAACAGCTGGAACCGTTTCGGGTGGAATTCCTGGTACGGCCCTTCGCTGAGTATCGGTTTTGGTTTTGGCCGCCCCTGGGGTGGTTATTACAACAACTGGTACAACCCCTGGTATAATAACTGGTACGGCGGTGGCTGGGGCCATGGTTGGTATGGTGGCGGCGGCTGGTACGGCGGTGGTCATGGATGGTACGGTGGCGGGGGGTATCCCTGGTACGGCGGCCATGGCGGCTATTACGTAAAGCCCAGGCCCTCGGATTCCTACAGGCCGCGCGGGTCCAGCAACAGCCGCGTTTATGACGGCAACCGCAATAACAACTACCGTCCCGTAAACCCGAATGGTTCCGCGACGCGCAGGGTATATGACAGCAATAACGGCCGCCCGGTGACACAGCCCGGCAACCGCAGAACGTTTGACAGGGCGCCCGGCGAACGGCCGGCCAACCAGCCGGCACCGCAGCGCGAGCGTTCCAGCAGAACGTACGAACGTAACTATGACCGGAGCAACTCCGCTCCTCCCCGTCAGCAGTCTCAGCCTTCGTATACGCCCGAACGCAGCAGTGCACCGCAGCGGAGCTACACTCCGCCCAGCAACAGCAACCCGGGCAGCAGCTCACCCGCGCCGACGAGATCTTACCGTCCCCGCGGCCGCTAATATGATAAATGCGAATTACCAGTAAGGAGAAGCTCATAAAAGGGCGTCCGGCTGGTAATTCGTGTTTTTATCCCACAACAGATTTGTTCACCAGCACTTACACGATGAATAAAAGAACAGCATTTCTTTTGATAGCCCTTGGTGTATCCTCCACGGCCCTGGCACAAGACGAGCACGATGCATTACGATACAGCCGCCTGATGTTCGGCGGAACCGCCCGCACACAAGCCATCGGCGGTGCAGCCGGCTCCCTCGGCGGCGATATTTCCGCCACCCATATCAACCCGGCCGGTCTCGGCTTCTTCAAAACAAGTGAAGTCAACATCACGCCCGGGTTCTATTTCAAGAATAACGACATGCGGTTCACCAGCGGTACCGGCAGCAACACGAACCCCACCACGTCTGACAGCAAAAGCAATATGATGCTGGGCAACGTAGGCGTAGTGTTCGGCATCCCCAACCGCAACGCCAACAGCAAATTCCGCAACTTCGCCGTGTCTATCGACTATGCCCGTACGGCCGATTTCAATAACCGCAGCTACCTCGGCGGCAAAAACACCCTCACCAGCTTCTCCGATACCTGGGTGGAAAAACTCATGCCCAACGGGAATCCGGTACCCTTCAATGACGCGAACGACGTGTACGCCGAAGGCCCCAGCCTGGGTTTCAGGACGTATGTCATCGGGTACGACCCCGACAATAACGGCGGCGTTGAAAAATATTTCTCCGTGATCAACCCCACCGCGGCTGGCGGCATCCTTCAGAGCGACGATATCCGGGAACGCGGCGGGATCAATGAATTTTCCGTGGGCTTCGGCGGCAATTACAGCGAGCAACTGTACTTCGGCCTTTCCCTCAACTTCCCCCGGATCGATTACGAGCGCAACCGTACGTTCACCGAAACCGATCCCAACGAGAACAACGTCACCAACGACTTTGACCAATACCAGTTCAATGAAGTGCTGAATACCGATGCCACCGGTTTTAATACCAAGCTGGGTATCATTTACGCTCCCATGCCGGCACTCCGCATCGGCGCCAGCTTCCACACCCCTACCTGGTTCAGCATGCACGACACCTATTCGGCAAGGGTGGATTCCTGGATGGAGGAACTTGGCAATCACTTCTCCAGCACTGAAGACCTGTACGATGGTTTCCCCATCGAATACGACTATACGCTGCGCACCCCCTGGCGCGCCGGCGGTAGCGTTTCCTACATTTTCGGCACCAATGCGGATACCAAACAGCAACACGGCTTCATTACCGCCGATGTGGAATATGTAGATTACTCCGCTACCAAGTACAAGTTCAACAAAGGCGCTCCGCAAGACCGTGACAGGGCCAAAGCCCTCAACCGCACGATCGAGGATTCTTACACCGGTGCCATGAACGTACGGGTGGGTGGCGAGCTGAAATTCAATGTGCTGGCCGTTCGCGCAGGGTTTTCCTATTATGGCAACCCCTACAACAGCGATTTCTCCGACATTGACGCGAGCGTAAAGCGCGTGAGCGGCGGCCTCGGTTATCGTAACAAAGGATTCTTCACCGACCTCACGTACGTGCATACACTGAATTCCAAATCCGCCTACAACCCTTATGTCCTGAACGACTCCCCCGGCCTGCCGGCGGCTCCCACAGCCGAGCACAGCCTGACCGGCGGAAATATCGTTTTGACGGTGGGCCTCAAGTTTTAGATAACATAAATTCCGGATACAAAAAGGGGAAGCGTGAAAGCGCTTCCTTTTGTTATGCAGGGAATTCTGCGTGTGGATTTGATGATAGTCTTTGTCGAGGAACTTGTTCAAAAGATAGATTGCAGATGCAGTCGATTATTGAAAGATCGCAGGAAAGATCCGCGGGTTATGACGCTGGAAAAATGCGGGATAGTTACATCGCCCCAGACGATCATAACAATTTGACTACCATTTCTTTACAAGTAATCCAACTTTCATCATACTTAGGGAATGGGGAGACTGAATGACGAAACGTTACGATGTTTAAAGTACTGGATTGGCGATGCAGATTGTTACAAAGAGATCATTCTATACTTTACTGCTTTCACATTGTCAGGATGACATCAACTTACCACCCAGTATGCGTATCAGATTGTCTTTCAATTCATTAAAAAGCAATACCATAGCAAGACATTTTTCCCGCTACAGTAAAGCAGACCTGGAATTGAATTGCGTAAACTTACCATTACCAGAAGTAATTCAGGAAATCCCCAATCGCGCGAGAACGAAAGCTTCCACTGCCTCCGGAGACCGCGCGTCGAACCAGTTCAGGTCGGGATCACGGCGGAACCAGGTCATCTGGCGCTTTGCGTATTGGCGGGTATGGGTTTTAATGCCTTCTACGGCAGTCGCAAGGGTTGAATTGCCGTCGAGATAATCGAAGATTTCGGTGTAGCCAACGGTTTGGAGCGCGTTGTGACGGCGGTACGGCAGCACGCTGCGCACTTCTTCCACGAGCCCCAGGGCCATCATCTGATCTACCCGCTGGTGGATATTGGCATGCAGGAGCTCCTTCGGCAGCTCGAGCCCTGTTTTGATGACTTTGAAACTCCGCTGGCGGGCGGTTTGCGTGCGGAATGTATTGATCGACCTGCCCGTGGCTTCGAATATTTCCAGCGCACGGACCAGGCGGTGCGGATTCTGGATTTCGGCCGTTGCGTAGAACTCCGGGTCTTTGGAACGTAATTCTTCCTGCAGCCAGGAAATCCCTTTCGCCGCGTACCCCGCGCGCACGGCGTCACGGATAGCCGCGGGAACGGGCGGCATATCGTCCATCCCTTCCAGGAATGCCTTGATATACAACCCCGTACCACCGGTCAACACGAGCGTATCGTGCCGGGAAAAGATATCCTGCGCGTACCCCATCGCCAGGGACTCGTACGCTGCAGCATTAACTTCTTCCGTAATCGAATGGGAATCAATGAAATAATGACGGACAGCCG
The DNA here is from genome assembly GCF_038396765.1 of Chitinophaga caseinilytica. NCBI lineage: Bacteria > Pseudomonadati > Bacteroidota > Chitinophagia > Chitinophagales > Chitinophagaceae > Chitinophaga > Chitinophaga caseinilytica. The sequence goes on along the minus strand of NZ_CP150096.1, from coordinate 3,551,103 downwards.
CCAGTTCTTCCGCGGAAGGCTTGGCCGTTCCTACGGAAATCTCCCGGTAACATTGCCGTGAATCCGCCGAAATGATCTCGGTGCCCAGCATCTGCGCGATGCGAATGGCGGTGACCGTTTTACCTACCGCGGTAGGGCCGGCAACCAGGATAACCGTCTTATTCATATGGTGAATGCCCGGCGCAGGACGCGCCGGACGGAACTTGCTAAAACATGTTTTCGTCTTCGGAACCGCTTTCCTCCATGCCATCATCCTCACTTTCCGTCTCCTCTCCTTCTTCCCCGAAACCGTCTTCAGACATGCCTTCGCGGTTGAGGTCGTACTTCTCTTCCATTTCTACCAGTTTATCGCCGATGAGGCCTTTAGTGCCATACTGGCTGGGGGCCAATCCTTCCTTGCGGACGATGGCGGGATAGCTCAGTTTGGCGTTCTCATCTTTGGCAACACCGATCAATTCCACCAAAAACGTCCAGTTTTTAGCGAAATCGTAGAGGTAAATGAATTTCTGGTTCGGGTCCCTGACCATTGCGCCGATCGGCGTGTCTACCATCAACAGCGGTTCCGCTTTCCGGGCCGCGCCATCCTTTTCCAGCAAAATCTCCCGGCCACGCTGCCAGTTGTCGTTACTGCGGTAAAAGGTCGCCTTGTGCTTGGAGTCAAACTCATATGCTGTCAAGATGGCCTGATGAAACTGCACAAAATTCTGACTGGGCTTTACAACGATATCCCTGTAGACACTTTCGTCTTCTTCCCAATAAACTCTGAATTTTAATACCGGCATATGATTTACAATGTTGTATGAACAAAAATACCAAATTATTTAACAGGGGTCAAGTTTAGTTCCGCCGCCTTTTTCAGCATGAACGCATATGCAGCGTCATAATTATTGCTGATCTCACCGTCGAGAATGGCTTCGCGGATGGCGCTTTTCAGGTCGCCCACGAGCTTTCCGGGCTTGAGTCCGAACGTTTCCATGATGAGCTCGCCCGTTACCGGCGGCTGCCAGTTGCGGATGCGGTCGCTTTCCTCCACTTCCTTCAACCGCTCGCGCACCAGCTCGAAATTTTCGAGGTAGCGGCGCACTTTCGCGCGGTTCTTGGAGGTAATATCGGCTTCACAAAGCATCATGAGCGCTTCCAGGTCTTCGCCGGCGTCGAACAGCAGTCTGCGTATAGCCGAATCGGTGATATTCTCCTTTGTGAGGCTGATGGGCCGCAAATGCAGCTCCACGAGCTTTTTCACCAGCCGCATCTTTTCGTTCAACGGCAGTTTCAGCCGCGTAAAAATCCTCGGCACCATTTTCCCGCCCACGGCATCATGACCGTGGAACGTCCAACCATGGCCGGCTTCAAAGCGTTTGGTAGCGGGCTTCCCGATGTCGTGCAGCAATGCCGCCCAGCGCAGCCAGAGGTCGCGGGTATGGCGGGAAATATTATCGATCACCTGGAGGGTGTGGTAAAAATTGTCTTTATGTCCCTTTCCTTCCAGCATTTCCACGCCAACGAGGTCTACCATCTGCGGGAAAATGATTTTCAGGATGCCCGATCTATACAGCAGATCGAGGCCCACGGAAGGTTTGGCACTGAGCATGATCTTGTTCAGCTCGTCGGTGATCCTTTCCTGGGAGATGATTTTTATCCGGCTGGCGTTGTCGATGATGGCCTGGAACGTTTCGGGGAGGATGGTGAAGTTGAGTTGCGACGCGAAGCGGATGGCGCGCATCATGCGCAGCGGATCGTCGCTGAAGGTCTGCCCCGGTTCCAGCGGTGTGCGGATGAGTTTGTCTGCCAGGTCTTTCAACCCGTTGAACGGATCGATCAGTTTGCCGTAATCGGCTTCGTTGAGGCTGATCGCCAATGCGTTGATGGTAAAATCGCGGCGCAGCTGATCGTCTTCCAACGTCCCGGGCTCCACTTCGGGATTGCGGGAATGGTCGCGGTAGCTTTCGCGGCGGGCGCCCACGAATTCGATCTCCGTATCGTCGAACTTGATCTGGGCGGTACCGTATGTTTTGAAGAAATTGACTTTCAGGGACGGATCGAGCAACCGGGCCACCTGGTGCGCCAGTGCGATGCCGTCTCCCACGCAAACGATATCCATGTCTTTCGTAGGCCTGTCCAGCAGTTTATCGCGCACGAACCCGCCGATCAGATAAGCGGGTACGCCGATCTGCCGGGCCGCTTTCGCGACGCTTTCAAACAAATCCATTTCCCGTTTCGTACAGGGAATTTCCATCATGTATCTATCGTTTTAAGGCGCAAAAGTAATTTAATCCCGGATGATTTCCAGCCTTCCGGCGTTCCGGGTACGGGGAATGCGCGTGAGCGGCCGCGCCCGGAAGCTCCTTTAATCCCGGATAACCTCCAGCCTTCCGTCTTTCCCGATGCGCACGATCCGCGAGGGCCGGGCCGGCGTTTCGTCCTGCTGCCGGTGTTCCACCACATAATCCACACCGTTCCGGATTTCGGGGGAAACGTCCTTGAAATTCGCGGGCGACGGTGCTCCGGAGATGTTGGCAGACGTGGAAACCAGGGGTTTGCGCAGTCTTTTCACTAAATGGCGGCAGAAGGGGTCCTGCACCAGGCGGATGGCGATAGAACCGTCCTGATTGATAACGTTGGGCGCGAGATGAAGGGCGCCTTCGTAAATAACGGTCGTGGGGCGGTCGAACCCGGCCAGCACTTCGGCGATATCGGGCGGGGGCGAGGCGAGGTATTTCATGAGGTCTTTGACGTCGGCCATGAGCACCACGAGGCTTTTGGCTTCGTCGCGCTGTTTGAGGGCGTAGATTTTACGTACGGCGGCTTCGTCGGTAGCGTCGCAGCCCAATCCCCAGATGGTGTCTGTGGGATAGAGAATGGTACCTCCGTTGCGGAGGGCTTCGAGCGAGCGGAGGATATCGTTTTCGAAATCGGTCATTTCAGGATGTTTTGATACACGTTCATCACGGCGTCGGCGCATTTTTCCGGCGTGAAGTGCTGGGCGTGGAGTATGCCTTTTTCCACCATGTCTTGTCGCAGCGCGGGCTCGCCGGCTACGCGGAGCATGCCGTCGGCGATGCTGTCTATGCTGAAGGGGTCTACGTACAACGCAGCGTTGCCACCGGTTTCCGCGAAGCAGGAGCCGGAAGCCGTTACCACGGGCGTATGGCTCCAGAGGGCTTCGAGGATGGGGATGCCGAAGCCTTCGAAAGTGGAAGGGTACAGCAGCGCCAGGGCGCCCTGGTAGAGCGCGGGCAGGTCGCGGAAGGCGAATTTGGTGACGTCGTTGAGGAAGATCACCCGGCTGGTGAGGCCTTTTTCTGCGAGGTAGGCTTCCACTTTCTTTTTGTAGGCACCGCCGTCGCCCAAAACGATCAGCGGCACGTTGAGGCGGTCTTTCAGCCGGAACATGGCTTCGGCGATGCGGGCGAGGTTTTTCCGTTCGATGACGGAGCCGACGTAGAGGAAGTATTCCGAGGGAAGGTTGTACCGTACCAGCATTTCGCGGACTTTTTGCGGATCTGGCGGCACCTGGAACGAGGGGTCGCAGGCCTGGTAGCAGACGGGGATTTTCTCTTCAGGAACGCCGTAGAATTCGATGAGGTCGGCTTTCGTCTGGAGGCTGATAGCGATCACCTGGTCGGCCGCCTGGCAGGCGTACTTCGCTTTTTTGCGGTACGTGTTGACGTCGATGGGATTGTATTGCCGGGGATACCGTTCAAAAATGAGATCGTGCATGGTGACGGTGCTGCGCACCCCGGTGCGGTGGATCCCGAAGGGCAGTTCGGCGCTGAGGCCGTGGAAAACGTCGATCCCATTGCTTTTCAGCTCGCCGGATACCCAGCGGCTTCTCCAGACCGGTTTGAGGAGGCGGTGGAGGAATTGCCGGGGAACAACGGTGGTTACGGCCCCGGGGGGCGGTACAGCGGCTTCACCTTGGGGGCGAAGAGCACATATTCGTGTTCGGGGTGATATTCCGCCAGGGAGGTAACCAGCGTCCGGCTGTAATTACCCAATCCCGTGCGGTTCTGAAAGGCCCTTTTGGCGTCGAAACCGATTCTCAATGCTTTTAATTTGATCAGTCGGCAAAATACTGAATTTGATTTTTTTCTTTCCCGCAAAAATTTTAACTTGAATGTCCTATTTCAAAGATCGGAACGGACATGTTCCGCAGAACCATATAAAAAAGGAACGGAAAGCAAAAGTCATTGTTCACCACCCAATTTTTTTCCTGACATGAAGCCCAATGAAAAACTCATGAAGCCGTTTTTCGCGCAGCTGCTGGAGTCGCAGCAACAGCTAAACACGAGCCATCAAACTACAGAAAATTCTCACTGGACCAGCAAACTGGCCGATGTGCCTGACCAGACCCAGAAATACCCGTCAGACGGTGATGAGGAATGGTGGTTGCTGTAATCCCTGATTTTCAACGAACATTTTCATAGGCAATGGCCCGGCGGCTGTTGCCCTTTTGTTATTCGCCAACTTCTCCATGATACTCTGCCTTACGCATTCCCAGGACACATTTACGATAGACCTCGTTCAGCAACGGCTGGAGGCACTCGGTTATGAGGGTTTCCGGTTCAACTCCGATGAGTTCGGCACCAAATACCGCCTTCGCTACCGCTTACATGCCACCGGCCCGCAATATGAGCTCCGGTGCGGCAACCGGGTGATCGATGCCCGGGAGATCCGCGGCGTGTGGTACCGCAAGATGTGGGACCTCCAGGTCCCTCCTTCCCTCGACCCCGCCTATGTTCCGGCGTTCCTCAAAGAATACCGCACTTCGCTCCATATATTCCTCGATTCGCTGGACGTGCCCTGGATCAACCGGATGGACCTCGACCATGCCGTGGGCGCCAACAAACTCATGCAGCTCACCGCCGCCCGGTCTGTAGGGCTCCACGTTCCACAGACCCTTTTCAGCAACCACGCCGAAGACGCCATCCGCTTTTTCGACGACCATGGCGGCAATGTGGTCGTTAAACTGCACGGCGCGCTGTCCAAATCCATGGACGGCAAAAGCGACTTCTTCCCCACCACCCGCCTTCGCAAGGAGGATGTCCCCATGCTGGAATCCCTGTCTGCCTGTCCCATGATTTTACAGGAATATGTCCCAAAAGACCGGGAATTACGCGTAATTTATATCGACGGGGATTTTTATACCGGGAGCCTCCGCGCCCCGGAACTCACCGACTGGCGGACGGGCAATACCACCCTTGTTTCCTGGGAAACCTGGGAGCTGCCGGCCGCCGTGGAAGAGAAGATACATGACATGATGACTTTACTGGGCTTGCCTTTCGGCGCCATAGACATGATCGTGCGGCCAGACGGCGAGCACGTTTTCCTCGAAGTGAACCCCCAGGGCGAATGGGGCATGCTGGAGAAATACCTCGGTTTCCCCATTGCCGCCACCATCGCCGAAAAATTAGTCAACCGAATCGAACAGTATGGGTAAAATTCTGATTATCACGCATTCAGCAGACAATGAAGCCGTTACATCCGTTATGGGACACCTCGAAGCCGCCGGCGCCACGCCAGTCAGGTTCAATGTAGACCGCTACCCCCTCGTTACCCGACTTACTTCCGAATACAATGGCCATGGCCGCCGGCTTTGGCTGGACGACGGGCAGCGCACCCAACAGCTCGAAGACCTCGACGCCGTTTGGTACCGCCGAAGCTATCATATCGCCGACGGGCTCGACCAGGTGCTGGAAAAACCCTTCCTCTCCCCCGCTGCCGGTGAAATCAGGCGCACGCTCTTCGGGATGCTCGAATCGCTCCCCTGCTTCCAGCTGGAACGATACAGCGTGTACCGGCGGCTGGACAGTAAGGAAGAACAGCTGCGCCTCGCCACCGAATGCGGACTGCTGACACCCGCCACCTGCATCACGAACAGCCCGGAACGGCTGGAGCAGTTCATGAAGGAAGTGAACGGCCCCATCGTGGCGAAAATGCAGAGCGCGTTCGCCATCCAGCAAGACGGGCAGGAACAAGTGGTGTTTACGAGCGAGATCCGGGCAAACCATCTCGAACAACTGCCGCAACTGCGCTTCTGCCCCATGACTTTCCAGGAAAAACTGCCGAAGGCGCTGGAATTGCGGGTAAATATGGTAGGAAAGGAAATCTTCGCGTTCAGCATCGATTCAGCGCAACAGCCCGGCGCGGAAACTGACTGGCGGAAGGAAGGCGCTACGCTCGCCGTGCAATGGCGGCCTTATGCATTGCCGGCTTCCGTTGCAGAAGGATTATCGCGGTTGATGGAGCGCTACGGCCTCAACTACGGCGCCATCGATCTCATCCTCACGCCCGAAGGGAAATACTACTTCCTGGAGCTCAATGCGGCCGGCGAGTTTTTCTGGCTGGACAAGCTCTGCGACGGCGCCATTTCCCGGCAACTGGCGGCGGTGCTGGCCGGAACGGCGGAAAGGAGGAAGCCCCTCATCCCCTGAGCCACTCATCAAATTCGAAAATCCTCACCAGAATCCGCATCTTCAGCGCATCGCCGCACTCCCTGCCATAAACGGCGAAACATGCGCCACGCCCTGGCTATAACCCGGGGTTTCCGCAAAAAGGAACAGCCCCGCAAATGCAGGGCTGCCTTCGATATATCCATCAATTTGCACTAGTAACCTTCGTTCTGTTTCAGCTTCGGGTTGCGCAGCAGTTCCGCGTCGGTGAACGGGAACCAGAGGCGCGTGGCGTTGCGGCCTTTCGAAGTGAGGAAAGCTTCCGCTTTTCCGAAACGCTTCATATCCATCCAGCGGCGGCCTTCGCCCACCAGTTCGCGGCGGCGTTCCTTTTCCAGTTCGGCGAGGAATGCGGTGGCGTTCGCGAAATCGCCGGCGTTTTTCGGGCTGGCGTTCCGTGCCGTGCGCAGCTGGTTGTAGCGCGTTACATCGACCACGTTTTGCCGAGCGCCTGCTTCCGCCGAAATCAAATACGCCTCGCTGATACGCATGAGCGGATAGATGACATACACAGCTGCGGCGGATTGCAGCGTATCGGTAGAATATTTCAGCATGTAATTCACATCTCTTCCCGTAGCGTTCTGTTTTGCTTTGCGGATGATTTCGCGGCGGGTATCTCCGGGCTCGTAGGAATCCGCCAGCACATCGTCCATCGACGTGAGGCCCGTGCCATTGCCGAGGAACGGCGGCGCGGGGCTGTAGAAGCTGAACAGGCCGTAGCGCTCGTAGGCGCTGGGCATCGGGCCGTCAGACATCTGCCAGACCATTTCGCTGGCCGGGCTGTTGTACCGGAAAATCGGCGAGAACGTGCCGGCAGACAGGCTTCTCTTCCCCGAGCCGATCACGGCTTCCGCCAATTCTTTCGCCCGCGCGTGTTTGCCGCGCTGCAGGCTCACCCGCGCCAGGAGCAGCTGTGCGGCTTGCTTCGACGCGGCTTTGGGGGATTTGAAATCGCCCAGCAAGGGAATGGCGGCTTCGAGGTCTTTCTCCACCTGGTCGAGCACTTCGGTTTCGGTGCTTTTCGGTTTGCGGATCTGGTCGATATCCGTTTCCACGGAAGCGATGAGCACCACGCCGCCGAACACTTCTGCCAGCTGGTTGTAGGAATGTGCGCGGATGACGAGGGCTTCGCCCAGCAGTTGGCGCATCGCCGGCGTAGCCGGGGCCCCGATTTTCCCGATCACGAAATTCGCGTTCCCGATGGCGGTATACGCGGCGATGTACAACCGCCCGATCCCGAAACCATCGGCGGAACTGGGGTTACAGGCTTCGTAGGCCTGCGGGTTGAATTGCGCGGGATTGCCGCCCTGCAGGGAAATAATGTCGTCGCTGTAAATGTCCGTCATGGGGTACGACTGCGGAGGCCAGCTGCCCGACATGCTCATGTAAGTGCCTTTCAGCAGGAGCGCGATGTCGTTGTCGGTGAGCTGATCTTTCCCGATCGCCTGGTCTGGCGTTGGCCTGTCGAGGTATTTGCCGCAGGAAGCGAGTGCTGCCACACAGGCTACGAATAAATATTTTTTATAGTTGAGCAACATGATGAGTCTGTTTTAATGATGTCAGAAACGAAGATCGATACCGAAGGAAACAGCGCGCGGCAGCGGCGCTACGTCTCGCTGCAACCCGGATTCCAGGCCCTGTTCGGGATCATCCGCGTTCAGTCGTTTATCCTTTATCGTGAACAGGTTCTGCGTGGCCGCGTACACCCGCACCTGTTGGAATCCCGCTTTCTGAATGAGGGTATTGGGCAGATTGTAGGCCAGCGTTACGTTGCGGCAGCGCACGAACGAGCCGCTGTAGATGTAATGCGTGGAAGGCATGAGGTTCCAGTCGTTGGTCCTTCCGGCGCCATGCTCGCCCACGATCGCGCGGGGGTAGCGGGCCTGATCGCCGGGTTGCTGCCAGCGGTCGAGCACCCAGGTCGGCTTGTTGTTCACCACGCCCGTCCAGATATCGAAATCATAGTTGCGGTAGAACTGTTCGCTGAAGTTGTAGATCTTGTTCCCGAAGTTGAATGCCAGCTGGGTGTTCAGGCTGAAGCCCTTCCAGCCCAGGTCTACCGTTAAGCCGCCGTTCACTTTCGGCAAGGCAACGGGTATATACACCATATCCTGCTGGTTGATCTTCCCGTCCTTGTTCATATCGGTATAGATGAGGTCGCCCGTTTGCGGGTCTACACCTTCCGACTGGTACAATTGCAGCAACCCGAGCGGCTGGCCGATGCGCACGGAGCCCGTGGGGCTTCCCGGGAAATACACGCCGAACGCCATGGTGCTGTCGCGCAATTCGGTGACGCGATTGCGGTTGATATTGGCCACGGCGCTCACTTCCCAATGGAATGCGCCGGGTTTCCCGTTTACGGACACGGCGAGGTCGAGCCCGCGATTGGTCATGGCCCCGAGGTTCACGCGCTGGGAGGTAAACCCGCCGCTCGACCAGGGAATCTGGCGACTGGTGAGCAAGCCGTCGGTTTTCTTCACGTAATATTCTGCGGTGATGGAAAGGCGGTTGTTGAAGAAGCGCGTTTCCAGGCCGATGTCGTGCTGGCGCGTGCGTTCCCATTTAAGATTCGGATTGCCGAGCAGGGTGTTGAGGCGAAGGGCGGGCTCGTTGAGATAGAGCAGGCTGTTGACGAGGTCCTGCGTATCGTAATGCCCCACCGGCCGGATGTTCCCCGTGATGCCGAAGCTGCTTCTCACCTTCAGGTAGCTGAGGGTTTTGTTGCCGCGGAGGAAGTTTTCGTCAGACACGATCCAGCCGCCGGAAATAGCCGGGAACCAGGCCTGGCGGTATTTCTTCAGCTTGCTGGTGCCATCGCGGCGAAGGCTGAGGCTGAGGAGGTATTTGCCGTCCCAGCTCATATTGGACCGAACGAAATACGATTCGGAATATTCTTCGTAGAGGCGGTTTTCGCTATTGTAGTAGTTCGTGGAGATGGAGGCGTTCGCTGGTTTCCAGAGGCCCTCGATCATGGGGAAACCCTGCAGGTTCTTCTTGTTGATCCGGTATTGGTTGCCCGTGAACTCCTGTCCCAGCAAGGCGTCGCCTTTCAGTTTGCTGTAGCTGAAACGGTAGGTCAATACGTTGTTGAGCGTATATCGCATCCCTTTGTTCTCCGTTTCCTGGTAGTCGCCCTTAGTGCCGAGGCCGCCGTAGCTGTGGGGCGACATAAACTCTACCAGGTTGCTTTCGCTCCGCGATCCGGCGATCATGGAGCGGAAGCTGAAATTCTTGCTCAGCGTGGCTTCCGCGAAGAAGTTGCCGGTATAGTTCCAGTTATCCTTTTTGTTGTCGTAGAAATAGCGGAGGATGCCGTAAGGGTGCTCCTGGAAACCGTTCCAGTAGTCCCAGGTGCCGTCGGGATTGGTTTTGATGGAATCGGGCGTGTCCGGCCTTGCGGCGATGGCGGAGTTGATGGCTTCGGCCAGACCGTCGTAACGGACTTTCGAAATGCTTACGTCCATGCCTGCCTTGAGCCAGCGGTTCACCTTTTGGGTGAGGGCCAGTTTACCGGAGTATCGGTCGAGGCGGCCATCGCCTACGGCATTGGCTTCGCCGTATTTCCCGAAAGAAAAATAATAGCTGGTCTGGTTGCTGCCGCCGGCAACGCTCAGCTGGATGTTGGAGAGCGGTGCGCTGGAGGGCTTTACTTTATCGAGCCAGTTAAAATCGTCCGGCCCCATTTTCAGCTCGTTCATCTGCAGGTTGAGGATGTCTTTTTCCTCGCGGAGATTGGCTTCTTCCCCGGGCGTTACGCCGCCGGCGAGCCGCCTGTCGATATCCCCGATCCGGTTCTGGCGCGCTTCCCTGAACATCATCGCGTATTCGCCGCTGTTGAGCGGGCGGTAAGAGAACGACGACATGTTGAAGCCCGTGTAGGCATTGATGTTAACGACGGGTTTGGCGCCGAAGGAACCTTTTTTGGTGGTGATGAGGATCACGCCCTGCGCGCCCCGTGCACCGTACATCGCCGAGGAAGCGGCGTCTTTCAGTACTTCGATAGACGCGATATCCTGCGGGTTGAGGTTGAACATGCTGAAGTTGGCGTTGGCGCCCGAGGGAGCGGCGTCGATCACCAGTCCGTCCACGACGATCAGCGGGTTGGAACCGGAGCCGGTCACATTATTCTGAATGGTTTGTACACCACGGATGGTAAAGTTGGGCATGGAGCCCGGCGTCGCGCCGGTGTTCGAAACAGACAGGCCGGCCACGCGCCCTTGCAGGGCGGAGATGGGATTGTTGACCATGTTCTCTTCCGGTTTCAGTGCCCCAACTTTCCCGATGGAGCCGGAAAGCTCGCGTTTCTGCTGGGTGCCGTACCCTACCACGATCACTTCATTCAACCGCGAGCCGCCGGTTTGCAGCGGCAGCTGGAGGGCCAGCGGGCCACGGTCTTTCACGGGGAATTCCATCTGCCGGTAGCCCAGCGAGGTTACGACCAGCACGGCGCCCTCGGTCACAGAAACGCTGAACTGCCCGTCTTCATTGGAGATGGCGCCTTTGCCCGTGCCTTTGACGATCACGGTGGCGCCGATCACCGGATTCCCGTCATCCCCCGTCACCCTGCCGGAAACGGTGAAAGCGGTGTCGGCCAACGGCGATTCCGCAAGGCGGGGCTGGATGAGGATTTTGTTGTCCATCTGGCGGAAGGAAAGTGAATGCGGCTGCAGGAGCTGATCGAGCAGGGCGGCAAGGTCGCGCCGGCCTTCGGGAAGGCTGAGGTGGCGGATGTGGCCCACGTCCGACTTGCGGTACATGAAACGGAAATCCGTCTGGCTTTCGATCTGTTTGAAAGCCTCCATGAGCGAGGCGTCTTTCAACGCCATGCGCACGATCTGCCCGTTGAGCCGCTGCGCTTTGGCGGAGGCGGCTACGATAACCTGTGCGGTTACGGCGATCAGCATAAAAGACAATAACGAAATTCGCATACATCGATACAGGAAAATCGCGCTGGGCAGTTTCGGGAAGGCGCGGGCGCTTCCCGCTGCGAGTGCGGAAAAATTCATACTTTAGTGATTGCAGGTGAATAAAACGCCCGTTGACGCGGGCTTTTAAAATCTGGGGCCGTTGCACAATTCCCGTTGTGCAAGGCCGCGAGCCTCTGCTTCGGCAGAGGTTTTTCCGTTTACGGCGGTTGGATGTTGACGTTCATACGCATGATTCTGGTTGTGCCGGGTAATTACGGCATGTAAATAATAACGGTCTTTTTCTCTTTGTCTATGGTGTATGCGGCCTGCAGGAAGGCGCAGATGCTTTTCAGCGCCTGTTCCAGCGGCTCGTTGCTGCCGAATGTGGTGGAGAAGCGCTGGCTGCGCAGGGCTTCGTCGGGGATGGAAATCCTGAAGCCGAATCGGTCTTCGAGCAGAGTGGCGGCTTGCTGGAGCGTAACGTCGTCGAACAGCAGATCGCCCTGCTGCCATGCGGCGGGCTGCGATGCGGCTTGCTGGCGCGATTGGCCGTCGCCCGCGTTATAGACGATCTGCTGGTTGGCAGACAATTCCCCGAGCGGCGTCGCTTCCCGGTCTACGCGCACTTTTCCTTTGAAAACCGTTACCGTTACCTCCCCATCCTGCGGGGCCGCTACTTCGAAAGTGGTGCCCAGTACGGTGGTCTGCAATCCGCCGGCGTAGACGACGAACGGCTGTTTGGCCTGTTGTTCCACGGTGAAGAGGGCTTTTCCTTCCAGGAAAACTTCCCTTTTGTTAAAACCGGAGGCGTATCGCAATTTGCTGCCGGCGCTTACCAGTACGGTGCTCCCGTCTGGCAGGGCGATGAGGTTGTTTTCCTGGACGGGCTGAACGGATTGATCGGTGGCCGCCACAGCGGGCGCCTTCGGGCCGGGTTGCATCACGAGGAACGCCACGGTGGCGGCTCCGGCGAGTATCAATACGGCGGCGGCTACTTTCCAGACGGCGAACATCGTTTTCCTGGGTGTGGGTACAGCCTGCGCGGTGATCTGCTGCAGGATGCCGGCGTGCATGCGGCTGCCGAGGCGTTCGCGCTCTTCGGGGGTGAGCAAATCCGTTACATCGGGCTGCGAGGCGAAAGCGTCGTAGCTGGCAAGCAAGAAACGCTCCTCTTCGGGCGAGGCATTGCCTTCCCGGTATTTTTGCAGTATTTCGAGGAAATACGAGTGGTCCATATCCTTAAGACAGCCGAAAAAGCAATTGCCCCATCCGGGGTTAAAATATTTTTCAGTTTGGGGATGGGAGCCACGCGATCGGCAGCCTTTTGTAACTTATCGATCGAAATAAGAAAATGAAGTATTCCTGTTTTCCGTTGGATGGGAACTTCCCGGGCTGGCGACGCTGAATAATGCATCAATCGAAATGAAAAATGATTTAATCCTGTTTTCCGGTGGATGGGAACTTCCCGGGCCGACGCCTGGCAAAAACTCATCAATCGAGATAAAAAAATGATGTATTCCTGTTTCTCGGCGGATGGGAACTTCCCGGACAGTTGCCCTGCTTTAACTCATCAATCGAAATGAAAAATGATTTATTCTTGTTTTCCGGTGGAAGGGAACTTCCCGGGCCGACGCTTGGCAATAACTCATCAATCGAAATAAAAAACGATTTTCTCATGCTTTCCGGTGGAAGGGAACTTCCCGGGCCGGCGACTGTTATTAACTGATAAAACGAATTGAAAATATGATATATGTAGAAAGTGAATTCGCGCGCCTGCAAACGGTTGTACTGGCTGAATCGGAGTTCGGGTTCCCGGAGGTGCCCCGTCCGGAAGACCTTCGTTTTCTCACCCCGGAAGCCCGGGAGGAAGTGCAGCAGTTTCGTGGCCGCGACCATGCCGAAGCCCTGCCCGACGTTCATCATGCCTGGGAGCTGGAAAGGGAAGCACTGAAACGGACGCTGGAAAAATACGGCGTGAAGGTGCTCCATCCCCGCAAACTCCTGCCTGAAGAGAAACAGGCTGCGGGTGTGGACGGGTATTCCAATTTCTTTGCCCGCGACCCGTTTTTTACCGTGGGGAATAGCGTGGTGGAGGGGTCGATGCGGTTTCTTCATCGCAGGAACGAAGTGTTGCCCATCCGGGCCATCATGGAGCAGGAAGTGATGCCGGAAGATTGTCATTATGTGGCCGTTCCCCGCCCTGCCATCGCTGCGCCGGGCGATGCCACGCTGGGCCCCGGCCCTTTCCTGGAAGGCGGCGATGTGCTCGTTTTGGGTAAAAAGGTATTGGTCGGCAACTCCGGACTGGCCTCCAACGCGTTGGGCGCCCGCTGGCTGCAGAAGTACCTCGGGCACTGGGGGTACGATGTGGAGATGACGCGGCTCCATCCAGACATCCTTCACCTGGATTGTGCATTGGGCCTTATCCGCGAGGGACTGATGGTTATTTGCGAGGATGCTTTCCTGGACGGGGTGCCGTCTATCCTCCGAAACTGGACGTCGATTCCCGTAGACCTTTCAGAAACCGGGCTCCTCATCACCAACGGCTTGCCCCTCTCCTCCTCCGTCTACATTACCGACCCCGCATTTGCCCGCATCGGCGAGCAGGTGGCGGCGCACGGCGTAACGGTGGAGTACATCGATTTCAGGATCAGCCGGAGTTTCGGGGGATCGTTCCGGTGCAGCACGCAGCCGCTGTTGCGGAGGGATTGATGCGTCTGTAACCGATCTATTATTGTCGGAATGGAACCAATGAAGGCCTTCAAAGATGAATTACCAGCAAAACAACGCCCCGAGCGTAGCCCGGAGCCTGGCGAGCGCCTTCCCCAGCTGGTTCTGGACGGTTTTGCGGGAGATGTTCAGCTGCCGGGCGATCTCTTCGGGACTGGCGCCTTCGTTATACCGCATCCGGAAAATTTCCTGCCGGCCGGGAGGCAACGCGGCTACCAGCGCGTGGTAAGATTTCAGCCATTCGTTGCGCCGGGCCAGGGCGTCGGCGCTGTCTCCGTTGGCGGTTTGTTCCGCCAGGAGGTCGGCCATGGGCAGGAAGCGTTGCTGCACTTCCAGCAGGTTCAGCACACGGTTGCGGACAGCGGTATGGATGTATGCGGGGAGGTGGAGGATGTGGAGGTCTGCGCGGCGGTTCCAGAGTTGGAGGAAGAAATCCTGGGTAATGTCCTGCGCGGCGGCGCCGTCGTTCAGGCGTTTGAAGGCGGCATTGTAAACGGTTTGCCAGTAGCGCTGATAGATCGCGTTAAAAGCTTCTATGCTGCCGTCTTTCAGCGATCGCAGCAGTTCCGCGTCGCCCTGGTCCTTATATGCGCCCGTATCCCCCATGAATAATGTTAGCCAGTCGGATAAAAATACGTTTTATCACCCAACTGTGCATGATTATATTATTTTTGCGGAAAACAAGTATAAACCAATGGATATACAGCAACAAATCCAGGCTGCATGGAACGACCGCAGTCTTTTGCAGCAAACGCAATATTCTGACGCGGTACGTTCGGTGATCGAAGCCGTGGACAAGGGTAAGCTTCGCGTGGCGGAGCCGGTGGAAGATGGCTGGAAGGTGAACGAGTGGGTAAAACAGGCGATCCTGATGTATTTCTCGATCCAGCCGATGGAAACGATGACGCTGCCTCCGTTCGAGTTCTACGACAAAATGAAGCTGAAAACGAACTATAAGGAGCTCGGCGTTCGCGTGGTGCCGCATGCGGTGGCGCGTTACGGTGCGTTCATCGCCAAAGGTGCTATCCTCATGCCTTCGTATGTAAATATCGGCGCATATGTAGACGAAGGCACGATGGTGGATACCTGGGCTACGGTGGGTTCTTGCGCGCAGATCGGCAAGCATGTGCATTTGAGCGGCGGCGTGGGCATCGGCGGTGTGCTGGAGCCTTTGCAGGCCAGCCCCGTTATCATTGAAGACGGCGTTTTCGTGGGCAGCCGCTGCATCGTGGTGGAAGGCGTTCGTGTGGAAAAAGAAGCGGTACTGGGCGCAAACGTGGTGCTGACGCAGTCTACCAAGATCATCGACGTAACCGGTGCCGAGCCTGTTGAATACAAAGGCCGCGTTCCGGCCCGTAGCGTGGTGATCCCCGGCAGCTACACCAAGAAGTTCCCTGCCGGCGAGTTCCAGGTGCCCTGTGCACTGATCATCGGTCAGCGTAAAGCGAGCACCGACCTCAAAACGAGCCTGAACGATACCCTGCGCGAATTCAACGTTGCGGTGTAACGACAGTATAATACCATTTGAAAAGCCGCGCTGGTCGCGGCTTTTTCATTTTCTATCAAATTTTTTCTTGCCAGAATTTGGAAATAATTAGAAAGTGCGTACATTTGCACTCCCTAACACGGACTAACGATGCCCAGATGGCGAAATTGGTAGACGCACTGTGTTCAGGTCGCAGCGCCGGCAACGGTGTGCTGGTTCGAATCCAGTTCTGGGCACCTGAAGAAAAAGACAAATCGGTTTAATACTGGTTTGTCTTTTTTCTTTTCTGGGAAATGAATGAAGTGAACGCTTCAACTTTTAGAACTGAAATCCCTCTCTTATCCATCCCTGACAATTGGAGCAAAATTGCTTCCCCATCTATAAGTGCATAGTTAGCATGAGCAACAGGTTTGCATGTCTAAAACTTATATATTATCGCTTGTAGAATTTTAAAAGGCAATATCGAAAAGATGGCCAAAGCAGACATCAAGATGCCTGAAGAAAAACCTCCGTTCCTCATGCATAATTCCGCTCCAGCTACATGAAGGCAATGGCAAAACCACCAGCCGGCAATCCCCAAAAAATCACCGGCCGGTGGCTTAACCGCACAACTCTCCTATCCTAATTCGCAAAAAGCACCGTCGTCAAGACTTCATAAAAATCTTCCCCTTTCTTAATGAACGGAGGCGCCTCGCCCCAGGTCTTATTGGAAACCATATAAAGCGTGAACACATTATTGAGGGGCAAAGGATCGATCCCCTGCGGCGAAAATGCCAGGTTGGAATACCCCGTACCGCCATGATTGCGCAAAGGCTCGCCGGTTTCCCCGTCCAGGAACGCGAACACATACTGGTAGCCGTATTCAGGCGCGGGATTTGGCAAACCATTCGGCAACAGTTGATATGCCGCTTTATCAACCGCATCCTGCACATCTTTGATCATCCCGACCTCCGTCATCACTTCGTTAAAATCAGCGTCGAAATAACTGATGTAAACCCGCAGATCCAACTTCTTAAAGGGAACAAGGTCTTGCGCGTAGTTCGCCACTTTCACCTTGATCTGACCGGCGGGCGCGGGCGGCTCGTTTTTCTGCGCATCGGGATCAATAAAACTGACGGGCGCGTCCATCGTTGGCTGGAACAATGTAAACTTTTGTTTGGCGCCGGCTTTCACATCCACTACCTTTTCCGCTACCACCTTCCCGTTGCGGGTATCGTAAAACTCGAATTTCCCCTCGCCGGTTACGACCTTTATCTTTTTTGCGAGAATATCCCACTCCACCGGATGCCCATTGTACCGGGCCGCCAATAATATCCTCAAGGCCGTTTTATCCGCATCAAAATACACTTCCGTAAACTCCGTGAATGGCGCCGCCGGCTCCCCTTCCCGCAGGCAAACAATCCGGCAGAAAACAGGATTGCGACTATTATTGTGTTTATCTGGCATTTCATTGTTGATCCTTTTTATAGTCTTGAATTAAAAACTGTAGGAAAAACTCAGGCTGAACCTGCGCCCGTCCTTTCTTTTATACGTGATAATGTCCCCGTCTTCCTTGCGATACCTGATACTGCGGCCTTCCTTCAACACGGAAAACTTTGTATCGTCTTGCGTGTAGTCGTGAATGTTCATATAGAACCGTGTATAATCGTCCAGTAGGTTCGACAGGTTAAGTTTGACTTCCAGTTTCCGTTTGAAAAAACGTGCATACAGCTGCGCATCCAGCAGCCTGGGCGCCAGTTCATATTCCACCCGCGCCATGTTCACGTTGGCCAGGTTGGTCCGGTACCCGCGGTGATTGTAGTTGACGGTGGCCCCGAAATCATCCCCCCAATAGCCGGCACCCAGGTTCAGCAACCATGGCGACTGCCCGATCAAAGGCCTGTCCTGGTTAGGATAGCGGACCTGTACCCGTTCCGCCTTTTGCGTTACCGGGTTGTTGATCCATTGCCAGTGGCTCAGCACATTCACCTCGGATTTGAGCACAGTGCCATTCACATACACAAACAGCTGCTTCAACCAATCTTTGCCAGACAGAAAGGAGAAGTTCTTCCGGATTTCCATTTCCAGCCCATAATTCTTCGCATTTTCCATATTGGCGAAAGTGTAGTTGGACGCTTCCGAATGGATCAGTTCGATGGGCTTGTCGAGTTTTTTATAGAATCCGGTGATGGAAACGATCTCCCCGGGCGACGGATACCATTCCACCCTCACGTCCATGTTATCGATAAGGGTAGATTGCACGTGCTCCCCGTACACATATCCATCGATCTCGAAATCATACATCCCGAACATGCCAATCTCCCTGAAATCCGGCCGGATGACGGTTTTCGAATAGCTTCCCCGGAGGTTCAGATCGGGCGTCAGGCTGTAGGTGGCGTTGATGGACGGAAGAAAGCGCCAGCTGTTTTCCTTCACCCCGAACCGGTGCCGCAATTCCGCATCCGGGTCGATTTCCTGTTTCCGGTAAGCCCTTTGATACAGCGCTTCCTGCACTGGAATTGAGATCGAAATACTCCGCACGCACGCCATACACCAACCGCAGCCGGTCCCAAAGCTTTTGGTCGGCCATCAGGTAAAGCGCATGCGCGCCCATCTTACCGTCGTAGAACCGTCCACCCAAGGCATCCGCGTAATAGTAGGCCTGTCCGTTCCCGTTCCCGATATTCCCGGGCGAGAATAGCTGATCGTAGCTGATTTCAATGGCGGGCGGCAGCTGGTTGGTGGTACCTTCGGCCCAGGAACGCGTCCAGGGGATGAATTTGAACACATCCAGCGACCGCTTTTTCGACCAGGCCTGGTATCCGAATTTCATGAGGGTAGACACCTTTTTGTCTGCGCCGAATTTGCGGGAAATGGCGGCGCTCCAGTTATAATCCGTTTCGTTAATCGACGTCCACATCCGCCAATCCTTGATGCTCCCGCCCACCGAAGCCATGCTGTTGGTCATCAGGGACGGGTTTTGGAAATACGGTTTGCCGGCGAAGACGGTCGTTAACTGGTAAGACAGCTTCCGTTCGTCCATTATCTGTTGCCGGATCCGGTTGACGGTAAACATCCCTTCCGCCCTGATCTTCCAGGGCAATTGCCAGCTGCCCGTTAACTGATGTTGCTGCAGCGACATGGTTTCCGGCAACTGATAAAGCAGCTTGTTGGCGACGGGGTGAGAATCGTCGTGGGCCTTGCGGATGGATTCATTGAAGTTATCGCTGTAGGTGCGGGCGTAGATATTCTTCAGGGCGATCTTGAACGCCTTGCCCTGCCAGCCCATGTTCGCAGCCAATCCCATGTTGCTGTTGAACCGGTAAGATGTACCGGCGCCATTGTCGCCCAGCCCGGTGCTGTCCATGTAATTGCCCTTTGTCGATAACCGTGTGTTATTGAAAATCACGATCTGCTGTTCGTTCCGCACGTTTGCGGAAACGGCGAAACCGAAGCGGCTTTCCTTCCCCAGTTCGTATACCCGCCCGAGCGACAAACGCATGTTCTGATTGGGTTGCCCCTTGTAAGTATAAGGTTTCAGCGCATCGTTGTTCAGCTTCCTGGATTGGGCGATGGCGTCCAGGTCATTGTATTTGACGTCTTTCCCGTATTCGATGGTGTTGAGCGGTACGTTGTTCAATTCCGGATCTGTCAGGTTGTAGCCCGGAGGCGCGTCGAGCTGCATGGCGCGGTTGTCCCAGATCCAGGTTTTCATCCCGTCCGGCATTTTCGCGGAACTGTTATTAATACCGAAGTACTCGCCGGTGTTCCGTTTGCCCAACCGGTGAAAGTCCTTCCCGATCGTTTGCGAGTTACCTCCGGTGCCGTATTGAATGGAAGTGAAATTCTTTTCGGGGATGTCGATGGTGTTCACGGAAACCTGTCCGCCGGAAAATTCAGCGGAAACGTCCGGTGTTGCGGTTTTGTTGACCACGACGGCGCTGACCATTTCCGTCGGGATGATGTCGAAGGAAAAGTCGCGCCGGTTCTGGGAAGTGCTTGGCACTACCACGCCATCGAGCATCGCCTGGTTGTAGCGGTCAGACATGCCGCGTACGATCACATTTCGATTATTGACGGTCGTTAAACCCGTCACGCGCTTCAGCACCTGGCCCATGTCATTGTCTGGCGAACGGGAGATCTGCTCCGCGGAGATGCCGTCCGTTACCGAAGCTGCATTTTTCTGCGCGGCGTACAGACCGGCCACGCTTTCTTTTTTGAAGGTGCCGGTCACCACTACCTGCGACAGCGTGCTGCTGGCTGTTTTCAGGGCGATGTTGAGGCCCGTCAGTTGCCCGGCCTTTACGTCTACCTGGGTGATTTGCCGCGTCTGGAAAGAAATGTAGCGGACTTCTACGGTGTAACTTCCCGGAACGACGTTAAAATTGTAACTGCCGTCTACGCCGCTCAGCGCGGCCTGGCCCGTTTGTATGATCCTGACGCTGGCGCCGGGAAGCGGTGCGCCGCGGTCGTCGAGGATTTTCCCGGCGATGCGGCCGGGTTGCTGGCGGGGCGTTTCCGGAGCAACGTTCATTTTAGTTGCTGCAGCGGATATGACCACCCATTTATTATCGATCGTATAGGTATAGGGCAGGTTTTTGAATACAACATCGAGCACCTGTGCCACGGTTGCATCGGAAATCCGGATGCTGACCGGTTTCGCGTGGCTGAACAGGTCGGTATCATAGAAAAAATCATATTGTGCCTGTTTCCTGATATCCTCCAGTACCGTGTGTATCGGGGCATGCTGCCGGTTGATGCTGACGCGCTGGGCATAGGAGCTCGCATGTACCTGCAATAACAGGCAAGTGAAGAGGAACATGGTGATTTTCATAACACGCATGCATTGATAAAAATTCATACTTTTGTTAATGTTAAACGCTGTTGATGATTATTGTTGTCGCAATGTCTCCGATAAGCTTTAACGATCCGGCCAGAGGTGTTCCACCACCTTTGGCTATTATTTTGGCTTGACGGTTTGTAGTTGTGTATTAATCAGTCACGATCAACCTCCTTTCTTTTATAGTTACCGTTGCTTTTTTCGTGGATTGGATCATTTTAACGATGGCGGAAAGCGGCTGCGACCGGGATATCATCCCGCTGAAGCGCAGCTGGCCGATATGCGGCGGATACTCCACCGATACATCGTACCAGCGCCCCACCTGCCGGAGCACACCTTCCAGGGTTTCTCCGCGGAATACGAAATCGCCGTTTGTCCAGGCCAGTTGCTGGGCAATATCGGCTGGTTGTACGATCAGATGATTCGTCAACACGGTTTGCTGGCCGGGTTTCAGCAATGCGGACGTGCCATCGCCGGTTGTGACTTTTACGCTTCCCTCCACCAGTGTTGTTTTGACGGCGGGCTCATCGCTATAAGCGTTGATGTTGAAATGCGTGCCCAATACCTGCACTTCCTGGCCGGGAGATTCCACGAAAAACGGCATGTTACCGGCGCCGCCGGGCATCGGTTGCTTGCTGATCTCGAAATACACTTCGCCCGTCATTTTCACGCGGCGTTCCCTGCCGGAGAAGCGAACAGGGTAACTGAGGGAAGATGCTGCGTTGAGCCTGGCCACCGACCCATCGGGCAGGGTGATGCGGTACTGACCGCCCTTGGGGGTTGTGATGGTATTGGTGGCAGGAAGCGCTGCTTCCTGCGTTCCTTTGTCATGATACCGGATATTTCCATCCGATTCCTTCTCGACACGAACGCCATGCTGAACGGCAACCGGGCCGTCGTGCATATCGTCCAGCGCAATGACGGACCCGTCTGCCAGCGTGAGGCTCGCCTTGTTGACGCCGGCCATGATATCGGCCTGCACATCATTTACCACTTTACGCGGCCAGAACCAAAAAGCGCCAGCCAACAGGGTTACTCCCACCAAAAGGATGGCAGCGATGCGACGGAGATCCCTTATTTGGAAGCGCTTTGTTGTCCGTTCCGCGATGGCCAGATCGATCCGGCGGCGCAGTTCGCGGCCTTGTTCCTCCGGGATATGATCGTCCGTTTCCAGCAACGCCTCTTCGAGCAACTGATCGTACCATTGCCGCAGCAATGCATCTTCTTCCGGGCTTAACGGCAGCCCGTCCTTTTGTTTCTGTATTAGTTTCTTAAATATATCGTTGTCCATCTTTCCATTTTTTCAGGCAATGGGACGCCCGCTATATATACAATCCGGAAAGAGGTGGTATCCCTGGGCCGGTGGGAGATTTTTTTGAAATAAATGGGACGGGAATCAACCGCGCGCAGCTAAAACCAGCTACAGGCAAGCAACCGGTAGTTCTGAAATGACTGGGAAACGATTACAGAAAAAGATAAATCAGCAGCAGCATTGCGCCGCTGATACGCTGGCGGATGCGCCTGAGCGCGGTGGAAATGTGGTATTCCACGGTTTTCGGGGAAATGCCCAGCTCCAGGGCGATGTGCTTGATGGATAGTTTATCGTGCCGGCTCATGGTGTAAACCCGGCGGCATTGTTCGGGAAGATCGTCGACACAGGCTTCTACGGCCAGCTGCAGCTGATTTGCCTCGATGGATTCGTCGGCCCCGCGGGCAAGGGCTCGGAAAAACTGGCCAGCTCCATCCGTTCAACGGATTGCAGCTGTTTCAGTTTTTTGAGGACGAGGTGATAGGATGTGGTGAATAGCCAGCCTTTGATATTGATATGGGGCATATCCCAATGCTCCCAGAGTTTGATGAATGTATCCTGCACAACGTCTTCGGCAGCCGGTTCATCTTGCAGGATCCTGTAAGCGGTACGCAGCAAGGGCTTCCAGTATTGCGCGTAGACCTCGTCGAACGTAATGGCGCACTCCTGCGGGAGCGTGGTTCCTGGTAGTGATGGTCCGTTGCTATTTGATTCCACCGGTGAATGCCATTTGTCCGGGCAAAAATATCGGATAGATTTCAGGACAGGGCCGTATAACGTGTTACGTTACTATTAATTTATCGCGCTATACAACAAAAAAGGGCAATCCGCCGGATTGCCCTTCAAGCGTTTACTTACATTTCCCGATTACTGGTAGCAACCGTTGGAATTCAGGCAGCCTATCACGTGATCGATCGCTACGCTGTACATTTCGTTCCAGGCGGTGCCGTTCGGGGCAGAAACCCAAACCGTGATCATCTGGCCGCAGGCATCCCACATCTGGAAAGCTTTCTGGATACGGAAATTACCTACTTCCTGCTTGCTGGCGGACACCTTGATGTCAGACTTATTTGTTTTCACCGCAACTACCACTTTCTTTTCAGCGGGCAGCGTGGTTTTGGAGTCGGCGGCAATGGCACCGGAGCCTATCATCAGGCAGGCAAAAGCAAATACTACTTTCTTCATGATTGTCGGATTTAAGCATTAACGATATGTAAAAATCCGACAGTTCAAACGCTACTTCCTCAACAGATCCATATTTGCCTGCATCGGCCTGATATTCGTTCCCTTTGGCGAAAAATCCGCAACGCCCACCTTGCCTATTCGCTATGCTGGCGGGAATTGCCCCTTTTTCCAGGGTATCGCGTCAGGCGGCTGCCACTATCCTATCGCAAAGAATAGGTCTTCATTTCCCGGATACTTTCTATCCGCCATTTGCCCTTCACCTTCGTGGCGGTAAAAAACATCAGCCGCTTCATGAACTTAACCCTGTCGATATGGAACACCTCCCCGATCTTGGATATATCGAGCCCCGCCTTATACCAAATGTATTCGGCGGCCGTCGGCTCCAGCAATTTGTAAATCTCCAGCTTATCGAAATTCTTGCCACCGTATTTCAGAACACGGTTCCTTAGTTTTTTTACATTGCGCACAAACTCTGCAATATCGCTCACGGTGCTCAATGCGATCGCATTGAGTTCATTGCAGGAATACACCACGATCTCGTCTTCATAATGGACCTGGCAATCGATAGAATTATTGGTATCCGGATTGATGTGGAAAACATGCACTTTCCGTATGCCCGCTGTATTCACATATCCCCTTTCAAACTTCGGAAATTCCCCGCCCCAGACCCTTTGCTGAAACGTCGGCGTCAACTGCGCCCAGGCCGTTTTGTAATCCTTTGCTGAAATGCTGCCCAGGAAATCCTTGATCGTTTTCTCCACCGACTTTTCATCTTTGGTCACCGCCACATCCTTTAGCTCCTGCTCGGAGAGTGGAGGCAACGCGGCGCCGGTGTCTTTCTTCTTCATCGGAGATAGCCCCAACTGGCTCCGGATATCGTTCCCAACTTCCTGAATCCGTTCCTTGAACTCCTTATGGAATTCGACATTGACATCGTTTACCACGCGATGACTGAATGCTATGCCTTCGGAACCCTTCACTTTGAAGATGGAAATTTTCAGCTCCCGGAAAGCGAGAAAAAGGCTCCGGTCGTCCACTTCAAAAGAAGTAATGGTGTTCCATGACTTCGTGTAAAGCCGGTGAAAATAGTTGGGATTTTTCCTGCTCTTGTCTCCCGCAAACCTGAAGAAAAACGGCTTCTTCGTTTCCTTGTCGATCTCATTCCAGAGCTTGGCCGAATAATGCTTCTTCGCCCCTTCAAACTCCTTGTTCCCGAAATACTTTTCTAAACAGTGATCGTACAATTTTTCATACAGTACAACAAATGATTCTGGTTTGAAATCCATAACGTAATAGGTATATAATTTTTTGTGGTTGACAAATATCCTGACAGCTCATAACGCTGCCGAATGTCCGGAATGTTCGAACAGTTATAATAACGGTACAGGCGTTCCTTCCCAAATTTGCTATCGACGGTAAAAACAAGGCCTGGTGAAGTTGGGGATTTGAATATAGCAAATAACACTTAAAACGCGAAGCAATGAAAGAGCTAATCGAAGGAACTGCTGAGCAATGCGAAAGGATCTCGGCGTACTTTAACGAAAAACGCGCGCAACTGCCGCAAAAATTTAAGAATATTCCTAACCTGTACACGCTTGATGACTACCTCATTAAGAACAAATCTTTCCAAGCGTGGATCGATTGGGCCCGGGCGAAATTCGCACAGATGCACCCGGAACTGACGGGCATCCCCGGCGACAGGTACTTCGTCGGCGTAGATTCGCGCGAAGGCGATATGGGCGGCTTTCACGGCAAGATCGCGGGCGGGTTTTTCTTCATCGAAAACCGGGCGATGGCTATCATGCTCAATTCCCGGTTCATCGACAACCCGCTCCTCCGCCAGCTGGAGCTGCAGAAAAGCTATATTCATGACAGTATCCACTACTCAACGTTCCGGCGCATCTCTGCCGTTCCGCCGGCCATGGACGTGCCTTTCCCCGTATACCGGCAGCAATACGGCATCAATTTCAAAAACCCCGACGGCACGGCGTACTCCACCGTATCCGCCACGCGGAGGGCCCCGCTCAGCATCAACCTCAACCTGCTGATGGATGGCGTCACCGACCTTATCGCCTCGGCGATGGTGAAAGAATTGTCGAACTCCAACTCGTTTGTATTGCAACCGGGCTTAGCGCAGGAGGTTTTCCACGACATCACCGGCGCCACGGTCAATTTCGATCACTACGAGCGGGCGAGGGATTTCCATCAAACCGTGCTCACCCCCACGCGGAGATTCCTGGAATTCTGGGATAAAGACAATACGCTCGTCCCCCTCCTCCTGGACGGTATGCTGACGGGCGACCTGCAACGCCTGCAATCGTTCTTCAACGAACGTACACACGTCGATAATTCATGGGAACTCATCTTTAAAATGTAGTTATGAGCATCTTACCTTTCACACAAACGTTCTACCCCGGCGACGTTGATCCCACCTCGCCTGAGCGCCACTTCATTGGTGGCGCCCAGGCGAATTACCTGGACAGTAACTGCATCCACAAAATCCAGGAGAAATTCTGCGAATTGGGGTTCGAATACATGGTGGGCAATATCAACGGCTGCTACAATTCCAAACTGGCTTCCGCGGTTTGCGCGTTCCAGGAACAGGCGACCGGCGCATTCAGGAGATTTGTCAACACCTTCGACGGCGAAGCGTCTACCCTCCTGCTGACGCCAACCTACAACGGGCACGTCAACGGCATTCTCGACGAAGCCACTTTCCGGGAGCTCAATATCTGGCTGCTCCACAATTTCGCGAACAGCTGCCCTTCGCCGCTCACCCGGTTCGGCCGCACCTGGGTACAGCAACCGATCGCAGCCGCCATGCGCGAGGTGATAAAAATTACGCGGCGGCATAAGGGCTACTTCCCGGAAAATGCATTCGCATGTTTCAGAAGTCCGGCCAACGTGACCATCAGTTCCGGCATGATCAAAAACTCGTTGCACCATCTCGCCCTTGCCATTGACCTGGACGAGTGGCGCGGCATGCAAAACCCGCACCTCGACCGGTTTTTCATATCTTCATCCGAAGACAATGAACATTGGAACGTTCATATCCCGTGCGCCGACGCCGAAATACCGGAAACCACGCACACGTTCATGTTCTTCCGGGCAGACAGTAAAACCTATTACGAGTGCGAAATATCCGGCAGATTCCTCGACCTCACCGCTATTTTCAAATCGGTAGGCCTGACGCCGATAAGAAGAAAGGAAGGCTGGACAAAAAATTACTACCTGACGGAATGGTGGCACTTCCAGCTGGCCACGCCCCGCTCCTGGACCGAAGAGATCAGCCGCATCGGATTTTCAATAAAAACACTTTCACTCCTGGGAAAAACATACCAAAAACCATGAACACGATCATAAAAATCATATCATTCTTCCGGCGGTGCTACTGGGCGGTTATCCGGCCTACCACGGTGGGCGTTCGCGCGATCATCGTCAACGCCGACCGGGAAATATTACTGGTGAAACATCGCTACGCGAAAAACTGGTTCTTACCCGGTGGCGGCGTACAAAAAGGAGAAAGCTTTGCAAAGGCCATCCATAGGGAACTTTCGGAAGAAGTGGGGATCGAACGGTATGATAAGTTGGCGTTATTAGGGTGCTATTCAAATTTCTTCGAATCCAAAAGCGACTATATTGCGGTCTTCGTCATCCATCACGCCACCCTATCCAGCGATCCGAAAAGCGTTGAAATAGCGCAGTACGCGTTCTTCCCGCTGTCGGCGCTGCCGGAGGGCCTGTCTCCCGGAACGCGGAAAAGGATCCAGGAATACCTCGGCGAAAAAACCATTGATTTCAATTGGTGAAGGGAAGCCAGGGACCATCCCTGGCTTCCTTCGTGTTTCAAATCCGGAATGCTATTTCACCACAATAACCACCGGCTTCCCCTTCAGTACAAACGATGCCACATTGGTATCATCTTCCGGCGGAAGCCCCCAACCCCGCTGATTCCCCGGGATTACGAGGTAACCCGTTATGGAACCGCCACGATCGATCTTACCCGTAAAAATCAATGTCTCCGACAACGGCCAAAACCCGAAATCGATCCATAACTTCTCATCCGGCATCAGCTCCCATGGCCCCCGGAAAGTCCCGCGGGCAGTCAGCGTGGTATCCATAGCGCCATGTCCACAGGTTCCGCAGCCGCTGTCGCTGAAATCCGCATCCAGGAAACATTGTTGGTGCGAATAGTCGATCAGCATCCGCACGCCATTCAACAGCACGATGCATTTACATGGATCGCCGGAGCGGACGCAATGGCTGTAGGTGAAAAAAGGTTTTTGTATACCCCGTTCCAGGTCATCCATCCTGCCCGTGCCCGACAGCTCCCCATATCCCGATTCCACATAAAAATCGGCCAGGTCTTTCCCTCCGTACCAGCCCCTGGTCACGGCGAGCGTCCGCGCTTCCAGACAGGGATGCGAGTACAATTCCTCATCTTCACAAGGCGGGTTGGGCACCATCGTCAGGTATTTTTGCGACTCCGGCAAAGGGGCCTTTAGCCGCGCCATGTTGTACCCGGAAAAGTAATCGGCGTCCAGTTCGTTCTGGAGCTTCTGACCGTCGTCTGCCCCACTGGTATTGCCGTTCAGGTGATGACCCAGTTCATGGAGGTATACCGCCATTTTATCCCAGTTCTTGTGCCGGACGTCCACCGCCGAATCGAACGCGGTTTTGCTGTAGAGGACATACCGCGTATTATCGCGCGCCGAAATGAGCGAGGCGAAATTGCGGACTTCGTCGCAGCCCCGGAGCAAAATCTTGCCGCGCAAACCCAGCGGCCGCAGCAGCTGCTGCATGGTATTTTCGGCCAAACTGTCCTGCACCGTGGGCGGCAGCGCCATGCAGGGATACTCCACAGCTGCCGTATCATCGCCCAGGAAACACACCCGGCCGTAATATTGCTGTGCGGATGCAACGCCTGGCAGCAGGAAAACCGAAAGCAGCAGGGCAACCTGTAGTATGATGTTTCGCAGGTCAGTCATCTGTCATTTCCTGGTTGAGGTAAGCGGGATTCACGTCGTTCTCGCCCAGCGAGCTCACTTTTTTCATGGCCACAATGGCGAGGTCGCGCGCCTTTTTGTTCCAGTATTTGGGATGCAGCATGAACCCGCAGTTCAGCATCTTCTGCTTATCCGACCAGATGACGTTGCAATCCCGTTTCCCGATGTTGCCGATAAAAGGGCAATCCGTTCCGAAGAAAGCGTACCGGTAAGAGTATCCCCCCACGCCCGGGCCTTTCCCCTGTGAGGAATAGTACTTGAAACCTTTCGCCCGTTTCGAATAGCCGGTCAGTTCATGGCCCAGGCTGTCGATGTAACAGATGAACAGCACGGCGTGCCCCGTGCGGGTGGTCCGGTTCAGGTTGACGAACGAGCCCGGCGTCAGTTCCCTGTATGTGCACATGCCTCCCATTCCGTAGGCGTTCAGCGCATAGGCCGAACCGTAGGAACCGGAATTCACCCACATAAAATCCTTGAAGGTTTTGGATTGGGTCGACACCCAATGCCGGATGGGGAGATAGTCGAACACCGAGGAATCACCGGTTTCCGCCGCGTAGATGTTCAATGCGGTCACGATGAGCTCCAGTTGCGCGGCCACGCACATGGTCACCGCCGGCCGGGAGGCTTTCAGCTTGTTTTTCCCGAAAGGGAGATCGTGGGTAAAAACCCCTTTGATATCGTACCCCCGCAAAGCGTAGTTTTTCTCTATCGTGTCTACGGCCCGCAGCAGGTAGCTGTTGAACTTTCTGTCCTGGGCATTTAACGGCGCCGCGGCCCCCAACAACACCGCGAGCAGGCACAGCAGGTGCCCGAAACGTTTCATGTTAACCATATCCTATTGATTTAATTAGTCTGATGCACCGATCTGAACGATCCGGGAAAGCACTTTCTCCAATCCGCCCTTAAACTTACCCTCGAACCCGTAATCGTTTTTATCATCCCCTTTCCGGAGGTACCGCAACTGGGCAACGAGGTTATCTATCTTTCCGGCATCGCTTCCCGGCAGTTTTTTCGCGTCTTGCAGCAACGTCACATTATCATCGAAATTTTTCAGGAGAATGCGGTAATAATCGTTGTAAAACGGCTTGAAATCCCGCGCCAGCTGCACCGCCTGCGCGGTAAAATCCCGCACCTTCCGGATCTCGGGCCGCTGCAATCCGTTCTTGTAGAAATTGCTGTTCCTGCTGGTATTGTTCATATCGAACAGATCGTCTGCCTGGTCCTTGACGGGCCGCGTAATGCCATGCACGTCTATACTCAATTCCGACCGGAACCGCTCCACCAGTGCGTTGATCGCGGGGAAATAATCGTCGTACTTCGCTTTGTGGAAACGCAGGTCGCCCGAGAATTCCTGCGCCTGGTTATTGAGTTGTTGATAGAAGTTGACATACGGCATCATGGAAGTCGAAAACTGTTCCAGCATTTCCTTCCGGATGGGCGCATCGATCTTGACCGGCAACGTATCGCCTTCTTTCAGTTTTTTGGTCAGCTTTTCGATGAACGGAATATTGAAGGAAGCGAGCGTCGATATCACGGACGTCACGATATTCACGGCGGGGAACGATTTGGCGATGCCGCCGACGATGTCGGAGATCGTCGTTTTCAACCTGTTTTTATATTCCGGCGCGATGTTGGCCGTGGAGATGACCTGCTCGGCCACCGTGATGACCCGCTCCGTGAAAACGAACCCCAGCTGGTCGTTCGTGGGGTTGCCCACCTGGCTCATGAGCGTGTTGGCCAATGCCTCGTTCCGGTCTGCGATAATATCTTTCACCGTGATTTGGAGGGTAGACATCAATTCCATCGTCAACAGGGCATTCCGGTAAGAGGTATTATAAGGTTCCGCGTAAGATTTTGCGTTGGTATGATTGATTTCATTCACCACTTTGGCGAGGCTATCGATCCGTTCCTGGAAAGCCTTCAGCAGCGAATCCGTATTGCCGGTGGATTGCGCAAACAGGGAAATGGGGAGCAGCAATAGCAACAGGCTGTAATATTTGATCATGGTACAAGAATTTATCGACCGAAGGCATGAATGGATGGGGACGGCATGCACATTTCCGGCCAGGACGGATGGCATGTGTATCCTGACATCATGGGGCGCGAATCCATTCGCTCAAGCATTTGCATCAGGTATATGAAAGAACCGGGGTTTATCAGCAACGCAATGCGCTTTCACTGTTATCCGAAATAAGTATTGATTTGACTGGAAGGCCGTTCAACCGACGCGATGAATCTGGGGTACATCCTGGCGATAACTACAAGAGAAGATGCCGGCAGGTATAGCTGTAATTGTCTGCTTAGTGCTTATTGGGGCCGGACATACATCTAATACCAAAGTAAGATATTTATTTTGATCTGCCAATTTTCGGACCGGTCGCATACCCGGATCGAGGGGTTTATCCGGCGGTTCGTGGGCCCGATTCCGCGGTTGATGGAAAAATCGCAGGGATCGCGGGCGGGCGGGGGCATTTTGCGGGTATGCAACCAGATAAAATCAAGAATAAGGGACAGGCGCGGCTATTCGAGAACCAGTATCTTGAAATGCTTACCAAAACGCATCCGCTGGTGATCTGGGGGATGTACCTGCCGGTGATCGGGTATTTGCTGTATTACAGCGTGGCGCAGGCGGGCTGGGGCATAGCGCAGGCGGCGGGGATTTTCTTCCTGGGGGTTTCGGGGTGGACGCTTTTCGAGTACATCATGCACCGTTTCGTTTTTCACTTCGTGACGGAGCGCCCCCGGCTGCGGCGCATCATTTACACCCTGCACGGCAATCATCATGAATACCCGCGCGACAAGCAGCGCCTCTTCATGCCGCCCGTTCCAAGCCTGATCATCGCCTCGGCCATTTTCGGCGTGATGCGGCTGGTGCTGGGCGTGGCGGCGTTCCCCTTCTTTCCCGGGTTTATGCTCGGCTACCTGCTGTACGGCACCATCCATTATGCGATCCATGCCTGGCGCCCGCCGTTCCCCTGGGCCAAGCCCCTGTGGCGGAACCACCACCTGCATCACTACAAGAGCGAGGAAAGAGGGTTCGGGGTCAGCACTTCGCTGTGGGACCGCGTTTTCGGGACGTTCTTCAAAGGCTAGGCCGTTCAGAAAGCACAGTTCGTATCTTTGCCGGATATGCTGCACCGTTTTCCTCCATCACCGGCCCAGGCTATGCCGGATCCCTCGTTCCTCGCGCATCCGGCAGAAACGCTCGCAAAGCTGAAAATAGAATCGCAGCCGGGGAAGCGGACTGTGCTTATGACCGAGCATACTTTGATATTCGTGCAGCGGGGCGTCAAGCTCCTGCATTTTCCTGATGAAACGGTCAGGGTTTCGCCGGGGGAAGTTTTCCTGCTGCGCAAAGGCATTTACGTCATGGCTGAATACATCGGGGAAAGCGCCGGATTCGAGGCGATCATGTTGTTTCTCCCCTTGAAGCTCCTGCAATCCATGTCGATGCACGGCAGCCCTTTGCAACATCGCCATTCCCGGCCCTACCTGGTGTTTCCTGCAACGCCGCTGCTGAAGGGGTTTACGGAAAGCTTCCGGCAATACTTCGGTCAGCCGCCGGCACAGCTCGAACAGCTTATGCATTTGAAGCAGCAGGAGGCATTGCTGCTGCTCCTCTCGGGCCCCCAACGGGGAATCGTCCAGTCGTTCATCCGTTCGGCGATCGACAGCGAACCGGCCACCATGGACCATATCCTGTCGCAATACCTCCTACAGCCCGTTACCATCGAAGAACTGGCGAGTCTCTGTAATTGCAGCCTTGCCAAATTCAAGCGTGATTTCCGGCAACGCTACCAGTGTTCTCCCCGCACCTGGATCAACGATCAAAGGTTGGCGCATGCGCACCTCCTGCTGCAGAACACGGATTTACAGGTCGCCGCGATCGCCATGGATTGCGGGTACGAAAACACATCCTGGTTCATCCGGCTGTACAAGGAAAAATACGGCCATACCCCCAGCGAAGGAAGAGCCAAAAGAGTTACCGGATGAGCCATCCCGGTTACCTGCCATCCCCATTTCCGGCGGACCTTTGCTAAAAAAAGTATGAAGATCTTATTGATCGGTGGTGAAGGTACCATCGGAAAGGCAGTAGCCGCCGCATTCCGGCTCCGCGGCATGGAAGTGATCACCGCAGGCAGGAACAGCGGGGATGTTCAGGCAGACATTTCCCAACCCGCGATGATCGAGCGCATGTATCGCCAGACCGGCACCGTGAATGCCGTAATTTGCACCGCCGGCACGGGATATTACGGCCCGTTCCGCACGATGACCACCGACATGATGATGCCCGGTATCCAGGGCAAGCTAATGGGACAGATCAACCTGGTGCTGATCGGCCAGGACTATCTCGCCAAAGGCGGCTCCTTCACCCTCACCACCGGCATTGCCGCCGAACACCCCGCCCGCAACGGCACCTGTGTATCCATGATCAATGGGGCCGTTAACAGCTTCGTGTTAGGAGCGGCGCAGGAAATGACGGAAGAAAGAAGGATCAATGCAGTGAGCCCCGGCCTGGTGGAGAATAGCTTCGAGCGGTACGGCTCCGCTTTTCCCGGCTACAATCTCGTACCCATGGGCAAATTGGTCAATGCGTATATCCTGAGCGTGGAAGGTGCGGTGAACGGCAAAATCCTGAAGGTGTATAGTTAAAGTATCGCCGTCCCCCTGTTCGTACCTGCATTTAACCGGTTTGCACAGAAAACCACAGCGTTTCCGGACATATCCCCTATTTTTTCAGAAAACCAACTGGAAGTATGAAAAAGTACCTGCTGATGTTCCTGGTTTGCTGGAGCGGAACCGCCATGGCGCAGATGGGAGCCGCACAAAAAATCGTCCCGGAATATCTCCACGAAACCCGGATCAAAAGCGATCCTCCCGCCATCTGGCAAACCATCCGCGACCTGCCGAAAGTTAAGGATTACTCCAACGGCGCGATCACGGAAGTAAATATCCGTACCGTCGGCGGAACGCAATTCCGTGACCTCGTGTTCGCAGACGGCCGCAAGCGCACGGATGAAATCGAACAGATCCACGATACTTACAAATTCTTCGTGTTCCATGTTGCCGATCCGCTGCCGACGGGCGTTTCCAAAGCGATCGTTACCGCGCTCGTAGAATCACTGCCGGACAGCAAGGATACTTCGGTCGTTCGCTGGTCCATCATCATGGAAGGCGACAAATCCGCCAGGAAAGCCCTGACAGACACCCTCGTCGCGGAAATCGCCAATTATGAGGCCGGCCTGAAAAAATTGATGGAACAGGCACCGTGACCCGGGTGCAATATTCGATTATTTGCCATAAGAAAAGGCCTCCTTCGGGAGGCCTTTTCTATTTTACAAAGTTTTATATCAACCTGGTACCGACCAGGTCCATCCGGATATCGAAGCGGGCTTTTGTTATCTGGAATTCCGCATCGCTCTTACGATACGGTCTGTCCGCCTTTCCGCCCTTGCGTTGTTCAGCGACACAACGGCCCAGATAGCGGCGGGGAGCCACCCGATCAGGGTGATCTGCAGCACCAGGCACAGGATCGCATGAAGGATCATGCCCCTGAGGAGAAAGGATAATGCCGGGAGGAGGATTGCAATAAGTATCATATCTGTTTAATTCAGTGTTTTGGAATGGCTGCGTGTTATATATGCCCGGGAGATCCCCGGTTCATATGCAAATGCAATATACTATAAGAAACTGAAAAATGGCCGCTCCCGGTGCCCCGTCAACCTTTCCAGTCCTGAATTTTCAATTTTTCCACGTACAGATTTTTCCGGCAGGTCTCTACTTATATAGAAGGATACCATTTTATCAAAAACCAGTCAAATCCAATGTCATGATCTCCAGACTCATATGCCTGTTCATGCTTGCCGGTGCCCTGTTCGCCTCATCCGCCACAGCGCAATCCAGGCCCCCGTTACGACCATTAAAAGTATTATTCGTCGGCTACGACCCGGCCCGCCCCCTTCCGGAAATGACCCGGTCGGCCCCGGGCGGTATGTCGAAAGAGGGGTTCATCGCGGAATACCCCGTGCGGATGCCCGCCTTCAAAGCCCTCCTGAGCCAGTATTTTTCGGAAGTGGCAACGATGGATTGCCGCGACTGGAAACCGGCCGATTCCAACCCCTACGATGTGACCATCTTCGATTTCCGGCCCAATCCATTGCCCCAGCAGGATTCCGCGCGCCTGAAACGCAGGCTGCGCCCTGCTTTCCTGCCCGACGATTTCTCCCGGCCCGTCGTGTTCATCGCCAACACCGCGCCTGAAATGGGCGAAGCCATCGGCCTGAAGCTCGACTGGCTCTGCCTATGCCTCGATGCCGACGCGCACCACCTCAATGTAAAACACCCGATTTTCAACGGCCCCGTCGCCAAAGTGAAACCGACGCTGCAGCTGAAAGAAACGCCGGAAGGCATTTTCCACTATACCACCGGCAAAAACGTACCGAAGCAGATCCCTATGTGGAAAGTCCAGAACGAAGGGTACCTGACGAGCAAAGATGCCCGCGTGGGCCTCGTGGCGCGGGGCAACCGTTTCGATGAAGGGCCGGATGCGGAAATGATCTCCAGCGGCGTTTGCACCAAAGACGTGCAGGCCGTGGCCCTCGGCCGGCATGGCAATTTCTTCCTCTGGGGATTCGGCTCCTCACCCGCTAAAATGACGGACGAAGCCAAAAAAGTGTTCGTCAACACCGTCGCCTATATGCAGCAGTTCGCCGGCAAAACGCCCATCGCCCGGAAATACAACGACCGGATGGCCACCACCGACAATGTCCGCGAAATCGCCGCCGCCGCTACCCGCGAAGCTTACGAATCTTCCAAAGTGGAAATCCAGCAGTTCAACGAACAGAACAGAAAGGAAAAAGCGCGGCTGGACGCCAAGAAAGCCGCCGGCCAGGCCTTCACTTCGCAGGAAGAAACCATGTACCCCTACTACGGCCATGACGAAGAAATCCCGAGCTGGGAAGATTACCTGAAATCGCTCACCGGGAAATACCACGGAAAATTCGGGAGCGATGCATCCGCCTTCCAGGCTTACATCTCCAAAAATTTCGATTACCTGTACTGCGACCCCACCGCGTTCTTTACCTGGACGGTAGACGAAGACGTGGCACAGATCGGCGTTTCCAACCACAGCATCAAATTACTGGATACCTGCATCGACATGCTTCGCCGCAAAGACCGGGAAGACCTGGCGCTGAAAGTGCTGAAACGCTATACCGCAGAGAATTTCACCACCGCCAAAGAATGGGGCGCCTGGCTGTCGGCCCACCGGAAAAAACTCTTCTTCAGCGAAACCAACGGTTACCGTTTCGTCATCAACACTTACAACTGATGAAGCACATATTACTGATTGGCCTGCTGCTCCCGTTGCAGGCGCTTTCCCAAAGCAAGTTCAGCGACAGGATCGAAAAAGAGGCCGCGGCCCTGCAATGCCCGCCGCCAGACGGATCGAAGCCCGTTACCGTGAACGCGGCGGTGGTGGCCACAGCAGACAGCCTCGCCGTGATCGTAAAATCAGAGATTCTGCGGGGTTGGCACATCTACGCGTATGTCCCGGAAAACCAACCCTACATTCAGTTAGACCCGATCCTGGAAACGCCGGCTTCCCTGCAACCTGCGGGCGGATGGTCGCAAACGCCTCCAACCGCTTCCGTTCACGATCCCGGCGTGCTGATCTACAATAACACCGCCGTTTTCATCCGGAAGTTCGCGAGGAAAGAGCCGTCGGGCGGAAAGATCAAGGCGGGACTGTATTTCCAGTGTTGCGATATCAAACAATGCCTGCCGCCGGATGAACATGTGGTGGAACTGAATTTTTGACGATATCGTCAGGACGTAAATCCCGGTATTCAAATTTCATCAACATAACAAAGCCTGCCCGAAATGGGGCAGGCTTTGTTTATTACGGCGACAGGCCTTCAATTCCGCAGCAGTTCCGTTTTCACCCAGTCTTTTTTCTGCCGGGAAACGGGCACGGTGCTGTTATCTTCCATTTGCAGCGCGAGGCCGTCGCTGCGCAGCAAACTGCGGACGTATTTGCGGTTGACGAGGTGCGACTGGTGGCACCGGATGAACCCGTAGCCTGCCAGCAGCTCTTCATAGTCGGCGATAGGAGTGGTGGAAAGGATTTTTTCCCCGTTGGACAGGTAGAAAAATGTATAGGAGTTCTCGCTCTGGCAACGCACAATATCCTGCACGGCTACCATCCGCATTTCCTTGAGGGATGAGATGGCGATGCGATGATCGTTCCGGTTTTGGGTATTCTGCAGGTTGAAGAGGAGGTTCCGGAGATTATGGTTTTCCTGTTTCTGCGCGATCCTTTCTGCCGCGCGGGCCACAGCGGCCACGAGCTCCGGGATGTCGAGCGGTTTCATCAGGTAATCGATGGCGGAAAACCGGATCGCGCGGATGCCGTATTCGCTGAAAGCGGTCACGAAGATCACTTCGAAATCGTAGGTACCGAGCTCCTGCAACATTTCGAACCCGTCTTTTCCCGGCAATTGCACGTCCAGGAACACGAGTTTCGGTTGCAGCCGGCCGATCAATTCCCGCGCTTCGAACGCATCCGCTGCCAGGCCCACCACTTCCACCTGTGCGCAATACTTCTCCAGCAACGCGCGAAGGTTGTTGCGGTTGTGCGGTTCGTCTTCTATGATCAGGGCTTTAATCATCCAGCCAGTTTTTGAATGTAAAATACGCCGTTGTGCCGGATTGGCCGCTTTCCAGCTGCAAGCGGACTTTCTTGCGCCGCTCCGCCTGGTTGAACAGCGCGATCCGGTCGGCCGTGAGCCGCAGGCCTTTGCCTTCCGCGGATCGGCTGGCGTCGAACCCTTTCCCGTTGTCGGCGATTTCCACCAGCAGATCGGCACCTTCTGCCCGCACGGATATCCGCAGGGCCAGCGGTTCCCCTTTCCCCCGGAAACCATGCTTTACCGCATTTTCCACGATGGGCTGGAACAGCAGGGGCAGCATGTCTATGGCCGCCAGATTCACGCCCGGCGCCACTTCCAACGTAAAATCGAATGGCTGGCGGAGCTGCTCCAGGCGGATGTAGCTTTGCAGGTGTTTCAACTCCTGGTCCAGCGAAATGCTGTCGCGCTCCCCGTTTTGCAGAGTGTTGCGCAGCAATCCCCCGAAACCCGACAAATAATGGTTCGCTTTTTCCACTTCGCCTTCGTTGAGCAGGCCTTGTATGGAGCCCAGCGCGTTGAACAGGAAGTGCGGATTGAGCTGGGTGTACAGTGCCTTCACTTTCACGCGCTGCGCTTCCTGCAGGCGCTTGCGGCGGCGGTTGCGCGTCCACAGGAACGTCATCACCGCCAGCAACGTCAGTACCACCGCCATGCTGATGATGAACCACGGCGCCTGGTACCAGTTGCGGGCTACGGCAAACTGTTTCCTGAAAACATGTTGCCGCCTGTCGGCATAGCGCACCTCCAACTGGTAGTTTGTTCCGGGTTTCAGGCCGGCTACAATAACAACGTTCCCTGTTTTCCGCCAGGCTGTATTATTATCACCGCTTTCCATGAGGCGATATTCGAACGCGGAATCATGCGGAATGTCATTCCGCGGACGGAAAACCAAAGCGAATTTTGCATCTGAAGGGATCTTTTTCTGGCCTGTCATCAGTTTATCCCTGCCACCAGGCCAATCTTCATAAAACCGGCTGAATTCACTCAACTTCCCGCCCAACGCTAATTGTTTCTGGTAAACTTCATGGATGAATTCGGTCAGCGTGGCGTTGGATCGCTGATTATCTATCACCAGCATGAGAAAAGGCGGCGTTTCCAGCGCGTCTTCCTTGCGGAAATGAAGCGTCAGGAACGGGGCGTCTTCGCGTTGGCGGAAGCGGACCGATATGCTGTCGCCGTTTTCCAGTTCGCTGTCGAATAATTTCCGGCCGCGCTGGGGCCAGAATTCTATGTTCCTGTTGAGATTGGAAATGAATGTATCCGTGTACCAGCCGGCGTTTGCCACCGGCATCCATCCGGTCTCGTCTTTTCCGTTCCGGGAGGCCTGATAGTACATAGTGGCCGTTTCGAAGACATGAGCATCTTCGGGCAGTGTGTCGCGGAAGGAGCCGCCGATGGAATAACCGCCATTGTC
Organism: Chitinophaga caseinilytica; assembly: GCF_038396765.1. Taxonomy (NCBI): domain Bacteria; kingdom Pseudomonadati; phylum Bacteroidota; class Chitinophagia; order Chitinophagales; family Chitinophagaceae; genus Chitinophaga; species Chitinophaga caseinilytica. The sequence goes on along the minus strand of NZ_CP150096.1, from coordinate 3,513,105 downwards.
CAGCAATTCCTTCATCCGGAATACCGAAATGGCCAGTCGCTTCCCATACACCCGGTAATGCTGGTCGTTGAAGGGCAGCCGGATATCGTATGGCTGATAATTGACGTCGAGATTGAGGGTATAGTTATTGGCGATCTGGATAACGGTGGAATCGTTGTACACGAAATTATGGGCCCGCGGCGTCTTTTGACCGAAGGCGGCAACAACCGTTACCGAAACCAGCAACACGGCAATATATAAACGGCGAAATAACTGCATCAGCTTGAAAATTAAGGAAATTCCTATTGAGGCGACAAAGTATACTTTTTGAGATCGATATCGACGGCCACGATCCGGCCATCCGGCCCTACCAGCACATTCTGCGGAATGGCGCTGATATTATAGTTTTTGCCCGTCTCCCCTTTCCAGCCACGCAGATCGGACGCATGTACCCAGTTCAGCCCGAACTTCCGGATCGCCGCCTTCCATTTCTCACCATTATCATCCAGTGAAATACCGATGACCGTTAACGCCTTGTCCTGGTTGGCTTCATGGAATTTTTTCAGCTCAGGAACCTGTGCGATGCAGGGGCCGCACCACGACGCCCAGAAATCCAGCAACACATACCGTCCTCTGAAATCCGATAACCGCACCGCTTTCCCGGAAGTATCGCGTGCAGCCAGTTCCGGCGCGGGATTCCCGGGTTGGATGGCGCTCCGGCGGTCTATCCGGAAGCGGAGGGCCTGACCTTCGGCGGATTGCTTCAATTGGCGCGACAACCCTTCGAAGTCCGCGCTCAGCGTCCTCGTGTCCAGGTCGTAAAAAATGGAATAGGCCATCGTCACGAGTGAAATATAGGCATCGGGATGCTGGCGCACCCAATCGTGCGTCAGTGCTATCGCTTTCCGCTTCAGCGCCGCGGCGGAATCTTTCATGGATGCCAGGTTGCGGGTGGAATCAACCCTGGCGATGCTGTCTGCCCGGTGCTGCAACTGATAACGTTCCGCATCCAGCTTTCCGGTGAGCGCCCGCAGCTCCAGCCAATGATCGTTGGCCAGAGAGCCTGTCAATATTGCATTTCCCGGCTTGTACCACTCCTTGCCCCTGAGGGTCAGCGTCATGTCGGCGTTCTGGAAAAAGAGTTAGGTGAAAGACCGCCTGTCGCCCGTGACATACACCGAAAACAGGAGGCCTTCCGTTACGAGCTTGCCTTTGAAGGTGAAGCGCCCGTTGGATACCAGTGCGGAGTCCGAGAATTTGGGGTTCATGTCCGACCAGTCGATCCCGTAAAAATGGACGTACTGTCCGTTGAAAGACTCATCTACCTTGCCTTTCAGGGAAAACTGCTGCGCGGAGGCCTGCAGTTGCATGATAACAGCGAGGGATATCAGGGAAATGATGCGTCGCATAATGGAGGGATTTGATTTCATGCGACAAAAATGTGGATTCGGAAAAGCTTTCGGCAGCCGTTTCCTGAATTCAGCGGGTTTGATACTGAATCGGACGGGCATTTCAGGAAAAAAGTTTCCCGGCCAGGCGGCTTCCGGCTGCCCGCCTTTACAGTATGCCATTAAGTTTCGACTGACGAAATATTCGCCGGAACCGATAGCGGATTCGCACATTTAGCCTGGAATCGCAAATCCTGATAGTATTTGCACCTGCGCTTGCCGCAGCCGGTTTTATTTCCCTATTTTAGCTACATATCCAAAGCAGTACTTGGCTATTCACGGTTTACAGTCAGAACAGGATTTGCTCAGCAAAACGGCATCGGGCGATCAGCAGGCATTTGCCGGGCTGGTAGACATGTACTGGAATAAAGTCTACAGTCATGCCCTGGCCTACACTAAACGCCAGGCCCAGGCGCAGGAAATCACCCAGGATATTTTTCTGCATATCTGGCACAAGCGCGACCATCTCGCCGAAGTCGCCAGCTTCAAAAATTTCCTCTTCATCGTCGGGAAAAACCAGATCATTTCGGCCATGCGCCGGAACCTGCAGGTAACCGTTGCGCCAGACGGATCGGAACTGTATGAAGAAGTCATGCAGGCTGACCATCCTTTGCGGTACAAGGAAGCGTATCAACAGGTGCTGGAAGTGATCGAACAGCTGCCGCCCGTACGCAGAAAGGTTTTCAAGCTGAGCCGGATAGACGGGCTGAGCTATGAAGAGATCGCTGCGCAACTGAATATTTCACGGAACACGGTGAAAGAGCACATCGTGAAATCCCTTAATTATTTACGGCAACACCTCCAGGCCGAAGGGCATTTTGTAGCCCTCATGATCCTTTTTTCCATTTTTTTTGACAGGAACCACCCACCCTTTCTTTTTCACGCGTCTTTAATTGTAATCAGCCGAAAATGGATCAACCTACACTGAGCGATTTACTGGACCAATACCTGACCGGCACCATTTCCGCCGAAGGGAAAGCGCAACTGGCGGATATGCTCGCGGAAACAGCGCATGCCGGCGAGTTGGAAATGCGCATGCAGGAAGATTTCATGAGCGACAGGTTCCTCGGCGACGATCATCCCGCCGCACGGCGCGCGTTGCACACCTGGCTGCAGGAACGGATGCAGGAACATGAAAAACCGAAATCCCGCATCCGCCCGCTGTTCCGCATAGCGGCGGCCGCTTCGCTCCTGCTGGTGATCGGAACGGCGGCCTGGCTGATCATCTCCCAGCGGGAAACCTCCGTCAAAACGACCATTATACAACACAACATACAAGACGCCCAACCGGGCACCTACAAAGCCAAGCTCACCCTCGCGAACGGACAAGTCGTAGTGCTGGACAGCCTTTCATCCACCCAACCCCATTCCGGCGCCGTTCAGATGGCCGAAGACGGCAGCCTGGTGTACGAGCCCGGCGCCGAAGGCCTCAATACCATTTCCACGAACAAGGGAGAAACGTTCTCATTTAAACTGGCCGACGGCTCAACGGTCTGGCTGAATTCCGCATCGTCTGTCCAGCTGCCGGCCGCGTTCCGCGGAAAGGAGCGTCGCATTATGGTGACGGGGGAAGTGTTCGTGGAAGTGGCGCAAAATCCGCAGCAGCCTTTTATCGCGGAAATGAACGGAATGGAAGTGCTGGCGCTGGGTACCGCCTTCAACCTGAACAGTTACCCGGACGAGCCGCGGCCCACAGCCACGCTGGTGACCGGGCGGGTGAAGGTATCGACGCCGGATAAATCCGCCGGGCCGGTGATGCTCTCGCCCGGGCAGCAAACGAAGCTGCTGGAAAACGGGCAACTGGCGGCAGCGGAAACGGTGAACATCGACGAGATCGCCGCGTGGAAAGACGGGCTTTTCCACTTCGAGAACGCCAGCCTGGAAACGGTGCTCCGCCAGTTTGCGCGGTGGTACGATATCGAGGTCGTGTATGAAGGGAAACCCGCCGCAGACCGGCAATTTTTCGGCATCGTCCGCCGGAACAACACCCTGCAACAAGTACTGGAAATATTGAAAGACAATGATATCGGATTCAAAATAGAAGGAAAACGCCTGACTGTAACAGCTAAATAAGAAACATGGACGATCAACCAAAAAGGAACCGCTTCGTGGTCTAGACGAAGCGGCGATGTTTAGTTGACAATAAACAACACCTGTAAGCACCATTTATTAGTTCACCAAACATTCCAAAGTTATGAAATTAACTCTAAGTGTACTTACCGGCCGCCCGGTCGGGTGGTACCGTATTACCAAAATCTTCAGGGTAATGAAATTATCAACCATTCTCCTCCTCACCGTTTGCCTGCAGGCAGCTGCAGCCAGCGTTTCGGGACAAAACGTGACGCTGCGCGTGAAAAATGCCACTTTAAAAGAAGTTTTCCGGAAGATCCAGCAACAAACCGGGCTCGATGTTTTCCTCGATGAATCGTTCCTCGAGAAAGCCGGTCGTGTAAGCATAGACGTGACTAACATTCCCGTGGAGGAAGTGCTCGACATCTGCCTCAAAGAGAAACCGTTTTTCTATACCATACAGCAGGGGCGCATTGTAGTGAAGCCCATTGCTGAAAAAAGGACTGGCTGCCGGAAGTGCTGCAGCAGTTCGTTAAAATAACCGGTATCATTAAAGATGCGGAAGGGAACCTGCTCGTGGGGGCTTCCGTGTCTGTGAAGGAAACGCATAAAGGCGTGGCCACGGGCGAAACCGGGGAATTTTCGCTGGACGCGGAACCCGGGCAAACGCTCATCGTTTCCTACGTAGGGTTCGTGACGCAGACGATCAAGGTCGGCGAAGCGAAAACGCTGACCATCGTGCTGGAAAAATCGCCCAATAAGCTCGACGACCTGGTGGTAGTGGGATATGGCATGCAGAAGAAAGTGAGCCAGACCGGTTCGCTGGCCACCGTTTCCGGCCAGGAACTGAACAAACGCCCCGCGCCCAACGTCCAGAACCTGCTACAGGGGCGCGTGGCAGGGCTCGATATCGTGCAAAGCACCGGCCAGCCGGGCCGCGACAACGCCAGCATCCTCATCCGCGGCGTTGGATCGTTCGGGTCATCGTCTGCCCCGCTGGTGCTGGTAGACGGTGTGATCGGCAGCATTTCCAACCTGGCACCGGAAGACATCGCCGATGTAACGGTGCTGAAGGACGCGTCTTCGGCCGCGATCTATGGGGCCAGGGCAGCCAATGGCGTCATCCTCGTTACTACGAAAAAAGGCAGGAAAGGTCAGTCGGTACTGGAATACAGCTTCAACATCGGCCGGAGCACCGCTACGCGGCTGCCCGACCTTGTGTATAACTCCGCACAATATATGGAGCTCCGCAACCAGGCGAGCATCCGCGTGGGGCAACCGGCTTTCTATTCCCAGGACAAGATCGACGCGTATAAAAACGCGACGGATAAAACGAAATATCCCGATTTCAACTGGATGGATTACGCCTTCAACCCCGCCACCACACAGAACCATCGCTTAGGATTTTCGGGCGGGAGCGAAAAAACGACGTACAACTTTTCGCTCAATTACCTGAAGCAGGACGGCGTGCTGGACAAAAACGACTACAAACGCTACAACGCCCTGCTGGATTTCACCACACAGGTGCATAAACGCGTGAAAGTGGGCGCCAACGTGAACATCTCCCATCAGCTCATCACCGAGCCCTGGCAAACGAACGACGGGCTGGTACTCATCCTCTACCACTCCGCTCCCACTTTCGGTCCTTACCTGCCCGACGGCAGCGGCCGGATCGCGTCTAACGCCTACCAGGGAGAATCGGCGGGCCAGCGGAGCTATCCGGCGGTGCTGGCCAGCGGCGGGCAAAACACGAAACGCTACAACGTGAATGCGCAGGCCTTTGCCACGGTAGACATCGCGAAAGGATTGGTATACGAGGCCAAGGGGGCGTTTTCGTACTTCAACGAAGATTACCGCAACCGGCAGTTCCCCACGCCTTCTTATTACTATCAACCGGATGCGAATGGCGTTTACCAGTTGTCGGACAATGGAACGCCCACGTTCGAAGGGCTGAACCAGACGTTCTCCCAAAGCATCACGCAAACTTTCTATAACACGCTGACCTACACTACCACCATCGCCAATGACCATAACATCCAGGCGCTGGGCGGTTACGAGCAGCAGAGCAACCAAAGCCCCAACCTAACCGGTACCCGCCGCGGATTCCCGAGCAACGACCTCAACGAGTTGGGCGCCGGTTCCGCCACCGGACAAACCGCTACCGGCAACACCACCGAATGGGCGCTGCAATCGCTTTTCGGCAGGATCAATTATGATTATAAAAGCAAATATTTCCTGACGGGCAATATCCGGTACGACGGTACCTCGCGCGTGGCGCCCGATACGCGCTGGGGCTTGTTTGGCGGTGTTTCGGCAGGCTGGCGCGTTTCTGAAGAAAACTTCATCAAGGAGAAAATGCCCTGGATCAGCAACCTGAAAGTCCGCGGCGGCATCGGCAACCTCGGGAACCAGGAGATCGCCAATTATCCGTACCAGGACATCCTCACAGCCAGCCAGTACCCGTTCGGCGCCACGCTGAACCAGGGCGCGGTGCTCACAAGGCTGGTCGACAAAACCCTGAAATGGGAATCTACCCGCATCACCGACATCGGCCTGGAATTCGACTTCCTGAACGGATTGATCGGCGGTTCGGCCGGCTGGTACAATAAATATACGAGCGGCATCCTCGCCCAACGGACAGACGTTCCCGGCAGCGTGGGCCTCGCCGCACCTACTTTCAACGCCGGGGCTATGGAAAACAAAGGCTGGGAACTCGAATTGCGGCACAACAACCGCATCGGGGAAGTGTCTTACGGCGTGAGCGCCCTGTATTCCGCGTACAAGAACCAGGTGAAGAAAGTAGTGGTGCAAACGCCGGGCACCCTGGAAGTAGGCGTTCCGTATAATTCGTATTACCTGTACGACTGGGCAGGTGTTTTCCAAAGCCAGGAAGAGATCGACAAATGGGCGAAGCAACCCAACTCCGGCGTGCTGCGCCCGGGCGATCTGAAGATCAAAGACCAGGACGGGAATGGTACCGTAGGGCCTGAAGACCGCATACGCATGAGCCCTTATCCTGAATTCACCTATTCCCTCAACATGTTCGCCAACTGGAAAGGATTTAACCTGACGGTGTTCTTCCAGGGCGTGCAGGGCCGCAAATTGCTGGTACGCGGCTGGGGCATCGAACCCTTCGGCCAGGGCGCACCGCCACCCAAAAAATGGCTGAACGCCTGGACGCCGCAGAACCCCAGCCAAACGCTCCCCGCCATTTACCTCGACCGGGCCAATTACCCCGGCGTAACGGGATATAATTCCACCTTCTTCATGCAGGACGCGTCGTACCTGCGGCTGAAAAACGTGTACCTCTCGTACAGCCTGCCCCAACGGCTGCTCGACAGGATCAGCTCCAAAGGGCTGACGGTATATATTTCGGGCGATAACCTGCTGACTTCCACCAAATATGAAGGGGCGGACCCCGAACGTGCGGGCGGCGGCAACTTCTCGCAGTTCCCGCAACTGAAAACCTACACACTTGGCCTGAACGTGAAATTCTAGTACCTGAAAAACACAACATCATGAGAAATCGACTTTCCATATATGCCGCGCTGCTGCTGGGTCTTTCGGGCACGCTGGCCACTTCCTGTAAAAAGGATTTCCTGACCAAAAACCCGCTGAACGCTATTTCCGGGGAAACGTTCTGGAAAAACGAAACCGATGTGAACCTGGCGCTCGCGGGCGTGTATTCCCGCCTGCAAACCGGGTTTTCGAGCTACAACAAAGTGTACCTGGACGGGTATTCGGATAACGCGTACGACCGTTTCGGATACTTCGGGTTCAACAACATGACCACCGGCGTGGTGAACCCCACCAACGTACCCGGCACTTTCTACGATCCGCCGTACCAGGGCATTGCGGCCTGCAACTTTTTCCTGAAGAATGTAGACAAGGCGCCGATCGGCGATGCTACGAAAAAGATCTACAAGGCGGAAGTGCAATTCCTCCGCGCGCATTTTTACATGGAACTGGTGCAGGCTTTCGGGGATGTGGTGCTCTACAAAAAAGCCCCCGCCACCGTAGACGCGGCTAAAATACCGGCGGCGCCGAAAAGCGAAGTACTGGCTTTCATCCACGAAGACCTCGACTTCGCCATCGCTACCCTGCCCGATACGAAATACGACGGCCATGCCGTGAAAGGAAGCGCGATGGGCCTGAAAGTGAAAGCGTTCCTGCTGCAGGAAAAATGGAGCGAAGCGGCAGCCCTGGCACAGCAGCTCATCACCGGCGGGAAATTCAGTTTGTCGCCCAGTTACAGCGGATTGTTCATTACCTCCACCCAGCAGAACAATCCCGAGATCCTTTTCTCGACCCGGTACCTGGCGCCCAACAATGTGCACGCCGGCGGCGAGGGACTGGAAACGGAAGTGGGCTGGTATGGATCGATCGGGGTATACGCCAACCTGGGCGATGACTACGAATGTACCGACGGTAAATCCATCACCGAATCGCCCCTGTACAATCCGGCTACGCCTTATGCCAACCGGGACCCGCGGATGGATATTACGCTCAAGCTGCCCGGAGAAAAATACATCAACCCGGATGGAACGGAATTCCAGCATTCCGACCCGGTGCTGACGCCTTACCTCATGCAGAAGTATCTCGATATGGGCCATTTGCCTTTTACCCGCGGCGGTGCTTCCATTTCCACCGACCAGAACATCATCCATATCCGCTTCGCGGACGTGCTGCTGATGTACGCCGAAGCGAAAAACGAGGCCTCCGGCCCGGATGCGTCTGTATATAACGCCATTGACCAGGTGCGCGGGCGCGCGGAGGTGAACATGCCGCCGGTAGACCGCCTGAAATACGCCAGCAAAGACGCGCTCCGGCAATACATCCGGCACGAACGCCGCATCGAGCTGGCCTGCGAAGGGCTTCGCTATTTCGATCTGAAAAGATGGAACCAGATGGCCGAGCGGCTGGCGTTGGTGAAAAATCCCGCCGGCGCACAATTGAGTTATGGTGAAAAGAACAACGTACTGCCCTTCCCTCAGGGCGAGATCGACAAAAACCCGCAACTGAAGCAGAAGCAGGGTTATAATTGATGCTACCTCCGCAATACATGGGCAAACCGGGAAAGTTCCCGGTTTGCCCTTTTTTTATTCCGGTATACGGTCTTCCTCCGCCATGAATGCCGCGAAAGCCTACGGCGCTGTAAAGCAGGAAAGGCACGGTTACCCGTACCTTTCCCATCCTGGTTATATTATCGCTTGCGCGGGTAATCTGAAGGAATGCAGCCCCTTAAAGCTGACTGAATTTTTCTGAAGTACCCCATGCAGACTTAAACCCATCCATCATTTCCGGCTTATCTCATATGTTGCCCCTTTCTTCGTCACAATTGCATACACACCGTTTTCCCGTTTCACGGAAACCGGTTTCCCATCCACCGTTACGGTTATTCCCGCATCGTTCCATGGCGACTTCAATTGACACACGCCTCCCTTTTCACTGAAAATCTGCAGCGCAGACACGGCCGATCCGTCGTAGTCAGCTGAAACGAGGAAAGCCCCCTTGGCCCGGAGCCTCGTAAACGAAGCCGGTGACTTCGGCCAGCAGGGGAAAAGATGCAAAACATCATCCACCGTTTGCAACATCATCGAATTGACGGTTTCAATCACCGTAGTTTTCTCGGCACAATGGTGACCATCGGCGATAATAAAATTGGGGCGGGCCGTTTTGATCAGCTCTTTCATGCTATGGATGAGGATTTCCGGATCAAGTCCCGCACGCGCCCACATGACGTACGCGCTCAGGCCCAGGGCGTTCATGGATTCGGAAAACCCTTTCTGCGACACTTCGTAGTAATACATGGTATTCCTGGCGATTTGCAGGCGGGCGCTGTCTGAGCCCAGATGCAGCACTTCGCAGGGATAGAGGGAATGCATCTGGATCGCGTGATTGGGCAAATCCCACCCGTCTTCATTCTTGGCGAACACCGGCAGGCCCTGGTTGGGAGTTTTGGTGGGCGTGATCACTTTGTACGCCGGCAGGTGCGTGAGGATGTCGTTCCACTTATCACGGCGCTGTTTGTCGACGCCCAGCAGTTTGCTGTACTTCAAGAGCAGGCGGAAGGTTTGCTCCACGAACGCCAGATCCGAAGGCGGGTTCAAATCCCACGAGCCCTCGTGCCCGCCGGTGGTGATCGTATACCGGTACGTTCCGCCGAAAGCCTCCTTCTGCATATAATCCTCGTAAAAATCACCACAAAGACGGATGTAGGGATAGGCTTTGTCCCGCAGAAAATCCAGGTCGCCGGTATATTCGTAATTCCAGCTGAACAGGGGAATATTGAACGGGGCGTTCATCGTTTGCTGCCAATAATAATTGTAGAAAACGCCAATTCCCAGCGCGCCTACCGGGAAAAGCAATCCCCGGCAGGATTTCCCTTTCCAGGAAGGATGCATGACCCCCATCTCCTCTTTCGCACGCCGCTTTCCTTCGGGGATCAACAGTTCGACCGTTTTATAGAAAGGCAGGGCGATTTCAGGCCGGTTGGCGGAAAAGGCGCTGTAAAAACCGGCCTGGCTGTTGTAGTTGAAATGCATATCGCCGTGGTACATCATCCTGTCGTCCATGTTCCACACGCCGTACATGCCGCCGCTCACGGGAGAATGCTCGTTGTAAGCGGAGGCCAGTAAATAAATGGACGACAGGTAGTGACGGTCGAGCAGCGAATCGTTCGTTTCTACGTAGGAGCGCGTCCACATGTCTTTCCACCAGGCGGTTTTCGCGGTTTTCAAGCGCAGAACGTCCGCTGCGTCAAGGGTAGACAACCTTTTGCTGGCGACAGACAACTGCGGATCGTTGGTTTTCCCGCCTCCGGAAACATATACTGCGATATACACCGTATCAGCGGCCGTCAGTTGAAAATCCGATCGCACCATGGCGCCTGACAAACGTTGCAGCACAGCGTTCGCGCCGATGATGCGGGTCGAGATCCCGGCGTGGGAAATCCAACGCACGTTGGTTGTTTTCGTTTGCCGGGACACCTGCGCAATTTGACCGTTCACGTCCGCAGCAGTGGCGTAATCCACCGATGGATCATCAGCATAGGTATCGACGGAAATGGCTACCGGCGTTTTGGATGTGGTCGTCAATGCTGTGATGATCACATTTTCCGCCATGCTCATCCAGCTTTTCATTTTTACCGGCCGCGCCGTAGCGGTCGACATCCGCAGCTCGCTGTTCAATTGGTCCATCTGGTAATTAAACCCCATGGAGTCGGGCCGGTTTACGGTCACAAACCCCGAACGGACAGGCGAATTCACCTTGATGGTTACGCCCCCGACCGGCAGGGCTGCCGGTCCGCTGCCGGCCCAATCCGTCCAGCCATCCGTCACAAAATCCACCTTGGATATCTTCAACGTCTGGCTGTTATCTGACGTAAAAGCCACCACGCCCACGTCGCCATTCCCCAAATACGGGCCCAGCGGCGCATGGTTGCTTTTGATGCTGCTATAGCTGAAAGGCTGGCGCCACGTGGCCGTGAGCATCCCTTTCTTCCGTTCAAAAAACAAGGAATCTTCCGGCGAACCTGCGAACGTTTCCTGGTGCAGCGAAATCAGCAACAGGCTGCAGCTTACAAATAGCGGGATATATCTGGATTTCATTTTCAGTGGTATCATGGGTTGAATGTAATTGATTTCGTGAGGCACAGGTTGACGCTGCCATCTACTCAAACATACTGCGCGTTCCTTTCTTCAAGTTTACCATATTTAGCGGATCGAGGACCAATTTTCGCAAAAAACATCCTGTCCGGGCCCGGAAGTAAATCATAACGCCGATTCAAAGTAAAACCCACCTGGAAAGGCGGGTTTACTACTTAACATACTTAACAAAGTGTCATCATTTACTGTTGAGGACAGTTTCGATCGTATATCTATTCACAGTGAGGGGTCGAAGATCTTGTCCGGCATCAGGCAGCCCGCTGCCGATGTAACTTCCGCGGCTGCCCGTGCGCACCGTTCGCCTGCACCCGGTACAACGTCCAGGTGTCTGCATCCAGCTGCTCGAGGTGATAGCGATGGCTTTCCTCCTTCATCTCTTCCTTCAGTTGCCTGTCGAACACCCCGGCACTGCGCGCATCCTGCCAAATCCGGAACGCCCGGAACAGTTGCTGCTTATCCTGCCGCTGCTCCACGCTTTTTTCACTGAGCCCCAGCATGTAGGTAGCATCCCAGGCGATGGATTTCGCCTGCAGGTTCTCGATCGTTTGCACGGTCCAGTCTTGCTGGATGTTCTGGATACCGAAAGTGCAGGGGAAATAATTGCTGTTGAAGGAATAGCGGATATCCTTCCCTTCTATCCCCCATTTATTCCTTACGGGGTCGAACATATGGTTGCCGCCGCCCACGTTGCAGACGCTCATGTAATGCCAGTTCCCTTCGAACACGCAGGAGCCCATCACCCGCAGGTACGGAACGCCCAGGCGCTGCAACTCGCCGAACATGACCCGCAGGAAACGTTTGAACGGATATTGCCCATGGCCCTGGTAGGTAAAGCTCTCGAAACCGTCGAAATCGATATAGTTCATTCCGCCTTCGTGAAGGAGCCGGGCGTAGAAAAGGGCGTATTCGTCGCCGAGCTGCACATCGGGGATAAAGCCCGAATAGCAATTGACCTGTAATTTGGATAAGGTATCCCCTGCAAGGTGCGCCGCCGCTACCGTCTTGTACGCCCCGCGCACCACGCCCGTGAGCGTATAAGGCTTTTGGGTGGTTACGCCGCGGTATTTGATCAGCTCGCTGCCGATGCGGAGCACGTTGGTACGGTTATCGTCCCAGCCGCCGCTTTCGTTCAGATAAGAAGTATCGGCCACCGTGATGAGGGTATCTGTGGCCGAAACAGCGCTGGCGATCTCCGTTTTCAGCACGGTGCATAACCCGCTGTTGGGAACGGGTTGCACGTCGCTGCTATGGGGCTGGATGAAAGTACAAAGCGTATGCAATCCGTATGCGATGCCGTGCTTGTTCGTTTCAGCGGTGAGCGCGGTGATGGGCCGCTTTTCGCCATTGAGGCTCACCCGCTTGCCGGCCCAGCGGTCGGCCGGGTTGGTATAATATTCGCCCATACCTTCGTCTTGCACGGCTTTCAGTCCGAGCTGGTTAGCGTAGCTCACGAGACTGTCGTGCCGGCCCGACCAGGCCATGTCGATCTCGAAATTCTCCGGGTCTTTCACCCATTTGCCGTTCCGGGTGATGTAAGGCAGCCCTTCGTTTTTCACGATCTTTTCTATCACTTTCAACCCCAGCGTATCCGGACAGGCGTACAGCGCGATGGACGAGCCGATGAAATCCACATCTACCGGCGTCAATTCCATATGCCTGGGCGATTTGATGCCGGGAAAGTCGTTGAAAAGCGGGTAGAAAATGGTGGCCGGTTTGCGGCGGTCGCGGGAATGCATGGTGATGGCCGCGCCGAACGAAGGCTCCAGCTTCACGCCGTTGCCGTTCATGTACCGGAAATATTCTTCCGGATGGGAATAGAACGCCACATCGTTCATCCCGTCTCCCCCGATGCGGAACCGCTGGCCTTCGTAAAGACTGTCGGGCAGCGGGTATTTCACGGGATCGGGCGAATGGATGATGTAAAAACCCTGCGACATGCCGCCGTCTACGGCAGGACCGCTCGTCGTATTGTCATCGAGGCCCAGCATGCCGATGGCGAAATCGTCGTTGCGCACCACGGAAATGATCTCGCCGATGTATTTGGAAATGGTGGTATTGTAAGGCCCCCAAACCACGTTGTCTACGCCATTGCGCGGCGCGAGCGACAGCAACCGGAACCGGAAGTAGTCGCCTTTTTGTTCCGCTTTCAGCCGGGCTACCGAACCGTTGGGATAATGCAATTGCAATTCCCCGGCGGTTTTCAGCCATTTTGCACCGTCGGGCAGGATCGGTTTTTTGTCTTTCTGGAGCGCGAGGATGGGTGAAATGGTGCCTTTGGGATGGTATTCCTTTTTTGTTTTTTTATCCTGGATGCTGGTGATGTAGCCTTTGGCATTGATGCGCAGGCTGGAATGGGCGGTTTGTAGCTGAATATCCTGCGCCGTTGCAGGGAGGCAGCATGCCAGTACAAAAAGTGCCATAGCGGCGAGGATGCCATGTTTTTCTATCGTCATGAGGTGAGCCGGGATGTTTGGTTTGACGGATCGTTACCGGAGAATATGCAGCTCCGGATTCCAAAACTCAGCCAAATACCCCAATGTGGCATCGTCAATATTATCCAACATCGATGGAAAATTTGCAACCCGGCCTTTACCGTTTTTCAGCTCGGCCTGCTGCCATTACGACCCGCGATATGCTGACGGCAAGATATCGCTCCGCTATCGATAGCGATCTACGACTGTCCGTTTCCAGGAACGATCTGCCGGAACAGCCTGTCGGCATCGGTTTTCTGGCAGAGCCCTGTCCCCTTCGCCAATGTTGCCGCCGTTCCACAGGCAACGCCGTACCTGGCGGCGGCCGAAATATCCGACCCGTTCATCAACCCGTAAACGATCCCCGCCACCATGCTATCTCCCGCTCCCACCGTACTTTCCGGCTTGACGACCGGGGCCGGGATCCGTTCTTCGAGGTCGCCGGTTACCAAAATCGCCCCCGCCGCTCCCATCGAAATAACGACCACGGCAGCCCCTCCCGCCGCAATGATCCTTTTGGCCGCTTCGACGGCCCCGCGCTCGTTCAGCTCTTTTCGGTCGGCCAACGCCGCCAGCTCCCCGAGGTTGGGCTTTACCAGGTAAACGCCGGCCAACATAGCCTGCCGTAGCCCGTCGCCGCTGAGGTCCGCGATCACGAGGCAATCGTGAATATCGGCCAGGGCTACGAGTTTTTCCATAAAGTCGGGCCCCATACCTTTCGGCAGGCTACCGCTGACCACAACGTATTGCGCCCCGGGCATCACTTCCGCCAGTTTGTTCAACATGGCGATGTTCTCCGCATGCGAACGGAAGGCCCGGGCATAACGAAGCGATACTGACGGCCGTTGGAAATGTCGGACACATGCAGGTTCTCGCGTGTTTCGGCCAGCATCCCGACCGGCGCCACCGCCATTCCTGCAGACGTGAGCTGCGCCGTTAGCAGGCCGCCGTTGCAACCGCCGGCAAAGTACACCGGCAACACTTTTTCACCGAACCTGTGCAGCACTCGGGCCACGTTAATACCGCCGCCTCCGGGCTCCGTACGGGGCGCGGCGCAGCGAAGTTTCTTTTCCGGCTGCAGCGATTGTACGGAGGTGCTGACATCCACGGCCGGATTTAGCGTCACGGTTATGATCGGGTACATATCTTCGGGTATTGATCAGATACATTGTTCCTGTAAGCTCTTACCTATCTGGTACAGCAGCTCCGGGTTGAAATCTTCCAGGTGATTGACGGCCCGGAGCCCGTCGTGCTCATCCCGCTCGTAGCAAATCTCCATTCCTTCCAGCACCACTGTTATTTTCCTGCCCAGGCCGCCGGAAAGTACCCGGACGGGCACGTCCCATTGCTTGCCGTCGAACTGAATGCTGACGGTATAATTTTCCGTTTTCATAAGACGATGTTTTACGGGCCATCAATGAACGTAGGTAATGTAAAGGTCGTAGGCCTTCAGCAGCACCCAGGCGAGAAAATCCCGTGCTATGGGCCATCCCAGCCATGCCAACAGCAAAACAATGCCCCAGGAAAGCTCCTGCGAGGAAAGTACGTTCGTTCTTCCAACTGGTCTCGGGTAAGCGGGTGCATGAGAAATTGCGTGTGCCATAACAATAAGTTTAGAAATTAAAGCTAGTTTTTTCAGGCTGCCTTATCAATGACGGCAGGCCGCGGCCGGACTGACAGAAATCATACACCCCGCCGTTGCCGGATCATCGGCCGGGACGGGGATTTGAGGTAGCTTTTCAATAAATCCTTCGTTATGACAAATATATTATCACCCGCGTTTTTCGTGATCAACGGGATATGCCTGCTGATCCTCATATTTGCCTTCCGGCGGCCAGATCAGGCCGCCAAAGCGATCGGGCTCGTATTTTTCCTTACTGCATTCATCAATATCGTCGTGCTTATTGCATGGCCGGAAACGTACCTGGACCTGGAAGCGGTGGCGGTGTACGAATGGTATGTGAGAACGATCCATGAATCATTCCGGGTACATATGCAAGTGATAGTCATATCTATCTCTCTGGCGCAGATACTGATCGGGCTGGGATTGTTCGGATCCGGGAGCCTCCGGATGGCAGCGTTGTTTTGCGCGCTGGTCTTTTTCTGGGCCATCGCCCCCTTCGGCGCCGGGGCCGCTTTTCCGGCTCCGGTCATTTTGTCCGCCGCATGCCTGGTCATCCTGTTCAAAATCAACAGGAAACGATCTGCCTTAACATCGCATGGGTAGTTCCAATACATGATGGGCAGAACTCTTTGTCAGTTTAATTGTTAATTCGGTAGATTTATATTGTTGATCGTATGTTATTCTGACAAAAGTTTTGCCCCATGCCTACAATTCTTGTCATCGAAGACAGCCCCGACGTATTGGCCAATATTACGGAGATCCTCGAATTGGACAACTACGATGTGCTGAATGCAAAAGACGGCCTGGAAGGTGTCAGGGTTGCAACCGAAAAGAAACCCGATCTTATTATCTGCGACATCTGCATGCCGTTGCTGGACGGTTACGGCGTTTTGCATATGCTGCAAAAACGCGAGGAAATCTGGAGCACGCCTTTCATTTTCCTCAGTGCCCTGTCCGGCAAATCGGAGATACGTAAGGGCATGGAACTGGGCGCAGACGATTACCTCGTGAAGCCGTTCGATTCGCTGGAATTGCTGCACGCGGTGGAAGTCCGGCTAAGCAAAAGCAAAAAGCTCCGTTCCTCGTTCACGCCAGACATGACCGGCCTGCGATCATTGCTGAACGTGGCCAACGGCGCTTCCCTGCTCGATGAATTGCGGGAAGGCCGGAATTGCAACACCTACAAAAAGAAACAACTGATCTATTCGGCCGGCAACCATCCGGCCTATTTGTATTATATCAACAAAGGCCGCGTCAAAACGAGCCTCCATAACGAAGAAGGCAAAGAGATCATTACACGTGTTTACGGGCCCGGAGAATTCCTCGGCTACAAATCCCTCCTGGAAAACAAGGTGTACGACGATGAGGCGGAAGCCATCGAGCCCACTGAACTGGCGCTCATCCCGCGCAGCGATTTCGAATCGCTGGCCTATAGCAATATGGACGTTGTCCGCAAATTCATTCAGCTCCTCACCACCAACCTGTCCGAAAACCAGCAGCATTTGCTGGGCATGGCCTACAATTCACTGCGCAAGCGCGTGGCAGATGCGCTCCTGTACCTTTTCCGCAGGTGCAGCAGCCAGGGTGTTACCAATCCCGGGCTCGACATCGGGCGGGACAATATCGCCGCCATCGCCGGGGTGGCCAAAGAATCGCTGATCCGCACCCTGGGCGATTTCCGGGACGAAGGCAGTATCGACATCCAAAACGGCGCGATCTACATCAAGGATATCCGTAAACTGGAAAGAATGGTGAACTGAACCATTGATATCCGTCAATCACTTCCATGATGGCCGATATTGGCCAAAGATCGTTGATCAACTAATTTTCCGGAAACCGTTATCATGAATGCACAACACAACGGCCAGCCTGATCCGGCGAAGCGGGAGGCGGATATCAAAAAAGAGCGGTACTGGCTGGAAGGGCCGCGGTCGCGCATCCGCGAGCTGTTCTTCCTGCTGGATATTCTGTGGGAGTTCGTCCGCGGGTTCCGCATTTTCCACTTTTCCCCGCCCTGCATCGCCGTATTCGGCTCCGCCCGCGTAGGGCCCGGCACCCCGCACTACGACGCTGCGGTAAAAATGGGCGCCGGCATCGCCGGGCTCGGATTTGCCGTCATGACCGGCGGCGGGCCGGGCATCATGGAAGCCGCCAGCCGCGGAGCGCGAGAAGGCGGCGGCGTTGCCCTGGGATGCAATATCCAGCTGCCGATGGAACAAAAACCAAACCCCTACCTGAACAAATATTTCACTTCCCGGTACTTCTTCGTCAGGAAGGTGCTCATGTTCAAATACTCTTACGGATACGTCATCATGCCCGGCGGGATCGGCACGCTGGACGAGCTTTTCGAAGCATTGACGCTGATACAGACCAAAAAAATCCTAGATTTCCCGGTGGTACTCTTCGGCAGCCATTATTGGGAGCCGGTCAAAACCATGCTCGACCGGATGCTGGAAGAACACATGATCGCACCTGCCGACCTGGAGCTGTTCCTGGTGACGGACGACATTACCGAAGCGATTGCCCACCTCCAGCAAACAGCTCTCCTCAAATTCCAGGCAAAGCGGAAAAAAATATTCCGGAAATTCATCGTTTTGGGCGAGTGAACCTTGCCGCCCGTGATATCGTGCGGCAAGGAGCAGCTTTCCATCATCATTTCCCGTGACGGGCATCATTGTCTGGCGATGCGGATGCCGGTAACTTTCCCGAAACTTTCCACCATGAAAAAGGTACTCTACCTGGCGGATGCCTACAAGATCGACCGCCATCCGCTGGATTTCGCTGGTTTCGTTTGCCAGTTGCTGCATGCGCCGCTGACCGGACTGTTTGTGGAACTGGCCGCGCACGATTCCGCTTCGGAAAAGGCGCTGCGCGAAGAAATGATCTGCAGCGGCGGGGATTGCAACCGGGACACGCCCATGGAAATACTCAGGGATGAATGTATTCAAAGGAACCTTTCGGTGTTCAGGAATACCTGCGACGAAGTCGGTTTCAACGCCCAGGCCCTGCTGATCAGCGATCACATCGCCGATACGGTGGTGACGGAATGCCGGTATGCGGACCTGCTGCTGATAGATCCCGCGCTGGGATTGTCGGTATCCAATGCCGGTCATTCGCCGTCGATGGCGCGCAATATCCTTTCACAGTCGGAATGCCCCGTCATCCTCGTCCCCGAAAGGTTCGACGGGCTCGAAGAAATCGTGTTCGCTTATGATGGCAGCCCTTCTTCCGTATTCGCCATCAAACAGTTTTGCGCCCTTTTCCCCCGGCTGACCGACAGAAGGCTGACGGTGCTCACTGCCCATGGCGAAACCTGGGTCAGCAAAAAAGAATTACAACTGATGGGCGATTGGCTGCGGGGAAATTTCCGCGAAGTAAAATTCGTGAATGCGGGAGACGACAGCAGGATCGCGTTGCTGGAATATGTGCTGGAAAAGGATAAACTGCTGATCGTGATGGGTGCTTATGGAAGAAGCGGCTGGTCTGCGTTCGTGTCTGCCAGCCATGCCGAACCGCTCGCGAAATTCGTATCGAAGGCATTGTTCATCAGTCACCACTAAATAAAAACTCCCGGCTCACCTGGGCCGGGAGATCGCTTTTCGGCGGACCAGTTCCCGCGTCAGCACCTTGCCGTATTCATGCGCCATGCGCTCCTGCGAGGAAGGCGCGAACGAAACGGACTGCACGGCAAACTTGCGCAGGCCATCCGCCACGTCGTACAGACCACTTTCCCAGGCGTACCGGGTTTCTTCCCTTTGCAGCTCGGGCGCCAGCATCCAGTAGTATTCCGATGCGTATTGGTCGGTCAGCAGGTGATAGAGGCTAACCGGAAGGAAGACGCCTTCCGTCGTTTTATTGATCAGGGAAATGGTCAGCACGGCATCGATCCCCCGATCAGCGAATTGTTGTGTCGGCACTTTGTCTTCCGACTGCAGGAACTCGAACGCATCGAACCCCTGGAACGACGTTACCGCTGTAAAGCCTGCATCTGTCAGATCTCCCGCAACATGCGATTCCATCCGCTGCCGCAATACGCTGTCGGGCATCATGCCCAGCACAAGTATTTTTTTGCAGGCCACGGGCGATGCCGCCGCCGGCTGTTGTATCCGGGTAAGCTGCGTGGAATAACATGCCGGCAACAACACGGCAACGGCAATAACAATCATTATCATCTTCATGTTTGTTCGTTTAGATCGTTATCAGGAATGCCTGCCCGGGTAGCCTCATAGCTGCTTCTTTCTTCAAGCTCGCCCAGCGTCAGGTCGTCAGTTTCCGTGGTTTCGAGCCAGACATTTCCAGATTTCCGGAAAACCTGTGCGCTCAGGCCCAGCAAATGCGTAAACTGGTCTTCCAGGTCTGCGGCAGTGATATAACCGCCGAAATCGATCCACGCGGCACTATGGAAGTCCCGGATTTCATCGATATGTGTATCCGGATGCACTTTATCCACCCGGTGGCTGCCTTCGTGGAGGCCGTGCGGCTGCCTGAAGAATTCCAGCTTCAGGTGCGGGTAACAGATATGAAATTCGTCCTGGATGTAGCGGACAAGGAATTCTTCCGTGATGAGCATTTTCATATGGCGGCGTTTTGCGAGGTGAGTGATGTTGTAGCCATCAGCAGGGCGGCTTCGATCACCGGAGCGATATGCTCCCTGGCCACGTGGTTATAATCCGTAACCGTTATTTTCTTCCCTTTCCTGGCCGCGAGCCAGGCGCCCATCCGCAGCAATATTTTGTCTTTCAGCGACAACAGGCCGAAATTCAACCGGCCCGGCAGATAGAAGCATTGCGCACCCGGCTGCAACGAGGCCGGCACACATTTTTCGACATAGGTTTTTACTTCGGCCAGGTTGTCGGGCACACCGCCGGCAACGATGAAAAAGATGAGCTTCTTGCCTTCCAAGAAGGGGGCATTCGCCTGCAACCACTTTTTCACCTGCAACTGTCCGATGTAAACGCTGGTGCCGATCAGGATACAATCCGCCTGGGTGATCTGCTCCGGCCGCACGAAATCCGATTTAACGACAGGATAATTCAATGCCGCACCGAGCCAGATGCCGTATTGCATCGTTGCTCCATACCGCCCCTTATAAACGACTAGCCCTTTCATACAATGTGGATTTTAGGGATGAGTAATGAATACGGGAATGTTGGCCGTCCGCAGGATCGCTTCGGCATCGCTGTGGCGGAAGAACCGGGAAGTGGCGCTCCGGCCGTATGCGCCCAGGGTAACGACGCCATGGGTGCTGTGCAGGGTGGCGGCAAGGAGTTCTGCGGCGGGTTTGCCTTCGAGCGACTGGTACGTGACATCTTCGTAATGATGGTTGAGGTATTCTTTGATGAGTTTGCCGGAAGGGATTTTCCGCTCATCGTTTTCTGCGATGTAAATGACTTTGACGGGCACTTCGCTCAGGGTATCGAACAGTTGTGTGAACTGGCGGATGGCGAACGATGAAGAGAATGTGCCGTTATAGGAGAATATGAGCTCCCGGAAATAATGGACCGTTTCCGGGATCACCATCACCGGGCATTGCGCCTGCACGAGCATATCCTTCACGAATTGCGTGGGATTGGAATCGGTGAGCATGGAAAACGAAGTATCGTTCCGAACGAGCAGGAGGTCGGCGAAGCGGCTTTCCGCAACCGCTTCCACCATGGGCACGCCGGGGAGTTCGCGTACGGTCACGTCCATCCCGTTATCCCGGTAATATTCCTGCAGGCGTTTTTTGTTCTCGATGGATTTTTCCCGCCTTTCCTTCATGCTTTCCGCGAAAATGGCCTGGTAATCGAGCGTACCGGATTCCAGCGCCGCATATTGCACGGCTTCACCGGCGATGTTTTCGAGGAAAAGAATGGTAAGCGCGCCGCGGGCTTTGTCAGCGATATATTTGTAACTTCTCAGCTCATGTTCCGAGAAATGCAGTGCGTCTACGGTTGCAAGGATCTTTTTCATGGTGAGTATTTTAATGAAAGTTAGGCCTTCCGGCCTGGTGGAAGAATGATGGCGGACGTGGCGGCGATGATCGTGGTCATCGTTTCAGGAGCCGTCAAAGCCCAATTCGGCCTTTCTCATATGACTGATTTTTAGTTATTGATATTGGATATAAACCGGGGAAGGTTGCAGCAGCAACACCTCGGCAGGCAGCATAAGGCGCCCGCCGGTAGCGGGGTCTATCTTGTAGAATAACTTGAACCCCGTAAACTGCGGCGGCTTTTTTCCGATATATGCCCCGTAGGTATCCTTTTTCCTGGCAGGTGAGCCGAAGCCGTCCATATTCATCACGAACTGCACTTCCGGCCGGCGGGTGATCGACTGGGCATTGGTGACCATCGCCTGGGTGAAGCGGTGAACGACGAGGATTTTAGGTGGCAAACCGTTTTCCCGTACCAATTCCGCCAGGTAACCGGAAACGGCATTGATCGTAGCCGCGTCCATGGTGCCGATGGTGGAGCACGGGATTTGTCCGCCGATCATATTGTATTCCGGGTCGAGGCCCAGGTGCACGTCGGGCATGGCCAGATATCCGGCAAGTGCTTTGGTTTCCGTGAGCGCGTCGCTGTGCCCGGTTTGAATATCGAGGAAAACGATCGCCTGGTGCCGGCGCGCCATATCGATGACCCTGTCGATTTCCGTGTGCGGCATCCGGAGGCGGTACATGCCGTCCCTTCCCGGTGTTCGCTGGGCGGTTACGGCAATGTAATGCAGGGCAGATACCGTGGAGATCATCGTATCGGCAGCTTCCCATAGCCGCATTTCGCCGGCTAATTTTTCCATGAGCGCGTCTTCCGGAAGGGCGCCCAGTATTCCCATGGCGGGGGCGTACAGGTTGCCGTAATATGCTACGATCCTTTTATATGGCAACAAAGCCCCCGGCAGCGGCGGCCCGTCTTCGGCGGCAGCCCACCAGGTAAGTGGGGCCCCGTGCGCCAGATGCCGGAGGGCCTGACGCCAGGCGGCAGTATCCGGAGGCAGAGAATCCGGCGCGATGCGGATGCCCGCAGGGACCGTATCCATATGTTCCCGGCCCAATTGCCGTATCATTTCCGTACGTTCCGTACAGGAACCCAATATTCCCGCGAGGACGATGCACCGTATCGTTGCAAGGAGCGCCATGGTAGGTGGTTTATACCCTAAAGTTAACATAGTACCGGAGCCGGGTAAATGATGTAAATACAGTGTCTTGATGACGTTCATACATCGCCGGGCCAGCCCGGCTGATCACGATCAATGGCGATGCGTACGGCCGTCAGCGTCTGTGACCCGCCAACTTCGTACTTTGGTAAAAACGCTGCATATGGAAGAAAAACAAGCGATACAGTACGTCCGGAAATCGGACGGGGGACTGGCGGCATTCTCGGAAAAAAACTGCGCCGGTCGCTCACCCGCTCCGGCGCTTCGGAGGATACGGCAGACGGGATCATCGCTTCCCTGCGGCCCAGGCTCTACCCCGGCATTCCCACGCGGGAGATCTATGACCTGGCCTTCGGCATGCTGAAAGACAGGATGCGCCCCGCCGCAGCGCGCTACCATCTGAAAAGGGCCATCCTGGAACTGGGGCCGTCGGGTTTCCCGTTCGAACAATTTATCGGGGAGCTCTTCCGCCGCAGGGGCTATACCGTACAAACCAACCAGTTCATCACCGGCCACTGCGTCAGGCATGAAGTTGACGTAATGGCCACTACGGCCGGAGAAAAAAACTTCATCGAATGCAAGTACCACCAGGCAGGCATCAAATGCGATGTGAAGGTGGCACTTTACGTACATGCTCGGTTCCAGGACATCGCCCGCTCATTCGAAAAATCCAGCCCAGGCAAACTGTCGGGTTGGCTCATTACCAATTCCCGCTTTTCGTCGGACGCGCTCCAGTACAGCAACTGTGTGGGATTGCAGTTACTGTCCTGGGACCACCCTTCCGGCAAAGGCCTTCGCGACGTCATCGACCAGCAGCAACTTTACCCGGTGACCTGCCTCACCACCCTCAGTCATTACGAAAAATCCAGGTTGCTGCACCTGGGGGTCGTGCTTTGCAGTGATCTGCTCGGGCGGCCCGATGCCCTGAACGAAGTGGCCGTTCCACCCGGAAAAGCGGATAGGGTATTGAAAGAGGCCAGTACACTCTGCGCAAAAGTGCAGCACCATCAACCACATAAAGACAAAAAAAGCCCCGCCTGACCGGCGGGGCAGCAGTTGCAGCAAATTGCCTTACTTCACCGTTACGTTCACGGTGGGAGATGTTTTTGTTTCTTCCTTTTTCGGTAATGTGATCTCGAGGACGCCATCGGTATATTTCGCTTCGATTTTACTGGCGATCACCGAATCCGGGATTTCGAAAGCGCGCGTGAAGCTGCTGTAATTGTACTCCTGTTTCCGGTAGTTATCCTTTTCCTCCTCATGCTTCGATCCCGTTTGGGAACTGACGGTCAGCAACCCTTCCGATACATCGATCCTGAAATCTTCCTTCTTCATGCCAGGCGCTGCCATGGCGATTTTGAATGCATCTTTGCCTTCACTGATGTTCACCGCCGGAACGGTCAGAAACGGTTTATTCTTCTTCCCGTTCATATCGAGCCATCCGGAAAAGAAGTCGTCCCACAGGGCCGGGAACATCGTGTCGGGTTGTAAAGAAAGCGTTTTCATGATACTTCAGATTTATAAGTGATGAGATGAAATTTCCATGATTGAAAATTACCCAGGATTGTCCCGACAAAGAATGACGCAAATACGGCGGTTGCCTGATCGATATCATCCACTCCCCTTTCCGGATGCTGCACGGGCCAACAACAACCGCCAATGCGCCCATTCATCCAGGTGGTCTGCCGCTATTTTGGCCATAGCCACGAATGGGATGAACAGGACCATACCGGCAACTCCCCAAACGATCCCGCCGGCAAGAATAGCTACCAGCGTAGCCCAGGTGCTCACGTTCAATTGCGCGGCTACTATTTTCGGGAAGATGATGTTGGCTTCCAGGTATTGCACAAAACTGAAAACCCCGATAACCCCGACTGGGTACCAAATGGACCCATGGACGGTCCACGCCGCTGAAATTGGCAGCAATGCGCTCACAATGATCCCGAAATAGGGAATGATGGTCATAATGGCCGTAAGCATCCCGAAGAGAAAGGCATGCGGCACATCGAGAAGGTATAGCCCGATGGTATTGAGGACACCTACGACCAGGTACACGAGAATCATGCCTTTGACATACTGAAAATATGTCCGGATCACCTGCCGCAGGATCGTTTCCAGTTTATGCGCGTAACGGTCGCCCGCCATCTTCTCCAGGAACAATACAAAAACCCGTCGGTGGAACAAAAACAGCGCGGCAAAAACAGGCGTCATAAACAACATAAAAAGCGTATTCGCCGTTACATTGACCGTGCCCCTCAGCACAGGGCCAATGAACCCCATGACCTGGCCCGCCTGGTCGTGCAGCCAGTTATCCTGCACCTCGAGCGTGATCCGGAAGTTCAACGCCAGCCATTGTTTTACATCCGTCAGCGATCCTTCCAGCTTAGCCGCCAGCATAGGCCAATCACCCAGGAACGATCGGAGTTGCCAGACAAGCAGCGCCAACAGCGCTGCAAACAGCGCGATGACGATAACGAGGCAAACCGTAACCCCCACCGTCCTGGAAGCGCCCCACCGCTCCAGGGTTGTACAAACCGGGTACATGATCATCGCTACCAATAAACCCATAAACAGCGGTACGAAAAGCGGCTTTCCGAAATAAAGCAATGACCCGCCAGCCAGTACGAGCACCAGGCTCCTGGCCAGATTATCTGTATTGCGGACTGGTTGCATGTGGTGATTTCAAGTGAACAATGTTATTTCCGACATTAACAAGTTCACTGAATTCCCCTGCATGGAAAATGACCGTAATCGCAGCAAAGCTGATCCTTATCACCCTGCCCGCCGCATCCACCCTATCCCGCTTCCTTCTTCCGCCGGCTCCGGTACGCCTGCGGCGACATCCCGATCTGCCGCTTAAAGAACCGCGAAAAGTAGTACGCATCTTCCATCCCCAGCCGCACCCCTACTTCATTCACCCGCAAATCCGTGAACAGCAGGTATTGACAGGCCTGCTGGATCTTCAGGTGATTGAAATACTCGATAGGCGAAAAACCGGTTTTCTGTTTGAATAGATAACAGAGATGGGACACGGACACGTTGAGGACAGCCGCCAGATCGGCCAGGCGGCACTTTCCGGCCAATCGTTTCTGCATATGGTCGATCGCGGTGTTGATCATGTTCGCGGAAAACTCTTCGCTGTAGGCGGCCGGCACTTCTTCGAAAAGACAATCCGCCAGGAAGCCCGGCAGGTGCAGGTTGGCGAACAGGAGGTTATCGGTGCTGAAGCCCCGCTCCAGGCGGTCGTACAGCTGGTTGAAAAACGCCTCGCGCTCATTGGAAAAGTGGATGAATTTCTTGATGAGGGCGTTGCCCTGCCGCAGTCCTTCCACGAGGGCATCGGCGGCGCTTCCGGCGAAATGGAGCCAGTAAATCGTCCAGGGTTGCACTTCGTTGGCGGCGTAGGCATGTGGAACGCCCCTGGGGATGAGGAAACATTCGCCCGGCTCCACGGTATACGCGGCATCGGCCAACTGCACTTTTCCGCGGCCTTCCTTGCAATAAATGAGGATGTGTTGCTCCGCGCCGGCGGCCCGTTCGCGGAAATGGTAATGGGCATTGGGATAATACCCGATATCGGTGATAAAAAGCCCGGAAATGGCGGGCTGGTCCCGGCAGGCACGCTGGTAGATGTGCCGCGGAATGATCACTGCTTTTTGTCCCTGAAATCCGTCGTGCTTCTTCATATCTGGTCGGTATGGCGTGGGTGAATCGGACACGTTGTTGTAACTGAATGGGTTAATCGTCGGTTTCCATAAAGCCTGAAGCCCGCATGTTATGCGAACTTCAGGCTTACGTTCATCTATTGTTCACTGTTAAGGCTGTTTACTTCGTCCAGACTTCTTCCATCAGGCGGAATGAACCATCGGCATTGGTATACTTATACCGCAATACGAGTTGCCCCGTTGCCGGATCGAAATAGCTCTTCCCGGCCGTGGGGTGGTTCGTGATCGGGTTCGTACCGCTAATATAACCGGATACATCGATGGTATTGTTTTCCGGGTGGATGGTCAGCGTCATTTTACTGTTGGCGTAGTTGGCGAGATTGGCAATATCGTCGGATTCATATGCCAGGCGCGTATTCGTTTTTCCCAACTGTTTGGCAAGATTGATCGCCACCGAGCCCGCCAGCGTTCCGTCGGCACTGTAATTGTACCGGGTGCCAACGGCCGTGTAATTGCCTTCATACGGATAGATGTACTCCAGCGAATCGCGGTAAGTAACGCCAAAAGTATCGATGGATGCGGAATAGGGGCGGTAAAACGAGCGGTAATACACCATGGTGCCAGGTTTCCAGTCGGGCAGCTCGAGCGTTTCCGCATCCGGCCCCAGTTCCAGCGTTTTCGCTGCGCCCGTGGTACTGGTGTACATCACGTCGGTTTTCATGTTGACGGTGTCGGGCGTGAACCAATGGGTGACGAGCTTTCCGGCGTTGAGCGAAGTGCCGCTGCTGGCGCGGTTCGACAGTTCCGAACGGTAGACGTCGCCATACACGCGGATGTTGGCCAGTTCCATTCGCGTAGAGCGGTTGCCGAGATCGTCGAACGAATAGATGGCGAAGGTCTGTGTGCCTTCGTTCACCCCGTTGATAACGATCCGCTGGCGTTGTGAGGGATCCGTGGTCTTGGATTCCGTGTCCAGCGAATCCTGCCCGTTATTCCAGAAAATGCGGTGCTTGCGGATAGACGGGTCGGTACTGGGGAACCACGAAAGCTCCACGCGCTTGTTCCCGGTCTCGATGGCCGCCTGCTGCATACGGCCGGGATAGATCACTTCCTTCCCGTCGAGCATGGATTTGAATGCGTCCGCTTCCTTTTTACATCCGCCGGCGAAAACGACGGCGATCATCAGTGCGGCGGTTATGTTCGTTCGTAATGATTTCATCTTGATGATTTTGAAGTGGTTATTCCGCGCCCCAGATCGTCATTTCCATGAGGTGCATAAAGTCTTCCGACATCGTTTCCAGCGTTTCGAAGCGGATGTACCGCACTTTCCCGGCGGCGCTCGGGAAATCGTAATCGAACCCGGCCACGGCGGCGTTGATATCGTCCTGGGTATTGGTGCCGAGCGGCGATCCGGAAGGTTTTTTGCAGTCGTATTCGCCCAACAGCTCCCAGGTTCCGTCCATACTACCATCGGGGTTAGGCGCCCTGGAGCCCCACACCCGGAAGCGTTTCGGGTTACCGTGGCTCCATACGAACGAGCCCGTCCGCGGCCAGATCTTGAACCGGCTCAGCTTCGCTTCCACGCCCATATCGAACGTGAAATGCTGCGGCATGTTAGACCCGTCGGGCGTGTGGAACCCGTACGGCTCCGCGATCCGGTCGTCCCAGAGGTAAGGCATGATCCATCCGTAATCGTCGCGCTGATCGGTCGGGAGCTGGTATTGTTTGAATTTGGTTTTGTCGAGCGCCTTTTCGAAGATCGGCGTCAGCGTGACCGACAGCGTATCGGAAAGATTGTTCCACTTATCCGTCACGAAAACCCTGAACTCCCGCTCCACGGAAGGATATCCGCGCACTTTGATGCGGATACTGTCTTGCGTCGTGAACAGTTGTTCGATCACCTCCCAATCATTGTACTGATCTTTGGCGAGGATGATGACGCCGAGGCTTTTCTTCTCCGGGTTCAGGGCCGACACGTAAATCCCCCCAAAATCGGGCTGCACCTTTACTTCCTGACGAACAAGCTTGTAGATGGGCGTTTTCGGCGTAACGGTCACTTTCACGGGGTCGGATTTAGCCTCGCTGCGCGTCACCACCGTGAGCGTTACGTCATACGGTTTTGCGTCCTTAAAACCTTCTACAATGAGCTTGTTGTCATAATAGGACGCTTTGGCCTGGCGGGTCTGCTGGTCGTTGATCCGGTATTCCGCGAGCACGTAGAGCAGGTTGGGGCTTTTGGGCAGATCGTAACTGATCTCCGCGCCGCCGTTGAACGGTACCACGCGCACGTTGCTCACCGCGCCGGGTTTTGTATCGTCTTCGGAAGGGAAACCCTTGTAGTTGTCCGATTTGTTGCAGCCGGCCAGGATCGTTCCTGCCAGTAGCAGCATGCCGGAAATGTATCTGAAATGTTTCATGATGTGGCTGTTTTGTTGAAGATCACCAGTAAGCGTTTTGAACGAGATTGGGGTTGACGGACAGGCTCCTGTCGCGCAGGGGCCAGAAGTAATCCTTCGTCTGGAATACGGGCGTGATGATGGATTGCGGGCGGTAATACCCTGTTGCCGTTTCCTTGTTGATGTCCCAGCCGCGGATGGGTTTGGACATGACGTTGGCGAGGGTTTTCCAGCGGCGGAGGTCCCATCCTGCCTGGCCTTCGAAACACAATTCGATCCGCCGTTCCTGCTGGATGATGGCGCGAAGCCCCGCCTGCGTGGTGTATTTATTGGGGAAACGGGAATATTGCGCCCAGGATTCCTGCACGGTTTTCAGTCCGGCGCGCACCCGCACGCGGTTGATGTAATCGTACGCTTCGTCCGACGGGCCGGCCGATTCATTCAGCGCCTCGGCATACAGCAGGTACAATGCCGCCAGGCGGAACATCGGCCAGGGATAATCTTCCGTGATGCTCACCCCTTTGTCGTACACGGATTTGTAATGCACGAGTTTCTTGGGCCAGTAACCCGTGGCGTTGTACCGGAAACCGTCCATCACACCGGCCGTTTGGCCGAGCTTGGCTTCCACGTGCAAAGCGCTCGCATCGGTCAGCACACCATTCCCGAACCAGATACCGCCGTCGAAGCCGAGGTTGGCGTAGTAGCGGGGCTCGCGGTAGAGGTTCAGACCGGCGGTGGTATATCCTTCGCGGACGTAGAATTTATTGTCGGCGTTGCCGTTCGTGGGGTTGAAGCGACGGGCATAATCCCAGTTCCGGTCTTCATCGATGGGCACACCGTTATTGGTATAGAAAAGTTCTGCGGTGTTGATGTTGGAGGGCAACCGGGAGATGAGCTGATAGTTGTCCTGCGCGGTGGCCGGGAGGCGGGCCGCGGCGTATTGCTGGTAGGAGAACGGCAGGTTGAGCGCCCAGATCATTTCTTCGTTCCATTTGAAGGTAACGGCGCCCTGGATGGCGAGCACGCGCTTCGTCTGATCGCTCACCGTGCCGAGGTTCCCCGGCGGCACGAAGCTGTACAGCCGGTAATTGGCTGCCTCTGCGGCGGTGATGGCCTCGCGGCAGGCCGTGGCGGCGGTTTCCCACTTCTTCGGATCGGCTGTGGTGGAAAACAGGAGTTGGCCGTCCTTATTCTTCACCCGGGCATAGTCGGGGTTGCCGTTGTACAGCGGGCTCGCCTGCGTGACCCGCACTTCCGCCTTCACCGCCCGTGCGATGTTTTTGGTGATGCGGCCCATCTCGCTCCCTTCCACCGCGATCTTTTCCGGCAGATCGGGAATGGCTTCCTCCAGCAGCGAAACGATGTAATTGAACGCGGTGTCTACATGCTCGCGGCGCACGCGCACTTCTTCGGTGGTGGCGTCGATCTCGGCGTTTTTGCGGATGAGGGGGATGGGCCCGTACATCCGGAGGAGCCAGTAATGGTAATACGCTTTCAGGAACTTCACCTCGCCCGTCCACCGGCTGCGCTCGGGGCCCGACAGATCGATCGGTTTGTGGATGTTATCCAGCATGATGTTGCACTGGCGGATGGCGGTGAACATCGACCGGCCGCTGTTGGCGCCGTCCCAATAGTTGAGGATCGGTTCGGTGATGTTTTGTCCGCCCGTGATGATGGTAAACCCGATATCGTTGAGGAATTCCCGGCGCGGGGTGTTCAGCGGCAGGGCGATTTCTCCCGAAGTAGTGAAGGCAGGGTGCTGTACCACATTGCCCAGTTGTTGCAGGGTATTGTAACAGGTGAAGAGGTAATTTTCCGCTTCCAGCCGGTTGCGGAAGGCGTAATCGATCGTGGCGGCATTGTCGGGCACCACGTTCAGGTAATCTTTACAGGCATTGAAACCCGCCGCCGTTGCGGCCAGCAAGGTCAGTATCACGAATCTTTTCATGCATTGCGGTGTTGGGAGTTAAAAATTAACGTTGAGGGCCAGGTTGAAAACCCGCTGCACGGGATAGTTCATGCCCGAACCCGCCAGCTCGGGGTCCCACATCTTGAAGGCGCTCCAGGTCAGGAGGTTCAGTCCGCTGGCGTAAATCCGGCAGTTCTCCATATACGCTTTCTTCGCGATGCGCTTGGGCAGGGTGTACCCCAGTTCCACCGACTTCAACCGTAAAAACGCGCCGTTCCGCATGAACCAGGTGCTGGGCCGGAACGTGTTGTTGGGATTGGCGTTCGCCGTGAGGCGGGGCCAGGTGGCCATGAGGTCCTGGTTTTCTTCCGACCAGTGATCGTCCGCATACGCCTTCAGCAGCTGCGTATTGCCCACGAAAGGCGCGGTGGCGTTGGGATCGATGAAGAAAGACACCCGGTCTACCCCCTGGAAAAACACGGAAATATCGAAGGCCTTGTAGCCGGCCGACAAGCCGAAGCCGTACACGATCTCGGGCGTGGTGGGGTAACCGATATAGGTTTCGTCGCGCTCGGTGATGACGCCGTCGCCGTTGAGGTCACGGTACTTGATATCGCCGCCGCGGGTAGGCACGCCGTTGAAGTTCTGCACCGGCGAAGCGGCAACTTCCTTATCGTCCACGAACAATCTTTCCGCGATAAACCCTTTCGCCTGGTTGAGCTTTTTGCCCACAGCGCGGCGCCAGGGCTCGTCCCACATCGGTTCTTCGTACGCTACGTATTCATTCTGCGCGAAGGTGAAATTCCCCCGGGCCTGTACCCATCCTTTCTCCCCGGCGAAATTCCGTTTGTAATCGGCCTGCAGGTCGAGCCCGCGCGCTTCGGCTTTGCCGAGATTGGCGCTCACCGTGGCTTCCAGGCCCATGCTGGTGGGGATGGCGCTGCGGGCCTGGAGGATCCTGTCCCGCTGCTGCCGGTAGATTTCCGCCGTGATATTGAACCCGCGGAACATTTCCAGCTCCACGGCGATATTGGTGGTACGGGCCACTTCCCAGGTTACGTCGTTGTTTTCGTAACTGAGGATGCGGACGCCGTTGCGGACATAATTATTGTTGATCCCGAAAACCGACGAATTACCACCGTTGAGGTTCAGGTTGGAAAGATAGTAGAACCGCGTGCCGGCAATGGCATCGTTCCCCACCAACCCGTAACTGGCACGGATCTTCATCCGCTGCACGAAATCGGAAATGCCGCCGTTCCGCCAGAATTCTTCGTTAGACGGTACCCACGACACACCGAACGTCGGGAAGAACCCGAACCGGTTCTTCTCCGCGAAACGCTCCGAGCCGTTGTACCCGAAGTTGAACTCCGCGAAATACCGGCTCTTGTAGGCATACGTAGCACGCCCCGCCAGCCCGATGTTGCGGAATGGCAAAGACGACTGAAGATCGGTAGCCTGCGCATTGAGCGTCTGCTGCCGCGTGGCCACCAGCGATCCGCTCACGTTGCTCGCCCCGAACTGGCGGTCGTAATCCAGCACGCCCTGCATGTACAGGAAAGAGGAAATCTTCCGGTTGC
This sequence comes from Chitinophaga caseinilytica, assembly GCF_038396765.1. NCBI lineage: Bacteria > Pseudomonadati > Bacteroidota > Chitinophagia > Chitinophagales > Chitinophagaceae > Chitinophaga > Chitinophaga caseinilytica. The sequence goes on along the minus strand of NZ_CP150096.1, from coordinate 3,481,168 downwards.
CGGGCGTAGCCACGTAATCGATATATTCCGTAGCCGCGCCGGGATCGGGGTTCAGCCAGGTGAGGGTATATTTGTCCGTGAGCTTGTCGTACCCCGTCACCGGGTCCACATAATAGTAAAACGGCTTATACTGCCGCACCACATCGAAAAATGAAAACCGGTTGGTGGAAATGAGCCCCCGGAACGTAAGCCCCTCTGTCACGAACGGCAGTTTCTGCGTGACCTCGAACTGGGCAGACATGCGCGACTGCGAGAAATTCTGATACCCTTTCATGATGCTGGCGTACGGGTTCGTGTACCCATACTCCGGCGTACCGCCGAAAAGAATGTGGCGCGTAGTCTGGTTGGCGGAATCCGGCGCGTAATACGCCGGAAAATCCACCGGGCTCGTATGGAGCACCTGGTAATACATGTCCGTTGCAATGGAGCCCGCCGGCGCGATGGGCCCCGTGTATTCGTCGAAGTTACCGGACAGGCGCACCACGGCTTCCGTAGTTTTGGTGATGTTCACATTCACGTTGGAGCGGAGCTGGTAGTTGTTCAACTTTGCATTACTGTTAAAACTGTTCATCTTGTCCACTTTCAACGTCCCGTTGTCGCGATTGGCGGCGCCGGAAATGTAGTACCGTGCTACCTTTCCGCCTCCGCTCACGCTGAAGTTCCCGGATTGGTTGAAGGTGCTGCGGCGGGTGATTTCCTTCATCCAGTCCACCACCGGGTACACATACGGATTGCGGTTGGGATCCTGCCGCATGCGGATTTCCTTTTCATTGTAGCGCGGTTCCAGGATACCGGAATTGTAATTGGCTTCGTTGTAGAGGCGCATGTAGGTGAAGGGATCGGCGAGACTGATTTCCTTCGTGGGTTGGGAGATTTTGTTCTCCAGCCTGAAGTTGATCATGGCCTTTCCTTCCTTGCCTTCCTTGGTGGTGACGAGGATCACGCCATTGGCGCCGCGTGCGCCATACAACGCGGTGGCGCTGGCATCCTTGAGGATGGAAAAACTGGCGATATCGTCTACCTGCAAACGCGCCAGGTCGGTGGCCGTCAGCTCCACGTTGTCGACCAGGATGAGCGGGTCGTTCTTATACCCGAAAGTCGTAACCCCGCGGATGAAGAAATTGGCGTTATCCGCGCCCGGCTGCCCGCTGCGCTGGTACGCCACGATGCCCGCCAGTTGCCCGGCTAATGCGGTGGTGAGGTTACTGGAAGGGATTTTCAGCTGTTGGGGGTTGATGGAAGTGACGGAGCCTACGGTGGCCTCGCGGCGCTGCTTCCGCCCGAAAGCCGTAACCACCACGTCTTGCAGCTTACTGGTGGCGATCTCCAGCACGATGTCGATCACCGCGCGGCCTTTCACCTGGATGGTTTGGGGAACATACCCAATGGCAGATACCTGCAGCGCACCGTCGGCCGGAACATCGAGCACGAATTTGCCGTTCATGTCGGTGGAAGTGCCCACGCCCTGGCTGCCCATCACCCCGATGCTGATACCGGGAAGCAGCATGCCCGTACTGTCTTGAACCGTTCCCGTGACGGTGATTTTTTTACTGGTAGATTGTTGTGTATAGCCAGGTATCCAGGACATACATACTAAAACGCAGCATAACAGTAGATGCTGCCAACGGACCGTCGGATGCGGGAATAGGGAGGCCCTCCCACCCCTGAACGGCGAGTAGCGGATCGTCATAACGTATTTGTATTTGGTTGAAAAAACTGTAGTGTGAAATTACCCATTTAGCAAGCCTAAACAATAGACAATCGTGCAGCGGGATGGACTATCTTACGGACTTCTGCGCAAGGATGTCCATCAACACATTAAGCCGCCAACTCACAGGGAACTTAAGAATTTCAACACCTTGCATGCTACGGTAACGGCGCTATCCGTCCGCACCGGCATGCATTTTACTATTACTAAACAAAAAACAAAACCAGCCACAAAAAAAGGTTTGATGAAAATACATTCACCAAACCCTTTTTATATAACAGAGAGTAGCATGCTTAGTCTTCTTCCATCACCACAAGCTGGTCCACGACCAGCCCGCTGTTATTGTCGGCGGCGAACTGGATGGCTACCTTGCCATCGTTGGTATCTTCCCGCATCATGAAAATTTTGATCCATTTCCCTGTTGCCGGGATGTCGCCGGTTTTCAGCTCCCTGCCTTCGATCGTGATGAGACCGGAGGCCTTGCCGCTGCGGGCGTTCAGGAGATGCAGATATACATATCCCTTAACGCCGGCGGGCGGTTGGAGCTCGATGGAAAAATTCCTCCCGGCCCAGGCGCTGACGCTGTCGCGGCGGATGGTCCGCAGGCCGGTGGCGCTGTATTTATAACCTTTGCTGGCGATCACGGCATCGTCTTCCGCAGCCCAGTCTTTGGAAGCGGAAGCGTTCCGGCCCGCGCTGATGAACAATGCCGCGCCGTTGAACTCGTTGGGCAGCGGCGAAGTGGGGGCCGCCACCTCGGTTTGGGCCAGGATTTCCTTCAACCGCGCTTCCGGCAGTGCCGATTTCGGACTGAAAGCCGCGCTGTTCATGTATTGCACGAGGCTGTAGTACAATTGATGGGCGTATGCGTTCGCAGGTTGACGAAGGTTGTATCCGCAAACCAGCAACTTCCCGGCGCCGATGCGCGTTTCGAAAATGCTGCCCAGTTTTTCGTTGAAATGGAAATCGGAAACAGGCTGCGCGATGGGTGTATATGCCGCCGGCATGCCGGTCAGCTTGAAATACTTCGCACCGGGCGTAATTCTAAACCATTGCCAGTTCGTGAAATCGCTCGTCGGGAAATGGCGGAACGCTTCGCTGCTGGTATCGATGCGCGAGCCGAGCGTTTCATTGCTCTGGCCCGGGAAGAAACTGGCGCTCCAGAAAAGCGGCGCAAAGCTCACCGGCGCCGAGGTCCGCTTGTTGCCGAGCTTGTCTGCCAGCAACAACACCTTCCCTCCTTTCGCCAGCACACTGTCTACCGAATGGTTCCAGGCATCGCTTACATAAATGCCGTCGGTATTGACCGTATGTTTTTCCGCCGGCGGGAACACGAAGAACTGCCAGCTGTTGCTATACTTATTGTCCGCGAAATACAACCGGAAAGTATATTGGCCTGCCTGGCCGGGGAAATCCCCCAACGGCAGGTTGAGGCTATCCGCTTTCGTGAGCGCGCCCTGCGGAAATACCGACTGGCGGGCCTTTCCGCTATGCAGCTTCTTTCCGGCGGCATCGGTGATTTCCCAAAGCAGCGGTCCATTCAGGTCGGATTTGAAAAAGTTCGCCACTTCCATGCCCATGCGCAGCGTATCGGCGTGGGTGTAGGTGAACGTAGGCGTGCGGACCAGCGGCACTACGGCATTGCTGTACCCGCGAAAATCTTTCGCGGAAGTGGTGCCTTTATCGTCCCAGAAACAATCCAGCCACCCGATGAGCGCTTCGCCCTGGCCCTGGTAATCCTGCAGGCTCAGCAGCTGGAACCCGGCGCTGGAGGGCGCCAGCTGGATATTCTCGATGAGGTTTTTATACAACAGTTGCTGCAGCTTGCCCGTGGAGCTGTGAAAATCCTTATCCTGCGAAGCCACACCGTTTTTCAGCGCCATATCCCGGAAACCTTCGAGGTTGCGGGCTTTCAGCACGCCGGTGTATTTCCCGATCTCGCTCCACAGCGGATGAACGGGCGCCTGCCCTACTTCATGCGCGATAACGGGAATGTTCGCCCGGCTGTAATTGGCTTCCAGCCCCGCGTCGGTTTTGTTCATGCTGTATCCGTAAGTGCCGCCCACCTCCGGGATGTTGTGCGTCACCATGTAATCATCCACCGGCATGATCTTCCGCGCCGTAGACACGGAATACAGCCTGCGCGGATCGTCGGCCTTGGCCTTTTCGATCCACTTTTGCATCACGTCGAAATCGGAATTGCCCAGTTCGTTGCCGATGCAGAAAAAGAGGAACGACGGATGATTGCCGTATTCGTCGATCACGCGTTTCATTTCCGCCTGCACGAAAGCGTCGGCACTGGGGTTCTTGCCCAGCCCCTGGGGATAGTTTTTCGTGTTCATCTCCGGCCGGGTTTTCTGTTCGCCGGCCATCCACCAATCCAGCCAGATGATTTCCGTCTGGATGTAAATCCCCATTTTGTCTGCCGCTTCGAAAGCCGCGCGCGGCGGCGTCCAGGAGTGGAAACGGACGGTGTTCAGCCCGAATTCCTGGTACTTTTGGAATATCCGCTCCCATTCTTTCACGTCGCAGGAAGGATAGCCGGTGAGGGGGAAATGTACACAGTCGAGGTTCCCGCGGACGAACGTCGCCTTTCCGTTCACGAGGATTTTATTCCGCGAAGCAGACACTTTCCGGAACCCGATCTTATCGTTCCACTGAACGGTATTTTCCCCCTGCTTCAATTCCACCTTTACATCGTATAGATTTGGACTGAATTCGTCCCACAGCCGGACATGGTCCCAGCCCACGGGAGCAAACGCCACCAGGGTATCGCCGGCTGGAATACGCAACTTGCGGACGGTGTTCTTCACCACTTTACCCGTTTTCGGATCGTTCACGACAACCGATGCTTCCACATCCGTGGCAACATCGCTTTTCACCATTACTTCCACCCGCATCTCCATTTTTTCCGCATCCGGGTAAAACTTCGCCCTTTCGATGGAAAAAGCCGGTGTGGCCTGCAATTCCAGCCGGCCCACGATGCCGTTCCAGATGCTTTGGGTGTATTCCGTATAGCCGTGCCCTTTATCGCCGATGTTATGAATGAGATCGTTGTTCACGCAGATATCGATCGTATGGGTGCCGGGCGCCAGTTTGCCGAGGGTATGGCGGTGCGGAACGTAGAGGGGCGACAGGCGGGAGATTTCCTTTCCGTCGATAAAAACCCTGCTTTCCCACAACACCCGCTCCAGGAACAGGCTCACCTCCTTCCCGGCCCAGCCCGCCGGTACGGTGATCTGCCGGCGATACCAGGCGGGACCAACATGTTTGTAGGCACGGGTCAGGATACCGTAATCGGAGCCCGTCGTTTTTTGTCCGATACGCGCCTGGTCGGTGGTCCCGGGCAATTGCATGGTATGCTGAAAAGTGCGCGGCGGTGTATTCCGGTTGAAATATGCGCTGTCCGCATCCAGCTGCACGGCCCACCTCCCGGCGAGCGACATCCGTTCCTGCGCCTGCGAAGGCAGCGTGGCGGCCATGCCGGCAAACAGCATCGATCCCAATATCCAATCGTTCGTTCTCAGTTTCATAAATTAAGTTGTTCGTTCAAAGTACAAGGAATCGGCGTTACAAACAATGGATGAGGGGCTTGACAAATAAAAACTCCCCGACTGGAAAATCAGAGAGTGTTTATCAATCAAGATTGTATTAAAATCAGTAGCCAGGGTTTTGTTTGCCCTGCAATTTCGGATTCTGTTCGATCACGCTTTGCGGTATGGGGAATAAATAGTTTTTGTTGGCGAAAAATTTCCGGTCGCCGCCGCGCGCGTCTACCGGCGCGTATTGCAGCGATCCGTTGGGCGCCACGGTAATGGAAATCCCGCGCAGGGGGCGGTTCAGGTTCACTTCGGCGATTTTCCAGCGGATGAGGTCCCAGTAACGCTTGTCTTCAAACGCCAATTCCACCCTTCTTTCCCGGCGGATGGCCGTGCGCATCTGGTCTTTGCCCATGCCCGCCGGCAGGCCGGTGAGATCGGAGCGGCCACGTACAGCGTCTACCGCGGCGTATACCGTTGCATCGGGGCCTACGGCTTCGTTCTGCGCTTCGGCATAGTTCAGCAGCACTTCCGCATACCGGAAAATGATGTAGTTCTGGTAGCTGGTGAAGCCGTCCCAGCTGGCGGCGCCCAGCGTAATATCGGTGGCCATGCGCTTGCGGGGATAATACCCGGTTTGGCCGGCATCGTCGCGGTCGGTGAGGTCTATCTCGTTGGGGCTTCCGATCCCGCGGCGGGTGAAAATCGTATCGTTGTAGAACCAGGAGCCGTCATATACGATAGACTGGTAAAAACGTTTTTCCCGGTTTTCGTACGGCTTTTGCGGGTTGTAGCCGGACGTGGGGTCGGTGATGACTTTCCCGTTGGCCATGGCATAGTCTTCCACGAGGTCTTGCGTGGGGTTCATGCCGCCCCAGGAGGTTTCTGCGCCGCCTTTGGTGAACGTGGGGCCGATGAGCCCGTCGAGGCTGCCGCCTTTGCCCGATCCCGGGGGCGCGTATTCGCGGTAGAGAATGGATTCTTTGCTGGCGTTGCCTTTGCTGAGGAACAGCGCCGCGTAGTCGGGATCGAGGTCGTAATCCAGCTCGTCCATGATTTTTTTATTGCTCGCGGCAGCGGCGGCCCAATTCCCGGCAAACAGCTCACACCAGCCTTTCAGCGCCATGGCGGCACCTTTCCCGATCTTGCCGGAATTTGGCACGGGCGGCAGGTCGGCGTAGATGGCGGCGCATTCGTCGGTAATGAATTTCAGTGTTTCTGCGGAAGTGTTGCGTGCCCGGAACACGTCGTTGCCCTGTGTTTCCACGTCGAGCACATCGGTGATCACGGGTACGCCGCCGAAGGCCATCCAGAGGTTGTGGTAAAAATAGGCGCGCAGAAAGCGGGCCTGGGCCAGCCTTCCTTTTTTATAATCGGCGGAAAGAGAGGAAGATGCGGTCACGTTCTTGATGAACACGTTGCATTTGCGAATATAGGTGTAGTTGGTAGACCAGTTGTACATATTGCTCACTTCGCCCGACAGGCCTGCGTTTGCGGGAGAATAGAGTGCTTGCTGGACGAGCGTCCGGGAGGTGGGCCAGGCAAATCCGCAGATCGCATTGTCTGACCAGTTCTCTACCGGATCGTACCAGTTGTTGCCGTCGGGCAGGCTGCGGTAGATATCGTTCAGGAAAAGGTCGGAAGCGCCGGGATCGGTCCAGACATTGGCGTCTGTAAGCCTGTCGCGCGGTTCCACATCCAGTTGTTTGTCTGAACAGGATGTCAGCGAAGCTGCCCCCATCAACAAACAGCATCCGATTATCGATATATGCTTTTTCATCATCTCGGTCAAAATTTTAGAAATTAACGTTTAAGCCCACGGTGATCACTTTCTGCTGCGGATAATAGTTCCCGTTGCTGGCGCTCGCTTCCGGGTCGAAATCCTTCATGTCTTTTGCCCAGGTAATGAGATTCTGCCCGGACACATATGCGCGGACGGACTGCAGGCGCGCTTTTGCGACGAGGTCTTTCGGCAGGGAATATCCCAGTTCCACGGATTTCATGCGGAGGTAGTTCACTTTCCGCATCCACCAGTCAGACACCTGCGTGGAATTCTGGCTGGGTTGCGGCAGTACGCGGGGATAGAGCGCCCCGGTGTTGGTGGGCGTCCAGTAGTCGAGCGTGGTGGCCAATGCAGAGCCGCTGTTGAAAAAAGGGTACGCGGCCTGGCCGTTCAGCAGGAAACTCCCGGCGCCGGCGCCCTGGAAGAGCAGGTTCAGGTCGATGCCTTTGTAGGAGATGGTGGGCGAGAAACCGTAGATCAGCTGGGGCGTAGACGGGTTGCCGATGACTTTCTGGTCGTTGGCGTCGATCTTCTTGTCGCCGTTCACGTCTTCGTACATGATATCTCCCGGGCGGAGGGTGCCGAATTGCGCCACATCGTACTCCCCGCCATCGATGATGCCGTTGCCGTTCTTATCGTCGCTTTGCTGGAAGAGGCGGATGGCGTGATAGCCGAACTGCGTGCCGATGGGCCGGCCGGTCTGCTTCCGGTTGGGATTGTTGAAAGTAGCGGGCAGTTCGAAAATCTCCACGTATTTATTCTTCGCGTAAGTAGCGTTGGCCACGAGGCTCACCCGCAAATCCCGCGTGATGTCGTAGGTTGATCCGATGCTGAAATCGAAACCTCGGTTGCTAACCGCCGCGGAGTTCGACTGCGGCAGCCCTATCCCGTATTCCGCCGGCACCTTGTTCTGGTTGGCGATGAGGATATCGTTGCGCTTCTCGATGAAGTAATCGGCTTCCATGGTGAACAGGCCTTTCAGCACGGAGATCTCAAACCCGATGTTCGTTTTCTTGGCTTTTTCCCAGGTGATGGCCGCGTTGCCAGGCGCTGTTTCCTGGAGCCCCTGCGAGCTGGCGCCACCGAAAACGGCATTGTTGCTCAACAGCGAAAACGCGCTCAGGTACTGGAACGGCGCCAACACACCCCCGATGTAAGGCAGGGCGCCGCTTTCGCCGTAGGAGCCACGGATCTTCAGATTATCCAGCCAGGCAACGTTTTCCATGAACTTCTCTTCTGAAACCCTCCAACCCGCAGAGAACGCCGGGAAGAGCTGGTACCGCTGCCCGGGCGCGAACACGTAATGCCCGTCGTACCGCCCGGAAGCTTCGAACATGTATTTGCCGGCGTACGCATAGGTAAGGCGGAAGATCATCCCCCGCTGCTTCAACTCTCCCGAAGAGCCGCTGTTCGACAGGTCGTTGGCATTGGAACTGCCGTTGTTCAGCTCCGGAATCCCTACGTTATAGTTTACCCGTCCCGCCCCGAAACTGGTCGATTTGGTGTTGCGGGACTCCAGTACCAGCGTGGCGCCCACATCGCTCTTGCCGAAGCTGTTGGCATATGTCAGGAAGCCCTGGTAGGTGAATGCCTGGCTTTGCCCGAAAGAAACGTTGTACGTAGGTTTCTGCGGCCCGTCAGACCCGATCTGCGTGATGGTATATGGACGGGTAGACGCATCCGTGATCGCATAATACGGGATGGGCGTAGCCCAGGTTTTCACCGTGCCGCCGTTGGGATCGTTGTAGTCATAACTGAACACGGCTTTGGCGGTAAGGCCTTTGAGGGGCAGCTTTTGTTCCACGCTCACCTGGCTCAGGAGAATCTGGCGGAGATCGTTGGAATAGCCGCTTTTGTAGATGTTACCGTATGCCGAGCGACCGATGTACGAGCCCCAGAGCCCGTTGCTGAAGAGCACCGGCGCCACGGGGGGCGTGCGGTACAGCTGGTCGAATATGCTGCCGGCGGAACGGGCGGGATAGCGCCTGTCTTCCACCCTGCCGCTCAGCGATATGCTGAACTTCGTGGTGTTCGTTACCTGGGCTTCTACGTTCGATGTAAGATTATAGCGTTTGAAATTGGTGGGGCCCCACATGCCGTCCTGCGACAGGTACCCCAGCGCCCCGAAGTATTTCACTTTCTCCGAGCCGCCGGAAACGGACAGGTTGTGCCCCATCATGGGCGCGTTCCGGTTGATGAGCGTGCGCAGCGGATCGTTCACGGGGAACAGGTCGGGGTCGGAGCCGTCTTTGTATTTCTGGAGCGCGTTATCGTCGTACACCGGCGCCGTGCCTGCGTTGGCGGCGGCCGCATTGCGCATGGTGGCGTATTCGAAGGAGGTCACCATTTTCGGCAGCACGGTCGGGTTTTGCCAGCCGTAATAGCCGTTGTAAGACAGTTGCGGTTTGCCGGCGGAACCTTTTTTCGTGGTCACGAGGATCACGCCGTTGGCGCCCGCTACGCCGTAGGGCGCTACGGCCGCGGCGTCTTTCAGGATGGTGAAGCTGGCCACGCTGTTGGGGTCCAGCTGCTGGAAGCTGCGCGGGACGCCGTCTACGATCACCAGGGGCGCGGTGTTGCCGGTGGTGCTGAAGCCGCGGATGAGGATGGAAGAACCATCGTAGCCGGGCTCGCCGCTTCCCTGCTTGAAGATCACGCCCGGCACGCGGCCGCCCAGCGCGTTGCTGAGGTTGGCCACCGGCAGGCTCGCCACTTCGGAGCCCTTGATGCTGGAAACGGCCGCCGTGAGCGAGGTACGCTTCTGCGTGCCATATCCCACCACGATCACTTCGTCCAGTTTTTTGTCGAGCGGCTGGAGCACGAACCGGATATCGGTCTGATCGCCGACCGCGATCTCCATGGGCGACGAAGCCATGTGCGTGGCCACGAGCACCACATTTTCCCCAGAAACGGAAATGGAGAACTTGCCGTTATCGTCCGTAATCGCGTTGGCCGGACGGCCCTTGATGGAAATGGTAGCACCCGGTAAGGGTTGGCCCTGTTCATTCACCACCGTTCCCGTCACCTTCCGCGTAGCCTGCGAAAAGCCCGGGAAATGGATGAACTGGAATAGCAGGATGAATAATCCACTGACCAAAGGAAGAACGTGGTGTTGTTTACCCAATTTCATTAGATGCGTGTTTTAGTTTAGTATACCTGAACCTGTTTCCCAACAGGATGCCGATGGCCGATCAGGGATCGCCCGGAAATAGACATGCATGGCCGCATGTATCAAATGGTAAGACGGAAATGCTGTTTCGTCAAAAATGCTGATGTCTGGTGCTAATCGTCGTTTTTCATAACTGTAAGACCATGGAATGTGGCGCCAATCATGCTTCATCCGGCGCCGGATTCATAATAATTACCTTTCGTTCCATACATGCGCATTGCAGCGCAGTGCAGCTTTCGTTCGCCAGGCTAATGGTTTCGCGGTATGTTCAGGTTTTAATAATGGCTTCCTGTGTTGCTTATCATACCGGGTTTACAACAATACGGGAAAGAAACGGGCGCTATTCATTTCACTGCTATCCGATCGCCTCGCCACACTTCTGACTTATTGCTCACTGCTTATATCATACAAAACTTCGAGTACTGTTCGCGGATGTTACCGTAACGATGACGCGCACGTCAAAACCAACGGTAACGCTACAAAACTAGGCGTAATCCATAGCCCGGCCAATGGACTAACTAACTGATAGAATGGACAATCTTATGATCCGCAGGCAGTCTTTCCGAATCGTATGTATCTTGTTCCCGCATGCAGGATGCATGTACGGATTCCACTTTTCACCCAATCGATTGTAAACTTTCCACATCATGAGATGGACATTCACATTTCTCACGGCCGCGTTACTGCTGTTTCAATGCAAGACCTTCGCCCAACGCGTTGCATCACCGGAAGAGGTAACGGTTTCCCTGGACGGGGATTGGTTGTTTTGTATCGACTCGCTGGATGCAGGGGCCCCTGCGCGCTGGTTTGCCACAACACTCCCGGCCCAAATATCAAGAACGGTAAAAGTGCCGCACACCTGGAATGTTGACCCCGGCACCGAAGAATACTACGGCACCGCCTGGTACCAACGGGAAATCGACATCCCGCAGGAAACGAAAGGCAAGACCGTTCGCCTGAAATTCAACGCCGTGTACCGCGACGCCGTTATCTATCTCAACGGCCAGCAAATCGCAAAACACTACGGTTCCGGCTACACTGCTTTTTATGCAGACGCGTCGAAAGCGGCCCGGAAAGGGAAAAACCTGCTGACCGTTTCCGTGAACAATCAATTCTCCACCTCCGCGCTCCCTTACGGCAAATCGTTCGACTGGGCCAACGACGGCGGTATCACGCGAAGCGTATCCCTCCATATTTCCAACCCATCGGGCATCGATTATATTTTGGCCGATGCAAGACCCGTTCCCGGAACGAAAGCCGGCCAACTGCGGGTCCAGACCGTCCTGCTCGACAGAAAATCCCAAAAACCACTGCGCACCCGCGTATCCGTGACCGATGCGGCACAACAGACCGTATTTACGCAAACGCAAAACGGAACGCCGCAAAACGGCAAACTGACAACAACGGTACAAATCCCCGAAGTCCAGCGCTGGCATTTCGATCACCCGAACCTCTACCAGGTACGCGTAGAGGTGATGGACAAAAACACTGTTATCGCCACCAAAACCGTCCCCGTCGGCTTCCGCAGCATCGAGGCCCGCAATGGAAAAATCTTTTTGAACGGCGAACCGGTAAGATTGTCTGCCGTGGAATGGATGCCTGGCTCCCATCCGGACTACGGCATGGCCGAACCCGCGGCTATCCTCTACGGCAACCTGGAACACCTCAAAAAACTGAACGCCGTTTTCACCCGGTTCCATTGGCAGCAGGATGAGACGTTGCTGGACTGGTGCGACCGAAACGGCCTGCTCGTCCAGGAAGAAATACCGCTTTGGGGTGGCGCTACCGTGCTCGATTCCATCAAATCCGTTGCCATGATGCAGGCCGATGAAATGGTGCTCCACCATTTCAACCACCCTTCCGTCATCGCCTGGGGCGTGGGCAACGAGCATTCCGGCCAATACCAGCCTACGCACGACTATGTAAAACACATGTACGGATACATCAAGGCGATGGACAGCAGCCGCCTCGTCAATTACGTCAGCAATACCATCCAGTACAATCCCAAACTGGACGCCACCGTTTTTGGGGACGTCATTATGTGGAACGAATATTTCGAGACCTGGTTCGGCGGCAAAATGACGGATGCCCCGGCGATGCTGGACAGCATCCACAAATACCACCCGGAAAAACCCATCGTTGTTTCGGAATACGGGCTTTGCGAGCCGGCGTTCAGCGGCGGCGATCCCCGCCGGATCGCGCACATGATCAGTCATACTGCCCTTTACGAAACACGGCCTTTCGTAGCCGGCGCCATTTACTTTTCCCTGAACGATTACCGGACGTTCATCGGTGAAGAAGGAACGGGCAAGCGCCGCCAAAGGGTGCACGGCATGATCTCGCTCGATGGTGAGCTGAAACCCTCCTATCACATGCTGAAAAACCTCTTCAGCCCGATCATCGTGACCAGCATGCAATCTTCCCCCGACCGGGAAAATATATCCGTCACCGTTACCATTCCGGGCGGCATGCCGGCGTACACGTTAAAAGGATATACGGCGCGGGTTTCCAGCGCATCGGACGCGGGCGAAATGCTGCGGCTGCCCATCATGGAACCGGGAAAACAATACAAATTCACACTAAAAAACCAGGATGGGGAAAACAGGCAGGTAGTGTTCAGTCGCCCCGGCGGGTACGCTGTGATATCGGTCCCGGTCAACAGGTAAATTCATTGCACATACAAAAGGCCTCCCGGTACCGGGAGGCCTTTTGTGTTCCGACAGGATTCGGGGACGGTTGCTTCGCTCTCGAAAATCCCCGCCCCCAGCCGATCTCCGGCTTCCTGCCTGTGCATCGCTGCGATATTATCAGGGAATCATCTCTTATCCCACCAAACCGGCTTGAGCCAGTCGTTTTTTCCACCCATCCGTTGCAGGGCTTCCTGGTAGTTGGCCGTGTTGTTGAACGCTTCCGTTCCGGGATAGAACAACCGTAGGAAAGGGACTTTATTCGTTTCCGATTCGGTACCCACATCTTCGATCTCTTCCAATACCGGATACCCCGTGCGGCGCTGGTTGGCGAACGATTCGTAGCCGTTGGGGAAGAGCGCCACCCATTTCTGCATATTAATGTGCTTGAGCACCGTGTCTGCCGGCAGCCCCGTGAGCGGATGCGCTGTCACGAAAGCGTCTACCTGCGGTTGCGGAACGGGGTCCATTCCGGGGTACATTTCCAGCTGCTTCATGGCGGCGCGGATGCCGTTATGGTAGAACTGTTGCGGGTTGGTGCCAGCCCAGCCACGGGCGGCCGCTTCCGCCAGCAGGAACTGTACTTCGGCATACCCCATGTGCAGGAAGGAGGCTTGTAATTGGACGAAAGGCCGGTTGATGACACAGAATTTGTTGGCATGGGGGATGACGCGGCCACCGGGCGCGGTAAAATCTCCCCAGTTATCCCACCAGTAAAGGCCGGACTGCACGGACATATAACCCGTTAAAGCGGTGATATCTTCTCCGGCAGGGTCGCGGTTGATGAAGAAGCGCGACAGCCGGGGATCGCTGTGATACTTCAGGTATTGCACGAAGGTGTTGGTACCGATCGTATACAGGAAGGAGGATTCTTCATGGAAAGCCTGTGAGAGGCCGTTGCCGCGGAGGTCGGGGAAACCGAAGTTTTCGTGGATGATCTTGAAATTATCGTCGGCGCTCGCCATCACGCCCGCATCCACCGCCGCTTTCACTTCCCGCGCGGCCATGTTGGCGTCGATTTTGGACAGGCGCATGCCGAGCCGCAACCGGAGCGAATTGGCCAGTTTCTTCCAGCGGTCTACGTTGCCGTTGAAGACGATATCGTTCAGGAGCGCCTGTTTACCGGCGTCGAACTGGGCCGTTGCCTCGGTCAGTTCCTTGAACAGGTCTTTGTAGATTTCCTGCTGAAGGTCGTACTTCGGCGTATAGATCTTGCCGTAATAAGCGATGCCGGCCTGGGAATAGGGCACATCGCCGTAGGCGTCCGTCAACAGCGAAAAGATGTACGCTTTCAGGATGCGGCCGGCGGCGATATAGTTCACCAGGTCAGGATCGTTCTTTGAGCGTTCGATCATATCGATGAGCTGTTTGAGGCTTCTCCCGTAGAAGATCTCCCACATCCGCTCGCCGTAAAAATCGTTGCGGATGTATTTCCCGCCGAAGCGCATGCCCCACGCGCCGCTCACGTACTGCGACCGCGGCAGGAAATAATACATGATGGGATAGCCCGTTTCCCTGCCGCCGCTCAGGTAATAGGCCGCGGCGGTCAACTGCTGCCCCGGGGCGATCTCCGCGCCGCGCGTCGGGTCTGTATTGATGGAATCGAAATCTTTCGTGCAACTGCCGGCGCCCACGAGGGCCAGGCAACTGATCAGTATATATGGAACGATTTTCATGTTGACCGTTTTAGAATTTTGCATAAAGGTTGACGCCGTAGGTTCTGCGCGTGGGGAGCGATCCGTACTCAAAACCCTGGCCGTTGCTGTTGTTGTAGCTGGATTCGGGGTCTACGTTGGGTACGTGCTTGCTGATGGTGAACAGGTTCCGCCCGATGAGCGATATCGCCAGTTCCCTGAAAATCCCGTTCCCCAGGAACGATTTCGGGAAGGTGTAATCGATATTCAGCTGGCGGATCTTCACGAAAGAGGCGTCGTAGATGAACTGTTCGGGAATATTGTCGGTCACGCGTTGCCACCATGCCTGGGGGCTCACGAATGCGGAAACGTCTTCGTAAATGGGCTTCCCGTCTGCATCGGTCCCCGTCTGGCGAACGCCGCTTACCGAACGGCCGCCGGTCGGTTTCCAGTTGCCGGGCGTTTGCCCTGCCGCCAGGCGCGCCCTTTCAGATTCCGCCCAGCCTTCGCGGCCTTCCAGCGTGGCTTTGTGCCGGCCGTTGGCATGCGCGAGGAGGTTGGTCATGGAATAGATGTGCCCGCCCTGCTTGATATCCAGCAAAATGCCGAGGGAAATGTTTTTATAGGTGAACCGGTTGTTGACACCGCCGATCCATTCGTACTGTCCGCTGCCGATCTGCGTATCCGTAGGGTCGTACAGCGGCAGGTTGTTGGCGTCGAGCACGATCTTGCCCTGCGGGCTGCGCAGGAACTTCCTCCCCACGATGATCCCGAATTCCTCCCCTTCTTCCGCCACGATCGAGGCATTGGCCCAACGCGCCTGCGCCAGGGTATAATATCCGGACACGAGCGGGCTCAGTTCGAGGATCTTGTTCCGGTTCCGCGCGAAGTTCACATTCACATCCCAGTTGAAGTGCTTGGTGGTGACGGGTTTGCCGAGCAACGTCACCTCGATGCCGCGGTTGCGCACGTTCCCGGAGTTGATCACGGCGCTGGTATACCCGCTGGATGAGGAGATCGGCGCGTTGAGTATCTGGTTCCGGGTGTTGGACTGGTACCAGGTAACATCCAGGTTCAGGCGGTTGTTGAAGAAGACGAGATTGGCGCCGGCTTCGTACGACTTGCTGATACTGGGCTTCAGGTCGCTGAACGGCACCTTGTCCACCGCCACCCCGCCGATCGCATATCCACCCACGATCGGCACATCGGGATTGCTGCCGTAGGTCAGCTTCAGCTGATAAGGCTCAACAGCGTCCGTTCCTGTTTGCGCAGCGGAGAAGCGCAGTTTCCCGAAAGTCAATGCCCCGCTTTTCGGCAACAGCTCCGTAAACACGAAACTGAGCGACGCCGAGGGATAGAAGAAGGAATTCCGGCCCATGGCGAGCGTCGACGACCAGTCGTTCCTGCCCGTCAAATCCAGATAAAGGAAATTCTCGTAAGCCAGGTTCACGGCGCCATACACGGAATTAATGCGTTTGCGTAGAATCTGCTCATTGCTCAGTTTCGTTTTGAAGTTATTGATGCTCCGCACACCGCGCACGCTCATATCCCGGCCGGTCGTATTGAGGAGGTTTTCGCGGTAATCCATGCGGTTGGCGCCGAGGTTGCCGCCGATCCAGAAACGTTTCACCTGTTTGCCATAGTTCAGCATCACTTCGGTATTGGTTTCGCGGAAAACGCGGTCTTTCAGGTTGATCATCCCGCTTTGGTTGAACGGGGTCGACACTTCCATGAACTCCCGGAACCCGAAGCGCGAGTAATCCGTTCCCGTCCTGGCCTGGACAGACAGTTCGGGGAGTAATTGATATTTAAACTGCACAAAACCGTTGAGGCGGTCCTGGCGGCTGTCGTTCGGCTGTTCGTAAATGGCCCAGTAAGGGTTTACCTGGTATTGCTGGTTGTTCCAGTTGATATAGTTCCCGGTAACGGGGTCTTTATATTCCTTGAGCCAGTTGATGTCGATATTGGGCGCGATCCCGCTCAGCACGTACCCGATGTTGTTCGGATTGTCTGACAGGGCCGGACGGTTGTTTACCTTTTCGTTGAGGTAGGTGATCTTGGCGTCCATGGTAAGTTTGGACGTCAGCTGCGAAGTACCGCGCAGGGAAAAGTTATGCCGGTTCAGGCCGCTTTCGGGAACGATGTCCTTATTGTTGACGTTGGTATAGGTAAACCGGAGCTGGGCTTTATCGCTGCCGGTAGACACGGAAACCGAGTTGGTGAGCGTAAGGCCGGTGCGGAAGAAGTTCGGGATGGGATTGCGGGCTTTGCTGTAGGGCACCTGTTTGCCGTTCCAGAGCCAGGTGAGGCTGTCGGCGGTCATTTTCGGGCCCCAGCTCGCCTGGGAGTAGCCGCGGGCGGTGGCCACATCGCGCGGGAGCATGCCGTCGCGGCCATTGCCGTAGGTATCCTGGAATTCGTAGCTGGCGTTCAGTTTCTCGAGCACGGAATTGGAGGTAACTTCCACTTCCAGCCCTTGCCGGCTGCCTTTTTTAGTGGTGATGAGGATCACACCGTTGGCGGCGCGGCTGCCGTAGAGCGCCGTGGCGGCGCCGCCTTTCAGGACGGATATGCTGGCCACTTCGTCGGGGTTGATGATGGAGGAACCGTCGCCGAGGTCGTACCCGCCGTACCGGTCTGCCTGTCCGGGCGAGGAATTATCCGCCGGGATGCCATCTATCACATACAAGGGCTGGTTGTTGCCGCCGATCACTTTCACGCCGCGGAGGGTCACTTTCACGGAGCCGCCCACGCCGCTGTTGGTAGCGTTGACGTCGAGCCCCGCCACGCGGCCGGTGAGCGCCTGGATGGGATTGGTTTCGCGGGCGCGGGTGAGGTCGCTCCCTTTCACGTCGGTGAACGCGTAGCCGAGCGAGCGTTGCTGCCGCCCGATCCCCAGTGCGGTAACCACCACGGTATTCATATCGATCACACGCTGCGGGGCGTTGGTATCGGCTGGTGCGGCCGGGCCGGCGGCCGCCTGTTTGATGATGATCTGGTTGCCGATGGCTTTGATGGAATATTGGGCCGGGGGAAAGATGACTTCCAGCAAATGCTGCAGCGTAGCGTCTTTCCGGCTGATGGAATATTTGGGGCGATTGGCCAGCACGCCGGTGGGATATGCGAAAGATACGCCAGCCTGCTTTTCAAGCAAGGTAAGGATCGCTTCGGCAGGCTTGTCTTCGATGGCCACCGTGAGCTTTTTCGACAGGGCATCGGGCTGGCGTTGCGCGATGGCGGCGAACGACGCGCAGACCATGGCTATGATCAGTGTAATACAAGGGATTCTTTTCATCTTTTCATTTTAAGATGTGATCTGCCGCCGGCGATGTTGGCAGACATAACGCTCCCTTCAGGATCAGCCGGCTAATCCCCCAAAGGCGGGCAATACATCTCCAAACCGGCAGGCACCGGTGATAAAATGGGAACTACGGTAAGCTTTGCTTTCTTTTGATTCTGGTTTTAAGTTTCGCTGTTACGGATTTATTTGCGTATCAATTCATAGTCTTTGTCTGAACGGCGGTTAACACGGAGGTCGAGCATTTCGGAGAGAACGGTCAGCGCCTCGTTCAATGGCATGTTGTTAAAGCGAACGGTGATCCTGCTGCCGAGCAGTTGCGCGTCTTTCACATCCAGCGAAACGCGATAATAGGAGCCCAGCGTTTCCAGCACTACCTGGAGCGACTGGTCGCTGAACGACAGGTCGCTGTTGCCCCATCCGCAGCGGTATGCGTAATTGCCTTCCGGCTGCTCCACATCCCCTGTTTTCGCATCCACCACCGCCATATTCCCGGCGGTGAGCACCACTTTCTTCCCGTTGCCTTCCACGCTCACTTTACCATCCCATACGGCTACATCACTGAAACCTTTGGTGGTATTGATGTTGAATGAAGTCCCCAACACCTTTACAAGCCCTTTCTCCAACTGCACGCTGAATTGCCGGTGCGCATCGGGGCTGATGCGGAAGAAAGCCTCGCCGGCCGTGAGCCGCACCGATCTTTCGTTGTTGTCTATCTTATATTGTACCGTGGCGCCGGGGCGCAGGAAAACATCGGAACCGTCGGGCAGGCGGAGACTGTCTTTCACGGCGTGCTGCGCGGTATAGGAAGTCCATCCCCCGTCTGTCCCCTTCATCCACCAATACCCGGCCAATATTACCACGGGCAGTATCACGGCGGCGGCACGCCACCAGGTGCGCCGCGCGGGTATCGTGCGCACCGTTGCGGATTGGGGCGCATTCGCCATATGGTCGCGCATCCTGCTCCAACCGGCCTGCATATCGAAAGGCTCGGGCAGTTGCCCGGCAGCCTCCCAGGCCCGGCGCACCTCGTCGAACCGGCGACGGTTCTCCTCCCCGGCATTCAGCCAGTCGTTCATCCGCCGCTGCTTTTCCGGGTTGCCGCTATCGGCCAGGTAGTCGATTATGAATTGGGACAGGTCGTTTTCCATATGCTTATAGTATTAAGACAATTCAGAAAGGGGATACTTTGATGCCTTCAGGAATTTTTTTCGGGCCGATCCGGCCGCGGAGGGATTTCAGGGCTACGGAGAGCTGAAAGTAAACGGTATTGACGGAAATGCCCAGCTTTTCCGCGATCTCGGAAGGCTCCAGGCCGTGGACGCGGCTGAGGAGGAGGATTTCGCGGCAACGGGGCGCCAGGGCGCCGAGGTGCTGCATCAACTCTTGCTGGAACAGGATATAATCGGATATTTCGAAGAAAGAATGGCCATCCGCCTGGAACTGGAGGATTTCCTCGCCGATGTGGCGCTTGCGCCGCTTCAGCTCGTTGATGCACAGGTTGGTGACGGCGCGGTACAGGTAACTGCGGACCTGCCCGGTAATAACGATGTCGCCTCCCCTGTCCCACAAATGGGCGAAAAGATTATGGACGATATCCTTGGCCAGGCTGCTGTCTTTCACCCACCGGAATGCCAGCAGGTAAAGGGGCTCGCTGTAGGTCGTATATAATTCCTGGAAGACCGTTACATCCCGGTTACGCAGCGCGTCGTTGGCCAGGGAGGCGGAGATGTTCGATTCGTCCTTCATTCCCGTAATAATACAAAATATTCAAATATTTTCCTTTGGGGGCGATGGCCTTGTTTTGATCAGCATCCCCGGGGCTTGCCTATATTTGCGGATATGGATTTTTCGAAAGAATGCAGGATTCCGGCTTCGGGAATCGCGACGCTTTCCGGGTACGGCCTGTTGCAATATGCCCGGAACGGAAGCTTCCTGGAGTCCCGGGAGCTGGGAGACATCTTCCCCGTTTCGCTGGAACTGAATGAAGGCGTGTTCACCAAACGAAAAGCGGCCGTCCATTTCCCCGCCGTTTCCGTTTGCCAGACCGGGAA
Organism: Chitinophaga caseinilytica; assembly: GCF_038396765.1. Lineage (NCBI taxonomy): Bacteria > Pseudomonadati > Bacteroidota > Chitinophagia > Chitinophagales > Chitinophagaceae > Chitinophaga > Chitinophaga caseinilytica. The sequence goes on along the minus strand of NZ_CP150096.1, from coordinate 3,461,296 downwards.
TTCCATCGTTTCCTCCTGCGCCTGCGGCGGTACAGACACCAGTCTTTGCGAGCACCAGGCGGAAGTGCTCTACGCCATCATCGAAAGAAAACAGCTCCGCGTCTTCTTCGACAAACCCCTCCGCCACAAAACACTCCTCAAAACGGCGAAGGAATACGGACTGGAAGAAGAGCCCGACCTGGACGAATATTTCAGGATCAGCGTCAAGGGCGACGATATCCTCATCGAGCCCCTCGTCAAAGCGCTCCTCCCCATCAACGACAAGCTCTTCCGCGACGAGCTCCTCCCCCTGCGCAGCTCCCCACCCAAACCGCCGCAAACCGACGATACGGAGAAACGCACCATCCTCCTGATCGACAAGCACCGCTTATACAACCAGCCCGCTTTTCAGCTCATGCAGGCCGACGTCACCCAGACCGGGAAACTCAAAAACCCGATCGATAAAATCGACCCGCTGCAGCGCATCTGGGAAAGCCAGGACCCCGCGGTCATCAAATTCCTCACCGCCATTTCCACTTTCTCCCAAAAGGAAATCGAATTCGGGCAACCCACAGATAACAACGCCCTGCGGCTCATTTTCGAAAATCCCATGCAGCTGGACGTCTACCATCACGACCGCTCCGTGTCCGAATCCATGTCTGCACGGTCGCTCTCACCCGTTCACCTGCAAATCCTCCAGGCGGAAATTTCCCTGTCCGTCTTCAAAAAATCCCCGTTTTACGAGATCACGGGAAAGTTGCTCATGAACGATACGGCCATCCCGTTCGACAAGCTCGTGCTGCGCCATCAATACTTCATTTTTTACCGCCAAACCTATTACCTCGTCGATAACCCGGACATGCTCCGCGTGATCCGTTTCTTCAAAAAGAACAACGAGATCCTGCTCGTCCACGCATCGAAATACGAAGCTTTCCTGCAGTCCGTGCTGCAATCGCTGGAACACCTCGTTCAGATCGACTACAGCTACATTCAACAGGCGACTCCCGCGCAACTCGCGGAAAGGATGTACACGACGGAGCGACTGGTGTACCTCCAGCAGCGCGACAATTACATCTACATCACGCCCGTCATGAAATACGGCGGTGTGGAAGTGCCGGTGTATTCGCGCAAGCAGCTCACGGATACCGACCGGAACGGCAATGAATTCAAGATCCGGCGCGATAACGAGGCCGAAGTGGCGCTGACCACCCTCGTCATGCACCAGCACCCGGATTTCAACGACCAGGTCCGCGAGTACGAATACTTCTATCTCCATAAAAATAAATTCCTCGACGAAGACTGGTTCCTCGACGCGTTCGAGACCTGGCGGAAGGAAGGCATTACCATCCTGGGTTTCAACGAACTGCCCGGTAACAAAAGGAACCCGCACAAAGCCCGTGTTCAGATCGAGGTGAACAGCGGGATCGACTGGTTCAACGCGCACCTCAAAGTCAGTTTCGGCAATAAATCCGCTTCGCTCAAGCAGTTGCACAAAGCCATCCGCAACAAAAGCAGGTTCGTGGAGCTGGGCGATGGCACCAGCGGCCTGCTGCCCGATGAATGGATACACCGACTCGAAAAATACTTCCAGGCAGGCGAGATAGACGCCGACATGCTGAAATTCCCGAAGATCAATTTTTCCGAAATTTCGGCGATGTTCGACAGGGAAGTGCTGAGCCAGGAATCGCAGATCGAGATCGCGCAACTGGGGCAAGCATTCCTGCCGGCGAAAGAAATCCCCGAAACGCCTGTTCCCGCGGGCTTGCAGGCAGAACTGCGGGCGTATCAGCGCGAGGGGCTGAACTGGCTGAATTATCTCGATGGATTTAATTTCGGCGGATGTTTGGCGGACGATATGGGATTGGGAAAAACCGTGCAGATCATCGCCTTTATCCTGTCCCAGCAAGAAAAAAACGGGCATGCCACCCACCTCGTGGTGGCACCGACTTCCCTGCTGTTCAACTGGCAGGAGGAATTGCAGCGTTTCGCGCCTTCCCTTTCCGTGCAGCTGCATTACGGCGCCAACCGCCTGAAGTCGGCGGACAGCGCAGGCGATTTCGATGTGGTGCTCACCAGCTACGGGACGCTCATTTCCGATATCGGTTTCCTGAAAACGTTCCGGTTCGGTTATGTCTTCCTCGACGAATCGCAGGCCATCAAAAACCCGAATTCGGAAAGGTACAAAGCCGCGCGGCTCCTGCAATCCCGCAACAGGATCGTGCTGACGGGCACGCCGGTGGAAAATAATACGGTAGACCTGTACGGCCAGCTGTCGTTCGCATGCCCGGGCCTGCTGGGCAGCAAGCAATATTTCCGGGAAATCTATTCCATCCCCATCGACCGTTTCGGATTCTCGAAGCGGGCGATGGAATTGCAGCAGAAAGTGAAACCCTTCATCCTGCGCAGGACGAAGAAGCAGGTGGCGCGGGAACTGCCGGAGAAAACGGAGATGACCATCTATTGTGAAATGAACGCCGAACAGCGGAAGATTTACGATGCGTACGAACAGGAACTGCGCGATTACATCGCCAATAAATCTGACGACGAAATCCACCGCAACAGCATGCACGTGCTCACCGGCCTCACCAAGCTGCGGCAGATATGCAATTCACCTGTTTTGCTGAAAGAAGGCCATTCCGGCGAAAATTCCGTCAAGATAGAAGTGCTGTCAGAGCAGATCGAAAACAAATCCCGCGAGCATAAAATCCTCGTCTTTTCCCAGTTCACCAGCATGCTGGACCTTATCAGGACGGAGCTGGAGAACCGGAAAATCCCATTCGAATACTTAACGGGGCAAACGAAAGACCGCGGCGCCAAAGTGACCAACTTCCAGACCAACGATGCCGTCCGCGTGTTCCTCATCAGTTTGAAAGCCGGCGGCGTGGGCCTGAACCTCACCGGCGCCGATTACGTATACCTGGTAGACCCGTGGTGGAACCCTGCCGCGGAAAACCAGGCCATCGACCGCAGTCACCGCATCGGGCAACACCGGAACGTGGTAGCGGTGCGGCTCATCTGTTCCGGGACGATCGAGGAAAAGATCAGGATATTGCAACAGCGGAAAAGCCAACTGGCGCTGGATTTGGTGAAAACCGACGGTACGATGCTGCAGCAAATGTCCAAATCCGATCTCCTGGAAATTTTATAGCGTCAATATGGGGAAGGACTGGTGGCCGTCCACCCGCCATCCACCACGAGGCTCTGGCCGGTGATATGGCGTGCCTGGTCGGAAACGAGGAACAGCGCGGCATGGGCGATGTCCTGCACGCTGGCGGGCCGGCCCATGGGCGTAATGCGCGACCATACCGCTTCATAATCCGGTTCTGTGGTGGTCCGTTCCGTGAGCGTGGCGCCGGGGGCCACGGTGTTGACGCGGATGCCGAAACCGGAGACTTCGGCCACGAGGTTCTTCGCCAGCATTTCCAGTGCGGCTTTGGTCATGGAATAGGCCGCGAGGTTTTTATGGGCCTGGTGGCCGGTCACGGAAGAAGTGAACAGCAAAGCGCCTCCGCTCCCCTGGCCGATCATTTGCCGGGCGGCAGCCTGGGCGAGAAAGAAAGTGCCCCCGATATTGAGCTGCAACACCCGGAACAGCGATTCCGCAGGATAGGAAAGGAATTCCCCGAACAGGGTGATCCCCGCATTGGCGATGGCGATATCCAGCCGGCCGGTTTGCTCCACGGCGGCTTTTACCAGCTCGTTGACAAATCCCTCGTGGCCCGAATCTCCCGGAACGGGAAAGCAATGTCCGTATTCCGCGCTGATCTTCCCGGCGGCTTCGCGGCAAAGCGCGGCATCGACATCATTGAGGAATACCGTAGCGCCGTGATGCGCCAGTTGCCGGCACATTTCAAAACCGATCCCGCTGCCTGCGCCGGTGACGATGGCTGTTTTATGCTTGAAGTCCATGTTCGTATAGCTTTTTCCGTTGGATGATCGTTTAATGGGAATCCCGCGTTACCTGGCTGCCGGAGCTTCCTTTGAGAAAATCGAAATCCGCGCCTTTGTCCGCCTGCTCCACATGTTCCACGAAAAGCCGGACGTAGCCGCGGGTGTAGGGGCTCTGGAAGGCGGCTTTCCTCTTCCGCCTTTCCGCTAATTCGATATCATCCACTTCCAACTCCAGGCGCCTGTTTTCCACGTCCAGCGAAATCCAGTCGCCGGATTCGACGAGCGAGAAAGTGCCGTTTTCGGCTGCTTCGGGGGAAACGTGGAGCACTACCGTGCCGAACCCCGTTCCGCTCATGCGCCCGTCCGAAATACGGACCATATCCGTCACCCCCTGCTGCAGCAATTTTGCGGGCAGCCCCAGGTTGCCGACTTCCGGCATGCCCGGGTAGCCTTTCGGACCGGCGTGCTGCAATACCAGCACACTGTTTGCGTCCACATCCAGCGCGGGGTCGTTGATCCGCTGCTTGTAATCTTCGATATCGCGGAATACGACCGCTTTTCCGCGGTGTTGCATCAGCGCCGGCGTAGCGGCAGACGGCTTGATGATGGCGCCGTTCTCGCAAAGGTTACCCCGCAGCACCACGATCCCTGATTGCGGGTTCACGGGCGCATCCGCCATGGCGATGACGTTCGTGTCCCAACTTTTGGCCGTACGGATGTTTTCCGCGATGGATTTTCCGTTGGCGGTTGTACATCCGCCGTGCAATTTTTCTGCTATCTGCTTCATCACGGCCGGCAAGCCACCGGCGTAATAGAGGTCTTCCATGAAATACCGGCCGGACGGCTGGAGATTGGCGATGAGCGGGACCTGGCGCGAAAAGCGGTCGAAATCCTCCAGTTCCAGCGGCACGCCTACCCTCCCCGCGATGGCCAGCAGGTGAATGACGAAGTTGGTAGAACCTCCGATGGCGGCGTTTACGGCGATGGCGTTCTCGAACGCTTCGCGGGTGAGGATATCGGAAGGTTTCAGGTCTTCATGTACCATTTCCACGATCCGCCTGCCCGTGAGCTGTGCGAGCACCTTGCGGTTGGCGTCTGCGGCGGGAATAGCGGCGTTCCCTGGCAGCGAGAGCCCCAAAGCCTCCACCATGCAGGCCATCGAGGAGGCGGTGCCCATCACGGCGCAATGCCCCCGGCTGCGGCACATCCCGGCTTCCGCCTCGTTCAGTTCCTCCTCGCTCATCACGCCCGACCTTACATCTTCCGAAAACCGCCACAGGTCGCTGGTCCCGATATCCCGCCCCCTGAACTTGCCCGTGAGCATGGCGCCGCCGGAAATGACGATGGCCGGCACATCCACGCTGCAGGCGCCCATGACGAGGGAAGGCGTCGTTTTGTCGCAGCCGCACATCAGCACCACCCCGTCCAGCGGATTGGCGCGGATGGCCTCTTCCACTTCCATGCTGGCGAGGTTGCGGTACAGCATGGCGGTGGGTTTCATGAGCGTTTCGCCGAGCGACATGACCGGGAATTCCAGCGGAAAACCGCCCGCTTCGATGATGCCGCGCTTTACCGACTCCGCCAGTTCGCGGAAATGCGCGTTACAGGGCGTCAGCTCCGACCAGGTATTGCAGATGCCGATAACGGGCTTTCCGCGGAACTGATCGTCCGGGATGCCCTGGTTACGCATCCAGGCGCGGTAGATAAACCCGTCTTTCCCTTTCTTCCCGAACCACTGCCGGCTCCTGAGTTGTTTTTCCATGGAATTGAATTCGTGTGTTGAAGATGCCTATCAAAATACGAAATTTTCCACCCCTTGCATCCCGTTCCGTCCTGCCCCCGAAAACGAAAAAGGCAGCACCGAAGCGCTGCCTTTTCTGAAGCCGGTTGTCCGTTTCAATTACTTTCCATACATGTAGATTTCCGCCACGCTGGTGAAGGGCGGGTTGTTACTGTCGGGGAGCAGCATTTTCAGGTAGCGCCCCGTGGCTCCCGTGGTATTGTTGATCGTCATCTGGTTGCCGGACGCGAACGTGCCCGAGGCCGCCAGCGTCCACGTACCGTTGGGATCGCTGCTGTTACCGACGTACAGCTCCACGGATTTCGTGTTGGTATTATTGTTACGGCGATAAATGGTGAAATAGGAAATGTTCTTCACCGATTTCATGTCGATGATCGCCCAGTGGGGCAAAGCGATGTCCGGCCCCCATTGGGAATGCCAGTAGGTACCGTGGTCGCCGTCTATCAGCGTCGCCTTTCCGCCGCCGTCAGATGCGGTTTCATCAGATACGGCGAGCACTTCCCAGTTGGACCGGTCGAAGGTGAAATACTCCGGCAGCACATCGGATGCCCAGGCGGTGGCGAAAGTATCGATCGCTTCTGCTTCGGGGATGTACAGTGAGCGGTACTGGAACGGGGTGCTGCCCGCCGCGTCGATGTTAACCGTAAAATCGTCTGCCGGGAAACGCACCACGGTATCTGTTCCGCGGCGGTTCTTGAATTTCAATTCATTGAAGATCATGTTTTCTGCCGGGGCAAACCAGTCGATGGCCGCTGCCGTCTCGTAAAGCGCCATTTTCTTGATACGGCGGTTCTGCAGCAACGCTGTGTACTGAGCACCGTAAGTGGCACCAAACGTAGTGTAGGTAAGGGAACGATGGCCGAAATTATCTACGGCGTATATGTCGAAAGAGTAGTTTTTTTCTACCAGCCCGTTTATCATCACGTCGATGCTGTCGCGGCCCGTTTTCAGCTTCGCGGCCAACACCAGGGAATCCTGCCGGCCGTTCCACAAAACGATGATATTCTTGATATTCTGGCCGTTTATCATCCACAGCCGCATCATCAGCCTTTCCTTTCCGGCGATGAATGCCACGGAATCCGGCCTTACGGCGTAAATGATCTCGCCATCTTTTATGAATTCCTTGTGTACGTCCGTGAACTTTTCGCAGGAAGCGAGCGAAGCCAGGATGCACAAATACGAGAAAACATGCAGTATATATTTCATGTGCTTGTCGGTTAAAGTTGATGATTATTTACGCTCTCCGTATACGTCCACTTCCGCGGGGTGGGTGAACGTTGTGCTACCCCAGGTGGATTTTACCACTATGCGGATGTAGCGTACGGGTTCCTGGCCGAGGTCGAACGTGAATTCGTGCCCGTTGATGGCGGCGTTGAGATCTTCGTCGGTAACGTTGCTGCCGTTGCCGGAGGGCTTTATGATCGCCGTTTCCATGATCTTCTTCCACTCGCTCCAGTCGCCGCTTTGCGAAGGCGTCGTCACTTTTACGTAGACGTCGAAATCTTTGGGGTTGCCCCAGTTATAGTAGCTGTCGCCGAAATTACGCTGGAACAGCACGATGCGGCTCACTTTGGCCAATACACCAAGGTCGATAGTAAACGGCGCGGGCAGCGACGAAGAGGGCGAGTGGCCGAAAGAGGTCACATCGTCGTCGATGATCTTCTGGTCGGAACCTTCCCAGTTGGTGAAGTTCTGGTCGTTGGCCAGCTTCATGATCTTCATTTTGCCTTTGGGCAGTCGTTCCTCGAACAGGGGCACAAGCTTCCTGCCTGCGGGAAAGATAGTGTCTGAGCGGTTACCGTAGTTATCCTTAATCACCATGGCGAATTCGCGTGCTACCGGCGGATATCCGCGCAAAGCCTGCATGTCTTTGGCGAGCGAAGAAGTAATTACGCGTGCCAGTGCCATGCGGCCAAGGGAGTCCGGCGTATAGAGCTCGAAAGCCAGCGGCGTTTTCAGATCGTTGAGCCAGGTGAATCGCGCGCCGCCGAAGTCGCTCTGGATGCCTACCGTTTCTGTAGCGATTTTGATGGGCGATTTAAGCGGTTTGATGGTACATTTGACCGGATCGGAAATTTCCTGCGCACGGCTGATGGTGTACAGGGTCACTTCATGTTCTTTTTCATCGTTGAAGCCCATCACCTGGAGCTCGTTTCCGTACATGGAGGCCGCCGCTTCGACCTGTTTGCCGTTCGTAAGCGTATACACGGCTTTCACAGAGAGTACTTCCGCTTCGTTGGGGATCCGGTAGGTGATTTTGGCGCCGCCGGGCAGATTGGTCACCGCCACTTCCGAAACGATGCCGGGTTTACCGGAAGACGGCGAAATGGGTTTGTTCTCTTTTTTGGTACAGGCCTGCAAGGCGCCAAAAAAAACGATATTCAGTAAAATCAGTTTCTTCATAACCATAGTATTTTAACCTTACCATCCGGGGTTCTGGATGAGCAGGGGATTGTTAATCATTTCAGACTGGGGAATGGGTGAAAAATAATCCCTGAAGGAAAATCGCTGGAAGTAAACGGTGGTTACCGAATAATATTCTTCCGCCTCCCTCCCGTTTACGTTCCATCCCTGGATGGGGCGATTCCGGTCGCGGACGGATGTTTTCCAACGGTTGCTGTCCCACATGTATACACCTTCTCCCGCCAGCTCGATCCTTCTTTCCTGCTGGATGATTTGGCGCATCCCGGCTTTGGACAAGGGTTTGTTAGGCTGGTTGGAGTATTGCGCCCAGCTTTGCACCACTCCTTTCAGGCCGGCGCGCGACCGAACGGAGTCGATATAACGATACACTTCCGCATCAGGCGCCGATTTCGATTCGTTGAGCGCCTCCGCGCACAGGAGCAGCAGGTCGGCGAAGCGCATTTCGGGATAAGGGTAGCTTTCCTCCGTAACACTATTTTCATCGCGCCAGGTAGTGTTCATAGACACGAGCTTTTTTGGCCAATACCCTGTAGCGTTGTACTCCCCGGGGTTGAACACCGATGAAAATTCTCCGAAGCGGTTTTTGGGGAACGGTGTGTTTTCTTCCGTGGTAACGAGATGGGTATTTCCGTACCAGCGGCCACGGTCAAAGCCAAGAGAAGAATAGAAACGCATTTCCCGATCGAAGTTCATCGACGCCGATTTTTCGTTTTGGGCGATAAACAGGTTATGGGCTGCATCTCCCACACGGATGTTGTAGCGGGTGGAATAAGGGAACGTAACGTCTTCGTTGATAGGCACTCCCTTGTCGGAATAAAACTGTTCCACGGTAGACAGCGGTACGCTCAGGATGCCTGTATTGCCAGACGGCGTGGAGGTACCGCCTTCCACGCGCGCAAGGGCGGTGATCTGGTAGTTCCAGTTGGCCGGATAGGAAGAGTTGGCCCAGATGATCTCGGGGTTCCAGCGCTGCGTCACCGAACTGCGCAGCGTATTGATCAACATTGTGGTGTCTGAAAGGAATTTGGAATTCACGGCTTCATAGTCGGAAATCTTATACAACCTGTGGCCAGCGGCTGCACAAATTTCGATCGCCTTCCTGCAGGCGTTGGCGGCGCTATCCCATCGTGAAGGTTCGAACTTCTGGTTGAAGAACGGAGCGCCTTCGTGGTTTACAAACCCGCTGTAATCGGTATTGCCGTTGAAGAGCGGGCTTGCCCAGTACGTCAGCACCTTGGCCTTGAGGAAGTAAGCCACCGGACGGGTAAAGCGTCCCAGCTCGGTGCCTTTGCTCTCGATACTGAGCGGTAGTGCATCCGATGCGATCACTTCATTGATCAGCTGCAGCACATAAGCGAAACAGTCGTCGATCTTCTCACGATAAACGCGGATCCCTTCCGTCGATTCCGTCAGGGAAGTATTCTTCCGTAGCGGCGTAATGGGGCCATAGTACTGGATCAGGTAAAAATTGAGATATGCCTTTATGAGCTTCACTTCGGCCTTCATCCGATCTTTCTCATATTTATTGATATCGCGCACGCCGTCGATATTCTCCAGGAAGGTATTGCAGTCGCGCTGTCCTGCATACAGCGAGCGCACCATGTTGCTGGTACCGCTCCAGTAATTGGTGATGGCCAGCGAAGCGCTGTTTTCTCCGAGCGCGAACCGCATGCCGCCATCGGTACGCTTGTCGCGGTTAAAGATCAGCTCCATGGCGCCAAGCATCGCGGGATTTTCGTTCCAGCCGGCTGATTTGGGGATGCCCCAGTAACAGGTGGCCAGGAATTTCATCGCCTGGTACCGGTCCGAAAATGCGTGTTCGATCGTGGCAATATTGTCCGGCACCACGTCGAGGTACTTGTTACAGGAAACCGTTCCCGCCAACATGCTGCAAAAGGCAGCTATTTTAATAATTACTTTCTTCATAAAAAATCTTTTACAGGCCAATGTTAATACCTACATTATACACTTTCTGGAGGGGGTAGTCGAACCCGGAACCCGCCATTTCGGGGTCCCACAGCTTGAACGCGCTCCACACCGCCAGGTTGGTGCCGCTGGCATAGATCCGCAGGTTTTCCACTTTATATCTTTTCAGCCATTCCCGGGGGAAAGTATACCCGATGTCGGCGGACTTCAACCGGAGGAACGAGCCGTTTTGCATGAACCAGGTGCTGGACTGTGCGTTGTTGGTAGACACATAGTTGGCCAGGCGGGGCCAAAAAGCGTAGGCATTGCGTTTGGATTCGGACCAGTAATCGTCTGCGATCGCCTGCAGCACGGCATTCTGTCCGATCCGGCCATCGTTGCCATCTCCGTCCACGAAAGGCGTCACGTTCTGCATGTTGAGCCAGAAGGATTCGCGGCCAAGGCCCTGGAAGAAGAAGTTGACATCGAATCTTTTATAGGAAACGGACAACCCGAAGCCATACACGATTTCCGGTGTAACAGGATGGCCGATGGGTACCCTGTCGAGGTCGTTGATCTTTCCGTCGCCGTTGACATCGCGGAACTTGATATCTCCGCCGGAATACTCGCCATACTCCTGCCTGGGAGAGTTTTTCACTTCAGCGTCGTCAACAAACAGCCTTTCAGCGATGAAACCGTAGTTTTGACCGAGGCTCCTGCCCACGCGCGAGAGCCAGGGGCTTTTGCTGTAGTCGGGCTCTTCCCATTTGATGACTTTGCTGGTGCTGTAAGTGAAAGTACCACGGCCGGTTACCTGCCAGTCTTTCCCGAAGCTCTTGTCGTAATTCAGCTCGATATCGATACCCTTTCCTTCCGCTTCCCCGAGGTTAGCTTTTACAGACGGGATGATACCGGTGGTAGCCGGGATGATCCGCTGCTGAAGAATGTCTTTCCGTCTTTCCTTATATACTTCAATAATGGATGAAAGTCCGTTGACCAGGTTAAATTCGAGCACCAGGTTAGATTTATAGGAACGCTCCCAGCCGATCTGGTCGTTTGCGTACCGGCGAACGTTGATGCCGCCCGGGTTTTTGTCCATATTCAAACCCCAGTTCACATTATAGTTCGCATTCAGGTCCACATCCGAGAGATAGAAGAAGCGCTCGTCCCTGCTCCCGATCGCTTCGTTCCCGGCGATGCCGTAGGAGCCGCGGAGCTTCAACTGGCGGAAGAAGGAAGTAAGCGGCTGGAAAAACGCTTCGTTGGATATCACCCAACCCGCACCGAACGAGGGGAAGAAGCCCCAACGGTTGTTTCTCGCGAAACGCTCCGATGCATTGTAACCGAAAGCGAATTCGGCGAGGTAGCGGGAATCGTAGTTATAGGAAAACCTGCCAGACAAGCTTACGTTGCGGGTGGGCAGCGAAAGCTGGAGGCTGGGGGCCGCACCTTCCTTGAATTGGCGTGCGGTAAATACACCCAGGCCGCTCACACTGTGCTTGCCGAAGTTGCTGTTATACTGGGCCGCACCTTCAAAGTAAACGCTGTTGGAAACGTCGCGGCCGCTACCTTCGCCGTAACTAAGCGTTTCGGTACCCGTTGTGGGATTAAGGCGTGCCAGCTTGTAAGCGTCGTTTTTCAGGTCGTACCCGGTGATCTTATAGTAAAAGGGATTGTAAGCGCGGGTGATCTGGTAATACGACCGGCGGTCGAAGTTTACAAGTCCCCGCAGCATGAGGCCTTTCACTAATTTGTCGAGGTTTTGTTTCATTTCTATAGTAGTCAGCATATTGCTCGCACTGTAATCCTTGTAGCCACGGAGCACCTCGGCGTAGGGGTTCAGGTAATCGCCCGTTTCGAAGTTCCCGAACAGGATGTGCTTGGCATAGTTGAATACGGAATCCGGCTCATAGTAAGGCTTGAAGCGGACAGGGTTGGCCTGCATCACTTTGCGGTACATGGAAGAACCTCCGTCTATCGGGCCGGTATAATCGTCGAAGTTCGCCACGAAGCGGGTCGACAATTCCGTTGTTTTCGTGAGGTTGATATTGACGTTCGAACGAATGGAATATTTGTATAGATCGATGTTCGAGTTGAAATTGTTCCTGCGGTCTACACGTATATTCCCCCGGTCTCTCGTAACGGCACCTGCCACATAATACCTGGCCACGCTGCCCCCGCCGGTAAAGCTGAGGTTCAGGCGGTTGTTAATGGTCATATCCTTGAACATCGCTTCGCGCCAGTTGGTGGCGGGAAAAATGTCTTTGTGTTCACCTCTTTCGGTGAAGGTTATCTGCTCGTCGAGATAATAAGTATTGGCTTCGGGGAAGCGGGTTTTGATCGCCTCGTTCTGCATCCTCATATACTTAACCGGATCCGCCGTCTTGATCGTTTCCGTAGGCATGGAAAACGAATTCTCGACGCGCACGTCCACATTCATCTTCCCTTCCTTCCCTTCCTTGGTGGTAACGAGGATAACGCCGTTGGCACCGCGGGCACCGTAGAGCGCCGTGGCGAGGGCGTCTTTCATGATGCTGAAGCTGGCGATATCGTCGGGGTTCAGCCGCGCCAGGTCGCTCGTGTTCAGCTCGATCCCGTCGATGAGGATGAGCGGGTCCTTTTTCGCGGAGGCACCGAACGAGGTGATCCCGCGAATAAAAAACGAGGTATTGTCCTGCCCTGGCTCCCCGCTTCGCTGGTAAGCCACAACGCCCGCCAGGCGGCCCGCGAGGGCGTTGGTGAGGTTACTGCTCGGGATGCGCAATTCGCCCGGCTTGATGGTGGTCACAGACGCTACCATGCTGGATTTTTTCTGCCGGGAGTAGCCCACCACGGCTACTTCGTTGAGGCTCCCTTCCTGCGCTTCCAGGACGATGATGATCGGCCGGCTGTCGGCGATGAAAACCGTCTGCGGCTTATAACCCACGAAAGAAAAAACGAGGCTATCGTACATATTAGCCTCGAGCGTGAACTCGCCTTTTTCGTTGGTCATGGTACCGTGCTGGGTGCCTTTGACGTAGACCGACACATGCGGCATCATACCGCCCGCCTTGTCTTTCACCGATCCCCGTACCGTGACCGGCGGCTGCGAAGATGCGGCCCGCACCTCCGGGGCGGTTTTGTTCAGGATGACGATCACGTTGTTTTCCATCTTTTTGTAAGACAGCGGCGTGTTCCGGAGCAACTTGTTCATCACCGTATCGATGGTGGCGTTTTTGGTGCTGATGTTGATCTGGATGCCCTGCGGGATCACTTCAGACTGGTACACGAAGGAATACTTGCTTTGCGCCTGGATCGTCCGCAAGACGCTTTCGATGGGGGCACGACTGAAGTTCAGCGTGATCTTGTCCTGCCCTGCCAGGTCGTTGGCCAGCAACGACGACCCGGTGAAGAGCGCAAGAAACATGATAATTTTCATGGCAATAAGATGCTTATACATATAGCCGCGGCTATAGCAGTACGTGTTAATCATAGCTAAAATAATTCAATTGTAAATCAGCCGCTCCTTTGCGGCCGGATTTTGACCAGTGTTTACAGCAGGGCACGTGGGGGCCCGGCCGGTTTTCGTGGAAAAACCAGGGATGTTAACTTATCATATGCGATTCGAATTTGGTTTAAGGCGCTATAAAAATTGTATCGTTTTTCATTTTGTAACTAAAACCGCCGGCTACCTGTAATGATTCCATAACGCTTTGGAGACTTTGGTTTTCAAATATCCCCGTGTACTGCCGGGCTTTCATGTCTTCATCTCCCTGCACAACCACATTCACCCCATACCACCGCGATAGAATATCTGCTACTTCATTAAGCGGTTGATTGGCGAATACCAGCTTGTTCCTGGTCCATTGTGCTTCCGGGGGAATAGAATCTGTTTTAACTATCCTGATCTTGGTTATTTCTTCCGGGAGTTTTCCCGCTTCAGCGTGTATTGTTTTTATTTCTTCTGGCAGGCCGGTATCGTTTTTCACGATGAGTTTTTCATCCGGCGACAGCAAATAGCTCAGTTCTTTTTTGTGATTGACCGATACCTGGACTTTCCCCTGTACCAGTGTGGTGGCCGTCGTGATCTCGTCTGGATACGCACGGACGTTGAAGGCGGTCCCCAGCACCTTGATCGTAACGGTGGCCGTCTTGATGATCATCGGGCGACCGGGATCTTTCGCCACGTCGAAATACGCTTCCCCGATCAGTGTCAGTTCGCGGTCGTTTTTCCCGAAGCTTGCGCCGTAAGTGATCCGGCTGTCGCCATTCAGCCACACCCTCGACCCATCGGGCAGCGTCAGCTTGGAGCGCGATCCCTTTTCGGTGCCAACGATGTTCTGCTGCGCCTGGGCTTCTTTCCTGGCAGACATCCAGTACCAGGTACCGGTGCCGGCCACGCAAAGCAGGACGACGGAGGCTACAGACAGCGGGATGATGCGGCGCCACGTGAATATCCGCGGCTGCTTTGGCTGGGCGGGCGCTTCGCCCCCTTCCGAATGGACGGATCTCATGATGCGGTCCCAGCTTTTATCACGCTTCTTCCGGTCATCGTCCGTCCGCTGCGGCCCGTATTCCATACCGAACAACGTGTCTACCTGGCTGGCCAGGTTCCGGTCGTCTTCATTCTCCTGCAGCCATTTAGACAACTCAAATTGTTCTTTGAGCGAAATGCCCCCTGCTTTCTTTTTTGCGAGCAATTCAATTAAACGGCTTCTATGCATGGACTTGTCGATAAATTCTTCTACTATAAGACAACGGAAAAGGTGGAATTACGTATTGGCCGGCAAAAAATATTTTTTGGATGCGCCTACCGGCTGCTTCGCCTGGGGAGGATCACCTGGCTTTCTTCCAGGATGGCGGCGATTTTCTTGAGGGAATGGTAGAGTTGGGTTTCTACCGTACGAACGGAGGAGTTGAGGATTTTGGCCACTTCCCGGCAATTGAGCCCTTTTTCCTTCACAAGATAAAAAACGAGCTTGGATTTGGGCGGCAGCTGGTTGATGGCCTTTTCGATGGTGAGGACTTCTTCCTTCCCGATCATGGAAGTTTCGGGCGTGGAGAAGGAATACAGGCTCTGATCGTCGAGATCTTCGATGGATACGTCGCTCACATTTTTCCTCGCTTTGAGGTAATTGATGGAAGCGTATTTGGCGGCGGTGTAAAGGTAAGCGGAAAGGTTGTTGATATTGCCCAGTGTTTTGCGGTTCTGCCATAGCCGGATGAACACATTCTCCACGGCGTCTTCCGCAGCGGCATCGTCCAGAACGATCTGCCGGGAAAAGGCTACCAGGTCGAAATAGAACAGATCGTAGATCTCCCGGAATGCATTTTCATCGTCATTTTCGATCCGTTTGGATATTTCAGACAACTGTGTATTTTCCAATGACAGCGATTTATTTGAGGGACGACAATATCAGTACGATGGTGGATCAAGTTATTAGATTTTTTTGATTTTTTTATTTTTTTCGGAAATCCTGAAATGGAAACGATTGTCATAATAACACTATTTCATTGATATGACAAAAGCCTCCCGCGCAGCGGCTCCTGCATTTATTATTGTCCCCGATATGTCAACCGCCACTACATCATTTATATAGGCGCGCAAATTACGGCCCGATTAAAAAAATGGCGAACATACATGGTCTTTTGCGCCGTTTTTGTAAATTTATACGAGCTGCTGCCTTAGATATGAGCGAAATCAACGATATAGCTTTATTGGACTTACTGAAAGACGGGGATGAAACTGCGTTTACGGAAATCTACAACCAGTATTGGGAGCGGCTGTACTTCATGGCGCACAAAAGGCTGCAATCCGCGCAGGACGCGGAAGAGATCGTGCAACAGGTGTTCCTGACCCTCTGGCACAAGCGCGCTTCGCTTTCCATCCAATCGCTGCCCTTTTACCTCTCGGCCATGGTCCGCTATGCCGTTTACCGGCATTTTGCCAACGAACAGCGCGCCAGCGAGCGGACGGGCACGCTGCAGGCCGTGGCGCCCGATATGGCGCCGGCATTCGATATCGACAACCGGCAATTGATAGACATCCTGAACAAATTCGCCGACGATCTGCCGGCCAAGCACCGCATCGTGTTCTTGCAGCATAAGTTGCTGGACCGGCCGCTGGACGAGGTGGCCAGCGAACTGGGGGTGTCTCTGCGGACGGCCGAAGGTTATGTTACCCATGCGATGCAGCTCATGCGGAAGCGGCGGGAATCCCTCGCCATGGCGCTGCTCATTTTCCTCCTGAAATAACCCCGGAAAATTATTTTCTCCTTTTTTGCGTACAAAAGTATTTGGCGATGCTCTATATATAAAAGGGCCCCTCGCTCTGGATTAACTACACGTAATGGATACAGCACAGGTTAAGGTCCTGGCCGCAAAATACCTGGACGGCACCGCCACCCCCGAGGAGGCTGCGGCGTTGCACGACTGGTACGACCAGGTAAACGCGGGCGATACGGAAATCGTGACCACGGAACAACAAACATCGTTGGAAGATACGCGGGCCCGCATGCTTGCGCGCATGCAGGAACAGATGCGCCCGGCCGCCCCTCTCCGGCCCCTGCGCCGGAAATGGCTGCCCGCCGCCGCGGCCGCCGCACTGCTACTCCTGGCCACGGGGGCTTACCTCCTGCGCCAGCAAGGCAAACCGGCCGGCCAGCCAGCTGCAAAACTGACGCCCGCCACACCACCGGGCAACAGCAAAGGCGTGACGCTCACACTGGGCAACGGCCAGGTGGTGGAGCTGGATTCCAGCGCAGACGGGTACCTCGCGCAACAGGGTGGCTCTACCGTCAGCAAAGAGGAATCGCTGCTGGTTTATGGCCCCGAAAAGCCGGGCGAAGCGCCGGTGATCAATAAACTGAACGTCCCGAAAGGGGAACAGTACCGGTTGATATTGCCCGACGGTACGAAGGTTTGGCTGAACGCCGCCAGCGAACTGCAGTTCCCTTCGGCATTTGCGGGGGAACAGCGGCTCGTGGAACTGAACGGGGAAGGATATTTCGAAGTGGCCGCCAACGCCGCGCAACCCTTTGTGGTGCAAACCCCAGGGCCGAGGATCGAGGTGCTGGGGACGCACTTCAACGTGAAAGCCTACCCCGGCGAGCCTGGCATCCAGACCGCCCTGCTGGAAGGCAGCGTCCGCGTAGTGGCCGGTAACGGGAAAAGCAAGGTCATGCGCCCCGGTGAAGTAGCAACCGTCGGCGAAGGAGCCGACATCTCCGTACTGCAGGATGCAGACGCCGCGCAGAACGTGGCCTGGAAAGACGGGCTTTTCGTTTTCCGGAACGCCGACCTGTCGGTCATCCTCCGGGAGATCGGGCGGTGGTACGACGTAGACATCGTGTACGAAGGGCCTGTTTCCCCCCGGCGGTTTACCGGGAAGGTTTCCCGGGAATACAGCCTCTCCGAGACCTTGTCCGTACTGCTGGCCAGCAACCTGCATTTCAGGCAGGAAGGGAAAAAGATCATCGTATTGCCATAAGCGCAAAACCGATATAAACATCGAGCGGACGGCTTCCCGGCACGAAGCGTTCAACCAATCATTCACGCCAAACCATTCATTGTAAACTTAAAAAACATAGACTCAGACAGGAAAGCCACAGTCGTACACCAATTACAAGGAACATTTTTAAAACTTTAATCAACCATTATTATGTTCACGACGTCCTTTAGCCGAAAGGAGCTGGGCAGACTATGCCCGCTATCAACCAAATCCGGGCGGAGCCCGTTCACAAAAAGTTTATTCACCGTGAAGCTCTCCATCATTTTCGTCCTGTTAGGCGCCATGCACGTCAGTGCCGCCGCCACCGCGCAAAAGATCTCCATCCTGCGGGAAAATGCGCCGATCGAGCGGGTGCTCGATGAGATCGAAAGGCAAAGCGGTTACCAGGTATGGTACGAAGAAGGTACCCTGCCCGCCGGCGCCATTGTGTCTATCGCCGTGAAGAACGCTTCCCTGGAAGAAGCGCTCAACGCCTGCCTGAAAGGGCGGCAGCTGGCCTGGACCATCGTCAGCAAAACGATCGTGCTGCGCAAATCTTCCCCCGGCACCGTGCAACCGCAACCGCCGCAGAAAGTCCGCGGCACCGTACGCGATGCGGCCACCAACACGCCCATGCCCGGCGCCACCGTGCAGATCGCCGGTTCGTCCAAAGCCACTGTCACCAATGGCGAAGGCGAATTCGAACTGGACACCGATAACGCGGACGTGACGCTTGAAATTACCTTCGTGGGGTACGAGCCCCGCAAAGTGAAAGCCACCGTGGGCCGGGCGGTCACCATTTTACTGTCTGCTGCCTCCTCCAAACTGGACGAGCTCATCATCACCGGTTACTCCGCCAAGAAAACCGGCGAGCTTACCGGTGCCGTGCAAAAGATCAGCGGCGACCAATTGCGCAAAGGCATCACCACCTCCGACCCCGTTTCCCTCCTGAAAGGGCGCGCTACCGGGCTGTACATTTCCGAACAGGGTGCCGGTGACCCCACCAGCGCCGGCGGACAGATCTTCGTGCGCGGCCAGAGCAGCATCGTGGGCGTAGGTGTAGACCGTGTCAATGAATTCGTGATGCCCACCCAGAATTACGGCCCCCTTTTGGTGCTCGACGGCGTGATCATGCCGAACCAGAACCTCAAGGAGCTCGTGAACGCACAAGACATCGATAACATTACCATTCTGAAAGACGCCGCCGCCACCGCCATCTATGGCTCCCGCGCAGCGGCCGGCGTGATCGTGGTCAACACGAAAAAAGGCCAGACCGGCAAACCGCAGCTCCGCGCCGAAGTGAAATACGGGATCAACAAACCCAACCGCGGCGATATCCGCTTCCTCTCCAGCCAGGAACTGTACGACCTTCAGAAACGCTACTATACCGAAGATTACCGGGTGAACAACGGCACCCTCGCGCCGCAGTACCCTACCCTGCAGGCTTATCTCGACAATCGCCTGCCCGCCCTTTCCGACGTGCAGAACGGGTACAACTGGGAACGCTACGCATTTCTCAACAGCAACACCAAGGAAGTGAACCTCTCGGCCCGCGGAGGCACCGAAGCCGCCAGGTATTACATCGGCGGATCGTATTATGACGAACAGTCGACCGGTGTGCAAAACGGCCTGAAGCGCGGCAACTTCCGCATCAACCTCGAAAACCGCCTCTCCTCCCGCCTTACCACCAATATTTCCGTCAACGGTATTTTCGACAGCGGCGAACGGGAAAACATGAACTCCGGCACTTTCCTCTATGGCATGATCCCCTGGGTGAACCCTTACAATGCCAACGGAACGCTGAAACCCAGCCTGCAATACAAAATGGACGGCAGGATGCGCACGGCCGAGAACCCCATCTTCGAGAACGAGTATAACTACGTGCATCCCAAAGCGCAACGGCTCGTGGGCTCTTTGCGGGCGGATTACAAGATTACCGACTGGCTGAGCATTTCCAGCACCAATTCCGCCAACCTGAACTATACCAAAGACGAGCGTTACATCGACGCGCGCAGCTATGCCGGTTCCGGCACCAGCACCTCTTCAAAAGGGTTCCTGGGCACTACCACCAACCAGCTTTTCTCCTTCCTCACATCGAACCAGCTGAATTTCCGGAAATCGTTCGGGTTGCACAGCCTGCGCGCCCTCGCCGCAACGGAATACGGCCGCACCAAAATGGAGAACATGCTCGTGAATGTGAACAATGTCCGCGCCGGATATCCCGTAATCTCGCTGGGCCGGCTGGTGGGCGGGCGATATGATTATTCCATCTACGGCATCCCCACTACCAAAAACGGCAACATCGAAGGCGGCAAGGAAGACCGCGCCGTGTTCTCCGCCTTCGGCGAAGCGGGCTATACGTACGACGAGCGCTTCAGCCTGAGCGCTTCCCTGCGCACAGACGCTTCCAGCAGCTTCGGTACAGACAAACGCTACGGTACGTTCTACTCCGTCGGCGGCGCATGGGTGGTAAGCAAGGAACAATTTGCGGCCGGGATGCCCTGGCTCAGCAACCTCAAGCTGCGCACCAACTACGGTACCAGCGGTTCCCAGCTGGGCGATAACTTCCTCACCCGTACCCTTTACGACCCCACCTACACCTACCAGGGCCAGGGCGGCGCTATTGTGGCCGTGCTCGCTAACCCCGACCTGAAATGGGAGATCACGAAAACCTTCAGCGCCGGCGTTGACCTCGGCCTGTTCAACCGGGTTACCGCCAGTGTGGATTTTTACAGCCGCAGATCGGAAGACCTCCTCCAGAAAGTGACCCTCGAATCCGTAGCCGGCTTCCCCACCCAATGGAAAAACGTGGCTACCGTGCAGAACCGCGGCCTGGAAATCCTCATCAATTCCGACAACATCACCGGCGGGAAGTTCCGCTGGAACACTTCCTTCAACATCAGCTTCAATAAGAACAAGATCATCAGCGTGGCCAACGATTCGCTGCGGCAGGGCTTCTACAACGCCAACGCGTTCTACCTCTTCCCCGGCGACGATATCAACTCCCTCAAAGCCGTTCCCTACGCAGGCGTAGACCCCGAAACCGGCAAGCCCCGGTTCGAGAAACGGGTTTTCGACGACAAAGGGAACGTGACCGGCATCACTTACGTAAATTCCATGGACGAAGTGGGCGCATCCGCCGACCCGCGCCAGTTCCAGCATATCGGCAACTTCCAGCCCAAAGCTTTCGGTGGCCTCACCAACAGCTTCTCGTACCAGCAGTTTTCGCTGGACGTGCTCATCACCTTCGCTTACGGGTATGTCATCAACGACGACCTGGCCGAGCAGATGCAGGGCTCCAATCTCACCAGCTACAACCAGATCGCGCTTCGCAGCTCCCAGCGCCAGTGGACGCACCCCGGGCAAACGGATGCCACCGAGCCTGAACTGTACACCCACGCCAACACGAGCTATTTCGGTTCCAGCAAATACATGCACGACGGCAGCCACGCGCGCCTCCGCAGCGTTCGCCTGGGATACGAACTGCCGCAATCGCTGCTGAGAAAGCTGCGCCTGGCACAGGCCAATTTCTACGTGAGTGGCGATAACCTGTACACGCTCTATTCGAAGCAACTCATTTCATCCGATCCGGAAGGGCCTTCTGTTGGACAGGCACAGGATTTCGGCGGGTCAGTGGGTTCTGCGATCGGTATTCCGCGCAGGTACGTTTTCGGATTGCAACTTGGATTTTAATTTTTCGGGCAACAACAATTGAACATGAAACACATTACCACCCTCATAATTACCGGACTGCTGGCTACGGCCTGCAACAAGCAGATCGACAGCGTTCGGCCATTGACGAAGATCGACAAGGAAGGCGAACTGGCTTCGCTGGTAGGGATCGAAGAAACGACCATCGGCAACTACGTGCTCATGCAGGGCAGCGGGTTCAACGATTACGACGTGCCCATGCAGGATTTCGCGGAAAGCCGTGGCAACAACGTAACCCTGCAGACCTGGGGCCTCCCTTCCAAACAAACCGACGCCTTTTTCTACCGGAACAGCGCCAGCCCCACCCAGGGCAACAGCGCAGATTTCTACCGCAACGCCTACCAGATCATCGTGAGCGTCAACACCACGCTGGAAGGGATCGCCGACATGGAGCAATCCACATTCTCTTCGCTCACCGAAGCGGAGAAAAACCGGTTCCTCTATGCGAAAGGTGAAAACCATTTCATCCGCGCCCTCATTTACTTCAACCTGGTGCGCGTGTACGGCAAACCGTATTACCAGCAAGCCGCGCAAAGCCCCGGCCTCATCCTGAAAACCAGCAGCGACATCAAGGACATTCCCGCGCGCAGCACCGTGCAGCAGACGTACGACCTCATCGTGGCCGACCTCACCATGGCCGCGCAGCTCATGAAAGCACCGGTGACGAAGAACAACGGATTTGCCAGCACCGCCGCCGCATGGGCGCTCCTGTCCCGCGTGTACCTCTACAAAGGCGGCAGCATCGCCAGTCCGGACGCGGCCGCCAATACGCTGGCCATCAAGTACGCCGACAGCGTGATCAGCCATACCGGTGCCAAATACGCCCTGCTGCAGGGAGACGCCTATGTGAAGATGTTCGCCGGCGATGAATTCGGTGAGAACGATCGCGTGAAGGGCGCTACCAATAAGGAATTCATCTTCGCCTACGACAATTCCACCCGCGGCAGCTCGATGGGCGAAATGTACCACTTCGACCCGATCTACGGCGTGGGCGCCACTTTCCTGCCCTCTTCGGAATTCAAGAGCCTCCTGCTGCCGGGAGACCTGCGGAGCAATTTCATCCTCCTCAACCCCAATTCCAACTTTGTGGAAACAACGAAGTACCTTGTTTTGCCCGAAGCCTGGCTCACCCGCGCCCCGTATGTCTACTGCCGGCTGGCCGAACTGTACCTGAACCGCGCGGAAGCCAACGCCAAGCTCGGCAACACCGCCCAGGCGAAGGCAGACCTGAAAATCATCCATACCCGCGCAGGACTGCCCGCTGCGGATATCGACAACCTGACCGCGCAAAACCTCATGGCCGCCGTGCTGAAGGAAAGAAGGATCGAGCTGGCTTTCGAAGGCCATAACAGCTTCGATTATTTCCGCAACGGCCTCCCCATGACAAGGATCGCCGCGGATTTCAACGGGACCGCCCTCACCATTCAGCCCACCGACCCGAAAGTTGTGCTGGAATTGCCTAAAAATTAAGTCAAGTTAAACCAATCGCACACATATGAAACGCACCCTCCCCTGCTTACTCGCCGCCGCGTTTTACGCCTGCGGCACCGCAGACAAACCCAAGGCAACCATCACGGCCGAGATCACCGGCCTCAAGGATTCCGTGGTCTATATTTCCGTACCCGTGGCCGATTCGGCGCGGACAGACACCATGCGCGTGGTAGACGGCAAATTCAGCTGGTCTGGCGATGTGACCGAACCGGAAAAAGTATACCTCATGTTCCCGACGCGGTATGTGGAACTGTTTCTGGAACGGGCTGACATCAAAATTTCCGGCCACGCCGATTCCCTGGCCGACGTCCATGTTACCGGCTCCGCCAGTCATGATGAGTACATGGCCTACCGCAAATCCCTGAAGCCGATCACCGACCAGGAAGAGGCGCTGTACGCCAACTATAACGAGATCAAGGACAACGATTCGGCCATGGCCATCCTCGAGGTAAAAGCCACCGATCTGCGGACGCAGCGCCGCGCCATCACGAAAAGCTACATCGCACAACATCCGAAAAGCCCCGTGAGCGTATCCCTCCTGCAGGATATGGCTGTGATAGGCGAATACAAAACGCTCGACAGCCTTTACCAGCTGCTCGACCCCGCCGCGCAGAAAACCGGTACCGGCACCCGCCTCGCCGAGCGCATCGCCATCCTAAAAAAAAGCGCCATCGGCGAACCGATGATCGATTTCACGCAGCCCGACGTGAGCGGCAAACCCGTGAAGCTTTCCGATTTCAAAGGCAAATACGTGCTGCTCGACTTCTGGGCCAGCTGGTGCGGGCCTTGCCGTGCGGAAAATCCCAACGTGCTCAAGGCTTTCAACGCTTATAAAGACAAAAACTTCACCGTGGTAGGCGTTTCGCTGGACGATGACGGCGAGAAATGGAAAAAGGCCATCGCTGACGACGGTATGCCCTGGATCCAGCTGTCGGACCTCAAAGGTTTCAAAAACTCCGTGGCGCAGGAATACGGCATCCAGGCGATCCCGTCCACCTTCCTGGTGAGCCCCGAAGGGATCATTGTGGCCAAAGACCTCCGCGGTGCGGCTTTGCATAAAAAACTGGCAGAATTGTTGAATTGATTTCGCATCCATCCACCTAACTACCCGCATCATGAAACAAATACCGATGCTGATCGCAGCGAGCCTCGTGATCACCGGCGCACAGGCACAGTCTTTCACCCTCAATGGCACGGTGGAAGGGCTCTCCAAAGGATTCGCATACCTGAATTATTCCAATAACAAGGGCGACCACAAAACCGACAGCGCCGCCATCCAGAACGGACGGTTCACGTTTACCGGCCAACTCGATGGCCCGACCGTAGGGCACTTCTCGCTCGAGAACCCAAAATTCATGTCTTACGACGCCGACTACGCCACCCTTTTCATCGAACCGGCCAAAATGAGCCTGACGGCGAAAAAAGGAGCACTGCGCAACGTGAAACTGACAGGCTCCCGCCCGCAGAACGACATGGCCGTGCTGGAAGCCCGCCGCAAATCGGTGAACGACCAGCTCATGCCCCTGTCTGACGAGTACAACAAACTCAACAACGCCTACATCGAAGCGCGCAGGGCGAAAAAAGACAGCGCCACGCTCGCAGGGATGATCCATCAGCTCGACGAAGTGAAAGAAAAGATGGACCCGTATTATGAACAGATCGACGCGATCGATAAAAAGTTCATCGACGAGCATCCCGCATCTTTCGTGAGCGTGTACCTGCTGCGTTTCCGGATCGGTAATATGCAGCTGCGCGAAGCTGAAACCGCCTGGAAAAAAATGCCGCCGGCATTGCAGCAGACCGGTTTCGGGAAAGAAATCAAGAAAGAACTGGACGGCCTGCGCGGCGGCTCCCCCGGCAGCGTGGCCCATGTGTTCACGAAGCAGGATATCAACGGGCAAACCCTAAGCCTCAGCGACTACAAAGGGAAATACGTGCTCATCGACTTCTGGGCCAGCTGGTGCGGCCCCTGCCGCAAAGGCAACCCACACCTGAAGAAGCTGTACGCGCAATACAAAGACAAAGGCTTCGAAATCATCGGCATTTCTGACGACGACGGTAAGCCCGAAGCCTGGAAAAAAGCCGTGGAACAAGACGGGATCGGTATCTGGAAACATGTGCTCCGCGGGCTGGATATGAAAAAGCGGGAGAAGAACGAACCTAATCCAGAAGATATCAGCGATTACTACGGCATTCATTCCCTGCCTACCAAAATCCTCATCGGGCCCGACGGCATGATCGTTGGCCGGTACGGCGGTGGCGGAGAAGATGACGATGCAATGGATAAAAAACTCGCGGAAGTTTTTGGGAAGATGTAGCATCCCCTTCCCAATGCCTGAATTTGACGCAAATGCCCTTCCTGCAATATGGAAGGGCATTCGCATTTCCGTAGGGTGGATATTAGTACGTTAACCTTTCTTAATCTGCAAACGATCCTTCCTGGCCGCGCAATTGTTCCGCGGCCTGCAGCAGCACTTCCAGCGCATGCTGCAACTTCCGCCGCGAGGCATCGTTATCCGCCGCATGCTGCTCCAGATCGAGCAGGTCCGCTTCCAGCACCGCGATCCCCATGGCGTCTACAGACGGGCGGACCTTGTGGATGGCCGCGCGCACCGCGGGCCAGTTGCCGGCGTCAACAGCCTGCCGGATCTCCGTTGCCGATACTACGGCCTGCTGGCGGAACATCCTGACCATCTGGGTGATAAAACCCGTGTTATCGTTGATCTTCCGCAGCTTCGCGAGATCGTACAGCGTTTCGGGCGCGGCTGTCTGGGGATCGCTGCTTTGGGAAGCAGGACGGCGTAATTGATTTTTTTGCAGGCTGATGGCGATTTCCCGGATCAGGGCGTTTTCTTCAAAAGGTTTGGACACGAAACCGGTCATGCCCGCTTCGATGCAGCGGTCGCTCTCCCCTTTGATGGCATTGGCGGTGAGGGCGATGATGGGCACATCCAGCTTCAACTCCCTGCGGATGAGCGCAGTGGCTTCATAACCGTTCATGACGGGCATCTGCACGTCCATCAACACCACATCGTACCCCGCCACCTTCAGCTGCCGCACGGCTTCGTAACCGTTTTCCACCTCCGTCAGCTCCACCTGGTAGGCTTCCAGGATGGTACGCACCACCAGCCGGTTCATGATATTGTCTTCGGCCATGAGAATGCGGCTGCCTTTGAGCGCATCTTTGTCGGGCATTTCGGTATCAATCGTATACACGGCCGCATCCGTCGAAGTTTCGAGGGACAGCCAGAAGGTAACTTCCGTGCCCACGCCCATTTCGCTGAAGATGCTGATCTGGCCGTCCATCAATTCTACCAACTGTTTGCAGATGGCCATTCCCAGCCCGGTGCCGCCGGATTTGCGCGCGGTATCGCGGTATTGCTGGGAGAATTTGTCGAATACTTTTTTCAGGAATTCCGCGTCCATTCCCGCGCCGGTGTCCCGGACGGAAAAAACGATGGTCTGCCGGCCGTCTTTCATCCCGCTGGGCGTTACCTGCAGGGTGACGGTACCGCGATCGGTGAATTTGATGCTGTTGCTGAGGAGGTTCAGCAGCACCTGGCTGATGCGGTGCGGATCGCCGGTAAGCACGGGATGCATCTGTGAAGACACTTCGAGTTTCAGCAACAGGCCTTTTTCGTCGGCCTTCGGCTGCACAACGAGCAGCACGTTTTTCAGCATATCGTAAATCCGGAAGGGAATGGTTTCCAGCTCCAGTTTCCCGGCTTCTATCTTCGAGATATCGAGGATATCGTTGATGACGACCAGCAGGTGTTCGGACGCGGTATCGATGGTATCGAGCAGGATGCGCTGGCGGTTATCGAGCTGCGTGCGGGCCAGCTGCCGGCACATGTTGATGATGGCGTTCATGGGCGTCCGCATTTCGTGGCTCATATTGGCCAGGAAAGCTTCCTTTACCCGTGACGACTCTTCCGCCGCGATGCGCGCCTGGCTTAATTCGTATTCCAGTTGCTTGTGTTCCGTGATGTCGAGATGAATGCCGATGGAACCGGTGAACCTGCCTGCATCGTCGTAGTTCGGGGCGCCGCTGATCAGCCACCACTTTGGCTCGCCGCGCTTATTCCTCACCTCGAGCTCATATACGTCCGAAACCCCGCTTTCGCGCAAAAGGCCTTTTTCGGTCAGCAGCCGTGCCTGTGCTTCGTCGTAAAAAAGCAGGGACGGGTCCTGGCCCATCAGCTCGTCTGCCTGGTAGCCCGACATTTCGCAAAAACACTGGTTGGTGAAACGGATGATGCCGAGCGTATCTACTTCCACCAGGCCCAGGTTCATATTATCGATGATGTTGCGGTATTTTTCCTCGTTTTTTTTCACGGCATTCGCCGCTTCCACCCGCATCGTCACGTCGCGGCACTGCCACAGGTGCCCGCGGTACACGCCGTCCATGAACAAGGGGATGTAATCGCGTTCGTACACCCGGCCGTCTGCCAGTTCCAATTCATCGTTCACGACCGGCACCTGTTGCCGGATGAGCTGGTGGATACGGGCCACCAGTGCCGCGGGGTCTTTAAACAGCGAACTGCTTTCCTCCGTCGCTTTTTCACAATCCCTGCCTACCATTTCAAGCGGTGTTCCGGCAATATTGAACATCCTGCAGAAGCTGGCATTGGCCAGCACAGCGGTACGATGCTCGTCTTCCACCAGCACGCCAGCCTGCAGGTTGGCGATCAGCAGGGCGAGCCGGTTAGCGGTATCCGCCAGTTCGGCTTCCACTTTCCGCCGTTTGATCATTTCCGTTTTCAGCACGTCCAGGATATCGAGGAGCTCGTCTTTACCGGCGGCCAGTTCAGAACCGGTAAGTTGCACCACGGCGTCCTGGAGCTGCACGATCGACAATTGTTTGTTGCCGAGCTCGCGGGAGAGCCTGCCGTTGAGGGATTGATATTCTTCCTCGCTGATGCGGAACGCCCTTTCAGACAGTTCCAGATCGCGCTCGTACGCCAGGTAGGAATCGTTGACCGCATGCAGGAAACGTTCGCAGCCGGGATCGTCGATGATTTGGGGCGGCGCGTATTTGGACAATTGTCTTTCCAGCAGTTTACTCCATTTCATAGAAGGTGGTTATGGTCATCGTTTGATTGTGCAACTGGCATTTGCCGCCCGGCACGTTGGGCGACAGCTCGCCATAAGAATAAAAGCCCGACATGACGCATTGCCCGCCGAACTGATCGATCACCGCGTCTACCTCCTCTTCGATACGATCGCGCAGGATCACTTTCCGGCCTACGCAGGAGATGAGAAGGGCGTATTGCGGCCCGGAGGCGCCGTTTGGCAAGGTGGCATTCAGCGCAGCGCCATGCGAAGCGTTGATGAGCCGGTCGAAATTGGCGCGCATGAAGCGGGCGCGGGAATCTACGGGAATATCGCCCGCGAAGGTCATGGTACCGGCTTCCTCATCCACCGACAAAATCGTCCGCACCACGGCCTCTCCCGTATCGGGTAGCACTACCGCCAGCGGAAAAAGCAGCGCGGCACCCGGCAGCCCGGAAGCATCGGGGCCGAGGTAACGTTTATATACCGACAGTGCATTGACGCCGTCGAGCTCGTACAGCACGTTATGGTCCGACCGCGTCACCACCTTTTCCAGCCCGAAGGTGTCCCATCCGCCTTTGGAGCCGTGACCTACGGCCAATTTATCGCCGAAAAACCCGATGCCGACGATGTTGCCCTGCTGCGCCGGGGCGTTAAGGCCAACGAGCGTGGAGGAAAAGCGGAGCCCGTCGCCCGCTAGCCCCCCGGTCACCAGCACCTGCTCCCATCCCGGCGCGGCATGGATGCCGTTGAGCAGGTCTGTCCCGTTTACGAAGCTGCCATCGCTCACCACGAGCAGGTATTTCGGTGGAACGCCATCGCGCAGGCAGCGATCCGCCAGGCCGCGGCCGGCGCCGAAGCTGTCTGCATACGCTGAAATGTTGACGCATTGCGCCTGCAAGGCTGTATGATCGAACCGGAGCGCAACGATGGATACGCCGCCATCCGTCACCGCCGGGCCGCTGATTTCCCCGGAAGTGGAACACAGCACGATTTCCGCCGCAGGGAAATAACCGCGCAGCGCGTTGTGCAGATAATCGGTCTCCAGGTGTTGCTTATCGGCGAAACACAGTACAAGGTTGCAGGATGCCGGGTCCATTTCGGGGTCGCCTTCCGACAGAAAAACCCGGCCGTCGTGGAAGCGGTACAGTTTTGCTAACATGCATTCATGATTTAAAAGATGGTCGATCTTTCAAGGTTGAACCGGTTGACGGGAAGTTATGCTGGGGCCTGCTGCAATTTTACGGCGAACGCAGGATTGCAGGAGATCTCCTTATAAATTACTCCATTTTCGCAAGCCGGGAAAATTCTTTTGACCGCATCCCATAAATTATCATCGATTTATATGCGATAATATCTGCAAGTTAAAATGTACGGCTGGCTAACGGACATAAAAACGCCCTTCCGGCGGAACGGGAAGGGCGATCGGTTTTTGAGATATTTTGTAAATTGACGGCGGCTTCACCGTTTAAAAGCGTATCAAAATGAAAGACAACACCGAAAGAGTCAAAAAAATGTCGTTCGCCAGCGTCTATCCGCATTACATCACGAAAGCGGAGAAGAAAGGGCGGACGAAGGCCGAGGTGGACGAAATCATTTTCTGGCTGACGGGATATGATGAAAAAACGTTCCAGCAACATCTCGACAACAAAACCAATTTCGAAGATTTCTACGGCCAGGCCCGCATCCATCCCAACGCTTCCCTGATCAAAGGCATGATTTGCGGATACCGGGTGGAAGACATCGAAGACAAAACGATGCGTCAGGCCCGGTATCTCGACAAACTGATCGACGAACTGGCGAAAGGCAAAGCCATGGAAAAGATCCTCCGGAAGTAAGTTTACAGTCGCGCTGCATGCAGCGCCTGTTCCATGTCGCGGATTAAATCTTCGTGGTGCTCGATCCCGACGCTCAGCCGCACCATTCCCTCCGTAATTCCGTATTGCAGTTTTTCCGATTCCGGCACGCCCGAATGCGTCATGGACCAGGGGTGCTGCGCGAGGCTTTCCGTGCCGCCGAGGCTCACGGCCAGCTTGATGTGCCGCAATGCGTTGAGGAAGCGGAATGCCGCCGGCTCCCCGCCCGCCACGTCGAAGCTGACCATGGCGCCGAAGCTGGTGTATTGTTCCGCATAAATCTGCTGCTGCCTTTCAGACATCCCCGTCCGCAATCCGGGATAATAGACTTTTTCCACGCCCGGGTAATTTTGCAGGAACGCGGCGATGTGCGCGGCATTTTGCGCGGCGGCGTCCATCCGGAGCTTGAGGGTTTCCAGGCTGCGCAGGAGCATCCAGGCCGGGTGGGGATCGATGATGGTGCCGAAGAACGTTCTGGCCGCTTTGATGGACTGGATGATGGATTTGCCGCCCACCGCAGCCCCGGCGATCACGTCGCTGTGGCCGCCGATGTACTTGGTGGCGGAATACAGCACGATGTCTGCCCCGAATTGCAGCGGGCGCGACCATAACGGCCCCATGTAGGTGTTATCGACCGCCAGCAGCACCGGCTTATCTTCCGTCGAAAAATGTTTGGCCAGCTCGCTGCACATCCTGACGTCAATCACTTCACCTGTAGGATTGGCGGGCGTTTCCACGAATATCATTTTCAGTTTCCCGGCGGCGCCGGCCGCTGCTACCTGGCCAACGATGCTTTCAAAGCTGTCGCCCGCGCTGAAACCGATCGTGCCGATCCCCAGTTCTTTGAGAAAATGCTGGATGAATTTATGGCTGCCGCCGTAGAGGGGATTGCTGAACAGGATGAAATCTCCGGGTTTGAGGAAGGCCATCATGGTGGTGGAAATGGCGCTCATGCCGCTGGAAAAGGCCGCGGCGTCTGCACCGCCGTCCCACAGCCGGATGCGCTCTTCCAGGATTTCTATGTTGGGATTGTTGATCCGGCTGTAGATAAGGCCCATTTCCCGTTCCTGCGCGGGTGTATGGCCGTGCGCCATGGTAAAGAAATCCTTGCCTTCTTCGGCCGTGTGGAATACGAACGTGGAGGTGAGGAATACCGGCGGCTTTACGGCGCCTTCACTGAGCTCGGGCTTGTAGCCATGCCCCATCATCGCGGTTTCGGGAGATTTTATCATTGGATCGTTTTCCTGCAAAGCTGGCTGTTGGCGGATGGGAAAACAAGATGCAGCGGGCGCGGCAGTAGAAAATAGCTAAATAGCGGCGCTGCGGACGGTGAAACAGTCTTTTTGACTATTTTTGGCCCATCCAAAGCAATTTTCAACTACCTGCATCATGCAATTAGACAAAACCGACCTGCGGTTACTTACGCTCCTGCAACACGACGCCCGGCTCAGCAACAAAGAGCTGGCCGACAAGCTCGGCAAATCCGTAACGCCCGTGCTGCTGCGCAGGAAGAAACTGGAAGAAAGCGGATACATCAAAAAATATATGGCGATCGTAGACAGGCATCTCATCAACCGTTCCCTCATGGCATTCACCAGTGTGCAACTGAAAGAGCATGCCGAAGAATTGCTGCATGCTTTTCAGCAATCCGTTTCCCGGTTCGAGGAGGTCATGTCCTGCCATCATATGACCGGCACCTATGATTACCACCTGAAGATCGTGGTGGCCGATATGAACGCGTATCACAAATTCATCACCGAAAAACTCGCCAAATTACCCAATGTGCTCACGGTGCAGAGCAGTTTCGTGATGGCGGAAGTGAAAGACGAGCTCGCCTATACGCTGTAATAGCCCGCTAATAAAACACCCCCGGAATTCGGAGGGTGCGTATCTTCTGTACTGGTTTACTGCAAAATAAAACTGGCCGGCGCATATTTGTTCAGGCTGAAAGTAAACTGCCGTGCCTTTACCGGGATCGCGTCCCGCAACAATTTTTCTCCCCGCAGATCTACCGGGATGGCTTTCTTCCACGTTTTCCCTTCCGGCAAATGGACCGTTATCATCCCCGATAATCCCGCCTGTTCCCAAACGGTGAGCAGTGTGCCGCTGTGGCCATTGGCGTCTGGCCCGAACGCGGTAACCAGCGTGCCTTTGCGGGAAAGCCATAATCCTTCTTTGGTGGCCGGCAGCGCGCCTTGCTGATTGCCTGCAACAGCGGCCAGGAGCGGCAAACGGGCTTCCCAGGATTGAACAGCCAGGTTTGCAGTCGGCTGTTCGTTGCCGGATACGGGCCAGATGCGCACCCGCTCGCTCCAGCTCCCATCCTGCCATAACGGGAAATTCGTATTCCACATGTTATTGTAGAGGTTCACGAAAACGTATGGCTTTTCGGGCACCGCGTCCATCGTCCACCGCCAGAGTCCAGGCTCACCGAGCGAAACCAGCGGCGCATCGATGGGGCAAAGGCCTGCTCCCACGCCATCTCCACGGATCTCCACGCCCGTGGTCACCGCCAGCAGATGACGGTTGGTACCGGGAATGATGTCGGTGGCAGGATGGATGGGCGCTCCCAATCTCCCCACCACAAATTCCGGCTGCCGGATAAGGAACGGAAAGCACAGCCAGCCGCCTTCCGGGTGCTTGTCGGGCGTTTTCTCCGACACTTCCCATTCCACATCGATCCAGGCGCTGTTCCGCGGGAAAATAAACTGGATGGTATACCCTTTCGCCAGGCCTTTGCTATCACCGGCGGTCAGCATCACCCTGTCTTCCACGGCCGACTGCTGATGGGTCAAAACCCAACCGGCGGGCGTAGTGGCCTGGTACGGAACCTGGCTGGAATCTGGCATGCCGGGCTTGCCGATATCGTTCAGACCCCAGCCATCTTTTATGCGGGAATATTTGTTGAAGAACCTATCGTACACTTCGTGGCTGCTGAACCGTTCGTGCAAAAACTGTCCGAGGGCATATCCGGAATTTGGGTCCACCATTTCTTTCCCGGTCGATTTATCGATCAAAGACCTGATCCCGCCTTTTTCCAGATCGAAAGTTGCGAGGAAATACGGCGTCTCGATCCGGTTGCCGGTTTTCATTGCGCGGGAAGCGGCGGGTTTGTACGGAATGGTTTTGTAACCCATGGCCGGAACATCTTCCACCCAGATTTCATTTCCGTCTACGGCCACCATGCCCGACCGTTTCCAGGGAAGCCCGTTATACACTACCACGCTTTTCCCATCCGATTTTACGGACGCGGCGAGCAAGGCCATGCGGCTTTCCATTTCACGGTCTACGATGCGGGCGGCGTTGCGGGCGTAATTGCGGTGGTCTTCGTAAGACTGCATCCATTTGCGTTTGCTGCCGCGCGGAAGTTTCGCGTAGTCGCCGTTTTCGGGCATGGGTTCCTTTTCCAGTTCATCCAGCCACTTTTTCCATTCATTGCCGTACAGGCGCCGCGGACCGTATTCCGCGTTCATGCCCCAGGTGTGTTCGCTATACAATAAACTTTGTTCGTAGGCTTTGCTGAGGGAATCGCGTAGATCGCCGGGCCGGAGGCCCCAGTTGCGCAGCTGCGTATCGAAACTTTGGAGGGCGGGCTCGAGCGGGCGCAGGTTCCGCGCGGTTTTGGACGCCTGCGGCATAGACATGAAGCCATGGATCCACGTGTCGGGCATATCGCCTTTCACAACGGGCAATTGCGGCTGCTCTGCCAGCACGGCCGCGGCAAAATCGTCGAGCGTGCCGAAATGGACGCGGACGCCGGGCATCTTTTCCTCATATTCCTTCCGCCATTTATCGACTTCCGAAGGGGCCGGCGGACCGTGGTTGTCGCCCGCCATGATCATGGACAAATAATTCCTGCAAGGCCAATCCCTGGGCGGCAACAGGCTGCTGCCGTAATCGATGGTGTACCCGCACAACACGCGCGATCCGTCTGGCCCTTCCCACCAAAACAGCTGCGGAACGCGGGGATACTGGCTGGCGGGGTTAACGCCGATGTGGAGGAATTTCACGCCGGCATGGTGCAGCAAAACGGGCATTACCCAGCTGTGCGAAGGCACGTCCGTCATTTTTGCAGCGATGGGGATCGGGCGGTTATATTTCCGGTTGATGTTGGCGGCGAAGGTGAGCCCGCGCACGAGGTCTGCCAGGTCCAGCGATTCCGTATGCGTCGTGAAAGGCAGGGCATGCACCGCGATAAAACCTTCCTTCACCGCCTTTTCTATTTTCGCCCTCCGCTCCGCATCCTGCTGCGGACCGAGCATCTGCGCCTGCAAAGGCCATCCCGGAACGGTCCACACGAACCGGTGGGAAGCCGGCAGATCGCGGTTTTGATCGATCACTTTCAGCGCATTGTCCATCATTTCCGTGCGGTAGCGGTGAAATACGTTTTCCGCCAGGTCGGTAAAGCCCAGGTCGAAATGACTTTTCACGACGATCCAGACATCCGTGACTTTGGAGGCGGGCGGTTTCGTTTGGGCGTTGGCCTGGCAGATGCAAAGCATTGCGCAGGCGATGGAAAGTATTTTTTTCTTCATGCTGATAAGGGTTCGGGGATAGCGTATCGTTTGATGTAATTACCGATCAGCCAGCATTTGGATGTCGCCGCTGCTGTTGACCTTCACCTTCGTGGCCCCACCGGAAGGTACGGATACTTTCGGCCATTGCATAAATTGTGTGTACCCCATGGCCGTCCGCGCCTGGCGGGCGTTCTCCGCAAAAACAGAGACCGCGGCGTCGTAAGGCGTTGTGTTGGTGAGGCGCAGGGTGACGGAGGATTTGTCTTCCGCCAGCTTTTCCGCTTTCACATGATCGAACACGTACAGCAAACCTTCGCCGGGGCGCACATATATCCCGGGAATTTCCATGGCCATGAGGATGCCGTTGGTTTCCGTCCAGGAGTTGCGGGTATGGATGAAGTTGCCGATAGCCCCGGCGCCTTCCGCATCGCTGGGCTGGATGCGCTCCATGCTGCTGCCGATGAGATAATTGGTAGTGATGTGCCCCGGCATGTTCACGGCTTCGGTATGGGCATGCTGGATGTCGCGGAGGAGATCCGCGTAGTGACGGTCTCCGGTGGCGCGGAATAGTTTGAAAAGGTGATCGGCGGAGGAAGTACAAACGCCCGGTGCCGCGTGTTTATTCTGGCTGCTGGCCCAAACGCCCCCGGCCATGCGGCCGCCCAGCTTCGCGATGGCGCTGCCCGGCGGGAAAACGGGATCGTAGGCCAGCGTCCAGGAGGCGCAAAGGGCGGCTTGCGCTTTGGCGCGCTCCAGCCAGACCGCTTTTCCGGTGTAGCGGTACATCGCCATGAGCGATTCCATGAACCCGAAAGCGGTTTCGGAATCTGCGTCCTGCGAAATATCGCCGCAGGCGCCGCTGGTAAAGCCGCGCTGTTCCACATCACGCCGGTAATAAAACGCTGCGGCATCACCGGCCACCGCCAGCCAATCCGGCCGGTTGAAGTAATCGGCGGCCAACGCGAGGCCCGCCGGCACGATGGCGCCGGCAGACGAATTAAAGACCGCCACAGCGCCCGTTTCCGGAACAATGTATTGCCCGAATTCGCCATGGGCTTTCCAGGTTGTCACGAAAGCGGCGGCCAACCGCTGCGCAGCCGTTTCCCATTGCGGGTTGATGATGCTCCCATGCCCCTGGGCTTTCAGCAGCAGGAGGTGTTTCATGAGCCAGAACAATACGTCCCCGTTTTTGCGCACCATCGCCTGGAGCTCCGGAAAATCAGGATGTGCTTTCTCCGTCCCCAGTTTCCCGTCCTCCGAAATAAATCCATAAAAATATCCGCTCCTGCCCTGCATCTTCGACACGATAAAATCCAGTTCTTCCGCTACCCGGCTTCTTTCCAGCGGATCGTTCAGCGCCAGCATGGGGAAAGTATTGATCATCCCGCTCACCCATCCCAACTGGAAATGCCGGCTGTTTTCCGGCAGATAGTACTTCCCGGCTTTCGTTTCCGTGAAATTGCCACGGCAGATGTCTGTCCCCAATTGCGCCAGTTTACTCATGGGCACGAGGTTTCTCGGTTCATTCGGCCCCGTCACCGATTTCCGGATTTCCATGAAATGCCGGAGATGACCGGGAATCCCTTCCGATTTCTTTCCGTATATCTTGAAACGCAACACCACTTCATCGCCGGCCGACCAATCCGGCGCTTTGTCGCCGCTGACGTGGAAATCCCCGAACCCCGCGGCGCGCGTGCGCATGGCGGGGGCCGTGATCCGGAAAGTGCAGGTGTCGCGATGCTGATTTTCGAATATCGATATGCCGTTATTGCCGAACCGGGTCTGCTGCTCCATGAGCACGAACCAGCTCTGGCCCGTTCCGGGCGCGTAAAAGCTCATGCCGGGAGCCGCGGTGTTGGTAGATTGCAGCTCCAGGAACGAGTTACTTTCCCCCGGCAGCGCGAGGCGCGGGTTGTTGGAGATCGTCAAAGGCGCACCGGGATTGAAGTACATGTCTTTCGGGTACTGCGGATTGTACCCGTTGCCGATGGCGCGGTAACGGTTGCCGTTGTAGACGATCCCCGGCACCAACACGTAATTGTCTTCCCGCCAGTCCCCGAAAACGAAGTCCACCACCAGCGCGGTGGCCGTCGCTTTTCCCTTCAGCAGCCTGCAACCGAGCGCCACATCGATCGCGCCGTCTGCCGCGGGTTTCATTTTCCAATCGAGCTGCCAGACGTTGATGCCATCTACCAGCACGTTCCCGTTTTTGAACGGTAAGGATTGCTGCACATTTGTGCCTTCATATTGTTGCAGGCTGACATTCAGCCCGCTGTTCAACGGGCCAACGGCGGCCGGCGGCGCTGCCTGCTGCGCACAGGCGATTGCCGTCCAGCCCGCCATCAACCACACACTTAGCCATTTCACTTTGCTTATCATCGTTTCTTTGTTAATGTGTGAATAATATACCGCCGGGAACGGCAGTACCGTTTTTCTTCAGGTGTTCAGTGTCAGCAACCAACTGATCCACCCGTTGGACTTAACCAGTACAATTCAACCAAACTTGTTTGCGTTTACTGTAAACGTGGCGTGATCTTCTTATCTCAGGTGTTTACCGAAAGCGCCGGCGCCGACGGAAACATCCGTCAGCGCCGCGCCCAGCCAGCAATTGATCTCTATGTGACGTGTGATATGCTTCCAGTTTTTGCCGGCTGTATCGGTCGTCATTTACTCCCGTTATTGCAGGGGATCGAACTCGCCGCCCCATTCCTTGTTCTGCTTCAGCATGCCTTTCGATTGCGACAACTGGCTTTCGGGCAGTGCGTAGAACCAGTGGTTCAGGTCGAGATTGAATTTGTAGTTCGGGTCGTTATCGAGATTATCGATGAATTTGGCGGAGAATTTCGCGCGAACGGAGGCCGTCATGATGTTATCCGCCGGCGATACCATTTGCCCGTCTTTGATGGTGATGTACAAGCCATGGCGGAAGCCCTGGTTATTGAGGATATCGTACCGTTTCCAGCGGCGGAGGTCGTTGAAGCGCTTGTTTTCGTATGCGAATTCCGCGAAACGTTCGGCGATCAGCGCCTCGCGCACGTCGTTCTTCGTGGTGGCCGTGATGCCATAGGTATCTCCCGCTCCTGGCGTGATGCCGGCGCGTTTGCGGATGTCTTTCATCACCTGGATGGCTTCCGCGGTGCGGCCGGTTTCGTTGGCGCATTCGGCGTAGTTCATCATTACTTCGGCGAAGCGGATCTCCACCCAGTCGGTCTGTGCCTGTCCACCGAGGCCCGCCGTCACCGTGGTGTCCAGTCCTTTCCGCTGGAAGAACCCTGTGATGCTGGGGTTCCCGGGCATGGAGGGGTGGATCACGTTGAGCATATTCACGAATTTGGCCTGGCCGGCGTCGTATTTCCAGACGTTCCAGAAGCTGTTGCCTTTCACGTAGATCGGCGCCACTTCATCGGGTGTGGGATATGGTGTTCCGCCGCAGAACACGGTGCTATAGAACCGGTCGTCGCGGTTGGTGTAGAAATCGGTGAGGAACTGTGCGTTGTAGGCATCATTGTCCAGCTGCGCCTTATCCAGCAGCATGGGCGAACCGTCGCGTTTCGGGAAAGCCAGCAGCAGCGAAAGGATGGGCTGGTTGGTGTTCGACGCGTCTTTGGTCAGCGGTTCGGGCCGGATGCTGTTGAAATTGTTG
The DNA here is from genome assembly GCF_038396765.1 of Chitinophaga caseinilytica. Taxonomy (NCBI): domain Bacteria; kingdom Pseudomonadati; phylum Bacteroidota; class Chitinophagia; order Chitinophagales; family Chitinophagaceae; genus Chitinophaga; species Chitinophaga caseinilytica. The sequence continues at coordinate 3,423,558 of NZ_CP150096.1, read as the reverse complement.
GGATGGTTGGGATAGAGGAACTGGTTCACCATGATCACTTCCTTGTTCCTTTCCTCCGACCAGATCTTCCTGAAGTTCGGGTGCAGCGCGTGCCCCTGTGCCACGGCTTCGTCCATCGCCGCTTTGGTGGCCGTATAAGCGGCTTGCCAGCGCGCCTGATCGTTGGTGGGGTTGAAGAGCGGGCTGGCCCATTGCATCAATACCTTCCCTTTGAACGCCATCGCCGCCACCTTCGTGATGCGGCCATAATCCTGCGCTGCGTTGGGATACACGCCCGGGAGCGCCGCGATAGCGTCGTCCAGGTCTTTTACGATCTGCGCGATGCATTCCGACGTTTTGTTGCGGGCCACGAACAGCGCTTCCACATTCGTTACGTCCTGCGTTTTGAGGATGAGCGGCACACCGCCCACGTTGTTCACCATTCCGAAATACGCCCAGGCGCGCCAGAACTTCGCTTCGCCCTGCAGACGTTGGTTGGTGACAGGAGAAAGCACGCCGGCCTGTAATTCGGCCAGGTGATCGAGGAAGAAATTGATCCGGTCGATCTGATCGTAGTTCAACCCGGAAGTGGTAGACGATACGGAGATGATGCCCCGGTTGTAGTCGGGCATGCTGCGCACATTGCTCATCCCCTCGTCCGAACTGTTGCCGTTGAAGGGCCACCCCGGCATCATGCGCCCGTAGATATCGCTGAGGAACGCCTTGATCATCGCCGAATCCTGCCAGACGGTTTCCGGGTTCAGGTTGTTATTGTTTTCGTAATCGAGCCCTTTCTTGCAGGCCTGGCTGCCGAGCGCCGCCGCGCCTGCGAGCATGATCGTGAGTAGTTTATTGCTGAATTTCATAATTGCGGAATTTGGTGATTACAGGGAAAGAACGGCGCCGAAGTTGAACGCTTTCATGATGGGATAGGTGAAACCGTCCGCCATTTCGGGATCGTAGTATTGCTTCCCGAATTTGCTGATGACGAACAGGTTGCTGCCGTTGAAGAAGAACTTCAGTCCGCTGATGCCCACTTTGCTGGTGAGCGACGAAGGCAGGCTGTAGGAAGCCGCCAGGAAGCGGAGCCGCAGGAAGCTGGCTTCCTTGTTCCAGAAGGTGCTCGCATCGTTGGTCACCCTGCGGGTGCCGTCGTTCGCGGAATAGCGGCGGGGCAGCCCGGCGTTGGGGTTCTCAGGCGTCCAGCCATCGGTGTACCATTCACGCCACATACGGTTCCATTCCACGTTGCCGTCTACCAGGTTGTTGACCATCCGGTACTGGCGGAAGTTGCCGCCGAAGGAAGCCTGCAGCCCGAAACCTTTCCATTCCGCGCCCAGGTTCAGGCCCACGGTAACGGGGTTACTGTTGGCTTTCACCACTTCAAAGTCCCAGTCGTCGATCATACCGTCAGGCGTATTGTTGGGCCCGCTGATGTCTTTGTAGGTCAATTGTCCAGGCTGCGGAGCGATCCCGTAATACTTATAGTCCGGGTTCTTGGACACGAACGCGTCTACGTCCGCCTGTGTGCGCAGCATACCCGTCACCACGCGCGTCACCACCCGGTTTACGTTGTTGCCAACGGTTTTCTGCCAGGGGTAGGAAATGTTTTCGTCGCGGATATTGTATTTGGCCACGCCATATCCCGCGTTGGCGTTCACGTAATATTTGAAATCACCTATGGTACGGTTCATACCGAGGCTCAGCTCCACCCCTTTCGATTCCATTTCGCCATAGTTGGCGTCGGGCAGGGAGCGGCTGAAGGTGGGCGGCACCGAAGCGAGGCGCTTGCCGAGGATATCGTAGGTTTTTACTTTATAGAATTCGAGCGTGGCGGTGTAGTGATCGAGGAAGTTGGCTTCCAGTGCGAGGTTGTGGCTCAGCGATTTCTCCCAGGTCAGGTCTTTGTTCACGATCGGGCCGTACGTTACGCCCACATTGGTTTTGGGATCCGTCCCGAAAAATGCGGAGTTGCCGCTTGCGTACGACTGCTGCCACTGCCATCCACCCACGAGATCGTTCCCGGTGAGGCCTGTAGACGCACGCAGTTTCAGGAACTGGATGCCGTTCACGCCCGAGAAGAACTTCTCTTTGGAAATGATCCAGCCGGCGGAAACGGAGGGAAAGAAGCCCCAGCGCCTTTCCGGAGCGAACTGCATGGAACCGTCGTACCGGTAGCTGAACGCCGCGATATATTTTTCATCGAAATCATAGCTTAATTGGCCCACCCAGGAGCGGCGGCCATTGTTCTGTTCGGTGTTACCGCCGTTGTAGGAATCCAGCCGGTCGCCGCTCGTAGCCCACCACTGGTCTTTCACGATCACCGGAAAGTTGTCGCGCGAGGAGGTGATACCGCCGGCCGACCAATCCGATTTTTCATACAGCAACATCGCTTTCACATGATGAAGCCCGAAAGTGCTGTCGTAGTTCAGGGCGAAGTTCAGCGTGTGCGACGACATCCAGGAATAGTTTTCCTGCAGATAGGATTTCCCGATCTGCGAAGACTTCTTCAGCGCAATGCGGTCTGCATCGTTGGTGCTGATCTGCCTTACGCCGGTGGTTTTCATCACCCACATATCGTACAGCGTTTCGAAAGCCTTTCCACGCGTGTTGAAATACGACTTGAAGAACTGGCCGGTGGCCGACAATCCGGGGATGCCGGGCAGCTTGTACTGCAAACGCACGTTGATCGTGGGCGAGAGCCAGTTACGTTTGATATAGCCGCCGTCGCCACGGGTTTCCGCGCCCACGTTGGCGATCCAGCCATAATCGATCGGGTTGCCGCCGTCTGTCCAGATCGGCTGCTCGGGCTGCCACAGGAGCTGTTTGCGGTAGAGATCGTTAGGATTGGCCGCCACAGCGGTATTCGGCGGTCCGTAGGTAAGACCGTTGTACAGCTGCACACTGGTAAATGCCTGCAGCCTGGGCGTAATGTCGGCCGTGAGGTTTGCGCGGAAATTGTAGCGGTCGTAAGTCAGGTTCTTCATGATGGCGTCTTCCTTCACGTATGCGCCGGACACAAAGTATTTGATTTTTTCGCTGCCCCCGCTCACGCTGAGGTTGTGCGACGAAATGTTGGGATCGTTGTACACTTCGTTCAGCTGATCGTATCCCCAACCGTTATTGATCTTTTTGAAATAGTCGAAATCGGACTGCGACCACATGGAGCTGGAACCGGGATTGAGGCGGTTGTAGATTTCACCGGTCTCGATGGCGTTGGTACGCTCGGCGTTTTTCCCTCTTTGGAGAAACCGGTGTTGTAGGAATAGTTGATGCGCGCCAGCCCCAACGCGCCGCGGCGCGTTGTGATGACGATAACGCCACCGGCCGCGCGGGCACCATACACGGCAGCTGCCGCCGCATCTTTCAGCACCGAAATGTTGTCGATGTCGTTGGCCGCGAGGTTATTGAAATCGTCTGCCGTAGCGATAATACCGTCGATTACGAACAATGCGGACTGGTTATTGAAAGAAGTGCCCACGCGCACCCTTACCGAAGGGGCCGATCCGGGAATGCCAGACGGCGTGGAAACGGAAACGCCGGGGAACTGGCCCGCCAGCAGGTTAGCGACCGACGTGGTCGGGAAATTGCGGCGGTCTTCGTCCATCTTCATGGTGGCTACCGATCCGGTCACAAGGTCTTTGCGTTGTGAGCCGTACCCCGTCACTACGAAATCTTTCATGGTAGTGGCGGTGCTTTTCAAAATTACGCGGAGTGTTGGCCCGGTAACCGTCACGATCGTACTTTCGAAGCCCGTCATGGAAATACGGAGTTTGGCGTTCATGGGAACGCTCATGGTGAACCGGCCTTCTTCGTCGGCCGCCATGTTTTTCTTTTCTCCGCCGGTCTGGCTGATGGTAGCCCCCGGCAGCGGCGCGCCCGTAGAGTCGGTGACTACGCCTTTAACTTGCATGTTGTCTTGCGCATACATACCCGTGGAATAGAAGACCAGGCACAACAAACCCAGCATCCAGCGCTTAAATTTTGATTGATTCATAAAGTGAATTGTATAGGTGGAAAAATTACCGACGGCCCTTTCTTGTGGCAAAAGCGATCCTATATCCAGGCGATGGTATAAAATTCCGATTCTGCCGCCCGTCCCACCACCCTAAATTTGACTTTTAACTATGCTTTTTTTGCAGGACGGTTAAATTGTCGGTCAGACATTTATTATACTGCAAAACCAGTCCAAATCAGTATATTTGAATACGATACATTCCACAAACCAACAGTGATTCATTCCAGGAAGGGTACTTATGCAATACATTTATGAGAATTTCACGTTTCCGCCCGACCAGTCGTTTACCGTACGGTCGGAGATACTGGAAATAAAAAAATATACCGCGCTGAAGTCGCATGTCAACTTCGAGATCGCGTTGCTGGAGAACTGCAGCGGCAAGCGTTTCATCGGTGATCATATCGAAGATTTCGAGGGAACGGAGCTGGTGTTGCTGGGGAGTTACCTGCCGCATTGCTGGCAGTATTACACCACGCTCGACCCCATGATCCCGCCACAGGCAACCGTGATCCATTTCTTTCCCGATTTCCTCGGGCAGCAGTTCCTGGAGAAGCCCGAATCGAAGCAGCTCAACGAGTTGTTTGCGCGCGCGGCGAAAGGGATTTCGTTCTCGGGCTATACCATCCAGACGGCCAAGCTTATCATGCAGCAGATGCTGTTTTCCACCGGAATGGCGCGCGTGGCGCTCATGCTCAGTTTGCTGGACACGCTGGCCAATGCGGACCAGGCGCGGGTATTATCTTCGCCGTTCTACAATTCCGTGGCATCCTCGGGCGAGGCGCAAAAGATCAATAAAGTGTTCGATTATATTTTCCAGCATTTCAGGGAAGAGATTTCACTGAAGGCCGTGGCCGATATTTTACCGTTGTCGCCCGCGGCGTTCTGCCGGTATTTCAAGGCGCGGACCAACCGTACGCTGATCGATTTCGTGAAGGAAGTGCGCATTGGCCATGCGGCCAAGCTGCTGCTGGAAAAGAAGCACAATGTAACGGAGGCCTGTTACATGAGCGGGTATAACAATCTATCCAATTTCAACAAGCATTTCAAGGAAGTGAAGGGCCTCTCTCCGCGGGATTTCATGCGGCAATACGACACTTCCGCCGGCCGTTGATCATTTGTTTTCAAAATCATAGAAGGGCAATGCTTCCGTCCAGGTCTGCCCGGGCAGGGAACCTTCCACACCGCGCTGGTAGCCAGCCATCAGCCGGTTCCATTCCGCACAGCGCGGGTCGGATGCTTCCGCTTTCTTCCCCATTTCACCGAGATCGGCGCCTTCCGGCACGGAGATCGCCATTACCAGTGTATGCTGGCTGCGGAACATGCGGATCTGGCGGTATCCCGCTTTCCTAAACCCCTGCTCCACTTCCGGCCAAACGGATTCATGGTATTGGAGGTATTGCCGCAGCGAATCCGCGCCGGGCACGATATTGACCACGAAGACCTTCTCCACCAGGCGCTCCTTCGTTCCGCAGGCAGCAAAAACAATAACGGAAAACAATACGATCATCCAACGCATAAAAATATTTTTAGATCAGGCGAAATACAGGTAAATAGCGATCATCACAGCGGCCAGCAATCCCCACGACACCCACACGCCCATACTGGTACGGCCTCCCCGGCGCCACGATTCCGAAATCGACGGCAGGGCCTGTACGGCCGGAGGTTTCGTCAGCAGCGTAACCGCCACCAGCACCACCGCCATGGCCACGAAAAGATAAAAAGACAACAACATGAAATGCGGCCAGAATTCCTTCGACGGGAAGCTCAGCACATGGCAGACACCCACCACCAGGCAAATCAGTCCGCCGCCATACAACACGGTTTCCGCGGCCTGGCGGTTCACCCTTTTCCAGGCGATGCCGCCCACGAAAACGACCGACAACGGCGGCGCCAGGATCGATACCATGCCTTGGCTCAACTCGAAAAACCCTTTCCCCGAACGGGAAAAAACCAGGCCACGCCCACCGCCAGCACGGCCGCCAGCAGGGTGGTCCACCGCCCTGTAGCACGTTTCGCCGTTTCGTCCATCTCCCGGAATCGGGCCAGCACGTCCAGCGTCAGCACGGTGCTGAACGAGTTGAGGCCCGATGATACCGTATCGATCAAAGCCGCGATGAGCGCGGCGATGCACAGGCCCAGGAACCCATGCGGCATCACCTGGCTCACGAGCGTGATATAGGCATTGTCTGGCTGCGCGATGTCTTTATACAACACGTAACAGATGATCCCCGGAAAAATAAAAATGAACGGCATGAGGATTTTCAGCGCGGAAATGAAAATGGCGCCGTACTGGCCTTCCTTCATACTCTTGCCTGCCAGCACCTTCTGCACGATCGTCTGGTCGGTACACCAGTAATAAATCCCGACGACCGGGTACCCCAGCACCATCGCCACCCAGGAATATTCCGGGTCAGACGCGGGCCGGAACAGCTGCCAGTAACTTCCCGGCGCGGCTTCCACGAGCGCCTGCACGCCCCCGGCCTTGCGCAGCGCGAGGTAAACGAGGATGATGGAAGACAGGATGATGATCGCCGACTGGAAAATCCCCGTCCGCACCACCGCCTTCAAGCCACCCACCGCCGTAAAGCTCGCCGCAATGAGCGCCACTACGGCCACGGCCTGCATGAGCGGAATGTCGAATATCTGTGAGATGATCAGTCCACCGGCATACAGCGCGCATCCCAGCCAGACGATCAAAATGGAAATGAGACTGTACCCCACGAGGAAATTGTACGAAGGCTTGCCGAACCTCGCCAGCAGGAATTGCGGCATGGTGTAGACTTTCGTGGAAATGTAATGTGGCAGGAAGAACATCGACATGAGGAAGATGAAGAACCATGCCAGCCATTCGAAGTTGCTGCCCACCATCCCCTGCGTGAAACCGATGCTTGCGAAGCCTACGAGCATAGACGGGCCTGCGTTGGCGCTGAACAGCGAAAAACCGATCTGCCACCACGACAGCGATCGGCCGCCGAGGAAAATATCCTTGCCGGCAGCCTTGTTCCGGCTGTTCAGATAAAAACCGGTGGCCAGCAATGCAACTACGTACAGCAGCAGCACTGCATAATCGGAAGATGCCAGGGTGATTTTCAAATATTTTCCATTTTATGATTTACAAAATGACATTCGGTCGATAGGCGGCCATATCTGCCGCGTCCCAGGTAACAGACCGGGTGATTTTCCCGGCGCGTGACCAGTAATCCCAGTCGATGCGCACCGGCGACCCTTCGATATCCGGGAGCGACCAGCCACCCGGGCGCCATTCCGGCCGGACGCTGAAATATTTCTCCAGTCCGGACATGATCGGGTACAGGTATTCCACGCGGCAGGAATCGGGTGCCGTGGCCATGAGGCCTGCCGTGTACAGTGAATATCCGCCGGAGGAAAAATCGGCCCCGTTGCGCAATGCCATGTCCCGCACTTCCGCCCATTCGCGCACACCGCCGATCTGGGTGGGCACGGGTTGGAGGTGTTTGACGCCGGCTTTCAGCAGCGTGGGGAACATCCGCGAGGTGCGTTCCGATTCACCGAAAGCGACTTTCACCGGCGATCCTGCGCATACACGATGGATGTGCTCCATGCCGGCGGAGTGCACCGGCTCCTCGATCCACGCGATGTTGCAGGCGGCGGTTTCGTCGAGGAAACGGAGGGCCTGGTCTGCCTGCCAGACCTGGTTTACGTCTACGGCCAATTGCACATCGGGCCCCAGGAGGCTGCGAACGAACCGGACGCGTTCAGCGTCTTCCTGCGGCCGCCCGCCGAAATCCTTGCCGATCTTCATTTTATAGCAATCCACGCCTTTCCCGAGGAAGTAACTGACCTCCGTTTCCAGCTGGGCATAGGTATAGTTGGTGCCGCCGCCGCTGCCATAGATTTTCACGTCGTTCTTTTCCGCGCCGAGATAGCGGTGCAACGGCCGGCCGGCGCGCCTTGCGGCGAGGTCGTGCAGGGCAAAATCGATTTGCCCCAGCATGGCAGCCGCGGCGCCGCGGAACCCTTCGTTCCGAATCGACCAATATAGCTTATGATATAATTCTTCGTAAGGAATGCCTCCCCCGTGCAGCAGGATCGGCAGGAAGCAGGACTCCAGGATATTGGTGTAGCTGCTGAAAACCGGCGCTTCGCCCACGATGCCGTGCTCGTCTTCCAGCGAGATCACGGCGAGGCCGAACGTGAGGAAAGGGCCCATGGTAGCGTCCTGGAAGGGCGTAACGGCCGGCACGGGCTCCAGCACGGTAACTTTTACGCGGGTGATATTGAAAATCTGGTCGTTGATCGTGTTCATGTCAGTGATTTCTCCTTGCTCGATTGTAGAATTTTCTGGAATAGCGGGGCTGATAACGGCCCGGCGGTGAAGTCGCCGAGGGTTGCCCGTAGTTCTTCCGGGTTAGACGGGCCGATGACGATGTTGAATTCCGGTGGAAAAGACAGCAGGAAGCGATGTGCCATGGTGCGCAGTGCGAGCCCTTCGCTTTCGGCCAGCAGGTGGAGGCTCCGGGCGGCGGTGATGTCGCTTTCGGGCAGCCATGCGGGCGGATTGCGGGAGAATTCGGCGAACGGGCGGCCGAGGGCGCCCATGTTCAGCGGACTGGCGGCGTAATAACGTTTGCCGGCAGCGAGGGCCGCGGGCAGGGAGGTTTCCAGCGCGGGGGTGTGGCAGGCGTTGAGGCGGTTGTATTCCATCAGCACGCTGAAGGTATCATCTACCAGCCATGGCCAGGCGTACAGGGGCGGGTTGCCGCCGATCCCGATATGACGGGCGTAACCACGGTCTTTCAGTTCCACCATCACTTCCACCACCCTTTCGAAATCGTTTTGCGGGATTTGTGCGGGATCGTGGAGGAAGAGAACGTCCAGCTCCGGGATACCCAGTTTTTCCAGCGAAGCCGCCGCGCTGCGGAACATGGCGTCGCGGCTGTAATCGTAATGCCCGTCGTACGCTGTGGTCCCGGGCAGCCGGCCTACCTTGGAGCTGATGGCTGGCAGCGGGCGCCGCCATTGCCGGAGCGCTTCGCCGACGAACTGTTCGGCCTGCGCGTAGGCGGGAGCGGTATCTATCGCCCCGATGCCCAGTTCCATCGCCAGCAGCACCGTTTCAACGGACGCCGCCGGCTCCACCGGTCCCCAGATGCCGCCGATGCCGGCAGTGCCAAGTATTAACCTTTCAAATATCATCCCGGGAATTTTTCAGTTTCATGCGTTTATCAGTCCCTCCAAATGTACCCCCGCAGCCGCCAACCCTGCCAGATGCATTTTGACCAATTTACATGTTTTTTTGACGGAGCCGCCACCGGAATTTGCAATCGAATGTTGCGCGGGCGGGCCGATATCCTCCCGAAAACCCTGTCCGAAAACCGCAAAGAATCCCTAACTTGCCCCGGCGAAACACAGATCAGTGAACAAGGCATGAGCACACAGTATCGAGACTCTTTATTGTCAGCAATTTAACCGTACTATTTGAAGCACAACGTCCTATGAGCAAATTTTCGATCCGGAAGACCCTGTTCACCGGTTTCCTGTATTTATTCGGCATCACCACCTTACACGCACAATCGACGCAACCGGCCTTCACCTGCGGATCAGACATCCTGCTGGCCAAACTGCGCGACAATCCCGCTTTCCGTTCCCGCGAAACGGGCATGAACCAACGCATCCGTCAATTTACGGCCAGCGCGCAAAGCAAAGCCGCAACCGATTATGTGCTGCCCGTCGTTTTTCATATCCTCAACGCCGACCCCTCGTCCATAACGGACGCAGACGTGGCCGCGGCGCTCCAGCAACTGAACGACGCCTACGGCCAAACGGGCGCTTTCGCCGGGGCCAGGACCAACACGCGCATTCAGTTCTGCCTCGCCAAAACCGACCCCGACGGTGGCAAAACCACCGGCATCCTCCGCGCCAAAACCTACCTCGGCGATTTCGACGCCGACATGGAAGGCGGCGACGTTACCGCCATGGGGCGCTGGGACGGCAGCCGGTACATCAATATCTGGGTGGTGGAAGACATCAAGTCCGAATTCATGCAAAACTTCGAATGCGGGAAATGGCGTCGACTGAAAATGGGCGGATATGCCAGCGCCGGCGGAGATATCGTAGTGGCGGGCCTTGGCGTGGGCGTAATGGCCCACGAAATGGGGCATTACCTCAGTTTGCTGCACACTTTCGCGGCGATGGACTGCAAGAATAACGATTGTGCAACGGATGGCGATATGGTGTGCGATACGCCGCCAGACAAATCCATCAACGGCGGTTTCGCCTGCAGCGATCCGGAGAATAGCTGTCACACCGATACGCTTTCCGGCTTCACGACGGACGTGCCCGACCTCCCGGACAACTTCATGGATTATGGCGGCGGCAGCGGCTGTGTTTCTTCTTTCACGGAAGGACAGGCAGAACGGATGCGCAACTTCATTGCCACGTCGCTTCCCGGGATGATCGGCAGCACCTTGTGCAGCGAGCCCTGTGCAGACGCGGTGAAGGCAGGATTTACGCGGGATATCGATTTTCCGGTGATGGGGAACACCGTTCAATTTACCAATACATCCACCGGCGCAACGCGGTACGAGTGGTGGGTGAACGGCCAGCTCGAAGCTACCACGACGGATTTCAGCCTGCTCACGGATAAAAAACAAAACTACCACGTGGCGCTGCGCGCCTATACCGCTACCGTGGGATGTTTCGCGACACACCATCAAACAGTGCAGGTGAGCTGCGGCGTGGTGGCACGGTTTTACCCGGATAAAAGGAAAATCGCCTCGAAGGAAAATGTGGAATTGGACAGCATCCTTTTCACCAACCGCTCCGAAAACGCGACGGCTTTCCGGTGGCTGATGCGGAATGATAAGGGGATGATGGAACAGTCAGTGAGCACGGACAAAGACCTCCGGTATATTTTCAAAGTGCCCGGCACCTACACCGTACGGCTGGAAGCTACCGACGGCAGCTGTACCGACACTACGAACGCGTTCACTTTTACGGTAGACGACCCCACGGCCGATGGCGCCATTTATGTCCGCTCGGTGGACTGTTACGACAAGGATAAAATCCGCGTGTCCCTGTATTTCTACAACTTCGGCTACAAGGAAATCCCGGCGAAAACGCCTGTCTCCTTCTACGACCGCGACCCTCGCCTGCCGGGGGCCCGGCTGCTGGGGAGCCCTTACCTTATCCCGTACGCATTGAAAGGCAAATGCCCCTCCTATCTCGAAACCACGATCATCGCCGCGGGCCGTTCGGATTTCGACACCGTGGTGGCGGTGCTCAACGATACGGGCAGCATCGTGCCGCTGACGTTCCCCAATACCGGGATCGATGAATCCAACTACGGCAACAATTTCAATTTTACCAAAAACTTCCGGTTCAAGGTCAAGATCGTCACCGACGAATTCACTTTGCAGCCCGGCGAGCAGGTGACTTTTTCCCCGGAGCCCGACCGCGGCGGCGATATCGCCGCAGGAAAATGGGACCTTCCTGAATACCTCAGCTGCAGCGATTGCATCGGGCCGGTATTTACCGCACCTTACCGGAAAGGGACGCAACTCATTAAAACCTTCATTGCGGAAAGCAAATACAAATGTTACGATACGGCCACCGTTACCCTGAACCTCCCTATCGTGGACGATTACACGGTGAAGATCGATGGCTCGGAATGCGCTGCCAGCGGCCAGGTGCATGTGGATTTCACGATCTGCAACCAGTACGCGAAAGGGAATATCCCCCCGGGCCTGGAAGTTGTATTTTATGACGGGGACCCCGCGCAGCCGGGGGCCCATCGACTGGGAAATGCTTTCCAGACCGGGCAGTTCAGCGGCGGCGCCTGCGAAACTTTCGACCGGGTGATCCCGGGAACGGCCACGGGCAAGCTCTTCGCGATCGTGAACCCCGCCGCTTCCGTTGCGGAAACAGGGCCCGCCAATAACCTTCATTCGGCGCAGCACCACGGACCGATCGCTACGGTTTATCCCGGAGACACGACCGTTATCCGCAAACACAGCTATCCCTTACATTTCACCACGGAACATTTCACACCGGCAAGCTACCGGTGGAGTATCGAGTCGGGAACTTCCGAACTGAGCTGCAAAACCTGTCTGGCGCCGGATATCAGGGTGCTGGACACGTCTGTCGTGAAACTGGTGCTCACGAACCGGTTTGGCTGCACCACATCCGCCACCGCGAAGGCGCAGCAATTCCCGGCAGATCTCACCGTCCAAATCCGCGACGTCAAATGTTACGACAACAACCGCACCTACGTTAAGTTCCAGGTGTGCATGCAAAACGGTTACGATGTGGTGTACGGCGGCATCCCGGTTACATTTTATGATGGGCCGACTGCCCGCGCATTGGCCACCACGTTCGTTCCGGCGTCTCAAACCGCCAATTGCGTGATGGTGCAGTACATCATTCCCACACCGGCTTCCGGCGAAGTAGTGGCGCGGGTAAACGATCCCGGACAAAGCGCGGCAGCTCCGCTCGTCGAATCGGATTTTACCAATAATGAACATGCGGAGAGCCCCCTGCCATTTATCGTCAGATTCCCGGAACCAGGCTCCCTTATATCGCCCCGGCCGGCCGGCCCGCTTCGCCTGCAACCCTTGCTCACCGGCGGCCCCGCACGTAACTGGCAGTGGGAGCCCGCACTGGGACTGTCCTGCACAACATGCGAACAGCCCATCGTCAACCGCACCGGTTCTTCCATGCAATACCGCGTTACGGCCACCAATGAGTTTTTCTGTACTTCCACCGCCGTTTTCGACCTCAAAACCTTCATCCGCAAAACCGTCGAAATGCCGACCGCGTTCTCGCCGAACAAAGACGGCGTGAACGATGTATTCTACGTGATCGGCAGCCTGAACATCAAAACCGTAAAGGATTTCATCATTTACGACCGATGGGGCAGATCGTTCTTCGAAAGACATAACATCCCGGCCAACGACCGCCAATTCGGCTGGGACGGCACCGGGATCAAGGGCCCGGCCAGTGCGGCCACCTACGTTTATTTCGTCCAGGTGCTGCTGGACGATGACCGCATCGAAACGTTTACAGGAACGGTGATACTTATCCGATAACCATCATCGCATGGCCACAAAATACGCCGGCGCCAAACAATGGCGCCGGCGTTGTTGTTTAACTGTAAACCGTCCTGCACCATGCAAACAAAATTCCCCTTCCCGGTACAGTTGCTATTAGTGCTGCTTTTCGCCTTCGCAACGGCCTGTGGCACGAAAACCAAAGGGCCCGACATCATTTTCGTGAACGGCGATATGCTCACCATGGCGGGCGACAGCGCAGCGTACGTGGAAGCCATCGCCATTCAGGACGGGAAGATATCCATGGCCGGTAATAAAGCGGAAGTGCTGGCGGCGAAAGGGGATTCCACTTCCGTGATCGACCTGCACGGACAGGTATTAATGCCGGCGTTCATTGATGCACATGGGCACGTGACGCAGTACGCCACGCTGTCGGTTGCCGCCAACCTCATGCCACAGCCATACGGCACCGTGATGTCTATCCCCGAACTGCAAAAAGCGTTGAAAGATTACATCGCCGCCAACAAAATCCCGCCGGGAACGCCCGTCATCGGTAACGGGTACGACGATGCCGTCATGCAGGAACACCGCCACCCTACCGCGCAGGAACTGGATGCCGTTACCACCGATCATCCCCTGTACATCATGCATGCGTCCGGGCATATGGGCGTGGCGAATTCGGTATTGCTGAAGGATATGCAAATCAGTTACGACACGCCCGATCCTTCCGGCGGCGTTATCGGTAAAGACAAATCGGCAAAACGGCTGACCGGAAAAATGGAGGAAAACGCCAACATCAACGCACTGATGTTCCTCATGGGAAAGATGCCGCCTACTTCGCCCGAGGAAACATTTACATTGCTGAAGGCCGCCGAGAACGAATGGTTTGCGAACGGGGAAACGACGATCTGCGACGGGCGCGCCGTTCCCGAGAACATCCGCCTGCTCATGGCCGCCAACGATCGCGGGCTGCTGAAAGGCGATTACATCATCCTGCCCGATTACGATACCAATGCCGACAGCCTCGGGAATTTCAAACCGTATTACAACAAATATCATCGCCGCGTGAAGATCGGCGCCATCAAAATGACGTTCGACGGTTCACCGCAAGGCAAATCCGCCTGGCTCACGCAGCCCTACCTCGTTCCACCGGATGGCGAGCAGGCCGGGTATAAAGGCCACCCGATCTACTCCCACGAAGCGGCCTACAAAGGCCTGAAAAACATCTTTTCCCACGGCATGCAGGCGCATATCCATTGCAATGGCGATGCGGCGATCGATGAAGGGCTTTCGCTGATGGACAGCCTCAAAAAAGAAGGGCTTTTAACACCCGACATGCGTTGCGTGCTCATCCACAGCCAGGTTTGCCGCGCAGACCAGGTGCCGCGGTTCAAGGAAATCGGCGTTATGCCCAGCTGGTTCCCGACGCATTGCTACCTCTGGGGCGACTGGCACCTGAACAGCGTATTGGGCAAGGAAAGGGCGGAAAGGATCAGTCCACTGCAAGATGGCCTGAAACACGGCATCCGCTTCACGATACACCACGACGCGCCGGTAACCCCGCCCGATCTGCTGACGGCGGTTTACGCGGCCGTTAACCGCAAAACCCGCTCCGGCGTGATCCTGGGGCCGGAACAGCGGGTTAGTCCGTACGAAGCGCTGAAAGCCATTACCATCAACGCCGCGTGGCAATGGGGCGAGGAAAACGAAAAAGGCACGCTGGAAACGGGGAAGAAAGCAGACATCATCATCCTCGATAAAAACCCCTTGAAAGTGGATCCCCTCGCCATCCGAAGCATCCGCGTGATGGAGACGTTCAAGGAAGGAAAATCGGTGTACCGGGCGAAATAGCCGCCCGTTGCGCCAATAAAAAAGCCGGTAATCGCTCACCGGCTTTTCCGTTTTTATTGCAGCACTTCACTCACCTGGACCACCGGCTTGATGTTGGTATATTTCGGGATATCGGCCAGGATCTCCTTCGCGTTGGGGCCAAACGTGCTTTCGTAGGCCGACAGCCGCTCGAAATACAGGTACCCGATCGCCAGGTAAGGGATCGGCTCGCCGGGCCGGCCACCGAGGCCTTTGTCGATTTTGACGGCTTTCAGGGAATCGCCCATCAACCGTTGCAGCATCGGCATATGTTTCGTTTTGTAATAGTCCATATCGAAATGCATGCCTTCCCCGTTGGGATACAGGATCGTTACCTTGATCATGCCTTTCCGGGTTTCGGGGAGATCGGCGGGCCCGGCTTCCTCCTTTACCGTTTCCGGCACCTGGGCCGGTTTATTTTGCTGGCAACTGAACAACATCGCCGCCGGTAACAGAAACAGATAGATTTTCATGAACGTGCGTTTTAGGGGATTGATGATACGATGGTTTCCCAAAGCGGGGAATACCGGTTTCCCGGTAATAGCCGTCAAATTAGCCGGTTTTCCCCTAAAATATGCCTTCCCGCCCCAAAAAATCTTAATCTAGATTAAGCCGCTTTCTTAAACTGGTTCATAGGCCGGGGACGCAGCGCGACGGAACTTTGTGATGTAAAAAGGAAGCAATGTCACAATACATCCATCACAAAGCAGATACCCGCGGCCACGACCGCCACGACTGGCTCGACAGTCAGAAAACCTTCAGTTTCGGCAGTTATTACAACCCGAAGCGAATGGGCTTCGGCGCGCTGCGGGTCCTCAACGACGATGTGCTGCCCGGCGGCAAGGGCTTCGGCAGCCACCCGCACGATAATATGGAGATTATCAGCATCCCGCTGAAAGGCAGCCTCAAACACGACGATTCTGCCGGCAACTCGGCCGTAGCGGGCGTGGGCGACATCCAGCTGATGCACGCCGGGAGCGGGCTTTTCCACAGCGAATACAACAACAGTACCGAAGAAACGGCGGAATTCCTCCAGATATGGGTTTACCCCGAAGACCTGAACACACCACCCCGCTATGCGCTGGGCACCTTGCCCCTGGCGGGCGAAAAAAACCGGATGCATGCGTTCATCGGCCCGGATACCGCCGCTTCGGTGCGCAGTGATACCTGGTTCAGCTTCGGTTCGTTCCGAAACGGGGCAAGCCATCGCTACGATGTCCGCAAACCCGGAAATGGCATGTACGCGTTCGTGGTGAAAGGCCGGTTCTCCATCGACGGGAAGGAACTCGCCGCGCGAGACGGGCTCGGTATCTGGGAAACCGCCGGGATCGATATCCGCGCGCTGAGCCCCGACGCGCAATTGCTCATCATGGACGTTCCCATGGATTTTCAACATTAATCCCCCAACATCATGGACCATAACGCACAATTACACCTGCTGGCAGTTGGATATGATACCGCTATCATGCAGGTAGTGGAACGACTGCTGAACAGTCACGAAGGATGGAACGGCACGATCGCGCTGTCGCGGGAAGAAGGGCTCGCCCGGCTCGGCGCTGCATCGTTCAACGCGGTGCTCCTCTGCGTGGGCGTTTCCGCATCCGACGAAGCCATCTTCCGCGAAGCGGTAGCTGCCCATCACCCGGCCACAAAAATCATCAGACATTACGGAGGCGGCAGCGGATTGCTCGAAAACGAGCTCCGCGCAGCACTCGATCACAATAACCTTTAATCCTGCCATCATGGAAAAACAGATACTGGGCCTTCATCACATCACCGCCATTGCGGCCGATGCCCAAAAGAACTACGATTTCTATACGAAAGTCCTGGGATTGAGAATGGTGAAAAAGACCGTGAATTTCGACGATCCCGGCACCTATCACTTTTATTACGGCAACGAGCACGGCACCCCCGGCACCATACTCACCTTCTTCCCCTGGAAAAACATCGGCCAGGGAAAAAGCGGCACCGGCATGGCCACCGAAATCGCTTACGCCGTGCCCTCCGGCAGCCTCGACGCCTGGAAGGAACGTTTCTCCCGGCACAACGTCGCCTTTTCCGAAACCGCTCCGCGCTTCGGTGAAACGGGCCTTTCGTTCACCGATCCCGACGGGCTTCAGCTCCAGCTGGTGATCCCCGCCGCGGAAGATGCGCGCATTCCCTGGGAAACGGCGGAAGTAAAGGCGGATATGGCGACGAAGGGCTTCCACAGCACCACTTTATCGCTGAAACAGATCGACGCCACGGCGAAAGTCCTGACAGATATCTTCGGATACCGCCTGCAGTCGCAGGAAGGCAACCGCTACCGGTTCGTGACCGATGCCGTGGCCAATGCAGGGACCATCGACCTGCTGGAACTGCCGGACGGAGCGCCGGGCAAACAGGCAGCCGGTACGAACCACCACGTAGCGTTCAGGGTCGCCAATAACGCCGACCAGATGGAATATCGGGAAAAAGTGCTGGCCGGTGGATTGCAGATCACGCCGCAGATCGACCGGGATTATTTCTATTCGCTGTATTTCCGGGAACCGGGCGGCGTGCTGTTCGAGATCGCGACAGACAATCCGGGTTTCACGGTAGACGAGCCGCTCGATCAGCTCGGAACCAACCTGAAACTCCCGAAACAGTACGAACAATACCGGGCTGCCATCGAAAGGGAACTGCCCGTCATAAAATAAAAAGCTATGCACACCGAAAATATAGTCACGGCCGG
The DNA here is from genome assembly GCF_038396765.1 of Chitinophaga caseinilytica. Lineage (NCBI taxonomy): Bacteria > Pseudomonadati > Bacteroidota > Chitinophagia > Chitinophagales > Chitinophagaceae > Chitinophaga > Chitinophaga caseinilytica. The sequence goes on along the minus strand of NZ_CP150096.1, from coordinate 3,405,953 downwards.
GAAACCGCTGTCTGAAGCCACGAAGGCATTGATCATGGTACATGGAAGAGGGGGATCTGCGGAAGACATCCTTTCGCTGGCGGCGCACCTTTCCGTGAAAGACTTTGCCCTGCTGGCGCCCCAGGCCACGAACAATACCTGGTACCCGCAGTCGTTCCTGGCGCCGCCGGCGCAAAACGAGCCCTGGTTATCGGCCGCCATCGATCAATTGAAACACATCACCGACCACCTGGAACGGCGGGGTATTGCGCAGGAAAACACGTATTTCCTCGGGTTCTCGCAGGGCGCTTGCCTCACGCTCGAATTCCTGGCGCGGAACGCCGCACGGTATGGCGGGGCGGTTGCCTTCACGGGTGGCCTCATCGGCGACACGATCGACAAAAGTAATTACAACGGGAATTTTGGCGGAACGCCCATATTCATCGGCAGCTCCAACCCCGACTTTCATGTTCCGGTGGAAAGAGTGCAAGCCTCGACGGCGATTTTGCGGGAGATGGGCGCTACGGTAACGGAAAAGATTTACGACAACATGGGGCATACCATCAGCGGAGACGAAATCAAACTGGCCAATTCGCTGATCTTCAGCTAAGGCATTATTTCCGCTTTTGCAGGCTGCTTCTCACTTTACTGAGGAATTCAGGCGATACCCCCAGGTACCGCGCGATCTGGTTCTGCGGAACGCGTTGCGCCACCTGGGGGTATTTTTCCAGGAAAGCGAGATAGCGTTGCTCCGCCGTTTGCGAGACCATACTGTGGAAACGGCGCTGCAGGGCGAACAGGGCCCGCTGCACCAGCAGCCGGAACAGGATCTCGAACTTGGGGACTTTCTCGAACAGCTCGCGTTTGCTTTTCCGGTCGATGACCAGCACTTCACAATCCTCCAACGCTTCGATGAACATGTTGGAAGGCTGCTGATCGGTAAAACTGTACAGGTCGCTCACCCACCAGTCTTCAATCGCGAAAGTCAGAATGGTTTCCGTTCCATCGTCGCTGAGATAGTACGTACGGATGCACCCTTTCACGATATACGCTTCAAAATCGCACACCTCCCCTTCCTGCAGCAAATACGTCCGCTTCCGTACCCTTCTGAACTTCAGGAGTGAATGGAAATACGCCCGCTCCTCCGGTGTGAGGGCGATGCAACGGTCTACGAATTGGTCTATCTGTTCGTACATGATCCATTAAAGATAAGGAAACCCCGTTTGCCAACCGCGCGCCCTTAAAAAGAAACGGCGGCCCGTGAGCCGCCGTTGTATCAGTTCAACGCCACCGAAAAATCGACCGGTTCTCCCGGCTGGCATTCATGATCGTTGCAGACCATGTATTCAATGGTGCCCGAAATTTTCGTCTTCGCCTTTCCCTTCACTTTCACGATCTGCACAAATTCCACCTGGCCTTCATAAAACTTCACGGTTTTTCCGAAAGACTCCTCGAATTTGCTGATCATCTTCCCGTTTTCCTTCGCCGTTCCCTGCAGGGTAAGCAGCGGGCTCTTTTTGAAAACGATCTTCGTGGGCGTGGCCGCATCTTCCGGGCTGGCCTGGCTGTAGATGTGCCAGGGATTCGATACGCTGGCCGAAATACGTACTTCGTACGTACCTTCCGACACTTTTTTGGAAGCGTAACTCCACTTCACGGGGCTTTGCGCGAATGTGGCGACGCTCAGGAATAAAATGGCAATGGTCAGTATTGATCTCATATCTCGGTATTTATCCAATAATATCCATACGCCTGCAATTTCGCAATCCCAACTTGATGAGTGAATGTTTGACATGATGTAAGGAAAATCCCCTACCCCCGGGCCGCCAGCAGCGAAGTAGGCGCATAGCCGAAATGTTTTTTGAACGCGAAGGAAAAATGCGACAGGTTCTCGAATCCCACTTCATAGCAGACATCGATGGGTTTCTTCTTTTTCTCCACGAACTGGTAATGCGCCAGCTCCAGCCGCTTTTGCGTGAGCCATTTCTGCGGCGTAGTGTCGAACGCTTTTTTGAAGTCGCGCTTGAAAGTAGTGAGGCTCCGGCCCGTAAGGTAACCGAATTTTTCCAGCGGCATATTGAACATGAAATTTTTCTCCATGTAATCCGTCAGGTCGATTTTTCCCGGTTCTTCAAAACTGGCGAGCATGCCGTCTATCTCCGGATCGAGGGAACGCAGGATGGTGACGGCTTCCATGATTTTCAGATGGGCGATGTCTTTCGGCAGTTCCTGCATATCGAAATACGGCACCAGTGACGACAGGCAGCTTTGCAGCAGCGGATGGTCCCTGAAGTGGCGGATCTTCTGCGCTGCCGCGGGCTTCGGTTTCACGCCGAGCCTTTCATAAAAATCCCGCAGCCAGGGCGTGGTGAGATGCATGACCACCGTTTGATGCGGAAGCCCGTTTTTCGGATAATTGATGATCGTAGCCAGCTGGTTGCGCGGGATGAGGAAAATATCGCCCTGCTGGAAGATGTACGTCCCTTCCGACTGCACGATCTTCGTTTCACCGGAAATGAACCAGATGAGCATGTGGTGCTCGAACAGGATGTCCGACTTGAAGAATTTGTCTTGATAGCAAGACAGTTTGATATCTTCGGTAATATATTTTGCCTGGTATTCCATGTGCTGAATTTTACGCTCCGCCGCAGCCGCTTGTATAAAAATAAGCATAATCGGCCGCAATGGGAACTTCGGGAATGGTGAATGGATCAAATTGAGTGGCGTTTTTGTTGCCGCCTGTTAAAAAGGATGTACGTGAAGCAAAGGCCCCGCAGTCCGCCGTACAGCTCGCACAGTTGGCTAGAGCGCCCGGCTGCGGTGAGGCTCCCGGTCTGCAAGGGTTGCAGCGCATCCGTCACCAGCAGGTACGACCGTGCCGGCACATTGTTCTTCAGCAGGCGGTGCGCTTCCACCACCACTTCTCCGTACAGTTTATGATATGCCCCAACCGAGAATTCCGTCATATCCCCGTAATGTGCGATGGCTTTGAGGTGCAGATCCAGCTGCAGCCCGAACTGTGCTTCCAGTTCGCGGAGCTTGGCGTCGAACGCGGCTTTCATCGCTTCAAACTGTGCGTACAGTGCTTCCATAGCGGGTATCGCATCCCATTTGTAGAAAAAGACGGCATCGCCTTCGATCTCCGCGATCTCCATCCCGAGGGTGTTGTGCTGCAGGATAACGGCCAGCAGCTCGCAGGTGATGATTTGTCCGGTAATGAGGTCCGTACTGCGAACGAGCGCTGTAAACCCGCTCATATCGGGGATGAACACGAGGCCTTTTCGGGCTTGCGTTCCATGACTGCGATGCACGGGATTTCTTTTCGGGAGGATGGAGGTACGCATGGGAATGTATTTTTCAGGGGATGAAGAACGGGTTGGGTCAGCGGATGTCGAATTCGATGCCGGTCATGGTTTCGGTGAGCGACCAGAGGCGTTGGGCGCTGTGCGCATCCAGCGAGGCGGGCGATACGCCGCTTTGGTGGAGTCTGGCGCTGTCGGGGCCCAGGAGTTCCGCCACATCACCGTCTTCGCAATAAACCCCGCCGATTTCGCTGAGCAGCGGGCTCGTAGCGGCCCACACGGTGGTAGCCGCGCCCTGCGGGACGGTTTTGAGGGACGCCAGCACTTCCGGGCGCATATTCCCCTGTTCATCCACGAAGCCCATCTGCTGGAAAAGTTCCAGCGGCGCTTCCCGGCCCAGTTCCGTGCCGCCGATCGAGCCCGGATGCACGGAATACGCCCGTACCTGGAAGCGGGCGGCCCGGTTGTCGAGCTCCAGGGCGAACAGATTGCTGGCGGTTTTCGATTGCCCGTAGGCCTGGAGGGTTTCATACGGCCGGTGCAGGAAATTCGGATCGTCGAAATCGACGCCACCCATCTGATGACCCAGCGACGATACATTTACCACCCTCGCCCCGTTCGCCACCTTCAGCGCTGGCCAGAGCCTCGCCGTGAGGTGGAACTGCCCGATGTAATTGGTGGCCAGCTGAGATTCGATCCCGCGCGCATCCCTGCGCAGCGGCACCCACATGATACCCGCGTTGTTGATCAGCAGGTGCAACGGCCTTTCCGAAGCCAGGAACTTTTCAGCGAAAGCATCAATAGACGCGGGGTCCATCATATCCATGGCCTCGATTTCCACCTGCGGGATGCCTTCGAGGTTTTTACGGGCTTTTTGCACATCGCGCGCCGGAACGATCACCGTAGCGCCGGCGGCCGCCAATGTTCTGGTGGTTTCTACGCCGATACCGGCATTCCCGCCTGTTACGATCGCAATTTTCCCGGAAAGGTCAACACCGGCGATCACGTCTGCCGTAGTAGATTGGGCGTTGAAGCCCGAGCGGAGCGGGTGCTGCAGGGCGCCCTGGTTGTTGTACTGTTTCATGCTCGTTTCGTTTTTGTTTGTTGAAACAAAAGTAGGACGCCCGCCGCCGGGGCACTTTGTTCTGCGGGCCGAATTTGCTTTGTTTAAAAGTTCATGGGGTTTGTTCAGCGGACCGGGGGTATAAAATGCAGGGACTGGCGGTTATATTTGTATGGATTCCACGCTATTTATCAAGCATAATGACCATGAAAAGCATCTTTCTTACCGGAAACCTCATCCTGGCGCTCATTACCGCCGGCTCTCCGCTCCTCGCCCAATCTGCGCGCACCTTTCAGAACCCATTGCCCGTTGAGTTCGGCGACCCGTACGTGTTACAAGTACCGGGCGGCAAATACTACATGTACGGCACCGGCGGCGCCAGGAACGGGTTCGCGGCCTGGTCGTCGGCCGACCTGGTGCATTGGGAAAACGAGGGACAGGTTTTCCATGCCAGCAACCCCAACGGCTGGAGCGATTCCACCGCCGCATGGGGCGGGGCTTACTGGGCGCCCGAAGTCTACGCCTATAAAGGGAAATACTGGATGTTCTACAGCGCCCAGTGGAAAGAGAACCCCGGCAAGGAGCTCGAACATTTCCGCATAGGCGTGGCCGTAGCCGATTCACCCACCGGTCCGTTCACCGACGTCATGCAAAGGCCCGTTTTTGATCCCGGATACCCCATCATCGACGCCAATGTCTTCTTCGACGATAACGGGAAAATCTACCTGTATTATTCCCGCTGCTGCTACAAACACGCGGTAGACAGCGAAGTGGCCGACTGGGCCCGCAAACAGGGATGGTACCAGGAAATCGAGGAAAGCTGGGTGTATGGCGTGGAACTGAAACCGGATTTCAGCGGCGTGATCGGCGAACCCGTACTGCTGTTGCGCCCGCCCGTAAAGATGGACGATAAGCAGGCGGAATGGGAAAGCAGATCGGTGACGTCGAAGGAAGTGAACCGCCGGTGGACCGAAGGCTCCGTAACTTTCAAAAAAGGCAATACTTACTATATGATGTATTCCGCGAATTATTTCGGCGGCAAGAACTACGCCGTCGGGTACGCGACGGCGAAAAGCCCCCTGGGCCCGTTCATCAAAGCGGCCAACAACCCCGTGCTGCAAAAGAACGTGGAGAAAGGCGGCATCGTTACCGGAACGGGTCACAACAGCATTACTTATTCGCCGGACGGTAAGGAAATGCTCTGCGTGTACCATGCCCGCACCTCGGCCACTGGCGATAAACGCGTTGTCTTCATCGACCGGATGCGCATCCTGAAAAACGGGAACCTGGTAGTGGAAGGGCCTACCACATCGCCGCAAAAATCACCCGGCAGCAAATAACGGAAAAGCCCTGCGGAAAAAAATATTTATGGAAAACCATCCGGCCTGCATCTTCCCTTAACCGGAAAATTCCATCGTTCATATATCCATAAACCTAATTCCATGTTCAGGCACTATCTCCAGATCACCCTCCGCAATTTCAGGCGCTTCAAAACCACGTTCATCATCAACCTGGTAGGGCTTTCCACCGGGCTGGCCGTGGCACTGCTGATCTACCTCTGGATTTCCGGGGAGTTGCGGGTAGACGGCTTCCACGAAAACGGCAACCGGCTATACCAGGTGATGGTCAACCGCGAACAGGACGGCCGCATCAACACCGTTACCGGAACGGGCGGCGGATTGGGCGATGCCCTGCAATCCGACATGCCTGAAGTCGAATACGCCGTGAGCATGACACCGCCGGAATGGTTCAAAAAATTCAATATCGGCTGGACGAACGAGGTGATGGGCGCGAGCGGCAATTTCGTGGGGAAGGATTACTTCCGGATGTTCAGCTTCCCGCTCATCCGGGGGAACGCGGCCAGTGTGCTGGCAGACAAGAATTCGGTAGTGCTGTCGAAGCGCCTGGCGGAGCAGCTCTTCCGGTCGGCCGATAACGCCGTCGGGAAAACGCTGGAATGGAAATGGCTGAGTTTCATGAAAACCTGCACCGTATCGGGCGTGTACGCCGATCAGCCGGAATCTTCGACCCAGCAATTCGACTTCGTGCTCCCGCTGGACGCCTGGAAGGATTTCGTTCCGGCAACGGCAGATTTCCGCTCGGGGCCGTTCCAGACGTTCGTTGTCCTGAAGCCGGGCACCGACCTCCCGCAGTTCCAGCAAAAAATCGAGAATTTCATCGCGCAAAAGGATAAAAACACCCCTTTCCCCTCCCGGTTGTTCCTCAGCAAGTATGCAGACGGCTACCTGTACGGGAATTACGAAAACGGGGTACAGTCGGGCGGGAGGATCGAATATGTACGGCTGTTTTCCATTATCGCGGCATTCATCCTCCTGATCGCCTGCATCAATTTCATGAACCTTTCCACCGCAAAAGCTTCGCGGCGGATGAAGGAGATCGGCATCAAAAAGGCCATGGGCGCCGGCCGGCATAAACTCATCTTCCAGTTCATCGGCGAATCGCTGGTAATGAGCTTCGCCGCGCTTTTTATCGCATTATTGCTCGTGGCGCTGTTCCTCCCGCAGTTCGACCGCATCGCCGGCAGGGCCGTGGCCATTCACTTCAGCTGGCAACTGGTACTGGCGGTACTGGGGATCACCATGGCTGTGGGGATCGTGGCGGGCAGTTACCCGGCATTTTATCTGTCGCGGTTCGGCGTGGCATCGATCCTGCGCGCCAAATCCGGCGGCGGACAGGGAGAATCGTGGGTAAGGAAAGGATTGGTCGCGTTCCAGTTCACCGTCTCCATCATTTTCATCGTCGGGGCAATGGTACTGTATCAGCAATTGCAATTCGTGCAAAACAAACAGCCCGGTTTCGATAAGGACAATGTCATTTATTTCGAGATGGAAGGAAGAGTGGCCGAGCGGACAGACGCGTTCCTCAGCGAGCTGAAAACCATTCCCGGCGTGGTGAACGCCAGCACCGTGCAGCAGAATATCATCATGCCCGCCTTCCTGCCGGGGCCGGGCGTGCAGTGGGACGGCAAGAACGCCGACGACCGAATCCGTTTCCACAAAATGCCGGTAAATTACGATGCGCTGGAAACCCTCGGCATCGAGATGGCCCAGGGCAGAACGTTCAGCAAAAACTTCGGAACGGATTCCACCGGCGTGATCCTCAACCAGGCGGCCATCAAAATGATGGGCATTACAGACCCCGTCGGCAAAACGATCTACCTCGACAATAACCCGAGAACGATCATCGGCGTCACCAAAGACTTCCATTACAACTCGATGCACGAACAAGTCCAGCCATTCCTGTTCTCACTACAGCCGCAGGCTACGGCGCTGGTGATGGTGCGGATGAAGAAACACGACCAGCCCGCTACCATCAGCCGGATGAGCGAATTTTACGGTCGTTTCAATCCCGGCTACACGCTTAATTTCAACTATATGGATACGGCTTACCAACAGCAGTACACCCTGGAAAAACTGGTGGCTACGCTGTCGAGGTACTTTACCGTGCTGGCGATCGTCATTTCCTGCCTGGGGCTTCTGGGGCTGGCGGCGTTCAGCGTGGAGCGCCGGGTGAAGGAAATCGGTATCCGCAAAGTGCTGGGCGCCAGCAACGGGAATATTTTCTATGTGTTGTCGGCCGGTTTCACGAAAGTGGTCCTCCTTTCCATCGCAGTGTCTATCCCCATCAGCTATCTCCTCATGAAAAACTGGCTCAACGGGTTCGCCTACCGCATTGCGCTCACACCGCTGTACTTCATGGCTGCGGCCATTATTGCGCTGCTGGCGGCATGGTTCACGATCGGTGTTCAGACGGCGAAAGCGGCCAGGGCCAATCCTTTGCATTGCCTGAAAGACGAATAATCATTTCTTTTTAACACAACAGCCCCATACAAAAAGCCCGCTCAAACTGAGCGGGCTTTGCTTCCTTTTCGATTAGCAGCTGCAAGCGAGGTGGCCTGCAGCTGCGTGTTTTTATATCCACTGCAATACTACCTCCGCTTCCTGTACAGCAGCAAAAACGCCGCGAATACGAGGAGCGATCCGGGGATGAGGCCAATGAAAATTATTCTCATGGTGATGATACCTTTATCTGTGGTATCGATCGCGTCTGTCGAACGGATGGCGCCCGTGTTGACGGGGAAATCGCCATAAGTGAACCAGCGGAACATTTCCGTTACGAGCGGCTGGTTCCAAACCAGGGGCTTGCGGCGCCCCAGTTCGCCGGAGCTCATGAAATCCGCGTCGCCCGTAACGATGATGCGCTGTGCTTTCCCGTTCACCATTCTTTCGGCGGCCACGGCCAGCGCTTCGTTGTTTTTCGCTTTCAGCAGCGGAATAGTGCGGAAGCCCGTTGCGGAACCGAACCGCAGCGGCAAGGTGCCCGCCATCGATACGATGCCGCCGCTCGCCTGGAACCCGCCCAGCTGCGGCGCTACAGCGCCTGCGCTGTCTGCAAACCGCGCCAGCACGAAATCGGGGGCGTAATCACGGCTTTCTTCCAGTACGGCGGAATCGCCGGGGTGCACGTCGAGCTGCTGCAACAGGGGTTGCAACACTTCCTGGGAGCCGGGCTCCGCGATCACGAGGAGGTTCCGGCCGCTGGCCAGGTACGCGTCCAGCTTCTGCTGCACAACAGGTTCGAATGCGCTTTTGGGATCTGCGACCACCAGCACGGATGTCGTGGCGGCGATGTCTTGCTTCGTAAGGTCTACCGTATCCACGTTAAAGCCCTGGTTCACGAGCGCGCCGCGGAACGTGAGCTCGTTCACGAAGGTGCGGAACGCCCCGTCGCCGGCTTTGGTGATACTGCGCTCGCCACTGCCGCGGAGGAACGTGACCACGGGGATCTCTTCCGGCGTCACCAGGCGCTTCAGCGCGGCGGTGAACTCCTGCTCGCCGGGATAGATGCGGAGATCGTTGTAGAAACGGAGGAAGGTTTGCCTGTCGCCGTATTGCAACGACCGTACGAGGCGGTTTTCTTCAGAATTCAAATCCACCACCTTCTTCACATCTTCCGGCTTCATCACTTTTTTATAATCCAGGTCCTGGATATCGGCTACTTTTTTGGCGATGGCGGCGTCGCTTTCACCGGGATAATTTTTATACAGCCCTTCGTTGTTGGAGAAATCGTAATAATACACGTACTCCATTTGCATGTCGGGCATGAACCGGCGGTAAGGCGTGAGGATGCGTTCGTCTTCGCTCTTCTTTTCCGGGGCGCCGAGGTAATAATTCTGATCGAGGATGTTGACGTAGGTGGTGATCTTCAGCGGATGTTCCATCTTCGCGATCAGTTCGCGGCTTTGCGGCCCGAGGGTATGGTTCTTGGTGGCCGTCATGTCCAGATACCCCGTCAAAGCCGGCAGGGAGCTGAGATAGCCGGTTACGAAGCAGATGCACACCAGCCCGAGGTACCTCGCGGCGCGTGCCATGGCGGGCCTTGCCTCCCGCTGGTCTTGCAGCCGCATGCCCGTAATGGCCAGGAAGAACCCGATGACGATGCAGAAATACACGATGTCCTGCGTGCTGATCAACCCGAAAATGAACTTTTCCGTTCTTCCGGCGATCGACATGAAATACGTGATATGCCTAACGGTATCGTTGCCCTGGAAGAGGCCGCCTACGAAGTTGAGCCCCGCCAGCACCGCCAGGGTACTGATGGCCGCCACCACCTGGTAAGTGGTGAGGGACGACATGAAAAGACCGATGGCGGAATAGGCGCAGATGAGCAGGTACAGGCCGATGGCGCCGGACGCGAGCAAAGACCAGTCGATGTTCGTGATGAAAAACGAACCGGCAACGGCGTAGGCGCAGATGATGAGCAGCAACAGGGCGCCGTATCCCATCATCGCCATATATTTCCCGAGTACGATGTCTTTTACTTTAATGGGCGACGACAGCAGCAGTTTGATAGAACCGCTGTGCATTTCCCGGCTGATAAGCCCCATCGTGAGCAGGGGGATGTAGAAGTAGAGCGTGCCTTTCACACCGGGATAAAACCCTTCCTGCAGGCCGGCGAATACCATGGAGGTGACGTCGTTGAAATGGTTGCCCATCCGCTGCGCCCTTCCGATCATCTGCAGGTAGTAAATGAAATTGACCCCGATCTGGATGGGAAAAACGATGAGGATGAGCCAGGCCACCGGCGAATGGAACAGGAGGCTCAGCTCCTGGCGGGCTATTCTGGTTATGACTTTCATGATGGTACGGCGGATTTAAATGTTTTGTTGGATAACTGGGCGAAAATGGCGTCGAGCGAGCTTTTCTCCAGCGTGATCTCCCGGAGGCGCCACTTCCGCAGCACGCTCGTTTCCACGATATGCTCCGCAATGTCTGCCGCCGGCTCAAACCGCAGCCTGACGGTTTTGTCAGACAGGAACTGCACTTCCTTAATGCCCGCTATCGACCGCAGTTCTTCGGCGGATGGCGGGTTTTCCATCGTAGCTACCAGGCTGTCTGGCTCGATGTAGTTGTTGAACGTATCCATCGTGTCTTTGAACACGATCTTCCCGCCTTCGATCATGATGATGTCCTGACAGGTGGCCTGGATTTCGGAGAGGATGTGGGAGGAGAAGATCACCGACCTGTCTGCCGCGATTTCCTTGATGAGCTGCCTTACTTCGAGGATCTGGTTGGGATCGAGGCCGTTGGTAGGCTCGTCGAGCACCACCAGCAGCGGCCGGTGGATGATGGCCTGGGCGATGCCGACCCTTTGGCGGTAGCCGCCGGAAAGGTTGCCGATGAGCCGGTTGCTGAAGTGCGCCACGCCGCAGCGTTCCTTCACTACATCCACCGCCGCCTTGATCTTCCGCTTTTCGATGAGGCGGAGATGGGCGCAATAGGTCAGGTATTCGTCTACGGTCTGTTCCAGGTACAGCGGCGCGTTCTGCGGCAGGAACCCGATCCGCTTTTTAGCGTCTTCCGGATGTTCCCGCATATCGATGCCATCGATGAGCACGCGGCCGCGGGTTTGACTGAGCACGCCGCAGAGGATGTTCATGGTGGTGGATTTTCCGGCGCCGTTGGAGCCGAGCAGCCCCACGATGCCGTTCCGGTTGATGTCGAAGCTGATATCCTGCACCGCCCAGTCTTTGCTGTAGCGGTGAGACAGCCCTTCGATCTTAACGATGTTATCTTGCATGTTCGTTATTTTACGCAAAGGGAGGATGATGGCGCCGGCATTCACCGGCGCCGATCAAGGTATGTGGCTGGTTTGGAGATTACGGGTTGAGCGGCCAGTCCGGGTTGAACACGGTGGCGTTGGGCCACAGCTGGCGCAGGTATTCCTTGCTGTTGGGCAGCAGTTCGTAGACCGTGCCTTCCGCAGTATGTTTGATGGTTTTGGCGAAGCGGGGCTCCTTGTTCAGGCGTTTCAGATCGATCACCCGGATGCCCGTGAAAGCAAGCTCCCGCCGTCTTTCATCCAGCACAAAGCGCAGCACGCGTTCCGCATCGTTCCCGAAATCGGCCGGGGCAAAGGCTTTGTACGCCGCCGGCGTGATGCGGTGCAGGCGCAGCTTGTTGATGTCTGCCAGCGCATCGGCCTGTTTTCCTTCGCGCGCCAGGCATTCCGCACGCACGAGGTACATTTCCGGAACACCGAGGAAATTGTTGTAATAATCGCCGCGGAGGAAAATCTTCACGCCATAGCGGTTCATGTAGTTGAACGGCGGTGCCGGCGGCCAGCCGTCTGCATAGTACAGCGTCCAGCGTTTATCGTCGTTGGTGAACAGGGCCGTCAGTTCCGGAGAAGCGCACACATATTGCCCGAGGCCCATCGGCCGCAGGAAGTGCCTGGCCACGATGGTTTCCGTGTTCAGTTGCGCATCGGGAATGTTCGTCCAGCCCACCGGGGTACCAGGCACGTTGGGGAAAGGCCCCGGCGCGATGATCTGGTAGGTGTTCATGTCTTTCAGTTCGCTTTGCAGGCCCAGCGCCAGGTCGGCGTTCTTTTTGGCGTTGGCGTAATCGCCCATGAAAAGGTAGGTGCGGGCCAGTGCGGCGTACCCTCCTGCTTTGGTGGCCCTGAACTTGGTAGGCCTGTTTTTCAGGGGAAGGTCGGCCACCGCGGCATTGAGGTCGCTCAGGATCTGCTGGTACACTTCCTGCACGGAATTCCGGGTGAACTTGGCGCTGATGTCGGCGATGAGCGCGATGGGAACACCGGGCGTGGTGGCCGCGGTCGCTCCGTCGTAATGCTGCGCATAGGTGTTCACCAGCAACAGGTGCTCCATGGCGCGGCCCAGGTAAGCCTCGGCGCGGATGCTGCGCCGGCTCGCTTCGGAACCTTCAGTTGCCTCCATGATATTGTTGATGACGCTGTTGCAATAGAAGATACGCTTGTACCCTTCGCTCCAGGTGTAATCGTTGTTCCCCTGGTCGTACGGCGAAGTATTGAACTTGTAAATCAGCCGGGCAAAAACCTGCCGGGCCGAATACAGGTTGCCGGGCTCCCCTTCCGGCAGGAATGCGTCGTCTGACTGGAGGTCCCAGTACATATCCCCGTAATTCACCATGGTACCGGAATTGAGCATGTTCTCGTAATCGGTGACCGTGGTGGGGATGAATTTATCTTTCGGCTTGATGTCCAGGAATTTGTCGCAACCAGACAATGCCATTATGCTGATGATATACAGATGTAATTTCTTCATGGTTCCAGGTTTTAGAAGGTGATGTCGATTCCGGCCATATAAACGCGCGAAACCCAGAGCGTCCTGTTCGCATACAGGCTCGCCAGCTGGTATGCCTCGGGGTCTATCCCCTGGCCGTTACGGAACCAGGAGAAGGGGTTCTGCACCTGCAGGGTGAATTTGGCGGAGGAGAGTTTGGTGACAGATTGCAGCATTTTCGCGAAATCGTACGACAATGAGATGTCTCTCACTTTGATATAGTCTGCCTTCAGCACGTTCCTGTCTGCCGCAAACCAGATCAGCGAGTAATATTCACGGCCGTCTGCATTCAGGTCGGGAGCGGGCATGGTATTGGGGTTCAGCTCGTCGCCGGGCTTGCGCCAGAAATTCATCAGCCTTTTGTCTACGTTCCTGCTGCCGAAATCGTTCTGGATGGGGCTCGCCACATCGCGGATCACATGTCCGCCGTTGGCGATCATCATCACCCGGAGCGTAAGTTGTTTGTAATTGAAGGTATTGGTAAAACCGGAGGTCCACTTGGGCCGGAGCGTACCGCTGTACACGAGGCCGTTGACGTCTTGCATGTTCGCTACCACGGTGCCCGACTGATCGTAGTTCTTCACCACTTTCCCGTCTGCATCGTACACCATAACGGTACCGTTCGTAGGGTCGAGGCCGGCGTAGCGGAAGCTGAACACCGCATCCATGGGGTAACCGATTCGGTTTACGCCCCAGCCCTGCGTAAGCGTCCGGTAGTCGGGGTTGCGCAGGTTAATGTCCGTCATCCGGCTTTTGTTGAAAGTCAGGTTCAGCGTCGTGTTCCAGCTGAAATTCCGGCTTTCGATATTGCGGGTATTGAGCGCGATTTCCAGCCCTTTGTTGTTCATGCTACCGTAGTTGATGAGGGCGAAGGGGAACGCATTCGTGGGGTCCGTCAGTTTTTCGCCGAGCAGGTCGGTCGTTTTGCGGATGTAATAATCCACCGAGCCGGAGATCCTGTTGTTCAACACCGCAAAATCGATCCCGATGTTGGTGCTCGCCGTTTTTTCCCAACGGAGGTTGCCGTTCGGCGGATAGAGGATATCGGTGGCGTTGGCGCGCGCATCGTTGAAGAAGCTCGACGTAGCTTGCAGGTATGGCCCGGCCGTCTGGGCCACATTGCCGCCCAGCCCATAAGTGGTGCGGATGGCCAGGTTGTTCAGCCAATTGATGTTTTTCATGAAATCCTCTTCCGTCAGCCGCCAGCTGGCACCCAGGTGCCATACGGGCAAACGGCGGTCGCGGGTGGCCACGCCGAAAAGGTTGGAATCGTCGATACGCGCGCTACCGGTCAGGTTATACTTGCCGTCGAACGTATATCCGAAGTTGCCGTAAAACGAAACGTAACGGTTTTCCCAATAACGGTAGTAAGTATCGTCATTGAAGCCCCAGAAGAAGGTGCCATCGACCGACTGCGTATTTTTCAGGCTGCCGAGCTGCGCTTCGTTGATGGGCTGGAACTGGAGGTTATTATCGTTATACCCCATTTTGGACAGCTTCGTGGCGCCGCCCGAAATCGCGCGCCATTCCGTACCGGCGATGGCCGTCAAACGATGGCGGGGCGCCACTTCCCGGTCAAAGCTCAACTGGCCGCGGGCGGTGTAGGATTTGGAGCTGCCCCTGGTTTCGAAAATCTGTCCGCCATCGGGAATATTTTTGATAAGCTCCCCGTTATTATCTATCTGCGCCGCATCGTTGATCATGCGCTTGGTGTAATAGGACGTGGGCGAGTAGTACGTTTTGCCTAAGCTGGACCCTCTTTCCGTCTGGTATTTCAGGTCGAGCGTCAGCCCGCGGATGATTTTTGCCGTAAAGCCGCCCTGCAACCGGAAGTAGTTCGACCAGTTCGACAATTTGGCCCTGTCCATTTCTTCCAGCGGATAATATGTTTCATCATACAGCCCAACTTCCACCAGCCGGTTGTTTTCGTACGGCGATTTCAGTTTGGTGAAGGGAGCCGGGCTTCCGTCTGCATACTGCATGATCTCGTACGGCATATTGGTATAGTATCGCTCAGGGCTTTCAAGGGTATATTTCGCATTACTGAGATTGGTCATCACCCCTGCTTCCGCATCCAGCCATTTGAAGACTTTCACGCGGTCGTTCAGTCCCACGTTCACGACTTCGTCACGATCGCGCAGGCCAAATCCGGAATTGCCGGTATAGTTCATGAAAAGGTTGTACTGATGGGCGTCGTTGCCGCCGTTGACGGAAAAGCTCTCGCGGTGTTTGAATTGATTGCGCATATAGAGGTCTTCCACCTGGCTTTGGCCGTCGTAACTGCGGAGCTGGTTGAGGATTTCGTCGAGCTGGGCTTTGGTGATGTTACCCTGTTCGTGATCGTAGAGCGCCTCTTTCACTTTGCTTTTGCCGGTGCGCTGGAGCCTGTCGTTGAACGAAGGGTGCCATTTATTGAAGAGCTCTACTTCCATATCTACCATTTCCTTCGAGTTCATGAGGTTCAGGTAGCCTGCGTCGGATTTGGGCGTGAGGAAGGCGGTGCTGCTGAAGTTGACCGTCAGTTTCCGGGCGCTGCCGTGGCGGGTGGTGATGGAGATGACGCCGTTGGCGGCGCGGGTGCCGTAGATGGAGCTGGCGGCGGCGTCTTTCATGACGGTCACGTTCACGATATCGTTGGGGTTGAGGTAGTTGAGGTCTCCTTCATAGGGGAAACCATCCACAACGAACAGCGGGCTCTGGGTACCGTACAGGGTGGAAATCCCCCGCAGGTTCACCGATCCGTTCTGCATGAAAAGCCCCGGCACCGTGCCTTCCAGCCGGCTGATGAGGCTCGTTTGCATACGGGCGCCCAGCGTTTCTTCGGTGATCACGCTGAATGCGCCGGTGGCGCGCTCTTTGGGGATCAATTGGTAACCGGTATTGGCGGTAACGTTCAGTTCGGTGAGGTTGGACGATATCATGGAAAGCACCACATTGCCCATGGTGCCGCTTTGCAGCATGCGCGCCGTGATGGTCACATCTTTGGTTTTGAAACCGATGAAGCTGATGCGCACCACGCTCCCTTCCTGTACCGGGAGGGTGAATTTGCCCTCCGCGTCGGTGATGGCGGAGCGGCCGCCGCCCGTTGCCACGATGGTGGCGCCGATGAGCGGAACGCCGGTGCTGTCGATGATGCGCCCGGTAACGGGGGTTTCCTTCACGGCCTGTACCTGTTCGACAGGAACGGGATCGAACTTCCCGTAGAGGAAAATCGTGTTGTCGGCGATCTTGTATTGAAACGGCTGGTCCTTGACGATGAGGTCCAGGAAGCTCAGCAGGGGCATATTCTGCACGGATGCGGAAATGGTGCCGGCCTGGCGCAGCAGGTCGGATTTACCCCAGACCACGTACCCGGTTTGCTGCTTGATGGCCGCAAAAACCCTTTTCATCGGCACTTCCCTTCCGGAAAAAGTAATAGACTGGGAATACGTGCTGGCTGATACATGTAAACAAATGGCGAGAAGGAGAACACTGGTAATTTTCATGATCCGGAGGATTTTGGCTGGGAACCGGCATGGCAATTCCCAACGGCTCCAGTAAGCAGTTTTTTGCATAGATTTGCAACGTTTGGTTGTTAGAAATGGAGGTCTCGAAACCCGTTTTTTATCAACCGGCAAACTTTTACGGGAGTGTTCGCAGCACTTCCGTTTTTATTTCCGGCCGACCGATCTTAGTTGATATTTACTAGTCCATGTATGATTTGCTGTTTTATGGTATAGGGATAAATATGTGCTAAGGCATTACGATCAGCCGCCGCCCCTCCTCCAGCCGGAAATGCACATCCGACCGCTCCAGTCCGCTCAACACGTCAGACAGCTTCAGTTTCCGGCTCATTTCCCCGAAAAACACCACATCGGGCACATTTCCTTCATACACCACTTCAAGATCGTACCAGCGTTCCAGCTGGCGCATCATGTCGCGCAGCCCGGCCCCGTCGAAGTTAAACAGCCCGTTTTTCCAGGCGATGGCTTTATCGAGGTTTGCGTTGCGCATCACCTCCATTCCGTTCCCGCCGGCCTGCAACTGCTCTCCGGGCTTCAGTACCACGGCGCCCGCGCCGTTCCCCGCCTGCGCGATCCTCACGGCGCCCGTCACCAGTGTGGTATAGCTATTCTGTTCGTTGGCATAGGCGTTCACGTTAAAGGAAGTGCCCAGCACTTCGAGGTCTAACTTCCCCGGCACTTTCACCCGGAAAGGTTTCGCGGCATCTTTCGCCACTTCGAAATATCCTTCCCCGGAAAACTCCACGGTCCGGTCGCCCCCGTTGAACGCCACCGGGAACCGTAGCGAGCTGGCCGCGTTCAGCCAGACCTTCGACCCGTCAGGCAAGGTCACCGTAAACTGCCGCCCTTTGGAAGTGGCGATAGTATTGTATTTCAGTTCCCCCGCACCGGGGTCTTCCGGCGTATACTGCAATCCATCGCTGCCCAACACCACGGCCGTCCCGCTCTGGCGTGAAATGAGGCCGTTGCCGGCGCTGTCCAGCTCCAGCTGCGAGCCGTCGGAAAGGGTGAGGATGGCGCCGTTCCTGCCAGGCTCGACGTCCAGCGGGGTGTTCACCGACAGCATCGGTTTGGGCACGGGCTGATGGCGGTTGAAATACCAAACCCCTGCGGCCACGAACAATACCGCCGCTGCGGCCGACCACCACCGGTGCAGGTAATGCACACGCAGCTTCGGCGGAGCGGTTTCATCGGCCGGGCGCTTGTCTGCAGCCAATATCCGGTCGGCCACCTGCATCCAGTGCTGGCGGTCGAAAGGCCGGGCCGCTTCAGGACGGGCAGCTTCCAGCCAGCTTTCGGCTTCGCCGATAGCGGAATCGTCGCGGTCAACGAGGGCTTGCAGCTCCCCGAGCTCCGCATCCGTGGCGGCGCCACTGGCCATGCGTTCCAGCAAATATTGTAAGCGGTCGTGCTTTTCCATGCATTTCGGGATCAGGTAAACGATGATGTTTCAGTCCCCCCTTATCTATACCAGACAATCGGGCGGACAGGTAGTACCGAAAAAAATCAAAGTTTTTTTCGTTCGGGGGTACAATCAGAGGAGAATATCGATCAAAACGAGCACAGACAATGGATATCCGGCATTTTGAAGGGAAGCCCGGATATTTTTGAGCGCCATTACCATGAGGTTTTTCACGGTGCTGGAGGCGAGCCCCATGCGGTCAGCGATTTCGGAAATCGTGAGCGCCTCTTCCCGGCTGAGGCGGTAAATCCGCCGTTGTTTTTCAGGCAGGCGGTCAACAGCGTCGCCCACGAGGGAAAGCAGCTGCCTGAATTCCGCCATTTCCGCCACCGGTAACGATTTGCCGGAAGCGTCCTTTTCGTGGGCGATGTGGTCCATGACTTTATCGCGGACGGCTTGCCGGCGCACGTGGTTCACGGCCAGGAAGAAGCAGATCTTCCGGACCCAGGCGCCCGGCTGCTCCAGCCCGGTGAGCTGGTCCCGCGCGATCCAGACTTTGAGGAAGGTTTCCTGCACGAGATCGTCCGCCACCGCCGCCGACCCCGTGATGCGCGAAGCCATGGCCTGCAGCCGGGGTACATACAGCTCGAACAGTTCACGGAACGCGGCTTCGTCGCCGGAGGCGATCCGGCTGAAAAGTTCAGGAGCGTCAATAAGTTGACCGTCTTCGTTCAAGGAAACGCAATTGGTGATGAAATATAGTGCCGTCGCAGGGAGAAAACGAATGGTATGAAAATGGTCCCGTTTGGATCAGCAGCGAATTTCGCCAAAATCCCCCGGAAATGCAATGGTTGTACCGGCGATTACAGCGGGTAGGCCGTATCGCTTTTCGTTTCGGAAAGCACGAAAAAGCTCTGCACCGTGGTAATATTGGGCAGGGTGGCGAGTTTGCGGTAGAAAACGTGGTAAGCGTCCATGTCTTCGGTGGCGATGCGCAGGATGAAATCGAAAGTGCCCGTCATCTGGAAGCATTCCATCACTTCGGGGAACTTTACCACTTCGTTCTCGAAAGAGCTGAGGGTGTGGGCGGAATGGTCTTTCAATAATACATGGCTGAAGGCGATGAGGCCGCGGTTCACCTTTTTGCGGTCGAGGATGGCCACGATCCTGCGGATGAAGCCCTGCTGCTTGAGGCGCCTGATCCGTTCGTGGACGGCGGCCACCGACTTGTGCAGCTTGCCGGAAATTTCCTTGTTCGTCAGCTCTGCGTTGCGCTGGAGGAGGCGCAAAATCTCCAAATCCGTCTGATCTATGTCTTGCATGGCAAAAAGTTGAAAATATGGAACCGGAAGAAGTTCGGGTTTCCGGCCACCGCCGGCCCGGCCCATCCGGAAAAAATGCCAATTTCAGGCCTTTTACCGGAAAATTTACGGTTTATTCGTCCATCGTGCAAAAATTAGAAAAGATTTTTGAATTTAGTATGGAAATAATACGCCAGCAGACAGGGCAGCAGATCAACCGAAAAACAGACGTAATTCAAAAACCAACCATTTATTTTCTTTTTGGGATTCACCGGCTCAGGGAATCCCTTTATCACGAATTCGCATGGTTTTCAGGAAGTGTAGATCATTAAGATATACACGGTCCAACATTATGACACTGAAAAGAATAATTTGAAGCAGTACAGGATTCCCGATTTCCATCGGGAATTGCATTCACGCCATCATGCACCAAAACGATCCGGTTGCGCTACTGCCCTTCTGCCATGTTAAAAAACTGTTGAGTAATTACGCACAAATCCCGCTCATGTGGCGGGATTTGTGCGTTTCAAGCGGGTTGATCGGATTATGCGTAACACCGTACCGCGCAAATGGCGGCGGGCACTTCCGCTGAAGGGTGCGCCACTTCGATGACGAGTTTTTCCGTATTGACGGGCTTGTCCAGTTCGATGCGGTTAAAAGCCTGGTAGTTGCCTTTTCGCTCCGCGATGATGTTCCCGGCATCGTCTTTCACCTTGAAATCCCGTACGCAAAAAGGCATCGCCGTTTCGGGGTGCGTCATCAGGACAGATTCCATGGGATGGTCGTAATCGGTGTCGAAGAAAAGCTCTATCGTGCGGATGGCTTTCGCTGCCGGCCAGGTGAGCGTGAGCGCAGGCTGTGTATCCTGCCAGTCGGCCACCCAGGCGTTGGGCTGCGACACGGGGCGCTCCAGGCCGTTGATGACGTTGGCGGCGGAGAAAACGGGCAATCCATCGCTCACTTTGAAATCGAGGTTATGCCCTTCCGGCCGGCGCTGCGGGCACCAGAACTCGAATGCTTCCATCCCGATGTCTTCCGGCGGGGTTTGTTTACCGTAGTTGGACACGGCTTTATTGACCGTATTGAAAACGGACAGCAGGCCGGTCACGCGTTTATCTGTGTAATGAAGCTGCACGTCCGGGTTTTTAAAGAAGGTGACGAAAGCATAGGCCGCTTCCTCCAGCTGCGCGTCGAATGGCAGTTGCAGGCAATTACGGCCCGGTTGCAGGGCAAGGGACAATCGCGCCAGGGTCACGTCTGGCGTATGGTTGCCGCTTTTGCCGCTGATCCGCAATTCCACGTCGAGCGTAGTGTGGGCGGAAGCTTCCGCATGAAATGCCATTACCGGCACTTTCCCTGCCTGCAGCGGCACCATCTGCGCCACGGATACTTCCAGCGGTTTGAGGATGGCCTTGCCCGGGAATTCTTTCAGCACCAGTTCGCTGCTTGCGGAAACGGTGGCCTGCCGGGCGAGATCGGCCGGCGCGGCGAACCGCAGGCCGGGGATGTATTGGCCGAACTGCAGCAACCGCTGCTGGAGGGCGTTCGTATATCCTTTACCGATAATTTCCGCGGGTAAAATGTTTTGTTCCCTGCAGATGACGGCAGCCATGGCGGCGGCCTGCGTAACGTGAGCGGAAGTGGCCATCACGCGGGTGGAGCCGTACGCCACGTGCGAGGCGCTGATGATGCGGCCGCCCAGCAGCAGGTTCGTGATATTGCGGCTGTAGAGGCAACGGTAAGGGATCTGATAGATGCCTTTGCTGTGCCACTGGTTGCAGCCGGGCTTTTCGGAGAAAACGCCATCGGCAGGGTGCAAATCCACCGACCAGCCCCCGAACGCCACGGCATCCGCATGCACGCGCTGTTCCACCACATCCTGCTGTACCATCATGTATTCGCCTTCGAAACGGCGGCTTTCGCGCTTACCGGGGATCATGCCTACCCATTCCAGGGTAAGGTTGGCGGCTTCCGGGAATTCCCCGGAGTTTTTGATGTGGTGCCAAACGCCATATACCACTTTCCAGAGCTCCCATTTGATGGTTTCCGTATCGTGCACCGTATCCAGCCGGCCACCGTATTCGATCCACCAGAGCTTGCAACCGTATTCGCGGGCGTTGAAGCTGCGATAGCGCGGCACTTTGGTGATGTCGCCCAGCGCAAACGCGGGCGGGGTAAAGGTTACGGGCTTTCCGGCATCCTTGCTGTAGAAGTAAAGGCTGTGGCCGAGGAGCTCGCCGTATTCCGCCGACGGCGCAAACAGTTCGCCGAATTCCTCCTTTTTCTCCGCGCCCATCCGGAAGGCGGCGCCGGCCAGGAAGCCCACTACCCCATCGCCGGAAGCGTCGAGGAACAGGGGCGCTTTCAGGATGTACGTTGTCTGGTTCTGGCTGCAATAGGCATGAAGGGCGCTGATGGTGGAAGGGTCTTTCTTCTCCACCTGGTACACGGCCGTATTGAGGAGCAGGGTGATATTGGGTTCCTGCGAAACTTTGTCGAGCAGGATCATGTCGAATATTACGGGATTGCCTTCGGGATTGCGGTAAGTGTTTTCGACGAGGATTTCATCGACCACGCCGCCTTCCCTTGCCCAGCGGTTATTGTTGCCCATGTGCGACGTGGCGCCGAGGATCCACAGGCGCACTTCGCTGCTGGCGTTCCCGCCCAATACCGGGCGGTCTTGCACGAGCACTACTTTCAAACCCTGCCTGGCGGCGGTAATGGCGGCGCAAACGCCCGAGAGGCCGCCACCGGTGATCGCGAGGTCAACAACAATGTTCATTTCCGGAAAACTGCGCACTCCGGCTGCGTCTTGCTTGATCATATCTGGTATTTAATTGCCTATGGTTATTTTTTCACTGGTTTCGATGGACCCGTCTTTCCCTTCCAGCGTCAGCCAGCAGCTGAGCTTGTATTCCTGCGGAAGCGGAACGGTAAATTCGAAGGGATACGCCGTGTCGCGCAGCCGGTTTTCCTTTCCGCCCGCGTCCGTATAATGCAGCTGCACCGAGCGCCAGCGGGTATCGTCGTCTTCGAGATAGAGGAACAGCCGGCTGCCGTAGGCACCGAGCCTGAACAGCATCGCTTTGGCGTTCCCGGCCTTGATCTCCCCAAAATCATTTCCTTTTTTGTTGCTGCCCGACAATATTTTTTCCTGGAAACGGACGACCGGCTTCACCCCTTCCACCACGAACACCGCCAGGTCACCCGGCGCCACGGTACAATCGAAGGCTCCCTGGCGTAAACTCCCGGCCACAGCGCCGTTGAGCGATGTCACCCGGCTGCCTGGCGTAGTTTGCACGAGTGCGGGATTGAGCGCAATCCGCGTGCGCACAGTGGTTTTGCTTTGATTGGTGAAAGCGAGGAAAACGCGGTCCCCTTTTCGCCCGGCGATGTAATTCAGCTCCGGGCTCGCGGCCGTCAGCAGTTTCGCCGGCATCCACAACTGCACGTCCTTTTCACCGTAAAAAGTGCCGGGCGCGCCGCCGTACATATTATTCTGGAGGTACGCATATCCTTCGACGTACTCCGCCGGGAAATGGACCTTCCCTTTACTGCGGACGAACACGTCCGTCACGAGGTAATCGATCAGCATCGCCGCCATGGGGAGAATGTGGTTGTAATGGAAGGAATTGACGCTTTGGGCCTTGTGTTCCCGCAACGGAAAATCCTCTTTTTCATACGCCGTCGTCCGTTCGGTATTGATATGATACCCCGGGAAATTGCGGTATCGCCCGATGGTGGAAGCTTTCGCCACGTTCATGAGAAAAGTGTCTTTCGCGTAGTAACCAACCTTGAGCATCCACGGCGCGAAGTTGGTCATGAAAATGCCGCGGTGGCCGGTAGACGTGCCGGAAGATTCGGGCGTGAGGCCGGTTTCCGACAGCCGCCAGGCGGGCGCTTTCTCTTCGGGATAATACACTTGCGCGTGCCCTTTCGAACGGAGGTACCAGTACATCGGTGCCTTTCCGCCCGGATTCACCGTGACCATGCTATCGGGAACGGCAGGTGCCATCCAGGTGAACATGGCATAGTGGCGCGCGCCTTCCACGGCCGCATCGAGGTACTTTTTATCACTGGTCAACTCATAAAGCTGCAACAACTCGATCCAGCGGTTGGTATATGCCGGCCAGAAGAAGAAACTCCCGGCGAAGGGGTCGTTGAACGCAGTTTGAGGCCGGTAAACACGGTCGCGGAGATAGGTGTTGGCTTTGGAGATCGCGGTGGACAGGTATTCCCTGTTGCCCGTGGCTTTGAAGAGATGCATGGCATTGATCCAGCTGGCGCCGTCTTCCTTCACGTCCAGGTTACGGACGCGGGCACCGGCATATTCCCGTTCCATCATTTGCAGGTAAAACGGATTGCTGCGGCCGAAAACGTTGTACAACGCCACAAGTTCAGACAACGGCGCCACCGGGCCTTTCAGGCGCCTCGACGGACTTTGAATCTTCTGCAGACTGTCGAGGCTGAAGAGGAATTTCTCGCGGCTGAGCATGAATTCCGTCAGCGGGTACGCCCTTTTCTCGAACATCACGGAATCGTCGCGCACGATGGAAAGTTCCAGCGGATGCAGGCTGGACACGTTTTTCACGGCGCCCGGCACGTCGGTGGAATAGGCGAAACCTTTGAGGCTGTCTACAAACCAGGCGTAGTGCGACATGGCGTAGGCGGTCATATTATCGAGAACGGTATTGAGCGACGCGATGTCGTTTTTCCGGTAATCGCGGAATCCGAAAATCCGCTCCGCGATAAATTGATAAGTATGGGTAATGTCCTGCGGTTCCGCCACGAGCTGCATGGAAAACCGGAATAGCGTTCCTGCTTTCATTTTCGAACCGTAGCCACCGGGAATGGGTGCGTAGACCTGCGGTTGCATCTTCCCCTGTTCATTCCGCAACGCGATGCCGAATTGGCTGTTGGGCAGTGTGGGCAAGGGCTGGAACGGCAGATGTTCCGGCGAGGCAAGCACACCGAGGGTATGCTGGCCGTTGTACACCATGGTTGTCGGCAATGTAGCCATGAACGCAGGTGTGAGGAATGCCGCTTCGGGAGCACGCAGCTCCTGCCAGATGAGCGGTTGCCAGATTTCCTTCGCTTCGGGAACGGGAACGGCCGGGGCGCCCACGAAACCGATGCTGTAATGTCCATCCCGCTTGGGACGAAACGTGAAATGCAGAACAGGATAAGGTTTGGCGGAAGTCAGGACGAAGGCGGTGAGTTCGTTGGACGGAAATCCGAGGAAAACGGTGTCTTTCACTTGCCGGATAGCGTTGGCCTGCAGCACCGTGCTTTCGCCGACGTTGAATATATTGGCGGTGCGCCATTCGCTGCGCGTGCGGAGGATGCGATCGTCGAACCCGTCGCCCGCCATGGCCGCTCCGATTTTTTTCTGTTGGAAATCCGCACGGCTGCTGTCTTCCACTTTCCAGGTGAGCACATTGTATTCGACATTTTTGATCCCGGCGGGCTTGAGTGCCATGGCCGGGTCTCTTTCGCTGAAAATAACCCGGAATGCAGGCTGGAAAGTGTATTGACGGCCGGCCGATGTGATCCGGATGCCTTCCGCCGCAGACGGTACCCGTACCTGCGCCTGTGCCGCAAAGGTCATGAAGATAAAACAGGCTGTAAGTCGTGGAATTCCGATTTTCATATGCAATGTTTGCGCTTCGTTGTTCAAATTTAGTATCGCGCCGGGACGGCTGTGAGCGCGCCCGGCAAGAAATCAGGCTGGGAACATTCCCAATTTGTGGGAGCATTCCCAAAATATCGCGTTACCGTTCCGGCGGCGGCAAGGGCTTCCCTTTGAGGAGGACCCGGCCGAGGTACAACACGGTCTGATCGTACCTTTCCGGGTGCCGGAGGATGTCTGTTCCCTGGCTGGCGCCGAGGATCGCGCGCTTGTCGGCCCGTTGGGAAGAAAGCCGGATGGTGACGGTGTATTCGCCTTCGGGCAGGGTGAAAAGCTGGTGTTGCCCGCGGTAGCGGTTGTTGCAGAAACTGTTGAACCTGTTAACCGGGATACTATCCCCTTCCCGCAGCCGGTACACCTGCGTCCCGGGCACCAGTGGCGGCTCGACATGCATGGGCTTTCCGTTCACTTCGATGGTGATCTGCCCCGCTTCCGGCCCGCCGATGTCGAAAATCCCGAAGCCCGAGCCTTTGAAGCGGAAGCTGAAAGAAGCACCCGGCGTGGAAGCCTTTTCCATCACCGGGAACCACGCCGCGAACTGTGGCATCGTTACCTGCGACCAATCCCCGCTGAAAACCGCTATTTCCCGCGGCGGATACATGCCTGCGCTCCACCAGTCGTCGGCGAAAAGCGGAGCCGGCAAAGGCCTGGAGCCCTTGCGCCGGTGCATCTTCTTCATCTTCTCCATTCCCCTCGCCACGGCGGCGGCATACAAATTCCCGCCGGCGGGCAGTGGATGGATGCCGTCCGTTGAAAAGAGTACATGGCCGAGGGTGTCGTTCGCGTCGCCCTTCCAGACCAGCGACCCCTGTTTTTCCATTCGCGCCGCTTCCATGCCCATGTGTACCGACGGCACGCCGTAATGCGCCGCCACTTTCTCCAGGCCCTGGATGGATGCAGGGATTTCCCCGGCGGCGTAGGTCTGCGTTTGCTGGCCGGTGATCGTATAAATGAGGCAAATTTCAGCACCGGCGCTTCGCACCTGTCGCACGATGCCTTCCATTCCTTCGGCGTACGCACCATTGACGGCAAACTCCACGAACACCAGATCTGGCCGGTGTTGCAGCAATTGTTCCTGCACGCGGCAGGCGCCGAGGTCTGTCCCGGTGCCGGATACGCCCGCGTTCAGCGCGGAGACATCATTGGCGGGGAACATCTTTTGCAGGTACCGCAGCACCTGCGGCCGGTATCCGGCATTGCCTTGCGTGATACTGCCGCCAATGAAACCGATCTTCAACGGTTTGCCTGCGGCCGCTTTCGCGAAGAAGTCCGGTAGTCCGTTGCGGGGAACGCATTCCCGGTGGTCATTGAAATTGCCGGTGCTCACCAGCGTAGTGCCCGGCGCCACCTGGAAATACAGTGGCGACGCGCCCGCCTGCGATGCGGCGATCAGGTCGCTGTTGCTTTGCGCCAGCGCAGGAGCCGTTAACAGCATCCACCACAAGCCCGTCAGGTTTCGGATATGGATCATAAATGCATGTTTCTTTCAAATGTGCGGCCGTCTTTCGTGGTCACCACCACTTTTACCGCGGCTTCTTCGCCGGGTGGCAGCGGGTGGAACGACCATTCGAACGGATATGCCGTCAGTGTTTCTTCGCGGTGGTTCATGTTAATGGTGACGCGGGCGCCTTCGGAAAGCGTGGATTCGAGGTAACCGTAGACCGCGTCCCAGCCAAACGGCGTGCGGATGCGGAACAGGTAGCACTTCCCGATACCGGGGCCAAAATCCGTGGATCGCATCCCTTCTTTCAACGGGGAGATTTTCGGGCGGAGGGGTTTCTTTCCGGACAGCGGCAAACTAACAGCCGTAAAGCCTTTCGGGGGAATGGAAACGCTGAAGGAACGGCCTTCCACATCCAACACGCCCGACTTCCCGTCGGAGAAAAAAGCGGCGCGGGCATTGGCGGCCACCGGCGCTTCTGCCCCCAGCGTTATCGGGAAAGTCAATTCCTCGTTGGATTCGCTGGTGAGCAATATCCAGAAACGCTTGTCAGACACCGCTGTCAGGAAATTCACGGCGGGATGGTTTACTTCCGCAAGTCCGCGCTTCATCCAGATACTAACACCTTCATCGTCCATCACTTTTCCCTTTCCACCTCCATACACCCGGTTATTGAACCAAACGAAACCATCCTGTTTCACGAAGGGAAAATTCACCTTCCCGCCGCTCCGCTGCTGCATTTCAGTAACCAGATAATCCATCGTGAATGCCAGGTGCGGCGGAATATGATGATAATAGATCGAGCTCACGTCCGGCCCTTTGTAAGGAAATTCCGGTTGCATCGTGATATCCTGGAACCCCGTGGCATAATACCCCGGGTAATTCGTGAAACGCCCTATCACCGCGTTTCTCGCATATGTCTCGAGAATCTTTTTGGGCCGTTGCTGGTACAACCGCAGCAAATGCGGCGCCCAGCTGCTCATGTACACGTGCCGCACCAGCTTCCCCGGATCGAAAAACGTGTAAGGCTGCTCGAACCCGAGCCCCACGGGAGATACCAGCGCCTGGGGCACCTGCTTTTCGCGCACGTCGCCCGGCTTCCGCGGAAAGCCCAGCCGGTACTTCTCCCCGCCCTTCCACCACATCGTAGTATTTCCTTCGTAAGCGTTGCCCGGATGGATGGTTTGCACGGTATCTTTCACCGCCGGGTAACTCCGCACACCGGCGATCGTATGGTACGATGCGTATTCTGCGGCATCGAGGTAGGATGTATTGCCGGTGGCGTCGTACAGATCGGTCAGGTCCCACCAATTGGCGTAAAAGGACGTATTGTAAAATGGCTGTTTCGTCAGCGGGACCGTCTTGGTACCGTAAACTTCCGTCCTGACGAAATCATCTGCATGCACGCGCGCCGAATCCAGCCAGCGGCGGTCTTTCGTCAACCGCCAGGCGGCCAGCTCCTGCGTCCACACCGGGATGGAAACGGAATACCCGCCCGCATCGCGCACTTTCCCATCGGGCAGCGCGATCTTTTTCAACCAGGGATTGCCGTCTCCCAGCAACCGGTGCAATCCTTCGAAATAGGCCGTCGTGAATTGCGAGCCGAACGGGCTCAATGTTCCCGCTTTTTTGCTCATGCCTTTCTGCGCCCAGCGGAAACCGCTGCGGCTCAGCGTGTACTCGATCACCGGCAACGCACGGCTAACGAACAGCGCCTCGTCGTGCCCCATCACTGCCGCTGCGATCACGGCCAGGGGCGCGGATTGCACCACGGTGGGCGCCGCTTTCGGGTCTGCTTCGATGTCGAAGAAACCTTTCAATGCCGGCGCCCATCCTGCGGCTTGGTCGTTCCGGATAAGGTCGGTTATGTTAAAGATGGTTTCCGTAAGCGATAATTGTTGCGCCCGGTAATCCCGGACGCCATAAATACTGTCTGAAACATACGCCAGCGCATCGTTCCAGCCGGTTGCCGCTCCGATTGAGAACGACCGCCGCAATGTTTCTCCCGCTTTCAGCCTGGAATCGGGCAAGCCCGGTACCGGCGAATACACCACCGGCTGCACGCCGTTCCGCTCATTCTGAATCCCGAAACCCATCACAGAAGTGCCTGCCATGGCCCAATCGAGCGGAAAGCCATCAGCCGTTCCCGCTACGAAAAGCGCCAGGCTATCGCCTTTCCGCTCTGTAATGGCGAGGGGTTGCGGCATCAAGGCGCTCGGGAGCATGAGCGGCTGTTCGGGAATACGCTGGTACTGGACCATGGGCGGCAGCTGCACGTTGGAGATTTTTTCCCTGGCCGTAGCCTGGAAAGCCGTCACCACCAGGCTGTAATACGCCGGACTCTGCGGCGTGAATGCCAGGTCGAGGCGGAAGTGGCGATGACCGGGCTGGAGCGACCATGCGCCGAAAATTTCCTGTCCGTCGGCTGCGCGGTAGATGACGCGCACGCGGTGCGGCCCGTCCTTTTGGAGGGATATGGCATGAAAGGCCGTCAAATCGCCCGACAGGAAAGGGTTCCGCAGGTTTTCAGGCTCCATGATGGTGTAGGTTTTTCCGTTGCAGGTGAACGTGCTGTAACCTTTCGAGCCGTTCCAGCCGGGGAAGAACCCGCCGAACGTGATCTGCGGATTTCCGGCGGAAAGCAGGAGGATGCGATGTTCTTCCGTCGGGGCTGGCAAATGTTCCCATCGCCCGTTGCGCTTGATGGCGGTGCGGGCGGCGAGGGCCGTTCCTTTCCGCCATTCGAGTTGCAGGAATTCGTTTTCCAGCGTGGCTTCCACGGGGGCGTTCTCCGGAATTAGAATTTCCGGGAGGGAAGGCTGCGCCGCTGGTTCGGGATGGATGATCTGGTGCGGGGTTTTGAATGGGGAAGGCTCGTTTTTGTTGGGATCGATGTTATCGGCCGTGAGGAAAAGCGCATCCACCCGGGCGAAGTTGCCTTTGCTGTCGCGCAGCTGAACTACGTTTTCACCGGCATCGAGCGGCAGCGCGCCGGCTTTCTCCCAGTAATATCCCGCTTTTCCGTGGCGGCCCAATTCGTTTTCCAGCGGCCGGTCGTTCAGCAGCACCTGGAAAAGGCGCGTTCCCGGCCGGTCTTGCGGGTAATCGATGGTGCGGGCCCAAACGGTGTAGTTGCCCGGCTGCGCGATGCGGATTACCGTCAGCGCGTCTGCCGCTTTTACCTGTCCGGAAATGACGCGCAGGATCTGGTGATTGGAGACGTTGGCGCCGGGGGGCTTTTCCACAATCCAGCCGCCTTTGATCCGGAAATCTTCCGCTTCCAGAAAATAACTCCGCTGCGCCTTCGCGGACATAGCGAAGGTGACGCATATCCAAATGCATATCCCGATCGATCTCATAACTTGTTTTTAACTTTCGCCCGAAACCGGCGCTATCTATCCACGCAAAGGGATTTCGACGATCTGAATTCCGTAAGGTTTCATCTTCACCGCGAATACATCCTTCTGGTCAACCGGCGTCACCGGAATACGGTCAAAGTGGATGCGCAACGAGGCCGACATGGCTTCATCGTCGTTATTCAACAGCACCAGGAATAATTTTTTATTGTCTGTACTGAGCGCGCAATAGTAATCCAGGTAAGGGTTTTCGCAGGAAAGCAAACCCTGGCGCAGAAGCAACCTCGCAGCCGTCCCGTTCACTTTCCCCGGCGCAAATCCGTACGATTGATGCGGGCCCACTTTCGGGGTGATGAATCCCCGCGGGAAAACGACCTTTCCACCGGAGCGCATTTCCGCTTCCGCCAGCAAATAATCCGTGATCCACCCGATCTGCCACCAGGCGTGATGCGGATACGGGCCAGCGCCTTTGTTCATGACATCCCAGTAATAGGAAGCCACGCCCGTGGCATCGTCTACGAACGCGTCGCGCCCCAGCGCGGCGGCCCTTGCCATGTTGAGGAAGAGCGAATCTTTCGTGAGCGCGAACATCCGTACGAACATGCCCGCATGGCTCGCCAGCAATATCGGGCCGCGGTAATTGGCGCTGCCGAAAGTACCGCCGTGCTCGAAGCTGAGGCCGGCCTGGCTGATCTCCCAATCCTTCCGTTCCACGCCATTCACCTTTTTAATCGCATTATTGGGAACAGGATGCGTGAAGATGGACGTGGTATACATTTTCGCGGTGTTGACCGCCGCTGTTTTATACTTTTCCTTGCGGGTAACTTCGTACAATTCCAGCAGGGCCTGCGCGCTCTGGGCCGTCGCGAAGTCCGGAACAAAGCGGGTATCACCGCAAACGCCCAGGAAACGGCCGGAATCCACGGCATGCCGGATGAACCAATCGGCCCCTTTCTGTGCCGCGGCGAGGTAGCGCGGCTGTTTCAATATTTTCCAGGCGATGAGCAAGCCGTAGAACGTGGGCCGCAGATCGTCCACTTCGCGGAACATGGGCTTTTGTGTGGCCTGATCGTACGCCACCTGCCACTGGCCCTGCGCATCCATCCAGGAAAGGAGGCGGTCGGCCGCGGCGGTCACTTCCCGCCGCATGGCGGTATCGCCAGGGTTGAACAGCAGCACGTTCCCCGCGTCCATCAACACGTAATATGTTGTAGCGATGGGTTCCACGTATGGCCCCCACTCTTCCGTAAACCGTTTGCTTTTAGACAGGTAATACTGTCCCGCGGCAGCGCCATGGAAAAACCCCGGCTCCGTCGCCTGCTGTTGCAGCTTGAAGTTCCTGGCGAAGGGGAGCCGCGTTTCCTGCAGCACCGGATCGTTCATAATAGTAGCGAGCATCCACATGGCGCCGTAGTCGGAGTTCTTCATCGCGTCTTTCTCCGAACCGTACACCCCACCGAGATAGGCTTGCGCACCGATTTTCATGCCATGGAACGTTTCCGTCCGCCAAAGCGATGTAGAATCGTTCGTAACGTAGCGGTGCATGGCCAGGATGCGGTCTGTCAGCGAGCGACGCGTACTTTTCAGCGCCAGGAAATCCGGGAACCGGTAGATATCGTTCACGGCATGCTTGTAAACCGTGTACCAGTCCGCGTTTTGCAAAGTATAGCGGAAGGAGAACGTGGCTGACTGGCCTTTCCGGAGGAACGAGTTTTCTTCTCCCAGCACCGGGTGATACAGCGTGGGCGTGAGTTGCCCTTTCCGGTTCATGAGCGACAGGCCCAGGCGCCACACGGTCTGCGTTTTTACGCTGTCGGCCCAGGGGTCGCGGGCCGTGCCGGGCGCAGCGATGACCGACATCGTTACCCCGTTTTTCCCTTCCACGAAGGGCGCCAGTGTAGACGCTGCCCTATCGCGTACCAGGATCGGTTTGGCGGGGATGCCCTGCATGTACACGGCCGATTTGATGAAATCCTTTTCTATGGCGTTTCCCTGGAAGTAGCCGGGGATCCCGGCCCAGGAGAAACCGTTTTCGCGCCAGTTGGCGATGGTAGGCGTGGCGATGGAAAAATAACCGTCCGCCTTTGCGGTGAGGGTGATGGTAACGAGCACGTCTGATGGGAAAGCGGGGTCTGGCTGCCAGGTGGCTTTCATATCCGCACGGTGGTTGCCGGCGGAGAACGTGGGTTTGCTTCCCTCCTGTTTCGCCGCTACCGGATAGAAATGCCAGGCTTCGCCGGCGGTGTTCAGTTGCACGGGGCTCGTCAGTTCCTTCCAGAGCGGGATGATGTAGCGATAAATGCTTTCCGGGAACAGGATGGGTTGTCCGGCGGCGTTGAGCACCGTTTCCGGGTTTTGCGACGGTTTGTCCGCGGCGTACAGGATGGTGTATTCCCCTCCTGCATGCGGCACCGGTTGCCATTTCCCGTTCTTTTTGATGGACAGGTTTTGCAGCTCGAACCCTTGCTGCGCTGCGCCCCATTGCATGCGGACGGCCCCGCTTTCCAGCGAGATGCGGTCCTGCGCCAGGGCGCTGCCTGTCATCAAGCCACCTATCAACCACAAAAAAGTATGTTTCAGCATCACGCAGACTTTTTGAATGAAGCCCTCAGCGGAACGAGGGCCAGCAATAGAATGATGGTCGCGATCACGGCCACCAGTACGGCGCTCCCCGCGGCAAAGAAGCACAGCACGTACATCAGCACCGCGATGAAAGCGAGCGAAAAAGCGATCACTTTCAGCCCGAACACGTTCTGCTGGCGGATGGCCGCGGCTTCTTCCGGGTCCAGCTCCTGCGCTACTACCTTCCGCTGTGCGCGCACCTGCTGCAATTGCAGGAATTCTTCGCTGACGGTGCCTTTCATCCGCGCATATATCTCGAACACCAGCAACATCAGGAAAGGCAATCCCACGCCCAGGAGCATTTCCTCCGCCCTGTCGAGCCTGATGGAGGAAGTGAACGGCAATACCAGTTTAAAAAGCAGGTTGGCAGCGAGGCTCAGGCCCGTAATGTACAGGGTGGCCTTTCCCGTCAGCCGTTTCGAGAAGAGCGACCAGATCGGCGGCGCCAGCAGCGGCCCGCCCGTTACCGCGGCGATGCTCAGCGTAAATTCCACGATGCCGCCGATGTAGGGAACGATCAGCGCGATGGCGATCATCCCCAGCCCGAAGCACCACGACGACAACCGCGCCACCGACATCAGTTTTTTATCACTGGCGGCGGGGTTGATCCGCCCTTTGTAAATATCGTTGGTAAACACGGCAGACACGACGTTCAGCGCCGTATTGGCCGAAGCGGACGTCGAGAAGTACATGCCGGTGAGGATGAGCCCCATCAATCCCGCGGGCAATACGTGCTTGCATACCATCAGGTAAGCGTTTTCCGTTTCCGCGCCCTGCAACGTGGGATCGATCAGTTTGTAGAGCATGGGCGGCAACATCCAAAGCACGGGGCTAATGATGTACAGCGCCGCGAAGAGATATGCCACTTTCGAAGCGGAGCGCGGCGTATCCACGCTGGTATAGCGTTGCACGAACGTCCAGTTGCCGCCGATGTAAAAAATATGGTACAGCGCGAACGCGAAAATGAAACCCCAGGAAAATTCTCCATTCACCACATCAAAAAACCCTTCCGGCGAAAAATGCAGGAAATGTTCCACGCCACCCGCCGCATCGAACGCGAGCGGAATGATGATCAGGACCGCCGCCGTGAGGATGACGAACTGTAAAATATCGGTCACCATCACCGCCCAAAGCCCGCCCACGGCCGTATAGGCGATCATGAGCAAACCGAGCACAACGGTGCTGGGCATCAACGGGAAACCCAGCGACGAGCTCACCAGCCGCGCCACCGAATACAATACCGAGCCTTTGATCAGCAGCGATACGACCATGAAAATGTAGATATACGATTGCTGAACGCCCGTCCCCAGCCGCTCGCGGATGAACTCCGCCGCAGTGAGGTTGCCCGTGGCTTTCCATTTCGGAGCGAGGTAAAGGCCGGTCACGAGCCCGCCGATGCACATCGTCCACTGGATGGTTACCGCCACCCAGCCGTATTTGTAAGCGATCGATCCCCAGGCCACGAACGTGCCGGCCGAGAAAAAGCTCATGAACAGCGAAAGGCCGCCGATGAACCAGGGCACCGCTTCGCCCGCGGCAAAAAAGGATTTCAGGTTACGGCCCGTCCGTGAAAAGGAAAAGCCCACCAGCATGATGAATACCGAAAAAATAACGATCACCGAGGTATCAATCGCAACGTTCATGTCTGCTTATGGTGTAATGGTTAAGGTAATTTCACGCGTCAGCCGCTTTTCTCCGTTGTACCGCACCGCCGAAGCCTCGAACACCACTTTGTAGGTGCCGGGTTTCGTGTAGACGTAACTATGCCCGCTCAGCACGGTACTGATGTTTTTCAGCGCGGTGCCCGCATCCGGCGCTATCTGCCGGGGGTCGAAGCCCTTGCTGATCACCCAGTCTTCGTTATCGTCTACCGTCGCACTACTGTTTTGCATGAGCAACTGGGCCGTGGTGATGGTCCACACGCGAACGGGATTCTTCACATCCACCTGCTGCCATCCACCCGTGCTCATCACCGCCAGGGGCGTTACCACGCCGTCGTCAGACACGTTAGTGGCACTGAAGGTACGCACTGCCCAGAGATTCTGGCCCTGCGGCTTCTTATAATCCGTGTACCGGAACGCCACGTATACCCGGGCCGTATCGTGCAGGCCTTTCGAAAACTCTTTCAGGCTGATGATGCCGGAAGGCGTATTGTCGGTGCCGGTGGAAAAGACTGCCCGGTCGGAAATGTCCGTCCACGTAGCGGCTGCCAGATCGGCCGTGGTGGCTTTTCCGTTGAAATCGCCAGACACCATCAGCTGCAGGTTGGGATAAATCAGCCCGCTGCGCACGAGCGTCGAAAACTCGATCCGGAGATCGTTGGCGGCGCGCGTCCGTTTCCGGAATTCGTAATTATGGCCCGGTTCGCCGGAAAAGAAAGTGATATTGTCAGGATTGCCGGAGAACTCGAACCGTACGGAATCGCCCACTTTGTAGGTTTGCGCGCTTGTCCGCACTTCGAAGCCCGGCATCTCCACCTTGTCTTTATTGCAGGCCGCCAGCGCAATGGCTGCGGCCAGGGAAAATACAACCTTTCGCATGATTACCAGTTCGGGTTTTGTTTGATGAGATGGTTGACGGTGATTTCGGTGTTCGGGATGGGGAACACCAGGTTCCTGGCGGTAACGTTCTTCGCTGCATTGGCCGCGTACCGGAAGCCGGAAGGCGCGGTGGCGGTGATTTCCGTGGCGAGCGACTGCATTTTGGAAAGATACAGCCCCCAGCGCAGGAGGTCGTGCTTCCGCATGCCTTCGAACGCCAGCTCGCGGGCCCGCTCGTCTTGCAGGAACGCCAGGAACGACAATTTATCCAATCCCTCCGGCGCGTCTACCGTTGCGTCGGGCGCATCCACCGGCTTGCCGTATCCTCTCCGGCGCACATTATTCAGTGCCTTGTACGCTTCCCCGTTCGGCCCGTTCACCTGATTTTCCGCTTCCGCCTTCATCAACAGTACATCGGAATACCGGATCACGGGAAAGTTGGTGGAATTGTAAGATCTGCTTTTGGGCGTGGCCGTTTCGTATTCACGGCGCCATTTCCCGATGGTACGGTCGTAA
The DNA here is from genome assembly GCF_038396765.1 of Chitinophaga caseinilytica. NCBI lineage: Bacteria > Pseudomonadati > Bacteroidota > Chitinophagia > Chitinophagales > Chitinophagaceae > Chitinophaga > Chitinophaga caseinilytica. Next base: position 3,370,610 of record NZ_CP150096.1, on the reverse strand, counting down.
ATCTGGACGGGCGTGTAATTCACTTTGGTGGTAACGCCGCTGACAACCGCGTATTTATAGGGTGCGATGGCCCAGTCCCTCCGCAGGTCGGCTGCTTCGTACATCTCGAACATCCGCGCGGTGGGGTGGATGCCGCCGCCGCTGTAACCGATCTTATCGTCCGGGCACTCCAGCCCGTTTTCAATGCCCACGGCACCGGCGAGCTGTGCGCTGCCGAGCTGGTTGCCGAACATCCCGATTTCCCAGATGCATTCCTGCAGGTCGTATTTATCCTGGGAATGGTTGATGAAGATCTGTTTGTAGTCCGGGTTGAGGGAATGACGGCCGGATGCGATTACCTTGTCGGCATACTCCAGCGCATCGGCATACCGTTCCGTATCCTTCAGCGGCTCCCCGGCCATGGTGAGGTACACCCGGGCGAGGATGGCCTGCACGGCGGTTTTGGTTACGGTTTCGTTGTAGGAATAGTTGCTGATGTCGCTCACGAGGGTTTCGGCTTCCCGCATGTCTTTAACGATCTGCGCATACACATCTTTCACGGTAGCGCGCGCCAGGTAAGCATCGTTCGGTGATTTGGTGGATACGAGCTTCAGCGGCACGCCGCCGAAATTATCCACCAGCAAAAAGTAAAAGTAGGCACGGAGGAACAACGCCTCGCCGCGTATCATGCTGCGGCGGGTTTCGTCCATTTTCGGCCGCTGCACGTTCTCGAGCAGCAGGTTGGCCCGGTCGATGCCCTGGTAGGCCGTTTCCCAGAAGCGGCCCACATCCAGCTGCCCCGCGTCGAATTCCATCACTTTGATGTTGTTAATGGTGATGTTCTTGTAGAAGAACTCGTCGCTGATAGCGAGGTAGCTGTACAACCCGCGGGAATACATGCGGCCGAAGTTGTCGATCAGGCGGTTGTACACCCCGTTCAGGGCGCGCCGCAGATCGGCTTCGGTATTGTAATAGTTATCGGGCGTCACGAAATCTTCGGGCTCCGTTTCCAGGAAGCTCTTGCAACCGCCGAAGAAACCGGCCGCCAGGAGAAATATGATGAGAATGCGTTTTTTCATCGCAATGCTTTTTAGTGTTCAATCATTAAAGCGTAAGGTCGAGCCCCAACGTCAGCGTGCGCGCCTTGGGATAGGCCGACCAGTCGAAACCGGGCGTGAGGGCGGAATGGCGGACAGACACCTCGGGGTCCAGACCCGTGTAGTTCGTCCAGGTATACAGGTTCTGCGCGGCGGCATACACCCTGAGCGATTTGATGTTCGCCCGGCGCAGCAGCCGCTGCGGCAGCGTGTACCCCAGCGCCACGGTCTTCAGCCGCAGGTACGATCCATCTTCGATCGTCCGGGAAGAATACACCTGCGGGCCCTGTCCGCCAACGCGGTACAGCTCGTTCGTCTGGTTCTCCGGCGTCCAGCGCTTTTCGAAAGACTGGAACATGTTCAGGTAATTCCGCACCACGTCGCCTCCTTCAAACTCGATCCGGTTGGCGTTCAGGATATCGTTGCCGTAACTCCACTGGAAAAACACGTTCAGGTCGAACCCGCCATAGGTGAAGTTGTTGGAGAAACCGCCGGTGTGCTTCGGATTGGGATTGCCGATGATCGTGAGATCGTTGTTATCCACCTGCCCGTCGCCGTTGATGTCTTTGTATTTGATATGCCCCGGCGTGATGTTGGCGCGCGGCATGGTGTTGTTCGGCACGTCGTCTTTCAACACGTACGAACCGTTCGCCAGTTTGTTGAAGTCGCTGTACTGGTACACCCCGTCAAACAGGAACCCGTAAAACTGCGCGATAGGCTGGCCGGGAATAGCGATATACGGGAACGCGTTGTTGAAATTGCCCCAGGTGATGCGGGTGGCCAGGCTCGGCTCGCCTTCGTTGAGCTGCACCACTTTGTTGCGGTTGAAGGAAATGTTGAAGTTGGACGTCCAGCTGAATTTCTTCGTCTGCACATTGGTGGTGTTCAACGTCAGCTCCAGGCCCTGGTTCGAGACTTTCCCCACGTTGCGGAAGCCGCTCAGGTAGCCGGTAGACCCCGGCAAAGTGGCCAGCAACAGCAGATCGCGGGTATTTTTCTTGTAATAGTCGGCCGTAAACGCGATCCGGTTTTTCAGGAAGCCGAGATCGATGCCGACATCCGTCTGGCCGGTGGTTTCCCATTTCAGTTCCTTGTTGCCCAGGTTATTGGGAATGATGCCCGCTTCCATATTATTGCCGTAGGAATAACCGGAATAGATGAACATCTGGAGGGCAGACAGGTACGCGAAATCCAGCACGCGGTTGTTCCCTGTGAGGCCGTAACCCGCGCGCAGCTTAGCGTCCGACAGCCAGCTGATGTCTTTCATCCAGTTTTCCTCGATCAGCCGCCAGGCGAACGCGCCCGAAGGGAAATACGCCCATTTGTTGCCGGCCGCGAATTTCGAGGAGCCGTCGGCGCGGAAAGACACCGTGAACAGGTACCGCGAATCGATGCCGTAATTCACACGGCCGAGGAACGACATCAGCGCGTTCCTGGATTTCTCGTTCGGCGCCGTTGCCACGATCCCCTCGTCGAGCCCGCTCATCCCCAGCGCCTCATTGGGCACCTGTGTAGATACAAACCCATGGCGGTATGAGCGGATCTGCTGCATGGTCATACCCGCCACCGCGTTGAGGCTGTGCTTGTTTTTGAACGTGCGCACATAGCTGAGCGTGTTTTCGTTCAGCAGGTTATTGATCTCGGTATTGTCGATCGATCCGTTCACGCCCTGCGCGCTGCTTTTCGGGTTGCCGAGGCGGGTGTTGGAATTGTTGAAGATTTCGCGGCGGATGTTCGTTTTGGTCATGCCCCCGGTGATCCGCAGCGTCATGTATTTAAACGGCTTGATCTCCAGGTAGGCGTTGGAAATAAGGGTATTGTTGAAAGCGGGATTGTATTCGTTGCGGGTGGAAATGATCGGGTTGATGCGCCACTCGCTCAGCGGGTCCACATCGGGATCGAAGGGCTCGTCGATAAGGGAAGCGTCGCTGTCGGCGTCGCCCGTTACGGGCCGGAATCCCCAGACGCTGTACATCAAACTCGCCGTGGGACCGCTTTGCGGGCCGCTCACTGTCGAATTGGCGAATACCCCGAACGTTTTGGTACCGGTGTAGTTCACGTTGATGCCAGCTTTCACCTTGCTGCTGATGGTCTGGTCGATCACCACGCGGCCCTGGTAGCGGCGGAACCCGCTGTTGATGATGATCCCGTCTTGCGAGAACACGTTCCCGGAGAGCGAATAGCGGGTTTTGTCGGAGCCTCCGCGCAGGGATACGCTGTGGTTATGCCCGAACGCGTCGCGGAACACCTGGTCTTGCCAGTTGATGCCTTTTACGCCGCGGTAGCTTTCCAGCGTTTTGCCGTCTTTGAGGTACACGGGCTCATAGAGCGTGGGGTTCATTTCCAGCTGATACTTGACGAACTCGTAAGGTTCCATCATCTTCTGCTGGCGCAGGTTCTGCATCACACCCAGCCAGGTCTGGTAATTCACGACCGGCGCGCCCACTTTCCCCTGTTTGGTGGTGATCATGATCACGCCATTGGCGCCGCGCGCACCGTAAATAGCGGTGGCCGACGCGTCTTTCAGCACTTCGATGGATGCGATTTCTGCAGGATTGATGACGTTGTTGTCCGGGCTTTCCATCGGGAAGCCGTCTACCACGTACAGCGGCGAGTTGTCTTGCGTTACGGAGTTGTTGCCGCGGATAACGATCTGCATGCCCGCGCCCGGTTGCCCGTCTGCGGCGGATACCTGCACACCGGCCACCCTTCCTGCCAGCGCCTGTTCGAAGCTGGCAACGGGGGCCTTTTCCATATCGGCCATTTTCACTTCGCCTACCGACCCGGTGAGGTCTTTGCGTTTTACCGTTCCATATCCGATCACCACCACATCGTTCAGGCCTTTGACGGCAGGTTCAAGTTTGGTGTTGTACACGGTGGCGTTCGGCGCGATGCGGGCTTCTTTGGTGTGGAACCCGACGAACGAAAACACCAGCACGGCGTCAGTTACCTGCGGAAGACGGATGTTGTACAAACCCTCTTCGTTGGTCATGGCGTTTACTTTGCCGCCTTTCAGGAGAATCGTTACTCCGGGGAGCGGCTCCCCCTCCATGTCTGTGATCTTCCCGGTGATAGAGCGGCCCTGGGAAGGTTGTGCCTGTGCATAGGTAAGTTGGACCTGCACAACACACAACAGTAGCATTAAAAAGATCTTAGCTTTCATAATAAACCAGCAGGTTTTAAAGATAAACTATGCGTGTAGTGCGGAGAAATCCGGCAATTCTGAAAACGTGGCATTAGCCGGCATCGGTGAGCCGATGGAGCGCAACAGCTTTTTCATACGTGTGAATTTGATTGATGGCCAAAGATTGCAACTAACAGCTATTCCACGAACAAAAAAATGACTTTTCCCACATTGGGAACATTCCCAATTTGCGGGAATGTTCCCACCAATTGAAATAATTCGTTTCTTAGCATCATGAAAAGGCACCAGGTAACTATCATCGATATCGCGAAGGAGCTGAACCTGTCCAAATCCACGGTTTCGCGGGCATTGACGGGCCACAAGAGCGTGAAGCCCGACACGCGGCAGGCCGTGCTGGAACTGGCGGAGAAGCTGGACTACCAGCGGAATATGCTCGCCATCAGCCTCATTACAAAAAAACGAATACGATCGGGATTATCGTCCCCGAGTTCAAAAGCTCCTATTTTCCCACGGCGATCATCGGCGCGCAGGAAGTGGCGAGCAAAGCGGGATATTCGACGGTCATTTGCCAGTCCGACGAAAGTTATGAAACCGAAGTGGCAAACACCCGCGTGATGCTGGCCAACCAGGTAGACGGCATTCTCGTATCCATCACCCGGGAAACGCGGAACTACGACCATTTGAAGATCTTCCAGCGCAAAGGCATTCCCATCGTGTTCTTCAACCGGGTGTGCGACGAAATGGAAGTGCCGAAAGTGATCGTGGACGATTACGACGGCGCCTACCGCGCGGTGAACTACCTCATCGAATCCGGGCGGAAACGCATCGCGCACCTGGCGGGGCCATCGTCGCTCAAGATCAGTGAAAGGCGGATGAACGGGTACAAGGCGGCGCTGCGCAAGCACAATGTGCCGCTGGACGAAGAGCTGCTCCTCTCCTACGATCTCAACATCGAAAAAGTAAAAATCTACGTCACCCACCTGCTGAACCTGGAAAACCCGCCCGACGCCATTTTCGCGGTGAACGACCCCACGGCCATCGAAACCATCCAGGTGATCCGGAAACGCGGGCTAAGGGTGCCGGAAGATATAGCTGTCGTGGGTTTCAGCAACGATTTCGTGTCCGGCCTCATCGATCCGCCGCTCACCACCGTATCGCAGCCCGTCCGCGAAATCGGCCGAACAGCGGCGCAATTGCTCATCGACCAGATCAGCCGGGAAGTGGCCGACTGGAAATCCATCATCAAAGTATTGAAAACGGAGCTCATCGTCCGAAAATCTACCTGAAACATGGAACAGCTCACATATAGAAACGCCGTACAGGCAGACCTCCCGCAGATCGTAGCCATTTACAATTCCACCGTAGCATCGCGGCTGGTGACGGCGGACACGGAACCCGTTTCCACCGAAAGCCGGCAACATTGGTTCGATATCCATACGCCGGAGCGGAGGCCGTTGTGGGTGGTGGAAAACGAAGAAAAAGATATGGTGGGGTGGATCAGCTTCCAGTCGTTCTACGGCCGGCCCGCCTACAACGCCACCGTCGAGATCAGCATTTACCTCGACGAAAATTTCCGGGGAAAAGGATTCGGCAGGGAAATGCTGAAATACGCCATCCAACACGCACCGTCGTTCGAAGTGAAAACCTTGCTGGGATTCATTTTCGCGCATAACACACCAAGTTTGCGGCTGTTCAGATCACTGGGGTTCGAAGATTGGGGCACGCTTCCCGATATCGCGGAGCTCGACGGGAAAGAAGTGGGATTGAAGATTATGGGAAAACGGGTGGGATGAGTTTTCCTTCCATCAATTAATACTAAACTTTTTGATTAGTATTACTTAACTTGTAGCATATGCATACCCGTCACATCAGCCGCAAGCAATTCCTCCGCCAGGCCGCGCCCCTGGGCTTAACACTGCTCATCCCCGACCTCGTGAAAGCGAGCTTCGGCGGCAGTTCCAGCATTTTCCGCCTTGGCCTGCTCACCGATCTCCACCACGACATCATGCACGACGGGCCCGCGCGGATACAGGCCTTCGTTTCCGCGATGGACAAGCGCAAACCCGATGCCATCGCGCAGCTCGGCGACTTTTGCTATCCCAATGAAAAGAACCTCCCCGTCATACAGGCTTTCAACGAAAGCCACGGGCAACGTCTGCATGTGATCGGCAATCATGATACCGACAGCGGCCATACCAACGAGCAATGCACCCGCTTCTGGGGCATTCCGGCGCCTTATTATTCGCAGGTGACAGGCGGTTACCAGTTCATCGTGCTCAACGGCAACGAAAAAGGCTCCCCCGCGCACAAAGGCGGCTATCCTTCCTACATCGGCCCCGAACAGGCCGCATGGTTGAAAACACAGCTGACTGAAGGAAAGGGGCCCGCCATCATCCTGTGCCACCAGCCGCTGGAAGGCCCGGCAGCGGTAGACAATGCGCAGGAGGTCCAGGATATTATCTCGGGGTTCAAAAGCCGCGTGGTGCTCGTCATCAACGGGCATACGCATGTAGACCGGCTGCAGCAGGTAAACGGCATCCCCTATCTTACCATCAACTCCGCATCGTATTATTGGGTGGGCGGAAAATACAAACACGAAAGCTATTCGCCCGAGGTGCACGCGTCGCATCCCTGGATCGCTTATACCTGCCCCTATCGCGACGCGGTTTTCACCACGCTTACCATCGATCCGGGTAAAGGCACGATCAGTATCGAAGGCTGTAAAAGCGAATGGGTAGGTCCCGCGCCGGAGCGTATCGCTTACAACGAAAAAGGCTTTGCCAGCGGCGAAGATATTGTTCCCTATATCCGGGAAAGAAAATTCAAATCGCCCGTGAAGCTGAAGAAATAAAGGCAAGTTGATTACCTTACTACACAGATATTAACAAAAAAACCCCGGGGCCCAGGCCCCGGGGTTTCACATTACGTTCCCATCCTCACTCGGCCGTATTCTTCAACTGCATCAGCAGGGAATACGCGCCGGCGGTCACGATGGTTTTCCCTTCCAGTCCGGAAGAAGCGACCACGGTCACGCCTTCGCCCTCCTGCCCTTTAGTGACGGGCGTTAGCCGGAAGCTACCCCCGCTTTCCTGCACGAACACATAATCCTGGTTCTCGAAATTCACGAAAGCCGCCGTGGGCAATACTTTCTCGACGATATCGTTCAGCCGCACCTCCGCATTCATATACATCCCCGGCACGAGGCTTTTGTCGTACTTCCGGAAATGGCAATGCACCTCGGCGCTGCGGTTTTCGTTCAGGGAATGACTGATCAGGATAATCTCCGCATCATATTTCTGATCGGGCCGGGCGTTGGTGTACACCACCGCCGGCTGGCCGATAGACAGTTTGGCGAGGTCTTTTTCGTAAACGGTCAGGTTCAGGTGGATGTCTTCCGGGTTTACGAGGTCGAAAATCACGTCAGACGGCGTCACGTATTTCCCGATGTTGACATTCACTTTGTTGACGTAGCCGTTGATGGGCGACAGGATATTGACCGTCCGCGAGATATTGTTTTCCGTGAGCCGGTCCGCATCGATGCCGATCAGCGCCAGTTTGGCGGCGAGCGCGCGGGTGGAGATGCTCACGTTGCGGTATTCGCTTTCGGCCTGTTGCATGACCTTGTCGCTGCTGGCTTTACTGCTGTTGAGCTCTTTCTGCCGCTCGAATTCCTTCCGCGCAAACTCCAGCCGGTTTTTCGACATAAGGTAATCCTGTTGCAGCTGTATGAACTGCGGATCTTCCATCACGCCCAGCAATTGCCCTTTTCTGACAAGCGTTCCGGGCATCATGCCGGTAGATTTCAGGTATCCACCGAGCGGAGTGCTCACGGAGATCATGTTTTGCGGGGGCACGTCTACCTGTCCGCTGAGCCGCAGGATGCCGCTCACGCTTTGTTCGGAAAGGCGGCCGGTCTGGAGGTCTACGTGTTTGCGTTGTTCCGCAGTAAGGCTCACCACATCGGCATCCGCCGCTACCGGTGCGTCTTTGGGCGCTTCCGGGGCGTTCCCGCAGGCGGCGAGCAGCAGGCAAAGGGCGGCTGCGAGGGTATTATTGAAAATGATATCGCGTTTCATAATTAATCAGCTAACAGGTATTGCAATTGGATAATGCTATTGTTGAGATTTTTAACGGCGTCGAAATAGTCGAGCTGCGTGCCGAGGGATTGTTGGTTGAGGACGGTCCATTCGAGGTAATTGATTTCCCCTTCCTGCAGTTGCCGGTTCAGCGTGGCGGTGATTTCCTGCGCGTTTTTCAAAGCGCCGGTTTCGTAATCGCTCACGATGTCGTGGAACTGCTTCACCCGCACCATGGCCCCGGCCAGCTCCGCTTCCAGCGCGGCGGCCTGGTATTCGGTCTCGTTTTGCGCGATGCGGAGGCCGGTTTTGGCGGATTTGATCCTTGCGCGCTGCGAGCCCGCGAACACGGGAACGGCCACGCCCACCTGGAACGAATTGAACCGGTCGCCCCGCCCGTATCGCACACCGTCGCGGATGCTGAGGTTATTGAACCCCGCGCTGAGATCGGGCAGCAGCTTCGCTTTTTCCACCTGCACGGCCGCACCGGCGGCGGTTTCCTGCTGGCGACGCCATTTCAGCAAGGGATGGCCCGCCAGGCCGGTGGTATCCGGCAACGGCATCTCGAGCTTGAAGGCGGCCGATTCGGGCATGCGGGGCTCCGGGGAATGGAGGATCAGCATGAACTGGCGTTGCAGCAACGCGCGCTCCTGCCCTACGGTTTTGCGGAGCATCCGCAGCTGGATGAGCTGGTTTTCGGCGCTCGCTTTCTCGAGGATGTTCGTTTCGCCCGCCTTCAGCCGCAGCGCGGCCACGCGGAGGAACGCGCTGTAGGTGGAATCCATTTGCAGGAGCAGCTTTTCGCGCTCGGTCATGAGCAGCAGTTCGTAGAAAATACCGGTCGTCAGCCGGCGGATTTCCACTTCCTGCAATTCCGTTTCCAGCAGCGCCGCTTTCCACTCCTCGCCCAATTGCCGCTTTTGCCGGTTGTACAGCGATGGAAGACTGAAGCTCTGGGTCACGGAGATCCTGTCGTCCGTCAACGGACCGTTAAACTTTCCATACTCTGCTCCCACGGCCGTTTTCGGCAGATCAACCGCAGTTTTCATCAATTCCTTCGCCTGTTCCGCGCGCAAGCGCCGGTTCTGCACGAGGAGGTTATTGCGAACGGCGGAATCCAGCGCGGCGTCGAGGCGAATAGGTTGCTGCGCGAAAGCGGGCACAGCAGCCAACAGCAATACCACACCGGCCGCCAATTTCTTTCTTTTGATTTTCACTCCTTTCTCGAAAGCAACATAGAGGATCGGCAACACGAACAGCGTCAGCAGCGTGGCGATCATCAGTCCGCCGATCACCACCGTGGCCAACGGCCGCTGTACCGAGGCGCCCGCACCGTTACTGAGCGCCATGGGCAAAAAGCCCAGCGATGCCACGAAAGCCGTCATGAGCACGGGGCGCAACCGCGTAACGGTGCCGCGGGTCACAATTTTCTGCATATCGGTTTCTCCTGATTTTTTGATGCGGTTGAATTCCGCCACCAGCACGATCCCGTTCAGCACCGCAATCCCGAACAGCGCGATGAAACCCACGCCCGCACTGATACTGAAAGGCATGCCGCGCATGGCGAGGAGGAAAATGCCGCCGATGGCCGACAAGGGAATGGCCGTATAGATCAACAGGCCGTATTTAATGGAATTGAAAGCGAAATACAGCAACAGGAAGATGAGGACCAGCGAAACCGGTACCGCAACAGACAGGCGCGCCTTGGCTTCGTTGAGGTTCTCGAAAGATCCGCCGTACCCGATCGCGTAACCGGCAGGCAGTTTGATGCTTTCCGATACCTTCCCCTGCAATTCTTCCACGATGCTTTCCACATCGCGGCCGCTTACGTTGAAGCCCACGAGGATCCGGCGGCGGGTGTCTTCGCGCTGGATCTGGCTGGGGCTATCGATCAGTTCTACAGACGCCACCTGGTACAGCGGGATCTGCGTGCCGGCAGGGGTCGGGATGAGGAGGTTTTGCACGTCGCGGATGTCTGTCCGCTGGTCATTCTGCAAACGCACCACCAGCTCGAACCGCTTTTCTCCTTCGAACACGAGCCCGGCGCTCTGGCCGGCGAACGCGGCATTTACGTTCCGGTTGATATCGGCGATGTTCAGCCCATATTGCGCGATGGCCGCGCGGTTGTATTTGATGACGATCTGCTGGGTGCCGGTGATCTGCTCCACATACAGCTCCGTGGCGCCTTTGACGGTGCGCACGATGCCGGCGAGCTGTTTGGCGTAAACGCCCAGTGTGTCGAGGTCTTCCCCGAATATTTTGCAGACCACGTCTTGCCTGGCGCCCGTCATCAGTTCGTTGAAGCGCATCTGCACGGGGAACTGGAAACTGGTAGTGACGCCCGGCACTTCCGATGCCGCGGCCCCCATCTTTTCGGAAAGCTCGTCGAACGAGCGGGCCGACGTCCATTCCGATTTGGGCTTGAGGTTGATGATCATATCGCCCATATCCATCGGCAATGGCTCCGTGGGCACTTCGCTGCTGCCGATCTTGGTGACGATGTTGCGCACTTCCGGGAACCGGCTTTTCAGGATGCCCGCCACCTTTTGCACATGATCGACGGTGGTGTGGAGGTTACTGCCCGACAGGACGCGCGTCTCCACCGCAAAATCCCCTTCTTCGATCGACGGGATGAATTCCCCGCCGAGCCGCGTCAGGATGAAAATGGCCGCGATGAACAGTACCACCACGATGCCCACGATGATTTTGGGAATGGCCAGCGCCTTCGTCAGCCAGCCTTTATATCCTTTCTCGATCCGCTCCATGGCCCTGTCTGACAGGTTGGGCTTCGTTTTGACTTTCCGGCTGAGCACTACGGCGCTCATCATCGGGATGTACGTCAGCGATAGCAGGAACGCCCCCAGCAGCGCGAAAGCCACCGTTTGCGCCATGGGCTTGAACATTTTGCCCTCGATCCCCTGCAGCGTAAAAATGGGCAGGTATACGATGAGAATGATGATTTGCCCGAAAACGGCACTGTTCATCATTTTGGAAGACGCGCTTTTCACTTCGCCGTCCATCTCTACCTTCGACAACTGCATCACCCCCGCAAATTTTTTGCTGTGGCTCAGCTGGTGCATGACCGCTTCCACGATGATCACGGCCCCGTCCACGATCAGCCCGAAATCCAGCGCACCGAGGCTCATCAGGTTGCCGCTCACGCCGAAAAGGTTCATCATGATCACGGCAAAAAGCATCGACAGCGGGATGACCGACGCCACGAGCAGCCCCGCGCGCAGGTTCCCCAAAAAGATCACGAGCACGAAAACGACGATCAGCGCACCTTCCATCAAATTGACCTCCACCGTTTTAATGGCGTTAGACACCATGTCGGTACGGTCGAGGAAAGGTTCGATCACCACGCCTTCCGGCAATGTTTTTTGTATCTCCGCGATTTTGGCTTTGATGTCTTCGATCACCACATTGCTGTTGGCACCTTTCAGCATCATAACGATCGCGCCGGACACTTCGCCTTCGTTATTGTACGTCAACGCCCCGTACCGCGTAGCCGACCCGATCCGCACATCCGCCACGTCGCGGATGAGGAGCGGCGCACCGGCGGTACCATTCCGCACCACGATGTTGCCGATATCTTCCTGGCTGCCAATGAGCCCTTCGCTCCGGATGTAGAGCACGGTCGCCTGTTTTTCGATGTAGGCGCCACCGGTATTTTCGTTATTGGTTTCCAGGGCGTTGAACACGTCGGATATGGTAACGCCGTACGCCTGCAGCTTGGCGGGGTTCACGGCCACGTGGTACTGCTTCAGCTTTCCGCCGAAACTGCTCACTTCCGCCACACCCTTCACGCCGAGCAATTGCCGGCGAACGATCCAGTCCTGGATAGTGCGCAGTTCGGTAATATCGTAGCGGGACGCGTACCCTTTTTTCGGGCGGACGACGTATTGGTAAATCTCTCCCAGCCCGGTGGAAATGGGCCCCATTTCGGGCTTGCCGATCCCATCGGGGATCGAGGCCTGGATCACGGCCAGGCGTTCGGACACCTGCTGGCGTGCCCAGTAAATATCCACCCCGTCGTCGAACACCAATGTTACGAGCGAAAGCCCGAAGCGGCTGTAGCTCCTGATCTCGCTGATGCCCGCAATATTGCTGCTGGCCTGCTCCACGGGGAAAGTAACGAGCCGCTCGATGTCGGTAGCCCCGTACGAGGGCGCAACGGTGATGATCTGGACCTGGTTGTTGGTGATATCCGGAACTGCATCCACGGGGAGTTTGAACAGTTCGAAAACACCATAGATGATGAGCGCGATGGTAAACAGCGCAACAACGAGTTTATTCCTCACGGAAAACCCGATAATTCGATTCAACATGAAATTCTGCTTTGATCTATCCGGAAACAATAATTGGACAGACCCGGCTATGGCCAGGCCTTACACAAAAAGGGACGTTCCGGGCCTGGGCGGCTGCCAGATTTTGCTGACGCCTTCGGTGGGGATGAAGTCGGCGTAGCGGGGAAACAATGCATCGGCCGCAAGGGGCATCACCGGCTTTTTGAGCGCCAGCGGACTGGGTGCGGGGATAACGGGACTGAACATCAGGTTGGTATCTGCCTGTTTGAACGGCAACTGGTTGTCGCGCTCTTCGTCGTTGTCCGTATGCGGGATGTTGTTGTAATGATCGATGAGGAACTGTGAAAAAGTGATGTCTTTGTTCAATTGCCGGTGCTCGTTGAAGTGCTGGACCAGCACGGGGAGCTTCACGATCTCCCGGAGTTCTGTGCTGGAGATCGTGTAGACCACGAACAATATCAACGCTAGCAATTTTTTCACAAGGCACAAAGGTAGGCATTATATTTTTTAATCCGCCAAAGTGGGAATATTCCCTGATTAGGGCCTGAATTTCCGCTTCTCAATAATTTTCGTATTTTTTGCCCGGAAACGAACCAAACCAAAATCGGGGAACGATTAACTTATCGTTAATTCCATGTGATTCCCGGCAGCTTATTTTCCACGTTATTTCCAGTCTAACGGCAGGTTTGGCGACATTTCGCCCGATCCCTGCCACGGAGGCTGCGGCGCCGGATACTGGCAGTATCCGGCCGGCAAAATTATATTTGCTCAACAAAAACATGAGATGTCTGAACGCAAAGAAGAAATCGGACGGGGCTTGCTGCAGGCCGTTGCGGAAGGCGATGAAAAAGCATTCAGCGAGATATTCCATCATTACCGGAACAAGGTGTACGCCATCGCTTTTAAAGTGACAGGCTCCGAAGCCATCGCCGAAGAGGTGCTGCTCGATGTATTCCTGAAGGTCTGGCTTAAAAGGGAACAACTCCCGCAGGTCACGCATTTCGCGGCCTGGCTGTTCACCATCACCCGCAACCATCTCTTCAACCTCCTCAAACAAACCGCGCATCGCACGCAACCCGCGCCGCTGGCGGACGCCGAGGAATATGCCTTGTACCCCGCGTCAGACAATCCCGCCGCCATACTGCAGGAAAAAGAATACCGCAAAGTGCTGCAACAGGCCATAGACCGCCTGCCGCCGCAGCAAAAGAAAGTATACCGCCTCATCAAGGAACACGGCCTCAAGCGCGAAGAAGCCGCCGTGGAGCTCAACCTTTCCCCCGAAACCGTAAAACGCCACCTTTCCGACGCCATGCAGTTCATCCGCGTATACTGCGTATCGCACCTGGGCACCTGGGCGGCGCTCACCATTGTTAAGGGAATATTATGATCTGAAATTTTTTTCCGCCCGGCTGACCCGCTCCCCTTTTTTTACTGTCTCCTTTAATAGAAACGCATAACAGAACCGAATGTCCAGACTAGACGAGCTGTTCCATAAACTCCTGGCCGGCGCCTGCACACCCGCCGAAAAACAGGAACTCTACGCCCTGCTGGCGAAGCCGGAGCACGATGCAGACCTGCAGCGGCTGCTGGACGAGGCCATCCTTTCCACCACCGGCGATGAAAAGCCCGTGGCCGACGAGCGCGCCGGCGCCATCCTGTCCATCATCCTGGAGGCACAGGCGAAGCCCGCGCGGCGGAAAACCATCCTCCGCACCGTGGCCATCACAGCCGCGGCCGCAGCGGCGGTTGCGGCACTGGTGTGGACGGGCGTTCAGCAAATGCGGCCCGCGCAGCAACCGCTGGTAAAAACGGAAGAAACCCCGCCGCAGGAGATCTTGCCTGCATCCAGCGGAGCGTTGCTGACATTGGGGAACGGGCAAACCGTTCCGCTCGACAGTCTTGGCCAGGGCGTGATCGCCCAGCAGGGCGGCACTTCCGTGAAACTGGGGAACGGATCGCTGGCGTACGATGATGCGCAGCCCGGAGAATCCACCTTCAACACCCTTTCCACGCCCCGCGGCCGCGTGTTCCACGTAACCCTGCCAGACGGTTCAGGCGTATGGCTCAACGCGGCCAGCAGCCTGCGGTACCCGACCAGCTTCGATGCCGCGGAAAGAACGGTGGAACTGAAGGGCGAAGCCTATTTCGACATCCGGCCCATGGCGGCCAAACCGTTCAAGGTGAAAGTGAACGGACGAACGGAAGTACTGGTGCTGGGAACGCGGTTCAACGTTTCCGCCTACGGCAACGATCCGCTCATCGCCGCCACGCTCCTCCAGGGCAAGGTGGCCGTGGACCAGCGCGTGCTGCAACCGGGCGAACAGGCGCGGATCACCGGAGAAAATGCGATAAAAATCGTGAAAGCCGACACCAGCCAGGTGATGGCCTGGCGGAACGGGATGTTCAATTTCGACAATGCAGACATCCGCGAAGTCATGAAACAACTGGAACGCTGGTACGATATCGACGTAATCTACGAAACCGACATACCGCCCCTGCGATTCGGCGGAAAAATGGAACGCAGCCTTTCCCTCCAGCAGATCACCCGGATACTGGCCATATCCGACGTGCATTGCAGGCTGGAAGGCAGGAAACTGATCATCACACCATAAAAAATTCAATCCGGCACATACAGTCCCCGCACCTTAACCCCGGTTAAGGCCGGGCTACCTATGCCCTAAAATTTCACATACGGAAATGACGCACATTTTTGACCGCAAACACATCATGAAACCAAAACCGACAGTCATGAAACTGATCCTGCTGCTGGCCACGGTGCTGACCTTACAGGTACAGGCCAACGTTGCCGCCCAGACGATTACCATGACGGGCAAACAGCTCGCTTTCCCGGAGATCTTCGCCAGGCTGGAGAAACAGACGGGGTACGTGGTATTCTACAACCTTTCCCTGCTGGCCAAAACCACGCCGGTAAATGTAGAAGCCCGCAACAAACCGCTCGAATCCTTCCTGTCCGACATCATGGCCGGCCAGCCCATCGATTACGAGATCAGCAACAAAACGATCACGATCAAGGAACGGCCACGCGCACCGCAATCCGCCGCCACTGCGGCACAGGCCCAGCCCGTTAAAGGCCGCGTCACCGACGAAGAAGGCAACGCGCTTCCCGGCGCCACCATCGCCGTGGCGGGCACTTCGCGCGGCGTGCAGACGAACGAGAACGGGGAATTTTCCATCGAGGCGGATAAACAGGACATCCTGTTCATCACCTACCTGGGCTTCGAAAGGAAAGCGATTGCCGTGAAAGATATCAAACAGCCGCTCGTGGTACAGCTTTCCCCGTCGAAGAAAAACGTGAACGAAGTAGTGGTGATCGGGTATGGCAGCGTACAGAAAAAAGACCTGACCGGCGCCGTGTCTACCGTAAAAATGTCTGACCTGGCGGATGTTCCCGTGGCGCGGGTAGACCAGATGCTGCAGGGGCGCATCGCCGGTGCGGAATTCGTTTCGGCGGACGGGGAACCCGGTTCCGGCACCTCCGTCCGCATCCGCGGCACCCGCTCCATCACGGCCAGCAACGAACCGCTGTACATCGTGGACGGCCTCATGGACGCCATCACCTCCCTGAGTGAGCTCAACCCTTCCGACATCGAGAACATCAGTGTCCTGAAAGACGCCTCCTCCACGGCCATCTACGGCTCCCGCGGCAGCAACGGCGTCATCATCATCACCACCAAATCGGGCGGCGACAAGAAAGGCAAAACCAGTTTCACGTTGCGCAACGACGTGGGCTTCTCCGAGCTACCCCGCTACCTCGACCTCATGAACGCCACCGAGTTCGCGCAGTTGCAGAACGACCGGTATTATTTCGCCAGCACGGCCAACCAGACCAAACCGCTGGAAGAATATCCCTACCCCAATCCGCTCGCCCTCGGCGACGGTACCAACTGGACGCAGGAGATCACCCGGAGGGCGCCGTACCATAACCTGACGCTGTCTGCCTCCGGCGGCGACAAAGCTACCCAGTACTTCTTTTCCGCCAACTACAACAACAACCAGGGCATCATCAAAAACAGCGGCATGAAACGCTACCAGGTGCGCCTGAACCTCGACCGTACCATCAATCAATACGTAAAAGCCGGCGTCCGTTTCAACTATTCCAACCTCGACCGGGCGCTCAACAATGCCGATGTGGGCACGCAGACGTTGTGGTACCGTTCCACCATCTTCCTCGCCCCCACCATTCCCGCATATAAGCAGGACGGCAGTTTCAACGACTGGAACTCCCAGTGGTACAGCGGCACCCTGTTCGACTCGCCGCTGGCCAACGTGTTACTGCGGAAGAACGACCGGCTGGAGAAAAGCCTCAGTTCCATGGCCTACGTGGAGATCACCCCGGTCAAAAACATCCTGGTGCGGTCTACCATTTCCTATTCCGACCTTTCGCGGACCAACGACCAGTACATCCCGTCCACCATGCCCTCGCGCCAGAACGCCAACTCCGGCGGCTATGCGTACAAGAGCGCATACGCGGAAAACAACCTGCTGAACGAAAACACCATCACGTACAAGCGCACGTTCAACAAGCGCCATAATTTCGATGCGATGTACGGCTTCACCATGCAGAAGCGCCAATACAATAACATGACCACCAGCGGACAGGGTTATTTCATCGACGATATCGAGAACAACGACATGGGCGCGCTGCCTTCCAAGGAAACGATCAACCTCGGCTCTTCCCTGGAAACCCAGGGCCGGATGAGCCACCTCGCCCGCGTCAATTACAATTACCGCAACCGGTATTACCTCACCGCCACCATGCGCCGCGACGGGGCGTCGAACTTCTCTTCCGACAATAAATGGGCGTTTTTTCCCTCCGGCGCGTTTAAATGGAACATCAGCAGCGAGCCCTTCATGCAGCGCTTCAACAAACTGAGCGAGCTCTCCCTGCGCCTGAGCGGCGGTACTTCCGGCAACGACGCCATCAGCAGGTACCAGTCGCTCTCCCGGCTCACGTCTACCACCGGCGGCTACCTCTTCGGCGGCGCGCAGCCCGTGGCCTACTATCCCTCCCGCATCGCCAACGAAGGCCTTACCTGGGAAAAGACCACCACGTTCAACGCCGGGCTCGACGTGTCGTTCTTCAACAAGCGGCTCGACATCGTGCTCGACCTCTACCAAAGCCGCACCTCCGACCTGCTGCTCACCGTACAACTGCCTACCCACGTGGGTTACGGCTCGCGCCTGGCCAACATCGGCAAAACCTCCAACCGCGGGATCGAGCTGACCGTCAACCATGAAAACATCCGCCGGAAAAACTTCTCCTGGTCTACCTCCGTGACCGCGGCGCATAACACGCAGCGGGTGGAAGATATCGGCGGATACGAGCGCGTATCCGTATACGACAACCCATATGGCGCGCAGTACATGATGTATGGGTACGAAAAGGGCCGGCCGCTCAACGCCGTTTGGGGCATGCAATACGCCGGCGTGTGGAAGAATACGGCGGAAATCGAGAAGAACAAGGAGACGAAGGAATATGCCTCTGCGGCAGTGAACTTCTACCAGCCCGGCCGCCAGCGCTACATCGACCAGAACCGCGACGGTGTGCTCGATAATAACGACCTTATCTATCTCGGGAACGCCGACCCCTATGTGTACGGCGGCATCCAGAATACTTTCCGGATCAAAAAACTGAGTGTTTCGTTCTATTTCAACTATTCGCTGGGCGGGAAGATCTACAATCCCACCGAATTGTTCATGGGCACGGGCACTTACCTCAGCAACCAGTTCCGCTACATGGTGAACGCCTGGCACCCGGTGCGCAACCCGGGCTCCGATTACCCGCGGGCGGATTCGAAAGACGATATCCCGAACGACCGCTTCCTGCACGACGCTACGTTCCTGCGGTTCAAGAACCTCTCGCTCGGGTACCCCGTCAACCTCAACGGCATCACCGGCAAAAGGCTGAATTCGCTCTACCTCGCGCTGACCGGCAACAATCTTTTCCTCTGGAAGCATTACAACGGCTATGATCCCGAAGTATCTACCCAAAGCGGCGGCTCCACCATCCGCAGGATGGACAACGGCGCCTATCCGACCAGTCGTACCATCACCTTTAGCGCAGAACTGAAATTCTAAAAACACCGAACATGAAAACGAACAAGCACCGCATATTATATCTCCTGTTGCTCGGCGGCTCCCTCACATTGGGCAGCTGCGCCAAGCTGCTGGAAGAAGAGAAGCACAGCTTCGTGGACGCAGACGGATTCTTCAAATCGGAGAGCCAGTGCATCGCCGCGCTGAACGGCTGTTACATCGATCTTACCAACATTTACGCCGCCGATCTCATGGTTTCCATCGAAGCGGTGACCGACCTGGCGTTCCTTAATTCCTCCAACCTCGACGCCAAGCTCGAGATTTCCCCCGCCAATCCGGGGATGGGAGATAACGTATGGACGGCCTGCTACCGCGGCGTGATGTATTGCAACGCGGCCATCGCGGGGATCGAAAAGGCGAAGATCGCCGAAGACCGGAAACCCGCGCTGAAAGGGGAAGCCGTTGCGCTGAGGGCCCTGTATTATTACATCCTCACCAGCAATTTCGGCGACGTGCCGTTCTACACGGCGGATGTCAACAGCCTGGATGTGCTGGAGACCATCGGTAAGCTGGGCCGCATGAACGCCAGCGAAACCCGGACGGCGCTCATCAACGAGCTGAAGGAATACGCGCCTAAACTGCCACAAACGCGCACTTCCGAAGTGAAAGACAACCGCATATCCGCGTCCTTGGCGTATATGCTCATTGGCAAACTGGCCCTGTGGAACAAGGATTACGCCACCTGCGAAAGCGCCATGGAGGAAATCCGGAAGATCTACGGCCAGCTCGTGCAATATCCCCTCACCGATATGTATTTCCGGAACAAGAACACGCCCGAATCAATTTTCGAGGTGCAATATACCTGGTCGGCCGCCGGCCTGAAGAAAACCTCCACCGTAGCGGCTTTCTTCACCCCCACCAAAGCTTCCGGCACGAGCGTGTACGACGGCGTGGACATCCCGGAACTGGGGAATGCGGCCAATCCCTTCAACAGTATTACGCCTTCGGAATATATGATGTCGCTCTACGACCTGGCCGACCCGCGCAAGGAGATCATCCTCGCGTATTCCTACAACGGCACCTGGTTCAAGCGGCCCATGGCCAACAACGGCACCGGCAAAGCCTGGATGGGGCCGAAGTTCTGGTGCCCGGGCATGACCAACATCGCCGACGGCAACAACCAGAAAGTGTTCCGCTATGCGGATGCGCTGCTCATGCTGGCCGAAGCTGCCAACGAAACCGGCAATACCGACCTGGCCATGCAATGCATCAACGAAGTGAAATCCCGCGCCAACGCAGATTTCGTATTGACGGCATATCCCGGAAAAACGGAATTCCTGGAGGAAGTGAAGAAAGAACGCGCACGCGAGCTGATGGGCGAATACGGCCGGAAGTGGGACCTCGTGCGCTGGGGAGACTGGTTCCGCGCCATCCAGGAAACCATCGCCACGGAATACCCCGTCATCAAAGACAACGCCCTGCCCTATCACGAATTCTATCCCATCCCGGATAAGGAAGTGATGCGCTCCAACGGCATATTAACCAATCCCGCCTACAACCAGTAATACACATGAAAAGAAATATCACGCTCCTGGCCATCCTGCTCCTGGCCTGCTTTTCCGCCGCGGCACAGGACACACTGCGCGTACTCAGCTATAACATCCTCGAAGGGATGGTGAAAGACACCACCCGCGGTAAAAAAGTATTCGTGGAATGGGTGAAGGATCACCGGCCCGATGTGGTAGCCCTGCAGGAATGCAACGGTTTCACCCAGAAATCGCTGGAAGAACTGGCGCTGAGCTACGGCCATCCCTACGCGGTGATCGTGAAGGAAAACGGCTATCCCACAGGCCTCACGTCCCGCTTCCCCATCGCCGGCATCCAGAAGATCAACGACAACATGACCCATGGCTTCATCATGGCGAAAGTGGGAAAATACAACATCGTGGTGCTGCACCTCAACCCGCACAAGCATAAGAAAAGAAGGGCCGAGATCGCGCAGGTGATCGCCAATATGGATTTGCAGACCGATAAAAAGAACCGGATCGTGATGGGCGATTTCAATTCCGTGTCGCCGCTGGACAGGGAACGCATCGAAAAATCGGATTATCTCGCCCGCCAGAAAGCCGCGGCCGCCCAGCGCCCCGTGCTCGACAATCTCGCCGAAGGCGGCGTGGTAGACTACGCCGTGCAGCAGCAGATGCTGGACGCGGGCTTCACCGACGCCGGCAAAACGTTCGACGAACGGCAGCAGGCGCAATCCGGCAAAAGCATCATCGCTACCAACGCGCGCATCGATTACGTGTACCTTTCCGGCGACCTGAAAAAGAAGATCATCCGCTGCGCGTTCATCTACGATCCCTTCACGGCCGTTCATTCCGACCACCGGCCCATTCTCCTCGAACTCAAACAATAAAACGGCATGAAGCATTTCAATAAATTCCTCCTGGCCGCCGGCGCCGCAGCGATCCTCATCGCCGGTTGCCGCAAGAAAGAAGACTACCATTTCACGACGGAACTGGCCGTAGACACCCGCATCGTTCGCCTGAACGCATTGCCCGACACCACACAGATCATCGTGTACGCAGAAGGCACATGGACGGTGGAGCCCCTCGAAAAAACGGACTGGATGACGCTGCAGCAATCTTCCGGCGAAGGCAAAGGCAGCATTTACGCGGAAGTGACCAGCAACGAAGGCAATCTCCCCCGCGCGGTGAAAATCCTCGTGCGGGCAGGCGGCAAATCCGACACCATTTCCCTGCAGCAACGGGGCCTCACACCGCAGATCGCCATCGCAGACACCACGCTGCAAAGCATTGCGAACGGCGGCTCCATCAAATCCGTCATCACCACCAACGTGCCGTTGGAAAAGATGACCGTCAGCTACCGGTTCGACGATCCCGAACAACAAAACTGGATCAGCAACGCCAGCATCCAGAACGGCTACCTTTTCATGAAAGCCGATACCAGTCGCGCTGCCGCCATGCGCAGCGGCCTGCTCACCCTCAGTTACCTCGACGCGCTGGGCACCACTACCCGCGATTCCGTCCGCATCCACCAGCATCCCGGCATCGATTTCACGGGCGCGGTGATGAAGGATTTCACCTACATCAAACAGGCGCTCGCGGCCGGCACTATCGATGAGAATATTTATGTGGAAGGGATCGTGATCAGCGACAAGGGGCATCCCAACATCGCCAAAAATTTAAATGCCACCAGCAACAAGCATACGGTCGATAAATCGGAGAACGCCGTGGCCGTGTATGTGCAAAGCATGGACGGTACGATGGGGCTGTACATCAAGACCCAAACCCCGGGCGATAATATCTTCAGCTTCAACGACCATGTGAAAATCTGGTTAAAAGGCGCCACCCTTGCCCGCCTTACGAATCCTGACCGTGTAACGGTATCGGGTATCGTAGCGCCGCAGGTGATGCAGAAGGAAAGCAATACCGCCACATTGCAGCCCCGCGAAAAATACATCGGCGACCTGACCGATAACGACCTGTATACTTACGTGAAGCTGCGCGATGTGGAGATTTCCGTTCCCTGGGGCGCTTTCACCAATATCAATGAAGGGTATACGGCCAGGATGGACTGCTTCCCCACGCATATCCGCGACATCCGCGGCAACGGCATGTACCTGCTCACGAACCTGGACGTGCCTTACCGGCGGGACGGGAACGCCCTGCCCCAGGGCTCCGGCACCATCGCCGGCATCCTGGTGAGCGAAACGATGGACCGTTACGGCGGCAACATCGGCAAATACGCCATCCGCCACCTCCGCCGGGAAGACATTGCACTACAACAATCCCGCGAAAACGGGTTCTCCAACGTACTGGTGGAATGGGGCCGCTTCCGCAACGAATTTGCTGCCACGCCCACGGCCACCCAGAACCCGCTTACCCCCGAAACCGGATCCGGGCGATTCTACCAAAGCCCCAAAGCCGGGCTGAACTTCACTTCCAGCGGTATTTCCGCCGCCACCGACTTCAACGCATTGCTGCAGGAGCCCACCACCAACAAAGGGGCTGTCGGCAATGGCGGATGGGCCACCAAAAACTGGTGGAACGCCACCGAAAACCGCGGCGAATACTGGATGATCGAAGTATCGACGGCAGGCATCAGCACGCCGGTTTCCCTTCAGCTGGACGGGAATTCCGACATCGGCGGGCCTCGCAACTTCACCGTGGAATGGGCATCCACCAACGATGCCGCATCAACCTGGAACACCGTTGGCACCTTCACTTTCCAGGATGTGGTGAACTGGTCGAACACCCTGCTGACCCAGGTGGCTGGCACCAAAGTGGTGAACTTCCAGTTCCCGCAGGCCGCCAGCGGACTGGAGACGCTCTACATCCGCATCCGCGTCACCAACAAGACCGCAGGAACGTCTACAGCCGTTTCCGGCGGATCGGTGGGCGCGAATTCCGTTTCCAGGATCGTGCATGCGTCGATTAAGTATAATAAGTAAGTCCTTCGATTTTGGTTTATATGGAGTAAAAGAAAACCCGCCTTCGTGGCGGGTTTTCGCATATCGGGAAAATACTTTTACACGAGTATCACCTCCTCATCCACCGCTTCCCCATTCATCAATCGCCCCACGCTCCGCAATGTTACCTCCGCGATCTGCCGCAGGGCTTCTTCCGTGAAAAAGGCCTGGTGGCCGGTTACCAGCACGTTCGGGAAACTCATGAGCCGCTGGATGGTATCGTCTTCGATGATGCTGCCAGACAGGTCTTTGAAAAACAGTTTCTCCTCCTGCTCGTACACATCGATGCCGAGATAGGCGATGTGGCCGGATTTGAGGCTGTCGATCACGTCGGCGGTATGCAGCAGTCCTCCGCGACTGGTATTGATGATCGTGACGCCGCGTTTCATTTTCCGGAGGGTTTCGCGGTTGATGAGATATTTGTTTTCGGGAGCGAGGGGGCAATGCAAGGAAATAATGTCGGCCGCGGCCATCAGCTCCTCCAATGGTAAATATTCCACCCCGGCCGCCTGCAATTCCGCGTCGGGGAACGGGTCTGAAGCGATCACCCGGCAGCCGAACCCCGCCATGATCCTGCAAAAAGCCTTGCCTATTTTGCCTGTGCCCACCGCACCTACCGTTTTGCCGTGGAGGTTGAAGCCGAGGAGCCCGTTCAGCGCGAAGTTCTGCTCCCGTACGCGGTTGTAGGCCTTGTGCGTTTTGCGGACGAGCGTCAGCAACATGGCCACGGCATGTTCCGCCACGGCTTCTGGGGAGTAGGCCGGAACGCGGCACACGCGGATACCGTGTTTGCGGGCCGCATCCAGCTGCACATTGTTGAACCCGGCGCAGCGCAGTGCCAGCACTTTCACGCCCTTGGCGGCCAATACACCTATCACTTCTTCGGTCAGCTTGTCGTTCACGAAGGTGCAAACGACCGGGGTGCCATCGTCTACGGCATTGACGATATGCGGGCCGAGATGGGTTTCCAGGAATTCCAGCTCGAAGCCGTGTTTTTCGTTCGCCTGGTGAAAAAACTGCCTGTCGTATGGTTTTGCGGAGAAGAATAACATTTTCATGGTCCTGAAAATACGAAACCACGCGTTTTCGGGCAAATGATCGTCGTCATCCAAAAGGAAAGGCGGCCGCAACCGGCCGCCTTATTTATCAAATTCAGCTGTAATGACTAAAGCAAAACCTCAGCCAGTTTCTTTTCCAGCTCCTCCCCTCTTAAATTCTTCCCGATGATCCGGCCTTCCGGGTCGAGGAGGAAGTTGGCGGGGATGGATTTGATGTCGTATTGTCTGGACACGGCGTTATCCCAGAATTTGAGATCGGAAACGTGTGTCCAGGTCAGGTTGTCGTCGTGGATGGCCTTGATCCATTTGGCTTTGTCCTGTTCCCGGTCGAGCGAAACGCCGAGCACGGTGAATTTCTTATCGCGGAACCGCAGGAAAGCCTTTACCACAGTGGGGTTCTCCTCGCGGCAGGGCACGCACCAACTGGCCCAGAAATCGATCAGCACGTATTGGCCGCGGAAATCTTTCAGCGAAACGGCTTTGCCGAGCGTGTCGTTCTGCGTGAACTCAGGCGCCATTTTCCCGATGGCCGTGGCCCTGGCCGCTTCCACGCTATGTTGCATTCTTTTGGCGAACACGTTCTGTTTGGCGGAAGGCTCCAGGTCTTTAAGGTGTTTTTCCAGCTTGTCCATATCCTCGTACCGGATGAAGAAGCCCAGCACCATGGCGCTCACCGGCGAAGCCGGATGCTGGTCGACCCACTTTTCATATTCGCCGGTAACGGCGGAATCCAGTTTGTTGAATTCCGGGCGAAGTGCTTTCAACGTTACGGTATCTTTCTTCTCATATGCCGCGTTCAGCTTTTCGCCCAGTGCCGTCCTCGCTTTGAACGGTTTGGTGTTGTTCAGACCGGCAAGACTGTTGAGCTCCCTGGCATAAGGGGTACCGGCAAACACGAGGTCCTTCAGCAGCGGGCCTTTCCCCGACACCTTCAGCACGCCCGGCTCCATGTAGAAAACCGCACCGCCATGCTTTGCATACCGGTCGTTGCCGGCGCGCAGTAAAAACAGATCCGATTCACTGGCCTTTGTGGCGATGCGGAACGCGCCGCCTTTCGCCTCGGCGGAATCGGGCTTTCCACCGGCGAAAATTGGATTGAAATAGATTTTCGTGCCATCGGGCAAACCCGCGATCTTCCCTTCCACTACCGCTTCCTGCGCCATGGCGGAGGTTGCGAGCAGGCAACATGCGAGTATCTGGCTAATCGTTTTCATATGGATGATTGATTTTTTGATGATTACTTCCCGCCGAACAGGCTTTCCAGCTGCGCGTCCATCTTCGCATCGTCGCGGTCGCCGCCTTCGAACCGCCCGATGATCTTCCCTTGGGGATCGATGAGCACTTTCGTGGGCAGGGAGGCGATGCCGAAACGCTTGCTGATATCGGTCGGGTTATAGATGCCGGCCATGATCTTTTCGCGGTCCATGCCGCGCAGCACATGCTTCCAAATCCCGATCCCGTCGTCGTTCACCGCTTTGCGCCAGGCTTCGGGCTTGCTGTCGTCGTCAGACACGCCGATGATCTCCAGCCCTTTTTCCTTATACTGCGCGTACAGTTTCTTCAGGTGCGGGTTGCCTTTCCGGCAGGGCAGGCACCAGCTGGCCCAGAAATCGATCAGCACGTACTTTCCGCGGTAATCGGCCAGTTGGAAGGGTTGCCCGTTGATGTCGGACGTTGCGAACGCGTAAGCTTCCGTTCCCGGCACACCGATCTTCCGTCGTTCCAGCTCATCGCCCATTCCCTTCGCCATACCGTTTTTGATGGCTGCGGAAAACTGATCGAAATAGGCCTGCAGCTTTTCCGTCGGCAGCGAATAACTATACCCGCGCAGCAAAAATGCGCTCAGGTAGGTGCCGGGATGCGCGTCGATGTACGCCATATCGATCTTCTCCATGTCGGCGTAATACGGCTTCAAGCCCGACTTAAACTCCTGTGCCTTGAAATTATCGATTTTATTGATGGAATCAAGGGATTTGAAAAAAGGTTCCCATTGCTTTTTGATGGGCGCTTTCTGTTTGTTCACGACGTTAAAGTCTGCCTGCACCGCACCGCCCGCAACGGCCATTTCCTTGAAGGCGTTTTCTTTCGCGGTGATGGTGGTTTTACCGGGCTCGAGGAAGAAGAACTGGATGTTGGGATCGTCCATACTGCGGGATTTCAACTTCCCGCTCAGGCTCGCATACACGGGCCCTTCTATCGTTCCGGCGAACCGGAATTGCCCGTTGCGCACGGCTACGCTGTCTTTCACGTAAGTCCCCTTTGCGCCGGGATACTGCAAATACAGATACGGATCACTGCCCGCATACCGTCCTTCGACGGTGAACGCCTCCTGCGCAAAAGCCCCGGGAACGGCCGCCAGCGCAACCAGCGATAAGGAAAGGAATTTTTTCATGGCGATGGATTTATTGTTCGTTTTGTGTGAGGTTCGGGTTGCCGATGATCTCATCCGCCGAAATGCGCATCAACACCTTCGGATCGGTCGCCTGCACCGTCATGGCGCCCGACGATCCCGAAGCATACGTCCGCACCATGGGCAATCCGTTCCGGAAGCAATCGTAACTGCTATGGCCTTCGAACATGAGCTCCAGGCGGCGCTGCTTGAGGATTTCGTTGAACAGTGGCTGCCCCGTGATGTTGGACGTATCCCCCACGCCCGCGCGCCGGCGGATCACGTTGAGGTCTGCCAGCGCACTGGCATTGTCGCCCCCTTCACCGCCGCCTCCGCGCGGTTCAGGTACATCTCCGCCAGGCGGAGGTATCGGTTGGGCGACAGGCTGTAGAGCGACGTGTAATTGATCATGTATTTCACCGTGGCGAGCGTGTCTTGCGCAAAACCCGGCGTCACGTTGCGGATGAAAAACTTCCAGCGGAGGTCTTGCGGCTGCAGCTGCGCCAGCAGGTCGGGCGACGGACGGTACAACCCGCCCGTGTAATTGATCTGCGACGGCATGGCGTACAGGTTCGACAGCAAACCCTGGTTGAACGCGGTGTTCACGGAGAAAATGTCTTCAACATTGCCGGGCGCGTCGTTTTTGTAATAGTTGGCATAGGCATCGCCCTGCAGCAGCGCGTATCCGCCGTTGCGGATCACGGAATCCGCGTACTCACGGGCTTTCCTGTTAGCCGCCGCGTCCGGGCCGCCGAAAGTGCCGCCCATGTAGAGGTACACGCGCGACAGCAGCCCAAAAGCCGCGTACCGCGTAGCGTACAGATTCCCGTTGTTGGCCTTCAGCAGCGGCAGTGCATCGTTCAGATCTGCCACCACCCGCTCGTACACGGCTTTCACTGTAGCGCGGGGCGGCGCAAACGCGGGCCCGTTATTGTCTGTCGTAATGAGCATCACGCCGGGGTTGTTGCCCCCGTTCTGGTAATACGGTTTGCCGTAAAGGCGTACCAGGTTGAAGTAGATATAAGCGCGGAGGAACAGCGCTTCGCCCTTTGCCTGGAGGATCGCGGGATTGGCTTCACCGGGCTTCACGTTGGCGAGGATCTTGTTGATCAGCAGCGATGCATTGTAGGCCCCGCGCCAGTAATCATGGGTGAGCGACAGGTCTTTTTCGGCGGAATTCAGGTACCCGAACGCGTTGGTGTACTTGTTCACGCCCGCGTCTGTAGCGCGAATGTCGTTGCCGTGCGCGTCTGACAGGAACAGCTGCATGTCGTTGAAGTTGAACGAAGTGGCCGAGGCGCCTCCCGCCACGGCGGAATACGCGCCGTACACAGCCTTCTGGAACCCCTCGGGCGACGAAAACTGCTGCTCTTCGTACGTCACGTTATGCGGCCGCAGCTTGTCGAGCTGCTTGTTGCAGGCGCTGCCGGCCAGCAATGTTCCCGCAGCGATGATATATTGATAAACGGATCTCATGATTCAGGTGTTAATGGTTAAAAGCCTACGTTGATGCCAGCCAGGAATCTGCGGGGATTGGCGAAACCGGTCCCCACACCGCCGTACGATGTGCTCGTATTCAGCACCGCTCCTTCCGGATCCGCGCCTACAAAGTCTTTCCGCTTGATCACGGCAAGGTTGTCGCCGCTGATGTAGGCCGACAGCTGCCGGATCTTCAGTTTGCGCAGCAGCGTTTCGGGCACTTCGTAGCCCAGCCGCACGTTGCGCAGGCGCATATGGCTCGCGTCGCCCCAGAGGCGGGAAGACCGGTAAGTAAGTGCGTTCCAGGCGTTGGGATTGGTACTGAACACATCCGGATAACCGGCGTCCGTATCGCCTTTGCCCTGCCAGATATGCTGGTTTTCGCCGAATACGACGTTGTTGCGGCCAAGGCGCGGAGCAGTGGGTGACTGGAAATTGTTTACCAACGACATCATCACATAGTTGCCGTACTGGAACCACCATTCCATGCTCAGCGTAAAACGCTGGTATTTGAAAGTATTGGTGAAACCGCCGAAGAATTTGGGCGTGGCCGAGCCCACTGCCTGCCAGTTGGCCAGGTTGGTGGTGCTGCCGATGCCTTCCACATCCATCGGTTTGCCGGAGGGGTCGAAGTTCTGGTGGATCATGTTGCCGTTTTCGGGATTGATGCCGACGAAACGGATCGCTTTGATGACGTTGATGTCTTCTCCCACTTTCCGGTAGTAGGATTGGGAGTAGTTGTCGCGCAGGGAATCCTGGTAGAGCTCGGAAATCTCGTTTTTGTTGAAGCTGATGTTGAAATTCGCGTACCAGTTGAATTTGTTCGATTTCACGACATGCGCGTTCACCATGATTTCCATCCCGCGGTTGATGATTTCCCCGATATTCTGGTACTGGCTCAGCGAGCCCTGTGCCGATGTGAGGTTCACGTTCTGGAGGAGGCCGCTGCTGCGTTTGTGATAGAAATCCGCCGTGAGGTCTACCCGGTTCCAGAGGCCGAGGTCCATCCCCACATTCGTGCTGTACATCGTTTCCCAGGAAATGGCCGGGTTGGCGAGCTGGGAGATGCCGGAGCTTACGTGGTCGGGCGTACCGTACGGGCGGTTCGGGTTATCGGTATAAAACGTGGTGTTGAGGTAACCATCGCCCAGGTCGCGGCCGGATGTGCCGTATACCGCGCGGAGCTTCAGGTTGCTGATGGCTTCATTGCCTTTGAGGAACGCTTCGTTCGAAAGCATCCATCCACCGCCCACGGAATAAAAAGTACCGTAACGTTTATCGCGGCCGAAGTTGGTGGTAGCGTCCGTCCGCACCGATGCGGAAGCGTAGTAGCGCTGGTCGTAGTTATAATCCGCCTGTCCGAATACGGAGAAGGTAGCGCGCTCCTGGTAGCCGCCCTGCGGTGCCGGCGGCGGGAAGGAATTCCGGTAAGCTACATAGATGGCGTCACCGAAGCTTTTTGCAGCCCCCGCATTCCGTTCGCCGGGCAGCAGGTTGTACATGTCTGCGTTGTAGTCTTCCGTCGTCCGCTTGCCCCATTCCTGCCCCAGCAGCGCCGAAACGGAATGCATGCCGAAAGATTTGCGGAAGTTGAGGGTGTTGGACGTGAGATAATCGGTGTAACGCTTGTCGCGGATAGTGAGGGTACCGTTGGGCAGCAGCGGACTGGCAGCGTTGAACAGGTAAGGATAACCACCGTATTTACCGGAATAGGAACGCGGATCGAGGTAGGAATTGAAGCGCGTGTTCATGTAATTGATCGAATTCGCGCTCTGGATGAACAGCCAGGGCGTGATATCGTATTTCAGCTTGATGGCGCCGAGGTGGTTTTGCACGTCGGTACGCGCGGAATTGTCGTACTGCGTTTCTGCGAGGAAGTTCTGCGTCCAGGTAGTGAAAGCCGGGCCGTAATTGCTCGATTGCTTGACGGGCATGCTGTCGGCCAGCGTACCGTTTGCGTTGTAGGGATTCATGAACGGCTGGATCATGTACAGTTCGGGGATGCCGTTGCGCTTCGTGGTTTTATCCAGGATGGAGCTGATGTTCAACGCCACGGAGAAGCGGTCGCTCACCTGCTGGTCGATGTTCATACGGATGCTCTTCCGGTCGAAACCGTTATCGTACAGCGCACCATTTTCCTTGTACCAGGCTACGCCGCCGTAGAAGCGGGTTTTATCGTTACCGCTGCGGATGTTCAGTTCGGTATTCCGGAAATTACCGTTGCTGTAGATCGCATCTTCCCAGTTGAAGTTATTGTTGCGGTCGGCGTCCGTATAAGTGCGCCGCTGGCGGATGAATTCCTGCACGTCGGGGAAGGTGGCCTGGATGGAGGGCGTCTGTTCCCAATAGCGCTGCATCTGCTTGTCCATAAAGGAAATCAGCTCGCCGGTGTTCATAAACCGGATCGCGCGCTTAGGCTGTATAACGCCGTATTGCATATTGAGATTCACGTCCGTGCGGCCTTTTTTGCCCCGGCGCGTCGTGATCACGATCACGCCCTGGGCGGCGCGGGAGCCGTAGATGGCGGTAGACGAGGCGTCTTTCAGGATGGTAATGTCTTCCACGTCGGAAGGGTTTACCGCGTCCTGCAGGCTGGTATAGTTGGTGATGACGCCATCCACTACGAACAGGGGGCCGTAATAGCTATTGGTAGCCGTAGCCATGGATGATTGTCCACGTTCGATGACCTGCCCCTTCGCGCCCGATTCGCCGGATGTTTCGGTGATGTAAAGGCCGGTGGTCTTGCCTTTGAGCATAGACAGGGCATTGGGCGTGGTTACGCTGCTGCGGAGCTGGTCGCCGGTTACTTTCTGTACCGCACCGGTCAGTTCCTTGGCCGATTTGGCGGTATACCCGGTGATGATCAGTTCCTCCAGTTTCGAGGTGGAACGTTTCAGTTTCACGGCCAGCGAAGTATAACTGCGCGGCGTGAGGGCAACCGGTTCGTAGCCGATGTAAGAGAAGATCAGCTGCGGATCGTACACGCCGGGAATGGTAAACCGGCCATCGTTGTCGGTATTGGCGATGTGGTTGACGCCCTGCGGATGTTTGGTGACCGAGCGCACGGTTACCCCGGTCAAAGGCGTACCGCCTTCGTCGGTTACGCGCCCTTCGTAATTCATGGCGGCGCGGGGCGACTCATACAACGCGTCTGCAGACAGCACGCTCTCGCGGCTTTTGATGACGATGAATTTCGGTTCCCGGAGGGAATACGTTAATGGTTGGTTCTTGAAACAGGCCGTCAGCACTTCGTCCAAAGACGCGTTGCGGATGCTGAGGGTCACGGGCTTGGCGTTGTCTAACTGATTTTTTCCATAGATAAAGGTGTAGCCGCTCTGTTTTTCGATCAGCTTAAGGACTTTCAAAAACGGTTCGTTGCGCAATTGCAGGGTGATCTCCTGCGCGCGGGCAGCGGTGCCTGCGGTGAGCATCAACAAGAACAACGTCAGCATACGGTAAGCCCTGCGGATGGCCGGTTGGCATGCAATGCCCCGATCCGCCTGGCGCCAGGCGCATGAATTCATAAATTCGATTTTGGTGATAAATAATCTCTGTCTGAAATGTATGTCCCTTTTCCCCGGGCCGCCCTTTCAGACAAGGCGGTCCCTTTCCCGGCGGCGTTTTTCCGCTCCGGGATACCTGCGATTCAGATGGCCTGCGTACTACCCGATGCAGCTGTTCATCAGGGTGTCACAGTTACTGTATTTCCATTGATTGTAAAGTGTACAAGTCCTGTCAGTTCCAATAATTCCAGCACTTTCGACAGCGGAACGTTCCGCGGGATCGTGCCATTGAAGAATTCCTTCACCGTTCCTTTTTCATATTTCACATCCACGTCATACCAACGGGATAACTGTTTCATCACGATGTCTATCGGCGCGTCGCGGAAGAGGAAGATGCCGTTCTTCCAGGCGGTGGCGGCTTCCACGTCGGCCTGCGCGTTCAGTTGGATGCCGGCCGCCGCAATGGCTTCCTGGCCCGGGCGCAACAGTTGCTGTTCCGTTCCCTTTTTCACGAGCACTGCGCCGTTCACCAGCGTTGTGCGGCTGGCGGGCTCGTCGGCGTACGCCTGTACGTTGAATCCCGTTCCCAATACCAGCACGTTCGCGCCGTCGCGGAGCTTTACGGTGAAGGGGCGCTCCGTTTGGGCAGACACTTCGAAATAGGCTTCGCCGGTCAGTTCCACGGCCCTTTCCTTTCCTTCGAACGCCGTTGGGTAGCGAAGGGCGCTGCCCGCGTTCAGCCACACCACCGAGCCATCGGGCAAGGTAAGCCGGTATTGTCCGCCGCGGGGCGTTGTGAGCGTATGATATTCCACGTCACCGGCGCCTTCGGCGTAAGCCAGGGCACCCTGTCCCGTCTTCACCGCGTTGCCGCCGCCTTTCGCAGCCAGTTCCCCGTTTTCCGCATCGGAAAGGTTCAGCAGGCTGCCGTCTCCCAGGGTCAGCGTGGCCTTGTTGGAGCCGGGCATCGCTTCTCCACCGAAATGCCGGGCGGTGGCAGCCGTTTTTCCTGCCGGCCGCAGGGCGTAATATCCGCCGGCGCTGGCCATCAGCACGATCGCGGCGGCCACGGCGATTTTCCGCCAATGCAGGCTGCGCACTTTCGCGGGCGCTTTCCTGGCGTGGATGCGGGCCATGGTCCGGTCCATGTCTCCCGGCGCCAGGTCCATCGGCTGTTCGGCTTCACCGAGCCCGGCGAGGGTTTCGTGCATGAGGGCGTCGTACCGCCCTTCCTGCAGCAACCGGCCCAGTTCGGCGGCTTCGCTTTCTCCTATGCTGCCGGCGTAATATTGCCGGAGGAGGAGACGCACTTTGTCCCTTTGTTCGTTTGACATGGTGGAATAGAAATTTGCAACAACGATATAGCTATAACTATCGAACGGCGGGTTAGGACCAGTGCGCCCGAAAATATTTTCGATTTTTTTTCAGAACCAGAACAATCCCGCTTTGCGGACGAAATCCCTGACCGACTGCAGCGCCCGCACCAAATGGTTTTTCACCGTATTGGGAGACAGCTGCAACCTGGCGGCGATTTCGGGGATGGAAAGGCCCTCGTAGCGGCTCAACCGGTAAATCTGCTGCTGTTGGGGCGGCAACCGGTCTACGGCCCGGGCGATCACGTTGCCGCTTTCCCGGAACTGAAGCTGTTCGGCTACGTCGGAACGCGCGGTGTCGGAAAAATCGCGGAGATGCTGAAGGAGCTTGCCTTCACGGGCGAGGCGCTTGATATAGGTAAGCGAGAGGTTGGATACTACGGTGAACAGCCAGGCGCGCAGGAACAGGATCTTCTCATATTCCGCACGGTGCTGCCACAGGCGCAGGAATGCTTCCTGCACGATATCTTCGGCTACAGCCTTGTTTTTCGTGATTTTAATGGCAAACGGCAGCAGTCGCGGGAAATAATGACGGACGATCGTTTCGAACGCCCGCTCATCGGAAGCCCCTACTTCGGCCAGCAACGACCCTTCATTATTTAGATGCTCGCTCATTCCGTCCCCCTCCCTTGGCATGCGGTGATGGTTGATTCGGGATAAAAATAATAAAAATGCGAGAAAATTAAGGAAGGGAGGAGTCCTGACCGGCGGCGATCGTCACAACTGCACCATGGCTTTCACCACGCCACTGGCCGGATCGAGCCAGGACGCGAATTTTCCGGCCACTTCACCGAAATTGACGGTATGGGTGATGTAATGGGTAGGATCCACGAGCCCTTTGCGCATGGCGTCCATGACATGCCGGAAATCCTCTTTCGTGGCGTTGCGGCTGCTCATGAGGGTGGCTTCCCGTTTGTGGAATTCGGGATGGGCGACGGAAATCTCCCCGCGCTGGAGCCCCACGAGCACGTACCGCCCGCCGTGCGCGAGGTAGCGGAAGCCGTCGTTGATGGCGCGCTGACTGCCCGTGGCGTCTATCACCACGGTCGGAAAATCGCCATGGGTGATGGTTTGGAGCGCTGCTTCGGGGTTTTCGGCAGCGGCGTTGATGGTATGTTTGATGTTGAGCTTGTCTTTACAGAACTGGAGGCGTTGGGGGTTGATATCTACGGCGATCACTTCCGCCCCGGCGATCCGGGCAAATTCCATGATCCCCAGCCCGATGGGGCCCGCGCCGATCACCGCCACGAATTCTCCGGGCATCACGCCCGCCCGGCGCACGCCGTGGGCACCGATGGCCAGGGGCTCCACAAGCGCCAGCGCATCATTCGAAAGCCCTTCGCCATGCAGCAGGGAGGCCGACGGCACCTGCAGGTATTCCACCATCCCACCGTCCACATGCACGCCGCACACGGCGATGTTCACACAGCAATTGGGTTTCCCGGTCCGGCAGGCGATGCATTTCCCGCAATTGAAATAGGGAATGAAGGTGACGGCCTCCCCTGCTTCGAACCCCGGCGCGCCGTCCACGGCCACCAGTTCGCCAGCAAGCTCGTGCCCCAGCACCCGCGGGTAACTGAAAAAAGGCTGCGTGCCTTCAAAAGCATGCAGGTCGGTACCGCAAATGCCGATCCGGCGGATGCGGATGATCGCGTGGTCTTTCTTCAATTCCGGTTGCGATGCTTCGCCGTATGTCAGGATTCCGGGCGTGGTGCAGGTCAAAATCTTCATTCGTTGCGCGGTTTTGGGTCAAAAATGGCTAATCCTGACGGGAATTCCTTGTCCGGATCCGACTTTTCCTGTTACGGATCAGAGGATATAAAGGAAATGGCACTTGCAACCGGATGTGTTACCCCGATTCGCAGCCCCGGTGCAATAGTACATAGTACTGTTCCAGTACTGTTCCAATACGGTTACAGTACGGTATCCCTACTATATCCCTACTGTATCTATACGTATGGACATTGGGTCTAGTCCTGCTGTAAGTTTACACCTTATGTTAGAAAATACTGATATTGGTTTACAAAGTTCAATGTTAATCCTGTTTTCGGTTTACATCCTTTATGCTGGCAGTTCCCCTTCCCGGCGAAAACATAAAAAAGCGCCGCACCCCAAGGGGTGCGGCGCTTTTATCTTCGAAAGCAAATGCTTTATTTCTTCTGCTGCGACAGGAAAGTCACCAGCGAAGCCAGTTCTTCGTAAGAAAGGGCGTTCGCCAGGCCGGCCGGCATCATGGAATTCTTCATTTCCTTACGGGATGCGATGTCGGAAGCTTTCAGCGTGGTCACGTTGCCGCCGATATCGCGCAGCACCACTCTGGAAGCGGTTTCTTCCGTCACGAAGCCCATGTAGGATTTTTTGTCTTTCGTGGTGATCGTCACGGTCGCGAAACCCTGGGAAATGGAAGCGTTCGGTTTGAGGATAGACTCAGCGATCTGTTCGCGGTTCATGATCGAGCCGATCTGGCCCATGAACGGGCCTTTCATCTTCTCACCCTTGTTGATGCTGTGGCAAGCCACGCAACCCTGGGCGGTGAAGAGCAGCTTCCCTTTCGCGGGATCGCCTTTGATGTTGTTCACGGCGATCAGCACGTCTTCGATGGAAGATTTGCCCACCTGTCCTTTTTTATTCTTGATTTTTTCGAGGTCTACTTTCGGCTCGTTTTTGGCGACCGCGTCTTCTTTCTTCGCCGGTGCGAATGCGGCGATTTCCATACGGTTGCGCTCGTCGAGGTCGGTGAAGAACTGCTTGCGGGCGGGCGCTTTCAACGCTTCACGCTTCAGGAACTTCTCGATGGCCGCCGATCCTTCCCAGGTCACCGCTTTGTAGTAAGGGCCGTGAGAATCCGGACGGGTGCCCCACCACCAGGAGGCGTCGTAATCCGCTTCTTTCTTGTAAAGGCGGGCCAGCGTGGTAATGATCTGGTTTTTCTGTTTCAGGTCTTTGGCCAGCGGATACGCCGCCAGCAGTCCGTTCACCGCTTTGGTATCGTGCATGTAACGGAGCGACCACATCGCCAGCGCGCCGTTGGGGCCATTGATGCCCGCCACGGCAGCGTCTACCGCATGCAGTTTCACCAGCGATTGCACGGCCAGGTGCGGCAGTACGATCGCGGCGTTCGGCGTCGCGTGCGGACCTTCAGTGCCTTTTGCCGGCGCCACGAACGTTGCGGGAACTTTCGTCTGCAACAGGGCTGCCGCTGCTTCCTGGCGGCCCAGTCGGCCGAGGCCTACGATGGCCGCTGCGGCTACGCGGGGCGAGGGATCTTTAATGCCTTGCAGGAACGGATCGATGGAAACGTCGGCTACCAGGCCCTTGCGGTCTGCCAGGGCGCGCAGTGCGTGCTCGCGGACAGTAGCGTCTTTGGTAAGACCGGTCAGCCCGGCGATACCGTCATGGCCAGCCGCCTGGGCATAGGTATAAATACCGGCAACGCGGGCGTACAAAGGCGCTTCCATATCTACCGCCACGGCGAGCGCCGCTGCGGAAGCCGCCTGTTTATCTTCCCGGGAAACGAGCTCCTGGGACGCGGCCAGGCGCGCCACGGAACTGGGGGATTTCAGCATCGCCGCCAGTTCGGCTACGGAAGATTTCGTGATATCGGGGAATGCGGTATACGTCCAGTCTTTGGGGACCGCACGGATGATGTATCCTTTATTGGGGCTACCGGAATAGCCGGCACCGTCCCATGCGGAAAGGTACAGCCTGCCGGAACCGTCCACATCCAGGTCGGTGATCTGCGGAATACCGAGGAACTCCTCTTCCTTCTGCGTGAAAGTAGCACCGTCGGCCGTTACGCGGTGGATGTAGAGCATGCTCCTGCCCCAATCCGCCATCATGGGCACGTTGGTGAATTTCTCCGGCCAGCCTGGCTCAGACATGTAGAGCGCGCCCGTTCCGGAACCGCCGCCAACGTCTACCAGCGCGGGCAGGATCTCGTCGGTGAAGTGCTGGAATAATACGGGGTAGCCATATTCGCCCGACTGGATGTGGTGCGAGAAACGCACGTTCCAGCCGCCGCCGTCGTTGGTGTTTTCACGGGTGAACACGTTCATGAACGGGTCGATGGCCACGTCGTACACGTTACGGGTGCCGTGGGTGAAGACTTCCATCTCCGTACCGTCGGGCCGCACACGTACGATGCCGCCGCCGAGCATGGTCATTTTCTTGCCGGAACGGTCGGTGGCGTTGTGGAAACCGAAGTCGCCCACGGAAATATAGATCCATCCGTCGATACCCATGCGGATACCGTTGGTAGCGTGGTCTGTACCGCGCTCCTGGATGTATTTGGTGTTGCTGAGGTCGGTCACCAGCGGCTGGGGAGCCCCGTCCGCCTTACCGTCTCCGTCATTGTCCTCGAACAGCACGAGCGACATGCCCGTGGCTTTCCCGGTTTCTGCGGAGAAGGTGGTGTGGAGCACATACACTTTTTTGCCGATCACAAGGATGCCGCGGGGGTTGTCTACCACGGCGAACTCGGTGTGCGCGTCCATTTTGCCGTCGTTATCGCTGTCTGTAAGCCGCAGGATACGGCCTTTCCCGGGGTCTTTCCCGAGCGAGCCGATCATGTCTACCCCTACGAATACGTCGCCATTGGGCGCTACCGCGAGGCAGGCCGGACTGGGGGTGATATCCGGGCCGGCAAAACGGGAAATGGTCAATTCCGGGGGATCGGACAACTTGAATTTCTTGTCTCCCAAGTAGAAGTTTGCGCCAGCCAGTACCGATGCGGTGCAGAGCAGGGCAAGCGAAGTTTTGATCATCGTGTTAAGTGCTGTTTAAGAGCGAACGGTTAAAATGCTTATCAAATGAGCCGCTCAAAGTAATCAATAAATTTTCCGGAAGGAAATTTTTTCCATGGATTGTGTACTTCATACGCTTAGTGAATGGCTCCCGGCCGCCCAAATCCCCTACCAATAGCCATTTCGGCATTTTCCACGCTACCCGGCCCTACCGGTTGAATTCTGGACGAAAGGCGGTGGCGGCGGATGGAAGGATGCGTCCCGGAACCTGTCTGAACGTAGCGAATTCCCTTGAAATCGATTTCAGGATAGGAAATCCCGCTAAAATCCCCCTATCTTGTTAGCGCCGCAGGAAACCGGCTATCTTAATCCTTACTTGATGAAAAATTACCTATTGCTACTCGGCGCCTTTGTCATGGCCCCGTTGTTCGTATTCAGCCAGGAAGCTTTCAAGATCACACATGGCCCGTATTTGCAGGCGCTCGGGGAAACCGGCGTCAATATCGTGTGGACGACCAGTAAAAATTCCATCGCCTGGGTGGAGCTGGCGCCTGTGGACGATTCGCATTTTTACGCCAAAGAGCGCCCGAAATATTTCGCAGCGGCACATGGGCAGAAAACGGAAGGCATGGTGCACAATGTGCGCATCGAAGGCTTGCAACCCGCCACCAAATACCGTTACCGCATCTATTCGCAGGAAATCCTCAGCCACGAAAGTTACATCGTCAAATACGGCAACATCGCCGCCAGCGCCGCTTACCGCGCCGAGCTACCCACCTTCACCACCCTCGATCCCCGGGCCACGGAAACCGGTTTCGCCATGGTGAACGACATCCACCAGCAAAGCGATGTATTGAAGAAACTGCTCTCGCAGGTAGACTGGAAACAAAACCAGCTGGTGTTCTTCAACGGCGACATGCAGAACAATTCAAGGAATGAAGCACAGATATTCAGCTCGTTCATGGATACGGCGATCAGCGTTTTTGCCGATCGTGTGCCCATGTATTACGCCCGCGGCAACCACGAAACGCGGGGCGAGTTCGCCAGTGAATTCCCGCGGTACTTCCCTGCGGCCAACGGCCAGCTGTACTACATTTTCCGCACGGGGCCCGTTTGCTTCGTGGTGCTGGATACGGGGGAAGACAAGCCCGATTCCGACATCGAATACTCCGGCATCGCAGACTATGACGCTTACCGCACCCAACAGGCCGCCTGGCTGAAGGAGGCGCTGAAACGGCCGGAGTACACCGAAGCGCCGTATAAAGTGGTGATCGCGCATATTCCGCCGTTTGGCGGCTGGCACGGGGAAAAGGAAGTGGCGGAAAAATTCGTGCCGCTGCTGAACCAGGCCGGGGCGCAGGTGATGCTGTCCGGCCATTTGCACCGCAACGTGAAAAGGATGCCCGAGGCCGGCGCCTGGAATTTCCCGGTGCTGGTGAACTCCAATACCTCCATCGTGAAAGCCAAAGCGGATGCGAAGCAATTGCAGATCGAAGTGTTTGATGTATCGGGAAAGAAGATCGATGAAGTGGTGTTGAAACCGACGAAATAGGTAGGCACTACAAAAGGAAATGATTTCTCCGCCACAACAACGATCATCAAAGATCAGCATTTCCTGAAAAAGCGCGCACGTAGCAACTAAAATGAGTTACGGGCATGATGTTGCGGCGAGATCTGCAAGTAATATTTTATCAGGAAAGCCCGCTCCACAGAGCGGGTTTTTCTTTTTACGAAGCTTTGCGAATAACCGAGGGTTCCGCCATCACATGTACCACTGCGGTTTTGCGGATGAGCAATGAAATGAGCAGGTTGATCCCCGCCAGCACGGCCAATACCCACACGAACGCCGATACGCCCATCGACTGGATCACCCATCCGCCGACGAACGGCGTAGCCGCCTGCGCGATGAGCTGCGGGCGCGCCAGTTTGCCCATGAGCGCCGCATACCCATCTGCCCCGAAGAGATGCAGCGGCAGCGTGCCCCTGAGGATCGTCCGCATCCCGTTACCTACCCCGTAAGAAACGATGCCCATCGCCGCCAGGGCGGGGCTCCCCAGCAACAGGCCCATCCCCGTCAGCACGCCGGCCGATGAAATGGCCGTAGCCGTTAATTGCGACTTCTTCGGCCAGAAAAGGTCCAGGAACCGCACGCCCACCTGGCTCGGGCCCAGCAGCGCGCCGATGCCCACGGCCGCAGGGAGCGACAACCCATTGTTCCGCAGGATATCGATCATATGGACAGACATGCCCGTCATGAGGATGGCACCAATGGTGAGGTGGACCATCACCAGGTAATAGACTTTCGGGTCGCCGGTGGTGGGCGGGGCGAGTTCGCGGAGGGGCTTGGGCGCGGGCCGCGGGGCATTTGCACTGTTTTTCGGGAAGATGTAAGTATAGACGGGAAAAATAACCACCGCTAATACCGCCGCGTAAATGAGCAGCGTGCCCCGCCAGCCGAACTGCCCCAGCAGCAAGGTGAGCAAAGGCCAGATGATGGTGGTACAGAATCCGGAGATGAGCGTGATATAAGTGAAAGCCATCCCGGCCGTAGCGCCATAACGCTTGCCCAGCGCGGCAAAGAGCGCATCGTACAACCCCAGCGCCATACCCGTTCCGATAACGGCCCATCCCAGGAAAAACACGGTCACGTGCGGCGCGATGGCCGCGATGGCCAGTCCAGCCGCAATGACGAG
Organism: Chitinophaga caseinilytica; assembly: GCF_038396765.1. Classification (NCBI taxonomy): domain Bacteria; kingdom Pseudomonadati; phylum Bacteroidota; class Chitinophagia; order Chitinophagales; family Chitinophagaceae; genus Chitinophaga; species Chitinophaga caseinilytica. Next base: position 3,330,220 of record NZ_CP150096.1, on the reverse strand, counting down.
CCCGCTGAACCGCATGAGCCGCTCGCCCAGCGGCTTCCCGATCACCCGGCCGATGAAAGGCGCCATGAGCCCGGAAATGAGCAACGCCAGCGACAATGCACCATATACCATCTCGTGCGACCAGCCCGTATTCCGGACGATCGGCTCGCCCACGATGGCCATGAGGAAGAAGGAACCACCCCATAAAAGGATTTGTGTGAACCCCAGCACGATGCTGAGGCGCCGGGAAGGTGAAAGGGTCTGTTGAACGGCATCCATCGGGTAAGACGGTTTGTTTCACGGCAAAGTTCCCAACAATGCCTAAATTTGAAAAACGGTATTTTTCTATCACATCCATCGATAAAACCGATCAATTATGGAACTGCGACAGTTGCGGTATTTTCTGAAGGCGAAGGAAATGGGGAATTTCAGGGAAGCGGCGAGGTTGCTGCATATCAGCCAGAGTACGCTTTCGCAGCAGATCAGGCAGCTGGAAGACGAGCTGGGCGTGCCGCTGTTTAACCGGGTGGGCAAGCGCGTGGTGATCACCGAGGCCGGGCAACTGTTTTCCGACTACGCGTTGCAAAGCGTCCACAAGGCGGAAAGCGGGCTCCAGGTGCTGCGCGACCTCAACAACCTCGAAACCGGCGAAATCCGGATCGGCCTCACCTACGGCCTGCGCCCGGTGCTTGCCCCTGCCCTTATCCGGTTTATGGAAACGCACCCCAACATCCGGGTGCAGGTGGTATTGGGAACGTCTTCAGAAATGATCGAAAAACTCCAGCATTTCGAATTCGATTTCGTGCTCACGTTCCATGAAGCGGAAAAGGAAAAAGACATCCGCTACCAACTGCTTTTCGAATCGCCCATGACGCTCGTTATGGCGCCCGGCATGCCGCTGGCGAAAAAGAAAAGCGTGCGCCTGGAAGAAGCCGCCCGCCTGCCGCTCGCACTGCCCGCACAGGGTTACAGCACGAGGGCCTTCATCTCCGAAGTACTGTCCCAGAAAAACCTCTCCCCCAACATTTCCCTCGAGATCAACGACATCCACATGCTCCTGGAAGTAGTGCGCTCGGGCGAATGGTACTCCATCCTCATCCGCACCTCCATCCGGCAGGAAGACGGCGTAACGGCGGTCCCCATCACGGGAAAAAACATGCGCCGCAAAGCGATGATCATTTCGCTGCGGGAATCGTACGAAAAGAAAGCGGTAACGGAGTTTTACAGATTGCTGAAGGAAACCTCGAAGCGGATGGGGTAATAAAACAAGGCCGTTCCAAGACGGCCCTGTTCCCTTTTTTACATTTTACATGCGCAACAAAAAAACCGCCCCGGCAGAAGCCAGGGCGGGCTATCCAAGTGTTTTGCTTTTACTTAGCTATTTTAACATTACTTTCCTGATCGCTTTGTTGCCCGCGTCCAGCAGGTAAATATTGCCGTCCCGGTCGGTCGCCATATCAACCGTCGAGAACGAGAACTTCGCCTGTTCGAAACTCCCGTCTTCGAAGCCTCGGCCGAGTTTCGCCACGGTACTCACTTCCCTTGTCGCCAAGTTGGCTTTACGGATGGAATAGTTGGCTTTGTCGAGGATGAGCATGTTGCCGTCTGCATCGAACAGCAGGCCGCGCATGCCGTACATGAAAAGCGCCTGGTCGAAGGGGCCGTCCTGATGACCGAACGAGCTGCCCAGCCAGCGGTAATCGACCGCCCCGCCGAAGTTCCACTTACCGAGGAACCCTTCGTTTTCGTCTACATAATAGTACAGGTTGCCCTGCGCGTCAACGGCAGGACGGCAATCGTCAGACACACTGCCATTGAAAGCCTGTTCCACCGCGGCATCCGGGTAAATCTTCAACATCCCCCAATACAACTGCGACACGTACATGTTGCCTTTTTTGTCGAGGATGATCTGGCCGGGCTGGCGCTCCAGTCCTGATTTGAAGGTAGTTACCGTTCCATCGGGTTTGATCTTACGAATATTGTTGCGGGTGGCCACTTCGGTCACGTAAATGTTATCGTTGGGATCGATCACGATGCCGCGGAGCGTCATGAAACGCGCGGCTATCCCTTTCCCGTCCACAACGCCCATTTCTCCGGCATCGCTACCGGCAAAAACGCTTATTTGCCCGTCGGGCGTCACTTTCAGCACATTGAATTGCGATCGGTCTATGACGAAGATGTTGCCTTTGGAATCGACCGCCATGCCGTTCATCGTGTTCGTCAGCAAGGTGTTGGTGGCAGGCCCTCCGGCGATCGTGATCACGCCTGCGCGCATGAACTGTTGGGGCGCCCTTGCCTCCAGTGCAGCGCGCTTCACCACCAGCGGGCCGCTCGTCAGCGCCGCCGGAGCGGTTACGGTGATGGAGGTTTCCGTAGCCGATTCCACCATTGCAGGGATGCCGTTGAAGGTGACGATGTTCTCCGCGGGAATGGTACTGAAGCCTGTTCCGGCAAGCGTTACTTTCGTGCCGGCGAGGCCATTGGCCGGGGTTACGGACAGGATGCCCAGTTGCTGGTCGCGGAACTCCGGCCCGGTTACGGCCTGGTCGTTCACGCTCAGCGTCACCTTACCGACGCCGGTACCACCGGGCAGCACGAGCGTCAGTTTCGTGCCCGTCGCCGACTTGACGGGCACCACCGTGCCGTTGATCTTCACGATATTTTCGTCTGTCTCCTTACTGAAATGCAGGCCGGTGATCGTCATTTCCGTACCGGCGGGGCCGCTCAACGGCGTAACGCCGCTAATCGTTGGCAGGGGAACGATGGTAAAGTCCGGGCCGGTCGTTTTCTGATCGTTGATCACGACGGATACGGGCCCTGTGCGCACATCCGCCGGCACTTCCACCACCAGCCGGTTTTCAGCGGCTTCTTTCACCACGGCAGGTTTGCCGTTGAAATCCACCACATTTCCGGCCAATACGTTCTCGAATCCTCCACCACTGATCACCACCTTCGTACCAGCTCCGCCCGTAACGGGCTTGATGCCGGTGATGGCCTGGAACCGGAAGTCCGCGCCGGAGGAAGATTTCCCGTCCACCTTCACCGTTACCGGGCCAGAGCCCGCCGCAACAGGCACTTCCGCAACGATCAGGGTATCGGTGGCACTGACGATGGTGGCGCTTTTGCCGTTCACCAATACCTCCGCCGGACTATCCAAACTACTAAACCCTTCGCCGCTGATACGGATATGCATGCCGGCGGGACCGTTGCCGGGGAAGAATTGTTTCACCGACAATTTTTGATAAGTATAATTCCCCGCTTCGGCAGACTGTTCACCCAGGTTTACCCGGATAGCGCCGGACCCGCCCGTTGCGGGCGCGCGCACCACCAGCACGGTGTCTTGCCGGTTGATGATGTCGGCGTCCTTACCCGCGAAAGAAACCTTCACGGACCCTTCGTTGTTGAATCCCGATCCCAGGATCGTGACCAATGTGCCGCCGTTCCCGCTGTTGGGGAAGAAGCTTTTTACGGCCAGGGGCGTTTTCACGGGATCTTTCTCTTTCCTGCACGACTGTACCCCAACCGTTGCGGCAAACAGGCACAGGAGCAAAAAATATCTGATGAGCTTTTTCATATGCAATGATTGATCGCTTGTGGTTGTTTAAAAAGTATACCGCAGTCCCAGCTGCACCTGGTACCTGGACGCCAGGTAATCCACCGAATACGGCAGTCCGGGTTTGGCGAAGGTGTACACGGGATAACCGTCTTTCCCCTGTTCCGGCGGGAACAGTGTTGGCGTCAGGCCTACGCTGGCCGTGCTGTTGAAGGTATTGGGCGAGAAGTATTGAATCCCCCATCCACGGTTCAGCATGTTCGTCAGGTTCACGATATCGGCCGTGAACGTGATGAACCTGGTTTGCAATTTTGGGAAGTGGAATTCCTGTGCAAAATGCAGATCGGCCTGTACGTTCCAGGGCGTCCGGCCCATGTTGCGTTCCGTGAAATCGCCTCGTCTGCCGTTGAGGTATTTATTCCCGTCGATGAACGCGTTGAAAGCGGCGGCCTGGTCGGCAGCGGAAATCATAACGCCGTCGATCGTCCGGTCTTTAAAGAAACCGATGGCTTCGTCCCGCTCCGGGATGTAGGCGAGGCTTACCTGCTGCGGGAGGCCCTGCACGCTGTTGTTCACCACGCCGTAAGTAAACGGACTGCCAGATTGCGCGCTGAAGAAAACGCTCAGCGTACTGATCATCACCTTGTTCCAGGCCTTGCGGTAGCTGGAGTTGAGCACGATGCGGTGGCGGATGTCGAAGTTCGAATATGCCAGCGAAGGATTGTTCGGGTTCAGCGCAGGGTTCAGCTGCCAGTTGCTTTCCATGGAGTTCCGGATGCCGTTGTACAGGTCTTTGCTTTGCCCGTAGGTATACGCCCCCGACACAAAAAGCCCGTTCACGAACGTCCGCTGCACGGTGCCGGTGATGCTGTAACGATACCCTTTTCCGGTATTGCTCAGCAGGTATGCGTTGGAGAACGCAGGATCTACGGTGCTATTGTAAACAGGTTGCTTCCTTTGCCGGTCGTAGCCGTACCAGCGGGGATCGTCGGTGATGTTCACCTGTTGGAAAGCGACGTCTTTCAGGCTTTTGGTCACGAGCCCTTCGATGCCGAGTTTCCACTGCGAAGCCGTCGTGTAATCTACGGCCAGGCTGGCGCGGAGCACCTGCGGCATGCTGAAGTTGTTGTCTACCAGGTCTACCTGCGTTTTGCCGGCATAGGGATTATTGGTGACGATGCCGTTGGCCGCAACAAAATCCGCGATGCCGTTTTTGCCCGGCCGGATGGCGTCTGCACCCTGGGCAAAGGGTTTCTGGTCTGCCCGCTGATCGAACGACCCATACCCGATCCCGTTGTTATAATAGGCATACGCCAGCCACGCAAACGGGATGCGCCCCGTGAACAGGCCGGCACCGCCACGCAGCACCAGGCTTTGATCGCCCAGCCAGTCGTACCGGAAACCGAGGCGCGGGGAGATTTTCACTTTGCTGAAATAATCGTTCCGGATGCGGCTCAGCGGCGTGTACTCGAAAGTATTGCCGAAAAAGGGATCGGCGATGGCGTTGCGCACCTTGTCGCTCAGTTCCGGTTTTTCGGGGAGATGCGTGTAATCCGCCCGCAATCCCGGCATGAGCTTCAGTTTGTCGTTCACCTGGATTTCGTCCTGCACGTACAGGCTGTAAAGGTTCACATTGAACACGGCGCCCGGATTGGCCAGGATGTAATCCCTCGAATTATTGGTATAGTTGTAACTGCCGCGCACGCGGTACGGCTGATTATTGATGTAATCCCCGATGCTCAGGTAATCCACCCTTCCGTTCCAGCTGTTCACGAAACCGTAATCGATATGGTACAGTTCGTTGTGGGTGCCGACGAGGAAGTTGTGTTTCCCGCGGCTCCAGCTGAAATTGTTGGTGATCTCGACCGTCCGCTGTTTCATGTTGAAGATTGACGCTTCGCGGTCGGTACCGAGGTAGATGGTAGTGCCCGGCGTCCTGCCCTGGATCTGTACCTGCGGCAAAGACGGATCGCTGAGCGGATCGCGGTAATCGTGCACGGTACTGAAACCGGCCACGAAACTGTTGGTGATGCGGTTGCCGAGGCGGCTCTTCAGTTCGGCCACGGTACTGCTCTGGTTGTTGGTCTGTTTGAAAGCCATGCTGGAGAACCGGAAATCCTGCTGGTCGCGGTCGAGGCTGATGGCGCTGGAACGAATGGTATTATTGCGGAGCGAGAGTTGATGTTTGTCGTTGATGTTCCAATCGATGCGGTTAAAAAACTTTACCGATTTGGACGACGAATTGAATACTCCCGCCGTTCCGGGATCGAAAACATTCCCGTACCGCCCGATCGTGGTGCTGCGGATGGCTTCGGCGTCTTTGGCGCTGAGGATGCCTTCCGTTTCGGCTTTCCCGGCGATCAGTTGCGAGGGATCGGTGCGGCGGGTGATTTCTTCGTTGGTGAAGAAGAACAATTTGTTTCTGATGATGGGAAAACCCAGTCGCACGCCGGCCTGGTAATCCTGGAAATCGCTGTTCATTTTGCCCAGCGTGCCTTTCCGGTCTTTCCCCGTGATGGCGGCGTTTCTTCCATAAGCATAGACCGAACCGGTCAGTTTGTTGGTGCCGCTGCGGGTGACGGCGTTCACGCTGCCGCCGGTGAAGTTCCCGATCTTTACGTCGTACGGCGCCAGGTACACCTGCATATCCTCGATGGCGTCCAAAGAAACGGGGTTGGTGCGGGTGCTGCTGCCGGGTTGGCCGGAAGTACCGCTTTGGCCGCCGTTAGAAGGACTGAACCCGATGGCGTCGTTGTTCACCGCCCCGTCTATCGTCACGTTGTTGTACCGGAAGTTGGTGCCGGCGAAACTGTTGTCTTTACTGCCCTGGGGCACCAGTCGCGTGATGTCCTGTATGCTGCGGCTCACGGCGGGCATATTGTTCAATTGGGTGCGACTGATGTGCTGGCCCGCGCCGAAAGTATTGGCGCGTGTTCCCTTGTTGGCGCCTTTCACTACCACTTCCCCGAGCCGGCGGCTTTCTTCCGCCAGTACGATGTGCAGCAGTTGGGGCTCTCCCAGTTTCACGACAATTCCGTTCTGTTCGAAAGGCTGCATGCCCATCATGGTGGCGGTTACCTTGTAAGGCCCGCCGATGCGCATACCCATGAGCCGGTAGCGGCCGCCTTCGTCGGTGATGACGGGGTACTTAGTGCCGGAGGGCTCGTGAACGGCCACCACGGTGACCCCGGGCAGGGGGCCGCCCTTCGCGTCCTGCACCCTGCCGGTGAGGCCGCCGCCCGTTTCCTGCGCCACGCCCGCAAACGGGAGCAGCAACAGCAAAAAGGCCCAAATATATCTCACAGTAAAATGCTGCATGATGTAGTTTTTTTGTTGATTATTGATTGATGCGCAATACCTGGTCGGTAATGTGCAGCACGCCGTTGCCGGCGATGATGTCGCGGCGGACGAGTTTCACGTCTGCCGTGTTCCCCGTTCCGCGGAGCGTAATGCCGGTGAAGTTGCCGGGTTGCTGGGGATCGGGCACCAGCGTCACCTTCACGGAGTTGTTGTTGATCATCCCCTGTGTGGTGGCCGATCCGCTGCCCGTAGATAATATGTAATCGTTCACGAAACGGCGGTCTGCCGCGATGTGGTAGCGCAGCATATTCCGCAGGATGGCGGGATCGGTGGCTTCAATGGTTTCCAGCGTGGGGTAGCCGTAGGCCTTCATGGCGTCGTTGGCGGGCGCGTAAACCGTCAGCGGCCCGGCACCTTCCAGCAGGGGAATCATTCCTGCCACACGGAGCGCATGGTAAAAAAGCGTCAGGCTCTTTTCCCCCGCAACCGCATTCCCCACCTGCTCATGCCGGTAAGGCTCCAGCACCCGGTCGATCACCTGCACATAGCCATTGCTCGCCGAAATGCCGGATGAAAGGAGGCGGCTCCCGTTCACCGTGATGATCGTATCCTGCCCCTTCACCCATCGCGTCACAAACAGCTTGCCGCTGAAACTTTTGATCTCCTGGTTGAAGAGGAAAGGCATTTTCTGCAGATCGTACAGCCCCGGCATCACATGGTAATTGGCCATGCCGTCAATCAATTGCTGGCTGGCGCCGAGGATGGCCGTCACGGTACCGTAACCGGCTTTGTTGAAAGCCTCGTCCGATGGCGCGAAAAGGGTATAGGGACCGGACTTCAGCAATTCGTTTTTCATATGCGTACGCAGCACCACGGTGTTCATGACGGTCAGGTTGAAGTTGTCTGTCAGCACCTGTGGAATGCGGCTGTTGTCTTGTGGCCGCGCGTCGTTTTTATCTTTATCGCAGCCGTTGGTGGCGATGGCTATCGTCACCACCATGCAGCCGGTGAATATCGTTTTGATCGGATTGGATTGCATCGCTCAAAATTTGTTGGGTGAATCAGGGAAGTTGCAGGTTTGCGGGAACGATCAGCCTGTCAACCGCATGTATCGGCCCTTCCAACGTACGGATATCCGCATCGGTGACGGTTGCGGTATGCGTACCGGCCGGCAGCCTGATGGTGATCTTTCCATTCCCGGAACTGAAGACCAGCGGCATGTAATAGGGCGGCAACAACCCGTCGGTCACATTGAGCACAAAGCCGGACAGCGATGCGTTCAGGTCGCTGGAAAAGAAGACCGCCATCGATCCCGCCCCCGGGCCCCACGAGCCTACGGGCGCGTACATCCGGCCGAGGCCATGGTAACTGAGCAGCGTATCCGTCACAAAACCGTTCCGCATTTCGAACCAGTCCATATCCATGTATGGCAGCGACCGCATGTTCAGGTTGACGAGATCTTCCAGCGTACGGAACCCGGCCGCGGCGAAAGCCTCGTTCGTGGGCGCGAGAAACATTTCCTGCTGGATGGCGCCGTTCGACATGTTAGGCCGGAGCGAAGAGAAGGTCGTGCGCTGAAAATATCCCCAGCTCGCTTCGGTCCACACGCTGTCGCACCAATGCTCCAGCGCCACGAACAGACTGAAGCGCGGGTCGCTGGCGAGATAATCCAATGCATGTTGCCGCGGGAATTCCAGCACGCGGTTCACGGGCCATACCACGCCGTTCCTGGCAAACAGGGGCCTGCGCGAGCCGGTATGCTTTCCGTTCACGATCAGCTCTCCGTCTGCGCCGGCGCTGATAAACTGACGGTAATTGTAGGGCTCGGGATACGTTACGTTCGAGCCGACCCGGTTCAGCATTTCCTGCAGGGTGGTGCTTTCGAACAGCGTTTTCTTGCCCACGTTGCGCGTCTGCAGGCGGAGCGCCGTTGTGTCGACCGCTTCCACCAGCACATGGAAACGAAGCATGGAATCGAGCGTTTCCGGCGATGCCGCCGCAATCCCCGCCGCGCTGAAGCCCGCTGCCGTCATGGCCGCATCATCTACCGCGAGGATGGTAAAGCGCATAGACGGCGGTTTGGAAGCCATCAGTTCGTCCATATGACTGCGCCGCCACGCGGCGTCGAACAATTTGAATGGCGATACGGCGAGCAGCCCCCGCACATCATGGCGTGCTGTGTCGGCGTAAGGCATGGGCTCGCCGTGCGGCTGCTGCTGGAATTCTTCCTTCCGGCAGGCCGCGGCAGCGAGGAGCATCAGGCAGGCGAAAAACGCGCTGCGGATGGTATGTTTGGTAGTTGTGTTCATGGTCATTGGTTTTTCCGCGCCTGGTCGGGCTTGATCAATAATTGGGGCAGATTGTGCACCAGCCCGTTATCCGTCTGAAAATCGCTGCGGGCCGCCACCGTGCCCATGGCGCCGCCGATGGGGCTCCAGGGATCGTTTGGCGTAAAAACCGACAGGGTGTAAGTCACATCTCCCTGCACATTGATCCGATCGGCCCGGATGGCCCGGTTATGCGTATCCCCTTCTATCTTCGCCGTAAATCCTCCCGTTCCATAGATCGTGTTAAAAGCCAGGAAGTCGCCGATGAAATAATGGCTGCGGGGAACGATGTACACGCCAAACAGCCGCGCCCCGATATACGCATCCGCGTTCATAGCATTCAGCGTAGCCAGGTCGAGCCCTGCGGCTTCGAACGCCGCATTTTCCGGGGCGAACACGGTAAAAGGGCCCGCCTGCGCCAGCTGTTCCCAGAGGCCGAATTTCTTCAGTCCCGCTACGAACAAACTGTATTCCGGCCTTTGGGACAGCCAGTCCTGCACGGTACCCGGGTTATATTTGATCACTTTGTCCAGCACGTACAGCGTACCGTTGGCCAGCGTCACTTCCTTCTTGGTGCAATACGAACCGTTGAAGAACAAATGGTTCTGTGGGTATTGGGGATATCCCTGCTGATGCGTGGCGAACGTAGTAAACAGCTCCTTGTTGTCATAGAGTGTGGCGTAGCGGACGTCGATCCCGTTCACGGGGATTTCGGCGAGAAGCAGCCTGCGGTTGATGATGTGGTAGTTGAGCATGTTGCGAAGACTGTCCGCATCCAGCCGCTGGAAGTCTTCCGCCCGCATGATCCCTATCCGGTTCCAGGCGGTATTGCCCGGGGCCAGCACCGTAAACGGCCCTTTCCCGTTGAGCGCCTCCGTTATGCCGGCCCTTTGCATGGCGGCGTAGGTGAGCGACAGGTCGTAGTTATTCCGGATGAAATCGCCGGCCGGCCTGAACGCCTGCGCTTTGTTGACCTGTTCCAGTTCGTCGTGGCTGCAGGCGCCGAGCGCCGCCAGTACGGAAAGAGACAGGATATATTTTTTGATGGTTTGAAACATGACTTTCGTTTTGATGTGAGCGCCCGGCGATCAGTACACCGGCGGCGGATATTTTCGCTGGATGGTGGTGAGGTACGCATTCCCGTTGACGATCTCGATGGTGTTGACCGTGGAGAATGATCGCGGGTTATGCACGCCGGAGTGAATGTTGACGATCATGCCCGGCAGGTGCAGCGCCCCCTGTTCGAAGCTGGTACGGCTGCCGTTGCCGATACAGGCGATCACGCCATACTGGCAATCCGTATCCGCCGCCACATCGCCGTAGGGATTCCGTTCCGGATCGATGGAGGGCGACAGCACGGAGATCCGTTGCCAGATGTCGGTGCTGATATGGTTGGACGTAGGGTCGGCATACAGCGGAAAGCTGAAGTAAGGCGTCACTTTCCCCGAAGCGGCGTCCCGCGTCACCGATCCCAGCTGGATGAATTTGTATCCGGGGATGGCGTTAAAACCGCCGGGTTTGCACAGGGTGAGAAAGATGTTCATCTGGTCGCGGATGCCGTATTTAAGCATACCGGATTCGAACTGGTTTTTCTTCAGTGATTTATCGGCCTGCCAGAACCCTTCGGAGCTGTAGTTGTAAAAATTCACATACACGAGCGAATCGGACAGGGCAATTTTATGGAAGTTCTCCGTCCGGACGATCACGCCTACTTTCCGGGTGGCGAAGTTGCGCTGGAGCACGTGCATGGTGTATACTTCCCGCGCGCCCAGTTCCAGCACCGTGTCTATGACGATCTTGCGGCGAAGCTGCGGCTCCAGGCTGAAGAAGGGCACGGCGTTGGTGGGGCGGTAGCAGAACATCACGCGGTGGCGGCCAGAGGGCACCTGGGCCCAGCTGCTGAGGTCGAACCCGTTGAGCACGGGCCCTACCAGCACGTTTTCCTTTCCGGGATATTCGGGATTGTTGACGCTGTTGCTGGAGCCCACGTGCGAAGGGTACGGCGGTGCGTACGGCGCGCGCTGGTCGAGGAAATCGCCTTTAATGGCGGCGCTCACGGGCGTTCCGTCGGCATCGAGCACGGGGTCGATGAGCATGGTGAGGAAAGGCTTTTCCTCGTCTTTGTTCTCCAGCCCGATCCGCAGGTTCAGGTTATTGAACACACGGAGGTATGCAGGATTCTCGATCTCCGTATACTCCACCTTGCTGCAGGCGGCGAGGCCGGCGAGCAGGATGCCCCAGAGGCATAATGTTGTCAGCTTCTTGTTCATTACTTCGTATGTTTTACAATGATCATTCTGGCCTTTTGCGCTTCCGGCGATGCGCCGTTCAGTTTACCGATGAGCGCCACCGTGAATACGCCGGGCTCCAGGTTCGGTAATTCGCCACGTACGTACAATGCTTTCCTGGCGATGAAATCCGCCCCCTTCAACACGGGCACTTCCCGGATCCAGCTGCCGGGCACCACGCCCGGAGAAGACCGGTAGGCCATGATCTGGAAAGCTTCCTTTTGCTGGAACAGGCGGATGTACGGCACGTTGGTGGCCGCTACGCCGGGTTGCAGGTTGATGCTCGATTCGCTGCCGAAAGGCTGCCCGTTGTCTTCTGTAAAGCTTACGTACGGAAGGTCTTCGCAGAAATTCAGGAAACGGATGTGGAAAGGATATTTATGCTGGCGGCGGTCCAGGCTCCCGTCTGCCCCGTTCCCGCCAACATACCAGCCACCGCTGAGGTTGTTGCTCACTACGTTGATGGCCGCTTTCCCGTTGGCACCGCGGAACACCCAGGCCGTGTAATTCATATTCGGCTCCAGGTCTGCATTCGCCGAAGCGATCACCGTGCCTTTCGCGTCCGTAGCATCGATGCGGACCGTTCCGCGGATGCGCAGCGCATATTCGCTGGGTTTCCCAAAACCGAGCTGTGCCAGGTTTTGCCCGTCGAGCTGCACGGAAACGGCACCTTCTCCCGGCAATGCGTTCACCGCCTGGATGCGGGCGTAGTTCAGGTTCGCGGGCTCGCTGATGTCTGACAGGATGCGGAAAGCGTTCATATAGGCGACCGTCGTTTCGCCGGACTGCCCATTGTAATAAGGAATGGTAAACTGGTCTGTCGCCACCACGATCGTATACACACCACCCGGCTGGAACGTGCGCACCGGCGAGTAAGTGAGATGGGTGCTGACGGTGTGCGGCCGGCCGATAGCGCCTTTCGTGAGGGTGGCGGTTGCCGGGTCGAGGATGCTGGTAAATTCCAGCGAACTGCCCTGGCCTGCCGTAACCTGGTACCCTTCCGGGCTCAATACCTTGAACTGGTACGTTCCGTAAGGCAATTCAACATATTCCGAAGCCTTTCCCACGCCTACCGCCGATGTGGCGGGCGCAACGGGCGTACCGTCTGCGAACGCGAGCGTGAGGGGCTTGGTGAGATCGTCGATAGGCTCCGACTGCGGGCGGATCGCCTGCGCCAGGTTCACCAGTCTTACTTTGAAGTATCCGGCCTTGGCGGGGGCGGTCACGCTGCGCGGCAGCTCCACGATGCGGGGGAGGCGCTTGTCGGCCACCCATTCCGGTTGCAGGAGGAATATATCCTTCGCTGCCGTTCCGTCTTCCTTTACATCCAGCGCCAGCGTATCGCGCGCACCCTGCACCGCGAAGCGTTCCGTCATGAGTTGCAGTTTCCCGGCATGGAAAAACTGGCGGGGAACGCTCCAGGTCTGGCCCAGGCGGCCGTTCTCCGGGAAGAAAGGCGTTCCGGGATACAGCTCTTCGCCGGCGTAACCGGGCGGATAAGCCGTGTAATTGGTGAGGGTATCGCCGCCGGCCAGCACCTGGTTATGCCCCACCAGGTTAACGAGCCGCAGCAGCGAATTGCCGCGCGCGTCCTGGACGGGACGGTTGTCGTACTGGTGGTCCTGCTTTTCTTTCCGGCAGGAAAGGAAGGCCAGCATCAACCCGCACAATGCGGCCGCATAAAATCTGTATTGCATGCAAAATCTTTTTACGTTGATGGTTTATAACAGCTTGTAAGTAAAGCCCAGCATGATTTCCGCGCCGCGCTTGAAGCTGCGGTTCACATACCGGTTGCCGTACCATTTGCCACCCGTTCCGGGATTGGCGTACACCGTTTCGATCGCGGGATTGAGGATATTTTTCATATACCCCTTGAACAACAGGCGTTTGCCCAGCGTCTGCGAAAACACGAGGTCGAGCATGGGCACGGGCCGGGTGTAGAGATCGGGCTCGCCGGTGAGATTGATCTGCACCAGCCGCTCCCCTACCATGTTGAACGTGGCCGTGAGGTCGGTACCGGAACGTGCGTTCTTGTAGTTGAGCCAGCCATTGAGGCTGAAAGGCGCCTGTTCGAAAAGCGGACTGTTTTCCGGCGTATGCCTGTCCAGCGATTTATTGGCGCTGTACCGCTCCTGCGTTTTCTTGATATTGCTTTGCGCGAGGAGCAGGTTGGTGCCGATGAAGAAGTTGCGGAATGCGGGCGACAATCTTCCCAAATCCTTCACCAGTTCCAGTTCCACGCCCCAAACCGTACCGCGGTTGGGATCGTTCTGGAATTGAATGGTGGGATATTCGGGATACTTCGCCGCCAGGCCGTCCGTTTTCAAGCTGAACACTTTCACGAGCTGGTTCTGGATGCGCTTGCCGAAGGCCGACACGGAGATCACTTCCCCCGCCGCCGGAAACCATTCCCAACGGAAGTCGAGGTTTTCGGTATGCTGGTTCACGAGGTTGGGGTTCCCCACTACCAGGCCCATCTGGAACGCATCGAACTCGAACACGTTCGTAAGCTCGCGCAGCTCCGGCCGCGCCAGTGTGGTGTTGTAGGCCATGCGGAAATTCATGTTCTCGTGGAGCGTGTAGGTCAGGTTGGCCGCGTAGTAGGGTTTGTAGGATGTTTTGTAAACGGTGTTCGGGTCGATCATCATGACGGGAACGGATTGCCCGTCGTCGTTTTTCTTCGTCAATGCCGGATCGAGATATACGTCGGACGTATCCACGGCCGACTGGATATTCGTTTTCTCGAACCGCACACCACCCGCCAGGCGCAGGTTTTCAAGGATGCGCATGTCGAGCATACCGTAGAACGCATTCGTTTCGAAGAAGCCGGTGTAGTTGTTCGGTGATTTCTGGCTGTTGTACAGGTAACCGCCGACTTTGTCCGCCCCTTCGCCCGTTCCGCCGGCAACCGGCCTGATGCCGATCACATCGGCACTGACGAACCTGTCGAGATTACCGGCAACGTCGTACAGCGTGAGCGCACCGTTCGGCGCGAAGTTGGAGCCGGGCAAAAAGAACATGTTTTCCCGGAAAGTGCGGTCGCGATTCAGGTAATTGACACCGGTTTTGAATTCCTGTTTCCGGCCGAACAGCGGGAACGGAAGGGTGACATCGGCTTTGTAGTTCCAGTTCGTTTCTTCCAGATTGCGCCACCGGCGGCCGTTTGGCTCCGCCTGGATGATGCCGTAGGTGCCGTACCCGTTCACATATCCGGAGTTCAGGGCGTAGAGATGATCGGTATGGTTCCAGGTGCCCTGTCCGCTTGCCGGGCTTACCGAAGGCCGCCAGTAATAGGCGCCGTTGCGGGGTTTATAATCCGTCAGCGTTACGAACCGGAAATCGGGATCGTTCTGGGAAGACGAGGAAGATGCCATGTTATAGCTCAGCCGCGGCGAATACGCCGATGCGGTGAACTTGTGCTCGCCCTGCAGGTTGAACGTGTTGAGGCTGCGGCGCGTTTGCTTGAGGGAATAGATCGTGCTGTTCACTTCGCCGGGCAGGCCGGTGTATTGATATTGGCCGTACATGTTCACGGCCTGCGCTTCGGAGCCCCAGCTGCCGAGGTATTGCATGCTGATCTCGTGGCGCGGACTGAAGCGGAACGAAAGCCCCGCGAGGGTACCGTAGTTGAGGGTTTCGGTGCCGGTATTTTCCTTGTACGTCTGGTATTTGCCCATGTAGAGGCTGTTCGGCGTGATGTAATTCGGGATACTCCGCGGGCTGTACACCTGTGGGTTTCCCGTGATCACGCCCTGGTAAATGCTGTACTGTGTAAGCTCGCCGCCATACACATCGCTCGCGCGGCGGTAATAGTTGGCGCCCAGCACGAGGCCCAGCTGTTTATTCTTCAGCACCTTGAAGCTGTTGCCGTATGTAGCGGAATACAGCTGGTTGAGGGGCGCCTGTTTGTAGCGGGTGGTCAGCACAGGATCGAATCCGTGCATGATGCGGTTGATGCGATTGGCTTCCTGGCGCATGGCGGGGTCGTGCTGGCTGTTGGCGATGAGCGTTTGTATCTGGCCCAGCCCGCCGGGATATTGTTTGGAAAGGTTGAGGAATTCGGGGGAAAGGTTTTTCTCATTCACTTTCCCGCCGAAAAAACCGAGCTCGCTGTTATAGAAACTGTTCATCTTCCCGCCCATCCCGATGTTGGAATTGAAGCCCGTCTGCGCGATGATCTCCAGTGTGGCTTTGTCGGGGATGGATTTGGTTTTCAGCTCCACGATCCCTGCGGCGGCGTCTGCCGGTTTATCGGGCGTAACGGTTTTGAAGATGGTGATGTTATCGAGGAGACTTGCGGGCACGAGATCGAGGGGAATGGCGCTGCGGTCGGGGTCGGAGGATGCGAGGCGCACGCCGTTGAGCTGCCCGATCACGGAGCGGTCGCCCAGCCCGCGGATGGCCACGTACTTATCGTCTGTCACCGTTACGCCGCTCACCCGTTGCAGGGCTTGGGTGGTGGTGATGGAAGCGGTGCGCTCGATCTGCTGCGCCGAAATGGCGTCTTGCACGATGGCGGCGTTCTTGCGTTCCTGGAGCACCGTGATTTCGGTGTTCGTTTTCCTGCGGGCGTTCACCGTCACTTCGCCCAATTGGCGCGACGCGGTATTGAGCATTACGGAAATCGAAGTGGTGCCCTTTGCAACTTTTACTTCCTTCGCGTCATATCCCATCAGGCTGAATACCAGTGTAGCGCCCTCTTCGGGAATATCGATCGCGAAATTGCCGGATACATCCGTCACTGCGCCGCTGGAAGTCCCCTTCACACGGATCGACACCCCGGGCAGCGGCTCTTTCGACTTCCCGTCGAGCACCCGCCCGGAAACGCGGATGGGAACGGGCTTGCGGACCACTACCACATATCCGTTCAATAGTTTATAGGTCAGTTCCGTTCCCGCAAAAACATGCGCCAGCGCATCTTTCACGGAGATACCGGGCTGATGCAGGGTGATCTTTTTGCCGGTGTTCTCCAGCAGCGATTCGGGGAGCAGGAAGCGCACACCGCTTTCCTTTTCGATCAGGAGCAGGCTTTCCCGCACACCGGCATTGGTCAGCCGGAGATCGAGCCGGGCGGAAAGGTCTTGCCCGGTGGCCGTGCCGGCCAGCAGCAGGCTCACGCAGGTAAGTTGGATCAGCAGGAAGATAAACGAGCATTTCATCAGGAAGCGTATTTGACGTAACGGTCCGGAATCGGGCCAAGCGGCGTTCCCGGGAGCGTTACATTCAAGTGCGCGGCCATCGGTCACAGCGGGCATGACTTTTCCGAAAGGATCATTCTTTAATCCTTTTTTCATACTTTTGAATGTTACTGGTTAAGCCCTGCGAAGGGCAATCTGTTAACGTACGGGCATGAGATGCCCATGTAATTTCCTCACCGTCATCGTCGTCCAAAACATGAAAGGTGAAAGAAATTATCTACATGCTCCTGCCGGCGGTGCAAACGCAAGCGGGGGCATTTTTTTTGCGTACCGTTCTACATCATGCGCAATGTTTAAGGTTAATGAATGGTGACTTTTCCCCCTTGGGTGATATAGGAAAACCCTCCTCCCGCGGCCAGCAGCTGCATCGTTTTGTCGAGCGGCGCCGCGCCGGAAAGGGTTACCGTTATTTTCTGATCTGAAATACTTTCCTTGCCGATCGCGATCTCTACGCCGTACCAGCGTTCCAGTTCTTTCGCGATCTCCAACAGCGGCTTGCTGTGGAATACCAACCTTCCGCCTTTCCAGGCTTCCACGTCTGTCGCTTTTACTTCCGCTACGTGGAATTTTCCACCGGTCTGTTCCCAGTTCAGTTCCTCGCCCGGCGTCAGCACCGCCAGTTCCTGCGGAACGCCGTCTTTCACATGGTCTACCCGCACTTTGCCCGTAGCCACGGCCACCAGGGCCTGCCTGCCGTTGAACGCGCTCACGCGGAACGAGGTGCCCAGCACGGTGGTCCGCACTTCGCCGGAATGCACCATGAACGGCTGTCCGGGTTTTTCTGCTATTTCGAAGAATGCTTCGCCGTCGAGGAATACTTCGCGGGCATCGCCGCTGAACGATTCCGGGTAGCGCAGGCTGCTTCCGGCGCCGAGGTGTACTACCGACCCGTCCGTCAACCGCACTACCGCGCGGCGGCCATTGGCCGTTTGCTTGGAAGCCATGACCATGGCCGGTTCGCGCTGCGCGTGCTTCAGCATCCGTGCGCCCATCCATCCCGCGCCGCCGATCACTGCGGCCCACATGGCGGCTTTGAACCATTTGCGCATGGGGACCACTTTGGCGGGGGCGCTTCCATCCCCGAACATTCTTTCCGCGAGCTTCGCTTTCCATTGCGCGCGCGTTTCGGCGGGAACCACTGCGGAGGCGCTTTCCTCCATATCCGCAGCCATCCGGGCTTCGAGAACGGCGTTTAGCAGTTCGCGGCCTTCCGGCAGCTGGAGGAATGCTTCCACCCGCGCCTGCTCCATGGGCGTGCAAAGGCGATCGAGATAGCGGTGTATGTGTGGGCTGTCGACTTGATTCGTCATGATCTGCAAGGCGGCATTAATCGCCGCATGCCTATATAGTACAGTATCGGGAAGGGAGGGCTAACCGGGAAAGGAAAAAATCAGAGAGTTAATATACAGATAACAATGGCGGTGCTGAGGTCGGCGTAGTCTTTCAACCGCTCACGGAATTGGGAAAGGCAGGCTTTGATATGATTCTTGACGGTAAAGGGCGAAAGCTTCATTTCCCGGGCTATTTCGGCGTGCGACAATTCTTCCAGCCGGCTGAGGCGGAACGCTTTCTGGCGTTGCTCGCTGAGCTGGCCCAGCTCTTCCAGCCAGGCGGTTTCCAGCTGCCGCTCGCGGATGCGGCTGTCGGCGTCCAGGGTACCGGCGGGCACACTTTCGCCAAGGTGCTCGAGGGGAACGGTGAAATTGCGTTGGCGGGTCACCGTGCGCACTACCGCGTTTTTCATGGCGCGGAAAAGGTAGGGAGCGAGCTGCACGTCTGGGGGCACCTGGTCGCATTTCTGCCAGAGCCAGAGCATAACGTCGAGCATGGCTTCTTCGGCCTGGTGGGCATCGTCAATGTATTTGAGGCCGTAATGATGGAGCCGGGCGGAATAACGGTCAAACAGCTCGTCGAATGCCCGGGGATTGCCGTTCCTGCATTCCTCCAGCAAAAAGTTATCCGATTGTCCCGTTAACGAAAATCCCATAAGTATGACCACAATTTTCCGGGACAAACTTACTGGCTATTTTCCCGCGGTGGTATTAAGTATGTATTAATTATTGCATGGAATTGATTAGCTTACTGATGCACAAAACCATTTAGCCTTATGCCCCTTCCCTTCCTCCCACAATTCAAAAGCATTTTCCTCCTGGCTCCCCTGGCCGCAGTCAGCCTTTCCACGCACGCACAATCCTGGCAGTTCAAGGGTGAAGGCCGGTTCTTCAGCGCCCCGACGCTTACTGGCAACACGATACTGGCGGGAAGTTCCGCGGGGCACCTATATGCAATTGATTTGCATTCCGGCAAACAGCGATGGAAATTCTCCGCAAAAAAAGAGATCGCCACACAACCCTGCATCGCCGGCAACACGGCCGTGGTAGGGAGTTACGACGGGCATTATTATGGTGTGAATGTGAAAAACGGACAGGCCGTCTGGACGTTCAAAACCGGCGGGGAAAGGAAGAACGGCGGCAAAGGGCTTTGGTCGATGAAACCCGATACCGATTATATGGAAGACGTGTACGATTTCTTCCTCTCCGCTCCCGCAACCAACGGCAAAAGTGTGTTCTTCGGCAGCAGCGACAGTTCCATCTACGCGCTCGACGCCGCTACCGGTAAACTCAAATGGAAATTCCGAACACAAGGCCCCGTCCATGGCGGCGCGGCGTATAGCAACAATACGGTCGTGATCGGCAGTTGGGACACCTACATATATGCGCTCGATGCCAATACCGGAAAGCTCAGATGGAAATTCAAAACCGGGACAGACACCCAATACGGCGGCGTCCTCGAAGGCATACAGGCGCGCCCGGTAGTCGCAGACGGACGTGTATACGTAGGCGCGCGCGACGCGAAGTTCCGCGCCATCGACCTGGCTACCGGCCAGCTCATCTGGACGTACGACGGCGGCAACGCCTGGATCTCCGGCACCGCGGTGGCAGACGGTGAACATGTTTACGTGGGCACGTCCGACTCCTATCTACTGCTGAAGCTCGACGCCAAAACCGGGAAAGAGATCTTCCGCAACAAAGGCGGCGGCTACGTTTTCGGCGCACCGGCGGTCGGCAAAAACCTGGTCGCCTACGGCGATTTCACGGGCCGGATGTACCTGCTCAACAAAGATTCGCTGGACGTGTTCAGTACCTTCGACACCCCGGGTCGCAAAGCCCACGGCACCTCCACGCTCGACCGCGACCAGATCGATTTCCTGTTCCTCGCCGCCGGCGCGGTACCGGAAAAATACAGCACCACGCTTCTCGTGATGGACAAGCTCTACGCCCTCGGCCCCATTACCGCCGCGCCGCTCATCGCCGGAAAATCGGTGATCGTTGCGGCTACCGACGGCACCGTGTACGCCATCCCACTCCCCGATCAACCATAACTGCATCCATGCATAAAAGAAAAGCGCCGGACTTTCTGTCCGACGCTTTTTTTGTGGTGTATTCGTCCTGTTGAAATCCCCCATGGATTATCGTTTGAGGATCCGCGCTTCCATGCGGCGGTTCTGCTGATGTTCTTCTTCGGTGCATTCCACGCCGTCGGCACATTTGTTCGTCAGGCGGCTTTCGCCGTAGCCCACGGTTTTGAGCCTGGCCCTGTCGATGCCTTTGCTCACGAGGTAATTGGCGGCGGCGGTAGCGCGGCGTTCAGACAGCGTGATGTTGTAGGCGTGCGTATGCCGGCTGTCGGTATGCGCGCCCAGTTCCACTTCCAGCCCGGGGAAGCGTTCCATCATATCTGCCAGGGAATCCAGCGCGGAGAGGCTTTCGGGGCGGAGGCGGTAGCCATCGCGGTCGAAGTAGATACTCACCAGGTGCATGATGGCGCCGGGGCGGGGAACGCCTGCCTGCAGCTGCAAGCCTATCTTCACCGTGTCCTCTTTCCCGGCGGTGAACGTTTTCGTTGCTGACCAGCCATTACCGGGGCCCGACGCTGATACAACATACCGGTGACCGTCCGTGAGCACCATGTATGCTTTTCCATCATCCTGCGTATGCAGCGTCCAGTAGTCGTTGCGGTTCTCGTCCGTCAGCAACACCGTGGCCCCGGCGGCTGGTTGTTCTGATCCCTGTTTGAAGACGGTGGTTTCCAGTATGAATATTTTTTTGCCGGTTTCGATGGAAGGTTTCGCCGCGATCTCGGGCACGAGCCCATAGAGGTCATCGCCGCCCATTCCACCTTTGCGGTTGGAGGCGAAAATTTCGGTGCCGGTGGGGCCGCTTTTCAGGTGAAAATCATCGCCCGGGGAATTGTAGCCTGATTTCAGGTTGATGGGATGGTTCCAGTGCTGGCCCGCTCCTTCAGCTACGAACAAGTCGAAGCCGCCCATGCCCGGATGCCCTTTGCTGGAGAAGTACAGCCAGCCGGCTTCGTTCACCGTGAGAAAGGCTTCTTCTTCGGGCGTATTGATGGCTGCTCCGCAGTTCCGCGGCGCGCTCCAGGTGCCATCTGCCTTCTGTTCGCAAAACCAGATATCTGTTTTCCCCTGTCCGCCGGGCATGTCTGCCGTGAAATAAAGTATTTTCCCGTCGGCCGAAACGGCGGCGTGGCCGATGGAATATTGCGCGTTGTTGTAAGCGAAGGGCGCGGGCGCTTGCCAGCCATTCCGGCCCCTGACGCTCACGAACAATTCCAGTCTGCGGGTGCGATATCTTTCGTGGCGGCCCACTTTCTGGGCTACCGGCTTGCCGGGGCTCGTTACGGTGATATACGCCGTGTCACCTCCCGGAGAAAAGGCCACCGGGCCAACGTGGTACCTGAAATCGTTCAGTACGTTATCGAACCCGCGGACCACGATAGCGTCTGGGTTGCGGTGCACGGTATCGGCCAGATATAATTTCTGGAAGGCGTTGCCGGTGCGGCGGTATTGCTGCAGGGAAGCCTTCTGTTTCGGGTCGAGCATGGAGGAGCGCAGGCTGTCTGAAGTGAAAACGAACTGCCCGTTCCCGTTCCAGGTGGCGCCCCAGTCGGCCGCCGAGGTATTGAGGTGCCGGAGGTTCGTGATCACCGGCGGCGCAGCGGCCATCCAGGCGATGGCGGAATCGCAGCCGGCGATGCGGGCTGCTGCTTCGGCGCCGCCTTTTTCGCGGTAGCGGCCGTACACTTCCTTCGCCGTGGCGTAATCGCCGGTGCTCTTCAGCGCGTCGGCGTAATGGAGGAAATCCGCCGGAAGGGCGTCTTTACTTTCCGTGATTTTGCGGTAGCTGTCTACGGCCTTGTCGTATTCATCGAGCTGGCGGTAGCAATCGGCGAGCATCCGCAGCTGTTCCGTTTTGAAAAATTTCCTTTTGGCCGCTTCTTCGAAAAAAACGGCGGCTTTCCTGTATTCGTACCGGAGGTAATGTACCTCAGCCCTGTCTCTGGCTGTACGCTGCTCCTGCGCGGAAGCGGTGTTCGCCACGAGGCCCGCCCCAATGCATAGGAGGCCAGACAGTTGCCATATCGCACGTATGTTCATGGGTGTTAAGCTGTTTGATTAGAAATACCGCGGACTGATGATCCGTTCTCCATTTTGTTTCCGGGGGAAGAGGATACCGATCGAAATCTCGTGCGAGCCCGTCTGGTAGCTGGCGATGCCGCTCAGCGCGAAGTCGTACGAATAACCGATCCTGATCTTGTCTCCCGCGAAATATTCCACCATGGCGCTGGCTGCGTTGGCCCTCCGCAGTCCGTCCTGCAATGTTTTTTTGTTGAGCAGTGGCACGGAGGAACGGTACGAACCGCCGATCCAGAGTTTTTCAGACACGAGGGCGAACAGGTTGAGATCGAAGCTGGTGGGGCCGTGAAAATCTTCCTTGATCATGATCGAAGGTTTCAGTTTCACATCGGCGTCGAGGTTGATCATGCAACCGGTGGTGAAGTAGACGTGGCGGGTGCGTTTGATGACGAGGTATTCGGTTTGCGAGCCGCCGATATGCACGTTATTGTCCAGCGTTTGGGAGAAGAGCTGCAGCACGGAGGCGCCGGCGTAGAAGTTCGGCGTGTAATAATACATACCGAAACTGGCGTCTGGCTTGAAGGCGCTGATCTTGCCCGTAGGCGCGTAGGGATCGTTGGGATCGGTGAGCTGGAGGGAATTGCCCGTAACGCTGTATTGCGCAACGCTGACGGCCAGCCCGAGGTTCAGCCGGCGGGAGCCCGATTCGTTGAGCGGGATGCGGTAGGCGTAGGCCCCGGAAACGGACATGTATTCCTGCGGACCGGACTTGTCCCACAGCGCCTGGATGCCGAGGCCGACCTTTTCATTGTCGGCCCATGCGGGCAGTCCGTCGAAAGAGATGATCCCTGTGGTGGGGGCACCGGGAAAATCGACCCATTGCTTCCGGAAGGTGGCGTTCAGGTAACCGTCGCCCCGGTAACCGGCGTAGGCAGGGTTAACGGCCAGCCCGTTGAACACATACTGGCTGAATTGCACCTCCTGCTGGGCGGCGGCCGGAAAGGTGGCCGCCGTTGCGAGGAAGATCATCCCTATTATTTTGTTGCGCATGAGCATCGTTTTTTTGGTCGTTCAGGAATCGGTTATTTAAGCAGCTGGATCCAGCCTTTGATGACTTTGGGCCCTTGCGGCGTTTCGACTTTCAGGATATAGTAGTAGGTGCCGCCGGAGAGGCCGTTGCCATCCCATCTGTTATCGTATAGTGCTTTGTGGTATACTTCGTTCCCCCAGCGGTTGAACACGGTGAGCGATACCCGCTGGAACTTGTGCAGATCGGGGATCACGAAGCGGTCGTTGATACCGTCCCCGTTCGGCGTGATGGCGTTGGGGATGAAGAAGTCTTCTTCTCCCACATAAATCCGCACCACGGCTTCGTTCGACAGTGTCCCGTGTACATCGCGCATGCGGTACCTGAATTCTTCCGCGCCTTTGAATCCGGGCAGCGGTGCGAAGGTGACGGTACCGTCGGGGTTGATGGTGACTGTTCCCCTGGCCGGCTGGCGCGAGATCACGATGGAGGCCGGGTCGATGGCGCCTTTATCGTTGGTGAGTACCGGTATCTGCGTGCGCTGGTCGGGGCGTGTGTTGAGCGTATCGTTCACGGCCACCGGCATTATGTCTACGTTGATGGTGACGGTAGCGATGTTGGACGGGAGGTTACCGGTGTTGCGGACGATGTAGGTGAACCTGTCCGTGCCGGTGAAGCCCGGTGCAGGTGTGTATCGTACGATCCCGTTGGCAGATACGGTTACCGTTCCGTTAGCAGGCTGTGCTTGTACCGTAACGGTGGCTACGTCGATGGCGCCGTTGGCCTGCGTATCGTTAGCGATCACGTTGATATTCACGGGTTGGGCCTGGTAAGTGCGGGCCTGGTCGTCTGTGGCAACGGGCGGAACTTGCGGCGTGCAGGCTTTCACGCTGATGACGATGGACTTGCTGGCGGCGCAACCGCCGGTGTTGGTGACGGTGTAAGTGATGGTGGTCGTACCTGCGGATAGGCCGGTTACCAGACCGTTCGCATCCACAGTCGCTATGGCCGTGTTGGACGAAGTCCATACGCCACCAGGCGCTACGTTGTCGAGATCGGTCGTCAGGCCAATGCAGACATCGGTGGTACCGGTGATCGTGCCTGCGTTCGGCAGGGCGTTCACGGTAATGGTAGCTGTTGTAGTTGAAACGCAACCGGAAGTGGAGGTCACCGTATAAGTTATGGTAGAAGCACCGGCAGTGAGGCCCGTCACAATACCATTTGCATCTACAGTCGCCACGGTCGTGTTGGACGAGACCCATACGCCACCAGGCGCTGCGTTATCCAGGTCGGTCGTCAAACCAATACACACATCGGTCGTACCGGTGATCGCACCAGCATTCGGAAGCGCATTAACGGTAACGACAGTGGTCGTTGTCGATACGCAACCGGATGTAGAAGTCACTGTATAAGTAATGGTAGAAGTACCGGCAGTGATACCTGTCACAATTCCATTCGCATCTACGGTCGCCATGGCCGTGTTGGACGAAGTCCATACGCCACCAGGCGTTGCGTTGTCCAGGTCGGTTGTCAGGCCAACGCACACATCGGTAGTACCGGTGATCGTTCCTGCGTTCGGCAGGGCGTTCACGGTAATGGTTGCAGTCGAAGTAGAAACACAACCGGATGTGCTGGTTACCGTGTAGGTGATCGTAGAAGTACCGGCAGTGAGGCCCGTCACAATTCCATTTGCGTCCACAGTCGCCACGGCCATGTTGGACGAAGTCCACACACCACCAGGCGCTGCGTTGTCCAGGTCGGTCGTCAGGCCAATGCAAACATCGGTGGTACCGGTGATCGTGCCTGCATTCGGCAGGGCGTTCACGGTAACGGCAGCCGTTGTGATTGATACGCAACCTGATGTAGAAGTCACCGTATAAGTAATGGTAGACGTACCGGCAGTGAGGCCTGTCACAATTCCATTCGCATCTACAGTCGCCACGGCCGTGTTGGACGAAGTCCACACACCACCAGGCGCTGCATTGTCCAGGTCGGTCGTCAGGCCAGCGCAAACATCAGTGGTACCAGTGATCGCACCTGCGTTCGGAAGTGCGTTCACGGTAACAATAGTGGTCGTTGTCGATACGCAACCGGATACAGACGTCACCGTATAAGTAATGGTAGACGTACCAGCGGTGACACCCGTAACGATACCATTCGCATCTACAGTTGCCACGGCGGTGTTGGACGAAGTCCACACGCCACCAGGCGCTGCGTTATCCAGATCGGTCGTCAGGCCAACGCACACATCGGTGGTACCGGTGATCGCACCCGCGCTCGGCAGGGCATTTACGGTAATGGTAGCAGTTGTAGTTGAAACGCAGCCGGATGTAGAGGTTACAGTATAAGTAATGGTAGAGGTGCCGGCAGTGAGGCCCGTCACAATTCCATTTGCATCTACAGTTGCCACGGCCGTGTTGGACGAAGTCCACACGCCACCAGGCACTGCGTTGTCCAGGTCGGTCGTCAGGCCAACGCACACATCGGTGGTACCGGTGATCGTACCTGCGTTCGGCAGGGCGTTCACGGTAAATGTAGCTGTTGTAGTAGATACGCAACCAGATGTAGAAGTCACTGTATAAGTAATGGTGGAAGTACCGGTAGTGACACCCGTCACGATTCCATTCGCATCCACAGTCGCCACGGCCGTGTTGGACGATGTCCATACGCCACCAGGCGCTACGTTGTCCAGGTCGGTCGTCAGGCCAACGCACACATCTGTTGTACCGGTGATCGTACCTGCGTTCGGCAGTGCGTCCACGGTAACGATAGTGGTCGTTGTCGATACGCAACCGGATGTAGAAGTCACCGTATAAGTAATGGTAGAAGTACCGGCAGTGAGACCAGTTACGATTCCATTTGCATCCACAGTTGCTACGGCCGTGTTGGACGAAGTCCACACGCCACCAGGCGCTACGTTATCCAGGTCGGTCGTCAGACCAATGCAGACATCGGTAGTACCGGTGATCGTACCTGCGTTCGGCAGGGCGTTCACGGTAATGGTTGCAGTCGTAGTAGAAACACAACCGGATGTGCTGGTTACCGTGTAGGTGATCGTAGAAGTCCCGACAGTGAGGCCTGTCACGATACCATTAGCATCAACAGTCGCCACGGCCGTGTTGGACGATGTCCACACACCACCAGGCGCTGCGTTGTCCAGGTCGGTCGTCAGGCCAGCGCAAACTTCAGTGGTACCAGTGATCGCACCTGCGTTCGGAAGCGCGTTCACGGTAACAATAGTGGTCGTTGTCGATACGCAACCGGATACAGACGTCACCGTATAAGTAATGGTAGACGTACCAGCGGTGACACCCGTAACGATACCATTCGCATCAACAGTCGCCACGGCCCTGTTGGACGAAGTCCACACACCACCAGGCGCTGCGTTGTCCAGGTCGGTCGTCAGGCCAGCGCAAACATCAGTGGTACCAGTGATCGCACCTGCGTTCGGAAGCGCGTTCACGGTAACAATAGTGGTCGTTGTCGATACGCAACCGGATGTAGAAGTTACCGTATAAGTAATGGTAGAAGTACCGGCAGTGATACCCGTCACGATTCCATTTGCATCTACGGTCGCCACGGCTGTGTTGGACGATGTCCACACGCCACCAGGCGCTATGTTATCCAGGTCGGTCGTCAGGCCAATGCAGACATCGGTGGTACCGGTGATCGCACCTGCGTTCGGAAGGATGTTCACGGTAATGGTAGATGTTGTAGTAGATACGCAACCAGATGTAGAGGTTACAGTATAGGTAATGGTAGACGTACCGGCAGTAAGGCCTGTCACAATTCCATTCGCATCAACAGTTGCCACGGCCGTGTTGGACGAAGTCCACACGCCACCAGGCGCTACGTTATCCAGGTCGGTCGTCAGGCCAATGCACACATCGGTGGTACCGGTGATCGTACCTGCGTTCGGCAGAGCGTTCACAGTAACGATAGTGGTCGTTGTCGATACGCAACCGGATACAGACGTCACCGTATAAGTAATGGTAGAAGTACCAGCGGTGATACCCGTCACAATTCCATTCGCATCTACAGTCGCCACGGTCGTGTTGGACGAAGTCCACACGCCACCAGGCGCTGCGTTATCCAGGTCGGTCGTCAGACCAATGCAGACATCGGTAGTGCCGGTGATCGTACCTGCGTTCGGCAGGGCGTTCACGGTAACAAATGCGGTCGTTGACGATACGCAACCAGATGTAGAAGTCACTGTATAAGTAATGGTGGAAGTACCGGCAGTGATACCCGTCACGATACCATTTGCATCTACAGTCGCCACGGCCGTGTTGGACGATGTCCATACACCACCAGGTGCTGCGTTGTCCAGGTCGGTTGTCAAACCAACGCACACGTCCAAGGCACCAGTGATCGCACCTGCGTTCGGAAGGGCATTCACGGTAACGGTAGCAGTTGTAGTTGAAACGCAACCAGACGTAGAGGTTACAGTATAAGTAATGGTAGAAGTACCGGCAGTGAGACCAGTTACGATTCCATTTGCATCCACAGTTGCTACGGTCGTGTTGGACGAAGTCCATACGCCACCAGGCGCTACGTTGTCCAGGTCGGTCGTCAGGCCAACGCACACATCTGTTGTACCGGTGATCGTACCTGCGTTCGGCAGGGCGTTCACGGTAATTGTAGCAGTTGTAGTTGAAACGCAACCGGATGTAGAAGTTACCGTATAAGTAATGGTAGAAGTACCGGCAGTGAGGCCCGTCACAATTCCATTCGCATCTACAGTCGCCACGGCCGTGTTGGACGAAGTCCACACGCCACCAGGCACAACGTTATCCAGGTCGGTCGTCAGGCCAATGCAGACATCGGGGGTACCGGTGATCGTACCTGCGTTCGGCAGGGCGTTCACGGTAATTGTAGCTGTTGTTGTAGATACGCAACCAGATGTAGAGGTTACAGTATAGGTAATGGTAGACGTACCGGCAGTGAGACCAGTTACGATTCCATTTGCATCCGCAGTTGCTACGGTCGTGTTGGACGAAGTCCATACGCCACCAGGCGCTACGTTGTCCAGGTCGGTCGTCAAACCAACGCACACATCCGTGGTACCGGTGATCGTGCCTGCATTCGGCAGAGCGTTCACAGTAACGATAGTGGTCGTTGTCGATACGCAACCGGATACAGACGTCACCGTATAAGTAATGGTAGAAGTACCAGCGGTGATACCCGTCACAATTCCATTCGCATCTACAGTCGCCACGGCCGTGTTGGACGAAGTCCACACGCCACCAGGCGCTGCGTTATCCAGGTCGGTCGTCAAACCAATGCAAACATCGGTCGTACCAGTGATCGCACCCGCGTTCGGAAGCGCGTTCACGGTAACAATAGTGGTCGTTGTCGATACGCAACCGGATACAGACGTCACCGTATAAGTAATGGTAGACGTACCAGCGGTGACACCCGTCACGATACCATTCGCATCTACAGTCGCCATGGCCGTGTTGGACGAAGTCCACACACCACCAGGCGCTACGTTGTCCAGGTCGGTCGTCAAACCAACGCACACATCGGTGGTACCGGTGATCGCACCTGCGTTCGGAAGCGCATTCACGGTAACTATAGTGGTCGTTGTCGATACGCAACCGGATACAGACGTCACCGTATAAGTAATGGTAGACGTACCAGCGGTGACACCCGTAACGATACCATTCGCATCTACAGTTGCCACGGCGGTGTTGGACGAAGTCCACACGCCACCAGGCGCTGCGTTGTCCAGATCGGTCGTCAGGCCAATGCACACATCGGTGGTACCGGTGATCGTGCCAGCGTTCGGAAGGATGTTCACGGTAATGGTAGCTGTTGTAGTAGATACGCAACCAGATGTAGAGGTTACAGTATAGGTAATGGTAGACGTACCGGCAGTGAGGCCTGTCACGATTCCATTCGCATCAACAGTTGCCACGGCCGTGTTGGACGAAGTCCACACGCCACCAGGCGCTGCGTTGTCCAGGTCGGTCGTCAGGCCAGCGCAAACATCAGTGGTACCAGTGATCGCACCTGCGTTCGGAAGCGCGTTCACGGTAACAATAGTGGTCGTTGTCGATAC
Source organism: Chitinophaga caseinilytica (assembly GCF_038396765.1). Lineage (NCBI taxonomy): Bacteria > Pseudomonadati > Bacteroidota > Chitinophagia > Chitinophagales > Chitinophagaceae > Chitinophaga > Chitinophaga caseinilytica. Next base: position 3,301,047 of record NZ_CP150096.1, on the reverse strand, counting down.
GCAACCGGATACAGACGTCACCGTATAAGTAATGGTAGACGTACCAGCGGTGACACCCGTAACGATACCATTCGCATCTACAGTTGCCACGGCGATGTTGGACGAAGTCCACACACCACCAGGCGCTACGTTATCCAGGTCGGTCGTCAAACCAATGCAAACATCGGTCGTACCAGTGATTGCACCTGCGTTCGGCAGGGCGTTCACGGTAACGGCGGCAGTTGTAGTTGAAACGCAACCAGATGTAGAGGTTACAGTATAAGTAATGGTAGACGTACCGGCAGTGAGGCCCGTCACAATTCCATTCGCATCTACAGTCGCTACGGCCGTGTTGGACGAAGTCCACACGCCACCAGGCGCTGCGTTGTCCAGGTCAGTCGTCAGACCAATGCAAACATCGGTTGTACCGGTGATCGTGCCTGCATTCGGCATGGCGTTCACGGTAACGGCAGCCGTTGTGATTGATACGCAACCTGATGTAGAAGTCACCGTATAAGTTATGGTAGAGGTACCGGCAGTAAGGCCTGTCACAATTCCATTCGCATCTACAGTGGCCACGGCCGTGTTGGACGAAGTCCACACGCCACCAGGCGCTGCGTTATCCAGGTCGGTCGTCAGGCCAATGCAAACATCGGTCGTACCAGTGATCGCACCCGCGCTCGGCAGGGCATTTACGGTAATGGTAGCAGTTGTAGTTGAAACGCAACCGGATGTAGAAGTTACCGTATAAGTGATGGTAGACGTACCGGCAGTAAGGCCTGTCACAATTCCATTCGCATCAACAGTTGCCACGGCCGTGTTGGACGATGTCCACACGCCACCAGGCGCTGCGTTGTCCAGGTCGGTCGTCAGACCAATGCAGACATCGGTAGTACCGGTGATCGCACCCGCACTCGGCAGAGCGTTCACGGTAACGGTCATCGATTCCGCAGACACACAACCCGCAGCAGTAGTCACCGTATAAGTAATGGTTGCCGTACCGGTTGAAACACCCGTCACCACACCATTCGCGTCGATCATAGCCACACCCGTGTTGAGCGAAGCCCAAACTCCACCAGGCGTAGTGTTGTCCAGATCGGTCGTGCCGGCCACACATACGTCGTTCGTTCCGGTAATCGGCGCCATCACCGGCATCCCGTTCACCGTAAAGGTAAACGTCCGCGCCGCCTCGCACCCCGATGGGTTGGTCACCGTATATGTAATCGTGGTCGTTCCGGCAGTAAGGCCGGTCACCACGCCATTCGCATCTATCGTTGCCACCGCCGTATTCGAAGATGTCCATACACCTCCGGCAGTCGCATTTTCCAATTCGGTCGTCGATCCTTCACACACCGCAGTCGAACCCGTGATCTGGTCTACCACCGGCAGCGCATTCACCGTCACCGTTGCCATCTGCACATCCTCACAACCGGATACATTCGTAACCGTATAAGTAATGGTAACGGTACCGTCAGTCACGCCCGTCACCTTTCCGTCCGCATCCACCGTGGCCACGGCCGCGTCTGATGTTGCCCAAACACCACCCGGTGTAGCGCTCGCCAGATCGGTCGTGCCGGTCACACATACGTCAGTCGTTCCGGTAATCGGCGCGATCGCCGGCAAGGCGTTCACCGTAACGGTAATCGTCCGCGTGGATTCGCAACCCGCACCATTGGTCACCGAATAGGTAATAACCGCCGTTCCGGCAGATACGCCCAGCACTTCGCCCGACGCATTAACGGTAGCCACCAGCGTGCTCGACGAAGACCAGGTACCGCCCGGCGTTGCGCTCGACAAGGTAGTCCCCGCCCCTGCGCACATATCGGTAACACCCGTAATCGCACTCACATTCGGCAACGCATTCACCGTAACGATCGCCGTTCTCGCAGACACGCATCCGGCCGCATTGGTCACCGTATAAGTAATGGTAGCCGTTCCGGCGGATACACCTGTCACCTCACCTCCCGCATCGATGGTCGCAACGGCAGCATCGGATGTAGACCAAACGCCCAATGGCGTAGCGTTCGACAAAGTAGTCGTTCCGCCGATACAAACACTGGCCACACCCAGGACCGGGCTCACCGCTGGCCGGGCATTGACCGTCACCGTCACCTGCTGTGTAGATATACATCCCGCCGCGCTCGTCACTTCATAAGTGATCGTGGCCGTTCCGGAAGCAACGCCGGTTACGAGCCCATTGGCGTCAACCGTTGCCACAGCGGTGTTGGAAGAAGCCCAAACGCCGCCAGGCACCGCATTATCAAGGTCTGTCGTCAAACCTGTACAAACATTCATCGTCCCCGTGATCGTACCTGCATTCGGCAGCGCATGAACGGTTACGGTAGCGGTTGCCGTCGCCTCGCAACCTGAGGCGTTGGTCACCGTATAGGTAATGGTAGTTGTTCCGGAAGTAAGCCCTGTCACGATACCGTTCACATCCACCGTTGCCACGGCGGTATTAGACGAAGTCCAGGTACCGTTGGGCGTCGCATTATCAAGATCGGTGGTCAAACCGGCACATACATCGGTAATACCGGTGATCGTGCCTGCACCGGGCAGCGCATGCACCGTAATGGTAGCAACCTGGGAAGATGTGCAACCCGCCCCGCTCGTCACCTCATAAGTAATGATCGCCGTTCCGGCGCTTACGCCCGTCACCTCGCCAAAGGCATCTACCGTGGCCACCGCCGTGTTCGACGACGACCAGTTGCCGCCAGCCGTTGCGCTGGACAATGTCGTATTGGCCCCAACGCACACATCGGTCACACCGCCAACCGGGTCTACTGTCGGCAGCGGATGCACCGTAAACGTAGCCGTCTGGATGGATTTGCAACCCGATGCCTCGGTTACCGTATAAGTGATGGTAGTAGTACCGTCGGATATGCCTGTCACAACGCCCGATGCATCGATCGTTGCCACGGCGGTGTTGGAAGACGACCAGTCCCCCGCGGGCGTCGCGTTCGCCAAAGTGGATTGACCGCCGATGCAGACACCGGTAGTTCCGGTAATGGGCGCCACCACCGTCGGCGATTGCACTGCCAGGTTGAACGTCACGGAAGCATTACAGCTGGCGCTGTTCGAAACCTCGTAAGTTATAATGACATTGCCCTGCGTTACACCCGTCACTTCGCCATTGGCATTGATCAGGGCTACCGTCGGATCGCTGGAAGACCAGCTGCCGCCTGTCGTTGTGCTGGCCAGCGGGGTCGTCCCTCCTATACAAACCGTATTGCTGCCCGTAATGGGTGCCACCAGCAGCGGGGTGTTCACGGTGAAGAGCGTCGACCGCACCGTTGCACAACCGTTCACATTGGTCACGGTATAGGTGATGGTCGCCGTTCCGGGTATCGACCCCGTCACCAGGCCCGTCGGATCGATCGAAGCAACGCTAATGTTGGAGGAAGCCCAGATCCCGCCGGACGTGGCATTCGTTAAATAAGTATGGTCGCCCAGGCAAACGGTATTGGTACCGGAGATGGGCGCTACGTAAGTTTTGCCGCTCACCGTCACGGTTGCCGATTGCGTAGCTGCGCAGCCAGTCCCGTTGGTGATCGTATATTGGATAACGGCGGTGCCGGCAGCGATACCGGTCACGTTGCCGCTATTGTCGATCGTTGCTACGGCCGTGTTCAGGGAAGACCATACACCGCCCGGCGTAGCGCTGGACAATGCCGTCTGTTCACCCACACAAACCGCGGTGGTGCCGGAAATCGCGCCTACCGTCGGCGGCGCGCTCATCGTTACCGTGGCCGACTGCGTCGACACACAACCGCCGGGCAGGGTCACCGTATAAGTGATGGTAACCGAACCGGCTGAAACGCCCGTCACGATCCCGCTTCCGTCGATCGTTGCGATCGCATTGTCGGAAGAAGACCAGGTGCCTCCGGGCGTGGCGCTCGACAAAGTAGTGTTGCCCCCGATACAAACGGTGGTAATGCCGGTAACCGGCGCCACCGCCGGCGGAAGGCTCACGGTAACGGTGATGGTTTTGCCGGCCGAGCATCCTTCGGGGTTCATCACCGTGTAGGTAATGTCTGCCGTACCAACGCCCATGCCCGTCACAACGCCCGTTACCGGGTCTACCGCCGCAACGCCGATGTTGGTGGAAGTCCACACGCCACCCGCCATTGCGTTCGCCAGCGTGGTAGTGCCGCCGGTGCACACGGAAGTGGTGCCGGTGATGGCCGGTACAACCGGAAGGTCGTTCACCGTAATATTGATCGTCTGGCTGGATTTGCATCCTGCCGCACTCGTCACTTCATATGTAATAATGGCCGTACCTGCAGCAACGCCGGTCACGGTGCCGCCAGCGCTGATCGTGGCTACGCCTGTGTTCCCGCTCTTCCAGGTACCGCCGGCCGTGGTGTTCGCCAGCAGTGTGGTGCCGCCCACGCAAACGTCGGGCGTACCGGTGATGGCCGCCACTGTGGGCAGCGCGTTCACCGTCAAGGCATGGGTTACCGCGTTCACGCAACCCGCGCCGGAAGTAACGGTATAAGTGATGGTGACGTTCCCGTCCGCTACACCGGTCACAATGCCGGAAGCGTCCACGGTAGCCAGTGCCGGGTCGCTGGTGGTCCAGACGCCGCCGGGCGTGGTATTGGTCAGTGTCTTGGTTTCGCCCACGCAAATGCCTGCATCTCCCGCGATGGGATCTACGGGTACCACGGCCTGGGTGATCTTGATGGTATCTTTCACGTTACAGCCGTCGGGGAAGGTGACGCTGATACGGTAGGTCCCGGGGGTGGTTACGCTGAGCGTCTCCCCGTTGCTGCCGTCGCTCCAGGTGTACACGGAGCCGGGCGCACCGAAGAAGCCCGTGGTGTTCAATGTGTGAGGGAATGCGCTGGCGCAAAGCTCCTGATCGGGGCCAAGGCCGAGGATTCCCGTTACACCGTCTTTCGGCTCGATCGTCCAGCCGGAGTTGCCACCGAGATCGTCGCTGTGGCTTTTTGCTGTGAATGTAGCGCCACCCGTTGCCCTCGAGCGCTCGAGGCGCACATAATCGAAAGTGACGTTGCCGCTGGTTTTAACGACAGTAGCCTGCGCGGCAGTGCTGCTCCGGATCTCTGTCAGGCGGCAGGGCGTACCGCTGCCAAACCAGTTACCGGTGATGGTATTGGTGGACCCCCCGTTCAAACGGTAGATATTCCCGGGGAAGAATACGAGCGTTCCCATCGTATTGCCCGTACCATAAATGGCACCGCTGCCTTTATATTCTACGTAATTTAAGTTGTTGTTATTACCGTTGATACCAACCGCCGATGCGTTGTGCGGGTTCGTGAAAATGAGGGAATCCGCCGTGGCGCTCGTCAGCTGGCAATTGCCAGCCAGCGTGCCCGGTATGGAAATATAGTTATATGTTCCCCCATGCAGAATAACCGAACCGGTTATCCGGGAATTCGCGGCATTGACGGTCCGGTTGACGAAACCTCCGTAATACTGAAAATTTATTGCGGAGATATTGGCATCGGAAATATCCAGCTGGATGTTACCGTCGATACCGAAGTTACTGATGCTGGTTACATTGATTGTTTTACCGGCTATATTGAATCCACCCGTCGTCAGCCGGAAGTTCGAGTTCGCGTTATTGAAATCGTTGAGTAAGGAAACGCCTGCGCCGGATGTTTTCCGGACATCTATATCGAAGTTCCCTTTGGTGCTGCCGGCGATCGTTGCGCTGTTGGCGCCCATCATCCGGATCTGCCCGTTGATAAAGGCATTCGGGTTCAGCACCAGATTGCCCCAGCATTCCGCTACCCAGGTATTGTTTTTATCCAGGAGGGGACTGTTGGGAGCGCCGGTCCAGTCCATGTTCCGGAAGTAAGCGTTGCCCTGAACGATCGTCACCGTTTTGGATGCCGCCGTAAACCCGGAATTGGCGTCGAAATAAACATCGTTGCTGGCAGTCGGGATGCATGCTCCTCCCGATCCGCCACTTGTGTTGCTCCAATGACTGGCATCGTTCCAATCACCGGCCCCGCCAACCCAATACCTGTCTCCGGCAGCTGCCGGAGAAATGGTCCATCCCGAATTGCCGCCGGCATTGGCGCCATTGAAAGGGATCGGCAATGTCAACGAACCGCCACCACCAGTAGCGGCGACATTCTCCATATACACGTTTTCAATTTCCACAGTAGCATTCGCACCAAAATTCAATGTACTGATCGCGGCGTTTCCGCTTCGGATCTCCCCTAACCCGCTACAGGCAGGATGAACCGACCTGAAATATTTGTTAACCTTGGTCGTTGTTGCATCCAGCAAGTTAAAGTTGCGGTTGGGCGCCAGGATCAGCGAGTCTATATTATTGTTGGTATTCCGTATTTGCGCTTTCCCCTTGAATTCCAGCCGGCGGATGGTATTATTGCCTAGTATCCTGGCGCCTGATGTAACGCTGGTATTGCTGAACGTCAGCCAACCGAAATTCGTACTGACAATTTCCATCGCCAATTCCCCGGTAGCCAATACTTCCACATCGTTATACGTCTGTAGATAGGATGTAAAACCCGTTGCCGCCCGGATGTAGGAATTGGTACTCGTTACGATATGGCCAATCCCGATTACCGTCCAGTCGTTGACAAGGATCGTTGCGTTTTCGATTTGAATATAGCGGCCAAGGGCGCCACCTGAAGAAAAAGTATTGATATTCAAGGTACGGTTAGTCAGATCGATTCCACCTCGTGGCACGGCAATGGCGCCATTGGGGTTTGTCCAGTTATCCGTAAAAGTTACGGTAGCCTGAAAACCCGACCTGAACTTGCGGATGTTGAAACCGAGCTTACCGATTGTGGCGCCGTTGGTCGTAACCGTCGCATCCGCTTCACCATGCATAAACAGAATTGCGTTCATGGTAACCGAAGGGTCGAGTACCAACGAGCCATACACCTTCAGGTTAAAGGCGGTGGTTTCGTTGAAAACGGGACTGGCCGCCACGCCCGACCAGGTCATATCCTTACAGTAAGTATTGGCCGACGTTGTCACCACATTATTGCCCGCCGCAAATCCACTACCGGCGTCGAATACAACGTTGTCATTGATAAATGGGATACAGGCCCCGCCCGGGCCACCGCTCGCGGTGCTCCAGTGCGCATTGTCGTTCCAGTCTCCGGCGCCGCCTACCCAATACAGGGTTGTGCCGGGCGCAGATGGCTGTACGATGTTCCATCCGGTGTTCCCGTCATTATCGATACCATTCACGGTTACCGGTGTCATGGGGCCCGCCACGGTCATGTTCGTCAGCAGCACGTTATCAATATCCACTACGGTGCCTGCCGCCAGATTGAATGTGCCCGACGAGCTACCGGTGATCTCCGTGAAACCGTTGCAGGGAGTACCGCCTGCCCGCAGCAGCTTGTTGATATTAAGCGTTCCCGCGATCGTAATATTTTTGTTGGGGGTGGTGATCAGCGTGTCCAGCGTATGCGTTCCGTTGTCAATGACACTGAAAGCCCCATTCACTTCCGCATATTGCACGGTATTGCCCGTTCCCCCGAAATAACCGCCCATCTTGAACAACGCATACTTCACGTTGTTCAGCGACGCCCGGATCGAGCCGGTACCGTTGAAAATCAGCGTATCGATGGTATTGCCGGATGCGATCCGCGCTTCCGAGTTGGCTATGGCGTTCATGAACTCCAGTTTCCGGAACGTGCTGCCCACTATTGCATGTTCATCCTTGCTGGTATTGCGGATTTGTACTTCATTGTAAACGCCTGCATCCGAATAAAAACGGTTCGTAAATATCTTGCTGCCGGTTGCAGACAACGTGAGGCCGCTGCCTAACGCACTATACATATAGGCGAGGTCCAGCGTGGCGTTGGTGATGTCGAGGGTACGCGTGCCCGGTTGGTCTGTCCCGAAGCTGTACATCCCGATTTTGCGGTTGGCCACATTCAGCCCCCCGGTAACCAGCGAAATGACGTTCCGGCTGTACAGGACCTTAGCCACGTAATCATCGGTAAAAGTTACGACCGCCCCGCCCGTTTTCCGGATGTAAAAACCCATATTCACATTCGCCGGCCCATTGGCGGTTACGGTTGCATTCACACCACCCACCATGTCGATCTGCATCGCATCGTACGCCACGTTCGGCTGGATGGTTACGTTGCCGGAAACGGATATGATGAAGGAATTGTTCGTCCGGTTGATCCTCGGTGTGCCCGGAAGCCCCGGCATCCAGGTGAAATTGTTACAGAAAACGTTCGCGTCTACCGTTACCACCCACGCGCCGGCATTGCCGGCACCCGTCCCGAAGATCACGTTATCATTACTGGTGGGAACAAAGGCAGGAATGCTGCCAGTAGGGCTGCCCAGCCGCCAGTTATTCAGGTTACTCCAGCTGCCCGAGCCAGCCACCCAGTAAAAATCGGCGGCCATCATCGGCAGGGTCAGGAACAGCAATACGAAAAGGGAAAGAATCTTCTTCATGAGGATCGGTGTATGCAAATGGTTATCGGTAAGGCGCCTCCGGCAGCCCGGACACGACAGTCAATGAGGTTCAGTATGTACAGGGTAATGTAAAGGTCAATACATAGGTATACCGCTTTATGGTTTAGGATTGGTTAATACAAACGCTCCGGATCAGTTTACCGCCACGATACGCAAAATTACCGGACACAAATTTGTTGGTGTGTCATTCGTTTTCTACTTTTATGATAAGAGCTATTCTAACCATAGAAATATTTCTACGAACCCGGGAACCTTATGCCAAAGATTATTATTGCCGAAGACCACAGCGTACTGAGAATGGGAGTCAAGATCATTATCGGCGAACGTTATCCTAAAGCCTTTATCCGCGAAGCGGACACCTTTTACCATGTACTGGATTTGCTGCGGGAAGCGCCCTGCGACCTCTTACTGCTGGACATTCAGCTGCCCGGCGGCGGCCATCCGCGCATGATCGCCGAAGTGCAGGGCATTCGCCCGGCCACGCCCATCCTCGTGTTTTCCAATTTCGATGAAGAAACCCACGCCATCAGCTACCTGAAAGCCGGCGCCAGTGGTTATCTGCAGAAAACCGCCCCTCCCGAAACCGTCCAGGAAGCCATCAGCACCGTTATCGGCGGCGCGCCATGGATCAGCGCGCCCATGCAGTCGCGGCTGCTGGGCCATTTCCCGAAAAACAAAATGCAGGAATCCTCACAACTCTCGCCGAGGGAGTTCGAAGTGATGCAGATGATGGTCAAAGGCGCAGGAAACCCCGAGATCAAGGCCGCCCTCAACATCCAGTCGTCTACCCTCAGTACGTTTAAAATGAAAATTTTCCGGAAGATGGGAGTTAACAATGTGATCGAACTGGCAGACAAAGTCAGTGCGTTCCCCGCTCGCCAGGAAACCAAACCGTAAATTCGGTTCCTTTCCCAGCTTCCGCCGTAGCCGCCACGTGCAGGCCCATCGTTTGCGCCAGCTCCTTGACGATCATGAGCCCGATTCCGCCGCCAGCCAGCGGATAATCGCGGGAGGCGCCATGGTTGAACCACTGGACGAGGTCTGCCCGCATCCCCGGCCCCGAATCCGAGATCACGATCACCGTTCCGCCGCCCACGTCATTGGCCGAAAGCGCAATCCGCCCGTTGCGCGTCACTTTCACGGCATTGTCTGCCAGGTTGTGCAGGATCACCGACAGCAACACCTCGTCTCCATACAACGCCAGCGAAACCGGGATTTCGTTCACCAGCTCCGTCCCCTTTTCCGAAGCGATGCCGGCAAATATCTTCAGCACCTCGCCGGCAGTCTCAGCAGGGAAAAATACCGTCTCCTTCACATCCCGCTCCTCGATCTGACTCTTCAGATACCGCAACAGGTTGGCCACCATGTAATATAAATAATGGGTATGGTCGTTCAGGATGCGCGACATGTCGGACAGCGATTTCGCCTCCTTCCCCACCGTTTCGAATATCTTCTGCGACAGCAACTGCTGGTATTTCAGCGGGGTGAGGATGTTGTGGGAAACGGACTGGATGATCTTCTCCTGCAAGGCCGACTTCGCCTGCAACTCCCGCGTTTTCGAAGCCACCAGCTCCTCCAGCATGGCGTTCTTCCGGTTGATATAAACCGTTCTTAAACGTGTAACCAGTAACGTTATTACCACACCCGACAGCAGCAGCGCGAAGTAGAACAGGCGCGATTCGTACCAGGGCGTTTTTACATGCAGGCGCAGGGTTTTGTCGGTAAAATTCCCGGGACCGAACCCGTCCATCTTGCGGACCACCAGCGCATAATCGCCCGGCGGCAGGGCAGACAGCGTTACGCGCCCGTCTGCCGGCAGCGGGATCCAGATCGTATCGCCCGCTCCTACCCGCACCAGCGCATAGTTCAGTTGCAGGTTCTTCCGGTTGCCCATATATGGGCTGCTGAATTCCAGCTGAAGGGAATGGAACTGCCCCGGCAGGCGGATCAAGCTGTCGGCCGCCAGCGCTTCCTTGTCCAGCAAAGCCCTGTCCAGCGAAACCACCGCCCCGGGCAAAAGGGGCCGTACGGAGTCGGGATGGAAGAGCACGACGCCGTTCAGCGAAGGCAGCGCCACATATCCGTTCCCCATTTCCGCCGCACAGGGCTGGCATCCGCCGTTGAACTCGTTGGTGGCAAATCCGTCGCTGCGATCGTAATAATGATAATAGGGCGAAACGGTGGAATCGGCGGCATAAGCCAGCAAATCCGTCCGCCGCGCCTGGAAAAGACCTTTGTTGGTCGGGATCCACAAATACCCCTTTTGGTCTGCGTAAATGCAGTGCGCATTCGCCAGGTAGCGGTCGTTATCCGCCGGGAACGCCGTCAGCCGGCCGTCCTTATAAAGAAAAAATCCGTCTTCGTAGGTCGTGATCCACACTTCGCCGGGCCGCGTCACTTTCGCGCTGCGTACATACTTTCCCGTTAGTCCGGCTAATGAATCCAGGCGTCGCGAAGCCATATTGTAGATATAACATCCGCGGTTAGCACCAATGTACATGATGTTCCCGTCTTCCGCGAAACAGGTAGGGTCGAGCCATAGCTGCAGGAGCTTCGTGGCGGCAGTGTCCGGTTTCCGGCAGTCGATCGTCCATACGCCCATGTGGTTGTTCAGCCCGATCCAGAGCTTTTGCCGGCTGTCCGTGTACAACATCGTGATCTTGGCGGGCAGTTGCCACCGGCCGGTTTGCCGGAGCGGCGGCAACAGGTTGTAGCGCATCAGCTGGTTGTGCCCTTTCGTCCACATGTTGCCTAAACCATCCAGGCTCATGCTGTAGTAATCGGAGCTGGTCGCCTGCCAGCCGAGCCGTTGCACCCCGGACCCCGGCAGCCCCAACAGGAACCCGCGCGTCAGCACGCGGTCGGGGCCATAGGGAATTACGCTGTAGTGGCTGTTATTGCCGTCGGGCACGTGGTTGCTGGAGAAAGACTGCGGGGTAAGGATGAAAAGTCCGAGCGTGCCGCTCCCGAGGTACAGGCTGCCGGAGGCGGTATCGTAAAAGGCGGCGTTGATGTTGTTCGCCTTCACATCGAATCCGGAGAATACTTTCCGTGTGTGGAGCCCATCGCCTTTGGCTGTAGTAAGGTAAAAGGAATGATTGAAGTACAGCAGCACATGGCCCGGATAGAGCCGGTTCCAGAAAATCTTTATTTCTCCCGGCCGGCGTGCGAAGGCGGGATCGCGGGCGATGTCGCCCCGGAGGCGCGCGGTCTGCATTTGCGGGCCGAACCGAACGGAGCGCCCGTCCTTTTCCAGGAAATACAGCACGCCGTTGAGCAGGAAAAAGTTCCAGCTGCCGTGATGGAGGAACGGGTGCTGGTATTCGGGCTTGCCGTCCCGGAGGCTCGTCATCTTGCCGTTCCTGTAATCCACAAAGCGGTCGTTCCCCGTCTGCCAGTGGAGACATTCCAGCTCGGCGCCCCAGCCCATGGGGCGGAGCGGCAGGCGGATGTGGTAGGAAATGCCGCTGTCGAGCGAATTATCCGGCTGGCGCCAGCGTACGAAATCGCGGGCGGAGAGCGGGGTCAGGGAGTCGCGGGTTACGTGGCCGTGCGCGATGGTCACTACTTCGTCGTGGTAGTTCATGGCGCTGAGGCGTCCTTTCTCGTCGAAGAAAATATTATAGTAACGGTTGTTCTTCAGCGGAGGGTTTTCGCCCGTCCACAGCCGGAAATGCAACCCATCGAACCGCACCAGCCCGTTTTCCGTAGCGAGCCAGATATACCCTTCCGCATCCGCGCCGATGGCGTTTACGCTGTTTTGCGGCAGCCCGCTGCTGTTGTCGTAATGCCGCAGCAGATAACGTGCGGTATCCATCCCATGCTGCGCTTTCGCGGCAAGGCAAAGGGATATCAACACAGATATGTAGATAAATAATTTCAGACTGGTCCGTTTCCGTTTTAGCACGCAAATTTAGCACGCCATCTCCCGAAATCAAAACTTCCTGCTTTTTCCGGTAAAAAGTACCGAAACACGACAACCCGTATAGCCGTTACAGATAGCTAAAATGAAAAAAGGTCGCCTGGATTTCCGGTATTTCCCCATAAAAGTGCCGGAACACGACAACTCGCATCGCCGTTACGCATAACCATGAAAGGAAAAAGACTCGTTAGGATTTTCAGTAAAAAGTACCGGTACACGGATCATCGTATATCCGTTACGTATAGGTATGAAATAAAAAAGGGTCGTCAGGAATAACAACCCTTTCTTTTAAAACCATATCCTTTGAAAAACCAAAATAGTTCCTGTATGTACAGCCTTCCGGCCCGTGGTTTCGAACGGGCGGACGGATAGTGATCGTGTGTGAAAAAATGGATAGCAGCGGATGGGAAACGGGGGTGGACGGGTGATTTCCACAACAGGGGCAAGACCGGGGCGGCCGGGAGGGCCGTCGTAAACCGGCAGGTTTCCAAACGCGGCACAAAGATATACCGTCTCCATGGGCCGGCCTGTAGTAATTATTCGACATTCGGGGCATTCATCCGGCAAACTCGTCAAAATCGCTAGCTTTGCCGGCATATTACCAGTCCATGAAATCTGTACTCGTATCGGAAGACCATGCCATTGTACGGTTCGGCATTACGACCATCATCAAAGACCTGCTGGAGCCGGTGAAGGTGGTGGAAGCCGCCGATTTCGACGAAACCATCCGGCATTTGTCGGAACAACCCTTCGATCTTCTCATTCTCGACATCAATATCCCGGGCGGCAACAATCTCCAGATGATCAGCGCGGTGCGCCTCCGGCAGCCGAATATCCGGATCCTCATTTTTTCGGGGTACGACGAGCAGATTTTCGGCATTAATTATATCCAGGCGGGGGCAGACGGCTATCTCGAAAAGCACGCCCCGGAAGAAGAAATCCGCCGCGCGATCGTTACCATGGCCGAAAACGGCAAATACATCACGCCCGGCATCCGCACCCGGCTGATGGACCATGGCGGCCATCATGGCTTCGGCCCCCACGGCACGGTAAACCCGCTGCACACGCTGTCGGGCCGCGAGAAGGAAGTGATGCATTTACTGGCGAAAGGAATGAGCGTGATGAACATTTCCAAAGAACTGAACCTGCAGGTCACCACCGTGAGCACCTACAAAAGCCGGATCTTCGAAAAGCTCAATATCTCCAACATTATTGAATTGGCGGAAATGGTACGCCTGTACTCCAACTGAGTTACAAATTCGCGGGACGCTCTTTCCGGCCGGCGGATTCAGCTACCGTCGCCACCCGTTTCTCCCGCGTTTCGGGGCGTTTTGCCATGGCGATCCACGCCAGCATGAGCTTCTGGACCGATTTTGCCTGGCTGGTAAACCAGGTTTTGGCGCCGGGATGGGATTTGAACGCTTTTTCCAGGTCTTTGGGGATGAGATATTGCTCCACTTCGTCGAGGATCGTCCAGGAACCGTTTTGCTTGGCCACTTCAATGCAACGCAGCCCGGCTTTCGTCATTTTTTTGGCGGCGATCAGCTTTTCGACCTTGTCCTTATTGATTTTCGACCAGTTGCTGTTCGGCTTCCGGCGACTGAAAAACTGGATGAACGTATGCTCGTCCAGCGTTTTGCGGGTACTGTCGATCCACCCGAAGCACAGCGCCTCGTCTACCGCCTCGCTCCAGTTGATGACGGGCTTGCCGGATTGTTGTTTGTACATGACCAGCCATACCGATTTTTCGGTCTGATGGTGTTGTTTCAGCCATTGGCGCCATGCCTGGCTGCTTTCGGGCGTAAAGGTGGGTGCGTCCTGTTTCAACATTTGAATGGGTTTGTAGCACAAATGTATTCCGGGGGATTGACAGCCTTATGTCAGTAGCCCGCCAACTTTATTTTATTTCGCTTGCCGGAGGATGTATGCCATGGCGCGGTCGATGCCCCGCCGGTCGTCGGCAACCTCCGTCCTGATGGGCACGCCGGGCATCACCGGCATATTCGCTGCGCGGGTGCCGCTTGCCCCATGACTGAGTGAAGACGTAGACTGGATACGGATTTTGCTGGCCGGCAGCTCGATGGTGAACGCTTCGCCGTAATCCTTTGTCTTTTCGCCGGTGGGCTCACCCACGATGGTGCCCAGTTTCCAGGTTTTCACGACATCGGCGAGGGCCATGGCGCTGGAAAAGGTGAAGGGCCCGGTGATGAAATATACTTTTCCTTTGAACAGGGAGTCTGCGTGCCGCGAGGGCAGCTTCTGCACGAGGGGATCGCTGGAATTCCAGATGGTACCGTTTTCCCGGCGCAGGTAGGGAGCGGTGGTATCGCCGTTGGCGATGAGCGCATCCTTGTACGGCTGGCTGATTTTCCAGCTTTTGAGGCCCCAGGAGTAGGGTTTCCGGGTAATATAACTGAGCAGGATGTCGGCCAGATCGGTATTGCCGCCGCTATTGTTCCGCAGATCTATCGCCAGCGTATGTACGTTGACCTGCTGGAACGCGGTGAAAGCGGAATCGAGGAAGGCGGAGAATTTCGCCGGACTGGCGCTCAGCGTCCTCACATCCAGGTACCCCACTTTCCCGGCACGCACTTCAAACACGAACGGCTCCGTGATATGGGGCATACTCACCGCCAGCGCCGCTTTCAACGGAACGCGCTGTTGAATTACGGTCTGTGGCGATCCCTTCTCCCGGAACGTTACCGTGAATGGCGGGCGAACGCCTTTCAGGTAAAGGAAATACGAAAAAAGCCGTATGCCTGCCTCCCGGCGGAAGGCGGGAAGGCCGGCCAGGTGCGTATCCAGCTCCCTGCGCAGCGCATCTATACTTACGCCGTTGATGCTGACGATAGGCTCGCCCGGCTCCAGGCCATGGACGATGGCCATCATGCGGGGAACATACACGCCGTTTTTGTCTTGCAACAACCGGTACGGGAAGAACAACGGACTTTGGAAATCGTCACGGAAAGCCGGCTGGCCGAGCTGCGGGGTACTGTGGGCATCGCCGATAAGGGCGGTGATTTCGTACATCTTCCACAAAAATTCCGGGATGGAGATGGAGTCGCCGATGGCGCTTTTGATCTCCCCTGTCCGCCGGTCGAATTCCTTTTCAGTAATTTCCGCGAAAGGCGAATAATGCGAAGCTTTCATCGTTCGCACATAATAATCGATATCGGAAACGGCCTGGGCGCGCGTGAGGGGGCTTTGGGCGAATGTGTTCCCGGTGATCAGGAGCAGGAGGCAAAAAACAATTCTATTCATGGAACGAAAAGGTAGGTAAAATCCGAAACAGTGGATGCAAGCCAAGTCATAAAGCTGCGTTAATTCTGTTGGCGATCAGCCTGGCGGGGTACTGCCGGATGTCGGGGAAGCGGTCGCGGTAATACACCCAGTAACTACCGATCCGGTCTTCCGTCAACCGCCAATATGCCGGGTTTTCTTTCACGAACCGCGCGAAAGTTGTCATGTTCACACCGGTGATGTATGCATCCAGGTCCTGGATAATTTCAATGACGTATTCTCCGAGCAGTTGCAGCACGAAAGGTACCATCCAGTAATCAAGATCTTTGTCCAGCGCCGCCAGGGCCCGCTGCCGTACGAACCCGTCGTGGTTCCGGAGAAAGGTGCAATGATACATCCGTAGCTGCGTTTCCGTGAATTGCGGCACCTCCGCCTCGAAATCCGGCTCCCGGCAATGCATGCGCGCCGGAATATGTACCTGCTCACCGTCCAGCGAAAATATGGGATGATTATACTCGTCGATAGCGCGATCGTTATTGAGGGTGCCGGATAAATGTTCACCAACGGCCAACGCATCCGGCCGCAGTTTTTCGGGCCAGGCCCGGAGGAATAAAGTAAAATCTGATTGGGATAACATAATATTTGATCGGGTTAGGGATGGGAATGTATGCTATCCCAAAATAATAACATTCTTCCAAAATCAAAACCAGGGGAATGGCGGCCCCTTTTTTCGTTTCCTGCTAAATTTCCGCTAAATCGTTACATTTAAGGCGCATAACACGTTTTTAGACCGCCGAGATTATGACTACGCCCGAGATTTACCGCGAGAAATCGCCCTTATCGGAGAAAGATTGCTTTGTTGTGTTCGACAGAAGGAAGTCGTCGTTCACCTTTCCCGTGCACGTGCATCCTGAATTCGAGCTGAATTTCGTGGAAGGGGCGCCCGGGGCGGAGCGGGTCATCGGCGATTCGGTGGAAACCATCGGCGAGCGGGACCTGGTGCTGATCGCCAACCCGGAGCTGAAGCACGCCTGGAAAGACGGGGCCTGTACTTCCAGCAATATCCATGAGATCACGATCCAGTTCCATTCTTCGCTCATCGAGCAATATCTTGACAAGAACCAGTTCCGCAGCGTTCGCCAGCTTTTTTCGCGGGCGGCCAGGGGCGTGAGTTTCGGGACGGCTACCATAGACAGGGTGCAACCGCTCCTGCGCATCCTCACCATGGAAACGGATGGTTTTTATTCCGTGATGCGGTTTTTGATGTTGCTGCATGAATTGTCGAAGGGAGATGACTACCGCGAGCTGTCGAGCACCGCCACGCCGGAGATCAACAGCGCCGAGCGACAATTGCAGCAGTTACGGACGCTCATCAACCGCCAGGTGTCGGGAGACATCGGGATGACGGACGCCGCGGCGGTCCTCAACATGAGCCGGTCTACCTTCGCGCGGTTTCTGAAACTGCATACCGGTATGAATTTTACGGATTATTTGCTGGACGTGCGCATCAACCTGGCCATCCAGGAGCTGAAGGCCGGAGCGCCCATACCGGACGTGGTGGCCCGCTGCGGTTTCAACAGCATTTCCTACTTCTACCGCGTCTTCAAAAAGGCAAAAGGCATCACGCCGGCGGAGTACCGCGACATGTCCCGGAAACATCAAACCATCATCTGATTTCCGGGAAACCGGCTGACGCAGAAGTTCAACCCGATTGAACAAATCGTACAACAAAACCTCCCCACAAGCAAACTTCCCCAACCTGCCTGCCCCTCCCGGACAACGACGTCAATCCGACATTTAATCTTCCCTGAACTGCCACTGCGGGCATTTACGCCCGCAACCGGAAATTTAGCGTCCGTTAGCGTCAGCTGTATTCCATACGCCTGCAAAATTGAACCGATTGTTCAATCAAAATGAGCAATACGGTCAATCCTCCGAAGCACCAATCTTCTAGCTTTACCACCGGATAAAAACGAGACAGCAACCAAAATGATAAGCAATCGCGCCCCGCAGCGGGCCCCATCAGACATAACACCTTTCTTCAATACACTTTAAAAATCCGCTTCTACGTATGAAAAAAATCGCATTCATACTGCTATTTGGAGTATTCAGCCTCAACGCATGGGCGCAACAGGCGCGCCCGCTCAAAGGCACGGTGACCGACAGGGAAAACAACCGGATCCCCGGCGCCACTGTCCGCATCAAGGGCACTAACAAAGGCACGACCACAGACGCCAACGGTAATTTCTCGCTGGACGTCGAAAAGGGCCAGACCCTGGAATTCTCTTCCGTGGGCATGCAAAAGATCGAAATCAAAGTCGGCGAATCCGCGAACGTGGCCATCACACTGGAATCTGACAGCAGGCTCGAAGAGGTGATCGTTGTCGGTTACGGCCGTGTGAAAAGAAAAGACCTCACGGGCGCGGTAGCTTCCGTGACCGGTAAAGACCTCCAGGCAGACATCGCCAAGAGCGCCGCATCCGCCCTCCAGGGCCGCATCGCCGGCGTAACCGTCTCCAACAGCGGCGGCCAGCCCGGCGCCGGCATGAGCATCAACATCCGCGGCCTCAGCTCTCTCGGCTCCAACACACCGCTGTACGTGATCGACGGGGTGTATGGCGACATGAACATGGTAGACCCCGCAGACATCGCCAGCATCGAAGTGCTCAAAGACGCATCCGCAGCAGCGATCTACGGTGCCCGCGCCGCCAACGGCGTGGTGCTCGTTACCACGAAAAGCGGCCGCAAAGACATGGCGCCTACCGTGAACATCAACGCCCTGACCGGCGTTCAGAACGTGACCCGCAAACTGGGCGTGCTCGATGCCCAGCAGTGGAAAACCGTGATGAAACAATCCGGCTACCTGCCCCAGGAAGCCGTAGACTTCCAGGGCGAAGGCACCAACTGGCAAGACGAAGTATACCGCTCCGCCCCCATCTCCAAGCTGAACCTCAGCGTGGCCGGCGGTACCGCACGTTCCACCTACAACCTTTCCGCAGGTTATATCAACCAGAAAGGCGTTATCCTCAATTCCGGGTTCAAATCCTACAACATCCGCGCAAAAAATACCTTCAACTTCCTGAACGATCATGTACGCCTGGGAAGCACCATTTTGCTGCGCAATTCCAACAAGCAGATCAACTCGATGACCATCACCGATGCGCTCCGCCAGAACCCGCTGATGACCGTTTACAACCCCAACCAGCTCGGCGGGTACACCGGCATCTCGCCCTGGATGAAGAACATGGACAACCCGGTGGGCCGCTCCATGCTGTTCAACGAACAGCAACACGTGAACGAGCTGCTGGTGAACGGTTATGCGGAAGTAGACCTGTTCGTGAAAGGACTGAAATACAAATTCAACCTCGGTATCAACCGCAACAACGGCCGCAACTACAACGCGAACGTGCCCTATGATTTCGGTTCCGGTTCTTACCAGTCGCGCCTCGCCGAAGGAGCGTTCTTCAACAACCAATGGCTGGCGGAGAACACTCTTCACTACGATAACGAGATCGGCAACCACAACATTTCCGCTGTGGTAGGTTATGCCGCGCAGAAGAACTCCAACCGCGGGTTCGGCGCCAGCCGCCTCGACGTTCCCTTTGGCACCGACGCGATCAACGCAGGCCCTACCACACAGCAATCCACCAACGGTTCGCTGCAGGAAAACGCCCTGGTATCGATGTTCGGCCGGGTGATGTACAGCTACGATTCGAAGTACCTGTTCTCCGCTTCCGTTCGTCGCGACGGATCGTCCAGGTTCGCGCCGGGCCACCAGTTCGGCGTGTTCCCCTCCGTTTCCGTAGGCTGGAACGTGATGAACGAAAACTTCTTCGCGCCATTGAAAAACTCCATTGACGAGCTGAAACTGCGCGCCAGCTACGGCGTACTGGGCAACCAGGAAATCGGTAACTATACCACCCAGAGCATCAGCACCAGCGGTATCAACTACATCCAGGGCGGTACCTGGTGGATGGGTACCAACACCGGTGTGGAATGGGTAGCCCTTCCGCAACTGACCTGGGAAGAGACCAAAACCAGCAACATCGGTCTGGACGCGAGCTTCCTGAAAGGCAAGCTGACGCTGAACGCCGATTACTTTATCAAGGAAACCGACGGCGTACTGCTGAACATCGGTCAGCCCGGCTCCACCGGCATCAAGGGCAGCCCCCCGATGAACGCCGGCATCATCCGCAACACCGGGTATGAAGTGCTCGTGAATTACCGCAGCAACATCGGCCAGGTGAATTACAGCATCGGCGTGAACGGCTCCACCGCGAAAAACAAAGTGAAAGCCATCACCGTAAGCAGCACCATCCAGGAATTCGGCGGTTACAACCCACAGGGCGAAGGCACGGTAACCTGGGCGAAAGTGGGATATCCCATCGGCTCGTTCTTCGTGACCAAAACCGACGGCCTGTTCCAGAGCCAGGACGAAGTGAATGCACACGTAGGGAAAGATGGTAAGCTCATCCAGCCCGATGCGAAGCCCGGCGATATCCGTTATATCGACTTCAACGGCGACGGAAAGATCGGTGACGACGACCGCCAGTTCGCAGGCAGCCCCTTCCCCAGCTTCATGTACGGTATCCGCGGATCGCTGGAATATAAAGGGGTCGACTTCGGGTTCTTCTTCGACGGTATGACCGGCAACAAAATCTACAACTACACCCGCGCCCGGATGGAATCCATGAACGAGTATACCAACTTTGGCAAGGATGTGCTCAACGCGTGGACGGAAACCAACCGCAACACCGACATGCCCCGCTTCACCCAGGAAGACAAAAACAAGAACGCCCGCCGCGTGAGCGACCGCTGGCTGGAAAGCGGCAATTTCCTCCGCCTCAAAACGCTGGAGCTCGGCTATTCCCTGCCCAACACGCTCGTGCAGAAAGCACGTTTCCGCGACGCCAGGGTGTATGCCGCTATGGATAACGCTTTCACCATCACCAAATACAAGGGCTATTCCCCCGACCTCGGCCAGAACAACGAGCAGAACGGCGGCGGCGGCGGCACCATGACAAGAGGTACCGACCACGGCCGTTTCCCCCTCGCGAGAACGATCATGGTAGGCCTCCAGGTGAACTTCTAAGACTGTCATCCACAACATCGACCGAAAAATGAAAAAAATGAACTTTTCCACTATAAAAAGAACTTCATTTGCCGCCTTCCTGGCGTGCACGTTCGCAGCCTGCAACGAATCGGAATTCCTCAACCTGACGAATCCCAACCAGGCCGTAGATAAAACCTTCTGGACGTCGGAAGCCAACGCACAGGCTGCCATGGCCACCGTCTACTCCCCCATCCGCGGACAGATGTACGGCTACTTCGGCGGCTACACCGGCTGGCATACCATGAACCGTGCTGACGATGTCTGGTTCATCCTCAACGAGGAAATGCACAACTGGGAGCCCGCTACCTACACCAACACGCCCAACACCGCCGAAAGCGATTTCGACCGGCTGTACCAGGCTATCAACCGCGCCAACGTGGTGATGAAGAACGTGCGCAACGTGCCCATGAGCGAGGCAAAGAAAAACGAGCTCTACGGCGAAGCCGCCTTCCTCCGCGGGTACAACTACCTGTTGCTGGCGGCCAACTTCGGCAATGTGCCCCTGCGCCTCATCCCCGCGCTGGACGATCAGGCCGAAGTGATGAAAGCTTCCTCGCCCGAGGCCGATATCTGGAAACAGGTGATCGCCGACTTCAAAACGGCGAAGGAATTCCTCCCCGTGACCCGCCCCGCGAAAGAATCCGGCCGCGTGACCAAAGGTGCCGCCATTGCCCACCTCGGTAAAGCATTGTGCTATACCAAGCAATACGCGGAAGCCGAAACGGAACTGCGACTGCTGCTGAGCGCGCCTTACACCTACGACCTCACCGCCGAATTCGGCGATAACTTCACCGAATACACGGAAATGAACAAGGAATCCGTGTTCGAGATCCAGTACGACGGCAGCTTCGGACAGGGCGCCTGGGGATCGGAAGGCCCCAACGACACACAGGGCTTCGTGATCCCGAACTTCGCAGGGCCCAGGGCACCGGCGGCTGGTTCAAATGGATGCCCACCGCCTCCATCGTTTCCAGCTTCGTGCAGGAACAAAGGCCCGCAGGCTCCGACACGCGTTTCGACAAACGTATGTACACCAGCTTCTTCTGGAAACATTCCGATTTCACTGACAACGTACCCGATGGTGCGTGGTTCGGGAATATGTCGTTCGACGAGATATGGGAAGCCTCCGCATCCAAACGCCTCCGCGGCCAGCCCGACTACCCGACGATCGACGGTAAGAAAGGGCGCTTCCTCATCAAGAAGTTCACCAACTACTACAAGAACGTCAAAGACGCCAACAGCCATTACAACCAGGCGAACCAGAACAACAACCTGCGCGTGATGCGCTTCGCGGAAGTGCTCCTGTTGCATGCGGAAGCCTGCGCCAAGACCAACAAACTCGGCGATGCCGCCGCAGACCTCACGCGCATCCGTAACCGCGCCGGGCTCGCCGCGAAAACCTGGGGCTCCGCAGACGCTATCATGGCCGAAGTGGTACACCAGAACGAACTGGAGTTCTTCTTCGAAGGGCACCGCTTCTTCGACCTGAAACGCTGGTACAATTATGCAGATATGAAGCAGATTTTGGTGGCCAACAAGAAACAGGGCGCCGAAAACTTCCAGCAGAAACACTACTACCTGCCCATTCCGCAGAATGAGCTGAACACGAACACAGCTATCCGGCAGCATCCTCTTTGGTAATATGTAAAATGTGAATCACCGGCCGGGAACGGGCATCGTTCCCGGCCTTTTATCCTCTCGCGTATATGAAAGTGAACAACCTGATGCAAAGGCTTACCCGGACCATTTTTCCCATCCTCCTCATCGCGTCGCTGATCTCCTGCCGCAAAAACCGTGGCAACGATTCGCCAGACCCCGCTATTCAAAAGACATTCGAACGCCTCGCCGACATCGGCAGCCTGCTCAACGGCTACTCCCTTTCCGGCGGCGTTTATACTTTCCGCTTCGAAACGGAAGAAATCCGCATTCCCGCGGAAGAGATCGCGCAGGTGCAGGACCAGCAAGACAAATGGAAAACACTGGTAACGCTTCGCGGCGGCAACGTGGTAACCGTGCCTACGAAAGGCGGCAACCTCGATTTTATGGTGGAAGGCGTGACGCTGAACCCCTCGGGCTGCAATCCCCTCGCCGCCCTGGCCGAGCTCCGGTTGCCCGCGGCGGGCCGCATCCGCGTAACGGTAGCGGGAAAAGAAGGCACTTCCGGCACCATTACCCACCTGCTGCAATCTACGCTCGTAAGGCAGGATGTGCCCATCCTCGGCCTCTACCCCAACTATAACAACACCATCACCCTCACCTATACCGATAAAGACGGGAAGGAACGCGGCGCCACGCAGCTCCGCATCCAGACGGCCCCCCTGCCCATGCAGGGCTTCGCCATTCCCCAAACCATCGTTGCCCAAACGGCCAAAATGGAACCCGGCCTGAACCTGGTGAACTATCCCGGGGAAAGCGAGATCGACGTTTCCGCGCCTTACATGGTAGACGCGGAAGGCGAGATCAGGTGGATATTGCTCCTGAAAAACTCCCCCGACTTCCAGCGGTTCGGCGCTTCCATCGGCCTGAAACGCACGAAAAAAGGGACTTTCATCTCCGGAGACGGGCAACTGCACCGGATCGTGGAGATGGATATGTTCGGAAAGCTCCTCCGCAAGTGGGACCTCGCCGCACTCGGCTATACCTTCCATCACGAAGTGGCGGAAGCCCAAAACGGGAACTTCCTCGTGACGGTAAGCAAATCTTCCGCCCGGCTCGCCAACGGCAAGCCGCGCATCAACGACTTCATCATAGAGCTAGACCCCGTCAACGGCACCATCGCCCATGAGTGGGACCTCGCTACGATGCTCGACTCTTCGCGCTATCCGAAGTTGCCCGACGGCTCCACGCCCGGCCCCTTCGCACAATCGCCCGGCAACTGGGCGCATAACAATTCCGTAGCCGAGCACCTCGGCAACCTGCTCATCACCTGCCGCTACCAGGGCGTTTTTTCCTATACGGCCGGCGGTACGCTGAAATGGATCCTTTCGCCGCATAAAAACTGGGGCGACAAATTCCAGCGGTTCCTGCTCAAACCGGTTGATGAAGCCGGGAACGCGGTTACGGACGTTGCCGTTGTGAATGGAGAGGCCGCGGCGCCGGGGTTCGACTGGGCCTGGGGCCCGCACACGCCCGTGAGCCTGCCCAACGGCAATATCCTCGTGTTCGACAATGGCTACGACCGCCAGTTTACCCCCAATTCGCAGACGCAGAATTACAGTCGCGCCGTAGAATACAAGATCGACGAAGCGAAAGGAACCGTGCAGCAGGTATGGTCTTACGGTAAAAACCGTGGTGCGGCCGCGTTTTCGCAGGCGCTTTCGGGCGTTCAGTATTTGAAGCAGACCGGGCACATCATGTTCTTCCCCGGTATGGGCGTACCTACCGGCAAAGGGTTCGGCGGCCGCGTGGTGGAAGTGGATCCCGCCACGAAAGAAGTGATTTTCGAGATGGAGATCACCGCGCCCAGCGGCACCGCCTTCCACAGAGTTACCCGTTTATCCCTCTACCCCGAAACCTATTAGACAACAGATTTTTGGACTTTTAACAATTGCAGAAGAAAGGAAAACACATGAAAGACCAGTTTCAGCAACGCTGGGAAACCCTCGTTCAGCGACAGGAGGCCCTGCTGGCCCAGCCTAACTCTCCCGCTTCGTACCACAACGGCGTCGTGCAGCGATACCGCAACCCGGTCATCACCCACGAACATATTCCGCTTAACTGGCGGTACGACCAGAACCCGCAGTCGAACCCGCACTGTATGGAACGCATCGGCGTCAATACCACCATGAACGCCGGCGCCATCAAATGGAACGGAAAATACCTCATGATGGTGCGCGTGGAAGGGGTAGACAGGAAATCCTTTTTTGCTATCGCGGAAAGCCCGAACGGTACCGACCAGTTCCGGTTCTGGCCGCGGCCCGTGGAATTGCCGGACACCGATCCCCACGAAACCAACGTGTACGACATCCGCCTCACGGCGCATGAAGACGGCTGGATCTACGGCGTGTTCTGCAGCGAGCGCCATCACCCCGATGCGGCGCCCGGCGATCTGTCTACCGCCATGGCCAGCGCAGGCATCGTACGGACGAAAGACTTCCAGGCCTGGGAGCGCCTGCCCAACCTGCGCTCAACCAGCCAGCAGCGCAACGTGGTGTTGCATCCTGAATTCGTAGATGGCTGCTATGCGTTCTATACCCGTCCGCAAGACGATTTCATCATGGCCGGGCGCGGCGGCGGCATCGGCTGGGCGCTGGTCAAAGACATTCTCCATCCTGTTGTGGAGCAGGAATCGATCATCAACAGAAGATTTTACCACACGATAAAAGAACTGAAGAACGGCGAAGGCCCCCATCCCATCAAGACTTCCAAAGGATGGCTGCACCTTGCCCACGGCGTGCGCGCCTGCGCGGCGGGGCTCCGGTACGTGCTGTACCTCTACCTCACGGCGCTCGACGAGCCTTCCCGCCAGATCGCGGAACCGGCGGGGTACCTCATGGCGCCGGAAGACATGGAGCGCGTAGGAGACGTATCCAACGTACTTTTCTCCAACGGCTGGATCTGCGACGACGACGGGACGGTGTACATCTACTACGCTTCCAGCGACACGCGGATGCATGTGGCCACCACCACCGTCGATAAACTGCTGGATTACTGCCTCCATACGCCGGAAGACGGCCTGCGGTCGGCTTCCTCCGTTCAGCGGATCAACGAGCTGATCGACCGGAACCTGGCATTCGAGCAGCAAAAGGAAAAGTCTTCCGCCAGTCCTAAATTCATCTAACTTTACCGCCTTTTACCACGTTACAAGGAACACCAGACAATGAAGATCGCATTAATCGACTTGATCATAATCGCCGTATATCTCGCCGCCATGGTGGTGATCGGCCTCATCGTGAAAAAACGGGCCGCCCGGAATCTCGATGGCTATTTCCTCGGCGGCAAAAAGCTGCCCTGGTATATGCTGGGCTTGTCCGACGCATCCGGGATGTTCGACATTTCGGGGACGATGTGGATGGTATACCTGGCGTTCGTATACGGCCTGAAAAGCTTGTGGGTGCCCTGGCTGTGGCCGGTATTCAACCAGATTTTCATGATGGTGTACCTCTCCATGTGGCTGCGGCGCAGCAATGCGCGGACCGGCGCCGAATGGATCCGGACGCGCTTCGGGTTCGGCAACGGCGCCGGGCTGGCGCACGGGGTGGTAGTTTGTTACGCGGTGATCGGCGTGGTAGGGTTCCTCTGCTACGGATTTATCGGTGTAGGCAAGTTCATCGAGGTTTTCCTGCCGTGGGACATTATTTCCAATTACGTTCCTTTTTACGTAGCCCCTGAGTACGTCCCTCACCTGTACGGGATTTTCTTTACCAGCATCGCCACCCTGTATGTGATCATGGGCGGGATGGAAGGGATCGTATGGGCCGATGCCGTGCAATTCACCATCATGACGATTTCCGGCATTACCATCGCCGTAACGGCCATCAACGCAGTGAGCCCGGAAGCTTTGGCGGCGAAAGTCCCGGCCGGATGGGATACACCTTTCTTTGGCTGGGAGCTGGGGCTGGACTGGAGTAACCACATCCCGGCGATCATGGACAAGATCAGCGGCGACCAGTACGGATTGTTCGCCATATTCGTGATGATGATGCTCTTCAAGGGGATATTCTTCAGCATGGCCGGGCCTGCGCCCAGCTACGACATGCAGAAGATCCTGGCGTGCCGCAACCCGCGCGAGGCTTCGCTCATGAGCGCATCGGTTTCCGTGTTCCTCCTGTTCCCGAGATACCTGATGATCATGGGGTTCACCGTGCTGGCGATCGTATTTTTCAGCGACGATTTCCGGCAGATGGGCAACGGCATCGACTTCGAGACCATCCTTCCCCGGGCGATCAGCCAGTTTTCGTATGCGGGATTGACGGGATTGCTGCTGGCCAGTTTGCTGGCGGCGTTCATTTCCACCTTTGCCTCCACCGTCAACGCCGCGCCGGCATACCTGATCAACGACATCTATCTGCGGTACATCAATCCCAAAGCGCCGGTGAAAACCCAGATCCGCGCCAGCTATATCATTTCGGCGGTAGTGGTGATCTTCAGCACCTGCGTGGGCTTTTACCTGCAAAATATCAATACCATCCTGCAATGGATCGTTTCCGCGCTGTATGGCGGCTATATCGCGGCGAACGTGCTCAAGTGGCATTGGTGGCGCTTTAACGGTTTCGGGTTCTTCTGGGGCATGGCGGCGGGGATCATCGCGGCGATGTTCGTACCCTTGCTATTCCCCAATACCCTGCCGTTGTATTATTTCCCCCTCATGCTCGTTGTATCGCTGGCAGGTTGCCTGATCGGCACATACAGTTCGCCGCCGGTGGATGAGGATACGCTCGTGGAGTTTTATGTGCGCGTGCGGCCCTGGGGCTTCTGGGGGCCGGTGGCGGCGAAGGCCATGGCGCGTTACCCCGGCCTGCAACCGAACAGGAACTTCCGGCGGGATATGGTGAACATCGGCGTGGGGATCGTTTGGCAATGCGCCCTTACCCTGCTGCCCATGTACATCGTGCTGCAACACAAATTGTCGCTCCTCAGTACCGTCCTCGTGCTGGGCATTACCACCCTGATCCTGAAAAAGAACTGGTACGACAAAATGAACAAAGAATCGATCGAATACGACCGGTTTATGGCTACCATCGGAAAAAGCACGCAGGAACAGGTGATGGAAAAATCGGTTGCGTAGAAAATTACTGCTGACATAAGGCTGTCAAAACCGCGGTTTAACTTTGTCTTGAAAAGACGAAGGGAAGCCGCGGTTGTACTTTTCAGGGAAGTTTTAAAATACCCTAAAATTGTCGCGTTTGCGCCCCTTCAATCTGATTTGCCGGGATTATTTTTGGAATCTGTAAAACCACTATATGCAATCAAACAAGAAAGGGGCGTTGGCCTTTATTTTCGTAACACTACTGATCGACGTGATGGGTTTCGGGCTGATCATCCCGGTAATGGCCGACCTGATCGCCGAGCTGAAGGGTATTCCGCTGAATGAGGCCAGTACCTATGGCGGGCTGCTGCTGTCCGTTTTCGCCATCATGCAATTCATCTGCGCGCCGCTGGTGGGCAACCTGAGCGACCGCTACGGCCGCCGGCCCATCCTGCTGATTTCGCTGCTGGGCTTTGGTATCGACTATATTATCCTGGCCATGGCACCAACATATGGCTGGCTGTTCGCGGGCCGAATCATCGCGGGGATTACCGGGGCGAGCTTTACCACAGCTTCGGCCTATATAGCTGATGTGAGCACAGACGAGACCTCCCGCGCCAAGAACTTCGGGATGATCGGGGCGGCCTTTGGCCTGGGTTTCGTGTTGGGGCCTGCGCTGGGCGGGCTGCTCGCCAAATTCGGTCTGCGCGCACCGTTCTACGCCGCGGCCGTGCTTTGCCTCATCAACTGCATCTACGGTTACTTCCTGCTGCCCGAATCGCTGGCGAAGGAAAACCGCCGGCCGTTCGACTGGAAGCGCGCCAACCCTTTCGGCTCCCTGAAATTCCTCACCCGCCACCCCGAGATCGCCGGGCTGTCGGTCGCTTTCTTCCTCATTTACCTGGGCAGCCAGGCGGTGCAGGGCAACTGGAACTTCTTTACCCAATACCGCTTCGGCTGGCATTCTGATATGGTAGGCTGGTCGCTGGCGCTCGTAGGCGTACTGGTGGGCGCCGTGCAGGGCGGGCTTACCCGGGTGATCGTCCCGAAAATCGGGAACGAAAGGAGTATTTATGTGGGATTGGGGCTGTATACGCTCGGAATGGTACTTTTCGCATTTGCCAACCAAAGCTGGATGATGTTTGCTTTTCTTGTGCCCTACTGTTTGGGCGGGATTTGCGGCCCTTCCCTGCAATCGGTTATCGCCGGGCACGTGCCGGCCAACCAGCAGGGTGAGCTCCAGGGAGGGCTTACCAGCCTGATGAGCCTCACCACCATCTTCGGGCCGTTGATCATGAACGGTACGTTCGCTTATTTCACTTCGGTGAAGGCGCCGTTCCATTTCCCGGGGATCCACTTTATTATCGGCGCCGTTTTCATGGGGCTGAGCATCGTGATCATCAAGCGGGTGTTCATGCGGGAGAAGTCGAATCCCTCCGTCGGGCATGTGCTCGAGCAAACACAGGCGGCTACGGAAATGCCTTTACACTAATTAAGGATACGAAATTGAATATGGGGCCCACCGGAACGGTGGGTCCTTTTTTATGCCACCGCCTCTTCCGGCAGGCTGCCCTTGCTTTCCAGCGCCATACCCGTCGCCAGCGGCAATACCATCAGGGAATTGAACAGCAGAAATATGTTGAAATTATCGGTGGCTGTATCCCTCAACATATAATGCGCCTGAAAAACCCAGAAAGCGATCATTTTGAAACCGGCAGTAGCCACAAACACCCACACCGGGTAGCGCATTGGCCTGCAAAAATGTAGCACCCCAACGACGAAGCCAGCGGTCATCAACGAAGAAAATAAATACAATCCCCAAAAACTCGTTCCCCCATGATTCAGTCCTCCCAAAATAAAAAATCCCGTGACAGCACAAATTCCCAGCGTTATCGGGATCAACGCGAGGCTAAACCAACTGAACGGCCGCATGCCTAATATCAGGCTTAGCGGGAAAACCAGGAAAAAAGCGAAATCAGCTTTGCCACCAAGCTCCAGAGAAGTGCTGCGGATGGCCAGAAACAATATCGTAGCCACCACGTAAATAACCATCGTGCGCGAAAAATCCTGCCAATTGAATGTGATTGATTTCATTATTGCTTTTTTCTGCATCAGTATACATCAAGCCGTTACTTCCTTCTTCCCCACTGCCATTCCCAACGCCAATGGAAGGATGATGAGGGTATGGAAGATCAGAAATACCGACGAATTGCCAATCATACCCAGGTCGAGCCGCTGCCGCTCTAAATAATCAATAATCACATAGGCCACTGCCATCCCCACTTCCGTACCCAGCATCGTCTGCCACCGGAAAGCCACCTTATGCCAGCGGTCTACCAGCAAGGTAAATACCGCCGCCGTCAACAGTGATGCCGCCACCGCATATACCCAACGCGCATCAGTTAGGCTGCTGACGATCCCCATCAATCCAAAAGAATTGAACAGAAACAAGGCTACCGCAACCGGGACCAATAGCAACGTCACCGGCCGGAATTTCCCCATCCCCCAAACCAGGCTTACCGGTAAAACGAGGAACAACGCCAGCAATACGAGCATTTCATTATAAATGGTGGAAAGCCGCAAAAGCACGCTCAGCGCAAGCACGACAAATGTGCCCACTACATAAACACCCAAAGTTCGCTGAAATACAGGCCGGTTGAAAGTGATAGATTTCATAGGTTAGAATTTAACATTGGCATTGTTCGCTAGTTATGCGAATTACATATTTTCCTGCTCCGCTCCTAACTTCTCTACCGCCATACCGAACGCCAGCGGAATGATCAGTACAGTCTGAAAAATGAGGAACATAGACATCCTCGCTTTAATATTAAATTCTTCTTCCAGCGCCGACTTACATACGCCGATCAACAAGTACCCGATCAGCAAACATCCCCCGGTCAGCACGATCGTCCATTTCCGGAAGGAAAGTTCGTCCCACCAATCGATCAACCATGTCATGGCAACGGAGACGAATGCAGCGTTCATGATAAAATATATCCATACCGGCGCATGCATCGCCAGCAAGGCCAGGCCCAAAACAAATGTAGCGATGAGGAAAATCAGGATCACGCCGGCAGGAATCATCACCAGCATCCCCGATCGAAAGTTGCGCATACCCACAACCAGCGAAAACCCCAGGATCAGCAAATATCCCAGCTCCAGGATGAAGCCCTCACCGGGTTCCCCGAATTCCTGGGTACGAATAGCGGCAACCGTCCACGCGATCGTGGCGGCCAGGTAAAAAAGGACCGTTCTGAAAAACAGGAAGGGTTTCAAGGTGAATTGCGGCATAGGCGAAGGGATTGGTTCCCTGAAATTACGCCAAGTCCTTCACATTTCCCATCATCACCCTTCCAACGCCCGGCGGAGGTAATTCACCTGGCCGAGATGATAGCTCAGGTGCGTAAGGATGTGGCTCAGGAACCAGGCGTACGTAACGTCCTGCTCCATGAATTTGCGGGGGAATGTGGCCGTGAGGGTCCCTTCGGGCTGGGCATTCAGCGTTTTCACCACCATTTCCCGGCAGGCGTCGAGGTCGCGGAGCATAGTTTCGCGGGGGATGTTCCTGTTGGCGAATTCGCCTTCGCGGTCGCGCACGAAACCCGTATTGCCCATGGTATTGCCCACAAAATGGTTCAGCGAACCGGTAAGGTGCAGGCAAAGCGTTCCGGCCGGGTTAATGATGGAGCCGATCGTTTTCCATACGTTTTCTTCGCTTTTGAAAGCAGCGATCTCTTCGTGGAGTTTCTTCAGATCGCGGTCGAGCAGTTTCGCCCAGGCCGACCATATTTCCTTTTCGGGGGATCCTTGTGTCATCGTCGTACAATTTTCATCAAATGTACCTTTTTAAACCATTCAGTCAAATTGTATTTATCGATATGGCCATCAAGAAAAAAAGCGGCCCCGGAACATCCGGGAGCCGCTTTCGTATAAGTGCGAGCATTTGCTATTTGGCGTTGGAACCACCGTCTATCACATATTGTGCGCCGGTGATGAACTGGCTGTCGTCTGACCCGAGGAACAGCACCAGTTTCGCGATTTCGATGGGCTCTGCATACCGGCCGAGGGGAATCCCCGCGGCGAAGCCTTTCTGCATTTCCGCCGCATTACCGGGCGCGTAGCTTTCTTCGATGGAGCGCATCATCCGGTTGTTGACCGGCGAGGGGTGGATGGAGTTCACGCGGATCTTTCGGGCCGCCGCTTCCAGCGCAGCGGTTTTCATGATGCCGAGGGTCGCGTGTTTGGAGGTAACATAGGCCACGAATTCGGGCGAACCGCCCAGGCCGGCCACGGAGGAGGTGATGATCATGCTGGCGCCGTCGTTCATCTGCGGGAGCACGTATTTGCATCCCAGGAACACGCCTTTCACGTTCACGGCCATCACTTTATCGAACACGTCTTCCGGGAACTCGGTGATGGGCGCCACGGCCCCTTCGATACCGGCGTTGTTGAAGAACACGTCGATCTTCCCGAATTTCTTCACCGCTTCTTCCGCGTATTTTTTTACGTCTTCAGACTTCGTCACGTCTGCCGACACATAAGCCGCGTTGGGGCCCAATTCTCCGGTGATCTTTTTCAGCGCTCCTTCATCCAGGTCTACCAGCACCACTTTGGCGCCTTCGTCGAGGAACAATTTTGCGGTCGTCTGTCCGATACTGCCTGCGCCGCCCGTGATCAGGGCAACCTTGTTTTCCAATCTTTTCATAATGCAATATTTTTTGAATGATACAATACGGGTTGATAGGCTTAACGGGATAAACGGGGCTTCGTTTGAAAGTATTTCAAAGTTACCGGTTTGCGGAAGCGGGAAACATGACAACTATCATTCAACGCGCTATTTAACGTTTTGTTCAGATAACTGAAAAATCGGGATACGACGGCCTGGCCGCCTTGCTGGAAGCGGATTATGGAGTAAAGTAGCGTTGGACAGGATTATTTTCCGCGGAGCTTTTTGAGCTGCTGCGCGGCGTTGCCGTTATTAGGATTGATGCGGAGGGATTTTTCGTAATTGATGATCGAAGACGGCTTGTCCCCGTTCTCCATGTAAGCTTCGCCAAGACTGTCCCACACGTTGGCCGATTCCGGATGATCGGTCGTATTCTGCGTGAAGACGGCGATCGCGTCTGCGGTTTTCTTTTCACGCAGCAAAGCGTAACCGAGCATGTTGAGCACGTTTTCCGGGAACTTTTCCTTCCGGCCGGCTACATATGCTTTCATCGCCTTTGCCGCGCCCTCATTGCGGATAGACAGCAGCAACGTTTCCGCCGCCGGATCGAACTTGTCATATTTCACCCATTTTACGATACCGCTTTGGTTACCGCCGGGCGCGATGGCGAGGATATCTGCAGCCGGAGAAAGCCCGTTGGCGCTGTTGGTGAAATATACGATGCCTTCCTGCCTGTCGATATCCACGACGAACAACGCCTTGCTGTCGCCCTGATCGCCCCAATGCCAGGCGTAGCGGCCGGTGGAAGTGCTGTCCAGCCCGATGCCCAGGCCCCAGGCCACATCCGGCGATTCCTTCGGATCGGGGAAACTTTGCCGGCGCATCATGTCGCGGAACAGCACAGGATCGAACTTTTTGCCGGAAAGCAATGCAGACAGGAAAAGCGCGTAGTCGGTTGCCGTTGTCCGGAGGCTATAGGCGGCGTTCACATTCGTATAGTCGGCAGGGTAAGCCGTTTCTCCCAGCCAGTTGTGCCGCGGGGCATACAGTTGCCGCGAAGCCGTATCGTAGACCATACTGCTGTGGATCATTTCCAGCGGCGTAAATACGCTGTCTTCCGCCAATTCTGCGTAAGATTTTCCGGTAATTTTCTCCATCGCTTTCGACAGCAATACAAACCCTTCGCCCGAATACTCAAACCGTTCGCCGGGCGCAAAAAGGAAAGTGAGTTTCTCCGAATCCCTCCAGTTGGGGAACCCGGCGGTATGGGTGAGCACCCGCCGTGCGGTAACGGCCGCAAACCGGGGATCGTCGCCCACGTCATCATTATTGCCGAGATAATCGCGGAGGGGTTTATCGGGATCGAGCTGGCGGCTGCCGGCCAGTTGCATGGCCATGTAAGCGGTGACCACTTTCGTGAGGGAAGCAGCTTCGAAGCGGGTGTTGGCCCGCACGGGCTCGCCGGTGGCTTTGCTGGCGACGCCGAAATGCCTGACCCAGGCCACCTGCCCTTTTTCGATGTATGCGATGGAAAGCCCGGGT
Source organism: Chitinophaga caseinilytica (assembly GCF_038396765.1). Lineage (NCBI taxonomy): Bacteria > Pseudomonadati > Bacteroidota > Chitinophagia > Chitinophagales > Chitinophagaceae > Chitinophaga > Chitinophaga caseinilytica. The sequence continues at coordinate 3,267,449 of NZ_CP150096.1, read as the reverse complement.
ATGCGATCCCGCACCATTAATGCGGGAATGCGTTCGGAAAGCCGTTCCGGGATGGACGATTGCGCGCCGGCGGCGAGCGAGGCTACAAGGAAGCAAAGGGTAACCAGGATGCGGGACATGGGAAAACCGTTAAGTTTCCCAATATCGGGAATTTCCGGGAAGAAAATCAGAGGGGGACGTTGGTGACGGTATACCCGGCTTTCCGCAGGAGCAGGACCAGACTTTCGGAACTGACCAGGTGATTGTGACCCACGGCGATGAACGCGGGGCCTTTTTCGATGAGGGCGGGGAGTTTTTGCATCCATTGCAGGTTCCTGTCGGCTCCATAGGCGCGCTCGAACTGCTGGGTTTGTTGGTAGGAGAAATAGTGCGGGATGCGGCGGCTGCGGTAAACGGTCATGGTATTGACCTGGAAAGCATCGTCTGCAGCGCCTGTGCTCCCGGATATGCGTCTTGCCAGCTGTGCGGCCTGCTGGCGGAGGTCTGCGCTGGCTTTGATCGACTTTGCCTGGTCGATGACATCTTCCAGCGGCACGACGTTTTTGCCTTGCGACCGGGCCCGGTCATACAGGAAATCGTCCATTCCCGGTTCGGTAGGGGTTGCGTTGCCGGAAGCGTCGTCCCCTTTCAGTTCGGTGATGAGGAAATTGACGGCTTGCGGGGTGAGTCGGGGAACACGGGCCATGAGGAGCGTGTCGTCGCCGGTGAGTTTGGAGCGGATGAAAGTGGTCAACGTTTGAAAATCGGCCGGGGACATATACCGTTGGAGGGAATCGTTAACCGGGAATTCGAGGATGGCGGCGTAATCGGCCGTTGCGGGAACCGGAAGCGCCTCGCGGATGAGGACTTTGGAGGCGTCGAAGGCGCGCCTGATGGCGGGGAACGAATCCACGAACGATCCACCCACCGCGTGGTGCGTGCCCAGGAGGTACGACGGCGCCGGGAGGCCTTTGCCGGTGATTTTCCATAACTGGGAATGAACGTCTGTGGTCTGGGAACGGCCGGCCAGGGTGCAAAGCAGGGCCAGCATAGTGAGGGCGACGGAACGGAGTAGCTGCATTTTCATTATCAAACAACAATTATTCCAAATATATAATATAAGTTATAACATATGAAAAATCCATTTTGCGGAATGGGGGATTCTCCTATCTTTACAATCGATTTAATTCCATGAACTGAAAAAACTGTACGACCACGTTTAAATGAACATGAGCATACGCCTAACATTCAAAACAATTTTCTAAAACCATATAGTAACAATGAAATCACCAGGCTGACAATGAGCATGCTGGTGACAGGAAAGTAAAACCGCACATTCTCCTTCTCTATCCGGATATCGCCGGGCAACCTGCCGAACCATCGCAGTTTGTCGGAGAAGAAATACAGAATTATTCCAAGGGCAACGATCAGCAGGCCGATCATGATGAGTTGTTTGCCAAGTTGCGGGTTCATTATCCAAATATAAGCAGCCAACCGTTGCTTATCACCTTGAATATGAACTTTCTGTTACCCTTGCGTTAATACATCGGATTACTATACACCTTATTTAATTTTACACCTCGAATAAAAATGCTTGCTGCATGAAACACATCCTCTCTCTTTTGCTTTGCCTTAGCTGTCTGGCCGTGCCCGGGCTCCGCGCCCAAACCACGCAGGCCTCGATTTTCGGGGTCGTATCGGACGAAAACAAACAACTCATCCCCGGCGCCTCGGTGATGGTAAAGAACAATTCAACCGGCTTTACCACCCGAACGGTGACCAACAACAAAGGGGAATACAACTTCCGTGAGCTGCCCCTCGGCGGCCCCTACTCCATCATCGTGACTTATGTCGGCTACGCCACGTACGACGCCGGCGGCAACTTCCTCAACCAGGGCGACGTGCTCCGCCAGAACATCGTCCTCAAATCCTCCACCGTCAACATCGGCGAAGTGAAAGTGGTCGGCAACGCCCTGCGCAACAAACGCGAGAATTTCGGCGCCGCCACTACCGTTACCGCCCGCGACATCCAGAAGCTGCCCGTGAACGGCAGGAACTTCACGTCGCTGGTAGACCTGTCGCCCCTCAGCCGCGGCAGCAACCTCTCCGGTCAGCTGGCCTCTTCCGTGAACTTCACCATCGACGGTACCTCGGCCCGTAACCCCACCTCAGGCGGCGGTTCCAACAGCCGCACCGGCGCGCCTTACATCATTTCCATGGAAGCGATCCGCGAGTTCAAGGTGGTAACGAACCAGTACGACGTCACCTACGGCCGCAGCGGCGGCGGTACCATCAGCACCGTAACCAAATCCGGCACCAACGAATTCACTGGTAGCGCGTTCATGTTCGGCCGTACCGACTGGGCTTCCAGCCGCTACGACATCCGCGGCGCCAAGCGTAACAGCGAATTCTCCACGTACCAGTACGGCTTCGCCATGGGCGGCCCTATCGTAAAGGATAAAGCGCACTTCTTCGTGACCTGGGATCACCAGGCAGACGCCCGCCCGCTCCTCATCGCCGAAATCAAAAGCCCGGAAGATGAAGTCCGCCTCAACATCACCCAAAACACCCTCGACCAGTTCCAGAACATCGCGCGGACCAAATACGGCGTCGCCAATTCCCCGCAGTTCGGCAACTTCGATAAAAAACGTGGGACAGACGCCATCTTCGCCCGTGTAGACTGGCAACTGAACGAGAAAAACCTCCTCACCATCCGCAACAACTACATCAACGACCGCAACTTCCAGGGGCGCGACGATAACACGACCATCAACATGTTCGAGTCTTACGGCGACGCCAACGTATACAACAACAGCTTCCTTGCCACCCTCCGTACGGTGCTCAACCCGAAAGTGACCAACGAACTGAAGCTCCAGCACCTGTATACTTTCGAGGAAAGCGTGCCCAACAAACAGCTGCCCCGCGAAAACATCCCGCGCGCCATCGTGGAAAACATTACTTCCACCGTGAACGGCAAAACCGTGAACACGAACATCCAGCTGGGCGGACAGCGCTATTCTCCCGAGCATTTCTACAACAACATCGTCCAGCTCGTGGATAACGTGTATTTCAGCACCGACAAGGCGAATTTCACTTTCGGTACAGACATCATGTACAGCCATCTCAACTCCCTTTACGGCAGTGAAATGAACGGCCGGTTTTATTATCGGGGGATGGACGCGTTCAATAACAACACGCCTTACCGTTATGCCCGTGAGGTAGCCATCGGCGGCAACCCTGCGCTGGACCAGAACGTCCTCAACGCCGGCCTGTACGCGCAAATGCAGACTAAGCTGGCGAAAGGCCTGGAAATGATCGCCGGTCTCCGTGCGGATTACACCACCTACATGAACAAGCCCAACTTCAACCAGACCGTTTCCACCGAACTGGGCCTGAACACGCAGAACGGGCTGAACTCCTTCATCCTCCAGCCGCGTATCCAGTTCAACTGGGACATCGCCGACAAGCATACCGATTACCTGCGTTTCGGCGCCGGTATCTTCGGGTCAGACATCAACAACTACGCGATGATCAACAACCAGCTGTTCGACGGCACGAAAGTGATTTCCATCGACGTAAACGATCCGGCGCTGCTGCCCGTTCCCGACTTCATCGGTTACCGCAAGAACCCGAACACCGCGCCGGGCGAAGCTTACATCGCAGAGAAAAACCTGCCCCGGACCGGCACTATCAACATGAACGGGAAAGACGCCCGCATCCCCGTGGTGTACAAAGCGAACATTTCCTATAACCACTTCTTCACCGACCGCCTCAAAGCCGGCATTACCTTCTTCACCACTATCGCCCGCCACAACTATATGTACGTGGACCGCAACATGGTAGACAATCCCTATTTCACCCTCGCCAACGAAGGCGGCCGCGGTGTTTACGTGCCCGCGTCCACCATTACCGACAAAGGGATCATGGACTGGCAAAAGGGCCGCAAGACCACCAACGTGGGCCGTGTACTGGAATTGAACAGCGGCGGAAAGGTGAACCAGTTCGCCGTGGTGCTCGACGCCACCTGGCGTTACTGGAAAGACGGTGAAATTACCGGCAGCTACACCTGGAACGATTCCAAAGACAATACCTCCTACAACGGCGACGTGGCCAATACCGCAACGCTCGGCCTCATGGTGAAAGACAACCCGCGCGACCTGAGCCACATGACGTATTCCGACAACCAGTTCCGCCACAAAGTAGTGTTCTATGGCACCCTGCCTTCCTGGAAAGGCTTCAGCGTAGGCGTTCGCTACTCCGGCCTTGGCGGTACCCGCTACTCGCTGGCGGTGAACGGCAACGTGAACGGCGACTTCGTAACGTCCAACGACCTGGCTTACATCTTCAACGTAAACGACCCGAACGTTTCGCAGGTATACAAAGACGGTATCAACGGCATCCTGAACAACGCCAACGCCAGCAACAGCCTGAAATCCTACATCCGTGAAAGCATGGGTAAGGTTGCAGAGCGCAATGGCGGCGAAAACGGCTTCTTCGGCATCTGGGACCTCCGTATCGCCAAGAAATTCAGCTTCGCGAAAAGGCATGGCATCGAATTGTCGGTAGACGGCTTCAATATCGCCAACATGCTGAACAAGGATTGGGGCACCAACAAATCCCTCGGCAAACAGAACATCTATACCACAACCGGCTTCGACAAAGCGAAGAACGAAATGGTATACCGCGTAGGCGCCAACACCGGCGTGGTAAGCCCCGGCGGCACGCCCTGGCAGGTGCAGTTCGGCGCCCGCTACAGCTTTTAGTCATTCCGAACAGAACAGCAATAACCCGGAGGGACCGCCGCATGGCGGTCCTTTTCTTTTACGGCAAACCGCAAGAATCGGGCTGGACGGCTGCCGCGGAAAACGTAAATTGCCCCATGATCGAGCACCTGCACATGGGAAGCACCGCCGCTGAAAGAAGCGCCCGGTTCCGGGAATTGTTCCGGAACGGGAAGATCGCCTTCGGCGGATACCGCAAAGGCCGGATTTACGGCACCTTGCACTGCGCCAGCGGCAAACGGATGCTGGACCGGAACCGGGTGTTTTTCGCCAGTGAAGAAGAAGCCCTGGCGCAGGGGTACCGCCCCTGCGGCCATTGCCTCCCCGCCAAATACAAACAATGGAAAGCATCGAACAACATATAAACCTCCTGCCAAAAGACGGCGACGTGCGCCTGTTCCCGCACTTCTTCCGACCGGAAGAAAGCGACCGGCTACTGCATGCGCTAACGGAAAACATCGCCTGGAAGCAGGAACCCATCGTTATCATGGGCCGCCAGGTCATGCAGCCGCGCCTCACGGCCTGGTACGGCAACGAAGGAAAGGCGTACACCTACTCCGGCGTCACCATGCAGCCGCTGCCTTGGACGGATGCGCTGCGGTTCATCAAATCGAAGATCGAGCCCGTGGCCGGCGTGGTTTTCAACAGCGCGCTGCTCAATTTTTACCGCAACGGCAACGACAGTATGGGCTGGCACCGCGATAACGAACGTTCCCTCGGCCCGCAGCCCGTCATCGGTTCCGTGAGCTTCGGCGCGGCGAGGTATTTCCAGCTTAAACACGCGAAAGAAAAAACCCTGCGCCAACAGGTGGTGCTGACGCACGGGAGCTTCCTGCTCATGCGCGGCCACACGCAGGAAAACTGGTACCATGGCGTCCCGAAAACGGCGCGGATCACGGAGCCGCGCATCAACATTACCTTTCGTATCATCGTATAGCAACCGGATTGCGCAAGAAGCGGGTTTCGGGGGAAGTGAAGCCGTGATAATTTTGTGGTATAAAATGGAGAAACATGGAAACGCAACAACAAATCGATTTTAACAGGATCGCTTCGGCCATCGCCTTCCTCCGGCAGCATTTCAAAGACCAGCCAGACCTGGAAGCCGCCGCAGGACATGTGCACCTCTCCCCTTTCCACTTCCAGCGGATGTTCCAGGATTGGGCCGGGGTAAGCCCGAAACAATTCCTGCAATACCTCAGTCTCGACCACGCCAAAGCCCGCCTCATCCAGGGAGATACACTGTCGGACGCGGCTTTCGAAACCGGCCTGTCCGGCACCAGCCGCCTGCACGATCTCTTCGTCAAAATAGAAGGCATGACGCCCGGTGAATTCCGGAATGGCGGCGCGGGTTTGCAGATCAACTATAGCTTCGCGGAAAGTCCGTTCGGCCCGCTGATCGTAGCCTCCACCGAAAAGGGCGTTTGCCACATGGCTTTTGCCGATGCAGGCGAAGCCGAAGCCCTGCGCGATTTGCAGGAAAAATTCCCCAATGCCGCGTACCGCCAGTTCGTGGACGTGAACCAGCAAAACGCGTTGTTTATTTTCGGGCAGGACTGGAAAAAGCTCCCCGAGATCAAGCTGCACCTGAAAGGTTCGCCTTTCCAGGTCCGCGTTTGGGAAACCTTGCTGAACGTACCGATGGGCGGGCTGGTCACTTATTCGGGACTGGCGGAACAGGCGGGCCATGCCGGCGCGTCGAGAGCCGTGGGTACCGCCGTGGCGGCCAATCCCGTAGCCTTCCTCATCCCCTGCCACCGCGTGATCCGCGCTTCCGGAGACGTGGGCCAGTATCACTGGGGCAGCAACCGCAAATCCGCCATGATCGGCTGGGAAGCGGCGAAAGTCTCCTGAATTCCTTCCTTACATTAAACCAGTATCATGCATCCAACCGCAAACGCCCTCCTGCAGAGGGACTGGCCGCTCATTGCCCGGCAGCTCCAGGAAAACGGGTATGTCATCATCCCGCAGGCGCTCACCCAACAAGACGCACAAACCCTCTCCTCCGCCTACCACGAATCTACTTTTTACCGGAAAACCATTGTGATGGCCCGTTACCGCTTCGGGCTGGGCGAATACAAGTACTTCCGGTACCCGTTGCCACCGTTGCTGCAGTCGCTGCGGGAAACGTTGTACGCCCAGATCGCGCCGGTGGCGAATAAATGGATGGAACAGTTGGAAACGGGGATTTCGTATCCCGGCGAACATGCGGCCTTCCTGGAACGCTGCCGCGCCAATGGCCAGGAGCTTCCGGCCGTGCTGATCCTTCAATACGAAACAGGTGGTTTTAATACCCTGCACCAGGATTTGTATGGCGATGTATACTTCCCCATCCAGGCCGTCCTTTTCCTCGACGAAGCCGGGAAAGACTACACCGGCGGGGAATTCGTGCTCACGGAGCAGGTGCCCCGCGCGCAATCGAAAGCCATCGTGCTGCAACCCGGCAAAGGCGATATTCTTTTATTCACGACGCAGTTCAGGCCGTTGAAAGGAAGCCGCGGGTTCTACCGCGCGCATATGAAACACGGCGTGAGCGCGCTCCGCTCGGGGCACCGGCATACGCTGGGGATTATCTTCCACGATGCGGCTACGTGATGGGATACGAACGACTGTCCATTTGAAATGGACAGCCGTTTCTGGTTATGGGAAACGCTACTGCCGATAACCGGTTATGGGCTTGTAATAAAGCCATAACAGATATGCATATCCTGATATCAGCTTTTGACCGCGAGGCTCCTCCACAAATAGGCCACCATATAGCTTTCCCAGCCTTTGAACTTGCGGTAGAGTTTTTCCATGGCGGCCTGATCGGATTTACTGGAAATGAGTTGATGGGATAACAGCGCATTGAGCAGTCCCGCATCGCCATGCGGAATGCAGGTAGCATCGCGCAGGCTTTTCATGAGCGCGTAGTTGGCAGACCAGATGCCGATGCCGCGCAGGTCTGTCAGCGCCCTGCGGCGCGCCTCCAGGCCCGGGAGCGCCAGCAGCGCGGCTTTGCTCACATGGCCTTCGGCGAATTGTTTGGCCACGCCGATGATGTATTCCGATTTCCGGCCGGTGAATTGCATAGCACGCAGCTCCGCCGGATCGGCCTGTGCCATCACGGAAGGCGCCGGGAACAGGTGATACGCCGTTCCCCCGAAATCGTAACTTTCGCCCCAACGCTCCACCATCCTGCGTTTCAGCCGGTAGGCAAAGGGAAGGTTGATCTGCTGGCCGATGATGCTCCAGGCCAACGCCTCGAAAAGATCGGGAATACCGATCAGGCGAAGGCCCTTGAACGCCTCGGGCATATACGCCATCGCAGGGATACGGGCGAGCTTGTCGTAAAAGGGAAGAATATCCTGCTGCGGCGCGAGCCATTCATGGACGTACGCCCGCAAGGTGGCTTCCGTCCCCGGGTTAACATCGCCTTCCAGCAACTCGGCCATGATGCCTTCCGGATGCGCGCGGAAGTCCACCAGCACGGGGTTTCCCGGCAAAGGCACGAGTTTCCTGACGCGGGCGGGCAGGATGGTATGCATACATTCGTCGAACCCCCGGTCCAAAAACCAAAGGCATTCGTCGAAACTGAAAGGATCGGAAGCGGGAATGATGAAAGTTCGGGCAGACATGGCCGCAAAGTTAACGCAGCCGGTTGGTTCAGCCACCCGAAACTTGCGGAAATCGCTCCACCCTGCCGTTATCTCCCATGAGCACCAGCGCCGCCATTCCCGCGAAAATCCCGTGCTCCACCACCCCCGTAATGGCTTTCAACTGCGCGCCCAATGCCGCGGGATCGTTTATCAGCCCGAAATCCGCATCTATCACGGCATTGCCTTCGTCCGTCAATACCCCGTGGCGAACGCTGCTGCTGGCGCCCATGGCGGCCAACCGGTCTTGCACATAGCGCACGGCGAAAGGGATCGTTTCTACCGGCACGCGGAATTTGCCCAGTTGCGCCACCCGTTTCGAAGCGTCTGTCATGATCACCAGCTGGCGCGACCGCACCGCCACGATTTTCTCGTGCAGCAACGCCGCCCCGCCGCCTTTGATGAGATCGAGGGATGGCGTAAACTCATCGGCCCCGTCGAGCGTGATATCGATATACGGCACATCGTTGATATCCACCAGCGGAATACCGAGCGACCGGGCCAGTTCGGCGGTTTGCCAGGAAGTGGGCACCCCTTTGATCTCCAATCGTTGCTCCGCAATGGCATGCAGCGCGAACCTGGCGGTGGAACCTGTCCCCAAACCGACCGTCATACCGTTTCGGAGCATCGAAACCGCCATTTCAGCGGCGAGTTTCTTATCGTTATCCTGTTGAGAAGTCATTCCGGAATTTACGTCATTTCCCGGTTTGCGGGATTTCGTAGATTGCTGTAGTTTGATCAACCACCCTATATGCAACATACCTATCTGACTGCTTTTGTATTCGTTTTTATGTCGTTGAGAGCCACCGCACAGGACGCATCTTCCGTTATCCGGGCCGAACGGAGCTTCGCCGCGCATGCGGTACAACATGGCGTAAAATCGGCTTTTCTCGCTTTCACCGACAGCACCGCCATCGCCATGGACGGCGGTCAGTACGAGAATGCCCTTGAACAATGGCGCCAGCGGCCGGAAAGCGACATCCAGCTCATTTGGGGGCCGCAATTCGCCGGCGCCTCGGGCGATGGTGCTTCCGGGTTTACGACCGGGCCGTACTACATGAAACTTCCCGGGGCGGACACGCTGCTCCTCGCCGGGCAATACACCACTTTCTGGGTGCGCCGCCCTTCCGGCGACTGGAAATACCTCATCGATTTCGGGACCCGGTTTCCCAAAAGGTTGTATGCCGATCCGTCCCCCAACCCCATCACCGCCTCCCTCACGCCCGATCCGCAAGCCACCGCCCGATCGGCTGAAGACGCCTTCCTGCAACGATACCAGGCATCCGGCAAAGCGGCTTACGACGATGTGCTCAACGAGCATTCCTGGCTGAACCTCGACCGCCACGTACCTGTATCAAAACCGGACAGTTTCCGTGAACTGATCCAGCGGATGCCGCTGGCCCCGGAGTTCCGTCCTGTGGGATCGTTCCTTTCCGCTGCCAAAGACCTTGCTTTGGTGTACGGGGACGCGGTGTACGAAGGCCGGAAGGCGCATTACCTCCGCATCTGGGGGCATACGCCGGCGGGATGGAAGATCCTCGTGCAGGTGATGCACTAAGGCCGCGGGCAAACTACATGAAGAACTGCTCCGAAACGATCTTCCCGTCTTTCACCTGGTACACGCACAGCTCTTCGAAATTGGCGCGGGGACGGCCTTTCATGGTCACGTCCATCCCCATGACCATGGCAATAACATCGCCGGTGGTAATGGTATCGCGGATGGTGAGCGCATGCATCGTATCCACCATGTTGCCGAATTTTTCCCCTTTCTGTTGGATATTGGCTTTGCCGCGCGTTTCCTTCTGGAAATCAGGCGTTTCAACCGGCTCGATGCTCAGGGCGTCGTCGGCAAACAGTTCGTCCACGGCCGTGTGGAAATCTCCCGCGCGACAGAGCGTTTCGAGGCGGGAGGCGATTTGGGCGGTAGTCATATGGAATAGTTTTATGAAAGCACAACAAACGGCAGGCCGGTTTCGTTTCAGCCGTAATTTCAGCCGTACCATCCTGCATTTCGCGGAAAAGATCCAACACTTCAGCCGGCAAAAATCCACCAAACGCAATACTGCTTTAGGTTTCAACAACGTGTTCGGATGACCTCCCGGCCGGGAATCTCTCCTGAATTTGGCGTAACTTCCCGCCAACTTGGACGGTTATGAGTAAGTCTTTTATGGGAAAAATAGCAGCAGCACTGAAAAAGAGCGCATTCAGCAATATCACCTGGGGCGAAATGGCGGGCTATTGCCTGTTGTTCGTGTTGCAGGATTTCGTCCTGTATATTCCGGAAGTGTTGCTGGGCCGGGTAGACGCTGTTTACCTGCGGATGATCTGTTGGGATTCGGTGATCCTGCTGATCGTGAGCGTGCCTTGCTGGTACCTGGTTTTCCGGAAGTTCCGCGACCGTCCGCTCCGCTTCCGGTTCCGGCTCCATTTGATGCTCATCCCTCTTTTCTGGGGCGCCTGGCTGGGAGGGACGCAGCTCTATAATTTCATGGTGGGCCAGCCGCCCATGCAGGGTATCTACATTCTGCGGTCGGTTTTCCCCGTTATCGTATATTATCTGCAGTGCTTCAGCCTGCTGCACGTATATAATTTTTTCCTGGAGCGGGAAGCGCAGCTGAAAAAGGAAAAGGAACTGGCCGACGCGGCGTTCCGCAGCGAGATCAACGCCCTCAAAGCGCAGATCCAGCCGCATTTCCTCTTCAACACGCTCAATTCCATCAGCGCCAGCGTGCCCATCGAGCAGGAACCTACCCGCGAACTGATCGCACGGCTGGCGGATACATTCCGGTATTCGTTATATTGTACGGAACATGAATGGGTACCGCTGAAGGAGGAGATCCGCTACGTCCGCACCATGCTGGAACTGGAGCACAGCCGTTTCCGGGAAAGACTGGAATTCAGCATCAGTCCGCTGAACGGCTCCGAAAACGTCATGATCCCCGCCATGCTGCTGCAACCGGTAGTGGAGAACGCCATCCGGCACGGGATCGCGCCGAGCATCCATGGCGGGAAGATCCATATCGACATCGCCCGGGAATCCGACAAACTGCGGATCGAGATCAGCGACACCGGCGTAGGCTACAGCGGAGAACTGTCGGAAATCGGGAGAAGCACCGGCGTGGGCCTGCGCAACATCCGGCAAAGACTGGAGCTCCTGTTTTCCGAAAGCCTGCTCATCCATCGCAACCAGCCATCTGGCCTCCGTTTCATATTTTATACACATACCAATCGACCCTCATGAGCCGCAAAACCGCCCTGATCATAGACGACGAAGAAGCATCCCGATTCCTCATCCGCCAGTACCTCGCGGATTTCCCGGACATCGCAGTGGCCGGCGAATGCCGCAATGGACTGGAGGCCGTGCGCGATATCAACGCCCTGAAGCCCGACCTCATTTTCCTCGACATCCAGATGCCGGCCATGAACGGCTTCCGGGTGCTGGAAGAGATCACCCATATCCCGCTCATCATTTTCACGACGGCCTACGACCAGTTCGCGTTGCAGGCGTTCGAGATGAATGCGCTCGACTATCTCCTCAAGCCCTACACCCGCGAGCGTTTCAGCAAAGCGATGGAGCGCATCCACCGGGCAGATCATGCCCAGAACCTCCACTTCCTCGCAGAAGCGCAAACGGTCAATTTCCCCAAACGCATCCTCGTTGAAAAAGGCAACCGGCTCAAAAGCATCGCCATTGACGAGATCATCTATCTCAAAGCGGAGAAAGACTACACGCAAATCCACACCCACGACCAATCTTACCTCAGTTCCCAGGGTATCGGCATCATCGAAAAGCGCCTCGATCCCGAGAAGTTCATCCGCATCCACCGCTCCCACATCGTCAACATCCTCCACATCCGCGAAGTGTACCGCGATATCAGCAAGATGTTCCTCGTCATGGAAAACGGGACGGAGCTCAGCATCGGCCGCAATTACGTGGATAATCTGAAAAAGCTCATTTACTAGGGAACGGTTCGTCGGGAGATGACGCTGTTCGTCGCCCTGCCACGCCGTTCGTCGACTTGCGCGGGAAGCTACGCCGGGTGGCCATACCTTTCGGCAAAATCAATCCCATGCACAGTTTCAGGTACTGGCTCCGGCAGTTGTACGCTTTCCTCGGCAGGGAGCCCCGCAGCAGGGTGCAGCCCTGGCGGAACAGGATCAGGATTTAACGGGAAATTATTGTTGCTGCCCGCAATACGCCCGGAGGCTTTCTTCGGCATAATCGCCGCCGAGGTCGCGGGCTTTGGTCCAGTCGCGGCAGGCGCCGGCCTGGTCGCCCAGGCGTTGTTTGGTGTTGCCCCGGTTGAAATAAACGGCAGGATTGAGGGCATCCAGGAGGATGGCCTGGTCGTAATCCGCCAGCGCGCCGGCGTAATCGCCCGCTTCGTCTTTATTGACGGCCCGGTTGATCCAGGCTTCCTTGAACGAGGGAGACAGCCGCAGGGCTTCGTCGTAATCTTCCCGGGCTTTGGCGTTGAGGAGCAGTTCGTCTTTGGCGATGGCGCGGGAATACCAGGCGTTGGGGTTTTCGGGGAAGATGCGGATGGCGGAAGTAAACTGGATGGCGCAGTCGCTGAAGTTGCGGTTGGCGTAGGAAGCCAGCCCCCGGTCGAAGATTTCCGCCAGTTTTTCGGGCGCTTCGTCGGGATATTGCAGCTCCGCGGGCGCGGGGGCCGTGGAATAGCCGTCCATCCGGCAATCGTGCTCAAAACCCTTGAGGCACATATCCATCACGAAATACAGGAGATTTTCCTCGCTCACGGGGACCGGGGCGGTAAGGCACCCCATTTCGATAATCCCGCCGCCCGACTGCCGCGTGCCCGCCACTTTCATTTTGTAAACGTCTTGCAGGAAATATCCCAGCTTTTCCAGCTTCTGGCGGTCGTCCGACACGAAATAAATCTCAAATTCCGCCAGGGCGAATTCTTTCCAGCCATTTTCGAGCATACGCCGGTAAACGTCTGCCGCCAGCACGATTTCCTGGGGCATTCGCTGAAAAAACTGATCGCGGGAATAGAACCTGGCAGCCATATATTAGGATTTTGAACGGCAAAAATACGTTTTTCAACCGTAAAGCGATGGTGTTCAGGGGGCTACCACGAAGCCGAAGGTTTTTTATCTTTGCACCATGCCATTTTCCGAATTATCGGCCAGATCATTCCTATTCCGACTGCTCAACATAGGCATCACACCGGATATGCCGTTCATTGAGGCACGCCGCACGCGGCTCCTCAACCTGCTGACCGTACCCTGGATCCCCGGACTGGTATTTTTCGCGATCACCAACTGCATCCAGGAGCGGTACCTCCTGTCGCTCTTCAATTGCCTGAACGTGGCATGCAGCGTGGGCACCGTTATCCTCACCTGGAAACAACGGTACCTCAGCGCCAGGCTCTTCATCATCATTTCCAGCATCATCATTTACACCGTTACCGCCCTTATCTACCGGAACGGGGTGGAATATTTCCTCCTGAACATTCTCATCGTGACCGTACTGGTGTACGACAACAAATGGCTCATCATGTCGCTTTCCTTCGTGATGATCGCCTCCTTTCTCGCGGTCCGCTTTTCCTGGATCAATTTTATCCCCGAAAGGCCCGTCCCGCACGACCGGATCATCTTCAACGTGGCCTGGGGACTCTCTTTCATCATCATGGCCCTCTCCTACTTCAAGCGGGTGCACGACGATTACGAGGAAGAGAAGGAAGTGCAGCGCCAGGCGCTGGTGGCGCTGAACCGCGACAAGGAAAAACTGTTCAGCATCATCGCGCACGACATCCGCGGGCCGCTGGCCACGCTGGAAATGTTGCTGGACATGTTCCGCAAGGGCGAATACCCCGAAGCAGACATGAAAGACGCGGCCGACGAGCTGTACAAAAAAGTGAACCGCCTGGCCGGTACGATGGACAATATGCTGCGCTGGAGCATGGGCCAGATGAAAGGCATCCGCGTGAAACCGGTCCACGCTTCCCTGGCCATCCTCACCGAGGAAATCGTGGCGCTGTTCGAAAACGCCATCCGGGAAAAGGAAATCCATCTCCGGGTAGACGTGCCGGCCGATTGCTGGGTGTATGCCGACCGCGACCAGGTGTCTGTCATCCTCCGCAACCTCCTTTCCAATGCCGTAAAATTCAGCTATCCCGGCGGGGAAATCCGCATGTCCGCCATCAACGTCGAAGGCCAGGTTACTTTCCGCGTGCACGACCAGGGCACCGGAATCGCACCCGAAAAAATTCCACAGCTCTTCACTTTCAAATCCGCGCCCGGCTACGGCACCAAGGGCGAACGCGGCAGCGGGCTGGGTTTGCTGCTTTGCCAGGAATTCACCGCCCAGAACAAAGGCCATCTGAACGGGCAGAGCGCTCCCAGCCAGGGAACGCAGTTCACGCTCGTGCTCCCCGCCGGCAAACCACAGCCGGTAAAAATTGATTCATAATATTTTATTCTAATATTTTATGTAATTTGCCGGGAAGAAAAAACCCGAGATCGAACCATACCTATGAAACCACTTGCGATCCTCGTAACGGCGGCCCTGCTGTGCTGCTTGTCAATGCGGGCAAGCGGTCAGGGTGTGTTGCGCACGCCGGCGTCGGATACAACGAAGTACATGATGAAGCCGGGCTCGTACCTCGGGTTCAGGCAGGTGAACCTGAGCATGGGGGAAATCGGGTTCGAAGTGGTGATCAGCAGCAACCTGAAAGGGAAATCCGCTCCCAGGCTGGAATTCCGGATAGACAGGCCTAACGGCAAGCGCAGCAAAAAACTCGGTTCCATCCGCATCCCCGACACGGCAGATACCACTTTCAACGTGAAGCTCACCGGCCAGTTACGGCACGCCTTCGGCATCCACGACCTTTTCCTGGTAGCCAAGGGCGCCGGGGAATTCGAGATATCGGGGTTCTCCTTTATTCACAATTATTTCGCGGAAAAATGATCAGCCCGCCAGCACACCGCCGTCTATCGGCAGGATGCTGCCATTGCAATACGACGAATCGTCTGACGCGAAGAAGATGAACGCGCCGGCGATTTCTTCGGGCTTGCCGAGGCGGTGGATGGGCGTCCTTTCTTCCCACTTTTCGCGGACGTCGACGTTCAGGTCTTTCAGCAGCGGGGTTTCGATGTAATACGGGCAGATGGCGTTGCAACGGATGTTTTGTGCGCCGTATTGCACCGCCACATTCTTGGTAATGCCCAGCACGCCGTGTTTCGCGGCGGTGTAGGGTACCAGGCCCGGTTCGGCCACGAGCCCTGCCAGCGACGCGAGGTTCACGATCACACCGCCGCCCTGTTTGAGGAATTGCTGCAGCTCGTATTTGACGCAGTAGAACTGGCCGGAAAGATTGATGTCGATGATCCGCTGCCAGACTTTCTCGTCGGTTTCGTGGATCCCGGCGTAGGGCGCGCCGATGCCGGCGTTGTTGAGCGCCACGTCTAGCCGGCCGTATTTTTCGACGGTGGCGGCCACGGCTTTTTTCACGCTTTCGAAATCGGATACGTCGATGGGGACGAAGGAAGCCTCGGCGCCGAGGTCTTTCAGCTTTTGAATGGCGGGCCCGTGATCCACTTTTTCGAGGTCCGCGATCACGACGGTAGCGCCTTCCCTTGCAGCGGCCTGCGCACAGGCGAACCCGATCCCGGAATTGCCGCCGGTGATAAATACCACCTTCTTATCCAGTTTACCCATAACAGTAGTTTTTTTGTTGCTTATTCTTAACAAGCGGAAGCCCCGATTGTTTTTTCTATATTTCGGATATGAAGCGCCTGATCCTCCTCTGCTGCGCCGCTGCGGCATTCCTCCCCGCCTCCGCACAGCAAAAATCCAAACGGAAAATGTCCGGCAACCCCGTTTTCCCGGGCTGGTACGCCGACCCGGAAGCCATCATCTACGGCCGGAACTATTGGATATTCCCCACTTTCTCCGCCCCGTACGAAAAACAGGTGTTCTTCGACGCCTTTTCCTCGGCCGACCTCGTGAAATGGAAAAAACACGCCCATATTCTCGACACCGCGGCCGTCAAATGGGCGAAACGCGCCATGTGGGCGCCGTCCGTGATCCAGCACCATGGGAAATACTGGCTGTTTTTCGGGGCCAACGATATTCAGAACGACCAGGAATATGGCGGCATCGGGGTGGCGGTGGCCGACAGGCCCGAAGGCCCCTACCGCGACCATCTCGGCAAACCGCTCGTAGACAAGTTCCATAACGGCGCCCAGCCCATCGACCAGTTCGTTTTCCGCGACAAAGACGGGAAACATTATCTTATTTACGGCGGCTGGCGCCATTGCAACATCGCGCGGCTGAAAGATGATTTTACGGGATTCGAACCGTTCGAAGACGGGACGGTTTTCCGCGAGATCACGCCGGAAAAATATGTGGAAGGGCCGTTCATGTTCATCAAAAACGGGAAATATTACTTCATGTGGTCGGAAGGCGGCTGGACGGGCCCCGACTACAGCGTGGCATACGCCATCGCCGATTCCCCGGCTGGCCCGTTCCGCCGGATCGGGAAAATACTGGACCAGGACCCCGCCATCGCAAGGGGCGCGGGTCATCATTCCGTCATTCATGTTCCCGGAACGGAAAAATACTTCATCGTCTATCACCGCCGCCCCATCGGTGAAACACACGCCAATTCCCGGGAAACCTGCATCGAAAAACTGGAATTCGACGAAAACGGCCTTATCAAACCCGTGATCATCACCCGCGAAGGCGTTCCCGCTACGAAATTGCCGCCCGTCCATTACGACAAATAACATACCGCCCCCGAACCCGCGCCCCCGCTTTTTGTTGTAAGAAAGGCGGGGGCGCGGCCATTTTACGCCCGCCTGATCCGCCCCGACCACGATCAACGGCTCCGTTGACCGTCATCATTCCTCCTTCACCCACTTTAACTGAATTTTATAGCATGAAAAAGATCATTGTTGCCCTCGACGGCCTTAAACTTTCGGAATCCAGTATGCAAACGGCCATAGCTGTCACCGCCCGGGAAAAAGCCCACCTCGTCGGCGTTTTCCTCGACGATTTCACCCACAACAGCTTTTCTATCGCTACCGCCATGGAAACCAACGACCTCGAAGCACGGATGGCCAAGGATAAACAGATCCGGGACAATGCGGTCAAAGAATTCGAAACCGCCTGCCAGGCCGGTGGCGTCAATTTCACCGTCCGCCGCGATAAATCGTTCGCCCTGCCCGACCTCCTACGGGAAAGCATATACGCCGATCTGCTGATCATCGGCGCCGACGAAACTTTCACCCGTTTACCCGAAGCCGCGCCCACCCGCTTCATCCGCGACCTGCTGTCGGAAGTGCAATGCCCCGTGCTAATCTCGCCCCTGAAATGGCAGCCGGTGGAAAAAACGGTGATGCTGTACGACGGGGCGCCGTCTTCCGTTTTCGCCATCAAAATGTTCTCCGCCATCCTGCCGGAAACGAACAAACTGCCGGCCACGGTGATCACCGTTCGGGGAGACGATAACCACCATGTTCCGGAAAACCAGCTGATGAAGGAGTTCATGAAAAGGCACAACCCCAACGCCGCATACGAAGTATTGCAGGGCGATGCGGAAAACGCCATCCTCGATCACCTGCTGAAGGCAGACAGCAAAACCCTCGTGGTGCTCGGCGCCTATCAGCGTAGCACCGTGAGCCGCTGGTTCAAGGCCAGCATGGCCGACCTGCTTATGAAAGCGGTACCCTGCGCCTTATTCATCGCACATAACAAGTAAAAATGAGCCGGGAGAAGAAATCTGAATTATTGCGGATGCTGGAGTTCCTCAAACAGGAGAACATCCTGCTGAAACAACGGCTGATGGAGGCTTTGCAGCTGGATTCGTCGCGCCAGTTCCTGGAGCGTGCGGAATCCCTGCAGCAGCAGTTCCTGCAGAACGACCAGGCCCTCGCACTCATGCACCACGACCTGGTGATGCTGTACCAGAAGCATTCAGATGGTAAATCGTATTTGTTGCAGCGGGAAGGACTGGAATCCGACCTGGGCAAAATGAAAGAAGAAATCGGGCACCTGCGGATGCAGTGCGCAGACCTCCCTAATTCAGGAGGCGCGCCAGCTTCTTACGGTCTTCCAGGATAATTTCGCCCTCCCGGATGCTGATGAGCTTTTCGTCGCGGAAATCTCCCAGCGTCCGGATGAGGGATTCCTTGGCCACGCCGGCAACGGCGGCCAGGTTATCGCGGCTGATGTCGATGCTGAACTGCATGCTACCGGCCGCATTGTATTTTTTATCGAGTGCCAGCAACGCGTCGGCCACTTTGCGGCGCAGGGAGTTGTAAGCGATGCCCAGCAGCTGTTCTTCCTTTTCGGCCATGTTGTTGGCCAGCATCTGGATGAGGCGGCGCTGTACGGCGGGGTTCCCGTTCATGAGCGCTTCGAAATCCGCTTTCGGGATCATGGCGATCTCCGCGTCTTCCATCGCTTCGGCGCTGTCCTGGTACAATCCGCCACTCAGCAGCGGTGTATACCCGAAATAATCGCCTTCGTTGTAAAGACCGGTGATGAGCTCTTTCCCGTTATCATGCCGTTTGCTGGCCTTGATTTTTCCTTTGACGATGTAAAACAGGTTGGTGGCGTGTTTCCCTTCGGAATACACGGCCTGTTTCTTTTTGAACAGCTGCGTATTGCGCTCGTTCTTCAGCGCCTCCAGCTGGTCGCCGCCGCCGGTTGCGGACAGCAGCGCCGAAATGGCGCCGGGGCCCTGGGCGATGTCTTCCTTCAGCTTACTGGCTTTCTGCAGGCGGATTTCGATGGCCTGGAGAAGCTCCATGGCGTCGAAGGGCTTGGTGATGAAATCATCGGCCCCCATTTCCATGCCTTTGCGCATGTCCGTTCTTTCGGTACGGGCGGTGAGGAAGATGAAGGGCGTATGCTGGAGGGCGTTGCGTTTGTGCAGCATGTGCAGCACGCCGTAGCCGTCGAGCACGGGCATGGAAATATCGCAAATGATCAGATCCGGGTGATGCTCGAAAGTCATCTGCACGCCTTGCATGCCATCGGCTGCGGTCAGCACCTTGTAATTGGCCATGGTGAGGATTTCCGCGGTATTTTCGCGGATGTCGGCATTGTCTTCGATCAGGAGAATCGTGCTCATGTGTTGGGCGGGATTTGAAAAGTCAGAATAAATTCGGTGCCGTTTCCTACTTCGCTGCGGCATTGGATGTTGCCATCCATCAGTTCGGTATACTTGGCTACGATATGCAGTCCGAGGCCGGTGCCCTGAATATCTGACACGTTGTTGCCACGGAAGAAGCGTTCGAAAAGGTGCGCCTGGTCGTCTTCGCTGATGCCGCGGCCCTGGTCGGCCACGCGGATCACCAGTTGCTGCCCTTCCCGTTCGGAAGATACGCCGATAGCGCTGCTTTCCGGCGAGAATTTGATGGCGTTAGACAACAGGTTGAGGATGATATGTTTGAGCAACGCCGGATCGAGAAGCGCTTCCGGGTCACCGGTATGCACGTACGAAATGCGCTGATCTTTTTTGTTAAGCTCGAAGAGTTCCTGTACGGTGGCGCCGATGATGGATTCCACGTTTACCGTGGCCGGCCGCACATGGATCCTTCCTTCCTCGATCTTGCCTACGCTGAGGAAATCATTGAGAATATCGGTCAGGAGGTTGACGGAGGAAACGATCCGCTGGATGTGCTTCTCGCGCTGCGGCTGCTCTTCTCCCGCCGTATAGCGGGAAATGAGGTAGGATGAGGAAAGTACGGTGCTGAGGGGCGTCCTGAATTCGTGGGAAGCCATGGAAACGAAGCGGCTCTTCAGTTCGTTCAAATCCTTTTCCTTCTGCAGGGCCATCCGTAATTCATTGTCTTTCCGCTCTATCTCCTTCATCTGCATTTCCATCTGCTTCACGAGCTTCGACAACGATTCCGTACGATCCGCCACCTTTTGTTCCAGTTCCGCGTTCAATTCGCGCAGCGCGTCTTCCGACTGTTTGCGCAGGGATATGTCGCTCACGAAGGCCACCACCAGGCGACCGTTGGGCGCTTCATAAACACCGAGACTGATTTCCACCGGGAATTCTGTCCCGTCTTTCCGCCGCGCGAAAAGATCCATTCCCATGCCCATGGGCCGGTTATGGGGATGATGGCTGAAACGGTCGCGATGGCTTTCGTGACGGCCGGCGTAGCGGTCGGGAATGAGTTTTTCCACCTTCTGGCCTTCCAGCTCTTCGGCCGTGTATCCGAACTGCCGGAGCAGGAAAGGGTTGGACATTACGATATTACCGGCTGTATCGGCCACCAGTATACCAAGTGTCGCATATTTGAATAATACGTCGAATCCGAAATCTGCGTTATTCATTTGTTTTGGCGCGTTATGACTGAATATTGCGGAACGAATTTACGATATTAATCCGGCGGGGCGGAATAAAGGGTACATGAAAATTGGGATCAACCGTTTTTCGGCTGTGCCTTGCCGAAACCGCGGCGCGTCATTTCGCCCCAGTTCTTCGACTTGCGGAAGAAATCGAAATACCCGCGAACGCCCGCCCATACTACGAACGGATGGAATATGAACGGCTCCGTCAGCGCCGCCAGCACCAGTTTGAGGATCTCTTTGCGGCGGCGGTACTGGTTATAGGTATATACTTCCATGTAAATGGCAAAAACGCTGTTGAGGTACCCGAAAGACACGATGAACAACAAAAACGCGAAGAACATGTGCCAGTTGATGAGCCCGAAGAAAGCCAGGAACAAAAACACCACGAACCCCGTGAACTCGATGAGCGGCGCCAGCATTTCGAACAGCAGCCAGTAGGGATAGCTCAATGCCCCCAGCAGATCGTACCGCGGGTTCAGGAATATTTTCTTGTGAAAACGCAGCGTTTCGATGGTGCCCCGCGTCCAGCGGTTGCGCTGGCGGGTGAGGATGGTCCCGGTCTCGGGGGCTTCCGTCCAGCAGAGCGGATCAGGGATATAGGTCACTTTATACGGTACGTCCTGCTCATGCATATATCGCCGCATTCTTACCACCAGTTCCATGTCTTCCCCAACCGTATTGGTATTATAACCGCCGCAGCGGATAGCGATCTCCTTGTCGAACGCGCCGAATGCCCCGGAAATGAGCAGCAGCCCATCCAGCCGCGCCCAGGCCATGCGCCCCAGCAAAAACGCGCGGATGTATTCCAGCGCCTGCATACGGGCCCAGTAATTGTCGGGGAGATGCACACGCGTGAGGCGGCCATTGGTGATCTCGCAGGAATTCGCGATGCGGATCACCCCGCCCGACGCGATCACTTTCTTCTCCCCTTCTTCCAGGAACGGTTTCACCATTTTGAGAATTGCGTCGTGCTCCAGGATACAATCGGCGTCGATGCAAACGATATAATCGTTGGTTGCGATATTGATGCCCACGTTCAGCGCATCCGCCTTCCCCCCGTTCACTTTATCCACCACCACGAGCTTGTTGTAGGCCGGGTGTTTCGTTTTGTACACGGCCCGCACTTCTTTCGTCGGGATGCGGTAGTTGACGAAGAAATCCACTTTTTCCAGCTGGTACGCGTCGATAAGCTTTTGCAGGCTATCGTCTTTCGACCCGTCGTTGATGACGACCAGTTCGAGTTTGTTGTAATACAGCGACAGCAGCGACCGCACGTTATCCACGATGGTTGCGCCTTCGTTGTATGCCGGCGCCAGGATGCTCACAGTGGGCGCATGCGGTGATGCGGCCAGGAGGCGGTAATCGGTGGCTTCGTTTTTATGCAGGTATTCCCGCGTTTCGTTCACGGAATTGATGCCGATGACGATGTACGAGATGATGAGGGTGACGGAATATACGAAGATGCCGGTCACCAGCAGGTAAACGAGGATATCGGCCAGTATTTTCATCGTGCAGGGTTGCTTTGAATGTGAAGCAATATTTGCCGGTAGGGTTCCGGCTGGGCCAGGGCTTTGGCGGCGATGATGGCTTCCCCGCCTTTCAGGCAGCGGGAAATGATGCGGGCCGATTGGAGTTGAACGGCGGGGTCGTCGCTGGCCAGCGTGGTTTCGAGAAACCCGCGCTGCGCGTCTGTAGCCACATGTTCGAGGCCTTCCAGGATCACTTTGCGGTTGTGCTCCGTTTCCGTCGGGTATTGTTCGGCGAGCAGTTTGCCGGCTTCTTCGTCGCCGATATGTACCAGCGTTTTCACGGCCTGTTCGCGTACATGGGAATTGGGATGCTGCAGGCAGCGGGTGGCTTCTTCCCTGACCTGGAGCTGCTGGTAGATCTCGGCGAGCTTCAGCGCAAAGATCACCACGCTGTCGTTCGCCGAACCGAGCCACTGCGGCAGGCCTTCGAAGTTCCCGGGGTCGAGGGCGTGCAGCTGTTCGAGCAGCTTGAGCTGCTGCCAGTTGTTCATGGGCTGGGTGAGGCCCCCGAGGAACCGGAGCCCTTCGAACCCTTCGAACGCCAGCAAGGCGGTCTGGGCTTCGGCGCGCACGTATGCGTTGCGATGGTTGGTATGTTTGCCGATGGCGCCGCCGGTGTCGCGCTGCTCCATCATGTACAGCTCGTAAATGCCGCGGGCCTTGCGGTACCAGAGCGGACTGGTGAATTTGTCCCACGAAGTTTTCCGCAGCCCTAACAGCCGGTACAGCTGTATAACGTTACGGGCAGCCTGGCCGATGAGGTTCTTTTTGGTATTGATGAGCTGATTGATGGCGAACTCGCGCGCGAGGCGGTTATGGGGGCGGTCGAGCAGTTCTTCCGGTATTTCGATATGGCTGTTTTCGTTGATTTCTCCCAG
This sequence comes from Chitinophaga caseinilytica, assembly GCF_038396765.1. Classification (NCBI taxonomy): domain Bacteria; kingdom Pseudomonadati; phylum Bacteroidota; class Chitinophagia; order Chitinophagales; family Chitinophagaceae; genus Chitinophaga; species Chitinophaga caseinilytica. The sequence continues at coordinate 3,244,313 of NZ_CP150096.1, read as the reverse complement.
AAGAAGGTCTCCCAGCCACTGATCGAAATATTCCTGCACGCGTTTTTCCGTCCGGTACCGTATACGGCGGCGGCGGAGCACGGCGGCGGTCATTAACAGGACGATGATCATGATCGCCGCGAACAGGACCGTATATGCATACAGGGTTGCCTCGGGTATGGTGCTCGGTTCCAGCAAGATGTTCGGTTTAATTTTTAACGGGACTGAATCAGTTTTTTCACGCGGATCGATAATTCCGTCAGGCTGAAAGGCTTGGTCATATAATCGTCGGCGCCGAGGCGGAAGGCTTCTTCCACGATATTTTCCTGCCCCATGGTCGACAGTACGATCACCTTGATGGGGTTCCCTTCCTGCTTGATGGCACTTACGATTTCGAGACCGGAAACGGACGGCAGCATGATATCCGTGAGCACGATGTCGGGCTTTTCGGAGCGGATGCTTTCCAGCGCCTGGTTGCCCTCCGAACAGGATATGATTTCATAACCGTCTTTTGCCAGTTTTATCTCGATGGTTTTCCGGATGAGGTTATCATCTTCCGCAATTAAAATCTTCATGGAGTATACGTGTTAACACGAGTACAAAAATAGATAATATTTCGCTGGTCTGGAAGAAGTTATATCTTTATCAGGCAATAAAAACCGAACACCGACAAATATGAGGCATATCCTTCTGACCGTTATCGCCGCCATGATATCGATTGTTGCGTTGGCGCAGGATTCCGATGAGCTTTTCCAGCTGGCCCGGAAGGCCGCGTTCGACCGGAAAGATTATCCAGAAGCGATCCGTCTTTGCCGGCAGGCCCTCGCCAAAAGCCCCGACTACGCCGATATCCGCGTTTTCCTCGGCCGTATCTACACCTGGAGCGACAAAACCGACAGCGCCCGCGCCGAGTTCCAGTATATCCTCCAGCGTAAGCCCGAATATGAAGACGCCTACGTGGCCATTGCCGACCTGGAATACTGGAACGACCGTCCCGCAGAAGCCATGCAGCACATCAACAAAGGACTGGAGTACCATCCCCAGTCCGAGGAATTGCTGCTACGCAAAGCCCGCGTGCTGGGGTTCCAGAAAAACCTGCAGGAAGCCGCCATATACGCAAATAAAGTATTGACCATCAATCCCAATAACGCCGCCGCCCGGTCGCTCCTCAGCGGTATCCGCGACCAGGTGCGGAAAAACAAGCTCGACCTCAGCTACGATTACACTTATTTCGACAAAAGGTTCGATGATCCCTGGCATATGCTGAGCCTCGCTTACGGCCGCCAAACCCCTATCGGGTCGGTTTTTGCACGGGTCAATTACGCAAAGAAGTTTGGCGACGACGGCGTGCAGGGCGAAGTGGAAGCCTATCCCCGCTTCTCCAACACGTTTTATTCTTACGTTGGCGCCGGTTACTCCAACAGTTCCATCTTCCCGAAATACCGTGCAGGCTTCTCCCTCTACGCCAACCTGCCGAAGAGCTTCGAAGCGGAACTGGGCTTCCGGTACCTGTATTTCAGCAGTTCCACCTGGGTGTACACGGCATCGCTGGGTAAATATTGGCGCAGCTGGTGGTTCAACTTCCGGACGTACCTCACGCCGGGCGAAGACAACCTGTCCAAATCCTTCAACCTCAACGCCCGGTATTATACCGCAGGGGCAGACGATTTCTGGCTCTTCGGCATCGGTACGGGGATTTCGCCCGACGACCGGCGCAACAACATCAACTACGAGATCAATAACAGCCTGATGTCGTACAAGTTGAACCTGGGTTGGCAGAAAACCTTCCTCCGCCAGAACATCATCGGCCTTTACGGCACCTGGTATTACGAAGAATTCCGGCCCAGCACCTACGGCAACCAGATCAACCTGGGCGTGAGCCTCATGCGCCGCTTCTAACCACATAAAACATAAGCAAAAGGCCGTCCCATCCATTCGGGGCGGCCTTTTGCATATTGGATGCGCAATCCGGTTTGTTCGTCGAGTTTTCGGCGTACACCCAGGTAATTCAGCTGTATTCCAATGCAGACCTCAGCACCGTAACCGCCAACGGCAAAAAGTACCAGCAATTCCGGTACATGATCTTTCCCGGCAATGGCGCTGCAAAGTCGGCTGACAGGGTAAACTGGGCCGATTATGCTGCTGCGAAAACTTACCTCAGACTGAACGACTAACCAGCAGGAGTCCGAACCTATAAAAAAAGAAGGTGCCTCGTTGGAAGCACCTTCTTTTTTTAAGTCGAACGGGATTAACATCACTTCCGCACATACCGGCTATAGAGCGAATCCGGCAGTAGTTGGCGGGTTTGTACCATACGGTCGTTCCGTTTGCGGTATGTGGCAAACCCGGCTTCCAGTTTCCCGGCGGTATCTTCGTCGTCTTCCGGCTCGAGGTCCATATTCGGGAGGATGCGGTACAGCGATCCGGAATTCATGAAGTACGGTCCGGCCACATAATCGGCCACGTCGTTTTTCGTTTGCATGAGCGGATAATGATGCACGTTGCGGAAAGCGCGCGCCGTATCGAGGCCCGTGCCCACCCAGGTGGCTTCCTGCGGAATGTCCCAGCCGTACTGGCCGGCGAGCAACCGCGTAAAGGAAGGCGCCACGTCGAAATGCGAAGAAACGGACGAGAACCGGGTATGCTGGGCCAGCAGCGGCGAATGCACGATCAGCAGCGTATGATACCGGTCGATCTTCGAGCGCATGGGGATCTCGGGCAAGCGGTGGTCGCCCGTGATGAGCACGATCGTGTTCGCGTAATCCTTCCTGGATTGCAGCTGACGGAAGAAGCCCCGTACAGACGCGTCCATATACATCACCGACGCATACACGTTCAGGTACTGCATGTGCGCAGCAGTTTCTTCCGCGGACAATTTAAATGATTTGATCCGTTGCTCCGCCATGGCGTTATACCGCGCCTGGTCGGGGATTTTGAACGGCGAGTGCGTGGAAACGGTCAGCATGATATCCAGCCGCGGCGCACCGGAATCGGGCGTGGCGTCGAAGTATTTGCGGAACAGCTCATCGTCGCCGTAACCCCAGGTAAACCCGCCGCTGTTGGCCGGCAGCAGGCGGTACCCATCGCCGAACGAGGATTTATCGATAATGGAATCCACGCCCTGGTTGCGGACGAAAAGGTCCATTTTATCGAAACTGGCGTCTCCCGCATAGAGAAACCTGGCGCCATAGCCGTTATGCCGGGCAAGGTTCATGAGCGTGAGGGAATTGGGCAGTTCGGGCGCCATTTCCGCGAAACCGTTTTTGCCGAACGGCAGCGATCCCAGCATGGTGGGCAATACGGCGAACGTTCGTCCGCCGCCGGAAAGCAGGTTTTCGAAATAAAGGCTCCCCCGCCCGAGGGAATCGAGGAACGGCGTAAAACTCCCCAGGTAAGCGTTGTCGCCCGAAAAGGCACGTCCCAACCCTTCCACCAGAATGATCACCACATTGGGCTTCACCGAATCGGCACGGAAGTACGGCTGGAGGTTGTTCCCCGCCGGCTGCGCGTGCAGGAAAGGGAACGCGTCCGGCTGCAGATATTTATACGTAAACAGCGGATCGCCCTTCAAATCCTCCCCCGCAGCGCCATAAGCGGCATCGCTCGGGAAAAAGTAATCGGCCGATTTGGCGAGGAAGAAACCGGTTTTATTGAGGACGATGTTCCCTGCATATTCCGACCGCAACCCGCTGCGGGTGAGCGACCGTGAAATCGGTATCCAGAAAAGCAATATACAGGCCAGCACGAACCAGAACCCGCGCCGGTCGCCCCGGATGCGGCCCCTCACGAACAGCACGATCGCCACGGCAGACACGACCACGGCTACGCCGAGGCCCACCAGCGTGGCCGTTGGCACGGAGCCGGCCGCGGCACCCACGGTCTGCTTGATGTCGTGCATATTATACCCGAACAGGTCGGCGCCCAAAGGCACGCTCGTTTGGTGGAAATACAGGTTCAGGGAAAAGCTGACCAACACATACAGGACGATCAGTGAAATGTAAAAAGCGTTGCCGGCGCGGGGGCTTACCAGCATATACAGTAACAGGAACGGCAGTACGATCCAGCGGATGACAGACAGGAACGTGAGCACATCCGCCCAGAGCGCCCGGCCGATGATCGTCCCCAACGGTACCGGGAACGTTCCGATCATGAAAAGATCGATGGCGCGGAGCACCAATATCAACAGGAATAGTAATAAAGACAATAGCAGAAACCTGTTAAATGCAGGTATCCACTCATGCAACTTCGGCAATTTTACAAGCATAAATTATTTTTCAATTTCTTTCTTCAGCAACTCCTGCACCAGGGCCATTTCATCCCGGGTTTCCTGCAACAGCGCCTCTACCTGGCCTGACTCGAATTCGGTCAGCATGTCGAGCACGCGCGCCAGGCGCGCCAGTTCCCGCATGCCCACACTGGCCGTTGTTCCGTACAGCTTATGGCCGATGGATTTAATGCCTTTCAGGTTCCCTTCCGCCACGAACTGCTCCAACGCTTCGAGCGATTTATCCAATTCGGAGGCCGTGAGCAGCAGAATGTCTTTCGACACATCGTCATCGTCTCCCAGGTAGCTTTTCAGTACGCTGATATCGAAATGCTGGCTGACGGAAACGTCCCCTGGCGCATCGTTCCGTGCCTCCGTATCGCCAGACTGCTCATCCGGCAACCATTTCCGGAGAATGGCGGCGAGCGTCTCCTCCACGATGGGCTTCGACAGGAAGTCGTCCATCCCCGCGGAAAAACTTTTCTCCCGCTCCCCGCTGATATTGCCAGCCGTGAGGGCGATGATGGGCACGCGGCCATCGGATTCCATCGCGCGGATTTTGTAAGTGGCTTCGTAGCCGTTCAGTTCGGGGATTTGTATGTCCATCAGGATAAGGTCCGGCCGCGTGTCCCGGAAAATCCGGACCGCGTCCAGCCCGTTGCCCGCTTCGATGATGGCGGCAGACGGCATGAGTTTGTGGATGATCGTTTTGGTGAGCAGCATATTCACGGTATTGTCTTCCACCACCAAAACGGTCACCTGCCGGTGCTCCAGCGAAACGACCGGCTTCCCTTCGTCGTGGCCTGCCGTTGCATCGTCTGCCGAATCGCCCTGCTCCACGGGCAGCGTTACATAGAAATAGAAAATACTGCCGGAGCCGGGGTAGCTGATGAGTTGCAGCTTGCTGCCCATGAGGGCCAGGATTTTATTGGAAATGGCAAGACCTATCCCCGTGCCGCCGTATTTCTTGGTGGTGGATGCGTCTTCCTGCGCGAAGGCTTCGAAAATCCGCTCCTGCTTGTCGGGCTTGATGCCGATGCCGGTATCGCGCACTTCGAATTTGAACGTGATGTCGCCATTGCGCGCCATGGCGATGGCGCTGATCCGCAGTTCCACCATTCCTTTTTCCGTGAACTTAACGGCGTTGCCGAGGAGGTTGACGAGCACCTGTTTCAGGCGCAGCGCGTCTGTATGAATGTAGGCGGGCAATTGCGGCGGGATGCTCAGCCGGATATCGAGCCCTTTTTCGCGGCCCTGGTAGGTCACGATGTCGATCGCTTCCTGGCCCAGGCCGTACAGCTTTACCTTTTCGTTGTGCAGTTCCAGTTTCCCGGCTTCGATCTTCGACAGGTCGAGGATATCGTTGATAATGCTCAACAACACGTTGGCGCTTTGGTGCACGATTTTGAGGTATTGCTGCTGCTGGCCGTCGAGCTCCGTTTTCATGACCAGGTCCGTAAACCCGATGATGCCGTTGAGCGGCGTGCGGATCTCGTGGCTCATATTGGCGAGGAATTCCGATTTGGCGCTGCTCACCTGTTCCGCCTGTTGTTTGGAGGCGATGAGGGCCTGTTCCATGCGCTTGCGCTTGGTGATATCCGTGGCAATGCCGAGGTACCCGGTCACCTGGTTCCGGATATCCCGGATGGGCGTCATCACGAGCGATACGATGCAGCGGGAACCGTCTTTTTTTACATATATCCATTCCCGTTGTTCCGACCCTTCGCGCTCTGTTTTATAAATGAAAGCGCGCATGGGCGTTATGTTCTCGCCGGATTCTTCCGAAAGCTCCTTCGCCCGGGCTTCCACTTCTTCCTTATCGTGAATGACATTCACCATCACTTTCCCGATCATTTCCTCGGAAGAATAACCGAGCAGCCTTTCCGCGCCCCGGTTGAAGACGGTGACCACGCCTGTTTTGTCTGTAGCGATGATGCTCACTTCTGAGGCCGATTGCAGCACTTCCTGCAACAGCTTCCGGGAGCTGGATATTTCGAGCTCGGCTTTCTTTTTATCGTTGATGTCCTGGAAGGCGCCGTACAGTCTTTTGCAGACACCGTTCTCGAATTCGGCATGCCCCTGCGTGCGTACCCAGCGTTCTTCGCCCTGCCAGGTGATGATGAGCACTTCGAGGTCGAACGAGCGGCCGGTGCGGATGGCGCGGTTTACGGCTCGGATCACTTTGTTCTGGTGCTCGCCTTTCTTGAAAAAGCCGATCGCGGCCTGCAGGTCGGGCTCAAATCCGTTCGGGACGCCGTGCAGCTCGCGCGTCATGTCTGTCCAGTACAGCTTGTTCCTCGGCACTTCCGCCACCCAGGCCCCTACCCGCGCCACGGCGTTGGTCTGTTCCAGCATTTCCTTGGTGCGGGCGAGGTCTTTTTCAAGCAGATAGCGCTCGGTGATATCGATAGCGTTACCGATCACGTAAGGTTCTTCGTTCTGGCCGGTTTCCAGCACATTGCTGAACATCCAGATGCGGCGGGAGCCGTTGCGGTGTACCGTCGTCATTTGTCCGGCGGCCATTCCCTTATCGCGGATTTCCTGTAAATAGGCGGTGAATTCGAAGCGGTGGGTTTCGGGCAGCAGATCGGCCAGGTTCATTTTCGACATTTCCGCTACCGTATATCCGAGCAGGTTAGCACCGGCATAGTTGACGGAAATGATCTTTCCCCGCAGGTCGTGCGTGCACATGAGGCCCTGGCTGTGCTCGAAAAAGGCGCTCAGTTTCTTCTGGCTTTGTTCCAGCAGTTCTTCCCGGATCCGCTCGTCGGTGATATCCCGGCCGATGGCGAAGATGTCGCCGGTATCGGGATCGGAATTGGCTGCCCACTGGATAAGTCGGTAGGCACCGGTTTTGGTGCGAAAACGGCGGGTGAAGGCAACTTTATCTTTTCCTTCGCGGATGTTAGTGAGGTTCTTTTCCGCTAATTCCACATCGTCGGGATGGGAGAAATGCAGGATCGGGTTCGTCATGAGCTCCCGTTCATCCCAGCCGAGGGTTTTCGTGAAGGCCGGGTTCACCTTCCGGTAAAAACCATTGGCCTGCACGATGCAGATCAGGTCTTGCGACAGCTCGAACAACTGTTCGAAATAATTCCTTTCGATATTTTTCCGCCGTTCCACGATGAGCGACACCACCATTTCCGCCAGCAGCTTGAGCGATTCCTTCTGCTCGCGGTTCAGCACGCCGGGCTTGCGATCGAGCACGCACAGCGCTCCCAGCGCAAAACCCTCGCGGTCGATCAGCGGGTACCCGGCATAATACCGGATATGTTCATCTCCGGAAACACCGGGCAGTTCCTTAAAACGCGTGTCTTTCGAAGCGTCGCTCACTTCGAACAGGTCGGAATGGGAAATCGTGTATTGGCAAATGGATTCGCTACGCGGCGTTTCCTCGACATCGAGCCCGGTCTTCGCTTTGATCCATTGACGGTTTTCATCGATGAGGGTGACGAGCGAGATCGGCATACCGCAGATTCGGGACGCAAGGTCCGTCAGCTTTTCATACTCTTCTTCCCGGAACGTGTCCAGGATATTGTAGCTTCGCAGCGCACGCAGGCGTGCAGCTTCGTTTTGTGGTACGGGCGGTTTCTTCATAGTTTCAAATCAGGACTCCTTCTGATTATCACGGACAATAAATATAAGGCAAAAATAAGAAAAGCGCCGCAGAAGAATCTGTGGCGCTATAAACCATATCCTATGAAAAACACTAAAATTGCTTAAAACGTAGTGCAAATATCGGCCGGCACGCTTCCACCACCACTGACGCCAGTCAGTCTCCCGGCTGATTTTAGTAAGTTCTCCCGGAAACAGCCGTAGCGGTTACATCATCATCGCCTCTTTCAGCCAGGAAGATGCATAGGGGGAAGCCAGCACTTTGTCCCGGAAACCGGGCTGGCCAATGGTGGCTTCGATCTCCACGGGGTTGGAAAGGTCGATGCGGGAAAACAGCTCGTAGAACTGGGGATCTGTCTGCAACAGGTGCAGCAGTTCCGCCGCCAGGGCTTCTTCCGGCGGCACGGGCGTTGTGCTGCGGAAGAGTTTGCGGCGCTTGAAGAACGAGCCTACAATCTCCACGATCCCCCACCAGGTGCTTTCGGCCGAGGGCGACTGCACCAGCGTAGAGGGTTCCGCCACCGGTACCTGCAGGGCGTCCCAGGCGCGGATGATCCCGTTCCCGTAATATTTCTTCCAGTCGGCGAAAACGTTCCCTTTCGCGGCGCTGGTAAAAAGCGCATGGCGAACGGCTTCCACTTTCATCCATTTCTTCCCTTCGTCATAATATCCTTTCTGCTCCATTTCGTTCCGGTGCCGGGCAATGTAGAGCGCCGCCGTGGCCGCCACCTGCGGGGTGGCCGACGAGGTGCCGCCGCCGCTCCGCACGAACGGGTGAACGGAAGAAGCCCAGGGCGTATTCGGCGTATAGCCGGCCAGGGCGCGCGTCATCCGCGATGCCGGGCCCCAGGAGCCCTGCATGTATTGCGTGCTGATGGCCCGCTCGGAGCCTTCGCGCAGGAAGTCCACATCGTAGGGCTTATGATCGTACATGGCGCCGGTGGCCGCGATCACCCGCTCGAAAGCCGCCGGGAAAAGGACGCATTTCGGCAACAGGGCGCCCGTGCCCTTGTACCAGCAGTTGCTGGCGGCAGACACCACCACGATCCCCGCCTCGTAAGCCCGGTTCACCGCCCGCGCCATCCGCTGGCTGGGCTTCCCCGCCATGGACATCGACACTACTTCGCAGCCCTCCCCGATCGCATAGTCGATCGCTTCGGCGAAAGTGCGGTCGTTCATGATCACCACCGATTCGGAAATCCTGCAAGGCACCACCGTTGCTACCGGGGCGCCGCCGATATAACCTTCGTATTCCCCGAACGTCTGTGTTTTCGTCACTTTACCGCCCGCCAGCAAAACAACCGTGCCCAAGCCGTGGCCGTCTTGCCCGGATTCGGGTTTATCCTGCGCCAAATCGGGATTTTCCTTGCTCACGAAGTTGCGCTGGCGCTGGAGGTCCAGGTTTTCCGGCAGCGCGGGATGGCCGGCGATGTAACCGGTGTCCAGGTGCGCGATGCGGACGTGGGCGCCGGGCGTGGCCCGCACTTCTGCTGTGGCTTTGGCGAGCTGGGAATGCGCATCGCCAAGGTGCCAGCCGATGGCAGCCTCGCCCATGGCGGGCGGCCATTCCCGGATGTAGTCCGGGTTGTTGGCGTCTCCCTCGCGGGTAGCGCGCTTGTCCTGCGCGGGCGACACGCTCATGATCGGTTCCACGACGGCTTCCAGGCCCGCGGCCAGGAGGCTCTGGCGAAGGGCGTGCGCCGCGCTCCAGCTGTGCTCGTGCGGGGTGGTTTTCATTTCCAGCACGAGGTAATCCGCGCCTTTTTCGAGGATATCGATGTCTTTTCCGGGATCGATGTCTTTGGCGGGCGGCACTTTCCAGGTAACGAGCAACTGCGCGTTCCTTTTCACCTTCACTTCGTCCCACTCCTCTTCTTTCGTGAGGTTACGGCCTGCGGGCGTAGGTTTGAGGTCCGGCTTGCGGGAACCTTTTACGACCGCCGCATCGGGAATATCGATCTGGAACGGGAATGCCGCGTCGAAAGACGGGATGATGGCGCCGTATTCGAAGAAATTGGGGCGGGGATAATAATATCTTTCACGGATGGCGTCTATCAGTTCCGGCGCGTTTTTCTTGCGGGTGGCCGCTTTGCGGAACAGTTCGATGAACGATTCGGTGAACACGCCGTTGGATTCACCATCGAAAGTAGTCTGATCGTCCTGGCAGGCGGCCAGCAGCTTCACCGCCGCTTTCACGTTCGCCGCCTGGGCCGTTGAGCGGAACTGGTCTTGCAGCGGACCGTACACCGTAGGGCCATACGTCTCCATAATATCCTGTTCCTGTTTCAGCGGCAGTTTCCGGGATCTGAGGCCGCGCATTTCCGTCGCGTTTTCCAGGCCGGCGGCGAGGTGCTCGCTGAGGGTTTGGGGGATTTCGCCACCCGGGCGATGGTGCCCGAATGACAACTGTCCGACACGATAAGAATACGCGTACCGTCCCCGAATTCGCGGAAGGCTTCGAACAGCTCGTCGTCCAGCAGTTCCCGGTCGTACAGGCACCAGGTCTGGTCGTTCCGCTCGTTGTCCAGCCCCGTCACTTTATCGTTACCGATCTGACTGCCGTGGCCGGCGTATGTGAGCAGGAGGATGTCTCCCGCCTGCAATAGCTTTGCATAATCCGCGAGGGCGGTCAGCACGGCGGATGCGGTAGCTTCATCGTTGTGGAGTTTTTTGGCTTTATAGCCGTTCTGCTCCGCGAACGCTTTCCAGAATTTCGCATCGGCAACGGCCGCTTTCAGTTCGGGCACGTCGAAATAATGCGTCTTGTCCAGTTTGTTCACCCCGATGTGCAGGGAATAGCCTTTAGACATGTCGTATCAGTTTAATGTGGAATGATTTGATGTAAGATCGATGTGATGATTTTTTCGTCCTGGAGATAACCGGGATATAATCCATTAACTACCGTATCCGGCGTATGTTCCGTGTGTAGCTGCAGCGTGGCCGCCAATGCCGGGATGGCTGTTTTCACGACACCGGTTTCCCGTACCGAGAAAGCCATCATGCGCAGCAAATCGCCCGATGTCCGGCCTTCGCGCTCGTCTCCCGTAAAAACCATCGCGCCCGATTGCGGGATTTCCGCCATTTGCGCCAGTTGCCGGCCGATGCCGTTGGTGATGACCGCCACGTTCCCCGCGCCAAGGCCCGCGATGGCGGCGTGCAGGCTTTCCGAGACGACAGACAGGTCGTCTGCCGGCGAATAATCGAAGCGGAGCAGTTGCGCAGGCGCATTGGGCCGCGCGGAAAATGCCTGCCACATCAACTCCGAGTTTCCGGTAACACCGTCGAGCAGCAGGGCGCCGGGAATACCGGGATCGAAACCGGGACGCTGTTGCCAGGAGCCGTTTTCGCGGGAATAGATCCGGAGGCCGGCATATTTTCCGGGGAGGAAGATGCGCCTGAAACGGAGATCGGTCTCCGGAATTTCCGTGATCGCCACGGAACCGGAACTCCCCTGGAACCCCACGGGCCGGTATGCATCCGCTTCCGCCACGAACGGGACTACAGCATGCGGCGGCAATTGCCGGACTTCCGCCAGGGGCGGCGTCAGCAAAACGCTCAAAGGCTCCTCCGGCCGGAGGTTCCCCGACATTTCCACGCGTAAAACCGCCATCCCGCCATCCAGCGCATTGCCGGACGACCCCGCGCCCCAGGCAGCGGATGCTACGGCCGGCACATCCCCTTCCGCAATGAGTGCGCATTTCCCGGAAAAACCTGCCGGCGTTCGTATCTCCAGCGCACCGAGCTTCGCTTTTTCTCCCGCGCCCATCATTTTTTCCAAACCCTCGAACGAAGTGGCGATGCGGGCCGTAAACACCGACCAGGCAACACCTTCCCGTGTATCTTCGTCCGTCCCGCGCGAACTGCCCAGTCCGCGGTTCCCCGGGCCATCCAGCTCCAGGGCGTCCTGTTCGAATTTCGTTACGTCGAAATGCGCGGTGGAAACGATGATCTTCAGGTAATCGTGTATGCGGTACCTGTTATATGACCTGTATTGTTCATCGATGGACACGGGAATATCGTACACCGTTCTCCCGTTATCGATATAAGCCAGCTCGAGCGGAGCGCCGCCCCGTGTCAGCGGGCCTTCGCCGTCATTTATGAGGCTCGGGTAGATATCGAATTTACTGCCGAGATACAGCACGCGAACGAAGCATTTTTCTACCGGGGCGTCTGCCTTCAACGCAATGCTGAGGCGAAACGCGGGCTGTTTCCCATCGCGGTAATGCAGTTCGAGGAGATCGCCCGTTGCCGGGGTTGCTACGGGCTGACGATTACTCCCTTCCACCACTTTCCACGTCAGCTCGAAATGTTCGCGGGCCAGCCGGGGATCGAGGCGTTTCCAGTCCAGCGCAGCCATCCAGGCACCAACGCGCTGCGCGTATTGCAGGAACATTTCCGGGCTCGCCGTTCTGCGGAAAAGCGGCAGCGTACCACCGTTCTCCAATAATACATAGGAACCGTCTTCCGGCCGGAACACTGTATAGCCCGCGCTTTCGCCGTTCCCGAACTTTACATCCACCAATGGATACCGTTCTTTTCCCAATGCCGTTTCCAAAGCGGGATCGGGCGCTGAAACCATCGTCAACCGCGGAGCCGCTGCCCGCACCAGGGTTGCCCGCGCCGTTTGGGACGCCGTATCGAGGTCTGCAATGTCTATGAGGGAAAAAAGCGCGTCCACTTCCTGGAGTTCCACTTCCTTCCGGAAATCCCCGTCCTTCACCTCCACCACCGCACCGGGCGCCAGGCCCTCCAGCGCGCCGGCGAAGAGTTTCCAGTGTTGGAGGCTCACATCGAACAGAACTTCATATCGCGGTACAACGGGCAACATGGCGCCTGACAGGAATCTCCCGTCGAGGTCCGCGTTCGTTGCCGCGAAAACGACCGGATGCTGATCGGCCGCAGCTGTATTCACGACGGTTTGTAACCGCCACATGAGATCCCGGTACGAGGTGGCCCCGCCGTTGGCCCGGAGCGTATCGGTCAGTCGCCCTGTGAAAAGCCCGCCGCGCCAGGATTCCTGCGCCAGCTCATCGGCCCGGCAGGCCGCGAAGTGGATATACCCGGCTATTTCGGGTTTCATCTCCCCGTCTTCCAGTTTGAAAAACCCCGGCACATCGTGCCCCAGCAAATCGGTAAAGGACAATTCCGTATCGCCGTCTGCCTGGAAACGGGGACGAAATTCTCCCGCAGCGCCCACGGGCGCGAGGGCGCGGGTATTGCCGCCGGAATGACAGCAGTCCGTGATCACGAGGCAATGCGCATCCGTTTTACCGAAGGCTTTCCAGAGCAAATATGCGAATTCCTTGTTGGTGAGGTCGCGCGCGGTGGTGCGACTGTCTGCACAAACGATCGTTTGCAGTTTCCGGCTGGGATTGTTCCGGTGGAATTCAGGCGGCGCAGGCGTTTGGGAGCCATGTCCGCTGTAAAAGAAAACACAGATATCTCCGGCTTTTGCGTCGGCGAAATGGGTGAATATTTTTTGTGTGAAGTTGTCGAAAGTGGGCGGCAGCCAGGCGAGGGGGCGCCAACGGAAGCGGCGTATTTGTCGAGCAGCCGGAGGTCGGCGGTGTTGGGCTGGAGATAATAGGCAGGATGATAGCTGAGGCCAACTTGCGCCGCGCATTGATCGCGGAAGAGGCGGTCCATTTTCAGCACGTCCTGTATGCAGCCGCTGAGCGGACTGTCGGGATATCCGTTTATGCCGGCGAAAGCCGCATAAAATCGACGTTCTTGCATATATTCTGCTACTATTTAAATAGGAATTCCGGGGTTATTCCGAATACACTGCTTCGTTTGTTCCTGGGGTTATCGCGTCCTGACTAATTCGTTGAAAAATCGTACCTTAGGTAATAGATTGTGACTCCAAATTAACTCCAAAAGTCGAGATTTCCATCGTGCAGCAAGGAATTTATTTACCCCAATTCCATATCAGTCATGAAAAAGATCATTATTGCCTTTGCAAATCTTCCACAGGCCCCGTTGCAATCGGTGACGGAGGAAGACGAGGGCATCCATAATACCCTGATCGCCGCCAACCGGGGAGATTACAGCGTTCACCGGGAGTCTTTCGCCACCGTTTCCAACATCAACAATGCATTTTCCACTTACGGTGCGGAGATCGCCATTTTCCACTATGCCGGCCACGCCGGCGAACAATCCCTCCTGTTTACCGATCAGGCCGCTAGCGGGCAGGGCCTCGCTTACCTGTTGAAGCCCAGTGCAGACGCCGGCGCCCTCCGCCTGGTGATCCTCAACGGCTGCTCTACGGGCGCGCAGGTAGACCAGCTGCTGGCACTGGGCGTTCCGGCGGTGATCGCCACTTCGGCTGCGGTGAATGATTTGTCGGCCCGGATTTTCGGTGTGGAATTTTTTAAAAACGTCTGTACCAAGGGAATGAGCATCCGCCAGGCGTTCGACGCCGCGCTGAAATCGGCGCAGCTCGCGTCGCAGGTACCGCTGGGCGTAGACGCGCCGCCCGCCCGCGATCTCAACCTGCCCGGAAAAACGCCGCGCGAACCGTTCTGGGGGCTGTTTTTCAATAATGCCGCGGCGGTGGACGTAAACCCGCTGCCCAGCGAGCCCAACAAGCCCCTGCCGCCGTACGAGCCCAACGCCCAGCTGACCCAGGCACTGTTTAACGCGCTGGTGAAAGACGGCAATCTGCCCGCCAAACAGATCGACGACCGGCGGCAAACCGAGATCATCGAAGACAATATGTTACAGAAAACGATCCTCGACGTGCTGCCCCACCCCATCGCCATTCAGCTTAAAACGCTATTTGCGGCGGAATATGGCGCTGAGGGACTGAAGCAGCCCGGCATCAAACGGCTCGAGCAGATCGGGCGGGCGTTCCACATCGCGTCGGAGTTCATGGGGATTATCATGATCTCGCAGTTGTGGGAGTTGAAAATCACGCAAAAAGTGGAAAACCTGCCGGATGAAATGATGGAACTGCTCGATAAATATTTCGGTCTTTCCATCGCCGACCGCTCCGTGTACGATTATTCGGCGCTGATCCGGTCTATCCGCAAATACATCGATTCGCTGGCAGATGTGCAATATTTCGTGAGCGAGCTGTCCACCCTGCGCGACGACGATCCGCAGAACCAGCCTTTCAGCGAGGCCTGCGTGTTCCTGCAATACATCCGATCGGTCACGTACACGGGTTTCGGGGCGGCGGGCGGCCAGAAGGTCCCCGAGGCGGAAGTGCCCGCACTTTGCATCCGGGCGGAAGACATGCTCAGCACGGTGTTCGAGCGGCTGGGGTTCCTCCATCGCTACACGCTCACCAGCATCCAGAATATCCGCATCAACAAATACCGGCACGATACCCTCACCGTGTTCGACCACCAGGTGGTCAAACTCATGAACTCCAACGCCAGCCACGAAATCAACTATTACCTGCTCGCTCATCACCTGGACAATAGCGGCGTGGTGCTCACCAAGCAGATGCTGCCCGTTTTCAACGTGGAAAGGCGCCAGTACAAAGGCGATTCGCTGGAATTCCTCAACCTTTCGCCCCTCGTGGTAGACGTGAACACCTTCGAAAGCCGGTCTGACCGCTCCAACCTCGTCATATTCGGGCAATACCAACCGGCAGACGATACCTACGTTTTCCGGACGGTCCCCAAGCCCGACGAGCCGCTCGACCATGTGCGCATCAACATCAACCGTCGTTTTGCGCGGAACGAGCAGCAGGAACAGGGCCGGTACGAAGCCATCTGCCAACAACTCATCGCCTTCCGGCAGTTCGCCCAGCAGGCATTAACCCCGGCACCGTAATGAACAGCATCCTCAATAGCCCCTTCAAATTCCTCGACCCTTACGGCAGGGAAGACTACAACATCTTTTTCGGCCGCGACGAAGAAGTGAACGCCCTCTACCAGCACATCCACAAAAACCGCCTCGTGCTCGTGTACGGCACCAGCGGCACGGGTAAAACGAGCATCGTGCAATGCGGGCTGCAAAACCGGATGGACGATACCGACTGGTTCCCCCTGTTTATCCGCCGCGGCGATCAGCTGGTGGATTCGCTGCTGTCTGCCACGCAATCCGCCGCCGATCCCTTTTCCGGGGAGATGCCGACCAACTCGCTGGCGGGCGGAAAGGGGTATAAACAGGCGCCGTCCGTATTGCGCAGCCGCAGCGCGGGAGACGCAGCGCAGAAGGTTTACGAGGCGCTCAAAGGCATCAATCTCCGTTACCTCAGGTCGGTTTACCTCATTTTCGACCAGTTCGAGGAATTGCTGATCATGGGAACGGAAGAGGAAAAGAAAACGATCATCGAGATCATCGACCATATTCTATACGACCCCGATCTCCAGTTCTGCAATTTCCTGTTCATCATGCGGGAAGAATTCTTCGCGGGCCTGAGCCCTTTCGAGCGCGCCATCCCGGATTTCTGCGACCGGCGGCTGCGCATCGAGACGATGAACAACCGGAACGTGGAAGAAGTGATCCTCAAAAGCTGCGAGCGCTTCAACATCCGGCTGGAACAGGGCGCGGATAACGCCAAAGAGATCATCAACGTGTTGCAGGACCGGCAGTCCGTATCGCTCCCCTATCTGCAAATCTACCTCGACCAGCTCTGGCGCACGGTTTACATGAACACGCCCAACAAGCCGGAGCCTTCCGGTTCCGCCTGGCCGCCACTGACGGTGAACAGTGCCATCATCCGGCAGTTCGGCAGTTTGCAGGATGTTCTGGACCGTTTCATGCATGAGCGGATCCATGTGATACAGGAGCAGCTGGAAAAGGATTTCCCGGATATAGAAGATGATTTCGTGGCCAATGCGCTCGATGCATTCGTGACCAGCGAAGGCACGAAACGGCCGCTGCCGTATGCCCGCGTGAACAACGGCATATGGTTTACCGGCCTGGTGCCGCCGTATTTGCAGGGGCGGTCGGCGGCGCTGATGACGAGTTGTTTGACCGAACTGGAGAAGAATAAAATTTTACGGAGCGATGGACAGACGTATGAACTGGCGCACGATATCCTCGCAGGGTTGATAGACAACCGCAGGACGGAGGAGCAGCGGAAAACGGGGTTCACCGAAAAGCAGATCATCAGCCGGTACGAAGGGTTCAAGAATAATACCAGCGAACTGTTGAGCCTCCGCGAGATCGCCTCCTACGAACCGTATATGAAACGCCTGAGCCTGCCGGCGGAGGTGGTGGAGTTTTACAGGACCAGCGTGAACAAAAGGCATGCAGACCAGCTGAAGGAAAAGCGCCAGAAGTTCCGGCAACGGCTGTGGCGGTACAGTTGGGTGATCGGCGTGCTGCTGGTGGTGGGGATCACGGTGGTAACGCTGTACATCCAGTCGCTGCGCCGCGCGTTCAACCGCAATGAAAGCCTTGTGTACATGGGGTTCGACCTCGCCGGCAAAGACGCCCGGGAAGCCCTGGGGCTTTTCAAGGTGTTCCGGGATAAAGTGTATGGGGAAGATGCGAAAATGGTGGACGAGAAACTGCAGGAAATCATGCAGCTGCAGAAATCGCAGGCTTTGTTCGCCGTTTCCACCTATACCCTGCCGTTCGTGAAAGTAGACGCGCTGGACATCGACCTGTCTGACGACGGGAAGCTCGTGTTATACAACTTCCTGCCCAAGGAAACGCAGGACTCGCTGAAATCATATCAAATCAGCACCATCCAGGGTGCCAACCTCATGAAATTCGATTCCGTGCCGTACGCTTATTTCGTCAATGGATCCAACCTGGTGGCGGTGAGCAAGCGCACCATCCGCGAAGAACTGGTATCTACCGGACTATCGACCAAAGGCAATTCGCGCAGCAACCGCATGCGGGCGATGTACTGGCTCCGGAATGAAGGGTTCCTGTACGACCCCGCAAAAGATGAAACCATCCGCATTCCCCTGGAAACGGGGCAGCAGTTGCACGATGTCTCCGAAATCCTGAAATATGCGAACGACGAACATGAATCCTATCACATCCAGGCCACGGCTTCCGGCAACCTCATCGTGCCATATGTTGAAAACGGCAGGGACAGGATCATGTTGCTGAACAAATACGGAAAGGTGTTTGCAAGGTTCGCGGCATCGTCTACCGTCACGGTTTCCCGCGACCGCCGCAAGTTCATGTACCTGGAATACAGTCTCGGCTACTACCCGGAATTGCACGTTATCAGCGAAACCGGCGTGGAACTGCACCGCATTTCCGGCGAAATCACTTTCACCGATTTCACGGACGATGGCTCCCCGCTTTGGGGCTCACCCAGCATCTGCAATATCCTGAACGGTGCCGACACGCTGATTTACGACGCCCCTTTCAACCGCGACATTCACTATGCCTATGCCAACCTGGCTACGGAAATGTTTGCCGTGGTACTGGGGAACAGCCCCATCAACGCGTTCGCATTCAGTAAAGTAAATGGTGTGAACGTCTCCAATTTCAACAACGGCGCTACGGAATCGCTGACCGGCACGCCCATCGGGATCCATATGGGGAAAGGCTTCGCCATCATGCTGCGGAACACCCATTCCGGGCCAGGCGCCACCAGCGATGCCGCAGACACCATTTTCAGGTACGATATCCGGAAGAAAACGCCGCCACGGCAGTACGTAGTTCCGGAAGGGGTGAAAGATCAACTTTTCAACGCGGCTTCCGGCGATGTGATGGTGTACACGCAAAACAACCGGCTTTTGGTGCTGGATAGCAATCTTACCCTCAAAAAAGGCCTGCTGATCACCTCGAACGATCTTTTCGGGATGGCAAACGGCGGACAAACCTACTTCTACGCCCGCGACCGCTACCTGACGATCTTCCATAACGACACTTCGCGCCTGAACGTTTTCGACCCCGCATCGATCTGGGCGAAACTGTATGCGCCGGGGTCGCCGGTGCAGCCCATTACGGATAAGAAGCAGTTACGGGAGTTGGGGCTGCATTTCAAGTAAGCTGACATTGTACAAATACGCCCGGGCAGTTGGCCCGGGCGCATCGTTGTTGGGGAAATCAAATTTATTTGGTCTGGTAAATTCGTACCTCAGCTTCCATATTTCACGATCAGATCCTTTACCATCTGGATTTGCTTGTCGATATCCGCTGTATTTCTCCCGTTTTTCACCAATCCGTCCCGGATTTCATTCCCTACTTCCACCGCTTTATTAAACTGGTAATTGCGCCACAGGATGTAGAAATAGGTATTCAGGTAGCGGGGGTTACGGTTCCTGGCGAGCAAATCCTCCATCCACGTTATACCAGCCGCGCCTGCGTCTTTGCGGCCCGTCCAGTTGCCCAGCATATGCGTCAGTGAAATGGCATAGGAATCGTTTTTCCGGCCATATTTGGCCAAAAAGTCGGTACCGCGCTGCTGATACAACTTGATATCGTCTTTCCCGCTCGCGTCCTTCGAATCGAACACCGCATAGAAACTGGCGTACTCCTCGTAATAGGGGTATTTTTTGGATTTGAACAACGCCAACTCCTTGTTGAATTGCGTCAGGTCTTTGTTCGTTTGACCGATAGATTGTATGCCTCTCAGGTACCAAAGGTAAGTGGTGGCGATAAAGCTGTCGATTACCGGCTTGCCCACGGTGCGGTAGTAGTCTTTTTTGTTCGATTCGATGTATTCGAACGGTACGCTGAATGGAGCTACTTTGATGATCTGCATCAGCTCGTAAGTAATCTTCTCCGCTTTTTTCTCCTTGTTGAGGGTGGTGAACCAGGCATCGAAATCGGCCTTCGCTTTATCGCCCCGGTAAGATCTCACCAGGTTTTCGAAGTACCGTTTCATGAAAATCTGCGTTCTGTTGCCGGATTCCCATTCCTTCACCATCGACAGCTGGTTCTTTTGCGGATCGGTAGCGGTTTCCGCGAGGGAAATGAGCCCTTTGACATCCAGGCCGCCGGCCATGGAATGCATGTTGTTGCCCTGGGCGTCCATGAACATGAGCGTGGGATAAGCGTTGATCCTGTATTGCTTGCCCACGGCTTCTCCGATGCCTTTATCGTCGCACTGCACCTTGCAGCTGATGAACCGGGAATTGTAATAATCTCCCGCCACTTTCTGCGGAAAAACCTCGTTAGACATCTGCTTGCACGGCGCGCACCACGAAGTGTAAAAATCCACGAACACGACCTTGTTTTCCGCCTTCGCTTTCGCCAGCGCCGAATCGAGGTTATGCATGAACTCGATGCCCTGTGCGTACCCGGAAGCACCGCCCAGCAGGCATAGCAATCCCGTCAGGAGCATGCTCCTTTGAAAATCCCTGAAAACCATGTTTATTTTTTTATTGTATGATGGAAAATGATTGCGTTATAAAGCCTGCGGACTGAAAGCCGTTATCCTGCCAAAACCGCCATAGGTCTTGATATACGCCGGATCTGCGACCAATCCGCCCACGCCCAGCAGTTCCAGCGGAATGGTAACGATCCTCCCTTCCTTCGTAGCCTCGTTGTAGGTACTGAGCACCAATAACCTGTTGTCGGACATGGCGGTTTGTTTTTGTTGCCAGTCGCCCGGGGCATTCGGGTTCGGGAGATACATCCTTCCTCCGCCGGCGTACATCTTCATGCCGGTGATCTTGTGCCCCGCGGGCACGGTGTACCGGAGGTTGGTGGTGGCAGGACTGCCGATTTCCGTGGTGGTGGCGTATACTTTGCTTTCTGTGGCGTAAAACAGTACCTGTTCGGCGGTGGAGCAGGTGAAGAACTTCGCCGCCGCGATCTCCGGATTGTTGCCGAGATCGTTCATCGCCACGCCCATTTTGCCCGTCATGGGCTCGGTGAGCTTCACCTGGCAGGCGTAGTACCGGTCGCTGCCACGATCTTTCATGATGGCAACGATCCGCTGGTCGTAACCTTCCATCATGGCAACGCAGGTTTTATTCCCCATCGTTCCCGGGTCGAACGCCGGTGCGGGATCGGAATAATCTACCGGCCTGAACGCTACGAGCGGGTTGCTCATGCTCGTCATCTTCGGCAGCATCAAAAAGCGGTTATTCTTCTCGTCGTACAATATGCCGCCGGTTTGCAGGTTAGACGCCGGCGACTGCAGCCCGCAGATCTGTTGCGTAACATACCCGGCCGCATCCGGCGCCAGGAACGAATAGCCGAATTGCTCGTTGTTCCCGTACCGGCCATATCCTTTCCCGTTGTTGATGAGGTATTGGTGCTGATTCCTGACGATAGCCGTCTGGATCCCGTCTGGCTTGATGGTAGCGGGCGGCAGCAGGAACAGCGCATTATCTTTCACGGTTGCCTGGTAAGAATTGGGGTTCATGCGGATGAACGATTGGTCGGTCAGCAGCGTGATGTCTTTCATGGTATTGTAGCGCATATAGTTCAGCTGCTTCACCAGGCCGGGCACCGGCTGGTCTCCGTTCGCCTTGCTGTATGCGTGGAGGAACGTACGGGCGGTGGCGCTGTCTGTCAGAAACGCAGACGTGAAGTTATACGCCATCACCAGGCTTACGTCGCTATTGACGCCGTCTTTGGTATCGGCCACGATCAGGCCTTCGCCGAAGGGAGACACCACGTTGATGTTCCAGGAAAAGAAGGCTTTCAGGTTGGTGGCGGTATCGGTCACCCGCAGGATGAGGGCGTAGGCCGTGGTAACGGGGTTTTCGGTGATGCGGGCGTTGAGCTGCTGCTCATTTCCCACCACGCGCTCATATCCGCCGAAGGCGTTCATCGTCCACTGGTAACGCAGGCCGGCGGGGTCTTTCCCTTCCAGCTGAATGCCCGGCGCCACGCGCAGCGTATCGAACTGGAACACGATGTAAGACGCCGGCAGCCCGGTAGTGTCTATGACGATGGGCGACACTTTCGTAAGGTTGAAAGTAGATTTGTCTTTGACGCAGGAAACGGCAACTGCCGCCATTGCGATCAATATATAGTAGATGGATTTTTTCACGATAATGATGTTAGGTTGAAAAATCAGGGCATAGACACCAGTTCCCCCTTATACTGGCCATCGTCGTGGCGGAGCGGGCTTCCGGGATTGGCGGCGTTGTAAGCCTGCAGGGCTTCTTTCACCTGCAGGGCGTACGCCTGAATCTGCCCGGCGGTCATCCACCAGGTAACGGGATCGGTCCTGGACAGGGTACCGTCGTACGGGAAAGTAGACCGGCCGGTGGCGTTGACGATGAACTTGTACCAACCGGTAGAAAACGGCGTCCCGAAATAGTAGCGAAGCCAGCGCCAGTTCACAGGCTGGATGATCATGCCCGTCCAAACCACCTGCACGGAGGCGTTGGACATGGTATCGAGGGCGCTGCCGGGCTTGAGCTTCAGCCGGAGCTTCACCAAAGACGTATCCACGGTGGCATTTCGTTTCAGCACGATCGGCACTACGCCGTTGACGCTGTTCCCGGGGAGATATCCCGGCTTGATCTCATACCATTCCGGCTTTGCGGTGGTATTCGTATCATAGACCGCCTCCATGGAGAAGCTCCGCTCCTGATCGTGCAGCGAGCCGGAAAGCTTCACGGGCAGAAAAATCGTCCGGGAAGTGGAGTCGAGATCGCTCATGAAGGAATAGGAATAATCCGTCAGCGTGAAATAAATCGCCGGGGCTTCATCCGTATAGGTTTCCACCTGCGATTTCTTACAGGCGAACAGCAGGCAGGTGCCTGATATGATGACGAGTAATTTTTTCATGGTAATACATTTTTGCGGTTAAGGACTTCGACGCATGGGCGATCAGTTGCCGCCACCCATTTCGATTTCCCGCTGCGGCAGCGGCAGCATATAAACGGAGTTGTTCATCGCCTTGGCGGTGCCCGGGATATTGGCTTCTCCTCTCCGCTTGTAGTAATAAAACAACTGTCCTTCGGAAACGAATTCCTTCCGGTATTCCTTCAGAATTTCCACCGTTACTTCTTCCTTCGATAAGCTGGCCGGCAGATTGTACTGGTTGGAAATACCGCGGCTGATGCGCATTCTGTTGAGGTAATCCACTGCAGTGGCGATGTCTCCCGTCTCGTTAGCACATTCCGCCAGGATGTAAAACATTTCCGGCAGCTTGATGATGGGCATCCGGTCCTTGAACACGGAAGGGGTAACGTAGGTAAACTTCAGCAGCAGGAATTCCGTGCTGGACACTTTCTTGTACAGCTCCTTGTACCGGTAATCCGACAAAGACATACCCGGCTTCGTGTTCACCTCGTACAATTCGTTGGCCACCGTTCCGCTGTGCGCCAGCTTCGAGGTATTGGCATTGATGCCGTCTGGCCCGAACTGGTCGATGTATGGCTTGATGACGTTGAACATATTCTGCACGTTCAGAGAAAACACGTGCTCGGTGCTGAAAGTAAAATCCTTGTTTACCGGGTTGGGATCGTTGATGTTGCCGCCGTTGAAGGAAACGAGGTACCGCATGCCTTTATCGGCCACTTCCTGCGCAGCTTCCTTCGCCAGCGCGTAATTGCCGCGCCAGAGGTTCAACCGGGCCTGCGTAGCCTTCACTGCGTAGTAATTGAAGCGCATGCGCCGGTTGTTGTAAAACAGATCGGCGTTCGGAATTTCCACACCGTTATCGGCGTTAAGCTCTACGCTCATGGAATCGTATTTCGCCATGAGCGATGCGGCGGTAGCCAGATCGGCCGCCACGGAATCGAGGAAAGCCCTGCCGGCAACAGGCGCCGTGATCTGCTTGGCGTAACGGCTCACGTACGGTAGCACCTTCAAATCGAGCCCCGACGGATCGTTCACCAGGTTCCCCGCGCCAAAGAGGCGGTACAGGTCGAAGTGCAGGAATGCCCGCAGGCCCAGTGCCTCCCCTTTTATCATCGCGTAATTAGCCGGGTGAAGCATGCCCTTGTTGCCATCTATCGTATTGATGATGTTATTGAGATTGGCGATGGCCTGGTAGCCCGTTGCCCAGATGTTGTCTTTCTTCGGCACTACCGATAAATGATCGTACTGGTAAGCCGACGCATAATAGTAAGGATGCGTAGTGCCCGGCATCGCGTATTGCTGCCCCAGTACGTCCACGAGCCCCAGGGTGCTTTCGAACCCGTAAGATCCGGAATTGGTCATCAGCAGATAGGAACCGATCAATGCATCCTTGTACCCCTGCTCCGACTTGAACAGCTCGGTAGCGGAAATCTCGGACTTGGGCGTGATGTTCAGCCATTTCTTGCAGGCGCTGAGGCTTACAATGGCAATGATGAATATGGAAAGTCTTTTCATGACAACTGGTTCGTTTTCAAATAATGATGTTTCATGCTGCTAAAACGTAGCGGAAAGATTGAAGGAAAACTTCCTCGAAAACGGATAGTTGACGCCACGCTCAACCGGAATGGAGGAAAGGATGAAGAGGTCGTTGGTATAGCATGCGGCCCGCAAACGCTGGATCCCCGCATCTTTCAGCCAGGCCCAGCGGTAGAAGTCGTACGACAGGCTCAGCGACGCCAGCGACAGTTCGTTCCTGTCCATCACGAACCGGCTGCTGGGCTGCGTGCGGATGAACTTCCGCGTCCAGCTGCCGTCTGGGTTCTGCACTTCCACGGAGCCCAGCGCCTTGAAGGGCTTCACGTCTCCCGGCTGGTGCCAGGTACTGTTGAGCACGCGCTTGTCTACGTTGTAGCTCATATCCACGTTCTCCACCCGGTCTACCAGCGTCTGGTTGTACAGCTGCCCACCCTGGCGGAAAGTGAAGTAGGCATTGATGCCGAACCCGCGGTACTCGCCGTTGAGGCCGATGGTCCCCGATACGTTGGGCATCTTGTCGCCCACTACCACCTGGTCGTTGGGGGAATAGGTATACGTTCTCACGCCGTTGCGGTTGAGGTAGATTTCCTGTCCGTTGGCGGGGTCGATGCCCAGTGAGCGCACCGCCCAGATCGCGTCCATGGAAGCACCTTCGTAATATTTCACCACCGGTCTGTTGTTGAAGCGGTCGCCGGAGATCTTGTCCTGCTGCTGGTTGTAGGCATCCAGCGCGTTGGAGATCGAAAGGATGACGTTCTTGTTGTGGATGGCAGACGCCGAAACGGCGAAGAACGAGCGGTTGCGGGGATCGGAATACACGTTATACGTGATCATCGCCTCCAGGCCTGTGTTCCGGATACGCCCGAGGTTTTCCTTCACGCTGGAAAAACCGGTAGACGGCGGCAGCGTGAAATCGAGCAGGGTATTTTGCGTGATGCTCTGGTAGTAATCGATCCGGCCGGTCAGGCGTTTAGCCACGGAAAAGTCCATCCCCACGTTGTAATCCATCTTCTGCTGCCAGCGGAGGTCTGGATTGGCCATTCCCTTCAGGTAGGCGCCCAGGTATCCCTGGTAAATCTTGTCGAGGAAATAGGCGTAGGTAGCGATCGACTGGTACGAACTGAAGTTCTGCGAACCGGTGGAGCCCACGGAAGCGCGGATCTTCAGCCGGTCAAACACCCGCATCCTGCTGATCCATTCTTCATTATGGATATTCCAGCCCACGCCGGTGCTCCAAAACGGCCCCCAGCGATGGTTGGCACCGAACTGGGAAGAGGCGCTGGCCCGGAAAGACGCGTCCACGAAAAACCGCTCATCGTAAGAGTAGCTCACGATCGACAGCAGCCCCAGGTCGCGCGTGGTGCCCTCCTGCCCCGTGGGCCGGTTCTGGTATTTGGCGTATTGCGCCGCAAAAAGGATATCGTTCATCCGGTCGTTCGGGAAGCCCTCCGCATTGTAGGCTACTTCCTCGAAGCTGCGTTGCCCGATGTTGGCACCGGCGTTCACGAAGATCAGGTGCCTGTCGCCCAAAGCCTTGTTGTAATTGATGTTGAAATCCGCCGTATATCGCAGCTGCGCGCCTTCGTTCCTTTTGTAGGAGCCTTTGCGGAAGAAATCGTCGCCCGTGAAATTCTGGAATTTCAGGTGGTTGGCGGGGTAAAACTCGTCGGCCTGGTTCTTGGTGCTGGTGAAGCTACCGCGCAGCAAGGCTTTCAGGCCCCTGGCCACGGTGATTTCCGTGTAAAAGTTATCGGTAAACTCGGTATAGTCGCTGCTCAGTTTGGTGTTCAGCGTGGAGTTGTAGAGCGGGTTGGGAAAGAAGAGGCGCGCTACGGAAGTGCTGCCCACGTAGGGCACCAGGCCCGTTTCGGCGTTCTGTTTCAGGTTGCCGAACTCATCGTAGGGCGTCCAGTACGGGTTCATCTTCACGTAGTCGTTGAAGGTGCCGAAGGGGGAATCGTTGCTGCGGGCGTCCGTAAAGCTGAGGATGTTGCGGAACAGCACGTTTTTGTAGCGGTAAGACATGGCGGCCGAAGTGCCCAGGATATTCCTCGACGAGCCCTTCATCACCCCGGCGATGCGGTTGTAGGAAAAGTCCGCGATCAGCTTCAGGTCCCTTTCGCCCAGCTCCACGGTAATGCCGTGTTTCTGGCCGAAGCCGTTGCGCAGGGGCTTAGACATCCAGTCGGTATTGACACCGGAAAGAACCGCCTGCAGGCGCTGGTTGTATTGTTGGTCGAGCTGGAGCTGGGTTTGATAATTGGGCGCATAGTCCGATATCTGGGAATACATCCCGTAGATCCTTTCCGCCTCCAGCTTTTCCGCTGCATTGGTGAGGCTGTAGCTGGACAGGTCGGGCGTTTCGATATCGATGCTGCCGTTGTAGGAAACGATGGCCTTGTTGCCGGTGTTCTTCTTCGTTTCGATCACCACCACGCCGTTGGCCGCTTTGGCGCCGTAGATGGCTTTGGCGGACGCGTCTTTGAGGATGGTGATGGATTCTACCCGGTTCATGTCGAGGTCAACGATTTTGGTGAGGCTCACTTCGAAGCCGTCGAGGATGAACAGGGGCCGGTTGGGGCTGTTGGCGTAGTCCCCTTTCAGGTCAGACAGTTCGCCCTGCGGAAACGAGGAGTTGCCGCGCAGCATCATTTCCGGGAGCTTATTGGGATCGGAGCCGAGCTCGAGGTTGTCGAAGATCATCAGCGAAGGCTCCAGGACTTTGAGGCTTTGCACCACGTTCTTGTTACTAACCTTCAGGAGGTCTTCTTTGGTAAGCGTGGTGGCCGCGCCGGTGAAGCTGCTGATCTTGCGGCTAACGATACCGGTGTTCACGACTACTTCGTTCAGGCTGGCCACGCTCCTTTCGAGGACCACGTCCAGTCTTTTCGTTACGTCCGAAACGGTGACCGCTTTCGGCTTGAATCCGATGTTGGTGAAATAGATGGTGGTGCCGGCGTGGATGCCTTGCAGGGTGAATGTCCCTTTTTCGTCGGAGATAGCCGCTTGCCGGGCCCCTTTCACGGCAATGGTGGTGCCGGCTACGGGCGCTCCCTTTTCATCCACTACCCTGCCCGTTACCGTGGCGGCGGGCTTAGACGTGTCTGCCGCCACCGCGTCTGGCGCAACGGCCGCAACGGGTTTGGCGATCAGTGTGATGGTTTTGCTCCGCACTTCGCAGGTGAAAGCCTGCCCTTTCGAAATTTCGTGGAGGAATTCGCTGAGTGGCAGGGATTTTACCGTGAGTGAAACGGGTTTGCCGGAACGAAGCAATGCCGAGTTGCCGAATACATGGTACCCGGTTTGTTCTTTAATGGCGGCAAACACCTGCTTCAACGGCATGTCGCGGCCGGAAAGGGTCACGTTTTGCGCGTTGCCGGGCTCCGCCTGTACGGTCAGGAAGGCGGCCGTTAATAGGAACACTGTTAATTTCATCGCGATCCAGAAAGTTGTCTTTGTAAAACGAATTGGCCCTGTGCGGCCGTCATTTACGGCAGAAGGAGCCCGCTGCCTTGCCGGTTCAGCGGTTGGCCTGTCTGGCAGTGCGGCAATGGAATCCCCGCACCAATTGGCATTTTTTTGCATACCTTGCAACTGATTTTGGTTTTGATAAATGTGGTTGGTCAAATCCGTTTAGCACGAACTGGAATCATCCACCGTCACCGGCCCTAACCGTGACGGTTTTTTCATGTCTGTCTGTAAGCCGGATGCGCCGCGCAGGCCCTAACTGCGGGCGGTCAGGCACTATGATTTATTTGGTTTTGTTGAGAATTACAAGTTGTCCGCCCGGCTCGAACCGGTAGGAAAGCCCTGCCCCTGCCAGCATTTCCAGCAGGTCGCCGAGGTTCACGTTGCGGTCTACCTCACCGAAAAACCGGATATCCGGCATGCCGCCGTCATACGTTACCGTGATATCGTACCACCGTTCCAGCTGCCGCATCGCCTCGTCGAGCCGGAGCCCCTCGAAATTGAAAGCCCCGTTCTTCCAGGCCATCACCTTCGCCAGATCCGCGTTGCTGGCCACCCTTGGGCCATCAGCACCGGTTGTGGCCGCCTGTTCTCCGGGATGCAGGTCTACCCCACCGGCATTCCCCGCCGCAGCCGGCAGGCCATCTACATGTACTTTGCCTTCCAGCAAAGTAGTTTTGACGGAAGGCTCGTTCTGGTAAGCATTCACATTAAAGCTGGTGCCGGTAACACGTATTTGCTGTTGGGACGTTTTGACGATGAAAGGCATTTTCCCGTTCGGGCCCGCAGGCTGGCTGGTCACTTCAAAATAGGCTTCGCCGGAAAGCTCCACCAGCCGTTCGCTTCCCGTGAAAGCGGTGGGGTATTTGAGCGTGCTGGCCGCGTTCAGCCATACTTTCGTGCCGTCTGGCAGGATCACCTGGTATTGGCGGCCGTTGGGCGTGGAGATGCGATTGATGGAAGCGGCGGAAGACGCGTGGGCGTCGTACACCAGCTGGCCGTTGTTGAGGACCACCTGCGTACCCTGCTGGCTGGCGATGGTACCGTTCTGCAAGCTGTCCAGCACCACCTGCCGGCCATCCGCCAGCGTCAGCACCGCCCCCTCGCGCCCCGGAGCGATCTGCGCCGCAGAAACGGGAAGGGCGGTAATTCCGGTACCCGACTGGCCCCGATGCCATAAACGATAGCTGCCGAACGCCAGCAGCAACAGCACACCAGCCGCGGCCATCCATTTCCAAAGGTGAACATGCTTTACGGATCGTACCGCCGGCGCGGGCTTGTCGACCCGCAACACACGGCTCAGCTCCCGGTCGAGGTACGGCCCGTCGAAATGTGCGGGCGCCTGGCCGGCGGCGAGCTGTGCGAAAAGCGCGTCCCATCCGGCATCGTCCGTTTCCACGGTCAACGCCAGCAGCTCTTCGCGCTCCGCGGGCGTCAGCTGTTGGTCTCTGTACTGTTCCAGCAGGTATTGAAAGCGATCGAAATTCATGGTTTTAGGTAGCTTGACCTAAATGAAGTGCATCGCCGATGAAGAACGTACTATCGTAAAAAGAAAAATTTTGCAGCAGACGGATACGGAGCAAACGATGTATCCGGATTCCTCCAGGCGGGAGCGCATTTGTTTCAATGCGGCAACGAGGGTGTTTTTCACGGTGCTGACGGATAGGGAAAGCTGTTGCGCGATTTCCGCCGGCTTCAGGCCCAGTTCCCTGCTCATGATGTAAATTTTCCGGCGCTGCTCCGGCATGCCGTCCAGCGTTTCCTGTACGAGCCGCCGCAATTCCCCGCCCTGCATGTGGTGCGACGGTGTATCCGCCACCTCCTCTTCGGCTACCAGTGCGGCGTTTGCAATGGTGCGCTCCTGTAACAGGTGCTTCCGGAGCAATTCCCGGCAGCGGCGCGATGCGATCCGGAGCAGCCAGCCCTGCAGGTTCGCGATTTCCGGGAGGCGGTCGCGGTGCAGCCACACCTGGATGAAGGTTTCCTGCAAAGCTTCCTGCACGTCGGTATCGGTGAGGGAAAAGCGGTGGACCAGCGGAAACAACCGGGGATAATAATGGGAGAACAACACGCCAAATGCACGCTCATCGCCGTCTGCAATTAATTGCAGCAACGCATTCTCATCATAATTCTGGCTTACAGGCATAGCTGGCTACATTGGTTGACATTATCAGCGGAGATGCAAACTAAAGTAAAAAAAGTGATGGTTTCCGCGATAATATTATTTTGATATGGGCCCGCCAGGATTAATTAATGTAGCGCAGCAACACATGCAAAAAAAGCATCGGAATACATCAAAATGGTTGCAATGATTCAACGCCGGGCGCATTAACATCCACCAACGGCGTGTGCCCGTATTTTCCGCTGAACGCCGTTAAGCCGACAGGCAATGCACCTTCCCGACACTTCCCGATTTTTGAACAGGGATGGCATTTGAAGCAGTTACGCGAGTTGGGGTTGCATTGTAAGTAATACGGGAAGGTTCACTTAAAATATTCAATCAGCTCATAGTTGCCATCCTGGTATCTCGCAAGCAATTCCCTGAGGTAATATTTATGCTGCACGCCCGTCAGGACAACAATGGTTTTTCCTTTATGCTCATTCGCTTTCCTGATGATATTTATCGCCATGGTATTGTTTCTCAAATCCCAGAAATTACACCAAAGCTGATAGCCATCGCGGTATGAAATCCTCCCGCCGTCGGGCTTCGTCACAAGACGTTGGGCGAAAATTCCTTCCGAATGAACGATTGCAGGAAGTTCATGATGCTGGATATATTGACGCTGCCTGTTCTCCTTTTCAAAAGCCAGGCCGTTCATGGTTTTGATATCGCTTTTGGCAAATTCGAACAAGATTTTATTCGCCGTGATGTACCGCCTGTAAATTTCCATATTGGCCTTGCTCAGCGCCTTTCTTTGATATAAACTGTCCATCAATTGAATGGTCAGCTGATCGGTGGGCGTCATCCCGTTATTTTTCCTATACTGATTCCTTCCTTCAAATTCGAATGGCAGGTTCAACGTTCCGGGATACTTCTTCAGGTACATCAACGAAGCATTCTGCTCATTGGAATTGGGGCTTATGTCGTCGAAATAAGTGGCAATTTGCTCGCTATCGTTTTCCTGCAACAAAATATCGGGCCGGATGCTGTCTAAAATCGCGAACAGCATTTGGGGATTTAAAATGGCAGAAGATTGATGGACGGTACCGATGAGATATAGTTTCGTTTTTCCGGTACTTTGGGAGAAACCCCATTTAAACGGGCATAATAACAGTAGCGACAACAGATACTTCATTTCCATTCACATTTTTTTCAACAGGCCAGTAATAAAGGATGTATTGCCTGATATTGGTTATTGGTCTGACATTGCTACCGCGAAATCCGTGTATTGATCCCCTGCGCCACCATGGCTTCGATTTCGGATTTGGAGAACAGGGGCCAATCGCCTGGAACGCTTTGTTTCAGCACACCGCAGGCGGTAGCGAAATCGATGGTTTCCTGGGGCGACAGGCCGGTCATGGTACCATAGAGGAGCCCTCCGGCGAAGGCGTCTCCCGTCCCGATGCTTTCCTTCACCTGCGGAAGGGCGATCTTCAACCGGCTGAAATACGCTTTGCCGCCGCTCATGAGCGCGGCGGTGTAATGCAGGCGGTCGTTTTCCGGCACGCGGAAACTCATGGCCAGCGTATGCGTTTCAGGCATGAAGCGGGCTTGTAGTTCCTGCGCCGCTATCTCGAAACGGCGGGTCCAGGGCAGCGAGGGGTCTGTCGTCATGCCGAAATACACATTACAGGCATCGAGATCGGCGATGGCGATGTGGCAATGTTTTAATAATGCGGGCATCACTTCGTTCGGATGTTTACCGTATTGCCAGAGGCGCGAGCGATAGTTGAGATCGGCGGAAATGACGAGATCCCGGCTGCGCGCAATGTCTATCGCTTCTGCACAGACATCCGCAACAGTGGCGGAAAGCGCGGGCGAAATGCCCGTCCAGTGAAAATGGGTTTGATCCTTCAAAAAGCTTTCCCAATCCACCATTCCCGGTTGCAATTCGGAAAACGCGCTGCCGGCGCGGTCGTATATCACCTGGACGGGCCGGATGTGGTTGCCCGTTTCAGAGAAATACAATCCAAGTTTCCGTCCGCCGTACAATACTTTTTCCACCCCTACCCCATGCCCGCGCAACTGCGCGATGCCGGCCAACGCAAGATCGTTATCCGGCACCCGCGTTACATACTGCGCGGGAATGCCCAGCCTTGCCAGCAATACGCACAGGTTCGCTTCCGCGCCGGCGTAGTACGGAATATACCCGGAGGTATGCAGGAAACGACTGTCGCCGCCACTGTGCAGCCGCAGCAATAATTCCCCGAAAGTGGCAAGAGCAGGATTCATACCCGGTGATTTTCCGGCAATGTAATTTTTTTCCCGGTAATCAAGGCTTTCAATCATCATGCAATTCGAACAGCGCCTCGATTTCTACGGGAATATTATCGGGCAATGATCCGAACCCCACGGCACTGCGGACCCCGATGCCGTTTTCTGTGCCCCACACCGCCGCGAACAGCTCGCTGCAGCCGTTGATCACATACGGATGCCGTTCAAATTCCGGCGTACAGTTCACCATCCCTAACACCTTGATCACCCGTTTCACCCGGTTGAGGCTGCCGAGATGGGTCACGATGGTCGACAGCATGGTAAGGCCCACCTGCCGCGCGGCGAGCTTACCGGCTTCCATGTCCATGTCTTTGCCGATGCGGCCGATGATGAGGGATTTGTCGTTCTGCACGGGCCCGTGGCCGGAAAGATAAAGGTACTTCCCGTCTACCAGGCAAGGCTTGTAAACGCCCAGCGGCGCGGGAGCCGGCGGCAATACCAACCCGGTTTTCTCAAACTGCTCTTCTGCATTGTAATTCATAAGATATCCTGTTTTTATAAGATCGAATTTAATATCAATACGCCCGCCAGGCCAGCCACACCTACCAGTGTTTCCATGACGGACCACGACAGCAGCGTGCTTTTGATACTGAGGGAAAAATATTCCCGGAACATCCAGAAACCCGCGTCGTTGACATGCGAGAACATGAGGCTTCCCGCGCCAACAGACAGTACCATGAGGTTCGGCTCTACCAGCCCGGCTTTCACCAGCGGCGCCAGCATGCCGGCGGCCGTGAGCCCGGCGATGGTGGCAGAACCTACGCAGGCGCGGATGATGGCGGCCATCATCCAGCCGAGAACCAATGGCGGTACGGGCCACAACTGCATGGTGCCCGCGATCCTTTCGCTGACGCCGGTTTCCGTCAACACCTGTTTCAAAGCGCCCGACCCGGCGATCACGAGCAATACCGGGGCGATGTCTTTGACGGCGTCGCCGCAGATGCGCATGATGGCCGCCATATCGCGGCCCTGCATGGTGCCCAGCGTTACCGTGGCGGTGAAGATACAAAACAGCATCACAATTGCCGGGTCTGCGGCGAATTGCAGCCACGATACGCCGGGAAAAAAGTGCTGTGCCGCCGCACCGGCCATCAGCAGCAAAACGGGCAGCAGCGCGGTGAGGAAGCTGGCGGCCTTACCGGGCATGGGCGCATCGGCGGATTCCGTTCCCGTTGCGCGGAAAAGGGCGGATTCACCGGCGGGGATGCGGCGGAGGAAAACCGCGAACAAAGGCCCGGCGACGACGATGGCCGGAATGGCAACGGCGAGGCCGTACAAAAGCGTTTTCCCCATATCCGCGCCAAACGCGCCCACCAGCGCCACCGGCGAGGGATGCGGCGGAAGGAAGCCGTGGGTGACGGAAAGTGCCGCCAGCGCCGGGAGCCCCGTGGCCACGGCAGGCAGTTTATAACGGTAAATGACGGAGAAGATGAGGGGTACCATGAGCACGAACCCCACACCGTAATACAGCGGGATCCCTATGATGAAACCCGCTACCATCAAGGCCCATTGCACATGCTTTGGGCCGAAGAACCCGACCAGCACCTGCGCGATCTGCCGCGCGGCGCCACTTTCGGCCACCAGCTTGCCCAGCATGGCGCCCAGCGCGAGGATAGACAGCAGGCCGCCCACCGTATCGCCGATGCCTTTCTGCAAAGCCCCGGGGATCCTCGGCAGCGGGAGGCCCAGCCATGCGCCGCCGATCATGGACACGAGAAGGAATGCGAGGAAAGCGTTCATCTTTCCCCAGGTCAGCAAAATCACCAGTATAACAATGCAGATTGCAACGATCACAAAAGCCATCATTGGGTTTTATTCGATCATCAATTCGTCGGCCAGCAACATGCCGTTGCCGCCGGCACCGTATTCGCCCGGCGGGATGACGCCTTTATGCCTTGCGATGAATTTCACGAAACGCGCTTCCACCGGGGCAACGGGCAGCCGGATGGCGTTGATGCCATTGACGGGAAAGCTGTCCGTTTCCGCGATTTGCGTGAAATTTTTACCATCGGTGGATATGAGGACTTGAAAAACGGCGGGCTCCCACATCCTTTGCCAGTGATAGTTCAGGATGTTTACCCCCACCCGCCGGATCCATTTTTTTGCGCCAAGGTCTACCACCGCATCGAGGTCGCGGGCGGAGAAACCCAGCCACTGCCCGTCGTTGTAACGGTGCGTTCCTGCCACGCCGTACACGAGCGTTTGTGCGGCGGCGTTATATTTCGTATTGGGAAGTTGATGAAGCCGGATCTGCGCTCCCGTTCCAAGATGTACCGTCAATTCCCGGCGGAGCTTCCGGCCGGAGGGGTTTTCTGCGCGCCAGGCTTCCAGCACGGCCGATTTCCGGACATCGAACGGAGCGGAATATATTTTTACCGGCCCGCCATCGAGGCGCCATGCGATCTTCCCGATGCCTTCCAGCGAAACGCGGATGGTGCCGGGATGCGGCGTCTGCGTATGCATGACAATTTCATCGGGGACCAAAGCCGGATCTTTCCGCTGCAGGCGCGCCAGGAAATTTGTCCAGGACTTACCGGAAACGGGGCTCCAGGCTGTTTCAGCGAGCGCCAGCATCCGGGGGTACAGCATGTACAGGGCTTGGTTTTCCGTTGGCAGGTACTCGCTCCAGAGTTGCCCCTGCACGCCGGCGATGAGCGCGGGCATGGGAGGCTCCCAGGCATAGACTTCCTTCAGCGGCGTGTAGCCGCCTGCGGCTACGGGCTCATCGTCGTATAAAGATGTATAATGATCGAAATACAATTCATCTTCGGGTGTCATGATGACGCGATGGCCCTGGGATGCGGCGGCCGTAGCCCCTTCAATCCCGCGCCAGCTCATGACCGTAGCGCCGGGCGCCAGGCCGCCTTCGAGGATTTCGTCCCAACCGATGAGCTTGCGGCCACGGGCATTCAGCCATTTACCGATCCGGCGGACGAAGTAGCTTTGCAGGGCATCTGCATCCGGGAGGTTTTCGTCGGCCATGCGTTTTTTACAGGCGGGACAAGCGTTCCAGCGTGTTTTGGGGCATTCGTCGCCGCCGATATGGATGTATTGCGAAGGAAAAAGCGGCAATACTTCTTCGAGCACATCTTCCAGAAAAAGGAATGTACTGTCTTTCCCCGCACAGAAAACATCGTCGAACACGCCCCAGAAGGTAGCGGTTTGATACGGCCCGCCGGTGCAGCCCAGCTGCGGATAGGCCGTGAGCGCGGCCTGCGCATGCCCTGGCATCTCGATCTCGGGGATCACTTCAATCCCCCGCGAAGCGGCGTAGGCAACCACCTGGCGAACTTCTTCCTGCGTATAAAAACCACCATACCGTTTGCCGTCAAAGCGATGGGGCAGTTCCTTCTTATGCCCGATCAGCGTTTCGTTCCGCCAGGCGGCTTCCGATTGCAGGCGGGGATACTTTTTTATTTCGATCCGCCAG
Organism: Chitinophaga caseinilytica; assembly: GCF_038396765.1. Classification (NCBI taxonomy): domain Bacteria; kingdom Pseudomonadati; phylum Bacteroidota; class Chitinophagia; order Chitinophagales; family Chitinophagaceae; genus Chitinophaga; species Chitinophaga caseinilytica. Next base: position 3,208,946 of record NZ_CP150096.1, on the reverse strand, counting down.
CCCTGATCGTCTGTCAGGTGCCAGTGGAAAGTATTGAATTTGTACAGCGCAAGACTGTCGATGAACCCCTTCACGAAATCCACCGAAAAGAAATGACGGCTCACGTCGAGGTGCATGCCGCGGTAGTGGAACCGGGGCGCGTCTTCGATGTCGCAGGCAGGCAACTGAATTGTTCCGTCGGAGGTACGCGCCAGCTGGCGCAGGGTTTGTACGGCGCGGAATGCACCGTCTGCGTCGCGCACGGAAACGACAGCCTGATCGGGACGGATATGCATGCGGTAGCCTTCGGGCTGTTTCACCACATGCGTATCGATCCGGAAAACGATGTGGCTGCCTGCCCCGGGATTCATTTTCCAGTATTCCGCCAGCAGGTGAATGGCCGGAGTAAGTTCGGGAGGCGCCACTATGCCGGGATCTCCTTTCAATATCAATGAACCCTTCAGCGCACGATACGCCACCGGCGCAGGGATCAGTGCAGGGTGCAAAGGAGCGTTGCGCTGCAGCGCCGCATCTCCGGCGTTTTGAAAATGGCTTACTGCCGCAACGGTCGCATCAAACACCACTGCCTTTCCGGCAATATTCGCCGCGGAAGCCCGCGGGGCCGGCACTCCGTGTGGGGAAGCACCGGCCCGTTGAGCCCTCGTTGTTGGCATGGCCGCTAGTAAAACAATAGTCAGGATAAATGTCCGCATCGGCATTATTTATCCCACCAGATGCGGGTTGTCAGTAAATCGGCTCCCTGGCGCGCCAGGGCGGCGTCGTAATTGGAACGGTTGCTGCCCTGCTCGGTCCTGCTGTAAGGCAACCTCCGCGGGATGGTACCGTTCGTCATATTATCTTTCGCATTCACCGGCACCAGCACGGGGAAGCCCGTTCTCCGCCAGTTGGCGTACGCTTCCTGCTCGTCGAACAGCGATGCGATCCAGAATTGGCTGTGGACCTGGTTCATCTGATCATTGAAGGGGCTGGCCATGTTCAGGGCGTTCGCTGTTGTATAGGCGTTGATCTTGTCCGGAGCGATCCGTCCTCCTTCACCGAACAATGCCCAGTTGCGCATTGCGATCTCGATCCCTTCCTTATATGTTTGCGCTGCGTTCCCGGTAGCCCAGGTGCGGAGGATCGCTTCCGTCAGCAGGAACCGCATTTCCGCGGCAGACACCACGATCAGCGGCGCAGAGTTTTGCAGTACGGTGGCGGGATTGGGTTCTGAATAGGTCACGAAATCATCCGGCCGGCCTTCCGTCCCGTTCGGCATCCCGCGCTGAATGGCGGCGGATGTATCGGGTTTCCCGTCTTTCCACACCACCGAGATCACCGGCAGGCGCGGATCGTTCTTAGCCTTGAGGAAATCGATGAAAGTCTTGCTGAACTTGCCGTTCTCGGTATTATCCGCCCCTTTGGAACTTGGCTTGATATCCTGCCCCACGATCTCGAATACCACCGGGTTCACGTTATAATTCTGCGATCCGCTGCCATACAAAACCACCGCCTGATCCCCTTCCTGCATGATGATCCCTCCCGCAATGGCCTTCTGCGCCCACTCGCGGGCCTTGTCTGGCGCAACTTTCGTCATCCGCATGGCCATGCGCAGCATGAGCGAATAACCCAGTTTCTTCCATTTGGCGACATCGCCCTTATACACGAAATCTGCCGCGCCGAATTTCACCTTTCCGTCGTTGAACGCGCCGATGGCGGATTCCAGCTCGCGGAGCATACCGTCGTACACGGCCGACTGCGCATCGTATTTCGGTTGGTATACCCGGTCTGTCGCCGCTTTCCCCGCTTCGGAATACGGTACATCGCCGTACAGGTCGGTGATCCTTTGCTGGATGAGCACGCGCCAGATGCGGGCGGAAGCGGATTTATTGACGAGGTCGGGATTGGCATCCGCTGTGCGTATGAGCTCCCCCAGCGTAGTGAGCACATTCGTATAGGCAAAGCGGAAATACTGGCCCTGGTAGCTGTCTACCTGCCCGTATTTATCACCGCTGCCGGCCAGCGTCACCTCTTTCCCGAAGGCGAAATGCTGCACGAACGCGCCGCAGGTGAGGTAAGAAGTATAGAAGTACACCCGGTCGTACACGTAATTCCCCTGCAAAATGCTTTGCGAGAACAGGTAATCGACGTTCGGTTTGGTGGAGGCGTTGGGATTGGTGTTCATTTCCTCGAAACCTTTGTCGCACGAAGCGAGCCCCACGGAAGCGCCGAGCAAAAGCGCGAAAGTATATTTGGTAATGCGTTGCATGATCGTTCTTTTAAGCGTTGTTACAATTTAACCATCAGGTTGAGGCCGAAGCTCCGGGTGCGGGGCACGCCGAACATCTCGAAACCCTGTGCGTTGGAGTTGTTGAAAGTAGACTCGGGGTCTACGTTCGGGGTTTTCTTGTGGAGGATGAAGAGGTTCCGCGCTACGAACGACAGGGAAGCCGACTGGAATTTCACCGCTCCGATCCTGTCTACCGGCAATTTGTACCCCAGAATCACCTGCCGCAGTTTGATAAAGTCCGATTTGTACACGAACCGTTCCGACTGTGCTTTCCAGTTATCGTAATAGCCCTGCATTTCGCTGGGTTGAAGCGTTTTGCTGAAGGGCTCGCCCTTGTCGTTCACGCCGGTCACAGTTAATCCACCGTCGCGGCCGGGCAGCGTAATTTTGGTGAGGCCGAAGCGGGTGCCGTATAGGTTGGTGCCCGAGTACACATATCCACCGAAACGCCCGTCCACCAGAAATCCGAGGTTCCAGTTCCTGTATTTGAAGTTGTTGTTGATACCGCCGTTCCAGGGCGCCACACCGGTGCCGATCTGCTCCGGCGCCACAGTGGCCATTTCCCAGCCGTTGGCCGTGTATTTGGCTTGCCCCTGCGCGTTCCGGAGGACCTTCGTTGCGTTGATCATACTGAAGGGCTTGCCCACCACGGCGGAGATGGTTGCGTAACCATTTACCGCGCGGCCGATCTCGATGGAATTAATACCATCTGCCAGGCGCACCACTTCATTTTTGTTGTACGCCGCGTTCAGCGACACTTCCCAGCTGAAATGCTGTTTCTGAACGGGAATGCCGCTCAACAGCAATTCCACGCCCTTGTTGCTCATTTCGCCGATGTTGATATTGGTAAAGTTGTAGCCGGATGATTGAGAAATGGTGATGTTCACGATATCGTCTTTCGTGCGGCGATCGTACACGGCAAAGTCGGCCGATAAACGGTTATTGAGGAAACGTGCTTCGAAACCCGCTTCCAGTGTGGTGTTGGTGTACGGGCGAAGCGATTTGTTCGGCGCAGTGAGCGTTCCGCCGCCGGCGCCGTTCACTTGCGAAGGCGTCTGCAACGGCTGCTCGAAATGGCCGCCGCCGGGCACCACGTGGTACGTCTGGTTCAGCGCGTAAGGCTGCGGCGCGCCACCGCCTACCTGCGCCCAGGAAGCGCGGAGCTTGGCGAAAGTGATGGATTTCGGGAGGTTGGCGGCTTCGCTGAGGATGAAGCTACCGCCGATGGAGGGATAGAAAATGTTGTTGTTCGCCGGATCGAGGGTCGAGAACCAGTCGTTGCGGCCGGTCACCGTCAGGAACAACATATCGCGGTAACCGAAATCCGCCGAAGCGAAGAGGGAATTTACCGCCGAGCGGCTCAGTACGTTGGTGGTGGTGAGGCTTTTCACGTTGGAGGGGTCATAAAACCCGGGCTCCGCGAAATAGTTGCCCAGCAGCACTTTATTCTGCGAGCGGTAACGCTGGCGGTTGCCACCGGCCAGCACATCCACCGTGAAATCGCGGCCGAAACGGCCCTGGTAGTTCAGCGTCAGTTCGGCGTTGGTTTCGGTGATGCCGTTCGTTTGCTCCTGGTAGTACCCGCGCGGCTCGTAGGCCGTTCCGGAAGGCACCACGCCCAGCCAGTTGATGTTGGTGAAGTCGTGCGTAACGCGGCCGCGGACGAACAGATTGTCGAGGATATTGAACTTGACGTTGAGGTTGCCGAGGAAACGGTCGCGGTCGTCGTTATTGATGAATTTGTTGATGGCGAAATAAGGGTTGGTGGCGAAGCCGGACGGGTTCCACTGCGTTTCGTTACCGGTGGTAAGGTCGTACCCCGGTGCGAGGCTGCGCACGTCCACGGAATTGGCGAGCATATACACGCCCCAGTTCGGGTTGCCCGTGGCGTCGGCCACGTTGGAGCGGCCTTTCGCTTTTTCCTTGTTGTATTGCGCGTAACCTTCTACGGTGAGGCGTTTGTGGAGATTGGCCACTACGGCAAGACTGAATATCTTCTTATTCAGTTCCGCATTCGGCAGCAGGCCTTTATTGTTCATGTCCGACATCGAGAGGCGGTAAGTGCCGAGCTCGCTACCACCGTTCACGGCCACGGTGTTGGTGAAGGTGGAGCCGGTGCGATAGAAGTTTTTGATATTGTCTTTTTGCGCAACGTACGGACGGGCAACGCCATCGAACTGCATAACATCGGAGCCATCGAGTTTCGGGCCCCAGGAAAGGCGGCCGGAGTTGATGGCTTCGTTTTTGGTGGTGGGCTTGGCGGTGCGGATGCCCTGGCCGTATTCGTATTGCCAGTCGGGCACGATGGCCGGTGTTTCCAGCGTGAGGGTGGAATTGTATTCCAGGCCGATGCCTTTTTGTTTGAGGCCTTTTTTGGTGGTGATGATGACAACCCCGTTTGCGGCGCGGCTGCCGTAGAGTGCGGAAGCCGTGGCGCCTTTGAGGATGGAGATGGTCTCGATATCGTCTGGGTTGATGCCGCCGATGCCATCGCCACGGTCGGCGTTGAGGCCGATGGAGGCATTGTCTGACGAGGGCACGTTGGACGTGGAGTTATCCATAGGCATGCCGTTGATCACGTATAACGGCTGGTTGTTGCCGAAGGAGCCGTTGCCGCGGATGATGACGCGGCTGGAGCTGCCGGGGCCGGCGGCGAGGCCGGAAACGGAAACGCCGGCTACTTTGCCTGTGAGCCCTTCTACCATATTGATCTCGCGGGCCTGGGTGAGGTCTGCGCCTTTGACTTCGGAAACGGAGTAGGTAACGGCTTTACGGGCTTTTTTGATGCCGAGGGCGGTAACTACTACTTCGTTGAGAGCGCGGGTGCTTTCGGCGAGGGTGATGTTGGCGGAGGTTTGGCCGGGTTGAAGGGTGAGGGTGACGGGGTCGTAGCCGATGAACGATACCACGAGGGTGACGGGCGTATTGGAAGCGGGAACGGACAGGGAGTAATGGCCGTTGGCGTCGGTTACGGTGCCGGTGCCGCGTGCGCTGGCGAGGGAGACGCTGGCGCCGGGGATTTTTTGTCCATCGGCACCCGTTACCGTACCGGAAATTTTGAGGGATTGGGCGAAGCTATCCAGGCACAGGAGCAAACTGCACAGTAAAACGAGCAGTCGTGGAATAGCGGCCAGTTGGAATTTTTTCATCTCGGTGGTTTGGTTGATAAATAAGTCGGATAATGCAAAAATCTTGACTAAAAATACGCACTTCTGCAAGATTTGCAAATTTTTTGCAAGAATTTATGGCAATTATTGCAAATTCTTATCTTGTCGATTTGCAAATCCAGCAACTCATTTAAATCAATAAACTGATTATCAATACTATATTAATCCACCCACCAAATTCATTCAAAAAAATTAACGCAAAATCAGCCACAATCATTCAAAAAATGCGAAATTTTGATGCGGAATATTATATTTACGGTTGATTTGCCCGGAATTCCTTGCTTAAACCCGGAATTTTCAGTAACATTCAAATTGCAAGCAGAATAGAGATGACTATGGACATTCAATCGCAAGACCAGTTACCCCCGGTTTCCCTGACGAAAAAAGCCAGGAAGGAACTGATCATCAAGCAGGTTAACATTCATACGCGGATCACCTACAGCGATCTCGTGAGCCTTATCAATGTTTCTGAGGATACCATCCGCCGCGATGTGAACGAGCTGGCGGACGACGGGGAAGTTGTCAAGATAAAGGGCGGCGCCATGTCTATCGCCTATCATTACGGCCATGAATCGGAGACCTATGCACAGAACAGCAAGGCCGTTATTGCGGAAAAAACGCTGCAATTATTGCGGGACGATATGATCGTGCTCATCGGCGGAGGCACCACCATCCGGGAGTTCATCAAGAAAATCCCCTCCACCCTGCGCGCCACTTTCATCACGGTGAACGTTTTGTCGGCCGTGGAACTGCTCGATAAACCCATGATCAAAACGATCGTCATCGGCGGCCAGATCTCCGCCTACAGCCAAATGACTGTGAGCGGCGAAGTGTTCGAATACCTGTCCAACATCAAAGCCGACCTCTGCATCATCGGCACCAACGCCATCGATCCCGCCAACGGCCTCACGGATTCCGACTGGGAAACCATCCAGGTGAAAAAGGCCATGATCAAGGCGGCAGATAAAATCGCCATCCTCGCCATCGCCGAAAAACTCAATACTTCCATGAAAATGAAGATCGCCGATCTCCAGGAAGTGCATTACCTCATCACGGAAATCCCGGCCGACAGCCCGGAAATCCAGCCCTACCGGGCCAAGAACCTCACCATTTTATAAGCTGTTACCCATACCGTTTCAGCGAATGAACGCCTGCGGCGGGCATCACCTGTTTGCGGACTACACCCGTCCCTGCAAATTTTGCAGCTATTCCGATGCTCGTCAACCTGCATTAACCTATAATCCATTCTGCATCCTGTATTGCTCCTGCAACTTCAGCGGCGCCGCGTTGTACCAGGCGCTTTGCACCGCATCCACCAGCTGGCTTTTTTTCACTTTCCGCAAATCGACGGTTGTCCACCCCTGAAGCCCCCAACCACCGGGAACCGGGTAAAACACCCCGGGCGCCAGCTTGCACCAGGCCGCCTGCTCTTCCGGCGAAAACGGGAAATTGGCCGTATTGGCCGCTTCCAGCAGGGTTGCAAAAATTTTGCGCTTCGTACGGAACGCCTGCCGGTCGAAATGCTTCACTTCCGTGGTTTCCGGCATCGACAGGCAAAGCTCCCTGAATGTGGCGATTGTGATCATACCGCAAAGGTAAGCGCCCCGAAAACGCCGGAATTGGAAAAATCCGACATTCCCGCAGGCTTCGTACATTCGTTTCCATGGAATGGAATTCTCCCAACTTCAGGAACGGCACTTTTCATAATGAACTGCCCACTTTATTGATGTCGGCCGACAACACCATGCTGAAAGTCTTCATCAAATTCATGCGCAAACCGAAGTCGGTCAACCCGCCAGGGCCGCTCCCCTCCGTCCGCCGCGATCTCAAATCTCCTCCCGGGCCGGGCACCACCATCACCTGGTTCGGCCATTCCTCCTATCTTATCCAAATGAATGGGTGGAATATACTGGTAGATCCAGTTTTCAGTAACTACGCTTCGCCCGTGCCGATTTTCGCAAAAGCCTTCGCAGGTACTAATATTTATAGCGTAGATGATTTGCCTGACGTTATCGACATGCTCATCATTACCCACAATCACTACGACCACCTCGACCGCCGCACCATCAGCCGCCTATGCAATCGCATCAATAGCGTATATACCAGCCTGGGCGTTATGGCAGACCTCATCAGGTACGGCATCGACGGCGGCATCATTACTGAGCTGGACTGGTGGGAAGAAATAGATCTGCCTGTAGGCCTGAACCTTACAGCTACACCGGCCCGGCATTTTTCGGGTCGCGGGATGAAAAGAAACCAATCGCTATGGTCTTCGTTCGTATTGGAATCTGATAGTGAAAAGCTCTACCTCGGCGGGGACTCCGGCTACGGACCGCATTTCAAACTGATTGGCGATCGGTTCGGCCCCTTCGACCTCGCCATCCTCGAAACCGGCCAATACAACACCGACTGGGCCAACATCCACATGATGCCGGAAGAGGCCGTGCAGGCCGCGGCAGACCTCCGCACCAGGGCCATGCTGCCCGTCCACTGGGCGAAATTCTCCCTCGCTTTCCACCCCTGGGACGAGCCCGTCCGCCGCGTGCTCGCCGAAGCGCAGAAAACCGGGATGCCCGTGGCTACGCCCATGATCGGGGAAGCGATGGTACTTCATCAACCTTTACCCCAATCACCCTGGTGGGAAAAAGTGAAGTAAATAGCGATCAATACATCAACATAAAATACACGACCATGTAAGGCCTGCATGCAATCGATATTTACGAACTTTCGCCATTGTAAAAACAACCGTAGCCCGTATTTCCCGCAAAAACCGCAGGCGTAGTTGTACTTAAAAACTCCCGTATTTGCTACCTGTTCACCGGCATGCCATGGATGTAATTTTGGGTCGTTGTTAAACCTCAAAAAAGCATCCAAAATGTCTAATGAAAATCAACCCCAAAAAGGCGGCCCGGTAGCCGGAGAAAAGCAAAGCCTGTCGAATCTGAGCACCGTTCGCACGCAGGTCCTGCAAGACCGTACCGTGTTCAACATGCAGGCCGTTGGCCGCAATTACAAGCTGGCGCAGGCCTACCAGAGCGTACGCAATCTCCGGCTCACCGATCCCAACAAAATCCGCCTCAGTTCCTTCGCCGAATACGCCGAACTGAACAAAAACATCCTCAATTTCACACCGCTGATCGAAGAAAAACCGCGTCCGGCCGCACCCGCCACCGAAAGCTACCTCAACGTCAACATCTGGCTGCGGTTCCCCAAAGGCAAGGTGCTCATCCTCGTGCATAAAGACGTGTATGCGGCCACGAAAGAGCGCACCGACCGCTACGTGCTCGACCTCGCCCGTGATGGCTATTGGGCCACCGTGCATGTGGTGAGCGGCGGAAAGCCGGCCTACATCCGCAATTACATCCGCAGTAAAAGTCCGGTGGGTGCCGTGATGGTAGGCGCCATTCCCGTGGCCTGGTTCGAGATGAGCGACGATTTCAACGGCTCCAGCTCCGAATTCCCCTGCGATCTCTTTTACATGGACACCAACGGCACCTGGACAGACACCGATGCCGACGGCAAGTACAACGCCGTTTCCGGCGACGTAACCCCTGAAATATGGATCGGCCGGGTGTGGACGCCCACCCTTGGCGGGAACGATGCCACGCTCATCAACAATTATTTCGACAGGAACCATCTCTTCCGCACGGGGAACCTCGGGCATAGCCGCTCCGCGCTCGCGTACGTGGAAGACGACTGGACGAGTTTCGACGATTGCGAGATGGACCTCATGACGCCCGCGTCTTTCATCACCAAATACACCAATCCCAACATTACCGATGCAGATCTGTATAAAGACGAAGTGAACAAAATGCGCTCGTTCGTGCAGTTATGCTCGCATTCTTCCCCGCACGTCCATTCCTTCCACATTCCGGCGACCGGCACCACCGAGTGGATCGACCGCTCGTATTTCCGGGACAGCCGTGCACCGAATGCGCACTTCTACAACCTGTTCTGCTGCAGCACGGCGCGTTACACGCAGGATGATTACCTGGGCGGCTGGTACATTTTCGACAAGGCCGGCGGTGAGACGAACTACGGGCTCACGGCCGTAGGCAGTACCAAAACCGGGTCGATGCTCTTTTTCGCCGATTTCTACGACCCCATCGGCAAGGGCAAATGCATCGGCGATGCGATGGTAGACTGGTGGAAAGCGCGCGGTACCGACCATGATCTTGGCGAGCGCCAATGGTTTTACGGGATGAGCATCCTCGGCGATCCTACGCTCACCTGGTGGAAGGGGGCCGTTCCCCGCGCCATTGAACCGGCAGACGGCAGCGTGTTCAATCATTATCCGCGGACGATGACGTTCAAATGGCTGCCCGTGAACATTCCCGGCGCCACGTACAGCATCGAGATCGACGCATTCGGCGCGGTGAACGCCGGGCAATGGGCGGCGCAGAGCTTCCGCAACTTCGCGGTATTCCATGGCATCACGGGCACGAGCTTCAACTACAATTTCGTGGGCGCACAGCCCGGCAGATGGCGCGTAAGGGCCAAGATCGGTGACCGGTATTGCGCCTGGAGCTGCTGGTGCTATTTCAAATTTACCATCTAGGGAGTATTACTTCAGCATAGACGACAGCGGCAGCCCCCGGAACCCTCCGGGGCGTTGCCGTTTTAGTGGACCGTCAACCAAAGGGCGCGACATTTGTTGTAGATAGGCAAACTTTGACGATATGAAAACGAAATGGCCCGTATTGCAATACGATTCCTGGAAAGACACCCTGGCCACCGTTCACCGCTGGACGCAGGTGGTGGGCAAGATCCGGCTGCGGAAGATGCCCTGGCTCAACCATTCCTGGCACGTGACGCTCTTCGTGAGCCCTACGGGTTTGACGACCGGAAGCGTCCCCTACGACGGCGGGCTGTTCCAGATCGATTTCGATTTCGTGCACCACCGGCTGCGCATCTGCACGAGCGAGGGGCGGCAGGAACAGCTGGAGTTGCGGCCGATGGCGGTCGCCGATTTTTATCATGCGCTATTCGAAAAGTTGAAACAGTTATCGGTGGATGTGGAAATTTTCACCATGCCGGCCGAACTGGAAAACCCGATACCTTTCGAAGAAGATTACACGAACCGTTCGTACGACGCGGCCAGGATGCAGGACTGCTGGCGGGCGATGGTGCAGATCCATACCGTGTTCATGCGCTTCCGGTCGGGGTTCACGGGGAAAGTGAGCCCGGTCCACTTTTTCTGGGGAGCGTTCGACCTGGCGGTGACGCGCTTTTCCGGCCGCGACGCGCCGGTGCACACGGGCTCGGCACCGAACATGCCGGACCGGGTGATGCAGGAGGCGTATTCGAAAGAGGTGAGCTCCTGCGGCTTTTGGCCGGGCAACGATTCCTTTCCGCAGGCGGCGTTTTATAGTTATGCGTATCCCTCGCCGGAGGGGTTTGCATCCCAACCCGTTCAACCGGCAGGCGCATATTTCGACAACACCCTCGGCGAATTCATTTTACCGTACAGCGTAGTGCAACAATCTTCCGATCCGGAAAAAACGCTGCTCGATTTTCTGCAATCCACTTACGAAGCCGCCGCCACTACCGCACATTGGGACCGGCACGCGCTGGAATGCGACCTCTCTCCTTTCGAGAATGCGTATGGATGTTTTCGGGTTTGATATTTTTTTTGAAGAAGGATTTGGAAAGTTCCGGGAATCATTTACCTTTGCCATCCCGAACACAAAACCAGGGATGCCCAGATGGCGAAATTGGTAGACGCACTGTGTTCAGGTCGCAGCGCTCGCAAGGGTGTGCTGGTTCGAATCCAGTTCTGGGCACCAAAAAAAGACAAATCGGTTTAGACTGATTTGTCTTTTTTGTTTTTATAAATATTTCCGGTTGAATCAGGAATTTCACCTCCTGAAATCTACTCCGATCGATCGTGATCATCACCCTCTTCCGCCATAAACCAGCAATTACACACCTTTCCATCCACACTTTCCTCCAACGTCACCAATCCTTCCCCCAACCACCATCAAGCAGCACCACATTCTCCCTGAAAAACATCTGTTCGCAATAATTGGCGCCCCTTACTTCACCGCTTCATGCTGCTTTCTATACGCCCCCAGCGTTTGCCCCGTCTGCTTCCGAAACACCCGCGACAGGTACGAAAGACTCTCGAACCCGGTTTCCTCGGCAATTCTATAAAAAGGATAATCCGTTGTTACCAGCAGCAGCTGCACCCTTTCGATCCTTTTGGCCTGCAGGAACGCCAACGGGCGCTCCCCGGTATTTTTCAGGAACAACCTGGAAAAGTAATCCGGATGCTGGCTGGCCCTTGCCGCCAACTTTTCCACCGTGATATTCGTCCGCAGGTTGGTCTGCATAAAGTAAATGGCATCTAAAATCTTGGAAGGAATGGCCCTTCTTTCTTCCATGAAAAAAGTTTCCGCGCCCATAAACCGGGAAATCAATTGCAGCAACAATCCCGAGACCTCGATAAACTCCGAAGGCCGCAGGAGGTTATTCAAATCCTGAAACCCTTTCAGGATATCCGTTTTCTCATAATCCCTGGGGTCGTAGGTACTCCCCAGCGTCCGGTTGGGATTCAAATCAAGGATACGCTTCACACACCGGATATCATCTTCACTGGCCCGCAGCTTGAAAAGCTTTCTGTTGGTCGCGAACAGGGATGTACCATCCGACGACTCTTCTGTAAAAGAGATATAATACTGGCTTAAATGATGCCTGCATTCATAATTACAGGTAGTAAAGCTGGGTATCAGGTATATAAACCCCGCTTCCAGCGAAACCGTTTCCGCATGGTTATACAATTTACCCTCCCCGCCGTCTATATAATACAAACGGTAAAATGTACTGGTGACGTTCCGGTATCGCCAATGATGGTCCAACTGGACATAATCGGTGTTCAGCAGCATAAACGCAGATCGTAGCAAATGGATGTTCATAGACTGGATAGGTCGGATTTGTGCAAATATACGTTGCCTTTGTGTATTGTACATATCCACCATTTGATATACATTTAACAAAGACGATGGGTCGCTTTTGTTCGCACCTGAAACTTGTAAAAATTCCACCTGATGCGACGGTTCCTGTTAATACTGCTACTGCTGGCATTCATCATTGGCATGAGTGTGTTTGTATCTTCCTCCTCCAACCCGGACCTGCCGGCCGATGTTGCGGCTGCCTATGATGCGCTCGATGGGCCGCTGGATTACAACAGCGATGTAAAACCCATCCTTTCGGACAAATGTTTTGCCTGCCATGGCCCGGATAAAGCCAAACAAAAAGCCGGCCTGCGGCTGGATATTGCCGACTTTGCCTATGCAGATCTGCCGGAGAATCCTGGCAAGGTTGCCATCGCCGCGGGGAACCTGCAGAAAAGCGAGGTTTTCCACCGGATCATTTCCACCGATCCCCAATATTTAATGCCCACGCCCAGCTCCCACCTCACCCTTACTGCCGCGGAAAAAGCAGTACTGATAAAATGGATAAAAGACGGGGCGGAATATAAACCCCACTGGGCTTTCGTAAAACCCGTCAAACCAAACGTCCCGAAGATCAACGAAGACGAATGGAAACGCAATAACCCCATCGACAATTTCATCCAGGCCAGGCTCAAAAAGGAAAAGCTATCCCCTGCCGCCGAAGCGGATAAAGAGCTCTTGCTCCGCCGCGTATCGCTCGACCTCACCGGCCTCCCGCCTACATTAAAAGAGATCAACGATTTTATCGGGGACAATTCGCCGGAAGCATACGAAAAACAGGTAGACCGCCTGCTGAGCTCACCGCATTTCGGGGAAAAGATGGCGGTAGACTGGTTAGACGCCGCCCGGTTCGCCGATACGCATGGATACTCCATTGATGGCGAACGGGATATGTCGCCCTACCGCGACTGGGTGATCAAAGCATTTAACACCAACCTTTCCTACGACCGGTTCCTGCAATGGCAACTGGCGGGAGACCTGTTCCCACATCCGGACAAGGAAATGATCATCGCAACGGCCTTCAACCGCAACCACCCGCAAAACATGGAAGGCGGCATCGTGGAAGAGGAATTCCAGACAGAATATGTGGTAGACAGAACGAATACCTTCGGGACCGCCATGCTGGGGCTTTCCATCGGCTGCGCCAAATGTCATGACCACAAATACGATCCGATCACCCAAAAAAATTATTACGAAATCTTCAGCTTCTTTAATAACGTAAATGAAGCGGGACAAATCTCGTTCAACAACGCTACCCCAACGCCTACCTTATTATTACCTACAGCGGAACAGGAAAAAGCCATCCGGATAATCACCGACAGTATTGCGCAACTGGAAAAGCAGCTGCAGGCCTCAGCGCGCAATGCCAACGCCGGTTTTGAGCAATGGGCCGGCAAAAAAGAATATCAAAAACAGGTAGCGTTCAAGATCCCGGCAGACAATCTGCAGGCATACTACAATTTCGATAATGGTGATTTTAAAAATGTCATGGATCGCAAGCAGGCAGGCGTGATGGGCGGGATGAAGAACGATCCGGGAAAGGGAAGCGATTTTTCCGCAAACGGCCACGGGAAAGCGTTGCGGCTCAACGGCGACAACTGGCTGGACGTAAAACCCGTTGGCGTATTCCGCAAATCCCAGCCCTTTACGATCGCCTTGTGGGTCAACTTACCAAACGCACTAAAACAAGGGGTTATTTTTCATAAGGGCGACCGGGAACGTTTGTACAATTTCAGAGGATATCATCTATACCTCAAAAACAACAAACTGGAAATTATGATGGCCCACACCGCCCCTTCGGACGCCATCACCCGGATATCCACCGCCGACGTTCCCCGCGACAAATGGATCCCCCTTACCGTAACGTACGATGGCTCGTCCAAAGCCGCAGGTTTCAACCTTTATATGGATGGCACGCTCCTGCAAATGGAGACAACCATGGACCAGCTCAATAAAGACATTCTTTTCGGAAATCCGGTGAATGGTGTAATTGGCGCCAACGAGATCGGTTTGCAAATTGGCGGCTGGGACCGCGGCTTCGGGATCGCGAATGCCCTGGTCGATGATATTGCCGTGTATAACCGCTGCCTCAGTCCGCTGGAAGTCAGTATCCTCGCAAAGAAAACAACCTGGGCAGCCGTTGCGGCACAACCAGACCTTCCCGCCCTGCAGCAGTATTACCTGTCTGCCGTTGCGCCCGCTTTACAAACCGAAAGAGCAGAGCTCATGCGCCTGCGCAATAAACTGGCGGACGCGGGCGCTCCGGTCAAAGAGTTGATGGTTATGCAGGAAATGCCGACGCCTAAAAAATCATATTTATTAACGCGGGGAAATTACGACATGCCTGCCGAGCCCGTATTCCCCAATACCCCGGCCAGCATCCTGGGCTATCCCAAAGATTTTCCCAAAAACAGGTATGGCCTCGCCAAATGGGCCACACACCCGGATAATCCATTAACCGCCAGGGTGGCGGTGAACCGCTTCTGGCAAAACTTCTTCGGGACCGGGCTCGTAAAAACAGCGGACGATTTTGGGAACCAGGGCGAGATGCCCAGTCACCCTGCTTTACTCGACTGGCTGGCGACAAATTTCACCGCATCCGGCTGGGATGTAAAAGCCATCAACAAACTCATCGTCATGTCGGCCACCTACCGGCAGGATTCCCGCGCGTCGGGCACCGCGAAGGAAAAAGACCCTGAAAACCGGCTGCTTTCCCATGGCCCGGCCTTCCGCATGTCTGCCGAAATGGTGAGAGACAACGCACTGACAGCAAGTGGATTGCTGAACCCGGAAATCGGTGGCCGCAGCATTAAACCCTATCAGCCAAACGGCCTTTGGGAAATCAACAGCAAAACTTACGACGCGGATACCGGGAGCATCGTCTACAAACGAAGCCTGTATGTGTTCGTAAAAAGGTCGGTCCCCAATCCGACACTCGCCACCTTCGATGCGCCCTCCCGTAGTTATTGCATCGTCAGCCGGCAAAAAACAAATACGCCTTTACAGGCTTTGGTGACCCTGAACGACCCCTCCTATCTCGAAGCGGCAAAAGTACTTGGCGAACAAATGACGGTAGAAGCAGACGGCAGAAAAGCCATCGCCGATGTATTCAGGAAACTCACGGGCCGTTCCCCGCAAAACAAGGAAATAGATCTGCTCCTGCAACTCCGGCAGGTGGAATTGGGGAAATTCAGGCAGTCTCCCAAAAAGCAAAGCGGCTGGCTGCATGCCGGTCAACACACCATTAACGGAGCGCTGGATAGCGCCATGGTGGCGGCCAACACGGTAGTGGCCAGTACCATTCTCAATTCGGATGCATCACTCATAAAAAGATAAGCGCATGTGCGACCATCATGAAGAAAAGTTCCGGCTCAACACCCCTGATTTTTCCAAACTGAACCGGCAGGCAGGGCGCCGCAATTTCCTGACCCAGACTTCCATGGGCATCGGCGCCCTGGCATTGGGCTCGCTGTTGGGGAACAAATTGTTCAGCAATTCGCCCAAACCGGTTGTCGGGAACGCTACGGGCGATATGGAGCAGGAAATCCTCAAAGCCATCCCGCACTTCGCCCCTAAAGCCAAAAGGGTCGTGTACCTGTTTATGGCCGGCGGCCCTTCCCAGTTTGAAACGTTCGACTACAAGCCCGTACTGGAAAAACTGAGGGGCCAGAACCTCCCGGATTCCGTCAGGAACGGCCAGCGCCTTACCGGCATGAGCTCCGGCCAGGCGTTGTTACCTGTGGTACCTTCCGCTTTCAAATTCAATCAGCACGGCGAAAGCCAGACCTGGATCAGTGATTTATTACCCTACACAGCAAAAGTGGTAGATGAACTTTGCATCATTAAATCCATCCACTCCGAGGCCATCAATCACGACCCTGCCATCACCTTCCTGCAAACCGGCAACCAGCTGCCCGGCCGCCCCTCCATTGGCTCGTGGCTGAGTTATGGATTGGGGTCCGACAATGAAAACCTCCCAACATTCATCGTGCTGGTTTCGAAAGATGCGTCAAAAGACCAGCCGCTGTATGCGCGGTTGTGGGGAAACGGGTTCCTGCCTTCGGAATACCAGGGCGTGCAGTTCAGATCGGGAAAAGACCCCGTGCTGTTCCTCAACAACCCCGAAGGGTATGATGGTGCAGACAGGAAGGAAATGCTCGCATACCTTTCCCAACTCAACCAACTGCAAAACTCCGTGTATGGCGACCCGGAAATCGATGCCCGGATCGCACAATACGAAATGGCATTCCGCATGCAGACTTCCGTTCCGGATGTGATAGACGTTAAAGATGAACCGGATGAGATATTTGACCTGTACGGCCCCGGCTCCCGCGATGCCGGCACCTATGCGGCCAATTGCCTGCTCGCCCGAAAGCTGCTGGAAAAGGACGTGAAGTTCGTTCAGTTATACCACCAGGGCTGGGACCATCACGGCAGCCTACCCGCCCATATGCCGGGGCAATGCCGATCTATCGACCAGGCCACCGGCGCCCTGATCACCGATCTGAAACGAAGGGGTTTGCTCGAAGATACGCTCGTGATCTGGGGCGGTGAATTCGGCCGCACGGTATATTCCCAGGGTAAGCTCACCCCCACGGATTACGGCCGCGATCATCATCCCCGGTGCTTTACCATGTGGATGGCCGGCGCAGGCGTTAAGCCAGGCATAACTTTCGGGGAAACGGACGATTTCAGTTACAACATCGTCAAAGATCCCGTACACGTACACGACTTCCAGGCCACTTTGCTGCACCTGATGGGCATCGATCATGAACGGCTTACCTACAAATTCCAGGGCCGGCGCTTCAGATTGACCGATGTGGAAGGAAAAGTAGTAAGAGACATCCTTACCTGATCCCATCACCACACCATCATGACATCAAAAAGGAACTTCATCCGTCATTCCACCCTGGCAACCGCTTTGCCGCTCAAATTAACATACGTATGATATTGCTGGACATTTTCACTTTCTCGGGACGCCTTCATCCGTTAATCGTGCATTTGCCCATCGGCTTCATTTTGCTGGCATTGCTCTTCAACCTGCTATCCTACAGCCGGAAATTCGAATACCTGAAACAGGTGGTACCCCTCACTTTGCTGGCGGGCTTTGTAGCGGCCGTATCAGCCGCCGTGTTTGGTTACCTGCTTTCTTTGAAAGGGGATTATGATGCGGATGCGTTAAACAGGCATAAAGTATCCGGTATTTCGCTGGCGGCGATCGCTGGTTTGCTGTATTTTTCAACGACCCGTTTCTTCCTGAAAGAAATCCCCGTGCCCCGCCCGCTGTTTTCCGCGTTACTGACCGGCCTGGTAGTACTGATGAGCTATTCCGGGCATCAGGGCGCCGGCCTCACCCATGGCCACGATTACCTGACCATGCAGGTACTGTTCAAGCAGGAAAGACCGAAACCAGCCAACCTCGAAAACGCCCTGCTGTTTGAAGATGTGGTACTGCCCGTCTTGCAAGCCAAATGTGCGGCCTGCCACCGGAACGGGAAAAGGAAAGGCGACCTGGTACTGGAAGACCTGCCAGGCATTCTGAAAGGCGGCAAAACGGGGCCAGCCGTACAACCCGGCAACCTGGATTCCAGTGAACTGATCAGGCGCGTCATGTTAGACCCCGGCCACAAAGACTTTATGCCGGCAGATGGGAAACCACCCCTGTCCAGCAATGAACTACAACTGATCAGCTGGTGGGTAAAGGAAGGAAAAGCGGAGCCCGGGAAAACAATAGCATCACTCCCGGATACGGTGGCCATCAAAGCCATGGCGGCGCAGTACCTGGGATTTGCCCCCGTATCGGCAGCAAACAATGACTTTACCCAAGACCTCCATCCAGACATCCCCGCATCGGCCGACACCGCTTTAATGGGCAATCTCCGGAAAGCAGGGCTCACGGTAAGATTGATGCTTCACAAACCCCTGATGCTGGATGTGACCTTACCTGCGGGTTCGGGTATTACGGCGGCTGCGGCAAAAAATGCCATACTGCCCCTGTCAAAACATATCATCTGGCTGAATGTATCGGGCAACGGATTTTCGGATGGCGATCTGGATTTCCTTTCCGCGTTAAGCAATTTGGAAAAGCTCCGGCTGGATAAAAACCCGGTAACGGACAAGATCTGCGGGCAACTTACGGAATTGAAACACCTGCAGGCGGTAAACCTGAATGAAACAGGCATCACATCCGCAGGGCTCGACCAGTTGAAAAAGAATGCGGCCATCAAACGGGTATATAGCTGGCGGACGGTTGCCCGTTAGTGTACAGCGATTTGTCATTAACAGGAGAACGCATCCTCCTGTCGCGCATTGCCGCTATCTGCCGATCAGCTTGCCGATAAACGCCCCCAATCGCTCGTACCCTTTTTCATTCGGATGGAGCCCATCGCTGAAGAGCGTTTCATCCAGCTTTTTGTTGCTATCGAGCAATACACCGCCGGCATCTGCATAACTAACTTTTGCAGCCGACGCCACGCCCGCGTACAACCGGTTCAACTTCGCGACCCGGGCTTCCATACCCCGCCGCGGAAGGATCCCCAGCACCAAAACCTTCGCTGCCGGCTGCCGCTCACGGATGGCCGCCAGCAACTGTTTGAGCCCTTCTGCAATTTCGGCATCGGAGTTGATCTGCAAATTATTGGTACCGATCAACAATACGATCTGCTGCGCCGAAAACCCATCCAGTTCCCCATGATACACCCGCCACAACACATTCTCTATCCTATCCCAACCGAAACCCAGGTTAACGGCGTTCCTGTTCCCGAAATATTTATCCCACGACGCTGCGCCCCTGGCCAGGTGCGCCTTAGGCCCGCCCGACCAGAAATGGGTGATCGAATTGCCGATCATAACCAGTTGCGGCGAGTTCGTTTTATTATAGTCCAGCACTTCGTTATGCCGCTTCTCCCAATCATAACCGGGCAGCTCGCGGTATTGCGTCACCGGGCGGGACGTGACCACATTCCCTTCCGGCCGTATGAGTATTTTCCGGATCGTTTTTGCATAGGCATTGGCGTAGTTCATCATCCCGATGTCGTTCGGATGCACACCGTCTACCATACTTTCGATATCCTGGCCGATTTCATTTTTGGTCAGAAGATGGATGTCCTTTATCCCTTTTGCCTTCAACTGCTTGAAAGCTTCGTTCAGCGCCAGGTTCGGCCGTTCGGATTCCGCCTTCCGGTTTGGGCTGATCAGCTCATCCGTATAGCCGTCGTGCTCGGTCAACAGGATGGGGACACCGGGCCTTTTGCTTTGCAATTGCAACACAGCGGCCGTAATCTTTTCCATCAACGCTTCTTTTGGCGTGCCCGTGAGGTTGGGCAGGCAATCTAGCACATACAGCCCGGCATCGATTTCTGCAACGAGATCGATCACTTCTTTCTCCAGTTGGCCGTTCCCGGAAAACCCGAGGTTGATGACCGGGTGGTCCAGTTTCCGTTGCAGGATGGCCGTCCACGCCAGGCCGGGCCGGGTGGCACAAGCACCCTGCGCGATCGACGTCCCGTAAACAACGATCGGCTTTTCCCGGCGAACGGGAATGGGCGTAAAAGATTTATCGGCCGGCACATAAATTTCCATCCACTTCACCGAATTGTACAACGGCAGGTACAAGGTATATTCCCGGTCCTGATTACCGCTCAGGTTTTGAAAACGATAGGTGATGGTATCTCCGAAAGCGAAGGTCCCGCTGCTCCAGATCCATCCCCCATCCCTGTCTTTCGCATACAAATCCACCCCGCTTACGCCCGTGGCCGGCATATGCGACATTTGCAAACCGCCTTTTACTGTGTATTTCACGACGATTTCCGGGGAGTTCGAATGGAACCGGAGGCTCATCCCGGCGCTGTTGTTGGACAAGTACCACACCGCAGGCCGCACAACGCCTTCCGCTTTTGC
Organism: Chitinophaga caseinilytica; assembly: GCF_038396765.1. Taxonomy (NCBI): domain Bacteria; kingdom Pseudomonadati; phylum Bacteroidota; class Chitinophagia; order Chitinophagales; family Chitinophagaceae; genus Chitinophaga; species Chitinophaga caseinilytica. The sequence goes on along the minus strand of NZ_CP150096.1, from coordinate 3,188,661 downwards.
CGGCAGACGATCGTAAGGGTCTTTGACCTGTTTGGGCCAGGCCTGCCCCTCCAGGACGGCGATATTTTCCTTCGCAGGGTCCCATGCCTTGTAAGTCAACTTATCCTGTGCAATTCCAGTTTGGCTGCCGGCTATGAGTAGCGCGATAAAAAGTAGGGAACGGTTCATTTGGCCAATATAGGGCGAATCATTCAAAGTTTTTAAACGACGCTCACCCATCGGCAAATCATCCATATGCCGATTCATTCGAAAAACAGACCTATCCTTCATAAAAACGGAAAACCGTGATCGTCCACTATTTTATACGCATATAACTTATGCGCCATCTCTAAATGGTCTACCAAAATATTGGGGACCTGGATGATCGTGCCATCCTTCAGATTTAATTTTGTAACTGCAAACACGCTGTAAGGATTTCGACTTCCACTAACCATTTTAATCGAGTAATCCAACAAATCTCTTTTATCGTATTTCACGGGATTATCTATCTCGCCGAAATAAAAAACATCATTCCTTCTCGACATGACCAGGAGCTTGCCCCTCGCATATTTTACATATCTAAAAAAGACAAACAGGTGCACACCGCCTCCCACCGCAATAATTAATATTAACATCCACATCCTCAACCAAAAAGAAAATGGATGAGACGTTGCCAAAATGCCTATGAAAATTAAAACTGCAGTCATGAAAAAACTTAACCAGCATGTTGACCACAAATACTTCCGGATCGATTTTGGCGTCAGGAAATATCTGAAGTCCTGCGTCACAAAATGCTTCAAATTGCTTTTAAACAAGGTATTTTCCTTCTTGAAACCTGTTGGTTCGAACGGGACTTGCCCGAAAAAAGTTTGAATGAAAGGGAACGCATCCTGCAAATGGGTAAAACTTTTGGTAAAAAGTATTTGCTTGTCGTCAAAGTAATGCAGGACAAATTTTTGATGATAAAACACCGAAATCTTCAAAAAATCGTTTTGCTTTCCTTCAATGGTAATGGAAGGGTTCGTTAAACTGATTTCGATCTTTTCTCGTTCGGTATTCCAGGGATAACTATTGATCAATGCAATCGTTTCTTCAAATCCACGCTCCTGGATATCAACAAATTCTCCTATCTCGAAATTTTTATACTGGACTTTGGAAATCAGCTGCGCCATAGGTCAACAATGATAAGAAAAAAAGGCAAACCGGCCTACGCCAGCTTGCCTTTTCCGTTGGGAACAACTGCTACGCCTACAATATATTATGCGGATTATCGATCACACAGCGCCAAACGCCGTCCGCGCCTTTGCGCACTACGTCCGTTGAAGTGCCGCCATATCTCGCGGGATTCCCTTTTTCATCGTTAAACTCCACTGCCCAGTCGAGGATGAGGAGTGCGATGTCTCCATTGATCAATGTGTGCCGCGTTGCGCCGGAAATTCTTCCGTTCAATGAAAAATACGGCAGCAACGCTTCTTTCAACGCCGCTCCGCGGGCAATGCTACCGGGGCTCCCGGCGATGACCGCGTTTTTCTCGTAATATGCGTCTATCAGATCGTCTACATTACCCAGGTTAAAGTAATGCATGAACACCTCCGTCGTTTTATCCGGAGTTGTTGCGATGGGTGCTTCCTGTGTCATTTTGCTTTTTTGGTGGTGATTGGATTATTGAACCTGTCTGATGCATCGACCCGTCAAAATTACTTACTTTCGCTATCCAAAGTATAGTACTTTACTTTTGTATAGTGCGATGTAAAATCCAATTTTGAAACACATGAAAGAACCGTCGATAGAAGAATGCGCCCGCTCCATCCTCCCGATCCGGGATGTATTGGACATCCTCAGCGGCAAATGGAAGTTGCAGATCTTAATGCTGCTGATGTTCGAAAAACGGAGATTCAAGGATCTGCAAAACCTGGTCCAGGGCATCACACCCAAAATGCTGTCCAAAGAATTGCGCCAGCTCGAAATGAACCAGCTGATCATCCGGAAAGTATTCGACGAAACGCCCGTCCATATCGAATACTCCATTACGCCTTATGGCAAAACGCTGAAGAAGATCATCGTCGAAATGGAAGATTGGGGTAAAAAACACCGGAAAAGGATCATGTCGAAACCTTCATGATCCCCACCAACAAAAAAGGGAGGCCATGGAAATAGCCCCCCTTTCAACAAAAGTTGTATGACGATTTATTCTACTATCTCCACTTTGCCGTCTAGCGCCCAATCGGGTTTCATTTTTACGCCCATCCATGCCAGTACGTTCGACGTCAGGTCCATCGCGCGCGGCACCAGCAGCGTAGCGTCGATGGAAGAAGGGTTGAGCACCTCGGTGCGCGCGTCCCAACGCGGCGTGTTCTGCATCACGAGGTCTACCCCGCTCGGACTGTAATCCTTGATCGTATTGCCCGCCGGTTGCTCATTCGCTTTCCAGTAACCGATGAGCGAGGCGTAGGAAGGATGCTGGTTCGTCACCGTCCGGAAAGCCCAGGCTTCGATCGTGGCCGCCGGAAGAACGGTATTCCACACCCGCACATCCGCGATGTAATTTTCGCCGGACGTATTAGCCCCGTTGTAACCGTAGTTCAGCGTCCCGTCCGACCCGATCGCCAGCGGCAGTTCTGCATCGAGGCTGCCTTTGTTGGCAATGCTGCCACCGGAAACGAAAAATTTCCCATCCATATAAAAGTCCACCGTTCCCTGCCGGTTAAATGTAACCGTAATGTGATGCCATTTGCCGTCGGCTACGGGAGGCCCGTTGCGGACATCGATACGGCTGGTGCCGACGCCCTTGAAGTTCAGGCGCAGGTTGCCGTTCTGTTTATAGATCACCCAGCCGGTATTGCCGCCGCTTCCCCAGTTCTTATTGGCGATCACCGGATGGTCTGCGCCGGAATTGAGCTGGGTAAGGATGTTGAACTCGATAGTAAAATTCTGGTCGGCCCCTACTTTAAAAATAGGATTGTTCGTATAGGCCGCTTTGTCGTTCCCGTTTTCCCGGTTAAAGAAAGCATACTTCCCATCGTAAGGCACGTTCACCAGGGGCATTTCCACCTGGCGCGACACGAACGATGGGTGATGGTACAACAGGAATATATTCCTTTCATTGAACGAAGCGCCGCCATAAGCGCCGGTTTCGAGGCCGCCGTGGTTAGACGTCACTACCACCAGCCAGTCTTCCCGCGCAAAATCCCTCCGGTTGCGCATCGCGTTGAGCACATCGCCCACATAACCATCCACCGCTTTGAGCGCATCCATGTAAGTAGCTGCGGCTGCACTGAACCCGCCGGTTACCCCGGCGCGCTGCACGCCGTTAAACGCTACCACCAATACATCCGGGCTGCCCGACTGCAGGCGTTTTACCGCGCTGTCCCGCGCCTGTACATCGTTCCCGGCCGTATTGACCCAGGCGTTGGCGCTGCCGCTTTTCAGCAGCGTATCGTTCAGCGACGCGCTGCTGGATACGCTCACGATATCCAGCACAGGGTTGGTTGCCAGCCGCTGGAGGAAAGACGGGAATGCCTGCAGGTTGTGGCCGCGGTACCAGGATTCCTTCACCGCGTTTTTCAGATTGGTGACGCCCGTGAAAAGGCCCGCCCAGCTGGCGGCGTCTTTCGACAAGGTGTCAGACACCGCATCCCAGCTATAGATGGAATGTTCGAGCAGCGATTTCAAATGCGGCATGTCCGCATCTTTCACCACCTGGCCGCGGGCGCCTTCGATGGCGATCACCAGTATCTTCTTTTTAGACCCGGTATTGATGGAACTGTCTTGCCCCACGCGCTCGTCGAACAGCACGGGCTTGTTGCAGGCTGCGATGGCCAGTACCCCGGCCGCAAAGGCGCAAAATATCTTCAGTTTATTCATGGTAAGCTCTGATTCGATTGTTAATATCTGCTATGGCACCCTGCTGATACCGTCCAGCCCCCAACCGGAGTCGGCGGCAATTTTCAGCCAGGCGAAAATGGAGGGGAGCACATCCACCGACTGCGGCACGGCAGCGGGCTGCGGTACGTTGCAGAAGGAAATTTCCTGTGTGATCCAGTTCGGATTGCCGAAAACCGTCAGCGGGTTGTCGCGGCCGCTGGCGTCGGCCAGCTGGTTGCCGTTGGGGCCCGTCCCCTTCCACCAGCCGATCATCCGGCTGAAATAGGGATTGGTATGCTGCGTGGTGTCGCACCCGCTGTACTTTTTGAAATCTTCCTTTTTCCAGAGCGTATCCCAAACGCAAACGTTCGACATGAGGAAATCGTCGTTTCCCCAATTGATCCGGTATTTGCCGGTTATGTCGTCCCCAATCACGAACTTCAGCTGCTGCCCCGATGGCGCGAAGGGCGACAGGTTATTGAGGGAACTGCTGCCCGCCGGTTCACCGTCCTGGAAAAGCAATACTTCGCCCGGGCCGGTGCGCCTGTCTACCGTAATGGCAATGGTATGCCAGCGGTTGTCGTTGATCCCGGCCGCGGAGGAATTAATGTCTACCCTCCCGCTGCCGCTGCCGGCCTGGAATTTCCATTTCCCGGCCCCCACCGGGCAAAGTAACCAGCCGGGGTTATTGCCGCTGTTCCAGTCTTTGTTGCCGACGAAAGGCACATCGCTGACGAAACCGCGCGTCCGCACGTTGAACTGTACGGTAAACTGTTTGATACTGTCGAAATTGTACAACGGGCTTGCAGAAGCCGCATATTGCCCGTCAGACGCGTATCGCGCGGCTCTGAGCGAAGTCAGCGGCTGCTCTACCTTCGTGCCGGTGAAGGCTTTGTTATGAAAGAGCGTGAAAATATTCCGCTCTTCCGGCGAACTACCACCTTCCGCCTTGGCGATGCCGCCGTGGTCGGAAGCGATGATCACCAGCCAGTCTTCCTGCGCCGCGCCAGGCCGGGCCTTCAGCGCAGCGAGGATTTCGCCGATATAGGTATCTGCCTGTTCGATGGCCTGCATGTATTCCGGCACATCGGGGCCGTACCCGAATTGATGCGCGGCGGTTTTCACACCCGTAAAGCCCACGAGGAGCAGATCGGGATCATCCTGCCCGAGGCGCTTCACCGCACTATCTTTCACCTGCGCATCCGCATCGGGGAGGCTGATGGAAACATCGGCACCGCTCACCAATTGCTGGTTCAGCACCGGCCACGACTGGATGGATACCGTGCGCAGCTTCGGCGAGAATAATTTCACATAGCGGAAAGCCATCGGGAATTTAACGGCGTCGTAGCCGGTAAAGGAATTGTCTTTCACGCCATGCTTGTTGCTCCACACGCCGGTGAGCAGCGACGCCCATCCGGAGCCGCTTTGCGTTGGCTGCTGTGTGAGCGATTCATAGCTATACACGGCATTGGGCAGCAGCGCCGCGATGGCCGGCACCTGCGCCACTTCCATCGCATCTCCGCGCAAGCCGGAAACACCGATCAGCAATACTTTTCTCTTGATCCCGGAGGCGACTGGCGCCGTGGTCGTATCCGCGGGATCGATGTCGTTGGGCGGCCCCACTACCAGCAGCTTGTCTTTGAAACAGGCCGACAGGCCCAGCAGCCCTATCAGTAAACAGATATAAAATCTTTTCATAGTTGAATTTTTGAGATCAATAGCGCAGGAGTACGATACGGCTGAGCGACAGCAAATCGAATTCCGTGAAGGAGCCCACCATCAGTGTGGCGTTGGCGTTCGGCACGTTCAGCATGGCATCTACAAATCCGCTCATGCCGCCCATGGTGTTGTACCCTTCGCTTATTTTGCCGTCTCCGTCGAGCACCACGGTGCCTTCGCGACGGACGCCGGAGAAGAGATCGAATGAACCGGTGATCAGGATTTTACCGTTTTTCAACTGGAACCCTTTCCGCACAAGCCCGTTAGGCCCGCCGTTCACGCCCGTGCCCACGGAAAATGAGGGGTCTCCGCTGCCATTGGCCTTCAGCACGGCTACCTTGCGGCTTTCCGCGCCGTTGTATTTCATAAAGGCGCCGGCGATGAGGATGCGCCCGTCGGCGAGCACGCAAACGCTGTTCACGCTGGCATCCGGGCCCGTGCCGGGACTGAAATCGCCGTCTGCGGAGCCATCCCTGTTCAGCCGGGCGATATTGGGGCTAGACTGGCCGTTGTACCTGGTAAAGTTCCCGACGATGAGCATCTTGCCATCGTCCAGCATTACGGCGTCGTTCACAGGGCCGTTGGGCCCGGCGAAGCTGCTCCGCGTGGCCGCGTTGAAATGGAAGGAAGAATCAAACGTACCGTCTTCATGCAGCCGCACCATCCCTTCCATCCTGATACTGTCTACCAGGATCGAATCCCGCAACCCGTCAACCGTCACGCCGGCGAAGTTTTTGCGCATGAAATATTTGAAGCTGCCGAACACGACCAGCTTTCCGCTGTCGGGCGTTTGCACGATGTGATGGATATCTCCGTCGAAGTAAGCGTTCAGCGCGGGGATGCCCTGTTTTTTGCCGGCCACGTTGGTGATCTGCAGGCTGTCCATCGACCCGTTGTCGTTGAGGCGGGTGATGCGGGATACGTACCCTGCCTGAAAACGGTCATCGTAATTATCGAAAGTTCCGCCGACCACTATTTTTCCGTCAGACTGTACCGCGATGGCATTGACGCTTCCGCCAAATCCCTTCCCTATTTTAAAATCCCGGTCGATATGCCCGTCTGCATTGATCCGCGCGAGGCCATGATAGCCGTCTTTGGCGCCGGAGTTATCGTAGTCGTCGAAAGTGCCGCCGATCAGATATTTGCCGCCCGGTACATATGCCAGGGTTTTGATGTTGCCGTTATCGGCGCCCGGCATCGACGCAAATTGCTGGTCGATGGTGATGGGCCCGGTGACGCGGAACCTCGGCCCGGGAAATACCTGGCGGGCTACAGACAGTGTGATCAGGCCGCTGCTGGCGGATGCCGGCACTTTTACCGAGACGGCTTCGTCTGTCACGGAAGAAATCTGTCCTTCCACACCATTGAATTTCACGGCAAGGCCGCTGTCTTTATACCGCTGAAACCCGCTGCCTTTGATGGTAACCGTTGTGCCGGCGGCGCCGTAGCCCGGCACCGAAGCCGTTTTGTCGATTTTTATCTGCACCGGCTCTTTTGCACCGGCATAGGGATCGGTGCCCGAAAACGGGTCTTTCTTGCAGGCCGCCAGCATAGCGGGCAGTGCCAGCATCCATACCGGGAACCAGTTGTTGTATGTTCTTTTGCTGTTCATGTGGCCGTGATCAGTATGTTTATTGAATATATTCCTTGATCGTATTGATGAAGTTATTGCCGTCGAAACCGAAGTAATGTTCGCTGTTGAGGACGTGCACGATCGCATTGCGCGTCTGCATGTCCGACGTGGCGGCGTACGACACGAAGTAGGAAGGCCTTTCCAGGCTCCGGATATCGCTGATCACCACCTTCCTCGGCCCCACGTCTTTCGTACCGTTGTAATCGCTGAAAATGACGCCGATGTTCATGATATAACCCTGCCAGGATTCCATATTCATGCCGGGGTACAGATCGGGCAGGTCGGGCGCCAGCCGGGAAATATCCTTGAGCTTGTACTTATCCCGGAATATGTAGCGCGACAGGTATTTCCGCCACACTTCGGCCGGCACTTCGTCGAGCCGCAGCGAATCCTTGAACGCCGCGTACCGCCAGCTATGCACATCGTTCATCGCCCGCTTGATCGCCAGGTCTGTAGGCGCAAAAAAGGTGACCGACGAATCCCGGATAACATTTTCCAGTCCGGCCAGCTTGATGACCGTAACGAGGGTATCGAAGTAAAAGGGGTTCGTTGCCAGCCATTCGTAGGTATCGCCGTCGTACACGCCGCGCTGGAGGCCGGAGTCGACATAGTAATCCTTTTTACAGGATGCAGTTCCTATTACGGCCCCGAGCGCCATCATCCATATTAGCTTTCTCATCGTGTCCAGTATGAATTTAAAGTGATGTTGGGATTGAAATTGCGGGCCTTTTCATCGATGGGCCACATCCAGCCGCCCCGGTTGAACTGGTCTTGCGTGAGGTAGCTTTTCACCTGCTCGGGATCCGTGATCCTGCCCGTCCGAACCAGATCGTACCACCTTACGCCTTCGCCGATCAGCTCGCGCTGCCGTTCCAGGAAAATGAAATTCTTCAGGTCCTGGCCGGAGCCGGTAAAAGGCTCGGTACCGGCACGGGCGCGGACGAGGTTCAGCATTTCCCTTGCCGGCCCATCCTGCCCGAGGTTGGCCAGCGCTTCCGCACCGGTCAGCAGCTCGCCGCCGTAACGGAACATAATGAGGTCATCGTCCAGCAGCCAGGAAGCGGAAGTGATCATGTTCACCACGTTGCTGTACTTCATGAACATCGACTGATTGTTATTGGCATAGGGTAAATAGAACCAGAGATCGCGGCGCTTGTCGGATTTGTCTACCGGGAATATTTTCTTGATATAGTCGGAGGAATAATACACGTCGCTGGACGCATAACCCACCACCAGTGGGGAATGCAGCGTCCATTGGCCGATGCTTACATACCGGGTGGTGGTGCCGTAGTTGGTGTTCACGGAGAACTCGAACAGACTTTCGCGGGTGCGGCCTTTGAATATCCGCCGCCACTCTTCCAGCGGCAGCAGCTCAAAGCGCCCCGACGCCTTCAGGGCCTGGATGGCTTCGGCGGCTTCTTTCCAGTAAGCGCGCTGGTTGTCTTTATCGAAACCCGCGGCCCACATGTCTACATTCGCGATCAGCGAAAACACCGCGCCACGGGCCGCGCGAACGCCCCATTTGGTGGGATCGTCGTATTGCCAGGGCAGGTCTTCCCGGATCTCGTTGAGCTCCTTCAGGCAGAACTGCAATACTTCCACCATCGGCGTACGGGGCAGCGACCGCCGGTCGTACGCTTCGGTGTACAACGGCACATCACCGTAAATGCGGGAGATATAGAAATAGGTGAACGCCCGGAGGAAGCGCAATTCGGCCATGTACTGCTTCTTGTCGGTTTCAGACAAGGCCGCTACGGCCGGAATGCGGTCGAGGCTGATGTTACAGGCGGCGATCGACTGGTAGAAAGGGTACCAGTCTGCCAGGCTGTTCATGTTGTATCTCGACAGCCGGTTCTTGTTGGTCAGGTCTTGCTGCGCGATGGCGGCGAATACGTCAAAGCTGGGCGGGGCGTCGATCTCACCAGCGCGGAAATCGCCGTTCCCCGGCACGTACGGGCCGTTGGTGAGGATATCGAAAAGAAAGCCGTAAGCGTTGGCGATGGCGGATTCGACATCGCTTTTCGTTTTCCAGAAAGAGGCGTCGCTCATACGATCTGGCGGCGCCACCGTCAGGAACTTTTTGCAGGATCCGGCGCCGAGCGCCAGCACAGTGATGAGAAATATACAGGTTAGTCGCTTCATGCCAATTTTTTTAGAACTCAATATTCAAACCGAACGAAAGGGACCTTGCCACCGGGTACGTATCCAGCCGGTCGCGCCCAAGGTCGGTCACCGCTTCAGGGTTCGGCCCGCTGTAGCCGGTAAACATCAGCGGGTTAGACACGGTGGTGTACATCCGGAAGGCGTTCATCCCGAACCTGCGCAGCCACGTCCGGTCTACGGAATAGCCGATCGTTACCGCGTTGAGTTTGATGAAGCTCCCGTCTTCCTGGAACAGCGTCTGGTAAATACGGTAAGAATCGGAAGTGGAGTAGTAATCGAACGGATTGGGATATTTGGCCACGTCGCCGTTCCCTTTCCAGTAATCGAGGTCCCGCAGGTCTACGAACGTAGCGTCGTCGAAGGGGTCCCTTAATTTGGTCATACGCTCGGCCAGGGCCTTGTTCAGCAGGTCGCGGCGGAAAAGGATGGTGCCGTTGAGGTTGATGCTCCAGTTCTTGTAGGTGAGGTAAGATGAGAAACCGCCGGTGATCCGGGCGATGGGGGTACCTGCCACCTGGAGGTCCGCATCATTGAGCACATAGTTGCCGTCCACGTCCCGGAACCGGGCATCGCCGGCCTTGTAAAAATCCTTCCCTTCGTTGCGCATGGGCAGGCCGGTGATGGGATCTACGGGCACGTCTGCGTTCGTGCGGTACACGCCTTCGTAGATGTGGAGGTAATTGGAAGTAGCGCTGTAACCTACGCGGTTGATGATGGTCTTGTCGTCAGAAAGCAACTGCGCCGCGCCGCCGGGCAGCGAAAGCACCACATCGCGGTTCACGGCCCCGTTCAGGCTGATCGTCCAGTTGATCTTGCTGTCGGATTTGAAAGGCCTTACGGTCAGCATCGCTTCGTAACCGTAGTTATAGATCGATGCGTCGTTCGTGAAGGTTTGCTCAAACCCTGTGCCCGTCGGTAGTTTACGGGAATACAGCATGTTGTACACCGTTTTGGTATAAGCGTCGAACGTAAGCCCGATGCGCCCCTTGAAAATGCTCATGTCGAACCCGTAGTTGAATTGTTCCACTTCTTCCGGCAACAGGAACGGGTTGGGCATCTGGCCGAGGTGCGGCGAAATACGGGTAACGCCGTTGTAGTTGCCTTTCACGTCGTACCAGCCCATCGAGGCGTAAATATTGGTTGTGGGACGGAGGTTCACGCCATAGCTAAAACGGAGGTCGCCGAAATCGAGCCATTCGGCATTCTCCAGCAGTTTTTCCTTGTTGAAGTTCCAGCGCAGGCCAACAGAGGGGCTATGCGCCCAGCGTTCGTTCTCCCCTGCAAACGAGTTGCCATCTGCCCGGTAGTTGAAGTTGACCACGTATTTCTTGTTGTAGTCGTAGCTCAGGTTGGCCGCAAAGCCCACGCTGTGCACTTCGCTGAAGCCGCCGGCATCCGGCGTTCCGCTCACGGAAGAAAAGTAGGAACTGAAGCCGTAGGGGCCATGGTAGTTATCGTTCGGGCCGTTAGACTGATTGATCACCTTGTTCTGTACATTCACGATCGTGGCTTCGGAAAACACGGAGGCATATACGCTGTGCTTTTCCTTCCAGGTGTTGTTGTAGTTGATGCTGCTCCGGTTGTAGAGGTTGCTTTTCCTGCCGCTGAAACCATACACCGCCGGTTTGTCGTTATTGGCAAGCGCGGGGATGAAGGTATCTTCCTGGTCGGAGGTATAGTTGTAGCTGGTGTTGGTAGACAGTTGCAGGTGCGGCATGAGCTCATACATGATATTCAGGTACGTCCGGATATCATAGGTACGCGTATCGTTCACCCGGTAGATGGAATTGGTGAAATGCCCTACGTTGTTGAAGTAAGACGGGCCGGGAAGCAGTGATGAGCTTACATTGCTGCCTGCGCCCACATCGGTAAGACCGTTCCCGCTGCCTTTGAGCTTTTTACCGAGGCCGGCAGACAGGTAGCCCGACAGCTGGAGGCGGGGCGTGGGGTTGAAGTTCACGTTCTGGTTGAGGGAATACCGGTCGAAGCCCGTGTTGCGCACTACGCCTTCTTCGGTATAATAGTTCAGGTTGGTTTTGTAGTTCAGCCGCTGGTCGCCGCCGGAAACAGACACGTTATGTGTATGGTTGTAGGTGGTTTGATAATAGATATCCTGCCAGTTGGTGGAGTTGTTGAAAAACGCGTTGAGGCTGTCTGACAGGAACTGGGTCTGGCTGATGCGATAGATCTCGCTCAGGTTTTTGCCGTCCTGGATCATTCTCACCCGGTATGCCCGCTCGTCCTTTCCGCCGATGGTGCTGCGGAGCTGGGGGGTGAAATTGATGAACATGTTGCCCGCATAGCGAACGATCGGTACGGCCGACTGGCCCCGGCGGGTGGTGATAACGATTACGCCGTTGGCGCCGCGGGAGCCGTAGAGCGCGGTGGCTTCCGCGTCTTTCATCACGTCGATGGACTGGATATCTTCCGGCGGGATGAGCGACAGCGGGCTGGTGCCCGGGCCCTGCGACTGGAAGCCGTATTCGAAACCGGCGTTGGCATCTACCGGCACGCCATCGATCACGTACAACGGCGACTGTGGCGTGAGGTAGGCGTTATCTCCCGAGCCGTTGACCATCATCTGGGACAGGCCACGGATGGAGGAAGCGCCCCTGAATCCGGGCGCCCCGGTATTCTGCTGGATGTTTAAGCCCGCAACACGGCCCTGCAGCAGTTGTTCCACGTTAGACACCGGAACGTCCTGCAGCTCTTTCCCGGTGATGCGCGTAACAGCGCCCGTCACCGTTTCGCGGGTCTTTTTCTGATACCCTACGATCACCGATTCCTTCAGCGAGGTGGAAGACGGCTTCATGACGATGCTGAGCGAAGTGCGGTTGTTCACCGGCACCACCAGCGTTTCGTAGGAAATAAAACGCAGCTCCAGCCGGGCGTTGCCGGGAACGGAAACGGTGAAATTGCCGTTCTGGTCTGTGGCGGCCATGGGCTTGGGCGCGGCGCCCTGCTGATGCAGCAGCACGGAAACGCCCGGCAGCGGGCCGCCTTCGTCCGCCACTACCCTTCCCTTCACGGTGATGAGTTGTGCATTCGTTGCGCTGTAGCAAAACAGGAACAGCACGATCAGCGAAAAGCGATTAAAAAATAATTTCATATTCAAGGGAATTAATCGTCGTTAAAAATGGGATCGCGGCGGAAGTAGAAAGTGATGGTCCAGTCGCCCGGTTCATAAATGGCGAAATTCAATCCGAAGCTCGCATCCAGCCTTTCCCCTCCGAATCCTTTCCGGCTATAACCGAATTTCACGTTCGCTTTCCCGCTGTTGGCCCAGGTGGTGTTGAGCTGGGTCAGCGGGATGGGATATGCCACGTCATAGGTAACGCCCATGGCGGTTTGCCGGCGATTGAAGCCGTGCAGGATCTTATCCCACTGCGTATTGCTGAACTTCGCCGGGTCGATCGGGTTGAAGCGCGGGTCCACGAACTTGAACGTCAGCGAATGGCCGGTGGCATTTTCTTTGGTGAAGTATACGGAGATGAGGGTATCGGTGAAAAGACTGTCTTTCGTGAAATACATCTTGCTCACACCCGTTGGGTGAATGGTGTAGGGCACGATGTTGGCGCCGCCGCCGGAAGGCCGCGGGCGGGATTCCGTTTTGCGTTCGCGGGTATACACATCGAATTCATACGGTTCGTACGGTACTTCCTTGATGGGCCGCAGCCAGAAGTCTTTGATAATCCTTTCATTGCCTTTGTTGCGGACCTTGATATCGAAAAGGTACCCGGAATCGGGGTAGCTGCGGATGAGGGTCGACGGCGCATTGCGGAAGATGATATCGCCGGAGCCGCTGCGTACTTCCAGGAAAGGCGCTTCCACCCACACGCGCTTGGCTTCGATTTCGGCCAGCGAGGTTTCGAGGCCGGTGTAGTCGCGTTTCCATTCCTGCACTTTCACTTTTTGAAAAAGCTCGGGTACATTGGTGTGGCCGCCGTTTTTGGTGCGGGCGTTCTCTATCGAGAAAATGAGCGGGTATGTGGAACCATCGGCGCTGAACTGCGTCAGCTCCAGCGCGGTGCGGCCGAGAATGGGCTCGTATACCGATTTCATGTTGAAGCTGGCATCCTGGCTGAGGTAATCCTTCTTTTCAGGCAACTTCTTGCAGGCGATGGCCAGCACCATCACGACCGGTATTGCCAGGCAGCTGTTCCATTTCATTTGCTGTAATTTTTTCATGTTGATCGTTTATTGCTCCCTGATAGCGGTGTAACGTAAAATTTCCTCGACCTTATGCTCCTGCCCCTGCGCATCCATGAACCTGAACTTGAGGTTGAAAGCCAGGTTATCGGGGTCGAAGCGGGAACCCATGTCTTCTACCGTTTGGTTCGCTGCGGAAGGCGCCGCTTTCACAACCGCCGAGAAGTCCGGATTAACGGTGATCTGCATCTGATCGCCGGTGGGGCCGTTGGTCAGTGCTTCGGTTTCCACCGTTTGCCCATCAATCGCTTTGAGGCGTTTCACGTAGAAGTTCCAGAGGTTGATGGTGCCGTTGGGCTGGGTGCGCGCGCCATCGGCGAACACTTTCATTTCCGACCAGAGGTTCTGCTTTTCCCGCGCTTTAAAGACGAAGGTGTTGAAACCCAGCACGTGCCTGGGCTCCAGGATGTGCACCGTACCGTTTTTCGTAACGATGTTGGTGGTGCCGGCAAAAGAAGCGAGCCAGTATTTGGTGAAGCGCGACCCGTTCAGGTACGCCATGCTGATCACTTCGGCGCCCAGGCCGGGGGCACCGGCGGCAGCGCGGGTGGTATGCCGCATATTGAAATGGCGGAGGGAGAGCGACAGCAATTGCGTACCGTCCTGACCGGTGAAATCGACCATTTTGTAGGCCCCGCGGAACAGGTAATTGCCCATGACGGCCCGCCACGACGACGAATCCACGTCATCCATACCAGCGGGCGCGAGGCCGAGGGTTTTACGGTAAACATTGTAACTCTCCATGGCGGCGTGGAGACTTTGATCTGTGGGGGCGAAGAGCGTTACCGAGTCCGTTTTGAGCAGGTTTGCCAGCCCGCATTTTTCCAGTACGAACAACACGTCCCTGAAATTCTCCGGCTGGGATTTCAGGTAGTCGTAGGTAGTGCCGCCGAATGCTTCCACGGGGCGGGAATGGCGGTAGGTATCGTCTTTCCTGCAACTCCAGACGGCCCCGCAGAACAGGCACAGCAATAATATTGTTTGAATGCGTTTCATGAAGCGAATGGTTATTGTTGCCAGTATTTGTTTTGTTGGATGGGAGAAGCGGAGCTGAGCTGCGATTTGGAAATCGGCCAGAATTGCGCGCCATTGGCCAGATCTGCCGGGGAGAAACGGGAATATTGTTCCAGTTTTTCGAACCGTACCAGATCGAACCAGCGCCAGCCCTCTCCCAGCAGCTCGCGCCGCCGTTCCTGCAGAATGGCGTTGGCCAGCCCTGCAAGCGGGCCTTTATACTCCCCGATGCCCCGCTGTCCGCGGACGCTGTTGAGCACCTGTGCGGACTCCCCGGTTTTGCCGAGGTACAGCAGTGCTTCTGCCCTGAGGAGCAGCAGTTCTTCATACCTGAACACCACGATGGCGGATTGATAGCTGCGCAGCGGATTGGCGCCCGTTACGCTCAGCAACCGGATTTTGGAAAAAAGCGGAACGGGATTACCGAAGCCGGTAAAATAATTCCCGACACCGGCGCCACCGTCGGTCACTTTAAAGCGCTCGTCGTTCGGTTCGTCGAAAATCCGGAGGATGGAATCGTTGCTGATAAAGATATCGGGCTGGGCTTTGGAGATAAACGGCTCCGCCAGCACCCATTCTTCGATATGCCCCGAGGCGGAAGATTCCTGGTAATTTTTGTTGAACGGCATGGCGAAAACGATGTCTTCCGCCTGACCGGTAAACACACCCCCATTCCCGGTCAGCGTAGTCGTATTCACCAGGGCGTAACCGCCTTTCGAACGGTTGTCGATCACCAGCCGGGCGAATTTATCCGTCGAAAGATAATCTCCGCGCCACGCCGCGATGTGCGCCAGCAGCATGTACGCCGATCCTTTCCCGGCGATGACGCCCTGCCAGAAGGCGCTGGGCTGGCCCCAGTACTGCGACCGCAGCTCCGGGCTTTGCTGATCGTATTTCCAGGGCAGGGCTTGTGCCGCCGCCTGTGCATCCGCTGCGGCCATATCGAGCACACGGGCCTGGGGCGCGCGTTCCAGCGGTACGAATTCGCCGCTCACGGCGCGCGTCACCAGGGGCACATCGCCCCAGATACGTACGAGGTAGAAATACGCCAGCGACCGGAGGAACCGCACATGCGCCAGGTCTACCTTCATTTCCTCTTCGGTATACCGGAAGTCGTTTTTATGAACGGTCTCCAGTTTTTCGAGACAGAGATTGGCCTGGTAGATCACCGCGTAGAAAGGTCGCCAATTGCTCCAGTTTTCCAGCGCGGGAAAAGATGCGGTCAACTGGTTGGCCGTTACGGCGCTGAGGTCGCCCCGCGAAACGCTGGTAAAATCCCCGGCCCGCAGTTCCCCGTACACCAGCCAGGCGTTCTTGTCGGCCAGGGCGGAACGCAGCAGCGCGTAGGCGGAAAACACGGCGGAACGTGCATCGTTTTTAGTGGTCCACATTTTCTGTTCAGGCACGAGGTGCGAAGGCTGCACATCCAGCTTCGTCCGGCAGGAGGCCGCCAGCATCATACCCGACAAGAGGAAAAAAGATGTATGAACGTTGCATATTCATGTAGAAGTAGCTTTTAAAGGTCTGCGTTGATGCCGATGGTGAAAGTGCGCGGCAAGGGCTGCGGCACACCGTAATGGATACCGGTAAGCCCTGCCAGTGAAGGGTCTCCGCCTTTATACGGCGTCAGCGTGAACAGGTTCATCGCCGTGGCGTACACTTGCAGCTTGCGCAATCCCGAACGTTTCATGAATCCGTAACCTGCCAGATCGTGCCGCAGCGTAAACGCCTGCAGCTTCAGCCAGAAGGCTTTTTCAAGGAAAAGGTCCTGCTCCGCCTGATAAGGGTTCACGAGGCTCCAGGGGTTGTACCGGGGATATTTATCCAGATTGGAAGCCGATTGCCAGAAGGTCAGCTCCTTCACCCCGTCGAGGCTATTGGCGCCTTCGCGGTTGGCGAAGTCCAGCCGGTTGGCAGCGTCGCCGTTGAGCAAGTGATTACCGGTAGCGAAGGTGAACAGCACATCGGCCGACCAGCGGCCGTACACCATCGTGTTGCTCCATCCTCCGCGCAGCGGCGCAATGATGCGGCCTTTCATGACACGGTCGGCGTTGGTGATGGTGCCATCCCCGTTAACGTCTTCCCAGCGCGGATCGCCGCCACGGAGCGGGATACCGTTGTAGGTGAGCGCCTTGCCGCCGGATGCGCCAGGCACATCGGCGTCTGTGGCGTAAATCCCCTGGTTCTGCAACAGCCAGAACTGGTCCATCGGCTTACCGGCCTCCAGGTGGCGGACGCCATATTCCATGGATTGTACATTGCCCGGCAGGCGCAGCACTTTGTTCCGGTTATACTGCATGTTGAGACGGGTTGTCCACCGGAGCCCGCGGCCGCTGAGGACCTTCCCTTCCAGCCCCAGTTCCGCGCCTTTGTTGTTCACTTCCATCCCATTCACGTTCTGACCGCTGAAACCATAGGCAGCATCTACCGGCACCTGGGCCATCAGTTCGCGGCCGGTGCGGGTGTAGAGGTTGATGGAAGCCGTCCATTGACGGAAAAGGCCGAGATGCACGCCGAGGTCGAGGTGATCGTTATACGGCCAACGGATCCCGCCGGCAGTGTAACCGTTCCTGAACGGCATATTCAGCGAAGGCATGGAATTGTAGGTGGAAATATTGAGCGCGCCCGCCCATCCGGCATCTACCGTAAAATAAGGGCCGTAGCCGTAGTAATCGGAAGAAGGCATGATCGCCGTGCGGCCCGCATTCAGTTGTAACTGAACGGCGCCCAGCGCCCGGTCTTGCGAAGTGGCTTTCTTCACATCCCAGCTCAGCGACGCCACCGGCGAAATCGCCCACCAGTAACCATTCCCGAAGAGCGACGAGCCATCGCTGCGCAGCGAAAGCAACGCGTGGAATTTATCGCCGTAATCGTACGCCACATTGCCGTAGAACGACAGCGTGCGTTGTTTCAGGAAATCCTTGAAAGTGTAAACGAGCGATTTATCATGCGTGATCGGGAGATTGTTGTATGTATCCACCTGGATGATCTTGATGAAGTCCGACGGCCCCCGCCAGCCCCGGATGTAATCATACTTCAGCTGGTCTTCTTCATACGTTTGCCCCAATTGCGCTTTGAAGGCGTGCAACCTTCCGGCCGCACGTTCGTACGTGAGAAAATTATTCAGCCGGATGCGGCGGTTCACGCCAGTAAAGTAAGCGTTGTAGCTATTGTAGTCGTTCAGTGCGCCGGGCACGAACATATCGCGGTCGTTGTCGTTATAGTCGATACTGAACTGCGACCGTACATCCAATCCCCTGGCCAGTTTCACGCCAACATCCACCATCGCCTGCACGGAATTCGCGAAGTTGTTCTCCTTCCCTGTTTCCAGCAATTCATAGTAACGGCCGAGATAGGCTTTGTTGGGCGGCAGCGGCGCCTGCTGGTTGGTGATGTATTCCATTTCGCCCAGTCTTTCCACCAGCGAACGGTTGCGGTCGCGGCGGGCGGTGAACATCTGAACGTAGGTATTGATGGTCAGCCCTTCAACCGGGATGATGTTCATGTCGTAAAACACGTTGTATTTCCGCAGCGCCGTATTATCTGCCACACCGTTTTCGGTGTGTTCCCCGACGCCGAAGCGGAAGTTGGCCCGCCGCGTTCCGCCCGTGATATTGAGGCTGGCGCCGTGTTGCAGGGCGTTCTTGTAATAGAGGTCATCCCAATCCGCCGGCCCGAAATATACCTGCTGCGTAGAATCCGCCAGGTAGGCCGGAAAGTTGGCCCATTGGGCGGGCTGGGCGTATTGCCGGTAAAACGGCAGCAGAAAATCGCGCTGGTAGTAACCGTTGATGGTTTTCACCTGGGGCTTTACCGCTACGCCGGCGTAGACGTTGAGGCCAAGATGGTAACGGCCCAGTTCGGGATCGCGGGTGGTGATCACGATGGCGCCGGCCGCGGCACGGGTACCGTACATGGCTACGGCTTCAGGGCCCCGCAATACATGCATTTCCTGCACGTTTTCCAGGTCTATCATTTCCGTGACATCGATGCCGCTGCCGATGTCGGTAAAAGGATGTTCTTTTAATGTCAGCGCATAAGGATGATCGTTCCGCACCAGCGGCATCCCGTTCACGACGTATAGCGGTCGATTGGCGAACTGGTCTGCCACATGCCCCGCCGGCATGGAAAGCCCCTGATCAGCGGCAGCGGAGCGATGCCGGGCTCGCCGGAAGCGCGCAGTACCGACACGCCAGGCACCCGCCCGTCCAGCAACTGCCCGGTATACGTGTAAGGTAGCTCCCTGGCGGACCGGAGAGGCAGACTGTCTGCGGATGCAGGGAAGAATACCGGCTTCTTCCAGTTCGAACGGCCGGCGGCGGTATCTGCCGGCGCGGATTGCGCCACCACGTTCCCCGCGCTGCAGCAGGCTGTCAGCAAAAGGAACATGTTGCGTAACCGGTGAAAGTGTAACAATGATATCATCAGTATGGAATAATATGTTTGTTCAGAATGCGGCGGGATAAGACATAGCTTCCCCATCCGGTTTCGCCGGCCCGTTCGTAACGGGCATGGCAAAAGCGATGTACGCACCAACGCGCGTATTCAGTTATCTAACGACGATGAAAAAAAGATTGGCTTTCTTACATACAAATTTTGGTTCAGCTTAACAGAAATTCAAGTGGTCTACCATTAAAGACACAGCAATTTCCATATCCCCCCAAAAGACTGAAAAAAAAATTCCGTTAGGTTACCTGATCAGCCACATCTGGCCATTGAGCTGATCGATCCCGCCATACTGGCGGTTGAGGGCCGCCTGGAGATTGCGGCCGTTGTCGATATATTCGAAAGGCGGATAAAACCAGCGGAGGGGTATTTTTCCGCCGTTCTGGTTGGAAGGGCCGATACCGAAAACGGGCACGCCCGTCCTTCGCTGGTTATAAAAAGGCTCCCATCCACCCATCTGGAAAAAGTCGATATATTTCTGGGTAAGGATTTGTTCCAGCCCCTGCTGTTCATTGTCTGCATACCGAACCGTTTCCTGCGCCAGGTAATCGTTCACCGCTGCTCCCGACAGGCCGTACGACTCCATAGACGCGCGGATCCCTGCTTCGTAATATGGAGCGGCGCTTCCGCTGATCCAGCCGCGACTGGCCGCTTCGGCGATGGTAAATTGCAGTTCCGGGTAACCGAACAGGATGGTAGGCCGGCCGGTTTTCGACGCAAACCAGAACGCAGGGTCCGGATGGGAATAATAACCCGCCGCGGCAGAATCGCTCATGGGTTTTTGCAGCGTTCCCGTTGCCGCTCCGCGATACGATCGGAAATCGCTGGCCGATTCGGTAATGGAATCCGCCAATGCGGAAGGCAACGCGATCACCATGAGCCGCGGGTCTTCCAGCTTCACCATTAACGACACGAAAGTGGCTGCCAGCGGACTGTTGCGGGAACTGGCACCAGGAGTTGCCGAATAGGATGGATTGTAATTTTCGACACTGGCGTCGCTATAAGTAACCACGAGGTTATCTGCATTGCTGCGCGGCAGCGGACATTGGTCGGGGTGGGACACGATGAAGGCAAATGTTTCCGGGACCTTCAGTCCCGCATCCCCCGTTTTTTTACTGAGCCCGATCAACACCCGCAACCGGAAAGCATTGACCATGCGTTGCCACCGGTCGAGATCGCCCTTATAGAACACATCGCCCGCAACGGTTTTGCCGCCTTCGCGGTTCAGCGCGCCCAGCGAATCGTTGGCACGGCGCAGCAGCTCGAGGCATTGCAGGTACACATCCCGCTGTGCATCATATACCGGCGCAATGATCCCCTGTTCCGCCATCATGGCCTGGCTCATGGGAATATCGCCTACCTGGACCGTCATCTGGATATAGAACCACGCACGCAGGAACAACCCGAGCGCCAGGTAAGCACGTTCGTTGGGCCCGCCCGTTCGCCGTGCTTCTTTCTCCATCTGCATCACGTTGCGGAGCTGGTAATATTGGTGTGAAGCGGCGCCGAAGTCGTAACTCTGCGATCCGTAGTAGGAATTCACCACGCAATGATACTGGCTGCTCCGTTGCGCGTAACCCCACTGGCTGGTGAACATATCTTCCTCCACTCCGGTCAGCACACTGCCCGGCGTTGCCACGTTGGCTTTATTCGGGTTCTTTTGCAACTCCTCGGGCTTCATGCAAGCCACCCACAGCAACAGCAAAACAATTGAAGGCAGCAGTAATTTCTTCATGCTTAGAAATTAAGGTGTACGTTAAAGCCGATACTTCTCATCGATGGTTCTTCCAGATCGCTGCCGGAGGTGTACGACCAGCGGTCGAGATCGATCTGTTTCTGTTTCGATAAATACATGATGTTGCGCCCTACCAGCGACACGCTTCCGCCATGCAGCCCCTTTATCTTCCGAAGCATCGCCGCAGGCAGCGTATAGGTGAGCGTAACGCCGCGCATCTTGAAATAGGTTTTGGACTGGTATCGCCGCTCGTCGGCCGTTTCGTAGGTAGTGGCCCAGTCTTGCTCCAGCACCGGCGTCGTGTTGGGGGCGAAGGTCCGGGTGTCTGTCAATATCTTTCCATCGGCATCGTAGGTCACCGTTCCGCCGGTCACCACATCGCCCACACCTACGCGCGTTCCGCGATAACCCGGGTCTTTATAATGCAGCCAGTCCTGGTACCGGAAATAATTATCCGAATCCGGATGGGAACCGGCCTGCCACATTTTCAGGTTCAGGTAATTGGAGAATTTGCCGCCGAAGCTGCCGTCAAAATCCAGCGTCAGCTGAAAGCTTTTATACTTGAACTGTTGCTGCATCCCCACCAGCCAGTCGGGATCGGTATTCCCGAACCGCACGAACCGTTGCCGGTTGATGACGGGCGTTCCGTTGGGATGGAACAGGATGGCGCCCGTGTGCGGATTCCGCTCGAAGGGGTTGACGTACAGCTGATCGAACCGCTCGCCCACGTTCACGCGGATATGATGGTCCAGGGAATCGTAGACTTTTTTGAGATACCGGATATTGCGGCTGACGTTGCCCGCCATGGCCCAGGTAAAATGTTTGCGCTGCACGGGTATTGCATCTGCGATGAGTTCAACGCCCCTGCGCTCCAACTCCAATCCGTTCATTTTCTGATACCCCCAGCCCGAAGCGGCGGAGATGGACAAATTGAATATCTGCGGCCCGTCTACCGTGCGGTACACCTGTGCCTTCAGGCCGGCGCGCTGGTTGAAGAAGCGGACGTCCAGCCCGGTTTCCATGGTGGTATGGAATTCCGGTTTGATATTGGGGTTGTACAACACATTGTCGGGCGCGTAGGTAACGCCCTGGTTGCCGAGCCAGGCCGTGGCCCACTCGTAGGTCTGCGCCAGGGAATAGGGGCTCAGCCCTTCTCCCACCCTGGCCAGGGAGCCGGTCCATTTCAGGAAAGATATGGCGCGGGGGAGCTTCACCATGTCGGAAATGATGGCGCTGATGCTGGCCTGGGGATAGAAATAGAGGTTGTTATGCAGCGGCATATTGGAATTGCGGTCGAACCGGCCGGACACATCGAGGTACAACAGGTTTTTGTAGGCCACGTCCGCATATCCGTAAAAACTGGCCACCTGCATGAGGCTGCGGTAGTTCTCCGCATTGCTGACGGGCATGGCGGAATTCTGAAGATTATAAACGCCCGGAACGGTGAGCCCGCCGGAAGTATGGGCGGAGTAGTTTTTCCGCCGGATGGTTTGGAGGTTGCCGCCGGCGGACAACTTTACCGACCAGTTGTTTTCGATCTTTCGCTGGAAATTCAGCATGAACGAAGCATTCTGCTGGCTGAACCGGGAACTGGCTTCCATGTAAGCGCCCACTTTATAAAAATCCAGCCCGTAAAAATTCCCCGATACCGGGAAATGCCATTCCTGGCCGGTGTAGTGGATATTGAAATCGGATTTCAATTGCAGGTTGAAAGCGGGGGAAATTTTATATCCCAGCGAAACGAACCCCGTGAACACGTCTTTGCTGAACGCTTTGGTATTTTCATACGCATTGAACCAGGGGTTATTGTAGCGCACATATTCCAGCCATTGCTGCTGTACGCCCTCCTGCCCCGGCTTCCAGTAGTTGCGCAGCCGCGGGTCGTTGATGTCGAAATTGGCGCCGTTCCAGATCAGCAGTTCATACACCGGGCTTTCCGGACCGTAATAAATGCTGGGGTAATTGGGCGTGTTCTGCCGGTTGTAATTGACCATCACGTCTGCCCGCAGGCGCTTGCCGATATTTTGCCCGAGCGACATGTTCACGGTCGTAATGCCCAGTTTCGAATTGGGCACGATGCCGCGCTGGAAATGCCGGGTCATCGAAATCCTGAAATCTCCCTGGTCGCTTTTGGTGGACAGGGCCAGATTGCTGATGGTCAGCATCCCGTTGTCCAGAAAATCGCGGAGGTTGTTTTTGTTCCGCGGCAGCCAGGGCAACGGCACCAGGTTGCCATTGGCATCGAGAGGGCTGTCCCACTGCGTGATGAGCTGCCCTTCCATGCGCGGGCCCCAGATGTTGTAATCGAAATCGTTGATACCGCCGCCTTTGCCGTCTTTGTAGGCATACTTGAAATAATCCCCCGGCCCGTAGCTGCCCTGCGAATGCGGAAAGGCCACCGGGCTCACCTGCCATTCTGTAGTGGAACTGAACGACACTTCAACGGGCCTTTTGTTGGTAGCGCCCCGCCGGGTCTTGATCTGCACGGCGCCGTTCGCGCCCTGCTGGCCGTACAAGGCGCCGGCAGCAGGCCCTTTCAGCACGGTGATCGATTCCACGTCGTCCATATTGATATCCCAGGAATCGGTATCAACGGGTATCCCGTCCACCACCACCAGCGGCCGCTGACCACGGAGATACAGGGACGGGTTGTTGAAGAGATAGCGGGAATTCTGCACGCCCAGGCCCGCCACTTTTCCGTACAGCGACGTAAACGCATTCGGCTCCCGCGATTTGACGATATCCGTGCCGGCTACTTTGAACGATTGGGTGGCGTACCCGATCGACCGGGTTTCTTTGGGAATTTCCAACGCGGTAACCGTTATTTCTTCCAGGTCTTTGTGCTTTTCAGCCAGTTCCAGCTTGATGTGGGACAAGCCCGCAGTATTCACATTTTTCTCGTAGTACCCGATATGGCTGACCCTCAGCACCGATTCCCGTTTGATCTCCAGGGCAAAATACCCGCTGGAATCGGAGACCGTGCCGGCCGTTTCGTCTTCGATATGAATGGTAGCGCCCGATACCGGCTGATCCCGCCCATTGGTGAGCACACCGGTGATCGTACGGCTGGCCGGCGCACCGATGGCCGATATCACGATCAGTTTGTTGTCGAGGATATTGAATTGAAGGCTGTCGCCCAGCAACCGCGACAGGATGCGCGGCAACGTTGTTTTGTGGACAGTAAAATTGAGGGGATTGGAAGGGATGTTACGGGAATTGTACAGGAATTTGTACCCGGTTTCCGTGCCGATTTCGGTCAATATCCTGTCCATCCCCACATTCCGGAAAGAAAAGGAATAACGCTCCTGCCCCCGGGCAGTGAGACTTACCACAACAACAACCAGCATGCATAGCCATACACGCGCGCTCATACGATTCCATTGGTTGATACTACTGAACTACCTGCGGATATACACATCCGCCCCATTCCGGGTATAGGTGAAAGGAGTTGCGATCTGCAGCGCCTTTAATGCTTCGTTGATATCCTGCTTGTCGAACACGCCGCTGAAGAGTTCTTTTCCCAGCGCAGCGTCTTCCAGGTGAATTTTCACGTCATACCAGCGTTCCATGTCCCGGGCGAGCGCGCGGAACGGAACGTCCCGGAACACGAGCCGGTCGTTTATCCAGGCGATTTCGTCGCAATCGGCCGGGTTCACGGCCCCAACTTCCAGCGGAAGCTGCAATTCCCGGTCGGCCACCCCTTCCCCGGCCACGGTGCCGAGCGTCACTTTCTGGCCCGGTGCGAGCAGCATGTCTTTTTCCTGGCCGCCGGCGGTATTGCGGAGCGTTAATTTCACTTTGCCGTTCAGCAACACGGCTTGCACCTGCCCGTCTTCCGGGTAGGCTTTTATGTTGAAGCGGGTCCCCAGCACGCGGACGTCCATGTTTCCCGTGCGGACCACAAAAGGTCGTTTTTCATCGGGCGCCACCTCGAAGCAGGCTTCCCCTTCCAGGCAGACTTCCCGGTTGCTGCTGCCGAACGCTTCGCCATACGACAGTTTGCTGCCGCCGTTGACCCATACTTTGGTGCCATCGGGCAGGCTGAGGCTGGTGCGCTCCCCTTTCGCTATAACGATGTTACGCTGCGCGGCATGTGAAATAGCTGCTTTATCCCTGAACAGGAACGGAAGGGCCACCGCAACGGCGATGACCGCGGCAGCGGCGTAATACCACGGCCGCATACGGCGGACTTTCGCAACGGGCGCGGCTTCCTGCGGGGCTGCCGGCGCTGCCGGTGCGTTCATGGCGGCTTCCAGCGAAGACCAGCTTCTTTCCGCCCAAACATCCGGATCGGCCAGTTCCGGATCGCGGCCTGTCGTTACGGTCTGCACAGCGTTCAGCACTTCCATCACAAAAGCCGTGTCGGCGTGGCCCTTCAGCAATTGCTGCAGCTCCTCCCGCTCGGCCGGCGTGATCTCGCCTGCCATATGCCTTGCCAATAATATATCGATCCGCTGTTGCTCTGCTGTCATTTCAAAATTAAGTTCTGCTGTCGTTTAGACACATTTTTTTGCCTTTACCCCCAAAAAAGCGTTTAAATATTGGAAGAACGCTCCGCCGGCCGGCCTTCGCCCGTGCGCAAATATATTTCATCGCCGATTTTCCGGATGGCGATGGTAACCTGGTTTTCGATCGTTTTCACGGAAAGATTGAGGATTTCCGCTACTTCCCGGTACTTCAGCCCGTCTTCCCGGATCAGTTTGAAAATAACGCGGCACCGGGGCGGCAGGCCTGCCACCGCGGTTTCGATCCGGGTCCGCAATTCGGAGGAAATCATCTGCTGTTCCGGATCGATGGCGAGCTCCAGGGCTACGTCCGATACGGTGTCGATGTCTACATGTTCCCATTCCTTGTTCCGGGTGAAGTAATTGGAAATCCCGTTCCGGATGCCTACATACAGGTATACCTTCAGATCGGAAATCTCATCGAGGTGCTGCCGCCTGTGCCAGAGGCGCAGGAAAACATCGTTCACTACCTCTTCCGCAATGAACTTGCTTTTGATATACAGGTAGGCGAATTTGAGGAGTTGCGGTGCAAGGGACAGGTACAATTCCCTGAACGCCGCCTGGTCGTCTTCCTCCTGTATCCGTCTTAACAAATGCACCATAGTCTCGGATAAAATAATTGTTCACTGTCACGGTTGGCCCCCATCCACCTGCACAATATAAGCACCGGCGCGACAATTTTCCTTTCTTTTTCAGAAAGTTTCCGAGCGGGCAACACCCTAGTATTACGATACACCCAAGCCCCTCACAGCCCCGGATTCACGCCGTAAATCGTGGTGATACGAAGATGCGGCCCGGGTGATCAAAAAAAGCCGGTCACAAGACCGGCCTTTAACATTCACGGGATGATGCTTATCCTTTCGACAGTAACTTTTCCAGCATTTCCGTCAGCTTCGGGTCGGAAGGCCGCAGCGCGTTGGCGCTCACGATTTTGCCGTCCGGCGAAATGAGGATGAAGCGGGGAATGGCGTTGATATTGAATTTCTTTACGAAATCGGAACCGAAATCCTTATCGGCCAGCACCTGGATGCTGTTCAGCGTTCCGTTCTTCACGAATTCCACCCATTTTCCCTTATCCGATTGCTTGTCTACCGACAGGCTCACGAACGTGATATCCTTTCCATGGAAAGCTTTTTCCACTTTTTCGAGATGCGGAATTTCCGCTTTGCAGGGCCCGCACCAGGTGGCCCACACATCGATATACACATACTTCCCGCGTAAATCGCGCAGGGAAACGTTTTTGCCGTTGATGTCTTCGTACGTGAAGTCGGGCGCCTGCTTATTATCGCCGAAAGTGTTGGCATTGGCATAGATTTCCTCGACCGCCTTCCGGTAATCCGCGCGTTTTACGGTAGCCATGTAATTTTGGTACAAGCTATCGCGGAGCGCCTTGTCGCCGAGCATTTTCAGGGCGTTGGTGACATGCCGGTGCCGGAGGTTCGACAGGATGAAGGGGTCTTTCACTTCATGCTGCACGATCGTCAGATCGATGAGGCTGCGCCGGTCGCGGCCCGTTCCCTCCGCCATCCACAGATCGCGGTATTTCCCCCACTGCAGCGCCGACAGGTGCGACGATAACATGTAGCGGTACCAGTACGACTGTTTGAAAAGCTGCGCATCGTTTTTATCCCACTGCACATCGTACAGGTCCGTCAGCTTCGCCTTTTCTTCTTTGGTCAGCCGTTTTACGCGCTGGGCCGAGTCCAGTGCGCGGAATTTCCTTTGATAATTGGAATCGGCCCTGTCGCCGGATTGCATGAATTTGTAGAATTCCGCCTGTTTCACGAGGTCGGTGCCATAGTAAATGGCGTACATGTGCATCACATATTTGGCATAAAACGCCAGGTCTTTTTCTGCGATCTCCCGGAACGAAGCGTTCGATGATTTGGCGAACTCTTTCTTTCCCCCGTCCAGGAACGCGTCCAGTTTAGCGAGGAATTCCGGCATGGGGATGTACAGCGCTTCCTGCGCCAGCAGGGTTTCTTCGCCCAGGGCGAGGTAATTGCCGAGTTTTTTGCTGGCGGATACGAACGCATTGTTTTCCACCGCGCCTTTGCCGGTAAAACGGTAGGTACTGTCTGGCGCATAAACGATGTTGAGCGCATATCCAGGCTCGAGGTATATATTCCCGACGCCGGACACATCATAGAAACCTTTTGCGGGAATATTGATCTTCCCGCTGAATGTACCATCGGCCTCTACGGGAATGGTAAGGTCGGCACCATCCATATTACGGATATGCAACGGTGTGGTGATATCGTCCTTTTTGAGCTGGCCCGCAAGGGCGGCGGTGCCCTTCTGGGCGTACGCGGCGGCATGCAGAACGATGCCCGACGCGAAACAAAGCATGAGTTTTCTCATATTTACTGGCATATTAGCGGTCATTTAAAATGATATCAGGGTTGAATTGCTGTACCCGCGCGGGTATCTGGAAAACGTATTTTTTGTCGCCGGGCGCGAGGGTGGCCTGTACGGCGCCGGTGCTGCGGAGCACCCTGTCTACCTTCGGCATGAGCCCCTCCTGGTCGAGGCGCTTCATATCCATCCAGCGTTGTCCGCGGAAGGCGAGCTCTTTCCTTCGCTCCAGCAGTACTTTCTGCAGGGCATCGGTTTTATTGGCGGCGGTAAGGGGCGCGTATGCATCCGTGTCTATGCGGTAGCGGCGCAATTCGTTGATGACGTCCATGGCGGCGGCAGGCTGATCGTTCCGCGCCAGCGCTTCCGCTTTCGTCAGGTACATTTCCGGGAAGGTGCTGCCGAAATTGAACCATCCTGGCTCTGCGTTATAGGTATAAAAACCCGAGCCCGCGGGCCACTCATACGTCAAAAGGGTTTTGCGGCGGTCGGAATCCGGGTAAAGGTCTGCCAGGCTTTTCTGCAACCTTCCGCCGGCCGGCAGCATATAATCCAGCGAACCGCGCTGCCACAGCACTTCCGGATTGGCATCCATAGACGGGAAATCCCATACGTCCACATAATCGTTATAATCGATCAGGGTATGCTGCATGGAAAGTGCCAGGTCAGCGTATTTACCCGCTTCGGGGAAGTTGCGCATGTACAGGTAGATCCTTGCCAGCAGGCCGTAAGCGGCGTATTTGGTGGGCCGGTGCTTGTTGAGATTGGTCAGCGGAAGGGAGGGAATGGCGCGATGCAGCGCATTGAGCATGCTGTCCAGCGTAACCTGTACCGATGCGCGCTGCGGCGTTTTATCGGTCACGTCCGTGCTCGTGATCAGCGGCAGTCCCGGATCTTTCGCAGCCGTAGCGGGATTGTACGCTTTGGCGAATATTGTCAGCAGCGTGAAATAGCAATCCGAACGGATCACCAGCGCCTCGGCCTCCACGGATTTCCGCTGGGCTTCGGTGCCGTCTTTCACCTTCAGCACGTTATTGATGATCACATTGGCATGGTAGATCGTGTTGTACAGCGGCCCCCAGGCAATGGGCTCCGACTGTTCGTTCTGGTCGAGCCCTTCGCGCCAGAAGTAAGCATTGGCGGAAGGTGCGGTGCTGAGATCGTCGAACTCTTCGTAATAATCATCTGAAATTTCCAGCAGCACGGTGGGATAGCTGAAGTTCATGTTCCGGGAATTCAGCATCAGCTGGAAATCGTTCACCTTATCGGGGATCACGATCCCTTTGGGCTTAACGTCGAGGAACTTGTTGCAGCCCGTCATCGATAATGCGGCCGCTGCCAGTGTAAGGAAAATATATTTGAATTGCATGATGTTCGGGCCTTAGAAGTTAGTGAAAAGGGAAAGGCTGTACAGCGGCTGTACTTCCAGCCGGCGGCGGCCGCTCACGCGGTCGATGGCTTCCGGATCGATATCATTCCCGCTGAACGTGTATTTGAACATATTCTGCCCCTGCAGGCGCAACTGCGTGCGGGAGAAGCCCGCTTTCTTCATGAAAGCGAAATTGGCGTTCCAGGTCAGCACCACATCGCGCAGGCGGATGTAATCGGCCCGGCGCACGAATTGCGATGCATACTTATACCCATATCGCGCGTACGACGAAAAATAATACGGGTCAGCCGCCCTGCCGGGTGTAAATCCGGGGATCTGCGTCACCAGTTCGTCTCCGGGCTGCTTCCAGTAATTGGCGGAACCTTCCAGCAGCGGCGTGGCGTAGGAACCGAGGTTGTCCGGGCTGGGCTGCTCCACACGCATAACGTGGCCGCCGTAATACATGAAGAGGAACGACAGGTCGAAAGCTCCTACCGTAAACTGGTTGTTCAAGCCCAGCACGTATTTGGGCGTAACCGTCCCGTTGTAGATGAGATCGTCGAACGTGACGTCCACCACGGCCGCACCGTAGAAGTTGAGGATATGCTGCCCGCCTTTCCGGTCGTTCACGAAGGGTTTGCCCATGTTGGTGAGGCCGCCGTAATTATAACTGAACAAGGCATCCATCGGATAATCTTTCCGGTTGATGCGGTTGCTGGTGATGCTCTGGGAATTATCATATTCCGTGGCTTTCACCGCCAGCACCTTGTTGTGGTTCAGCGATGCGGTGAGCGAAGTCCGCCATTCGAATTTCCGGCTGCGCGCGTTCACGGAGGAAATGAGCAGGTCTACCCCGCTGTTGCGGATGGTGGCGGTATTGGCGTTGTATTGGTTGAACCCGGTGGTGGGATCGGCGTCGTACTGCCCGAACACGTCGTTGGTCCGCTTCACGTAATAATCCACCGAACCGTACAGCCGGTTGTTGAAGAACCCATAATCGAGGCGGAGGTTGTAGGAGCGGGTGGTTTCCCAGCGGAGCGACTGGTTCTCCGGCGTCAGCACGAAATATGCGGGCTGCGATACGTCGAACAGATTGTTGAGCTGCGATTGCAGGATGAGGAACGGCCCGTTATTGCTGAGGGGCACGTTGCCGTTGAGGCCGGTGGTGGCGTTCAGTTTCAGTTCGCTGATCCAGGTTTTGTCTTTCAGGAAATCCTCCATATGCAGGCGCCATGCCAGGCCGGTAGACCAAAGCGGGCGGTATTTATACTTCGGGTCCACGCCGAAGAGGTTCGACTGGTCGATCCGGTAACTGCCCGTTGCGATGTATTTGCTTTTGTAGATGTAGGTGGCTTGCGCGTAATACGACATGAAGCGGCGGTCGCTGCTGGTTTCGTTGAAATAGTTCGTCAGGTTCATCCCGGAGCCGTACATGTTCGCGTCGGTAAATGCGGGGCGGGTAGACAGGGAAGCGCGCTGGAGGTTGACGGGCTTACTGAGCAGCGTTTGACCGTCGTACCCGAAGAAGCTGGCCAGCGTGGCGTCTGCGGTCGTCCTGCGTTGTTCGGCGCCCAGCATGCCGGTGATCTCATGATCCCCGAAACGCTTATCGGCATTGAGCTGTCCGCGGAGCGTGTAGTTCATGGCATTCTGATCGGTTTTCCGGAGGATGTTGCCTTGCGGAACGTCGATGAACTGCGGGCGCCCGCTGGCGTCTTTCGTGGCTTTCATATTGAGCAGCTGACGCACTTCATAAGCCGATTCCAGCAACAGGTTTTTCGACACACCTTGCAGGTATTCGTAGTTCCCGCCTACTTCCGCGGTGAGCCAGGAAGCGATCTTCCCTTCCAGCCGGGCCTGAACTTTCACCGAGTTGGTTTTGATATCGGTGGTATTGGCGGTCAGCTGGCGGTAAGGATAATAGAGCTGATCGTACAGCCCCGCCGCGATCAACCGGTCGTTACGGGCTTTCGAAGTGCCGGTGCTGAGGTAATCGCGGTTGGGGCCCTGCACAACGGAAACGGGATTGCCGTGTTCGTCGGTGAGGCGTTCGTAGGGATAAAAGTCCGTCAGCGAAGGGATCACGCCCTGGCCGGATGCGGCGTGGGCATAGGTACTGCGGAAGTCCATCCGGATGCGGGGCGACAATTGAAAGGTATTGGCCAGGTTGAGCATGAGCTGGTCGTTTTTTGCATTCATGCCTTCGCGCTTCTCGCCGATGTAGTTTACGCCGAAAAGATAGGTGCTTTTCTCGCCGCCGCCGCTCACGTCGAGGTTGAGGTTATGCGCGGCGCGGGAGCGGTAGAACAGGTTTTCGTAATCGCGGCGGTTGTCGTACCCGGCAATGGAATCGAGCCGTTGGCGGGCGATGGCGGGCGTGATGCGATTGGCTTTTTCGTCGAACAGGATCTGGAACACCGGTGCCGGGGGCCCGCCTGTGGTGGTGTAGCTGGATTCTGAGGGATTGGATTTCCGGAACTGCGCTTCCTGCAGCCCGGCAAATTCCGGCGCGCCGGCGTAGCGCAGGTACCCGAAATCGGGCGCGTCCTGCATGGCAGTGGTGGCGCGGAAATTGAAGCGGGCCTTGCCGGCCTGGCCTCTCCGCGTTTCCACGACGATCACGCCGTT
The DNA here is from genome assembly GCF_038396765.1 of Chitinophaga caseinilytica. Classification (NCBI taxonomy): domain Bacteria; kingdom Pseudomonadati; phylum Bacteroidota; class Chitinophagia; order Chitinophagales; family Chitinophagaceae; genus Chitinophaga; species Chitinophaga caseinilytica. The sequence goes on along the minus strand of NZ_CP150096.1, from coordinate 3,157,042 downwards.
GGAAGCGCGCACCCCGTAAATGGATGCCGCGGCGGCATCGCGCAGTACGGAAATGGAAACGATATCGATGGGGTTGATGGTATTGAGGTCGATCTCCGTCGGGAAGCCGTCTACCACGATCAGCGGCCTTTTTACCGCATCGAAGGTGGAAACGCCGCGGATGGAAAGCTCGCCCGTCTGGCTGTTATACACCAGCCCCGGCACTTTACCCTCGAGGCTTTCGAGGAAATTGCCGGTAACGGCCACGCGCTGGTCATATTCCTTTTCGGTGATGACGGACGCGGCGCCGGTGAGCTGGTATTTCGGGATTTTCTTATACCCGGTGGAAATGGTCACGTTCTCCAGGTTTACCGCTTCGGGCTGCAGCGAGATCTTCAGCGTGCTTTGCCCGCCGATGGCGATTTCCTGCATGCGGAACCCCATCATCTGCACGAGCACGATATCGCCTTTGCCGGCGTTGAGCCGGAAAGCGCCGTCTTCGCCGGTAACAGCGCCGTTGGTGCCGCCTTTCCTGCGGAGGGTGGCGCCGGGGATGGGCACGCCTTGTTCATTGGTCACGATGCCGGTGATAACCTGCTCCTGCGCGCGGTCCATTTCTTCCCGGATGGCGGCTTCCTTTTCCGGGACGCCGGCCGATTGCGTTTTTGGGGTCAGCAGGATGGTGTTTTGTTTAATGACATACTTCAGCGGTTGCTGTTCGAATATCTTGTCCAGGAACGTTTGCAGCGGCATATTGCTGGCGTTCACGGTAATTTTTTTCGCGTCTTTCAACAGTCCGGAACTGTACACCACGAGGTAACCGGTCTGCGCTTTGATGACGGAAAATGTTTTCTCCAGCGGCACGTTCTTACCGGCGTAGGTGATCTTTTGCGCATACGCCCCGATGCTGAAAAATAATAGCATCGCGGTGATGACAGTTACATGGAGGTTGGTTGGCAACCGGCGGTAGCCGCCGTCTGTACAGGGCATACGATGCCCGTACCGGTTGCATCGAGCGTTTGATTGCATAGCTGTTTGCAAAGGTTTAGTTGATAAAATAGCGGCGCTTTGCCGTTTCCGTTAATCGGCGGGAATAGTCACCTTCAGAAATCCCCTCAGGGCGATACGATCAGCTTCCGGCCTTCGATCCGGAAATGCACCCCTGATCCTTCCAGGAATTCCAATACGTCTTTCAGTTCCAGGTTCCGGCCCATTTCTCCCCCGAAGGTGAGCGCGGGCACCTGTTTTTCATATACAACTTCTACGTCGTACCAGCGCGAAAGCTGGCGCATGACGGTTTCCAGGCTGGCATTCTCGAAATGGAAAACACCGTTTTTCCAGGCTATGGCCTGTGCCAGGTTGGCGTTATTGTTGACGGAAAGCTGGCCGTCCGCCACGGCTTCCTGCCCGGGATCGAGGATGCGCTCCCCGCCCGCGGCTTTCACGCGTACCCTGCCCTGCAGCAGCGTGGTACGTTGCACTTTCTCATCTTTATAGGCATTGATATTGAAGCTGGTCCCCAGTACCTGGACCTCCGTTCCGCCCGCCACGTCCACAATAAAAGGCCGCGCGGCATCTGCCGCCACTTCCAGGTAAGCCTCCCCTTCCACTTTCACTTTCCGCTCCCCGCCCCTGAACGCGACGGGATATCGCAAGGTAGATGCGGCGTTCAGCCAGATTTTAGTGCCGTCCGGCAATACGATCTGGAATTGCCGGCCCGGCGGCGTGGCAATGGTGTTATAGGCATCGGCCGATTTGCCGGCATCGTGCTTTTCGTCGTACGAAAGCCGTCCGTTCTGCAACATGAGCGTGGTGGCGCCCTGCGTGGTTACCACCCCGTTCTGCATACTGTCCAGCACCACTTCGGTACCGTCGGCCAGTGTGAGGATGGCCCCTTCGCGGCCCGGATGTATCCCGTCACCGGAACGGGTATCTGCAACTGCATCCTGTTGCCGTTGGGAACGCTGTGTAGTCATCCAGATGCCGGCTCCCAACAATATGGCCACTGCGGCAGCGGCGGGCCACCAGCGCCGGAGGGGGCGAACGACGGTTGGCGGCGTGGCTTCCCGTTCGCGGGCGGCCTGCATCACCTGCGCGAAGGCTTCCTCCTTCGATCCCGGAAGCACGTCGGTAAAGCGGGCTTTCCACAGGACGGCCTCGATGGCCGCTTCCTGTTGGCTGGCCGCGCCTTCGTCGGCGAAATGCCGGCGGAGGGCGTCCAGTTCCGCTTCGGAGATCGTGTCTTCCAGGAACTTTTGCAGGAGCGAATCTAATTCGGACGGATGCATATGCATGGTTTGTTGGAATAAAGACAATAAATGATGCGGGGGTAAGACGTGCCGGCCGAAATATTTTTTATTTCGACAGCAAAAACAGCAACAGCCCCAGCCGGGCGCCGTTTTTGCCGAGGTGCCGCCGGATGGCGAGCAGGCACCGCACCATGTACGTTTTGGATGAAACGACGGAAATATTCATTTTTTGCGCAATCTGTTCATGCGTCAGTCCTTCCTGCCGGCTGTACAGGAAAACCGATTTCATTTGCGGCGGCAGGTGGGCGATGGCCTCGTCTACCCGCGCTTCCAGCTCCCGGAACTCCAGGCGCTCTTCCGGCGTAAGACTGCCGTCTTTAAAATACGCCTGCAAAAATTCGATATTCTCGGTGGAAAGCACCTTTTTACGCAGCTCGTTGCGGATCACGTTTCGGGCTACGGTAAAAAGCCACCCGTCGAACCGGTCTATTTCGGTGAGCCTTGAACGGTGGAGCCATACCCGGATGAAAACCTCCTGCGTGAGGTCTTTGGCAAGTTCGGGCGATTTGGTGAAGTGGAGGGCATTGGCATACATCCTGTCGGCATACCGGTCGAAGATGACCCGGTAAGCCTGTTCGTCGCCCCCGGCGATCCGCCGCAGCAACGCCTGCTCGATGTCTGAATTGTATTGCATATGCCCGGATGCGCCTTCGATTTTGATTTGGCTGGTTTCCGGGTTAAAAATAGGAAAAAAGCGGATTCGGAGGTAACGGGCACGTTCCTGAGCCACCCTTTTTACATCGGCGCCGTCCCCCAGTTCTCATTAGGCAGCGGCCCCATTTCCAACACCAGCTTCCCGCCGCTCACGATATCCCTGAACAGGATTTTAGGGCGATTGAGCGGCTTTCCGTTCAGGGTGGCGGATTGGATGTAGATGTTCTCCCTGGAATTATTGCGCGCTTCGATGACGAACTCGCCGCCCTTATAATATTTCGGGTCGAGGCGGATGCGGATTCTGGTGAACAACGGACTGGTGAGATCAAGCTCGGGCTCCGTTTCCGTGCCGCCGCGCATCTCGAACAGTCCCATCGCGCTCATCACGAACCAGCCGCCCATCTGGCCTTCATCTTCATCGCCCTCCCAGCCCTGATAAGGCGTATCGCCATAGAAAACCTCCATGATCGCGCGCGACCATTTTTGCGCCAGCCAGGGCTTTCCGGAATAATTGAACAGGAACGCGGGCTGCATGTTGATCTCGTTTCCCTGGTTGATATAGTATTCATGGCGCTCGCCGGTAGTCCGGTCGAGGGCGTGGGCTGCGAATTTATGCGCGACCGATTTTTCAAACCCGTCGTTCAGCCGCTGGTTGAGCAGGTCTTTCCCCATCAGGCCTACCAGGCCATGCGCATCGTGTGGCACGTAAAACGAGTACTGCCATCCGTTCCCTTCCACGAACGAATTGTTCGAAAACTCGTCGTAATGCGGCATCCATTTGCCCAGGGAGTCTTTGGGCACTACAAACTTCAGTTCCGGATTGAAAACGTTCCGATAGTTTTGGGAGCGTTTCATGAAGTAATCGTAATCGGTTTTTTTGCCGAGCTTCTTCGCCATCTGCGCAACGCAGTAGTCGTCGAACGCATAGTCCAGGGCTTTGTTGGTCTTGTCGAGCTCATAGGGAACGTAGCCGAAGCGCATGTACTCCTTTAGCCTGGGGTTTCCGGCGCTGCCGCCGTGGATGTTCACGCCTTCGTGCATCATTGTGAATTTCGCCGCCTGGTATACTTTTTCGGCGATGGCTTTGTCTTTGATGATTCCTTTCTGCAGCGCGGCGGCCATCAGCGCAATTTCGTGGGAGCCTTCCATGATGCCGGAGTATTCCAGGCCGGTGGGGCCTTTGCCCGTCCAACCGGTATGTTCGAAAAGCTCGAGCTGGGTGCCGACCCAGTTTTCCATGATTTCCGGGGCAACGAGGCTCAATACGCCGTTGAGGTTCCAGAAGGTATTCCAGAAGGCGTCTCCACCGTAGATGTTTTTACAATATTGCAATGTCCGTACCTGCTCGGAGGGGTCGATGTATTTACCGTTAACGTCGTTCCAGGTTTGTTTGGCGGCGAACACGCGGTACAGGTTGGTGTAGAAATTTTTCCTGTCTGACTCCGTTCCTCCTTCCACCTGGATCGTTGACAGCAGATCGTTCCAACTGGTTTCGGCGTCTATTTTTACCGCTTCGATATTCCAGCCGAAAGGCGCCATTTCCGTTTTCAGGTTCAGGCGCGCCTGTTCAATGCTAACCAGCGACACGCCAGACCGTACATGCACCTGGTCTCCGTTTTTCGTTGTATAAGTTACGAATGCGCCCACATCGCCTTTTCCTGCAACCTCGCGGGTGTTCCGTTCCAGTTTACGGCCGGTCCAGCCGTTAAAAGACTGAAACGGTTTATCGAATTGCAGCACAAAACACAGCTTGTAGTTGTTGAAGCCACCGGATTCCGACTCCGCATATCCTTCGATCTCCGTATCCGAAACTTTCGTGATGCGTGCGTCTTTTACATTGAAATCGTATTCTGCGGGGAACTGCAGATCGATGAGGACCCGCGATTCCTGCTTCTCCGGAAACGTATAGCGTTGCAGGCCGCATCGGGCGGTAACCGCCATTTCCGCTTGAACGTCATGATCGTACAGGTAAACGGAATAATATCCGGGTGATGCTTTCTCTGTTTCCTTCTGTATCCGGGAATGGTAGCCGGCACCAGCGCCTTTGTAGGGCGCGTCCGCAGGCTCATCAGTAAATACGAGATCCGCCGTGGTGGGCATGATGCGAAGGCCGGCCATCGTCCAGGCATGGAGGTGACTGAAGCCGTTTACGCTGTTGATGGCGTACTCATATCCGGCCATCCAGTTGTAGCCCTGGTTGGCACCCTGGTTGTCTGGCCCCAGCTGGATCATGCCGTAGGGGCGCGTGGCATAGGGGCCCAGCATCCAGCGGGAATTTGAGGTCCCGGTGAAAACGTCCACATATCCGACGGGGCGCTTTTCCTGCGCAAACCCCAGTGTTCCGGCCAATTGCGCGAGGCAAAGCAAAAGGAAGCTTCGTTTCATTTTCATGGATGAATGGCTATGATTTTTATTCGACGATAAGCGTGGTGAGGCCGTAAGGCAGCAAATTGATGTCTGTCCCTGTTTCCTCCCCCGGCGTTTCATCTGCGATGCAAGTCCGGATGGAAGCAGGTTTGAAAGAAGGAAAATGGAGCCGCACTTTTTCGGGGGCCGGGGAAACCGACCGGAGCCGGATGATCATGGATTTGCCATCCGCTGCCGTTTTTACGATCGAAATGAAAACCTTCTCATTGTCTACCCCTACCAACTGCCCTATCTTAACATTTTCCCGGACAGGCGCCACCACCAAAGGCTGCGCCTGCTCCAGCCCGAAGCGGTTAGCTTTTACAGCGTCGTAAGCATGTAGATGCGGGAGCATCCGGTAACGGAACCGGACCTTCCCTTCCTGGAACAGCGGAAAATTGGTGTGCCAGTGATTGTTCAGCGCCCAGGAATACACGGTGGAGCTCAGCGGCAAACGCGCTATCCATTCCGGCGAATGAAACGCGCCGCCGATTATGTTGGCGGTCATGCCTCCGCTTTCAAAAATCGGCGCGTCCAAAGAAGCCCAGGTTACGCCTTTCTCCCCGTTCGAGATATCCAGCCAGCGTTGAAGCCCCATCCAGTTGCGGTTCGCAGCGGGTAATTGGTCCACTTCCATTTCTACCACGCCAAAGGGAATATCCATCCGCGTGCGGCCATCCGGCACGTTGAACGCGAACCCGAAGTGGATGCCTTCTTTCCGGGTGGTGGCTACCTTATCTACCCAGTTTTCAATTTCGATTTCCGCCTGGCCCGCCACCACGCGCACTTCGCGTGTCAGTGCATTGCATCCGTCTGCCTGCGATTCCACGAGGATGGAAGCTACCAGCGGCCCGTTTTCCTTAATCGACAACCGGACGTTCGAAGGCCCGGTTCCCTTCGCGCTGACATTTGGCCCGGATTGCACCGCACCGTCCGCGTTCGCCGCATATTGCGGACCGCTCGCTACCTGCTTCCCGCTTCCCAATAAATACCGGAAACTGTTGACTTTGCTGGCATCCGTATCGTTCACGAATTCCTCTCCTTTTTTATCCTTAATGCTGACGATGTCGCCGGTAGCAGGGTCCAGCACGATGCGATGCACGCCGTTATCGAGCACATTCCCTTTCGCCATTTTCATTTTCGGTCCCGCTGCGGCACGGGTGCTTAATTTATAGTTTTTCGCACCGTAGGCGGGGATGCCGCTGGCCATGAACACCAGTTCGCCCGTGCTCAGCCGCTGTGTGCTCACCGCCCTTCCCTGCTCATCCCACACGGATAAAATCCCTTTGCTTTGGCTGCCGGAAAGTGTGACCAGCCCGCTTCTCGGCCAGGCCAGCGTATTGAAGACCGCCACAGTTTCAGACGATTCGGCGGCTACCGGTTGCAGCGACTGTGCAAGCTGGCGGATGCTCCCTTCCTCAGCATTCCGGAAGAAAGCCTGCTTCCCTTTCCAGATGGCGTTTTGCATATCTTCCTGGTTGGGGTTCATGTAGCACCAGGTATGCTCTGAGCCCATCAACACATTCCGCCAGGCCTCGTCCATCGCTGCGCGGGGTGCTTTTTCGCCGCGGCGCAGCATCGACCAGAGCACATCTGCTTGTATCAGTCGCTCTTTTGCATTGCGGTTCATGCCCGTTTCCTTTGCCGCCGAGCCCAGGCCATCCGTCCAGTATTCCGTGAAATCGCCGCGGTACGTGGGGATCACGTCACCGTATTTCTTTTCAAAGGCAGACATAATGCCGGTGGAACTGGAAATCACCAACCGGGGATAGGCGTATTCCTCATTCCAGCTTTTGACGGCGTCGGGAAGATCGGCGTCGATGGGCGTATTGTCGGCCATCGCCCAGGTCATGGGAAACAGATCGTAAGGATAGTCCGCATCCTGCTCCAGCTCCTTCAGTTTCGGCCATAAGTAGCCGTCAATAAAGTGGTCGCGCGGGCGGTCGGTTTTCACGATCTGGATGAGTTTTGACGGATCTTTCTGTCCGGCCATCAACGGCCAGAACATGTACCCTTTTGCCCTTGCGCCGGGGGTATAATCGCCGGGCTGGAGGAACAGGACTTTCGAAACCCCGTCTTGCCCGATCCACCAGAACGGCTTGAAATTCACTTTATCGGCCAGTCCCGTCCTGTCTGACCCATTAAAAGGCGCAAACACATATTTGATCCCGAACTGCGCCGCCATGGGCACGATCCCCCATGTCATTCCGGGAACATCCACTTGCACGATGGTGCGCACGGGAACGCCGGTGATCTTTTCCATCCGCTTCGCTTCGCCGAAAAAACCCGGGAACTCTTCATCTGCCGTAACGCTCGTATTATCGTTGATGTACCCCGCATCCAGGTGAATGTAGCCTTTGCGGATAGCATCGAACAGATCGGCCTTCTCGTCGGCCGACGCGTCTTTCAGATAGCGCTCTACCGGCCAGATCACTTCCGGGTTCCAGAGATATCTGGCGCCATCGGGATAGTTGGCCGTTTGTTTGGCCAGTTGGATGGCGTTGACGAGGTTCCGTTTATGGATGATCTCCACGTTCTCGTGCGTATTGGTATAACCGATGTCTACATGCGAATGCGGATAAATGTAAACGGTCCATTGCCTTTGTTTGGGAAGGATGAACGATTTCCGCATCACCCGCTTGCCCGCCTTGAGCTGCACGAACACCTGGATCTCTTTGTTGACCCCTACGCCGGAAGGCAGCACGAGCTTTGCGGATTCGTAGCCGTATTTATTGAACGGCAGCGAAGCGGTTTCCTTCCGCCCGTCTACCACCACTTCGATTTCCGAAGCCGCATACAAGCTGTTCCCCGAAAAATCCAGCGTCACTTCCCGGCCGGGCTTCCCATCTTTGCAGTAGCGGTAAATGCTCGTGGACGTGCAATTAAAGTCTTGCGGAAACGGCAGCTCCGCTTCATTCAGTTTCTTTTCCGATTCGAATTTCACTTCGCTCAGCCCGAAAACATTGCCGCCCCAGTTGGATTCCGCCGCGATGATAACTGCTTTCAAAGGCGAAGCGGCGTGGATGTCGATTTTTGAAGCTTTTCCGTTGAGGGACCTGGCTTCCGGCAGCTCAAACCCTTTCAGCAGCTGCCAATGCTGCCCGTCGGTGGTGCCGTACACTTTGGTTGCCCGGAACCCGCGGTTGGTGAGCCTTTCCTGGTTGTGGTTCCAGATCAGCAGGGAACTGAAGGCTTTGGGCGACGAAAAATCGAACCGCACCCAGGCCGGGAATGCGGGCACGCCCGCGGCCGGACTGGTGGCTGCCGGCTGTAAAGCGGTGTGCCACATGGTGGAGGCGCTGCCGTTGTTATCGTGGAGGCTGTCTTGCAGACCGGAGCCGTCTGTGAGGTGCCCCACGTTTTGATCGGCGCCGAAAGTGCCCGAGGCATTCAACCGGATCTCGCTTGGTCGCACTTGCTGAACGATGCTGTAGACGCGCTCCTGCGCGGATATGTTTCCGCAAAAGAGTGCCATCGCTGCTGTCAAAGACATGCAGGCATGCAGTTTTTTCATTTCCATGTTGTATTCTTAATTCACAGGGTTTGCTAATCCGCGGGCTGTTGCTGCGTTACGCAATGTACCATGCCTCCGTTGCATAGCGGTTCCTGACATCGGTCCCCACTACCGTTAAGCGTTATTCTACTGCACTTTCGCCGAAAATTGGATGCTGATTCAAATCACACTGGTTTTTCAAATGTATGTACATATGTACATATAAGCAAGCGTTTCTTCATTTTTTTTGCACCGGACAGCGATCAGGTACCTCATCTACCAAACGAAAAAAGCCGGAGACAAATGGGGCGCCTGCGGTTGCGCGCTGTTGAAGGAAGTCAGGTATAGCCGCCATCCGCCTGCACCATTTCATGGATCTTGTACACGGCGAAAAACACGAACAGCAACAGCGCGATGGAAAATATCAACATCAACCAGTACCCTCTTTTCTCCGCCACAACGATCTTATCGGTTTTTTCCGGGAGGTATTTTACCGGAACGGAATCTCCGGTCCTGTATTTCCCGTATTTGGCCACAAAGTCCGCGGTATGGTACTGGCCAGGAATGATGCTGCCATATCTCACATGCACCCTGTCTGTTGCCGGGCCCCGCTGGTAGCGGGTGGTCTTGATGCTCGTTACGATGCCGGAAGTGGAGATACCATTCCTTCTGATCCGCTCCTCCAGCCGGATATAGCGGACCGTTTTTAACAGCGGCAAAGTGCCGATCAAAATAATCAGGATAAAAAGGAATACCATACCGTTACAGCGGTTTATTCGTTTTGGGGATGTTAAAGTGTGCAGTACCTGCTCTAAAGTTACATATTTTCAACAATTGGCAGAACGGTGCTCCCCGCCTTTGCCGGCCCTGGCAACCGGTGCTATTTTTACCTGATGGATTCGTTGGCCGCCCCATGAAGCCCCCGCTTTTCACCCGCCCTCTGCAAATAAACCATCTGAAAATATCAATATTGTTGCAACAAGAACCATCCCCGTTCTTCACCTTTGAACATCTCAAATGCTACTCACAACATACAAAGCCGCGATTCAGCAACGCGCGCTTCTGCGGAAACAACGATCATGAAAAAAACACTCTTTATGTTACTGGCAGGCGTTTGCCTGGCAGGCCAACCACTGATGGCACAACAGCCACCGAAAGCCTACACCGCAGACAACGGCGACGGCACTTTCAAAAACCCTTTCCTCTGGGGCGACTGGCCCGATCCGGACGTGATCCGCGTCGGCGAGTATTTCTACTTCGTGTCTACCAGCATGCACTATGTGCCCGGGAGCCCTATCCTCCGCTCCAAAGACCTGGTGAACTGGGAAATGGCCGGCTATGCACTCGACCGCTATAACGACGACCCGAAATTCGACATGCAGGGCGGCACCATGTACCTCAACGGTTCCTGGGCCAATACGATCCGGCATCACAACGGCAACTTCTATGTCGGTTTTTGTACGCCGGATGGTTGGGGGGCCGACAGCGGCCGGTTCTCGATGTGCGTGGCCAAAGATGTGAAAGGCCCCTGGAAGCGGACCATCTTCCCACAATACCTCTACGACCCGGGCCTGTTCTTCGACGACAACGGGCGCGTGTACGTGGTGCATGGTTCCGGGACGCTGTATCTGACGGAGCTGAACGCCGATGCGCTGTCGGTGAAACAACCATTTGATACGATCCCCATCTGGCGGGGGCGCATCCGCCGGCCCGAGGGCTCCACGGCGCCTTATCCGGCTTATGGCATGGAAGGTTCGCACATGTATAAGATCAATGGGTATTATTATATCACCAACCCCGCGGGCGGTACGGAGGGATGGCAAGTTTGTTTGCGCAGCAAAAACATTACCGGTCCGTACGAAAGCAAAGTCATCTACCAGGACGAAAGCTCTTATCCCAACAACGGCCTCCACCAGGGCGGCATGGTGCAGTTGCAGAACGGCGACTGGTGGTTCATCATCATGCAAGACCGTGGCCCCATCGGCCGGGTACCGCATCTGTTGCCGGTGAACTGGGTAGACGGTTGGCCCATCCTCGGCGAAAACGGCAAGGGATACGCATCCGGCAAAAAACCGGACCTCGGTAAGAATTTTCCCGTCGTGGTGCCCGCCACGTCTGACGAGTTCAATCATGTGAAACTGGGATTGCAGTGGCAGTGGAACCATAACCCGGACAACAGCAAATGGTCGTTGAAGGAGCGGAAAGGGCATCTGCGGCTGAAGGCTTCTTTCGCCGAAGACCTCAAGACCGCCCGCAACACGCTTACGCAAAGGGTGCAGGGCCCTGCATCGGAAGGCATCGCCGAAATAGACGCAAGCGGCCTGAAACCAGGAAATGTGGCAGGTTTCGGGATCTTCGAATTTCCGTACGCCTATATCGCCATCCGTAAAGAAGCCGGTAGCAATACGCTCATCATGGTGAACGACGGCAAAGTGATCGACAGCATCCCGCAATTTGCGCCGTCAAAAATCTGGATCAAAGCGCATGCAACCGATCAGCAATTTCTCGCAACGTTCTCCTACAGTATTAATGGACGCGATTTCCAGCAGTTCGGCAATACGTTAAAAATGGACCTTGGCCTTGTGTGGACCGCCAACCGGTTTGCGCTGTTCAATTTCAGCACCACGAAGGAAGGCGTAGATGGATATATGGATGTGAACTGGTTTCATTTTACAGGGGAAAATCCGGCGCCTGCCAGGCCATGATCTGCAAACACGATATCCGTTTTCAACGTATACGCCACGCCAGCAGGGACCGCGATGCACCCGGATTACAATTAACCATCAATTGAAAATGAAATTTCCCGCTGCCAGGCCAACAATTCGGCCTGGCAGCTTTTTTTCAGGGCCAGCAAAAGTTATCGGAAGAGGAGCAACAACAGCAGCAATAACCCCGTATCGTTCAACTGCAAGCGCAGCAGCCGGAGCGCCTTGCCCACGTGCTTTTCCACCGTATTCACGGATACTTTCAATATCCCGGCGATCTCCTTGTACGACAATCCCTCGTACCTGCTCAGTAAAAACGCTTCCCGGCATTTGTCGGGCAATTGCGCGATCGCTTTGCGGATACTTATTTCCAGTTCCTTCTCCTCGAGCTGATGATCGATTTCCGTGTGGGGCGATTGCAACAATCGCATTTGCTGATGGTGCGACGCATGCAGCAAATCGGTCTTGATAATGTCGAGCACCTTGTTGCGCAGCGCGGTAAACAGGTAGCCGGATAAATTCCCCGCATGCCTGATGGCGTCTTTCTTCAGAAATAAACCAATGAAAACTTCCTGCACCACCTCTTTCGCTTCTTCTTTCGATTGAAGCCGCTTGTAGGCCGCGTTGAGCAACGGCAGCGCATACCGGTCGTAAATGGCGTCGAACGCTTCTTCCTTTCCCGCAAGCAGCATCCGGAAAAGCTCGTCCTCGTTATATGTTGGTGTATGGTTGATAATAAAGCGTATGTCTCCTGCAAACGTAACCATATTCAGCACGGGCCGGTAATATTATTTTCACATAAAGTGGATGAAATTTGATTATCCGTTTTTTGAGTGGCGGTAAGCCTTTTGTGGATCGTTAAGTATAGAAAGCGCCTACATGGATAATGATCATTTATTGATCCTGATCGAAAAATATTTGAACGGAGAAGCCACACCGGCCGAACAACGATGGGTCGAAAACTGGTACGCATCTTTCGACCAAACGGAAAATTGGCTGGAAGCACAATCGGAGGAATCCGCACAGGTCCGGCAGGAACTGAAGCAATCGATCGGTGAGCGCATCGCCGGTATCCGGCAGTTGGACAGTCTGCACGAGCAGGTGTTCACACCCCGCATCCGCCCCTATTGGAAATGGGCGGCGGCCGTGCTGGTGCTCGTTGGCAGCGCCGCAGCGTTCCTTTACCTGCGGCCCCGGGCGAAAGAAATGGAGGTTTGGGTGGCGATCGACAAGCCCCGTACGGCGGCGTTGCCAGACGGTTCCGTCGTAAGCCTGCAACCGGGCAGTACCATCCGTTTCGAGAAAAAGTTTTCCGGGAAGCAGCGGGAAGTTTCGCTGGAAGGGAACGCCAGTTTCGACGTAGCCGCCGCCAGCATTCCGTTTGTGGTGATCACGGGGAACGTGGCCACCCAGGTGCTGGGCACCGTTTTCCATATTGTGTCGTTCCCGGGAACGGACAGTTTGACGGTGACGGTTTTGGAAGGGAAGGTAAGAGTGAGCAGAGACCGCCAGGTGCTGGGCACCCTCGCCGCGGGCGACCGGCTGCTTTCCGCGAACGGCAACGCGTCGCGGTTCAAATTAAGCCGCCCTCAACTGGAGGAACTGGAGAACGGGGAATTGCAGTTCGACAAGCAATCACTGGCAGAAATCATGGCCATCTTCGGGCAATGGTACGGATATACGATTCAGACGACCGACAACAACATCCTGCAGCAACAATTTACCGGCAGCTTCAACAGGAGCGCGCCGCTGGAAGAACTACTCAGCATTATATGTGATGTGAACAATATTAATTACCACGTAAACAAACAACAAAAACGAATCACGCTCAGCAGGGATTAACGACCGCTGGCACCAGCAACATTCACGACAAGAGAAAAAACTAAACGGAACGAGAAAGCCGCCCTGTGGTCAGACAAGGCGGCCGGAATTCGAGTTCTATTTGCGTAACAAACAAACCCTTACAAATCTATGCAATTTCATGGAAATGAAATGGCACGGGCAGCTTTTGTGCCACGGGCACCGCTGCGTTGTGCTGTCAACCAAAATTTTTTAGCGTTCATGCGGATCTCCACCTTACTCATCGCGCTATTCGCCGCCACTTTTTCCACGTTAAAAGCGGAAAACGTTTCCGCCCAGCGGCTGAAAGAACTCAAGCTCACGCTTAAAGCCGGGAACGAGCCCCTGCTGCAGGTATTGCGCCGGATAGAAAAAGCGACCCCGCTGCGCTTCGCCTACAACGCTTCGCAGGTGAACGGCGACCAACTGGTGACCGCCTCCTTCCACGACACGCCGCTGGAAGATGTGCTGAACGCCCTGCTGCTCCAGCGCCGCTACGCCTGGAAGGAAAAAGGGAACAACATCCTTATCTTCCCCAGCGCGCAACCGGTTAAAATATCCGCGGATTCCGTGCTGGTAAGGGGCCGCATCCTCGACCAGGCCGAGCCCCCGCAACCCATCCCCGGCGCTACCGTTTCCGTAAAAGGAACGCCCCGCGGCATGATAGCCGACCCCGACGGTTATTTCGAGATTAAAGCCAGCGCCAATGAAGTGCTCGTTTTCTCCATGATCGGCTACAAACCCCGGGAACACACCGTTATCGCCGGCCAGCGCAACCTCACCATCTCCCTCGCGGAAAACGTGAGCAGCCTCAACGAGCTCGTGGTAACAGGGTTCACGGAACAAAAAGTAAAACACATGGCCAGCTCCGTAGGTACGGTAAACCTGGCCAACCTGAACAATAAACCCATCACACAGCTGTCGCAGGCCCTGCAGGGCGGCGTTACCGGTATCAACGTTTCCCAGGGCTCCGGCCTGCCCGGTGGCGACGCCGCCGCTATTAAAATTCGCGGTGTAGGCACCTTCCTCAGCTCAGACCCGCTCGTGCTGGTAGACGGCGTTCCGTTCGACATGAACAAGCTCGACCCCAATACCATCGAAAGCATTTCCGTGCTCAAAGACGCCGCAGCAGCGTCCGTTTACGGCGCCAGGGCGGGCAACGGCGTGATCCTCATCACCACCAAAAGAGGCGTGCCCGGCGTGGTCAGCCTCCAGTACAACGGGTACGCAGGCTTCCAGACGCCCACCTTCACCCCCGATTTCGTGGATGCGGCCACTTATATGCGCATGACCAACGAAGCCCTGAAAAACAACGGCGGCGACCCGCTGTATTCCGATGACGCCATCCGGCAAACGGCCGACAAATCGGACCCCGTGCGCTACCCGGACACGCGCTGGCGCGATGAGGTCGTTCGGAAGAAATCTTCCATCCAGCAGCATTCCATTTCCGTATCGGGCGGCAACAGCGCCGCGCGGTTCGCACTCACGGCCAACTACCTCAGCCAGCAGGGCATGGTCAATAATTCCTCGTTCAACCGTGCGAACGTTAGGGCCAACACCAGCGTAGACCTCAGCAAGAACATCGTGGTGTTCATGGACCTCTTCGCCTCGCGCGACGAGCAGAAGGAGCCCTACGCGCTGGGGCGCGGCACCGGCGGCATTTTGAGCTGGGTGTACACGGCGCCCCCGAACCTGGCGTCCAAATTCCCCGATAAACCGGAAAGGCCCGGATATACTTACTACGGCACCTACGGCGAAAGCTGGAACCCCGTCGCCAATGCAGAAAGAGGCGGCCTCATCAACCGGATCAGGGACGAAGTGCTCATCAACCTCCGGCCCAAATGGGAACTGCTGCCGGGATTGCTCCTGAAAGGACAATTCAGCTACCGCGTTTCCTCCGGCAGCGACAAGCAAAACCGCGACGCCTATCTTTTCTTCGATTATTTCACCGACCAGAAAACAGGGCGCGACTTCACCGATATCAAATCCGCCAGTCCCAGCAACCGCTCCAGCTATTACTACACCGGCGGTAACCTCGATTACACGAAAACATTCGGGAAGCACCGCCTGAACGTGATCGGCGGATACTCGAAGGAAATGAACAATTCCGACGCGTGGACGGAAAAAACGCTCACCTCCGTTTTCGGAAAGGCGAATTACAGCTTTAATGATAAATATCTGCTGGAAGCGGGCATCAGGCGGGATGGCTCGTCGCTCTTCGCGCCGGGCAAAAAATGGGGCAATTTCCCCTCCATTGCCGCGGGATGGAACGTGGGCAACGAGGATTTCATGCAATCCCTCACCTTCCTCGACCAATTCAAAATCCGCGCGTCGTACGGCAAACTGGGCAATAACGAAATCGGCGCCTATAAGTACCAATCTACCATCGACGCCGGCAGCGGCAATGAAACCACTTTCGGCAACCCGGACATCACCTGGGAGAAAATCGGCATCCTGGACATCGGTACAGACATCAGTTTGTTTAAAAACAAGCTGGACGTAACGTTCGACTGGTACAACAAAAAAACGACCGACCTCATCCTCTATCCCCAACCCAGCCTCACTTCCGGCATCAGCAGCGCGCCCGTCAATATCGGCAGCATGAAGAATACCGGATGGGAAGTGAAGTTCTCCTACAACGCAGACCTCGCCAAAGATCTCAATATCGCGTTCAACGTGGGGTATTCGCATAACAAATCCACCCTGCTGAAACTGGCGCAGGCCAAACCGCTGATCGACGGTACCACCATCAACGAGAAAGGCGGCTTGCTGTACGAATACTTCGGTTTCAAAAGCATGGGGCTCCTCCAGCAGGGAGACATCGAAAAAGGCGTGCCCATCATCCAGGGGCAGGCTGCCGGTGATATCCGGTATGCCGATACCGACGGTAACGGCGTCATCAATGACAACGACAAAGTGAAACTCGGCAATTCGACCCCCTACAACACCTGGTTCACCAGTGTTTCCCTCAAATGGAAGCGTTTCGATTTCGAGACCATGGTAACCGGCATCGGGCAGGTGGTTTCCTTCTACAACGGCAGAATGGCCATTCCGTTCAACGCTGCCGGAGAAGGCGGTACGCCGCTGACCTGGCACCTGGACTACTGGACGCCCGAAAACCCCGGCGCCCGCTTCCCGCGGCTGTTGCCCTCCCCCGGCCCCAATGAGAAATTTTCCGATTTCTGGGCCGTTAACGGTGCCTTTGCCCGCGTGAAATACGTGCAGCTCGGTTATAACATTCCCATGGCCACTTCCGGGCCGCTCCGGATCAAAGGCGTGCGCGTTTACCTGAATACCCAGAACCCGTTCACCTTCAGCAAAAGGGAAGTCGGCGACCCCGAAAGCAAGGGCGACCAGTCTACCTACCCGGTCATGAAAATGTACACCGCCGGCCTGAACGTTACTTTCTGATCCACAAACTACCATTCATGAAAAGGAATTCAATCATACTGTTATCGATACTATTCGCCATTCCTTTCTTTGCCGCCTGCAAGAAGGACTTCCTCGTGCGCGACAACCCTACCGCCACTACCGACGAAAAATGGTGGAAACTGGAAACCGATCTGCAAAGCGCCCTGGGCGGCATTTACGCCGGCCTGCCCACCGGTTCCCTCGGCAATTACGATTATATGGCGAACTGCAGGATGCACCTCGCCGGAACTACCGACGAAGCGGTATTCCGCGGGAATTACGGCGATTGGCAAACCTATCCCGTAGGCCTGGCCACCAGCCAGACCAGCTCGGTGCACGAAATCTACAAGAACAACTACCTCTTCATCCGCAAAGCCAGCCGTTTCCTCGAAAACTACAATCGCGCTTATGTGGAAGATGCGAACCGCAAAAACCGCTACGCCTGCGAAGCCCGCGCCCTCCGCGCCTGGTACCACCTCGACCTGTTCCTGCTCTACGGCCCCATCCCCATCGTGAACCATTCGCTGTCGCCCAACGAACAGTTCGCTAAGCGCAGCTCCCGCGAGGAAGTGATCGCTTTCATCGCAGCGGAGCTTGATACCGCCGCGGCCGGTCTGCCAGCCACCTACTCCGAGGCCGACGCCTACCGCATGAGCAAAGGCACCTGCTATGCCCTGCAAACCATGCTGTACCTCAATGCCGGCGATTATGCCAAATGCGCGGAAGCCGCCAAAAAGGTCATCGACCTGAACGTATATGAGCTGTATCACAGCACCGACGCGGCTGTCGGCAACTATGCCTCCCTCTTTTCCTATAGCGGCATGATCAATAAGGAAAGGATATTTTTCCGCGTAAGGGGGCAGAAGGAAGCGTTTTTCCGGTTCGGGCCCAAAAGCCTTAGCGGACAGGCCACAACGAGCCCCACCGCCGCGATCGTGAACACATACGAAACGCTGCAGGGCAAAACGATCAATGAACTGGGGCCAGACAGCATCGCTATCTACCAGGCCGACCCGGCGTTCAAGAACAACCGCGATCCCCGTTTAGCGGCCAGCGTGCTCCTTCCCGGAGAAACGTTCGTGAACAGGAAACTGGAGCCGTTTAAAGTAGGCAGCCCCGACCAGATCGGCCTCACCCAATCCACCCAAACCGGTTTCTGGATCAAAAAATACCTCGACCCGCAGGATGCAGGAACGCCCTGGGAAGGATCGCTCAACTTCATGATCATCCGGTATGCGGAAGTGCTGCTCAGTTACGTGGAAAGCCTCGTGGAAATGAACGACTGGCAAAACCCCGATGTGGTACGTTATCTCAATATGGTACGGTCGCGCGCGGGAATGCCTGATGTGGACGTGAGCCGGTACAATTCTCAGGCGAGCCTGCGGCAGCTGGTGCGCCGGGAAAGACAGGTGGAACTGGCTTTCGAAGGGCAGCGGCTGTTCGACATCCGCCGCTGGAAAACCGCGGAAATCGTCCTGAACGAGCCCGCCAAAGGCGCGATAGACCCTGCTACCGGCAAGGCTGTCATCATCGAGCAAAGGAAGTTCAACGCGGCCCGGGACTACGTTTGGCCGATCCCGCTGGTAGAATTGAACGCGAACCCGAATATGGAGCAGAACCCGAACTGGTAACAGCACTTTATCAATCAGTAATGAAATTGACTTACATAGCGAATACGATGGGAAAAAACTTTTTGAAGACGTGCCTGCTCGGCGGGATGCTGCTTTCCGGATATGCAACGTTCGCACAGGCGGGCGGCGGGCTGAAAGCCAATGCGGCAGAGCCGGAAGCGATCCGGGACGCGCGCATGCGCTGGTTCCGCGACGCACACTTCGGGATGTTCGTGCACTGGGGGCTCTACAGCGCCGCCGCCGGTGAATGGAACGGAAAGGATTACGAAGGATGCGTGGAATGGATACAAAACATGGCCAACGTTCCGGCCGCGGTTTATGAAAAACAGCTCACGCCGCTGTTCCGGCCAAAGCCCGGTTTTGCGCGGGAATGGGCGAAAACGGCCAAAGAAGCCGGTTGCCGGTACGTCATCTTCACCACCCGCCACCACGAAGGCTTTGCGCTGCACGACAGTAAAACCACTACGTTCGATGGGAAAGACGTTACCGGCCGCGACCTCATGCGGGAAATCGTGAACGCCCTCCACGAGCAGGGGTTGCGCGTGGGCGTGTACTTTTCGCTGCTGGACTGGCACCATCCCGACGCTTATGTAGAGCACGGCATGCCAACGCCCGGCGGTGTAAAAAACGATACCCGCAACAACGCGAACTATGTGGCCTACATGCACCAGCAGGCCGAGGAGATTTTCTCCAATTACGGGCCCATCGACGTGGTTTGGTGGGACTACAGCTCGCAGGAGATCCAGGGTGAGAAATGGGGCGCCAACGCGCTGGTAGACATGGTCAAGAAGCACCATCCCAACATCATCATGAACAACAGGCTGTACCATTTCGACGACAACAGCGATTATACCCGCGCCAACGGCGACCTCGTGACGCCGGAACAGTTCATCCCCGAAACGGGCTATAAAAACATGGACTGGGAATCGTGCATGACCATGAACGGCACCTGGGGCTACAGCAAAAACAATCAGCGCTGGCATACCGATAAGGAACTGGTGCAGAACCTCGTCGACATCGTATCCAAAGGCGGGAATTACCTCCTGAACGTGGGGCCCATGGGCGATGGCACCATCCCCGCCAAAAGCATCGAACTGATGCAGGGCATCGGCGGCTGGATGAAAATGAACGGCGAAGCGATATACGGCTCCCGCGCCAACAGCGTCGGCAAAGTGAACTGGGGGCGGATCACCACCAAACCGGGTAAATATTTCCTGCATATCTTCCATTGGCCGGAAAACAACCGGCTGCACGTGCCCATCGCCCCGGACGCGGGCAGTACGCCACGCGCCTTCGTGCTGGCAGACGCCGCACGCACGCCGCTGCGCACGGAAGTGAACGAGCAGGGCATTTTCATCGATATCGCCCATACAAAACGGAACGAGCTTACCACCGTGATCGAATTGGACGTTACGGGAACTTCCCTCGTTCCCATGGGGATTTTCCCGGAAGCCGACAACGGTTACCGCCTGCATACCGGCGATGCGGTCCTCACGCCGGGCGTAGGGCTTTCGGTGGGCGACAAACCGGTCATTTACAGCTGGACGGCCCTGACAGGTACGGCGACGTGGAACCTCCGGGTGAAGCAACCCGGGAAGTACAAAGTGATCCTCCGGGCGGCTTGCACGGACGAGTCTGCCGGATCGAAAATCGCGGTGACGGCCGGAAAATCCACCCTGACCGGCGTGGTGAAAAGTACCGACAATAACTGGAGCGCTTACCGCGACTGGGACCTCGGTACTGTGAACCTCGCAACGGCGGGCGTGAACGCGATCACGATCAAACCACTGACCAAACCCGGCCTGGGCGTGATGAACCTCCAGGAAGTGCGGCTGGTGCGCGTGAAATAACGAGAGCATTAAAATAGAAAGGGTAGCTGGCCGAAGCGGGTCGGCTACCCTTTTTTGTATTAATTCGCCATTTACGCGAATTGTCCTTTCTTTGCAGCATGCAACAAATACAGGAACTCATCCAGTCGGGTCAAATAGAAACGGCCATCCGGGAAGCGGAATCGATGCTGGCGCAACTGCCGGCGTCCGGATTCCAGCAAGTGATCGGCAAAGACCTGCTGCACCTCCAGGCGCCGCTCACGGCGTATTTCAATCATTCCTGGACGTACATGACGGATGAAGAGGAGCTCGAGATCAAGGCGCTCTATCTCGAAATGAACAGTTTTACGACGCATTTCGACCGTTGGTTCCTGCACCTGCTGGCTTACGAATCCATCGCCAACCGTGAAAACCTTGACTGGCTGCAGGATTTCAGCGGGGAATCCGAAAAAACCCTCACCATCACGGGCTTCGAACCCCTGCAGGAAACCAATAAAAGATATATGGAAACAGAAGGTTTCCGCGACGATCAGTTGCGCGAGGCATGCGAGCTGCATGAATATCTCGTCATCCTCCGGGTACAGGAACTGGCCAAACATACCGTGGCCGCTGCCAAAGGAAAGGCTCCCTGGGCCGAAGTGCCCCTGTATGTAGCCGCGCATGATTATGAAGACATGTTGTACGTAGTGAAATAGTCTACCGTACATTCGACAACGCAATAGAAAAGGTATCCCACGGCATGGGGTACCTTTTTGATTTCACGCGAAACGATGCATCAACCTACGTTTCCGCTTACTGTTGTTTCTCCCCAAGCATACAAATATTTTCATTTCTCTGAAACACTTCACCATCCTGCGTTTCCGCTCACCTACTTTTATCCTCAGGCAATCAAAAAACATCATCGTCGGAAAATACTTTTGCTGAAATAAAATAATTAGTGCTAATTTCATACTGCCCTATTTTGACAAAATCGTCTAGCATTGATTGTTCAATCCTAAATATTTATTGAACCCGTAATTCATCATTCATCTTCCTGTCAGCGTTTCAGTATTGATAATTCATCACGTAGCCGTGCAGCGCATCGCGTGAAAACCGCATTTCCCAAACGGATGCAGGATTTTCAACCGTTTGCCCGGAGTGGATGGGCGCGTTGTACGTGTCATACATTGCTTTAAAACCCGTTTCGAAATGAACAGAACCCAATTAGAAGCTATCCTGAGGGCCATGGGCGTAACGCCGCCGGATGTGAACCGCGCGTCTTTGTACCTCGACTATCTGCAGCAGGCGCAAACGTTCTTCCAGACTACCCTGGCCGCCAATATCGGCGCGCCGAATTACAGTTTCGTGAGAACGGCCGTCAGGTCGGCCAACCTGCTGAATGAAATGGCAGCGATGTTTGACCTGTACATTGGCGCGGCGGTGGATGCGGCACTTCTCCTCAATGTTCCCAACAACGAAACGTACCAGCAATATTTTGATAACAATATCCTGACCCCAGGCTATCCGGGCACCCGGAACACCTTCCGGGGTATTTACACCGTTTCCACCAATGCGCTGCTGCAGCTGTACAATCATTTCACCGGCAATATCCAGCAGGCCTGCCAGCGCGTGTACGCCGACAGGAATGCGTTGGGCACTTTTTTCGATGAGCTGTCTCCCAACACGACGAACGTTGTCTGGGGGCTTTCGCGCATTAAATCGACCGGCTCGGATTTCCACAAAGGCGGCAAAC
The DNA here is from genome assembly GCF_038396765.1 of Chitinophaga caseinilytica. Lineage (NCBI taxonomy): Bacteria > Pseudomonadati > Bacteroidota > Chitinophagia > Chitinophagales > Chitinophagaceae > Chitinophaga > Chitinophaga caseinilytica. The sequence continues at coordinate 3,135,054 of NZ_CP150096.1, read as the reverse complement.
AGGTGTTGATCTTTACATTAACGGTGGATGTGACCGAAGCCGCGGGCGACACCACCATGACCACGGACAAACGGATCGTGTACAAACCCAGCGACATCGAGACGGATTGCCTGCTGGCGGGCAAATCTGCGGTGATCAACGCCATCACGCCCGGGTTTATGACAGCCAGCCTGTTCGAAATATACAACACGCAACTGGCCGCCTACAAGCTTGCCAATCCCGCGTTTACCGGGCTGCCGGTAACGACTTACGGTATTCTGCCGCGCAGCTTTCAATCGGCACATGTCGGCGGGCCACCCCTGCCGGTGCGCGCCGCCTACGGATATCTCGAATATCTCAACAACGATCTTTCCGGCACCACCATCCAGTATAACGGCTACTTCCCTTTCGCGCAAAGCGATTACATGATCTTCAAAAGCCAGAACGCCGCCGCCATCACACAGGCTTTCTACCGGACGGAAGGCGCAACGGCCGCGCTGGCATGCAGCTTTTCCATTCAGGACCTCCACCTGGAAAACGTACGGGTAAAAGGGTACCTGCCTTACCTGATAGACATGGAAGTAAGCCTGGCGAAGGCTTCGAACAGCATTGAGTCGACGGTGCTCATCGCGAACGTGTTCGGGCTGGCGGCCGGCGGCATCAACGGGTTGTACCTCGATGCGCAGGAATTCGGATGGAGCACCCCTGCCCCCACCGCTTCAGGGGCAAACTGTTACCTCGACCAGGACTATGAAACAGTGTTCTATCAGAACCGTTTATGGACATGGTCCGGCACACGGAACAAGCAAAATGTGATGATCGATCAACCTTCGCTGCTGACGGGCTTTGCAGATGGAATGACGGTACTGGCGTTCGCGGAGCAGAACCTTGCTTTCAATGGCTGGTTCGCGCGGCTGAACAATGTTGTGGTGCGCTATCTCCCCTATCCTACTTCCTTTTTCAAGAACAGTTTCGTTACGCCGTATTACCTGAACCCCATGAATGCGACCGGCAATGCATATACGTTACAACAGCTCATCACAGGTGAGCTTACCGCGAAAGCGAACAATTATGTGCCTGGCGCGAACCCTGACTTCCTGTCGCTGGCGGGCGTGCAATGCCTGACCGACCTCCAGCAGGTGGATATACCGATTTACTATTACCGGATCGGCATGCAGGAAATCATCGACTCCAACGGCGCGCAGGTGCCAATCCCTGCCACGGTAACGATCAACAATGCCGCGCCGCCGCCGGCCACCGTTCCATTCCAGGTGGCGCCGGTGCTGGGACGGGCTACGTTCCTGGCCAACATTCCCACCACCACCATCGTATACCAGGCACAGGTATTTCCGTTGGCTAATCCGCCGGGCAACCCGGCGCGCTCATTGCTGCTAACGCCCACCATCACGAATGCATTAGCCGCAGGAGGCATGAATCCGCAACAGGTAATTCCCGTCAATTGAAAACCCGTTGCATCAGTTGAAAACTCAAACAAGTCGGACATCCGGCAACATACCTTTGCAGCAGCCGCAACCGGCCATGACAGGCAATTATAGAGAAATGTAAAAATATTTATAAAATATATTATTCATGAAAGACAGGCTATAAATGAAAGCTGTTTTTCACCGTACGAAAAAGCTGTATTCATGTACGAATTGAATTGTTAAGTTTTTATTTTTGCTAAAATACTTTTGTCGAAATAAAAGAAATAGTGCTACATTCATATCGCCCTATTTAACTGATCGTCTAGCCCTAAAATAGATTCATTGTAAAATCCATTAAACCCGTAATCAGTAATTCATCATTCATCTTCCTGCTGAGTTTTTATTGTGATCAACTAGTCACGTAGCCCTGCTATGCAGCTGGTACAACCAACATTCCAGGTACCCGGTGTTGGTGCACCATGGCTCATCTCGCGCAAACATGCGCCAGGTGTACGTGTCGCGTATTGTCCGAAAAACCTTATTGTTATGACATATCCTGAATTGGTCGCCGAACTGAAAGCCCTGCGCGTTACACCACCAGACAACTATCGCGCATCATTGTACCTCGACTATCTGCAAGATGCACAAACATTTTTCCGAACAACGCTGGCCACCAATCTCGGCGCAGCCAACTACAGCTTTGTGCGAACTGCCGTGAGATCCGCCAACCTCATGAATGAAATGGCAAAGATGTTTGATTTGTTTATCGGCACGGCGGTAGACCAGGCATTACGGCTCAACATCCCCAACAACCAGACGTACGAGCAATATTTCAATACCAACATCCTGAACAACTACCCCGCCAGCCGCCTGGCTTTCAGGAACACGTTCACGGTTTCCACCGGCGCGCTTCAATTGCTCTATAATCATTTTACAGGCAATATCGAGCAGGCGTGCCGGCGGCTGTATGCCGATAAAGCCCTGCTCGAAGCCTTCTTCGACGCACTGACGCCTAACACCATTAACGCCATACAGGAGCTGACCGCCATCCGGTCCACCGGTTCCGATTTCCACAAAGGCGGTACACAGGTATTGATCCTTGCATTTAATGTGGATGTTGTAGGATTGTTTGATTACAACCCGGTTACCGAAGTGAAAAGACTCGTGTACAAACCCAGCGATATTGAGGCAGACTGTCTGCTGGCGGGCCGGTCGGACGTTGTCAACGCCATTGTTCCCAGGTTTATGACGGCCAGTCTTTTCGAGATTTACAACGCACAACTGGCGGCTTACAAGACTACCCATCCCGGATTTACAGGATTACCCGTACCCGTCTACGGCATCCTGCCACGCAATTACCAGTCGACATATCTGGCCGGCCCGCCCCTGCCGTTGCGCGCCGCGTATGGTTACATCGAATACCTCAACAACGATCTGTCTGGCACGTCCATACAATTCAACGGATATTACCCTTTTGCGCAGAGCGACTACCTCATTTTCAAAAGCCAAAATGCCGCGGCCGTTATCCGGACGTTTTACCTCACGGAAGGGGCGATCGCCGCGCTGGCCTGCAGCTTTTCCATGCAGGACCTTCACCTGGAAAACCTCCGGGTGAAAGCGTACCTGCCGTACCTGATAGATATGGAAATATCACTGAACAAGGCTACCGACTCCATCGGCGCCACCAGCCTGATAGATGGTCTTGGATTACCGATAGGCGGGATCAACGGGCTCTTCCTGAATGCACAGGATTTCACCTGGGTAACCCCACCGCCGACTGCCACCGGGAATAACTGTTTCCTGGACCAGAAATACGAACCCGATTACAAGGAGAACCGGTTGTGGCAATGGGAAGGCATCCGCAACAAGCAATATGTGCCGATAGACCAGCCAGCTTTGCTGACGGGGTTTGCAGACGGCATGACGGTATTGCGGGCCGCGCAGCAAAACCTTGCTTTCGATGCCTGGTTCACCCGGCTGAACAATGTGGTAGTGCGATACATCCCTTACGCTACCGCGGAATTCAAGAATACCTATATCGCCCCCTACTACTTCAACCCATTAAATGCCACCGGCCAGCTGTACACGATGCAAACGCTCGTCAGGCGACAGCTTGAAGTGGATGCGCGCAATTACCAGGCACCCGACCTTCCGGACTTCTACGTACTGGCGGGCAACCAATGCCTGACCGACCTTTCGCAGCTGGACATCCCCATTTATTATTACCGGATAGGTATGCAGCAGATCGTTGATTCTATCGGCGCCCAGGTGCAGATCACCAACTCCGTGACGATAGACAATCCCAATCCACCCCCAGCTACCCAGCAGCTTCCCGTTACGTACGCCCTGCCTACCTTTTTTCCCAACATCCCGACCACTGCGATCGTCGACCAGCAGCAGGTACAGCCGTTGGGAGACGCGCGATATGCCGCCCGGTTGCTCCTGCTGCAAACCTCCATTACCAATTCGCTGCATGTTGAAGATGTAAGCCTGCACGAAGCACTTCCTGTTAACTGACAATTCACCTCATTATGCCCTCACTGATAGCACAGATCATCGAGAAAATGGAAGCCATCCCCATCCAGCCGAACGGGGACATGCTCATTACCCCGGCAGATTTCGGGCTGGATTTCATGGACACGTTCTTCCAGGATGTGTTGCAACAGGAAACGCTCCTGCTCACCAACGCCGAAAAACCCGCGCCCGGAGCGGATTCGGTGACCGTGAAAGGGACGTCGGGACTGCTGGGATATAAAACCCTCGCGCTGACGCTCACTTTCGATGTGCAGGAAGACCAGGTGGTAGGGGCCGTGGATGCCATATTCCCGGCCAGCTACACGCCTACCCTCCCCGTTTTAGACTGGATCACGGCGGGCAACATCTCCTTCAACAAAACGCTGTCGGAAAAATTCAGTCTGCAAAGCTTCCGGTTCAACCTCAACGTGACCAGCAAAGGCGTATCCGGCAGCGGCATTCCCATCGTGCTGCAAAGCGGTACGGGCGGCGACTGGCAGATCGGCATCGCCGAGGGTGGCGATCAAAACCTCACCCCGGCGGAAATCAGTTCCCTGCTGGCGGGGCAAGACATCACGCAGTTCCTCCCTTCCGTGCTGGCCGGCGCGCTCACCGGGATCCAGATCAACAGTTTCGATGTTTCGTACAACGTCAATATAAAATCCATCACTTACTTTACCATCGGCGTTTCCGTGACCAACGGCTGGACGATCGTGGACAAACAAATTCTCCTGCTACCGGGGCTCCAGGTAAACCTTACGCTCACCAAACAGGCGCCTGCCGCAAACTGGCAAACCACCGCCAGTGTAACCGGCACCTTCGTGCTGGGCGGCGTCAACGTGCCGGCGTACCTCGGCGCCAGCCTGGGAAGCACTACGGAATGGGCTTTCGGGCTGCAACCCGGCGAAAAGGTAACGTTGCCCAGCTTCTCAGACCTGCTCGCCCTGGCGGGCGGAACGGATTTCATGAACTCCCTGCCCGCAGGCTTAAGCAGTATTCCGCAAATCGATATCAACGCGCTGTTCGTCAATTTCAACGCCACCACCAGCGTGCTCACGCAATTGCAGTTCGAAGTGGCCACCGCTTCTTCCTGGCCCGTCATCGAAGGGTATTTTTCCATCACGAAGATTTCCATCGGGTTCAATATCTACAACCTCACCGACCCCCTCACGCGAAACGTGCTGGGCGATCTGTACGGTATTTTCGAGGTGGGGACGGGCAACTTCCTCCTGTGCGCGCTCCGGAAAACGGAGGATAACCCCGACTGGGCCATCACGGCCGGGCTCGCGCCCGGGAAAACGCTGAGCCTTACCGCCATCGCCATGCAGCTTTTCGAAGGAACGGTGACCGTTCCGGAAGGTGTGCCCGATTTTTCATTCTCCGTCCTCGAAATCGGCGTGGTGCCATCGGTGCAAAGCTTCCGGTTCGATGCGCAATCGGCCACCGTCTGGCAGATCACGAACAATATCGCCATCAACGTATTCAAGCTCCACTTCACCCGCGACCCTACCAACATCCAGCAACCGATACAGGGAAGCGTGGCCACGGTATTGCAGATCGGCAAAGTGGGCGTGGAACTGAGCGCGTCCATCAACAATACGCCCGAAGGCGGCTGGCAATTCAACGGCCGCACCAAAGACGGCGACCCCATCGTTATCGGCGACCTCATCTCGTATGTGGTACAGATGTTCGGCGTGTCCAATCCCCCGAAATGGATCCAAACCATCACGCTGATGAACCTGGCCGTCAGCTTCAATTCCACCACCAAAAACTTCTCCTTCGGCGCCACCGCCAAAATCACGTTCACCACCACAGAGCTCGCTATCAACGTGAAATTTTCGCTGGAAAACGAGGGCAACAACAATTTCAAGAACGTGATGTCGGGAGACATTACCCTCAAACATGTGTCTAACGGCGGCGAGTCTGTGTTCCACATCAACTTCACTTCCGGTACTACAGACACGCGGCTCACCGCCTCCTGGGAAGCCCTCACGCCTTCCGAATACCTGCAACTGGCCGATATCGTGGGCGCCTTCGGGTTCGATATGCCCACCGTTCCGGCCGGCCTCGACCTGGCGCTGAAAAGCGCCTCCATGATGTACGATTTCACTTCCAGTACGCTGGCTTTCTCCCTGGAATCCGCCAACTACGGAAAAGCGGTTTTCCTCGCCATGAAAAACCCCGCAGACCAGCAATGGATCTATTATTTCGGGCTGGCTTCCGACCTGGTGATCGATCTGGCCAACCTTCCCATCATCGATAAAGTCGCAACGCTGATACCGGCCGGCAAACTCGAAATCACAGCGGTGGACGTGAACTTCGTTTCCATCGTCACCACCAAAGCCCTCGCCACCACCATCAATAATCAGATCAAAGCCCTCGTGGCCGACCCCGCCGGCTACCCGCTGTTGCCCGAAGACGGCCTGAACGGAAAGGTTTCCTTCTCCATGACCGTCAACATCGGCGGCACGCTGTACCCGCTGAGCCTCGTCCTGGGCGGCGACAGCAGCAACGGCGCCACGATGGAACTGGCCGCGGTGGGAGATGATGCCGTGAAAGCGAAATGGTTCAACATCCAGAAGAATTTCGGGCCGTTATATTTCGACAAAATCGGTATCGGGTACAAGGATTCCCGGATTTACGTCATGGTAAACGTAACCGCCACCGCCAGCGGCCTCAGCATCGGCCTGAACGGTTTCGGCATCAGTTCCGCCATCAGTTCGTTCGACATCGCCTTCGCCCTCAGCGGTATTTCCATCACCTACAACAGCGGCCCCATCCTCGTTTCCGGCGGATTGATGGGCAGCTTCTCGCCCGTCAACCTCTATGGTGACATTCTCGTAAAAACGCCCGCGCTCACCATCGGCGGCATCGGCGGGTATACGGAAGTGGAAGGGAAACCGTCCATGTTCCTGTACGCCGTACTGAATTTCCCCATCGGCGGACCGCCGTTCTTCTTCGTGACCGGGCTTTCCGCCGGGTTCGGGTTCAACCGCAAACTGGTGATCCCCGACATAACCGGCGTGGCTACCTTCCCGTTCGTGGTCTGGGCCACGGGCGGCGGGCCAACGCCCGATCCTACCAAAGACATTGCCGCACAGGTGAACGGCGTGCTGGCAGACATCGTGCAGAAAGGCATCGTGGCCCCGCAGATCGGCAGTTCCTGGCTGGCCGCGGGCATCAACTTCACGTCTTTCGAGATGGTGAACTCCTTCGCCCTGCTCACGGTGATGTTCGGCACCAGACTGGAAATCGCGCTGCTGGGGCTTTCCCGCGTGGTGCTCCCTCCGGGAACGGGCGGCAGCACGGGCATTCCGGCTGTAGCGTATGCGGAACTGGCCATCAAGGCTTCTTATGTGGATGGGTCGGGAATGATTTCGATACAGGGGCAATTGACAGACAGTTCGTACGTGCTGGCCAAAGCCTGCCACCTGACCGGCGGGTTCGCGTTTTACTTCTGGTTCGGCGGCGATCATGAAGGCGATTTCGTGATTACGCTCGGCGGATATAATTCCAATTACACGGTCCCCGACTGGTATCCGAAAGTGCCCAGGCTGGGGGTTTCGTGGAAGGTGGACAGCCACCTCATGATCAAGGGCGCCCTGTATTTCGCGCTCACCTCCAACGCGATCATGGCCGGCGGGTTGATGGAAGCCGTATGGCAAAGCGGCGGGATCCGCGCCTGGTTCATTCTCCAGGCCGATTTCCTCATCATGTGGAAGCCTTTCCATTACGACATCGTCGCCAATACGGACATCGGCGCGTCTTTCACCGTCAACCTCCTTTTCACGAAGAAAACCATCACCATTCACGTTGGCGTTGGCCTGCATGTCTGGGGACCGGAATTCAGCGGAAAGGCCACCATTCACGTCACCATCATTTCCTTCACCATATCCTTCGGCGCGGGCAGCCAGAACAAGCCGCAGCAAATCGGTTGGGACGAATTCACCCGCGACATGCTTCCCCAGTTGCCGGCCGGCGCCAGCCAGGGCCTGCAAACCGCCAGCAATGCGGATGTATGTAAGATTTTGGTAGCCGATGGATTGCTGGCGCAACTGAGCGACAAACCCGGCGAACTGAACTGGATCGTGAACGCGGAAAAGTTCGAACTGACGACAGACGCCATCATTCCTTCGAAAGAATGGGATTTCACCAATAACAAAAACGATAAAATCAGCATCGTCATCGATCCTGACATACCGGCGCCGTTACAGAACACCGATTTCGGGGTACGGCCCGTGGGGCTCGACAGCTCCGCCTTCCAGTCGAAACAGGTCATCGAGATCATCAGCGACAACGGCGATTTGTCCACCTTCCACGCCACGCCCATTCTGAAAAACGTGCCGAAAGGTCTGTGGCAGAAAGTCAGCTTCAACCGGAACGGCAATCCGAATGTGGGAGACCCGTTGAACGATACTACGCTCAAAGACGTGCTCACCGGGTTTACCATGGTGCCGTACAAGGATTGTCCTGCCAGCACATTGCCCATCGACCTGCAATACCTGCAGTTCCGGCTTGACCCCGAGCTCCAGTATTTCACCTGGACGGAAACGTATGTACCGTTGACAGATGATTTCAAGGACGTAACCGTTTCCGGTACCATCATGGCCAACAAGGCGCAGGCCAACCGGCCCATGTTGCTGAGCGCCGTTACGGATTTGGGATTCGATCTGGACGTGCAGATCAACGTGGTGGAACTGGCAGACCCGGAAACCTATTATTTACTGGCCAGTCCGCTCTTCCGGTTATTGGGAGAAGAAAAAACTAAACTATGAAGAACACCACACCCGCGGAAAACGAGGTAATTTTTATCCAGTATGATATTCCGCCGCTGAAATCCGCCGAGTATACCATCACGGTGAAGCAGCAAACGAACCAGCAACCGGGAGAATTTTCGGCAAGCAGGAAATTCGCGGTTACCAGCGAACGGTTCTCCCTCGATCCGGACGATATCAATTCCAATTTCCCGCAAAACCTGGCCAACGGCGAATTCGGCGGAACGTTGCCGCATGTGCTGTTCAACCGCCGGATTCTGCCCTGGGAAAGAAGCAGTGTGAATGGCGATGCGGCGGCGCCCTGGCTCGCGGTGCTTTTGTTCGGCGAAGGCGAGCAGCCCGCTGTTGTGCGGGAAAAGGCGAAAGCCCTCGTGCCCGCGGGCACCGCCATCACCGTGGCGGGCTCCTCCATTACAGGCACCGGGACCATGCCCACCGGAACATTCTCCTACCCCGGCATGCAAAAACTGGATTACGGCGAAACACCCGACGACGATTGCAACATCATCGACATTCCCGCGGCATTGTTCAACCAGATCGCCCCCACGAAAAAAGACCTCCCGTTCCTGGCGCACATCCGGAAAATGCAGACGCTCGACAAAACGGACAACCTGGCGAAAGAAGTGGAAAACTTCACCGTGGTGCTGGGAAACCGCCTGCCGCAAAACGATGCCGACAACTACGCTTTCCTCGTTTCCCTCGAAAACTTCGGTGATTACCTGCCGGACGACGACGGCAAGAGCAATCTCCCCGCCGGCATTACCACCGTTCGCCTGCTCACTTACATCGACTGGAGCTACACCGTCAATTCCCGCGACGAAACCTTCAAAAGCCTTCTCGAGCACCTGAACAAAAACGAGCTCGACCAGCAGGGGCTTACCGTGCTGCAGGTGCCGTTCAAAGGCACGCCACCTACCACCGCCGCCGTGAAAGCCGCCCTGGACAAGCAGGCGCTGGGCACGCTGAGCCCGGCAGACGCTACCGTGCTGGTACAAAACGCCATTATGATGGGATATACGCCCCACGGGCATTCGCTGCGGCACAGCGGCCATACCGTTTCCTGGTACCGCAGTCCGCTCTTGCCGTACCTGGTGAAGGAAACGATCGAATTTCCCGTATCCTGCTCCGACGCCGCGAACCGGTACAATCCGGATACCGGGCTGTTCGACATTTCCTACGGCGCCGCCTGGCAGCTGGGGCAGTTGCTGGCGCTGCAGAACAAGAACTTCGCATCGTCGCTCTACAACTGGAAGAAAGGCTTGTACGCCTGGCAGGTGATCGAAGAAGAAAACGAAATCATCAAAAACAAATACCAGGGCATCGAAGCCTTCGGCGACGTGTTCGCCGCCAGGAGCGTGCGCATGGAAAAAGATATTTCGCCGCCGGAAGACGTCGTGAAATGGATGGCCAGGCTGAGCTTGCTCAATGGCGTGCCGTTCAACTATCTCGTGGCCGATGAACGGATGTTGCCGCCGGAATCGCTGCGGTTCTTCTACATCGATAATAATTGGGTAGACGCGTTGATGGACGGGGCTTTCAGCATCGGGCGCTCCACCACCGCATCCATGATCGTGGAAACGCCTTACCTGGCGAAACTGCGCGTCAACGCGAGAAAAACGGCCACGCAATTCCGGAAACGAAAGAAATCGTTGAAGGGATTCGTGAACAATACCGGTACCATCACCGGTTTCCTGCTGCGGTCTGCCGTGCTGAAAGGCTGGCCCGGCATGGAAATCACGGGATACGACGATGCCGCCGGCACTTCCGAGATCCAGCAGTTGCGGATAGAGCGCCTGTCGGAAGAAGTATTGCTTTGCATCTTCGACGGCGTGGTGCAAAGGGTTTCTATCCACGAACCGCCGGAGGCCCTGCATTCCGGCGTGGAAGGCGTATATCCCGATCTCTTCACCTCCCTGCGCGTGATCCAGGGCGGCGGAGACCCCGGCTCCGGGATCGACGGATATACGGCGAAGATCACCACCCGCAGCAACCAGCAAACCTTGCAGGTCAGCAAAGCTGCAGACGCCATCAAAACGGTACTGAACGCCCCGCCCCTCAGTGAAGGGATCACCGATTTCACCGCAGCGCAATTCGCGCTGGAAATGATCAAGGGGGTCGTAAAAGTTGATTTTCTCAATTCTAAAGCCTGACGTATGCCTCAAGCAGATAACGGACTGATCGTACCGGTGGATATCACCGCATTGTGCGTAGGAATCAAGGACCAGGAAGACGCAAACGGTACCAGCACCTTCGCGGGCGCTACCACCACGTTCATCAACCAGACCGGCATTTACGATGCCTTCCTGGGCTCCAACGTGGTGAGAAAGCTCACCGACGCGCCGCTCGACCAGTTGAAAAAAGGGGTCCACCTGCACTGGGCGCTCCCCGAAGCCCTCACCAGGGGCAACTATGACCCGGCGGCCAATCAAACCAATTTTGCCGTTACGCCCAACCGATGGCTGCTGAGCCGCATCATCATCACCAGCGGCGTACCTTCCCGCACTTCCTGGATCATCGAAAGCGACGGCCTGTACGACGCCGGCGTTCACCCGACCGATGCCGTGGTGACCCTGCCGGTAAAAACCCTCAGCGACAAGGAACAAAACTACCGGTACACGGGCATCTCCGCGCTGTTCACCACCAGCTGGAACGAACCTGCCGATCCCAACAGGTTCAAAGACCTCACGGGGCAGGACCTGAGCGCCGTTGCGAACGGCGATACGTGTTTCGCGGCCTTCTACCCGAACTCCAGGAACATCTTCGGCTTTTACGACGATATGGATAAACTCGATGGCCCCATCGATGTGATGTACCAGGTAACCGGCTGGTACAGCCAGCCTGTCAACGATCCGCTGAACGGCGGCAAAACGAAAGACCAGTTGCAAACGGCCTATGGGTGGACGTTCAAAGACAGTGACGCAACGCCGGTGTATTCGTTTTACAGCGGTTTGACGGAAGCCATCACCTGGAACGTCAAGACGAGTTATATCGTGGACAGTCCCAACCAGGGGCCTATTCCCGCAGCGGTTACCATCGGCAACAATCCATCGGAAACATTTTCCGCCTACTTCAAAAAACGGCTGCATCCGGATATCGATTTCTTCGAAGACCTGCTGAACGCTTTCCAGACGGGCATCCTGCCGATTTTCAAGGAACCGGAGCCAGGGCAGCTTTCGCTGCTGCAGGAACTGCTGCACGGCAAACAGTTCAATCCATCGGATGCCGGCATCACCTACCTCATCGTCCAAAAACCGGACGAAGACGATATCAACGACCCGGGGAACGACACGCCGGCCACCGATCTCCCGCTACAGATGGGCATTTCCCTGAACCAGCTGAACATCGTCCAGCAGCAATACGATTACTACACCGATTACGACACCCATTTCAAAGGTACGCTGTTCGGGAACTGGTACCGGTTGATGAAAGCCGATGACGATGGCACCAAAAACGAGCTGGACGCCATCATCCGCGCGCAGATCGGCTATTACGAAGACGCTATTTTCCCGAAACTCACTTCCCTGAAAAACGAGCTCGACGCACAGCTCAAACTGGTCAACGATCAGCTCGGCGCGCTCAACGAGGAACGCAGGATCAAGCCGCAGCTCGAACTGAAGGAAACCCCGGCCAGCAGGTACTGGCAGCCGAACGAACCGGTGCTCTTGCTTACTGCGCCGGAGTTCGCCGGCACGGCGCGCTTCAGCGTTACCGCCAGCGTAGATGCAGACGGGTACCTGATTTGCCGGATCAACGATCAACTGCTTTCATCCATCGTTGTCAATAACATCACCATCACGGCGGCGCAGTTCAACGCCATCGACCTGCCCGGGCCGAACAACTTACCGCAATCCGCCGTTTTCAACAGCCTCATCGAAGAAAGCTGCCTGCTGAACACCAACATCGTATCCAGCCTCACCGGCATCGCTGCCAACGTTTTGCAAGACAGTTTACAGGCTGCGCTGGATGGTGCGTCCCAATCCACCTATACCTTTACCGGCCTGCTGCCGGCGCCCAAAGCCGTGCGCTGGTGGAACGGCAATCCCTGGAACCCGATCATGGTGATCTGGGAAGCGGATTTTTCGCCGTTACAGCCTACGATGCAGGGAGAAAACCTCCAGCAGTACAGCGCCAACTTCTTCAGCAACAATTACGACGTAGACCAGAACGCCGGCGGTTTTATCACATATAAAGGCCCTTCCGACCCCACGCAGTTCATCGCCCATAACCGGGAAGGCTACAGCGGCTCCGCCATCCTCACGCTCAGCGCGGCCGACAGCTTTGCCAAACAACTGGCGGAATACCTGGAAGACCACACCGACAAAACCCTGCAAACCATCCTGGACGACCTCGGAACGGGCAAGTATGTTACCTTTTCCATCAACGGGTTCGGGAATTCGCTCATCATGCAGGACCAGGACCTGCAACTGAACGTCAAGGTGCCGGACAACAACCCCTACGCGCCACTGACCGAAAGCGTGAGCGACATCGTCGGGGATTTCTACAGCGTATCGCCCGAACCGAACGGATTTTATAACCCCATCCGCGCGGGGTACCTCAACGCGCGGCTCACCGCAGTAGACGTGTACGGCAACAAGCGCGAAATCCAGATTTCCGACCAGTGCTACGCCAATTCCATGATCAGCTGGTACAATGGCAAACAAATCCCGGAAACGGCGTTCCTGCCCCCGCGGATTTCCCAACCCTCGCGGCTGATCTTCCGGTGGCTGTCTGCCGATGGCGACCAATCCCAGGAAATGACCGTACATCCCGCCACCACACCCATTTGCGGCTGGGTCATGCCCAATCACCTCGACGCCAGCCTGTTTTTCTACGACCAGCAGGGCCACGCCCTCGGCACCATGTTCCTCGACGGCGACCACACCACCATCCTCTGGCAATCTGCCCCGGGCGACAACAAGACCATCAACCAGTCGGTAGCTTCCGTTTTTGCTTACCAGAATTCCGTTTTTGCGGCTTTCGCGGAAAGTCTTGCCACCAGTACGCCCGCCTTCTTCCTCGACTTCTGGACGGCGGTGGATTCCATGCATAATTTCGTGAACCCTTCCAGCTACGCGCAAAACAACGACCTGGCCGTGCTGATCGGCCGGCCGGTAGCCATTACCCAGGCCATGTTGCGGCTGGAAGCGGCGGGCAGTCCGGCGGCCAACCAAAGCTGGTATACGCTGGAGCCGGAAGACAACGGTTTCACCGGCGTGCAGTTCCCCGTCATCCTCGGCGACCTGGACAATATTGACGATGGTTTGATCGGCTATTTCAAACAGGGAACGGAGGGATACGATTTTTCATCCTTCTACAGCGAAGCCGCCACCGGCACCAATGGCGTCGTGAAGCCGGCGGCCACCAACTTGCTGGTGAACGTTTCCCCGAAAATCGATGCGCCCGACCCGGCCAACGTGATGCAGGACGCGGTGAAAGTCCTCATGCTGGTAGACCCCAGGGCCTCTATTTACGCCACCAGCGGCATTCAGCCCGTGATGACCATCGAGATACCGCCCGACGAATACACCGATATCGTCAGCACCCTCGAAATGACTTTCCTTACCACGCCTGTGCTGCAGGGCATTACCGGCTTCAACCTGCCGCTGCCCGCGGAAGAAGGTTATCAATGGAGCTGGGTGGAAGAAACGCTCGTGGCCGACAAGCCCGTCTGGGCCGTGGTCCCCGATATCAGCTTCACGACCAGCGAAGCCATCGCCGCCTACACGCCACAGGCCATCCGGGAAGGCTGGCTGCGACTCAATCCGCAGTTGCTCAGTTTCACGCTGCAGAACCCGCTGGGCCAACCGGTGGCCGTGCCGGGGCAGGACAATGACTTCATCCTTACCGTAAAAAACCGCAAGCCTACGGACATCACTTTCAAAGCCGGCCAGTTGCTACCCGAAGGCGACCCCAATACCGGCGCCGTTTTCTATCTCCATTTCGGCCAGCTGATCGGTGACGACAAAGTACCGGACATCGCGATCGCCCGCACCAGCTGGACGTTCAAATGCCTCAACAACCTGCAATACGGGAACTACTGGGCCTGCACGCCTTCGGCAGATACCGAACTGGCGCCCGGCGCGGAGATCACGTTCAACATCACCAAAGCGTTCGTTGCCGAAAACAGCGGACAGGTGCAGGTGTATGTCGATTTTATGGATGTAACGGGCGTCAACAACGGCACCGACGCATCGCTGCTGTCCATCATCCAATAAACTGTATTCCAAAACATTTAATACACGCATATGGAAACATTACAAAACAAACTGCCGCAGCTGACGCATGCCTCAGAAGCATCGCAGGGCACATTGCCGCAGCTGTCTTTCGAGATCGGGAACCCGTCGGCCGCCAATACGATATACATTACCACAGACCCGGCGGTGAACAAGCTCACGCTCTCCATCACCTTCAATACCGGTGATGCTACTTTCACGCCGGGCGAGCTCGTTCCGAAAAGCGATGCACCCAAGGCCACGGGGTCGATCCTGTACCTCGACCTCAGCGCGCTGCAGCTTACATCCGCCGAATTCGGGGCGCTGACCTGCGTGGCGGCCGACTGGCAGTTCGAACTGTACCCGGACGGTAACCTCATCTGCATGACGCCCACGAAAAACATTACGCTGGGCAGTGGTGCGGGCGATGCGATCAACATTGCCATCAACGGATTAACGATGAGCAATCCGCCGGCGGCGCCCAACGCCAGTCTGAACGTGAGCTGTTTCAGGGTAAGCCCCGCGTCCAGCGGTAAACTCCCGCAGGTATCGTTCTTCAAGGTACTGCTGCAAAATGCGCCCGACGGGCAGAAAGACCTCAATTCCGCCATCGGCTGCGAGCTCAATTCTGCCAGCGATATTTTCAACAGTATCGACGGGTATGATCCGGTGATGAACAGCATTTCCTTCATCTTCAAGCCCGGGCCTACGCCGGCCGTCGTGAAAGCCGGGCCTAAAACGGTGTTCACCGTATCGTTCGTGTACGCCGCCGATTGGCCGGGGTATGGCGCGTTGACGACGCCCGCGTCTGCGGCGAAGATCAGGGTACGGCAAGGGCAGAACGCCAGCAACTGGAAGATCACCCAGAACGCCGACCAGCAAAACCCCTGCTGGCTCATGGTGCCGCCAGACGGGCAGGCCATTATCGGTACCGGCACGAAATCGGTCGTGCAGTTCGACATCGACCAGATCGTGACCACCTTCGAGCCCGGGCCCACGCTCATGTTCGTGCAATACCAGGACGTGCCCGGGTATAACGACGGGTCTTATTACATCGTGCTGAACAAAATCCCGCACGTGGCGATAGACAACCTCACGATTTCGCCCAACCCTGCCATCGTGCAGAACGGTGTGGCGGAAGTGACGGTGAGCTGGACGGCCAAAAACTTCAAGCTGCTGACGCTGATGCCATTCTACGAAGACGTGACGAAGGTGACAAGCTACAAAGCCCTCCTCACCGAAACCACCGACATCACGCTGGTGGCCAATGGCGCCGGAGGACCGGGGAACACGGTGATGAAAACGGTGACGGCGAACGTGCTACCCGAAATCAATTCATTCATCGCAACGCCTACGGCGATCTATAAAAAAGATTTCCCGCACGACGTGAAGTTTTACTGGGACGTGGACACCAACGATCCCGTGTACCTCGTCAACGTCCGCGACAATACCAAAGAGCCGGTCGACAAATCAGGCACGCTGTACAAATCCGTGAAAAACCCGGGGATGTGGTCCATCGTCCCGAAAAACTCCGCGAAACTGTACGAACTGCAACGCAGCGTGCTGATCCAGGCGTTTGACCAGGAGCCGCGGAACGTGACCGTCGACTTCATCCCGAAACAGGTCGTAGCCTCCCCCGACGCGCAATTCGTGGCAGCCATCAACCAGTCGGCCAACAGCGTCGAAATCCTCAATTCGCTGACCTACGACCGTTACACCGATCCCATCAATGTAGGCGGAAAACCGATAGACATCCTGTTTTCCACCAATGGTAAATATCTTTTTTCCGTGGAAGACAACGGCACGCTTACCGTGATCGGGGTGACGTATAACGACAGTACCGCGTCCTATTCTTTCAGCATCGTCTGCACCGTACCGCTCGACAATGTTCCCTCCCACATCGCAGTAGGGCCAGACGAAGATTACGTTTTCGTGACCTGCAACGATAGCGAAGATCAGCAGGGGCACCTGATCGTGATCGAAAAACTGAGCGACACCGTTTTCTCCGTGAAAAACGATGTTCCGGTAGGGATTTCCGCCATGGGATTGGCTACCGACCCAACCGGCGCGCTGGTGTATGTGGCCAATGCGGGCAGCAATAACGTTTCCGTGGTGGGGTACAGTTCGTTGGACGACAGTTTCAATTTCATCCGCAATATTTCCGACCTGGAACCACAGCCGGTGGACGTGGCCGTGGGCGACCCCACGGGCGATACGCTGCTCGTGGTATGCAAGGGCAGCAACAAGCTCATCGCGGTGCATCACGACGACAGAGGCTCGTCGTTGCGCCAGGAGCTGCCGCTCGGCAACCTGCCCATGGGCATAGATACGGACACCAGCCGGGCGTATGCGTTCGTCACCAACTCCGGCAGCAACACCGTGACGCTGGTGAGCTGCGGCGGAGGGGTTTCCAACTGCAAAATCCTGGAAGCCGGCATACCTACGGTGAACAGTCCGGCGGGGATTTCCTCTCGCTCGACGACGCCATGGTGTTTGCCGCCAGCAGCACCGACAAATCCCTCACGGTGATCAAGCTCATCAATTACCAGATGCAGAACGCGCCGGTGAATGTGGGCAATCTGCCGACAGATGTGGAGATCAGCAACGACAACAAATCCGTCGTGTCCTGGCACAATGCGCTGATCACGATCGGCAAGGGTACTTATTCCAAAGGGCTGTCCGTGTACAACGTAGCTACCGGCGCCGTGGTGAACAAAATGAACACCACCGATGTGATCGGTTGCGTGTTCTCGCCGCAGATACCCGTTAAAAAGCTCTTCCTCATCGCCAGTGCCGACGATTCGGTGGAAGTGCTGGATGCCACTACGTTCGCTTCGCAACTGAAGATCCCCATCCCCACAGGTACGGGCGGCGTTACCCGGCAACCGATTAATATTTCCATGTCTGCCGCCGGCGATTATATGTTCCTGGTCGTAAAGGAAGCCACGGGGCAGCATGCGCTGGTGACGTACGCCTGCGATGTGAATTCGAACGTCTACACGGTGGTTTCCGACAACAACCTGTTCGTATCCACCATTAAATCCAACACCATCCTGCTGGCCAATTCACCGGACGCCTCGGTGGTATTTGTGCTGGACGCGTTCGCAGGTAAAATCTACACGATCAACCGGGATGCCAACGGCATTTATCAGCCATCCAGCAAAATCTACACGATCACCAGCATCGCGAAATCCATGGTGGTATCTCCAGACAACGGAACGCTGTACATCCTGGCGCAAACCAATATGATGACCAGTTTCGTGCTGATCGACATCGCCAAACAGGAGATGCGGGAATACAAATATCCCGACTCCTACGGCACGGTGATCAACCTGCAGCGTTTATGCATTTCGCCGGACGGCAGCCGGCTGTTCATCACCGACGCTGACATTACCGGCATCAGGGTGGTGAGCACCAATTCGCTCCGTATCGTGCAAACGCTCACCTGGGAGCGCGACATCCGCTACCCGATGGGTATCACGATGTTGCCGGATGCCTCCTCCATTTACCTTGCCTGTGTAAACAGCAACAATATTGCACAAGTGTTTCAAATCAATTCCTAATCCTTAAATTTTTTCTTATGGGATACCAAGGACTATTTATCAGGGACTACGTTGGCGAAACGCCCGACAACGCGAAAGGCCCCAGCTGGACGCAATCGCCCGACATCTGTATTTCCGGGACGGTGCCGCTGAAAGATCCGCAGTCGCTGCTGGATATGGACAATTACAACAAGGGCCTGCCCGATGGCGACAACCAGACGCCGTTGCAAATCAACTTCGTATATGCCCGTGGAATCAATACGGAACTGGTGGGCATCACTTCCACGATCTACCTGTATTATGTGGATACCAGCATCGTGTTGTGGCCGCAGAACTGGAAGATGGATACCATCATGCATACCGAAGGCACCAACGTGCCCATCAACGCCGCGCAGGTAGTGGCGCAGGCGCAGGGGCTGGCCGCCACGATCGAGCCGTTCAAATGGACGCCTCCGCGGCAAGACAACCACTATTGCCTGGTGGCGTGGGTGAAGAACGGCGACGACCAGCTGGAGCCGCCCGACCTGTACAGCATCGGCACGGTGAACGACATGGCCAACTTCATCCTGACGCATCCCAACGTTGGCTGGAAAAACACGATAGAAGTAGACGCCACGCAGCCCACCATCGAAAACTACGCGACCATTTACGGTGCAGAAAACGGTGGCGTGCTGAACATCGGCGTACAATGCCAGAACCTGCCCACTGACGGCGAAATCGAGTTTTCCGTGCCCGGCCCGGACGCGCAGAACACCATCATCTTCCCCAGGCAGTCCATTCCGAACCCCAACTTTGCGCCCACCGTACAGGTGAGGTGGCCGGACAATTTCGATTCCACCATTACTTTCAAATACTACAAGGGCAAGACCGATCCGCCCGATGGCGCCAACATCATCCCGATCGTGGGCACCAACGGCACAGGGACCGATTTCATCGAACATGTGAAACGCGTAGCGCCGCAATACCTGGCAGACGTGAATTATTATGCGTCTCCCGAAGAGATCATTACCAAAGGGCAAGGCGTTCCCATCAAAAAGATCATGATCGTGGGAAGCGTTCCGTTTGAACTGAAACGATAGTTTTCGAGGCTTTACAACTGGCAAAACCCGCTCACGCAGCGGGTTTTGCTGTTTTCACGGCTTTACTTCCCGAAGGGTTTCTTTTCGGCCGGAGGATGATTATCTTTGGAAACCTGTCCATTTCATAACATCATTCCGCATGAAAACGATCCCACTATTGCTCCTGGCGGCCCTTGGCGCCGGGTTCAGCGCCTCCGCCGCAGACACTACTTTCACAGTTACCAAACGGTACATCAACCTGCCCGTATCGCACCAGTCGGAACGGACTGTGATGACGTTCAGGGTGAACGGTGTGGAAGACCGTCATTTCCGCATCCGCCTGAGCGCCGCACCGGATTACTGGGTATTCGTGGACGCAGGCGCCTGGAAAGGGAAAAAGCTGCGGGTGGAATTCGAAGGCGGGAAGGAAGGATTAGGGATGATTTACCAGGATGACCGCATTGCGGGACAGGACTCCCTCTACCGGGAGCACCGCCGTCCGCAGTACCACTTCTCCACCCGGCGCGGATGGATCAACGACCCCAACGGCATGGTATTTTATGAAGGGGAATACCATCTTTTCTACCAGCATAATCCATACGAACGGGAATGGGAGAACATGTCGTGGGGCCACGCCGTCAGCCGCGACATGATCCACTGGGAAGAGCTCCCCGTAGCCCTGCATCCCGACAAAACCGGGACGATGTTCTCCGGCTCGGCGGTCATCGACTTCGACAATACTTCCGGCTTCGGAAAACCCGGCAAACCAGCGATGGTGGCGCTGTACACGGCAGACAGCCCCGACCGCCAGGTGCAATGCGTAGCGTACAGTCTGGATAAAGGCCGCAGCTGGACCAAATACGCCGGCAACCCCGTGATCGATTCGAAGGAAAAATGGAACAGCAAAGATACCCGCGATCCCCGCGTGTTCTGGTACGCCCCGTCGAAACATTGGGTGATGGTGCTTAACGAGCGCGACGGCCATTCGATCTACACTTCCCACGACCTGAAGAAATGGGACTACCAAAGCCACGTGACCGGCTTCTGGGAATGCCCCGATCTGTTCGAACTGCCTGTGGACGGCGATCCCAACAACCGTAAATGGGTGATGTACGGCGCGTCCAACACCTATATGATCGGGCAATTCGACGGGAAAACGTTCACACCCGAGCATGGGAAATATTACTTCTCCGCCGGTTCCATTTACGCGGCACAGACTTTCAACAACATTCCCGCCAGCGACGGCCGGCGCATCCAGATCGGTTGGGGTCGCATCCCCCAGCAAGGCATGCCTTTCAATAACATGATGCTGCTGCCCACAGAACTGACTTTGCGCAATACGAAAGACGGGCCGCGGCTATTCAGTTATCCGGTCAGGGAAGTATCACAGCTCCATAGTTCATCCCAAAAATGGGCGCAGCTCTCCACAGACGAGGCCAACCGCCGGCTGGCGGATTTCAGCGGCGACGATAAACTCTACATCAAAACTACCCTCCGCCTCTCCCACGCTACCGACGCGGGGCTCAGCCTTTCCGGCCAGCGGCTCATCGGTTACGACATGAACTTCAACCTGCTCAACGGGATGTTCTATTCTCCGCAAAACCCCACCAGCATGGAGCTTACAGCCGAAATCTGGCTAGACCGCTCTTCGGTGGAAGTGTTCGTGGACGGCGGGGCGTTCTCCTGGTCTGCGGAACGGAAAGCCGATGCCGGGAACACGGAAGGGTTCCGGTTCTGGGGCAATAACGTCACCGTCACTTCGCTCGAAGTGGCGCGGGTACGCGGGATATGGCCATAGTTAAGGCTTCCAGTCGAATACGGTGATCAGCGCCGCATGATCGGATGGATATTTTACCGGGTGGCGATCGATGAGGAACGATTTTACGGGATGGAGCTTGCTGCCTTTGTAATAAATATAATCGATCCGGTCTTTGAATGCCGAAGGGAACTCAGGGCTCCAGGTGGTGCCGCGGTCTTTCAACGGATCGGGATGCACTTTCCGGTAGCTGTCCGTGAACCCCGCTTCCGCCATATAGATACTTTGCGGGAAAGGCACTACCAGTCCACCGTTCAAATGCTTCGTCTTTTCGACGTAATCCAGGTGCGAACCGCTGTTGAGATCGCCGCAGAAAATGACGGGTACTTCGTTTGCCCGTTGAATGACAGGTGAAAGTTTGTCGAGCGTGGCGGTGAGTTGCGCGGCGTTATGGGTTTTCATTCCGGCGACGAGCGTATCCAGTTCCAGCTTCTCCCCTTTTTCCAGCATGGCCCAATAATCGAAAGGATAGCTGAGCCAGTTGGTGATGAAGGCCACTTTCGACTTTTCGTTCAGCCGGACCAATGCGCCGCCGTTGAAGAACGAACGGGAGCCTGGCAATGTAGAGTCTATCGGGAAACGGCTCATGATGCTCAGGTTGCTGCTGCGGAGGTAGAAATAATATCCCAGCGCATCGGCGATCTTTTCCCCCGAACCGTAGGTTTCCTGCATGGAAACGATGTCGGCGCCGGATTGACGGATGATGTCCACCACCCGCGCAGGCCCTGCGTCTTTCCCGGTTTCATTGCCGCCGTGCCAGATGTTGAAGTTCATGACGGTCAGCTGTTTCCCTGCTGGTAGGCTCTTTTCGGGCGACAGCGGGAAATGCCTGCGCCAGGAAGCCGCTACGCTTGCGGGAGAAAGCACACCGTCGAACAAGGTTACTTCGTCCAGTTGCCCGGGGAATGTGTTCCATTCGCTACGGTCGCCCTGTGGGCGCCCGCCGGCAAACAAAGTATCGGCGGCGGTGGCTTTGGAAATTCCTTCTATGTTGTAAATGGCTACCTGCCGGCCGTCGAAATAAAGGGTGGCTTCCTGTTTTTCGACATGATGGCAGAAGGTGAGCTGATGCCAGCGTTTGTCGCGGATTTGCTGGCGTTGCGGGGTGGGTTGATAGCGATACGTCGTTTTGCCCTGCTGTAATTCCCAGAACCATGCGCCGTTTTCCTGGATACCGAGCTGCCAGCCGTTCCCGCCAGCCGTTGCTTCGAGGAATGTGTACCTCGACGGGCCTTCTCCCGTTTTCACCCAAACCTGTACGCTATACGATCCTGCATGCGGCCCGAGGGCATATGGGAAAGTAACGGGGCGCCTGGTGGCGGCGGCGCTGCTGAGATCCAAAGCCTTTCCGGCGATGCCGGCGGTGGTGGGAACGGAAACCGTGTCGAACCCATGGCGGGCTACCATCGTCTGGCCCATGGCGGTAGCAGCCGTGAGCGTGGCCATAGCGGCCAATAAACATGAAATTCGCATCGTCAGGTTATGTTTTAAAGGAAGTGGCGGGCTGGCCGGTTGCTTATCATCTTAAAAATTCGCCCCGCCGCTCAAATATACAGCTTTGGGGAAAAGACGCAAGACCGGAAATCCGGGAACTTTCCAACCTGCCGGTTTTTCCATCGAAAAAAAATCCCGGAAATCCCGATCATTTCGGACCGCCCGATCGTCGAAATGAAAAAGCGATACAAAATGAACAGTTTAAAAAACAAGGTAGCGGTAATATTCGCCGCGTCCGGACAGGTGGCAGGCGCGGTTGCCCATGCGTTCGCGCAGCATGGCGCGAAAGTGTACGTAACGGCCAGAAGGCAGGCAGCGGCGGAGGCATTGGCCGAGGAGATCGTAGCTGGTGGCGGCCTTGCGAAAGCCGGCGAAGCAGATGCGATGGATGAAGTGCAGATCGACGGGTATCTGAAAAAAGTGGTGGCTGAAAACGGGCGGCTGGATATGGTGTTCAACGGTATTGGCACTTACTACAAAGACGCAGGAAGCGGAACACCCAGTACCATGGCCACTTTCGAACAATTCATGCATCCTTTGCAAAAGATCTGCGGATCGCAATTCCTCACTTCCCGGGCCGCCGCGAAATACATGATCGAATCCGGTACGCCCGGCACCCTCCTGCTGTTCAACGCCTCGATGGCCAGAACGAAAACACCCAATATGGCGGGGTTCGCCGCCGCCTGCGCCGCCATCGAAGGCCTTACGCGGGTAATGGCCGCCGAATTCGGGAAACACGGCATCAAATCGATCTGCCTATGCGCCGGCGCCCTCCTGGAAACCCGGAAGATCCAGGAAATGATCACCGACTTTTCCGTCCAGGCAGGCATCCCGCGGGAACAGATGGCGCAACAATATAGCCGCCACGACCTCCTTGCTACCGGCCCCACGCTCCAGCAATTGGGCGAAACCGCCGCGTTCCTCGTGTCAGACAACGGCACACCTTTTAACAGCCACATCGTCGATTTCGATTGCGGAAAAATAAACCTACTTTAACATCCGAAAGCCTGCATCAAACCATGGAAAAAGAAACACTGCACAACAAAGCCCTGGCCGGCGACATCAACGCCTTCCAGCAATTGTTCGCTGAATTCCAGCACCCGCTCAAATCTTACCTCTACCGCCTGCTCACCGACCGGAACGATGCAGACGACCTCACCCACGACACTTTCATCCGCGCGTTCGATAAAATTTCGACGTTCAACCGGCAGTCGTCGCTCAAGACCTGGGTGTTCAGCATCGCTACCCACCTGGCCTACGACCATCTGAAGAAAAAGAAAAGATGGCCCAAAGACGCGCAGGACCAGGGCGCCATGCTCGCCATCGGCACAGCGGAGATCGCCCAATCGTTCCGGACGGTGCATAGTACTTCCCCAGCCGGGGCATACGACATGATGGAACATATCGATTTCTGTTTTACCTGCATCTCCAAAACGCTGCCCATCGAAAACCAGGTGGCGCTCATACTGAAGGACATATATGATTTCCCGGTGAAAGAAATCTGCCTCATTCTCGACAAAACCGAAGGCGTGGTAAAGCACCTGCTGAACGATGCGCGGGAAACGATGACCGGGATCTTCGACCACCGTTGCGCGCTCGTCAACAAAAACGGCATCTGCGATCAGTGCAGTCAGCTGAACGGTATTTTCAATCCGAAGCAGGACCAACAGGCACAACGCATGCAGCTCGACCTCGTGAAAGGTTCGAAGAAATTCAACCGTACGGAGCTTTACGAACTGCGGGCCCGCCTTGTCAAAGCCATCGATCCGTTGCAGAGCGAGGGCGCCGATTTGCAGGATATTATCATGCGATGCACCCGCACCGCCATCGGCGACGTCGATAATTTCTTCGATGTCGCAAACCCTTCAAAACCTTCTTCTATCATCCCGTAAAAACACTTCCATAACCATGAAAAAGATAATTATCCTGGCTGCGGCGATCGCGGCCTGTACCGCCGTGCGCGTACAAGCGCAGGAACTTTCATCCAAATTCCTCTTCGACCTCGACATTTCCGTTCATCCGCCACAGGTTATCGGGCCTGTATCGACGGGGACACGGTTGATCTTTTCCTTCCGGGAAGGGCTTGTTAAGGGCGAAAAGATCAACGGCAAATTAACGGGATGCGGCGGCGAATGGGGACTGATGACAGACTCCACCACCTTCAGGCTGGACGCGCGCGCTACCATCCAGACAGACGACGGCGCCCTGATCTACATCAGTTATACCGGTTTCAATTATGCGCCGGCAGACAAATCCGCACTTTTACGCGCAGGGAAAGGCCACGAGCTTTCGCCCGGGGACTACTACTTCAGATCGTCGCCGGTTTTCGAGACCAGTTCCCCGAAATACGCATGGTTGAACCATACCGTGGCGGTTGGTGTAGGGCGGTTCGTAGCGCCGGGGAAATTGAGCTACCGGATTTATGCCATTCAATAGCAAAAGGCCGGCCTGGCAGGATGTCATCCTCCCAGGCCGGCCCCTTTCGGACGTTATCCTTTTACATTCTGCGCCACCAGCTTCACATTGATGGTATATTCCACTTTATCGAGCCCCGACGAATAATCTTTGGTACTTTTGAAGGTGACGCTCTTGCCCAATTCCAGGGGAAGGCCGATGCTGAAAGTGCCTACCACATCGTTGCCGCTCGTTCCATCTTCATCATACACCGTTACCGCTACACTTGAATTGAACCAGACAGAGCGCCCGCATTGCCAGGTGTCTCCTTCCTTCATCGAAAAATAATCGTACGTGGGATAGGGATACTTCGTATCGCCATCAGCCTGGAAAATGAAGTACACTTCGTTCTCGTTTCCTCCGCCGTCGTTGGAGGGGTGTACACATTTCAGGCTTTCGATGATGAGGAGATTGTTTTTCCGCGGCTGCACCACGGGTTTCAGGTACGGGTCTGCGCCCTGGCCGCCCAGGATGTAGATGTAACAATCCACGATCGCGATGCCGTCTTCCACGCCGATGCCGATAGTGACGGCCAGGCCGGAAAACCCATCGTCGTCCATATACACCCCCGCACTCATTTCCGCTTCGAAACCCAGGTCGATTTCAAAGCCCCAGCGGTTCCCTTCCAGGTTTTCCGGCGAACGGTCCCACAGCCCGAACTGCACGCCGACCATGATGCCGACCTGCAAGCCCACTTCTACGGACATCGCCAGGAACTCAGCCGCCTGCATACCTTTTGAATTGCCGACGCCTACGGCCACGCCGATGGTGCCGCTAATCCCGATGACCGCTTCGGCTTCGAAGCTCAGCCCGATCGTGAAGCTGCTCTCCGGCAAATCGAGCGAGCGGATCCAGCTGATGAGTTTGGCAAAAACAGGTTTATCCGGCAAACTGGCAACGTACGCCCGGAGCTCCTGCAAATCCATATTCTCCGCTGCCGCCAGTTCCTGCTTCCCTTCGGGAGAGCTGCTGTAGCTGGCCCAGGCTTTTGCCGCTTCCTGGAAAACTTTCCCTTCCAGGTCGGGCATTTTTTGAATGGACGGAGGTTTGGGGGCGGGGGTTTTCTTCATGGACTGGTTGAGGCCGGCGTAGTTCGCCAGTTGAATTTTCAATTCTTCTTTCATAATGGAATTTTTAAGGGGTTAATCGATGTAAGTGAACGAAATGGTGTAATCCGCCCCGTTGTAGTTTTTGAGACGGCGGGAACCGGAGCCGGTGCCGGGCTGGAAGTCGGTCGACTGGAGATACGTGGCGAGATTGGGGTCGTAACTGAGATCATGGTCCCACAGCGTCACCAGCACTTCATACTCGAAATTGAGCACGAGGTTGTCGGGATGCCATGTTTCGCCTTTCTCCATGTTCTGGCTGGAATTGAGTTTGGCAGGCACGCGGATGGGCAGTCCGCCATCGGCCTGGCACACCAAATAGACTTCATCGCCGCTGGTAATGCCCGATTCCGACGTGGCGTTGCAAAGAATGGAGGTTACCTGGATAGAATGTTTACTCATGGTTAAAATGTATTAGTTAACAAATTGGTTTGACGCATAGGATATGTGTTCCGCTATCCGGCCATACCATCAAAACCAGCCATGCATTGTTCCAGCTATTTGCCATAGCGGCAAATGTGCGGCGCCAGTGCACGCTCCTTCCGGACGAACGCAACATGACGTGCCCGCGCGGGACCACCGGGCGTGTAATGCTTTGTATGCTTGATGATAAAGCGGGATAGGGAATTGAAAAGGTTTTCCGGTTACAGTTGTTGAAGAAATGAAGAAGGCTCATTTGTTTCACAACTATGATTGCGCATTTGCGCAGCGATATACAAACTAACGCAACGAATATACGAAGGTATTTCGGTAAATGCGCGCAAGGTTTAGCACACAGGAAATTCGGCTATGTGATCGATGTTACAAAACCCCGGATGGGAAGATGGGAACTTTGTGGGGTATTCATCAATCAAAACCCAAACACATCATGCAACACGAAATCGTGTCCCAATGGATGGGCAAAATGCAATTCAACTCCCTCGTCAACGGCCACACCGTCATCATGGACGGCCCCGAAAAAGTTGGCGGCGAAAATAACGGCCCTATTCCCAAACCGCTTGTATTGACCGCCCTTTCCGGCTGCACCGGGATGGACGTTATTGCCCTGTTGCGCAAGGCGCACCAGGAAATCACGAATTTCGACGTGAAGGTGCAGGGCCAGCTGTCGGCCGGCCACCCGATGCAATATACCGCCATCCATCTCGACTATATCTTCGAAGGCCCGGACACGGCTTCCGGCGCGGCATTGCAGGCGGTGCAGGATTCGCAGGAGAAATTCTGCGGCGTGAGCGATATGTTGAAAAAGATACTCCCCGTGACGTGGAACGTGGTATACAACGGGGTCACCCTGTTTTCCAACAGGCCCGCGGAAATGAGCGCCTGACGCCCGGCCGGCATCGTTCCTACCGCTTCCGGACGATGCCGGTTTTCAATAATAGGCTGTTGCGGTTGATGGCCAGGAGCCCCTGTTGCTCCATGCTTTTCAGTAACCGCGACACCGCCTCCCTCGTGGAATGCAGATCGTCGGCGATTTGCTGATGCGTGATCTGGAGGGTACGGCTATTGACGCGGGACACCTGGGCATGGAGGTAATCCAGCAGCCGCTGGTCGAGTTTCTTGAAAACGACGCTATCGAAAGCCCGCAACAGGTTATCGAACCGCGCGCGGTAGGTATTCACCACAAACTGGTTCCAGTCGTGGCTTTCCCGCATGAGCCTGTCCATCACCGGAAGCGGCAGCAGGATGACGAGACTGTCTTCCAGCGCCGTGATCATCACCCCGCTCACTTCGCTGCCCTGTGCGCACACGAAAGTCATGGCGCAGGCGTGGCCCGCTTCGAGGTAATACATGAAAATTTCTCCCTCCGGGCCTTCCCGGTACACCTTCATGTATCCCGCGCCCACCAGGATGGCGTTGCGCAGCCATTGTCCCTGCCGGGTGATGGTTTCCCCTTTCCGGGCGGGCAGCAGGCTGGCCGATTGGCAGATGATGGTCTTCACGGGCGCCGGCAGCAAGGGATAACTCCGGTCGAGCAGCGCCCTGATTTCTTCCTGGTGTGCATCCATGATCCGCGAAATTGCCGATTCCGAAGCGGGGAAACGATGATCCCGTACGCCGGCCGGTATGATTTGCGTCACGAAAAAGCCGCTCCCGGTGAAGCGGCTGACGAATCAATTTCGTTTGCGGATACCTTGATAATGAAGGGATATCACCTCATAATCAGGGATTTTATGTATTTTGAAACCCAGAACAGCCCATCCGGCGACAGCCGCATTTTAACACCCAACCCCGGCATACGATGAAGAATCATGCAATGAAAGAGAAAAGGAGCACCGCGATCGTACTGCAATATCTTGAATTCATCGACCGTCATATCGAAGATGTGGTGGAAGGCGCTGCGCCCGAATTCCTGGAGCTGAACCAGATCGCGCGGGAACTGGCCGTGTCGCACCAGCACCTCACAGACATCGTTCAAAAGGAAAAAGGGAATCACCCCTGTCATTTCTATGATGCGAAAATTATCGGGAAAGCGAAAGCGTTGCTGGCCGACCCCGAAGTATCTATCGCCGAAGTGGCCATGAAACTGACCTACGACCCGTCCAACTTCTCCAAGTTCTTCAAAAAATGGACGGGCATAACGCCGGGTGAATTCCGGAAATCGCAAAACAAAGGCACATAAAATACCGAAAAGTTCACCATAATGCATCCGTCAATAGTGCTGAATTTTGAGTTCACAAAAAACTCACGATCATGGCACGTAACGATGTAAAAGGGAAAACGGTACTGATAGCCGGCGGCGCAAAAAACCTGGGCGGCTTGCTCAGCCGGAATTTCGCCGCCAGGGGCGCGAACCTGGTGATCCATTACAATAGTGACAGCAGCGGTGCAGACGCCATAAAAACCTACGCCGATGTGCGCGCTGCGGGCGCGGAAGCGGTGTTGGTACAGGCAGACCTCAGAAGCGTATCGAACATCTCCAAACTCTTCGACGCCGGCATCGAAAAATTCGGCGGGGTGGATATTGCGATCAATACCGTGGGCAAAGTTTTGAAGAAACCCATGGTAGAAACCACGGAAGCGGAATTCGACAGTATGAGCGACATCAACGCGAAAGTGGCGTATTTCTTTCTCCAGGAAGCCGGAAAAAAACTGAACGACAACGGGAAGATCTGCACGATCGTCACCTCCCTGTTGGCCGCCTACACGGGCTTATACGCCACGTACGGCGGGATGAAAGCCCCTGTCGAGCATTTCACCCGGGCCGCATCCAAAGAATTCGGCAGCCGGGGCATTTCCGTGACCGCCGTTGGCCCGGGCCCCATGGACACGCCGTTCTTCTACGGACAGGAAACGCCCGAAGCCGTTGCCTACCACAAATCCGCATCGGCACTCGGCGGCCTCACCGATATCCAGGACATCGCCCCGCTGATCGAATTCCTCGTAACGGACGGATGGTGGATCACCGGTCAGACGATTTTCGCCAATGGCGGTTACACCACGCGATAAAAATTGATCAGGGAGCAAGACGGGAAAGGATCTCAGGCAGCTTCGATTTCATGGAGTAATCGAGCCACGCGGCGATCTTCCCGTCTTTACCCACAACGATCACATGCGGGATGCTTTTGATGTTCAGTTTGTTTTTGACGGGCGAATCCGCGCCAAATCCCCCGTCTACCAGGCCCTGTTTCCACTCCATGCCGGTTTCGGCGATGGCCTGTATCCATTTGGCCCGGGAATCGTCGAACGACACGGCGACGAACTCCACGCCTTTCGGCTGCCAGGCCTTGTAATATTCCCGCATGGTCGGGATGAACGCCCGGCACGGCGCGCACCAGGACGCCCAGAAATCGAGCACTACCACTTTACCGCGCATGCTGCCGATGGAAAACTTTTCATTTTGCGGCCCCGTCATGGAAAAATCCGGCATGACTTTGCCCGCGGCGGTAGTTTTGAACTGTTCCAGGCGCGCGGCCACTTCCTGCCCCCAGTACGATGCCTTGTTGGAGGGGCTCAACAGGTCGTAGCCTTTTTGCACGTCTGCCAGGTCGCGCGTGAATTCGTGCACGAGGAATGCGGAGATGGGCGCATCTGCATGATCGGCAACGTAGGTCAGCGGCGGCGATTTACTTTCCATGTAATCCCAATACTGATCGTTGAGGCGGCTACCTTTGAAATGCTTGCCGGTCAGGTCTTGCAGGCTGGATTCCACGGTGTATTCGGTGTTTTCGAGCAGGATGCGGACGGTACGGGTGCTCACTTTCAGTTCCACGACCTCGGGTTGCGCAACGCTGCCGGCAAAAATGAACGCTCCGTCCACGATCCTGACCCGTTCCGGCAATTCGCCGGGGGCTTTGGCCGCGCCTTCCACCGCCGGCGCAACGATAGATACGTATCCGCTGATAATGCCGGACACTTTGCCTTTGATGACGAACCCGTCCGCTCCCAAACATCCGAAGGGAAGCAGCAGGCCGAGCGCGATCTGTATGATATTTTTCATGAAACGTTATTATGGCATTAAATTAAAAAGGGGCCAGCCGTAGCGCCAGCCCCAGTTCTATCAAAACGTGGATGGATTATTTCAGGAATTCCGCCAGTTTCTTTTCAACGTCTTCACCGTAAAGGCCCATGGCAAGGATTTTGCCTTCCGGGCTGATGAGCACGTTGAAGGGGATCGCGGAGGCGCCATAGGCTTGCGCCGCGGGCTCAGACCAGCCTTTCAGGTTCGAGATGTTGATCCAGTCGAGCTGATGGGCGGCGATCGCTTTTTCCCAGGCTTCTTTCTTGCTGTCGAGCGAAACGGCCAGTACCACCAGGTCTTTGTTCTTGTACTTGTCGCGCGCGGCTTTCAGGAAGGGGATCTGCGGTTTGCAGGGGCCGCACCAGCTGGCCCAGAAATCCACCAGCACGTATTTCCCTTTGAAATCCGCCAGCGAAACATTTTTACCGTTTACATCGGGAGCGGAGAATTGCGGAGCGTCCTGCCCTACAGCAACGGCGGAGAAGTTACGGTCGGCGGCTTTGCTGTCGTCGAAGCCCATAGACACAGGTGCAGGGTCTACCTTGCCGGGATGGAAATACCGTTGGGCGATCCGGGAAGCTTTCGCGTGTTCGCCGAGCAGATTCATGATGGAATCTTTCGCCTTCATATTTTCGATGTAACAGGTGGCCAGGTAAGCGGAAACGCCGGAGTTCATATTCCCGGCCAGCCATTTCCGCATGGCGGTCAAACGGATTTTCATCAGGGAATCCGCTTTTTTGTTGATCTCGATGGCCGCATCCTCATCACCTAACTGGCTCGCTTCGCGGAACTTTTCTTCCAGCACGGCCAACTGTTTGCTGACCGGTGTCTCGGGATCGAGCATGTTATATACTTCCATCCATTCCTTCACCCACTTGTCTCCCGAAAATTTCGCACCGGTCAGATAATCACCTTTCCCGGCGATGTGCATTTTACCGCCTTCCACATAGGCGAGCATCACGCTTTTCAGGTCCGCGCCCTGCCCCACCTTGATGATGTGGATGCTTCCGCCTTTGGGCATGGGTTTGCTGATGATGAATTTGCCGTCTTTGATCTGGGCGCTGTCGTTTTCCCCGGCGTACATTTCGTAGAGGTACACCATGGTATCGTTCAATTTCCTGCCAAGGTCGCCGGTAACGATGGCATTTTCCGGCTGATTGATGATCAGCGTGACTTTGCCGTCAGACTGCTGGGCAAATGCGCTTGCGCCGTAAAGGCAGCAAGCGAACAGGAGATATTTTTTCATGTGCGGTTATTTAAGTAATAGTCAATCGGGTTTGTGAAATGAGTGAGGGGAAAACCGGATTATTTTTTTCCGGGCTTTTCCGGGTTGGCGGCCATGTCTTCCAGGATAGCAACGGATTGGCCGATGTAAATGTCTTGTGCGATGCCTTTCAGCCAATCCTGGTTGGCGGGAAGGGAGGACTCGTCTTTGCGCAGGTCTGGCCGCAGGCTCCGGTTCATCGGCAGGCTGGCGCCCAGGGCCTGTGCGGGGGGCAGCGTCCGCGCGTTGCGGATGCCGGTCTCGATACGGGAGAGCGTATTGTAATGTTGGCGGAAGGAGCGCATATCGAGGGGAACGGGCAGGCTGGCATGTTCTTTCTGTCGTTCCATGTTCACCGCAACTTCAGCAAAAGCGGGGTTACGGGCGATCCGGCTGCGGGCACTGTCTACCACTGCGCCGTACCGGAATCCGGGGCCGGCGGGCTCGAATGCAGGGAACCGGACGGTATCGCAGGCCATGCTGGAAGGGAAGTCGCGCTCCCGCTGGTCGTGCGGGCTCATGCTTTCCTGGAGCACAACGTCGGGGATAACGCCTTTGAGCTGCGTTGATTCGCCGGTGACGCGATAGAATTTCTGCACCGTCATTTGAAGGGTGCCGTAGCTGACGCTGGGGATGTTGCGCGCGGGGTCCCCCATTTTCCCCATGTTCACCGGTATCTGGGCGGTGCCTTTGCCGTAGGTGGATGAGGGGCCTACGATGAGGCCGCGGCGTTTGTCTTGTATCACTGCTGCGAGGATTTCGGAAGCGGATGCGCTTTTTTCATCTACCATCACTACCAGCGGCCCTTCGTAAGCAGGCTGCGCCATCGGTGAGTTGTAGGGCTTGAATTCCTGCTGGCTGCGTAACCAGCTTACGGGCCCTGCGGGCAGGAAAAGCGAGCTCATGCGTACCACTTCGTCCAGCGACCCGCCGCCATTGCCGCGCAGGTCCATGATGATGCCTTCCACTTCCTGTTCCTTCAGTTTTTCCACTTCCCGGGCCACGTCTGCCGACGCACCGGTAATGCCGTAGCCGGAGGGGTCCATGTAAAACAGCGGAAGGGATATATACCCGAACTTCTTTCCGTTCCGTTCCAGCACGGCGCTTTTGGCGCGGTTCTCCATATCCACCACTTCTCCCCTTTTCAACATAACGGTGCGGATGGAATCCCCGGGCTGTTGCAATTTCAGTTGCAGTTCCGTATCCTTATCCCCACGGATCATGGCAGACACTTCGCCGGCCGTGAGCCCTCTCACGGGCACCATCTTCCCGTTTTCACCCGAAATGGAAAGGATATTATCGTTCTCCCGGACCCTGCCGCTTTTGAAGGCAGCGCCGCCCGGCAGCAGCCGTTTGATATAAAAATCGCCGTCCCTTTCGCCCAGTTCCATCCCGATCCCGAAATACCGTTTGGTGATGTTTTGCTGGAGCGATTTATCTTTCGGGCCGCTGTACACGGTATGCGGATCGATTTCCGATACCGCCGCGGCCATGTACAGGTTGAACTTTTCGTCTTCGTCGTTCGCCCCGCCGTTCACGCGAAAGAAATCTGCGTACCACTTCCGCACGCGCTCACGGGCTTTCGCTTCCGTGGCGGGATCGGGCACCCCGGCGGTCGCCAGCGTATCGCCTTCTGCCGCCTTGAGGTCCATGTAATTGCGGAGCACCTGGTACTTCACCAGTTTCCGCAACATTTCTTCCTTTTCCTTCCCGCCGGCGGCATAATCGCGCGCGGCACCGGTCAGCTGGACGGATTCCTTCCTGTCGAAATCGAATTTCCCATCGAGCGCTTGCATGATGATCCGCTGGTTTTCGTTCAGCCGGAGGCGGTAGATGGCGTACACCGAATCGAAGAAAGCCGTCTGCCCGGCCAGCAACTGGTCGTCTACCTGCAGCCGTTGGGCCTGGAGCCGCCGGATATCGGTGGTCAGGAACGCCTGCTTGCCGGCGTCCAGCAGTTGCAGGTATTTGTCGTACACGGCGGCCGACCAGGCATCGTCAAACGGGCGGGGCGAGAAGTGCCTGGTTTTTATTTTTTCCAGTACGTTTTTGATGACGGCGCTGCGGAAGGAGTTTTCGGGGCCAGGGGCCTTCTGCTCCTGTGCGTGGGCGCTGAAACTGCATGATACAGCCAGGGCAGCCACGATAAAGGGCCTGCTTCTATGGTTCATAATCTGTATTTCAGGATGATCGTTACGGTGCTGGTGCGGGAGACGTTGCGTCAGGGCCTTTGCCCGATCGCCTGAAGGTCTATCCCGAATTCCTGTTTGTAATAATCCACGATGATCTGGTAGCGCTTCCGGATGAGCCCTTTGGTATCGATGCCGGGTTGGAACAGGCCGGCTTCCAGTTCAGCGGTCGTTTTCCCGGTGATGAGCTCGATGTAGGCCACAAAATCCTGTCCTGCATTGAGGTTGAGGCTGTAGTACCCGTCAGCCACAATGCCTTCGGAATACCTGTTGTTGACATTGATCTTCTGGTAATCGGGTGCCGTGGCCAGGAAAGCCGGCGGCAAAACGAAACTCTCGGTGCGGTAAGCGCGTTCCCAGTAAAACCGGTGCATCAGGCTGCGTATCTTCCTCAATTCAGCAGGCGTTTTTTGCAGCAGCGTGCTGTCTGCCCAGCCGATGGCGAGCATGCTCTGGGTAGTGGCGAAGCCCGTGGCCGAGCGCGCGGTTCCGGTACCGATGTAAGCCGCCAGCAACACTTTGAACGGCATCGTTTTCCGGAGGAATTTTTCCGGGTACAGGTCCATCAGCTGGTGGCGGAAAAAACCCAGCGCGGTATCGATGTACGCGGGGTTGGCGTTGAATGCGCTGTCTTTTAGCTCGTTGTAATAATTGTAGGCGTAATCGTCCTGCGAAAAGCGGTACAGGATGTAGGTACCGAATTTGCCGTGAATGTCCAGGATGTCTTTGTCTGCCGGAGCATTGCCCTGTGGCAGCGTGTAGAACTTTTTGACGGGGCTCGCCGTCAGCGGGGCTTCCTTCTTGCAAGCCATCAAAACGAGCGCCAGTACCGGGATGAAATATGATTTCATGTTGATTTTTTTCTTGGAGGATGATGGATCAGTCGGGTTGACGGGTGCCGGGGATCAGCGGGTCCCTCACGAGCGCCGGGTTCCTGGTCAGCACGACTTCCGGGATGGGCACCACGTACTGGGCGTCCCGCTTCTGCAAGGTGAATATCTGGGTGGTCGACAGATCGGGATGGTATACGTGCCGGATCGCGGGCATTCCATACCGTTTCAGGTCGAACCAGCGATGCCCTTCCTCGAAATACAATTCGCGGCGGCGCTCATCGCGGCACATTTGCAGGAGGATATCGGCCGGCTTCAGCGTCCAGGCCTGAAAATCGGCGGGAGCGAATCTTTGCGCGCGAAGCGTATTGAGGCTTTTGAGCGCCTCGCTGGCCGCGGCGGCGTCGCCTTTTGTACGGTACAACTGGATGTACGCCTCGGCCCGGTTCAGGTAAGCCTCTGAGCTGCGCCATGAGTTATTGATCAGGAGGTACTCGCTCGCAGAGCTCGGGTACATGCGTTTGTTCTGGAAGTAGTCCAGCCCGATGAAAGGTTTGTATTCCGCGGGCACCTCAAAAATACCGTTCGCTTTCCGGAGGTCGTTGTCTTCGAAGCAGC
Source organism: Chitinophaga caseinilytica (assembly GCF_038396765.1). Lineage (NCBI taxonomy): Bacteria > Pseudomonadati > Bacteroidota > Chitinophagia > Chitinophagales > Chitinophagaceae > Chitinophaga > Chitinophaga caseinilytica. Next base: position 3,099,320 of record NZ_CP150096.1, on the reverse strand, counting down.
TGACCAGTTCCCTGGACACTTCAAAGCACATCCCGAAACCAGCTTCGTTCATCGGATAATATTCCTCGGCGGATCCGTAACACCACACCGATTCCACATTTTCCGGCCCAATGAAGGAATTGTCGAAGTCGGGCGTCACCCCGGTCCAATCCATATAGTTCATCAGCTGGGGATGTTGATGGAGCACGGCATCGGCGTGTTGGATGCAGCGTCGCCAATCTTCCATATAGAGATAAACCCGGCTCGCCAGCAAATGCGCCGCTACGTGCGATATACGGAATACATCGTCCGTTTTCCGCGATCTTTCCAGTAACAGGATGGAACTGTCCAGATCACTGGTGATCTGGTCATAGACTTCCTTCACGGTGTTACGGGTCATGTACTGGTCAGACAGGTCGCCGTTCGTACGGAGCGGGACGCCGGCCAGTTTGTCGGGCGTGGTGGTGGAATCGTTATACGGCCTTGCGTAGATGTTCACCAGTTTAAAATGGTAATAGGCCCGCAGTGCGTAGGCTTCCCCTTTCACCTGGTCTTTCAGCACCGGGTCGCCGGTCGACCGGTCAACATTCTGCAATACTACGTTTACGCCGAGCAGCAGTTTGTAATAATTGCCCCAGGCGTTGAAGTATTCCGGGGAAGCGCCCGACCCGTCGCGCCCCTGCACGGCTTGCCATTCGTAGGCGCCGCGGATGGCCGAATAGTAAGTCGGCGCGTCGATGATATTGGCGGGGCTGATATAAAACTGGATATCATCTTCCATGTACATCAGCCAGGGATGCAGCTCTTTTCTCGCATCGGGATAGCCGTCCGAAAAGAGGATTTCGTTGAAATCCGCCGTGGATTTGGGCGTTACGTCGGAAGGAGAATATTCTTCCAGGAACTTTTTGCAGGAGGCCAGGCTACATGCGGCGATCAATATGACGATTAATTTTTTCATGCGCTTACGTTGAAAAGGTGATGGGCTAGAAGGTGGCGCTCAGGGTCCCGGCGAACTGGCGGGTCAATGGCAACGCAGACGTTCCCACCCCGTCGATTTCCGGGTCCTGCCCCTTGAGACTGGAATTGGCGATCGTAAAAACGTTGTTGACGGAAAGCCCGACATTGAGCCCCCTGATGCCCGAGCCGGCGAGCCACCTGGGGGGCACCGAATACATCATGTTGATGTTGCTGCAACGCAGGTAATTGTTCTTCACCGTCATCCGGTCGGATAAACCGTAGGCCGTCAGCGGGTTTTCCTGGATGTTCATGATCTGGCCGGCAGCGGCTCGGCTGTTGGAAGTGTAGGGGATGTCTATTAGCTTCAGGTCCGAAGTGCCATCTACGAACGCGGGAATGTCTGTCCGCAGTTCATCTCCGGGTTTTCGCCAGCGGTTGAGGTATTCGCGGTTCATATTGGCATAAGGCCCCGGCGCGTTGTTGCTGGCACCATGACGGTAATACAGCGGGTTCAGCCGTTTTACGCTACCAAGGCTGAGCAGCATGGCAGACGAAAATGAAAAGGATTTATACGTAAATACGGGCGACAGGCTCATCGTCATCTTCGGTTCCAGTTGCCCGGAATATACCAGGAACGCATTGGGATCGGAGGTCCTTTCGGTCTTGTCCAGCTTGTCGAATTCAGGCAGGCCTTTCTTGTTGTCGAGCCCCTTGAAAATATAGGAGTAAATACCGCTGATGGCCTTGCCGGGCAATCCGCCGCTTCCGGTAAAGAAGGCGCTGTAGTTCTGAACGATCAGCTGGTCGGAAACCCTGTTGAGGTTTTTACTGGTATTGAAGTTCAGGGAAAGCGCCGTGTGCTTCTTCCTGATCAGGTGCGCCATGATAGACAATTCCAGCCCTTCGTTATACAAGGTGCTGCCATTGCGGTACATAAAGTCCATCCCGTATTCGAAAGGTATGGGCAGCATATCGATCACGTCCACCGATTTTTTGGAATAATAGTCCAGGTTCACCAGCAGCCGGCTGTTGAAGAGTCCGACGTTGGTGCCGAGGTTCCACTGGTAGGTTTTCTCCCACCGGAGGTCGGGGTACGGCATGGATTTGATGGAGAGATAAGGCAGTCCCGTGATGGGATTGGTTTTATTGGAGCTGTAGCCGGCGATGAGGTTCGGGCCTACTTCCGTCACCACATTGCCCTGCGTGCCGAAAGAAGCGCGCACCTGCCAATCGGTGAGGAAATTGCCCTTCGGGAACCAGGGCTCCATGGCGGCGTTCCACCGGCCGGAAACGCTGTAGTTCGGCCGGAAGTTGGTGTTGGCCGTCCGCCCGAAGCGGTTGGAGCCGTCTGCCCGCACCGTGGTACTGAAGATGTAGCGGTTTTTCAGGCTGTACGCCATGGTGGCGTAACCTGAAACCGTGTTGTCTTTCCTGCGGTTGACGGCTTGCAGGCTCAGCGTCCGGAGGCCCTGGTCCGACGGAGAAAAAATATCGCCCCGATCAGGGAAATAACCGGGCGTAATGCTGCTGGTCCCGTAACCCACTTCGCTCCTGACCTCGTTCCCCAGGGTAACGTTGAACTGGTCGCGGTTGTCGTACACACCGGTACTGTAATCGATGCTGTTACGGATCCCGAACGCGGATTTACTGAACGCGTTCAGGCTGGCGATACCGCCTGCGGGCAGCGGCGACAGCTTCACCACGGCAGGCGTCGGCGTCCAGGCCAGGTCCCAGCCCCTGAGCTTCGAAGCCTCGAAAGTGTAGTAATCGGCGTAAGCCAATCCGTCGGAAGCGTCGATGATATAGCTGGAATTATTGCGGAAATAAAGTCCGTTAGCGATCTTGTAATCCAGCGACACGTTCAGGCTGGAAGAGCGGCTGGACGAGGTATTTTTCGAATGTTCGATTTCGTTGAGGATATTGAGCGTATAAGGCGGGCGCTTCGTCTCCAGATCTGTCGGCGCCGCCCAGCCCAGCACGGCGTTCTGCATGGCGATGTAATCGCCGGGGTCGAAGATGCGGCTGGTTTGCAGCGCGTACTGGAGCGGGTTGACACCTTCGTAATATGCGCTCGACTTCCGGTGATTGCTTTGCAACGACATGTCGACCGTCAGCCGTTTCCCGATCTGGGTCCGGAGGTTGAAGGTGGCGGCATATGATTTCAGTCCGTCTTCGCGGGATGCGCCTTTATTGTCGGCATACATGAGCGAAGCGTAATAAGTAGTTTTGTTGCTGCCGCCGCTGATCCCCACGGAATGTTTCATGCTGAACGCGTTCCGGAACAGCAGTTTGAACCAATCGGTATTGCGGGTTTCCATGATGGATACCTGCCGGTGAAACTCGTCTTCCGTGATATTGCCGGCATACATTTCCCGTAATTTCCCTTCGTAGGAAAGTTTTTCGTCGAGCCCTACGCCAAAATAGTGCATCACCACATGGTCTTCCTGCAGCTGGCGTGAAAACTCGATCCTTTCTTTGGAATTCATGAGATGGAGCTGGTTATAGGAAGGGCGTGCCTGGAAAGAAAAATCGGTGTTGTAGGAAATGCGGACGGGGCCTTCCTTCCCTCTTTTGGTGGTGATGACGATCACGCCGTTGGCCGCGCGGGTGCCGTAGATGGCGGTGGCCGCAGCGTCGCGGAGGAAGGTGAGGCTTTCGATATCGTATGGGTTCACACCGCTGATGGCATTGCCCATCAGTTCGAAGTTAGCCCGGGACTCGCCGTTGATGATGTTATTGAGGACGGCCGATGAAACGTTGACAGGATCGGGGCGGATCATCCCGTCGATCACCCACAGCGGCGAAGCGTTGCCCAGCAGCGTGGAAGTACCGCGCATCCGCATTTTCGGCGCGGCGTTGACGCCGCCGGAAGTATTGATGATCATGAGGCCCGGCACTTTACCCTGCAGCATCTTGTCGATGGTGGCCACGCCCGGCTGGAGCACTTCCGCGGCGGAGAGCTTCAATACCGAACCGGTCGCCAGTCGCGGATCGATCTTCTGATAGCCGTTCACCACCACTTCCTGGATGGCCTGTATAACGGTATCCATCTGCAGAAAGACCAGTTCCGAAAAATCTGCCTTCACTTTATAAACCAGCGGTTTCATCCCGAGGCGGCTGAGCCGGAGCTGCTCCCCCACGCGCGGGAGCATCATGAACATCCCGTCTGCCTGGGTAACGGTCATCTGGCCGGATTCCTGGGCGCGGATGCTGACACCCTCCAGCGGTTCGCCGGATGCGCTCACCACCCGCCCGCGCAATACCTGGTGCAGCTCGGTGGAGGCCGGCGCAACGTTCGTGGAAGCGACTGGCGCCTTTTTCATGATGATCACCGTCCCCATGTCTACCGCATAAGCAAGGTCGGTCGGCCTGAGCAACTCGTCCAGGAACGCGCCCAGCTTCATCCCCTGTGCCTTGATGGTGATGGCTGGCTGCCTGCGGATATGCTCCTCGTTGAAAGTAAACCGTAACCGCAGCTGCTGCCGGAGGTCTTTGAGCACTTTGCCCAGCGGCAACTTGTTGGCCTCGTAGGTCACTTTCGTCGAAAGGATGGCGGCTTCGTCCTGTGCGCTGGCCGGGCCGGCGAACAGGATGCATGTAATCAGCAGGATAAGGGACGGCAGGATACAAAACACTCCTGCAACCTTCCGGAGGAAGGATGGGCCCGATTTGTTGCTCATATGGATAAGATATTAAAGTTGAACGGATGCCGCCGGGGCGGATGATGGTTGGTTGCGCTGTTTTTTTTATGGTTGCAGGCGCCGGGAAACGGTGACGACCTTCCCGTTTATCTGGAAATGGAGGTCTGTGCGGCTGGCTTTCAGTTGTGCCAGGGCTTCCTCGATGGTGGCGGGGCGCGGCATGTCCAATGTGAAACGCAGCTGGCTTGTGGCAGCGTCATCGAAAGAGAAATCGAGCCCGTAATACCGCCCGAGGCTTTCGGTGATATCTGCCAGAGGCGCACTGTCGAAATAAAGGTTACCCTGCACCCAGGCCGTCATGTCTGCCGCAATGGCGGGCGCCTTGTCGAGGCGGCCGCTTTCCGGGTCGAACGTCGATTGTTCGTCGGGCAGCAGCGTCACTACAGCCGCTCCGGCCGTTACCTTCACCTTGCCGCTGCTGAGGGTGGTGATCACCGACGCGCTGTAGGCGCGGATATTGAAAGCCGTGCCGAGCACGGTGGTAATGGTCTTGCCGCTATGCACGCGGAAGGGTTGCCTTGCGTTCTGCGCCACTTCGAAATAGCCCTCCCCTTCCAGGTAAACTTCCCGCGCCTCGCCATGGAAAGCTGCCGGGTAGATCAACTTCGAGGTTGCGTTCAGCCAAACTTTGGTACCGTCGGCCAGCAGCAACCGGAACGGCATGCCGGCGGGTATTTCGAGCGTATCCATTTTTGCGCCTTCACTGCCGGTGTTGCCGGCGGTGTAAACGAGCGAGTCGCCGGCAGCCTGGATCCGGGCAATATCATTATCCTGGATGGTGCCGGCGCCGCGGTCCAGTTCCAGGATGCGGCCGTCGGCGGTGCGCAGGCGTACTTTACCGGGGCCGGCGGAATCTGCGGTATGCAGCGTATTGCCGGAGGGTGTGAATAGCCAGAGGCCGGCGCCGATGGCCAGCGCAAGGCCGGCCGCTACGGCGAGGCGGACGATGCGCAGCCGGAACTTCCTGCGTTTTTCGCGCAGGGCCGTGAATTCCCGCCAGCCACCGTCTTCGTCGAATTCCTGCGCAGCCAGCAGGGCACGTGCTTCACGGGCGGTAGCCAGGGCAGAGAACTCTTCTTTCGTCATATCGTGGGTGATTTTAGCTTCTTCTAACGATTCCAGTATTTTGTTCCAGTCGATTCCGGTATGATCGGGTGATTGTGGCATAAGATCAGTTTGAAGGTTAGAATAACAGGTTCAACTGAAGGCAGCAAAGCAGTAGCGACACCGGCTTCACCATCCATTTGCATTCTTCCCGTAAAAACAGGAGCGCAAGCCGGATATGTGTTTTGACGGTATTGATGGAAATGCCCATCTGCTCCGCGATGTCTTTATACTTGATCTTTTCCTGGTTGCTCATGAGGAATATCCTGCGCCGCTGTTCCGGCATCCTGTTCAATGCCTCCCACAACGCCCGGTACCGGGTTTCGCGCACTTCCTTGTCTTCGGTCGTGAACTGCATGGCCAGCCCGTCCATCACTTCCAGCTCTTCCAGTTTGACCCTTCCCGTTTTCTTCAGATAGTTGATGGAAGCGTAGCGGACCGCCTTCGTGGCGTAATGTTTAAAGTCATGCGTGAGCTTGATCTGTTGGCGTTTGCTCCAGAACCCCAGGAAAAAATCCTGGACAATGTCCCGTGCGGCATCTTTGTCATCCACCACATAATAGGCTATCGTGCAGAGTGATACAAAATGTTGCCGGAACAACTCTTCGAACGCAGTGTTCTCTCCTGAAATTGGTTGATCCATATTTACCCCAAACTTAGGTCAGCGTTATCCGTACAAATAAATTTCCTCAAGACGCATATATCCATATGCTATCGCATATTATAATTCTGTCTCATGTTACTCGTAACACCGACCGGGCCACTACCTCCGGCCAATGCATGTGTGGTCTTCTATCGACAAGTCAATGAAAGTATTAAAAAGGGTGAATGCGATGGAAAAAAATTTTTGTGCCGGTGTGTCGACGACCTTACCTTCGCGGCTATGATTGAATTTTGATCAATCCGCATTGTTTATTCACAACTCCATAATTTAAACCACTCGCCATATTGCCCGGATGATATTTTTTACTATCATTGTTTTCAGCGGCCCGGCAGCACAATGCAACCACGATTTGAAAAACTGACGAATAACCGGGCAAGCGCCACACGTACTTCATCAAACATTTGCGAGAACACCAGGATCGAACCAAGTATTAACCGAAATTAAATGCATTCTTTCCGGCGAAACCAAAGCCGGGGCTTCCGAATTCCACACATTCCAAATCATCTAAAACTACGTTATGATGTTTAGCCGAACTATGTCCGGCCCGCTTTGACGGCCCAAAATACAATCGATTGAAATGACAGTATGGATTCGCTTCCGGGGAGATGGAAATCTCCCTGCGGCCGGGTATTGCTGTTCCCATCCACTTTTTTAACGATCAAAATCCTAACGATGATGCTACACACGACGTTCAAGACGATGTTGCTGACCATCTTCACCATTTGCCTGTGCGCCGAAAGTTATGCACAGTCATTCACCGGGCGCGTCACCGATGTGGGGAACCTCCCGCTGGCCGGCGTTTCGGTCCGCAGCAGCGATGGCGCCAAAGCCACGCAAACCAACGAAAAAGGGGAATTCACCCTGCAGGTAAAATCCGGGACGGTACTGCGGCTGACCTACGTCGGCTTCACCCCGCAAGACATCACCTACAACGGCAGCCCGCTCCGGATCATTATGGAGCGCCAGGCAGAAACCATCGTCACCGACGTGGTGGTGATCGGATACGGCACCGCCCGGAAAAAAGACGTCACGGGCACCACCGCCAGGGCCAACCTCACCGCCTTCCGCGAATCCCCGAACGTCAACATCCTCCAATCCCTGCAAGGCTCCGTACCTGGGCTGAACGTAGGCGCAGTGACAACTGCGGGCTCCAGTCCATCGGTAAGCATCCGCGGCCGCACTTCGCTGAGCGGCACTACCAGTCCACTGATCGTGCTGGACGGGATCATCTTCCGCGGCAACCTGGCAGACATCAACCCGGCAGACATCGCCTCGGTCGACGTACTGAAAGACGCGAGCGCCACGGCCATTTACGGTTCCCAGGCATCGAACGGCGTGTTGCTCATGACCACCAAAACGGGGCGCGCCGGCAAAAAGCCCCTCATCTCCTACAACGGCGCCCTCACGCTTTCGCAGGTCTCCAATCGCGACATGCTCCCGCTCGATAAGGAAGGGTACCTCCAGTTCGTGGCCGACCGGTGGATCAACGAAAGCCGTACCGGCGCCAACCTCGACGCGCCAAACCCCAGCTGGGACCCGCTCACCCGCATGTCCGCCGAATCCGCCAAAGGCTTCCAGGCAGGTGTGAACACCGACTGGTGGCAACTGCTTACCAACCGGAACCCGCTCATGCAAAACCACGACGTGAGCGTTTCCGGCCGCTCGGAAAACACCGCCTACTTCTTCTCCCTCGGCTATACCAATCAGGAAAACGTCATTATCAACGATACTTACAAACGCTACAGCTTCCGGGTGAACCTGGAAAGCAAAGTGGCCAGCTGGCTGAAAGTGGGCGTTCAATCCAGCTACGGCATCAGCGATTATTCAGGCGTGGCGCCGACCTTGACGACCGTCATCCGCAACACGCCTTTCCTGTCTGCCTATGATTCCACCGGCAAGCCGCTGCGCCTGCCAGATGGCTCCAACCTCAACCCCATCCTGCAAACGCAGCAGAACAATCTCGACAAACGCTACAACCTGTTCGGGTTGATGTATGCCGACGTGACGGTACCCTGGGTGAAGGGGCTCAATTACCGCGTCAATTTCGGGCAGAACTACGTTACCGCCCAGCAATTCAACTTCGACCTGTATGGCGCCAACTTCACGGGGAGCGGCAGCAAAATGAATTCCTCCGAATACAACCAGACGCTCGACCATATCTTCAATTACCGCCGCGAATTCGGGGACCATGGCATCAACGCCACTTTCGTGTATGGATTTGAAAAGCGGAAATTCGAACAGACGAATGCCAACGCCAGCAATTTCGCCAACCCCGCGCTCGGCTATCACAGCCTGGAAGCAGGGCAGCCCAGTTTGCAGACCGTGAATTCCGACGCCTGGAAAGAAACCAGTCTTTACCAAATGTACCGCTTGATCTATAGCTACAAAGACCGGTACGTTTTCACGGGAACGGTGCGGAACGACGGCTTCTCCGGCTTCGGGCCCGGCAACAAGACCGGCGTGTTCCCCTCCGCCGCGCTGGCCTGGCGGATAACCGAAGAGCCCTGGGCCAAAGGGAAACTCGGGAAAATCGACGATCTCAAGTTCCGGCTGAGCTACGGCGCCAACGGCAACCGTACCGTAGGCCGCTACCAGACGCTTTCGCGCATGAACGCCTCCATCGCCAACGGCTATTTGTTCGGCGATGGCGGATTGGCGCTCCAGGGCCAGGGGATCGGCAGCCTCGCCAACCAGGGCCTAAAATGGGAAACCACCAAAACGCTCAATTTCGGGCTGGACTTTTCCCTCTACAGCGGCCGACTTTCCGGCGAAGTCAATTATTACACGGCCAATACTTCCAACCTGCTGTATACGGTCAATATTCCGTCTGTCAACGGCCAGACGAGCATTCCCTTCAACGTCGGGAAGCTCCACAACAAAGGCGTCGAACTGGCACTGAACGGTACGCCGGTCCGCAACAAAAACTTTTCCTGGGACGTGAATACCAGTTTCTCCCTGAACCGCAACAAGGTGGTAAGCATCACCGGCATCGATGCGAACAAGGACGGGAAGGAAGACGATCTCGTGGCGTCGAAGATCTTCATCGGCCAGCCCTACGGCGTGGCATACGATTACAACATCATCGGGATGTGGCAGGTGGCCGACAGGAACGCCGGCATCATCCCCGGTGGATTTACGTATGGGACTTACAAAGTGGAAGACATAAACGGCGACGGATCTTACACCGCTGCGGCAGACAGGAAGATCCTCGGCTACACCGACCCCTCCTATCGCTTCAGCATCCTCAACACCCTGCGCTACAAGGCGTTCGAGTTCAAGATGTTCGTCAATTCCATCCAGGGCGGTAAAAAATATTATTACGGCCAGCCGGGGTCCACGCTTCCCAACCCGGACAATATGCAAAACCGCAACTTCTTCAAATTCGACTACTGGACGCCGGAAAACCCCAACGCCAGGTACCGCCAGATCGGCTACTACTCCGCCGCACTGGGCGAAACCTTCTCCCCGTACGTGCAACGCAGCTTCGTTCGCCTGCAGGACGTAACGCTCAGCTACTCGCTGCCCGCGTCTATCACCCAAAAGCTGAACATCAGCCGCCTGAGCGCCTACGTGAACGGTAAAAACCTGCTCACCCTGTCGGATTGGGATGGCTGGGACCCTGAGTCGGGCACCGGCCTCAACCTCGAGGCCTTCCCGCTGCTCAGGAGCTACACCGTCGGTTTAAATGTTGAATTTTAAATTTCGAACCCATGAACAAGATCTTCCGATACGGCTGCATGACCGCCTTCGCAGTAATGCTCGCCTCCAGCTGCAATACAGAGAAATTCCTCAAAGAGGAACCGCTCGATTTCTATACGCCCGACAATGCGCTCAATACCGCGGCGGATTTCCAGTCGGCCACCAATTACCTCCACAACCGCATGCGCCACATCCTGTTCGGCGGCATCAACCTCGACGCGAACTTTTCGCTGCGGTACGCCACGGATTTTGCGGTGAACGCGACCGACTACAATCCACCGGTGAAGCTCAACGACTATAAAAACACGATGGTGCCCACTTTCAACGTGGTGGAAGTGATCTGGCAAAACGTGTACACCGTTATCTCGAACGCCAATGTCATCATCAGCCGCGTGCCCAAAGCCGTAGCGCTTTCCGAGGCCGACCGCAATTCCTTCAAGGCGCAGGCACTGTTTTTCCGCGCCTGGGGCTACAATATGCTCGCCAATCTCTATGGCGGCGTGCCGCTCATCACGGAGGAAATTACCATTCCGCGGACGGATTACGTGCGCGCCACGCGCGACGAAGTGTACAACCTCTGCCGAAAAGACCTCACCGAAGCGCTGCTCTACCTCAAAGACATCGATGCCGTGAAAGACGGCGCTGTGAACAAACAGGCAGCCTACCACCTGCTCACCGAAGTGCTCATCTCGCTGAAAGCCTACGACGATGCCATTAACGCCGCTACGCAGGCCATCAACCATCCGGCGCTGTCGCTCATGACGCAGCGTTTCGGACGCCGGGCCGGCAAGCCGGGCGACGTGTACCGCGATCTCTTCGAGCTGAACAATCAAAACCGTACCAGCGGCAACAAAGAAGGCATTTTCGTCATCCAGACCGATTATCTCAATCCCGCATCGCCCGCGCGCGACGTGATCCAGTGGGCCATCATGCCCAACCTGACCAACCTCCGGGTGATGACCTCCGTCAACGGAGCGCCGCCCTCGAGCCAACCCGCGGTGCTGGCGTTCAACGATCAGCTTGCTGGGCGCGGCATCGGGTGGATACGGCCGACGAAGTATTTCCTGTACGACATCTGGACAGACCCCAACGATATCCGGAACAGCGAATACAACATCGTCCGCGATTTCATCATGGATGGTGTGCCTAAAAATTCAGACGCGTATGGGAAATGGTATGTGAAAGATGGATTCAAGGCGAAGGCCGCCAACTTTGCCGATACCATCCGGAGCTGGTACCCCGTTCTCAAAAAAGCGACTTTCTCCGAAGGGGATTTTCCGATAGAAGTGATCCAGAAAGACGCGAACGGCAATCCCCTGAAGTCGCCCTTCGCCGGCCAGCTGCTGTTCAACTCCAGCGGCGATGTGTATAGCAAAGATGCGTACCTCATGCGCCTGGCCGAAACTTACCTCCTCCGCGCTGAAGCCTACATTAAGAAAGGCGATAAATCGAAAGCGGCCGAAGACATCAACAAGATTCGCGCCCGCGCCAATGCCGCTCCTGTGGCGGAGGCCGACGTAACGATCGACTACCTCCTCGATGAAAGATTGCGGGAATTGTACGTGGAAGAACTGCGCATGGTAACCCTTTGCCGCATGGGCCTGTTGTACGACCGTGACAAGAAATACAATGAAAAATCGGGCCTTACCATCCAGCCGTACCACAACCTCTGGCCGGTTCCCTTTTCGGAGATAGAGCGGAATACGGGCGCGGTGATCACCCAGAACCCGGAATACAAATAGATTCCACCACTAAAATGACTGCCAGGCTATGATTTCAGTCTGGCAGTTTTTATTCGGGGGATAGGTACGCAATTTCCATTTGTGCTTCGTGGCCGTTGCAGGGGTTGTGCACGATCAATCCCGCTTTTCCGTCTGGCCGGATGTGCAGGGTGATGAACGATCTGAACGGCACGCCGTCGTCCCGCTGAAAATCGCCTTCGAAAACAACGATCAACGTCCCGAACTGGCTGCTGCGGTTATCGACGGCCACGGCCGATGCGAATTCGCCGACAGCGCGCTTTCCGTCGGTGATTTCTTTGGGAAGGATCAACTGCACGCCTTTGTAGTACACTTCAAAATGGGCATACGTCCCCACCGACAAGTGCCGTTTTTTGACGAAATACACCTTCCAGTGGTACACCCGGTTTTCGAAGAGCAGGGTTTTCCGGGTGCCGTAGCAGGAACTGAGCAAGATGACGCCAGCTATCACCAGCGCAGCGGCGAGGTATATTTTCCAGTTCATTTCAGTCAGGAATTATTTTGAAGGATACACTCCATGGCAGGGGCTTCCGCCGGGTGAAAATGCGTATAAACCGCCGGCGCCCGGGGGCACCAGCGATTTATACGGCCTGTTATCGATCAGGCAGGTTGTAAAAGCGGAAGGAGATGCTGCCAGTTGAGTTGCCGCGCGAAATCCAGCGCCGTTTTACCGGAACGGGTTCGGGCGGATTTGTCGGCGCCCGCCTGCAGCAATGCCTCCACCGTGCTGCGGTTGCCGGCAATGGCTTCGCGGTGCAGCATGGTAAACCCCTCTTCGTCGGCTTTGCCGGCCTCCGCGGGATTTTTCTGCAGGAAATCGCGCAGGCTGTCTTTCATGTTGATGCTCATGGGATGTTCCTCCTGCGCCGCGGGGTCCGTTTCCTCGTCGCGCACCACGAAAACCGTGTCTGGCTCAGCGAAGTCGAGCCCCCAGGCTTCGTCGTGCGCATCCCGCTCTTCATCGTCCATTTCACTGCGCAGCACCTGGATGCTGAAACCGCCGTACGGCGTATCGTTGCTGGCGAAAAGCCAGTCGCACAGCTGGTTGAGCGGTGCTTCGACCGCATCGCCCTTCGCCACATTATTGACGATGCCGGGCGAGTTGATGAGCGTTCCATAAATCAGGTCGCCGTCGAATCCGATGTCGGCCACCCACATATATTCGACTTTCGGCTTGCCGGGAACGCCGGATGGCTGTACGAAAGCGATCTTGACATAGGCGAGATCGAGCGCGGGCACGATGCGGCGGGCTTCCCAGCTCAGTTCGCGCCAGCAGTATTTAAACGTTTCCTGTGCTTTGGCGATGGCCTGGAGCATAACAGGACTATCTCCATTGGTGTAAAAAATATTATCGCTCATGCGCGTATCATTTTTTTCTGCCGCCAGGTATTGCCCGGGCGCCAGGGGTGAGGAATATTGTTCGATAGCGGGGCTTGCCGGGCCGTAGTGCGGGTCTTTCCCCAGGCTCCGCTCCAGTTTCGCCCCTTTATACCGTTTTTTGAAAGGCCGGAGCAGGCTTACGCAGAAGGGGCCTTCGGGCCAGCTGAACACCGAGCGCACGCGGTTCCCGGCCAGCAGTTCCGCGTCCAGCACCGCTGCCAGCACGGGATGGAGGGCCGTCAGCTGTTGAAGGACGTGCCGGATGAGGGATTCGTCCGACGTTACCGTGGCCGGCAAACATCCCGCATCCCGGTACTGTGTAAGTTTTTTACCGTTGCCGGCGGTAAACAGCGGGTCGAGATGCGTGATGGTATACTCCATCAGAAGAAATTCAGTTTTGCTTCCGCGAGCCCGCCTACAAGCGGCAAAGGTTTCTGCGCGCCGTTGGCGGCGTTGATGATGCCCAAAATCCAGAGGATGAGCACGAGCACGTTCGCATACGCCAGGTACCCTAGCGCCGGAACGATCGTGGTCAATACGGTGACCGCCACTGCAAGCGCCAGGCCGAGGATCATGACGCCCAGCGATTGTTTCAGGTGAAAGCGCACGGCGGCGTCTTTTCCGTTGTTGTACTGCAGCAGCGCAACGATCCAACCAACGATGGTGATGTAGGCTACGATGGATTGTGTTTTTTTGTCCATATAAGTGATGTTTGAGGTGTAACCGGCCCAGGGGCCGGGGTGTTTTTTGGGATGATGAAAGGCCGGAATTCCGGTCTGGCAAAGTTGCGCCCACATCCGCACCCTTCCAAATAAACGGCGCTTACAAAGCGTCTACATCCCCAAACGGGAAGCGTCTACAAAGTGTCTACAACTTTCCAAACTGAGCCACAGCACTTTATATTTGCCTTGTAGACGACCGGCTTGCTTAATTCATTAATTTCGTTGCGCATGGACAAGGAACAATTAAAAGGACATATCAGCCGCCCGGCCACCTGGATGAGCACCGGCGGTTTCAGGCCCACGCAGGCGCTCACGGAAAGCTGGGTATCGCGGGTATTCGTGTACCGGGAAAACGAAGTCATTCCCCTCGACAAGTCCGGCCACCCCATGTTCCCCCTTTTCCAGCTTTGCCTGGAAGGCCTGCCTTTCGTACCTGATATCGTAAAAAACACCCGGTTCCTCACGGTATTCCTGTCGCCGGAGCTGCCCATGGGCGTAACCCCCAACGGTCAAAACTGGCTCGTCCGGGAATATGGGTACGATGAACCTATCATGCGCAAGGAGCTGCACAACCCCGATTCCTGGTTCAAACCGTTCCCGCTTAAAGCCAACCTCATTGCGCAGGATTGTCCCGTTTGGGACGGCGGCGGATTGGCCTCCGGCGATAGCGATACCATTATTGCGCTGGAAGACAAAGGGATCATTTCCGACTACCACCACGATTTCCCGAACCATTACGGGCACAAACTGGGCGGTTTCCCCTCTTTTTGCCAACCCGGCGTAAGCATGGGCAAAGGTTTCGAGTTCGTGATGCAAATCGCCACCGACGAAAAAGCCAATATCAATATCGTAGACAGCGGCACGGTTTTCCTCGCCAAACATCCAAAAACCGGCGATTGGAATTATTACTGTGACTTTTATTAATAATATGCAGCTATGGAAAACCGGATATATTTTAAAGATAACCCGTACCCCGGCGGCCATGCGGTGAAAAAGTTCAGCTGGAGCGCCAAAATGGACCCCGAAGCGGGGTTGTTCTTTCATTTCCACCTGGAAACGGACGATTATTACGCGGAAGACGAAAGCGAGGAAGAGGAGGATGATACGGTGCCCGACTGGCAATCCAAATCCGTTTGGGGGAATTATCATAGCTGCACGTTGTCGTCTACCGCACACGGAAATACCGGCATCCGGGTGGCTGCGCCGGGGGAAAAATTCGATTTCGGGGGATGGGAAACGCTGCAGCTCGCGGCAGACACCTTCCCGCTGCCGGACGACTGGGAATACGACGATCTGAACTTCAGTATCTATTTGCTGGGGCACGATTCCGTCGCCGATCACCACATCCGCATCGAACGGCAAACCGGCAACACGTTCCACATACACTGGACGGGCAAAATCGCCCTTACCTACGGCGGCGACGACGAATTCAAATACAGTTTCGAAGCACGGCTCGGCGATATCACGTTCGACGGGATATACTACCCGAAAGATTATACCCAGGATCAGGCGATGGCACTGCTCGGAACGCTCGTAGAAAAACCGGGGCAGTTCGAGTTCCAGGACCTCAATCCCAAAAGCTTCAAACGCGAATACAAACTCGTACTGAAACAGCATGACCTATAAACCCCTCATCCACCAACTCTTCTCCCTCCCCGACCAGCCGCAGGGATATGAAGAAACCGACATCGCCGCCGCCGAAGCCCGCCTCGGCTGCCGGTTACCCGCCGTGCTGCGGGATTATTACCGCACGATGGGCCGTTTCGAAGCCCTGAACACCGCCTTCAACCGGCTGCTGCCACCGGAAAAACTGTACCTGTCAGACAGCGGCATGCTCGTGTTTTATACCGAAAACCAGGACGTGGTGATCTGGGGGATCGATCATGAAGACTTCGGAAAGCCCGACCCCGCCGTATACGGCAGCTACGACGCAGACCGCGAAGAATGGCTGCTGGACGCGGATACGATGGAACATTTCCTCTGGTCGATGGCATACGTGCAGGCCGGCATGGGCGGATTGGCACACCTGGCGTTCGCGGAAGGCCTCACCGAAGCCACCATGCTCCAACTGGAAAACGAATGGACGGAAGTGAAAGGCATCACCCATCAATATTATCGTTTCTTCCTGCAAAACAACACCGCCATCGCGCTGGTGCCTACCAACGACAAAGGCGCCCCGTTATGCGTGTACCTCGCTTCCAACGATGATAAACTGCACGGGCAGCTGCTGAAAAGCATTCCGCTGAACTGGGACGCTTCCCTGTAATCCATATCCGAATGCGCATGCGCTTTTTCATGATATTGCTGACGGTCGTATTGCTGCGGGCTTTCCCCTCGCCGCGCAAAACCGCTATACCGAC
The DNA here is from genome assembly GCF_038396765.1 of Chitinophaga caseinilytica. NCBI lineage: Bacteria > Pseudomonadati > Bacteroidota > Chitinophagia > Chitinophagales > Chitinophagaceae > Chitinophaga > Chitinophaga caseinilytica. The sequence goes on along the minus strand of NZ_CP150096.1, from coordinate 3,082,994 downwards.
AGCCTGTACGCGATCGTGGACCGGGAAGGCGCCGCCGACCGCGACAAGATCATTCCGCTGAGCCTGCTGGCCCATACCGTCCGCTATTACGACACCACGGAAGCTTTTCGCCTGGCGGCCCGCGCGCTGACGCTCGCCTCCGCCGAAAACGACGCCCGGTACAAGGCGTACGCTTACGTTGCCCGGGCCAGCATTTACCTCAAACTGCGCGACGTTCCCCAAAACATCCGCGATGCCGACAGCAGCCTCTACTTCGCCGGCCAAACCACCGACGCCCGCACCAAAGCCTGGGCCTGGTACAACAAAGGCCGCGACCTCAATATGGACAACCACGAAAAGGAAGCGCTGGCCGCTTTCCTGAAGGCGCTGGCGTTCATTAAAACGGGAAATGACCCGGCGCTGCAGGCTTCCATCTACTATGCCGTCTATACGGTCTTTTCCACCTGGGAAGACATTGAAAAAGAAGTCCATTACGCGCATTTGTCGCTCGAAGCGGCGCTGCAAAGCCGCGACCCCAACAACATCTGCGAATCGTGGCAGGCCATCGGCTCGGCGGTGCATGACAAATACATGAAAAACGGCGGGAAAGACGCGTCCCTCCTCGACTCCACCATGAACGCATACCGCCGCGCCGTGGCCGTATACCTGCAAAACGAGCCCTACATGCGCATGGTGCAACTCATCACCATCCCCTGCATCAATCTCGCCGATTCGTACAACCGCCATTTCCCCGCGTCCGCACAAACGACGGACTCCCTCCGCAAATACGCCATGCTGGCATTCAATTACGCCACGAAAGACAAAGACAAACGCCTCCAGGCCTCGGCATACGGACTGATGAACGAAGACGCCAAGCGCAGCGGCAACTTCCAACTTGCGGAAACCTACCTTATCCAGGCGCTGTCGCTTTTTGCGGGGGATCCCATGCCCGACTATTATATCCGTTCCAGCATCTATCACGATCTTTCCGACCTCGCCGAACGCAGGAACGATTTCGCCAAAGCGTTGCAGTATCATAAACTTTACGTGGCCGACTATAAAAGCGTCTACGACGCAGAACAAAGCAGCGCCGGCAAAAAGCTCGAAGCCCAATATCTCGCCAGGGAAAAGGAACAGGAGATCAGGTTCCTCCGGGAAAGCGAAACCTTCCACCGGCGGCAGAAATATCTTTACATCGCCATCGCAGCCGCGCTGCTGGCGGGTTTACTGTTCATGTTCCGCTCCTATCATTTCCGGTTGCGGTATTCCCTCCAACGCAGCCAGTTGCTGGAACTGGAAAAAGAAGAAGCCCGCCTCCACGCCAAATTGAAAGCGGAAGAAAACCGTACCCTCGAAACCGGGAAACGAAATGCCGAACTGAACGCGCAGCTACAGCAGGAACAGGCCAAACTCAAAGCCGAAGAAGCCGCTCGCCTGCAAACCGAACAGGCCATCATCCTGGCGCAGAACGAAATCCTGCAGAAGGAAGTCATGGCCGGTGCCCTGCAGGTGGAACAAAAGAATAAAATGCTCCAGCTCCTGAAAGAAAAACTGGAAGACCATCGCAGCCCCGACATCAAACGAACGGAACTCAACCGGCTCTTACACCAGCAAACGCGGCTGGACAATGATTTCGAGGAGCTCAAGACCGATATCAAAGACGTGCATCCCGGCTTTTACCAGCGCCTGCAGCAAAAGGCCGGCCATAAGCTGACCGACCTCGACCTGAAATACTGCGCCTGCATCTTCCTCAAGCGGAACACGAAGGAAATGGCCAGCATCATGGGGATTGAGCCGAAAAGCATCCGCATGAGCAAGTACCGCATCAAACAAAAACTGGGATTGGCGAAAGATGAAGACCTCGATGCGTTCGTCCGCAATATGGCCTGACCGGCTTACTTCTTCGCTTTCTTGATACCGTCCTGGTACTTTTTCTTCACCCCGTTGTCTTCTTCTTTATCGCAGAGTTTTTCCACGGCCGGCAGCAGTTTGGCGTTGGCTTCCGTTTTCAGCTTCAGGATTTCGGCCAATGCGGTGGCGGTGGCCCAGCGTACGACCGTGCCATCGTTCTCCGCGTTCGCCAGGAGGTGCTTGATGGATGGGGCCAGTTGCGCAGGGAACTGTTTGGCGATGTTGGCGATGACTTTCGCGCTTTCCCATTTCACGCGGGGCTCTTCGTCTTTCAGGGATTTGGTCACGAAGGCCAGCAGGGTTTCATCGGCGATGCCGGGCGCGGTTTTGGTGGCATATTCCACCGATTCGATGCAGGTAGCTTTGTCGGCCGCCTTTTGGTTTTCGGCGTAAGCGAGCAGTTCGTCCAGCGGCAGTTCACCGGCAACGAGCCACTGGCCGATGGTAGCCACTTTGGCTTTGGCCTTGATGGTCTTGTCTTTGAAGATTTGTTCGATCGTCATGTTAAAATTCGTTTACATAGTAGATGATACGGCGCTGGGGCGGTGGCCGTTTGTAGTATTCGGATGGGGCAGCATGGCCGGTGACGCCTCAATATGCATCTTTTTCGATAACCTGCCAAATACGGCGCCCGCTTCGCGGCATAAATCCCCCCTTCATCCGTCACATCCTCCACCCGCCGCAGTAGCCGCCATTCCGTAATTTGGCAGTGGATGGAAACGAAGCAACTGCCGCATATCGCCCAATCGCCCGCCCAGGCGGAAGAATATCCGAAGGTATACCTCTACCGGCGGATCGTTCAGGCGAAGCTGTACATAGACGCCAATTATGCAGAAGAGATCGACCTGGACAATATTTCCGACGAGGCTTACTTTTCAAAGTTCCACTTCATCCGCCTGTTCAAATCCATTTACGGGAAAACGCCCCATCAATACCTGCAAGCCACCCGGATCGATGCGGCGCGGCAATTGCTCCGCGATAACAAACCCGTTGCCGAAGCCTGCTTCTCCGTGGGTTTCCAGAGCCTGACGTCGTTCAGCGGCCTCTTCAAAAAACTGACCGGCGAAACCCCGTCGGCCTTTCTGCTGCGGCAAAAATCCGTGCGGGAGCAAATCCGCGCCACGCCGCTTTCCTTCATTCCCGGTTGTTATGCCCATCGCCTCGGGCTGCACGAGAATAGCAATTTTGAAGAATAGTATCTCCCGCCCATTCCGGAACTTTGTTTCATCATCAAAAAACAAACTGACATGATCACCAAAATGACCATTACCAACATTCATGTGCTGAACCAGGACAGCGCCTACGACTTCTACGTGAACAAGCTCGGCTTCAAAGTGGTGGACGATATCCCCATGGGCCCGGATTCCCGCTGGCTGACCGTTTCCCCGCCCGAACAGCCCGACCTCCAGATCGTCCTGTTCCCCGTCAAAGTGAGCAAGATGTTCCCGAAAGAAACCGCCGAAACGTTGATTTCCCTCATCAAACAAGGCGTTTTCGGCTGCGGCGTGCTCACCTGCTCAGATATTTACGCCACATACGAAGAGCTCAAAGCGAAAGGCGTGGAATTCATCAAGCCGCCTACCAAAGAATTCTACGGCACGGAAGCTTTCTTTAAAGACGATTCCGGCAACTACTTCTCCCTTCAACCCATCAACAATTTCAACCATGAAAACAGTATTTGATCCCTCCACCCGCAACGAGCTCATCGAACGCATCCGGTCTATCGGCGCAAACAGCCGCCGGAATTGGGGAAAGATGAACGTATACCAGATGGCCAAACATTGCACGATCTGGGACGAATGGGTGCAGGGCACGCAACCCGAAGATTACCGGCAGGATTTCCTCGGGAAAATCTTCGGCAGATGGGCGCTGAAAAGCAACACCCGGAACGAAAAGCCCCTGCCAAAAAATACCCCCACCGGCAAAAGGTTTACCGTCAAAGATGAGGGCGACGTCGAAAAGCAGAAACAACGCTGGATCGAGGGCGTACAGGCATACGGGCAATTTTCCAATCCCACCTTCATCCACGACTTCTTCGGCAAGATGACCGAGGAGCAGATCGGCATTTTCGCCTACAAGCATGCCGACCATCACCTGCGCCAGTTCGGGGCATAGGTTGTCGGCGCCAGACCTTGAAAATAAAAAGGGAGCAAACCCTGCGGCCTGCTCCCCGATCGTATAGGTCAGGAGTAATGGTCAGAATTTCTGCACTTTCTTCGACAGCGATCTGCCACCGGCCTGCAATTGCAGGATGTACGTAGCCGGTGCCAGTTCTCCGCAGGCATGGGAAACATTGTGCCTTCCGGCCGGGAGCTGTCCTTCCTGCAACACCGTAACCGGTTTCCCGTTCATATCGAAAAGTATCAGCCGCACCTGTCCCGCTTTACGCAGCACGAACTGTACGTTCAGCCGCGATGTGAAGGGGTTGGGTGAAGCGATGAGCTCCGGTTCCGCCGCTGCTTCCCCTTCCGGCAGTTTGGCCGCCGCGATGGACTGCAGCCCGCTGCCGGCCACGATTTTCACTTCCGTATAACTGTTCCAGGCATTCACGCTGTTGCCATGCCCCACGATCCGCACGTATTTGGCGGACTGCGGTGCGATGGAGAAGGTTTCCAGCTGGGTAGACGTGCCGCTGCTGGTGAGATTGGTGGCGGCGTTCGTCCAGCTGGTGCCGTTCTGCGACACCTGGATATCGAAATTCGACGTGCGTACGTTCCCGTTATAAAACGCGATCTGCACACCGGAAACGGTTTGCACCGTGCTCAGACAAAACTGGATCCATTGCGGGTTGCCACTGGCCGACCAGCGGGTGTTCAGATCGTTATCGAGCACATTCGCCGGAACGTTGCCATCGTCTGTACTGGCGCTTACCGGCAAACAGGCAGGCGCGGCGCCTACCGTGATACTGACCCCGGCCGAAGTGGTGGAAGTATTACCGTTGTCGGTTGCTTTGGCGGTGATGGCGTAACTGCCGGCCGCTACGTTGCTCCAGCTGATGCTGTAGGGCGACGTGAGCGATTCCCCGATCTTGGTGGCACCCTGGAAGAATTCCACTTTGGAAATGGAACCGTCGCTATCCGCTGCGTTCGCGGAAACCGTGATGCTGGCCGGTGCCGTGAAAGTGGCGCCGTTTGTGGGAGCGGTAAGGCTCACGGTGGGCGGAACGTTCGTTTGCTGCATGATCTGCACTTCCGTATAACTGTTCCATGCGTTCACGCTGTTGCCATGGCCTACGATGCGCACATATTTTGCGGGTTGCGCGGTAAAGGTGAACGTTTCCAGGGCGGTGCTGGTGCCGCTGCTGTTGCGGTTCGTGATCGCATTGGCCCAGGTGCTGCCGTTCAGCGACGTCTGGACGTCGAAGTTCGACGTGCGGGTGTTGCCACTGTAGAAAGCGATTTTCACGCCGGTAACGGTTACGGTATCGGCCAGGCAGAACTGTATCCATTGGGGATTGCCGCTGGCAGACCAGCGCGTGGCCAGGTTACCGTCGAGCACATTGGCCGGTACGTTGCCATCGTCTGCACTGGCGGAAACGGGCTGGCAAGTGGGGTTCGTGGGGCCGGTGGGGAAATCGTCTGCCGGGCTCAGCATGCGCTGACGGATCCATGCGCCGGCGGGCTTCAGCCGCGCGGTGGTCCAGGGGCCGGCGGAGCAGGTGCCTGTTGTCCAAACGGCCCCGCTACGGAAATCGTCTGAATAATTCCAGTTGCACCAGCTGATCTTTTTGTTGCGCATCAGGTCGATGAACTGCTGCGTCATCGTAAAATCGTTGGGTCCGTCGCCGGTGGCTTCCTGCGATCCGAACTCCGTCACAAAAACCGGGAGGCGGTCGGATGCCCAGTTCAGTTCGTTGAGATATTGTGCCTGGTGGTCTTTCGCATAAAAATGGAACGTGTACATGATGTTGGAAAAGTTCAGCGGATTGCTGACGATATCCTGCGCCGAGCGCCCGTCAGACACGCCCATGGAAGCCCAGGCATGGGTGCCCACGAGTACCACGGCGTCCGAATCGATGGCACGGATCACGGGGATGATCTGGTCTGCGTAGGTTTTGATCTTTGCCCAGGAAACACCGTTGGGCTCGTTGCAGACATCGTAGATGATATTGTTCTTGTTTTTGTGCTGATTGGCGATGGCGGTGAAGAAAGTTTTGGCCATTGCCAGGTTGAAGTTCGGATCGCCGGGCGTAAGCTGGTGCCAATCTACCAGCGCGTACATCCCGCGTTCGGTGGCTTCTTCGATGAGGCGGTTCACCTGGGCGGTGAAGCCCGCGGGATCCGTTTCGTAGCCATCGTCTTGCACGTACAGCGAAATCCGCAGCACGTCTGCCCCCCAGTCGTACGCCAGCGCGTCGAGCGATGCTTCGGTGAGGCAGCTCCCCCATCCGTACCATTGGATGCCATGGGTGCTCATGCCCCGCAGCTGGATGGGGTTGCCATATTGATTACAGAGTTTGAGGCCGATGACCTGCAGCTGGCCATTCTGGGAAACCGGGGTTTGGGCCGACGCCGGGAGGATGAACAGGCAAAGCCAGGCGGCCAGCGCATAGAGTTTGGTTAGATGTGTTTTCATACGGGTTTATATTGTCGGGTTATTAAATGCAAAGGCAATACAGTGCCAGGAGCATGTTCCATGCCCTGCATTTCAGATGTAAACAATGGGAATACGCTTCGCGGAAACGGCTTAGCTGTTCATAACGTGTCCTTATTATATTCCGGGCTTTCTACTTCGATAATTTTCTACTTTCTTGTTAATTCGTGCAATCGTTTGCATAAATATAACTAAATTCATCAAAACAAAAAATTCCCGGTTATGAAATTATCGAGTTTCGGTCGACTGTAATCCGCCCGCACTCCCATTTTCCGTCAATTCCGCCCCATATTCCGCGTGTATGAAAATCATTGTTTAACCAAAGCTCAAACCCTACGCACCATGAACCACAATTACTTATCGCGCAGCAGGCCGGCCTGGCTGCTATCCTTTGCCCTTTTCTTCGGACCGTTGTCCGCCAACGCCCAATCCACCGCCGTGGCCGACGGCCCCGGCAACACGTATGAATTGCTGGAACCTAAAGGCTACAACGTGGAATCGCCCGACTGCGGGCACGCCGTCCGCCACATCGCGGAAGTGATGGACGCGGCGCTCGGCAAATACGTGTTCGCGTTTACCCTTCACCGCGACCTCGACGACGACCGTTGCGGCGCCACCGACCGCCAGCGGATCGAGCTGCGCGGCAATGGAACCCAGCAACAGGGCACGCAGGGCTCTACCTCCCATTACCGCTGGAAATTCAAGCTGGACGCCAACTTCCAGGCGTCGCCCAACTTCACCCACATCATGCAGCTCAAAGCCTATGGCAACGGCCATGGCAGCGGTGCTCCCATCCTTCACCTCACACCCCGCTACGACAACAAAATGGAAATTGGCCACCCGGGAAGTGGCGGCGTGAAAGCCAGCGCCGATCTCAGTCTTTTTCTCGGCGTTTGGGTGGAAGCGTACGTTAAGATAAAGCACGACGATGCCGGCACGCTGCAATTCGTCATCAAACGCCTCAGCGACGGCGTTACCTTGCTGTCTTGCACCAACAATAACATCGACATGTGGGAAGACGGTGCAGGATATGGTGCCCCTAAATTCGGGTTCTACCGCAGTCTTACCAGCCCCTCCTACCTCCGCGACGAAACCATTTACCTCGCCGACATCTGCGTCGCCAAAAGCACGACAGACCTTTGTCCCAGCGACGTTGGCAGCAATACCCCGCCCACGGTGAGCCTCACTTCGCCCGCCGCCAACGCCACTTTCACGGCACCGGCCAGCATCACGGTTTCCGCGAACGCGGCGGATAGCGACGGTACCGTTTCCAAAGTGGAATTCTTCCAGGGCGCTACCAAAATCGGCGAAGATGCTTCGTCGCCCTACAGCATCACCTGGAGCAATGTTGCGGCGGGCAGTTACGCCATCACCGCCAAAGCGACCGATAACGACAACGCTGCTACGACCACACCGGCCGTCAATATCACCGTGAATGCCACGCCCTCCTGCGTGCCGGTGGCGGCCAGCGGAGACGATGGGAACGTGGCGGCGAACGTGCTGGACAATGACCTGAATACCCGCTGGTCGGCCAGTGGAGACGGGCAATGGATCCAGTTCTGCCTGAATACGGCGCAAACGGTGACCGGTGTGCAGATCGCGTTCTACAACGGGAATGTGCGGAGTTCCTCATTCGACATCCAGCTGTCGCAAAACGGCACCAGCTGGACGAACGCCGCAACCAATGTTTCCAGCAGCGGCGCATCGCTCCAGCTGGAAACGTTCCCCATCACGGCGCAAACCGCCAAATACGTACGCATCCTCGGGCATGGCAACAGCGTGAATGCGTGGAACAGTTATACGGAAGTGAAAGTGAACGTGGCTACGGAACCCGCGTGCCTGCCCGTTTCCGCGAGCGGAGACGATGGCAATGTGCCGGCGAACGTGCTTGATAACGACCTGAACACCCGCTGGTCGGCCAGTGGCGACGGGCAATGGATCCAATTCTGCCTCGGATCGCCGCAAACCGTATCCGGCGTGGCGATCGCGTTTTATAACGGGAATGTGAGAAGTTCTTCTTTTGATATCCAGTTGTCGCAGGACGGCGCGACGTGGGCTACTGCGGCCGCCAACCTCAGCAGCAGCGGCACTTCGCTGAACGCAGAAACCTTTTCCATCACGCCCCAATCCGCAAAATACGTACGGATCCTGGGGCATGGCAACAGCGTAAATGCGTGGAACAGCTATACGGAGGTGGACATCCTCACCGGCAGCGGATTGCAGGCGATATCCGCAGTGAAACTGCCGGCGGAAGCGAAGATCGAAACCACGGAGCTGCGCCATTATCCCAATCCTTTCCAGCATACGGCCAACGTAACGTTCACCCTTCCGAAACCCGGCAGAACGCGCCTGGCGCTTGTAGACATGCAGGGCAGAACGGTGGGCGTGATGGTGGACGGCATGCTCCAGCAAGGCAGACATACGTACCCGGTGAACGGCGCCCGCCTGCAGACGGGCACTTACATCCTGCTGTTGCAGCATCATGGTAAAACCGTTTCCCGGAAGGTCCAGAAGTTGTAGCATGATCGATGCTTTCTGTCAGAAGGTTGCGGCGTTCGTCCGCAACCTTTTTTCGTGCCGAACGATTACCTTTACCGGCCAAACCGATCGCATGCATCCCAAAACCGTTCTTATTCTCGGCGCCAATTCCGATGTGGCCAAAGCCGCCATCGTGCAATATGCAGACCGGGGCTACCGTATTATCGCCGCATCGCGCAGTACCGCGGAGCTGGAAAGCTTTGTGCAGACGGGCGTTCCGAAAGGCTCAAATGTCACCGTCCTGTATTTCGACGCTACGGATTTCGCGGGGCATGGGGCGTTTTACCGGTCGCTCCCCGAAAAGCCGCAGATCGTTCTGTATGCCGCGGGGTTCCAGGTGCCACAGGAGCAGGCTTTGGTGGATTTTGAAGGGAGCTTCCGGATGATGCAGGTGCATTATGCAGGGGCCGTATCCATCCTTAACATCATTGCCACCGATCCGGAAAACCCGGGGCTGGAGCGGATCGTGGGGCTATCGTCGCTATCGGGCGTAAGGGGCAGGAAAAGCAATTTCATATATGGAAGCACCAAATCGGCCTTCACGCAATACCTTGCCGGGTTGCGGCAGCATTTGTTTCCCCGGAAAGTAATCGTGAACGTGATCGTTGCGGGATACATCCGCAGTAAAATGACCGCCGGCCTCGACCTGCCAGCATCCCTCCTCATGGAGCCCGCCTTCATCGCGAAAGCAGTTGTGAATGCAGGGAACGGGTTTACCATCGTACCAGGATGGAAATGGAAGCTCATCCACCTGTTCCTGAAACATGCGCCGGAAAAACTTGTCGCGAAGTTGCCCTGACAAGTTCAGTAACGGGAGGTCTTCCCTTTCACGACATGCGTGATAAAAATGGTCTGCGCCGCCATGAAAAGCAGCACCAGCAGCCAGGTATAAGGCAAAACATAATATTGATGCGTGCCTGAACTGCCACCATATCGTGAAGCTCCGGGCTGACTGATGGACACATATCTCCCTTCAAACCCCTGTGAATGATACCAGCACATGGCCGCCACCGCTAGTAATGTGCCGCCGAAATGCAGCCAGATCAGCTTCTTCGAATACAAAAAAGAATCCTGCCCGATGTAGATCAGCCACATCAAACCCAATATCATGGCTGAATACAACAGTCCCGTCCGGTTGGTTAAGGTATAATATTCCCCATCGATGACGATATTCAGTTTCTCGCCATCCATCACCAGGTAAGTCAGGCACGCGATGAGGGCTGTATAGAAAAACGAGCTGTATGTGGTAAAAAGGTATTTCATAAGCAACCACAAATTAATGGTAATCTACCGGAAATATCATTACAGCGGTCAGGGTTGTGCGATGGCCTTCCGGAGGGCGGCTTCCTTCTCCCCGTCCCAATACGCGCAATCCAGCTCCAGCAGCACCGAGGTGTAGGGCAGCTTTTCGTCCGTTTTCAGCACCACTACCCGGAACAGCCCGGCGGCCGCGTCCAGTTTCGCGAATACGGAATCGTGCAGCATCTCGCGGACGTTATTCCCTTTGAGCGCGGCCGCTGCGGAATCGCGGAAAGCGCCGATGCCGGTGCTTTGGGTTTCGGTGATGAATTGAAGCTCCTTATCCCGGTACACGATGGGTTTAACATGACCTGATTGCTGCACGGCGGCCATTACTTCCTGCAATACCGGCAGCAGCCTGTCGCCCGTGTTGATGTATGTGATGCCTTCCGCCTTCAATTGCGGGAAAGCCTGGTCTGCCACGATGATCCAGTTGCGGTGCCCCAGCAGTGGAAGCGTTTCGGAGAATTGCTGTTGCCAGCGGGGGCTGGAAGCGGTTTTCACGGGCATGGCCGAACACGCGGCGAGCAGGGGGAATGCCAGTATCCAGGCGGATCGCATGATTTTCTTCATATCGGATATTTAATAATCGGGCCTCCCGGCCCTTGCATGGACCGGGAGGCGATGAATGTTTGGATGATGGCAATGACGGGAGTCGCTACAGCGGAAGCCAGTATTTATAGCCTCTGCTCCTTACCTGTTCCCAGCTTTGCGGCTGATAAAAGGACCCGCCGCGCACGGGGTTCAGCGTCAGGTCTTCGCTTTCGAACGTCAGCACATCCGTATAGTCTTCCCCGATCACGTTTTTATAATGCAGCGTAAGGGTTTTCAGCCGTGGATCGTAGAAATTTTCTTCGCTGGGCTCCTGCGTGGTCGCGTATGCGAAGGTGTGGTAAGGGAAATCGTTGTTCCCGGGCAGGATGGGGTCCATCCTGTAGATGCCGTAGTTTTTGTCGACCAGCGTCAGGACATTGTACATGTACCCCGCGCTGTGAAATCCGAACATCTCGAAGCTCCAGGCGCTGGTGCCCCAGACCATATATTTATCGTTCAGCTTCGGATCGTCGGTGACGCTCAGCGGCGTGATGTATTTGTATTTCCGGGTACGGCCGTCGGTATTGTTTTCTCCGGGGTTGCCCATGATCTGTACCGAAGTGTATCGGCCCGTGGGGATTTTCGGGATGGGGAATCCCGACCAGTTCACGGTTTTGTCTTTATCCACCCGCAGCCCGGCGATCATGAAATTGGTAAACTGCCTGCTTAGCGGGACATTATCGGCGCGGAGCACTTTTAGCGGGAAAGCGAATTTCTCATACGTTTCCATTTTGGCTCTTTCCACCGGCACGGTAAAAATCAGGGACGCCGACGCGCTCCCTTTTTCGATTTCGATGACGAAACCGCCCTCCTTATCATCGAAAGGCTTGCTGGACATGTATTCCGTAGCTGCTGGAATGATTTTATCGGCATTCTTGAGGATATTGTAATCTTCCAGTGCTTCATTATCAAAACCTACTACCACCCGAACTTTTTCCGCCGCAGGCAAAGATCCGCCGATACCCACCTTGAACTTGATCTCCGCCATGAAAGTTTTATCGTCGATGATGGTGTCGGAATCATATTGCTCATTGAGATATTTCAGCGTATCCACGAAAGTGTGGACCTGGATGTCACTGATCTCCCTTTCCACCGCCGAGGTGGACTCGGAAGATATGATGTAGACTTCCTGTTTGTAGAACTCCTTGTTCTCGTAGTCGTTCTTTCCGCAGGCGTTAAAAACGACGGTGGCGATCAGGCCAAGAAATATGTTTTGAATGCGTTTCATGTTCTGGTTTTTAATGTGCTACCAACCTGGGTTTTGCGTCATGGTGCCCCAATAGTTCGCTACTTCTTCGAAAGGGATCGGCAGGAAGTAGTTTTTGGGGCGGAAGATATAGCCGTCGATCACCGCACGGTCATAAAAACTGCCGTCGGGCGCGGTATAGTTGCAACCGTACACCAGCCCGCCCATGCCCTGGCTGTTGCCCCACCGGTCGCGCAAGGGCTTCCCGGCATCTTTCCAGCGCCGCGAATCGAAATACCGTTTCCCTTCGAAAGCGAATTCCACATGCCTTTCACGCTTGATGCGCTCTCGCGTCTCCTCCTTGCTGGCGGCGGCATACCCCGGCAATCCCGCCCGGAAGCGGACCAGGTTCAGATATTTCAACACATCTGCGTTACCGGGATCGTATTCATTGAGCGCCTCGGCATAACTCAGGTAAATTTCCGCCAGGCGTAGCACGTAGTAAGGCTTGTCGCTGCTGCCGCGCGCCTTCAGGTCGTCTTCCGCCACCCATTTCACGATCGGGTAGCCGGAGCGGGTGGAAGGCCGGTCGGATTGCAGGAAACCGTCGAGCGCATTGGCTTTGTAATCGGCATAATACAGCGTTCCGTTATTTTGCTGGTATCCCCGGCCGATAAACCCGATGGTCGCATAAAACCGCGCTTCCCGGTTCAAGACCCGCTTCGGCACTTTGGCATTGGTGTTCGACAGCTTGAAGCCGGTAATGATCGGCGTATGCGCTTCCATACCGGACCCGCTGATATAATAGCCGTCCCCGTTTTCGGCAATGCCTACGTCGTTGTACAACCGCTTGTCTTCCACGTCTATCGTTTCCCCGTTGTTCATGAAATAAGCATCCACCAATTTCTGCGTGGCGTATACAACAGCGGTCGAGGTGGCGTCTTCCCCGTTGTTATAGTTCCTGGGAAAGCCGAGTAAAGACAGCAGGGCCGTCTGCGATCCAACGTTCACCTGCCAGATGCCTTCCTTGTTCCAATAGGTTTGTCCACCGCTGAACAGCTCCTTGAAAGACCGGTATGGATCGATGCCCGCGGGGCCGTTTGGCCAGGCCACATCGTTCCCCGGAAAATCGCCGAGCGGCACCGTCGTGTAGCCGCGGTTGGCCGGCGTGGTATGCAATTCGAATATCCCCAGGTCGATCACGGCTTTGGCCGCCGCCGCCGCTTTGCGCCACTTTTCTATATCCGTTGCGGGACTGAAATAATTACGCCCTTTCGCATCTTTGAAACCGCTGTAGTCGGGGTTGCCGTTTACGAGCGGACTGGCGTCCCAAAGCAAAACCACGGCTTTCAATGCCATAGCGGCCTCGCGCGAGGGCCTTCCCAGTTCGGAAACGAGTATCCGGTCGTTTTGCGGCAGCGTGGCGATGCATTTATCCAGTTCGGCAATGATAAAATTCACGCATTCCTCTTCCGTATTGCGATTGGTGGGCAATGCGGCTTCGTTGGAGTAGTCCACCGTTTTCTCGACGATGGGGAATGGCCCGTACATCTGCAGCAACAGGGAATAGTAGTATGCCCGCAGGAAACGTGCATCGGCCGCATAGCCTTCTACTTCGCCGGGCACGAGCAGCTTGTCGTTGGCTTTATGGTAATTCTCGAGGAACAGGTTGCAGGTGCGGACAGCGCGGTAGAAATTGGCCCAGAAGTTGAACAGCACGTTGTCTGCATTGAATTTCCCCTGTGCGAATACGAGACTGGTATAGTTATCCCTGCCGGCATGGCCTTCGTCGTAATTCGTATTGAAAGGCCAGGACCAGGCCAGGTCGGTATAGTTGGGAAGATGCCCGTAGCAGGCCGCCCATGCTTTACGGATATCCACGCGCTGCGTCCAGATATCGTTCAGGTTGTTCACCTCGTGCAGATATTCGTCTGCTTCCAGGTATTTACAGCTGATGGATTGCATCGTCAACAGCACGATCGCCGTTATTTTCAGAATGCTATTTTTCATAAACGGTTTTTAAAGGTCAAATCCAATTTCCAGCCCCACTGAAAGCGTACGTTTCAATGGATAAGCGAACGATGATTCCTGTTCGGGGTTCCAGTCTTTGAAACGGGAAAAGGTGATCACGTTATCGCAGCGCCCGTAGTAATAGATGCTCTTGAAGGGAGATTTTTTCGTGCGGGGCGTCCAGTTATAACCGAGCTCCGCGTCCGCAATCCGCAGGTACGACGATTCCCGCAGCCAGAAAGTGGATGTTTGCGCGTTGTTCTGATTGTCCGTTCCGAATCCGAGCCGTGGATAGGTGGCGTTGAAATTCTCAGTGGCAGTGGTACCCGACCAGGAAGCCGGCGACCAATGGTCGTTCACCGATGCCTGGTACACGGCGCCGTTATCCGTACCGCCGGAGTTGTAGGGGTTGAAGGGAATCCTTCCGCCGCTGATGGACCTGTACAGGTTGAATTTGCCGATGGCGCGGGTAGCGAGCGTCCACTTTTTATACCGTAAATCCAACGCCAGCGAGTAGCTCCATTTGGGGTAGCTGTTGCCTGCCCAGATCCGGTCGTTCGGAGTGATCACCCCGTCTCCGTCGATGTCTTTATACTTGATATCGCCCGGCATCACTTTGTTCCAGGTTTGCACCGGACTGTTGTCGATATCTTTCTGGTCTTTGAAAAGCCCCAGCGCGATGTAGTTCAGTTGCCGGCCATAATCCAGCCCGATCCCGCTTTGGTATGAAACTTTGGGATCGAGCTGCCCGTTTTCCAGGATGGTATTTTTGTTATAGCTGATGATGCCCTTGATATAGCTGATCTTGAAATTCCCCCAGGATTTGGCGTACGTCAGATCGATATCGACCCCTTCCGATTTCGTTCTCCCGAGGTTGGCACGGGGCACGGAAGGGAGGCCGAGCGTGGCTGGCAACCTGTTCAGGAAAATCAGCTGATCGTTGTTGGTGTAGCTATATGCATCTACGATGATCTTTAACGCACGGAACAGCCCGATCTCGGCGCCCAGGTTCAATTTCCGGTTGCGTTCCCAGGTAAGGCCCAGCTGCTCCAGCCGCGACTCTCCCACACCGGGAATCCCCAGTCCACTGCCTGCCGCCCGTCCAAACCCGAACACATATCCGGTCACCGGCCCGGAAGTGGCCATGTACCCAAAACGCTCCGCATTGCCGGCAGAACCCACCGATCCATAAGAAACCCGGAACTTGAGGAAGTCTACGACGTCTTCCATCCCGCCCCAGAATTTTTCGGAAGACGGCACCCAGCCGAAACCGATCGAGGGGAACGAAGACCAGCGTTTGTCGGGCGTGAACATCTGCGAGCCCGAGGCCCCGAAATTCACATCCGTGAAATAGCGGTCGTCCCATCCCAAAGTCACCCGCCCGGCTACGGATTGCTCCCGGGCCGGCAGGGCATTGATCAGCAACGTGGCGCCCGAGCCGCCCGGCGCATCGGTCAGGTATTCGCGCTGTTTGTACAACAGCAGCCCCGTGGTGGAGAGTTTCCCGAACGTCCGCGCATAATTGATGCTCCCCTGCAGTTCTATGACACGGTCGCCCGTTGGCGCCTCGTACACGAACTGCATCTTGTCGTCGATGTCCGGCGTTTTGTTAATGGTGACCAGCTTCCCGTTTTCATCACGCCCGGTACCCATGTGGCTGTTGGCGAAATCCGGCGCATGCTGCTGGTAATTCTTGGAATAGCGGTGCGCATACACATTCCCTTTCGTAAAAGACACGATCCCGTTCAGGAAAAGCCCTTGCGTGAGGAAGTCCAGCTTCTGCGTAACGTTCACATTGGTAGACATGTAATTCTGATACCGCTTCACGAAGCCGGTTTTATTGAGCAGCGACCAGGGGTTCCTGATATTGGCCGGCTCCTCCGGCGCCATGCCGTTCGAAAATTCCGCAGGGAACAATGTAGGGTTGATCATGTTCATGATATTCAGCAGGTTGCCAACCCCTTGCCCCGGCTCGGTCGTAGTATTGTAGCGCCCGTCAAAGCCCAGTCCCAGCGCGGTGGTAGGCGAAAGGTCGGCGCGGAGGTTGGAGCGGAAATTGAACTGGTTGTAGTTGGCGTTATTATCGTTCCGGGCGTTGAACATGCCTTTTTCATTGTAGAAGCCGCCGGACATATAGTAGGTAACGGCATTGCCGCCGCCGCTGATATTGAAGTTGGCGCGATTGGAGCGGTTGTTTTGCTTGACCATGGTTTCGTACCAATCTACATTCGGGTAAAAATCCATGTCATCGTCCGCAAACCGGGCGATGTCGGCTTCCGAGTAGTATGGCCGCTTCCCGCGGACTACCAGCGCCTCGTTCTTCATCCGCGCATAAGTAGGCGCATCCACCCATTTCGGTTTGTAGCTGGCGTTGTTGATGGAAGACGAAGCCGAAAGCCGGATCGTGGGCCGCGAGGCCACTTTACCCGTTTTCGTGGTGATGACGATGATGCCGTTCGCGCCTTCCAGCCCGTAAACCGCCGTGGCAGACGCATCTTTCAGCACGGTGAAAGTGGCCACGTCGTTGGGGTCTACGTCATCGATGTTCCTCCTCAGCCCGTCGATCAGCACCAGCGGCGAAGTGTTCCCCGTCACGGAATTGATGCCGCGGATGATGAAGGAAGCACCGTCTTGCCCCGGTTGCCCGGATTGCTGTACGAACGTGACGCCGGCCACCCTTCCCGCGAGCTGCGTGGTGAGGGAGCGCGTAGGGCCCTTGAGCTCGGAGGGGTTCACGGTGGTGATAGCACCAACCACACTCACTTTCTTCTGCGTGCCCGTTCCGGTTACTACCACTTCGCTCTGTGTGAGGCTTTCCAGTTCCATGAGCACGGGGAACTTGCGGAGGCTGCCGGCGGGGATGGACTTTACTTCCACCTCCTGCGTCCTATAACCCACGGAAGAAAGCACCAGCACGGAATGGCGGGGAATGTTGCTGATGATGAAATAGCCGTTTTTGTCGGACACCGTACCTACGAGCGGATTGGCTTTCAAATAAATACTGACCGAAGCGATGGGCTGGTTCTGCAGATTGGAGATAGTGCCGGAAACAGTAACATTTTCGCCTACACTGTCTTTAGCCGCCAGCTGCGCCGAGCGTGGTGTCTGGAGGGTGACGAGCTTATTGGCGTTTACGCGGTAAGTGATATCCGTTTGTTTGAGGACGGCGTTGAGGACCTGGGCGATCTCGCCTTTCCCCTCGTAGCTGCCCGCAATCCGGTCGAACGCGGGATCTTCGGTATAGAGGAAACGGTACGAAGAAGTCTGCTCTACGAACTCGAGCACCTGCCTGACCGTCTTCTTCCCGCCGGGAATGCCGACTTGCTGTGCATACGCGCCATGGAAAGGCCCCAGGCAAAGTATCACCGTCGCATACAGCAAAAACCTGCAGCATTGTATCAAAGTCATGTCAATTTTGGTTTTTAAAATGAACATATTAGGCAACAGGCGATACCTGCGGCTTCCGGAAGCCGCATCATCCCATGTATGTAAAGCATTGTTGTATAAAAATGCGTCTGTGCCGAAGACGTGGAATACCTTTCTCTACAGGTATTTAATTATTGGCTGATATAGATTTTATGGCCCGAACTGGTGTACTGAAATGGTATGGTTTGCTGCAATTCAAGAATGATCTCGTGGATGGATTCATCGGAGAATGTTCCCGTTATGCGGATGTCCTGGAAAATGGTATCGTTGAAATGTATGTCTGTGTTGAATTTACGCTGTAATTCGTTGGCTACGTCGCGGAAGCGGACGGATTTGAAAACGATTTTGTTCTTCATCCAGGCGGTTTCGTCGAAACTGCTGTCTGACCGGTTGAACATCACCTGCCGGAGGGAAACGGTTTCGTTCATTTTATCGCGGGTGGAAGCTGCGGTGGCGAGTTGATCGTGCTGATGGCTGATGGTGACCTTTTCCCGGGGGCGCATCATGATCACCCGTTCCGGGTCCTGCTCGGTGGTCAGCTGGATGGTACCGGTGAACAGGGACGCTTCCACTACCGAATCTTCCGGGTAGGCTTTTACGTTGAAGGTGGTACCGAGCACTTTCACTTCCACGTTCCCGGTGGAAACGATCATCGGCATGCCGGGGTTTTTCACCACATCGAAATAGGCTTCCCCTTCCAGCCTGATTTCGCGGTTCTTTTCGCCGAAATCCTTGTTGTAACTCAGCCGGCTGCCGGAATTGAGGGTTACGACAGACCCATCGGGCAAATGCACCGTGGTTTTGGCGCCGCGCTCCGTATTGATCTTGTTGTACAGCGGATCGCCTCCTCCCAAACGCGGCAACACCAATACCAGGGCAATGGCCGCCACATTCACCAGCCCCGCGATGTACAATTTGGCGTATCGCCGGAAATGCGTTTTTTTAACTACGAACGGAACGACGGCCTCTTCTCCCGGCACTTCCACCGCCACCTCACCCAGCATTTTCTTCAGCCGCAACTCGCTGCGCCCGCGGGCGCCATCGTCTTCCGGCGCCACGGCATCCAGCTCCCAGGCGGCCTGCAGCATTTCGTTCTGCTGGAAATCGCGCTGGTGCGTTTTGAGCAAATCCTCCAACTCCCGGCTCTCCTGCTCCGTGATCTCTTGACTGAATTTCTTAGCGAGTAATTCCCAGATTCTGTTCATATGGAAAAATGCCGGTCGTTTATAGAAGGAGTGCAAAAAATGCCCGGTACCCTTAAATGGAAATGAAAAAATTTCAGATAGTGGAAAAAGCGATGGCTTTCCCCAGTTTTTTCATGGCGATACCCATCTGGGCCTCTACGGTTTTGAGGGAAAGATTGAGGATTTCAGCCACTTCACGGTATTTGAAAGATTGTTCCTTCACCAGCTGAAAGATGAGCTTGCATTTGGGGGGTAGTTCGTTGATGGCCATATTGATGCGGTGGAGCATCTCCGAGGAAATAAGGAGGTCTTCCGGAGACCGGGCCAGTTCCAGTTTGAAATCATCGATCCCATCGAGCGGATCGGTAAAATTATGCTGCTGCTTGAGGAAAGTGAAGGCTTTGTTGCGGGCGGTGACGTAGAGATACACTTCGGGATTCCTGATTTCAGACAATTTATCGCGGCGCTGCCAGAGCTGGACGAACACGTCGCTGGCCAGTTCCTCAGCGGATTCGCGGTGTTTTACGAGCGAAAGGACCAGCTTGAAAATCCGGTCGAAGTAGCACCCGTGCAATTGCATCAACACCGCTTCGCCATTGGCATGCGGCAGTTGCTGGAATAGAAACGCGGCGTCTGATCTACCTTTCATAACGATAAGGCACGAAATAAAAGCCGCTCCCTTACATAGACAAGCAAGCAACAAAATTCAGGAAGCAAAAGTCAAAATAACATCGGAACGGCTCATCAAAGCGACAGCGATCCCATCCAGCGAACGATCTCCGCGGCATGCAAAACCACCGTCGCAGTGCGGCTGTACCTGGCGATGGCGATCCCGCAGAACCGGGCCTCTTCGTCGAAAACCGGTGAACCGCATTCGGTGGAAGAGATGTGCAGGTCGCTGAACCATACTTTCGTGAAACCATCCCTGCGCCCGCTTTTCCCGCCTTCATACATTTCCGCGGGATGGTTGTTAAGCGGCGCTTCCAGGCGCTGCGCGAGGGTGACGGATTTGCGGAGTAGACTGTCGCCGCGTTGAAAAGTAATGGTGATGGTTTGATGGGGTTGATATCGCTGGAGATCGTTGACGAAGCCCGAGGATGGCAGATCGTTGATGCGCAACAGTTGATCGTCCGGCAAAAAACCGCTCCGCGATGCGGGGCCCTGCGGATCGAGGAACGCGATGGAGGCACCGGTGTTTTTCTCAACCAGCTTCGCGCCGAAATACCCGCTGCTGAGGCGGGGCGGCATGTCGAACGTCCCGGTGCCGGTGATCCCTCTTTTCTGCTTTCCGCCTGGCAGCGCGGCGAAAAGGAACCCTCCAAGCACAGGCTCCTCCCCATTCCGCGCGAGATTTTCCACACCCGGCAAGCGGAGATCCTTTCCGGCAGACAGCAATACCAGGTCATTTCCAGGATCGCGCGCCACTACTTTCAACCGGATTTCCTTTCCACCGGCTGTTTTCAACCAAACCGTATCCCCCAGTTCGGAAAGCTTGCCGATGATGAACGTTCCCCGCTTACCGGAACGCCAGACCGTTCCGCCGGTCGTTTTTCCTTTACTGATCAACCCAACCGCGCCCTGTATCGCCAGCGTGCGCGGCGGAAGCACGGGAACGATCGCCGGGGGAACGGGCACATCCCAACCGCTGTCTGGTTGCGGGTATTGGTGGTAATTGGCCTGCCGGGTGAGCGACGACCAATATTTCCTGAATTCGGTTACGGGCACATGATGATTGAGGGCTTCCGCCGCCTGGCAGCGACTGTTCACCCCGATCACCCTGCCGTCCATATCGAAAACCGGCCCGCCGGAATCCCCCACTTCCATCGTGCATCCGGAAATGAGGAACCCGTGCCCGTCTGCCGGATCGGTGACGAGCCCGAAGCGTAGCGTGGGGAACGGCAGCCCGGTGGATTCGGGGAAAGCCAGCATCATACAGGCGTCTCCCTTTTTCGCCGCGGCGCCCATTTCCGCGAATGGCCATGGGCCGGCGGCGAGGAGCTTCATCGTGGCGATGTCTGGCAGGGTTTCTTTTTCGTCGGTGTCGATCCGGCCCATCCCTACGGCCAGCGCGGTTTTCCCGCCGGGAAAAGTAACGAGGTAGGTATGCCCGGGCCGCGATGCATGGGCGGCCGTCAGCAGCCATCCATCCGCGGAAACGACCACCGCGCTGAACGGTCCGCCGGTTTGCACCTGCTTCACCGTATCGAACGCAAAGACCTTCACCACCGCACGCCCGGATTTACGGATCGCTTGCTGGACGGCCATCGTGGCGGAAATACCGTCTTGCGCCGACGCCGGTAAACAGGCGGTCAAACACCCGAAAAATAAGGCCACCAGGGCCGCTTTCTTCAAAAACATACTATATAAAGCCCTCACTTGCATCATTCTTACCGCCAGTCGAAAATTATTTTTGTACCGATGGACAAATTGAATATGTTTGTACATATGTACAATATGGATGTATAAACAGTGAACAGGCCCGAACGGCACCCGGCAAACGGGAATCCCGTCGGGACCGAAAATATCCATAGCAAGCAGATCAGTAACATCAAAAGACCGATATAAATCTACATGCAAGCACAACGACGAATTGGGGTGGATGTAGGCGGGAGCCATGTTTCCGCCGGAATATTTAACGACGGGGCGCCAGACGCGCCTTTGCGCATGGCGCATCGCCAACTGGATTCACATGCACCGGCGGAGACCGTCATCGGTACCATCGCCGCATGCATCGGCGAGGTGATGATGGAAGGAACGGTGGCCATCGGGATCGCGTTCCCCGGGCCGTTCGATTACAAAAAGGGCGTCTGCGCCATCCCGGCAACGGTGGGGAAATTCGGACAGCTTTTCGGGCTGCATGTGAAGCAGGCGTTGCAGGACAGGCCGGAAACCGCCGGTTTGCCGGTGCTTTTTGCGAACGATGCGCATTGTTTCGCATTGGGCGCGCAACAGCGCATGCAGCTGCAAGGGAAAAAAACGGTACTGCTGACGCTGGGCACGGGTTTCGGATCGGCCTTCCTGGCAAACGGCGAACTGGCCGGATCAGGCCCCGGCATTCCCGCTTCCGGCGCGTTTTTCGACCAACCGTTCGAAGACGCCCTGGCCGATGATTACTTTTCCACCCGCTGGCTCCTCCGCGCTTTCGCCACCGCCACGGGACAACCCATCACTTCCGTCCGCGAAATGGCCACGGTGCACATCGAAACCGCCCTCCCCATTTTCGAAACCTTCGGCGACAACCTTGGCGCTTTCCTTCGTCCAAGGCTGGAAGCATTTGCATGTAAAGAGCTCGTGATCGGCGGTAACATCGCCCGGGCGGCTGCGCACTTCGGGCCTGCGCTGCAACAGCGTTTGAACGGACTGAACATCCACCTGTCCTACTGCCTGGAAACTGAGCCCTGCATCCTCACCGGCGCCGCCGCGTTGAAAGACGCATCCACCAAACCGCCTGCACGCCTCAGTTCCCAGCCATTGCTGCCCGTTCAAGCCCAACCCACAGAAGGCTACAATATTTTCCCTTCCTGCAAAACCGGCCGCGCCATTGCCGAAGGGTTCGATGCGCTGGCAGAAAAGATAGCGGGAGAAACGCGGGTGGTGATAGACGGGTTCGGCGGCATGCTATGGGAAACCTTCCGTGCGCAATTGCACACCGCTTTGCAGCGCCGCGGGATTCCTGCGCATTGGTACGATGTGAATGCCTGCCTGTACGACACTTCCGTCATCGATGAAATAGTCGCCGCTTCCCTCGGTGGCGACGATCCCGTGTTCGGAAAAAAATACACCGGCGCCCTGGGGGATTTCTTCGATCCGTCCAAACTCGCCATGCTCAGGCCCGCCAGCACGCCCGGCATCCACATTATATACGGAACGGGCGCCGCGCTTGCTTCCCCCGACGGAATGCTGGTCTACGCCGACGTTCCCAAAAACGAAATTCAATACCGCATGCGGGCCGGCAGTATCACCAACATCGGGTCGGAAACGGCAACGTATAAACGCTTTTACTTCGTAGACTGGCCGGTACTGAACTTGCACAAAGCCTCCCTCCTGCCGCGTATCGCCATCATGGCCGACGCGCAACGGGAAGCAACCCTCACCTTCATGACCGGCGACGATTTCCGCGCCTCGCTCGACGAGCTTCTGCGCACGCCTTTCCGCGCCCGGCCCTGGTTCGAAGCCGGCGTCTGGGGCGGGAACTGGATGAAAAAACACCTCGCCGGCCTCAACCCCGACGAAGTGAATTACGCCTGGTCGTTTGAGCTGATCACGCCTGAAAACGGGATCGTGCTGGAAGGGAAAGGCTTGCTGATGGAGGTTTCGTTCGACTTCCTCGCCTACCGCAACAATCAACAACTCCTCGGCAAAGCGGCCCAGCGCTTCGGTACAGAATTCCCCATCCGTTTCGATTTCCTCGACACTTACGACGGCGGTAACCTCTCCATCCAGTGCCACCCGCGCCCGGAAAACGTCCGCGAACATTTCGGGGAAAATTTCACGCAGGACGAAACGTATTATATACTCGACTGCGAGCCGGAAGCCGCGGTGTACCTTGGTTTCCAGGAAAACATCGATCCGCGGGAATTCCGTTCGGCGCTGAACGACGCGCAGGAAAAATCCATCCCGCTGGACGTGGAGCGATATGTGCAACGGTTCCCCGCGGAAAAGCATGGGCTCTACCTCATTCCCAACGGTACCGTTCACGCCTCCGGAAAAAACAACCTCGTGCTGGAGATCAGCAGCACCCCCTATATCTTCACGTTCAAGATGTACGACTGGCTCCGGCCCGGCCTCAACGGCCAGCCGCGCCCCATCCATCTTGATCATGCCTTCGCCAACCTGTATTTCGACCGCAAGGGCGATCGGGTCCCGGAAGAGCTCATCTCCCAACCGCAAATCGCGCAGAGTTGGGACACCGGCCGAAAAATCCACCTGCCTACCCACCCGGAACATTTCTACACCGTTGACCGGTACGAGTTCACCGGCACCGTGGAAATCCCTACCAACGGGCAATGCCACATCTGCATGCTCGTTTCGGGATCCGCGATCAGCGTGGCCGCCGGCGGATTAGAACAAATGTTCCATTACGCAGAAACATTCGTGGTGCCTGCGGAAGCAAATGCCTACACATGCCGCAACGAAGGTGAAAGTCCCGCGTCCCTCGTGGTAGCGTACGTTAAAGACGATCATTGCTGAATTATAAATCCTACGTTATGAAGCCAAACCGTCAACAGTTCTTCACCATCACCGTTACGCTCATCGCCGCGCTGGGCGGGTTTCTTTTCGGGTTCGACATGGCCGTTGTCAGCGGCATCATCGACCCCGTGAAATCACAGTTCGGCCTTTCCGCCTCGCAGGAAGGCTGGTTCGTGTCTTGCGCGCTGCTGGGCTGCATCATCGGCGTATTGTTCTCCGGCAACCTCAGCGACCGTATCGGCCGCAAGAAAGTGCTTTTCCTCGCCGCCATCCTGTTTCTTGTGAGCGCCGCGGGGTTTGCGTGGTCTACCTCTTACACCATGCTCATCGGGTTCCGGATACTGGCAGGAATGGGCGTGGGCGTGGCTTCCAATATTTCGCCGCTGTATATTTCCGAGCTGGCGCCGGCCCGCCAGCGCGGGCGGCTCGTCACGTTTTACCAGCTCGCTATCACCATCGGCATCCTCTGCGCCTACATCAGCAACCTTTTCATCCAGCGCCACGCGGCCGGCGCCAGTACCGACGGCGTTTGGGGCTGGCTGTTCGCGGCGGAAGT
Source organism: Chitinophaga caseinilytica (assembly GCF_038396765.1). Classification (NCBI taxonomy): domain Bacteria; kingdom Pseudomonadati; phylum Bacteroidota; class Chitinophagia; order Chitinophagales; family Chitinophagaceae; genus Chitinophaga; species Chitinophaga caseinilytica. Next base: position 3,058,528 of record NZ_CP150096.1, on the reverse strand, counting down.
CTGGAGAGGCATGTTCCTCGTGGGCGCGCTGCCTGCCGGGGCGTTTTTCCTGCTGCTGACCATTGTGCCGGAAAGCCCGCGCTGGCTGGCGCAATACGGCCGCAACGACGAAGCCCTTTCCATCCTCACCAACATCAGCGGCCCGGAAGAAGCGCGACGCGAAATGACCGCCATCACCGCGCTGTCGCAAAAACCGGCCGGCGGGTTCAACGAACTGATGCGCCCGCCCCTGCGGAATTTACTCGTTATGGCGGCGGTACTCACAGCCCTGTCGCAATTCAGCGGCATCAACGCGGTTATTTTTTACGGTCCCACCATCCTGAAAAGCACCGGCATCGTAGCGAGCGACGCGCTATTGTACCAGGTGATGCTCGGCGCGGCCAACACGCTGTTCACTTTCATCGCCATCTGGAAAGTCGACTCCCTGGGCAGACGACCGCTGTACATCGTAGGTTCGCTCTGCTCGGCGATTGCCCTCGCTGCCACGGCCACCTGCTTCCTGGCGGGCGTTACGGGATGGGGGATGCTCCTGTCCATCATGCTGTTCCTCCTTTTCTTCGCGTTTTCGCTCGGGCCCTTGAAATTCGTCATCGCTACGGAAATTTTCCCGACGCACGTGCGGGGAACGGCTTTGTCGATGTGCATCCTGACCATGTGGGTGTCTGACTGGCTCGTGAACCTCCTCTTCCCCATGCTGCGCGACGGCATCGGGGTGGCGGCCACGTTCTTCATTTTCTCCGCCTGTTGCCTTATCTCCTTCTTTTACGCTAAAAAATACCTTTTCGAAACGAAGGGCAAAACCCTGGAAGAGATCGCTTCCGGCGAGATGCTGCCCATCAGCCAATAAATAACTGACTATGAGGATGATGATAATAGCCGCGCTGGCGGCTTGTGCTCTACAGGCGACCGCGCAAAAAACAGTGCCGTATTTCGGGCAGATCGACTGGATCAGCGGATACGAAAAAGAAATTTCCGGCGAAAACATCCGGTATTTCTCTGCTTTCCCCGACGATGCCAACATCGCCCTGCTGACCCGCGCTACAGACGGCCACAAGGAAATCGTCTGGGAAACAGCTCCCGTTCCCGCGAAGGTCAAAGGGAAATATGTCTATTTCAGCTGGGTGGCGGGCCACTCGTCGGCCACCAGCAGCGGCAACCGCCATTGGGACCTGTATGTCAACAACAAAAAAATGCTGACGTTCACCACCATCCCCGGCAACAGCAACCCGAACTGGTCGTACGCCGGGCCCGACAGCAGCCGGATCGTGTTCATGCAAACGAAGCGCGACGGCGCCAATGACGCGCACGGCCTCGCTTTCCTGCGGCTGCCCGTTTCCGCCGTTCAGCCCGGAAAACCGGTAGTGTTGAAAGTGGTAGGACAGGCGCAGCAAAGCAACGACTGGTACATGACCTTCAAATTCACGTTCCAGGAAAAAGTGGACATTGCGCCACAGCCTTTCCTGTTGCGGAACGGGAAGCAGCCCCTCACGCTGACGGCCCTCCATTTCGGAATGCCGCGCACATACCGGGTGGAGGCGGGCAATGCCACGTATTCATTCGTGGCGACGGACGGCCTTTCCAACTTCGATGTACCGGTAACGCCCGTGCAGCGGGCAGACAGCATCCGGGTCAAAGTGCTCGACGGGAAGAAAGTGATTACCGACAAATTCGTGCAGCTCGCTCCGATCATCCACCGGGAACTGCATTTCATCCATCATTCCCATACCGACATCGGCTACTCACATTTACAGCCCGACGTCCTGAAAATCCACCTCAAGAATATCGACGATGCGCTCGACATGATCGCTTCCACGAAGCATTACCCCGACGAAGCGAAATTCCGCTGGAACATCGAATCGCTGTGGGCCGTGGAGCATTGGATAAAACAGGCCAGCGCCGACCGGAAAGCCGCGTTCGTCCAGGCCGTGAAAAATGGCGACATCTGTCTTTCGGCGCTGTACGCCAACATCCTCACCGGGCTGAGCCTCCCGGAAGAAATGTTCCATTACACCGACTACGCGCAGCAATTGCGGAAGGAGTTCGGGTTTACCATCCCCAGCGCCATGATCTCCGACGTGCCGGGTTACACCTGGTCTACGGTCACGGCCCTGGCGAAAGGGGGCGTGAAATATTTCTCCAGCGGCCCGAATTACCTGGGCGAGAACCATCCCTACCTCGGCGACCGTGTCGGGCATTTCGTGCGCACCTGGGGCGATAAGCCGGTGTACTGGAAAAGTCCGTCGGGAGAAGAGAAAATCCTCTTCTGGACAGGCGGGAAAGGTTATTCTTCCTGGCATGGTACCGCACCCGGCGCCGTTTTCGAACGGGGCGCGAAGAAGATCGCCGAATACCTCCAGGACCTGGCCAACAAAAACTATCCCTACACCCTCGTGCAATGGCGTTATAACGTTGTGGCCGACAATGGGCCGATAGACACTGCCATCAGCCGTTTCGTGAAGGAATGGAATGAAAAATATTCGTCACCGAAAATCGTGCTTTCCACGCCCGACCGACTTTTCCCCGCATTCGAAAAGCAATACGGGAAAGACTTGCCGGTGGTTTCCGGAGACATCACACCTTATTGGGAAGACGGTGCCGCTTCTACTGCGCAGGAAGAAGGGAAGAACCGCGTCAACAGCCTGCGCCTCCAGCAGATCGCCAACGCTTACGCCATTCTGTCGCCGAAACGCTATTCCAGCCGGCAGTTCTACGAAGCCTGGACCAACATCCTCATGTTCCACGAACATACCTGGGGTGCGCATAACAGCATTTCCCAACCCGATGTCGATTTCGTGACGGAGCAATGGCGGATCAAGAAGCAGTTCATGCAAGACGGCGACCAACAGACGGGCGCACTGGCGACCTCCCTCCTGGAACCCTTTACAGACGCCACTTCTAAAAAGATCGTAGTCGTAAACACGCACTCATGGCCGGCGTCGGGGCCCGTTGAAATACAGGTGGCAGGCGCTTCGGTGAAAGATGCGAAAGGAAAAAAATCCCCCCTGCAAAAAATCCACAACGGCCGCTACGCATTCATCGCAGAAAACGTCCCTCCCTTCGGATCGGCCGTTTACACCGTTTCCGACGAAACCGTTAAAACCGCGACGCCGTTCAAACGCAGCGCGCAAGGCCTTTCCAACGGATTCGTTTCGCTGGCGTGGCATCCGGGGAATGGGAGCATCACGCAACTTTCCGGGCCGGACGGGCATAACCTCGCCGGCCAGTTCGGCGATCAGGGCCTGAACAGTTACTGGTACGTTCCCGGCAGAGACCCCGCCGGCGCGCAAACCACGCCTGCGCTCACGGCCAGCGTTATCGACGAAGGGCCGGTGTTGACGGTAATTTCACTGAAAGGCGAAGCGCCCGGCGCGCGCTCCCTCGAAAAGCGCATCATCCTGTATGCCGGCGCGAAAGAAGCGGTGATAGAGAATATCGTAGACAAAAAGCCCGTTCGTAGCAAGGAAGCCCTGCATTTCGGGTTCCCCTTCGGCATCACATCGCCCACAACTACATTGGACGCGGGTTATGGCACCATGCGCTACCTGGATGATCAGCTTCCCGGCTCCAACATGGATTTCCTCTACGGCCGCCGGTGGCTGAACGTTTCCGATGAAAACCGCGGTGTCCAATGGATGCTGCTCGAAACACCAATGGTAGAGCCCGGCGCCATGATCGACGAGCGGTTGACCATTTCGCAAAGCCACAAGGAATGGCGGAAAGACGGGAAACCCACCGCCACATGGTTCGCGTACGTCATGAACAATTACTGGCATACCAATTACAAATCCGACCAGGAAGGCGTGAGCAGCTACCGGTACGCTTTGCGCCCCCACGCGGAAAACAGCGGCGCCGATATGGAAAAAGCCGCGGCCATGTTCACCCAGCCCTTCCTGAGCTTCCCGCTGAAAGCCGGGGTAACTGTGCCACAGAGCCTCTTCAGCCTCAGCAATCAATCCGTCATCGCCACTTCCATCACACCGCAGGAAAACGGCAGCCTCATGGTGCGATTGTTTAATCCCGAAAAAACCGCGCAAAGCACGAAGTTCGTTTGGGGATCGCTGAAACCCTCCGGCCTACAGCGTTTGCAAAGCGGCGAACGGTTTGCGCCCGATGCGGAAATCAGTCTTCCGGCCATGGGCGTCCATGAATTCTTTATTGTTCCATAATAATGCCCCGGCATAAAAAAGGCTCCACGCAAAACACGTGGAGCCTTTTTCATTCGGTATGTTTCCTCAATCTACTAACAAAGTAACGGGCCGGCCCTTCTTCAGTTCTACAGTGATCACATCCCCGTCCACAGCGGATTTCCCGGGAGCGATGTTCCCCACGGGCGTATTCCGCTTCACTTTCACGGTTTGATTTTTATCGGACGCAAAAGTCACGCTTTTCAGTTTTCCGCCTTCCAGCGAAGCGCTGACCAGGCAACCGCTTTCGCTGCGCAGTTGCTGGAAACCAGCCGCCTTCCAGTCTTTCGGAGTAGCCGGAAAAAGCAGCACCACGCCATCGCGGGTTTGGAGCAGCATTTCGTGTACACCCTGCGCATACGCGAAGTTGCCTTCCAGCGTAAACGGACGGTATGTAAACCCGGAATATTGTCCGCCTTTCTGATCGCCGTTCACATGGAAACTGTTGCTCAACACGAAGTTCGACGCAAACTTCCGCAGATAGCTCACCGTACTGTCCCCATTGCCCGTTTGCGCGTATAGGCACGCCGCCCAGGCAAAAGAATAACCCACCCAGGCCCTGGTTCCTTTGCGGCTCATCCAGGCCAGGGAACTGTCGATCACCCGGCGGTCGTCCGGCCGGTCGTACGACAAAATCTTTACCGGATAAATCGCCATGAGGTTGCTATGGTGGCGGTGCGACGATAATTGCGGATGCCCCGGCGCGATGGCCAGCCTTCCGTCTACACTGAATAGTTCCGGATAGTTTTTCAGGGCGTCCGCGGCCGGAGGCACCGATCCGTCTCCCGCCGCTGCGGCCACTTCGGCATATGCGGTGAAGAAGAAACGGATGAGCGCGAGGTCGTAGTTCGAATAATCGGTGAACCAGGCATCGATGCTGTTGTCATGATATTCGGGCGATGAGCTGAGCGGCAATTTGTACACACCGGTAGCGGGATCCTTGACGCGGACGTTCTTCAGGTAAACGGCCACCCGGTCGAACCATGGCTTGCAGCGTTCCCGGAGGAACTTTTCGTCGCCGCTGAACTTCCATTGCCAGTAGAAATGCTGCGCCAGCCACGCCGCCACGGTGGGACTGAAAGAATACTGGATCCATCCGCCCATGGGCTTGCCGGTAAGCGTGGTAACGCCGGGAACGTTGAGCCCTTCCACCCCGAAATACTGCTTCGTATAGCGTTCGTTTTCCGCGCGGGTGTTCCAGAGCCAATTGGTAAAACCTTCCGTGAGATCGGTATGGTTGGCGGTATACCCGGGCCAATAGCTCAGCTGGGTGTTGAGATCGTGGTGGAAATCGCCCTTCCACGGCGGAAGATGGCCGTTATCTGCCGTCCACACCGCTTGCAGGGAGATCGGCGGCGTATGCGCACGGGCTACGCTGCCGAATTTGTACATATCGAGATAGTATTGTTTTTCGAGCAGGGGCTCGGGCAGTTGGATGGAAGAGCGTTTCCAGAAAGCGGCCCACCAGGCGGCGTGGCTTTTCCAGTTCTTCGCTTCGTTTTTGGAAGCGGCAGGAATAACGGCGGGCCGATCGGGGGTGATCGTCCACCAGCCGGTGGTTTTACCGTTTTTCACGGTCCATTCTACCAATACTTCGTAAAAATGCCCTTCGTAAGTCGGTTGCCGGTAACGGATGGCGTTCGCGCCTTTGGTGACCGTTCCCTTTCCGTATCCCAGTCTTACCAGGCTTTGCCCGTCTACGCTCGTGGCTTCACCGCCCTTGCTTTCCGAGACATACGACGGCGCGATGAGCTCGGGACTGAAAACCGCGCCTTCCAGCGAAAACACGCCTACATCCTGCCCCGCGTGCACGTAGGTGCGGAAAACCGCCCCGGAAGCGAACCGGGCTTCGTGCACACCGTTGCTGATGTCCAGCACGGAGGAAACGGGGTTTCCCCAGCCTTTCATGTCCAGTTCCAGCGAGGCGCCGGGGATTTTGGTGGGTGCGGCGTTGGCTTCGTAGGGCACGTCGCCCAATTGCTGAACGGGGGCGTAATCCTTTTTGTGGACCTGCTCCGTTACGTATTTGAAAGTCAGCTTGTCGATGTTGGCCATGGGCCGGTCGTCCCACAGATCTACCCTGTCCAGCGAAAACCGCAGCTTGTCCGATTTCTGCCAGATGAGGGCGCCGATCATCCCGTTCCCCAGCGGCATGGCTTCGTCCCATTTCCGCGGGAGATCGGTTTGCCGGAGGTTATGTTCCGGCTTCGGCTGCGCCGCGGCACAGAAAGCAACGGCGAGTAGCATCCCTGTAAAAAGTTGTTTCATATCATACAATTTAATTGGGTATTAATGAGGAAGCATCCCGAAAAATCGGGATGCCGGTCTCTGGAAATTCTCTCAAATTTTAATTAAATAACTGGACTTCCTATTTTCTTGCCATATCGATTACCGAAATTTCGTAAATAGACGGCAGGTCGATGGCTTTCATCACGCGGAAGCGCAGCACGTCTGTCTTGTACCGCCTCGGCAGGTGGACCACCTTGCAATCGCCCATGGGCTCATGGCCGAGAAAGATCGTTTCCCACTGGCCGTTCTGGCGGATGTCGATCGCATATTCCCGGATGCGCGGCTCGCGCAGTTGCGAGAACCCGTCTTTGGAATTCTTCACATCCTTGTATTCGAAAATGCTGATTTTATTGAAGTATTCGGAAGGATCGAGCGAAATTTCGAGGGAAGCGAGGGTATCTGCCGAAGCCCAGCGGCTATCGAGCTTTCCGTCGGTCACCTTACTGCCGTCGTACTGATTGTTCGCATCCGCCGGATACACGCTCGACGCCTTTGCGGGCCTGCGTTCCGACACGAATTTACCGTTCTTCGGCAAAGGTTTCCCCGGCGCAAGGCCCAGCCGTTTCCCCAGGTTGATGGCCGCCAACGCTTCGTATTCGCGGATGCGGCCCGTCTGGTCGGGCGGGATGTTCATCACCAGGCAATTGTTGTTGGCCGTGCTCCAGTAAAACAGTTCTTCCATTTCGTCGATCTCGCGCACGGGCAGCTGCGCCGATTTCTGGAACCAGTTGTAGCGGCTGCTGAGGCAAATCGTGGCTTCGTAAGGCAGGTAGTACGATTTCCCCTGGTGGAGATATTGCTTTTTATCGAACCGCGTGATGATCTGCGGGTCCCACAGCCGGAAGTCGGACGGGAAATACTGGAAGAAATACTTGTTGTCTTCCGTCATGTTCGACGGCCGCGTGTAATTCCGTTTCCCTTCTTCGTTCACGATGGTGTGATTGACGCTCACGGCGCATTTGGGATTGAATTTCTTCACCAGCGCATACAGCTGGTCGATGCCCCAGTTCTCCGGCTTGCGGTCCCAGCCACCGTCGAGCCACAGCTCGCAGATGGGGCCGTAATTCGTGAAGAGCTCCGTCAACTGGTTCTTCATATAGTCGATGTAAGGCTGCGGATCGGCATCTTTGTAGGTGGGTTCCTTGCGGTCCCACAGCGAATAATAAATGGCGAACTGCAGGCCGTGCTTTTTGCAGGCGTCGGCCACAGCTTTCACCACATCGGTCTTCACGGGCGAAGAAGCCACGTCGTACTCGGTGTACTTGCTGTCCCACAGGCAAAACCCGTCGTGGTGCTTGGTGATGAGCAGTACATACCGGAAACCTGCGTCCTTAGCGGTTTTCACCCATTGTTCGGGATCCAGTTGGGTGGGGTTGTACTGGCTGACGGGGATGGTACCGTCCGACCATTCCACATCTGCGAAAGTATTCACCCCGAAATGGATGAACATGCCGTATCCCCGGTCGATCATCGCCTGTTGGGCGGCGCTGGGCTTGTTTGCGGGCAACTGCTGGGCCGTGGCGCCCAGTGTGGCGAGCGAAAGCGCCATGGCGCCCGCGCATCGTTTCATAAAACTGTACATGGATATTGCTTACTGTGCTGGTTGACTATTTCAAGGCAGGTGCATCACTTCTTCGAGCTTCGACCACGTTTCGCCGGTTGCGGCCGCGTCTGGCAGGGGGATCTGCGCGGGAGCGGTTTCTTTCCACCAACGCTGCGTGACCGTGTCTGCCGCCATCTTCTTCATATCTCCGGCGAAATCGTTTCCTGTGTACTCAAAATAACTGAACAGATATGTTTTTCCATCCATCTCTTTCAGATAAATGGAGTAATTGCGAATATTGCATGCCTCGATGGTTTTCACCACGCCCGGCCAGACATGGGCATGCAACTGCTTGTAATAGGCGATCTTTTCGGGTTTGATGCCGGTCACCATCCCGAAGCGCTCCGTCTTCTTTTCCGCACAACCTGCGGCCAGCATCACGATGAGCAAAACGAAAACCGTTCTCATGTATTGCGTTTAAAAAGATTAAAGAATAGGCAATTGTTCCGCCGGGCCGTCGAGCGTAAGCTCGATCACATACGGCAAAGTGGCCGGCTGCTGCGGGATTTTGATGCGCAGTTCGTCGCTCGCGGTTTCCGTGGTAACGGCGCCGCCGCCGATGATGGCGGATTTGCTGATGTTCCGTCCCGGCAGGGCTTTCAGCGTGAGCCCGCCTTCGGCGGATTTGAGTACGTGGATGAACACTTTATTGCCTTTGCGCGTGGCGGCGAATTTGTCGTTCGGCTCCCAGGGGCCGCCCATCGTTCCGTATACCGCTGTTCCGTATTTCCGCATCCAGTCCCCGATTTCGCGGAGGCGCGCCACCTGGCGGGCTTCGATGCGGCCATCGGGCATGGGGCCTACGTTCAGGAGCAGGTTGCCGTTTGCGCCGGCCGTTCTGGAAAGGATGTCGAGGCAGGTTTCGAGGGATTTCAGCTGGTCGTTCGGCTTCCAGGCCCATTGCTTGCAAATGGTGAAGCAGCTTTCCCAGGGCGTTGTGAGGTTCATTTTGCCGATCACCTGTTCCGGCGTATCATAATCGCCCACCATTTTGGTATGGTCGATCTGCTTGTTGTCCATCGCCGCGAATTCTTTCCCCAACCGGTTATTGGTGATGAGCGAGGGCTTGAGCTGTTTGAGATAAGCGTAGATCTCGCGGCCGCGCTCGTCGGTCCAGGGTTCTTCCCACTGCCCGTCGAACCACAGCATGTAGGGGTCGTATTTGGTAACGAGCTCCTTCAGCTGGTTTTTCATGTAAGCCACGTATTTGTTCATATCCGATTTAGGATCGATGGAAGGCTTGGTAGACGAGTGGTTGGGATATTCCGGATGCCACCAGTCGAGCACGGAATAGTAAATGCAGAATTTGATGCCTTGTTTCTTGCAGGCGGCTGCGAGCGCGCCTACCACGTCTTTTTTGTAAGGCGTGGAAGCGATATCGTATTCCGTGAAGGCGGAAGGCCATAGGCAGAAGCCGTCGTGATGGCGGGCGGTGATGGTGAGGTATTTCATGCCCGCGTCTTTGGCCACTTTCACCCATTCGTCCGCATTGAACAATACGGGATTGAATTCTTTATAGAGATTGTCGTATTCAGCGGTTGGCACCTGCTCGCCCCTCGACCAGCCGATCTCTGTGCCGCGGAGGCTTACCGGCCCCCAGTGCACAAACATCCCGAAGCGCATGTCCATGAACTGGCGCAATACCGCGGGATCGGTCTTAGCGGGCGACTGCGCGAACGATCCGCCGCAATACAGCATCATCAATAGTATCAGTTTCTTCATCATCATAACGTTTTTAAACATGGTTATCTGAAAATCCAGTACAGCACCCCCATCACCAGGAGCAACAGTACCGACAAAAATTTATAGTTACCAAAACCCTTCCATCCTTCCCCTTCGAGCGGCTCGCGCCAGGAGCGCCAGTACAAGGCGCCGCTCTTTTCCGTATGCACCACGGGATAAAGGAACGAAAACAGTACCTGCATGGCCACACAGGCCAGGAAGAGGTAAAATGCCATCATCATGAAAGGAATGCCGCCGAGCGGCCCCTGCGGGTACAATTTGTTCATCGCGTACACCAGCGCACCGAGCGCAGACCCGATCCACAGCGTGAGCTGGGCCGACCGCGCGGAAGCCCGCTTCCAGAAAATCCCCAGCAGAAATACGCAGGTTATGGGCGGCGCGATGTGTGCGATCACGTCATTGATCCCTTCAAACAGGCTCTGGTAGCGGTTCAGCAAAGGCAACAGCCCGATGGAGACGAGCAGCGCCACCGCCGACGCCCAACGGCCCACTTTCACGAGGTCGGCATCTTTCGTCTCCGGCCGGAACCGCTTGTACAGATCGAAGCTGGCCAATGTAGCGATGGAATTCAGCGCCCCGGCGATCTGGCTCATGAGGCCCGACAGCAACGCCGCCACCAGCACGCCGATCAGCCCGGAAGGCAGCAGCTGCGTGATCATGAGGGTATATATGCCTTTGGAGTCTACCTCGCCGTTCCCGTGTTTCAGGGCCGACAGGTCGAGCCCGCCGGATTGATACAGTGCCCAGGCGAAAAGCCCCGGCAGCACGAAAATGAATACCGGCAGGATTTTGATGAATCCGCAGAACAGTGCGCCCACCCGCGCATGGTTCTCGTCTTTGGCGCCGAGCACCCGCTGCACGATGGTTTGGTCGGCACACCAGTACCATATCCCCAAAATCGGGTACCCGAGGAACACCGCCATCCACGACATGCCCGAAGCATCGCCCACCGGGCGCATCATGCTCAGTTTGTCCAGCGCGCCCTGGTTGGCGAGCACCGCTTCCATCGGCTGCCAGCCGCCCATTTTGTTCCAGGCCGCCACGGTAATGATGACCGCTCCGGCGATGAGCACTACGCTTTGAATGGATTCGGTCACCACCACGGCCCGCAAGCCGCCCACGATCGTGTAAAGCCCCGTGAGCGCGGCGATCACGATGATACTGGCGTACATATCGATCCCGAAGAGCGTTTCCAGCACAATGCCGCCCGCCAGGAACGAAAACGCGATATGAATGATGACGGCCGATACGATAGACACGATCGCCAGCCAGTCGCGGCAAGCGCGGTTGTACCGCCTTTCCAGGAAATCGGGCAGCGTGGCTACGCCCGACCGGATGTAAAACGGCACGAAGAACAGGGCGAGCAATATCAGGGTGAATGCCGCCATCCATTCGAAATTCCCGTTCAGCAGCCCCGAATCGAACCCGCTCTGGGCGAGGCTCACGAGGTGAAGACAGGAAATGTTCGTGGCGAAGAGTGCCAGGCCGATCATGGGCCAGCGCAGGGTTTTGCCCGCCAGGAAATACGCGCCCGAGCCTTCCGTGGCGGCGGATTTCTTCCGCAGCCCGGTCCACAGCCCGATGGCGACGATAAGCAGGATATAACCGATGGTTATGACGATATCTGCGGTTCCGATCATACGTGGATTATTGGATTATTTTAAGTCGCAACTGCTGCCCGGTTCCTGCGGTGTAACGTACACGCCGTTTTCGATGCGGACCGGGTGGAGGAAATGCTCCTTCAGATGCGGGATATGTTCGAGAAAAAGTGCTTCATGCCCCATGGCGATGTGGTTGAACAACACGAGGTGCTGATGCAGCTGCCCCATGTCGCCCACGTGCGGTACTACCGGCACGCCGAACTTTTTGCACAGCAGGCTGATGGTGATGAATTCGCTCACCCCTCCTACCCGCACGGCATCCACCTGCATGAACCCCGCGCAGCCCGATTGCAGGTAGTTCTTGAAGATCACGCGGTTGGGAACATGCTCTCCCAGCGCGAGTTTCACCGGGGCTACGGCTTTCGCCAGCGTCACGTGCGCCTGCACATCGTCTGGATGCGTCGGCTCTTCTACCCAATACGGCTGCATCTGCTTCAGTTCGTTGCAGATGGAAATGGCCTGCGGGAGGTTCCATTGCTGGTTGGCGTCGAGCATCACTTTTACGGAATCGCCGACGGTTTGGCGGACGATGTTGGCCCGGCGGATGTCGCGCTTCGGATCGGCGGAGCCCACTTTCAGTTTCATGGCTTCGAAACCCTGGTCCAGCGCGCGTTTGCAATTCTCGCGCACTTGCTCGTCGTCGTAATTGAACCAACCTACGGAAGTATCGTACCCGGCATATCCTTTTTCGAGGATCCCCATCCGGCCGGCCGCCGTTTCCGAAGCTTCGGTCAACATAGCGATGGCTTCCTCACGGGTGAGCACATCTTCGAGATAAGAAAGGTCGAGCGTATTGACAATGCTTTCGGGCGATAAGCCGATCAGCAGCTTCCAGAGGGGAACGCCGCGCTGTTTGGCCCAGAGGTCGTAGCACGCGTTGGTGACGGAAGCGAGGCCGAGGTGGACGACGCCCTTGTGCGGCCCCAGCCAGCGGAACTGTTGTTCGTTGGCCAGTGCGTGGAAGGTGCTGCCGAAGTTGCTCATGAGCGTTTCGATGTCTTTCCCGCGGAGGGTTTCGGCGTAAAACCGGGCGGCGCGGCAAACGAGGTCGTTGCCTTCTCCGAGCGTGAATGCGAGCCCTGTGCCGCGTTGCCCCTGTTCGTTCTGCAGGTGCGTGACGGCATAGGCGTATTGCGGATCTTTGTGCACGGCGTCGCTGCCGGCGCCGTTTTTCAGCGCAAACCGGGCGTCTGCGATGTCGATGTTTTTTATCATGTAATGAAAGAAATGTCAGATCATGGCCCGGTACCCCAGTTCCGCGCCGCCCGTTACGGGCAGGATGCAACCGGTGATGAAGCGGGCGGCGTCGCTGAGCAGGAACACGCAGGCGTCGGCGATCACGTCGCCGGCGGGCATGGCGCCCAGCGGCTGAAGGCGGTCGAGATACCGTTGCATGATTTCCGGCTGCGGCTGTTCGGCGCTCCAGGCTTCGAGCATGGGCGTGCGGATGGCGGCGGGCGCCACGGCGTTGACACGGATGCCGTCTGCCGCATAATCGAGCGCCATCGCTTTGGTGAGCGCGTTCACGGCGCCTTTCGTGGCAACGTAGGCGGCGTGGTTCTCCTGCCCGATGCTGCCTACGAGCGAGCTGGTGTGCAGGATGCAGCCGTTGGATGCGCGCAGCAGGGCGATGCCGTGGCGGGTGGTGAGGTAGATGCTTTTGAGGTTCACCCGCATGAGGGCTTCCCATTCTGCATCTTCCGTATCGTGCAGCGGCCTGGCGGGCTGCGCGATACCAGCGTTATTGTGGACCGCGTCCAGCTTACCGTACACTTTCCCGATCTCCGCGAACAACTGGCCTACGGCCGTGTCGGAAGTTACGTCGCACAACAGGAAGGAATGCCCTTCCCCCGGCAGCTTCGCCAGCTTGTCGCGCCCCGCGGCATTCAGGTCTGCGATGCAGACCTTTGCACCTGCGGAAGCGTAGGCCAATGCGCATTCCCAACCGATACCGTCTGCCCCGCCCGTGAGCAGGACTACCTTATCCTTCAGCATGTCTTTCATTCTTTCCATTATTAATCCAGGCATAAGTTAATTCATTCCACCACCATTTCGCGCAGCGGCATCGGTTATGCAACAAAACTAACGTAACAGCCCGGGGAATACTAACGGACCGTTGATGACTTCTGCGCCTATATTAGCAAGTTTGTCACATCATTTTAATAATTGGAGGCAATAGAAATTCAGATTTGTTACGGGGATTTCAGATTTACGCTTATATTAGCATGTAATATCCCGGATAATTTAAATTCCATCAATATGAAGCCGGTTTTCACCAAAATACAGGAAGAGGCCCACATGGGCGTGTTTGCGATGCGGGTGATCGACCTGCCGTATTTCTCGACGGAGTTTCATTTCCATAAGGAATGCCAGCTCGTGTACGTGGTGGAAAGCGAAGGACGGCGCATCATCGGCGACAGTGTGGAGAATTTCGACAGCGATGAGCTGATTCTGCTGGGGCCGGACATTCCGCATGTCTGGCATAACGACAGCCGGTATTTCGACCGGAATAATTACCAGCACGCCCGGTCCGTGGCGCTTTTCATCGAGCCAGACAAGCTCCTGGCCTCCATGACGCATTTCGGGCTGGGGCGGCAAACGGAATTGCTGCTGAAGAAATCGAGGCGGGGGATGAAATTTTCGGGACAGGCGAAACGGACGTTAAAATCGTTATTGCTCGAGATGACGGAGCAGCCGCCCTTCGCGCAGCTCATTTCCTTCATGCGCGTGCTCGACGTGCTCACCCGTACGCGGGAATTCGAACTGCTGGCCAGCCAGGGCTATGTGAATACTTACCAGGCGAAAGACAATGACCGGATCGATACGGTGTTCAAGTTTGTGTTCGAAAATTTCAAGAGCGAGATCCAGCTAGACGAGGTGTCGCGCCTCGTGAACATGAACAAGCAGGCGTTTTGCCGGTATTTCAAAAGCCGGACGCAGAAAACGTTCGTGTCGTTCGTCAATGAAGTGCGGATAGGGCATGCCTGCAAGCTGCTGGCGGAAGGCGAGCTTGCCATTTCGGGACTGGCGTATGAATGCGGGTTCAACAGCCTGTCTAACTTTAACCGCTTTTTCCGGGAAATAAAAGGCATGACCCCGCGGGAATACGTGCGCTCGCTGCCGGATTGATACGATATATGTAGAGGGAGCCGCTTTGAGAGCGGCTTTTTTTATGGAAAGATCAGCCTACCGGCGATGCGAGGATCGCTTCGGCGAACGCGGCTTCCAGGGGAACGTACTGCGGCGGACAAATCCCCCGGCCTACGATCCTGAATTCCCCCGCGGCGTTCTCCTGAATGTGGAAACGCACTTCCCTGCCTTCGTGCGGCACATACACCTGGTACAATTGCTTATGCACGCAATTCATCGTCACGAAACGTACCCGCACGGATTCTCCGTTCACTTCAAAATCCTTGTCGAAACTCCTGATTAACTTCCAGCCTAATGAACTCATGTGTCTAAAAATGAGCGGCAAATGTAGCCAAAAAATGATTTTCGACGGCAAAACTTGCTTACTTAAACGTTTAAGCTTATATTTATTTCATGAAGAAGAGAGTCTCCCTGAAAGACATCGCACAGGAAGCCGGGGTATCCACGGCGCTGGTATCCTATGTGTTGACGAATAAAGAGGAGAAGGCCCGGGTGGGGCGGGAAATGGCGAACAAGATCAGGAAGATCGCGCGGAAGCTCAATTACCAGCCCAACTACCTCGCCCGCAGCCTGAAAAGCGGGCGGACAGACACCATCGGCCTCATCGTGGCAGACATCTCCAACCCTTTCTTCGGACAGATCGCCCGGATCGTGGAAGACGAAGCCAAACGGCACAACATCACCGTCATCTTCGGCAGCTCCGACGAAAACGCGGAAAAATCCGCCGACCTTATTAATGTATTGCTGAACCGGCAGGTAGACGGGCTGATCGTTATCCCCTCGGAAGGTTCCGAACAGCAGATCCTCCAGCTCAGCGAGCGCCACTTCCCGTTCGTGCTCATGGACCGGCCGTTCCCTTCCATCGCCGCCAGCAGCATCAGCATCAACAACTTCGGCGCTTCGTACAATGCGGTGGAGCACCTGTTGCGCACCGGCCGCAAACGCATCGGTATGATCGCGTACCAAACCAGCCTTCACCACATCGCCGAACGCCGCAGGGGTTTCGAAGTAGCCCTTGCCAACGCCGGACTGAAAACGGAAAAGCGCCTCAAACTGGCGCGGTACAGCCACCTGCGCGAAGATATCCGCAAAGCGATCGACCAGCTGACCGGCGGCAAACATCCGGCCGACGCACTGTTTTTCGCCACGAACAGTCTTGCAATCGAAGGGCTGCGGTATATCAGCGAACTGGGCATCCGCGTGCCGGAGCAACTGGCGGTAGTAAGCTTCGATGAAAGCGAGGCGTTCGACCTGTTCCACGCGCCCGTCACCTTCATCCGCCAACCTATCCGGGAAATGGGCAAAGCCGCGGTGCAACTGCTGCTCAGCCAGATCGCCGATAGTGAACGGCCGCCGGAAGACATCCGGATAGATGCGGAACTGGTAGTGCGCCGTTCCAGCGCAGCCAATTGAACCATCCATCAAAATACTGAATACGCCACGTGCATGGAAACCGTCGAAGTTAAGGGCGCTTAATCGATAAAGCGGAAAACCTTTCAAACGATACACATTATGAAAACACTGCTCCTTCTCTCCTTTTGCGCCTGCCTGGCCCTCGTGTCGGCAGCGCAGCAGCCTTTTAACGGGCTCGACATGAACCTGGGCAACCTCCACCGTTTATCCGACGCCAAAACCCGCTCCATTTCCCCGGAAAACTTTACCGGCGAGCCCGGCAAGGGCGGCATGGCCACCCTCGAACAGGGCAACGCACGCGGCGCCGCGCGCGATCTCGGACAGGGATGGAAAGTGAATCCCTACGTGCACATCGAGCCCGGACAAACGTTTACCCTCGCGGAAATCAACGCGTCCGGCGCCATTCAGCATATCTGGATGACGCCCACCGGCAACTGGCGCTATTCCATACTCCGCTTCTATTGGGACGATGAAACCACGCCCAGCGTAGAAGTGCCCGTCGGCGATTTCTTCGGGATGGGATGGGGAGAATTCGCACAACTGACATCCCTGCCCGTAACCGTCAATCCCGGCAGCGCATTCAACTGCTACTGGCCCATGCCCTTCCGGAAGAAGTGTAAGATCACCATGGAAAACATCAATACGGAAAGGATGACGCTCTACTACCAGGTCGACTACACGCTCACGCAGGTGCCCGACGACGCGGCATATTTCCACGCGCAGTTCCGCCGAAACAACCCCGTCAAAAACGCGGAATTCACGCTGATCGACGGCATAAAGGGAAAGGGGCATTATGTGGGCACCTACATGGCCTGGGGCGTGAATAACAACGGCTGGTGGGGAGAAGGCGAGATCAAGTTTTTCATGGACGGCGACGGCAAATTCCCCACGATCTGCGGCACCGGGACGGAAGATTATTTCTGCGGCTCCTACAATTTCGACAACAAGGGGAAATACCAGGAATTCACTACACCGTATGCGGGCTTGCACCAGGTGATCCGGCCGGACGGGCTCTACAAGTCGCAGCAGCGGTTCGGATTGTACCGCTGGCATATCATGGACCCCATCCGCTTCGACAAGGAACTGAAAATCACCATCCAGGACCTGGGCTGGCGGAGCGGTGGCCGGTATTTGCCGCAGCAGTCAGACATCAGCTCGGTCGTGTTCTGGTACCAGCGCGAGCCGCATGCGCCGTTCCCGAAGCTGCAACCGAAAGACCAGCTGGAAGTGAATTGATCTATATAAATGTTTGACACATGCATACAATCGGATCACAGATGATCGGGAACCGCCAGACTGCGGAAGGCACACAAACCTTCCGCGCCTGGAACCCCGCCGAACAGCAATGGCTCCCGCAGCCATTCCATGAAGCAACGCCCGCGGAAGTGGACCAGGCCGTAGCCCTCGCGGCCAAAGCGTTCCCGGCATACAAGAAAACCACGGCCACGGCGCGCGCCGCATTCCTCCGCGCCATCGCATCGGGGATCGAAGCCCTCGGCGAAACGCTCCTCCAGACCGCTTCGGCAGAAAGCGGCCTGCCCCTGGCAAGGCTCAACGGCGAGCGCGACCGGACGGCCAACCAGCTCCGGCTTTTCGCGAAAACCATCGAAGAAGGCTCCTGGGTACATGCGCGGATCGACCGCGGCGCGCCAGACATCCGGCAGATGCAAATCCCGCTGGGACCGGTAGCCGTTTTCGGCGCGAGCAATTTTCCCCTCGCCTTTTCGGTGGCCGGCGGCGATACTGCGGCCGCCCTTGCGGCCGGGTGCCCTGTGGTCTGCAAAGCCCATCCCGCCCATCCGCATACTTCGCACCTCGTCGCAAAAACCATCCTCGAAGCTGCCAAAGAAACCGGTATGCCGGAAGGGGTTTTCAGTCTTGTTCACGGCGCCACTGTTGAAACAGGACAACACCTGGCCCGCCATCCGCAATTGCGCGCCATCGCTTTCACCGGATCGTTCGGGGGCGGGAAGGCGCTTTTCGAAACGGCCGCGCAACGGCCTGTGCCCATCCCCGTTTATGCAGAAATGGGCAGCGTTAACCCAATTTTCCTCCTCCCGGATATGCTGGCCGAAAACGCCGCTACCTTCGCTGCGCAATATTTGCAATCGCTCACCATGGGCGTAGGGCAATTCTGTACCAATCCCGGTGTGATCGTAGCCGTCGGCGATGGGAACGAATTGATCAAAGCCCTCGAAGCCGGCATCGCCCAGCTGGCGGCGGGCGTTATGCTCACCCCGGGGATCCTGAACGCCTACCAGTCTGGCCTGCAACGCCTCGCCGACCTGGGCGCGCTGCCGGTTTGCAAAGGCGCCGATGTTGCCGGCAAAGCCGCGCCGGTGATGATGCGTACGTCATTGAACAAAGTATTGAAAACACCCGGCATGTTGCATGAAGTTTTCGGTCCGGCGGGACTGCTCGTGCTTTGCGACGATGCCGCCGGTCTTTCCGTTTTCGCCGAAGCCCTGGAAGGGCAGCTCACTGCGTCCATCCACGGTACACCGGCCGATCTCGATCGCCATGCGCCACTGGCAGACATCCTCCGCGAAAAAGCGGGGCGCCTGCTCGTGAACGGCTTCCCGACAGGCGTGGCCGTGAACCACGCCATGGTGCACGGGGGGCCATGGCCCGCAGCTACGCCCGGCGCCGGCACTTCCGTTGGCACGGCATCGATCTACCGGTTCACGCGGCCGGTGTGTTTCCAGGATTTTCCGGGGCATATGTTGCCGGAAGAGCTACGCAACGAAAACCCGCGGAACATCTGGCGGATGGTGAACGGCGACTGGCAGCGCGCAGCCATTTCCTGAACGGATCAGCATATTCAATAAACCCTCATACCACACGTTATGGACCTTGGCTTACAGGACAAAGTAATTATCGTGACCGGCGGTGCCAAAGGCATCGGCGCGGCCATTTCGGCGGTACTGGCGCAGGAAGGCGCCATTCCCGTTATCGTCGGCAGAAGCGAAGCCGACAATCTGCAACATCTTTCCAACATCCAGGCTGCCGGTGGAAAAGGCTGGCAAACCGCTGCCGAGCTCACCGACCCCGAAGCCTGCAAACGCGCCGTTGAGGCGGTAGTAAAGCAATTCGAGCGGATAGACGGGCTCGTCAACAATGCGGGCATCAATGATGGCGTGGGGCTCGCGTCCGGATCGTACGAAGCCTTCATGCGATCGATCCACCGCAACCTCGTGCATTATTACCTGATGGCGCATCATGCGCTGCCCATGCTCAAGGAAAGCCACGGCGCCATCGTCAACATCAGTTCCAAAACGGCGGAAACCGGCCAGGGCAATACGTCTGCTTATGCAGCGGCGAATGGCGGCAGAAACGCACTCACCCGCGAATGGGCGGTGGAATTGCTCCCCTGGAGCATCCGCGTCAACGCGATCATCGTCGCGGAATCGTGGACGCCGCTGTACGAAAACTGGATCAATACTTTCGGGGACAAAGAAGCAAAACTCGCCTCCATCGTGTCCCGCATCCCGCTGGAAAACAGGATGACGACGCCGGAGGAAATCGCGCAGATGACGGCGTTCCTGCTGTCAGGAAAATCCAGTCACACCACGGGCCAGCTCCTCCATGTAGACGGCGGCTACGTTCATCTCGACCGTGCATTACAATCCCTTCAACCTTAAACCAACATGCGTCAGCAAATACTTCAGATCCACCCGGCAGACAATGTGATCGTGGCCCTGCAGGACGTTCCGAAAGGCACCCCGGCCGGCGGCGTCACCGCGCTCCGCGACGTACCTGCCAAACACAAACTTACCACTACCTTCATCCCCCAAAACGGCGACGTGATCATGTACGGCGTGCTCGTGGGGCAGGCGAAGGAAGACCTCCCGCCCGGGGAACTCATTTCCACCGCCAACGTCCGCCACGCATCAGGAAATTTCGGCGTGCGGGCAGAACGGAAAACGGACTGGCAGGCACCCGATGTGAGCACCTGGAAAGACCGCAGTTTTCTGGGGTACCACCGGTCAGACGGCCGCGTGGGCACCGGCAATTACTGGATCATCCTGCCGCTGGTGTTCTGCGAAAACCGGAACGTGCAATTGCTCCACGAAACGCTCACGAAAGGCCTGGGCTATCAAAAAGGCAATCCGTACGAATCCCTCCTGCAGGAAATGCTTCACGGCGGCAAACATACTTCACAAGCCGAATCGGCCTCCAGCCGCCCATTCCCGCAGGTCACCGGCATCAAACTGCTGACCCACACCATGGGCTGCGGCTGCACCAAAGACGATGCCCGCACGCTTTGCGGCATCCTCGCCGGGTACGTGACGCATCCCAACGTTGCCGGCGCTACCGTGCTCAGCCTCGGTTGCCAGAACGCGCAGGTGGCGATGTTGCGGGAAGAGATCGAAAAGCGGTCGCCGGGGTACGACAGGCCCCTCGTGATCCTCGAGCAGCAGCAGGAAGGCACGGAAAAACTGCTGATAGAGCAGGCGATGCGGCAAACGTTCGACGGACTGGCGAAAGCCAATGCGCAGGAACGCAAACCCGCGCCGCTGAGCAAACTGATCGTAGGCATGGAATGCGGCGGCAGCGACGGGTTTTCCGGCATTTCCGCCAACCCTGCGGTGGGTAAAGTGGCAGACAGGATCGTGGCGTTGGGGGGATCGGTGATCTTGTCCGAATTCCCGGAGCTTTGCGGTGTTGAACAGGAATTGAGCGACAGATGTGTGAATACAGGGCTCGCCGAAAAATACACCGGGCTGATGAAAACGTATGCCGCCCGCGCGGAGGCCGTGGGCTCGGGATTCGACTCCAATCCATCCGCAGGCAACATCCGCGACGGCCTCATCACCGACGCCATCAAATCGGCCGGCGCCGCGCGGAAAGGAGGCTCCTCTCCCGTTACCGATGTGATCGATTATCCCGGATGGGTGCAGCGGCCCGGACTGGCCCTCCTGTGCACGCCCGGCAGCGACGTGGAATCGACGACGGCGGAAGTAGGCGCCGGCGCGAACGTGGTATTGTTCACCACCGGCCTCGGCACGCCAACCGGCAACCCCGTGACGCCCGTGTTGAAGCTTTCCACCAATTCGCGGCTCGCCGCCAAAATGCCCGACATCATCGACCTGGACACGGGGCCGATCATCAATGGCGACGAAACCCTCGAGCAGGCGGCCGACCGCATCATGGAACTGCTCATTTCCTCCGCCAGCGGGCATTACACCGCCAAGGCGCAATTGCTGGAACAGGACGATTTCATCCCCTGGAAACGGGGCGTCTCGCTCTGATCCCGCATCATAACCGTAACAAACAATCCGAACGATATGAAACCATTACTCATGGCATGTTTATTAACCGCCGGCATCGCAGGTTGTCAAACCAGCGGCAACAAGCAGCCCGGCAAACCCGCCAACTTCGGCGAAGACGTGGCTTTCCTGCGCCAGCATCTTAAAAACGTAGTGGTGCTGCAGCTTCCGGGAGACAGTAGCCGCGTGCTCGTTACCGGCGATTACCAGGCCCGCGTGATGACCAGTTCCGCCTCCGGCGACGCGGGCAACAGCTTCGGCTGGATCAATTACGACCTCATCGGTTCCGGCAAACTGACGCCGCACATCAACGCCTTCGGCGGCGAAGAACGCTTCTGGCTCGGGCCGGAAGGCGGCCAGTACGCCCTGTTTTTCCCTCCCGGCAAGCCTTACGAATTCACGCACTGGCAAACGCCGGGCATGATCGACACTGCGCATTACAACGTAACGGCGGAAGCTCCGGGCGAAGTTTCCTATCAATATACCGGCACCATTCAAAACCACGCCGGTTATACCTTCAAGCTCGGCGTAGCGCGCACCGTTCGCCTGCTCGACAAAAAGACCATCGAATCCAGACTGGGGATCGCATTGCCGGAAGGCTTGCGCAGCGTGGCATACGAGACCGAAAACCAGGTTTCCAACCTGGGCGACAGCGCCTGGCAGGAAACAACGGGGCTCCCCAGCATATGGCTCCTCGGCATGTTCAAACCGTCTGAACAAACCGCCGTGGTAGCGCCTTTCCGGCCGGGTGCGGATTCCCGCAAACTGATCACGGACGATTACTTCGGAAAAATCCCCGCGCGCAATCTGCAGGTGAACGACAGCCTGCTGCTGTTCCGTGCCGACGGCAAGGCGCGCGGCAAACTCGGCATCGCGCCGGGCATCGCGAAAACCGGCGCCGGCAGCATCGACCTCGCCAACAATTCTATCACCGTTCTGCTGTACGATGTTACGCCCAATGGGAAATACGTGAATTCGAAATGGGAAGACCAGGCGGAACCGTACAAGGGCGATGCCGTGAATTGTTATAATGATGGGCCGCTGGAAGACGGCACGCAAATGGGGCCTTTCTATGAAGTGGAATCCTCTTCAGACGTTATTGCCCTGAAACCTGGTGAGGCGCGGAAATACAGCCAGGTCACCATGCATTTCGAAGGAGACGCCGAAGCGTTGAAAGCCCTGGCGGAAAAGTTGTGGCAGCTGCCGCTGGATTCCGTTCGTCAATTCCTCCAACAAAAATAATCCCCGTTATGAACTTAGTAAGGATCTATAAAACATCCGAAGGCATCATCGTTCAGCAAGATGGCCGTTTCTACGCGACACCTGCCGGCTGGAACGAATTCGTGAACCGGAAAGGCCTCTACGCCGCCGTTGTGGCCGAACTGCCGGATATGCGGCCACTGGACGCGCATACTGCCGAACAGGCCATCGCCAAAGGTTTGCAGGCGCCCATCGGTTCGCAAGAAGTCTGGGCGGCGGGCGTAACGTATTACAGGAGCCGCACGGCGCGGATAGAAGAATCGGAGGATGCGGGCGGCGCCACCTTCTACGATAAAGTATACGTGGCGGAACGGCCTGAATTATTCTTCAAAGCCACGCCGCACCGCGTTTCCGGGCACCGGGAAGTGGTTTTCATCCGGCCCGATTCGAAGTGGGACGTACCGGAACCGGAACTGACGCTTTTCGTGTCGTCACAAGGCACCATCGAAGGCTATACGATCGGCAACGACATGAGCTCCCGCAGCATCGAAGGAGAAAACCCGCTCTATCTGCCCCAGGCGAAAGTGTACGAGAAATGCGCCGGGCTGGGGCCTTGCCTGCTCGTTCCGGAATCCCCCATTCCGGCGGATACCATGATCCGCATGTCGATCTTCCGGGACGGGGAAATCAAATATAACGACAGCATCGCCATCAGCCAGATGAAACGCGGGCATGGCGAACTGGTGGAATTCCTCTTCCGCGGATGCGCCTTCCCCGACGGTTGTTTCCTCATGACCGGCACCTGCCTCGTGCCCGACAACAGCTTCACCCTGCGCGACAACGACCGCGTCGAGATCAGCATCGACCACATCGGAACGCTCATCAACGAAGTGCAGACCCTGCGCTAAACACAATAGCAAAGCCGCGATCCCGCGGCTTTGCATCAAACAAAAAAACCAAATCACCTGCCGGTCAGTACATGTACTCCGGCGGGGTGATGCCTTTGCACCGCAGGTATACGGTGGCTTGTCCACGGTGGTGCGTAATATGGTCAATCGTGGCAAAGAACCCCTCCAGCGGCAATTCCTTTTCCTTCGCCGCCGCCACGCTTTTATCCAGATGGGCGAACGCCTGCTCCAGGTACTTCGTAACGGCCTGTTTGCCGTAGGTGACGGGCGTAGGCGCCCAATCGGCCGCCTGCCCGCGGATGTAATTTTCTTCCCACCAATACATGCCATAGCCGATGTGGTGCAGCAATTCGTTGAACGTCCATACGCCGTCGGCGGGCTTGAAACCAAATCCTTCTTCGGGCATGGCTTCGGCCACGGCGAGGGTGTACGTGCGGGCGTTTTCCAGTGTTTTCTTCAAATTCGCTTTCATAATAAATGTTTGATACGGCAAAGCTATCGCAGCGGCCGCGGCGGCATTTAAGGAAAATTGCGGTTTTTACGCCCGTGCGCCCGACGGTGGTTTGCCGAACACTTTCCGGAAAGCGGCGGAAAAATGTTCGAGACTGTGAAACCCTGTAGCAAACGCGATCTCCGTCACCGGCCGGCCTGTATGCCGCAACTGCCACGCCGCTTCCTGGAGGCGCACATTGAGCAGATAGCGATAAGGCGTGGTGTGGGTCATTTGCCGGAACATCCGGTTGAAGTGATAGGGGCTCATATGGCTCATGGCCGCCAGGGCGTTCAGGCTCAGATCTTCATCGAAATGCGTGCTGATGTGGATTTTCACTGCTTCCACCAGCGGCATGTAATGCCTGATCTCCCGGCCGCTGAACGGCGCGGGGCCTTTATCCGCGTTGTTCATCAGCCTGCCGAAAAGGTCGGCCATCAGTTGCTCTGCTTCCATTTGCGGGAAACGCGGGCGCTCCAGCAGCGTTAAAATGCGATGGTGGAGATATTCCATGTCGGGCGTGGCTTTCACGAGAATGGAATGCAGGTCGGGATTGCGGAAAAACCCCTTCAGCCCGGGCGCCTGGCTTTCCAGCAACGCGGCATGGGCGGCGGAAAAAGAAAAGATGGTACACTCGTCCGGCAGATCGTGGACATGCCCCACGGTATGTTCGTATCCCGGCTTGCAGAAGAGGAACAATCCGCTGTAGGCATCCAGTTCGTTGCGGAACACGTTGAACCGGAAATTTCCCTTCCGGATGTAAGCGATGGAAAAGTGCTCCTGGTGCTCTTTCCCCGAAACGCCGCAACTGGTGCAGCGGCAGCGGAAATCCCGGATGCTGTATTCCGGCGAGTCGAACATCAGGCGAATGTCTGCTTCCATAAATCGAAGGTAGTTGTATCCGGGCGAAATTTAGGGGGAGGAAGTGACAACCCTATGTCAGCAGCCCCTTTCCGGCTTGGAAATCTGCGGCAATACAGCTAATTTTAGAGAAATTGGAAAGCCCGTACATGTTATTCAACCAACTCGAAATTCAATTCAGATATCCCCTCGAAGGGTTCCCCGCCGAACTGTTACTTACCGCGAACGTAACCTGGAACACGCTACAGCACTGCTATTCGCTCGACAATGTCCGTCTCCCCGGAAACACCGGCATGTCGGTCATGCCGCCCATCCAGCTCAAAAAGAAAAACAACCAGTGGGTGCATACCGACAGTGAAAGCAGCACCTTGCTCAGCGAATCGGCCGGTGCGGCCATCGACGAAGCGGAAGAAAACAAGGTGAATTGCCTGAACAACGACTGTCCGAAACTGGGGTATTACCTGGAAAAAGCCATTTCGGCGGATGGGGCGGATTTCGGGAACATCCAGCTTTTCAATCCCTCCTACCGCTCCCTTTCCATCGTTACCCAGCGCGGCTTCCGGCGGGATTTCCTCACGCATTTCAATGTGGTGACGGCCGGCGACCGCTCCGCCTGCGGAGATGCACTGCGGACGGGCCAGCCCGTCGTTATCCCAGACGTATCGCAACTACAGAGCTATTCCCAGCATTGGGACGTGGCAGCCCGCGCAGGCTACCGCTCGGTGATTTCCACACCGGTGACGACGGGCAACCGGTTCATCGGCATGCTGAGCACACATTCCAGCAAGCCCCACTGGCAATGGAACATCCGGGAGCACCAGCAAATCGCCGCCGACCTGGGGCTTTGCCTCGAAGCACGGCTTCCCTAAACGCTTTCCAGCAAATAAACGATCAGTAAAATGCTGACCAGGAAGATGAAACCGGTCAGCGTAGTGAGGAGGCCCGAAGAATGGCCATAGGAACCCTCGTTCAGTTGCTTTTCGATATTCCTGTAACGGAGATACGAGAAAATGACGGTGGCCGCGCCCACTGCCACGAGCGTAATACCCGCTATGGCCGACAATCCATGCGATTTGACCACATATTCCTTGCCCAGCATGAGCGACAGCTGTTTAACGAACAGCGAGAATTTCACCACCACAAAGCCGAACGCCATAATCCCGATAGCCGTGCGTACCCATGCGAGGAAAGTGCGCTCGTTGGCCAGGTGGTCGGTTGGCCCGCCGTATTTCTTAGGTTCCATAGTCGATATTTAATGGGTTGCTGACCATGAAGTTACGAAATACGGCGGGCGCCCGGTTATGAAAATTGGATCTGCAGTTTTTGTCCTTCCAGCACGCGCACCGCATCCGCCAGCTCTACTGTGGACGTACCATCTGCCTGGCGCAGCGTGGCTTTGAGGGTTTTCCCGTTCAGTTGTACCGTCACTTTTTTCCATGCGGCAGCCGATCCGGTTTTGAAAGTTTTGAGCCGGAGCGATCCGTACCCCAGTTCCAGTTCGCAGGTACGGCTACCGCCGGATTGGTTCTCCTGGGAATAGGTGCCCCAGCCTTCCGCCGCGGTAAACGGCGCGCTGAATACCGGCTGTTCGATCGCCGGCGCGAAGCGGATCTCCCCTTTCGGCCCGTGATAATCGAAGCCGCAGGCAGTGATGAAAGTGCCGTAGCTGGCCATGGCGCGGGCGTAGTGGTCGCTGCACTCGATCTCGTTGAACGGGTTGCGGCGCGCGGCGTGGTGACGGTCGTGGATGACGCGGGTGAGCACCATCGCTTCATCCGTCATGCCCTCCGCCATCATGTGGCTGGCCACCTGGTGCTCGAAGCCGGACATACATTCGTGGAAGTATCCCAATTGCCAGGTAACGTTATCGCCATAGGCTTTTTCCTCGTTTTTCGGATTGGTGTTCATCACCATTCCGCCTTCGCCTGCAACCGCGTAAGGGCGGCCGCCGGTGTGCGTCTTGATGTAAGGCCCCACGTCCATCGTGAAATTGTATTTCCAGAGGGCGCGCAGCGCGGAAAGGGTTTCTTCCTTGTTCCACAGCCTCCCGAGCCCCGCCTGGAACGCCCAGCTCTGGCCATATACCTGATCGATGTGGCAGGTATTGTACGAGCCCAGTTTGCTGCGGCCGTGCGCGGCATTGGGCCGGTGGATGAAATATTCTCCGTTGAACAACTGCGACATATTCCTGCCGCCCTTGTCCGCATATTCCCGGCAAATTTTAGCGAAAGCCTTGTCGCCAGCGTCTTCCGCCAGTTTTTCCGCCGCCCGCGCCGCTGCGATACACAGCCCTGCGATCCAGGCGATCTCGCCTTCCCAGATAGCGTCCAGGGTATTTTCCATGGGCGTATCGGTGAGGCCGTCGCCGTTTTTATCCTGCGCCAGCATAAACTGCGTGGCTTTGCGGATGGCGGGCCAGTTTTGCGTGAGGAACTTGTTGTCTGCGCTCATGCAATGCTCGCGCCAGATGCGGAGAATGGTGCCCGCCTGTCCGTCGATCGCCGGTCGGCCTTCGAATTCCGCGCGGAAGATAATACCGCCGTCGGGCTGCATGGCGATGCCGAGATCGGTGCGCTGGCGGGTGTCGCGCTCCAGCGAGGGGAAGATGCGCCCCATGGCCTGGGCGTATTGCCAAACGTGCGTGCAGGTGCCTTCGCAGGCGTTCACGCCTTCCCAGGACCAGAACCGTCCGCTGGCGAAGCGGTAGGTGTTTGCCGTGGCCAGGGTGCCGATATTGAGGAAAGTGCGCTCCAGGAACCAATGCGGCAACGTGGATTTATTATACCAGGTATCTCGCCAGCGCAGGGTGGCGCCCCAGAGGCGATCGAGGTGCCGGGCGAGATAGCTGCCCACTGCCGCGGCGTCTTTGAAGCGCGCGGCGTAGAAGAACCCGCCTTCAGTGTCTTTCAGTTTGCCGTGGAGTTTTTCGAGCGGGTGGTTGAAATGCCAGCTGAGGAGGAAGCGGCTGGATGTGGAGGCTTGCGGTGCGAGGGATTTCGTTTCCGTAGCGATGCCGCCGTTCAGGATGCCGGAAGGCGCACCGGTGGCGGGCGCTTCGCTGTGTGTCGAAAAATAGGCGGACGTTACCGGCCAGGGTTGCGCATTGGTATTGGCGAAACCCGTTTCCCCGGCGAGCGTGATGGCGGTATAGCCATCGTCCGGGCGGTTGGAACTGCCGTCTGCCGCGGCGAAGGAGCCCTGTACCGTAATGAAGCCATCGCCTCTTACAACCTGGTTCCTGCGCTCACCTTCCCCGTCTTTGGCGGATACTTTCCGGGCGCCGTTTTCCAGCCATCCGGCCAGCGTCACTTTCACATCTTTCCCTGAAATATTTTTAATCCGGATATCGAAAACAGTGGCGGGCAAA
This sequence comes from Chitinophaga caseinilytica, assembly GCF_038396765.1. NCBI lineage: Bacteria > Pseudomonadati > Bacteroidota > Chitinophagia > Chitinophagales > Chitinophagaceae > Chitinophaga > Chitinophaga caseinilytica. The sequence goes on along the minus strand of NZ_CP150096.1, from coordinate 3,030,389 downwards.
GCGGAATCGTCGGCGTCCAGCGGTACGAATACGCCGCCGGCGAACATTTCCACTTCCACCGGTAACGCATTATGCTTGAAACGCACCACTGCAACGGGGTACGTGGCTTCGAACGTCACTTCCTGCCAATCGTCTTCTTTCAACTCTTTGGTCCATTCCTGGCCGCCGGATTCGATTTTCAGGGCAAAGCCCTGGTCGAGCACGCGCTTGTTGGCGGCGATGGCGGGCTCTACGTAGCAGGCGCCGTCGCGGTTGCGGACTTTCACTTCCTGCTTACCGTCGTTCCACAATACCGTTTTAGGGTCTATCCCTTCGCGGGGATCGTTGTAGACCTGCCAAAGCCACAGGCGGCCGTCGCCTCCGAGGTATACCGTTCCGGCATGCAATCCGCCGGCCGGCATGCCGATAAATTTCAGTTCGTTGGCGGATTTACGATATACGGTTGTTTCGCCGCGCTCATACAAACTTTTGATCCAGGCCGCATCGATGGATTTATCTGCCGGGATATTATGTGTAGGCTGAAGCACGCCCTGGTAGGGCTTTTGCGTGGCCGCCAACGCAGGGATGCGCAGCGTGAGGATACCTGCCGCCGCAAGTCCGCCTTGCTTCAGGAAATTTCTTCTGTGGATGGTCATGTGAGGTTGCTGTTAACTGGTTATCTCCGGATAAACGTGGGACCGGATCATCGACAAAATAGCAAACCTTGCGCGGATACGCCCCACAACCGGAAATTTCCGCTATTAAATGTGAAAAAAGCATTAACCGCAAACGGATTTGCATGACAAGTTCCTGTATACGTTTCCCGGGAAATATAATTGCCGCATCCGCATCAAATCTGTAATTTCGGGAAGTAACCTCAAAATACATTTACGAATGTCCGTCTTTGCCCTGCTCGTCGGCGTTTCCGCCTACCATCCCGATTCCGGCGTATCCGGATTGAACGGCTGTCTGAACGACGTAAAAGCCATGCACGACCTGCTCCGCAACCGGTTTCCGGACGATCCTCCCGGCAATGTGCGCATCCTGCTGAACGAAAGTGCCACGCGCAAAGCGGTGATCGCCGCATTCCAGGAACATCTCTGCAAAAATACCGGTATCCGCGACGGCGACACCGTCCTGTTTTATTACAGCGGCCACGGCAGCCACGCCCCCTCGGCACCGGAATTCCTGGCACTGAACGAAGACAGCCAGGCGCAAGACGAAACGCTCGTACTCTACGACAGCCGCCTGCCCGGTAACTTCGACCTGGCCGACAAAGAACTGGCACTGCTGCTTTCCCTCGTCCCCGAAAAAGCGCATACCGTCGTGATCCTCGATTCCTGCCATTCCGGTTCCGCCACCCGTTCGCTCAAAACCCTCCAGCATTCCGGGCTTCCGAAATTCACCCCTGATGCCGACATACCCCGCAGCTTATCCGATTACCTGCATGCCGATGGCGTGAATTATGCCCAGATGCAGCGAAACGGAAAACTGGAAGTGCCCCGCTCGCGGCACCTGCTGCTGGCAGCCTGCGGGCGCAACGAACTGGCGTATGAAGACGTGGCGGCGAGAGGGGTTTTCTCCGGATGGATGACGCGGCTGCTGCAGGAATATTCCGGCGGACTGTCGTACGCAAAGCTGCACGAATCGCTGTACGCCGCGATCAGGAAAAACGCCAACGCACAAACGCCGCAACTCAAAATATACGGCGGCTTCAATCCCGACCAGTTTTTCGGACGGCCCGACAGCGACGCTTCCGCGCCATTGCTCATTGCACGATTCTCGGAAAACGAATGGGTGGTGAACGCCGGCGCCCTGCACGGCATCCCGGCAGACAGCGCGGCATTTTTCCGGGCGCAGGTGCTGCTGTACAAAAACGCGGGCAGTGCGGCGCCAGACTTCACGACGTCCATCATCCGCGTGGGACTAACCGATTGCGTGCTGCGCGTGCCGGAAGGCGCGGACGCAGGCGCCCGGTACGCCGCGTCCATCATCAACCTGCCGCCGCGCCTCAGCATATTTATTTCCGGAGATGCGGTAGCGGATGTGAAAGCCCTGCTGCCGAAAGATCCCGACATTTATTACCATACCGATGCCGGACAATATTTCGATTACCGGCTGGATACGACCGACGGTCAAATCAAAATCCTCGACAATCATACCGGCAACCTCGTGCATGGCGTAATGGGCGTCGAGGCCGAACATTGCCACTATATCGGCAAGGCCCTCGCGCAGATCGGGAAATGGCGCGCGCTGGAAAACATGCACAATCCGCAGACGGCTATCCCTAAAAAGAATATCGAACTGGACGTGCAGCTGATGGACGAAGACGGGAACTGGGAATCCTGTACCGGCCAGGAAATCACGGTCGACATTACGGAATCCCGTCCCGAAATCCCTTTCCGCATCCGGCTGGCCAATACTTCGCAGGTGGAATACCACGTGGCGCTTTATCACCTGTCCCCCACTTTTTCCATCGACAAACAATCGCCCGACACGGATGCGAGCGTGTTGCGGAACGGCAAGGCGATTGCGCTGAAATGCAATCCCCTTAACGATTTCATCACCTTCATGCTCACGGAAGACGATGTCAACGAAGAAACCGAGATCTTCAAACTCGTGTACGCGCTCTTCCCGTTTTCGGATTATTTCGTGGAAGAATCGCAGGAGCTGAAACGGGAAATGGTGACGCTGGACGCCGTAAAATCGCGCGGGCTCGGCGACGGCAATAAAAAGAATTTCCGGAAGGATTGGGATACGCAGACCCTGCGCATCCGGATCGTCCGCAATGGACAGCGCATCCAAAAGGGAAAGCAGTTCGACAACGGCCTCATTTCCATCAAATCCACATCCGGGTTCGGGGCGGATGTGGCCGTTACGCCCACGCATAACGGCGCGAAGGGATTGAATCCCGCGCAGGAATTGCAATCGCTGTTCGATACCGATGCGTTCACTTTTCTGCCGGTGGCGCCGCCTACGCGGGGAGCTCCCGTCAACACCGTCGTGGAATTGACGCAGCTGGAAAACGAGGCTTCGCTGAAAAACGCGCCGCTGGAAATCCGCGTCCGCCAGCCGATCGGGGAAAACGAAGCGGTGGTGGCGCTTACGATGCAAAACGGGATCGTAGTGCCGTTGGGCTTCCTGGAGCCCGACGCTTCGGGAGACCACCGGATGTACGTGCATCATGCGCCCGGGGAGCCGGACGAGCGGCGCGCCGCCGGCAAAAGCCCCGTGCGGGCACTGTGGTTCTGTTTGCTGAAAGTCGTTTTCCGGCGCGATAAGGAAATCTTCAAACTCCGCTACCTGCAGTTCCCGGAGGGCGAGCCGGAATATGTCAAAAATAAAGTCGCGGAGAAAATCGCACAGTCGGACCGGATATTGCTCGTGATCCACGGGATTATCGGCAACACGAAATCCCTGTCCGCCAACCTGTCGTCCCTCCTGACCGACAAAAAATACGACTGCATCCTCACCTTCGACTACGAAAATCTCAATACCGACCTCGAAGATATCGCTGCCAAACTGCTGGACCGCCTGCAGGAAAACGGCGTTTCCGCCAGCAAGCCTATCGACATCCTGTCTCACTCCATGGGCGGACTGATCAGCCGTTACATAATCGAGGAATTGGGCGGCGACAAGCTGGTGAAACGGTTGATTATGGCCGGCACGCCCAATGCGGGATCGGCTTTCGGGAACCTGGAAGACGTCCGCAAATGGACCAACCGCGTGCTGACGCTGGCCTGCAATTACGGCAAGCAGTTCCTCGGCGCCTGGGGGCCGTTCCTGGAGATCGTCAATAAAGGACTATCGGCGGCGGGCCTCATTACCAATACGCTCGGCCAGATGGACGTTGGGTCGGATTTCCTGTTGGCGCTCAACAAGGCGCCGAAACCGCCCATCGCCACCCGTTACTACATTCTGGCCGGCGATTCCGCCAAATACAAGCTGGAAGCGGAAGATACGGGGCTGATGGAGAAGATCGAACTGGCGGTGGGAAAGATGTTGTATTGGAGCACGCCCAACGACATTGCCGTGAGCGTCGATAGTATTCAGACCGTGCCGGCGGCATATGTAGCCGAATCGATCGAGACGAGCGCGCACCACCTCAATTATTTCGACTATAACAGCAGTATCAGAATTTTGAAGGAAATGATGGATTAAATCAGCGGCAGCACCACTTCCATGGCGGTCCCGCCTTCCGGGCGCCGCCGCGCGAAAATATGGCCGTGATGGTTTTCCACGATCTTTTTGCAGATCGCGAGCCCGATGCCCGTGCCCGGGTATTGTTGGCGGTTGTGCAGCCGTTTGAAAATGGCGAAAATCTTGTCGACGTACTGTTCTTCGATCCCGATCCCGTTGTCTTCCAATGTAATCTGCACGTAGGGCCTGTTATCCGGCAGGTTGAACCGGATCGCCGCTTCCGTGGGGGTGATGGGTTGGCTGTGGACCCGTATTTCCGGCAATTCCGTCGAGAATTTCAATGCATTCCCCAGCAAATTGGCGAACAGCTGCCGCAATTGCGCGGCTTCGCCTATGATGACCGGCAAACTCCCCGTTATTATGGTTGCTTTTTTCGGTGATGGCGCTTTCGAAGTCCGACAGCACATCGCCCAGTACTTCGTTGAGGTCCGTTTCCGCGGGGGTGCCTTCGGCATTGGAAAGGCGGGAATAGTTCAGGACGTCGCGGATGAGGGTAGACATGCGGCGGGCGGAGTCGGAGATTTTGACGAAGTATTTGTCGAACGCCTGCCGGTCGCCCGGGTTTTCCCGGATCATATCGATGAAGGTCTGGATTTTCCGGAGGGGTTCCTGGAGGTCGTGCGAGGCGATGTAGGCGAATTCTTCCAGGTCGCGGTTGGATTTGCCCAGGCGTTCGTTGGATTTGATGAGCTCTACGGTGCGCTGCTGCACGGTCCGTTCGAGGTGCAATTCCGCTTCTTTTTCGGGGGTGATGTCGAGCAAAGTGCCGAGGAGGCGTTCCGGGCGGCCGTCGCGTCCATGGAAGTATGCGCCGCGGACCCTTACCCAGCGGTGTTTATGATCGGCCGGGCGGACGATGCGGTGCACGGCGTCATAATCTCCGCCGGTGTTCTCTTCCACGAGGGCTTTGAGTTGGAGGAGGGCGCGGGTGTTGCCGACGGGGTGCAGGAGGGCTTCGAGGGTCTGGAGGTCGGCCACGGAGTCGATATCGAGCCCGAGGATGACGCGGCATTCGTCTGAGCAGGTGACGAGCCCGGTGCGGAGGTCCACTTCCCAGACGCCGAGTTTGGTGGCGGAAACAGCCATACGAAAGCGTTCTTCGCCGAGGCGGAGGAGCAGTTCGCCGCGTTTCTGGCTGGTGATGTCCCGCGCGATTTTGGAGGCACCGATGATGGTGCCGGAGGCATCGCGGATGGGGGAAATGGTGAGGGATATATTGATGATGCGGCCATCGCTGGTGAGGCGTTCCGTTTCAAAGTGGTCGACCCGTCTGCCGGCGGCGAGTTGGCGGAGGATGGCGGGCTCTTCGTCTTGCCGGTCGGCCGGGATGAGCGTGGAGATGTGTTTGCCGATCATTTCATCGGCTTTGTACCCGAAGATGCGTTCGGCCGATTTGTTCCAGGAGGTGATGATGCCTTCGAGGGTTTTGGAGATGATGGCATCGTCCGACGACTCCACGATGGCGGCCAGGTGTGTGAGGCCTTCGTTCTGGAGGCGTTGGGCGGTGAGGTCGGTGATGAGGTTGATGCCTCCGGCCAGGTTCCCGGCGGCGTCGAACAGCGGTTTGGGATTGGGGAGGATGTATGAGCGGGTGCCGTCTGGCCGTTCGATGATGATCTCCTGCCCTTGCACGGGCTCGCCGGTGCGGAGGCAGATGGCCATGGGGCAGGATTCCGGGTCAACGGGGGTGTGCCCGTCGAGCTGGAAGGCTTTGTGGGCACCGCAGTACCGGTCTAGGCCGATGGCCGGCTCGCGGCCCCAGAGTTTGGCGGCGGCGGAGTTGCAATGGAGGATGAAACCGTTATGATCGGTGAGGTATGCAGCGTTGGGGATGCTGTTGATGATTTGATTTTCGGTGTTATTGTTGTTTTGTGCGGGCATGGATTGATATGGGCTCTGTGGTATGGGGAAGGTAAGGAATTTTTTTCTTCTGATGCGGGGGGAATGTGGGTGTGGGCGGGGGTGTAACGGGCTATAAAAAAAGCGCCCCGCCGGCTGAGTGGCGGGGGCTGGTGAATCTGAGTTTTATGGACATCGAAGGCTAGAACTAATTTGCATGGACGTACAACCGTAGATGTTATACACAAATTTGCGAATTCCCATAAAGGATAAATGTTTATTATTTGTTAATCTCATCATTAAAACACGAGTTGGTTAACAAACGGCTAACCATGACCCAACAAAGTGGATGTTAAATTTACGTTCATTAACAATTCCCTCGTTAACTATAAAAAACTAGCGCGTGATTACCCAGATCAATCACAACGGACACGGAATGCTACAATTCTCTTTTTGGCAGAAGAACACAACCAAACTTACTGACTATCTAAAGCTATCGTAATGGAACGAACGTTTACAATCAAATCCAGCAAGGTTCGATTGCTCGCCGGCATGATAATGACCTTGCTTATTATCCCTTGCCTGGCTTTCGAACAGGTGAATACCAAAATCACACTGAACTACCAGAACACGGAAATATCGAAAGTGCTCCAGTCGATAGAGAAACAAAGCGGCTATACGTTTTTCTATTCTGGAGGAACGATAGACGCTTCATCGCTGATATCGATCAACGTGAAGCAGACTCCAATCGAAAAGGTGCTGGACGAATTGCTGGAGCCTTTTAAGGTGGAGTATCAGTTTAAGGATAAGTCGATTATTCTGAAGAAGCAGCAGCGACTCACAACTACATTTAACTTTATTCAGAATAAGCAAGACACTAATAAACTTCTTATTATAAAAGGAAAAATACTTAATGAAAAAGGGAATGGCCTAGTAGGTGTTACAGTTATTGTTAAAGGTACTCCTACGCATACAATTTCTATCGAAAATGGATACTTTGAATTACATGCGAACGAAAAAAATGCGACTCTTTTATTTACTAGTATTGGCTACGAAAATCAAGAACTAAAAGTAAAGGAAAGTGCAATTGTTAGCATTGTATTGAAAGAGCGAGTAACTGAACTTCAGAAGATTGAGGTAGTCTCAACTGGCTACCAAGACATTCCTAAAGAAAGAGCCACTGGAAGTTTTACGTTTGTCGATAACGAACTGTTTAATAGAAGAGTTGGATCAAAGGTACTTGATAGGTTAAACGACGTTGTTCCGGGGCTTGTTCGAACAACTCAAACGTCAATCTCTAAACCACTTTCTGGATATCAAATACGAGGAATCTCAACCATAAACGCCGAAACCTCTCCACTATTAGTTGTTGACAATTTCATCTTTGAGGGAGATCCCGCAGTAATCAACCCTAATGATATTGAAAGCGTAACAATTTTAAAAGATGCAGCCTCCGCATCTATTTGGGGGGTAAGGGCTGGAAACGGGGTAATTGTTATCACTACAAAAAGAGGTAAACCAAATAGAAAAGCAACATTATCTTTCAATAGCAATTTCTCATTCAGTAATAAGCCTAATATACGATCTATCCCATCAGTACCAAGCAAAGATGTAATTGACTTGGAAAAAAAAGGTTTAATCAGGGATACTATGATGGCTATCTAACTGGTGCATACTCATTTCAACCGATTCCTCTTGTAGCTGAAATTCTTCACAAGAATAGGCTCGGAACTCTTTCAAATGCCGAAACTCAAAAGTTAATCAGTGAGATGGAAAATACGGATATAAGAACTGAAATTTACAATCATTTAATGCAACACCCTACCACTCAGCAATACTCCTTAAGTATAACTGGGGGAAGCGAAAAGAACCAGTATTATACGTCCTTTGGCTACGATAAATCAGTCCCATTCGACATTAACACTAAAAACGAACGACTAACATTTAGATGGAACAATAGTTGGCAGCCAATTAATAAACTAAGTATTACAACTGAAATAAATTGGATAAAGTCTGATCTAAATTCTAAAAACAATCTAACAAATGATCAGGATAGGCTCTTAAAATATACGTATAATAAGCTAGCTGATCATCAGGGCAACGCATTACCAATTCAGGCTAATTTCAGAAGTCTTTTTACTGATACCATAAATGCTCCAGGAATTCTTGATTGGCACTATTATCCATTAAGTGAGGCTCAAAATGGGCAAATAAAAAACCAATCAAATGATATTAGATTTATTGGGGCTTTAAATTTTCAGTTTTCAGGAGCACTAACTGCTTCAATCCAGTATCAATACCAGCACAATCAAGCAGAAAGCAATGTGATTAATTCTTTGGAAACGTATAACACCCGCGACCAAATAAACAAATTCGTACAAACAGACCCATCGACAGGCACTTTAGTATATCCCTACCCGAAAGGTGACTCCTATGATCGATCAACATCTAAAATCACCTCCTGGAATTTAAGAGGAAGCTTAAATTACAATAAAACATTTGGATTACATAGTATCGTCGCATTAGCTGCAATTGAAAGAAGAGAAACCAACCAAGATCAAAACATAGAAGTTCGCCAATGGGGATACAATCAAGAAACAAATACGGTTCAAAATTTACTTTATGGCACATGGATTGAACGTCCGTTTAATAGCTCAAGTATCATTGCTCCCTATTCTGCCATTTTATCAGGTTTTGTAAATAGATTTGGTAGTTACTTGGCAAATGCCTCTTACACCTATGATGAAAAATATATAATATCTGCTAGCGGCCGAATAGACCAGAGCAATTTCTTTGGCGTGAAAGCAAACGATAGAATTGTACCGCTAGGCTCTGTTGGTTTGGGTTGGAAGCTATCAAATGAGTCCTTCTTCAATACAAAGTTTATCGATAGACTTGCTTTTCGTATCACATATGGCTATAGTGGAAATGTCAATGCCGGAACATCCCCATTTGCTACAGCCACTTACATGAACCCTACCAGCCCTACAAATATTCCATATGCAACTATTACTACTCCACCTAATCCAAAACTTGGATGGGAAAAAGTCAAACACATTAACATAGCTTCAGATTTTTCATTCTTTAAGAATAGACTCAGTGGGACATTAGAATTCTATTTGAAAAATGGGCAGAATTTAATTGGACCGATAAAATCAGCACCAAGCACAGGATTTCTGGAATATCAGGGCAATAATGCAAGCATAAAGACAAAAGGGATGGATCTAAACCTAGCAAACAACAATAAGCTTGGTGAAATTTCAATAAGAAATGTCTTTCTTTTAAGTTATAATACAAATAAAGTTACGAATTATCTTGTTGAAATGCCGATAGGTCAAGTACAGCCGATTAATTTCACAGGTAGATTACCCGAAATAGGTAAACCCGTCGACAAATTATATACCTATAAATGGGCAGGACTTAGCGCAGAAAATGGTGATGCATTACTTTATATTGATGACAAAATAGTAGGGTCCAGGCAATTTAGATCAGCAACGCTAAAAGACTTTGAATATAATGGCCGACTAACACCTAGCTGGACTGGAGCTTGGAGAACCGAAGTTGCGTGGAGAAACTTTTCCTCCTCGATTGGAATAAACTATAGATTTAAAAATGTGTTTTTAAGGTCTTCTTTCAATGGCCGTTTTGATATCGACCGAAATTTCAAACATGAAGACTATTTATATGCATGGAAAAAACCTGGAGATGAGAAAATAACGAATGTACCTGGATTTGCCGACGCCTATCCAGATCGACGTTATAGCGTATATAGCCAAGCAAGCGTATTAGTCGAAAGTGGTGATATGATTCAACTTCAAGACATTAGATTAAACTGCGATCTTACACCTTATCTCAAAGGATCAAAAACCTTATCAAAAGTCCTACTCTACTTTTATGTGGATAATATCGGGATAATTTGGAAACAAAGCAAATATGATCCAAGATTGAACGGTGCATTTACTTATTACGCAAATCCAACATCTTATTTCGGAGGTTTATCCGTACAGTTCTAACCTACTAATCATATTATACCATGAAGAAACATACTCTCAGCACCATAGTCATTTTCTTGTTTCTAGCTCTAAGTACTTCCTGTTCTAAAGATTGGTTTGATATTAAGGCTGATAAAAACCAAACCATTCCTTCAACTTTGGACGACTTAGAACTTTTGCTTGACGACTACAATACAATTTCTGCAAATACACCTGCACTTGGAGAAGTATCATCGGATGGCCATCATTTACTCGAGTCTACGTGGCCGAACTATCTAATAGACTTCCCGGATTACAACAATAGCACCAATGCGTATACCTGGTCATATAAACAACCTTATACAGCAGTCGTAGATTGGAATCAAGCATATCGAAAAATATTTATTTGCAATCTCGTGCTAGTTAATATTGAAAAAATAGATCGGGGACTCCATAACGCAGTACAATACGACAGAATAAAAGGTAACGCGTTGTTTATTATTGCTAAAACTTACTTCGAAATTGCGCAGCTATATGCGGAACCATATAAAGCTAGTACTATCAGCAAATTTGGGCTACCAATAAGAGAAGGTATTGATATTACAATTAAAAGCCAACGCGCCGGAGTAAAAGAAACATATGAACGAATAGAAAACGCCATAAAAAGTGCTATTCCGCTACTTCCCACAAAACCTAGTCTTGCTACCAGGGCTAGCAAGAACAGTTGTTATGCACTTCTTTCCCGTTTTTATCTCTTAACTGGCAACTATGGTCTATGTGTAAAGTACTCAGATTCGTCACTTTCAATAAACAATAAGTTATTGGATTTTAATAGCTTACCGATTGGCAGACTTGGCATTGGCATTTTTAATCCTGAAGTAATATTTCATTCTGCGATGTTGACAATTCCAATGTTATCCATCTCAGATTCGTATATCGATACTTCTCTATATAATGATTATGCAGAAAATGACCTCCGAAAATCAGTATTCTTTCAAGAAGTTGACAGTGGATATATCTTTATTGGGGACTACTCTAATGATGGTGAAAAATTCTCCGGTATTGCAAATGATGAAATATTACTAAATAGGGCGGAAGCCTATGCAAGATTAAATAATATACAACTTGCGCTGATGGACGTAAATAACTTACTTAAGACCAGGTTTAGAACAGACGAAAATGGGCACTCAACTTACCAGCCATTTGAAATTGATAATCAGAAAGATGCAATTGACTTAATTGTGACAGAGCGCCATAAGGAGTTGATATATAGGGGTATAAGGTGGAGTGATTTACGCAGACTTAAAGACGATGCTCTCCATGCTCCCAAAATAGAACGTACAATTGGTGGTCAAGTTTACCGGCTAAGCCATTCTTACCAATATACACTTCCGTTACCCGAAGACGAAATGTCATTTTCGTCACTAGAGCAAAACCCAGGTTGGAGTAATTAGCGATTAATGTGATTACCCCTTTTTAGAACATTTCTACTCTTATTTAAGAAAACGATGTTTAATTAAAATAGTTAAATATGAATGTTCGAAGGAAAGTTAAATGGGATTTGCATATTCTTATCCTGTTACTTACACTTACTGTCCCGAAAGCAAAAGGTAAAGATTTATCTAACCCTCAACTGAAGTATGATTCTATAGTGAAGTTTGGCACAGAAATCCGGAATGCAGGTGATAGATTGGCGCAACTAGAACTGAATGATACAGAGCATAGAGCCTTACTCATTGCCAAATTGGACTCACTTTCTTGCAAATTTCAGCAGGTATGGATTGAATTTTGGAATGAATACCCAAAGGATAAAAGAAAATTTGAATGGTTCTTAACAAATGCAAGCAATAAAGCTAACTACATACACTACTGGCGTGACAGAACTGAAGGCGCAAAGCTTTATACAAAAATACCAAAGAACATACATCAATATACAGCTGAGATAGATACAGCAAGTTACAATAAAAACTCAAGGCAACTTGACGAAATGGCAAAGGAGTACTTTTGTTATATCGATAGTATTGGCGGTAAAGACAACATTACAACAAAAGCCTATTATTTGTATAAACTAAAAAACTACCTTAAGCTTTGTCAAAACACCGCATTCAGACCCTCCAAGGATATAATGCTTGAAAAAATAAAAGAGTACTTTTTGAATACAGCTAAGGCTGACAGTTTTGGGATCAAGAATGAAAGAGACGGCTTTACACCATATTTAAGTGATTATTATCAATTACTCACAGAACAATTCTTTACTCGAATTGATGAATTCGACCTTACCGTCGAAGACATATTAATATTCATTACCAGTTTTGAGGACGAAAAAAACGAAATACTTAAAGGCTGGCAGCAATACAATATGAAATTATTTAATTCATATAGTGTACCATTGCCGTTCGAAGGAAAAACCACAAAAGGAACACATTTAAATATCAAGGATTTTAAAGGTCAAGTCGTGTTACTGGATTTATGGTCGATTGGGTGTTCCAGTTGTATTGCAGCATTTCCAAAGGTCAATCTCCTACTAGAAAAGTACAAGGACAAAGGATTCAGTGTTATCGCAGCATGTGCTGCGAATATAAAATCACTTTCAAAAATTGAAAAAATAAATTCAAGCGCCAATGTAAAATGGGAAACAGTACTTTTCTCGGAAGATAATACCGGTAAAAACTTTTCCACTAAATATTTATCCGATTATGCATTTTTTGCATTCCCGAGATACTTACTACTTAATAAAGAAGGAAAAACAATTTCATATTCCTATTTCCTAGACTCAGACATTGAAGCGAAAATCCTTGCCGCTTTATAAAATGAAGAGTTTTTCCGTTAACTAACAAAATAAACCTCCTTATTAAAAATGAGAAAATACACCTTACAAAAGCTAATTTTTCTTTCCTGTTGTTTACTTCCAACACTAACAACATTAGCAAGCAATCAAATTAATTATACGGTCAAAGGAAAAATTAAAGGTCTACCTGACGGCACCAGAATATACCTTATTAAAACAAATAACGAAACTAAAATAGACACCATTGGCATAACTTTTAGCAAAAACGAATCCTTTCACTTGTCTGGCACCGACGATATTGTAGGGAAAATTCATGCACTTGCATTTGACCAAAGTGACATCAAAAAAGTGGTTCCGAGTGGATTGGAACCTATGCCATTTATTATAGAAAATAATAATTTCTCGATTCAAGGGAATTTAGAAAATTGGCCAGTAGTCAACTTCATAAATTCCAAAACCAATGAAAACTATCATAAATTAATTGATGAAATACGCGCAATTAATAAAGACATGAGACTCCGGTTCCCAAAAGGAGGCGACGCGATGGACAGTATATATACAACTACTGTAAAAAAGGCTTTACTTAAATATCCAGATAGTTACGGTACAAGTGTTATTACAGAATTATTTTCACAAAAACTGGGAAAAGTAGAACTAGCTTTCATTTATAGCACTTTTAGTAACAAAGTCAAGGAAAGTTATTACGGACAAATTATTAACAAAACGCTCCACTACCTGACAGATGCTCACAATATCATGGAAGGTAAAATCCTACCCGATTTCAAATTTCCCACAGAGTCTGGCGACTCTATAAGCATTTTGCAATACGCTGCGACAAAAAAGTATGTTTTAATTGACATTTGGGCAAGTTGGTGTACGCCATGCAGGGAGGAAATTCCGAATCTTAAAGAAGTTTATAAAATATACGGAGATAACGGATTAGGCATCGTTAGTATATCCATAGACAAAAATGAAAAATCTTGGAAATCCGCACTTTCTAAAGAAGCAATGCCGTGGGTGCATACAATCGATCCTGATGAACTCATTAGCGGAAACATTTTTCGTGTATCTTCTATACCAGTATATATCCTAATTGATAATCAAGGAAAACTGATTTCCTTCCAATCCGCTAGCTCCGGAATCCAATCATTCGGCCCAGAACTAAGGGACGTTAGCCTCCGCAATACTCTAAAAGATCTTTTCAGGCACTAACACGACACGAATTATAATATTTAATAACTTCCTATATACAATTCAAATTAAAAGGGGCATCGATTAAATATGATGCCCCTTTACCATTTATTAACAACTAATGTCTATTAGTTATTAGTGCTTTTGCAAAATACTTGAGATACTTTGTATTTAGCTGACGGTAAGCTACCTTCCGGATCAATAGTCGGCTGATCAGAACAAGCGGTAGAGGTTTCTGCTACAATGCGGAAGCAGCAGATAAATTGGCCAGAATTGCAAACTGCAGGAGTCGGATCGATAAGAGTTGTGCTAAGATCATAGATATGATCATTAAGTTGAACGCTAGAGCATGCTGCACCAATCAGAACCTGAGCAGGCTCACCAGCAGGGCAGCCATTTTTCAGTTCCACGGTAGGACGGAAACAATCAGCAACGCGTACAGCTTTAGTTTCAAATGCGCCGGCTTGAGCAGCGATAGTGAAACCCAGGGCAACAACTGCAATAATCGCAGCAAAGCTAAATTTCAAATTTTTCATGTTCGTAATCTTTTAAGAGTTAAGAATTGGATTAATTAACCTCATTTTAAGGACATGAAGTGATCCTTTTATAGCGCTATATTTTTACTTTGTCTTAAGATCATAAACCACTATCTTCCCATCATATAAGGCATATAATTCATCTTTATAAATTTTTGATGATTTAAAAGCCTTATTTCTGATTTTATTTATGATTATGCTTCCATTATAACTACCATCAACAATTTGATACCGATCAAGAGAGACGGAGTTGTTAAATAAAGAGTGACTCTGGTTATCAGCTCTTAAATTTGAAACAATGTATAAGTACTTTTCATCTAACAAAATGTCCCTATTCACGTTTTTTCGTGCCATTCCAGGAATCAATTTCAATGTGGAATCACCAGAATCCTCCGTGGCAACTCCAACTGCATTGGTTGATATAGTATCAATTGTCCGATGTTTATACAACAAATTCAAACCTGTATCCATGCAATAAAACCTATTTCGAAATGCCTCGACATAAAAAAGTCTTCCACTCTTTTTCTCAAACTTCAACATTCCGTCTGTAGACATACCGCCTTGGCCATCCATTAGTTCTTCAACAACTTTTTCCTTACTTTTTTCGCCTGTAATGGAACTAATCTTTTCAAAAATCTGTTCGCTAAAATCCTTATTAAATGTTCGTATTACCAATTGCTCTGGCGAAATCTGCACTGATTTGGTAAATACCTGAGTGTTTAACGAGCATACTTTTATTCCGTCATCGGAGAAAGACCCTGAAACAACTACCTGCAAATTATTCAAGTGCAAATACAATTTATTAGAATCTATTTCCAAACAATACGGCACCATTTTATCGGGAGGGATATTCATTCGAATAACAATCGTATCGGTTTTCCCACTTTTTTTATCGATCGCTAGTAATCCTGTTGGACTATCGCCGGCTAAAAATATTTTGTCATCAGATATTCCCACAATCTTATTCAAAGGTTCAACAAACTCATATGATGTGATTTCATGAAGTGATGAACTAGACAATAAGTTCCTGGAAAAACCGTTATTTGCAGCGTTCGGAAGTGGAGTAATACTCATTAATAGAAACATAAATCCAGTCACAACGACCACAATTCCACCGATACGATATAACACAGCTCTTCTCATATTAATTACTTTTTAGGATTCTACTTTAACTAGGCTGTTTTAAGTACGTATACTTTTCTTTCAACGATTAGCACACCAATTAATGCAGCGATTGTAAACGCACCATTAAAATAAAGGTGATCGCTCCAAGTCATTTTTGCTAGAACACCTCCACAACTACATGGCAAATCATATGCATATTGTAGCATCATGTATATATAAATTGTAAACATGAGCATCAGGGCAAAAGACGCATACAGCCCTACTATTCTTGTTTTCTTAATTACGAGCAATAAAGCAAGTAGTAATTCACCCGTAGGAATTGCAAATGAAAGAAATCCAGACATACCACTTATGAAAGGCGACAATCCTAATTGGGTTTTAAAATTGCTGAAGTCAAATATCTTACTGATGGATGTATACACCCATAAGATAATTAACAACGCGACAATAAGCTCCAGGCAAAGCTGTGAAATTCGGATTTTCCGAGTTACATTCTTAAGCATACTCTTGTGTCTTTGGGTACAATTAAATCAATGGTAATTGACTTTAAATGGTGGAATAGGCATTCAATAAATTGCGTACTCTTTTTGCGTCTTAAGCTTTTCGTTGCTGTTGACATAGCTAAATTAACAACACCTACAGCAGAAAGAATGCAGTGTAAAAAAAATCTGAAGATTTATACAGTATTTTTATAAATACCTTAATCCCAGCGCACATCACATTTTATACTAAAAAAATCAACCTAAACTCGATTGATCAAATTATATTTCAATCACAGTAATTGCTACAGCTACCCGCCCCCCGAAAAGGCTATCAAAACAAATAGGCATCAAACTTTATGATGCCTTTTAATGAAAAACATTAAAATATTGGAATATCTATAATATACTGACGAGATCTTGCATTTCACTAAAGTGATGGTATGCAAAGGGGCCATCCAGGACTTGTCCGCAAACGTATTATATCCAGGTACGATTCAGATTCGGTAAATGTATTCTTCCCTATGCAGAAATTACCTCTAATTGGATATTTCGAATTAGCCACATCCCATCAATATAGTTGCCTGTCCTTATGAGCTCAATTTTCGCCCAATCTAGGAAATTACTAATACCTGAATGTGATTAGTATTTTTTAGTTATATGGACCGATAAAGAAAAATACATCAGCATATGTAGCTAAAATAAATACAACAGTGAATCAAAATATTAAACATTGTACATCTGCCTAACGCCTAGTATCAACAAAGAACAAAAGACAGAATTACATCAATTTGGAGTAGCCTTACAGAAAACTTGAGAGACTTTATACCTACCCGTAGGGAAAGGACCGAAAGGATCAATAGTTGGCTGATCAAAGCAAGGTGCATTATCGGCTACAATTCTTATGCAACATATATAAGCGCCACCAAAACAGGAGACCGCAGGATCAATAAGAGTTGTACTTAGTTCAAAAACATGATCACCAACCTGGACAGCATTGCATAGAGAGCCTATTTCTACTGTAAATGACGACCCGAAACACCCCCTTTGCAGTTCGTATGGGGGACGGAAACAATCTGCAACTCTCAAAGGCTTGGCGTAAATCAGCCCAGCCTGTACTGCAATCGTACATCCAACGGCAACAATGATAATAATACTTGCGAAAGTGAATTTCCATTTTTTCATAATAGGGGATTTTATGTATTGTTAATATTCAATGTCGTTTCAATAAGTTTAACAACCACAGTTAGTAAATGTAAATTGATAACTAATTAGCAGTTGACTTGCAGTAAGCTTGTGAAACTTTATACTTACCACAGATAAAGTATCGGTAGGATCAATAGTTGGCTGATCAATGCAAGGTCCCGTATCGACTACAATTTTTATACAACAAATAAAATTGCCTCCATTACTGGCACTGGGATCAATTAGAGCTGAACTAAGTCCATAAATATGATCATTAACCTGAACAGTGTTGCATGGATCGCCTATTTCTACTCTAAATGTAGGATTTTTACTATCCCTTTTCAGTTCGTATGGGGGATGAAAACAATCTGCTCCTCTCAAAGCTTTGGCATCAATCAGCCCACACTACAATGAAATCGTACATCCAATGGCAACAATAAAAAAATTACTCGCGAAACTAAATCACTACTTCAGCTCAATTAGAAAATGCAATAAATGTTTGGCACATTCGGAATGGCGAGAATACTCAACTTGTCGAAGCTAACGGAATCTTTGAGTTAAATAAAAATACAGACACTTACGGCATCCAAAATGCAGTGACAGAAAAAGGCTCCATGACCACTACAGCCATGGAGCCCTCCAAAAATCAGGAACCCTACTTCACCAAACTCCTCACCACCCCCTCAAAAAACCCTTTCCCCTCCGCGATCCCCGGCAGCGGGTCCGCCATGTTCTTCTCATACTCTATACTGCAAATGCCCTTATAATTAATCCTTGCCATCGATTGCACAAAGCCGGGGAAATTAATGACCCCGCGGCCGATCTCCGTGGGTTTCCCCTGGTTGGAGGCCACCGTCACATCTTTCAGGTGCAGATCGAAAATACGGTCTTTGTACAGCTTCATCGCCTGGCCGGGCTCCTCTCCTGCCCGCATGGCGTGACCGATGTCCAGGCAAATGCCCATGCGCGCGTCGCGGTGCTTGATGAGGTCGTACACGTTTTTGGGACCGGGGTAGAGCTTGTCTTCCGGGCCATGGTTGTGGATCGCCAGGCGGATGTTCGTCGCTTTGATCTTTGCCTCTGTGTAATCGAGCAATTCGGGATTGGGAACACCCACGATCAGGGGAACGCCCACCTTCGCAGCATAGGCGAACGCCTCATCCACGGCCTTTTCGGTTTTCATGTAAATCACACCCACGGCGTACACCTTGATGCCGGCCGCTTTGAACTTACCCAGGACTTCGGCGATCTTCTCTTCCGAGCTGTTCAGGGGCAGGTGGATGTCTTTCACGGAAATGTACTCGATGCCGGCGCGTTGCATCTGGGCGATCGCTTCATCCACACTGAACTTGGCGAAGGTGTAACCCGCCATGCCCATGGGGAAGCGCTGGCCTTCCGGCTTCGGCGCCGCCGCTACCGCAGCCAGGGGCCCCGCCGCGGTGGCGACCAGTCCCAATGCGGTTTGCAACAGGAAGTTTCTTCTTGTAGACATATGTTTTGTAAGATTATTTTGACTCAATATGGGAATTTTCCGGGAATTTTCCGGCGGAATTGCATCCGTGGCGGTCTTTGACCGATTTCCAACGTTGTAAATGATTTTGAAGCTGTTGGGGAGTGATAGTAGGCGTGTGCTGTGACTTCCTGAACCGGAGGATTTGAATCGCACATCGTCATCGCGCCTGGGATATTCTGGAATCTATCCCACGCCGTGCCAAACACCGAAATCCAACCACAACTTCCGGTCTCTCCCATTACAACTCAAGCCGCCGCTGCCGCGGCGGCCACCGCATCCCCCTCATCGTCGTCCCTCCTCCTGCGGAAACGCGCCTTCAGCGGCGTCCCGGAAATCGCGCGACTGATCGTCACCATCCGCCGGAAATCCAGCCGGCCGAAGTGATGCGTCAACACATACGTCAAAATGAAAAGCCCCCCGATGCATACGTACCCGTACAGCGTTTTGGTGGCATCCAGCACTGCCTGCACCTGCAATTGGCCGTATAGCGCCATCCCGCCGTCGTAGGCAACGGCATCCATCCCGGTGGCCAGATTAGCGGCGCTTTGCCATTGCAGCTGGTATTGCGCCCAGGAATACACCGCGGCGAAAAGCGCTACGCCCACGAAGGTCCGCACCACCATGAGCACGCTCACGGCACTCAGCATTTCATCCATCGGGAGGGTGCTCATGGCGTAATACCAGATCCCGATGAACAGGACCGTCATCCCCAAACCCTTTACCACACTGATGACGTAGAGATATTCGATGTCGATGACGGGCGCCATGAGGAAGTACATGCTCACGCTATACGCCATGAAACACAGATAGCCGCCGAAAATGAAGTATTTGAGATGCCATCCCCGTTTAAAGCCCACCGCGCCCATGATGCCGCCGGCGATGATACCGGGGATCATCCAGGCGTAGAGGATGGCGTTGGTATAGTTGTCGTACCCCAGCACGCCTGTGGTGAATGTGGTTTGCATGGCCGCGGTGCCCATATACACGCCCAGGCTCATCAACAACAGCAATCCATGCCACACGGGCGTTTTCCGGAAAACGCGCACGTCTATGAAGGGATGTCGAAGCATTAGCTGGCGCCATATGAACAGGCCCGCCATCAACACAAACCCCACTGCCGCCCACTGGATCGATGTGGACGAAAACCAGGCCTGCTGCCGCGCAAACACCAGCACATAATCCAGCAACAGAAAAGCAGCGGCGAAGATCGCCATGCTCCACCAGTCGATGCCTTTCAAAGACACCGCCCGCGCACTGCGCTTGTTATGCATGAAAATCACAGCCAGCAATGCGTTGATCAGTAAAATCCCCGCTATCGCATAATACACCGCCTGCCATTCAGATTTGTACGCCAGGCCGGTGGTCCCCCAGATCACCAGCTGGCTCGTCACGATGCTGATGGTATAGTAAAACGAATAGAATTTGCCGCGGTCGCCGGTGGGCGTGATGAGGAACATGATCACGGGGATCATTTTCAGCAAAGCCAGCATCTTGAAAATGCCCATGAGGAACGAAGCGCCCACGATTACCAGGGGCTCCGTGGTCATGGCGCATAGCACGGAAAGCGCCGCCAGCGCCAGGAAGCAGCCTAGGAGCAATTCCTTCCCCCGGAACCGCCGCTCCAGCCGCAAGATCACCGGCACCACGGCCCCCATGCCGATCACGTTGGCGTAATTGGCCATCGAGATCACTTCGGTATAAGTGCCGAGGCTCCCCACCATATCGCTGATATTACCGGTATATACACCCGCGGCCGCCAGCACCGGCAGCTCGAAAACGCCGATGAGCAGCAGCGCCAGGGCCTGGGCACCCAGCTGTGAAAAAGTCCTTTGTCGTATAACTGGTTCATGATTAATCGAGTGTGATCACCACGTTCATCCCGGCGCGCAGCAGCGCGAGGGCTTCCGGGGCATTGTCTTGCGTGAATTCGATGCGCACCGGTATCCGTTGCTGCACTTTCACGAAGTTGCCGGTCGAGTTATCTACAGGCACGGAGGCGTAGCGACTCCCCGTGGCGGCTGAAATGGCCGTCACTTCACCGATGTATTCCTTATCGCCGAGCGCATCCACCTTAATGCGGAGCTTCCGGCCGATCCGGATCTTGTCCATCTGCCGCTCGCGGTAATTGGCGGTCACCCATTTCTGTTCGCTCGTCACGATCGTGGCCACCTGTTGCCCCGCCTGGAGCAACTGCCCTTCGTTGATGCTCCGCCGGCCCACGAACCCGTTGTGCGGGGCGGTGATGACGGTGTAGCCGATATTGAGGCGGGCCATGTCCAGCGCCGCTTTGGCGCGTTTGATCTCCGCGTCGTTCACCGCCAGCCGGGTGGCCGTTTCATCGGCGCTCAGGCTGGTGGTGGTACGCTGGTTCACGAGGGCGTCGTAAGTGGCTTTCTGCGCGTCGTATTCCGTTTTCATCTGTTCGAACTGCTGACGGGTAACGGCATCGTCCTTCAGCAGGCTTTCGTATCTTTTATAATTCTGTTCCGCGTTCCAGAGCCGGGCTTTCGCGCCGGCGATGTTCGCTTCCGACACACCGATGTTGTTCCTGACCGTCCGCACGGAAGATGCCGTAGTAGCCTTCGCCGCCAGGGCGTTGGCATACGCCGCTTCCGCCTGCGCGAGGGCCGTTTGCAGCTCGCGGTCGTCTATCACCACCAGTGTATCGCCCTGCTTCACTGCCTGGTGCTCGATGAAACGGATTTCTTTGATGTAACCCGGCACGCGGGTGTTGATGGGGTTGATGAAAGCCTCCACCTGCGCGGCATTGGTATAGCTGCCGTCGCCCACATGGAAATACTGGCGGAGCACCCAAACGAGCCCCGCGGCAATGAGCACGAACGCGGCGATGTTGACGTACATCATCCGCCGTTTGTGCCGGCCTGTTTTCCTGTTGTTGTTATGTTGCGTTGCCATTGTATGTAGTGTGTTGTGTGTTTATAATTGTCCGGTGGTTTTGAGGAGCTGGTAATAGGTGAAGAGGATATTGATTTCCGCGTTCGTGTATTGCAGTTCCGCGTCCAGCTTGGCGTTGGTGGCATCGAGCAGGTCTACGGCCAGGGCCAGCTGGTTGAGGTATTTCTTTTCGATGATGCGGTAGTTTTCTTCCGCCAGGCGCCGGTTCTGCTCCAGCGTCTGCCATTGCGTGATGGCTTCGTTGTGCTTCACGTACGCCGCGTTCACCGCCACGCCCGCTTGCTGGATTTTCTCCATTTCCACCGCGCGGTACTGGTCCACCTGCAGTTCCGCCTGTCTGATGTGTTTCGGGGCCGTGTAGATAGACGCGATATTGAAGGAAAGCGTTAATCCCGCCTGCCAGCCGTTCGCATATGCGTCGAGCGCGGGGCTCACCGACGTCACGGGCCTCGACAGGTTATTGCCCGCGTAGGCCGACAGCGAAGGGAGCCTGTCCGCCTTCGTGACTTTCAGTCCCGCCTGCGCGATCTCCGTGCTTTTGGCGGCCATTTTCACATCCGGCTGGTGCCCCGGCACGAGGGCCTGGTAATAGCGGATGTCTTTCACTGCCGGGTGTTCCTCCAGCAAAGTGGTATCGGGGAGGATGAGCAGTTCATCGGGCAGGCCGAGCGCCGTGGTGAGTTGTTTATTGAGGATGTTGATGTTGTTGCCGATGACGTTGGATGCCAGTTGCAGGTTAGACAGCAACAGTTCGTTCCGGATCACGTCGTTGCGCGTCACCATCCCTTCCGCGTGCATCCGGCGGATGTTTTTGAGGCGTTCGCCGGCCAGGGCGATGTTGTCTGCATACACCTTCCGCTGGTTGTAGAGTTTGTAGAGGTCGAAGTAGTTCCCGGCGGCGAGGAGCTTCATGTCCTGCGTGTTCTTTTCCAGCCCCAGTTCCGCCAGTTGCTCGCGGAGCGTGGCCGCGGCGATGTTGTTTTTCACCTGGTTCCCTTTGAAGATGAGCTGGGTAGCCTGCAGCGCGAACGAGTTCGTGAAACTGGGCATCGCTACGCTCGTGGTGTTGGAAAAGTTCCGGTCGATGATGAGCGGATCGCCCATGTACCCCGCTCCCAGCGAGGCGTTGAGGCCCGGCAACCGCTGGAGCCGCGCCACTTCCGTTTGCTGGCGCGCCAGGGCTACGCCGGCGGCAGACACCTTCAGCGAAGGGTTCGCCGTTTCGGTGAGGCGGAATATCTCCGGGAGCGGCACCACCCGGCGCAGGGAATCCTGCGCCTGCAAAGGCCCCGATGCCAGTAATATCGCCGTCCATATGACAAGTATGTTCTTCATGATCAATCTTCGTTAAACATTATATAGTTAAATCTTTAACCATTAGGGCAAAAAAATCAGGACACCAGGTTCCTCCGCATTTTCATCAGCACTTCGCTCACCATTTCCAGTTCGGCCATGGTCACGCCGGTCTCTATCCGATGGAAGAAATCGTCGAGCACCGGGCTGAACGCCTCCATGTACTCACGCCCGGCCTTGGTAAGGGCGATGATCTTGTTGCGACGGTCAGACGGGTCTTCCGTCCGCACCACGAGCTTGCGCTTGCTGAGGTTGTCGATCAACGGGGTGATGCTCGCCTTGTTCTTGATGAGCAGGTTGGCGATCTCCTGCTGGTTCACTTCATGGCCGCGCCACAGCACCAACAGCAGCTGCATCATCTCGTACGTGATGTCATAATTCCCTTCCTTGATCTTTTTGGAGATGAACTGCCGCATGGCCGACCGCAAACTGGTGATCGCGTCCAGGGTATTGCGGATATGCTCAAATTCTTTCGATGGTATCATAACAATGCAAAGATACAGTAAATTAGTTAAATGTTAAACTATCAAGCCTACCCGATCATCCCCCGAAATCCTATACCGTTAACAATCAATAAAATACAAATCATGGGGCGATATGGGGGATTTCAAAGCGTAAATGTAAACACCCTGAAAGCAATTCGCAAGCATATGAAATAAAAAATAATCCACATCCATTGATTTCACCGGGTTTTGCGCTTATATTGGTGTCGAATTCGCAATTCCGGTCAGGGAAAACGCTTTTCAACGGGAAATCATCGAGTACGACAGCATATTTATCAAAATCAAATCGCTATTCCTTAACACATTGTAAAACAAACGGGAAACCCACGTCTGGATAACCCTTTGCCCAAAAGACACGGGAACGGCAACCAATTTAAATCGTGCAATGTGCATGCAGCTCAGCTATGTCACTATTTGTCAACCAGTTATATTCTTTCACAAAATCAGCTACCATGAGAAACATGCTCAGGCTATTAACGGCTTTGTCGTTAATACTCCTATTGCTGCCAGCCATCTCCCCGGCCCAGCAAAAAGCCATCACCGGCACCGTGCAGGGAGACGACGGCACACCTATGCCCGGCGTCTCCATCCGTATCAAAGGCACCACGCGCTATGCGCAAACCAACCCATCCGGCCAGTTCACCATCTCCGCAGCGCCCGGCGAAGTGCTGGAGTTCTCCTTTATCGGCTATGTCACCAAAGACGTGCTGATCGGGGATAACGCCACGCTCCGCGTCTTAATGGAAACCAGTTCCAGCGCGCTCGGCGAAGTGGTGGTAACCGCCATGGGCATCAAAAAGGAACGAAAGGCATTGGGGTATTCCGTGCAAGACATCAAGGCCGATGAACTGATGAAAAACAAGGATCCCAACCTCATCAATTCCCTCAACGGCAAGATCGCCGGCCTCAACATCACCAACTCCGGTGGCGCCCCCGGCTCCTCCGCCTCCATCGTTATCCGCGGCGGCACCTCGCTCGAGCGCGACAACCAGCCCCTGTTCGTGGTAGACGGTATGCCGATCGATAACTCCACCGGCCAGGGAGACAACAGCGCCTTCGACGGGATGATCAACCGCTCCACCACCAACTCCAACCGCGCGATGGACCTCAACCCGGAAGACATCGAAAGCATTTCGGTGCTGAAAGGCCCCGCCGCCGCGGCCCTCTACGGCATCCGCGCGGCCAACGGCGCCATCGTCATCACCACCAAAAAGGGCAAAGACGGCGCCGTGAGCGCATCCATCACATCCCGGTACACCAACAGCTGGGTGAACAAACTACCGAAACAGCAAAGCACCTTCAAGCAGGGCTCTTCGCTGAACGGCTCGTTCACCGACCAAACCACCGTTTCCTGGGGCAAACGCTTCGAAGCAGGCGAGGAAGTGTACGACAACGTCCGCAACTTTTTCCAGCACGGCCAGGCGTTCGATAACAGCTTCACCGTTACGGGCGGCAACAAGAACGGGAACTTCTTCCTTTCCGGCTCCGATCTCCGGCAAACCGGCATCGTGCCTACCACGGGCTTCAACCGCTCCACGGTCCGCTTTAACGGTGAACAGAAGGTAGGGCGGTTCACTTTCGGTATCAATTCTTCCTTCTCCCACGCCAACACCACCAAAACCCTCACGGCCAACGGGCTCTGGGAAGCCAAAACCAACGGTGCGCTGGAAGGCGCGCTGGTATGGCCCCGTAACCGCGACATGCGGTACTGGCTCGATCCCAATGGCGCAAAGGTCCGCCTCCTGCCCGCCATCAGCCTCGATGCCGACGGCGACCTCGAAAACCCGAACTGGATCCTGCACCGCAACCCGCAGGGCGATAAAACCAACCGCTGGCTGGGAACGGCCTACGCCAACGTGAAAATCACCGACTGGCTGGACGCTACCTATCGCCTCGGTATCGATAATTACGTGACCCAGTTCTCCACCATCGTTTCCCCCGGCTCCTCCGTGAAGGAAGCCTGGCTGAAAGGGATGATCTCCGAAACGGACAGGAACTATCAATACATCAATTCCAACTTCATGCTGAACTTCCACAAGAACATCGGCAGGGATTGGGACCTGAACTTCCTGCTGGGCACCACCGCGGAAGATTTCAAAACGAAATCCAATTCCCTCCGCGCGGAAAACCTCCTGCTGCCCAACAAATGGACCATCAACAACGCCGACCGCCGCGACCGCTACGCCCTGCAGAAGCTCGACCGCTCCAGGCTCGTGGGCGCTTACGGCGATCTCCGCGTTTCGTATAAAAATATGGTGTTCCTGAGCGCCACGGGGCGTAACGACTGGACGTCTACCCTCACGCAAGATAACTGGTCGTTCTTCTACCCCGCCGTGAGCGGCAGTTTCGTCTTCACCGAACTGATGGAAAAGAACAGCATCCTCAGCTACGGCAAGGTGCGCGCTTCCTGGGCCCAGGTGGGCAAAGTGGCGCCGGCTTACCAGACCGCCACTTACCTGAAAACGCCGGAATTGACCATCGGCGGCGGTTTCCGCAATGAATGGACGCGCGGTAACCCGAACATGAAACCGGAAACCACTACATCCACAGAAGTAGGTACGGAACTGCGGTTCCTCGGCAACCGCCTCGGGCTGGACGTAACGTATTACATCAACAACAGCCGCGACCAGATCCTCCAGCCCCGCGTGTCCAACGCCACCGGCTACATCCTCAGCTATGTGAATACCGGCGAGATCGAGAACCGGGGGATTGAAGTGTCTATCAACGCCAACCCCATCCGCAAAAAGGATTTCAACTGGGACGTGGCGCTGAACTTCTCCAAAAACAAAGGCACCGTGAAATCGCTCCCCGCTGCCCTGCCCATCCTTTACGTGACAGACGTGCAGGTCGGCAATGCGAAAGCAGCCTCGTTCGACGGCGGCAACTTCATGGGCCTCAGCGGCTCGCGCTGGCAGCACGACGAAAACGGCAACACCATCCTCGACTGGGTGACCGGCCTGCCCAAAATCTCCGGCAACACCACCGAAAACGTGGGCAACCGCGAGCCCAACCTGCTGGGCGGCATCAACAACAGCTTCACCTACAAAAACTGGAACCTTTCCTTCCTGTGGGATTTCCGGCTGGGCGGAGATGTGTTCAACGGAACGGAATACATGCTCGTGAGCAACGGCCTCAGCACCATCACCGAAAACCGTGACCAGGACATCACCCTCACCGGCGTTTCCATGAACCCCGGCACCAACAAGTACGAGGCTAAAACCGCTACCGTAAAAGCTACGGAGAAATTCTACCGCGAAATGTACCTGAACCATATCCCCTTCTTCGTGGAAAAAGTGAACTGGATGCGCCTGCGCTCGCTGTCGCTCACCTACAACCTCCCGCAGGGAATGTTCACCAGCATGAAATGGGTGAAAAACGCATCGCTGAGCCTCAACGGCAACAACCTGCTGCTGTTCACGAACTACACCGGTATGGACCCCGAGACCAGCGCTGCCGGCGCGGGTGTGATCGGTTCCGGGTCTGTAGGCATCGACTACGGCGGGATCCCTTCCACTTCCGGACTGGGTGTTAGTTTAAATGTTAAATTCTAATTCTGAGGGACATGAAAAAGATCATTTGCATTCTCACCATAGCCGCCGTTTCCTTCACATCCTGTAAGAAATGGCTGGACATCAATCAAAACCCGAACGTAGGCCAGGAAGCGGACCCCACGCCCGAGCAGCGCCTTCCGCCCATCCTCGCGCAGTTCGTGGACGGATATGAAAGCGCCGGCACCCGCGCGGCACTCGTCACCCAACAGCTCGCCACCGTTTACGTCAACGGTCTGGCCGCTTACGAAATGAGCCGCTGGAATTCCACCGCCGCATCGTCTGCCATTGCCGGATGGCCGTGGCAGAGCTGGTATGTGAACACTGCCGTGAACATCCAGCCCATGATCGCTGCCGCGCAGAAAGTGGACGCCTGGCATTACGTGGGCGTGGGCAAGATCATGAAAGCCTGGGGATTCGGGTACATGGCCGATTATTACGGCATGCTGCCTTACGATGAGTTCGACGATCCGAAAGTGCTCACGCCCAAATTCGACGACGGCGCTTACGTGCAAACGAAAGTGCTGGCCTTGCTGGACGAAGCCATCGCCGACCTCCAGAAAACCCAGGGCGCCATCGCCCCCGCCCTTTCCAAAGGCGATTACCTGCATGGCGGCAGTGCCACCGACTGGATCAAGATGGCCTATGCGCTGAAGGCCCGCTTCCTGCTGCACACTTCCAAGAAAGCGGGATTCAATCCGCAGGCCGTGCTCGATCTGCTCGACAAGGCGCCTAAAACCGACGATGAGGGCGCCATCATGCAATACGTAGACGAATCGCCGGCCACTTCTACCGTTCAGGCCGCGCTGCAATACGTGAACATCAACAACAACTATCGCCCCACGAAACTGTTCATCGACTATCTCACCAACAAATACACCGGCGCCCCTACCGGCGCCAACAACATGGAAGACCCGCGCGCCGCGCTCATGATCCCCAGTGCAACCGACGCCGGCGGCGTGCTGGTACGCTCCGAGGGCGTAGATATGGCGTCCGACATGCCCAAATCCGGCCCGGCAGCCAGCGATGCGCGTTTCATCACGCTGCGGAAAAACCCCGTGGCCCCGAAGCCCGGCGATAAAATCGTGTCCACCGGCTCCTGGTACACCCAACGCGGCGGCAAAGGCCTGCTGATCACCAACGCCGAAATGCGCTTCATCGAAGCGGAAATGCTGTTCCGCCAGGGCAAGCGCCCGGAAGCACTGGCCGCCTACAAAGCCGGCATCCGCTCGCATATGAACACCATGGGCATTGCCGGCACCACGATCGATAATTTCCTCGCCAGCACATCCGTTGTGCAAAACGCGCAGGATATCACGATGAGCCATATCATGATCCAGAAATGGATCGCGCTGAGCTATTCACCGGAAGCCTGGATGGATATGCGCCGCATGAATTTCTGTGCAGACGCGGGCGGCAATTACAACGAAGCCACTGGTGTCTACAAAGGGTTCAAACGGCCGTCGCACGTAATGGCCGAAGGTTATCCCAACCCCACCGACTGGCCGCGCCGTTGCGCCGTTCCATCGTACGAGATCAACTACAACATGGTCAAAGTGCTGGAAGCCAATCCCAATGCGGGAAATCCGACCTATATGGCGGAACCTGTTTGGTGGGACAAGCCCTGACGCACAACGTACCGTAATAAAAAAACGGCGCTCCCGGGAACGGGGCGCCGTTTTGCTTTACATGGTAATCTGTAGCTATCAGGGAATTAATTCCTTCCACCCGATGGCGATCCCGCCAACGAGGCCCAGCCCGTTCCGGATATTGTTATGCACTGTCACTTTTTCGGCGAAAGCATGGTGGTTCTTGCTGCGTTGCAGCTCGGCGGATTGCATGAAGAGGTACGTGTCGCGGGTAATTTCGCTCACTTCCAGCTCGAATTTGATAACGCGGTACCATTCCCGGGTTTTGAACGGCAATTGCCGGATACGCCCGCCGAACATCGCATCGTCGAACACATATTGAAACAGATTGCTTTCGCCGAAGAAAAGGTCTTCCAGCTCGGGCCCCAGGTACGTGATGTTACTCAGACGGCGCCAGGGTGTTGAATTTGAATATTGGGTCAGGGAATACAACCGCACACGGTAATAATTCCGCTGCGCCGGCGGATCGTTCAGCTTCAACTGGATGAAATAATCGTTCGCACCATTGGCGGGGCGCTTTTCCAGGTCTGCCGTAAAATCGATCACCTGGCCGGGGATCACGTCTTCCCCTTCCACCATCGGGTAACCGGGCACTTCGGCGGTGATCCGGTAATGCGTCCCCCCTTTCAGCGGCCGGCTACTCACGTACCGCGTTTTGCCTTCGTGCTCATTTTTCGCCAGCGTTTCCAGGAAAGTACCGTTTTCGTACAACTTCACTACCGCGTCGCTCCGCAGGCCTGGCATTGCGGTATTCGGTGTCATACTGATGCTCACTTCCGCGGTTAAAATGCTGTCGCGGTACATGAGCGCGTTCAGCACGGGTTTCACTTCATGCTCCACGTCCAGCGATATATATTTAATACAGCCCGGAAAGGCAACGGCGCACAGCGTTAAGAGTAAATATATTCGTTTCATGATTTTTACCATTTAAGTTGATAGGAAACACTCGGCATGAAAGGCATCAGGTTAGACAGCTGCATCGTCACCTTCCCCGGTCGCCGCTCATCGCCTCGCCAGGCCGCTTCGGTGGCGAAGAACGGGTTGAATTGGTTGTAGGCGTTCAGGATGCTGATGTTCCAGGTGCGGATCATTCCGTTCTTTTTGACTTTGGTGAAATTCACGCCCAGGTCGAGCCGGTGATAGGGCAACAGGCGAACGTTGTTGCGGCCGGAAACCTGGCTGATCCACTGGAGATTGGATCCATATATGCTCATATACTGGCCAACGGATACGGTGAGCGGGGCGGCGGATTGATAAGTCCAACTGGCGGTGAGCTCGATGTTTTTCCGCAGTTTGTACGCAGCCAGTATATGCAGATCGTGCCGGCGGTCGTACTTGTAGGGGAATCGCTTTCCCATGCTCACCCCGTCCAACTGGCGGTAACTCCAGCCCAGGGTATACCCGATCCATCCGGTCAATCTTCCTGTCGGCTTTTTCAGCAACAGCTCCAATCCGTATGCGCTCCCTTTCCCGACGGCGATACTTTGCTCCCATTGATTGTCCCGGATGGAAGTGATGTAACCCATGCCGTCTTTGTATTCGATCACATTGCGCATGCTTTTGTAATACGCTTCGGCGGAAAATTCGTATTTGCCACCGAAGAGGTTTTTCGCAACGCCGACAGCGTACTGGTCTGCCTGTTGGGGGCGGATGTATTTGGTGGCGGGTACCCAGAGGTCGGTGGGCAGCGAGATCGTATTGTTGGCCAGCAGGTGGATGAATTGGGTCATGCGCGAATACGAGGCTTTCAGCGCCCAGTTCCCCGGCAGCATGTACCGCGCGCTCAGCCGCGGCTGCAGCGAATTGTAGAACCTCCCCTGCACGGCGAACCCGCTCCAATGCAAACCCGCGTTCACTTTCAGGCGGCGGGTCAGTTCCCAGTCGTCTTCCGCGTACAGGTCAAATTCGGCGCCGCGTACACGCTCGTTGGCGTTGGTGGAATCCAGGACGCCAACGCCGCTCCCTTCCTGCCGCTGCCGCATCACGCCCGGCGAAAACACCCTGTACATCGCCGAAGTACCGAACCGGATGGTGTGTGATGGCTTCGGCCGGAAATCGAAATCCATCCTTCCCCCGTAATCCTCGATCCCGGTATGCAATTCCAGCCGCTCGGAAAAGTAAGAACCGTTATACATTTCTTCCAGGCTGTTCTTCACCTTGAACTGGTATCGCGAGCCGATGAGCATCGCATTGGAGAAAAGCCGGGAAGAAAATACGTGGTTCCAGCGGAACGACGCGATATGGTTCCCCCAGCTCACATTCGTGTTATTGATACTGTAATCATCTTTCCGCTCTTCTTTATCCGGGATGTCGCGGGTGCGGATATGCAGCTGATCGCGGCCGCTGTACACGCTGAAATAGAGCTGGTCGCGGTCGGAGATCCGATGGTGGACTTTGGCGTTGACGTCGTAGAAATACGATTTGAATTTCTCGAGCCCCTTATCGTTGCGTTTCACAAAAAAAGTAGCGGCCAGGTCGGGATAGGACCGGCGGGCGGAAACGATGAAAGACGTTCTGTCTTTTTTGATCGGCCCTTCCACCGACAGCGAGGCCGCCAGTAGCCCGATGCCGGCTTCGCCATGCATTTGCTGCATGTTGCCGTCTTTGGTGGTGATGTCAACAATGGATGAAAGGCGGCCACCGAAACGCGCAGGGAACGCGCCTTTGTAGAGCGTTACGTCTTTAAGCGCGGCGGTGTTGAAAGTAGAAAACACACCCAGCAGGTGCATCGGGTTATACATGGGCGCACCGTCGAGCAGGATGAGGTTCTGGTCTGGCGTACCGCCACGCACCAGCAGGGCGCTCGTGCCTTCGGTGCCCTGCTTCACGCCGGGCAGTAATTGCAGGGTTTTGAAAAGGTCTTTCTCCCCGAGGATCCGCGGCGTGGAGCCTACAACGCCCAGCGGCAGCGTGATCCGGCTCATCTGCGAACTTTCTTCGATCGATTCGGCGGCAGTGCCCTTCACGGTTATTTCATGTAATTGCTGGGTAATGGGTTCCAGCAGCAGGTTCAGATGCGCATCGTCGCGGAGGAGCAGCACGGTATCCAGCCGGCGGTAACCCATGTAGCCGACTTGCAGGCGCAAGCTATCGGCGGGCAGGGAAAGACTGTAAAACCCGAAGCTATTGGTGACCGTTCCCTGCTGGAAGTCGGGCGCAGCCAGCGTTACGCCCGGCAACCGTTCCCCGCTGCCGGCGTCCGAAACGAAGCCGCTGAGCGTTTTGGCCGGCGGCCGGGGAATGATGAGCACGTTCATCCCGCTTTTGCGGAAGCTTAAATGCGTGCCGGCTAACAGGCTCGTCAGCACCGCTTCCGGCGTCATGTCGCGGAAAGTGCGGGCGGCTACGTTCAGGTGTTTCACCCGGCTGGATTCGAAAGAAATGTGCCAGCCGGTTTTGGTTTCCAGGAGGCGAAAAGCCGTGTCCAGCGTAGTCCGCGGGAATGTGATCGAGATTTTCCCGGACTGCCGGGCAGATACGCCCAGGCAGCACAGGAAGAGCATACATGTCAGGTAAAATCGCATGGTATCGGTTTGGGATGGTCCCGGCAATACGTTCCCTGCCGCTTTTCGGCGGGGCGCGCATCCGGCGGATTAATTTGTCGGATTCGGGTTATGAATTGAAAAATGAAACGGTGTTCCCTTCCTGTTTCCAGGGGATCCCGCTGAGCAATTGCAGCATATCGAAAAACTGGGGGGCCGTCATGCCGCCTTCCACGATCGCGTTGAACCGAACTTCGCGCATGGTTTTAGGATCATAACGCAGTTCCAGGCCAAAGCGCCTTTTCACGAGAGCAGCTACCGTGGCGAAGTCGGCTTCCTTCAGCTGGTACGTTCCGCTGCGGGGATCGGGCTGGTCGCCGGTGGTTTTATGGACGGGTTTCCCCCGTTCGTACCCCAATCCTTCCTTCGCGCGCAGCACTCCTACCACACCGGCGCTATCGCTCACCTGCACGGCCCCGGAAGCCACGTACACGTCTGTCTGCGGGAGTTCCGGCCAGCTGGTAACGGTGAACCCGGTGCCGAGGACTTTCACTTCCAGCCCCTTTCCCGTTATAACCCTGAAAGGTTTTTCGGTGGATGGCCCTACTTCGAAGAAGACCTGTCCATCCGGCAGTTCCACATGTCTATCACCGCCCGCAAACCCTTCGCGATAGCGGATCGTGGAGCCGGCAGCGAGCCAGGCGCGGGAGCCGTCGGGCAGTTGGATGTTGCGGGAACTGTCGCCCGCCGGAACACGCACTTCTACGATAACCGGGGAAACGTGCTGTTGCCGGAACATCCACCATCCGCCCGCCAGCATCGCCACTGCGGCCGCAGCGGCGCTCCAGGTGCGGATGGCGCGCCTCCGCGCGGAAACAGCCACCGTTCCGCCGATGGCGTCAAATACGGCCTGTTTCATCTCCCTTCCGGCCACAGCCTTGCCTTCCGGCGTTCCCCGTTGCGGGAAACCGTCGTACCAGCGGTGCAGCTCCGCCAGTTCTTCCGGCGTGCAGGCATTGGCGGCGTGTTTGTCCAGTAGCTCCTGGATGCGGGGATCTTCCATGTTTTTCTCCTTGCTGATGTATAGACAGCGCCCGGACCATCCCGGTACTATGCGTCAGAAAAATATTTTTAACCATTGCCCCAGCCCCTTGCGCATTTTCTTCAACGCGCCAGACAGCTGGTTCTTCACCGTTTGGGGCGACAACCGTCTTTTCTCCGCGATTTCCGCCACGCTCAAGCCCAGTTCACGGCTGTCCGTAAACACTTCGCGCATCGCTTCCGGCAATTGGGCCAGCTGTGCGCGGTAATGGCTTTCCAGTTCGCGGGCCGCCACTTTTTCGGAAGCGTCGTGGCTCAAAACGGGGAGGCTTTCGCCGGAAAGACGGGTGTATTTCTCACGGACGGCGGCGGATTGTAAATGATTCAGGACGCGGCGGCGAACGGCCGACCGGAAATATGCCCCGGGCGATTCGCGGATGAGCAGCGTGGCGCGCTGTTGCCAGCAGTGGATAAATGTTTCCTGGACAATGTCTTTGGCCGCGTCTTCGTCGCGCAGACGCCACCAGGCCGTTTCGTACAGCGGCTCCCAGAGGCGGTCGTACAGTACGCCGAACGCCCGGAGGTCGCCAGACCGGGCTTTATCCCACAATTCGGGATCGGACAGTTGCAGGTGAGGGTTGGGTGACATACGGCGGCCCGAAAATAGCCATCAAAATGTTAATATGTTCTTAAAGGTTGATGGGTGACCTTCGGGGAATGATTACCTTTGCGGGATGGATTATTTCAGCAGGCTCCGGCAGTTGTTGCAGCAGGAGAAGTCGGACGACAGGGAAAATTACCGTAAACTCACAGAAAGCGTATCCGTGTCCGAAAGGCGCGCCAATGGCCTTTCCTGGTACCCCGTGGCCATCCGCGGTTCGGAAATGAGCCGGGGCGATTACCTGACGGTGGAAATCGAGCGCACCACGCATCACGATGTGCCGCACCAGCTGCGTTTCGGCGCGTCGGCCGTGCTGTTTTCGCAGCATGATCCGAAGGAGTACCGTGCCGAGGGTACCATTGCCTGGCAAAGCGGCAACCGCCTCAAGATCACGCTCAAAACGGATGAATTGCCGGAATGGGCAGACAGCGGCAAACTGGGCATCGATCTGCTGTTCGACAATGCCAGCTACGAAGAAATGTTCTCCGCCCTCCAGAAAGCGGAATCTCTCCTCGAAAAATCTACCGAAGGCCGCCTCGTGCGCGTGCTCACCGGCGCGGAACAACCTGCGTTCGACGCACATCATTCACCCTTTTCCTCCCAAACCCTCAACCCTTCCCAACAGGAAGCCGTTAATAAAATTTTGTCCGCCAACGACGTGGCCGTAGTGCACGGCCCTCCCGGCACCGGCAAAACCACCACCATCGTACAGGCCATCAAGGCGCTGCTTTCCAACGACGATAAAAAGATCCTCGTGGTGGCGCCCAGCAATGCCGCGGTAGACCTGCTCAGCGAGAAACTCTTCGCCGAAGGCCTCCGCGTACTCCGTGTAGGCAATCCCGTTAAAGTATCTGAGAAATTGACGGACATTACGCTGGATGCGCAGGTGAGCAACCATTCGTCTGTCAAGGAAATCCGCCGGCTCCGCAAGCAGGCCAACGAGTTCCGCGATATGGCGCATAAATACAAACGCAATTTCGGGAAGTCGGAGCGCGAGCAGCGGAAAGCCCTTTTCGCCGAAGCCCGCAACATCATGCAAAGCGTCGAAAAGATGGAACAGTACATCGTTTCGGACATTCTCGACAAATCGCAGGTGGTGACCGCCACGCCGGTGGGCGCGCAACATTACACCGTCCGCCACCTGCAATACGATACCGTGGTGATCGACGAAGCCGGCCAGGCCCTGGAGCCCGCCTGCTGGATCGCCGCGCTGAAAGGGAAAAAAGTGGTGCTCGCCGGCGACCATTGCCAGCTGCCGCCTACCATCAAATCGGCAGACGCCGCGCGCAACGGCCTCGCAGAAACCCTGCTCGAAAAGCTCGCCGCCCGGCATCCGGGATCGGTGACCATGCTCGAAGAGCAATACCGCATGCACAATACCATCATGGGATATTCCTCCTCCGCATTTTACGACAGCCGTTTGAAAGCGCACCCTTCCGTGGCGGGGCACCTGCTTTTCGGCGAAGATGCGCCGCTGGCGTTCGTAGACACGGCGGGCTGCGGGTTCGATGAAAAGTCGGAAGGCACCAGCACCTCCAACCCCGAAGAAGCGGCATTCCTCTTCCGCCACCTGGCGGGCTTCGTGGAAACGCTGTTGCCGCATTATCAACCCGGCAATTTCCCTTCTATCGCTGTGATTGCGCCATATAAGGAGCAGATCGGTTTGCTGCGCGAACAGCTCGACCATCATCCCGATCTTAAAATTTTCGGTGACAGGATTTCCGTCAATACGATCGACAGCTTCCAGGGGCAGGAGCGCGACGTGGTGTATATCAGCATGACGCGCAGCAATTCCGACAACAAGATCGGCTTCCTGTCAGACATCCGGCGGATGAACGTGGCCATGACGCGGGCGCGCAAAAAACTCGTGGTCATCGGCGACAGCGCAACATTATCGAGATTGCCGTACTACGCGGGTTTTATCGCCTACGCCGAAGCGAACGATGCTTACAAAAGTGCGTGGGAATATATGGTGTAAAAAAGTACCCGCCATGCTTCGGTGTAAACCTGGGCAGGGCGGGCGGTATATGTTGAGGCAGCCGGAGCCGCCATGAGGTACCTGTGGGGATTGGCCCCAATCAAGTACAAAGCAAAGATAAAGGCATGTTGGATGCAACCATTGCAGCGACGCACTTTTTTAAGCACAACTTATCCAGCAATATTTTCTTACGGGAACACACAATAAAAATCCCCCGGAATGCTATGCGTTCCGGGGGATAATCATTTTTGGAATTATTGTTATATACCTTACCGGAACATCGGCTGGTATTTACTTGCAGGCGTTTTCCATCCGCTCAATTTCACGGCGAAACCTGCGTAAAAAGAACGACCGGGCGCAGCGTTGTAATAACGGCCGGCGGCGGCGTTGATGTCGTTGCCGAGACTGTAGGTTTGGTTGAGGAGATTTTCGCCTCCGGCGAACAGGCGGCCATCCCATCCCCTGCCCTTCAGTTTGTATTCGGCTTTCAGGCCAAGCAGGTGGAAGGCGGCGGATTTATCGGTATTGGCGTCGTTCATGAAAATATCGTCGTTGTACAGCCAGGTGGCGAAAAGCGAGAACGCAGGACTGATGCGCACATCCGCCGAAGCGGTGAGCGCATGTTGCGGCGTTCCGGGAAGACGGTTGCCGTTAAATGATTTGCCGGCCTGGGAAAACTCGTCGTACCGAAAATGGTGGAATGTCCACCCGCCACGGAGCCCCAGCACATCCAGCGGCTGATACGCAAGGGCCACTTCCGCGCCCTGTTGCACGGTGGCGCCGGCATTCACGAAGTAATCGGCGCCGGAAGCGTCCCGCCGCTGCACGATCGCGTCTTTCAACTGGAAGCGGAACAGGCTCACGTCGTACCGGAAACGGCTGTTGCCGCCGCGTGCGCCGGCTTCGTAGTTCCATCCTTTTTCCGCCTGCAGATCGGTATTGATGACGCTGGTAGATGGCAGCAATTCGGCTACCGCCGGTGGCGAGAACCCTTTAGACACTACGGCATACACACTGGCCCAGGCGTTGAACTGCTTCAGAATGGCCAGTCGCGGCGCCCATTCCTTGTCGTATTGCGTGGAGAACCGGAATACCGGCGTTTCCGACACCCTGCGGATCGTAGTATTGGCGCCGTTCATGCTCAGACCGGCCGTGAACACCCAGCCGCCGCCGAGCACCAGCTCAGACTGCGCGAAGAGGGACAGGAGGCCGTTGCGGATGCGGTCGTCTGTCTGCAGCATGCCCGCCTCGCCGTTCTTATTCGCAGATACCCGCGTGCGGAAATTCCCTGTTTGTGCTTCCGCTCCCGCCAGCACGCGCCAGGGCCCCTGTTTCCAGGTCACCACCGTCCGCGCCCCGGCATGGGGCTCGTTGCGTTGTTCGTAATTCCGGATAGACGGGTTGCGCAGGCCGCTCCAGGCGCCGTACACGCCCACGGCATGCTCCCAATGCTCGTTCCAGCGGTACGCCCATTTCAAGCCGCCCCACAGCGTTTGCTGGTAAATGGCGGCATGTGCGCCTGCTGCGGAAGGGAAAGCCCCCGCTGCCGGGCGCGCCTGCTTCGGATTAGCGAGAAACTGCGCCAGCGTGAGACCGCCGGGCGTTTCGTAATAGAGATCGCCGGCCAGCAGGTGCGCTTCCAGCACAGACCGTTCGCTGGCCTCCCATCTGCCGCCCCAGCCCGCCACATAGCGGCGCATGTAGGTACGGTCGCGGTACCCGCCTGCCTCCTGCCACGATGCCATGGCCTGTTGCCGGAACTTCGTGCTGCCGAAATCGGCGCTGACTACCGCCTGGTGACTGCCGAAACTGCCGGCCGTATACCCCGCGCTGAAGCTGTTTTCGGGGCCGAAGCGGCGGTCTCCCAGGAGAACGCCCCCTGTTCCGGCGCCGTACAGGCTGCTCCCGGGGCCTTTCAGCACTTCGAGGGAGGAGAATATGACGGGAGAAAACTGGTTGAGGTAAGTATTGCCGCCGGGATCAGTGAACGGCAGGCCATTATAATACATTTTGACGTTGCGGACGCCGAAGGGCGACCGCAGGGAGCTGCCCCGGATGTTTAACCGGTAACTGCCCGGCGAACGCTCTTCCATGCGCACGCCCGGCGCCGCGTTGAGCGC
Organism: Chitinophaga caseinilytica; assembly: GCF_038396765.1. Classification (NCBI taxonomy): domain Bacteria; kingdom Pseudomonadati; phylum Bacteroidota; class Chitinophagia; order Chitinophagales; family Chitinophagaceae; genus Chitinophaga; species Chitinophaga caseinilytica. The sequence continues at coordinate 2,992,332 of NZ_CP150096.1, read as the reverse complement.
GGGCACGAGGGAGCCGGGGGCTATCCGCTGCAAATCCTGCTCCCTGATAACGCTCACCGCCCCGGGAACGGTGGAGAGGTCGCGCTGCTGGGCGTACCCCTGCACGGTAACGCCCTGGAGCACCGTGGTATCCGTTTGTGCAGCGGCCGGCAGACCGAAGGCCATGGCCGCTATGATCATCTTTCTTTTCATAACTCGCAGCTCGTAAAATAGGAAAAATCCGGGTTTAATTATTTCGGGTTAATTTTGCGGTTTAAACGAATCCGAATTTGAGCGCACCCGTATTCCTCATTACACCGCCTTTTACACAGCTGAACACGCCTTACCCGGCCACGGCCTACCTGAAAGGTTTCCTCAATACCAGGGGCATCCCCTCCGTACAGGCAGACCTGGGCATCGAAGCCACCGTGGCGCTGTTCTCCAAAAACGGCCTTTCCACCCTCTTCGCCCGCATTCCGGCGGATAGGGAACTGAGCCCCAATGCGGCGCGCATTCTCGCCCTGCAAGACGATTACGTGCATACTATCGACGACGTGATCTCTTTCCTGCAAGGCCACAATCCCACCCTGGCGCACCGGATCTGCAAGCGCGACTTCCTCCCCGAAGCGTCCCGCTTCTCCCAGCTCGAAGACCTCGGCTGGGCCTTCGGCTCCATGGGCACGCAAGACAAAGCCAAACACCTCGCCACCATGTACCTCGAAGATCTGTCCGATCTTATCCAGGAATGTGTGGACGAGCACTTCGGATTCAGCCGCTACGCCGAAAAACTCGGCCGCTCGGCCAACAGCTTCGATGAATTGTACGAAGCCCTCCGTCAACCCCTCACTTACGTCGACGAAATCCTGATCCGCCTGCTGGAAGAACGGATGAAAACCATACAACCCGCTATGGTGGCCATTTCCGTGCCCTTCCCCGGCAACCTCTACGCATCCCTCCGCTGCGCGCAATATATTAAACAACATTACCCGCAGGTGAAAGTGTGCATGGGCGGCGGATTCGCGAACACCGAACTGCGCTCCGTTTCCGACCCGCGCGTGTTCGAATTCTACGATTACATCACGCTCGACGACGGCGAAGCGCCCATCGAAAACCTCTACCGCCACATCACCGGCGAACTGCCGGAAAGCGACCTGAAAAGGACTTTCCTGCTGAAAGACGGGCAGGTCACTTACATCAACAACGCATCCTGCAAGGATTATAAACAAGGACAGGTAGGAACGCCCGACTACAGCGATTTCCATCTCGGCAAATACATTTCCGCCATCGAAGTCGTTAACCCCATGCACCGCATGTGGAGCGACGGCCGGTGGAACAAGCTCACCATGGCCCATGGCTGCTACTGGGGCAAATGCACTTTCTGCGACATTTCGCTCGATTACATCCGCCTGTACGAGCCCGTGGCCGCGGCCATGCTGGTAGACCGGATGGAGGAGCTCATCGCGCAAACGGGCGAAACGGGATTCCATTTCGTGGACGAAGCCGCGCCGCCCGCGCTCATGCGCGCGCTGGCGCTCGAGATCATCAAGCGGAAACTCACTGTGAGCTGGTGGACCAACATCCGCTTCGAGAAAAGCTTCACCCGAGACCTGTGCCTGCTGTTGAAAGCCAGCGGCTGCATTGCCGTGTCTGGCGGGCTGGAAGTGGCGTCTGACCGGCTTTTGGAGCTCATCCAGAAAGGCATTACCGTGGCGCAGGTGGCGCAGGTGAACCGCAATTTCACCGAAGCGGGCATCATGGTGCATGCCTATCTCATGTACGGCTTCCCCACGCAAACCGCCCAGGAAACCATCGACTCCCTGGAAATGGTGCGCCAGCTTTTCAAAACGGGCATCCTCCAATCCGCTTTCTGGCACCTGTTTACCATGACGGCGCATAGCCCGGTGGGGCTGAATCCCGAAAAATACCAGGTCAAACGTGTATCCGAAACCGTTGGCGCTTTTGCGAACAACGACCTCGAGCATATCGACGATTCCGGCGCCGATCACGAACAGTTCGCGTTCGGGCTGAAGAAATCGCTCTTCAATTTCATGCACGGCATTTGCCTCGACGATCCTTTGCAGCATTGGTTCGAAATGAAAATCCCCCGCACCAAGATCCCGCCCGATTACATCGAAAAAGCCCTGCAGGAAGACGCGCTCGGCGCCCGCAAACCCACGGCCAAAGTGGTTTGGCTGGGCAAAAAACCGCAGGTGCAGACGCTGACCAAATCGAAAAAAGGCAGTACCTGGGAAGTGACTTCCCTCACGTTCCAGACGCGCAAGGAACCGCTGAGCATCAGCGTGGGCAAGGAACAGGGGATCTGGCTGGCCGATATGCTGGAAAAGTTATCGGTACAGGCCGCCACGCCCCTCACGCTCAAAGACGTGGAAGCGAGCTATAGCGCTGCAGGTTTGGAGGATTTCGAGCTGTTCTGGGACAATAAGCCCGTGAACACGCTCCATAAAGCGGGATTGTTACAGCTGTAGGATCAGCGTTTTTTCGGCCGTTTTTTCGGTTTGCCGTATTTCAGCTGCATTTTCTCCTTGTGGCTGATTTTCACGTTCACCTTTTTGTTCTTTTCCAGCTTTTCGTGGAACGCGCCGCCGCCTTCCGTGGTGCTGCGCAGTTTCAGCTTGATGTTGGGAACGATGACTTCCGGGATTTCGGATTTGATGAGCACCGTCGAAATTTCCACTTCGGCGGGGATCGCCTCTTCGGGAACTTCGAACTTCATGAGCGCTTCGGCTTGCCGGAGCAGGGGCATTTCTTTTTCCGTCACGAAGGTAAGGGCATTGCCTTCCGCGTCTTTACGGCCCGTACGGCCGATGCGGTGGATGTAGTTTTCGGGGGATTCGGGCATGTCGAAGTTGATGACATGAGACACCTCGGCGATGTCGAGCCCGCGGGCCATGATATCCGTCGCGATCAGCACCCGGAACACGCCTTCGCGGAACTGGCGGACGCTGTTGAACCGGAAATTCTGGTCTTTATTGGAGTGGATCACACCTACCGCACCGGGCATGTGCTCCGCCATTTTTTCGTACAGCTCGTCGGCCAGGGCTTTGGTGGACGCAAAAACGAGCACCTTGCTCATATCCGGCCTGTTCAGCAACAGGTATTCCAGCAAATTGACTTTCGTATTGAAATTGGGGACGTGATACACGGTTTGCCGGATGTTGGCCAGCGGCGTTCCTGCCGGCGCCGCTTCGATCACGGTAGGGTTATGGAAGAAATCGTGGATGATGGCGTCTACCTCGGGTGTCATCGTCGCGGAAAACATGAGGTTCTGCCGGCGAACGGGCAGCATGTCGAGCACACGGGTGAGCTGGGGGCGGAAACCGAGGTTCAGCATTTCGTCGACCTCATCGATCACCAGCCGCTTGATGTTTTTCATCTTGAGTGCGCCGCTGAGGATCAGGTCTACCAGCCTTCCCGGCGTGGCCACCACGATATCGATCTTACCGTCGGCCGCAGCCATCTGGCCTTTCATGTTCACGCCGCCGTAAAAACCGGCGGTTTCGACAGACATGTATTTGGTGAGTTGTTGCACGGCCGTGGTCACCTGTTCCACGAGCTCGCGGGTGGGAACGAGGATCAGCACCTGGGGATAACGTTCTTTGGCGAACGACCACAGGCGCAGGCAGGGCAGCAGATAGGCGAAAGTCTTACCCGTGCCCGTTTGCGCGATGCCGCACACGTCCTGCCCGGACATCACCACGGAGAATGCTTTTTCCTGGATGGTGGTGGGCGTGGAAACACCCAGGTCTTCCAGGGCGTTCAGCAAAGGCTTGTTCAGATTTAAATCCTCGAATGTCATAGCCGGCAAAATTACGCCGATTCCTGCTCAAATCGGCATCCATCCGTGAAAAACACAATTCCTGCCCTTGAAATCGAAGGTATTACAATATTGAATTCCAACACTTTAGCTACCCCAAACTACATTTCGGAAAAAAAATCCGACGTCCCGCATGATAAAAATATTACATTCGCCCACCATAAGCGCGGCCGGCGAAGGCGAAGGCATTTCCGGGCGTGCGGGGAACAACTGTTTACATTCACAATCAACCTACAACTGACGTCTAAAACGCGCCACAGGAGCGCATATGCTGTACTTTCAACCAAACCGATCCTTATTCCACCATGAAGTCACCAGGTAAAAACACATTTGGTTTATTGCTGCGCTTTGGCGGCATGATGCTATTACTTTCCTTTATCGTCCGGATGGCGCTGCTGATCTGGTCGTGGCAAGATGCGGCCATCGGGTTTGCATCGTTTTTTCGCGTGCTGGGTTACGGGCTGCTGTTCGACATTGGCGTGGCGGTCTTTTTCAGCCTGCCGTACGCGTTGTACCTCGTGCTGGTACCGGCGAAATGGAACGATACGTTCGTGAACCGGGCCATTACGTATGCGGGGTTCTTTCTGACCACGCTCATCCTCATGTTCTCGTTTTTCGCGGAATTCACGTTCTGGGAGGAGTTCGGGAGCCGTTTCAATTTCATTGCGGTGGATTACCTGATCTACACGTATGAGGTGATCAACAACATCAACGAATCGTACCCGCTGCCGATCCTGATCGGTTCCATGCTGGCGATCACGGCGGTGCTGATGTGGATCTTTGTGCGGAGGGGCTGGTTCCGGATGGCATTCAAGGGCCAATCGGCGTTCCTGCAGCGGATCTCCGTGCTGGTGACCCTCGTGGTCATTGCGGCGGTCTATGCATTGTGGGTACCCAACGCGCTCGCCGAAAATGGCAGGAACCGGTACCAGGACGAGCTCGCCAAAGCGGGTGTATATTCCTTCTTCTCGGCGTTCAAGAACAATGAACTCAATTACGAACATTTTTACCGGCTGATCGATAATAAGGAAGCCTTCGCCATGATGCGCCACCAGCTGGGCGACAGCCTTTCCTCCTTCGACGGGAAGGATTTCTCCATCCGCCGGAGCATCAACGATAGCGGGGACGCCGTTCGCCCGAACGTCATCCTCGTGACCATCGAAAGCCTCAGCGCCGATTTCCTCGGCAGGTTCGGCAATACCAACGGCCTGACGCCCGTGCTCGATTCCCTCGCCAAAGAAAGCGTCGTTTTCACGAACATGTACGCCACCGGCACGCGGACCGTCCGCGGGATGGAAGCCCTCACGCTCGCGGTGCCGCCCACACCCGGCAGCAGCATCGTGCGGAGGCCCGGGAACGACAACCTCAGCACCGTGGGCGCCATTTTCCGCCAGCAGGGCTACGCCACCGGGTTCTTTTACGGCGGGGACGGGTTCTTCGACAACATGAACAAATTCTTCGGCAGCAACGGATACGCCATTACGGATAAAGGACGGAACATGCTGGTAGACGACGATATCGATTCCGCCCGCACTACCATCCCCGATTCCCTCATCAACTTCCGCAACGCCTGGGGCATCTGCGACGAAGACCTCTATCACACCGTCATCCGCGATGCAGACGCCAAGCACGCCGCCGGCAAACCGTTCTTCGATTTCGTGATGACCACCTCCAACCACCGGCCTTTCACTTACCCGGAAGGGAAAATCGATATCCCTTCGGGATCGGGGCGCGATGGCGCGGTGAAATATACCGACTACGCGATCGGGCAATTCCTCAAAACCGCCCGCACCAAACCCTGGTTCAACAATACCGTCATCGTTTTCGTGGCCGACCATTGCGCCAGCAGCGCAGGCAAAAACGAGATCGACATCTCGAAATACCACATCCCCGCCATCGTTTGCAACCTTCCCGGCGCAGGCACCATGGAAATCGGGAAAATGTGCTCCCAGATCGACCTGTTCCCGACCCTGTTCTGCTTCCTGAACTGGGATTATTCCAGCAATTTATATGGGGAGAACGTCCTCAGCCCGAATTACTCGGAACGGATCATGCTCGGCACTTACCAGAAGCTGGCGTATATGAAAAACGACCGCCTGGTGATCCTGAGCCCGCAGCAGGTAGTGGAAACTTTCCGGTACAACAAGGCAGCTAACGAACAGGTTCCCGTACCGGCAGATCAGCCGCTGGTGAAGGAAGCCATCGCCAATTACCAGACGGCCTACTACCTTTTCAAAAACGGAGGAATGAAACTATAATACACCCAACCTACCACTGTTACACCTTGGCCCGAACGCTTTCTTTGGCGGTTCGGGCCTTTTTCTGCTTGCCCGGGCCGGCCGCGCTTGATTAATTAAATATTTTTATTATATTAGATAAGCGAAAAGCCTACGTCAAACCCTATTCATCATCCCCAACAATTAGCCTATGCAACAGAAATTCAACCCATTTCTCCTTTTGATCCCGTTACTATTCTTTTCATTTTCCGTAAACGCACAAACGGTTACGTTCGACTACACCACCTGGGCGGGCAATTCCAATTGCAACAAATTTTATCCGGCGGTGAATATCAATGGCTATGAACATGCTACGGTGATCGGCCAGCCGGGGTTTAACAGTTCCGGCAGTAATAAATACCTGACGATGGATGCGTCCAATTCCAGTGGATCATCGCCGAAGGGCACGGAGTACCGGATCGCCTATCCATTCAAAACCGGATTTTCGTACAGTATCAAAGTAAATGCTGCAGGGATCGGCACGCCGGCCGATGTAATGGTAAGGGTCAACATTACATCGTCTACCGGGAGCAGCACGGTGTGCAACGGTGCTGCGAGCATTACTCCCACCACGAGCGGAAACCTCATCCAGGCGGCCGCTGTGAATACGAATTTTGCGGATTACACATTCAATTATGGCGTATTCTCCGCTCCCCAGAGTTACCTGGTGATCGCGGCCGTTCAGCCTTTAGGCACGGTTTTCCAGACACTTTGCATCCGCAGCGTAACGATCACGGAAACGCAGGTGAGCGCAGACCTGTCGCTTTCGCCGACGAGCGTGGCCGGCACCTGTGGCCAAAGCATGTCGCAAACATTCACCCTTTCCAATCCGAATAATGTGCCCGGCATCACCGCTTACCAATGGACGGTTGGCAGCGGATGGTTGCATAACGGCGCAACGCCGTCGAATCCCATCACCACCACCACGCCGTCGCTGACGCTGACGACAAATTGCCTCAGCGCCAATCCCGGCAATATTTCGGTAGGGGGTTACAAAGGCGCCAGCCTTTACAAAACCTACAACGCCACTACCAGCTACAACGGTACGCCGCCCGCAATCACCCTGAACGGCCCTGAAGGGATGTGCGCCAGCACTACCACGCCCGTCACATTTACCGCCAGCAGTTTCTGGGCCTGTGCTCCCGGCGTCGCCTACACCTGGACGAAGAGCAGCAACCTCACGCTGTCCGGTTCCGGCGCCAGCGTGAACGTATTGCCCGTTGCAGGACAATCGGGCGCGGCCTGGGTGGAAGTGACAGCCAGTTCCAATTGCGGCAGCTCCACCGTCCGGAAAAATGTAACGCTCGACATTATGCCTTACGCCACCGGCGGCACGCATTACACGGTCAACCCCGCGGGCGGAGGGCCCCTCCTGCTGGGCGGCTCCACGAACCTGGTATGCGGCATCATGCAATACACGCAGGTAACGGTAGATCTGGTCGGCGTCACGTCGTTTTACAATATCACCAGTTCCGGCCCGCCTCCGGGTGTAACCTGGGGCAGTTGGGGCAATTCCTTTTACTTCGACTGGCTGGAACCGGAATCTTCCGTCACTTTCACCGCCACGTTGAAGAACGGTTGCGGACAAACGGACGTGGATATGCATTTCGCGTATTATTGTCCGCCGGAACAGGTGCTCTTCAAAAGCGACGCGTTCATCGCCTATCCCAACCCGGCCATATCGTACCTGCTTGTAGAGCCTAACCGGGAAAGCAAGTCCGCTAATTTGAAGCAGGCCTTCACCATCCAGCTGTTCAACGAAAAGGGAACGCTCCTGCGCTCCATGAACAGCGCCGGCGGCGAAGGGCGCATCAACATCCCGACCGGCAACCTGCCGCAGGGCACGTACTACCTGCACATCCTGCAGGGGCAGCAGCTGCATAAAAAACAGGTTTCCATCAAGCGATAAAACGCGCGGGCGCCGCAAAGCAAAGGCCCGGACCAATCGGTCCGGGCCTTTGCCGTATGGGAATGTTTCCCTGGAATTATTTATTGGCTACCAGCTCCACGTCGATGGTGAAATCGTCGTAAATCGTTTTGTCGCCCAGGTTCTCAAAGAAGCTCTTGGAGCGGTACTTGATGTCGAACTTGGTACGGTCGATGGTGATGGCGGCTTTCGCGTTCAGCTGGTTGCCGTTCACGACCACGCTCGCGGGGAAAGTGATGGGCTGCGTGATGCCTTTGATGGTGAGGTTACCGGTGATATCGTACTCGTTGCCGGATTTCTTTTTGGCGGAAGTGATGGTGAACGTGGCGTTCGGGTGTTTTTCCACGGAGAAGAAATCATCGCTTTTCAGGTGGTTGAGCAGGCGGGCGTTGCCGTTGGCGTCTTTGATATCTTCCACGGTCATGCTGCGGGTATCGATGGTGAAGGAGCCGCCTTTCAGGGTGGAGCCGTCTACCTGCAGATCGCCGCCGGAGATGGAGATGGAACCGTTATGGGAGCCGGTCACTTTTTTGGCGAGCCAGGCAACTTTACTCTTGGCACCGTCTACCTTGAAGGCAACGGGAGCGGCTTCGTTTTTGAAAGAAGGTGCGTTGGACACGGGAGCGTTGAACGACATCAGCACGGCCGCGCCGCTGATGAAGAGGATGGTAGCAAGTTTACGCATGTGATAGTTTGATTTGTATCATCCAATATACAGCAGTATCGATAACTTTCACATTTGTTTTACAAACATTTCACATAAGTTTTACATTCTGACGGGTACTTTAGTGCCGTGATCGTTCGCAGGTCTCCTCCGCCATTCTAAGGCCTGGCAAATTGCCGGTCTTTCATCCGCCCAAAAAAGCCCCTGAACGAACGGTCCTGTAAAACCCATTGCAACGCCTGACCCAGTGCAAAAGATATTTGAACCGTGGCGTACGAGCCGGTTCCCTCTCCCCGGGAACCGGTTTTTTTATGGCCGGTTGATATCGCCCAGGTCCACTTTCCGCCTTTCCTTGATAATGATGTGCGTGGTATGGGTGAATACCTTGTCGCCGTTCCCGTATTCCAGGAACATTTCCAGGGGCATCACCACCGGCGGGTACGATCCTTCGCGCCGCATCCGTTCGATCTGTAATTTGAAATGCTCGGGCATGAGGGAATAACCGGGGAAAACGGAGTGCGGATCGAGCGGGATCCAGACGTAGGCCGTTACTTTCGTATGCGAGGTGTTCACTACCCGCGGATCGTGGCGCAGGTTCTGGGCTACATATTCCTCGCAAGCCACACCCGCGATCACTTTCTTGGACCCCGTGCGCCGGAGCTCGCTCAGGTAGCCGATTTCCCCGGGGTAAACGGGCTCCATCCCCTCCAACTCCAGCTTCGACTTATCTCCACTCGCCACACCCGCCACACCGGCCAGTTTCAGCTGCGATTCCTTTTCAAAATCCCCGAAAAAATAATACTTCGTTCCCGTACTGCGGCTCTTGAGCTGGATGTTGAACGCCGCCTGGGTGCTGCTGTAATAAATAACGATGTCTTCACCCCCGTCGATCACACGCTGGTTGCCCTGGAAAGCCTCGCTTTCCTGGTACACGGCCCAGTCGTATTCGTAAGCGGAATCAATGCGGACGGCTTCGTCGCCCCCGATGATCAGTTTGGGGTCAGGCGTTGCGGGCACTTCTTCCGCGGCTTTCTTCTTCCCCGTGATCTTCTGCAAAAGCTGTGCGTGCGCGGAAAACGCGAGCAGCGAAACGAGCGCCGCCGTTATAATAGGTATTTTCATAGGCGTAAGGTGCCGGAAAAATACTCATATTATTTTAATTCGCAATACTAACTCACCATGAGGCTGCAACCGCGCAGTGCAGACCGGTCTAACCGGCCGAGCACTTCGAAACTCCCGTCTGAATGGATTTTGCCGATATCGTCGGTGGCGATGAAGGAGCAGGAATGGATATTGGCGAGGTCGATGACGTTGATGACGCCTGCGGCGGATGCGGAACTGAGCTGGAAGGGATCGTTTTCGTCGCGCACGAGCACTTTCATCCACGGCGGACAATTAAACACACCGTTGCCTTTGGAATAGGCCTGGGACAGGAGCTCCGTCATACCATATTCCGCGTGGATGGCCGGGGTACCGAGGCGTTCCTGCAGAAAGGCGTGGAGCTCCTGGCGGGTCCATTCTTCGCGGCGGCCTTTCATGCCGCCGGTTTCCATGACGATGGTATGGCGCAGGTCCATCCGGTGGTTTTCCGCGAAATCGAGCAGTCCGAACGTGACGCCGATGAGCAGGGTGGGTTGACGGCGGGCTTCGAGGGCCAGCAGGGTGTCGGCGAGCTTTTCGTGCTCATAGAGGTAGAACCCGCTTTCGGGGCGGCGGCTGCGGCGGATCATGTCTTCCACCATATATACCAGCGACGAATTTTTCCTTTCGAGGTAAGACGGCAGGAGGCCCAGTACCACGAAGTCTTCCACGGGCCCGTAAAACCTGCGGAAAGCGTCGAGGAAACTGCGTGTATAGAGTTCCGTATCCTTTACTTCGTGGCGGCTGTTGACGGTTTGTGTGGTGCCGCTGCTTTCGAAGGTGACGGCCGGTTGGAATTCGCCGGTCACGATGCGGTGGGTTTTGAAGAACGAAATGGGGAGATACGGCACCTGTTCGGGGGTGCAGACGGTGGAGGGGTCTACCTTCAGTATGTCCACATAAGCCCTGTACAGCGCGTTACCGGCGTACTGGTGCCTGAAAATGGCGGGCACGAGGGCCATCGGGTCCTTTTCCGTAAATATCCTGGCGGCAAGTTCGTCCTTCATAGCGACGGCAAATTTACGAATCCCGGACGTTTATGTAACAAACCATGCAAAGGCGGCGTTAAATAAGCGGTACTTTGCCTTTTGCCTAATTTAATGTACGTTTGTCATATGAAGAAAATCCTCATTCTCTCCGCGTTATCGCTCGTGGCATTCCTGGGATGTAAAAAGGATAAGGACGGCGGCACCAAGCCCATCCTTACCTTTAAATCCGCCTCCACTCTCGACGTTCCGAAGGAGATGGAGGAGGTGTTGCTTTATTTCAATGTGAAAGATGGCGACGGCGACCTGGAAGACCACTGGCATGTGGTGGAACTGTTCCATTACGCTGATACGACAAAATTTGACGCCATGCCGCTTCCCAAACTGGAATCCCACAAGGGCACGAAGCTTGATGCGGAGATGATCATCATCCTCAGCGATGTCCGCCAGGGCAACTTCCTCCCGCTGCACTGGGAAAATCCGGTGTACAACCCAGACACCGTTCAATACAAGGTTTTCGTGACCGATAACGCCGGCAATTCCAGCGATACCATTACCACTCCCAAGATCGTTCTGCGCCGCTAAATCGTTGCTCGTGAATGACCGGCTTTCCGTACATTTACATTTATGAGCAAGATCCAGGAACTGCAATCCAAGATCGCCGAAGCACAACTCGGCGGAGGACAGGTACGAATCGATTCCCAACACAAGAAAGGCAAGCTGACCGCCCGCGAAAGGCTCAGGCTCCTGCTCGACGAAGGCTCCTTCGAAGAGATCGGCATGTTCGTCCATAACCGCAACCGCGGCATGACCACCGACCAGGAACAGTTTCCCGGCGATGGCGTCGTAACCGGCTATGGTACCGTCAACGGCCGGCTCGTGTACGTTTTCTCCCAGGACTTTACCGTATATGGCGGCAGCCTCTCCGAGCCGCATGCCCGCAAGATCTGCCGCGTGATGGACCTTGCGATGGAAAACGGCGCTCCCCTCATCGGCCTCAACGACAGCGGCGGCGCGCGCATCCAGGAAGGTGTGGTAAGCCTGGCGGGATATGCCGATATTTTTTACCGCAACACCCGCGCGTCGGGCGTCATCCCGCAGATCTCCGCGATCATGGGCCCCTGCGCCGGCGGAGCCGTATATTCCCCCGCTATTACTGACTTCATCCTCATGGTGGAAAACACTTCCTACATGTTCGTAACGGGCCCCAACGTGGTGAAGACCGTGACGCATGAAGAAGTGACCAGCGAAGCGCTCGGCGGTGCCCAAACGCACGCCACCAAAAGCGGCGTTACGCATTTCGCTTGCGCCAACGAAGTGGAATGCATCCAGACGATCCGCGAGATGCTGTCTTACATCCCCCAGAACTGCGAAGAAACCGCGCCATCGCTGCCATACGAGCCCGGCAACGAATCGCGCCCCGCCCTCAATAATATCATCCCCGAAAATCCGAACCAGCCATACGACATGAAAGACGTCATCGCCGAGCTCACGGACGCCGATTCTTTCCTGGAAGTGCACAAGGATTTCGCGGACAACATCATCGTAGGCTTTGCCCGCATCGCAGGCCGCAGCATCGGCATCGTGGCCAACCAGCCCGCCGTGCTGGCCGGTGTGCTCGACATTCACGCATCCGTGAAAGGCGCGCGCTTCACCCGCTTCTGCGACGCTTTCAATATTCCGTTGCTCGTACTGGTAGACGTTCCCGGCTTCCTGCCCGGTACCGACCAGGAATGGAACGGCATTATCACCAATGGCGCCAAACTGCTCTTTGCACTGAGCGAAGCCACCGTTCCCAAGATCACCGTTACCACCCGCAAAGCTTATGGCGGCGCGTATTGCGTGATGAACTCCAAACACATCGGCGCAGACCTCAACTTCGCGTTCCCGCAGGCCGAGATCGCTGTGATGGGCCCGAAAGGCGCCGTGGAGATCATTTACAAAAGGGAAATCGACGCCGCGGCCGATCCGGAAGCGCGCATGAACGAACTGGTGGCCGAATACACGGAACGCTTCGCCAATCCGTACCTCGCCGCCGAGAAAGGGTACATCGACGAAGTGGTGATACCCGAAACCACCCGCGAAAAACTCATCAAAGGTTACGCCATGCTGGAGAATAAAGTGGTAGACATGCCGCGGAAGAAGCATGGGAACATTCCGTTGTAACGGAACCGGACAAACGATAATACCATCGCTCCCAAACCCGGGAGCGATGTGCTTTCTACCCTACCCGATCAAAATCCCTTACTATGGAATATATAGCTATAACCGGTCACCGCAGCAATACGAACGTGTCCCGGATCCTGGAACTGGCCGGATTGTTTGACATCCCCGTAGTACAAAACGACCCGGAATATGATCCGGAAGTAGCGCCCGGATTGAAGGATTTCTGCTTCCATCGGAAAACCGATTTTCTAATACAGTTCACAGACAAACCTACGCATGCCCATGAAAAACCGACATCCGCAGGACTAACTTTTTCGCTTCAGACATTCGGCATACATGGCACCCATCCTATTTTTCTCGATTTCCTCGACCGGCTGCGGTCTGAAAGCGATTTATACAAAAAGCTTTACCTGATTTTTGCCAGCGAGTGGGAAGTAAGCGATTTTAACATCAGATGCATGAAAGTAAGAATGGGGCAGATCCGGGATTATTTCAGCGTACATGTCGGCTGGCAACTGGTTTTCTATTCAGCGAAGTCCGGGAATCATCAAATGGAATTTGATAGTCCGTTGATTTTTGAGATTGAGGAAAGTGTATGAAAACTGAAGCGGCCTATATCATGTAGACAAATGCTCCCCCAGGTTCTGGTCTGCTCTTTTTATTCGATTGCGCTACTTTAGAGAACTCTTTCAGCCTTTTCACCTGTTCCAAAGCTTCGGCATATGAAATTTCTGGCTGCTTTGCAATGATCCTTTTCCCCCTCAATGATCTTTCCTCTAACGATATTTTCAAGTTTGCTTCTGGAATCATTGTAGTTGTTTTGTTAATAATAGCATTTTTAGGGATACGAAAATTTTTCAGCCGCTTCCCCAAACTTCCCATAACACGTTCATGCAATAAGAATACCGGTTGAAAATCATTTCTTTGCACCAAGTTTTCAACCCTTATACCCATGAATGCACTACTGAGGGCATGCCGGCATACACGGCTACTGCCCCTCCTGCTCCTGGCGTCGCCCGTTATAGCCCAGCAAAAGACGCAGGACCCAATGTACAAGCCCTCCATCGTGGACGGCACCCGTACCCACGCCGTTATGCGCATGTTCGAGCGGCAGCACGACACACTCCAGCGCAACCTCCCATCCGAATACCGGAAAGATTACTCCGCCATCTATGCACAACGATGGAAGTACATCAAATCCCGATTCCAGAAAAAGGAGATCTACACGCCCCCCGTGGCCCAGGCCTATATCGATAGCATGCTGCGCCGCATCGTTGCCGCCAACCCGGAGCTCCAGCGCGAAAAACTCCACGCCTTCTTCTCCCGCTCCGGCACGCCCAACGCCACTTACGTAGGCCAGGGCATCATTTTCTTCAATATCGGGCTCTTCAGCCGCCTCCAAAACGAGCACCAGGCCGCTTTCGTGCTCTGCCACGAGATCGCCCACGCCACGCTTAAACACAGCGACAAATCCATCGAGAAGTATGTAAAAAACATGCACTCCAGCGATTTGCAGGCCCAATTGAAGGCACTGAAAAAAGTACAGTACAACCGTCTTTCCAAACTGGAAGACCTCAGCAAAGGCCTCGCATTCGACAGCCGCCGGCACAGCCGCAACAACGAATCCGACGCAGACTCCCTCGCCCTGGTGTACTTCCGCAACAGCGGGTTCGACCCCGCCGCCGCCGTGTCCGCCATGCTGCTGCTCGACGATATCGACCTGGACAATATCGACATGACCGCCCGCCTCCGCACCCTGTTCGACGCGCCCCAGCTGCGCTTCCAGGACCGGTGGCTCCACCGCGACAACGGCCCCCTGGGCGGCCACGCCAGATTGCTGCGCGACAGCACCCTCACCGATTCCCTCAAAACGCACCCGGATTGCCAGGTCCGCGCGGGTAAACTGATCGCCTTCAACCAGTCGGCCGACAGCCTCCTGGCCGGCAAACCCGCCATCCCCGCCGCGAGCATCCATCCCCAGCGGTTCGATTCCCTGAAACAGGCGTTCCGCTTCGAGATCATCGAGTTCTCGTTTGCGGAAGACAACTACACCGAAAGCTTGTACTACACGATCAGCATGCTGGAAGAACATCCGGAAGATCCGTACCTCATCATGCACGTGGCGCGCATCCTCAACAACTGCTTCTACCTCCAGCGCCAGCACCGCCTCGGCAAGAAACTGCGCTACCCCGCACCGGAAAACGCCGCTTCGTTCAACGTACTGTCGCAGTTCATCCAGAACCTGTATATGGAAGAATACGCGCAGATCGCGTTCCATTACCTGCAACGCTACCAAAGCAAACTGCAGGATTATCCCGAATACCAAACCGAATTCGCGAAAAGCGAGAGTTTCATAAAAATGTAATCCATGTTCCGGAATATACTTTTCCTGTTCCTCATCAATATTTGCTGCATCCAGGCCGCTTCCGCGCAAAAAACGCTCAGTCTCAACGACGCGGCTACGCCTTCCATCCTTTACAGCAGCGGCACCATCCAGCGCAATAACCAGATCGGCGGATATTACTTCCTCATGCAAAGCGACCGTGTCGACAAAACGACCAACGCGTACCTGCTGCATGTGCTCGACGAGAACCTGAACCGCGTCCGCAAGATCAAATTCGACGCCTCCACCAGCATCAGCCTCCAGGAAGCCGCCGCCAGCGATAGCAGCATGGCCTTCCTGTTCTACTATCCCGCCGATAAAAAATACGAACTGCGTATATACGATAACGATGGAAAGCTTCTGCAGTCCTACACCCGGGCGTTCGATTCCCATAAACGCCGGCTGCACCTGCAAAACATGAGCCTGCACAACGAATCCGAAGGCAACCGTACCCTTTTCGAAGTGGGCGACCAGGGCTACATGGCCGTGTTCGTAAGATGGCAGGCCAAAGGCACCTGCACGTACGACATCAATTTCTACGAATCCCGGAACCGGAAAACGTCGAAATTCAGTCCGGGCGTGGCCGGCAGGGATTTCCTCCGGGCAGATTTCCTGGCCAAGACAGACAGTTTGCTGTTCGTGGAAGTCTCGAACCGCCGGGCTTCCCGTTCTTCGTCTACCATCATGGCATTCAACATCCACACGCGGAAGAAAGCTTTCGAAGTGAATGCCAACAAGGAAAAATGGCAGTTCGAGCCTGCGGCAGTGCTGCCGGTGCCGGGGCAAGACACGATCGTGATGGTGGGGAAATATTTCGAGAAAGACGTGAAGCACGTGAAAAGCAACGGGAAAGGCATCGCCATTTACCGGGTGAGCCGCAATACCGGCGCCATTCTCACGCGCACCTACAATAGCTGGGAAACGGAGATCAGCCGGCAATATTCCTGCGACAAAAAAGGCCAGAACGCCGAAAACGGGTACCTCTACCTCCACAACGCCACGCTGGGGCCCGACGGGAAGCTGTTCGTAGCTGCGGAAGGTTATTACCGGAGGATGTACGCCTACGGGTTCGTGCATTCCACCGTTTTCCTGCCGTTCCACCTTACGCCGTCGTTTACCCGGGTGCAGAATTCGGACATGGTGGTGCTGGAATTCAACCCTACCGACAAGCTTGTGAAAGCGATCACGTACGATAAGGCCCCTTCTACCATGATGGCCCGGATGGATTTCCTGAACCGCCATATGGTGGCCCGTAACGCCCGTGCCTATGGGCTTTTCGGATACCGGTTCATCCACCCGGCCGGCGATCCCGGTCATTTTTCGGTCTGCTATTACAACGGGCGCAAGTCGGGCGAGGAAAAGGGATATTTCACCTATCTGCGCTACAACGGGCAGAAGTTCCGCCAGTACGAGGTGCCGCTTCGCACAAAAGAAGTATCCACCTCGGTATTGCCCGCCAAACCGGGATTCCTCCTCATCATCGAGGATAACCGGAAGGAAAGGACGATCGAGATGCGGATGGAAAAAATCAGTTAATTTAGCGGGGGAAGCGGGATGAACGCTTCCCCTTTTTAATGATATCTATGAAATATCTGTTCTGGGGGCTTTGGGCGGTGGTGAATGTACCGATAGCCCTGTTCCTGATGATCCCCTTCGTAGGGATGATGGGCAACCGGGAAACCACGCTTTGGCAATTGTTCCAGGGGCTCGTGCTGATACCGTTCCTCATCACCGGATCATATACCCTTTTACTGCAATGGGTATGGTGGTACCTCGATCTGCGGAAAGATCCGTTGTGGCGGCTGCCACTGCTGACGGCGCTTGGCGTTGCGGCAGTGCCTGCTTTGAAAGTTTGCATTATGATATTGAACAGCTAGTTGCACGAATAGCTGCGATGATGCACATCGGAATTCTAGTCCCGATTCCCTATTTTAGCGGCTATGTTTCGCGGTTTCTTCAATTTCCTGTTGTTCAGCTCGATCTATATCGCCTGCGTGGCGCTGCTGATGGTTTGGGAAACGGAGGAAATTGCAGGCCTTTCCCTCGACCGCGCCAACTACTTCGGCTTCGTTTTCTTCTCCACCATTTGCAGCTACAATTTCCACTGGTACCTCACGCCCGGGTCCGAAAAGTACTCGGAACGGATCCTTTGGGGCCAGCGGCGGAGGCGGCTCCAACTCATGGGCTGCATGATCGGCCTGCTGGGCGCCACCTGGTACGGCCTGCCACTCCTGCATCACTGGCTGCCCCTCAGCGGCGCGGTATTGCTCACGTTCCTTTATTCCGCGCCTAAAGTGCCCCACGCCACCTTCAGATGGCTGAAGAAGATCGCCATCGGCAAAACCATTTTCCTCGCATTCGTGTGGATGTACGTCACCACCCTGCTGCCCTACCTCATCGCCGACGCCGCGAAGCTGGACTTCTGGCAGGTGGCCCTGCTCTGCGTCTACCGGTTTTTCATCATTTACGCCATCTGCATCCTGTTCGACCATCGCGACAGGGAGGAAGACCGAGCCGAGGGGATCCGCAGCCTCATCACCAGTCTCGAAGAGCCCCATCTCGATAAGTTGTATTACGCTTCGCTCATCGTTTCGGCCGTTTGCGCCGTGGTGCTGGCGCCGGCGCTGCCGCTGTTCGTGCTGTTCAGTCTCCTGGCGGCCGTGGCGGTGGTCTGGAGCGTGAAAAACTACGCGCAGACGCACCATTCCGATTACGTCTATTACTTCCAGCTCGACGGGCTCATGGCGCTTTCCGCCCTCATCCACGCGCTATGGCTGCTGGCAGGCGGCATTTGACGCGGATTGCTTACATTTGAAGGATATTTAACCTGAACAACAATGGCTAAAAAAACGAAATCGATACTTACGAAGGAGTCTATGACTTTTCTGCGCACTTACCTCAACAACCCCTCTCCCACCGGGTTCGAGAAGGAAGGGCAGAAACTCTGGCTGGAATATCTGAAACCTTATATAGATGATACCATCGTAGACGCTTACGGCTCCGCCGTGGGGGTGATCAATCCCGAAGCGGCTTTCAAGGTGGTGATCGAGGCGCATGCCGACGAGATTTCCTGGTTCGTGAATTACATCTCGCCCGAAGGGCTGATTTATGTGATCCGCAACGGCGGGTCGGACCAGGCCATTGCGCCCAGCAAACGCGTGAACATCCATACCGAGAAAGGCATCGTGAAAGCGGTGTTCGGCTGGCCGGCCATCCACACGCGCTTGCGCAGCGGCGACGGTAAAGAGCCCCAGCCCAAGGTCGACAATATTTTCCTCGATTGCGGCGCCCGCTCCCGGAAGGAAGTGGACGAACTGGGCATCCATGTAGGTTGCGTGGTAACTTTTGATGATATGTTCGAGGAACTGAACTACGATTACTTCATCTGCCGCGCGCTCGACAACCGCATCGGCGGGTTCATGATCGCGGAAGTGGCCCGCCTGCTGAAGGAAAACAAGCAGCGCCTGCCGTTCGGCCTCTACATCGTGAACGCGGTGCAGGAAGAAGTGGGCCTGCGCGGGGCGGAAATGATCGCCAAGCGCATCAAGCCCAACGTAGCCATCATCACCGACGTAACGCACGATACCACCACCCCGATGATCAACAAGAACATCGAAGGCGAGATCAAATGCGGCGCCGGCCCCAGCATCACTTACGGGCCCGCAGTGCACAACATCCTCCGCGACCTGATCATCAAAACGGCCAAAAAGGAAGACATCCCCCACCAGCTGCACGCCGTTAGCCGCAGCACGGGCACCGATACCGACGCTTTCGCCTATTCGAACGACGGTACCCCTTCGGCCCTCATCAGCATTCCCCTGCGCTACATGCACACCACCGTGGAAATGATCAAAAAGGACGACGTGGAGAGCACTATCCGCCTCATTTACCACACCCTGCTGAACATCACGCCGAAAACCAACTTCCAGTACCTGTAAGAAATTGGTGCTGGATATTTCATAATTGTTTCATAGGTTTGCCGCTAAATCCGACTAGTATGATCCGTCACGATTGGACAATCGAAGAAATAAAGGATATCTATAATACGCCGCTCCTGGAGCTCATGTTCCGCGCTGCCTCCCTTCACCGCGAACACCAGGATACCGCGGAAGTACAGGTTTGCACCCTGCTTTCCATCAAGACCGGCGGATGTTCCGAAGACTGCTCTTACTGCCCCCAGGCAGCCCGCTATAACACTGGTGTAGACGTTCAGGCCCTGATGCAGAAAGATAAAGTACTGGAATACGCCCAGAAAGCCAAAGACGCAGGTTCTACCCGCTTCTGCATGGGCGCCGCCTGGCGCGAAGTGCGCGACAACCGCGATTTCGACCGCGTGCTCGATATGGTAAAAGGCGTGAACGAGATCGGCATGGAAGTATGCTGCACCCTCGGCATGCTCACCGAATCGCAGGCCCAGAAGCTGGCAGACGCCGGCCTCTACTCCTACAACCACAACCTGGACACCTCCAGCGAGTATTACGGAGAGATCATCACCACCCGTACGTACGACGACCGCCTCAATACGCTCAACAACGTGCGTAAAGCCGGCGTAACCGTATGCTGCGGCGGTATCATCGGCCTGGGCGAAAGCCACGACGACCGTATCAACATGCTCTACACCCTGTCTTCCATGCCCGAGCACCCGGATTCCGTGCCCATCAACGCCCTCACCCGCGTGGCCGGTACCCCGCTGGCGCACATGCCCAAAGTGGAATTCTGGGATATGGTGCGCATGATCGCCACCGCCCGCATCCTCATGCCCAAATCGATGGTCCGCCTCAGCGCCGGCCGCGCCGAAATGAGCATTTCCGAGCAGGCGATGTGCTTCATGGCAGGCGCCAACTCCATCTTCACCGGCGAAAAGCTCCTCACCACCAAGAACCCTTCCTTCGAGGAAGACAACCTGATGTTCGAGCTGCTGGGCCTCAAACCCCGCGAAGCCTTCAAAGAGGAAAAAGCCGCCGGTTGCTGCGATCACGACCACAAACACGAACACGCACATGCCCACTAAGCATAGCTACTAAATTTTGGAGAAGAGCCGCCCGCACCGGGCGGCTTTTTTTATGCCCGGAAAACAAAAATCCCGTTCCGGAAACACCGGAACGGGAAACTGAATGGACATCATAGGGTTTCAATCAGCTGTATGACTCAAGGTAGCTGTTTGGTGAGGACTTCCTCCAGCGCCGCGCCCCGAAGGTCTTTGGCTACGATCTTCCCCTGCGGGTCGATGAGGAAGTTGGCCGGAACGCCCCGGATGCCGTAGAGCTTCACGGCAGCGTTGTTCCAGTATTTCAGGTCAGACACATGCACGAAATCCTGCAAACCGTCCTTTTTGATGGCTTCCTCCCAGAGGTCTTTACGGCCCGGCTGGTCGAGGGAAACGCTGAGCACCACGAAGTTATGGTCCTTGAACTTCCTGTAAGCCGCCACCACGTGCGGGTTTTCTGCCCGGCAGGGGCCGCACCAACTGGCCCAGAAGTCCAGGAACACGTATTTACCGCGGAAATCCGAAAGGCTGACAGGTTTGCCGTTCAGGTCGTTCTGCGTGAAATCGGGTGCCAGCGCGCCAATCACGATGGTCTTTTTCTTGAGCATGTTGCCCGCCATGCGCTTCCCGGCGGGGGAATTGCGCTGGGTTTCGGGGAGACTGGCGAACAGGGGCTCCAGTTCGGCCAGATCCATGTTGTTGTGGACGGAAAGCTCCTGCATGGCGAACATGGTGACGGGGGAATTCGGGTTCTTTTTGATGAAATCCCGGATCAGGTTGGTTTTGTCGCCGATCGCCTTGCGGAACTTCACGTTCAGGGAATTCGTCAGTGTGGTGTCTCGCCGTTGTTCGTCGGTAGCGCCGCCCCAGATTTTGTTGATCTCCGTCATCTGGTCTTCGTAGGGCTGGAGGTGCTTTTTGTACGCCAGGTCCGCATCGTTCATTTTCGAGCCCTTCACCGTGGCGGAAGCCATATCGGATTCGGACGTAACGGTGATGGTAGCGGATTCCAGGTACATGATCTTGCGGTCCATGCCCTGGCCCATGTTTTCGAGCCGTTTGCCGTCTTTGCTCAGCGCGAGCATCATCAGCGAGGGTTCCATCGTGATGCCTTTGAAGGAGAATTCCCCGTTCTTCAGCACCGCCGAGTCGAGGATGCGCTCATCCCCTTCTGTGCGGTCGAAATACACGATGGCGGGGGCATTCAGCTTGCCGATCCTGCCTTTCAGCACAAATTTGCCATCCTGCGCCTGTACAGCGGCGGGAATCAGCGCCGCAGCGAGGATGGCCCAGGTTTTTGATCTTACGGTAATCAGGTCCATATTGTCGGTTTACTGTGTCGGTAATTGGTTTTATTCGCGGATGAGGATGTCTCGCGGAGCGCCGGGCACACCGGTCACTTTTTTGATCAGCTCCCCGAACTGCCCCACGGCGGTGTTGAGGAAATGCACCTCCCCTTCGGTCCCCGCTACGAGCAGGTTTCCGTTTTGCTCCACTTTCAGCATCGTGATCTCCTTGCCGCCGAACGTCGCGTTCAGCTCGCGGATTTCTTCATTGAGCGGATTGTAGCGGTAAATCTTCCCGTTCCCGCTGAAGAAGAACACACCCACGGGCGACACGGCCCATTTCGTGGTGGCCGTCACCAGGCTGTCTCCCTTGAATTTCTTCATTTCGCGGGCGTTGAAGCGCTGCCTGCCGTCGCGCCAGTCGATCCCGAAACGCAATTGCATCGTTTTGCCGAGGGAGTCGCAGAAGGCGAAGATGTCGTTGTCACTGAATTTCTCCATGTAGATCAAATCCATCTTGAGGTTTTTGGGCGCGAAGGCGGAGTCGAACACGGTGTAGGTAGTATCGAGGTAAATGCCGGGCATGAACCGCAGGAAACGTTTCTTTTCCTTATCGAACGCCAGGAAGTGCGACACCGCCTGCCCGCTTTCCGCCAGCTCCTGGAGCATTTGCGGTGCGAGTTTGTACTCGCCCGTCACCGGTACGCCGAAGTAGCCATAATAAGTCCCGAATGGCGCGGTTTCGAAGGTGCCCATGAACAGCTGGTCATTGATAATGGCCGTGGTGGTACCGTTGAGGTTGCGGAGGAAGTAGTTCGATTTGGCGGCAGCCATAGGATCGTAGAAATTCTCCTTGAGCGTGCGCACCTGTTGCAGGGTGTTCGCATCGAGCAGTACGCCACCGTCATTGCTGCCGGAGAACGTGAGCCAGTACTGCGTGATCTGGTTCATATAGAACTGGTTGCGAACGTACACGAGCTGCTGCGGCCCGCCAGGCAGGGCTTTCTTGTTGATGGCTTCGTACACGTCTGCCTGCAGGGAATTGTCGGGCTTGATGAACGACAGCGAAGTGGAATTCGCATCGCCGCTGAGCACGAGCGCGCCGCGCGTAAAGGCCGTCTGCCCGCTGATCACGAAGTCGTAGAAGTATTTCTGGCCGGTATTGTTATCGGTCACTTTCAGCAACACGGTATACCGCGCGGCGCCAAGGCCGTACACGATCCGGAGTTCTTTTGTAAAATAATCGTCGGTCATGGCGCGTTCCGGAATGTTGATCTTCCATTCGCAGGAATAATCGTTGGCACCACTTTTCAGCGTGATCTTCGGCGCCACGATGAGGCTGTCGCCCGACATCACGTGGTACACCGAATCCAGCCCCGACATGTGGGGAGCCGGCACTTCCACATAATCGTAATTGCCTTTATCCTTGTAACAGCCTGCAAAAACGGCTGCCACGCTGAGTATGAACAGGTATATCTTTTTCATGGCATTGCAGGGTTAGATGACCGGATCTCCGTCTTCATCGGTGAAATAATAACGTCCGTCGGCCGGATTGAGGGTGAGCACGAATTTTTTGGCGGTGTTGCCGCTGTGGTAGAATTCCAGCGTACCATTGGCCCCAGGCGTGATCACGTACCCTTCCGCCGGGTTGTCCGCCACCCAGGTTTGCGGGTTGGTGAGGAAGGAGCGGAAACGGCGGGTATGATAGAGCACTTTCGGCGTAGCCTGCCAGTCTGCCCGGTCTTCCGTGAGCTTGTTGGTGCCCGACACGCGGATGAACAGTTCATGTTTGACGCGGGAATATTCGCCCAGTTCGCCCTGCCAGATTTCCCACCACAGCGGTTTTTCCAGCCGGTTGGAGAAAATGATCTTGGCCGTGTCCAGCTTCGGGATGGTGGTCCCGAAATCGGCGGAAGGCTTCAGCTGTAGCATGAGCTTCACCGCTTTTTCGGCCAGCAGCGGATCGGTATTGTACAGCACTACAGGAATGTCGAGCCGGCCAGAATCCGCCGGCAGTACGTATTCCGCGGCCAGCGCCTTGTAGTGGAGGCCCGCCTGGGCGGTGGTTTTATCGGCGATCAGCACCACTTTCACCTTGCGGGCCGCACCGGTACGGTTACCGGAAACGCGCACGGGCAAAAGGATCGTGTCTGTCGCTAATTCAGGGAACAGCGCGAAGGAATAAATGACGCTGTCGATGCGCTGATGCGTGAGGTCGCTTTCCGCGAAATCGAAGTAAACGCCGTCGGCCGACTGGTACACCAGTTCTTCTTTTTTATCGCATCCTGCCAGCCATCCTGCAGCCAGCAGCCATATCGTGATTTTGGTTATTTTTTTCATGTTTGTGCAGGTTTAACGGTTACCGTATGCGAGCTCATCGTCTGGCCAGGGGAAGACGAAAATCTGTGGAGACGGCTGTATCGTATTGCCGCCCATGCCGGGCCAGGCGCGGTTCAGCCGTTTGTACATGTAGAAGATCTGTCCTTCGCCGAAGAACTCTTTCCTTGCGTCTTTCACGAGCTCGCCGAGGAAAACGCTCTTCGCCGGATCGTTCAGCGGAACGCCCATCCCGCGCTGCTTCCGCACGGTATTGAGGTAATCCCATGCCTTGGCGGGATTGGTGTCGTAAATGCTTTCCGCGGCGATGTAATACATTTCGCTGAGGCGTAACATGGGGATCATGAGCTCGTGGAGGTTCTTGTCGGAATTGCGGCTGTATTTCTCCAGGCGCATGTATCCGCCCGTGGAGCTGCTTTGCTGGCTGAACCATTGTTTGTAACGGAAATCCTCCGCGCCGGGGCCTCCCACTTCAAAGATCGTCCGCAACTCGCCGGGAGGCGTGTTGAGCGTGGTTTCGCCGTTGCGCAGGCGGTCGAACAGCGGGTTGGTCATATTCGGCGCATAAAGCCCGAAGAGTAATTCCTTATACAAAATCCGGTCTTTCTGCTGATCGTCCGGGTTGAGGAAATCGGTCTGCCGCGTCCAGGGGAATTTATTCGATTCGATCACTTCCTTCGCCAGCGCCAGCGCCGCGGCATGATTGCCGGCGTAGAGCTGCACCCGTGCGAGCGTCCCCGTCACGGCAAAATAATTCAACCGGTGGCGGCGATGCTGCAGGAACATGGGGCCGGACACTTCCGTGGAGGAATCGGGCGTGGTATAGCCGACTTTGTAACCGGGCTTCATGATAGGGTCCACGGTTTTGAGGAGCTCCCGCGCCTGCGACAGGTCGCGGATCACGGAGTCCAGCACCTGGCGGAGCGTATACACGGGCGTCGTGCCTTTGGAGAACGACGTAACGTATGGAATGCCCGGCGCCGTAGGAGCCGCCACGGGCGCGGCCGCGAACTGGCGCAGCACGTCGAAGTGGCACCAGGCGCGCATCGCCAGCGCTTCCCCTTTGATAAGATCGCGCTCACCTGCGTCCAGCAAACCGCCGGAGCCATCGATATGCTCCAGGATGAGGTTGGCATTGGCGATCACGTTATACAATCCCGCCCACACGCTTTTCTGGCGGTTGATGAAGTTATTGTCCTTGTAATTGAAAAGCATCGTCTGGCGGAAACCGATCCGGTCTACCACGTCTACGAGGTAGTTCTGCGCCAGCACGTCGAGCGTTCCGGCCGTCAGTTCCCTGCCGTACAGTTCTTCCTTCACGCTGCGGCTGTACAATCCGTTCAACGCGTCCTGGTACCCCTCGCGGGTGGTAAACAGCAGGTCCATCGACACTTCCGACTTGGGCGACACGTCCAGCCATTTGCTGCAGGATGCGAGCGCCAGCATGCTACAAATCAGTATGATGTTATATCTCATTGGGCGCATTTTTTAGAATCTGGTAGAAAGGGTGAAAGTGATGCTCCGGGCAAACGGGTAGTCGATCCCGCGTTCGGCCTTCACGGTAGACCAGTACGCCAGGTCGTTCATGTTGGCCGACAGGCGCAGGTAATGCATCCGCAGTTTCTTGTAAAAACCTGCCGGGAAATCGTACGACAGGAATATGGATTTCAGCTCGAGGCGGTTCTCTTCCTGCACGAATCTCGACGAAGTCTGCGTGCTGCCCTGGTCGGCGATATTTTTGAAAAACGCGATATCTCCGGGCTTGATCCAGCGTTCAGACAGCACGCGGCTGTCTACGTTGTAACGCGGGTCTGCATTCTCCACGCGGTCTACCAGCGTCTGGTTGTAGATATCCCCGCCGAGCCTGGTCCAGAAGCGCACTTCCACCATGAACCCGCCGTACACGATGCTGGTACCGAAGTTGCCTTCGAGCAGGGGCGTTTCGTCGCCCACGGGCATGATGTCTTTCACGTTGTAGTCGTAGGTACGGGTGCCGTCGGCGCGGAGGTAAATTTCCTTGCCCGTTTCCGGATCGATGCCGAGGGAGCGGACTGCGTAGATCGTGCTCATCGACTGCCCTTCCTTGAACCGAAGCAGCGGCACGGAGCGCAGTTCTGGTTTTTCCTGCTGCTGCTTGTCGATCTCGTCGTTGAAGCTCTTCAGCGCGTTGGAAATCTTCGTAATCTCGTTGGTGTTGTGAACGAGGTTGAAGTTGAAGTTGACAGACCATTTGCGGCTGCGGAAAGCGTTCATGCGGAGGAACACTTCATAACCCTTGTTCACCATCTCGCCGAGGTTCTCCTTGTATTTCGGGAAACCGGTGCTGAGGGGGACGTTCACGTCGGCGAGCAGGTCGCGGGTATGTTTGAAGTAATAACGCGGCGCAAAATAAATCCGGTCGTTCCACAGCGAGGCTTCCATCCCCAGGTCGTAATTCTGCGTCCGCTGCCACTTCAGGCCGCTGTTGCCGTACTCCTTGAAAGTGGCGCCCACGCCGGTAGAATACCAGTCGCCGCCGTAATATTGGTAAGTGGTGTTGGACAGGTAAGACGGGAAAGATACATCACCCGTAAGACCGGTAGTGGCACGCAGTTTCAGTTGGTTGATGAACGAATGGCCCTGCAGGAACGCCTCCTGGTGGAGGTTCCAGCCCACGCCCATCGACCAGAACGGCGCCATGCGCGAATCTGCGCCGAATTTGCTGGAGCCGTCCACACGGAACGTTGCATCGAGCAGATAGCGGTTTTTGTACGCGTAGTTGACCGTAGCGAATCCGCCCGCAAGCCTTTGCTGGCGCGATTCCCCTTCAGGATGCGCGTTCGCTTTGTACCGCCGCGCGAAATTGATATCGTTGAAGCGGTCGTTCACGAACCCTTCGCCCACGGCTTCCTTCCTCCAATAATCGACCGTCTGCATATTGAAACCGCCCGTTGCGGTGAAATAATTGCCGCCGATCTGCTTGTTGTAATTGAGGGTCACGTTGCCGTCCCACTGCGATTCCTTGTCGGCCGCGTAAGTGTATTGCCCCCTGTTCTTCAGGTCGTCGCCTTTGTAGTCGTAATATTCGTTGCTGAAGGGAGAAATGAACTGATCGATGGAGGATCCGCGGCGGATAAAGCTGATTTCCGAGCGCACGCGCCAGTTGGGATTGAAGTTGTATTCCAGCGCGAGGATGTCCGTGAACTCAAGGTATTCGCTCTTGTCGAAATTGCCGATGGTGGATTCGTACATCGGGTTGAGGACGGTGGAACTGATGACGCTGTTGGTTTCTCCCCCGCGCGAGTTCCACAGGTCGATCTCGCGGATGAGGCGGCCCAGACTGTCGGTTTTCGGGTAGTAAGGGTTCATGCGCACGTAGTTCGAGAAGCTGCCGTACGGACTGTTCCGCTGGTTCACCTGTGTAATGGTAAACATGTTGCGGGCCATGAATTTATTGTCGCCCAGGTTATAGCTCAGCGTGTTGGACAGGCTGTACCGGTCGCGCCCGGAACCTTTCATCACACCGCCATTGTTCTGGTAACGCGCGTCCACCCCGTATTTCACGGTTTTAGTGCCGCCCTGAACGGATACGGAATGGCGCTGGCCCAGCTCCGTCTGAATGGGTTGCGACAGCCAGTAGGTATTTACGCCTGCCAGCACGTTGTTCCTTTTCCGGTAGTACTGTTTCTCCAGTTCGTCGGGGGAATCCACGTCGTTGTTGGTGTACAGTCCGGCGAGGCGTTCGTATTCCAGTTTGTCTTTGGCGTCGAGCACGTTATAGGCCGTGAGATCGGGCGCCTGGATGTTGAGCTCATAATTGTAGTGGAGCTCGAGCTTCCCTTCCTTCGGCGCTTTGGTGTAGATCACCACTACGCCGTTGGATGCGCGGGAACCGTAAATGGCCGTGGCGGCGGCGTCTTTGAGGAGCGTGATCGTTTCCACACGATTCATGTCGAGGTCAAAAATGGCCTGTATGTTGGTCGGATACCCGTCGAGGATGAAGAGCGGCAGATTGGTGACGCTGGCCAGCTGGTTGCGGCTGAGCACATTGTCTGTATTGGCCGGCAGCGCGGTGGTGCCGCGGATGGAAATGTTCGGCAGCGCGTTCGGATTGGAGCCCGCCAGGTTATTTTCCGCGATGCGGAACGACGGGTCGTACGCCTGTATGCTGGACAGGATATTCTGCGGATTGAAACGTTTCAGTTCTTCGCCCGTGATCGTAACGGCGGAACCGGTGTAGTTGTCGCGCTTGATGCGCTGGTACCCGGTGATCACGACGTCTTTCATGGACTGCACGTCTGTCAGCAGTTTCATGTCTATCTGTGTGCGCTTGCCCACTTTCACTTCCTGGGCTTTGTAGCCGATGAAGCTGTACACGAGCGTGGCGTTGGGCGGCACGTTGCGGATCTCGTAACGGCCGTCGTCATTGGTTTTGGTGCCGTTGGTGGTGCCTTTGACGAGCACGGTCACCCCGGGCAAGGCGAGCCCCTGTTCGTCGGTCACCAGGCCGTGAACGGACGCCTGTTGCTGCGGGATGGCGTTGAGGTCCTGCAGCGCGGTGGCCCTGCTGGCAGCCGTGGGCTGCGGTGCGGAGGTGGCCGGCGTGGCGGCGGGCGCGGGCTTGTCTTTCCGGTAAATAATGAAATCGTTGCCCTGCGCCTGTTCCGCTTCGAGGCCGAAAGCGGCGAGGTAGCGGTTGATGTATGCGCTCACAGGTTCGCCGTTATTTTGGGGCGGCGGCGGGTCGGCGAGTTGACTGCCAACGGTGTTGCCCATGTAATTAAGGCGTACATGGAGCTGTTTCTCCAGGTTGGCCAACACGCGCTTCAGCGGCTGTTTGCGGCTCCCCGTTCCCTGCGGGGGCTCCTGGTACGCGGGAGCTGGCTCCCTTTGCGGCAAGGCATGTCGGGTGGCGGCCTGTGCGGCTACTGCCGTCAGGCACATCGCCAGCGTCAGGCATCGGCCGGCGTTGAATTGTCCCATAGCAATGTAGATTTAGGTTGGTTGTTTGTCCAATGTCGATTTCGGTCCATAACTCATCAGGCAAAAAAATCCCTGCTGCGCGCCGCTGCATGCCGCGGGCGTAGTCCGGTTGCCCGGCGTTTTATATGTTCTGCTGATAATTTTCTTTTACTGTCCCCCTTTCCGGATCACGTACCTGTTTTTACCGTTTTCCGTGATGGTAATGTCGAACGACCGCGACAGCGTTTTGAAAAACACGTCGATATGATCGGTCGGGATGGTTCCGGTGAATGTTTCTTTCAGCATGGCGCTATCTTCCAGCTGTACCTTGATCCCGGTATTTTCTTCCAGTGCGAGCAAAACATCGGCCAGGGTTGCGTCCTGGAAGATGAGGCGCTGCTGCTGCCAGGCGGCGTAATGGCCGGGGTCTACCCGGTTGTTGGAAAGTTCCTTCCGTTCGGCAGACCAGGTGACCATATCTCCCGGCCGCATGGCGATGAGGGAAGTGTCTTTCCGGTTGAGCTTCAGGTTTACCTTTCCGTTTTGCAGCACTACCTGTGTTTGCACGCGGCGGGTGTTGACGTTGAACGCCGTTCCCACTACCTGGATGTCTACATCATTTGTATGCACGATGAATTTCCGGTTGCCGGATTCATGTTTCACTTCGAAAAAAGCCTCTCCGCCCAGCCAAACCTCGCGGGCCGAATCGCCTTCCCAGGAAACGGCATATTTTACCGTGGAATTTACATTGAGGCGGATCTCCGACCCGTCGGGCAGGGAAATCGTTTTCACTTCGCCGAACGCCGTAGAAACGGTGTTGAACGCTTCGCTTTCCTTCTTCGGCAGCAATATCATGGCCAGGATGCCGATCACCACGGCAGCGGCGGCCCAGGGCATCCAGCGCATCATGGGGCGGCGGCGGGGCGCTTCTTCTATCGACGCCACGATCCTTTCCCAGGTTGCTTCCTGCAGTTGTGCGGGCGGCGCGGCCTGTTGTGCGGCCGTGATGAGCAGCCAGTCTGCCGCGGCCTGAATGGTTGCCGCGTGTTCCGGATGCCGGCGTGCCCAGTCTTCCCAATGCTCCGTGGCGCGGGGGTCTTTTTCCAACACCCACTCCCGGAAGCCGGGCTGCGATAAGAAGTATTCCAACGTGAAAGTCTGGTCGGCCATGATAATTACTTAACAGGTAAAGCAGGGATCGAACGGATTCTTAGCGCCGTTTCCCATTATTTTTCAAAAAATTTTATCCCATCCCATTCCGCCGTTCCCGAAAAAGGCCAATGCAAAAACGATTTTGTCACTGTTATCTTTTAAATATTTCAGTGCTTTTGACAGCAATACGTAGGCGGAATTCACGGAAAGCGACATGATATCGGCCGTTTCGCGGGTGTCGAGGCCATGGTAATACCGCAGGTACAAAACTTCCTGCTGGCGCGGGGGCAGTTCCGCCATCACGCCCGCCAGGCGCGCGCGGCGCTGCTGGTCGCTCTGTTTGCCGATAAGTTCGTCTTCAGGAGATGCGGACGGCGCATCGTAGAAAGCACCGTCGTCGTCGGGCAGCACCAGTTGTTTGCCGAGGTGGCGGAGGATGCGCCGTTTGAGGCTGGAAAGCAGGTAGAACCGGATGGAGTCCGTGGCGGAAAGCCCGCCCCTTCCCTGCCAGATGCTCACGAATACGTCGTGGATGGCGTCTTGCACGAGGGTTTCGTCCGCATGCACCTTCATCCCGTACCCGAAAAGCGGGCGGAAATGCTGCCGGTAAATGTAATCCAGCGCAGCACGGTCGCCCTCCTTCACTTTATTCCACAGGTCCCGGTCTGGCAACCCGGCGTAAATACCGCCTGCCCCGATCATATGTTCAATACCATTGCTCAATGCCGTTAAAGATAAAAAGGGGATCGCTGGAATGCAAAAGAAAAGGCTCCCCTTTTGACAGGCGAGCCTTTAGAATACAGTAAATCAACTATTTTTTTCAACATTTAGCTGCCTGGGGAAGGCCTTTTGGATGCAACATCCGCCAAAAACCTGGCTTTCTTTCCCAACAACTTCCCGCCATCACGCCAGGCCGGATCCCACTTAACGTTCCAGCAAAAACCGAAGGGCCAGTTCATATCCTTTCATGCCCAAACCGGTGATCACGCCAACGGCCTGGCCGCCTGTCACCGACTTGTGGCGGAACTCTTCCCGGGCATAAATGTTACTGATATGCACCTCCACCACCGGCGTACTGATGGCAGCGATGGCGTCGCGGATGGCGTAGGAATAATGGGTGTATGCCGCGCCATTGAGTATGATCCCGTCATATTCGAACCCGATCGCCTGCAGCTGGTTGACGATTTCCCCTTCCACATTGCTCTGGAAGTAGGAAAGCTCCACCTTCGGGAATTGGGCTTTCAGGGTTTCGAAATATTCGTCGAACGAAAGCTTTCCGTAAATCTCCGGTTCGCGCTTGCCCAACAGGTTGAGGTTGGGGCCGTTGATGATGGCTATTTTCATGTGATGGTTTGATGCGTTATTCTCCCCAGCGGAACGTGTCTTGCTCCAGGCCGGCCAGGTCTATCACCCGGTCTACCACGGTGGCGGCCACGTCTTCGATGGACTGTGGTTTGGAATAGAACGAAGGCGTGGCGGGGCAAATGATCCCGCCGGCTTCGGTTACGGTCTGCATGTTGCGGATGTGCACCAGGTTGTAGGGCGTATCCCTCAGCACGCAGATGAGTTTTCTGCGTTCTTTCAGCACCACGTCTGCCGCGCGGGTGATGAGGTCGTTGGAGATGCCGCCGGCTATCCGGCCCAGGGTACCCATCGAACAGGGACAGATGATCATGGTATTGAAACGCCCGCTGCCGCTGGCGAACGGTGCGTAAAAATCTTTCTGCGCGTAAAACGGGAAAGGCAACTGCTCGTAGCCTTTTTCGTCCAGCTCGGTTTCCCAAACCGTTTTCGCGTTGTCGGTCATCACGATGGCCACCTGGTCTACCTGGTCTTTCATCACGGCCAGCTTCTGGAGGAGCTGCCGTGCGTAAATAGACCCGCTGGCCCCGGTAACCGCCACAACTATACGATGCTTCATGCAGCAAATCTACAAAAAACAAGGTCCTGTTAAAAAGCAATTACGCTTTCCAACAGGACCATGGAGGTAAAAAATATCTTCTTCAGCTCAACTCAGCCAGTTCTTCCATGCGGATGGCCATATGGCTTTCGTCGTACACACATTCACCATTGCGGATCAGCAATACCTGGGGCGATTCGTGCTCCACGCCAAACAGCTCGGCGATGCGGTTGCTGACGGGGCGGTAACGGATGAGGTCCAGGTAATAAAACTCCCACCCTTCGGGCGATACGGACCTTTCCAGCCGCGATTTTACCATACCACTGGTAGGGCAGCGCGTGCTGTGCTTGAAAATTACCACGGGGTGGTCGAAAGACCGTTGCCGGATAGCTGCCAGCTGTTCTTCACTTTCCAACGTTGTCCACATAGCCCACAAAGATAAGGCTTACTAGCAATGCTTGCTTTGCTCTTGCTGCACTTTCGTGATTTTCATGGGGCAACCCAGCTTCTGGGAGGCACAGGAAGAAAACAGGGCAGCCACCACTGCCATCACACAAAATATACCGAACATACGGCGTGCTGAACTCATAGTCTGCGTTTTAGTAATTAAACGAAATTTCATAGGCCTGGATTGTAGAACTTTGTGATGTGTATTTTGTAACGTTATTTTGCAAATATATACATTATATTAAAAAAAACAATCCTATGTGTTGCCGGCGGCATGGAAAGGATGACGAACGGCCCGGCACATGCACCTGAAATTATGGCAAATGTACATTTTATAGCAATAGGAGGCAGCGTGATGCATCAGCTGGCGATTGCGCTGAAGACCAAAGGGTACAGGGTTACGGGGAGCGACGACGAGATTTTCGAGCCCTCCCGCACCAATCTCCGGCTGGCCGGCATCCTGCCCGATCCGTTGGGATGGGATCCCGCCCGCGTCACGGCCGACCTCAACGCCGTGATCCTCGGCATGCACGCCCGGGCCGATAACCCCGAACTGCTGCGCGCCCAGGAGCTGAAAATCCCGATTTACTCCTTTCCCGAGTACATTTACCAGGAAAGCCGCAACAAAACCCGCGTCGCCATCGGCGGCAGCCACGGCAAAACCACCATCACCTCCATGGTCATGCACGTGCTGCAGCAATGCCGCCTGCAATTCGATTACCTGGTGGGCGCCCGGCTGGAAGGGTTCGAACAGTCGGTCAATATCACCGATGCACCCCTGATCGTTTGCGAGGCAGACGAATACCCGGCTTCCGTCATCGAAAAACGGCCGAAATTCCATTTCCTCCACCCGCAGATAGCGGTGTTGAGCGGCATCGCCTGGGACCATATCAACGTTTTCCCTACTTTCGAAAATTACCTCGAGCAGTTCGCCATTTTCATCCGGACGATGGAGCCCGGCGGACGGCTGATCTATAACGAAACCGACGAAACCCTCCGCCAACTGGTGGAAAAAGAGGGCCAGCACCTCGTGCTGGAGCCCTACGGCATGCCGGAACACGTGATCCGCAACGGCATTACCCGCGTACGGTTCGGCAACGCTTCCACCGATCTCATGGTGTTCGGCGGCCATAACCTCCTCAACATCCACGCCGCCCTGCTCGTTTGCCGGGCCCTCGGCATCGGGGATATCGACTTCCTGGCCGCCATCGCCACGTTCAAGGGCGCGGCAAAACGGCTGGAGCTCGTCGGGAAAAGCGAGGAAACCGCCATTTACCGCGATTTCGCGCACGCCCCCTCCAAGGTAAAAGCCACCATCCAGGCCGTGAAGGCCCAATACCCGGAACGCAAGCTCATCGCCGTACTGGAACTGCATACCTACAGCAGCCTCAGCGCGGGCTTCATGAAAGAATACGCCGGCGCCCTCGACCCGGCAGACGAAGCCGCCGTTTTCTACAGCGGCCATGCCCTCGAGATCAAACGCATGCCGTATCTTGCGCCCGATGTGATCCGCGAAGGGTTCGGAAGGAAAGACCTCCAGGTCTTCACCAACCGCGCCGACCTCGAGCAATGGCTCGATGGAAGGCAGTATCCCAACGCTAACCTGCTGATGATGAGCTCCGGAGATTACGAAGGGCTCGACCTCGCAGGACTGAAAAAATATTTACCGGTTCAGAAACCTCAATCATAATAATGTCTGCTTTACAACTTACCCGTCCCCTCGCCGTGATCGACCTGGAGACTACCGGCACCAACGTTGCCACCGACCGAATCATTGAAATCGCTGTCATCAAGGTGATGCCGGACCGCTCCGTGCAGCGCAAGGTAAAGCGGATCAACCCCCAAATGCCCATCCCCGCGGCCAGCACGGCCATTCACGGGATCAGGGACGAAGACGTGGCCGACGCGCCCACCTGGAAGCAGGCCGCCAACGAATTCCGCCAGTTCCTGGAACAGTGCGATATCGCCGGGTACAACTCAAACAGGTTCGATATCCCGATGCTGGTGGAGGAATTCCTGCGCGTGGGGCTTACTTTCGATGTGAAAGACCGCCGTTTCGTAGATGTTCAGAAGATTTTCCACCTGATGGAAAAACGGACCCTCAGCGCCGCGTACAAATTCTACTGCGATAAAGACCTGACCAACGCACACAGCGCCGAGGCCGACGCCGTAGCCACCTTCGAGATCCTGGAAGCCCAGCTGGAACGGTACGCCACCCAGCTGAAAGCCGACGTGGACGCCCTGGCGCAATTCACCAAAGAAGACGAGTACGTGGATTTCGCCCGCAGGATCGTGCGGCAAAATGGTACGGAAATATTCAATTTCGGGAAGTATAAAGGCCGGGCCGTGCGCGATGTGCTGAAATCCGAGCCCCAGTACTACGACTGGATGATGAAAGCCGAATTCCCCCTCAACACGAAGGAGAAGCTGACCGAGATCTATCACGACATGATGCTAAAAAAACCATAAAAGTTTAGTTCGTCCGGTAAAAAACCGGCGGATATTATCTATTTTCGCCATCCTTAAATCATTTCAGCTAATTGGAAAAATTAGTTATCATACCCACATACAACGAAAAAGACAACATCGCGCGCATGATCGAGACGGTCTTTTCGTTGCAGCAAGGGTTCCATATCCTTATTGTTGACGACGGCTCGCCGGATGGCACGGGTGCGATCGTCAAAGGTTTGCAACAGCAGTATCCGGGTCAGTTGTTCATCGAAGAGCGGAGCGGAAAGCAGGGCCTCGGCACGGCTTATATCCACGGCTTCAGATGGGCGCTGCAGCGCAGTTACCAGTTCATTTTCGAGATGGACGCCGATTTTTCGCATAACCCGAAAGACCTCATCCGGCTCTACGAGGCCTGCGCCAAAGGCGGGGCAGACTTGTCTGTAGGCTCGCGGTACGTGCCGGGCGGCAAAACGGAGAACTGGCCCTGGAACCGGGCGGTGCTGTCGTACGGCGCTTCGGTGTACGTTCGCCTCATCACCTGGATGCCCGTGAAAGACGCGACCGCAGGGTTTGTGTGCTACACCCGTAAAGTGCTGGAAACCATGGACCTGGGAGATATCCGGTTCGTCGGCTACGCATTCCAGATCGAAATGAAATTTACCGCATGGAAGCTCGGTTTCCGGATCGCCGAAGTTCCCATCACCTTTATCGACCGGAAAGAAGGCTACTCCAAGATGAGCAAGGGCATAGTGAAAGAAGGTATTTTCGGAGTGCTGAAGATACAGTGGCACAGCCTCTTCGGAAAGCGCCGCTAATTTTGTGCAGTGAAGAAAGCGTTTTTAGAGCTACATCTCTCCGTATTCCTCGCAGGGTTTACGGGCATCCTCGGCAAACTGATCACCCTCAACGAGGGAATGCTGGTCTGGTACCGGCTGCTGATCACCGCCGTGACCATGTACGTCCTCTTCCGCTGGCAGGGGAAACTGAAAAAACTGCCGCTCCGCGACGTGATGCGGATCGGTGGGGTCGGCTGCATCGTGGCCCTTCACTGGATCTTCTTCTACGGAAGCATTAAATATGCCAACGTCTCTATCGGCGTGGTCTGCTTCTCCCTCACCAGTCTTTTCACCGCTGTTTTCGACCCGCTGATCAGCCGGCGGCGGTTCGACAAGATGGAGATGTTCCTCAGCATGCTCACCCTCGCGGGCATCCTCCTCATCTTCCATTTCGATACGCAATACCGGACGGGCATCGTCCTCGGCATCATTTCCAGCATGTTCGCGGCACTGTTCACCGTGCTGAACAAAAAGCTGGTCGTGAAATACGACACCGCCAACATCACGTTTTACGAACTGGGCGTGGGCTTCCTCGCGCTCACGGCCGTTATGCCGTTCTACCTGCACGCCTTCCCCGTGGAAAGTTTCGTGCCCGGCCTCACCGATACCGTGTACCTCCTGGCCCTGTCGTGGTTCTGCACGGTCTGGATGTACACGCTGTCTATGAACGCGCTGAAAAAGATCTCTCCTTTCACCGTGAACCTCTGCTTCAACCTGGAGCCGCTGTACAGTATCATCCTGGCTTTCATCCTGTTCCACGAAAACAAGCTGCTCCACGGCGGGTTTTACTATGGCCTGGGATTGATCCTCCTGTCTGTGATGCTCCAGATGCTCCGCGTGGCGCGCCAGGCAAAGCGGGCGCCGGCCGCGCATTGACCGCTTATCCTCAAAGACGGGAAAACTTTCCCTGAAAGGCTTATTTTGCAGTTATCCTAACCAACTTTACGAACTAAAAAATACTGAACTGGCTTATGACCCGATCTGCAATGTGGCTCGTATCCCTCGGCCTATGGTGCACCGGCGCGATGGCGCAATCTAAAAAACCGCTGGACCACAGCGTGTACGACAGCTGGCAAAATATCGGCGTGAAAATGGTGAGCCCCGACGGGCGCTGGGCCGTTTACACCGTTACGCCCCAGGAAGGCGACGCCACCCTTTACATCCGCAACCTGCAAACCAACCGGCAATTCGCCATCGAACGGGGCGCGGCACCGGTCATCACCGAAGACTCCCGGTACGTAGCGTTCTCCATCAAACCGCGCTTCCAGGAAACCCGGCAGGCACGCATCAAAAAAGCGAAACCCGACGATATGCCGAAGGATTCCCTCGCACTGTTCGACCTCGAGACCGGCAAAACCATCCTCCAGGCCGCGAAAGTCAAATCCTTCAAAACACCCGAAAAAGGCAGCGGCCTCCTCGCTTACCTCGTAGAGCCCGCCAAAGACACGACTTCGAAGAAAACACCCGCCAAACCTGCCCCGGCAGCAGATTTCGCGGATGCGGACGACGACGGCCCGGGTAAATCCGGCGGCGCATCCACCGGCGATCTCATCATCGTCCAAACCGGCAAATCCCTCCTTTTCGATACCATCAAAAATGTTTCTTCCTACACCGTTTCCAAACCCGGCAATGCTTTAACGGCCGTGGTAAACCCGGGGAAAAAGGACAGTCTTGCCCAACCCGGCGTCCTGCTCTGGAACCCCGCCAAACGGGAAAGGAAATTCATCTCCAAAGGGCATGGACAGTTCGCGCAGTTCGCATTCGACGAAAAAGGCGAACAGCTCGCCTGGACGGTGAGCCGCGACAGCGCCAAAGCCCCCGTGACCGTGTATGCACTGGCTTTCTACGGCCCGGGAATGGACACGGCCCGCCTCGCCATTTCCCGCACCAGCAGCGGCATGCGCGATAAATGGAGCGTTTCCGAGAACGGCAACATCGCGTTTTCCCGAAACGGCCAGCGCATCTTCTTCGGCACCGCCCCCATTCCCAAGCCGAAAGACACGACCATCGTGGATTTCGAAGTGGCGAAAGTGGACGTGTGGCATTACCTCGACGATTACCTGCAGCCCATGCAGCTCAAAAACCTCGACCGCGAGCTGAAACGCAATTACACGGCCGTTTACTTCCCCGCAGAAAACCGCATGGTGCAGCTGGGAGACGATAGCATGGAGGATTTCAGATATGGGGACGAAGGAAACGCAGAATACGGGCTCGGCACCAGCGACAGCCACTCCCGCGTGGCCATGCAATGGACGGGCAAAACGAACAAAAACGCCTGGATGGTACACATCCCCAGCGGCCGCCGGATGTCGATCAAACAAGACCTGAACGGACAGATCGCCATTTCCCCCTCCGGGAAATACATCATCTGGTTCGATAACATGAACAGTCAATATTCCACCTACGATTTCCTCACCGGATCCACCCGCATCATCACCGCGGCGATCCCCGAGAAACTGACCGACGAGGAAAACGACGTGCCCGACTTCCCGTCGCCCTACGGCACTTCCGGCTGGATGGAGAATGATAAATACGTGTATATCAATGACCGGTACGACATCTGGCAGGTAGACCCCTCCGGCAAGGAAGCCCCTGTCATGGTAACGCAAGGCATCGGCCGCGCGAAGAAAACGGTGCTGCGCAACGTGAAACTCAATATGGACGAGCGTTTCTTCATCCCGAAACAAACCCTCCTCCTGGAAAGCCAGGCCGATTCCACGAAGCACGGTGGCTACTGGACGGTCCGCCTGCTCGACAAGGCAGCGCCCAAACCCGCTGTGAGCGGCCCTTACGCATTTACAGCCCCGATCAAGGCGAAAAACGCCAGCATGGTGCTGTACCAGCGTTCCACCTACCAGGAATCCCCCGATGTTTTTGCGGGCGAGGAACTGTCGACCGCCAAACGCATCAGCCAGCTCAATCCCCAGCAGCAGCAATATAACTGGGGCACGGCGGAGCTGTTCAAATGGAAGACTTTCAACGGACAGGAAACCGAAGGCATCGTGTACAAACCCGAAGACTTCGATCCTTCCAAAAAATACCCGGTGCTGATCTATTTCTACGAAAAGCTCACCGACGGATTGTATGGATACCAGCCGCCGGCGCCCACGCCTTCGCGCCTGAACATCACGTTCTTCGTGAGCCGCGGTTATGTGGTGCTGGCGCCGGATATCCGTTACGAGAACGGCCATCCCGGGAAGAGCGCCTATGATTATATCGTCAGCGGTGCGGAAGCGCTGGCGAAAAATCCCTGGATCGACCGTTCCAACATGGCCATCCAGGGCCAGAGCTGGGGCGGGTACCAGGTTTGCTATCTCGTAACGGCCACGCCCCTGTTCAAGGCGGCCTGGGCCGGTGCTCCTGTGGCGAATATGACGAGCGCCTACGGCGGCATCCGCTGGGAAAGCGGGATGAACCGGCAATTCCAGTACGAGCACACGCAAAGCCGCATCGGTGCTACGTTGTGGGACAAGCCCGAGCTGTACATCGAGAATTCGCCCCTGTTTCACCTCCCGAAAGTGACCACGCCGCTGGTGATCATGCACAACGATGCAGACGGGGCCGTGCCCTGGTACCAGGGGATCGAGATGTTCACGGGGCTCCGCCGCCTGGGGAAACCCGTGTGGATGCTCAATTATAATGGAGACGCGCATAACCTCATGCAGCGCCAGAACCGGAAAGACATCCAGGTGCGGCAGCAGCAGTTCTTCGACCATTATCTCAAAGGCGCGCCCGCTCCCAAATGGCTGAGCAAAGGCGTTCCGGCTACCGATAAGGGCCGTGATTGGGGTTTTGATGTAGAATAAAACCTGTTTTCATAAGGAAAGGGTGACCCGGGCCGCGAGCCGGGGTCACCCTTTCTCCATTTACAGAAGTCCCTTCATTTGTTATCGCCTCGTTAACTCGAAGATTTTCAATCTTTTCGATAAATAATAGAAAAATATCGAATTAAAACACATTTACATGTTGTTATTTATCTATATTTACATCGGTTGAAGTACCTACGGATGATTGAAAAATCGCAATTAGTCCTATGAACACCTATATCCTTAGTCCTAAAGACAGCCTCCATCCTTTCGTTCAGCGCTACATTGTGCTGGAGAACATCAGCTCCGCTGCGGAGATCGCGAAAGCCAAACTTTTTTCGGCCGGCAAACAGTACCTGGTGTTTATCCGCCAGGGCGGGCTTGCTTTCAAACCGAACGACCATGCCGCTTTTGACTTGCCGGCAGCGGCCGTGACGGGGCCTTTTACCTGTGTGGTGAACGCGCGGGTGACGGGGCCGCTGAGCGCGGTGATCGTACAGCTCAATGCCTACGCCAGCCATCGTTTGATGGGCATCAGCATGGAATCGGTGACGAACTATTTCCGTGATTTGACGCGCATCCCCGGCAATTGGGCACAGGTAACGGAGAACATCCGCCAGGCAACAGACATCCATACAATTCATCATATCCTGGACCAGGCGTTGGAAGGCCTGATCCCACACCAGCAGTCTTCCTTGAAACAGGTGGATGAAATGGTGGATTACCTAATCGAACAAAAGGGGAAAGTCGCCATGATCGACCTCGCCCTTCGTTTCAAGACCAGCCGGCATACGCTCGAGCGCCAGTTCATGGAAGTGACCGGGCTCACACCTCAATTGTACAACCGCATTCTGCGCAGACAACGGTTTGCGTAACGTTTTTGACTTGTACGGAATATACAAATCGCCGGAGCGGATGCATCCGGCGTTTTTGTTTTATTTTTGTGCACCAAAAACATTATAACCCATGCCACGACCCTTGGAAGCCACGAAAGGAAATTACCGTATCAGTACAGACAAAGCGCAGCTGCAATTGCCCGTTATCCACCGCTACCTCAGCGAAGACAGTTACTGGGCGAAAGACATTCCCGAAAACCTGGTGGCGGCTTCCATCGAAAACTCGCTCTGCTTCGGCATTTACCATCAAAATGAACAGGTAGGTTTTGCGAGGGTGATCACCGATTACGCTACCTTCGGTTACCTGGCAGACGTGTTCGTGTTGCCCGGCCACCGCGGACAGGGGCTTTCGAAATGGTTGATGGAAGTGATCGGCTCCCACCCCGGCCTGCAACAGCTCCGCCGCATGATGCTCATGACCCAGGACGCGCACGGGTTGTACGAACAATACGGCTATGCGCCGCTGGAACATCCGGGAAACGCCATGAGCAAAAGAGTCGGCGTTCCATACACTGAATTGAAAAATAAAACGGCATGAAAAAAATCCTGACCTGGGCGGTCATCATCCTTTTCATCATCGGCATCTTCCTGCTCGGGCGTTGCTCCGGTTCAGGCAGTACCGTGAACGAGAAAGCGGTCAACAACGTGCTGTTGATCCGGGAGATCGCGGAACTGGCCAGCCTCGAGGTACAGGGGAACGCTTCCTTCAAGCAAAGCAATGTCGAGAACAGCGGGGAATGGAGCGATAACCTCAAACGGGTGTTCTCCGAAAACACGGCCTGGGTGTCCGTTCCGTATACCGCCAAGTACGGCGTGGATACGGACAGTACCAACTTCAGCCTTACCGTTTCCGGGAAAACCGTCACCATCCAGTTGCCGCCGCCCAAACTGCTGAGTTTCGAGCTGCGGATGAACCAGATGGAAACCTCGTCCCGCAAAGGCTGGTTCACGTTTTCGAATGATGAAACCTACACGGAAGTCCAGAAAAAACTGTACGATACCAACCGTTCGCAGCTCGAAGAAAACGTCATGTACCAGAAGCAAAGTATGAACAAGATCATCGCCATCCTTCGCAACTATTATACGCCGCTTGGGTACGAATTGAAAGTCAATTTCACGAACAGCATTACCAACCTGGATACGCCCGGGCTGAAGTGACCGGGCTATGCAGCGTGCTGCGTGATATACTTTACCAGCAAGCGTTTGGCCACGGGCAGCAACGTTTCTTCCAGCGGGAACGTCATCCCCGTTTCCACCGTGTATACGGCAGGGTTAGGCAGCTCGCGGCGGTGGCGGATGAGGTCGGATTTGATGCTTTGCTGCGAGTTGGCGAGGCTGCGGGCATAGGTGCTGATAAACTGGGTGTGGATGCCGCGATATTTTTCATCGGCCCGCTCGAAGATCGTTAACCGGTACTGGTACACGTTGGTGTGGCCGGCGCCTCCGTCCAGCAGCAGCATATACCCTTCGTGGCTGTCGAGCGGAACGATGCCTACCGGCGCGATGTTCAGCTGTTCTTCCACGAATTCGTAGATTTCCGTTCCGCCCTGGATCACGGTGTTGATTTCGGGAACGGCGAATTGGATGATATTTTCCAGTTCTTCCATCAGTTCATCGTCTGCCACCAGTTGTTCGTAAAGGATCTGGAGGCGCTGCATGTCTACCGCGGTGATGCGTTTGGGGAAGTGCTGCTGAAGGAACTGTTTGGTGTCTCTGAAGGCGACGAGGTTGTTATAGTGGAAGATGACGTCGCCCAATTGGGGGTATAATCTGTTCTGGTCGAAACAACGGTTGATTTCCTGTAAATAAGCCAGCAAGGTATATTTTTTCAGCTCGAAATCGATGTATCCGTCGGCAAACCAAGTTTCGCTCAATACTTTCATAGCCTTGACGATTAGATCCGTCCTACCTGAATTTACGGATTTTTTTGGTCGGCCGGCCAGGCCCCTCCAGAATAACTATTTTTTAACTAATATGTATATAATTCAATTTCTTACTAATATAAGTATTGCTTTTTCCACCTCCTCCATTAAGCCTTTTCCTGAAAATTAATTCCGGGTTCGTCGCTCAGAATATTGAGTTAATTACTTATCTTCATTCAGTATTATTTTTCATTTTTTAATTTTTTTATCATGAACATCTACGTAGCCAACCTCCACTACAGGTTGAACGATGAGGACCTTCACCAAATCTTTAGCGAATTCGGGCAAGTGACCTCTGCTAAAATCATTAAGGATCACGAAACCGGTCGTTCACGTGGTTTTGGTTTTGTCGAGATGCCGAATCAAGAGGAAGGCACTCAGGCAATGGAGCGTCTGAACGGTAGTGAAGTAGAAGGCAAACAACTGATGGTCAACGAAGCACGCCCGAAACAACCCTCCAATGGTGGTGGTGGTTTCCGCAACAACCGTCCTGGTGGCGGTGGTGGATACGGCGGTGGCGGACGCGATCGTCGTTATTAATAGGCTGATTAGTTTCTTATCGATCCTATACAAGGCTTCCCGGACGGGAAGCCTTTTCTTTTGCGTCCCTTTTTCAGGCCGGAAATATCGGTACGAATTTATTGCAACGCACCTGCTCCCACCCGGCAGAACATTGGCTGAACAAGGCTTTCAGCGCGCGGGCAACAACCCGGCTCCCCCTCCCTGGCTTAATTAAAACTGCAAATCGTACAGCAAATGTGCGGTCAAAACGTTGTCGAACCATTCACGCGTTCGCCCGCAAACTCAATCATAAAATCACGATAAAAAGCGCAGCAAAATCCTTCAACCGTTTACGCTGACTACAAATAAATTGCCGCTACAAAAGCTGTTCTCTGCTCAATTGACCACAAATCATCATCATAAAAATTTCAGAAAGGATGTCCATTGTTTGAACTGGCTATCAATAATAAAGCGAGAAAAATCGCGGCATAAACCTTCATATTGATTACATGGAGACTGTTTATCGCCCACGCACAAATCATCATAATACTTGAAGAAGTCCGGGCAAGCTAAAAACAAAAAAGCGCGGCAGAACCAACGTTCCACCGCGCTTTCGCTATCTTTTTCCTTATCAGAATCCCCTGGAGGGGTCGAAGTTTTCGAGTTCCGTAGCAACGGCGCTGAGGAAAGTTGAGCCCAGCGAGCCGTCTACGATCCGGTGATCATAAGACAGTGACAGGTACATCATATGCCGGATGGCGATAGAATCGCCCTGCTCCGTTTCCACCACCACCGGGCGTTTCTTGATCGCGCCAACGGCCAGGATGGCCACCTGGGGCTGGTTGATGATCGGCGTGCCGGTAAGGCTGCCGAACGTGCCCACGTTGGTAATGGTAAAGGTGCCGT
Organism: Chitinophaga caseinilytica; assembly: GCF_038396765.1. Classification (NCBI taxonomy): domain Bacteria; kingdom Pseudomonadati; phylum Bacteroidota; class Chitinophagia; order Chitinophagales; family Chitinophagaceae; genus Chitinophaga; species Chitinophaga caseinilytica. The sequence goes on along the minus strand of NZ_CP150096.1, from coordinate 2,948,608 downwards.
CTTGCGTGTTTTCCGGCTTCAGCCGGTTCTGGCGCGCGGCATTGGCGAGGCTGTTCACCTGTTTGGTGAGGCCTACCAGGTTCAGCGTGTCGGCATCGCGGATCACGGGAACGATGAGGTTACCGGAAGGCAATGCAGTGGCCATGCCGATGTTGATATCTTTCTTCAGGATGATCTTGTCGCCATCGAGCGAGCAGTTCACCAGCGGGAATCTCTTGATGCATTTCACCACGGCTTCCACGAAGAGCGGCATGAAAGTGATTTTTTCCCCTTCACGCTTTTCGAAGTCTTTCTTCACCGCGTCGCGCCAGCGAACCATATTCGTGACGTCGCATTCTGCGAAGCTGGTAACGTGCGGACTGGTGTGTTTGCTCCGTACCATATGGTCCGCGATGAGTTTGCGCATGCGGTCCATTTCGATGATTTCCACGTTTCCGCCGTAGCTATTGGTGGCGGCCACGGTGGTGATTTCGCGGGAAGCTGGTGCCGGAGCGGCGGGTGCTTCACGGATCACTTCGGGTTCCTGAACGTGGTTGCCGCGGTTGGCGATATAATCGAGGATGTCTTTCTTGGTAACGCGGCCTTCCGTGCCGGAGCCGGGGATTTTTTCCAGTTCAGCGAACGAAACGCCTTCCTGTTGTGCGATGTTGAGCACGAGCGGGGAATAGAAGCGGGCTTCGCCGGATGCGGGAACAGCGGCGGGAGCGGCCTGCGGGCGGGGCGGAGCCGTCTGGTACTGGGGCTCTGCGGGGCGGGGCGCTTCCGGCGCGGGCGCAGCGGCGGCAGGAGAAGGCGCAACCGTTGCACCTGCAGCGGTTTCTACCCTGGCGATCACCGTGCCTACGGGCACCACATCGTTTTCATTATAAAGGATCTCCGTGATCACGCCGTCCGCGATGGAGGGCACTTCACTGTCCACTTTGTCCGTAGCGATCTCCAGCACCGTATCGTCCACTTTCACCGCGTCGCCCGGCTTCTTGTGCCAGCGAAGAATGGTGGCTTCCATGATGCTTTCTCCCATCTTGGGCATCACCAGTTCGACAATTGCCATATAAGTGATTGTTTTAGTAGATGACAAAAATAAGGGAATTTAACCTACCAGCCATTTTCGCAGTTCGTTCATAGCCGCCACGGTGGTCATCTCCGTATTGCGCGGCCTGTCGTACCGGAATTTATACAGCATGGTGCGGATGTTCCCCTTCCCTCCCACTGCGATCCAGACGCTGCCCACGGGCTTTTCGTCTGTCCCGCCATCGGGCCCCATGATGCCGGATACGGCCATCACGCAATCCACTTTGAGTACGTCGAGCGCGCCTTCCGCCATTTCGCGGACGGTTTGTTCGCTGACGGCGCCGTGTTGCCGGAGGGTTTCGGGGTTTACATGTAACAGGTTGATTTTGGTTTCGTTGGCGTAGCTCACCACGCTGCCCTTGAAGTACCGCGAGCTGCCGGGAACGGCGGTGATCTGGCTGGCGATGCGACCACCGGTGCAGCTTTCCGCCGTGCCGGCCGTGAGGCCTTTTTCGAGGAGGATGTTGCCGAGGATCACGCCCATGGGAAGGTCCTGATCGGCTACGAGAATATCCGCCACCCCTTTCTTCAGTGCCTGGAAGGCGTCTTTCATTTCCGCAGCGGCGGTTATTTTATCGGGCGCTTCGGTGGTGAGGCGTAGTTTGAGCAAACCGTAGCTTGGTAAATATGCGAGTTTGATATGCGGGGGAAGGGCGGATTCGAAATCGCGGATCCTTTCTGCCACGAACGATTCGCCCATGCCGGAAGTGATGAGCGTATGATGCAGCAGCGCCGGTGTTTCGAAGCGTTCCTGCAACCGCGGGATCACTTCGTCTTCCATGATCCCTTTCATTTCGTGCGGCACGCCGGGCATGGACACGAAAATGCAATCGTTTTTCTCGAACCACATGCCGGGCGCGGTGCCCCGCGCATTGGGCAGTACGGTACAGCTGTCGGGCACGAGGGCCTGCGCTACGTTGCGTTCCAGCACGGGCAGTCCGTTCCTTTCGAATATAGCCATCACATGCCGCAACGTTCCTTCATCCTGCACCATCTTTCCGCCGAAATATTCCAGCAGTACGGGTTTGGTGATATCGTCGGCCGTGGGCCCCAATCCACCTGTGATAAGTACGATTTTGGATTTGGCGGATTCCTCTTCCAGCGCGGAAAGTATGGCCTGGCGATCGTCTCCCACCGCTACGCGCCGCTGTACCCAGATGCCGGCATCGTTGAGATGCGTGCCCATCCAGGCGGAGTTGGTGTCAACGGTTTGCCCGATCAGCAGTTCGTCGCCGATGGTGATGATACTGGCCCTGATCCTGTTCATGAGCGGGGTTCGTTTGCGTTGTTTTCGAAATAGGGTGCGAGTTTTTCCCGGAGGATGTCGGGCATGTTCATGCGTTTTTTCGACTTCGCGTCGATGAACGCCAGTGTAACGGTGCCTACGTTCAGCAGTTCCCCGGCCTGGTTGTAAAGCTCGGAATGGAACTGGATCTTATGGTTGGGCGGGAGCTCTTTCAGTATAGTCTTGACCGTTATGACATCGTCGTAATACGCGGGCCGGAGGTATTTGACCTGGAGCTCGGCTACGGGCATGATGACGCCCTGTTCTTCGAGCTCGCGGTAGGTGAAACCCAGCTGGCGGATGGCGTCTGTACGGCCTACTTCGTAATAGAGGGCGTAGTTGCCGTAATAGAGGTAGCCCATCTGGTCGGTTTCTCCGTATCTCACGCGTATGTCTATCGTTGTGCTGTACATGTTCCGTTGTTAAAAATCCCTGTAAATGTAGGGGATTTACGGTGGTAAAAAAAGAGTTCCATGCGCCGGGGCGCAGGAACTCTTGCGGATAAAAATTTGTCCGGCTTTGCGGGATCAATTGCCCAGCGCGCCGTCCAGCGAATATTTTCCGGGCCCGGCGATGAGCAGGGCGGTGAAACCGGTGAGGAACATGATGGCCAGCTCTCTTTTGCCGATGGGGTCTCCGCCGTGGATCATGAAAACGATCACGACGAAGCAGATGATGAGGGGCACGGTGGCGAATCGGGTGAGGAGGCCTACCAGCACGAGGGCGCCGCAGAAAAATTCCGCGAAGATGGTGAGCCCCAGCGAAGCGGTTTTACCGATGCCGAAAGGGTCCGCGAATTTCTGCGCGTACGTCGAAAAGTTGACCAGCTTGGGCCAGCCGTGCGTCATGATCAGCCCGCCGAAGAGCAAACGGAGCAACAACAGCGTCAAACTGATGCCGGCGTTGCTGTACTTGGTGGATAGCAGTTTTGCCATAGTTTTTGGTTTGATTCTTGATAAGAGTTCCCCTCGAAGAGAATTCGCTCAAATTTAGATAATCTTAATGTATATAACAATAAATGTCAAATTTAGCAGTCTCGCTCCTGTCGGGCAACTCGCATCCGGAATAGTTATCCACATCCAGCAGCTTATCCACATGCGGTAGATAACCTGCAAGGGGGAAAGTAAGCGCGATCCGGTATATTTGTCCCGTTTGTTTCCCTCATGACGTTGCCAACATCAGCCGGCCTCCCGAACCTTCCAGCGCAGTGCATTTTGCCACTCCTGTAATATTTCGCGGCCGGTGCCGTTTTTTCTAAAAATTGTCGACAATAATATCAAAAGCATGAAGCTATTCACCAGACAAAACTGCGCTTTTCCGGGCCTCCGCGTATTCCTGCTGGCCGCAGGGCTTACCGGCGCCATCCCGGCCGGAGCGCAGCAAACCCGCATTCATACGGAACCGGATAAAACTTTCCGGGAAGCGCAGCAACTCTATCGGGACGGTAAATATGCCCTCTCTCTTCAGCTGTTCCGTAAAACCATCGACGGGATCGGCTATTTCTCCGAAACCAACCGCTCCCTGGTGAATACGGACGCACATTTCTATTACGCCATGTGCGCCCTGAAACTGCAGAACGAAGACGCGGAAAAGAAAGCCCTCGATTTCATCGACCGCTTCAACAACTCGCCCCGCGAACAAATGATCAGCTTCCAGCTGGCGCGGTATTATTTCCACCGCAACAAACTCCAGGAAGCCATCCCCTACTACGAAAAAGCTTCCATCGATAACCTTTCCAACGAAGAAATAGCCGACGCCAAATTCGAACTGGCCTATTGCTACTTCAACCTGAAAGATTTCGCGAAAGCCCAGCCCCTCTTCGCTTCCATCAAGGAAATCCAGGGCAAGTACTACATCCCCGCCAATTACTATTACGGCTTCATCTCCTACTATAACAAACAGTATGGAGACGCCCTCACCAGCTTCCAGCGCGTGCAGCAGGAACCGAAATACGCCTCCGTTGTACCGTATTACATCGCGGAAATCTATTATTTCCAGGGCAAGCGCGACCAGCTCATCAAATACGCCGAACCGCTCATCCGCAAAGGCGACATGTATTACGACGCGGAATTGAAACAGCTCGTTGGACATGCTTATTTTGAAAAGAAAGAATACGCCAAAGCCCTCCCTTACCTCGAAGAATATCACGAGAACGCGGAAGAAGTACGGAAAGAAGATGTATACCAGCTTTCCTACGCCTACTATCAAACCGCCAATCTCGAAAAAGCCATCAAAGGCTTCAAACAACTGAGCAGCTCCAAAGACTCCCTCGGCCAGAACTCCATGTACCTGCTGGGCGATTGCTACCTGCGGACCGGCGACAAGCCCAACGCCCGCAACGCTTTCGCATTCAGCGCGCGCAACAGCTCCAACCCCAAGCAGCAGGAAATCTCCCGCTTCAATTACGGCAAGCTGTCGTTCGAGCTGGGATACCAGGACGCCGCCATCACCGAGCTCACCAACTACATCAACAAATACCCGAACGGCGAATACACCCGCGAATCCCGCGAGATCCTCGTGCAGCTCTTCGCCAACACCAATAATTACAAAGACGCCATCACCCTGCTCGATGCACTCCCGGAAAAAAGCCCGGCCGTGCTGAAAGCTTACCAGAAAGTATCGTACGGCCGCGCCACGCAACTCGTGAACGACGGCCAGCTCGCGGAAGCCGACCGTCTCCTCGGCATTTCGCTCCAGCATAATTACGATCCGCAGATCACGCGGCTGGCGCAGTTCTGGAAAGCGGAAATCGCGCTCCGGCAGGGGCAGACCGATAAGGCCATCCCCGCGCTCCAGGCTTACCTCGGCAGCAGCGGCGCGCCCGTTTCCGGTGAGGCCAACGTGCAAACCGCCAGCTACAACATGGGTTACAGCCTCCTGAAAAAGGAACAATACGCCAATGCCCTTCCCTATTTCGAAGCGGCGCAGCGGACCAGCGGCCCCAACGCAGGGCGCATCACCAACGACGCGCTGCTCCGCGCGGCCGACTGCCACTACATGCTGCGCGACTTCCCCAAAGCCACCGCGCTGTACGAACAGGCCATCAGCCAGAACCAGCCTGGTGCGGATTACGCCACTTACCAGAAGAGCATCATCCTCGGCATCCAGGGCAAACACGCGGAGAAACTGAACACCCTTCGCCAGCTTTCATCCAAATATCCCGGCTCCAGCTTCAATAACGATGCGGAAATGGAGATCGCGGATACGTACCTGAGCGACGAGCGTTTCACCGACGCCATCCCCCACCTCAAAAACATCCTCCAGCAGCACCCAGACGGGCCCAATGCCCCGAAAGCCTTGCTGAAACTGGGGCTTGCCTATTTCAACACCGACCAGGACAAAACCGCCATGCAGTATTTCCGGGACGTGGTGGAGAAATTCCCCGCCTCCAGCGAAGCGAATGCCGCTTTGCAGAACCTGCGCACCATTTATGTGGGCCAGGGGAAAACGGATGATTACCTCGCGCTCTTGAAAGCCGCCGGCAAATCGGTCAGCGCCTCCGCGGAAGATTCCCTGAGCTACGCTGCCGCCGAAACCCGCTTCAGCAACGGCGATTACACGGGCGCAGTTTCCGCCTTCAGCAATTACCTCCTGAAATACCCGAACGGCCAGTTCGCCCTGCAGGCCAGCTTCTATAAAGCAGAATGCCTCTACAACGCGAAAGATTACACCAACGCATTGCCCGCATACGAGTTTGTGTTGGGCCGCGGGAACAGTCCGTTCGCCGAACGCTCCGCCCTGCAATCTGCCTACCTGAATTATTACCAGGTGAAGGATTACAACAAGGCGAAGCAATACTACGCGCAACTGAAGAGCCTGTCTACCACCAAAGACAATACCCTGGCCGCTACCCGCGGATTGCTCCGCAGCAATTACCAACTGGGGGCCTGGGAAGAAGTGGCACCGCTGGCGGAAGAGCTGCTGAGCGCACAGAACATTTCGACAGACGATCAGATCATCGGCCATTTCTACCTCGGCAAATCGATGCAGCAGCGCGGCCAGTTCGACGAAGCCATCAGCGAGTACAAGATCGTGACGGGGCTTACCAAATCCGAAGTGGGCGCCGAAGCGCGGTATAACATCGCCAAATGCCATTTCGACAAAAACGACCTGGCAGCCGCGGAGAAAGCCGGGTTCGACGTCATCAAGATCACCTCCTCCTACGAGGTTTGGGTAGCAAAAGCCTACCTCCTCCTCGGTGACATATACCATCGCCAGAAAGATTATTTCAACGCCAAAGCCACTTACCAGAGCATCGCCGAAAACTGTCCCATCCCGGAACTGAAGGCCGAAGCCAAGGAAAAGCTGGCGAAATCGGAAGCGGAAGAAAAAGCAGGCTCTAAAATTAAATGAGGAATCACATGAAGCGCATATATATCGCACTCGCACTCGCCTTCCCGCTCAGCGCCGTTGCACAGAAAGACACGCTGAAGCAGGAAACGATCGACATCATCTCGAAATACCAGCCCAAGCTGCCCAACGCGGCCAAGCTGAACCTGACGGCCTCGCTGCCCAATGTGGACACGAGCCGCCCGCGCCTCGGATACCAGGTACCGGCGCTGAACCTCTATTTCATGTACCAGCCCGTGCCCATCCGGCCGCTGGCGCTGGGGAAAGATACTTCGTCGCTCCAGCTCCAGAACAATTACGTGAAGCTCGGGTACGGCAACTACAACACCCCGCTCATCCAGGCCGGGTTCGGGAGCGGCCGGAAAGACAAGTACAACTTCGGCGTGCTGTTCAATTATACTTCGTCGAAGGGCGATATCCAGTACCAGGACGTGTCGCAGATGAACATCCTCGGTTCCGGTACGTATTTCACGCCACTGTTCGAAGTGAACGCCAGCCTGGGGTACAACCGCAACCAGGTATATTATTACGGGTACGACCATGCCGTTCACCAGTACGACAAAAGCGACGTGAAACAGGCGTTCAACGAAGTGGTGGCCAAAGTGGGCCTGAAGAACAGGCCGCAGAACGATTGGGGCTTCCAGTTCCAGCCGCAGGCCGAATTCACCGTGTTCGGCGACAAGTACAAGCGGATGGAGAACACCTTTGTGCTGAAGGCGCCTATCCGCAAGCAGATATTCGAGGATATCTGGCTGAAAGCCGAAGGATTGGTGGATTTGAGCGTGTTCAAGGAAGATAACAACGAACAGATCAATAACAACATCGCCGCCATCCACCCCGCTGTGGAGATCACCAAGCCCGGGTTCGTGCTGCATGCCGGCGCCAACCCTACCTGGACGAACGGCAAGTTCCACCTCCTGCCCGACATCGTGAACGAATCGCACCTCATCCGCGAGAAACTCATTCTCAGCAGCGGCTGGATTTCCTACTTCCAGAAGAACAACTTCCGGAACCTCGCGTCGGAGAACCCCTGGTTCAATTCCTACGGTCCAGACATGCTCAATACCCGCATCGAAGAGAAATATACCGGTATCAAAGGCACGCTGGGCAACCATTTCAACTACAACACCAAGTTCGGCGCCATCTCCTGGTATAACCGCCAGTTGTTCAGTGAACGACAGTACCGACGGCAAGAGCTTCTACACCCGCAACGAGGAAGAGCTCCGCGCCTTCCAGCTGCATGCGGAAGTGGGCTATATCCAGGAAGAGAAGTTCCAGGCACGGGTGAGCATCGACTGGTACGATTTCAACAAACAGAAGACCGAGCTGAAGCCCTGGCACGTGCAGCCTTTCCGCGCCAGCCTGTTCGCGCAGTACACCTTCGGGAAGAAATTCCACCTGAACGCCAATCTCTACACCCTGAGCAGCACCTATTACGTGATGCGCAAGGAAGGGTTGGACGCCATGGGCAAAACCAAGGCGGTGCAGGATTTGAACGCCGGAGCGGAATATAACGTGACGAAGAACTTCAACCTCTGGTTCAACGTGAATAACATGTTCAGTTCCAAGTACGAACGCTGGCATGGTTACCCCTCCTACGGGCTGAACGTGCTCGGCGGCGTGACCGTTAAGTTTTAATTGCGTAAACTTGCACTCAAAAGTTACCGGCCGCAATGCTCAAGCAATATATCACGGAAGTCCTTTTCAGGCAGCAAACCTGCACCGTTCCGCAGGTGGGCACCTTTACCATCCAGCACATCCCCGCGCAGTTCAGCATGGTGGACCAGACCCTGACGCCGCCCCGGCAGCAGGTGCAGTTCGACACCCGTTGGGAAGACGACGGCTCGCTGCTCCGCTGGATCTCGCGTAAGGAAAACCTGCTGGAGCCGGTAGCAGCGCTGAAGCTGGACAAATACCTGCAGCAGTTCCGCGAATCGTTGCAGGCCGGCGACCCGCTCGACCTTCCCGGCATCGGCAACCTCCGGATCGATCCGCTGGGCCAGATCCGGTTTACCCCGCAGGAAATGCCCGACGCCTGGCAGCCCATCGGGCTGGAACAGGTGATCCGGTCGGAATCGGCGCCCCGCGTGCTGCAGGGCACTACCGAAGTGGAGAACAACCAGGTGGTGGAACATGTGTCTGCCGTGTACGAAGAACCTGAAAGCCAGGGACGCTTCCGGTGGTGGTGGGTGGTATTGCCACTGGTGCTCATCGGCGCCGGCGTGGCCGCCTGGCTGTTGAAAGACCAGTTCATGGCCCCGGCTCCCCAGCCCGAAGCGCCCAAAGCCGCTGTGGCCCCGGCCCCAGTGCAGGATTCGGTGGCCGCGGTGCCGGAAGAACCTGTGGTACTGGTGAACGACAGCATCTCGTATTATGTGGTGTTCCAGACTTACAAAGTCAAGGCAAACGCCGAGTCCAACCTTAAACGGCGGCATAGCTGGGGTTACAGCGACGTGGTACTTTTCTCTTCCGAAGACTCTACCCTCTATAAACTGGCCGTTCCCTACCGCTCATTAAAGGCAGATACCACCGCGGCGATGGACTCCGTGGCCAGGCGGTTCCAGTCGAAAGAAGTGCATATCGTTTATTAAAAAAGAATTTTTGCGAAATATGGAAGCGCCTCCGGATGGGGGCGCTTCTTTTTTCAAGTAGATTCCCCTCCACGTTTCCCTCCGCCCAACCGGTCGCCTTCCCTTCCGTTCAATTTTCCCACCATTGCCTGCGGGTTCATTTTACGGTAACATTTGCCAGACCGCCATCGTCACTCCATACCTGCCACAAACCATCCCATCCTCTTCATTTCCCTACAAATGAGCACTACCCACTATACACTACTACCCATTCCACTCCTCCATTCCTGCATTTCAGGACCCGCAATCCCCATTACGGCCCGCCTGCCTATAGGAAAATGACGAGGAAAGGTACTTTTGCAAGTACGTAAGCAGTTACGTAAATAACTACCAATAGCCATTAACACCCCCATGTATGAAGCTTCTACCATCAATTCTACTTTGCTTCGCCATCCTGGCGACCGGCTGTACCAAAAGCGGTACCAAGGAGGAAGAGCCCGATAACGGCGAGCCACCGGTCGTTTATGCCCATGGAACGCCTGCCGGCGACCTTGTCAAAAAAACGATCGGCGCCGCAGGTGGCACACTTTTCTCGAAAGACAATACGCTGAAAATAGAAGTTCCGGCAGGCGCCCTCGCCGCCAATACCGAGATCAGCGTGCAGGCCGTGACGAACACCCTGCCAGGGAGCCCCGGCCCCTCCTACCGGCTCCTCCCCGAAAACATCAAATTCACAAAACCCGTAAAACTCACGTTCCAGTATACAGACCGCCATCTCGATAGCACCAGCGCCGACGCCTTGTATTTGGCTTTCCAGTCGGCCGACGGCGTTTGGCAGTTCATGCCCAATACGAACCTCAACACCACCGCCCGCACGCTGTCCGTAGAAACCACCCACTTTTCAGACTGGGCGCCCTACGCACTCTATTGGCTGCGTGCAGACCCGGCCAGCGTGCTGGTTACCAAAACCTCGACCGTCTGGATCTATACTGCGATCGACAAATACAAAGCCCACGCCGACAGCAGACCAATCGCCATCCGCCGGGAGCAGGTACTGCAAAATTCCGGCAACATCCGCAACTGGAAACTATCTGGCGCCGGTACGCTCACGCCCGATACCCGGTTTGCCTGGTACCGCGCTCCGGCCAAAGTGCCGACTCCGAATACGGTCACGGTTTCCGTCGACATCTATAACTTCATCCCCCCCGGCGTCATTCCTGGCCGCGGCGCCACCGGAAAGCTTATCCAGTTCAGCAAAATCAAAGTGGTAGACGAAGTTTACTTCTCCGGAACCGTGAATGGCACGGAAATATTCTGCATCGATCAGCATCATAAATACATTCCCGGCGGCGGCATGAATATTTCCGGCACCATCCGCGAAAACCTCGGCTTCTCGATCGTGGTCGATCATGTGACCAAGCCTGTCGTGAAAAAGCATTATGAATGGTTCACGCCAGACAAGGGTGGCACGGCAACCGCTGTCTACTGCACTTTCAAAGCACCTGTGAATGTTATCGGTAAAACTTTTTACAGCAAATGCGATGAAAATGGAACAGTGGAGGAATACATGAAATCGAGCGGCGACCTCTATATCGAGGAGGTCGAAAATATAGGCGGCATAGAATACATCACGGGTAAATTAACCGGAACATTCTATCCTCAGATCATGTGCGGCCCCGGCGCAGCGCAACATTTCGAGCTGTACTTCCGGACCAAAAACATGCAATAGCTCAAAATTCGTTGTGTTTTCACCATACCAATCTCGCTGAATGATGGGGTATATATGCGATGGCGGCAGTAACGCTTCCATCGCTCAATTCAGAAGATGATAATTCCAAAACATCGAAGAGATGATTTACAGCCGGGCGATGTCCATCTTCCGGATCCTCCCCATCATGTTCCATCACAGCATGTCGATACTTCAACGGGAAGCATGCGGGATCGGGATCAAAAAAACGAAGGGATGGCGCATTGCCATCCCTTTTTCTATCTGCGATTTTCTATTTCGATCTGATCTGTTCCACCACCACTTTCAATCCTTCTTCGAAACTATGCGGATCGTACCCCAGTTCCTGCACCGCTTTGTTGATGAGGAATCCTGTTTTGGCCGGTCGCGGTGCGGGTTGTTTAAAGGTGGATGCGTCCACTTTTTCGAGTAGGCGTGTGTCCAGTTCCAGGTAGCCAGCTACCTGCGTGGCCATATCGAATGGCGTGAGCATGTCTTTGCCGGACAGGTGGAAAACGCCTTCCGCCTTCTTATCGAGCATAAGCCGGATGCCTTCCGCCAGGTCTTGCACGAGCGTGGGCGTGCGCCACTGGTCGTTCACCACTTTCAGTTTTTTCTGCTGCTCGAGGTTGGATTTCACCCAGGTGATGATATTGCTGCGCCGGGGATCGTCTGCCAGCCCGTACACCAGCACCGTCCGCGCGATGCCCCAGGGAGTTTTGGATTGTTTCACGATCCTTTCCGCCGCTACTTTGCTGGCGCCGTAATAGTTGATGGGATTGACGGGGTCATCTTCGCTGTAAGGCCCGCTGAGCCCGTCGAACACGAAGTCGGTGGATACGAACAGGAAATACGATCCTGCCTTTTCCGCGCCCTGCAACAGGTAGCGCGTGGCGGTGACGTTCACCATCCAGCAGGCGTCTTTGTTGCGCTCACAATCGTCTGCCTGCGTCATGGCACCGGCGTGCACGATCACGTCGGGCCGATGCCGTTCTACCAGGCCTTTTACCGCCGATTCGTTGGCCAGGTTCACCGATTCATAGGTGTATCCCGTTTGCATGCGGAGGCGGTTGGCCCCGCGGCCGGTGGCGATCACTTCGTAATCCGGATGGCCGGCCAGCCGCTGGACCAGGTATTGTCCGAGGAGCCCGTTGCTCCCAGTTATGAGCACTTTCATAATTCCAATATACAAAAACACCGCGTAATGCAGTATTACGCGGCGTTTATTGATGAATGTGAATCGGTTACATTTTCTTCCCGGTGTTCACGTTGGAGAAATTCATCCCCAGGTTGTACATGGTGAACGACCAGATGTCGGTAGCCTCGTCGATAAGTTTGGACGTGGGTTTCCCTGCGCCGTGGCCCGCCTGCTTCTCGATACGGATCAGCACCGGGTTGGGCCCGTTGTGGGCTGCCTGCAGCGCGGCCGCAAACTTGAAAGAGTGCGCCGGTACCACACGGTCGTCATGATCGGCCGTGGTTACCATCGTAGCCGGGTACGCCGTGCCCGCTTTCAGGTTGTGGAGCGGAGAATATTTCAGGAGGTAGGGGAACTGGTCCGCTTTTTCGCTGGTACCATATTCCGTTACCCATGCCCAGCCGATGGTAAATTTCTGGAACCGGAGCATGTCCATCACGCCCACGGCGGGAAGCGCCACCTTGAACAGGTCTGGGCGCTGCGTCATGGCCGCACCTACGAGCAGACCGCCGTTAGAACCGCCACGGATAGCGATTTTCGACGGATTGGTATACTTTTCCCTTACGAGGAATTCTGCCGCGCCGATGAAATCGTCGAACACGTTCTGTTTCTTTTCCATCATACCGGCTTTGTGCCAGGCTTCGCCGTATTCGCTGCCGCCGCGGAGGTTCACCACTGCGTAAATGCCGCCCTGCTCCATGAAGAAGAGGTTGGACACGGAGAACGCGGGCGTCATCGGGATGTTGAACCCGCCGTACCCGTAGAGCAGCACAGGATTTTGCCCGTTCATTTTCAGGCCTTTGCGGTAAGAGAGGAACACGGGCACTTTGGTGCCATCTTTACTGGTGAAAAACACCTGTTTGGTTTCGTATTCGTCCTGGTTGAACTTCACTTCCGACTTGCGGAACAGGTCGGATTTGCCGGATTTGATATCATATTTATATATGGTCGGCGGCGCTACGAAAGAGGAGAAGGAGTAGAAGAACTGGCCGTCTTCCTTTTTCCCACCGAATCCGCTGGCCGTACCGATGCCCGGCAGTTTGATCTCACGGTCTTTTTTGCCGGAGGGGTCGTATTGCACGATGCGGGTAGACGCGTCTTTCAGGTAACTGGCGAACAGTTTGCCGCCGGCGGTCCCAACGCCCTGGAGCACTTCGGGCTGCTCGGGGATGATCAGTTTCCAGTTTTCTTTAGCGGGGTTCTTCGGGTCTACGAGCACCAGTTTGTAATTAGGCGCATCGTGGTTGGTGAGCAGCAGCAGTTTGTCGCCCACGTTCTCGATCACGCTGGGCTCATATTCGAACCCTTGTACCAGGAGCTTGAAATCGGTCTGCGAAGCGTCTTGCAGATCGCGGTACCAAACTTCGTTGCCGCTCGTGCCTTCGGAGGTGCTGAGGATGAGAAAACGCTCGTCTTCCGTGAGGCCCACGCCTGCGTTGCGCAGCGGGTGTGCTTTATCGACGTAAACCAGTTGGTCCTGGTCTTGCGTGGTGCCTACCTTATGATAGTACACCTTATGGAATTCGTTCTTCTTGGAAAGTTTGCTTTGCTCGTCGGGCGCGTCGTAACGGCTGTAATAGAAGCCGTCGCCTTTCCAGGACAGGCCGGAAAACTTGATCCAGTCGAGCTTGTCGGACAGCAGTTGTTTGCTGGCCACGTCCATCACGAAAGCTTCCTGCCAGTCGGACCCTGCTTTGGCGATGAGGTAGGCGGCGTATTTGCCGTCTTTCGAGAAAGTGAGGGCGCCGAGGGCGGCGGTGCCTTTGTCAGACAGTTTATTGGGGTCGATGAACACTTCGGGCGTACCGTTCAGCCCTTCCTGGCGGTAGAGCACGGCCTGGTTCTGGAGGCCGTCGTTCTTATAGAAATAATAATATTTGCCTTCATGGAAGGGGGCGCCGAAGCGGGGGTAATTCCAGAGGGCTTCGAGGCGCTGTTTGATCTGGCCGCGGAAGGGGATGGAGGCGAGGTAATCCTGGGTTACGGTATTTTCCGCGTCTACCCAGGCCTTGGTATCGTCTGCATGATCGTCTTCCAGCCAGCGATAAGGATCGGCGATGGTGGTGCCGTGGTAATTGTCGGTCGTGTCTACTTTGCGGGTTTCGGGATATTTGAGCGGTTGGTGCTGCGCCAGGGCGGTCCCTGCTCCCATCAACATCATCATACTCATGGCAACATGCTTATGGTTTAAATTTGTCATACGTATATTTTTATAAAATTCCTTCGTGTTTGTTTGATGGAAATTAAAAATTTAGTTATTTCATCGAATATCTGATAGGAAACTATTAAAAAATGTTAATTTCGTGCGCCCTTTATCGGGACCCACGTCTGGCAAAATACTATGAAATAACCATTACGCATGAGCCAGTGGTGTAAAAATTTGGATGGGTGATTGGAAAAACGATTTAGTAGGCGTAAAAAAAATTTATCAGGCGGCACGAGAATAGCAATTCGGGTGGCCAGGACAACATAGAAGATCACACATGAAAAAAGTGAACAACATCGCAGTTCTTACTTCCGGGGGCGACGCTCCGGGAATGAACGCAGCCATCCGGGCCGTAGTAAGGACGGGCATCTATCATCATTTGAATGTCTACGGGGTGATGTATGGCTACAAAGGGATGTTGACCGGGGAGATTTTTCCCATGGAAGGCAAATCTGTCGCCAATATCATCCAGCGCGGGGGGACCGTGCTGAAAACCGCCCGCTGCATGGAATTCTATCAGCCCGAAGGCCGCAAAAGAGCATACGAGAACCTGAAGAAATTCGGGATCGACGGGCTGGTGGTGATCGGGGGCGACGGTTCCTTCAAAGGCGCCCAGAAATTCAGCCAGGAGTTCGACATCCCCTGCATCGGTCTTCCCGGAACGATCGATAAAGATATCGCCGGTACCGATTTCACCATCGGGTTCGACACGGCGGTGAACACGGCCGTAGAAGCGATCGACAAGATCCGCGACACCGCCGATGCGCACGATCGTCTTTTCATCATCGAAGTTATGGGCCGCGACGCGGGGTACATCGCCCTTCACAGCGGCATCGCCACGGGCGCGGAGCACATCCTCATCCCCGAGCATAAAACCAATATCGACGACGTGATCGATAGCCTCACGGCCAACGAGCGCCGCTCCAAAATGGTGAACCTCATCGTGGTAGCCGAGGGCGACGAATTCGGCGGGGCAGACGAAGTGGCCCGTCACGTCAAGGAAAGAATGCCGCAGCTGGACACGCGCGTGACCGTTCTCGGGCACATCCAGCGCGGGGGCTCCCCCACCTGCCTCGACCGCCTGGTGGCCAGCCGCATGGGCTACGCCGCGGTAGAAGCGCTCATCAACGGCGTCTCCAACGTCATGGTCGGCATCGTCAACAACGAAATTCAATTCACCCCGCTCGATAAAGCCGTAAAAGCAAAACAGCAGATCGATCCGGAATGGTTAAAGATTGTCAAAATTCTCGCGAGTTAAATAAACGTCTATGAGTACAAAAGATCTGTCCAAATACTATCACAAGGAAATGGACAACCAGGCTGGTGCTTCGCATGCCAAACAAAAAACGAAGATTGTTGCGACCGTTGGTCCGGCCAGCGACACCTATGAGAAACTGTTGGAACTTGTACAGGCAGGCGTCAATGTGTTCCGTCTGAACTTTTCCCACGGCAGCCACGAAGACAAACTGCGGATCATCACCTACATCCGCCAGATCAATAAAACCGAGCCCTACAACGTAGCCATCCTGGCCGACCTCCAAGGTCCCAAGCTGCGCGTTGGAGAGATCGAAAACAACGCCCTTCCCCTCAAAACGGGCGATATCCTCACCTTCACCACCGAAAAATGCGTGGGCACCATGGAAAGGATCTACGTTTCCTACCATGACCTCCCCCGCGACGTTCGCCCCGGCCAGAAAATCCTCCTGGACGACGGTAAGATCGAGACCGTGGTGAAAGAAATCACGCCCGACAACCTCATCAAGGCCGAAGTATTGCTGGGCGGCGTTTTGTCCTCCAAAAAAGGCTTCAACCTTCCCGATACGAAAGTTTCCCTCCCCGCCCTCACCGAAAAAGATGAAGTGGACCTCCAGTTCATCATCGACCATGAGTGCGATTGGGTGGCCCTGTCTTTCGTCCGCAACGTGAAAGACCTCGCCCTGCTGCGTAAACGCCTGGCCGAGCGCAATTCCAAAATCAAGATCATTTCCAAGATCGAGAAACCGGAAGCGATCCAGAACCTGAAAGAAATTATCTGGGAAAGCGACGGCGTGATGATCGCCCGTGGCGACCTCGGTGTGGAACTGCCCGTTGAGCAGGTGCCCATGATCCAGAAAGACATTATCCGCAAGTGCATCCACCGTGCGAAGCCGGTGATCGTGGCTACGCAGATGATGGAATCCATGATCGACCGCACCCGTCCCAACCGTTCCGAGATCACCGACGTGGCCAATGCCGTACTGGAAGGGGCAGACGCCGTGATGCTCTCCGGCGAGACCGCTACCGGCAACTATCCCGTACTGGTGATCGAGACCATGCGCAAGATCATCGGCGAGGTAGAAAAGGAAAGCATCATCTACAACCGCAACCTCATCCCTCACCGCCACTCCCCCACCTTCCTCAGCGACGCGCTGTGCTACAATGCCTGCAAAATCGCGGAAGACCTGGAGGCAGACGCGCTGATCGGTATGACGCAATCCGGCTACACCGGCTTCATGCTGTCTAGCTACCGCCCGAAATCCCCGCTGTTCATCTTCACCAAAGAACGCACGCTGGTAAACCAGCTGAGCCTCAGCTGGGGCGTTCGCGCATTCTATTACGGCGAAGAAGAAAGCCTGGACGATATTATCGCCGACCAGATCAACATCCTGAAAGAGCGTGGTTTCATCAAGGCGAACGATGTGGTGGTGAACACCGGCAGCACGCCCGTTAAGCAGCACCTGCCGACCAACATCCTCAAGATCACCAGAGTGCCCGAGCAGTAATCAGGCATTTCACATACAGAAAAATCCCGTTCCAGACCGGAACGGGATTTTTTTATGCGTTTATTTGCTGCGGATCAGGCCCGCTGCAGCGAAGATTCCCGGTTATAGGTCAGCGCATACACCAGGATACCTATCCCCGTGAGCGCCAGGCCCGCGATGCAAACGCCCGTCCATTTCCCGATGCCCCATACCCAGAGCCCGATGCCGGAACCGAGGGACGTGCCGAGGAAAGACGCCGTCATGAAAACGGTGTTCATGCGGTTGCGGGCTTCCGGCAACAGCGCGTAGATGCGGGTTTGATTGGAAACGTGCACGCCCTGGAGCCCCAGGTCGAGCAGCACGATCCCCGCCACGATGCCCGCGATCGAATTGCTGAAAACCCAAAATATGATGTAGGAAAAAAACACCAGCGAAATCCCGTAACCGATGGCGATACGCGGGTTCTTCCGGTCGGCCACCCGCCCGATCAGCGGCGCTCCCAGCGCGCCCGTAGCGGCTGCCAGGCCGAGGAGGCCGATCACGTCGCTCCCGTAATTGAACGGCGGATTGCTCAGCAGGAACACCGAAGTGGTCCAGAAAAGCCCGAAAACCCCGAAGCAGCACGCGTTGATCACGGAGGCCTCCCGCAGTAAAGGCTGTTCCTTCATGAGCTGCCACACGCTTTTCATGAGCGCACCGTAAGTTCCCGTAAAGGCCGGACGGCTCTTCGGGAAAGAGACCATCATCACCATCATCATCCCTACAGACAATGCCGCCGCGATCCAGAACATGGCGCGCCATCCGAGATGCTGCCCCACGAACCCGCTGATCGTCCGCGACAATAATATCCCGATCAGCAACCCGCTCATGATCACCCCGATCACTTTCCCCCGCTTGTGCGGCTCGGCCAGCGATGCGGCCATGGGGAGGATCAGTTGGGGCACGATAGACGTGAAACCGATAACGAAACCCGTTATTTTCAGCATGGTGATGTTCATCGAAAGCGCCGCAGCACCGAGGGCGGCAACGGCACAACCCGTCATGACGAGGATCTGGCTGCGGCGCTCGAGCTTGTCGCCCAAAGGCACGCAGAAGAGCAGGCCGAGGGCATAGCCGATCTGGGTGAAGAATGTTACCTGTCCTGCGTTGGACTCGGTGACGTTGAATTCCCGTGCAATGAGGACCAGCAGGGGTTGTGCGTAATAAATGTTCGCAACGATCAGGCCGGTGCAGATGGCCATGACCGCAATATTCCATTTGCTCAAAGACATGTTCCGTACGTTCAGGCTGCAAAGGTACGGCATTCGCGCAAAACCGGCCGCCGGGCAAAAATCCTTATCTTTAAAGTATGAGTTTCGAGAGCATATACCCCTACAACGGAGAAACCATCGCGAGCTACCCGGCGCATACGCCCGAACAGCTGCAAGACAAACTGAAGGCCGGCCACCGTGCTTTTCAGGCGTTGCGGCAGGCCGGCGTGCCAAAGCGGGCGGAATGGATGCGGAGAGTGGCGGAACTGTTGCAATCGCAGGTCGACCGGCATGCGGAGCTCATTACGCGGGAAATGGGGAAAACACTGAAGGAAGCGAAGGCCGAAGTACTGAAGTGCGCAACCACGGCCGAATATTACGCCAATAACATCGAAAGTATGCTGGAGCCGCGGATCATAGCGTCTGACGCGCGCAAGAGCTACGCGGCTTTTGAGCCAAAAGGGATCATCCTCGCCATCATGCCCTGGAATTTCCCGTACTGGCAGGTGTTCCGGTTTGCCATACCGAACCTGCTCGCAGGGAACGCCGCAGTGCTGAAACATGCCAGCAACGTGAGCGGCTGTAGCCTGGCCATTGCCGGGGTGTTCCTGGAAGCGGGATTCCCGGAAGGGGCTTTCCAGGCGCTGCTGGTGGCTTCCAAAGATATTGAGCCCATCATCGCCGATCCCCGCGTGCAGGGCGTTACGCTGACGGGCAGCACGCCCGCGGGCATGAGCGTGGCCTCCCTGGCCGGGAAGCACCTCAAGAAAACCGTGCTGGAGCTCGGCGGCAGCGATCCGTTCATCGTGCTCAAAGACGCCGACCTCAAAACCGCCGCTGCCACCGCCGTGAAAGCCCGCATGCAGAACGCCGGGCAATCGTGCATCGCCGCCAAACGCTGGATCGTCGAGAAAAGCATCGCGGAAGATTTCACCCAGCAGGTCCAGAGCCTTATCACGTCCATGCGCCAGGGCGACCCCTTCCTACCCGAAACCGATCTCGGCCCCATGGCCCGCACCGACCTCGCCAAAGAGCTCAACAGCCAGTTGCAGAGCACGATTTGGCAGGGCGCGGAATTGCTGGCAGGCGGCGAGCAGCATAACGCCAATTTCGCAGCCACGCTCCTTGCCGGCGTAAAACCGGGTATGACGGCCTTCGACGAGGAAACGTTCGGGCCGCTGGCAGTGGTAATCTCCGCCAACGACGAGCAGGATGCCATCCGCCTCGCCAATAATACCCCCTTCGGCCTGGGCTCCTCCCTGTGGACGAAAGACCTGGAAAAAGCGGCCCGCCTCGCTCCGCTCATCGAAAGCGGGAACGTGTTCGTCAACGCCATGGTACGGTCAGACGCGCGGCTGCCTTTCGGCGGCATCAAGCAATCCGGCTACGGGCGCGAGCTTTCCATCGAAGGGGTGCATGAGTTCCTCAATATCAAGACGGTTTATATCCAGTAATCCGTCAACAGGGCTGACTTTTCGCCTTCCCACATTCGTAGTATTTCACTTATTTTTATCTAGTCCCGCTTTTAAAGAATAGGGGTTCTTCCTATATTTGAACGTCTTAGAGACAGAACCTAACAATATGCATTCGACCGATGTAACGGCACGGGCCAACACATCAATTTTACAGGGCCAATTTTCCCCAGGCCATACCTACACCGGAAGCCTTTGTTACACGGGCTTTCGCGAAATCAGCGGGCACGGATGCCCGGAGGAGTTCTCATGCTGTCAATCTGTTCGGTGAACTAAAACCTGATCCCGCGCGCGAAAGGCCCGCGGAGAAATGCGCATCTATTATTTGGACCTAACGATCGAGCTGTGAATTAAAAACATTGAAACAGACATGCTGGAACTGACCAGGTTACCGTCCCATTTGAACCTAACTATTGCTGGAAACACGGTAACCTCAAAATTTGACCTCATCATTCCCTGCTGCAATCCGCCGGAAGGCTGGGTAGGGCAAATGACAAAAGATTTCCGGGAACTGCAGGGGCTGATGCCCGGCACGGAAATCAGGCTGATACTGGTGAACGACGGGTCCGTCCGCAACATGCACACCGCGCTGTTGCAGGAACTGGCGCTCCGCATCCCCGGCGTCCGCATCATCGATCACCCCGTCAACCGCGGGAAAGGCTACGCATGCCGATTAGGCGTTGCCGTTAGCGACGCATCGTATATCGTTTGTACCGATTACGATTTCCCGTTTGGCGTAGAAGCGGTGAAACGCGCTTTCGAACAATTGCTCGAAGGGGCTGACGTGGTGGCCGGCGCACGCGGAAGCCAGTACGTGGCCATGCTGCCGCCCGCGCGGAAAATGATCACCCGGGTAAACCGGCTCATGAACCGCTGGCTGCTGCACCTGCCCGTTTCCGACGCGCAGGCCGGGCTAAAAGCCTTCAATAGCCGCGGCAGGATGGAGTTCCTGTCTACCCGCATCGATGGATTCCTGTACGACAGCGAGTTCGTCAAGCGCGCAGGCCGCAATAAAACGCTGAACATCCGTTCCATTCCTATTTCCTGCCGGCCAGACATTCAGTTCTCCGATTTCCGGAGCACCGTGCTGCTGCGCGAATTCGTTAACTTCATGGGCCTGCTTGTAAAACGATGAAAAAGATCCTGATCAGTGTAGACGTCGAGGAATTCGATATTCCCGAAGAGTATGGCCAGCGCATCCCGCTGGAAGAGAAGCTGCGCGTGAGTGAAGCCGGCGTGAGAAAAACGCTGGACCTCTTCGTGGAATGCGGCGTTCGGGGGACTTTTTCATCACCGCTTTCTGGGCGAAACATTTCCCTGAACTAGTATGTGAAATCGCGGAACGGCACGAGATCGCTTCCCACGCTTACTACCACGACCGTTTCGAAAACCCCGACCTGCTGGCCTCAAAGCTCGAACTGGAAAGGATTTCGGGCCAGCCTGTGAACGGTTTCCGGATGCCGCGGCTCCAACCCGTAGACCTCGATGCCCTGTATACCGCCGGTTACCTGTACGACGCTTCGGTGAACCCCACCTGGCTACCCGGGCGATACGATAACCGGCACGTTCCCCGCCAGGTACATGCCCTCGGGCCGATCTGGGAAATGCCGACTTCGGTGACACCGCGGATGCGCGTCCCGGTTTTCTGGCTCAGCGTCAAAAACATGCCGCTGTGGTTCTCGCAAACCTGTGCCGCCAGAATTCTTAAAAAAGAGGATTATTTCAGTTGCTACTTCCACCCCTGGGAGCTGGAAGATATCGGCCGGTATAAGCTGCCCGTATACGTGAAACGCGCGCGCGGCCCGCATTTGGAGGAAAAGATGCGCCGGTGGCTGATCTGGCTGGGCACGAAAGGTACTTTCGTTTCCCACACGGATTACCTCCGCGAAACGGGCCTGCTTACAGGCACTACCGTAACTTCCGGCGGAAAGGCGTAATCGTTCCAGTACGCTTCGGCCTGCGCGGCCGTCAACTCACCATCGAACGTAACGATGCGATAGCGTTGTGCATATGACTGGCCTGGCACGAGGGGCCAGGGCTTGTTTTTCGTGGGACTGAAGTTCGCAAAAACCTGTCCACCCTGGTCGTTTTCCGGCCAAACGCGGAGGGGTTGCGGGGAATTGAAGTTCTGCGGACAGGAAAGCACGAGCAGTCCGCCGTTTCCGGCTTTCAGCGCGCCCTGCACGATGAACCACCGCGCCAGCGAGCCATCCGCCTGCTTGCGGTCTTTCCCTTCAGACGTCAGCACTTTACTGTTCGCATTGTTCCATTCTTCCGCCCCGCGGATGGCAAATCCACCACCATAGCGGTATTCGTTCAGCGTGATCGGCGCGGCGGACGCACATTGGAGGGTGGAATTGTAGTCCCACACGAAATGATCGTCTGCCGTGTTGTAGACTTTTATTTCCAGCAGCTCGGTCATGGCCGTGCGATCGGGGTTCCCGATCACGATATGGTCCTGCATTTGCCGGAATCCGCCGAACACGTTGCCGGCGGTCAGGGAATTCTGCGGGGAGGAAACGGGGCGCACGGTGCCGGAGCGTTTTTTCAGGTTCCAGAAATCTACCGTTTTGCCTTCGAATTCAGTGTCTGTCCAGGGGCTCCAGATGCCGAGGTGATGGAAATGATCTTTGGGATGGATGTTGGTGAGCGATTTGCCTTGCGGCGTAAAGGCGGGATGGATGAAGCCTCCGCGGCGGAAAGCCGTATCGGCCCCGGTCGGCGGCTCCATGATGGCGGTGCGGTAATGCAGGACGGGGTGCTCGCCGCGGGAAATGGTATAACCGCCGTCTTCTTCCTTATATGTGATTTGGCGTTTGTTCAAAGGCACGTCCACCTTACCTTTCAGCAGCACAAGATCGAACGTGCGCTCTGTGCCCGCCGGCAGATCGCCGCGCAGCTGCCAGGCGATCTGCCCGTCTTCCTGCTGAACGTTTTGCTCCACCTTCTTCCCGTTTTCCACGCTCACCAGGCGGTACACCCTACCCGGCTCCGCGTCAAACGGCACCTGGATGATCGTCTGGTGACGGTTTACGGCCCCCGCTTTCACGGTGATGTGCGCCACCACTTGCGAAGAAGCCCCGTGGCCGAGCAAAAGGGCCATGCAGCAAAGGACATAACACGGTTTCGCCATATTACAAATGATTATTATAAGATAAAATTACACATTCCGGCCGACAATCACAATAACTGGAATTAGTGTAAATTCGGAGTGCAATTGAACCCCAAAACCCCGCATCCATGAAAAAGGATAAAATTATCGTTTCCAATCGGAAGGCGCTGGAAAAGAAGTATGGCGCCAAGCTTCCTGCATTCCTGCAAGACCTCGAAGACCTGAAAGCCGGCGACAAAGCGCGTGGCCTCAGCACCGAGATCGTGTTTGTTGACGACGTCAAGACCATGAAAACCTGCAAAGTCACGGCCGTGAAGAACGAGGCAGACGCGCGGCAGAACAAACGGGCCATAGACGGGCTGTACAAACACTTCCAGCCCGATTACATCCTCATCGCCGGTGCGCAGGACGTGATCCCGTTCCAGCCGCTGAAGAACCTCATCCACAGCCAGGACGACGAAGATGCCATCGTTCCCAGCGATCTGCCGTATGCCTGCGACAAGCCCTGGTCAGACGAGCCCGGGAAATTCGTAAATCCTTCGCGGGTGGTGGGCCGCCTGCCCGATCTGCCCGGCGGGAAAGACCCGAAGTATTTCCATTCGCTCGTCCGCGATGCTATCACCAGCAAGCCCGGCAACCAGAAAGATTATCTTAACTATCTGGCTATCAGCGTGTACGAATGGCGCCTATCCACCGAAGAAAGCGTGCAGAACATTTTCGGCAATACCGAAAAACTGCACCTCTCCCCTACGAAAGGCCCCCGCTGGACGCCCGCGCAGCTCAAGGCTAAAACGCACTTCATTAACTGCCACGGCGCCCTGGAAGACGGGAATTATTACGGTCAGAAAGGCAGTAGTTATCCCATTTCCCATACATCGGGATGGCTGGAGAAAAAGATCGCGAAAGGCACGGTGGTGGCGGCGGAATGCTGCTACGGCGCGCAGTTGTACGATCCCGGCCTTACGGATTCCGGGTACCCGAGCATCGCGTCGCAGTACCTTTTGCAGCACGCCGTTGCGGTGGCGGGCAGTTCCACAATTGCGTACGGGCCAACGGAAGGCCAGGGGCTGGCAGACCTTATCACCCAATATTTTCTTATCAATGTTCTGCGCGGCGCTTCTACGGGGCGCGCGTTCCTGGAGGCGCGCCAGCGTTTCCTCGACGAAATGGGCCCTACGCTCGATCCTTACGAGATCAAAACCTTGTCGCAATTTTATCTCCTGGGCGACCCTTCGCTGGTGCCGGTAAACGTTCCCACCAAGCTCCGCGATGCACGCGAGAACAGAAGGGAGGGCATGCAGGCCAAGGGCGTCATGCTCGGCCAGTACCTCTCCGTGCCGAAAGCGCTGCCAGGGAAAGAGGAGCCTGCCAATATCAAGGCGCTCGTCAAGGCACATAAATTTCCCGGAAAGACTACCAAGAAAGTTTTCGTTATGGAAGGCGGCCCCGCTCCCCTGGCCCGAGGTTTGCAGTCCAAAGGCTTAGCGGCTCCCGTGAAATTTCACGTATATTCGGCTTCGAAATTTCACGGCAAGTTCAAGGAAACCAATGTGTTGGTGATAAAGGAAAGGGCCGGACAGATCCTTGGAGAAAGAACATATGTCAGAAGATAAACCTGAAAAACAGCAAAAGGTAAAAGGGAGATTAACGCTCCGGACCTTTGCAAGGAATACCAAAAGCGAAAGCCTGGGCGTGTACCTGGAAACGGCCGACGACTGTTTCCTTATACGCCCGGCTTCCGGCAATCCATTTGAAAATCCCCTCGCCAAGCTGGCCGGTAAGTACATCGAAGCCACCGGGCGAAGGAGCGCTTATGTCTTTTTCGCGTCCAAATGGCGCGAAATCCCCGATCCGGACTGATTTCTCCAACTAATCCTGTTATTTCCGCTGGTGTAATCGCATGCAACCAAAAGGGCAAAACGTGTGTCCTTTATATAAACAAATCTGTCGCCATGATCCGCCATTCTAACTCCTGGTCGACTGTTTGTTTACTTGCAGTGCTTTTTCTGTGCACAGCGCCCCTGCAGGCAAACAGTCAGCAAATCAATCGCCTCATGCAGCAAAAAACCGCTGCTTTGCCCGGCACTTATTGTATCTCGTTCAAATCTTCCCTCGGAACGCTTCGCTACATGCTGCATATAGACAGTACGAGCGGGATGTTTTTTTACGGGAAGATGGAAAGCGATCCACGGTACATCACGAAGCGCCGGGATTTCTGTTACATCAAGGGAATCATGACGCCTGGAAAGCGGTACGATTTCATCATGAAACCCGATCTGCAAAACGGCTTGCCGTACGAGCTTCCGTGTAGCCCGTACGAGTGGCTGTTGAACAACAAGGTTTATTTTTCGTTCCGCGAGGAGGGGATCATCAGCGGCTACATGGTGGTGCGCAATGAGTTCAGCACGCCCAATTTCAGTTTTTCGGGAATGAAACAGGCGTTGCCGCAAGACGGCTATCTCACGAAGAAAGACTAACGGGTACGGGTGAGCACAGCGCCCGTTCCGTTTCTGTCTGCATAGTATATGACGCCGTTTTCGATGCGGACGCCGGTAGCGATGTCTTCCGCGAGGAGGAGCGGCCCGTCCATGTCCACAAAATCGAGATAAGGGAGGAGGTGCGCAACGGCGGAAGTGCCTACGGTGCTTTCGTTCATGCTGCCGGTCATGACTTTCATACCGCGTTGCTTGGCTTCGAGGATCATCCTGCGGGCGGGCGTGATGCCGCCGCATTTGGTGAGTTTGATGTTGATGCCGTGGAAATAGCCATGGCAGCGGGCTACGTCTTGCTCCACGATGCAGCTTTCGTCTGCGATCAGGGGCAGGGCGGATTGTTCGAAGACTTTTTTCATGCCGTCCCAATCGGCCGCGGGCATGGGTTGTTCGATAAACTCGACGCCCAGGCTGCGGAAGGCTTCCGCGTTCCGGAGGGTTTCGTCCACGCCCCAGGCGCAGTTCGCGTCTACCCTGAACACGGCGTCGGTGTGCCGGCGCAGTTCCCGGATGATGGCGATATCGTCTTTCGTTCCCAGTTTGATTTTATAGATCGGCCAGGGGAATTCCTGCAGCTTGCGGACCATGTTTTCCACCGTATCGATGCCGATGGTATAGTCGGTCATGGGGTTGGAGGATGGGTCGAGATGCCAGACTTCGTAGAGTTTCTTACCGAGTTGCTGGGCATGGAGATCGTGCGCGGCGAGGTCGAGGGCGCAAAGTGCGAACATATTGTTTTTGAGCCGGGGGAACATTTCGTCCCAGAAATCTTCCGGTGTATCGAGGGTGTAGCTTTCGATGAAGGCGCGATGGGCGTTGAGGGCATCCATCAGCATGGGAACGGTGATGTTGTAATAGGAATTGTCGGCAGTTTCGCCGAGGCCACTGAAGCCATTTTGCGAAAGTTTGGCCACGAGGAGTGGTTGAACGTCTTTGCTCTTCCGGGAGATCGTAAATGTATGCCGGAATTTGAGTTCAAAGGGATATAATGTCAATTCCATAGGATAAATATACGGCGGAAAGTTTCATTTTTTCATCCATTCTGGAAGGGCTTGAAAGGTCGGTTGAAATCATGCGAAAGTGGGAACGGTCAGGCGGGAAACGGCTCCCCTAAAACTACAAACCCTTCCATGGACGGGAGTTTCCTGCAAACTGACCGGAGGACGATTGAAGCTATCCCTTCGTGTGTACGGCTGGGATTGTAGAAAAAATTCCACTAGACGCCTTGCTGGATTCGTTCATAAAATCTACCATCCAATTCTTTAGATAAAAAAGTCTTTGTAGAAAAGCTTTAGATGCTCAAGGTCATGTGGATTGTTCATATCTCGCGCCCCGCTTCGCTGATGAGGCGATGCATCCGGTCACGGAGGGACGTTGCTTCCAGCAGGGATTCCAGGGTCAGGGGCATCCGGTATCAGCAGGAATAATAAACGCCACTTGACGCCTTGCTGGATTCGTTCATCAAATCTATCATCCTATACTTTAGGTAAAAAGTCTTTGAAGAAAAGTTTCAGATGCTCCTGGTCATAAGGATTTTTCATACCTCACGCCCCGCTTCGCTGATGAGGCGATGCACTCTATCGCGGAGGGATGTTGCTTCCAGCAGGGATTCCAGGGGCAGGGGCATCCGGTAACGCCAGTACCAAGGAAGGATGGCGGGAACATTGATCCGTTCCTGGGATGGGTCGTCCGGGTGCGGGAGGGAATCGTCGAGCGAAAGCCAGTCCTGCAGTTGAAGGATGCACCACATCGCAGGCGACAGCAATTGCTTGCGGATGGAGGGCTCCCGGTCTGTGGGGATTTTTCATACCTCGCGCCCCGCTTCGCTGATGAGGCGATGCACCCGGTCGCGGAGGGACGTTGCTTCCAGCAGGGATTCCAGGGACAGGGGCATCCGGTAGCGCCAGTACCAGGGAAGAATGGCCGGAACGTTGATCCGTTCCTGGGACGGGTCATCCGGGTGCGGGAGGGAATCGTCGAGCGAAAGCCAGTCCTGCAATTGAAGGATGCACCACATCGCGGGCGACAGCAATTGTCTGCGGATGGAGGGCTCCCGGTCAGTGGGGATTTTTCATCCCTCGCGCCCAGCTTCGCTGATGAGGCGATGCACCCGGTCGCGGAGGGACGTTGCTTCAAGGAGAGATTCCAGGGGCAGGGGCATCCGGTAACGCCAGTACCAGGGAAGGATGGCGGGAACGTTGATCCGTTCCTGGGATGGGTCGTCCGGGTGCGGGAGGGAATCGTCGAGCGAAAGCCAGTCCTGCAGTTGAAGGATGCACCACATCGCGGGCGACAGCAACTGCCTGCGGATGGAGGGCTCCCGGTCTGTGGGGACTTCGCTGCGCAGCGTGCTCATATCGTGCGTGGACGGCGTAACTACCGATAAATAAGGTGCGTCTGCCGGTGTTCGGCCGGGATAGCGGGGCATGCGGTCAACCTCTAACCCCAGAATACCCAACGCCGACATCACTTCCGGCACACTGTGCGGGATCAGTCCCAGATCTTCTCCACACACCAACATATCTGTGGCGCTGGTTAAGACCGGCAACTTATGCAGGGCCGATCGCTTCCAAAGTTCATCATGGCGATGGAAAAAGAAATCGTCTGCCAACCGGCGCAAACTGGTTTGCTCCAAATCCGGTAGTGCCTGGAACGAAAGCGTGTCGGCCATTCCGAACCGGGGATGGAATTGATCAGGTTCGGGTTCCAGAAACAGAACGTTGGCGGCCAGCTGACGAAGCGCAGCTGCGAACGACGGCTTTTCCCCGGCAAAAGGTTGCGCCTGTTTCAGGCGGTAGAATCCCGGGGACTGTGGCTCGAGATAAGCGGATTTCAACCGGTCTGCCTCATGTCCAAACAGCGACGATATGACACCATCCGTGATATACGGCCTGCAATATCTTTCCCGGGAAAACGGGATCCCCACGTCCGTGATCTCGGATGCTGTCAACGGGATCGACGGCTGGAAATACCCCAGCAGGGGGCTCGCGGCATTGCGGGGCACCTGCCAGAGGCGGAAGAACCCCAGCACATGGTCTATCCGGAAAGCGGAAAAATATTGGGCCATGTGCTGCAGTCGGCGCTTCCACCAGTTAAAGCCGTCGGCTTCCATCTGCTCCCAATTGTAAGCGGGGAATCCCCAGTTTTGTCCTTCGGTGGCGAATTCATCGGGCGGTGCGCCTGCCTGAACAGCGGTGTTGAACAAACCGGGCTGCTCAAGCACATCTGCGCTATGTAAAAACATACCGATGGGGAGGTCACCTTTCAGCGCAATCCCTTTCGACCGTAATATGGCTACTGCGGTGGTGAGTTGTTTATGCAGATGGTATTGCACGAAGCGATAATACCCCTGATCGCTCGTTCCATCGCGCCGGCAACAAAAATTCGCGTATGCCGGGAGCCAATGTGCCTGCGCGCGTTCCCAGTCAAGAAAAGCCGCGTCTGGTGTGAACGCCCGGTAGAAGCCCCGCAATGCGGTTTCTTTAAAGGCAAGCGTGGCTTCATAATCCATTTCGGGAAGATCGAGTCGCTTTTGCTGTTCAGCATACCCCCTCACCTGCCCGATCGACGGGAGGTGTATATAAATGGGATGGAGGGCGAAGGCCGATACGGCGGCATAGGGATATGAATCCTGCCAGGTTTTGCTCCAGGTCGTGTCATTTACCGGGAGCAATTGTATCATGCGGATTCCCGCCGCTGCGGCCCATTCCGCCAGCAACGGCAGATCGGCGAATTCCCCGCATCCCAGGCTCTTCCCCGACCGGAGCGAGAACACAGGCACCGCCACACCCGCACCTTTCCAAGGCTGGCGCGGGAACCGGGCAAACCCATCGTCTATCGAAGCAGCGCTTTCTGAATAATACGTCCTGTTTTCACCCTGCTCCCATTCCCAATCGTCTTCCGACCCGGAAACGCAATATTTGTATGCGATAGCCTCCTGGACCGGCAATTCTACTTCCACCGAGAAAATCCCGTTGCCATCAGCGAACATCTCCACCGCAAAGTCAGGGGCCCAATTTCCGAGGGGCTCCACATTCCCGATCAGCCAAACTTTCTTTTCAACCGGCAATAACGGTGCTCTCACCCGGAACCGATGCGAGCCCGTGGTGCCTGGATTTGCCGCAGCCATCCCTTCCCTCGTATAAAACACATCCCTGAACGGCGCCCGCATCCACGATGCAGCTATATCCCCCGGGAAATGAAACGTGTCGTGGATAGCATAGGCGCTTACGTTTTGGGGAAAATGTACTCCCCGCATCGTATTTTCTTCCAGGCTCCCCTCCGATTGGATGGCATAACGATATTGAATGACCGCATCTTCCCATTCCAGGGTAAATGCCCACGTTTGCGGATCAACGTAATCCATTGCCAGCCGCTGCCCGTTTTCCAGGCAGAGCACCAATTGCTGCCCCCAGGCAGAGGCAAAGCGGACATAGAAACGCAGGGTCATACCCGGAAATTACAAAAAAAACGGTCATTCCTCTTACGGCCAGGCAACACGTTCACGCGGCACAAAGTAACCGAGAATACAATTCGGATTGCGGATACAGATTTGCGCATGCGTTTTGTCATAAATACCGGCACCTTCGAAAATCGGTTTCCCTTCCACAAAGACGCCCCGTACGGAATCATAAGGAGGGACATTTTCTCTTTTCATTTTAGCATGCAGAAATTCCAGCACTTCACAGTCGAGATTACGTAATAATAAATCTGGCGAGGCGCCGATCGATTTGTTTGTAGACAACGTCTTATCTTCGATGAATCTCGTCAAACTAAATTCCCGGTATATATCCTCTACTACCTTAATACATTTTTTATCTGTTAAATCTAGGCAATTCCCCAAACTCAACACCGCACCCAACACTGCTGGCCTTTCAGAAACCGGCTTCCCTGGCGGATGACTGGCAAATTCAAACGCTCGCTCGAAGTTGTTTTGCCAGAAGTAATAACCATGTCCCAGCCAGTCATATTCATTCTCACTTTTCCACAGCACATCCCGGCCGGAAGCCACCGCATCCCTAACAAATTGATCACATCCATGAAAGCCAATTATTAAGCCTGGCTCAGCCGTATAAAGTTTTTGGGATGGTACAAACAATGGATCTACTTTAGCTATACCTGAATGTTGTTTTCCGAAAGCCTTTTCATTCGCTGTTCATGCCAGCTACCCATTTCCAAATCTTCTTTCATCCACCTCCGATGGCAAGCCCTTAATTTTTTAGCCAAAACTGGATCAAATGCTTCGCTGGCGGTATATTCATTCAGCTCCTGTTCCAGATTCGCCCTTAATTCGTAATACTTGCGTTTGTCTTCAGCGGTCGCCCTGGTACCGTCATTTATGAACCAATACTTCTGAAACATCCTTAAATACGCGCGGTCATACAACAACAGGCGACGCCTTTCCATCTGAGAGGCCCTTATCCGTTTTTCCTCTTCATCATTCGAATAATACATCATTCAAAATTTTAAGCGTTAACAATAGTTGACCAGATCGAAGTTTTGTAAACTTCAACCCAAAAAACGCTTATCCATCATAAAAGTGGGAAAATGCAGCGGAAAGGGTAACAAAAATGCGCTGCGGATTTGCTCAATTTAACACGTTTTTCAATACAAAACTTTTTTAAAACAAAATTCTCTTTTTATCGTTTTTGAAACATGATCCGCCCCCTCATCCTCTGCGCCCTGCTCTCTTTCGGCTGCACCAAACCATCCGAACGCACCACGCCCTCCGGCCTCCGCGAACACATCGTTCCGCCATCCACCGCCAATTCGAATATCAAAACCTATAACGACCCGAACTACGCGTACGTGGTCCCCGACAACAAACGCCGCAACCAACTCCTCCTCTTCCTCCCCGGCACCGGCGCCGAGCCCAAAAACTACCGGAAATTCATCCGCCTCGCCGCCGAAAAAGGATACCACGCCATCGGCCTCATGTATCCCAACAAACCCGCCGTCAACGAGCTATGCGCCGGCTCGGCCGACATCACCGCCCATTCCCGCGCACGCCTCGAAATCATCGACGGCACCGACCGCCATCCCGGCGTCACCGTCGATCGCACCCACTGCATCATCCAGCGGCTGACCGATCTCCTGCATTACCTCGATAAAACATACCCCGACGAAAACTGGGCGCAATTCCTCGCCGGCAACCAGCCCGCCTGGGAAAAGGTCCTCGCCGCCGGGCACTCGCAAGGCGCCGGCCATGCAGGCGTTATGGGAAAGCATTATCCCCTCCGCCGTGTAATCCTCTTTTCCGGCATCGACTTCCTCACCGACGGACAAATCCCCGACTGGGTACAAAACACCACCCGCCATAATATTTATTACGCGCTCCACCACGAAAAAGACGAGCTCCTCGACATCAACATCGTAAAATCCGGCTGGACGCACCTCGGCATGACGCCCCCCGTTTCCGCCGACTCCCCCATCCCGCCTACGGCGCAGACCCTCATCACTACCGCTACACCCGCGCTCCTGCTGCCTTTGCGCTTCCACAACATGACCGCCGTGGATGTTTTCGCACCCGCCTCCATCGCAGATAACGCCTGGCTGCATTTCCTGCAATAAAAAAATCCCATGCATAAAAAAAGCCCGGACACTTTCGCATCCGGGCTTTTCCGTTATTCGTAGTAATCCTTATTTCACTTCTTCGAATTCCGCGTCGGTCACCGTGTCGCCATTGGCTCCCTGTTGACCGCCCTGTTGTTGCTGGCCTCCCTGCTCGGGCCCGCCATTGGCGCCACCCTGTGCTTGGGATGCTTTGTACATTTCTTCGGAAGCGGCCGTCCATGCAGCGTTCAGCTCGGCGGAAGCAGCGTCGATCTGGGCGATGTCCTGGGTTTTGTTTGCGGTACGCAGTTTTTCCAGGGCAGCTTCGATCGGGGCTTTTTTATCGGCCGGGATCTTGTCGCCGTATTCTTTCAGTTGTTTTTCGGTCTGGAATACGAGACTGTCTGCCTGGTTGATCTTCTCGATCTTCTCCCGTGCTGCCTTGTCTTCCGCTTCGTTGGCCTTGGCTTCGGCTTTCATCTTTTCGATCTCATCCTTATTCAGGCCGCTGCCGGCTTCGATGCGGATGTTCTGAGATTTGCCGGTGCCCTGGTCTTTCGCGGTTACGTGCAGGATACCGTTGGCGTCGATGTCGAACACCACTTCGATCTTGGGCACGCCGCGGGGAGCGGGCGGGATATCGTTGAGGATGAAGCGGCCCAGCGTCCTGTTCTGGCTGGCCATGGGGCGCTCGCCTTGCAGTACGTGGATCTCTACGCTCGGCTGGCTATCGGCCGCTGTAGAGAACACTTCGCTCTTTTTCGTGGGGATGGTCGTGTTGGCTTCGATCAGCTTGGTCATAACGCCGCCCATGGTCTCGATACCGAGGGAAAGCGGGGTCACGTCCAGCAGCAGCACGTCTTTCACCTCACCGGTGAGAACGCCGCCCTGGATAGCTGCACCTACTGCCACCACTTCGTCGGGGTTTACGCCCCTGTTCGGCTTTTTGCCGAAGAATTTCTCAACTACTTCCTGGATACGGGGGATACGGGTAGAACCGCCCACCAGGATCACTTCGTCGATCTTGCTGATTTCGATACCTGCGTCGGCCAATGCTTTGCGGCAGGGCTCCAGCGTCCTTTCCACGAGGCTGTCGCTCAATTGCTCGAATTTGGCGCGGGTGAGTTTTTTCACCAGGTGTTTCGGCACACCGTCTACCGCAGTGATGTAAGGCAGGTTGATCTCGGTCTCCTGGGAAGAAGACAGTTCGATCTTCGCCTTTTCAGCCGCTTCTTTCAGGCGCTGCCATGCCATGGGGTCCTTATGCAGGTCTACGGCTTCATCTTTCTTGAATTCGTCTGCCAGCCAGTCCATGATCACTTTATCGAAGTCGTCACCACCGAGGTGGGTGTCGCCATTGGTAGCTTTCACTTCGAACACGCCGTCTCCCAGTTCAAGGATAGACACGTCGAAAGTACCACCACCGAGGTCGAACACGGCGATCATGCTGTCGTGATGTTTCTTGTCCATACCATACGCCAGTGCGGCGGCGGTAGGTTCGTTGATGATACGGCGAACGGTGAGGCCCGCGATCTCGCCGGCTTCTTTGGTAGCCTGGCGCTGTGCGTCGTTAAAGTAAGCCGGAACGGTAATTACCGCTTCGGTCACTTCCTGGCCGAGGTAATCCTCAGCCGTTTTCTTCATTTTCTGAAGGATCATGGCCGAAATCTCCTGGGGAGTGTACAGCCGTCCATCTATATCGATGCGGGTAGTGTTATTGTCGCCTTTTACCACTTTGTAGCTCACGTGGCTCAATTCATTGGACACTTCGTCGAAATGACGGCCCATGAAACGCTTCACCGACATGATGGTGTTAACGGGGTTGGTGATCGCCTGGCGTTTGGCGGGATCGCCCACCTTTCTTTCTCCGTTCTTTAAAAAAGCAACGACGGATGGGGTGGTACGGCGCCCTTCGTCATTTGCGATAACTACCGGTTCGTTGCCTTCCATTACAGCAACGCAAGAGTTGGTAGTCCCTAAGTCAATACCTATGATTTTTCCCATAATAATAATATTCTCCTTTGTGAAACAGTGTATCCCGGAAAACCGGGCTTGTCTTCTCTGGACAATGATTATGCCAACGGCAGGCAGTATGAAAATATGTCAGTTTCCGTCCAACAGCTTTGTATAACGAATAAAAAGATGTCTTCCCTAATAGAACACAGTCGGGTGTTTTTTGTTTTCAAATACGTACACAACCGACATTCATATGAAAAAAACCATGTTCCGGTGGGTCATTTGCGTCATGACCGTCTTGCCCCTCGCCAGTGTTGCCCAGAACTCCGACCCCGCCCCTAATCCGCACGGCAGCCTCTTCGGCGGCGGCGGCATGAACTACAGGACCTTCTCCGTCGGCATCAACGGCGGCATCACCGCCCCTTCCGTCCTCATCGGCGGCAGCAACGATTTCACCAAATCGCTCATCAGTTATGGCTATGGCGCTTATGCCAAATGGCAGCTCCTTCATTTCTTCAGCCTCCGGGCCGACTATATGGGCGGCCGGCTCAAGGGCGACCAGAGCCGCGAGCTCGGCAACGGCGCCAATCCCAACCGGGCCTTCTCGTCGTTCGAAACCCGCCTGAAATGGACCGCCAGCCTCAGCGGGGTCTTCAACTTCGCCTCCATCAACTGGGCCTATAAAAAGCCCATCGCACAATTATACGCCTCCGTCGGCGGTGGCCTCGCCGGCTACAGCCCCCGCATCACCCCCACCGGCGGCACAGAAATGGAATACAAGACAGACGGCAATATCAAGGAACTCATCATCCCCGTAGGCGCCGGCATCAAGTTCAGGCTCAACGACTTCATGAACCTCGATCTCGGTTACACGATGAATTTCCTCGATGCCGACAACCTGGACGGCTATAAATATGGCCCTTCCAAAGACCGCTTCTCCTACGGGTACGCCGGCCTCGAATTCGCCATCGGTTCCCGCACCAAACCGCAACTGCAATGGCATAACGGGCCCGCCGTCATGTACGACGACCTGGTGGGGCAGCGCGACCAGCTCCGCCGCGAGCTCGAAGCGGAAAAAGCCAACAATGAAAAACTGGCCGCCGATCTCGCGCAATTGCAGAAAGACAGCGATGGCGACGGCGTTTCCGACGTATTCGACAAATGCCCGAACACACCTTCGGGCGACAAAGTGGACGGCGCCGGCTGCTCACTGCCAAAACCGGATACCGCACGGCCCGTTCAGGTCATAATTACAGACGACGACCGCAGGCTCGTGAAAAACGCCATCGACAACCTGGAATTTGCTACCGGGAAGTCGGATATCAGCCCGAAATCCTTTGCTTCGCTGGACCAGGTGGCGTCGCTGCTGGTGCGTAAAAACCTCAGCCTCAAACTGGCAGGCCATACAGACAATACCGGCAACCGCACCAAGAACATGGCACTTTCGAAAGACCGTGCCGAGTCGGTGAAATCGTACCTGGTGTCTAAAGGCGTGAACCCCAGCCGCATCGAAGCCACGGGTTACGGCCAGGACCAGCCGATCGCTTCGAACAAAACCGCCGCGGGCCGCCAGGCCAACCGCCGCGTGGAATTCACCATCTATTAAAAAACTGGTTTTCAACATAGTGACAGCTCATTAAAAGCCCTTCCGGTAACTCCGGAAGGGCTTTTTTTACGCTTCGGCATGTATTTTGTTAAACCAATCCTGCCAATTTTAACATATTATGAAAAAATCCATTTTCTTATTCCTGACCGTATGCCTGTTTAGTGTTGCCGCCCAGGCGCAGCAAGTGAAATTCGGTGTGAAAGGCGGTTTGAACGTCGCCAAAATGACGAACCTGACCAATAGCAAAACCCGGGCATCCATTTACGTGGGTGGTTTCGCGAGAGTGGGCCTCAATGAACAGTGGAGCGTCCAGCCGGAGCTGGTGTATTCGGGACAGGGCTTCGTGTTCGACCCGCCGATTTTCGACAAAACTACGGTGGCCGTCAACTACATCAATCTGCCCATCATGGCGCAATATCACATCATCCCCGAATTCTACCTGGAAGCCGGGCCCCAGATCGGTTTCAAAGTAGCCGCCAAAACCAAGTACGACGGCAATACCCACGACGTGGGCGACGCCTACAAAGGTGTTGATTTTGGACTGGGCGCAGGTTTGGGATATGATTTCGATTTCGGTCTTGGTGTGAACGCACGGTATAACTTTGGACTCACACATGCCGGCGAAACCGACGAAAAACATGCGAACTCCGTTGCACAGTTCGGCGTGACCTACACGTTCGGCAACTTCCGGATCAAAAAATAGTAAAGGCATTAGCCTGTAAAACCCGAAGCAGCGTGCCGCAAGGCCGCTGCTCTTTTTTGCCCTTCCGAACCGTTACCTTTGCCCTCTACCATCAATAGATATTCATGAGCGTAGTTGCTTCCATTAAACAGGCCGCCGCAGAAGCGGTTCAGGCGCTGTACCAACAGCCCTTCACCGCGGCCGACGTTTCTGTCAACACCACCAAGCCCGAATTCGAAGGCGAGTATACCATCGTCGTGTTCCCTTTTACCAAGTTCAGCCGGCAAAAACCTGAAGAAACAGCACAATCCATCGGCACCTGGCTGGCGGAGCACCATCCCGCGCTCGTGGCTGGTTTCAACGTTGTGAAAGGCTTTCTTAACCTCTCCGTTCACGACCAGTTCTGGACTGGATTCGTGCAGGACGCGCATCATAACACCAGCGTGGGCCAGCAGCCTGCCAACGGTAAAAAGGTGATGGTGGAATATTCTTCCCCCAACACCAACAAACCCCTTCACCTGGGGCACCTCCGTAACAACTTCCTCGGTTTTTCCGTGTCGGAGATCCTCAAAGCCAACGGCTTCGAAGTGGTCAAAGCCAACCTCGTGAACGACCGCGGCATCCATATCTGCAAATCCATGCTCGCATGGCAGCTCTTTGCCCATGGCGATACGCCGGAATCCACCGGCAAAAAGGGCGACCATCTCGTGGGCGATTATTACGTTCATTTCGAATCCATCCTCCGCGACCAGGCCGAGCCGATCATTTCGCGCGTGCTGGAAGGGAATTTCGGGGATTTCGAAGGCGAACAGGTAGAAAAGCTCATCAAGCTCCACACGGCTTTGAACAAACCTGAATTCAAGGCCAATGTAGAAAAGGCAGAAAAGCTCAGACATGACATCAAAGCCCTCGCCCGCACCGCTTCCGCAGAAACCAAAGATGTTATCTCAAGGATAGAAAAAGGCGATTTTTCCGATTTTGAAGGGGAAGACAAGGCCCGCGCCAAATCACTCCACCAGGAACTGACGCCCGCCATCAAAAGCGACGAAGAAAAAGCGGACAAAATCCATGACGACATCAAAGAACTCTCCCGCAACCGGACCGAGATCATGCAGCAGGCCAAAATCATGCTCCAGCAATGGGAAGCCGGCAACCCGGAAGTGCGCGCCCTCTGGCAAACGATGAACAGCTGGGTATATGAAGGTTTCGAAAAAACCTACAAACGCCTCGGCATCGATTTCGACAAAATGTATTTCGAAAGCAATACCTATCTGCTGGGGAAAGACGTGGTGGAAGAAGGCCTCCGCAAAGGCGTGTTCTTCAAAAAAGCCGATAACTCCGTGTGGATCGACCTTACCGCCGACGGGCTCGACGAAAAACTCGTGCTCCGCGGCGACGGTACATCCGTTTACATCACGCAGGACATCGGTACCGCCCGCCTCAAGTACGACGACTACCACATGGACCAAAGCATCTACGTGGTGGCCGACGAGCAGAATTACCACTTCAAGGTACTGAAGCTCATCATGCAGAAACTCGGCGAGCCCTCTGCAGACGGCATCGCCCACCTTTCCTACGGCATGGTGGAACTGCCCCATGGCCGGATGAAAAGCCGCGAAGGGACGGTGGTGGATGCTGACGATCTCGTGGAGGAAATGGTGAGCACCGCTGCCAAATACACCGAAGAGCTCGGTAAAGTGAAAGATTTTACGGAAGAAGAGCTGCGCGAACTGTACGAAACGATCGGCCTGGGCGCCATGAAATTCTTCCTCCTGAAAGTGGACCCGAAAAAGAAAATGGTTTTCAACCCGGAAGAGTCTATCGACATCCATGGCTTTACCGGCCCGTTCATTCAATACAGCCACGCCCGCATCCGGTCGATTTTGCGCGAGTTTTCCGCGGAAGACCTTGCTGCATTGGCCACCTATCGCCACGCGGATGCGCTGCTGCCCATGGAAAAAGAGCTCATCAAGATCAACGAGCAGTTCGGCGAAGTGCTGGCGGAAGCCGGCCGCGAAATGAGCCCTTCCGTGATCGCGAACTACGCCTTCCTCCTGGCGCAAACCTTCAACTCGTTCTACGCGAAAAAGGAAAGCGGGAAATACACCTATTCCGTGCGCGACGCGGAAAACGAAGACAAGCGCAAGCTGCGCCTGCAGATCGCTTCCCTCACGGCCAATACCATCCGGCAGGCCATGAAATTCCTGGGCATCCGGGTACCTGAAAGAATGTAGGAAAAGAAACTGACGAAATGTCAATGACGCAACTGTCATTGACATTTCGTTTCCCCGTTAATGTAACTGAAGCGCCTGATCGCAGATGCGTTGCCCCTTCACCACTTCCCCCGAACAGATATAGGATTTACCGAGCATGAACATCGCGAAGGCGTTCTGCGGCTGGAGCACGAGAATACGGTCCCATTGCATGGCCGCTTCCGCATAGCTTTGCTTTTTGAAGTAGGCATGGGCCAGCTGTTGCATAATGCGGATATCTGCGCTTCGCAACTGGAGGGCTTTTTTAAGATTTTGAATGGCGTCGTCGTAAGCTGCCTGTTGAAGGTAGGCGATACCCAGGTTTGCATAAAGGTCCGCATCGCCGGAAGCTCCGTACCTGGCTGCCATTTCAAATGCGCCGGCGGCGTTTTTGTAGTTTTCCATATTAAAATGCATCATTCCTGATTCCAAATATAAATCGGCAGACGTACTGTCTGTCTTCAGTGCTTTTTCGTAAATTCTGAGTGCCGCGGCGTAATTTTCTTCCTGTGCGAACAGCCTGGCCAGTCGCCGGCTAAGGGCGGGTTGATGGGGATCTTCCGCCAGCGAGCGCTCCATGGCCCGGATGGCTTCCCTGGCATGGTCGAGCGCGGCGTAGCTCATCCCGATGATGGCATACATGCCCGGCGCGCCCTGCTCCTGCGCACGCATGGCCCAGGCGAGCGCATCCTCCCAGGCCTCCTGCTCGAAACTCACTTCCGCCATTCCTGCCAGCGCCGAAGGTTCTTCCGGCACTTCTTTCAATAAATCGAGATATCGTTGCCGCGCCAGCTCGCCATCGTGACGCAGCCGGTACAGCACCGCCAGCTGAAGATAGGGCGCCACGTACTTCCGGTTAGCCCCGATCGCTGCGGCAAAACATTGCTCAGCTTCGTCCAGCCTGCCTTCCAGCATGCATTGCTCGCCTTTTCTGTATAATTCCGAAGCGCGGTCGCCCCCGAACGGAGGCACCGAAGCGGCCACAGGCTGAAGCGCCGGGCCCAATAGGCATAGGATAAGGATACAGCGGTATAGGAACATGGTTCAATGTGCTTAGGCACTGAACCAAATATATATAAATTATTTCATACTTTTTGCAGAAAATGATAAAGGCATCAGGTCGGCGCTGTCTGCCACCACGATAACCTTTCCGGAAAGCCCGCCGAGGATGAGTTTGATGGGCCGGTGGAACCGTGCCTGGTATTCTATGAGCGTTTGCCGGCAGATGCCGCAGGGCGCGATGGGCTCCACCGAACGGGCCAGCTCGTTGTCGTAGCTCACGGCGATCGCCAATACCGGCACGTTGGGATGCAGGCCCGAAGCCACGGAAAGCACCGTCCGCTCCGCACAGATACCCACGGGATAGCTGGCGTTTTCCTGGTTGGTACCGGTCAGCACTTCCCCGTTCTCCAGCAATGCGGCCGCGCCCACCCGGAAGCGGGAATAGGGCGCCCAGGCGTCTTTCGTGGCCGTGCGTGCCTGCCGCAACAGCGCGGCGTCTTCGGGCGGAAGCGCGCTGATGTCTGCATATGTCTCAAATTCTATGATGTGCCGGGTTGTTTCCATGAGCGGGAGTTTGCATAAAAAAGGCAGTCGCGCTGCCGGGCCGAAAGTACATTTTTTTCGGGACGGAGGCGCGACTGCCGTTATAATCTATTGTGTATGAACGTTTTTATCTGATGGTACGGAACAGGCGGCTCCAGCGGATGCCGTTCTTGCCGTAACTCATCCAGATCATCCAGGCTTTGCCCACGATATGATCTTCCGGAACGAAGCCCCAGAAGCGGGAATCGAGGGAGCGATGGCGATTGTCGCCCATCATCCAGTAATAATCCATTTTGAAAGTATAGGTGCTGGCGGCCTGACCATTGATATAGAACTGGTTGGGGCCTCTTTCTTCCAGCTTGTTGCCTTCATACACCGCGATGATACGGCGGTACAGCTCGATCGAGGCGCTGTCCAGCTTCACCGTGGCACCTTTCTTCGGAATGTAGATGGGGCCGAAATTATCGATGGTATACTTGAAATTCGCGGTATCGTGGGGCCAAACGTCGGGAGAAGGTTCGTCGTACACATAAGGCGTAACGCCGGTAACGGCGGAGCCGAGGCTTTCGACGGATTTGGCTTCGGAGGGCGTCATGTTGAGCACGTTCCCGGCCGGCGATTCTTCGATCCCCAGTTCTTCGAGTCGCATGGGGTTGATGTTGCTGCCGTCCTGCGTTTGCACGGTGTAATACCGTTCGCCTGCGGGCGGCGGGGTTTCGGCGATGCCGTTAACGACGATCACACCGTTGCGGATGGCAAGACTGTCTCCCGGAATACCCACACATCTTTTGATATAATTTTCGCGTTTATCGACCGGGCGGGAAATGACATGATAGGAATTCCACACGAAATCGCGGCCGTTTTTGCGCACTTCGTCCGAATAGAACCCGCTTTCCTGGATTTCCAGAGCCACGGTGTCTCCTTCGGGGAAGTTGAATACCACAACATCGTTGCGTTTGATATCGCTGAAACCGGGCAGGCGGCGGTATTTCCATTGAACGGCCTCGGAATAGGCTTTGGTGTATTTCGTGAAAGGAAGGGTATGGTGGGTGAAGGGTACCGCAAGCGGTGTCATGGGGATGCGCGGGCCGTAGCTAACTTTACTTACGAAAAGGAAGTCGTTGACCAGCAAGGTCTTCTCCATGGATGGCGTAGGGATGGTGTAGGCTTCGAAAATGAAGGTACGGATCAACGTTGCCGCGATAATGGCGAAGATAGCCGCATCCAGCCATTCCCGCACCGCGGACTTCTTTTTCTTCGGCTGGCCGTCCTTCTTCTTCCAAAATACCAGGTTCATGCGTAGTGTTTTAGTTTATTTTACCAACAAATATAATATTCTGTTAATTGTCAGCTGATTTTTCTGAAGATAAAGTTTTCTTAAAAAATACCACGTAAGTTTCGGATTCAAAACAACGGTTGAACCACTTTATTTCTATTTTTGTTTAATTCTATATCCAGAACCTTGAACAGCTTTACGATAAAAGACATTGAAAGCCTCACCGGCATCAAGGCGCATACCATCCGAATATGGGAACAGCGCTACAATGTGCTTCGGCCCAAGCGGAAAGACACGAACCATCGCGTCTACGACAACGGCGACCTGAAGCACATCATGCGTATTGCTTACCTGTACCGGCATGGTTACAAGATATCGAAGATCGTGGGGATGTCGGAGGAAGAGATCAGGCAGCTTTCGCTGGAGGAGACCGGGCATAAGGGCAACCACCTGCACCAGGTCTACATCAACCAGCTCGTGGAGGCGATGATCGACTTCGACCAGATCCGTTTCGAAAAAATCTTCCACAACGTCTTGCTCCGCATGGGCTTCGAGCAGTGCATCCTGAAGGTGATCTACCCTTACCTGGAGCGCATCGGGCTGCTGTGGCTCGTGGATTGCGTCATCCCCGCACAGGAACATTTCGCCGCCAATATCATCCGGAAAAAGCTGATGGTCGCCATCGACGGGCTCGATATCCCGCAATCGTCCACCGAATGCTTCATGGTGTTCCTCCCCGAAGGCGAATGGCACGAAATCCCCCTCCTGTTCATGCAATACCTGCTGAAGAAAAATGGCTGCACGGTCGTGAACTTCGGCGCCAACGTGCCGCTGGAGGACCTTTGCTTCTATACCGACCGCAAA
The DNA here is from genome assembly GCF_038396765.1 of Chitinophaga caseinilytica. Lineage (NCBI taxonomy): Bacteria > Pseudomonadati > Bacteroidota > Chitinophagia > Chitinophagales > Chitinophagaceae > Chitinophaga > Chitinophaga caseinilytica. The sequence continues at coordinate 2,906,402 of NZ_CP150096.1, read as the reverse complement.
CAGGTAGATCAGATCTATACCCACATCATCACCAATTTCCCGCAGCGCGCGCTCGATAATTTCGTAAAAGACCTCGGCCGCCTGTTCCCCACTATCCCCGTCACGATTTCCGGCCCGCAGATCGCCCGCATCTCCGTTCCCCTGCCCGAAAACGTGAAAACGCTCCTTTCGATGGACGAAGTGCTCCAATACGCCCGCCGAATGCCCGTAACTACTTCGTCCTGAGGCTTTACAGCAGATTTTTTTCCAGAATATTACTGATTTCCGGCGCGCGGTTCATGATCATGAAATGCCCGCCTTTGACGATCGTGTGCGTAGGGGTAACATAGCGCCGCGGGAACGGCCTGTCCGAACTGCCATGGATGTGGAGGAGGCCGGGCGGCATCCATTCGTTGTTCCACTGCAGGATGGAATTCAGCGCCCAGCGCATGTATCTGAGGTCTTTTTTGCCCAGGTAATCGTTGAGCAACAACCGCTCTTCCGTGCTCTGGCATTGCATGAACAGCTGTACGATGAAGCGGCGGTTGGTGAAAAGCAGCCTGTCGGGCAGGCGGCGCAAAACTTTTCGCGCAAAGTTGTTGTAGTATGGCGGTAATTCCTGCCGGTTTTTGACGCTGGAGATGAGGACCACCTGCCTCACCGGCAACTGCCGGGCGATCTCGATGCTCATCATGCCGCCAAAAGAAAGTCCGACGAGGATGGGCTCCGGGTGGAGGATCCTCCGGGCCATGCGGCCTGCATATTCGCTGATGGGCTCATCGGCGTTGAGGGGCGGGATCCACGGAAGGTAATGCACTTCGCAATCGGCCGGGAACACCAGCCGTTCGAACACCCTTTCGTCGGCGCCCAGGCCACTGATCAGGTATATGTGTCTTTTACTCATCCCCGTCGGCTGTTTTGCGGATGCCGTAACGTTCCATCTTGTTGTAAAGATGGCTCCGCTGGATGTCCAGCGCCTGTGCGGTTTTCGTCACGTTCCATCCGTTCTTTTGCAACATGAATTCGATGAATATCTTTTCCACTTCGTCCCGGAAATCGTGCAGCTTCGTTAAAACGAGCAGCTCGTCATTCAGGTAGTGGCTTTTTTTGTCGTGATTAGGTACCACGTAATTTTCCACATCGTCTGCCGTGATGGTTTTCCCGGAAAGGATCACCAGTCTTTCCACCACGTTCCGAAGTTCGCGGATGTTGCCCGTCCACTGATGGTTCTGGAGCGCCTTCATCGCGTCTTTGTCTGCCGTTTTACGGGCCATGCCGTATTCCGCGCAAACGAGGTCGAGGAAATGGTCTACCAGCAGGGGCACATCGTCGCGGCGGTCGTTGAGCGACGGCACGTGGATCAGGATCACGCTGAGGCGATGGTAGAGGTCGAGGCGGAAGTTCTTGTCTTCCACTTCCTTCAGCAAATCCTTATTGGTGGCCGCTACTACGCGAACATCCACACTGATTTCCTTGTCCCCTCCCACTCTCGTGATCTTGCCTTCCTGCAGGGCGCGCAGCACTTTGGCTTGTGCGCTGAGGCTCATATCGCCGATCTCGTCGAGGAACAGTGTTCCGCCGCTGGCTTGTTCAAACTTGCCGATGCGTTGTTTCACGGCGGAGGTGAACGAGCCTTTTTCGTGGCCGAACAGTTCGGATTCGATAAGCTCCGACGGGATGGCGGCGCAGTTTACTTCAACGAGCGGGCCGTTGGCACGGTTGCTGAATGCATGGATCCAGCGGGCTACGAGCTCCTTGCCGGCGCCGTTTTCGCCGGTCACGAGCACGCGCGCATCCGTGGGCGCCACTTTATGGATAGTTTCCTTGATTTTGGAGATGGGCCCCGATTCGCCGATCATTTCCTGGGTTTTGTTCACTTTCTTGCGCAGCGTTTTCGTTTCGGCCACCAGGGTGGTTTTGTCGAGCGCGTTGCGCAGCGTGATGAGCAAACGGTTCAGGTCGGGAGGTTTGGAGATATAGTCGAACGCGCCTTTCTTCACTGCGTCTACCGCCGTGTCGATATTTCCGTGGCCGGAAACCATGATGATGGGAACGTCGCCGTTGATTTCGCGGGCTTTTTCGAGGAATTCGAGCCCGTCCATTTTCGGCATTTTGATATCGCACAGCACGGCGTCGTAGGTTTTGGCCTGGAACATCTTGAAGCCTTCGGCACCGTCGGCGGCTTCGTCGATTTTATATCCTTCGTAGCTGAGTATCTCGCTGAGCGTTTTGCGGATGCTCTTTTCGTCGTCGATGATCAGAATGTTGGCCATAAGATTGTCTATATTTTTGAACAGGGCAAAAATAACGGAAAACGGCCGATGTAGCACTATTCACTTACTTTAAACGGCAGCGGAACAAAAAAATGTCCCCGGACGGGCGTTTTAGGCAAATAAAGTCTACCAATCTTGTCGGTTTTATCAGTAATTTTAGCCCGACACAGGTAACTAAACGTTATGATGCACCAACTACTCGAATTACTGAAACAGCGGCACGCTGCTGCCGGCGCTGTGCCATATCCCAGTTCGGAAGCTGTCTGGCAGTTTTGCAGCGACCTGATCAGCTGGATGTTTCCGGAGCATAACGGCCGGGTGCTGGACGATGCGGCCATCGAGCAATACGCGGTGCGGCTGGAAACGCAGCTGAACGATCTGCTGCAGCATATTTCGGCGCAATTGCCCGAAGCCCCGCCCGCAGTGAGCCGCCAGTTCATGGAGATGGTGCCGGGCATATACGGGGATTTGACGAAGGATGCGGAGGCCATTTTCCAGGGAGACCCCGCCGCCACGTGCCTATACGAAGTGATCCGGGCGTACCCCGGCTTCTCGGCGATTGCGGCGTACCGCGTGGCGCATGCGCTCCACCTGCTGGAAGTGCCGCTCCTGCCGCGCGTCATCACCGAATACGCGCACGCGCGAACGGGCGTCGACATCCACCCCGCGGCGGAGATCGCGCCGTATTTCTGTATAGACCATGGCACGGGGATCGTGATCGGTGAAACCACCGTCATCGGCCCCCACGTTAAAATATACCAGGGCGTAACGCTCGGCGCATTGAGCATCGACAAATCGATGGCCCGCGCCAAGCGCCACCCCACCATCGAAGAAGGCGTGGTGATCTACGCAGGTGCCACCATTTTGGGCGGAGACACCATCATCGGCCACCACAGCGTCATCGGCGGGAACGTGTGGCTCATCAAATCGGTGGACCCTCATTCCAGGATTTATTACAAAGCAGACGGTAGCATAAAAGTAATCGAACAATGAGCACAGTACTGGATTTAGTGGGCAACACACCCATGGTTGCCCTGCAGCGCATCCCTGAAAACCCGGACGTTACGATCTACGCCAAGCTGGAAGGCACCAATCCCGGCGGCAGCGTGAAAGACAGGGCCGCCTACGGTATGATCAAGGGCGCGCTCGACCGCGGCGAGATCCGCCCGGGCATCAAGCTGATCGAAGCCACCAGCGGCAACACCGGCATCGCGCTGGCCATGATCGCGAACCTTTTCAACGTGGAAATAGAGATCGTCATGCCCGAAGACGCAACCCGCGAGCGCGTGCTCACCATGGAAGCTTTCGGCGCAAAGGTCACCCTCACCCCGAAAGAGCAAAGCATGGAAGGCGCGATCGACTATGCGCATGCGCAGGTGGCGAAAGGCGGCTATCACATGCTGAACCAGTTCGCCAATCCCGATAATTACGGCATGCATTACCGTACCACCGGCCCCGAAATCTGGCGGGATACCAATCACGGCATCACTCACTTCGTATCGGCCATGGGCACCACAGGCACGATCATGGGCGTTTCCCGGTTCCTCAAGGAAGTGAGCCCCGCGGTGCAGATCGTGGGTTGCCAGCCGACGGACGGGAGCAAGATCCCCGGCATCCGCAAATGGCCGGAAGCTTATCTGCCCAAGATTTTCGAGCGGCAGCGGGTAGACCGGATCATGGATATTTCAGAAGCGGAAGCCCGCGAAATGTCGAACCGCCTGGCGAAGGAAGAAGCCATTTTCTGCGGCATGAGCAGCGGCGGAGCGGTAGCCGCGGCGGTAAGGCTCGCCAACGAACTGACGAGCGGCGTGATCGTGGCCATTATCTGCGACCGCGGCGACCGTTACCTCAGTACCGACCTTTTCGGCAAATAATTCAGCTTTCTATATCATCAACCATCAATCTCAATCCGGCCGCGCCTCACACTGGGGCGCGGTCTGCGTTTCGGGGCGGGGCAAAAAAAGCTGCGCCCCGGTGTGGAGCGCAGCTATGATTATGCACTGTAAAGTTGACTTTTACTTTTTCATGTACATCACTTCCTTCACCAGTTTCACGGTACGCTCCACGTCGGGGAGATACAGTTTCACGAGGTTGGGCGCGTAGTGCATGGGAGCGTCTTGCGCGGTGATGCGGCGGATGGGCGCGTCCAGGTAGTCGAAACCTTCTTTCTGGATGCGGTAGGAAATCTCGGAAGAGATGCTGGAGAACGGCCACTGTTCTTCCACGATCACCAGGCGGTTGGTTTTCTTAACCGACTCCAGGATGGTGAACCAGTCGAGCGGACGGATGGTGCGGAGGTCGATCACTTCGGCCTCGATACCTTCTTTCGCCAGTTCTTCGGCGGCGCCGAGGGCTACTTTCATCATTTTGTTGAAAGAAACGATGGTCACGTCCTTACCGGCGCGTTTGATATCCGCTTTACCGATGGGGATGATGTATTCTTCTTCCGGAACTTCGCCCATATCGCCGTACATCTGCTCGGATTCCATGAAAACCACGGGATCTTCGTCGCGGATAGCGGCTTTGAGAAGGCCTTTCGCGTCGTAAGGGTTAGATACGGACACTACTTTCAGGCCGGGGATATTGGCGTAATAATTTTCAAATGCGGTGGAGTGTTGCGCGCCCAGCTGACCTGCGGAACCGTTGGGGCCGCGGAAAACGATGGGGCAGCCAACCTGTCCGCCAGACATGGCCAGCATTTTGGAGGCGGTGTTGAGGATCTGGTCCAGCGCCAGTACGGCGAAGTTCCAGGTCATGAATTCCACGATCGGACGGAGGCCGTTCTGTGCGGCGCCTACACCGATGGCGGTGAAGCCCAGCTCGGCGATCGGCGTGTCGATCACGCGGCGGGCGCCGAATTCATCGAGCATTCCCTGGCTAACTTTATAGGCACCGTTGTATTCTGCCACTTCCTCTCCCATCAGGAACACCCGTTCGTCACGGCGCATTTCTTCCTGCATGGCTTCTCTTAAGGCTTGTCTGAAGGCTATCTGACGCATTTGATTCTTTACTATATGTTTAATGATGTTCCTTTTTGAAAAGGCAGGGCAAATTTATCGTTTGTTTCCCAAAAAGCAAAGGAATTAGATTTTCTCTATGACCATTGCGCTGGCGCCGCCGCCTCCGTTGCAGATCCCGGCTACGCCGTAGCGGCCGTTTTTCTGCTGCAGGATGGAGGTGAGCGTTACCATGATACGGGCGCCGGAGCAGCCGATGGGGTGCCCCAGGGCTACGGCGCCGCCCCATACGTTGAGCTTTTCGTTGGGGATGCCCAAGTCTTTTTCGTTGGCCAGCGCAACGCAGGAAAACGCTTCGTTGATCTCCACGAAATCCATCTGCCCGATGTCCAGTTTCGCTTTTGCGAGGGCTTTATTGACGGCTTTTACGGGCGTGGTGGTAAACCATTCCGGTGCCTGGCTGGCGTCGGCGAAGCTTACGATGCGCGCTAACGGCTTGAGGCCCAGCTCTTTCACCTTCTCCCCGCTCGCCAATACCACGGCGGCGGCGCCGTCGTTGATCTTGGAGGCGTTGGCGGCCGTCACCGTACCGTCTTTCTGGAATGCGGGCTTCAGGGTGGCCATTTTCTCGAAGTTCACTTTTTTATATTCTTCGTCGTCGCTCACGGTCACAGGAGATTTCCCGCCGGTGGTCACGGGAACGATTTCCCCGGCGAAATATCCTTTTTCCCAGGCCTCAGCGGCGCGCTGGTAGCTTTGTTTGGCGTAGGCGTCCTGGTCTTCGCGGGAGATTTTGTACTCCGTGGCGCAGATTTCGGCGGCGTTACCCATGTGAAAATCCTTGTAGGGGTCCCACAGGCCGTCGCGCAGGATACCGTCGATCACGGCGCCGTGGCCGAGGCGGTAGCCGTTGCGGGCTTTATCGAGATAATACGGGATATTGCTCATGGATTCCATGCCGCCGGCCACCACGATGTCGTTATCGCCGAGCAGGATGCTTTGGGCCCCGAGCATGATGGCTTTCATCCCCGACGCACATACCTTATTAACCGTGGTGCACGGAACGGTGTTGGGCAGCCCTGCGTAGAGGCTCGCCTGGTTGGCGGGCGCCTGGCCGGTATTGGCGCTGATCACGTTGCCCATATATACTTCCTGCACCTGCTCTTTCGCAACGCCGGCGCGCTCCAGTGCAGCTGTTATGACCGTAGCACCCAAAGTAGTGGCGGGAACGGACGCCAAAGCGCCGTTGAATGCCCCGATGGGGGTCCTGGCTACGGATACGATAAATACTTCTTTCATAACTTGATTTTCCGAATGTTTTGGTGGAATCTGACAAATATACCGATTTGGGACGCGGTGGCCAAAAGGCGGACCGTCCCGAAAAATTGCGTTAAGTTTGCATTTGGTTCATTGCTGAAAATTTTGCCCGGCCGCCTGAATATCTTTCAAAAATTGAAAGGCCATTTTGACGATTCCGTAGCAAAATCTTTAGTAATTTGATAGACGTTCGATAACAGCAGACCGGCATTGATCTCCCAGGCTACCATACAAACCATCCTCCACCGCATCGATATCATCGATGTGGTAGGCGCATTCGTGAAACTGAAGAAAAGAGGCGCCAACTACATGGGCCTCTGTCCTTTCCACAACGAAAAATCGCCCTCGTTCACCGTTTCCGGCACCAAGGAAATCTATAAATGCTTCGGCTGCGGCAAAAGCGGGAACGCCATCAACTTCGTCATGGAGCACGAAAAGTACTCCTATGTGGAAGCCATCCGGTGGCTGGGGCAACGTTACCAGGTGGAAATCGAGGAAACGGAAGTAAGCCCCGAAGTGAAGCAGCGGCAGCAAATGGCCGACAGCCTCTTCATTATCAACAACTTCGCGCGGGATTATTTCGTCAAAACCCTTTTCGAGACCGACGAAGGCCAGAACGTAGGCCTTTCCTATTTCGAAGAACGCGGGTTTTCGGAGGAGATCGTCCGCAAATTCCAGCTGGGGTACGCGCTGAACCTCCGGGAGGCTTTCGTCCGCGAAGCGCAGCACAAAGGCTACAACCTGGAATACCTCCAGAAAACGGGCCTCGTGACCGTCCGCAACGATCAGCCGATAGACAACTACCGCGGCCGCGTCATCTTCCCCATCCACAACCAGAGCGGTAAAGTGCTCGGGTTCGGCGCGCGCATCCTCGTCAAATCCGACCGCGCACCCAAATACATCAACTCCCCGGAAAACGATATTTACGTCAAAAGCAAGGTGCTGTACGGCACCTACTTCGCCCGGCACGCCATCGACAAACTCGATGAATGCCTGCTGGTAGAAGGCTATACCGACGTCATCTCCCTGCACCAGGCCGGTATCGAAAACGTGGTAGCCTCTTCCGGCACATCGCTCACCACCGACCAGCTGCGGCTCATCAAGAAATACACCAACAACCTCACCATCCTGTACGATGGCGACAATGCCGGTGTGAAAGCCGCCCTCCGCGGGCTGGACATGGCCATCGAAGAAGGCCTGAACGTGAAGCTTGCCCTTATCCCCGATAACGAAGACCCCGACAGCTACGTCCGGAAGATCGGCGCGGAAGGTTTCCGGCAGTTCATAGCGGATAACAAACAGGATTTCGTCCTCTTCAAACTGCACGTTTCCATGAAGGAAGCGGGCAACGATACCACGCGCAAATCGCAACTCGTGAACGAGATCGCGGAAACCATCGCGCGGATCGATAAAGTCGAGGATTTCACCCGCCAGCAGGACTACATCCGCCAGTGCAGCCAGTTGCTGAAGATCGACGAAGAAAGGCTGGTAGACCTGGTCAACAAATTCATCCGCGAACGCCTTTCCAAACAGGCGCTCAACGAACAGAACAGCAACAAGAAAAAAGGCGGGTTCGATGCGCCGCCACCGGACGACGGTCCGTCCCTGGCCGAAATGTACCCCGAGTACTTCCCCGACGGAGCGGAAGCGCCGGCCGCGTCTACCGAAAACATTTTCAATACCTCCGAACGCCAGGAGCGCGAGCTCATCAAGATCCTGCTGCGGTTCGGCGATAAACTGTTCGACGACGAACAGCAGACCACCGTGGCGGATTATATCTTCCACCTCCCCTACGATTTCGAATCGCTGTCGGAAAACGAAATCGTGAAACGCATCCTGCGGGAATACAAGGAGCACTACGACCAGGGCTCCATTCCCGATAAAAAACTCTTCCTCTACCACCCGGACAATGACGTGGCGCGCAACGTGGCCATCATCCTCGAAGACAAGGAAGCCGAGCTGAGCGCCGCCTGGAGAGAGCGTTTCGAGATCAAGACCGTGTATGGCGACGATGCTTTCCGGCGCGATACCGTGAGCACCACCAATTACCTCATCATCCGCAAAATCCAGAAATTGATCGCAGAAAACCAGCAGGAAATGCAGACGGCGACCGATTTCGAGGCGCAGATCCGCTGCCTGGAGATGGACAAACATCTCAAGCAGATCATGAAGGAACTGACGGAAACGGTGGGCACGGTGATCTTCAAATAAAAAATGCAGCCTTTTCCGGCTGCACTTTCCCATTATTTTTTAAGGAATTATTTCCGTTCCCAGGTTTCGAACGTGAAGGCGTAGGCATGCTTTTCGTCGGCCGGGTGTTCCTGCGCGTGGACGCGCTTCCATTCCATCGGGTTGATGTCGGGGAAATACGCGTCGCCCTCCACGGTGGTGTGGACGCGGGTGAGGTAGATGCGCTGGATCTGGGGCCAGGCCTGGTTGATGATTTCCATCCCGCCGATCACGAAATATTCTTTCACATCGTCCTGGTCCGCCAGCTCGAGGGCGTCTGCCAGGGAATGCACGACGGAAACCCCGCTGGGCGCGTAATCGGTTTGCCGGGTGATGACGATGTTGTGGCGGCCTTTGAGGGTGGCGCCGCCCAGGGATTCGAAGGTTTTACGGCCCATGATGACCGGGAAACCGTAGGTGGTATTTTTGAAGAACTTGAAATCGTCGGGCAGTTTCCAGGGAAGCTGGTTGTTGATACCGATGACGTTATTCTCAGAAGCGGCTACTATTACGGAAATCATACGGCTACCGGGGCTTTGATGTGAGGGTGCGACTGGTAATTTTCCAGGGTGAAGTCTTCAAATTTGAAGGAGAAAATGTCTTTCACTTCCGGGTTGATTTTCATCGCCGGCAGGGGGAACGGTTCGCGTTCGAGCTGGAGGCGGGCTTGGTCGAAGTGGTTGTTGTACAGGTGAACGTCTCCGAAGCTGTGCACGAACTCACCCGGCTGGAGGCCGCAAACCTGTGCGATCATGAGCGTCAGCAGCGCGTAAGACGCGATGTTGAAGGGAACGCCGAGGAAAACGTCGGCACTGCGCTGGTAGAGCTGGCAGCTCAGTCTGCCATCTGCCACGTAGAACTGGAACAGGCAATGACAGGGGCTGAGGGCCATATCCGGCAGATCGGCCACGTTCCAGGCGTTTACGATGAGGCGGCGGGAGTCGGGGTTCTTTTTGATCTGGGCGATGACGTCGCTGATCTGGTCGAACGTTTTACCGTTGGCCCCTTCCCAGCTGCGCCATTGTTTACCGTATACCGGGCCGAGGTCCCCTTCCGCGTTGGCCCATTCGTCCCATATTTTGACCCCGTGCTCCTGGAGGTAGCGGACGTTCGTATCTCCCTGGAGGAACCACAGCAGTTCGTAAATGATGGATTTGAGGTGCAGTTTCTTGGTGGTGAGCATGGGGAAACCGGCCTGCAGATCGAACCGCATCTGGTAACCGAATACGCTCCGGGTGCCGGTGCCGGTACGGTCCGTTTTGTCGGCCCCGTGATCGAGAATATGTTGAAGAAGGTCTTTGTACTGTTGCATAGCTTCTGCAAACTTAATGGTAAATAGAGAATTACCGGCCAGTTTTCTCCTGACATATGTGGATAAGTGGCTGAAGCAGGATAGCAGGGCGATACAAATAGCGGGATGAAATAATATAACGGAATCCCCCCACATAAACAAATCTCGTTTTTCATAAATTTCGTTAATCTGCGAAGGTGCGACTTGCCCCGTCGTGTTACAACAGATCGAACCGAAAAATTAGCAGTGATTCCGACATTTAACCAATTGAAAAACAGCACTTGGAACTGAACCCGATTATGAGCATCACCATGTAATGGAAAACAGGACCTAACAAGCAGCTGGATCGAGCCAGGGGCAAGACAATTTCAGCACCGATGTATGTAGAAGAAAGGCCATATCACGTGAAGCGGGCAAATTCCCGCGCACTGTAGACGCAGGTACGCAATGATCAAACATGCAAAAGCATCCGGACCGGAAAACAGCCGACGTTAACCCGCCGGCGTCGCGCCATTGAGTTCCGCGATTTTTCGCGCGTGCAAACGCGTGCGGAAAGCTGTTTGCCCCATCGCCTGCCTGCCCCTGAATCGTTTATTATCAACCTCTAAATCCATCGAATCATGCTTCAACGCGCCACTGATCCTTAGCAGCAACGGCAAGTAACTTACGATTTATCAACCTCCCATCATTTCACTAACCTCTAAATCGCCAGAACATGCATTTCCTTAAACAATGTACCTGGCTGCTCCTCCTGCTTTGCAGCGCGATTTCCGCGCAAGCCCAGCAGCGTGTAAGCGGCCGCGTTACGGACAATGCGGGCAATGGACTGCCCGGTGTTACCGTCCGTATCCAGCATACCAACCGCGGGACCGTTTCCGACGTACAGGGCCGCTTCGCCATCGATGCGCCGGCCGGCAGCACGCTCGTATTTTCCTTCACGGGATACAAAACCGTTTCGCAGGCGGCCTCCGGCAGCGCCATGGCCATTACGCTCGAAGAAGACTTCGCCAACCTCGACGAAGTAGTGATCACCGGCCTGGCCACCAGCGTAAAGCGTAGCAACCTCGCCAACGCCGTGGCCACCATTTCCGCGAAAGAACTTTACGGCATGGCGCCCGCCCAAACCTTCGACGCCGCTTTGAGCGGTAAGATCCCCGGAGCACTGATCACCGCCAACTCCGGCGCGCCCGGCGGCGGGATGTCCGTTAAAATGCGCGGGGTAACGTCTATCTTCTCCAACAGCCAGCCGCTGTATGTGGTAGACGGGATTTTCATCAGCAACGTCTCCGTTCCCGCGAGCCTCAACATTATCACGGCCGCTTCCCGCGCGGGGAACGAGCAATACCAGGATAACCCCTCCAGCCGTGTGGCCGACATCAACCCGGACGATATCGAGAATATCGAAATACTGAAAGGCGCTTCGGCCGCCGCCATTTACGGCTCCAAAGCCGCGGCAGGCGTGATCATCATCACCACCAAAAAAGGACAGGCCGGCCGCACGATCGTGAAGGCGCGCCAGGACGTGGGGTGGACGCAGGCCCGGAAGCTCCTCGGCATGCGGCATTTCACCGAACAGACCGCTTTCGATAAAGGCGGCGCGGCGGCCAGGGATGCTTTCATCGCCGCCAGGAACGCCGGCAAGCTGTACGATCACGAAAAAGAAATGTACGGCGAAAAAGGCCTCCTGCTCAATACGAACGTGAGCGTTTCCGGTGGGGACGAACGCACCGGGGTCTTCTTCTCCGCCAACCGAAAAGACGAAGACGGCATCATCAAAAACACCGGCTATTCCAACAATTCGCTGCGGCTGAACGTAGACCACAAGCTCAACAACCGCATTTCCGTTGGGTTGCGCGCCACGTACATGAAAACCTCCTCCGACCGCGGGCTCACCAATAACGACAACAACTCCATCAGCTACGGCGTTGCCCTTTCCGCCGCGCCGGAATACGTGCCCCTGTTGCCCGACGCCAACGGCAACTACCCGATCCTCGTGGGCGCACAGAACCCCATCGAAACGCGGGATAAAATGCGGAACAACGAAACCGTCAACCGTGTGATCACCGGCGGCGAAATCAAGGTATTGCTGCAGGAAAGCCCCAAAAGCAATACCCGCCTCATCGTTCGCGGCGGGGTCGATTTCTTCCATTTGAAAACGGAAGCCATCTTCCCGCGGTCCCTGCCTTTCATGAAAGACAACCTCGAAGGCGCCTCCATCCAGGGGAATACGAGCAACCTCAATTCCAACCTGGCCGGCATCCTCGTGAACCAGTTCGCCGCTAACAACAAGCTGAACTTCACGACTTCGCTCGGCGCTACGCTGGAAACCAATTACCTCGACCTCATCCTGGCCACGGCCACCAATACCACGCCGCTGCAAACCAACGTAGACATGGCCGCCAACGCCGCTTTACAGCAGTTCCGGACCAAGTACCGCGACAACGGTATTTTCATCCAGGAAGACCTGCTGATCATGGACGCCATTACCCTCGGCGTGGGCTTGCGGCTCGACCGTTCTACCAATAACGGCGACTGGAAAAAATACTACGCATTGCCCAAGGCGTCTGCCTCCTGGAACATCGCGAAGATGCCTTTCTGGAAGATGCAACTCATCAACAGCCTGAAGCTCCGTGCGGCCTATGGCCAGTCGGGCAACGTAGCGCCTTACGGTGCGCGGTTCCTGGCGGCTTTGCCCAGCAATATCGGCGGAAACGGCGGTGTGCTGGTCGACAACCAGCTGGGGAACCCCGACATCAAGCAGGAAAAACAGACCGAATTCGAAGCCGGTGTGGACGTGAGCTTCCTCAACGGCAGACTGACGCTGGAGGCCACCTATTACAACAAAAACATCTTCGACCTCCTCATCCGCCGGAACCTCCAGCCCTCTACCGGATTCACGGCACAGTGGCTGAATGCGGGCGACCTCAAGAACACCGGTATCGAAATCGGGATCGGCGCCCTCCCCGTCAACAAGAAGAATTTCCGCTGGAACACCCATGTCAATTTCTGGAAAAACAAGTCGAAGATCACCAAGCTGCTGATCCCGCCGTTCCCCATGGGCGCATTCGGCAACTCGCTGGGCAACTTCTATATCGAAGAAGGCAAATCCGCCACCCAGATCATCGGTACCATCGGCATCGGCAAAGGGACCGCCGTGCTGGGGAATTCGGAACCCGACTTCCAGCTGAGCACGCTCAACGAATTCAATTTCCTGCAGCGTTTCAGCTTCCGGTTCATGCTGCACTGGAAGAAAGGTGGAGACAACATCAACCTCACCCAGCTGCTGAACGATCTGAACCAGACTTCGCCCGATTATGACGACGATAAGAACGGCAACGGCATCAAGGATGGGGACGACCGCAATGAGGCTTTCGGAAAGGGCTTTGCCGCCGGCTTCGTGCAGGACGCGTCTTACGTGCGCATCCGTGAAATGGGGCTGTATTACGACGTGCCCATCCCGCGGAACAAATACATTACCGGCGTGAACATCGGTGCGTCGCTGAACAACTGGATCACCTGGACCAAGTACGACAGCTACGATCCGGAATCTTCCAACTTCGGTTCCAACACCATTTCCACCGCTACCTCGAGAGGCAGTAACGGCCTTTCCTCCGGCGTGGAAGTAATGCCTTACCCGGCATCGAAGCGCGCCACTTTCCACGTGAACGTAACGTTCTGATTGTTTCATCCGAAAAGAATTCAACATGAAAAAGCATCTGATCATATTGTTGGGATCGCTCATCGGCCTGGCGGCCTGCCAGAAGGGCGAAATCCCCAACCTTAACAGTCCCATCGTAGACGACGCCATCCGGAACGGCACCAAGGTGAAACTCGACAACCTCATGGTAGGCCTGGAATCGGGTACGCGGAACAGTCTTGCCACCTACTACGACGCCATCGGCCTCATCGGCCGTGAAATCTACCGCATGTCGGCCTCCGAGCCCCGGTACACCAAAGAACTGATGGGCGACGGTACGCTCGACAACAACACGTTCTACATTACCAACCCCTGGGCCGCCCGTTACCGCGTGGTGCGCCAGGGAAACATCATCCAGGATGTAGTCGCCAATGCCACGTACCTGTCAGACGCGCAGAAGAAAGGCTATACCGGTTACACCAAAACCATCATGGCTTACCAGTTGCTCATGAACCTGAACATGACGTATACGAACGGTATCCGGACGGATGTGAAAGACCCGAACAACATCGGGCCCATCAAGGGATACCCGGAATCGCTGGCGGATATTGCGGCTTTGCTCGACCAGGGCAAGGCTGACCTGACCGGCGCCGAGATCGCGTTCCCGGTTACGATCGGCACCAACATCAACGCCGCGAGCCTCCTCAAGTTCAATCGTGCCATTGCGGCCAGGGTGGCCATTTACAGGCAACAGTGGGCAGCGGCGCTGACAGCATTGAACGAGTCGTTTTTCGATCTGAACGGTCCGTTCGACAATGGGTACTACCATTCCTTCAGCAACAAATCCGGCGACCAGCTCAACCCGCTCTTCCTGCCGCAGAACACGACTTCCGGCGAATTCAGGGTGGCTACGCCCTATTACGCGGCCGACATCAAACCCGGCGACGACCGTATCGGGAAAGCCACGCTGCGCACCGAGCCGGCCACCCAGCTGGGCCTCGTCGGCAACCGCGACGTATGGATCCACAAAGGCAACGAAGCGCCGGTGTACATCATCCGCAACGAGGAACTGATCCTGATCTACGCCGAAGCGAAAATCCAGCTGAGCCAGATCCCCGATGCCATCGTAGCCCTTAACGTTATCCGGGACGAGCATAACCTGACGCCATATGCAGGTGGCATCACCCAGGCGGCGCTCATCACCGAGCTACTTTACAACCGCCGGTATTCGCTCTTCGGCGAAGGCCACAGGTGGATAGATATGCGCCGGTACAACAAACTGGGCGAGCTGCCCAATCCCCGCCCGAACGATAAAGTGTGGGACAAATTTCCCGTTCCGCTGACGGAAGGGAATTGATTTAAAGAAAACAGTGAAAAATAAAGAGGGCGCCCTTGCTAGGCGCCCTCTATTCTTTTACATGGCAAAAGAATATAAGTATGGTTTCCGTTTAACGCCGCCTGGGTATGGGCGGGTCAGTTATGCGTAAAACGTACCATATCTCCCGAATGTTACAGGCTGAACGGAAATAAAAAAACCGCTCCCAGGAGGAAGCGGTTGTCTTTTCACGACAAATATTTTATAAACCCCTGCGTTTCATCTCTTTACGGATCAAGCCCAGCTCGCGGCCCATTTGCCCGGCGATGGAAGTGTTTTCCTGTGCGCGGCGGATGAGGTACGGCATTACGTCTTTCACCGGGCCGTAAGGCAGGTATTTGGAGACGCGGTAGCCGGCGTGGGCGAGGTTGAAAGTGATGTTGTCGCTCATCCCGTAGAGTTGGGAGAAGCTGACGCGGGGCGAATTATGCGGGATTTTCTTTTCGTCCATCAGGCGGGCGGCCAGCATACAGCTGTCTTCGTTATGCGTGCCGATGAACAGGCCCAGCGAATCGATGCGGTCCAGGCAGAAGGTAAGAGCTTCGTTGTAATCTTCGTCTGCGGAAGGTTTGTTGGGCTGGATGGGCGATTCGTAGCTCAGTTCTTCCGCGCGTTTGCGTTCTTTTTCCATGTAAGCACCGCGAACGAGCTTGGCGCCGAGGAGGTAACCATTGGCTTTGGCGAGGTCGAAAGATTTTTTGAGATATTCGAGCCTGTCGTGCCGGTACAATTGGAAAGTATTGTAAACGAATACGTTGTCTTTGTTGAACTGGCTCATCATTTCATCCGTGAGATCGTCTACCGGTTGTTGTACCCATGATTCTTCGGCGTCTACGAGCACGGCGATTTTCGCTTTGGCGGCGGCGGCGCAGATGGTGCGGATGCGTTCGCGGACGCGGTTGAATTCGGCTTGTTCGTCGGCCGGGAGGGTTTCTCCGGCGTGGATTTTTTCGAGCAGGCTGAATCTTGCGAAGCCGGTGACTTTGATGGGGAGGAACGGGATGTAGGGTTTGCCGGCTGCGTATTGGATGGCACGGAGGAACTCGGGGACCGCCTTATCGTAATTTTCTTCGCCTTCGAGGGCTTCCACACCATAATCGAGCGCAACGCCAACGCCGAAACGGCCGAGGGCTTCTGCGGCGTGAACGGCTTCTTCGAGGGATTCGCCTCCGCAGAAATGGTTGAAGATGGTGCTTTTGATGAGGCCTTTCACGGGCAGGTGGAGCTTGAAGGCCAGCGGTGTGGCAAAGGCGCCGAATTTTACCAGCCAGGGCTTGCCGATATTGCTGAACAGAAAATTCGCTCTTTTCAATTCCTTGTTCGACATATGCTCGAACGCAATGGCTGTATTCTCAAACGATAAGGGTAGCTGTTGTTCCATGGCCCGCAAAGTTAAGGGGAACGATCCCTTCTAAAAAAATCAGTTTTTACTTATGATCAATTTCTGACATACAAGAACGGGAGCCAGCAAGGGTCCAGCCGAATTTTTTACTATATTGTAGCCGGGACGTACACCAAATCTTTTTATTCCCAACCATGAGTGCACGAATCAAGCAAAACAGACGGCCACGATTTCCACTGTATATGAAAAGGCGGCGCAACTGGCAACCTGTTGCCCTCGCGCTGATACTCGTCATGCTCATATCCGGAGGCGTGTTTTACTACCTGGCCGGCCGCCACCAGCGGAGCTCCGCCATGTTGCAGCCCGGCATCCGGTATAAACTCTACCAGAGCCGTTACGGGGAAAGGAAAGCGATACGCCTGCCAGACAGTACGCTGGTCATCCTCAATTCCCGCTCCCGCCTCTACATGCCGTCCGACTATCCCGGCCGCCGGGAGCTGGTGCTCGACGGGGAGGCGTTTTTCTCCGTGCCCCAGGGCCAGCCGCTCACGGTTTGGACAGACAAGCTCAAGACCATCACGCCCGGCGCTACTTTCCGCCTGCATAGCCTCGAATCCCAACAGGGCGCTTTCTGCTACGTGCTCAGCGGCTCCGCACACGTCCGCAAATCATACCACTCCCCTTCCGACAACCAGCCGGAAGACCTGGTGGCGGGCCAAAGCGTGCTCGCCAACAAGATGATCGACCTCATGGAAAAGGAAACTTTCGAGCTGGAAGAGCAGAAAGACTGTCTCAATAATCGCCTCGTGTTCCACAATACTCCGCTGCCTGCGGCGTTAAAGAAGATGGAAGACTGGTATGGTGTGGAGATGGAAGTGAAAGGCAATCGCAGCGAGCCGTCCCGCAACATTACCGGCGAGTACAGCAAAGAAACCCTCCGGGAAATGCTGGAAGCCCTGCAAGACAGTATGGGCTTCACTTACCGGATCACACGTGACAAAGTCGTGATCAAATTCTGACAAATTCCATATCCTCTGGAAAAAAGCCCCGGCATAAGGGGCAATAAAAAAGGGTGACGATGCAGATCGTCACCCTTTGTATTTTTTCAGGCCCGGCGCTACCATTCGCGCTCCTCGACCGGCAGATTGCGGATAAAATTATCGAACATATCGCCGTCGTAGTCGCTATATGCGCCATAAGCGTTAATGATGTAACCCTGGATACCTTCTGCGTTTTCCAGCAGGTACAGCACCGCCGCGTCGTCCGGGTTAGATTCGCCCTCGAACCGGTAGGTCCGGATGATCTTCACCCCATCTGCGCTGAAAGTGCGGCCGGAATCCGTGTCCAGCAGCTTCCCGTCTTCCATGAGCCGCAGTTCATGGTCTACGCCTCTTTCCTTCAGTACTTCCATTACGTCTGATAGCGTTGTCATATTGTGTCCTGGATTTGTGATCATATTACGATGAATTTGTAGCGCTTATTAAAAACAATGGGCCGGGCCAATTGTTCGTCAGCTCAGTTCCATGCCCACGCGTTTCAGCAGTTCGAGCGTTTTGCGCACGCCCGCGTCTTCCGCGTCTTTCATTCCTTCATATTCTATGCCGATGTAACCGGTATATCCTGCTGCTTTGACAATTTGCAGCATTTTTTTGTAATCCGTTTCCGTTTCGTTGCCATTGGCATCAAAATCATGGCTTTTGGCACTAACGCCTTTGGCGAAGGGCATCAGTTCGGTTACGCCTTTGTAGCGGTCGTATTCTTCGATGCACTTGGTGGCGTGCCATGCTTCGGGGGTATTGTCTTTGGGTTTGGACCGCTCGATACAGAAGTTGCCGAAGTCGGGCAAAGTGCCGCAACCCGGTTTGTTCACGCCTTTCATCACGTCGCTCAGCCAGATGCCGTTGGAGGAGAATCCGCCGTGGTTTTCCACAATCACGCCGATGTTGAAATCTTTCGCGAAATCGGTGAGGCGGCCGAGGCCGTCGATGGCGGCTTTCTTCACTTCATCTGCCGTGCCGTGGCCGGCCGCGTTCACGCGGATGGAATGGCAACCGAGGAACTGTGCGGCTTCCACCCATTTGTAGTGGTTCTCCACGGCTTGCGTGCGTTTCTTGGGATCGAGGTCGCCCAATTCGCCTTCGCCGTCGCACATGATGAGCACGGAGGTAACGCCGTTGTCGTCTGCCCGTTTCTTCATATCGGCCAGATAGTTTTTGTCTTTGGCTTTGTCTTTAAAGAACTGGTTCACGTATTCCACGCCGGTGATGCCGTAATCTTTTTTCGCTTTTTCGGCGAAGTCGAGGTTAGACATTTTACCGGAAAACAGGGCGTTGTGGAAGCTCCATTCTGCGAGGGAAATCTTGAAGAAGAGATCTTTCGCCGTGCCGGTGGCGCCGGTGCTGTCTGCTTTTGCAGAGTCTGCATTGCCGGAGGTACCTCCGCTGTTGCAGGCGGTGAGGAATGCGGGCCCGAGGGTAACGCCGGCCGTGAACAAACCGATCTGGCGTAAGAAATGTCTGCGGTTCGTGGATGATGACATGGGTGTAAAGATTTGAAGTAATGAAACAGTAAAGACTACACGTTAAACTCCGTGAACGTGGAAGTATCAAACAAATTAAGCAAAAAAAACAGTAAATCAAATGCCTTTCGGGGATCAGGCCTGTTCCTGGAGCCAGTAATAATAATTGAGGACGGCGCGGATTTCGCCGTACCCCACTTCATCGCCCAGTTGTTCCCTGATGCGGGTAAGCCCCTGCGCCCCGGCGCTTTCGACGGCCCGGAGGATCCAGGCGAGGCGGCCGCTGTCGGGCACCATTTCCCGGATGTCCAGCTCCCCTTTCCGGATAAAATCGGCGAGGTGGCTTTCTACGGTGGAAATGGCGAGCCCCCTTTGCGCGGCGATCTCTTCCACCGCCATGCCGTCCTGGAACAACTGCAGGCTCGCGCGCTGACTGTTGCCCGTTTCGGGCTTCGATTTGCGGGGCTTGACGGCCTTGCCGGCCTTGAGGTGCATCTGGCTCTGGAGGCCGTGGCGCTGGCAATATTGCAACATTACTTCGAGGAAAGGTTCGCCGTATTTGGCGAGCTTCACTTCCCCGAAACCCGAGATCCGCGCCAGTTCCCCCATGCTCTGGGGCAGCCAGGAACACAACTCGGCCAATGTGGCGTCGGAGAAAATGATGTACGGCGGCACACGTTCCTTCTCCGCCAGGCTCCGCCGCAACTGCTTCAGTTCGGCCAGCAGCACGGGCTGCGGAATGTCGCCCGTATGGCGGGACGATCCGGATTGCATGGCACTCCCCTGCGGAGCGGCCACCTGGGCCGTCAACTGCACCTGCACTTCGCCGCGGAGCACGCTCCAGCTGGTATCGGTGAGGCGGAGGAGCGGGTATTCACCGGTCGACTGCCCCAGGAACCCCAACTGCATGAGCTCGCGGGCATATTGTTTCCATTGGTCTTTCCCGATGTCTTTCCCGATGCCGTAAGTTTTGATTTCCTGGTGCGCTTCGCGGACGCCGGCGCTCCCGCGCAGGAAATCCACCACGTAATTCAGCCCGAACCTTTCCTGGAGGCGGTATACGGCGCTCAGCAGCTTCTGCGCGGCCACGGTGCCGTCGGCCTTTTCGTACTGGCCCTGGCAGATGTCGCAATTACCGCATGCGTCGGGGGATTCTTCGCCGAAATACCGCAGGAGGTATTGCCTGCGGCAGGTGATCGTTTCACAAAGACCGGCCATTTGTTCCAGTTTGCGGAGCATCACAGCCGATTGTTCTTCGTTGCCATCCACGCTGGCAAAGCGTTTCATCTTGAAAACGTCTCCCGCGCTGTAGAACAGTATGGCTTCGGAAGGCAGGCCGTCGCGGCCGGCGCGGCCCGTTTCCTGGTAATATCCTTCGATGTTTTTGGGCAGGTCTGCATGTACCACGAACCGCACGTTGCTTTTGTTGATCCCCATGCCGAAGGCGATGGTGGCCACCATGATGCGGATATCGTCTCGCAGGAACCGGTCCTGCCGCTCTTCGCGCAGCGCCCGTTCGAGGCCGGCGTGATAGGCGGCGGCGGAGAAGCCTTCCGACTGGAGGTCTTCCGCGAGCGATTCGGTGCCGGAGCGCGACAGGCAATAAATAATACCGCTATCGTCCGGGTGCTGGCGGAGATATTCCACCAATTGCTGGTAATGGTCTTTTTTCGGGCGAACGCTGTAGTGGATGTTCGGCCGGTTGAAGGAATTCTCGAATACGGCGGGGTTGCGGAGCCGGAGCTTGTCGAGGATGTCCTGTTTCGTGATGCCGTCTGCCGTGGCGGTGAGCGCGATGACGGGCACGCCGGGGAATTTGTCTTTCAGTTGCCCCAGCGCCAGGTATTCCTGCCGGAAATCGTGGCCCCAGTGACTGATACAGTGCGCTTCGTCGATGGCGAACAGCGCAACTTTCAGCGTGGCGAGCCATTGCATGAAATTGGCTTCGCCGATCAGCCGTTCCGGCGCCAGGTACAGCAGTTTTACCTGACCGAGCTGCATCATCTGCATCACGGTCTGCTGTTCCGACATCGACTGGGTGGAGTTGAGATAGGCAGCGGTGATCCCGTTCTGCCGCAGCGCGTCTACCTGGTCTTTCATCAGGGCGATGAGCGGGGAAACAACGATGGTGACGCCTTCCAGCGCCAAAGCTGGCAATTGGTAGCAAATGGATTTACCACCGCCCGTAGGCATTAATACCATCGTATCTCCCCCATTCAGCACGTGCTCGATGATAGCCTGCTGATTATGACGGAATTGCGTATAACCGAAATGTTGTTTCAGAAGCGCGAACAAAGACTGCATACCCGACTAAAATTTAGCTTCCGGGCAAATATAGCATAAAAGGATGTGCATAAATTTAACATCAACAACCATGGGCGGAAAGAAAAATTCTGTTATATTTAGAACGAGAGTCGAAGCTACTTCAATACTAAATCGAAAAAGCAAGAAAGCAAGACTGATACAACTATTACAACTGTCGCACTAATTACCCAAACAGAGAACTTATGGAACTGCTGGCACCCATTCCTACACTGGCTACACCATCACTCCAGGAAACGGTAGACTTTTATGTTACCGTGCTGGATTTTACCTGTAAGGCGCTGGACGAACAATGGAAGTTCGCGTCTATTCAGAAAGACAAAGTCACCATGCAACTGGTGCATCCGCAGGCGAAATATCCTTTCGGCAGCTCAACGCCTTTCGAAGAGCCCGTTTTCACCGGTGAAATCTATATTCATATGGATGGGATCGATGAATTGTGGGAGAAGGTGAAAGACCGTGCGGAGATTTGCTTCCCCGTTCAGAATTTCGATTATGGCATGCGCGAATTCGGGATTTACGACAACAATGGTTATCTGATCCAGTTCGGACAGCAGATCAGCGCGTAAAATTCCTGATGGAAGCGGCGAAAAAAAACCGCAGCGGACCCGCTGCGGATATTATCCATTAAGACTCACATTCCTTCTGCTCCGTAGGGTTTTCGAGAGGACAATGCGTTTTTTAGATGGAAAATAATGTATGTTAAGCGACGATAATCAATGTGTTGAGGAAGACAGATTCAGATTTACATAAATATAGTTAAATTCGTTGACTCGCATACATTTTTTTAAAACCCCGCTTCCGCATGAAACCTGCCCTCATCTTACTACATGGCGCATTGGGCGCTGTCCAGCATTTCGACAGCATCGCATCTGTATTGGAAGACCAGTACACCGTTTACCGTTTCAATCTGTACGGGCACGGTGGTACGCCGTTACCGGAAGCCCCCTCCGCATAGAAGCCCTCACGGGTCAGCTGATCGATTACATCCGGAGCCAAAACATCGGCCCTGCGGCTGTTTTCGGCTACAGCATGGGCGGCTACATCGCCCTGCAGGCCGCCATCCAGGCGCCGGATACCATTTCGCGCATCCTCACCCTCGGCACCAAATTCGACTGGACGCCCGACGTGGCCGCCAAAGAAGCCCGGACGCTCAACGCCGACTTCCTCCGCGAAAAAGCCCCCGCGTTCGTCAACCAGCTCGCCGAATTCCACGGCCCCTCGGCCTGGGAACCCCTCCTGCCCGCCACCGTAGGCCTTATGGAAGCCCTGGGCCAGCGCCCCCTGCTCACCCCGGAAACCGTTACCGCGGTAGACATCCCCGTGCGGCTCATGGTGGGCGACCGCGACCATATGGTCAGCGTGGAAGAAACGCTGGGCATCTTCCGCAGCCTGCAAAACGGCTCCATGGTGGTATTGCCCGAAACAAAGCACCCCATCGAGAAAGTGAACAAAGCCGTGCTGATCTGGGAGATCCGGTCTTTCATGACGCTGTAACGGCGGCGCAGGGATAAAAAAAGGGCGCTCCCGGCCGGGAACGCCCTCTGCATCCGCTTGCGCGGCCATTATTTTACGACCACCACCCCGTCGGCGACGATCACGATGTCTTTCTTCGGTGCATTGATCTTTTCGATCTCGGCTTTGCTTTTGCCCGCGTCTTCCGCGTAATGGCGCAGTCTTTCCACGGAAGTTTCCGTCACTTTCGCCTTACCTTCCAGCACCACGGTTTTGCCCACGATGTTCTGCGGCATGAAAAACGCGTAATCCGTGAATTTCACCATCACGGCTTCGCCGTTTTCGCGCTCCAGTTTCATGAAGCAGCCTTTCTTTTTGCACACTTCCACCACTTTGCCTTCGATCTTGCCGGTATAGGAAGTGTCTGACCCGATCTGCTTTTCGAGATCGTTCAGCGCCACAGCGCCTTGTGCGTCAATGGATTTGCCGTATGTAACACCGGGTGCGGCAGGTGCGATCTGGGTTTGGGCCTGAGCCCCGCCTGCGGCCAGGAGCGCCGCGGCAAACAGGAAAAGGATTTTTCTCATAAGTAAGCTGATTTACGGTACTCAAATATACGGCGCAAAATCCGCCCCCGGGCCATGGTTATTTTTTAATTTATGAACAGTTATAATATATATTTGTAACGTGGGAACCGACCCACCGGATACACCATCTGAAACGGGCGTTCGCTATGTCGGCGCCCGTATTTTTATGCCTCCCCGCTGATCTTCCCCACCGCTTCCGCAAATGCCGCACCGATGGGAATGTCCGTATTCCCCACATACACGCTGTTCCGGTCGATGCGGTCTACCCGCGCATTGGCGACGATGTAAGACCGGTGCACCCGGGTGAACTGGCCAGCAGGCAAAAGGTCCAGCGCATCCTGCATGGAAAGGCGGCTGAGCAGCTTGCGGTCGCCCAGCACGAATTGCACGTAATTGCCGGCGCTTTCCACGTAATGGATGTCCTGGAACGCAACCTTGCATTGCTCGTACCCGCTTTTGACGAAAATGTAATCCTGCGGTTGGGGAACAGCGGAGGGTTTGTCCTGCTTCAGCAGCAACAGGCTGTGCGCTTTATTGCAGGCTTTCAGGAAACGTGCGAGGGAAAAGGGTTTCAGGAGATAATCGATCGCGTCCAGCTCAAAGCTCTGCACGGCATGTTCGGAATACGCCGTCGTGAAAATGGTCATGGGCGGCTCGTGGAGGCCCGACAGGAAATCGAGCCCGGAAATATCGGGCATTTTGATGTCGAGGAACAACAGGTCGATCTTCTCGCGCCGCAGGTAGTCCATGGCTTCGAAAGCGTTGGTGAACGTGCGCTTCAGTTCCATGAAAGGTACTTTCTCCGCATGCGCGGCGATCACCGAAAGCGCCACGGGCTCATCGTCTATCGCTATGGCTGTCATTTTCATAAGCACAATTTACGATTTCAGGCTTTATGGAGTAATAGCAGCCTCCGCGCGGAAGCCCAGAGTTTGCGGAAGCTCCGTCCGTCGGCCCGTTCCCATTCCTCCACCAGTTTTTCCGATTCCCGGCGCCGTGCGGAAGCCGTCAACCCGAAAATATGGTCCATCACTTCCTTGTCTGCCGCTCCCGCGCCTTCGGTAAAATGTTGCTGCAATTGCTTTTGCTGTGCGGCCGACAGTTCGGATTCGTTGATGCTGGACGCGGTGATGGCCGCCAGGCGGGCATCGTACTCGCCTTTGGGCATCATGAGCTTGGTTAACAGTGGCATGATCTCGATGAGGGTGATGATGAATACGATGAGCCGGTACCGTTGTTTGAGCGGCGGTTTTTCTTCCGTGAGCGTGTTGAGCGCCTCTACCTGCGCGAGGAACCCGTCTGTCAACGTAGCGCGGTAGGCCGATTCGCGGGTGCTGTCTTCCGCCTGGATGAGCGCCAGTTCTGCCAGCGGACCTTCGCGGAGGGTGGCGGTTTCAGACCTTAATTGCCGCAATTCGTCTTCGGCTTTCAGGTATTCGTTCCGTTTCACTTTCGCGATGGCGTACTCCCCGATCTTCCCGGAGCCGCCGGTGCCGTCGGTTTCGCGGATGTAGGCGTCTTTGTAGTCTTTCACCTGCTTTTCGCGGTCGGCGAGCGTTTTATCGAGCCCCACCAGCTGCGTGCGCAGCCGCGTGGTGCGTTCGGAATTATAGGTGGTTTGCTGTTTGCGGAAATCTTCCATCTTCTTTTGCCGGTCTACCACCATCTGCGCCTGCACGTCTTTCTGGAAAAGCATCAGCACCACGGGCTGCGAGATGAACAGGCCGATGGTGATGGCGAGGATGAGGCGGAAGGCGACGGGCAGCACCTGTACTTTCCCGTTGCGCTGCATCGCGGCGATGAGGCTCCTGTCGATACAGAGTACGGCGAACCCGAAAAACAGGGCCAGTCCGTAATTGAGCAGGTCGTCTTTCACGACGGTGGAGAAAAAATACCCCCAGGCCAGGGTGGCGAAAAGGGCCGTCACGAGCACCGCCAGGCCGATGATGCGGTACCTTTCGCGGTCTGCGCGGCAATCTGCCAGCACTTCGGGATCTGCGGCGGCGAGCCACCACAGGAAGCGGCTCCAGCCATCGGGTTCTTTGCTTTTTACCGGTCGGTGATCTTGTTGTTGCGTGGTGTCGGTCATGCTGATGGAACTATTTTTTCGGATTTGATGGTCAGGTGAACGAAGAATTCCGATGCTGTTTCGCGGATAGACAGTTCGTGCCTGCCGGGATAAATATGCTGCAGCCGTTGGCGGACGTTATTGAGCCCGATGCCGAGGCTGTTGCGTTCCGGATCGTTTTCCCTTTTGGGATGGAGGCTGTTGTAGGCATCGAAATAGATATGATGATCGTCGCACGAGAGCGACACTACGATCCACGACCTGTTTCGCAGGCTGATGCCGTGTTTGAAGGCGTTTTCCACGAACGGGATGAGCAGCATGGGGGCGATGGCGTGCTCGCAGTTGGCGTCCTGGATGTTGACTTCGATCTTGATGTCGGGCGATTCCTGGGTGCGCAGGCGTTGCAGGGCGATGTAGTTCTGGAGGTACCCGACTTCCTTGCTGAGGTGGATTTTTTCTTCCGTGTTTTCGTGGAGCATGAAGCGCATCATGTCTCCCAACTTCTGGATCCCTTCGCTGGTGCGGCCCGCCTGTTCCTGGAGGGCGGTGCCGTAGAGGGTGTTGAGGGCGTTGAAAAGGAAATGAGGGTTGATCTGGGAGCGCAAGAAGTCCAGATTGGCGGAAGAGCGACCCAGTGCTTTCTCCAGGGTCAACACCTCATTTTTTTGGCTGAGCGTGGCCCAGGTGAGCCACCAGGCGAGGGGGATCACCATGAGCAACTGGCACACGAATATCAGGATGTAGAATGGCGCCATGTGGCTGATGTTGGTAGAAGCGTCTGCCAGTACGCAGGCCAATACATAGGTAATGAGGAATACCATGATGGCATTGGGCAGTAGCTCTTTCCAGTGGCGCTCCTTGCGGAGCAGCGGGCCGAAAAAGCGGCGGCTGATGAAATAGTAGCAGATGATATAGCAGCCGGCCGACCAGAAGAACAGGTTGGTGCGGGCGGGATGGCGGTCGAGGATGAAAAAGAACGTGACGGCGAGCCAGACGATGACGAGGATGACCATGTCTGCCGGGATCTTGATGCCGGCGATGCGGCGGCCCCAGCCGTTTTCGGCGCCTGCGAGCAGGAGGGATTTCATGCCGGAATAAAAAGCGAATGCCACCAGGCACACGAAATCGATGATCAGGGCACGGCCGGCGCACCAGTTGTGAAAGGCGCGTACACTGGAAAAATCGGTCCGGTAGCCGTACTTCCAGCTTTCGGCCACCATCAGCATGAGGAAAGCGCCGACCGCTACACCCAGCGAGATGGCGATGCCGCGCCAGTACCGGTGGTGTTCCACGAACTGGGGCATGGCCCGGAAATTCAGCAAAATGAAGCCCCCGTACATGGCGGTGTATGTGAGCAGGCCGGGCCAGACGGCATGCAGGAAATGATCGTACGGCACACCATTATTTTCGTACATCCAGGCCAAACCGGAATACCGGCCGTCGTCAGACAGTACAGGGAAAAGGATCGTGAATAAAGCCAGCAGGTAAATGCCCGTAGCCGCCCATATTTCCACCTTTTGTAACTTATTCATGCAAGATTTCTTTGATGCAATATTAACAAAGCCCCGCCGTCCCTTTTCGTAAATGGGATGAAAAGTTGGGATTATGGGACGAACCTGTCTTTTTTATAACTTTGCGCCCATGTCTAAAGTAAAAGTCGGCTACGTTCAGATGAGCTGTTCCGCCAACAAGGCGGACAATCTTGCCAAAGCCATCGAAAAGGTCCGGGAAACCGCGGCCAGTGGGGCGCAGATCATCTGCCTCCAGGAACTGTTCACTTCGCTGTATTTCTGCGATGTGGAAGATTACGAGAATTTTAAACTGGCCGAGCCCATCCCCGGCCCTTCTACCGAATCCCTCGGTGCGGTGGCCAAAGAGCTGGGGGTGGTGATCATCGCTTCCCTGTTCGAAAAACGGACGGAAGGCCTCTACCACAACACCACCGCCGTGCTGGACGCCGATGGCTCCTATCTCGGCAAATATCGCAAAATGCACATCCCCGACGATCCGGCGTATTACGAGAAGTTTTACTTCACCCCCGGCGATCTCGGATATAAAGTCTTCAAAACCAAATTCGCCACCATCGGCGTGCTCATCTGCTGGGACCAATGGTACCCCGAAGCCGCGCGCATCACGGCGCTCATGGGCGCACAGATCCTCTTCTACCCCACCGCCATCGGCTGGGCCACGAACCAGGACGAAGCCACCAATACCGAACAATACAACGCCTGGCAAACCATCCAGCGCAGCCATGCCGTCGCCAACGGCATTCACGTGGTGAGCGTGAACAGGACTGGTTTCGAGCAAGACGGGCTTATGAAATTCTGGGGCGGCTCCTTCGTTGCCAACCCCTTCGGCACCGTGCTCCACCAAAGCTCGCACACCGATGAAGAAAACGTGGTATTGGAGCTCGACCTTTCCAAAACAGACCGCTACCGCACGCATTGGCCTTTCCTGCGCGACCGCCGCATCGACTCCTACCAACCGATCACCAAACGCTACATAGACGACGAACAATGATACAACCTACGCCCCGGGAACTGGGTTACTACTTCCCGGCTGAGTTCCATCCGCATACCGCCACCTGGCTGAGCTGGCCCCACAAGGAAGCCAGCTGGCCCGGAAAGATCGATGCCATCTTTCCCCACTACAGCCGTTTTATCAAATACCTGGCAGACAGTGAACTGGTGCGCATCAACGTGGCAGACGAAGCCATGAAAACCTTCGCCACCAGGCACCTCCAGAACGCCGGCGTGAACGTCGGGAACGTGGAATTCTTCATCCACCCCACCAACGACGCCTGGTGCCGCGACCATGGCCCCGCATTCCTCATCAACCCCAACGCCGAAAAGAAAAAGGCGGTGGTAGACTGGAACTATAACGCCTGGGGCGGGAAATACCCTCCCTTCGACCTCGACGATGTGATCCCCACCCGCATCGCCCGCCATTTCGACCTGCCGCTCTTCGAGCCGGGCATCATCATGGAAGGCGGATCGGTGGAATTTAACGGGAAAGGGACCATCCTCACCAGCACCTGCTGCCTGCTCAACGAAAACCGTAACCCGCACCTCAACCGCGAACAGGTCGAAAAGTACCTGCACGATTTCTACGGCGCCAACCAGGTGCTTTGGGTGGAAGAAGGCATCGTGGGCGACGATACCGACGGGCATATCGACGATACCATCCGGTTCGTGAACGAAGACACCGTGCTGACCGTCATCGAATCCGACAAAAACGACGAGAACTACGACATCCTCCAGCAGAACCTGCGCCAGCTCAAAGCCATGCGCCTGCTGAACGGCAAGCCCCTCAACATCGTGGAGCTGCCCATGCCCGATGCGGTAATCTGGGAAGACCAGCGCCTGCCGGCCTCCTACGCCAACTTCTACATCGCCAACAAATACGTCATCGTTCCCACTTTCCAGTGCAACAAAGACGAGCAGGCCCTGCGCATCATCGCCGACTGCTTCCGCGACCGCGAAGTGGTGGGGGTAGATTCTACAGACATCATCTGGGGCCTCGGCAGTTTCCATTGCCTGAGCCAGCAGGAACCCGCGATTTAACGCGCTTTATTTTTCCAAATAGAAAAGGGCTGTATCATCATCCGATACAGCCCTTTTCCTTTATCCGAACTAGCTTATTTGTATTTGAAGCGGTACGCTACGGTAGCGGTGAACTGCCGCGGCGGGATCGGGTTGATGCTG
This sequence comes from Chitinophaga caseinilytica, assembly GCF_038396765.1. Taxonomy (NCBI): domain Bacteria; kingdom Pseudomonadati; phylum Bacteroidota; class Chitinophagia; order Chitinophagales; family Chitinophagaceae; genus Chitinophaga; species Chitinophaga caseinilytica. Next base: position 2,877,348 of record NZ_CP150096.1, on the reverse strand, counting down.
TAGTTTTCATGCACCAGGAAGTTGTATTCGTTGGTGATGTTGGACAGCTTCGCCATTACGGAGAATTGCTTCCAGCCGTAGCCGATGTTCAGATCGAGCGTGGTGTAGCCTTTGACATTGAACATACGGTCGGGCTGCGCGGTGGTATTGTTCCAGCCCACATTGCGATCGCCGGTGTAGAACGCCATCACGCCGAATTTCAGGCCTTTCGCGCCGCCGTTCTGCAGGGTGTAGAAAACGCTGGCGTTAGCGGTGTGGTGCGGGTTGTTCACGAGGCGGTCGCCTTTCAGGAGGTTGCCGTTGGTTTTGCCTTCAGCGGGAGTAATGGCTTTGGACACGAAGATATCGTTATAGCTGTAACCGGCCACGATATCGAGCCCTGCAACGGGATGCCCCGCCAGGTCGATCTCAACGCCGTTGCTGGTAGTACCGCCGATGAGCTCCTTCATGTTCGCGTCTCCGTTGATTTGTCCATCGCGGGTATAAGTAGCCACCTGCGCGAGGTTGCTGTTCCTGATCTTGTAAACGGTAAGGTTGGCAGACAGTTTGCCGGCAAAGAAATCGTTCTTCACGCCCGCTTCGTACTGATCGATGAGCGAAGGCTTGAGGGCTTCTTTGTTCAGGTCGTACCCGGAGTTGGTGGTGAAGGAATTGCTGTAGCTTACGAACAGGGCCGTGGTGGGGATAGGTTTATATACCACACCGAAACGGGGTGAGAAAGCGTTGTCGTATTGGCCTTTGGTGAAAGTTTCCGCGCCGGTTTTGTACACGGTTTTCCTTTGCGCCTCGTTGCCGATATAGCTCCAGCGGATGCCGGCGAGCACTTTCAGTTTTTCGGAAATGCTTACCAGGTCTTGCACATAACCACCGAAACGGGAAACGGGCAGCCTGTTGATCTCCCTGGCGGTAGCCATCGGCATATCCTGGCGGCCGGGCTTTTGACCGAGGTCGCGGAAGCTGATCTTGTCGTACAGGTTTTTGCTGGTGCCGTATCCGCCTTCGAAATCCCAGGCAGTGGTATTGTCGGTGGTATATTTATCAGCGTCTACACCTGCAAGTACGGTATGTTCAACGGACCCGGTCCTGAATTTACCGGTGAGGTCGATCGTAGCGCTAACGTATCTTTCGTCGTTAAGTGCTTTGCCGAGCGGCCGGTCCAGCGAATCTTTCGAGAACTGCAGTCTTTCGATGGAGTAATAATCCCTTTTGTATTGCTGGAAAGCCACGTTGCCGTTGATGCTCCAGTTGCTGTTCAGCTGATGCCTTACGGTAACGCCCGCAGTGGCCTGCTGAACTTTGGAATACTGCCAGGAGGTGCCGAAGAAAGTGTTCCGCGGAACGTCTACGATGGATTTACCGTTGTTGGTGCCGATGCCGAAGTCGGGCGTGTAATCGTGTTTCAGGTAATCGCCCTGCACGATGATTTCGGTGCGGGGAGATACTTTGAAGAGCAGCGAAGGGTTCACGTAGTAGCGTTTGCTGCTGACGTGGTCGCGGTAGCTGCCGGCGGATTCGTAGGTACCGTTTACGCGGTAGGCTACTTTGCCGCTGATGGGGCCGTAGATATCGAAAGAGGGTTTGTAGAGGTCGTAGCTGCCTACGCGCATGCTCACTTCCCCGCCGCCTTCGAATTTGGGCTGTTTGGTGACGAGGTTCATCACGGCGCCGGGGGCCACCTGTCCGTAGAGGATGGCGGCGCTGCCTTTGAGCACTTCAACGCGCTCGAGGGAGCTCATTTCCGGGAAAGTGCCGGAGTTGACGCGTGCACCGTTTTTGAACATATTATAGCTCCCGAAACCGTAACCGCGGGCGGAGAAGGTTTCCTGGGTACCGGCGCGCGTGGAAGCGAGGTAAACGCCGTTCACGTTTTTCACCACGTCGCTGAGGCGCTGGGCCTGCTGTTCGCGGATGGTGGCCTGGCCGATCACGGCTACCGCCTGGGGAAGGTCCATCACGGGGATGGGCAGTTTGCTCAGGTTAACGGGGCGATCGTTCTGGGTGCGCTTGTCGGAAATCACCACTTCGGAAAGCTGGTGAGCCGTTTCTTCCAGCGAAATATTGATTTCCGTGCCTTGTTCACCGGTGATGGTGATCTGTTTTTCAACAGGCTTAAGGCCGACAGACGATATGAAGAGGGTGTAAGATCCGGGCTTGAGGTTGCGGAGGGAGAAGGACCCGTCTTCGCCGGTGGTGGTGCCGCGGTTGAGTTCGCGCACTACAACGGTTACGAAGCCGGCGGGCTTGCCGTCGGCGGTGGATACATGTCCTTTGAGGGAACCTTTGGCGGGGTTTTCTTCTTCAGATAAGGTGGCTGCAGTATCGGAAACTGCTGCAGTTATATAGTAGGTTGATCGTGCTGCCGCCGTGTGGGCCCCAAGGGCGCCGGCGAGCATCAGGAGGTAAACTTGCTTCATTTGCTCACTCTAAATTTCTGCAAAGAACAGCTGTTTTGACCGGTAAAGGCGGTCGGATCGGGAAATCCATTTACGCGATCGGGAAAAAGTTTGTACGTTGTTCTTTTTTCAAACAACTCACTGAATTACAAATACTTAACCCTAAAAAGTCGTTTTTGCCCAATACATCCTTTCCCGATCCGAAAATATACATCATATTGATTATCAACACATTTCACATTTTGTAGTGTACGAACGCGAAAGCGGAAAATCGCCTGTCCGGGAGAACCGGCTTTCCCGATTTGTTGGAAATCCGGTGGATGGAAAACGCAATGTCTGCAACTCATGTCAAAATTTGCCCATGCGTTTCTTGTCGTTACACCTTTTTTCTTCTCATCCGAAACGCCATCAGTCAATGGCGATTTTCCCCGGGCGATCGTCTTTTTTCAACCCATGTGAAAATGTGTCCGCGCCTGATTTTTAAAATTCTTTGGGAATTTCTGGCACGCCCATTGTTTGTATTTGCATGAACCAAAAACAAGAGTCATGAACAAGATCATCATCGCAGCTTCCGTTTTGGGCACCGCCGCCGCCGGCATTTTCTGGTACATGAAAAACCGCCAGCGCGCAGACGCCGCCATCGACGATATGAAGAAAGCTGCCCGCAATGCATACGACCGCGTCAGCAGGAAAGCCGCGGAGGCCAGCCATAAGGCAGACCGTAAGGTAAGGGAGCAACTTGCATAATTCTCTCTACACTATCATATACCAAAAGGGCCGTCATTTCGAAATGACGGCCCTTTTGCGCTTCAACCGATATGCTTAGTAACTTCTTCTGTCGCGCACCCGGAATTGCCCTGTAACCTGCTTCACCGGTGGGCTGCAACTGGTGAATTTAAACATCCCCACACTGAAATTACCGGTGATGTATTTTACGCCGTTTACCGTTTCCACTTTCTCGATCTCGATAGATCCGGCGGCATTGATATCGTCTCCGCTGATGCAATGTGTATACACCGTATTGTAGAGCAATTTCCCGGCCTGAGAAAAATCTTCTATATATACCATTCCCTGCATATTCATCCGGTAGGTGCCGGGGCCGGAAGCTTTCGGGAGGTACAATCCTATATGGGCAATGGTTCCCGTAAAACCGCCGATCAGCATCACTTCCTCCCCATCTTCTTCGAAAAACCAGTGCTGCAGGGTATTATACTCAACTCCCCCGTTGGTGCCGTAGAAATAAGTGTCGTCATAGATGCGTATTTTCTTGAACAGGATTGCTTTGCCGGTGGCGCCCCTTCCAGGGATTTTACCGGGCGGGATGAAATTGTGGACCTCTACGCTCACGGTCACCGGGTTGGGGTTGGGCACTTTTTCGGGCGCGGTATAGTTGGCCAGGAACGGCTTCGCGTCGGGCACCAGCTTTCCGGCGCCGGTCAATTTCCAGTTCTTCACGTTTTCCGCACTTTCCAGCACCTTTTCTTTTGCGATCTCCACCTCGTTTTTCGTAAGGTCGGCCAGCAGGAAATTTTCCGTTGTATGGATGACCAGCGACGTCGTTTCCTTTGGCTTCACGGCATCTTTGAGGGCCGTTAGCCAGAACATGGCGTAGGGTGCCCAGTCGGAGAAGTGATCTGTTTGGACGGTCAGCTTTTTCTGCGTGATATCGAGCTGGGTTTTGGGGATCATTCGCCAGATGCCGTCGTTGGACTGGTAAGCCATGAACAGTGCTTCTTCGTTCGTGCTGTCGAGATCGGCATCGTTGTAGGTGAACTGCAGGGTGAGGGGCTTGGCGAATTTGACGCCTTCGGGCCGGAGCCTGTAGGCGATGCCGGGGCTCCCGGGCAGGGTGTTGGAAATGGGCTCCACGGAGAATTGTGTGTTGGCGGCGATGGCGCCGGCCGGCACGGTAATCTTGAGCTTCCCGTCTCCCGAGGAAATGTCTCCCCCTGTGCGCCGATGGCTTTGGTGACGGGTGTGCCGAGTGAAGTGCCAGCGGGGCGAACGGCGCCTTTGGGCGGTTGCGGTTCAGGGGTTACGTTATCATTATTTTTGTGTGAAGTGCAGGCAAATAGCAATAGCATGGCCAGCACGGGGGCGATGATCCGTTTCATGTGGGGTAAGATGGTTATTAGCTGATGATGATATTCCAACGCAAAGGTACCTCCGTCACGAATGAGGGGCAATCGGCGATGCTACGTATTTTTGGCAGTACCGTATTTCTACTGAATGTCGCCTGCAGCATTTTACATACCGTCAAAACGGAAACTGAAAATCCCGTTGACGGAAATCAATTCGATTTGTAAAAATTCCATCATAGATCGCCCGAAATCGTTAAGACAATGTTAAATCCACCTATATCCGTTGACTGAAATCATTGCAGATTAATAAATCACCCCGTACTTTTGGCGGATGAATACCACCATTACTCCGAATAAGAAAGCGGGGACCAACTGGCTGCACGAGATGGACTTCATTGGGATGCACCTCGTGCCCTTTCTCGCCTTCTTCACGCATGTGACTGCTTTCGACTGGATTTTGTGCGCAGTGCTGTATTTCGTGCGCATGTTCTTCGTGACCGGCGGATATCACCGATACTTCTCGCACCGATCGTATAAAACTTCCCGTTTCTTCCAATTCCTGCTGGCTTGCGGCGCGCAGAGCAGCTTCCAGAAAGGGGTGTTATGGTGGGCTGCCAATCACCGCGTCCATCACAAACATTCCGATACCCCGGAAGACCCCCACTCCGCCAAGATCTACGGCTTCTGGCATGCCCATATCGGCTGGATCATGGACAAGGAACACAAGGAAACCCGCTACGATCTCATCAAGGATATGAAGCATAAAGAACTGTTCTGGCTCAATAAGTACCACTTCGTTCCGCCGCTGATCCTCGCTGTTGTCGTGTATTTCATCGGCAACAAAGTGAATGGCGCGGGTTGGTTCGACTGGTCGGCCGGGCTTTCCACGCTTTTCATCGGGTTCTTCCTCAGCACGATCCTGTTGTTCCACGGCACTTTCACCATCAACTCGCTTATGCACAAATGGGGCAAGCCCCGTTACAAAACCGGCGACGAATCCAAAAACAGCCTCATCCTCGCACTGGTGACCCTCGGCGAAGGCTGGCACAACAACCACCACTACTACCAGCGCGCTACGCGCCAGGGCTTCTATTGGTGGGAGATCGACATCACGTTTTACATCATCAAGATGCTCGGCTGGTTCGGCCTCGTGTGGGATATCCACGGGGTACCGGAAAAGGTGAGGGAAAACAATAAGGTTTCGGTATAGGAACGCCTTGCAAAATAATTAAGCCCCTCCGGCCGGAGGGGCTTTTCTTTTTTAATCCGTTTCACCCGGAATATCGAAAAACCGGATCGTTCCGTCGATGAACATACCGGCGAACCGGCCAAAACTTCCGCTGGGAAATAGTTTTAGACATCTTCCGTTCATTTCTCCCTCGCCAGCCATTATCCACGCCCCATCCGTCAATTCGAACCCCACCATCACATCCCTGCCGGCGGCCACCAAGAATCCCGGTGTTATGAATTCCAACGTATGAAAATCCCTGCCGCCTTCCGTATCAGGGCGCTGAATGGCGATCTCTTCCGCGTCCATGATATGCACCACCCTGTTTTCATCCAGCCAGGCCAGCCATTTTCCGGACTGGCAAAGGCAATTGCAGCGGGTTTCAATTTTTTCCGGTTCTTCAAGATCGGTCATAATCAACAAGCGGTCGCTATCGGCGGTAAAATATTTATGCTTCCAACTGAAAATCCGAGCCAATCCAACCGAAATTTCTCCTTCATGAATCAATTCACTGAAAGAATTGGCGCCCGGTGGCAACAACACCGGGGAAATTGTATGCTTACCTGCAATATCATTCGCCAAACGTATGATCGTCCGTTCCGCATGACCGATACGGATGTACGCCCCATATTCTTCCGGGATGTTCCTCAGGATCGTAAACCCATCCCCGAATGCCGGTTCATGGCTGAATTCCTGGGATGCGAATGCCCCGTAAGGGTCACAAACCAGGATGCGGTTATCCAGATCGTTGGCGGAAACAACGAGCAGCTGCCTCATACTATTATAATCAAGCGGGAGCTCCGTATTCTGGTACAACACCTCCCCTTCCCAATTGCAGCGGGCCAGCACGAGCTTTCCGCCGGAAGAGCCGATCACGATAATCTGCTGCCGCCAGCCAACGGCCTCCAGCCAATGGATGTCGGTGCGGAGCTTCAGCTTGTCGATATTCCGCTTCTCTCTTTCCGGCAATGCAGGCATTTGCAGCTGGAAGTTCAGGGCGTCTTTCCGGAGGAAAGGGTCCTCCGGCACAAAGCTTCCCAACATCGGCAGCAAGTCCTTTTCACCACGGCCCACCGAAGCCCCGACGATTTGGTACGCCAGGTCGCGCGCCGTTTCCCCGGCTTCAGGAGATGCGCTTTTCAACTCGCTCAACACATCCAGGAACCGGCGATGCTCCGTCGGTACGACCACCTCTTCGTACAACCGGCGAATGTTTTCATGGACGGGCCCGTCGGCCTTCCTGATGTATTCCACCAGGCAACGCGCTGCCGAAGATTTACCGTACCACCCGTTGAGCAGGCAGCGCTGCGCCCGCTCGCGGTCGTGCATTTTCTCTTCGATGAGTTGGGCCGCTTCGAGATATTTATCGTATTTGAGATGGCCGGCAACCTTTCTTTCATAACAATCTTTCGCTTCCGCATCGTCTCCGTTCAGCACATGCAAGTCGCCGGCTTCTTCGTAGAGCTCCAGTTTCAGGTACAGCGCGATGGCTTCGGGGTACATGCCGCCTTCCTGGTAACATGCTGCCGCATTGTGCAGATTTTCCAGCTTGTCATGATACATGACCGCCGCGTCGCGGAAGAATTTCCCGCTTCGAAGCGCCTTCGCAGCTGCATGGTAATCTTTCAGCAAATGGGCGTGAATGTATGCCGCACGGCTCCAGTCACCGTTCTCTTCCGCCGTTTTGGCCGATTTCCGGTATTGTTCCTGCAGGTTTTGGTACGTATCTCCATCCAGCATCTGGACGCCCCCTCCGCGTCCGCCACGGTTCAGCAGCCACGAATGATAACGCGCGTCCCGGCGCACGAGCCTGCCGCTGGCTGCGGAATCGCCATCCGGACGGGCGTTCGGGTCCAGCGGCATAGCGTATTCCAGCGCCAGTTCGGGGTTTTCCCGGAACATGCGCAGCAGGCGGTCGGCTTCGTCTTCCTGCAGTTTCCGGAGATGGCTCAGCTTTTTGTCCAGCCATGCCGCCAATTTCCCCAACAGCCCGTTTTGGCCGTTCCCGGCAAACAAACCAACGATCGATCGTGCGGCCGAGGCGGCGATGAGCTGCACCTGCAGGAGTTTTCTACCGAACCAGCTTTTGGGCGCCCCTTCGGGCGGCGGGAGCTCTTTGCTGCCAATGGCTTTCGCTTCCCGCGTGAGCGTATCTTCTTCTGGCATCTCCATCCTCACACGCGCAATGCGCGGCAGCGGGGCCACCTGGGCAATATTGAAATCCCGGTTTTCGTCGACGGGTTGGGGCAGGATCACGAGGCTTTCCGGCGGCAGCACGTCTGCCTTGTCCAGTCCGTAAAATCCCAGCGAGGGATGCAGGAGCTGGTAATCCCAAATGCAAAGCGCTTCCAGCTCCGCATCGGTCATCGCAGGCAGGAGCACCGTATGTTGGGGGATGAACAGGCGCTTGCCGGTGCGGATGAACGGTTCGGGCAACAGCAGGGGGTCGGGCGTGCAGCCGGCGGCGAAAACGACGAACAGGCCGGATACTTCCTGCCCCGATGTACCTGCCAGCGCCAGGAGCGTCATATCCGCAGGACGAAGCCCCCAGACGCGGAAGTGCTCCAGCCACCAGCGGGGATCATGGCCCCGGAGGAACACCGCCGAAGGTTCAGCGCCCACCGCTTCGTATTTGAGTGACAGTTCCATCATGAATTGACTGATTTGATAAAGGGTTCCCAATATTCCGTCCAGAATTTTTCGACGGAAATCTTCGTGGCTGTGCTGCGTTTCCCGATGAACGCATCATTCCCGCAAACGCAGTTGTCGGACGTCCACGCTGCGATCAGGCAACTTGCAGCGGCAACGATCGTAATCTCGGGGATGGATCCATCGATGCTCCGGAAATGCAGGAACCCGCGGGAATCGCTCCAGGCAAGGCTTCCATTCCGCCATCTGAACTGCCGGAGATATACTTTCCGGTTGCCGCCGGGATAGATTTTCTCTTCATTCCGTATGGCGCCGTTTGCTATCCAGCCCCGTTCCTGCAAAACATTCCGCGACTTCAGTTTCATATGTTCATATACGCGGACCAACTGCGTATTGTCGACCATCAACGCACCCGTATTCATGCAACAAATTTGTGATGGTTTCACGTATACCTGGTACTTTGTACGGACGTATTTCCGGTGAACGAATACATCGCGTTTCAGTTCGTTGCCATACTTCGCGGGCATTCCGGCCATTTTGCGCTCTGTAGTATTGAATGCGTTGATGGAAAAGGTTTTTTCCTTAGCGGTGAAGTAATACCGCCCGTTCCAGGAATCCACGCTTACATTATCTTCCCTTTTCAATTTATGATAATCGATGAGCGTAAAGTCTTCCAAACCGAACACAAAGTGCATCACTTCGTTCCTCGCCGAAAGCACCAGCATGGCAAACCGTTTGCTCTGGGAATCGTAGGCCGGGACGCATTCTCCTTCCGGGAAATTGGCATGCAGTTCTCTGGCCGGTGTTCGCTGCGTTCCGCAAACCAGTCGCTGGTCGCGCATGACGCGGATCACGTGGCCGTCGCTCGTCAGGTAATCCTTGTCGCCTTCTCCACCCCGGTTGAGCCAGGGGAACAGCAGCGGCCATTCCTTGTTTTGGAAGATTTTAGGCAGGGATAAATTTCCCTGGGGAGCTGTTTCTTTGAACGAGAGGATATCCTGCAGGTCGTACGTGGCGGTCGACAGTAGTTTGCGATGTCTGCGAAAATTACTGTACACGTTGATCCTGCCGTTTTTGCCGATCAGCGCCAGTAACGCCGGCGGATGTTGCATGCCGGCATAAGCGAACTGGAAATCGTGTGACAGGAAATTTTCTTCGCTGGAAATGTACAGGCATTCCACATCGCGGAGTTGTTTGTCGGCGGAAGCGAGCGCATCCCCGCAATGCATTTCCCCGGCCAGGTGCTGCATGGCTGCTAAAACCCCGGTACCGGTTTGAAGATCTGCGTCGATTGCTTCCTTTCCCGACAGCATCCATGCATCCGCATCTGCTTCATGCTGCAGCCAGGCGAGTGCGGCGGCCACTGCGAACTGTCGGTTAGTGCCCCACATCCGCAGGGTAACGTCTATCGCCACCCGCTTATTCGATTTCGGCGGCGACGGCACGTTTTCTTTTCTCAAAAACAGTGCTTCGTTGTTGGCGAGGCGCGCCAGCAGGAGATCGTCGTCTTGCGCGAGCTCTGAAGTCAGCAGCCGGTGCAGGTCTCCGCGGTTCCCGATGTCTGACACGCCGCCGAACTGATCGTCGGCGCCGTTTTCCGGTAATGCAGGAAAGCGCATGACAGCTTTGAGAAGCTTCGCCAGTTTGGCGATGCCGGCCAGCTGTTCATCGGCTTCGAGCTCTGCCAGCACGTCGGGAAATGTGGTGGGGAGGGGCTTAGGGATTGCGGTACCGGGCGATCCCAGTTTACGGAGCAGCGATTCCATGTCCGGATATGCGCGCGAAGCTTCTGCCAGGAACGTAATGCTGTCGTGCAACTGATGCCACATGCCGCCGTTATCGCTGACTTCCGCCGGAATGCCTCCTTTCCGTAGAAAATCGAGCATCGGCGCCACGTTTTCTACGTATACCGTGCAGGAATTATCCTCCGAAAGCAGCTCCAGCAGTTTCATCCTGCCTTTGCCCGTCCTCCATTCCTGCGGCAGTTGCCGGATGTTTCCCAGGAGCCGTTCGGCCAGGTGGGGCACCTCTTCCTCCAGCTTATCATCCAGCAATTCCGCTATTTTATCCTTCAGCTTTCGGTCCGCATCCGAATGTTGCGCCTTGCATGCCATTAAAACGAGCAAAAGGGCATCGAGCGGTGGCAATTCATCCTGCAGGTTTTCCACGAATGTGGCCAGCTCTTCCCTGTACACGATGGTATTGCCGAAACACGTTTCGATGACGGTGTATTGCTCCGCCCATCGCCAGAAATAGTCGGACGATGTCTGGAAATATGCCGTAGTCTGATAAAATGCTTTATTCATGCGTTGCGGTTTGATCGGCCGCTCTCACGGCCTGGCGTGTAGCCGGCACAAAAATCGCTGCCGGGATGCGTTCGCACATACCGTCTTGCCCGAAAAGGTAAATGGAAGGTTCGGATTGGGTGGACTTTAATCCCTCCAGCAGCAGTTCCAATTCGAATGCCGACCGGAACAGCCAACCTTCGGGAACGAGGAGCGCATCTTCCTGCAGTACATAGGCATGGCCAGGCAAGGGAGGAACGGGCGCTCCCAGCACGAGGGCTTCATTTTCCGCCGTGCGCACGAACATCCAATTTTGCAGGCGCACTTTCGGCGCGCCCAGCGCATAATCCCTCCAGACCTGCCATGGGAGCCGCAGGAACGAGGGTTCCGGGCCATCGTCCGTCTTCTCCGGCCGCACCACTACCGCGCGTACTTTTCCCGCCGGCATCCCAGACACCGGCAGTTTTACCGGCAGCACTTCCGCCACGGGGCGCCACGTCAATTCCGGGAGGCGCTTTTCGGGCACGGTTTTCCCGAACGGGATAAGCCGTTGTTCCGCGTCTACCCGCCACGCACCTTCGCAGGGCACATTCCGCCAGGGGAAATCCATGGGCGCCCGGAACCACAGCAGGCCTTCGCCTTCCGCCGCTTCCAGGCCGGGGAAATTCCGGAATGAGGAAAGGCCGCCGGCATCGGAGGGCCGGACCGCGATCACGATGCCGGTCATACCGTTTGCAGGATTTTCTGCCACAGGGCCTCGATCGGCTGGCGAACGAACGCCTGCTGCTCGGGGTTACGGATCCATTCGCATCTGCCGTTGAGCAGGCGCAACCGGTCGCGGATCACGGCGCGCTCGGCGCCGGTGGTTTCCGGGTTGGCCCACAAGTCGTCCATCCGCATTACTTCCGCGTGCAGCGCCTCTGCATCGGGAACGCCGGCCGACAGGGCGCGGGGATGCGCTTCCGCTCCCAGCTTTTCCTTTCCGATCAGCTGGTCTACGATGCCCGCCAGTATTTCGCGCTGCTCGTCCGTATCCCAGGCGTAGCGCAGCACCCAGAGGTCAGACACCTGAGCCGCTTTGCGGTGGCAGAGCAATGCACTGGCGGCCACCAGGCGCTGGAGTTTCACCGCGCGGCGGTCGCTTAGCGGAATGCCGGCGTTGCGCATTTTCACGATGAGGTTGATATAGGCATCGCGCACGGGCGAAAGGTCAACTTGGGGCAGCATCTGCTGGATGTGGAGCACGTCTTCCGCCGTGATGACGGGCGCTTCGCCGGTGGCTCCGCTTTCCAGCTCCCAACCGGCCTGGAGCACTTCGTTCAATCGCGATCCTTCCACGTAATCGCAATGCACGCGCAGGAGGAAACGGTCGAACAACGCCTGCAACGCCGCATCTTCGGGCAGGTGATTGCTGGCACCAACGATCATGAGGGCCGGCAGGGCACGGTTTTCGCGGCCGCGGCGGAACACCCTTTCGTTGAGCACCATGAGCAGACTATTGAGGATGGCGCTGTTGGCATTGAGGAGCTCGTCGAGGAAAATGAGCGAAGCTTCGGGCAGCATGCCGGCGGTGTTGGTGACGAGCTCGCCTTCGCGGAGGCGGCGGATATCGAACGGGCCGAACAGTTCGTTGGGCTCCGTAAATCTTGTCAGGAGATATTCGAACGAGGGGCCGTGCAGCAGGCGCGACAATTCACGGACGATGGCGCTTTTCGCCGTTCCGGGAGGGCCAAGCAGAAACAGGTTTTCGCGTCCCGCGAGGCAAATGCCCATCAGATCGATCACATCGTCTTTTCCGACGAATTTTTGTTTGAGGTGCTGTAATACAGCATTGAGGGATGCGATTTTATCCATGGAGGAATTGGGTTGAATGATCAGGATTGAAGGGAAAAACCGGGCCAGTAAGCGTCTTCGTGCCCGCCGATCGCGGCCTGGACGGCGCTCCGGACGAAGGGGTCCCCACACCGGGCGATATCCCTGTTTTCGATGATGCGGTCGATGTACAACATGCGCAGCGCAGGATGCTCCATCACCATGGCGGCATCCGGCACACCCGGCACCGGAACGCCCACGGAAGAAAGCGGCCATGCGGCGGCGATGGCGCCTAGCCGGGGCACCATCACATCGTCTGGCGCGAGGTGGCGCGTGAAGCGGAAGAGGCCGGGCAATTGGCGCAGCACGAGGTCGGCGCTGTAAATGGCTTCCGGCGTCATGTCCCCATCATAATCGGGCAACAGGTCCAGCACTTCGTCCGATTTCAGGTGGCGGAGGAAATTGCATTGTATGGCGCGATAGAGGAATTCCGTTGCCCAGCGTGCCGCCGGCGCATGGAATGCCGGTACTTCGCCGGACTGGTGGGCGGCGTCTGACTGGTACATGTTTTCCAGCAGACGGGTGGCGCTTTCGTAATCGGGCTGGTCGAAACGGGTAATTTCACCGGCAACGGTAACGGCGCCATCGGAGGCAAGGGATTGTATAAAGCCGGTCAACATCATGGGTCGGCAAAATTAATACAGAAAAGATAGCAATTACGCGTAAAATGACGAACCCCGTTCATGAAATCCCCCCGCAACTTATCCTGAATATTCCCTTCCCTTTGATTAAATTAGCCTATATGCAACGTTTCCTGATCCTGCTTTTGCTGCTGGCCGCCACCGGCAAGGCGCAGCAAACCCAAAAGCCACCGCTCCACGGCCGCCACTGGATGGCCATTACGGGCAAACCCCTCGCCGCCACCGCCGGCGCCGCGCTTTTCCAACAGGGCGGCAATGCCGTAGATGCTGCCTGCGCCATGCTGGCCGCCACCTGCACCATGTGGGACGTGTTGAGCTGGGGCGGAGAAACGCAGGCGCTCATTTATCATCCCAAAACCGGGAAAGTAATCGCCGTCAACGCCCTTGGTGTGGCGCCCACCGGCGCTACGGCAGCGTTTTACAAGGGGAAGGGTTACGCCTTCCCGCCGGAATACGGCCCCCTTTCCGCCGTAACCCCGGGAACACCCGGCGGCATCTGCCATATGTTGTCCGAATACGGCACCAAAAGCCTTCAGGAAGTGCTGCGCCCCGCCATGGAAATGGCCGCAGGATACCCCATGGAAGCGCAAACGGCCAACAGCATCGAACGCGGAAAATCGTGGATCAAGCAATGGCCCTACAGCGAAAAGGTTTTCCTCACCCATCCCGGCCAACCCCGCGAAGCGCCGGAAGCGGGCGAGATCTTCGTGCAGGCCGACCTCCTGGCCACCCTTCAGAAAATGGTGGACGCGGAAACCGCCGCGCTGCGTGCCGGAAAATCCCGGAAAGAAGCCATCATGGCCGCATATAACAGGTTCTACAAGGGAGATATTGCGCAGGAATTCGTTCGGGGCGCCCGCGAACAGGGAGGCCTCATCACGATGCAGGACCTCGCCAACTGGAAAGTGATCGAAGAAGAGCCCGTCCACGTCAATTACAAAGGCATTGACGTCTACAAACTCCGCGAATGGACGCAGGGCCCCATGATGCTGCAAGCCCTCAACATCCTCGAAAACTTCGATCTCCAGGCGATGGGATACAATTCCCCGCAATACATCCACACCGTCTACCAGGCCATGAACCTCAGTTTCGCCGACCGCGATTTCTACTATGGCGATCCGTACGGAACGCTGAAGCCCCCATCCGCGGGCTCCTCAGCAAAGCCTACGCCCGCCAGCGCGCCGGCACCATCGATCCGCGGCAGAACGCAACGAGCGTCATGCCCGGAGACCCCTACCCTTTCCAGAACGAACACAATCCCTGGAAACGATTCCTCGACCGCCGGCCCGCATTGTCTGACACTACGCAGCAAAAACCGCCGGGGAATTTTGTCCCGAAGCACGACGCCATCGCTTACCAGCCATCGGACAGCGTGTACCACGACCGCCTCTGGCGCGGCACCACCAGCGTGGAAGCCGCCGATGCGGAAGGCTGGGTGGTCAGCATCACGCCCAGCGGCGGATGGCTGCCCGCCTGCATCGCCGGGCGCACGGGCGTAGGCATGAGCCAGCGCGCGCAAAGCTTCGTCCTCGATTCGGTCATGAACCCATTCAACGTGATCGCTCCCGGTAAAAGGCCGCGCGTTACGCTGACGCCTTCCATGGCTTTGAAAGACGGGAAACCGTTCCTTTCCTTCGCCGTGCAGGGCGGCGATACGCAAGACCAGAACCTGTTGCAATTCTTCCTCAATGTGGTGGAATTCGGGATGACGGTGCAGCAGGCCACGGAAGCGGCGAACGTCAATAGCAACCAGTTGTGGCTGTCGCTGGGTGGAACGGCGGTGAAAGACAGGGTTCCCAGGGCCGGGAGCATCCTCGTTGCCAGCGCCACGCCAGATAGTACGCGCCGTGCGCTCGAAAACATGGGCTATACGCTCAGTTTCGCGGCGCGCACGAGCGGGCCCATCAACGCTATTTTCTTCGATACGCTGCATCGTTCCATATGGGGCGGCAGCAGCAATCACGGCGAGGATTACGGTATCGGATGGTAGTTTCCGGCGGAGAGAATGTACATCGCGCCCCACCATCCGGGAAACACCGGTATGCTTTTTGGGCGTACCTTTGCTGGGATTTGAAAAACCCGATTTCCTGTCACAAAAAATCATGCGGTATGTTATCGATCGGCACCCCGGCACCGGATTTTAATTTGTATTCAACACCCGACCAGCAGTATACGCTGCAAGACTTCCAGGGTAAGAACCTCATCGTAGCTTTCTACCCGGCAGACTGGAGCCCGGTTTGCGGCGACCAGATGTCGCTCTACAACGAAATGCTCCAGTTGTTCCGCAAGCAGAACGCGGCGATCGTAGGGGTTTCGGTAGACAGCAAGTGGTGCCACCAGGCCTACACCCAGGCGCGCAACCTGCACTTCCCGCTGCTGGCGGATTTTGAGCCGAAGGGAGCCGTCGCCAAAGCGTATGAGGCGTACGACGATAAGGAAGGCCAATGCCATCGCGCATTGTACGTGATCGACGGCAACGGCATCATCCGCTGGAACTTTTTATCGCCCCCTGCTGTTAATCCAGGTGCAGACGGGATTCTCGATGCACTGGAAAAAATTCAGGCTAAAAAAATATAAACTGTCTATGGCAAAACTCACACCGCCGCCCGGCCCGCAAGATCATGCACGGGGAAAGGAAGGAGCGCCCGTTACGCTCGTGGAGTACGGCGATTTTCAATGTCCGCATTGCGGAAAGGCTTTTCCCGCAGTGGAAGACATCGTTAAAAAAATGGGGCCCGGTTTGCGGTTCATCTTCCGTCACTTCCCCCTTTCCGAATCCCACGCCATGGCCAAACCCGCAGCCATCGCCGCGGAAGCCGCAGGCCGGCAGGGGAAGTTCTGGGAAATGCATCACGGCATCTTCCAAAACCAGGCAATGTTATCCGTCGAAGCCCTCTTCGCCATCGCGCAACACATCGGCCTCGACCTCGAACAATTCCGGAACGACATCCAGGATACCGCATTGGAAGATAAAGTGGACGCGGATTTCGAAAGCGGCGTAAGAAGCGGCGTTAACGGTACGCCTTCGTTTTTCATCAACGGACACAAATACAACGGCAGCTATGACGAAGAATCGCTCATGGCTTCCCTCACTTTTTAAACGCAGGTTATGAGCGCATTCAATGATCTCATCCAATCCGAACAGCCCGTACTGGTAGATTTCTACGCCGACTGGTGCCAGCCCTGCCACGCCATGACGCCCGTCATCAAGGAAGTGGCGCAGGCGGTGGAAGGCAAGGCGCGGGTCGTAAAAGTGAATATCGACAAGAACCAGCAGGCCGCCAGCCATTTCAACGTGAGCGCCGTGCCCACTTTCATCATTTTCCGGAAAGGGGAAGTAGTGTGGCGGCATGCGGGGATGATAGACAAAGGGAGCCTACTCCGCCAGTTGCAGGCAGCGTCTGCATAGGAAAGGTTTCCGGTTTTTCGTATCTTGATGGAAATACGAATTCCACATGAAACTAGCCGCCTTTTTCTTACTGGCAGCCTTGTCTGCCAATGCCCAGTCCGATTCACTGCACCTGCTTGTGGCAGACGGCGCCAAGCCCGTGCTGATATCCAAACAGTTCAAATTCACGGAAGGCCCCGCGCCCGACCGGAAAGGCAATATCTACTTCACCGACCAGCCGAACAACACCATCTGGAAATACGACACCAAAGGCAGGCTCAGCCTCTTTTCCGACAAAAGCGGCCGCGCCAACGGGTTGTACGTCGATAAAAAAGGGAATATCCTCGCCTGCGCAGACGCAGACAACGAGCTTTGGTCGTTTTCCCCGAAAGGCACACATACCGTACTGATGGATAATTTCGAAGGGAAGAAACTGAACGGCCCCAACGATCTCTGGATCCATCCAAACGGCGATATCTATTTCACCGACCCCTACTATCAACGCAACTACTGGACCCGCCAAAAGCCCGAGATCGAAGCCATGCGCGTGTACCGGCTGCCCAAAGGCGCCAGCGCACCCGTTATCGTGGCAGACGATATCGTGAAACCCAACGGCATCGTGGGCACGCCAGACGGGAAGTACCTCTATGTTGCCGATATCGGCGGGGATAAAATTTACAGATATGAAATTTCGGGGGATGGGAAACTCGCCAACCGCATACTTTTCACCAATAAAGGCGGCGACGGCATCACGCTCGACGAGCGCGGGAACCTCTACCTCTGCGGCAACGGTGTATTCATCTACAACCCCCAAGGCCAGCAGATCGGGCATATCGACGTCCCTGAAAAATGGACCGCCAACGCCTGCTTCGGCGGCAGGAAAAGGAACATCCTTTTCCTCACCGCATCCACTGCGGTTTATACCGTTGACATGAAAGTTAAGGGAGCGGAATAAATTTACGAAGGCAGGAACCAAATCCCCTTCGACGGCAATGCCACGAAAACGGCATCGCCCTTCTGGTATTTCGGCGCGGTAGTGCGCACGGTGAGCAGGTTTCCCGGCACTTCCACCACCACATCATGATAGCTGCCGCCGAACATCACCTCCTTCACCACACCTTTGATGGCCTCGCTGCCGTCTTTCGCGAAACGGAATTGCTCCGGCCGCACCACCAGGCTGCGCCGCCCGTTCACGACGATCCCCGGCATGAGGGCAAATACTTTCGCCTTTTCGGGCGGAAAGAGTTGAAAATCGCCCAGGAGCCCCGCTGCATATGCGTCTGCGGGCTTGCTATATACTTCCGCAGGACTGCCCTGTTGCACGAATTGCCCGTCGCGGAGAATGATGAGATGGTCTGCCCAGGGCAATACATCGTCCGGATCGTGGGAAACGAGGAGGCTCGTGATGCCGAAAGCCTCGCCCAGTTCGCGGATCACGGATTTGAGGATGTGGGTATGAATGAGGTCGAGGTTGGAATAGGGCTCGTCCAGCAGCAGGAGCTTAGGTTTGGTGACGAGCAGCCGCGCGAGGGAAATACGCTGCTTTTCCCCGCCGGAAAGCTGGTCGGTCTTCCGTTTGAGGAGATGGCTGATCCGGCAGATGTCGAACAACCGGGTGGCCTCTTCGTCGGTCAGCTGGTTCGCATACGCGAGCAGTTCTTCCACCCTGTAATTATTGCGCAGCTCGTAATGTTGCGAAAGGTATGCGATGCCGGGGTGGCCGGGAATCAATTTCCAATCCGGCCCCAGCACCTTCTCTCCTTCGAACAGGATGGTGCCGCCATCCGGCTGTACCCATCCCGCGATCATCCGCAGCAATGTGCTTTTTCCCGATCCGGAAGCGCCCATCACGGCTACTTTCTGTCCACGCTCCACATTGAAAGTCAAAGGCTGCAATTCGAATCCCAGCTTGTCTTTCCTCGCGATATCTGAAACTTGTAAAAACGTCATATTCCCTAAAATTGCCGGCCGGTTACTGCAAAGCGCGTTCCATTTCCGGAACATAAAGAAAAAACATTTCCGCGAATTGGGCCGGCCGGCTTTTGGCAAGAGCACTAACGAATGGAGGATCAGTATGTTACGAATAACGGATCAGTTCAACCGGAACATCCTTCGCTTCGGGGCTATCCGCGTATGTTTCAGATATGAATATCGACACCCCGGCGGAAGCCCCTTAGTTGCCCCCTTCAATCCCCGTAATTTGCATTCGACTTTTTTATTATACCTAACGAGATCCATGCCGTTCCGCGGAACGATTTATTGACCTCAACCATCTCTCATGAAACCATTCTACTCAATTATGGCGTGTGCCGCCATGGTGCTGCTTTCCAGCGTACGATCATCAGCCCAGGCCACACGGAACGTCCGCTTCACCATCGATGCATCCGCTCCCAACAGGAAAGCCATCAGTCCGCTGGTGTACGGCACCAACGACCATTATCCCTACGCGCCCGCCAAGCGGATGGGCGGCAACCGCATCACCAACTACAACTGGGAAAACAACGCCAGTAACGCCGGTGTCGATTGGGTGCATCATAGCGACGACTGGGTGCCGGCGCAATGGAACACGCCCGAGAACCAGTACAACGTGCCAGGTTCGGCGCTCAAGGCATTTCACAACCAATCGCTCCAGCAAGGCGCCTATTCCCTGGCCACCTTGCCCATGGCGGGTTACGTGGCGAAAGACAAAAACGGGACGGTCAGCGAAAACGAAACCGCACCCTCTAACCGATGGGTGCCGGTGGTTGCCCGCAAACCCGGCGGAAACCTGTCGCTCACGCCCGATGTGAATGATAATGCGGTGTATGTAGACGAGGAACTGCATTTCCTCCTCGACTCCTACGGCCGCAGCAATACCGCCACCGGCATCAAAGGTTATTCGCTGGACAATGAGCCCTGCCTTTGGACCAGCACCCATCCCCGGCTGTTCGGCACCACCGGCGTGTCTGTCAACTACCTCATGAACAAATCGTACGAAACGGCGGAACTGATCAAGGAAATGGACCCCACGGCCGAAGTGTTCGGCCCATCACTATGGGGTTATACGGCTTATCAAAACCTCCAGTTCGCGCCCGATTGGGACCAGGTGCGGGGCAATTACGAGCTGTTCGTGCATTACTACCTCGCCAACATGCGCGCCCGCGGCCAGGCCGCGGGGAAACGCCTGCTCGATGTGCTCGACCTGCACTGGTACCCGCAGCAAAACCGCGATTTCGGCAATATGAGCCCGTTCGACGACGATAACGACGACAATTCCGTACTGGGCCGCATTTCCATGTCGCGCGGCCTGTGGGACGATACCTACCGGGAAAATTCCTGGGTGAACGACGCTTCCAACGGACAGATTTTCCCCGTGCTGCCCAAGCTGAAGCAAATGATCGCCGACTTTTATCCCGGCACGAAGCTCGGGATCACGGAATACAGTTACGGGGGAACGAGCCACGTTTCCGGCACCGTTGCGCAGGCCGACGCGCTGGGCGCTTTCGGGACGGAACAGATCTATTTCGCTTCTTATTGGGGCGCGGTGATCGGGTATATCAAAAGCGGGTTCGATCTGTATTGCAACTACGACGGCAACGGCGGGAAATTCGGCAACACGTCCATCAAAGCGCAGACAGACAACCGCGCGGTGAGCGCGGTGTACGCATCCGTGAACGCCTCCAGCGACGAGTTCCTCCATACCATCGCCATCAACCGCAGCATGACCGATACGGTGGTAGCGACGGTGGCTTTTTCGGGAGCGCGCCAGTACAAGAGCGCATCGGTGTACGTGGTAGACAGGAATAGTCCGGTGGTGCGCAGGATGGAAGACATCCGTACCGTGGTGAACAATTCCTTCCAGCTGAAAATGCCGCCCATGACGGTGTATCACCTGGTGCTATCGGAAACCGATCTTACGGTATACCCCTACATCACGAACCTCACCATTGCGCCGGCCATCGGTTATTCTGACGGGAATGCCCGGTTTACCGTATCCGCCACCATCACGGACTCCGATAACGATATGCGCCCGCCGACGATCGACCTGAGCTCCCTGGGAGGCAGCGCCACCACGCCGCTCGTGCGCAACGGCGATCAGTATTCCATCCAATATACCGTGCCCGCCAATACCGCCTCCGGCATGAAAATGCTGACCGTTTCCGCCGCAGACGCAGCGGGGCACAGCGTTTCCGGGAACGTCACCTACCGCGTGATCCGCGAACTGCCATCCACCGACATCTGGAACGGAGATGCGATCCGCGGCGGTGAAGGCGAACGGTTCAACGACGGCAGCGATCAAACGGCCGGGACGCAAATCATCGAAAGACGGGCCACCGGCGGCAACACCGACCCGGGCAGTTTGTACATGCGGTTCAAACATGATCCCAATTACTGGGGGCTCATGACCTGGCGCATCGATCCCAATGCGGGCGGTGCGCGGGATGTAAGCGAATTCGGGTATCTCGAATTTTACATCCGTTCCAACGCTCCGGAATATGCAGACATAGAATTCAGCGTGAGAGACGCCAGCGCCAACATGAACGTTTCCAACAGCGTGAAACTGAAGGCCAACGGCTACATTTCTTCCTTCCACCCCACCCAATTCACGAAAGTAAAAATCCCCTTCTCCGACCTGTTCACCGGCTCCGGGTTCGACCTCACCCGGCTGTGGCAGTTCAATTTCCTCGTCAATTCCGCGCAGGATGGCTTTGATGTATGGATAGACGATGTGCGCGCCGTGCCGTACGACAACCCCACCGTTCAGCCGGTCCTCAGCGATGTGCGGATCAACCCTGCAGCGGGTTTCGCGGACGGCATCACCCCTGTCCAGCTCAGCGTGCTGGCCAGCGATCCGAACAACGACCTGGCTACCGTCACCGTCGATCTTTCGCCGGTCGGAGGCGCCAACAACCAGGCGCTCCAGCTGGTGAACGGAAGATATGTGGCGAGCTTCACCGTGCCGGCCACCACGCCTCCCGGCCCCCGTTCCTTCCACATCACGGCAACCGACCAGAAAGGGAACACGGCGCAGATACCGGCGGATTACCTCGTGTGGAGCCGCGCATCATCTGACGTGATCTGGGATGGTGACACCAAAAATCCCGGCATCGTCCACAGCACCAGCAATAACGCATCGCAGCTCGTGGTGCTGCCCACCGGCGGGAACAAAGGCCCGATCAACATGTCGGCGCATATCGAACCAAACCCGGAACCCTTCGCCTATGTGTTCTGGGACCTGGCGCAGGACGTAGACGCCCGGATGATCGACCTTCGCCAGAAAAGATACCTCAACTTCAGCATCCGCTTCCCCAATACCGCCGGCCTCGGCAATTTCGATCTGCAGATTTTCCTGAAAGACCGGTTCGGTGGCGGATCGAATGCCGCATTCCTGCTGCGCGACAAGTATCTTACACAATTGTCGGCCAATTATCAGCAGGTCCGCATCCCGCTCGCCGATATGGTGAACGGTTCCGAGATCGATCCGTCGAAAGTTGCGCTCATTGGATTTTTGTCGGAACAAATGCCTAACAGCGGCGTGGATTTCCAGGTAGACGATATTTACCTGAGCGGCAGCCCGGTAGCGGATGTGGAGATTGTAACGCAGCCCTCCGCATGCGGGAACAATGGCCGTATCGAAGTAAAGAAAGTGGTACCCGCATCCAATAACTATCAGTATTCCATCGGCGGCGCGGCGCAAGCCAGTCCTGTTTTCGAAAACCTCCAACCGGGGCAGTTCGACCTGCGGATCACCGGGCCGAATAATTTCGTGTACGTGGAAACGGTCGTAATCGGCGGTGGACAAGGCCTTCAGGGTAATATCCAGGTAGATGACCAGGCCGGGAATATCAATCTGACCATCACCGGCGGAAGCGGGAATTATACCTTCGCCTGGTCGAACAACGCTACTACGGAAGATTTGACAGACGTGCCTTCCGGCGATTATGTGGTGAATGTGAGGGATAACGTCAGCGGATGTACGTATCGCGGAACGGCGAAAGTGACGCGCCAGCAGGCCGTACTGTTCACCGTGAAAAACGCGCAATGCTATCCCAACGGCATCATTACCGCTACGGTAAGCAACGGCAGCGGCGTGTACCAGTATTATATCAACGGGAAAGCCAATCCGAACGGTATCAACAGCAACATTTTCGGTCAACTGGAGCCCGGTGTATATACCATCCGCGTCACGAATTCGAATGGGTTCGATTATTCCCAGGCCGTGACGATGGGCGGAACGCTCAACGACCTGCTGATCGCGCATACCATCGATCACCGCTACGGCAATATCGACATTACCATTACCGGCGGCAGCGGAAGTTATCGCATCAATTGGGCGCATGGGTCTACGGTGGCCGACCAGTTTGGCCTGGCGTCCGGACAATATCAAATCGAAGTGACCGACCGCACAACGCAATGCGTGACGGCCATGACGCTTACCGTAACGCGTACCGGCCCCGACGTGACTTTCACGCCTACCGACGCCTCCTGCAACACCGGCGGTACCATTACTGTCAACACCACCGGGGCCAGCGCGGCGCCATACCAGTATTTCATCAACGGACAAGCCAACCCGGCCGGCGCCAACGAGCCGGTATTCCGCAATTTGCAGGCGGATGTTTATGAAGTCAGCATCACGGGTACGAATGGTTTCGAGAAGCATGAACTGGTGGTGATCGATGGATGGCTGAACGACATGGACGTGACGTCGCAGACCGATCATACTACCGGCGCGATCGATGTGACCGTGACGGGTGGCAGCGGCAATTATACCTATCGCTGGTCTACCGGCGCCACCACGCAGGACGTGAGCAACCTCGCCACCGGCGATTACTGGATGGAAGTGACCGATGTATCGGTTGGATGCGTGACCAGGAAAGATTTCCGGGTGACGCGGCCCGCCCATCCCACCGTTACCTTTACTGTTACCAACGCCCGCTGCGGCGCGAACGGTGTGATCGGCGTGAACCTCAGTGCCGGTACGCCCTCCGATTTCCGGTATTTCATCGACAACCGGGAAAACCCCGCAGGCCCCGCCAACCGGGAGTTCCGCAACCTCGCACCAGGCAATTATTCCATCCGGGTAACCGGTACCGGCGGATTCTCGAACACGCAAACCGTAACGGTAGGCGGTACGCTCAACCAGCTGGTGATCATCGGCACGGCGGATGAAGACGGTAATATCAACATCAGCGTGAACGGCGGCAGCGGGAACTACCAGTACTTATGGTCCGACAAATCCACCACCGAAGACCTCGAGCAACGGGCGCCCGGTTTATATACCGTGAACGTCACAGACAGAACCACCGGTTGTTCCGCACAGTTTACCATCCTGGTGGCTGCGAGCCGGGAATCGTTGTGGATTTATCCGAACCCTGCGCAGGAGGGTTTCCGCGTCAAATTCGTCATCCCCGAATCCAGTGAAATGGAATTGACCGTGACGGACCTTTTCGGCCGTGTGTTGCACCGGCAAGTGCTCACCGAATCGCAGGGGAATATTTATGTTCCCGCAACGAAACTGCGTTCCGGCATGTATTTCGTGCAGGTGAAATCCGGGAAGCACAAGCAAACAAGACCTGTTATCATCGCCAAATAAATGGGTTTGTAAAAAGTAAAAGGCCGGTCTTTGTACCGGCCTTTTTTTGTGGGGATGAACGAGCGGGATCGCAGTTACGGAAAGGTTTTGGCATAAAAAAAACCGCCGTTGCCGGCGGTTTTTCTCACACACTACAGGTTTAATTCCTGATTACCCCTGATATCCTTAACCGCGCTCGCGGCCTCGGCTGTTCTCGTGTCCACGGCTGCCGGGCTCTGCTCTGCGGTCGTTTCCACGGTTTCCGTTGTTATTGTTCCATTGGCGTTCTGCAGGGCGGTTCGGCGTTACTTCCCGGCGTTGTTCGGCGGGGCGGTTCGGCGTTACCTGGCGTTCCGGGCGGTTGTTGTTCTGATTCCATTCGCGGCGTTCTGCAGGACGGTTGTTGTTATTGTTGTTGTTCTGATTCCATTCGCGGCGTTCTGCAGGACGGTTGTTGTTATTGTTGTTCTGATTCCATTCGCGGCGTTCTGCAGGGCGGTTGTTATTGTTATTGTTGTTCTGATTCCATTCGCGGCGATTATTGTCGCGGTCGTTGTTCCGGTCGTTGTCGCGCGTCCATTCGCGGCGATTATCGTTATCTACCCGGCGCTGTACGGGGCGACTGTTCCATTCGCGGCGTTCTTCCGGGTGGTTTCTCCAGCGGTCGTTCCATTCGCGTCGGTCGCCGGGGCGGTCTCGCCAAACGATCTGCGTATAGTTGTTCCGGTAATGTGAATACTCCCTGCGGTAGCGGTTATGGAATCTCCAGGGATCGCGCTGGTTGATCACCACTTTGTAACCCCGGTAGAAGTCGTAATATCCGTAACGGGCCGGCAGATAACGGGTGTGGACCCATCGGCCGAAGTCGAAGTAGATGTACGTCTGCGTCGGGATGTAATAGTAAATGTCAATATCAGGAAGGTAATAGTACTCCGCGTAGTCGTAACCCACGGGGCCCCAGGCGGGCTGAATACCAAGGTTGATACTCACGTTCACCTGTGCCGAGGCGGGAGACGGGGTAGAGGCCGTAAAAGCGGTCATCACAGCCAGGATGAGAAAAATCCGTTTCATACATGCTGGTTTTAGTTCTTGTTAATTAGACGTTGTAAATGCGTCTGGGTTTACGCGTTACAACAGGTTTAACATATAGGATGGTAATGCATATTTGATGCCAGAACAGCTGTAAGCGGGGAATTCTTTCATATCTCCCGGGAAACCATTAATATTACATATCTAACCGATTCTCATGGACCGCATTACTATCGCACTGGTAGACGATCATCCCGCCATTCTCAATGGTTTACAAATGATTTTGCAGGGTTTCCCGGACGTTACCGTGTCTGGCGCCTGGCAAAACGGCGACCAGTTGCTGGACGGTTTGCAGGCTGCCGCGCCCAACATCCTTTTCCTCGACATCCAGTTGCCGGGGCAAGACGGGTTGGCGCTGTGCCGGCGGGTTTCGGCCGATTATCCGGACACGCGGGTCATCATTTTCACGAATGTGGAAGATAAGCATACCATCCGTACCGCATTTCAGAACGGTGCGGCGGGATACCTGCTCAAAACGGCCGGCAGCCGCGAGATCCGCGAAGCGATCGATGCCGTGCATGCAGGCGATCAGTATGTGCATGGGGAATTGAAAGACCAGATGTTCCAGCAGATCATCCAGCGGAAACCGAGCCGCTACGCCCCTTCCCTCACCCGGCGCGAAAAAGAGATACTGGGGTTCATCGCCCAGGGAAGCAGCAACCAGGACATCGCCGACAAGCTGTCGCTCAGCGTGCGCACCATAGAAAACCATCGCTACAACCTCATGCAGAAGCTGGACGTGAAAAATACCGCCGCCCTGGTAAGAAAAGCCATGGAACTGGGGCTCGCCAGCTAATACACCTTCCCATTCCCGGTTTTCCGCCTCCATTCCGGGTAAGTAAAATTACTCAGTTTCAAATACGAGTAATACATCGGAAAAATCCGTTTGCGTTGTCAGGTAGTTTTGAGGAAACTTCATGACCATGTTGCTTGTAGAAAAGAAAGCCCCCCTTCTTGTACAAACCATGATCGCCGGACTGCTCGCGGCTTCGCTGCTATTGCTGGCCTTCACTGTTCACCAAAGCGGCGCATCCGGCGGGCTCGCAGCCGTGCTCGCACTGGCAGCCGTGACCATCACCGTCCTGCTGCTCCGCATGCCGGGTGAAAATCGGACTGTGGCCGGGATCCCCGACCGGGAAGCGGAAGTCCGCTTATTGCAGGAACAGGCTTTGCAGGCGGAATTACAGGCCCTGAAAGCGCAGATACAGCCTCATTTTCTCTTCAACGCCCTCAACCGGGTGAACGCCAGCCTGCCTGCCGAACAGGAAGCCGCCAGGGAGCTCATCGCGCAACTGGCGGATACGTTCCGGTATGCGCTGAACTCCACCCGGACAGACCTGGTGCCCCTGGGCCAGGAGCTTTCCTTCCTACGCGACTACCTCCAGATCGAACAACACCGCTTCTCCTCCCGTCTCCATGTTGAAATAGACGCGGCTCCATCGGTGCAAGGGATGCGCATCCCCCCGATGTTACTGCAACCGCTGGTGGAAAACGCCGTAAAACACGGGATCGGCCCGTGCATCGACGGCGGCGCCATCACCATCCGCTGTGCCCGGCACAACAACAAACTGCGCTGCACCGTCAGCGACACCGGCGCCGGCTTCTGCGGCCCGCTCGATCAAATCATGCTCGGCTCCGGCGTAGGGCTCCGCAACACCGCCCTAAGGCTGGAGAAACTCTATAACACCCCGCTGCAGGTAGAACGCAATTCCGGCGGCGGTCTACAGTTCATGTTTGATATCCCCATTCAACCCTAACACGTAACCGGACATCCTGCTTTCGGCGACCGTACGGCTATGCTCGTACGGTCGCGCTGTTTTTAACCGTCCGGATTCCGTAATTTTAAGGCATGACCATCCGGAAATTCCAGCCTTCCGCCCCGCTTGCGCCCTTCATCAGCGAGTACCTCCTGATCGAAAGCGATGCGGACATCCTCAACCAAACGATCCCCGGCACTTCGCTGGTGCTTTCGTTCCGGTTCGGCGGCCGGATCGTGCAGGAATCGGACAGCAAATCAGAAGTGTTGCCAGGCTCCGTTATCAGCGGTTTGCGGAAGAACGCGCGGGGTTTCCGGTACGAAAAAGGAACATCCAACCTCCTGGCTGTTTGCCGCGAAGGCGCCATCCATGCATTTACCCGGCTGCCGGCGCACGAGCTGTTCGGGTTGAGCGTGGATACGCAGGATATATTCCCTTCCACCGAAATACATGCATTGCTGGAACGGCTGGCCGAAGCCCCCGGGCATCCGCAGCGGCTTTTTCTGCTGGAAACGTTCCTCCTCCGCCAACTGACCCAAATCCCGCAAGACGGATTGGTACTGGAAGCGGCTTCCCTTATCAAACGGCAAAACGGCAACCTGCGCATCAAATCGCTGGCGGAAGCCCTGCACATCAGTCAAGACCCGCTGGAGAAACGGTTCCGCGCCCGGATGGGCGCTACGCCGAAGCAATACGCGGCGCTCGTACGGCTGAATACCCTCGTCGGGCGCTACCACGACACCGAATCGCTCACACAGGCCGCCTACGAAGCGGGGTACTTCGATCAGTCGCACTTTATACGCGATTTCAGGCAGTTCACCGGTCAAACCCCGAAAGCGTATTTCAGCGCCGCCCGCGGCTGGTAAATCAATGATTTTTTACAATTTCTTCCGCAGCACTGCAGGTAGTTTTGTAAAAAATCTAAGATGATGACTACCATACTTTCCGCAGCCAGCCTGGCCCTATCGGTTTCCCTCAGCCCGGAATCCGCTCCCGCACAACATTTCCTCTCCCCCGCCATCGAACAAACCGATACCAGTACCGCACAACACAACAAAGAGGTGGTACGCCAGCTCTTTGAGCAGGTGATCAACGAGCGGCATTTTGCCGACATGCCGAAATATGTGGCGAACGAATATACCGGTCCCTCCGGGCTGAAAGGCCCGGCAGCCTTCGAAGCCTCCATCCTAGGGCTTATCCGCTCCTTCCCCGACATCCGGTGGCAACTGCTGGAATTTATCGCGGAGGGTGATAAAGTGATGGTGAAATGGCAATGGAAAGGCACGCATGCGGGCGATTTTCAGCACATTTCCGCCACCGGTCTCCACATCACCCACAATGCCATCGCTATTTTCACGCTCAAACATGAAAAAGTCATAGACGGATTTTTGTTCAACGACCGGTTGGGATTCCTGCAGCAGCTCCGGCAACTGCCCGCCGATGAATCGCAGATCCGGGCGAAAAACCAGCCGGGGGAAGTGCGCTTCGTCGACCAGTTTACCGTGCCCGCAGCAGCGAAAAAGGCGTTCCTGGAGCGCGTCCGCATCAACCGGGATTTCATCAAAACCCTGCCGGGATTCCTGGAAGATGAACTGCTCGGCCACACGGCCGAAAATGGGGATTTCATCTGCATCACCACCGCGCGGTGGAAGAACGCGGAAGCCCTGCAGGCCGCTAAAACCGCCGTTCAGCAAGCTTATCGGAAAGAAGGCTTCGATCCGGCCGCTTTCATGCAAAAACTGAAGATCAGGATGGAAAGGGGCGTTTTCGAACCGATAGCAAACACCGAAGAATAACCTCATCCAAAACAGTAAAGGCGGCCCGGAAAGAGCCGCCTTTACTGCATTCAATCGATCCTCGCATCAATACTTCATGATCGCGCGAACGGTTTTCACGACACCGTCAGACACATGCAGGAAATAGATACCATCGATCTGTGAAGAAAGGTCGAACTGCACCTGCGTGGCGCCCTGGCCCTGGGGGATCACCGTTCTGGCCACCTGGTTGCCCATCCGGTCGATGACCTGGAACACATATCCACGGTTCTTTTTGTTGTCCAGCTTCACGGTGATGGGGCCGCGCGTGGGGTTGGGGAAGATCGTGATGCCGATGGGGTCTGCGATCAAACCGATCCCCAATACGAGAATCCCCTGCTCCGCAGACGCAGATTCATACAGCGCGGTACTGTCTGCCAGCGCGCGCACCGTCACGATCCCCGTGGTCGTAAGTTTCAGCGAATTTCCGTTCAGGATCCCACCGCCGTCGACCAGCGCAAAACGCACCGGCAATCCGATGGAGCTGGAGGCCTGCAACTGAATGGTCTCATATTTCAGGCGGGGAGCAACCGGCGGGAACTGGATGGTTTGGATGCCTTTGAGAACGGTAAACGTCTGCACGGTATCTGCCGGGAAATAGTTGTCGGTCCCGGCGGCGGAGGCTTTCACCGTCACCGTTCCAGGCCCCGTGAAAGTGAGTTGCGAACCCTCCAGCACCGCGGGCCCTTCCACCACCGAGAAGGTGACCGGCAGCCCGACCGTAGATTCGGCCACCAGCTGCAACGGCGCAGTTCCGTAACGGCGCTCACCGATGCTGTCGAATACGATGGACTGCATCCGCCGTTCAAACAGTTCCCACTCCGCGAACTGCGTGTTGCCTTCACCGTTATTTGCCGTCATGTTGAAACGATAGTAGACATAAGCTTTCGTATTGCCCGCAACATCGAAGGAGCGCAGCTGTCCGCGGCCGGAGAACGTTTCGCCGGCACGCACGTCGAGCGTATCCCAGCTGAGGGAATCGACGGAGCCGAGGAGTGCCCAGTCGCGGGGATCGCGGGCGGGACGGTCGTTCCCCGAAGTGATCGTGTAACGCACAACGATGGCGGGCTCTGTCGATTTGTATTGTACCCAGAGCGCCGTGCGGCCGCTGCGGTAGTATTTGGTGCCGGGGTTGTTGTCGATGAGCGAAGGCAGGTCTTCGGTGGGTTTGGAAGGGTTCGGGTATTGACCGGAGATCGTTCCGCCGTTGTCGGTAATATCGATATTGCCGATCCTGACCTTGATGGCGGATGCGCCGGAGATGGCCGTTTGGCCCGATGCGTTGAGGGCTTTCGCCGTCACGGAATAATTGCCCGCGGCCGGGCCGTACCAACGCAAAGCGTAGGGCGCCGTGCTGTCTGTTCCGATCAGCGCCGTATCTGCGTAGAAAGACACGGCCACGATGCCGCCCAGGCTGTCGGAAGCTGTTGCCGACAACTGGATGAATACCGGCGAAACGAAAACCGTTCCTGCCACCGGTGAAGTCAGTGAAACATCGGTGCCGCGAGGGTTTACGGTCACCTGGGATTGCGCAGTCGCGGACTCACGGCCTTTCCGGTCGAATGCCTTCACCGAAATGCTGTGTTGACCATAAACTGCCGTCCAGGCGAATGCATAAGGGGCCGATGAATCCTCCCCTACCTTCACCCCATCCACATAAAATTCAACCCTTGCGATCGTATCGGAAAATGAAATCGCGGTCGCCTGTATGGAAACAGTATCGCCGGCTTTGATCAGCGCACCGTTCGCAGGAGCGGTAATGCCGGCGCGAGGTCCGTCGCCGCCGGCGAGATAGCCGACCATGGTACTATCCAGCGGAATGGCTTTCACCGGCGCTATGGAAAACTGATCGGCACCCGCGTCCATGGGCGATGTGCGGGGCTGACCATCCAAATCTACCGTCACCAGCGGATATCCGGCGCCGCCCTTCCCGATGGCAGGACTGTTCTGCGCCAGGTGCCAGATGCCGTTCTCATCCCGCTCCAGCAGCGGATTTTCATTGGTATAAGAAGTATCCGGGAAAATACCGGCCGGCACATTATGCAGGATGTTGCCCCGCCAAACCGAGCCCGTACTGGGCCCGGCGATCTGCAACGCATCGTACGTACTGTTCTGAATGATGTTGTAGGCGCCGGTGATGTAGGTGGATCCCAAACCATCCGTGCGCGCGGCCTGGCGGATATTCTGCGCGTTGCCGTTGAGCGTATTGAATGCGATCAATACCCGGTCTGGCCGGTCGTGCGAGGTGAGCGCCCCGCCTTCTGATACTTCCGCGCTGCCATTCCCGATATTGATGGCGATGCTGCAGCTGTCGAAATAATTGGAATGGATGGTGTGATCATCCCCGAAAATGCGGATGCCCGGCGTTTTGATGAAATAATTGCCGTACACCTGGCAGAAATTCCCATGCCGAAGCGTAAACTGCGCGGGATTGTTGCGGATGGTATTGTAGCGCAACGTTACGTGCGACGCCTTCACCGAAATACCTTCGTTCTCCCCGTCGCATTCTTCGAAAAGATTGTATTCCACCACGCTGTGGCTCGAAGAAAGGCTGTAGCCGCTCAATCCGAACTGGATGGTTTCGGAGCCGTTCCCGCCGCCGGGATACTGCTTGTAGAAATAGTTGTGGTGCACCCAGATCCGTTGCGCCACCTGGCTGCCGCCGTTGCCCGAACCGTGGATCGAAACGTACTGGCCCAGGCCGCGCTTGTTGCGGAACGTGCAGTACGACAGCTCATGATCGTTCCCCTGGATGTTCAGGTTGTCGCCTTCACCGGGCGTCTCGTACACGTTATGCATGAGGCGGACGAAGCCGGTGCCCTGAGCGGTCGACGATTTTCCCGCCGCATGACGGAATATAAACCCGGTGATGGTAATGTAACGGGCCGGGCTCAATACCTGGAACCCGCCCGCACCGTTGATCTCCACACCGCCCACGGTTTCCGCCGCGATGATGATGGGCTGCGCCGCCGTGCCCTGGCGGTTGACGGTAATCGTACCGGTAGTGGTGTACACACCGTTAGCCAGCACGATCACGTCGCCGGGGACGGCGGCATTAATGGCGGACTGCAGCGCGGAAATTGACGTCACGCGGATGATGGCAGCGTGCAATGCCGTGTGCGTCCATAAAAACAGGACGACGAGGGGTAAAATTCTTTTCATAAGTGGAAGTTTTCAATAACGTGAATAAATGCAATCGTTTGCATTCCTAAATAACAGTAAATATCGGAGGTGGAGTGATAGTTTTTTCACCGGAATTGACGGAGAATTGACGTCATTAAGGGGAGCATTGGTCGGCCCCAAAAGCGCAGTCAAGTGAATTCAGCAGCAAGATCTGGAGGAAATGATTAATTTTCAGGGATATGGAAACCGAATTTTACGATCAGGCTTTCGAGCGGCAAGACTATCGCGCGCAGCCACTCTCGCCCGGCGAATACGAGGCATGTACTTTCCGGAACTGCGATTTTTCCGAAAGCCCGCTTGTCAACGTCGTTTTTATCGACTGCACTTTTTCCGGCTGCAACTTTACCCTGGCGAAGTTCAAGGGAACGGCGCTGCGCGGCGTGAAATTCCAGGACTGCAAACTCCTCGGCCTCCGGTTCGACGAATGCAATTCCTTCAACCTGTCGTTCACTTTCGAGCGATGCACGCTCACCAGTTCATCCTTCTTCGGCCTGAAAATCAAAAAAACGACGTTCGCCCATTGCCAGTTGCGCGAAACTGATTTCACGAACGCCGATCTCACGGGGTCCGCATTCCCGCATTGCGACCTGCTGAACGCGGTTTTCAGCAATACGGTATTGGAGCAGGCAGACTTCCGCACGGCAGAGCATTACCTCATCGATCCGGAGCGGAACAAAATCAAAAAAGCGAAGTTCTCGGTGCCGGGGGTACTGGGGTTGTTGGGGAAATACGATATTCAGATCTCATAAAAAAAGCAGTCCCGCGGGACTGCTTTTTCATTTATTTACTTTCAGGTTTGACGTCGTAAAGGATCACGAATTCGATCCGTCTGTTTTTGGACCGTCCGTCTTCCGAATCGTTCGTTGCGATGGGGTGGCGCGATCCCAGTCCCCAGGTGAAGAGCCTGTCGCCCGCAACGCCGCTGGCGGTGAGCTGGTTTTTCCCGCTCACGGCCCGTTTTTCGGACAGGTCGTTATTGATCTGGTCGGTGCCGGTATTGTCTGTATACCCCGTCACCAGGATCTTCGTTTTGTCGAACTTGTTCAGCACTTCCGCAAACCGGCCGAAAGTGGGCTTGATTTCGTCTTTCAACTGGTCGGAGTTGGTAGCGAACATCACGTTGTTGGGGAAGATAATTTTCAGGCTGTCGTTCAGGATGGAAACATCCGCTTCGTTCAAAACTTTCTTCAGCTCCTTGTACTGCTTGGTCATATAAGCATGGGAAGTCCCTTTCTTGGACGCCGCACAGGAGGTTAACAGTGCCGCCGCTACGAAGAACAGGAGGCTTCTGAGATTAACTGCAGGTAAGGTCATATGCTTGCGATTTTGAGGACAAATTTATGTAAATCCCCAATAATCAATCTGTTATGACAATAAACAACCATATGACGAGGTAATTACATAAGTTACCTTTTCAATGCCAGGTCTTCTTTCGCAGCCCAACTGCCGATATCCTGCCGGCTGAGGGAGGCCGCCATGAGGTCGGGGAATTTGTCGGGCGTGCAGGCGAACACGGGAATGCCGAGGCTGGAAAAATATTGTGCGTTGTCGTGATCGTAGGACGGGGCGCCTTCATCATTGAGCGCCAGCAACACCACTACCTGCACACCGGCGGCGGTGAGCTCGGCCGCGCGTTTGCGCATTTCGGCTTCGTTCCCGCCTTCGTACAGGTCGGTAATGAGCACCAGCACCGTATCCATCGGACGGGTGATGATCTGGCGGCAATAGGTAAGCGCGGCATTGATGTCGGTCCCACCGCCCAGTTGCACCCCAAAAAGCAGTTCCACGGGGTCTGTCAGCTCTTCGGTAAGATCCGCGACGGCGGTGTCGAACACGACCATCTTCGTTCTGATGGCGGGGATAGACGCCATCACGGAGCCGAATATCCCGGAATACACGACGGATGTGCCCATGGAGCCGCTTTGGTCGATGCAGAGCACCACGTCTTTCAGCGCCGTCCTTTTGCGGCCGTAACCCACTTTTACCTCGGGGATGATAGTTTTGAATTCGGGTTGGTAGTGCCGGAGGTTTTTGCGGATGGTGATGTCCCAGTTGATTTCGTTGTGCCGCGGCCGGTAGTTCCGCATACTGCGGTTGAGGCTGCCGGAAACGGCCTGCTGCATGGGATGCTGCAGTTTCCGCATCAGTTCGTCCACGACTTTCCTGACCACCTGCCGCGCGGTGTCTTTCGTTTTATCGGGGATCACGCGGCTGAGGGTCATGAGCGTGGCCACGAGGTGCACATCCGGCGTTACGTTTTCCAGCATTTCCTTTTCGAACAGCATCTGGGTGAGGTTGAGGCGCTTGAGCGCGTCTTGCTGCATCACCTGCACCACCGTGTTCGGGAAAAAGGTACGGATATCGCCCAGCCAGCGGCTTACGTTGGGCGACGAAGGCCCCAGGCCACCGCTTCTCTCACTGTCGTACAGCGCTTCCAGCGTACGGTCCATCCGCAGCTCGTTGCCGCCCAGTTCAACGCCGGTACCGTCGTTTTGTCCACCGCCGAGGATCATGCGCCATTTGCGGAGATTGAATTCGTTGTTCATTTGTATCCGAGTAAGTTCATGACAACCGGGAGCCCTTTTGCCCCGCGGTCAAAATCAAATTCGTCCGTTGTTCCCGATGGCAGCACGGTGGCGGCGCCTCCGCCCTGTTTTACCTTTTCGCCCAATTTTCTCCGTTCGGGATGCGTGAAATGCGCGAACGTTCTCCGCAGCAGCGGCAGTACTTCCGTGAAATCGCTTTCTCCGAGCGTGGCCACCCAGCTGTTCACGACGTTCCAAAGGTTCGCGTCCAGCAGCAGCAGGGTGCCGCTGCCTTTGAGGAAACCCTCCAGCCATGCGGCTGCCGTGGCCGGCGCCGAGGCTTTCGACATGGCGAAATTGAACACCTTCACCAACGCGTCTCCGGTCAATAATTGGTGATCAGCCAGCAGACGGGTGCTGTACCCGGCGATGACGGGCGCGGTTTGCCGGCCTTCGGAAACGGTCTTGAGCGATTGTTGCCATTCTGCCGTGGCGATTTCCTGCTGCAACAAATTCACCGAATCGTTCATCCGGTACAACAATTCCAGCAAAGTTTGCGCGGCTTCGTCGGATACGGCGTTGCAGGCGTTGGGCAGACTAATGCAGATCCGTGTGATCATGCCCGTTACAATGCCCGTCACCAGCGCCGCGTCCGTTTTCCGGACGTTCCCGTAGCGGCTGACGCTGACCAGCGAAGGGATCGCTTCCATCAGCTGCATCACGTCGCTGCTGGCGGCAGACAGGTTGCCCAGCATGCCGATCAACGCTTCCACCGCTTCGGGCAATTCTGCGGGCAGGGTGTCTGACAGCAGTGCTGCCACCGTCCGCAAACTACCCGATCCGCGTGCTTCACCGGTCACGAACCTGGCCGCGGCTTCGGCGGCTGTGTTGCCCCAGATCCCTTTCTCGATGATCTCGATGGTGAACGCGGGGTCCCACTGCAGGCGCCATTGTTCCTTGAACGTCCCCTTCCCGCCTACTTCCGTTTTCTGCGCCCAGGTGAGCCCCAGCAGCTGTAAACGGTGCAGGAACACGCTCTTTTCGAGGTCGCCTTCCTTGCGCAGATCGAGCAGCAGGTCTTTGGGATCGGGCGTAACGGGGATGCGGAGTTTCTTTTGGTACTTTTCAATATCGACCTGCAGCGGCGGCTTCGGCACTTCGGAAGGCACCTGCCCCATTTTGTTGCTCACGATCAGCTGCTCGTTGATGAGTTGCATCATGATGTTTTCGCCGGTGCAAAGTACGCTTACGGTGGCTTCGTTCAGTTCTTCGAGGCCCGCTTTGGGCAAGCCTCTCAGCGCCGCGAGCGATTCCGCGAGGCGAACGGCTTCGATGACGTGGGCCACGGAAGTGTCCATGTTATTTTCGCGGAAAAGCCGGGCCACGTTGGTCATCCAGCGCGAGCCATCGTCGCCGGGATGCTCCCAGATATGTTCGTACCACCCGGGAGACTGGATCCCCGCGCCGTAGCCGCTCTGATAACTGAGGCGGTTGTAGCTCCAGGGGGCCCAGGTACATTCCACTTTTACTTTCGGCAAGCTTTTCAGCAATTCATTGTCTTCTTTCGCCGGGGGCATTTCCCGCAACGCCGGTGCGTGCCAGGCGCCGCAGATCACGGCGATCGAGGTGAACATTTCCTTTTCCGCCTGGCGGATGATCTTGCGCATATACGCTTCGCGCAGCTGCTCTTCGCGGTCGCTACGGGAAGGCTGCGATTCGCGCATCGCCTGCATCGCTTCGCCGATGGCATCGAACACCTGGTCGTTCATCCGCCGGTGCTCGAAGGTATGTTCCCACCATTTGTCGCTGCTGGCGTAACCCGCCGCCATGGCCATTTCCTCCATGGGATGCGGTTTTCTTTCCAACGTTCCCGTTTCTTCCGCCACCACATTTTCCAGCTCCACGCTATTCTCCGCTTGCTGATCTTCCGCAAAGGCATGCACCAGCGGCAGGTCCATGAACCGAACGGGAATATTGCTGCGTTTCGCGTATTGAATGGCCTGCCATTCCGGCGAAAACGTGGCGAAGGGATAGAACACCGATTTTCGGATATCGTCTGCCTGGAAAGCGAGGATCGCTACGGGCGGGCGCAGCGCTTCATGGTCTGCCCATTGCAGGAGCGCATCTGCTTCCGGCGGCCCTTCCACCAGCACGATGTCCGGTTTCAGCCGTTCGAGGAAACTTTTTACATTGGCGGCAGAGCCCGGGCCATGGTGGCGTATGCCTAAAACATGTATCGACATAAACGCTTTTTTTACACAAGGTCTCTGCAAGCCCTGTAAATATCCTTCCAGTTTTCGCGGGGTTTCACTACCGTTTCGAGGTATTCCTGCCACACGATCTTATCCTGCACCGGGTCCTTGATCACAGCGCCCAGGATGCCTGCTGCGAGGTCGGCGGCTTTGAGGTGTCCGTCGCCGAAATATCCTGCCATCGACAAACCGTTGTTCACCACAGAAATGGCTTCGGCCGTGCTCAGTGTGCCCGACGGCACTTTGATCTTCGTTTTCCCGTCGAGCGTAACGCCGGAGCGGAGCTCGCGGAAGATGGTGACGATGCGGCGGATCTCTTCAAGGGCGGGCTTTTCGGCGGGCAGTTCCATTACTTTCTCGAAACTTTCCACCCGGCGCTTCACGATATCGATCTCCTCGTCCATACTATCGGGAACAGGCAGGATCACGGTGTTGAAACGGCGCTTCAATGCGCTGGACAGGTCGTTCACGCCTTTGTCGCGGTTATTGGCCGTGGCAATCACGTTGAAGCCTTTCACCGCCTGTACTTCGCTGTTAAGTTCGGGTACCGGTAAGGTTTTTTCGGACAGGATGGTGATGAGCGTATCCTGGACATCGGCGCCGATGCGCGTGAGCTCTTCGATGCGGACGATCTTTCCGTCTTTCATGCCCCGCATGACCGGCGTTTCGACGAGCGCCCGTTCCGACGGGCCTTCAGACAGCAGCCGCGCATAGTTCCAGCCATAACGGATCGCTTCTTCGCTGGTACCGGCCGTTCCCTGGATGATCATGGTGCTGTCTCCGCTGATGGCGGCGGCGAGATGTTCGCTCACCCAGCTTTTCGCGGTGCCGGGAAGGCCGTAGAGCAACAGGGCACGGTCTGTGGTGAGCGTGGCCACGGCAATTTCCATGAGGCGCCGGTTGCCGATGTATTTGGGCGTGATCTCCATGCCGTTTTTCAGGGTGCCGCCCACCAGGTAGGTGACAACAGATTGCGGGGTTAACTTCCAGTTGGCGGGGCGCTTGCCGCTGTCCTGTTTTTGCAGCTCCTCCAGTTCTTGCGCGAAGAGTTGTTCTGCATGGCTGCGTAAGATGGCTGACATATGTGTTGTTGTTAAGGGTTTATTGTTGAAATGCTTGTAAGGTTTGACTTTTGATGGACAGCAACTGGAGCACATATCCTGCTATTTCCGTCCAGCCTTTTTTACTGTATTCGTCGTCGGCAGAAAATTTGTCGAGCTCCCCGGCGATGCGGATGGGCAACAGGTGAATGTGCTTGTTGAAGAAACCGCGATTGCAGGTATAATGATTGTTGGCCGCATATTGCATGAACACCCTCGTTACTTCCAGGCTCCATTCTTCCTGTTGCTGCTCCGTCAGAAAACGGATAACGAGATCGGCACTATGTGGAAAATTCCGGATTATGTATTCCTCACGCATCTTTCCAGTTAAAACTGGCAAGATGTCATGAAAATACCTTCGCTCGTCTTTGGCGAAAATGGTGGCCCATTTCTCATCAGGGTGCTTGCTCAAAGCAAGGCCGATGCCGGGCAACAATCCTTCCACGAATTCGTCTTTGGAAAAAAGCGTGAAGATCTCCTCAGCTGATTCCCCGAAATATGATTCCCAATAGTGGGGCGGGATAAACTGCATCATTTGATAAATGACCATCGTATTTTCCGTAATACCGTTTTTGCTGCCGCTCGTATTTATTTTGTTGATCCCAAGTTTGAAAATCCCGGGATCGAACGATTCGGGTTCATTGTAATCGAGAATTTTGCGGGACGACAAGCCCAGCATCTTCTTTTCGACCTTTATCTGAAAACAGGATTTCAATAATTCCCAATACCGCTGCACCAGCGATGATGCGGGAATCCGCTGCAGGATTTTAATGGCTTCGTCTTTCACCTTCTGGCTCTTGTCTCCCAGCAGGGATTCCAACCAGGGCAGGTCCGCTTCGAACAGTGACGGGGGCAGGTCTTTCAGCAGTTCCGTCCGCGCGGCGGCGTTCTCCTTGCCCCAGGTATCCTTCAGCCATTGCAACGCTTTCGCCGGATCGGATTGGGCGGTACGGAGGAGCACTTGTTTGCGCTGTTGCGGCGAGCCGGTATCCCACAACTCATCGTCTGGCAGATCGGTTGTGAACTGCCAATCCGGATTGAACTGTGCGAGCCATTTGCCGCGCCGGCCGAGAACGGGTGCGATCATGGGGCGGAGCACGCGTTGCTGCCGGGCGGTGTCCAGCAAAACGGGGAGCACTTCCGGCCGGGCGATCTTTTGCTTTTCCGCCGCCTGTTGCAGCCAAAGCGCGAGCAGGCCGGGACTTTCGAAAATGAAAATGTCCTTCAACGCCTGGTGCGCCGCCGGGCTGCAATGCACCAATTCCTCCGCAGGTGCGGGTTGCAGTCCATCGCCGGTGTAGGATATAGGAAGCCTGCCGCATTGGCGGAAATTGAAAACCAGCGCGGCCGACTGCAGGAATTTTTCTTCGCGGTCGATGTCCGGATGTTGCTGCACGGCGGAAACGGCTTCCGCCAGCGAGGGTTCCGGAGGCGCAGCAGGCTGCCGTTTTTCGGTGCCGAGTTGCGCCGTTTGAACGATGTTATCCCAGGATTGCATGTCTTAATTTGTGAGGTGATGATATTGCCCGCGGGCCCAAACGCCCAGTGGCTCGAACGCGTGCTCGCGGCCGAGCACAGCCATGTCGAGCGGTTCGCCGCCGCTGATGGCCAGCAGGGTAAACAAATGGCGGAACCCTTCGCGGATGCGCGCCAGCCGGTTTTGTCCGTCGCAAAGCCACCATTGGCCATTCCATTGCACGGGCCGCAGTTTTTCCACGATGAACGGGCGGTCGCCGTCGAACGGAAGCCCTTCGCACACGGCCGCCCCCGATCCCGCCACTTCCAGCCAGCCGCTGAAAGCGGTGTAGGGGGCCTGGGCGCGGGTGGACTGCTGCTGCCGGATAACGGCCCTCAGCGGCCTGGCAGAAGGGAAAAACACCAGCTCCGCCTGCACCTGCATGCCCGCGCTCAGCGAAAATGCCAGCCCCTGGCCGCGCACGCTGAACTGGAGTACCAGGGCGTATTGTTGGGATTGCGTCCCGAAAAGCCAGTTCCGCTCTACGAGGAGATTGTCTTCTTCGAGGGTTTGTTTGCCGAGGACGGTCCAGATATCGGAAACGCCGCTTTGGGATTTCAGTTCCTCCTGGCTTTGGGTGAACCCGATCCAGGAGCGGACGTCTTCCGCCAGCCCTTCCGGGAGATCGTTCCTGTGCCGGAACCCCGATGCCACGAGGTACATGCGGCAAAGCTGGTCCATAAAGCGGCTTTGCCAGTCTTCCCGGAAAAACCCGATCGAGCCGAGCTGGCGCACCATTCCGGCGAGCCCCGGAGATTTGGCGTCGATCATCCTTTTGGCCATATCCGCAAAAAATGCAGGGTCTTTTTCGGGCATCTGCAGGATGCCATTGCGCACGATGTCTTTCATCCACCGCAACAATTCCTCCAGCCCGTCTTCCACCTGCTGTTCCCGCGATTCTTTCCGTTTCGCCTGCGCCGCTTCGTCTACCGGTTTGGCGGCCGTTTCGGCTTTTTTCTCCTCCCGCTTCGTCCTTTTTTCCAGCCACTCCGTCACCCAATCCGGCGACGCCGATGCGGTGAAGAAACCCGGTTGACGGGCGTGCAGCAGCATGAGGCCCAGCCCATGCTTGCAGGGGAATTTGCGGCTGGGACAACTGCATTTGAAGGCGATGTTCGAAAGATCGACCTGCGTCTGGTAAGGCTTTGCGCCGCTACCCTGACATTCGCCCCACATGGCCACGTCGTTCACGCCGGCACTGACCCATTTCGCGGCATTGGCCAGGCCTTTGCCGGATTTGCGGGAAGGCTCGTCGGGCGCAAGGGAAAGTATTTGTTCTTCTGTGAGTTGCAAGGGATTTTTGATTTACAAGTTGGCTAAAACAAACAAATCTGTGCGATCGAAAATAGTCAAAATAAACCACATCGATCATAATCTGATAGTGAATTCATTAGACCTGATTTCTCCGATCTCTGGGATAAAATTACCACCACCTTGCGCAGGGTATCTGCGTATCGGAAAAAAGTTTTTTAAAAAAACCGGCGGCGGGACTTGACTCTCCCCTTACGTCATACCCTATATTTGCCCGAAAGGTATAAATCCAAACGATGGACAAATATTCCGTAAAAAAGCTCTCCAGACTTGCGGGCGTAAGCGTGCGCACCTTGCACCTGTACGACAGGATGGGCTTGCTCGAACCATCGGTCCGTACCGAGGCCAGGTACAGATTGTATGGTGAAAAGGAATTGTTGCGGCTGCAGCAGATCCTTTTCTACCGGGAGCTCGACTTTCCGCTCAAAGACATCCTCGCGATCCTGGAAGACCCCGCGTTCGACCTCGAACAGGCGTTGGAAGGCCACCGGAAGGCGCTTTTGGCGAAAAAGGAAAGGATAGACACATTGGTTGGTACCATCGACAAAACATTGGTAACACTTAAAAACAAATCTATGTTACAGGTAGAAGATTTATACGATGGCATCCCCAACGAAAAGATGGAAGCATACCGGGCCGAGGCCATGGCCAAATGGGGGAAAGACACCGTTCTTTCCGCCGAAGAAACGCTGCGCGGCTTCAGTAAAGACGAGATGAAAGTCCTCCAGCGCGAGCTCACGCGCATCGGCGACCGCCTTACCGAGCTGATGAACACCGATCCGAAAAGCGCGCCGGTGCAGGAATGCATCGCCCGCCGGTTCGCGATCATCCTGAAGCTGAGCGGTGGCAAGATCGAAATGGGGAAACTGGAATACTTCCGCAAACTCGGCGAACTGTATGTGCAAGACAACCGCTATACCCCGGTGAACGGTATGCCCAGCATGGAACTGGCGCTGTTCATGAAGGAAGCGATGGACCATTATACTGCGCAGCAATCCGCTTGATATTTACGTCTGAAAGCCGCAAACATCCGTTTGCGGCTTTTTTAAAGGCGAACAACCCGGCAAGCGTTCAGGATGTCATGATCACGTCTCCGATCGTGCCATCCGGCCGGTACCTTAACTCGTCGACGCAAACGGACCGCCGGTGACTACCTCCTTCCGGCAACCGGCCATTGTGATAAAAAATATGATTTCCCGCCGAAATCCAGCGTGGCCGGGCGATTGGTGTCGCTGTTGAACGCCGGGGCGCAAATGATGCCGCGATACATCCACGGCCCCGTAATCTGCCTGCTCATGGCGTATCCCACTTTCTCGGGCTGGCCGGCGCCGTACATGAGGTAATACCAGCCGTCCCTTTTGTAAAGATGGCTGCCCTCGCTGAAATCAGGCACCCGGATGGTTTGAATGGGGCCTTCCAGCGCGGTGAGCGACGCGTTGAGCTGCGCGAAGTGGCAATATCCGTTGCCCCAGTATATGTAGGTTTTACCGTCGTCGTCCGTCAGCACGGTGGGGTCGAGGTTTTCTTTTTCGTGATGCAGCAGGGGGAGCATATCTCCCGTTATGAGCGGTTGTTGCAGGTGGTCTGTGTAAGGCCCTTCCGGCGAAGGGGCCGTTGCCACACCGATCGCCTTCCCGGGAATATCGCGGTGGGAAACGGACACGAACCAGTAAAAAGCATCTTTGTAACGGATCACTTTCGACGCATATGCATCGCCCGAGGCCCATTTGAAATCAGTTGCCTTCAATGGCGACGCGTGTGCCGTCCAGCTGACGAGGTCGGAAGTAGAAAAGCACAACCAGTCTTTCATCACATAATCGTCGACGCCGGCTGGTGGCTCGTCGTGGCCGGTGAACAGGAATACTTTCCCGTCGTATTCGAGCACGGTGGGGTCTGCGGTAAATTTATGGCGGATGATCGGGTTCATGTGTATTTCCTTTGACAATTATTGCAATGGTAGGTCCTTCGTTTTCCTTTGCCCATGTATGATTTTTCCAGGGGGATTTTGCACCGGGGGCATTCCGTTTTCGTGTGTACGTTCAAGTGTTGTTTTAAAACGCCGGCTTTTTTCCAGGCGAGGAAATCGAACGCAAAATCGTGCATCGCTTTCACCAGTTCGCTTCGCTTTCGCGCGGGCAGGGCGCCGACGCTGCTGCTTGGGTGAGCACGAACGCGCCAGGGGACTTCGTTCTTGAAGATATTCCCGGCACCGGCGAAAATGTCCTGGTCCAGCAGGGCGTCGCAGAGCAGCGCGCGGGGCATGTTTTTCAGTTTTTGGGATGCTTTGCGCGGGGCCCAGGCATCGTTCAACAGGTCGGCGCTCCAGTCGTATATTTCATCCAGCGGTGATGTCAACAACTGTACGGAACCGGCGTAAAAGTTCACTTCGCCGTTCCGGAAGCGCAGATGCAGGCGGGGTTTTGCTTTTTTCCGGTCGTTGATAAGATATGATCCGAAC
Organism: Chitinophaga caseinilytica; assembly: GCF_038396765.1. Taxonomy (NCBI): domain Bacteria; kingdom Pseudomonadati; phylum Bacteroidota; class Chitinophagia; order Chitinophagales; family Chitinophagaceae; genus Chitinophaga; species Chitinophaga caseinilytica. The sequence continues at coordinate 2,834,254 of NZ_CP150096.1, read as the reverse complement.
AGCAACAAATGTACCCGCACCGTGAACTTCGGGAAACAAATGAGGAAATGTTTGCCCCATGTCCGGAAATGCGTGGTCTTGTTTTTCAACAATTGCAGGTCGAACGATTTCTCCGTTCCGGCTACCGTCAGCACTTTCTTCCCCGAGAACGGGGCGAGCTCTTCTTTCAAAATGACGATGGAAGGTCCTTCGGGCATATATATACTTCATCAAATGACAGACCATTATTTCCCCAATTTTCTATTTTTGCGGTCCAACTCATCTAAACTGATCATCATGAAACAGCAAACCGATACATTGCTCCAACAGCTGAAATCCAATGCGCTTGCGTTTAAAGACGTAATCGCCTTCATCGAGTCCCACTACCTGCACCAGCCCACCGCATTCAAAAACGGCGAAGCTTTCAACGAAGCCACCCAGAACCAGGGCAGCGCCAAAGTTTTTTCATTCGCTAAGATAAACGGGCTCGGGAAGGAAGATACCCTGCAATTGTTCGCGGAACATTACCAGGCCGTGCTCAGCACGCCCGACGGCGCTGATCACCAGAATATCCGGCAGTTCATGCAGCACGGCTGGGACGGGATCGCATTTGAAGGGGAAGCGTTAACCGCGAAGTAACCAGGCTACAAATTAATGTCGGATTTTAACCGGGTAAGCTCGCCCAGCAACCGCGTGACGCTTACCTCACCGGCCTTCTGCATATCCTCCGCCATCTTTGCGATCGTGAGATTCAGGGTGTCAATTTCGGTGGGCCGGTGATGCCGGATATCCTGCAGGGTGGAGATCAATTGTCCGTCAGACATTTTGCTGATCGTGACAACGCTCTCCACCACTTCTTCTTCCCCGATCTCCACACCTTTCGCCCGGGCTATGCCCACACATTCCCGGATCACGCTGCGGGCCAGTGCCATGGCTTTTTCATTGCGGTGGAAAAGCCCGTTATCCGTTTCCAGCAAGGGACAGATGGAATTGAAGACACAATTGGCGATGGCTTTTTTCCAGATGACCGGCTGAATGTTACGCTCCGCGCGGAATGGAAAAACAGGCGTATCGAGCAGCGCCGCCAAATCATCCAGACCAGCTTCACTTCCCCGGATCAAACCCACCGGCGACGGTGCCACCGGTTTGAATCGCAGCTCCCCATCGTCCGAAAACTGGCTCGTAGCGAATAAAACACAGCGATACACGTTCGGAAACCCTTCCTGCAAAAATGGCATTTCCACTTCCAGCCCGTTTTGCAGCAGCACCACCGGCGAATCTCCGGTCTTGCCCTTCAAAGCTCTGGCCAATGCCGCATTGCCGAACGATTTGTTCGTCAGCACGACGGTCCCGTTAAGCACAGCATGGTTACTCAGCGAGTCGACGGCCACGGGATATTCCAGTTCCCCTTCCGGCGTAGCCACCCGGGTCAGCTGCGTTTCCCGCTGCTGCTCGGTGGTGCTTCCCCGCAACAGCACAACGTTCCGCTGGTGGGTCCCCAGCGCCACGGCCAGTACCCGCCCGATAGCGCCGGCACCGATGATGAAAATTTTTTGCATGATCCGGTGTTTTGATGCGTCAAATTTCAGCCGATATTTTCAACGCGAAGGATGGCAGATGCAACAATTTCCGGCAGATCAGTTGATGGCTTCCTTCCCATCCCCCTACTTAGCCGTTGCAACATCAATCCCACCTCAAACTAACCGTAAATCAATGTTTTACGCGATTCCATAAAAAGTGTATTTTTATTTATAAACCTAATTATACTGCTGACATACTGCTGTCATAACCCGTTCTGAAATTTGTTTCATCAAACCGAAAAACCCATGAAACAGACCGTTCTTTTCCTGACTATTGCTGTTTTTGCCTTCTGCGCAAATGCACAAACCAAAAAACCTGACAATATGTTTACTGTAAAGCCCTTCAAAGTAAATGTCCCGCAAACGGTGCTGGACGATCTCCAACAACGCCTCCGCCAGACCCGCTGGCCCGATGCGCCTGAAAACATCGGCTGGAATTACGGAACGGACCCCGTTTTCCTCCAAAACCTCGTAAAGTACTGGCAAAACGGATATGATTGGCGCAAACACGAAGCCGCCATCAATGCCATCCCCCAGTTTACCGTGGAAATCGACAGCATGACGATCCATTTCCAGCACATCAAAAGTAAAAACCCCAATGCTAAACCCCTCCTGCTTGTTCACGGGTGGCCCGATTGCTTCTACCGCTTCCACAAAGTGATCCCGCTGCTGACCGACGATTACCACCTCATCATCCCTTCCATCCCCGGGTTCGGCTTTTCCGGGCACGTCGCTAAAACGGACGACGGATCGGCGAAGATTTTCGCTACGCTGATGAACGACGTGCTGGGTTATAAAACCTACTTCGTGGCGGGTGGCGACGTGGGGCAAGGGATCGCCAAATCGATCGCCAACCTGTACCCGGACAATGTTGCGGCCATCCACCTGTCTGACGTCGGGTATCCGAACGGGTCGGAAGACTGGAGCCAGATGTCGCCGGCGGAGCAGCAATTCGGACAGTTTATCCAGGGCTGGTGGTACCGGGAAGGTGCCTACGCCATGTTGCACGCCACCAAGCCGCAAACCCAGGCCTACGGGCTGAACGACTCTCCTACCGGCCTCGCCGCCTGGATCACGGAGAAGTTCAATACCTGGCGCACGCCGGACGGTTCCATCGAAGATCATTATTCGAAAGACGATCTGCTCACCAACATCATGATTTACTGGGTGACGCAAACGATCAACTCTTCCATGCGCACCTATGCGGTCGATAATCCGCAGGGCCTCGCCTCCAACAATAAAGTGAACGTTCCCACCGGTGTGGCGATTTTCCCGGGAGACGCGCCCACACCGAAGGAATGGGCGGAGCGGAGGGTGAACCTCAAACGGTTCACCAAAATGGATAAAGGCGGCCATTTCGCCGCGCTGGAAGTGCCGGAGCTGTGGGCCAATGAACTGAAAACATTTTTCAATAGCACCGGCGGAAAATAAATCCATATAAAAAAAGGAGGCCCGTGCAACGAGCCTCCTTTTCTACTTTCCTTTTTTGAAGAAGCGCCCCTCCAACCGGTGTTCCGGCGGCGGGACGCTTTTATTACTACACAACCGACATAACAGTTACAACAATTTCCTGAGATATTCTTCCAGTTCAGCACCGCGCAAGCCAATCTTCAGCAGGTTGCCCTGTTTGTCGATCAGCATCGTGGCGGGAATGGCGACCACGTTGTAATCTTTCGCTACCTGGCTGGTGGGGCCGCTTTCGCCGATCAGTTGCGGCCAGGTCAGTTTGTCTTCCGCAACGGCTTTCAGCCATTTGGCATTGTCTTCGTCGATGGAAATGGAAACGATGGACAGCCCTTTGTTTTTGTATTGTTCGTTGAGTTTGATGAGCAGCGGGTTTTGTTCGCGGCAGGGTTTGCACCAGCTGGCCCAGAAATCGATGAGCACGTATTGGCCTTTGAAGTCGGCGAGATTGTGGGTATTGCCTTTATCGTCTTTCAACCGGAAGCCGGGAGCGGGTTTGCCGATTTTATCGAACGTGGCGGTACCGGTGCCCGTCATCTGGGTGAGCATGTATTTTACGGTGAAGGTGTTGCGGACGTTGGGGCCCAGTTTGTCCAGGAGCCCGGTAATTTCCCCGGGAGCTGCGTTGCTCATGTAGGCGTTGATGAGGTACGACCCTGCACCGGCATTGGGATTGCTCAGCAGCCAGGCTTTTGCGAGACGGCTATTTTCGCTCGTGATTTTATTCAGTTGTACGTTGAGCTCCTGCTGTGCATCAACATCGCCTACCCGGGTTGCTTCCGAGATCTGGCCTTCCAGCTCTGCGATTTTCGCTTCGCCCAGGTTGTTGCTGAAAAAATCCTTTTCCAGCTTCTGCCAATCGTTTACGAACTGGCTTCCGCTATACACGGCGTTGGTGAAATAGGGGCCTTTTCCTTTGATATTCAGCTTTCCGCCTTCGAGATAGAGGAAAGTTCCCTGTTCTTCCCTTTTCTCCCGGCCGATCTGAATGATGTAGGTAGAACCACCTTCCTTCATATCGAGCGTTTTCGAGAATTTGCCGTTTTTTACAAAAGCGGAATCAACCACGTTTCCCAGCGGGCGCCAGAAAATTACCAGGTCGTTCTCCTTCAATCCGTCGATTTCGGCATTGATTTCCAGTTTGTCCTGGGCAAAGCAAACCATCCCGGAAAGCAAGGCCATACCTGTGAATATACGTTTCATGCGATGCGATTTTTTTAAGATTTTGAGAATATTTTCAGTTCGTATTGTTCGTCTTTCGTGCCGTCTTCGTTGAGCGTCACCTGGTTGGGGATTTTGATGCCATCATGGGTTTCGTACGCCGACATGACTTTGGAGTTGTACAGGAGTGGTGTTCCCTGTCCTTTGAACTCTTCCCTAACTTTCATGCCCGACGCGGCATCGTAATAGCATTTCCAGGTGTTGCCCGCTGCGGTGGTCACGGTAACGAGGTACGCTTCAACACCATGTATCAACATGAAGGAATCCGATAGCATTACTTTGTTGCCTGCTTCGAAAAACCGCAGCTCGGGGAAAAGTGCGCCGGCGTATCGCAGTTGGTCCGCTTCGGCAAGCGTTACGTGCTGCGGCTGGCTGAAGCTGGAAAACTTAAGGCTGTCTGCCACTTGCAGCGATTTCAACATCAGTTGCGTATGGCCCGTTTCCAGCATGGTGCTCCACGAGCTGGCGTTACCGGGTTCCAATCGTTGTGCCATGACGAACGCATTGCCGGGGCCAGCCCGGTACTCCAGTTTGGCCGATCGCAGCTGCGTCAGTTGTGCCTTTCCGCCGATGGCTTCGAGGTAACGGTCTATCACCTGCTGCGCCGTAACGGTTTTATCGGTGCGCAACTTCGTACCACCACCGATCCAGATATTATCGGAACGGTCCATATCAGGCAGGCGGTTTTCCGGATCGAGGAGAACGGCGGTAACGGGCGATGTAGTGGGCACTTTCAACGTGTGCTGGTCATTCCATTCCCACACCTGCGCCGGCAACTTAATACGGTGCGATTTGCCGTTGAACTCGCGCACCAGCAGGTTGACGGGCATGGGCATGGCCAGTTTGTTGACGAGCGTGATGAAAATTCCGTTCGCCGGATTTCCCGTTGTATACGTCACTTTCCGGATCCCCTGGTCCAGCCGCGCATCGGTAAAGAACCAGGCACGCCAGAACCACGACAGGTCTTCACCGGCAGCGTTTTCCATGGCGCGGAAAAAGTCGTGCGGTGCGGGATGGCGGAACGACCATGACCGGATGTACCGCCTGAAAGCATCGTCGAACCGCTCGGCGCCCAGCACTTCGTTCCGCAGGAGCATGAATGCCATGGAGGGTTTCAGGTACATAAGCGCGCCCATGTCTTTGGGCGGAACGCTTCCGAAAGTGGTGTGGATGGGCGCCCGGTTTTCCTTCATCGTCATCCATTGCACGGCATTCTCCCATTCGTAAGGGCCGGGGCCATTCAATGTGGCGGCGTTCAGGATATTGATGAAAGTATTTTGCCCCTCGCACATCCAGCCGATGCGGCTGTCTCCGGCGATCATGAGGTTAAACCAGGCGTGCCCGATCTCATGATTGGTTTTTCCCCAGACAGTGCTGCCCGAGCTGCTTTGGTCGTAGCGCAGGACAGACACTCCGGGGCTGGCCACACCGGTAATGGCGGCACCGATATTGACGGCGGACGTATAGGGATAGGGAGTCCATTGGTTAGAATAAGCTTTGATGATGCGGGACATGGCAGTGGCGATGGTATCCCACTCCCGATGGCTGCCGGGCGGATACAGTGCCATGGTAGGCACCCGGCGCCCGTCGGGCAGCGGGGTGCCGAGGGCGTCCCAGTTGAAGGCTGTGGAAGCGGCCCAGATACCGTCTCCGGCCTGGGGCTCCGAAAAATGCCAGGTGAGGGTTTCGGCACCTTTTGGCGCGGTGGCCTCGCCTGCCGTGCGGATGCGCATGGCGGTATCTCCCGCGATCGCTGTGTGGTAGCGTTGCAGCAGCTCCGGGCGCATGACTTCCCGCGGGTTCATGAGGGTACCCGTGCCCTGGACGATCAAGTTGGCCGGCGCGGTAAACCGCATGTCTATGCTGCCGGTCTCAACGTAGTATTGTGTCGAAAGTACATTCCAGCCGCGGAGATCGTCGTACACGCACATCCGCGGGAACACGGAGCTCAATTGGTAAACGCCTCCATGCGGGGTTTTCAGCACGCCCATATAATCGGCGCCGCTTTCCGGAAGGGTATAATGATAGCCGATTTCCAGTTTCATTTGTTTGCCGGGTAGCAACGGTTTGGCCAACGCCACACGGATGTAGTTATCCGAAACCCGGTAATCGGCGGGCTGCTGATCGGCCAGGAACCGTTCGATGACACATCCATCCGTATATTCCTTCACCCCGAAACGGCTACCTTCCGGCGGTGTGAGCAGGCTCTCGCGCGAATCGCTCCGGAAGCGGTTGAGGATGGTCACCAGCCAGAGATACGACAAAGTATCCGGGCTGTTATTGGAATAGACGATGGTTACCTGCCCCTGTACTTTCCGCGAAGCGGTATCCAGCGAAAGGACGATCTTGTTATCCGCCCTGTTTTGCCAATACCCCTGGCCCGGCGTACCATTGAAGCTTCTCTGCGCATTGCCCGGCGGATGCGACACCGGTGCGAAAGCCGCAACGGGATCGTATCCGTTCTCCGGGTGCTGTTGGGCCAGCGCCGGCATGGAAAACCCAAGCGCCAGCATCAGCAGCGCGTTCCTGTATGTATGATTGACCACTTTTACTGTGCCTGTTGGTTGTAGAAATCTTCGATCTCCTGTTCCACTTTCTCGTCGAGCGCAGTGCTCAGCGCCGCATTGAGGAAATTGCCGTTTTTGTCGATAACGATGTAACGGGGTGCCTGCGTGATGCGGTAACCGTCTTCGAAGAGGGCTTTAGCCGCCTTATCGTCGTCGCGGGTGATCACTGTCAGGTTATTGGGCCCGGTGATACCGGCGTTCCTCGCCAGTTCCATCCAGAGTTTTTCAAAACCCGGCGTATGCCAGGCGATGGTCAGGAAAACGATATCGTCTTTGCCTTTGTACTTTTCAGCGATCTCCCGGAAACGCGGCAGTTTGGCGATGCAATACGTGCACCAGTGCGCCCACACGTCGATCACAACCATTTTCCCTTTGTAATCAGACAAATGGACCGTCTTGAACTTTTCGTTTTTCGCCGCAAAGTTGGGCGCCGGCCGGCCATAGTCGAGCACTACGTAGCGGTTGTACAGCGAATCGATGTAATTGCGGGCCGCTTCTGTACTTACGCCGTTTTTCAATACCGGATATACCTCCTTGATCGTGGGATTCCAATGCTTATAGCGCGTTTCAGCATACATCCAGTTCCTCGCGGCTTCGTCGCGGAGAACGGTGCTTTTGGCGGTACGCATGAGGTCTACCATCATGAATTCCGCTTCCAGTCCGGGTTCTGCAGCCTGCCGGCCAAACCACCAGGTAGAAACGATGGTGCTCATCAGATGCGCATTGCCGATCCTGTCGAAATGAGGGTTGGTGAGATCGAATCCCTCAAAATACCAGTCGGAAAAACCTTCCGTTTTGGTCACTTCTTCGTGCGCACGCACCATCGAACGTTTGGCCATCATCCGGCAGAAACCTTCAAATACGGCAACCGTTTCCAGCTCATCGGCCGATAATACTGCGGCCTTCTTTTCCTTCGCGATCCATGCATCCGCCAACTTGAGCAATCCATCCATTTCCGCCCTCGTCTTCGCTTCGCCGCAAGTAAAATAGATTGAATCGATCCTGTTCGGCAGCTGGAACTTCCTGTCGTTGTACAGCGCATGCGGTCTCATATTCCGCATCTGCGATACATCCATTTCTACTTCCAGCGGTTCATTGGTATTAACGAGAAAGGTTTTACTATGTATAAACATTATCTGGCTGCCTTTGCTCAAATCCCGCAAAATGGGCAGGGGCGCCTGCCCCTCCTTACCATGTATCTGCTCGAACACATGCCCATTGGCTCCGATGTACGAGAACATGAAAGTGTAATTGGCATTCGTTTTCGAGTGCAGGTTCAGTTGAAATTTGCCAGGTTCGCCGGCTGCGGCCGTCAGTGTTCCACATACGGCGGCTATCAGGAGCCCAAAGGTTTTCTTCATTCCAAATGCATTAATTAGATGAACGGATTACGGCCGGTTGCCAATGGCAGCCAGGTCCAGGTTATGTTTCTCGCGGAAATAATTCAGTACGATGTTGTATTTGCGGCGTACGATCCCTTTCGTGTCTTTCTGCGGACTGAGAATGGTCGCTTCCAGTTCGGCCGTTGTATGGCTCATGATGGCCTGCGTGTAGCTGGAAAAATCCTGCGCGCGGTCGGGCCGGTTAGGCGCCTGCACTTCCAGCATCCCGAACTGGTATTTATTGTTCTCGGTGATGCCAGAGATACTGGCGGGCCACAGGGCGAGGAACTCATTCGGCATTTCCACGCTTTTCCCCAGCGCCGCACGATACATGTAATAGCGCCGCAGGGAGGCCAGGAAAGCTTTCCTTTCCTCGGGCGTCTGCTGTTCCAGTTCGGCTTTCGTCCACCCGATGCCCAGCATTTCCGGGCTGGCGGCGAAACCGGTCGTCACATTGATGGCGCCGCCAGGCAAAGGTGCTCCTATGGCGGAGGAGAGGATGATCTTAAATGGTACGGTTGTTTTAATGAAGCTCTCCGGGAACACCGACAGGCTTTCCTTGAACACTTGTATCAACTGCCCAACATACGCAGGATCTCCCAGCGCCGCGGTATCTGATAGGTAGCCGGTGTTGTTGTAGGCGAAATCACGATAGTTGAATTTATAAAGGATATAAGTACCGTATTGTTTTTTAAACGCGACGATTTCGTTATCGAACGCATGGTTCCCCTGCGGCAATTGGAATGCGTCGGGCAACAATTGCGGGCTTGGTTTCGCTTCCTTGCCGCATGCAGCCAGGATGCAAAGGGCTCCTGCCATCCCTGCCGCCGCTGCGAATCGTTTGAAAGTAAGTGCCATGTTGGTTGAGTTTATTGCGGTTTGCGGACGTAGGTAATCTGTTTGTTTTGCGTGAGGGAACGGTTGCGATCCAATACTTCCCGCGGAATCGCGAGCACGTATTGCGGATCGTTTTCCTCCAGCACGTACACCTCGGTAACGGCTTCACTGGGGCGATACACGTGCTCGATACGCGGCATGCCATAGCGGCGGAGGTCGAACCAGCGGTGGCCTTCCTCGAAGAATAATTCACGGCGGCGCTCTGCGCGGTACTTTGTCAACAGCTCGTCACCCGGCATCATACCCCACACCGGTGCTTCTCCGGGATTGAACCTTTTGGCGCGAAGCGTATTAAGATCTGTGAGTGCTTTTTGTGCGAACGATGCATCACCGGTTTTACGATACAGCTGAATGTACCCTTCCGCCCTGTTGAGATAGGCTTCGGAACTTCTCCAGATCATATAATCCATATCGTTGAAATGTTTCTGGCTGGAATAATCTGGAGCGAACCAGACTTTCAGTTCCGGAGGCGTCCACCAGATGTAGTAAAACGTACGAAGATCATTAGGCTCGTAAGAATCGTAAAGGTTGTGCGAAACATCCGCCAGGAGCGGGAACCCGTTCACTTCCGTTTCCTTGTTGGTACCGTAGGCCCAGATGGTTTCGGGGCTCTGGCTGCGGATCGGGGAATACTCCTGGGACCAGCCCGCGAGGTCCTGCAGTTCCGGATTGTATTGCAAAACGTAGCTGGCATGGTCCACCGCGGCCTGCCAGTCTTCCATTTGAAGCGCTACCCTGCTGGCGAGCAGATGAACGGCAACATGACTAAAGAATGTTTTCTCCCGCTCCCTTTTATCTTTCTCGAGCAGTCTGATAGAGCTGTCGATATCTTTTTTGATCTGTGCATACACTTCGGCCACGCTATTGCGGGTCAAATCGCTTTCCACCACATTGGCATCCAGTTTCAGGGGAACGCCGGGCAATTTATCCGGCGTGGTACCAGCCGTATTGTACGGCATCGCATACAAGTTAACGAGCATGTAGTAATAGTACGCCCGCAACCCGAACGCCTGGCCTTTAAACCATTCCCGCTCGTCGTTGTCGCCTTTCGCGACATCGAGGTACTGCAGGGCAACGTTTACAGGCAACAACAGCTTATAATATGTTTCCCAGGAATTGATCACCGTAGTTTCGCCGCCTGCCAGCCTTACCGCTTCGGTATACTCCGCCTGCCATTTAAAAATCGGCGAATATTTCTGGTGCGCCTGATGATCGGTGGAGCCGATCGTCAAGTAATATTCCACATCATCGGTCAGGAAAAACAGTTGCGGCTGTAATTTGCTGTTCCCGTCGGGATATCCTTTCGTACAAAGGATATCGCCGTAATCAGCAACAGTTGTAGGTATGATATCTGTCTGGGAGCGCTCTTCGAGAAATTTTTTGCAGGACGTAATGCCCGTTGCCCCGGCCAGTATCGCTATCAAGAATAATTTTTTCATCAGCTTTCAGATTTGTCCGTTAAAAATTTGCCTGTATGCTCCATGCAAACTGGCGGGAAATCGGCAGGGCGGTAGTACCTACCCCATCGATTTCGGGGTCTTGCCCATTCAGTTGACGGGAAGCGATCGTGAAGGGGTTGGAAATGTTCAGGCTCATCCGCAGGTTTTTAACAGGTGTATTACGGAATACGGTTGCGGGAACTGCGTAAGCCATCATGATATATCTGCATCGCAGGAAGTTGGCATTCACCACGCGCAGATCTGACAGATCATACATTTGGTATTGCGCCATACTTCCCGCACCCGCAAAGTCCCGCACCATGGGGAGCTGCTGATAGCCCGCCGGGAAAATATCCCTGATCACCGGCACGTCGGTAAATTGCTCGTCGCCGGGTTTACGCCAGCGATCGATCAGGTCCCGGCTGGCGTTGGAAGAGGGTGACGGGATCCCGTACCCGGCATCCAGCCGGCGGAACATCTGGTTCAACCTTTTGGAAGCGCCTATGCTGTAGTACAAGGCCATATTCATCGAAAAATTCTTATATCGGAAGCTCGGTGCTACGTTCCCGAAAACAGACGGCTCCAGTTGCCCGCTGTACACCATGTATTCGTAGGGCTCGTTCAGTATTTTACCGGGGTTCATGAAGTTGAAGACGGGAAGACCCGTTTTTCCGTCGAGACCATTATATGAGAAGGAATAAAATCCACTGAGCGGACGGCCGGGCATAATGGCACTTCCGCTGAGGTAATCCATATGATTGTTGCGGTATCCCTGCTCGCCGACTTTATTCCGGTTGATACTGTTCATGAACGTGAACGAAACGGTCATGTCTTTCTTTTGCACTGCCACCACGTTCAGGGTAATTTCAAGTCCCCCGTTGGTCATATTCCCGAGGTTCACATACGTTTCCTCTACCCCGTTTTCGGCAGGCACTGCGCGGGCCGACAGCAGGTCTACGCTTTTCTTGCCGTAGAGGTCCACCGCCAGGTTCACACGGTTCTGGAGTAACGCCACATCGAGCCCGAGGTTCCATTGATAGGTCTTTTCCCAACGCAGATTGGGGTATGGAAGGGTTTTGATAACAACGGGGGCCTGCCAAGCAGGTTGCGTTCTTCCTCCGTTCCCGGAATGAAGTTGGCGATGAGGCTGGGCCCAACCTGTGTTACCACGTTGCCCTGGGTACCGTACGAAGCGCGGAGACCGAGGTTGTTGAAGAACCGGGTGGTTTTCATCCATTTTTCGCCGGTAACATTCCAGCGGAAAGAAGAGCCGAAGTTGGGAAGGAATTTGGAGTTGGAATACTGCCCGAAACGGTTGGAACCGTCGGAACGTACCGTAACGCCAACGGTATACCGGTTGTCGTAGTTATACGCAGCATTGGCATATACCCCGAGCCTGTTGTCGAGCTGGTCCATCAGCTGGTTCCGGCTCTGCCTTCTCCTGGAAAAATCGTTGGCATAAAACGTTTTTCCGCGATCATGGTAATATCCGGGCTCCTGGGAAAGATGCCCTTTCAGTTGGCGCGAACTGATTTCCGTACCCACGGTAAAGTCGAACTGGTCGCGCTGCTTGAAAAGGTACTTTGAAAACTGGAGCGAGTTCCGGGTATTGATAGTGAGGCTGTTCATGTTACTGAAATTCGCGATCCCGCCGCGATTTAACTCCGACCGGTTCATGACTTCAACAGGAACGACTTCGCCCAGGTTCCAGCCCCTGATTTTCCCCGAATGGCTGCTGGCCTCGAACGCCGCACGAAACGCGTCTGTGGCGTCGGAAATAGCGCTGGACATATGTTCGAAACGCAAACCGCCTCCGATGTTATAAGATAACTGCAGATTGGCCGACGCATTGCGGGAAGCATTGGTATTGAGCGTATTGGCAATTTCGTCATGGATGTTGTAGTTGATCGGTTTCGGGATATAGTTACCGCTGGGCACATCGGGAAGCGACCACGCATATCTTTCATGCGGATCCATAAACCGGCTGGCCTGGATCGCGTAGGTCATGGGGTTCACTGCGGTATAATATCCTTCCATTTGGCTGTAACCCGCCATCAGGTGGAGGTCCAGCTTCAATCGTTTGCTCAGTTTCGCGTTCAGCCGGATGTCGGCATTGTATCTTTCGTTCCCGTCTTTCTTCCCTGCGCCGTTGTTACGCCCGTAACCCAACGAGGCGTACCAGGTGGTATTTTCGTTACCTCCGCCCACGCTCAGCGAATGATTCATGCTGAACGCGTTGCGAAAAAGCTCCCTGAACCAGTCGGTATTCCGGGAACTGCTGGCCTGTACGGCAGCCTTGAACTGATCTTCCGTCAATTCGCGCGCGTACAGCCTCGCCAGTAATTTTTCATAAGAAGATTCCGGTTCGAAACCTGCGGTAAAGCGTTCCTTCACCAGGCCGTCGTCGATGATCTCTTTGGAAAAATTCATTCTTTCTTCGGAGTTCATAAGATTCATCCTGCGATAGGAAGGCCGGGCGGAGAAAGACATATCGGTGTTATAGCTGATCTGCAAGGGCCCCGCCTTACCTCTTTTGGTCTGGATCACGATCACACCATTGGCGGCCTGGGTGCCGTAAATGGCGGTAGCCGCCGCGTCGCGGAGAAAGGTGATGCTTTCGATGTCGTAAGGGTTCAGTCCGCGAACGGCGTTACCGAGCAGGTTAAAATCGCCGCCGATGATGTTGTTCAGTTCCCCGGTGGCGAGGGGAACTGGCTCTGGGCGGATCATCCCGTCGATCACCCAGATGGGCGAAGCGTTCCCGATGAAGGTGGAGGTTCCGCGCATACGGATCTTCGGTGCCGCATTTACGCCGCCGGAAGTATTGAGGATCATCAGGCCAGGTACCTTTCCCTGGAGCATTCTGTCGATCGAGGGCTCTCCGGGCTGGAGGATGTCTGCCGCATTGAGTTTGAACGTAGATGCAGTGGCCATCCGCGCTTCGATGCGTTGATAGCCGTTTACCACCACTTCCTTGATTTCCTCGGGCGAGGGCTTCAACGTCACTTTCAGGAGGCCTTCTGTTGCCGGATTAGCGCGCATGGTAACGGCACGGATGCCTACGCCGGAAAATCGGAGCAGCTCGTTTTCGTACACCATGAGGGAAAATATCCCGTCGTCGCCCGTTACCGTTCCGATGTTCGATTCCATGGCCCGGATGGAAATCCCTTCCAGGTTGGGCCCGTTTTCGGAAACGACCTGCCCGCTCAACAGGAAGCTTTTCCTGCCTTTTTTTGATTGGCTTCCACTTCGGGATAAATGATGATCCCGCCCATATCTTCTGCAAACTGCAGTTTGGTACCTGCCAGGATGTGTTGCAGCACATCCTGGAGCCGCTGACCTTTCGCATCCACATTAACCGGTGGTTGATTGCGGATAAGGTCGGAGTTGTAGGTAAAGCGCACGTTGGTAAGCGCGCGAATGTCTTTAAGCACCTTGGCCAGGGATGTTTTGTCCGCTTTATAGTTCACCCGAATGTCCATAACGGAACGGGTTTGCGCGGCCAAACTGCCGGAAAGCGCCAGCAAAAACACCAGGAGGAATGTGCGGGCATAGCACTGCCAGGCCCATCCTCCGATAAGCAATCCAGATTTTGATCTCATGTTGATAAAAAGATTTACTTGCCGCCTCGTCTACGGCGAATTCGTATCTATGTATTCAAGCCTGCAGCGATAGTCCCTGCTAGTCCTTATCAAAAATTACCGTCCGGCCTTGTATCCGGAACCGGATGTCCCCAGTTGTTTTTTTGAGTTGTTCGAGTACCGTTATCAAGTCATCCGGGCGCGACATGTCCAGCGTAAAGCTGCGCTGCCGCAGGGATTCGTCTTCAAATCGGAATGTATAGTCGTATTCCCTGTCTAATGTTCCTGCAATTTGTTCCAGGCTGGCGTCGTCGAAATAAAGCTGGCCGTCTTTCCAGGCCGTAACTCCGCGAACATCCGCCTGAGTACGGTCCATGCTGCCGGATGCGGGATCGAAAGCCACCTGTTCCCCGGGGGACAGTACCATCGATTTGCCGGCTGCGCTGGTTTTTACTTTTCCACTGGCAAGCGTGGTATATGCAATGCCTGTATAGGTATTGACATTGAATGCCGTACCAAGCACCTCCACATCCATACCTCCCGCCTGCACGATAAACGGCTTCCGCGCATCGGGCGCAACTTCGAAATACGCTTCTCCTTCTACCTGCACTCGGCGACTGTTGCCGGAAAACGCTGAAGGATAGATGAGTTTCGACGCCGCATTCATCCAAACGGCCGAACCATCTGCCAGCAGGATGCGGGCATGTTTGCCCCGCGGGATCAGCAAAGTATCTACCGTTTCTGTACCCGATCCGGCATCTGCGTATACGATATCGTCCCCTGCGGAATTGATGGTGGCACCGTTATTCAACTGCAATTGGATGGCACTGTCTCCCAGCACAACGGTCTTTCCGTTGGAAGATTTGATCGTAATCTGCAAGGACACGTGCGCTATCGCTTCCGGCGAGTCCCCACCGGTGCGGCCCGCATCGTTCCTTAGGGTACGAACGCCTACTACAACCGCGATCACTGCCGCTGCCGCAGCGGCAGCCCACCAAAGCCGGCGTAATTTTCCGCTTCCCTGTTTTCCTGCTTCCGTATCAGCCGTACGTTGCCCATCCGCAGCATCACTTCCAGATTTCATGCCTTCCATTTCAACTGCTCGCTGAAACCGCGCCCAACCTTCATCAGCTGGGAATTGTGCATCAGCCGCGAGTTTTGCATCAGCCGTAAGTTGTGCATCGGCCTCGAGTTTTGCATCAGCCTCGAGTTTTGCATCCGCCGCGAGTTGTGCATCTGCTGCGAATTGTGCATCTGCTGCGAGTTGTGCATCTGCTGCGAGTTGTGCATCTGCTGCGAATTGTGCATCTGCCGCGAGTTTTGCATCTGCCGCGAGTTTTGCATCTGCTGCGAGTTGTGCATCACCCGCGAGTTTCGCATCGGCCGCGGATTGCGCTTCAGCCGGGAATTGAATTCCCGGGCCACCGGCCTTTGTACGGCGGCGAATTTCATGTGCAAGACGCAAGTGTTCGTCCTCATCGCTGTTGCCAGCGGAAGCATTTTGTTCGAGGTCCTCCAGTTTCGGGAGCAACCGATCCCATTCAATATCGTGATCCGGATTTTCCATTCTTTGACTATATAAATGGCAACACAAGTTTGAAAAAGGGTGAATGCCGGGGAATATTTTTATTTAAGAAAAAACAGGATACTGATAACGCGGACCAACCAGCCGCACTCCTTCCGTAAATACTGGTACGCCAGCTTAATGTGGGTCTTGACGGTATTGATGGAAATATCCAGCTGGGCCGCAATATCCGCGTACTTTAATCCATCACGGTTGCTGAGAAGAAACACAGTGCGGCGCTGTTGGGGTAAACGCGAAATGGCCGCCCATAGGGCGGCATTCCTTATTTCTTCGTTTTCGGATGATTCATCGGTCGGGTCTGCAACGGTTTCCACTAATTCATCAGTCATTTCAAAACTGATCCGGCCTGCCCGTTTGATATAATTCAACGATGCATTTTTTACCGACCGCGCAGCATATCCCGGAAATCCGACGTTGATGACCAGCTCGTCCTTCTTATTCCAGCAATACAGGAAAAAATCCTGAACGATGTCTTTGGCCGCCTCCTCATCTTCCACCACATAAAATGCGATCCGGCAAAGCGCCGAATAATGTTGACGGAAAAGATCCTCGAACGAAATCTGATCTCGTGAAATTGGTTGACTCATACCCCTTTATAGCACACATCATTATTACCCTCACAAAATAGTTAATTATTTGATTTCGCAGATTTTGCATTTGATCAAGGCGCCATATCCCCCACAAGGTCAGCCGTATGGGCGATATACCGATCGGTACGCAGCGTTTTGAGCCATTCCTCCTGGCGGTCCGCCTCCGGAGACCCCGCCGCTGCGGACACCAGAACCCGGGCCCCCATCACACCGCCCCCTGTCATGCGGGCCGCAACTTCCAGCCGCTGCTCGAAGACCGCTTTCTCAGCCGCCGCACGTTGAAATTCCTTAAAAGATAGCGGCCGAACATCCTTTTCATGCGCCTTGAGCCATCCCAGGGCCTCCCGGATCGCGGCAAACCCCGTATCCTGCGCCACCCGGGCCTTCGCCGCCGCAATAGGCGCCGTCAGCGTTCCGGCACGCTCCCATCGCTCAAAATAAGCCGCAGCCATCGTATCCGGCTCCCAAGCCGTCGGGTAATTCCGCTCCCGGAACCCGTTCCACTCTCCCTTTCCAGGGAACACCACGTCGGGCGTTATCCCTTGCAACTGCGTAGACGCACCCGTTATCCGGTAAAACCGTCCCAACGTAATGGCCATCGAGCCATAACTGATGTTGGGCGTTCCCAGCTGCTTGTTGCCCATCTTCCCCATCGCCCGGGTTTCCTGCATCGTTCCTTTTCCATATGAAGAAGGACTGCCCACTACTACGGCACGACCATAATCCTGCATCGCCCCGGCAAACATTTCGGAAGCCGACGCACTGCTTTCGTCCACCATCACCGTCAAAGGCCCGTCGTACGACACGTCCTTCCACTGCATCATATCGAACCGGGTGACCTTGTCCTTAAACCGCCCCTGCGACACCGGGCCCGCGGGCAAAAATATCCCGGCCATCTTCTGCACTTCTTCCAGCGATCCGCCACCATTACCGCGCAAATCGATAATGATGCCGGCAACGTTTTCCTTTTTCAGGGCCAGCACCGCCTTTGCCACGTCCACCGCGCATTGCGCGCCGTCCGGCCGGCTCAGGTCCCTATAAAAATCCGGCAGTTTGATATATCCGTAATGCTTCCCATTCCTTTCTATGACGGCACTCTTCGCCGCGTTGGAATTATCCAGGATCACGCCCCTTGTAAGACTGATCTCCGACTCCCTGCCCGCGCGGCTCACAAGCATGCGCAGCACCGACCCCGAATCCCCACGCACCATCTGCGACACCTGCGGCACCGATAACCCCGCCAACGGCTTCATCTTCCCGCCTGCATCGGCCAGGCTCAGAATATGATCGTTCGCCTGCAGCAACCCGCTGCGCTCCGCCGATCCACCCGGAAGCACCCGCTTCACCCGGATCTCCCCTTCGTCGGCCGAAAGCTCCAGACCGATCCCGAAGTACCGGTGAGACATGCGCGCGTCGCGCTCCCTTTCGTCTGCCGGCGCGTAAAAATTCGTGTGCGGATCAATTTCCATCACCACCGTATTCATAAAAGACGAAAACCGCAGGTCTGTCCCCGATTCCCCGACATAATTGTTGTAAAAAACATCCTGCCGGAACAACACTTTCGCCCGTGCTTCCTTTTCGGCGGCAGCCATGCTTAACGCGGGCTTTTCCGCCTGGACTTCCCTCATCTTCTGTAAAATCTGTAGCTTCAGATAACGCTCCCAGGCCAGCTTACACGCCTTCTCCCCTCCCGGCCAATGCTCGATGGTAGCCGCTATACTGTCTTTCCGCGAAAAATCCATCGGTTTGGCCAGTATTCCCCGATACAGTGGCATTATTTCCTTTATGCGTATGACCAACAGACTGTCTGCCTGGCGGAAAAAGCCCAGCGACGGCGCTTTCAGCTCATCGTCGATCTGCTTTTCCCAACTCCGCAACAGTGCTATATCCTGCTGGCGGAACAGTAACTTATTGGGATCCTGGTTCTGGAGATACTTCGTCCAGATGGAACTGGAAAAATTATCGTCCAGCGCTTTCGGTTGGAAATGCTCGGTCGTGATGCGTTTCATCACCTGGCGGAGCGTGTTGACCCGATGGGTTTCCTTGTCATTGACCGTCGTGAACGACGAGCAAAGTAACCCGGCGGCGAGAACAGGCACCGTATAATGAAATGCCTTCAATTGGCGGAAGAAGAGTTGTCGCATATCCTAACAGGCAACCGGAAGTCGGTTTCGGGTGAATGGAAATTCTGTTTTTTCTTTCGGATAGTCTGCGTAAAGTTGTGTCTGTCAACCGAACGTAACATCAAAATATCGATACAATTGAAACGATTATTCAACAGACCGCTGAGATTGAAATGGGTTGCCCTGCAAATGGCGATCGCGCTGCTGGCCGCCGTTAGCACGCATGCGCAGGGGATCAATTTCCGGAACGAACTTACTTATGAAGAAGTGCAGGCGCTCGCCAAACGTGAGCACAAAGGTATTTTCATCGATTTTTATACCACCTGGTGCGGCCCCTGCAAACATATGACGCGGTACATTTTTACAATGGAAAAAGTGGGCGCTTACATGAATGAGCACTATATCAGTGTTAAAATCCAGGTAGACAGCACCGCGGCCGACAATGCATTCGTACGCCGCTGGCGGGAATCGGCACGCATGCTCGCGACCCGCTATAAAGTCAAAAGTTATCCCACCATGGTGTACCTCGAAGCGAACGGCACACCGGTCAACAGGATTGTGGGTGCATTCGGCAGCGACGACTTCCTCCAATCCGCCCGCCAGGGCCGAACACGCGATTCCGGCTATTACGCCCTGAAAACCAGATTTACCTCCGGCGAGCGGTCCCCCGAACAACTCCGGGCGTTCGCGCTTTCCGGCAAATCCGTCGGGGATCCCGCGGCAGACACGGCTGCAGACATTTACCTGCGCACCGTAAAGGATACCTTTTCTCCGGAGTACCTCGCTTTATTGCAGGAATTCACCCATAAAACCACAGATCCCGGGTTCAAACTCTTGATGGAAGAACCTTCAAAAGTCAATGCCGTATTGGGACAGGGCGTCGCGCAACAGCTTGCGTTCGGTATTATCCTGAATACCGTCCGGTTCTCCAAGGATAAAGGTCCGTCGCTGAAAGAAAAATATCCTGAAAAAGCAGACCAGATCATTCAATACGCGAAACTGATAGAAGCGAGAGACAGCTTCGATTCCACGTCCCTCTTCGCTGCTGCAAAATCCTATTTGTCCAGGTACGAAAAGGAAATCTCCTTCGAAGACCTTTCCGGCATCAGTTTCGCCGCGACTTCCATGTATACGGATGCATCGAGGCTCGAACAGGTGCTGGCCTGGCTCGAACCTACGCGTCAGGATACATCCAGCAATATGTACCCATACGCCCGCGCCATGTTGCTCTATGAACTCCATCGAAAAGAGGAAGCCCTCCAGCAGATGGACGTCGCCATTTCAAGAGCGGAAGCCTTTCCGGAACGCATGTTCCGCGCAGTGCGGGAAGAAATGGTAAAAGGGGGAAGCTTGAAAGATTTTTCGTTCATTTTGGAATAGCAAAGGCAAATTCCTGGTTAATAAAACGGACGCTGTGGGAATCATATCCACAGCGTCCGTATTTATTTACAGTATCTGTCAATCATCATTCTCCGATAATAGGACAAAGCGTTATTCAGCAATCAGCATCCCTTCGAAGCAGCAATGGACAACAAATCCATTTGGAACGACACAACCCTGCCAACGACAATGCAACCAAAGCAAAAAATGCGGGCAAAAAAAATAGGTAAGCCGGATGACTTACCTATCAAAAATTCAAAAATTTTTCGTGGAGCTGGCGGGAGTCGAACCCGCGTCCAAACATATTCCCGGAAAGCTTTCTACATGCTTATTTCCTTATTGCTTTTTCGAGGCCTGGCAGGAACGGAACAAACCAACCTTGCCCTTATCCGTTAAGTTTTTCGTTGCACACTCACAGAAACCATGTGCACTTATCCATCTGTGGTTTTGATTCAGCGGCGGGAGTCGCAGTAGGACACAATTCCGGCGGCTATAATGGGTACCTAATCTGATTAGGCAGCCATGGCGTAGTTAGATTCGCCAATTAAAGTTTGGGTATTCAGATTTACGTGCTAATTATCCAACGCACGACATGCTTACACTTTCAAAGACCTATGCTGTCAAAACCGGTCAGCCCCGGTATTTTTGCTCTGCAAAGATACGAATAATTCCTGATTTATTTTCCGGTGATCGCTCGCCAGATATCCAAACCGTTCGCATACAACAACAAACCGAACAATAATACCATCCCTACGATCTGCGCATACTCCATGAACTTCTCACTCGGCTTGCGGCCGGTAATGATCTCATAGATGAGGAACAGCACATGCCCCCCGTCCAGCGCAGGTATCGGGAGAATGTTCATGAACGCCAGGATGATGCTCAACAGCGCCGTCAGCGTCCAGAAGCTCTGCCAGTCCCATTCCGAGGGGAACAGGTTCCCGATCGCCATAAAACCGCCCAGCGACTCGCTGGCCTTCACTTCCTTCGAAACGAAAATCAACCGTAATTGCTTCACATAGTCTACCAGCGTTTCGATGGCCGTTGTAAAACCTGCCGGGATCGCTTCTCCGAAAGTATACCGCTTCGTCACGAAATCAAGATGCCGGTCAGGAAAAACATTCACGCCCAGGTACCCTGCCGCAGGGATTTTAGCACTTTTGGTAATGGTATCCGCGCCACGTTTCACCATAACGGTCACCGTTTTACCGGAATCCTTCACCACCAGTTTCGATATTTCATGGAAATAATGCACGGGCTGGCCATTGATCGCCAGCACGGTATCCCCTGCCAGCAACCCGGCTTTGTATGCGGGCGTCTCCTCCTTTTTCACTTTCGCGATAACGGTATCGATCACCGCCGGTAGCCTGACAGCCGCTATGGCGCCCTTCTTCCGGATCGTCCCCCCCACAAATCCATCTTTAATATGCACATCGAGCTGCTGCCCGTCGCGGATCACCTGGATGGTTTTGGCTTCGTCGAGGATCACGCCTTTGGTGATGTCCCGGAAATCTTCCGGTTTTTTACCGTCTACCGCCACGATCTTATCCCCTTCCATCAACCCGATGCTGTAACCCACGGAATCCGTATGAATACCGTATTTCACGTTTTCGACCGGCAAAATCTTCTCGCCCCAATGCCAAAGGATCATCGTATAAATGAGAAAACCCAGCACGAGGTTCACCGTCACACCGCCGATCATGATGATCAGGCGCTGCCAGGCCGGCTTGGAACGGAACTCCCAGGGCTCCGGCGGCCGGTTCATCTGCTCCTTGTCCATACTCTCGTCGATCATCCCCGCGATCTTCACATAGCCGCCCAACGGCAGCCAGCCAACGCCATATTCGGTGTCGCCTTTCTTGAATTTGAAAAGGGAAAACCAGGGATCGAAGAAGAGGTAGAACTTCTCCACTTTCGTTTTAAACAGTTTGGCCGGGATAAAGTGCCCAAGTTCATGCAGGACCACGAGGATCGATAAAGAAAGGAGCAACTGGCCTGCCTTGACTAATATTGCGGTTGTTTCCATGTATTTGCTTGAAAAACCAGGTATTTTTTGCGAATGTAAGTAATTAGGTCAGGCTATGTATCAATTCTGCGGCATGATCGCGGGCAGCTGTGTCGGCCTGGTAATATTGCTGTAAAGTCGGCTTCTCGACGAATGGCACTTTCGCCATCGTTTCCTCGATCACCTCCGTCATCTGCAGGAACCCGATCCTGTTTTTCAGGAAAGCGTTCACCACTTCTTCGTTGGCTGCGTTCATGACGCAGGCGGCGTTGCCGCCCTTGCGCAGCGCCTCCATGGCGATCGCCAGGTTGCGGAACGTTTTCACGTCGGGCTGTTCGAAGGTCAGGGAAGGATAATTCTTGAAGGAAAACCGCGGGAATTCGTTGACCAGCCTGTCCGGATACCCCATGGCATACTGGATGGGCAGCTTCATATCGGGCAGGCCCATCTGTGCTTTGATGGAACCATCGGCGAATTGCACCATAGAATGGATGATCGACTGCGGATGGATGATCACCTCGATCTGGTCTGCATGCAAACCGAACAGCCACTTGGCCTCGATCATTTCCAAACCCTTGTTCATGAGGGTGGCCGAATCGATGCTGATCTTGGCGCCCATGCTCCAGTTGGGATGCTGCAGGGCGTGGTCTTTCTTTACGTTGATGAGGAAATTCGTCTTTTTGCCGAGGAACGGTCCGCCGGAAGCCGTGAGGATCACCTTTTCCACTTTGGAAAGCGGTTCGCCCTGCAGGCATTGGAAAATGGCGGAATGCTCGGAATCCACCGGGATGAGGGGCACGTTCTTCTTGCGGGCAGTTGCCATGACGATGTCTCCCGCCACCACAAGGGTTTCCTTGTTGGCGAGGGCCACGGGCGTGCCCTGCTCCAGGGCGCTCAGCGTAGGCGCAAGCCCGGCGAAGCCCACGATGGCAGACAAAAACAGGTCGATGGAATCCCATGCGGCCACTTCCACCATGGCGGAAGGGCCGGCAAACACTTTGATCCCCTGGTCGAATAAAACGTCCTTCACTGCGGCGTACTTGGTTTCATCGCCGATCACTACGGCGTTGGGCCGGTGTTTCAGCGCCTGCTCGATCAGCAGCGCGTCGTTCGATTGTGCGGTCAGCACTTCCACTTCGAACAGGGCGGGGTGGGCTTCGATCACTTCCAGTGCCTGGCGGCCGATAGAGCCGGTAGACCCGAAAATGCCTATACGTTTTTTACTCATGATCAGATTGAATCTCTCCTTGCGTTTAAATTTAAAGGTTTTTTCAATTGCGGCGTGCGAAAAGGGCCGCCCCGCCTGTTGGGCGGGGAATATTTACCTGGGGAATGCCGGTTTTCAGCGGCCTTCCAGGTATTTGCCCAGCTCGTCCGCGATGGTACGGTCGTTACTGAGGCGGGGCACCTTGTTCTGCCCGCCCAGTTTTCCGATGGATTTCATATAGTCGATAAACCCGTTCTTGCGTACCGGCCTGATTTTCAGGGTTTGCAGGATATTGCCGGTCAACAGGTCGTTATAATAAATGTTCTGCTCCTGCATCGCCGCGTCTACCTCCTGCGCAAAGCCGTCGAGGTTGCCGGGCACGTCTTCGAACTCCACGAACCACTCATGGTAAGGCAGTTCGCCGTTCACCTGGATTTTTGGCGCAACGGTGAATTCGGTGATGCGGACGCCGTGGCGGCCGGCCACGCCCATGAGGCTGTGCTCCACTTCTTCGCCGATGACGTGTTCGCCGAAGGCGGAAATGAAGTGCTTGGTACGGCCGGTTACGACGATACGGTAGGGGTTGCGGGACACGAACTTCACGGTGTCTCCTATATTATATGCCCACAATCCGGCATTGGTGCTCACGATCATGGCGTAATTCACCCCTGTTTCCACGTCTTTGAGGGAAATACGGGTGGGGTTGGGCGAGAAGATCTCCGCCGCTGGCACGAATTCGAAGAAGATGCCGGCGTTGGTGTTGAGGAGAAGGCCCTCCTGCTGCTGGGTGTCCTGGTAGGCGAAAAAGCCTTCCGACGCGGGAAAAGTTTCGATGGTGGTCACTTTCCGGCCGATGGAATCCATCAGTTTGGCGCGGTACGGCTCGAAATTGACGCCGCCGTGCACGAGGAGGTTGAAGTTGGGGAACAGTTCGCCGACCGGCTTGCCGCTCCGGGCGATCAGTTCGTCGAAATACATCTGCATCCACGGCGGAATGCCGGATATGAGGCGCATATCCTGGTTGATGGTCTCGTCCACGATCTTTCCCAGCTTGGTCTCCCAGTCTTCGATACAGTTGGTTTCGTAAGTGGGCAGTTGGTTGGTACGGAGGTACCGGGGGATCTGGTGGTTGGCGATGCCGCTGAGCCGGCCGGTGGGGATGCCCGCGATCCTTTCCAGTTCGGGGGAGCCGGAAAGGAAGATGAGCTTGCCGTCGAAGGCCGACGCGTCGCCCGTTTCCACGACGTTGCAGAAAACGGCGTTGCGGGACGTATTGAAGTGATGATCGATCGATTCCTTGGAGATCGGGATGTATTTGACGCCGCTGGTGGTGCCCGACGTTTTGGCGAAGTACATGGGCAGGCCTTTCCAGAGGATGTTGTGGCGCCCTTCCTTTATTTTCTCGATCCAGGGCCGGAACTGCTCGTAGTCACGGATGGGAACGGCCTGTTTATATTCCTGATAATTGTGAATATTCTCGAATGTGTGCTCTTTCCCGAACTCTGTTTTCCTGCCCGTCTTCAGCAAATCCTGGAGGATGGCCTCCTGGTCTTCCGCCGCCCGCATCATTTCCTTCTTCACCTTTCCGGCGATAATGGAAGCAAATGGTTTGGCCAGCAGTGATTTAAACTTCATGCCCCGTTATTTTAATGATCAACGTAAGTAACAAATGTATAAAAATTGTCCGCAAGTTAAGCGTTTTTAGAACTGGCCACTGGCGGGGCTTGCAGGGTGTAAAGCGGCAGGTGGCCTGCGGGTGCGGGGGAAGGGGGATATGTATACAATTGTTAAAAAAAACTAAAATTGTAAAAAGTGCGTATCTTTGATATGTAATCTACTATTTTTCAAGCCTGTAAAAACCCATGCCGGGTGAACGGGCATTAAAATTGCAGGAATTGTTTTGTTGATTAAAAAACAAAGTAATACCTTTGCAGGAAATTATTTTTGGAAATACTATGTTCGCAGTTGTAACAATCGCAGGTCAGCAGTTCAAGGTGCAAAAAGATCAGGAGATCTTCGTTCACCAACTGGCTGGTAACGTCGGAGATAAAGTAGAATTTGCAGAAGTTCTGCTGACTGACAACGACGGTAAGATTACCGTAGGTACTGATGTAAAATCAGTGATCAAGGCTGAAATTCTGGGCCATGTGCAAGGTGATAAAGTTATCGCCTTCAAAATGAAGCGCAGGAAAGGCTTCCGGAAGAAAGTGGGCCATCGTACCCATTTCACCAAGATCAAGATCAACGAAATTGCTTAAATTCATATTGACTAAAAGTTTCTAAAGTTATAATACAATGGCACACAAAAAAGGTGAAGGTAGTGTAAAGAACGGCCGGGATTCCCAAAGCAAAAGGCTCGGGGTTAAAATCTTCGGCGGTCAGGCAGCTGTAGCCGGTAACATCATCATCCGTCAGAGAGGCACCGTGTACCATGCTGGTTCCAACGTAGGTATCGGCAAGGACTTCACGATCTATGCGCTGACCGACGGTGTGGTGGAATTCAGGAAAGGTCGCGAAAACCGCACTTTCGTTTCCGTTAAATCATTTGACACCACTGCGCAGGCGGAAGCCTAATTTAGCGTAGTGTTTGCCATAAAGTTTTTTTAATACCCAATTTTAATTACTAACCCAAAATTCAAAAAACAATGGCAACAATTAAGAAAGCCGCTGCTAAAAAAGCTGCTCCGAAGAAAGCTGCTGCTAAGAAAGCCGCTCCTAAAAAAGCTGCTGCTAAGAAAGCTGCTCCCAAAAAAGCTGCTGCTAAGAAAGCTGCTCCTAAAAAAGCCGCTGCTAAGAAAGCTGCTCCCAAAAAAGCTGCTGCTAAGAAAGCTGCTCCTAAAAAAGCCGCTGCTAAGAAAGCCGCTCCGAAAAAAGCTGCTGCTAAGAAAGCTGCTCCTAAAAAAGCCGCTGCTAAGAAAGCTGCTCCTAAGAAAGCCGCTGCCAAGAAAGCTGCTCCTAAAAAAGCCGCCGCTAAGAAAGCTGCTCCGAAAAAGAAAGTTGCTAAAAAAGCAACTCCCTCTGCTCCTGCAGCTCCGGCCATGTAAGATCGGATTTACAAACTGTAGCATAAAGAACCTCGATGAAAATCGAGGTTCTTTTTTTGTTAACTTACACCCCTATGGATAACTACGTCATCGCCGATAACTTCTCCCTGCTCG
This sequence comes from Chitinophaga caseinilytica, assembly GCF_038396765.1. Classification (NCBI taxonomy): domain Bacteria; kingdom Pseudomonadati; phylum Bacteroidota; class Chitinophagia; order Chitinophagales; family Chitinophagaceae; genus Chitinophaga; species Chitinophaga caseinilytica. Next base: position 2,808,096 of record NZ_CP150096.1, on the reverse strand, counting down.
CCAAACTCATGGACATCCATGGAGATAATCCCTTTAAAGCCAAATCCTTCGCCAACGCGGCTTTCCAGATAGAAAAACTCACCGTTCCCCTCCAGGAAACTCCCAGAGACGCTATCTTCCGCATTAAAGGCATCGGCGAATCCACCGGCAAATCTGTTTGCGAAATGCTCGACACCGGCGCCTTCCCCCTCCTCGAAGAATACCTCGCCAAAACACCCGCAGGCATCCTCGACATGATGCGCATCAAAGGCATCGGGCCCAAAAAGATCGCCACCATCTGGAAAGAACTCGAAGTCGAAACCCTCGGCGAACTCCTCTACGCCTGCAACGAAAACCGGCTCACCCTCCTCAAAGGGTTCGGCGCCAAAACGCAGGAATCCATCCGCCAGAGCATCGAATTCTTCCTCTCCAACCGCGAAAGGTTCCTCTTCGCCGAAGTAGAACCCTTCGCCAATGAACTCCTCACCCTCCTCGGGAAATCCTTCCCCGGATCTCCCGTCTCCCCCACCGGCGCCTACCGCCGCCAGCAACCCGTTATCGATGAACTGGAATTCGTTGTAGGCACCCCCATCAACCAGATCTCCGACACCTTCCACGCCCTCGAAGGATTCGAAAGGCTCGGCAATACCGACGATTCCATCCTCGTTCAATTCCGTGAACAGGTCAAAATACGCCTCTTCGGCACCGCACCCGAACATTTCGCCACCAAACTCTTCACCACCACCGGCACCGATGCCTTCCTCACCGCGTTCTTCGCGCGCGAAGGCGCTGCCAACGGCGGAACAGAAACCACCGAAACCGAAATTTTCACCCGCGCCGGCCTCCCGGTCATCGCCCCCGCCCTCCGCGAAACACCCGATATCCTCCTCAAAGCCGCCGCCGGCAAACTCCCCGAACCTATCCAGGCCAGCGATATTAAAGGCATCATCCACTCCCACTCCCAATGGAGCGATGGCGCCAGCTCACTGGAAGATATGGCTAAAGCCGCCAGGGATAAAGGTTTCGAATATCTCGTCATCTCCGATCACTCCCGCTCCGCGTTCTATGCCAACGGCCTTCAGCCCGACCGCATCCTGGCGCAGCACGCGCAGATCGACGAACTGAACAAACAACTCGCGCCCTTCAAAATCTTCAAAAGCATCGAAGCAGATATTCTGAACGACGGCAGCCTGGATTACCCGGACGATATCCTCCGCAGCTTCGACCTGGTGATCGCCTCCGTACACTCCAACCTCAAAATGCCGGAAGAAAAAGCCATGGCCCGCCTGCTGGCAGCCATCGCAAACCCGTATACGACGATCCTCGGGCATATGACCGGCCGCCTCCTGCTGAGCCGCAACGGTTATCCCGTAAATCATCCCGCCATTATCGACGCCTGCGTGGCCAACCAGGTGGTGATCGAACTGAACGCGCACCCGCGCCGGCTCGACATCGACTGGGAATGGATCTCCCTGGCCATCGACAAGGGCGCGATGCTCTCCATCGACCCGGACGCGCACACGATCGAAGGCTTTGCCGACATCCGTTACGGCACGCTCGCCGCACAAAAAGGCGGTCTCACTGCCGACAAAAACCTGAGCAGCTTCAGCCTGTCCGAACTGGAAGCCTGGCTGGCAGCCCGGAGACAATCCAAAGGAATCTGACATGTTAATGAATTCATTCGCCCTGGCCGTAGCGCCGGGGATCGCCATCATGCTGATCATATACGCGCTCGACCAGCGCAACCGTGAGCCCCTGGGCCTGCTGGTACGCTGTTTCCTGCTGGGCGTACTCTGCGTGGCGTTGCCGCTTTTCGTGCAGACGGTGGCAGCTATCCGCGGCTGGCGGCCTTCAGGCGACGGTTTGCTCAGCAGCGCGATCTATGCTTTCCTCATCGTGGGGCTCAGTGAAGAAGGTGGAAAATACCTCGTGCTGCGGTTCTTCGCTTACCCGAAAAAAGCGTTCGACGAGCCGTTTGACGGTATCGTGTATTCCGTGATGATCGGGATGGGTTTCGCGACGGCGGAAAATATCAGCTACGTGTACCAATATGGAATGGCCACGGGTTGGGCGCGGATGTTCATTTCCGTGCCGGCGCATGCCTGTTTTGCGATTTTGATGGGGTATTATGCGGGGTTGGCGAAGTTTATCCCCCAGCACAGGGGCACGTTGTTGTTCACAGGGCTTTTCTGGGCGGTGGTGTTCCATGGCGCGTTCGATTTCTTCCTGTTTATTGGCGACAGCATCTTCCAGGTACTGGCGGCGCTGGTGTGCCTTTTTATCGCCGTTCGCCTGTCTATCCGGGCAATCCGGCAGCACAGGGCTACTTCCCGAGAGTGGGAAAGGTTGCGGCAGGAAAATGAGAACGCGGTAAAAATGGAAAAAGAGCGGGACCCGGATTGATGGGCGCTATTACCAAACGCTATTCACTGGTTAATAACCGGACCGAAGCCGGGCATTCACCGGCCGATTTTCAAAAACAATGCTGGACGGATGCATCGAACGGATGGTCTGTCCAGCATTCTTTTTAAGTTGGATTTTCGACAGATAACCCGCAAAATGCGCCTCCAGGGAACATTGCGCTTCCTTTATCCCGAACATCTACCGGATGACCGGGATCGAATTTTAGCGATTAATGGGGGAAATAAGCCGAATTTCAGGCATATATCGGCGGCAAGCAAGGTCAGACAAGTTTGACGAAAATAACGCCGGATCAGGATTGATTTTCGGAAATGCTCTTGCGGGTTAACCAGAAATAGAGGCCGTATCCCAAAAAGGGCACAAAAAATACCAGCATGAGCCATTTCAGGTGATAAGGGCGGTTGTTGTCGGTCCTTTTAAAAGTATGAAGCACCACAAAACGGACCACCAGCCACAGGTGGGCAAGAAACAATATCATGAGCAACACTTCCTCATTCATGGTTATCCGGTGCATTGGTATGTTTTAAATCTAGTAATTTTTCGGAAAAAAGCATAAAAAAAGAGGCCCGACTTGACAATCAGGCCCATCCTCCAAATTAACTAGTAATGCAAAGTGGATATAAAAAGTTTGTGAAAGCAGATGTCGTTGATTTTCAGGAAACGGCCATGGCGAAGCGTTTTCCTTCTCTGTAAATCTACAAAAAATTAATTATATAGTTAGGATTGCTAAACTATTTCTGTAAGCCCGGCAGAAAATTTTCTGGTGGGATGATAGTTTAAGTGGAGCAGTCGGAAAGGGGTAAAATGAAAAGAGCCCGATAAGACAACCAGGCTCGTTTTTCTCCAATTTAGCTTAAGACAAAAATCCCTTATTCCCTAATAAGACTCTTTGAAATGCTTTTCGTAAGATCGCCGAAAGAAAAACTGAAAATAGAGCCCGACACGAACATCAGGCTCGAATTTTTCTCCAATTTAGCTTAAGACAACTCTTACTGCCTTTGCGTTGCCGCATCGACAAATATCTTTGATGTTTAAAATCGGAATCGTGTTGGAAAGAACTTTGGTTGATCACTAAACAACAGCCTCACTTACGGTGTCAATCTCTAAATCAAATCTAATTTAAAAAAATGAAGATTCAAAACCTTCACGTTAGGATAACTAACTATTAACCAAAATAAACCCGGATAAACAACTATGAAAGGCGAGGCGAAACATGTCGTGTATGCTTGTTCGGGAGTATATACGTAGCTGGATAAATTTCAGATGCTGAAATCCGAATATTTATTTCACTAATGTATAAAATTTTATCCGTTAAAGCAATCGGGGAGTCGGTTTTTTATCTTTCTGGAGGCTGAACCGGTAATTCAGCATCAGTTCGTGCGATCCGCCCTGCATGCTCTTCAAATGCGTGTTCGACGCAAAATCATACGAATACCCGAACTGGAAGTTCTTCGACACCTGCACCTGCACCGTTGCACAGGCCGATTTCTCCGTTCTCCAGGTAGCACCCGCCCATAACACGTCTTTCAGGATGAACATCGCATTGATATCCGCCTGCACACCCGTCCCGCTCACCTGGCGCAAAACCACCCCCGGCTTAAATTTCAGGAAGTCGTTGATCTTGGTGATATACGCCCCGTGCAGGTACATATGCCGCTTGAACTCCACCTTATTCACCGAGCCACCCAGGTCAAAATTGTGGAACGAGGGGGCAGAAAAGCCAATGAACCACTTGTCGGAAAATAACACGAAGCCGAATCCGACGTCGGTTTTCCAGTACGACTGGTTATTGGCGAACACCGGATCGTCAGGACTCCCAAGGTGATCGTTGTTCTCCCGGTACTGCTCCATCCCACCCTTCAGGCCCATCGCCAGGTAGAGTTTATCATCCAGCTTCACCTTCTGGGAGATGTTCAAATGGTAACCCGTTTGGGAATACACCGTGATCTCATCCTTCAGCGCCATGAACCCGACGCTGGTGCCCGTGGAGCGGATAGGCGAATAGAAGGAAAACGTCGCAGTTTTCGGCGCGCCTTCCATCCCCACCCACTGGTTGCGCATCACCACCGTGGCGCTGCCGAACTCGTCCATGGATGGATATCCGGGATTGATCACCATCCCGTTATACTGATACTGCGCATACAGCGGCTGTTGCTGGGCGGCAGCTTCCCCGGCCACGAAGAGCGCGGCCAGGGAAAGGAAAATCTTTTGAATGCCTGTTTTCATCTCAAAAACATTTAAAGCTTATTGGGCGGATTTCAGTACGATATAGCCGGTGAAACGCGTCATCTTACCCTCTGCGTCCCACACCTGGAGCACGTAGAAGTAAGACCCGTCGGGCAGCAGGCTGCCGTTGCCACCGCCCCGGTTGGCGATGCCTTTGAACGCGTTGTTCTGATTATGATAATTCGTGGTCTGGAAAATGGTACCTCCCCAACGGTTCACGATCGCGATCTCGTTGCGGACATACTTTTCGATGTTCTCGATCACCAGCGCATCGTTCTTCCCGTCTCCGTTGGGCGACAGGCCCTTGTGCACACGGATCTCCATGTCCGGGATCACATCGTCGTTCACGATGACGCCCACCGCAATGGCGGCCGTCCCCATCGTGGGCACATTCTGCGATGAAGCCACCACGGCCGCTGTCAGTTTCACGGCAAAGAATTCGTCTTCTTCCACGTTCACATCGCCGATCACTGGCACTTCGATCACACCTTCCACTTCCCCTGCCGCGATCACGATCTTGCGCGTGGCGTCCTGGAAGTCTTCGGCGGGTTTCGCGCGCTGGGGGTCCTTACCGGCACCCTGGCCTTCGAACGCGTCTGCGAACGCGTACTGCAGCTCGATCGGGCGCGTGCTCTTCCGGCTCAGCGTTACTTTGAAAGCCAGCATGGCCATCCCGGAATTGCCTTCGTCGATCCGCGCGCTGTCTGATGCGAAACTGATCACCAGTGCGTCATTGTCTTTTACCGCGGTGCTCGACTTATCGGCCGTTCCTACGCCATAAGGCTGGCCGGCGCCGCTGTGGGGCAGAATGGCGAGGTTGATGTAACCGTCGTCATCGTTCGTATCGTTTTCGTCGGATGTGAGCTGGAAGGTAACTTCCGTCTGGTTCGCCGGCATGGTCACGGTGAGCGTGGTGCCCGTCCGCGGAGTGGCCGTGCTCACGGAACGCACGGCGTTGTGCGTGAGCGTGATCTTCACTGGAATGGCCGTGGGGAAAGCTTCCGACGAACGGAGCGTGGCCGTCATATTGCCGCCTTCGGTGATTTCCACCGGTGCAGTCACTTCCATTTTGATCTGGTCATCGTCATGCAGGTTCACCGTGGCGGTGTTTTGTGCGGCGATGGGCCAGGTGTAGCTGCCGATCGGTGCAGAGGCTGCCGAAAGCGTGATTACGACCGTTTCCGTGCCTTCGAGGATGAGGTCGTTGACGGGCAATATCGTGATGATGGCTTCTTTCTGTCCGGCCGGGATGTCTATGGAACCGGTGAGTACCTGGTAATCCGCGCCTGCGGATGCGGTGCCGCCGATGTTGTAGGTCACGTTCACCGGCACAACCGTCGTTAAGTCGGTATTTGCGAAGCGGACGCGCACGCGGCCCGGTGTGGCCGGTTCTGCGGCATCGGCGATCTTTTCGATGAGGATGCTCCGGTCGATGTTCCCATCGTCATCTGCCAGCGTCATGGATATTGCGCCGGCGGTGGCGATGTTCACGGGAACGGTGGCGCCCAGGTAATCGAAGCTACCGGAAACCAGGGTCATCGTTATGGTTTCACTGTTTTCGAGGATTTTATCGTCCAGCACGTTCACCGGAACATTCACGCCCGCATCGCCCGCTTTGATGACGGCGGTGCCGGATAATGCGGTGTAATCTTTCGTGGAAGTGGCGGTGCCGCCGGTCGTGTAGGCCACGGTAATATCCGCGGGCGCCGTGCCGGTGGCCAGCTGGATGCGGAAGCTGCCGTTAGACGAGGGTTCCGCCGCATCGGCGGTTTTCGTCAACATAACGCTCAGTCCGGGCGCGGGCTCACCAGGAATGGTGATTGTTGGCGCCGGCGTAAACGTATACCCGGTGGCGGCGGCGGTGATTTGCAGCACTTCGGCCACTTCGGCGATCATATCCTGTACGGCGGTGAGCTGTACCGTTACTTCGTGCTGGCCCGCACCGATGGCCACGGGGAGCGGCGAGATGGAGAAATCGGCCGCTGTGGCGGTTTGTGCGGCGTTCGCCCCTACCGTGATCGTAATGGGCAGCGCCGTGGTGATACCTGCAGGCAGGGAGAATTTCACTTTCGTGGCATTCCCTTCATGCAGGGTGGCAGAATCGATGGTGATAGTAATGAGGCGGTTGGCAGGGATTAGGCCCGTGCCATCCGCAATTTCGATCATACTTTCTTCGAAGCTGAAGCCCGTGGGCGGATTTCCGCCGATGCGCAATACTTCAACCGGCTCCAGGATGCCATCCGTAGCGGCCGTGATCGCGAAATCGGCGCTGGAAGCAGCCATCGCGGGGATGGTCACGAGTACGGGAATGGCGCCGTGATCGGTGTCTGCCGCGGTAGACGTAGCGTCTACCTTGGCGAGCTGCACCGCGATATCGGTGCTGGAAGTGATGCCCGCAGGCAGACTGAGCCTGAACTGGCCCGCCGTTCCTTCCGCGATCCGTGCGCCGGCAGGCAGCAGCGAAATCTTCGTGTTAGCAGGATCGAGGCTGGTCGCGTCTTCCAGGCTGATGCTGATACCGTCTACCGTAAATCCGGTTGCAGCACCTTCCAGTTGCAGCGATTCGAGCTGTTCGAGAATATTATCCGTTGCCGCGCTGATCGTGAATGTTGCGGAATGCTGTCCGTCGCCGATGGTCACGGAAGCGGGCAATGCCGAGTGATCTGTATTTGCTGCGGTGGAAAGGGCGTTTTTCGAGATGTTCACGACGATGTTGCCGCCTGCGATGTAGGTGCCCGGTAGCGCAACGGTGATCGTTGTGCCGGAAGCGCCTTCGCGGATGGTAGCTGCCGACGCCGTCATCGAGATGTTGCCGGTTACGGGAGCGTCGTGGATATCGATCAGGACAGGCTTGCTGAAAGTGAAGCCTCCCGCTGCCGAGGGCACCAGTTCCAGCTTCTCGACCGTTTCGATGCGGTCGTCCGATTTGATGTCGATGTCCAGCGTCACGGAAGGCGAACCTGCCGGGATGGTCACCGAAGCAGGGAAGCCTCCTTCCACATCGGCCGCAGATGCCGCCGGTGTGGCGGAACCTTGTGCCAGGTTGATGACTACGGGTTGTTCGGAAGTGACGCCAGCCGGCAGGCTGAACGTCCACGTCACGGTATTCCCTTCCACCACCGTAGCCGGACCGGCCACAGTGATGAGCTTATTGGAAACATCGGTGATCGTGATGTCTGCAGATTTGCTGGTCGCATAACCGAATACGTTCGCAGATGCCGTGATCTGCAGCAGTTCAGCGCTTTCGATGATCGCATCCGCCGCAGCTTCCACGTCGAAAGTCTGGCTGTTGGCGCCCGCAGCGATCGTTACGCTGGCAGGTAAAACATAATCGCCGGCCGTCAGTGTAGCTGCGCTTCCTGCGCCCCTGGCGAGCGTTACGGTAATGGGCTGCGTGGTAATAATATTCGCAGGCAGCGCCACCGTCATCACTACTTTATTGCCTTCCGCCACCGTAGTTACGGCCGGCGTGAGCTGCAATGTCTTGTTGGCATTGGTGCCGGTTGCGTCGGTCACGGTGAGGGTGGTGCCGGTTACGGGGATATTCGGGTTGGCCGTGCCGCCGATCACGAGCGTTTCCGCAGGTTCGAGCAGCAGGTCGGTGTTGGTGGAAAGGGTAAATGTTCCTTCGGTGGAGCCCGCCGGGATCGTGATCACGCCCAGCGCGCCATGTTCCGTATCAGACAGGGTCGACGCCCCTCCTTTCGCCAGCGTCACCGTAATGCCTGCGGTAGCCGTTACGCCGCCGGTGAGGGTGGCTTTCACTACCGTGCTGCCACCTTCCGCCAGGCTGGCAGGCGCCACCGAAAGGGTGATGCCCGCGGCAGCGAGGTCCCCATCCGTGATGGTAAACGATGCAGGTTGGGAGAAAGTGAACGTTGCGGCCGAGGGGTTCAGGATCAGCGTTTCGTCCGGTTCGATGAGCCCGTCTGCCTTCGCGGTAAACGTAACGTCAACGAAAGGTTGTCCTGCCGGGATTTTCACCACTGGCAAACCGGTCAGATCGGCTAGCGTTGCTGTAGCGGCCGCATCCACCGCCAGGCCGATATTGATATCGCTGGAAGCGGTTACGCCGGCCGGCAGACTGAAGCGGTACGTAATGCTGCTGCCTTCCGCTACGGTGGCAGGACCGGTTACTGTTATGTGTTTGTTGGAAACGTCGGTGATCGTGATGGCGGATTTGTCTGTCGATGCAAATCCGAACACCGTTCCGCCGGCTACCAGTTCGAGCAGCTCGGGGCTTTCGATGTTGCCGTCTGCGATCGCCTCTACATCAAACGTGGCGCTGTTCGTCATCGGATCGATGGTGACCGTTGCCGGGAAGCTGTATTCACCAGCTGCGAGCGATGCGGAGCTGCCTGCCCCTCTTGTCAGTGCCACTACGATTGCCTGCGTAGATTGAATGCCCGCAGGGAGCGCAACCGTCATCGTTACCTTTCCGCCTTCCATAATGGTGGCGGTGGCGGGCGTGAGTTGCAGTGTTTTGTTGGCATTGGTGCCGGTGGCGTCCGTCACGGAAACCGTTACCGGCGAAACCGGGATGGCCGGGCTCGCCGTGCCGCCGAGCACCAGTGTTTCGGTGGGTTCCAGCAGCAGGTCGGCGTTGGTCGTTAATGTGAACGTTCCTTCCGTATCACCACCGTTGATCTCGATGGTGCCCAGGGCGCCGTGCTCGCTGTTGCCGAGCGTGGAAGCGCCGTCTTTCGTAAGGGTGATCACGATCTTGTCTTTCGCCGTTACGCCGCCCGTGAGCGTGGCTTTGATCACCGTTCCCGCGCCTTCCGCGATGGTGGCGGGCGCAGCGGAAAGCTGGATGCCCGCGGCTGCGAGGTCGCCGTCGGTGATGGTGAAGGTAACGGGTTGGGCGAAGGTGAATCCTGCGGCCGAGGGGTTCAGCGTGAGCGTTTCCGTCGGCTCTATCTGCAGATCGGCCTTCGCGGCGAAGGTGACGTCTACGAACGGTTGGCCGGCCGGTATCTTCACAACGGGCAACGCAGTGAGATCAGCGAGGGTAGCGGTAGATGCCGCATCCGCCGTCAATGTAATATTAATATCGGTAGCTGCCGTCACGCCGGAAGGCAGGCTGAAGCGGTACACGATGCTGCCGCCTTCGGCAACTGTGGCCGGGCCGCTCACCGAAATGGTTTTGTTGGAAACATCGGTGATGGTGATATTGGAAACCGCTGTTGATGCGAACCCAAATACAGTGCCGGCTACGTTGAGCTCGAGGGTTTCGTTCGCTTCGATATTGCCGTCTGTCAATGCCGACACGTCAAACGTTTTGCTGTTGGTGTTCGCGTCGATGGTAACGGTGGCAGGGAAACTATAGTCGGAAGCCGTCAGCGAAGCGGAGCTGCCCGCCCCTTTCGTCAGGGTAACGGTGATGGCTTGTGTCGTGATAATATTGGCCGGTAATGCGATCGTCATCGTCACCTTCCCTCCTTCCGCCACGGTGGCGGTGGCAGGCGTAAGCTGGAGGGTTTTGTTGGCGGTGGTGCCGGTCGCGTCCGTCACCGTAACGGTAATGCCGGTTACGGGGATGGAATTGGTAGCCGTGCCGGCGAGCACCAGCGTTTCGGTGGTTTCGAGGAGCAGATCGGTGTTGGTCGTGAGCGTGAAGGTGCCTTCAGTGGAACCCGCGGGAATGGTGATCGTTCCCAGGGCGCCGTGCTCGGTGTTTCCGAGGGTCGACGCGCCGTCTTTCGACAAGGTCACTACCACATCGTCTGCCGCTTTCACACCGCCGGTCAGGGTGGCTTTGATCACAGTGCTGCCGCCTTCCGCTACGCCCGCCGGCGTGGCCGAAAGGGTGATGCCTGCGGCGGAAAGGTCGCCGTCGGTAATGGAGAAGGTAACGGGCTGGCTGAACGTGAACCCTGAAATGGTAGAGGGGTTCAGCACGAGTGTTTCCGCCGCTTCGATCAGCTGATCGGCTTTCGCCGTGAAAGTAATGTCGGCATAAGGCGCACCGGCGAGGATCTTCAGGGAAGGAATACCCGTCAGGTCGGCCAGGGAAGCCGTGGAACCGGGGTCTGCCGTCAACGAAATATTAATGTCACTGGTGGCCGTAACGCCCGCCGGCAGCTCGAAACGCCAGGTAATGGCGCTTCCTTCGGCCACAGTCGCCGGACCGCTCACGGTGATATGTTTATTCGAAACGTCGGTAATGGTAATATTAGATACGTCGGACGAAGTATAGCCGTATACCGTGGCGGTGGCCGTCAGTTCCAGGAGCTCCGGCGCTTCGATGAGCGCATCGGCTACTGCCGTTACGTCGAACGTTTTGCTGTCGCCGCCCGCATCGATGGTAACGGAGGCGGGGAAACTGTAATCGGAAGCTGTCAGTGAAGCGGAACTGCCCGCACCTTTCGCCAGGTTGATGGTGATGGGGCCTGCCGTGGTGATGCCCGCCGGCAGGGAAACCGTCATCGTCACTTTACCGCTTTCCACGATAGTGGCGGTAGCGGGCGTGAGCGAAATCGTTTTGTTGGCGTTGGTAGCGGTTGCGTCGGTTACGCTGAGGGTGGTGCCGGTTACGGGGATAGACGAAGTTGCCGATCCGCCGATCACGAGTGTTTCCGTGGGTTCCAGCACCGCGTCGGTATTCGTGGTAACGGTTACCGTACCTTCCGTTGCGCCCGCCGCGATGGTGATATTGCCCAGCGCGCCGTGCTCGGCGTCTCCGAGCGTAGACGCCCCGTTCTTAGCCAGCGCAACGGTGATGCTGCCTGCGGAAGTGACGCCGCCCGTCAGCGTTGCCTTGATCACCGAACTGCCGCCTTCCGCCACCGTGGCCGGTGTAGCCGACAGCGTGATGCCCGCCGCGGCGAGGTCGCTATCGGAAATGGAGAAGGTCACCGGTTGGGAGAACGTAAATCCTGTTGCGGCTGCATCAAAGATCATCGTTTCTCCGGGTTCTATCAGCTGGTCAGCCGGTGCGGTGAAAATGATTTCTCCGAAAGGCTGTCCTGCCGCGATCTTCAATACGGGTAATGCGCCAAGGTCGGCCATGGTAGCCGTGGAAGCGGAATTCCGTGTCAGGGTAATATTGATATCGCTGGTAGCGGTTACCCCAGAAGGCAGCGCGAAGCGCCAGGTAATATTATTGCCTTCCGCAACGGTAGCCGGCCCCGTCACCGTGATATGTTTATTGGATACGTCGGTGATGGTGATTTGCGAGGTGGCCGTGCTGTTGTTGCCGAACACGGATGCGTTCGCTTTCAGTTCGAGCAGTTCCGCTGCTTCGATCTGTCCGTCGGTATTGGCATGCAGGATAAATTTCGCGTTGTTTTTCCCTGCTTCGATGAGCACGGTAGCCGGGAAACTGTAATCGGTGGATGTGAGCGAAGCCGCGCTGCCCGCGCCTTTCGTCAATGTTACGGTGATATCCTGCGTGGTGATGATATTCGCCGGCAGGCCAACGGTAATTTCCAGATCGCTGCCTTCCAGGAGCGTAGCGGTGAGCGGGGAAATCTGGAGGGTTTTGTTGGCGAGGGTGCCGGTAGCGTCGGTCACGTTGAGGGTGGCGCCGGTAACGGGGATAGCGGAAGTCGCCGCTCCCGTGATCACCAGCGTTTCCGTCGGTTCGAGCAGCAGGTCGGTAGTGGTGGTCAGCGTGAGCGTACCTTCCGTATCTCCCGCGGCGATGACGATGTTGCCGAGTGTGCCGTGCTCATCGTCGCTGAGGGTCGATGTGGCGCTTTTCGCCAGCGTCACCGTAATATTTCCGGCAGATTTCACACCACCGGTCAAAGTGGCTTTGATCACCGTGCTGCCGCCTTCTGCCACGGGGCTCGGGGCAAACGATAATGCGATGCCCGCTGCGGCGAGGTCGTTATCCGTAATGGTAAAGGAAACGGGTTGCGTGAAAGTGAATCCCCCGCTGGCGGAGGGTGTGAATTTCAGCGATTCGGTGCTTTCGATCAACTGGTCGGCCTTCGCGTTGAAGATGATTTCGCCGAAAGGCTGCCCTGCTGTTATTTTCAGCGTAGGCATGGCCGTAAGATCGGCCAGGGTGGCGGTGGATGTGGGATCGAGCGCCAACGCGATATTAATGTCGCTGGTGGAAGTAACGCCCGATGGCAATGCGAAGCGCCAGGTGATATTGCCACCTTCCGCTACAGTTGCCGGGCCGGTTACCGTGATTTGTTTGTTGGAAACGTCGTTGATGGTGATATCCGATACATCCGAAGTGGCGAATCCGAAGACAGTCCCCGAAACGCTTACCTGCAGCAGTTCTGCGGGTTCGATAATGCCGTCGGTATTGGCATCCAGGTCAAACTGCACACCATTGCCCATCGCCGGGATCACTACCGTGGCCGGCATGGTGTAATCGGAAGCGGTGATGGTGGCTGCACTGCCCGCACCTTTCGTGATGGTTACGGTAATGGGCTGCGTGGTTTTAATACCAGTGGGCAGGCTCACGGTCATTTTCTGCTGGCCGCCTTCGTTCACGGAAGCGGTGACAGGCGTGAGAGACAGCGTTTTGTTGGCGTTGGTGCCGGTTACGTCTTTAATAGTAATGTCTTCACCCACAACGGTGTAGGTGGACGTTCCGCGCACGGCGATGAGTTCATCGGGCTCCAGCAGCAGGTCGGATTTGGTTTGCAGCGTGAAGGTGCCGGAACTGGCGCCGGCGTTGATGTGTATCGTGCCGAGGGGATCGTAGTCGTCGGTTACCGTTGCGGTCGACGAGCTATGCGCGCTCAGTACCACATCAATTGCGGAAGTGGCGGTGAAGCCGTCGAGCGTAGCGGTGATCAGGGTGGCGGCGCCTTCGTTCAGGGTGGTGGCGCCGGCCGTCAGCCGGATCTGGAAGCCCGCGGGGTCGGTGTCTTTCACGTTCATGCCGATTTGCTGCGTGAAGGTGAAGCCGTCGGTAGAGGAAAGTGTCATCTCCAGTCTTTCCATCCCTTCCACGATATTATCCGCTTTCGCAACGAAAGGCACATCGATATAAGGTTGTCCTTTTGGAATGGTGGCAGAAACCGGGTATCCGCCGGTGAAATCCGCGCCGGTGGTCGTGTTGCCAACCGTTGCCACGGCGATGTTCACCACGATGGGTGTTTCTGCCGTAACACCCGCCGGCAGTGCGATGCGCCAGTTCCCGGTGAACCCTTCCGTTACTTCGGTGGGGCCGGTCACCACCAGTTGCTTCATTCCAACGGTGCGCACATCTTTAATAGTTACGTTGCCTTTGCCGGTTTGAGCGGTGCCCCAAACGGTGGCGGTGCCTTCGATCTCGAGCAGTTCATCCGCTTCGAGCACATTGTCGGTATTGGCATGCAGCGTGAAGCTGATCTCGTTGCCCATGGCGGGGATGATCACGCTGGCCGGCATGTTGTATTCTGAAGTCTGCAGATCGGTGCTGCTGGCCGCGCCCCTTCCGAGGTTCACGGTGATGGCCGTCGAAGTTTTGATGCCGGAAGGCAGGCGCACCCAAACAGTGAGGTCGCCGTTTTCGTTCAGCGTAGCCGCCTGCGGCTGGATGCTGATCTTCTTATTATTAACGTTGCCGTTTTGCAGATCGGTGATCTGGAACGTCAGTCCTTCGAAAGTATAGCCGGTGGATTCGCCGCTCAGTTCCAGGGATTCCTGGACTTCGAGGAGCTGATCGTCCGTAGCGTAAATCGTGAAAGTGCCGGATTGGCTACCCGCCGGGATCTTGATGGATGCCGGCGTGGTGGTGAAGTCGGCAGCTTCGGCCGTGGAGCCGCTACCGATTTTGAGCGTGATGGGAATATCCGCGGCCGCGGTGCCGTATTCCAGCGATGCGGTGACGGTGACGCCGCCGGGCCCTTCGGTGAGGGTGAGCGGCGTGGCGGTAAATTTGATTTTGGTGGACGGAGGATCGAGGATGGCGATCTTCGCGGTGTCAGACACTGCCGGCGTGAGGGCGATGGTAGCACTTCCCACGATCTTGAGCGTATCCGCCGGTTCGATGAGCGCGTCGGCTACCGCCGTCATGGTGATGGAGGCACCGTTATCGCCCTGGGGGATGATGATCTTCGTATCCGGCAGCGTGTAGTCAGACGGGATGGCCGTGGAGTTGTCGAACGTGAGGTCTACCTGCACCGCGCCTTTATGTTTCAGCGTCGGTTTGGCGAGCCTGGCGGTGATGGTGCCGGTGTTGCCTTCTTTCACATTCGCCGGTGCTTCCACGATGAGGCGGAGGTTGTCGGGGTCTGCCGCAGTTTCGTCCACAATCCTCACCATTACATCGTTCAGGAAAGTGAAGCCCAATTTGGAACCGGTCAGGTACAGCTTTTCCATGCCCTCGAGCCAAACAGGATCGTTGGGGATCGTGAAAGTGTACTCACCATAAGATTCGTTTTCCAGGATCTCCACTTCAAAATTCCCCGTATACGCGATATCGTTTATATCCGCGTCGGTAGCGGGGTCAACGACTTTGATCTGGATCGGGAACCTCAGGCCGCCGGGAGGCGCAACCGCAAATCCGGTCATCTCGAACAGGATCGTTACCTGGCTGCCGTTTTCCCTTGACAGGGTGGGCGTCATTAATAATACGTTGAGCTCCCTGCCCATCGGACTATCTTCTATTATTAACGTGCCCGGCATCACGGTGAAAGCGCCGTCGTGGTCGGAAGCCGATCCTTCGAAATTCCAGTATTCGTAGAAATCTTCCATCACAAAGTCTTCTTCGAGGTACATGCTATGCTCTTCCGAATTCCCGTATGCGGGGATGGTGATGGAAGCGGGCATGGTACTTACGTCAGACGCATCGGCCGTGTTGGTGGGGTCTCCCGCCAGCAGGTCGATGTTGACGGTGATGGGTTTTTCGGTGGTTACGCCCACAGGCAGACTGGCTTTCACGGCAACCGTTTCGCCCTCTTTGCCCTGCGGCACGGCGAGGGTGATGATGCGGTTGTCTGGGTTCAGGCCGGTCGTATCTATGATGGTGAGGGTCACTTTGTGGGTGCTCGTTTTTGTGGGGAACACCGCAGTGGCCTCGATATCGATTTTTTCTTTTTCTTCCAGGATGCGGTCTGCCGTGGCCGTCATATCGAAGAAGGCTTCCCACTGGCCGGCCGGGATGGTCACGGAGCTGGGGATGCCGGAGTAATCCGTTGTTTCGGCGGCGGGCTCCCCTACCGCGGGTTTCGTCAGCGCTACCGTGAGGTCGCTGGCGAGAGGGGTAATGCCGGTCACTTTTACTTTCACTCTTACCTTTTCTCCTTCACGAACGGCTGTGGACACAGGTTCCAGGAAAACGCGGTTCTCGTCGTCATCGATTATCGTGTATTCGACAACGTTATTAGGCCCGATCGTCAGGTGCGGCGAGCAGGTGAGCGGCCGCAGTTCCACACGGAACTTGCGGTCGTTGTCGACGATCGTGTTCCCTTTGATTTTAATGGGATCGATGGCCACAATGGAATCCCAGTACCGGCCCGGTTCGATGATGATTTTTTGACGGATAACTTCATAATCGGTCCCGGGAACGGCATGGCCTGCCCCGGCTCCGAGGGGGTGGCTACCACTTCGAGGATCTGCGGCAGGTTGAACTGCCCGCGGCCGATCATCAGTTCGAGCCCGGTGATGGCATGGTCGCTGTTCCCCTCCATCCCTTCCGGCGCGGCGGAAGCGAAGTTGACGGTGGCATTGAAGATCCGCATGGGATCGTCTTCCACGCCCGGTGCGGGCACCGGCGGATCTACGGGTGTTACGCCGTTGATTTCCGCCCGGTCGAAACCGACAACGAATTGCTTGGAAGCGTGCCGGTAGGTGGTTAAATCCAGGTGGGGAACGATCTCCACCGCCTTGTGAACGGTGATCCCCATGTCGAGCGGCACATTATCGGTCATGATGTTGGACAGCAGGAAATTGCCGTTCCTGTCGTCGCGGCTGATGAACGGGCGCGATGCGAACGAAGAAAACGGCGCTTCCGTTTTGAAAACGTGCGTGCCCGTCACCGGGTTTGGACAGTCGCCGGCGGTGCGCGTCACCCCAACCGTGCTGTAAAAATCGACCACGGCGCCGCCGGAGCTCGTCATGGAATAATAATGGTCCAGGGTGCTGGGGGTGATCCCGTCTTTGAACCCTTTCGCACAGGTGCTCCCATCGATGAAGGAGGCTTCCGACAGGTAAAAGTGCAGCCAATAGGTGCCTCCGTTGGTGCCATCGTGGGCGGTTTCGCTGGAGGTTACCATGAAATCGATGGTGTAATACCTGTTCCCGGCTACGTATTTATAAGTGGTGCTGATGAAATAGTCGTATCCCCGCTTGTTATGGATGCTCGATTGCGCCACTACCCTCCAGGGGTTGGCGGCGGTGCCGTCTCCGGAAACTTCGGAGATTTCGCAATGTTTCAGGTATTGGGGATTTATGTCGGCCGGTACCTTGGGCCCCATCTCCTGTTCGAGGGAGAAGTAGGTCCGTAATCCGCCCCTGGCGTACCGGTCCAGCATCGGGTCGAGGGAAAACTGGTCGGCGCCGTTATGCCTTACCTGCACGCTGGTGTCGGTAATGGTGATCCTCAGGTCGTTACCGCCTGCGTTGCCGCCCGTGGGATTGATGGTGACAGGGGTAACCTGCGCCATGGCCCTGCCGGAAAGAAAGAGGAGGGTAAGCACGATCGCGACGCACCGGGATGCATTGGCGAAACGGATGACCGCTTTCATAGGATAGGATAGGACTAACATAAAAAACTTTAAAATTTCTTTACATACATACTTTTCCGCCTGAAACTGGCGTTTTTTGACTCCGGAAGCTAAGGACTGCACCACCGGCGGGAACTGTCGGCACGATAACCAATGCCACGACGGGCGCCCCTGGGAAGGCGCCACGCTCCTACTTCAATGACTCCGGATACTGAACTGATAACTGGACGGAATCCACCTATCGAAGCAAATGTATAATAATTATAATATTAAAACAAGTAATAATTATACTTATTTATCTATATATAATTACGAAAAGCAGGTAAATAACCATTCAAACTGATGCAGATATGAGGGGATTTTAGTTTATGGGAATAGGTAAAATAAAGGTAGATTTGCAAAAAATTATTGGAATGTCAACGATAACGAAATCCAAGATTGATTTGAGCCTCAAGTACAAAGTCGCAGATATGTCACTGGCTGATTGGGGTCGCAAGGAAATCCAGTTAGCGGAAGCTGAAATGCCCGGCCTCATGGCCCTGCGGGAAGAATACGGTAAAACCCAGCCTCTCAAAGGCGCCCGCATCGCCGGCTGCCTGCATATGACCATTCAAACGGCCGTGCTGATCGAGACCCTCGTAGCCCTCGGCGCTGAAGTGCAATGGTCTTCCTGCAACATCTTCTCCACGCAAGACCATGCCGCCGCCGCCATCGCTGCCGCCGGTATCCCGGTTTACGCCTGGAAAGGGATGAACGAAGAAGAATTCAACTGGTGCATCGAGCAGACGCTGTTCTTCGGCTCTACCGACCGCCCCCTGAACATGATCCTCGACGACGGTGGCGACCTCACCAACATGGTGTTCGACGTATATCCCGAGCTGATCCAGCACATCAAGGGCCTCAGCGAAGAAACCACCACCGGTGTTCACCGCCTGTACGAGCGCATGAAAGCAGGCACCCTGCCCATGCCCGCCATCAATATCAACGACTCCGTTACCAAATCCAAATTCGATAACAAATATGGCTGCCGCGAATCCTGCGTAGATGCGATCCGTCGCGCTACAGACGTGATGATCGCCGGTAAAGTGGCTGTTGTGGCTGGTTTTGGCGATGTAGGCAAAGGCTCCGCAGAATCCCTCTCCGGTGCAGGCGCCCGCGTGATCGTTACCGAAATCGACCCCATCTGCGCCCTCCAGGCCGCTATGGAAGGTTATGAAGTGAAAAAAATGGCTGACGCCGTGAAAGAAGCCGATATCATCGTAACCACCACCGGTTGCCGCGATATCATCACCGGCGAGCACTTCAAAGCCATGAAAGACAAAACCATCGTCTGCAATATCGGCCACTTCGACATCGAGATCGACGTTGCCTGGCTGAACAAGAACTACGGCAATACCAAAGTGGTGATCAAACCGCAGGTAGACAAATACACCATCGACGGGAAAGATATCATCCTCCTCGCCGAAGGCCGCCTCGTGAACCTGGGCTGCGCCACCGGTCACCCGTCTTTCGTTATGTCGAACTCCTTCACCAACCAAACCCTCGCCCAGCTGGAGCTGTGGACGAACACCGAGAAATACGAAAACAAGGTGTACGTTCTTCCCAAGCACCTCGACGAGAAGGTTGCCCGCCTCCACCTGAAAAAAATCGGTGTGGAACTGGACGAGCTCACCACCGTTCAATCCGAATACCTCGGCATTCCCGTCGCAGGTCCCTTCAAACCGGAATACTATCGCTACTAACAGCGGTTTTACCGATATCACGAAGCAGCCTCCGCAAGGGGGCTGCTTTTTTTATTCCACCAACACCCCTCATCACCCCGCCAGTTACGCTCGTCATTTTTATCCCGCACTTCGCCGCGTTCCTCCCCTATAAATCGTAATTTTGCGGCATGACTAAGCTGAGTGTTAACATCAACAAGTTTGCGACGCTGCGCAATGCCCGCGGCGGCAATCTTCCGGATATTTTGAAAGTAGCGCAGGATTGCGAAGCATTCGGCGCAGACGGGATCACTGTTCACCCGCGGCCAGACGAGCGCCACATCCGTTACCAGGACGTCCGCGACCTGAAACCGCTCGTCACCACCGAATTCAACATCGAAGGCTACCCCGCCCCCGATTTCATGGACCTCGTGCTGGACGTAAAACCCCATCAATGCACCCTCGTCCCCGATCCGCCGGGCGTCCTCACTTCCAATAACGGGTGGGACACCGTCACTTACCAGTCGTTCCTCAAAGACGTCATCGGCACCCTCAAAGCCGCCGGCATCCGGGTTTCCATCTTTCTCAACGCAGACGTCAGCAAAGTGGAAGGCGCCAAATCCGCCGGTGCAGACCGCATCGAGCTGTACACCGGCCCTTACGCGGAAGAATACGCCAATGCCCGCACGCAACCGCAGAATTTCAGGCTCTTCAACGATTATAAAGACACGGCCCGCGCCGCCACCGAAATCGGGCTAGACATCAACGCCGGTCACGATCTCAACCTCGATAACCTCCGCTTCTTCAAACTGCACATCCCGCAACTGAAAGAAGTGTCCATCGGCCACGCCCTCGTTTGCGACGCGCTGTACTTCGGACTGGAAAACACCATCCAGCTGTACAAACGGCAATTGCAGGACTAACCCCCTCCCATCAACGAAAACAGGCAGCGCCCACGCACTGCCTGCAACAATATCCAGAAAGCTGACGGCCGCCCGTCAGCTTTTTACGTCTTTCCAACCCGATTTCCGGTAAGAACCGTACAGCAGGTAAAATATGGCGGCAGATATCGCCGCAAAAAGCGCCACGCTGCCGAAATACAGCACCGGCGTCTCCTTCCCCACAAACCCCAGCAGGAAATGCGCCAGGCCGATGATCCCGGGAATGGTCATCACCAATAAATTACGCATCAGTTTCCCGGAACTTCCCGCCAGATCGGGCGCCGCGGAAAACGGCAGCTCCCGCAGCACGATGAGCGCATACAGCAAGCTGATCACCAATACGTTGATGAAACCCAGGATGAGGTCTGGCAGGATCTTCAGGCCCCAGATCGCCGCGGCGAACACGGAAACGCCCGCATATACCGGCAGCAAAAACTTCACCAGCGCGGCTTTCCAGGCGCCCACGAGAATGGGCCCCGGCGCCTCCAGCGGCGAAGTAAAATACACCCAGGCAGCCTTGTATTTTTCGGAATATACCAATTGGGAAATAGCGGTAATGAAAATGAAACTACTCATGTAGATGAGGAACAGATAAATCGGCGTATCCCGTATCTGCCCCCATTTCTGCTGGAACGATCCGCGGTCGGAGAAGAAAACAATCCCCACGGTGATGACGAACACATACGCGATCGAAGGATATACTTTCAGCTTGAATTCGCGCGTGCGCGCCGTCAGCAGCCATACCAGCTCGAACGACAATTGTTCCTGCCCGTCTTTGGCGAAGAGGCGCGACATTTTCCTGTAAAACGGCTCCTTCCCGTCTACGGCTTTAACCGTTTTCACGACCGGCGGCGCGGGGTCGCTGGCGCCCATTCCCGCGATCTTCCGGTTGAAGCTCGGCGCCAGGAACCGCACTACCACCCAAAGGCACACCATAGGCGTCAGGAAGGCCAAAGTGATACTGAGCGCGGTGTTCGCCCGCCATCCGTCTACCAGCCAGCTGAACGATCCCGCAAACCACCAGGTAGGCGCAAAGGGCAGCCAGGGAAAATCTTCGCTCCTGAACACGCCCTCCACCTGGATGTTCCGCAACACCCGCGGCCCCAGGAAGTACACGCCGAACATCACGATGGAAAACACGATCTGCATGGAGTTGATCACTTCCTTGAACCTTTCGGCCGAGGTGATCCGCAGCACCAGCAAATAGGCCAGATTGATGAGGAATATCGCCAGGAAAGTCAGCATGAGCGCCAGCAGCGCAAACCACAGCCCCGGCAGCACGCCGAAGAAATAACAGATATACAGGAAGGGCGATAAGCCCATCGGCACCGCGAGCTTCGAAATATGCAGCGCAATGTGCAACAGCCGGCTTACTACCAGCGTGCGATCGCTCACGGGCCGCGGCAGCAGGATGTAATTGTCACGCGGGTCGATCAGCACGTACGAAAAATCAGTGATGAGCGTGATGCACATCGTGAGCAGGTACGCGGAAAACCAGAGGAACGTTTGCAGCCGGATATCCGTTCCCACCGTAAAAACCGACAGATAGATCATCCCGATGAAAAACGACAGCACCATCGTGAGAATGGCGCTGTTGCGCACCGGCTTCGTTGAGCCCTGCCGCGAGCCGCGGTTGTAAACGTTGGGCCGGCGGTCGTCTATGCGCAGCTTGGTGTCGAGGATAGTGCGGAGTTGCATCACGTCAACTCCCAGCATGCGCCACAGCGGGTTGAAAAGCGATACCATCGCCAGCATTATTTTATTCATGGGCGCGGTAATTTATTGGCCGAGGGCGTTGATGAACTGATCCGCCTGTTCGCTGAGGCGCTGCTTGCCGGTGAGCCGGGCAAACACCTGCTCAAGGGTTTCGGTGCCGGATTGCTGCAATTCCCGGAAAGTGCCGTCGGCCACGATGCGGCCTTCGTCTATCAGCACGATGCGGTCTGCCACTTTCTCCACCACGTCCATCATATGCGAGCAATAGAAAATGGTTTTATTCTCTTTTTTGAGCAGGGTGATGATTTCCTTCACGATGATCACGGCGTTGGCGTCCAGCCCGGAAAGCGGCTCGTCGAGGATGACGATCTGCGGATTGTGGAGCAGGCCGGAAATGATGAGGACTTTCTGGCGCATGCCTTTGGAGAACGTATCCATGCGCTGGTCTTTGTTCTCCAGCAGCCCGAACGCCTGGAGCATGCGCTGGGCGCGCTCTGCGATGGTATCTTCATCAAGCCCGTACAGTTTGCCGGTGAACGACAGGTATTCCATGGGCGTGAGTACTTCATAGATCTCCGCGTTTTCGGGCACGTATCCGGTGAGGGCTTTGACGGCGAGGGTGTTCTCGCGCAGGTCGTGCCCCATCACGCTCACATCGCCTTCATAATCGCCCAACAGCCCGATGAGGATTTTCACGGTGGTGGATTTACCGGCACCGTTGGGGCCGATGTAGCCGATCACTTCACCCGGACGAACTTCCAGGTTGATGTCCATCAATACCTGTTTCTTTCCGAAATGCTTGTTTAAATGCCGTATGGCGATAACTGGTTGCATATGCATGTTGATGAAAGATAATGCGGCGGGATAATCCGGGTCAACGTCCCGCGCGCCCATCGAAAATACCGATTCCTGCCCATTGTTGCAAAGGAATACTGCAACCGATGTGATGAAAGCCCACCGCCCGCTGGTACCAGCTTCTCGCATACCGCAGCTGGAACTTCTTCACCACCACGCCCACGCCCAGCGAAAAGCCGCTCATGCCCCGGCGCTCCGGCAGCGAAAGTTCCTGCCGCCGCAAATGATTGTAGCCGCCGGTGATTTCCAGGTATTTCCCGATGTTCCATTGCGCAGCGAGCACGAAATGCCGGAAAAGGTTGTCGATTCCATATCCGCCCGTGCGCAGGGTATCGCCGTTCTCGATGCGGATATCGTTGCGCAGGTCGGGGCCGCTGTAGCGGATATCGAACTGGTGGAGATGATGGATGGTGGCCGACAGCTGGATCGGCACATGCGCGAGTTGCTTCGAAATCCCGACCTGGAGGTCGAAAGGCAGGGTCGCGTTTTCGTCGGACGCGTATTTGGTGAACTGCGTGCCCATATTCATGGCCACGAGCCCCGCCTGCCAACCGCGTGCGGAATCGGTGAACGTGATGCCGACATCGGCCGCGAGGCCGGTGGAGCTGTAGTCGAAATATCTGGAGCGGATGTATTTCACCGTGAGGCCGTAATACCATTTTTCGAGGTAGCGGCGGGAGGCGGTCAGCTGGAAGGAAAAATCCACCGGCCGGAAGGTCCCCATTACATTCCCGGTCACGTCGGTATGCTGCATCTGCCCGTACCCCACGTACTGAAGGCTTGCCGCGAAGGAAGTCTGCATTTTAGGAGCATACGCGCCAAAAGCGGCGTGCCCATATTTGATGCCACCGTTGTACCCGGCCATGTTCACCTGCAATTGCCCGCCCATTTCCGGCCGGAGCAGCGAGGGGTTGAGTAGCGCCGTGCTCACGTCATTCCCCTGGATGGCCACGTTGGCGCCTCCCAGCGCGGTGATCTGCGGCGAGGGCGGCAGTTCCAGGAATGCGTACGAGCTCCGCCCTCCCAGCAACTGGGCGGCGGCGGCAAACGGCAGGAACAACCATATGAGGAGGAACCGGATCTTCACAGGGAAATGGCAAAGGATTACGGCCGTTAAGTTACAACTTGGACCGAACAAAAAAGAATAAAGCCACCCTTCATGGATGGCTCTATTCAAACCCTTAAACAATCAACATGCGCTCACTTTTTCAAGTGAACTTGGTGGCACGGTTGCGTCAGGAGTAACGGACCGTGCGTCCTACCTCTTTAATAACGCAGATTCGAGCACTTGGTTCATTTCGCGCACATAATGGAACTTCAGCCCCTTGATATAGTCGGGGTTGATGTCCTGGATATCTTTTTCGTTCTGCCAGCAAAGGATGATCTCCTTGATGCCGGCGCGCTTGGCGGCGAGGATTTTTTCCTTGATACCGCCCACGGGCAACACCTGTCCGCGGAGCGTAATCTCGCCCGTCATGGCCAGGTACGGCTTTACGCGACGGCCGGTATACACCGAGGCCAGCGCCGTAAGCATGGTAACGCCCGCACTGGGCCCATCTTTCGGCACCGCTCCTTCCGGAACGTGGATGTGGATGGTCTTTTGCTGGAACACTTTCGGATCGATCTTGAAATTCAGCGCGTTGGCCTGCAGCCAGCTGAGCGCCGTAACGGCCGATTCTTTCATCACATTGCCCAAGTTACCGGTCAGCTTCAGCTCGCCCTTCCCGTCCGAGAGGCTGGACTCGATGAAGAGGATGTCTCCTCCCACGTACGTCCAGGCCAGGCCCACGGCCACGCCGGGAGGATTGCCCGTTTTGTACATTTCATTGTTGTACTTCGGCTTGCCCAGCGCCTGCGCGATCCTTTCTTCGGATACGGCCTCTTTCGGCGTTTTGCCGAGTGCCACGTCTTTGGCGAGGGAGCGCATGATGGCCGCAAACTGGCGGTCCAGCTCGCGGACGCCGCTTTCGCGGGTATAATTGGCGATTACTTTTTCGATCACTTTATTGGCGAACGATAACTTCACGTTATCGAGCCCGTGCATTTCCTTTTGTTTCGGCAGGAGGTGGCGCTTGGCGATCTCCACTTTCTCCTCGATGGAGTAACCGCTCAGGTCGATGATCTCCAGGCGGTCGCGCAGGGCGTGCGGAATAGCGCCGAGGTTGTTGGCCGTAGCGATGAACAGTACTTTGCTCAGGTCGTATTCCAGCTCCAGGTAATTATCGTAGAAGGTGCTGTTCTGTTCGGGATCGAGCACTTCGAGCAGCGCCGAAGCCGGATCGCCGCGAAAGTCGTTGCCGATTTTGTCGATCTCGTCGAGGATCATCACCGGGTTGGAGGATTTCACTTTACGGATCGTTTGCAGGATACGGCCGGCCATGGCGCCGATGTAGGTTTTACGGTGACCGCGGATCTCGCTTTCGTCGTGCAGCCCGCCGAGGCTGAGGCGCGCGTACTTACGGCCGATCGCATTGGCGATGGAGCGCCCCAGCGAGGTTTTACCGATGCCCGGAGGGCCCACGAAACAAAGGATCGGCGATTTCATGTCGCCTTTCAGTTTCAGCACGGCCAGGTATTCGAGGATGCGGTCTTTGATCCGGTCCATCCCGTAATGATCATGATCGAGCACTTTCTTGGCCTTCTTCAGGTCGTAACTGTCTTTGGTATAATCCTGCCAGGGCAGGTCGAGCATCAGGTCGAGGTGATTGTACACCACGGAGTAATCGGGCGTGCTGGGATGCATGCGCTCCAGCTTCTCGATGCCTTTGGTGAACAGGTCGCGCGCGGCATCGGGCCATTTCTTGGCTTCCGACTTGCGGATCATTTCCTTGATCTCGCGATCGTTACTGTCTCCGCCCAGTTCTTCCTTGATGGATTTCATCTGTTGCTGGAGGAAGTAGTCCCGCTGCTGCTTGTCGAGGTCCTGCTTGGTTTTGTTATTGATCTTGTTTTTCAGTTCCGCGAGCTGCAATTCCAGCTGCAGGAGCTTCATGAGCACTTCCGCACGCTGGCGGAGGTTGCTGATCTCGAGGATGCGCTGCTTTTCCTTCACGTCGCTGTTCAGGTTGCTGGACACGAAGTGGATGAGGAAAGGCGCGTTCTCGATGTTTTTGAGGATGATGCTGGCTTCCGACGGGAGGTGCGGGCTGAGGGCGATGATCTGCCCCGCCAGGTCTTTGATGGAAGAAACATAGGCGTCGAACTCCGAATCGCCTTCTTCCACTTCATCGCTGAGGATGTCGTATTTCGCCTTGAAATAGGGGTCTTCCGTCACGATTTCCTTGATACGGAAGCGTTTCCGGCCCTGGATGATGATGGTGGTGCCGCCATCGGGCATTTTGATGAGCTTCACGATTTTGGCGACCGTCCCCACTTCGTTGAGGTCTGTCACCGCAGGTTCTTCGACATTGCTGTCTTTTTGTGCGACTACACCGATCATTTTGTCAGTCTTGTACGCATCGTTCACCGCCTTGATCGACTTGTCGCGCCCAACGGTGATGGGGAGCACCACGCCGGGGAACAGTACGGTATTGCGGAGGGGTAAAAGTGCCAGTTCTTCGGGAATTAGGTCTTCTTCCTGCCCTTCTCCGTCTTCATTAAGCGGAATGATGGGCATAAACTCCATCTCTTCCTCTGTATTGCCCAAGAAAAATGTATTCATCTGTCAGTTTTAAGTATCGGGACAGAATGGCAGGATCCCTCCTGCAAAAGTCCCTGAAAATAGAACAAGCCTATATAGTCAACTTTAGTGCCATTGCTGTGGGCATGCCAAAATAGGAAACGCGGGAAGGCGGCCGGGGGTTGCCCGGGGCAAAAAAAGACCGCCCCGTTTCCGGAAGCGGTCATCGCTCAGTTGTAGGTAAAACTTAGAGAGTAATACCTACGCCCAGTTGAATAGATTGATTCTTCCACTTTTCGGGATTGGTACCGTTGGCGAAAGTAATGTCGTTGACGTTGGACAGGCCGATCACGTAGCGGGCGCTGATGTTCACGATAGGGAGCTGGAGCCAGAGGCCGCCAACAGCGCCGAAGTCACCGCCTTTAAATGCTTCCTTTCCTTCCTGGAACACGTTCCTTTTCTTGCTCGTCATGATGCTGAACTGGGGGCCTACCTGCAGTTTGAAGCGGGGAGAGCCCAGGTCGATGTTGGCGAGCACCGGAATGGAAAGATAATCCAATTTCGGCTTATTCTCTTTTACCTGGTTCAGTTCGTATTCGGTTTGGAATTCGCCGGTGTTCTTAACTTCGGTTTTGGAGCTGGAATAGATCAGTTCGGGCTGGATGCCGAAACCTTTCACCAGGTTGATCTGCGCGAAACCGCCCAGGTGCCACCCGAGTTTGAAGGCGTCGTCATACCCCGTTCCGTCGATCTTCCCCAGGTTGGCGCCGCCTTTGAAACCGAAACGGATCATTTTCTGGGCTTTTGCGGAGGATACGGTCAGGCCGGAGATTACAACAAGGGCCAAAAACAGTTTTTTCATATTCGATATTTGTTTAGTGTTAAGCAGCTAATTTATCTTGATGGGCTTGATTGCGAACCACTTCCGTCCATACAGACGAACCCCGGGCCTGCAACCCCTACGCTCGTTGCAAATTCCATGCTAAAAGAGCACTCGATCAGTTTTCAGAATGTAACGCTCACGTTGGCAGTAAAGTATCCGGATACGGAAGTGTCCGGGCCCTGCAACATTTTGAACAAAGTGAAAGATGGGGATATCGCAAACTTGCCGATGATGTAAGACACCCGCAGCCCCAGGTCCACCGCCCGCGGCTTGAACGCGCTTCCGTCGGATAAAATGGTTTCCGTAGCCTCCGCAACCGGCGCTCCCTGTCCACCGCCGTTGCCGTTTCCATTACCATTCCCGTTCCCACGGCCATTGTTCTTCTTTTCGCTGAATTTTTTGATGGCATTCCCCCGCGTCGCGTACCGAAAGCTTCTCATGCTCGAAAAATATTTCGCGGTGCCGGTCGTCAATCCCGCGATGGGCATGATCAGCAGGCCATCATCCGCCGTCAGCACATCCATATACAAAAACGGATGGCGAACGTCCACGATCACGTTGAAATCGTTCCCGTGTTCCCGGGTGGTTACCGATGCCTCTTCCCGCTTGAGGCTCCCCCAGCCGAAATCGAGGCTCAGACCGGGTTGCAGCCACCATTTGCGGTAAATGAAATAGGCGTACAATTCGTTTTTGATGGGCGTTTGCGGAACGTCGGAGCTATCGGCGTACATATATCGCGTGTAGGAAATCCCCGTCATCAAATCGCGGTTGCGCGTGTAGTCGTACCCGCCACCCAGGTCGAATTCGAACCAGGGCTTGTTGCCGCCGCTCAGCAGGTAATACGCCGCTGCGTTGGCGAACAGACCGCTTTTATGCGTGTAGGTGACAGAAGGGGAAAGGAAAGGCTTCATGTCTATGGGCCGGAAAGCGTCCGCCGCTTTACCGCCGTACGCGGGGTTGTTGCCGAACCCCACTGCCAGGGTCACCTCGCTTTTATAACGGCTGTCCAACAGCGAATCCAGCTGTCTTTCCAGTTCGGCGAGACTTTGCGCCCGGGCGAACGAAACCGGCAGCGTAAAAATGAGGATAAGGGCGACGAGGTTTTTCATCGCCCGCAAATTACAGAACTTATACGAGTTCGATCACGGTGATCTCCGGAAGGATGCCCACGCGGCCGGGATATCCCAGGAAACCGAAGCCCCTGTTCACATACAGCCGTTGCTTGCCTTCTTCGTACAGACCCGCCCATTGCCGGTAGATGTATTGCGCCGGGCTCCATTTGAAGAACGGGATTTCGACGCCGAACTGCATGCCGTGCGTATGGCCGGCGAGCATGAGGTCGATATCGGGATATTCGGTGCGGATCTGTCCGTCCCAATGCGTGGGGTCGTGGGACAGGAGGATTTTGAAGGGAACTTCCCTGGTGCCTTCGTACGCCGCTTTCATATCGCCGAGCCGCGGGAACCGGGGGTTCATGCTCCAGTTCTCGACGCCCAGCAGTGCGATCTGCTGGCCGTCTTTTTCGAGGATTTTATTTTCGTTCATCAGCAGGCGCCAACCCATTTTGGCGTGGATGCCCTTGAGGGTTTCGAGGTTCTGAGCCTTGAGGCGCGAGCGGCGGTTGTTATCGTAATCCGGCCAGGGGTAATAATCGCCATAGTCGTGGTTACCGAGGGTGGAAAACACGCCCATCGGGGCGTTGATCTTGTCGAACACGTCGAGGTAATCGTCCATTTCGAGGGACCGGTCGTTCACCAGGTCGCCCGTAAACAGCACAAGATCAGGTTTTTGCGCCTGGATGAGCTCAACACCGCGCTTAACGGCTTCCTTATCGTTGAAGGAGCCGGAATGGATGTCGGATATCTGAACGATTTTCAGGCCCTTGAACGCCGAAGGTAAATTCGGGTAGGCCAGCCGCAGTTTGCGGACGTGGTAGTTGTATTTGTTGGAAAGCCCGTACAACAGCGTGCCCATGAGGGTGCCGCCAACGAGGAAGCCTGATTTGAGGAGGAACCGGGAGCGCGACATGCCTTCGGTTTCGCGGTTGCCTTCTTCCCTGGCCTGAACGGCGGCGGCAACGGCCGGGGCAGAGCGGACTTTTTCCACGACCCACATCACGGCGCGGCGGCCATCGTCTATGAAGAGGAAAAGCGCGACCATGAGTTTGGAGAAGGAGAAGGAAAAGGCGAAGGTGAGGTAATAGGCCCTTGCCTGCATGAATTTGGCCCAGGGGATCTTGCCGTAGAAGACGATGGAGGCCATCACCACGGCGGAAAGCACCCAGTAAAGGGTAAATACGACACCTCGGAGCCTGGGGGCGGCGTTGGCCATCAGGGAACGGAGGGCGTAAAAAACGTAGGCGTCGAGCGCCAGCATGATGATGACGAGGAGTATGGTGGAGAGTAAATTGGGTCCGGCTCGCATAATATCGTATGGATCAATGATTTAATTATCGAAGCAATCCTGTAAAAATAGCACAATCGCGCTGATGGGGATGGCTTCCGTGGTAAGGAAGACGAATATCTGACCAAAAAATTGCAAAGTAAAACCTAAAAAAATGTGATTTTTCCCCAGCCGGCGGTGTGAATAAATAAATAGGGAGCATGGCCCGTTATTAGGTGATTCGTTGTATTTTTGTCCGATTAGGTCATATTATTATATCATTGCAATATGAAATTCACCTATTACGGGCATTCCAGTTTTGCGGTGGAAGTGAAGGGGAAAAAGATCGTGTTCGACCCGTTCATTACGCACAACGAGCTGGCAAAATCCATTGACGTTGAACGTATTGAGGCGGATTACATATTCGTTTCCCATGGTCATGCCGACCATGTGGCCGACCTGATGGCGCTGGCGAAGCGCACGGGTGCCACGGTGGTGGGGGCTTATGAGTTGACGGAGTGGGTGCAGAAGCAGGGGCATGAAAAAGTGCACCCGATGAATACGGGCGGCAAGTGGCATTTTGACTTCGGTACGGTGAAATGTACCGTTGCGCATCATTCCAGTGGTTTGCCCGACGGCAATTACGGGGGCAACCCGATGGGTTTCCTGTTCATGACCGGTGAGGGGAATTTCTATTATTCGGGAGATACGGCTTTGACGTTCGATATGGAACTGATCCCGCGGTGGGCGAAGCTGGACTTTGCGGTGCTGCCGGTGGGCGACAATTTCACGATGGGGGCAGACGATGCCGTGATCGCTGCAGAATTCATTGAATGCCAGCGCATTATTGGAGTACATTACGACACATTCGGATATATCAAGATCGATAAGGCTGCCGCACAGCAGTTGTTCGAAGAAGCAGGGCTGACCCTGCTGCTGCCGGGGATCGGTGAAACCATCGATGCCATCGGCTGATATCCTATTTTATCCTATTAAACCTGGAATTTAAGACAAGACAATGGCAAGAATCATCGCAATCGCCAATCAGAAAGGGGGCGTGGGGAAAACGACCAGCGCCATCAACCTCGCCAGCAGCCTGGCGGTACTGGAGTACAAAACGCTGCTCGTGGACGCTGACCCTCAGGCCAACAGTACCACAGGGCTGGGCTTCGACCTGCGTAATATCCAGCAGAGCCTGTACGACTGCATGGTGAACGACGTGCAGGCCCGGGACGTGATCCTGGAATCCGACACGCCGAACCTGAAAGTGTTGCCTTCGCACATCGACCTGGTGGGCGCGGAGCTGGAACTGATCAACCATCCCAACCGGGAACGGGTGATGAAGCAGGTGATTGACACTGTCAAGGACGAATACGACTTTATTATCGTAGACTGCTCCCCTTCGCTGGGCCTGATCACGGTGAACGCCCTGGTGGCTTCCCATTCGGTGATCATCCCGGTACAGTGCGAGTTCTTCGCGCTGGAGGGCCTGGGCAAGCTGCTCAATACGATCAAGATCGTGCAAAGCAGGCTGAATACGGACCTGGAGATCGAGGGTATCCTCATGACCATGTACGACGGCCGCCTCCGCCTCAGCAATCAGGTGGTAGACGAAGTGAAACAACACTTCGAGGAAAGCGTGTTCAACACCATCATCCATCGTAATACCAAACTGGGCGAAGCCCCGAGCTTCGGCAAGTCCGTTATTATGTACGATGCCATGAGCACCGGCGCCATCAACTACCTGAACCTGGCGAAGGAAATCCTGCAGAAGCATAACTTTACCAAGATCAATCAAGAAGACAAAATATTAGCAATTAACGATGACCAATCCGAGTAAGAAAGAGGCGTTGGGCAAAGGCATCCGCTCGCTGTTACAGAATATCGACACAGACCTGAAGCAAACCACCGGTGCGCTTGCCGAACAAGTGGTAGCCCAGGCAACCGGCATCGAGCGGATCGCGCTGGATTTGATCGAGATCAACCCCAAGCAGCCCCGCCGCGATTTCGATGAGCAGGCGCTGCAGGAGCTGAGCCAATCCATCAAGCTGCACGACATCATTCAGCCCGTAACCGTTTCCCGCATCGGCAAGAAATACCAGCTGATCGCCGGGGAACGCCGTTTCCGCGCCAGTAAAATGGCCGGACTGAAGGATATTCCCGCGTATGTAAGGCAGGCCAACGACCAGGAGCTCCTGGAACTGGCGCTGTTGGAAAACCTGCAACGCGAGAACCTCAACGCCATCGAGATCGCCCTCAGCTACAAACGCCTCATGGAAGAGATCGACCTCACCCAGGAGCAGGTAGCCGAAAGAATGGGCAAGGAAAGGAGCACCGTTACCAACTACATCCGGCTGCTGAAACTGCCACCAGACATCCAGGTGGCCGTTCGCAACAATAAACTCAGCATGGGCCACGCCCGCACGATCATCAGCATCGAAGACGTGGACAAGCAATTGTTCGTTTTCGGCGAGATCATGAAAAATGGCTTGTCGGTCCGCCAAACGGAAGAACTCGTCCGTAAGGTGAACGCCAACGACAAGGCCAATGCGAAAAAACCGGCCAAAAACCTCCTGCCGCCGGCTTACCAGAAAATCCAGGACAACCTGTCGACCCACTTCTCCACCAAGGTCAACCTGGCCCGTGGCAAGAACGGGAAAGGCAACATCCAGATCGAATTCTATTCAGACGAAGAGCTGGACGCCATCCTGGAAAAATTATCATTGTAAGTGAAAAACAGCGCCCGTTTCCTGCTTTGCTGCCTGCTGCTCCTCCCCTTTTCGGGGCTCCTGGCGCAGACGGACACCGCCAACGGCAACCGTGTGATAATGGACTCGCTCAAACGCAGGCCCACCACCACAGAAGTTGGCGCAGACACCGTATATGCCAGTCCGGCAGACAGCATCGTGGCCAATTACAAGCCACTTCACAGCCCCAGGAAAGCAGCGTTTTACTCCGCCGTGCTCCCGGGCCTGGGGCAGATCTATAACCGCCAATACTGGAAAGTGCCCATCGTTTACGCCGCTATCGGCGTCAGCACCGGGGTTTTCCTTTTCAATATGGATAAATACCGCGAGTTCCGCGGCGCTTTCCGCGCCCGCGTCGCCAATCGCGACAATCCCGACTGGGTAGACCCGTATAAAAGATACGTAGACGCAGATCTGACGTACCTGCGCGACGCCTACCGCCAGTATGTGGACTATTCCGTACTCGTGTTCGTGGCCGCCTACGCGCTCAATATCGTGGATGCCACGGTGTTCGCGCATTTAAGGCAGTTCGACATCTCCAACGACCTGAGCATCCGCATATCGCCCAAAATGTTCGACAAACGGACCATCGGCGTGGGGCTCACCATCACCCTCAACCCGAAGCAGCAACGCTCCGGAGGGTTTTCTTTCAAATAATCACAGTATCCTCTTACAGATATGAAAATCGCACTCATCGGGTACGGCAAAATGGGCAAAGCCATTGAAGCCATCGCCACCAGCCGCGGGCACGAAGTAATTCACCGCATAGACATCAACAGCAGCCACCTCCTGGAGAAGGAAAACCTCTCCCAGGCAGACGTTGCCATTGAGTTCACCACCCCTGAAACCGCTTACCACAACATCCTGAAATGCTTCGAAGCAGGCGTTCCCGTGGTGTGCGGCACCACCGGCTGGCTCGAAAAGCTGCCCGAAGTGAAAGCCATCTGCCTCGAAAAGCACCAGGCTTTCCTGTACGCCAGCAATTTCAGCATCGGCGTGAACATCTTTTTTGCGCTGAACCAGCGGCTGGCCGAGCTCATGGCGGGTCAGACCTCCTATTCCGTACGCATGGAGGAAATCCACCATACCCAGAAGAAAGACGCGCCTTCCGGCACGGCTATCACCCTGGCGGAGCAGATCATCGACAAGCTGCCCGGCAAGAAAGGCTGGGTGAACGATGCCACGCAAGACGCCTCGCAGCTGTACATCCATTCCAAACGGATCGACCCCGCCGCCGGAACACATATCATTGATTATCATTCCACTATCGACGATATTACCATTACCCACACGGCCCATTCCCGGGAAGGCTTTGCCGCCGGGGCGGTAACCGCGGCAGAATGGCTGAAGGGCAAGAAAGGGATCTTCAATATGAGCGACGTCCTCAACCTCTGATCTTCCCCTCCCCGCGAAAGCTGGCGTTTTTTGTTATATTTGTACAATTGAGAGTGCAAAAATTACTGGAGACTAAGGAATATGCTGTCTAAAAAAACACAATATGCGTTCCATGCCTTGATTTACCTGGCAGAGAATGTGGATAAGGGTCCTATACTGATTTCTGAAATCGCTTCGGAAAAAAGCATCTCCATCAAGTTTTTGGAGAACATCCTGCTGGAGCTGAAGAATGCCGGTATCTTAGGCAGCAAGAAGGGAAAAGGCGGTGGCTATTATTTGATGCGCACGCCCAAGGAAATTCCGCTGGCGCGCATTATCCGCCTGCTGGACGGGCCTATCGCCCTGCTTCCCTGCGTGAGCCTCAATTATTACGAGCGCTGCGAAAATTGCAAGGACGAAGCGATCTGCGGGCTGCATGAAGTGATGAGTAAAGTGCGCGACGCTACGCTTAAATTGCTGGAAAACAAATCTTTGAAAGATATTCTCACAAGGGAATAAGAAATTCTCAGGGTTATAAGTACAGAGGCTGTATCGATGCGATACAGCCTCTTTTTTATGGGCGCAAAAACCGCCTCAGGCTAAGATAATACCAATTGGGAGGGGAATTCTGCGGGTTGAGTGGACGGATTTTCACCCAAACCCATAGAAAATACTCAGAAGTGAGTATTGTCAGAAGTTTCGGGGCCCGGTACCTTTGTTGCAACGGATATTTCTCCGTCAATGTATACCTGTTGTCATGGAAACAGCGCGCTTGCAGCTACCCTATTCAACGTGTATACTTTTGATTTCCAACCCGCTTACGTTGCTTTCGCAGAGTTATTTCCAAATATGACGTTCCCCA
The DNA here is from genome assembly GCF_038396765.1 of Chitinophaga caseinilytica. Classification (NCBI taxonomy): domain Bacteria; kingdom Pseudomonadati; phylum Bacteroidota; class Chitinophagia; order Chitinophagales; family Chitinophagaceae; genus Chitinophaga; species Chitinophaga caseinilytica. Next base: position 2,773,774 of record NZ_CP150096.1, on the reverse strand, counting down.
GAAAAGTCGCCGAAGGGCTCCGCAGGACGGGGCTCTTCCCTTTTCACGAAAATTAGTCTATATTTTTTATAGACTTTATGTATTTTTGTTGAACGGACACTCAGATAAGGATATGAAAGATTTAACGGGCATCATTGCCCAGCAAACGGACATCGCCACGGGAATACGCATATTGACGGAGGAATTTCCGGGAGCAGTGGTTTTTTCCACCTCCTTTGGGCAGGAAGACCAGGTGCTGGCAGACATCATCTGGCGCAACGCCCTGCCGGTGCGCGTTTTCACGTTAGACACCGGCCGGCTTTTCCAGGAAACGTACGACCTGATGGACGTCACCAGGGCGCGTTACAAGCAGCCGTTCGATATTTATTTTCCCCAAACCGCGGCAGTGGAAAACCTGCTGAAGGAAAAGGGCACCAACAGTTTTTACGATTCCGTCGAGAACCGTAAGGAGTGTTGCCATATCCGGAAAGTGGAGCCCCTGGGCAGGGCGCTCCAGGGCGCCAAAGTCTGGATCACCGGGCTGCGGGCCGAACAGAGCGAGAACAGGACGGATATGCCCGTGCTGGAGTGGGACGATCATCGCGGACTGTACAAGTACAATCCCCTCATCCACTGGAGCTACGAGCAGATGATCGCCTATCTGAAAGACAATAACGTGCCGTACAACAAACTGCACGACAAAGGATTCATCTCCATCGGCTGCGCGCCCTGCACCCGCGCCATCGAGCCCGGAGAACATCCCCGCGCCGGCCGCTGGTGGTGGGAGCTGTCTAAAAAAGAATGCGGATTACACAGTTAAGACTTATAACAGCAAGATATGAGTAGCATACAATGGCAATTTCCAAGGGCCCTCGAGGACGAAGCGATTTACATCCTCCGGGAAACCGCCGCGCAATTCGAACGCCCGGCGATCCTCTTCTCCGGCGGTAAAGACTCCATCACACTCGTGCGCCTCGCACAGAAAGCCTTCTATCCCGGAAAGATCCCCTTCCCCCTCCTCCACGTAGACACCGGTCATAACTTCCCCGAAACCATCGAGTTCCGCGACTGGCTCGTGGAAACGCTCGGGCTCGAACTGATCGTCCGCAATGTGCAGGATTCCATCAACCAGGGTAAAGTGAAGGAAGAAACCGGCAAATACGCATCCCGCAACGCCCTTCAAACCGTAACCCTCCTCGATGCTATCGAAGAACTGAAGTTCGACGCATGTATCGGCGGCGCCCGCAGAGACGAAGAAAAAGCCCGCGCAAAAGAGCGCATCTTCTCCGTCCGCGACGAATTCGGCCAGTGGAACGCCAAAATGCAACGCCCCGAACTGTTCGACATGCTCAACGGCAAAATCAACATCGGCGAAAACGTGCGCGTGTTCCCCATTTCCAACTGGACGGAGCTCGACGTATGGAATTATATCCGCGAAGAAGAACTCGCCATCCCCTCGATCTACTTCTCCCACGAACGCGAGATCATCGAGCGCGACGGTATGTACTGGCCCTTCTCGCCCTATCTCAACACCACCGAAGAAGAAGTTCCTTTCCGCTCGAAAGTGCGCTTCCGCACGGTGGGCGATATGACCTGCACCGCCGCTGTATTGTCTGAAGCCGATAAGCTGGAAGACATCATCGAGGAAATCCTCGCAGCGAAAATTTCCGAGCGTGGCGCCCGGATCGACGATAAACGGTCGGAAGCCGCCATGGAAAAACGCAAACAGGCAGGCTATTTCTAACAATCACCGATAACCGCAACGCAACATATGGACGTTTTACGTATCACCACATCCGGCAGTGTAGACGACGGCAAAAGCACCCTCATCGGGCGGCTCCTCTACGATACCAAATCCATCACGCAAGACAAAATGGAAGCCCTCCAGGCCGCCAGCAAAAGAAAGGGGCTCGATTTCACCGACCTTTCGCTGCTCACGGACGGGCTCATCGCCGAGCGCGAGCAGGGCATCACCATTGATGTGGCGCACATCTATTTCAGCACACCCAACCGCAAATACATCATCGCCGACACCCCGGGGCACTTCGAGTACACCCGCAACATGGTGACCGGCGCATCCACCGCGCAGGTTTCGCTCATCCTCATCGACGCCCGCAAAGGCATCGTGGAGCAAACCTACCGCCACTTCTTCATCGCCTGCATGCTGCGCATCCCGCACCTCGTGGTCTGCATCAACAAGATGGACCTCGTGGAATACGACGAAGCGCGCTACAACCAGATCGTGGAAGATTTCCAGCAACTGCTGCCGGGCTCCTTCTACGACGGAAAGGAAGTGAAATGCATCCCCATTTCCTCGCTGTACGGCGAAAACGTGGTGACGCGCACCGAAAAGATCAGCTGGTACAAAGGGCTCCCCTTGCTGGAGTTCCTGGAAGAAATCCAGTTCGACCGCAACGACCGTAACCATCCCGCCCGCTTCCCCATCCAGTACGTGATCCGCCCCAAAACGGAGCAGTTCCACGACTTCCGGGGTTTTGCCGGCAAGATCGCCAGCGGCAGCTTTTCGGTGGGAGACACCATCGTGTCGCTCCCCAACGAGCAAAAAAGCAAAATCAAATCCATCGAGAAATTCGGGGAGCAACTGCAGGATGCGCATGCCGGCGAAAGCGTGGTCATTACGCTGGAAGACGAGATCGACATCAGCCGGGGCAACCTGCTGGTGAAGGAAGGGCAACCGCAGCCCGAAGGCCTCCGCGAAGTGAAAGCGCAGATTTGCTGGATGGACCAGAACAAACTCACGCCCGGCAAGACTTACCTCCTGCAACACGGTCCTACCCGCATCAAATCCAAAGTGCAGCAGATCGTGAACGTAACGGAGGTGACGACCAACCGCATCGAGGAGAAAACGGAAATGGGGCTGAACGATATCGGCCGCATCGTGCTGAAAACCGCCCAGCCCGTGTTCGCCGACAAATACGAAATCAATCCCGCCAACGGCACGTTCATACTCGTCGACGAGTTCTCGAACGCCACGGTGGCCGTGGGTTTCATCGAATAGCGCGCACCATCTGTCAACTAAAATAAAAAGCCGGGGACCATTGCCCCGGCTTTCCCGTTTTATAGCATTTTAGCGTCTCATTTCATGTTATTGGAAGCGGCGCCGGCCATATCATGACCGTCGGTTTTGCGTTCCGGCACCTGCAGCCATACCAGTTTGATCTCCCTTTTGTTGCCGGGATTGCGTTTCAGGGTAACGAGCGTACGTTTCACGGGGTCGTAGTCGCTGAAAGCGAAAAGGGCAACCTGGCGGTCGGTTTCCGTGTTGAAAACGAAATCGCGCTGCGGCACGGGGTCTTTCCCTTCGAGCGTGTAATAGAAACCGTGGCAGTTGCTGATATCGCGGATGGCGGTCTGGCGTGAGGGATCAGCGGCTTTGCGGCGTGCGTCGAGGTCGTTGATGAGGATGTATCCGGGGATGTAGGTGAATAGTTTGTACTGGTCTCCCCACTGGAAGGGCGCGTTCACGTTTTCGCGGGCTTTGAGGTAGAAGGGTTTCATCACCACGCCCTGGTTGATGTGCCGCCGCGGGATGATCCAGCTGTTGATTTCCTTCCCGGTGCTGTCGTAGTTCACCACTGCCACGTTGGCGAGCACGGTGCTCACCACGGTGGGCGTGTTGTTCATCATGCGGATGTGGTTGTCCAGCTCTTCGAACACAATGCTGTAGCCGCCGTCTGCCCGGAAGAACACGTTCTGCGGTACACCGTTGTAATCCGTTTCGGAACCGAAAGCTTCCTGCTGCTTTTGGTTTACGCCCCAGAAGTAAATGTCTTTGGCGAAGGAAATATTCAATGCCGGGAGTTGCACCACGGAGCTGCGTGTCATGATGCGCTCGGTTTTCTTTTCCGTTTTCTTTACGGCCTGAAGCAGCAGCAGCTGGCGGGATTGCGGGTTGTATTTGACGAAAGCTCCTGTCACTGCGGCTTCTGCGGGGAAGCGGAGATCGTGGAATTTGAAGAAGACCATGCCGCTGTCGAGCGTAGCGAGTTTCATGACGAGGCTGTCGCCCGATTGGCCTTTATTTTCTTCCATGCCGAGGATGCAGAGTTTTTCTTCGCCGATGACGGCCATATCCCAATACCGGAAGGGTGCGCCGTGATCGAAGTTTTTGAACCGTGCGCGGCTGATTTCGCGGTGATGGGCGGAGAAGTGGACGATCTGGTATCCGGCGTCGGATTCATCGTCGGTGTTGAAGTACATCCAGACGGCGTAGCTGCCGGAGTGGGGATCGCGGATGATGAGGAAGTCTGAGCTGGCGAGGGATTTCTTCCGCAGATCTACTTTATCCTGTTCGGCGATGACGCTGTCTTCGGTGAGGAGCCCGTTTTCTGCGCTGATGGTGAGCCGGCGGAGGAGGGGATGCCTTTTGGCGCGATCGCTGAGGAAGATGGTGGCGTTGCCGTTGCCGGATTCGAAGGCGGCGTCGAGCTGGGCGTTTTTATAGGATTTCCAGTCGGTAATGGGCGGCAGGGTGTCGATGCGCCGGTGCTGGCGGTCGAACAGTTGCAGCTGGAGGCCCTGCTTCGGGGTGAAGTGGATGAAGAGGGTGTTGCCGTTCGTGAGCTGGAGGATGCGCGCGTTGCCGTCTCCGGGCTCCTGGAATGCGGGACTTTCGGCGATGGTGGTGAATTGCGCGCGGGCCTTGCCGGCACCGAGGGCCAGCAGGCAGAGGATCAAGGTTTTCTTCATAGGATCGGGTGGCGCGGGGGCCGATACAAATATAAGTAATTTATAATAAGAAAACCCGTTATTCACAGATCGCCTTATGCGGCCCATACCCGTGTGAGAACCATTATTTTAGCGCAATGAATCCCCTATCCCATAAAAATATTATGGGTAACCCGTCCACCATCATCCCGCATTTCGTACCTGAACGATTATTGCCGGCCCGTCAGTTTCTTCTTCCATTCGCCATAAATGAAAATCGAAATAACCGTTGCCAATACACCCAACATAGCGATGCCCGCCGTTTCATGACCCTGTAAAATTATAAATACCGCTGCTCCTAAAAACAGCACCGTTACGACTGCAGCCATCCATTGCCCTCTCAAACTCTGATGACAATCTTTCTGCATGGCAGTGCGGTCCATCTCCTGCCGGTGCGCCTGTGCGTTCTCCGCCATGATCATCACACGGTTGCCCCCATCCGGAATGAACCGGGAATATGCGGCTACCGTTTCCCCATCCGGAAGCGGGCCGTGATGATGGCGGGAAATGGAAATCAAAAGATTCGTGAAGGCCGCGGACTTCTTTTCAGCAGGCTCTTCCTCTTTCAAAATGTCGGTGATGGCTGAAGTTACGGAAGCTTCAAATTGAGAAGGCAATGCTACCCTATCTTCACTTCTCGACTCCCAAACCGTGTTGCCTGGCGTACTTCCCGGCGTTACGGACATTACCTGCTGCATGGCTTCGCGAATGTAGCCGCCGACGGTTTTCCAATCCTCCCGCAGATGCATTTTATCGTCGTCCGGTGATCTGGGAACGAACTTCCGGCGATGGCCAAAACTCAGGAAGCCTTCCATCATGGATATAAAACCGCGGACCATACTATGCGTTAATGACGAAGCCGAATGCGCTCCCGGATAATGTGCTGAAAATTTCATGTTGGCGAATGGTTTGTTCATAAAGAAACAGTTATTGAGTTAACGTATTAAAGAGCGCCTTCCGAAAACAAAGGGTGAACATTTTCCATGTCGTTCATCATTTTTCCGCACAACAAAAAACCCCGGCAAAAATGCCGGGGTACAACCTATAGTAGTGTTAAAATGAGATTACATGCCTTTCTGTGCCCTGAGGTTTTTGAGCATGTCCGCCGTCATTTTCTCCAGGTCGAATTCGGGTTTCCAGCCCCAGTCTTTGCGGGCCAGTTCGTCATCGATGCTTTGCGGCCAGCCGTCTGCAATGTGCTGACGGTAATCGGGCTCGTAGCTGATGGAGAAGGTGGGGATATGCTCGCGGATGGCGCCGGCGATCTCTTTCGGCGAGAAGCTCATGCCAGACAGGTTGTAGCCTGAGCGGACGGAGATTTTCGCGCTGTCTGCCTCCATCAGTTCGATGGTGGCGCGGATGGCGTCGGGCATATACATCATGGGCAGGTACGTTCCTTCCGACAGGAAGCATTTGTAGCTGCCTTCCTCGAGGGCTTCGTGGTAGATTTCCACCGCGTAATCGGTGGTACCGCCGCCGGGGGCGGATTTATAGCTGATAAGGCCCGGGTAGCGCAGGCTGCGCACGTCGATGCCATACCGGGTATTGTAATATTCGCACCAGCGCTCGCCGGCGAATTTGGAGATGCCGTAAATGGTAGTAGGTTCGATGATGGTGTGCTGCGGCGTTTCCTGTTTGGGGGAATTGGGGCCGAACACGGCGATGGAACTGGGCCAGTAGATTTTATCGAGCCCTTCTTCCTTCGCGATATCGAGCACATTGAGCAGGCTCGCCATATTGATATTCCAGGCCAGCAGCGGGTTCTTTTCGCCGGTGGCGCTGAGGATCGCTGCGAGCAGGTAGACCTGGGTGATGTTATGACGGATCACCAGCACGTGCAGCATCTCCTTGTTCATCACGTCCAGCGAAACATAGGGGCCGGTTCCCTTCAGCAGATCGTGCTCTTCGCGCAGGTCGGATGCGATCACGTTGGAATCTCCATACATCTTGCGCAGGGCCAGTGTCAGTTCCACACCGATCTGGCCGCAGGCGCCGATAACCAGAATCTTGTCTTTCTTCATATAGCGATTAATAAAAATGAGTGGCCAAATTTAGCTTCAAGTCGCAATATTACCTGAATTACCCATCCAAACAATGACAATACCATAACAATTTGAACGAACGCCTGTTGCCCTTCGTAACGCGGGCATCAGCCATGTCGAAAATAAGGCCTAATTTTGCGCCGTGCAACCCCGGGCGGTAGCACACCGATTTTGAATTAACAGTCTAACAGATAGCAATGAAAACTTTACAATCGCTTTTCAAAGAGCAATATCATCCTGAAAACTTTTTCCTCATCGCAGGCCCCTGCGTGATCGAAGACGAAGACCTGGTAATGGGCGTGGCCGAAAAAGTGTCCGCCATCTGCAAAAAACTGAATATCTCCTACGTCTTCAAAGCCTCCTACCGGAAGGCCAATCGCACCTCCATCAATTCCTTCACCGGGATCGGCGATGTGGAAGGGCTCGACCTCCTGCAGAAAGTCGGCAAAACCTTTAACTTACCCGTGACCTCAGATATCCACTCCGCCGCCGAAGCCGCCATGGCCGCAGCTTATGTGGATGTGCTCCAGATCCCGGCGTTCCTTTGCCGGCAGACAGACATCCTCCTGGCCGCCGCCGACACCGGCAAATTCGTGAACGTGAAAAAAGGACAGTTCCTCAGCGGCGAATCCATGAAATTCGCCGTGGAAAAAATCCAGCAGGCCGGTAACGACCGCATCCTCCTCACCGAGCGCGGCACTACCTTCGGGTACCAGGACCTCGTGGTGGATTACCGCAATATCCCCGTCATGAAAGGCCTCGGCGCACCGGTGGTCATGGACTGCACACATTCGCTCCAGCAGCCCAACCAGCCCGGCGGCGTAACCGGCGGCAACCCGCAGATGATCGGCACCATCGCCAAAGCGGCCATCGCCACGGGAGCAGACGGGCTTTTCATCGAAACCCATCCAGACCCCGCCTGCGCGAAGTCTGACGGCGCCAACATGCTCCGCCTCGACCTCCTGGAGCCCCTGCTCGAAGAGCTGGTGCGCCTCCGCGAAGCGGTCTACAAAAAGTAACGATAACAAGGCAGGGCCACCGCGGTTCTGCCTTTTTTACTTTTTAGTTCCCCGGATTTCCGTTAAATTCATAGCCATACTGAATTCGATAAGCAAAGTTTTCAAACCCAAAAAACACTGCACTATGATTCATTTGCATGATTTAAAGACAGGCGATCTTGTGCTGGCAAAATTCGAGGAACAGTTATCAGAAGGGCCGGTCCTCCAAATAGACCGCGAGCTGGGCCAGGCCTGCGTGCTGGTTGGCGAACAGGAAAACTGGTACGAGCCGGCAGATTTATTCCCCATTCCGTTGACGGTAGAACAGTTGCTGAAACTGAAATTCAAGAAATCGGAAGAAACCACCTTGAACGGCGCCCCCGATACATACGTCCGCGGCCCCTTCACCATTACCCTTCACAACGGCTCCGATCCCCGCACCATCCTGCATTACCGCGATGAAACCCGGAACATCGCCGGCCATCTTATGGTCCATCAGTTGCAGAACCACTATCACGGGATGACGCTTATCCATCTCGAATAAAACCGCTCCAAACATTACTATATAAAAAAAGAGGTTGCCCGTCGGCAGCCTCTTTGTATTTGGGAATCACTCGTGGCGGAAACCACTTAAATCACTATTTCTTTTGCAGCCGTACGGTATCTACCGTCGTGATCTGCCCCAGCACCACCGGCACTGCGTTCTTCACGGCCGGCAGGAAGTTGGTGTCTGTCGGAATGAAATGCAGGCTGTAAGCACCGGCGGGGATGCCGCGGAGCAGGTAGCCGCCGTTCAGCGAATACGTGCTGGCAACGGTATCTGCGCCCTGGATGGCGAGCACGGCCGTTTGCACGGAATCGGGCAATACACCGCCCCTGATGTTGCCGCCAACGGCTTCGAGCACAGTGCGGATCACGGGTTTGAGGATGTATTTGCCGCTGTTGCCGGCTTTTACGATGGATTTGGCGACGTCGAAATCAAGGGTGAGCTTGTTGATGATACCGCCGATAACGGCCTGGTGGATGTTCAGCTTGAGGCCCGATTGCTGCGCGCTGGGCGTGGTGAGCGGGAGGCGCTTGCCGTCGTTGGTGACGAGGAAGTTATTATCGCCGAGCACAAGGCGGATCTGGGAGATTTTGCCGGTGGGGATTTCCGCGTCGGCCAGGATGGTATCCTTGTCGTTCACGAGGTCCAGCAGATTGTAGGCCCCGGCCTTCACTCCCGGCAGCGGCACCCAGTTCTGATCGTCCGCATCCGAGCTGTTGATACGGATCTCTTTCACGTCGATCCAGACTTCTGCATAGTCTCCGGGATCGTCTGTGAGGGCGATCTGGAGGCGTGTTTTCTCGGGCCCGCCGTTGGAATCGGTGTTGGAGCAGGCTGTGAGGGTTGCGATACCGCCCAGCATAAAGGTGCCGAGGGCCAGGTTTTTCCATGTGTTTTTCATCAAAAGACGGTTTAAGTTGAGCATTTGGTTAGGTCACTCAAAGTCATTTGATCGATTACGACAGGAAAAGTTTAATGGAAGGTTAATTTTTTTTCCGGGGGATGACGGACGGGGTTGAACGGAATGGGGGATTAGAGGTAACGAAGGGGGTTGCGGCGGGCGTTGGTGATGTAATGCTTGATGTTCATCCAGAATGCGAGGATCATGTACACGATCAGGGGGAGCCCATCGTGAGGAAAGTAGCATAGATGAAGAACAGACGGATGCGGGACGTGGCGATGCCGAGCTTCTCCCCGATGGCGGTACAAACGCCAAAGGTCTTCCACTCCACAAAATCTTTGACCTTATTCATATATCAAATTTATTGCAATCCAGCAAATTTAACAAATGAAATTGACCCCGTTAACAAGAGTTTTAACTTTAAAAAAAGTTCGGAAATGATTAACTTCGCCGTGCAAATTTTAATGTAACCGCTCTTAAATTATTTATTTCCATGGTGTTTGATATTGACATGATTAAAAAATTGTATGCGGCACTCCCGGGTAAAGTGGAAGCTACCCGTAAGATGTTGGGCCGGCCGCTTACACTGGCAGAAAAGATCCTTTACGCGCACCTGTACGAAGCTACGACCACACCGTACGAAAGAGGGAAATCCTATGTGGAATTTGCTCCTGATCGTGTGGCCATGCAAGACGCTACCGCGCAAATGGCACTGCTGCAATTCATGACCTGCGGCCGCGACCAGGTTGCCGTTCCGTCCACCGTTCACTGCGATCACCTGATCCAGGCGAAAACGGGCGCAGCGCAAGACCTTGCCACCGCGATCGACACCAATAAGGAAGTGTACGAATTCCTGTCTTCTATTTCCGACAAATACGGTATCGGCTTCTGGAAACCCGGCGCCGGTATCATCCACCAGGTTGTGCTGGAAAACTACGCCTTCCCCGGCGGCATGATGATCGGTACAGACTCCCACACCCCTAACGCAGGCGGTCTGGGCATGCTGGCCATCGGCGTTGGCGGTGCGGATGCCGTAGACGTGATGGCAGGCCTGGCCTGGGAACTGAAAATGCCGAAACTCATCGGTGTGAAACTCACCGGCAAACTGAGCGGCTGGGCTTCCCCGAAAGACGTGATCCTCCGCGTTGCCGGCATCCTCACCGTAAAAGGCGGCACCGGCTGCATCGTGGAATACTTCGGCGAAGGTGCCGACTCCATGAGCGCCACCGGTAAAGGCACCATCTGTAACATGGGTGCGGAAATCGGCGCCACCTGCTCCGTTTTCGCTTACGACAAAGGCATGGCCGAATACCTGAAAGCCACGTCCCGCGCCGAAGTTGCCGCCCTGGCAGACGGCGTTCGCGAACACCTCCGTCCGGACGAAGCCGTGTACGCAGACCCCGCCAAATTCTACGACCAGGTGATCGAGATCAACCTCGACGAACTGGAGCCCTATGTAAACGGTCCCTTCACGCCCGACCTGGCATGGCCCATCTCCAAATTCGCACAGGCCGTTAAAGAAAACAACTGGCCCGAAAAGCTGGAAGTTGCCCTCATCGGCTCCTGCACCAACTCTTCCTACGAAGACATCTCCCGTTCCGCATCCCTCGCGAAACAGGCAATCGATAAAAACCTGGAAGTGCATTCCGAATTCACCATCACCCCCGGTTCCGAACTCGTTCGCTACACCATCGAAAGAGATGGCCTGCTCGACACGTTCGACCAGATCGGCGGCGTAGTGCTGGCGAATGCCTGCGGTCCCTGCATCGGCCAGTGGGCCCGTCATATCGACGATCCCAACCGCAAAAACTCCATCATCACCTCCTTCAACCGCAACTTCGCCAAACGTAACGACGGCCTCGCTTCCACCCACGCTTTCGTGGCCAGCCCCGAAATCGTTACCGCACTGGCCATCGCGGGAAGCCTCACCTTCAACCCCCTCACGGACACACTGAAAAACCGCGACGGTAAAGACGTGAAACTCGATGAACCCAAAGGCTATGAGCTGCCCCCGCAAGGTTTCGACGTGAAAGACGCCGGCTACCAGGCACCCGCAGCTGACGGCTCCGGCGTTCAGGTGCTCGTATCCCCCACCTCCGACCGCCTCCAGCTCCTGGAAGCGTTCAAGGCCTGGGAAGGTACCGACCTGAAAGGACTGAAACTCCTCATCAAGGCCAAAGGCAAATGTACGACCGACCACATCTCCATGGCAGGCCCCTGGCTGAAATACCGCGGCCACCTGGACAATATCTCCAACAACATGCTCATCGGCGCGGTAAATGCGTATAACGACAAAACCGACACCGTGAAGAACCAGCTGACCGGCGAATATGGCGCCGTTCCGGCCACCCAGCGCGCTTACAAAGCCGCTAACATCGGTTCCGTTGTTGTGGGCGACGAAAACTACGGTGAAGGTTCCAGCCGCGAACACGCTGCCATGGAGCCCCGCCACCTCGGCGTTCGTGCTATCCTCGTGAAATCCTTCGCGCGTATCCACGAAACCAACCTGAAAAAACAGGGCATGCTCGCACTGACCTTCAACGACAAGGACGATTACGAAAAAATCCAGGAAGACGATACGTTCGATATCGACGGCCTGACCACCTTCGCGCCCGGCACTCCGCTGACCGTAGTACTGAACCACAAAGACGGATCGAAAGATTCCATCACCGTGAACCACACCTACAACCAGCAGCAGATCGAATGGTTTAAAGCTGGCGGTGCGCTCAACGTGATCCGCGCCCAGTTCGCAGCGGCGAAAAAATAAAATCGCTGAAAAGCATATATTACAGGCCGTTCCCCACCGGGAACGGCCTGTTTTTTGTTCCAATCACCCCAAAATCCCGAGGCTATGCAACCCGAAGCGATCAGGAAATACTGGATGGACCTTAACCAGCGATGCGGAAGCCCGCCCCAGGCCGCCTGGCACGAAATCGACCGGATCACTTTCCAGTATTCCACCCATGGCCGGCATTACCATAACCTCGATCACCTCGCCGAGCTCGTCAAGCTCCAACGGCAATACGCACCACTGTTGCTGGACAATGATTCCGTACTCTACGCCATTTATTTTCACGATTTTATCTATCAGCCGAAACGGAAAGACAATGAGCTGAAAAGCGCCGAGGAAGCCATTTTTTATCTCCGGAAAGTAGGCGCGCCGGTAGAGCGGCAAGATAAAGTCTACCGCTACATCCTGGCCACGGCGGGCCATCAGCCGGAATTATCCGACCCCGACCTCGATTATTTCCTGGATTTCGACTTGTCCATACTTTCCGTGCCGGAGGAACGCTATAAGGTATATGCGAAAAACATCCGCCGCGAGTACCGGATGTACCCCTGGCTGGAATACCGGAATGGCCGCGTGAAGGTGTTGCAGCACTTCCTGGCGATGCCGCACATCTACCGCACGGAACTTTTCCGCGAAAAATACGAGCGCCGCGCCCGGTTGAACCTGGAAAGGGAACTGGAAAAGCTGTGATCAGAAAAGCGGCTTCTTCAGCCCGAACCGGCGCACGATGCTGAACCGGAGATTACCCGCACCGAAGGTCTGGTAAGCTCCGTCTACCGGTGCATCGCCGCGCGTGGAGATGTCTACATAATGTACGCCCACATAGAATTTGCTGGAATTATACCCCGCCGCGAAGCGGAACGTGCTGTTCAACTGCCAGCCGAAGCCATGCACTTTGCCGGAACCGTCATTGAAGGCCAGCACCGTGCGGTTCACGCCCGCGGCCACCGCCAGGGAGCCCGTGAGGAAGAAGTGTTTCGCGATGACGAGCGTGTACGCATATCCCCCGTTCACGGCGAAACTGACGTTGCTGCTACGCGTAAACGGCATGCCGCCGTAAAATCCATCGTTACGAAGGTCTAAAGGCACCAGCGCCGAATCTCCCCGCATCTGCCAGGCAAAAATTTCCGCCCCTACCAGCGGCGAGCCCGCGCTTTTCTTCTGGTATTCGTTCTGCAGGAAGGCTGCGCGGTAAGAGAACCGCTTGTCGTTGAAGATGTATTGCGCGTGGAGGCCGATGTTGGTATTGATGATATCCGGCCGGATGCCGGATGCCTTTACCGAAAGGGCGTTATCGAAAAAACGTTTGGAAGTGCCGCTGTAATAACCCTGGTAATATTGCCCATAAAAATCCACAACCAGTTTGCGGGTGTATAAATGTGTCTGCAAATCGAGGTATTTCGTTTTGCCGTAGCGGTCGTTGTCGTTATTGATGAAGGGCAGGTTGAAGCCGAGATTGAGGCCGATGAACTTGTAATTGGCGCCGAAGCCCACGTTGTTATTGGCGTTGGGCCGGTACAGCAGCTCTTCGTTCACCGAACGGTGATGCATGTCATAGTAGTTGTACTTGCGGGAACCGTAGAGGCGGACCGTCAGGTCTTGCGTCAGGTCTTCGATGTAGGCCGTGTCGTTATCCGTGTGGAGCCAACGCAGGAAGCCGCGCTCCTGTGCGCGGGTGAGCGCAGGACAGAGCAGGATGAGCCAGCAGATAGTGATGGTCCGGAGTTTCATGCGTGTAACAGTCGTCTGGTATACAACAATCCTTTAATCAGGCAGTTCAATCACTTCGAGATTTTTGATCTCTCCGTTCAGGCATTCTAACCGCACGAGGGTTTTAACCTTGTGCCAACCCTGCTGCCGCAGGCGCCCGGGTTGATATGTAGCAATTGTAATGCCGGATCGGGCACTACCTTCAGGATGTGGGAATGGCCGGTAATGAAAAGATTCGGTCTTTTTTTCTGGATGTGTGGTTTCAGGGCGGGCGTGTATTTGGGGGGATAGCCGCCGATGTGGGTCATCCAGACCTTCACGCCTTCGCAGATGAAAAGATTGTGTTCCGGGTAACGGATACGGATATCCTGCCCGTCGATATTCCCGAACACGGCCTTCAGCGGCTTGAAAGCCTCCAGCTCGTCGGCCAGTTGCACATTCCCGATATCTCCCGCATGCCAGATCTGGTCTACCTGCTCGAAATACTTGAATACCAGCGGGTGAAGATACCCGTGCGTGTCCGACATCAATCCAATCTTCATGCCGCTAATATAGGCGAATTAATCGCCCTGCCGGAGGAAATAATTCATCACCGTTTCGAACACCAGCGATGCCGCGAGCTTGGCGGTACGATTGTCGATATCGAGGGAAGGGTTCAATTCCGCGAAGTCTACACCGGCCAGTTTGCCGGTCCGTAAAACGGTACGGAAACAGTCGAGGAACAGCGCGTCCGGCACCAGGCCGTTATATGCCGTCGCGGAAACGCCCGGCGCGTAGGCCGATGCGAATACATCGAGGCAGGTGGTGAGATAAATTCTGTCTGTCCGCTGGATGAACGACCGGATGGCCCCTACGAGCTGATCGTGGTATTTCTGCTGGAAAAGGCCCGCCGGCAGAAAGTCTGCCCCTAATTCCGCCGCGGTTTTGAACAACCGGGGCGTGTTGGAATTTTGCTGGATTCCCAGGACGAGGTAATGAAAGGGTTGCCCTTCCTGCTTCCTTTCCTGCGCGATCTGCCAAAACCCCGTTCCCGACGAAACCCCTTCCCCACCGGGCTCCCGGAGGTCGAAGTGCGCGTCGAAATTGATAATGCCGACCACTTCCTTCCCGAAATGACTGCTGATGCCGCGCTCGTGGCCAAATGCCACTTCGTGCCCGCCGCCCAGCACCACCGGCAGGTAGCCCGCCTGGAGTATATGCGCCACCGTGGCCGACAACGCGTCTTGCGCCATTTCGAGCTGAGGGCCGTCGCAAACGATGTTGCCGGCGTCTACGAGCAACTGTCCGCCGAAATGAACGGGAAAGGAGGAGCACGCCTTGCGCAGGGCTTCCGGGCCGGCGGCGGCGCCAATTCGGCCACCGTTGCGGCGAACGCCTTCATCGCAGGCGAACCCCAGGAACGCGATGCCCTTCTGGCCTTCAGGGATCGGCGGCAGCGGCGCCCGGCTCAGGTCTGCCAGTTGCACGCGCTGGTGCCAGCGTTGGAGATCGGGGTCGTTGCCGTCGTTCCGGCCCTGCCAGGCACCGGGAGACGTGGGTTGGTAACATACGAGGGTCATGGGTCTGCGATTGGGTCTGTTGATGTTGCTAATATCCTGAAAAATCAGATGCGCTCACCATTTTTCCACACAAACGAGGGTTTGAGTTTGCCCTGGTGGTACAGTATTTCCCTGTAATCCGCGCAGGGATAAGCCTGCAGGTCGGCCGAAGCGGATGGGATGCCGAGCGCCTTCGCTGCGCGGAACGTGAGCCCGGCGAAAACTTCCGCTGCCGAAAGCCGTTCGGATGCGCTCATGACGGCCGCCTGCATGAGGAGGTCGCCCATGGGCGCGGATCCCGGGTTCCAGTCGCTCGCGATGGCCACGCAGGCGCCGGCGTCGAGGAGCTTGCGGGCGGGGGCATACCCCATGCCCAGGCCCATCGAGGCGCCGGGGAGCACTACCGCCACCGTATCTGAAGCCGCCAGCCGGCGGATGTCTTCCGCGTTCGACGCTTCGAGGTGATCTGCGGAAAGGGCGCCCACTTCCACCGCGAGGGCGGAACCGCCGCTGGTGAACTGGTCTGCGTGTACGGTGATCTGGAATCCCATCGCTTTCGCGGCTTGCAAAAACGGGCGGGACGCCGCCACGGAAAACGCCGTTTCCTCCACGAAAATATCCACCCGGTTCGTCAGGTGCTCATCTTTCAAAACGGGCAGCAATTCGTGCAGGATCCAGTGCAGGTAAGCTTTTTCGTCGCCGTCGAAATCTTTCGGGCGGATGTGCGCCGCCAGGCAGGTGGTCACGAATTCGGCGGGCGTAAACTGGTCGGCCGTGCGGATGGCGCGCAGCATTTTCAGTTCGCCGGCCATGTCCAGACCGTAGCCGCTCTTCACTTCCATGGTGGTCACGCCTTCGCGGAGGTGCCGGTTGGCGCGGGCTACCACGTTTTCCATCAGCTCTGTATCAGTAGCCGCGCGGGTTTTGGTCACCGAATCCCATATGCCGCCGCCGGCACGGGCGATGTCGAGGTACGACTTCCCCGCCGTCCGCATGGCGTAATCGCGGCTCCGCGATCCTGCGAAGCAGATATGTGTATGGCAGTCGACGAACCCCGGTAACAATACCATGGGCTCGTCGATCTTTTCAATTTCAGCGGTGGGATGGGCTTTGCGCAGCGCGTCGAAATTTCCGAACTGCAGCGTCTTTCCATCTTCCACCAACACGCCGCCGTCATCGATGATCGTCAGCTGTTCGTCGGCGATGGGCCCTTTTTCCGGGAGACCGGTCAGTGGCAATATCTGCTGGAATGGTCCGATGATTTTCATGTGGATGATGTTGGAGGTTTATAATCCGAGGCCGAATTCATCGCGTACTTCGATGGCTTTTTCATAACCCGCGTCTGCATGGCGGAAGATGCCCATGGCGGGGTCGTTGAAGAGCACGCGTTTGAGGCATGCTTCCGCCCGGTCTGTCCCATCTGCCAGCACTACCATGCCCGCGTGTTGCGAATATCCCATGCCCACACCGCCGCCATGGTGGAACGATACCCAGGTGGCGCCGCCGGCGGTGTTGCTCATGAGGTTGAGGAGCGTCCAGTCGGAAACCGCGTCCGAACCGTCTTTCATCGCTTCCGTTTCGCGGTTGGGCGATGCCACGGAGCCACAGTCGAGGTGATCGCGGCCGATGACGATGGGTGCTTTCACTTTGCCGGTGCGCACCAGTTCGTTGAACAGCAATCCGGCTTTTTCCCTTTCGCCCATGCCGAGCCAGCAAATGCGGGCGGGCAAGCCCTGGAAGGCCACGCGCTCCTGTGCTTTGGTGAGCCAGTTGTGGAGGGGCTTGTTGTCGGGGAAAAGTTCCATGAGCGCACGGTCTGTCGTATAAATATCTTCCGGGTCGCCGGAAAGCGCCACCCAGCGGAAGGGCCCTTTTCCTTCACAGAACAGCGGGCGGATGTAGGCCGGCGTGAATCCGGGAAAGTTGAACGCATTCGGTTCGCCGCCTTCTTTCGCAAATTCGCGGAGGTTGTTGCCGTAGTCGAAGGTGATGGCGCCCTGGCGCTGCATTTCCAGCATGAAGCCCACGTGGCGCGCCATGCTTTTGAGTGCCAGCTGCTTGTAGGCGGCGGCATCTTTTATGCGCAGTTCAGCGGCGGCTTCGAGGCTCATATTGTTGGGCACATATCCGTTGATGGGATCGTGCGCGGAGGTTTGGTCGGTGAGGATATCGGGGATGATGCCATCTTTCAGCATGCGTTCCAGCATATCGCCGGCGTCGCTTACGAGGCCGATGGAAATGGCTTCGCCTTTCGCCTGCGCTTCCCGTACCCAGGCGATGGCTTCGTCGTAGGAATGCGTCATGCGGTCGAGGTACCTGGTATCGATCCGTTTTTGCAGGCGGGTGGCGTCAACGTCTGCTCCGAGGAACACGGCGCCAGCCATGGTGGCTGCGAGCGGTTGAGCGCCGCCCATGCCGCCGATGCCCGCGGTCACGAGGAGCTTGCCTTTCAGATCGCCGTTAAAATGCTGGCGGCCGCACTCCACGAAGGTTTCATACGTTCCCTGGAGAATGCCCTGGGTGCCGATATAAATCCAGCTGCCGGCGGTCATTTGTCCGTACATCATCAGGCCCTTCGCGCGGAGCTCGTTGAAATGCTCCCAGGTGGCCCATTTCGGAATGAGGTTGCTGTTGGCCAGCAGCACGCGCGGCGCCTGCGGATGGGTGCGCACCACGCCTACCGGCTTTCCGGATTGCACGAGCAGGGAATGTTCTTCGTCGAGCGTGAGCAGGGAACGGATGATCTGCTGCAGGGCTTCGCGGTTGCGCGCCGCCTGGCCGATGCCGCCGTATACCACGAGCTCGTCGGGGTTTTCGGCCACTTCGTGATCGAGGTTGTTGAGGAGCATGCGGAGCGGGGCTTCCGTTTGCCAGCTGCGTGCGTGCAGCTCCGTGCCGCGCGGGGCTTTGTAGTGTGGATGTGCGGCGTATTGCTGGATAAAATCAGTCGTATTTTTCATGATGGCAGATCGTTTTGGTGGATGATTTAAGAAAGACGGAATGTATCGTGATAAGGCCCGTTCAGGTCGATGCCGTTGGCTTTTGCCGCAGCGGTGGCCGTGGCCACGAAGGAGCCGTCGGCGATGATGGTTTGCAGCGCGGCGATGTCGTTGGCGAAGATGCGGTCTTTCTTAGCGAAAGTCACTTTCTCGCGGGTGTAGGCGTGCAATGCTTCGAGGACGGGCGTGGATTTGAGGGGTCTCCTGAAATCCATGGCTTGCGCGGCATACAGCAGTTCGATGGCAAGGATGTATTCCACGTTCCCGATCACCTGGTGCAACTTGCGGCCGGAGATGGAGCCCATGGAAACGTGGTCTTCCTGCCCCAGCGAGGTCGGCACGCTGTCTGCCGAAGCGGGGAAGCACAGGGTTTTGTTCTCCGTGACCAGCGCCGCGGTGGTGTATTGCGGGATCATGAACCCTGAATTGAGGCCGGCGTCTTCGATGAGCAGTTTCGGCAGCCCGAACCTTCCTTCGATCATCATATAACAGCGGCGGTCGGCAATGTTGCCGATTTCGGCGGACGCCAGTGTGGCGTAGTCGAGCGGGAGCGCCATGGGCTGGCCATGGAAGTTCCCGCCGGAAATGGTATCGTCTGCGGCAAACACGATGGGGTTATCCGTTACCGCGTTCAGTTCGATGGAAGTCAGTTCTTCGAGGTGTTTCCACGCCGTGCGGGAAGCGCCGTGGACCTGCGGCATGCAGCGGAGGCTGTAGGGGTCCTGTACGCGGCCGCAATCCACATGCGCCGCCATGATGCCCGATCCGCTTAATAATGTATTCAACCGGTGCGCCACGAGCTGGTTGCCGGCGTATGGACGAATGGCGTGCAGCCTGGGATCGAAGGGTTTGTAGGTACCCATGAGCCCTTCCAGCGAAAGCGCCCCCGTCAAATCGGCCGCCTCCAGGATATTATGCATTTTCGCTACCGCGCTCACGGCGAACGAAAGGATGAACTGCGTGCCGTTGATGAGCGCGAGCCCTTCCTTCGGTCCGAGCACCACCTGCTCCTTCCCTTCCAGCTGCAACGCTTCCGCAGCCGGCATCCGCTGTCCTTTCCGCCAAACCTCGCCAAGCCCGATAAGCGGGAGGAAGAGATGGCTCAGCGGGGCGAGGTCGCCCGAAGCGCCCACACTCCCTTTTTCGGGAACGAGCGGCGTGATCCCTTTGTCGATATGCCAGACGATGCGCTCCAGCGTATCCGGCGCCACGCCTGAGAACCCTTGTGCCAGGGCCTGTACCTTGGTCACGAGCATGAGCCGCGAAATGGTTTCGGGGATGGGATTGCCTACGCCCACGCTATGGCTTTGCAGGATGTTGTACTGCAGGGCGCGGGTGTCTTCTTCGGAGATCTTCGTGTCGCACAGCGGACCGAAGCCGGTATTAATTCCGTACACGGTACGGTGTTCCTTGACGATAGCCTGGACGTGCCCGTAGCTCTGGCGTACGCGGTCCATCACTTCGGGCAGCAACACGCCCTGCGTACGCCCTTCGGCGATATCGAGGGCCGTGCGGGCCGTCAGTTGGTCTTTTCCGTAATGAAAGTTTTGGCTCATGATGAGATGGTTTTGGCGTTGATGTCCATGGCGCGGAGGATGCGGGCGGAGAGCGGATCTTCCGCTACCGAGCGTTCCACGGCGCCGATGGCTTCGAGTATTTTGCGGCTTTGCGGATCTTCCTGCACGAGGTCTTCCATCGATTCCCCGATGGCTTTCCAGACGGGCAATACCTGTTGCAGCAGCGCGGCGCCTTTTTTGGTGAGCTCCACGAGCTGGCGGCGCCCGTCTTCGGCACACCGCGTTGCAGTAACAAGCCCTTTGCCTTTCAGGTTGGCGATGAGTTGGGAAACGGCGGAATGG
Organism: Chitinophaga caseinilytica; assembly: GCF_038396765.1. Lineage (NCBI taxonomy): Bacteria > Pseudomonadati > Bacteroidota > Chitinophagia > Chitinophagales > Chitinophagaceae > Chitinophaga > Chitinophaga caseinilytica. The sequence continues at coordinate 2,753,682 of NZ_CP150096.1, read as the reverse complement.
GACACTTCCAGTTCCTGAGAAATTTCCATCAGCGTGAGCTGCCGCCCTTCGGACAGGAGGTAGAACAGGGGGAACCAGCTGGCGTCGAACGCGATGCCGGCCTGTGCGTACACTTTATTCACCTCCGCCAGGAAGTATTCGCTGAGGCGCCGGAGGCGGCTCCCGAATATCAGGTAACCGAGTTTGGGATAGAAGCTCATGTAAATTATATAAGTGCTTATATATTTTACAATATTAAAAAATCCTTCGCAATCGCGGAGAATTTTTTTGCGGGGGATTTATTTCCGCTTCACGTCGAACCAAACGGAGGAAACGTCTTCCGGATCGCCGTTGTAGTTGATCTGCAGTTCCTCGCCTTTTTTGATGGCGCGGCGGGTTTTGATGGCCATGGTTTCCGCATCGAAATCCATCTCGTACTCGCAGTTGGGCTCGTAAGAGTGGTTATAGATGGAGCAGTAGCCGAGGGCCACGCAGGAGCGGGTTTCCCTCACTCCCCAGAGGAAGATGTAGTTATGCAGCTTGGTAGTGTCGGCGATCTGGGTATCGCTGTTGGACAGCACCAATACGGGCGATACTTCGATGGTAGTACCTGCGGGAATGGCTTCCCTGGTGAAAACACCGCGGCCTTTTTCTTTCGTCTTCTGTATGTACAAATACGGCTTGATCATAAATGACTTGGGAATAGATAAGCAGGGCGTAAATTAACACTAATACCGACACTAATCAAAATAAGCGGGATGGTTATTATTTTTGCGGCATGATCAATTACAATCCTACAGACTGGTTTACCTTCATTTTCCGCATCCACCGGGCGGATACGGTGAAGAAGCTGTTCCCGATGTTCATCGCTATTGCTTTGTACAGCTGCGTTATCGCCTGGCTGGAGCTGACGTTTATCCGGGCGCAGGCGGAGCGCGACCATCTGAAGAACATTTCGGCCATGCACGGCCTGTTGGGCTTTGTGATCTCGATGCTGCTGGTATTCCGCACCAACACGGCGTACGACCGTTGGTGGGAGGGCCGCAGGCAGTGGGGAGGATTGGTGAACAGCAGCCGCAACCTCGCCATGAAGCTGAAGGCCATGCTGCCCACGGGGCACCCGGCGGTGGCCTGGTTCGCGCATATGATACCGAACTATGCTTTTGCTTTGAAAGACCATCTGCGCGGGGAATTCCATCCAGACAAGCTGGAGAATATCGCGGAAGATGAACTGGAGCGCCTGGGCAAGGGGATCCACGTCCCCAACCGCATGGCCACCCTCATCATGGAAAAAATCAACGAGCTTCACCGCCAGCAGGTCATCTCCGGCGACCAGCTCATCACCATCAACGCGCAACTGGAATCATTTACGGATATCTGCGGTGCCTGCGAGCGCATCAAGAATACGCCCATCCCCTTCTCCTACAGCGTTTTCCTCAAGAAATTCATTTTCTTTTACGTCATGACCCTGCCTATGGGATACGTTTTCGGTTTAGGCTACCTCGTTGTGCCCATGGTCGTTTTCATTTTCTATGTCCTGGCCAGCCTCGAACTGATCGCCGAAGAAATCGAAGACCCCTTCGGGAAAGACGCCAACGATCTCCCCACAGAAACCATCTCGGCCAATATCCGCCGTCACGTGCAGGAGATCATGCAGTAATTACCTATTTTCGCGCAAGAGTCAGGATTTATGGAAAATGAAGCTTTACTGGAAAAGTTCGAGCAATTGGCCCGTGAGCAGCAACCCCAGGAACTACGGTCGTTCCTGGACGATCAGCTTATTACGGACATCGCCGAGCTGATCTACGAAGACCCGGAGCAGGGGCCCCTCATCATCAACCATCTGACCTTAAGCCGCGCCGCCGCGGCATTCCGCATCCTGGAATTCCCCACGCAGGAAGAGATCATCAAAGACCTCCCCGCCCACAAAACCGCAGAGCTCCTCAACGAGCTCCCGCCCGATGACCGCACCGCCTTCCTCGAAGAACTGCCTTCGCAGGCCGTGCAGGAACTCATCAAACTCCTCGACCCCGAAGAAAGGAAAGTAACCCTCTCCCTCCTCGGTTACAAGGAAAACAGCGTGGGCCGGCTCATGACACCCGATTACATCGCGGCCCGCTCCCACTGGACCGTCGCCAAAGTGCTGAACCACATCCGCATGTACGGCAAGGATTCCGAAACGATCGACGTAATATATGTCATCGACCGGCAGGGCAAACTGCTGGACGATTTCCGGATCCGGGAATTCCTCCTCGTTTCTCCCGAAACCGTCGTGGAAACCCTCATGGACGACCGGTTCGTGGCCCTCAATGTGAACGACGACCAGGAAGAAGCCATCCAGACCTTCCGCCTGGAAAACCGTGTGGCCCTTCCCGTGCTCGACGATAAAGGAGTCATGCTTGGGATCGTGACGATCGACGACATCCTCTGGATCGCCAACGAAGAACATACCGAAGACATCCAGAAGATCGGTGGTACCGAAGCCCTGGACGAGCCGTACCTGGACATGCCGCTGCTGCGCCTCATCAAGAAGCGCGTGGGCTGGCTGGTAATATTATTTATTGGTGAAATGCTCACCGCCTCCGTGATGGCCTATTTCGAAGACGAGATCGCCAAGGCGGTGGTGCTCGCCATGTTCATCCCCCTCATCATTTCCAGCGGCGGCAACAGCGGCTCGCAGGCGTCTACCCTCATCATCCAGGCCATGGCATTGGGTGAGATCACGATCAAGGACTGGTGGCGCGTCATGCGCCGCGAAATCCTCTCGGGCCTCATGCTGGGCAGCGTGCTGGGCCTCATCGGCTTCGTCCGCATCCTCGTCTGGAACCACTTCTTCCATACCTACGGCGACCATACCATCCTCATCGCCGCCACCCTGGGCGTTTCGCTGATAGGCGTAGTGCTCTGGGGCACCTTCTCCGGCTCCATGCTGCCCCTGTTACTGAAAAAAGCCGGCGCCGACCCCGCCAGCTCCAGTGCACCATTCGTAGCCACGCTGGTAGACGTAACGGGACTGCTCATCTACTTCTCGGTAGCGTATATGTTCCTCCAGGGAATTCTGTTGTAAATCAATACCGTTTGCGGATGTAACGGCTGTCTTTCCGTGTTTTGCGGATGATGAAGAGATTGCCGTAATCCTTATCGGCGATACTGTCGATGTCGGGTTTGGCGTTGAGACTGCGCATGAGCGGCAGCAGCGTGTTGCTGTGGCCGATCACGAGGATGCGCTTTCCCCAGTCGCCCCGGCGGGAAATCTCGTACAGCAGCCCTTCCCCGGAGCTGTCTGCTGGATAGATCACCGTATCGATCCCCAGGCGGATGCGGAGGGAGTCGCCCGTTTGCATGGTACGGCGGAAGGGGGTGGAATAGATGCGCTGGATGGCGGAATCCTTCAGCAAGTGGTACAGCTTTCCGGCCCGCCGCTCGCCGGCGGCGGTGAGCGTAGAGTCTGCACCGGGATTTTTCTCGGCGTGGCGGACGAGGAAGAAAGTACCCGTCAGGAACGTGGTATCTTCCGCCACGGGCGTGGTGGCCCGCTCCTTTTGCTTCGCCGGCCCGCATCCCGCTGTAAGTGCCAACAGGAAAGCACCGGCCATCATTTTACGCATCATCGGGTTGTCTTGTTTAGTATCTTGTGCATCAAATTATAAAATATCTCCAAGCAAACCAATAATCAATCGCCTGTTTACGAGATTATGCCAACACACATCAAACGCCTCACGCTACTCGCAACCCTTTGCTGGCCCGTTTCCACTTTCGCCCAGCAATTGCAGACCCTGACCGTGGAAAAGATCATGCGCGACCCGAAATGGATCGGCACTTCTCCCGATAATATTTTCTGGGGACTGGATGGGAAAACCATCTATTTCAACTGGAACCCGGAAAAATCCCCGGCCGATTCCCTCCACGCCATCACCCTCGCTAACCACAAACCCCTGAAAACGGCGCCTGCAGACAGAGCGCACATCCAGGCGCTCCAGTCCGGCGAGCTCAACCTCGCCCGCACGCGGCTCGTTTACACCTGGCAGGGCGATGTCTGGCTGCGCGACATGGAAACCGGGAAAGACACGCGCGTTACGCAGACCAACGACCTCGAGACCGGTGCGGAATTCGGGTTCCGGGAAAGTAAAATCCTCTACCGCCGCGACCGCAATATCTTCAGCTGGGACCCCGCTACCGGGGCCGTCGAACAACTGACCGACTTCGTGGCCGGCGCCAAACCCGCCAAACGCGGCGATTCCGCAGGCGAACAGGAAAAACACCTCAAAAACCAGCAGCAGGAACTGTTTGAAGTGCTGCGCGACAAGAAAACCACTTCCGACGCGGCCACCGCATTCAATAACAATCTCCCCAAAACTAAATCCCTGCGTTCCCTTTACCTGGACGACCGCTCCCTCAACGACGCGAGAATGAGCCCTGACGGGCGTTTCGTCGTGTATCGCGTTTTCCGGGAGAATATGTCGCGCGGAACGGAAGTTCCCGAATTCGTGACCGAAACCGGTTACACTACCGACATCCGCAGCCGATCTAAAGTAGGCGGAGCGCAGCCGCAATATGAATCGTTCGTGTACGACAGGGTGAAAGATACTTCCTTCGCCATCAAAACCACGCAAATCCCCGGTATCTACGACAAACCGGATTATACGAAAGACTATCCCGGGCGCGATACCGCCAAAGCCGCACGGCCCGTCATCATCAACGGCCCCTACTGGTCGGAAAAAGGGACGCAAGCCATCGTGAACATCCGCTCGCAAGACAATAAAGACCGCTGGATCATGCTGCTGGACGCAGCTTCGGGGAAACTCACGCCCGTAGACCGCCAGCGCGACGAAGCCTGGATCGGCGGCCCGGGCATCGGTTGGGGCGGCCTCGGCTGGATCGATGAGCAGACTTGCTGGTTCCAGAGCGAAGCTACGGGATACAGCCACCTTTATACCGTGAACGTGAACACCGGCAAGCGGACCGCGCTGACATCCGGGAATTTCGAAGTGCAGGAAGCCCAGCTGTCCAGGGATAAAAAGCATTTTTATATTACGACCAACGAAGTGCATCCCGGCGAGAAGCAATTCTACAAACTGGCCGTTGCCGGCGGAAAGCCCGAGCGCATCACGGCCATGAGCGGCGCGCATACCGTGAGCATGAGCCCGGACGAGAAATGGATCGCCTACCGGTATTCCAACTCCAACCACCCCTGGGAAATGTACCTCCAGGAAAACCGCGCCGGCGCACCGGCAACGCAGATCACCGACCAGGCCATGAGCCCGGAGTTCCGCTCCTACCCCTGGCGCGAGGCCAACGTGATCACGTTCAACGCCCGCGACAACCAGCCCGTCTACGCCCGCCTGTACACCCCGGACGCGGCGAAGAAAAACGGTGCGGCCGTGGTGTTCGTGCATGGCGCGGGCTACCTGCAGAACGCGCATAAATGGTGGAGCCAGTACTTCCGCGAGTACATGTTCCACAACCTCCTTACCGACCTCGGGTACACCGTGCTCGATATCGATTACCGCGGCAGCGCGGGTTATGGTCGCAATTGCCGCACGGGCATTTACCGCCACATGGGCGGCAAAGACCTCACAGACCAGGTAGACGGCGCGAAATACCTCGTGCAACAGCTCGGCGTAGATCCCAAACGTATCGGGATTTATGGCGGCAGTTACGGCGGGTTCATCACCCTGATGGCCCTGTTCACCGAGCCCGACGCGTTTGCGGCCGGAGCGGCCCTGCGTTCCGTGACCGACTGGGCGCATTACAACCACGGGTATACCAGCAATATCCTCAACGAGCCGTTTACCGACAGCCTCGCCTATCGCCGTTCTTCCCCGATCTATTATGCGGAAGGGCTGAAAGGAAAGTTGCTGATGTGCCACGGCATGGTAGACACCAACGTTCATTTCCAGGACATCGTGCGGCTGAGCCAGCGGTTGATAGAACTGGGGAAAGACGGATGGGAACTGGCCGTGTACCCCGTGGAAGACCATGGGTTCACCGAGCCCAGCAGCTGGACGGACGAGTACAAACGCATCCTGCGGCTTTTCGAAAACGAATTGAAGCCGGCAGGGAAATAACGGCCGGCATATTATAAAAAGAGGGTGTATCATTACTGATGATGCACCCTCTTTTTTTCGGTATATTTGGATAACACCATCCCTTTCAACCTTATGATTTTCCGGAAAATACTGGCACTGGGGGCGCTCCTGTTGGGCATTACCACCATTTCCGCGGCGCAGCAGCCCCGGTACCAGGGCCTTTTATGGGAGATTACCGGGAACGGGCTCAAAAAGCCATCTTACCTCTTCGGCACCATGCACGTCAGCAGCAAACTGGCTTTCCATCTCAGCGATTCGTTTTACCACTGCATCCGGAATTCGGACATGGTGGCGCTGGAAACCAATCCGGAACAGTTGCAGGAAGATTTCTCCAAAAGCCGGATGTTCTTCCTCGGCAGCATGGCTTCCCGCAGGGCGCCGCAGCGCAAAACCCTCCCCGACCAGGCTTTCACCGTTTCATCTTATGCAGACGCGCTGGAGGCGGGGCTCGCCTATCGCCCGGAAATGATCAACCACCTGCTGTACCGCTCCTATGCCATGCAGGAAGATTTCGAAGAGAACACCTTCCTCGATATGTACATCTACCAGGTAGGCAGCAAACTCGGCAAAAAAGCGACCGGCGTGGAGAATTTCGACGAATCCGAAAAACTCATGTTCGAAGCTTACCGCGATGCCAGCCTTGACCGGCAGAGCAAGCGCGAAAGGCCCGTCCGCTACCGCAGCGGATCGGGAGAAATGCTCAACGACGCCTATCGCCGCGGCGACCTCGACATGCTCGATTCCCTTTCCAACCGGCAATCCGAATCACCCGCCTTCCTGGAAAAATTCCTCTATAAACGCAATGAGAACATGGCCCGCGCCATCGATTCCATCGCCCGGAAAACAAGCCTGTTCGCCGGTGTGGGCGCCGCACATCTTCCCGGAGACCGCGGCGTCATCAACATGCTCCGGAAGATGGGGTACAAACTCCGCCCGGTACAATTCGCCAACCGCGACAGCAAACAGAAAGACGAGCTCGACAAAATGCGCGCGCCCGTTCAATTCCGTGAATATTTCGCAGACGACCGGAGCTTCTACGTAGAGCTTCCCGGCACATTGTTCAACTTCAACCGGCTCGGCGCCGTCAACCAATTGCAATACGCAGACCTCGCCAACGGTGCCTATTACCTCGTCAGCCGCATCCGGACGAACGCCGCTACCCTCGGGCAAACAACGGACGACGTCATGAAAAAGATCGACAGTTCGCTGTACGAATTCGTGCCGGGAAAGATCACTTCCATCAAGAAAAACACCCACACATCCACGCCCGGCTTCGATATCGAAAGCAGGACGCGCCGTGGCGATCTGCAACGCTACCGCATCTTCGTCACGCCATTCGAAATACTCATTTTCAAGATCAGCGGGAACGGCGATTACGCTGCCGGCCCCGAAGGCGACCGCTTCCTGCAGTCCATCCGCCTGCAATCTTCCATGGGCAGCGTGGTGCAGCCGTTTACGTATTCATCGTCTTACGGAGGCTTCAGCGCCGACGTGACCGATCTTCCTTTCCACACCAACACGATTGCCGGCCCGGGCTCCGTGCAGCGGCAGGAATTCGGGATGCTGGACCGGCAGACCGGCAATAATTACCAGGTGTTCAGGATCCCGCTGCACAGTTACACGCGGCTCGAGGAAGATACCGTTGAGCTGTCGTTCGCCGAAGAAACCTACCGCGCCACGGCATCCATTCAACAGACCGCCGGCCGGAAAGTCATCCGTTGGGAAGGGCGCGATTGCCTGGAGATGCTGTACAAAAACGCGGACAGCAGCAATACTATCGCACGGTTCTTCGTGCAAGGGCCGCATACCGTGCTGGTTGCCGCCAGGTTCAGGCAAAACCGGAAAGCAGCCGAAGATTTTCTCGCCGCGTTCAAACCCATCCTTTCGAAATACGGCCGGCCGATGACCGAGCGCGACACCATGCTGCAATTCACCGTTCAATCGCCCGTAAAAGCCATGCAGGACGATATGGCCGAAGCGGTGGAGGAATCGCTGGCCTGGAGCCGCAATTCCGGCGAAGATTCCCGTACCAAAACGCGCTGGTTCGTGGCCGACAGTACCGGCGAGGCGGTGCGCGTGATGGTCCGCAAATACAATCCTTATTTTTCGATAGACAGTAGCGAGTACTGGCAGCGGATCACCGACGATCTCGGCGGAGATGACCACCTCGTTATCGCCTCGCGCGAGCGGCGCTCTTCCCCCGAAACGGAAAGCATGTTGCTGCGGATGCGCGACACCAATTCTTCACGCGCCATCCTGCATAGGGTGATCGTCCGCAACCACATGCGCTACCTGCTTTCCGCCCTGATCGATTCAACGGCGGGGCCATCGGATTTCGTGAAAAATTTCTTCGACAGCTTCCAGCCTTACGGCGACAAATCCGATACCGGAACGATCTTTTCGCCCCGCGGGAATCTGCTCGTCCGCGATTTTTACGCGGCAGACAGCGCCACGCGGGCATCCGCGCGGATGTCGGTTTCCTCCGCCAATTTCCGGGATGCCGACGCGCCGGGACTGATCCGTTTGGTGAAAGGCTGGAACATGAAGGAAAAGGATTACCTGTCCGTCAAATCCGAACTGCTCGGCAGCCTGGGCACTATCAAACACAAAAATGTGTTGCCGTTTCTGAAGAGCGCGTACCTCGCGGCGGAAGACACTTCCGCCCTGCAACAGGCCGTGGCGCGGGCGCTCCTGCTACAAAAAACCACCGAAGCCAATTCGCTTTTCAAGGAACTTGTGCTGGCAGACATTCCCATCCTCAGCGAAGGCGACCGGGTGTACGACTGGTTCTTCCCCCTGTACGACACGCTGCAGCTCAGCGCCGGCCTTTTCCCCGAGCTTTTGCAGCTCACGGCGCTGTCTGTATACAAAAACAGTATTTACCGGACCATGGCGATGGCGGCAGACAGTAACGCCCTGGCGCCGGCGCTTTACGCCGATCACATCGGCCAGATCGCGTTCGATGCCCGTGCCGCGCTCCAGGCGATGGTCAGCGAATCGCAGGTGCAGGAAGCCGAAAACGACGGCAAGCGCAGTTACGAAGCGCCCGACGACGACATCACGCAATTCGCCACCCTGCTCCTTCCCTTCCGCACGCAAAACCGCAATGCGGCGCGCTTCTTCAACAGTCTCGAAAAACTGCGCCAGCCGGGGCAGCAGATCAGTCTGATAACGATGTACCTGCGCCGCGGGATCCCGGTGAAAGACAGTCTCCTCGAGGCCATCGCCGGCCAAGACCTCTACCGCGCGAAACTGCTGGAAGAACTGGAAAACATCGGCCAGGCCGCGCGTTTCCCGGAACGTTACCGGAAGCAGGAATTGCTGGCCCGGAGTGCGCTCATGGCCACCCCGGCATGGGACAGCCGGCTGGATTCGGTGGTGTACGTCGGCAAACAGGCCACCACTTTCCGTCTGAAAAATGGAACGGTGTATTTCTATAAATGCCGGATCAAGAACGTTGACGAATGGTTCCTTGCGGTGAGCGGCCTGCAGCCGGAAAAGGAATCCGATGTGCGGAGCGAAATGGCGCTGCTGGAAGTGAACGACAAGCCCATGGACCCCAAAATACCGGTGACCGAGCAGCAGGACCGCCTCATGCGGAAGGCGCGGTATAAAGCGCGGGTGCGGGCGCAGTTTGAGGAATAGTTTCAAATCGCCATAAATAATTCGGGGGAATACGCTTCAGCAATGGACAGCGGATTCCCCCGAATCATTTTCACCCCTATTCGTTCAACCCAGATGCAGCGAACGTTGCACACGCAAAATCCCTTCCTTCTCCGCCGCCGTTTTCGCCAGATCGTATGCCTGTTGGTAATGCGCGGCCGCTTTCGCGGGATGGGAATGGCGCGTCAATTCACCCAGCAACATCCAGTAAAAGTGGTTTTCGGTGAGCTGGAGCTTTTCCGCTTCCGCCAGCGCGATATCTGCCCCATGTGCTTTGTACAGCGCGAAAGTGCGGTTGAGCGCGGCGCTGGGGGAATAGTTGATGATGAGCAGCTCGTTGTACATGGCCAGGATCTCCAGCCATTTCTCCGGCGTATCTTCCTTGCGGCAGTGCAGGAAAGCGATGCGGGCTTCGAGGTGATAGGAGCTGAGCATGCTGCCCGTGGCCGAAAGCCCCAGGAAGTGCATCCCCTGTTGGACCAGCTCGCGGTCCCAGAGGTTTTCGTCCTGCTCATCGTAGAGCACCAGCGTATCGGCGGCAGATTCTCGGGCTTCGAAACGGGAAGCGTGGAAACACATCAGCGCGATGAGCGCAAAGGTGCGCGGCTGCGCCGTGACGGGGAATGCGGTGAGGAGGAGGCCCAGGCGCATGGCTTCGAGACAGAGGTCTTTTTGCAGAATAGTGTCTTGGGTGCGACTGTAATATCCTTCGTTGAAAAGGAGGTAGATAATGTGCAGCACATTGTCGAGCCGCGCATCCAGCAAATGTTCCGGCGGCAATTCCATGCGGATGTTTTCCGTGCGGAGTTTTTCTTTCGCGCGGAAGAGCCTTTTATTGATGGTTTCCTTGTTGGTAAGGAACGCCGCGGCGATTTCATCGATCCCGAACCCGCAAAGGATCCGCAACGCCAGCCCGATCTGCGATTCGCTCGCGATGGCGGGGTTGCAGATGGCGAAGATCATGCGCAATTGGCTATCCTGGATGTTTTGGGCCGAAAAGTCCAGGTCGGTTTCGGGCTCCTCCGTTTCCAGTCCGGCTTTCACGGCCGGGAGCACTTTTTCCTTCCAGGTGGTGCCGCGGCGGAACATGGCCAGCGTTTTCTGCTTCGCCACCACATACAGCCAGGCGGCCGGGTTTTCCGGGATACCTTTCTCCGCCCAGTTTTCGGCGGCGGTGAGGAATGTATCGCCCACGATGTCTTCCGCAGTTTCGATATGTTCCAGCCCGAACTGGCGGCTGATCACCGCCACCATTTTGGAGAATTCCTGCTGAAACAGCTGATCGATCGTTGCGCGTTCTTGGTTCATGGATGCAAAATAAACGGTTCGCCCGTATGCCCGGGCGAACCGTGTCAAAGAATTTTCATCAACCCATTACCGGCCTGATCTCGACACTGCCGCCCACTTCGATGGCAGGGCAACCGTGTGCGAGGGTGGTGGCTTCGTCGAGATCTGCCGCCCGGATCACCGTGAGGCCGCCGAGGCGCTCGCGGATTTCGACGAAAGGCCCGTCGGTCACCACGCCCCCGGGTTTCAATACCCGGCCCTGGTTGGGGATCAGGCGCGTGGGCGGCGATACCAGTTTGCCCTGCGCGGCAATGCCGCCCAGCCAGTCTTGCCACTTTTTGATCAGCACCGCCTGTTCTGCTTCCGGGAGTTGCTGGTAATCATATGAAGGTTGACGGAATAATAATGCGAAGTCTTTCATGTGTTTGATTTTAAAGGATGCTTGAAATTAAATATTTAATGGTTCATACCGCCGCTTTCGCGTTGAACATACCGGGAACGTAGTTGCCGCCGGTGATCTGGAAAGCGATGTTGAAACGGTTATAACTGTTGATGACCATGGCCGCGAAGGTAAGTTCGGTCAGTTCTTCTTCGGAAAAAATCTCGCGGGCTTCTTCATACACTTCGTCCGGCACTTCGCGGTCCTGGAGGCGGGTGATGGCTTCCGCCCAGGCGAAAGCGGCGCGCTCGCGGTCGGAATACAGTTCGGTTTCGCGCCAGGCGTCGAGCAGGAGCAGGCGCTGTGCGGTTTCGCCCATGGCGAGGAGGTCTTTGGAATGCATGTCCAGGCAAAAAGCACAACCGTTGATCTGCGAAACGCGCATATAAATAAGGTGCAGCAGCGGTTGCTCGACAACGGGGTTCTTGTGCAGGTACGCGCCCATGCTGAATAATGCCTTGGTAACCGGGAAACCTTTTTCGATGGGATTGAATCTGTGAGACATGATTTTGTATTTTTAAATCAGTGAATAATCTGTTCGTATACCCTAATAATGCACGAACTTTCCCGAATTGGACATCCCGGACAACTTTTTAAAATATTTTTTAAGTTCTGATACAATCCGATGGAAAAACCACTCATACCAGTTTGATTTAACATTGTTTATTCATATATTATTTAATTAATATTAACGGAAAACTTTTATAAAGCCCGCTGTTAATTGCCTGATTAATCTTACATTGAAGCCGTTTTTGTTTTCACTTAACCTCTTAATCTACTGAAATCAATGTGTGGAATCGTAGCCTACATCGGCCATCGGGAAGCATATCCCGTTGTTCTGAAAGGATTGAAAAGACTGGAATACCGCGGATATGACAGCGCCGGGGTGGCTTTGCTCAATGGCGGCAAGCTGAAAGTGTATAAAAAGAAAGGGAAAGTGGCCGAGATGGAAGAATATGCGACGGGGAAAGACGTCAGCAGCCATATCGCCATCGCCCACACGCGCTGGGCCACGCACGGCGAACCGTCTGACCGTAACGCCCATCCCCACCTTTCGGGAGACGGCAAGCTGGCCATGGTGCACAACGGCATCATCGAGAACTACATGCAGCTGAAGCAGGAGCTCCTGAACAAAGGGCACCAGTTCTCCAGCGACACAGACACCGAAGTGCTGGTACATTTCATCGGGGAAATCAAGCAAAGCAACAACTGCTCCACGGAAGAAGCCGTGCGCATCGCGCTGAAACGCGTGGTGGGCGCGTATGTGATCGTGATCGTCGATGAAGACAATCCCGGCACGCTCATCGCCGCCAGGAAAGGCAGCCCCCTCGTGATCGGCGTCGGAAAAGGCGAGCACTTCCTCGCGTCAGACGCATCGCCCATCGTGGAATACACCAAAGAAGTGGTATATGTGAACGATTATGAGATCGCCATCCTCCGGTCAGACGAGCTCATCCTCAAAAATATTTCCAACGAGATCCAGACCCCCTACATCCAGAAGCTCGACATCGAGCTGGCGGCCATCGAAAAAGGCGGGTACGACCATTTCATGCTCAAGGAAATCTTCGAGCAGCCGCAAACCATTTTCGACAGTCTCCGCGGCCGCCTCGACGCCAAATCGGGCACCCTCACCCTGGGCGGCCTCCGCGAGCATCTGGACGTGCTCACCGCCGCGCGCCGCATCATCATCGTTGCCTGCGGCACCAGCTGGCACGCAGGGCTCGTGGCCGAATACATCATCGAAGAGCTTTGCCGCATTCCCGTGGAAGTGGAATACGCCTCCGAATTCAGGTACCGCAACCCCGTGGTAGGCCCCGGCGACGTAATCATCGCCGTGAGCCAGTCCGGCGAAACCGCAGACACCCTCGTGGCCATGGAAAGCGCCAAGGAAAAGGGCGCCATCATCCTCGGCGTCTGCAACGTGGTAGGCTCTTCCATCGCCCGGCTCAGTAACGGCGGCGTATATACCCACGCCGGCCCCGAGATCGGCGTCGCCAGCACCAAAGCCTTCACCGCTCAGCTTGCCGTGCTCACCATGATCGCGCTCAAGATCGCGCAGGCGAAAGGCAGCATCTCCGAACAACGGTTCCAGCATCTGCTCGAAGAACTGAACGACGTGTCCGAAAAAGTAGCCACCTCCCTCCAGCTCAACGACCAGGTGAAAGCCATCGCGGAGAAATATAAAGACGCCCGCGATTTTCTATACCTCGGCCGTGGCTATAATTTCCCCATCGCCCTGGAAGGCGCGCTCAAGCTCAAGGAAATCAGCTACATCCACGCAGAAGGCTATCCCGCCGCGGAAATGAAACATGGCCCCATTGCGCTGGTAGACGAAAACCTGCCCGTGGTGTTCGTAGCCACGAAAGACAGCTATTACGAAAAGATCGTGTCCAACATCCAGGAGATCAAGGCGCGGAAAGGAAAGGTGATCGCCGTTACCACCGCAGGAGATGCCACCATTCCCTCCATGGCAGACGACGTGATCGTGGTGCCGGAGGCCGACGAACTGGTGGCGCCCATCGTTTCCGTTATCCCCCTCCAGCTCCTCGCCTATCATATCGGCGTCAGCAAAGGGTACGACGTCGACAAGCCGCGCAACCTCGCCAAGTCCGTAACCGTAGAATAATCCGCGTATGAACCAAATCCTGAAAAAACCCCTCAGCCAGCTGGGCTACCAGTTCGTAGAAGGGCCCTATCTGCCGAAAGGCCGCAATGAATATTACCTGCGCGACCAGCAACGCGGCTCCTCCAATGTTTACCGCAAACTGAAAGCCGGCGAGATCGAAACGCTCGTCCGCAACGATAATACCTCCGACGACTGGAACCAGATTTTCGTCGACAACGATTTCGATCCCCAGCTCGTCCAGCACTGCCAGTTCTACGGCATCGTCCGAATCGGGAAACTGGAGCCCTACTTCCTGGAGTTCCACAACCTGCGGCTGCCCGTGGGCCTGTATTACAGCACCATCGCGTCTTGCGACATCGGCGACAACGTCGTGATCCATAACGTGAATTCCCTGTCGCATTACATTATCGGTAACGACGTCATCATCACCAACGTCAACGAAATGGGCGTGACCGACCACAGCAAATTCGGGAACGGCATCGTGAAGGAAGGCGAGCCGGAAAGCGTGCGCATCTGGCTGGAACTCTGCAACGAAAACGGCGGACGGAGCGTATTGCCGTTCGACGGCATGCTCCCTGGCGACGCCTGGCTCTGGACGCGCAACCGCGCAGACGATGCCCTGCAAAACCAGTTCAAAGCCTTCACCGAAAAGAAATTCGATAAGCGGCGCGGTTATTATGGCGAAGTGGGCGACCGCTCCGTCATCAAAAACTGCAAGATCATCAAGGATACGAAGATCGGGACGGATGCCTATCTCAAAGGCGCCAACAAGATCAAGAACGTGACCGTCAACAGCAACGCCGCGGCACCCACGCAGATCGGCGAAGGTTGCGAGATCGTGAACGGCATTATCGGGTATGGCTGCCGCCTATTCTATGGCGTGAAAGCCGTGAGGTTCGTCATGGCGTCGCACTCACAACTGAAATACGGCGCGCGCCTCATCAACTCGTACCTCGGCAACAACGCCACCATTTCCTGCTGCGAAGTACTCAATTCCCTCATTTTTCCTGCACACGAACAGCACCATAACAACTCGTTCCTCTGCGCCGCGCTCATCCTCGGGCAAAGCAACATGGCCGCCGGCGCCACCATCGGCTCCAACCACAATTCCCGCGGAGCGGATGGCGAAATCATCGCCGGGCGCGGGTTCTGGCCGGGATTATGCGTCAGCCTCAAACATAATTCCATGTTCGCTTCCTTTACGCTCATCGCGAAAGGGAACTATATGAGCGAACTGAACATCGCCATTCCGTTCAGCCTGGTGGTCAACGACGAGCACGACGATATGCTGAAGATCATGCCGGGATACTGGTTCCTCCACAACATGTACGCCCTGGCACGGAACGCGTGGAAATATGTGGACCGCGACCGGCGGACAGACAAGACCCAGCTCATCGAATACGATTACCTGGCGCCCGATTCCGTGGAAGAGATCTTCACCGCGCTGGAACTGTTCGAAACCGCCGTGGGCAAAGCGATCGGGAAAGACCGTAAAGCCGGCCGCGCGTTATTGATGGAATCTCCCGCGAAAATTGCCGGGATGGAAATCCTCGCGGATGGATGCGAGAACTCGTCGCGCAAAACGCAATTGCTGAAAGTAGACAAGGCATACCCGCTGTTCCGCAAGCTCGTGACGCTGTACGCGATGCGCAACCTCGTGAAGGAGTACGCGCGGTTCAGGGATTTCGGGGAACTGCAATCTTTCCTGAAACAATGCCGCCGCTCGGCGTGGAATAACGTGGGCGGACAACTCATCCCCGAAGACCGGGTGAACGATATCAAGCAGCGCATCCGTAAAAATAAAATCGCCAGCTGGGACGCGCTGCATGATGCTTACCGCGAAACCGGCGACCGGTACGAGGAAGACAAACTCCGCCACGCACTCGGCTGTTTGCTGGAGCTGCACGGATTGAAAGCTTCTGCCCTCACGCCCGACGCGCTGCGCAGCTTCCTCGCGGAATCCGCGGAAACACTGACGTCCATCACCGACAATATTTTCAAATCGCGCGAAAAGGATTATCTTAATCCCTTCCGCCAGATGACCTACGACAGTCCGGAAGAAATGGAAAAAGTGGTCGGCAAGCTGGAAGACAACAGTTTCATCCAGCAAACGGCGGAAGAATTGAAAGGTTATAAGAAACAGATAAAAGACATAGTGAAGCAATGGCAACTGTAAAAGAAAAACAACGCTGCGGATGGGCAGGAACAGACGCGCTGTACAACGCGTACCACGATGAAGAATGGGGCGTTCCCAGCCACGACGATCATCACCTTTTCGAAATGCTGAACCTGGAAGGCGCGCAGGCCGGCCTGAGCTGGTACACCGTGCTCATCAAGCGCGAAAATTACCGCAAAGCCTTCGACAACTGGGACGCGGAAAAGATCGCGAAGTATTCCGAAAAGAAAGTGGAATCGCTCATGCAGAACCCCGGCATCATCCGCAACCAGCTGAAGATCAGGGGCACCATCGCCAATGCGAAAGCATTCCTCGCCGTTCAGAAAGAATTCGGCAGCTTCGACAAATACATCTGGCAGTTCGTAGGTGGCAAAACCATCCACAACAAATTCGCCAGCATGAAAGACGTGCCCGCCAAAACACCGGTCTCGGACGCCATGAGCAAAGACCTCAAGAAACGGGGCTTCAAGTTCATCGGCAGCACCATCTGCTACGCCTACATGCAGGCCTGCGGTATGGTCGACGATCATGTGAAAGGATGTTTCAAATTCCACCCCTGAGATAACGCATTCCTGAAAACGAAAATACCGGCACTAAGGCCGGTATTTTTTTTGCGAACGTGCGAAGTTTTGTTTTGCGGGTTACAACAGACGACGGTTCTGTTACACGTTCACGGGCTTTCCAATACAAGGCGTTTATGACGGGTTCATGGCCATGTCGAGGATGGGAAGACTGTTCACGAATTCTTTCGTCACTACTTCCACCTTCACTTTGGTCAATCCCCAGTGGATGAATCCCAGTTTTTTGGCGGCGGCCTGCGTGAGGTCCACGATACGGCGGTTAGCCGCGTGCAGCCGGTCGGTAACGCGCACCACCACCCAACGGTTGTTCCGCAGGTTCGTTACCTTGATAAGGGTCCCGAGCGGAAGGGTATTGTGGGCCGCCGTCATTCCATTGTTATCAAAAATCTCTCCACTGGCCGTTTTCCGCCCGTGAAACTTCTGGGCGTAATAGCTGGCCGTTCCTACACCTGTTTTCACCTGCGCCACAGCGGGAACGATCCCCGCCATTACCGGCAGCAGCATCAACAGTGCATACTTCAACACTTTTTTTAATACATTTTTTTGCATGACGTGGGGAATTGGCAAAAATGCTGCCAAAAACCGTTAAAAGACCCAATAAGATATGTTAAAACCGGGGCTAAAATTCCTTGCTTTTTGCTAACCAATCAATTATCAATTAAAATTTCGCTTAACGACTTGTTATTGATAAAGGTATAATCTGTCAGGGTGGTGAGGAAAAAGTACAGCTGCCGCTGCTCTTCCTGGCTTAAAGGTATGCCATTTTTCACAATCGGGTCGATGGTGGGCGTTTGCTCGATCCCGGAACTGTAATGCTCGAAAACGTCGTAAATGTCGTAAAAACGGCCGTCGTGCATGTACGGTGGACTTTTAATGATATTCCTGAGCGACGGCACCCTGAACTTGAGGTAATCGCCCGTGCTGTTGGTGATGCGCATCCGGCCGGCATCGTTGAGGAACTCGTTGTAAGGCAAGCCGTTATTGCGGAAAGAGCCGTCGGTAAACAGCGGCTCCTTGTGGCAAGACGCGCATTTCGCCTGGAAAATGGCATAGCCGGCCTGTTCGTCGGGCGTGAATTGCGCTTTATGGGTGAGCACGCTGTCGTATTTCGAGTTGAACGAATTCATGGTGGCCATGAACTGCGACAAGGCGCGGAACAGCTTCTGACTATTGATTTCCCCCGGCCCGAAAGCGCCATCGAACATCGAACGGTACTTTTTATCCGCGTTCAGCCGGGCGATAAGGCGGCCCAGGTCCTCCCCCATTTCGTTGGCGTCGGTGATGGGCGTGAGCGGCTGGATGTCGAGATGATTGACGCCCCCGTCCCACATGAAATCCTTTTGCCAGAGCAGGTTGAAAAGCGATGGAACGGACCGGAAACCATTGCGGTTGTCGATACCATGACTTAGCGCGTGGTCGAAATGCGCGAACGCGGCGAACTGCTGATGACAGAACCCGCAGGAGATGGTGCTATCGCGCGAAAGCCGCGGATCGTAAAACAGGCGCCGCCCCAGTGCGATCCCTTCCACCGTGGGCGGATTTTGGGTGAGATCGTACACCGGCTGCGGGAAATGTGCCGGCAACGTCACCGTATACGGCGTAGGCCCGGCGGGCGGCTTATTGTCGCCCGATTTACGGCAGGCCCAGATGAGCGCCATCACGAAACAGGTATACACGACGTATCTTTTCACAGGTCGGTGACGTTGGTGATGCGGAACATGTTTTTATAATTGACCGAAATTTTCCAGGCGGCTTCGCCGGGCGAGTGGATGGTGGCCGTTGTGGCGAAAGAAACGATATTCGGTGGGCCGAACCACGCGTTCAGATCGGTCGTAAAAGTGACGGCCGGTTCACGGTCGGGCCCCACGTTAATGGAGATCGGCGTCTGGATGCGGATATCCTGCACGGCGTTGTATTGTCCTTTAAATCCGCCGACATGGAACGTGAGCTTTTTATCGGGCGCGGCGGAAACCGGCGATGCGCCTTCCATTTTCGCCATGATGTACCCGCTGTTCCAGCTCCAGAACATGCCCAGCACGGGATCGAGCGCGTCTGTCTGCGCGCCGCTCACATTCCGGGTGCTGTCTACCCCCAATTTGAACCCGATGGCGCGGTATTCTCCCTGCGGGGCAAGGAGAAGGATGGATTTGGACTCCGGCTTGCTTTCGTCGACCAGGTGGTAGGAAATGGGAAGGCGGAGGAGGGAATTATCCATCTTCACGAGATAAACATTGCTGATAAAGTATTTGAAAGCGGTGACGGTGTAGCTTTCGGCGGAGGGGTTTTTATAGGTGGTGGTGCCGAGTGTCAGGCGCGATGTGCCGACTTTATGTTCGAAATTCAGCTTGAAATTCCCCTCTTTCTTCGGGATGAGGTCCTTCTTGCAGGCCATGCAACAGATCAGCAACGTGAAAATGAGATAGCAAGGCTTCATGGGGAAAAACGTGTTTCCCTAAGTTACATAAAAAAACGCTGCAAAACCGGGTGGATTTGCAGCGTTTTCGACTTAATTATCAATTGAAAATCAATTCGTCCTGCCGAGTTTATATCCTTTGGTGGCAAACCAGAGTACTACCAGGAAACAAACCACGGGAATGAGGTATGCCGTCTGGATACTGGTAGCGTCGGAAATGAGGCCCATCGCCGGAGGAAAAATGGCGCCTCCTACGATAGACATCACCAGTAACGACGAACCCAGTTTCGTATGGCCACCTTCCAGCCCTTCCAGTCCGAGGGAGAAAATGGTGGGGAACATGATCGACATGAAGAACGGCACCGCCAGTACGGTATAGATCGCCACGTCGCCTTTTGTCGTCATTGCAATGCCCACCAATACTACATTGATAAGTGCATAGAGTGCCAGCAGGGTGTGGGGTTTGACATAACGCATGAGGAATGTGCCTACGAAACGGCCGATCATAAAACCGAGCCCGGCCACTGCGCCCAGCAGGAATCCCGCATCTTTCTCCGGCATATGCCCGGCGAACTTCGCGAATCGGATAAAGAATGCGCTCACGCCTACCTGCGCGCCTACGTAAAAGAATTGTGTTATGATAGCGGCAATGAGGTGCTTGTGTTTGAAAATGCTGCCTTCCTTAGGATGATTTCCGGTCGTTGTTTTTTCGTCCTTCTCCTCTTTGATATCGGGCAGTTTGGTAAAAATGAACAATACCGCAACGAGGATCACTACGATACCGATGATCATATAAGGCATTTTCACAGTAGCGGCTTCGCCAGCCAGATACTGTTGCAATTCCGCCGCAGGCATTGCTTTCAATTCCGCTTCGGTATGTTCCGTTCCGGAAAGAATGAACTGTGCGCCGATGATCGGTGCCACAAAAGCGCCCAAACCATTAAAGCACTGGGCCAGGTTAAGGCGCTGTGTTGCCGTTTCCGGCTTGCCGAGGATCGTCACGTACGGGTTCGCCGCCGTTTCCAAGAAAGTAAGCCCGGAAGCGATTACAAATAGCGCGATGAGGAAAAACGCATACTGGCCGGAATTAGCCGCTGGGATGAAGAGCAACGCTCCCGCCGCATATAGCATCAATCCAAGGATAATACCCGCCTTGAAGCCGAACCGCTTCATGAAGAAACCCGCAGGCAAGGCCAACAGGAAATATGCGAGGAATACCGCGGAATCGATGAAAGACGATTGCGTATCCGTCAGCATACACGCCTTCTTCAGGTGCGGGATCAGGATAGGGCTCAGGTTATGCACGAGCGCCCAGAGAAAAAAGAGACTGGTCACCAGGATAAATGGGAATAAATACCCCGATGCCTTGTTACCCGACGGTGCGGTCGTGTATTGCGTGGTGGTTGCGGCGCCTCCTGCCATAATTTGTCAGTTTAATTGGTGATATAACGGTGGAATTAAGAGATCGATCTGTCGAGATGCGTATACCCTCCGTCTACGTAAATGATCTGCCCGGTAGTGTGTGAAGAGCGGTCGCTCAGCAGGAAAACCGACATGTTGGCGATTTCCTCTGAAGTGGTCATTCTCTTTTCCAGGGGGATGTTGGCCACGATGGAAGCCAGTTTGGCTTTCGGATCGGGCAGGGAATTGATCCAGGTTTCGTAGAGCGGCGTCCAGACTTCGGCCGGGTTTACGGTATTTACGCGTACGGAGTATTGCAGCAGTTCCACGGCCCATTCGCGCGTCAGCGCATTGATCGCGCCTTTGGACGCGGCGTAGCCGGATGTGTTGCCCTGCCCTGTTTCCGCCACTTTCGAACCGATGTTGAGGATCGAGCCTTTGGCGGCTTTGAGGTACGGCAGCGCGAAGTGCGCGAGGTTGTAGTAATGGGAAAGGTTATTCTGAAGGGAAGCCATGAAACGCTCGGGGCTTCCGCTTTCCAGCCCTACGCCGTCGTTGGCGCCGGCGTTGTTCACGAGCCCGTCTATCCGGCCAAATTCCTTCACGGTAGTGTCGATCACGTGCCTGCAATCCTCCACTTTCCCCAGCTCCGCACGGATGCCGAAAGCTTTGCCGCCGGCTTTGCGGATGGCGTCTACGGCTTTATCGTTGTCCGCTTCGCTCCTGCCGGCGATGACGGCGATGCCGCCTTCCTGCGCGATCAGTTCTGCGATGGCCGCTCCGATGCCTTTGGCGCCGCCCGTTACGATCACTACTTTATCCTGTAACCCGAGATTCATTTTGTGGTATTGATTTAAGAGATGTTATAAAATGCCGCGGCGTTGTTGCCCATGATGCACAGTTGCTCGCTGGCAGAAAGTGCCGATATGAAATTACCGACGATGCTTTTCTGCCGGGCGTAATCAGCCGCCAGCAGGCAAACCGGCCAGTCGGAGCCATACATGAGGCGCTCCGGCCCGAAGGCTTCCAGTACCGTATCGAGGTACGGCCGGAAGTCGGCTTCCTTCCAGTTTTGCATATCGGCTTCGGTCACCATGCCGCTGAGCTTGCAATGCACATGCGGCGAGCGAGCGATTCGGCGGATGTGCTTGGTCCAGTCGCCGATTTCTTTCTTTTTGATGTAGGGCTTGGCGAGATGGTCGATCACCATCGGCTGCTCGGGGTGCCGCTCCACGAACTGTTCCACGGCGGGCAGCTGGTGGGGGAACACGAGCACGTCGTATGTAAAACCATGTTTTTTCAGCGCGGCGATCCCGTGATTGAAATCTTCGCGCAGCAAAAATTTGTCGTCCGGCTCGCCCTGAACGATATGACGGAAACCCTTTACCAGCGGTTCTCCCGCCCAAAACGCCAGCCTTTCGGCCACATCGGGCGAGCGCAGGTCTACCCATCCTACCACGGCCTTCACGATATCGCTGCCTTTGGCGCAATCCACGAGGAACTGCGTTTCGGCTTCAGACTGGTCTGCCTGAACGGCCACACAGGCGTCTATGCCCGCGGCTTTGAGAAGGGGTGCCAGGTCGGCGGGGAGGAAATCGCGGCGGATGACGTTCATCTCTTCCGTGATCCAGGCGTCGCGCACGGGATCGAACTGCCAGAAGTGCTGGTGTGCATCAATTGTCATAACGTTGTAGTTGGCGTGGTCGTATCAGTTCTACAATGAAAAAACCTTGTCCATCATCACCCATTTCTCGCCAGGTTTGGCAACGGGGATGGATTGCTGGTAATTCCACATGAGCGTTTCCCATTCCTGTACTTTCGGGTTGGCCGCGTCCATGGCGGCTTTCCTTTCAAACGAGAAATCCGGCCCTACTTCCATGATCATGAACATACGGTTGCCCGCACGGTAGATCTCGCAGGCCGTAACGCCGGCGCCGCGGATGCTGTCCAGGATTTCCGGCCAAACGGCGCGGTGGTACGCTTCGTATTCTGCGATAAGCGCCGGATCGTTTTTCAGGTCCAGCGCCAGGCAATATCTTTTCATATCGTTATTTTTTCCAGGCCTCGGCTGTTTGTTTGGAAGTGCCCAGCCCGTCGATCCCCAGTTCGATCACATCGCCGGCTTTCAGGTAAATCTGGGGATTGAAGCCCAAACCTACGCCAGCAGGCGTTCCGGTAGAGATTACGTCGCCCGGGAGCAGGGTCATGAACTGGCTCAGGTACGAAACGATGAAGGGGAGTTTGAAGATGAGGTTGGACGTGTTCCCGTCCTGCATGGTTTTGCCGTTTACGGTCAGCCACAGGCGCAGGTTGTTTACATCACTGATCTCGTCTTTGGTAACCATCCAGGGGCCGAGCGGCGCGAAAGTGTCGCTGGATTTGCCTTTCACCCACTGCCCGTTTCTTTCCAGCTGGAATTCCCGTTCGCTGTAATCGTTGTGCAGTGCGTAGCCGGCCACATAATCCATGGCTTCGCTTTCGTCTACATAGCTGGCTTTTTTGCCGATCACTACGGCCAGTTCCACTTCCCAGTCGGTTTTCACGCTGTTGCGGGGGATAACGAGGTTATCGTTGGGCCCAACGAGCGAGGAGGTGGATTTGAAGAATACGATGGGTTCTGTGGGGATGGCCGCGCCGGTTTCTTTGGCGTGGTCGGCGTAGTTCAGGCCGATGCAGATGATCTTGGAGGGGCGCTGTACGCAGGACCCGAGGCGGGTACCGGCGGGAACGGACGGGCATCCGGCGCCGTTGGCAGCCCACCAGGACTGTAAGCGGGCAAGGCCGTCGGTTTCAAAAAAACGCTCTCCGAAATCTTCTCCGAAAGCGGACACGTCAAACATGCCGTTGTCTGTAACTACACCCGGTTTCTCTTCACCCGGCAATCCGAACCTGATTAATTTCATATCCTTAGATTATTTAACTGTTTGCATTTGTTTGTATCCAATACGGCCGTTCACGACGCGTACCTGGTAGATGTCTTCCATTTCCCCGTCTTCCAGCTCCAGCCCAACGATGCAATGATCTTCGGCAACGGCCATGATATAGGGTTTGGTGCCTTTCGGCGTGCGCAGGTCGATTTCCCGGCGAACGCCGCCGTATTCCATGTACACGCCTACTTTTTCGGGCGTGGCGTTGCGCAGGTCTACGATGAATTCGGCGATGATCTGCCCGGATTTTACCTGTTTGGCGTACCGGGTCACTTTTTCGTAGTTGCGGATGGCGTCTCCGAGGCCGAGGTCTTTCTCCATGTATTGATAGATACGCTGCGGCGGCGAGGGCACCCAAAGGATGCGGAGCAACTTCCCGTCTTGCGTGCCGTGATAATAACGGGTGTCGCGGTTCGGTTTGATGAACCCGATCCACACGCTGTTCGGCGCGTCCCACAGTACTTTATACAACGAAGTGTCTGTGAGGTTCTGCATGAGCGGGAGGTCGTTGAACGTTTTGTCGTATTTCAGCGAATCCACCGTCCAGTAAAAAGTGACTTTGGAGGTATCTTTTTCGCGGTCCTCGATTTTCACTTCGAGGGTGCCGGCAGGTTTTGCGGGCGCAACGGGCGCTTCGCCTTCATGGTAATTTTTGCGGGCCTGTTCTTCAGCGCTGGGGCCGCCACAGGCGGTCAGCAGCACGAGCAGCATCCCGGGGATGGTTTTGTGCATGATCAGTTGTTCAGTTTGATAAAGCCCCCGTCTATCGGGTAGTCGCAACCGGTGATGAAGCCGGCTTCGTCGGAACAAAGATACAACGCGAGATTGGCCACTTCAACAGGCTTGGCCATCCTTCCGATCGGCTGGGTTTTCGACAGTTTTTCGAACATCTCGGCTTCCTTGCCGGGATAGTTCTTGGCGATGAAACCGTCCACGAACGGCGTATGCACGCGCGCAGGCGATACGCAGTTCACGCGGATGCCCGCGCCCAGATAATCTTTCGCGGTGGAAAGGGTCATGGTCAGCACCGCACCTTTGCTCATGGAATAGGCGAAACGGTCGGGGATGCCCACGCTGGAGGCGATAGACGCGATATTGAGGATGACGCCGCCGCCCTGGGACTTCATTTGTCCGATCACAGCGTACATGCAATTATATGTTCCTTTTACATTGACGTTGAAGACGCGGTCGAAATCGGCTTCGGCCGTGTTTTCGAGGTTGCCCACATGCGCGATGCCGGCGCAGTTCACCAGGATATCGAGCCGCCCGGCCGTGGATGCGATGTTATTCATTACGGTTGCCACGGCGGCCTGATCTGCCACGTTCACCGCGTGCACGAAGGCTTTCCCGCCTTCGGCGGCGATCTCGTCGGCCGTCACCTTACCGGCCGCTTCATTCAATTCCAGCACATGCACGGTGGCGCCCGCCTGGGCGAACGACTTCGCAACAGCCTGGCCGATGCCGCTGCCGGCGCCGGTTACCACGGCTGTTTTACCATCTAATCGGAACAAACTCATCTTTGTGTTAATTTAAGGGTTCTAAAATACCTCAAATTATACCGCTATAGCAATTCTTTTTTAGCCTCATTCTGTACGATCTTGACTATTTTTGAGCAGTTCTAAATCGATACTCGTGAAAAATCTATTTATCCTGTGCTTTTTGACACTTTCCCTGGCCGCTTTTGCGCAGCAGGTCCCGCCCAACAAATACGGCCTGGCCGTAGTGAGCGACACCCTTCAATACCAGGCCCTGGTCAAACTCGATCCCGAACAGGAACTGGTGCGGGTGACGGGCATCCCGATCGATGTGCGATACGCTACCGACAGCAACTTCACTGGCAAAGCCCTCTACCCTTACGCCGCCGTGTACGTTCGCCGCCCTGTGTTTGAAGAATTGGTGCGGCTGCAGCAATGGCTGGCCCCGATGGGGCTTAGCGTCAAGATATTCGACGGCTACCGCCCATACCGCGTTACGGAAAAAATGTGGGAAGTGGTGCCCGACGAGCGATATGCCGCCAATCCCAGGAAAGGCTCCGGCCATAACCGCGGCGCGGCGGTAGACCTCACATTCATTTATACGAAAACCGGGAAAGAGCTGGACATGGGCACACCGTACGACGAATTCTCCGAAAAAGCCCATCACGGCAGCGAAAACGTGTCGGCCGAAGCCGCCGGGAACCGCAGGCTGATCTTCGACCTCATGATGGCTTACGGCTTCGTTCCCCTCGAATCGGAATGGTGGCATTACGCGCTCAAAGGCGCCTCCAAATTTCCGCTCATGGATATACCGTTTGAGCACCTGAGATAATTTAATTAGTTTAACGGCCTAATTCTTTACTCCGTATGATAAGATCGATCCTCATGACTACACTCGCCCTCGCATTGGGCGCCAGCTGCTCAGCCCAGAAAGGTGGCTGGATCAAGCTGTTTAACGGGAAGGACCTCAAAGACTGGGATATCAAAATTACCGGTCATGCCCTGAACGACAATAACGGCAATACTTTCCGCGTGAAAGACGGCGCCCTCGCCGTGTCTTACGAAAACTACGACGCCTTCAACGATCAGTATGGCCACATCTTCCATAAAAAGAAATTTTCCGCTTACCTGCTGGTAATGGAGTACCGCTTCGTGGGCGACCAGGTGAAAGGCGGCCCCGGATGGGCTACCCGCAACAGCGGCGCCATGATCCACTCGCAATCCGCCGCTTCCATGGGCAAAGACCAGGATTTCCCCATTTCCATCGAAGTGCAGCTGCTGGGCGGCCTCGGCCACGGCAAACGTAGCACCGCCAACCTTTGCACACCCGGCACCAATGTGGTGATGGACGGTAAACTGATCACCGCGCATTGTGTAGACAGCAAAAGCGAAACCTATGACGGTGACCGCTGGGTACGCGCGGAAGTTCTGGTGCTCGGCGATTCCATCGTGAAGCACATCGTGGAAGGCGATACCGTGCTCACATACAATAAGCCCCAGATCGGCGGCGGCAACGTTTCCCACGCAGATCCCAAACTCCAGCAAAACGGCAGGCTCCTCTCCGAAGGCTACATCGCCCTGCAAAGCGAAAGCCATCCCGTGGAATACCGCAAGGTAGACCTGTTCGACCTCGCACCGTACATGAAAGACAAAAAGAAGCTGGCGAAAAAGATCGAAGAACTGCAGAAACGCAAAAAATAACCGAATCCGGTTGATAACATTCATGAATGGCCCGTTCACGCGGGCCATTTTTTTGCGCATCCCGCAAAAAGAAGGGCTGACATCTTCCGACGTCAGCCCCTGGGTTTCTCAATGTTCCTCTATCCTATTCGTATCCGTTCGGTTTTAATTGCGGATTGGTATTGAGCGCCTTCCGCGGGATCGGGAATACGCTGCGGTCTTTTCCGTCAACCGGTTTATCCCACCACTCGTTGCCGAAACGGCCCCAGCGCACGAGATCCGTTCTGCGGTGGCGCTCGCCGATAAACTCCCTTCCCAGTTCCAGCACGAATTCATCGTCCGTCAGTTTCACCAGGTTGGTCACGTAACTGTTCAGCGGCCAGGCAACGGCGGTGAAATTACGTTTGCGCACTGCATCGAGCAGTGTGGCCGCTTCGAGCCTGGCGCCCGCGCGGTACTTGCATTCGGCCAGTGCGAAATAAATCTCCGCCAGCCTGATTTCCGGTGCAGAATTGAACTGGAACAACTCCTGAGACATGGGCAGCCAGGGGAATTTCATGAGCCGCACGCCCGAGTTCTCTTCGCCCGTCAGCACCTGCGAACCTTCGCTCCAGCGGCCTCCCGGCTTTTCGGAGAAGCGCCCCACCTGGTCTACATAGGCCAGCGGCTTGTCTTTGTACTCTTCCGTTCCATTGATCTTCTTCGTACTGTCGAACCCGAAACCGGCCGCGTTATTGAATGCATATTGCTGGCCGATCAGGAAGAAACCTTCATACGTCGCGTTCCTCGACGTGGTCCGGAATGGTTGCTTGCGCATGTCGCCGGCGGTGTACCGTTCGTAAGGCATCCCCAGTTTGTAGGTGTACAGCGCCCCGTCGGGATTGCGGGAAGGCGTCAGATGCACGCCGTTCCATCCGCCCCAGTCATTGTCCAGCGAATAACGGGCCTGGTAGTGCATCGTGGCGTTGTACATCCAGCTGAATTCGTAGATGTTTTTGGCGTGGGGGAATTCGAAAATGTTCTCGGGAGAACGGTAATCCTTGATCCCCGACCGGAACGGCCCGCGGTAATCCGTATCCAGTGCGTACGTGCCGTATTTCCCGTTGATGATTTCCTGGGCCACGGCCGCGCATTCGGTATATTTCGGCTTCCCGATCCATTTCTCGGCGTTCAGGTACAGGCGCACGAGCAATGCCGCGGCACCGCCCTGGTCCCAGCGGCCTGCGCGGGTATTTTTAGGCAGCTGCGGAAGCGATTCCTTCAGCTCCTTTTCAATATAGGCGAAAACTTCTTCGGGAGACGACTGGCCCACCAGTTCCTGCGGTGTTTCGTAGATCGGCACCGTCCGGAAATAATCGATGAGGAAAAGATAGAACCAGGCGCGAAGTGTCCGCAGCTCGGCAATGTGGTTCGCTTTCTCCGCGTCGGTCAGCCCGATGGCCGGATAATTCAATGCCTGCAGGTCGCGCATGATGACGTTGCATTGCGCGATGCCCTGGTACGGGCCAGACCAGGCGCCGTAGATATGGTTATCGTCTGCCGTCCAGTTATGGCGGTGCAATCGCTGCCAGTCGCCGCCGTCGTATCCGTGAATGCCTTTCTGCGTCCATACGAGCTGGTCGGCCGTGAGCTCCGACACGAGCCAGCGGTCGCCGTCCCAGCCGCACCAGTGGCCGTGCTCGTACGGGCGTACTACGGCTGCGATGACGGATTTCTTGTCCTGGTAATATTTGTCTGCCGGCAGCACGTCGAACGGTTCTTCGTCCAGGTTGGTGCACGACGTGGCAGAGAAGATGCTTAGCAGCAAAAGGCTGCCTATTCTGGTTTTGAGTTTCATGGTCTTTTGCATTTACGTGGTTAGAAAGTTACCTGTGCGCCCAGCGTGAAAGTGCGGGTTACGGGATAGAGGCTCAGATCGCCATAGCCCGGCGTAAGACCGGCAACGCCGATGGCGGTGGGGTCGAGGCCGGAATATCCGGTGAGGGTGAACACGTTCCGCACGCTGCCGTACAGCCGGAAATTGTTCACGATCTTCGAATGCAGCTTGGGCGTCCAGCCAAGGGTTACGTTGTCCAGCCGGAAATAATCACCGTTCTCCAGGAAATAATCCGTGATGAGTTTCGACGATTTGATATGACCGTTGCGGCCATACGCATCCTTCAGGAGGTTGATCCCCTGTTCTGCCTGCAAACCATAATACATCTGGTAAAGGTTGAGTATCTGGTAATCGAACCGCCCGCGGAAAAAGAGGCTCAGGTCAAACGCCTTATAATTGAGCGTATTGCCCCACGACAGTTCGTATCGCGGCGCGCCGTGGCCGATGTACGTCCTGTCGCGATCGGCGTTCGCACTGCTGTACACGATCGCCTCCTTCCCTATCTGCCCGTCTTTCCACACCATGATCTGCCCCGCGTCGTTCACGCCCGCATAACGGTAACCGTAGAAACTGCCGAGCTCGGTTCCGGGATCGAGGCGGTACGCGTAGCCGGGGTTACCGGGCGACGGCAAACTCTGCAGTTCCCGGAAATTGCCGGTATATTCCGCGTTCGACCAGGTGATGAGTTTCGATTTGATATAAGAGCCGGTCACGCTGGTGTTGTAGGAGAAATCGCCGGATTTCACCGCTTCCCAGTTCAATGTCAGCTCCACGCCTTTCGAACTGGTGGTGCCCACGTTCACGAACATATTGGTGTGCAGGAACGCACCTACCGCCACTTCGTAGTTATCGAGCAGGCCTTTGCTTCGGCGGTCGAACACGTCGAGGCTGCCGCTGAGGCGGTTGTTGAGCAGTGCGAAGTCGAGCCCTACGTTATACGCCTGTGCTTTTTCCCAGGCGAGCCGCGGGTTGAAGTTGTTGCCCGGCCCGTACACGGAAATCCACTCGCCCTGGTCGTTCTGGTACATGCCATACTGTTGGTAGCGGAACATGGCCGTATACCGGTCGAAGCCGGAGCGGCCCGTCACCCCGTAGGAAGCGCGCAGTTTCAGGTCGTTGAAGATGCGGCTGTCCTTAAGCGCGGGCAGGTTAGAAATGCGCCATGCTGCGGACAAAGACGGGAACATGCCCCATTTGTTGTCTTTCCCGAATTTGGTGTTGCCTTCATAACGGAACGAAGCCGTGAGGAAGTAAGTGTCGTCGAAGTTATAGTTGACGCGGCCGAGGAAGGCGACGAGTTTCTCTTTCGATTTCCAGGAATCCATGCCGAGGCGGCCTTTTTCCTGGTTCCAGAGGCCTGCGCCGAGATTGTTGTAGCCGAAGCCATCACTGGGGAAGTCCATGTTCTCCGCCCAGAACGCCTGGTTGTTGAATTCCTGGTAAGAGTAACCGCCCATTACGGCGATGTCGTGCTTATCGATTTTGGTGTTGTAGTTGCCGATCCATTCCAGTGTATAATCCGTCCACTTTTCGTTTTGCAGGCGCGCGCGGCCGGTGCGGTCGTTGGAGATGGATTCGGGGGATTTGGAAGTGTAGTATTCCCGCTTCAGCATCTCGTGGCCCTGGCGTGCGAGCTTAACTTCGGTGTTGAGGTTTTTAAGAATGTGGAGCTTCACGTTCAGGTCAACGATGGAGTAATTCTGGTCTGCACCGTTTTCCCTGGCCAGCAGGTCGGCCACGGGGTTGTAGGTGTCGTAACCCGCGAGGAAGTTGTACTTCGTGGCATCGTTAGGGTCCATGATGGGAATGGTGGGATTCAGTTTCACGGCCTGGTTGAACGCGGCGTAATTGGTGTATTCCTCCTTCACGAAGCGTTGGGAAAGGTTACCGGAAAATTCCAGTTTCCCGTCGAGCACCTTTTGCTGGAAGTTGGCACGATAGCCGTATTCGTGGCGGTCAGACGCGATGTCGATCCCCTGTTTGGTGCGGAAGTTCCCCGACAGGCGGAAGATGGAGTTTTCGTTGCCGCCGGAAATGGTGAGGAACTGGTTGGTGCCGAAGTTGTCTTTGCGCAGGAGCTCGTTGTACCACTGGGTACGCGCGCCCTGGTCGTTGCCGCGGTTTTTGGCGAGGTATTCATCTGCGGAAAGGATGTCCGGTTTGGCGGCTACTGCGTCATGCTCGGCGTAGCTGTCGTAGGTCATGGTCACCCTTCCGCTCTTTCCTTTTTTCGTTTCCACCAGCACTACGCCATTGGCGCCGCGGGAGCCATAGATGGCGGCCGCTGCTGCGTCCTTGAGCACGGTGATGGAGGCGATGTCTTGCTGCATGACGTTGCGGAGGTCGCCTCCGGGCATCCCGTCGATGACGATGAGGGGCGAGTTGCCGGCGTTGAGGGAAGCGGCGCCGCGTACCTGTACGTCTGTGCTGCGGTTGGGATCGGCGGCGGCTGGGTTGGAAACGGTGACGCCGGCCACTTTACCGTCGATCTGTTGCAGGGGCGAGTTGAAGCCACCCTGGATGAAGTCTTTGCTTTGGACGGTGGTGACGGCGCTGGTGAGGTTCCGTTTGGCGACGGAGCCGTACCCTACTACGACTACGTCTGTCAGTGTTTTCTTGGAAAGGGCGAGCACGATGTTGAGCTCCGATTTTCCGGCCACGGGTACTTCCTGTGGTTCGTATCCGATGAAGGTGACGTTGAGCACGGCGTCATCGGGTGCGGTGAGCTTGAATTTCCCTTCGCCGTCGGAAACGGCGCCGGAAGTGGTGCCTTTGATCTGGATGGTGACGCCGGCGAGTGGGGCGCCGGAGTCGTCTTTCACGGTGCCGGTGATGTTTTTGGATTGCCCGAGCGCCTGGGCGCAGGCGAGGAGCAAAATGGGGACGGCAAGCCGAAAGCCTTTGCTAAATCGATTTAGCAAAAGTCCGCACATGCCCCTTGCAAGGAGTGTTGCAGTTTTCATTGTAGTTATGTTTTAGGATTGAGGAACAACTTCCCGGGCTAACAAGCCGGATGACGGCGTTAGATATGGCGTTGGCGAATGTTCCTGGCTACTTTACCGAAATCGAATCATGAAAATCTACCGGATATGCATCGGCTCCGGTGCCTGGCGCGTTGGCGGATCGTGTTCAGTCTAGTCATACGTGGGTCAATGAATTTTGGTTTCATAATACAATTCGTCCGTGGTTTTTCTACGTTCACTGCCGGCAATTTAACTTCTGTCTGATATGGCGGTTGACGGCGGGTAACTAGTGTTCGTCGATGGTTTCTAAATATGGTTTCACTCAATAAATCCGGTGGCTAACCGACTGGCCGACAAGATAAGAAGAAGGCAACTTCCATCCAAATAAAATTTATCTATATCTATGCCGAACCTCGCGCTGCGTGCGTACCGCAGCAAAATTCAGGCCGGGATTCCCACCGCTTCTACCCTCCCCCGATCACGATAACAAAAATGGTTCCCGTACATTATTATATCACTGCGCTCATCCCCCAAAATCCTGAATTCCCTACCCCTTCCACATCCTCAAATTAACCATCCTTCCGTCGCGCTTACGGTACAACATGTGGAAACCGAAGCCGCCAGGAATTTCAAAACACCGCAAACATCCTTTGATGAAATTCATCAACAGATCCCCGCTTCCCTTCCGTTTACCTATTCCATCCAATCAATCAGGGTTGATTTCTGTTGGTGAACTACTTCCCTGCATCCAGACTCCCGTTCCATCAACATATTGCATTCAAACAAACGCGGAGAAAATCCGTCGATGAATTGCTTCATCATATCTGAGCTCCTTTCCGTTAACCTAATCCATCCAAACGATCAGGGTTGATTTTCGTTGATGAACTACTTCCCTGCACACTGACTTCCTGTCCCAACCTTTCCAAAAACGACGAAAGACCGCACCATGGCGGTCTTTCGAAGAAAAATATAGCGGTTCCGACTAGTAGATCTTGTTCAGCGCATCCACATAAGCATGCACGCTCGCGTTCACGATATCGGTCGAATATCCGAAACCGTAATAGGATTTACCATCCTTATGCACGCGCATGTTCACCTTGCTCACGTCTTCACTTCCGCCGTGCATCGCCTGGATGCTGAATTCGTCGATAGTGATCTCGTCGTTGATGATGTTGGAAATGGCGTTGATGGTCGCGTTCACCGGACCGTTACCGGCCGCGCTCGCTTCCTTTTCTTCGCCGTTCACACGCAGTTTCACCGTAGCCATCGGGCGCAGGGGATCGCCGCAAACCACCTGGAGCAGCGTTACCTTGATCGCCTTATCGTCGTAATGGCCCGCATCGCCGTCGCCCATGAGCACCAGCAGATCATGGTCATTGATTTCCTTCTTGCTGTCGGCCATCTCGAGGAAACGTGCATACACTTCGTCGAGGTTGATCTTGTCGATCTTGTAACCCAGTCTTTCGAGGTGGTGCTTCAGCGCGTGGCGGCCGCTGCGCGCGGTGAGGATGATGGCGTTGGACGACAGGCCGATATCTTCCGGATCGAGGATTTCGTAGTTTTCGCGGTGTTTCAGCACACCGTCCTGGTGAATGCCGGAGCTGTGCGCAAACGCGTTGCGGCCCACGATCGCCTTGTTCGGCTGCACGGGCATGCGCATCATGTTAGACACGAGGTTGCTGATATCGTAAATGCGCTTGCTGTTGATGCCGGTATTATATCCCAGCGCATGGTGCGTTTTGAGGATCATCGCCACTTCTTCCAGGGAAGTGTTGCCGGCGCGCTCGCCGATGCCGTTGATGGTACATTCCACCTGGCGCGCACCGTTGATCACACCGGCGATGGTATTTGCCGTAGCCAGACCGAGGTCGTTATGGCAATGCACGGAAATGATCGCCTTGTCGATGTTGGATACATGGTCTACGAGGTATTTGATCTTGGCACCGTATTGTTCCGGCAGGCAATACCCGTTGGTATCCGGAATGTTCACCACGGTAGCGCCCGCGGCAATCACGGCTTCGATCATTTGCGCGAGGTAGGCATTGTCTGCACGGCCTGCGTCTTCTGCATAAAACTCAACGTCGTCCACGAACTTGCGGGCGTATTTCACGGCGCTCACAGCTCTTTCGAGGATGGCTTCGCGGGTGGAGTTGAATTTATATTTGATGTGCATGTCGGATGCTCCGATGCCGGTGTGGATGCGCTTACGCTTGGCGAACTCCAGTGCAGACGCAGCGGCGTCGATGTCGGCCGTATTGGCGCGCGTAAGCGCGCAGATGACCGGTTCGGACACTGCCTTGGATATCTCCACAACGCTCTGGAAATCGCCGGGGCTGGAGATGGGGAAGCCGGCTTCGATCACGTCTACACCGAGGGCTTCGAGCTCTTTTGCTACGATAATCTTCTCCACGGTGGTGAGCTGACAGCCGGGCACTTGCTCGCCGTCGCGCAGCGTGGTATCAAATACGTATACTCTATTCTTATCCATGATATTGTAAACAGTTGATTAGTTAAGGTTTTTCAGCACCTGGGCGCCCATCGCATCGGTACCCAGCAGCATATCGTTGGCGGTATGTTTATTGGCGATGTCCATGGTCCGGTAGCCCTGGCGCAGCGTGGCGTCTACGGCGCGGATCACGCGCTGCGATTCGTCTTTCAAGCCGAAAGAAATATCGAGCAGCAGGGCGGCCGACAGGATGGAAGCCAGCGGATTGGCGATGCCTTTGCCGGCGATGTCGTGCGCGGAACCGTGGATAGGCTCGTAGAACCCTACGCGGTCGCCCACGGAGGCCGATGCCAGCATGCCCATGGAGCCCGCGATCTGCGAAGCCTCGTCGGTGAGGATGTCGCCGAACAGGTTGCCGGTCACCACCACATCGAAGCGTTTCGGGTCTTTGATGAGCTGCATGGCGGCGTTGTCGATGAACATGTGCTCGGTTTCCACGTCGGGATATTCTTTCGCGATTTCCTGCACTACTTCTCTCCACAGGCGGGAAGCTTCCAGTACGTTGGCTTTGTCTACGGAGCAGAGTTTCTTCCGGCGCGTGCGGGCGGCTTCGAAAGCCTTCCGGGCGATGCGCTCCACTTCGTATTTGTGATAGATCATGAGGTCGGAAGCGGTGGCGCGGTCTTCGCTGCGCTGCTTCTCCCCGAAATACACGTCGCCGGTCAGTTCGCGGAAAAAGAGGATATCGGCCCCCTGGAGGATTTCCGGCTTGATGCTGGAAGCCTGCAGCAGGTCGTCGAACAGTTTGATAGGGCGCAGGTTGGCGTAGAGGCCCAGTTCCTTGCGGATTTTGAGCAGCCCCTGTTCCGGGCGGACCTTGGCGGTAGGGTCGTTGTCGTATTTGGCGTGGCCGATGGCGCCGAAAAGGATCGCGTCGGATGCGCGCGCCTTGTCGAGCGTTTCAGCCGGCAGCGGATCGCCCGTGGCCTCGATGGCTACGTGGCCCATGATGCCCTCGTCAAACGTAAATGTATGATTGAAATTCGCCGCAATCGTTTCCAGCACTTTCTTACCCCACGCGGTTACTTCCTGTCCGATCCCGTCTCCGGGTATTACCAGTATTTTCTTTGAAACTCCCATAGATTGTTTTAGAAATTAAAAGGTCTTGTTGTTTCGTATGTTTCGATCTCGTTGCGGAGGCTGAGGAGATAATCGATATCGTCGTACCCGTTGAGCAGGCATGTTTTTTTGTAGGGATTGATGTCGAAGTTTTCCTTCTCCCCCGTTGCCTTAATTTCGATGAACTGCTCTTCCAGGTTCACTTCGATGGCGGCGGAAGGCACTTTTTCAACGGCGCGGAAGATCTTCTGCAGAAAATCTTCGCTCACCTGCACGGGCAGGATGAAGTTGTTGAGCGCGTTGTTTTTGAAAATATCGGCGAAGAAGCTGCTCACCACTACTTTGAAACCGTAGTCGCCCAGCGCCCAGGCGGCATGTTCGCGGGAGGAGCCACAGCCGAAGTTCTTGCCGGCTACCAGCACTTTGCCTTTGTAGATATCGTTATTGAGCACGAAGTCCGCCTTCGGCGTATTGTCTTCGCTGAAACGCCAGTCGCGGAAAAGGTTTTCACCGAAACCGTCGCGGGTGGTGGCTTTCAGGAATCGGGCCGGGATGATCTGATCCGTATCGATGTTTTCTATCGGTAAGGGTACCACGGAGGATACCAGGTTTGCGAATTTTTTGTCCATGTTGATGGTGCTGTTTCAGGGAATTAAATCATTGCGCGCACGTCTGCCACTTTGCCGGTGATGGCCGCTGCGGCGGCGGTCAGCGGACTTGCCAGGAAGGTCCGGGCGTTGGGGCCCTGCCTGCCTTCGAAGTTGCGGTTGGAGGTGGCGATGCAATATTTTCCTGCCGGGATTTTGTCTTCGTTCATGGCCAGGCAAGCGGAGCATCCGGGCTGGCGCAGCTGGAAGCCGGCGGCTTCGAAGATTTTGTCGATCCCTTCTGCGATGGCCTGTGCTTCCACTTGCTTGGAGCCGGGCACGATCCAGACGGTTACGTCTTCGGCTTTCTGTTTTCCTTTCACGAATTCGGCCACCATGCGGAGGTCTTCGATGCGGGAATTGGTGCAGCTGCCGATGAAAACGTAATCCACTTTTTTGCCGAGGAGCTGGCTGCCGGGCTGAAGGTCCATGTACTGGAGGGATTTGGAGAACGAAAGCTGTTCTTTCTCTTCGATGTCCGCCAGTGCAGGGATGTTTCCGGTAACGCCCATGCCCATGCCGGGATTGGTGCCGTAAGTGATCTGCGGCTCGATGTCGGCGGCGTCGAAGGTCAGTTCGGCGTCGAACACGGCATCATCGTCGGTACGGAGGGTGTTCCAGTACGCGAGGGATTTTTCCCAGTCTTCGCCTTTGGGGGCGAATTCCCGGCCTTTGATATATTCGAAAGTAGTGTTGTCGGGAGCGATGAGGCCGCCGCGGGCGCCCATTTCGATAGACATGTTGCAGATGGTCATGCGGGCTTCCATGCTGAGGCTCCGGATGGCTTCGCCGGCGTATTCCACGAAATAACCGGTGCCGCCTGCGGCCGTGATCTGGGAAATGATGTAAAGAATGATGTCCTTGGATAAGACGCCTTTCTTCAGCTGGCCGTTTACAGTTATGCGCATCCTTTTGGGTTTGTACTGCAGGATGCACTGGGTGGCCAGTACCTGTTCCACTTCGCTCGTACCGATCCCGAAGGCTACGGCACCGAAGGCGCCGTGAGTGGAGGTGTGGGAATCGCCGCAGACGATGGTCATGCCCGGCAGGGTGATGCCCAGTTCGGGGCCGATCACGTGAACGATGCCCTGGTAAGGATGGCCGAGGCCGTATAATTCCACGCCGAACTCGGCGGTGTTCTGCGTGAGCATTTCCACCTGCTTGCGGCTCAGGGCTTCCTTGATGGGCAGGTGCTGATCGAGGGTGGGAACGTTATGGTCTGCCGTGGCCCGCGTTTTTGCCGGACGGAACACGGGAACGCCCCGCTTCCGCAATCCGTCGAACGCCTGGGGGCTCGTTACTTCATGTATGAAATGCGTGTTGATGTAGACCGCGTCCGGATGGCCCGGCCGGCTCGCCACAATGTGGCTGTCCCAAATCTTGTCGAATAATGTTTTCCCCATGCGAATTTGACTTTATAAACCGGGTATCAATACATGCATCTTGACAATTATATGTTAAATATTAACCCTCAATATGCATTTATCTTCAAACCCTTATATTTGCTTTTCCTATCACTTTACATCTTCAAATCTAATTGACACTTTTAAACCTCAGTTCGTTAAATTTGTCAATATTACGATTAGCAACTGTCACCTGAGGCCATTAACTTATTGAAAGTCAAATTATTATAATCCAATAACAACGATGTCCAACACGCAGAACGACGCCTTGTTCATACTCATAAAAACGCTCACTAAAGCAGAAAAAAGGAACTTCCAGCTGGCTTTTAACCGGGACAATACGAAAGAAGACGTACTTTTCATACAGTTGTTCAATGCGCTCGACAAGATGAAGGAGTACGACGACGAGCAGATCCTCCGCCGTGTGCCCGACATCAAGAAGCAGCAGCTGAGCAATATCAAGGCACATCTGTACAAACATCTCCTCACCACCCTGCGGTTGCTTTACAAAACGAAGGATGCGCTCATCGAGCTGCGGGAGCAGCTGGATTACGCCAGGGTATTGTATAACAAGGGTTTATACAATCAAAGCCTGAAAATCCTCGCCAAAGCGAAAGTTTCTGCCCGCGAGCAGGAAGAAGTGATGCTGTACTTCGAGATCGTGGAGTTCGAAAAACTCATCGAAACCCGGCACATCACCCGCAGCCTCGACAACCGCGCGGAGGAACTGTCTGAAGAAAGCCGCCTCATCAACGAGCAGCTCAACAACGTATCGCGCCTCTCTACCCTGGCACTCCGCATGTACGGGCTTTATCTCAAACTCGGCCACGCGCGCGACGAGAAAGATACCCTCATGCTCAAGTCGTTCTTCGACACCAACCTCCCGCCCGTCCAGCAGCAGCAGATGAGTTTTTACGAGCGCATCTACCTCTACCAGGCGTATTGCTGGTATTACTATATCCTGCAGGACTTCGTCATGTATTACCGGTACACGCAGAAATGGGTGGACCTTTTCAGCGAATATCCCGCACTGAAGGATACGGACATGGATTTGTACATCAAGGCCATGCATAACCTGCTGACGGCGCACTTCCATACCATGAACCACGACAAGTTCACCGAAGTGCTCCAGGAGATGGAAAATTTCATCACCGAAAAAGAGGAAAGCCTCAACGAGAACACGCGTACCAATGCGTTCGTGTATCTGTATACCGGCAAGGTCAACCGCCACTTCCTCGACGGCACTTTTTCGGAAGGGCTCAAGCTGGTGGAGGAAGTAGAGGAAAAGATCAGCGAGCATCAGTTGACGGTAGACCAGCATCGCGTGCTTGTTTTCTACTATAAGATCGCGTGTTTGTATTTCGGCAGCGGCGATAACGACAATGCCATCATTTATCTCAATAAGATCATCCAGCTGAAGATCGGGAACCTCCGGGCGGATATCCAGTGCTTCGCGCGGATCCTGCACCTGATCGCGCATTACGAGCTGGAGAACTACAGCCTGGTGGAATATCTCATCAAATCGGTGTATCACTTCATCGCCAAGAACAAAGACCTTAGCCAGGTGATGGAGGAAATCCTGAAGTTCCTCCGCAAAAACATGTACGCCAATCCCCGCGCGCTGCGCACGGCTTTCCGCGACCTGAAAGGCAAACTGGAGATCATCGCGAAAAACCCTTACGAACGCCGCAGCTATCTGTATCTCGACATCGTGAGCTGGCTCGAAAGCAAGATCGAGGGCATCCCCGTGCAGGAGGTCATCCAGCAGAAATTCAGGAACAAGGTGCCGCGGATCTAGGGCATGAAAAAGGGGGCCAAAGCCCCCTTCGTCGTTTTAATTACTTTCCTTTCATACATACTACCATCCCGGGTTCTGCGGTTTCAGCTGCGGGTTGAGGTTCATTTCCTGCAGCGGCAGCGGATAGAGGTACAATTTATCGTTCCAGGTTCGGTTCGGGATGTCTGTATACACGCGGATGTGATCGTCTGCATCCACCTGGATGCCTGCTACCTGCGATGCGGGATATTGCGCGCGCAGTGCGGCGGTCAGTTTCATGCCCACGATGGTTTTCGGGTTGTTGATGAGCGACCCGGCTTTCCAGCGGATGATATCGTCGAACCGGAAGTTCTCCTGTGCCAGCTCGATGCGGCGCTCGCGGCGGATTTCGTCGAGCAGCACGCCCAGTGCGGGGAAAGTGGAGTTCGGGTCCTTCACCAGTGCGGCGATGATCATATGCGGCATGCCTACGCGGTCGCGGATTTTATTGATGGTTTGATCGATAATCGCCTGCGAAGCTTCGCCCAGTTCCGCTTTGGCTTCTGCGTAGATCAGCAGCGTTTCTGCGTACCGGATGAGGAAGAGGTCGAGGGTGGATTGATTGGCGACCCACTGCACGGGGTCCGGGCTTTTGTACTTCGCGCTGGCGTAACCGGTGGTAACGGCGGGGATGCGGGGAAGGGTGATCTTGTCGGCCGAGCCGTCTGCATTCTGCGTCACCACATAATCGCGGGTAACGATGAGCTGGGTGTATCGCGGATCGCGGTTGGTGCGCTCTTTATCGGGGGTATCATCTCCCTGGTACCGCGGGCTCAGGCCGATCGGCAGCCCGTCGTCGCACAGGATCGATTCCACGAAATCCTTACTGAAGCTGGGCCATACGTCGGCGATCTGGCGGGTGGTGTTGTGCATCGACTGGTCTTTGACGAACCTCCGTGCCCACACCGCTTCCTTGTTCCCGCGCAGTTCTTCCTGGATGAACAGGTTCACGTAATCTTTTGCGGGAGTGCCGGAGGTGTAGATGGCGTAGTTGCCGCTGTTGATCACGGCTTCGGCGGCGGTGGCGGCTTCGCGGAGCCATGCGTCGGCACCGGCCAGGCCGCGGTATTTGCGGTAAGTACCTTCCCACAGGCAGATGCGGGCCTTCATCGCATTGGCGATATCCTTGTTGATGCGGTCTTGCTCTGCGCTGGCGGGCACGGGCAGGTTGGCCACGGCGTAATTGAGGTCTTTGAGCACGGTGTCCATCACCACGGCGCGGGGCGTTCTCGGGGCGAAGAGCTCGGGAGAATTCTCGTTCAGGTCTTTCCCGAACCAGGTCACATCCCCGAACTGCACCACTTTACGCCACCAGGTGAACGCGCGGAAGAATTTCACTTCGCCGGCATATTTGGCCTTTACCTGCGCCGAAGCGTCGGCACGCTCGTACCGCGCGAGGAAATAATTGGCTTCGCGCTCGTTGGTCCACGTCCAGCCACCGCCTGTATTGGGAACGGTGTATGTTCCGGCGAGGAAGGCATTACGGTCGCGGGGCACGAAGTTGTCTGACCCCACATCGCCGGTATGGCCCTGGAACGGAACGAGCGTGTAGAAACGGTTGGCGTATATTTTCAGGTCGTTTTCATTCTTGAAGAAAGTGGCGTCGCTAAGCCGGTCTTGCGGCAGGCGGTCGAGCAAATCCTTTTTGCAGGCTGCGCCGAATACGAGGGCGAGCATGGCGATTGATATGATGCGCGTTTTTTTCATTTCATACTGTTTTTAGATCAACGGATTCGAATGCGGTTACAGGCCCAGTTGCAGACCGAACGAGATGGTGCGGCTCAGCGGGTAGCTGTCGGCCCCCAGCAGTTCGGGGTCGAACGCTTTGTGCATTTTGGTGATGGTAAACAGGTTCTGTCCGGTAGCGAAAACGCGCAGGCGCTGGATTTTCGCCACGCGCAGCCATTCCGCCGGCAGGGTGTAGCCCAGCGTCAGCTGCTTCAACCGGGCGTAAGCCGCGTTCTGCAGGTATTTGGACTGCGCCTGGAAATTGCCGCCGCCTTCGAAGCGCAGGCGGGGATAATAGGCATTGGTATTGTCGGGGCGCCAGTAATTGGTATGGTACTCCATCGGCACGGCCCATTCGCTCGCAAATCCCCAGAAATAGTTACCACCCGGCATCCAGTCGCGCTTGCCTACGCCCTGGAAGAACGCGGTGAAGTCGAAACCCTTGTATTCGATGCCGAGGTTCACGCCGTAGGTATAACGGGGAGTCGTGTTGCCGATGATCTTCTGATCGCCGGGGTCAGACAAGGTGCTGCTGCCGCGGGTGATCTTTTTATCGCCGTTCAGGTCTCTGTAACGGATATCGCCGGCGAGCCATTTACCGGCCCAGATCTGCGTTTGGTCGGTTGCCGCCGCTTCTTCGTTGGATGTAAAGAATCCGTCGGTCTCCAGCCCCCAGATCTCGTTCCATTTCTTGCCCACGTAATGATCGCCGATGTTGCCGGTAGGATTGTTTTCGTAACGGGTGATTTCTGCCTGGTTGTCGGCCAGCACGAGCGATACATTATACCGCACATCGCTTCCGATCTTGTCTTTCCAACCGATCGCCAGTTCCCATCCCCTGTTCATCAGGTCAGCCGAGTTGCGTGCGGGAGAGCTGGTGCCGAGGATGGCGGGCAGCAGGCGGCCTGCGGTGATCATGTCCGTCGTTTTGCGGCGGTAGATATCGAAACCGAGGGTGAGCCGGTCGTTGAGCGCAGTGAGGTCCAGCCCGAAGTTCAGCGTCGTTACTTTTTCCCAGGTAAAATCCGCGCTTACCAGTGCCGGGGCGCCCACAATTACACCGGGATTGTTGCCGAACAGGTAGCCGGTGGTGCCGGTGGGCATGAAGGTGATGTAGGGATACGGGTTGTCGCTCAGCTGGTTGGGCAGCATGCCGTAGGAAGCGCGCAGCTTCAGATCGTTCACCCAGCTTTTCGCACCGGCGAAGAAATTCTCTTCAGACACGCGCCAGGCGGCAGATACCGAAGGCGAGAACACGTTCCGCTTGCCGCGGGCGTAGCGGGAAGTTCCGTCGTATCGGCCCGTCAACTGTAACAAATATTTTTCCTTGAAATCGTAATTGGCGCGGAAGAAACCACCGCGAACGGCCCATTCGGAGATCGAGTTGGCGACGGATTGCGACGTGGCGGTAGGATCGTTGTTCGGCGTGAGGCTTTCCATCGTAGGATCGAGGAGGTTGCGGCCGGTGGCGCTGAACGAGAGATTCTGTTTCAGCTCTTCGTTGTAACCCGCCATGAGCTTCAGGTTGTGGTTACGCGCGAAAGTGGTGAAGTATTCCGAATAGATATTGATGGCATGATACCCGTCGTTGGAAGCCCGGCGGATGAGGCGGTCGGGGTTCGTCCAGGGATAGGTGCCGATCAGCCTTCCGTCTACCCCATATTCCTTGAACGCTTTGTAGTGGATGCTTCTGCCCGCGCCGTAATTGTTCCAGGTCAGATCGCCGACGATGCGGAGGTTGCGGAGCAGTTTTACGGTAAACCCGCCGGTGAGCCAGATATCGGTTTTGTTTTCTTTAACGCGCCCGTTTTCGGCCATCACGGCGAAAGGGTTCGTGAAGCTGCCCTGTCCTGCCCAGTTCCCGTCGGGGTGTTTAACGGGCATGATGGGACGGAGGTCACTGGAAATAAACGCGAAATCGTTCACATTGCTTTCCGCGAACTGCGTGGCGTTCGGCGTATTGAAATCGGACCGGTTCAGGGCCGCTTTGAAATTCAGATCGAGCCAGGAAGTGGCTTCGGCGTTGAGGCGCAGCGATGCGTTGTAGCGTTTGTACCGCTGATCGGCCGCTTCGATAAGCCCGTCCTGCTTGAGATATCCCAGGCTGGCCACGTAGGAGATTTTCCCGGAACCGCCGCTGAGGGAGAAGGAATTGTCCCACATGGGCGCCCAACCGGGATAGAGCTCATCCAGCCAGTTGGTATTGCCTACATAGCGGTATTTATTCGGGTTGTTGGGATCTACGTATACGGGCGAAGTGTTGGCGGGATTATTATAATATTCCGCGGCGCGGATGGAATCCTCCGCCGTAAAGGGTTCCGAAGAAGTTCTGCCGCCGTCGGCGCCGGTCCTGTCTGCCTCGCGGAACATGCGGATATAATCAACGGAGTTGATATATTTCGGCATGTAAGTAGGGCGGTTGAAGGAGTAGGTACTGTTGACAGACAGCCGCATGGGCTGATGTTTGTTGGGGTTCTTGGTGGTGATGAGGATCACGCCGTTGGCGGCACGGGAGCCGTAGATGGCGGCGGAGCCCGCGTCTTTGAGCACGGTAACGTTCTGTACGTCTGCCGGGTTGATGAGGTTGGGGTCCATCACTACGCCGTCTACCAGCACAAGCGGCGCGTCGTTGCCGGATGTGATGGAGCCGGCGCCGCGGATATTGAAAGTGGCTCCCCGGCCGGGGGCGCCGTTGTTCATGTTCACGTTCAGGTTCGGCACTACGCCCTGGAGCCCCTGGGCCAGGTTCACGAGCGGACGGCTTTCCAGCACTTCGCCGCCCACGGAGGCCACGGCGCCGGTGAGGTTCGCTTTTTTCTGGGTACCATATCCGACCACCAGCACTTCCTGCAAACCGGCTACATCGGCTTCCAGGACGATGTCGAGCTGATCTTTGCCCGCTACCGGTATTTCCTGCTTTTTGAAGCCCATCATGCTGATCACGAGCACATCGCCGTTGTTCACTTCTATTTCGAAGCGCCCTTCGGCATCGCTGGCCACGCCTTTGGTGGTGCCTTTGATGACGATGGTGGCGCCGGGAACGGGGCCGCCCTTGCTGTCTGTCAGCTTACCGGTCAGGCGCTTGAACTGCTTGTTTTCGATATCGTTGCCGAGCACCACCAGTCGGTCGTCCATCACGCGGTAGCGCATGTGGCTGGCGAGCACGAGCGACATCACGTCTGCCAGGTTGCTGTTGGTCACGTTAAGCGATACCGGCGGGAGTTTGCGGAGCTCATCGCTGTTATAGAAAAAACGGTACGACGTTTTCATCTCGATCATGGCGAGCACCTGGCTCACCGGCAGCTTGTCGGCCTGCACGCTGATACGTTTTTGCGAATAGACGCCGGCATGTACCTGCAGGAAAAGGCAGGTCAGCACAAAACTCATCTTCATGATCAGCAATAGTTGATGCCACTGCCTGTTGGCAGCGTGTTTTGTAAATAATTTCATAGATTTGATTGTTAAGTCAAGGCAATAGGAAACCCGTTGAAATCCAAAGCAGACGGATTTC
Organism: Chitinophaga caseinilytica; assembly: GCF_038396765.1. Classification (NCBI taxonomy): domain Bacteria; kingdom Pseudomonadati; phylum Bacteroidota; class Chitinophagia; order Chitinophagales; family Chitinophagaceae; genus Chitinophaga; species Chitinophaga caseinilytica. The sequence goes on along the minus strand of NZ_CP150096.1, from coordinate 2,709,437 downwards.
CTGCATACTTACTGAACGGGGAATGTTGGCGCATTTCCCGTTTCTATTTCCAGACGGTGGGCGTCAGGAAGGCTGGAAAGTGGAACGTGGTAAACTGTACATTGTTAGCAATTTTTGTTAGTAAATGATGATCTTGGTCGCGGTGACTTTGTATTTTATCGGTTTGATCGTGGTCAGAATTTCCAGAATCTGCGAAACCGGTTCATTTTCTACGCTGCCGGTGAAGCGGGTTTGTTTGAGGGCTTCGTCCTGGATTTCCACTTCCACGTTGTACCATCGTTCCAGGCGGCGCGCGAGGATTTCGAGGGGCTCGTCGTTGAACACGAGCCTGTTTTCGACCCAGGCGCCGGCGGTAAGCGAGCTGTCTTGCTGGTCGGTATCCGCGGCGAGGAGCGTCACTTTGGGCGGCGCGGGATCGACCCGGGCGGCTGTTTTGGCTGGCGGCGGATTGCTGACTACGGCCAGTTTCTGCCGGGGTTCCAGGAGATAGCTTTTCCCTTCTTTTTTCACGGTCACTTCTACTTTACCCGAAATGAGGGTGGTTTCCGTTTTTGATTCGGAATCGTACGCCTGGAGGTTGAATTCCGTGCCCAGTACGCGTACTACGACTGAATTGGTGGTTACAATGAATGGATGCTCGGCGTTTTGCGCCACTTTGAAATATCCTTCTCCGTTGAGGCGCACTTCGCGTGCCCCGTTGCGGAAGCCTTCTGCGTACGATAGGGAGCTGCCGGCGTTGAGGACTACCTCAGTGCCGTCTGGCAGGGTGAGCTTCGATTTGCTGCCTTTGCGCGTTTGCACGGTGCTCCAGCCTTTGTCTTCCGACGTGCCATCCCCGATCCAGAACCAGGCGCCGGCGCAGAGGGCGGCGGCGAGGGGAACGGCGGTGAGCCAAAGTTTGCGTAGGCGGCGTGCGCGGGGCATTTCGGCCGGCATTTCTTCGGCCGGGTCTCCGGCGGCGGCGAATATGCGGCCCAGCAGTTCTTCTTTCCTTTCAGGAGGCGTTTCGGTGCTCCTGAACTGCAACGAACCCAATATTTCGTATTGCCTGACGGCTTCGGGGAACTGTTTTTTCAGGATGTCCAGCTCCGGCCGCTCTTTCTCGGTGAGCCTGCCAGACAATTCCTTGCCGAGTAATTCCCAAAGCTTTTGTTCTTGTTCCATGCTGGAAAAAATCAGGTGGTTAATTAATTAGACACGGTTTTTCGACCGTCCAGTTAAAAGACTTGAAAAAAAATTTTGTCGCCCCGTCATTTGCGGAGGAGGGGGATGCGGAAGGGCTTGCGCAGGTCGATGGCGGAGCCGAGTTTTTTCAGGGCGATGGTGATCTGGGCGTTAACGGTGTTGACGGAGATATCGAGGACTTCGGCCACTTCGCGGTACGACAGTCCGTCTTCCTTTACGAGCTTGAAAATGAGCCGGCAGCGGAGGGGCAGTCCGTTTACCGCTTGTTCTATCTGGCGGAGGTTTTCGCGGCTGATGAGGGATTCTTCCGGAGACACTACGCAGGGCATGAGGCCGGCGTGCTGGTCGTCGAGTTCTTCGTGGGGGAAAAGCGAGCGGGATTTGTGATTGAGGGCGGTGTTGCGGACGGCGGTGTAGAGGTAGGTCTGGAAGTATTGGATTTCCGGGAGGCGGGTGCGGTTCTGCCAGAGTTTCACGAACACATCGGCCACTACTTCTTCGGCTTCTTCGCGGGAGCGGACGAGCGCCGCGGCGAAATAAATGAGGCGGTCGCTGTAATGGGAAAAGAGCTGGCCGAAAGCCAACTGGTCACTGTTTTTCGCAATTCGGTCCAACAACTGCTCCATCCGCGGAATTTAACGTTATATGCAAGTTACGGGAGGAACCGACACGCTCGTGATACGATTTTCACATTGAAATCCTGTTTTTTAACCCAATCCCGCGAATGCGGCTGCTTCCTTCCTTATCCACATCTTTCCCGGCCGGGAATGATCGTACGTTTGGCAGGGGTATCCCTTACTTCCTGTTATGCACTGTTTTTATCCGCGGAAGGTTGGCGATGGTGGAAAAAGAGGAGCTTCCTTCCTTATCCACATCGTTCCCGGCCGGGAGCCATCGTACGTTTGGCAGGGGTATCCCTTACTTCCTGTCATGCACTGTTTTTATCCGCGGAAGGTTGGTGATTGGGGAATACGAAGGCATTCCCCTTACTTCCTGTCATGCATTGTTTTTATCCGCGTTTTTATTCACGAAAGGATGACGATGGTGGATAACGTAGGCATCCCTTACTTCCTGTTATCCACTGTTTTATCCATGGAAGGATGACGATGGTGGATAACGAAGGCATCCCTTTCCTCCTGTTATGCATTTTTTTATACATGGAAGGATGGCGATGGGGATAACGAAGGCACCCCTTTGCTCCTGTTATGCATGTTTTATCCGCGAAAGGAAGGCGATGGTGGATAACGACAGGCATTCCCTTACTTCCTGTTATGCGTTGTTACATTCTCAGAAGGACGGCGATGGGTGATAAAGAAGAAATGCTTTTTTCCATGAATGTGCAAATAATTGGGTTTCAGCGTCCGGATCGACATACATTTTAACTGTGCTAATATGTGCCAGAAAATCAACACATTGTGAGAAATCCTCATAACAAATACCTGCATTTATGTGTGTAAAAGCCCCGATCCGCCGCCCCTGCGGCATCTCCAAAGTTGTTGAGTTCTTTATCCACATATGGGGGTAACTTATGAATTTGTGCAGGGGGTTTGATCATTACATTTGCAGCAGTTCTTGACAACGATGTGCTGGCTTCCGGACGTGTCCGACGCGAGGAATTAAAAGGGAACCGTGTGCAAATCACGGGCAGACGCGCTACTGTAACCCCCTGTCAATGCCGGTTTCTACAATTTACGCCACTGTTCAGCGAAAGCGGGACGGGAAGGCCCCCGGCAAGGGATAGCCAGGAGACCTGCCAGCACTTCGGACAACGTCAAAACCTTCGCGATCCAAGGTATTGGCTGACGGCCCCCGCTACTTTCCTTACGAGGATGAGGGACCTTCGTCGCCCTTCGGATCACGTTCAATCACAAAACTGGCAACTAAAACTGGTTAACCATATAAAAAAACTTGTATGAATAACGAGAACGAGATATTACTGAAGGAAAACAAGGACAGGTTCGTACTCCTGCCTATCAACTACCCCGCTATCTGGGAACAGTACAAACGCCATGAAGCCAGCTTCTGGACGGCGGAAGAAATCGACCTGTCGGGCGACCTGGCAGACTGGGCCAAACTCAACGACGGCGAGCGCCACTTCATTTCCCACGTACTGGCATTCTTCGCCGCATCCGACGGCATCGTGAACGAAAACCTGGCCGTGAACTTCATGAGCGAAGTGCAGATCCCCGAGGCACGCTGCTTCTACGGGTTCCAGATCATGATGGAAAACATCCACTCCGAAACTTACGCCCTCCTCATCGATACTTATGTGAAAGACCCCGCCGAAAAGGACCGTCTTTTCCACGCCATCGAAACCGTACCGGCCGTGAAGAAAAAAGCCGAATGGGCCCTCCGCTGGATCGAGAATGGCACCTTCGCCCAACGCCTCGTAGCGTTCGCGGCGGTAGAAGGCATCTTCTTCTCCGGCTCTTTCTGCTCCATCTTCTGGCTGAAAAAACGCGGCCTCATGCCCGGCCTCACCTTCTCCAACGAGCTCATCTCCCGCGACGAAGGCCTCCACTGCGAATTCGCATGCCTCCTGTACTCCATGCTCGAAGGCAAGCTGAGCGAAAAAGAAGTACACGAGATCATCGCCGACGCCGTTACCATCGAGAAGGAATTCATCACCGAAGCACTGCCCGCAGCCCTCATCGGAATGAACGCCGACCTCATGAAACAATACATCGAGTTCGTGGCCGACCGCTGGCTCCAGGCTCTGGGCGCAAGCAAGCTCTTCAACGCCGCCAACCCCTTCGATTTCATGGAAATGATCTCGCTCCAGGGCAAAACCAACTTCTTCGAAAAACGCGTAGGCGATTACCAGAAAGCCGGCGTAATGGGCAGCAAGGAAACACAAACCTTCAGCCTCGACGAAGATTTCTAGTCAAAAAAACATAACCTCAATCTAGCCATATTCAATTTTTCACCCACTAAATTCATCACACTATGTTCGTTATAAAAAGAGACGGCAGAAAGGAAACTGTCAAGTTCGACAAGATTACGGCAAGGGTAGAGAAGCTGTGTTACGGACTGGCGCCGGAATACGTAGATTCAATAGATGTAGCGAAGAAAGTGATCCAGGGACTGTACGACGGTGTTACCACGAGCGAGCTGGACAACCTCGCCGCCGAAACCGCCGCCTCCCTGACGACCAAGCACCCGGACTATGCGCAGCTCGCTTCCCGCATCGCGGTGAGCAACCTGCATAAAAATACTTTGAAGTCGTTCTCCAAAACGATGAAGAAACTCTATGAATACGTTGACCCCAAAACCGGCAAAAACGCCGGTCTGCTGGGCGACGATGTTTGGGAGATCATCAAGGCGAATGCCGACATCCTCGATTCCACCATCATTTACGACCGCGATTTCGCGTTCGATTACTTCGGGTTCAAGACGCTGGAACGCTCTTACCTCCTGAAAGTGGACGGCAAGATCGCCGAGCGCCCGCAGCACATGTTCATGCGCGTAGCTGTCGGCATCCATAAAGAAGACATCGACTCCGCCATCAAAACGTACAACCTGATGAGCGAGCGCTGGTTCACACACGCCACCCCTACCCTGTTCAACGCCGGAACGCCGAAGCCCCAGATGAGCTCCTGCTTCCTGCTGACTATGAAGGGCGACAGCATCGACGGCATTTACGACACCCTGAAGCAGACCGCCAAGATCTCCCAGAGCGCAGGCGGCATCGGCCTCAGCATCCATAACATCCGCGCCACCGGCTCCTACATCAGCGGCACCAACGGTACCAGCAACGGCATCATCCCCATGCTGCGCGTGTTCAACGACACGGCCCGTTATGTAGACCAGGGAGGCGGCAAGCGCAAAGGCGCGTTCGCCATTTACCTGGAGCCCTGGCATGCCGACGTGTTCGAGTTCCTCGACCTCCGCAAAAACCACGGTAAGGAAGAAATGCGCGCCCGCGACCTCTTCTACGCCCTCTGGATGCCCGACCTGTTCATGAAACGTGTGGAAGAAAATGGCGACTGGAGCCTGTTCTGCCCCCACGAAGCACCCGGCCTGGCCGATTGCTGGGGCGAAGAATTCGAGAAACTGTACGAAAAATACGAGTCCGAAAACCGCGCCCGCAAAACCGTGAAAGCGCAGGACCTGTGGTTCGCCATCCTCGACGCTCAGATCGAGACCGGCACCCCGTACCTGCTGTACAAAGACTCCGCCAACCGCAAGTCTAACCAGCAGAACCTCGGCACCATCAAATCCTCCAACCTCTGCACCGAGATCATCGAATATACTTCCGAAGACGAAGTAGCCGTGTGCAACCTCGCCTCCCTGGCGCTGCCCCGGTTCGTGATCGACGGCAAGTTCGATCATCAGAAACTCTTCGACGTTACCTACCAGGCTACCATCAACCTGAACCGTATCATCGATCAGAACTATTACCCGGTTGAAGAAGCCCGCAACTCCAACCTCCGCCACCGCCCCATCGGCCTCGGCGTGCAGGGCCTGGCAGACACGTTCTTCCTCCTCCGCTATCCCTTCGAAAGCGAGCCGGCACAACAGCTGAACAAGGAAATCTTCGAAACGATCTACTTCGCTTCGCTGACCGCTTCCAAAGACCTCGCCACTACCGAAGGCAAATACGCTTCCTACGAAGGATCGCCCATTTCCAAAGGCATCCTGCAATACGATATGTGGAACGTGCAGCCGTCTGACCGTTGGGACTGGACCGGCCTGAAAGCCGAGATCAAAAAGCACGGTGTGCGCAACTCCCTGTTGCTGGCGCCCATGCCCACTGCATCTACTTCGCAGATCCTCGGCAACAACGAGTGCTTCGAGCCATACACTTCCAACATCTACACCCGCCGCGTATTGAGCGGAGAGTTCGTGGTAGTGAACAAACACCTGCTGAAAGACCTCGTAGAGCTCGGTCTGTGGGACAACGACATGAAGAACAAGATCATCTCGGCGAACGGTTCCATCCAGGGCATCCCCGAGATCCCCTCCAACATCAAGGAACTGTACAAAACCGTTTGGGAAATCAAACAGCGTACGATCATCGATATGGCGGCCGACCGCGGTGCGTTCATCTGCCAGTCGCAATCGCTGAACCTGTTCGTAGACAAGCCGACGGCTTCCAAGCTCACTTCCATGCACTTCTACGCCTGGAAGAAAGGCCTCAAGACCGGCATGTACTACCTCCGCACGCAGGCGGCAGCGCAAGCCGTTCAGTTCACGGTGGAAAAACAGGGCGGCCAGAACATGGTGCCCGTTATGCCTGCCGAAGGCTCCGGCGAAATGGAGATCGTGGAAGGTGCGGTTTGCACCATGGAAGAAGGCTGCGTAACCTGCAGCGCCTAATCCGGTTATTCATTGCAGATAATAAAAACCCTGCCCGGGAGCGAAAGCTTCCGGGCTTTTTTGTGCCGTGCATTTCGCCGGAAAGCCCCGCAGCCCGAAGTCCGCTTTTGATATTCCACCCGCCCCCGTTGCCAGTTTGCGCCCCGCTGCCAAGCCACAACGGTTTTATCCGGTAACTTTCCGTACCCCAACAATTAACCCATGATGTTACCTGATAAATTAAACGGGCTGGGCGGCCTGCAGATCATGCAAACGCTCTACCAGGGCGTTCGCGGCACGCACCCCTCCCTCGTAAAGTGGATAGAGACCGATTTCGATTCGGCCGAGATCGATAACGCTTTTGTGATGGACATGGTCCTCCATTCCCTGCAATTCCTCGAAGAAGCATTGGTACTTTCGGCCGACGAATCGCTGCTGCGCAGCAGTGAGCCCGACGTTCGCGCCAGCCTGGCCGATATGGATATGGTGGCGCATTGGGTGAAGGAAATCCGGCAGTCGCGGAACCTGTACCGCTCCGAAGCCGCCATCAAATCCATCCAATGCCTGTACAAAACGATCGCTGCGTATTATTTCGACGCAGGGGCCGGATTCCCCGACGAAGTGGCGGGAACGGCGCTGCTGGCGGCGTTCGCGGGCAGCGGGCTCGTCAATGAAAATACCGCGGCCAATATTACTGAGCTGTTCGTAGACCGGGGAAAAGTGACGGAAAAGGACTGGGAAGAATGGGATGAGATCACCCGGGCAGAAGGGCTCGACGGGATTTTCCGCGCCTATGTGGAGGATCAGGTGAAGAAGGCACGGATATCCTGATTGCCTCAATCATGCATGAAGGCAGCCCCGAACCAGGCATAGCGCCGGGTATTGAACCGGAAAGTTTCGTCTAACCGGCCTTTTTCCCGGGCCGCCCGATAACTCCGTTCATACACTTTGTAGTATTTGATAATTTCCCCGTGCCGTTCGTTCAACTCTTTCTTCGTTCGCGGATTTACGACCACCGGCCGGCAGGAATACAAACTTGTACCGAAGGGATACACGATTTTGTTGATCATGAAAAGCGCGTCGATCTGAATGCTGAAGTAGCTGGATTTGGGTTTTCCGTAGCATGTCCTTTCGATTCCATCGTAATAAAACATTCCGATCTTCTTGCAGCAACGGGAAGTGTCTCCTTTGAATTGTAATAATTTATCGATAAGGATCAGCCTGAAACTGTCTGGCAGATCTTTGAGCATATCGAGGTTATATACATTCGCAGGCGTCCGTAAAATAGTGTCCTGCCTGTGAACGGAGATCACAAGGCGGTAGCCGTCTAATTTGTCGTAGGGGTCATAGCAGCGAACTTTTTCCACACTGACCGATTTAATGTCAACCACGGGTGCGCTTTGCGCACTGGCGCCAATAGCCATGGCTATCATTGTAACCATGGGATACAGGGATTTGAATACGCCGTTTAGCATAGTTTGAAAGTATTTGTTCCCGCTGCCGGATTATAATTTCTGCCCCCGATAAATGGCTAATCCGAAGAAAACAATTATGCTCATCAACACATACAAGATTTGCTCATGTTTTATGCTGATCCTTTCCTTATCCGTTTTTCCAAGCCATTTTGCTTCTATGGCTTTCAACGAAAACCGCTGCTGATAAAAGTACCGCCTGATAAAAAATGCCAGAACGCCGATAGCCACTCCTACGGCGATTAACGGATGAGAAAATATCCCTTTGCCGTATATCAATACAACAATGAGGTAAATAAATGGTCACTATGTTCAATGCCACTAATAAAGTCACAACTAAGGCCCCTGTAAAATCCGAGTCTTTCTCGCCATAACTTTCATACATCTTACTGGCGTTGTAGTATAAATAATCCAATAATATCATTCTTCATAATTTCATAGGTTCGTCATTTCAACAACATCGCCACCTCCCGCATCACCGCTCCCTCATCCATCGCGCCCTGCACAAACTTCCGGGACTTCTTCCCGGGGTGGAGGAACAAAGTGGCCGGCAAACTCCCTTTCCACGACGCGTCTATCAGCGACGCGAATTTATTGGCGTTGGTTTCCGCCATCCACCACACTTCCCCGCTCAAACCGATCCTGTTCACGAACGAATCGATCTGCCGGGGATAGGCTTCATCCAGATCGAGGCTGAGATACACGAACTTCACACCCGGAAATGCTTTGGAAGCTTTTTCGAAATGCGGCAGCTCCTCCACGCAGGGGCCGCACCAGGTAGCCCAGAGGTTCACCACCATGGGAGAATCGGTTGCGGCCAGGCGCGCCTCCAGCTCCGCAGGACTTACCCGCTCCACGGCCGGTCCGGCCAGCATCGCCAGTATGAAAACGAAAACGTTCATTATTCATCTTCTTTATAGCCCCATTCGGCGAGCAGTCCATTCCGCTGCGCATCCGGCAGCGAGGGGGCGGCGTAATGCCCGGCGAGGCTTTTTTGCCGCATGGCTTCGTAAATGCTCACCGCGCAGGCCACCGAAATATTCAGCGAACGGATAATGCCCATCATGGGGATCACGAAATTGCCGTCGGCCAACGCCCGGATCTCGGGGCTCACGCCCGTTTGCTCGTTGCCGAATACCAGGGCCACCGATCCCGAAAAATCGATGTCGTACAGGCTCATAGCCCCGTCTGCCAGGTGTGTGGTATAAATTTTGTCGTATTTCGCGCGGAGCGCGGTGGCCAGTTCGTTCGTATCCGTGAACTGGTGAACGGTGAGCCACTGGGCGGCGCTCGACGAGCTTTTCACGCCCCAACGCTTGTGGCGCGGTACTTTGGTGGTCAACACGTATACGTCCTGGATGCCGACGGCGTCGCAGGTACGCAATACGGCGGACACATTATGCGGATCTTCCACATTTTCCAGCACCACCGTAAGGTTGGCCTGACGTTTGTTAATTACCGATAAAAGCCGTTCTTTCCGTTCCGGTGTCATGCCGTTATATATATTTGTGTCAAAAATAACGAATTTACTACCGATATGATCCGTAGCTTCATTTGCCAACACGTAAACCACAACAACTTCACCCTATGAAACTCAAGAAGATACTGAAGGGTATCGGCATCGGGCTGCTGGTGCTCATTGCACTGCTCGTTGCCATTCCGTACCTGTTCAAAGGCCAGATCATGTCGAAGGTCAAAGCCGAGCTGAACAAGAACCTGAACGCCAAGGTCGATTTCAAGGACGTGGATATCAGCCTCTTCCGCCGCTTTCCGCGGCTGGCCGTGGCGCTCGAAGAGCTCCACATCACCGGCGTGAACCACTTCGCCGGAGACACCCTGCTGGCCGTTCGCCGGCTCGACCTGGCCGTAGACCTCATGAGCGCCATCCGCGGCGAAAAGATCAACGTGCACAACGTTTCCCTCATCCAGCCCCGCATCTATGCCGTGGTTGATGAAGAAGGCCGCCCGAACTGGGACATCGTGAAACCGGACACCGCCACCGCCGGCGCGCCCGCCGATACTTCGTCCAGCGAATTCGCCTTCAGCCTCCAGCAATACAGCATCGAAGACGCGACCGTGAAGTACGACGACCACCAGGGCCATATGCACCTGGCCATCGCCGGCCTCAACCACAAAGGGAAAGGCGATTTCACACAGGATAACTTCACACTCAGCACCAGCACCACCGCGGGTGCGGTGAGCTTCGCACAGGGATTCATCCCCTACCTGCTCGATGCCAAAACGGAAATCCTCGCCGACGTCAACATCGACAACAAAGCCGGGAAATACACCTTCAAAACGGATAAAATTTCCGTCAATAACCTGAAACTCAGTACCGAAGGGTTCTTCCAGCTGGTGAACGACAGCTCCTATAACATGGACATCCGTTTCCAGGCGCCCAGTACGGATTTCAAAGACATCCTTTCACTGGTACCCGCCGTCTACAGCAAAGATTTTTCCAGCATCAAAACCTCCGGAAACGCCACGCTCAACGGCTTCGTGAAAGGTGTGTACTCGGAGCAGCAGATGCCGGCGTATGAAGTGCATCTCGGCGTGAAGAACGGTTTCTTCCAATACCCCGATCTTCCCAAACCGGTGAAGAATATCAACCTCGCCGTGAACGTCACCAACCCCGACGGCGTGCCCGACCATACCATCGTAGACGTGCCCCAGGCGCATCTTGAAATGGACGACAGTCCGGTGGATTTCCGCCTCATGATCAAAACGCCCGTGTCCGACCTTTACCTCGACGCCGCCGCCAAAGGCCGCCTCGACCTCGGCAAGGTAACCCAGATCGTGAAGTTCGAAAAAGGCACCAAACTGGCCGGCCTGCTCGATGCAGACCTCCAGGCCCGCGGGTACATGAGCGCCATCGAACGGGAACAATACGAATCGTTCAACGCCTCCGGCAAAGTTGCCCTGTCGAACCTCGAATATCAAAGCAAGGATTACCCGGACGGCGTGAAAGTATCGTCGATGCTCATGTCTTTCAACCCGAAAAACGTCACCGTTTCCGACTTCAAGGGGCAATACCTCGGCACCAACTTCAACGCCAACGGCGAAGTGAATAACCTCCTCGCCTACCTTTTCCGCAACAGTGCACTTAACGGCAAACTTGCCCTGCAAGCCGATCAGATCAACCTGAACAAGTGGATGGGCACCCCGGAAGCGGACGCCTCGGGCAAACCGGCAGATACCACGGCCAGCGCGCCTTTCGCCGTACCCAACAACCTCGACTTCACCTTGCAGGCGCAGGCCGGGAAAGTGCAGTACGACAACCTCGCCCTCAGCAACCTCAACGGCACACTGCTCCTCCGCGACGAAGCCGTGATCATGAAAGACATCAAAGCCAACGCGCTGCAGGGCTCCATGGAAATCGACGGCTCCTATTCCACCAAAAACGACAAAGACCATCCCGATATCAATATTTCGTACGACGTAAAGGAGCTCGACGTGCAGGAAACGTTCAAGACTTTCAACACCGTACAGAAACTCATGCCTATCGCGCAGTTCCTCAGCGGGAAAATGAGCTCGCAGATGACGGTAACGGGCAAGCTTGGGAAAGATATGTCGCCCCAGCTGAACACGCTCACCGGTGACGGCAATCTCCTGCTCATCCAGGGCTTCCTGAAGAAGTTCGCGCCGATGGACCAGCTGGCTAACCAGCTGAACGTGTCTGCCCTGAAAGACATTTCCATCCGCGACATCAAGAACTACTTCGCGTTCCAGAACGGCCGGATGACGGTGAACCCCTTCCGCGTGAAACTCAACAATTTCAATATGCTCATCGGCGGCTCGCACGGTTTCGACCAAACGATGGATTATACCATGCAACTGGCCCTGCCCCGCACTTTGCTGGGCTCCCAGGCTACCGGCCTCGTGAACAACCTCGTGAAACAGGCCAGCAGCAAAGGCATCAACGTGAACGTGGGCGACACCGTGTATCTGAACGTGCTCATGGGCGGCAACATCATGAAACCTTCCGTAAAAACCGATCTGAAAGAAGCGGCCGGCAAAGCGGCAGACAACCTGAAAGACCAGGCCACCGCCATGGTGAAGAACAAGGTAGATTCCGCGAAACAAACCGTGAAAGATTCGCTGACGCACGTGAAAAACGAAGCGGTGAATGCGGCGAAAGATGAATTGAAAAAGCAGTTGCTCGGCGGAAAAGATTCCACCGGCTCCGGCGGCGGCCTGCAGGGAGCGGGCAAAGCGGCGGAAAAAACGTTGAACAATACCCTGAAAGGATTGATCAAACGCAAAAACACCGCACCGGATTCAACAAAGCAGTAAATTCGATTGTATTTATAAGCGTGGCACATTTTGTGCCGCGCTTTTTTTATGGACAGCATTTTACAAAGCCCCTTCTGTAACGCCAGTCTGCTGGCCGGACTGCTGTTCCTGTTCATGGGTTACATGATCCGGCGCTACCCTCCCCGCAGCATGAAAACCTGGTATGGTTACCGTACTTTTTCTTCCACCATCAACCAGGACACCTGGAACGAAGGCAACCGTTACGCCGCGTATATTTCGCGGTGGCTCGGCTGGCTCCTCGTGCCGTTCGGGATTTTGATGGGGTTGGTTTTCCGGCGGCAATCCGAGCTTTTCCTGTACCTGACCGTAACGCCCGTGATCGTGGGGGCTCTGCTGCTGGCGGGCTTCACGGAATGGCATTTGCTCCAGGTCTTCGATGAAGACGGCCTTCCGCGAAATAAAAACGGCGGGAACCAGAAGCCCGCCGTGTGATCGTTATTTTTTGTGCAGTACCAGCACCGCCGGTACGGGTCGTTGGCCCGCGGGGTCGGAGGGTTTGATGGTATTTTCATCGTTCACGTATAATGCAGACGAGCCGCCGCCGTCGAGATTGAGGGCTTCCACGCAACGGAGGTCTGTAAAAATCTTCGCCATCTCTTCGAAATTGGCGCCTTCCGCCACACCTTTATTCCTCCCTTCGATCACCATGAGCAAAATGGTACCGTCTGCCCGGTAACCCACCGCAGAGCGCGGATGCAGCGCAGCGATGCTTTTCCCCATGCCTTCCGGTTCGTTGGTAATGAAAGGCTGGCCGTTTTGCACGAGCACCGGGCCGCCACCCACGGCCTCCCGCACTTTCCAGCGGTGCGCGCCGGCGGGTGAATGGCGGGTAGGTTCCGCGCCGGTAACGGGTGCGTTGTATGCATAGGGCGTTTTCTTCTTTCCGACATTATATACCCAGGCGATGTCTGGCTCCCCCTTCCGGTTGATCCCGAAGGCGCCGCGGGTCACGTAGCGCTTGGGAGACGCGTCGGCCGCGGGTTGGGGATTGACGGCGAATACTTTTCCTTTTTTCACGACGATGTTCAGGTTGCTGTTGTCTTTGAACGAAAAGAAAGTGGTGTTCATGATGGCGAGGGCGGTAGGCCCGAGGATACTGTCGTACTGAACGGGCGTATACCGTTTTCCGGGAATGGCTTCGACGGAAAGGCGGAGATCCTTTGCCCGGGGATCGATCTCGAGATAGAACGCCCTGAACGGACGGCCGGAAACGGAATCGGTAGTTTGATATACGCGGGCCCCTTCAGGAAGGCCTTCGTTGTGGGCGGCGGAGGAGGGCTGCCAGCGGAGTTGCGCCATGGCAGCGGCGGGAAGCATGGTAAGGATAAGCAGCAGTGGTTTCATGAACGAAAAATATAAAAACTATGTAAATAGTTTCCCGGAATCTGTAAAGCCCGCGGGCAGGACGTGCCCTAATTTTGTCCTTACAAAACACACACCCGATGAACACTTACCAATTGCACCTGAACGTAACGAAACCCATCATAGCCGGCCGCGAAACCGCGTACCACTTCAGTACGGCCACGCCTTTCCGCCTGCAGGATTCCCATGAGCGGAAGATCCATACCATCATCGTCAACAACGATCTTACTTTCTTCGCACATATCCATCCCGTAGAAAACGGCGATAGCTTCTCCGTACACACAACACTCCCCCATGGCGGCCCATTCTGGCTTTTCGCCGATTATGTTCCCGAAGGCCAGCACCAGGTGATCAATAAATTTGCTTTGGAGGTGGAAGGAGATATCCCTCAACCGCAGGTCGCTTTCCATCCGCGACTGACGGCCGTTTCCGGGGAATACAAACTGGAACTGCACCTCGATCATGGCCCCCTCCACCAGGGACACGCCATGTTTTCTGCCGAGCTCACGAAAAACGGAACGCACATCGATCCCGCGCAAATCGATAACTACCTGGGTGAAAAAGCGCACGCCGTGCTCATCCACCAGGATTCGAAAGCCTTCGTGCACGTGCATCCTGAAGTCCGCAACGGGCGCTTCGTGTTACACGCGGAGCTGCCGCAGGAAGGTATTTACCGCGCCTGGATCCAGTTCAAAATCCACGGTATCGTCCACACGACGGATTTCGTGCTCGAAGCGAAAGCGGCGCAGACAGGAACCTCGGCGCACGGACATCATCATGCGCATGGGCATCATCACTAAAAAGTTATTCGTCCTTCCGAAATAGGCATGGATAATTCACGCGTTTTGCATCCATGCATTCACGCGAAAATCTTCAGTACACAGGTTGTTTGGAACTCAATCGAAGCACAAAAAAACCCGGGGCCTTCTGGCTCCGGGTAACTATTTACATGTCAGATTGCCTTATTTACGGCCGCTGAAAATGTGTTTTTCGGCGTGGTAAGACGAGCGAACGAGCGGTCCGGCTTCTACATAGTCGAGGCCCATGTTGTAACCGATCTCGCGGAGCTCGGCGAATTCGTCGGGATGCACGAAGCGCACCACGGGGAGGTGTTTGGGCGTGGGCTGGAGATACTGGCCGAGGGTTACGACGTCGCAACCGTTATCGTACAGATCTTGCATGGCTTGTACCACTTCTTCCTTCGTTTCTCCGAGGCCGAGCATGATACCGGATTTGGTACGCATGCCGCCTTGTTTGAGCCGGCGGATCACTTCTAGGCTGCGGTGGTATTTGGCCTGGATGCGGACCTGCTTGGTGAGGCGTTCCACGGTTTCCAGGTTATGCGATACCACTTCGGGAGCAGCTTCGATCACGCGGTCCAGGTTTTCCCAGATGCCCCGGAAGTCGGGGATGAGGGTTTCCATGGTGGTTTCCGGGTTGAGGGCGCGCACGGCCTTGATGGTATTGTTCCAGATGATGGAACCGCCGTCTTTCAGCTCGTCGCGGTCAACCGAGGTGATTACCGCATGTTTGACTTTCATGAGATAGATGGCTTCCGCCACGCGCTGGGGCTCATCCCAGTCTACAGGTTCCGGGCGGCCGGTGGCAACGGCGCAGAAACCGCAGGAGCGGGTGCAGACGTTGCCGAGGATCATGAAAGTGGCGGTGCCGGCACCCCAGCATTCTCCCATGTTCGGGCAGTTGCCGCTTTCGCAGATGGTATGGAGTTTATGGGTGTCTACAAGGTTCCTGACCTGCCTGTAGTTCTCTCCGATGGGCAGCTTCACGCGAAGCCAATCGGGCTTTTTCACTCTGGGCGCTGCCGGTCCGGCGGCGATTACGGGTAATTCTTGCATCGCAAATCCTTTCTTTAATAAAGTACAAAGTTACTTATTCCAACGTTTACCTAACTGCAAACCTACATAAGCGTTGAAAAAGAAGGACTTACCGTCCTGATCCACCATAATTTGCACCTTTTTCGTATAATATTCCGCGTTTACCCCTACTTCCAGGGCGGAGATCACGTCGTTGAACTTGGCCCAGTCGAACCGGAAGCCCAGTTTGGCATGGAGCCCGGGGGTGAATTTCACTTCGCCCCAGCCTTTGGAGAATCCGCCGGCGCCGTAGATATTCGTTTTGTCGAGGAATTCGTCGTTGTTTTCGGGTGTCCATTTCTGGAGTTTCCGGGAATCCGGGTCGCCCGCGTCGTTCATGAGCTCCAGGTAATAGGGTTTCACGAGCCCGGCGGAAATCCCTCCGTAATAAATCGCGTTCACTTCCACCCCGTTCTTATTGCCTTTGCCACCGATGAGCCGCTTCTGGCCGAGGCCCAGTTTGGCCTGGTAGAAGTTGTTCATCTTACCGTAAACGTAAGGGGAAGTGCTGATATAATAGCCCATTACCGGTACGAAAGTGGAGGAACGGTCTTGCTTCGGATCTTTCTTCTCCGAAAACTCGAACTGGAAGAAATTCACTGTGGATGCGCTTTTGCGGAAACCCATCTCCAGGAAGCCCGTCCACCCGTCGGTATTGAGGCGTGCGCCACCGGAGAATTCGCGGTTGTAAAGGTTTTCACCTTCTTCGATCTCACGGAACAGGGAAATTTTCCGAAGCTTTTTTTGTTCCCTTTCCGCTTTTTTGTCGGAGCGGTCAGACTGTGCGTGCAAAGCGAGGGAAGCCAGCAGGAGGAGTAAAAGTGTGTTGAATTTTTTCACCGTGTTGCGCAATTATGATTATTAAACGCGGGATATCGTTTTATGTTTTATTCCTATACAAACATACACAAATTTGTTCGTAGTTGCCCGGCCCGTCCGCTATTCCCGGAACCCGGCGGCCATTCTTAAAAATACGCTTATTTTTACATCAAAATTCATTTACAATGCATACCGCTGCCATCCTTTACAACGGCGAACTCAGAACTACCGCTACCCATCCCCGCTCGGGCTCCGTTATCGAGACCGATGCGCCGGTAGACAATAACGGCAAAGGCGAACGTTTTTCCCCGACCGACATGGTAGCTTCGGCCCTCGGTTCCTGCATGCTCACCATCATGGGCATCAAAGCCCGCGACAAGGGTTGGAACATCGACGGCACTACCGTGAGCATCGACAAGATCATGGGCACCGATCCCCGCCGCATCACCGGCGTGAAAGTGCTCATCGCGGTGCCGCAAACCGCCGGGCTCGACGATACCGCCCGCAAGATCCTTGAAAACGCGGCCCTCACCTGCCCCGTTGCCAAAAGCCTCCATCCAGACATTCAGCAGGATGTGACTTTCACCTGGTAACCGTACAACGGCGCTCCCGGACAAGGGGTTACAACCTCCTGCAAAGTCTCTCCGGAAAACGAATACGGCCACCCCGCGAAGGGCGGCTTTTTCGTGTCACCATTCAAGCCCTGCATCTTCCTCCCCCAATCCGGCCCAGCTTCTTCGCCAAGCTCAGACGCGAGCCAATGTTCATCTCCCAGCAACCCCTTTCCTATCCTGCAATCCAGGCATTTTTTCTCATCGCAGAACTGTTGCCGCAGCTCGATGAGCGCCTGCGACTCCCCGGCCGAGCGCGCTTCCACGCCTTCCCGCGCCCAGGCGCGCAGAATACGGTTGCTTTCCGCGCCCAAAGCCTGCCACAGCGCCAGCGCCCGCCGCTGGAGCGCCTCGCTTTTCAGGTATTGCCCGTAGGCGTACAGCAACGGCGCCACGGCGTTGATCAGCACATGCCTCACGGCCTGCCGGCCCATGGAAGCCGTGCGGACAGACCGTATCCCGAACCGGTAGTGATCGTCCCAATACGCCGAGGGCTGAACGGTGAGGAGGGCTTCCAGGCTTTCGGGGCGTTCATTGTCGAGCATGGCGGAAAAGAGATGGGGCTCCTTGTGCAAAAGCGCCGCCAGGCAGGCGATGCGCATGGTCGGGAACGACGAGGGCCGCATCCGGAGCCAATGCCAGGCATGGGGCGCCATGGATTCGAGGCTGTACTTCCGGCAGAGGAAACGGTATTCTTCCTGGAGCTTCGCGGGCCAGGGTTCTTTGGGATCCTCCGGCAACAAGCCCGCCTGGCCGAACAGCAGGGCTTCCAGCGAAAGGGCGCTGTGGCGGATGCGCGTCAGCACGCGCCAGGGCGTGGCGGCCATCAGCTCGCGGAAAGCGTCGGTGTTGACCGGCATGCCGAAGCAGGCGGCCACGGCGCGGAGGCACACTTCCTCCCAGTTGGAACCGGTTTGCTTCAGCCAGCCAAGGAACACGCCGGCCTTGCGCTCCATCCGCCCCGCAGCCAGCCGGGCAAGCCAGTCTTCCCAGGCGCTGTCGGGCACGCGCGCCAGCAGGCGCGAACAGGGTAGCTCATCAGCATTGTCCATCAGCGCGCGGTAACGCCGCAGCAGGATTTTGGGAACGCGGGGCTGAAGCTCCAGTACGGGAATGTTCCCCGTATCGGCATCGTGCTGGAAAACGACGTGGAGGATCACCCGGTCGTACCGCCGGTCGTGCTGATGGCCGTGCCGCAGCCAGTCGGACGTACGATAATGGATTTCCACATTTCCCGCCCACAGGAGCGGGCCGATGCGGATACGGGCGGCGGAGAAATCGGGCCCGGCGTGGCGGTTGAGCTGGCCGGGATGGAGGATTTCGAGCGGCTCGCCGGCCACGGTGGCCAGGCGGTCGGTGTTAAACCTACCGGAAAGCCAGATGAACTGCAGGAGGGATTCCGGGCAGAGGGGGTCAACAAACGGTTTCATGAAAAAAGTATTAGATTTCGTTCAAAATTTACCATAAAAAATAAAGCAAAAACGAAAATCGCGGAAGGAATTTGGAAATCTGGCCTTCGTCGCCTTACCTTTGCGATCAGTTCTTAAATATCACTTATCCAGAAAGGCAGAGGGTACTGGCCCTGTGAAGCCTTAGCAACCAATTCCGCCCACGGCGGGAAAAAGGTGCTAATTCCGGCCCCGGATTACGGGGAAAGATAAGTTGGCAGAGATTTTCCTTGTAGCGCAACTATAATGTAGCGATATGCTCTTCCAACCCCCGGAAGGGCTTTTTTGTTTCCGACTGACATAATGTGAATTTAACCTGTACGTTTGCAGTGAACGTTGCGGCACGGCCGTTTCGTAAAAACAATGATCAACCATGCCCGCCGCCAGCAGGGGAATGCCGGAGCGGACAAACAAAACCAAACACAGATGAAACCATCTACGCAATTGATCCACAGCATCCCGGTAGACGAACTGACCGGTGCGATTTCGGTACCTATCTACCAATCGTCCACCTTTGTGCAGGAAAGCCCCGGGATCCACAAGGGCTTCGAATTCTCCAGGGCCAACAACCCTACGAGAAAAGTGCTGGAAGACATCATCACCAACCTCGAGGAAGGCTACGCCGGATTCGGGTTCGCCAGCGGCATGGCCGCCATCGACGCGGTGCTGAAACTCCTCAAGAGCGGAGACGAGATCATGGCCGTGGAAGACACTTACGGAGGCATCTTCTCCATCTTCAACCACATGTTCGAGCGCTTCGGCATCAAGGTCAATTTCGTGGACATGAGCGATACGGACAAAGTGCTCGAAAAGATCACCCCGAAAACGCGTATCATCTGGCTGGAATCTCCTACCAACCCCACGCTGAAGATATCCGACATCAAATCCATCAGCAAGATCGCGCGGCAGCATAATATTCTGTTGGTGGTAGACAATACTTTCAGCACACCGCTGCTGCAAAAGCCCATTCCCCTGGGTGCAGACATCGTTATCCATTCCGCTTCCAAATACCTGGCCGGGCATACCGACGTAATTGCGGGGCTCGTGGTGGTGAACAGCAAGCCCCTGGCCGATCAGCTGAAGTTCAACCAGAACATTTCCGGCAGCATCCTCAGTCCTTTCGAAGCCTGGCTCACCATCCGCGGCATCGAAACGCTCAGCCTGCGCCTGGAAAAACAGTGCGCCAACGCCCTGGCCATCGCCAACTGGCTGGCTGAGCACCCGGCGGTCGATAAAGTATTCTACCCCGGCCTGGCCACGCACAAGAACCACCACATCGCCCGGAAGCAGCAGAAAGCCTACGGCGGCATGGTCAGTTTTTCGCTGAAGGAAGATTTGATCAAAAACGCCATCCGCATCGTCAACACCACCAAACTCTTCAAACTGGCCGAAAGCTTCGGCGGCGTGAAGAGCATGCTGGCCCACCCGGTCACGATGACGCACCGCAACATCCCGGAAGAGTTCCGCCGCAAGGCAGGCCTTCAGGATTCCTGCATCCGCCTGTCTATCGGCATCGAAGACGCGGAAGACCTTATCAACGATCTCAAACAAGCTTTAGATAAACTTAACCAGCCTATCGGCAAACAAATTACCGTACTGCAATAAATATGGAACAGAAGACTATCAATCTCGGCATCTTCGGCTTCGGCTGTGTTGGCCAGGGCCTCTATGAAGTGCTGAACAGAACGAAAGGCATCAACGCCCGGATCAAGAAAATCTGTATCAAAGACCCGAACAAGCCGCGTCCCATCGACATGAGCTATTTCACGACAGACGCCAACGAGATACTGAACGATCCTACCATAGACGTGGTGGTGGAGCTGATCAACGAAACCGAGGCCGCCTTCGAGATCGTGAGCACCGCCCTTCGCAACGGCAAAGCCGTAGTGAGCGCCAGCAAGCGCATGATCGCCGAAAACCTGCCTGCGCTCTACCAGCTGCAGGTAGAGAACAAGGTGCCCTTCCTCTACGAGGCTTCCAGCTGCGCCAGCATTCCCATCATCCGCAACCTGGAGGAATATTACGATAACGACCTCCTCAACGCCGTGGAAGGCATCTGCAACGGATCTACCAATTACATCCTCACCAAAATATTCGAAGAGCACCTCAGCTTCGAAACCGCGCTCCAGCAGGCGCAAGACCTCGGCTTCGCGGAAACCGACCCTACGCTCGACGTGGAAGGCTACGATCCCAAATTCAAGATCGTCATCCTCCTGCTGCACGCATTCGGCACTTTCGTGAAGCCCGAAGAAGTGTTCAACTTCGGCATCAATCACCTCAACGATTTCGATATCAACTTCGCGCGCCAGCGCAATTGCACCATCAAGCTGATCGGCAATTGCCGCCGCCAGAACGGCAGCGTGAACGCCTATGTGCTCCCCCACCTCATCCGCGAGCACAACCTGCTGTATGACGTGTACAACGAATACAACGGCGTGCTCCTCGAATCCGCGTTTACCGACAAACAGTTCTTCGTAGGCAAAGGCGCGGGCGGCACCGCCACCGGCTCCGCCGTGCTGAGCGACATTTCGGCGCTGCTCTACAATTACCGTTACGAATACAAAAAGATCAAACAGCAGAACCAACCTTCGTTCACCAACGATGTACAGCTGAAAGTATACCTGCGCTTCAAATCGCCCGACCAGGTAGACCTCGCCTCGTTCTACAACATCTCCGAGAAATACGAATCCCCGGAATGCCGTTACGTGGTAGGCACCATCAACCTGCAGAAGCTGAAAGAAGCGAAATGGTTGAAAAATAAAGATGTGAACCTGCTGGTTTTGGAACAATAGTCTCCACAACTGATTGATAAAAAAACGGTCCGCCAGTAATGGTGGACCGTTTATTTTATCCCGCTCCCTGCGTGTGCGGGTTACCGTAATCACCTCACCGCATCAAGGATCGTTTTCATTCCGGCAATATATTCCTTACCTTGGCATCTGAATATAAACATTGTAACGCAATCCCTTACAGCTATGACTAAGAACATGTTGACCTTCAGCACCCGTGTGCATACACGAATTCCCTTATTTGCGGCACTGCTTTCACTCGCTGCCTGTTCCTCGAACGACACCGATGTACCGAAACCGATCATCGATCCCGTTGAACCGTCTTATCAGCTCGACTGGGAAGTTGATAAAGGAGAGATGAATCCCGTTGCCTCGGATACTACGTACTTCCTCTACAACGCCAATGGAACGCTGGACCGGATCACCTTTGCCCGCAAAGCCGAGCACGGAGACACGTCGAAATACACCACCAGGTTCGTATACGAAGGCGAAGTGCTGAAGCGCGTACTTCGGAAAGGCAAGATAAATTTAGATGGGCCCATGGTGATCACTTCCTCATCTGATGTGACGCTTACCGGAAATACACTATCCATCAAAAGTTACCACACCACCGGTTACCCTCAAATCACCGTCCAGAAATATACCTTCGAAAACTACCGGCCCATCTACCTCGACGACACAAGCTATGCCAGCAACCCGTATGAATATACCCGCTGCATCTGGAATGGCAACTATCTGAGCGAGCTTTGGTCATATAACCGTACCGGCCCTGGTGCACGAGACACCGTCCGCACATTTACGACCAAACATACTTATCTTGAAGGGAAGTCCAATCCATACATCACCGGCGGTATCGCGTTCCATTACTGGTTGCATTCCTTCACTTATAGTCACATTTTCAGTTCGGGGCTTATTCTGAAAAAAGAAGAGATCAACCATAAAAATGAACCGTTCCACACCGCGGAATGTACCTGGGAATTCAATACGGAAGGCCTTCCTGTTAAAATGAACGAGAAGCAGACCTCACATTCCATGCCCGGAAGCCCCGTAAACCGGAGGGGTTTCTTCTACGGTTACAGCAAACGATAGCAACTTTTAACCGGATATGAAAGGGAAGCCAGGTGCTTCCCTTTTTTTGCCCTGCCGCCAATGATGTAAATCTATCGGATGAGGATATTAATTTACCGGATAAACATGTCGGCTATACGCCGTCCGCATTGAAAAATGAGGTAGCCTTTGCAAACATGTATGTCTATCTGGGTAGTATCTTGTAACTACATAATTCCTCACCCAAAAAACCCTTTATTATGCTTAGAAAAGTTTGTGCAACCTTCGCCCTTATGGCAGCGTTCGCTGTTTTCACGTCCGAAAGCTCCGCCATCCAGCCCGCTAAGACAAAAGTGCCCGCTCCCAGGTTCAGCTGCTCGTTTACCCAGACAAATTTCAGCCTTTCCCTGACCGGCAACCCGGCTACGTCGTACACGTATACGATGATCAATTTCGCGGCGCACTATTTCGCTACCAATCCGTACACCCAGGCCCAATGGGAAACCGGTGTTGCGATCGGTACCATCACCGGCTGCACCTCCTCCACCCGGGTGCGCGGCACCAAAGTGCAGGCCGATGGCCGCCTGATGGAATGCACTATTTCCACATCCGGCACCGTGGTGATCCGCTGGCTCTCCGGCCCGCCGATGCCTTCTTCCGGCCCCACCGGCTCGTATGCGGTAGAATTCGCCAACGTGCCGATGTCGGCGTATTAATGAAAGTATTTTCTCAACAAAAAAAACGGGAAGCCATGTGCTTCCCGTTTTTTTTGTTGTATACGGACCGGGTGATGTTATTGGGTTTGATAAAGTTGATAGGCGAATTGACGGGCGAAGTCGGCCGTTGCGGGAGCAGAGAAATCTTCGCGCCGCCAGCTCATGCTTTCCAGCCGTCCACCCGTAAGGTAGGCGTGCCCGTAGGAATTGCGCCAGCGGAGGGTGCCGATAGCCGAAGACCCTTCTTCCACCGACCGCTCATTTTCACTGAGGGCCGCAAAATCGCGGCCAGTCCAGATGAAATAGCACCACGGCGGGAAAACACGCGCCAGTGCAGGTTGGTCTGTGTACTGATATTTGATGATGCCGGTGAGCACGATCGTTTCGGCGATAACGTCGAAGCTTTCACAGCGCGCTACGTTCCCTCCTTCCCAATACAATTTGAACAGCTGGTTGCGGGCGCCTGCATTCACGACATGCAGCTCGGCCAGCCGGTTGCCGTTGTACACGAGGGAATCGTAGTCGGTGACGGCCCACTGGCCGCTATGATCGAAATTATGATACTGGACCCGGGTGAGGCGATCGCCGGTGTACAGGAAAGAGCGGTCGATCCGTTGCTGCTGACCGAAGAAAAGATATGTAAAAACGAGCTTCCCGCCCGCCCAGGCCACTGCTGAGGAGTCTGTCCCGGAGGTGGTACGGGTTGTCCACGCGGAGGGCTCTCCGGCGTTGTTGTAGTAAAAAAAGTGGATTCACCGGCTCCGGCGATTTCCGTCAGTTTCCAGACGGGTTCGGTGGGGCGGGGTGTTACTGGTGCATCTTTTTTACTGCATGCCGCCAGCATCATCAGCGCGGCGGGTAGCATTTTCTTCATAGGTATTCGGTTGTCTGAACGCGGTTTCCGGGCACGCGGGGTTCGGTCAACTTCCATGCGTTAGCTTGGCGAAGATATAATAATATTACAGAATGCGTCTCCTTCCTGCTTCGCGAAGCCATTTTTGCGTAGTAATACTGATACTTAGCTGGACTGCCATTTTACTGTACCCGCTTCCTGAATTCGAAAGTATGCCGCCGGCTCCAGCCATAAGTACCGGACTGGGTAACAGATTTGTAAGTTTCTGTCCGCGTTTTCGGTAATCCATTTTCATCGAAAGCATATACGAAATGTGTAGAGTCGGCAGCATAGGCCTGAACATGCAGATTGACACGTTCGGTACATAGATCGTGGCTCAGGTAATGAATATCGATACCAGGCACGCCATATCGCATGGCCAACAAATTATTTTTGAACCACTGGCCATAGAAATTAGGGACACCGCCATACAGAAATTTGAAGTATCCGGTCAGAATGCGCTGATCTCCCTCCCAGCGATAATGTTTCATCTCCGTTGCATTCCCGTTGACCCAGCTGTATTCGAATACATAACGTGCCGCTTCGTAGCTGTCGCCACCCGGCACAAATACCAGGTTGCCCGCTAATTGCCCGGAAGCATTGTACTGGAAAGTATCTATGTGTGACAAATACCACCGCGAATTTGCGTCAAATCCATAAGATATTGTCCGGAAAAGGCGGTTGTCTTTATACTCGTAGTCGATGTAATCAATTCGAACATCATGTTGATCGTACAACTCGCGCTTTACCAATTTCTTATCGAGGTATATGAACTTTTCTGAAGTGTATCGCTTCCCCGCTTCCGTTTTATCTACGAACTGGACGATCCCGCTGATTATCTGGTTCGGATTGTATTCCACCTTGTTCAACCGTATTTCTCCGGCGGGCTGGTTAGGGTCGGATTCCGTCCAGCCGTACAGGTAAACGTCATCGCCGTTTTCGTTTCCCGGTAACGTCGGGACATCGTCGTTGGGCGAACAGGACGCCAGGGCTAACAGCGCCGCAAACACGGCCACGAAAGTTCTCGGGAAATTATACTTCATTTTTATCAGGTAAGGGATGTAATATCATCAAATCATCGTTGCAAATCGTTTACATGGCGAAGTGATGGTCAGGCAAGGTTAATTACAATTTCGCCAACCGTTCCGCCACCTGGCTGATGGGCAGCCCCATCACGTTGTAGAAATCGCCGTTGATACCGTCGATCCCCACGGCCCCGATCCACTCCTGGATGGCGTAGGCGCCGGCTTTATCGTAAGGCTGGTAGTTGTCTACATAAAACTCGATCTGCGCGGTGGTCAGCGGTTTGAAATGCACTTCCGTGGTCTGTGAAAACGCCTGTTCCTCGCCGTTGCGGACGATCACCACGCCCGTGATCACCGTATGCACCCGGCCGCTCAACCGGCCCAGGATATGGATGGCGTCTGCCCGGTCTGCCGGTTTGCCGATCACGTCGCCATCCAGCACCACGATGGTATCTGCGGCCACAATGATATCGTCTGCACCGTAATGGGCCTGCACCGCCTTCGCTTTCTGCCGGGCGATGTGCTCCGGCACTTCGGGCACCGGCATGCCTTCGGGCCACGATTCGTCGGCCGCGCTTACTTTTACTTCGAAGGGGATGCCGGCCTGCTCCAGGAGTTGCGCGCGGCGGGGGCTCTGGCTGGCCAGTATAACGGGTTTGCGGGAATACATGCTACATGATTTTAAAAAACACCATAGACAGGATGCCGGTCAGCATCACGATCTTGATCCAGGTGGAAATGGAATGGTAATGCTCCGGCTGGTACGCCTTCGCCAACGGCCGCTGGATGAACCACGCGAGCGGGAAAACGACGAACAGGCCCACATATCCCACCGCGGGATACCAACCCCGTGCAAAAGTTACGCCCATCAACACGAGTAACAGTAATTCCAGCACCAGTATCAACACCATGGTAAAATTCTTCGTTTTCTTCACGCCCCAAACGATGGGCAGCGTCCGGCAACCGTCTTTGCTGTCGCCGATCATGTCTTCCATATCCTTCACGATCTCCCGGATCATGGACAACAGGAACGCGAACAATGCGTAAATGCCGATGACCTGGATGAGCTTCCGGCCTGCGGGCGACATGATCGCCTCGAAGCTCTCATAAATCTGTTTCTCGTAAAAACCCACCACCACAACGCTGAGCGCCGTCAGCAGCGAGATCACGACATTGCCGATGATCACCTGGCGCTTGAACGACGTGGAATAGAACCACAGCAACATGGTGCAGATCACCTGGATGAAGCCCAGGTAAAACTGGCCGATCTTGAACGCCACGAGGAAACCGATGGAAACCCCGGCCATGTTGAGCATGGTATGCCAGGCCATGGCCCAGCGGCGGTTGATGATCTTTTCCACCACCATTTTTTCCGGCTTGTTGACCAGGTCTATATTGATGTCGAAATAATCGTTGATGATATAGCCGCCTGCCGCCACCATCAGCGTGGAAATGCAGAGCAGCACGAAATGCGGCCAGGTAAGGGAGGGCTCGAGCCCGCTTTTCTGCAGCACGGGCGCCACCACGCAAAACTGCAACAGCAACTGCGTGAGCGCGATGTAGATCAGGTTCGGATACCGGATCATCCTGAAAAAAGCTGCGATAAGGGTCATTATATGTTTTTATGGAAGTGATTTCGGATTGGGCTACCTGGCGCTGATGCCCTCGTCGAGCTGCCAGTCGCCATTGAGCTTCAGCACCTTTTCGATGACGTCGCGCGCGCATCCTGCCCCACCGGTGATGGGCGAAATGTAACGGCTGATGGATTTGATCTCCGGCGCCGCATCTGCCGGGCAGGTTGCCAGCCCTACCAGCTGCATGGCGCGGTAATCGGGGATATCGTCTCCCATGAACAGGATCTCGTCCCAAACAAGATCGTGCTCCAGGGCATAGGCCTCCAGCCTCTCCACTTTGTCGGCCACGCCGGTAAACACGTCGCTGATCCCCAGTCCGTTGAGCCTCGATACCACACTTTCCGACCTTCCGCCGGAAATAATGGCGATCCGGTAGCCTTTCTTCACCGCCAGCTGCAGGGCGTACCCGTCGCGGATGCTCATTTTACGGCTCAGTTCGCCGCCGGGCAGCAGCTGTACCGTTCCGTCGGTCAGCACACCGTCTACGTCGAACACGAAAGTGCGGATGCGGGAAAAATGTTCCAATACGTTCATAACTATCAATCTGTCGTTTCTGCGTTGGCCGGCCGGGGGGCCGGTGCGCAAAAATATTCGTTAATCGGGAGACCGCCAATCATTTATGGAACTGGAGAATACTTTCCGACAGCAACGGGTAAATCTGGGCCATGGAGGGGTAATTGACGAGCAGGGATTCGTGCAGGGCCATGGTTTTTTCGTCGTTCCTGACCGCCGGGCCGGTTTGTACGCTTTCCGGCGGGAACTTGTCGAGCCGCTGGAAAGTTTCCCGGATGAGGGGCGCCAGCAACTGGAAATCGCGCCCTTCCTGTTCGCAATAGAATTTGGCGAGGGCGATGAGGTGGTTGGTGAAATTATTGCAGAAAACGGCGGCCAGGTGCATCTGGAGCCGTTGTTCGGAGTTCATGATGGAAATGGAGCCGCTGATGCTCTGAGCCAGGGCCAGGAGGCGCTTCTGCACTTCGTCAGACGAGGCTTCCAGCATGAGGGGGATTTCGGGGTAGGACTTATTCTCCTTCCGGATGCTTTGCAAGGGGTATAATACGCCCGTGTTGGTGGAAATATTGCCGATGGCCGACAGGGGAACGGCGCCCGCGGTGTGCACCACGATGCGGCGGCCCAGGCGGAGATCGTTGTTCAGCTGGGCGAGGGCATCGTCTCCCACGGCCAGGAGGTACACGTCTGCCTCCATATGAATGTCCATCAGGTCGCCGGAAGATTCGGCGCCGAGGGATTCCGCCAGCACCCGGGCGTTGTCCTTGTTACGGCTGATCACCTGCTTTACAGGATGGCCGTGCAGCTTCATGAGGTGACCAAAACAATGCGCTACATTCCCTGATCCGATAATGACGATGTCCATGGCGTTCGATGTAAGTAAAAATGAATATGTAATATAAGCGTCTTTCGGCGAAAAGGAGATAACATAATAATATGGCGTCTGTTGCACGCTGGAATTCAAGTATTTAACCTTATCTATTTTTTATATCATCCTACTTTTATATAATTGCATCAATCGGATTTGTAATATTGATACAAATTTCAGCGTAATTACAGACATAAAAAGGCGTTCATGGCTAAAAATCTCGTGATTGTAGAATCCCCGGCAAAGGCGAAAACGATTGAGAAAATATTAGGAAAGGATTTTGAAGTGAAATCTTCCTTCGGTCACATCCGTGACCTGGAGAAGGATGACATGGGAATCGACATTCAGAATAATTTCAAACCGAAATATATAATACCGGAAGACAAGGAAAAGGTTGTCAAGGAATTAAAAAAACTGGTGAAAGACTCCGAGGAGGTTTGGCTCGCAACGGATGAGGACCGCGAAGGGGAAGCCATTTCATGGCACCTTTGCGAAGTGCTCGGCCTCGATCCCTCCTCTACCAAACGCATTGTATTTCACGAGATTACGAAACCCGCCATCGAAAAAGCCGTTCGTACGCCCCGCCTGCTCGACATGAACCTGGTGAACGCCCAGCAGGCCCGCCGTATCCTCGACCGGATCGTGGGCTTCGAGCTGTCTCCCGTGCTCTGGCGCAAAATGAGCATGCGCAATTCCCTGTCTGCCGGCCGCGTACAATCCGTTGCCGTTAGGCTGATCGTAGAGCGCGAACGCGAGATCAACCAGTTCGAGACCACCAGCTCCTTCAAGGTAGAGGCCTGGTTCATGGCCAAAGACATCCAGGGCCGGACCATCGCCTTCAAGGCCGACGGCCCCTCCCGCTTCAAAACCGCGGAAGACGCCGAAAAGTTCCTCGAACAGTGCGTCGGCGCCGCCTATACGGTGAAAGACGTGACCGTGAAACCGGGGAAAAAATCCCCCGCCGCCCCGTTCACTACTTCCACCCTCCAGCAGGAAGCCTCCCGCAAGCTCGGGTACAGCGTGTCCAAAACGATGCTCCTCGCCCAGAAGCTCTACGAATCCGGGCAGATCACCTACATGAGAACGGACTCCGTTAACCTGTCAGACACCGCCATGGAAGATATCAGCAAAGCCATCCACAAAAACTGGGGCGACCGCTACTATCAATCCCGCAAATACAAAAACAAGAACGAAAACGCCCAGGAAGCGCACGAAGCCATCCGTCCCACTTACATGGAAAACGCTTCGGTAGACGATTCCGACCTCAAACGCCTCTACGAACTGATCTGGAAACGCACCATCGCCAGCCAGATGGCCGACGCGGAACTGGAGAAAACCATCGCCAAGATCGATATCTCCACCAACCACGAAGAGCTTACCGCCAGCGGCGAAGTGCTGAAATTCGACGGCTTCCTGAAAGTATATATGGAGAGCCGCGACGATGAAGATGCCGACGAAGAGGACCAGGAAGGCGTATTGCCGCCCCTGGCCGTGAAACAGGCGCTGGAACTGAAGGAAATGAAAGCCACCGAACGATTCACCCGCCCCGCTCCCCGGTACACGGAAGCCTCGCTGGTAAAGAAACTCGAAGAGCTCGGCATCGGCCGCCCATCCACCTACGCCCCCACCATCACCACCATCCAGAAACGCGGATATGTGGAGAAGCGCGACAAGGAAGGCGTGAAAAGGGATTTCCGCATCCTGTGGCTGAAAAACGACAAAATCAGCAAACAAACCGACCAGGAAAATACCGGCGCCGAAAAAGCAAAACTCTTCCCGACCGACCTCGGGATGCTGGTGACCGACTTCCTGAAACAATATTTCGACCGGGTAATGGATTATGGGTTCACCGCCCGCATCGAAGAAGAATTCGACGAAATCGCCGGCGGCAAGAAGAAATGGAACAAAATGCTGTCCGACTTCTACGCCCCGTTCCATAATAATGTGGAAGAAACGCTGGAAAAAGCGGAAAGAGTGAAGGGAGAACGCCACCTCGGCGAAGACCCCGCCTCCGGCAAGCCCGTTACCGCCCGCATGGGCCGCTTCGGCCCCATGGTGCAGATCGGGAAGGTAGACGACGAGGAAAAGCCCCGTTTCGCCAAACTGAAACAGACCCAGAGCATCGAGACCATCACGTTCGAGGAAGCCATGGACCTGTTCCGCCTCCCCCGCAACCTCGGCCTGTTCGAAGGCACGGAAGTGTCCGTGAACATCGGCAGGTTCGGGCCCTACGCACAACACGATAAGAAATTCTATTCCCTCAAAAAGGAAATGGACCCTTACACCGTGGAACTGGAAGAAGTAGCGCCGCTCATCGTCGAGAAACGCCAGGCCAAAGACGAACGTACCATCAAGGTGTTCGAAAAGGAAAAGATCCAGGTGCTGAGAGGCCCCTACGGTCCGTACCTGAAAGTAGGCCTGCGCAACTATAAACTGCCGAAAGAAAAACATGAGACCGCCGCCGATATCACCGTGGAAGAAGCCAAAGCCATCATCGAAGAGCTGAAAGCCAACCCACCCAAGAAAAAGGCACCGCCCCGCAAAAAGAAAGCGGACTAGGCAAAAATTCGTAACTTAAAGACAAGAATCCTTAACTCATTCCATTGCACGAAACAAGGGAAATAAACGCGTTATTCCATCTGCTGGACGATCCTGACCAGGAAGTGTTCGACACCGTGGCCAACAAAATCCTCATGTTCGGGAAAGAAATCATCCCCAACCTCGAGCATTTGTGGGAAACGACGATCGACGAACATATCCAGGAACGCATCGAAATGCTGATCCATCGCGTCCATTACCAGGACTTGCAGGAGGATTTCCGGGTTTGGCATTCCGGTGGCTCGCAGGAGCTCATCAAGGGTGCATTGCTCACCGCTAAATACCAATACCCCGACCTCACGGAACAGTCTGTCCACACCGAAATCGACCGCATCAAACGCAATATCTGGCTCGAACTGAATAATTACCTCACCCCGCTGGAGCAGATCAATGTCCTCAACAGCATGATCTACAATTATTTCGGCCTCAAAGGGGAAGAAGTAAGCTACCAGCGCAAAAACCAGTTCTTCATCAACCAGGTGATGGAAAGCCGCAAAGGCAATCCCCTCACAAACGGGATTGTGTACCAGGCCCTCTGCGCCATGCTCGATTTGCCGGTATATGCCGTCAAGATTCCCCGGCAATTCATTCTCGCGTATTTCGATACGTTTTATGATTTCACGGAGCCGGCAGACCCGGGAGACTATCGCATCCTCTTCTTCATCGACCCCATCCAGGGGCAGATTTATACGCAGCAGGATGTGGATACCTATCTCAAGCGCGTAAACGTGCCCGTTAATCCCGAGTTCTACAAACCGCAGAGCAATGCCCGCATCGTCCAGTTCCTGCTGGAGGAAACGGCGAAATGCTTCCGCAACGACAAGGAACAGTATAAGCACGACGAGCTGCTGAACCTTGCCCGCATTCTCGACTGACGTGACACCGATGTATAAAAAAAGCGGTCCCGGCTAAACCAGGACCGCTTTTTTATGGATAAAATTTCAGATTATTTCGAAGAAGGATTGTAGTACTTCATGGCTTCGGGCATGAGCTTTTGCAGCTGCGCGATGCGTTTATCGTCGCTCGGGTGGGTGCTCAGCAGTTCCGGGGGTTTCTGTCCACCGCTGGCCTGCGCCATACGGCCCCAGAAAGAGATGGATTCCTGCGGGTTATAACCTGCCATGGCCATGAAGATCACGCCGAGATGGTCTGCTTCCAGCTCATTTTGACGGCCGTAGGCCATGAGGCCGAGCGGGCCGCCAACGCCCACGGCCTGCATGAAGATATTCTGGGCCTGGGGGTTCTTGTTGAGGGCTACGGCGCCGGCGATCTGGATGCCCTGTGCCACGAGGCCCTGGCTCATCCGCTCGTTACCATGCCGTGCGATGGCGTGGGCGATTTCGTGGCCCATAACGCAGGCGAGCGCCGTTTCGTTCTGGGTCACGGGAAGCAGGCCGGTGTAAACCACCACTTTGCCGCCGGGCATACACCAGGCGTTTACCTGTTTGTCGTTGACGAGGTTGAATTCCCATTTATAGCTGGCCACTTCATTGCCCATGCCATGCTGGGTCATGTAGGTGGTTACTGCCTGGGCGATGCGCCCCCCAACCCGTTGTACCATGGCAGCATCCTTGCTGTTGCCCGGCGAAACGGCTTTGTTCTGGGAAAGGAAAGACTGGTATTCCTGTAGCGCCATGGATTGCATGGTAGCTTCCGGAATGAGGTTTAACTGGCTGCGGCCGGTGATGGGCACTCTCGAACAGGCGTAAATAAGACCGGTTCCTGCAACCAATAACAACGCAATTTTTTTCATCGGGTCGATAGTTTAATAGAAGAAGGTGATAGTCGCTGCGCAATACAATAACACGTTGCTGCGAACGGTTGTTGCGGCGAATTTACCAATTCCTGAAAGAAGAATACAATCGTTGTGCCGGATTTGCGGGAACGGGGAAATTACAGGTCGCTGCCGTGCCTGTTTTTCCTGTTTTTGAAGAGAGGAACTTTGGATTCGTTACCGCTGAGCAGGCGAACGATGTTCTTCTGGTGCGTGAGCACGACCATCACAGCAACGGCAATGGCGAAAATGCGGTAATACGTTTCCTCTTCGCGGAATACGAAGAGAATGAGCACCGGGAACGCGATGCTCGCCAGGATGGAACTGAGCGATACGTACCGGGTGAGGAAAAGGATCATGAGGAAAACGCCCACGCAGTAAAGGGCCACGAGCGGCTGAATGGCGAGCACCATCCCGAAGAGGGTGGCAATACCCTTACCGCCGCGGAAACCCGCCCATATGGGGAATATATGGCCAACAACGGCAGCCAGGCCAAGGCCCACCTGCAGGTTGATCAGTTGTTCGGTTGAATCGTGAGGCATAAGGTAGGATAGTCTGACAGCCAGCACGCCTTTCAGCATGTCTACCAACATCACGAACGTACCGGCCTTGGGGCCCAGCACGCGGAACGTGTTGGTAGCGCCGGCATTACCGGAACCATGCTCGCGGATATCGATACCGAAAACTCCCTTGCTCACCCACACAGCGGTAGCAAAAGAGCCAATCAGATAGGCGCAGATAATTAGCAATAATTCTGTCATCACAATAAGTTAGAACTGCTAAGGTAGCAATTAAAGTGTTAAAATGAATGTAAATTTCACTGCAATGATAAGGTAATTACGCTTAAATCAGTAATTAAAATATGATAATTTTTCCACATTAACCGGCGATGAATGAAAGCGCCAGCCAGTGCTCCCTCTCTGCCCGTTTTTCGGGACGCAGCCCCTCTGCCAGGGCCGCCTTAACAATTGCAGGTTCGTCTTCCTGCAATATACCACTCAAAATCAATATACCGTGTTTTTTGAGGATTCTTTTCATCTCCCCCATATTGGCTAACAAAATGTTACGGTTGATATTGGCCAAAACCACGTCGAACCGGCCGCTTTCCTCGCCGGAAAGACTATCGGCACGGCTGAAATGCACATTCCCCGAAGCATTCATCTCCGCATTTTCCGTAGCGTTTTCCACCGCCCAATCGTCTATATCGATACCTTTCGTTTCCGCAGCGCCCAGCTTATCCGCCAAAATCGCCAGGATGCCCGTGCCCGACCCGAAATCGAACACCTGTTTCCCCCTGAAGTCCACATCCCGCATGAGTCGTACTACCGAAAACGTGGTGGCGTGGTGCCCCGTACCGAAAGACATCTTCGGCGTGATGATGATCTCATGCGCCACCGCATCGCCCAAAGGCGCGTGGAAACCCGCGCGGATCCCGCAAAAATCGTCTACGAGCACCGGCTCGAAGCTACTTTCCCACAAAGCGTTCCAGTTCGCCTGCTCGATCCTTTCCTTCGTATAATCCACCCCGTGAGACCCCACGAGCCCCTGCAAATCGTTCTCGATGAAATCCCCCTCGGGAATAAACGCGACCAGCGCATCCGGGCGCTCCTCGAAACCTTCGTAACCCATGTCGCTCAATTGGGCGACCAGCACATCCCGCAGCTCCTGCGGCGCGGCAATCGTTATGGCAATGTAAGACATGGGCGCAAGATACATTTTTCCTCCCCCACCTCAATTTTCTTGGCCAATTCCCCGACTGTATTTATATTTGATTTTTATTAAATATAACCTTATCCTATGAAAAAGCTCATCGTTCTCGCAGCCTTACTGGGCGGCAATTTCGCCTTATCCGCCCAATCCACCATCGTACCGCACGAATACGAGAAAAAAGACTCCGTCTTTTACCAGGTGCCCAACGCGGTGCTGGTGATCGACAAACTCGACATCGAAGATTATTTCAAAAACCTCGATACCGTGTTGGTCCAGAAGCAGTACGATAAAACCGTTTTCCGCAACATCCAATTTTCTCCGCTGAACCCCGAAGAAGTACAGCGCCATTACAGCCTGGCCAGCAAGTTCTGGACCGCGTCCAAAGCCAATCCGCTCAGCTACAGCACCGACAAGATCACGCTGTTCTGGAACGACAATGAAGGCATCATCCTCCCCTATATCGACGAAATCATCCCCGACCTGCTCGAAGCCGGCAAAGTGCAGGTGGTAGACCGTTCCACCAACAAACGCGTGAAACTCTACAAGCTGGATTATGAGGACGTGAACGGCAAATCGTTCCGGATCTTCAAGCTGGAAAAGGGAAAAGTGATCTGGCGCGAAAGTGAGGTATTCGTGGAGCAGGTGTATAACGCAGGCAGATAAACGCCGATCCCGCTAAAACATAGAACGCTGCTTCCGGGCAGCGTTTTTTTATGGGTAAAGCATACCCAAAAATGAAAACGCCCCCGTTTCCGGAGGCGTTTTTCTTATGTAAGCTATTCACACGATTCTTATTGCTCGTCGAACACGGGGCCCAGTTCAGGACCGTCGTTCTGTTCGGTTTGCTGGGAAGGACGGGGCCCGCGATCGCCACGGTCTCCACGGTCTCCGCGGTCACCACGATCACGACGGTCGCCTCCGCGATCACGATCGCCACCGCCACGGCGGTCTCCACGATCACCACCACGGTCACGACGATCGCCACGGTCTCCGCGGTCGCCACGTTCTTCACGTTCGGGGCGTTCCACGTAACCTTCGGGTTTCGGCATGAGTATCCTGCGGCTCAGTTTGAATTTACCGGTTTTGGGATCGGTGCCTACCAGTTTCACTTTCACTTTATCGCCTTCGCTCAGCACGCCGTCCATGTTCTCGAGGCGTTTCCAGGAAACTTCGGAGATATGGAGCAGGCCTTGTTTGCCGGGGAGGAATTCAACGAATGCGCCGTAAGGCATTACGCTTTTCACCACGGATTCGTATTCCTCACCAACTTCGGGCTGGGCAACGATGCCTTTGATCCAGCGAACGGCCTTGTCGAGGTTTTCTTTCTGGGTTGCGAAGATGGAAACTTCACCATGCTGGCCAACTTCTTCGATGTTGATGTTGGTGCCGGTTTCACGTTGGATTTCCTGAATAACTTTACCGCCGGGTCCGATCACCGCGCCGATGAATTCACGGTCGATGGTCATTTTCTCCATGCGCGGAGCGTGCGGTTTCGGTTCAGGACGGGCGTTTTCGATGGTGCTGTACATCGCGTCGAGGATGTGCAGGCGGCCTTTACGTGCCTGGGCGAGCGCTGCGCGCATTACGTCCATGCTGAGGCCGTCTACCTTGATATCCATCTGCACGCCGCAGATGCCATCGCGGGTACCGGTTACTTTGAAGTCCATATCGCCGAGGTGGTCTTCATCGCCGAGGATGTCGCTCAAAACGGCCCATTTGCCGTCGGAAGCGCGGGAGATGAGGCCCATTGCGATGCCGGATACGTGTTTGGGCAGGGGCACGCCAGCGTCCATGAGGGCGAGGGAGCCTGCGCAAACGGTAGCCATGGAAGAAGAACCGTTGGATTCGAGGATATCGGACACTACGCGCACGGTGTAGGCGTAATCGCTACCGGGCATCATGATGCGCAGGGAGCGCATGGCCAGGTTACCGTGGCCCACTTCGCGACGGCCGGGGCCGCGCATCATCTTCACCTCACCGGTGGAGAAGGGGGAAGTTGTAGTGGAGGATGAATTTAACGTAGTTGGAAACGGCTGCGGATTCTACCAGCAGTTCGTCGTCGGGCGTACCGAGGGTCACTGTGGTGAGGGATTGCGTTTCGCCGCGGGTGAACAGTGCGGAGCCGTGGGGGCTGGGCAGCAGGTCAATTTCCATAGCGAGGGGGCGCACCTGGTCGAGCACGCGGCCATCGAGGCGGATGCTCTGATCGAGGATCATGTTGCGCACCACTTCTTTTTCCAGCTTGTGGAAGTATTTGCCGACGAGCGGGGCGTCTTCTTCGGAAAGTTCGCCGAGGTGCTCTTTCAGTTCTTCTTCGATTTTGCCGAAAGCATCGCCGCGTTCGTGTTTACCGAGGGCGGATTTGGAAACTTCGAGGATTTTGCCGGCGGCAAAGGCTTCGATTTTCGCTTTCAGTTCTTCGTTGGCGTAAGGCAGGGCGAATTCGCGTTTGGCGGGGTTACCGATGAGGCCGCGGAGCTCTTCCTGTGCTTTCACCTGGATGCGGATGGCGTCATGAGCGAGTTCGATGGCCTTCACGAGGTCTTCTTCCTGGCACTCTTTGGATTCGCCTTCCACCATCATGATATTTTTCGCCGTAGCGGCTACGATGAAGTCCATATCGGCTTCAGCGAGCTGGGTACGGGTGGGGTTGATGATGAATTCGCCTTTGATGCGGCCGATGCGCACTTCGGAGATGATCTCCTGAATGGGCACGTCGGACACTGCGAGGGCGGCAGACGCTGCCAGTGCGGCGAGGGCGTCGGGCATAACTTCGGGATCGGAGGAAATGAGGGTCACCAGCACCTGAACATCACAGAGATAATCATCGGGGAACAGGGGGCGCAGGGCACGGTCGATCAAACGGGATACAAGCACTTCGGAGTCGCTCAACTTGCCTTCGCGCTTGAAGAAGGAACCCGGGATACGGCCTGCAGAAGCGAATTTCTCCTGGTAATCTACGGTAAGGGGGAAGAAAGACTGCCCGGCTTTGGGCTCTTTATTGGCCACCACAGTAGCCAGCAGAATACAATCGCCGCAACGAACGGTAACGGCGCCATCGGCCTGTCTGGCCATTTTGCCGGTCTCGATCGTCACTTCACGACCTCCGCCTATATCAAATTTAACCGAAGTAGGTGTGAGATTCATACTTGTGTGAGGATTAAAATGGTACACATACAAAAAAACTATTCCCAACCAGAATAGTTGGGAATAGCGCTATCAATAAATTCGGATTATTTTCTGATACCTAACTTCTCGATGAGGGCGCGGTAGCCGGAGAGGTTGGTTTTGGACAGATAGGAAAGCAGGCGCTTTCTCTGACCTACCATCTTCATCAGACCGCGGTGAGTGGAGAAGTCCTTTTTATTTTGCTTCAGGTGAGCGGAAATGCTGTTGATACGCTCAGTAACCAGGGCGATTTGCGCTTCCACAGAACCGGTATTCTTTTCGTTACCACCGAATTCCTTGAAAATATTTGCTTTCTTTTCTACAGTTAAGTAAGACATCTTTGATAAAATAAATTATTACTCGCTATTTTTCCGGTGCAAAGGTAAGAAGTAATATGGCAAGTTCCAAATAGAATTATTTGGACCACCTATACTGTAAACCAATGCTTTACTTATGCAAAATTTACTGCTGCATTGTCCGTCACCTGCCCGTTTTCCGTCCGCAGCACCCGCGACGGGAACTTCTGCAACACAATATAATCATGGGTCGCCATCACGATCGTAGTACCGTCTTCCCGGCAGATACGGAACAGCAGCTGCATGATCCCGTCGGAAGTTTCAGGGTCCAGGTTGCCCGTGGGCTCATCCGCCAATATCAGCTTCGGCCCGTTCAGCAGCGCCCGGGCAATGTCTACCCGCTGCTGCTCCCCGCCCGATAACTCGTACGGCATCTTGAACCCCTTGGTAGCCAGCCCCACCTTCTCCAACACGTCCGCGATCTTGTCCTCGATCTGCTTCTGGTCCGTCCACCCCGTGGCCTTCAACGCAAATTTCAGGTTCTCATGCACGGTACGGTCCGTCAACAACTGGAAGTCCTGGAACACCACACCGAGGTTCCGGCGAAGGTAAGGCACCTTCTTCCAGTCCATCTTCGTAAGGTCGAACCCGGCCACCTGCCCGCTCCCCTCCCGCAACACGAGATCGCCGTAGAGCGTCTTGAGCAGGCTCGACTTGCCCGTGCCCGTTTTCCCGATCAGGTACACAAACTCACCCTTGTTGATCGAGATATTCACGTCAGACAGGATCAAAGAACTTCCCTGGTAAATATTAGCGTTCGTCAGCTGAACTATCGGTTGATCAACCATCAATTTCCTGTTTTAAAATCCAAAAATAATTAAATCCCTGGCAAAGACCCGCATACGTTAATAACTATAAAATTAGTTTGTAAACTAAGAAAATAGTTATACATTCGTATCAACAACCGAAATTCCTTCCTTCGCCGCCGCTTTGATCAAACACGACAAGCGGGAAATTGTTAAAAATCCGGCGGACGGAAGCATTGCGCCACAATATAACAACGAAGGCAGAAAGCAGGCGAAAAATCAGGTAAAATAATTAAAGAGGACATCGAAGCCATACATATTGACGAAACAAGCCGATCATCGAGGATTCATCAGCAACAACAGGAGTTCAACATCATCACACAACTAACCGACTCCGTAAACAGCGACACAATGAAAACACTGACAAAAGCGGAAGAACAGATCATGCAGGCCCTTTGGGAGCTGGGCCCATCTTTCGTGAAAGACATCATCACCTTCCTCCCCG
Organism: Chitinophaga caseinilytica; assembly: GCF_038396765.1. Lineage (NCBI taxonomy): Bacteria > Pseudomonadati > Bacteroidota > Chitinophagia > Chitinophagales > Chitinophagaceae > Chitinophaga > Chitinophaga caseinilytica. The sequence continues at coordinate 2,670,716 of NZ_CP150096.1, read as the reverse complement.
AACCGCAACCGCATTACAACACCGTGTCTACACTCGTGAAGATACTGGTCGATAAAGGGTTTGCCGGTTACAAAGCCTTCGGGAAGAGCCACCAGTACCATGCGCTGATCTCCAAAGACGAATACAGCAGCCGCACGGTGAAGAACCTCGTGAAAGGGTACTTCGGCGGCTCATTCTCGAACCTCGTTTCGTTTTTCGTGAAGGAAAAAAACATGTCGGTTTCCGACCTGCAGCAGTTGCTGGACGAGATCAAGGAATCCAACCCTACCGAACCACCTAAAAACGACGCGCCATGAGCATGATCCTGCTGTACCTCGCAAAAGCGGCCCTTTGTTCCGGCCTGCTGTTCGCCTATTACTGCCTGGCGCTCCGCAACCAGCGCCAGCACCGCTGGAACCGGGCTTACCTGCTGGGCCTCACGGCCGTGAGCCTCCTGCTGCCGCTCATCAGCATCCCCCTGCCCGGAAGCTCCGCCGGCTCGGCCGCCATCCTTCAATACACCGCATCCGCGTTCAACGTCAACGGTAACGCCGGCGGCCCTACCACGGGCTCCTGGCACTGGACGTATTTCGCTTATGCTGCAGTGGCGGTGGCTTTACTGGCCCGCTTCGGATATGCCGTCTGGCAGTTGCGCAGCCTCATCCGCGGGGGGCGCAGGCAGGAAGGCCAGCATTACCAGCTCATCCTCCACCCCGCCGTTTCCTCGCCCTTCAGCTTTTTCCGTTTCATCTTCTGGAACCCGGCCGCAGAGCAGCATTCCGCCGAAAGCCGCCATATTCTGCAGCACGAGCAAACGCATGTGCGCAAAGGCCATAGCTGGGACACGCTGTTCATGGAGCTCGTTACCGCGCTCTGCTGGGCCAATCCCATCTTCCATTTCGTGAAACGCGAGCTGCAGGTAGTCCACGAATTCGAAGCAGACGAAGTACCCGCGGGCAACGGCCAAACGAAAGCCTATGCGGAAAACCTCCTCCGCCAGGTGCTTTGCGCCCCTTCCGCCAACTTACTCATTCACCACTTTTCCCAACCTCCCGTAAAACGCAGAATCATGATGCTTACCCGCAAAAACAACACACGTTATGCCGCCGTCCGCAAGCTGATGGCGTTGCCCCTGGCCGCAGGGCTCATTTTCGCCGTATCCTGCACACAGAACAAAGAAGATGTAGTAGCAGCCAAACCGGAGGAAAAGGAACAAACACCGTTTGACCACCCCCTCCCAAAACCGTCAAATGAAATCTTCACCGTCGTGGAAAACCCGCCTGTTTTCCCCGGTGGCGACGATGCGCTGAACAAATACCTCAGCTCGCAAATCAAATACCCGAATGAAGCTGCGGATAAAGGCGTTGAGGGCACCATATTCGTGAAGTTCATCATCAGGGAAGATGGTTCCATTACAGACGTTACGACCGTAGGCGCCAAAAAAGGGGCCGGACTGGAAGAAGAATCCATCCGCGTCGTGAAAGGAATGCCGAAATGGAAACCCGGCGTGCAAAACGGGCGCAAAGTGGACGTTGAGTTCAACCTGCCCATCCGCTACACACTGGTGGACGACGACAAAAGCACCTCTTTCTGGCCCGGCCAGTCGCCCTTCATGCCCGGGCAAAAAACAAAATGTTAGATTTTTTCCGTTACTATAATTAGCAAACAATTTCCGGCGCCGCATTCCTGCGGCGTCTTTTCTTTGTGGAAATTCCCCGGGAACGCATCTGGATATAAACGGCCTTCCATGACGATCCGATCCATCATCCCGATCTGCCTGATGACTTTAGTTGCCGCCTGCTCCCCGAAAGATAAAACCGTTGCGCCGCCGGAAGCAGGAACGGAAGTTCCCTACACCATTGGCGGTTGCACAACAACGTTCGAGCCGCCATCTGCGGATACCGTCTCCCTGAAACCCAATGAACTTCCGTTGCCAGATGCAGATTTTGAAAGCGTCCACAATTCAAGCGAATGCATCGTCGAACCCCCATTGCCGCCAGCCACGGATGCAATCATCTGTTGCCTTCCCTGCGAGCCCATGCCCCAATTCCCCGGTGGAGAAAAAGCGTTAATAGACTTCCTGGAGAAAAATATTCAATATCCCGAAGCAGCGCTCCTTGAAAATAAATCTGGAACTGTTTTCGTAAAATTTGTCGTGCAGGCAGATGGGAAACTTACCGACTTCGGGATCATAGGCGAATCGCCCGGGTTCGGGATGGACGAAGAAGCGTTGCGGGTGATGAAAATGATGCCTGACTGGGAACCGGGCGTGTTGAACGGGAAACCCTCCGCCACCGTATTCAACCTTCCGATAAGATTTTCATTCACGACGGGAAAACAATAGTTTCAAGCCATCAATATTCCTTTCAAATTACCATAACAGGTATAAGAAAAAAGCCGGCGACCAATGGTCCACCGGCTTTTTCGTATATGCCTTGATGCGATTATTTGTATTCGAACGTACCGTATTCGCTTTTCACGGTCACTTTCTTGCCTTCGCTGGCTTCCACGCGGCCCACGATGCGGGCGTCGATGTTGTAGGTCTGGCTGATGCGGATGAGGTCTTCCGCGATTTCGGCGGGCACGTACAATTCCATGCGGTGGCCCATGTTGAACACCTGGTACATTTCTCTCCATTCAGCGCCCGATTGTTCGCGGATCAGCTGGAACAGCGGGGGAACGGGGAACAGGTTATCCTTGATGACGTGCAGGTTTTCGATGAAATGCAGCACCTTGGTCTGGGCGCCGCCGCTGCAATGCACCATACCGTGGATTTGCGGGCGGAATTGCTCCAGCATATGGCGGATCACCGGCGCATAAGTGCGCGTGGGCGACAATACCAGTTTGCCGGCGGTGATCTGGCCGAATCCCGGAACGTCGATCATATCCGTGAGGGATTTTTTGCCGGCGAAAACCAGCTCCTGCGGGATAGCGGGGTCGTAGGATTCGGGGTATTTCTCGGCTACTGATTTATTGAAAACGTCGTGACGGGCGGAAGTGAGGCCGTTGCTGCCCATACCGCCGTTGTATTCGCGCTCGTAAGTGGCCTGGCCGTAGGATGCAAGCCCTACTACCACGTCTCCCGCCTGGATGCGGTGGTTCGAGATTACGTCTGCACGCTTCATGCGGGCCGTTACGGTGGAGTCTACGATGAGGGTGCGGACGAGGTCTCCCACATCTGCGGTTTCCCCGCCGGTGCTGTAGATGCCCATCCCATAGGAGCGCAGCTCTTCGAGGATTTCTTCCGTACCGTTGATGATGGCGGCGATCACTTCGCCGGGGATGCGGTTTTTATTGCGGCCGATGGTGGAAGACAGCAGGATGTTGTCTGTCGCGCCCACGCAGAGGAGGTCGTCCGTGTTCATGATAATGGCGTCTTGCGCGATGCCGCGCCAAACGCTGATATCGCCCGTTTCCTTCCAGTAGGCGTATGCGAGGGAGGATTTGGTGCCCGCCCCGTCTGCATGCATGATATTGCACCAGGCTTCGTCGCCCCCGAGCAGGTCGGGGATGATCTTGCAGAATGCGCGGGGGAATAATCCCTTGTCGATATTCCGGATGGCGTTGTGCACATCTTCTTTGCCGGCTGAAACGCCTCTTTGGGCGTAAAGGTTCTGATCCACGGTAGGTTCCTTTGTTTGCGATTAAAGTGCAAAAGTATTGTAATCCCGTCAAAACATTTAGATTTGCACGGCGTTTTTGCAAATATGACCGATCCACCATGCAGGTTCACAGAGATTTAAAGAAATTACCCGCTTTCCGGAACGCCGTGATCACCATCGGCACTTTCGACGGGGTGCATACCGGCCACCAGCACATCCTCCAGCAACTGCAGGAAGCCGCGCACGCCTGCAACGGGGAAACGGTCATCATCACTTTCGACCCGCATCCGCGGGAAGTGCTGGCGGGCGACAGATCGGTCCGCCTGCTCACTACGCTCGACGAGAAGATTTCGCTCCTCGCGCACTGGGGCATTCATCACCTGGTGGTGGTCCCCTTCACCCGGGAATTCTCGGAACTCTCCGCCACGGCCTATCTCGAAGATTTTCTCATCGAAACCTTCCGTCCACACACCATCATCATCGGCTACGACCACCGTTTCGGCCACAACCGCGAAGGCGGACTGGAACTGCTGGAGGCCGAACAGGAAAAATACGGTTTCAGGTTGTTGGAAATCCCCCAACAGGTCATCCAGGACGCCGCCGTTTCCTCCACCCGCATCCGCAAAAGCCTCCAGGAGGGCGATGTAAGGCTGGCCAACGAGCTGCTCGGCTATCCCTATTTCCTCAACGGCATCGTGGTACATGGCGATAAAATGGGCCGCCAGCTTGGGTTCCCCACGGCCAATATCTCCCTTAACGACTACCGCAAGCTCATTCCCGCACAGGGCGTTTACGCCGTGACGGTGACCGCCGGCAACGACGGGCAGCTGCACAAAGGCGCGCTCAACATCGGCACCCGGCCTACGTTTAACGGCACGGAGCTGCGCATCGAAGTGTTCATCCTCGATTTCGACAAAGAAATCTACGACGCACCCATCCGCGTCGATTTCCTGGAATTCATCCGTTCAGACAGGAAGTTCGACAGTGTGGAAGGGCTCGTGGCGCAGATGAAAAACGATGTGGAGCAGGCCCGGGCGGTTGCCTCAAGGCCGTAAAATGCGGTAAACCATTTCCTTCATCAACTCCCCGTCTTCATTCCCGGCATCGCCGATACCGATGCTGCGCAGGTTGTATTGCGCCAGGAGCAGGATGGCGCGCTCGGTGCCGTTGGGCCCGAAATTGCGCGCGGCCGACATATAATCTTTCAGGAAAAAAGGATGCACGCCCAATGCGGCGGCCATTTCCTTTTCGCCGCCCTTGGCGCCGAAAAGCAGGTTGATCTTGGAAAAATATCCGTAGAGGGAAGGGATCACCACCTGGATGGGCGCGGCTTTGGGATTGGCGGAGAAATACCGGACGATGCGCATGGCCCTGGTCATGTCCATCTGCCCGATGGCGTTCTGCAGCTCGAAAACATTGTATTCCTTGCTGATGCCCACATATTTCTCGATGTCGGACTCGTCGATCTTTTTGCCTTGCGGAAGGTTGACCATCAGTTTCTCGATCTCGTTGGCGATGCGGCTGAGATCGTTGCCGATATGGTCGGCCAGCATGACGCAGGCTTTTTCGGAGATGGCGAGGCCCTGGGAGCGCACGTAAGCCTCCGCCCACTGGGGTATCTGGTTGTCGTACAGTTTTTTGGTGGACAGCATGACGCCGCGCTCTTTGACGAGCTTGGCCATTTTGGAGCGACCGTCGAGCTTGCCCTGCTTGTGGGCTACGACGAACACGGTGGATTCGAGGGGTTTATCGATGTAGGGCTCGATCTTGAGGAGGTCGCGCATGGCTTGTGCTTCCTTGAGGATCACCACCTGGCGCTCGGCGAACATGGGGTAGCGGCGGCAGGCGTTGATGATGGTGGCCCAGTCAGTATCTTTCCCGTACAATACGGTGAGATTGAAACCTTTATCGGCTTCGGAAAGCAGGTTATGCTCTGCGTAGTTGACCACCTGGTCTATAAAAAAGTCTTCCTCCCCTTCCAGCCAGTAGAGGGGCTTGAACTTGTTGTTCTTCCAATCCTTGATGATATCCTGGTAATCCATAACCCTATCTGTTTCTATCGTTCCAACAAATTACGCGACCACGGCCACGCTGTCTTTTTCCATAAGCGGGAGCCCTTTGAAGCGGAGCAGGAGCTGGCCTACGGTGAGCACGTCTTTCTGACAATACTCCACAATGCGGCGGAGGTCCTTTTCTTCCCAATATACCTTCCCTACCTGGCTGCCGTCGATATCGTCTTTCGGCGTGGGAATGCCCAGCACGGCGGCCAGGAGCTTGAGGGAGGTGTAATTCCGGAAGTCCCCGAAGCGCCAGATCTGGAGCGTGTCCAGCATGGGCTGCTCCCAGGGTTTAAGCTGGTGGAGCAGCAGCGGCGCCGGCAACATGAGCCCGTTGATGACCGCGCGGCGGCAAATATAGGGAATATCGAACTCGCGGATGTTATGCCCGGCGAATTGAAAACGTTGCATTTTTTGGTGAAATCTGGTGACGGTGTCGAGAAAACCGGCGAGCAGTTCCTTTTCATCGTCCCCATAAAATGATTTTATACGTAATTGATACTGACCGTTTTCCGTAAAGAAAAACCCGGCGGAGATGCAAACGATCTTTCCAAACTCGGCCGTGAGGCCGGCCCGTTCGAAAAAGTCGGCCGAAGGATTTTCAGAATCTGGCAAAGTTTTTGCATTCTTTTCCAACCAGAGCGCCTGTAACTCGGCCGGAAGCTGATCCAACGAAGGTGTTAGCGGAGTGGTTTCAATATCAAGCAATAATAACTGGTCGAGCGCAACGGTATATAACACAGCCTACAATTTTAAAGCGTGTAATTTAGTTAAATTTTAACGTTTCAATTTCGAGGGAAAAATTTTACCCATATAACAACAATCAACTTAACAAAACATCAATCATTATGGCGGAAAACACCTTTAACGCTGGTACGCCCAATCCCGGGCCCGAAAAACCGAAAAGCAACAAGAACGGCCTCATATACGGTATCCTCATCGCTGCACTCGTAGGCACCTGGGGCTATATGTATTATGACAAGAGCCAGACCAGCAAGGAGATCGCTATCAAAGAAAACCAGCTCGATACGATCTCTAACTCCCGGAACGAACTGCAGGCAGAATATGATGCCGCACAAGCCCGGCTGGACGATCTGATCTCCCAGAATAGCCGGATGGACAGCCTCGTGAAAAGCAAGGACAAAGAAATTGCTGACATGAAAGGCCGTATCACCAGCATCCTCAGCAACAAAAATGCTACCGCAGCGCAGCTGGCAGAAGCCCGCAGGCTGATCGAAGACCTGAAATCCAGGACCGAAGGCTATGTAGCCACCATCGAACGCCTGGAAGGCGAAAAGATCGTGATCACCGGCGAGCGCGACTATGCCCGCAAAGAGCGCGATTCCGTTGTGGTGGTGAAAGACAGCCTCGGCAAACGGGTAGACCTTGGTTCCGTGCTGCACGCAGACAATATCAAGCTGTCTCCCATCAACGTGCGTAAAAACGGGAAGGAAGAAGTGACGTCCAAAGCGAAACGTGCGGATATGATGCGCGTATCCTTCGACCTGAACAACCGCATCGCTACCAGCGGCGACAAGGAGATCTACGTAGCCATCACGGCTCCCGATGGTGCTCCCCTCGCAGTTGAAGCCCTCGGCAGCGGCCGTTTCACCCTGGAAGACGGTACCGAGAAACTCTACACCGTTAAGAAAACCGTTTCCTACGCTGCCGGTGGCAACACCCCCGTAAGCATGGACTGGAAACAGAATTCCGACTTCAAGCCCGGTGATTACAGCGTGGAAATTTACCAGGACGGGTTCAAGATCGGTGCCGGTAAAGTAAACCTGAAAAAAGGCGGCATCTTCTAAAAAGTACGATAGACAATCCAACATTCATAGAAAAAGGGTGTGGCCGCGGCCATACCCTTTCTTTTTTATACCAGCTTGTTAAAGTTTGGTTATTGCAGGTTAAAAAATATTAATATTAAAATAAAATTAACTTTCTTTGCGGAGAAATTGTGAAACGGCTTTAGATGGAATGCTTTGTGGGGCCCTATACGATAAGTACCTATGCTAACGGAAAATGGAATTGCGGACAGTAAACGGAATATTATGATGCGATTCGATAATATAATTGACATGGCACAGCATAAAGTAGTTTATGTGATCGACGACGACGAGATTTTCCACTTTATCGTGAAGAAGATGTTCGGTTTGCAAGGGTGGGACGTCAGGGTCAATTCATTCCTGTCTGCAGAAGACGCCATCGAGGACCTGAACGATTTCGCGGCCCGCCGCCTCCCCTGCCTCATCATCCTGGATATGAACATGCAGCGGATGAACGGTTGGGATTTCATCGAGGCCTTCCGGAAGCTCAAAACGAAGCTGACGCAGGATGTGCCCATCATCATGTGCTCCTCGTCCATGAACATCCAGGATATGGAAAAAGTGGAACGGACGCCCGAACTGATGGCTTACATCACCAAGCCGCTGGACAAACATAAAATGAAAGTAATCGAAGAATACCTCTAAAGAATCCCTCAGCAAGAGGGAGCTAATACCCAAAAAAGTGACCCATAAAAAAAGAGCGGATAATTTCCGCTCTTTTCTATTTTCTGTTGATTTCAATCTTGTTAAGCACTCACCGGCTCACCGTACATTTCGGCACGGAGGGTTTTCACGCGCTCATCTTCCAGGTACTCGTCGAACGAACAAAGGCGGTCGATGATGCCAGAAGGCGTGATCTCGATGATGCGGTTGGCCACGGATTGCATGAACGTATGGTCATGCGTGGTGAACAGCACGATGCCCTGGAAGGTTTTCATGCCTTCGTTGAAAGACTGGATGGATTCCAGGTCGAGGTGGTTGGTAGGTTCGTCGAGGATCACGACGTTGGGGTCTTGCAGCATCATGCGGCTAACCATGCAACGTACTTTTTCACCACCGGAAAGCACCGTGGTCTTTTTCATGATCTCGTCGCCGGAGAAGAGCATTCTTCCGAGGAAACCGCGGAGGAAGGGCTCGTCTACGTCCGTAACGTGCGCGGGAACGTACTGACGGAGCCAGTCGAGCAGGTTATAATCGCTTTTGAAGAACGCGGCGTTATCGTCGGGCAGATACGCTTTGGTAACGGTGGTGCCCCATTCGAGCTTGCCACTATCCGCTTGCTGATCGCCGTTGATGATATCGAAGAAAGTGCTGAGGGCCAGGTGATCTTTAGACAGGAACGCGATCTTGTCTCCCTTGTTCACGGAGAAAGACACGTCGCTGAAGATTTTGCGGCCGTCGATGGATTTTTCGAGTTTTTCGATGTTGAGTATCTGGTTGCCCACTTCGCGCTGTTGCTTGAAGATGATGCCGGGGTATTTACGGCTGGAGGGCTCGATGTCTTCGATCACCAGTTTATCGAGGGCTTTCTTACGGGAAGTAGCCTGTTTGGATTTGGAAGCGTTCGCGGAGAAGCGGGCGATAAAGTCCAGCAGGTCTTTCCGTTTGTCTTCCATTTTCTTGTTCTTATCGGAAATCTGGCGGGCGATCAGCTGGCTGGATTCGTACCAGAAGGAGTAGTTACCGGTGAAGATCTTGATCTTGGCGCGGTCTACGTCGGCCACGTGGGTACACACGGCGTCGAGGAAGTGACGGTCGTGGCTCACCACGATCACGATGTTTTCGTAATCGGCCAGGAAGTTCTCAAGCCAGCCGATGGTTTCCACGTCGAGGTGGTTCGTCGGTTCGTCGAGCAGCAGGATGTCGGGGTTGCCGAAAAGCGCCTGTGCCAGGAGCACCCGCACTTTCAAGGCGCCGCTCAGGTCTTTCATGAGGGTTTGATGCAGGTCTTCCTTCACGCCCAGGTCGCCCAGGAGCACGCCGGCGTCGCTTTCTGCGGTGTAACCGCCCATTTCGCCATATTCAGCTTCCAGTTCGCCAGCACGCATGCCGTCTTCTTCGGTAAAGTCTTCCTTGGCATAGATCGTGTCGCGCTCATGCGCGATGTCCCAGAGCTTCTTGTTGCCCATGAGCACGGCGTTGAGCACGGTCACCTCGTCGAACTCGTAGTGGTTCTGTTTGAGGACGGACATGCGCTCGCCGGGGGTGATTTCCACAGAACCCTTGTTCGGCTCGATTTCGCCGGACAGGATTTTCAGGAAGGTGGATTTGCCGGCCCCGTTGGCGCCGATCACTCCGTAGCAATTGCCTTTCGTAAAGTTGATATTCACTTCATCGAACAAAACCCTTTTGCCGAAAGAAAGCGTGACGTTTTTTACACTGATCATACCTGGCTTGAATAAATTTGAAGCCGCAAAGATACGAAATCCCCTCCATAAGTCCATGCTTTCCCCAACTACCGTAACTCGCGGTTATTGAACATTTTAGGGATATGTATTGTTATCAATGACAATCAAATCATATTACCATGATCCATGAACTGTCCAAATACTGGGGTTATATCGTTTTCAGGGGCGTTATCGCCATCATTTTCGCCATTTTCGCGTTCATCTGGCCCGCCCTGACCCTTTCCGTGCTCGTCATCTTCCTGGGGGCCTATTTTCTGGTCGACGGGATATTTTCCATCGTCCACGGTTTCCAGATCATGAAGAAAGACGAAAGCTGGTGGACGTTCCTCCTGATCGGCCTTATGGGCATCATTGCAGGGGGGATCATGCTGTTCATGCCGGGCATCACGGCGGTATTTCTCGTAACGCTGGTGGCGATTTGGGCCATTGTGACGGGGATCCTGGAAATCTTCGTGGCCATCCGCCTCCGGAAAGAGCTGACCAATGAGTGGATGCTCATCCTGGCGGGGATTTTGTCCGTCGCGTTCGGGGTATTGCTCTTTATGCAGCCGCTCGCCGGCGTGGTGGTGCTGGCCTGGTACATCGGGTTTTACGCCCTTTTCCTCGGTTTCTTCCTCCTGTCGGTGGGCTTCCGCCTCCGGAAAGTGCATAAAAGCTATGACAGCCATCACGGTAAACATGCCTGAAAGAATTTGCCATAGATATAGATAACGTTAAAGGGTTAAAAAAAGGGCCGCATAGGATGCGGCCCTTCCTTATTTCGCGCGAAAAAGATCTATTTGTCGATATCCAGCAGGTAGAACATGAACGCATATTGCAGCGCCACGTCCTTCAACGCCTTGAACCTTCCGCTGGCGCCGCCATGGCCGGCTTCCATATTGGTTTCGAGGAGCAGGAGATTGTCTCCCTTCTTCATGGCGCGGAGGCGGGCCACCCATTTCGCCGGCTCGAAATATTGCACCTGCGAATCGTGCAGACCAGTGGTTACCAGCATGTTGGGGTATGTTTTCGCTTCCACGTTGTCGTAGGGCGAGTAGGATTTCATGTAGAAATAGGAATCCTTGTTCTTGGGGTTCCCCCATTCGTCGAATTCCCCGGTCGTCAGCGGAATGCTTTCATCGAGCATGGTGGTCACCACGTCCACGAAAGGCACGGCGGCGATCACGCCCTTCCAGAGCTCGGGCCGCATATTCACGACGGCGCCCATGAGCAATCCCCCCGCGGAACCGCCCATGGCAAAGAGGTGCGCGGAGTCGGTGAATTTATTTTCCACGAGGTAGTCGGCGCAGTCGATAAAGTCGGTGAAGGTGTTTTTCTTTTTGAACATCTTCCCGTCTTCATACCAATGCCGGCCCAGCTCCTGTCCACCGCGGATATGCGCGATGGCGTAGCAGAAACCGCGGTCGAGCAGACTGATGCGGTTGCTGTTGAAGTTCGGTTCCATAGTGTTGCCGTAAGAACCGTATCCATAGAGCAAAAGCGGCTGCTTGCCGTTCTTCTCGAACCCTTTTTTGTATACGAGTGAAATGGGCACTTTCGTACCATCGGTAGCCGTGGCGAAGACGCGCTCGGTCACATAGTTTTTCGGATCGTACCCGCCGATCACTTCCTGCTGTTTGCGGAGTGTTTTTTCCTTCGTTTCCATGTTGTATTCGTACACGGAATTGGGCGTGGTCAGCGAGGTATAGCTATAGCGCAGCACTTTGGTGTCCAGCTCGGGGTTGGAGATCACATAGGCCACATAAGCGGGCTCGCCGAAATCGAGGTAGTGTTCCTGGCCGTTTTCGGGGATGACGCGCACCTGCGAAAGACCGCTTTTGCGCTCGCTCAGCACCAGGAAGTTCTTGAAGAGCGTAAAGCCCTGCAGCAGCACGTCTGGCCGGTGCGGGATTACTTCTTTCCAGTTGTCCATCGTGGTTTTGCCGACGGGCGTTTCCATGAGCCGGAAGTTCTTGGCGTCGAGGTTGGTTTCGACATAGAATTTATCGCCGCGGTGGTCGATGTTGTAGAGCATGTCTTTCTGCCGGGGCTGGAACACGCGGAAAGCGCCGTCAGGTTTGGATGCGTCAAGGATGCGGGTTTCGGAGGAAAGGGTGCTTTCGCTGCTGATGGTGATGTAATCGCGCGAGCGGGTGCGGCCCACCCAGGTGTTGAAAGTTTCGTCGGCTTCGTGGAAGATCATGACGTCTTTCGCAGGGTCCGTTCCCAGTACGTGCCGGTATATTTTCTCGACGCGCAGGGTTTGCGGGTTCTTCGTTCCGTAGAAAAAGGTTTTGTTATCCTTCGCCCAGGCGATGCCGGGGTCGGCGTTGGGAATGGATTCGGGATAAAGTTCCCCCGTTTCCAGGTTCTTGACGCGGAGATTGTACAAGCGGCGGCTCACGGTGTCTTGCGCGTAAACGAGCAGTTTATTGTCCGGACTGATATCGGCGCTGCCCACCTGGTAGTAGGCGTGCCCTTTGGCCAGGTCGTTCACATCCAGGTAGAGTTCTTCCGGCGCGGATGTTTCCCCCTTTTTACGGCAATACAACGGGTATTCTTTGCCTTCTTCGTAGCGGGTGTAGTACACGTAGCCATTTTCGAGGATGGGCGCGGATTCGTCTTTCTCCTTGATACGGCCTTTCAGTTCGTTGAAGAGCTGGTCGCGGAGGGAGCGCACGGGCGACAGCATCGTGTCTGTATATTTATTTTCTGCTTCGAGATAGGCGATCACCTTTGGATTGTCGCGCTCGTTGAGCCAATAATATTCATCGTTCCGGGTGTCTCCGTGGATCGACATTTTATGATCTATCTTTTCCGCCACGGGTGGCGGCACATTCACTTTTTCCATCTTTTTTCTTTTTGCGCGCAGGCCGACAACACGAGGGCTGCACAAACGGTAAGGGGCTGGAGTCGCATATGAGTGGTTTAGGATGATTGAATATAAGGAAAACCCCGAAATAAAACCGGGGCCGCGCGGGCCCCGATTTTGCAATTATTTGATTTTCATCTTTTCCGGATCCCACTGGATCAGTTTCTTCTTGAAATAGCTTTCATTCACCGCCAGGGCCGGGCCTGCGGCGCGAAGGCCGAAGGTGGCGTCTTCCACCACGGGTTTGCCGTTGCGGATAGATTCGAAGAAGTTGGTGAAGTGATCGAGGCGATCGTCGTACCCAGCCGGAGCGTGGTATTTGATCTCTTCGGCTTTCGCCTGTGCGCGGTCTGCCTCGCTGTATTTGGACATATAATTTTTCACGAAGGCTTCCTGCTCGCTTTGCGTGAAGGTGTTGTACGTGTCCCAACCGCCGTATCCGGGGGCTTTGGGGAGCCTGTGCTGTTTGATGGTGAAATCGTTCCAGCCCATTTCCATGACGCCTTCGGTGCCGATGAGGCGGGTGTATTCCCCTCCGCCGCCGCCGTCTGCGAAGTTTACGCGCAGTTGCATCTGGAAAGCCGGATGCTCGGGGGTTTCGGGATATTCGAAAATGGCTACCATGAGGTCTGGCACATCGCGGCCATCCTGCCATTGCACGAGGTTGCCGCTGGCGAAGATGCGATTGGGGCCTTTGGAGCCGGTGATGAAATGCAGGCCGGTGATGAGGTGTACGAACAGATCGCCGGGAACGCCGGTGCCATAGGCCTGGTAATTCCTCCAGCGGAAGAAGCGCACCGGGTCGAAGGGCATTTTGGCGGTGTCTTTCAGGAACGTATCCCAGTCGATCGTTTTGGGCGATGCGTCGGTCGGGATGGAATATTGCCATGCGCCGAGGGCGGAATGCCGGTCGATCTTGGCTTCCACGAGGTTCAGCCGGCCGATGTCGCCCGCCTGGTACCTGCGCCTTGCTTCCGCCATGGCTACGCTGCTCACGCGCTGGCTGCCTACCTGGAGGATGCCTTTGGTGCGCTGCTGGGTGGCGATTACTTTATGCCCTTCCTCGATCTGCTGGGTCATGGGTTTTTCGCAATACACGGCTTTGCCTTTCTCCAGCGCGGCGATGCTTTGCGTATCGTGCCAGTGGTCGGGCGTGGCGATGATCACGGCGTCAACATCTTTCCTTTCGAGGATTTCGCGGTAATCGCGGGTGGTGTAGAGATGATTGCCGTAAACGGATTTCGCTTTATCGAGGTGGCCATCATACAGATCGGCCACGGCCACCAGTTCCACTCCGGGAACTTTCAGGGCGCAGGAAACGTCTCCGAAACCCATGATGCCCATGCCGATGCCGGCGATCCGTATTTTGTCGTTGGCGCTCACGCGCTTTTCGGGATGAAGGAGTACCCTGCGGCCGGGTGCTGCTGCGAGGCCCGCGAGGGGAGCCGCGCCGATGAGGGCGGCGGTGCTGCCAAGGTCGCGGATGAATTTGCGACGGGAATTATTTGCCATACCCCCAAGATAGGAAAGCGACGCAGGAAAAACAAGGCTAAACACCTGCTAAAACGCGCCCATCCTGCATCTCCGGCCAAATACAGGGATCAGTGGACGATACATTCGCTGAGCGGCGAACGGATTTTCCTAAAGTGAAAAGCCGGCCCGGGACGTTTCATCCCAGGCCGGCTTTTGCAATTGCCTTATAGTCAGTGTTACCTGTCAGATCAGGAGGTGAACCCTGCGCCGAAGAACTCGCGGTTCATCCGGGCGATATTGCTGATCGAGATGCCTTTGGGGCACTCGGCTTCGCAGGCGCCGGTGTTGGTGCAGGAACCGAACCCTTCCTTGTCCATCTGCATCACCATATCTTCCGCACGGGAAGTGCGCTCGGGGTGGCCCTGCGGCAGCAATGCCAGTTGGGAAACCTTGGCGGAAGTGAAGAGCATCGCGGAGGAGTTCTTACAGGCCGCTACGCAGGCGCCGCATCCGATGCATGCCGCAGCAGCGAACGCCATGTCGGCATCGTGCTTCTCGATGGGGATGGCGTTGGCGTCTACCGCGTTACCGGTGTTCACGGAAATGTAACCGCCGGCCTGGATGATACGGTCGAACGCGGAGCGGTCTACCGTCAGGTCTTTGATCACGGGGAAAGCCGCAGCGCGCCAGGGCTCCACCACGATGGTATCGCCATCGTTGTAGGCACGCATGTGCAGCTGGCAGGTGGTGGTTTGTTCCCACGGACCGTGCGCACGGCCGTTGATATACATGGAGCATGCGCCACAGATGCCTTCACGGCAATCGTGATCGAATGCGATCGGTTCTTTTCCTTCGTTTATCAAACGCTCATTGAGGACGTCGAACAGTTCCAGGAACGACATGTCTTTCGAAACGTCGGACACTTCGTAGTTTTCGAAGCGGCCTTTGTCCTGGGCATTTTTCTGGCGCCAAACTTTTAATGTGAGCTTCATAATTTACAGTTTTATATCCCTTATCAAACTTATTTATAGCTACGCTGGGTCGGATGAACGATCTCGAATTCCAGTTTTTCCTTGTGCAGGTCGAAGTTGCTGGGGCCTTTATATTCCCATGCGGCAACGAAAGCAAAGTTCTCGTCGTCGCGTTTGGCTTCGCCTTCAGCGTCCTGGTATTCTTCACGGAAGTGACCGCCGCAGGATTCGTTGCGCTGGAGGGCATCGCGGCACATGAGCTCGCCGAGTTCCAGGAAGTCGGCTACGCGGCCGGCTTTTTCCAGTTCGGGGTTCAGTTCGTTCTGTTCTCCGGGGATGCGCACGTCTTTCCAGAACTCTTCGCGGAGCGCCTGGATTTCCTTGATCGCTTCTTCCAGACCTTTGGCGTTGCGTGCCATACCGCATTTGTCCCACATGATTTTACCGAGGGCTTTGTGGAAATGGTCCACGGAGTGTTTGCCCTTGATGTTCATGAGTGTGTCCAGCGTGCCTTTCACCTTGTTTTCCGCTTCAACAAAAGCGGGGTGGTCGGTGGGGATGGCTTTGGTATGGATATCGTCTGCCAGGTAGTTGCCGATGGTGTAGGGGATCACGAAGTAACCGTCTGCGAGGCCCTGCATGAGTGCGGAGGCACCGAGGCGGTTGGCGCCGTGGTCGGAGAAGTTGGCTTCGCCGAGGGCGTACAGGCCGGGAACGGTGGTCATCAGCTCATAGTCTACCCACAGGCCGCCCATCGTGTAGTGCACGGCGGGGTATATGCGCATGGGGGTTTCGTACGGGTTTTCGCCGGTGATCTTGGCGTACATATCGAACAGGTTGCCGTATTTCTCGGCTACCACGCCTTTACCCATTTTGATGATCTCGTCTTCGGAAGCGTTCTCTTCGCCGCGTTTACCGGCTTCGATGGTGCCGTAACGTTTGATGGCGTCGGCGTAATCGAGGTAAACGGCCATTTTGGAAGTGCCTACGCCGAAGCCGGCGTCGCATCTTTCCTTGGCGGCGCGGGAGGCCACGTCGCGGGGAACGAGGTTACCGAAGGCGGGATAACGGCGCTCCAGGTAATAGTCGCGCTCTTCTTCGGGAATATCGGTCGCTTTCCGTTGATCGTCCTTTTTCTTGGGCACCCAGATGCGGCCGTCGTTACGGAGCGACTCAGACATAAGGGTGAGTTTGGATTGGTGATCGCCGGAAACGGGGATGCAGGTGGGGTGGATCTGGGTGAAGCAGGGGTTACCGAAGAAGGCGCCGGCTTTGTGGGCCTTCCAGGCGGCGGTAACGTTGGAGCCCATGGCGTTGGTGCTCAGGAAGAACACGTTGCCGTATCCGCCGGAGCAGATGAGGACGGCATGGCCGAAGTGGCGTTCCAGTTTACCGGTGGTCAGGTTCCGGGCGATGATGCCGCGGGCCTTTCCGTCTATTTTCACCACTTCCAGCATTTCGTGGCGGGTGTATTGTTTTACGGTACCGAGGGCTACCTGGCGCTCCAGGGCGGAGTAAGCCCCGAGCAGCAGCTGCTGGCCGGTTTGGCCGGCGGCGTAGAAGGTACGCTGCACCTGGGTGCCGCCGAACGAACGGTTGCTGAGCAATCCGCCATATTCACGGGCGAAGGGAACCCCCTGCGCCACGCACTGGTCGATGATATTGCCGCTCACTTCAGACAGGCGGTACACGTTACCCTCGCGGGCACGGTAGTCGCCACCTTTCACGGTATCGTAGAAAAGACGGAAAACGGAGTCCCCGTCGTTTTGATAGTTCTTGGCTGCGTTGATGCCTCCCTGCGCCGCGATGGAGTGTGCACGGCGTGCGCTGTCCTGGAAGCAGAAAACTTTTACTTTATACCCGAGCTCACCGAGGGCTGCGGCTGCGGAAGCGCCGGCCAGGCCGGTACCTACCACGATGATCTCGAGTTTCCGCTTGTTGGCCGGGTTTACCAACTTCACGGTGCTTTTATATTTGCTCCATTTGGTCTCCAGAGGGCCAGCAGGAATTTTTGCGTTCAACATAATATCCTTGCTTTAGCTTTATCAGATTTGATTAATGTAAATGTACACGGGGATCACCGCGAAAAGGACCGGGATCAGGATTCCGAAAATCCAGAGGCCGATGAAATTGATCATGCCGTTGTACTTCGGGTGATTAAACCCGAAAGTCTGCATCGAGCTTTTGAAACCGTGGACCAGGTGGAAAGACAGTGCGATCATGCCGATCACGTACAACACCACCAGCCAGATGTTCTCGAATGTAAACCATACCGCCGCGTACAGATCGCCTACTTCCTTGCCGTCGTAGGTAGCACTGTCCAAAGAACCGTAGTGCATCTTCCACCAGAAATTGGCGAGGTGGACAACGATAAAGATGAGGAGGATGCTGCCCATGATCGCCATCTGGCGGCTGAACCAGGATGAAGTTTTGTTGCCGGGCTTAACGGCGTACTTCACCGGCCGGGCGGCCTGGTTGCGGATGGTGAGCTGAATGGCGAGGAAAGCGTGGATGAGGATCACCACTTTAAGCCCCCAGGCCAGCGTCTGGATCAGGGGATTGTGTCCCATGAAATCCGCATACAGATTAAAGGCCTGACCACCATCGTGTTTCATCAGCGAGAGGTTGCCAGCCAGGTGCACGATCAAAAATGTGCACAGAAAAAAGCCGGTGGCTCCTACCAGCAGTTTCTTACCGATGGAGGTTGAAAAGAATTGCGACCATTTCATAAGATACGTTCTAAGCTTCCTTTAGTATGAATAAATAAGTGAAATGTCGGGCAAATTTATAACATGAAAAATTAAAACCAAATGATAAATGTCACGAAAAATGCTTATTCCAGCCGCTTCATCACCCAGTTGTCCACGAGATTAAACAAGTGTTGCGGCAGAAAGGTTCGCCACTTCGGCTCGTCCAGCAAATGGACATAATTCTCCAGCCGCGCGCTCTCGAACTCCTCCCGCGTCTGCTGCGGCAGGTTCAGCAACACCACCCAGCCCCCGTCGTCCCGGATATCATCCCACCACTCTTCATAATAACAGTCATCCGAAGAATAGAAATTGAGGACGTTTTCACCGATCAGTATGAATTTATTGATACCATGTGAAATGAGCACGTCGATCACGTCGCGCTTGAGCGTCATGATGTTGTTCTCCACCGCATCGTTCCACTCCCCGATCAGCTCGATGATGGCATAGTTGAACTGGTAATCGGCGAACAGGAGCTTCATGTACAGGTTGGGCGCGCCGAAATCGTCCCATTGCGGGTGGACGTAATAGTTATAAACCGTATTGGTAAATTCGAATTCGCTGTATTCGCGGCCATAGAACGGCGACAGCTCGTCTTCTTCCGCTGTGTACAGATGTCGCCAGTTATAAAAAGGTTCTATCTCATGCATGGCGGCAATTTATGTAATTTTTTATTTTCTGCTTTCAACCGCGCGCTTCACGCTGCCGTATTCCAGGAGCAGGCTTTTGGCCGTTTCATAATCGCCGAGCTGGAGCTGTTCCATCACCATTTTTACCCCGCGGTCTACCAGCTTTTCGTTGCTGAGCTGCATGTTCACCATTTTATTGTCTTCCACACGGCCAAGCTGGATCATGACGGTGGTGGAGATCATGTTGAGGACGAGCTTCTGCGCCGTGCCGGATTTCATTCTTGTGGAGCCGGTCACGAACTCGGGTCCTACTACTACTTCAACGGGGAAATCCGCATGTTCGGAAACGGGCGAGCCGGGGTTGCAGGAGATGGAACCGGTCACGATGCCGTTTTCGCGGCAGGCCTTGAGGGCGCCGATCACGTAGGGCGTGGTGCCGCTGGCGGCGATGCCTACTACTACGTCTTTATCGGTGATGTTCCACTGCAGGAGGTCGCGCCAGCCCTGCTCGCGGTCGTCTTCCGCATTTTCAACGGCCCGGCGGATGGCGGAATCCCCCCGGCGATGAGCCCAACTACCAGCCCCTGGGGCACGCCGTATGTGGGCGGGCATTCAGAAGCATCGAGGATGCCGAGGCGGCCGCTGGTGCCGGCGCCCATATAAAAGAGGCGTCCGCCCGCCAGCATTTTGTCGGCGATGGCGGCCGTGAGCTTGGTGATCTGCGGGATGGCCTTTTCCACGGCCAGGGGAACGGTTTTGTCTTCGTTGTTGATATTGGTGAGCACTTCCTGAACGGTCATGGTTTCCAGGTGGCGGTATTGGCTCGGCTGCTCTGTGACTTTAGTGAATGCCATAAGGTTAATCTTGATCTTCGTGATACAATGCCAGTCCGTCCATCGGGTTTTTGAGCACCCTTCCCAGCTGCAGTTCGTAGAGGTTGCAGAGGGTTTCGAGGACGTCGCGGAAGTGGAAGGCAACGCTGCCCGTGAAGTGCAGGGGCACGGTCCAGCTTTCGCGGTATTTATAGAGGTGATTGAAAAAAAACTCGTTGAGGCTGTCTTCCAGGATATTTTCGACCATGAAATGCCCGCGGTTTTCGGCCAGGAAGGGCGTGAAAGACGCGAGATAGCGGTTGGGCAGGGGTTTGCGGTAGACGTTATCGAGGATTTCGTCGCGCTGGATGCCGAACTTCTGGTCGAACCGGTAGCGCAGGTCCCCGTCGAAGGTATCGTACAGGTAATATTGGAGCACTTTCTTCCCGAGATAGGCGCCGGAGCCTTCGTCGCCCAGGATGAACCCCAGGCCCGGGTTGTTCTTTTCTATCTCTTTACCATTATAATAGCAGGAATTGGAGCCGGTGCCGAGGATGCTCACGATGCCGGGCTCGTGGCCGCACAGGGCGCGGGCGGCCCCCATCAGGTCGTGCGTAACCTCCACTTTGGCCTTTGGCCACACGGTATGGAGGGCTTTATGGACCAGTTTCACGTTGTTTTCCGCCTTGCAGCCGGTCCCGTAGAAATAGACCTGGTCGGGCAAAACATCGTCCATCTGCGGCAGCAACTCCGCCCGGATGGCCTCTTCTATCTGTACGCTGGTAAGAAAATACGGGCTGAGGCCCTGCGTCATCCAGGTCTGCCGCTTCTTGCCGTCCGTCAGGCACCATTCCGTTTTGGTGGACCCACTATCCGCCACCAGCTTAACTTTCGAAGGCATATCCGATCGTTTATGAAATTAAGATTGAGATGTAGATGTTTTGCTTGTGAATATGTTATTTTTGTCACAAGTTAAACAAAAGGGTGGATTCCCCTCAACGTTTTAAATAATCATATGTCGGACAACAGAAGAATAAAAGTTTGGCTGCCCCTGATGTTTGCCGGTGTGCTGGCACTGGGGATGTACCTGGGGCACAAGATGCCCGCGGCCCGGAACGGTGATTCCGTCAGTTTTTTCGTCAATAGGAGAAGCTCCCTGCAGGAAGTGATCGACCTCCTGAAATATAATTACGTAGACACGCTCGACGTGGCCACCATCCAGGAAGACGCCATCGAAGGTCTCCTCTCCCACCTCGATCCCCACTCGGTATATATTCCCCCGGCAGACGTGCAGGAGGTGAATGAAGACCTCGACGGCAACTTCGAAGGCATCGGGGTGGAATTCAACATCATCAAGGATACCGTCAACATCCTCAGCGTGATCGCCGGCGGCCCATCGGATGCGGCGGGCGTGCTTACGGGCGACAAAATCCTGAAAGTGGACGATTCCGTGAACGTGGCCGGGAAGAACATCACGGCGGAAGCCATCCGCAAACTGCTGCGCGGCCCCCGCAATTCCACCGTTAAAACCCGCATGCTCCGGGGCGCCCGGGAACTGGACATCACCATCAAACGCGGCGTTATTCCCCTCAACAGCGTAGACGCGGCGTATATGACGGCCCCCACCGTGGGTTACATCAAGATCAGCAAATTCGCCGCTACCACCTACACCGAATTCCTCGAAGCTACCCGCAAACTGGAAAAACTGGGCATGAAGCAGCTGGTGATCGACCTTCGCCAGAACGGCGGCGGCCTGCTGGATGCGGCTACCCGACTGGCCGACGAGGTGCTCGACGGCAATAAACTCATCGTCTATACGCAGGGTAAAAACTCCCCGCGCCAGGATTACACCTGCTCCCGCCCCGGCGCGTTCGAGAAAGGGAACCTGGCTATCCTCATCGACGAAGGCTCCGCTTCCGCCAGCGAAGTGCTGGCCGGTGCGGTCCAGGATTGGGACCGAGGTATCATCATCGGCCGCCGGAGCTTCGGCAAAGGCCTGGTACAGGAGCCTTTCGAGCTGGACAATGGCGCTACCCTCCGGCTCACCATCGCGCGGTATTACCTGCCTTCCAACCGGAGCATCCAGAAAAGCTACGAAAACGGCCGTGAAGCCTATGAAGAGGATATCGCCAACCGATACAGCCATGGCGAATTCGTGAACGGCGACAGCATCCGCCCGGTGGATTCCAGCCTCAAATTCCGTAAACCCGGCCCCAGCGGCGCGATCGTTTACGGCGGCGGCGGCATCACCCCGGATATTTTCATCCCCTTCGATACCACCCGTTATTCCGAACTGCTCACCGAACTGTACAACCGCAACGTTTTCGGCGATTACGTGTATCAATATTATACCGCCAACGCCGCTGAATTCGCCGCTTTCAAGGACGCGTCGTCGTTCAACCGCGACTGGCAGGTGAATGATAAGATGATGGCCGGTTTCCGGACATTGGCCACGGAAGAAGGTGTGAAAATGGACCGCGCTTCGGCGAAAGACAACGAAGAGATCCGTACCCGTATCAAAGCCTTGCTGGCGCGCCAACGCTGGCGGACGGAGGGCTTCTACGAAGTAGCGAACGCCGGCGATCCCGCGATCACCCGTGCGGTGCAGGAACTGCAGAAAACCAAGTAGTTATCCCGATAACAAGTCAAAAGCCGGAGCGGAACCTTTCCTCTCCGGCTTTTTTCGTAATTTTGCAGCATGTTCCCCTATATCATTCGCATCCTTTTCGCGATATACCTTATTTACGTCCTGCTGCCTGATAAAAAGAAAAAGCAGTCATGAACATCCTTTGCCTCTTTTTCCATCCGTAAAATTTAACGCCCGGGCGACATAAATTCCACTGGCATGCATTTATTTTGCAGCACGATGAAGTATTACGTGACCTTATCCGCCTTAATCGTATTTGTTTCGTTTATCATTTTTTATCTTTTACCGGATAAAAAACGATAGCGCCCGAAAGCCTTTCCACATCAATCTTTTTTTGCCATTCCCAGTCCCGTTGCAGCAGTATCTTAATGCTTACCGGTGATTTCCAAAAGCCGCATGTACCGGATGCAGAACAGGGTCGTGAGCAGGTACACGCCCACCAGCCGGAGGTAAAACCAGGGATCGGCGAGCACGTCAGACCGTAAAATCACCCACAGCATTAAAAAGTTAAACGCCAGCACGAACGGCGCGCAGCGCGAAGCGTAGCTTCTCAGCTCGGGCTCGTCTGCCCCGGTGGCGAATTTGCGGGCCATCAACCATCCGAAAACGAATAGCGACGGGAGCCCGAAAAGCATGGACACGGCCAGCAAGAGCAGCGACAGCACAAAATCGAGCAGGATGCTGCCCGGCATGCGGTCGTAAATGGTGATAATGAAAATCAGCGGCGAAATGGCCACACTGGCCAGCCATATGCGCAAGGCATACCAGAAGGGTGCGGATTTCATAGGCGTACGGTTCGGTTATAGGGTATTCTGACCCAAAAATAAGGGTTCCCTGCTACCGGGCCTATGACATGAAAGGGGGAATCATCGATGCCGGACGCGCGCCCGCTCCTCTTCGTAGTCTTTGCGGAGATCGCGCAGCTCCTGTTCCAGCTGGCGTTTAGCCATTTTCTGCTCACGGTCGCTGCCATAGGCGCGCAATTCGAATTCGCGGGTGCGGCGGGCGCGATCGTTTTCGTAGGTCTGTTTCAGCTGTTTGAGGGCATCTTCCTCGATGATATTTTCCTGGACTTCATCCATTTTACGCTGGAGAACGGTCATTTTGCGGTCCATTTCACCGGCGGAAGCAGGGTCGCGGATGACGGTGCGTACCGTTTCCATCATATCTATGAGCACGGAGCGCAGCGCGGCGCCGTGTTGCGGGGAAGCTTGCGAGAAATCGAGCGTGGCGGGGTCGAAGCGGGAGAAGGCCGTGAGGATGCTGTCGCGCGTGGCTTGCGGGAGCTGGGCCAGGCCGCGGAGGTCTGTACCGGGAAAGCGGAACACATAGTTCCCGGGGTCGTTCTGGGCGGTGGCAAACACATGCAGGCTGCAAAGCAGCAACATCGTTATCAGGCTTCGTTTCATTGCTCGTTCCGGTTAGTTAGTTTCCCATCTGAACAATTGCTGTGCCAAACAGCAAAAATCCTCCCGGCCAGGAGCCGGGAGGATCTATATGCGTTTTCAACGTACGAAACTATTGCTTCGGTGCGGCAGCACTGTCGGTAGCCGGCGCCTGGTTCAGGCTGGTAGAGTCAGTGGCTTGCATGGAAGTGTCCGGCGGCATGGGCGATGTTTCTTCCATCGCCGGAGAATCGGTCGGAACAGCAGTAGAATCAGCGTTGTTGGATGCGTTGTTGTTGCAGGCCGCGAAAAGTCCGGCGGCGAATGCGAGCAGGAATAACTTTTTCATCTGAGATATGGTTTTGATGGTTTAATATTCCCTATCCGCGCAATGACTGTGCCAAACAAAAAAATCCTTCCGGTTTGCACCGGAAGGACCATATACTTTCATCAAACGCTAATTAGTGTTTGTGAGTGCTATCAGCTACAACAGCAGAGTCAGCAACTACAGCGGAGTCAGCTACAACAGCGGAATCAGCAACAACGGGAGCAACAGCCGGAGAATCGGTAGCTACGTTGGTAGAGTCGTTAGAAGTGGTAGCAGCGTTGTTGCAAGCTACGAATGCGCCAACAGCGATAGCGAGTACGAATAATTTTTTCATGTTGATGTTTGTTTTAAAACGCCGCAAAGGTATTCAAAATTCCTGTATTACAAAATAAATTTTAATGTAATACGGAGAAATTATTTCTTCCGGAAGAAAATCCGGATCGGAACTCCCTGGAAATTAAAGTTTTCGCGGAGTTTGTTCTCCAGGTAATTTTTATACGGCGTTTTGATATCGTCGGGCAAATTGGCGAAAAACGCGAAGGCCGGCGTATGCGTGGGCAGTTGCGTTACGTATTTGATTTTGATGGCCGTGCCGCGGACTACGGGCGGACGGTGCGCTTCGATCGCCTTGAGCATAATATCGTTCAACACGGAGGTCTGCACCTTGCGTTGGCGGTTGTCATACACTTCCAGGGCGGTTTCCACGGCTTTGAAGATACGCTGCTTCTCGATCACGGAACCGAAGATGATGGGCACGTCGGTAAACGGCGCGATGCGCTCACGCAGTGCCTTTTCGTAATCGCGGGCGGTGTTGGTCTGTTTATCCACCAAATCCCATTTATTCACGAAAATCACCAGGCCCTTGCCTTTGCGGGCGGCGAGGCTGAAGATGCTGAGGTCTTGCCCTGCGATGCCTTTTTCGGCGTCGAGGATGAGGAGGCATACATCGGCTTCGTCCAGCGCCTTGATGGCACGGATCACGGAATAGAATTCCAGGTCTTCGTGTACTTTGGCCTTGCGGCGGATACCGGCCGTGTCGATCAGCATGAAATCCTTCTGGAACAGGCGGTAGCGGGTATGGATGGTGTCGCGGGTGGTACCGGCGATGTCGGAAACGATGTTGCGTTCTTCGCCGATGAGGGCGTTGAGGAGCGAGGATTTCCCTACGTTCGGCTGGCCGATGATGGCGATCTTGGGGATGCCGTCGTTTTCATTGGTCGCCTGTTCTTCTTCGGGGATGAGGGCGGCGATATCGTCGAGCAGTTCGCCCGTACCGCTGCCGGTCATGGAAGACAGGAAATGTATGTTTTCGAAGCCCAGGGAATAGAATTCGGTGGCTTCGAGCTGGCGTTCGTGGTTGTCTACCTTGTTAACGGCGAGGTACACGGGTTTGGAGGAGCGGCGGAGCAGGTCGGCCACATCGGCATCGAGATCGGTGATGCCGGTGGTAACGTCGCACATGAAGATCAGCACGTTTGCTTCTTCCATGGCGATTTTTACCTGTTTGCGGATCTCGCGTTCGAACACGTCTTCGGAGCGGGATACGAACCCGCCGGTGTCGATGACGTTGAAGGTTTTGCCGTTCCAATCGGCGATGCCGTACTGGCGGTCTCGGGTAACGCCGCTGACGTCGTCGACGATGGCCTTGCGTTGTTCGAGCAGGCGGTTGAAGAGGGTGGATTTCCCAACGTTCGGGCGTCCGACGATGGCTACTGTGAACCCTGGCATATTATTCAGATTTTAAAGTCGTTGTTTACAATAATCCGTATTCACGGAGGTAATTATCGTTATCACGCCATTTGTCGCGCACTTTGACATGGAGCTCGAGGAAAACTTTCCGGTCGAGGAATTTTTCGATTTCCTGTCTGGCGCGGGACCCGATTTCGCGGATGGACCTTCCTCTTTCGCCGAGGATGATGCCTTTTTGCGTTTCGCGGGTTACGACGATATCGGCGGATATTTTGGTCAGTGTTTGTTTTTCCTGGAAGAGGGTGACTACCACGGCGGTGTGATAGGGGATTTCGTCTTCGAAGAGGTGGAAGATTTGTTCACGGACCATTTCGGCTACGAAGAACCGGGTAGAGCGGTCGGTGAGTGTGTCTTCCGGGTAGAAGGGCTCGCTTTCCGGGAGGAGCTGCACGATTTCCTTTTTGAGGAGGTCGATATTTTTCTTCTGGATGGCGGAGATGAAGATGACGGATTTGGCTTTGCCCCATGCGAGGCATTTGGCTTTGATGTCTTCGATGGCGGGGGCTTCGAGGTTGTCCATCTTGTTGATAACGAGGATGGAGGTGCCTTTGAGCTTGAGGGAACCGAAGAGTTCGAGGCATTCGTCGAGGTTATCGCGGCCATCCATGAGGAGGAGGGCGATATCGGCGTCTTCGAGTGCGGATTTCACGGCCGACATCATTTTCTCGTGCATTTTATACTTTGGGTCGATGATGCCGGGGGTGTCTGAGAAGACGATCTGGTAGCCGGGCTCGGTGAGAACGCCGGTGATGCGGTGGCGGGTGGTTTGGACTTTGGGGGAAACGATGGCGAGTTTTTCGCCGAGGATGGCGTTCAGGAGGGTTGATTTTCCTGCGTTCGGTTTCCCGAAAATATTGACAAAACCTGCGCGATGCATCATTATAAAATTTAATTCGTTGAACGGCCTCGGGGATGTGATACCGGGGAGTTCGGCTGCAAAGGTAGCACAAATAAAAAAAGCCGAAGTGGTTCGGCAAGATTCGATAGACGGTGCATTTTTGCGGATATCCGTACGTGTGACCCTGATGTTTATAAAAAAGTGAATCCCGCTCCGGGAGCGGGATTCCGACTTTCTTTCGTAGCGAGGAGGGGATTCGAACCTCTGACCTTCGGGTTATGAGCCCGACGAGCTACCTCTGCTCTACCTCGCAATG
The DNA here is from genome assembly GCF_038396765.1 of Chitinophaga caseinilytica. Lineage (NCBI taxonomy): Bacteria > Pseudomonadati > Bacteroidota > Chitinophagia > Chitinophagales > Chitinophagaceae > Chitinophaga > Chitinophaga caseinilytica. The sequence goes on along the minus strand of NZ_CP150096.1, from coordinate 2,644,098 downwards.
TGGTTGCAAAGGTAAGGGAATTATTTCTGTTGCCAAATATTTTTTGGGAATCGGGGGATTACTGTTGTTGGCGATTGGGCGGAAGTCTTCCCTGCGGCTGATTACAAGGGAATAAAAAAAATTTACACGCTGTACAAAATTGTGTTCGGGTGATGAAAACCGCAACATATTCACCCACCCCATCCAATATTCTTTACCAGTGTCGCCAGCGCCCGCCGGGTCTATTTGAAAGAAATCCGGGATGATCTCGAAGTTTTTCCTCTCTTTGAGTTCCTGGCAGAAATGCGTCATGCGCCATTCAAACCAGCCATCGCCATTTACGGGTGAAGCCATCATTTCTGCCGGTGAATTTATCTACACAAACAGTTGCGTTGGGGAGCCAGTGAATTTATCTACAAAATCAGTTGTGTTGGGGAAAAACCGAGATAGTAGGTAAAGAAATGATCAATCCATTCGGGTATTGGATTGTGATTGGGGCTTGAGAAAAAAAACGCATAAAAAAACCGCGAACACTTATTACTGTGATCGCGGTTTCTGCTGTAGCGAGGAGGGGATTCGAACCTCTGACCTTCGGGTTATGAGCCCGACGAGCTACCTCTGCTCTACCTCGCAATGTGGGTGCAAATGTAAGTGAAAATATTTCCTAAAGCGAAATTTATTTTCCATTCTTCCAGGGGAAATTTATTTAAACTACACCAAAACCATCCACTACAAAGGATCACAGCCGAAAAAATATTTTCTCTCGAATGCATGCAATGATCAACCGTTGACACACGAAACATCCTTGCTAATAACAATCTCATTTGTGTTTCTTGCTGCAGTTTGGCGGCAATTTCAATTCCCATGGAACAATACGTACATGTAAAACAACACATTCAGGCCGTAGCCATTTCCGTCGCCGAGGAAACTGAAACAGGCATAGCCTTTCCTGTTTGGAAGTTGTTCAACCAAATCGGAAATGAATGTATGTGTCCACGAGTCGGGCTTATTTCTGTTGCCACTACTCGCCAAGACACCCGATCGAAATGCGACAATTTCAATTCTGTCCTTTATACTGGATGACTGCAATGTCAATTCCATTGTAACAATACAATCACGAAATAATACAAACATACCGCGACCATCTCCATCACCGTGGAAATTGAATACTGACATGGCATTCCTGCCCGGAAGTTATACCGTCAAATTGGAAATGATTAAATGTGTTCCGCGAGTCGGGCTTATTTCTGTTGCCACTACTCGCCATGGAACACCCGATCGAAATGCGACAATTTCAATTGTGCCTTTGAAATTGGATGGCAGTAATGTCAATTTCCAATGAAACAATACAATCATGAAATAATACAAACATACCGCGGCCATCTCATCGACGCGGAAATTGGATACTGGCATGGCATTCCTGCTCGGAAGCTATACAGCAAAATCGGAAATGAATGGATGCGTTCGGCAAACCGTACTTACCGCAGTTATCACAGCCAGCTATGCCGATCCCGGTCGCAAATGCATTAACTTCATATGCGCTTCATGCTGCAGAATGTTCGTGGCTTTCTTTTCCAGTATATCCATAATTTCAGGAGACACATCGTAAAATCCGCATGCGTCGCAGATATCCGCAGGTACACCATGTACTACGAATACGGCGTCATCTCTTTCAAGATAAACGTTGACTTGTCCTCGTTCTCTTTTTCCTTTTTTGCATTGTGTACATTCCATGGTTCGTCAAAATTTTCGGTGAATAAAGCTCGTTTCCTTACCGGCTCATTTTTACCGAATTCGCTCAGAACAAACAGATGCATCGAGTATATCTGGAATATCCTTGCTTTCAACTTCATACATCAACTTTCATCACTGCACATATACCGTAATATCACCTACCCTATCTTTCATTTTACCATTCAATTAATCCGCTCATTTAATATCCCTTCCATCATCCTTTTTTCATGGGCTATTTCACCCATCAATCACCCATACCCGCCACTATTCTATCAATCCGCACATTCTACCATCCCTTCAATCCGCTCGTTTTAGTATCTTATCCATCATCCTTTTTGAATTGGCTGTTTCACCCATTAATCACCCATACCCACCACCATTCTATCAATCCGCACATTCTACCATCCTTCCAATAAGCTCATTTTAGTATCCTATACATCATCCTTTTGAATTGGCTGTTTCATCCATCAATCACCCATATCTGTCACTATTTTATCAATCCGCACATTTCACCATCCTTCAATCCGCTCGTTTTAGTATCCTATCCATCATCCTTTGAATTGGCTGTTTCACCAGTCAATCCACCACACTCTTTACCATTCTATCCATCCGCTCATTTCCATCCTATCCATCCGTTCATTTTTAGCACCTATCCGTAATCCTTTGAATTGCCAGTTTCACCCAACAACCTCCCCACTCACGAAAGCACACACCTCTCCCACCCCAAGCCGCACACCAGCCCAGGGATATGGATGCAGGCAGCCAGGCCGTTCCAGCCGGCTGCCTGTACTTATCATCGAAATAACATGGATTAGTTTAGTGACGCATCAAAACGGCAGCTCCTCCGTCACGTCTTCCGACACCGGAACCGCCAGTCCACCCTCCGGAGAACCCTCGCCCCCAGGCTTCCCTTCCAGCCGCGGACCGTGATTCAACAACTGCACGTTCGTGACCCGCACCTTCAGCGCACAAGCCGGCGAACCATTCTGCGTCGTGTACATATCCAGGAAGGGCACTCCCTCCACATACACGTACGTCCCCTGCAGCAGATATGCCCCCACCGCATTCGGCGCCCACATCGCACAGTCTGCCCAGATCGTGCGCTCCTGCGCCACGCCCTGCGCATTCTTGTAACGCTCATTATGCGCCACACTGAAATTCAGCACCTGCTTACCGTTCACCTCATGCAAAACAGCATTCTTGCCCAGGTGACCGATCAATTGAATCTTAATCATTGTTTGTGATTTAGGTTAACAAATAAAAAAGTTGGCTATGGGAATTATTCTATCAGAAAGCAGTATCGGGTTAACGAATTGTAAGTTAAAGCAATTTTTAAACACGAAAAATTATTTCGGCATTTTTCAGGCGCTATAGCTACCTTTGCCCAGAATACGGGCCCGTAAACGGCCCTTTTCACCTCGGGGTGCCTTACTATCAGGCTGAGATCAAACCCGTTGAACCTAACCAGGTAATGCTGGTAAGGAAAGGTAAGCGGCTCATTTCCTACTTACCTGTTTTTATTGCGATAGTACATCGGCGCGGCCCTCACCGGCCCAGCTCCGCTATTGGTCATCGAACCTTAAAACCGTCATAAACAGGAACCGATCATGAAACATCTCCTGCTCTTTGCCCTGCTTTGCTGCACCACCGCCGCACTGGCACAAAGAACACTCTCCGGCACCGCCACCGACGCGCGCACCGGCCAACCACTGGAAGGCGCCACCATCGCCATTCTTAACGGCCCCTCCGCCATCACCGACGCCAGCGGCCGATTCTCCCTCCCACTTCCCAAACAGCAGCCCGCCATCGTTCAGGCCAGCTTCCTCGGATACGCCCCCAGCAGGGACACCCTCCGCAAAGGCACCTCCACACTGCATTTCACCCTCTCCGAAACCGGACTGTTCGTGAAACCCGTGGAAATCACCTCCCTCCGCGCCGGCACCAACTCACCCTTCACCAAGTCCGAGCTCCGCCGCGAAGACATCGCCAAACAAAACCTGGGACAAGACCTCCCCCTCCTCCTCAACCAACTCCCGTCCGTCACCACCAACTCCGACGCCGGGGCCGGTATCGGATACACCGGCCTGCGCGTCCGTGGCTCCGACATCACCCGCATCAACGTCACCGTGAACGGCATACCCATAAACGACGCGGAATCGCAAGGCACCTTCTTCGTGAACATGCCCGACTTCGCCTCCTCCGTTTCCAGCATCCAGCTGCAACGCGGCGTAGGCACCTCCACCAATGGCGCCGGCGCTTTCGGCGCATCACTCAACCTGTCTACCAACGAATTCCGCGACAAGGCATACGGCGAAATCAACGCCTCCTACGGCTCGTTCGACAGCTGGAAAACCACCATCAGCGCAGGGTCTGGCCTGATCAACGATCACTTCACCGCCGATGTGCGCCTGTCAAAGGTTTCGTCTAACGGGTATATAGACCGCGCCACCTCCGACCTGAAATCCTTCTACACCTCCTTCGCCTACATCGCCGGCAAATCCTCCATCCGCCTCAACGTCTTCTCCGGCAAGGAAAAAACCTACCAGGCCTGGACCGGCTCCACCGACGCAGAAATCAAGGAATTCGGCCGGACGTACAACCCCAACGGGAAAATGGACAAAGGCGGGTTCTACGACAACGAAACCGATAATTATCAGCAAGACCATTACCAGCTGCTGTTCAACCACGCCTTCCGGACGAACCTCCATTTCAACGCCGCACTGCATTACACCCGCGGCAAGGGTTACTATGAAAACTGGCGGGAAAACGACTGGTACGTGGATTATGGCATCACCGGCCCCGTACACGATGGCGATACCACCCACCAAAGCGACCTTATCCGCCAGTTGTGGCTCGACAACCACTTCTATGGCGGCATCTTTTCCATCCGTCACGACCTCAAAAAATTCACCTGGACGGCAGGCGGCGGCTGGAACAAGTACGAAGGAAACCACTATGGCAAAGTGATCTGGGCGGAAAAAGGCGGGTTCGATAAAGACTTCCGCTGGTATGACCTCGACGCGCTCAAGACCGACCTGAACGTATACTGGAAAGGTGAATACGCGGTGACCAGCAAGCTGAAACTCTTTGCCGACCTGCAATACAGGCACGTCAACTACGAACTCGACGGCTTCCGCAAGAACCCGGGCATCCGTCAACATAAGAAATACGATTTCTTCAATCCCAAAGGCGGCGCCACTTTCACCATCAACGAAAAACAGCACGTATACGCTTCTTACGCCATCGGCAACAAGGAACCGAACCGCGACGATTTCGAAGTGGGCGGCGCGCAGGCCCCGCTGCATGAAACCCTCCGCAACCTGGAAGCAGGCTACGTTTGGCGCGGCGCCAACGCCGGCGTTCAGGCGAACGTGTACTACATGAACTACCGCAACCAGCTCGTGCCCACCGGCCGCATCAACGATGTGGGCGCTTATGCCCGCACCAACATCCCGGAAAGCTATCGCCTGGGGATCGAAGTGGAAGGACAATACACGCCCGCCGCATGGTTCACCGTTCAGGCGAACGCTGCTTTCAGCCGCAACCGGCTCAGCGCATTCACCGAGTACCTCGACGATTGGGACAACGGCGGCCAGAAACCGCAGACATACGAAAGCACGGAAATCGCGTTCTCCCCTTCTTTCGTGGGCGGCGCTACGCTGACGTTCCGGCCGTTCAAAGGGTTTTCGGCAGACCTCGTGGAGAAAGGCGTAGGCCCGCAGTACCTCGACAATTCAGGCGATAAAAACCGCCGGCTCGATGGCTACGCCGTTACCGACCTGCGCCTCAACTACACCGTTCCGCAGCGGATCTTCCGCGAGCTGGGCCTCCAGTTCATCGCCTACAATCTTACCGACAAACAATACGCGCCCAATGGCTACACCTACGGTTACCTGGAAGGCGGCACCATGAAAGCGATCAATAATTATTTCCCCATGGCGGGCATCAATTTTATGGCCGGTGTGAAAATCGGTCTGTAACGTTTATGAAAACCATATCCGAACCAAGTATTGAAGCCGGCGCACAACGCCGGCTTCGTCTTTTTATGCCGTGCGCATTTCGCCGGGCGTCTTGCCCGTCCACCGTTTGAAGGCTTTGAGGAAAGCGCTCGACTCGTTGTAGCCGAGCATATACGCGATGTCTTTGACGGAATGATGGCCGGAACGGAGATAATCCAGCGCCAGGGCTTTGCGGACTTCGTCCTGCACCTGCAGGAAAGTAACACCCTCGCCTGCGAGCTTACGTTGCAGGCTCCGCGGGCTCATGCTGAAATTTGCCGCCACGGATTCGAGGGACGCGGAATAGAGATAGGAATTGGTTAGCAGGTATTGAAAGATGCGTGCATGAAAGTCTCCCGCCGGCTGGGCACCGGCTTGCAGCGCATGGACCTGTTGCAGCAAAATGCTTTGCAGTTCGTAGTTGGCCGACAGGATTTCCTGGTGCAGCCAGCTGTTGTCGAACGTAAGGATGAGCGCTTCGCCTTTCTTTTTCAGCGGGCATCGCAGCACCCGTTCGAACTCCGCCGTTTCCTCCACATCGTAAGGCAATTGCACGGTGATGGGCGACAGCCGGCGCATGAGCAGGCCGTCCAGTTCATGCACCGCGAACACGGCGATGAAGGCGCTGAAATGTTTGAAAGTATGGGGATGATCGGCGGCTTTGACGGGATCGGCCACGAAGCTCATGGAAAACTGTTGGGCACCGTGATCGGTCTGCATGCGGAACATATCGGTGAGCAGCGGCGTCAATGCACCGGCGTGCGCCACAGCTTCGCCCACGGAATTGCTGGTCTGGATGATCTGGCCCACCACGCCCAGGGCCGCCAGTTGCATGGCTTCGCCGAAATGCAACCCGAAGAGCGGATCATCTGCCGCATGGGCGGCGTTTTTCCAGAGGCTGTTGATTTCGGTGGCGGTTACGCTCACCTTATGCCCTTGCTGAAGAATGCGAGCATCGATGTTGGACAGGGCGCATAATCGTTTGGGATCGGCGCCGCGTTGCGTGGCGTAGGCTAATAATGCGCGAAGTAATTGTTGCTGATAATCCTGCATGGCGGAAGTTTTCACCAAAGTTAGAACGGCGTGGCGGGAAGATACGATGGTTGTCGTGAAATGACAATTGATTGTCGCCTGCGGATAACTCCCGGGCGGGTGGGCCGCGCTACTTTTGTATCATCAAATCAAACGAAAACAAATCAAAACACAAACACCATGATACCTTTAACCACCACCTTACGCATCAACGGCATTTCTTCCCTGGCAACCGGCCTGCTGCTGGCAATTTTCCCCGGTGTAGCCGCAAACATCTTCGGCGTTACCGCCACCGCTCCCTTCGTCGCCGTCGGGCTGTTCCTCGTCGTTTTCGCTTCGGGCGTGCTTTTTGTGGCGCAACGTCCTACTCCTGCCGCCGTAAAATGGATCATCCGGCTGGATACGATCTGGGTGATCGGGAGCGCCGTGGCCATCATCTTCCTCTTTTCGCTGATCTCCGGCATTGGCACGGTACTGATCGCCGGTGCGGCGCTGTGGGTGGCCGCCATGGCCGTTCTCCAGCAGAAAGGAATGCGCAGCTTCGCCACCGCCTGACATCACGATATACAGATGAAAAAAGGGACGTCTTCAGCAGACGTCCCTTTTCTATTTCCGGAAATACTTTCGAAATTATTTAACGAGCGCATCGATCGCCGCGTGTACCGAGGCAAAGGGAAATCCGCCGATCACCGCGTCCATCTGGGCTTTGATGGCATCGTTCTGCAAGTTGCCGATGCTGCCTTCGTGGGTATGGCGGATGTCTGTATCCGGTTCGAACTTGCCGCTTTCGATGTCGAGCCCAACCTGTTTATACGCTTCGCGGAACGGCGTGCCCTCCAGCACGAGGCGGTTCACGACTTCCACGCTGAACAGGTAACGGTATTTTTCGTCTTTGAGGATATCTTCCTTGATGCGGATGTTTTCCAGCATGAGGCGGCTCATCCGCAGGCAGCTGCGCAGCGTTTCGAACGCGGGGAACAGATTTTCCTTCAGCAGCTGCAGATCGCGGTGGTAACCAGACGGCAGGTTTACCGTCATCATGGCGATCTCATTGGGCAGCGCCTGCAATTTGTTGCAATGCGAGCGGATGAGCTCCCAAACGTCGGGGTTCTTTTTGTGGGGCATGATAGACGAACCGGTCGTCAGCTCATCGGGGAAACCGATGAACCCGAAGTTCTGGTTCATGAACAGCGTAGCGTCCATGGCCATGCGCGACACGGTAGCGGCGATGCCGGCCAGCGCGAAGGCTACCAGTTTCTCCGTTTTTCCGCGGCCCATCTGTGCGTACACCACATTGTGGTTGAGCGCCTCGAAGCCCAGGAGCCTCGTGGTCATCGTACGGTTTAGCGGGAACGAGGAGCCGTAGCCAGCCGCCGAGCCCAGGGGGTTCTTGTTCACCACCCGGTAAGCGCCCTGCAGCATGATCAGGTCGTCTACCAGACTTTCCGCATACGCGCCGAACCACAGCCCGAACGAACTGGGCATCGCGATCTGGAGATGGGTGTACCCGGGCAACAGGGAGCCTTTATACTGCTCGCTCTGCTTTTGCAGCAGGTCGAAAAGTTCTTTCGTTTCGCCGACGATCGTTTCCAGTTCATGGCGGAGGAACAGCTTGAGGTCTACCAGTACCTGGTCGTTGCGGGACCGGCCACTGTGGATCTTCTTGCCGGATTCGCCCACGCGGCGGGTGAGCAGCAGCTCCACCTGCGAGTGGATGTCTTCCACCCCGTCTTCCAGCACAAAATTCCCTTCGGCGATTTCGCGGTAGATATTTTTCAGTTCCTTTTGCAGCACGGCCAGGTCTTCCGCGGGCAGCAGCCCTACAGATTCCAGCATGGCGATGTGCGCCAGCGAGCCGAGCACGTCGAAGGGCGCGAGGTAGGCGTCCATTTCGCGGTCGCGGCCTACGGTGAACTGTTCTACCGCCGCGAGGGAGGCTTTATCTTTCTGCCAAAGTTTCATCGTCAATCAGTTTAAAAATCATATTTGCCGAAAATCCGCTGGCGGACGTCCGGCCATTCTTCGCGGAGCATGCTGAAATACACGGAATTGCGCAGATGGCCCGTCCAGGTGACCATATGGTGCCGCAAAATCCCTTCCTGCTTGCAACCGATGCCCAGCATGGCGTTGCGGGATTTTTCGTTGCGCTCGTCCGTTTTCAGTTCTATCCGGTTCAGCTGCCAGACTTCGAATGCGTGTTGCAGCATGGCGAATTTCATGGCGCGGTTGAGGCCAGTGCGCTGAAAATCGGGATGGATCCAGGTGTAGCCGATCTCGGCGCGCTTGTGCTGGCTCGAAATCGCCGCGTAGCGGGTGCTGCCTGCGATCCGGCCGTTTTGCTTGTCGACGATCGTAAACGGGACAGACTCTCCGCGGTCCCTTTCGGCCAAAGCCGTCTGGATGTAGCGCTCCAGTTCTGCGCGGTCGCGGATGGCCGTGGAGCCAACGGCCCACATCTCCGGTTCGAGCGACACTTCCAGCAGACTGTCGACATCCCCCATTTCCAGCGGACGAAGCAGTACACGTTTATTTTCGAGGATGAGCTGTTTCATAGCCACTAATTTACGCCATTCACGACAGACAGCAGGCGGATGTAGGTATCGATGCCCTGGCGGATCTCGTCGAGGTAAATGAATTCATCAGCCGAATGCGAGCGCGCACTGTCGCCCGGGCCCACTTTCACCGAGGTAGCCGGTATCAGCGCCTGGTCAGACGTGGTGGGCGAGCCATACAGCTGTTTTCCCAGGCCAATGCCTGCCTGCACGAGCGGATGCTCTTTCGGGATAAAGGAAGGCCGCATGCGCATGGAGCGCGGCTTTACGTCGCATTTCACGTTCGCGCGGACGGTCTCCAGCATTTCTTCCAGGGTGTACTGGTCGGTAGCGCGGCAATCCACCACAAACGAGCATTCCGCCGGCACCACGTTGTGCGCCTTGTTGGAAGTATGGATCACGGTCACGCTCATTTTTACCGGCCCCAGCGTTTCGCTCACGTTGGGGAAGCGGTAATTGCGGAACCAGTTGATATCGTCGATCGCATGATACACGGCATTGTCTCCCTCGTCGCGGGCGGCGTGGCCGGCTTTGCCGTGCGCCACGCAATCCAGCACCATCAAGCCTTTTTCGGCGATGGCGAGGTCGGTTTTCGTGGGCTCGCCCACGATGGCGAAGTCGATTTCCGGCAACAGGGGCAATACGCTTTCGATGCCGTTAACGCCGCTTATTTCTTCTTCCGCCGTGGCGGCGATGGCGATATTGTAAGGGAGATTTTCCGTTTCGTAAAAATGCAGGAACGCCGCGATGAGGCTCACCAGGCAGCCGCCGGCGTCGTTGGAACCGAGGCCGAAAAGCTTGCCGTCTTCCACGGTGGGCGCGAACGGATCGCGGGTATATTGCGGGTTGGGCTTAACGGTGTCGTGATGGGAATTGAGGAGGATGGTGGGCTTCGCCGGATCGAAATGCTTATTGAGCGCCCATACATTGTTGAGATGACGGTGGTGCTTTACCCCGTGATCTTCCATGAAGCCCGCCAGGATAGCGGCGGTGCCGTCTTCCTCTTTGGAAAAGGAAGGCGTGGCGATGAGCGTTTTCAGTAGCTGAACGGCGTCTTCATAGCGTTGTTGATTCCACATATAGTCAGCATATTAAGGTACCGGCCACGGCGTCGGAGGTGTTGCGGCGCAGATCGTCCGCATGGCCGATCAGCACTTCTTTCACCCCGTTCCCGATGGCCGCGAAGGCGTTCTCCAGTTTGGGGAGAATGCCGTCAGACAGTGCGCCGGCGGCCAGTAGCTCGCGGTACACGTCCTGGTTGATCAGGTTGATCACCGAATCATCGTCGTTCGCATCGCGCAGCACGCCTTTCTTCTCGAAACAGAAAACCAGGCGAACGTCGTAATGCGAAGCGAGGGCCACGGCCACCGAAGAGGCGATGGTATCGGCGTTGGTATTGAGGATTTGTCCTTTCCCGTCGTGCGTGAGCGGAGACAGTACCGGTGTGAGGCCCGCGTCCAGCAAGAGTTGCAGCGGAGCGGTCTGCACGGTGCCGGCGGGAATGTCTCCCACGAAACCATAATCGACGTCTTTGACCGGGCGCTTCACTGCGGGGATGATGTTGGCATCCGCGCCGGTGAGGCCGATGGCGTTGGCGCCGGCGGCCTGCAGTTTGGCGACGATCTGTTTGTTGACGAGGCCGCCATAGACCATCGTTACCACGTCTACCGTTTCGGCGTCGGTGATCCTTCTGCCGTTGAGGTATTTCGATTCGATGCCCAGCTTGTCCCCGATCCGGGTAGCGATTTTTCCGCCGCCGTGGATGAGGACCTTTCTGCCGGGAACTTTAGCGAAATCGGCGAGGAACGTATCGAGGAGGGCGGGATTGTCGATGACATTCCCGCCCACTTTCACGACGAATACTTTTTCTTTTGCAGCCATCAGCGGTTTTTTAGGATTTCACTGATCACGGCCTGCGCGGCCCAGGTGCGGTTGCCCGCTTCGGGGATCACGATCGACTGCGGCCCGTCGAGCACTTCGTCGGCGATCACCACGTTGCGGCGAACGGGCAGGCAGTGCATGACTTTGGCGTTGCTGGTATTTTTGAGCGTCTCGTTGGTCACCATCCAGGCGGGATCGGAGTTGAGGATCTTGCCGTAGTCGGTGTAAGACGACCAGTTCTTCACATACACGAAATCAGCCCCTTCCATCGCTTCCTGTTGGTTGTGATAAATTTTCGCGTTGCCGGAAAATTTCGGGTCGAGCTCGTAGCCTTCGGGATGTGCGATGGAGAAATCCACTTCGTCCCAGGCGTTCATCCACTGCGCGAAGGAGTTGGGAACGGCCTGCGGGAGCGGTTTTACGTGGGGCGCCCATGTCATCACCACTTTCGGCTTGCGCGGCTGGTTCCACTGTTCGCGGATGGTGATGGCGTCTGTGAGGCTCTGCAGCGGGTGCAGGGTGGCGCTTTCCAGGCTGATCACCGGTTTGCCGGCGTATTTGATGAACTGGTTGATATATTTTTCCGTATAGTCTTCTTCCTTGTTCTTCAGTCCGGGGAAGGTGCGGATGGACAGGATATCGAAATACTGGCCCATCACGGCGGCGGCTTCTTTCACGTGTTCGGTGGTATTGCCGTTCATGACAACGCCGTCGTTCATTTCCAGCGCCCAACCTTCTTTATCGATATTGAACACGACTACTTCCATGCCCAGGTTCCGCGCGGCTACCTGCGTACTGAGGCGGGTGCGGAGGCTGGGATTGAGAAATATCATGCCGAGGGTTTTATTTTCCCCCAGGCCTTTTTCTTTGAAAGGATTTTTCTTGTAATCCAGCGCGATATCCACCATTTGTGGCACGCCAGGCACATCCTCCACGGAAATAAACTGTTTCATTACGCGTGTACCGGTTTTAAAGCTTGTTTGAATGCGGTTAAGAACTGATCGGCCTGGTCTTTCGTCAGCGCCAGCGAAGGCAGCAGGCGGATGACGTTCGGCTTGGCTTCGCCGGTGAAGATCCTGTATTTGAAGAGCAGTTCTTTTCTTACATGCGCCAGTTCTTCCGGCAGTTCGATCCCGATCATCAGGCCCTTGCCCCTCACTTCCTTCACTTCGGGGAATTTCCGCAGTTCGTCCATGAGGTAATTGCCCACATTTTCCGCGTTGGCGATGAGGTGGTCCTTTTCGATCACTTCCAGCACCGCGAGCGCCGCCGCGCATGCCAGGTGGTTACCGCCGAAAGTGGTGCCCAGCATGCCGTAGCTCGGCTGGAATTTGGGGGCGATGATGATGCCGCCGATGGGGAAACCGTTGCCCATGCCTTTGGCCATGGTATAGATGTCCGCATTCACGCCGGCATGGTCGTGACTGAAGAATTTACCGCTCCGGCCATATCCGCACTGCACGGAATCCGCGATGAACACGGCGTTGTGCTGATCGCACAGGCTGCGGATCTTCTGCAGGAAAGCTGCCGACGCCACGTTGATGCCACCCACGCCCTGGATGCCTTCGATGATCACGGAAGACACTTCATATTTATCGAAAGCAGCTTCCAGCGCAGCGAGATCTTCCCAGGGAAGGAACACGACATTGTCGGTCTCGTTCACCGGCGCCACGATCTTCGGATTGTCGGTAGCCGCCACGGCGAGCGATGTCCGCCCGTGGAAAGCTTTTTTGAAAGCGATGATCTTCTTTTTACCGTTGTAGAAAGACGCGAGTTTCAGCGCGTTCTCATTCGCTTCCGCACCGGAATTCACGAGGAACAGCTGGTAGTCTTCTTTCCCCGACACCTTGCCCAGCTTTTCCGCCAGCTGCTGTTGCAGGGGGATGTGGATGGAGTTGGAATAGAAACCTACTTTGTTCAGCTGGTCGGTCAGCCGCTGCACGTAATGCGGGTGGGTGTGACCGATGGAGATCACCGCGTGGCCGCCGTAGAGGTCGAGGTATTGGTTGCCCTGGTCATCCCAGACATGCGAGCCTTCCGCTTTGGTGATGGTGATATCGTTAACCGGATATACGTCGAATAACTTCATTTTGTAATCGTTTGACTTTTCAGTTGACAAATGGAGCCTGGTGGCCCCAATTTGCAGCTAAGGTGTTTAGAATACGATGGATTTCAGTTTGAGGCCGGCCGTTTCTTCGAGGCCGAGCATCAGGTTCATATTCTGGACCGCTTGCCCTGAGGCGCCTTTCACCAGGTTGTCTTCGATGGAATGGATGACGAGTTTGCCGTCTTGTTTTTCCAGCTGTACGAGCACTTTATTGGTGTTGACAACCTGCTTGAGGTCGATTTGTTTGCGGCTGACGTGGGTGAAGGGGTGGCCTTCGTAATACGCTTCATACAGGGCGTAGGCTTCGTCGAGCGAAAGGTTGCAGTCCAGGTAGGAAGTGATCCAGATGCCGCGCGGGAAATCCCCGCGAACGGGCACGAAGTGGACACCTCCGCCGAAAGCAGGCTGTATGGCCTGCAGGGTTCGTCGGATTTCCTTCAGGTGCTGGTGCTGCAATACTTTATACGTAGAGATGTTGTTGGCCCTCCAGGTGAAGTGCGACGTGGCCTGGAGGCTCTGGCCGGCGCCGGTGGAGCCGGTGATGCCGGTGGTGTGCACTTCGGTGAGGAGCCCTGCTTTCGCCAGGGGCAGCAATCCGAGCTGGATGGCCGTGGCGAAGCAACCGGGATTGGCGATGTTGGAGGCGGAACGGATGGCGTCGCGGTTCGCTTCGGGCAGGCCGTACACGAATTCGCGGCCTTTTACGGATTCTCCCAGCCTGAAATCCTGGCTGAGGTCTACCACCTTCACGGATGCGGCGATATCGTTGGCTTCGAGGAATTTTTTGGATTCTCCGTGGCCGAGGCAAAGGAAGATCACGTCCACGGAGTTATCGATCTCTCCGGTAAACAGCAGGTCTGTTTCGCCGAGGAGGTCGCCGTGAACGGCATGGAGCGGATTGCCCGCGTTGGAGCGGGAATGAACGAATGCCAGTTCCACATCGGGGTGGTTGAGCAGCAGCCGGATGGCTTCGCCGCCAGTGTATCCCGCCCCGCCGATAATGCCTGCCTTTCTCGTTTTCATGCCTTTTATTTTTTGTTGGATTCGTTAACCTGGTTCCAGATCATGGTCTGGTTACCGAAAATCTTGCTGAAGCCTCTCACGTCTTCGCCGCTCCATCCGCTGTTCATTTCACCATACTTGCCGAATTTGCTGCTCATGAGATCGTACGGCGATTCGATGCCCGTTACCTGGAAACGGTACGGCATCAATGTTACGAACACTTTACCGGTCACGTTTTCCTGGCTGTGCTGGAGGTACGCTTCGATGTCGCGCATAACGGGGTCGAGGATCTGGCCTTCGTGCATCCAGTTGCCGTAGAAAGTAGCCAGCTGGTCTTTCCAGGTGAGCTGCCATTTCGAGAGCACGTGCTTTTCCAGGGCGTGGTGCGCTTTGAGGATCACCATGGGCGCGGCGGCTTCGAAGCCTACGCGGCCTTTGATGCCGATGATGGTATCGCCCACGTGAATGTCGCGGCCGATGGCGAAACCGCCGGCCAGGCTTTGCAGGTATACGATCGCGGCTGTCGGGTGATCGAATTTTTTATCGTTAACACCGGTCAGTTCGCCTTTCTCGAAAGTCAGTTGTACCTGCTCGGGATCGTTTTTAGTGAGTTGTGTGGGCCAGGCTTCTTCCGGCAGCATGCCGTTGGAGGTCAGCGTTTCCTTACCGCCCACGGATGTACCCCAGATACCTTTGTTGATGGAGTACATCGCTTTGGTGAAGTTCATTTCCACGCCTTTGGACTGGAGATAGGAAATTTCTTCTTCGCGGGAGAGTTTCAGGTCGCGGATGGGGGTGATGATTTCCACACCGGGGATCATGATGTGGAAGATCATATCGAACCGTACCTGGTCGTTGCCCGCGCCGGTGGAACCATGTGCCACGGCGTCTGCGCCTACTTCCTTCACGTATTCGGCGATGGCGAGGGCCTGGCTCATCCGCTCTGCGCTCACGCTGAGGGGGTAGGTGTTGTTTTTGAGAACGTTACCAAATACGAGGTAGCGGATCACTTTATCGTAATAAGAGCGAACCGCATCTACGGCCTTGTGACTTTTCACACCCAGACTGTAGGCGCGTTTCTCGATCTCCTGCAGTTCTTCCGCAGTAAAACCGCCCGTATTCACGATCACGGAATGTACTTCATAACCCTTTTCTTCGGTCAGGTATTTCACGCAGTACGATGTATCCAATCCTCCGCTGAAACCCAGTACAACTTTTCTCATGGTAATTTTTTGCTTGTATTTGGTAATTCGTAAATAGTTTCTAATTGGATCAGAGCCAGCTGAAAAGGAAGAACCTTTTCCGGGAAGCTCCGGCGCCTCCGCTGCCCGATTTCCGGGCTGCCTTCAGCAAGATGTATTTTTTATACCGCATCCACCGCTCGAACAGGGAAAAGTTTCCTTTAAATTTCCGTTTCCGGGATGGCGGCTCCACGGCTACGGCCGCTGCTTTGACGGCAGGCTGGGCCTGTTGGGCGGCCAGCAGTTTGGCGGCCCGCTCTTCGATCTCCTTCGCTTTCTCTACCGGGTCGTACAGCATGGCGGTGCACAGGCAGTTTTTCCGGTTTTTGGACATGAGCACTTCGTAGTTCACGCAGCTGCGGCAGCCTTTCCAGAACTCCTCGTCGTCGGTGAGCTCGGAATAGGTAACGGGCTCGTAGCCCAGGTCGGAGTTGATCTTCATTACGGCGAGGCCGGTGGTGAGCCCGAAGATCTTGGCGTCGGGGTATTTCTTTCTCGACAGTTCGAAGATCTTTTCCTTGATGGCTTTGGCCACGCCATGACCGCGGAATGCGGGGTTTACGATCAGGCCGGAATTGGCGACGAACTTCTCGTGCCCCCAGGCCTCGATGTAGCAAAACCCGACCCATTCACCCGATGCGGTGAGCGCGATAACGGCCTTTCCTTCGTCCATTTTCAGCTGCACGTATTCCGGGGAACGCTTGGCAATGCCGGTCCCACGCGCTTTAGCAGAAGCCTCCATCTCGTCGGTGATGGTATTAGCATAATGCTTATCGTCGGCAGTAGCTGCCCGAACGATGATATCTTTGTTTTCCAACTTTTTACAATTGAAAATTGTGATGCAATAAATTGATTGGAGGTTCCCATTGCCGGGATGGGCCCATGACAGGTGCCATGGATGGGTTATACGACCGGGGTGTGGCCGCTATCAAATACGAGGTCGTCGGGAAAGATATCTAAAGACAGGAAACCCAATAGCATAAACACCCTCTTCGAGAGACGGGTGAAAAGCGAGTACGTTGGTATGGGTCGCGGTATATTCCAACTTCAGTTCGACGTTAAATTGTGATAAAAAAGTGTCTTTAGTTTTAAAGTATCTGCAAAGTTATAACATATTTACATATGCAACCGATTTTTTTTGACATTGACGAAAGAAGGGAAACCCAGGCCCAGCCTGAGTTTCCCTTCCATTCCGATCGTCCGGCCCGGCCGGATTAATAGACTTCCAGTTCCGACACGGACACACGCGTATCCTTCGGGTCTGCCGGCTCCAGGGCAACGAACTTAATATACTTGCAAGTGACTGGAGATGAAAGTTTTATGTATTGAGGGATCGGATTATTCAAAACATTGGCAAATGTACCTTCCACCGCGGGTTTCCCCCACTCCTTTCCGTCTTTGCTGACATACAGCGCATATTTGTACACGATGCCGCCATGGGTATTCGGCGTGTAGGAGAAGGCTTTCACCTCCTGCTCCCTGCCCAGGTCTATCACCAGTTCTGCCGGATAGGCGTTCTCCTTGGTGGTCCAGGCACGGCGGGAAGCGTCGATCGCCGCATCGGCGCCGGGCGTTACGGCTTTAAATCCGGCGGGCGCGATCCCGAAAACGGCGTCGATCACCGTGCTTCCTTCCTTCCCATTGTTCACGAACGCTTTGGCAGACACGGTGCCGGCTCCCGGCATGGAAAACGGCTGTTCGTATTTAGGCGATGCCGTTGTGGGTACGGAACCATCGAGCGTGTAATGGATCACGGGGTCGGGGGATTGCGTTTTGATGCTCACCATCCCGCTTCTATCGCGGCTCACTTCCGGATCGGCGATCAGTTCGGGCGCGCGGAACAGCGCAACTTCGCTGATCACCGGGCTCGCCTTGGCGTCGAGGATGGAAATGCGGATGGATTTGGCGGTAGTCAGCGGCAGGCGCAGGATGCGCTTGTAGCCGATGGTCGTTTCCCGCGCGATCTCTTTCCATTCCTTCCCTTGCAGCACGCTCACGGAAAACGCCCGTACGCGTTGGCCCAGGGGGATGAATTCCTGCACGGAAACGCGGTTGAACGTCACCGGGTTGGCGTAGCTGAGGGTAATATCCCCGGTGGTTTTGCCATCGGCTGCGGCCCAATAGGTATTGTAGTTCCCGTCTGCCAGGTAAACCGCGCTGATCATGGTATTGCCCTGGCGGGTGTTGGTGGCGGCGATGCGGGCCTTGCGGGCCAGGTTCTCCCTGAAATCGGCGTCCAGCGCGCGGCGCAGCTCCATCAGGCGGGTAGAGTCATTGGCATGGATGCGCCCGCGGCGGTCTACCGGGATATTGAGCAGCAGGTTGGCATTGCGGCCAACGGAACCATAGTAAATGTCGAGCAGATGGGGCAGCGTTTTCACCTGGCCATCGGTAGCGGCGCTATAGAACCATCCCGGGCGGATAGACACGTCGGCTTCACCGGGTACCCAGTGCGTGCCGTCTTCCTGCCCTTTATTCAGCGTTTCGGTGATGCCGCCCATGCCGGGTTTGAAATCGGCGCGGTTGAGCGTGCTCCAGTTGGTAACGCCGGCATATCCGCTTTCGTTCCCGATCCAGCGGCAGCCGGGGCCGGCGTCGCTGAAGAAGATCACGTTGGGGTGGATGTTGGTAACGGTGGATTCGAACAGGTTCCAGTCGTACACCTGTTTTTTGCCGTTGGGGCCTTCGCCGTTGGCGCCGTCGAACCACTGTTCGAACACGTCTCCATATTTAGTATGTACTTCCTTCAGCTGGTTGGCGAACACCTGGTTATATTCCGGGGTCCCGTAGGCCGGATGGTTGCGGTCCCACGGCGAAAGGTACACTCCGAAGAGCAGGCCGTATTCGCGGCAGGCGGCGGAAAGTTCCGCCAGCACGTCGCCCTTCCCGTTTTTCCAGGCGCTTTCGCGCACGGTGTGCTTGCTGAATTCGCTGGGCCAGAGGCAGAACCCGTCGTGGTGCTTGGCTGTGATGATGATGCCTTTCATTCCCGCCAGTTTCGCCGTGCGGGCCCACTGGCGCGCGTCCAGCTCGGTGGGATTGAAGACTTTGGGGTCTTCGTCCCCATGCCCCCATTCCTTGTCAGTAAAGGTGTTCGGGCCGAAATGGATGAACATGTAATATTCGAGCTGCTGCCATTTCACCTGTGCAGCCGAAGGCAAAGCCCCCACCGGTTTGATTTCCGGCTGCGCCCACGCTTTGCTCCCGGCCAGCAGGAGTGCGAGAAGTATCGTTTTTTTCATAATTCGGGTTTGTAGACGTGATATCCCTCAAAATAAGTATCCGGCGCGCATTTCGCGAACATTGTCAATATCATGAAAAAGAATGAGAAAATACTATGGGAACAGCCTTCCGGATTTGCCGTCCATCACACGAATGTCACAATTTTCCTATCCGGTGGAAAGTGTTTTGCCTGAAAACGCTACATTGTATCCCGTTACTCTTTATTTATTACAATCGAGCTGATATGAACAAGCCATTGCATCGCAGAAAATTTCTCCGCAACACCGTGGCCGCAGGAGTGGGCCTGGGTTTGATGAATACGCCGGCACGCATTTTCGCCGGGATCAAGAAAGAAAAAGTAAGACTGGGCGTGATCGGCGTGGGCGCCCGCGGGATCGAGCACCTGAAGCTGTGCCTCAAGCGCAGTGACGTAGACGTGGTTGCCGTTGCCGACCCGGACAACGATTTCGCCATGCCGCTGGTCCGCAAGGAAATCCAGGCCGCGTACGGCGCCAAGCGCAAGGTAGCGGAATACACGAATGGGCCGCACGACTATAAAAACCTCCTCAAGCGCGGCGACATCGACGCCGTGATCATCGCCACGCCCTGGGAATGGCATACCATCCAGGCCGTAGCCGCCATGCGCGCGGGCGTTACGCCGGCCGTGGAAGTTTGCGGTGCGGCGGATATCCAGGAGTGCTGGGAGCTGGTGAACACTTCCGAATCTACCGGCATCCCGGTGTTCGGCATGGAAAACGTGAATTACCGCCGCGATGTGCTGGCCGTGCTGAACATGGTACGCCAGGGCCTTTTCGGTGAACTGGTGCACCTCCAGGGTGGCTACCAGCACGATCTCCGCGCCGTGAAGTTCAACGACGGCAAGCAGTATTACGGCGGCGGCGTGGAATTCGGGGAGAAGGGCCTTTCGGAAGCGAAATGGCGCACCAACCACAGCGTGCACCGCAACGGCGATCTGTACCCCACGCACGGGCTGGGGCCGGTGAACAACATGATCAACACCAACCGCGGCAACAGGCTGCTGTCGCTCACGAGCGTAGCCACCAAATCGCGCGGGCTCCACAAATATATCGTAGACCATCCGCAGGGCGGGCCCAATCACCCGAACGCCAAAGTGGAATTCAAGCTGGGCGATATCGTGAGCACGCTCATCAAGACCAATAACGGCGAAACCATCCTGCTGTCCCACGACACGAACCTCCCCCGCCCCTATTCGCTGAACTTCCGCGTACAGGGAACGAACGGGCTGTGGATGGACGATTTCGACAGCATCCACATCGAAGGAACGAGCAAGCCGCACAGCTGGGAAAAGGCCGGCAGCGAGAAAGATCCGGAGAGCTACATGGGCAAATACGACCACCCGCTGTGGAAGCGCTATGGTAACGACGCTTCCGGCGCGGGACATGGCGGTATGGACTGGTTCGTCATCAATTCCTTCATCGAATCGATCAAGCGCGGAACGGATTACCAGATGGACGTGTACGACCTGGCTACCTGGTATGCGATCACCCCGCTGAGCGAGCAGAGCGTGTTGGAGGGAGGGAGCGTTCAATACATCCCCGACTTTACGCGTGGCAAGTGGATCAACCGCAAACCGAACTTCGCGCTGAACGGAGAGTACTGATCCGTAACAGCTAACATATTGAAAGACAGCCCCGGCACATTTTGCCGGGGCTTTTTCATTTCCGGCGAAATGCCGCTTTAACGATGTTTTATTAACGATAAGCCCTTCATTTTGACGGACGAAACGTCAAATACCCTATCCCTCGTTTGCGCGCCGGCCCTCTTCAGCCATCAAATCCGCCGCTTCAGTCAATTCATCCCGCAACTCGCATCCGCCGCAAATTCCCGTAGGCGGGGCGGGGATTACATTTACAAATCAATCTGACCCTGAAGGATAAATATCAGCCAATACGAAAGGACCATGCACCCTAATCATGCAATCACACAAGCTATACACGGGTAAACGATTCATCGCTTCAATCAAAACAAACGCAAATGAGAAAAAAGCTCAAAGGCATCCTATCACTCTTATGCCTGTTACTTCCGCTTGTCATGCAAGCACAAAATCAAACCGTTAAGGGGAGGGTCACGGATGTGGCCGGAAATCCGTTACCGGGCGCCAGCGTGGTAGCGCAGAAAGGCCGCCAGGGCGCGGTTACCAATGCCGAAGGCCGGTTCGAACTGGACGTGGCCGCCGGTACCAAACTCACCATCAATTTTACCGGTTTCAAATCTGTCACCGTTGCCGCCAATCCTGCCGAACCGTTGCAGGTGGTACTGGAAGACGACATCGCCAAGCTCGACGAAGTGATCGTGACGGGCCTGGCTACCACGGTTAAAAGGAGGAATGCGGCCAACTCCGTGTCTACCGTTTCCGCCAAGGAGCTGACCGGCGCGGCGCCTGCGCAGACTTTCGACGCGGCGCTCAGCGGGAAGATCAGCGGCGCCAACATCGTGGCTAACTCCGGCGCACCGGGCGGCGGCCTTTCCTTTAAACTGCGCGGTGCATCCTCTATTTATGGAACGATCCAGCCGCTGTTCGTGATCGACGGCGTTGTGGTGTCTAACCGCGCCAGCTCTACCGGCCTCAACGCCGTAACATTGGCTTCTCCGGGCGGCAGCGCCACGTCAACACAAGACAACTCCACATCCCGTATCGCAGATATCAACCCCGCGGATATCGAAAATGTGGAGATCCTCAAAGGCGCTTCCGCTTCCGCGATCTATGGTTCGCAGGCCTCCGCCGGTGTGGTGATCATCACCACCAAGCGCGGCCGCGCCGGTAAAACCCGGTTCGCATTCAACCAGGATATCGGCCAATCGTCGGCCATCAAACTGCTGGGCACCGACCTCGAGCTGTCTGACGCAGACCTCACGGCCCGCCGCTGGAACATCAACCGCTGGAGGACCGCCGAAGCGAACGGCCGTTTGTACGATTATGAGAAGGAAGTGTTCGGGAACAAGGGTTTCCTCCGCAACACCAACCTGAGCGTAAGCGGCGGTAATGAAAAAACGCAGTTCCATATTTCGGGCGGTATGCGGAAAGAAGATGGTATCGTCGACAACACCGGCTATTCCAACAACAGCATCCGTTTCAACATCAACCACCGCGTTTCCGACCGGTTGAAATTCAGCCTTTCCAGCTCTTACATGAACACGGCAGCCGACCGCGGCCTGTTCAATAACGACAACAACGGCATTACCGTTGGCGGCGGCCTCACCAGCGCGATCCCTTACCGGGAGCTGCACGCAGACGCACAGGGCAACTTCCCCGACCCCGGGGTCCCCAACTTCCTGCAGACCATCGCGCACATGAAGAACAATGAAAAGGTGAACCGTACCATCAACGGACTGAACGCAGAAGCACTGCTCCAGCAATCGCAATCGTCGGTAACGCGCTTCATCGGCCGCGCCGGGGTGGATTTCTACAATACCAAAACCTCCCTGCTTTTCCCCGCGATCCTCAACATCGAAGGCGAAACCGGCGGCAGGAACATCCAGGGAAATATTTTTGACATCAACACCAGCTGGGCCGGCTTCCTCGTGAACACCTTCACGCCGGGCGCAGGCAAAAGCATCTTTACCACCACGCTCGGTATTACGCACGAATACGGCAATTACGACCAGCTCATCAGTTTGGCGCAAAGGCTCATCGGCTCGCAAACCGGCCAGGGACAAGCCGCACAGGTGCGCGCCCAGCAAACACGGCAATCGTACCGGAACGATGGCTTTTTCTTCCAGGAAGAATTTGCCTTCAACGAATTCCTGAACGTAACGGCCGGCCTGCGTCTCGACAAATCGACCAACAACGGTGACCACAAGAAATACAACCTGTACCCCAAAGCCAACGTGTCCTGGAATATCACGCGGATGGCCGATTGGAACAGTTCCATTCTTTCCGACCTGAAGCTGCGCGTGGCTTATGGCGAGAGCAGCGGCTTCCCCACTTTCAACAGCCGCTTTACCCTCATGCCCGGCAGCAACATCGGCGGGCTTCCCGGCACCAGCACCAGCCTCACGCTCGGCAACCCCGACATCAATTCCGAACGGCAGACGGAGCTGGAAGGCGGTGTAGACATCGCACTGTTTAACGGCAGGCTCACTTTCGAGGGAACTTTCTATAACAAAGTCATCAAAGACCTGCTGGTAGCGGCCGACTGGCCTTCTTCCACCGGCTTTGCCACCAAATGGATCAACGGCGGATCGCTGCGCAACCGCGGCATCGAGCTTTCCGTGCGCGCCACGCCGGTGAGCGTGCGCGCCATCCGCTGGTCTACCGGCGCGAACTTCTGGCTCAACCGCTCCAAAGTGCTGACGCTGGACGTGCCCACCTTCGACCAGGGCGACGGCTTCGGCAATACCTACGGCACTTACTACATCGAGAAAGGCAAACCGGTAACGCAGATCAAGATCAACAACGCAGACGGCCAGCTGTCTTCTGTCGGCAATTCCGAGCCCGACTTCCAGGCGAACTGGACGAACGAAGTGACTTTCCTGCAGAACTTCACCTTCCGCGCGCTGTTGCATTACAAGAAAGGCGGCGACAACATCAACCTGACACGCCTGCTGAGAGATGGCAGCCGTATGTCGAAAGATTGGGATGAGCTGAACGAGAAAGGCGTGCGGAAAGGTCTTGCCCGCCAGGATGACGTAACGCAGTACATCGAAGACGGCACTTACCTCCGCCTCCGCGAGATCGCGCTGTTTTACCGTGTGCCGTTGAAATGGAAAGGCATCGAGCACCTGCAGATCGGCGCTTCGGCCAACAACGTTTTGACCATCAGCGACTACAGCGGTTATGACCCTGAGGTGTCCAACTTCGGTACCACTTTCGGGACCGGCATCGACGTGGCGCCTTATCCGCCGTCCAAGCGTTTCCAGTTACACCTTGCCGTTAATTTTTAATTCAAAAGCTGAAAATGAAGATGAAACAGAATAGCCTTTACATATCTATCATCGCAGCCGGTCTGGCATTCAGCGCATGCAAGAACGAAGCGATCCCCAACCCTAACGCGCCTACGATGGAGGAGATCACCAAGAACCCCACGATCGGCGAATTGAACAACCTGGTGACCGGCGTGGAAGCATCGATGCGGAGCCGGATGGGTTTGTATATCGACATTACCGGGTCTATCGGCCGGGAGTTCTTCCGTTATTCAACGACAGACCCGCGGCTTTCGGGCTCCATGCTCGGCAAAGGATCGCTCGTGATCAGCGGCGCCGACTTCCTCGCCAGCACGCCCTGGACCATGCGGTACAACACCATCAAAACCTGCAACCTGTTGATGACAGGCGTAAAGAATTCCAAAGCCCTCACCCGCGACCAGCAGCGCAACGGATACAACGCTTACGCTAAAACCATCATGGCCCACCAGCTGTTGATGGTATTGAACCTCAGCTATGACAATGGGCTCAGGCTGGAGGTGACCGACCCCAACAATCCCGGCCCCAAAGTTAACCGCGCGCAAGCCCTGGAAGGCATCGCCAAACTGCTGGACGACGCCAACACACTGCTGAACAGCGCTGAATTCGAGTTTGAGCTTTCGTCGGGATTTGAAGGTTTCGACGATGTGGCCGGCTTCCGCAAGTTCAACCGCGCGCTTGCCGCCCGGGTGGCTGTTTACCGCGAACAATGGGGCGCCGCGCTCACGGCCCTCACCGCCAGCTTCATCGACCAGACGGCCGGCGCCAATCTGAACACCGGGCCTAAACACCTTTATTCTTCCGCCAGCGGCGACGAGGAAAACGATGTGTTCATCAATAACATGTCTGACGCCAACATCCGGCTCATCCACCCGAGCTTCGCGCTGGACCTGGAAGCGGGAGACGACCGGATCAACAAAGCCAGTGCGCCGCGCGCCACACCGCTTTCGGTAGACGATCTTCCTGAAAGCCCCCGCGATTTCCCCATCAGCGCGTCTCTCGAATCGCCCTTCCCCATCATCCGGAACGAAGAGCTGATCCTTATCTACGCAGAAGCGGCAGCGCAAAGCAACCAACTCGCCAACGCCGCAGATGCGCTCAACATCATCCGCACGCGACACGGCCTGACCGCCCGCCTCGACCTGGACACCAAAGACAAAGTGATCAACGAAATGCTGAAGCAACGCCGCTATTCCCTTTGGGGAGAAGGCCACCGCTGGATCGACATGCGCCGGTACAACAGGCTGGCACAGCTGCCGATCGACCGGCCCGACGATAATGTATGGAAAGAGCTTCCGCTGCCGGAAGCAGAAGCCAACCGCTGATCCTGAAAATATTAACGATTAACACAGAAGGCTGCCCCCGTGCAGCCTTCTGCCATAACCCCAGTCAAACACATCTCTCATGAAGCATCTACTACTACGGATCCTCCCGTTGGTGCTGCTGCTGTTCGGCAGCCTCACGGAAACACATGCTGCAGCGCCTACGCTGCCATCCACCAATGTTGTCTGGAACGGCATTGAAGGGAATTATCTGAACTTCTACTGGACGCGTGGCGACGGCGCGCGGCGCATCGTCATCGCCCGGGCGGGCCAGCCCGTGTCTGCCCGTCCGCAAGACGGAAAAACGTACACCGCCGATGCCGCTTTCGGGCAGGGAGAGGCCATCAAACCCGGTGAATACGTGATCGGCGACGGTAATATCAACCAGATCAGCCTGACAGGGCTGACATCCGGTGTGGAATACTACATCGCCGTGTTCGAATATAACGGTACCGGCACTACGACCGAATACCTGAATTCCGGCTTCCTTACCGGCAGCAAAGCCACCATGGCGCCTCCCACACAGCAGGCCTCCACACTTACCTTCACCAACCTGACAGGCAGCAAGGCTACTTTCAACTGGACGAACGGGAACGGCTACGGCCGGATCATCGTGGTAAGGGAAGGCAGTGCGGTGGACGCGACCCCGGATGAATTCAAATTCTACAATCCCAATTACACCTTCGGTAACGGGCACCAGGTAGGCACCGGGAACTACGTGGTGTACAACTGGTATGGTTCACAGCAGACCCAGACCATTTACGGGTTCAAGAACAACACCACCTATCATGTGGCCATTTACGAGTATAATGGTTTCAATGCGCCCGCATATACAAGGCCCGCCGCCACGGGGTCTTTCAAAACGCCGTCGGAACCCACACAGCCACCTACCAACCTGTATTCCGACAGTCACGACACCAAACAGTTCCGCCTGCTGTTCCCTGCGGGGAACGGTAGCAAACGCCTCGTCATCGGCCGCAAAGGCGCTGCGGTAACCACCGTTCCGCAGGATGGCGTTACCTATACGGCCAACGCCGTGTTCGGCCAGGGCTCGAAGCTCGGGACGGACGAATTCGTTGTGTATGCCGGAACAGACTGGCTGGGAACGGTGACCGGCCTGGAACCGGGCACCATGTACCATTTCCGCGCCTTCGAATATGAAGACGCCAGCACGCCCGATTACCTCACATCCGCGTTCAGCGAAGGTTCCACTAAAACGCTCACTACGCCTACAACCGGCCCTACCGCCATTTCGGCCGATGATATCCGCGCTTTTCAGCTCACCCTCAAATGGACGAAGGGTGATGGCGCCAACCGCCTTCTCATCGCGAAAGCGAACTCGCCTGTGGATATTACCCCAGACGAGTTTCAGGCTTATGCCGCCAATCCCAGCTTCGGGTACGGCCAACAGATCGGGAACGGCAACTACGTGATGAGCTGGGGCGCGTACACGCAGACCACGGTATACCAACTGCAGGCAGGCGTCACCTATCACTTCGCCCTGTACGAAGCGAATGGCACCGTGAACCCCATGTACCTTAAGCCCGCAGCCACATTCAGCGCCACTACCCAGGCAAAACCGACGACGCACCCCTCCGGCCTTCAGATCGACAGCCGCGCCATCAGCTCCCTGCGCGTTTACTGCAACATGGGGAACGGAACGAAATTGCTGGTGATCGGGAAGAAGGGCTCCCCCGTTACGGCAGTCCCCGTCGACAAAAAAGTATACCGGCCCAGCTGGAAATGGGCAGACGGCGAAGAGATCGCTCCCGGTGAGTTCGTCATTCATGCAGACACCTGGAACGCTCCCACCGTCAACACCCTGGAACCCAATACCACCTATCATTTCCGCGTGATCAACTATAACGAGATCAACGGGGAACCTTTCTATTACACCGCCGATCCCATGACCGACGGCAGCGGCACTACCATCGATTACGCCCGCCCGCAAGCGAGCAACCTCACCTTCACCGACATCGCACATACCACCATGAAACTGAACTTCACCGTAGGTGGTGGAGCGCGGAGGCTCGTGGTTTACAAGATCGGTGCACCGGTGGATGCGAACCCGCAGGATGGAACCGGCTACGGCACCGGAAGCTCCCTCGGCAACGGGAATTTCGTATTGGGATATACTTCGAACGGCGAGTTCACGGCCACCGGCCTCACGGCTGGTACCAACTATCATTTCGCCGTGTACGAAATGCTGCCGAACCTCTATTATTACACGACACCGCCGCTGCGGGGATCGGCCACCACAACCGGGACTACGCAGACCATCACCTTCCCCGATCTTCCCACACTGACATACGGCGATGCCGACTTCGACCCGCAGGCCACCGCCAGCTCGAACCTGCCCGTATCGTATGAATTCAGTACCGCCGGATACGCGGAAGTCGTTAACGGGAAAGTCCACATCCTCAAAGCCGGAACCATCACCATCACGGCAAAACAGGACGGAGACGCCACCTATGCACCGGCCACGCCCGTGAGCAAAACCCTCCGCATCGGCAGCGCGCCGCTGACCATCCGGGCAGATAACCAGTCTATCGATTTCAACGCCGCCATTCCGGCGCTTACCGCTACCTACACCGGATTCGTGCTGGGTGAAACGAGCGCGGTACTGCAAACCCAGCCAAAACTGGGCACCACCGCCAAAACCGGCGACGCACCGGGCGATTATACCATCAGCATCTCCGGCGCCCAGGCCGCGAATTACGCCATCACCCATATCCCCGGCATCCTTACCATCAAGCCGCCGCCGCGCAAGCCGCAAACCATTACCTTCCCGGCTCTCGCCGCGCTTCGCTACGGCATGGTGCCAGTTGCCCTCCGCGCAACCGCCAGCTCGCAATTGCAGGTATTCTACCAAAGCGATAACACCGGTGTAGCGCAGATCGTGAACGGGGAATTGCAGATCAAGGGCACGGGCACGGCACGGATCACCGCCAACTGTCCCGGCGACCAGACCTGGGAAGACGCGCCGCCGGTATCCATCACCGTTACCGTCAACAAAGCCGACCTGGCTATCCTCGCTGAAAATAAAACAATGACGCAGGGGCAGGCCGTTCCCGCCTTCACGGCGAAATACATCGGCCTGGTGTATGGCGAACAGCCCACGGTGCTGACAACGCCCGCCGTATTGGCCTCCACAGCCGGCAACACCCCCGCTCCCGGCACGTACGATATTACCGTTACCGGCGCCACATCGCCGAACTATGCGATTACCATGACCAAAGGCACGCTGCTCGTGCAGCCGCGCCCCAAACAATCGCAAACGATCACCTTCACGCCCATCGCCGATAAAACTTATGGCGATGCGAACATCCTGCTGGACGGCACTTCCAGCTCCCAGCTCCCCGTCACCTACCGGACAACCACCCCTGCCGTTATTTCCATTACCAACGGGCAGGTCACCATCCTCGGTTCCGGCAATGCTGTGATCATCGCCAGCCAGGCCGGAGACAACGACTTCGATCCTGCGCTGGACGTGAGCCGCACTTTCGTGGTGCGCCGCGCTACACTGGAAGTGAAGGCAGACGATAAATCCAAAGTGGAAGGCGCCACCAATCCCGCGCTCACCGTGACTTACACCGGATTCGTAAAAAATGAAACGGTGAACGTCCTCACGCAAAGGGCCACGCCCACCACTGCGGTTACCACCAGCACGCCGGCCGGCAGCTACCCCATTTTCCCGGGAAGCGCAGCAGCCGCCAACTACACCATGCAGTACGTAAACGGTACGCTCACGGTAACGGCTAAACCGAAACAAACGCAAAACATCACCTTCCCGCTGATCACCGCCAAAACGTACGGCGACGCAGACTTTGCGGCGGGAGCTACCGCCTCCTCGCAACTCGCGGTACGCCTCGTTTCGCTCACGCCTGCGGTGGCCAGCATCGTGAACGGACAGGTACACATCCTCAAAGCCGGCACGGCCACCATCCGCGCGGAACAGGACGGCAATAACGACTACCTGCCCGCAACAGCGGTAACCCGGTCGGTCGTGGTCGCCAAGGCAACCATCACCGCCAGCCCGCAGAACGCCAGCAAGGTATACCTCGATCCCATGCCCGCTATCGATATCCGGTATACAGGTTTCGTGAAGGGGGAAAACGCAGGCGTAATCCTGACCGCGCCGATCGTCAACACTCCGGCCAACCAGCAATCGCCCGCGGGCGTTTACCGCATCCGGTTGACGGGTGGCACGGCTGAAAATTACCAGTTCAGCTACACCGAAGCCAATCTTACCATCACGCGGCGCGCACAGCAGCTCCAGTTTACCGCACCTGCCAATAAAGTGTACGGCAACGCCAATTTCGCGCTGACCGCCGCCGCCACTTCCAATCTGCCCGTTCGTTTTGTAAGCGAAACGCCGGATATCGTAGCAATTACCGGCGCAACGGTCCGCATCCTCAAAGCAGGGACCGCGCGGATCAGGGCAGAGCAGCCCGGCGACAACAACTGGGAAGCCGCTACACCGGCCATTCACAGCTTCGCCATCGCCAAAGCTTCGCTGACCGTCACCGCCGAGGATAAGACGAAAGTCCAGGGCACCGACAATCCGCCACTGACCGTTCGTTACACCGGTTTCGTGAATGGTGACAACGCCAGCGATCTGCAAACCGCGCCCATCGTTTCCACTACCGCCGACCGCAACTCCACGCCCGGCAACTACCCGATCACCGCGACCGGCGCAGCTTCCGGCAATTATACGCTGACCTACGTTCCAGGCACGCTGACCGTTACGCCGCGCTCACGGACGCAAACCATCACCTTCCCGAACCTCGCGCCGAAAACCTACGGCGACGGCGACTTCGCGGCGGGTGCCAGCGCGTCTTCGAACCTGGCCGTGACGTATACCAGCGGCAATCCGAACGTGGCCACCATCATCAATGGCCAGCTCCACATCGTAGGCGCAGGCACCGCCGTGATCACGGCGCGCCAGGCCGGCAACAACGAATGGCTGCCCGCAACGCCCGTTACCCGGACGCTCACGGTAGCCAAAGCGCCATTGACGATCAGGGCCGCCGACAAAACCAGGAAGTTGGCGCCGCCAACCCGGCCCTCAACGCGACTTACATCGGGTTTGTATTGAACGAAGGCCCCTCCGCGCTCACGGCTCCCGTGATCCTGCGGACGGCCGCCACGGAATACAGCCGCGCAGGAAGCTATCCCATCACCATCACCACCGGCATCGACCGTAACTACAACATCACTACCGTGGCCGGTGTGCTCAGGGTGACGGAAAAACCGAAAGACATCGTGAAAGCCTGGGCCAGCAGCCGCAACACGCTGCAGGTAAACGTTACAGTCATGGAAAGACAAAAAGCGAGCATCATGCTCTTCTCCACCTCCGGCCAACGCGTGTATCATGAATACATCAGCCTCGACAACCGGAACAATACTTTCCAACTGAATGTTTCCAACATCCCGACCGGTATGTACATCCTGCAGGTACTGGGAGACAAGATCAAGCTGACCCAAAACGTAGCGATTAACTAAAACAAATAGCCGGGCCCGCGTGGCCCGGCTTCAAAAAGAGATACATGAAAAAGATACACCTGTTCCGCCATTCGATCGCTGCGCTGCTGCTTACCTGCGCCGGCGCCGCCAGCGGACAATCAACGAACAATACCGTCGATATCACCTCATCCGCCGTTCCCTTCCTTCGCATTGCACCGGATGCGCGTTCGACGGGTATGGGCAATATGGGCCTCGCCACCAGTCCGGATGCGAACAGCGGCCTGTGGAACCTCGCCAAAACGCCCTTCGCCGACAGCACGGGATCGCTGGCCGTGAATTACAGCCCATGGCTGCGCGACATCACCGAAAGCGTGTACCTCCTGCATGCCGGCGGGTATTACAAACTGGACGACAAACAGGCCATCTCCGCCAACATCCGCTATTTCAGCCTGGGCAACCTGCCGCTGACAGACCATAACGGCCAGTTGCTGAAAACTTCGTATCCCCGTGAAATGTCGTTCGACGTGGGGTATGCGCGCAAGCTGACCGACCGTTTCGGCATCGGCGTGGCGTTCCGCTACATCAACTCCAGCCTGGTGCGCGGCAACCTGAACGCGGTACGCTACAAAGCCGCCACGGCCGTAGCGGGCGACGTTTCGTTGTTTTATTCCGGGTTGAACGATGCAGGACAGGGTTTTACGGCGGGCCTGGCGTTGAGCAATCTCGGTTCGCGCATTGCTTACCGCGGCGATTCCGACCAGAAGGAGTTCCTTCCCGCGAACCTCGGCCTGGGCGCGGCTTACACCTTCGCCATGCAGGAAGATCATAAACTGATGCTGGGCGCGGAAGTGAATAAACTGATGGTACCGAAGATGACCGACGTGAAGGAATATTATGAAACGGGCGCCATGGAAGCCTGGTTCAAATCTTTCAGCAACAATACCTGGCGCTTTTCGGGCGGCGCGGAATATTCGTTCCGGAATGCGTTCAGCGCAAGGCTGGGTTATGTTTCCGGCAAGAAGCGCGAAGGCAGCGTGCACGAGATCACGGCCGGCATCGGCGGTCGCTACCGCATGGTGGGCATGAACTTGTCGTACCTGGTGCCAACCGGCAACGGCACCAACCGCAACCCGCTGTCCAACACCCTGCGCATCGGCCTCACCGTTGATTTTGCAGCGCCACGTTAATGCGACTTTTATACATAAAAAAGCCGGCCGCGATGTGCAGCCGGCTTTTTTGTTGCCCGGAAGATTTTTATGCCACGGCTTCGGCGGTCAACTGGACTTTGGCGCCGTCTTCGATGGAAGTAATATAGATCTCCGGCGAAACGCCGTAACGCTGGCGGAACTGTTCCTGCACGAAATCGCAGAAATCCCCGACTTTGTCTGTTTGAACGAGGTTGATGGTGCATCCGCCGAAGCCACCGCCCATCATGCGCGCGCCGGCCACTTCGGGGCGTTGCGCGGCCAGCTGGGCCAGGAAATCCAGCTCCGGGCAGGATACTTCGTAGAGTTTGCTCAATCCTTCGTGGGAAGCGAACATGAGCGCGCCGGCTTCTTTCAGCTCGTTGCGTTGTAAATGTGCGCAGGCTTTTTCTACCCGCTCGTTTTCCTGGGTCACGTAGAGGCAGCGGTCGTACACTTTGGCGGGCAGTATATGTTTTTGCTGGATGATCTGTTCCGACGTGAGATCGCGGAGGCTGTTGATGCCGGGGTACACATCCCGCAGGATCTTCACCCCTTCTTCGCACTGCGCGCGGCGAACGTTGTATTCCGAAGATGCGAGGGAATGGTGGACCATCGAGTTCACCAGCACCACTTTCACTTCGTCCGAAAACCGGAAGGGGAAATATTGATAATCGAGGCTGCGGCAATCGAGCAGCATGACGCTGTCTTTACGGCCGTGCAGATTCGCGAACTGGTCCATAATGCCGCATTTCACACCCGGGAAGGTATGTTCCGCCAACTGACCGATGCGGGCCATTTCCATGCGGGAAAGGTTGAAGTTCAGGAGATGGTCGAGCCCTACGGCCAGGCCACCTTCTACAGCGGCGGAGCTGCTCATGCCTGCGCCGATGGGGATATCGCCGGTGATGACGCAATCGAACCCTTTCACATCGTACCCCTGTTGCTGCAAATGGTACACTACGCCTTTGATATAATTGATCCAATCGCCGCCGGGCTCGATGTTTTCGAGGGAGAAAGACTGTGTTTCGCCGTTGAACAGGGCGTGGGCGTTGCAGGTGTCTGTACCGTTCAGTGCAATGGCGTACACGATACGCTTGTCGATGGCGGCGGGCAACACGAACCCTTCGTTATAGTCGGTGTGTTCTCCGATGAGGTTGATCCTTCCGGGGGAGCTGACGATGAGGGGCTCCCGGTTAAAACGCTTGCGGAACTCGGCTGTGGCTGTTGCGATCATTTATAAGGGTAAATTTTACACCTAAAAATAATAAAAAGGCGGAGAATTCTGAAAATTGTTGGCCGGGAGGGGTTGGCGGGAAAGGAAAAGCCCCCGGGACTGCGGTCTCCGGGGGCTTTCCATATTATATCTTTACCAGGCTTATTTGGCAGGCAGTCCTTTTTTGTGACCGGCTACAGCGAAATACAGGATCACCAGGTAGCAGGGGATCATGATCGCGTAGGGGATCTGGCGGTTGCCGCCCATGGCGTCTACGATGGCACCGTAGATCAGCGGCAGGATGGCGCCACCGCCGATACCCATTACCAGTAATGCGGAACCGGTTTTGGTGAAACGACCGAGCTTATCGATCGCCAGGGGCCAGATGCCAGGCCACATGAGCGAATGGGCGAAGCTGAGGAGAATGATGAAGACGATGGAGGTCATACCACTGGTCAGCAGCGCGCCGGCAGTGAATACGATGCCCATGATCGCGCAGATCATCAGTGCGTTTTTCTGGGACAGGACTTTGGGCACCAGTGCCACGCCGAGCATATAGCCTACGCCGAAAGCGAACAGGCAGTAGATAGCGAGGTGGGAGGCCACGTCTTTCGCCAGGCCGGTGTAAGTTCCATAGTTCGTGAGGGTATCGATCGCCAGTACTTCCACGCCAACGTAGAGGAAGATGCTCAGTACGCCGATCAGCAGATAGGGAATGTCGAACACGGATTTGCGACCGTATTTGTCTGCGCCTCCGGCTTGGGCGGCGTCTTCGTCCTGGTTGATTTCAGGCAGGTGGGAGCGGCGAACGAAAATGGCGAGCAGCACGAGCACACCAGCCATAACAGCGTAAGGAACTACGAGGCGGCCGGCCAGCAGGTCGAGCTCCGCTTCGCGCTCTGCGCCCACGAGGGTGGCGATTTTGGCGGAAACGGCTTCGGTGTCGCTGAACAGCAGCTTCGCCAGCACGAAAATACCGATGATGCCGGCCAGTTTATTACAGATACCCATGATGCTAATACGTTTAGCGGCGCTTTCGATGGGGCCGAGGATCGTAACATAAGGGTTGGAAGCGGTTTGCAGGAGCGCAAGGCCGGTGCCCTGGGTGAAAAGCCCGACCAGGAACAGCGGGTACGAACGCATCTGCGCCGCGGGAATGAAGATGAGCGAACCGGCAGCGATGATCAGCAACCCGAGCGACATGCCCTTGGGGAAGCCTATCTTCTTGAGGATCACGGAAGAAGGGATCGCCATCACTACATATGAAATATAAAAGGCGAAAGTAACGAGGTAAGCTACGGTGTCCGTCAATTCACAGGCCTGTTGCAGGAACGGGATCAGTACGGAGTTCAGCCAGGTCACAAAGCCGAAAATAAAGAATAGCGCCGCGATGATCACCATCGCCTGGGCGTAGTTGTTACGTTGCGCGGCCACGGGAGGAGCTGCAGCTGTCTGATTACTCATGAATGACAAAGGTTGATTGTTCAAAGAATAGCCACGAACATAATGAACAATTCGCTAAATTCATAAATATATTAGCTAAAACGTTTGAGCAATGTAAAAAAATAAGCTGTTCCGGTTTCTTTTTGACCTTTTCTCAAAAAAATAATTATACATTTAGACCCTAATTTTACCAAAATTTAACGGTATATGTCCACGCCACAAAAACAGGGTACGCATCCGTCGTTTTCCGTACTGGTCCTCGTTTTCTTTTTCTGGGGATTCGTAGCGGCCTCCAACAGTATACTTATTCCCTTCTGTAAAGCGCACTTCGAGCTGACGCAAATCCAGTCGCAGCTCATCGACTTCGCATTTTACGGGGCTTACTTCGTAGGGTCTCTCATCCTGTACCTCCTTTCTGCCATGAAAGGGGTCGACATCCTGAACCGTATCGGTTTCAAGAAAGGGATCATATATGGCCTGATCATTTCCGGCGTAGGCGCGGCCGCCACTATCGGTGCCGTGAACCTCGGCCTGGGCATGACCGACAAAACCGCAGCCTTCTACCTGATCCTGGGCGCCTACTTCATCGTGGCCCTCGGCTTCTCGCTCCAGCAAACGGCCGCCAATCCCTTCGCCATCCTCCTGGGCGACCCCGCCGGCGGCGCGCACCGGCTCAATCTCGCCGGCGGTGTGAACTCCTTCGGCACTACCATCGGCCCCATCATCGTATCCATCCTCCTGTTCGGCTCCGCTAAAGTGAGCGGCGATTCCGGAGACACCGATATCAGCAAGATCAACGTATTGTACCTCACGCTCGTAGGCCTCTTCCTCGCAGCGGCAGGTATTTTCGCAGCTACCAAAATGCCGAAGGGCACGGAAGACGATCATTTCGAATCTTCCCCCAAGGCTACGCGCTCCCTGCTGGGCATCACCCTGATGTTCGTCGTGATCGCCATCGGGACGGGCGTTACCACCCACCCCCTGCCCTACTTCATCGCCGGGATCGTAGGTATCCTGGTAATCCTTTTCTACAGCCAGTTCACGGCCCGCTCCAACGGCGACGGATGGGGCGCCATGAAATATCCGCAGCTTATCATGGGGATGATCGCCATCTTCGTGTATGTAGGCGTGGAAGTGAGCACTTCCTCCAACCTCGGCGAACTGCTGAAAACACCCGGGTTCCTCACGCCGGAAGGCCTGCATGAATCCGAGATCAGCCCCTATATCTCGATCTTCTGGGGCGGTTTGATGATCGGCCGGTGGACGGGCGCCATCAGCGTGTTCAATATCTCGAAAATCGCCCGCCAGGTGCTGTCGGTTGTAGTACCTTTCATCGCTTACGCCGTCATCCTCGGTGCCAACGCCATGAAAGGGAACGACATTACCATCCTGTACCCCTTCGCGATCTGTATCGTGATCCAGATCCTGGGTTTCTTCTACGGTCAGGAAAAGCCGGCCAAAACGCTGCTCACCTTCGGTGTGATGGGCGTTGCGGCCATGATCATCGGCCTGTTCACGACCGGCCAGGTGGCCACGTTCGCATTCATCAGCGGCGGCCTGTTCTGCTCGGTGATGTGGCCCTGCATCTTCAGCCTCTCGATCGCCGGCCTGGGTAAATATACCGGCCAGGGCTCGTCGTTCCTCATCATGATGATCCTCGGCGGCGCGCTGGTTCCCCCGTTACAGGGCGGTATCGCAGACTCGATCGGCATTCACACGTCTTATATCGTGCCGGTGGCATGCTTCGCATACCTGGCATTCTTTGCATTACGCGTAAAATCAATTTTAAAATCCCAAGGAATAGACTATGAGTCAGCAACTAGCGGTGGGCATTGATATCGGTGGAACGAACACTAAATTCGGTATTGTAGACCGTCGTGGCAACATCCTTTGCCAGGACCGCATGTCAACCAAAGCACACGAAGAAGTTACCATGTTTCTCGAAGAGCTGCACCAGCGGCTCACCAAACTGATCGAACAGGTCGGCGGCATCGAAAACATCCGCGGTATCGGCGTAGGCGCCCCCAACGGCAACTACTATACCGGCAACATCGAATACGCTCCGAACCTGCGCTGGAAAGGCATCGTGCCCCTGGCGCAAATGCTGGAAGACCTCTTCGGCCTTCCCACGGTCCTTACCAACGACGCCAACGCGGCCGCCCTCGGTGAAATGACCTACGGCTCCGCCCGCGGCATGAAAGACTTTATCACCATCACGCTCGGCACTGGCGTAGGCAGCGGCATCGTCGCTAACGGACAGCTGATCTATGGCCACGACGGCTTCGCCGGCGAGCTCGGCCACGTGATCGTAGTGCCCGGCGGCCGTCTCCATCCTGGCACCGGCGCCCGTGGCTCCCTCGAATCGTACGCTTCCGCAACCGGTGTTACCAATACCGCGCTGGAACTGCTCGAAGCCCATCCGGAACTGGATTCCATGCTTCGCAACCACAGCCGCGAGGAGATCGATTCCAAGCTCATTTACGAAGCCGCCATCAAAGGCGATAAACTGGCCATCGAGATCTACGAGTTCACCGGTAAGGTACTCGGGGAAGCGCTCGCCAACTTCGTGATGTTCTCCAGCCCCGAAGCCATCGTGCTGTTCGGCGGCCTGACGCAGGCAGGCGACCTTATCATGCGCCCCGTTCGCGAGCACATGGAAGTAAACCTGCTCCCCATCTTCCAGAATAAAGTTAAATTGCTGTTCTCCGAGCTCAAGGAAAGCGACGCCGCCATTCTCGGCGCCAGCGCCATGGCCTGGGAAATGAAAGATTAACAGTGACATAACCTTTAGTGTAGTATGAAGAGCAGAAGGAATTTCTTGAAAACCGCCGCACTGGGCGCCGCCGCACTTTCGCTGGACGGTATCCCCGCAGCGGCCGCATCCCGCGGCAAGGCCCGTAAACCGATCGTTGTTTCGACGTGGGATTTCGGTATCGCCGCCAACCGTGCCGCATGGGGCGTACTGGGCAAAGGCGGCCGTGCGCTCGACGCCGTTGAAGCCGGTGTACACGTGCCCGAGGCCGACGAAAAGAACGTAACCGTTGGTTACGGCGGTTATCCCGACCGCGACGGCCGCGTTACGCTGGACGCCTGCATCATGGACGAGTTCGGGAACTGCGGTTCCGTGGCTGCCATAGAGCACATCAAACACCCGATCTCCGTGGCCCGCAAAGTCATGGAGAAAACGCCGCACGTGATGCTCGTGGGCGACGGCGCACTGCAATTTGCGCTGGAGAACGGTTTCCAGAAAGAAAACCTCCTCACGCCCGAATCCGAAAAAGCGTGGAAAGAATGGCTGAAAAAAGCGGAATATAAACCCGTCATCAATATCGAGAACCAGTCGTACGAAGGCAAAGGCACCACGGCGTTCAACCCGCTGCGCCTGCCCGGCAACGCCTGGAACCACGATACCATCGGCATGGTAGCCCTCGACGCGGCCGGGAACCTTTCCGGCGCCTGCACTACCAGCGGCATGGCCTTCAAGATGCACGGCCGGGTGGGCGATTCGCCTATTATCGGTGCGGGTTTGTACGTCGATAACGAAATAGGCGCCGCCACGGCAACCGGTGTGGGAGAAGAAGTGATCCGTGTAGTAGGGAGCTTTTTGGTGGTGGAACTGATGCGCCAGGGATATTCCCCCGAAGCCGCCTGCAAGGAAGCGGTGCTGCGCATCGTGAAGAAAAAACCCGCCAAGGCGAAGGAGATCCAGATCGGCTTCCTCGCCCTCAACAAAAAAGGCGAGCACGGCGCGTACTGCCTCCATCCCGGGTTCAGCTACGCCTGCACCACCGGCGAAAAAGAGGAAGAGCTCATCAAAGGCAAATATTACTTCCAATAATTTATGTTCGAAACTTTGGATCGGCTACCCGGCAAACGCTGGTAGCCGATCCTTATTTTTGTAAAAATCTGGACTTTGAAAAAGATCACGCTGGAAATATGCGCCACTTCCGTGGCCTCCTGCATAGCTGCCGAAGAAGGCGGTGCGGACAGGATCGAACTGTGCGACAATCTCCTCGAAGGCGGCACCACGCCCAGCTACGGCATGATCGCCGCAGTGCGGGAAAAATGCGGATTGAAGATCTACCCGATCATCCGGCCACGCGGAGGCGATTTTCTGTATGACGACGCCGAGCTCGATATCATGCAGCGCGACATCCGGGCCTGCAAAGACCTGGGCTGCGACGGTGTAGTGATCGGGTTGCTGACGGCAGATGGAAAGGTGGACGTGGAGCGCACCCGCGCGCTGGTAGACCTTGCCAGGCCCATGGGCGTTACGTTCCACAGGGCGTTCGATATGACCGACGATCCGTTCCAGGCGCTGGAAGACGTGATCGCCACCGGTTGCGAGCGCATCCTTACTTCCGGCCAACGCAATACCGCCCTGGAAGGGGCTGCCCTCATCCGCGAGCTGGTGGAAAAATCTGCCGGGCGCATCCGCATCATGGCCGGTTCCGGACTGCGCGCCCACAACGCCGAAGCCCTCGCCAAAGCCAGCGGCGCGCCGGAATACCATTCCACCGCCCGCGATTATATCGACAGCCGCATGGAGTACCGCAATCCCAACGTGAGCATGGGCGGCATTCCCGGCGTGCCGGAATACGGTATTTCCGTAACGCAGACCCCCATCGTCCGCGCAATCCGGGAAGGCGCCGAGGCCGGATTGAACGGTTGATTGGCACACGATGATTTAAAGTATACGCCGGTTATCCAAAAACCCATCCTTGTATATAAATATTAAACAAAAGCCAACAATCATTCCCTACATTTATCCACAATTCCGCTTTGTGAAAAACGCGGCAGGGTTAATACATTAAATAAATTTTAAATTAGTCGAAACATGAGAAAAGCTCGCTACTTAGCTTTATTGTTGTGTATGGCGCTTGGCGCGAACGCGCAGGTGAAAGGTGTTAAACATGTGATCCTGATCGGAATGGACGGGCTCGGGGCTTACGCCATGGAAAAATCGGACAACCCGGTCATGAAACAAATGATGGCCGACGGCAGCTGGACGTTGAAGGCACGCAGTGTACTTCCTTCTTCCAGCGCGGTAAACTGGGCTTCCATGATCATGGGCGCCCCTCCGGAACTCCACGGCTTCACCGAATGGGGCAGCAAAACGCCTGAAGTGGAACCCCGGGAGCTGGACAAATACGGCCTCTTCCCTTCCCTCTTCACGCTGCTGCGCGAGCAAAAGCCCAACGCGGAAACCGGCGTGATCTATTCCTGGGGAGGCATCGGCTACCTGTTCCCGAAACAGGCGGTGAACAAAGACCAGAATTGCCCCACAGACAGCGCCACAACCGAAACGGCTATTGCTTACCTGAAAGAAAAGAAACCGGATTTTCTTTTCGTACATTTCGATCAGCCAGACGGGGTGGGCCACGAGATCGGGCATAACATTCCGCCGTACTATGAACAAGTGCATAAGAACGACGTTTTATTAGGTAAGATCCTCCAGGCCGTGAAAGACGCCGGGATGTGGGACAACAGCGTGATCATCCTTTCTTCCGACCACGGCGGCATCAACAAGGGCCATGGCGGCAAAACGATGGTGGAAATGCAGATCCCCTGGATTTTTACCGGGAAAGGCATCAAAAAAGCCAATGAAGTAACAGAAAGCGTGATGACGTACGATACGGCCGCAACGATCGCATATATCTTCGGGCTGAAAACCCCGCAGAGCTGGACCGGCCGGCCCGTGAAGAGCATTTTCAAATAAAGCGCGATCCGCGCAGATCCGCCACAGCGGCCGATCGCCCGGATCCCATTTTACCACTGTATGCAGCGAATTATTCTATATCTGATTTTCATGACCGGCGCGCTTTCGGCGAAAGCGCAGGTCCAGGGCCAGGTGATCAAGGTGTTGACCTACAATATCCACCACGCCGAAAACATGAACGGCAAGCTCGATATCCAGGGCATCGCCACCGTGATCCTCGCCACCAACCCAGACCTCGTGGCGCTCCAGGAAGTAGACTCCGCCACCCTCCGCATCGGCAAATCCGACATTCTCAGGGAACTCGCCGATGCCACCGGGATGTACATCTACTTCGGCAAAGCCATGGACTTCGACGGCGGCGGTTACGGCAACGGGGTACTTTCGAGATACCCCATCCAGTCGGCCTACACGCTCGCGCTCCCGTCCAAAGGCAAGGAAGGCGAACCGAGATCGGCCGCCATCGTGACGGTACAGCTTCCGGGCGACAGCCTCCTGCGCTTCGCCTCGGCCCACCTCGATCATACGGAAGACCCGGCAGACCGGCTTTCGCAGGTACAACTGATCCTGCAGCAACTCCACCGTTCTCCCGTTCCCCTCGTGATCGCCGGCGATTTCAACGCCCTGCCGCCATCGAAAGAGATCGTGCAGCTGAAAGCGCATTTCACGGACGCTACCGAAAAACTGGGGCCCACATGGCCGTCTGACAAGCCCACCCAAAAGCTCGACTACATCCTGCTTTCCGGGAAAGGGCGCTGGCATGTGAGTACGGCAGCCGTGGTGGAAGAAACCATCGCCTCTGACCACCGGCCCGTGATCGCGGAACTCATGCTGAAGTAAGCACACAAAATATACTATAAAAAAAGGCTCCCGGATTGGGAGCCTTTTTCGTTTGCGGTTGTTACCATGTCCAATGGCCGAACCAGTCCAGCCCCGGAATCGTGTATTGATACGTGATCGTTGGCGTGAAGGGAGGATATTTTTGCGTGATGCGCCTGTAACAGATCGCCACCCAGATCTGGTCGCGGTTGGAATCGTTCCACCGCGCCAGGCGTGGCACGCGCAACGTGAAGCTGCCCTCGTTGAATGCAGCGCCGCCCATGCCTTTTTCCGGTAACAGGTTGACGTAATCCCGGTCTTCGATGTAAAAGTAGAGCGAGTCCGTCATGCCCTGGTAAGGGGTTGTGCTCCAGGTAAAATGGTACTCGATATCGATGTATGGCGACGCTGCGGTGACGGCGCAATCGATATACGGCAGCAATTCGGGATTGGATGGATTGGTGGAACCGACGATGATGGAACCGGTTGACGCGGCGCCGGTCGCAGGCTGGACCTTCACCGTGATCGTGGCACCGGGCGTGCACCACATCGTAGTGTTGTAGGAAATACTGCCGGTATGCGCCGTTTGCGTGGGGCCGCAGCCCGAGATCATGAGGGTATACGGGCCCTGGAATTGCCCCATATCATCGTCCCAATCCACATTCAGCGTGCCAGACGACTGATTGTAGCTGATGAGCACAACCGTGCTCCCGAGTGTCTGAAAAGTCGATGAGCGGGTATCGTGCAATTTGAGCTCCGCCTGTGGCTCAGGCATGGAAGATTTGCCGCATCCTGCGGCGGCCAGCGCCACCAGGGCGCCAGATAAGTAAGCAACAATTTTCATGAGGACAATGGTTTAATCGTTATTGAATGTGGTGGTTACGGAAATGAAACAATTGCGGGGATTCGTTTTCGGGCAACATGTAATACCGTGAAAGCCAGGTATTTCTGGCCGACTGCAGACCGGAACTGAAGGGTCTTTTTCATAAGGGAATTGTTTTAAGCTGATATAAATTAAGGAAATCCCCTCATTCATCCTACCCCTCCATTCATCATTTTTCAATACACTAAAACGTTTTAGCGAATCATTTTCCTTATTTTAGCTTTTTACGACCGGGCTGCATCTATGCCGCGGCGCCGGCGGTTGGATATTAAAAAAACAGTGAATGAAAAAATGGATGGTTTTGCTGGCCCTCGGGCTGGCATCTGCCGCGCAAGCACAAACCTTGAACTATGCGCAGAAAGTAAATCCCTTTATCGGCACAGGCGGCCACGGCCACACGTATCCCGGCCCCAGTATGCCTTTCGGTATGGTACAGCTTAGCCCCGACACCCGCCTCAAAGGCTGGGACGGCTGCTCCGGGTACCACTACACCGATTCCCTGCTCTATGGCTTCTCCCACACCCACCTCAGCGGCACCGGCATCGAGGATTACTGCGATGTGCTGCTCATGCCCGTTACCGGCCAGCCCGCGTGGAACAACGAAGCCTACGCCTCCCCCTTCTCCCACGCCAACGAAAAAGCCTACGCCGGCTTCTACAGCGTGAAGCTCGACAAATACGACATCCGCGCCAGCCTCACCGCCACCCGCCGCGTTGGCCTGCATAAATACGAATTCCCCGCCTCCGCCAAAGAAGGCCACGTACTGCTCGACCTCTACCATCGCGATATCGTTATCAATTCTTCCCTGAAAGTGATCAACGACTCCACCGTTGTAGGCATGCGCACTTCCACCAGCTGGGCGAAGGAACAGATACTGTATTTCGCCATGAAATTCAGCAAACCCTTCCGCAGTCACACCGTGGCGTTGGGAGACACTACCAAAGGCGCGCTGCAACAGGCCGAAGGGCGCAACATCAAGGCGTACTTTACATTTGACGTGAAAGATCCCGTTTACGTGAAAGTGGCCATCAGCGGCGTGAACGAAGCCGGCGCCATGAAGAACCTCGACGCCGAAATGCCCGGTTTCGACTTCGATGGCACGCTCGCCAACACAGTATCCGCATGGAATAAAGAGCTCGGCAAAATCGAAGTGAAAGGCGGAACGCCCGACCAGCAAACCATGTTCTACTCCGCGCTTTACCACGCCTGCCTCAATCCCAACCTCTACATGGACGTAGACGGGCAGTACCGCGGGACCGACCTGAAAGTCCACAAGGCAGAAGGTTTCGAGAACCATAGCGTGTTTTCGCTGTGGGACACCCATCGCGCCCTGCACCCGCTCATGACCATCATCAATCAACGCCGGACAAACGACTGGATCAATACCTTCCTCGCCCAATATAAAAACGGCGGCATGTTGCCCGTTTGGGAACTGAGCGGCAACGAAACGTTCTGCATGATCGGCTACCATTCCGTGCCCGTGATCGTGGACGCCTACCAGAAAGGCATCCGCGGATATGATGCGAAATACGCGCTGGAAGCCATGCGCAGCTATGCGGAAGGCACCCGCTTCGGGATGCAGGACTACATCCGCCAGGGCTACCTCAGCATGGATACGCAACCCGAATCGGTTTCCCGCACGTTGGAATATTCTTATGACGACTGGTGCATCGCCCAGATGGGTAAATTGCTCGGCGACATGGAAGTGCATGACCGGTATATGCGCCGGGCGCAATCCTACAAAAACCTCTACGACGCTTCTACCGGCTTTATGCGCGGCAAAATCGGCGCCAGGTGGATGAGCCCCTTCGTTCCCACGGAAGTGAACAATTTCTTCACCGAAGCCAACAGCTGGCAGTATAGCTTCTACGCACCGCAAGACGTAAGCGGCCTCATGCAACTGAACGGTGGCAGGGAAAAATTCATCGACAAGCTCAACCATCTTTTCACGACGGAAGATCAACTCTCCGGCCGCCACCAGAGCGACATTACGGGGCTTATCGGCCAATATGCGCACGGCAACGAGCCCAGCCATCATATCGCATACCTGTTCAACTACGCCGGCCAGCCCTGGAGAACGCAGGAACTGGTACACCAGGTCATGAACACCATGTACCATAATGCGCCCGACGGATTGAGCGGCAACGAAGACTGCGGACAGATGAGCGCCTGGTACATCATGAGCGCCATGGGCATTTACCCCGTGCGCCCCGGCGACGGCCTCTACAGCCTCGGCACGCCCGCTTTCGACGAAGTGAATATCCTTCTCGAAAGCGGTAAAACCTTCACCATCAAGGCGCACAACCTCAGCCCGAAAAACTTTTACGTGAAAGGCGTTAGCCTGAAAAGCGCGAACGGAAAAACGGAAAACCTCGCCACTTCGGTCGTTCCCCACAGCGCCATCATGGAAGGCGGCGAACTGACGTTTGACATGAGCGCCACGCCCAACAAGACCTGGGCCACCGGCCCCCACGTGCCCGTGAGCGCCATCACGGAAGATCTCATCGTGGCCGTTCCGTATGTGGTGGCTGCGGAAGACCGGTTCAAAAATTCCATGGCGGTTACACTGAAAGCGGTGGAGCCGAACACTTCCATTTTCTATACGCTCGACGGCAGCACGCCCGATAACAAGTCGAAAAAATATACCGG
This sequence comes from Chitinophaga caseinilytica, assembly GCF_038396765.1. NCBI lineage: Bacteria > Pseudomonadati > Bacteroidota > Chitinophagia > Chitinophagales > Chitinophagaceae > Chitinophaga > Chitinophaga caseinilytica. The sequence continues at coordinate 2,599,708 of NZ_CP150096.1, read as the reverse complement.
CCCCGTTACGCTGAAAAAATCCGTGCGCCTCAAAGCCGTGGCTTTCCGCAACGGTAAATACAGCCAGGTGACGGAAACACCGTTCTACCTCATCCCTACCGACAAAACCATTACGGTACTGTCGAAAATCCACCCGCAGTTTACCGCAGGCGGGCCAGACGGGCTCATCGACGGGATCCGCGGGCGGGAAGACTTCCGCCTCGGCGCCTGGCAAAGCCATTACCCGGGCAACCTGGAAGCCATCGTAGACCTGAAATCGCCCCGGCAGCTGAAGAAACTCGGCCTCGGCGTGTTGCAGGATATCGGTTCGTGGATATGGTACCCCACGCAGGTGGAGTTCCTGCTGTCCGACGACGGTAAAACCTTCCAATCGGCCGGTGTGGTGAAAAACACCTTCTCCCCGCGTGAGCACGGCAGCTTCATCCAGGAGCTGAGCCTCCCGGTGAACGCGAAAGCCCGGTACGTGAAAGTGATCGCCACGTCGATCGGTGTAATCCCCGACTGGCACCCCGGAAAGGGCGAGCACGGCCATATTTTCGCGGATGAAATCATCATCGAATAATGAAAAGGGAGGGCTTGAAACCCTCCCTTTTTCTTTGGAAGAAATCATCCTTCCAAACTGAAACAAGAAAACGATAAGCTGAAGGGAAAAGTGGCTTCGCCGGAATACACCGCTCCGTACGAAAGGCTGCATCCGGCAAAAAGACTGCATAAAAAAGGAGCGTGTTAAACGCTCCTTTTTTATGCATGCACTCATAGTTTGGATTTCAACCGGCTGAGGGTTTCCTGCGAAATATTGAGGTAAGAGGCAACCATTTTGTTTGACAGGCGCTGGACGATATGCGGGCTATCCTCCATCAACCGGCGGTATTTTTCTTTAGCGTCCAACGTCAGGAAAGACATGAGCCGCTTGGTGTTCGTGACATAGGCGATCTCCAGGTATATCCGGTAAAACTTCTCCCATTGCGGAATGAGTTCCAGCAAACGGTAAAAATCGTCGTGCGCAATGCTGAACACTTCCGTTTCCTCCACCGCCTGGATGAATTCTTCGGAACGCTCACCGGTGATGAAGCTCACCAGCGCGGTGGCAAACTGGCCTTCGAACGCGAAATACCGCGTGGCGTCCTGCCCGTCTTCCGTTATAAAAAAATGCGCAGGCAACCCGAGCCAACGAAGTATGTCCGTTGACTGGATTGCCCGTGCGCCAGCAGTAATTCGTTCTTACCGAGCTGTACCGGTTTGAAGAAGGAAAGGATGGTATCCATTTCTTCATCGCTTACGCTGATTTTGCTGTTGATATATGCAGTCAGTTGTTCGTACATCCTCACAAATATCGATTATTTACCCGCTTTGGCGGATTGGTTCAACAGGATCGCCGATACGGCCGCCAACGCGGCCACCAGGTAAATGACGGCAAACCCGTAAAAACCCGCCAGCCAACCCGTGACGGGCCCGGTAACGCCCAGCGCCAGGTCGAAAAACGCCACATAGCCGCCCAAAGCAACGCCGCGGTTTTGCGGCGCCACCTGCTTTACGGCCTCCACACCAAATGCCGGGAACACCAGGCTGAAGCCGAATCCCGTCAGCGCCACCCCTGCGAAAGCCATTTGCGGGGATGTGGCCATCCAGATGCAGATGAGGCCCGCAGCTTCCACCAGCAAGGAATAAAAAGCGATGATCCTGCCGCCATGCTTATCGGGCAAATGTGAAAAACAAAGTCGCGCAAGTATGTAAGACGCCCCGAAAATAGTGAGGCTCAGCGAAGCGTTCGCCCATTGCTGCTGCGCAAAATACAGGGTGATGAAAGACGCGATCACGCCAAAGCCCATCGTAGCCAACGCCAGTCCGCTCCCTTGCCGCCAGATCGATTTTACCACCTTGTAAAATGGCATCCGGACGTTACCTGCCGGCGCTACACCCTGCAACCGGTCCGCCACGATCATCGCGATGAGCGGCAATGCCACCACCGACACGAACGCCCACTCCAGCGACAGCGCACTGGCCAGCCACATACCTACCGGCGCACCGAACGCCAGCGCCCCGTACATCGAAATCCCGTTCCAGGCCATCACTTTACCGGAATAATGCGTGCCCATCAGGCCAATCCCCCAGGACAAGGCGCCCGTGATCAACAAACTTTCCCCCAGTCCCAAAATCAGCCGTCCAACGATCAGGAGCAGCAAGCTGCCAACGGGATGCGCCACGAAGGCGCCTGCCACGAGATAAAAAACGCCGGCCCCGGCACAAAAAGCCAGTCCGGTCATCACAGCCCTTTTACTGCCCCGCACATCGCTCACGGTGCCGGAATAATGGCGTGTAGCCAGCGTAGCGGCGGATTGGACGCCGATCACCACACCTACCATCAGGCTGCTGAACCCCAGCCCGGAGGTCACAAAATCCGGCAGCGTTCCCAGCGAAATCCCCAGCGTCAAAAAACCAAGGAATACGATCGTGCAAAGCATCAGCAAATGGCTGACGGTACCACCAACTTCGGTGGTTTTTACTTGTTCCATACAATTTCTGTTTACTTACAGCCGCAAAATTGGCCCGGCCGGCATCGTAAAACATTGACTTAAGTCAAAATCGAAAACCGCCCGGAAATTGCAGGAATCCACCGGCGACTGCGATAAACTTTGTATCTTATCCGCCTGAAAATCATCAATGATAAGCTGAAGGGAAAACGGCCCTGCCAGACAGGAGCGCTCCATGCACAGGGCCCATTTTTCCCGCCATAAAACCATCAACAGACAATGACCATTAAAACGCTCGTTATCGCACTGCTGGCCCTTGCCGGCCTCGCGTCCTGCGGCACGCACGGGCCCGAGGGCACCGCGCCCAAAGCGCCCGTACAGCTCATTCCCATGCCCGCAAGGCTCACCGAATCGGCAGATTCCTTCCTGCTCGACAAACAAACCGTGCTCGTAGCCGCCACTCCGGCCGACCGCAAAACGGCCGAACTGTTCAATGAATGGTTCAAATCGCTCGCAGGGTTCGAACTGAAAATGCAGGACAGCGGATCGATGAACGCCATCGTGTTCAGGACGCGCCCCGCCGCGGAAAAAGCCATCGCCGAAGCTTACCGGCTTAAAGTCGGTAAAGATGTTGTGACGATCGACGGCGACGATGAAGCCGGTACCTTCTACGGCATGCAAACCCTCATCCAGCTGTTGCCCGTGCAATCCGCCACGGCGTACTGGCTGCCCGGGGTCGACATTTCCGACCAGCCCCGCTTCGCCTATCGCGGCCTCCATCTCGACGTTTCCCGTCATTTCTTCCCCGTTTCCTTCGTCAAAAAGTACATCGACCTCCTGGCGATGCATAAAATGAATACTTTCCACTGGCACCTGACCGACGACCAGGGCTGGCGCATCGAGATCAAGCGTTATCCCAAACTGCAGGAAATCGCCAGCAGAAGAAAGGAAACCCTCGACGGAAGGCTCGAAGACAATAAATTCGACGGCAAGCCCTACGGCGGGTTCTACACCCAGGAAGACATCAAGGACGTTGTGCAATACGCGACCGACCGCCATGTGACCGTGATCCCCGAAATCGAAATGCCGGGCCATGCCCTCGCCGCGCTGGCAGCATATCCCAGCCTGGGCTGCACCGGCGGGCCGTACTCCGTTGGCACCAAATGGGGCGTATTCGACGACGTTTTCTGCGCCGGCAACGACTCTACCTTCCTGTTCCTGCAAAACGTACTGGAGGAAGTGATGATCCTCTTCCCTTCCAAATACATCCACATCGGCGGCGACGAATGCCCGAAAGTGCGTTGGGACAAATGCCCCAAATGCCAGGCCCGCATGAAAGCTAACGGACTCAAGGACGGGCATGCCCTTCAGAGCTACTTCATCCAACGGATGGAAAAATGGCTGAACGAAAAAGGGCGCCAGATCATCGGCTGGGACGAAATCCTGGAAGGCGGCCTCGCCCCCAACGCCACCGTCATGAGCTGGCGCGGGATGGAAGGCGGCATCACGGCGGCAAAACAGCACCACGATGTCATCATGACGCCCGGTAATTTCGTGTATTTCGATTATTACCAGTCGCTCGGCAAAAACGAACCGCTGGCCATCGGCGGGCTCACGCCCGTGAGCAAGGTATATAGCTTCGAACCCGTTCCCGAAGGCCTTTCCAGCACCGAAGCCGCTTACATCAAGGGCGCGCAGGCCAACCTGTGGACCGAATACATCGGCAGCCCCGAGCATGCGGAATACATGGTGTACCCCCGCGCCGTGGCGCTGGCCGAGGTTTTATGGTCGCCCAAAGACAAGAAGGATTACGACGGTTTCCTCGAAAGGCTCAAACGCCACCTGCCCCGGCTCGATAAAAAAGCCGTGAACTACGCCAAGCACGTTTTCGAAGTGCGCGCCAGTGTGGAAAACGCCGGGAAGAACGGCGTGCAGGTGAAGCTGGATTCTAAGCTGGACGGCGGTAAGATCGTTTTCACGACAGACAGTTCCGCGCCAGACGCGGCTTCCACACCGTATACCGGCCCCATCCCCGTCACCAAAACGGAAACCATCCGCGCTACGGTGCTGCAAGACGGCAAGCCTTACGGCAACGACTGGCAGCAATCGTTCGTGTTCCACAAAGCGATGGGCAAAACCGTGACCCTGGCCAAAACGCCCCACCAGAACTACAACCCGGGCCCGTTTGCGCTCGTGAACGGCATCGAAGGCGTTACGTCGTTTACCGACAACCAGTGGACCGGCTACAGCGGCGGTACCATGGAAGCGGTGGTTGACCTGGGAGATAGCACAGACATTGCGGTGGTGGGCCTGAATTACCTCGCCAACCGGGAGCAGTGGATCTATCCGCCGAAAGAGATCGTGATTTCGGTGTCGGAAGACGGGAAGCATTACAAAGAAGTGATGCAAAGAAAAGACCCCGGCGGCACGGGCATTATTCACATCCGCGAGCGGTTGCAGGAAGTGAAAGGCCGGTATGTGAAATTCACCCTGCGGGCGCTCAATAAAATCCCGGACGGCGCCCCCGGCGAAGGGCAGGCCGCCTGGCTGTTCGTGGACGAACTGATCGTTCAGTAAATCGGATGTCAATTAGCGCGGATGGCCTGGGGATTGGAGCTGACCGTTCCACCGCAGTGATCCCATAAAAAGCAATAATAAAAAGGCCGGCCCGGTTTTAGACGGGACGGCCTTTTTACTTTCGCTGACCACCGTTCAAGAACGGCGGACTTGTTTCTTCATCTGTATGCTATTCGTGACTCTATTTTGAGATGATGATGTGCTATGTTTTGATGCGTGATGTGCGATGATGTGATCAATGCGCGACCCAAAGGGTCCATTTTGCGTCGAATTTGTACCACTCGCCCCGGGGGCCCTGCCACTTCCATTCGGGCACTTCTTCGAAATTTTTGCCGGCGTCGGCCGTCCACCACAATTTCCCTTCCCCGATTTTGAGCCAGCGGTCTTGTTTATCGGCCCACATCCCGTCTGTCACCTCCGCCCATTCGTGCCCGTCGGGGCTCCACCAAATGCGGGCGTTGCGGTCGAGCCGGTACCAGAAAGACTTCCCTTCCCTATTAGCCGCCCAGGAACCGGATTTGGACTTTACCCAGTTGACGTTGCGGGTGGCCGGGGCCGGCGGATCGGGAAAAGCGGCTGATAATGCGCCGGTTGCGTGAAACAGGAGGGCGCAGGCCACAAATATTAAATTTCTTTTCATGCGTTGGTCGTAAAATGGGTTTGGTTACTGACGGTTATGGGTTCCGTCCGGGGCCGGGGCCGGTCGGGGATAAAACACTGCTAATAATTACGGAGGATAAAAGGGTTTGGATTTGACAGGAGGAAAGGGGAAAGGAAATAGTTAATCATAAATTTTCGAGAACATTACCTGTATTTTATTTAATTTTCCGGCTCGTTTTTGAAAACGCATTAAAAAACTGAACAATGACCATTAATCACCAGGAAATTGAACTGATCGACAGTTTCGAACAGATTTCCGTGGACATTCACCTTGATGCCAAAGCGGGTTCCAAAGCCGTGGCCAGGGAGATCGCTGCTCTTATACGCGAAAAGCAGGCCGCCAACGAGCCTGCCGTATTAGGTCTTGCCACCGGATCCACTCCGAAGTACCTTTATGCTGAACTCGTTCGTCTTCACAAAGAAGAAGGACTGAGCTTTAAAAACGTAGTCACTTTCAACCTCGACGAGTACTACCCTATCGAGCCGGATGCTTTGCAGAGCTACAACCGGTTTATGAAAGAACACCTGTTCAATCATATCGACATTCCCGCAGAAAATTACAACATCCCCGACGGCACTGTTCCCAAAGAGCAGATCAAGGCTTACGCAGAAGCGTACGAGCGCAAGATCGAGACCGTTGGCGGCATCGATATCCAGATCCTGGGCATCGGGAACAACGGCCACATCGGCTTCAATGAGCCCGGTTCGCAGCCTAACTCCCACACCCGCCTCGTAACGCTGGACAACAGCACCCGCCTGGCCAACGCTTATGAGTTCTCCAACATGAGCCAGGTGCCCCGCCTCGCCATCACGGCCGGTATCGGCACCATCATGAAGGCGAAGAAAGTGATCCTCCTCGCCTGGGGCCAGCACAAAGCCAAGATCGTGCGCCGCTCCGTGGAAGGTTCCACCACCGATCAGGTGCCCGCTTCCCTGCTGCAACAGCATCCCAACTGCAAATTCGTTATCGATGAGCAGGCCGCTTCCGAGCTTACCCGTAACAAGGAACCCTGGCTCACCGGCGACTGCGAATGGACGCCGAAGCTCACCCGCAAGGCCGTTACCAGCCTGGCGCTGAAGCTCAACAAGCCCATTCTCATGCTCACCGACAAAGATTACAATAACAACGGCCTGAACGACCTGATCGTACAATACGGTTCTGCATACGAACTGAATATCAAGGAGTTCAACGCCATCCGCGACACCATCACCGGCTGGCCCGGCGGCAAGCCCGGCGCAGAACTGCCCAACCATCCCGAGCGGTCGACTCCCGAGCGCAAGCGCGCCCTCATCTTCAGCCCGCACCCGGACGACGATATCATTTCCATGGGCGGAACGTTTATCCGTCTCCATGAACAGGGCCACGATGTGCACGTTGCTTACCAGACTTCCGGCAACATCGCGGTTACCGACGAGTTTGTGCTCCGTTTCATCGACTTCGCCGTAGGTTTCGAAGGCATGTTCGACATCGACCGCAGCAAGAGCTCCCAGATCCTGGAGAACGCAAAAGCATTCATCGGCAGCAAGAAGCCCAGCCAGAAAGACACTCCGGAAATCCGCGCCATCAAAGGCCTCATCCGCCGCGGCGAAGCGAAAGCTACCTGCCGCTACGTAGGCGTGGGCGACGATCACGCGCACTTCCAGAACCTGCCTTTCTACGAAACCGGCCTGGTGGAAAAGAAACCCATGGGCCCGGAAGACGTGCAGCTGACCGTGGAACTGCTCCGCGAGCTGAAACCTCAACAGATCTACTGCGCCGGCGACCTCGCCGATCCGCATGGCACCCATAAAGTTTGCCTGGACATCATATTCGCCGCGCTCGACATCGTGAAAAACGACGATTGGGCGAAAGATTGCTGGGTTTGGCTCTACAAAGGCGCATGGCAGGAATGGGATATCCACGAGATCGAAATGGCGGTGCCCATGAGCCCCGACCAGATCATGCAGAAGCGCCTGGGCATCTTCATCCACCAGAGCCAGAAAGACGTAGTTCCCTTCCAGGGCGCCGACGCACGCGAGTTCTGGCAACGTGCCGAAGAGCGCAACGCCAACACCGCCGAGCTGTACGACAAACTGGGCCTGCAGAAATATGCGGCCATGGAGGCTTTCGTACGCTACCACTTCATGTAAAAAGTCAACTTTGGAGATATGTTTGATACGGTCCGGGCAACACGCCCGGACCTTTTTCGTTTTATGCACAGGTGTGCATAATCCGGTGAGCACCGCATCGTTATGATTCGTTAACTTTGATAGATATGACATTAACCCTCCTTTCCGTACTGATCGCAGGGCTGTTTGCAGGCGGCCTGGGCGGCTTTCTGCTCCTCCGCAGGTTCTACGCCCCGAAAGACGAACTGGCCAAAAGGCTGAGCCGCGAACAGGTAGACGAAGGATATGTGAGCCGGGAAATGTACGACAGCACGCTGTTCACCCTCCACCAGCGCGACCAGGAACTGAAAGCACAGGAAAGCGAATTGCGCACCCTCACCGCCAGGCTCGCCGCGGCAGACAAGGAAAAGGAACAGTTATCCGGCCTGGGCGAACAACTGAAAAAAATCCACGAAAGCAACCGGCAGGAATTCTCGAACCTCGCGGCCGACATCCTCCGCCAAAAAAGCCGCGACCTCCTGGAAACGAACAAACTTTCCCTCGACCACCTGCTGACGCCCTTGCAGACCGACATCGGGCAGTTCCGAAAAACCATCGAGCAAACGCGGAAAGAAGACATCCACGACCTCACTTCCCTCAAGAAAGAAATCGAATCCCTCCAGCAACTGAACCTCCGCCTCAGCGAAGATGCACAGCGCCTGGCGAGCGCCCTCAAATCCGACGTCAAAGTGCAGGGCAACTGGGGCGAAGACCGCCTCCGCCTCATCCTCGAAGCCGAAGGCCTCCAGAAATACATCGATTACACCAGCGAAGAAGTGCACCGCGATCACGACCAGCAACGCAACTTCAGGCCGGATTTCATCCTGAAACTGCCCGACGGCAAACACCTGGTGATCGACAGCAAAGTGAGCCTCAACGCTTACGTCGCCTATTTCAACACGCAGGACCCCGCAGAGAAAAAAATCCATCTCAAACAACTCGTCCGCAATATCAACGAACATATCGATGAGCTCGGCGCCAGGAATTACCAGCGTTTGGGCACCCTCAAGTCTCCCGACTTCGTATTCATGTTCATGCACTTCGAGCCCGCGCTCACATTGGCTTTGAACGAAAGCCCGGAGATTTTCAACCGCGCGCTCAGCAAAAAAGTGGTGCTCATCACACCGTCTACCCTCGTGGCTACGTTCAAGATCATCCGCCAGCTGTGGCAGCATGAAAACAGGGCGCGGAACGTAGATGAGATCTTCCGCCAGTGCGGATTACTGTACGACAAATTCATCCTCTTCCTGGAAGAAATGCAGGGAATGGGCGAACATATCAATAAAGCCGGCGTTGCCTATGCCGAAGCCATGAACAGGCTGAAGGAAGGCAAACGAAAAGGCGATACCATCATCGGCAAACTGGAACAAATCCGGGAACTGGACGCCAAAACGACCAAATCCCTGCCGAGAGACGTTGCCAACGACATGGACATCCGCTTTCCCGACGACGGGCTGAAAGCGGTCCACGGGAATGTATGACCCGATGGATGACGGGATGTTTGCGTCAAAAGGAAAAACCCCAAATCGAAACATATGCAAGTACAGCCGTTTTCGTCCGACTATGCGGACCAGATTTACGATTTCATTCTCCACATCCAGCAGCAGGAATTCGGCCTGCCCGTTACCCGCGAACAGCAGCCCGACCTGGCGATCATCCCGGAAGTGTACCAGCAGGGCGTCAGCAATTTCTGGATCGCGGTACAGGAAGGCCGGTTGATCGGGACCATCGCGCTGATGGACCTCGGCGAAGGGAAGGGCGCTTTGCGCAAGATGTTCGTTCACCAGGATTTCCGGGGCCGCGAGCATGGTGTGGCCAACCGTTTGCTGGAAACTTTGAAAGAATGGGCCCGCAGCCACGATTACAGCGACATCTATCTCGGCACCGCCGACATCCTCCACGCCGCGCACCGCTTTTACGAAAAGAACGGCTTCGTGCAGGTGAGCAGGGGCGCGATCCCCGACGGGCCGTACATCCTGCCCGTAGATACCAAATTCTATCATTTTCAACTCTGACAACCTATGCGCATCCGCATTTTTCAGCATGTACCGTTCGAAGGGCCCGCCGCCATCGCGGAATGGGCGGAAAGTAAAGGCCACACCCTGGAGTATACCCGCTTTTACGACAACGATCCGCTGCCGGCCGCGTCTGACCTGGATATGTTGGTGGTGATGGGCGGACCGATGGGCGTATACGATACCGACGAATTCCCCTGGATCCGCAATGAAATCGCTTTTATAACGGATGCCGTGGAATCCGGCAAACCCGTTCTGGGCGTATGCCTCGGATCGCAACTGCTCGCCGCCGCATTGGGTGCCGACGTGTATCCCAACCGCGAAAAAGAGATCGGGTGGTTCCCGGTAACCTTCCACGCCGAATGGGCCCCTGCTTCGCTGGTGGTGTTCCACTGGCACGGAGATACGTTCGATCTGCCGGAAGGTGCGCAGCTGCTGGCGGAATCGCCCGTGACTAAGCACCAGGCCTTCCAGTTCGGGCAAAACGCCGTGGGGCTGCAATTTCATCTGGAAGTGACGACGGAATCGATGGAAGGCATGATCAAAGCCTGCGGCCACGATCTGGAACCGGGCGATTGGGTGCAGAACGCGGAAGAGCTGCGGGACGGCCTTCCCCATGCCAGGGAAACCAAAGCTACGTTGTTCCGCCTGCTGGACAGGCTGGCGCAAAATGCCGTACATTAGCATATGGCAAAAAAGGTAGCATTACTCATCGTAGGCGGCGGCCCCATCGGCCTCGCATGCGCGCTGGCGGCGCAAAAGCAGGGAATAGACTATGTGGTGATCGAAAAGGGCTGCCTCGTCAATTCGCTCTACCGGTACCCCATCAACATGACCTTTTTCTCGACCAGCGAAAGGCTCGAGATCGGCGGCATCCCCTTCGTGTCCAACAACGCGAAACCCACCCGCCCGGAAGCCCTCGAATATTACCGCCGCGTGGCCGTGAGCAAGCACGTCAACATCCATCTCTTCGAAAAAGTGGAAACGGTAAAACCCGCTGAAAAAGGCTACACCGTCATCACCGATAAAGCCGTGTACGGGGCAGACAACATCGTTATCGCCACCGGCTTTTACGACATCCCCAACCTGCTCCGCATTCCGGGGGAAGACCTTCCCAAAGTAACGCACTACTACAAAGACCCGCACTATTACGCCACGCGGAAAGTGATCGTCATCGGCGCCAACAACTCCGCCGTGGACGCGGCTCTGGAAACCTACCGCAAAGGGGCCGAAGTGACGATGGTGGTCAGGGAGGAAGGAATCGGCAAACGGGTGAAATATTGGGTGAAACCCGACATCGAGAACCGCATCAAAGAGGGCAGTATCCAGGCATTCTTCCATTCCTCGCTCGTGGGCGTGCGCGAACAGGAAGCAGACATCCTCACGCCGGAGGGCGTCGTTACCATCCCCAACGATTTCGTGATCGCCGCAACGGGCTACCAGCCTGATTTTCCGTTCCTGGAAAACGTGGGCGTGCAGCTGTCGGCCGATGGCGTGCGGGAGCCGGTCTATAATGAAGACACGATGGAAACGAATATGCCGGGTATTTACCTGGCCGGTGTGGTTTGCGGGGGCATGAACACGCATGTCTGGTTCATCGAGAATTCCCGTGAACATGCAGACAAGATCATCCGCCACATTGCCTCGAAAAACTAAACGATATTGACTTCCCTTTCGAGCACGACGCCGAATTTCTCTTTCACGCTGTCCACGATTTTCCAGGACAGTTCCACGATCTGCTCGCCTTCCGCGCGGCCGTAGTTAACGAGCACCAGCGCCTGCCGTTCATGCACGCCGGCATCGCCGTCGCGGTAACCTTTCCAGCCCGCCTGTTCGATGAGCCAGCCTGCGGCCAGTTTGAAATGCCCGTTGGGCAAGGGGTACGCAACGATGTTGGGGAACGCGAGCTTAAGGGATTCGTAGGTTTCGGCGGTCACTTCCGGGTTTTTGAAGAAGCTGCCGGCGTTGCCGATCTCCGCGGGATTGGGGAGCTTGGAAGAACGGATATTGATGACGGCCTGGCTGATGGCGCGGATGGATAATTCCTTCACGCCCATGCGCTCCAGCTCTTGCTCGATGGCGCCGTAACTGGTATTAAAAGTGGGATGTTTGGACAGGCGGTACGTGACATGGAGGATGGCGAACTGCTCTTTGTACCGGTGCTTGAAAACGCTTTCGCGGTACCCGAATTCACAGGCCTCTTTATTGAACACATGCACTTCGCGGTCCTGCAAATGGAACGCTTCCAGCTGCTCGAACGTATCCTTGATTTCTACCCCATACGCGCCGATGTTCTGCATGGGGCTCGCGCCAACGTTACCGGGGATGAGGGACAGGTTTTCCAGTCCACCGAGCCCTTTGGCTATGCAATCCTGAACAAACTGGTGCCAGTTCTCGCCGGCACCGGCCTGCACGTACACATGCTCATCATTTTCCCTTACGGATTGGATGCCTTTGATCTCGTTCTTCAGCACGATGCCGTCGAAATCTTTCGTGAGCAGGATGTTGCTGCCGCCGCCGAGGATGATCCTGGGCATGGTGGCCCATTTCGGGTCGAGCAATAGCGTTTCCAGCTGCTCGCGCGAGTGGAAAGCCGCGAAATACCGTGCGGTGGCGTCTATGCCGAATGTATTGTAAGGCCGGAGCGAAACATTTTCAGATACCCTCATATGCAAGTGTTCAAATATCCTATCTTTAATAACGGAACAAATATAATCAACATTCATATGCCGGGAACAGCAATTGTGATCGGGGCCACGGGGCTCGTAGGCTCGCTGCTGGTGCAGGACCTGCTGGAAAACAGTGGTTATGAGAAAGTGAAAGCCCTCGTCCGCAAGCCCCTCCCCTTCCGCGACGGGAAGCTGGAACAGATCGTGGTGGATTTCACGGACGAAGCCGCCCTTCAATCCGTGCTCCACGGCGATGTATTGTTCTGTTGCATCGGCACCACCATCAAAAAAGCCGGCAGCGAAGAAGCCTTCATCGCGGTCGATTACGCGATCCCCGTGCGTTGCGGCACCATCGCCCGGAAAAACGGCATCCGCCAGTTCCATCTTGTTTCCTCGATCGGCGCGCAGGCATCCTCCAAAAACTTCTACCTCCGCACCAAAGGCCGTACAGAAGCCGCTTTGCGGGCGCTCGAATTCCCGGCCATGTTCATCTATCAACCCAGTTTCCTCATCGGCAACCGTAAGGAAATGCGCTTCGGGGAACAGGTAGCCCTGTGGGTAATGCCGGTTTTCGGCTGCCTGCTGCGCGGCAGATGGGCCAAATACCGCCCTGCCAAAGCGGAAGATGTCGCTAAAAAAATGCGGGAATTATCTGAAAAAGGGGAACCGGGCGTGCATTATGTGCTTTTCCATCAAGCCAAAACTACACACAATCCACATCCGGGAGAATGATGACCGACCGGAACTGCTTCTCGATCGTCAATTGTAAAAACATTTCTTTCGCCAGCTGTTTGATCTGGGAGATCTTCTTGCTGTCTTTCGGTAATTTGATGAGCATTTCCTGCAGGTAAAACCCTCTCACCCGGCTTACCAGCGGCGCCGCCAGCCCCACGAGCTGATGCCCCAGGTGCGGTTTCAGCCAGTTGCCGAGCACCATGGCGGCCTGTTCCACCGTTTGCTGCTGTTTATGCTTGAGCGTGATCTTCATGAGCCGGTAAAACGGCGGATAACCGAACTGTTCCCGCTCCGCGATCTCGCTTTCGTACATTTTCCGGTAGTTATGCTCCACCACGAACTGCAGGATCGGATGCCGCGTATTGCTGGCCTGTACGATCACCTTGCCCTTCCCGTCGCGCCGGCCGCTGCGCCCGCTCACCTGCTCCATCAGCTGGAAAGCGCGCTCGTTCACCCGGAAATCGGGATAGCTGAGCAAACTGTCTGCACTGAGGATGCCGACGAGGTTCACGTTCTCGAAATCGAGCCCTTTCACCACCATCTGCGTACCCACGAGAATGTCGATCTCGCGCTGCTCCAGCGACTGGATCATCTTGTTATGACTGTCTTTGCTCCGGATGGCGTCGAGGTCCATCCGCGCGATGCGCGCCTCGGGAAACAGCGCCTGCAGGTCTTCTTCGATCTTTTCGGTACCGAAGTTCTTCGGGAACAGGGTCTGGCTGCCGCAAGCCCCGCAAACGTATATGTAAGGATAACGCGTGCCGCAATAGTGGCAGCTGAGTTTGTCCTGATGTTTGTGATAAGTGAGGGAAACATCGCATTGTTTGCAGTTGGGTATCCATCCGCAGGTGGTGCAAAGCAGGAACGGCGCGTATCCGCGGCGGTTCTGGAAAAGGATCACCTGTTTCTTGTCTGCGAGCGATTGGGTGATCTGCTTCCGGAGCACCGACGAGAAGTTGTTCACCACTTCCTTCAGGGCGGTTTCCTTTTTCATGTCCACGATCTCGATGTCGGGCATATCGATGCCGCCGAACCGTTCACCCAGCTCCACCAGGGCGTATTTGCCCTGTTTGGCGTTATAATAGCTTTCGAGCGCGGGCGTGGCAGAACCGAGCAGTACTTTGGCTTTGAAAAGACTGGCGTAGTAAATGGCTGCATCGCGGGCGTGATAGCGCGGCGCGGGCTCGTGCTGCTTGAAGGAAGCGTCGTGCTCTTCGTCGAGGATGATGAGGCCGAGGTCGCGGAAAGGCAGCAGCAGGCTGGACCGGGCGCCCAGCACGATGCGGATTTCGCCGCTTTTTACCTTGTTCCAGATTTCCACGCGCTCGTTGTTGGAGAAGCGGGAATGGTAAATACCGATCTGTCCGGCGAAGTGCTTCTGCAACCGCCGGATGATCTGGGCCGTCAGCGCGATTTCCGGGAGCAGGTAGAGCACTTGTTTCCCGTTGGCCAGCGCGGCTTCGATGAGTTTGACGTAAATCTGGGTCTTTCCGCTGGATGTGACCCCATGCAGCAGGGCCACCTGTTTATCCTGGAAGCCCGTCCGGATTTCGGCCAGGGCTTTTTCCTGGGCGGGACTGAGGTCGAAATCGAGCTGCGTTTCCATTTTGCCGAGCGGTACGCGGTCTACCTGCCGTTTTTCCACCTGCAGGATGCCTTTGTCTACCAGGCCTTTGAGCTGGGCAGCCGAAGCGCCTGATTTCTTGAGCAGTTCGCTTTGCAGTACGGCGCCCTGGGTGCGCACGAGGTGGAGATACGCCAGCAGGAGCTCCAGCTGTTTGGGGGCACGGCTCAGCTCGTCGAACAGCGGGGCCATGGCTTCATCGCTTTCGAGGGCGGGGTTCAGGAGCACATAATTCTCGAGTTTCGCCTTATAGGATTCCTTCAGTTCTTCGTAGACGAGGCATACCCGTTTTTCGATGAGCTGTTTGATGAGGGAATAGACGTCGGAGCGGTCGAGGATGAGCTGTACTTCGCCGATGCGCAGTTCCTTGCGGATCTGGAGCGCCTCGGCGATGAGGTATTCGTGGTCGGAAAGGGCCGTGAAATCGTCGCCGAAGGCGTCGTTATACAGCAGCACCGTTTCGCTGGAAAGTTTGAGGTGAGCGGGGAGCGCGGCGTTGAGCACGTCTCCTTCGTTGCACATATAATATTGCGCGATCCATTCCCAGAAGGCGAGCTGCGTGGGGTATACCACGGGCTCTTTGTCGAGCACGTCGAGGATGGGCTTGGTTTTGTAATTGGAAGGCGGCAGGTCGTGGATGCGCTTCACGATGCCGGCGTACCTTTTTTGCTTACCGAGCTGAACGGCCACGCGGGACCCCGGTTGGATGGAGGATTCCATTTCCGGCGGAACGGCGTAGGTATAGTTCCGCGGCAGGGCTAAGGGCAATATGACGTCGGCGTATTTCATGCAGGCTGGAGCGCCGGATATACTCTGTATTTGCGCAGTTCGGCGTCCATCATTTCATATACCTGCTGGCGGAGCTTGGGAACATCCTCGATGGTGAGCCCTTTCACGGACACCGGTTCCATGAATATCACGCGGCATTTGCCGGGGTTGAGGCTCATGGGGTTCAGGTCTTCGAGGCGGGCGCGGCAATCCACGTACACTACGGGCCGGATGTCGGTCTGCGTTTCTATCGCGATGCGGAAAGCACCCTGGTGGAAAGGCAACAGGGGCTGGGTAGAGTTGTTGGTAGTGCCTTCGGGGAAGATGAGGAGGCTCACTTTGTGCTGGAGCATGAACATCATGTCGCGAACCGACTGCACCCGGCCACGGGCGCTGGAGCGGTCTACCGGTACTACGGAACGGCTGTAGATCATGCCGAACAGGGGTACTTTGGAAAGCTCACTTTTACCGAGGGGGCGGAACGGGAGGGGCATTACCTTCACGGCGAGGGCAGCATCGAGGTAGCTGGCGTGGTTGGCCAGGTAGATGCAGGGCTCCTTGGTGCGGGGGGAATGCCATCTGCGGGTAACGAATATGCCCACGGCGGGGAACCAGACATGGGCCCAGAAACGGAGGAAGTAGAACACAAGGTTCCCGCCCTTCACTTTTCCCAGGAAAGACACGGCCACGATGGGCAGCAGGATCACGAGCATGATCGCCAGCCAGATCACCCCGGCGTAAACGACATAGACGCCCTTGAGAACTTTCGAAATAACGCGCATAAAACCGGCAAGTTACTGCATCCGGCGCAGCTTTTCAAGGGCGGGAAACACATATCGGGATTTTGACATATCAATGGACGGAAAAACGCCCGGAAATCGTACCTTTGCCATCCTTATGACAGGTCAAAAATCAGTAGCATTTCACACGCTCGGCTGCAAGCTGAACTTTTCCGAAACTTCCACCATCGGGCGGATGATGGAAAAGGACGGCTTTGTGCGGAAGGAATTTGACGACACGGCAGACGTGTACGTGATCAACACCTGTTCCGTGACAGACAATGCCGACAAAGAATGCCGGCAGATCGTGCGCCGCATCCAGCGCCGCGCGCCCGGCAGCATGGTAGTCATCACCGGCTGCTATGCCCAGCTCAAACCGAAGGAAATCGCCCAAATCCCGGGGGTAGACCTCGTGCTCGGCGCCGCCGAAAAATTCAATATCGCAGATCATATCCGCGAGCTTACCAAGGGCGACAATGGCGCCAAGGTCTGCTCCTGCGACATTGAGGACGTCAACACCTTCCACTCCAGCTATTCCATCAACGACCGTACCCGTACCTTCCTCAAGGTGCAGGACGGCTGCGATTATACCTGTTCTTTCTGCACCATCCCCATGGCGCGGGGCATCAGCCGCAGCGACTCCATCGCCGGGGTGCTGAACAACGCCCGCGAACTGGCGGCCGGCGGCGTGAAAGAGATCGTGCTCACCGGCGTAAACCTGGGCGACTTCGGCAAAGGGTTCGAAGGCGGCAAGAAGCGCGAAGAATCGTTTTACGAGCTCATCCAGCAGCTGGATGCCGTGGAAGGCATCGAACGGTACAGGATCTCGAGCATCGAACCGAATTTGCTGACCGACGAGATCATCGATTTCGTGGCGCAAAGCCAGAAGTTCATGCCGCACTTCCATGTTCCCCTGCAAAGCGGCAGCAACGATATCCTCGCCCTGATGCGCCGCCGCTACCGCCGCGAGCTGTATGCCGAAAAAGTAGCGCGGATCAAGGAGAAAATACCGCATTGCGCGATCGGTGTAGACGTGATCGTGGGCTTCCCTTCCGAAAGCGACGACCACTTCCTCGAAACCTACGATTTCCTCCATAGCCTCGACGTGTCGTACCTCCACGTGTTCACCTACAGCGAGCGCGACAATACCCACGCCCTCACCATTTCGCCGGTGGTGCCGGTGAACGTTCGCCAGGAGCGCAACAAAGCCCTGCGCAACCTGAGCCACAAGAAAATGTCGTACTTCACCGAACAGCACATCGGGCAAACGCGCCCCGTGCTTTTCGAATCGCACGGGAAAGACGGGATGATGGAAGGCTATACCGATAACTACATCAAAATCTCGACGCCTTTCCGTGAAGAATGGAGCAATAAAATCGTGGATTGGGCACTTCGTTAAAAAAATCTGAAAAAAAATTTGGCGGAATTCAAAAAGATTCTACCTTTGCAATCCCAACGAACGAAAAGCGTTCACAAAAAAGGGAGCTTAGCTCAGCTGGTTCAGAGCATCTGCCTTACAAGCAGAGGGTCGACGGTTCGAATCCGCCAGCTCCCACAGAAAGCCTCGCAATTTGCGGGGCTTTTTTATTCCGGGTTATTCCATCCCACGCTGCCTTTCCAGCATCCGCAACTGTCAACCCACTGTCAACCCGTCCGGATTGGCGGAACGGCGGCCCCAACTGAAAATCAGCAGCAATAAATTACATCAATGCTTATGAAGAAATTGCTAAAAATCATCAAGATCATCACCATCTCCATCATCGGTATCATCGCGGCCGTCTTTCTTTATCTCTACGTCGACAGCAAGCTTTTTATCGGGTTCAAGGATAACGATAACATCGACTACCTCACGAAACAGCATGTCCCCGCAGGCGATTCCATCAACGGAAAATTATTCGACGACGCGTTTTACGGTTCGAAGGTTTTCCTCATGGGAGAAATCCACGGGTATGCCGACAATCAAAAGCTGGACAAAGCCATGCTGCTGTTCCTCCATAAAAATGCCGGCGTGAAATATTACATCGCGGAAATGGATAGCACCACCGCGAACAAATTCAATGCCTTCCTCGGCAGCAACCCGAAAAACGAAGCGATCCTCCACGAAGCGGTTTCCGATATCCGCAAAAGGATCCCGCAACAATCCAGCCGCGAGCTGTTCGAAAAATGGATGGCCATCCACGATTATAACAGCCAACAGCCTGATTCCTTAAAGATCACCGTCATCGGCATCGATAAAGGTTTCGACGACAAAGACGCCACCATCACAAGAGACTCCGCCATGATGCTCAATTTTGCGCATGCCGTAGCGGAACGTCACCTGGAAAATGAAAAATTCTACGGCTTCTTCGGTTTCTTCCATGTGCTGCAAAATACCATCGCGCCGGGCAAGCATCCGTTCGCCGAAAAGCTGAAAGCCGCCGGGATCCGGACTACGAGCTTCGTCAGCTATACGCTCGACAGCGACATGTACCTTCCCAAAAACCCGCAATTCCCCACCCCTGCCGACGAAAAAGTTGATTGGGTAAATGCCGACGGCCCATTGATGCTGGTGAAAGGTATCCAGGATTTAAAAGCACTCACCCAACCCCATTCCATCACGCTTTTCAGGATCGACGGGGCGCAGTCTCCCTATGCAAAATCGCAGCACCTGATGAAGGTGAAGGCGCGGATGTTCGGGGAAAACTTCATGCCCGTCGAAGGTGCGGTTACGACGGATTATTTCCAGTACGTTTTCCTGCTGAGGAATTCCGGGGCGCTGACCAAACTTCCATAAAAAACGTCCCGCGAGCGGGACGTTCCAATATTTATATGTTTTTTAGCGGAAATATTCCAGATACGAATGAATCCTGCAAAAATCAATAAATGGCTCACATGGCTGGCGATATTATCGATGACATTTTTCATCGTCACCCTACTGCACATTTATAAAACGATCACATTACCGTTCGATTTGCTGGGGCCATTCATGGTCTGGTTCGTCTGTAATTTATTGTTTTGTATCACCGGTGCTGTGTTAACTTATTCCCTGAAGGAGCGGCAGCTGCCATACAAAATTACGGCCTGGCTGACTGCTTATTTCTTCCTGCCCGTGTTGCTATGCCTCCTGCTGTTTTTGATTGTGAGCTCATTGCATTAAAAAAAACGTCCCGCGAGCGGGACGTTCTGGTACTTGTCGTTTTTTAGCAGAATATTAAAAAATGAAGGAGGTTACCTGATGGTAAAATCTTTCGAGCCCGGCGCCGCCAGTACGTACTGGAAGTGGAAGAACGGGCGCGCAGTGGCGGTTTCCGGTTCTGCCGGCGCATCTTTGTACATGCTCGTGATTTTCAGTTTGGCGTAGTTGCCGCTGGCGGTGCGGACGATGATCGTACGGTCTGGGCGGGCCCAAACGGTGTGTTTCTGCGTGGTGGCGCTATTGCCGCCGATGCCTTTGGTGGCGCGCAGCGTGCCTGCGAAATCGTACACGCACCAGCCGGTGGTGGTGCCGAAGAAGCCCGCGGTATCGAGACCTACGCCGGTTGAAGTGGTGATGAAGACGGCTCCGTCGGGGACGCGGGTCACCTGGTCGAAGGGTTTATCGATGATCAGCACGCCTCCTTTGCCCGGGCCACCTTTTCCAGCGGAAGTATTGCCATCTTCATTGACCCCGTAGTTACCGGAAACGGCGGAATTGGCGTTACCGCCGAACGCCACGTCCCAATCCCCGCTTTGCAGGTTCTTCGGGGAACCGGCCTTTTCCATTTCCAGGCTGAAGTAAATGGTGGCTTTGCTGGTAGTGGTATCTCCATTGAAATTGGCGACCGAGATCAGCTTGTTGTAATTGCCCGTGGGAACGGGCGTTTCATCCTTATCGTCTTTGGAGCAGGCTGCCAGCATCACTGCCGCGGCGCAGGCACCGGCGGCCCATTTGTAGGAATGTATCATGTGTTTGGTAATGTTTGAAGGCGCAAATTCCGGATTCGGTGTTACCATATGCGGAGAAAGGATGTCCATTCCGGGAAACTCCATCTTCCCTATTCATATATAGAATTATTATTATTTATTATATTGAGTATATTTTTAGCTGAGTTACCACATTCATCCGCCATCAGGCGTTGTTGCAGGAAACCGACACGCCTTTCATTTTCATCCTGCTGCTCCGGATGGCGGGAGCGCTCGTTACCCTGGGCATCGCGGCGGCGTATATGCGCCGTGTGGTGGTGGCGCGAATGGCCACCCGCTGTCTTGCCGTGGCGTTGTTGGGCCTCTGCCTGATCAGGGAACCTGGTGACCGGCAGAATGGCCACCCCGCAGCAATCCAACGGGCTCGTGTTTGCGATGCACTTTATCCCGGTACTGAACCTGCTGGCGATGTTCATGCTGCACGACGCGCCGCAGAAAAATCATACGCCGAAGGAAAACGCGCAATACTACATACAGCGCGATACATCGGCCCTGGCGCATTGGATCGTGGTGCTGGGGGTCCTTTTTGCATTGATCGGCGGGGTGCGCACCTGGCTTTCGTACGACAGCTTTCTGAGCGAAAAGATGTACAGCTTTTATGCCTTCGGCGATATGGGTGATTCCGGGATGCAACTCATAAAGTTATCGTTGCTGCTGATCATTGCCGGTTATTTCATTAAAGTGCTGGGTTATGTGTTGCTGTACAACCATCGGAGCGCGGTCTTTTTTATTGTGACGATGAACATCCTGCTGCTGGTGCTCACTTTCCTTGAAGTTTTACCGCTGGCCATGTTGTTTAGCATTGCGGCGTTCGCTTCATTTTTCGTGCTGATGGAAATTTTCCATCCCGCTTTGCATAACGACGATGCATTGCTACTCACGGAACCGGAAATAGCCTGATACGCTGAAGCCCGCTCCTGTAGCGGGCTTCTTCTTCCTCCGAAAAACGATTAAAAAAATTTTCTGCGCAGCTGATTGTTTTTGAAATATTTGTCTATATATTTGCACTCCCATCGAACGACAAGCGTTCACGAAACGGGGAAACAAAAAGGGAGCTTAGCTCAGCTGGTTCAGAGCATCTGCCTTACAAGCAGAGGGTCGACGGTTCGAATCCGCCAGCTCCCACACTACAAACGGCAAAGAAGTACATCTTCTTTGCCGTTTTTCTTTTATGTCCATTCTCCACTCCTTTTATCAACTTGCCCATACCGGTTTCACGATAACCCGAAAATTTCAGCCATGACAGGCAATGCATTTTTTGGTGCGTCGAGGTATATTGAAAAATGATAGCGGAAGACCGGTTGGATAGTTGCAGTTTTCCAACTTTTCCTGATAACCCGAATTTTCCCGGCTCGACAGGGTATCCATTTTTTGATGCATCGCTTTATCTTGAAAAATGATAGCGGAAGACCGTTTGGATAGATGCAACTTTCCCATGTTTCATGATTACCCAAAATTCCCCCACACTACAGGATATGCATTATTTTGATGCATCGATGTATCTTGAAAAATGATAGCGAAAGACCGTTTGGATCGATGCGATTTTCCAACTTTTCATGATTACCCGAACTTTCCGTGCTAGACAGGATATGCATAATTTGATGCAACGGTATGTGTTGAAAAATGACAGCGAAAGACCAGAGAGATGCAGTTTTCCCACGTTTCATGATTAACTGAAATTTCCCGGCTCGACAGGGTATCCATTTTTTGACGCATCGTTATATCTTGAAAAATGATAGCGAAAGACCGTTAGGATCGATGCAGTTCTCCCACGATACCTGCTCCTGTTTTATAACTTTCGAACATCACATTCGTCAATTTCGGCGGAAAACGGCATTCGCGGTCAAGGGGAATCCGTAATTTTATCCATCCCAAAAACATTCCCATGAGCATTCCATTCACCGTCGTCAACTGGCAAGATATCCTTCCCACCACGCACCCCGGCGAAACAGGCGTTGCGCATTGGCAGACGCTGCAGTTCCCCGGCCTTCGGGTCCGCATCGTCACCTACGGCCCGGGATACCTTGCAGACCATTGGTGCGCCAAAGGCCACATCGTCCATTGCCTGCAGGGCAGCTTCGACAGCGAGCTGAAAGACGGCGCCACCCATACCCTCACCCAGGGAATGACGTACATCGTTTCCGACAACGCCAGCATCCACCGCTCCCGCACCGAAAGCGGCGTCACCCTCCTCATCATCGACGGGGATTTCCTCGCGGGAAGATGACTTTTCTTATCCAGATAAACAGATTTCAAAAAAAGATGCTATATTGAAGGAGAAATTACTCCTGAAGAGACCCGACCGTATCAAAATCTAATGTGTGATAAGATTAACCAAACCCTCAGGAACTTTCCCGGATCGTCATCAGTAAACCGAAATCCCACGCCGCAACCGATACGCTGCGAAGCGGAAGTTGTTTGTATCAAATGTGCTTAACCATTTAGTTATGAAATACATATCTACGCTACTCTTCGGGATAGGGCTATGCAGCGCCGCGTCTGCACAGTTCCAGGTCTCCCCCATTTTCGCAACGTCGCCCAGGCCCGCTCAGCCTGGAACGGAACTCAGTAAATGTTTCGACGGAGACGTTTCCACCATCTATCATTCCAGCTGGAGCATCAACGCCATCCCCGACACGGTGGACTTCTTCTTTAACGGCGTCAGCAACGTCAACAAGATCGAATATTTTCCCCGGCCCAGCGGCCTCAACGGCGTCTGGCAAAAAGTGGAACTGTATTCCCGGAAAGCCAATACGGCTTTCGTCAAAGCTGCAGACCTCACCTGGGCGAACGACAACACCATGAAAGTCATCAACCTCCCCGGAAACGGACTGGACACGCCCGCCTACGTGCGCTTCGTGGTCACCCAGGCCACCGGGAACTTTTCCAGTTGCGCGGAAATGAAGTTCTGGTCTTCCGCCGCACAGGTAGTGCCCATCGACTGCACCAACCCGGGCGACGGGCTCACCGGCCTGCTGGACACGAAAGTTGCCGTCCAGAATGCGTCCGTTTCGCCGGCCGCCAACAGCGCCGGGGAAGGGATCGATAAAACCATCGACAACAACAAGAGCACGTTCTACCACTCTTCCTGGGCGGGCGGCGGGTTCCCCATCGAAATGACCTACAATTTCCAGGGGAACAACCAGATCAACTACATCGTGTACACGCCGCGGCAAGACGGCAGCGGCAACGGGCATTTCGGGAACGTCGAAATATGGTACAAGACCACCCCGAACGGAACGCCCATCAAAGCGAAAGACGCCAGCCTGAATTTCAGCGGCACACCCAGCCGCATCGAGCTGGCTTCCCCGCTGGTGAACGTGCGCGCCGTGATCGTGAAGGTGTTGAGCGGACAGAGCAATTTCGCCAGTTGTGCGGAAATGGAATTCTTCAAGAAGAACCCCGCGTCTGGCAGCGTGTACAATAATATGTTCGACAGCCTGTACTCCGTGCTGAAACCCGGCGTAACACAGGCACAGATCGACACGGTTTCCATGCCGTTCTTCAAAACGCTGGCGCAATGCCTTTACAACCATACGTACCAGCGGAAATTCAGGTATCAATCCTACAAAGTGTATCCGCAGGTAGGCACTACCGCCGCTTCGCTGAAAACATCCACTTACAATTCTTTCGAAAACCCCACGGGCATCGCGTTCAAGGCAAACACGAAAGCCGTGCTGTTCGTTGGCGCCACCAACGGCGTTACACCTTCCCTGCGCGTGACCGACTTCGGCTCCGCTTCCATCACAGACCGGAGCTACGTATTGTCTGAAGGCCTGAACGTGATCGACATCACGGCAGACGGGCTTGGTTATATTAACTATTACAACAACGATTCCACGAAGCCGGATATCAAAATCCACATCGCAACCGGCCGCGTGAACGGGTATTACGATCCGAAAACCGATACGGATACAGACTGGTTCGGCTATCTGACCAACCAGATCTATCCCACGCTGGATATTAAAGGCCGGTTCGTGAACCTCAACTATCATAAAGCCGCGCTGCTGGGCAATTCTCCCCAATCCGGGCATGCGCTCATCGGAGTGTACGACTCGATCGTCAACACCGAGTATATCCTCATGGGCTTATACAAATACAACCGCGTGCCGAAAAACCACATGTTCGCCTGGTCGGCCTACAGCGGCGGATGGTACGCCGGCGGATGGGGCGCGCATTTCGACCTCACCTGGGGCGAGCCCGGCCTCGCGAATGCGGAAGGCGTGAAGGTGTCTCCCTGGGGCATCGCGCATGAGTTCGGCCACGTGAACCAGGTACGCCCGGGATTCGTATGGACCGGCACCACCGAAGTGACCAATAACCTGTATTCCGTTTGGGTGGATTATACGATGGGAACGTCGTACCCCGGCCGGTCGAGGCTCGACGACGAACCGGTTTCGCCGGACGATGTTCGCCCGGATATCGCCGGTGGCCGCATCAACGGCGCCATTCTGCATAGCCTGGTGAAAAAGAGGGCGATCATGTCGAACCCCGACGTGTTCAAGCGGCTGGTACTTTTCTGGCAGTTGGAATTGTATTACCAGTCTGCGGGCGCGAGCAAAAACCTGCCTACTTTGCAGCAACGGTTGACAGGCACGCCTGCTCCCGGCGGCAACCAGCCCGATGTGGCGTTCTGGCTCGGCGACATGCTGGAAAAAGTGCGCACCACCAATGATGCGGGCCTCACGAACAAAGACTTCATCCTGAATTGCGTGAAGAACGTTTGCGACGTGGTGAAGGAAGACCTTTCCGACTTCTTCGTGAAATCCGGTCTGCTGGCGCCTATCGACGAAATCGTAGACGATTATTCGCCCGGCAGGATCACCATCACCCAACAGGACGTAACCAACACGATCAACGCCATCAAGGCTAAGAACTACCCCGCCCCGGTATCTCCCGTCATCCACTACCTGTCTGCCAACAGCGTCAATACATTCAAAAACCTGCAGACGGTGTCGGGCACTTCGGGCGTGGGCGCTACTTTAAGCAACAACACGATCACCGTAGACGCGTCGCAATGGCAACACGCCGTGGCGTTCGAAACCTACAAAAACGATACGCTGGTGGATGTGGCCATCTTCGGAACCGGCAGCGGCGACAACAGTTTCACCAAAGTACTGTTCCCCAATACGGCGACAGCGGTGTTTGCCATCGGGTATAACGGCGAGAAGAAGCTCGTCTATCCCGCCACGCTTCCCAACCAGGTGGTGACCGGCATTCCGGAAGCCAATGGCGAGCACGCCAATATCAAGGTATATCCCAACCCCACCAGTTCTTTCGTGAACGTTACGCTGAACGGCGAGGGAAAAAGAGCCCTGGACCTGCGCATGACCGACATCACCGGCACGCTGATGCACGCCAGGAGAGCTTTTGGTGGAGAAACCGTTCAGGTAGACATGTCCAGGATGCCGCCGGGTATGTACTTCCTGCAGGTACTCAGCAAACACGGCGTTATCACTAAAAAAGTCATCAAACAATAATCGTTTTTCCGATTATAACCAGAAAGGCCGTCTCGCAATGAGACGGCCTTTCCGTTTTACACCCGACCAACCCGGCTACCTAAACAATCTTAGCATAAAAAAATCCGGCCGGTAATTCTGTTAAACAAACGCCTCGGCGCATCCTGTAAATTGCGTACAGGATTTTTCGACCAGCATCATATCGCTGAAAACATGCAGGGAGACCAATTACCGAATGGGATTTCCCTGATCAGCAGGCCGACTGCAACACGACCCCGTGCGGATGGCGAACGGCATTTCCGTTCCAAGGCTTGCAAGCACCGAAGCTCAACCATCAGTTATGAAATACATCACTACTCTTTTATTGGGGCTGGGGCTCAGTGGCGCCCTGTCAGCCCAGTTCAAAGCCACACCCATTCATGCCTTCTCTCCCAGGCCCGCGCAACCCGGGCTGGAGCTCCGCCGGTGTTACGACGGCGACGTCACAACAGGCTACGAATCCAACTGGGGCCTCAACGCCATCCCAGACACCGTGGACTTTTTCTTCGGCGGCGTCAGCAGCATCAACAAGATCGAATATGTGCCACGGGCCAGCGGATTGAACGGCATCTGGCGTACCGTGTCGGTGTATGCCCGGAAAGCAAATACCCCGTTCGTGAAAATCGCCGATCTCACCTGGGCCAATGACAACGTTACCAAAGTCTATAACGTAGCGGCAGGCGCAATCGATACACCCGCCTGCGTCCGGTTCATCGTAACTTCGGCCACGGGCATGTGGTCTACCTGCAACGAGATCAATTTCTGGTCGCCCACCGCCCCCGTGGTGCCGGTGGATTGCGCGAACCCGGCCACCGGATTGCCGGGATTGCTTGACCAAAAGCAAACCGTAACCAGCGCTTCCGTTTCCCCGGCATCGCAACCGGGCGAAGGCATCGAAAGAACGTTGGACAATAACGTTAACACGCTTTATACCTCCAGCTGGGCGGGCGGTGGTTTCCCCATGCAGCTGACTTACAATTTCGGCGCTTCCAACAGGATTGATTATGTTTTAATTACGCCGCGGCAAGACGGCAACATCAACGGCCGTTTCGGGGATGTGGAAATCTGGTATAAGGCCACGTCTTCGTCGGCCGCCGTGAAAGCGAAAAGCGTGGCGCTGGGGTTCACGGATTCCCCCACGCGGATCGATCTGCCGGCGGCATTGGTGAATATCCATTCTTTGACGGTCAAAGTGCTGACTGGCGGGAACAACTTCGCCAGCTGCGCGGAAATGGCTTTCTTCAGCAAAAACACTGCAGGAGCGAACATCTACAGCAATTTGTTCGACAGCCTTTATTCAAAACTGAAACCCGGCGTTACGCAGGCGAAGATCGACACGATCTCCATGCCATTCTTCAAATCGCTGGCGCAGTGCCTCTTCAACGGCACGTACGACAGGAAATTCCGTTACCAGTCGTACAAGGTGTACCCGAACGTTGGTACCACGGCCGCCGCGCTGAAAACATCCACTTACAATTCCTTCGAAAACCCGACCGGTATCGCCTTCAAAGCCAATGACAAAGCGGTGCTCTTCGTGGGCCCCACCCATGGCGTTACCCCATCGCTCCGAATCACCGATTTCGGATCGCCCGTTTCCATCACTGACCAGGTGTATCCGCTGAAAGAAGGGCTCAACCTGATCGACGTTACCGCAGACGGCCTCGCGTATATCAGTTATTACAACGATAATGCGGCCCTGCCCGATATCAGGGTCCACATCGCCACCGGCAGGGTCAACGGGTATTATGATCCGTTGACGGATACGGATGCAGATTGGAACAAGTATCTTACCAACCAGATCTATCCCAGTCTCGACATCAAGGGCAAATACGTCAACATGGCCTATCACAAATCGGCGTTGCTGGCCAACTCGTTCAACTCCGGGAAAGCATTGGTCCAGGTGTACGATTCCATCGTGAAGAATCAGTACATCCTCATGGGGCTTTTCAAATACAACCGGGTGCCGAAAAACCATATGTTCACCTATTCTGAATACAAGGGCGGCTGGTACGCCGGCGGATGGGGCGCGCATTTCGACCTCACCTGGGGCGAGTATGGCCTCGCGAACGCGGATGGCGTATTCGTGTATCCCTGGGGCATTGCGCATGAGTTCGGGCATGTGAACCAGGTGCGCCCCGGTTTCAAATGGACGGGCACCACGGAAGTCACCAACAACCTGTATTCCACCTGGTGTGAATATACGATGGGCAGCACCTATCCCGGATTCACAAGGCTGGAAGTGGAAAGTGTTTCGGTAGACGATGTGCGGCCGGATATCATCGGCGGGCGCATCAACGGCGGCATCTGGTACGGACTGATCAACAAACGGCCCATCATGACGAACCCGGACGTTTTCAAACGGCTGATCCTGTTCTGGCAACTGCAACTGTACTACCAGGCGGCCGGTGCCAGCAAAAACCTGCCAACGCTGCAGCAACGTTTGACCGGAACACCCGCCCCCGGCGGCAACCAGCCCGATGTAGCCTACTGGCTGGCCGATATGCTGGAAAAAGTGCGGACTACAGATGAAACCGGGCTGTCCACCAAACAACTTATCCTCAATTGCATGGTCAACATTTGCGACGTCGTAAAAGAAGACCTGACGGATTTCTTCGTAAAAGCGGGCCTGCTGGTGCCGATCAACGAAATAGTGGGCGACTATTCCTCGGAATTCGTAACGATTACACAACAGGAAGTGAACGCAACGATCGCCGCCATCAAAGCGAAAAACTATCCTGCTCCGGCTTCGCCCGTCATCAACTACATATCCGCCAACAGCGTGAACTCCTACCGGCTTCAACAGGCACTGACCGGCACTTCGGGCATTGGCGCCACTTTAAGCAACAACACGGTTACCGTTGATGCGGCCCAATGGCAACATGCCGTGGCATTCGAAACGTACAAAAACGATACCCTGGTGGATGTGGCCATCTTCGGCACCGGCAGCAGCGACAGGAGCGTCACCAAAGTATTCTTCCCCGACACGGCCACCGCGGTATTTGCGATCGGGTATAACGGCGAGAAGAAACTCGTCTACCCCGCCACCCTCCCCAACCAGCTGATAACCGGCATTCCGGAAGCGAACGGCGAGCACGCCAACATCAAGGTGTACCCGAACCCCACCGGTTCTTACGTAAACGTTACGCTGAACGGCGAAGGCAAACGGCCCGTGGAACTTCGAATGACCGATATCACCGGCACGCTCCTGCATGCGAGGAAAGCCCTGGGCGGAGAAACCATCCAGCTCGACCTGTCCAAACAGCCGCCGGGCATGTATTTCGTGCATATCCTCAGCAAACTGGGCGTTATCACTAAAAAAGTAATTAAACAGTAAACGTAATCCGGCCCAAAATGAAAGGCCGTCTCGCAATGAGACGGCCTTTCCGTTTTTATCATTTGAATCTTATGCTTCAGGATCGTTTTTCCCGTTGGGGCCTTTGAAGATTTTCTTCACGGCGCGCCCCAGCTTATGGATGTTGCGCAGCTGTTCCTGGATGGGCATGAGCGAAATATCTTCGTCCTGCATACCGGGCTCGCTGTTTTCGGCGGTGCGTTGTTCGGGATAGATGAGGATGATGTTGTTTTCGCGGAAGTGGCGGACCATTTTGGCGGGGATGCCTTCCAGGTAAGGCTGGAAGGAAATGGTGCCCCTCCGCGCGGAAACCACCACGATCATATCGTCTGCCGATACGCTGCGGGCGATAACGAGAAAATCTTCCGGGTTTTCCAGCGTGCGGAAAGTGATTTCCACGCTCACTTTCGCCTCCGCGATATATTTCTCCACCGCGCCCTGCGTTCCCTTTCCACAGTACGCCAGGATGCGCGCCCCGGCCTGTTTGGCCAGCAGCACGATCTTTTCCATGTAATGCAAAAAACCCAGTTCGTATTCCGTGTTGCGGGGTAAAATGAGGACAAGCTTTTTGGTGGTATTGATGGGCGAATGGAAATCGCAGATCCAGACGGTTTCCCAGACGCTTTGCAGCACGTTGTCGGTAGTGGAGCCGAAGATGGTACCGAAGATACGGTCGGTGGCGCTGTTCTTTTCGCTCCAGGCGAGGATCACGTCGGAGATGAGCAGTTCTTTCACGGCGCGGGAGATGCCGTCGGTTACGTTGAGATCTACGCGCGTCACTACCTGCAGGTTGCTTTCCGACGCGGCGGCGTGGATCACGGCTTTTTCCATGGTTTTGTTGCTGAGGTGGATTTTTTCGCGGGCCTCTTCATCGTCCTGCACCACCACGAGGGGGTACACGGGCGCGGGGTTGCCGGGCTGTTTGACCATGAGCGCGAAATCCAGCAGGGGCTCCATGCGTTCGGGCTGGGCGATGGGGATGAGGAAGCGTTCCGGTCCGCCGGTGATCTCGGGCTTGCGGTCGGCCTCTACGAGCGCCAGTCTGCGGCCGGCGCTTTCCGTCACGAAGGAGCTGACCATGCACGTAACGAGGATGAGCACCACCGTGCCGTTGAGCACATTTTCGTTGATGATGCCCATATTATACCCGATCAGCACTACCGCGATGGTGGCGGCGGCGTGGGCGCTGCTGAGGCCGAAGATCACGTTGCGCTGGGTGGGCGTATATCCGAAAACGAGCTGGGTGAAAAAAGCGGCGAACCACTTGCTGAGGAGCGCCATGGCCGTCAGCGAGCCCGCGATGATGAGGGCTTCCGGGCCTTTCAGCAATACTTTCAGGTCTACGATCATCCCTACCGAAATCAGGAAAAAGGGAATGAAGATGGCATTGCCCACGAACTCGACGCGGTTCATGAGGGGAGACGTGTGGGGAATGAGCTGGTTGAGCGCCAACCCCGCCAGGAACGCCCCGATGATCCCTTCCACGCCCGCCAGCTCGGCGAGGAACGCGGCCAGGAACACCAGCGCCAGTACGAATATGAAGTGCGACGTCTTGTCGTCTTTTATCTTCTTGAAAAACCACCGCCCGATCATCGGGAAACCCCACATCACCACCACGGAAAATATGGTGAAGGAAATGCCCAGCCGCAGCCAGAAAGCGGTGTCGAGGTTGCCGGTTTGCGCGCCGGTGATAACGGCCAGGATGAGCAGTACGGCCGTATCGGTGATGATGGTGCCGCCTACGGCCACGGTCACGGCTTCGTTCTTGTTGATGCCCAGCCGGCTGGCCAGCGGGTACGCCACGAGGGTATGGGTGGCGAACATGCTGGAGATGAGCAGCGTGGCCATGAGGTTAAAATGCAGTACGTAGGTACACAAAACATAGCCCAGCAAAAGCGGTATGAAAAAGGTAAAAGCCCCGAACACGACACTGCGGTGCCGGTTCTTGCGGAACTCCGTCATATCCAGCTCCAGGCCGGCCAGGAACATAATATATAACAGCCCTGCGTTCCCGAACAGCTTGATGCTGCCCTGTTCGATGATCCTGAACCCGTGGTCCCCTATCGCCATGCCCGCCAGTATCAGGCCGATGATGCTCGGAATGCGGAATTTGCGCAGGATGATCGGCGCGAGCAGGATGATAAACAACACCAGGCTGAAAATCGGAACCGGGTCTTTGAGGGGCAAGCTGATATTCAAGAGAAAAACCAATCCTTTCATCAATAATCCATTTACGTTCAAATAGTCCAGAAACTCCGCAACCGCAGTTTCATGGCTGTTAATTTACGACCATTCCCGTAAACTCCCGGACGATCGCAAAAAAATGTAACTTTGCAGAAACATAGAACCGAACATGCATTACACGGGAACAGGCGTATCCGTTCAGGAAGCGGAGGATGTGCTGGTGGAAACGGCGGAACAATTCCCATTTAGCCTGATAGTATGGAACGATGAAGTGAACACTTTCGACTGGGTGATCCAGTCTTTGATGGAAGTGTGCGGCCATACCGAAGAACAGGCCGAACAATGCGCGCTCATCATTCACTTCAACGGCAAATACGCTGTTAAAAACGGTTCATTGACCGACCTGAAGCCCATGCTCGAAGCCCTGCTCGACCGCGGCATCAGCGCCACCATCGAAGAAACAGTTGCTTCATAAATGCCCCTTTTCCATCTCCCCGAAAACGAACTGTATTTCCCGCCGGTGTCTATGTCGGAACCCGACGGACTGCTCGCCATCGGTGGAGACCTTAGCCCGGAGCGGCTCCTGCTGGCCTACCGTTCCGGTATTTTTCCCTGGTACAACCGTAAGCCCATCCTCTGGTGGAGCCCCGATCCCCGGTTCGTACTCTATCCTTCAGAACTGAACATTTCCCACAGCATGAAGCAGGTCCTCAAAAAAGGGACCTTCCGGATCAGCTATAACGAATGCTTCGAAACCGTGGTAGACCGCTGCCGCACCGCTCCCCGCGAAGGGCAAGACGGCACCTGGATCACGCGGGATATGCTCCGCGCCTATACTTCCCTCCACAAACAGGGCTACGCCATGAGCGTGGAATGCTGGCAGAATGATGCGCTCGTGGGTGGATTATATGGTGTGAAGATCGGCCGCTGCTTCTTCGGCGAAAGCATGTTCGCCGCCGTGAGCAACGCTTCCAAGGCTGCGTTCATCACTTTCGTGCAAGACCATGCCACCCGGCTCGCCATTATCGACTGCCAGGTACATACCCATCACCTCGCCTCCCTGGGCGCAAGGTTCGTGAGCCGCGTCACCTTCCTGGACACGGTGCAGCGCAACCTCGATTAATTTCCCTACTTGCGTTTTTTCGTGAAAGTGCCTTCGAACGCGCATTTGATGCCACGATAGGCGCCACAGCCCGTTTCATTGATCGTTACCTTGCTGCCGCTGAACTTGAAATCCACGATGCAGCCGGACTGCTTGTCGCGCCATTGCCCCGTGGTGGCGGTGGTAAAACGGCCGGTGCCGTCGATCTCGCCGGTGCAGGCGCCTTTGTCGCGCGTGAAGTGAATAAAGAAAAGGAATTCCTTCGCCGTTTCCCCGTCACGGATGGAAACGATGTTGCCTTCTCCCGCGGTATAGTTGCCGGAGAGCTTGTGTTTGCGGGGAAGGGTGTCTATAGGATTAAAAAGCCCTGTTACCGCGGGCTCGTTGGAATTCGTGAGAATGAGCGCCAGGCTGCCGTCGGGGTTGGCGGCGAACACGTCTTCCCGCGCGATGGCCGCGCCGGTTTCGGTGGTGATGCGGATATTGCCCTTCTTATCGATGGAAAAACCCGTCTTCTTATTCCCGCCGGCCGCATATTGCGCGGCGAGGTGCCTTTTGAGGAAAGTGCCGTTCTTATCGTAAAAGCACATCCAGGCCGCGGCGCCCGATTTGGCGGCGCCTTCCACTACGAAAAGGCGGAGGTCTTCGGTAAGCGTTACCTGCCCTACCGGCCAGAACCTGGGTTTTTCGGCAGCACCGAAAACGCCTTTGCTGAGGGTGTCGGGGAGGAACTGTTTCAGGTAACGGGACTTGAACGCCAGGCTGTCTGTCCGCTTCCGTTTCAACGAATCTGCATTCCAGCGCAGCGCCTCCGCAGGGGGAACTTGTTGGAATAGTCCGCGAACGTAAGCTCGCGATCGTCTTCGCTGATAGTCTTTTTACGGGATTTGCAGCCGGCCAGTACGCCGATCGCCAGAAACAGGAAAAGAATGCTCCGCATAGTGATTTGTCGTAATTCGGCGAAAAGGTAGTCATAATTCCAAATTTCTCCCAGTTCTTTTCCTTTCGGAATAATTTATTTAGATTTGTCTAAATAATATTTTAGAGCATATGAACTTGACGGTCGCGGAAGAGAACTATATCAAAAGCATTTACAAGCTGCAGGACGGGGATGAAGTGGTGAGCACCAATGCCATCGCTTACGACCTGGCCACCAAGCCGGCTTCGGTAACGGATATGGCGAAGAAGCTGAAAGAGAAGAAGTTGATCGATTATGAGAAGTACCAGGGCATCAGCCTCACCGCCGAAGGCCGTAAGCTTGCGTTGCAGATCGTTCGCCGCCACCGTTTGTGGGAATGTTTCCTGGTAGAAAAGTTAAGTTTCAGTTGGGACGAGGTGCACGAGATCGCCGAAGAGCTGGAGCATGTGCGGAGCGAAAAACTGATCACGCGGCTGAGCGAGTTTTTGGGCAACCCCACTACCGACCCGCATGGCGACCCCATCCCCGACGCGCAGGGCCGGATCTCCAAAAGCCAGCCCCTCATTTCGCTGGACAAAGCCACGGCGCGGCGGCTCGAAGTGGCCGGCGTGTCTGACCAATCGTCTGCCCTGCTGGAATTCCTCAACGCCAAGGGCATCCGGCTCGGCACCCAGCTCGATATTATAGAAAGATACGAATTCGACAACTCCGTGGAGGTCAAGATCCGCAATCAGTCTGCCTTTACACTCAGCGAACAGGTATCGAAGAACATCATGGTCAAATCATTGTAAACCGGCAGCATGCGTACGCAGGAATCCAGCGCCTCACTCAGCGAAGTTCACCAGAGTATAGACACCACCCGGCCCCATCGTTCCAAATGGCGAAGGATACTCGCCTTCTTCGGCCCGGCCTACCTCGTTTCCGTGGGGTACATGGACCCGGGGAACTGGGCTACCGACCTCGCAGGCGGCAGCCGCTACGGCTATACTTTGCTTTGGGTACTGCTGATGAGCAATATCATGGCCCTGCTCCTGCAAAGCCTCAGTGCGCGCCTGGGCATCGTTCGCGGGCGCGACCTCGCGCAGGCCAACCGGGAAACCTATCCCGCGCCGGTCAACTTCATTTTATATATCCTCGCCGAAATTGCCATTGCCGCTACCGACCTGGCCGAAGTGCTGGGCATGGCGATCGGTATCCAGCTGCTGACGGGGCTTCCGCTCATGTGGGGCGTTAGCCTTACCGTGCTCGATACGTTTTTGCTGCTCATCCTGCAGCGGTACGGCATCCGGAAGATGGAAGCGTTCATCATTGCGCTGGTGGCTATTGTGGGAACGTCGTTCCTCGTACAGCTGCTCATCGCGGAGCCGCCCATGGGCGAAGTGGTAAAAGGCTTCGTGCCGGCGCTGCCGGATGAAACGGCGCTCTACATCGCCATCGGGATCATCGGCGCCACGGTGATGCCCCATAACCTGTATTTGCATTCCGCGCTCGTGCAAACGCGTAAGATCAGCAAAACGGACAGCGGCATCCGCAGGGCGTTGCGCATCAATTTCGCGGATACGGCCATTGCGCTGAACCTCGCGTTTTTCGTGAACGCCGCCATCCTCATCCTCGCCGCCACCGTATTTTATAAAGCCGGCCATACCGGCATCGCAGACCTCCATGAGGCCCACCGAATGCTGGAACCCTTGCTGGGCAGCAAGCTCGCACCTATCCTCTTTGCCGTGGCGCTCATTGCGGCCGGCCAAAGCTCTACCGTTACGGGAACCCTCGCCGGGCAGATCGTCATGGAAGGCTATCTGCGGCTGCGCATCAACCCCTGGCTGCGCCGGCTGATCACGCGGCTGGTGGCCATTATCCCTGCATTGATCGTGATCCTGGTGGCGGGGGAAGAAAAGATCGGGGAGCTGCTCGTGTTCAGCCAGGTGTTGCTGAGCCTGCAGCTCGGATTCGCCATCATCCCGCTCATCCATTTCGTGAGCGATAAGCAAACGATGGGCATCTTCGCCATCAAACCGTATGTGAAAGCCGCGGCCTGGCTCATTTCCAGCGTTTTGGTGTATCTTAATATCCGGATGGTTTACAACGAAGCGGAAGCACTCTTCACGGCCGATAACCCCTGGTGGGTAGACGGGCTCATCCTCACGGTGATCCTCGGTTTCATCGCCCTGCTGGTCATCACCGTGATCTACCCCTGGCTCAGCCGTTACCGGAAAATGCGCTCGGCGCAGATGCACCCGGCCAACGTTTCCCTCGGCGATCTCGAAAAGCCCGTCTACGGCCGCATCGCCATGGCGCTCGACTTTTCGCAGCAAGACGAGCGCGTGATCGCCAACGCCCTCGCACAAGGGAACCCGGGCACCCATTACGTGCTCATCCATATCGTGGAAAGCGCGTCTGCCCGCTATTTCGGAAAAGACGCACACGATTTCGAAACGCAAAAAGACCAGGAACAGCTAGACACCTACATCCGCCTCCTCGCCCAACGCGGCGTAAAAGCCACCGGCCAATTGGGCTACCGCCACCGCGCCAAGGAAATCGCACGGATCGTGAAAGCGGAAAATGCAGACCTGCTCATCCTCGGCGGCCACGGCCACTCCGGGCTGAAAGACTGGCTCTATGGCGAAACCGTGAATTACGTCCGCCACAAGGTCCACATCCCCGTGCTGGTCGTGCAATAATTTTCGTACTTTCAGGAATGGCCATTCCCATTCAGCCCGGCGAGCAGCGCCGCTTCAGCCGCCACGTTCGCCCGGAAGATTGCGCTGCGTTCGACAGCGGTTCCGTTCACCCCGTTTACGCCACCTTCGCCCTCGCGCGCGATGCCGAATGGTGTTGCCGCCTCTTCGTGCTCGATGTCAAATCCACCGAAGAAGAAGGCATCGGCACCATGATTTCCGTTGAACATATCAGTCCCGCCACCGAAGGTTCCACCGTGGATTTCACCGCCGTCGCCGAAAGCGTCGCCGGAAATGAAATCATCTGCGGTTTCGAAGCGCATTGTAACGGAAGGCTCGTCGCCAAAGGAAAAACGGGTCAGAAGATCCTGAAAAAAGAAAAACTGGAACGGCTGTTCCAGTCTCTCGATTCGAATATGAAAAGTTGAAACGCTACAAACCCAATACTTCCTTCAATTTCGGATAACCCGTTTTACTTACCATCACTTTACTGCCGTCGCGCAAAATGGCGAGATAGCTTTCCTTTTCGTAGGGATCGATGCGCGTGATCTGCGTAACGTTCAGGATATAGGAACGGTGCACGCGGATGAATTGCTGCGGATCAAGCATTTTTTCGAAAAAGGTCATGGTTTTATTCTTGAGGAAAGCCCCTTCCGCCGTGATGATCTTCACGTAATCATCTGCCCCTTCGAGATAATGGATATCCTGGACGGGGATGATCTTGATCTTTCCGTTGATCTTCACCACCACGCGGTTTTGCTGCATGGGCATTTCGCGGGCGGCATTGTCGAGCAGCTCGGGATTGATGCCGCTGCTGCGTTCCAGCATTTTCTGCAAGGCTTTGGCGAAGCGGTCTTTGGAGAACGGTTTCAACAAATAATCCACCGCGCTCACTTCGAAAGCGCGGAGGGCGTATTCTTCGAAAGCGGTGGTGAAGATGACCTGTGGCAGCTTGTCTACCAGTTCCAGCATTTCGAAACCGTTGATCTTGGGCATTTGTATGTCGAGGAAAAGGAGGTCGGGCTGATGTTGCTGGATGGCTTTGAGCCCTTCGAAACCGTCGTTGCATTCGGCCACTATTTCCACCTGCGGGAAATCGCGCAGGTATTCCCTGACCAGTTCGCGGGCGAGGGGCTCGTCATCTATCAAAATGGTCTTTATCATGCTGCTGAGGTACTTTAATGAGTGTGGTAAAAATATTGCCTTCGGTCTTCGTTTCCAGCAGGTCTTGCCGGGCAAATAGCAGGTATAGCCTGCGGCTGATGGAATTGAGGCCGAAGCCGGTGCCTTTCCGCGCGGTGGCCGGCATGTCTGCGTCGAACGGATTGGTGACGGAAACGAAGAGCACATCGTGCTCGGTCCAGGCGTGGATGCGGATGCTGATGGCTTCGGTGGTGTCGTACAATCCGAATTTGATGGCGTTTTCCACGGCGGGTTGGAGGAGCATGGGCGGGATGCTGAACTCCCCTGCCCCGGGGTCTGTCACCAGTTCTGTCGTGAGCCGGTGGCGGAAGCGCACTTTCTCGATATCGAGGTACAATTGTAAATACTGGAGCTCTTCGCGCAGGGGGATCCAGCCTTGATCTTCGCGCTTGAGCGTGCCGCGCAGGAAATCACTCAGTTGCTGGATCATCTGCCGTGCTTCTTCCGGCCGGATGGAAACGAGCGCGTTGATGGAATTGAGGCTGTTGAACAGGAAGTGCGGCTGCAATTGCTGGCGGAGCTTGTAGAGCTCGGCCTCGCGGGCCATCTTTTCCGCCGCGTCTTTGCGCGCCAGCGCCTGGCGCTGGTCTTCCATTTCGTACATGATGAAGCTGAGGAACCCCGTGCCCATGAGCAAAAGCCATCCCAGCGCGAACCGCACGGGCGCGGTGTCTGACAGCCATTGCAGGTATACCGCGTCTTTCGGGAACACCGCCCGGAGGATCACCAGCGTGAGCAAAAGCCAGAGTGCGCTGATGACGGTGGTGAGGACGGCCACATACACGTAGCGCATCCTCACCGGTCTATAATAAGCCTGCATCTGGGTGATGGCGGCCACCGCGATGAACAGGAGAATGTTGTGGATGTTGGCGTCCATCCAGGCGTTGGGCCCGTCTACCCCGAGCCAGTAATGCAGGATGAAACCATGCACGGCCGAGAACACGCAGCAGGCGATGAGGAACGTCCACCGGAAGGGCTTTTCTTTTAACAGATGTGTTGCCAAGGGAGTCGTTTTCCGGATTAAACATTCAGTTCGAACATCTTCTGCGTTTGCAGCTGCGCCGCTTTCATTTGCAGGAGGGCCACATAGCTGTTGGCGTTATCGGGCTCTTCCACGCGGGAATAGATCTCCATACCGTCTTTCAGCTCGTCGAGCGTATGCAGTTCGGGAACGTTGATGTATCGCCATTCCACCAGTTCTTCGCGCTGGTTGCGGAAAGCATACTGTTCCTGCTCCCCGATCTGCACCGCCTTTTTCCAGGCTTCTGCCTTGCTCGTTGCGCTGATGAGGCGCAGCTGCTCGTCGAATTGCGGGAGGTGGTCGCCTGTTCCGCAAATGATCTGGTAAACGATCTTGGCTACGTACCAATACATGTTTTAAAGGTTTTCGGTGATATAAAGGATGGATGGATGGAATGGGGGAAACGTACGATGGATGAAAGATGGGCGGAAGGAAAGGATCAATAGCTTTTCAGGTCTACCCCGCCGAATGTGCAGGAGCCCCTGAGGATAAGCGTCTTGTTGGTCGGAACGGCCGGCGGAACAACGCGTTTGTCTTCGATCCCGCCGAACACGGTGTTGATGTCTACTTTCACGTTCCAGCTCGAAGGCACGATGATTTCCGTACCGGCGAAGAGGTTCGTGATCTCCAGGATCACTTCTCCGTTGATATCCGCCTGCGAAAAGTTCAGTTCCGTACCGCCGAAAATCGTGGTAATGTTACCACCCAGGAAGTTTTTGGAAAGCACGACTTTGTTGGTGCCGCTGAAAACCGTGGTGGCCTGCAGGAAATCGTCCTGGCTGGCGCTATCGTCCGACGTAAATATCTGTTCGTACTGTTGCTTTTTACTCGTTGCCCGGCCGATGATATATACCCCGATAACGATGAGGATCGCGGGCCAGAGGAACCGTCGCAGGTTCCAGTCGTACGGCACAATATCCCCCACCAGGAAGATACAGCCGATAAAGGTGACGATGAACCAGGCCACGCCCTGGAATTTTCCTTTCACGCCCATGATGAAACCCACGGCGATAAGGATCATCGGCCAGGAAAACAGCCAGTCGGGGAAGAAAACCCCCATTCTTCTCAACAGGATGAAGATACCGATACAGAGGATGATGAGACCGGCCCAGAGTCCTCCGTTGCTGCCGCTTTCATGTTGACGATTATACCTGCTCATAAATTGTAGTGTTTGCGTTTTGTAGGTTAGGATTGTTTGATTGATGATGCAAACATACGGAGCGCATATACGCCGGTCAACCGCTATCAGGCGGGCGAGGGTGGATTTACCGGTAAAAAGGGGGAAATCGTCGGTGAAACCGGTCAAAGCTCGACGATGACGGATTCGCCGCCCAATTTCCGGATAATGGGCTGCAAAGCGGCCACCATGGGGTCTGGGCCGCAGATATAGAAGTGCTGTTTGAAGTTCTTGACCTTATCGCGCAGATACACTTCGTCTATATAATGATGATCGTACCCCGGCCGGGCCTCGTCGGTAAGGGTATTGATGAAATTGGGGCCGAGCATGGCGCGGAATTCGGGCTCGAGGATAATGTCTTCCCGCGTTTTATTACTGAATATCAATTTGTTACCTCCAATTTTCCCATCTTCCCGCAACTGCCGGAAAATGGCGATGAACGGCGTAACACCGGCGCCTCCGGCGATGAACACGCCTTCGCCCTGGTACTGGATGGCGCCCCAGGGGTCGTGGATGATCAGTTCATCGCCCGCCCGGAGCTGCCCCAGCTGGTGGGTGACGCCGTCGTGGTCGTCATAAATCTTGATAGTGAACTCAAGATGGTCCCAGTCGTTGAGCGCCGTAAAGGTGAAAGGCCGCAGCTGGTCGTTCCAGCCAGGTTTGTTGATGGCCACGTCCGTCGCCTGTCCGGGTATGAACGTGTACCCCTGGGGTTTACGGATTTTGAAGCGTTTGACGTCGTGCGTAACAGGGCTTATATCCAATATTGTGACAATATGTTGCTCCATGGAGTCCGGATTTACGGGTCAGACAATTCTATCCCGAATTTAAGTTAATTCTCACAAATCGGGGGGTGGGGACCGTTGTAAATGTGTTACCTTTGCGGTCAATAAAGAAAAGCAATATGCCGGCAGAAAAAATTCAGATGATCAACGGGCAGATCAAGGTTCCTGCCCATCCTATTATTCCATTTATTATCGGGGACGGCATCGGGCCGGATATCTGGCGTGCGAGCGTGCGGGTGTTCGACGCGGCTGTGGAGAAAGCTTACGGTGGTGAGCGGAAGATCGAGTGGAAAGAAGTACTGGCGGGCGAAAAGGCTTTCCAGGCAACGGGCGAATGGCTGCCCAAAACGACTTTGGACGCGCTGAAGGAATACCTGGTGTCTATCAAAGGCCCGCTGACGACCCCTGTGGGCGGCGGTATCCGTTCCCTGAACGTGGCCATGCGCCAGGAGCTGGACCTTTACGCCTGCGTGCGCCCCGTGCGCTGGTTCAACAAAGTACCCAGCCCCGTGAAGCACCCCGAGAAGGTGGACATGGTGATTTTCCGGGAAAACACGGAAGACATCTACGCCGGCATCGAATATATGTATGGCACAGAAGGCGCCAACAAGCTCCTCAAATTCCTCACCGAAGAACTGGGCGTGAACAAGATCCGCTTCCCGGAAACCTCATCGCTGGGCATCAAACCGGTGTCTCAGGAAGGTACGGAAAGACTGGTGCGCGCTGCCATCAAATATGCCATCGAGCATAAAAAGCCTACCGTATCCATCGTTCACAAAGGCAACATCATGAAGTTCACCGAAGGTGGCTTCAAGAACTGGGGCTACGAACTGGCGGCCCGCGAATTCGGCGAATACGTGTATACCTGGGAGCAATGGGAAAAAACGAAGAAGGAACTGGGCGAAGATGCGGCCAACAAGGAAATCGCGGTAGCAAAGGCGCATAACAAGATCATCGTGAACGATGTGATCGCCGATAACTTCCTCCAGCAGATCCTCCTCGCCCCGCAGGACTATTCCGTGATCGCCACGCTCAACCTCAACGGCGACTATATCTCCGACGCGCTGGCAGCAGCAGTAGGCGGTATCGGCATCGCGCCCGGCGGCAACATCAACTACGCTACCGGCCACGCCGTGTTCGAAGCCACCCACGGCACCGCGCCCCGCTTCGCCGACACAGATACCATGAACCCTTCCTCCGTGATCCTTTCCGGCGTAATGATGCTGGAATACCTGGGATGGAAGGAAGCCGCTGATATCATCACCCACGGGCTCAGCACCGCCATCATGCGCAAACGCGTTACCATCGACTTCTACAAACTGATGGACGACGCCACGCTCGTGAAGACCAGCGAGTTCGCAGACGAGATCATCAAGCAGCTTTAAGATAGCCTTAACAGCGATTTTCCCGCCACGATTACGTTTTTTTGAAGGATAATACTATCTTTCGACATTCAAATAATATCATTTGATAGAAAAACGTAATCTGTAGCGGGATTTCGTGTCTCATAAAGATTTTATAAGAAGAACACAAAACATTACATCGATGTCACAAAAAATCAAAGTTGCAAACCCTGTGGTTGAACTGGATGGCGACGAAATGACGCGGATCATCTGGAAGTTCATCAAAGACAAACTGATCACACCGTATCTGGAGCTGGACATTAAATATTACGACCTGGGCATGGAGCACCGCGATGCCACCAACGACCAGGTGACTATTGACGCCGCCAACGCCATCAAACAATATAACGTGGGCATCAAATGCGCCACTATTACGCCCGACGAGCAACGTGTAACGGAATTCGGACTGAAGCAGATGTGGAAATCCCCCAACGGCACCATCCGTAACATCCTCGACGGCACCGTGTTCCGCGAACCGATCGTGATGAGCAACGTTCCGCGCCTCGTGCCCAACTGGACCGCTCCCATCTGCATCGGCCGCCACGCTTTCGGCGACCAGTACCGCGCTACCGACTTCGTGACCAAAGGCAAAGGCAAACTGACCGTGAAGTTCGAAGGCGAAAACGGTGAAGTACAGGAATTCGAAGTGTACAACTTCAAAGGCGACGGCGTTGCCCTGGCGATGTACAATACCGACGAATCCATCTACGGCTTCGCGCGCGCCTGCTTCAACCAGGCCCTCATGAAGAAATGGCCCCTGTACCTCAGCACCAAGAACACCATCCTGAAAAAATACGACGGCCGCTTCAAAGATATCTTCGAAGACGTTTACCAGAAGGAATTCAAAGCCGAGTTCGACAAGAACGGCCTCACCTACGAGCACCGCCTGATCGACGACATGGTGGCATCCGCCCTGAAATGGAACGGCAACTTCGTTTGGGCTTGCAAGAACTACGATGGCGACGTGCAGTCAGACACCGTGGCCCAGGGCTTCGGTTCCCTCGGCCTCATGACCTCTACCCTCGTTACGCCCGACGGCAAAACGATGGAAGCGGAAGCCGCCCACGGCACCGTAACCCGCCACTACCGCGATCACCAGGCAGGTAAACCCACTTCCACCAACCCCATCGCCTCCATCTTCGCATGGACCCGCGGCCTGGAGTTCCGTGGCAAACTGGACGGCAACCAGGCCCTGATCGATTTCTGCCACGCCCTCGAAGCCGTGTGCATCGAAACCGTAGAAAGCGGCAAAATGACCAAAGACCTCGCTGTCTGCATCCACGGCAACAAAGTGGAGCACGGCAAGCACTATCTCTACACCGAGGAATTCCTCGAAGAGCTGGACAAAGGCCTGAAAGCCAAACTCTCCAAGTAATCCGATCACTTGCGATAGGAACGGCCTCCCTTGCGGAGGCCGTTTTTTTTATGGCACCTGTCCCCATAAAAAAAGCCCCCGGGCGTCTATTCCCGAGGGCCAACATACAAACAGTACAGTGTACTAAAATTTCAATGTATCCGGTTTCAATGCGTAAAACGTGTCGATAGCCAGCGTCACCGGTTTGTAGCCGG
This sequence comes from Chitinophaga caseinilytica, assembly GCF_038396765.1. Lineage (NCBI taxonomy): Bacteria > Pseudomonadati > Bacteroidota > Chitinophagia > Chitinophagales > Chitinophagaceae > Chitinophaga > Chitinophaga caseinilytica. The sequence goes on along the minus strand of NZ_CP150096.1, from coordinate 2,556,429 downwards.
ATAAAACGCTGACCGCTTCTCCCGCCTTACAATTAGGCACGCGCGTTTCCAAAGCGTCGGGCAGCACGTCGTACGTTTTTTTCTGTCCGTTCACATCGGTATAAGCGATCCGGGAGCCGGTGTGCACCGTATCTGCCGTTGCCCACTGGATCACGAGCGTTTCGCTTTCGAACCACTTGGAAAGAACGCCACGGTTGTTCAGGCCGCTTTCGTACCGCGCGCCGTACGTACGAACAGAAATCGGACTGGGCACCGATATGTTGCCCGCCGCATCGAGGGCGTACAACGCAAATTCATACCTGTCTTCATTCACAGCCGGCACGACCACTTTTATGAATTCCGCGGGATCATGGGTGGAAGCGTCTACCATTGCAGCATTCCGGCCATTGTTCCAGGTGATGCGGTAACGTTTCACGCTGGGGTCTGCACTGGGATTCCAGGAAAACTCCACGCGGTCGCGGCCGGGACTGGCCTTGAGGTTGTTCGGCTTGCCGGGATAGACGCTTTCTTTTCCGCCGAGGAATTCCCGGTAATCGGTCGGTTCCCTGTCGCAGGCGCCCAAAGCCAGGAGCATCGCGCAGCCGGCGGCCAGGAGGGTATATGGATTGAGTGTTTTCATGTGTTAATGCGTTTTGAATGATCATTGACCCCAGAAAGTGATTTCCATCAGGTGCCAGAAGTTGGCGCCGGAAAGGGTTTCCTCGACCTGGATGCGGATGTACCTTACTTTCGGCGTGTTTGACGGGATGTTGAACTCAAAGCCCTGCCTTGCCCGGGCCACGTCTTCCGGTGTATTGTCGTAGGGCGGCCTGCCGGAAGGCTTGGTCGGCGTTTCGTATTCACCGATGAGCGTCCAGCCGTCGAAGCTGCCGTTGGTAGCGGGTTTGGTGTTCGTGCCCCAGAGCTTCCAACGCTTCGGGTTGCCGTGCGAGAAGGCCATCCAGTCGTTCACACGATGCCACATTTTATAGCGGCTGAGGTTGTAGCTCGCGCCCATGTCGAACGTTACGTGCTTGGGCAGCGCGCCTACGGTGGTGGTATGGAAACCGTTGCCGTTGGCTTCTTCCGTTTTATCGTCCCACAGGAAAGGCAGCGCCCATCCGTAATCCATGGGCTCATCGCCAGGCAGGGGATATTCCGCGAACTTGCTCTTTTCGATCATGGATTCGAACAGCGGTGTAATGTCGGCGAACAGGGTATCGGAACTGTTGCCCCACCTGTCTACGACGTACACGCCGAATTTCCGGGGTTTGCTTTCGTATCCGCGGACGCTGAAGCCGATTTCCGCCGTTGTGAGGTATTTGCTTTCGATGGGCTTGAATTCTCCGTTCTTGTCGGCCGTGATCACGATGACGCCGATCTTCTCGCGGACGGGATTTTGCGCGGATACGAAGATGCCGCCGAAATCGGGATTGATTTCAACGGTGGGCAGCACGAGGCGGTGGATGGGTGTTTCCGGGTGCACTTTCACGATTACCGGGTCGGATTCCACTTCTCCCCGCGAAACGGCGGTCAGCGTCACTTCATATTCTTTTTTCTCTGCGAACCCGCTCAGTTCGATACTGTTGGAATAGTAGGAAACCTGCGTCTGGCGGGCAGTTACGTCATTGGCTTTATATCTGGCCCTTACGTACAGGAGGTTAGACGAATTCGGCAGTTTGTAGGTGATGGTGGCGCCACCGTTGACGTTTTTCACCTGGACGTTGGAGACCGGGCCGGGCTTGGTACCGTCTTTTTCCGTGGGCCCGTTGTAGATATCGTCTTTGAAACAGCCGCCCCATATGGTTGCCAGCCCCATGAAGCCGAGCAGTGCGAATATTCTGGTTTGTGAAGTTTTCATCTTGCTTGATTTTTATTGATGGATGGGCTGGTTTACCACAACGGCGTCTGTACGAGATTCGGGTTCACGGTGAGATCGTTGTCGCTGATGGGCCAGAGATATTCTTTTGTGCTGTACACCGGCATGAAGATGGTGCGCCGGCGGTAATATCCGGCAACGGATTCTTCATACACGCTCCATCCCTGGATGGGGCTGCTGAAGTAGTCCTTCATTTCCTTCCACCGCCGCATGTCCCAACCAACCTGGCTTTCGAATGCCAGCTCGATGCGCCTTTCCTGGTGGATGATCTGCCGCAGACCGTCTTTGGTATTGAATTTGCCGGGCTGGCTGGAATAGGTGCTCCAGGATTCCTGCACGGTTTTCAGTCCGGCCCTTTCCCTTACCTTATTGATCCAGACGAGCGCCTCGGCCTGGTTGCCCGCTTCGTTGAGGGCTTCGGCGTAGAGCAGGTACATGGCGGCCAGCCGGATGCGGGGCACAGCGAAGGCTACCGGCAGGCTCTGGCGTTGGAATTCGCTCTGGTAAGACACGAGCTTCTTGATCCAGTACCCCGTGGCATTGGTTTTGATCGCCATCGCGGCGCCGCTGACCTGTTTCATCTTGCCCTGGATGTATTGCTGGTTCTCATCGTCGAGCGTACCGTTGCCGAACCAGTTGCTGCCATCGAAGCCGAGGCTGGCGTAAAAGCGCATTTCGCGATGCAGGTTGAGGCCGGCGGTCTGGTAGCCGTTGTGGATGTAGTATTTATGCGCATCGTCGCTGGCGCGGGGCGTATTGCGGTTGGCGTAATCCCAGGTTTTGTCTTCGTTGATGGGCACACCGTTTTCCGTATAAAACAATTCCGCGATGGCCAGCGGCGCGCACAGGCTGCCGAAGATGATATCGTTCGCCTGCGATTCCGGGGTCATTTTCGGAACGCAGTAATATTGGAAATCAGCGTGCACGGGATTGGCGCCCCAGATCACTTCGTCGTTAAAGAGATGCGAAACCGTTCCCTGGAAAGCGAGCAGCTTCATCGTGGAGTCACTGATGTTGGACAGGTTGGCGGGCGGAACGAAATCGTACAGTTTAATACCGGCATCATGCGCCGCTTCCACCGCTTCCTTGCAGGCCGCGGCCGCGCGCGTCCATTTTCCGGGATCGAATTTTTCGGGGAACAATGTCTGTCCTTCTTTTGTGCGGAACGAAATGTAGTCGGGGTTTCCGTTGAACAGGGGGCTTGCCTGCCATGTCAACGCCTCCGCTTTCAGGCTGAGCGCCGCAGCTTTCGTGATGCGCCCCGATTCGCTGGCCGCCGAAGTGATCACCGGCGGCAATCCGGGCACGGCTTCGTCGAGCAGTTGCACGATGTAGTTGAAAACAGTGTCCACATGCTCCCGCTTCACCCGCACATCTTCAACCGAAGCGTTCAGCGGCAGGTTTTTCCGGATGAGGGGAACAGGCCCGTATTGCCGCACCAGCCAGTAATTGTAATATGCCTTGAGGAATTTCGCCTCCGCGGTCCAGCGTGCTTTTTCAGTCGGCGTCAGATCGATCGGCTTATCCACGTTATCGAGGAAAATGTTGCAGCGGCGGATGGCCTGGTACAGCTTTACGCCCCCGTTCGAGCCATTGAACAGATCGAACTCCACAGACATGACGTTTTTGCCCGACCGAAGGGCGCGGAACCCGAAATCGCCGCCGCCGCCTTCCTGGAGAATAGGGTGAATAATCTCGCCGCCCATGGTAAACGCGGGATCATTCCAGGTGTAGAACAGGTTCCGCTGCATCGTGGCGTAACAGGTAAACAGGTAATTCTCCGCCTCATTCCGGTTGCGGAACGCATAGTCGATGGTAGCCACGTTGTCCGGCATCACATCCAGGTACTTTTTACAGGAGGGAAAGCTGACCAGCAGCAACGCCGCCACGATCCACGTTTGTATGTTTTTTCTCATGATTTGCGTTTTAAATGGCTACAGATTGATGTTTACGCCGATGTTGAACACCTTCTGCAGTGGGTAAGCCAGGCCCCTGCCGCCCATTTCCGGGTCCCACAGCTTGAAGCTGCTCCAGGTATGCAGGTTGAGCCCGTTGAAGTACACCCGCAGGTTTTCGATGTGGTAGCGTTTGAGGACGTGTTTCGGGATGGTATACCCCACTTCCACGCTTTTCAGCCGCAGGAACGCCCCATTGCGCATGAACCAGGTGTTGGCGATGGTTTCCCCTTCACGCGGCCACGGCGCCGAATTGAAGTTCATGGCGGCAGACAGGCGGGGCATCATGGCGTAGATGTTCTGGTTTTGTTCCGACCAGTGATTGTCTGCATATGCCTTGAGTACTTGCCCGTTGTCGATGAAAGGCATGGTGCTGTTGTAATATTCCCCGCCCCGGCGGTCGTAATCCGAAACATCGATGAAGAACGACTCGCGGCCCAGGCCCTGGAAAAACGCGGAAACGTCGAAGCTTTTATAGCCCACGGAGAATCCGGCGCCATATACCAGCTCAGGCGTGGTGGGCAAACCGATGGGCACCATATCGCGTTCGGTGATCTCACCGTCGCCGTTGACGTCCTTGTATTTGATGTCGCCACCACGGGGCACGAACCCGTTGAAATTCTGTTTGGGCGAATTGGCCACTTCGGCGTCGTCCACAAACAATCTTTCCGCGATAAAACCGTAAGTCTGTCCGATGGAATTGCCCACGCGGGAGCGCCAGGGCTCCTTGAACTGGGGTTCCTCATACACCCTGTACTTGTTGGTAGCATAGGTGAGATTGGCGCGGACGGCCGCCCAGAGCTCTTTTCCGAAATTCTGCTTGTAATCCAGCGAAAGGTCCATTCCGCGGGATTCCGCTTCTCCGATATTGGCGCTGATGCCCGCTTCCAGCCCGGAGGTATTGGGGATGGACGCGCGTTGCTGCAGGATATTGGACCGCAACTGGTGATATACCTCACCGATAAAATTCACTTTGCCGAAGAGGCTCAGTTCCAGGCCGAGGTTCGTTTGGCGGGAAGTTTCCCAGGTCACGTCGCGGTTTTCGTAGTTCCGGATCGCGACTCCATTGCGGCTGTAACCGTTGTTCTTCCCGAATATGGAACCATAACCCGCGTTCATGTCTACTTCAGACATATAGAAGAACCGCTGTCCGCTGATGGCGTCGTTCCCCACCAGGCCGTAACTGGCCCGCACTTTGGCGCGGGTCACCACATCGCGCAGCGGCTCCCACATCCTTTCATTGGAAATCACCCACGATGCACCGATCGTCGGGAAAAAACCGAACCGGTTGTTCGACGAAAAGCGCTCACTGCCGTTATACCCGAAGTTGAACTCCAGGAAATAGCGGCTCAGGTAAGAATACGTGGCGCGCCCCGCCAGGCCGAGGTTGCGGTACGGCAGCGACGATTGCAGCGAAGACCCATCGGTCGTCAGCGTCTGCTGGCGCGTGCCGATCAAAGTGCTGCTGATGGTATGATCGCCGAAACTGCGGTTGTAATCCAGCATGCCCTGCATGTACACGAACGTCGAAATGCTGCGGCTGCCCGGCGAGTAATCCAGGTATTCCGTAGCCTCGTTGGGCTTGTTGTTCAGCCACATCAGCCGGTATTTGTCCGACTGCTTATCGTAATCGCTGACCTGGTAGTAAAACGGTTTGTATTGACGGGCAACGTCGAAAAACGAAAACCGGTTCGTAGTCAGCATCCCGCGGAAATTAAGCCCTTTCGTGATGAACGAAAGGTTCTGCGTCAATTCCAGCTGGGCAGACATGCGCGACTGGGAGAAGTTTTTGTACCCGCGCATGAGCTGTGCGTAAGGGTTCACGCCCAGCGAGCCATTTTCCCGCGCTTTGTTGCCGAACAGGATATGCTTTTCGAAATAGGTAGAGGAATCTGGCGTGAAAAACGCGGGAAAGTCTACGGGGCTGGTATGCATCACCTGCGAATACAGATCGGTGCTGAACGAGGCGTCTCCCGTTATCGGCCCGGTATATTCATCGAAGTTGCCGGACAGGCGCACCACCAATTCCGTGGATTTAGTGAGGTTGATGTTGACGTTGGACCGCAACTGATAGTTGTTCAGCCGCACGTTGTTGTTGAAATTGTTGACAGGGCTCACTTTCAGGATACCATTGTCGCGGCTGTACGAGCCCGCCACATAATACCGCGCGATCTCCCCGCCGCCGCCTACGCTGAGGTTGGCGCGCTGGTTGTTCGTCCGTTTTTTGAACAGCTCGCTCATCCAGTCAACCGCGGGATACACGAATTTGTTGTCGCCGTTCTTTGTGTGGTTGATCTTGTTCTGGTCGAAGCGCGGAACACCGAGGGAATCCCGCGTTTCGATGGCTTCATTATACAACTCCATGTACTGCACAGGGTCGGCGAATTTGAGGTTGCGGGTAGCCTGCGACATGGAATTCTCGAACCGGAAATTGATTTTCGCCTTGCCGGCCTTTCCTTCTTTCGTGGTGACGAGGATAACGCCATTGGCGCCGCGCGCGCCGTAGAGCGACGTGGCGCTGGCGTCTTTGAGGATGGAGAAGCTGGCGATATCGTCTACCTGCAGGCGGGCCAGGTCGGTAGTCGTCAGCTCCACGTTATCGATGAGGATGAGCGGGTCTTGCTTGTACCCGAAAGTGGTGACGCCGCGCACGAAGAAGGAGGCATTGTCTTGCCCCGGCTGTCCGCTCCGCTGATAAGCGATCATCCCGGCCACTTGCCCGGCCAGTGCGGTGGTGAGGTTGCTGGCGGGGATTTTGAGGTCTTTGGGGTTGACGGTCGTAACCGCCCCCACGATGGCCTCTTTCTGCTGCTTTTTACCGTAGGCCGTGATCACGACATCCGTCAGCTGGCTGACCTTTTCCTTCAGCACCACATGTACGGATTGCCGGCCTGCCAGCGGCACCAGCACGGATTCATAGCCCATGAGCACGAATTGCAGCGTAACGTTGGGCGGCACGTCGATGATGAACCGGCCGTCGGCATTGGAGGAAGTGCCTTTTCCGGAATGGCCCATCACGATGACGGAGACCCCGGGCAAAGGGTTGCCTACGGAATCCTTCACACTGCCCGTTACCGTATTCGCGCCCTTCTCCTGCGCAACGGCCCGACCGGGCGAAAGCAGCAGGAACGCCAGAAAGACGAGCGCTGTCAGGAATATCGGGATGAATCGGGAAAAATGTTTCTCCCCGGGCGGACAAATCGCTTGCCTGCCCGTTCGGAAACGAACGTGGATCACTTTCATAGCGGAGATTTTAATGCTTTAGTAACTGGTTTGGTTGACTTATTGCTGATCTTTTTCCTAATGTATTGTGCAACAAATCTAAAAGAGTAATTCAATCGGGAAAATGGATGCGAGAAGGTTAATGATGGATTTTATGCCGAAATAGATTGGCACCGATTTGAGCCCTGCAAATCCTGTATCGATCTTTGATAATAAACGCTAACAATAAACCACGGGCATAACGTATATTTAAGGTACGTGCCGGCAAGCGGCAACCGCTGTCCTGAAATGGACAATCTTACGACCAGCCTCAACTATACCACGTATGAAGAAAAAGATGGATTCGACGGACAGCAGTCGATCGTCATCCCCCGCAAAATTCTCGAGGAACAGTGCGCACGAAATGAATTAACGGCAGGACTTTACATTACCGATATGGGTTATTATCCCAAGGCCCGCTACCATCACCGGGTGCGGCCGGAAGGGGTAGACCAGCATATCCTTATTTATTGTGTAGACGGCCGGGGCAGCGCCCGGTTCAACCGGCAGACGTTTACCATCGGCGCCGGCGACTTTTTCGTCATTCCCCGGAAAACGGCCCATACTTACCGTGCGGACGAAGACGATCCGTGGACGATTTACTGGGTGCATTTCGTGGGAAGCGCCTCCGACGCCGTGGCCCGCACGCTGGAGCACAAAACCGCGTCGCTGAAGGGCACCGTTCCCTGGCTGGACCAGCGCATCGCGCTGTTCGGGTCTATTTACCGGCAGCTGGAAAGCGGGTACGACCTCGACAACATCCTGTATGCCAACCTCTGTTTCGGCCAATTCCTCGCCTCCCTCCTTTTCCCGGAACGGTTCACCCCGGATACAACGGGCGACAGCCGGGAGATCGTGGCAACGGCAACCCGGCAGATGAAATTGCAGATCGGCGGGCAGCTCACGTTGCAGCAGCTGGCGGAGGAAGCGAACCTGTCCGTTTCCCATTTCGTGCACCAGTTCAAAAAGAAGACGGGATACACGCCCATCGAGTATTTCAACAACCTGAAGGTGCAGAAAGCCTGTGAACTGCTGTTGTACAGCGATATGCGGATCAAGGAGGTGGCGGCCAGCGTGGGCATGAGCGATCCGTACTATTTTTCGCGGTTTTTTACCCGGCTGATGGGCATATCCCCCAACCAGTACCGGCAGCAAAGGGGTGGGTAAGCCCTGTATTTTGTGACAAACGGCAACCTGTCAACCGAATTCTTTCCCTACTTTTAGGACGTAAAATCAAACCAATCAAATGAAAAGATTACAGATCCTGCCTGCAGTGCTCCTCCTGCCGGCGCTCGTACATGCCCAAACCAAGTACGCCGTAAAAGGCAAGGTCGGCAGCCATAACGCCCCCACCCAGGCTTATCTTATTTATACCGTAGACGGCGATCAGAAGAAAGATTCCTCCACGCTGAAAAACGGTGAATTCTCCTTCAGCGGCTCCGTTGCCGGTATCACCAAAGCTACCGTGGTAATGGATTACGGCCCGAACGCCCCCCGTTCTTCACGTAACGGCGAATCGGTAAAAATTTACCTGGAGCCCGGCACCGTAAACATCAAGAGCGCGGATTCCCTGAAAAACGCTACCGTGAAAGGCGGCGTGCACACCACCGACCAGGTGGCCCTGGAAACCCAGCTGAAACCCTTGATGGACAAGAACAAAGCCCTCATGGCCAAATACTACGGATCTACCGACGAGCAGAAGAAAGATTCCGTTTGGATGGCTGCCATCATGGCCGAAAGCAAACAGATCGGCGATGACGAAGATGCGATCATGAAGAAATTCGCGGAAACGCATACCAAAACCCTCCCCGGCCTCGAAGCCCTGAAACAATTCGCCGGCTCCGCGCCCGACTACGGCACCATCCAGCCCATGTTCGCCAAACTGGCTCCCGCCGTGCAATCCAGCGCAGATGGCAAGGCTTATGCAGACATGCTCGAAAAAGTGAAAGCCGTTTCCATCGGCGCCACCGCTCCCGATTTCACCCAGAACGACACCGAAGGGAAACCCGTTTCCCTGGCGTCTTTCCGCGGTAAATACGTGCTGATCGACTTCTGGGCTTCCTGGTGCGGCCCCTGCCGTGCAGAAAACCCGCACGTCGTGAAAGCGTACAACGAATTCAAAGACAAAAACTTCACCATCCTCGGCGTTTCCCTCGACCAGCCCAATGCAAAAGACAAATGGCTGAAAGCGATCGCTGACGACGGCCTCACCTGGACGCAGGTTTCCGACCTGAAATTCTGGAAAAACGAAGCCGCCGCCCTTTACGCCGTGCGCGCCATCCCGCAGAACTTCCTGCTCGATCCGCAAGGCAAAATCATCGCCAAGAACCTCCGTGGCGATGCACTGGCCGCCAAACTCGCGGAAGTGATCAAATAAGCGTACCACAGTTGAATTATAAAGGGCTGACCGGATTTCTCCGGCAGCCCTTTTTCTTTGTATGGCAAACTAAAAACTTATTTCCCCAGCCATTCCTTGAACCCCGCCACCCGGTCGCGGCTCACTTCCAGGTCCACCGCCGGCGAAGGCTCCAGATCGAGCTTCAGGCGGCCGCTGAACCAGGGATGCACCCTGCGGACGCTTTTCACATGCACCACCAGGTGGCGGCTCACCCGGTAGAATTCCCGCACCGGCAGTTGCTGCTCGATAGTAGCGAGATTGTCTTCCATCACATGCTTCTTCCCCGCGAAATCAATGGCGTAGACGAGCTTGCCGTCTGCATAGAGGCAGGCCAGGTCGGCCGTGTTCACGTAATACAACTGTTGCCCGCTTTTCACGAGAAAGCGCTCCTTGTGGCCCGAAGGCTGCACGTATTGCAGCAGCTGGTGGATCTTGTCTTCCCACCCCCCGGCTTCTTGCTTCGGCTGGCAGAACTGCCGGAATTTGGCAAGTGCCTGGCGCAATTCGGCCTCGTCGAGCGGTTTGAGGAGATACTCGATCCCGTTGTTGCGGAAGGCCTGGAGCATGTACTGGTCGTAGGCCGTAGTGAAAATCACGGGCGCGTTGAGGCTCGCCTGTTTGAAGATTTCGAGGCTGAGGCCGTCTGCCAGCTGCACGTCCATGAAAATAAGGTCGGGCGCGGGGAAATGGCGGAACCATTTGGCGGATTCCTCCACACTGTCGAGCACCGCGAGCACTTCCACTTCTTCGTCATGGCGCTTCAGCAAGGTTTTGAGCTTGTTGGCGGCCGGGGCCTCGTCTTCTATAATGACCACTTTGATCATACTGCAGGGAATATGGGGAGTAAAACGATGTAATGATCGGCCGTCACCACGGATTCCACCTCCTGCTCGCGCAGCAGGCGCACCCGGGAATTGATGTTTTCCAGTCCTTTGCCGGTAGACGGCACCGCGTGCATTTTGCGCTGGAGGTTGTTCGTCACCACGATCTTGTCTTGCACCACTTCTATCTTCACGTTCAGCGGTCGCGCTGCCGACACAACATTATGCTTCATGGCGTTTTCCACGACGATCTGCAGGGCGAACGGGATGATGCGCCGGTCGTGGTACGCTTCGGGCACGTCGATGGTTACCCGGAGATTATCGCCGAAGCGGGTTTTGAGAAGATAGACGTACGCGTCCAGCAGGCCCAGTTCTTCCTTTACCGTAACCAGCGTCGTGTCCTGCACTTCGAGCATATGGCGGTAGAGTTTGGATAGCTGCTGGATGAAATGTTCCGCCTTGTCGGGATCGCTGTGTACGACTGAGCTGAGGGTATTGAGGTTATTGAAAAGAAAATGCGGGTCTACCTGTGTTTTCAGCGCGCGGATCTGTGCCTGCAGGCTTTCGTTGCGCAGATCTTCCTGGCCCTGCATCGACAGCCGCAGTTGCGCCTGGTACCATATCACTTCGTAAATACCGGCGATGATGAGGGTGTTGACCATCCCCACGATATTCAGGTCGGGATAGGGCAACACTACGTTTGACCAGAATGGCGGCGTGATCCCGTTAAAATTCGACACGGCAAATGTGAATGCGAACATCAGCAAAACCATAATGGCGATCCGTTTCGGCGCCTGGGCCAGCAGCGGGAACTTCCGGCGCGTGCGGATGATGATCCAGCGGTTGCCGAGCCAGAACAGCGCCGTAATGGCCACGGAGAAGGCGAAAGCCAGCCAGGAGTACCGCGGCTCGCGGGTGAACCTCACGCCGAAGTACATGATCGGCGTGAGGAACCCCAGCACCGGGATCCCCAGCAACACAAACCATTTATCGTTGAATCCAAGCGCCGTTTCGTTGTTGCGCATAAGCCTCGTCTGTTTGCTTTAAAAGGTAAACTGGTAGTTAACGTTCGGGAAAAGCCCGATCTGGTTCACCTGCTTCACCACACCGGTTTCAGTGTCGATCGTGCGGGTATAAATATTCTTCCTGTTGGTCAGGTTCTGTAAATCTATAAAGAATTTCTGAGTGGTGCGGCCAAGCTCCCAGGTGAAGGAAAATTTCAGGTCCCAGCGGAAATACATATCATTCCGCAGCGAATACGCCTTGTCTTCCTGGTACACGACATACCCCTTTTCCACGGTGGCCGATTCATTGAAAGGCGTGTACCATTGCCCGCCGGCCACGCTCACCTTACTGTCTGCCCCCACGCTGAAACCCGGCTTCACCGTCCATTCGCGGCCGATGAGGAAGTTGGTGACGTATTGCGCGTTGAAGGCGGTGTTGCGCCAGGTTTTGTCGCTGCCCTGGTATTTGGAATCAAAAAGGCTTTGGGTGAAGAGGAAGTAGAACCCCTTGTGCAGGAATTTCTCCAACGTCAGCTCCAGTCCATAGTTCCGACCGGTACCGTTGTTGAAGAGGTTCGGCTTGTCGGGGAATCCGAAGTCGGCGCCGTAATTCAGCAGGCTGAACGACGAAGGCGCCCGTTCCACCGGCGCATCGTAAATATGCTGATAATACGTTTCCGCCTTGAAGCGCAGGCGCTCGCCCAGCAGCTGGTCGTATCCCAGCACGGCGTGCATGGCGCGGGTGGGCGCGAGATCTTTATTGGTGAGGCTTCCGCCGGTTTCGTTGTAGTACACTTCCAGCTGCTGCAACTGGCTGTGGAGGCCAAGGCCCAGGGTAAGCGACTGCTTTTTCGACAGGTCGTATTTCATGTTGAGGCGCGGTTCGGCCACAAATCCATCGTTGAGCCCGAAATATTGGCCGTAGACGCCGGCGTTGAACGTAAAATCGTTACCGGCGCGATGTTGCCAGTTCATCCATCCTTTTCCCAGCCAGGCGCCGTTGCTGGCGTTCACCATTTCGCTGAGGTCGTCGTCACCGTCTTTGATGCGGCGGTTGCGCATATCGAGCTGCATTTTTTCGCCGGAAGCGCCGACGCTGAGTTGGTTCCGCGCATTGAACTTATGATCGAGGCGATAGCCGAAGCTGGTGCGGATCAGGCTGTAATCGAGGTCCATCCTGCGTTTGCCGCGTATTTCATCCTTGTTTTCGAAATTATCCATTTTACTTTCCGCGGCCGAAATGGCGGCGAAAGCGCGGCCATACGTTTTGGGCGAAAAGTTGAAGCTGTGCGTGAGGCCCGCCACGCCAGTGTTCGAGGTCGTCAGCACTTCGTATTTACCCGAGTTGTACAGATCGGTGGAATCTTCTCCGGGGATGAAGTGGATGTTGGACAGGCCGCCCATGGCGAAAACGCCGAAAGTCCCGGCCCGCTTGGTGGGGAGGTTGATTTTCATGGTGAGGTCCTGGTACTTGGGAACGGTGGCGCCGGTGCCCACGCTCAATCCCAGCGCGTGCACCGCGGCGATGAGGGAATACCGGTAATCCACAAGGAACGAGGCGCCGCCGGGTTTCCCGATCGGCCCTTCCACCGCGGCTTCGAAGCCGTTAAAACCCACTTGCGCCAGCATCTCGTACCGGTCTTTGTTCCCGTTGCGCAGCCGCAGATCGAAGGCCCCGGCCAAAGCGTTGCCGTAATCCGCCGGGAAAGCGCCCGTCAAAAAGGAGGACGTCCGCAAGGTGTTGGTGTTCAGTATCGTTACCGGGCCGCCCGTAGCGCCGAAAGTGCTGAAGTGGTTGGGATTGGGAATATCCACGCCTTCGGCCCGCCACAATACACCGGCGGGCGAGTTGCCGCGGATGATGATATCGTTCCGGCCGTCGTTGGCGCCAGACACACCCGCGAAGTTCTGCGCCATGCGGGCCGGATCGTTCCGCGTGCCGGCATACCGCATCCCTTCCTCGATATTGAGCTGCCGCGCACTGGCCAGCGCCAGGGGGCTCACCGGCCCTTCGCCGCGCTTCACGGTCACTTCGGCGCCTTTGAGGGTGATGACGGTTTCGGTGAGGGGGATTTCGAGGACGGTTTCCTTGCCGGCGTTCACTTCCACCATTTGCAGCATCACAGGCTCGTATCCCATCATATTCACCTGGATGTTGTGCCGGCCCACGGGCACATCGGCCAGCCGGAATTCGCCTTTTTCATTGGTAGCCGCGCCTTTGCCCAGGGCCGGAATGGAAACGGCGGCGCCGGGGAGCGGGAAATGGGTGGATTTGTCGGTGATGACGCCTTTCACGGTTTGTTTGGGAAGCGTTTGGGCCACGAGGTTCTTGGCGGCAAGCACGCTCAGGCACAATGCGAAGATCATTTTCATCGGGGGTTCTTTTTAAGGCAAATGTGCGCCTTGTTCGTCCCTGTGAAAAGCCGTGATTCGTGAATCGTATGATTTAAGGAATGAATGGTATTAACGAAGATACTGCCGGACGCGGGCGTCTTCCCCGTATACGTCTTCATAAAACCGCAGGCGCCCGTCGCGGTACTCGGAAGAGAAATAGCGGATATAAATGGGCAACCGCTTCGGGAAGGCGTACGTCCGTTGTTCTTCCCGGCTGAGCCACGCCCGCACACTGTCTGCCATCTCCGGCCGGGGATCGCTGCTCACGAGGTACATGGCGAGGCTGTCCCAGGCCTGTACCCGCACGCAGCCATGGCTGAGGGCGCGGTTGGAATTGGCGAAAAGCTTGCGGTTATTGGTATCGTGGAGGTATACGCTGAAACGGTTGGCGAAGTTGAACTTCATAATGCCCAGCGAATTATCCAATCCATCCATCTGCCGCAACACATACGGGAAGTAATTCTTGTTGAGCTTCTGCCAGTCGATGGAATCGGGGGAAATGATATTGCCGTGATGGTCTACCACTTCGAGGTTCTTTTCGACGAGGTAATGCCTGTTCTTTTTGATCTGCGGCAGCATTTCCTTGAACACGATGCTGTACGGCACGCGCCAGTATGGATACAGCACGAAATTGGTCATCACGGAACTGAGCTGCGGCGTACGCGTGCGGGGCGTTCCCACGATCACGCGGGATTCCAGTACGGTGCCGGCCGAATCGTCCCACACCTGCAAGCGGAATGCGGGAATGTTCACCATGAGGTAACGCGCCGGTAAAGTATCGGGCATTTTGCGCCAGCGGTCGAGGTTGATGCCGGCCTGTTCGATCCAGTCTCCCGGCTGGCGGTTCAGGTACTGGATGGTCCGTTTACCGGCCACACCGTCCGGGTATAAATTGATTTCCTGCTGGAACTGTTTGACGGCTTTCTTCAGCGCCACGGTATCTCCGATGTTATTTTCCAGCGTATCGAGATGCCCCGTTTCCGCGAGCCTCACCGCCAGCTGGTGCCGGAAAGCGACGGTATCCGTGTATTCGGAAGGCAGCGTATCCCACACCACATCCTTATACCGGGATTCGTATTCCGCCAGCCCGATTTTGAGCAGCCGGTACGCTTCGTGCGTCGGTTCGCGGGATTGTAAAATTTCGCTGATATGATTGCCGGTAATGGCTTCCCGGAGGAGCATATTGAGGACATCGTCCGTCAGCAGCGAATCCTTTCTCAACGCAATGCTGTCCCGCGGAATAACGCCGTAATGCAAATGGCTCGCCAGTTTGAAAAACGCGTCTGTGAGCAGGACGTCGGTTTGCGCCCAGAGCGCCGCGTCGCGGAGGGATTCCTTGTCCGTATTCCTTCGTTCCAGCGCCTGCTGCAATGCGACGGCGTGGTAATGCGCAGGGTTCAATCCGTATAACCGGGCGTCCCTGATCCAGCGGAAAAGACTGTCGGCCTGGGGGATCGCCTTCCCGTTGCTCGACCATATCGCCTTCCCGCCCTGCCCGTCGTACGCGGCATGCAGCGCGGCTGGACTGAGCGCCATCACGCTGTCTTCCATCAACCCGTCGTTCCCGTCTACATATTGCAGTCTTTCCACGATCTGCTGCGGCACTACCTCGTCTAGTTGCTGAACGTTTTTAACAACTTCCTGCTGACGGGGTTTTCCCTTCTTCTGCCCGCAGGCGGCGCCCATAGCCATGATGCAAAGCATCGCCGGTATGATCTTGCAGTATCTCATTCTTTGGATCCGATTGAATTTGGTGTCGAATGTAGTGATTATTGCAAAGACCGTGCTGCAATGAACGTGTGATTCCGCCATAATGCGTAAAAACCTGCGGGGAATACGTATTTCCCGCAGGTTTTCACAATTGATGTAATTACTTAATCCTTAATATTTATCTATGCATCGCGGGGCTGATCCGCAGGTATATTTGACCACTGAGCGGATTCTTTCCGTACAGCCCGTCGAGTGCCGAATTGGTAAAATGTGCCGTTCCCTGTGCGCCGAGTGCCACGTTCGTTTTCCAGAAAGTGCCGAGCGTACGGGCGTATCCTAACGTAAAGGCATGTACGCCGAATTTATCTTCCCCGAACTGGTCTTCGAGTTGCAGTTCGTGGGTGGATTTCTCCACGAATTCGTACCGTCCGTAAACCGCGTTCTTTTGCAGCTGGAGGTTGCTTTCGGCGAGGATGGAATGTTCCTTATGTCCGTCGGACTTCGAATTCAATCCCCAAACTGCCGTGGAAGCCACGAAGCTGCCGGGTTTGCGGAAAGGGACGGTGTGAATGGCCGAGGCGGTGGTGCGGGTCACGTTTTCGTCGGGCTCGCCGGCTTCCGGGCTGTGGACGAACGCCTGGGAGAATTGCAGGGCCCACTGGCGCGAGGGGTTGTAGCTCACGCGGTAAGCGTAGCTGTCGAACAGCGGTTTATCGAAATTATAGCGATTCTCGTCCGGTTCGCGGCCCGTGAAGCTGGAGAATTCGGCTTTCACCTGTTTGTACCGGAAGCCCAGGGTACCAACGCCGAAGGTAATGTGCGTAGCGTCTTGCCAGTGGTGGCCCAGCGGCGCGTCGGGGTTGTTCATGGCCGAAACGCGGTGCATGAAGGCCGGTGCGCTGATGCCCGGCTCGCCGGGGTAGCCCAGGTAAGCGTAAACGTCCATGTCTTTATTGATAGCGTGCGTGTAGCCCACGCTCACGGCGGCGAAGAGATCGTGCGGGTGCTGACGGTCTACCAGCGGCTTGCCGTTCCAGGTTTCGCCGGATTGATAGAGCAGCGGGTACCCTTCCCCACCCATGACGAGCTTATCGAAGCTGACCATCACCGTGGCGTTGAAGAGGCCTTTTTTACCCACCCGATGGTTCATCATGCCCATGAACCAGTTGGGCGCGTCGAATTTGGCGGCGCCGCGGCTCCCTTTGGCGGTGAAGTCGGTGGAGGTATAACGGATGAACACGTTGCCGTGGAACATGAAGTTGGTGCGGTCGTTGCCGGTCATATACATGTACATCGGGCTGTTATCGGGCAGCCAGCTCGTTCCCGAACCGTTGCGGCTCATGGGAAGGTTGAGGCTGTAGGCGTGGGTCATATTGCCCATATCGTGGCCGGCGTGGTCCATTTGCATGGTGTCTTTCTGCATCGGCATGTTGTGGCCGGCGTGCGGGTCTTTCGCGGGAACGGTATCTTTTTTCGGCATCTGATGATGCTCGTGCTGCGCGAAGGCGGATATGGTGGCGATCGTCAAAAAGGCCAGTAGTGTGATTCGTTTCATGCTCTGATTTTTTACTTGCAACAATTTTTCTTCACAAAGAGTGAACCGATAAATCGGAATATGCTTTTAATCAATTTCATAAATGGCGCATTTTGAATGATAAAGCAAAGGTACCCCAACCCCGCGGCCCCGTCGTTACACAATTATGTCCTTCTATTACAACATTCCCGGCCGGCCAACTGATCAAAGTCAGCCGCCCGCCTGAGGCGCCTCATCCCCTGTCATGACGCCCCTTCGTAGCTTTCTATTGTCAAATCTGAACCTATGAACGATTCCACCTGGATGGAGCTCACACACCCCGTAGCGTTGTTTATGCTCCTGACGGCCATCGGCCTGCTGCTTGTCATCGCCCTCCTCGGCTCCACGGTTATCTCCGCGATGGACGTATACCGCGAAAAACACATCAAAAAACAACTGGGCAAATGTTTTGCTGCCGCGGCTATCGTACCCGCATTGCCCAACGATATGTTCGCCACCCTGGCGGCCGTGCTCATCCTGGAAGTAGTGGTGATCCTGGCGCTGTTGTGGCTCCTCCGCTTCCTGACGGGCATCAGCGTGGGCAACAAGGCCTGGGCCAGCACCTTCATCCTCGCCGGTGTTCTGGGCTACGTATGGATTTTTGCGCTGAACAACCCTTCGAACGCGGCTCCCGCCGAAAAAGGCGCCGTGGCCGCAGTCCCCAAGGCCGCGGAAGCGCCCATCGACCCCGCCAACGTGCCACTGCTCACGGATGCGGCCGACATACAGGCCGGGAAACAGCTTTTCAGCCGCAAATGCACCGCCTGCCACGGCGGGAACGCCAAAGGAACGATCGGGCCAAACCTGACAGACGACCAGTGGCTCCACGGCGGCAGCCCCAACGAGATTTTCAAAACCATCAAGTTCGGTGTGCCCCTCAAAGGCATGCAGGCCTGGGAGAAACAGCTGAGCGACCGGCAGATCGCGCAACTGACCGGGTTCATACTTTCCCTGCAGGGAAGCTGATGACGATCATCGGCCGGCGTGATGCCACTCATCGCCCATGCGCGCAATGGCGGATACTTTTGGGCCATGATCAAACAAGCCCGGGAAGTCAGCCACCAGTGCGCGCATTGCGGTGAACCTTGCCCACCCGAAGACCAGTTCTGCTGCCAGGGTTGCCAGGCAGTGTACGAACTGCTGAACGATAACGGCCTTTGCCGGTATTACGAGATCAACGAAAAACCGGGCGTAGCGCAGCGCCAGACCGTCCGTAAAGACAAATTCGCTTTCCTGGACGACGAGCGCACCCAGCAGCAGCTGCTCCGGTATCGCGACGAAAAGCAGGCCCACGTCACCTTCCACATTCCGCACATCCATTGCAGCTCGTGCCTCTGGCTCCTGGAAAACCTCCATCGCCTCGACCCCGGCGTGCAGCGCACCGAAGTCAATTTCGCGGAAAAGGAAGCCCACATCATCTACGATCCTTCTCAAACTACTTTGCGAAAAATCGCCGAAACGCTCACCAGCATCGGCTATGAACCGTATATTTCCCTGCAAGACCTCCGCGCCCGCAAACCCGCGCCCAACCGCAAACTCATCTATCAGCTGGGCGTGGCCGGATTTTGCTTCTCCAACATCATGCTACTGTCGTTCCCCGAATACTTTTCAGGCGAAGGGCATATGGAAGGCCAGATGACCGTGGTTTTCAGATACCTCAACCTCCTCCTCTCCCTTCCCGTTTTCTTCTACTCCGCCCAGGCTTTCTATATGCCCGCCTGGAAAGGCCTGAAGCATGGTTTCCTCAATATCGACCTGCCTATCGTGCTCGCCATCGTCACCACCTTTACCCGCAGCGTGGTGGATGTGCTTTCCGGCTCGGGCGGCGGGTATTTCGACTCCATGACCGGCATCGTCATGTTCATGCTCATCGGCCGGCTGTTGCAGGATAAAACGTACCGGGGGCTTTCGTTCGACCGGGATTATACCGCCTATTTCCCCATTGCCGTTACCGTGATGAAAAACGGGGAAGAAGCGCCCACGCAGTTGCCCGACGTCAAAACTGGCGATACGCTCCTCATCCACCACCAGGAGCTGATACCGGCCGATGGCTTGCTGGTAAAGGGTTCCGCGTTGATCGATTATAGTTTCGTGACGGGAGAATCCGTGCCGGTGCGCAAGCAGATGGGCGAAATCATTTACGCCGGCGGGCGCCAGCTGGACGGGAACATGGAAATCCTCACCATCCGCGAAGTGGCGCAAAGTTACCTCACCAGCCTCTGGAACCGCGAGGAACTGCGGAAGGACAATCCCGGCAAACCCTCGTTCATACACCTGCTCGGACAATATTTCACCTGGGTGGTGCTGATCATCGCCGCCGTTACCGCCATTTACTGGGGGATTTACGACAGTGCGAAGATCTGGCCCGCCGTGACGGCGATCCTCATCATCGCCTGCCCCTGCGCGTTGCTGCTGGCCGCCTCCTTCACCAACGGCCATATGCTGCGCATCCTCAGCCGGCATAAACTTTACCTCCGCAACGCCCAGGCCATCGAGCGGATGGCGGGGCTCACGCATATCGTGTTCGACAAAACGGGGACGCTGACGGGCAAATCGAGCACTACCGTAACGTGGCACGGGCGGGAACTGACGCATGCGGAAGTAAGCGCAGTAGCGGCTTTGACGGCGCATTCCCAGCACCCGGCCAGTCGCCAGGTGCGCGAGTTCGTAGGTAAACCTATCGTACACACCATCGACCGGTTCAGCGAACAGACGGGGCAGGGCTTGCAGGGATGGGTGCACCAGATGCACGTTCAGCTCGGCAGCGCGGCCTACACCGGCGCGCGCGATGCGGAAACGCCCGGCGCCAGCGTGGTCCATGTCAATATAAACGGCGACCATGCGGGGTATTATCTGCTGAAACATGCTTACAGACAAGGCATTCCCGAAATGCTGGACGAATTGCAGCGCCATTTCGGACTCACGCTCCTTTCGGGCGATCAGCCGGGGGAAGCGGACAACCTCCGCAGGATGATGGGCCCCAACGCCACGTTGCTTTTCAAGCAGCAGGCGCACGACAAGCTCGACCGCATCGTGCAGTTGCAGGAAAAAGGGGAAAAAGTACTGATGATCGGAGACGGGCTGAACGATGCCGGCGCCCTGCGCCAGAGCGACTGCGGGATCAGTCTTACCGAAGACTCCAACAACTTCACCCCCGCCAGCGACGGCATCCTGGAAGCATCGCAGCTCCACCGCCTGCCGGCTTTCATCCGGATGAGCAAAATCAACAAACGCATCATTCTCATCGCTTTCGTATACTCGATCGTGTACAATCTGACCGGCCTTTTCTTCGCCGTGCAGGGGATACTGAGCCCGTTGACAGCGGCCATCCTCATGCCTTCCAGCTCCATCAGCATCATCTTGCTGACCTGGGGGATGAGCGAATATGCCGGCAGGAAACTGTTGCGTTGATGAGCATCATCGGGTGGTTTGACGCGTGTCATCCAATACCGGCGGCCGCCTCGATACTTTTACACCACAATTACAAAAACTTTAACAAATGAGTGTGATCATCATGCTGTTGTGCGCCAGCCTCGCCGTAGCCATCTTTTTTCTGGTCGCCTTTATATGGTCTGTCAAAGACGGGCAGTACGACGACGATTACTCTCCCGCGCACCGGATCCTTTTCGACGATAAAACCAGTAAAGAATAAACCTCCGTTCATATGTCTCTTGAAAAATTCTCGTACGACAACCGCACCGTCAAATGGTTTGCCTATGCCGCCATTTTCTGGGGTCTGATCGGCATGCTGGCGGGCCTCTGGGCTGCGCTGGAGCTCGTCATCCCCGGCGCCAACCTCGGCTTCGCGCCCATTACTTTCGGACGCCTCCGGCCTGTGCACACCAATGCAGTGATTTTCGCATTCGTGGGCAACGGCATTTTCATGGGGGTGTATTATTCCCTGCAGCGCCTTTGTAAAGCCCGCATGTGGAGCGATCTGCTCAGCAAAATCCACTTCTGGGGCTGGCAGGCCATCATCGCCGGCGGCGCGCTCACCCTGTTCCTCGGTTACACCACCGGTAAAGAATACGCGGAGCTGGAATGGCCGTTCGACATCGCCATTACCCTCATCTGGGTGGTGTTCGGCGCCAACATGCTCGGCACCATCCTCAAGCGCCGCGTGAGCCATCTCTACGTAGCCATCTGGTTCTACATCGGTACCTGGGTGGCCATCGCCATGCTGCATATCGTGAACTCTTTCGAGATGCCGCTCTCGCTTTTCAAGAGCTATTCCTGGTACGCCGGTGTGCAGGACGCGCTGGTGCAATGGTGGTACGGCCACAATGCCGTGGCATTCTTCCTCACCACGCCTTACCTCGGCCTTATGTACTATTTCGTACCGAAAGCCGCCAACCGCCCGGTTTATTCCTACCGCTGGTCGATCATCCACTTCTGGGCGCTGATCTTTATTTACATCTGGGCCGGGCCGCACCACCTGTTGTATACCGCATTGCCTGAATGGGCGCAATCCCTCGGCACCGTATTCTCCATCATGCTCATCGCGCCCTCCTGGGGTGGTATGCTCAACGGCCTGCTGACACTCCGTGGCGCGTGGGACCGTGTGCGGGAAGACGCCGTGCTGAAATTCTTCGTAGTGGCGCTCACCGCTTATGGTATGGCTACTTTCGAAGGACCGATGCTTTCGCTCAAGAACGTGAACGCCATCAGCCACTATACCGACTGGACGATCGCGCACGTACACGTAGGCGCCCTCGGCTGGAACGGCTTCCTGACCTTCGGCATCCTGTACTGGATGATCCCCCGGCTGTTCAACACCCAATTATACTCCCGCAAATGGGCCAACGCCCACTTCTGGATCGGTACGCTCGGTATCATCTTCTACGCCATTCCCCTCTACTGGGCTGCGTTTACGCAAAGCATGATGTGGAAACAGTTTACGGAAGACGGAACGCTGAAATACCAGTTCATCGAAACCGTGAACGTCATCGTTCCCATGTACGCCCTGCGCGCACTCGGTGGATTGCTCTACGTTTCCGGTGTGGTACTCATGATCGTAAATATCAGCAAAACCGTCCGCCGCGGAACTTTCGTGGCCGACGAGCCCGCAGAAGCCGCGCCGCTCGTGAAAGTGGCGGCCGTAGCCAACAGCAAAGACAAAGGCCACTGGCACAACTGGATCGAGAAGCGCCCCGTGCAGATGGTCGTGTTCAGCCTTATCGTGGTTGGGATCGGCGGTATCCTGGAAATGGTGCCCACCTTCCTGGTACGCAGCAACATTCCCACCATCAGCAGCGTGAAACCGTATACCCCGCTGGAGCTCCATGGCCGCGACATTTACGTCCGCGAAGGCTGTTACACCTGTCACTCCCAGATGGTGCGCCCCTTCCGCGACGAAGTGGCCCGCTACGGCGAATATTCCAAAGCAGGCGAGTTCATTTACGACCACCCGTTCCAATGGGGCTCCAAACGAACAGGGCCCGATCTGGCCAGGCTCGGCGGCAAGTACCCGGACTCCTGGCACTTCAACCACATGCTCGACCCCGTATCGATGAGCCCCGGTTCCATCATGCCCTCGTACCCCTGGCTGTTCGACAACCGGATAGACAAAGGCAAGACGCCCGCCATGATCAACGTCATGCGCAAGATCGGCGTACCGTACGCAGAAGGGTACGAGCAGCAGTCGAAAGCCGACCTGGAAAAACAGGCGAACGAAATCGCCGCCAACCTGAAAAAGGATAAACTGGAAATTCCGGCAGACCGTGAGATCGTAGCCCTCATCGCCTACCTGCAAAGACTTGGTAAAGACATTAAAACCACCGCATCCAACAACTGATCGCCATGAAATTCATCAACTATCTCAAAACGATACAAGACGTCAGCATTTACCCGATGGTGTCGCTGATCCTTTTCTCCGTCTTCTTCCTCGCCGCGGCGTACCTCGCCTTCCGGACAGACAAGCAGACGATGGACGCCATCAGTCATTACCCGATCGACAACGACGCACCTGAAAAATAGCAAGCCCATGAAACGCATTCTTACATTTCTGCTGACCATCTTCACCCTGCAGGCATTCGCAGCCGGTGCGCCGCCCGATCCTTACGGCGAGCTCACGCACCCGGTGGCCATCCTGCTGATCACCATCGCGTTCGGGCTGCTGATCGCCATCATCGTGCTCGGAAATACGGTCATCTCTGCGATCGACATCTTCCGCGACCGCATGAAAAAACTCCCGCTCGTATTGCTCCTGCTCGCCGCAGGCCACGGCGCCTTTGCACAGGAAGCGGAAGCGGCGGTGGAAAAAGTGTCTCAACCCGTTGTAGCGGGATTGTCGGACACCACTTTCTATATGCTGCTCACGGTGGTAGGGCTCGAGATCCTCGTGCTGCTGTTCCTCCTCCAGGCATTGCGCATCCTGACCGGCATCACCCGGAAGAAAAAGGAAAAAGTGGCGAAGGCCGCCGTTCCCGGCAAACCGCGCATCACCTGGATGGAGCGGCTCAACAAGACCCGCAGCCTCGATGCCGAATCCGAAGAAGAAGTGGACCTGGGACACGATTACGACGGCATCCGCGAGCTGAACAACCCTACCCCGCCCTGGTGGCGCTGGGCATTCTACCTCAGCATCGTTTTCGGCGTGATTTACATCTGGCGTTACCACATCTCCGAAACCGCGCCGCTGCAATTGCAGGAACTGGCCATCGCCGATGCGAAAGCGGCGGAAGCGAAAGCAGCATATCTCAAGAATTCCGCTAACAACATCGACGAAAATAACGTGAAACTCCTCACCGAAGCGGCAGACATCGGCGCCGGACAGAAAATGTTCGCCACCAACTGCGCCGCCTGCCACGGTCCGGAAGGCCAGGGGCTCGTGGGGCCCAACCTCACCGATAAATTCTGGCTGCATGGCGGAAAAGTGAACGAAGTATTTTCCACCATCAAGTACGGCGTGCCCGATAAAGGGATGAAATCCTGGAAAGATGATTTCTCCCCCAAACAGATCGCGCAGCTGTGCGCCTATATCCACTCTATAAAAGGCACGACGCCGGCCAATCCCAAAGCGCCCGAAGGCGCGGAGGTTACGGAATAAAACAAGGTAAAAATGGAAGCGCAAGAAATGTTCAGGGACCATCTGGCCACCATCGACGAGAAAGGAAAACGCAAATGGATCTATGCCAAGAAACCGTCAGGAAAGCTATATTCAGCCAGAACGGTACTGAGCATCTGTTATTTTCTACTGTTCTTCAGCCTGCCGTTCGTTCAAATCAACGGCAGGCCCTTGTTCCTTTTCGACATTCCCAACGGCCGCTTCACCATTTTCGGCGCCGTGTTCTGGCCGCAGGATTTCTTCATCTTCGGCCTGGCCATGCTCGCGTTCATCCTCTTCATCGTATTGTTTACCATGGCTTTCGGGAGGATTTTCTGCGGATGGATCTGTCCGCAGACGATCTTCATGGAAATGCTTTTCAGGAGAATTGAATACTGGATCGAAGGAGACGCAGCGCAGCAGAAAATCCTTGCCCGCGCGCCGTGGAACACGGAAAAGATCGTAAAGAAATCCGGCAAGCACGCCGCGTTCTTCCTCCTGTCTGTCATCATCGCCAATACCTTCCTGGCCTACATCATCGGCGTCCGCGAACTGAAACACATCATCACAGACCCGCTCAGCGTTCACCTCGGCGGCTTCCTCGCCATGATCGCCTTCTCGTTCGTGTTCTACGCCGTGTTCGCGTTTTTCAGGGAACAGGTATGCACGGTGGTATGCCCGTACGGGCGCCTGCAGAGCGTACTGCTCGACAAGAATTCCGTGGTGGTGGCATATGATTACGGAAGAGGCGAACCGCGCGGGAAATTCAGGAAAGAAGCGCAGGACCTGGGGGATTGTATCGACTGTATGCAATGTGTGAACGTTTGCCCCACGGGGATCGACATCCGGAACGGCACGCAGCTGGAATGTGTAAACTGTACGGCCTGTATCGATGCCTGCAATTTCATGATGGAAAAAGTAGGCCGGCCGACGGGGCTCATCCGGTATGCGTCCGAAGACGGCATCGCGAATAAACAACCGCTGCGGTATACGGGTAGATTGAAGACTTACACCGTCATTCTTTCCCTCCTGCTGGTAGCCATTACGTTCCTGCTCATCAGCCGCAAACCGGTAGACGGGTCTATCATGCGGACGGCCGGAATGCTGTACCAGGAGCGCGGAACAGACAGCGTTACCAATCTCTACCGCATCAAGCTCGTGAATAAAACGCAGACCGACGTGCCGCTGGAACTGCGTATCGAAAGCGGCATCGGAAAAGTGGAAGTGGTGGGCAAGCCCATCCATGTGAAACCGGAAGCGCAGGGAGAAGGTACTTTCTTCATCGTGCTGCCGCGTACGGCGATCCATCAAAGAAAATCGGTCCTCAAAATAGGATTATATGAAAACGGCCAACGGATCGGGGAAAAGAAGACCACTTTCCTCGGGCCCGTCGGCCAATAAAAAACGTACTGTTATGAACTGGGGTCATTCCATCATCATCGTATTCGTCCTTTTCGCCATCGGCATCCTCACGCTCGTTACCCGCAGCATGCAAACCCGCATCGATATGGTAACGCCCGACTACTACGCCGAAGAGCTGAAATACCAGGCTACCATCGATGCGTGCAACAATACCGGGCAGCTTTCCGCCCCGGTGCGCGTGACGCAGCCGGGAGACAGTATCGAGATTACCTTCCCCGGCGAGCTGAAAGGCGCGCCGCTGCAAGGCCAGGTACACTTTTACCGTCCGGCGGATTCCCGCCGCGACTTCGTGCTGCCCCTCCTGCTCAACGCCTCCGGCCAGCTGCTGGTGAGCCGCGCGCAGTTCGACCGCGGGCCCTACCGCATCAAGTTGCAATGGCAGCACGATGGTAAAGACTATTTCCAGGAAACGCAATTCTACGTACAATGACCGCCGCCATCACCGCCGCATGGCTCTTTTCCGGCCTCGGGCTGGGCTTCCTCGGAAGTTTCCACTGCGTGGGCATGTGCGGCCCCATCGCCCTCACGCTGCCCGTCCGGCACCTCAGCGGCTGGAAGAAGATGGGTGGCATCCTGCTCTACAACGCCGGCCGCGTTACCGCCTACATGCTGCTGGGCCTCGTGTTCGGCTGGCTGGGGCAACAGTTTTACCTCGGCGGATGGCAACAGGGATTATCGATAGGCTTGGGCGTATTGCTCCTGGCCGCCGTGCTTTTCGGCAAACTGACGCCGAAGCTGAAGATGGGATGGGTGCAACGGGCCCTCGGGAAATTACTCGCCCGCCGCAGCACCGGCACGCTGTACGCCATCGGTTTCCTGAACGGTTTTCTGCCCTGCGGACTGGTGTACATGGCCATTGCAGGCGCGGTAGCTTCCGGGAGCGTGTGGGGCGGCGCGCTGTTCATGGGCGCTTTCGGCGCAGGAACGCTTCCTGCGATGGCGGCCGTGTCCTGGTTCAGCCAGCTCCTGGGCATACGGGGGCGCATCGCCGTAAGGCGCGCCATACCTTACGTGATGGGCGTGATGGCGATATTGCTCATCCTCCGCGGCCTCAACCTCGGCATCCCTTATGTTAGCCCCGAAATGCATCCGCATGCAGAAAAAGTGATCGAAAAATGCTGTCATAAATAGCGTCATAAAATGAGAGTCATGACAACCATGTTAAAAAAATACCAGGTAGCCGCCCCGCGATATACGAGTTACCCGACCGTCCCGTACTGGGACACCACGGCTTTCCGCGAAGACCAGTGGCAGGAAGGGCTCGCGCCCTCATTCGCCGCGCTGAACAATGAGGACGGGATCAGTCTTTACATCCACCTCCCCTTCTGCGAAAGGCTCTGCACCTACTGCGGCTGCAACAAATACATCACCGTTAACCACGATCACGAAATCCCATATATCAACACGGTTTTGCAGGAATGGGAGCTGTACTTGCAACACTTCCCCGAAAAGCCGCGCATCCGCGAAGTGCACCTGGGCGGGGGAACGCCGACGTTTTTCAGTCCAGCCAACCTCACCCGCCTCCTCAACGCCATCTTCGAAACGGCCGACGTACTGCCCGGCGCGGAACACAGCTTCGAGGGGCATCCCAACAACACCACGCCGGAACACATGCAGGCGCTGTACGATCTCGGTTTCCGGCGGATGAGCCTCGGGATACAGGACCTCGACCTCAACGTCCAGACCATCATCAACCGGATACAACCCTTCGAAAACGTGCGCAACTGTGTGGAAGCGGCGCGCAGGATCGGGTACACTTCCATCAACTTCGACCTCATTTACGGCCTGCCGCTCCAGACGCCCAAAAGCATCCGCGAAACGTTCACGCAATGCATGTTCCTCCTCCCAGAGCGCATTTCGTTCTACAGCTACGCCCACGTACCCTGGATCAAAGGGAACGGGCAACGTCTCTTCAGCGAAAAAGACCTCCCCTCCGGCGATCAGAAACGCGCACTGTATGAACTGGGGAAATCGATCCTGGAAAATTATTTCTACGTGGAAATCGGGATGGACCACTTCGCCCTGCCCGACGACAAACTCTTCGAAGCCGCGGCAGACGGGAGCCTCCACCGGAATTTCATGGGCTATACAGATCACCGCACATCGCTGCTCATCGGGCTGGGCGTTTCCGCCATCAGCGATACCGGTAACGCATATACGCAAAACGAAAAATCACTGGCCGCGTACCAGGAGAAAGTCCGCCAGGGGAAGCTCCCTGTTTTCCGTGGACATATGCTTACGAAAGAAGACCTTCGGCTCCGCAACCACATCCTCCACCTGATGTGCCGGTTCGAAACGCATTGGGACCGGCAGGACGCTAACTGCGACGCCATTTCCGAAAGCCTCCAGCGCCTGCAGGAGCCCGAGCGCGACGGCCTCGTGGAAGTGCGGCCCGATGGCGTGATCGTGACAGAAAAAGGAAAGCCATACATACGGAACATATGCATGGCTTTCGATGCCCGGCTGTGGCGGAACGTGCCGCAAACGCAGCTGTTCAGCAACGCGGTCTGAATCAGATATTGTCGAGCGAACGGCGCTTCTCTTCCTTCAGCTGTTTGAAATGACTGGGCGTAAGGCCCGTCACTTTCTTGAACTGTCCGGAAAGATGCGCCACGCTGCTGTATCCCAGCTTGTAGGCGATTTCGCTGAGCGTCAGTTCGCCGTATACAAGCAATTCCTTCACCTTTTCGATTTTCTGCTGGATGATGAACTGCTCGATGGTCGTGTTTTCGGTTTCGGAAAACAGTTTGCTCAGCATGTGGTAATCTTTCTGCAGCTTTTGCGAAAGCAGCGTGGAAAAGTTTTCGTTCATTTCATCCAGCTCACCGTAGTGGACGGTTTCAACGACGAAGTTCTTGATGGTTTCCACGATCTGGGTTTTCCTGTCGTCCAGCAACAGAAACCCTTCGTCCTGCAAAGCCCTGGCGATGCGCGCGGTAGCCGCTGCATCGGGCTCGGTTTCGATTTCGGCCTTCCCCAACGTCACATCCTTCACAACCTGTCCTTCGTGCTCCAGCACGTACCGCACCATTTTAACGCAGCGCGGGCAAACCATGTTTTTGATATGTAGTACCGTGCTCATGCTATTTTTTGAAAATGTTATACAAATTGTATTCGTACCGAACGAGGAAACTTTGGTCCATCATGCGGGCCATGTCCCCGAAAAGCTGGGTACGGTAGCTGAGATCGATGCGCGAATTGCTGTTGATGATCAGTTGCACCGCCGGCGCCACGTCTACGTAATAACCGCTGCGGTATTGGTCGAGGTTCGATTTGCCCAGCAATTCCACGTAGAGGTTCAGGTTCGTCTGCTTGTAGCTTTTGTACGACCGCGGCAGCAGCAGGTACCCGGCCGACAGCGTGTAATTCAGCGCGCTGCGCGACACGTAGGGCAAATTATGCTGCGTGTTGTTCATGTACCGGTCGTACGCCAAACTCCCCGAAACGGCGAGCTTATGCACGAGCTGCGTGGCTATCACGCCCGCGCTCACGCCGGAGGTCATGCCATCGAGATCGAGGTCCTGGTTATTGAAGGCTCCTGCCGTATGATCGTGATCGGGGCCCATGGGCGGCGCGTAGGGATTGTTGATGATGGAGCCCTTCGCGAAGGCTGCCATGCGGAAATGCGAGTGCATATCATCCACAGACAGGAAGCGGTATTTGGCGTACAGCCCCGCTCCTTCCGCCTTGAAGCGGTTTTCCATCACATTGGAAAAATATCCACTGGCATGCACCATGAGCTTCTTGCTGATACCGAGCATCACTTCGGGTTGAAGGCGGTAGCCGGTATAGCTGGCATGGTCCATGGGGTAAAACTTGTTGGTGAGCCGCAGCCCGATCGAGTTGGCGGGCATATTGCTGGCGGGCTCGGTTTGCACGTAGAGTTCCTGCGCCCGTGCCGAAACGCCTGCGCCTGCGAGGGCGAGGATAATGGTCAGTTTTTTCAGCATCATGACAGATTAAATAGTGACGTGATAAACCCGGGTACCCTTCTTGTCGCTGCCGCAGCAGGATTCCATGACACCGGTGTTGATGCATTTCATCTTGGTGAAGGCGGCGTATTTCTTGAAGGATTTGGCGGGAAGGAAGTCGCGGTCGATCACCGTTACGTCTTTTTCACCGCTGAGGGTCTGGGGTTTCACGTTCACGAAGTGCAGGGTTTGGCCCGCGAAGGGTACATGTGCGTCGTTTTCCACTTTCACGCCGTTGAAATCGGCCGTCATCACCAGTTTCCCTACCGAAAAACCTGCGCCTTCCACTTTCTGGCGGATCTGGTCGATATTGACGTTGGCGCCGGGCTTGAAATGGAGGATGAAGGTGGTGGTGTTGAGGTCTGTGTCGATCTTGTCAACGAAAGTGAGGGTTTTCAGTGCTTTCTGGGTAGCGTTCGAGCACATGGCGCAGGTGAGGCCTGCAGCCTGGAGGGATGCTTTTTTATATTGCTGCGCGGATGCGGAGAACGTAATGCCGGTCAACGCCAGCGCAAAGAGGATCGTTTTCATTTTTCCTTGATTTGAGGCCCGGGGGCCGTTTGAATGGATACGTAAATTCAGTTACAACAGTGGGTCGGGTGACGAACGGTTGTATCAAATCAGGAAGAGGCAGAATTGTTTGTAGCGGGGAACGCCGTTGGGTGGTGGCGCATTGATGGGCGCCCATTCGGCGAAGACGGGAGCGGCGGCGAGGCTGGGTTGCCAGGCGGGCTGCAACAGCGTCAAAATTACCGGAGAAGGCTCCGGAAGGCTCACACCGGCTTTGGCGCCCTGGTGCGAATCGTCGTACTTCACGAAGCGGGCTTCGTCTTTACAGCATTCTCCCTTTTTCTCCATGCCGCATTTATTACAGCCTTCGTCATGGGAATCGTGCAGGTCAACGGAAGCCAATTCCCCCATACAGTAATGCACATTAACACTGAACCCACTGGTAATCAGCGAGTAAAGTATTGCAATACAAATGGTGAGGAATTTCTTCATATGACAAATATACGCTTTTCGGCCGAAACGGGCATCAGTTCACGAACCACCAGCGCAGGCCCACCCGGATCCCGAAATTGTTCGCGGGGTACAGGGGCGATACGAAGTTATTGTCCCACACCAGGGAGTTCAGGTTTTCGCCGCGCACGTAGGCCGACAAAGACTTGATCCTGAAATGTACGAAAGCCGCCACTTCGGGTTTGTTGTTGATCTGCAGTACGTCCTGGTAGAAGAACTGGCTGAGCATGGGAGAATAATCGTCCGCATAATACGGCGTGTTATATTTCCCTTCGAGACCGGTGTAAAGGTTCAGGTTTTTGAAGAGCTTGGCCGTGTAGGCAACGCGCAGGCGGGCCCAAACGGTGGGCAACTGCACGGGCGCCGTTCCTGCGATCTGCTGGAAGGCCGCGTCTCCGTCAAAGGTAAATCCGCCTACATCGAACCTTTTGTACGCCACGAGCTGGAGGAGGTTGAACAAACCGCTGCTCTGCGCGCTTTCCGTAAAGCTTTTGAAATAGGTGTAGTTGGTGTAGAGGAAATAATTGGCGGTGAGGCTGTATTTGAGTTTCTTGTTATCGGCCCGCACCTGGATCTGGGTGATGTTTTCCTTGTTGAGATCGTTGTTCGTCCAGATTTGTTTGTTGCGGGTGCCGAAATAGCGGTAAACGTAAGAGGGCTCGCGGTTGACGTTGGAGGCCATGAGGCTGATGCGGCCCAGTGTTTCGTTGAGATGGCTGCTGAGGCGGCCGGAAACGGCATAGTCGCCCGCGTTCTCGCCGATGGGGTACAGGTCTCCCTTGGCCTGGATGTCCCATTTCTGATTCCGCGTTTTGTTACGGTATTCGCCATGGAGGCGGAGGTTGGTGAAGGAGACTTCGTTGAACGAGCGGACGGCCAGGGAGGTGTCGAACTGCCCTTTGATCATTTCGAAAGCCGCGCCTACGCGGATGAAGTGCGCCTGGTTCCCGCGCATGGGGAACTGCATGAGCGAAATATCGTTGCTGAAGATCCGCCAGCGGTGCCGCGTCCGGATCGTATCGGGATTGTTCAGGGGGATGTTCAGGTTGTAAAAGGTGCGGTAGTACAGGGAATCCGGTTCGGCGTCCTGGTAGCGGTAAGTGTTTTCGGTGTAGGTGAGGGTGTGCTCTACGCGGAAAACGGGGTCGAATTTGTAATATTCGGTGGTATCGTTCACATGTACCGTATCGCCATGGCCCCAGTCGTATTGCTGGCGCACGAGGATGCTCGCTTCCTGGTTATAGCTTTTTACGGGGATATTGGTGTTGAGGAGGCCGCCGAGGCGCGGATTGTTGCCGCCGAGGCGTACGGGAATGAGCCGCGGATCGGAGTATTCCGGGTCCTTGAGATCGGCATTGTTTTGCAGCCCGCCGTTTTCGCCGCCATTGATCTTGTTGAGGTAATAGCTGAAGTAAAGGTGATAGCGTTTGTCCTGGCTGTTGTAATTGGCCGTTACATTATAATTATCGTGGTTGGTGGCCTGGTTCTGGAAAAACCCGGGGCTGTTGATTTTCCGGTATTGGAACGAGAAGTTGAATTTCTCGCCGCGGTTCTGGGTGTGTTGCAGGTTGATCATCTGCTCCTGTTTGGCGCCGATGAGGTACCACAGCTCCGAGAAAGGCCGGTTGGTGTTATAGAATTTGGCGTTCTGGTGGTTGAAGCCGTAAACGTCGTACGAATGGAACCCTGCGTCGAACCCGGGGGCCATGCGGGGGAAAAAACGAGGTTGCGGGCGGCGTTGCCATTGTTGCCGAGGGTCATGTAGGTGGCGGGGAAGCCGAGGTAATTCAGCGAGAAATCCGCGATGGAAGAGTCGATCATGAAATCGGTGGGCTCGTCGAGGAACCGGTAGCGGAGCGTGAGCGTATCGGGCTCATGGTCGTGCTTGGTAGTGTCCCGCTGCATGGAAGTATTGCCGCCGCCCCCGCCGCGCATGGGCAGGCGGCCGGTGTTGAACTGTGCCCTGAGGGCGGTGCCGGTGCAAACCAGCAGGAGGAAAAGGATCGAGAATTGCCTCATCGGGATGATTCGTGTAAGGTCCGGCATATGCTACAATTGCCGGGCCAATTCGCTGAAAATATAAGTTAAATGCGGCTCCGCTGCTTTAGCGGCTGCCAGTACCTCTTCGTGGGTGATGACGTTTTCTTCTTCACGGATGCCGAGGTCGGTGATGACGCTCATGGCGAAAACGCGCAGTCCGCTGTGGGCGGCTACGATGACTTCCGGAACGGTGCTCATGCCCACGGCGTCTCCGCCGATGATGTGCATGAATTTATATTCGGCCCGTGTTTCGAACGTGGGGCCCTGCACGCCAACGTATACGCCTTCATGCAAATGAATCCCTTTTCCCGCGGCGATTTCCTTCGCTTTGGCGATGAGCGCTTTGCTGTAGGGCTCGCTCATGTCGGGGAACCGGGGGCCGAGGGCGGCGTTGTTGGGGCCGCGGAGCGGATGTTCGGGCTGGAGGTTGATGTGATCGGTGATGATCATGAGATCGCCGACCCGGAATTTGGCGTTCATGCCGCCGGCCGCGTTGGAGATGAGGAGGGTCTCGATGCCGAGGGCCTTCATCACCCGAACGGGGAAAGTGACCTGCTGCATGGAAAGGCCTTCATAATAATGGTACCTCCCCGCCATGGCCACCACAGGCTTGCCGGCGAGCTTCCCCAGGATGAGCCGGCCCGAATGCCCCTCCACCGTTGCCGGCGGGAAATGGGGGATCTGGTCGTAAGGGATCTCCACCCGGTCGGTGATCTCCCCCGCCAGGTTCCCCAGGCCGCTGCCCAGTATGATGCCCACCGCAGGACGCCCGGGAGCGAACTGCTGAATATAGGCCTTCGATTCGTTGATCTGTTCCAGCATTTGCGGATTTTGTGCCCGGCAAAGTTAATTGTTCGTGGCATATCATCCATCCCATCCAAAGAAATCCCCGGATTAAAACATAAAATGCCTAAATTAGCGGCCAAATTTGTATTCCGATGAATTTACACGAGTACCAGGCTAAAGAACTGCTGAAAAAATACAACGTACCGGTACAGGAAGGTATCCCGGTTGACACGCCCGAAGCTGCCGCCGAGGCTTACAAGCAACTGAAGGTGCAGTTTGGAAACGAGTTCGCCGTAGTAAAGGCGCAAATACACGCGGGCGGGCGCGGTAAAGGCAAGATCCGTGGCACCGAACAACGCGGCGTAGCCGTTGGTAAAAACGCGGAAGATGTAAAAACCATCGCCGGAAACATCCTCGGTGGCACCCTCGTAACCATCCAGACCGGCGAAGCCGGCAAGGTTGTCAATAAAGTACTGGTAGCCCAGGACGTTTACTATCCCGGCGCCAATCCCATCAAAGAATTCTACCTCTCCATCCTCCTCGACCGTGCAACCGGTCAGAACGTGATCATGTACTCCACCGAAGGAGGCATGGACATCGAGGAAGTGGCCCATAACACGCCCGACAAAATTTTCAAGGAGTGGGTATACCCCGGCGGCAAACTCGAAGCCTTCCAGGCCCGCAAGATCGCCTTCAACTTCGGCCTCTCCGGCGAAGCGTTCAAAAACATGGTGAAATTCGTGACCAACCTCTATAACGGATACGTTGGGCTCGACGCCGCCATGCTCGAGATCAACCCGCTGTTCAAAACGAGCGACGAGAAAATCATCGCCGTAGACTGCAAACTGAACCTCGACGACAACGCCCTCATCCGCCACCCGGAACTCGTTGCCCTGCGCGACATTACCGAAGAAGACCCCACCGAAGTGGAAGCCGGCAAACACAACCTCAACTTCGTGAAACTCGACGGTAACGTAGGTTGCATGGTGAACGGCGCAGGCCTTGCCATGGCTACCATGGACATGATCAAGCTGTCTGGTGGCGAGCCCGCCAACTTCCTGGACGTAGGCGGCACCGCCAACGCGCAAACCGTTGAAGCCGGTTTCCGCATCATCCTGAAAGACCCGAAAGTAAAAGCGATCCTCATCAACATCTTCGGTGGTATCGTTCGTTGCGACCGTGTTGCCCAGGGTGTGATCGACGCTTACAAATCCATCGGCACCATCGAAGTGCCCATCATCGTGCGTCTCCAGGGCACCAACGCTGCCGAAGCGAAAGCCCTCATCGAGGAAAGCGGCCTGAAAGTTCAATCCGCCATTCTGCTCAGCGAAGCAGCTGCACTCGTAAACAAAGCCGTTAGCTAAGCTATCGCCTTCATATTTTTCCGGAAAGGACGGTCTTATTGGCCGTCCTTTTTCGTTATAGGCCGGCATCCGCCCGCTGGCCCGGCCGCCGTTGTGTCACTCCCTTCAACAGCCGTGCGCCGCCCGGCGATGCTTCTTATCCACCCATCCCC
Organism: Chitinophaga caseinilytica; assembly: GCF_038396765.1. NCBI lineage: Bacteria > Pseudomonadati > Bacteroidota > Chitinophagia > Chitinophagales > Chitinophagaceae > Chitinophaga > Chitinophaga caseinilytica. The sequence continues at coordinate 2,521,655 of NZ_CP150096.1, read as the reverse complement.
TCCAACAAAGTCCACCTTCAAAATCCGCCTTGCCATCAAAACCGGCAAACGCCCCCGCGATCCCTCCAAACAATCCGCCCTTCCCCATCGACCACCTGCCTTCAAACCCGGCGATGCATCTTTTCCACCGATCCCTCCAAACAATCCGCCCCTCCCACCATCGACCGCCTGGCATCGATCCCCGCCGCCCGCGGTAAATTTGCGGTGCGGGCAAAAAAATTGCCTATTTTTGACTTCCATCCTTCTTATCAAAAACATGACGGCTTACCTGAAAACGAAACAGCATGTTACGTATCCGTCATTTCTTCCTCATCTGCTCGGGCGCACACCTGCCCCTGCTCCGCCGCGCACCTGCCGAAACCAATAAGTACGCCGGCATAGGGGCTACTATTTTCTTTACCGGACTGTTTGCCGCCATCGCCGCAGGGTATGCGCTGTGGACCGTTTTCCGCAACCCCTGGGCCGCCGTCGGGTTCGCTTTGCTGTGGGGGCTCATGATCTTTAACCTCGACCGCTACATCGTGTCGAGCCTCAAGAAGCGCGACCGCTTCGGCAAAGAGCTATGGATGGCCGTTCCGCGCCTCCTCCTCGCCGTGATGATCGCCGTGGTGATCTCCAAACCCCTGGAACTGAAAATCTTCGAACGGGAAATCCTCGCCGAGCTCACCCTCATGGAACAGGAACAGCGCCAGGCGGAAGACTCCCTCGTCCGCGGTGCCTTCACTTCCCGCAAAGCCGAACTCGCCACCCGGATGAATGCCCTCCAGTCCCAAATCTCCGTGCAAACCACGCGGGTAGACACGCTCCAGCTGCGCGCCCAGCAGGAAGCCGACGGCACCGGCGGATCCCGCGTCAAGAACCTCGGCCCCATCTATAAAGCCAAGAAAGCCGATGCCGACAGCGCCACCGCGGCCCTGCAATCCCTCCAGGCACAACGTGCATCCCTCACAGGGGAAATCCAGGCGGAAGACGATTCCCTCGCCGCGCGCCTCACCGCCCTGGAACGCCACAAACCCGACGGGATGGCCTCCCGGCTGGAAGCACTGGGCCGCATCACCGGGAAAAGCGCCCCCATCCAATGGGCCAACTGGTTCATCATGCTGCTGTTCATTGCCCTGGAAACCGCTCCCGTGCTCGTGAAGCTCATCTCGCCCCGCGGGCCTTACGACGATCTGCTCGACCAGCACGAATTCGCCTTCGCCATGCACCGGAAAGAAAAGAAAGCCATCCTGGAAATGCAGACAGACGCGCGGATCCGGAAAGCGGAAGAAGAAACGGCATATGTGTGAGCTGGGGGTTGAAATCCCCGGCTGACGACGCATCGCGCAGGAGACTTTACCAGGCGGCCCAAAACCGGTGCATGCGTACACCTTCCAATTTGGGAATCATCCGAACATTGCGTACATTAAACATACTATGCAGGTACATCTCAAAACCATCCACGAAACGAGTGCAGCGGCAGGCTGGGCGGGCCCCCGCAGCCTGGTGATAGACCGGACGCCGCGCGCGGGAGGCCTGGGCATCGGGTTCAGCGGGGAAGAATTATTCATGATGTCTATCGCCGCAAGCGTGTGCAACAGCCTTTACCACGAAGCCGCCGCCCGCGGGATCGCCGTGGCGCATGTGGAGATCATCGTCAATGGCGACTGGAGCGGCGAGCCCGCACAGGCCCGGAACATCCGGTACGATATCCGTGTGGAATCTTCCGCGCCGCGGCAAGACGTCGAAGCCCTCATCCGCAGCGTCGATCAATCGGCCGATATTCCGAATTCACTGCGCGTCGGCACTGCCGTTAAACTCAATTCGATCGACATACTGAAGGCGTGAGTAATCCATAATGTATGATGGCCCGGCGGCTCCCGCTGCCGGAGGATTTTTATTTTATCCTGTTATAATCCCTTACCTGTTACCAAATGAGTACCTGGAGACGAAAGGCCATCGAGTGCCTTCCCGCGAAGCGGACATCCATCGCATCCGAAAATTCCATAAATGTCGTGTTTAGCATTCTGCTGGAAGGCGTTGTACAGGCGCATCGGGAAAACGATGCCGTTACCCTCAGAAAATGTTATGATTTTGCGGCCTGATGCCATTGCCAGCAGGATAATGCGCTATGGAACGCTGCAGACGTAAGCTTTTACCGGCATCTTCCCTCCAGAAGTGAAACGCGGGATTCAATGCCGCTGTGGGTAGCGAAAGGCATCTACCTGGAGGTACGCGACCTGCTCCTCGCCTTCCATGGCGCGGAAATCATTCAGGAGCTCGACAAATCTTATCAAAAGTAGCACGAAGCTGCGCATGGCGTTTCACTACTCGCTCACCAGCTCCACTTCGTACACCGGGCTGAAGAGATACACCCTTTTCGTTTCGATTTCTTCGCAGCGGATGCGTTTGCGGATTTTTTCGCCGCGGCTGAACACGCGGCCATCTTTGGTCCTGAAGAGCTGGCCGATGGGAAGTTGCTCTACGAGGTAATGATTTTCCTTCTTGCGATCGTACCGCATGAGGACGCGCATCAGTTCCTCGTCGGAGCAGGAAGTGGCGCCGGGGTTGTGAAGGCTTTTACGGACGGCGGTTTCCACGTCGATCGGGAGATAACCTTTCCCGATGAATTCTTTGAGGATCTTACCGTATTCGTTCTTCCACTCGCGGCCATGGGCCTGCACGCTGTGGCTATAATTATTAAAGGTGGTGAGATGCGCGATCTCGTGGAGGAGCGTGAGTAAAAAAGCGTATTTATTAAGGCCGCCGTTAATACTGATGCGATGGCCTTTCCCCTGGAAGGGATGGCGATAGTCGCCCAGTACGCTCTGGCGCTCACGGGTGATGGTGAGATGGACTTTATACTCGGTGATATAGGCGATTACCTGCTCGAAAGTGCCATCCGGCAGGTATGCGGCCAATGCATGTAGAGGATGTTCTTGCTTCAACGGCTACTGATGTTTCTTCTGCCGGAGGCTGGCGCGGAACAGCTGCCAGGTTTCCAGCACGGTATACACGAGGTAAAAGAACAGCAGGATGAAGATGGTGGCTTTGCTGACATGGTCTCGGGTAACGAACACGTACACGCCGATGCCCGCCACGCAGAGCATCAGTTTGCTCAGCGTGGAGGCATAAACGGAACGAACGAAAACGTTCGGATTTTCGGCCGCAAGTCCTTTACGGCAAAGGGAATAGCTGACGAGGGCGATGAGGGCCAGAACGATGTTGCCGGCTACGAGAACGGGGAAATCGACCCCGAGGGCCGCGAGCCATCCGTTCTCCAACGTAAACAACAAACCCGTGATTGCCGCGACCACTGCCGCCAGCCAGAAGATAAATTTATCGGTCATGCCTGCTGGTATCTTTTACAATTTGCCACAAAAGTAGGGCTAAAGCGAGTAAAGAAAAAATGATCATAAACAACGGAAAACCGATGTTGACCTTTTTATCCAGCAGGTGACCCAGCCATACGGCCACGCCGAGGGTGGCCATCATTTGGAAGGCCAGTCCGGCGTACCTGAGCAGCAGGTTAGACGGCTTCTGTTTCTTCTTCCTGGACGATGGGTCTTCCATGTTTTACGTCTGCGGTGATTTCGGCCCCGGTGCGCGCCGGCGGTGCGTCTGCAGGGTCCATATAGCAACGGCCGTTGAATTTCACGGTCGGTTCCATTTCGAAATGCGCGGTATAAATATCGCCTTTGATGTAGGCGTTGCCTTTCAGGAACAACAGGTCGTCTACCTTGATGATCCCGGTCACTTTACCCAGGATGTCCGCACTCTGGCAGATCAGGTCTCCCAGGATCTCCCCTTCCGGTCCTACCACGATTTTCGCTTTGGTAGAAACCAGGCCCGTAACCTGTCCATCAATACGGATATCCCCTTCACACACGATGTCTCCCTGGATAGTGGTTCCGTTGCCAATAAGGTTGATGTTGGAGGAAGGCATAATGCTCTTGCCTTCACTTTTCTTACTTTGGTTAAACATAGGTCAGAAGGTTTTTCTTTTAATAAAGATGGTGTAAGATAGTGAAAAAATATTTAATAAGTACTGTTTTCGACTTTCGGGACTTTCAGCATATTGGTATCGAGCTGGATGTTGCCGCCGATGACGTTCTTCAGGTTCTGCAGGTAGCGGTCGCGGGTGGAGATCGCGCGTTCCAGGGAATCCGTCCGCATTTTCAGCTGCAGGAACTCCTTTCGCTGCTTGAGATCGCCGTATCCGGGGATGTAATACCGCAGGGGCGTAAACACCACCGTTGCCACCGTGATGGCCACCAGCAGCACGAACAGGGTGCTGAGCGCTACGTATACGCTCATGCGCGACAGGCGGAAGGCGGTCACCTCCTCATAGGTATCGTCGTTCATGATCACCAACCGGTATTTATGGTTCAACCGGTCGAGGCTTCTGCCCTTATTTTTGTCTTCAGTAGCCATATTTCTGCAAAAATGTAAAGATTGAAGTTTTTACCGAAATATCCATCAAAAATTCATAATTTGTAAATACGATTCCGGATTTGCCCCAAGTTAGCCCTAATACGCGCAGTCCGAAAAAAATTATCCTATCTTTAAAATATTTTTTCCCAAATAAAAGTTAATAAAGAAGTTATTACCGACCTGGCTTTACATGCATTGTTCTAATATATCTCTATTACGTGCCGGTGTGGTGGGAGGAATGTTCTTTTTCGCCGCAACCGCAACGGTTTTAGGGCAGGATAAACCTGCCAATCAGCCCCCGGCCAGGCCCGAGAAGCCCCTTAAGGTGGAAGACCGGCGCCCCCCGTCAGAAAAGATGGCCTCAAAACCATATTCCTTCACCCGCAGGGTGGTGCAAAACACCGTGACCCGGTATAACTACTATTACCACGCCAAACTCAAGCTGGAAAAGGTACTGACCGGTATCAACAAGCAGCGGCAGGACAATTACAACGTTTACCTGCCCTTCTACCCCTTCACCGTCGACAAGCTCAACCTCGATGTCAACGAGCTGGACTCCGTGGTCCAGAAAGCCTCGGTAGCCGTCCAGATCCACGACCCGCGCGGGCGTTGGATAGACGACAGTTACCTGCTCATCGGGAAGGCATATTATTACAAAGGCGAATGGGAAGCCGCCGCCAATACTTTCCAGTTCATCAACACCACATTCGCCCCGAAAAAGAAATCGGATTACAACGCCGTGGTGGGCAGCAGCCAGAACGACCTCCTGTCTATCTCCAGCCGCGAAAAGGAAAAGACCTGGTACGCCCGGCAATTCCGGCATACCAGTGCCCGTAACGACGCTTTCCTCTGGCAGGCGCGCACGCTCATAGAACAGAACAAGCACGACGAAGCCCAGTCGCTCCTCAATATCCTCGAAACCGATCCCTATTTCCCCCGCCGCCTCGACGGCCAGCTCGCCGAGCTCCAGGCCTGGAAATTCTATAAACAGGGACAATACGCCGAAACGATAGAACCGCTGCGCTTGGCGCTGAAAAAAGGCCACAGCGGCCGCGACCAGAAGGCGCGGATGTACTACATCCTGGGCCAGCTGTACGTTTCGCAGAACAAATACGATTCGGCCATGACGGCTTTCCGCGAAGTGATCGCCGCCAAATCGGACGCCACCATCGATTTCAACGCCCGCGTCCAGATCGCCAAAGCCAATACCAAAGTGAACGGCGGCAGCCTGGAAGAAAGCATCGCCGCACTGCAAAGCATGCTGCGCAAAGAACGTTTTATCCCCTTCCGCGACGCGATCTATTACAACATGGCATCGCTGTGCGCCAATGAAGATCCGGAACGTGCGATCGATTTTCTGAACAAATCACTGCGGGTTGAAAGCGCCAACATGCTCCAGAAAACACTGACGTTCAAGGGCATGGCGGATATTTACTATTTCCGGAAAGATTACCGCAATGCACAGCGGTATTACGACAGCACCGCGTCTATCATGGGCCCGGATTTCCATGATGCGGAACTCGTGAACGCCCGCAAGGAAACCCTGGGCGCCGTGGCCGAAAAAGTGCAAACCATCCGCGACGAAGACAGCCTGCAACAAATCGCCAGTCTGCCTCCCGCGATGCGCGATACCCTGCTGGCCAAACAGGTAGCTGCCCTCAAAGCGGCGAAAAACCCGCCACCAACCGAAGGCGGCAAAAAAGGCGGAAACGGTACCGCACAGGCGCCTCCCTCCTTCACGGCCAACAACAACTACAACAATCCATCATTCGGGCCCGCCAACGAAGGCGGCGAATGGTATTTCTATAACCAGAGCAATAAGTCGACCGGCTTCAGCGAATTCCGCAGGCGCTGGGGCAACCGCGCCCTGGGCGATAACTGGCGCCGCAGCCAGCAATCCGGCGCCCTGCTCGCCAATAACAACGCCCCGACGCCTCCGCAACCGGAGGTGAATGAGGGGAATAATGCCGCCCCGTCGATCGCCGATCTGCCGGCAGACAGTATCAACGTCTCCCTGCTGGCCAACCAGTTACCCGATACGCCCGAGAAACTGGAAGCATCGCGCGGGCGCCAGCAGGAAGCATATTTCGACCTCGGCAAGCTCTATAACGACAAACTCGATGATACCCGCGAGGGCATCCTCACTTACGATACGCTCCTGTCCCGCTTCCCGGAACATCCCCGCAAGGTGGAAGTGCTGTACAGCCTGTACGCCTGGCATAACAAACTGAACCACAACGAACTGGCAGCCAAGTACAAGAACCAGGTGCTCACGCAGTTCCCGGGGACCCAATACGCCAGCATCCTCACCTACGGCGCGCTCAGCCCCCAGGACAAGGAAAAGAACAAAGCCGCCGAAAACATTTATGAATCCGCTTACAACGCGTTCCGCCAGGGGAATTACGACACGGTGTTCGTGCTCCGTAAATTCTCCGACTCCACGGTAGGATTCAGTCCCGTTCAGGCCAAATTCGACCTTCTGGAAGCCATGGCGATCATCAAGACCCGGCCGGAAGACGAAGGCAAAGCCGCCATCGCGTCTGTGATCACGAAATATCCCGGCGAAGAGGGTATCCTGAACCAGGCCAAGGCCATCCAGGAGGCATTGGAGCGCCGCCAGCAGGTGACCGACTACCTGACCCAGCTGGAAATCCAGCGGGACAGCAGCAGCACGGCACAAGTAGACGAAAACATCCGCATCCGCTATCCCTGGCAGACGCCTGCGCCCAACCTGCCGGATTCCCTGGCATTGAAGGCCAAAGCCGATTCCGTAGCAGCTGCGGCCAACGTTCCGCCTCCGCCGCCGCCTAAACCGGTTACACCGTACCAGCTGGGCGACGAAAAGACAGCCATTCCGCACTTTGTGGTGATCCATTTCGACCGGGTGTCGAAAGTGCTGATCGACGAAGCCGTGGCCCAGTTCTCCAAATACAACAGTGAGAAACACGCTTCCGAACAGCTGCAAACAAGCATGTACGCACTGACGCCGAATGAGATCATGGTGATCGTGCGGCTGTTCCCCGATGAAAACAAGGCACTTACGTATTTCGATGAAGTGAGCCGGGTGGCGAGTGAAACGATCATTCCGCGGATCCGTCCTACCGACTACCGCCTGTTCATCATTTCCCGCGAAAACTTCATCCTGTTAAATAATACCAAAGACCTGGAAGGCTATCGCAAATTCTTCGGGAACAACTACATAACGGAATAATATTTGCAAGACAAACAAGTATGCTATGCCGCCCGGCCTATGAAACGCAGGGGAAAAAGCATAATATTGCACTAAACAGACTGTTTCACACTTTTTAACATATGAAAAAATCCGTAAAAATATTATGGGTGACCTTCGGATGCGGGGTGGCTTTATTCCTCATCCTCCTCCTGCTGATCAATCTCCGCATCATCGGACATATGCCCAGCATGGAAGAACTGGAAAACCCGCGGACGGCCCTCGCCTCTGAAGTGATCGCGGAAGACGGGACCATCATGGGTAAATACCTCCAGGTAGACCGGTCCAACGTAGACTACAAGGATATTTCCCCCAATGTATTCAATGCCCTCCTGGCAACGGAAGACCGTAACTTTTACAGTCACTCCGGCATCGACGCCAAGGCAACGGCGGCGATCCCTTTTTACCTGTTGATCGGCAAAAAGCGTGGTTCCTCGACCATCACCCAACAGCTGGCGCTGAACCTGCAGCAGGACGGCGAGGGCAAGACCCGTGCCCGCAACCTGGTGGTGCGTTCTTTCCAGAAACTTTCCGAATGGGTAATCGCTATCAAGCTGGAGCGTAACCTTACGAAAAAAGAGATCATCACGCTGTACCTCAACACTGTGGCTTTCGGCGATAATGTGTACGGTATCGAGAACGGTGCGCGTACCTTTTTCAGCAAAGACCCCGCAAGGCTTTCCATCGAGGAAGCGGCCACGCTGGTGGGCATGCTGAAAGGTTCCACCCAATACAATCCCCGCCGTAATCCCGTGCTGGCGCTCAACCGCCGCAATACGGTGATCGACAACATGGTGAGCGAAGGATATATTACCAGCGCAGACGGTGCCGCAGCAAAAGGCCGGCCCATCGTGCTCCGCTACAACAAGCTCGACCACAACAAAGGCCTGGCTCCCTACTTCCGCGAAGTACTGCGCAGCGAACTGAAGGCCTGGTGCAAGGAACACAAGAAACCCGACGGCACGGAATACAACCTGTACCGCGACGGTCTCAAAATCTACACCACCATCAATCCCCGCATGCAACTGTATGCCGAAGAAGCGGTGGCGCACCACCTGAAAGACCTGCAGAAATCTTTCCAGCAACAGGCCAACATCAAATCCGGCAAAGTGTGGACAGGCAACATCGCCTCCCGCGACCTGCAGAACTTCATCAAGGATACCGACCGGTATCGCAGCATGAAGGAAGAAGAAGCCACCGACGAAGAGATCGAAAAGGCTTTCAATACGCCTGTTAAAATGAAAGCCTTCAGCTGGAGGAGCTATACCAACACCGACCAGAACGAGATCGACACGGTGATGACACCGCTCGACTCCATCAAATACCACCGCGCCATCCTGCAATCCGGTTTCATGGCCATGGACCCGGAAAGCGGGGAGATCAAGGCTTGGGTGGGCGGCCCGGATTTCCGGTATTTCAAGAACGACCACGTATTCAAGACCACCCGCCAGGTGGGCTCTACGTTCAAACCGTTCCTTTACCTGTTCGCGCTCATGAACGGGTTCAACCCGAACACCATGCTGCCGAACGAGCCCGTGACCATCGGTAACTGGACGCTTACCCGCAACTCCGAAGGCAGCGTGGGCGGCTCCATTTCCATGGCCGGCGCGCTGGCAAAATCGCTCAACCTCGTGAGCGCCTACCTCATCAAGCAATTCGGTGCCAAGGCATTCGCCAATTTCGCAAACGACAAGATCGGGTTCCAATCCACCAAGATCGAACCGTATCCCTCCATCGCATTGGGGGTTTCCACGATCTCCCTGTTCGATATGCTCCGGGCCTACACGATGTTCCCCGCCCGCGGCGTGATCACTACACCGATCTACATCACCCGTATCGAAGACCGCTTCGGCAACATTCTCGAAACTTATGTTCCCGAGAAAAAGGAAGTGATCAGCGAGATCGATTCGTACACCATGGTCAAAATGATGGAAGGCGTTACCGCTCCCGGTGGTACGGGCGCGAGATTGCGCTTCCGATACAATATTCCCGGCGAAGTAGCGGGTAAAACCGGTACCACCAACGACAACACCGATGGCTGGTTCCTGGGCTACACCCCGCAACTGCTGGCAGGCGCATGGGTGGGTTGCGACAACAACTACCTCCGCTTCAGCAGCACCGCACTCGGCCAGGGCGCCAACACCGGCCTGCCCATCTTCGCCCTCTTCATGCAGAAAGTGTATGCAGACAAAACCCTCGGCATCGATCCGGCTTCTAAATTCCCCATCCCGCCGAATATGCGCAATGATCTCTATTTCAATTACGAGAACAACGTGCAACCTGGCGCAGAAGCCGAAGATGTAGGCAACGGTGGCGCAAGTGATTATGAAAGCGTCGACGTTGGCGCATACGGCGAACCCGTAGAACAACCGAAGGAAGCGCCCAGGGAAACTCCGAAAGAACAAAAGGAACAGAAAGAACCGAAAGACCCGAAGGAAACGCCGAAACCGCCGAAACGCGACGAGCCGCAACCCGCAGGTCAACAACCGAAAGCCCAGCTCCCTCCGAAACCAAAAACCAATAACTAACGATAATCCAAGAGCGTGTACCAACAATACACGCTCTTTTTTTATGAACAGATACGGTGATTGCGGTCGAGCCAGCAGATGTGGAAGATGTTGCCTACACGACATCCATGAATCCGCCGCTTACCATCTACCCTTAACTCAAAAATGTCCAAATCCTTTTCCAGCCCTTCAATATACCCATTCAAAGGATACCTGCTTCTGTGAATCTTGGTCATTCCCAAGCCCGATTTATGAGCTCCTCCCCCGAATGGACCAGGTCTTTCCAATTGCGTCCTTTCAGTTTTTGAATAAACCGCCAGAAACACTTCATTTCCTGTTTTCCCCAATCAGAAAAACACTCAAACCTGTTTTGTAAAAAAGTTATTGAGACGTAAATATTGATTCCATCGCCCTGTAACGCGGCTGTTTTCACTTCCGGGACAAGACTATCAAGATTAACTGCAACGGATGAATCAACAGATCGCCCTTTACGGCTTTCCTTCATGTTGTAATTTTGAATAATAATTCTTCATTGATTCCTGTGTAATTTCCTGGTGGCAATGCATGAGGGAAGGAGTATGCCTTCTTGCCATTCGCCAAGGCAATTCCTTTTTGGAGAGTGCTTCAAGAAACCATGCAGAATGTTCTCCATACTTAAAAAATATCTCCTCCAAAAAATCATCCAATTCAATTGGAAGCTTTTTATAGGGATGTTCCTTGCTAAACATCTTTTCGAATGGAATGCTATCCCTGTAAGCATTATCGAACCGTTCATAAACGGCAGGAATGGTAGGGCCATGCATCCAGGCCTCGATCTTGTCATTGAATAACGGCTTATCAAACTTAACCAGGTACCAGGCCTGTGAATAATAAATCAACTTCTGCAATTTCATGGGCGATATTGTATCACCCGAATTGGTTTCCAGGCTCGCCAGAAACCAACTGGCAATTTGATTCGCAGTGTACATCATGTTTTCTATTTTAATGGTTTAGTTTTTCGAAACGCCTCCATGACAATGCATCATATCACCAATCACATCGCTCAGCCCAAGCACCTCCTCCTCGAAAGCATCCGCTTCGGGCGCGAGGGACCGTAACAACGGCGACCGCCGGATATCCCTGCATATGATCCTCGACATGCGCACACAAGGCCAGATGTCCTGCAAGGTATCGCGCGCCATTTCCTCCGTAAACCGGAAAAAATCACTCGCGATCCCGTTCGCCAGCATTACCGTCAACCGCGTCATCTCCCGCAAATCGTCGCCGATATGCAGCAACAGGTCCAGATGCTCGTCCGACCCCGGCACTACACTACGCTCCAACCGCAGATAGCTGGAAAATACTTTGTGGAACTTTTCCCAATCGATGGGCGTTAACATAACAATTCGTTTTTGGGTGATCGTATTGGAAGTACAAAATTAGATGGGCCAACGACCAGCACCTTCAAAAAACTCCGAGAATATCTCCGAAAAACGAAGAATATCTCAGTGAAACCGGGATTTACCCATAAAAAAAGTGCGCACCGGCCGCGGTGCGCACTTCCATCGAAATATATTTTTCCTCTTTTAATCCTGCGTCACATACGTCAGCCGGTCGAATTTCATGGCGTTGTCGATCAGTTGGATCGCGATTTTCAATATCCCCGCCTCCGCATTCGCATCTACTTTCGGCGCGTCGTCGGTAGGTTTGTGATAATCGTCGTGCCCGCCGGTATGCAGGAACAACACCGGCACCCCGGCTATATAGAAACTGTGGTGATCGCTGCCGCCTTTCCCCGATCCATCGGTGAAGAATTTGATCCCTCCATCCTGCACGCCCTTGAAAATCTCGGGCCACTCCTTCGCGGTACCGTATCCGCCGATCCCCACGCCACGCTGCGCATTGTATCGCCCGATCATGTCCATATTCAACATGAACTGCACCTTGTTCAGCGAATCCAACGGGTAGCGCGTGTAATATTTCGACCCGTGCAGCCCCAATTCCTCACCGCCGAAAGCGATGAACACGAAATTGAACGGCTCTTTCACGTTATTTTGCTGATAATGCCGCGCCAGTTCCAGGAGCCCCGCCACGCCGGAAGCGTTATCATCCGCCCCGTTGTGTATCTCATTGGGATAGCGGCCGTTAAACAGCTCCCCATGCCCCAGATGGTCGTAATGCGCCCCGATGATCACCGTACGTGCGGCACCGTTATCTATGTACCCGATCACATTCTTGCTGTGCAGGTTGTAATGCTTCCCGCGGGCGAACACGAATTGCTGGAAGTATTGTCCACCCACGGCGGGCAGCAGCCCGATCTGCCGGAACTGCTTCTCCACATATCCCGCAGCCTTCTCCCCTCCCTTCGTTTCCGTTCCACGGCCTTTCAGTTTGTCGGACGCGAGATAGTTCACCGTTTCCCGTATGCGTTCCGGCGATGGCGTTGTTTCCTGTGCAAAGGCTGCGCCTGCCGCGGCCAGCCAAATCGTCAAAATCGCAATCTGCTTCATAGCGTCAAAAGTAAAAAAGGCCCCACATCCGTGGAGCCTTTTTGTGTTATCCGGTAAAATTATTTTTTGCGTGTTTTCTGCATTTCTGCCTGGCGCTTCTGCATCTCTTCCAGTTTTTCCGCCCATTTGGACTTGGACTGGGGTTTCGATTTGTTCGCCTGGATCTGTGCATGGATCTTGTCGTGGTTGATGATGAACGTCTGGATCACCCACTGCAGCGCGATCGAGATCACGTTACTGAGGAAGTAATAGTACGTGAGTGCCGCGGCCATGCCGTTGAAGATACCCAGCAGCATGATGGGGAACACGTACGGCATGTATTTCATCACCGGGTTGCTCTGGTCGGCCATGCCCCTGTTGTAGAACGCGAGAATAAGGCTCGTGATCGTCATCAGGATCGTGAACAGCGAAATATGATCGCCATACAGCGGGATGGTGAAACCGAAGTTATAGATGGAATCGTAGGTGCTGAGGTCGTTCGCCCACAGGAAGCTTTCCTGGCGCAGCTCGATGGAACTGGGGAAGAACGAGTACATCGCCACGAGGATCGGCAGCTGCAGCAGTGCGGGCAGACAGCCTCCCAGCGGGTTCACACCGGCGCTCTTGAACAGTTTCATCTGCTCCATACCGAAGGCCTGCTGATCGTCTTTGTAACGGGCGCGCAGCTCGTCCAGCTCGGGTTTCAGCACTTTCATCTTGGCGGCCGACACATAACTTTGGTAAGTGAACGGTGCGATGATGAGGCGGATGAAGATGGTCAGGAGGAGGATGATGAGGCCATAGTTGGAAGTCAAACCGCCAAGGAAATCGAACACGGGGATGATGATCCAGATGTTCACGTATTTCACGAAGGCGAAGATACCGGAGCCGAGGGGGATGATCTTCTGCAGCTCGATGTCCATCGACTTGAGGGTCTTGTACTTATTGGGACCGTAATACACTTCGATGGGGAAGCTGTAGTTGGCGGAACCGTTGAACGGAATGGCGAGGCTGCTCATCTGCTGGCCCACGATGTTGGCGCTTTCGGGCACCTTGCTGTGGAAGTCGGCGGATGCGAAGTTATCTTTCCTGGCGATGAGCGTGGTGTTGAAGAACTGCTGCTTGAAGCTTACCCATTGGAGGGGGCGGTCTACTTTCTTCTCGCTGCTGTTGGTCAGGGTGAAGTAGTCGTGGTCTTTGGCCGCGTCGCGCCAGTGGATCTGGTTGTTCAGACGCTCCTGTTGCATGCTGTGCTCCTGGAGGTCTGACTGGCTGTTCCACTGGAATTCCACGTTCTTGGTGCCGAGTATGCCCTGCATGCCTACGAGGTTGATCGTGTAATCGACCAGGTAGCTGTCGTTTTTCAGCATGTAGGTGTATTCGATGTATTGGCCCGGGTTGGTGGTGGGGAGGCGGTAACTGATGGATTGGCTGCCGTCTGGATGCTTTTCCACATTGCCGGGGGTAAAGAATACGTCTGCGGTGTTGAGCGATTGGTTATTGGCGAGGGGAACTTTGATGCCCTGGCGGTTGAAGGAACCTTCCTGGAGCATGAGGGGCTCGCCTGCGGAGGATTTGAATTCCAGCAGCTGGATTTGTTTGGGTTGACCGCCTTTGTTCGTGAAGGTGATCTTAACCAGTTTGTTTTCCAGCACGGTGGTGGCTTCAGCGCCGGTGGCCGCGAGGGTAAAGGGACCGTATTCGCTGCTGAGGCGGGCTGAATCTGCGCTGGTGATGCCGGTTGCTGCTGCTGTACTATCGCTGAGGGCAACGGTTTTAGCTTGTTGCTCTTTGGGCTTGTTCAGGTTGGCGATGGAATCCTGGCGGGCCTTTTCGATTCTTGCGTCCTGGGAGCTTTTCTGGTTCCACCAGATGTACCCCACGAGAAGGAGGCCCAGTAACACAAAACCAATGACCGAATTTCTATCCATGTCGAAAATTAAAATTTAAGGAGCAAAGGTAATATAAAGGCGGGTATGATGCATGATTTCTGCTAGCGGAAATGTTAAAGTCTTCCGCTAACAGAAATTCATCTCACATCAATATTTTTTTATTCATGTACTACTTTCTCTTCCTGCTGCTTAGCCTTTCCATTCTTGGATTCGGCATAGGTTTTGGCAGCGCCGATGAAGCTCACGAAGAGAGGGGCCGGGCTTTCCACGGTAGATTTCAGCTCGGGGTGGAATTGGCCGCCAACGAAGAAGGGATGGCCGGGCAGCTCGATCATTTCCACGAGGCCGGTTTCCGGGTTTTTACCGGAAGCAACCAGGCCTGCTTTTTCGAACTGGTCGAGGAAATCGTTATTGAATTCGTAGCGGTGGCGGTGGCGTTCTGAAATAGCGGTGGCGCCATTATAGATAGCGGAAGCCTGGGAACCGGGCTTCAGGTCGCACGCATAAGCGCCGAGGCGCATGGTACCGCCCATTTTGGTCACTTTTTTCTGTTCTTCCATGAGGTTGATCACCGGGTGTTGGGTTTCCGGGTTCATCTCGGTGGAATGCGCGTCTTTCAGGCCCATCACGTTACGGGCGTATTCTACTACGGCCATTTGCATGCCGAGGCAGATACCGAAGAACGGCAGGTTGTTTTCACGGGCGAACTGAATGGCCGTGATCTTGCCTTCGATGCCGCGGTGGCCGAAACCGGGGGCTACGAGAAGGCCGTCCAGGTTTTTCAGTTTTTCGCAGACATTATCGGGCGTAATATGTTCAGAGTGAATATTTTGTACGATCACCTTGCACTCGTTCACCGCACCTGCGTGGATGAATGATTCGAGGATGGATTTGTAAGCGTCCTGCAGCTCCACGTACTTGCCGATGAGGCCTATGGTCACTTTGGTTTTGGGATATTTCAGCTTGTCGAGGAATTCGCGCCATTTGGTGAGCTCGGGTTCCTTTTCGACGGGCAGGTTCAGTTTTTTGAGGGTGATGACGTCGAGTTTCTCGCGCATCATTTCGAGGGGCACTTCGTAAATGGTGGGTACGTCGTTCGCCTCGATCACCGCGTCTACCTGTACATTACAGAACAGGGCGATTTTCTTTTTCAGTTCGCGGTACATCGGCTCTTCGGTGCGGCAAACGATGATATCGGGATGCACGCCGTTTTCGCTCAGCAAACGTACAGAGTGCTGTGTAGGCTTGGTTTTCAGCTCCTTGGCCGCACGCAGGTACGGGATCAGGGTGAGGTGGATCACCAGGCAGTCTTCTTCGCCCAGTTCCCATTGCAACTGGCGAACCGCCTCCACGTAGGGCAGCGATTCGATGTCGCCCACGGTGCCGCCCAGCTCGGTGATGACGATATCATATTTACCGTCTTTCCCCAACAGGAGAATACGGCGTTTGATCTCATCGGTGATGTGTGGGATTACCTGAACGGTTTTACCGAGGTAAGCGCCTTCGCGCTCCTTGTTGATAACGGTCTGGTAAATGCGGCCGGTGGTAACGTTGTTGGCCTGTGTGGTGGGCGTGTTGAGGAAACGCTCGTAGTGCCCGAGGTCCAGGTCGGTTTCTGCGCCATCTTCAGTCACGTAGCACTCGCCGTGCTCGTAAGGGTTCAATGTTCCCGGATCCACATTGATATACGGATCGAATTTCTGAATTGTCACTTTAAAGCCGCGCGCCTGCAATAGTTTAGCGAGGGACGCAGCGATAATTCCTTTACCCAATGAGGAAGTAACACCTCCCGTAACGAAGATATATTTTGCCATAAAAACTAAGTTCCTGATTCTTTTACTTGACCAAAGCGGGAAGTGATGCCGGGACTGTAATGGTGGTATCCTGTCAAGTAATTTACTTCCGTAAGGTCATGCAAAGTTACACAAATTTGCTGCGCTCCCAAACCGAATTTTCCGGCGGCCGCTGAAAATCATCCGCAAACCCGCTACCACGGCCATTTTCAAAAATTTCCCGAGGAAAGTGCATTTCAAATGCCCTCCGGCGGCAGGCCACGGGAATTGTCGTTGCATTCCCGTAATTTTGCCCCCTGAAATTCGTTCCATTATGACCTTGATGCCTAAAAAGGCCCACGAATCCCTCGTTAATATGACCGAACTGGTGTTGCCCAACGATACCAACACTTTCGGCAATCTGATGGGGGGCCGCCTGATGTACTGGATGGACATTGCCGCCGCCCTGGCCTGCATGAAACACTGCGCCGCCCCGGTGGTAACCGCCTCCGTCGACAATATCTCCTTCGAAAATCCCATCAAACTGGGTAATGTGGTGCATATCGAAGCCATCGTCACCCGCGCTTTCACCACTTCCATCGAAGTGCATATGAAAGTCTGGGGAGAAGACCCGGTTTTACAATACCGTTACAAATCCAACGAAGCATTCATGACCTTCGTAGCCCTGGACCCCAACGGCAAATCACGCCCCGTTCCCCAGGTGATCGCCGAATCGGAAGAGGAGAAAAAACTCTACGAAGGCGCCCTTCGCCGCCGCCAGCTCCGCCTCATCCTCGGCGGCAAAATGAAACCGGCCGACGCCAACGAGCTGAAAGCCCTCTTCACCGAAGCAACGGAAGCATAGCTTTCAACAATGATATATGAGAAGGGCCGTCCTGGTGGACGGCCCTTCCTTTTGCCCAAACGGCAAATTTCGTGTATATAATTCCCATTTTATATGTTTCCCCGCATAAAAAAGGAGCGTGCCACCACGCTCCCTTCTATGTTGGATCTATCTAAGTATACGTCAATCCCGTTTGTTGACCAGCACGCTCGTCAACTCGTTCAGTTTCCGCACTTTTTCCGAAAAATCGCCTTTCAGCCGGTCGCGGATGGTGTGCAGGTGCTGTAAAATCGATTCCAGGCCTTCGGGGATCGCTTCGTTCAGCACTTCCTTCAGCCTTTTGGCGATGGTGGGCGATTTTCCGTTGGTACTGATAGCGATTTTCAAATTCCCTTTCTGGACCACCGAGCTGAGGTAAAAATCGCACAATGCCGGGGTATCGGCCACGTTGATGAGCACCTTCGCGGCTTTGGATTTTTCCCAGATGCAATAGTTCAATTCCCTGTCGGCCGTAGCGGCGATCACCAGGTCTTTCCCGAAAATATCCCCGCAGGAAAACGCTTTTTCCACCAGCGTCACGTTGGGAAAGCCTTCCACGATGCCCGCCATTTCGGGGGCAAACCAGGTAGCCACAACGGTTACCCGGGCGTTGGGACAATTGTTCAGGATCGCGCCCACTTTCTCGCAGCCCACATTCCCCCCGCCAACTACCAGTACCTGCAGTTGATCGAGTTTCAGGAAAATGGGAAAAAGATGGTTTTGTTCCATACCGACAAGTTAAAAAATTAAACGGCCAGTTTATAATCGTCTGCCAGTTTGGTTTGCAGTTCCTGGAACGCTTCGTGGAAACGTACCACTTCACCGATCACGATGATGGCGGGGTTGCGCAAACCTTGTCCTTCTGCGATGGCTACCAGGTCGGAAGCCACGCCCACCCCTACTTTCTGGTCGGGCAGCGTACCATTCTGGATGATGGCGGCAGGTACCTGTCCGCGGCCTTTCGCTTCGTAGATAGAGGCGATTTCCGCGAGTTTGCTCATGCCCATGAGGATCACTACCGTCGTATCTGCCTGGATGGCGAATTCGAGATCGCGGCTCAGTTTTCCGTCTTGCGTAGTGCCGGTGATCACCCAAAACCCTTCGCTGACGTTGCGTGCGGTCACGGGGATTTTGTTAACGCCCGGCACCGAAATGGCGCTCGAAATGCCGGGGATCACTTCGGTATCGATCCCGTACTGTTGTGCAGCGGCAATTTCTTCCTGGCCGCGGCCGAACACGAAGGAGTCCCCTCCTTTCAGCCGTACCACGCTACCGTAAGTGAGCGCATATTTCACGATCATGCGGTTGATTTCAGCCTGCGTGTATACGTGCATGCCAGCGCGCTTGCCTACGAAGCGTTTCAGGCAATTCTGCGGCGCATGGTCCAGCAGTTCGTTGTTCGACAGGGCATCGTACAGGATCACCCGGGCCTGTTGAATGGCCTTCAGCCCTTTCACGGTGATCAGTTCGGGATCGCCCGGGCCGGCGCCTACCAGTGTCACTTTCGGATGTAATGTTTGCATGATCGTGTTTTTTTGAATGGTGGTCTGATTAAGCATTGGCGGCGGCCGACTGGCGGGCAGCGCGGTATTGCTGCGCACGGTCGAAAAACGCTTTTGCCTGTTGGAAATATTGTTTGGCGAAGCTTTCTGTAGGCTCGTGCTGGTTGATTTGAAGTACCAGCGCGCGGAATGTCCCTTCCACGGGGAATTTCCCCGTTTCCACGAAATGCTTGTCGAAATCGTTCATAATACCGTGCTGCGTGTTGCAGTTCACGTTCTCGTCGAGCAGGATGCTCTTGGCCGTCTGGATGAGGCAGGCGTAGGAATGGTAAATCCCGTCGGCCCAGGCGTTGTTGGCGAACGACTGCGTAGCCCAGTCCAGTTTTTCTTCGGCTTCGAACAGCAGGGTGGCGATGAGATCGATCATCACGCCGGCGCATTCACCCACACCGATGGCGGTGGAGTAGTTTTCCGCCTGGCCCCAGTCTACGAAATCGCCGTCGCTGAGCGCCGTGAGATCGGCCAGGGGTTTGAGGAGCTCGTAGAAATATTTTTCGCCGTTGCGATCGTAATAGTCGTTGAACAGTTCGCCTTTCTGCGCGTTGGCCTCGTAGTTATGCAGGAGGGCGCGCAGCACATCGGGCCCTTTCCGGCTGGGCACTTTCAGCACCTTGTCGGATACACGGCCTTCGCCATCGCTCAGCACGCCGCCGCCGAGGAGCACCTGGAGGGCGGGGAGCACACGCCCGCCGCTTTTGAGCGAGGAGCCATGGAACCCGATATGGGCAAGACCGTGCTGGCCGCAGGAGTTCATGCAACCGGAGATCTTGATTTTGATATCGTTGTTATAGATAAGGTCGGGGAATTCGTCGCGGATGACGTCTTCCAGCGCTGCGGCGATGCCGGTGGAGCTGGAGATGGCCAGGTTGCAGGTGTCTGTGCCGGGGCAGGCGGTGATGTCGGCCACGGAGTCGAAGCCACCTTTCTGGAGCTCGTGTTCTTCGAGTACGCTGAACACGTATTCCAGGTGCTCGGGGCGGATGTATTTCAGGAGGAGGCCCTGGTTCACGGTTACGCGGACATCATCTGCCACAACGGCTTCCAGCTTTTCGATGAGGGAGCGGGAAGTGGTGGAGCTGATATTGCCCAGCGGAACGCGGATGTAGGCGCCAAAGAATCCTGCCTGTTTCTGTTCGAAGGTGTTGGTCCTTTTCCAGGCTTCGAAAGCTTTACGGTCGCGGATGGTGAAAGCGGGCAGTGCGGGGTTGGCCGCGGGAGGTGTTGTTTCCGCCCACGCGGCGTGGTCGATCGGGTAAGTCTTTACCTTGAGGGCTTTGTATTCTTCCTTGGCGAGGCGTTCGAATTCTTCGATCCCGATTTTCTGGATGAGGAATTTGAGCCGGGCTTTGTGGCGGGAAGATCTTTCGCCGTGGCGGTCGAACACGCGGAGGAGGCTTTCTATATATGGAACGAGCTGATCGGCTTCCAGGAATTCGAAAGTGGTTTTGGCGAGGTAGGGCTGTGCGCCGAGGCCGCCGCCTACGAGCACTTTGAACCCGCGGACTTCCTTACCGTCTACCACGCGGATTTTCGGGATCACGCCTACGTCGTGCATGAAGGTGAGGGCGGTGTCTTTTGTGCTGGAGGAGAACGCCATTTTAAATTTGCGGCCCATTTCCTGGCAGATGGGGTTGCGGAGGAAGTAGCGGAACGCGGCGTCTGCGTAGGGTGTAACATCGAAGGGCTCGTTGGGGTCGATGCCGGCGGTGTCAGACGCCGTGATGTTGCGGACGGTGTTGCCGCAGGCTTCGCGGATGGTGACATCGTCGAGTTCCAGTTTGGCCCAGAGTTCCGGGGTACGTTCCAGCGACACGAAGTGTATCTGGATATCTTGCCGGGTGGTGAGGTGCAGGTTACCGGTGGAGTATTCGTCGGAGATATCGGAGATGCGTTTCCATTGACGGAGCGTCATTTTGCCGTACGGGAGTTTGATACGGACCATCTGCACGCCTTGTTGCCGCTGGCCGTAGACGCCACGGGCGAGGCGGAGGGAGCGAAATTTATCGTCCGACATTTTGCCTTCGCGGTAGAGTCTGATCTTTTGTTCCAGTTCGATGATATCTTTTTCAACGATCGGATTTTCCAGTTCGGTTCTGAAACTTTGCATGATTAATGAGTTGCTCGTGATAAAATGGTATTCATAACATTGTGGTGGCAGCGCCTGAAAAGCAAAAGCCTCCTGAACATGGGAGGCTCCTGTAGTATTCTGTAAACAGATGTTCCTATGTAAGCGCCTCCACCCTAGTCTGTTGAGTTACCCCAACAGCGGCCGCACATGTGCATCATCGTCTTTTTCCTGATTTCATAACCCATATTCCTATAGATTTTGTAGAGTAATACAAAGGTAGCCGTCCACCCGGAGACCGCAAAACTTTTTTCATAAAAAGGCAGGGTGATTTTAGAAATTTTCTAAAACGGGGGTGGGCCGGCGGGATTTCTCCGGTGAGGCAGCCGTTGCGTCGCACCCTTCCACGGCGGGATAGCGGCGATCGGCGGCTTCCGGGCGTGGTGTACCCATGGTTATGGCCCATAACTATTATTTATCGGTTGGGGGGCGGAGGGGCTTCACCATATCAGCATCCGCCCCAACCAGGCACATCCTCACCAACCAATTAAATATCAATCACATGCGCCACACAACGTCTTGAAATTCATCCAATCCCTCCCTATTTCCCCGAAAACCGCGTACCTTTGCGGCGCAAAAAGACACATTTGTATGATCCAGACGGCGATTTTTGACATGGACGGCCTGCTTATCGACTCCGAGCCCCTCTGGGGTATCGCGATGCGGGAGGTATTCTCCACTGTAGGCGTTTCCCTTTCCCCCGAACTTACGCACCTCACCACCGGACTTCGCACCCGCGAAGTGGTGAGCTACTGGCATAATTACTTCGGGTGGGACACAAAGAGCCCTGAGCAAGTGAGCGACGAGATCATCGAAAGCGTGACCGCCAAGATACTCCGGAACGGACAAGCCATGGAAGGCCTCGGCTACATCCTGGACTTCTTTCGTTCCCGGAATTACCGCATTGGCCTGGCCTCCTCATCCCCCAGCCGCCTCATACAATCGGTGCTCGATCATCTCGACATCCGTCCTTACTTCGACGCCGTCTCCTCCGCAGAATTCGAACCCTACGGCAAACCGCACCCCGCAGTATATCTCGCCTGCGCGGAAGCACTGAACACTCACCCGCTCAACTGCCTGGCCTTCGAAGACTCGGTTACCGGCATGATTGCCGCGAAGGCCGCACGCATGAAAGTGGTCGTAGTTCCCGAAGCCCACAAGCGCACGGAGCCCCGCTTCGTACTGGCAGACATGCAGCTTCCATCCCTCCTCGCATTTGGCGAAGCGGAACTGGAGAAGCTTTCGTCCTGAGGCTGCGAGCGTAATTCTTCTAATTTTATATTGGCTGACATGCAACAACTGCTTGGTTCCGGCAGACATGCAACGCCCATCCCTCCTCGCATTTGGCAAAGCGGAACTGGAGAAGCCTTTTTCCCGAGGCTACAAACAAAACATATCCATCCACCGAACTCATCCATAAATTGGAAAAAGTACCCCCTTACCCGAACACCAGCATCATATCTACACATCCTGGCAATTGAAACGCCAACGCACACACTCCCCACGCCACCACGCATAAAGCTAAGCAGGTCGATTGGTGCCCTTCAATTCAGGCATGAAATATCCTTCTCCTTTCATCCGGAAATCCGGAAAAGAAGTCATGACAATACTGATCCCAATAACTTTTTTGAAATTGGCAGAAAGTATCAGATATCGATACCCCGCCCCTGGATGTACTTACGGAGATAGTCAATACTCGGGATACTCAAACAATGTTTCTGCAGAAACGCTTCATCAAATGCGCTTTGCTCCTCAAATCCAGCATACCGTGCTTCATAACACCGAAGCTTTAAATCACAAAATTCTTCCCAGGCTTTTCTTGACATGGGCATAGGCCCTTTATGCCAGGGATTACAGCTGCGCTCCATTTCCCAGTGCGAATTGCCAATATGGATCTTTCGATACACCGCCAACGCTCTAATCCAATGTAAAGCCGAATAGAACAACAACGTAACCTTCCAGTCATAAAATTCACCCGGATAGCGATCGCATAATTCTTCATGCAACCGCAAATTGTGCCTCGCCTGTTGAATGTGTCTGTTCATCTCGGATAATTTGAAATTCCGGCATTTGCAGTGTTAAGAATTTTTGCTTCCTGTCGCCCGGGATGTAATCAAACCATACAGGATACCGCTCCGATACATCCAGCAACCCATATTCACTCAACAAGGATCGTACGCAAATCCATGCATCATGACGATCTTCCTTCAACAACAGGAAAAAGCGCAGCGGATCCCTGTCAGATTGATACACCTTCTCAATCAACGCATACCGCTGCGAAAACATCCGCCGCATCAACTCCTCCACCAACCGCGTATTCAACGCCCGAACATCCTTCCCCTCCACAAACTCCGGCCGCAAACTCTCCACCCCAAACATCCCTATCTTGATCCGCGACAACAAATTCGTCAATCGCCGCTTCCTCAATGCCGGCCCCGGACGCAATCCCGGGACCTCAATTTTTTCTGCAAACATGATGATCAGTTTTGCGGTAATGTAACGAAAAAACGGACCGAAAAATTTCTGCTGAAACCCAATACAGCAAAATGATCCGTTCATTTTCAAAATGTGGTTTATATACCGTTTGATGAAAAAAATGAACAAAAAGGGAAGGCATTCCGCCTTCCCTTTTATCGTTTATCCGATCAGATTTCGGAATACTTGATCGTCACGATCGGAACCGTCTGCGTCACCCGCCTCAAATGCGGCTGGTAACGAAAAACCTCCGACGCATCCTTATAAGCATAGTCGAACTCCTGCAGGTAACCTGACGGGAATTCCCCGCTCCGGTCGAGCAACTCGGGAAACCGCACCCGGTAAGCCTTCCGGTCTTTTTCCTTCAAAACCGTCCGCCAATGCTTCATCGCATCGAAGCGCGACAACCGCCGCCCCGCTCCATGCGCACAGGAATCCAGCGCCGCGCCCGCACTTCCGCGAACAGGTTTCACCAGCAAACTCCCGCGCACCATCGATAATGGGATCACCGCCGTTTTCCCCTCACGCAACTCCGTGCTCCCCTTCCGGTGAACGATCCCTCCATCCATGAACCGCAAATGATTATGGATGGAATCGCCCATCACATAATCCGTTCCGTGCAACGCGCCCACTTCTTCCAACCCCGAAAACCGCTCCCGCAGATAATCGCGGCGGATCCCGGCCTTCCGGCTACGCACATAATTAGCCTGCTGCAGGAACAACAACGTCTTGACGCAGAAATCCTTCCGCCGCTCGTAACCATATCGCAACGTCCGTTCATACGTGCCGTAAAATTCGGGGCCCAAAAAGTCGCGATGCACAAAATCCACACTACTGCCATATTCCAGTGAAAAACGGCGCGTCTGGTCCAGGCACTCCTGGTACAGCGCGATCCCGCGGTCGCGGGTACCGGTATGACAAATAATGTAAACGTTGGCGTCGTCTTCCTCGATCGACAAAAAATGGTTGCCGCCCCCCAACCCATCGTCCGTCATCGCCTTATGGGCGTGATACAGCGCGGGATAATGGGCTTGCTTATCGAACGGCTTCAACCAGTCTTCCTTGCTGACCGCCAGGTACATGACGCCGCAACCGATGTCTTTCCCCGTGATCAGCGGATAACAATAATCCTTCGTCCGGAAAGCGACGCCCACAGGCAAGGCTTTCTCGGCACAATAATGTATGTCGGTAAACGCGCAGATTTCTTCCACGTGCGGCTTGCCGGCATACGATTGCAGTTGCTCCAGGGCGTTTTTCTCGATGCCCTGTGCGTCGCAATAGAATGCAATAGTTTGCATACTCCTTGATTTTCAGTAAATACAAGCGATAATTCTCAGGGCTTTGGGTTAACATCCGCCCCTTACAGAGATGTCAGCAGCCGACTTCGTCGGAAGGCGCAAAGATAGGATTTTCCTGAAAACAAAAAAGGCGCCCCTTGCGGAGGCGCCCTTTCCTTCACTAAAATATCTTAGAACTTGAATGTCACGTTCGCGGAAACACGGCGCGGCATTTGTTTTTCGATGGTCGTCCAACCGGTAAAATATTCCTTGTTGGCGATATTGTCCATCTTCAGCGCAAGCCGGAATGCTTTTACGTTGTAGAACACGGAAGCATTGAACACCGTGTAGGCAGGCAACGTGAAGGTACCGGTACGGGAATCGTTGGTGATCACGTTATCGCCGGCATAGTTGCCACCAGCACCGATCCCGAAACCGTTCAGCTTACCGCTGAGCACCGTGTAGGTAGCCCACAGGTTGGCGAAATGCTCCGGGCCCGCGCTCACCGGCCTGCGGCCGAGCGTGAATTTGTCGGCTTTCACCATTTTGCTGTTGTTGTAAGCGTAACCGGCAATGATGTTCAGACCTTCCACGGGAGAAGCGTTCAGGTCGAACTCTACGCCTTTGCTGCGCTGGGTACCGCCCTGGTAAGTATAATTATAGGTCACGCCTTCTTTTACGATCGAGCCCTGCATGTTCATATTGTCTACTTCGATGTCGTAGTAGCTGAGGGAAGCGTTCAAGCGATTTTTCAGCAGGTCCACTTTCACACCGCCTTCATACTGATTGGCGTGCTGCGGCTTGAAGTTGCCGTTCAGCTCGGGCAGTGGCATCGTAGCCGGCGCCACGTTCTTGAACCCGTTCATATAGTTGGCGAAGAGCGCTACCCTGTTTTTCACCACCTGGTACACGAGCCCGAACTTCGGAGAAATGGAAGTCTGGTTGAAGTTCCCGGTTTTGGTGCCTTTCACGAAGTCTTCCGTTCCCTTGTTCTCGAAATAATCCACACGAACGCTGGCCATGGCGAGCAGTTTGTCGGTAACATTCAACACATCGGAAACATAAGCGCTATAAGTGTAATTGGTAAGACGGTTGCGGGTCATGCCTGCTGTGAGGCCGGCCAGTTTCGCGTCTATCGCGGGGCGATTGAGCTGTCCATATCGCGGATCTGCCGGATTAACGGCGCTTACCACGTCGAACACGGCATAGGGCGAATTGTTGTTGGTGGTTTCCATGCCGAGGAAGTCGAGGCCGAACACCAGGCGGTTACGCATGGAGCCGAGCTTGAAATCGCCGATGAAATTCTGCTGGATGCCAGTCACCACCGTCGAGGAATTTTGCGTGTAGGCGTAGCGGGTCATGAAGGAATCCTGCGGCTGGGCGGTTTGTCCTGCTGGAAGCGGGTTGTACGGCGCATCCAGGAACATCACGTATTGATAGTAACCGTCGCTTTTGCGGTTGCTGCGCGACAGGTTAGTTTGAGACGTCCATTTGTCGGACAGTTTATAATTCATTTGTCCGTAGAGGTTCACGGTAGGCGTGCGGTTGGTCACGTCGTTGCTGGTATAGGAACGGTCGAAATCCATCCCCAGTTCTTTCGGCGTGCGGGCTTTCAGTTGGCGGCTGCGGTTGAGGAATACCATGAGCGGATTGGTGCCTTCGCCATTGTAAAACTCGGCATTCACGTTGAACGACAGCCGGTCGTTCACCTGGTAGGAGAAGCTGGGCGCCACGAAAAACGATTTGCGGAACCCTGCGTCCTGGAAGGAATTTTCGTTATGGTACGCGGCATTCACGCGCAGCAATGCGGATTTGTCGGCGTTCAGGGGCGCGTTCACGTCGGCCGTGATGCGGGTAAGCCCGAAGCCGCCGCCGGTGTAAGACAGTTCGCCGCCGAAATGATCGTATGGTTTCTTGGTTACGATATTGATAAGCCCGCCGAAGGAAACGAGGCTGCTGCCGAAAAGCGTTCCGGAAGGGCCTTTGATGGTTTCGATATGTTCCACGTTGGCGGGGTCGATGCTGCCATTGGTGAGACCGGCAATGCCGTTGATCATAGACGGCTGAACGGCGAAGCCGCGCATGGAGAAATAGCTGGCGCCGTCGTTGGGGCGGCCGGTAGACGACCACATTTTGTTCACGCCTGGTGCGTTGCGCATGGCATCGTCGAAGGAAACGACCACCTGTTCTTTCAGCACTTCCTGCCCGATGGTGTTATAGACCTGCGGATTTTCCAGGTTTTTGATGGGCAGGCGGGCGATGTGGTCGCTTTCGCGTTTGCCTTTCAGCTGTGTTCCTTTTACGATCACTTCGTTCAGCTGGGTGTTGTTCAGCTGCAGATTGATGTTGACTTCAGCCGTTTGATTGGCTTCTACGGTCACGGTTTGTTCGGCCGTTTCGAACCCTACGAGGGAAACCTGGAGGGTGTAGGTTCCGGGTTGTACCCGGCGTATGTTGAATTCGCCTTTCTCGTTGGTCATGTCGCCGCGGTTCTTGCCTTTGAGCAACACCGTTACCATGGGAGCCGGCTGGCCGTCGTTCGTGCGAACGATACCCAAGATGTTCCCGGGCACCTGGTCTTCGGCTTGCGCCACGAAAGTGCATCCAAGGATCAGCGTTAATACGTACAGTAATTGTTTCATCGTCTATGTTTAATAAAGCAAATATTTATGTTGATGCGCATACCGGCTGAACAGAAAAAGCCCGTTGCGGGGGAACAAAACGGGCTTTAAAACGGTATGATAATCCGTCGCAAAGGTGGCACAGGATGAGGGGCTAATCTTGACGAAATGGGAAATTGATTTACGCGATCGGGAAAAATACGGGGAACAAACTTAGCGTAGATATAGGATAAAATATGTAATATTTTGATTTACAACAGATTGACATAACACCAATAGCCGAATCCGATCACGGCAGCGGATATCAACAGGCACAAAACAAGCACCCGGAAATTATCGAACTGTTCATCTTCATGCTGATAGTCCTTCCAACGCCGCTTCCTGCCGGCAATTAACCAGCGTAAGGTTCCGCCCGTCAAATCGACGGCCTCCCTTCTCCACCAGATTATAATTGCAAAAAAGATCAAAGCCTTTATCCATTCCATATCAAAACTTCATTAAATAAACACTTCCGGCGATCAAAGCGGCTATCGTTATCCAAAACAGCAGCCCTGCGCGATAGTTGTACACGTCATCATCCTCCAGGAATTCCTTCCACGGCCGTTCCCTCCCGGAAAACCACCAGCGCAAGGCACTCCCGGGAACGATCAGCAGATACATTCCCAACATCCGGATAAATATTTCAACCAGAAAGTCCAGCATGACTAAAGAAGGATCCTATCCCCCGAAAAATACAAAAAGAAAGGCATCCCTCCCGGGACGCCTTCCTCCATCTTAAAAAATATATGGCTGGTCTTATTTATTCCACCAAACCTTCGTGGCCAGGTTATCTCCGCCCTGCGATTGGATCGCGGCGCGATAGTTCTCCAGGTTCACGGCCTGCTCCTTCTGCGGATAATACAGGCGCGCCGGAATCCCCGTTCCCACGAGCGGCGTAAATTTGTCCGCACCCGGTTCGGTGCTCGGCGCTCCCGGCCAAACTACGTCTCCGGGCTTCACCAGCCAGGCGGGGTACCCCGTGCGACGGATCTCCGACCATGCCTCGATCCCCTGCATGTACAATGCGAGGTATTTTTGCGAAAGCACATTCGCGGCGCTGGCGGCGGGCAATGCGTTCACATAATTGGTAGCCGCTGTTCCCGCAACGCCCCATTTCTCCAGGGAAGCGCGTACACCGGCCAGGTATTCCGCCTGGTTCCAGCCATGCACCTCGCTCAGAAGGAAATTCACTTCCGCCGCTTCGATCAGTACTTCCGCATAATCTGCCGCGTTCACCACCGTTCCAGGCAGGCTGATGTCTTCCGCTTTCAGGATGCTCGCCACGGCGGGGATCAGGCCATAAGGCTGGCCACGGTACACGCCGCTGTTGTTTACCCGGGCGTACACGGCCAGGCGGGGGTCCGCTGTGGTGAAGGGGCCCTTCTCCCCTTTCAGCACGTCTATCAGGATGTGCGAAACGGAAAAGTCGCGGCGGTTCTCGGTGACGGTAGCACGGAACAGCGGCGCCTCGTTCGGCGATTTGTTCTCGTATTTCAGGGTGGCGTTGTCGGCGTTCGTGGTGATAAGTCCGCCGGCAATGGCTTCCTGGATATGCGTAGCCGCCACCTGCGGCAGTTTCGCCTGGATGCGCACGGCTACGCGCAGGCGCAGCGAGTTGGCGAACTTCTTCCATTGTGCGGTGTTGCCTTTGTAAATGCCGTCGTACGCCTGGAAGGTATTGGCGGCGGTCAGTTGCGCCGCTGCTTCTTTCAACTCTTTCAGGATATCCGTATAGATTTTCTCCTGCGAAGCGTATTTCGGTTTCAGGATTTCAGGGTTGATTTTCAACGCCTGGAAATCGGGATCGGAACTGCCGTACGAGCTGTAGGGAATATCGCCGAACACGTCGGTGAGCGACAGGAAAGCGAACGATTTCAGGATCCGCGCGATGGCGATCTGGTTTTCGTTAGGCCCCACCGTGCCGGCGGTCCTGTCTTTGGTCAGCGGATCGGTGTTGAGCCGGATGATCTGCTCCAGGTTGTTGAGTGCTTTGTAAGTATTGTCCCACACCGCGTCGGCGTTGGTACGCCCGATGTCGTACCGCGATTCGTTCGTGTACTGGTTCTGGGAAAAATACTGTGCAAACAGCATGCTGCCGCGGAAATTGGCGGCCGAGCCCCGCAGTCCGTCTACCAGTTGCTTTTGCGCGGTAGAAATAATGGTCGTGGTCGGCACATCTGCCGGACGGTTGGGATCGGTATTGATATCCCGGAATTTATCGTCGCTGCAGGCGGCCAGTAAAAGTCCGGCCACGGCTGCGAATGTATATTTCAGAAAAGTGAGTTGTTTCATGTTGATGTCGGTTTATCAGAATTTCACCTGTACGTTTACGCCGAATGTGGCCGGCACGGGGATGTTGCCGCCTTCGATGCCCTGGATGTTGCCACTGCTGCTCGTCAGTTCCGGGTCTACGCTGCGGTTGTCCTGGTAGATGTTCCAGAGGTTGCGGCCGTAGGCGGATACGCGCAGTTGCTGCACCGTTTTGTTGCGGAACGGAATGGTATAACCGGCCGTGATCTCGCGGAGCTTCACGTAAGTAGCGTCGAAGATGCTTTGTGTGGTAGGCCCGTTGGAAAAGCCCAATCCCCAGGTTTGTGCGGAAATGCGGGTGGTGTTGGGTTTGGTGTTGGAAACGGAATAGCTGCCGTCTGCATTGAACACCACTGTTCCATTCACGCCGTCGAGCACCAGGCCGTTTTCACGGATACCGTTTTCGGCGGTCGCTTTCAGCACGCCCGTCTGCATGCCCACGCTATAGGTTTGCGAAAACACCTTGCC
This sequence comes from Chitinophaga caseinilytica, assembly GCF_038396765.1. Classification (NCBI taxonomy): domain Bacteria; kingdom Pseudomonadati; phylum Bacteroidota; class Chitinophagia; order Chitinophagales; family Chitinophagaceae; genus Chitinophaga; species Chitinophaga caseinilytica. Next base: position 2,491,614 of record NZ_CP150096.1, on the reverse strand, counting down.
GCCCACGCGCCCGTCCACCAGGAAACCGGCATCGAAACGTTTGTAGGTAAAGTGCTGTCCGATACCGAATTGCCAATTGGGGAGCACGCTGCCGAGGGGCCGCATCTGTTCCGTGCGCAGGTACGATCCGTTATCACCGATCACTTTGTTGCCCTGCGCATCATACACGAAATCATATCCGCGCAGCTGCCCGAACGATTCGCCTTCCTGCGCTACCAGCGCGATGAGGCTGTTGGCATCGTTGATGGGGAAGCGGGTCACGCCTTCGGTCAGTTGCACTACTTTATTGCGGTTGGCAGACCAGTTGAGGCTCACGTCCCAGTTGAAATCCTTCGTGGAAACCGGAACGCCTGTCAGCGTCACTTCCAGCCCTTTGTTATTGATCTTGCCGGCGTTGATGAACTTACTGTCGTAGCCGAAAGCGGTGGATGTGGGGATATTGATGATCTGGTTGCGACTGTCGTTGGTATATGCCGTCACGTCGAGGCCCAGCCTGTTTTTGAGGATCCTGAAGCTCACGCCCGCTTCCAGCGAGGAAGTGATCTCCGGTTTCAGGCGACTGTTCGCCAAAACGGCGGGGAGTTTGTAGCCCGGGTTGCCGTTGAACGACTGCACCGCTTCATACACCTGCTGCAATTGATACGGATCGGTATCGTTGCCCACTTGCGCCCAGCTCAGGCGAACCTTCAGCAGATCGAGCCAGGAGGTGTTCTTCAGACCGTTCAGTTCGCTCACGATAAAGCTGGAGGAAACGGAAGGGTACGCGAAGGAATTCTTATCGAGCGGCAGTGTTGAGCTCCAGTCGTTCCGGATGGTACCATCGAGGAACAGGATATTTTTATACCCCAGCGACACGCTTCCGAACAGCGAATAGATGCTTTTGTGATAGCGGTTGCTTTCGTTGAGCACGCTGTTCGCGTTTTTGAGGTTGTAATACAGGGGGATGATGAGCCCGCCTTGCGTGGCGGCATTGGAAACCGTCCGTTTCTGGTTCATGATATTACCACCGGCGAACGCGCTGAGCGAGAATTCGTTCCAGCTTTTCTTCGCGTTGGCGAGGAATTCGTAGTTGAATTCGCTGAATTTATTGTTGTATTCGATGTAGTTGCTTTGCGAGCGGGAATACACGGCGATGCGGTCCTGGTAATCGTATCCGTAAAGGTCCGCATTGATTTTGGAGCTGAGTTGCAGCCAGTTGTTGACTTCGTAGTTCAGGCCCACGTTTCCGTAGAAGCGATCGCGGTTTTCTTCGAGATAGCTTTCATAGGCCGACCAGAAGGGGTTGTCGATATATTTGGTGGCGCGCCCGGCGGCGGTGTTTTCCCAGCTGTTGCGGTTCCATGCGCGGGGCGTACCGTCGGCGCGTTTGTAGTCGCGGAGTTTATCGTAGTCCACCTGCACCTGCCCCCACTGGAAGGCTTCGAGCATGATGCCGCGGTTGGTGGCGCCGGTCCAGGGCCTGCCGGTGCTTTGGTTCTTCACGTAATTGAAGTTCCCTGTGGCGAGGAATTTCCCGAACCGGTTGGAGCCGGAGAAATTCAGGGTGTTGCGGTGCAATTTCGAATTAGGTGCGGTACCGCGAACGATCTTGTTGGTGTACGACAGACGGAAGGTCTGCTTGTCGTTCCCGCCGCTCACGGCCACGTTATTGGTGGTGGCGATGCCGGTGCGGAAGAAGTCGGTAGCGTCATGTTTGGGATACACCCAAGGTTGGGGATTGAGGTAATCGGCGGAAAATTCCGGGTCGAGGTTATACCAGTGGAGAACGGGGGTGCCGTCGAGTTTGGGGCCCCAGCTTTCGTCCATGCCATAATCCACGAGGTTATAGGTTTTGCCGTTGATGGTGGCGGTCTGGAAAGTGTTGGCTTTACCGCCGCCGTAGAGATGCTGGCGTTCGGGGAGGCGGACAACCCTTTCCAGTTCGAGGCCGGAGTTGATAGTAACATCGAGCCCTTTGCCTTCGCGCCCTTTTTTGGTGGTGATGACGATTACGCCGTTGGCGGCGCGGGTGCCGTAGAGCGCCGCAGCGGCGGGGCCTTTCAGCACGTTGACCGACTCGATGTCGTCCGGGTTCAGGTCTTGTATGGTGTTGCCCACGTCTTTACCGGCGGAGCCCTGTGCGGTGCTGCGGGTGTTCATGTCGGCGTTATCGATGGTGATACCGTCTATCACGAACAGGGGCTGGTTGTTGCCGGAGATGGAGTTGATGCCGCGAAGAAGCACACGGTTGGAGCCGCCCATGTTGCCGCCTACGGATATTACCTGCAGGCCGGCCACTTTACCGGAAAGGGCGCCGATGGCGTTGGTGGGGCGGGTTTGCAGTTCCGCGCTTTTCACTTCCTGAACGGAGTACCCGAGTGCTTTTTTGGCGCGTGAGATGCCGAGTGCCGTTACCACTACTTCCTGCAGTTGCTTGTCTGACGAATGCAATACGGCGTTGATTTCCGTTTGACCGTTAATGGGCAGTACGAGGGTTTCCATGCCGATGAGGCGGAAGGAAACGGCTGTTGCGGTATCGGGAATGGAGAGGCTCCAGGACCCGTCGGCCGAGGAAATCGTTCCCGTGGAAGTGCCCGCGATGAAAACGGTAACGCCGGGGAGCGGCTGGCCATCGCCGGAGCTGACTTTTCCGGTGATCTTCCTGCTTTGTGCGAAAGTAGTCAGGCTAGTTAGCAGCATAAGCAAGGTAAGCTTGTACAAATGTGACATGGTTTTACCCTATTATTTTTATAGACTATATAGGGTGCGAAGGTAAAAGATGTGTTAAGAAAAACCTAATAAATTTTGGTTATAGTAGATATAGATAGGCTATACTGCCTGATAGCAAAGGGTTTCAGCCGATTTCAAAATTGACGGCCCTTGATTTGTGCAATAAGGTAATCGTGAAATAAATACCACTTCAGGGGAATTCCGGGGCATATTTTCCGTCAAAAGGATGGTTCAAAGATGTGTCAAAACCCAATTCCAAATTGGAAACGGGCTTACAACCAGGGCTTCCACTTGTAGCGAATCCAGCGCAGTGTGCCTGTTCCCGCAAAGTCGGATCGAAAGATGTGCGCATAAAAAAATCCCTCCCCGTTTGACCGGGAAGGGATCTTTTATTTTACGAAAACAATACTACTACTCGGCTTTCTTTTCTTCGCCGCCTTCGGATTGTTTCAGTTTTTCTCTGAGTTCGGCCAGCGCGCCCAGGTCGCCCAGGGTGGCTTTTTCTACCTTAGACTGGATGTTTTTCACAGTCTTGCGGGTTTTCTCAGCGTCAGCACGTTTTTCTTTGATGACAGCATCTTTTTCGTCGGCTTTCGCTTGTTCCCAAACCTTGGTATGAGAAACCAGGATGCGTTTTTCGTTGCGATCGAATTCGATGATCTGGAATTCTTTCACGTCTTCAACAGCGATCGGTTTTTCATCTTCGGTGCGCAGGTGACGGGCGGGAGCGTAAGCTTCCAGGCCGTATTGCAGCTGCACGGTAGCGCCTTTGTCGTCTTTCTTCACAACGGTACCTTCATGGATGGAACCGATGGGGAAGATAGTTTCGAAGGTGTTCCAGGGATCTTCTTCGATCTGTTTGTGACCGAGGGAGAGCTTGCGGTTGTCTTTGTCGATACCAAGGATCACTACTTCGATCTCGCTGCCCACTTTCGTGTACTCGGAGGGGTGGTTGAAGCGTTTGATCCAGCTGAGGTCAGAGATGTGGATCATACCGCCGATGCCGGTTTCCAGTTCAACGAACACGCCGTAGGGAGTGATGTTTTTCACGATGCCTTTGTGACGGCTGTCGAGCGGGAATTTGGTTTCGATGGTAGACCAGGGATCTTCGGTCAGTTGTTTGATAGACAGCGACATTTTACGCTCGTCTTTGCTGAGGGTAACCACCACTGCTTCGTATTCTTCGCCCAATTTGAAGAATTCTTTCGCGTTGATGGGGGTAGACGCCCAGGAGATCTCGGATACGTGCACCAGGCCTTCCACACCGGGGAGGATTTCCAGGAACGCGCCGTAATCTTCGATGTTCACTACCTTGCCTTTTACTTTCGCTCCTTCGGAGATGGTAGCGGGCAGGGTATCCCAAGGATGGGGGGTCAGTTGTTTGTAACCCAGGGAGATACGTTTCTTCTCGTCGTCGAAGTCGAGAACAACCACGTTGATCTTCTGGTCCATCTGCAGCACTTCGCTCGGATGGCTGATACGGCCCCAGCTGATATCGGTGATATACAGCAAGCCGTCCAGACCGCCCAGGTCGATGAACGCACCGAAGTCGGTGATATTCTTGATGGTACCTTCCAGCACCTGGCCTTTCTCCAGTTTGCTGATGATATCCACACGCTGCTGCTCGATATCGGATTCGATGAGCGCTTTGTGAGATACTACTGCGTTGCGGATAGCCTCGTTCACTTTTACCACCTTGAATTCCATGGTTTTGCCCACGAACTGGTCGTAATCGGTAACGGGTTTCACGTCGATCTGAGAACCAGGCAGGAACGTTTCCATACCGTAAACGTCCACGATCAGGCCGCCTTTGGTTTTGCTGGTAACGGTACCGGTAACCACTTCGCCGGTTTTGTAAACTTCCACGATGCGTTCCCATGCACGTTGCATACGAGCCTGTTTGCGGCTCAGGTGCAGGTTGCCGTCGCGGTCTTCTTTCTCAACTACCAGTACTTCCACTTCGTCGCCGATTTTGAGGCCGGGCAGGTCGCGGAATTCGTTGAAGGAGATCAGGCCGTCGGATTTGAAGCCGATGTTGATCACCACGTCGGTCTTCGTCAGACCAACGATAGTACCCATCAGGAGGCTGTTCTCGTCGAACACTTTGAAGGTACTGTCGTAAGTAGCGTCGTATTTCGCTTTTTCTTCAGCGGAATAGGAAGTTACGTTACGTTTGTCTACGCTCCAGTCGAAATCATCGTGAGCGGTCTCTACAACAGGAGCATTTTTTGTCGCTGTTTCTGCCGCAGCCGTAGCCACAGGAGCCTGTTGTTCAGCGTTTTGTTCGTTAATAATGTTGTTTTCTTCCAAAATATAAAGTTTTAAGGGGGCAAAGATACGACAAATCTACCTCGGAGACAACTTTATTTGGCAAAAAGTGTTACTGATAATGAAGCATTTATGTATTTCCATCCCGATTATCCGTTTTCTGCGCGAAATTGGAAAATTGGCCGTGGGAAAGGCCGGCGAGCATTTTTTTCCTTAATTTTCCGGTATGAACGGAACTACATTCAAAGCGGACATTAAATACTGGCTCAGGCAGGACAATACGGTTAACCATCTGATGATCATTAACATAGCCGTGTTCCTGATAGTGGGCATCCTGCGGCTCCTCGGCACCCTGCGCCTCCCTTTCGCGGCAGAAGCCTGGGCATTCCTGGTAGATAATCTCGTACTGCATGTAGACAACGTCCTTCTTTATAAGCCCTGGGGCCTCATAACCTACATGTTCTTCCACGTCCAGGTACTGCATATCCTCTTTAACATGCTGACTTTCTTCTGGTTCGGCAATTTCTTCCGTGCCGAACTGGGGAACCGCCGTGTGCTGCCACTGTACCTTATGGCAGGGCTCTTCGGCGCCGGGCTGTACATCCTGTTCTATTACCTCCTCCCCGCCACACCCTACCTCGGCGGCTCCCTCCTCGGTGCTTCCGCCGCTTCCATGGCCTTCCTCATCGCCAGCGCCACCCTCATGCCCAACCTGGAGATCAGCATCCTCGTGGCGCATGTCCGGCTGAAATGGCTCGCCATAGCCGTGCTCGTCCTCAACCTGATCTCCATCCCCGACGGCAACGCGGGCGGCATCCTCGCCCACTTCGGCGGCGCGCTCTTCGGGTTCGGGTACGTCCGCATCCTCAAATCCACCGGCACCGACCTTTGCACCCCGCTCATGCGGCTCTTCGATGGCATTAACGGCCTCTTCACCGGGAACAAAACCACCACCCGCACCTTCAAACCCAAAAAATCCCCACTCCGCGTGGTCCGCAATGCGACAGACGCCTCCCACGCCTCCAAGCTCGACCAGCTGCTCGATAAGATCTCCGAAAAAGGCTACAACAGCCTCACTTCCGAAGAAAAACAGTGGCTCCGCCAATACAGCAACGAAAAGTAAACGTTAACAATGCCCTTAACATCCGGTTAACCGGCCGATCCGTGGAGATACGTACATTGGGTATGTAAAATCCCGCGTCCCATGTCCGTCCACTCCATTGTCCGTTGGGCCGGCAAAAAGATTACTTCCGTCATCAAAACGGGGACCAAAGGGCTTCATGAGGAATCCGCGATCCAGAGCGTAGTCCTCGTCAACAGTCTCAGCATCGCACTTAGTACGCTGGTACTGGTCATCGGCCCGATCTTTTATTTGCTGACCGGCAACCCCTATATCGTATTTCCTGCGCTCGCGGAATGCATCATCGCCGCCTCAGCCCTTTATTTAAATTACCTCAACAAACACACCACCGCCGCCCTCGTCACCTTCCTCAACCAGTGCGCCGCCGTTCTGTACTTCGGTCTCGCCCTGGGAGACGTGCTCCTGCTGCAGCTCATGGTCGTGTTCCTCATCGCCGTCACTTTCCTCATCTTCAACAAATCCCGCATCCGCAGGTTCTGCCTCCTCACCGCGCTCACCGTACTGGTGGCCCTCGAAGCCGGGCATTACTTCCATGTCGGACAATTCATTTATCTCGACGGGCAAACCGCCTTCTTCTTCCGCTGGTGCTCCATGGCCGGCATGCTGTTGCTGATCGTGCTCACCGGCCGGCATTACGTGCGCAGCAGCGATTTCCGCCGGATATTCCTCTACCAGGTCACCCACGAGCTCCGCACACCGCTCAACGCCGTAATGCTCGCAGGGCAGCTCATCAAAAGGGAACTGACTTACAAACCCGACGCACGCCGCATCTCCGCGTTAACCGATCACCTCCTCGCGGCCGGCAACAACGCCGATAATATTCTCGGCAACGTTTTGCAACTGGCCAGGAAGGAATCCGGGCGGCACGACGAGCTGAAAGCCGTTCCCATAGCGCCGCGATCCTTCTTTTCCCAAATCGTGGAACTACACGGCGTTGTGGCGCAGTACAGCAGCGTTTCGCTGGATTTCGACATGGAAAACATGCCGCCGTTCATATCCGCCGACCCGGCCAAACTGCACGTCATCACCAGCAATCTCCTCTCCCACGCCATCCAGTTCGCCGACCGCAACAGCATCGTGACGGTGTTTGTACGGGGAACGGCCGACAACCGCTGGGAAATCCGCGTCAGCAACGCGGGGCGCGGCATTCCGGACGACCGGATCGAACACGTTTTCGAACCATTCGTCACCGAAGGCAACCTGGCGGTGGAAGGCACCGGGCTCGGGCTTTTCATCACCCGCGCCAAAACCCTTTCCATGGGCGGCCGGATCGACGTGGAAAATCAACCGGGCGAACGTACCACTTTCATCGTTTCGCTCCCGCTCATTCCTGCAGAACCCGGCCCCAGCCCCAATCTCGTTCCCGACGCCGGCAGCAACGGCGCGCCGCTCAACCTGCATGTGCTCATCGCAGACGACAACGACATGAACAACCTGCTGCTCGCGCAATTCCTCCGCCGGATGGGCTGCCGCGTGTCGATGGCCGTGAATGGCGAAGAAGCCTACCGCCAGGCGGAACATACGAGCCCGGACGTCATCATCCTCGATTACCATATGCCGGTGATGGACGGGAAAGAAGTGCTGGTGAAAGTCCGCGAGGAAGCCAGCCTCAAGCACATCCCGGTGATCATGGCTACGGCAGACGCCTATCAATCTACCCGCCAGCTCCTCATGGAAGCGGGCGCCACCGCTTTCCTCCAGAAGCCCATCAGCTTCGGGATGCTACAGGAAGCACTGGGGCGCTGCGTGAAATAAAAAAGGCCCCGGAGAACCGGGACCCTTGTTCAGATCATTTATCAGTAAACGTAAAATCCAAAACTTATTCTGTGGGCAACCGCTCCAGGTCGATCTGCGGCGCGCGGCCCGTAGCCGGCCGCGTGAGCACGTCGCCCTTGCGGGTGGTACCCAGTTCGCGGAAACCGCCGGAGAACATGTAGAACCAGCCGTTTTCGAGGCCGGCGCCGATGTCGAAGCGCGGGTGCTTTTCGGGATCGGCCGTGGTGGAAAAGCGCGATTGCGTCAGCTCCAGCCAGTTGCCGGCGGCCGTGCGCACCCATTGGTTGCCGTACCGTGCCCTGAAAAGATCGTTGCCGTTGGCGCCGAAGTTTTCCACGAAGGAATATAAACCACTGAGGTATTTGCCGCCGGATTTGGGCTTGTCCCAGGTGGCCATGAACTTCCATTTATCCGTGGCCGGGTCGAAGAACCAGGCGGAATAGGTGGTATTGTCGCCCGAGGGCTTGGCGTGCAACAGGAGTTTATACGTGGTTTCGGCTTTCCAGGGGAAGCGCCAGAAGCTTTGTCCGCCAGACCCTTCGTTCCCGAAATCGTTGATGACCACACCGGCGCCTTTTTTCAGGAGTTTCACGCGGTAAGCTTCCGGGATCTGTTTGGGATCGTCTGTATGGAACGCGCTCCAGACCGAGAACAGCACACGGCGCTCGGTGGGCGAATTGATCTGGATGCCGAAGTAGCCGCCATTCCAGCCGTTGACCATATAATAAGCATAAAGGGGCTGGGCGTTTTCGGGCACGGAAATTTCGTTGTAGAACCATTCCACGAGCGTGTCTTTCGGCACCGGGTACGCGAGGTGCGTGGCCGGAGCGCCGCGGTACTGGCTGTTATTGGCGCGGATGGCAGAGGCGGCTTCGCCGGAAAGGAGGAGCGAGCGGATGGCGGGCAGGTGGGCGGCGGATTTGCCGGCCGCGGCGATGGTCACTTCCTGGTAGCCGGTTTTCGTGACCCGGAAAGTGGCGGCGGGGATGATGGCGACGCCGGATGTTGGCGCGCAGTCCACCGTTTTCGTTTTTCCGCCGAAGCTGATGTTGAGTTTTACGGGATGGGCGGCTTCCATCTTCAGCGCGATGTTCAATTCCCCCGTTTTATCCGCCACGAAAAATGTTTTGACATATGCGTCGGCGCTTTTCCAACCCGTGAGCCCGCTGCGCCCGATGCGGCCGGCTTCGCGGTTACCGGCGGGATAAAGATAACCGCTGCCGGAAAGCGTCACTTCCGAAGTATCGGCTACCGGCGCGGGGCCGGCAGCTGCGTGCAGGTGCAGGAGGCCTGCCAGCGGTAAGGCCAGGAGGCTGTGAAAGTTTATCATCATACAAATATTCAGTAACAATAAAAAGTGGTTACAATATACGCCCCCCGTTCGCCGGATCATAGTATTGGCCGATAAAAGACGGCGAAGGGAGAAAAACGGCGGCGGCCCGGCGGGAATTGTCTGTCGACCGTCAGGTCATGATCGGAAATCCAGCGGCGAAATGCCTATCTTTGCCTATCGTCAAGCCATGAAAACATTCAACGTACCGATCATATACCGCAGTCCGCTGATTTCTGCCATCAAACAGCAACGGAAACAGGACGACCGCATGAAGAAAGACTTTACGCCTACCCGGCTGGAATTTGGGCCGCTTACGATTTTGCTGGCCCGGCATTTCGGGTTTTGTTACGGCGTAGAAAATGCCATCGAGATCGCCTTCCGGACGGTGGACGAAAATGAAGGGAAGCGGATATTCCTGCTGAGCGAAATGATCCACAACCCCCAGGTCAACAGCGACCTGCTGCTGCGCGGGGTCCAATTTCTCATGGACACTTCCGGCAAGCAGCTCATTCCCTGGGAATCTTTACAGTCTGACGATATCGTGATCATCCCCGCTTTCGGCACCACGCTGGAGATCGAATCGCGGCTGGAATCCCTCGGTATCGCGCCCCTGAAATACAACACTACCTGCCCCTTCGTGGAACGTGTGTGGAACAAGGCCGAGCAGATCGGCCAGAAAGCCTACACGGTGATCGTTCACGGCAAGCCGAAGCATGAGGAAACCCGGGCCACGTTCTCCCACAGCCGCTCGCATACGCCAACGGTAGTGGTGAAAGACATGGCGCAGACGCATCGCCTCGCCGCTTACATCCGGGAAGAAATTCCGGCGGAAAACTTCTACGAAGAGTTCAAAGGCCAATACAGCGAAGGGTTCGACGTTACCCAACATCTCCAGCGCGTGGGCGTGGTGAACCAGACCACCATGCTGGCTTCCGAAACGCAGGCCATCGCCGATTACGTGCGCCAGGCCATCCAGGAACATTACCAGTTGCCCGACGAGCGCATCGCCGAGCGTTTCGCCGACACGCGCGACACGCTTTGCTACGCTACCAACGATAACCAGACCGCCGTTACCGGCATGCTCAACGAGCCGGCAGACCTTGCCATCGTGGTAGGCGGGTACAACAGCTCGAACACTTCGCACCTCGTGGAGCTGTGCGAAGCGCAGCTGCCTACGTTCTTCATTTCTTCCGAAGAAAAACTCATCTCGCAAAACGAACTGCTGCATTACGATTTCCATCGCCACGAGGAGCTCCGCAGCACCGGTTTCCTGCCTTCGAAAGAGAAAGTCACGCTCCTGCTGACGAGCGGCGCTTCCTGCCCGGATGCCATCGTGGAAGGGGTGATCCGCAAGCTGGCGGGGTTTTATGGACTGGAGCACCTGGTCGACGAAACCGCCGCGGCCTGGTCTTAATTAGACAACCTTACTGACCAACAAAATATTGGATAAACGAAAAAAGCACCGCCGAACGGTGCTTTTTTTCTTTGGGGGTAATCAAACGCTAGTAATGCAGAGAAAATTAATTTTGGGGCCTGGTAACAAACATGGTGATTAATGCTGGTACAAAAGTACTATCGCGCACATACGCCCGCAACCGGGAATTAATATCCGGTATCCATAACCGCATAACTGGCGGCTGAAAAGTGAAAATTGGAAGATAAAACGACTTAAAAGTGCATGGCCTTGCGCAGGAACTCCGCTTTGCGTCTGCGGGACACTTCCACCTGCGTACCATCGCTCATGAGCGCAAATCCGCCTTCACCCTGGATGTAGCTGTCCATTTGCTGGAGGTTGATAAGATGGGAATTGTGGACGCGGAAGAAATCCACGTCGGTGAGCAGTTCCTCGAATTCCTTGAGTGGTTTGGAAACGAGGAGTTGCTTGCGGTCGGTGAAGAAAATCTTGGTGTAGTTTCCGGTGGATTCGCAGCGGACGATTTGCTGGACGGGCATAAACACCAGGCCGTTGATGGTCGGGAGTGCTATCTTTTTGTTCGTTTGCTGGAGGGTTTTCATGTTCTGCAAAAACATTTCCAGCGGTGCCATGCCTGGTTCCGGCCGGTTTTGCCGGCGCTCGTGGAACTTGCGCAGCGCCTCCTGCAGCTCCTGGATGCTGAAGGGTTTGAGGAGATAGTCGAGCGCGTTGAACTTGATCGCTTTGAGGGCGTATTGTTCGTAAGCGGTGGTAAAGATCACGTCGAAGGGGATACGGTCGAATTGCTTGAGCAGCTCGAAACCGTTTTGATGGGGCATTTCCACATCGAGGAACACCAGGTCGGGGTGCAGCTCGTCGATCACGTTGCGGGCTTCCTGTACACTTTTCACGCCGGCGAGCACCGTAACGTCCGGACATTTCTTGGTCAACATCGTATGCAATGCCTCGATGCAATGCTGTTCGTCGTCTACAATTATGGTCCTGATTTCGCTCATGTAGGAATGTTTATGCAGTTAAAATAGAAACTCCGCGGGCAGCACGATGCGTACCTTCGTGCCTGCTGCCTCCCCTTCCGGCCCGTGAAGGTCGGTGATTTCCACGTTCGCGTCTTTGGTATTATTGATTTTCCGGATGAGGGCGATCCGCCCTTCTGTAACTTTCATTCCCATGGAATTGTGGAGCCTGTCTTTCTTCTCCCGGATTTCCATCGCCAGCTTCCGCCCGATCCCGTTATCCGTCACCGTCACTTCCAGAATCCTTCCCTTCAAACCTACTTCTATATCCAGCCGCCCCTTTTCCGATCTGTGCACTAACCCATGCCAGATGGCGTTTTCCACATATGGCTGGATGATCATGGGCGGGATGAGGACTTCCTCTTCATTGATCTCATCGTCCACGAAAATATGATAATCAAACATATGGTTGCAACGCAGTGCTTCCAGATCGAGGTACAGCCGCAGGGAATCCAGCTCCTTGTTGAGCGGGATGAAGGTGTGCTGGCTGTTGTCGAGGATCATGCGCATGAGCTTGGAAAACTTCGTGAGGTATTCCGACGCTTCTTCCTGGTTATTGCTCCAGATGTAGCGATGGATGGAGTTGAGGGAATTGAAGATGAAATGCGGGTTCATCTGCGACCGTAGCGACCGCAGCTCGAGCTGGAGCGTTTGGCGGTTGGCCTGGAGGTTGCGGTGGCGGATATAGAAGAACCCGCCAACGATGAGCATGAACAGGAACCCCGCCAGGGCGATCACGAGCGCCAGGTTCCGGCGGATGCGGAGCTGGTTGATCTCCTGGTCTTTCTGCAGTTCTTTGATGCGATTGTCTTTCTGATGCACTTCGTGCAGGGCTTTCATCTGCGCAAACTCCGTGCTGGTGCGCTCTTCGAGGATACTGTCCTTATACTGGAGCGCAAGCTGCGTATTATCGAGGGATTTGGCGAATTCGCCGGCGCGTTTGTAATTGTCGGCCATGGCCTTGTACCCTTCCTGGAGGATGTAATTGAACGTCCAGGTATGCCCCATGTCCAGCGCCTGCTGGATGTATTTACGGGCTTCGGGGAGCTTGCCTTCGTCGTTGAGGAGGCGGCCGATGGAGAGGTAATTTTCGGCCAGGTGCACTTTGTCTTCCACCTGTTCGTTGGCCGTGAGCGCTTTTTGCAGGTAGGTCATGGCGGCGGCGTTGTTGCCCTTTTTCTGCCAGGCCGTGCCGAGGCAGGTGTAGCAGATGGCCATGCCGGTATGATTGTTCAGCTGTTGGTTTACGGCCAGGGAGCGTTCGTAGAAATCGATGGCTTTATCGAGCTGGTTGAGCCCTTCGTACGCATATCCGAGGTTGCCGAGGTTGATGGCTACGCCGAGCGGATTGTCGGATTTCTGTTCGAGGTCGAGCGCGCGGGTGAATTCGCGGATGGCGGCGTCGTATTTGGCGTCTGAGAGGTAAATATTGCCGATGGAGTTGATGGCGACCGTCAGCGACCGGGTCTCGTTGATCCTTTCGGCGATTTTCAGGGCCTGGAAGTGGTGTTCGAAGGCTTTTTCGAGCATTTCGCGGCGGCGGTAGTCGACGCCCACGTTGTTGTGCGAGGTGGCGATGAGGCGTTCGTTTTTACTTTCGATCGCGGCTTTAAGGGCTTTTTCGTGGTATTCTGTGGCGAGGATGTACAGGGATTTGTTGCGGCGGGAGGTGCCGATGTCGTTATACGCTTCGGCCTGGCCTTTCGGGTATCGGAGGCGGCCGGAAAGGGCCAGGGCTTCCTGGAGGAAGGGGTTATCCCGCCCCGACTGGTCGAAATACCGGTACATGGACCTGGATTTGGCCAGGTAGGCGTTCACTTTGGCAGTATCGTCGTGCAGGGCGCGGATGGAGTCAAGGGTGCGGAAAACCCGCACGGAATCCTGTGCCGAGGCACTTGCCATGAAATATAGCTGCAGTGAGAGCAGGACGATGAACCTATTGAGAAACATGCTTAAAGGTGCAAACAGCTTCCACAAGTTAAAGTATAATTGCGATATCCCGAACCTTCCAGAAAAAGTGAAGGGGCGAAAGAATTCGCCCCTTTCCTATTAACCGAATACACCTACTGAAAATATGAATCGGGGCGGGTATCGCCACCGGTCCACATTGATTTTACAAGCCGGCCAGCCAGATGGGCATGGCGGCGCGAAATATATTTCAGCGTTCATTACTATACGGTTAATAGCATGGTCTTTTAACTGGATGCAGTCCGGATATGGCTCAAAGCCTTTGGACAATCACAAAAACCGCTGATTGCTGCGATGGCATGTTGCCGGCGGCGCAGCGCGGCGTCCGGGAACATGAGTCAACAGGTTGACTGGCAACAAAGTAGCAGGTTTTTTTCCAGGAATAAAGTCACAGGTCCAAATATCGGGCGGCATACAATGTTCATGATCCCAATTGGGAAAATGACGCCAAGACCATTAATTATGCAGGAATTTCGGAGGATGAGGTTAAGGAGGTATAGTATCGTTACCTAAAGGTAATAACGTTTTTTTGATATACAAAAAAAATCAGGAGGAATGTGCCATGATCGCGTCTTCGACCCATTGCGACACGAGATCGAGCTGTTCATCCATCGTGAGGTTGCTGTTATCGAGGATGATGGCGTCGTCTGCTTTGCGGAGGGGGCTAACGGCGCGGTTGGAGTCGATATAATCGCGGAGCTCGAGGTTTTCTTTGACTTCGTGGAGCGAGATGTTGGGGTTCTTGGCGTAGAGTTCCTTGAACCGGCGTTGCACGCGCACGGCAGGGTCTGCCGTCATGAAGATTTTCAGTTCCGCATGGGGGAACACCACGGTGCCGATATCCCTACCATCCATCACGATCCCTTTCGCGGCGCCCATTTGCTGCTGCTGGGCAACGGCAAATTCCCGCACTTCGCGGACCGCCGCCACCTCGCTCACTTTTTCCGCCACTACCATCTCCCGGATCATGGGCTCTACGTTCTCTTCGTTGAGGTACATATCGCTCTGGCCGGTCAGCTGGTTGTAGACGAATTCGAGCTGGATACTTTCCAGGGCGGTTTTCACCTGGTAAGTGTCTGCCCAGTCCACACGTTGCTGAATGAAATACAGGGTGATCGCGCGGTACATGGCACCGCTGTCGATATACAGATAATTCAGCTTCGCCGCCAGTTGTTTGGCCAGCGTGCTTTTCCCGCAGGAGGAATATCCGTCAATCGTGATGATGATCTTTTTCAAAGCCCGGTATTTTTAAGCGTGTGCAGTGTTGGGTAATCAGACACTGCAAATTTGCTGCAATTCCGGGAATTTAACAAGGATTTTGTTGCCTATCGCTCCAGCACCACGATCTTGAAGGTCCGCACCAGCCGGCCTGTCTGCCGGTCGTAAAACACCAGCACATAGGTCCCTTTCGCCAGGTTGTTCACGTAAATCGTCCGTTCTCCTTCAATGTGGTATTGTTCCATCACCTGCCCCACGCTGCTTACGATCTGCATGAGGAGCTTGGATTGCAGGCCGCGCACCCTCACCTGGAAGTTCCCGAAGTTGGGATTGGGGAACACGTCGAGACGGAGGAACGGCGGCACTTCGCGGATTTCCGTCACGCTTTCGCGGCCGCCATTGCGCGATACGGCGCGGATGCGGTAGTAACTCCAGCCGTCATGGCCGTTGGGGTCTACGTACTTATAATCGAGCCGGGTGGTGGAATTGCCGTTGGGGGCCATGGAAAAGACCTCCCCTACTTTCACGAAACCCGTGTCTTTATCCAGCCGCCGCTCGATGATGAATTTTTCGTTGTTCAGTTCGCGGGCAACCGACCACTCCAGCTGCACGAGCGATTCGTTGATGCGGTAGGCGTTAAACACGATGAAAACGGCCGGCGCGTATGGGCCGTACAGTATCGAGGCTTTGGTGAAGTATTCGTTGTTGCGGATGCCTTTGTTGAAGCGGCGCACGTGCATCGTGGCATTTCGCAGTGTGCCGGTAGTGGTGATGTTGCCCGCTGTGGGAAAGGATTCCGGCTCCACATTGTCCCAGGCGTTGTTGAGATAGCGGGAAACGTAGGAAGAGGATCGCCAGGCGCTGTATTCGCGGCCTTCGTCGGCATCCATGTGCTGGATGGTGAGGCGCGTGTCGGACTCGTCTGTCCGCCCGCGGGCGATGTTCCAGGTTTTGTTGGTGAAGTCCAGTTTATTGACGAGGCCTGAAATGGCGTATTGGTACACGCTGTCGAACACGCGGGCGCGGAAATCATCGGCCGGGCCGCTGTATTCGATCTGGAAGGGGGCATAACCCGCCGGGGATGAGCCGATGGGGAAAACGACCTTTCCGTCTGCGCCTTTTACCTGTTCGCGGAAGAGGAACCCTCCTGCGATGGCGGTGCCGGTCACGATGAAGGCCTGTTCGCTGTAACCTGTTATCTGTCCGGGATTGCCGTTCCCGATCACGAGGTTCCAGCCGTTGAGGAAGAGGTGGCCGGCGGTGAAATTGAGAGTATTGCGGATCTTGAGGTCTGTCAGGTCAGACATGATCAGCCCCAGTGGATTATTGATGTCGATATTGGGAAAAGTGGCACCGAGGCGGCTTACGGCGTTATATCCACCGAAAACCTGTTGCGAGCCCTGGTTGCCGTACAGGGGATTGTTTCCGTAAAACCGGAACATGCCGCCCTTGCCTGTGATGCCGTTGACGCTTTCGTCGGGCAGGGAAGCGCCTGCGCCGTTGCTCCACGATTTCCCGAAGAAATAGATGGATGCATTGTTGCCGGAGCCGAGGGCGCCGTTATTCACCATGTTGCCGTAAACGCTGAAATTTTCTCCCGGGTTTACCTGCAAACGCTCTCCCGGCGCGATGTACACGGCCGCCTGTTGCGCTTTCGCGAGGAAAGGCAGGAAGGAAAATGCGAGTATGGTCGAGAAGCATTTCATATGCGAGTGATTCTATCGGCTGATTATGACCCAGTTATTGTCATCCAACGCCTGGAGCATTATGGAATTGAGTGTAGCAGTTCTACTGTTAGAAGCTTGAAAGGTGAGGTCACCGGTCGTCATGTTAATTGAATCGCCCGATGTTGGGTGAATAATGATGTCCGGTGCTGTCCCGGTTCCTTGCACAAGGCCACGAATTATCAAAATTCGTCCGGGTGTTGTAGAAGCATCTGGCAAGTTGATCGTAATATCAGGGTTATTGCCACCAGTGACTCTTGCAACGATCGTATAATCTGTTGGATCCACGTTGTAAGGCGTTGTAGTTACCAGTTTGATATTGGTAGCAACTGCAGTGTGCAGCCGCGTTGTGCCATCACCAGTAAGCCGCATGCGTGGCGTATTGTTGGTACTAAATATGACGTTCCGGTTATTGGTCATATTGAAATTCAAACTGTCTGTTCCGGTGCTTTGAGCGTTAAACTGGACGGTAGCCGGGTGGCTGATGAATTTCTGCCATACCGAGGTGCCCAGATTCGCAACTTCATTCCCCCGGAAATAGGCATTATGATCGTTCAGGTTGAATTGCCCGAAATATCCGCCACCAACGGTTTGCAGCATCATGCTGAACCAGGCGCCTTCATTGGGGATTGGATTTAACGGTACCGCCTGCACGTCTGTCTGGAATACACCATTTCCTTTGCTGACATATCCATTGTAATCGCGGACAACTTCACCTTCACCTGCGCCGGTCGTAGTAGCCATATATAAAGGCAGACCGCTTCGCTGTTTGCCGGAAATCACCCAGCTGGTTCCATCGCTGACAAGACGGAGACTATAGCCCGGAGTCAATGAAATAGTAGGGTTGGCGGCATTTTGTGCACGAATATTAAAACCCGTGAAGTTTACGTTCGCTGTGCCGTACGCCACCACTTCAATAGCGCGGCCTTTATAGTTAGCAGGATTTTGTAACGCAAAATTGGCATCTGCCGTGTTGTTCATGATCACGACGCTGTTGGAATCCGCCATGGCGAAGTTCCCCGTGGCCACGGCCACATTGGTGGCGGTAGAACCGTTGACATGCAAAGCGGAATTCGGGTACAACGTGCCTACGCCCATCTTTCCCGTTTCCGTGATCCGTGCGTATTCGGTGGCATTGGTTTTGAAAATGAGCGGCCGGGCATCTGTAGTGCCCAAAAAGTTCAATGCGGGGTTAATGGTGGAATTGCCGGTCAGGTTCCAACCCGTGGAAGCGGCGTCGCTTACGGGTTTCCAGGTGCCACTGGAGCGGATGTATACTTTGTTGTCGGTGGTGTTGTAGATCATCATGCCCGCAGCGGCTGTGTCTAGCGGGGCTTTGGTGAGCGCCGTTGCATTGACGCGGGGCAGCAGCAGGCCTTTGCGGGAGCTTTCCATTTCAAGGAGGGCGTCTCCACGGATGATGCTCGTGTTGCCGCCGAGTTTAAGCTGAGCCTTTGCATCCTGCCCCGAGAAAAGGGCGGAAAGGAAGATGGATGCGGTGATGCTGCAAAGAGAGAAGGAAAATTTCATAGCGGGGGATTGTTGGATTATAAAGGAACGGCGGCGCGTTTACCGCCGTTCCTTTCAATCGAAAATCTATTACATTACAGAGCGGGAAACCATGTACCAGGTAGTACCGTCAGACACTACGGTTACAGTAAACCCGGGCTCGCTGATGATCACGGATGCGCGGCCGCTGATCTGTCCGCCGCTGGCAACGATGTGCAGCTGTGCGATCTCGTCGGCGATACGCTGTTCGCGGCGGATCATGTAAACGCGGTTTTTCGCGTTGGCTGCTGCAGGAAGGGTGATCGTAGAAATAGGTTCTACTTCACCTACCGCACCTGTACCGCTGGAGGCGCATTTCGCCACCACCATATAGTCGTCGATGCCAAGCGTATGGTCGCCGGGGGTGAGGATCCGGAAGGGAACGGACATGGAGCCGTTGATGTTCACTTTGGAACCTACCACTGCGTTACCGCCGATGTTCAGGGTATCGAGGATGGTTTTCTGACCTTTGAAGGATTGTGTTTCCGTTGTTACGGTACCATTTGCGGTGGCGCTTGCGTCGGGGAGTTTAATGGTGATGGTGTTCGGAGCCGTTTCGATGGCGAAGCCGGTGCCGGTTTTATCTGCGATGAGGTTGATGTGGCCGTCAGTGGGATCAGCTTCTACGGATGCCGCGCCGACGTTGATCTTGGAAATGCCATTGAGGCGGTGCGCGGGGATTTCAACCGTTTCCAGCGCATAGCCGGCCTGGTCGTTCAGAACGGCCATATAATATGTAGCTGGGACCGCGGTGCTGAAAGGCGTCGGATTGTTAAAGGAAAGCGACTTGTCTACGATCGTGTTACCATTTAATGTTGCATCGCCGGTTACGGTTAAGGTACCGCCTACAGTGGTGTTGCCGGTGATGGCTACGGTTTCAGCGAAAGTGGCTGCCTTTTCGAAAGCAGCGGTGTTTTTGAAAGTAGCCGCGCCTTCTGTAGTTACGGTGTTCTTGAACGTAGCGGCGTTGTTAAAGGTTTTTGCACCAGCGAAAACCTGTGCGCCCGTGCTCACAACACCAGCCGCCGTTGCAGACGCTTCGATCATATGCAGTACCAGTTTGCCTTCGTCGGCCCCGGTCAGGCGAACGATGCGCGCGCCCTGTTCGGTAGCGGTACCGTCGGACACGATATTACCTACTGAAATACCGTCTACAGAAGTGATGGCCTGGAGTTTCTTCCAGTCATCGATCGTCATGAAACCGTATTGCTGTGTGGTGCCGCCGATCATGATCGGCAGTTTCACGTCCAGCGTTTTGGAAGCGCCGGTGATCACCAGTTCTGCGATGTTATTGGTGGTTGCCGGAGAAACGCTCATCGTCAGGTTGCCCTGCAGGCCGTTTACGCCGGTTACGGAAGTGAGCGAAAGGTCTTTTTTCTGGATGAGGCCGTCTGTTCCGATGATCACCACCTGGTTGGAGCTGGCCGCGGCGTCGGGGACGTTCGCGTAGGGAATGGTGATGTTGCCGGTGGTGGGATCGAACCGCATTACTTCATTGTTATTGGCTTTGAAGAGCAGCGGAAAGGCGTTGGTGGTACCGAGCCAATCGCCGGCGCTCACGTCGTTGCCGGTCAGTTTCCAGGGCCCGGCGCCGCCCGCGTCGCCGGCCATTTTGGTCCACGCGGCTTTGGTGTTGCCGTCTGCGGTTTTCACGTAGAAACCGACACCTCTCGAATCGGCAGTGCCATCGTTTACATACACCACCATACCCGGTGTCGGGTTGCGGCTAACGAGGAGCTCATATCCGGTTTTATTGAGGCGGGGCAGCAAAAGGCCCTTCCTGGCGCTCTCCAGTTCAAGAATGGCGTTAGCGTCTACTACCGCCGGGTCTCCCCCGATCTTGACCTGTGCCTTCACGCCGTCGTAAGAGAAAAATAACGCGAGGAATACACCCGCTATGCGTAACGACTTCTTCATAGGTAAAAGGTTAAAAAATATGCGTTTATAGAGATGAATTGAAAACCAAGTCCTTTAATAATTACTGTTCTGCCCCGACCCATTTTACGGGCGCATGCTAATCTTCCGCAATGTTACATATAAATTTTGATTAATATATCATTTCAATCATGTTTTTTATTTAATCAATATGTAATATGATCGGGAAAACATATATAGAATTGATAATCACTGAAAAATTGTGCATAAAAAAAGCTGCCGGCTCATCGCCGGCAGCTGTATGATCGATTGATCTGTTTTACGGTTTACGCTTCGGATTTCTCCGATTTGCTTTTGGAGGGGTTCTTCAGGGAGAACACCAGTTTCTGGTTTTCCTTGTCGAGATCTGCGATGAGGATATCCCCGTTGTGGATATTCATGTTGAGGATCTCTTCCGCCAGGGGATCTTCCAGGTATTTCTGGATGGCCCTGTGGAGCGGACGGGCGCCAAACTGCTGATCGTACCCTTTCTCGGCCAGGAACCCTTTCGCCTCGTCTGTCAGTTCCAGGCTGAAGCCCAGGTTCTGCAGGCGAACGAGCACCCCTTTCATCGTGATATCGATAATGGTGTAGATATCTTCCTTGCTGAGCGAGTTGAAGATGATCACATCATCGATACGGTTGAGGAACTCGGGAGAGAACGTCCGTTTCAGGGCTTTTTCGATCACCGCTTTGGTGTTCTCTTCTTCGTTCACCACACGGGCGCCGGTAGAGAAGCCCACGCCTGCACCGAAGTCTTTCAACTGGCGCACCCCGATGTTGGAGGTCATGATGATGAGCGTGTTCTTAAAGTCCACCTTCCGGCCCAGGCCGTCTGTCAGAATACCATCGTCGAGCACCTGCAGCAGGATATTATAGATATCCGGATGGGCTTTCTCGATTTCGTCGAGCAGGATCACCGAGTACGGTTTGCGGCGTACTTTTTCGGTGAGCTGGCCACCTTCTTCGTACCCAACATATCCCGGAGGCGCGCCGATGAGGCGGCTTACGGAGAATTTCTCCATGTATTCGGACATATCGATACGGATGAGCGCGTCTTCCGAGTCGAACATATACCGGGCGAGGGCTTTTGCCAGCTCGGTTTTACCGACACCGGTGGGGCCCAGGAAGATGAAGGTACCGATGGGTTTCTTCGGGTCTTTCAGGCCAACGCGGTTACGCTGGATGGCTTTCGTGACTTTGGAAATGGCTTCGGCCTGACCCACCACGGCGGATTTGAGGTCTTCGCCCATGCGGCGGAGCTTTTCGTTTTCGGCCTGCACCATCCGTTTTACGGGGATGCCGGTCATCATGCTCACCACTTCGGCGATCGCTTCTTCATCGATCGGGTAGCGTTTGTGTTTTACTTCTTCTTCCCACACGGCTTTGGCCTTTTCGAGGTCTTCGCCGAGTTTCTTTTCGGTATCGCGGAGGGCGGCGGCTTCTTCGAAGCGCTGGCTCTTCACGACTTTATTCTTTTCCTGCTTGATGTCTTCGATCTGTTTTTCGAGGTCGAGGATATTTTGCGGAACGTTGATGTTTTTGAGATGGACGCGGGCGCCAACTTCATCGAGCACGTCGATGGCCTTGTCGGGCAGCAGGCGGTCGGTCATATAACGGTCGCTGAGTTTCACGCATGCGTCGATGGCGTCGTCAGTGTAAGACACGTTATGGTATTCCTCGTAGCGCGGTTTGATGTTGTTGAGGATCTGGATGGTTTCCTCCACGGAGGGGGGATCAACCATTACCTTCTGGAACCGGCGGTCGAGGGCGCCATCTTTCTCGATGTACATGCGGTATTCATCCAAAGTGGAGGCGCCGATGCACTGGAGCTCGCCTCTTGCGAGGGCGGGCTTGAAGATGTTGGAAGCGTCCAGCGAACCGGAAGCGCCGCCTGCGCCAACGATGGTGTGAATCTCATCGATGAACAGGATTACGTCGCGGTTCTTTTCCAGCTCGTTCATGATCGCCTTCATCCTTTCCTCGAACTGGCCGCGGTATTTGGTACCGGCCACGAGGGCGGCGAGGTCGAGGCTAACCACGCGCTTGTCGAACAGCACGCGGGAAACCTTGCGCTGCACGATGCGGAGGGCGAGGCCTTCCACGATGGCAGTTTTACCTACACCGGGCTCACCGATCAGGATGGGGTTGTTCTTTTTACGGCGGGAAAGGATCTGCGAAACGCGTTCGATTTCCGCTTCGCGGCCCACGATCGGATCGAGGCTGCCGCTTTCGGCCAGTTTGGTGATATCACGGCCGAAGTTATCGAGAACGGGAGTTTTCGACTTGGTGTTGGTCTGCTTCTGTTTGGAAGCATAACTTTTGCGTTCGTCTTCGAACTCCTCTTCTCCGGGGTCATCGAATTCTGCTTTCGGATCGGCAGATTTTACGAAGCCCAGTTCGTTTTTAAAAGTATCGTAGTCCACGTCAAATTGTTGAAGGATTTGCGTACAAACGTTTTCTTTATTCTTGAGGATGGATAGCATGAGGTGCTCTGTTTCCACGGTGGGACTCTTCAGCGCCTTTGCTTCCAGCACGGTTACCCGGATCACTTTCTCTGCCTGGCGGGTCAGGGGAAGACTGTTGATGTTCGCAATGTTTTTGCCTGTCTTGTCTTTTATCGCCAACTCCACTTCCTTGCGTAACTCATACAGATCAACGTTCAGCGCCTGTAGGATTTTTACAGCCGTTCCCTCACCTTCACGAATAATACCCAGCAGCAGGTGTTCCGTACCGATGAAATCATTACCCAGTCGCAAAGCCTCCTCCCTACTGAACGTAATGATCTCCTTTACTTGCGGTGAAAAATTCTGATCCATTGTTTGTTGATTTTGTTAAACCCTTACGGGGGCATGCTTATACAATATTACCAAATTAAATTGGATTTACTTTTTATCCTTGCACATTATTGGTTAAGATTTACTTTTGCGCTGAAGGGCCTTGTTTGCTGAATATATCTACGAGAAGAGGGATGTTGACGATTGGGTGTTATTTACTTCTCCAGGTACGTTCTTCGACGGGTTTCCTTTTTGCCGAATCCTTTTTTTATAATGTTTGTGATTGATAACATCCGCCGTATGCAATTCAAAATTGATACCAAAGAGAAAATACTGATTTTTAGGCTGGAAGAAGCCGCGCTGGATGCCAAAATGGCTGCGGAACTCGAAAAGGAAGTGCTCGGCATCCCCGAACTGACCGGCCTCAACCTCGTGCTGGACCTGCATTCCCTGCAATCTGCCGATGCACGGGCGCTGGAAGCCATTTTTACAGTGTATCAGCACCGGTACGACCATGGCCTTTCCGCCGCCGTAACCGGACTTAACAAGGTTTTAACAGCCGAGCTCTCGGAACTACACCCCGAAATGCTCAATATCGTGCCCACCGAATCCGAAGCCATCGATATGGTGATGATGGAAGACCTGGAACGCGAACTGGATCTCGGCGACGAATAAATTTTAACTACTGGCTCATGTTTGCGGTCACCATCCTCGGCAACAACTCGGCGATACCCACCCCGGAGCGGCACCCCACCGCACAGGTGCTCACGTATAACGATCAGCTCATGCTGATCGACTGCGGTGAGGGCACACAAACGCAGCTCGCCAAATACAAGGTGCGCCGCGGAAAAATCCGTTACATCTTCATCAGCCACCTGCATGGCGATCATTATTTCGGCCTGATCGGCCTCATCAACAGTATGAGCCTCCTCGGCCGCATCGAACCGCTGACGGTATTCGGTCCGCCGGGCCTGTGGGACATCCTCGAGCTGCAACTCCGCCACGCCGCCACCACCCTGCGTTTCGAGCTGCAGTTCCAGCCGCTGACGCCGGAGTCGGCAGGCGTGCTTTTCCAGGACAAAGACATGGAAGTGTCCTGCTTCCCTACCCGCCACCGCATCCCCTGCTATGGCTTTGCTTTCAGCGTACAGCGCCGCAAGCGCCGCATTATACCCGAACAAACCCGCGCCTACGAAATCCCGTCTGCCTTCTTCTCCCACCTGGCCGACGGCGAAGATTATATCAGGAAAGACGGGACCATCGTAAAAAACGACTGGGTGACGCTGCCCCCGAACCCCGCCCGGCGGTATGTTTATTGCGCAGACAGCATTTACGACGAAGAACTGGTGCCCTGGCTGCAGGATGCCGACCTCATGTACCACGAAACCACTTACCTCGACGATCTCCGCCAGCGCGCGGCCGACCGGTACCACAGCACCACCGTCCAGGCCGCTACCCTCGCCGGAATGGCGGGCGCCCGGCGGCTCCTGATCGGGCATTTTTCTTCCAAATACACAGAACTGCAACCTTTCCTCGACGAGTGCATCCCCGTTTTCCCCAATACGGAACTCGCGCTCGAAGGGGCGACCTACATCATATAATCCTTAATTAAAATATAATTTATTTATAAAAGCAATACCTAAAATGGTGTATTGCAGGGGAAAAAGCATGCATTTATCTTTATGCATTAAATATTTTTCCTATAACATGAAACACGCAGCACTTACCCTCGTCGCAGCCCTTTGCCTCGGCACTGCGGCCATGGCGCAGCAGACCGGAGCACCTGTCGACAGTACCATTGAAACGCCCCCATCCCGGAAAGAGCGGTTACGCAACCTCCCGATGTATTCCAACATCCTGAAAACCAATCTTTCCAGCCTTACCCTCAACAACTACAGCCTTACCTACGAGCGCATGCTGACCCGCAAGATCTCCGCATCGCTGGGGTACCGTTACATGCCGAAAAGCGCCCTTACCAAGAGCATGCTCGGCGAAAACGTGATGGACCAGATCAAGGAAGACGGGGAAGACGATCTGCAAAGCCAGCTCGATAAGTTGCAGATGAGCGGCGGCGCCCTCACGGCGGAATTCCGCATTTACACCGGGAAGCGCCCCGGCGCCAGGGGCTTTTACGGCGGCATCTACGGCCGTTACAGCAAATTCAAGTACGATTACCCCTACGATTACGAAAAACCGGACGGCTCCACCACCCTCGTGCCCCTCAACGGCCATACCAAAGGCTTTGGCGGCGGTGTGATCATGGGCGGACAGTTCATGATCGCCAAGCGCGTGGTGATTGACCTCTACATCATCGGCGCCCATTACGGCAAAATGACAGGTAAGGTGGAAGGGCTTACCGACCTCAGCGATCTCGACGAAGCAGACCGTGCCGAACTGAAGGCCGACCTGGAAGACCTGATAGACCTCGGCGGAAGTGAAAAAAACATCAAAGCCGATGTGCGCAACGACGGGGTGCGGGCAGACATCAAGATGCCTTTCCTCGGCGTTCGCGGGCTCGGACTTACCGTTGGGTTTGCTTTTTAGTTGATTATCCTGTTCAACCCTATACCCCCTGGGCGCCTGGCAAGGGCGCCCTTTTTTGCGCCATCCGGCCGCTACGCACATGCCGCAAAACAAAAAGGGCTGACGCCTGGTATAAAAACCGGCCGTCAGCCCTTCCGCTTTCCGGTGAAACCGGGTTAGTATGCGGAGAGATACTTTTTGATCTGTTGCTGGAGCGCTTCCGTGGCGGGGATTACCGGCAGGCGGAACACGTTTTCCATGAGGCCGGCCTGGTGCAGGAACGCCTTGATGCCGGCGGGATTGTTTTCCGCGAACATGAGATCGAAGCCTTCGAGCATGCGGTAGTGCAGGTTGCGGGCCGTTTCGAAATCTCCTGCCAGCGCGGCTTTCACCATCGCGGGGAAGTCTTTCGCGAAGTAGTTCGCAGCCACGGAGATTACGCCGTCCATTCCACAGGCCAGCTGCGGCATGGCAACGCCATCGTCTCCACTGATCACCAGGAAGCCTTTCGGTTTGTCGCGGATGATCTGCATGCATTGCAGCATATCGCCCGATGCTTCTTTCATGGCGATGACGTTTTCCACTTCGTGCGCGATGCGCAGGGTGGTTTCTGCCGTCATGTTACGGCCGGTGCGGCCGGGAACGTTGTACAGGATGATGGGTTTGGGAGATGCGGCGGCGATGGCCTTATAGTGCTGGAAGATGCCTTCCTGCGTGGGTTTGCTGTAATAAGGCGCCACGCTGAGGATGGCGGCGGCTTCGTCGAGCGGGCAGGATGCCAGTCGCTTCACGACATCGGCGGTGTTATAATCGCCAACGCCCACCACTACGGGCACGCGCTTCTTCACCTTTTCGAAGGTAAAGCGGATCAGGTCGAGTTTTTCTTCGGAGGAAAGTGTGGGTGTTTCCCCGGTAGTGCCGAGGGTCACGACGTAGTCTACGCCCCCGGTGATCACATGATCGATAAGCCTTTCGAGGGCATTCCAGTCAATCGCTTCGCTGGCGGTGAACGGTGTCACCAATGCCACGCCGGTGCCCCTTAATTGTTCCTGTAACATATTTCAAATGGTCAATGGCCGCAGTGCTGCCTTAGAAAATGCAAAGATTGTCAATTGGATTGATACCCGCAATACAGCTGCGCTCTTTTTTGCCGGACGAATGTCAATTTTGATCAACGTTCTTCGAAGAAGCCCATATTGGAAAATTTATCGATCCGTTGTTCGATGCGCGTGTCCGGGTCGATCTTTTTCAATTCGGCCAGGGTTTCGATGAGGCGTTTCTTCAGGATCTCGGCCATTTCTTCGTGGTTGGAATGTGCGCCGCCCACGGGTTCGGGGATCACCCCGTCTACCAGTCCGAACTGGCTCATGTACCCGGAAGTGAGCTTGAGCTCTTCCGCCGCTTTTTCCTTGAAATTCCAGCTTCTCCAGAGGATGGTGGAGCAGTTTTCGGGGGAGATTACGGTGTACCAGCTGTTTTCGAGCATGAAGATACGGTCGCCGATGCCGATGCCCAGCGCGCCGCCGGATGCGCCTTCGCCGATGATCACGCAGATCACGGGAACGCGGAGCTTCACCATTTCGAACAGGTTACGGGCGATCGCTTCGCCTTGTCCGCGCTCTTCCGCTTCCAGGCCGGGATATGCGCCCGGGGTATCGATGAGGGTGATGATGGGCTTGTTGAAACGCTCCGCCAGCTTCATGAGCCGGAGGGCTTTGCGGTAACCTTCAGGGTTGGCCATACCGAAGTTGCGGATCTGCCGCATCTTAGTATTCACGCCTTTCTGCTGGCCGATGAACATCGCAGTTTCACCGCCGATTTCCGCAAATCCGCCAACCATCGCCTTGTCGTCTTTCACATTGCGGTCGCCATGCAGCTCCACGAAGTTTTCCGTCATTCTTTCGATGTACTCCAATGTGTACGGCCTTTCGGGATGGCGGCTCAGCTGCACTTTCTGCCAGCTGGAGAGATTGTTATAGACCTGTTGCTTGGTGTCGATGATTTTCTGCTCGTACTCTTTCACGGTAGCGGAAACGTCCACGCCGGACTTCTCCCCGTTTTCCCTCAGTTTTTCCAGTTGTTCGTACAGATCCGCAATCGGCTTTTCAAAATCCAGAAATTGCATAAACAGTTTTAATAAAGGTTAAAGTACTTCATAAAGATAGTAAACCCTGTATTGCGCCCAATGGCTGTTTCGTACAGGGATCCGCAAAAAGTGACCTTCCCGGATGTTGCCGGCGGGTCAGGGGTGCAAATGTAGGATAATTCTCATTGAATCAAAATCCCTGCCGCGGAGGGCAGGGATTCATCATATAAAAAGTATTGTGTTGCTGCGGATTATCCATTCCCGAAGGCGGCGGCCACTTTTTCCGCCCACCCTGCGTACACGGCCCCGGAAGGGTGCAGTTTGTCTTCCACCACGCTTTCCGGCCGGCCGCCGGTAAGCCGGTAACTTTCCGTGATATTAATATAAGGTATGCCCAGTTTTCCGCTGATTTCGCGGCTGATGCCGTTGAACTCGTCGATCTGGTTGCAAATGGTATCCGTATCGCGCCCCGCGGCGAAGGGCGTCACGCCCCAATCCGGGATGCTCACCACCACTATTTTTCCACCGCCTGCAAGCTCCAGCGCCCGGTTTGCCAGCCATTCGAATTCCTGCGCATATTCCGTTTCCGGCAGCCCGCGGTACTGGTTGTTCACCCCGATCAGCAGCGACACGAAATCGTACGCCGGCAGCAGCCGGGTGTTGTGTTGCAGGTGATGGATCAACTCACCGGTGGTCCACCCCGTTTTCGCGACGATCTCCGGCGCCTGTACCTGCATGCCGGCCGCGCGCAGGAGCTGGAGCGCCTGGTACGGAAAGCTCTCGAACAGCGGAACGCCTTCGCCGATAGTGTACGAATCGCCAAGGGCGAGCCAGTTTTTGATGGAAGTACTCATGCGAATGATTTTAAAACGTCGTGGAACCGGAGCACATCTGAATAGGAGCAATACAGCGGCGCGGGCGCCAGGCGGATCACGCCGGGCTCGCGGTAATCGCAGATGATCCCGTTTTCCATCATGCGCGCGTGGATCGCCTTCCCGTCTTTCGGGAAATACAGCGACAACTGCGCGCCTCTTTGCAGCGGATCGGCCGGGGTGATGATCTCGCAGGGCAGTGAAGCCTGGCCCAGCAGGAACTCCAGGTAGGCCGTGAGCCGGAGGCTTTTGGCCCGCAACGCTTCGATCCCCGCTTCCCTGAACAGTTCCAGCGAAGCTTTCAGCGCCACCATGTTGAAAACCTGTGCGGTACTGATCTGCCAGCCGGCCGCACCGGGTTTCGGGACGAAGCCCTTTTCCATCTTAAACCTCGTTTTTTCATCGTTCCCCCACCAGCCGCCGAGACGTGGAAAAGCGGGATCGCTGCCGTGCCTTTCATGCACGAAAAGCCCGCCGGCCGCGCCGGGGCCGCCGTTCAGGTATTTATAGGAGCACCATACCGCAAAATCCACGTTCCAATCGTGGAGCCGGAGGGGAATATTGCCGGCCACATGGGCCAGGTCCCACCCGGCAAAGGCGCCCTGCCGTTGCGCGGCGGCGGTAATGGCGGGCATATCGTAAAACTGGCCAGTGTAATAATTGATGCCGCCCATGAGCACGAGCGCCAGGCTATTGCCCTGGCGGGCGATCACGTCGAGGATGTCTTCCGTGCGGAGGAGCTTCTCCCCTTCCCGCGGCGAAATTTCCACAAGGGCATCGTCGGGGTCCAGGCCATGGAGGCGGACCAGCGTTTCGAGGGCGTATTGGTCGGACGGGAACGCCCCGGCTTCCATCACGATGCGGTACCGCTCTTTCGTTGGGCGGTAGAAGCTCTGGAGGATGAGGTGCAGGTTGACGGTGAGCGTGTTCATGACCGTCACTTCTTCGGGCGAGCAGCCCATCATGCCGGATAAAGTTTCGCTGAAATTGGCATGATAGAAAAGCCAGGGATTTTTGGCGCGGAAATACCCTTCCACCGCCAGGTTCCGCCAATCTTCCAGTTCCTGTTCAATGGCGCCGGCGACAGACCTGGCTTGCAGGCCGAGGGAGTTTCCGCAGAAATAAATAGCGTCTTTCCCTGCGTGTTGCGGGAAGTGGAATCGGGATTTGAAGCCGGCGAGCACGTCTTGCTGATCTAATGCCGCGGCGAAAGTAACGGTTGGTTCAAATGCGGTATTCATGAAGGCAATATAACGAAAAAGGCTGCTCCGCCGATTGCCGGAAAGGACTAACGGTTGTACATCTTCACCACAAAGCCGCTCGTATCCGCCTTCACCGCCGCCAGCTGTTTGTTGAGCTCCCGGACCGCGTTGCGGAAGAGGGTTTCCGAAATACCGTCCTTTTCGCGGCCGGTCAGGTATACGCGGAACGAAGACCGGTGGCGGACTTGCGCCAGCATCATGTGCATGGCGGGAAAGGATTCGGAAATGGCGCCGCCGATCTTCAGGGTGTCGTACAGGGGAATGCCGGTCATTACGTCGAACACCGGAAACTCCGACGAATCTACCGGCGCGGCGCCGCGCATCCGGGGCGGCGCGATGCGTTGCTGGGGGTCGTAGAAACGGATGAAAAGCTGGACGTCTGCGCTGTCGTTCATGTTGAGGATGCTGCCGCGCATGGGTTTGACGGACCCGTCGCCGGCGATGATGACCGTTTGAATGCGGAAGGAATCCGGGTTTTCGATGAAGGCTTCCAGTTCCCGGTTGGCTTCCGTATGCCGGAAAGCCGCGATGCCGGTGGGGTCAGACACGTTGATATCCGGCAGCAGCTCGGCGCGGGCGGCCGTATCGTTCGTATAGAGGAAATGGGCGCCCTGGCGCTTGAGGTATTCGCTCATCACGGCTTTGGCTTCCCCGATATTGCTTTGGTACTTTTCTTCCTGCTGCGCCGCGATTTGGGCGAAGTTGATATCGTCGCGTTTGAACCAGTCTTTCCCGCAGGTCCTGACGAGCGCCAGCAGCGCGAAAGCGGCGCCGATGGGGATGACCAGGGCCGGTTTTCGGTTGCGCTTCACGACTTTCCGGAGTTGCTCCGAGGGCGGGGCTTTTTCGTACGACAAGGTGGACTGGCGAACTTGTGCCCTCGGTGCCCAGGCGTCCATTTTCAGGGAAAGTTCGGCAGTGAACCGTAGGAACGTTTCCGCGTCTTCCACGGAATTGTAAATGCTGCCCTTGCTGGTGATGCGCCAGGTCAGTTTACGGCCGTTGTTCAGCTCGATGCGTATGGATGGAGGGTCCATGAACAGGGAGCTTCCTTTCACGGCTTTGATTTCATTGAATTGCACGCGTCCGAAAAACGCGGACGTGAAACCGGAATTGTCCAGCGAAATTTCGTCTTGTGCCTTTCCTTTCGTGAACAATAGGTAAAAGCCGATGACGATGGGGGCGAAGACGGAGGCAATGATCAGCGCCACATTGTCTTCCACCAGCAGAATGGCCGGGACCACGCAGACGATGGGCGCCAGCACTACCAGCCATACGTACCGCAGGGCGCTGGGATGTTGGAATTTGAATGAGAACAGGTGCATATCGGGTTCAGGAGCGTCTAAAATAAACGTTCCCTGCGAATTTCGGGTTTTATTCAGCCCGAGGCATCCCTGATTCCCGGTACTTTTCATAAAAAAACAACAAGGGCCGGCATTATTCGCCGGCCCTCGGTTAATATTTCCCGTTCATAAACTAGAATTCCGACTGCACAGGCGTGCCCCAGGCTTCGTTCAATTCAATATGAAAGCCATTGTTATACTTGGATGGAGGTACTTCTGGAAGCGGGTATAATCTCCCGGTCAAAATCGTTTTCACATTCGGTTGTACCGGTACGTTATAGATCGTTTTTGTCATCCAGTTTCCTGTGACCCTATCCCGGTATTTGATGAACACGACGGTTTCGTTGCCATTCGGTATTTTCACCAACAGCCCCGAGAACGCACCTCCCGTTCCCCTTGGAAAAACCAGCGACGGCGTGGCTGCCATTTCTTCTCCTTTCCCTGTTACGAAACTGAAATATGTCGCTAATACATGTGTACTAACGGTAACGATCGAATCCGGATGAACAGCCGGTGCGTCGAGTATATTTACTTCCAGGGCAGATGAAGCGCGGTTAAGCGACATGTTCACCTCATTTGTTCCGGTGGCACTAACTGTAAATTCCTGGCTATTAAAAAACAGTTCCGGCCATTTCAAGATTTCACGTGCATATCCTTCCCCGTCATAAACCGTCGGCGGAACCACTTCGTGGGTAGTCAACATTCCTGAGTCTGCGATAGCTGCAATTTTAACCAGATAGTTGCCAACCGGCAATGAATCCGTCAATTCTCCAAAATCCGGATCGGTGGCATATTGCAGTTGGGTAGACACAACGGCGACCGGGTTGGAACTCGCATGGATGACGATACGTAATCCCCAAAGTTTCGAGGCCAGTAAGGAATCTTTTGCTGCGCTTCCTCCCTGAAGTTTTCTTGCACCGTTCCCGGGCAGCGGCTCCAATTTGTGGATGAATTCTTTCAGGCTTAGGTGCACCGGATAACGTTTAGTGTCTTTCGTCGGCGTTTCCTGCACTGCATTGTCGTTCTTAGTGCAGCTGAACAGGAAAACCAATCCTGCCATTGCTAAAATTCTGAACTTCATAGATATTGATTTTTGGTTAACTAATGAAATAGGGATCATGATACTACCATATGGAGGTAGCGAACACGCCTTACGGGTGAAAACACATGAAGTAACAGACCGGCAGCAACGTAGTGCAACGCAATCAATTCTTCTGCTACAATAAATTAATGAAAACCGGGTCGGGATAATTTGGTTAACAATTCCTCATGTCGATTAACATCCGTGTATCATCACGTATCACGAAAATATATAAATATTTATGATAAAGCACTGATGTGGAAAAATATTATTCCTGCCCATATTCCCGGTTTATGTGACTCAAGTCACCTTCACGGGGTGCGAATTGGCCCATATTTGCAGCATGAAACGAATTTTTTCGCAATGGTCTGCCGGACGATGGATCAGGCTGGGTGCCGGAGCGACCATTTTTATTTACAGTATGCTTATGAAGGAATGGCCACTGGCCATTTTCGGCGGCCTGTTCGCGCTGATGGCGGTACTCAACGCCAGCCCCTGCGCTGCCGGCAATTGCCGGGTGCCCGATAACCGGGCGCGCCGCTAAAATTACGATGCATTGTTTCCGGGGGAGACAAGTATAAGGGTCCGCCAGCTGCGCGGGCCCTTTTTTCGCTTCCGGCACCGGCGTCTCCCATCCCCCGAAAACTGATTTTTATCATACCTCCCGCCCATGCTGCATTACAGCGGAAAACCCATTTTATAATTAAGGACTATTTTGTCTTTTATTAAAGCATTTCCCCGTAGCTTTGTGCTGTTTTTCCGGCTCCTATAAAGGACAATTATGTATTTATTTAAAATCGATAAACAAATTACCATGACACACCTGGAACAAGCCGTTATCGGCCAGCTCGTATCCGACAATTACCGCACAGCCGCCGTTTTCAGCAAATACCGGATCGACTTCTGCTGCAACGGAAACCGCACCGTGGAAGAAGCCTGCGCCCAAAAGAAAATCGACATTTCGGCCGTCACCGCAGACCTGGCGGAAGTGCTCGGCGTTCAGCCCGAGACCGGCACGGACTACAACACCTGGGAACCAGACGTACTGGCCATTCACATCGTGGACCGGCACCATGCATACGTTGCCAACCAGATCCCAGTTTTACAGGCTTATCTCCATAAACTGTCGAACGTACACGGCGGCGCGCATCCCGAGCTCGTCCGCATCGCGCAGCTTTTTAATGAAAGCGCCGCGGAACTAACCATGCACATGAAGAAAGAGGAGCTCGTCCTTTTCCCCTACATCCGTCAGATGGTGGTAGCCCGGGAAAACGGCACATCGGCCGCTCCGGCGCATTTCGGCACCGTGGCCGGGCCCATTTCCATGATGATGCACGAGCACGACCAGGAAGGCGAACGCTTCCGCCAGATCCAGCAACTGAGCGGCGACTACACCGTTCCGCCGGACGGGTGCAATACCTACCGCGTGACCTATGCGCTCCTGAAAGAATTCCAGGACGACCTGCACCTTCACATCCATCTCGAGAACAACATCCTTTTCCCGAAAGCGGCCGACCTGGAAATTGGGTTCCGGCCTGCCGGGAAATAGTTCCACAACCAAACAGACCATAGAATCCATCCTTCTGACTTACCTGCCGGCAGCACTTACCCGTGCGGCGGGCAGGCCGCTCCTTGCCATTTTTCACCCATGACCACTGCGCCGCCGGTTACGATCTATATCATGGAAAACGGGGGGCTCCGTTGCCGAGTGTCATCAAAATCGTTGACGGCCGTCATGAAGGATGCATGCACCGATTCAGACCTTTGAACCAAACAAACAACATCATGAAACAGCTCAGGTACCTCTTCATCTGCACCGTGGCCATCGCAATTGCGGCAGCCGGGTGCGGGGGCGGACAGGAAAAGGCCGGCGAAGAAAAAGCCCCAGCCTCCGAAACGCCCGCCGCAGACAACAACGCCGCGGCCAGCAACGCCGTAGACCCCAAAGGCATCGGCAAATTCAAGGACGTGCAGCTCACCCACCCGCTGGATGAAGCCATGGCCAAAAAAGGACTGGAAATCGCCGAAGTAAAATGTACTTCCTGCCACAAAACCACCGAAGAAAAACTCGTAGGGCCCGGCTGGAAAGGCGTTACCGACCGCAGGACCCCCGAATGGATCATGAACTTCGTCACCAACGTGGATGAAATGCTCGACAAAGATCCGGAAGCTCAGGCCATGCTGGAAATCTGTATGGTCAGAATGCCCAACCAGAACCTCTCCGACGACGATGCCCGCGCTGTACTGGAATACATGCGCAAGCTCGACGGCAAGAACTGATAATTTTCATTCCCGTTAATATACTTTATTATGAAACTTTCTCCCTTACTCCTGGCCGCAGCCGCTGCGCTGACCGTCCAGAGCTGCAAGATGAAGAGCACCGAATCGGCCGTGGGCGGCGACGCCGCTGCACGTACGTACGTGGCTCCCGGCAAATACGATGAGCTATACAATTTCGTTTCAGGCGGCTTCTCCGGCCAGGTTGCCGTGTACGGCCTGCCCTCCGGCCGCCTCCTGAAAGTGCTGCCCGTTTTCTCGGTGAACCCCGAAAACGGTTACGGCTACAGCGAAGAAACCAAACCCATGCTGAACACTTCCCACGGCTTCGTTCCCTGGGACGATCAGCACCACCTGGCGCTTTCGCAGACCAATGGCGAGCACGACGGCCGCTGGCTCTTCGCCAACGCCAACAACTCACCCCGCGTGGCCCGCATCGACCTGAAGGCGTTCAAGACCATGGAAATCATCGAGCTGCCCAACAGCGGTGGTAACCACTCTTCCCCCTTCCTCACCGAAAACACCGAATACGTGATCGCAGGTACGCGCTTCTCCGTGCCCGTAGGCAACGCAGAATCGCCGCTGGACAACGCATCCTACAAAAAGAACTTCAAAAGCACCGCGTCCTTCATCGGTATCGACAAAAATTCCGGTCACATGAACGTGGCCTTCCAGATCATCCTCCCCGGTATGGACCTCGACCTGAGCCGTGCCGGCAAAGGCCCCAGCCACGGATGGTTCTTCTTCTCCACCTACAACACCGAACAGGCCAGCACCCTGCTGGAAGTGAATGCTTCGCAGAAAGACAAAGACTTTATCGTGGCGGTAAACTGGAAAAAGGCGGAAGAATACGTGAAAGCCGGTAAAGCCAAAAAAATGGCCACCGAATACTACCACAACACGTTCAACGAAGAAAACCACACCGCTACTTCCGAGATCATCAAGGAAGTGCTGACGCTGGACCCGGAAGAGCTCAAAGACCTCGTGTACCTCATCCCCTGCCCCAAATCGCCGCACGGCTGCGATGTGGACCCTTCCGGCGAATACATCGTGGGCTCGGGCAAACTGGCCGCGCTGATCCCGGTTTTCGCCTTCCAGAAATTCGTGAAAGCGATCGAAGACAAAGCGTTTGAAGGCGAATACAACGGCATCCCCGTTATCAAATACGAAGCGGCGCTCCACGGCGAAGTGCAGAAACCCGGCCTGGGCCCCCTGCACACCGAATTCGACGGCAAGGGCAACGCGTACACCTCCTTCTTCGTGTCTTCCGAGATCGTGAAATGGAGCATCAAAGACCTGAAAGTGCTCGACCGTGTGCCGACGTACTACTCCATCGGTCACCTCATGGTACCCGGCGGCGACACCAAAAAACCTTACGGCAAATACGTGGTGGCTTATAACAAGATCACCAAAGACCGCTACCTGCCTACCGGTCCGGAGCTGGCACAGAGCGCGCAACTGTACTCCATCGAGGGCGACAAGATGCAGCTGCTGCTCGACTTCCCCACCATCGGCGAGCCGCACTACGCACAGGCCATCCCGGCGGAGAAGATCAAAGACCAGAGCGTGAAGTTCTTCGATATCGCCAAAAACAAGCACCCTTATGTGGCTGCCGGCGAAAAAGCGACGAAAGTGGAACGTAAAGGCAACCAGGTACATGTGTACATGACGGCCATCCGCTCCCACCTTACCCCGGACAACATCGAAGGCGTCCAGGTGGGCGACGAGGTGTACTTCCACATCACTAACCTGGAGCAGGATTGGGACATTCCCCACGGCTTCGCCATCAAGCACGCCGCTACCGCGGAACTGCTGGTGATGCCCGGCGAAACTTCCACGCTGAAGTTCATCCCCACCCAACCGGGCGTTTATCCCTTCTACTGCACCGACTTCTGCTCGGCGCTGCACCAGGAAATGCAAGGTTACATGCGCGTTTCTCCGAAAGGAAGCAACGTACCGCTGAAATGGCACACCGGTGGAACGGATTCCACCGCCGCCGTGGCAGCCAAATAATTACAAAACCCCGGCAGTACGTTTCCCCGGAAACGTACTGCCATCCTTACTACCAGTTATGAACAGAAAATTAAGCGCGTTCGGGAAAGTCAGCATCATACTGGCCATCGGCTGCATCGTGATGCTCTGGATAGTGCCCATGTGGCGGATCGATCTCGCTGCGCCGCAATACCCGGAAGGGATTTCCATGCAGATCTGGATCAACGACGTAAAGGGCGACGTAGAGATCATCAACGGCCTGAACCACTACATCGGCATGAAAACCATCCACAAAAACGATTTCAAGGAATTCGTGTACATGCCCGTTGCCCTTGGCGCGTTCTGCCTCCTGGGGCTGCTCGTGCTGGTCCTGAACCGCAGGGCCTGGTTTTACGCCTGGACGGGCCTTTTGCTCCTCATCGCCGCCGTATCCATGTACGATTTCTGGAAATGGGAATATGATTACGGGCATAACCTCGACCCCACGGCTCCCATCAAAGTACCGGGAATGGCGTACCAGCCGCCGCTCATCGGGTACAAGAAGATGCTGAACTTCGAAGCCCTTTCCCAGCCTGATATCGGCGGATGGTTCTTCATCGCGGCCGCTTTATTGCTTACCAGCGCAGCCTTTTACGAATGGCGCCGCGCAAAAAAACAAAGGTTATGAAGCTGTATCTACCCGCGCTGACGCTCCTCCTTTTCCTCGCCAGCGCCTGCGGCAGGAAATACGAACCGATCGCATACGGGAAAGACGCCTGCGCACATTGCAAAATGACCATTATGGACAAGCGGTTTTCCGCAGAGATCGTGAACCCGAAAGGCCGCGTGTTCAAATTCGACGACATCGCCTGCCTCCGCGGGTTCGACATCGAACCGGGAAGCCTCCTCTTCGTCAATGATTATTCGGGCAAAGCGGCGGGACCGCTGCTGGCCGAAAAAGCTGTTTTCCTTCACCACGAATCGTTCAAAAGCCCCATGGCTGGCAACTTCCCCGCTTTTGCGGACGAAGCCGCCGCCACTGCGCTGAAAGACAGCCTCGGGCTCGATTTCCTCACCTGGGAAAAATTGCCATGACCATTTTACGTACCATATTAATTTTTCTCCTCCTGCCGATGGGGCTTTCCGCCACGGTGATCCGCACCGGGCCAGACAGCCTCCTCCAGCACGCGCTCGACAGGGCCCGGCCGGGCGACACGGTGATCGTGGCGCCGGGGCATTACCTGCAGCACGAGATCGTTATCCGCACTCCCATCACCCTCATCGGGGAAAACTTCCCTGTGTTCGACGGTGAAAACAAATACCAGCTTTTCGTAATTACCGCCAGCGGTGTTTGTGTACAGGGCATCACCGTGCAGAACACCGGCCGCAGCAGTATGGTAGACATGGCCGGCATCCGCCTCCAGAACGCGGCGCGCGTGAGGGTCAGTAATTGCAAAGTCCTTAACACCACCTACGGCATCTACCTCCAGAACAGTAAATACTGCGTGATCGAAAACAACGAGATCCGCTCTTCCGCAACCGACGAGCTGCAGGCCGGCAACGGCGTGCACGCCTGGAAGTCGGACTCCCTCCTCATCCGGGACAACAACATCTCGGGGCACCGCGACGGTATTTACTTCGAATTCGTCACCGGCTCCGCCATCATCGGCAACGTTTCCACCAACAATGTCCGCTACGGCCTGCACTTCATGTTTTCGCACAACGACGGTTACAGCCGCAATACTTTCCGCCACAACGGCGCGGGCGTTGCGGTCATGTATTCGAAAAAAGTGATCATGACGGGCAATACCTTCAGCGAACATTGGGGAGACGCTTCGTACGGCATTCTCCTGAAAGATATTTCCGACAGCAGGATCGAGCATAACACCTTCGCCCGGAACACGATGGGCGTGTATATGGAAGGGAGCAGCCGCATCCACATCGCGCGGAACACCTTTTCCGCCAACGGCTGGGCCATGCGCGTGCAGGCCAGCTGCGAAGGGAACACCATCGAAACGAACAATTTCCTCGACAACTCCTTCGACGTGGCCACCAACGGCACGCTCATGCTCAACGCCTGGCGGAACAATTACTGGGACAAATACGAAGGATACGACCTCAACCGAGATGGCACCGGCGATGTGCCCTACCATCCCGTGAGCGTCTATTCCATCCTTTCGGAAAGGATCCCTTCCACCATGATCCTCTACAGGAGTTTTCTCACCAACATCGTGGACCAGGCGGAAAAAATCATGCCGTCCATCATCCCCGACCAGCTGCGGGACGATTCACCTCAAACGAAAAAATGGAAGCTATGATCCGGATAGAAAAACTGACGAAGTCTTTCGGCAAATTCAAAGCCCTCGACGGGATCGACCTTTCCCTGGAAAAAGGACAGGCCGTTTCCCTGCTCGGGCCCAACGGTTCCGGCAAAACGACCCTCATCAAATCCATCCTGGGCCTCGTTATCCCCGAAAAAGGGGACATCATCATCAACGGCCAGCCCATCCGCAACAATCCCGCCTACCGCGCCCACATCGGCTATATGCCGCAAATCGGGCGATATCCGGACAATATGACCATCGAACAGGTGCTGCATATGATCAAGGATATCCGGAAAGGGCAATCGGCGCTCGACGAAGAACTGTACGAAAGTTTCGGGCTGGACAAGATCAAACATAAAAAGATGCGGACGCTTTCCGGCGGAACGCGCCAGAAAGTGAGTGCCTGCATCGCCTTCCTCTTCTCGCCCGACGTTTACATCCTCGACGAGCCTACCGCCGGGCTCGACCCCGTGGCCAACGAGATCCTGAAAGACAAGATCGCCGCCGAATGCGCGCGGGGCAAGCTCGTGCTCATCACGTCGCACGTGCTCAGCGACCTCGACGGCCTCACGAGCCACATCATTTACCTGCAAGACGGGAAGCTGATGTTCCACCAGTCCATCGAACAACTGCAGGAACAAACCGGCGAAACGAAACTCAATACCATCATCGCAAAAATCCTCACGCATGCGGACCGTAAGCAAATATGTATTTCTTGACCTGTTGAAGAACCGGTCGATCCTCGTATATACCGCCGTGCTGGCCGTTCTGAGCTTCACCTTGCTGGGGCTGGACGGCGGCAGCGCCAAAGGGTTGCTGAGCCTGCTGAACATCACCTTGCTTTTTGTGCCGGTGATCACCACCCTCTTTTCCGCGATCTACTTTTTCAATTCACTGGAATTCATCGAGTTGTTGCTATCCCAACCCGTGAAGCGGACGAGGATCCTATTGTCCGAATACGGCGGGATGGCGCTGTCGCTCTCCGCGGCGTTCGTGGTGGGCGTGGGTTTCCCGCTGACGGTGCTGCTGCCGGTTACCGCATCTTTCGTGCTGATCATGACGGGGGTTTTGCTCACGTTCATTTTTACCTCGCTGGGGCTGTTGATTTTCGTGCTCTCGCGCGACAAGACCCGCGGCATCGGGGCGGCCATTATCGTGTCGCTGTTTTTTACGTTGCTGTTCGACGGGTTGATGATGGCTTTCATCTTCACCTTCAGCGATTACCCGATAGACCGGGCCGTGGTGGCGATGGTGGGGCTGAACCCGGTAGACCTGGCGCGGATCCTCATGTTGTTGCAGCTGGACGTGGCGGTGCTGATGGGCTATTCGGGTGCCCTGTTCAAGGAGTTCCTCGGTTCATCCACCGGCAGCTTGTACGCGGTGGGCTGCCTGGGATTGTGGACGGTGGTGCCGTTGTGGCTGGCGTTGCGGATATTCCGGAAAAAAGATCTTTGATCAGGCTTTCTTTTTGGGCGGGCGGTTGTTGATGACGATTTTGCCTTTGGCGGATTCTTCGGCCAGCGCCTGAATGGTGGTTTTCTCGAACATCTGGCGGAGTTGCGCCTTGATGGCGCGGTATTGGTCGTGCATGGGGCAAGGGCGGGATTCGGAGCATTCCTTGAGGCCGAGCACGCATTTGGTGATGATACCGTCTTCCCCTACAGCTTCGAGCACGGCGCGCACGGGGAGTTTACGGGCGGCATCGGAGAGGTAGAAGCCACCGTTTGGCCCGCGGACGGAGCTGACCACGCGGTTGTTTTTGGTCAGCAGTTGGAGGATCTTGGCGGTGAAATATTGCGGAGAATCGATCGCCGTGGCGATTTCGTCTATTCCGAGCTTATTGTCTTCCGAGCCTTTCAACGCGATGTAGATAGTGGCCCGGAGCGCATATTCCGCAGATTTGGACAGCATAATGGCGTTCGATTTGCCTGCAAAATAATCATAAAACCCATTCCGCAAACGAATCCGCTGTTTCGTAGAGGCGAAGGGAAGACAGGGTGACGCTTTTCGGGAGATACGGGCGGATGGAATTGCGGATGAAAAGGAGGAGGTTTTCGGCCGAGGGCTCGGCGTCTATTACCAGCAGGTTTTCTTCCGCGGAAATGTCGGGATTGGCGCGGAGGTAGGTGGTAGAAACTACCAGCGCATGGTCTAAGCGGTCTACGGCTTTTTCGTTGACCGTGCGCTTGAGGTCCTTGAAATCGATGAGGATCCCCGGCGCGGGGAAGAATCCCTCCGGCTCTTCGGCCCTCACCGTAACGTGCAGTTGGTACGAATGGCCGTGCACATGCCGGCAGGCGCCGTTGTAACCATGCAATGCGTGCGCCGTCTCGAAGCGGAAAATTTTAGTTACCTGGATCATCCATTTTTATTTCCCGCAAAGATACTAATAAAAGATACTTTTATCCTTATTTTAAATACCTTTACACTGCCAACCGAAGGCAATCATTTCGCAGCAGCATCCGCCCTATCACGGCGCCCGCTGTTCAACCTACATCAATCCGAATTTATGGTGCATGAATTTCACATCCCCGTCATGGGGCTGGCTTACACGATCGACAGTCCGGTTAAAGTGGCCCGCTTCGGCATCAGTTCCGTTATTTCCATCATTGAAGACCGCCTGATCGAGATGATGCGCAAACATTACTATACGGAGCGCCACGAGCCTTACATCCCGATCTCCTCCAAAGAAGAAGATTACCGCGCCCGGCGCATCACCGATTACCTCAATCTCGTGAACCGGATGGTCCAGGAGCAGGTCGAAAAACTGCGGACGGCCGCGTTCGAGACCGGCTCGGATATCGTCAAATATTTCGAGATGCTGCCGGATAAGAGCGCTGTCAAACAACTGTACCTCCAGTTCAGATCAGCCACCAGCGCAGAATCGAGAGCAGCCATGGAAGCGAAGCTGCGCGCCCTCATCGCTCCCGGCGCCATCGACGTCAACATCATGACCAAAACCGACAAGAACAACTACGGGAAAGACGGGCAGCCGATCGAAGACGGGTCGGACGCCGTGGCGGCGCTCCGCGGATACGCCAACAGCGATCTCTGCGGTTCCTCCATCGTGTTTTCCGCCGGCATGAACCCCAGGCTTTACGGTTACCTCGAAAAATGCCGGCAGTTCGATGCCGACGCGGGCGGCGTCATGCAGAAAAAAGTGGTGGTAAAGGTGAGCGATTACCGTTCGGCCCTCATCCAGGGGAAATTCCTGGCGAAGAAAGGCATTTGGGTGAGCGAGTTCCGCATCGAATCAGGCCTGAACTGCGGCGGCCACGCCTTCGCGACAGACGGCATGCTCATGGGCCCCATCCTCGAAGAATTCCGCACCGGCAAAACCGAGCTTTGCAACGCCCTTTTCCAGCTATACACCGACGCGCTCCGCAAGCGCGACGCGCACATTCCCCCGGCCCGCCGCCCATGGTCATCACGGCGCAGGGCGGCATCGGGAGCCACGCTGAGCACAACATGCTCCGCGAATATTACCAACTGGGCACCACCGGCTGGGGAACCCCGTTCCTCCTCGTGCCCGAAGCCACTACCGTAGACGCCCATACCCGCCTCCAACTCGGCAAGGCCAAAGCGGAAGACGTGGTCTTAAGCCACCACTCCCCCATGGGCGTGCGCTTCCATTACCTCAAAGGCCTGAGCGGGGAAGCCGAGCGCCTCCGCCGCATCCGTGACGGAAAACCCGGAAGCCCCTGCACGGAAAAACACCTGTCGTTCAACACCGAATTCACCGAAAGGCCCATCTGCACCGCATCCATCCAATATCAACGCCTGAAGATCGACCAGCTGCAAAAAGCGCAACTCCCCGAAAAGGAATACCAGGCGCAACTGGCGGAAGTCCTCGGCAAGGAATGCCTCTGCACCGGACTGAGCAACTCCGCCGCGGTGACGTACAACACCACGCTCGTAAAGAACCAGGAAAGCATTACCATCTGCCCGGGGCCTAACATCGCATTTTTCAACCGCGAAGCGTCACTGCAGGAAATGTGCGATCATATTTACGGTCGCGCGGATATTCTCGAAGGCGTGGACCGGCCGCATATGTTCATCAACGAGCTACGGCTTTACATCGCTTACCTGCAGGAGCAAATGCAGCAATGTACCGGCGACAAAATGGCGAAGCAGCTCGATGTTTTCCGGGAGAACCTGCTGAAAGGGATCACCTATTACCGCCAGCTCCATCATTCGGAAGTGATCGCCGGCGAAGGATTCGGGCAAATGCTGAACGAAGCCGAAACACAAATCGAAGCGATCAGACATACAGCCTGCGTTACTACCCTATGACTATTGTCCTATGATCCCATACCCAAAGCAAAAAGACCTTGCCGCATCTGCCGCAAGGTCTTTGATTTAAAAGGCGCGTCCACCGCGAAACCACCGCATCGCGGCGGGCATGCCACATGCCGGGGCAGGAAATTGTGGAGTTAATCCGCCAACGTCGTGCTTTACAGCTGTTTATATTGTTGGTACAGGAATTGCAAATAGAGTATCAGAACAATCTTTATTGACTAAAACCGATGTTTATGAAATTCATGTTGAAGAGCATTGCTGTATTGCTGTTGGCTGCATTTGCATTTACTTCCTGCAGCAAAGACACCGACCCCGCAGACGTTGACGTATTTGCCGGCACCTTTAGAGGAAATATTTCGTACAAAGACAGTGAAAAAGATATCACACAAGCCAATGGTAGCGTTTTCGTTACGAAAGTCGGCTCCAGGTATGATTTCCGGTTCTCCGACGGTATACCCGACCTCACCGGCGTCCAGTTCGAAAAGAAAGACGCCAATACGATGGTCAGCATCGGCAGCGACGGTACCGGTATTATTACCATCACCAAAGACAAGCTGAGCATAGGTTTTACCCGTGCCGGCCGCGCCTGGACCGCAGATTGCGGACGATAGCAATTTGTAAGGATAAGAATAGATCCCACAAAGCCTGCGCGTTGCGCGGGCTTTGTGGTGTAATATCAATGCGTCCAGATCATACCTGTTGGATTGAGGGTGCGCTGGTATTTCTGCGCATCGCCGAAGGCTTCGAAATCCATCCGTTTTCCATTTACGATTTCCTCAAACGCATAAAACATCTGTTTTGCAGCGATCTTCGGGTCCATCCGGCCTGTGCCGGTGCACAATCCCGGAATGGCGACAGATTGAATTTCAGGTTCCTTGTTCGCCGCTATCAATATGGCTTTCATCGCCAGATAGGCATTCACCGAAGTATCGATGTTGAAATTTGTCGGGATGCGCATAGTGGGCGCCGAAATGAGGTACGGAATCTCCGGATCTCCCGTTTCCAGCGTCATAGCCTGACCTACCAGCAGCTCCCCTTCCGGCAGCGCCTTGATGCGGTCCATCAGCTTTCTTTCCAGGTCCCATCCCAG
This sequence comes from Chitinophaga caseinilytica, assembly GCF_038396765.1. Classification (NCBI taxonomy): domain Bacteria; kingdom Pseudomonadati; phylum Bacteroidota; class Chitinophagia; order Chitinophagales; family Chitinophagaceae; genus Chitinophaga; species Chitinophaga caseinilytica. The sequence goes on along the minus strand of NZ_CP150096.1, from coordinate 2,447,662 downwards.
GCGTTCCGAGAGGGCGAGATCGAGGCCACCGTCCATAAACCCGAAAGAATTTGCCGGGCTAACGACCGCATCTACTTTCAGTTTGGTGATATCGCCTTCATGTATAACTACATTGGGAATATCGGAGAAGAAGGCCTTCCAGGCTTCGATCAATGCGGGGTCGATTGCAGATAATATGTATTGCATGGGTTAAAAATGTATAGAGATGATACAAAGATACGCCCTCATTTCAAAAACTCCCGCATCAGCGGCAGCACTTCATCGAAATGTGTTTCGAGCAGCATGTGGCTGCCGTCGAGGATATGCACTTCCGCGTCCGGTATATCGCGCCGGTAACAGTGAGCTTCTTCCACGTTGAAATACGGATCGTACCGGCCCCAGATAATCAGCGCCGGTGGCTGGAACGTACGGAAATACAGCTGAAAGATGGGGAACAGCAGCATATTGTCCAGATAATCGCAATTGAGGATGTATTGCATGTCCAGGTTGCCTGGGCGCTGCATCAGCTGCCAATCGAGCATCCAGGTTTCGGGCGCAACCCGCGGCAGGAGCTCGTCTGGCAAGCCGGCGGCATATTGCGCTTTTGTGCCTTCTTCGCTCAAAAAAGCATATACCTTCGCCTTCTTTTCCGGCGTGGGGTGTTTCCAGTAATCGAGCATTTCGTCCCACTGCGGCCCGGCCCCTTCTTCGTACGCATTGCCGTTCATGACGATCAGGCGCTCGATCTTTTCAGGATGTTCGACGCAAATCCGCAATCCGATGGGGCAACCGTAATCATTCAGAAAAATCGTGAACCGCTCCAGGCCGATCGCTTCGGTGAAAGCATGCATGCACGCCGCGATGTTCCGGAACGAGTATTCGAATTCGTCGATGGAAGGGAATGCGCTGAAGCCGAACCCCGGATAGTCGGGCGCCACCAGGTAAAAATCGTCTGACAGGGCGGTCATGAGCGTTTTGAACATGACCGACGACGTGGGGAAACCATGCAACAACAGTATGGCAGGCTTGCGCCGGTCGCCCGCTTCGCGGTAGAAAATCTCCACCCCGTTTACATTTATTTTCCTGTTGAAGAGCTGCGCCATGTTTTCGGGTTTTATGGTTCCAGCGGGCCTTTGCTCACTTCCCGTCCTGCTTTGAAGACCCGGTAAATACTTTGCGTGCCTTCGATATGGAGCGCCGGATTTTCGTTCAATACCAGCAGATCCGCTTTTTTTCCCACTTCGACGGTACCGTAATCCGCGTCTACCCGCATGGCTTTTGCTGCATTTTTAGTGCCAACCGTGATCGCTTCCAGCGGTGTAAAACCGGCCTCCACCAGCAATACCAGCTCCAGGTGTTCCGAAAAACCCTGCGCCCGCGCGGGGCTGGCACCCGAATCGGTCCCCAATGCCACGAGCACGCCCGCTTTGTGGAGTTTATACGCATTTTTCAAGGCTGTTTCCAGCGCGCGTATTTTATCGGGGTAATTGGAGTTGTTGCGGATATTGTTTTTGTATTGGGGAGACGTGATGAATGCGAGGGCACCTGGCTCGAGGGATTTCCGGAAAAACGGATCGTTCACCCAGGCGGGCGTATCTCCGTATGCAACCGCAAATTTATCCAGCGCGAGCGTCGGGATGTACACCACTCCCTTTTCCTTCATTTCCGCCACCAATGTATCGTCCACTTCGCGGTCGCGGATGCTGTGCGCGATGATATCGATCCCATCTTTGACGAGTTGCTTCGCGTCTGCGATATAATACAGATGGGCGGCGGCTTTCATCCCGTTTTCATGTGCCGCGCCGATCAATGCATGATATACGGAAGGATCCATTTTCGGTTTCCCCGGCCCGGCATTATCCACCCACATCTTGATCGTTTTTACCGGAAGCCGTGCGAGAGCTGCCACCTGCGCTGCTGCTTCCTCCGGTGTGGCGGGGCGCTGTACGAGGTCCATCCCGAAAGCTGCGGGCGGCGCGCCGCCCGAAACACCGAAACCATATCCGGCGGAGTGCAGCCTTGCGCCGGGGGCGAGCCCTTTCAGCGAGGAATCCGCCAATCCGCTTTCGAAAAGCAGCGGCCTGTCTGTCCCCATCACGAGCACCTGCAGCACCCCGAAATCCTGGTACTTTTCGAGATGCCGGAGCACATTTTCGCGGGTATAAAAACGGCCGTCGTTCGCCGAATCCTTCAGCGTGCCCACGTGCACATGCGCGCTGATAAGGGCCGGCATCACCGTTTTCCCCGATAGGCGCAACACGGAAACCCCGTTCGTATCCAGGCCAGTGCCGATCCGGGCGATACTTCCATCCTGCATCAAAATATCGATATGTTCCTGTGGTGCGCCACCGTTTCCATCTATTAACGTAACATCCCGGAGCAGCAGCGGTTGCGACTGAGCGGAGGTGGTTTCCTTGCAGGCGGTCAACATCGCCACGCCGGCGATCCAGGCATATTTTCGGATAGTCTTCATCGTGAATTGGATTTGAAGGGAAAAAGCGGCGGTCTTTAAAGATAACAAAAACGGGCCGCACATCGGCGGCCCGTCGGATGAATAATATGTTCTTTCAATTAGTTCAGCACTTTCCCGGCCACTTTCCCCACGCTCAAACCCTGCACCATGATAGAAAACACTACCACGAAGTAAGTCATCTCCAGCAGGATTTCCTTGTAAGGCCCGCTGGCCAGCGAAAGTACCAGCGCAATGGAAACACCGCCCCGAAGGCCGCCCCATACCAAAATGGTCAGCGAGCCCCGCGACAGTGGCGGATTGAACGGCACCACGAGCGATGGCAGATAGATCGACAGGAACCGGGCAAACAGCACCACGAGGATGGTGAATGTGGAAATTAACCAGTAACTTTCGAGGTCTTTGATCATGAGCAGTTCGAACCCGATGAAAAGGAACAGAATCGCGTTCAGGATCTCGTCGATCAGTTCCCAGAACTTGGCCAGATAATCGCGCGTTTGGTTCGACATAGCAACCCTTCGGCCGAAGTTCCCGATAATCAAACCGGCGGCCACCATGGTGAGCGGACCGGAAATATGCATGGTATGCGCGATCATGTAGCCGCCCATTACGACAGACATGGTGATGAGCGCTGAAATGATGTAATCGTCGATGGATTTGATGGCTTTGGATGCGGAGAAACCGAGGATGGCGCCGAGTGCCAGTCCACCGAGGGCTTCCTTCGCCAGCAGCCAGCTGACATGCGCGAGGGAAACGTCCATGGTAGCGGATTCCGCGAGTTGGAGGATCACAGCGAAGAGTACAACGGCCACGCCATCGTTGAACAGCGATTCTCCGGCGATCTTGGTTTCGAGGGATTTGGGAACGTCCGCTTTCTTGAGGATGCCCAGTACGGCGATGGGGTCTGTCGGCGAGATGAGCGCACCAAACAGCAGGCAGTAAATAAAAGGCAGATCGATCCCGAACCAGGGAACAATGAAATGCAGCACGAAGCCGATAACGAAGGTGGAAAGGATCACACTGAGCGTGGAAAACGTCAGCACCGGGAGGCGCTGCTTTTTCAGATCGGCGAAATTCACATGGATGGCACCTGCGAACAGCAGGAAGTTCAACATGGCGCCCATCAATACTTCCGTGAAGTCGAACTCGGTCAACAATTTCATCAGTTTCCCCGTCATACCCGGGAAAATCGAGTTTCCCGCGAAGCGGATCCCGATCGAAACCAAGATCGCCATCAGCATAATCCCGATGGTGGAAGGCAGTTTCATGAACCGGTGATTGATGTACGCGAACAACGACGCCAAACAGATAAGGATCGAAAACGAATAGTATAACTCCATCCCGCAATATAGTTTTTTTAGAAAGATTGGATTTGGACGAACGACTTAAAATTCAATTAAAACTGCTGCTGGAGCGGCTGATATCGTTTTCGTAAGGACGCCCGATGAAAGCAGAAAAGCAAGCCGCGAGGAGCGGCCCTCACGGCATTGCTCACACGGAGAGCTGCTTACTGCTCCACCAAATTCTTCAAAGTAAAACTCCACCAGGTGCGTTATATCGCGGAACTGAAAGAACAATCGCCTATCAACCGAATCACATTTTAAATTATTTACCTAATTAATAATGATATAATAATTAATTTTCCCTACTTTCAACACCGATAACCCGATTCAATTTTTAAATTCCGCCACGTGATAAAACGATTCCACTACCTGATCCCTTTCCCATACCGGCTTTGCGCAACTAACATCCCCGCATAAACGCCACTGCAAAAACATACCGCGTGTATGCAGGAAACTGCATATCAAACCCTCATTATACCTACCCATTCATGTTATGAGAAGACTTACTTTATTATTGACGCTTTTTTGTTGCGGGATGCTGCAAAGCTGCAGACAGCACCTGGCCCTTAACCGGATGGCGGATCAAAACGGCGACGTATCCCCGATCCGGAACTGGGTAATTTCCGGCGATTTTCCTTTCGATTCCGCGCAGGCATCCGGCAATGCTTTCATGCATCACAATTTCCTGGAACAGGCCGGGTTGGAAGAAAACGGCATCACACCGCAACAATTCGACGACCTGGAAAGTTTGCTACCGCTGACGCGGGACACGAGCCGCGTCCCTTACTTCAACTTCATTTCCAACCAGAAGGATAAGAAAATGGCCGTCAAATACCTGTTTGCCACTATCGAAGCGCCCAGGGACACCACAGTGTATTTGCTCATGTATGCTGCGCAGTATCTGAAAGTATGGATGAACGGGCAACATATCTACACCGGCATCGAAAGGCAGCGCCAGCGCAAATTGTATGAGGAATATATACCAGTTCAACTCCGGAAAGGCAGTAACCGGCTGCAGGTGAAGATCGGGGTGAAAGACCTGCATTCGTCGCTGACGCATTGGGAGTTCAGTGCCGCCATGGCCACGGAGGCGTATGCGCGGAAGAATTTCTCCATTGAATACCATTCCGATTTCGTGCAGCGGTCTATCATCGACAGTGGCCGATTTGCCCGGATTTACCTGGGCCCCTATTCCCAGGACGCTTCCGTCCCCTATCAGCTGAAAGACCGCAAGGGGCGCATGTTGCAGACGGGCAACCTGTCGCGCATGCAACCGGATTCGCTGAACGGCTACAGGCGGTTCATTTTCCCGGAAACGGCCCTGGAGCAATTTCTCGTGCTGGAAGTGGTGACCGGGAAGGACACGCTGCGCCAGGACTTATTCTACGGCCGGTTCGCAAACTTTATGCAGCAATTGCAGAACCTCCGGTCAGACGGCCTTGCGAAATTCGGCGATGTGCAGCTGGAAAGGGATTTCGCCGCAACCCATGAACGCCTGCAACGCCTTGTCGGCTATGGGTTGGCCGGAGAAAATCCTTATGTAAGTTTCTGGGACAAAAGCCGCATTTCCGTAGGCGGGGAGCTCGCAGATTTCTGTCAATCCCTCCGGCCGGGAGGCAGAGCAGACACGAAGTTCCGGTTCGGATTGAACAGTTTCCCTTCTTCCCTCGATTCCACTATTCAATATTATTACCTGCACATGCCGGTGGGGGAAAAGGTGCCTTTACTGATCATGCTGCCTTTCCCTAACGAAAACACGCCGCTGGAATTCAGCTGGTGGATTTCCAACCTGGACGAGCTCAACAAAACGAAGTGGCTGGCCGACCTGTACGGGTTCGCCGTGATGTGGGTCGATCTCCGCGGCGCCACGGGCACACATGCCATTTCCTCAGCCGACCTTGCCGAAACGTTTTCTGCCGCATCCCGGCGGTTTTCCATTGATCCGGACCGTGTTTTTGTTGTGGGCAGCAGTGCCGGTTGCGCTACAGCCCTGATGCATGCCGCCCGGCGACCGGATATTTTTGCGGGATGCGCGCTGTTCGGGCCAACAATGTCGGCTGACACCGGCGGACTTACCAGCCTGGAACAGCGGATGCATCCCCTGGTGGTTTCGCCCAACCTGCATAATGCACATGTTTTTGTTCAAAGCAGTGAAAAGGACGAAAAGGCTCCAGCGGCGCAGGTCCGCCAGTTTTACGACCTTCATTTCAGCAGGTTCCGGACTTCTGCGTTGGTCATGACGCCGGAAGGAAGCCACTACGTGTCGACTACGGAGCGCGCGCATGACGTTTTCCGTTTTTTCGCGGATAAGAAAAGAGTTACCTCCCCCGATACCATTCGGTTTACCACATTCAGCCACCTGTATACCGGCAGTGCGTGGCTGCGCATTCAGCCGGCGACCTGCGGGGCTGCCGCGAGCGTTGACGCGCACATTGCCCGCGACAGTATTTTCATCGAAACCCGGAATGTTTGGCAGGTGGCCATCCGCCTGAGCGATCTTCCATCCGCAGCGCGCCGGTTCCCCATCCTGCTCAATCATCAACCGGCCCGGATCGTACATTCGAAAGATACGGCCGTCGTACTGCTGGACGCCGGTGTTGCCAGCGCCCATAACGCACATACGATCAGCGAGGTGTACAGCGACGCGTTTATCATCGTGGGGAACGACGAGAACGGGGCGCTGGCCGATTCCCTTGTGCGGCACTGGCAGAACCGGTCGTGGACGAACTGCCGGCATATTCACGAAAGGGATCTCAGTCCGGAGATGCTCAAAACCCACCATCTCATCGTTCCCGGTACCTATAGCGGGCACAGCGGATTGAAGAAAATCCCCCGGCCCGAAAACCCCGATCGCAAGAATACGCTGGAGATAACCGTATCGCCCAATCCCTATAATCCCGCGAAACTATTGCTCACCGTGTTTACCGACGATATGGCGCGCCCCCTCCCCTTCCGCGACCTCTCGCTCGAGGGCGGCTATTGCTACCTGGATTATGAATGGGCCGGCCAGCAATACTTCCACCGGCGCCGGGTAGTAGCGGGCACCGCAGCCCCGCGGCCTGCAAATTAACCGTTTGCAGCCGGCCTGCATTTTGGAATCTGCGATGGCACTATCGCCCGGCGGGGCTATCTTTGTGAAAATGAGCCGATATGGACCCCTATTACGAAACGCTTTTCCGGTATATTCAACAATTCATTGAAATGCCCGAATCGGATAAGGATAGTTGCCGGAACACATTCAAGGTTTTGCAGGTGAAAAAAGATACAATGCTGGAAACCGCGGGAAAAATCCCCCAGCATCACAATTTCATCGTTTCGGGGTTCATGCGTAAGTTTTACGTGAACGACAACGGCGAAGAAGTGACGGTTGACCTGAACAACGGACCGCGTTTCTTCACTTCCTGGTTTCATTTCGCCAATCAAACGCCATCCGGCGAAAACCTGCATTGCATTACCGACTGCGAATTGTTGCGGATATCGAAACAGGATGCGGACCGGACGGTGAAAACCAGTATCACGCAGAAGGATTTCACGATAAAGTTGTTTAACCAGGTGATGGATGAAGACAAGCAAAGGATGAACGACCTGGCTACGCTGACCGCCGAACAGCGATATTTGAAATTCATGAAGAGCAGTCCCGAAATTATCAAGAATGTACCATTGAAATTTATCGCTTCCTATTTGGGGATCAAGCCGGAAAGTTTAAGCCGGATCAGGCGGGAGATCATTTCCTAACAATTGTTAAGTGCCGCTCATGATATAGCCGTTATTTTCATATTATGAACAAAAAAGCGGCTCATCCCTTACATTATGCGGTCCGGCTATGGTTTATCGTCATCTGCCTGGGCCAATCCATCTTTGCCTATTACATCCTGATGCAGTATTACCGGAATACGGCGTTGGGGGACCTGGAAAAGTGGAACAACGTCAATCCTCATTTTTACGACAAAAGCGATCTTACCGGCAACATTATTTTCGGGCTGCATGTGGCGCTGGCGGCGGTGATCACCATTTTAGGGCCTTTGCAGCTGGTGCCATCGCTGCGGGCGCGGGTGCCGCGGTTCCACCGGATCAGCGGGCGGGTTTACATCGCATCCGCGTTCCTGGTGAGTGTGGCGGGGATTTACCTTACCTGGGTGCGGGGGGCGGTGGGAGGCCCGGTGATGCAGGTGATGATTAGCGCCAATGCCGCGATCATTCTTATTTGTGCTTATTTCGCGATCAGGAGCGCCATGGAACGGAGGTTCAAGGTGCATCAGCAATGGGCGGTGCATCTTTTCCTGGGGATGAGCGGGGTTTGGATGTTCCGTGTTTTCCTCATGCTTTGGCTGCTGATCCACCGCGCGCCCGTGGGCTTTGATCCCAAAACTTTCACGGGGCCCTTTCTGACGGTGCTGGCGGTGTCCGTATATATTATGCCCCAGGCGATAGCAGCGTGGTACTTCGGCGTGAGGGGTTCCGGCCCCGCTTACCAGCGAACGGTTTTCGCCACTTTCCTGACGCTGGTTTCGCTTGGGATGGCGGTTGGGTCGTTCGCGGCAACGATGGGGATGTGGATGCCGAGGGTGATGGAGTAAGGGAGGCCCCTTCCTACTGTCCGGCATAGCCGTATTCCACTTTTTTAAGGATTTTCTTGTTATGGTCGCGCACCAATACCAATCTCCCGAAGGAATCATATTCGTAGAAAGTGGTAAAATTATTGGCATCCGTCTGGCTGGTCATGCCTATCAATGGCGCATAAGTATAAGTCGATACACTTACCTGGCCGTTATTGGCAAACCAGGCACGGATTTTATTCAGTTCAGCCCTGATCTGCGCATCCGTATATGCACTCGCATTATCGAGCATACTCTGATTGATAAGGCTCGATACCGTCGCATAATCACTTCCTACGACTTTTGCGACGGGATAGGAACCGTTGTATCCCCACAGGTATACTTCCTTCACATCGTTTGCCTTTTGCTTTTCCGTCGGATTCCCATAAGCGTCATAGTTACTGAACAATACGCGTGCTTTGTAGCGGGCATCTGCAGCAAATTGGGTAGCATTCCGGGAAGCAGGCAATTGCCCGACGGGTGCGTTGGAGAACTTAAATGAGGCCCCCGGAATAGCCTGGTTGGTTTCCAATATGTTAACGGATTGAACTTTCCCCCATCCCGTGGGATAATAATTCGTAAGGCTACCTCCGGTAACCGAAAGGGTACCCAATGGCTGTTCTTTTAGCTTCACCGTCTCTATTGGCACCGATACTATATTCTTCCTGATCAAATTATCAATGGCAGCATTCCCAGGTGCATATTCCTTTGGATAGGTGTAATATTCCTTTGACAGGGAGCCATCGCTTTGGGCGATGGATTTACAAACAGGCAGAAAACTCTTGCCGCTATTTTCTATCATAGTCGTTGTTGTAAATGCTCCGTTTTCCTGATAAAGTGTTTCTGTTGTTTTTTCAAGTAATATGGTTCCGGAATGATGACCATAATATGTAAACAAAACAGAATGCCGGCCATTCACAAGATCCCGGCTGTTTATATTCACTTGTAAACCTTTGCTGACCGGTTCGAGCGTCTTCCTATACGTATTTTCAATTTTACGGACAGGGCTATAAGACCGCGTTACAGTATCATATTTGTAATCCACCTGCTGCGTCAAAAAGCCGCGCAACCAGTCCCGGCGATCTGCAGGAGGATTGGGGGCATCGTAGTAGGAAAACCCTGCGGCGCTGGCACTACCTCTATATAACAAGTCCGGCGATTCCAAAGGCCCCATAAACGAGTACCCTGTTTTCCCCAGCGGCACACCGGTTTCAGACACGGCTTTCTCTTCAACATACCGGTATCCTACAAAGGAATTATGCGTGGTGCTTAAAGGATTTACGGAATTGTAGGAAATGCCCAGGTATCTGCAAGGGCCGCCATTTTTATCATATACATCAAATAAAAACTGATATAGCGGTGTAGCCAGCAATTGACCCGAACTTCCGTCCTGTTCGTACTTATATTCCTTACATAACGATTGCCGGGTCACCGAATCATACTGCCTACACTTTCTTACCCGTATCCCTCCTACTTTTGGCGGCTGCCCTTGCGAGCCCTGCTCGCTCGTTATCGTATACAATCCGGATATCACGGCGCTATGTAACTTTTGATGGTCAGGATTTTGCGGATTGTTTAACAATGCATAAGAAGGACAATGGTAAAGGCGGTAAGCTCCTGGTTGAAGGTTAACATTGAAATTTCCATCGTGATTCCCACTCCAGATGACACGGCCGGTTGCGACATGCATAATGTAGAACCTCAAACCACCGGCGGGATAGTAAGGAACATCAGTTAGCAGTACCTGTGCACTACCCGTACTCCCATTTAATACATTAAACTCAACATAATAGTTCCTAACCATATTGCCATTCCCGTCTGGCCGCATTTCGTAATTCAAACCTTCATACCACCCATTCACGTTATACTTATAGTGGCTTAGGGAGATGGAATAGATTTCGGTTCTTTTGGTAACTTTTGGAGGTATGTAAGGACTTGGGCCTGCATCATTTGATTCAAATTCGTACTCCGTAAAGCCTCCTGCGGCATGGTTTATTTTGTACAAGCTTCCTTGTTTGGCATACTGAGCATCGGGGCTTTTACCTCCAATATAAACCATTGGGTTGGGGCTGCCGGTCTGAAGAGGATCTATCAATACATAAGGGATCTCCGCTGATGGATTATCTGCTTTATTCGCGTACCCCCAGTGATCGGTCAATGGAGAAGCCCTATGCGGCAGTCCGTACTCCGTATGGTATTCAAAGCGCTGGCCATTATTCAGCGGAACCCCGTTTGCATCCTGTTCTGTCCATTTCATTAGCATTAATCGCCGGCTAAAAGACGCGGGAGGCGTAATAGTCGAAGAAACGAAGAAATTGCTGCTGCCTGCAGGATTGATGCTTGCGTAATCTACCAGGCTGTTCCCGATCAAATATTTATAATCCAGCTTAAATTGTTTTACTACATGGCCCGGTTTGTCTTCGACAATAATTCTATTAAGCGCATGGTCGCCCACAAGATCCGCCCGTCCCAGTGTTGCAGGAATGAACCTGATTTTCCCGCCCGGGAATTCAATTGAAGACAATCTTTTGGAATTCACATACTGCCTGGGTATGGAGGTGGCCGACGGATAATTTTCGCATTGGCCATTTAATTTCACATGACTTGTTTTTGTGGGCGCAAGGTCATACGCCAAATTAATGGTTACGTAATTAAACTTTATCTTTTCTCCAGAGGGCGCCTCCATTTCCGTTAAGTACCAGCTGTTAACGCATCGTCCGGTAGTAGCGAACCCGCTTCCGGGTAGCTCATTATTCCTGGAAGCCGAAAGTGTTTTTTCAAAGTCCTTAAAGCGGTAAATAATTCCTTTATCGTCAATAATCTGCCACTCCGAAATGCATGTAGCGGTACCATCTGAAAACTGGAAAATGGAAACATTCCCCTTAGTAATCTTACAATTACTTTTGGGAATTAACCGGGGCGTTCCGGTGGTATCAAAGACGAATCTGCCCGAACCACCGGGAAGGCTATAGAAAAATAAATCCTGCTGCGAATCGATCGTGCCTTCCGCCATGCCCAGAAAGGCTGAATTATAAGGCGTTTGCGGCGGCACGGTGTAGTCAATATAGCCAAAGGTCGGTGTTTCATCCGGCAGCCCCATTACCGACCTCGTGATAACTCCGCCTGCGTTGAGATTCCAACCCAGCCCGCACCAGGAGGCCATGTCGGCCACTTTGACCCCACCGGAGGTATAACTCAGTGTAATTGGAAGCTGCAAAACACCTGCATTCACCGTCCAGACAGGTATTGATATCTGCGGCGTACCTGTATACAGCCCCATCTGCGTTTCGGTATTAAATACCAGGTTGGCTGCATTTGGCGCGGGAGGAATAATTGCCTTTTCCTGGGCCAACGAAAGCTTCGCCCATGTGATTACCAAACAAGTAAGTACTTTTCTTAACATAGCTCTAAACATTGACAATAATACTTTTTACGTATTGTGCTGTTTAATTGGGGGAGAGCTTGAACTTTGAGGATGTGTGCCAGTTCGTTAAGGAAGTAATGCTAACATGCTGTTCAAGACAGCGCTGCTTACAAAAAAAGGGATAACAACTTGCGTAAAATAGTCACGCCAATGATTGGTTCAGTGACTTGTGTGAAAGTAAAGATACGGGACAATATGGCAAAATATATTTTTGCTTTAACAACGTTCATTTCATGTAATGCATGTATGTTTTGCGTGAAGAAAAAAGGTGCGTAACATGCGATCCACTGAAAAATCGTGAAGGCAATTTATCTAAACCGGAAGCAATTATTCCGATGAATTGCGGATTTTCCTGACCTTGTCAATAAAACTGACCCACTCTTTATACGCTTCGATATGTTGTTCAAAACCGATGTCTGTGGTTAATAGTTTGCCTTCTGTTGGCGATTGAATCTGAAAATCATGGTCCAGTATGATTTCGGAACAATCCCGTAAATGGTTAAACCGCCTATCCATATTTCCTCCAGCTCCCAGCTCAACATATAAATTGTCTTTCCAAAATGAAAAGATGTAGTAGCAGCCATCAATATCTGCCTCAAGGTAAAAATGTTGTTCGGGAAACTCTTTTTCTGAGTCAATTACGGTTTTGGAAAAGTGAAAATCGGGGTTGGGCAGATTCAAGTCGGTTATTTCGCTGAAGGATTCCGTCAATGCTTTGGCTAGAGAAATGTTTCTCACCAATGCAGTCTGGTTGTCCAGTTCAATCGTTCTTTTGAATGTGAAGTCATAAGGCATAACTCGATCGGTTTAATGAAGTTCTGAGTACATCCAATACGCCATGGACAGCGGGGATGTAATCAGACTTTAGCAATTTAAGTTGATTTAGAAAGATAATGGAAAACAAATGGAAATACGCGGATCACTGAAGGATCGTGCGGGCAGGGAGGGGCGATTATCGAACTGTCTGGATCAAATCACCAAATAAATGCGATGTAGCAACGCCAAATGATAAACTCATATATCATTCCATTTGTTTCCATATTTTAGATTCCGATTAAGATTTAGATGAAATCAAGATTTGAAATATTAGCATCGTTACCAGTATATGGCCCCATGTACATTCCCGTAACTGAAAGCAAAAACGGGTTCTCTTCTGAGGGTTTTGTCGTTCGTTTTCACCGCGTGGACGGTACAGATTGGGTGGCAAACTTTGAAAAGGGGTGGACTAGGTTCAACCTGGTCCATGAGTTTCCCGGTTACCCAAATTTGCTTGTAGTTGCAGGCGGGCGATGTTATGTCATGAATCCCGAATCAACGGAGCCGGTTGCTATCTTTGGGATTTACTATGAAGGTAGCCTAACATTATCCGATGGTCGGCTGATTTTATACGATCTGACAGAAATTACGCTTGTCGAATTGAATTGCCAATTTAAGCATTCCGAGAGAATTTCCTGGGATGGTATTAAAGAAGTAAGTCTGAAGGATGGCCTAGTAAGAGGATTAGCTTATGACCCTATTCAAGATGCTGATGATTGGAAGCCTTTTACGCTGGATATCAGTAATTTTGAAATCAACGGAGGGAGTTACCTTATCGGCAGAGAGGTCAAAAAACCTTGGTGGAAAATCTGGTAAAGAGGATAATTGTACAAATGTTAACGCTTCCTTCGGATAGAACGTTGACAGGAAAACATACTCGACTAAAAATAGAAAACCAGCGCCTAGCGCGGGTCTCTTCTATATCGTGCGGGCTGGGAGGGACGATTATCGAACTCAATCCCCAATTTGTCTATCTTTAAGTTATATCCCATCAGCGATTTTATCTATGAATTTGAGAGTTAAGAAAGTTAAGCTTCCAAAAACAATGGCGTATTCACTGAAATCATCTTTTCTCGAACAAGTAATTCTGGAATCAAAATTTGATATCGCCAATATCGAGCATGTTGATTACTTCCCCCTTAAAGGACATGAGCATTTGTTCGGAGCACATTACAAAGGGAAAAAGGATAGGTTTTTTGCATCTCCAGGGACTATAAATATTGATATTCATGCAGTTCCATTAAGTGAGTATAGGAAAATCAAAGACGCTCTGGTTTCGACAATAGCCAATGAATTTAAAGAATGGCTGAACAAACTAGAAGAAAATTCATACGATTTGCTTGACAGGTCACATGGGTTCCATGTCTGGATTCGCAACAATCATATAGTCGTAGAGAAAGGGATATGACATTCAATTTTGGGGTATAACTATACCTTAACTCACTCGATTAAAAAAAGAAAACCCGCGCCTAGCGCGGGTCTCTGAAAAATCGTGCGGACCGGACGGGACTCGAACCCGCGACCTCCGCCGTGACAGGGCGGCATTCTAACCGACTGAACTACCGATCCATTTCCCCTTTCGGGGCAGCAAAGAAAAGATTTAATTTTTAATTGACCAATTTTTTTCCGGAAAATTGTGATCAATCGAAAAGCCGGGCGAAATGATTCTCCAGGTGATTGCGCATCGCATTGCGGAAAAGCTCCGGGGAACCGTTTTGCAGGATATCCACCAAACCCTTGTGGCTGACGAAATTCCGAACGGTAGACTGCTTACCGAGCAATCCGCTGTGATGCACGTAGTCGAACACAGGCAACAGCATTTTCTGGAACTTCTTCAGCGTGGCGTTCCCCGTGATCTCATACAACTTTCCGTGGAAAGCGATCTCGTGGCTGATGTTGAAAATATGGTTCTCCCCCACGTTCGCGGGCTCGTTGTTGACGATGTTGTTGAGGTCTTCGATATCCTGTGGACGAAGGTTCTGAAACAGCAAATCCGCCATTCCGATCTCCAGCACCAAACGTATCTCGAAAATATCCTTAAGCGTTTCTTCGCTCAGGATGTAGGGATTCATGCTTTTGCCCATGATGTCCAGGATATCAGGGCTCGTGATCACCGCGCCCTTCTTCTTTTTGGACTCGATCAGCCCCATCATCCGCAGGCGCAACAGGGCCTCGCGCACCACTGTGCGGCTCACACCCAATGCCTCGGCCAATTCCAGCTCCTTGGGAATCGAATCCCCCACTTTCAGCTTCCGGTCCTGCAACAACGCCACCAGGTTGGCCTCCACCTTGTCTACCAGCGAACTGGTATCCACCGTCTTTAAACTGTCTTTTAGATCGACCAGGTTCATAAATATGTATTACTTATAAGGCAAATATAGGAATTGTCATTGTAAATCTTCGCTAAACAATCGATTCCAAAATTTTAACTAATCTAGCTGTATATCAATATCTTATCATGTAAACTTCTTGATTTTTTGTTAACGCAACCCAAAATCCCGATTTAAAATTGGCTTCTTCCCGGATTTGTTTACTTTTGTTATGTTATACATAATACAACCAAAATTCCTTTCCATTATGAAATTCGCGTGCTTACGGGGCCTCGTCTTCCTGACCAGCCTCCTCCTCTCCATCTCCGCCCGGTCGCAATCCGGGCCCCTCACCGGGAAGGTCATCTCCGGAGACGATAACACCCCCCTCATCGAGGTTACCATCGTCATCAAAGCCAAAAAGAAAGCCGTTCAATCCGACACAAAAGGCGAATTCTCCATCGATGCGCAACCCGGAGACGTACTCTCCGTTTCCTACATCGGGTTCTCCCCGCAGGATATCCCCGTCGGCCAGAACCGCCACATCAACATCGTCCTCGCCTCCGCCGCCTCCAAAATGGATGAAGTAGTCGTAACCGGCTACGGCAGCGCCAAACGGTCCAAACTCACCTCCAGCATCGCTAAACTCGACAACAAAATCCTCGAGACCGGCCTCCGCTCCAACCCCGCCCAGGCCCTCGCCGGCACCATCCCCGGCGTTCGCGTGGCCACCGGCTCCGGAAGGCCCGGCGCCCTGCCCAGCATCGTGCTCCGCGGCGGCACCAACTTCGACGGGTCCGGCAGTCCTTTAATTATTATCGACGGACAAGTCCGCGGCTCCATGAGCGACATCAACCCGGACGACATCGCTTCCGTCGAAGTCCTCAAAGACGCTTCCGCCACCGCTATTTACGGCGCGCGCGCCTCCAATGGCGTAGTGCTCATCACCTCCAAACGCGGCAAAGCCGGTAGCTCCTCCATCAGCCTCAACGCCAAACGCGGATACAGCTATCTCAACTCCCCTTACGAATTCCTCAACGCGGAAGATTATATCCGCTGGACGCGCCTCGGCGTAGTGGAAGCCATCAAAAACGGCACCCTCGCCCCCTCCGCCCTCGCGGCCGTTGGCCCCCGCGGCACCGGGAACCTCTATAAAGACGCCCAGGGGAACATCCTCGACGGTAATTACGACTCCCGCGCCATATGGTCTACCATGCGCCTCACCGACGCCAACCGCGAACTGCTCAATACCAACGACGGCTGGAAAGTGATGACCGACGCCGTGAAAACCAACGCCGCCGGCGAATACGATCCCAACGGCACCAACGCGCAACTGCTCTATAAGAACTTCAATT
The DNA here is from genome assembly GCF_038396765.1 of Chitinophaga caseinilytica. Classification (NCBI taxonomy): domain Bacteria; kingdom Pseudomonadati; phylum Bacteroidota; class Chitinophagia; order Chitinophagales; family Chitinophagaceae; genus Chitinophaga; species Chitinophaga caseinilytica. The sequence continues at coordinate 2,431,371 of NZ_CP150096.1, read as the reverse complement.
ACGGCGACTACGCCTTCAAATCGCCCGCCAAAACACAGGATTACAACGTGGGCATGAGCGGCGGCAACGACCGTGGGAAATACTACGCCAACATCGGCTACTACGACGAAGAAGGCCTGCCCATCAACGTTTTCTACAAACGCATTTCCTTTACGGGCAACGGCGATTATAAAATCCGCGACTGGCTGACCTCCGAAACGGGCCTCCAGTACACCATGGCCAACTGGCGCGATCAGAGCCTGAACAACGGCGAATCCAACTACTGGGGCCGCATGCTCTCCGCCCCGCCCACCATGCGCGGCACCAACGCCAAAGGCGAACTCATCCTCGGAAGGGACGCCAGCGACGGCAACCCCATCGTCAATGCCGACAAATACATCCGCAAGTTCCAAACCGATAAATTCACCCTCAGCCAGGCGCTGAAAATCGATTTCACGAAACAACTCTACGGCCGCGTGCGCGCCATCCTCATGTACGACGAGGGCTTCGACGAGTCCTTCAACAAGGATTTCCGCACCGGACTTCTGAGCCTCACCAATCCGAACACCGGCTGGAACCGCGACCGCTCCAGCTCAGCCGGCTTCGACCGCACCATCCGCCAGACGTACAATGCCACGCTCAATTACAAAGGATCCCTCGGCAAGCATAACCTCGACGCAATGGCCGGTTTCGAATATTACGATGCGTATAACAAAGGCGTGTCCGCCAGCGGAAGACTTGCGCCCACAGACGATTTCATGGACCTGGGCCTCACCCTCAACAATAACCTGACCCAAACCCGCGGCACCGATTCCTGGCACAACCGCGAAAGGATCATGTCGGGCATCGGCAACCTGATGTACGACTACGACGGGAAATATCTCGCCACGTTCACCGTGCGCCGCGACGGATATTCCCGCCTCATCGGCGACAACCAGTACGGTACCTTCCCCGCGTTTTCCGTGGGCTGGCTCGCACATGAAGAGGATTTTATGAGCAGCGTGAAAGATTGGCTCTCTTTCCTGAAACTCCGCGCCAGCTGGGGCATGAACGGCAACATCGGCATCGGCACGGCCAACGCCATCGGGATTTATGAGCTCCAGGGCTCGTACGGCACACAAACGCCCTACAACGGCGTTACCGGCTACCTGCAGACCGGCATCGCCAATCCGAAGCTGAAATGGGAAAAATCGAAAACGGTGGAAGTGGGAACGGAGCTCGGGTTCCTCAACAACCGCATCACAGCGTCTTTCGCGTATTACAACAGGCTGACGACCGATAAGATCGCCAACATCCTGCTGCCCACTTCCTCCGGCATTTCCTCCATCCGCACCAACAACGGCAGCATGCGCAACCGCGGGTTCGAGATGGAAGTGAGCGGAAAGGTGATCCAGAAAAAAGACCTGAGCTGGACCGTAGCCGCCAACGCCAGCTGGAACAAGAATACCATCGTGAAACTTCCTTACAACGGCAACGACAAAAACCGCCAGGGTGGCCAGCAAGTGTACGACCCTGCTACCGGCGGGCTCATCTGGGTGGGCGGTTTGCAGGAAGGAATGGAATGGGGCGATGTGTATGGGTTCGTGAGCGATGGGATCATCCGGAACGACAAAGACCTCGCCTCCTACAACAAGATCGACATCGCGGCAGGCGAAACGCAATACGGCGCCGCCGCCGGGAAACGCGTGGCCAGTCAGCAACTCATCACCGAAAAAGGGCTCACCAACCACATCAGCACCAAACTGGGCGATATGATGTGGCACGATTTCGATAAGAACGATACGATCGATTACCGCGATATGCGCAGGCTCGGGCGCTCCGTTCCCCGCTGGACCGGCGGTGTAAATACCACCGTGAACTGGAAGAACTTCCGCCTGTTTGCCCGTGTAGACTTTGCACTGGGGCATATCCAGCAGGATTTTATGCAGATGTGGTCGCTCGGGAGCTTCCAGGGAGAATTTAACGCCACCACGGCGGTGAAAGACACCTGGACGCCGGAGAACCCTAACGCTAAATATCCCCGCTACACCTGGGCCGACCAACTGAACACCAAGAACTACGACCGGCCCAGCAGCATGTTCTGGGTGAATTCCAGCTACCTCTGCTTCCGCGACGTATCCCTCAGCTACAGCCTGCCTGCCAGCCTGCTGAAACCCGCGCGGATCACGGGGCTCACCCTCACGGTAACCGGCCAGAACCTCGGCTACATCACCAACAGCCAGCTGAAACTGCCCGAGCGCACCGGTTCGCAGAACAGTGCCTACACCATCCCAACGCAACTCGTATTCGGCGCCAACCTTACTTTCTAATCCATCCAAAAAATTTCCGAAATGAAAAAACTTACATATTTCGCGAAGGCGCTGCTCGTCACGGTACTGTTCGCCTCCTGTCAGAAAACGCTGGAACTGTCGCCCGAAGATTATTTCGGTGACGGCAACTTCTGGAAGAACGAGACACAGGTCGTCAATTTCATGGTGGGGCTGCACAAACAGTTCCGCGATAACCAGTTCATGTTTTACCGTTTGGGCGAAATGCGCGGCGGCGGCATGAGCAACGTGGACGTGCAGAATACTTCCCTCAACGAGCTCCAGGTCATCGAACAGCGGATCGAGGAGAATTCTGCCGGTGTTACGGGATGGGCCGGATTTTACGCACCGATCCTCCAGCTCAACCTCTTCATCCAGAAAGCCAACGAGTCTGGTTTCCTTTCCACCGAAAAGAAAAATTACCTCCTCGGACAGGCCTATGCCATGCGGGCGTGGTATTACTTCCAGCTGCTGCGCACTTACGGCGGCGTGCCCATCCGCACCGAACCGGAAGTCCTCAACGGCACCACCGACGTTGTGCAGCTGCGCAAGGCAAGAGCCTCCGAAGCGGACGTGCTCACCCTCGTGAAAAGCGACATCAACCAGGCGATGCAATTCTTCGGCACTTCGGCTTCCGCAGATAAAACGCAGTTCACGCCCGATGCGGCGAGGATGCTGAAAGGCGAAGTTTTTCTATGGTCTGCCAAAGTATACGGCAACACCGCCGATCTGAACGAAGCGAAAACCGCGCTCACGGCCATCGGCGGCTATCAGTTGCTGCCTTCGTTCGCCAACGTGTTCGCCTACAACAACAAGGGAAATGCGGAAATTATCTTCGCCATCCGTTACCGGGTGGCCGAATCGGAAATGAACGTAGCCTCCCACCTGTATTCGACGTTCAACTTCAACGGGCTGCATTATAAAGATTCGCTCGTGAGCGAAGGCGTGGGCAATTTCCTCGTTGACCCGCTGAAGATCGCGGATGTGAATTCCCTCCAGGTGATCCAGCGGTACCGGTATACGTTCGAGCTTTTCCAGTCGTACGATGTGGCGGATACGCGCCGCAATGCCACCTTCTATGATTATTACAAAGTGACCACCAGCACCACGCCCTACGTGGTGACCGTCCGCAACACCGCCCTGGTGAAGTTCCTCGGCACCATCGATGCCAACAAGCGCTATTTCGCCGACGACTGGCCGGTATACCGCGAGGCCGACCGGCAGCTCATGCTCGCCGAGATCGCCAACGCCCAGGGCCAGGACCCCACGGTTTACATCAAAGCCATCCGCGACAGGGCTTACGGGCCGGGCAACGACCCCACGCCTTTCGTGAACGGCGGCAAAGACGCCAATGAACTGGCGATTTTCCGGGAGCGGAGCAAGGAGTTCGTGTTCGAAGGCAAACGCTGGTACGATCTGCGCCGCATGCAGGTGGCAGGCCAGCCCATGGTCTTCAAATCCGCCGCGCATCCTTTCGGCGTGCTCGATAAAGCCACCCAGGGATACAAGGTCCTCTGGCCCGTGGAGCCCGCCATCTGGACGAACGATCCGCTCGTAAACCAGACGCCCGGATACATGACCGCCAAACCACAATAACTACATATCCATCATCAACGATTCTGAAGCGCATGAAACATTTGCAAGGACTGATTGCCGCTCCCTTCACGCCCATGAACGAGGCCGGAGCACTGAACACGAAACTGATCCCGGAGTATTACCGCCTGTTGAGAGCCAACGGCGTTAAAGGCGCTTTCATCTGCGGCTCCACCGGCGAGGGCGTTTCCATGACCGTCGCCGAAAAGAAAACCGTGACCACGGCCTGGGCCGAATGTACCCGGGGCGACGACGATTTCAAAGTAATGCTCCTGCTCGGCGGCACCTGCCTCGCCGACTGTAAAGAGCTGGCGCTGCATGCGAGAGACGCAGGTATTTACGCCGTATCGTTCACCGCGCCGTTCTACTTCAAGCCCGCCAGCGTGGAAGCCCTCGCCCGGTGCTGCGCAGAACTGGCCGCCGTTGTGCCCGACATGCCGTTTTACTACTATCACATCCCCGTGCTGAACGGTGTGAGCTTCGCGATGTACGACCTGCTCCAGGCCGTAGACGGGAAGATCCCCAACTTCGCCGGGGTGAAATACACGCACGAGGATTTCATGGACTTCCTTTCCTGCAGGAATTTCAAAGCCGGTAAGTACGACATGCTCTGGGGCCGCGACGAAAACATGCTGCCGGCACTCGCCATCGGCGCCAAAGGGGCCGTGGGCAGTACGTTCAACTACGCAGCGCCGCTATATCACCGGTTGACGGCCGCTTTCGAAAACGGTAAGCTGGAAAAGGCCGCGCAGTTGCAACAGCAGTCGATCGACATGATCCGCCTGCTCGGCAAATACGGCGGCATCGCTACCGGAAAAGCGTATATGAAACTGATCGGGCTGGATTGCGGGGAATTCCGGCTTCCGGTCTCCAACATGAGCGGCGCACAGTTCGAGCTGTTTAAAGAAGACGTTGCCGCGTTGGGGTTCGATCAATTTAAATCCCGGCCCGCGGCCAAGACCCATTCCTGAATAACATGCGATTCATCCGAGACATCAGATTCATGCTGACAGCAAGCCTGTTTTTTCCTGGATCAATAAAGGCAGCGCGCAACAACCGAACCATATCCGATGGGATGTTGCCGCCAAACTGCCTGAACTGCCCGATGGCGCCCCGCAACCTGGTGTTGCGGGTGCCTTCACGGGCGTACACAACAATGTGCTGCTCCTGGCCGGCGGCGCCAATTTCCCCGACGCCAAGCCCTGGGCCGGCGGTACCAAAACCTACCGCAACGAAGTTTATGTGCTCCGCGGCGATACGGTTTCCACGTTCCCGCTCGGCCGGTCTGTCGCCTATGGTGCCAGTGCCACCGTGCCAGCTGGCGTAGTGTGCATAGGCGGCGAAAATGCCGGCGGCCCCCTCGCGCAGGCGTTCCTCCTCCAATGGCAGGGGCGCGTAGTCGTGAAAGACCTGCCATCCCTGCCTTTCCCGCTCACCAATGCTTCGGCCACCGCCATCGGCTCCACCGTATTCGTGGCCGGCGGCGAAAACAGCGAACGCGTTTCCGACGCTTTCCTTTCCATCGACCTTTCCTCCGCCGCTCCCGCATGGAAGCGGCTTTCGCCCATCCCCAAACCGCTTTCCCACAGCGTGCTGGTGGCACAGTCCAACGGTTCCAAAACACAACTATTTCTCATCGGCGGCCGCGCGCGCACCGATTCCGGCATCAGCGAACTGAGCTCCGCCGCCTGGCGGTACGACCCCGGCAGCGACCGCTGGTCGGCCATCGCGCCCATCCACGACGAAAAAGGCATTACCCATCTTTCCGCTGCCACCGCAGTGGCCACCGGCGCCAGTTATATCCTGGTGGCCGGCGGCGACAAGGGCAACATCTTCCACCGGATCGAAAACCTCAACGCGCAAATCGCCCGGGCAACCGGCGAAGCCAAAGCGGAACTGACGGAAGAAAAACTGCGCATCCTCAACAACCATCCCGGTTTTAATACCGACATTCTTTTATACAATACCATTACCGACACCTGGACCGTTGCAGGCCAGCTCCCTTACCTCGCGCCGGTCACCGCTACGGCTGTGAAATGGAACGGCGACATTTACATCCCCAGCGGGGAGGTGCGCCCCGGCACGCGGACCATTGACGTGCTGCGGGGCTCCATCAGCAAACCGTCTTTCTTCTCCACCACCGACTACATCGTATTGGCGCTGTATTTCATCGGGATGGTGATCATCGGGTTGTGGACGTCGCGGCACCAGCATTCCACCGCCGACTATTTCAAAGGCGGCGAAAAAATCCCCGGGTGGGCGACGGGCCTCAGCATCTTCGGCGCCAAACTGAGCGCCATCACGTTCATCGGCATTCCGGCAAAAACCTATGCCACCGACTGGACGTACTTCTTCCTCCTCATGACCATCATTTGCTGCATGCCGTTCGTGGTGCGCTTTTTCATACCGTATTACCGCAGGCTGGGGGTTACATCATCTTACGAATACCTGGAAAAACGGTTCAGCTACGCCGTGCGCTCCGTTTCCGCGGGCATGTACATTTTATTGCAGCTCGGGCGGATGGGCATCGTGATCCTGCTGCCGGCCATCGCCCTGTCTGTCGTAACCGGCATCGACGTTAAACTGAGCATTCTCCTCATGGGCGCCGTGAGCCTGTTTTACACCGTGCTCGGCGGCATCGAGGCGGTGATCTGGACGGAAGTGGTACAGGTGATCATTTTGCTGGCGGGCGCGCTGCTGGCGCTGGTCCTCATCCCGATGTCGCTCACCAGCGACGGGGCGGCGGTTTCGCGGACGCTCGCGCAATACGACAAACTGAAGCTGTTCGACTTCCGTTTCGATTTTTCGTCTGCCACCTTCTGGGTGGTGATCATCGGCGGGTTCACGCTCAATCTCATCCAGTACGGCTGCGATCAGACCGTGGTGCAACGCTACCTGACCACGCCCGACGAGAAAACGGCCGTTCGCAGTCTCAAACTCGGCGCCTGGCTCACCCTTCCGTCTACCATCATTTTTTTCGCCATCGGCACGCTACTCTTTTTGTTTTACCGCGATCATCCCGGGCAGGTCAACATGGCGCTGGATGCACAGGACACCATTTTCCCCTGGTACATCGTGACGCAATTGCCCGCCGGCGTGGCAGGATTGGTGATCACCGCCATTTTCGCCGCGGCCATGGGCAGCCTGAACGGCAGTCTGAACGGGGTTTCCACGGTTTTCGTGAATGATTTCCTCCGGCGCCTGCAACCCGGAAAGGGCGACAAATTCTATCTCCGTTCCGCGAAGCTCACCACGCTGATCGTGGGGCTCGCGGGAACGGGGATCGCCTGGTCGATGGCGGAACATGGCGCCACCTCGCTGTGGGACCAGTTCAACCTCATCCTCGGCCTGTTTACCGGCGGGGTTGGCGGGCTCTTCGTGCTGGGGATCTTTACCCGCCGCGCCACGGACGCCGGCGCGGTTGCGGGGTTCGTGGCCAGCGCGGCGATACAGGTCGTACTGCTGCAATTCACCGACATGCACCTGCTGATGTACGCCTTCACAGGGCTCGCATCCTGCGTGATAGCCGGATACGGCTGGAGCGTGCTTTTCCCGAAAACACAAAACATTTCCGGTTTAACCATCTATCGATAAAAAAATAACGACTTATGCAATATTCTTTTCCCGAACTCGAAGCGCTGCGCGACTTTTACACCGGCCAACTACTGAACGATACCGTTCCGTTCTGGTTCCCGCGGTCGTACGACCACGAGCACGGCGGTTTCCTCCTCATGCGCGACGCCAACGGCCAGCTCATAGACGACGACAAGGCCGTCTGGATTCAGGGGCGGGCTACCTGGCTGCTGTCTACTCTGTACAATTCCGTGGTGCAGAGCCCGGAGTGGCTGGAAGGTGCGAAGCTGGGATATGATTTCCTCAACCGGCATTGCTTCGATACCGACGGGCGGATGTTTTTCCATGTGGCGCGCAACGGCGCTCCCATCCGCAAGCGCCGGTATTTCTTCTCCGAAACCTTTGCCGTGATCGCCATGGCGGCCTATGCGAGGGCTACGGGAAGCGAAGAAGCAGCCACCCGTGCACGGGCGCTGTTCGGCAAATGCGTGGAATACGCCACCACACCGGGCCTGCTCGATCCGAAATTCGAACCTACGCGCCCGGCCAAAGGGATCGGCGTTCCCATGATCATGCTCAACACCGCCCAGCAACTCCGCGACACCATCGGCGATCCCCGGTGCGATGCGCTGATCAGCCAATGGATCGACGAGATAGAAAAATACTTCGTGAAAGATGATATCCGCTGCGTGATGGAACAGGTGGCGCCCGACGGGAGCATCATCGATCATATCGACGGCCGCACCCTCAACCCCGGGCACGCCATCGAAGGCGCGTGGTTCATCCTGCACGAAGCGGTGCATCGCGGCAACGATCCCCGGCTCATCGACCTCGGCTGCCGCATGCTCGATTATATGTGGGAACGCGGATGGGACCACCAGCACGGCGGCATCCTCTATTTCCGCGACGTCTACAACAAACCCGTACAGGAATACTGGCAGGACATGAAGTTCTGGTGGCCGCACAACGAAGCCATCATCGCCACGCTCCTCGCCTACCTGGTGACGGGCAATCCCAAATATGCCGAATGGCACCGGATGGTACACGACTATTCCTACTCCCGCTTCCACGACAAGGAAAACGGCGAATGGTACGGCTACCTCCACCGCGACGGCAGCATCGCGCAAACGGCCAAGGGCAACCTGTTCAAAGGCCCGTTCCATTTGCCGCGGCAGGAATGGTATTGCATGCAAATCCTGAACAATCACCTGCAAAAGAACGCCGTATGGTCAGGAGCATCGCATGGCTGATAATTTTTCCGGTAACGGCTTTCGGACAGATCAGAATCAGTCCGCAATGGATGGACCATATGGTGTTGCAGCGCGGAAAACCCGTTTCTATCAGCGGAAAAGCCACGCCCGGCGCAACCGTGCAGCTTTCCTTCTCCGGAAAATCCGCCTCCGTGCGCACCGGGAAAGACAGCAGCTGGCAAATCCGCATCGGGCCGTTGAGGGCGAACGCACAGCCGGCGGATATGCGCATCACGGCGGGAAAGGACACCCTGGTCCTGAAAGACCTCCTCGTCGGCGACGTCTGGCTTTGCCTGGGGCAGTCGAACATGGAATTCCCGATGCGCAACGAAGCGCATTATGCCGAAGCGCGCCAGAACATCACGCGTGGGCCGGTGCGCTGGTATAATCCGACGTACGTGGGAAAAGGGATTTACAACCAACTTTTCTCCGACAGCCTGATGCAGCTTATCGACAACGGCGTGTTTTACACCGGTGCCTGGCAACGCTGCGATTCCGCCTCCCTGGCGGATATGAGCGCGGTGGCGTATTATTTCGCGGAGAAAGTGACGGCATCGGCCGGCGTGCCGGTGGGCCTGGTGCACCTCGCCATCGGCGGTGCTCCGCTGGAAACGTTCGTGCCGAAAGAAGCCCTGCTGGCCGACAGTGCATTTTCGCAAAAGGTGTGGGGCAACTGGCTTCGCAATCCCGCATTGCCGGATTGGTCGAGGGAGCGCGGGCGGCAGAACCGTGGGCACGACACAAGTGCCGGAGGCCCTGCGCATGGATATAAACCCGGGTTCGCGTTCGAAAAGGGATTGCGGGAACTGACGGGCAACCCTGTGGCAGGGATCCTTTTCTACCAGGGCGAAACCAACGCGCAGGAAACCGCACGGGTGGCGGAATACGGCAGGCTATTCGATGTGATGATGCAGGCGTACAGGGCTTTCTGGCCCGGCGTGCCCTGCTACTTCGTGCAGCTTTCCTCGATAGACAGTTCCGGTTACCGCTCCCAACTATGGCCGCAATTCCGCGACGAACAGCGCCGGATACTGCAAATGACGCCCAACACCGGCATGGCCGTTTCCAGCGACGTGGGCGCCCGCAACGATGTGCACCCGACCGACAAACGGACCGTAGGCTACCGCCTCGCCGCCTGGGCGCTCCATGATTTTTATAAATTCGGGAACGTGGTGCCGTCGGGCCCGCTCGTGGAAAAGGCGGTGTACCGGCAGGGAAAAATCATTCTTCATTTCAAATGGGCGGAGGGACTGGCAGCCGCCGGGGGCGCCTTGCTGAAGGGGTTTTCGCTGGACGGGACGCATTCCGCGCCGGCTTCCGTTCATGGAAATACCGTGGAAATCCCCTCTTCCGCAAAGCCTGCTTTCGTATATTACGGATGGCAGCCCTTTACAGACGCAAACCTCGTGAACGCCGCCGGATTACCGGCATCCACGTTCCGCATCCGTATCGAACCTTAAAAACAGATCATGATCAAAGCATATTTTCTATGTATCGTATTGGCGCTCGCTGGCTGGAAAACGCAGGCGCAATCTTTCACGCCCGTTTTTACCGGCGGGCAGGAAGGGCACAAAAGTTACCGCATCCCCGCCATCATATCCACCGGCGGTAAGTTGCTGGCCTTTTGCGAAGGACGGGTAGACCATGCCGGCGATTTCGGCGATATCAATATCGTATTGAAGGAAAGTAAAGACGGCGGAAAAACCTGGGGGCCGCTGCGCACGGTAGTCGACTACAACAACCTGCAAGCCGGCAATCCCGCGCCGGTGGTGGATCTTACCGATCCCGCGTACCCGAAGGGCCGGATTTTTCTTTTTACAATACCGGGGATAACCACGAAGGAGAAGTGCGCAAAGGCAAAGGGCTCCGCGAGGTCTGGTATAAAACCTCCATCGATGGCGGCGCCACCTGGTCGGATGCGGTGAACATCACCACGCAGGCCCACCGCCCCAACATGCCCGGCAAAAACCCGGCGTACAACTTCCCGGAAGACTGGCGCAGTTATGCCAACACGCCTGGCCATGCCCTCCAGTTCGCCGACGGTACATTCAAGGGCCGTATTTACGTTTCCGCGAACCATTCTGCCGGTAAACCGCAACCCGATTTCGGGGATTACAAAGCCCACGGCTACTATTCAGACGACCATGGCAAAACCTTCCACCTCAGCGAAACGGTGACTTTCCCCGGCGGCAACGAAGCCATGGCCGCGCAACTGAAAGGCAACCGGATGGTCATGAACATCCGCAACCAGCAGGGCAACGAACGGTATCGCATCATCGCCGAAAGCAGCGATGGCGGCCAGTCGTGGGACAGTACCTATTTCGACCGGCAACTGCCCGACCCCGTGTGCCAGGGCTCCGTGCTGAGCGTCGGGAATGCCCGCAACCGCCGGCTGATCGTTTGCAACAATGCCGACACCGCACAGCGGAACAACCTCGTGCTGCGCGTGAGCCGCAACGACGGGAAGTCGTACTACAAAAACATCCCGATCGCCAACCGGCCCAACAATCCGCGCCGCAACTCCCATACCGCTTATTCCGACCTCGTGGAAAACGGGCGCCGGAAAGTAGGCGTGCTATTCGAATATGACGACTACAAGCAAATCGTATTTACCACAATTGCCTATTGATCCATGAAAACCCGATTGAACCGTTTCCTCTCCGTGTGGCTCCTGGCTTGCCTTTTGGGCCCGGGCGCGGTGGCGCTGGCCGTCCCGCCGCATATCACGAACAACGAAAACGCGAAACCCTCGCTCCTGCCGGAACCCGCGGAACTGCAGTGGCGCAACGAAAGTTTCGATCTGCGGAAATGCCGCGCGATACTTTACACCGACCGCACGATGCTCCGGTATGCCAACCTATTGCAGACAACGATCTTCAACGCGGGTGCAGGCACGGTGAGGGTCAGATTGGAGCAACCCAAAAACGGGCCGTACATCGAGCTGGTAAAATCCGCCGTGAAAGCGCCTGTCCATGAAGACGAAGCCTATTCGGTGGAGGTGAGCGAAAAAAAGATCACGCTGACCGCCGGCACCGAAAAAGGCATGTACTACGCTATTCAGACGCTCCAACAGCTGATGACCGGAAAATCCGTTCAGGGTTGCTCGATCCGCGACTGGCCGGCCTTTTCCTGGCGGTCGTACATGGTGGACGTAGGCCGCAACTATCAACCCATGGCGCTGCTCAAGCAACAGATCGACGTCATGAGCCGGTACAAAATGAACGTGTTCCATTTCCATTTCACGGAAGACGTGGCCTGGCGGTTGCACTTCAAACGGTACCCGCAACTCACCGACGCGAAAAATATGATCCGGCAAAAGGGGAAATTTTATTCCGAAAAAGATTTACACGAACTGATCGAATACTGCAAACTGCGCCACATCGAACTGGTACCCGAAATCGATATGCCGGGCCACAGCGCCGCTTTCCGGCGCGCGATGGGGCACGATATGCAAAGCGATTCGGGAATGGCGATCATTCAACAGATCGTCCGGGATTTCTGTGAAGCATACAAATTGCCGTACCTGCACATCGGGGCGGATGAAGTGAAGATCACGAACAAAAACTTTTTGCCGGACATGACGAAGCTGGTGGAAAGTTACGGCACGAAAGTGATCGGCTGGATGCCTGGCGGCAATTTCCCGGAAAGCGTGATCCGGCAATTGTGGTCGGAAGGGAAAATCGAATCGGGCGACGGGTCTGTAAAATACATCGATTCCCGCCAGCTGTACATCAATCACATGGACCCGCTGGAAAGCGTGACCAGCATCTTCCAGCGGCAGCTCTGCAATTCCGCCGTGGGAAATGCCTCCGAACTGGGCGCCACGCTGTGCCTCTGGCACGACAGGAACGTGGCCAAAGAAGAAGACGTCATGATCATGAACCCCGCCTATCCTGCGCTCCTGACCTTCGCCGAGCGCACCTGGAGGGGCGGCGGCACGCCGGGCATCAAAGTCGCCATAGGCCCGGAAATCGCCGCGGATTTCGCGACGTTCGAAATCCGGCTCATGGACCATAAGCAGAAATACTTCAAAGGAATGCCGTTCGGGTATTTCCCGCAAAGCGCCCAGCAGTGGCAGTTGTACGGGCCGTTCCCCAACAACGGCGACCCCGGCCGGGAGTTCGACACCACCGGCGTCAGGCCATCGCAAACGGCGACCGGCGGCACGATCATCCTCCGCCATTGGTGGTGGCCCGAGCTGCAGGGCGTCCTGTCTTCCCCCGCTGAAAATACCACATACTACGCCTCCACCCGCATCTGGAGCGATCGTAACGGCGAAACCGACTGCTGGATCGGGTTCCACGACTTCTCCCGCTCCCACGCGTCTTTACCGCCCACGGCCGGTAAGTGGGACAACCGGGGCAGCAGCATCCGTGTAAACGGTGAGCTCATCCCGCCACCCGTATGGGAAAGTGCCGGCAAAACCATCACCCTGGAAACACCCTATACAAACGAAGGGTACGCTTACCGCACGCCCACGAAAGTGCGGCTGAAGAAGGGTTGGAACATCGTGGAAGTGAAAGCGCCCGTCACCACGTTCAAAGGGCGCGACTGGCAAAACCCGGTAAAATGGATGTTCACATTCGTTCCCTGCCGCAATTAACGCTTTCCGATTTCGATCGATAAATGAGTGCGCCTCCGGAAACGGGGGCGCTGCCGTTTAAAGCGGTGGCCTTTCCTGCGAAATCATTATCATTGCAGCATGTTCAAAAGTTGGTTCATTATCGCCTTATTGCTGCCCGGTGCGCTGGCGGCGCAGGAGCGCAAACGCGCGCGGGAATTCGGTATCCGTATCGGCGTCATGCAGCCCGGCGCGCTCAACGCCATCACCGACGTTCGCGGCGTGAAAGTGGGGCACACCACTTTGATCAAAGGCGATTCTATCCGCACCGGCGTAACGGCCATCGTTCCGGCGGAAGGGAACCTCTTCCAGCAGAAAATCCCCGCTGCGATCTTTGTGGGCAATGGTTTCGGGAAACTGGCCGGCATCACGCAGGTAAACGAGCTCGGCAATATCGAAACGCCCATCGTGCTCACCAACACCCTCAGCGTGCCGATCGCCATGCAGGCCGTTGCGGGTTTGGCCATGGCAGAGAAAGGGAATGAAAACCTCCGCTCCGTCAATGCCGTGGTAGGCGAAACGAACGATGGTTACCTCAACGATATCCGCGGCCGGCATGTGTCGGTAACCGATGTGGAAGCGGCCGTAAAAACCGCTGCTTCCGGAAAGGTGAAAGAAGGCAATGTGGGTGCGGGAACGGGAACGATCTGCTTCGGGTTCAAGGGCGGCATCGGCACCGCCTCGCGCAAGCTGCCGGCCAGTTTGGGCGGATATACAGTGGGCGTGATCGTACAGTCCAATTTCGGCGGCGTACTGGAAATCGACGGGGCGCCGGTTGGCAAAGTGCTCGGGAAGTTCGATTTCAGCGACCGGTTATTGAATAACGTAGACGGGTCGTGCATGATCGTAGTGGCTACGGATGCGCCCATCGATCACCGGAACCTCATGCGGCTGGCGCAAAGGGCCATGCTGGGCCTGGGCAAAACGGGCGGCATCGCCTCGAACGGGAGCGGCGATTATGTGATCGCATTCTCCACGGCCGAAGGGCTCCGCATCCCCCACAGCGGCAATTCCGCCACGCAAACGGTGACGTTGCTGCAAAACGATAGCATGTCGCCCCTGTTCATGGCCGCGATTGAAGCCACCGAAGAAGCGATCATCAATTCGCTGTTCATGGCCGGCGGCATGAAAGGCCGGAACGGCAATTCGGTGGAAGCATTACCTTTGACCCAGGTTTTACCCATTCTCCAAAAATTTAACCGCCTGCAGCCATGAGCTATGCCATCATTAACGGCGCCATTGTGCCGGAAAGCGAAGCGAAAGTCCTGATTTCCGACCTCTCCATCCAGCGCGGGTACGGCATTTTCGATTACTTCCGCACAAGGGCCGGGCAACCGGTGTTCCTCGAAGACCATCTCGACCGGTTCTATCATTCCGCGTCGGTGATGCGGCTTTCGCCGGAAGTGGACCGTGAACGGCTGAAACACTTGCTGGCAGAGCTGATCGAGATCAACGGCGCGCCGAATGCAGGGATACGCATCACATTGACGGGCGGCTATTCTGAAAACGGGTACACGCTGGCTGCTCCGAACCTGCTCATTACGCTGGCCCCCTATCACTACGACCCCGCCAGTTTCGACAAAGGCATCAAGCTCGTGACGCACGACTTCCAGCGCCAGCTCCCCGAAGTCAAAACCATCGATTACCTCCAGGCGATATACCTGCAACCCTTCATCCGCGAGCACGAAGCCGACGATGTGCTGTACCATCAAAACGGCGCCGTCCGCGAATGCCCCCGCGCCAATTTCTGGGCCGTTACCGAAAACGGGACGCTCGTCACCCCGGCAGACCGTATCCTCAAAGGCGTAACCCGGAAAATGATCCTGGGGATGGAAGACCTCCGTCCACAGGCCGCCCATCTCCCCCTTTCCGCCCTTTCCACCGCCCGCGAAGCCTTCATCACCAGCACCACCAAAATCGTGACGCCGGTCACCCATATCGACGGCCTCCCCATCGGAAGCGGCCGGCCCGGCCCCGTCGCCAAAGCCATTTTCGACCGGCTGCTGGGCATGCGGGGCGGGTATGAGTAGTTTCCAAATTATTACTACCTTTCGGCATCATCAGACTACTTTCCATGTTATCCGGACGTACCGACAGTGAACACCTTTCTCCCGGCGATGAGCGCACTTTGCTGCAACTGGCCACTGCCGGGGATATGGATGCGTTTACCCAACTGTACGTTCATTTTTACCCACGCCTTTACCGCTTCCTTTTTTCATCACCCGCCAACACGAAGACACCGAAGAGATCGTGCAGGACGTGTTCCTCAAAGTCTGGGACCGCCGCGAAAGCCTCGGCACCGTGCGCTCGCTGGAAGATTACCTTTTCCGGATGGCGAAAAACCGAATGACCGACCTCCTCCGCAGGAACAAAACCGGCATGAAGGTGATCCACAACCTTCAGCAGAAAGACCTTCCGCTGGATAGCCCTACCGAGTCTGCCGTTGCCTACCGCGAATATCACCGCCTGGCCCGCGAGGCCATCACACAGCTGCCGGAGCGCCGGCGCGAAGTGTTTCTCCTGAGCACCGACGGCGGCCTTTCGCTGGACGAGATCGCCGCCACGCTGGGCATTTCCCGGTCGGCCGTCAAAAAGCACCTGGGCCTGGCCACCACACAGGTGAAAGCATACCTGCGGCAACATGCGGAGTGGACGGCAGGGATGCTGGCGCTGATTTTTCTTTCCCGATAAAAAATTTTTGGTGAACGGGGTGTCCTTTTTTTCCGGTCGTTCGTCTTTAGCGCATGACAAGGGAAGCTATCATCTCCAGCCTGGAAAAATATGCCGCCGGCACGCTGACGCCGGAGGAGGAACGATCATTGTTCGCCTGGCTGGAAACGGCCCCACCCCACGAGTTCCACGCCCTGCTCGACGCAGCCGGCGTTCCGGACGCCCTCAAATCGTACCCTATGCCAACATCCGCCTCCGTGGCGGATTTCCGGCGGAAGCTGGAACTGCGGGAGCCGGTGCCCGAGCGTACATTCTGGCAAAAACTGACCGGAAGAGCGGCCTTTCATCGCCCGTTTGAACCCACCGAACCTGTACCTGCGCACCGCCTGCGCCCCACCTGGCGGAAGATCGCCGCAGCCGCAGCCGTGTTGCTGCTGGCCGGCGGAAGTTACTGGTTGTTCCAGGCCACACCCCAACCCGGCAAAAACCACGTTGTCCTGCATTCCGGCCCGCAGCCGGGGGGCAACAAAGCCACGCTCACCTTGGGCGACGGTTCCATCATCACCCTCGACGACGCCGATGCCGGCGCCCTTTCCCAGCAAGGCAATACGAAGATCGTGAAGCTGCAGGGCGGGCGGATCGTGTACGACCCGCAGGCAGATGGCGGAGCGCCTGTATTCAACACTATTTCCACGCCCAAGGGCGGGCAATACCAGGTGCAGCTGCCGGATGGAACGGTGGTATGGATGAATGCCGCATCATCGCTGCGGTTCCCTTCAGCTTTTACAGGGAACGAGCGCCTGGTGGAGCTTACAGGGGAAGGGTATTTTGAAGTGGCCGCCGATGTGG
This sequence comes from Chitinophaga caseinilytica, assembly GCF_038396765.1. Lineage (NCBI taxonomy): Bacteria > Pseudomonadati > Bacteroidota > Chitinophagia > Chitinophagales > Chitinophagaceae > Chitinophaga > Chitinophaga caseinilytica. The sequence goes on along the minus strand of NZ_CP150096.1, from coordinate 2,414,530 downwards.
AGAAGCCGTTCAAGGTAGCGGTGAAAGACGTACGGGTGGAGGTGTTGGGCACGAAATTCAATATTAATGCCTATCCCGAAGAATCCCAGGCCCGGGCGGCCTTGTTGGAAGGGTCGGTACGCGTGCGGAGGAAAGACGATGCGGTGAAATTGGCGCCGGGGCAGGAAGCGCGCATCGGTCAGGAAGGGAAAATCGCCGTTTCGCCGGCAGACCTGGAGCAGGTACTCGCCTGGAAGAACGGGTATTTCCAGTTCGAAGGCGCCACGCTGCCCGTGCTGCTGCGCCAGATCGGGCGGTGGTACGATGTGGAAGTGGTATGGAAAGGAGAAGTGCCGGAGAAGGAATTTGCCGGACGGATCTCGCGGAACGTTTCGCTCGAGGCCATGGTGGAAGCCCTCCGCAGCAGCGGCGTCAACTGCAAAATAACGGGACGGACGCTCGAAGTGGCGCCGTAATTCATGCTTACAACCTGACTATCAAATCAATATAACAAAGTCAACATAACTTGAGGTATCCAGACATTCAGAACGAACATCAAACCAAAATCGAAACATGAAAACGACCAGCTAATCAGTTCGGTTAGCCCGTAAACAAAGCCAGGAGTGCGTCAACACTCCCGGCGGGATTGTTCGGGTTGGCCGGAAAAGCGCGCTTAAACACTATTTACATCACCAAACCCAAACTGTACAAAAGTATGAAACTACTTGTGTCCGGCAAAGCCATGCCACGTTTTCGGCTATTGCCCGCTAAATTATTACTCGTTATGAAATTAACGGCCATTTTGATGCTTGCCGCAGCCTTGCATGTAAGCGCCGCCGGCTTCTCCCAGACCATCACCCTCAGCCGCAAGAACGCGCCGCTGGGACGGATATTCAGTGAGATACAGAAGCAGAGCGGCTATTCCCTGCTGTACGATATGAAACTCATCCGCAGCGCGGCCCCCGTGTCTATCGACGTGCAGAACGCCTCCGTGGCCGAAGTCCTGGAAAAATGCCTCCAGGGCCATAACCTCACCTTCGTGATCAATAACAACATCATCGTCATCCGTGAGAAGTCTGCCGCAGCAGCCGCTCCCGTGGCCGCTATCATGACCGGTTCCGTGACCGACGACGCCGGCGCCCCCATCCCGGGCGCTTCCGTAGAACTGCGCGACCTCCGCAAAGGGACCGTCACCGATGCACAGGGCCGCTTCCGCTTCGCCGACGTTCCCGCCGGCCAGCACACCCTGCGCGTGAGCTTCATCGGCTACGAAACCCTCGACACCGCCGTGCAAACCGGCAACGACGCCTTCAACATCGCCATCGTCCTCAAACCCGCCGTGAACAAACTGAAAGAGCTGGTGGTGGTTACGGCCCTGGGGATCAGGAAACAGGCCCGCAGCGTTACCTACAACGTTCAGACCGTTTCCGGCGCCGAGCTCAACAACGTCAAAGATCCCAGCCTCGTCAACACCCTCGCCGGCAAAGTGGCCGGCATGGCCGTGAGCAATAGCTCCTCCGGCCCGGGAGGCGCCACCAAAGTGGTGATGCGCGGCAACAAATCGATTTATGGCAACAACAACGCGCTGTTCGTGGTAGACGGCATCCCCTTACCTGACCTCTTTACCCAACAAAAAACCGACGGATTCTCCGTTCCCGGCGGCAGCGATGGCATCGCCAACATCAACCCTGACGATATAGAAAGCGTTACCGCCCTCACCGGCGCATCGTCTGCCGCGCTTTACGGCAGCCAGGCCGCCAACGGCGTGATCTTGCTCACCACCAAAAAAGGACGGTCGGGCAAACCCTCCGTCAACTATTCCTTCAACGCCAATTACAGCAAACCCCTCCTGCTCCCGGACTTCCAGAGCAGCTACGGCGCCACGCCCACCACGGGATCGTTTTACAGCTGGGGCGACAAACAGGCCGCCAACGCGGATAACAAAAGCTTCTTCCAAACCGGGGACGCCTATACGCACGCCGTCAACGTTTCCGCCGGTAACGACCACAGCCAGAACTATTTCTCCGCCGCCGCGGTGAACGCCAACGGCATCGTTCCCAAAAACAGCTACGCGCGCTACAACTTCAACGCCCGCAACACCACCAGCCTCCTCAACGATCGCCTGAGCATCGACGTAAACGCGCAATATGTGAACATGGAGCAGGACAATGTGCCTGTTCAGGGACAATATTACAATCCGCTGGTAGGCGTTTACCTGTTCCCCCGGGCGCACGACTTCAACAGTTTCCGCCAGTTCGAACAGTACGACGTCAACCGCAACTTCAGCACCCAACGCTGGCCGTATTCCGACCCTGGCATGATGCTCCAAAACCCTTTCTGGGTGGTGAACCGCAACACCAACTCGCTGCAGCGCAACCGCTTCATCGGCTCCGTGGCCGCCAAATACACGATCACGCCCTGGCTCAGCGTGACCGGCCGCGCGAAGCAGGACAGGACCAACGATGTGTATGAAGCGCGCAGCTATGCGTCTACCCCCAAGTTCCTCGCCGGCGACAATGGCCGGTACGACAAAACGCGCACTTCCATCCGGCAGACCTATGCAGACATCATGTTCACGGCGCAACAGCGGTTCGGGCAGTTCTCGCTGCAAGCCAACGTGGGCAGCAGTATCCAGGATGTTGTGGATAACACCACGGGTTGGGGGAACGGATATCTCCTGCAATTCGCCAACTTCTTTTCCTTCGCCAATATCGATTTTACACGTTTCGCGCCGTTCGAGAAAAACGACCGGCTGCAAACGCAGGCGGTGTTCGGTACCGCACAACTCGGTTTCCGCGATATGCTGTATGTAGACGTGACGGCGAGGAACGAATGGTCATCGGCCCTGGCGTTCACGAAAAACCCTTCGTACTTCTATCCCTCCGTGGGCCTGTCGGCCGTGCTGAGCGAAATGGTGAAATTCCCAGAAGCCATATCCTTCGCGAAGCTGCGGGCGTCTTACAGTGAAGTGGCCAACTCCATCCCCATCTACATTTCCATGCCTACCATTACGCTGACCAATGGCGGCTCCATCCAGGCCATCCACGCCAAACCTTTCTCTGAAATGCAGCCAGAGCGCACCCGCTCTTTCGAAGTGGGCCTGGATTCGCGGTTCCTGAACGATAAACTTTCCTTCAACCTTACTTATTACAAATCCTCCACGCTGCATCAGTATTTCAAAGTGGAAGTTTCGCCGTCGGTGGGATATAACGCCTATTACGTGAATGCCGGCAACATCGAAAACCGCGGTATCGAAGCGAGTTTGGGATATAACGGGAAGATCGGCCAGGTGCAGTGGACGTCTACCCTCAACTACGGATTGAATAGGAATAAAGTGGTGGAAATGATGGATTATTCCGATCCGTTTACCGGCACGAGGAGAACGCAGGAAGAATTTGTGGTGTCCGACTTCGCAGGGTACCGGCTCATCGTCCGCAAGGGCGGCAGCTACGGCGATATTTACGCCAAAGACGTGAAACGCACGGCAGACGGCAGTGTTGCGCTGAACAACAAGGGCGTGCCCGAGATCGGTGATTACAAGAAAGTGGGGAATGCCAATCCGCGCTACCTTATGGGCTGGAACAACAGCTTCAACTGGAAACAGTTCCAATTGTCGTTCCTGGTAGACGCGCGCATCGGTGGCGAAGTGGTGTCTACGACGGAAGCGATCATGGATAATTTCGGGGTGTCGCAACGTACCGCCGAAGCCCGCGATAACGGCGGCGTGAAAGTGGGCGACAAAACCGTTCCGGCGAAGGATTACTACCAGAGCATTACCGGCGCCACTTCTTCCGCGCTGGCACTGTACACCTACAGCGCCACGAACGTTCGCCTGCGCGAGCTTTCCCTCGGGTACAGCATTCCCGCGAAGGCACTGGGCAACAAGGTGCGGCAGCTGCAGGTTTCGCTGGTGGGGCGCAATCTCTGGCTGATCCACAAAAAAGCGCCGTACGATCCGGAAATCACGGCGTTTACGACGAACCAGTTCCAGGGGTACGATTATTTCGGCCTCCCCAGCCAACGCAACCTCGGCGTAAACGTGAAAGTCACCTTCTAATGCTCACCAAAAACGGACATCAACATGAAAAAAATCACTTCCATATATAAACTCATCCCCGCAGCCGCGCTCACACTGGCCATCGCCGGGCAAACCGCCTGCACGAAGAACTTCGAGTCGTTCAACACCAATCCCAACGAACTGACGGACTCGCTGCTGAAATACGATTACAAGTACGTAGGCGCCTTCATCCCCGGCATGCTCACCAGCATTTACAGCACCGTAGACTGGCAATACCAGCTCCAGCAAAACCTCAACGCCGATATCTACTCCGGTTTCATGGGCATCCCCACACCGTTCAACAGCGGGAAAAACAATTCCAACTATTTCATGATGGACTGGAACAACTGGGTGTTCAAAGTGCCGTACGATAATATCATGAGCGGATGGAAGCTCGTGCAGGAACGCGGCGCCAAAACGCGGCCCGATCTCTTTGCCGTGGCCACGATCGTGAAGGTGACGGCCATGCACCGCGTTACGGACGTGTTTGGCCCCATTCCTTACAGCAAATTCGGTGCTGGCGGGTTTTCCACGCCGTACGACAGCCAGGAAAGCGTGTACAACGCGTTCTTCACCGAGCTCGACCAGGCCATCGCTTCGCTCACCACGTTCGACAAAACGAACCCCGGCGGCAAGGCCCAGCTCAAACCTTTCGACCTCGTGTACGGAGGTGAATACGCCAACTGGATCCGGCTCGCCAATTCCCTGAAACTGCGCCTGGCCATGCGGCTCGCTTACATCAAGCCCACACTGGCGAAGCAAAAGGCGGAAGAAGCCGTTGCCAACGAATACGGCGTTTTCACGAGCAACGCCCAAAACGCGACCGTCCATTCCGGCAATGGTATTACCGTGAGCAATTCCCTGTACGTGATCAGCCAGGAATACAACGACATCCGGATGGGCGCCACCATGGAATCGTTCCTCAAAGGGTACAACGATCCGCGGCTGCCGAAATATTTCCGCGCATCGGCGCTCGCCGGCGGCGGGTTCAAAGGCGTCCGCAACGGGATCGATATAAAAGTGAAAACCGATTACGAAACATTCTCGCCCCTCAACATCGAGCGCAGCACGCCCATCCGCGTGATGTCTGCTTCGGAAATGTTCTTCCTTCGGGCGGAAGGCGCCATTCGCGGGTGGGACATGAAAGGGACAGCGAAAACATTATATGAAGAAGGCATCCGCACCTCGTTCGCGCAGTTCGACGCCGGAGACGCATCCGCCTATATCGCCAACGGCACTGCCAAACCCGCCACCTACACCGATCCCGTGAACGCAGACAACAACGTTACGGCGGCAGACAGCTACCTCAGCACCATGACCATCGCGTGGAACGAAGGAGACGGTTTCGAAAAGAAACTGGAAAGGATCCTGACCCAGAAATGGATCAGCCTGTTCCCCGACGGACAGGAAGCCTGGACGGAGTTCCGGCGCACGGGGTATCCCAAACTATGGCCCGTGGTGGTGAACCTCAGCGGCGGCACGGTGACGGGCTTCATCAACCGCCTGCCATTCCCGCCGGATGAATATAAAAACAACAAAGACGAAACCACCAAAGCCGCGGCCCTCCTGGGTGGACTGGATAACCCCGGTACCAAACTGTGGTGGCAACGCCCATAATATGATCATGCTTGTGAAAACCCGAAGGAGCCGGCGAAAGCCGGCTTTTTTTATTGGCAGTATTGACGGATGTAGTGCTCCGTCATATTCAGCCCTCCTTTATCCTTAGCCATACGAAAAGCCTCACAGGCAAGGCCTTTCTTATCCTGTTTCAACAACAAAATACCTTTATTGCACCATGCGTAAGGGTTCTCGGGACGCAACCGCAGACTGGAATCGATATGCTGCATTCCTTTTTCCATATCTCCCGACATCCCCATGGAATAGCCCATATTATTCAATAATGACGCCCTCATCTGCTCCTCTTTTACTTTTGCCAGGCCTTGCTTTGCATATTTAATTGCATCACTGTACATCCCCAATTCACCACAACTATAAGATAGATTCACCAACGCCCCGCTATCCCCTGGCGCAACTTCCAACAGGCGAAGAGAATAACTGACCGCCAATTCATTTTCATTCGAAATGGCGGCGATATATCCCAAATTCTGTAAAGCGACGATACTTTTCGGGTTGATGGCCAGTGCGGAATCCAGATCTTTTGCAGCCCGCACGTAGTCTTGATTGTCCACATGTTGCTGAGAGCGATAAATAAGCAACTCGGCATACATCGGGTCGGATTTTTCCGTTACTGCAAACCCTTTCAGCAAAAAGCGTTTACTTTCTTCTTTCTTATGCAAGCGCCCGGCAAGAAAAATAGCCTTAAAGCAATCCGCCGGTGTAGGATGATCTTGTTGCATCCGGGTGCTGGCGGCAGGCCAGGATTGTTCGAAACCAGTTTTGGTCAATTCTTCAATGATCGCTTCGGGCGTTAATTGTTGTTCGGAATGATGGGAACAACCGATCAGCGCGAGAAGAAGACCACACTTGAAAAAGAGGTATTTCATTGTATCAGGGTTTAATTATTTACTTCCATCCTCAAATACCATGCTCCCATCCGGCTTCTTCAGGGATACTTGCTGGATGGAGCCGATGCCGGCGAAGTTAATGCGGATGCCGTACAACTTGCCCACGGGCTGATTGTACGCGATATCGTAAAGGGGCTTGCCGTTGACGGTAAGCCAGGCATGTTTGTCTTTTACGCGCAGGTGAACGGTACCGCCGGATGTGAGGTCGGTACCCACAGGACTGAGGTCCGTTCTGCTGCCATGGATCCCCTTTTCAGAGAAAACAAGATAAGCCCAGGACACACAGCCCGGCTTCAGCAGCAACATTTCATGCTGCGATTTTTCGCCGTAGAGCGTGATCATCACCTGCGAACAGCGGATCCCCGGCCGCAGGCGCGACGTGGTCAGCCGGGCCGTCAGCTCGATATCGTCGCCCGTAGCGTCCCACTCCTGCGTATTCACGAAATCCACGTAAAACGTATGCAGGGTGTCTACGCCCGTTGCGTAGACTTCTTTCGGCGTTACCGACATGCCTGCAGCACCGAACCCCGGCGTTTCCAGGGGATAAACGCGCGTGGTGTCCAGTTGGGAGTTGGCGGTGGCCGTCCACCCGTTGGTTTTCAGGTAAATGGGAATAGTATCGACGGGCTGCGAATCGTATAATAGTTTGGCGTAAAATCGGCCGGGCTTTTCATAATAATGCGTGAGCACCGCGCCGGGAGATATGGATAAATCGCGTTCTCCGTCGCCGAAAACGATGACGAACTTACTGCTGTCGCCCCGGAAGCGATCTGGCAGCTGCACGCGGAACACGGCGGAATGCGGGTTATCGCCCACGGGATTGGAGCAGACGAGCTTTGCGCCGGCGGGGCGTTCCGGCGGGTGGTCGAAATGCTTCAGCCATTGCCAGGCGAAGATGGCGCAGGCGCCGGCCATTAAAATCAATGCGGGCCACCAGCTGATGTGCGGCGCTTTGGGCTGGGGGATTTTGGTGAGCGGGCCGGGCGCTTCGGTGGCCGCCGCGTCTCCTGGTTTCGCAGGGCGGGGGTGCTTGTCCACGAAATCGTCCCAATCCGCGAACCCCGCATACCGGGCGAGGCCGTCGCGGGTCGCTTTCTGGGGATAATAGCGTTCGGTCGTTTTCAGTTTGCCGAAAATCCGCTTGAGCGTGCTCGGGCTCAACTGGATTTCGGACGCGCGGCTCAATATCCCGCTCAGCCGGAGGTAATCGCCATTCGTCCACGAAGCGATTTCCGGATTGCCGAAGTTGCCGGCAATATACCGGCATACCAGGTCCAAATGATAAAATGATTCTTTGTTTTCGTGTTGTTCCATCCCGATAGGTAGCCTCCGAAAGGCTTGCTGGTTACAGTTGGTTGATGGGCCGTGGCGCGCCCGTTGCGGCCAAAGATAATCCACTTTTCCAAAAATGGAACGTACCCCAAACTTAAATCGATTGTAATCGGCAAGCATGTGACTGCATTGCCGGCGATACATAATAATATATATGTGGAACAGGAAAAACAGTTGTTCATCTCAGGTGGATGGGCGTTCATTACACATTGACTATCAAACTATTAACCTGTTCAAACTTTTGGTCGGTGATTGATCAGCCCTAAACTTGGCGACGGGGTGCCGTTACTTTTACATTTGTTTCGATCGCTCAACCACGACTTTTTTCCGCCCGATGCGGAAATCACCAAAATCATTTATTCCAGGATTATGAAAAAGCAACTACTCTTCCTTTGCGCCGTGATGTTGCTGGCCGTTAGGCTGGCGGGCCAGGACCGGCAGGTCAAAGGCACGGTGACCGACGCTGCCGGCAAAACGCCGTTGCCCGGGGCCACCGTCTCCGTTCCGGGCACACCGGCCGGCACCACCACAGACAATAACGGTCATTTTACCCTCCGCCTTCCCGCCGGCGCAGGCAAGATCACCGTTTCGATGCTCAACTATGCCTCCCAAACGCTGGACGTTACGCCAGGCCAGGCGGTCGAAGTTTCCCTCGTCACCAACACCCGCGAGCTGGATGAAACGGTGGTGGTGGGTTACGGCCGGCAGAAGAAAAAAGACCTCACGGGCGCCGTGGCCACCATCAGCGCCAAAGACGTGGGCGGCCGGCAGACGCTGAAAGTCTCCGATGCCCTGCAGGGCGCCATGGCCGGCGTGTCCGTCACCCGCAGCAGCGGCTCCCCGGGCGGAGGCTCCTCCATCCTCATCCGCGGCATCACCACCATCGGAACGAACGGCCCGCTGGTGATCGTAGACGGCGTGCCCGTTTCCAGCGTAGACAACGTAAACCCTAACGATGTGGAAAGCTTGTCTGTCCTCAAAGACGCGGCCTCCGCCTCCATCTATGGCTCCCGCGGCGCGGCCGGCGTGATCCTCATCACCACCAAACGCGCCGGCAACGGGCGCCCCAGCCTCGAATACAACTACGAATACGGCGCCCAGAAAGCCACGGCCATGCCCAAATACGTGGGCCCGCAGGATTATATGCGCTACTTCAACGAACAGGCCGTAAACGACGGCGCCGCTTCCGGCGCTTATGCACAGCCGTTCATCGATGCTTATCTCGACAGCAATCGCGTCAACCCCGACGAATTCCCCGTGACCGATTGGGAGAAATCGCTCCTCCGCCACCGCACCGCGCCGCGGCAGCGCCATGAAGTCATTTTCACTTCGGGAACGGATAAGCTCAAGACCAAAGCCTCCCTCAGTTACTCGAAAGCAGGCGCGTTTTACGATAACTATGATTTCGAAAGGTATTTGCTGCGCGTCAACAACGACCTGCAGATCAATTCGAAGCTTTCCGCCGGCCTGGACATTTTCTACAAACGGACGGAAGAGAATTCCCCCAACACCGATCCCATTTACCTGAGCCGCATCATGCCCGGTATTTACGACGATTATTACAGCGACGGGCGTTTCGCCATTTCCAAAGACGGCCGCAACCCCGTGGCACAACTCTATGGCGGCGGCTTCAACCGCGACCGCTACAACCAGATCGGCGGGCGGCTCTTGTTCAATTTCAGGCCGGTGGATGGATTGACGCTCACGGCACAGGTGGCGCCGACGTTCGACATGGATAAATTCAAGAATTTTTCCACCCAGATCAAATTCACGAACCCGAACGGATCTCCCAGCACCGTGGTTAACCAGCCGCGCACCACGCTCGGCGAATCGCGGAACGAGAACATTTCCATCAACGGGCAGCTCCTCGCCAATTACGCCCGCAGTTTGCGCGGCGGCCACGACATCGATGTGCTGGCGGGATACGAAGAAAATTACAATAACTATGAATCGCTGAGCGCGGGCCGCAGCGGGTTTCCGCTGACGGGGTACCCCTATCTCAACGCCGGCTCCATCGAGCTGCGCACGAATTCCGGCGCGGCATCGGAATCTGCGCTCCGCTCGTTTTTCGGCAGGCTGAAATATGCGTATAAAGGGAAGTACCTGGTGCAGGGGAACCTCCGGTACGATAAATCTTCCCGCTTCGGCAAAGCTTACCGCGGCGCGGTTTTCCCTTCCGTTTCGGCAGGATGGACGGTTTCCGAAGAATCGTTCCTGAAGGGCGCCAGCTGGCTGTCGTTCCTGAAAGTGCGCGGCAGCTGGGGCGAAGCCGGCAATGAAAGGATCGGCAATTACCCCTACCAGGCCACGCTCGATTTCACCAACGCCCTATTCTACCAAAGCGGCGGCGTAGTGCCGCTGAGCGGCGCGGGCCAGCAGGTATATGCCGTCGAGAATATTTCCTGGGAAACCACCCGCACGTCAGACATCGGTATCGACGCGGCGTTCCTCGATAGCCGGCTCAACATTTCCGCCGGCTACTTCAAAAAATCGACTTTCGACATCCTCCTCCCGCTCGATATTCCTTTATATATCGGCTACGACAAACCCAATCAGAACGCCGGCACTCTGCATGTGAAAGGCTGGGAACTGGATGTGAACTGGAGAGACCAGATCGGAAAAGTCCGCTATTCCATCGGCGCCAACTTCTCCGACGCCCGCTCGCGCATCGGCGACCTGAAAGGCACCGAGTTCCGCGGCGATCAGATCATCCGCAACGGCTCGGAGTATAACGAATGGTTCGGATATGTGTCGAACGGACTGTTCCAAACACCGGAAGAAGTAACGGCCGGCCCCGTGATGGGCGCCAACACCAAGCCCGGCGACGTCCGTTATGTGGATATGAACAAAGACGGGGTGATTACGCCGGACGACAAGATCCTCCTCGGCGGCGCGCTGCCCCGTTACCTCTATGGCGGCAACGTGCGGGCGGATTACATGGGATTCGACGCGGGGCTTACGTTCCAGGGCATCGGGAAAAAACTGAGCCGTTTGGGGACAGACATCGTGCAACCGTTCGCCGAAGCTTTCGGGAACGTGCCGCAGGAAATGGTCGGCAAGTTCTGGAGCAAAAACAATACGGCGGAGCAAAACCTCCAGGCCACCTATCCCCGCCTGTCGAGAACGTCTAACGGGAATAATTACACGCTGTCTGACTACTGGCTGAAAAGCGGCGCCTACTTCCGCCTGAAAAACGCGACGGTGGGTTACACCTTGCGGGAGCAATTGTTGAAGACGGTTGGGGTGCAGTCGCTGCGGGTGTACCTGTCCGCCAACGATTTCCTTTCCTTCAGCAAATTGCCCAAATACCTCGATCCCGAGGCCGGCAGTTACAGCTATCCCATTGTGGCCACATTTATGGTGGGCGCCATCGTCAAATTCTAAGTTCAACCAAAAACGATTTCACGTGAAAAAGACATTATCCATCATATGCCTGGCCGCGGGGCTCGCTTCCTGCGCCAAACTGGACCTTACACCACCGTCGGAACCCTCTACCGGCGGGTTCTATTCCAACCAGACCGAGCTGGAACTGGCCGTGAACGACCTGTACCGGCTGCCGTTCTGGGGGAACGACAATGAGCTGTTTACCGACAACGACTGGCACCGCGCGCAACTGACCAATGCCGTAATCGGCGGTACCATGAACGCGGAAGACGCCAGCGTGCAAACGTACTGGCTGAATGCCTACAAGGCTATCGCCCGGGCCAATTCTTACCTGGCGAATATGCAGCGCGCCGCCGCCACCACGCCCGCTGCGGTAATGACGCGACTCGAAGCCGAGATGCGCCTCATCCGGGCTTATCAATACGCACGCCTCATCGCCAGGTTCGGCGATGTTCCGTTCATCACGAAGCCGCTGACGTTGGAGGAATCCGGCGGCATTACGCGCACTTCGCAAAGTACCGTGCTCGATTTCGTGTTCGCAGAGCTGGATTGGGCGGCAGACAATCTGCCCGCCACATACGGAGCAGGCGAAGTGAAACGCCTGACGAAGGGCGCCGCGCTGGCCATCAAAGCCCGTACGGCATTGTACGCAGGGAAATGGGCGGAAGCGAAAACCGCGGCAGACAAGGTGATGCAACTCGCCAATACCGGTGTGTACAAGCTGGAAGAGAAATACGACCAGCTTTTCCTGAAAGCCGGGGAAACCAGCAAGGAGATCATCCTCAGCATTCCCCGCGACGAAAAGCAGCAAGTGTTCAACGGCGCGGGGTTCGTACAGGATTATATCTGCCGGAATGCCGGCGGCTTCGGCGCATGGCTCCCCACCCGCGACATCGTGGACGCTTACGAATGTACGGACGGCAAACCCATCGACGAATCGGCGTCCTACGATCCGCAACATCCTTTCCAAAACCGCGATCCCCGGCTTACGATGACCATCGTCGAATTCGGGACGCCCTGGCTCGGGTTCTCCTATCAGCCGCACCCGGATTCGCTTACAACCCGCAATTTCAAAACCGGCGGCATGGTCCCCAATTTCGACAACCGCGCCGTACGCCCCTTTGCCAGCTACACTGGCTTTCTCTGGAAAAAGGGATCGATCAGACCTGGGCAGACAGGCTGGTGGAAGATAACGACGCCATCATTATCCGTTTCGCCGAAATACTGCTGACCTATGCAGAAGCCAAAATCGAGCTCGGCGAAGGCGATGCATCCGTCCGCGAGGCGCTCAACCGCGTGAGGGCACGGGCTTACAGTGTAGCCGTTACCGATATAGCGAACTATCCTTCCGTTACCACCGCCGATCTTGCCGAACTGAAAAAAATCGTGCGCAGGGAAAGAAGGGTGGAGCTGGCGAAGGAAGGCCTCCGCTACATGGACCTCATCCGCTGGCGGCTGGCGGAAAAAGTCCTGACCAGGCCGGTGATCGGCCTCCCCGACCCCGCCAATCAAAACCGCGCCAAATGGCCCTTCCCCGGCGTCACCCCGCTGGATAACGACGGCATCGCCGACTATTCTTCTTTTGGGGCAGACGTGAAAATACTGGTGGAAAGGAAATTCGATAAATCGAAGCAATACCTCTGGCCGATACCTGCCGTAGAAAGACGCGTGAACCCGGCCATCACCCAGAACGAGCATTACTGATAAAAGTGAATATGAGACACATGAAGATATCAACAGTTTGTATGATGACAGTCCTCGCCGCGGGGCTCAGCAACACAGCGGCGGCCCAATCGGATAACGGCGGGGGGAAACCGCTGCAGATCAGCGGCGTGTACCCCCACCTCACCGTCTTCAACGAAGGCGGCGGTTACCCCTGCAAGGGCGACGGCGCAGAAGGTGGCATAGGCGCCATCACGCCCTGGGCGGGCCAGTTATGGATGGTGACCTATTCCCCGCATTGTCCCAACGGCAGTTCGGACAAGCTGTACAGCATCAGCAAAGACCTCCGGCTCACCACCCATCCGGAAAGCGTGGGCGGCACACCGGCCAACCGGCTCATCCACCGCGAATCCAACCAACTGATCACCGGTTCGTATTTTATCGACAACAAGGGAAAAGTGCGCGTGGTCCCGCTTTCGACCATGCCCGGCCGCATGACGGCCACGGCGCGCCACCTCACCGATCCCGCCAACAGCGTATATTTCTACGACATGGAAGGGATGGTGTATGAAGCGAATGTGCACACCCTGGCCGTGAATAAACTCTTCCACAAGCCCGTTCCCGGATGGCATGGCAAAGGCGCCTACACCGCGCAGGGCCGCTTCATCATCGCCAACAACGGCGAGCACAAGGTTTTCGACATCAAAGCGGCCGATCTGCAAACCGGCAGCGCACCGAAAAACGACGACGAGAAAGGCGTGCTGGCAGAATGGGACGGGAAGAAATGGACGATCGTGGAGCGGAAGCAATTCACCGACATCACCGGCCCCGGCGGCATTTACGGTTCGCCCGACGATAAAGCGCCGGCCTGGAGCATCGGGTGGGACAAGCGTTCCGTCATCCTCAAACTCCTCGACAACGGGCAATGGTACACCTACCGTTTGCCCAAAGCCGCCCGCACCTACGACCATTGGGGCGGCTGGTACACCGAATGGCCGCGCATCCGCGAGATCGGGAACGGCAAAATGCTCATGGATATGCACGGCATGTTCTACGACTTCCCCAAAACCTTCACCAGGGCCAATAGCGGCGGCATCACACCCATCGGCAGCCACCTGCGCTACATTCCGGACTTCTGCGAATGGAACGGGCAACTGGTGCTTTCGACAGACGAAACCACGATCCTCGAAAACCCCTACGCCGGGCGGTCGCAGTCCAACCTCTGGTTCGGCACGCCTGAAGATTTGAAAACCTGGGGCCCCGCCTCCGGCTGGGGCGGCCCCTGGATGGGCGATTCCGTGAAAGCCGGCGTTCCCTCCGATCCCTATCTCGCTTCCGGAACGGGGAAGAAAGTGCTGCACCTCAGCCATGGGAACGGATCGCCGGTGGTTTTTACCATTGAAACCGACGGGAAAGGGACCAACGAATGGACGACCTATAAAAAGATAACGACCGGCAAAAACGGGTATGCTTTCTTCATTTTCCCGGACGGCTTCAACGCCAGCTGGGTCCGCATCCGGGCAGATAAGAACTGCGTGGCTACGGCTTTCTTCCATTACGGCGGCCAATTGCACCAGCAGGCCGATCCCATTTTCGCTTCGCTGGCGGGCATCGAAGAAAACGGTGCTTCCGGCGCACAGTTGATCCGGCCTTCGGCGGGGAACAAAAACCTCCAGGTATTGAACATCGAAGGTGGGAAAAAGCGGTATGCGGAAATCGGGGAAACCTTGCAGAACGTGGCTTCCGTGGGGGATAGTTCGGCTCAGATGGAAAAGATACTCGCGTTGGAAAGGGATTTTGAAGTGGATGATGCCTCCGTGATCGTGACCGACAAAACCGGAACGTTCCGCCTGCCGAAAACCTCCGCGCGGTACGATCAGCCGATGGCGTTCGGCTGGCCCCGCGGCGCGAGGGAACTGGAATCGGAAAGATACATGCTGAACGCGCATGGAACGTTTTATGAAATCGGCCGGGAGTCAGGGTTCGCATCCATCCGTCCCGTTTCCACCCACAAAAGAAAGATCGCGGATTACTGCACCTGGCGCGGATTGCTGGTGATCAGCGGCACCCGCGGCGGCGCATCGCCCGACGGGCATTACTTCGATACCCATGGGCCCGCCGGAGGATTGTGGTTCGGCGCCATCGACGACCTCTGGAAACTCGGCAAGCCCGTAGGCGAAGGCGGCATGTGGAAAAACACGGCGGTAAAGGCGAACGATCCTTCCCTGCCGTTCCTCATGACGGGGTACGACAAAAAATCGGTGACCCTTCAATCCGACAAAACCGTGCAGATCACGCTGCAGGTGAATACCGATCTTACCGGCTGGCATACTTACAAAAACATCCGCGTTCCCGCCGGCCAAACCGTGCGCCACGAATTCCCGGAAGGTTACAATGCGCACTGGATAAGGGCTGTAGCCGACAAAGACTGTACCGCCACCGTGTGGATGAAATATGAATAAAATGACGCAAACCATGCAAACAGAAAAACCTGCCCTTCGCGCACTGTTTTCCGCACCCGTGATCGTAGCGGCGCTGGGATATTTCGTGGACATATACGACCTGCTGCTGTTCGGCATTGTGCGCATCCCGAGCCTGCGCGACCTGGGGCTGAGCGAAGCCGCCATTTCCGGAGAAGGCGCTTCCATCCTCAACTGGCAGATGACCGGACTGCTGCTCGGAGGCATTCTCTGGGGTGTGCTCGGCGACCGGAAAGGCCGGCTGTCGGTGCTTTTCGGGTCGATCATCACTTATTCGCTGGCCAATTTCGCCTGCGGTTTTGTGCAGGACGTGCCGCAATACAAAATCCTCCGGTTCATTGCCGGTGTGGGCTTGGCCGGGGAGCTCGGGGCGGGGATCACGCTCGTATCCGAAAGCCTGCCGAAACATCTGCGGGCGCTGGGTGCCTCGCTCGTAGCGGGTGTGGGATTACTTGGCGCAGTGGCGGCCTACTTTACCGTGGAGCTGTTCAGCTGGCGGAACGCGTATTTCGCAGGCGGCGCGCTCGGGGCGATGTTATTGCTCCTGCGCATCGGGGTGTTCGAATCCGGTTTGTATGTGAACATGAAAGATATGACGGGCGTGCGGAAAGGGAGCTTCCTGTCGTTCTTCACGCGGAAAGACAGACTGGTCCGCTACCTGAAATGCATCGGGATCGGGTTGCCCACCTGGTACGTGATCGGCATACTTTCGACCTTCAGCAATGAATTCGGAAAAGCCCTGGGCATCGTGGAAGAAGTGAAACCGGGGCTGGCCGTGATGTGGTGTTACGTAGGCCTCGCGGGCGGCGACCTGCTCAGCGGCTACATCAGCTACCGGATGCAATCGCGGCGGAAAGCGGTGATGCTGTTGATGGGATTTACTTTCGCGGGAAGCGTGATTTTCCTCTACGCCGGTATCAATACCGCCGCCATGCTCTACTTTGCTACGCTGTGGCTGGGTTTCGGGATCGGGTATTGGGCGATGTTCGTGACCATCGGGGCAGAACAGTTCGGTACCAATATACGCGCCACGGCCGCTACCACCATTCCCAACATGGT
The DNA here is from genome assembly GCF_038396765.1 of Chitinophaga caseinilytica. Lineage (NCBI taxonomy): Bacteria > Pseudomonadati > Bacteroidota > Chitinophagia > Chitinophagales > Chitinophagaceae > Chitinophaga > Chitinophaga caseinilytica. The sequence continues at coordinate 2,398,052 of NZ_CP150096.1, read as the reverse complement.
GCGGGGCACCGTTGTGGCGATGACCTTATCCTACGGATTCCTCAAACCGCTGGTGCATGAAGTGAACGCCGCGGCCATCGTGGGCGCCGTCTGCTTCGCGATCGGGTTTTATTCCATCTTTACGATCGACGAAACCCATCACCGCGATCTCGATTTCGTGGAAGAACATTAATACGTTTGACAGATATCGATACGATCTCACCGGGAGCCGGCTTATACCGGCTCCCCTTTATTTCCGGCAAAAACGGCTTTCCTTTTCATCCACAACTGGTAGCAAACCCCTCCCGCGAAATAAGCCACCACATCGCCCCAATCTCCCGTATACCGCGGCGAAAATGCCGGCGCGAACACCTCCATCACTAAAGACACATACGCCGCCACGAAAAGCACCCAGCCGAAAGGAAACACGAAACCCGGATCGCGGGCCACGGCGCGCCGGATGATGAGCAACGCCAGATGCGCCATGGCAGGAACAGCCAGGAAATCGGTCAGGTAGCTATTGAGAAAGGGCAAGGGATGCCCGATGCCGCGGAAAAAGTGGATAAACGCCCATACCGTGGCGCAACCGATCAGCAACCGCATGTCAGACCACCATTAAAATCACCCCCGCCAACGATACGCTGATGATCAGCGCCAGGGTGCCGAAGAGGTAAAATGCACTGTCTTTCAGGGTCCTGACCACCGGCCCGTCGCCCGGCTTCAGGGGCAGGAACATCGCCCGGATGCCCTGGAACCAATTTTCATGCTGCTTTTGCTGTAAACCGTCCTGTTCCATACATATCGATTTAGAACAAATGTACTAATCAATTAGAACAAAAGACCTAATTAAAATCAGTTTTTCGGAATAGCGGCTTATATTTGGGTATGGACACCAAATCCAGGATCCTCGAAACAGCATTGGCGCTGTATAACGAACAAGGGATACAAAGCGTCACCAGCAGGCACATCGCCGCCGAAATGGGCATCAGTCCGGGCAACCTGCATTATCATTTCCGGCATACGGACGATATCATCGTGGCCCTCTACGAGGCGCTTTCCGCACAAATGGACGCGCTGGTACTGGAGATGGAGCGGATCGAAAACGCCCGGCCGGAAGCTTTGCTGGATTTCGCGGAGCATACGTTCCCGGTGGTTTTCAAGTATCGCTTTATCTTCCTGCACTTCCCGGAAATCGGGCTGCGCGTGCCTTCCGTCAAGAAACAATACACGGAACTGGTGAAACGGAGGGAAAAGGAGTTTTTATCGTTTTTCAGGGCCTGGCAGGAAAAGGGCATCTTCCGGAAAGATGTGCCCCCTCAAATCCTGCAAACGCTCGTCACCCAGATATTTCTTGCAGGAGATTACTGGCTTTCCCACAACGAGCTCACCGCCCGGCTCAAAGGCAAAGAGGCCGCCAGGGCTTACCGGCAGGTTTTCGCGGGCCTTTTCTGGCCCTATCTCACCGAAAAAGGGAGGAAGAAATTTTCAATGTAACCAACCCGCCTGCCGCATCCAGAACAGGCAACGGCCGAACCATTCGTCGAACGACGGCTCCTTCAGGAACCCATGTTCCCCTTTCTGATAAATATGCAGCGATGCCGGGATTTTGTGCGCCCGGAGCGCCAGGTAAAACTGGATACTGTTCTGCTCACCGACCACGGAATCGTCGCCCGCATGTACGAGAAACGCGGGCGGGGTGCGCCCATCCACCTGTAATTCATTCGAAAAGCTTTCTACCAAAGCATTTCCCGGTGCATCGCCGAGCAAATTCCGCCGCGATCCGGCATGGCCGATACTATCCGTGAAACTGATGACAGGGTTCACGAGCAACATGAAATCCGGGCGAACATTTCCCGCATTCCCCTTGAAATGCGTACCTGCCGTGGCCGCTAAATGTCCACCGGCGGAAAAACCCATGATCCCAATCCTGGTGGTATCTAACTTCCAATCCGCCGCCTTCGACCGAACGATACGAATGGCTTCCTGCGCGTCCTGCAATGGCGCCTGCGCGGGCTCCGCGATGAGTTGGGCGCTGGGCAACCGGTATTTGAGCACGAAAGCCGTGACACCCGCCTGCACAAAAGCCCTGGCCACATCGCGGCCTTCGCGGCCAAGGAGCAGCACGCCATATCCGCCACCCGGACAAATAATAACCGCCGTGCCGTTGGCGTTCCCTTTTTCAGGGGCAAATACCTCCAGCGACGGTTGGGTGATGTTGGACACGAGCAGTCCCACCGTTTTATCGGTACGCACGTTCTCTTTCGCAGCAGCGGCGGCCGGCAGCATTCCGGGCACTTTTCCGCCATAGAGCAAAATCGTTTCCTGCGCGGAAACGGTGCCGGTCAACAGCATTAGCCCCAAAGCCAACTTGCGCATACGCCAACTTTTTGTGATTATTATTTCGAAACCGTGAAAACATAATTCCCCGAACCCGTCGTGAATACGGCGTACCCGTTTTCCGTTCGTGCCGGTTGCAGTGGCTTTCCGCTTTCCTTCACCACCGTTCCGAATTGCTGCGGGATGTATACTTCAGCCGTTGTGTTGCCGGGGATCGTGGTTTTGAGGGTATATACACCGTTCCTGATGTTCCACTCACTGGCGATCTTTCCGTACATGCTTTGGATATGCCCCTTCGCGAAAGTCAGGTTCCCGGCGGGTTGCGGCTTGATGATGATCTTCCTGAAACCGGGCGCCGCGGCATTGATCCCCAACAGCGAACGGTAAAACCATTCGCCGATAGAGCCGAACATCGGATGGTTTTGGGAATAGGTATTGTCTGAATATTTCCAGGTTTCCCACAGCGTGGTAGCGCCGTTTTCGATCATATGTCCCCACCCCGGGAATGTACGCTGGTCGGCGATTTTGTAGGCCACATCGTTCAAATTCCGCTCCCGCAGCACGTCGAACATCATCTTGGTACCGAAGATGCCGGTGGAAAGATGGGAATCCTTGTTCTCGATGGCCCGCAACAGCGCCTGTTGTGTTTTTCCATCATCATCGCCCTGCGGAATGCCCGCCCATAGCGCCATTGACTGGGCTGTTTGCGTTCCTTTCCGGAATTCCCCGGTAGCGGAATTGAAGAATTTCGACTGGATGGCCAAGCGGATATCGTCGCGGAGTTTGGCGTAATCGGCGGCATCTTCCGTTTTGTTGAGCACTGCGGCGAAATCCGCCATCATTTTGGCGGTCAGATAGTAGAAAATGGATGCGGTAAGAGGCACCTCCCGGTCGTCGAGCCCTTCATGATCGCCAAGGTCTTCCTTCTCGAAAAGGTTCCCGGTGGCGCGTTTCCGGAGGAATTCGAGCTGCTTTTTCATCGCCGGATAGCTTTCTTCCACGATCCCTTTATCGCCGTAATGCTCGTACATTCTTTTGATGAGGAACGGGAAACCGGCCTGCCAGCCCATCGGGCCGGAACCGTCGCCGGGGCCTGCGTCTGCGATGCCGACATAGGGCGCGGTTTCCGGAATGCCGCCCATCGGCCGCTGCGCGTCGATATGGTCACGGATGGTTTTGACATAAAAAGCGGGCATCCCGAAATGATGCATGAACGAACCCGCACTGCAAAGGATATCGCCGGAATACGCGAGTTTTTCCCGCGCGGGGCAATCGGATTGAATGCTGAATACATTGCTGAGGAACGTCCACCGGATCACTTCATCCAGCCGGTCCAGCATTTTGTTGGACGAGCTGAAACTGCCTGTAGCCGGGAGGTCGGCGCTCATCCGAAGTCCGTCGATATCCCCTGTCCCCGGTTTCCCCGGCCATCCGGAAATTTCCACGTACCTGAAACCGTGGAAGGTAAACCGCGGGTGCCAGGTTTCGAGGCCGCCGCCTTTTAATATATAGCTGTCTTCCTGCCAGGCGATGTGCGGCGCCCCGGGGCCGCCGTTCCCACCTTTGATCTGGCCGGCAACTGCCGTCATTACGTTCAGTTGTCCATCTTTCAAAGTATCTTCTCCATACCGCAATACGATCTCCTTCCCCGCGGGCCCCTGCACGCGCAGGCGCACGGCGCCGGCGAAATTCTGTCCCATATCTGCGAGAAAAACGCCGGGCTTCACTTCTTTTATGCGGACGGGCTTCAATGTTTTCGTGATGCGGATGGGCGGCTGCCCCTGGGCTTCCATCCTGCCTTGCGGCCCGGCTGCCGGCACTGCGTCCTTCCAGGTTCCCGCGGGCTGCAACGCTGCCCAGTTCCTGATTTCGCGGCGCGCATCGTACTGCTCCCCGAGGTACACGTTGTTGCGGACAACAGGCCCGGGCGCGGTTTTCCAGGAGCCGTCGGTGCCGATGGTCTCGGTTTTACCGTTCGCGTAGGTGATGCGGAGCATCGCATTGGCGATGGGGCGGCCGGTCTGTAAAAAATCTCTCCAGTTCCGGGAGCCCCACATCCGCAGTGGCAGCGGATTGTACCATCCGTTGCCCAGCATGATGCCCATGGCGTTTTCGCCGGACTGTAACATCGGCGTAACGTCGTGCACGGCATAGAGGATTCTTTTGTTGTAGGTCGTCCATCCCGGATCGAGCACCTGGTCGCCTACTTTTTTTCCGTTGACGTAGGCTTCATAATAGCCAAGGCCCGTGATGTACAACCGGGCTGAAACGATTTTCCCGGATGCGGTGAATTGCTTTCTCAACAGCGGCATGGGATCTTCGGCGTAAAAATCCTGTGGCTTTTCGGGAACGCCGCTGCCGTCGCCGATCCAGCTGGCCGACCAGTCTTCCGGCCGCATCGCCGCCGTTTCGAACCAGGCTGGCTGACTCCAGGCGGATGCGCGGCCCTTGTCATCGAACACCCTTACTTTCCACCAATACCGCGTGAAGCTCCGCAAAGGCGTGCCTGCGTAGGGGATATGGATGTTTTCGGTGGAATTGATTTTGCCGGAGCGCCATGCATCGCCATTTCCCTGCATATTTGAGCTGACGATGATTTCATAAGCCGACTGCCGGAGATCGCGGCCGTTCCCTCCGATCATCCAGCTCAGCCGGGGAGCGGGCGCGTCTATGCCGAGGGGATTGCTTCGGTATTCGCAACTCAGTTCCACGGCCGAAACCGCGGCAGATTGCGCGAACGTGATTTGGGCGCACAGCATCAGCGCCAGGAACATCCATTTCGATTGCATGGGCTATTGTATGATTTTCAGTTTTCCGTTTTCTTCCGTCACTTTATGGATCCGGACGCGCGTATGCGGCGCGCCGTTGGGAGCATGAAAGGAAATGCGCAACTGACCGCTGAAATCGCGGAACAGCATGGCATGGCCGCCGTCGTCGGTATTCAGCGGTTCGGGATCGTGTTTCCACGGGCCTTTCAGCTCGCCGCTCTCAGAGCGGGCAACGCCGATCGCATATTTCCCCGCTTTGGTGAAGCTGCTCCAGATCATGATCATTTCTCCGTTTTGCATCCGGTGGAAGAAAGGCCCGTCCGTCACGATGCCCCTCTTCCCTTCACCTCCTACCGGCCCCGTCCATGGCGCATCTCCAGCCCTGGCCAACTCAATAGGCTTACCAACGGCGGAATTCAGGTCGCGGGAAAGGCGTTGCGCCATGATGCGCCCGTCTCCCACTTCCAGCCACTCCCAACACCAAACCAGCCAGGGCTTCCCGTCTTTTCCGGTATAGATGATGCCGTCGAGGCACATATTGGAATCCGGCGTGGCCGGGCCGTTTTTCAGCGGTGCGAAAGGCCCTGCGGGATGATCGCCGACGAGGATGGAAGTGCCGCGCTTGCGGCCCGGTGCGCTAAAAGTGGCGAGCATGTAAAATTTGCCGCGGTATTTGTAGACATCCGGCGCCCAAAAATCTTTCGTTCCCCAAAATCCGGCCGGCGGTTCAAAGGCGATACCGGCTTTTTCCCAATTTTCGAGGTCCCGGCTTTTGTAGACCGCGATGCGCGGGTTTTCGTTGGCGTAGAGATAATACGTACTGTCTGCCGGATCCGGGAACACGAATGGATCGCGTATGCGGAGGTCGGCCGTTTTGACCTGCGCCACCGCCATTTGCGCGACCATCAGCATGATCCCCACAAAAAATCGCCCGCATCGGGACGCGTTCTTTCTCAACATGGTTTTCTGATTTATGGCTGATCGATGTTCGACGGGATTTTCTTCATAACGTTCGTTCCGGGCAACGAGCTTCTTTCAAAAGTAGGCATGCCCCGGGGAAAATCCCAACAATGAAAAGGAATTTCGCCGTCAGAACTGTCCTGCCCTGTCCTGACCGCCGGCCCGATTCTCCCCAAACTTGTTTAATTTTGGCGGGATTCAACATTACCGGCAATTACCCATGGGATATAAAAGTTTACAAGACTGTATTACGGACCTGGAAAAGCACGGGCACCTCGTGCGCATCAAACAGGAAGTGGACCCTTACCTCGAAATGGCCGCCATCCACCTGCGGGTATATGAGCACCAGGGGCCGGCATTGCTGTTCGAGAACATCAAAGGCAGCAAATTCCCCGCGGTATCCAACCTGTTCGGTACCCTCGACCGGTCGAAGTTCATGTTCCGCGACACGCTGGAAAAAATCAAAACGCTGGTAGACATCAAGGGAGACCCCGTCAAAGCCATCAAGCATCCTTTCAGATACCTGAACGTAGCCGCCACGGCGCTTTCCGCGCTGCCCATGAAAACCGGTAGCCGCGCGCCCATCAACTTCGGCCGCACCACCATCGGCGAATTGCCGCAGATCGTGAACTGGCCGATGGACGGCGGGCCCTTCGTGACCATGCCGCAAGTGTATACCGAAGACGCCGACAAGCCCGGCATTATGGGCGCCAACCTCGGCATGTACCGCATCCAGATGGGCGGGAATGAATATATCCAGGACAAGGAGATCGGGTTGCATTACCAGTTGCACCGCGGCATCGGGATCCACCAGGCTAAGGCTAACGCGAAAGGGCAACCGCTGAAAGTGAGCATTTTCGTGGGCGGGCCACCGTCTCACCCCTTTCCGCCGTGATGCCGCTGCCCGAGGGTTTGTCGGAAATGACATTCGCCGGCGCGCTGGGAAACCGCCGTTTCCGGTATTTCTACGACGATGAAGGCTATTGCATTTCGGCCGACGCGGACTTTGTTATCACGGGAACGGTGATGCCGCTGGAGAACAAGCCTGAAGGGCCTTTCGGCGACCACCTCGGTTACTACAGCCTTACCCATCCTTTCCCGCTCATGAAAGTGAGCCGCGTATATCACCGGAAAAACCCGGTTTGGTCGTTCACCGTAGTAGGGCGCCCTCCGCAGGAAGATACCAGCTTCGGCGCGCTGATCCACGAGATCACGGGCAATGCCATTCCGAAAGAGATTCCCGGCGTTCATGAAATCCATGCTGTAGACGCGGCGGGCGTACATCCGCTGTTGTTCGCCATCGGCAGCGAGCGGTATACGCCGTACCTAAAGGAACGCAAGCCCCAGGAAATCCTTACCATCGCCAACCACATCCTGGGCAGCAATCAGCTGAGCCTGGCCAAGTTCCTGTTCATTTGCGCGAAGGAAGACGATCCGCAGCTGCACACGCACGACATCGAAAAGTTCCTCCTGCATATGCTGGAGCGCATCGATCCCGCGCGCGACCTGCATTTTTATACCAACACCACTATCGATACGCTCGATTATACCGGCAGCGATCTCAATGCCGGCAGCAAGGTAGCCATTGCCGCGGCGGGCGAAAAACGCAGGGAGCTCTGGCGCGAACTGCCCACAGGGTTCGAACTGCCGCGCCCTTTCGCACAGTTCAAAATGGCTTTGCCCGGCGTGCTGGCGGTGGAAGCTCCCGCTTTTACCGACGAGCATGAAACGGCGAAACAAATCGCCCTGCTCGATGAACATCTCAAAAACCGGCAGCTGGACGGCCTTCCGCTGATCGTGCTGTGCGACGATGCGGGCTTTACGGCGGAGAATATCAACAACTTCGTGTGGGTAACGTTCACGCGGAGCAATCCATCCCACGACATGCACGGCATCAACAGCTTCATCCGGCACAAGCACTGGGGATGCACCGGCCCGCTTATCATCGACGCGCGCATCAAGCCGCATCACGCACCACCGCTCATTAAAGACGCTGCCGTGGAAGCGAAAGTGGACGAGCTGGGGAAGAAAGGCGGCGTGCTGCACGGCATTATCTGATCACCCATCCCACCAAAAATAAAAAACGGCTGATGCACAACGCACCAGCCGTTTCCATTTGTATTCGGGCGAAGGTTAGTCTTTCAGGTTGAGGTACTTCTGCACGGATTTGTAATTGTTCCAGTCCACGTCCGCACCAGCTGCTTTCCGCGCCGCAACGCCACCGGGGATGAGGATATACCGGTATTGCCAGACTTTCTCGTTCTGCGCGTTCAAACCGGTACCGGCATCGATATTCGAAACCAGGTTAACCGCTCCTACGGTAAACAAAGGCGTGATGTTCACAAAAATGCCGAAAAACGCAAAATCCGCCACAGGCAAAGGCATTACCAAGGGATTAGCGGCCGTCCTGAAGTTGATATATACCTTGATATCGCCTTTGGCAAGCATATCCGCGTCGATCTTCGGCGCGTTCATGCCACCAAAGAAAGTAAAGATGGTGTCGCCTACTGCCACCACGTTCGTATCTATTTCAGGGAACCCGACATCCAACCAGTCTGAATAAATGACGTTGGCCGTTCCGGGATCGCCTTTCGGGCCGGCGGGGCCACCCGGGCCAGCGGCGCCACCCGGGCCGGCAGGACCAGCAGGGCCTGCGGGGCCAGCATCTCCGTCTTTACCGCATGCGGCCACAAATAGCGCCAGTAAAAGTAATGGGACATATAAAACGCGGGGCATGTTCGTTTTCATAAAATCAGATTTTAGGTTATAAAATAGTTGCGTGATTTTAAACGATTCAAAGTTTAATACCAAACCATGTACGAAGTGGCGTCTGTTGCGTCTACCATGTCGAACTGGTGCGGGCCCGTCTGGATGAACCACCATCCGTCGGGGTTGAGGAATTTGACGGCGGTTTTCACGTATGCGTCCATGGCTTCGGGCGGCACATCCCCGAGCTCACCGAGAAATGGGAAAACGGTTTTCCCACCGGTAAAATTGGGCGTATCGGTACCGATCCCGAAATTCAATGCGAGGCCGCCCGATTCGAGGAAAACGAAACCGAAAATATCGTATTGGGAGCCGTATTGGAAGATGAGGAAGGCGAAATTCTCCAGCTTCCACAAACCGTAGGTATCCCACACGCCTTTGATGTTGAAGGAAGTCCCGCGCCAGTAGGTTTGCTGGGAAGCCTGGTACCAGCGCCTTCCCGCGTTAACGTCTATCACCAGCGGAGCGATGGCACCATTGATGGTGCCTGCCGTAGCGCCGTTGACGCTCAGGTTGAGCGTGGAACCGTTCCAGGTCATGCCCGACAGCCGGGAAATGGTATTGGCACCGTCTTGCAGGGGCTCGGTGAGGATCAATCCGTCTGCGGAATAATTGTATTCCGTGGTGTGCGACTGCGGGTTTCCGCCGCCGTCGCGCCAGGTGAAGGTGATGGTATGGAAGCTGGGATCGATGCGCACTTCGTATTGCCGGCCGCTGATGGTGAGGCGCTTGAAGTAATTGAGGATCTTTTTCGAAAGGTCCGCGATCCGCGCACCGCCGGCCCATTTACCGGATTGCCAGGCGTCCAGGTCGGCTGCGGAGGCTTTGCGCAGGGTCATTTTGGCGCCCTGTTGGCGGCCGGTCAGTTTGATGACGTCTGCCGTCACCGAATCCATCGAAAACTCGAAATCGCCGTTCAGCCCCACGCCTTCCGGCCCGCCGGAAATCGAATCTGCCGGATCGGAAAGGATGTGGATATAGGAATAGCTGTCGAACAGGAGCGACGGCTGCTGCAACGCTTTGAGGCGGAAGCTGCTTTCTTTTCTTACGGACGATGACGTGCCGTCGAAATCGGAGAACATCTTCACATGGTTGGCGTTGTCGAAGCTGAAGTGGAACCGGTAGGTAACGTTGTTCTTCGTGGTCAATTCGCCGTTCCAGCCGTTGGCCGAGGCGGCGAGAGTGGCCTGGTATTCGTTCAGCACGCGGTTGATGCGCTGGTCGGCCGTTTCCGAAAAAACCGGGTCCGGTTCCTTCCGGCAGGCGGCGAGCGTAACGGCGGCCAGTATGATACAGGAGAAAATTCTCTTCATGACGTTTCTTTTTATTTGATCAAAGCTACCAGTGCCGCGCGGGTCCGGGATTGCAGGTTATAGAAATTGACGCCCCAGCTGTTGCGGTAATATTCCACTACCATGGCTTCCTTCTGGCGGAGCAGTGCGCGCGCCGTTGCGGGCTGGGTACCGTCGCCCCCGGCCACGGTCACGTTGTTGACGAGCCGGTCGAAGCCGCTACGGCCTTCCGTCAGCATCGTGGCTACGATTTCCACGAAATCCTCGTCGGGGCCAGACATGGAATAGGCGGTGATGAACCCGCGGCGACGGGCTTCGTTATCCGTATAGTTCACCCAGTTGGCGGTATATTTCCCCACGGTAATGCGCTTGTAGTCGGGCGAGTAGGATACCGTTTGGTTCAGGATATGCCCGAATTCGTGCTGGATAGTGTGGAACATCTGTTTCACATTGGCGGAGTCGCCCGGAACGAACCCCGGCATCCAGTTCACCCGGAAATCGTTCAGGGTGTACAGTTCGATGGTGCGGCCACCTTCGGCGGTACCGAGGGTGATGGTGCCGTCCATATTATATTGGGAGCTGCCGACGAGCACGAAGTACTTGGGCGTATATCGTTTCACGAACAAGGCGCCCATTTCATCTTCGAACGGCTTGATCCATCCGCGGCGGATGGTGCTGAGCACGGGGATGATCTTGGCTTCGTGCGGGGGCACCAGCGCCTTGGTGGGGTCCAGTTCGCCCTGTTCCCATTTGTATTTCACGGTCATGTTGTAGGGCGTGGTCATGCTGTCGATGATCCAGGTGTCTACGGGCCCTTTCACCCAGTCGTCGCCCCCCAGTCCGGGGATGTTATCAACGTTGCCCGGGTCGTCGTCTTTACGGCAACCGGCGAACAAGGCGAGCAACAGCAGCGATATCGTTAAATGCTTCATTTGCATAATGGTTCGGGATTGAATGATTTGGTTAACGGGGATTTTGCGGAACGCCCGATTCTCCGGCCGATTGCGGTATCTGGAACAACCTGCGGGGATCGTTGGCGGTCAGACTATACGTTTTACCGTCGATCGTTTCGTGCACAACGGGGATGCGGTACCGGAGGATGTCGAACCAGCGCATGCCTTCCTGCATGAATTCCGCCTGTTTGAAATCCAGTACGGTTAAGATGATGCCGTCGCGGTCGGAGACGTTGCCATAATAATTCTTGATTTTCGGCATGGTGAGCGCATCGGCCGACGGATTGTAATTGTCGAAATGCGTGCTGCTGTAAGCGTTGAGGTCTTGCAGCGCACTGGCCGTATTATTGAGATAAGCGTTCGCTTCTGCGCGGTTGAAGAGCACTTCCTCCGTCGTAAAAAGCGGTACCATCACATAACCCGAGCCGATTTCCGCGTTCACGCTCTGGCGCACGAAGTACTCGTTCACTTTCGGGAAAAAGACGCTGGTAGTACCGCCGCTGCCGATGTAGGCCTGGTTCAGGAACGACCAGTCTGCCCCTACCACGTTGAAGTTGAAGTAATAAGAGAACAGGTTCCGGTTCAGACCATACCGGCTGCTGCGGATGCCACGTGCGTACCAGGACGCCGTTTCGCACAACAGCAGGTTGGCAGGTTCGGTCGCTTTGGCATAGGTCACCATCATTTCCTGCGCGGTAAACTGCAGGTAACGGGAATTCCAGGGCCGCAGCTTATCCACTACCGTTCCGTCAGAAAAAACGGCATTGGCGTGTTGCACTACTTTGGTGTAATCCTTCTTAAAGAGATAGAACCGTGCGGCGAAGGCGTTGGCGGCCGCTTTGTTGAAATGGTAGCGGGGTACGGAATATGTTTTTTCATCGATCAGCGGCAAACCTGCCAGCAGGTCTTTTTCGATCATTTCATATACATACGCCACCGTTTTGCGGTCGTATTGTTTCACTACTTCTTTTTCCGGTTCGGTTACATACGGAATACCGGCTTTGGTAGCCGCGGTAGCGGGATCGTAGATCTCGGAGAAGAAAGTCACCAGCATGAAGTGCGCATAGGCGCGGCACAGGAGCGCTTCGCCTTTCTGGGCCATGTAGGCCGAAGGGTTCGGTGCCTTTTCGCAAACCTGCAATGCTTCGTTGGCCGCAGCGATGGCGGTGTAGCAGGCGTCCCAGTAAAATTCGGGTGAATCCTGCTGATCGCTGCGGACGTCCGCAAAAGTAAACGGATCGAGAAATTCGTTATCCGTGCTTCCACCGCCCCTGTCGGTCACATTGTCTGACGACAGTTCGGCAAACACGACGTAACTCGCGCCGGGGTAAGCCGTGCCGAGGAGGCGAGACACCTGTTCCGGCGTGTTCAGTACCGCCCGGTTATCGGGCGGCTGTTCCAGGAACTTCTTGCAGCCTGTTGTGGAGAGCAGGGCGAGGAGTGCGTATATTTTTAAATGCTTTTGCATGGTCATTACTTTTAGATCCCAACTTTCAGGGAGAGCGTAAATTGTTTCTGCACGGGCTGCGCAACGCCGCCCGCGTTAAAGAATTCCGGGTCCTGGCCTCTCAGCTTCGGATCGGCATAGATGAGCCAGGGGTTGATGGCAGCGGCGGTGACGCTGGCGCTGTTGAGGCCGAGGCGGTTCAGCAGCGAAGGGCTCACCTGGTAGGAAAGCGACACCGTTTTCAGCCGGATCATATCTCCTTTGGCCACGCGCTCCGTGGAATAGTTGTAGTTATTGTACGGATACTCCCCGATCAGCTGGCTCTTTTCGAAGGCCCCGAGGATGGAAGGCACCCGGGTATACTTCTCGTCGCCCGGCATTACCCAGCGGTCTTTGAATTCTTTCGGGGTAGCCGTCAGGTCAGAATAGTTTTCGCTGAATGCGGGGTACAGGCGGATCGTGTTGCCGGCCTGGTACGTCAGGAAGATGTTCAGCGATAGCGATTTGTAGTTAAAGGTGTTGGAGAAACCGCCGGCGATGGTGGGGTCTACCGGCCCTTCATACTTCAGGAACCCGACGTTGTAATCCTGCAGGTAAACGGCTCCGGACACTTCGCCTTTCTCGTTGTTGAAAGTGGGCTTGCCCGTCCGCGGGTCGAGGCCGGCGAATGGGATGGAGAAGAGCCCCCGCGCAGGGTACCCTTCCTTCGCCCCGCCTTCCGCCACTACCAGGCCGAAGATATTGGGCCGGTTGCGCAGCCGCGTGATTTTCGTGGTGTTATATCCGAAGGTCAGATTCGTTTTCCAACCCCAATCCTGCTTCTTGATCACCTGTCCACCGATGAGGAACTCGATCCCTTTCGCGTCCATATCTGCGTAGTTGGCCGCTTTGAGCGACTGCCCGCCGATGCCGGAAGTACGTACGATACTGATCAGGTCGAAGCTCTGGCGCATATATGCATCGATGCTCACGTTGACTTTATTTTTGAACAGGCCGAAATCGATCCCTGCGTTGGTGGTGTAGGCTTTCTCCCAGGTCAGGTCTTCGTTCTCCAGTTCCGCCAGCACGATCACCGATTCCATTTCGTTCAGGTAAGGCCGGTTGGTATTGATATTGCGCAGCACGATGGTGGAATTGGTAGCCGGGCCCATACTCGCCGTAAGACCGTAAGAGGCGCGCACCGTCAGGTAATCGAGCCAGGTCAGTTCTTTCATGAACGGCTCTGCGTCAGCGTTCCAGGAACCAGCCACGCTCCAGGTGGGGAGCCAGCGGGCGCGGGACGAACTACCCAGGCGGTTGGAACCATCGTACCGGCCGGTTGCCGTCAGGTTATATTTCTGGCGGTAGGAATAGCCACCCGAGCCGTAGAATGCCACGAAGCGGTCGTAATCCCTGCTCATACCATAATACGGGAAATTCGCCTCCAGGGTTTGCTTCACGATGCGATAGTCTACGAACGGCACCCCGCCGTTACCATATTGATAACCGAACCCGGTATTGTTGGCGTTCTGACGGTCGGTGGATTTCACCTGCATACCTGCCAGGAGGTTCAGGGAATGCTTGTCGTTGATCGTTTTGATGTAGTTCAGGCTGGGACGGATGTCGTAATTGACCATCTGGTCTTCCGTCCGGTTATAAAAACCACCGTACGGCAGCACTACCACCGGTTCCGCTTCCGGATCGGCCGGGTCGCGGTAAAGGAATTTATTGTTGTTCCGGATAACGGAGGTGCTTGCGGCGCGATAGGCGTTGGCCATATTCGAGTTTTCCTTGATCTGGTGCTCCATCGACGATTTCACGTACCGCAGCGCACCCACGAAGTCCAGTTTCAGATCGTCGGTGATCTTGAAGGAGAAATCTCCCTGCAGCCGGAGGTCGGCCACGTTGATGTCGAGATAGTTGTTCTCCAGTTCGGTAAGGATGTTGAATGGCGCGTAGTTCCGCTGGAAGTATTCCCGATCGCCGTTTTCGTCGTACGGGGTCATCGTACGGCTGGCGTTGAGGGCGAAGCTGAACGGGTTGATGTCGAAATCGCGGTCCATCTGCCCCTGCACGGGGTTCGGATTGCGTTTGAGCGACCCCGGTGCGCGCTGCTGGCGAACGGAGGCCAGTGTGGAGAAGCCTACGGAAAAGCGGTCAGACAGTTTATAGTTGTTCCGGAAGTTCAGGGTGTACCGGCTCACGCGGTCGGCGATCGTCCAGCCGTTGTCTCCATAATAACTGGTGGAGAAATACGACTGCGAGCGGTCTGTACCGAAGGAGATGCTGAGGGAATGCTCCTGGAGGAAGTTATTCTTGAACAGCTCGTCGTACCAATCGGTATTGGCGGAAGCGTATCTTTTCAGGAAGTTCCGCCGGCCTTCGACGGTGTTGGGCACCTTGAAGTTCCCGTTGGCGTCGGCTTGCAGGCCCTGGTACATTTTGCCGTATACGCCCCAGTTGGCATCGTTGAGGCGTCCCACGTTCAGGAAGCCTTTCCTTTCCAGTTCGGCCAGCACCGACATCTGGTCGCCGGAGTTCATAATACTGTATTCCCCGTAAGAAGGCACGAGCTGCGTGCTGAAGTTGCCGGTGTAATTCACGACGGGTTTGCCGATGCGGCCTTTCTTGGTCGTGATCACCACAACCCCGTTCATGGCGCGGGCGCCGTACAGGGCGGTGGCCGCGGCGTCTTTCAGGATGGCGTAGCTTTCGATATCGTTCGGGTTGAGCCCTGCCACGGCGGAGCCGAGAAGCGTTGTGGGGTCGCCGGAAGAGAGCTGGTCGTTCGAGATATTCACCACATCTTCCAGCACCACGCCGTCTACCACCCACAGCGGTTTGTTGTCGCCGTTGATGGAAGTGGCCCCGCGCACCCGGATTTTGGGAGCGGAACCGAAGGTGCTGGAAACGTTCTGGATCGTAACGCCTGCGGCGCGGCCTTCGAGCATGCGGCTGAGGTCTGCCACACCGTCGATCTTCACGTCATCTGCTTTCAACGTGGTGGCGGCACCGGCGAACTTGCGCTTTTCCAGGTCCTGGAAGCCGGTTACTACCACTTCAGAGAGCTGGCCTTCCTGTTTACGAAGACTGATGTTCAGCGGCTGTCCGCGGTAAATAGCTACCAGCGGCCGTTTGCCGAGGAAGGTGAACCGGAGGCTGTCGCCATTGCGGGCGGCGAGCGCATAATAACCGTTGACATCGGAAAGTGTGCCCCTTCGGCTGACGAGGTTTTCCACGGTGACGCCGGGGAGGGGAAAATTTTCTTCCGCGTCCAGGACGCGGCCTCGGGCCATGGGAATGGAGTCCTGGTAAAAGGACGACCGTGGCGCGGCTTCAGCAGGTCTCGGTGCGACGGCCAGTAAAGGTAAAAGGAGAACTGCCGGGGACTTTTTCAGCCAATCCCGGACAATTGTATAGGATTCCATCATATGCATGGGTGTACATGATTTTAAAAAATTTCGATCTGGTTGATATGTCAGTCGCTCAAATTTCTATCTGCCCGGGGTGCTTCGACACAATGAGTTTAACAGACAATCAGGGGCGGTACTACATCATTGCAGACATAAGTTACGCAAATATTGTCAGGAAACAGGAAAATGCGACGGCTTTTTTAGCCCCCGGAAACCGAGCAAGACACGTTATTTTATTTCAACATATAACTTATGGCCAGCGATGGGCGGAAGCCAGGGGGATCATACGTGAAACATGGTACCACGGAGGTATCGGGCGGGTTTTGCGGAGGACCGGGGACGGGATTTCTGCCATAGGGAATAATGGTTTAGGCGTGCAAGTTAGTGCCTAATGTCTGCCATGCAAAGCATCCATCGTAAAAATCGTTTTTGCATAAGCGGTACATCGCTGTAATTTTATCAAGCCTGACCGACGGCAGGTGTAAAATTGTATTCCGATGGAACAGTTATTCGCGCATCTTTCCCAGTACCACCCCATCAGCGACGCGGCCCGCCAGGCAGCGGCGGCCTGCTTCCGGGAAGAGGTCCACGCCAAAAACGACATGCTCATCACCCAGGGCCAAGTCTGCCGCCGGTTGTATTTCGTGGAAAAGGGCTGCTTGCGCGGGTATTACCATCTGGAAGACAAGGAAGTGACGCATTGGTTCGGCTTCGAGCGCGACTTTGTGACCTCGTTCCACAGTTTCACCACCGGCCAGCCTGCGGTGGAGAACATTCAGCTGATGGAGGGGGCCGTGCTTTGGTCGGTTTCCCGGGAAGATCTCCTCCGGCTGCTCGACACCTACCATGAACTGGAGCGGCTGGTGCGCATTGCGTATGAAAAATACTACCTCCGGCTGGAGGAGCGTTATGTAAATTCCCAGTTCCGCACGGCAGCAGAGCGTTACGAGCAGCTGCTGGAACAGGCGCCCCACATCCTGGAGCGCGCGCCGCTGGGGTACGTGGCCTCTTACCTGGGCATTTCGCAGGAAACGCTGAGCCGGGTGCGGGGGCGCATTTAACATTTCCCGTTCTGTTTTTTGACGGATGTCAAAAGTCTGCAGGAAAGGGCGCCCTACCTTGGTACCATAAATCAACACCTTTATGGAAACTAAACAACAACAGCCCTCCTCCGCATTCGTAGCCGCATCCTGGATAGCCCTGCTCGCCGGCATGGTAGCCTACAACATCGGTTTGTGGAATGCCGCCACCATGCAGCTCAACGAAAAAGGGTATTACTTCACCGTGCTGATGTTCGGCCTGTTCGCGGCCGTTTCCGTGCAAAAATCTGTGCGCGACCAAATGGAAGGCGTCCCCGTTACCACAATATACTATGGCCTGTCGTGGTTCAGCACCATCCTTTGCATCGTGCTGCTGACTGTAGGGCTGTGGAACGCCGATCTCACCAAAAGCGAAAAAGGCTTCTACGCCATGTCTTTCGTATTGGCCATCTTCGGCGCCATCGCCGTGCAGAAAAACACCCGCGACGCGAAGTTTTTCCGCAACGAAGAAGAACCGAAACATTGATTATTAACCCGATATATGCGAAAACCCGGTCAAATGGCCGGGTTTTCCTTTGCCGTAAACCTGACCGTCAATTCCCCAATTTCAGTAATTTCAACATCGACAAACCATTTCAACCTACCCATTCAATCCTGAAGACCATGCAAATCGCCATCATCGGAGACTACAATGCGTCTTTCCGACCACACCTGGCCACCAACGAAGCCATCGCCCATGCGCTCCCTCACCTCGCCCATCAAATAGATTACAACTGGATTTCCACCGACAGGATCGATCATGAGTTCGACGACATCGTTCGCCGTTACCAGGGCTTCTGGATCGCGCCGGGAAGCCCGTACCACAGCATGGCCGGCGCTTTGCGGATTATCGAACATGCCCGGAAAAACAACATCCCCACACTCGGCACCTGCGGCGGATTCCAGCATATGGTCATCGAGTTTGCGCGGAACGTGATGGGCATCGCCGATGCGGAACACGCCGAATACGACCCCTACGCGTCAAAACTCGTCGTGAACCCGCTCAGCTGCTCCCTCGCCGGACAAACCCTCCAGATCGACCTTCCCATCGAAAATTCCCTCACCCGGAAAATCTACGGAACGGGCCAGATCAACGAAAAATACTATTGCAATTTCGGCCTCAATCCCGATTACCAGCAACAACTGCACGACCTCGGGTTCCGCATCACGGGAACGGACAAACACCGGGAAGCCCGCATCCTGGAGCTTCGCGATCATCCTTTCTTCATCGCCACGCTTTTTGTTCCGCAAGACAATTCCACCGCTGCCAAACCGCATCCGCTCGTGCTGGCGTTCCTGAACAGCATTTCCGGGAAATAAAAAAGCCTCCCGGTCCGGGAGGCTTTTTTCAGCTTGTTATTTATCCAGTAATTCGTTGATCATCAATTCCAGCGTCCGGTGGTTGTGCTCGTCTGTCCGGAAGTTCGAGAAAACGATGTTCCCTTCCTTGTCGATGAGGTAATTGGTCGGAGCGCCGCGGGCCACGAGGTTTCCGCGTTTGGTGGGCTCGTCGCGCACGGGCGTGAACGAATAGCCGCTTTGATTGATGAAAGGCACCACGTAAGGGTCCTGCTCATGTGCGATGTTGATCCCGATGTAGGCCAGCTGGTCTTTTCCGTATTTCCGTACTACCGCTTCGAAATGCGGGAATTCTCCGCGGCAGGGGCCGCATCCGGGAAACCAATACGTTACCAGCACCACTTTCCCTTTCAGATCGGCCAGCGAAGTTTTACCGGCGGTCATGTAGTTGTCCAGCGAAAAAGAAGTAGCGGGCTTGGCGGTGGATTTGCGCACTTTCCAAACGTCTGCCTGGATGGCGTCGTTGTTTTTCCCCAGTTTGCCGGCGTATTTTTTCATGAGGCCGTACACTTCGTCGGTAGGGTCTACGGCGTAATATTTCAACAGGCTGTCGTACGATCCGGCCGCATTGCCCATGGCGTCGTTAGCGAGGGCGATTTCCTTGAGCAGCACGGTTTGCGAACTGCTGTAGCGGATTTTCGGCGCGGAGTTCAGCATTTCGATGGCATCGGCATGATTCCCTTTGGCCATCAGGATACGGCCTGCGAGCACCTTTTCAGCGACCGACCTGTTCTGCAGCCATTGTTTGTTTTCGCGCAGGGAATCGTTTTGCAGCATTTCGTTGGCGAGCTGCTGCGCTTTTTGCGCATCGTTGGGAAGCAGGTAGCTGAAATAGCTGGTCATGGAGCCGGATGCCCAGGAAGATTTTCCGGGATCGAACTGCCTTCTCGACTGTTCCCACACCTGCACTTTCACTGCGGCGTTGGTAGAACGCTGGGCCAGCCAGTAGAGCGCCTGTGCGCCTCTTTCCGTTCCGGGGAAACGGTCGGGCATGGAAAGCATGAGGTTGTGGTGCTTGGCCGAATCCACATCTTCATGCGAGCTGGCGTAGTAAAATGCGAAGTTGGCGTTTTTGGGGTCCGATTCGGTGGCTTTGCGCAGGTATTCGCGGCCGGCGGCGAAATCGCCCCATCTTTCAGCGTCTATCCAGAGCATTTCATACGTTTCTCCGTTTTTCGGATCGAGCTGGATCACTTTCTCCAGGTAGGGCTTGGCAGCGGGAAGTTCCGCGTCGTACAGCGCCAGGGCGAATGCGAAAGGGATTTCCACGGATTTCGGGTGCGCTTTGATCCATTTGTCGTACTGCGCCTTCACTTCGGGGTTTTCCACGCCGGCGAGGTAAATATAATCTTCATGCGCTTTCGCGTTCTTGAAGTTTTTTTCTACCGCTTTCCGTGCGGCGGCGATTTCGGCAGGCGTTCCTTTTTTCTTTTCAGGAACCGGCCCCTGTGCGTGGGCGTTTATGGTTTGTATACCGGCGATGGCCAGCAATATGATGAGTTTTTTCATGATGGGTCTGATAATTTATTGGTTATGGAACGATGGATCAATAAGTGTTTTGAATGATGGCGCCGTTGCTGGCGATGATTTCCGTTCTCGGCAGCGGCGCTGCGAAGCGGCGGCTCCCTTTCGGCAGGGAGTACATGATCTTCGGCTGATCTTTCTGCACCACGGCGGAATTGTAAGGATAGAACTCCCGCGTGAGCGACACATCATCATTCGGATAATTGTTGTTGTTATACCGGCGAATGTCGAACCAGCGCTGCGCGAACGGCATTTCGCGGCGGCGCTCCTGCAGTACCTTGGCGATGGCATCGTCGTCGGAAGTGGCGGAAAGGTTTACCCAGGCCCCGGGCTCCATGCGCTTGGCGCGCAGCTGGTTAACGGCCGCCATGGCGTCTCCCCGCTTGCCGGTGCGGGCCAGGCACTCGGCCTTGATGAGGAGCATTTCGGCAACGGTGGGGCCGTTGAGCATACGATCCTTATAAAAGCAGACATACCCCGGGTAATCGTATGCCGGCTTGATCATGCCGCGGTCGTAGGAATAGCCTTCCACGATATGGTAACGGTAGCGGAGGTCGTGATCTTTGTCGTAAAGGTCCAGCAATGCCTTGCTGGGGATGAACCACCAGCTGTCGATGCCGAGCACGCGCAGGTAGAGGGTTTCCTTCCAGCCCATGAGATCGGTCTGATCGCTCTGGTTATCGTGGGTGTACGGGTATTGCAGCGTAACGGTTTTGGCATCGGGCGTACCGGCGTTCACGGTCAGGGTTTGCGTTCTGCCGTAGCGCATGTCGGTATTGTAATCCATCATGGTGCTGTACTCGTCCAGCGCGCCCTGTGCAAATTTCAGGGCTTCGGCGTAGTTGCCGCGGGTGAGGTGGTACCTGGCGGCGAAAGCTTTCACGCCGGTTTTGCTGGCGCGCCAATGCCGGGCGCGGCCGTTCTGCACGAGGGCCACATTAGTTTTGAGGGCTTCCGCGAGGTCGGACTCGATCTGCTGGTACACTTTCTCGATGGGCGCGCGGGCCATGGGCTCGTCGAACGAGGTAGACAGTTTGATGGGCACGCCGGGCTCGTTTTTCGTGGCGTCGTTGTACGGCAGCGCATAAGTGTTCACCAGCTGGAAGTAGCTGTAGGCGCGGATGAGATGCGCGTCGGCCGCAAGCGAGGCTTTCTGTTCCGCTGTGCCGGAAACGGTTTCCAGGAGGCTCAATACCATGTTGGCGGTGAAGATCTTCTTGTATTCGTTGGTCCAGAAAAGCTCCCGGTTATCATCTGGCAGGTATTGCCAGTCCCACGTAGCGAACTGGACAACCGCCATGTTGAAAGGCGTAGGCGTTACGGCGTACATTTCCGCCAGAATCCCATAGTCATCGGTGCTGATAGACGCGGACCGGTTGGTTTCGGTGATGAAGCTGTTGTGCGCATTCAGGAGTGATTCCAGTTGCGCAGCGGTTTTTACTTCCAGCGCGGAAGTTTTGCTGGGGCGCTCTTCCAGGAATTTGTCGCAGGCCGTCAGGCCCAGGGCGCCGCAAATCACGGCGGTTCGGAATATATGTTTGAATTGGATCGTCATTGTGAACAGATTTTACATCAAAAAAAACAGGTTAGAGACTGCACTTGATACCGAGGGTAACCGTGGGCTGCGGACGCATATTGCCCATCGGGTATTCGGGATCTTCCTTCGCTTTGTTCGCATACACGGTGAACAGGTTGTTCCCCTGCGCAAAAATCTGCACCTGCTGGAAGCCGATCTTAGCCAGCTTCGCCTTGTCGAGATTGTAGGTGAGGTTCACTTCCTGCATCCGGATATGACCTGCGTTTTCCACCAGGTAGCTCATGTAGGGATAAAAGCGGTCCCAGAAATAGTAGCGGTCTTCCACATCGTTCTGCGGCAGCGGCACTACCTGTTGCATATCGCCGTTCAGCACGCCGGCATACTTGCTGTTGGGCAGCACGCGGCTCCATACGGAAGGATAGTTGAAGCTCATCCGGTCGAACACGTGCCCGAATTTCCCGGTCACGATGAAAGACAGGTCGAAGTCATACACCCGGAAAGTATTCATCACGCCCAGCGTATACGGCGCCACGGTGGTACCCATGTTCTGCAGGTAACTGCGGCCGTCGCCCGGCGTGAAAGCGAAGAAATTGTACAAAGTCCCCTTGTCGCCATATACCATCGGCTGGCCGTCGTGCACACCGGCGTAGCGGTAGCGCCAGATATCGTTGGCGTTGGCGCCCTGCACATAGGAGGCCGATCCGCCGTCTACCAGCGTATAAGCGGAATAGTTGGCGATGAACAGCTTCTCGATGCGGTTTTTGTTATACGCGAAATTCACGTTCCCCTGCCAGCTGATCCGTTTGGCGATGCGCTGCTGCGTACCGATTTCCAGTTCGATGCCGCGGTTGCTGATCTCTGCATTGTTCAGTTTCTGGGTAGTGGTACCGTTGATGGCCGGGATCGTCACCTGCGCTACCTGGTCTTTCCCATACTTATTATACACATCGATCTTGCCGAACAGTTTGTTGCCGAACAGGCCATAATCCAGCCCGAGGTTCCAGGTGGCGGTTTTCTCCCAACGGAGGGAAGGGTTGCCGAAGCTGGAAATGGTAGCCGTGTAATCGTTGGTAAACACGTTCGGAACGGCGCCGATGGCGATGAGCGGCTTGAAGGAAGTGGTCCTGTCTTCGTTGCCGTTGTAACCATAAGTGGCGCGGACGTTCAGGCGGTTGACGAATTTCACGTTTTCCATGAAACGCTCGCGGTGCGCCGCCCATCCCAGACCGGCCGACCAGAACGGAGAATACCGGTATTTCGGATCGTCGGCGATGATGTTGGACGCATCCGTCCTGAAGCTTCCCGAAACGGTGTACCGGCCCCGGTAAGTGTAGGCCAGATTGGCGAAAGAAGAGAAGTAGCGATTGGTGTTGTACGCGAAAGTGCTGCCGTACGGAATGGTGAAATTATTCCCCAGCCAGTTCTGGATCGTTTTGAACGTTCCGCCCGGCCCGTTCGGGAAAATCCCCGAAGTCAGCGTTTCATCGTTATACCCGTACGTGATCGGGCTGCCGAAGAATTCCGTCACCTGGTTGGCGATTTCCACACCGGCGATCACATTCACTTCATGGTCCCGTTTGAAAATATTGTTATAGTTCACGGAGTTCCGCCAGTTGTATGCCTGCGTCCGGTAACGGTTCTGCTCCAGGATGCTGCCTTTGGCGATGTTCGGCGTCAGCGCGCCGGTGTTCTGATTCCACGAAGTCGCTTCGTTGATCCGTTTGCGCACGGCGAACGTGTTCTCGTTGTTGAGGTTGCGGACGAAGTTGTTGAAAATCTCGTACTGGAACTTGCTGTCGAACGTGAGCCCCTTCATCAGTTTGAAGGTAAGCCCGCCCATGAAGCGTGCGTTCAGCTGCGTGCGGGTCCGTTTGCGGTTGTTGATTTCCTGCACGGGATTGTACGTCCAGTCTGCATACGGGAACCTGCCGGTGGGTACCGACCGTTCCAGGATGGGCATATAATATTGCGCGATGTTGGCGTACGACCCGTCGGGGTTCAGGAGCATTTCGTAGGGGGTGAACTCCTGGATGTCTGACAGCCGTATGCCGCTGGAGTCCTGTTTATTGTAATGCACCATCCCGCCGATACTAAGGTCCAGCCATTTGGTGAGGTTGGCCACGGAGCGGAAGTTGAGGAGGTATTTCTGGTATCCGGTGTTGCGGAAGTTGGAGTTATTGTTCTCGAACAGCAGCGAAACCATGTTGGTCATTCTGCCGGTGGAGCCCGACAGGCTGAGGTTATACTGCTGCGTGGTGGGGTTATCGAGCAGCAGGTCGCGGATCTGGCCTTTGTTGCTCTGGCGGCTCAGCTGGGCGAGGATTTCGTCGCGCTTCGCTTCTGAAATGATGCCGAGGTAATGCTCGCTGAGGGCGACCAGGCCGGGCGACCATGCAAACGTAGCCTCGTCTACGGAGCCGGAATTGATCTCGGCGCTCCATTTGTTGAAGGCGCGTTTTTCATAGTCGATCGTTTCGGCGGAAGTGGCCAGCGGGTTCACGTAGTCGAGGTCCATTTTGCCGCCCATTTTGGTGAAAGCGGAAAAATCGATCCGGAGCGGGGTATTGCGCTGTCCTCTTTTCGTTACCACCACAATGACGCCGTTGGCGGAACGCGCGCCCCAGATAGATGCGGCGGCCGCGTCTTTGAGGACGGTGATGCTTTCCACGTCGTTGGGGTTGATGGTGTTGAAGTCGCCGTTGATGGGGAAACCGTCTACCACTACCAGCGGGGCGGCCGTGGCATAGAGGCTCGATTTGCCGCGGATTTCGAACGTGGGGTTGCCGTCTACGTCCAGCTTGGCCTGCACGCCGGCCGTGGTGCCGATGATGCGGCTGCCGATGTTGGTGGAAGGCCGGGCCAGTTGTTCCTTGTCGATATACCCGAACGATCCCGTCGCACGTTCCTTGTTCAGTTGCTGGAAACCGGTGTTCACCACGGTTACGGTGCCCAATGTCCGCGCGCCTTTCATCACCACGCTGATCGTTCTGCGGCCGTTTACCGGTACCACCTGGGTTTCCAGGCCCACATAACTGAACACGAGGTTCGAATTGCGGCTGGGAACGTTGAGGGCGAATTCTCCGTTCTGACCGCTGAAAGTGCCGCCGCTGGAGCCTTTGACGGAAATGCTCACACCTTCGAGCGGCTCCCCGGAAGCGTCCGTGACGCGACCTTCCACGCGGACCATCTGGCTGATCGCGCGCCGGTCGGCCACCACGATCATATCGTTTTCCAGCATCCTGAAATCGAGCAGGGTGCGGCCCAGCGCGTGGCTCAACACTTCAGACACGGCGGTGTTCTGCACATCTATGCTAACCCGGTAATTGCGGGGGATGACGTCGTTGGAAAAAACGAACCGGTAATCCGTTTTCTTCTCGATCGAATTGAACAGTTGCTGAACGGAAACATCATTCAGTCTCAAAGTCACTTTAGTGTCCTGCGAATAGGTGTTCGCACTTACGTGAAGGCAAGCCATCACCGTAAGGATAATGGTTAGTTTCATACACATCAACAATTTGACAGGCACCCATGGCGCCCCCTTTCCCCAGCCTGGAAGTTGGTTTTTTTGCATACTTTCGTACAGGTTTAAAGTGAATAAACAGGAAACAGGTTACCGCGTCAACAGTGTGCCTGTCTCCCAGCTTTTACCGGGGGGAATGCGTCACCATTCCCCTTTTTTTATGTCTTGATGCAGGGCAGCAGCGCGTCACCGCTCCTTCCCTTCCATCCTACGGATGCAATACCACGGTATGGTCGTCTTCGAACCGGAACCGGAAGCCCCTCGATAACTGCAGCACTTCGAGCACCCGCTGCAGGGTTTCCTTGTTGAAATGCCCCGTGAAGCGGTACCCGCGCAGTTCTTCGGATTCGAACCGGATCTGCACGCCGTACCAGCGTTCCAGCTTCCGGGCAATGTCCCCGAAAGTGTCGTCGGCAAAAATCAGCCGGTTGTCGACCCATGATAGTTCAACAATTGCGCTGTCGTGTGGAATGTGTGTGAGAGAGTCGATAAGATAGTGGCTCCCGGCTTTTTTCGTATCTGCCTGCCGGGGCGTTAATGGTTGAATGTCCTGAATCTCTTTATGCCTGGCGATCACCAGTTTTTCTTTCGGTTGGAGGTACACCTGGTGGCCGGCGCGCGTGTCTATCCGCACCCGCCCCCTGATCAGTGAAGTCTCCACCGTCTCGTCGTCTTTGTATGCTTTTACGTTAAAAGCCGTGCCCAGCACGGTTATATCCATGTCTTCGGTATGGATCACGAATGGCGAAGACGCGTCTTGCGCGATGTCGAAAAACGCTTCGCCGTCCAGTGTGAGCGTGCGCTTCCCTTTCTGGAAGCCATCGTCCAGCCACAGGGTACTGGCGGCGTTGAGCACTACCTTCGTACCGTCCGGCAACTGGAAAGCCTTTCGCTCGCCGGGTTTGCTGGCGTATATGGCCGTACTCCCATCCCCCGCTCCCGCCGCAGGCGCATCTTTCCCGGCCTGCATCCACACCATCGTGAGCACCAGCCCCGTGAGCGTGGCCGCCACGGCGAGCGTGTACCACTTCCAGCCGTTGGCCCGGGTTACCGGCCGCAGCTGCGGCGCCTGCATCCCCGGCCTGATCCCTTCTGCCAGCAAGGCGTCCGTGAACCGGCGGTGATGGCCGGCGAATGTTTCCGCATCCAGCCCGCCGTTCAATCGCAAATAAATCACTTTGGCGGCCTGCACCAGCTCCCGCTTCTCGGGATGCGCGGCCAGCCACTGCTTCCAAAACCGCACTGCCGCCGGGTTCGTTCCGGTGCAATACTGCTGGAAAGACTCATCCATCACCAGATCTTCCGCCTTATGCCGCAAGTAATTCATTCCGCTCTTTACCCTATAGAGGAGCAGATCACATCGATTTACTATGAAAATGTTAATTTTTTTTCCGCTATTGCAAAATCAGCAGCAATGCCGCGGAGATGAGGGCTTCAATGGGTAGCCCCGATTGCTGTACATGCCCCTTCAGCTCGTTCTTCAACTGTTTGAGGGCATCGTGTATAATATTATAGGCGGTCCGCTTGGTAATGCCGCAGGTGAGGGCGATGTGGTCGTAGTCGAGATCATCGAAGAATTTCATCCGCAAGAGCTGCTGCTGGCGCTGCGTGAGTCGGCGGAAAGCGTGGGAAAACGCCTGGGTGAACGCATCGTTCCCTTCGATGGCCGTGAGGTAATCTTCATGCGACCATTCGGGCTCCTGACCATCCGGAACTGCCAGGTGGCGCTCCTGCCGCTTCTTCCCGGAAGCGATCTCGTGCATGATCCGGCGATGCAGGCAGGTAATGAGGTATGCACGCACATTGGCGACCTCGGGCAGCGTGTGGCGCTTTTCCCAAAGGTCGAGCAGCACGGCGGTAAAGCAATCGTTGGCGAGATCGCGGTCGCCGGTGAGTTTTACCCCGTAATTGATCAATCCTATGTAATGCAGCTGGTATAAAGCGGACAATGCATCCGTATTCCCGTCCCGTAGCTGGTTCCAATACTCCTGCGTGTGCAAATTCCCGGTCATGCTCGTTAGTTGGTTGATAAGGGGCGGATGAATCGCTTCTAAAAAGATGTTACCAAGGTAAGGCATTAAGCCGGATTTTGCAACCGGGCCGGTGTTTGCCGGTCGGAAATAAAAAAGCCCGCGCTCTTGCGCGGGCCTGTAAAAAGTTCGTTTACCGGGATCAGGAACCCGTTACCGGTTGGCCGGTCGGAGATACCGAATCCGCTTTTTCCGGTGCCTTGTCGATCAGCTCCATGAACTGGTCGAGCTTCGGCGTGATGATGATCTGGGTGCGGCGGTTGCGGGAACGTCCTTCTTCCGCGTCGTTGGACGCGATGGGGTTGTACTCGCCGCGGCCACCTGCGGTCAGCCGTTTGGGGTCCACACCATAAGTGGTCTGGAGGGCCTGTACAACAGACGAAGCGCGCAGGGCGCTGAGGTCCCAGTTGTTGCGGATGTTTTTCTGACTAATGGGCACATTGTCCGTATTACCCTCGATCAGCACTTCGTAATCGCGGTAGTCGGTGATGATTTTCGCGATTTTGCTGAGCGTTTCGCCGGCGGCGGGAGAAATTTCGTAGCTGCCGGAGCGGTAAAGCATTTTGTCGGACAGTGAAATGTACACGACACCTTTCAGTACCTGCACGTCCACATCACGCATTTCTTCGCGGCTGAGGGAGCGGGTCAGGTTGTTGGTGAGCACCATGTTGAGGGAGTCGCTCTTGTTCTTGGAGTTTACCAGTTGCTGGATGTAGCGGTTGGATGCGTTGATCTCGTCTACCAGTTTGGAGATATTCACATTCCCCTGGCTGGAGGAGTTCAGACATTTGTTCAGCGCGTCCTGCAGGGAGCGAAGGCCGGCGCGCTGCTGCGCGATCTGCTCTTCCAGGCTGCGCACACGGGTGGTGGAGCCGGTCATTTCGCGCTGGCAATCCTGGTACTTGTCGTTCAGTGCCTTGTAGTCGTTCTGTAATTCACCGTAAGTGCCTTGCAATGCGGCGAACTTCTTGTTGCTGACGCAACTGCTGCCGAAGATGGCGATCGCTACGACCGCCGTCGATATTCCTATAATTTTCATACAAAAGGATTAAGATTCATATTGTTACAAAGGTTGTACCATACTCTTCGGTACGGTACATTTTACTAACAATCAGGCAACAAGAAATGTTCGACAGCCGTAATGTGTTAGAAAACCGCGATATGTAGCAGCAGTTCCCACGGTTTCCCGGGGTGCGTAGGCGGGTGAGCATGCCGGTCTGGAACCATTGATGCTTCGCTTCAATGCCAATCATGCCCGCAAAACCGGCATTGCTTTGCCAGCGGGGTGCGCGCGATCTTCCGGCACGACGAACAATAATTTAATTCCAGTTCATCGCGATGTTCGGTCCAGATCCGTCTGGCAACATTGCTTCGAAAGGCAGGATAACCATCCGCCAATAACGCCAGCACCGCGGGATCCTGGCTGATCCATCCCATTTCAACGGCCCTGTTACGGACGCTTTCGGAACTCCCCGCATTCACCTGGACGTTATACGTTTTCCATGCTTTCCCTTCCTCCGGCGTCCAGAACGAGGAACAATAATTAAAGATGTAGTCTTCCAGTTCAGGGTACATGTCGTTCATCCTGCAAAAATTTGATAACCTATGCGATCACATCCAAATATACTCAAATCCACATTCGCTGCTTTCCAACAAAAAAAGCCGCCTCGCGGCGGCTCCTTTCAGGATATATAGGAAACAATGTTACCGGGCCCTGTCCGGGACGAAAAACATCCGCGAAACCTCCAGCGCCCACGTTCCCGGGGTAAAGAAATACTGCTGCACCAGGCCTTTTTCGCCGGCCAGCGGCAGGTACAGCCCCGAGGCGGCTATACGGCTCTGCGTTTCATCGTTTTGGAAGGCCCATTGGTCTGTGGTCCCGGCTTTGGTGAAACAAATGAACGCTTTGTCGAGCATACCCTTGGTGGTGAAGTTCTCTGCCGCCAGGTAATCGACGTACGTCCAGCTATTGGGCCGCACGTTTTTGGCGAGGTAGGCGCGGTGCTCGTTACCATTCTCTTCCGTCCGGTAGAGGAAGATGTCGATCGGCTCATTGCTGCCCGGGTTGCGCGCGAAGAAACCCAGTTTATTGGTGTTGGGATCGGCCGCAGGCGGTTGCGAAGGCACTTCCTTCCCGTCGATATACACGAAATTGAAATGCGCCCTGGAGCCGGACTCGGGCAGCACCTGCCGGAAGATCACCGCTTTCGTCACGGTATCCGTAATCACGAGGGTTTTGTTCTTCCGGCTCTGCGGATAGTTGTACATCGCGTAGAAATGCAGCACGGAAGCGGGTTTAACGATATAGTCGCCGTTCTTGACGCTCACGTCGAAAACAGTAGTGTCGATGGAAAACTGCAAGGCATGTTCAGACCCGTTGTATCCTGTCACCATAACCTGCATGGCCCTTTCCATTTTAATATCGTCTTTGTTGCAGGATGCCATCGCAAAAGGCGCCAATACCAGTAGCAGGACGAAAATTCTATTCTTGATAAACGTTTGCATGATGTTCGGTTTTATATTTCCAGGTTCTTCACGAATGCCATGAGCGAGCCCGCCGGGTTCTCCGAGAAAATGAACATCCTCGTCGAAGCCACGTTGGCTGCGGGTTTCGGCGCGGTAGTGGTGATGCTCCAATCATAGCCAGTACCGTTCGTGTAAAACTCGTTGGTGCCGGCTTTGTAGATGTAGATCACGAACAGCACCGGGGTCGGCTGCCCGTTGTAGGTTTGCCCTGCCGTCGGGAAGGGATCAATGGAGATCGTTTCACAGAATTCGCCGGGCTTTACGTTTTTCACACGGGCCAGCTCTTCGAATACTTTCGGCAGGAAATACAACTTGCCCACGGCGATATCCACCGGGCCGGTATATTTCGTCTGTGTCGGCATCCACATGTACTTCAGCTTGATTTTCCCTTCTTCGAACGGCGGCGGCGCGGGCATGTCGCCCACCTGTCCATTCAGGTAAAAGAAATTGAGCTTGAAAGTGCCCTCTTCTTTCTTCACATCCTTTTCCAGTACCACTTTCCCAGACTTTTCCCTCACCGTCATATGCACGGTGCTTTTACCTTCAGGAAAGGTATAAGCCGCATTGGCATTGAATTTCCCGTTGGAGAGATAAAACTTTTTCTGGAGGGTATCGATCTGTACTTCGAGGTCCTGGCCGCTGCCGTTGTAGCCAGACAAAGCAAAAGACAGCATTTTTTCCTTGTACAGGAAATCGTCCCCTTTATCACAGGCCGCCGCAAAGATCGCCATGGCCGCCAGCAGGATAAAACCGATATGTTTCGTTTTCATAATTTGCATTTTGTTGCGCAAAAAAATTAAAATGTATAGCCGACAGACAAGCTGAACGAAGTGCCCACTTTCCGGATGAAAGTGTCCTGGTCGCCGATCCTGCGTTTCCGCTTTCCGTCTTCCGTCATTTCCAGGTATCCGGCTTCATATTTCTGCGAAAAGCCGTATTTCCATTCGTAGATCTCGTTCCAGTCGGTAGCGGTGATGGCCGAGCCGGCCATGCCCTTCCATTTGTCGAGGTACTTGTAGGTATCGTCGCTATTGATGTAGAAACGGTACGCGCTGTTGGTGAGGTTGCTCATATTCAGCCTTACCATCAGTTTTTTGCTTTTAAGGAAGGCGTAGCTCACTTGCGCGTCCAGCTGGTCGCGGGGGCGTTCGTACTCCACGATATTGGGGGTAAGGCCGGTGGTGAAGGTTTTGTACCCCATGTGGTTGAAAGCCAGGTTGGCGCCGAGGCGTTTACCTGCGTATTGCATGGCGATGTTGTAGAGGATGGGCACCTGGCCGTAAAGCGGCCGCTTCTCCTTCAGTTGCTGCTTGGTGCGGTAGCGGTATTCGTAGCCGTATTTATTGGTAATGAGGGTTTGTCCGCCGAATTGCGCCGCCTGAACGGTAGAGTTTTGCAGCGTGAAGTTGCCGCTGAGGTAAAAATCCTGGAGGAATTTCCATTGCGGGTACACGAACCCGAGGCTCTTGCGGATATCGAATTCCCAGCCGTTCACTTTGGCCCATTCGGAGTTGTTGGTTTTGACATAAATACGGCCGGTAGCGTCGGGCTGGTCGCGGTAGATTTCCACGGGCTTGTCGAAATATTTGTAGAAATAACCGAAGGAGATCACTTCGCCGGGCCTGGGGTACCATTCGAGGCGGAGGTCGTAGTGGTCGATGAGGGTAGACAATACGCCTTCGTTCATGCGGTAGGCCGCGATGGCGGGGTCGTAACGGACCATGCGGGAGTTCTCGATCAGCGAGGGGCGCACCACCGTTTGCGCGTATGCGGCGCGGATGTTGAAATCCCTGGTGGGACTGATCGTCAGGCTGGCCGACGGCAAATAGCGCCAGGCTTTTTCTTCGTTGACAGGATCGGCGAAGGCGCTTACGACTTTACCGGTTTCGGGGTCGATGTACCGTACCCTTTCCCCTTCGAGGATGAGGTTGTTGATCTGCTGGTCATTGGCCCCGTTCCTGATCCTTTCGTAATTATAATATTCGGCGCGCAGCCCCCATACCAGGCGCATCCAGTCCGTAAACCGGTTATCGAGCATGAAGTAACCGGCCTTATTGGTGTTCTTGCCCTCGTACCCGCTGCGCGAGAACGCGGCGGGGTAATACAGCAGGTCGTTCAGCGGGTCTTTGTATTCCAGGAATTTGTTCCATTCCTGCACCGGTGCATAGCCATACAGTCCGTTAGACGACAGCAGCGCGCCGATCGGCAACACCATCCAGTCATAATAACCATGCCTGTCCATATACTGTACGCCGGCCTTCGCGATCTGCTTCTGGCCGAACAGTTGGGTTTGATAGCTGAGGGCGCCTTCGGCGATGCGGTTGGTTTCTTCGTAGAGATATTGCGCACGGTTGAAGGTACCGGTCCCCGGGTTCGTGATGGCCGTGGGCACTATGTTGTACATCATCCCGTTGAGGGTGTGGATGGGCATGAGCCAGGCTTCCACCGCGTCTTTCTCGCGGTTGGTGACCTTATTGCGCGCCACGTTCCATTCAAACCGGAATTTCCCGAAAGTATGGTCGCCGTTGATGCGGTTTTGTATCATATCGAGGAACTTCGGGCGATCGTACTCCCTTACTGCAGGCATATCGCCGTACCCGATCTCGTTCCCCCATCCCACAAGCCGGGAAAACTGATTATTGAACACACGTGAGTAGAAATTGCGCACCGTGATCTTGTGGTTTTTCGCGCTCCAACCGGCATTCAGCAACGCGCCCCAGGCAGTACTGAAATTGTAGTAGTTGGCGTAGGTAGGCTCTTCTTCTTCGCCGGTAACGGCGTTGTACACGCGGTTGTTCAGCTTCTCCCAGTTCCCCCGCTCGAAGTGGGAAACATCGTCGATCGACTGCTCATTGCGGTAGCTCACGGAGCCCACGAACCCGATGCGGCTGTTCTTCACGTTATAGCTCCGCCCCAGACTGAATTGGTAATTCTGTCCCGGAGCGGCGGTGTATTTGCGGGTGCCCAGGCGCTCCAGTCCTCCGATCCTTTTATTCTGTTCGGCCACCTGCGCCGGTGTAATGAGCGTCACCCCGGGCGCGGGCGTTGCGTTGGGGTTGGCGGGGTCGTAATTCCGGCCGTCGAACAGGATCATGTTGTCGGGGAAGTGCTCACGGCTGCCGTCGTCAAATCCGAGATAATCGTTCTTCCCGCGGCCGTACCCGAGAAATTCCTTCCCGGTAACGCCGGAGATGTATTTGCTGCCGATGCTGACCGTCGTGAAATTCTCGTTGGGAATGGCGAAGGTATTGATCTGTACGAGTCCGCCGCCGAACCCGAAACTCATGTCCGGCGTAGCGGTTTTGGAAACAACGACGTTATCGATGAGATTGCTGGGAATGATGTCGAACTCGAAATCCCGGATTTGTACGTCTGTGCTAGGGAGAATGGCGCCGTCCATCATCGCCAGGTTGTACCGCTCCGCGATGCCGCGGATCACCACCCGGCGGTTGTCGTTGGTGCTCACGCCGGAAATGCGTTTCAACGTTTCGCCAACGTTTTTGTCTGGCAGCGCCGAAATCTGCTCCCGGCTCATCCCGTTCGAAATACCGGCTTCGTTCTTCTGCCGCGCGTACAGCGACGCCACGGATTCCTTTCCCGCGGAAGATGTCACCACCACCCCGCTCAGCGTGCTTTTCTGGCGTTTCAGGGTGGCGTTCAGCTCGAAGGTTTGTCCATCCTTCACTTCGATCCCCGTTACGCGCTTGGTGCCGTAGCCGATGGAGGAAATCTCCACTTCGTATTTTCCCGGCGGCAGGCTGAGCACGAAGGAACCGTCGATTTTGGTGGTAGTGCCCTTGCTGCCGATGCGCACCGTCACGAAAGGCAACGGCTCACCGTTCGATTCGTCGATGATCTTCCCGGAAATGCGCCCGTCGGCCCGAACAGCCGCGGCCACGGGTGCCGGCGCTTCGGGAAGCGCACCGGGTTTGAGGATCACGGCGCCCATGTCGCTGGCGCTATGCGTGATGCCCAGCGTGGTTTGCAGGGTTTCGAGGACTTCCTTCACCGAAGGGCTCGCACTGCGGAAATGGACCGGTTTCTCCAGCCGCCCGCTCACTTCCTTCCCGAACGTGAACTGTACGGATTCGGACCGCTCGATCAGGGCGATCACTTCCCGCCCTTTCAATTCCTGCTTCGGAAGCGGGATCAGTTTGGCCATATCCTGGGCCCGGAGCTGGGAAATACCAGGAAATATCAAAGGGATAATAAATGCAGCGATACAAAGTATCCTGTTTTGCATAATTTTATGGATTAAATGTTGCAGACTCATGTTAGTACTGTGCGTTTAGCCGCTGCACGGGTGGTGAGATACCCTTGCGGCATGGACCGGACTGTTCGTGCAGGCCGGTTTTTTCTTTGGTAGATGTTAAAGCATGCGGTTGATCGGTGTTTTGAGCGGTTAGTAAATGATGATCCTGTCGTTTTCCTTTTTATACCGGAAACCCAGCGTTTCAGACAGCAGCGCAATGGCTTCCGTGCAAGTCTGGCGACGGATGCGGATGGTCACGGTTTCCTGCTGCCAGCGGGCGTTGCGGATTTCGACGGGTACGTTGTACCAGTCGGAAATCGACTGTACCACTTCGCCGAGCGGCGCCTGGTTGAACACCATCCCCCGGTCCCACCATTCACACAGCAAGGCCGCGTCTACCGTATCCACCATAAAATCGTGCTGCCGCGCATTGTAGCGCAAACGCTTGCCGGGTGTGAGGTTGGCCAGGTGCTGGCCGTCGAACGCCACGCCCACTTTCCCCGTGCGAACGATCACGGAAGCGGAAAGGCTGTCGGTCGATTTCACTTCGAAAGAGGTGCCCAGCACCTGCGTGGTGAGTTTCCCCGCCCGCACGAAAAACGGCCGGGAAGGGTTTTCCTTCACTTCGAAAAAGCCCCTTCCGCTCAGCGCGATGCGGCGGTCTGTTGCATTATAGTTATCGGGGATGGTGAGCGTGGCGCCGGGAAAGAGGTGCGCAACGCTGCTATCGGGCAGGTACACAGTTTTGGGCGAACCGGGCTGGGTGATGATCGTTTGGACGAATGCGGCGGGAGGCGCTTGTCTGGACAGCAGCACCCAGGTACCGCAGGCTACCAGCAAAGCCACGGCAGCGGCGTATGCCAGCCATTTCCGGGAATTGCGGACGGGGCGGAGCGGAAGGTCCGCTTTTCGGGAAACGGATTGCCAAAGGGCGGCCTGGACCGCCCGCCGGCGATGGGGCTCCAGGGCATGGTGGTCTTCCGGCCGCTCCTGCAGCCACTTCCCGATCCATTCCTTTTCTTCCGCGGATGCCGTACCGGCGAGGTACCTTTCAAACGCTGCTCCGAGTTGTTCTACGTTCATATCGTTACGGGAATTTTCCGTTCCCAACTATATGCGTATCCAACCATCGATTTCAACTATCGCGGAATGTTACCAAATTATTACCAAAGGAAAATGGCGCTGAGGATGGCTTCCCTGAGCTGTTTGCGGAGTTTCTGGTAGCTGGTGTTCAGCTGGTTGCGAACGGTTTGTTCCGACACGCCGAGCATGCCGGCGATCTCTTTCACCGAATAATGTTCTTCCTGCCGCAGGCGGTACACCTGCCGCATTTTTTCCGGCAGCCGTGCGATCTCCTGTTCCGCCAGCGCCTGGAGCTCCTTATACCGCAATGGATCGGAAAAGGCGGTGATGTCCGGCAAAATGCTTTGTTCCAGTTCGCTGTTGCGCCCCGCGGTTTTGGCCGCACGGGCCACCTGCGCGATGGTCTCGTATTGAACGGCCGCGTGGAGATAGGCCGCCAGCGTGGTTTCTATGGTAATGGACGCACGGCGCGTCCAGACGCGGACCATCACATCCTGCACCACGTCCTGCGCGTCGGCTTCAGACTTGATCCGGTTGAGGGCATACACGTAGAGGCGCTCCCAGTAACGGTCGAACAGCTGCCTGAACGCCGCGCCATCGTCTTGCCTGACCTGGCCCCATAATTCCATATCCGTGAGTTCGCATGTTTCCATTGAGCAAGGGCATGGGCGCCCGGTGTAAAATTAAGCGGGTTTGCGGGATGCGGGGGTTATGGTTTCTTTAATTTTTGACGGCACGAAAAAAGGGAGCCATAGCGGCTCCCCTGTTCTAACCTATAGGGACATGGCTGTACTACTGCTTGTTCACTTGCTTCTCGAACGCGTCGGATGCCTTGTTGATATTGCCGCCGATGGTTTCGAAAGAAGTATTGATCTTATCGAGCGTGGTCTGGATCTGGGCCTGCACGGTGGTATCGCCGCCTTTTTCCTTCGTGCGCAGTTCGATGAGCTGTTTGTAGGATTCGTCGGCGATCTGTTTGTATCCTTTCAAACCTTCGGTTACCGCGGTTTTCAGGCCGCCGTCTTCTTTGATGGTGCCCAGTTTTTCCACTTCACCGATCGATTTGCCGAGTTGTTCCGACCAGGTTTTGCGAAC
The DNA here is from genome assembly GCF_038396765.1 of Chitinophaga caseinilytica. Taxonomy (NCBI): domain Bacteria; kingdom Pseudomonadati; phylum Bacteroidota; class Chitinophagia; order Chitinophagales; family Chitinophagaceae; genus Chitinophaga; species Chitinophaga caseinilytica. Next base: position 2,362,153 of record NZ_CP150096.1, on the reverse strand, counting down.
GGTTTCCGCTTTGGCGTAATCGTCGCCGGTCATGGCCGCGTTCATGGCGTTCATGTGTTTTTCGTTCTCGTTCATCACGGTCATCAGTTTGTTGTTGTATTCAACGGGGTTGGGGGTGTTGCCGCAGCTGGCGAAAAAGAGTGATCCGAAAAGGGCCATCATTGTCGTGAGTTTTTTCATGTTCCGGTATTTTTTTCGTGATTTGATATCACAAAAGTAGGAGTGAATGCCCTGCTGGAATATCCCTGAAATCCGGTATTTTCAAACCGAGCAGAGTAGTAAATTTGCACCTGAACCGGAACCATGCGATTTTTATACAATATCATATATACTTTGCTCCTCACCCTGCTGTCTGCCGCCGGATACGCGCAGGTGGTGGAAGACTCGCTGCGGAAGATCGTTTCGCAGCCCCGCCTGCCGCTGGAGCAGCGGATAGACGCCATGGACCGCCTCGGCCAGGTGGTATTTTTCAATAAGGGATGGAACGAAGGCCTGGAAGTGCTGCGTAGCTCCATCGCCCTGTCTGCCCCCATGAAAGACGGCCGCTACCGTGCGCGCACCTACGGCATGATGGCCGCTTCCTGCTTCATCGCCGGAGAATCGCAGGCCGCATACCGGTATCTGGACAGCGCGCAGTTTTACATCCGCCGGTCGAACAGCGGCCTCATCAAAGGATATGTGCTTTATATGAAAGGCTGGATGGAAAGCAGGGACCATAAGGAAACAGACGCCATCCGCACCCTCCAGCAGGCGCTCGACGTATTGGAAAAAGAACCCGAGGGACTGAAGTACCGCCAGGCCGTGTACTCCGAACTGGCCGGCGTGTACTTCAAATGGTACGATCTGATGAACGTGGAAAAATACACGAGATTGTCGCTGGAAGCGGCCCTCCGGATGAATGAGCTCGAGAAAAAGATCAGCGCCACCCAGGAACGGGGAGGCTATTTCCTGAATCTCTACCGGACAGACGAGTCCCGCAAACCCGCCCTCGACTCCGCCCTCTTCTACATGCAGCACTCCCTGAACCTGGCGCGCAACAACCGCGACAGGCTCGTCACGCCCAGCAATATTCCCTTTTCCGCCATCGGCATCGCTAACATCTTCCTCGACCATTTCCCCGCAACGGCGGCCAATAAAGACAGTGTTGATTATTACAACAATATTGCGCTGGACGAAAGCCGCAAAACCCGGCAATTCACCGTGGAAGCCGGCGTGTACAACACCCTGGCCAATATCGCCATGGACAGGGGCGACTATAACGATGCCATCGCGCACCTCCACAACGCCATCGCTACCAGCATGAAAGACCCCCTGTTCGACAAATTCAATCTTTCCCAATCGTACCTCGTGCTGGCAAACGCGTACGAGCTGAAACGCGACACCGCCATGGCCCTGTTCAATTACAAACAGTACATGGACCTTTACCGCGAGCTGTTCGACGTAGAAAAAATGAACAAAGCCAAAGACCTGGAAGCCCGGTACGAAATGGCCCACAAAGAGCGCGCGCTGCTGGAAGTAAAGCTGCTGGCCGAACAGCGGAACCGGGAGCTCATCCAGGCCAGGTACCTTTCCGGCATTAAAGACAAACAGCTACTGGAAGCGCAATACGCCGCCGTCGTGAAAGATAAAGCCCTGCTCAACGCGAAATACGCATCCGAAGTACAGCAAAAAGCCCTCGACAGCGCCAATTTCAAAACCACGCAACGCGAACAGGAACTCAAAACCATCGGTGAGCGCTTCGCCTACAACCGCAAACTGAACAAAATCTACGCCGTGCTCACAGTGGCGCTGCTCCTGGCCGCCGCTTTCCTCTATTACGCATTCCAGCAACGGTCGAAAGCCCTGCGGCAACGGCAACAACTGCACAACCTGGAGCTGGACCGCATCAGCCAGGAACACCGGATGACCGTGCTTTCCGCCATGCTCGAAGGCCAGGAACAGGAACGCACGCGACTGGCGCGCGATTTGCACGACGGGCTCGGCGGACTGCTGTCTGGCGTAAAGATCGAACTGTCGGCCATCCATCAACCCGCCACTACCACGCCGCAGCAGGCGGTGGTCCAAAAAACGATGGGGCATCTCGATAACGCCGTAGAAGAGCTTCGCCGCATCGCCCGGAGCATGATGCCGGAGGTATTGCTGAACTACGGCCTGGGAGAAGCGATCCGGGAATTCTGCAACGGACTGAAAAAATCCGGCGTGCCCGTTTCCTGCCAGGTGTTCAATTACCGCGATGACATGAGCCCCAGCCGGCAGGTGACGTTGTACCGCATCATGCAGGAGCTGGTCAACAACGCCGTAAAACACGCCGCAGCAAAGGAAATCCTCGTTCAGCTGCAACAGCGTGGCAACCGGATTTTTCTTGTTGTGGAAGACGATGGGAAAGGGTTCGACACCGCGCAACTGCATGCGCTCAAAGGCGCGGGACTGGCCAATATACAGTCGCGCGTGGAGATATTACAGGGAACTTTGGAAGTGGAATCCTCACCCGGCACGGGTTCCGCTTTTACGATCGAATGTGCCGTAAACTGATGATATGATAAAAGTTTTGTTGATAGACGATCACCCGATCGTCATGGAAGGATTGAAGAACCTGCTTTCCCGGCAGGAAGATTTTACCATCGCAGGTTGTTGCGCCACCGGGCAGGAAGGCCTCGCCGCCATCGCGGAGCTCGCGCCAGACGTGGTGTTGCTGGACATCAACCTGCCCGACGTAAGCGGCATCGATATTTGCCGGCAGGTCCGCAAGCAAGACAAAGACATCCGCATCATCGCGCTGAGCGTGCATAACGAACGGCCCGTGATCAAAAACCTCCTGGCCAGCGGTGCCAACGGGTATGTGCTGAAGAATTCGGTAGGGGAAGAAATCATCACCGCCATCAATACCGCGTTGAACGGCGAAACCTACCTCTGCCGCGCCGCGCGCGATATCCTCAGCACCATCCAGGAAGGCGAACTGGCGGAAATCCCCAAGATCACACGGCGGGAAAAGGAGATCATGCTGCTCGTGAGCAAGGGCCTGACTACCACGCAGATCGCCGAGCAACTGTTTATCAGCTCCCATACTGTAGAAAGCCACCGGAAAAACCTCATCGAAAAATTCGACGCAGGCACGATGATGGCCGTCATCAAACTGGCGACGCAATACGGTTTGATGTAAGATCGCGGAAAAAATGGCGGTTTTCAGGGATATCGGCGCCCCTCTGCCCGGCGTAGTTTTGTGGAAACAAATATTCACCATCAAAACGAAACCAGTATGGACAGAAAAACCGTCGCGATCATTTCCTACATCAGCATCATCGGCTGGCTCATCGCCTATTTCCAGTACAAAGACAAGCCCCGCGATCCTTTCGTGGCCTATCATCTGAAGCAGGCATTGGGCATCGCGGTCATCAGCATCATCCTGGGCGTGGCCATCAATGTGGTAGTGCGGATCGTACCGGCACTGTCAGTAGTCGTATATGCCAACATCGCGATCCTCGTGCTGTGGGTGTTGGGCATCATCAACGCACTAAACGGCCTGCAAAAGCCCGTTCCCGTAGTCGGCGCGATGTTCGAACGGCAATTCCCCTTCCTCGATACAAAAGCGTAACCCCTTCCATCAAACTCCCAATCATATTTTATGCAAAAAATCGGCTCCTTCCTCGTCATTATCGGCCTTTTATCCATTGCCGCCGGCTACTTCGACCGTGTTCCCAAAATCCTCATGTGGATCTATCAGTGGGGCGATGTGGTGGCCTGGTCCATCAAGATCGGCATCGTTGTCCTTGGCGCGGCGCTGTTCCTGCTCGCTCCCCGGAAACAGACTACCTAGTGTTTTGTACGCCCAGATAGAAAAAAGGTCTCCTTGTCATGAGGAGGCCTTTTCCTTTTCCAAAAATTTTATATAGACGACTATATATTTAACTATATAATCGTACATTCGCTGACAAACAGGCAAAGCCATGCAGATGGATTTTATTAAAGAACTGGGTTACAAGGCGCTGGACAGCCGGCTGAAGCGTATCAGCGACCGCATCGCGCACGACGTCCGGAAGTTCTACAAAGAACAGGGGCTGGACATTGAACCGAACTGGTACCTCGTTTTCATGCTGCTGCGCCACGGCGAAGCGGTCCCCATCGCCGCTATCGCCGAGCGGTTGGGATATGCGCACCCCTCGGTCGTGATCCTGGTGCGGAAAATGGCGGAAAAGAAATACCTGCTGGTGAAGCAGGATAGCAAAGACAGGCGCCAGCAGCTGGTTTCCCTGTCCCCCAAAGCCGCAAAACTGCTCCCGCAGCTGGAAAAAATCTGGGACAGCTGCGAAAAAGCCATCCTGCAGGTGCTGGCAGACGATCTCGCCATCCTCCGCCACCTCGACCAAATCGACGCTGCATTGAAAACACGATCTTTTCACGACCGCTTCCAGCAAGCTTACTTAGATTCCAGCATATCATGAAGACACTCACATTATTTATCGCACTGCTCCTGCCCTTCGCAGCTTCCGCCATCGAAACCAAAGTGATGGTGCGGGCCAAAGCGCGGGACGCCAAATTCATCGGCAGCTCCCTCGGCGGCGCTTACATTATTATCCGCAACAAGGCCAACCAGCGCATCCTCGCGGAAGGGAAAACCACCGGCACGCCCGGGAACACGCAGCTGATCATGAAGAACCCCGTGGCCAGGGGCACCGCTATCTGCGACGATCAAACGGCGGGATTTTTAGCGACCATCGATATCGACGAGCCCACGTTCGTCAACATCGAAGTGATCGCACCGTTCAACCAGAAGCAGGCGCAAACGATCGTCAGCACGGAACTCTGGCTCCTTCCCGGCAAAAACGTGCTGGGCGACGGTATCATCCTCGAAATCCCGGGGTTCATCGTAGACATCCTCAGGCCCCGCACGCATCAGTTCATTTCGTTAAAAACCGTGAAAGACAAACCTTTCCAGTTCCAGGCGAACATCGTCATGATGTGCGGCTGCGTGATCGACAAAGGCGGCCTCTGGAATTCCGATGAAATGGAAGTGAAAGGCGTACTGAAGAAAGACGGGAAAGTGATCCGGGAAGTGAAGTTTTCGCTCGTTTCGGCGAACCTTTTCGAAGGGGATTGCCCCATCACACAAACCGGGAATTATGAACTGGTGTTGCATGCATGGCATGAAAAAACAGGGAATGCAGGGGTCGACAAGATGAATTTTGTGCTGTACGAATAAATACTTTTCCTTCTCGAATCGAATAAAAAACCCGTGCGCCGCGCGGGTTTTTCATTTTTACGGGAAACTTCCTTTCCGGATATTTATGGTATTTTTAAGGGATGGACGACGTTGAAATCATAGCGGCTTTCCGCGCCCGCAGGGCGCATTACGACACCTGGCTGCAGGCGAACGATGTTCCCTTTTGTACCTGTCCGGGCTGTGGTTTCCCGACGCTGCAAGAACGATGCGACTTTGAGATCTGCGCCGTGTGTAATTGGGAAGACGATGGGCAGGACGACAATTCCGGCAGCATCCTGGACGAATTGCAGGCTTCGGGCATCAGAGTTTCCGGCCCCAACGGCCACCTTACCCTCACGGAAAACCGGATCAACATCGGCCGGAAAATTGAAGTGCATGCCGATTTGATGCAGGGCGAAGTGGATACCGATACCGGGCGCGTGATACAAAAGATCGCGTTCTACCGGCAACGCAAATCCGACATCGCAGACCGGATGACGGGCGACGAGCACATCCACGACCATATCTGGATCGAGTGGAAGGAAGTTTCCAAAGACCTGCTGATGGAATTGATGGTGCCCAGGGAAACAGATTCCGAATAAGGGCAAAAAGAAACCCGCGGCAGGCGCGGGTCTCTGAAAAATCCACGGGCCCAGAAGGGCCCGTGCGTACCAAATCAAGATTTGCTTGAACTAACCAAGGTCTTTATTGTCATTTTCTTATCGTTCCGAACCCACCGGCTCCTTTTCCCGCAAAGCGGCCGCGCCCAGCAAAATGCCTTCTTCGCCGAGTGCAGACACCTGGAACCGGTAATGCCTTCCAGCCGCGGCCAGTCCCGCTTCCAGCGCATCCCCGAACAAGGGGTACGCCTTTGCGATATTGCCGCCCAGCAGGATGGCATCTACATCCGGCGCTGCTTCCGACAGAAAACCCGCCAGGTTCGCGCCGAATTTCCGGAACACTTCGCCGCTATTTCCGCGGGTAGCCAGTTCCCGCACGGAAGTCAGCTTTTCTCCGCCCAGCGCCGCGAATGCATGCAGGAGCCAGCGGGAAGAAAAGTAATCGTCGGCCATGGAATCCCCGAAAGACCGGCACCAGTAATCCGGCGAAAAATACCCTTCTCCAGTCCGGATCACCGATCCAAAACCCGTTCCCAGCGTCAGTCCCAACACGTTCTCGTTTTCCTGGAAACATCCTGCGAAGTAATGTCCGCGCAGGAAACAGGTGGCGTCGTTGTCGAAAAGGATGTTGCCGGCATCGATCTGTAATCTTTCCGCCAGCGCGTCCTTTACATTCACACCGTACAGTGCGTCGAACTTCGACTGGTCGCGGACCCGGCAAACGCCGGACGCATAATCGAACGGCCCCGGCATTGCCACCGCTATCTGCGTACCATCATGCGTTTCTGCGCACCGGGCGATGGCGGCGGCCCAGCAATCGAGGATTTCGCCTGCCGGGCTCCGGGAATCCACCTGCATCCGGGAACCTCCGTTACATGTCCTGCTTTCCATATCAACGGCCGCTACGGTAATGTGCGAGCCGCCAATGTCCACCGCTGTGATCTTCATTTTCTTTAATTATTGGTTTTTGGCCGCCCATTTGCGCAGCAGCTGGATCGCATCATACAACACGCCGGCTTCGCCCCGGAAGTCGCCGGAGCCGGAAGGTTTGCCGGAGCGCACTTCGTACCATTCGTGGAACCCGTGCTGGATCACGCGGTCGAGCATGGGGCTCATTTCCGCGTAAGCCTCATTGTTGAAACCGTTGAGGTGCAGCGCATGGATCATGCGGCCGCCGAACCAGGTCCAGTCGCCGGCGTTCTGGTAATGGTACGCCGCCATGTTGGGGAATACTTCCACCGGGTAGGGCGGGTAAACGGTCATCCCGATCGTCGCGAATTTCTCTTTTTCCGCCGCGTTCAGGAACTGGTCGTTGATGGCGCGGATCTCGGATTTGGAGTGCAGCCCGGCCAGGATGGCGCAGGCGGTACCGCCGGTATAGAGGATTTCGTTTTCGTTGAAATCCGCTGGGAAGGGGCTTCCGTCGAGGTAAATATGCGGGATGTACTTTTTCTTTTCCGCGTCCCAGAGGTGCTTGCGGACGTTCTTTTTAATATCGCCGGCCGTCTGTTTCCATTTTTTATGCATGTCACCTTTCGGCAACAGGGTCATGAAATCGTTCAGGGCGATGATGAACATCGCGTTGTCGTAGATATCGATGGTCCATTTGGTTTTATCGTTGAGCGCAACGCCCCAGCCTTTTTCGGGCTGCACATCGCCCCAGTCGATGGTGGTGGCGCCTTTGATGAGGCCGTAATCCGCGGCCCAGCGTTCTTTCAGGAGAAAGTTCATCGCGGCTTCCATGCGGAGGAGCACGGTTTGCCCGCCCACTTTTTCATCGAGGATGGATTTATCGCCGGTGGCGTCGATGTATTTACGGATGGCCTGGATGAGGGAGGTTTCCTGGTCGGTTTCCACGGTATTCTTGTGGCTCACCCATCCCGGAGCGAGATCTGTGCTGGCGTATTTGTAGGCCAGCGCGGCATCTTTCTTGGCGATGGCGCCGTCGGGGATGTTTCCATCTGCCCCCTGGAGCTTGAAGAACAGGAGCAGCGCCTCTTTCACGTCCTTTTTATCGCGCACTTGCAGCGATCCGGTGATGAAGGTATTGAGGTCGCGGATCCAGATCTCTCCGTATCCGTTGCCGGCGTTGAACCCGTTGAGGATCCGCAGGGCGCGGGTTTCCACGGTATCCAGCCGGCTGTCGCTCAATATCTGCCTGGCCAATGCGCGCTTCCCGATGCTTTCTTCTATCCTTCCCGGATAAGACACCAGTTTCAAATCCCCCGTCTGCGCAAATGATGCCGCCGAAGTGAATAAAAAGCTCAAAAAAATCAAACGTTTCATGCTACTTGTTTGTGGTTCCTGTTGATTGTTGCTATATCCAGACCGGCATTACCGGTCGTGCGTGAATAACGATATTTCTCCCATGGTAAAAAATGCACTGTTCCCCCAGTTGGTGAGCAGTTTGAAGCGGTAATACCGGAATTTGGCGGTGCCTGCGGCAACGGCGAAATCTTCTCCCGCCAGCGCAAAGTCCACGTCTTCCTGCGTGTTCTCCCCAACCGGCTTGCCCGACGGCTTCACCGACGCGAAGGAACCGATTTTGGTCCAGCTGTCCCAACTGCCGTCGCCCGCCGGACTGTTGCTCCCGTACACTTCGAACGTTCTCACGTTCTCGATCCTGTACAGCCTGTCCGTAGCCTGCCAGTATTTGATGCGGCTCAGCGCGGCCGATTGCCCCGCGTCGATGGTGAACCACGCCGGCACCTGGTTGGCCGTGGCGAAGCCTGAATTGATGTTCCCATCCCACAGGTAATGCATCAGCCAGCCGTGATTGCTTTTTACATCGGTCGGCAGTTCCAGCACACTGAACCCGGATTTTGCCAGTTGCCGCTCAAAAACGGGCAGCGTGGCGGAAGAAAGGGGCGGATAGAAAAACTCGAACGCCATGGTATCGGGCTTGTATTGCGAACGGTACGTCAATTGCGACCGGCTTTCGTAATCGGGCAATGTGGTCACCGCTTCTGTAGACGGAACGGTGATGGTTTTTTCCACCCCGTCGGCGCCTTTATACTTCACTTCCGTGCCCAGTTCCCCGCCGGCCGGCTCTCCCCAGTTCAGGAGCACCTGGCTCCCGTCGGTCGACTGTTCCACCGAACGCAACGTACGGTTTACCAGCGAGCTGGTGTAATTCTGGCCGTATGCCACGCCAAAAGCGTTGACCATGATGGAAACATGGCCTTCATCGTCGTAGGTATACACGGCGAAGTTATAATTCCCTTCTTTCAGGTTCGGCACCAGCACGTCGATGGTATCAATACCGGAAGTGCGCTTTATGGGCACGGTGACAGAATCGGCGTTATTGCTCCAGAACACGCGCAGCTGGCTCACCAGCGGATCGTTCCCCAAAACTACGGACAATTTGATCCGGTTGAGGCCGGGTTTAACGAGCACGGTATCTGCACGGCCGGGATAGATGATTTCCCCGCCTTTCATAAAGTCTTTATATGCGTCGCGTTTGTCTTTGGAGCAGGATGCGGCGGCCAGAACGATCATCCCGATTAACAGTGAAATGCGTAACTCTTTCATGATTTTGATTGGTTAATGGGATGGATTAATGCGTATCTCCGAACATTTTGATCTCGTGGAAATTCACGTACGTACCGTTCGACCAGTTCTTCAGCGTTTTGAAGCGGATGTATCTCACTTTCGGCGAGTTTACCGGGAAGGTGACGGTGTGCCCGAGTAGCGCGGCGTCCTGGTCGGCCTGGGAAAGCTGGCCTTCGGGCAGGCCGGAAGGTTTGATCTGTGTAGACCGGGCCAGCAGCACCCAGCTATCGTCGAAGCTGCCGTTGGGATTGGGGTTGTTGCTGCCCCAGATCTCTACTTCTTTCGGGTTATGGAGGCTGAAGAAGAACCCCGGGCGCATGAACCACACCAGCCGGCTCAGCTTGGCGGTAACGCCCATGTCGTAGGTGAACCATTGCGGCATGCGCGCATCGTCTGAAGAGTGATAGAAACCTGCCTGCGTGTTACCGTCGAACAGGCCGGCGATGGAGCCAAGGTGCCCGATGGGCGCGTCTCCTGGCAATATCACGCCATTCATTTTGGTACGGTCGAGCTGCTCTTCGAAAAGCGGGGTGAGCTCGGTGAGGAGGGTGTCTGACAGGTTGCCCCAGCGGTCGCGCACGTACACGCCGAACCGGGTGGGTTTGTTCGGCATGTTCCGGGTGGAGAAATCGCCTTTTTTCAGTTTGGTGTATTGTGTGGCGCGGGGGGAAAACTGGCCCAGCGAATCGATCGACAAAACCACGATGGCGAGATCTTTCTCTTCTTCGTTTTCGAAAGAAACGTTCACGCCGCCGAAGTCGGGAATGATACCCAGCGTTCTGCGCACGATCCAGACAGGCGGTTCCAGGGGATTGACGGTGATTTCCGTTGGTGCGGAAACGTTCTCGCTCTTGTCTACCGCAAAAAGCGTTACGGTGTAGGGATTCGTATCGCCGAACCCTTCCATGAGGAGGCTGCGGTTGAAACGGCTCACGCGGGTTTCGCGCACCGTGCCTCCCGGGGCGGTGTATCGGGCTTTGATGTACTGAAGGTCTTTATCCCCGGGCAATTCGAAGCTGATCCTTGCCGCGCCGTGGAGGTTTTCCACGGTCAGGTTGCGGACGGCGCCCGGAGGCGTTCCGTCCTTTTCCACAGGACCGGCCTCGTCCCTTTTGCAGGCGCCCGCCGCCAGTAAAATGGCCAATGCGGCGAGGGTGAATTTGTTTGGCATACCGATATTTTTAAACTGCTTTCGCAAATGTTATCATGAGTTTTTCGTTACCATCCGGGGTTTTGTACCAGGTTCGGATTGATCTGCAGGTTCCCTTCCGCGATGGGCCAGAAGTAATCGCGCGGGGCGATGAACTGCGGGCTGTACAGGAGCACACGGCGGTTGTAGTCTTCGTAAGTGGTCTGAATGATATCCCAACCGTAAATCGCTTTGCTCAGTTCCTGCGGCGCGGTTTTCCAGCGGCGGAGGTCCCAGAACCGGCTGCCTTCGAACGCCATTTCAATGGTGCGCTCCTGGTGTACGATTTCCCGCAGACCGGCTTTGGAGGTGTATTTGGCGGGATTGGTGGAATAGGTGGACCAGGCGCTTTCCACGGATTTCAGGCCGGCCCTTTCGCGGACCATGTTCAGGTAGCGCAGCGCGTTGGCAGCGTCCCCGGTTTCGTTCAGTGCTTCGGCATACAGCAGGTACAGATCGGTCAGGCGGATCACCGGCCAGGGATAAGACTCAACGGTAAGACTGGTTTTGTCGAACACGAGGTTCCAGTTCACGATCTTCTTCGTGTAATAGCCGGTGATGGAGTAAATGCGGCTTTGCTTTTTGCCGGCCCATTGTTCGGATTTGCTCTGGACTTTGAATTCGCCGTTGCGCATGTACCATTTGGAACCGTCGAAAGCGATGTCTGCATAGAAGCGGGGCTCGCGGTCGAAATGAAGCCCTACCGACTTATACCCTTCCTGGATACCGGAATCGAGCGTGGTGGCCGTGCGCAGTTTGAAACGATTGGCATGGTCCCAGGTTTTGTCTTCGGTGATGGGCACGCCGTTCTTCGTGTAAAACAGCTCCGCGATCTTCATGGGCGGGGCCAGTTTGGCTTTCAGGGCGATGTTGAAGTTGTTGGGATCGAGCTGGGGGCAGGCATAGGTTTGGAGCCAGTAGGTAGGCGCTCCGCCGGAGGTATTCCCCCAGATCAGCTCGCTGTTCCATTTCTCGCCAACGGCATTCCGGATGTTGAGCTCCGTACGGGTGAAATTATTGACTTCCACCACGGCCGAATTGAAATAATACAACTTCAGGCCCGCTGCGGCAGCCATGTCGATAGCTGCTTTACAGGCCTCGCGCGCACGCACCCATTTCTGATCGTCGGCCTGCGCGTTGAACAGCAGCTGCCCGTTATTGTTCTTAAAATTCGCAAAATCGTTATTGCCATTGAACAAAGGACTGGCGGCCGTAACGAGTACCCGTGCCTTTACGGCCAGCGCCGCTGCTTTGGTAACGCGCCCCAGTTCGGTGGTAACGCTGGTAATTTTCATGGGCAACGCTTCGCCGGCGGCGGCATCGTCCAGCGTCTGCACGATATAGTTCACGACGGAATCTACCGGCTGGCGGTACACTTTCATGGCTGCCGGCGGCGCATCGATCGGGAGGTTTTTATCCATGATGGGGATAGGCCCATACATCCGGAAAAGGTACCAGTGCATGTAAGCCTTCAGGAACTTGGCTTCCGCGATCCAGCGGTCCCTTTCGTAAGGCTGCAGATCGTACACCTTGCCCACGTTCTCCAGGAAGATGTTGCATATGCGGATACCCTGCCAGAGCGACTTCCCGTCGTACCCGTCCCAATAATTCATATACGGCGAAGCCTTTTGCTGGTTACCGCGGGCGATGTTGTAGGGGTCGAGGAAAAAGTAATCTTCCTGCATGGGCCAATACGTCCACGCCTCGTCTCCGCCGCTGAAAGCGGGATTCTTGTCGGGATGGCCTTCCTGCGGGAGAAAGGAATAGCAGGTGAAAAGATATTTTTCGGCTTCGAGGCGGTTGGCGAAAGCATGGTCGAGCGTGGGCACGTTGTCGGGCACCATATCGAGGAACCCTTTCATACAGGACCCCAGCATCGCCGCAACTCCCAGCAGCACCACGGCCACCATCCGGCCCTTTAATATTCTAACTGACATGAAAATATAATGTTTCAGGTGATTGAAATGTATGGCGCGAATTGTTACAACTGTACATTGATGCCCATGTTGAACGTCCGCTGGACGGGGTATCCCAGCCCGTTGCCGCCTTGTTCGGGATCCCAGAGCTTAAAGGCGCTGATCACGAAAAGGTTGACGGCGTTCGCATAAATGCGCAGCCCGTTGATGCGGTATCTTTTCAAACCCTTGTCGCCGATGTTGTACCCGATCTCGGCGTTCTTCATCCGGAGGAAAGCGCCGTCGCGCATCCACCAGCTCGACATCTTATTGTTGTTGGCGCTCTGCGTCATCCCCAGCCTTGGCCAGAAAGCGTAAATATTGCGGTTGTCTTCAGACCAGTGGTCGTCTGCAATCGCTTTCAGCAATCCGTTTTCGTTGGGCCCGTCGGCCACGAAAGGCGAGATTTTGGCGGGGTCGATGTAGAACGAAGAGCGGGCCGATCCCTGGAAGAAAGTGCTGATGTCGAAATTTTTGTACCCGAACGAGAAACCGAACCCGTAAATGATTTCCGGGGTAACGGGATAGCTCAGCCCGTTGATCATGTCCAGGTCGGTGATCTGGCCGTCGCCGTTCAGGTCGCGGTATTTGATGTCGCCGCCGCGGGTTTCGCCGAAATGCTGCTTGGGGGAATTCTTCACATCTTCATCGTCTACGAACAATCTTTCCGCCACCAAACCGTAAGCGAGGCCAACGGAGTGGCCCACGCGGGAGAGGTACTTCATGTTGGCCGCATATTCCGGCTCTTCATTCACCAGGATTTCGCTGGTGGCGTAGGTAAACGTACCGCGGGCCTGCAACCAGGCTTTCCCGAAGGTTTTATTGTAATCGGCCTGCAGCTCAAACCCGCGCCCTTCGGCCACGCCCACATTGGCAGACACCGGCGCCGTTAAGCCCATGGTGGTAGGTACGTAAGCCCGCTGCATGAGGATGCTGTTGCGGCGCTCCTTGTAAGCGTCTATGGTAAAGTTCACCGAGTTCCAAAGGCTGAGGTCCATGCCCACGTTCGTCTTGAGCGCACGTTCCCAGGTAATCAGCTCGTTGGGATAGCGGGAGATCAGCACGCCCGGCCGGCCGTACCCGTAATTCTCGCCAAACGTTGCCCCATACGGATTGTAGTTCAGGTTCACGTTGGAAAGATAGAAGAACCTGTCTTCCGCCCGCCCGATCTGGTCGTTGCCGGCCAAACCGTATGTGGCGCGAAGTTTCAGGCGGGAAACGGTATTGGATAAATCGGAAAAGAAATCTTCGCTGCTCACGTTCCAGGCCACGCCCACAGAGGGGAAGAACCCGAAGCGGTTCCTTTTCGCGAAACGCTCGGAACCATTGTAACCGAAATTGCCTTCAAACATATAGCGGTCGTCGTACCCGTAAGTCACCCGCCCGGAAACGCCCTGGTTGCGGAAAGGGAGCGATTGCTGCAGGTCGGTGGAGTTGCCGTTCAGATAGTTCCGGCGGATACCGATCAGCAAACCGCCGACATTGTGCACTTTATTAAAGGTGCGGTTGTACATGACAGCCGCTTCCGCATACGTGGTGGTATTGACGATCTTGGCGCCGGGGTTGTAGCTGAGGTATTCCGTCCCGGTTTTCTCGTTAAGGAGCGACAGGGTATAACCGCCCGGTACTTCGAGCGAGGGGTTGGCGGAATAATAGAACGGCGAGAACTGGCGCGACAGACTGAAGCTCGAATACCGTTTGGTATAGATCATCATGCGGGCCGTGAGGCCGGGCGTCAGGAAGTTGAAGTCCTGCTTCAGTTCCAACTGCACGTTCAGCGTAGAAGTATTGTATTGCTGGAAGCCGGAGACCATGTCGGCGTATGGGTTCGTGAACACGGCGCCGTCTGTGCCGCGGGCGGCGTTGCCGAACAGCGGGTGTTTCACCTGCGGGCGGTCGCTGGCCGGGAAAATGGCGGGGAAGCGGACGGGATTGGCGTTGAGTACGCTACCGAAGATGGCGCCACCGCCGCCGATCGGGCCGTTGTAATCGTCGAAGTTGCCCGTGGTACGGAAAATGGCTTCTGTGGTTTTGGTGAGTTGGAGGTTCACGTTGGAGCGGACCTCATAGCTGCGCAGCTTGATGTTGCTGTTGAAGCCGCTGCCGCTTTGGGATTTGAGGATACCGTTGTCCTGGTTCACGGTGGCGGCCACGTAATACTGTGCTTTGGGGGTGCCGCCGCTGAGGTTGAGATTGAGCCGCTGGTTGTTCGTGTTCTTTTTGATCATTTGTTCTATCCAGTTGTTGTTCGGATAGAGGTAGGGATTATCTCCCGCCACGGTGTGGTCGATTTTGTTCTGCGAATACGGGAGCACGCCGAGCGGGTCGCGGGTGAGCATGGCTTCGTTGGCCAGGCGCATGTAGGTGATATTGTCTGCCAGCTTGAAGTTGCGGGTGTTCGACGTCATGGAGTTCTCCAGCCGCACGTTCATTTTGGTAGCGCCGCTTTTCCCGGATTTGGTGTTGACGAGGATCACCCCGTTGGCGCCGCGGGCGCCGTAGAGCGACGAAGCGGCGGCGTCTTTGAGCACGGAAAACCCTGCGATATCGTCGGGCTGGATGCGTGCCAGTTCGGTGGCGGTGGATTCCATGCCGTCGATAAGGATGAGCGGGTCGATTTTGCCGGACCCGAAAGAGGTGATGCCACGGATGAAGAACTGGGCGTTGTCTGCCCCGGGCTCGCCGCTGCGCTGGTAGGAGATCATGCCGGAAATGCGGCCAGCGAGCATGGTAGTCAGGTTACTGGTGGGGCCTTTCAGCTCTTTGGGGTTGATGGTGGTGATGGAGCTCACCATGCTTTGTTTTTTCTGGTGGCCATAAGCTACGATCACCACATCGTCGAGATCGTTTTTATCCTCCAGCAGGGTTACGTTGACGGTGCTCCGGCCGCCGGCCACGATTTCCTGGGATTGAAATCCGACGAAGGAGAACACGAGTGTGTCTGCGGCGGATTTCAGCTGGAGGGTAAATTTGCCATCGGGTGTGGTGACGGTGCCGGACTGGGTGTGTTTGATGCGAATGTTTACGCCGGGAATGGCTTGTCCTTTCGTATCGGTCACACTGCCGGATATTTTCGGTGCCTGTCCGATGGCTGCGTTGGCGAGCAACAGGAGTAGCCATTGGAAGAGGTACCGCTTTCTACATAACATCGGGTAGTTCTTCTTCATAGTGAACGGGAATGTGAATATGTTTTAATTGTGTGTACATATTTACATATAAACCCGGGAAACTACAAACATTTTGACGGGAAAAATTTTAACATTTTTATAATTAATTGATAATATGATAATTACGCATAATTCCCCATTATTCTGAATGATGCTTTTTTTGCATGGTCCAGACATTCGGGAGGAATCTGCGGGCGGGATGGGTTGGCAACGGATTTTATTTTCTAATTTGCAGGTAAGTTATGTTTATACATGTATGCGATTAAAGATTGACCATCAAAGCGCTGTGCCGCTGCATATCCAGGCGGAGAACCTGTTACGGGAGCTCATCAAGCAGCCCGAGTACCAGGCCGGAAAGCTGTTGCCCAACGAAGTAGAGCTGGCCAAAAGGCTGGCCATATCCCGCACCACCCTGCGCCAGGCCATCAACAAGCTGGTGTACGAAGAACTGCTGGTGCGCAAGAAGCGCCTCGGCACCAAAGTGGCCAACGCCAAGATGAGCTCCAAATCCATGAACTGGCTGAGCTTTTCCCAGGAAATGCAGGCCCGGGGGATCGTCATCAAAAACTACGAGCTCCACATCAGCTGGGTATTCCCCGACGAAACCGTGGCCGGCTTCTTCGATATCAAAACCGACCAGAAAATCCTCAAGCTCGAACGCCTGAGAGGCAATACCCAGGAGCCTTTCGTATACTTCATCTCCTATTTCCACCCAAGGGTGGGGCTCACCGGCGACGAAGACTTCAAAATGCCCCTCTACGAAATGCTGGAACAGGAACACTTCGTCATCGCCACCCTGTCTAAAGAAGAAATCAGCGCCCGGCTGGCCGATAAACTGATCGCCCAAAAGCTGGAAGTAGATGTAGACAGCGCCATCCTCCTCCGGAAACGCTTCGTGTTCGACCAGGCAGACCGCCCCATCGAATACAACCTCGGCTACTACAAAGCGGAAAGCTTCATCTACACCGTCGAAAGCAGGCGCTCTTCCTGATCCATCCCCTTCCCTGGTTTGGAATTTAATTTGATTTGGTATATGTTTGTACATTACTACATTTATATACCTTATGTCTACCATTAATCCAGCACAAACCCAGCATCAACACCGGTTCAGGGCCACAGAACAATTCCTGGCGCCACATACCAAGGAAAAACGGGACCAGGCAGGCTATGATATTTATCCCTGCTTCAGTGCAGCAGGCCCCATCCACGCAGGGTTCGACTCCCTCCTCACCTGGATCCTCCAGCGCCGCGCCAACATCATCATCGATGGCTACGTAGGCGTTCAGTGGGACGATTTCATTGCCGCCCTCCAATCCCGCCTCGCCGGCCTTCAGACCAACGCCCGCTTCGTTAACGTCAACGCCGCCCTCATTCCCGCAGCCGACCGCGATGCGCTCGTTGCGCCCAGCCTCGGCAACGGCGATCCCCTCTTCGGAAAAGTCTTCGACGGCCAACTGAGCGATTTCTTTACCCCGGAAAAACTCCGCAACATCCAGCCCGAAAACGGCCAACTGAATATCCTCTACGGCTGCGGCGCCTCGCTTTGCGGCTGGGACGGCGCACTCCTCTATATCGATCTCCCTAAAAACGAGATCCAGTTCCGCTCCCGCGCCGGACAGGTCTGCAACATCGGCCACCACAGTATTTCCGGCGACGCGCGCCAGCAATACAAATCGTTCTATTTCGTAGACTGGCCCGTGCTGAACCGCCATAAAAAAACGCTGCTCCCTTCCGTAGAACTGTTCATCGACGAGCAGCGCCTCAACGAGATCACCTGGTGCGAAGGCGATACGCTCCGCAATACGCTCCGCGAAATGTCACGCAACATGTTCCGCGCGCGGCCCTGGTTCGAACCGGGCGTATGGGGCGGCCACTGGATCCGGGAAAACATCGCGGAGCTCAATCCCAACGTCGTGAATTATGCATGGTCGTTCGAACTGATCGCTCCGGAAAACGGCATCCTCCTCGAACATGAAGGCCTGCTCCAGGAAATTTCGCTGGATACGATGCTCATGCTCGATAACACCGCCGTGCTCGGCAAAGCCGCGCCCCGCTTCGGTAACACCTTTCCCATCCGATTCGATTTCCTCGATACGTTCGACGGCGGCAACCTCTCCATCCAGTGCCACCCCAGCGTCGCCTACACCCGCGACAACTTCGGCGAGCCGTTCACGCAAGACGAAACCTATTACATCCTCGACGCCAAACCCGGCGCCAAAGTATATCTCGGCTTCCAGAACGATATCGATGCCACTACCTTCAGAAGTGCGCTCGAAAACAGTGTGGAACAACAACAGGCCGTCGACATCGAAAAATTCGTACAGGTTTTCCCATCCAACCGCCACGACCTTTTCCTCATCCCCAACGGCACCGTGCATAGTTCCGGGAAAGACAACCTGGTACTGGAAATCAGCGCCACGCCCTATATTTACACCTTCAAAATGTACGACTGGATGCGCACCGACCTCAACGGCCGGCCCCGCACGCTGAACATCGCGCGGGCGTTCGAGAACCTTGATTTTGACCGGAAGGGCGATGTGGTAAGGGAAACCCTGCTGTCGGCCCCGGTGACCATCCAGCAGGGGGCAGACTGGCGCCTCCTTCACCTGCCCACCCATCCACAGCATTTCTACCGCATCGAACGGGTGGAATTCTCTACCACCGTGCAGCTCGATACCGGCAACCAATGCCATGTGCTGAGCCTCGTGGAAGGCGAGCGCATCCGCGTGGTGACGAACGGCCGGGAGCAGGTGGTGCATTATGCCGAAACCTTCATCATCCCCGCCGCCGCCGGCGCTTATACGCTCCTCAACGACAGCGGTGAGGAAGTGAAAGTTGTGAGGTCTTTCGTGAAAGAAGAATGCTGCTAATCTCTATACCGATATTATGAATCCATTCGTCAAGTACGTTGGTCTCGCCACTTTTACCGCCGCGCTCGGCGGGCTCCTTTTCGGCTTTGACATGGCCGTTATTTCAGGGGCGTTGCTTTTCGTCAAAGACCAGTTCCAGCTAACAGACGCCGTTCAGGGCTGGTTCGTATCGTCTGCCCTCGTGGGCTGCATTGCCGGCGTCGCGGTTTCCGGCGTGCTGAGCGACCGTTTGGGAAGAAAGAAGATGCTCGCCGCCGCGGCGGTGCTGTTTCTGCTGTCGGCCGCCGGCAGCGCGCTTTCCCCGGGTTTTACGGTGTTGGTGCTGGCGCGCATCGCAGGCGGCGTGGGCGTAGGCATCGCGTCTATCGTTGCGCCGTTGTACATTTCGGAGATCGCGCCGGCGCATATCCGCGGGCGGTTGGTTACATTGTACCAACTGGCCATCACCGCGGGCATCCTCCTCGCCTATCTGACGAATGCAGCCGTTCTTCAATATGCGCAACAAGCGCCTGCCGCTAATCTGCTCGTTGCCGAGCCCTGGCGCGCCATGATCGGCATCGGCGGCATTCCTTCGCTGCTGTTTATCATCTGTATCGCGTTTATCCCGGAAAGTCCACGCTGGTTGCTGCAAACCGGGCGTACGGCCGAAGGGATGGCCATCCTGCAGAAAATGAACGGTAATATAGATGTTCCCGCTTCGCCCGCCGCGGCTTCCCGGGGCGCTTTCCGGGAGCTGTTTTCGCCGGCATTGCGCAAACCCATGCTGATCGGCATTTTGCTGCCTTTGTTCTCCCAGTTCAGCGGCATCAATGCGGTGATCTATTACGGCCCGCGTATCCTGAACGAAGCCGGGATCAATATTTCGAACGCATTGCTCAGCCAGACGATTTTCGGGATCGCCAATTTCGTGTTTACGCTCATCGCCATCTGGAAAGTAGATAGCATGGGACGGCGGCCGCTGTATATGGTGGGTTCGCTGGGCGCCGCCGCCAGCCTCATTTTCGCGGGATATTGCATGCATACCGGGGCCACGGGGAACCTGGCGCTGGTAGTAGCGATCATCCTGTTTCTCGCCTGCTTCGCGTTTTCGCTGGGGCCGCTGAAGTTCGTCATCGCTTCCGAAATTTACCCCACGCATATTCGCGGACAGGCCATGGCCGTGAGCCTGATGACCATGTGGGTCGCGGATTCCATCGTGGGGCAGCTCACGCCGGTGTTGCTGGGCAAATTCGGGGGCGCCGCCACTTTCTGGTTCTTCGCCTGCTGTTGCCTTCTCGCCTTCTGGACCGTTCTGCGGATGGTCCCGGAAACAAAGGGGCGCTCGCTGGAAGCGATGGACGATGTTTTCAAGGCGCACTGATCCGCCGCTATTTATCCTCTCCCGATGCCATTCGGAACATATGCCAGAAGAAAAGGCTTCCTCCCGGGGAAGCCTTTTTTCTGTCCGGCGCTGCGGTCACGGATGCTGCCATTTCCGGTCGAACAGTACATTATCCACGCCTGTTTTATGATGCGGTGTATGGATGAACGCGCTGTTGGCTTTCCGGTTCCTGAAAACGAGCATCAGCATGAGGAACATAGCCCAGGGGAGGTGCCAGACCGCCCGCAGCAGAAAGCGGGTGTAAAACTTCACCGGCAAAGGCAGCAACAGGCTCCCGCAGCACATGCCCAGCAGCGCGATCCAGCAATAGGAAGGAATTGCCAGGTAAGCGTTAAAAAGCAGGTAGATCACGGAAAGCGACAGGGTGGCCGTCAGCAACAGGAGCCGGGGGAGCAGGAGGTTCTGCCATACGGAAATATACCAGTAATCGATGTTCCCGTTCAGCAGCTCCTGGTTCCCTTTCCACCAGTTTTGCCGCAGGCAGTATAGCTGGCCGAACAGCCAACGCTTCCGCTGGTTTTCGAACGCGTGTGCGTTGGAGACCTTTTCATCGTAGATCAGCGCATCTTCGAGGTAATGGATGCGGTGCCCTCTTTCCACGATCAATTGCTGCAACACTTTATCTTCCCCGAACCCGCCGATGGCAACGGCCTGCTGCATCGTTTCCCGGAGGAGCTGAAAATCGACCGCAATGCCAGAACCCGCCAGGGACGCGGAAAGCCGGAATGCATTAGCGCCCTTGCGGTGGATGTGGTTGGCGATCATCTCGTTGGCCGCATCCAATATCGCAAACGGCATATCCAGGTTCTTAGCCACCCGCTGCGCCTGGATGACGGGGTGGCCCCGGCGGTAGGCGCGGTTTACTTTCAGCAGAAAATCCCTTTCCAGCACGTTATCCGCATCACAAACCAGGGCAATATCATACACCGGCGGCAGTGTCTCCAATGCCGCATGCAGGGCTTTCGCTTTTGTGCTGACGGTGAATTGAACCGGTAGCACGTACAGGCCTTCCTGCAACAGCTTCGAAATGGTTGCGGACTGCAGCGAATCGGCAATCACCACCACATCGTAGCTCGCCCGCGGATAATTCAGGCTATCGTAGCTTTTCGCCGTATTTACGATTACGTTGTCTTCCTTGTAAGCCGGTATTAATACCACAATGCGGCAACAGGGCGCTCCTTCGTCCAGCCCGGCGGCGGGTGTGGCAGACAAAAAATGGCCAGCCACCGAAAAGGCAAAGTTGTAGCAGACGCATGCAGCCAGGTAGACGATGACGAGTAGTTCAGCAATGATCATGGTAACCATTTTTGAGGATATCGGGGGTATAGGTCGTTTGGGCAATTTCAGGGAGGATCATCATCACAACGGTACGGGATAGTGTTATCACGTTGAGGTTAAATGCTGATGGGCATTGCTAAAATCGGCCGATCCGTAGGAAATAAGGTAGCAGTGGCGGGCCGGAGGCTGCAAATAAAGCATTATAAAAGATCAATTTACCGGTTGCAGTCCCCTGATATTTCATGAAAATTTACCTTGCTGAAATTCCGGCACCGGATGGCGTCCGGCGAACCGGGATATGGCCATTGACGATCATTCGCGGCAAATTCGTAAATTAAAACATGCGGCATCCGGCCGGGCGTTCAGCCGGCGGGGCCGCTTCGCATCATTTATATGAGAACGATATTCAAGAAAAGTATTTTCCTGCTCCTGGCCACCGTGTTGGCCGGCGCTGTACGCGCGCAGCACGATTTCCAAACGGATTATTTCAGGATCCACATCAATAACAAGGGGTGGATCACCAGCATGAAAAACATCACCGTTCAGCCGAACCGTGAGTTCAGTCCGAAAGACAAGCCATCGCCCCTGCTGAGCCTGTACGACAGTAAAAGGAAGCAGTATTACCAGCCTGTAAAGGCCACTTACGCGAAAGGGAACGGCACCCTGGCGCTGCAATACCCGAACGGCTCGGTGGCTACCATCAGCATCCAGCCGCAGCAGCGTTACTTCAGGCTCGTGTTGCGCTCTCTTTCCCCGCGCAAAGGGATAGACGCGGTGCAATGGGGCTCCATCCACACCAATATCACCAACCTCATGGGCGAGATCATCGGCGTGAGCCGCGATACCAGCGATGCGGTCAATTTTGCGATCGGGCTGCTGGCGCTGAACGATAATACCCTCGGCGGAACGGCCGAAACCATCGGCGACGCCGCCCCCTTCCAGTACATCATCCACACGCCAGACGCGAAGCGGTTCCCCTTACCGGATTCCCTTCACGAAGGACAGGTTTTCACCCTCGGCGGCAACGGCATCAGCGATGTGGCATTTTACGCGCATAAGGAGCCCTGGTTCCGGATCATGTACGGAAATGCCGCGATGGTAGACGCCAAAGGCAGGATATCCATCGCCTACCAATCCCGCGACCGCACGATCGAACGGGAAGTCTACTTCTCCCTCATTCCCAACATGGCCGCCAATACACCCAACCATTTGCAGGTACAACCCTTGCCCGGCGTGGATTACATCGGTTCCTCCGTGGCGTTGTGGGGAAGCCCGGACAGCACCGCGCTGCTGGACGTTATCCAAAAAATCGTACTGGCCGAAAAGCTGCCCTACCCGACCATCAACGGCAAATGGGTGAAAGACCCCTCCGCCTACGTTCCCGATGCCATTACCGCCGGCGGATTGTACGACAGCATCATTTCCTACACGGCCAGGCTCGGATTCAAAACGATCAGCCTGTACGACCAGGGGTTCCTGCGGCCAGACAGGGGAAATGCCGGTTACATCGACGGAAGGAACTTCGAAAAGAAACCCCTCAAGCTCACCAGTGGGAACCTTTCCCATAAAGAATTCGCCGATATCGCCGCCAGGCAAGGCATTACCATCGGCCGGACGCCCATCACGAACTCCCTCGCCCCAGGCACCCTCGATGCCAGTCCGGTTCCCAGCGACAGCCTCTGCTACCAACAAAAGCGCCTGCTGACCAAAGGCATCGGCGCCACAGATACCATTATCCTCGTCGACGATCCCAAATACCTCGAAGAGATCGCCAGTTGGGAGGGGCATTGCGCCAATCTGAACATGATAAAAATCGGCAAGGAGCTCATTCATTACATGGGCGTTTCCACCACGAAGCCTTACCGGCTCCTGCAGGTACAACGCGGTTACTGGAAAACCACGCCGGCGGCACACGCTGCCGGAGATGTGATCTACAAGTTGCAGGTAACGGTGAATTACGGGTACGACGGGCTGATCCCGAACATGGAGCTGCAAGACGAGATCGCCGCGCATTACGCGGATGTGTGCGCCATCAACGGACTTCGATATTACGATTTCGACGGACAGGAATTCCTGTTCAACAACGGGCATGGCTATTATTCCGCCAAGCGTTTCTTCCGGAAGATGTTCGAGAAAGCGGAACGATCGGGCGTTGGTACGATCCGGTTTACGGGCGCTACGCTGTCTGAAGGCTCGTGGCATTACCAGAGCATCTGGAACGTTGGCGGCGGGAAAAACCTCTACGATACCGACACCCGCGAATGGGGCAGCGCCACCAGCCAGGGGAAAGACCTCCGCGACGTTACCTATGCCAACTTCTTCCCGGTGGGCATGGGCGGCAATTTCCCCATCAAAGCGAATTCGAAAGCCGCCGATTACGAGCATGTGCAGGCCATATCGGTGGGCGTGGGCACAACCTATAGCCTCACGCTGAATCAAAAGGATGTGGAAAGCTGTCCGGAGAAGGAAAAGATCTTCACCGTCATCAGGACCTGGGAGAACGCAAGGGCGGCCAACGCTTTCCCGCGGTGGGTAAAAAAGAACTGATGGACGCCACGCAGTCGTTCCACCTGGAAGAAACAGACGGCAACAACTGGAACCTATACAAGACCAACCGCGATGGCTCGGCGCCGCGGCTGTTCGTGAAACTGAGCAGCGGCATGGGGAAGTGACGGGTAATACGATATAAGGAACCACAGAAAAGGGGACGATCATTTAAAATGATGTCCCCTTTTTTAATTTCGGTTGTGGTGGATGGGAGGCCTTGTCAGGGCAAAACTATCATTTCCTCATTCTTCCTCCTCTACCGATCCGTACATGGAGCTGAACTCGGACATTCCTTGCGTTGTATTCATCAGGTAAAACTGCGGACGGCCCACGAAGGCGCCCATGCCGATGCCGCATTTCAGGAAGTAGACTTTGCCGGGCTGTATATCCGCCGAGACTTCGGCCCTGGATTCGGTTCGCGCCCATATTTGGGTTTGCCCCATGGTATGCAGTTTGATCATGTAGCTGCCTCCGCGCTTTACGCGGCATACCACAGAATCATTGACATGCAGGTTGTATTGGACCAGCGTGCCCACACCGGTTTTAGGCCGGTATACGCACAACAGCGCGTAGGAAGCAGTATCAGGAAGCATCGTGCGGATGGCGGCGGCGGCCTCGGCTTGTTGTGCGGCAACGATATCGGCGAGCCCGTCGTGATGGTACACATCGGCCCGCAGGCGATAGCAGGTGCTCCAATTATCGGGCGGTTTGAGTTCGGTTATTTTGATAAGATTTCCTTTTAATGTACGGGCTTTTTCGCGGGCTTCTTCCAATGTCTGATCGTAGCCACACCGGGATTTGAAGCCCCCGTCCTTGATCCTGATGGCACCTACGCGGGTGGCGCCTTCAGGTACGGGATCCTTTTCCTGGAGAATTACGATTAAACTGTCTGAAGATGCTTCCTGCGAAAACGCGGCGGCTGGGAACAAAAGGAATGTCATTAAGAAAATATGGAGCTGCTTCATGGGTAGTTAGGCGGGATTTGTATTGATTATCAACATAAAATTGAATTCGCGCTGGGTTCCGAAAAATAGATTATCACCAAAAGATAGCAAATATTCAAACAATTATCCATAAATGCCTGATGCCGATTCCATGCATCTGCTAACCGTTCCATCTTTCAATGCTGTATCCATCGGTAACCGCGGGTAAAATATGCGAATCACCGGGAAGACGATTTTATGCTATAGTTAAGCGCAAGCACGCGCCGATGCCGTGGATTTCTGATTATCGATTCGTATTTAGCTACATTCAAACCTAAACCCCTCAAGCACTTTCACGGTATCATCAAATATCAGTTTAGCCTTATCCGCAAATTCGCCCAGGTACAGTTTACTGAATTCAAAATCTCTCCAAATAACCTTGGCAGGTGGATCTATCCATCCGGTCATACAATCCCAAAGCGCGTCAAGATTGTTTCCATAATAGCTGGGAAACGCCAATTGCTCACTGATTGCTTTGTGAAAATCTTCAATTGTCCTTATTTCTTTCCCTTCCAATACTGCTATCATTTTACCTTAATATTATTTGTGTAAATGATTCATAGAACAATCCGTCATTGGAACAATTACATGACACCAACAAAAATAGAATTTATATCAAAATATCTTCGGCTATTCACCGGAGTGGTCATTGAAAGAAAGGGAAGACGTTAAAACAAAAAAGCCCATGCAGTTTGCATGAGCATGGGATGCCGACAGGGAGGGTCAATTATCGAACTTTCGCGAAAGGGCCGTAGTATTTCAATTCCGGCAGAATTTGTACCTTTAGGCAAGCCCAAAAGTCGCATTCATGCTGTATCATCTTATATGCGCTGAGGAAATCGTACGGTTATGCAATACTGCCGGCAAAATTAATTTAGCTATATAGAAAAGAATTCCTTTAATCCCGTTTATAATTCTCATTCAGCCATTGTTTGACATCAGCGGATTGCTTTAATGGGAAACACCAATTGGAAAATTGTTTCAGACAGCTCAACTTCTTACATTCCTAAACTCCAAAACAGATGCTATGAAACGCAGTACTTTCTTAAAGCTTGGGGCTGTTATGGGAGCCCTGTTTTCTATTCCATTCAACCTGATTGCAAAATTAAGTGCAAGATCCGGGGATGAAAAAGGCTTTAAGGTGGAAGCCGGGAAAGATCGCGCCGGAAAAAGTATTTCTCCGTTTGAAGGAGACGTTTTTTATACAAAAGTATCGGCAAAAGACACAGATGGCGGGATGTTTGTTTTCGAATCCACCCGTATCAAAGAAGGCGGGCCAATCCTGCATACGCACTATGAAACGGATGAATGGTGGTACGTGCTGCAAGGTGAGTTCCTTATCAGAGTGGGTGAAACGACATACACTGCCAAAGCAGGCGATTTGGTATTCGGGCCCCGAATGGTGCCTCACACTTTCGCAAAAATCGGGAAGGGCGAAGCCAGGGTCATGATTGCCCATCAGCCTGCGGGAAAAATGGAAGAATACTTCAGGAAACTCAGTGAAGGCGTAGCCAGGAATATGACAGAGGAAGAAAGGAATGAACTTAGAAAAGCGCACGGATTTGAGAAGGTAGGCCCGCCGATAACTTATTTGAAGCAGTGAAACGCACGGCGTGTTTCCATCATAAGTTAAGCAGTTCATTGTCGCATTTTACGCAAATGGGAACCCGACCAAAAACGAAAAAGAGGACAATCACCTTTTAAGTGATTTGTCCTCTTTGCCGGCTGAGAGGGCCAATTATCGAACCCGGCAATGTAATAGGTTATCGTGCCAATTGATTCTTCCCCAGGACCTTCAACATTCTGGCATGATCCTTCAAGGCTCCCCAGAAAGTTCGCTTTACGTGATACGGCAATCCGAATGCGGCCGCGGTTTCCCTTACGATCGGCGACAATTTCCTATAGTGGATATGACAGATATTTGTGAACAGATGATGTTCGATTTGAAAGTTAAGCCCTCCAATACACCAGGTCAAAAAACGGCTTCGCGGGGCGAAATTGGTGGAAGTAGCCAACTCATGAATGGCCCAGCTGTCTTTTATGCAACGCTTGCCGTTTTCCAACACCGGCTCTGGGAATGTAGCATGCGGCATAATATGGGAAGGCTGGAAAATACAGGCCAGCATAAGGCCGGCTGTAAAATGCATGACAATAAACCCCGCCACCACGAAGTACCATGGCTGGCCGGAGAACAAGATTGGTAATACCAGCACATAGCCGTAGTAGAACATTTTGTACCATGTAATATGAAAAATGGCTTTCTTTAACGAAATCTTGTGTTTAACCAGCAGGTTGCGCCGTTTGTAACGGATCACCTGCAGGTAGTCTTTCGCCGTCATCCAGAATAAGGTCATGCACATATAGAAAAACCAGGCATACAGGTACTGATAACGGTGAAACCAATACCATTGCTGCCTGGGCGATAGCCGAAGGAACACGACACTGTCGATATCTTCATCAAGGCCGTTAATATTGGTGTAGGTATGGTGGAGCAAATTATGCTGAATCTTCCAATTCACGCTGTACCCACCAATTAATTCCATCATATGTCCCAGAAATACATTAACTTTCCTATTAGGGGAATACGCTCCATGGTTGGCATCATGCATTACACAGGTGCCGATCCCTACGATACCGCATCCCATCACAAACCAGCATAGCCAGAATAGCATCACATGACTCGCCCCGGTATTACTGATTATTAATATCCATGGTATAAAGTACGCCAATATCATTAAAATTGTTTTTATCCACATCCCCCTGTTGGCATATGGGGAGGTACCTGAAACGCTAAAGTACTCCTGCACACGCGCTGTAACGGTATCAATAAAACTACCATCCCCTTTAGAGGCAAACCTAACAATATTCAACTTCGTGACTTTCATTTTATATTAGTTTAAACAAGCTATGAATGGCAATGGGAGCACCGGGGAAACATCTTACATAAAGATCGGCTATTTTTCGCGGCAATGGCATCATTTATTCTGTAAAAACAACCATTACTTCCACGGTGTCCCTTTTTGTGGAACGGCTTTTGGAATATTAACATAACTTGTGCCGTTCTTAACGCCTGCTTCCAGAACATCTTTATTCCGGTCAAATTAAAACACATTTCTCGATGATTACCAGAGAGCCCCACCACATCATTGCCATCGGTGCTTCCGCAGGGGGCATGGATGAGATCAATACATTTTTTGATAATACACCGTTGGATGGGGTGGCCTATGTAATCGTCCAGCATTTGTCGCCGGATTTCAAAAGCAGGATGGTTGAACTGCTTTCCAGGCACAGTAAGCTCTTAGTGCAGGAAGCCGAAAATTCGATGGAGGTAATGCCCAATCATGTTTACCTGATCCCGAATGACAAGTTCATGACCATCCGCAATTCACGGCTTTACCTGACGGCCAAGGAAAATGAAAAAGCGCCGCATCTCACGATCAATACATTCTTCGGTTCATTGGCCGTGAGCCATGGCCCCAAAGCGATTGCGGTTGTTTTATCGGGCCTCGGGGCCGATGGGTCGGAAGGGATTATTGCTGTTAAGCACGAAGGCGGTTTGGTGATTGCCAGGGACCCCGCCACCTCAAAATTCCCCGGAATGCCGTCGGCCGCCATTGCTACGGAAGCGGTTGATTATATATTAGAGCCCTCCGCCATGCCCGAAGTGATCGAAAACTACGTGCTGCATCAACGGGAAGAAGAGGCCGGAATCCGGGAAAATGAAAATATGATCGTCACCATTGTCGATTTCATAAAAGAACGGCTGCCGCTCGACTTTTCAGACTACAAGCTCACCACCCTGCTCCGGCGCACCAAACGCAGAGCCGCATCCGCCAATCTGAACTCACTCGAAGATTACTATAACTTCCTGCGTGCCAACCCTCCGGAGGTATCAGCCCTGGCAAAAGACTTCCTGATCAGCGTAACCGCCTTTTTCAGGGACAGGGAAGCGTTTGACATCATCGGGAACAGCATCCTGCCCGACCTCCTGGCAAAATTGGAGCCGGGCGAAGAACTAAAACTGTGGATCGCGGGATGCGCCACCGGCGAAGAAGTATATTCCCTGGCGATCCTGGTCAAGGAAAAACTGACCGGGCCCTATAAAGATGTGCCGGTAAAGATCTTTGCGACAGATCTGGACAGTGCGGCCTTATTATATGCCGGCAAAGGATTGTATCACTGGGATAGTGTAAAAGATATCCCGGCTGAAATACTCCACCAGTATTTTATTAAAGAGCAGGAAAACTACAGGATCATTCCCGCTATCCGCCAAATGGTCATATTCGCCCAGCACGATCTGGCCAGGAATCCTCCCTATTGCAACATGCACTTCATCAGTTGCAGGAACCTGCTGATCTATATGACACCCCTCCTGCAGAAGAAAGTGTTCTCCATGCTGCTTTTTGGCCTGAAGTTCAACGGCTACCTCTTCCTGGGCGCCAGCGAAACTCCCGCATCCATTATCGACAACCTGGAAGTGATCAACAAAAAATGGAGACTGTATAAAAACATCAGCAAAAAACGGATCATCAACTTCGATGCGTTTTCGCTCCCTGAATCGCAAAGCATCGATGCGCCCGCTCATACCTGGGACAATACAGGCAGGAACAGGGGAATTGACATGGCCGAAAGCGTGAACGAAGTGCTGGCCAGGGAACTGGATTGCCTGGCCATTAGCATCAATGAAAACTACCAGGTAATCAAATCATACGGAGATACTTCCCGGTACCTGCTGCAACAAAACTTCAATACGAATCTGCTGGAGCTGTTGCCATCTCAACTGGCCCTGGCTTTCAATACCCTGATAAGCCAGGTGTCTGCAACGCAACAGCAAGCCGGCGTCAGCCGTATTCCCCTCCAAACAAACGGAACCGCTATCACGGTCAACCTCACCATCAGCCCGATACCGCGCAAGCCAGGTATGCCGGCCACATTCCTGGTCATACTGAAAGAAGATACCGGGCCAGGCACCACTGCTCCTGGTTACGAGGCATTCGACGAACGTACCTACAACATCAAATACGTATCCAGCCTTGAACAGGAATTAAAAGCAGTGAAAGAGCAACTTTCCGCCGCCGATGAA
This sequence comes from Chitinophaga caseinilytica, assembly GCF_038396765.1. Taxonomy (NCBI): domain Bacteria; kingdom Pseudomonadati; phylum Bacteroidota; class Chitinophagia; order Chitinophagales; family Chitinophagaceae; genus Chitinophaga; species Chitinophaga caseinilytica. The sequence continues at coordinate 2,332,331 of NZ_CP150096.1, read as the reverse complement.
AGAATAGACGCATATAATGAGAATATGCAGTCTTTCAACGAGGAGCTGATCTCCTCTAACGAAGAAATGCAAAGTACCAACGAGGAAATGCAGTCCGTCAATGAAGAGCTGCATACGATTAACGCAGACTACCAATTGAAGAATAAACAGTTGCTGGAAATAAACGATGACCTGAACAATTATTTCAGGAGCAATATCAACGGCCAGATTTTTCTCGATGAACAATTGCGCATAATGAAATTCTCGCCCGCAACCGTAAAACTGATCAATCTGCAGGAAACGGACATCGGGCGGCCGATCGGCCATATTTCGACCAATATTAAAACAGACAGCCTGGTAAAAGACGTGAAAAGTGTTCAGCAAGATGGGGTGGAAATTACCCGGGAAATAGAGACCAGCGATGGCCATTGGTACCAAATGGTGATCGTGCCATACATCCAGCAGGCGGAAAACAGGCGAAAGGGAGTGGTCGTTTCCTATAATGATATTTCCGCACTCAAGCATGCTAAGATCGAGTTGGATGAAAAAAACGAAAGCCTGTTGCGGATCAATGCCGACCTGGACCACTTCATCCATATGGCTTCCCATGACCTCCTCGATCCCCTGAGCAGTATAGAAACCAGTATTGCCCTGATGAACCTGGTAGATAACAGCAACGCCGAACTGACGCAGTTTTTGTCCATCATTAATTCTTCCATAAAAAAATTCAGGATGCTGATCAACAACATTGCCGCTATCGCCAAACTGGAAAACAACATGACGGATATGGAAGCGGTAGACATCGGGGAAGTGCTCAGCAATATCGAGTGGAGCCTTGAGAAAAAGATAAAGGCGTCCAATGCCATTATTACAACGCGCCTGGAAGTGAAATCGGTTTACTTTTCGCCCAAAAATCTCCGGAGCATATTATACAACCTGATTTCCAACGCGATGAAATTCGCCAGCCGCGAACAACCAAGGGTGCACATCCATACCCGCCAGGAAGGGAAATATGTTGTATTGAGCGTTGAAGACAACGGGATCGGTATCTCACCGGACGGTATACGGAAATTATTCACCATCTACGGGCGGTTGAATATGCAGGTGGAAGGCCATGGCGTAGGCTTGTACCTGGCCAACAAGATCATACACGCCGCAGGAGGAAACCTGCGGGTGGAAAGTACTCCCGGAATGGGCAGCAAATTCAGCATCTACCTGAATAGTATGTAATGTTTATATACATAGTCTGCAGCTCCACACCCCGGCTTATGTAAGGTATTTTTAAATACGTGGCAGGCTGCTTAATTAGCCTACCTTTTCCACTGATGCAACAATTTGATGCGGTCATCCTTACATTGGTTGTTTTAGTTGCTTTGTCCGTTTTTGAGGGGAAGGTAAAATTTCCATTCCCCATCCTTTTGGTGATGACCGGCGCATTGTTCGGTTTGATACCTCAATTCCCCATCCTCATCCTGGACCCGGACGTGGTTTTCCTCCTCTTCCTTCCACCCTTGCTGTTCGACGCGGCGTCCCGAACGTCGTGGCACGACTTCAGGAAAGACATGCTGCCCATCTCCACGCTGGCCATCGCGCTGGTTTTCTTCACGACGATTACGGTGGCGCTAACGGCATACTATTTTATTCCGGGGTTCAGCTGGCCCTTGGCGTTCGTACTGGGCGCCATCGTATCCCCGCCCGATGCAGTGGCTGCTACCGGAATAACCAAAGGGCTGGGGCTCAATAAAAGAGTGGTAACCATCATTGAAGGCGAGAGCCTGGTCAATGATGCGAGCGCCCTTATTGGCTACCGTTTTGCATTGATAGCAGTGAACACCGGAACTTTCGCGCTCTGGCAGGCCGGCCTGCAGTTCTCCATACTTGTTTGCGGAGGAATTTTGTGCGGTGTCGCGTCCGGTTACATTTTTGTGTGGATGCACAAAAAGATCACCCACAACTCCATCACGAGCACCAGTCTTACCTTGCTGACGCCTTTCATTTCCTACATCCTGGCCGAAAGGCTACATGTGTCTGGGGTGCTGGCGGTGGTATGTACCGGTTTGTTCATCGCGTGGCGTTCGCCGAAGATATTTTCTTACCAGACAAGGATGCGGTCGAGATCCGTTTGGGATACCTTGATTTATTTACTGAATGGATTTATTTTTTTACTGATCGGCCAACAATTGCCGGATGCATTAAAGGAACTGGGGAAGTATCCGCTGCTGATGCTGCTGGCTTATGGGCTTTTGGTTAGCCTCGTGGTCATTATCGTTCGCGTGGCGTGGGTTTTCGCTACGGCATATTCGCACAAATTGTTCTGGGGCGACGCCAAAACCGCCGGCTCGCAGGAGATGCAGGATGAAATGAAGACGACATGGAGAAACGTATTGATTGTGGGATGGACGGGCACCAGGGGCATCGTATCCATGGCCACCGCACTGGCCTTGCCGTTGACATTGAACAGCGGCGCGCCCTTTCCTCACCGCGCCTTGATCCTGTTCCTGACATTCGTGGTCATATTTGTTACCTTGGTCATTCAGGGCATGTCTCTTCCGCTCATGATACGGATACTGGCCCTAAAGCCCAACTTACAGGCCGAAAAAGAAGAATTGGAGCTGCAATTGCTCGTGTTGCAAAACACACTGCATTTTATAGAGCATGAAATTCCGGTCCCCATGGAAGACGATGTTAAGCGACAGATCAAGGCTTCGTACGAAGTTGCGCTCGTTCAACTGCAACAAAAAATAAAATCCGACCGAAATCTGCAGCCCGCATACCTGGATGAAGTTCCCTGGCTGGCGGTGCCCATAGCACCCATACTGATGGCACAACTGGAAATCAGCAAGTTCCGGCGTGAATTACTGATCAAGCTTCATAAAGACAGCCGATATAATTACCAATCCATCAGAAAACTGGAGCAGCAACTGGACCGGGACGACCTCGCCCTCAATCATGTGCTCAAAAGAGGAGATGAATAATAATCAAAAACACAAAAGCCGCTCCCGGCAGCGGTCTTGAGATCATCTTTGGATCATAGGTCAAAGTCCTTTTTAATCTAACTGTCGAGCCTCATCACCGGCAACTGTTTGAATAATTTAGTTAACTTCCTTAAAGCTCATTGAAAATAAAAGAGAACTCGGCCAAATACCCGACTAAAAATAGAAAACCCGCACTAGGCGCGGGTCTCTGAAATGATTTACAGGCCGGGAAGAACGATTATCGATTTGTATTTAGCTACATTCAAACCTAAACCCCTCAAGCACTTTCACGGTATCATCAAATATCAGTTTAGCCTTATCCGCAAATTCACCTAAGTACATTTTACTGAATTCAAAATCTCTCCAAATAACCTTGGCAGGTGGATCTATCCATCCGGTCATACAATCCCAAAGCGCGTCAAGATTGTTTCCATAGTAGCTGGGAAACGCCAATTGCTCACTGATTGCTTTGTGAAAATCATCAGTTGTCCTTATTTCTTTCCCTTCCAGTACTGCTATCATTTTACCTTAATATTATTTGTGTAAAATGATTCATAGAACAATCCGGCTTTGGAACAAATGCATGACACCAACAAAAAAGAATTTATATCAAAATATCCACGGTTATTCACCGGAGTGGTCATTGAAAGAAAGGGAAGTCGCTAAAAACAAAAAAGCCCATGCAGTTTGCATGAGCTTTTAGATGCGGACCGGACGGGACTCGAACCCGCGACCTCCGCCGTGACAGGGCGGCATTCTAACCGACTGAACTACCGATCCATTCCCTACAAAAAAACCCGAAGGCTGTTCCGTTTTGGGATTGCAAAGATAAGGACAAAATTCCCATAAACGCAAATCTTTTCACCGAATTTTTTTCGGCAGGAATTGGCTAATTTCATTCACGCTCAATCCGTGATATATGAAAAACCTCCTCCCCATAACCCTCCTCGCCATTTTCGCGTCCTGCAACCAGGCCGCAAAGCCCCCGGCACAAGACTCCTCCATCGTCAATGACGTCAAAAACCTCGTGCCCGTAGCCCCTCCGCCTTCCATCAACGTCACCACCGCCCAAATCCAGGCCCCCGACTCCGTGTTCGACGACGGGTCCATCCCCACCAGCTGGGAAACCGCCGGGTTCGACGACCCCGCAGATTTCAAACAATTCATCGCCCGGTTTAAATCCTGGGTTCGGGAAAACCAGGCAGACAGCATCGCCGCCGTCATCCGATTCCCCCTTCGCCTCTACCCCTCCGCCACCGACTTCACCTCCCAATATCAACAGGTTTTCGACCCTTCCCTCAAAACAGCCATCGACACCCTCCGGCTCGACCGCATCTTCCGCAACTCCCAGGGCGCCATGATCGCCGGCGGACGCATCTGGTTCGCGCCCCTCCCCGAAGGCTACCGCATCATCGCCATCAATCCGAAATAACCGTCCACCCATCCCCACCATGACCGCTGAAGAAGCCCTCCGCCTCATCCGGCTACCATTTCCCGCCACCGGCAAACCACAAACTTGGGCCGACCTCGGCGCCGGACAGGGCCTCTTTTCCCAGGCCCTCCTCCGCCAACTCCCCGCCAACAGCCAGGTTTACGCCGTAGACCGCGACACCACACCGCCAACATCTCCCGGCATCGTGCCGCATATCATGAATTTCGTGACCGAAGATTGGCCGTTCCCGCCACTCAACGGCATCCTCATGGCCAATTCACTGCATTTCGTACAAGACCAGCATGCGTTTCTCCGTCGCGCGGCAGAACATCTGCTGCCGGGAGGCATTTTTCTTTTTGTGGAATACGATACCGATACGCCCAATCCCTGGGTGCCCTATCCCCTCAGTTTTTCGTCCCTTCAGGCGCTACTGCTGGAGCTGGACATGCATCCGCTGCAGAAAATCCACACCATGCCGTCGAAATTCGGGCGGGCGCAGCTGTACTCGGCCTGGCACGAACACGCCCGCCAATAACCCCCAACGCCAAAACGCAACCGCCTCCCGCTGAACACGGTATTACAGAATATCCCTGATTCCACTGATTTTATTCTATGGCTGTTTTCCGATATTTGCAGCTGATGCCGATACACCGATATATATGGTTACCCCTCCTGATGGCTGCCCTCGCCTGCCACCAACCCCGCGAAACGCACCGCGCCTTCTATCACTGGAAACAGCGGTACGAACCCGCCCCCGGCGAATCGCAGGCGCTGCAAAAACTCGGCGTTACCCGGCTCTATGTGAAGTGCTTCGACATCGACCGGCAAGCGGATAACGCCGTGCCGGTTGCCATCACAGACCTTCGCGCCCCGTTTCCGGACAGCGCGCTCGTCATCCCCGTCCTGTTTATCATGAACGAAGTCTGGCAACGGCAAGACAGTAGCTGGACCACCGAAATCGCGCGGCGGACCGCGGAGCTTCTCGAACAGGTGTGCCGCAACATCCCCCAGGAACGCATCCCGGAAATCCAGCTCGATTGCGACTGGACCCGCAGCACCCGCGAGCCGTATTTCGCTTTCCTGCGCGCCATCCGCCGGGAACCTTTCTTCCAAAACCGCCTGCTGTCGGCCACCATCCGCCTCCACCAGGTGAAATACTCCGCCGGCAGCGGGGTTCCGCCGGTAGATAAAGGTTTGCTGATGTGCTACAACATGGGCGACCTCCGCAAACCCGGCGACCATAACTCCATCATCGATCTCAACACCTTACGCGCCTATACCGGCAAAGACCGCATCTCAACCTATCCGCTGCCGCTCGATTTCGCGCTGCCGCTCTTTGAATGGGACGTCCTTTTCCGGAAAGGGCAATACGCCGGCCTCACGCGCAACATGCCCCTGCAAAACGAACAGGTGTTCCGGCCCGCGGGCGAATTCAGTTACACCGTTGTGAAAGACACGGCCATCGGCGGCGTACGGCTGCATCCCGGCGATGTGGTCAGGCACGAAGACAGTCCGCCGGATGTATTGAAAAAGGCCGCCAGGCAGCTATCTGACCAGCGCCAGCCCGGCGAGCCCACCATCATATTCTATCATCTCGAACCTGGAATTCTCAAAAAATATGACCTCCATGAACTGGAAACGATTTACCGTCTATTCGGGTAGCGCCCTGGCGATGACGCTGGCTGGCGCGGCCTATGTATGGTCGTGCGGCGGAGAAGCCGACCCCTACGATTATTACACCTCGATGTTCAACCCCAACCTGGCGGAAAAGCCTGGCTTCGAGCCATTTTACTACACCGCGCTCACGGATTATTATGCCGCGGAAACGCCGGAACAAACACTGAACCTGCAGGAATGGGGAACGTTTTTCAACGGGAAAGTTTCGAAAGACGATCTGACGGAATTCATCTACACCTACTCCCGGCCGCAGATGAGCACACTGTACAATCACATTGAAAAAAATCAGCCGCTGCAACTGCCGGACAGCGTAGAGAAAAACGGGCTGACGAAATATTTCCTGGAATCGAAAGACCGCGAAACGCTCGGCTACCTCATGTACGCCAAGCAATGTGAAGCCAATTCCGGTTCCGACAACCCCTGGGAGGAGCCCAAACGCGACTCCGTCGCCATGCTGCGCCTGGCGAAGAACGGGATGCAATTGTACCGCGCCGCACAAAACCCGCAGATCCGCGAGCGATATGCTTTCCAGTCGGTGCGCATGGCCCACTTCGCGAAGAACTACAACCAGGCACTGCAATATTACGATTCCCTCGCAGCCCCGCTGAAAGGCGAATCGCTCATCCACTACCGCACCCTCGCCCTCAAAGCCGGCGCCCTCATGCGCACAGGCAAGAAAGCGCAGAGCGCGTACCTCTTCTCACAGATTTTCGACAAAGTGCCCAGCCAGCGCAGGCTTGCGTTCCTGAATATGAAATGGGCCGGCGTTTACGAAAACAGCGTGCTGCAACTTTGCAAAACCCCGTACGAAAGAGGTACCATCACCGCCATTTACGCCATGCGGCAAACGGATTATTATCCGCAGGGATTGGAACAAACCTACGCCCACGACCCGAAACACCCGCTGCTGGACGTGCTCCTCAGCCGGGAGATCGCGAAGCTGGAAGAAAATTACCTGACCGCCGCGCTCGGCAAGGAAAGCGGCATGTTCCAAAACTATTATGAATCTTCCGAATACGCCCCCGATAAAGTGGAAAACCTCCGCGAAGTGGTGAACCGCATCGCGAAAGAAGGCAAAGTGAAGGAAACGTCGCTGTACCACATTTCCAGCGCGTACCTGTCTTACATCATGCGCGATTTCAAATCCGCCCGCGCCAGCCTCGCCACCGCACAAACCCTGCCGGCGCGGCCTGCGGTGAAAGATCAGTTCGAAGTGGTGAAACTGTTGCTGACCATCGCGGAGCAACCCAGGCTGGACGCGCCCTTCGAGCAAGCCCTCCTCCCTTCTCTCCGCTGGCTCGATACCAAACTACCCAAACAGACCGATCGTGAATACTGGTACGACCCCGCACCCGAATCGCTCGACGGTGATTTCTATTCCCGGCTGTACCGCAACCTGATGGACTTCATCATCGCCCCGCGCTACGCCAAACAAGGCGATCCCGTTCGCCAGGCCCTCGCCCTTTCCGTCCGCGACCGCGTGAAGCAATATCAATACTACTGGACGTTCGTTTCCGCCAAAAGCTATATCACAGACAGCCTCAGCACCAACGCCATGATTTCGCTGTACAACGGCCGGAAAGCCAGGAACCAGTCGCCCTACGAAGCCTATCTCTACCAAAGCCTGAAACTGTCAGAAAACGAGCTCGGCGAAGCCATCGCCATCAGCTACGTGCGCAACCACCAGTTCGCCGACGCGGTGGAATGGTTCAAACGCAGCGGCAGCAGCCGGAAAACGGAACTGGCGCTCCGCCCGCAGTTGCAGGATTATGGCTATACGGATCCGGATTCGCTGGCAACGCCTGTAACGGAATTGCAGTTCGCGGAAAAAATGGTGTCGCTGGAAAAGGAGATGAAGAAATCGAAAGTCAACCCGGAAACGTATTTCGAATACGCCAACGGACTGTTCAGTTTCTCGTACTACGGCGCAGCATACCACCTTGCAGCGGATTACCGCCCCAGTACCGACTGGTGGCAGCCGGAGTACGATAAAACGCCCTGGCTGAAAGAATATTACGGTTGCTACCGCGCGGAAGAATACTATAAAAAAGCGGCAGACGCGTCCACCGATCCGGAATTCAAGGCGAAAGCCCTGTTCCTGGCCGCCCGCTGCGCCCAAAAGCACCTGCCTTATTCCGAGCAGCTGGAATGGCATATGCAGGCTATCCGTCAAAATCCGTATTTCCCTGCGCTGCAGGCAGATTACAAAAACACGCGCTTCTACCAGGATATTATCAAAGAATGCGGCTACCTCCGCGATTTCGCGAAGGCCCAAAAGCCATGATCATCCTGATAATCAACGCATAAAAAAGGGGCTGGTATGAAAATACCAGCCCTAGTTTTTTTTCATCATTACTACTAAATAAACAATGCAGAACGGCGGCACGATGAGGCGCTCGCCATTCTACATCCAATATAACACATTTCAGCCATTAAAAGTTTCGATTAGGCGTAACCGTGACGTTAAAAATTTATGGCATGATCGATCCCGAATGCTTCGCCTTTCCAGGCCTTGCGCATCGTCCAGTCAGCGAAAGGCGCCGCCCAGAACGGATGGCTCGCCGGCAACCCTAAAGGCAGCAGCGCCACCGCGGCCAGGTACATGCTTCCCGAGTTGGAATAATAATCCGCCACGCCCGGCTGATGCCCGATCACACCCAGCGTGAGCCAGCCTTTCCGGTCGAAGGTACCCGGATGGTTGAACTGGCGCTTCATCACCGCCGTCATACCGCAGCGTACCTGCGCAGGCGTTAGCTCCTCCGGCAGTTCGCCCGTGAGTGCGAGTTGCGCCAGCGGCTGAAAAACCGCCGCCCGGTAAGTGGCAGACCGGCCCACGATCGGGTATGTGCCCTCCGGGGAAATCTGGCGCTCCAGGATCACGGCGTACCGCTGCATCCGGCGAAGCGCCAGGTCGTACGCCTTGCGGTAAGCCGCGTCTTTACCGGCCATCACTTTCAGAATATCCACATACATCGGCTGGATCACGAACGCATTGTAATAATCGAAGTGGAAAGACGGGCCGTCGCCGTATTGGCTGTCACCCTTGTACCACGACGCCGTTTTGTCGAGCGCCTCATCGATCCGGTCTTTCCGGTATTCTTCCCCGATGTGGCACAAAAACGCCTCCACGATACCCGCGAACAAAGTCCAGTTATTTTTGAACCCTCCCAGGCGGCGGAATTGCTGTAATTCCTTCACGAATCTTGCCTTGGTGATGGCAGAAAGCGGCTCCCACAGGGCTTTTGGTGCGCGCAGAAAACCATGGACGAGGAACGCGGCATCTACGAGCGGTTGCCCGCCTACAGACCAGTTCATGTAATCCGGGCTGGAGGGGTCTACGCAGTGGTCGAGGCTTTGGAGCATTTGCGCGCGCAGGGTGCTGCGCAGCTTGCCTTCGGCGGATGCATCGTCCGGAAGGGCGAGCCATGGCGCGATACCTGCCGTCAGCCGGCCGAACGCCTCCAGCCAGGCGGATGTTTTTTCACGGTTGCCCCATTGCGGTGCGTATTCCATCTCCCAGTTTTTGCGGAGCGTTCCTGCGCTGAGGTTCCCCAGCACCGGCATCGCCATCTTCCGCAGCAGTTCCACCCAAAAAGCACGATCGCCGGCGGGAGCCGGTAATATTTCGGGCGAAATGCCCATGGCCGCAGCGCCCGGCACGGCGGCCGCTGCGCCGAAAAGCGATGTCCACTTCAAAAAATTCCTTCTCTCCATTTACAAATACCATTTTTTATAGCGCAGCAGGCCTTCCACAAAATAATAATCCGCGTACGTCAGCGGCACGTCCACTTCCCCGTTGGCGAGGAAATGCCCTACGCTGTTCTTCAAAATAAATCCGCCGTTTTCGCCCAGCTTCGCGCGGTAGGCCGGCGACGCGAGCGACCGCAGCATCGTGGCCGCGGCGGTCACATATTCCTGTTGTTCTTTTTTGTCGACATACTGGCCCAGTTCCAGCAGCGCAGATGCGGCGATGGCGGCGGCGGAAGCATCGCGGGAAGTGGGGATTTGCGGCGCGTTGTAATCCCAGTACGGGATTTTATCGGCCGGCAGGTTGGGATGATGCAGGATGAACTTCGCCACATGGCGCGCCTGCTCGAGATACTTTTGGTCCCGGGTAAAGCGGTACATGATCGTCCAGCCATACAATCCCCAGGCCTGGCCGCGGCTCCAGGCAGACGTGTCGTGCGCGCCCTGGCCATTCACTTTCTGGATCACGGTGCCTTTTTCCAGGTCGTAATCCACGATGTGGAACGTGCTGTGGTCTGGGCGGTAGTGGTTCTGCAATGTGGTGTTGGCGTGGGTGACGGCGATGTCGGCAAAACGTTTGTCGCCGCCCTGTTGCGATACCCAGAGCAATTGTTCGAGGTTCATCATATTGTCGATGATTACCGGACAGTTGAGGCGTTTGTTTTTGTTCCACGACTGGATAGACCGGATGGAAGGGCGATATCGGGTGATTTGATAAACCGCCGCCGTGTCTACCACGTCTTTATATTTTTTATCGCCGGTGATGCGATAGGCGTTGCCGAAGGAGCAAAAAATCATGAAGCCGATGTCGTGATTGCCGGTGTAACGTTTTTCCCTTTCGAGGATGGCGAGGCGGCGTTCCGCTTCGGCTTTCACTTTCGCGTCTTTGGAATATTCGTACAGGTACCAGAGCGTGCCGGGATAAAAACCGCTGCACCACCATTCGGTGTCGGAGGTGACGGAGCGGCCGTGCTGAAAGGTGCGCGGCATGCGGTCTGCCGGCGTACTGTCTTGCAGCACCTGGTACTGCTGTACGGCGAAATCGAGATTGTCGGCGATGAGCCGGCGCATGTCGTTTTTCGACTGGGCGGCAACGGCGGCCGGCATAACGAGGAATGCCAGTGCGGAGGCCCATTTTCCGAAGGTGGAAATCATGGATAACAATTTAAACTGTAAACGCGTAAATGGATCTAAGAACGTGCAAACGTTTGCATAAAAATAGCAAGCCATCCGGATTATCCAAGGATTTTTTTACATATTGCATCCATGCGATTTGTTTTATTATTCTTTTTAATATTTACTGGCTGCGCAACCAGCGCACAAACGGGGAAAGTAATTTCGGTAAAGGATGGCGATACGATTGAAATGCTGATAAACGGCAAAGCGGTGCGCATCCGGCTTTTTGGGGTAGACGCGCCGGAGAAGGGGCAGCCTTTCGGGGAGAAATCGCGGCAATACACGGCCGACCTTTGTTTCGGGAAAACCGTACGCATGGAGAAGAAAGACAAAGACCAGTACGGGAGGATCGTGGCGGAAATTTACCTGCCAGACGGTACTTCCCTGAACCATCGCCTCGTGGCGGCGGGGTTTGCCTGGCATTATACCCAGTTCAGCAAAAACCCCGACATGGCGCGCGCCCAGCAAAAAGCGCGGGCCGAACGGAAAGGGCTCTGGGCAGAACCACAGCCCATGGCCCCCTGGAACTGGCGGAAGCAACACCGCCGCACATCACAGTTTCACGCTCAATTATAATATATGGAAACATCATCCCCCCACACCGTAACCCTCCGCTTCCTCGCCGAGCCCTCCGATGTTAACTTCGGTGGCAAAGTGCACGGAGGCTCCGTGATGAAATGGATCGACCAGGCCGGGTTCACCTGCGCGGCCAACTGGAGCGGACAATACTGCGTGACCGTCTACGTGGGCGGCATCCGCTTCTACAAGCCCATCGCCATCGGCGACCTCGTAGAGATCGATGCCTCCATCATCTACACCGGCAACACCAGCATGCATATTTCCATTCATGTGTATGCCGGCAGCCCGCGTCAAAAGGAGAAAGTGAAAACGACCCACTGTATCATGGTGTTCGCCGCGATCGACGAAAAGGGCCAGACCGTGCAGGTCCCGAAATGGACGCCGCGCACAGAGCCCGAGAAAAGTATGGAGGAATACGCCCACCGGTTGATGGACCTCCGCAAGAACATTGAAGATGAAATGAAACCCTACCTCTAGGCCTTACGCGATGGCCCGGCTGAGCGCCTGGGCCTGGCCGGCGGTATAAACGGCCGTGAGCAACTCGCGGCGGGGAATGCGCTGGTCGAACAAGGGGTCGGTAAACGCCCAGGCGATGCGCTGGCTCTGGCCGAGCACGTAAGTTGCCGGCAAGGGCGCATTTTCCTCGAAACCGGACAGGCGCGCCCACAGCGGGTCCGTTTCCGCATAAATCCCCGCGCTCTTCGCGATGGCGTAATCTTTGTCATATGCCAGCGGGAACTTCGCGCCAAGGGCTTTCAGCTCTTCCACCGGATCGCCGGAAACTACCAGCAACTGCCCTCCCATCACCTGGATATCCGCATACAAATCTTCCAACTGCCGTACAAAATCAGGGGCATACCCGTTCCAGTGGCGGGAATAAAAAGCCAGCACGAGCGGCTGGTTCAGCAGTTCGCTACCCGGAACGTAAGCGCCTTCCGCGCCCAGGAACGAAAATGGTACGATAAAATCTTCCCGCTGCAAATGGGAAAGCGGTACAACCGAACCTTCGGAAGCGGGCTGAATGGGGGTACGGTCTTTGGGACGGGTCGAAATGATTTCGTAACGGAAGGGGAGCAAATCTGCATAGCGGTTGGTGGTGTACATAATCGTAGGTTGGTTTTTGATGCTGATTTTCTGATGACGATACAAAGATAGGGAGAAAACCTATTAGTCCACTACATTTGTAGACTTTTATTTTAGAAAAAAGAAAAACCCGCCGTAGTGGCGGGTTTCGAATATCCGAAAGGGGAAATTCCTATTGTTTTACGAATTCGCCGTCGGCATAGATGGCGATATCGTCGCTCAGCATTTGCGCGGGGAATTTGGCGCCGATGCCGAAATCGCTGCGTTTGATGCTGCCGGTTACGCGGAAACCTGCGGTGGGCTTCTTGCTCATCGGGTTTTCGATGGTGCCGCGGTACCAGAGCTCGAGGGTCACGGGTTTGGTCACGCCATGGAGGGTGAGGTCGCCGGTGATGGTATATTTATTATTACCCGCGCTTTTCAGGGAAGTGCTCTTGAAAGTGAGGGTGGCGTTGGTAGCTGCGTCGAAGAAATCGGGGGATTTCAGGTGGTTGTCGCGCTGTTCGATGCCGGTATTGATGGAACCCGTTTCTGCGGTGAGGGTGAATTGGCCATCGCTGAAATCCGCTTTGGATGCGGTAACGGCTGCTTCGAATTTGGTGAAGGAACCGGATACGGTGGACAGGCCCAGGTGCTGCACATCGAATTTCAGTTGGGAGTGCGCTGCGTCGGATTTCCAGGAGGATTGTGCGAAGGCGCCAACAGATACGGTGACTGCCAGCAGGAGGCTCATTACTTTTTTCATATTGTGTGCTGTTTGGTTATTAACAGGATTGCAAACTTATGTACATTTGCTTTCAACTTGTTAGTAGTTACCTAAAGGTAAGTAGTTACTTTGAGGTAAGTTTGACAATGTTACCCGATTAGATATAAAGAACAACCCGGTTATGTTAAAGTTACAAACAATTTCGGCAGAATGGGAAACCTGTACGGCTTTATCGGCGGTACAGGACGCCTTGTACGTGTTGCACGGAAAATGGAAGCTGCCGATCATTGTGGCCCTCAGTTCGGGCAACAAGCGTTTCAACGAGCTGCAGAAAACCGTGCCCGGCATCGCGGCGAAAGTGCTCTCCCACGAATTGAAAGAGCTGGAACTGAACGGGTTCGTGACCCGCCGGGTACACGATACCACGCCCGTGCTGGTAGAATACTGCATCACTGATTATAGCAATACCCTCGGCGAAGTGGTGGACGCCCTCCGTAAATGGGGCACCCAGCACAAGGAAAACATCCGCCGGCAGTTGAAGAAAGCCGATTAGTCGAGCCGCTGGCGGAGGTAATTCCCCAGCTCCTTCCCTGCTTTGGCATAGGCGGCGCCGATCCGGGGGCCGCCGGTACCGTTATCTTCCTTATTGCTTTCGCCCGTGGCTTCGTCGATCTGGATTTTCACGAGGGGTTTGGTCGGATTTTGGGTATCGATGACGGTGATGGTGCCTTTCAGTTTGGCGGATTTCCGGATGAGGCCGCTTTGGCCCGGCTCGATGTAGGTGGAGCTGAGCACCAGTTGGTAGCGGGTGCCGGGGTGGTCGCCGATCTCTTTCTCCGAAAATTTCCGGATGGCTTCCAGGAACTGGGGCTCGTAATATTTCGACCGGTCGCCGATCCACATTTCTTCCCAGGCGTACCCGCTGCCGGGGGCCCTTTTTTCGGCGTCGGCCTTTTTCTTCCGGATATAATTCGATTCTCTCCCTAAATCCCCCACCATCAGTTTATCGTATTTATATATGATCTGAAAAGTATCGATGCCTTTCAGCGCATCGATCTTGCCGGAGGAAATGTCGATTTTCTGGGCGGAAGCCAGGGCGCACAGCGCCAGGAACGGGAACAGGAAAAGTAAAGTACGGGATCTCATGGTTTTCGGTTATGCCGATAAATATAAATCTTTTCGATCAGCTGCCGCATGAAAAAAGGGCACCCCCGAAGGATGCCCCATATAGCTGCTTTTTTGCGAATGTACCGGTTGATTTTCGTTTACGTGAACGGGTGTTTCGCCCGTCCGAACAATATAGTGTAGCATCTTACGGCTTTGGGCCTCTGAAGGGTTTTCACTATAGATCGGATAGCTGCGCACAAGATACTCACCACCGGAAGCAACGCGAACGGCTTCCGCAGAAATCTGAACAGCGGATGACATTGCGCCGCCGGCCGGAAGCGGTCCATCCACCGGAAATGAACAAATCCACCTTTACAGCCTTCATCGGGCCAACTTTTTGAACACACCGCGGCGGAAAACAGGAGAACCCGGGCAGAAGGGCCCCGCTTCGGCTGACGAACCAATGACATACTAATTTGGGTCAGGGCACAACATTTCCCACTGCGGTATTGTTTCAGTAGAAGTTTCATCCATCGCTCCAAAAAAACGATCAAGCTATCTGTCGCGCACAACCATATCACGACACCTATTTCATTACCATAAAGTAGAATTTCCATGCCAATGAAAACAACCGCAGGCATCCTGCACGGGGCCAACTATGATTTTACCATGCAGATTCCGCCGAACTACCGGGAATGCCTCATCGAAGAAGCCATCGCCAATCACAACAGCAACGCAGGCGGCGAGATCCTCACCCAGTATTTTTCAGACCAGTACCTGCATACGTGGGTATACGAAACGGAGCAGTCGGAAACCCAAATGCTGTCGGTCCTCCTTGCCACTACCGCCACCGTGGCCATGTACAACCTCAACGGCACTGCCTGGCTGCATACCCGTGGCCGCGGCGCGCTGGAACTGGAGCCCAACAGCTTCCAGATCTTCAACCTGCAGCCCGGCACGCACCAGCTGGAGTTGCCGGAAGGCGCACATCGTTTTCTTTTCCTGTTCTTTTCGCCGGCCATGCAGTCGCTCGTGCAAGAAGAATCCATCGTGCTGCCGCATGAAGGACCGGACCGCGTGCTCCTCGGGCCTTCAGACCTGGAGCAGCTCCAGGGCCTTTACCAGCGCGGGATGGAAGGCAATATCTGGCGATTGAAGCGCCAGGTGTTGCTGCTCGACCTGCTGTTCCGTTCGCTCGGCAAGGCGGGTGTAAGTTTCCGGGCGGAAGATCTGGCGGTGTACCATCGCGATTACCAAACGCTTAACAATGTGAAGCGCTACATCGCCGAGAACATCGATAAGAAGTTGTCGATACAGCACCTGGCAAAGCGTTTCGAGATTCAGCCCACGCAGTTGCGGCGGGGATATTACAAAGTGTTCCACCAGCATTTGTGCGATTACATCCGTGACCTGCGATTAGACAAGGCACGCAAATTGCTGACGCAGACGGGGCTTCCCGTGCAGGAGATCGCGTGGGAAGTGGGATATGAGTCTGCAGCGGGGTTTTCGCGGGTGTTCGCGCATTATTATCAGCAGCCGCCGATGAATATTCGAAGGGAATAAAATTGTACGAATGAAAAAAATGCAAAGAAATCCGTCAATTTGGTAGTTGGAAAATAAAATTAGAAGAGTAGATTTACATTAGAAGCATGAACGACATGAGAATGCACAACTGACCAACACGATTCATGCTACGCTAAATAATGTCTACACAAGAGGGAACTAGCATCTGATAACCGTCGTTAATTACGTATCTATGAAGCACAAGAGGCTGCTTGAGGGTATTATATTTTTCCTGTTTTTATTCTGGATATATGCCGCCGTGGTGAAGTTGGCGGACATTAGTTTATGGAAGTTCCGGTTACTGGAGCAGCCGTTCAGCGATGCGTTCGCGGAACCGTTGGCCTGGGGGTTGCCCTTGCTTGAATTTGTTATTGCCGCGTTAATGATTTCAGGGAGAACGGTGAAGTGGGGATTATATGCGGGAGCCGGGTTGCTGGCTGTTTTCAGCGGGTATATCGGAATGATTTTGTTGAATGTGTTTTCGCATGTACCTTGCAGTTGCGCTGGTATCGTGAAGCATTTCGGCTGGGCGGACCATCTCATTTTCAATATTGCAATCTTGACAGTTACTATATATGCCATCTTTCAGGTTAACAAGCCGCAAAGTGATATAACTCCTTCGGAGGTACAGCTATCCTGAAGCTACACACGCATTTTCTCCTTTCTGTTTTCGCCAACTTTCCCCTTCCCTTTAACATTTTTATTGCAGCGTCTGAAGTAGATAGACTATGACAATGGTCTGCGCTTGTAGTATCGCTTTTTTGTTACTTATTGATTCTTGTCTCTTGTTTTAACCGCGTAATGTTTATTGTCTCTTTTCTTAATCACGTATTGTATTGTCTTTTATTACTAGCATCTAAAATTTAAAAAATCGTATTGATCTCACAAAACCGTTTTATTATGAAAAAGCTCAAAATTGGCTTAATTGCAATCGCGTTATTAATTGGTGGTGTTCAGGCTTATGGGGGGTTGAGGTTTACAACTTATTATTGCATACCGAGCGTAGTACCGAGCCAAAATCACTTTACAGTAGCATCTTCTTCGCCAGCATTTTCTTGCTCTGGAGGCGCTTTGTTTACATACGTTTGCACTTTCTCAGCTAGTGGCTCTTATTCTCCTGGCACACAGATACCGTCTAATCTCTGTGTAGTCCTTTCAACTTATGATGACTGAAAACTATCGTATGTTTTGTTCAATTCCTGCAAGATTGATTTCATTTTGTGGAATTGGATAAACATATTTACTGTCATTTGGCTTCAATTCAATTAACACTCCTTTATTATATCGAAATATTGATGTGGCAAGGCTAGGATCAAGATTCAATCTCCTAAGATCTTGCCACCTTATTAAGCCGGTGAAAGGCAGCTCTTTTCTTCTTTCCAACAACACTTTCCTCAAAACAACATCTTGGTTATCCGACCAAAAGTCAACATACGTTCCCCTCTGATATCTTTTTCTCAGCAAGTCGTTTATATCTTTGATTGCATCTGGCAAATTTCCCATACGTGCATTACATTCCGCTCGAATTATATATGCCTCATTAGTTGCTAACCCACAGAAATTACTCGCTACACCAGTATAACTTCCCTTAAATTTTATTGTAATTGAATCAAATTCACGATAAAAGACTTTGCGTCTAAGATCTGTCAACTCATACTGCCTATAAAGAAGAGTATCAACTAAACTTACCGCAGTATTCTCACTTGGATAGATCGTTTGATATAAATTCCCTTGCGCATAGAAAATGATTTCATCGTTTCCCCCTTTAAAATCAGGAAATCTATAGGGCAAACTTTCTCTTGGAACTATATTAAAATCTATCAAGGAATTGCCAAGCAACAAACAAGAATCTGTATATTTTTTAGCGTTTTCAAAGTTAGACATGTTTAGATAAATTCTAGCCAATAGCAAATACGCGGCCTTTTTAGTTGGCTGGGTTTTCACATTATTAGCAGAAGTTAGCAAATCCGCAGACAACCGCGCATCTTCCAGAATGAGTTTATAAGTTTCAGCTAAGGAGGAACGTTTCACAATTTCATTTATATCAGGACTCTTCCTCAGACAGAGACCTTTATCTTCACTTGCAGTCTGGTCATAAAATGGCTTACAAAATAAACTAGCCAATTCTAAATAATAAATTGCTCTGAAGAAATGCGCCTGTCCTTTAATCGAATTAAATTCATGATAATTTGAAGACGACCTTCCGATTTTTTCAATTCCATCCAATACCACATTCGCATAATTTATGGCCAGATAAGAAGTGCTGTACTCAACAGAGTTTCTTCCTTCAAAGATATCCTTGTTCCATACATACGAATTTCGTTCGATTACGGGGAGACTCTGAATATTTTTATCTAATACTATTAGGTTGTCACATCCAATAAGTCCGATAGTGGGTAGGGCCGCGTTTAATATTGACGTATTGTTTAAAAGGGCCTGATAATCCTTTAATGTACTAAATACAACATCCTGCTTTGTTCTTGGTACATTTAACCAATCATTAGCCTTCTTACATGCAAGCTGAAGTATAACAATAAACAATATGCCAAACCATGTAAATCTCATAGCTTATAGTTTCATAATTAAACCAATAGATGCAGAAAACGGGCTAGGTATATGATTAAAATTCGTAAATGTGCTTAAATGCGCAACATCCGGATCCAACCCATATTTGTTTGCCCGCCACAATATTCCCAGATTGTTTAAATAGGCAAAAAATTCAAAATTCTTAATAAAACCATTTTCTTTCATTGGGGAAAGATAAGAAACGCGTATATCCTGTAGTCGTATATGATCTCCCCGCTCCACCAATACCGCTGATCTCTGATAGAATTGTGAACGCGAAATGTTAGCAGGATAAACAATGCTTGGCACATTAGTACGTAATTCATCTCCAGGAACCTGCCATCTCTTGCCATAGTCCTCATTGGGAAGCTTACCAATTATGTCAGCATAGTTGATTTCGGTTGTAGGCCGACGAAAGAAATACTTAAACTTATAGTTTAAGCTGAAGGAAAATGTAAAATTATGGAAGGTAAAGTCGTTCCTCCAAATACCGAACAATTGTGGTGCCGCGGAACCATGATAATTCAAGCTATCTGGATTAATGTTGTTCAATATCCTAGTATAATCCTTACTTACCTCACCATTTAAGTACCCTTGAGGATCGCCCGTCTTAGGATCTAAGCCCGCCCACCTATAGCTAAATATTCCTTTCAATGAATGCTCCTTCACCAAAATTGTTTCGAAGCCAGGATCATTCAAAAACATGGTTTGTCTAACCGGTGCCTTATCATACTTCACCAATTCATCTTTCATGTAAGTGATGTACAACTTCGTAAACCAATCCAATCTCCTTATCTTTAAATTTCCATTCAAAGTCACTTCCAATCCTTTCACTTTCATTGCGGCAGAATTAACCAATGCAGATGTATATCCCGTTTGAGGAGCCAGATTAATTTGTTCAACCAGATCAGAAGATTTCTTTGAATACACATCTAATGAACCCGAAATGCGATGCTTCAATATTGCAAAGTCTACTCCAAGGTTGCGTATTTTCACCTTCTCCCAACTCAAGTCTTCGTTGGCTGGATTCGCAATAATACTATTAGGTAACCCTGTTAGCTGATCCGTACCCCGGTTTGCTGTTACATATGCACTTCCATTGTAGATATTTCCATTCTCACCTACAGAAGCTCGCAATCTTAACTGGTTTATCAACTTAGACCTAAAAAACGCCTCTTTATCAATATGCCAACCACCACCAGACGACCAAAAAGGTTGAATCCGATTATTTGTCCGCGCACCGAACAAATTAGTTCCATCTTTCCTTCCTAGGATTGTGAAATCGTATTTCCTTAACAAATTATAATTAACTATCGCATAATAAGATAAATACCTGTTTAATAACCCTTCATTTTCCCCACTGAGACTAATTTTATCGTTGATTGTTGCCGTTCCTGTGGGCGTTAGTGGAAGACTAATATTTGGATTCAGGTTAGTTACTGGGATCCCTTTAATGTTTTCGTAGCCGACATTCACCCTATCGAATCCTGAAGCAGACAATTCCCTAATTTCGCCCCCAACTGTTGCATTAATAATATGTGAATTCAATTGTCTTTGAAAACCTACGCTTCCTCTCAGACTATTTGCCTGCCAATCATAGTCGCTAATCGCCATAATACCCCCTTCAGGCAGCCCTTGGGTTATCGTTCTTGTGTTTGAGTTGTAAACGGAGAATGTATTAACCAGATTTCTGGAGTAAGCTGAATTTCCATCCGAATATTTTTGGGAGAAAACCATCTGCCGTTCATTCTGATAACTTAGGTCAATATTAAAACACTTGAGGAAGCTATACTTAACAGAAGCTCGCAGCAACAAATTCTGTAGTGAGAAATTGTTATGAGTATTATATATCTCCTCGGCCGGCCTGAAGCTCCAATCCAGGAATCCTAAAGATTGCATACTGTCGGCAAAACTCTTCCTTATATCTCTCGCATAACTTGCAGCTGCTCCTGTTTCATCATATAGTGATGCATATGGGTATAGGAATCTGTACTTTCCTCCCATCATGTAAATGTTATTTGCCTTAATTTCATTCCCCATTTCAATTTTCTGCTGGCTGTAATTAAGCATTGCAGTAACCTCCAAGTTTTTAATCGGCTTGAATTGGTTAGAAGAAACTATCGTTGTTCGCTCGTTTCGGTTTCTTACCATATTCGCCTGGTTTCTATCGTGCCCGAGTGAAACATAATAGGCGAAGTCCTTAGTCCCCCCTCTTACGCTAATTGAGTACTGTTGATTTAAGGCATTCCGGTAAGAATATTTAGCAATATCAGCTCGCAAGTCATTCTTCCTCAGTCTATCTAACAAACGCTCTTCTTCGGCCTGGGTTAACTCCCCCTTAGCGCGACGATCAAAAATCTCCACAGCTGGTGATATAGGATAAAAGTTAGTTTGATCTGCAAAGTCGGACGCAAAATACCCTTGCTGATATAAGTATCTTTCAACTTCAATATAATCAGTGGCATTCAGATTGGAACGATCGTAACGCCAATTCGGCTTTTTTACAAATGTCAGGCTCGTTGAGAAGTCGACCTTCATTTTCTCTTTGTATTGGCCTTTCTTCGTCGTCAATACAATTACGCCATTACCACTTCGCGCCCCCCAAACTCCTGCTGCAGTTGCGTCTTTCAAAATTGTTATACTGGCGATATCATTAGCATTGATATTCTTTATATTCCCTTCATATGGAAAATTATCCAAAACGAACAGCGGATTTGGATTTACACGATTTGAGTTGATAGTACTGAGTCCGCGAATATACATTCCCATGTCTGCGGCCAGAGGTAATTTTGGTACGAATTGCGATAAAGCTGCCGTCCTAAACATTAGAATACCACTAGCTCCACCCTCCAACCGATCAAGAATACTCAACCCTGTAGACCGGTTAATAAAAACGCTGTCAATCACCGCTACAGCCCCCGGCGTCTCCTTCTTCTTCAGCACCTGGTACCCCGTGTTCGCCGTTATCTCCACAGGCTCGATCTGTGAAACGGCCGGTTCCAGGATGAACGTCACTTTCCGCTCCCCGTCTAACCGGTACTGCCGGCTCAGGAACCCGATGGAATTGATCACCAAGGTGGATTTCGGCAACACCTTCTCGATCCGGAACCGCCCTTCCCCGTTGGTTACCCCGCCCTTCGGTTCCCCCTTCACCATGATCGTGACGCCCGGCAACACAACCCCGTCTTTGTCCATCACCAATCCCGTGACCGTGATCGTTTCCTCCTTCAGGCGCACCGGCGTGGAGCTGGGGAATAACACAATATCGAGCCCGGTGATCATCCAATCGATCGGCAGATCCCCCAATACCTTCTCCATCACCTCTCGGATAGGCGTATTGCGGAAATGGACCGTCAACTTCCGGTCGAAATCGATGATCTCGTGATTGCGGTTGACGTACACATTGGTCTGCCGGTGCAAAGAATCGAATATCTGTGCAACGGTAAACGTGCCCGACAGGCTAACCGTCAGTCCTTTAGGAACGTTTTGCGGCGGCGGAAGCGCTTCCTGCTGGGCGCGGGACGGACTGCCCACGCTCAAGAACATGGTAACTAATAAGGTGTGGACCAGAATCGCTGCAATTTTGCCCATGCGAATCATTTACAAATTTTGGTTGTTTGTACTTCGTTCGTTCTGGCAGCAGACTCCGGGGTACTTAACATGGAGATGGGCCATGTGGGAAACCGGGGGTTGTCTCATAAAATGAACAAAAATCCTATTGTCAAAAATAGGATTTTTGTTTTTGTCCAAGCATGCTAACAAGTTTGTGTAGATGATAGGCCCAACCATAAGGGCAATTTATCGCAGGTGTTTGAGGCGATCGCGCAGGTTCTTCAGCGCGATCTTGATGTGGCTTTTCACAGTTTCCAGTTTCAGCTCCATTTCCATGGCCACTTGCCGGTGCGGTTTCCCTTCCAGGTACGTTTTCTCGAACGCCAACCGCCTTTGCTCCGGTAAAGATTTCACCGCGTCGCGTAAACGCTGACGCGTATCCCAGGCCTCCAGCATCTCGCCGGGCTCGAACCTGGGCTCCGTTTCCTCGAAACGGTCTTTCTTCCGCTTATCCGCCACCGCCTTCCGCTGTGTGCTCAAACAATTGTTGCGCACCGCCCGGTACAGGTAAGCATGGTATTTGTCCGGCTCCACCTTGCTCAGGTGGCCGCCTTTCAAAATCACTTCGAACGTATCCTGCACCACATCTTCCGCCTCCCAGATATTCTTCAGAATAAGCGTAGCCTCCACAATCAACGCCTTACGATGTTGTGCGAACAAATCACGGACCAATGCCAGCATTGCTCCAGACTCATGATCCTGATGTGATGAGAACGATTCTTCCGGCATATAAATTACGCGTCAATGTTTTTGATCTGTTAAAAACCACCCACCCGTATCCCCGAACGTCTATTTTCCGGGAATCGTCGCAGATGTATCAATCATATGCTTATACGGAAAATTTCTTCACTGAAGTTAGTGAAAAAACAGCATGCAATAAAAAGCGAAAATGTTAATCTCGCGTTAATGGACACCGGTCATGTCTAACATGCACCCCCGTAAAACAAATATAATGGTTAACTCAGGGAATAACTAACAATCAGGTTAGAGAATATGCTCATTGTTCTTGATGATCTCCAGGTGGTAGCCGATCCTGGACAATAACTCGCTGGACTCCTCCAGCAAATCCAGCAGCTCCTCCCGCAGGTTCGAACCATTCTCCCCCGCACGATGAACGAAATCGTCCCAACTCAGGTTATCTGTCAGGAAAATGTACTGCAATCGGTTCGTCAGATATGAATTTTCCATAATGAAAAAATTAATATATGGTCGTGATTCGCGTGAAATACATTAGAATATGTGCAGCTCCTTCCCCTCGATCCGGTAATCCAACCCGTTCATGACCTTCAAAATGTTCATGAACTCATCGATCGATTTGTTCTTATCCATCCTGACATCGAACTTCAGCGCCGCCAGCTCCGGTTTATCCACCACCAGCTCCAGCTTATACCAACGCTCCACCATCTTGGCGATCTCCCGGAAATCAGCCGCCTTGAAATAATATACCCCCTGCATCCACGACAGCTTGTCACGCTGCTCGAACCGCACCACTTCCAGGGCTTTATTCTCCGTCCACACCGCTTCCTGCCCCGGCTTCAAAACAGCCGTACCGCCGTGCCCCTCCGCGCGAACGCTTCCGCTCACCAGCGAAGTCACCACCTTACCGGGCTCATAGGTGTTCACATTGAAACTCGTTCCCAACACCTGCACTTCACCCTGCGGCGTCAGCACCACGAACGGCTTGCCCGCATCGGGGGATACATTGAAATATGCCTCGCCCGTAACCTCCACTTCCCGCCTGTTGCCGGTAAAGGTGAAAGGAAAACGGATCGAGCTCCGGGAATTCAGCCACACTTCAGTGCCGTCAGACAGCACCAGCCTGCAATCCAGCCGCTGTGGCACCTCCAGCTGGTTCCAGCCGTCGGCCTGCCCGGTCGGGTCTTCATATTTGATGGATTTGTCTCCCTCCATCCGCAATTTCACCCGCGACACCAGGCGCGACGAATTGGGAGAAAGGGGGATCCGGTCGCCGCCGGCCATTTTGATCGTCACCTCATCGGAAGCGTATTCCGGCGAGAGGCGGGCCATTTCCCGGATTTCGGGCTGCGGATGATGGATGTACCGGGTATAAACGACCGCCCCGATCATCAGCACCACGGAAGCCGCGGCCACATACCGGAAAATCCGGATCGTCCGCCCGGCGCGCCCGGCGCTTTCCATCGCCTGCGCCGCCAGCTCGTCCCACCGCTTATTGGTGGGCCGCTCCCGTAACAGTTCCTTCATTTCGGGCGACTCATAGAGTTCGTCCAGCTCGTCGCACATTTTCCGGATCCGGGGATCGGTCAATGCCGCGGCCAGTTCGGCATCCTCACTTTCGGTGGTAGCTCCTGCCAGTTTCTGGAGGTACAACTGCCTTATATGATCTAAATTTTCTGCCATAGACTCAGTGGTGTTACATTAATAGATGGAATTTGCATCCCCGCAGGGTGTATCGTCCGAAAAAAAATTCAACCGGTAATCTAACAAAACATCCGCAAACTGCCTGAATTATGGGTGCAAAAACGATTTTGTTATCTTTGGCTACAATAATCAATCCTTCCTTACTCATGCGTTTATTCATTACCAGCCTGGCGTTGCTGGCCCCTGCGCTCCTGTTTGCGCAGGACCCGGCCCGGTACGTCAGGCCCATTATCGGGACCGCCAAAATGGGGCACACTTACCCCGGCGCCACCGTCCCCTTCGGCATGGTGCAGCTCAGCCCGGACACAGACACCATCCCGTACGAAATGAACGGGAAATACAACCCGGACGTGTACCGTTACTGTGCGGGCTACCAGTACCAGGACCCTACCATCACCGGGTTTTCCCACACCCACTTCAGCGGCACCGGCCATTCCGACCTGGGCGATTTCCTCATCATGCCCGCCAACGGCCCCGTACAGCTCAATCCCGGAACGGCCGACCATCCGGAAAACGGTTACCGGTCGAGGTTCTCCCATCAAAACGAAACCGCTGAACCGGCTTATTACAAGGTGCTGCTCGACGAAAGCCGCATTACCGCCGAGCTCACCGCCACCAACCGCACCGGCATGCACCGGTACACCTTCGCCTCGGGCGATAACCCGCATATCGTGCTCGACCTCATGGCCAACCTCTACAACTACACAAACAAGAATGTGTGGACGTTCGTACGGGTGGAAAACGACACCCTCGTGACCGGTTACCGCCAAACCAACGGCTGGGCCCGTACGCGGACGCTCTACTTCGCCATGACCTTTTCCAAACCCATCCGCCGCTACGGCCATCAGAACCTGGCCAGCGACGTCTACAAAGGGTTCTGGCGCAAATTCAACCAGACGGAGAACTTCCCCGAAATGGCCGGCCGCCAGATCCGTGCCTGGTTCGGGTTCGACGCGCAACCCGGCGAAGCCGTGACCGTGAAAATGGCACTTTCGCCCGTGAGCACGGAAGGCGCGCTGAACAACCTCCGCGCGGAGAATCCCGGCTGGGACTTTGACGCCGTGCGCCGCCAGGGCCGCGACGCCTGGAACCGCGAGCTTTCCAAAGTGAAGGCGGATATGCTGAAGGAAGACGATCTCGTCAACTTTTACACGGCATTGTACCATACGTATCTCGGCCCAACCACTTACGCCGACGCAGACGGCACTTACCGCGGGATCGACCAGAACAACCATCGCGCGGAGGGCTGGACGAACTACAGTACTTTCTCGCTGTGGGACACCTATCGCGCCCTTCACCCCCTTTTCAACATCCTTCAACCCGGCCGGAATGCCGACATGGTGAAATCGATGCTGGAACATTATAACCAAAGCGTGCACAAAATGTTGCCCGTCTGGAGCCACCAGGGCAACGAAAACTGGTGCATGATCGGTTATCACAGCGTTTCGGTGATCGCAGATGCCATCATGAAAGGCAATATCAAAGGGTACGACGCCCTGCAGGCCCTCGAAGCCTGTGCCGCCACCGCCCGCTACAAACCTTACGACGGCATCGGTTATTATATGGAACTGGGATATGTGCCGGAGGATAAGAACGGCTCTTCCGTTTCCAAGACCCTCGAATATGCGTACGACGACTGGTGCATTGCGCAGGTCGCGAAAAAACTCGGCCGGAACGACCTTTACACGGAATTCTCCAAACGCGCGGAAAATTACCGCAACGTGTTCGACGGCACCACCGGCTTCATGCGCCCGCGCCTCAGCAACGGCACGTTCCGCAAGGATTTCGACGTACTGAGCACTCACGGGCAGGGCTATATCGAAGGGAACGCCTGGAACTACAGTCTGTATGTGCCCCATGCGCCTGCGACAATGATCGATATGATGGGCGGGAAGAAACAGTTTACCGGCCACCTCGACTCGCTGTTCACCATGCACCTGCCCGACGCGTTTTTCGCCGAAACGGAAGACATTACCCGCGAAGGCATTATCGGCAACTACGTTCACGGCAACGAGCCCGCACATCACGCGGCCTATCTGTACAACTGGACGGACGCGCCATGGAAAACGCAGGAACGCGTGCGGATGATCATCGAAAAAATGTACAAACCCACGCCAGACGGCCTTGGCGGCAACGACGACTGCGGGCAGATGAGCGCCTGGTACCTCTTCACCGCGCTGGGCTTCTACCCGGTTTGCCCCGGTTCCACGGAATACGCATTGGGCAGCCCGACCGTTGTTTCCGCGGAGATCAAACTGGAAAACGGCCGCACTTTCAACGTCAAAACCGTTAACCAGGGCGCGAAGAACGTGTACGTAAGGAAGGCCGAGCTGAACGGTAAAGTGTTAAACCGCTTCATCTCCCACGACGACATCATGAACGGCGGAACGCTGGTGTTTCACATGAGCGCAAAACCGGCGAAGTAGGGACAAAAAAAACATCCCGGAGAACCGGGATGCGAAATTTACAGTGAACAATGAAATAGCATAGATTGCTACTATTCCAGGATCTTGATTATTTTCCAGTTGTTGTGAACGAATAAGGATAAGCAGACTCGTTTGTGCCCCGTTGTTTATTAGGACTAGCCCCCATCGATACTTTCATCACACCGCCCTGCTGGATCGCCGAATGGCTGATCCAGTTCGCGTTGAGCGGTTTGCCGTTCAGCGTAACGTTTTGGGTATACACGTTCGTCTTGCTGTTGCCCGGTGCTTCGATCACGAATTTCTTACCGTTTTGCAGCGTTACCGTCATTTTCGGGAACAAGGGCGCGCCTAACACATACTGGTCTGTTCCGGGACATACGGGATAGAAGCCCATTGCCGAGAACACGTACCAGGCGGATGTTTGGCCGTTGTCTTCATCGCCACAGTAGCCATCGGCGCCGGAATGGTATAGGCGGTCCATCACCTGGCGCACCCAGTACTGGGTTTTCCAGGGTTGGCCGGCGTAGTTGTAGAGGTAGATCATGTGCTGGATGGGCTGGTTGCCATGTGCGTACTGGCCCATGTTGGCGATCTGCATTTCGCGGATTTCGTGGATCACGGAGCCGTAGTAGCTTTCATCGTAAACCGGCGCCATCACGAACACGGAGTCGAGCATCTGCGCGAATTGCGGGCGGCCGCCCATGAGGCGCGCGAGGCCTTCCACGTCGTGGAACACGGACCAGGTGTAGTGCCAGCTGTTGCCTTCGGTGAAGGCGTCGCCCCATTTGAAGGGGTTGAAAGGCGCCTGGAACTTTCCGTCCTGGTTCTTTCCGCGCATGAGTTTTGTTTCCGGATCGAAGAGGTTACGGTAGTTCTGGCTGCGTTTTTTGAACCGTTCGATCTCTTCCTGCGGGCGTTTCAGTGCCACGGCGAGTTTATAGATGGTGAAATCGTCGTACGCATATTCGAGCGTGCGGGCGGCGTTTTCGTTGACATCGACGTCATAGGGCACGTATCCCAGGCTGTTATAGTATTTCACGCCTTTGCGGCCTACGGAGCTGAGGGGCCCTTCGTTCTCGGAATTCTTCAGCAGCGCCTGGTACAGCGTTTCGATGTCGTACCCGCGGATGCCTTTGAGATAGCTGTCGGCGATGAGGGAAGCGGAGTTGGAGCCGATCATGCAGTCGCGATGCCCGGGGCTGGCCCATTCCGGCAGCCAACCGCTTTCCTTGTAGGTGTTGGCGAGGCCTTCCATGATCTGGCCGTTCAGTTCCGGGTACATGAGGGTGAAGAAGGGGAATACGGCGCGGAAGGTGTCCCAGAACCCGTTGTCGGTGAACATGTAGCCGGGGAGTACCTGGCCGTTGTACGGGCTGTAATGTACGATCTGGTTTTTTGCGTCGAATTCGTAGAATTTGCGGGGGAAGAGCAGGGTGCGGTAGAGGCAGGAATAGAAGGTGCGCACCTGGTCGGAGGTGCCTCCTTCCGGAACGATGCGGCCCAGTTCCTTGTTCCATGCCTGTTTGGCTTTCTGTTTGGTGGCCTCGAAGCTGTCTGCCCCTACTTCGCGCTGGAGGTTGAGGGCGGCCTGTTCGTGGCTGATGAAGGAGGAGGCGGCTTTTACGAGTACTTTTTCCCCTTTCGAGGTGGCGAAGCCGATGATAGCGCCGGCGTTGCCGGCTTTGAGCTCGAGCGTGTCTTTGGCCAGGCGGTTGCCGTCCCAGGTGTGGGCGAGGGCAAAGGGCTTGTCGAACACGAGCACGAAATAATTTTTAAAATTTTCCGGAACGCCGCCGCTGTTGCGGGTGGAGTAACCGATAATTTTCCTTTCGGAGGGGATGATCCTGATATAGCTGCCCCGGTCGAAGGCGTCTACCACGATGAAAGCGCTATCGGTTTTGGGGAAGGTGAACCGGAATTGCGCGGCCCTTTCGGTGGGGGCGATCTCGGTGGTGACGTCGGCGTCTGCGAGATAAACGCTATAATAGTAAGGTTTGGCGGTTTCCGCTTTGTGGGAGAACCAGCTGGCGCGTTCGTCTTGCGAGAATTTCATGCGGCCGGTGACGGGCATGAGGGAGAACTGGCCATAATCGTTGATCCAGGGGGAGGGCTGATGGGTTTGTTTGAACCCGCGGATTTTGTCGGCGCTGTATTGATAGGCCCATCCGTTTCCGTTCTGGTTGGTTTGCGGCATCCAGAAGTTCATGCCCCAGGGGGTGGCGATGGCGGGATAGGTGTTACCGTTAGACAAGCTGCCTTTCGAATCTGTGCCCATGAGGGGGTTTACCCACTCCACGGGATCTGTGATCTTTGTTACGGTCTGAGCGTTTGCGTGAAAGCCTGCACATAATGCGACAAGGCACCAGCGAAATGTATTCATGTTGCAAAATCGATTTTGTAAAAGAAAGGGGCCGGCCCAGGAATGGGCCAGCCGTTAGATGCTACTCTTTATTGTTTGTATGATAAGCACATATTCATTCGACGCCTATTTGTAGCCTTCATGTTGTTCCAGATTGGGGTTTAGCCTGATCTGGCGGCCCGGTATCGGAAATAATTCGGCTTTGGCGCTCGTCGCAGCATGGTCCCACCATGTTGCGGTCGTAAATTTACCAAACCTAATCAAATCTTGGCGTCTTTTCCCTTCAAAAATAAATTCCCTTCCGCGTTCTGCCAAAAGTTCGTCCAAAGTTAATGTCGCGGTTGTATAAGCCGCTGAAGGCCAATCAGTTGCCGTAAACGCTCTTTGACGCACCGAATTTACCAGCGCCACAGCCTCCGCATTTGCGGCCCCGCCGTTCTTCCGCATGATGGCTTCGGCCTTGTTCAAAACGATCTCCGCCAGGCGGTACAGCACGAAATCGTTATTCCAATATTCGGCGTCATCCTTGGCGCCGGGCAGGTACTTCGAGAAGCGCGCACCGCTGTTCTCCTCCCCTCTCGTCATGCCACCAGCGCCGGTTTCGCCTTCCGAATTGCGGCGGATCTCCTTCACGAACACCAGCGGCTTGTTCTTATACTCTTCCGTCGCCATCACCACCGAATCCGCTACATTGGCTCGCACAGCCGGGTGTTTCTTCAGCGTGTCGATCAACATCCACTGCTTTTTCCGGAGGTCGTTATCGGCAAACGCGTCAAACGCCGTAGGGATCACCACGATGCCGTTATTCCCCCGCTCGGTGGCGTTATACGCCTGCCGCTGCTCGTAATGCCAGAGGTCGCCATTCCAACCGAAACGGAATTTGCCTACTGTAAAGTTATAGGCAATCTGGAATAGGTTTTCGGGTGAATTGTGATTGACATTATTGAAAGGTTTCATGATATCGGTCTCCAGCGCAGGCGCCGCACCTTTCAGGCTGCCCCCGTCCCCATTGAGGATTTTGTTGCAGACGGCCACACATTCGTCCCACTTCGTTACGCCCGCCCATTTCTGCGCGTTCAGGTACAATTCCGCCAGCATGGCGTATCCTGCGGCCTTGCTCACTCTTCCTACCATCGACGGCCCCAGCGGCTGCAGCTGTTCCACGTTCTCCCGGATCTCCTTTTCGATGAACTCCCAGACTTCCTTCCGCGGCGCCACTTTCGGCTGAGCCGGCACGCCCACTTCCGTTACGATGGGAATGTTCCCGTAGAGGTCCATGAGGCGGAGGTAATGCCAGGCGCGCAGCACCTTCGTTTCCGCGATGATCGACACCTTGTCTGCCTCCGTCATGCCGATCTTGGTGAAATCGACTTTCTGCAGGTCGCCGATGGTGCTGTTGCAAAACCCGAGCCCCCAATACATGAGCCGCCAGGGGTTCCAGACCACATCGTCGTCTACCGTCCAGGTATGATTATGGAGCCGGATCCATTGCCCGCCGTCGAACCCGTGGATACCTTTCTGCGGCCAGGCAAGCTGGTCGCCGGAAAGCTCGCTCACGCGCCAGTACCCTACCTGCCCCGTGGGTGAGGCCCAGGCATTGGCATGGGTGAAAGGACGCAGTACGGCGGTCATTACTTCGGTGCGGTTTTTATAGTAATTGTCCGCAACCAGCTCGGAATATACTTTTTCGTCGAGGTTGGTGCAGGAAGCCGCTCCGCACAACAGCGCGGTCAGCCCCAGCACGATATGTTTCTTTTGCATAAGATTTCTTCGGTTTCGGTGAATTAAAAGCCCAGGTTAAGGCCGACGGTGAACGAACGGGTGCGCGGATAGAACCCGCGGTTGTCGATACCGGTGGTCATCCCGTTGTCTTGCAGCTCGGGGTCGAGGCCGGAGTATTTGGTGATGGTAGCCAGGTTCCTGCCGGAAACATATGCCCTGAGTTGGCGGATCACGCCGGATTTCACGGGGAATTTGTAGCCGATGGTCACGTTGTCGAGCTTCACGAACCCGCCCGGTTCCAGGTAATAATCGGAATACTGCGGGGGCACTTTCACCTGTGCATGTTTCGTCAGCGCCACCATGAGCAGGTTATTGGGCAGCCAGCTGCGATTGCCGAAATACATGTCTTGCAGGTTCAGCAAATCCACGCCCAGCTTTCCGCGCCAGAACATGGTGAAGTCCCAGTTCTTGTAACGGAAGTTGTTGTTCCAGGAGATCATCATCTTCGGAACACCATTCCCGATCACGGAAAGGTCTTCTTCTTTGATATCGCCCGCCTTGCCGGTGGAGCCGTCTTTTTTGTAGAAGAGGAAGTCCCCTTCGGCGGTGAACCCGGCGAAACGTTTCCCGTAGAAATTGCCCAGTGCGCTGCCTTCCACTACGCGGATCGCAGGCCCGAGGTTACCCGGAGACGGCAATCCCCCGAAAGTCAGCATTTCGATCCGGTAGCCGGGACCCGAAATTTTGGTCATGGTGTTGTTCTGCCGGTTGAACGTGATGTCTGTACTGTAAGTGAAATTCTTTTTCTGCACCGGAACGGCGTTCAGCACGATCTCGAAACCCTTGTTCCGGATGCTGCCCAGGTTATACCACATTTTATCGTTCACGTTGGAAGGCAATGGCACATCGTAGTTGCCGAGGAGCGCGCCCGTCGTTCTCCTGTACACATCGAACGAGCCGCCCAACCTGTTATCGAAGAGCGAGAAATCGAGGCCGAAGTTCCATTCCGCCTTCGTTTCCCAGCCCAGCCGCGGGTTGGGATTGCGGGAAAGGCCCACCGTTTCGGGATAGCGCCCGTCCAGCGGATAAGCGCCACCGGTGCTCATCAGCGTCAGCGAATTGTAGTTGGCGAAACCGGAGTTGCCCGTTTCACCATACCCCACACGCAGTTTCAGCTGATCCACCCATCCGGTCGATTTAATAAAATCTTCCTCATGCAGGTTCCAACCGGCAGAAATGGAGGGGAACTTCGCCCATTTGTTGTCTTTCCCGAAACGGGTAGACCCTTCATACCGGAAAATGGCCTGCGCAAAATATTTATCGTTGAAAGAGTAGTTGGCGCGGGCAAAGAACGCCACCAGCGAATGTTCTGCCTTATAGCTGCCCATTCCGGCCTTGCCTTCGCGGAGGAAGAGGCCGTTGCCCATGTTCCAGTCCTGAAAACCATCTGTCAGGAAGCCGGAGTTGTTCATGTTGAACGTTTCGTAAGTGCTGTTGAAGTAGCTGTAACCCGCTACTGCCGTCACCTGGTGCTTATCGATCCGCTTGAAGTAGTCGAGCGTGACGTCCAGGGTTTTGTCCAGCGACATGTAATTGCCTTTATAAGCATACCCGCGGCCTTCGTAGGAGTCTACTGATGACTTCGAGTCTTTGGTACGGAACTGCCGGTCGTTATAGGTGTTGCGGGAAATGCCGCCGAACACGCTGGCGCGGAGGTCTTTGATCACTTCGAAGCTCAGTTTGGCATCGCCCTGCAGCGTTTGCTGGTCGCGGTAATACAGTTCCTGTTCCAGCCGCGCGATGGGGTTGTATACGTTGAAACCGTTCGGGTTTACGTATTTGCCGTCTTTCATGAGCGGGGAAGTAGGAT
Source organism: Chitinophaga caseinilytica (assembly GCF_038396765.1). Taxonomy (NCBI): domain Bacteria; kingdom Pseudomonadati; phylum Bacteroidota; class Chitinophagia; order Chitinophagales; family Chitinophagaceae; genus Chitinophaga; species Chitinophaga caseinilytica. The sequence continues at coordinate 2,299,353 of NZ_CP150096.1, read as the reverse complement.
TGCGCTGCACGGCCTGTTCGAAGTCGCCGTTGTTGCCGCCGAGGAGGTCGGCTTTGTTGAAGTTCACGGAAAGGTTCGATTGCAGGACGAGCCTGCCGTTTACGCCTGTCTGGTTGACGTTGATACGGCCGCCGTATTGGTCGCGGTAGTTGCGTTTGGCGATGCCTTCTCCTTTGTTGTAATACACGGCTGCGCGGTAGTTCGACTTTTCATTGCCGCCGGTGGCGCTGAGTGTGTAATACTGCGAAAGGTTGTCTTTGTTGAGGAGCATGTCGTACACGTCGGTGTTTCCGCCTTCGTCGGCGTTCGGCGCGATTTTGCGGAATTCGTCGGCGGTGAGGAAGCGGGGCTTTTTGGCTACGTAGTCGCGCTGCACGAAGGTGGCCAGGTTGAACTGGGGAGCGCCGCCGCGGCCTTTTTTGGTGGTGATGAGGATCACGCCGCCATTGCCGCGGGTGCCGTAGATAGCGGCGGCGGAGCCGTCGCGGAGCACGTCTACGGAGGCGATGTCTTCCTGCTGGAGGAGGTCGAGGTTACCACCGGGGACGCCGTCGATAACGATGAGGGGTTCCTGCGAGCCATTGAGAGAGGTGATGCCGCGCATCTGGAAAGTGGCGCCACCGTTGGGGTTGGTGCCATTGGCGCGGGTGATGGAAAGCCCGGGCACTTTCCCCTGGATAAGATCGAGCGGGCTGCGGGCCACGCCGGCGTTAAAATTTTCGGGTCTGAGGGAAGTGACGGCGTTGGTGATTTCCTTTTTCTTGAGGGTGCCGTATCCGACTACCACTACGTCTTCCAGGTTTTTGGAAGAAAGGGGGAGCCCCACGTCGAGGGTGCCGCTGGCGCCGGCGGGGAGGGTGAGTGTTTCGTAGCCGATGAAGCTGAATTCCAGCCGCGAGCTGGCGGAGGGAACGGAGATGGAATAGGTGCCATCTGCGCCGGTGACCGTTCCGGCGGCGGCGTTGACGATTTTCACGGTAACGCCGGGAAGCGGCGTGTTGTCCCTGGCGTCTGTCACTTTCCCCCTGATGGTACGGGATTGGGAGAAAGCCACGGAGCAGACGAGCGCGAGCAAGACGCTCATCCAGCCTACACGCCTGGAAAACGTGGATGCGGTGTTCATTGCAATTTATTGATTTGGTTAAGAAAATACAGGCATAGGATGTCCTGGTCCCTGCGGACAGGGAATTTTTACTTGGCTAAATAATCGGTGTGCGCGGGCTTTTGGCCCGGGCGGTTAGTTCATTTCCTTGCAGGCTTTCAGTCGCTATAAATGCTACAACCCTTTACCGGCCGGCCTTCAAACTGAAAAAATCATCACATTACTTTGCATGTTTTCAGTCACTACATTCGTCACAAAAGTTTACCATGCAGGTTTCCTTTTGAAGCAATTTTTTACAATTCACTTCCGGTTGGATTTTCAGTCGCTACAATCACCACAATTCATTACCGGTAATCAGCAGGGCAATAAATCCCCATGCCCCGGCATTTCGTCGAAGCGGTAAAGGCAATAGTTTCCTGGGTGCGGACGATCCGTCGAAGCGGCAAGGAAAAAAATCCCTGTGCGCAGACTTTCGGTCCGAACGAATTGGGCAGCAAACCGCCATGCCCCTGGCGCTCGGCCAGACGCAAAATCGATTTAGCTAAATGGTTTTAAAAGGCGTCTTGGTTTTTTGGGAGGCATCCTGGATGCCGTTGGCTAGTTCGTCATCGATAAGTGTAATTGAGTTTTACAATAGGAGATCGCACTGGATGTGTGTAGCAAATCTTCCTGTGTGTCACAAAAAATCAAGCTGTTTTTCGATAAAAGCTTTTCCTTGTCAGCAAATGTGTACGGACAGGCATCGCCCATCCCTTCATAACCGATCGTAGAATTTGGTGCGGGAATAAAGCGGTATAGCACTTCATCCCCCGACTGTTACATTCATTGTCAGGTCCCACCCCGCCATCTCCTCTCCTTTTAACACAATGCTAAACAGCAAAATCGATTTAGCAAAGGGTTTTAAAAAAAGCCTTGATGAATAGGCGTGACGTAAATGTAGAATTAATTTATCGATTCCAAAAATTTTTGGAAGGAAAAATGACGAACGGAAACTGCTGCATAACGGCAGCGAAATTATCACATCCGCGTGATCATTTTAAACCGTTTCATCGTACCAGAAAGATGTAACAGCATCGGAATTTCAAATAGAGAAGGAAGTCACTATCACGTAGATCCCCGCTTGATGAACTTGCCCGGCAGCTCCAGCTTCGTTTTGCGCAATGCACGCTGACTTTTGTCTAACTGGTTCATCAGCAACTGCATCGCCGTTTTCGCGATTTCCTCTATCGGCTGCTGCACCACCGTGATGCCGGGCGGGTACAACCGGAAAATATCGTGATCGTCGAAGCACACCACCGCTATATCGTCGGGGATTTTCAGGTTCAGTCCTGCAAGGGCTTCCAACCCAAGGATGCCCAGGTAGTTCGTCGCGAAAAACAACGCATCGATCCCTTTGTTCGCCTGAATGAACTGGCGGATCTTGCGGACGGATTCGTCTTTATCGCCATTATAAGGCAATTCCAGCACGAGCTTGTTCTTCACGGGAATCCCATGATGGCGCAGCGTTTCGCGGTAGCCTTTGATGCGCTCCTGCATCTGCACCAATTCCATATCCACCGTCACGAAACCGATCTGCTTCGCGCCACGGTCTACCAGGTGCTCGATGCCCTGCTTCACACCGGCGTAATTATCGATCAAAACATGCGGCGCCTGCACTTCGGGGAAGTAGCTGTCCATCAACACGAGCGGCCGTTTGTGGGCGATCAGTTGCTGGATATCTTTCTCCATGCCGGCGGCGGGCGTGATCAGGTAACCGTCTACCTGCTGGCGACTGAGCATTTTAATCAGTTCCCCGCCTTTCTGCGCATTATTTTCCGTACTGCAATACACGATATGGTAGCCGTAGCGGTCGGCTTCCGACTCGATGACCCGGGCCAGGGCGGCGAAGAAGCTTCCGGAGATGCTTTCCACCATAAGACCGAGGGTTTTGGACTGGCCTGTCCGCAAGTTGACGGCCACGGAGTGGGGTTGATACCCGGTCTTTTTCACTACTGCCATCACTTTTTCGGCCAGTTCTTCGCTGATGCGCATCTGCCGGGCCTTTCCGTTGAGAACGAACGACACGGTAGAAGGAGCAACGCCCGCCATGCGCGCCACATCTTTCAGGGATAATCTTTTCATTTCCTGGCCTTTCTGTTCTTTCATTTTTTAGTGCGGTTTGACCGGGTAACCTTCCGGCAAGAGGTTGACAATATGCTTACAGCCGGGAAATTAAGGTAAAAAGCGGATTTCCGTATCTAATTCATGACAATTCCGTGCCGGCAGGGCCGGCGGCGCCAGGAAAGGAAGGGAAAGGCTAAATGCCGACCGAGTTATCGACCCGGCGATAGTTCATCCGCCACAGGATGTTGGCGAGCCTGCGGGCGGTGTTGGTGATAAAAGTTTCGCTCTTTTCGGGGAAATACACGTGCAATGATTCGTGGAGGGCCACTTCGAGATGTTTGCGCCCTTTCAGCCTGCTGTCTATTACAATCGTATTTGAGCCGTAGTCCGAAAGACCGAAGGCCTTTTCGCGCCCCAGTTTCTTATAAATGACTTTCATACGCCTGTATTTTGATGGAATTAAAGGTACGAAGATGCCCGGCGCCCCTCCGGCACTTCGTGTACCCGTTGCCTGCGGCGGATTTCCCGTCAAATCGCCCCAAAAGGAACCACCAGCCCGCGTTCCCCGCTGCAGTTTCCGGAGAAGCGCCATGAGGGCGTTCCAGGCGCAATTCCCACATAATCAGGCTTCCCCGTTGATCATCAGATCGTACAATCGGCCAGAATCCACGTCCACCCAAACCTGCCAGTAAAAATTGCCGCCATCGTGTATTACGATCCATCCATTGTCTCCACGCTCATCATCCCAAACCGCATTAATATGAACATGCAACTTTCCGTCATTATCCCGAAAGCCCCTGTATTGCCGGATGAACCGGTGAAGTTTCCACCGAACGGGCGGCAAGGGGTAAGTAGTGTGCGTGTCCAGCAAAGGCAATTGTGAGCGGAGGATGTGTTCCGCCATCAGCACGTCAGTCAGCATCAAATCCACGGCCTGGGCTTCGATCCCCGCCGGGTACACGAAACCGCCCACTCCCGGCGCCATCAGATGCCAAACGCCGTTCTCCGGCCTGTACTCTGAGATCCTCCGGTCCCAGGTCTCTACCGCTTTTTTCATACGCCATTCCTTTAGTTTGCCGCAGGCGGCGATCAAAAACATTATACCGCCCAAAGCGGCCATCATACTAACTTTCGAAAAACGTACCATCCAATTCATCATAGCAAGGTAATTATGGTTTCCGTATGCAGGATGCGAGACTGTCCCGTTTTCCACATCGCCGTCACATAATACATCAACCGGATCGCTTCGTAAAGAATTTTCCGGGACTTGATACGTTTCCCTAATGTGAAAACCGGCTACGCCCCGAAGGCCGCAACCGGTCTGATGTCACACTATACACTATGCGTTTCCGTTAGATCTTCTCTGCTTTAAATCCTGCCTTTTTCACCGTTTCTTCCACTTCTTCCGCTGTGAGCGTGCTGGTGGAAACGGTCAGTATTTTATCGGGATTGTTGGTATCTACTTCCCAGTGTGCGATTTCCTTTTCGCCGTTCAGCGCCGGGCTAACTCCTTTAACACAGCCACTGCAATTGATATTCGTCTTGAATTTGAGCGTTTGCATGATTCGATAGATTTATATGTTTGATTAAATAGTTGATAATTTAAGCCGGAGACTGTTGCTCACCACCGACACGGAACTCAGTGCCATGGCCGCTCCGGCCAACATGGGATCGAGCGAGAAGCCCGTGATGGGAATGAGGACGCCCGCTGCCACCGGAATGCCGATCACGTTGTAAATGAAGGCCCAGAAAAGGTTCTGGCGGATGGTGCGCACCGTTTTCCGCGAGAGGCGGATCGCTTTCGGGATATGACGGAGGTCGGAAGAGATGAGCGTCATCATGGCCACGTCCATCGCGATGTCTGTCCCTTTCCCCATGGCGATGCTCACATCGGCCTGTGCCAGGGCGTGACTGTCGTTGATCCCGTCTCCCACCATCGCTACTACTTTGCCCTGCCGTTGCAGTTCCTGGACGAAGGCGGCTTTCCCGTCGGGCATGAGCCCGGCCTTCACGTTGCGGATCCCGGTCTGTGCGGCCACCGCGGCGGCGGTGCGGGCATTGTCGCCCGTGAGCATGTATACTTCGATGCCCATGTCCTGCAATTGTTGGATGGCTTCGGGCGAGCCGTCTTTTATTTTATCGGCGATGGCGATCACGGCCAGTGCTTTCTGTGTATCGGCGAACCAGATCACGGTGTAAGCGGCGTTCAGCCATTCGTCTGATTTTTCTTTGAGGGAATCGGCGATGCGGATACCGTTTTCTTCCAGGAGCTGCTGGTTGCCGGCGAAGAACCCTTTGCCCAGGGCGCTTCCTTTTACGCCACGGCCGGTAATGCTTTCGAAATGCTGCAGCTTTTCAGGTGTGATGCCCTGTAACTGTTTCACCACGGCTTCGGCCAGCGGATGTTCGGATTCGCGCTCCAGCGCCAGGAAAGCGCCGGAAAACATGAGGCGGTCTTCTTCCGACAGCCAGGCTTCGCCGGTTACCGCGGGTTTCCCTTCGGTAATGGTGCCGGTCTTGTCGAGGATCAGCGCCTGGATGCGATAGGCTTTTTCGAGGCTTTCCGCGTCTTTGATAAGAATTCCGTTCTCAGCGCCTTTGCCCATGCCCACCATGATGGCGGTTGGCGTTGCGAGCCCCAGCGCACAGGGGCATGCGATCACCAGCACGGTCACCAGTGCCAGGAGGCCCTGGGTCAGCCCGTTGGCCCCGCCCCAGATGAGCCAGGAAGCGAAGGCCAGCAATGCGATGCCAATCACCACCGGTACGAAGATCCCGGCTACTTTGTCGACGAGCTTCTGCACGGGGGCTTTCGATCCCTGCGCTTCCTGCACCTTGCGGATGATCTGCGCCAGCAACGTGGCGCCGCCTACCTGCGCGGCTTCCAGCCGGAAACTGCCTTTCTGGTTCAGCGTACCGGCAAACACTTCGGAACCGGGCTCTTTCGCTACGGCCACGGGCTCGCCGGTGATCATGCTTTCGTCTACATAAGATTTTCCGCCCACCAGTTTTCCATCCACCGGCACCTGTTCTCCGGGCTTCACGAGCAGCACGTCGCCCACCTGCACTTCGGCGAGGGGAACCACGGTTTCCTGTCCGTCGGCCGCGATGCGCACTACCGTATTGGGTTGCAGGCCCATGAGCTTCTTGATGGCGGACGAAGTAGAGGCTTTGGCCCTTTCTTCGAGGAGCTTACCAAGGAGGATGAATGCGATCACCACTGCGGCGGCTTCGAAATACACGTGGGGGTGCAGGCCGCGGCTATGCCAGAATTCGGGGTTCAATGTATTGAAGACGCTGAAAGCGTATGCGATCCCGGTACTGAGGGCCACCAGGGTATCCATGTTGGCTTTGCCGTTGCGGGCCTGCTTCCAGGCGTTGATGAAGAAATGACGGCCGAGCACGAGCACCACGGGCGTGGAAAGGGCCCACATGATCCAGTTGGCGTAGGGCATGTTCATGAAAAACATCCCGATCACCACCAGGGGCACGGAAAACAGCACGGCCCAGATGGTGCGCTTTTTCAGTTGTGCGTAATGGGCGCGCTGGTGGTCTTCCAGCCCGGTTTCCATATTTTCGGTGAGGAGGTCGTACCCTACTGACTGGATCGCTTTTTTCCATTCGGCCGGGTTGGCCTTTCCGGGAGCGTATTCCACCAGCACGGAACTGCTGGCGAAGTTGACGGCGGCGGAGATAATGTCCGGCTGCGCCTGCAGCATGCTTTCCACGGAACCGGCGCAAGCTGCGCAGCTCATGCCGGTTACCGGGAAGTTCGTTTTTACCGTTTGTTCCAATGTTTCCATCTTGTGTTTCCTTTGAGGATACAAAGATCAGCAGGAACGGCCGGCGGGGCATTATAGAATTCAGGGAAAGATTTACATCATTTGCTAGGCCTTCAGTTTTTCGCCTTTTACGCGGAAAAGGGCGGTGGTCCGGCGGGGATCTCCCACGATCCAGACGATGTCCCCGGTTTCCAGCCGCATATCGGAAATGGGGTTGAGGATGCGCTCTTCCCCTCTTTCCACCCCAACTACCATGCTATGCGCCATTTCGCGGATACCGGATTCGCGGATGGATTTCCCGTTGACGCCCGATCCGTCCAGCACTTCGTACCGGCGGAGCTGGACCTGCGACCGCGAAAACTGGGGATGCGGCTCGTGGTGCTCGATGAAATGGCGGAACGCTTCGATCTGCTGGTCGGTCCCGATCACCTGGAGCCGGTCTCCCGGGAACAGGCGCTCGCTTTTCGCGGGAATGGGGATCAGCCGTTCGCCTCTTTCTATCACGGCGATGTTGACCCCGTATTTTTCCCGGAGGCCCAGCTGCTCGAGGGTTTTGCCCACACCATCCCAGTCTGCATGCACATGGAACGCGGCCAGGTGGGCATCCCAGGGCGCCAGCACGGGCCGTCGGGCGGCTTCGGCGGTTTCGCGGGCGTTGTAGTTAGACAGGAAGCGCGCTTCCAGGCGGTCGTAGAACGTCTGTATTTTTCGGTTCAACAGCAGCAGGATGCCGGTAATGAGCACCGTAGCGGTGAGCGCCACGGTGAAGGAGAAGAAACGGTCGAGCATGAAACCCACCAGGAACACGGCCAGCGCGATGCGGACGGTCCGGAACAGCGTCAGCGGCCCCTTATACCGGTTTTGCGCCCAGAGATTGGCGAAGGCTTTCGGCTGGATCTGCCGTACGGCCAACGCCCAGAGGAAAGGGAGCATGAAGAGGAAAGTGAGCGCCGCGGTCACGGTTTTGCCCCATTTATCGCCGATGAGATCGTCGATGAAAGGCAATACGTAGATGTTCGACAGCAATCCCAACGCAATGACGATCACACTGAAAACCATGGCGTTCAGCACATATCCCTTGAACAGCACCTGCCAGTCCGACGCCTGCGAGATCGTCTGCGCGCCGCTGCTGTAGCGGTCTAGCGAGTTTTTCCATTTCTGGGGGATGTATTTATCGAGCCAGTTGTAAAACGGATCGGCTACTTTGATCATGTATGGCGTGGTGAAGGTGGTGACGGCCGACACCGCCACGGCGATGGGGTACAGGAAATCGCTCGTCACTTTCAGATCGCGGCCGAGAATGGCGATGATGAACGAGAACTCCCCGATCTGCGCCAGGCTCATGCCCGCTTTCACGGAAGTTTTCAGGGGCTGACCGGAAATCACCGCGCCGAGGGTGGTGCTGAACGTTTTACCGAATACGGTCAGCAACGTGATGATCACTACCGGAACAATATAGATCTGGAGCATTTTCGGATCGATGAGCATGCCGATCGATACGAAGAAAATGGCGCCGAAAAGGTCTTTTACGGATTTCACGAGATGCTCGATCTTTTCCGCCTGGGTGGTTTCCGCGAGGATCGAGCCCATGATGAAAGCGCCCAAAGCCGGGGAGAACCCTACTTTCACGGCCAGCACCACCATGAGCAGGCACAGCGCGATGGAGGTCACGAGGAGCGTCTCCTCCCCCATGAGCTTCTTCGTTTTCTTCAGTAAAGTCGGGATGAAAAAGATGCCGCCGATGAACCACAGCACCAGGAAGAACACGAGCTTCACCACGGCCATCAGCATCTCCGTTCCGGCGAACTGCTGGCTTACCGCGAGGGTAGACAGCAATACCAGCAACACGATGGCGATCAAATCCTCCACCACCAGTATCCCGAAAACCAATCCCGCGAACTTCTGTCCCTTCACGCCCAGTTCCTCGAACGCCCGGATGATGATGGTGGTCGAGGAAACGGACAATACGCCGCCGAGGAAAATGGAATCCATGGTGCTCCAGCCCATGAACTGGCCGGCCACGTACCCGAACCCGAGCATGACGGCCACTTCCACCACCGCCGTGATCCCTGCGCTGCCGCCCACTTTCATGAGCTTCTTGAAACTGAATTCAAGCCCCAGGCTGAACAGGAGGAAGATCACCCCGATTTCCGACCAAACCTTGATGTTGCCTTCTTCCTGCACCGTGGGGAACAGGTGGAAGTACGGCCCCACGAGAATCCCTGCGATGAGGTACCCCAACACCAGCGGCTGCTTCAATGCTTTGAAAATTAATGTCGTTACCGCCGCAGCACCCAATATCAAGGCCAGGTCTACAATCAGGTTCGGAAAATGCCCCATACGCTCAGTCTTATGTTAGTTTCTTTTGTTATTCGAATATGGCTAAAATAAGTAAAAAAGACGGCAGTTTGGGGCGAAATGAAACGGGGAACGCGCCGCTATGGCCACATTCCCCGTCCAGAAAAGGATTTCACCAACAAAATTAATATTAGCGGCCGCTCCACTTTTTATACCGGAGCAACGCTTCGAGATAATAATAGTCGGCGTACGACAACGGCACATCGATTTCCGAATTGCCCGGCATCGAGCCGGTGCTGTGCAGGAGGATAAAATGATTATTGGCGCCTTCCTTTGCGCGGTAAGCATCGCCGCTGAGGCTGGCGAGCGCGTCTGCACCGGCGTTCCAGTATTTTTTCGATTCGGTTTTATCCACATACCGGCTCAGTTCCAGCAGCGCGGAAGCCATCACCGCCCCCGCAGATGCATCGCGGATGGCATTGGGGATTTCCGGCACGTCGTAATCGTAATACGGTACGAGATCGGCCGGCATGTTGGGATGGTTGAGCATGAACTCCGCGATATGGCGCGCCTGGTCGAGGTACGTGCGGTCTTTCGTTTCGCGGTACATCATGGTATAACCGTACAGTCCCCAGGCCTGCCCGCGGCTCCATGCCGAAGCGTCGGAATGGCCCTGGTGGGTCTTTTTAGCGAGCACCTGCCCGGTCGCGGTATCGTAATCGATCACGTGGTAGGAGCTGTAATCGTCGCGGAAATGATTTTTGATGGTGGTATTGGCGTGGTTGACGGCGATCTTCGCAAAGTTGGGGTCTTTGCTTTCCCTGGCTGCCCACATGAGCATTTCGAGGTTCATCATGTTGTCGATGATGACGGGGCATTTCCAGCCGGCGTGGTCCCAGGAACGGATAGCGCCGATGGTAGGTTTATACCGTTTGATGAGCGATGCCGAGCTGGTGAGCAGGATGCGGCGGGCGGCGGTGTCGCCGGTGAGGCGGAGGTCGTTGCCGAAGCTGCAGTACATGAGGAACCCGAGGTCGTGCGTGTTGGTACGGAATTGATTGGGCAGCAGATTCCCCTGGCGTTTTTCGGCCTCCGTGCGGAAAGCGGGGTCTCCCGTGGCTTCGAAGAGATACCAGCAGGAGCCGGGGTAAAAGCCGGCGGTCCACCAGTTGAACTTCGCGGTCATGAGGCTGCCGTCTTTGTTGGTGGAACGGGGGAAAAGGGAGTCGGGCACTGCGGTCATCATCCCTTTATATTGCCGGGCGGAGAATGCGAGGCTTTCGGCCACGAGGGCCTTCATGTCCTTTTTGCTCAGTTTCGTTTGTGCGAAAGCGGCCGTGGAAGTGGACAGGAGTAATGCTAAGACAAGTTGTTTCATAAGTGGATCATTTTTTCTTTTTCGGCGATCCCGCGCTGGAATCCCGTACCACGAGCTGGGTAGGCACAATTTCCTGCGGATGCCGGTAACCGGCGGGGTGCCGTGTCTGGATAAGGTCCATCAGCGCGGAAACCACCCTTTCGCCCATGGTGGCGGGGAACTGGTTGACCGAAGTGATGGAGGGCGTCACGATCTCGGTGCGCGGATCGTTGGAATAGCCGACGATCTTTACATCTTCCGGCACGCGGATCCCGCGTTCGCGGCAATATTGCAGGAGCGTGATGGCCGTAGTGTCGTTGGTGGCGAAAATCCCGTCGGGGTACGGCTGCTGGGCGAAGATCTTTTCGGCCGTGGCCAGCGCGTTCTCGCGCGTGAGCTCATGGAAAAAGACGCGTTGTTTTTTAAACGGGACTTTATGTTGCTGGAGGGCGCTTTTGTATCCGGCGAGCCTTTCCACATACAGGTTACAGGTCAGCGGACCGGAAATATGCACGATATCCCGGCAGCCCTGTTCGATGAGGTGCTCCGTAGCGGTGAGCCCGCCCACGAAATCGTCTCCCTTGATCACTTTCGCCTGGTAATCCTTTGGCGTGCGGTCGAAGAAAACGACGGGGATATTGTGCTGTTTGAAGATGTCGAAATGGGAAAAGTCCGTCGTGGAAAGCGTGGCGGAAACGGCCAGTCCGTCTACCCGTGCGGAGTACAGCGTGTTGACCAGCTGTTGTTCCTGCTCGAGGGAGTCGTTGCTCTGGCAGATGATGAGGTGGTACCCGTATTCCTGGAGTTTATTCTGGACCACGGTGGTGATGGCGGCGGGGAAGAACATGGAAATCCTCGGGATGATGAGCCCGATGGTCTTGCTTTTGTTGTTCCGCAAACCGGCTGCCATGGCGTTGGGCCGGTAGCCGAGCTTCCGGGCCATTTTCCTCACTTTTTCCTTCGTCTTGGCGCTGATGTTGGGATGATCGTTGAGCGCGCGGGAAACGGTGGACACGGAGAGCCCCAGCTCTTCGGCGATATCCACGATTGTTTTTTCAGAACGTACGGACATAATTTGTATTGGTTTATCGGCCCATCCAGCCCCCGTCTACCGTCATCACCGTTCCGTGCATATAGGCGGAAGCGGCGGATGCCAGGAAAACGACGGGCCCCTTGAAATCTTCCGGTTCGCCCCAGCGGCCGGCGGGGATGCGTTCCAGGATGCCCTGGCTGCGCTTCTCGTCTGCCCGCAACGCGGCGGTATTATCGGTGGAAATATACCCCGGCGCAATGGCGTTTACATTCACGCCACGGCCGGCCCACTCGTTGGCGAACGCCTTCGTCAGCTGCCCCACCGCGCCCTTGCTGGCCGCATATCCCGGCACGTTAATGCCGCCCTGGAAAGTGAGGAGCGATGCGGTGAAGATCACCTTTCCGCTGCCCCGCTCCAGCATATGCTTACCGATCTCCCGCGTGAGAATGAATTGCGCCGTCTGGTTGATGGCGATCACTTCGTCCCAAAACGCGTCGGGATGCTCGGCTGCCGGCTTGCGCATGATGGTGCCTGCGTTGTTCACGAGTATGTCGATAACCGGGAAATCCTGTTGGACTGCCGCAATAAATGTATACAAAGCCGCGCGGTTCCCAAAATCGCATTGGTAGGCCTTGAATTTCCGGCCGGTGGCGGTCACCGCTTTTTCCACCTCGCTGCCCGAAAGCTCCAGCGAAGCCGATACGCCGATCACGTCTGCGCCCGCTTCCGCCAGCGCCTCGGCCATCGCCTTCCCGATCCCGCGCTTGCAGCCCGTTACGAGGGCCGTTTTGCCTTTGAGGCTGAATTTGTCGAATATGGACATAAATCTGTATTTCGAAATTAGTAAATCCTTACCTGGACGGGCTTCCGCAGCTTCTGCGCTTCCTGCCGGAGGTAATTGAACCACTCGCCGGAGTTGGTGATCAGGCCCGCTTTGTCCCAGGCGCCACCGGTATAATACACCACTTTATTGCCTTCGGCCGTGGGAACGATAGACAGCAGGTGCCCCTTTTCCATGGCCATTTCCTTTACGGGCGTCACCATTACCACGCCGATGCCGGTGGTACCGTCTTTCGGCGAAGCGGGCTCCCAGTAACCCATCACTCCGTCCTGCTCCCCGAAATATTCCGTACCGGGCGCCGGGCGCTTCACGATCCCCACGGCAGCCGTGAGTGGCGCAGTGTAGGTGATTTCCATCCGGGAAAGCTGGCTGTGCGCATCGATCGACACGCGTTTTACCACGCTCACTTGTTTGCCATCTGCGTTCCAGGGCTCGTATTGCAGTTCGAAGGTGGTGCGGAGCGCACCGCTGTCGAGCATGCGGTGGCCGGTGTAGTTGCGGGAGTACCAAATGCTGTCTTTCGTGTACGGCGCAATGCCGCCCGCGCCCAGCGTGAAACCTACGCTGTAACCGTCCAGTCCCTCGCCTTCGTCTTTATGATAATTGGTGCGTTTGTACCAACTGTTGACGATCATTTTTTCGGTCCGTTTGTTCCAGAAATCCACACCATACGCATTATGCTTGGGTTGCGATTCCAGCGCGCGGCCGTACATGCGGAACGCCACGCGGTCGTTTTCCCAGGCGTAATCGTCGAGCCGCTCGGCGATGTACCTTCCGTAGGTTTTCGGTTCCACGGGCGCGGGAACGCCTTCCGCGAAAGTGAGGACCGCGCGGCCACCGGGGGCCAGGGGCGCATCGACCAGGATTTTTACCGGTTGTTTGCCGCCTTCGGTGATCAGCTGGTAAGCCACTTCCTTGCCGGTAACCGCGTTGATGATTTTGAAGGGCCCCTTGCGCAGGGGTTTCCATTTGGCGGCCACCGCGGCGTAATCCAGTTCGGAAAGCGGGGCTACGGCGCCTGCGGGATTATATACCTCAACAGTAACCGGGAATTTCTGTTCGGCCAGCGCCATTTTCAGCAATTCGGTGCCGGCGAGGAGGAACGCCCCTACGCCATATACCTCCGTATCGTCGAACGTGGTTTTGCCGGGCGAATCGGCGATCTTCTGCACAAATCCCAGCTTGCCGTCTGCGTGAACGCTCTGCTGCAGCGCGTTCCAGCCTTTGACGAGCACGGGCCGGAAGTCTTTCTTCGGCAGCAAGCCATTGTTCACGCCCCAGGCCATCGCATAAATGAAAAAGCCCGTGCCGCTGGTTTCTTTGGAAGGATAACTGTCCATATCCAGCAAAGCCGCGTGCCAGGTGCCGTCTGCATACTGCAAACCCGCCAACCGCGTGGCCATGTCTTTAAACTGCTTTTCGAACGCGGGGCGCGACGGGTGATTGGCCGGCATGTTGGCGAGCATCCTCACCAATCCGCCCATTACCCAACCATTTCCGCGGCTCCAGAACACGTTGGCGCCGTTGCTTTCTTTTTTGTCGAAATAACGGGCGTCGCGGTAATAGAGGCGTTCGGATTTGTTGTATAGGAAATCGGAGGTTTTCCACCATAGTTTCACGGCCGTTTCCAGGTAGGACGGGTCGTTGGTGGCGGTGGAAAGGTACGCCAGCGCCGGGGGGCCCATGAACAGGGCGTCGCACCAGGCCCATTCGCGCAGGTGGATACTGTTCTTCCAGTCGAGCGGCTCATCGTGCGGTAATTTGCCGATACTGTCCGCCAGCGAGCGCCAGCGGCGTATCATGGGCTCTTCTCCGTATACGCGGTACAGTTGGGCGTAGAGTTGGCCAACGCAGTAATCGTCAGCGAAAAGCCTCCGTGGCCCTGTGTTCCAGCCGTTATCTTCCGAAATCCGCAGCAGCCGTTCGAAGTTCGCCGGATCGTTGGCGATCTCGGCGTAAGCATAGGCGCCGGCGTAAAGGGCACCGTTCGTCCAGTCCCATTTCTGCCAGGTCCAGCCTTTGCGTTCCAGGTTTTTGAACTGCCAGTCGTTCACCTTTTTCATATAGGTGAAAAGCGTGTCGGCTTGCAGCCGTTCCTGCGCCGTGGCGGGCAGGGCGAGCGATGCGGCGGCGATGCCTGCGAGGCACCATTTTTTCCATGTATAGAACATATGCAGACTATCTTAAATCGGTGATGGCGCAATGGTCCATGTCGCCGTAATCGAGGTTTTCGCCGGCCATGCCCCAGATAAAGGTGTAGTTGCTGGTGCCGGAGCCGGAGTGGATAGACCAGGGCGGGGAAATGACGGCCTGGTTGTTTTGCATCCAGATGTGCCGGGTTTCCTGCGGCTGGCCCCAGAAGTGGCAAACCGACTGGCCCTGGGGCACTTCGAAATAGAAATAAACTTCCATGCGGCGGTCGTGCGTGTGGGCGGGCATGGTGTTCCAGGTGTTGCCGGGCTTGAGTTCCGTCATGCCCATCTGGAGTTGGCAGGTGGGGATTACGGAGTTGACGAGCAGTTTGTTGATCGTGCGGTGATTGGCGGTTTCCTGGGCGCCGAGGGTTACCACTTCCGCTTCTGCTTTGGTGACGCGGCGGGTGGGGTAGGTCATGTGCGCGGGGGTGGAATTGAGGTAGAACATCGCCGGAGCGGCTGCGCTGGCGGATGCGAAAATTACGCTGCGCTTGCCTTTGCCGATGTAGAGCGCTTCCTTGTGCCCCAGTTCGAACGCTTCTCCGTCTACGGTTACGGTGCCGGGGGCGCCCACGTTGATGATGCCCAGTTCGCGGCGCTCGAGGAAGAATTCCGCCTTGAGGGCATCGGGGGCCCCGAGGATGAGCGGGCCGGCTACGGGCATGGCGCCGCCGGTGATGAACCGGTCGTAATGACTGTATACGAGGCGAACGGCGTCTGCCTCGAAGAGCGAAGGTATCAGCAGGGCTTCACGGGCCTGGGCGGTGTCCCAGGATTTGGCTTCGGCCGGACTGCTGGCGTACCTGGTTTCGATATGCGTGCTCATCAATTAGGATGTTTTTTTAGATGTATGCGAAATCGTAATGAAATAATACCGTGGAACGGGAGCCGGAAGTTATAAATAATCAATGAAATCTGCAAACGTTTGCATAAAGATTAACAGGCCATTGGCGCGCCATGGCGGGAGGAATATGTAACTTTGTGGGTGCGTTAATATTAAATCATGAATACAGTGGATAGTATTAACGCAACTTCAGCAAATGGTCTATTTTAGCATATCATGAACACCTTTCTTCAGATTCACCCGAAAGACAATGTGCTGGTGGCTTTACAGGATCTTCCGGCAGGCCGGCAGATCGAGTTCAACGGCACTTCGATCCAATTGACGCACAACGTTCCCGCCAAACATAAATTTCCGTTCGCGCCCCTCCATTCCGGCGATCCCGTGCTGATGTACGGCGTTCTGGTAGGGAAAGCCGTGACAGACATCGCCCCCGGCGAGCCCATCACCGTAAAGAACCTCCAGCACGACGCCGACGCTTTCCATGAAAAAGACGCCTCCATCCAGTGGCAGGCGCCCGACGTGAGCAAATGGAAGAACAAGACTTTCAATGGTTTCCATCGGGCAGACGGCCAGGTAGGCACCCGCAATTACTGGCTCGTGATACCGATGGTATTTTGCGAGAACAGGAACGTGGGCGTGATCAAAACCGCCTTCGAAAAAGGGCTCGGATTCGCGCCGCCCGAAGTATATAACCAACAGGTAAACGACCTCGTCAGCCTCTTCAAATCCGGGGACCTCGACGCCATTAAAGATTATAAAGCAGCGGAAGCCGATCAGTCGAGCACCCGCAGCACCGTATTCCCGAATATCGACGGCGTGAAATTCCTCATCCACGAAGGCGGATGCGGCGGCACCCGGCAAGATTCCGACGCGCTCTGCGCCCTCCTCGCCGGTTACATCCACCACCCCAATGTGGCCGGCGCCACCGTGCTCAGCCTCGGCTGCCAGCACGCCCAGGTATCCATCCTCCAGGAATCGCTCAAAAAACTGAATCCCGATTTCAACAAGCCCGTCCTCGTTTACGAACAGCAAACCAGCGGCTCGGAATTCAATATGCTGAGCAACGCCATCCGCGACACCTTCCTCGCACTCGTGGAAGCCAACAAACAGGAACGCAAACCCGCGCCCCTGTCCAAAATCACCATCGGCCTGGAATGCGGCGGCTCCGACGGGTTCAGCGGCATATCCGCCAACCCGGCCATCGGCCACACGTCCGACCTCCTGGTTGCACTCGGAGGCACCACCATCCTTTCCGAATTCCCCGAGCTGTGCGGCGTGGAACAGGAACTGATCAACCGTTGCGAAGAAGAAGCCACTGCAGATAAGTTCATCACCATCATGCGCGCGTACGAGAACCAGGCGCAATCCGTTGGTTCCGGGTTTTACATGAACCCCTCGCCGGGCAATATCAAAGACGGCCTCATCACCGACGCCATCAAATCGGCCGGCGCAGCCAAAAAAGGCGGCACCTCCCCCGTCCGCGATGTACTGGATTACACGGAATATGTGACCAAACCGGGCCTCAACCTGCTTTGCACACCGGGTAACGACGTAGAATCCACCTCCGCGGAAGTAGGCTCCGGCGCGAATGTGGTCCTCTTCACTACCGGCCTCGGAACACCTACCGGCAACCCCATCGCGCCTGTAGTGAAACTGGCTACCAACAGCCGCCTCGCACAACGCATGCCCGACATTATCGACATCGATACCGGCAGCATCATCAGCGGACAAAAAACCATCGAACAGATGGGTGAAGATATCCTCGACTACGTGATCAGACTGGCCAGCGGCGAAGAGATCACCAAAGCAGAACGCCTCCACCAGGACGATTTCATTCCCTGGAAACGCGGCGTGAGCCTTTAATCCCGGACAATGTAGATGAAAAATAGAAAAGCGGCGGAGCATATGCTTCGCCGCTTTCATTTTATGGATAAAATATCTTACCGGATCACGGTCACCGTTCCGCGGAAAATGAATGTGCTGCCGTCTTCACACACCGTTTCGATGGCGTAAACATACGTGCCGTAAGGCGAGGTTTTGTTTTTCCAGCTGCCGTTCCAGCCCGCCGCCGGATTGTTCAGCTGGAAGTGCACGTTCTCGAATACCAGCCCACCCCATCTGTCGTAAATCCGCATCCAGTTTACTTCCTTGATGCCGCGTCCTTTGGGATAGAACCATTCGTTGATGCCGTCTTTATTGGGGGTGATGGCGTTCGGCATGAAAACGCTGCCCTGGTCGCAGCCCACCGTCACCAGCACATCGTCGATCGCTTTGCACCCGAACCGGTTTTCCACTTCCAGTTTATAACGGGTGGTAAGGTCGGGGAGCGCACTCGGAGCGGGACAGGTAGGGCAATCCAGGAATTTCGGGGGCGTCCAGGTCCATTTAACGATGTCGGAGCTGCCCTGTCCGCCCAGCACTACCGGAACCCCGGACATCACCACGCGATCCGGCCCTGCGTTGCTTGTGGGCGCGGGATGCACGTTCACCGTAACGGTGGCATCGTCCGTGAAACATCCGTCTGCGTCGAAGCCGGTTACTTCATATGTGTAATTGCCGGTGGATTTGATGGTGGCGCGCGGAAGGGGAATATCCGTCTTGTCCAGCCCTTCCCCTTTCCACTGATAATGGTCCGCGCCGGAAACCCGCAGCGGAAGCACGTGACCCAGGCACAAAGTGGTATCGGGCATGGTTTGGATCTGGAACGGCTGCGCTACGCGAATGCTCACTTCGCCTGAATTGGTGCATCCGTTGGCGTCCGTCACCGTCACCATATAGTCTGTGTTTATGTCGGGAGCCGCCACCGGCGTGGGAGACGAAGGATCGTCCAGCCCATCCACCGGCGCCCACCGGTAGCTGATACCACCGCCGGCGCTCAAAGTTGTGCTATTGCCAAGACAAACGAAAGATGCAGCGGATGCGGCATTCACCACCGGCGTTGGCGTGATATTGATTTGGTGGACAGCGGTGTCGTTACATCCGTCTTTACTGGAAACGATGAGTTGCACGGCTGTGAGCCCGGGTTTGGAAAACGCCTGTCCGCCGGGTTGTTGTGCGGTACTGGTGCTTCCGTTGGCGAAGTCCCATTTCCAGGTCACATCGTTTACCACGCTCACTGCGCCGCTGAACGTCACCTGTGCGTCCTGGCAAGCCTGCAGCGGTGCCGTGATGGCCGAAACCGGCCGGGGGAACACCTGCACGGTCTTGTTCACCGTTTGGGAGCATCCGTATGCGGTGGTGGTGGTGAGCGTGAAAGTGAAAGCTCTCTGCTGATCGAGATAGAAACGGGGCTGGGCGGTGGTTTCGTCCTGAACGGTCAGCCCCGCGTCGAACGTCCATTTGTATTCCGCCGCTTCTTTCAACTCGTCGATGGAATAGCTGTTGAATTCGGGCTTGAAATCGATCCAGCCTTTATCGCACAGAAACGCCGGTGTGGTGTTCAGTTTTACGTCCAGTTTGTCGATCACGATCGGATCTTTGAGGAAAGCGGTGCCTTTGCACCCGGCCTGGTCAGACAGGATGAGGCGCGGTTTGTACACGCCCGGATCTTTAAAGGTATGCTTGATGGAGGCGGCCGTTGTTTCCGTTACTTCCCCGTCCGTAAAATCCCATGCAAAATTCACGGCGTTCACCGCATCCACCGTAAACTCGATCTCTTTCGTGAGGCAACCGCCCGTGGCGGAAGTCGTGATCGTGGCATAGGGGCCTTTCACTTCCACTTCCTGTTCAAACTCGTCTTCCGTTCCCGCATCGCCCACCACTTTCAGTTTCACTTTGTACTTGCCGGCGTAGGTGTAGGTATGGGAAGGATTATCGAGCGTGGAGAAGCTTCCGTCGCCAAAATCCCAATACGAGCTGCTGTAATTGAGCGAAACATTCGTGAATTTGGCGATCACCGGCGGGCAGCCGCTATTGTTGACGAACGTGGTGGTAAACGTAAAATCCGCGCTCACGCTCGACACCTTGATCTGTTTTTTAATACTGTCGGTACAACCGTTATTATCCCTCACCAGCAGCTTCACGGTATATAAACCTTTGTCGGGATACGTTTTGTTCGGGCTGTAATCGGTGGAAGTGGTCCCATCCCCGAAATCCCACTCATACGTAGCATAGCCGCCCGTTTCGCTGGTGTTGTTGTAGAACCATACATCGCCGCCCGGCCGGATCAGGTTGGCGCTGGGCGTAAAATCGGCGTTGGGGCCGTTTACCTGGAGGTAGGTCCCGTCTGCCGAATTGCTGCATCCTTCTTCGTCGGTAACGGTCAGCCTCGGATAGAAGTACCCGGATTTATGGTAGGTATATTTGAACGGAGGCGCCGTGAATATTTTGGGGCCGGTACCATCGCCGAAGTCCCAGGACCAGGTCTTGATGGGTTTCCCTTTCGAAATATCGGTCTGGTCAACGAAAGTCAATTCCGTTCCGCGGCATTCCAGCACGTCGGGTGATTTGAATTTGGCGAGCGGGCCGCGCACGTTCACTTCCACTTTGTTGCTGGAATCGAGGCAACCCTGATGGTTGACCGCCAGGAAGTGAATGGTATTTTTACCGGGCTTCAGGTTGGTGTAGCTCACCTTGTCGTAGTTGTAGTTGTCCCACTGCGGCGTTGAGCCTTCCGAAGAAATCCAGCTGTAATAGTAATAGGAATAATACAGCGACCGGTCGATGGTCAGCAACGTGGCTTTGAGGGTTTCGTTGCCGCAAAGGTCCGGTTTATCGGCGCTGATAGTGATGGTGCCCGGCGCGTAAACGCTTATGGTGGCGGAATCGGTGCTGGTGCAGGTGCCGTCGGACACCGTGAGTTTCACGAGATATTGGCCGGTTTTGTCGTATTTATGGGAAGGATGGGTTTTCGTGGTGAAGGCATCTTCCTTTCCATCGCCCCAGCTCCATTTCCAGCTGGTGATGGTTCCGATGGATTGGTCTTCGAAGCTGATGGTTGTCCGGTTATTGCAGTCGATATCCTTTCTGACGAACCTGGGGAAAGGGTTGACGGCTTTGATGAAAGCCGGTTTGGTGATGGTGGTCGCACATCCGTTGTTAGACACGGTCAGCGACACGTCGTACGTTCCGGGCTCGCGGTAGCTGTGTTGCGTATTTTGGTTGGAGCCGCCGTAATAGTCCCCGAAGTTCCAGCTGAAGGAAGTGCCCACATCCGTTGTGGCGTTGAATATCACCCAATTGTTCCCGCAAACCTGCGGCGCCTGTGGAGAAGTGAAATCGGGCGTCGGTTTTTTATACACACTGATCTGGTAAAAGGAATACGAGGTTGCGGTGCCTTTACAGCCGTTGGCCGTGGTATAATTCATTTTCACAACATAGTTGCCAGCTTTGTTGTAAGTGTGTGTGGGCGTGGCTTCGGAGGATTTGGGGCTTCCGTCCCCGAAATCCCATTCATAACTTACAATATCATCTCCGGTGGTGCTGCTGGCGCCGAATGCAGGGGAAATCCCTTCACAGCCCGATGTAATGCTGGCGTAGGCGTAGATTTCCGGTTTCTGAACATGGATGTAGCGCTCCGTAGTGCTGGAGCAGCCTTGTGCATTGGTGGCGGTCTGTTTGATCCAGTAATATCCCAGGCTGGTGTAGGTGACGGTGGGGTTCCGCTGCGTGGAGGATTGGCCGTCCCCGAAAGTCCAGCTCCAGCTCGTGGCGCCGGTCGAATTATCGGTTAGTTTCACGGTGGCGGGAACGTCGCAGATCGCAGCCTGATCGATGGAAAAAGCGGCCTGTGGCGCGGGTTTCACCACATAGTCTTTCGTAACGGTTTCGCGGCAGGTGCCGTAATCGGCCGTCATGGTCACTTTAACGGTACCGGCGCCGGCGGGCGAATAATAAGCGGAACCGCCCCAGTAACTGATATATCCCTTATCGACGCTCCAGGTCACGTTGTCGGCTTGCGGCGAATTGCTGGCGGTGAAATTGGTATTGCTGTTTTCACAAATGCTGGCGGGCAGATCGAAGTTCGTTTTATAATTGGCGACGTTGATCTCTTCCGAAGTTTTGGAAGAAACGCATCCCCTGTCGTTGGATACGGTGAGGGTGATTTTATACACGCCTCTCGCGGTGTACGTATGCGAGCCCGGATTAGCGCCGGTAGCGGTTTTCCCGTCACCGAAGTCCCATTTATACGTGAGGGCGCCCGGGCCTGAGGAGGCATTGGTGATCGTCACTGTTCCCGGAGCCGAACAAATAAACCGGTCAGACACGCTGAAGTTGGCCGTGAGCGTGGCGCCGGCATCTACGATATTGGGGATCACTTTGGACGCCGTACATCCGTTGCTGTTGGTGACGGTAAGTGTCACGGCGGCTTTCAGGACGTTGTTGTAGGTGTGGACCGGGTTGCTGCCGGAGCCGGTGGTGCCGTCGCCGAAATCCCAGCTTTGTGTGGTGATGGTGCCGTTGACGGGATTGGACTTGTCGGTAAAGGTAACGTCGAACGGGATGCAGCCTTTTACCGGACTGGCCGCGAAATCGGGTTTGGGGTTGGCCCAGACGGTGACGGTTTTTTCCGTGGAATTGGTATTGCCGGCGGCGTCTTTCACCGTGAGCGTCACTTTGTAGGTGCCGGGCGAAGTGTAGGATGCGCTGGGGTTTTGGGCCGTTGAAACGGATCCGTTGCCGAGGTTCCATTGCCAGGAAACGGGGTTCCCGGTAGAATTATCGTTGAATCTGGTGATGAGGCTTTCGCAATCGCTGGATTTGCTGGGTGTGAAATCAGCCCTCAGCTGTGCTTTGGCGGAAATGCCAGCCCAACTGAGCAGGATAAACAAAATGGTACAGGTTACTGCAAGTTTCGGGATAACCCTGGTGATTAGGGACATATGCTGCTGTTGGCCCGAAAATTACGCAAAATTACTTATATCAGTAGGGTGGCACCGAACTGGTTGGAAACCAAAAGAAACGGCACAACCGGTGAAGGTTGCGCCGTAAACTATGATACATCGTAAAATCTATGCTTCTGCAATTTCCACCTGCTCCATTTTGGGAGCGAAGATGTGCATCATGATCCAGGCGAGCAGGTACATCACGCCGCAGATCAGGAAAAGGATATTGTATCCCGCGTTGATGTTGCCCAGGGCTTTGTAGTGGTCGAGCAGCGCGCCGACCACGATAGGGAACAGCATCCCGCCCAGCGAACCGGCCATACCGCCAATCCCTACCACGGAGCTCAATGCGAACCGCGGGAACATGTCTGACGCGGTGGTGAAGATATTGGCAGACCAGGCCTGGTGCGCAGCCGCAGCCAGACTGATAAGCGCCACCGCTACCCACATACTATCGGTATATCTCGCCGTCATGATCGGCAATACACAGATCGCGAAGATGAACATGGCGGTTTTACGCGCTTTGAATACCGGCATACCGCGCTTGATGAACCAGCTCGACAGGTATCCGCCGCCAATGCTGCCAACGGTTGTAGCTGTATACACGATGATCAGCGGCAAGCCGAGGTTTTTCATATCGAGTTTGAAAGTGGTCGAGAAGTAGGAAGGCAACCAGAAGAGGAAGAACCACCAGATCGGGTCTGTCAGCAGTTTACCGAACACGAAAGCCCAGGTTTGGCGGATGCCGAACAGCTTCAGCCAGGGCACTTTCTTTTTGGTGCCTGAATCGTCTACCTGGTCGCTGTGAATGTATTCATATTCCGCTTTGGTGATTTTCTTGTGGCGGGCGGGGATTTCGTACATCACGATCCAGAAGATCAGCCAGATGAAGCCTACAACGCCCGTCCAGATAAACGCTTCCTGCCAGCCGTACGCGTTGGCGAGCCAGGGCACTACTGCCGGCGCCAGTACGGCCCCGATGTTTGCGCCGGAGTTAAAAATCCCCGTTGCGAAAGCGCGCTCTTTCTTCGGGAACCATTCCGCAACGGATTTGATCGCCACGGGAAAATTCCCCGCTTCGCCCAATCCCAATACCGCACGGGCTGCGCCGAAACCGAAGGTGGATTTCGCCAGGGCATGTGCCATCGCGGCTATGCTCCAGATAACGATCGACACACTGTAACCTACTTTGGTGCCCACCTTATCCACAAACCGCCCGAAGATGAGCAGGCCGAATGCATAACAAGCGGAAAAAACCATCACGATCTCGCCATATTGGCTCTCCGTCCAGTTAAACTCTTTCTCCAGTACGGGTTTTAAAATACCGATGACCTGCCGGTCGATGTAGTTGATAGTGGTAGCAAAAAACAACAAGGCGCATATTCGCCAGCGGTACCGGCCAATTACAGTGGAATTCATGTCAGTTGAGTTGTTTAAGGTATGATCATTACAAATTACTGCAATGACCGCAATAATGCAAACGTTTGCTTAATTTTCTCTCCGAGGCTTTCCCAATCGCGGTTTGCAAGGATTTCTTTTGGTATAAGATTGGAGCCCATTCCTACGCAGACCACACCGGCGCCGAACCACGCTTTCAGGTTGGCGGCTTCCGGTTCCACGCCGCCGGTGGGCATGAACTTCAGTCCGGGGAACAGCGGCTTGACGGCTTTTACGAATTCGGGGCCGAGGGCGCTCCCGGGAAAGAGCTTCACCAAAGCCGCACCGTTCTTCTCCGCCACGGATATTTCCGTAGGCGTCATACAGCCCGGGATCCAAAGGATGCCGGCCCTTTGGCAGTACGTCGCCGTTTCGGGGTCCACCACGGGGCATACGATGAAATCAGCCCCCATATCGGTGAAGGTCCGCGCATCGGCCACGTTCTTGATGGTACCGATGCCCAATTGCATATCGGGCATAGACGCGGCTTTCAGATCGCGCAGGTGCGCAAAGTTCTGCCGGGCCTGCTCTCCGCGGTTGGTAAATTCGAAAACGCGGATGCCGCCTGCATAACAGGCTTTCATCACTTCGGCGCACACTTCCGGATCTTCATGATAAAAAACCGGGATCACTTTCGTGCTTTCGAATGCTTGTAAGATTATTGCTGGTTGCGTTGTCATTTGCTACATCATTTGCGTGATCGTTTCGCGGGGCGTGAGGTTGAAATCCCCCGTCCTGAAAAGCTTCGTGTAAGCCGATGCGGCGGCATAACCGATGGTCTGCTGCGGATCGAGCCCATGCAGGTTCGCATGTATCAATCCCGCCATAAAACTATCGCCGCTGCCTACACGGTCTATCACATCGTTCGTTTCATATTGCCGGCTCACGTACAGCTGGCCCTGGGTATAATACACGGCATAATACAAATTGTGCGTGGGCCCGTCCGAAAACCGGAACGTAAACGCCACCCGGTCGCATTTCGGGAATTGCGCGATGATGGCCGCCGCAGATGTGCGCGCCGCCTGCAAATACCCGTCTTTCGTATTCCCGGCAATTGCTTCCTGATGGATGGGCACGCCCAGCATCATGTCTGCCGCCCAGATATTGCCCATGATCACATGGCAGTATTGCGCGAGCGCGGGCATAACGTCCCGCGGCGATTTGCCGTATTGCCACAGTTTGCTGCGGTAATTGAGGTCGGTGGAAATGGTCATCCCCTTCCGGGTAGCCGCCTCCAATACTTCCCGGCAGATCTCCGCCGCGTTGGCGTTGAGCGCGGGCGAAATGGCGCTCCAGTGGAACCAGTCCGCCCCGTCCAGCAGTGCGTCCCAATCCACCGTTCCCGGCACAATTTCACTGAAGCTGGAATATTTCCGGTCGTACACCACTTCGGCGTTTTTCAGATCGGCGCCCTGCGAAAGGTAATACGCCCCGATACGGTCGCCGCCCCAAAGCATCCTGTCTGTCCGGATGTTCGCGGCTTCCAGCTGTGCCATGGCCTGGCGGCTGAGCCCGTTGTCGGGCGCTTTGCTGATATACGCCACGCTATCGCCCCAGGTGCCCAGGGCCGCGGCTACATTGGCTTCTGCGCCACCCACGTACATGGCCGCGCGATGGTTGGCCCATTCGGGCGAAAGCCGGAATAAAATTTCTCCGAAAGTGATGACTGATACTGGTTGCATTAAAAATTAAAATACGCCTTGGCGTTGTTATAGCAAATGTCCTGCACCATTTTGCCCATCCAGGGAATATCGGCGGGCAATTCTCCGTTCTCTGCGTCGTTGCCGAACAAATTACACAATATTCTCCTGAAATATTCATGGCGGCTATACGACAAAAAGCTCCGCGAATCGGTCAGCATGCCCACGAACCTGCTGATGAGGCCCATGTTGCTGAGTGCGTTCATCTGTTTTTCCATGCCGTCTTTCTGATCGAGGAACCACCATCCGGAGCCGAACTGCATTTTACCGGCTACGCTTCCGTCCTGGAAATTGCCCACCATGGTGGCGAAAACTTCGTTGTAGGAAGGGTTCAGGTTATACACGATCGTTTTGGCCAGCTGATCGTTAGCGTCCAGCCGGTCGAAGAACCTGCTCATCGCTTCTGCCATGGCCCAATCGCCGATGGAGTCCACGCCTGCGTCTGCTCCCAGTTTTTTCAGCAGCCGGCTGTTGTTGTTCCGGATCGCCCCAACATGGAATTGCTGCGCCCAGCCTTTTTCGTGGTTCCACTGGCAGATGAAATGCAGCGTCGCGGATTTGAACATCGCGGTGGCGGCGGCGTCTAGCGGGCGACCGGCGAACACTTGCTGGAAAGCCTTTTCCAGCGCAGCTTCCGTAAAATCGCTGTAGATGAAGTAATTCAGGCCGTGGTCAGACAGGCGGCCTCCCGCGGCATGGAAGTAATCGTGCCGTTTTTTCAGCGCCTCGATGAGGGAATGGTAGCTGTGTATCTCGATCCCGGCAGCGGCGCCCAGCTTGTCCAGGTAGGCTTTGAATGCCTGAGGGTCTTCCACCGCCATGGCCTTGTCTGGCCGGAAAGTGGGCAGCACCTTGACGCCGAAGCCCTCGGCCGCCAAAGCCTTGTGATGCTCCAGCGGATCCGCCGGATCGTCGGTGGTACAGAGCGCCTTCACGTTGAAGTGCTGCAACAGGCTGCGGGTGGAATATTGCGGAAGCTGTGCGTTACAGGTTTCATAAATCTTTGCGGCATTATTGCCGTTGAGCGTTTCGCGGATACCGAACGGGTTCGCCAGTTCCATGGCGCTCCAGTGGTAGAGCGGGTTCCGGGCGGTGAAGGGCACGGTTTCCGCCCACATGCGGAATTTCGTGAAATCGTCTGCCCCGCCGGTAATGAGGTCTTCGGATACGCCGTTGGCCCGCATGGCGCGCCATTTATAGTGGTCGCCCTTCAGCCAAACCTCCGTCATGTTCGCGAAAGTCTTGTTCTGCGCGATCTCGTCGGGCGGCAGGTGGTTATGATAATCGATCACCGGCATGTCTTTCGCGTAATCGAAATACAGGCGCCGGGCAGTTTCGGTTTGCAAGAGGAAGTCTTCGGACAGAAATTGTTTCATATGCGATTATAAAACCTTGGAATGGTGGATGATATATTCCTTTACACCGTTCTGCATCATGCCGATCAAATGGTCGGTAACGGTATCGGCGAAGCCGGGCAGTTGATTGAGATCGGTTTGCCAGAGGCGGTCGTCCCCGCAAATATCGCGCACCATGGCGGATATTTCGGGATAACCCGTTTTCGCAACCGATTTCCAGTAAGCGGCGAAAATTGCGGCGTTCTCATCTGTGATATCATAGAACTGATCGCCGCGCTGGCCCTGGAATTTACCCTCGTGCTCGCGCGCGGGCTTCAGGAAAAGCAGGGTGCACGCGAACCCGAGCAGCATCATTTCCGGCAGCAGCCCTTTGCTTTCGCGGTAGCGGAGCATGGTCTGCACGTTCCGCGCGTTCATTTTGCTGCTTTGCTGGAAGGTGATGGAAATAAGTTTGTGCTCGATGGAAGGGTTGTCGAACCGGTCGAGCACGTCGGCGGCGAACGTGGCCACCTGTGGACCGAGGTTTTCGAGCGTGGGGAGGATTTCGGCCTTCACCACGGTTTCGAAGAACCGGCGCATATGAGGGTCTTGCATGCACTCGTAGACGGTGTTCAGCCCGGAAAGGTAACCGAGCGTCACCGCGGCGGTGTGACTGCCGTTGAGGATGCGGAGTTTTTGTTCGCGGTATGGGGTGATGCTGGGGGCGATGAGCATGCGGTCGTCTGTCTGGTGAAACGCCAGTTTCTGCGCCACGCCCGCATCTCCTTCGATGGCCCAGAGGAGGAAGGGCTCCGAATCGATCCAGAGCTCATCTTCATAACCTGCTTCTTTCCAGCAATCGGCCAGGTTTTTCGGGCGGCCGGGCACGATACGGTCTACCAGCGAACTGCAAAAGCGGTTGCCCTGGCTGATCCATTGGATGAATTGTTCCGGCATTTGGTTGAATGTCGCCAGTTTGAGGACGATCGAATGGAGCAGTTCCCCGTTATCCACCACCAATTCGGTAGGGATGATGACGAAGCCCGGGAGCTTCCTGCGGTGGCGTTCGAACAGGATGGCGAGCAGTTTGCCGGGGAAAGACGCGGGCACCCCGGCGCCTACGTTCTCCTCCACATATTGTATCCCCACTTCCGTCGTATTCGAAACGATGATCTCCATGGAAGGCTGACACGCCGCTTCCAACACCGCCTCCCAATCTGCATTCGATTGCAATACACGGCTAACAGAAGCGTTGATGAGGTATTGATCGACGGGCTTGCCCTGCGATACGCCTTTGATGTGGGTGGTAAACAGCCCGTCCTGCGCGTGGAACGCTGCTGCATCCCCGCCGTCGGTGCTTTTCACGATGGCGATGCGCCCGTTGAACACGCCCTGCTTGTTGGCGTTATCCACGAGGTAGTCGACCAGCCCGCGCAACAGCACGCCGGTCCCGAACTGCAAAATTTTTTCCGGTAACTGAAAATGATCCGATGTAATGCCCCACTCGGGGTGATTCATAACGTGTGGCCTATTCAAACGAGGTAGCATGCATTCAAATTTTATAATATGTCAGGCTAATTTCCGATAAATATAAAATTAGCCGGCGACTTTTTTGACGAATAGTTAAAGAATTTAGACAAAAATGGGATATCAATCGTTGTAAATCCCTCGATATTGAATTTTTTCCATCCGGCGGCATCGGGCTTCCGCCTATGGGCTATCAGCGATATCTATAAGCCCGGCCCCCTCGTTCCCGGGATTTTCAGTAATTTTGCACGCTAAACCGTTAGGAAAATGAGCAAGCATGGAAAAGTGCTGGTAGCCATGAGCGGTGGGATCGACAGTACCGTGACCGCCCTTATGCTCCATGAGCAGGGATACGAAGTAGTGGGCATCACCATGAAAACCTGGGATTACGCTTCCGCCGGAACTTCCAAAAAGGAAACCGGCTGCTGTAACCTGGATTCTTTCAACGATGCCCGCGCCGCCGCCGTGCACCATGGCTTCCCGCACTTCATACTCGATATACGCGACGAATTCGGCGATTTCGTCATCAATAATTTCGTGGACGAATACCTCGCAGGCCGCACTCCCAACCCGTGCGTGCTTTGCAATACCCACATCAAATGGCGCGCCCTCATGAAACGGGCAGACGCCATGGACTGCGCCTTCATCGCCACCGGCCACTACGGCCGCATCCGCGAAGAAAACGGCCGCGGCGTCATCAGCAAGGGGGTAGACGAAACCAAAGACCAAAGCTACGTGCTCTGGGGCCTGGAGCAAGACGTGATCAAACGCACCCTCCTCCCCCTCGGCGGCTACCGCAAAACGGAAATCCGCCAGATGGCATTCGATTTCGGGTACCCTGAACTCGCCAAAAAAGCGGAAAGCTATGAAATCTGCTTCGTGCCCGACAACGATTACCGCGGGTTCCTCAAACGCAAGGTGGAAGGCCTCGAAGAACGGGTAGACGGCGGCAATTTCGTACTGGCAGACGGCACCATCGTCGGCAAGCACAAAGGCTATCCCTTCTACACCATCGGCCAGCGAAAAGGGCTCGACATCGCCCTGGGCCGCCCCATCTTCGTCACCGAAATCATCCCCGAAACCAATACCGTGGTGCTGGGCGACGAAGTGGAGCTGAACCGTTCGGAAATGAATGTCGGCGGCATCAACCTCGTGAAATACGACCAGCTTTCAGAAGGCATGGAAGCTGTCGTGAAAGTGCGGTATAAAGACAAGGGCACCCTCGCCAACCTTTATCAAGGCGAGGACGGCCTCACCAAAGTGCATTTCTACGAGCAGGTAAAAGGCATCGCGCCCGGACAAAGCGCCGTTTTCTATGAAGGGGACGATGTGCTGGGCGGCGGTATCATCCGCAGATAAGGAAAAAACTTCCGCAAAATATGAGGCCCCTCCGAGCGGAGGGGCCTTTTTTTATCACTTGCTTCGCTGCGCCACGGTCACGAACATGGAATCCGCGAACCGCCGGAACCCTTCCACCACCGTACTTTCCACGATCCGGAGCCCGCAATCCCGCTCCAGGAAAGCGGCCGCGTCTTCGTTCTCTTCCCGGAACACCGAACAGGTAATGTAAACAAGCGTTCCCCCCGGCGCCAGGAACTTCGACACGTTCTTCGCGATCTTCTTTTGCAACGCAGCATACTCCGCGATTTTCGCCGCTTCGAAGAAATACAGGTTCTCCGGAGACCGGCCCCAGGTACCGGATCCGGTACACGGCGCATCGAGGATGATGCCGTTGAAAGATGTATGCGGCAAATGGCCGCCGAGCCCGGGATCGGTAAGATCGAGCGTGCGCGACGCATAATCCCGTATTCCCGCTTCAGCAAAGCGTTTGCGGAGGTTATCGAGGATAGATGAACGGACGTCGCTCACCAGCAGGCGGATATCCGGCTCGTGATCGTGCAGGAGGATGGATTTGCCCCCGCTGGCGGCACAGCAGTCCCACCAATATTCCTTCGCTTTGGGATGGAACCGCAGCCCGGTTTCCTGGGAAGAAAGGTCCTGTATCTCGTACCAGCTTTTCTCCGGCAGGATGGCTTCGGTTTTGGTGCCGTTGGGAAGGGCGATGGCGTCTGTTCCGACGGTCGCGTATACGACGCCGGCCTGTTCCAACTGTTTGACGATCGCTTTCTTTTTACCGGGGCGTGCGCGGATGAAGAGGCGGGGTTGCTGGAAGAAGGATCGGGTGAACGCATCTGCCTCGATGGAGGGCGACAGGTGATCGGGGAAAGGGAATACGGCGGCGGGGTCCCAGTCCAGCTGCGCGATGGCCAGTTTTTCAGCCAATGGCGCCGAAATGTGTTTGGCGAATTCCGGGCGCAGGGATTCCAGCATGGCGTCTGGGGCCGTTTCGCAGAGGAAGGTGGCCAGCAGGAGGCGGTCTTCCACCGGCATGTCCATTTGCCAGCGGCCCAGCCGGTAATAGCGGTAAACCAGCTGCTGGACGGTTTTACGGTCGCGGCTACCCATTTGGGGCCTCGATTTGAAGAATTGCTTCAGAAAATGGTGCAGCGGCACGCTGCCATCGTATTCTTCCAGCACGGCTGCGGCCGACCGGAGGTAATTTTCCCATCGCGTCATGGGCGCAAAGATAAACCTATCCCGCGAATGCCGCATTTCGAAACCGGCCTTTACCGGTTGATCACACTGCCGTCATTCGTATAGTGAAAACCGTAATTTTAGGAAAAATCCCCTTCCATGCAATTCATCAAAACCCTGTTTTGCCTCCTGCTTCCCCTGGGCACATTCGCGCAAACCGCCCGGGAAAACCAGCGCCGGGTAGAAAACAACCTCATGCCCTGGGTACAATTCGAAGGCCGGGCACCCATGCGATTCAACATCGAAGAAAGGTTGAAGGCCCTCGAAATCATCGGCGTAAGCATCGCCGTGGTCCGGAATTACAAAGTGGAATGGGCGAAAGGATATGGATATGCCGATAAGGAAGAAAATCGCCCCGTTACTACCGAAACCCTTTTCCAGGCCGCTTCCATCAGCAAATCCGTTAACGCCGTCGGCCAGCTGAAACTGGTGCAGCAGGGGAAAGTGAAGCTGGATGAAGATATCAACGTTTACCTGAAAACCTGGCATCCAGACACCAGCCGCGGAAAGATCACCCTGGCGCACCTCCTGAGCCACACCGCCGGCCTCAGCGTGCACGGTTTCCCGGGGTATGAAGCCGGCCAGCCACGGCCTACGGTTGAACAGATTTTACAGGGCAAGGCACCCGCCAACACGCAAAAAGTAACACCGCTGTTCGCACCGGGCGAGAAACTCGAGTATTCCGGCGGAGGCACCACCGTTTCCCAACTCATCCTCAGCACCGTTACCGGGGAACCGTACGACCAGTTCATGCAGCGCGAAGTACTGGACCCCATGGGCATGACGGCCAGCACTTACAGCCAGCCGCCCGCCCCGGATAAGGCGAAACAATTGTCCAGCGGATATTACCGCGACCGCAAACGTGTTCCCGGAAAATACCATATATATCCCGAACAGGCCGCCGCAGGCTTGTGGACCAACCCGCTCGACCTGTCCAAATTCATCATCGAAACACAACTCTCGAAAGAAGGAAAATCGGCCAAAGTGTTATCGCAGGCCATGACGCAAACGCGCCTGACGCCGTACCTCAATGAAGAAGGGGGCCTCGGTGTTTTTTATACGCCCGGCAAGCAGTGGTTCGCGCACTCCGGCGATAATGAAGGCTTTTCCTGCACTTACTATGGCAGCGTGGAAGGCGGGAACGGATTGGTGATCATGACCAATTCGGACAATTCGCTCATCATCGACGAAATCGTCCGCAGCATCGGGGAGGTGTATGGGTGGACGGACCTTATGCCGCATGAAACCCTCAAACCCACCGCGCCTTCAGACAGCGTAAAAAACGCCTGTCCAGGTACATATAAAATGAACGACCAGCAACTGAAGATCCAACCCTCCGGCGATGGGCTCGTCATAACATTCGAGCAAAGCCCGGCCTGCAAGGTCTACTTTACCTCGCCCAACACTTTTGTCATCACCGAACTGCCGGCCATGTTCGTGGTGGAGAAAGACGCGGTGGTCCTGAAGTTCAGGGGGCGCGAATTCCGGCACGTCCGCCAGAAAGATTGATCTGCATTCCCCAAAAGATAGGAAGGGCGGCCGTTTGTGCCGCCCTTTTTGATGTACCCTCCCGGCAATTCCCCAAACGTCCCGCTTTCCTTCTTCACCTTATCAAGCGGATCAAACTGCGGCGGATCGTGTAATGAAAACCGTAATTTCATGGAAAATCCCCCACCATGCAATTCCTCAAAACCCTGTTATGCCTCCTCCTTCCGTTGGGCGTATTCGCACAAAGCGCGCAGGAAAACCAGCGCCGTGTGGAAAACAGCCTCAGCCCCTGGGTTACGTTCGAAGGCCAGCAACCCTTGCGGTTCAATATCGAAGACCGGCTCAAAGCCCTGGAAATTCCCGGTGTCAGCGTGGCTGTCATCCGGAATTACAAAGTGGAATGGGCGAAAGGTTATGGATATGCCGACAAGGAAGAAAAACGCCCCGTCACCACCGAAACCCTCTTCCAGGCCGCTTCCATCAGCAAATCGCTCAACGGTGTGGCTATCCTGAAGCTGGTGCAGGACGGGAAACTGAAGCTGGACGAGGATATCAATACTTATCTCAAAACCTGGCACCCCGATTCCAGCAAAGGGACCATCACCCTGGCGCACCTGCTGAGCCACACGGCCGGGCTTACCATCCACGGTTTCCCGGGATACGAAACCACGGATAAACTGCCCACGCCCGAACAAATCCTACTGGGCCAGAAACCCGCGAACACGAGTGAAGTCAAGCCTTTTGCCGCGCCCGGTGAAAAAATGCAATACTCGGGCGGTGGTACAGTTGTGACCCAACTGATCCTGCAAACCGTTACCGGCGAACCTTACGAGCGATATCTCCAGCGCGAAGTGCTCAACCCCATGGGCATGACGCAGAGCTTCTTCAACCAGCCGCCGCCTGCAAACAAGGCCGCGATCTTAGCCACGGCGTACGAACGCGACGGAAAGCCCGTCAAAGGGAAATATCATGTGTATCCCGAGCAGGGCGCCGCCGGACTGTGGACTACCCCTACCGATCTGGCGAAGTACATCATCGAAACACAATTGTCCAAAGAAGGGAAATCGGCGAAGGTATTGTCGCAGGCCATGACGCAAAAACGCCTCACGCCGTACCTGGACAAAAGTTCCGGCCTCGGCACTTTCCTTAAATTCAACGACCGCTGGTTCAACCACAACGGCGGCAACTGGGGATTTGCCAGTATGTATTACGGTACGATGGAAGGCGGCAACGGATTTGTGATCATGACCAATTGCAATAATTATCTCATCATGGATGAAATCACAAGGGCCCTGGCGGAGGTGTATGGCTGGAAAGATTTCCAGATCGCGGAAAACTATCCCCTCCTCAATTCGATACCCGATAACCTCATGACGAAATACACCGGGCAGTTCAGGAGCGAAAGCGGGAAAACCAATATCGTGATCAGCAGATCGGGGAATGCGCTTTCGGCCGTATTCAATGACGGGCCGGCATGTAAAATGTATTTCACCAAACCGGAATCGTTCGTCATCACCGAAGATCCGGCGACGTACACATTCTCCGGGGATACGCTGAAACTGTGGACGGGCAGGCCTCCGACGGTCAATTTCCTCCGGAAGAAATGATCCAAATAAAAAGGGCGACCATTGCGGTCGCCCTTTTTTCGATATACAATTACGGTAATTATACTTTCAGCAGTGCTTTCACTGGGATCCTTGCCGAACAGGAGCTGTTCGGGATTTTCGAGCATGTCTTTCACACGAACGAGGAAACTTACGGATTCGCGGCC
This sequence comes from Chitinophaga caseinilytica, assembly GCF_038396765.1. Taxonomy (NCBI): domain Bacteria; kingdom Pseudomonadati; phylum Bacteroidota; class Chitinophagia; order Chitinophagales; family Chitinophagaceae; genus Chitinophaga; species Chitinophaga caseinilytica. The sequence continues at coordinate 2,265,122 of NZ_CP150096.1, read as the reverse complement.
GTCGATGATGCGGTGGTCGTAGCTGAGGGCAACGTACATCATGGGGCGGATCACGACCTGGCCGTTAACGGCCATGGGGCGTTCCTGGATTTTGTGCATGCCGAGGATGGCGGATTGCGGGATGTTGATGATGGGCGTGCTCATGAGGGAGCCGAACACACCACCGTTGGTGATGGTGAAGGTACCGCCGGTCATCTCGTCCATGGTAAGTTTGCTGTCGCGCGCTTTGGTTGCGAGTTCCACCACTTTCTTCTCGATGTCTGCCATGCCGAGGCTTTCGGCGTTGCGGATCACCGGTACCACGAGCCCTTTGGGGGCGGATACGGCGATGGAAACGTCGCAATAGTCGTGGTAAATGATCTCGTCACCGTCGATGTAAGCGTTCACTGCGGGGAATTCCTGCAGGGCGAAGCAAACGGCTTTGGTGAAGAAGCTCATGAACCCGAGGTTCACACCGTGGGCGGTTTTGAAGGTTTCCTTGTATTTGGAGCGGATCGCCATGATGTTGGTCATGTCTACCTCGTTGAACGTGGTGAGCATGGCCGTGGTGTTTTTCGCTTCCACGAGGCGGCGCGAAACGGTTTTGCGGAGGTTGCTCATTTTCTCGCGACGGTCTGCGCGGGAGAACAGTTCCTGGCCGATGGCCACGCCGGGGTTCTGGAGGGCGGCGAACACGTCGTCTTTCATGATCTTGCCATGGGCGCCGGAGCCTTTGATGCTGGCGGGGTCCACTTTTTTGTCGGCGAGCACGGCGGCGGCAACGGGACTGGCTTTCACATCGTTGGGGATGGAAGTGACCGGGGCCTGTTGCGCGGCGGGAGCGGCTTTCGGTGCTGCAGGGGCGGCCTGGGGCGCGGGGGCCTTGCCGGCCGGGCGTGCGGCGGATGTATCGATCTGGCAGGCTACGTCGCCGATGAGCAGCGTATCGCCTTCTTTCGCGATGGTTTTGAGGACACCGGCTTCTTCGGCATTCAGCTCGAAGGTGGCTTTCTCGGATTCCAGCTCGCAGAGCACTTCATCCCTTTCCACATAATCGCCGGTTTGTTTGATCCATTTGATGAGGGTTACTTCACTGATGGACTCCCCAACGGTAGGGACCTTGATATCGATCGTGCCTTTGTTGGACGCGGGCGCGGCGGGTGCGGCCGGTGCGGCGGCTTCGGGCGCCGGTGCCGGGGCGGGTGCTGCTGCTGCCGGAGCAGCAGGTTGCGGCGTTACGCCTTCCGTTGCGTCTGTGTCGATGGTGGCGGCTACGTCACCGATGTTGATGGTGGCACCTTCTTCGGCCACGATCTTCAACACGCCGGATTTTTCGGCGGTCAGTTCCAGTGTGGCTTTTTCGGACTCCATCTCGCAGAGCACGTCGTCCTGGTGCACGAATTCGCCGTTCTTCTTCAGCCATTTAGCGATGGTAACTTCGCTGATCGATTCTCCTACCTGAGGTATTTTAACTTCGATAATCATGTGTATAACCCTCCCGTAAAATGTAACGTTAAAAATTCATGGGTAAAATTAAGGGGATTCCGGTTAGCGCGGCTTCCTTTTCTTTTACTTTATGCTTAAATGTTGAATGCGGTGTCGATGATTTCCTGTTGCTCCTGGGCGTGGACCTTGCCGTAACCCGTTGCCGTGGCGGCGCTGGGGTTGCGGGAGATAACGCCGTAGTTGAACTGTTTGAGGTTCATCTGCAGGAATCCCGCGGCGCCCATGTTCAGGGGCTCTTCCTGCACCCAGAACCACGTTGCGCCCTTGTACTTCTGCTGGATGGCCTCCAGTTGCGCGATCGGCAGCGGATACAGCTGCTCCAGGCGAACTACCGCCACATCCTTCCGGTCTTCCTTCATCTGCTTTTCGCTCAGGTCGAAATACATCTTGCCGGTGCAAAGCAGCACTTTCTTCACCCTTGCCGGTTCGGTGATGAACGGATCGTCCAGCACTTCCTTGAACCCGCCCTGCGTGAAATCGGTAACGGGGCTGTAGCTCCGTACGTGGCGCAGGTTGGCTTTGGGCGAGAAGTTGATCATCGGCTTGCGGAACGGCAGCGCGAGCTGGCGGCGCAAAGCATGGAAGAAGCTGGCCGATGTGGTACAGTTGGTAATGAAAATATTGTATTCGGCACATTGCTGCAGGAAACGTTCCAGGCGGGCGCTCGAGTGCTCGGGGCCCTGCCCTTCGTAACCATGCGGCAGCAACATCACCAGCCCGCTCTGCTTCTGCCATTTGGTTTCGGCGGAAGTGATGAACTGATCGATGAGCGTTTGCGCACCGTTCATGAAATCGCCGAACTGTGCTTCCCAAATGGTCAGTGCATTAGGCGTGGCGATGGAATATCCGTATTCGAAGCCCAGCACGGCGAACTCGCTCAGCAGGGAATTATAGATGCGGAATTTGCCCTGGTTGTCGCCGATGCGGCTCAGGCGGCTGTATTCTTCGTCGTTTTCCTCGCTGCGTAGCACGGCGTGGCGGTGCGAGAAAGTACCGCGCTTCACGTCTTGCCCGCTGAGGCGCACGTCCTTACCGGATTGCAGGATGCTCGCATACGCCAGCAATTCGCCCGAAGCCCAGTCCAGCAGCCCCTGTTCGGCGAACAGCTTCTGTTTGTCCTTGAGCAGTTTATCCACCTTGCGAAGCGTTTTGAACCCTTCGGGGATGGCCATGATATCTGCGAAGAGTTTGTCGAGGTCGGCTTTGGAAATGGCGGTGTCGGGGGATTTGACGAAATCTTCCGACGTGGATTTCCGCAGTTCCTGCCACCAAACCTCAGGGGCCTGGTACTTATAGGGAAGCGGGTGTTGCTTTACATTATCGAGCCGCTCCTGGAGGTCTTTCCAGAAAGCTTTTTCCATTTCCTGCGCGATGGCCGCGTCTACGTCGCCATTGGCGATGAGCTCGCGGGAATAGATTTCGCGGGGATTGGGATGTTTTTCGATGGCTTCGTACAGCTTGGGCTGGGTGAACTTGGGATCGTCTCCCTCGTTGTGCCCGTGCTTGCGGTAGCACACCATATCAATATAAATATCGGAATTGAATTCCTGGCGGTAGCGCGTGGCGATCTCGGCCACTTTCACGGTGGCTTCCACATCGTCGCCATTCACATGGAAAACGGGCGCCTGCACGATGGAGGCTACGCTGGTACAGTAGTCGGACGAGCGGGCGTCTTCGAAATCGGTGGTGAAACCGATCTGGTTGTTGATGACGAAGTGCATGGTGCCGCCGGTGTAATATCCGCGGAGCTTGCTCATCTGCGCCACTTCGTATACCACGCCCTGCCCTGCGATGGCCGCGTCTCCGTGGAGGAGGATGGGGAGTATCTGGTCGTAGTCGCTGTTATAGATGACATCGGCTTTGGAGCGGGCGAAGCCGACAACCACGGGGTCTACCACTTCCAGGTGAGAAGGGTTGGGCGTCAGCTGCACATTCACTTCCTTACCTGCCGGCGTCTGGATGCTGGCGCGGAAGCCGAGGTGGTATTTTACGTCGCCCGAGCCCATGGTGGTGTCGGGGACGGCGGTGCCTTCGAATTCGGAGAAGATCTGTTCGTACGTTTTGCCGAGGATGTTGGCGAGCACGTTGAGGCGGCCGCGGTGGGCCATGCCGATCACGGCTTCCTTCACGCCGTATTCTGCGGCGGTGTTGATCATGGCGTCGAGCGCGGGGATGGTGGTTTCACCGCCTTCGAGGGAGAAGCGTTTCTGGCCGATGTACTTGGTGTGCAGGAACTGCTCGAACATCACGCCCTGGTTCAGTTTGGTGAGCACGCGCTTCTTCTGGTCGGCCGCGAGGGGTTTGCGGAGCGTAGTCTCCATTTCCTTTTGCAGCCATTCGATCTTTTTCAGATCGTTGATATAGGTGAACTCGATGCCTACTTTGCCGGCATAGATTTCTTTTACATGCTGAACGATTTTCTCGAGAGGAGCCTTGCCGAGGCCAACGATCTGGCCGGCGAAGAATTCCGTTTTGAGGTCGGCGTCGGTGAGGCCGAAGTGCGCGAGGTCAAGATTGGCGTGCCGGTCTTTTCTTTCGCGGATGGGATTGGTTTTGGCGATGAGGTGGCCTTTTTTGCGATAGGCCTGGATCAGGCGGTAAACGCCCAGTTCCTTCGTCAGCTGTTCGTTCGATACTCCCAGCGCAGTGGTGCCGGTTGCCGCCGCACCCGCTTTCCCGTTCGCGTTGCTTACCGCAAAGTCGAATCCTTCAAAAAATTTGATCCATTCCGGGTCTACCGAGGCCGGATCCTCGCGGTACGCATTGTACAGCGATTCTATGTACGCCGGGTGCGAGTTGGTGACAAACGAAAAGTCCTTCATTTACAACGAATTTAAGCTTGGTCTTTAATTCTGCTTTAACCTATAACAAGAAAAAAGTGTTACGGGATTGCAAATATCGCTAAAGATTTGGGATTTTACGGGCTTTTTACCGGATTTACAGGGTGGAAAACATGGCCCGGATTTCACTTTTTTTAACATCTTTGCAGAACAAAGGAAAGGGGAAGTCCGGCCAAATACCGAATTCCCGGTTTTTATTTTTGTTTATCCAAAGATAAAACATACCTTTGCCGTCCGAAACTTGAAATTTATACAATGGCAAACCATAAAGCAACGAAAAAAGACGTACGTCAGAGCAGAGCGCGTAATGAACGTAACCGTTACTACGGGAAAACTACCCGTAATGCCATGCGGGATCTGAAGAAGCTGACCGACAAGGCAGCCGCTACCGAGAACCTCCCGGAAGTGCTGTCAATGATTGACAAGCTGGCTAAACGTAACGTAATCCACAAGAACAAAGCAGCTAACCTGAAAAGCAAGCTTACCCTGAAGGTAAACGCGCTCGCTTAATTATCAGGCTGTTAAACTAATAAATCAGCTCTTCCCTGCAATACGGGAAGGGCTTTTTTCATTTCCCGTACTCCCGCCCCCCTGCTCAAATATCCACCCCACCCCTGAAGGAATCCCCCTATTGCCGTATATTTACACCACCTTCCTAACAATCAAATCATTAACCATTGATTTTCAACAGTCTAAACCGCAAATGGCGCCCCCTCGCCCTGGCAGCCCTTTTGGCCGCATCGTTCCAAACCACTCAGGCTCAAGACCTTACCACAAAATATGAACGCTCCGGCGCCCGGGAAACCGTCACCTACGCCGAATGCATCGATTACTGGAAGATGCTCGTCCGCCGCTTCCCACAGCTCCATATCCGCGAAATCGGGTCTACAGACGCCGGATTCCCCCTGCACCTGGTGACCCTGTCGCCCGACCGCGACTTCGATTATGCGAGCCTGCACCGCAAAAACCGGCGCATCATCCTCATCAACAACGGCATCCATCCCGGCGAGCCCGATGGCATAGACGCCACCATGATGCTCGCGCGCGACATCTGCCTGGGCAAAAAAAGCTCCCCGCCAACGTGACCCTCGCCATCATCCCGCTATATAACATCGGCGGATCGCTCAACCGCTCGGAATTTTACCGGGTAGACCAGAACGGCCCGGACGCCTTCGGCTCCCGCGGAAACGCCCAGAACCTCGACCTCAACCGGGATTTCATCAAAGCCGATTCCCGCAATGCCAGCACTTTCCACCAAATCTACCACCTCACCGACCCGGACGTCTTCATAGACAATCACGTCAGCAATGGAGCTGATTATCAGCATATTATGACCTTGCTGTCTACCCAGCACGGCAAACTCGGCGGGCCCATGGGCGCCTGGCTCCACGATACCTTCGAACCGGCGCTGTACAAAATGATGCAGGAAAAAGGGTACGATCTGCTGCCGTACGTGAACCATTTCGGGCCAACGCCCGACAGTGGGTGGACCGCCTTCGCCGACGGGCCCCGTTATTCCAGCGGCTACACGACCCTGTTCCATACTTTCGGGTTTGTGCCTGAAACACATATGCTGAAGCCTTACAAACAGCGCGTGGAGGCCACTTACGCCCTCATGGAGTGTTTCATCCGGTTCACGTCGGAGAACAGCGCCCGGATCAAGGCCCTCCGCGACGCCACGAAAGCCGCAGTCAAAACGCAGGAAAAATTCCCCCTGAGCTGGGAGCCCGATATGAACAAACCGCAGTGGTACACTTTCAAAGGGTTCGAGGCGGGTTACAAACCGAGCGAAGTGTCCGGTTTACCACGACTGTTTTACGACAGATCGAAGCCCTACGAAAAGCAGATCCGCATCTTCAATCACTTTGAGCCCGGCAATTTCGTGACGCGGCCGGAAGCGTATATCATCCCGCAGGGGTGGTGGGCCGTGATCGGGCTGCTGCAGGGAAACCAGGTGAAGATGCGCCGTTTGCAGCGAGATACCACGATCGAAGTGGAAACGTATACCATCAAGGATTTCAAAACGGTGACGTCGCCCTATGAGAAGCATTATCTGCATTTCGGGGTGAAGACGGAAACGTCCAGACAGCGGATCGCGTTCCGGAAGGGGGATTGGTATATTCCCATGGACCAGGTGGCCAACCGGTATTTGGTGGAGACGCTGGAACCGGGGGGCGCGGATTCCTTCCTGGCCTGGAATTTCTTCGACGCCATATTGGGGCAGAAGGAAGGGTATTCGTCTTATGTGTTTGAAGACACGGCGGGCGAATTTTTACGGTCGCACCCCGAAGTGCGGAAGGCATTGGAAGAGCGCCGTGCCGGGGATTCCACGTTCGCAAAAAGCGGTTCCGCGCAGCTGAATTTCGTGTATCGCCAATCGCCGTGGAACGAGCCGGGATTCATGCGGTACCCGGTGTTCAGGGTGGTGAAATGATGGTTGTGAGAATATCGTTTCCAGAATTTTTGGAAAATAGTGTTGGAAAAATATTTGTGTAGCCGAAAAAAATACATTCGCTGCATTCAATAACTTTTAAAATTTGAATGCATGACAGAACAACAGACACAAACGATGGTAACAGTGCTTCAGACTTTTGTGGCACAACAGGACACCAAGATGAATTTGCTTATTGAAAACATACTTTCAATAAACATGAAATTCGATTCCCTGACTTCCCAATTCCACGCCTTTCAGGGAAGATTCAATGCGCTGGAAGGGAGATTTAATTCACTTGAAGGCAGATTTATTGACCTTGAGAGAAAGGTTGATAAAGGTTTTGAAGCCCAAAGCAAACAATTCGATATGGTGCTAGAAAGAATTGTTGCCGTAGAGGAGAAACTTGAAGCGCTGGAAACCAAAACCGACCAAAGATTCAACGAAGTTGACAAAAGATTCAACGAGGTTGACAAACGGTTCGATGAAGTTGACAAAAGATTTGGCGAAGTTGACAAAAGATTCGACGAAGTTGACAAACGGTTCGACACCCTGGAAGAAAAGATGGATACCAAGTTCACTCATGTCGAAGGCGACATCTATCTTCTCAAACAGTGGTCGGGCTACAACACGGAACCGAACAACGCGATGGCCTGACAGTGCCTTGTCCAATTCTCAAATCATCCCATGTTCTGCATCCTTCTGTTAATACAATATGCAGCGTCTTCATTTGGAGACGCTGCTTTTTTTTCAGAAAAAGTTTTCCATCACTTTTAAAATTGTCATTGCTTCCATGTGTGAAAAATTCATGCAGAAATTTATCGAAACGCTCATCGCCTCGCAGGCCGGCATCCAGCAAGCCATGAATATTATCGTTCAAAAAACGGAGGAGCTCAAAAAAACGTATCCGGTTGAATCCCGCAGTTGCACTTACGAAGGTCGATTTGACGATATCGAAAATCAATTTGATCTTATCCACACCCGGTTCAACCTCATCGAGATCAGGTTAAAACCCATTGAAGACAGGCTTTTCAGAATTGAAGCCGCCCTCGAAAAAACGTCTTAAAATCGTCGACATTCATTATCCCATCATTATATGCAAGTATTTCCATATCTTTCAACTATACGATTCCCATACCTATGCAAGCCCTCATGCTCCTATTGCTTCCGATTCACTTCGTTCTCATTTACGGAGCGTTCCGGTCTACTTTTTCCGAAAGCAAGGCAAGAGAACCAAAGCTTTGGCAAATATTCTTCGCCACGTTCCTTATTCTCATCTGCATCTGCCTGTCCGCCGGGGTGCTGTCGCTCGTGCTGCTCATTTCCATCCTCGCTACCGGCGTCGCCACTTCGTGGACGTACAACCGGGAAAAATGGCAGGTAAGGAAACAGCCGCTTTGGGAGGAGATCCGGGAAGCCATCGCCTATTCTGACATCTTCCCGGAAGATATCAGCAAAGTAACCGCTATCCTCCGCGCAACTTCTTACACCCGCAAAAACCTGTTCACCCTGCTTCCATTGCTCCAGGCCGGAGAAATAAAGGAAGCACTGCTAATCAAACTCGAAAAAGCAACCGTTCCCTCCCCTATGTACATCGTCACCTTTCGTACTGCTGATGGCCGGAATTACATTTCCCTGGTACATGAAAGCGAAACGAGCCTGAGATTGGAACCAGCAGGCGCCTGGGAACAATGTCCCCCGCAATAAAAAGCCGCTGCGATGCAGGATCGATGCGGCTTTCAATAATTTTACATCAGAAAGGGTCAATGCTTTTGCAACAGGATGAACGTATGCTGTTCCCCGTAGAAATGATTATACACCAGCGCCGTTTTGTGACGGCCGGAAAGCAGTTCCTGCTGGGCGGTCCACATCCCGAAAGCGCCTGCGGTATCGTATTCGCCGCAATATTGTTTGAAGGAGATATTAGAAGCGGAAGATGGAAGTACGTTTTCTACAGCATCGTAGAAATGATCGAACCGCGTGTCGCCATTGCGGCCGCTGACGAGTAAATCCACGTCTCCTACGCTCACACCCTGCTTTTGCAGGAATTGTGCGACCGCGGAAGCCACCTGTTCAGGCGAAGGCTTGTAAAGCATCTGTATGCCTTTCACTTCGACCGGCGCGGGTTGCGTGCCGACGAGGAAAAACACAGCACCTTCTCCGGCAATGGTGCCCGGTGTTTGGGACGCCAGCAAATCCGCCGGCTGGGTGAGCGCGGTTTTCCAGTAGCCGATGCGGCTTTTGATGAAGAAATGCTCCACCGTCATTTCGTCGAAACCACCTGCCAGCACACTTTCCGCATTGCCCTCCTGGATCTGCAGGAGGCTGTCGAGCAGGGCGTGTTCGAAGGAGAAACCCCTATGCACAAACGTATTGTTATAATCTGTGCACTGCTGTTGCAGGGCAATGAGGCCGTTCACGGAGTTATAGGTGGATTGGATGAACGGCGTGGGATTGAGCGCCGTTTCTTCGTAAGTGCGGATATCGTGGAGGAACTTCTCCGTGTCTTGCAGGCTGCCGCGGCCCGTTCCCGTGATGATAGCCCCGGGCACGGGGGCGTTGGCGTTACGAAGGCATTGCAAAGCCGCCGTGAGCCCCATTTTGAGCAGTCGGCTCATACGGCGCAGGCTGTTGGGCGGAATGAACCCCGCGTATCCCGGCTCCTGCGCGCGCAGGAGGTTCCGCTCTTCGAGCGGGAGGAACTGCGGTACATAATCCCCCGAAAAGCTCTGTTGCGGGGAAATCGCCGCACTGGCCTGTATGTAGCACTTAATTTCCATATTTACTGATCACGAGTGATGCATTGTTGCCGCCGAACCCGAAGGAGTTGGACACCACGTTCTTCACGGGCGATTCTTCCAGCAGGCGCGTTTCCGGCGAGATGCGCAGCTCTTCCATGCGCGTCGTAAAGTTGAGGTTCGGCCAGATCATCTGCCGGTTGATCGCCAGCACGGAATAGATCGCCTCGATGGCCCCGGCTGCCGCGAGGGTATGGCCGGTAAAGGGCTTGGTGGAGCTGAACGCCGGCACCTCGTCGCCGAAGAGCCTTTCCAACGCCCGGCCTTCCGACACGTCGTTGTTCAACGTAGCCGTGCCGTGCACATTCACGTACTGCACGTCTGCCGGCGTAAGTCCGCCCATTTCCAGGGCTTTCCGCATGGCTTCGAAGGCACCGTCTCCCTCGGGCGAGGGAGACGTGGGATGGAAGGCTTCGTTGGTATTGCACCACCCGCTCAGTTCGGCCATGGGCCTCGCTTTGCGGCGCTGTGCGAAACTTTCCGATTCCAGCACGAGATACGCCGCGCCTTCGCCCAGGTTCAGACCGTTACGATCATTGTCGAACGGCAGGCAATGCCTTTTATCGATATTCTTGAGGGAATTGAAACCATTGATGGTAAACCGCGTGAGCGCTTCTGTCCCGCCGCACACCGCCCTGTCTACGAGCCCCGCGCGGATGAGCCGCGCGCCGTACATGAGCGCGTTGGCCGACGAGGAGCAGGCGGTACTGATGGTGGTGACATATGCTGTGAGGCCCGTTTCGTCGGCGATGCGCTGGGTACAGTCCGCACAATCGAGGGTATCGATGAGCTGGAGGAAGGTACCTTCCTTTTGGGGGTCGAGGATATCGAAATAGATTTTCTCGGTGTCGCACATGCCGCCAACGGTGGATGCGTTGATGAAGGCGGTCGGGGTTTCGGCGGCATTGGTGATGCCGGCGGAGCGAAGGGCTTCCTGCATGGCCACGAGCCCGAGGAGCGTGGTGCGGGTGAAGCCTGTGGTATCGGGGAGGCCGGCCATCTTCGCCAGTTCTTCCGACGAACATTTCACTTCCCCTACCGGAAGCACATTACGGTGAATGGTATCCACGAACTGTGAATAGCCGATGCCGCTCCGTTGCGCCCGGAGGCTGCGGAAATTCTCCTCCACGTTATTCCCGATGGCGGAGATCATACCCATCCCTGTTATCAGCACACGTTCTGCCATACGGTCTATGCGGGGCGGGATCAGGCCGCCTGTTTGCTCATAATGAATTCTGCCATGGATTGAACGCTCTGAAGGATCTTACGGCCTTCGCGGGGGTCTTCCACTTTGATCTTGTAGTTTCTTTCCAGCAACACCATCAGTTCCAGCGAATCGATGCTGTCGAGCCCGAGGCCTTCGCCAAACAGGGGGGCATTGTCGTCAATGTCTTCCGGTTTGGTATCCTGCAGGTTCAGGGCTTCGATGATCTGCTGTTTGAGTTTCAGTTTTAATGCTTCCATGTTGTTGTAGGTTTTACGCCCACGGCGTATTCCAGGGGGTAAAATTAATTGTTTTACCGTTGTTAAGAAAATGTTCTTTATCCGATCCTGCGCTGCTCCACCACCGCCGCCACTACCAGCATGGCCCCGCCGCATCCCAGCAGCTTGGCGATATCGGGCAGCACGAGCCGGATATGGCCGTTGCGCAGGAAAATATCATTGATGGCGTCCAGCCCCCAGCTCAGGGGCGACAACCGTCCTATCATCTGCATCGATTCCGGCATGATCTCCAGCGGGATCCAGATGCCACCGATAGCGCTGAGGATCACGATGCTCACCGCCCCGAAATTCAGCGCCTGGTTGGGCGTTTTGAAGATCGTCCCGATGAGGATGCCGTATGCCGTGGCCGTTACGCCGATGCTCGCCGCCACGAGGAATCCCGCCACATGGTCTACCCCCAGCTGCAGCTTCGGAAGGCCCATCATCGGCAGCAAATACAATCCCACCATGATCATCAGGTAAAACTGTACAATACATATGCCGACGAAAAACAGCAGTTTCCCGGTGAGAACGGACAAGTAATTCCCGGGGATGAGCTTCATCCTTACCAGGCTCCCGTCTTCCCGCTCGCGGATCATATTCCCGGCGATGGGGATCACGATGAAAAACATGGCGAAAATGCTCCAGGCGGGCACGTTGTGCTGTACGGAATTGGAGATGACGTCGATCTGTTTCCCCTCTCCCAGGCTTGTTTCCCGGAGCGCCACGGCTTTGAGGCGGATGGCAGGGAAAGTGTCCTGGCTGAGACTGTCGCGGCTGCGGAGTTGCAACTGGATGCGCTCCAGCAGCAGATCGGTCTCCACCTGGGTGAGAAAATTGTCTAACGCCTGGTGGATGGCGCTTTTGAAGGCTTTCTTGGCCGCGGGGTCGAAATACAGCTGTACGGCGAGGGAATCGTTGGAAAGGGCTTTCACCGGCAATTGCGACGGCAGGCCCATCCGCTTCGAAATATCGTTCACGATCTTGTTGGCATTACTGACGATTTCCGCCGTAGCGCCTTTGGGAACGGTGATGCTGATCTTGTATCTGCCTGCGGCGACCATGCTTTTTGCCGCTGCCTCCGACAATGGCTGGCCGTTGATGGAATCGATGACGTTGAATTGCCCGCTTTCCTGCAACCCTTCGCGGATGTACCGTCCGAGCCGGCCATGGTCGTTATCCACAGCGAGAATATCGAACTTCACTTCCTGGTAATCGCGGAAAGGCGCGTCCTGGATGAGGGCCATCACGGTGATCAGTACCAGCGGCATGGCAAACAGCAGCGCCAGCCCGGCTTTGTCGCGCCGCAGCAATAACCATTCTTTCCGTATCGTGGCGATGATCCTTAACATGATTGCTTTTGTTTAATCCCGCACGGCATGGCCGGTATAATGGAGGAACACGTCTTCCAGGTTGCGGCAATGGCCGTGGCGGCCAACGAGGTCTTTGGGCGTGCCCTGCACCACCAATGTCCCTTCGTCGATAATGGCCACCTCGTCGCAGATCTGTTCGGCTTCGTCGAGCAGGTGCGAGGTGTAGATGACGCTGTTTCCTTTCGCGTTATAATCCCGCAGGAATTGCAGGATCATGCTGCGCGACTGTACATCAACGCCGGCGGTGGGCTCGTCGAGCACGAGGAGCTTTGGCTCGTGGAGGATCGACGCGATGATATTGGCGCGCCGTTTCATCCCGCCCGAAAATTTCCCGGTTTCTTTATGTGCGGCCTTTTCCAGCCCGAAAGCTTCGAGGTGGTGCATGATTTTTTCGCGGAGGGATTTGCCGCTGAAGCCGTAGAGGTTCCCGAAATACCGGAGGTTCTCGAAAGCCGTCAGTTGCGGATAGAGGGCGATGCGCTGGGGCACCACGCCGATGGCCCTTTTGATGGCTTCGCGGTTGGCGGGCACCTGTGGCATGCCGAAGATTTCCACGCTGCCGCCGGTGGCTTCCACCAGTCCGCAGAGGATGGAGATCGTCGTGGTCTTCCCGGCGCCGTTGGGCCCGAGGAGCCCGGCGATCGTTCCTTCGGCGAAGGTGCACGAAAGCCCGCAGAGACTGGGTGTCAGTGCTCCGGCGTAGGTTTTCTCCAGGTCTTTCACGGCAATGCTGTTCATCTCGCTTTTCCTCAGAGTTTAACGGTAGACAGGCGGCGGAATACTTTTTCTTCCATATCGGCGATCTGCAGGAGCATTTTGCCCAGTTCGCCGTAGGAAACATTGTCGGCCGAGCGCGCTTTGCAGACGCGGCCAGCATGGGCGGCAAAGTTACGCCAGGCGTCGCCCACCTGCGTCAGCTCGCGGCCCACGTCTTTCAGCTCGGGCTTGTCCAGCAGCGAACCGGCTTCCTGGAGGAAGGCGGCGTACATGAACCGGAACCCTGCGCCGCCGGTCCCGATCTCTTCCTGCATGCGGATCACGTTGCCCAGGTAAAGCGCGGCTTTGCGGTCGCCCACTTTGGCGGGATAATCTTTCATCCTTTTGGCAAGGAACCGGATGCCTTTCACGCCGAACATGGGCACGGGGATCTTGAGCATATAATGGCAAGCCTGGTCGATACCGGCTTTCACCGGATCGCGGAAATCCACTTCCTGCGGCACGTTCACGGGGTAGTACATTTTGCCTTTCGGCGCGGGGAACCCTTTGGCGAAACGGGCGCGGATGAGGTTTTCGGTATCGATGCGGGTAACGGTGTCCATGATGGGGTCGGAAACGAGGTAATCGTCTCCGTCTTTACCGTATACCACGAGGTTATGCGCGTTGAAATGGAAGCGGTACGATTCCGGGAAATACGGAAGGTAGTAGACGCTGGACTGCAATCCGACCGGCACACCGTCTTCGACGAGTTCGTCGAGGGTTTTCATGGCGCTGTCTACGCTGCTGAACTTGCGCGATTCCATCGTAACGCCGAGCCGTTTGCAGGCGCGGGCAAAGATAGCGCCGGGCCAGATGCGGTAGGTGGTGCCTGGCACGCCGTTCACTTTCACGAAAGGCAGGTGGCCGAAAAAGATGCCGGCCCCGATCCCGAAGGCCATGGGCTCGCTGATCTGGAGACCATGATGGCCGAAGAGGTTGGATATTACGCCGCTTTCACAGTGGGCGGTTTGCGTGTGGCTGAATTGTGTCATGTCTGTTCGTTATGCTGGGCGCTTGAAAGGAAGCAGTTCGCCGCTGCGGAGGGCCTGCGCGGGGATGCCGAAAATTTCCGCGTAGCGGTCGATCATCTTGTCTGACAGGCCTTTGAATACCTGGGGTTTCATGTGCCGTTTCACCTGCCACTGGAATTTGCCGGCTTTGAGGGCCAGCAACGGAAGGTCGAGCAGGGTACGTTCCATGTAGTAGGCGACGGGGCTCAATATCCCCGCTTCCACCTGGGATTTGGTATCGGCCACACGCTGTTCCACTTCATCCCAGGCCTGGCTGAGCGCAACGTTCTCCGGTTCCCAACCGATGCTGGTGGCCGTCGTGTAATCGCCCTGCTGGTCTACTGCGTAGAAAAGTTGCTTGAACGTACCGTGATGCAGGTTGTCGCCGTCCTGCGGAACTTCATCTTTTTTCATAGTGTGCAGTTTTTCGTTGATGAGGGATCAGCTCCCTGATATTATTTGAAATGCAGCAGGCACCGGATTTTCCGGCGGCTGCTGCATGGTAGTTCGTTTATTATCGGCCGATAAAAAGGCTTAGACAACGGTGATGCCGGCGTATGCATACGAGAAGCGTGCGCTTTCTGGCACCATCATCACGATCGTATCGCCTTTTTTCAGCATGCCCTGGTTCAGCAGTTCTTCCAGCATGAAATACGGGGAAGCCGTGCCCACGTTGCCGACGCGGGTCAGGTTGGTGAACCATTTTTCCTGCGGGATGTGCACGCCCAGCCGCGCGATCTCTTCATCGATCTTGAAACGGAAGAATTCGGAAGAGAGGTGCGGCAGGAACCAGGTGAGCTTATCGATATCGATGTTATATTTTTCGACGAGGGCTTTCCACATCTGCGCGCCGGAAGGCACGATGTTTTTGCCGAGCAAACGGGTGTCCTGTTTGAAGGAGAACACGCTGTTGGCAGACCATTCTTCGGGCGTCATGTCGGTCCAGCCTTTGGTGGAGCCGTCTTCGTTCTTCACGGCGCCGGCGTACATGCAGGTTTCGAGCTCATGCGCGTACGAGGCAATTTCCACCCAGTCTACCCGCAGGCTGAGCCCTTCTTCGTTGGGCTTGTCCTGGAACAGGGCGGCGCTGGCGCCGTCAGACAGCATCCAGCGGAGAAAATCTTTTTCGAAAGCGATGATGGGATTTTCGGTGAGATGCTTCAGGTTTTCCGTTTCCGGCTCAAAGTTGCGGGACAGCAGCCAGGCGGAGAATTTCTCGGAACCGGTGCTGACTGCGTTGGCGGTGTTTCCGCATTTTACGGACATCCAGGCGTATTTGAAAGCCTGCATACCGGCCGCGCAGGCGCCGGTAGCGGCGATCAGTTCCACGGGCTGGCATTTGAGGATGCCGTGCACCATGGCTGCGTGGTTGGGCAGCAGCTGGTCGGGGCTGGTAGTGCCGCAGGCCAGTAGTTGCATTTTGGTGATGGGAAATTTATCGTCGAACAGGCTGGCCACGGCGCTGGCGGTCATTTCCGCGTTGGTGTGGGTGCTTTGCCCGTCTTTGTTCTGCGCGTAATAGCGCGTTTTGATCTTGTTGTTTCCCAGGATGATGTTCCTCGCCCGGGAAGGTTTTCCATCCACCATACCGAGGATGCTTTCCATTTCTTCATTCGCTACCGGCTCGTTCGGCAAAAATTTGGAGAGCCTCGTTATATATACTTCTTTCATCGCAGTGAATTGTCCGTTTTTTACTCGATCTGAATAGTCGGCGCCGGGGCACCGGAATCATTTCAGGGTTGTTGTTAATTGATTAAGCGGCCGTAAATATAGAATTTATTCAGTTTTCGCGAAGTTGTATTCCTTTGTAATACGTAACGTCCTCGTTAAGTTTCTTTCTGCCGATCGTGAGTTGCAGCCAACCGGCAACGGTAGTGAAAGGGCTGAGGATGGGAATGGCGGCGAGGAGGATAACGCGGTACATGGTAACGCGGCCCTGGCGGGCGGGGTTCCCCGGTTCGCCGGCCTTGCTGATGTAATTGGCCCAGAACCGAAACGGCTTTACGCCGCGCATTTCGAGGACAATGAGCCCCGGGTCTACCTCCACGCTGTTCAGCGCCAGTAGGTTTTGGTGCAGGTCGCCGAATTCCTTGCTGGCCAGCGCATTGCCGATGGGCGCCGCGAAGCGGGACGATTCCACGATTTCCTTTTCCTGGACGCCGGCGGGCGGGAAAATGAAGAAAGCGTCCTTCTTTCCTTTGGTGGCCCAGCGGAGGATGGTGATGAGGGATACGAGGTTCGGGTGCTTGTCTACCAGTGCGATGTGCCCGGCCAGTTGGGCGCCGGCGGCATGCAGGTAGCGTTTTACTTTCTCCTGTGCGTTGATCCACATATTGCGGCAGCCGAGCAGGGTCACTACGGGTTTACCTTTCAGGAGGCGCTTCCCTTCTTCGCTTTGCAGGAAAGCGGCGATGGGCTGCGAGGGAGAAAGGAACCAGGGCTGGTATGCCAGCAACACCAGGTCGAAATGCTCGTCCGGGTTAATTTTCAGGGGTTGGATGGGCTGGGGTTTGCCCAACACGGTTTCCGGCATGGTATCGAAAAAACGCTGTTTGGGCCAGGGGAACGGAAAATCCTTCACCGGCACGATCTCCTCGAACTGTATCTCGGCCTTGCCTTGCAATGGCGCTAACACATGATCAATGATTCTCTTCAGCTGGCCCGTTTGGGTGTAGTACACCACTAATATCTTCGGAAGTTGACTCATATACGGCGGTCGTATGTTCCTAAAAAAACAGCAAACATACAAAAGTTTTTCAATTTGTTATTGCTTGTGGACGCCTCCGGAGCCCATTTTGTTCACGTTCATGGAAGGCTCTCCTTTATAATATATATCGCCCGAGCCCAGGATGGAAGCCTTGAGCGTCCGGCTGGCGTGCAGCTTGATGTTTCCGCTACCGGCGATGTTCACTTCTGCCGTTTCGGCCATGAGGTCGAACGCATTGCAGTTGCCGCTGCCGGCGATGTCTACGCTCATGTCGCGGGTTTCGCCCTTCAGGTCGATGTCTCCCGCACCGGCGATGCTCAGCCTGATCTCGGGTGCGCTGAAAGCCGCTTCCATGTCGCCACTGCCGGCGATGCTCAGGCGAACGGGGCGGTCGGCCGTGAAATGGCTGCCGATCTTGATATCTCCCGAACCGGCCAGTTCCACGTCGGTCAGCTGGTCGGTGGCAAGTTCAACTTTCACATCTTTATGTGTACGGATATTGACGTTATTCCTGAATTTTATCCGGAGTTTATCCCCATCTTCTATTAACTCGATGAGCGGGAGAATATTGTCTTCGGCTTCGAGCGTGGCGGAACCGCCAGACCCTTTGGTGATGTAAACGTCCATGCTTCCTTCTACTTCGAGGCGGGAAAAAGGCTTGACATTGCGGGTTTCAGTGGCTACGCGGCCGCTGCCGCTGACCTGGTCGCAGGCCGTCAGGAATGGCAGGGCGACGAGGAGGAGCGCCATCAGGGTGAATTGCGTTTTCATACAGCAGTTGATTTAGAATCAGGGTATTGGGCGAAAAATACGATAAAATATCCAGATACGGGACTATGGCAATTTCGGGCGAATCTGCGGGAAAGCAAAATCCGAAGTCCGAAATTCCTTTATCTTTGCACCACCATGACAGAAAAGATCCTGATCCTCGATTTCGGGTCCCAGTATACGCAGCTGATCGCACGTTGCATCCGGGAACTGAATACTTATTGTGAAATACAGCCATGTAACAAGCCCATTGAATGGGAAGACAGTATTAAAGGCATTATTCTTTCCGGTTCTCCTTTTTCCGTGAACGACCCGCAGGCGCCTGTGGTAGACATTGCCGCCATGGCGGCGCGTGTACCTGTGCTGGGGGTTTGCTACGGCGCCCAGCTGATGGCCAAGGTTTTCGGCGGCGAGGTGGCCAAGAGCAGCACCCGTGAATACGGCCGTGCTTTCCTGGAACATTCCAACAAGGAAGAGCCCCTTTTCTACGACGTAAACCTGAAAAGCCAGGTGTGGATGAGCCATGCAGACACGATCGTTCGCCTGCCCGAAGTGTTCACCCCCATCGCGCATACAGACAACATCCCGGTGGCGGCCTTCAAAAGCCTCACCCTCGCCAAATACCCCGTGCATGCCGTGCAGTTCCACCCCGAAGTGACGCACTCCATCGAAGGGAAACAAATCATCCGCAACTTCCTCGTCCATATCTGCGGTATGCAGCAGGACTGGACGCCGGCGGCTTTCGTCCAGGAAACCGTAGCCCGTATCAAGGCGCAGGTGGGCGACAGCAAAGTGGTAATGGCGCTCAGCGGCGGGGTAGACTCTACCGTGGCTGCCGAGCTGATCCACAAAGCCATCGGGCAGAACCTGTACTGCGTGTTCGTAGACAACGGGCTGCTGCGCAAAGACGAGTTCGAGACCGTGCTGGATTCTTATAAACACATGGGCCTCAACGTAAAAGGCGTAAATGCGAAAGATCTGTTCTACGGCGAACTGAAAGGCGTTTCCGATCCCGAAACCAAGCGCAAGATCATCGGCCGCCTCTTCATCGAGGTGTTCCAGCAGGAGTCTAAAGAGTTGAAAGACATCAAGTTCCTCGGCCAGGGCACCATTTACCCCGACGTGATCGAATCCGTTTCCGTGAACGGCCCGTCGGCCACCATCAAATCCCACCACAACGTGGGCGGCCTGCCGGAAAAAATGAACATGGGCCTGGTGGAACCGCTCCGCTTCCTCTTTAAAGACGAAGTTCGCCGCGTAGGCAAGGAAATCGGCATCAGCGACATCTTCCTCGCCCGCCATCCCTTCCCCGGCCCGGGCCTGGCCATCCGCATCCTCGGAGAAATCACCCCTGAAAAGGTGCACATGCTCCAGGAAGCAGACGCCATCTACATCGAACTGCTCCGCGAAATGGGACTGTATAACCAGGTTTGGCAGGCAGGCACCATCCTCCTCCCCGTACAAAGCGTAGGCGTAATGGGCGATGAACGTACTTACGAGTTCACCGTTGCCCTCCGCGCCGTGACTTCGACAGACGGGATGACGGCAGACTGGGCGCACCTCCCCTACGAGTTCCTCGCCAAAGTATCGAACGACATTATTAATAAGGTAAAAGGTATCAACCGCGTGGTGTACGACATCAGCTCCAAACCGCCGGCTACCATCGAATGGGAATAATTCCCTTCAACAAATGAGCAGTTACGAATTACGGATGAACATTTTTTTTCATTTGTAATTCGTATCTGTTTTTATCCATGGAATGATTTTTGCAAATTTGGCCTCATGAACCGATCGAACAACCTGGGCAGGCTGGCCCTCACCATGTCTTTCGCCCTCCTGCTTTCCGCCTGTAGCATCTTCCGACAGGCGCCTCAGAAAACGGACGGCCCGCCTCCCGAACTGAGCAAGCCGGAAAAGGAAGAGCCTAAAAAGCCGGTTGAAGAGAAACCCGCTGCCAGGGCGCCCTTCAACGTTCCCGCATTCGCAAAGGAAGTGAAGAAAGACGCCTATAACGTCGCCATCTTCGCGCCCCTGTACCTCGATTCCGTTTTCGCCAACGGCCTCGAAATCCCCGGTCGCACCATGCCCCGCTACGTGCTCGCCGGCCTCGAATTCTACGAAGGCGCCCAACTCGCCCTCGATTCCCTTTCCCGCCTCGGCGTGAAACTCAATGTCCAGATATTCGACAGCAAATCCCGGACGAACGACGCGGCCAGCCTCATCCGCAGCCGCCGGCTCGATAATACCGACCTCATCATCGGCTCCGTTTCCGCACCCGAGATCAAAGTGATCAGCGATTTCGCGAAGCAAAAGGAAATCAACTTCGTGTCCGCCACCTATCCCAACGATGGCGGCATTTCCAGCAACCCCTTCTTCCTCATCACCAACAGCACGCTCCGCTCCAACGTAGAAGCCGTGCATGATTACGTGCAAAGAGGTTTCGCCAACAAAAACATCGTGGTAGTCCGCCGCAATACGCCTTTCGAAGCCGGTATTTACAACAATATCAAGGCTGCGTACGACAAGATGAACTACGACAAAAAGTCCCGCGTCCGCGAACTGATCTGGAGCGATGCCACCACGGAATCCCAGATTTCACAATTGCTGCTGGCCGACCGGCCGAATGTGCTCATCGTAACCGCGCTCGACGAAGCCGGCGCCAAGAACATCCTCCGCAAACTGTCTACCCAACGCGCCACTTACCCCATGCATGTTTTCGGCATGCCGACCTGGGACGTGATGAAATTTAAGGAGCCCGAGTTCGAAGGGATGACGATGTACTACACTTCGCCTTATTATAACGATAAGACCGACGTATATTCGAAATACCTGACAGACGCGTTCCGCCATAAGTATAAATCCCGCCCGTCGGACATGGCGTTCAAAGGGTTCGAAGCCACCTGGTATTTCGTGAAGGCGCTCGCGCAGGATGGGGTATATTTCAACAAAGACCTCAACAAACCGGGCAACCGCCTCTTCACAACGTTCAATTATCAACCGGTTTACCTCCAGGAAAACGCCGAAATGCCGGACTACTTCGAAAACAAGAACATCTACATTATCCAGAAAGGCGATAGCGCAGACTTCAAAATGAATGCTATCAACTGATTGATACATAAATGATTACAGAAAAAGACCGGTTTCCCCGGTCTTTTTTTATTCCCCGATGTCCCAACCCGGCGGACCGGTTTTTGTTGTAGATTCAGGTATCCATGCAACCCGTTCTCACATTCACCGAAGGCGGCATTTACTGTCCTGCGGGCGGTTTTTACATCGACCCCTGGAAGCCCGCAGACCGTGCCGTGATTACCCACGCGCATGCCGACCACGCCCGTACGGGCAGCCGGCATTACCTCTGTACGAACGATTCCGTGTCATTACTGCAATTGCGGCTGGGGAAAGATATTTCCGTGCAGGGCGCGGGTTGGGGCGAGACGGTAAGGATCGGCGGCGCGGAAGTTTCGTTTTATCCGGCCGGCCACATGATCGGTTCGGCGCAGGTGAAAGTGACGGTGGACGGGCAGACCTGGGTGGCAAGCGGTGATTACAAAACGGAGAACGACGGCATTTCCGGCGCGTTCGAGCCCGTGAAATGCCATACGTTCATCACCGAAAGCACCTTCGGTCTGCCGATCTACCGCTGGCGGCCGCAGACGGCGATTTTCAGCGATATCGAAAGCTGGATGCGGGAGAACGAAGCTGCGGGCAAACAAAGCATCCTGGTGGCGTACAGCCTCGGAAAGGCGCAGCGGCTGTTATACAACCTGGCACCTACGGGGAAACGGTTTTTCGTGCATGGCGCGATCTACAACGCGCAGCAGGCGCTGCTTTCAGCAGGATGGCCCCTACCGCCGGTGGAGCTGATCACCCCGGAAACGAACAAAAGCGAAATGAAAGACCAGCTCATCATCGCACCGCCATCCGCGGCGGATTCTGCGTGGATGAAAAAATTCTCGCCCTATTCGCTCGGCGTTTGCAGCGGATGGATGCAGGTACGCGGGAACACCCGGAGAATGAACGCCGATGCAGGTTTCGCGATTTCCGACCATGCCGATTGGCCGGGATTGCTGCAAACGATCAGCAACACCGGCGCGGAAAAAGTGTTCGTCACCCATGGGTTCAGCAGCGTGCTGGCGCGTTACCTCCAGGAAAACGACATACCCGCGGAAGCCGTGCGCACGGCGTTCGGCGGCGAAGAAGAAACCGAAACCACCGCCTGATGCACCAGTTCTCCCAACTCATATCAGACCTTTCGCACAGCACCAAAACGAACGAAAAACTGGAGCTGCTCAGCCAATATTTTTCCACGGCCGACGAGCGCGACGCCGCCTGGGTGCTCGCGCTTTTTACCGGACGGAAACCCAAGCGCACCGTCAATTCCACACAGTTGCGCCTTTGGTGCCGCGAGGCCACGGGCCTTCCCGAATGGTTGTTCAACGAATGTTACCATACCGTGGGCGACCTGGCCGAAACCATCGCGCTGCTGTTGCCGCCGCCCGAGAAGCGGGACGGCGCCCTGCCGCTGCATTTCTGGATGGAGGCGTTGATTTCGCTGGAAAAGGCGCCCGAAGCGGAGAAATCCGCATTCATCCGCAATGCCTGGGAGCAGCTGCAGCCGGGTGAAAGATTCGTTTTTAACAAGCTGATCACGGGCGGGTTCAGGATCGGGGTGTCGCAGGGTACGATCGTCAACGCCATTGCGAAGGCTTACGGTATGGAGGGCGCGGTGGTCAGCCATATGATCGGCGGGAATTGGGATCCCCGCGCAACCACGCTGCCGCAGCTGTTGCACGACCGCCACAGCAATCCGGACGATTCCCGGCCTTATCCTTTCTTTCTGGCGCATGCGCTGGAAGGTGGTCCCTCGGGCCTGGGTGCGCCGGCCGACTGGCAGGCCGAATGGAAATGGGACGGCATCCGCGGGCAGTTGATCCGCCGGAACGGACAGGTATTTTTGTGGTCGAGGGGCGAGGAACTGATTACCGACAAATTCCCCGAAATCGCCGGACTACTCGATTATTTGCCCGACGGAACGGTCGTTGACGGCGAGATTTTGGCCTGGGATACAGTGCTCCAGCGGCCGCTGCCCTTTCAAAACCTGCAAACCCGCATCGGCCGTAAAAATCTCACGAAAAAGCAGCTGCAAGACGCGCCGGTGGCGCTTTTGGCGTACGATCTGATGGAATGGGAAGGGCAGGATATCCGGCCGCTTCCGCTCCGTGAGCGCCGGGCGCTGCTGGAAACGCTGGTGAAATCCGTGGACCGGCCGGCGTTGCGGATTTCTCCGTTGATCGGATACGGGGATTGGGAGGAATTGGCGGTGCTTCGTGAACAGAGCCGGGGCAACAATAGCGAGGGCGTGATGCTGAAAAACGCGGGATCCGCGTACCAGGTGGGCCGCCGGCGTGGTGATTGGTGGAAATGGAAGATCGATCCGTTTACGGTGGATGCAGTGATGGTGTATGCCCAGAAAGGCCATGGCCGCCGTTCGAACCTTTATACCGATTATACTTTCGCCGTGCGCAACGGCGATCAGCTTGTGCCTTTCGCGAAGGCTTATTCGGGGTTGACGGATGCGGAAATCGGGGAAGTGGACGCCTGGGTGAAACGGCATGCGGTGGAGAAATTCGGGCCTGTCCGCACGGTGAAGCCAGAGCTGGTGTTCGAGATCGCTTTCGAAGGGATCGCGGCGAGCAACCGGCACAAATCGGGCATCGCACTGCGTTTCCCCCGGATACACCGCTGGCGGCGAGACAAGCCGGTGTCTGAGATCAATACACTGGACGACCTCAAGCAACTCCTGGCGACGCAGATTTAACCACCTCCAGATTACCCTTTTAGTCTACAGAATATGTGTTGAAGTGATGTACTACCTTTGATTTGCGGGGGTTAACACCCTGCCGCCAAAACATCCCTGGACCGTAATAGACGGAAGGAAAAAAGGACCAATCATTCGACGACCAACATTAAAAAAACGCAATTGTACCTACCATTGCCGGACCATTGGCTTTTCTACCGTTATGCGCAAAGGATGCAATATTCACACGTGAAAATCATTTAACGCCAGATGGACTTGCAGGCCGCATTGTTGCTAGTATTGATAGGATTTGGAATCGGAACCTTCGGGACCCTGATCGGGGCCGGGGGAGGCTTTATCCTCATGCCTTTATTGCTGTTAATGTACCCGGACATGGCGCCCGACGTACTGACGAGCATTTCGCTGGCGGTGGTTTGCCTGAACGCGACCTCCGGATCGGTGGCGTATGCCCGTAAAAAACGGATCGATTACCGTTCTGCGGCCATTTTCGCGATAGCAACGTTGCCGGGTGCCATTCTCGGGGCCATGGCCACGAGTGTTATTTCGCGGCATGTATTTAACCTGATCCTGGGGGGATTGCTGATCGTGATCGCGCTCTTCCTAATCGCCAGGCCCAACCGGGGAGCGTATGCGCAGGGTTCGCTTAAAGGAAAATGTGTTGACCGCGACCTCACGGAGCGAAGCGGCGAGCATCATCAATACCGGTTTAATATCTGGTACGGCATTCTGATCAGTTTCGCCGTGGGTTTCATCAGCAGTCTGCTGGGCATCGGCGGCGGGATCATCCACGTTCCTGCGCTGATCAGCGTGCTGAATTTCCCTATCCACATCGCTACGGCTACGAGTCACTTCATCCTTGCTATCATGTCTTTGGCCGGTACGATCGTGCACATGATCCAGGGCAGTTTCTGGGAAGGTTGGCAAACGGCCCTTTCCATAGGGATCGGTGTGGTGATCGGCGCGCAACTGGGTGCGGGGCTTTCCAGCAAAGTGAAGCCCAAAGGCATCATGATCGCCCTGGCAGGCGCGCTGCTCATTGTAGGCGTCCGGCTGCTCTTCACCTGATTTTTCCATATGCATACAATAGTACATGCCGGTTGAACGATCAACCGGCATTTTTTATTCCTGAGATTTTTGACAATTACTGCAACTTAAAACTCAGCACGAACAGCACGGAAAGCACATACATCACCGGGCTGATCTCGCGGAATTTTCCGCAGAAGACCTTCAGCAAAACATAAGACAGCATCCCGAAAATGAATAGTAATTGCCGGTTGAACGATCAACCGGTATTTTTAATTTCAGAGATTTTTGACAATTACGAAAACATAAAACTCAGCACAAACAGCAATGAAAGCACATACATCACCGGGCTGATCTCGCGGTATTTTCCGGTGAAGACCTTCAGCAAAACATAAGACAGCTTCCCGAAAATGTATAGTAAATACCGGCTGAACGATCAACCACCATTTTTATCCCTGAGATTTTTGACAATTACTGCAACATAAAACTCATCACAAACAGCACTGAAAGCACATACATCACCGGGCTGATCTCTCGGTATTTTCTGGTGAAGACCTTCAGCAAAATATAAGACAGCATCCCGAAAATGAATAATAAATATCAGGTGAACGATCAACCGACATTTTTTATCCCAGAACTTTTTGACAATTACTGCAACATAAAACTCAGCACGAACAGCACGAAAAGCACATACATTACTCGGCTGATCTCACGGTATTTTCCGCAGAAGACCTTCAGCAAACAAACGATAGCATCCCCGAAATCGAATAGTAAATGCTGGTTGAACGATAAACCCGCATTTTATCCCTGAACTCTTTGACAATTATTGCAACCTAAAACTCAGCACGAACAGCACTGAAAGCACATACATAACCGGGCTGATTTCACGGCATTTCCCAGTGAAGACCTTCAGCAAAACATTAGACAACATTCCAAAAACGAACAGCCGATTGAACGACCAAACGGCAATTTATCACGGAACTTTTAGACAATTATTGCAACCTAAAACTCAGCACGAACAGCACTGAAAGCACATACATAACCGGGCTGATCTCGCCGTATTTTCCGGTGAAGACCTTCAGCAAAATATAAGGCAGCATCCCGAAATCGAATAGTAATTGCCGGTTGAACGATCAAATGACATTTTTTATCGCAGGACTTATTTGTAATTATTGCAACATAAAACTCAGCACGAACAGAACGGAAAGCACATACATCACCGAGCTGATCTCACGGAATTTTCCGGTGAAGACCTTCAGCAAAACATACGACAGCATCCCGAAAACGATCCCTTCCGCAATGCTGTAGGTATATGGCATCATGACAATGGCCAGGAACGCGGGGATCGCTTCCGTCACGTCATCGAAATTGATTTTTACGACCGCCCCCATCATCAGCATCCCTACGATAATGAGCGCAGGTGCCGTGGCCGCGGCGGGGATCATAGCAAACAGCGGCGCGAAGAACAGCGCCAGGAGGAACATTCCCGCCACCGTCACGGCCGTTAACCCCGTTCTCCCGCCCGAAGCGATGCCACTGGCGCTTTCTACATACGCCGTAACTACGCTGGTGCCTAATAATGCTCCCGCTGTGGTACCCACTGCGTCGGCGAACAGGGCTTGCTTGGCCCGGGGGATGCGGCCGCGGCTGTCGAGCAATCCGGCTTTGCTGCAGAGGCCAATGAGTGTCCCAACTGTATCGAACAGATTGACCATCAGTAAAGTAAACAGGATAACGACCATATCCATCGAAAATATCTTGTCGAATTCCAGTTGGAAGGCGATCGGTGATATACTCGGCGGCAAGCTCATGATGCCGTGTTCCGGCCAGACGGTCAAACCCAGCGGGATGCCGGCCAGCGTGGCGATGAGGATCCCCAGCAACAACGCTGCATTGACTTTTTTGTACATTAATACAGCACTGACGATCAATCCGAGTAAGGCAATGAGCGGCCCCGCGCTCGTAATGTGCCCCATTTTCAGGATGACCCCGTCCAGCTTGCCATCTCCCACATGCCGCATGCCCGTTTCGATAATTCCGGCATTGGCCATACCGATCAGCGCGATCAATAGTCCAATCCCCACAGATATGGCGTGCTTGAGGTTCTCGGGGATGGTGTTGATGATGGCTTCCCGAATGTGAAAGAGCGACAGGAAAATGAAAATGATGCCTTCCAGGAAAACGGCCGTTAGCGCAAATTGCCAACTGTAGCCCATTCCCAGCACAATGGTGTAGGCGAAGAAAGCATTAAGGCCCATCCCTGGAGCAAGCCCCACCGGCAACCGCGCATATAATCCCATCACCAGCGTGCCGATGGCGGCGGCGAGGGCGGTGGCGGTGATGAGCGCGTTGAAATCCATCCCGGTTTTGGACAGGATCATGGGGTTGACGGCCAGGATATACGCCATGGTCGAAAAAGTAGTCAAACCCGCCAGCAGTTCCTGCCTGACAGTTGTACCGTGTTCGTGTAAACGAAAGAAATCGCGCATAAGGCAAAGGTAGGCCATGCGGGAATTTTTCCTAATTTCATTGTCTGATGAAACAAACACCCGGCTGGCAAGCGATCGAACAGTGGCTGGGAGCGAAAGGACTGGCGCCTTTCGCCTTCCAGGAAGAAGCATGGGAACATTACCTCCAGGGCCGCTCCGGCCTGGTAAATGCCCCCACGGGCTTCGGCAAGACTTTTTCCTTATTCCTCGGCACCGTTATCCGCTGGATCAATGAGCACCCGAAAGATTACCGGTCGCGCACCGGCAATGGTCTCCGCCTCATGTGGATCACCCCCTTGCGGGCGCTGGCCAAAGACATCGGCCGTGCCATGGAGGAAGCCCTCCGGGAGCTCGACGTACCCTGGGCCGTAGGGATCCGAAGCGGCGACACGCCCCTCAGCGTCCGGGAAAAACAGAAGCGCAACATGCCCGAAGTGCTCATCATCACGCCGGAATCCCTCCACATCCTCATCGCCCAGAAAGAATATCCCAAGCGGTTCGAACACCTCGAAACCATCGTGGCCGACGAATGGCACGAGCTCCTGGGCAGCAAGCGCGGCGTAATGACCGAGCTCGGCATCAGCCGGCTCCGCGGCCTCCGCCCCGATCTCCGCATCTGGGGCATTTCCGCGACTATCGGCAACCTCGACGAGGCGCTGGACGTTCTGCTCGGCAACCTCCCCGGCGAACGGGTCATCGTTCGGGCAGACGTGCACAAGGCCATCGAAGTGGAATCCATATTGCCCGACGAGATCGAAAAATACCCCTGGGCCGGGCATATGGGGCTGCGCCTCCTCCACAAAGTGATCCCCGTCATCATGGAAAGCAACACCACATTGCTTTTCACCAATACCCGCGGACAATCGGAAATATGGTACCACCAAATCCTCAAGGAATGCCCTGAGCTGGCAGGCGCCATCGCGCTGCACCACGGCTCTATCGACGCAGAACTTCGCATCTGGGTGGAAGAAGCCCTGCACACCGGGATCCTCAAACTGGTGGTATGTACCTCCAGTCTCGACCTGGGCGTGGACTTCCGGCCGGTAGACACCGTTATCCAGGTAGGCAGCCCGAAAGGCGTTGCGCGTTTCCTGCAACGCGCCGGCCGAAGCGGGCACCGGCCCGATGCCGTCAGCCGGATATGGTTCCTCCCCACCCATTCCCTCGAACTGGTGGAGGCCGCTGCGTTGAAAGACGCCATGGCGGAAAATCTCATCGAAAGCCGGATGCCGGTCGTGCTGGCGTACGATGTGCTGCTGCAATACCTCATGACACTCGGCGTGTCGGAGGGTTTCAACGCGGAAGAGATCAAAAACGAAGTGCTATCCACATTCTGTTTCCGGGAAATGACGGAAGAGGAATGGAACTGGAGCCTGTCGTTCCTCGTATCCGGCGGCGAAGCACTGCAGGTCTATGACGAATACCATAAACTCCACCTCGTTGGCGATCGCTATTACTGCACAAGCAAGCAACAGGCCATGCGCCATCGCCTGCACATCGGCACCATCGTGAGCGACGCCATGTTGAAAGTCCGGTACCTCGCGGGCGGTTATGTCGGTGTCATCGAAGAATATTTCATTTCGCGGCTCACGCCCGGCGATAGCTTCCGGCTGAGCGGCCATAACCTTGAGTTCGTCATGATCAAAGACATGACGGTACTGGTCCGCAAATCGAAATCGAAAAAAGCATCGTCCCCAGTTGGAACGGTGGCCGGATGCCGCTTTCCGCCAATTTGGGCAAAATGCTCCGCCGGAAATTCCACGAAGCCATGTCGGGCCAGGCGCACGAGCCCGAAATCACGATACTTCAGCCATTGTTCGAGCTTCAGCAACTGCTTTCGCACATTCCGCGCGAAAATGAGCTGCTCATGGAACAAATCCAGACGGAAGACGGATACCATCTATTCGTATATCCGTTCGAAGGGCGGCTGGTCCATGAAGTGATGGCCATGTTGCTGGCCTGGCGGATCAGTCAGCGGCATCCCATCACTTTCTCCATCGCGATGAACGACTACGGGTTCGAACTGCTGAGCGATCAGCCGATACCTGTAGACGACAGCAATGCGGACGAACTTTTCTCCGCCGACAACCTCACCGTAGATTTACAAAGCAGCGTGAATGCCACCGAAATGGCGCGCCGCAAGTTCCGCGACATTTCGGTGATTGCAGGGCTCGTGTTCCAGGGGTATCCCGGAAAATCGAAAGCCAACCGGCATTTGCAATCGTCCGCCTCCTTGCTGTTCAAGGTTTTCGAAGATTACGATGCCCAGAACATCCTCGTGCGCCAAGCCTACAACGAAGCGTTTTTCTACCAGATGGAGGAAGCCCGCTTGCGGGAGACGCTGGAACGGATCCAGAACGGTAACATCGTGATCACGTTCCCCCAGCGACTGACGCCTTTCTGTTTCCCCATCAAGGTGGATAGCCTTCGGGAGGAACTGACAAGCGAAAAACTGGAAGACCGCATCAAGAAAATGACACTCTGGCAATAGGGCTTCTCCCTGGAAGGAAGCTGCTGTGTGGTTTGCGCAAACCGACACAAAGCTGCTACATATATAAGGCATTCATCGCGGCGAAATGGGTGAATGGAAAATAAAAAATCCTGGCAACGGTCCAGATAAAATAAAACGAAAATTGGAAGACATTCGGTACGAGTTCAAAGGCGGACACTGGCGGCTTTCCGCCGGAAAGGCAGTGTATTGGGAAGAAGAACGGGCGCTGATCGTGGCAGACCTGCATGTGGGAAAGGCGGCGCATTTCCGGAAAGCGGGAATTGGTGTGCCGGCGAACATCGTGCAGGAAGACCTTTTCCGATTGCAGCAGCTCATCACGAAGTACAACCCCGAGCGGCTAATCGTAGTGGGCGATATGTTCCACAGTTCAGCAAATAATGAAGTGCAGTATTTCCGGATTTGGCGCAACCAATTTCCGCACATCCGGTTCGAGCTGGTGACGGGAAACCATGATATTATGGACCCGGGGGTCTATGCATCTTTAGGGATCGATTTGATGGAGTCGCTGCGGGTGGATGGAATATATTTCGTGCACGATCCGAAAGACAGGCTGCCGGATAACGGGGAAACGTATGCCGTTTCGGGACATATACACCCGGGGGTATGGATGGTGGGATACGGCAAACAGCGGTTACGGCTGCCTTGTTTTTATTTTGGGCCGGAGGGCGCGATCCTTCCGGCGTTCAGCGTGTTCACGGGACTGTATTCCCTGGAGCCCGCGGCGGACGCATCAGTTTTCGTGATCGGGGGGAATGGGATTTTCAAGGTTTGACGGGCGGTCAGTTTTCGGGAGCGATGCTCTTTCCGAAAGCGAGGATATTTCCGTCCGGATCTTTGACGGCAAAGTCGCGCACACCGTAGGGCCTGTCTGCCGGCGGAATGAATGCATCCGCTCCTTTCGCGGCGATCTCCGCGAAATAATCGTCCACTTCGTCGCAAAAGATGTACATATGTCCCTCGCCTATCGCCTTTTTGTTTCCCTGAGATGCGGGGCCGGAAAGGTGAATGAATACGTTGCCATGATGGAGCCCCACTACGCTGCCGAATTCAAAGTCCAGCGTAAACCCCAGCGTTTCGGTGTAAAACACGGTGGCGGCCGCGAGATCGCTGACCTGAAAAATGGTAGCTGCGCATTCTGTAATCATGATCGTGAATTTTTTGAAGGCAGATAAATGTACGTTCTTTGGATGAATGGGCGATCTTGAAAAGATCCGCTGGGCTATTCCAACAACTACGGCCCACTTCCAATTCCATCCATCAAAAAATGCCGGAGGAACCTCCGGCATTGTCAATGGTTAACATGGGGTTAGCACAAAGATGAATTCCCTTGCATATGACATAAGGCATTCTTCTATGTCACAGCATTTGCGGGATCAGCTGTAACCCTGATCCGGGGGATAAAATTATTTCTCGGGCCTGCGATGACAAAGTACGTCATGGTTTATTAACAATGTTTTGCACTGATCAAGGCCAATACAAACTTATTAACCCAGGCATGACATTACTTTCCCGGAACAGGCACAAACATTTTTGCACCGATTATGATCAACGCAAATCTATCAATCATGGCATGACGCTACTTTCCCGGACGAGCACAAACATTTTTGCACCGATTATGGCCACCGCAAACATATTAATCCAGCCATGATGCTATTTTCCCGGCAGATGCACAAACGTTCTTGCACCAATTATGGTCAACGCAATCATATTAATACAGCTATGACGCTACTTTCCCGGAACGAAAACAAACATTTTTGCACCGATCAAGGCCAACGCAAACTTATTAATCCAAGCATGACGCTACTCTCCCAGAACGGGCAAAAACATAACGCCGATCCATTTTCAGAAAGGGTGAAATGCCGCACCATCCCGCGATCACAGGCGAATCAATTCTTCATCTGCTTTTTCAGCATGCTCACCTGCTCCTGCAACTGATTTACCATGCCGGCCAGGTGGTTCACGCTCATTTTGTGCTGCTGACCCATTTTCTGGATCACCGCATCCGCCGCCCAGATTTCCAACACTTCGTCCATATTCACGGAATAAGGATCGTACATGGGGTTGTCGGACGCCAGGGTCACCTTCGCTTTCGAACGGTTGCTCTTCAACACCCGCTTGTATACGATGCCCTCGCGGTTCGTCACCACGATATACGCCTCGTTATTACGGATATCTTCCCAACCATCCACTTTGTGGCAAACCACTACCGACCCCGAAGGCGTCGGCAGCATCGAATCGCCCGCGATCTCGAAAGCACGGTACTGGCCCGCGCCCAACATGGGTAACGTAAACGTATTCAACTCCTCGATGAACTCCTCATCGTTAAAGCCCGCCAGATAACCCGCGGCCGCTTTTACCGGAACGAACACCACATTCTGACGGCTGGTACCACCCAACTTCTGCTGGCGCCTGCGCTCCAGGAAAGTTTCCTTCTGGGAACTCAGATCACGCCGCAACAGATCGTCGATCGATACACGGAACATATCGCTCACCTGCTCCAACACTTCCGTCCGCGGCTCCGCCCGCTCTTCCTCATATGCCCCCAATAACGAACGCTTGATGTTGAGACGGTCCGCGAATTCCTGCTGCGTCCAGCCCTTTTGCTTGCGCAGGTATTTAAGATTTCGGCAAACAGTAGACATCCCTAAATTATTTAGTACAACAATGCTAACAAAATTAGCAAATATTTTTTGTAATAAAAAAATTTATCTGTGACTCAACGCTTATTTTTGCCCCGGACAAACTCAAACAATATGAACGCTTTGTTAGACATTCACTCGTACGTGCGCTGGCTCATCGTGATTTTCGGCGCCCTCGCCGTTATTCGCGCCATCGCCGGTGTTGCCGGTAAAAAGCCCTACGGCGCAGGCGATGCCAAGGCAGGCCTCTTCTTCATGATCTTCCTGGACATCCAGCTGCTCATTGGCCTCGTGCTTATGTTCACCAGCTCCCTCACCAAATCCGCTTTCGGCAATATGGGCGCGGCTATGGGCGATAAAGTGCTCCGCTTCTTCACCGTAGAGCACACCCTCCTCGCCATCGTGGCCATCGCCATGGTCCACATCGGCCGCTCCAAGATCAAGAAAGCAGATTCCGATGCCAAAAAACAGAAGACCGCCCTCATCTTCTTCACCATCGCCTTCGTGCTCCTCCTCGCCCTCATTCCCTGGCCCGGCCGCGAACTGATCGGCAGAGCACTGCTCCCTTCCCTCCGCTAATGGTTTATACACCATAAAAAAAGTAAGAACAGGTTTTCCCGTTCTTACTTTTTTATGCCCGGAGGTCGCTTGCCATGATCTCCGTGCCTTCGACGATTCAGCCCTGTGTTTTATAAAACAACCGGTAAGAATAAATGTAAGGCAGCGCCGCCAGCGCCATTGCCGCGAAAATAAACAGGAACACCCCGCTGATCACCGGCAGGAACATGCCCGCCACCATGATCACGATCCCCGCATACAGCCACAAACGCCCCGCCATATGGTGCGTTTCCGTCCAGATCGCATCGCTCGCCAGCGTCCACGGCGTGCGCACCCCCACGAAATAGTTCGGTTTCAGGTGCCGCAAAAAGACGCCCAGCGCCGCAATCAGCAATCCTACCCCCACAAACACCCATTTTTCCACGAAAATCTCTTTGCCGCGCGAAATAAGGAAGATCACGATCGCCGTAAACACCGCCAGATATATATGTATCCGGAAACGGATGCGGTAATATTCCCTCATATACGCCCTGAACTCGTCGGGCGTCTCGTCCCACGTCTCCCGCTTCGGAATATAGCGGAACAGCGCGTACAGCAACGCGTTCGTAAAAAAGAGGAAAATCATCAGGAGCAAAAACTCACTTTTTCTCACCACACCATCGGCCTCGCCGTTTATATTGAAATTGGTGGGTATGCTGGCGGGAAGCTGGTTCCAGATCAGTGCCAGGTAAACCATCGGCCCTAACAACAGTGCCAGCAGCAGGAACTCTTTGACATAATCCGTGTGTTTCATAACGAAATGGATTAGTACATCTATTTAAACAAACGCCGGATGCCTTTGGTTTATTTTTCTTTTTTCTTTGCCAATAATATTAGCAATACTAATTTATTTAGTATTTTTGGATTCAAAGACACGATTTTATGTTGTTAGACGGCCAACGAACGATCGCGCATTTCGACCTGGACTGCTTTTTCGTATCGGTCGAATGCCTGAAGGACCATAGCCTGAAAGGCAAGCCCCTGCTGGTGGGCGGTAAGAGCGACCGCGCCGTGGTGGCGGCTTGCAGCTACGAAGCCCGTACTTTCGGCATCCACTCCGCCATGCCCATGAAAATGGCCCTGCGGCTTTGTCCGCATGCGATCGTCCGCAGCGGGGATTTTGAAGAATACAGCCATTTTTCGCGGGAAGTGACCGATATCATCGCCGGCTCCGCCCCGCTGTACGAAAAATCGTCGATCGATGAATTTTACCTGGACCTGACAGGGATGGACAAATATTTCGGCTCCCTCAAATGGACGTCCGAGCTCCGCCAGCAGATCATGCACAAAACGCACCTGCCCATTTCCCTGGGCCTGGCGTCGAACAAAATGGTGTCGAAAGTGGCCACCAACGAAGCCAAGCCCAATGGACAGCTTTCCATCCCTTTCGGACAGGAAAAAGGTTTCCTGGCGCCCATGCCCGTCGAAAAAATTCCCATGGTGGGCAAGGAAACGGCGGCGCAACTGCGGCGGCGCGGGGTGGAAACGGTAAAAACGCTTAGCGAGATCCCGGTAGGATTGCTGGAGGCGTGGTTGGGGAAAAACGGCATTTCATTGTGGAACAAAGCCAATGGGATCGATGAATCGCCCGTAGTGCCTTTCCATGAACAGAAATCCATCTCCACGGAATCGACTTTCCCGCAAGACACGATCGACCTGGGTTTTATGCACAGCGAACTGGTGCGGATGACGGAAAAGATCGGGTTCGAGCTCCGGCAGCAAAACCGGCTTACAGGCTGTGTTACGGTCAAAATACGGTATTCGGATTTCGAAACGGTGACCAAACAATTGAGCATCCCGTATTCGTCCAGCGATCATGTGCTGCTGGGCCACGTCAAACAACTGTTTACCAAGCTGTACGACCGGCGGCTGTTGGTACGGCTAATCGGGATCCGGTTCAGCAACCTCGTTTCGGGGAATTACCAGATCAGTCTTTTCGACGATACGGCGGATATGATTTCGCTGTACCAGGCGATCGACAGTATCAAATCGCAGTTCGGGTGGCAATACCTGATGCGCGGCAGTAGCAGCAGCGGCAATTTCGAGCAGCAGCTACAGCCGTTCCAGAAAGAAACATTTATTATGAAACGACGATATCCCGGACACTGACATGTACCTGAATTGCAAATCCTGGTTCAGCCTGCGGTACGGCACGATCCGGACGGACGAGCTCGTTTCCGTGGCCAAAGCGCACGGCATCACATCGCTGGCGCTCACGAACATCAATGCCACTACCGACGCGTGGATGTTCGTGCAGGAATGCATGCAGCAGGACATCAAGCCCGTCCTGGGCCTGGAATGCCGCAACGGATCGGCGTTCCGGTATATTTTACTGGCGAAGGACATGGAAGGATGGCTGACCATCAACCGGTTTTTATCGCGCCATTTGCAGACCGGCGAACCCTATCCCGACCGCGCGCCATATCTGCCAAATACCTTCGTCATCTATGCCTGGGGAGCGTTTCCGCTGACGTCCCTGGCGGAACACGAACTGATGGGGGTCCGTCCGCGGGAGCTGAACCGGCTCTTCCGTACGGATACCCGCCAACATGCCGGAAAGCTCGTTATTCTCCAACCCTTTAGCTTTCAAAATGAAGAATCCCAGCGGTTGCACCGCGTGCTCCGGGCGGTAGACAACAACTTGCTGATCAGCCAGTTGCCGCCAGAAGAAGTAGCCGGAACGGACGAGTGTTTCATCCCGCCGTTCCAGCTACTGGAGCATTTCAAGGAATTCCCGCACATCGTCCGCAATACGCTCAGGGTGATGGAGGAATGCCAGCTGCACTTCACGTTCGGCCAGCATTTGAATAAAAAACGGTTTACGCATAGCCGGGACGGCGACCGTCAGCTGCTCCGCGACCTCGCTTACGAAGGGATGGAATACCGGTACGGGACGGGAAATGCGGAGGCGAGGCAGCGGATCGACAAAGAGCTCCTCATCGTGGACCAACAGGATTTTAACGCGTATTTCCTCATTACCTGGGACATTGTGCGGTACGCGCGGCACAGGGATTTTTTCCATGTGGGCCGGGGAAGCGGCGCCAATTCCATCATTGCGTATTGCCTGGGCATTACGAATGTAGACCCCATCGCGCTGGACCTTTATTTCGAGCGGTTCCTCAATCCGCACCGCACATCGCCACCGGATTTCGATATCGATTTTTCGTGGCGCGACCGCGATGAGATTTTCGATTACATTTTCAGGAAATATACTTCGGAACATACGGCGCTTTTGGGAACGGTGGCTACCTTCCAAACGAACGCCATTGTGCGGGAATTGGGAAAAGTGTACGGATTGCCGAAAGGCGAAATCGACAAAATCCTCGAAAACCCTTACCAGGTGAAGCTTGGGGAAGACAGTGTTCACCAGCGCATTATCCGGTATGGCCGCATGCTCGACCGTTTCCCGAACCATCTGAGCATCCATGCGGGCGGGGTGCTGATCAGCGAAGCGCCCATCCATCAATATTGCGCCACGCATATGCCCCCGAAAGGACTGAGCACCGCGCAGCTGGACATGCACCTGGCCGAGGCGATCGGGCTGCATAAGTTCGACATTCTCAGTCAACGCGGCCTCGGCCATATCCGCGATACACTGGATATTATTAAAGAAAACCGGGGCGTGGAGATCGATATCCACGACGTTAAAACCTTTATGGAAGATACGCGCGTCCGCGATGCGTTGCGGAACGTGCAGACGATCGGGTGTTTTTATATCGAATCGCCTGCTATGCGGCAACTGCTGCGCAAGTTGCGTTGCGACGATTACATCACGCTGGTGGCCGCCAGTTCCATTATCCGGCCGGGCGTGGCGCAGGCTGGGATGATGCGGCAATATGTATTGAATTTTCACCGGCCGGAGGAAGTGGAATACCTTCATCCGATCATGAAAACCTTGCTGGGAGAGACGTATGGCGTGATGGTCTACCAGGAAGACGTGATCAAGGTGGCGCATCACTACGCCAATCTCGACCTGGCAGACGCGGATACTTTGCGGCGCGCCATGGCGGGGAAGTACCGCGGCCAGCAGAATTTCGAGAAGATCAAAAACCTGTTTTTCGATAATTGTGAAAAGCTCGGCCGGCCGAGGGCCGTCAGCGAAGAAGTCTGGCGGCAGATCGCAAGCTTTGCGAATTTTTCGTTCTCCAAAGCGCATTCGGCCAGTTTTGCGGTGGAAAGTTACCAGAGTTTATACCTCAAAACTTACTTTCCGGCGGAGTTCATGGTGGCCGTGATCAACAATTTCGGCGGATTTTACAACCGCGAGCTGTATTTCCGGGAGCTGCGGAAAACGGGCGCCCGCATCCATCCGCCCTGCGTCAATCATAGTGATTACCTGACCAATATCAAAGGGAACGAGGTGCATGTCGGGTTCATCCATGTGGAGAAGCTGGAACAATCCTGGATGGAATCGGTGCTGGAGGAGCGGCGGATGAACGGGCGGTTCGCGGGGATGGAGGATTTCGTGGACCGTACGCAGCCGGGTGCCGCGCAACTGGAAATCCTCGTTCGCATCGGGGCGTTTCATTTCACGAAGGAAACGAAGAAAAACCTGTTGTGGAAAAGTGCGGCATTACTCCGCAAGGAAACCGCCGGCCCCGCGCGACCAGGGCTTTTCCAGGAACCTTCGCACAACTGGGCGCTGCCGGCACTTTCGTACCACGAGCACGAAGATGCGTTCGACGAGATCGAATTGCTGGGATTCCCGCTTTCCTCTCCTTTCGACGTGCTGCAGCACGATCAGCGTGCGTACATGCCCGTGGCGGAACTGGAAAATCACCTCGGTCAACATGTAACCATGCTCGGCAACCTCGTAACGCTGAAACATGTGTACACTTCGAAGCAGGAGCCCATGTGCTTCGGCACTTTCCTCGACCGTAACGGCGATTTCCTTGACACGGTGCATTTTCCCGACAGCCTGCGGCGGTACCCGTTCCAGAAAAGCGGGTTCTATATCCTGGAAGGAAAAGTGATCGAGGAATTCGGCGTGTATTCGCTGGACGTTTTCCGGATGCGGAAGATCGGGTACTTCGAAGGCAAAGCGAAGGAAACCGGGACCGTCAGTGTGCAATTGCGTTCCGTGTGATGCATCATCAGCCTGAACCGGCTCCTTAAAGCGGCGACTCGGCGAATAACATTTCATGGCTTTCGATGTCGGGCTGTGAATAAAAAAGCATTCCACCGGACAAATTAAAATCCGCCGGGCGTCAACTCAAATGCGGGCACTGCGCTACCGGATCGCACGAAACATACCATTTAACCTGTCTCCTTCCGCCTCTCATCCAAATAAAAAAGGCTGAAGCAACATCTGCTTCAGCCTGTATTGTCGATCAACATCCGTCCACTATTCCAGCCCGAACAGGCCTTTGTTCAGCAGCTGGAGTGTTTTCTCCTTGTGCTGACCGCCTACGAGGATGGAAATGTTATGCCTGCTGCCGCCGTAAGAAATCATGCGGAGGGGCACTTCATTGAGGGAGTCGAACAGTTTTTTGAGGATGGACGGTGTAGCCGCCACTTCGTTGCCCACGATGGAAACGATGGCCTGGTGATGGTCCAGCTCAACGGTACCGAAGGGTTGCAGTTCCTTGAGGATCTGGTCGAGGTGACGCTGATCGTCGATCGTAATGGAAACGGCCACTTCGGAAGTGGTGATCATATCGATCGGGGTGCGGTATTTCTCGAAGATCTCGAAGATTTTGCGGAGGAAGCCGTAAGCGAGGAGCATGCGGCTGGATTTGATTTTGATGGCAATGATGCCGTCTTTCGCCGCGATGGCTTTCACACCGTTGCCGTTGGGCATTTCGGTGATGATGGTGCCTTTCGCTTCGGGCTGCATGGTGTTCAGCAGTTTCACGGGAATGTTGAAATGCTGTGCAGGCCAGATAGATGCGGGATGGAGAATTTTTGCGCCGAAGTAGGCCAGCTCTGCCGCTTCATCGAACGACAGTTGCTCGATGGGGAAGGTTTTCTTCACAACACGGGGATCGTTGTTGTGCATCCCGTCGATATCCGTCCAGATTTGTACTTCCTTCGCCTGGATGGCAGCGCCGATGAGGGAAGCGGAATAATCGCTGCCGCCGCGTTTCAGGTTGTCCACTTCTCCGCGCGCGTTGCGGCAGATATAGCCTTGCGTGATGAAAGTGGTTTCGCCTTTATGCTGTTCGAGGAGCTGGTTGAGTTTTACTTTGATGCGCGGAATTTCGGGTTCTTCGAACTCGTCGATGCTCATGAACTCGAGTGCCGGCAGCAATACGGATTTCACGCCCGCTTCCGCCAGGTAGGCGCCGAACAGTTTGGTAGACAGCAGTTCGCCCTGGGCGAGGATGTCTTTGTTCAGCGCTTCGTTGAAGGAAATGCGGAGGATGATATTGAGAAACTCGAAATGTTCGTCTACGATGGCTTTGGCGGCGTCCCGTCCGGCATCGGTCTTCACCAGTTCCAGGCAGAAGGAACGATAGTGGCTTTCCAGTTTGTCGATCAGCTGTTTCGCTTCGGCCTTTTTTCCTTCGGCGAGCGAATTACCGATTTCGACAAGCGCATTGGTAGTTCCGGAGAGAGCGGACAGTACCACGATTTTGGCATCAGCGTCTGCTGTGATCAACTGCGCCACGGAATGCATACGTTCCGGTTTGCCAACCGAGGTTCCGCCAAATTTTAAGACTTTCATTTGTTTGTGATAAATATTACTTAAAAATTGATTTTAAATTTCGATGCTACTTCGCCGAGGTCTTTGACGACGGGGGCGAGAATTGGGATGCCGGCTTCGAGCCGGAGGGCCTGCATTTCGCGTTCGGGATCGCCGGGGATGAGGACTTTTTCCTCGCCGGGAACGGTTTGCGCGCTTCGGAAGCGGTTGATCCAGGTGTCCATGTGCGCCTTGAATTCGTCTGCCGGGCGGAAAGCGTCGGTGCGCATGGCGCCGAAGAAATGCCCGAGCCCTTTGCCCACGGGGTCCGGGGGAAGCGGGAGGAAACTGACGAACGGAGGTGCCCAAGGCCCGTAATTGGCGCCGGAAAGCACGGCCGAAAATATATCAACGATCGCGCCCAGGCAATAGCCTTTATGGCTTCCGTGTTCGCGGTCGCCACCCAGGGGCAGCAGGGCGCCACCGCTTTTGAGCTCGTTCGGGTTGGTGCTGGGATTGCCGTTTTTGTCCTGCACCCAGCCTTCGGGGGCTTCCTGTTCCTTGCGCTGGAGGATCTCCAGCTTACCGTTCGCCGCCGTGGTGGTGGCGAAATCGGCTACAAAAGGCGGCTGCTCTCCCGCGGGGATCGCCACGGCGATCGGATTGGTGCCCAACATCCGTTCGGTAGCGAAGGTAGGAGCTACCAACGGGCTGGCGTTCGTCATCGCCATTCCGATCATATCCTGTTCCAGCGCCATCATGGCATGGTAACCGGCTATCCCGAAGTGGTTGGAATGCCGTACGCTCACCCATCCCGTGCCCGCGATCTTCGCTTTGTCGATCGCTACCTGCATGGCAAAGGGCGCTACCACCAGCCCGAGACCACCATCACCGTCCACTACCGCCGTAGAAGGCGTTTCATGAACGATCCGGATATCGGGCGTAGGGTTGATGCGGCCCGCTTCCCAAAGGCGAACGTACCCGCTTAAACGCGCAACCCCATGAGAATCAATC
This sequence comes from Chitinophaga caseinilytica, assembly GCF_038396765.1. NCBI lineage: Bacteria > Pseudomonadati > Bacteroidota > Chitinophagia > Chitinophagales > Chitinophagaceae > Chitinophaga > Chitinophaga caseinilytica. Next base: position 2,224,755 of record NZ_CP150096.1, on the reverse strand, counting down.
CCTCTAAGGTCGGCCGACAATAAAACGGTGGCTGCGAGATCGGCATGTCCGGCAGAACAGCCCATTTTCAGGAAAACATCACGGGTGAAATCCCGCAATTGCCCGTACGAAAAAATTTGCTCCATTCTCGTGATTCGGTTATGCCTGGGCGGTGGGGCCGCCGAAGTTCATCGGTAAGGAAACCGGCTCCTGGTCCTGGATCGTACCATGGGCGGATTCATATTTCTTTACATTGTCTGCCAGTGCTTTCATGAGGCGCTTGGCGTGCTGTGGCGTCAAAATGATCCTTGACTTCACCCGGGCTTTCGGCAAACCGGGCATCACGTTGATAAAATCCACTACAAACTCTGACGGAGAATGCGTGATGATCGCCAGGTTGGCATACGTTCCGTCTGCTACTTCCTCGCTCAGTTCAATGTTCAGCTGTTGCTGCTCGTCTTGATTTTCCATTATTATGTGGATTAGAAAGCACAAAAATAAAAAACAGCCTCCGCATTTGGAGGCTGTTTTTAAAATAGAACTAACAAAGCAAAGACTTATTTGCGGGTGATCGTTTCCCGGACGATGCGGGGAGCCGCCGTATTATAGGCATAATTCAGCGTAAAAGCCTTAGTGGCAGGGTCATACTTATTGACTCCATAGTTCATATCCACGTTGGGCGTAGCCCCGGCGGGTACGATGGTAACGGAATTATCCGCGTTGATCGTCAATATCATTTGGTAACCGCTCGTTCCCAGGTCGCCGAGGTTGCAAATGACCGAATTCGGGCCTGCCGTTACGAGGTCTTTATCCTCATCGATCGCCCGGGGACCGTTCACCGGGTGATAGAAAGTGCCGCTGGCAGCGTACTTCCCGTCCCACTGGTTTTTGATGATCACCTGCACCAGCGCGGTGTTCGGGCCTTTGGAAACCACGCCGTTCACGGCTTCCGTCAGCACGAAAGGCATCGCGTACGACTTGGTGAGATCCAACAGACTGGTATTTAAATTTATCTTGATATACTGCGCAATTTCCCCGGGCCCGAAACGCACTTCATAGAACCCGTTCACCAGTTTCACGGAAGCGTCGAGGCTCCAGGCGTTGGCGGGAAGGGGTTCGAAATCCTTTTCACGGCTATTATTGATTTTGGTGATCAGACTGGCGTCTGGCTTGATCTTCACGATCGTTTCCCCGTTAAAAACACCTTCATTGTGCGGAGAACGGTTAATTTCCAGGATGTTGACCGATTGGGAAGTGGCTTTGTAATCCACCCCAAAAACCATCAGGGTATCTTGCGAACCCGGCAGGCGGACGAGCGTCTGGCCCGCGCCTCCCAGTCCATCGCTTTCTTTCTGGCATCCCGCCGCGAGCAGCACTGCGCCGCTGCAGAGCAGTATATTTCTGAAAAGCTGTATAGTGAACATGCTAATACTTTTATATATTAAATAAGTTATTGTTTATCCCACCAAACGCGGCCATCGTGCGTATCTCCGCCCTGCATCCGCGACACGGCTTCGCCGTAGTTCGCCTTGTTCAGGGTGATTTCGTTGGTGGGGTAGCCATACCGGCGGGGGATTTGTTTGCTCACGTTCACCGCATGCGCCGTAGGCTTGATGAAGGGCCAGCCCATCCTGCGCCATTCCGCCCAACCCTGCCAGGAATTGGGATAGAGCGCAATCCACTTCTGGGTACCGATCTTCCGCAGCACTTCCCCACCGGCAAATGAAACTTTTGCATCGGCGATGTAGCCGTCGTAAGCGGTTTGATCGAAAACACCCCATTGCTCCCACGACGCTTTGATGGCATCGTTGTACAACTGCTGCGCATTTTCGGCCGTCCAGCCGAGTTGTGCGGCTTCCGCGCGCGACAGCAGGATTTGCGCTGCGGTGATGATATAGTCAGGTGCTTTTTCGTCGGTTATGTCCGGCCCGATCTTGGACGCGTCGGGGTTGTTGGCAGACCAGGTGATGAGCAGCTCGCGGGTAAGGCCGTAGGGCACACCTTTTACCACACCACTGTGCGGCTCGCCGTACACGGACACGCGGGGATCACCGTATTTTTTCAGGGTATCGGCCAGGGTGGCGCTGATGGCGTAGTCGGTACGGCCGTCGTACATCTGGTACCAGGGGTTTTTATAAGAACCTCCGGGCCAGGGCATGAACGCATTCTCACTGTTCTGGTCGATGAGGCCGGCCGGACTGGCGAGCGCCTCGGCGAAAGCGGTTTTCCCGAGATTGCCGATCTCACCGTCGCGCTTGGAAAGGCGCAATGCCAGGATCATGCGGAAGGAATTAGCGAAGCGCTTCCATTTCACGGGATCGCCTTCGAAGAGAATATCGCCCTTCACGGCGGCACCGCCGTCAAACTGACCGATCGCTTCCTTCAGTTCCTTCAACAGATCGGTATAAATATCTTTCTGCGTATCGTATTTGGGCGTTACCATTCCGGCGAGCGCCTCCTTGTAAGGCACATCGCCCCACATATCGGTCAGTTGCGCGAAATAATATGCCTTGAGGATGCGGGCCACTGCCAGCTGGTTTGCATTGGAACCGCCGGAAGTAACCGTAGGCTGGTTTTTCTTCGTTTCGTCGGTATTGTATTCGATGATCTTGTGCAGATCTTCCAGCGGACCGGCGAAGTACTGCGACCATCCCCTTGCCGTCACGGAATACTGAGATTCGTCCGGGTACTGGGTTTGGGAAGTATATTGCACGTACATGGCGCCTTCGTTGAGGAAACGCACGTCGAACGCATAGTTTACCGTCATGGAATTGCCGCTGCCGAGATACACTTCCGCGCCCGTCAGCAATGCAGACGTTACGGGCGATGCGCTTGCGTTGGGCGATTCGTTCAAATCACCGAAATCCTTGCAGCTTTCCGCAGAAAACAACACCGAAAGCAGCAGGCAGATGGATATTTTATTGAAATGTCTTTTCATGATCTGATTTTTTTAGAAACCAAGTTTCAGGTTAACACCGAAAGACCGTACCCCGGGCATTTGTCCGTTTTCACCGAAACGGCCCGACAGCTCGGAGGGATCGAATCCTTTTTCGTCAGCATAAATCAGCCACACGTTCCTGGCAACCAGTGAAATGTTGGCCTGCGTGAATACTTTGGGCGCCCATTTCTTCACCGGCAGATTGTAGCCGAGGCTCACTTCGCGCAGTTTTAAGAACGATGCGTCGAAAATGGACATATCCGCGATGTTGCTGTTGGTACGGAACTGGTGCCAATATGTCTGTGCTTCCACGTATTTCTTCACGGCTTTGCCGTCTGCGTCCACCCCTTCCACCATTACACCGCCACCATCGGCAACGGGATCGCGGACAGGAATACCTTTATCATTGAGGACGGCGGTTTTGGCATACAATCCGGAGAATGATCCCCAGAAATCAGACAGGGAAAAATATTTTCCGCCTTTCTGGAAATCGAGCGCTGCGGTCAGCGTGATGTCTTTGTAGGTGAACTGGTTAAACCATCCTCCCATAAAATCCGGAAGCACCGAACCGAAGTAGAGGTTTTGTTCCATGGCAAAAGTACCATCTGCATTCAGAACGGGTTGGCCGTTGATGCGTTTGATCCCGTTCCCGCGCAGCTGGCCCCAGTCTTCCCCTTCCGCATGCACCACGGTGGCCACGCCGAAAGAAACCGCCGCACCGCCACGGTCCGTATTGGGCAGGGTATAGGTTTTCACATCGTCGGTAAGTCTTTTCACGACAGATTTGCTCTTTGCGAAGTTGATCGTGGTTTCCCAGTTAAAATCCAGCGTTTTTACCGGCGTTGCGTCCAGTTGCAGCTCGATGCCGTTACGGACCAGGCTACCCGCGTTGATCACTTTGGAAAGGAAGCCGCTGGCGTTAGACACGTTTACGGTGAGTATTTCGTTGCGCTTGTCTTCGCGATAGTACGTGAAACTCACGCCCAGCCTGTTTTGCAGGAATTTCAAATCCGTCCCCAATTCCATCGAAGAAGAAAGTGAGGGCATGATGCCGTCGTTAGGCAGGGTGTTACGGGTGAACATCGGCGAGTTCTTGCCGAACTGCGTCGGCTCCAGCGAATAGATGAGCTCGAGTTGATACGGATCGAGGTCGGAACCGATTTGGGCCCATCCCGCGCGGAGTTTACCGAACGACAGGAAGGGAATCGATTTTTTCAGGTATTCGCTGAACATGATGCTGGCGCCAACGGAAGGGTACCAGTAGGAATTATTGTTTTTGGGAAGCGCGGAACTGATGTCGTTGCGGATAGACGCGTCGAGGAAGTAAATGTCTTTCCAGCCGAGCGTGGTCCTGGCATAGGCGCTGCGAACGGTTTTATTGAAACGGTCGTTGGAATAGGTGATCGGGTCTTTCGAATTCGACAGCGTAAACAGGTCGGGCACGGTCAAACCGTTGACGGTGGATGCGCTGATGAACGACGAGCTGTTTTTCCGGATGTTGCCGCCGAGGTTGAAATCGACGCTCAGCGCGCGGTCGAAGAACTGGTTGTTGTAGGATGCGAGCCCTTCATAGTTATCTTCGCGCACCCAATCCTGGCGGGTAAAATACCCTTGTTTCACGCCGGTTTGCGTGGCGCTGCTTTCGAGGATGTAGGGTGTTTTTTCTTCGCGGTTGACGTTCAGTTCGTTTCTCCTGAAAAATGCGGCGACCTTGAAATGATCGTTCAGTTTGTAGGTGAGGTTGATATCGCCGAAAACGCGATTGCGTTGCGAGAAGTTATCGATCGCATCGAAGTAGGAGAAGAAGTTGTACCAGAAGTTGGCGCCGTAGAATTTGAGCGGATTGGCGCCGCTGTAGCTGTCAGGGTTGTTGTGGTTCCAGCTGCCGAGGGCGCCCTGTGGGGATTTCAGGCCACGAAGTTCCTTGAGTTTGCCGAGGTCGAGATCGCGGTGGAACCATTGGTTGAACGAACCGGACGAGTTGTTGGAATAGCCGTCGTTGAATTCACCTTTCAGGTTTTCGGTAACGTAATACACGTTGGCACCTACGGTGAAGTGGCGGCCCATGTCGAAGTTGGCCTGGGTGGAGAAGGAGTTTTTATCGAGGCTGGAGTTGGGGATCACGCCGGTCCGTTGCAGGTTGGTGAAAGACACGCGGACGTTGTACCCTTCTCCTGCTTTCATGAAGTTGACGTTATTGTTGTATGAAATGCCGGTGCGGTAGAAGTCGCGCACATTATCGGGTTGCGCAACGAGTTTTGCGGTTTTTCCGAAGTTGGCGCCCGGGTACCAGGCGTACCAGGGGATGTATTCCTGGCCTACCATGCGGGGGCCCCAGCTGGCGTCGTCGGAATAGTCGTGATAGAATTTCCCGTCCATCGTTTTCCAATCGTCGGGCATGCCGGCTTGCCATTTGAAGCGCATGAGGTTGCTGACGCCGCCGCCGGCGTATTCGTTTTGATAGTCGGGGAGGATGTAAACTTTGTCGAAGGTGGTGGTTTGGTTGAGTTGGAGCCCGATGCCTGGGTTGAGGCGGCCCTTTTTGGAGGTGACCACTACCACGCCGGCGTCTGCGCGTTGGCCGTAGAGCGCGGTGGCGTTGGGGCCTTTGAGGACGGAGATGTTCTCAACGTCGTCCATGTTGATATCGTCTGGACTGACGGGCGTTCCATCGAGGACGAAGAGCGGGTTTTTATCTGAGAGGGAGCCTGCGCCGCGGAGGCGGACAACGGCGCCCTGGCCGATTTTGGCGCCTGACTGTCCCTGGATCTGGACGCCCGCTACTTTACCGGCGAGCGTGGAGCTGATGTTGGTTTCCCGGGTTTGGGTGAGCCTGGCGGCATCCACTTGCTGAACGGCGTAGGGGACGGATTTCTGGGAGCGTTTGATGTTGAGGGCGGTTACCACTACTTCATCGAGGTTGGTGTTGTCGGTTTGAAGTACGACATCCAGGGTGGTGCTGGTGCCGGCGGGGATTTCCCGGTTGAGGTATCCCAGGCTCCGGACGATGAGGACCGTGTTGCTGCCGGGGATATTGAGCTGGAAGTTGCCGGCCTGGTCGGTGGTGGTGCCTGTGGTGGTGCCTTTTATCTGGATGGTGGCGAAGGGGATGGGAGCTCCATCGTCTCCTCTGACCTTCCCTGTAATCTGGCGCTGTTGAGCATAAGCCAGACTACTGCTCACCACGGCAGTGGCGAGAAAAAGTAGAGCCTTTTTCATAGATGATTTAGATTTTGGTTGACACCCGCAAAATAGGTAGTTTTTTGAATCCGCAAAAATTTTAAGTTAAAACTTTGTTAAGGCTTATTAACGGTTCACTGCAGCGGATATGCGGCGAGCACTAGATAAGTTGTTGACTTTCAAAATCTCCGCCAACTTTTCATGATGCCCTCAAATTTGTTTGAAAAAGAGCAAAGTTTTTTGGGGATTGGGCATAAAAAAGCCGGTTTCCGAAGAAACCGGCGGATTGATGATCAGTTGGTGTCAATCAAAATCTAAATCATCAAAGAGGTAAAGGCTTTACTTGCTCAAAAAGCGATGTAAGATACTATGTAAAACTGCAATCGCATAGTGTTTTGGACGAAAGTCTGGAATTATAACGCGGGAAAGATGATTTCGTTTAACCAAATACCGGGAAACGGCTGGGAATCATTCGTGCCGCCCCCATTCGTACTGTACCTGCAGCTGCACAGTGCTCCTCCCCTCTATCAGCGCACCTTTCCGCCATTCTGAAAGGGTCTGGACGGGTGCCCTGCTCCGTGAGAATTGCCAACTGCACCATGCGCTCCAACGATCGCCGAAGTTGCGTTGCGCCTGACATCGCAAATACCAGCCAATTCCGCTGAAACGCGCAACCGTCCCATCTCCCGGAAACCCCAGCCCAGACAAGTACATGCCCAATCCCGCGCCGCCGTCGTACCAGGCATGACTGCAACTCCCCTTCCATTTCCCCGACCGCCAGTTCCATTGCTGCATGGCGATCCAGGTACCGGATGGCGCCAGCAGCTGGCATTGCGCCCTTGCCCGCCAGGTCAAGACCGGCGATAACGGAAATTCACAACGCATCTGCACCTGGTGCCCACGTTGCTGCATGAGGACCTTTTCCATGGCGCCCTCCAGCTGCACATCCTGCATTTTTTCCGTATAACGATAGGTGGCCTGCACCATAGCGTGCCGCGATGGATTCCACTGCAGGGAAATCAGGGCATCCGTCCCTTTGGAGGGAGCACTTACCCGGTAGCGCAACCACGGAAAACCAAACACATCCACATACCCCGCGGCCACTAATGCGGGATGTACCCGCCATTGCAGGGCGCCATAGCAGCCTTGTTCGTTCCCCGCTAAACCTGTAGTTCCGAACGGCGCACCGTACATACCTACGAACCCCGGAGCTCCGGTGCGCCAGACCATACCCGCATCCGCCGCGGATGATAATGCTGCCAGCCAGCCTTGCGTCATGGCCCAATGCCCCGTGCTACCCCGCGCCGCTTCACCGAAAAAATGGACATTCCTCCAGTTAAATGCATGATCGACACTGGCTTCGAGCAAGCGATCTCCCTGGAATCGGAACAGCCGGTACCCATCATCGCCCCTTTGCAGCGGAACGGAGAAATGTTGGCCCTGTGCATTGAACGCCACATGTCCCGCCCGCCAGCGCCGCTTCCAGCTTGCGCCGACTGTAAATTGTCTGATTTCCCCCCGGGCCTCCAGTTCCGATATGCTTCGATGGTACCCTGCGGAAAGGATCGAACCGAAAGTTTCAGTGGTATCCGCTTCCGAAGGTTTCACTCTTCCGTCGAGGGCGCGGGCGGATAACCAGGAGGTGATTTCAGATTTGCGCAAAACCAATGTTGACGCAACGCCTCGGTAGAAGTAAAACTCCCCCGCGCCTGCATACGGTCGCAAAGTCTCTCCTTCCCTTTTGAAGTATAGGACGGAGGAACCTTTGCCAGGCGCCATTCCATGCCATTGTATGAGCCCTTGCCCGAAATTGATGGTATAATCTCCCAACACCAGCGTTTTCAAAAGTCCGGGGCGCCTTACCACCCAATGAAACCCAACGTGGTCCGGCAGTGGGACTGCGCTTTTCCGCAACCAGGACTCGCCTGCATCCTTCTCCAGCACGAGGCCCCAGCCCATGTGTCGGCCCATTGAATAACGGTACCGCAAGGTCAGTTTATCGGGGCCGCCGATATACGCCGGCGGTTTTTCGGCGGTAGGGAACAGCGATCTGCCGGGCCCGTCCCAGGTTCTGGCATAACGTAATTGCAGGGAGTGTTTGCCTTCGGTCCAGTAGTTACGGAAGGGAATCTGCTCAATAAAAGCGTTTCCTGCGGAGACGTAAGGTAGTAATCGCCGGATGGTCGGCATGTCGAACCCTTTTATCGCCTGCAATTCATATATCGCGATAAGGGGGCCGAGTGTTTTCCGGTGTTCCAATAGCTGGGAGACTTGCTCCGGCAGCAAAATCCCCAACTCCTGGAGCTCCTCTGCCGTGGCTGTGTTCAGGTTCAGCGGTCGGCGGAGATAGCGTTGCAGCAATGTCCATTGCTCATCGTTCTCCCGCATTTCTTCAGGAGCCGATCCGGCTTGTTGTTCCTGCCACTCTTCGACGTTCTGAGGCTCCTCCTGGCAGGCATATCCTTGCATTACACAGCAAAACATGCAGTACACGAACGTCCATAACACAACAGTTCGCGTGCCCCATCTGGAAAATCCAAATCGGAAACAAATATTCTTCAAACCCATGATTCATTATTCTGAGGTCAACAATCTGATTTCAGGCTATCAGACTTGCATATTCATGCATTGCGCTGCGAAACATACTGTACGCAAAGAACGTTCTATCGCGCAATAGTCCGCGTGCCCCATCTGGATACTCCAAATCGGAAATATTTACTATTCAAACCCATGATTCATTATTCCGAGGTTAACAATCTGATTTCAAACTACCGGGCTTGTATATCCATGCATTGCGCCACGAATCATACTGTACGCGAAGTGTGTCCATCGCACAATAGCCATCGTGCCCCACCTGGATACCCCATATCGGGAAACAATCTTATTCAAACCCATGATTCATTATTCCGAGGTTAACAATCTGATTTCAGTCTACCTGGATTGCATACCCACGCATTGTGTTGCAAAACATACTGTAGGAAAAGAATGGCCATCGCGCAATAATCCGTGCGCCCGATCCGGATACTTCATATCGGAAACAATTTTATTCAAACCCATGATTCATTTTTCCGAGGTTAACAATCTGATTTCAGACTACCAGGCTTGCATACCCATGCATTGCAACGCAAAACATACAGTACATGAAGAATGTCCATCGCGTATTTGTTCACGTGCTTCTTCTGGACACTCCAAATCGGAAACACTTATTATTCTAACCCATGATTCATTATTCAGAGGTTAACAATCTGATTTCAAACTACCAGGCTTGTAAATCCATGCATTGCGCTGCAAAACATACTGTACGCGATGAATGTCCATCGCGCAATTGTCCGCGTGCCCCATCTGGACACTCCAAATCGGAAACAAATTTTATTCAAACCCATAATTCACCATTCCGAGGTTAACAATCCGCTTCCAAACAAAGAGGAACATCCTTGCCTCACGTTACAAAACTTGCAGTACGCGATAAAGATCCCTCGCAAAACAGCCCCCCAGTTCCATCTGGATGATCCAATTAGAAACCATGAGCTACCGAAATACATGACTCATTACATTACGGTCAACAACCAGCTTGCAGTTAATTTAATAAGCATAGCACTCATCGCACATCTCAACCTCAGCACGTCAATCCTTACCATTCCACCCGATCAAAATCCCAGGCGAAACCCCCAGATAAGGATGCCACCGCCCCACTACTCCCATCCTCCACCAACCGGCCGTCCAACCCACGCCCACATAGGGAAACAATGGCCCTGCAGCATAGCCACCCACGATCAGCAACCTTTCCACCGGCCTGTAAAGCACCTGCGCCCGCCCGGACACTACCTGCCCCGCGGCTTTACCGGCAGCCAATTCTATTTCGACCGGCCCCGCCGCCCCGAAAGCCACCGAAACACCTCCGTACTCCGCTCCGGAAGCCCCCATCTTGCACTGCATCCCAATCCGGCATCGCTGCCCCGTTTCCCACACCGTCCCCAATTCCGCAGCAGCATCCCCCGCGCTCAAACCAAACCCCGCCGCGGCCATCACCGACTTCCCCAAACGCAACCCATACATCAGGCTGGCCTGCGTTTCCGCATACGGCCGTATGCCAGCATGCAGCACCTTCACGCCCGCCACGCCCCCTCCCGCAGGAAAAGCCACAGCCAACGCATGAACGTTCCATCCTTCGATCATGAATCTTTTCTCGGAATACACACCCGCCGAAACACGCCGCAACGCCGCCAGCCGCCCCGGCTCGTTCCAAGTGTCAAAAACCTCCAGCAAAGGAGGGATAGGAAATAATTGCAGTAACACCCATTGCAGGGCCAAAGAACAAACAATGATCATAAAAAAATGGGTTCATCAAACAATATCCCAAAACTAACGGCGCGCTGCATTCGCACCAAAAAAAATATCTCCGAAAAACGGAGATTACCGTTTGACGGAGATAGATTTTATCACTTCAAAAACTTAGAAAAGCCCGTACAGCTCTGAATCTACGCGCGAAATAATTTCACCGAGATCTTCCTCGTTTTCCGGGAACTTATTTTTGTCGACGTCGATGATAAGCAACGGACCATCCTTATATTTCTCGATCCAACTGTTGTAATATTCGTTGAGGCGTTTCAGATAGTCGAGCCGGATATTTTCCTCATACTCACGGCCGCGCTTCTGGATCTGCGCCACCAGTGTAGGTACGGATGCCTGCAAATAAATCAATAAATCCGGCGGTTTTACCATCGATTTCAACGTCTCGAAGAAATTAAAATAGTTATCGAAATCGCGCTTCGTCATCAAGCCCATCTCGTACAGATTCGGCGCAAAAATGTGCGCATCTTCATAGATGGTGCGATCCTGGATCACGGTATCCTTACCATGCTGGATATCAACCAGTTGCTTGAGGCGACTGTGCAGAAAATATACCTGCAGGTTGAACGACCAGCGCGGCATATCGTCATAAAAATCAGTCAGATATGGATTATGCTCTACGTCCTCGAACTGCGGCACCCATTTGTAATGCTTCGACAGCATTTCCGTGAGGGTGGTTTTTCCGGCGCCGATATTACCGGCTACCGCAATATGCTTGATTTTATTCTTTGCCATGCATTGGGGGTATGATTCAAATAGAAAAATAGATCAATAGAAATTGAGGCCCATGAGCTTGCGCGCCTCGGCCAGCGTGGCGGCGGCGGACTCGCGGGATTTCTCGGCCCCCTGGCGCATGATGCGGTGCAGGTAGGCATGGTCTTGCTGGATCGCTTCGGCCTTCTCGCGGATCGGGCGGATGAAGTTCACCATATCCTCGCCCAGCTGCTTTTTCATATCGCCGTAGCGGATGCTGCAACCGTTGAAGGCGTCTTCGAAGAACTGCACGGTGTCGGGCGTAGAAACCAATTTCATCAGCGTGAAGAGGTTTTCGATATAATCGGGCTTGGCGGAATTGGGCTCCTGGGGGCCGCTGTCCGTCTTTGCCTTCTTTATTTTGGCGCGAATGGAATCATCGCTGTCGTTGAGGTACAGCGTGGAATTCTCGTTCTCGCTTTTGCTCATTTTACCGTTGCCGTCGAGGCTCATGATACGCACGAGATCGTCGCCGTAGTTGAACGGGTACGGCTCGGGGAAGAGTTCTCCATAGCGCTCGTTGAAGCGCTGCGCAAAGTTGCGGCTCATTTCGAGGTGCTGCTCCTGATCTTTGCCTACGGGTACTTTCACCGCACGGTGAATGAGGATATCGGCAGACATGAGGACGGGGTAGGTCAGCAGCCCGGCGTTCACGTTATTGGGATTCTGACGTACTTTATCTTTGAACGTAGGCACTCTTTCCAGTTCCCCTTTATACGCCATCATATTGAGCAGCAGGTAAAGTTCCGCGATCTCCGGAATATCGCTCTGTACGTACAAGGTAACTTTATCGGGATCGAGGCCGGAAGCGATGTTCTCGGCCAGCACCCGGTACACGTTGCCGCGCAGGCTGGTAGGGTCAGGATGCGTGGTGAGGGCATGCCAGTCGGCCACGAAAAAATAACAGTTGAATTCTTCCTGCATCCGGATGTAATTACGGATGGCACCAAAATAGTTTCCGAGGTGCAAAATGCCTGTAGAGCGGATGCCGCTCACTACGATTTCTTTTTCCTTAGCCATATCGGGCCGCAAAATAAGAAATTTTAACAAGGCTTTTGGGAAAGGATACATCCACATCCCGCCCAATAATCCCTATTTTTGTACGACCGATCACATTTATCGGTTATATGAATACATTTTATTAGCTTTAAATCGTTAATTTAAACACATGGAAGTGAATGACGCCCTGATCCGGCAGCTGGCTACGCTGGCAAGACTGGAAATCGGCCAGGAAGAAGGGGAAACCATCCGGCAGGACCTCCAGCGGATGATCACCTTTGTGGAGAAACTGAACGAACTGGACACGACAGATGTGAAACCACTGCTGCACATGACCCGCGACGCCAACGTTTTCCGCGAAGACGCTGTGCTCCCGGCCATTACCCGGGAAGAAGGGCTTCGCAACGCACCCGTCCACACAGACGAATATTTCAGCGTTCCCAAAGTAATCAAGAAATAATATGACCCAATCCGTTATCCACCTGGAAGGCATCCGGAAAAGCTATTTCATCGGCAAAAACGAGCTGCCTGTCCTCAAAGGCGTGAGCCTGGACATTGGCCGCAACGAATACGTAGCCCTCATGGGGCCCTCCGGCTCCGGCAAATCCACCCTGATGAACATCCTCGGCGCGCTGGACACACCCACCGCCGGCAGTTATATCCTCAGCGGGCACGATGTGAGCAGGATGGAGGATAACGAACTGGCCCGCATCCGCAACCAGGAGATCGGGTTCGTATTCCAGCAGTTCAACCTCATGCCCCGCCTCACCGCACTCGAAAACGTGGCCGTTCCCCTCATCTACGCCGGCATCAGCAAGCGGGAACGGGAAGACAAAGCCCGCGCCATGCTTGAAAAGGTTGGTCTTGGCGAAAGATACAAACACAAGCCCAACGAGCTTTCCGGCGGCCAATGCCAACGCGTGGCCATCGCCCGGGCACTGGTGAACGACCCCTCGCTCATCCTGGCCGACGAGCCCACCGGTAACCTGGATACCAAAACATCCATCGAAATCATGGACATTTTTGGGAAAATCCACGCCGGCGGCAACACCGTAGTGCTGGTTACGCACGAGGAAGACATCGCCGAACACGCCCGCCGCATCATCCGCCTGCGCGACGGCCTCGTGGAATCCGACAAAATGAACCCCGTAAGGGAAGCGGTAGCCAGATAAACCGGCTTTTCTTCAAGATATCGAAAGCGGCCCCGGTCAACCACCGGGGCCGCTTTTTTCAGTACATTCGCCCAAAACCCTGCATTATGGCTTTCAGAATATATACCAAAACGGGCGACAAAGGCAAGACTTCCCTCATCGGGGGCACCAAAGTCTCCAAAGGGCACCTCCGCATCGAAACTTACGGCACCGTAGACGAACTGAACTCCTGGATCGGCCTCGTCAACGATCATATGACCGACCCCGACGTGCGCGCCATGCTCCGCGAATCGCAGGACCGCCTATTCACCATCGGCGCCTCCCTGGCCACCGACCCGGAGAAGGAATCCAAAATGAAACGGCCCGATCTCCACGAAGAAGACGTTAAAATGCTGGAAGACGCGATGGACAAAATGGACGCGACCTTACCGGAAATGAAACATTTCATCCTGCCCGGCGGCCACGTAGCCGTATCGCATTGCCATATCGCCCGGTGCGTTTGCCGGCGGGCGGAACGGCTGTGCGTGGCGCTGATGGACGAAGGACAACCGGTTGAGCCGCTCGTGCTGCAATATATCAACCGGCTGAGCGATTACCTGTTCATGCTGGCGCGGTATGTGGGGCATCAGTTACAGGTGGAAGAACTCCCCTGGCGGCCCCGGATGTGATAAAAAGGGCGATTATTCGTCGATATAAACGTAACTTTGCAAAAATTTTTCACCATTTCATGAATCTAATATCGGAATTGCGCTGGCGCGGTATGATACAGGATATCAAGCCAGGCACGGAAGAACAGCTGGAAAAGGAAATGACGACCGCCTACGTGGGATTTGACCCGACGGCGGACTCGCTGCATGTGGGCAACCTCGTTCCCATCATGCTGCTCAAACACCTGCAGCGCGCCGGCCACAAGCCGCTCGCACTCGTAGGCGGCGCCACCGGCATGGTGGGCGACCCTTCCTTCAAAGCAGAAGAACGCAAAATGCTCGACCTGGACACGTTGCAGCACAACCTGAGCAGCATCAAAGCCCAGCTGGAGAAATACCTGGACTTCGACCCGTCGAAATCCAATTATGCGGAAATGGTGAACAACTACGACTGGTTCAAAGACATTTCGTTCCTCAGCTTCATCCGCGACGTAGGCAAGCACATCACCGTCAATTACATGATGGCGAAAGATTCCGTGAAGAAACGCCTCGAAGGCGACAGCGGCATGTCGTTCACGGAGTTTTCTTACCAGATGATCCAGGGGTACGACTTCTACCATTTATACAAGACGAAGAACTGCAAAATGCAGATGGGCGGCTCCGACCAGTGGGGCAATATCGTTACCGGAACGGAGCTCGTTCGCCGTATGGGCGGCGGCGAGGGATATGCCTTCACCTGTCCGCTGATCAAGAAGAAAGACGGTACCAAATTCGGCAAGTCCGAAAGCGGGAATATCTGGCTCGATGCGGCAAAGACCAGTCCGTACGAATTCTACCAGTTCTGGCTGCGTTCCGACGATGACGATGCGGAAAATTACATCAGGATCTTCACCTTCCTTGAAGAAGCTACGATCAACGACCTGATCGCCGAACACCGCCAGGACGCGAGCAAACGCGTGCTGCAGAAGAAACTCGCGCAGGAAGTGACGAGCTTCATACACGGCGAAGAAGAATACCTCAACGCTGTTAAAACCACTGATAAGCTCTTCAACACTTCCATCGATTCGTTACGTGAGCTTTCTGAAGAAGAACTGATGCAGGTGTTTACGGGCGTAGTAAAGTTTGAAATGCCCGCCGCCGTGTTGGAAGCAGGAAAAGACGTGGTTACTTTCCTCGCAGAAGCGGGCGTGTTCCCCAGCAAAGGCGAAGCGCGCAAAACGATCCAGGGCGGAGGCGTGAGCATGAACGGCTCAAAGCTGACCGCAATCGACCTGAAGATCGACGGATCGTCGCTGCTGAACGCCAATAGCATTCTTTTCCAAAAGGGGAAGAAGAATTATTACCTGGTGAAGATCATTTAGTTTTTTTCTCGATAAGTGAGGTTCGTTATTGACCCCGGAGGCTTTAGGGCTCCGGGGTTTTATTTTTAATTCCATCGAATCAAAGCCGGAGACTCCTCCACTTCGAACCCTTCTATCTCATCCATCTCTCCTTCCCGGGGAAGGAAATATCCCAGGATACATTCCGGGTTGCGGATACAAATCTGAATGTGCGTATTCCGATAAATACCAGAGCCTTCGAATACAGGATGGCCTTCGGTGAACAACCCTCTGACGGAATCGAACGGCGGAAGCTCGGAAGTATCCGCAATGCCGGCCTGACGAGAATTTAAATACTGCATTCGCTCATGCATCCACTCAATTATCGCGCAATCCAACTTCCGGCAAACACGATCTTTGGGAATGGACCCAGCAGGTGCGAAATTAACAGGCATCCTCATATTCTTCGACTGGTACCGTCGTTGCATTTGCATACAGTAGGTTTGATACAAGTCCAAATAATACTTATCAGAAAAATCGCAACAATTCTTCAAATCCAATACGGCTCCAATAACGGCTGGCGTATCGATCAGCCCTTGCCTGCTTTTTTCTTTGGCCCATTCCCGCGCCCTTTCCAGGTTATTCTCCCAGAAATACATACCATGACCCAGCCATTCAAATTCACCTCTACTAATGCGAATTTTCTGCTTGACATGTAAAAGCTGCGATGCCAACCTTGCATCGCAGCCATGATAACCAAAAACCACGTTTCGAAAACCCATTGAATTTCATTGTAAGGTTAACAAACAAAAAATCTACCTCCTTAAAAAACGCATTGTAAAATTTGCCGGATCACTCATCCACGCAGGTTCGTTGCCGTTTTCATCGATCAACCCCGCTTCGTACAAGCTTTTAAACGCCTCCTCGGGCGTCAAATCCTTATCTTCCTCCTCAATACGTTTGCGAACGTTTTCGAGTTGTTTCCACCGACAGATCGGTTTGTAAAATTTGGGTGTTTTCTTTTTCATAAAACAAGTTTTGCGCTCAAAGTAATTTTTCTCCGAACACAAAACTTTTTTCAAACATTTTTTGTCGGGAAGCCGTTTTTTAACCATTGGGAAATCCCCTGGGTCATGACGTATACATGCTCAAAACCCATGTTCCGTGCGCGCTTCGCGGCATAGGGCGCCGCTCCGCACAAGGCATCCGAACAGTAAAAAACGATCGTATCCTCCTTCCCGCATTCCAGATCCCCCGCCCCATAATCCCCCGGGTCCAAATGCCGCGCACCGGGAATATGGTGCCGCTTGTACGACGCGCACGGATTATTGTCCACCATCCGGAAACCCGGCTCCCCCAGGCGCCGGAGCACCTCCTCCGGCGAAATGTCTTCCAGCCCGAAAAGACGGGCCGTTGTTATCTGCTGTCTCATCTTTTTTCCACAAATCTCAACCCGCCATATGACAAGGGTATGTCAGCAGCTCCCAACGATTTTTCCAGGGCATGAAAAAAGCCGCCCGCTGGTGCGGACGGCCTTCATCATTTCCATTGCAAATCAATCTATTGCAACTGATATTTATGCTTATATCTTTCAAACAGCTGTTTATGCTTGTCTGTCAGGTCGATTTCCCGGCCCTGGATGTACGCCCGCGTGATCACGCTCGACTTCATATCCAGGATATCGCCCGTGCTCACCACCATATTCGCGTCCTTCCCCACTTCCAGCGAGCCGGTCTTATCCGCGATCCCAAGGATTTTGGCCGCGTTGAGGGTGATAGCGCTGAGGGCTTCTTCCCTGCTCAAACCATACGCTCCGGCCGTTCCGGCGTTGAATGGAAGGTTCCGCTGCTGCCAGAACCCCTCGTTCGAAATACTGAACAGCACACCGGCTTTCTGCAGGAGCGCAGGGGTTTTATAAGGCTGGTCCACATCGTCGTCCTGCATCACCGGCAGACTGTGCGGCTGCGACAGGATCACCGGAATGCCGTTCTTCTTCAACATATCGGCGATCATCCAGCTGTCAGTCCCGCCAACGATCACCACATCCAGCCCGAATTCCTGCTTCATATCCGCGGCTATCACCATTTCCTTCATGAGATCACAGTGGATGAAGAACTTCTGGCTTCCGTCGAACAGGCCTTTCACCGCCTCGTATTTCAGGTTGGTGCCATTCTTTTTGGAACCGCCGTCCAGATATGCTTTGGCGTCGCGCAGGAAAGCCTTCACCTGGCCGATCTTGTCCATGGCCGCTTTCACCGCATCGCCACCCGGCCCGCGGGCTTCCGCACCGAAGGGATTGGCGCGCGGCATGAGACGGGGCATGTAAAAATGGATGCCGTTATCGGTTTTGTAAGCCGCGTCTTCCCAGTTCCAGGCGTCGAGCTGCACTACCGACGAGCTGCCGGTCAGCAGTCCGCCTTCCGGCACCACCTGCGCCAGGAGGATCCCGTTGGTCCGCAGGGTATTGATAATCTTGGAATCGGTGTTGTACGACACGATGGAGCGGATGGACGGATTGATCTCCCCCACTTCGCTGTAATCGTTGGTGGCACGCACGCTTTCCACTTCGGTGAGGCCGAGGTTGCTGTCTGTCACGATAAGGCCGGGATAAATGTGCTGGCCCTGCACGTCGAACACGCGGACGTCGTCTGCCGGGATGGCCACATTCGCGCCCACCGCTATGATTTTTCCGTTGCTGAACCCGATGGTCCCGCGTTCAATGACCTGGCCGGCGCCGGTATGAATGGTGGCGTTTTTGAGGAACACCAGTCCTTTCTGCGACCCTGCCGGATATACCGTTTCCTGCGCCCGCAGCGTGGCCAGGGAGGCGGTAAGCCCTATGATGGAGAGGAATATTTTTTTCATGTTAGTGGTTGTTTGCGTGGTCGTGATCTTCCACATCGTTCAGAATATGATGCTGATGGCCGGCCTGCAGATCTTCGCAATGATAGATCTCCTCCCGTGAAGGCACCGCTTTCTGGGTGGGGCCTCCCTTCTTCTTCTCGCCTATCATTTTGGCGATCAGCCGGTTACGTTCGCCTGCGATCCGGGTGCGCAACTCGAGGTCGCGGGAACGGTCGAAGTAAACGATACCGTCCACGATCGTTTGTTCGGCTTTGGCGTAAATGCTGAGGGGATGATCGCTCCAGAGCACCACATCCGCATCCTTACCGGTTTTGATACTGCCGATGCGGTCGGAAACATGGAGGAGCTGCGCGGGATGCAGCGTCACCATTTTCAGGGCGAGCTCTTCTTCCATCCCACCGTATTTCACGCTTTTAGCGGCTTCCTGGTTGAGGCGGCGGGCCATTTCCGCGTCGTCGGAATTGATCGCGGTGGTAACGCCCACACGCTGCATAATGGTCGCATTCTGCGGAATGGCGTCTATCACTTCCATTTTATACGCCCACCAGTCGGCGAAAGTAGACCCTCCGGCCCCGTGTGCCTTCATCTTGTCGGCCACTTTATAACCTTCCAGGATGTGTGTGAAAGTATTGATGCTGAAGTTGAAGCGGTCGGCCACTTTCATCAGCATATTGATCTCGCTCTGAACATAAGAGTGACAGGTCACGAAACGTTTTTTGTTGAGGATTTCCACGAGCGCGTCCAGCTCGAGGTCGCGGCGCTTGTTGGGGCCGGCTTTCTCGTAGTCCCTCGCGCGGGTGAACGCATCCACCAGCACCTGTTCCACACCCATCCGCGTCTGCGGGAAACGCACGCGGGCAGGGAGGTTCCAGTTCGACTGCTTCACGTTCTCGCCCAGTGCGAATTTGATGAAACCGTCGGTCCCTGCGAACTTGAGGTCTTCCGCGTTCGCGCCCCAGCGCAGCTTGATCAATTGGCTCTGGCCGCCGATGGTATTGGCGGAACCATGCAGCAGGTGCGAAGATGTTACGCCGCCGGACAACTGGCGGTAGATATTTACATCGTCCGGGTTCACCACGTCTGCGATGCGCACTTCCGCGGTAACGGATTGCGTTCCTTCGTTCACCCCGCGACTGATCGCGATATGCGAGTGCTCGTCCAGAATGCCGGGCGTAAGATGTTTGCCGGTGCCGTCGATAACACGGGCGCTCCCGGCGGCGAGGCCTTTACCGATCTGTGCGATCTTGCCGTTGCGGATCAGCACATCCGTACCTTCGATCTTTCCTTCTTTTTCGTTCGTCCAAACCGTGGCGTTGCGGATGAGAATATCCTGCTGCTTCGGCATTTCCTCGAATCCATATCCCACGAACGGATAGTAGATTTTGCCTGATGCTTCCGGCGTTTTCTTTTTAGCCGTATCTGCCTTTGCTACGAATGTGGCGGTTTGAACGGCCTCCCAGTTCACGGGCACGCCTTTGTCGTCCACACCCGATCCGCGCATGGTGACCATAGCGCCCTGCATGAAGCGGATAGCGCCACTGAGGCGGAGTTGGCGGGTATTGTCTTTCGTGTTGTTGAGCACGATCGTCACCAGCGGGCCTGCCACATCGATCTTGCCGGGAATGGTGTCTTTGTTGACGATAGACGGCGCAGCCGGCGATCCCTTGATTTCCGCGGGATACGTTGCGGAACTGTTGGGATACGTGAGCACGATGTTGTATTTCCCGCGGATATCGGTCCAGCCTTCGTCTTTCAGTTGGTATTTATTCCCTTGCACCCAGTTTTGGTACAGGATGGTGCTTTCGTCGAAAATGGGTCCCGAGGCGATGAGGAAGTTGGCCAGTTTGCCGGCGTCGAGCGAACCGATTTTGTCGGACGCTTTCAGGATGGCGGCGGGCGTTTGCGTGAGGGCTTCCAGGGCTTTCTGTTCGGACAGGCCGTTGTCGATCGCTTTGCGGAGATTGGTGAAAAAGGATTTCGCGTCTTTCAGGTCGGCAGCCGTCAGTGCGAACGGAATGCCCGCTTTTTCGAATGCGGCGGGGTTGGTGGATGCCAGTTCCCAGTGCTTCATATCGGCCAATGCCACGAAGCGCGCGTCTGCCGGGTCTTCCACATCCATGGCGGCGGGGAAGTTCAGCGGCAGGATGAACTGCGCTTTCGACGCGAGCATTTCCGGCATGCGCTGATATTCATTGCCGCCGGCCTTGATGATGTATTGCACACCAAATTCGTCACCGATCTTGTCGGCCCGGAGCGCGTTCCATTTATCCCCGGCATCGAAGATCTGGACGAGCTGCTGCTGGTCGTTCCAGGCCTGGAGGCTCAGATTGACGCCTTCTGCGGCGGGGTTGCCCTTGTACCATTGCGCGTCGAGGTACTGCTGGCGCAGCAGCGCGATGGCGCCCATGAGGGAACTGGGGTAATCCTGCGTGGAGGAGCCTTTATCGAAGGAGTAATGCGAGGAGACTTTCTCGCGTATGATGGTTTTGTTTTCGCGGTCGGAAGCCAGGCTCACGAGCGCGCCGGTCCCGCGGGCGATGCCGTCTTGCTGATGCGTAAGAACGACGCCGAACCCTTGTCCACGGAGTGTTTCCGCTTTGCCGGCATCCGCCCCGAAAAGTTGTGCGGCGTTCACTTCCGGCTTGATGGACTGGTTCCAGTTATAGGCGCCCCGGGTAGCGGAAATGAATTGCTGCGATCCTCGGCCGGAACCGCCCCGCTGGTTGGAGGGCATTCCGTAATCGCTGTAGATGTCGATGAACGAGGGATAGATGAACTTCCCCTGGCAATCGACCACCACGGCGTCTTTCGGGACCGCGGCACCGGGGCCGGCGGCCACGATCTTTCCGTCGCGGATAACGAGGGTTGCGTCTTTCAAAGTCGTTTTCGCGTCTTTAACGATGGTGGCATGGGTGAAGGCGTAACAGCCTTCGCGGGGCTCGGCCACGCCGTTGACGGGGAAGGTCTGCTGGCCCAGTGCGCCCGTGGCCGGCAATAAAGCCGACAGACCGCATACTGCGCCGATGGCCCACCGCGTTAAAAGTTGGCGGCGATGCTGCATCCCCGGCTCCGGCACGGGTGCGCCGGCAGGAAATTTACTTGCTTTCATGGCAGGTTGATTAAGATACGTTTAGATGATGGCTGAATACGACACGCGCCGGCACAGGATAGATCTGGAAAAAGCACGGCGACCAGGTAACAATACAGCTACAAGTGTTAAATTTAATAAATGATTGACCGCGGAACCTACTATTTTGGAATAAATTTTTACGAGCGGTATCTTTCAGGTATCAACACACGGCATCAGTATATGAAAAACAAGATTTGGCTCATGACGGTACTGTTTGCGGCGCTCACATTCGCCGCACAGGCCCAGGATTCGACGCACGCCCGCGGCCACCGCTGGGACGCTGCAGGCAAGGCAGACAAGATGAGCGACAAGCTCTACCGCGAACTGGACCTCACCAAAGACCAGCGGAAGGCCATTTACGACATTAACGAAGACATTGCCCGGAAAAGGGATGCCGCGAAGAAAAACACCACGCTCAGCGCCCGCCAGCGCATGCAGCGGTACCAGGAGCTCGACAGCGACCGTAACCGCCGCTTCCAGGAAGTGCTCAGTCCATCGCAATACAAAAAATGGAATGATTGGGAATTGAAGAAGAAAGCGGATATGGAAAAGAAGATGGACCGTAAGCAAGACAAGAAGGAAGCGCGCAAAACCTCCGCCGGATGAGCGCCGCCGCAAGACGCGACGCGGAAACCATTTTTCTACATGCCGTAGCGGCCGTTCAGCCGCGGCACTTCGTTCCCCTCCACCTGCCTTCTCCTCCTCCGGGCGACGGCCGCATTTTCCTGCTGGCTGCCGGTAAAGCCGCCGCAGCCATGGCATTCGAGGCCGAGCGCATCCTGGGGGAGCGGCTGAACCAGGGTTTCGCCGTATCCAGCCATTCGCCGGACGTTCCCTTACAAAAAACCGGGCTCATCGTTGCGGGGCATCCCGTCCCGGATATCAACAGCCTCATCGCGGGCACTACCATGCTACAACTTGCGGCGGGCCTGAAACCGGACGACCATGTGGTTTTCCTGCTTTCCGGCGGCGCCTCCGCCCTGCTGGCCGACGTTCCGCCCGGCGCTTCCATGGAAGAGCTGCAACATGCCTTCCAGCTCCTGCTGAACAGCGGGGCCGATATCGCGGAGATGAACACCGTCCGCAAGCACCTTTCCGCCATCAAGGGCGGCCAGCTGGCCAGGGCCATCCATCCCGCCAGTGTGCATTCCATCCTCTTATCCGACGTGCCGGGCAACGACCCCGCGGTGATCGGTTCCGGGCCTACCGTGGCCGACCACACTACGTTTACCGATGCCCTGGCCATCATTGATAAATATCAACTCCGCGACCGCGTGGCTTCCGGCATCCTGGCGCATCTGGAGCAGGGAGAAGCCGGCCTCATCCCCGAAACCGCGCGCCCGGCCGAATTGCCGAACGCCACCCACGTTCTGGCCGCCAGCAACCGCATCGCGCTGGAAGCAGCGGCCCAAAAAGCGGATGCGCTCGGCTATCACGCCCATATCCTCACCGACCACGCCACCGGTAAAGCCCGCGACCTGGCAGCCGAACTGGTGAATGCCGCGTTATCGTACAAAGGCCCTTTCCCCGCTTGCCTCCTGGCCGGCGGAGAATCTACCGTGCAGGTGACCGGCAACGGCCTCGGCGGCCGCAACCAGGAACTGGCGCTGGCCGCCGGCCTGCTGATCAAAGACCATCCGCGGATCACGTTCCTTTCAGCCGGTACGGACGGGATCGACGGGCCTACGGACGCGGCAGGCGCCGTCATCGACGCGGGAACCCTCGCGCAGGGGCCCGACCCTTTGCCTTTCCTGGAGAACAACGACAGCTGGCATTACTTCCATCAAACCCAGACCCACATCCGGACCGGCCCCACCAATACCAATGTGATGGACCTCGCCATCATTCTCGTACAAGGCATTGCAAACGATTGACAATTTCCTCGCCGGAAATTTGCTTATCTGGTTCGTAATGCTAATTTTGGGAAACTAAAAAAAATCGAAAGTTTATGCTGAGAATGGAACAGACCTGGCGGTGGTTCGGCCCCAAAGATCCGGTGAGCCTTTCAGACATCCGGCAAGCCGGCGCCACAGGTATCGTTACGGCCCTTCATCACATACCCAACGGCACCGTATGGTCCAAAGAAGAGATCATGCAGCGCAAACAGGAAATCGAAGCCGCTGGCCTCACCTGGTCTGTAGTGGAAAGCGTACCCGTGCACGAAGACATCAAAACACAAACCGGGCGCTTCAAGGAATACATCAAAAACTACCAGCAATCCATCCGCAACCTCGCGGCATGCGGTATTTACACCGTTACATATAACTTCATGCCCGTGCTGGACTGGACCCGCACCGACCTGGCCTATACCCTCGAAGACGGTTCCAAAGCCCTCCGGTTCGATAAAGCCCAGTTCATGGCATTCGACCTCTTCATGCTCCAACGCCCCGGCGCCGAAAACGATTATCCCGAAGAGGAAATCTCCCGCGCCAAAGAGCAATTCGACAGCATGACGGAAGACGAAAAAGCCCTCCTGCAACGCAACATCATCGCCGGGCTCCCCGGTTCGGAAGAAAGCTTCACCCTCGAACTGTTCCAGCAGGCGCTGGACAAATACAAAGACATCGACGCCATCAAGCTCAAGCTGCACCTCTTCTATTTCCTCCAGCAAATTGTGCCGGTAGCGGAAGAAGTGGGCGTGAAACTGGCCATCCATCCAGACGATCCTCCGTACGCCATCCTCGGCCTGCCCCGCGTGGTGAGCACCGAACAGGACGCGCGCGAACTGCTGGCCACCATCGTGTCTCCATCCAACGGACTTTGCTTCTGCACCGGTTCCTACGGCGTGCGGCCGGATAACGACCTGCCCGGCATGATCGACCGCCTCGGCGAGCACATCCACTTCCTCCACCTCCGCTCCACCAAGCGCGACGCGCTCGGCAATTTCTACGAAGCCAATCACCTCGAAGGCGATGTAGACATGTACAGCGTCGTGAAAAGCATTCTCGGCGTCATGAAGCGCAGGGGCGTTTCCATCCCCATGCGGCCAGACCACGGCCACCAGATGCTGGACGACCTGAACAAGAAAACCAATCCCGGATACAGCGCCATCGGCCGCCTTCGCGGGCTCGCAGAACTGCGCGGCCTCGAAATGGGCATCGCGGGAAAGTGATCCGATATCCGTTTTCCGAATAAAAAAATAGCCCGGTCTGCGAAAGACCGGGCCTTTTTTATTTAAACACACACTACGAAAACAAAACCAGTCAATGGTTATTGTTTCCAAAATTCTTGTCCGCTGAGGTGCATCAGCTCCAGGCCCGCCAGTGATAACTGGTACTGGTACTGGATCTTGGAGAGTTGCGCCTCGAGGAGCGAGGTTTGTGCGTTTTGCAGATCGAGGTAAGTAATGACGCCGTTGCGGTAGCGGCTTTGCGCCAGCGTGAGGGCTTTGTTCGCCTGTTCCAGCAGCACTTCGGCCGTTTGCAGCCTGTCGCGCCCTGCCGTGATATCCGCATTTTGCTGGGCGGCTTCCTTTTGCAGGACTTCTTTCACATCCTGCGTGTTCAGTTTCGCGATTTCCGCTTCCGTGGCGGCGATATGTTCCTGCGTGCGGAGTTTTTTACCGTTATAGATCGGCACAGAAAGGCTCACGCCTGCATAGTAATTGAATTTGGGCGTGGTGATCTCGGGCAGGTAACCGTTCTTGAAACCCGTTCCCGCATTGAGGAACAGGCTCGGTTTGTATTGCGCCTTCGCCAGTTCGATCCCCGTTTCCGCTACTTTTTCCTTTTCCAGCGACGTGCGCATGGTAGCGTTGTGCTCGAAATCGCCGGCGGCGGGCGGAACGGCCCATGCGAAATCGGAATGCACCGAATCCTGCAAATGCTCACCGGTCAGGTATTCGAGCGTGGCGACCTGTTTCTGGAGGGAATTCGTGAAATCGACTTTTTTATTGCGGTAAGATTCGAGTTTTACGCGCGTATTGATGAGGTCGAGATCGATGGCGTCCCCGTGTTTCAGCTTGTTTTCCACCATGGTCTCCGTTTCTTCGAGCAGGCGGATGTTGGCTTCCTGCACGGCGATATTGTCTTGCAGGAACGCGATGTTCATATAAACGTTAGCCACCTGGTAGGCCAGCTCTTCGCGGGCTTCGGCGGTTTGCACGCCGAGGAGCCCGGCCTGTGCGGTGGATTTCTTGATCTGGCTGCCGGATTTTCCGAAATCGAGCAGTAATTGCCGCGCTTCCACGCCGGCGTTGATGTTTTCGGACGGCACCGGCTGGAATTTGAAATCGCTGCCGGGCAGTTGCACCTTGGGAACGGGGTACACATGGCTGTAGCTGGCGCTGCCGCTCACTTCGGGCAGGCGGTTGGCTTTGGCGAGCGTGGTTTGGTCGGCCGCGATGCGCTGCTGCGTTTCCATCGCCTTGATTTGTGTGAAATGGCTGAACGACTGCTGGACGAGCGACTTCAGCTCGGCGGGCGCCGACTGTGCGAAAGCCCCCGTGGCCGTGCAACTCAATATGATGATCAGTGCTTTTTTCATGACTTGTGTGTTTTTAAATCAATGCGCGTGTTCCGCCGCTTCCTTCATGGCGTCTGCGCTGAGGTTCCTTTTCTTCACGAACAGCATCAGCGGGAGCACACATATGAAAAAGATGCCCACGATGCGGAACGCGTCGAGGTATGTTAAGATGTAAGCCTGCTTGGTCACAACGGCGTCGAGCAGGGAAAGACTGGCGTGTTTGGCCTGGTCGAGCGTCATGCCCCTGGCTACCATGGCGTTGCTCATTTGCTGGAGGCGCTCCGTGGCGGTGGCGCTTTCCGGCCCCACGTACGGCAGCAGTTGCGTGCGGTGCTCCATGTACTGGCGCGCCACGTAAGTGTTCATGAACGCGATGCCGAAAGAGCCGCCCAGCTGCCGAAGCATGTTGTTGATGGCGATGCCCTGCGGCATTTCTTTGGGCGACAGCCCCGAAACGGCCTGGTTCGTCAGCGGTACGCTCAGCATGGCGGAGCCGATTCCCCGGAGCAACAGCGGCACGAAGAAGAACATCTCGCCCGCGTCCGGACTGGCGGTCGACATCCAGAAGCAGAAAATCGCGAAGATCAGGAAGCCGCCCGTGATGAGGTATTTCGGCGGAACGCCACGCTGGATCGCCTTTCCGACCATCGGCATCATAATAGCCGCCATGATGGCCCCCGGAAAGAGGCTTTCACCGGTAAGCGTAGGCGTATAGCCGTTTACACGTTGCATCCAGACCGGGTACACGAACATCGAACAGTAAATCCCCATCCCCATGATGAATGTCAATAGCGTGGTGATGGCCAACGTCCGGTTTTTCAGCACATGCAGGTTGACGGCCGGCGCATCCGTCCGCAGCTCCCACCAGATAAACAGCACGAAAGCCACGGCCGCAGCTACGGTCAGCACCACGATGTGCGTGGCCGCAAACCAATCTTCCGACTGCCCTTTCTCCAGGATGTATTGCAAACTGCCGACCCAGACGCATAGCAGGAAAATGCCGAGATAATCGATCTTGATGGCTTTCCGGTTGATATTGTATTCGTTGGGCTGCTTGTCGATGAACGAGAATACGAGGAACGCGGCGATGATGCCGATGGGAACGTTGAGGTCGAAGATGAGCGACCAGTGGAAGTTATCCACGATGATCCCACCCAGCGTAGGCCCCACCGTGGGCCCGATGATCACGCCCATACCGAAGATGGCGGATGCCGTGGGCCTTTCGTAAATCTCGAAAGTGTCGAAGAGGATGGACTGCGAAGTGCTCAGCAGCGCACCGCCCCCCACGCCCTGGATGAAGCGCCAGGCTACGAGCTCCCACAAACTGCCCGACTGTCCGCACATATAGGATGCGAACGTAAATATGAGGATGGAAGTGAGATAATAGTTTTTCCGCCCGAAATAGGAAGCAAGGAACCCGGTCATGGGGATCACGATCACGTTGGCGATGGCGTACGCGGTGATCACCCAGGAGGCGTCTTCGATCGTGGCGCCGAGGTTGCCGCTGATTTGCGACAGCGCCACGTTCACGATCGTGGTATCTATCAGCTCCAGCATGGTAGCGGAGATGACCGTGGCCACGATGATCCATTTGGCGAGCCCTTTTGGTTTCGCTGTCATTGCCTTAGTATTTTAAAGCCACTTCCACGCTCAGGCCGGCGCGCAGGCGGTCGAGGTATTGGTCGGCGTTGTCAATGGAAATTTTAACGGGAACGCGTTGCACGATTTTCACGAAGTTGCCGGTAGCATTGTCGGGCGGCAGCAGGGAGAATTTAGCGCCTGTAGCGCGGGAAATAGCGATCACATGCCCTTTGAGGTGCAGATCGCTGAAACCGTCCACTTCAATTTCTGCTTCCTGGCCCACGGCGATGTGCGCCAGCTGCGTTTCCTTGAAGTTGGCCACGATGTAAAAACCGTTTTCGTCGACGATGGTGAAAAGGCTCTGCCCTGCCTGTACGAACTGGCCCGGTTCCACGTTCTTTTTACCGATGCGGCCCGCGATGTTGGCGGTTACGTTAGTGTAACCGAGTTTCAGCTTCGCCTGTTCAACCGCGGCCTGTTTGCTGGCCAGCAAGGCTTCGGCCTGCTGTACCTTGGCGGCAGCTACCTGAACAGACGAGCGTGCCAGGGTAATATTGTCCTGCGCGGCCTGGAACTGTTTGTCGTTGGTGAGGCTGTTGGCCTTGGTGTCGTCGAGCTGGCGATTGGTGATGGCATGGTCGTCGAACAGGGCCTGGTCGCGGCGGAGGTCGGCGGTAGATTTGTCTTTCCGTACCAGCGCCACCTGTGCGTTGGATTGCGCCACGGTGATGCCGGCGCCGGCGTTGGCGAGATTGGCACGAGCGGTGGCCAGGTCGGCCGCTGCCTGCTGTGCGTCTGCCTCCGACTGTTGCAGCGCGATGCGGTATTCTTCGTCGTCGATCGTGACGAGCGTATCGCGCAGCTTCACGTTACCGTAATCCTGGACGTTCAGTCCTTTCACGTACCCGGCCACCCGGGCGATCACGGGGGCGGAGTGCCCCTCTACCTGGGCGTTGTCGGTAGTTTCGTGATGGCGGGCATATAACCATTGTTTAATGCCGAAGATGGCGCCGAGAATGAGGATGGCGATGAAGATGATCCTCGCCACGAGTTTGCCCTTGCGGGGACTTGCCTGTGCAGTTTCCATTGTGTGTGTTTTTCGAAATCGGCATCAAAGGTAAACCAAGCTTACCAAATGGACAAATAAGTTGACCTTTTTAAATTTTTATTATCTTTGTATGACAAAAGGGGATATTTTAGCCCCTTCATCCAAAACTGGCCGCACCGATTATGACTACAACTGATAAGGACCAACAATTAGCGGATATTATTTCCCAACGGCCGAAGCTGCTCATCCGGCTGTTGAGCATCGTGAAGAAGGATTTCGACGCGCGGCTCACGGAGCATTTGCAGCAGAACGGCTACGCCGATTTCAAGATCGGTGACATGGTGCTGATGGCGAACATTTCTACGGAAGGGACGATCAATAATGAGCTGGCCAAGAAGGCCCGCATTACCAAACAGGCCATGAGCAAGGTGGTAAAAAACCTTGAGGCGATAGGCTACATCATTACGCGCAAGCACGAAACCGACAATCGCGCCACGGTCATTTTCCTGAGCGAAAAAGGGAAACAGCTGATGATCGATATGTTCAGCGCCGTGAAGGGGATCCAGGAATATTACACCGGCATCATAGGGGAAAAAGACGCGGACCTGCTGCGCGACATCCTGTTCAAGCTCGCGTCTGAGCTGCATCCCACGATGGTGGACCCGAGCCGTTAAGCGAACATTTTCCCGCGGAGTTTTGTAACGTAATAGGTAAACCTGCCTCCATGCGTTCCTTCAGCACATTTCTCATTACCGTAGCGGCCATTGCGCTGCTCATCTCGGCGCTGCTCTACCTGAGCCCCTGGCGCAAGGAGCTGTATGAGGAGTATGCCGTGCGTGAAATGGTACCGCCCGACCGGCGGGAAACGGTGGCGGATTCGTTGCTCGCCGTAGCCACGCGGCATTTCAATCATCATAAGTACGAAAAGGCCGCTGCGGAGCTGGATAAAGTGGTGGCCCTGGAGCCCGATATGGAGTATGCCCGGTATTACCGCGGCCTGGCGCAGCTGGAAAACAACCGGTTGGCGGAGGCGCGGGCCGATCTCGAGGCTTTGTGGAACGAGGGGTCGCATTACAAACACAGCTGCGCATTTTTCATCGCCCTGTCTTATCTCAAAGGGAAAAACGGCGCCGAAGCGCGCGTGTGGCTCAACCGCATCCCCGAAGGCACGCCGGAATACCCGAAAGCGCAACGATTGTTACAGGAAATGAAATGATGCAGCCAGCTTTCTCCTTTCTATTCAACCGCCGTTGCGTCGCACACTTCAACTTTTTCTTTTCCTTCACCCAAAAACTGTAAACGGTTCTGCCGTTCCATAAAATAAAAAAAGAGCCGGCTCAGACGAGACCGGCGTTATCATATTCCACGTCTACAGTAAAAAACTTGATCACTTTACATTATTAATTACAAACTACAGTTTAACCAACCATATTTCAGGATTGCGCACAGGCAGGTTGCGCAGCACTTCTTCCACTTCCGAGCCATGCGGCAAACGCTCCCACAGCCGGAAATACGCTTCATTTCCGTACGCCGCAGCCGCAAACAGGAGAAACGGGTGCGCCATCGGCCATTCGTCCCAATACATCACATCTTTCGCGTAAGGCCATAAATTTTTCTGCTGAACAAAAGGGTACATAAAGGATATGCCTTTGCCGATCGATTTCTTCGCAGGGTCTTCGTATTGCCACAAATCCGCGCCGGGTTTGCTGAGGATCTGGCAAATAGTGGTCATGGCATCCAGGTTGAATAACGCATAACCGTAAGGTTTTGTTCGTCTCAGCTCCAGCGGAAAACTGCCGTCGGCGGCCATTTGCCCGGGCAGCAATATTTCTTTGTACCGGCGTTCGCAGAAATTCGTCCACGTTGTGTCTTTCAAAAACGAGGCAAACGCCGCCACTTGCATCACCCAGCAGGTTCCGTGGTTATTTTTGGCGTTCATTTCGTCTTTGCCGTAAGGGTGTTCCGTCATCCATTGCAAATATTCCCTGAACCACCGGCGCACCGCTTCCAGTTCCACACCTTTCAACACACCGGCTTTTTCCATGATCCGCAAGGCCTGCGCCACTTCCAGCAGATGGATGGTATCGATGATGCCGATCCCCCGGCCCGTAGCCCTTCCTTTGATCGCCTGCGCATACAGCAGATGCGGATGCATGCGGGTGGCGGTATCCGCGAACCAGGCGAGGATGTGCTGCTTTGCGTGCTCCAGCCGTTCCTTCTTCCCGTCTGCCACGTAAGCCGCCGCCAACGCGCCCACTACCCTGCTGAAGCGCACCATCGCCTGGCGGTGCGCTACGAAGTTGCCGGGGTTGGTCTGGCCGTCGCGCTGCACATACGGACTATCCTGATGCTTCGGGTCTGGCCACCAGTAATCTCCTTCGGAGTAAAAATCGTGTTTGCCGCCGGCACTCCGGTCGCAGGAAGCCGCCGTTACGGTTACGGGCTGCTGTTGCATGGCCCACGCGGCTTCCTTGCGGATCTGTTCCCGCCGCGCCGCCAGGGCACGCTTCAGCCAGCCACCGTCTGTTGCGGCGGCGTTTTGCAGCCATAGCAGGCCCACGATTACGAATGCCGTTTTCTTCATTTCGCTACGATCGTTGTTGTACCTTTTCTGATCTGTACCGCCTGGTCGGTTACCGCCGGCAGACGCAGTTCCGGAAGCTTGCCCGGTGCGGCGATGCGCTTGTTGACGGGGAATCCGTAGTCCTTCAGGCCGCCGCTGGCTGCTTTGTCGGCCACCGGCGCGGCGATCTGCACGGGAATGTTCGTCCGGATGGTGCGACCGCCGGCATTTCTATCCGACCTGATCCGCGCACTGGCCAGTTTCCCGTTTTTCCATTCGATATCCACTTCCATCCCTCCTTTCAGTTTCAATCCCTTTACACTGCCCGCCGGCCATGCGGAAGGCAATGCAGGTAACAGATGGATCACGCCGTCGTGGCTTTGCACGAGCATTTCCGTGATGCCAGATACCACCCCGAAATTCCCGTCGATCTGGAACGGCGGATGCGCATCGAACAGGTTGGCATAAGAACCGCCGCTGTTGTCGGCTACGCTGATGGAGTCGGTTTCGGCGAGGAACAATTGCTTATTGAGCATCGTGTAGGCGTGGTCGCCATCTTCCAGGCGCGCCCACCAGTTGATCTTCCAGGCTTTCGACCAGCCCGTTCCGCCATCGCCGCGCAACTCCAGGCTGCGTTTGGCCGCAGCGGCGAGCTCGGGCTCACGCCGCGGCGTGATGGCATTTCCCGGGAAAAGACCATACAGGTGAGAAAGGTGACGATGCTTGTCTTTGGGATCGTCCCAATCGAGGTACCATTCCTGCAACTGACCGTACTGCCCGGTCTGGAAAGGATATAAATTCTTCAGTTTCTGTTTGATGCCCGACACCAGTTCCTTATCCCGCTTCAGCAGCGTGGCGGCCTGCGCGGTGCGGTTGAGCAGATCGTGGATGATGGACATGTCCATCGTGGAAGCGATGCTCACGGAACCTTTGCGCGCGCCGGCGATGAGGAAATTATTCTCCGGGGAGGTCGACGGGTTGGTCCCCCAATTCCCCGCGGTGTCTTTCACGAGCCAGCCGAGCATGAATTCGGTGGCGCCTTTCATGAGCGGATAGGCTGTTTTTTCGAGGAAAACGCTATCGCCCGTGTAGGCATAATGTTCCCAAAGGTGCCGGCAGAGCCAGGCGCCGGCCATGGGCCAGATGCCCCAACGCGGGTCGCCGCGCGGATCGCGCCAGTCGAAGCCGCCGGAAGGCGCAGTGATGGCCCAGATATCGGCGTTATGGTGCACCGTCCATCCACCCAGCCCGTAATTCACTTTCGCGGTCTCCTTTCCGTTTTCGGCGAGCTGCCCGATGAAATCGAACAAGGGCGCGGTGCATTCGGAAAGGTTGGCTGTTTCCGCCGGCCAGTAATTCATTTCGGTATTGATGTTCGTCGTATAGTTGGAGCCCCACGGCGGCTGCATTTTATCGTTCCAGATGCCCTGGAGGTTCATGGCCGGCCCGCCCTTCCTTGAGCCTGCGATCATGAGGTAGCGCCCGAATTGATACAGCAACGTTGTGAGCTGCGGATCGCGGTTACCGCCGGCCCGGGTGTATTCCACGAGCCGCGTGTCTGTAGGCTTGCGGGCGGAGGAATCGACTCCCAGGTGAAGCTGAACGCGGCGGAACAGCGGTTGGTAATCTGCGAGGTGCCTTTGCAGCAGCGCCCCGAACGCCAGGCCTTCCACTTTTTGCAGGGGCGCCAGCGCGGCAGAGTCCGCACGCCTGCCATGTTTCACTGGATCTACGTTCGGCCCGTTGAAACCCGTGCCCATAGACACGAGCAGCGTCACTTCCGTGGCACCTTCGATGCGCAACCGGTCGCCTTCGGCAACGGAGCGGCCGTCGGTGAGGCGCGCCTTTACGTGTACTTCATATGGTATGCCGATGGCGGGATCGTATTCGATGGTGCGCTTTTCATACGGCCGGTGTGGCACGTACGAGGGGCATTGCCCTTTCATGACGAGATGATCGGCGGCCGATGTTGTGACCGTTGCCTTCATGGGGTTCCTGAACCCTGCCGTGAAGCTGAGCGAACCTTTGCGGCTGCTTTTCCAGCGGATGACGAGCAACTGGTCTGGCCAGGAAACGAACATCTCCCGCGTATATACGACCCCGTTAACCGTATAGGAAACTTTCGCCTGCGCCGAATTGAGGTCGAGCGAACGTTCGTAATGGGCTGCGGGTGCGGTGTGCGTAGACTTGAGGAACAGTCCGCCGAGGGTAAGGTACCTGGCGGAGTAAGGCCCGAGCATGAGCCGGCTGAGCGAGTCTGCTTTGAGGTATTCTCCATTCCAGAGGGCCTGGCGAACGAGCGGGAGGGTATTGTAGGCGCCGGGATTGTTGCCGACGCCGGGCCCGCCGCTCCATAGGAACGCCTCGTTCAGCTGCAGTTGTTCTTCTTCCACGCCGCCGAACACCATGGCCCCGATGCGCCCGTTGCCGATGGGCAGCGCCTGGTTCCAGTTGGCCGCGGGCTGGCGGTACCAAAGTTTCAGCAATGGGTCTTGCTGCTGCGCCGAAGCCGCCAGCGCGGCGAGGCACAACACACCTGTCAACCAGCCTTTACATCTTATTATCATATCGTTGTTACACACATTTTTATCGCCGGGAAAATACCGCGAGCCACAGGCGTACGGCCAAAAAATACGTACAGCCCGTGAACTCACGGATTACTTGAATGGATTGGAAAAGTACATGATACTACTCTTCATAACGCGGTGCCTTGCAGGGCATATAAAAAACTCTTTTTGTGCTTGTTTGCGCGACGTGTCCTCTTATTTAAGCAAACGTTTGCAGGCATACAGGGAACATACATCAATGCGCTTCACTGCAAACGTATCCCGAAATTATGCAATCGGTTGCATACAACAAAGCATTTTTTTAACGGATACTGATACTGGATTCACATTCATAACGACGGACTACTGAACCCCAATCGCCTCAACCCCGTTTTAACTTCCGGACAACTCATGAAAAGCCGCCACAGCAGCCCGCTCCGGTAGTTTTCGATCATCACCACGATCGGGCCCTGGTCGATCGCGAGATACTGATAGTCAAACCAGTTTACCGTTTCGTTGAAGGCATCGTAAAACCCGTATTCGCCCCAAAGCCGGTCGCCCAGCTTGTCGTAGAAGTAACGCATGGCCTGCATGGAATATTCCGGTGTGTAGGGAAACGAGGATAACGCCGCCGTAGGCGTGATCACACCGAGATCGTTCGTAGGGCTGTGCGCGTTGTAAAACTCATGGTTGTCGCTCGCGGTAAGGCCCCAGCAATCCGGCCCGTAGCCTTTGAATTGCTTTGGATTGTCGATGCAATATTGCCGGTTGATGAGCGTATGCGCTTTATTCTGTTCCCAGTAATCCGCATATTGATCTTTCAAGCCGCGCGGATCGAGGCCGAGAAATGAATAATGTGCGAAGAAGAGCGGCCCGCCGTACGGAAACCCCAGCGGCAAAGTGATCCCGTAATATTGCCGTCCGTTCAGGAAATAATTGTTGACCGCCCAACCCTGGTGGTACACCCGCGGCGAAACAGGGTACGTGGGCGAAGAAGCCGCCAGCACATAAGCGATCAGGCATTCGTTATAGCCGCGCACCGCGTGGTTCATGGCCCATCCCTGGTTGGGCGACCAATGCCAGTACAGCACATCCTGCCCGCCCTGCGTGTACCAGCTCCACTCGGCTTCGCTCCACATCCAGCCGATCTTGTCGCGCAGCTCGCGCTCTTTGGGAACATCGCGGTCGAAATATTGGCGAACGCACAACAGGCCCTGCCACATGAAGGCCGATTCCACCAGATCGCCGCCATCGTCGCGGCGGGAAAAAGGCACCGTTTTGCCCGTGGCCCCATGCATCCAGTGCGGCCATATCCCGTGATAATGATCGGCTTTCAGGAGGAAGTTGACGATTTTGAGCATTCTGTCCAGCCCTTCATCCCGTGTGATGAATTTCCGCTCGATCCCCACCAGAATCGCCATCACCCCGAACCCCGAGCCACCGATGGTCACGGTATCGGGCGTGGTGGTGCGCTCGGGCGCGAGACCGGATACGGGATGCGCGAATTTCCAGAAGTAATTGAACGTGCGCTGCTGCACGAGCGTCACCAAAGCAGTATCCCCCAGCTGCTGCCGGGGGATTTTTTCTTTTGCTGCGCGCTCATCGCCAGGGGCGCGAACATCGCCGCAAAAACTATCAAAACACATCGGATATTCATCTTCATAACCTGTGTATTACATCAATTATAACCCGGATTCTGCGTCAACCGGTTGCCGGAAAGCACGATCTGTTCCTGCGGAATGGGAAAGAGTTCGTTCTTGTTATCCTGGAACACTTTCCCGTGGGCCCGCAACACCTGCCCTGCGCGGCCGGTCCGCACCAAATCCCAGAACCGGTCGTGCTCCATCGCCAGCTCCACTCTCCGTTCTTTCCAGATTTTCTGCCGCAGGTCTGCCTGTCCCCCGTTCGTTGCCGGCGGAAGCCCGGCCCTTTTGCGGACGATATTCAATTTGGCGAGCGCTTCCGCCCCGTTCCCCAGTTCGTTCGCCGCTTCGGCATATTGCAGGAGCAATTCGCCGTAACGCAATACCCGTAGGTTTTTCGGCGTACGGTCAGGACTTCCGCAATAAGGTTCCTGCGTGCGGCTGTGATACGCCTTGTAACTGTAGCGGTCGTTTTCCACGGAATCGCGGCTGGGCACCCGGAACCCGTCCCACAGCACGGTGCCGTTGGCGCCGATGGTGATGATGGTCGCGTCTTTGCGCTTATCTCCCGGCTCATACGCGGCAGCCAGATCGGCCGTGGGGTTGTTGAACCCGAACCCGAAATCCGTCCATCCCTTCCGCGCGCGGATGCCCTGGGAGTTGGCATACAGCTCGATGGCGGCGTTGCACGCGGCATTGAGGCCCGTCTGCACTTCGAAGATGGATTCGATGGAATTGGCGCCTTTCGCCCGCCAGATATCCGCATAATTCGACAACGTATCGTACAGCCCGGAATTGACCACCGCCTGTGACAATGTGAACGCCTTCTGCCAGTCTTTCCGGTAGAGGTACACTTTCCCGAGCATCATTTGCGCCGCGCCTTTCGTGACGCGCCCTACCTGCGTGGCGCCCTTCACCGGCACGTTATCCACGGCAAACTGGAGATCGCCGATGACCAGCTGATAAATTTCTTCGGCGGATGCGCGCGTCTGGAACTGGTCGGAATTCGCTTCGTCGGGCGTAGGCACGCGGTCGAGCTTGGGAACGCCGCCATAAGTGCGCACGAGGTTGAAGTAGAAATATCCGCGCAAAAACCGCACTTCGCCGATGAGCCGGTTTTTATCGGCGTCGGGCAGCGGGCTCAGCGGCAGCTTGTCCAGCGCCTGGTTGCACCTGGCGATGCCCTGGTAGAGCCCGGTCCAATAGTTTTGGATGATGGGATTGGTGGGCGTGAAAGTGAAATTATCGATCTGGAGCGCAGGCTCGTAATCCTGCGGGGTGCTGCCTTTATCGGCGTCGTCGCTGGAAATGCTCGTGAGGGTGATGAATTGCAGGCCGTGGATGTCTGGCCCGAATCCTCCGAGCCACATCACGTTATACACGCCGTTCACGAGGTCTACCGCGGCGGTGGGATTGGAGCGGATCTCTTCCTCCGTAACCCTGCCCTGTGGCGGGATGTCGAGGAAACTCTTTCCGCACGCAGTGTAGAGGATCCAGCAGCCGGTCAGCACAATGGGAATATAGATGAGTTTTTTCATGTCGCCGTTTTTAGAAGGTGATGTTCAGGCCCAGCGCAAAGGTGCGCGTGGTAGGGTACGGACTGAGCTCGATACCGGCTTCCAGTGGACTGCTGCTGTTTTGCAGGCTGAGGAAGCCGTCTTGCTTCGGATTGCTGGAAATCATTTCCGGGCTGAATCCGGAGAAGCGTTTGACGGTGAAAAGATTCTGCGAGGTGAGGTATATGCGGATCCTTTCGATCTTGATATTATCGAGCAGGCTTTTCGGTAATTCGTACCCGAGCGTCACGTTGTTCAGCCGGAAGAAATTCCCCGATTCCACGAAGTAAGTGGATGCGGGCGTGTTGCCGTACAGCACGCGGGGATCGGTTGTAGACGGGCGGCTGGCGGTCCACCGGCGGTCGGCGTACTTCGCTTCCACGTTGTCGGTCACTTCGTACCGGAACGCTTTTTTGCCGTTGTAGATTTTGTTGCCGGAGTTGCCGTAGAAATCGAGCCCGACATCGAATCCTTTATATTTCAATCCTGCATTGATGCCGTAATACAGTTTCGGCTGATAGGAACCGGCGTAGATGCGGTCCAGGTCGTTGATGCTACCATTGCCGTCCACATCGCGGTATTGCAGATCACCGGGCTGCGCATTGGGCTGAATCTTCTGTCCGTTCTTATCGACATATGCGTCGATGGCGGCCTGATCGGGGAAAACGCCCATCGCGTCCAGCACAAAAAAGCTGCCGATCGCCTGGCCGTTATCCGTTTTGGTGATATTGCCCTGTTGCCCCACGCCGCCGCGGAACAGCGGCTGGCCCTGGTTGAGACCGGTCACTTCGTTATGGTTGAGCGTGAGGTTGCCGCCGATGTTGTAGCTGAAATCTTCCGTGATATTATCTTTCCATCCCAGCGTGAATTCCCAGCCACGGTTCACGAAGGAGCCGGCGTTGGTGGTGTATTCGTTGTCGGGATCGCCCAGCAGGCCGGGGATTTTTACGGTCACGAGCGCGTCTTTGGTCTTCTTGTTATAATAGTTGACTTCGCCCGTGAGCCGGCTGTCGAGGAACGCGAACTCCAGTCCGAAGTCGTATTCTTCCGTGGTCTCCCACTTCAGGTTGCGGTCTTTGATATCGGCGAGATTGGTGCCCAGCGTGGCAGCCCCGTTAAAGAAATACAGCAGGCCGGAATTGGCGGTGAGAATGTAGAGGTTAGACGCGATGTTGTCGTTTCCGATGCGCCCCCAGCTGCCGCGGAGCTTCAGGAAACTCAGCGCGCCGCCTTTCGGCATCCAGTCTTCCTCCGAAATCACCCATCCCGCGCCTACCGCCGGAAAATAACCGTTTCGGTTGGCGGAGGGGAAGCGCGACGAAGCATCGTTACGGAACGAAACCGTCAACAGGTATTTGTCCGCATAACTGTAATTGACACGCCCGAGCCACGACCGGCGGGCGTATTTATCGCCGTCGGCGGTGTTGGTGGAAGTGTTCGGATCGCCGGCGATGAGGTACCACATATCCGGGCTGTTCGGCACGTTCCTGCGCAAACCTTCGAGGTAATTTCCTTCATATTCCTGCGACGTAAAACCGGCCAGCACGGTAAGATCGTGCCGGTCGAACTTTTTCTGGAACGTGACCGTGTTATCCCAAATCCATTCCGTGCCTTCTTCCTTCACCATCGTGAGCTGGCTTTCCGGGCGTTGCTGGTTGCCACCGGCCACGAGGAACGTGGATTCGTTGTTGAGGAACGCCGCGTTGTAGCGCCGCCGGTTCTGGAAGCCCTGGTTGGCGCTGATGGAAGAGCGGAGCTTCAGGAATTCCCATGGACTGTATTCCAGGTACCCCGTTCCCTGCAGGCGGTTTTCCTTGTACCGGTCGTTGACCTTGTCGATGGAAAGGATGGGATTGCCCACGTTCTGGAAAGCGGAAGTATTGCCGTATTTACCGTCGCGCTGAATAGGGATCACAGGCGCGGCGCGGTAGGTGTTGTTATAGACTTCGGCGAGGTTGACGTTTTGCGTGGTGTTGTGCATGTACGACGCCTGCATCACGAATTTCAGGTTGCTGGCGATGTTCCATTCGTTGTTGGAACGGATGGTGAAGCGGTCGTATTTGTTTTGGCGGACGATGCCTTCATCCGTGAGATAGCCGGCGTTGAAATAATAGAGGAATTTTTCCGTGCCGCCGGAAAGCGAAACGTTATGCGTTTGCTGGAGCCCTTTGCGCAGGAGCGCACCGTACCAGTCGCTGTCTGCATTGTAATCGGGAATGGTGACATTGGGGCCCGCGTCTTTCAGATAATCCGCGTATTGCGACGCATTGGCCATTTTCACGGGGTTGGATACTTCGCGCCAGCCCACCGTCATATTATAACTCACTTCCATCTTGCCTGCGCGGCCGCGCTTGGTGGTGATGATGATGACGCCGTTTGCGGCGCGCACACCATAGATCGCGGAGGCAGACGCGTCTTTGAGCACGTCCATCGTGAGGATGTCTGCCGTGTTGATATTACGGATATCGTTCGTGAGTACGCCATCCACTACATACAGCGGTTCCGCGCCCGCGAGCATGCTGCCCGTACCGCGTACGCGCACCTGGGGCTGCGAGCCTGGGGCGCCGGAGCTGACGATCTGCACGCCCGCCAGTTTGCCCTGAACGCCTTGTGTGGCGGTGTTGACGGGTTGCGCGGCGATGGCCTCGCCGCTGAGGCTGCCTACCGAACCGGTGAGGTCGCGCTTGCGGCGGGTGCCGTATCCGACTACTACTACCTGGTTCAATTCACTGGCAGACGCTTCCAGCACCACGTCTATCACCGCGCGCCCGCCGAGCGGGATTTCCTGTGGTGTGTACCCGATATAACTGAATACCAGTACGGATGCCGGATCGGTGACATTGAGGGTGTAGGTGCCGTCTGGCTGCGTAACCGTGCCCTGGCTGGTGCCTTTGATCTGTATGGTGACCCCGGGCAGGGGGTTGCCGTCTTTGTCGCGCACCGTCCCCTTCACAGGGTCTGCCGGCGGACCGGCAAGGCCGGCCGTGGAAAGCAACAACAGCACTGCCACAAACATGTGTAAGCCTGGTTTCATACATCAACGTGTTTTGAATGTCAGAAAAATGGGTGATACAGCAGGAAGAGGGCTAAACAGGGCTGTACAGGGAGAAATAAGGATGCATATAAATTACAATTGACTGGAAGTGAAAGTTCAGTGCTGTTGGCCGTTTCACGCATTCCGGCAACAAAAAGCCCTCCCGGTACCACAGTCCGGGAGGGCATCACAAAGTTGTTTGAAATTCGTTATGGTTGCACGCGTGCCGCCGGCCTGCGTTCCGTTCCGGGCATTTTGCGGAGTTCGTCGCCGAGGGTTTGGCGGTAGTTATCAGCAATGGATTCGAGGTCTTTTACGACGTCGGGGAAAACCTTGCTCACATCGGTGGTTTCACCGGGGTCGATGCTCAGGTCGTACAATCCGCCGGCGATGTCCACATCCGGCTGTGCACCGGGAAAGCCGTCGTACCCGGGCGTATTGAGGCGGTAGGTGCGGCCCCTGTGCGGGAAAACGAGCTTGTAATTGCCTTTGCGCACGGCTTCCAGGTTATTGACGTTGTAGTAATACACGAAATATTCACGCGGATTTGCGCCCGGTTCGTTTTTCAGGAGCGGGAGGATGCTGAGGCCGTCGATCTTCTTTTTCGGCAGATCTGCGCCGCAAACGGCGGCTACGGTGGGGAGGATGTCGATCGCCGCGGCTACTTTATTGCACACGGTGCCTGCGGGAATTTTACCGGGCCATTGCATGATGCAGGGCACGCGCTGGCCGCCTTCCCAGCTGGTGCCTTTGCCTTCGCGGAGGCCGGCGGTGTTGCCGGCGTGGTTGCCGTAGTTCAGCCATGGGCCGTTGTCGCTGGTGAAGACGACGAGCGTATTCTTATCGAGACCGTTTTCTTCCAGTGTCTGTAAAACTTTGCCGATGGATGCGTCGAGCTCGGTCATGAGGTCGCCGAAGAGGCCGGCGCCGCTTTTCCCGCGGAAGGCTTTCGATACGGCGATGGGCACATGCGGCATGCTGTGGGCCATGTAGAGGAAGAAGGGCTCTTTTTTGTGTTTGCGGATGAATTCGCACGCGCGATCGGTGTAAATACCGGTCAATTCAGACTGGTCTTCCAGGTTGCGGATGATGCGGCGGGTTTCATTCCCTTCGATGAGGGGCAGCGGCGGGTACCGGGCGCGCCAGGTTTTGGCGGTGTCGGGATAAGGTTTCCCGTCGTAATGAACGGGCCACATATCGTTGGAGTACGGCAGGCCGAGGTATTCGTTGAAGCCGTGCTGGAGGGGCAGGAAGGGCACTTTGGCACCGAGGTGCCATTTGCCGACCATGCCGGTGGCGTAACCTTTGTCTTTCAATATTTCGGCGATGGTTTCCTCTTCTCCGTTCAGGGCGATTTTTGCGTCGGGGTTCAGCGCATTGTGGATGCCGATGCGGTTGGGATAGCAGCCCGTGAGCAGGCCCGCCCGCGACGCGGAGCACACGGCCTGGGCGGCGTAGAAATGGGTGAAGCGCATGCCCCTGGCGGCCATCCGGTCGAGGTTGGGCGTGGTGTACGGGCCGCCGCCATAGCACGAAGGGTCCCCATATCCCATATCATCCATGAAAATGATGATGACGTTCGGTTTGGCAGGCGGTTGCGGCTCCGCCGGAACGAAGCTCGCGATCCCAAGCCCTGCCGTGGCCAGCAAAAGGCCACCGGCAATTTTCTTCAGCATGTGTGATGATTTTCGTTTTTCGGAAAAAGGAACGCCGCGCGGGAGTACCAACGCGGCGTTCCGACTTATTGGCAAAATACGATTTATCAGTCGGCCAGTATCAGTTCAATTACAGGAATTTCCACACCGGGTTTAATGACGGGAAGACTAAGGTTCAGATCGTCTGCCCCCACTTCATTCTTGATCCAGTGGCCGGCCGGCGCGCTGAAACGGATCTCGGAGCCGTCGTGCAGGAATTGCGCGTATTTGATCTTCCCTTTATAACCCGGCAGTGTGAAGTTTTGCAGCGGGTAATCGAGGAGGTGAACGTAAAGGCGCTTAGTCGTTGGATTATACGTCAGCAGCGTGTTTTCAGGCTTTTTGAAGTTATCGGGCGCCTGGGTGCAACCGTAAATCGACCGGCTGTTCAGTTCCATCCACTGCCCCATTCCATCCAGCGCCTTGTCTGCGCGCGCATCGAACTTGCCGCGGGCGGTAGGGCCTACATTCAGGAGGAGGTTACCGCCTTTGCTCACGGTTTCGATGAGCAGGCCGAGGAGTTGCTTGTTGTCTTTCCAGGTGTTTTCATCGCGGTAATAACCCCACGATCCGGAGAAGGTCTGGCAGGTTTCCCAGGGCACGCGCTGGCCGTTGTGCGTGGGCCATGCGGCTACTTTGAACTGTTCGGGCGTCACGAAATCGCCGCCGTCGGCATATTCCTTGAGATCGAGGCGGTCGTTGACGATGATGTCCGGCTGGAGTTTACGCACCAGTTTGATGAGATCTTCCGAGCCCCAGTCTTCACGGCCTTTCCCGCGTTTGCCGGGGTAGGAGAAATCGAGCCAGAGGATGTCGACCTTTCCGTAATTCGAGAGCAGTTCGCGCACCTGGTTTTGCAGGTAGGTGCGGTATTTGGACATATCGCGGCCCTTGTTGAGGGCTTCGTAATCGGCGTCGTTTTGCGGGCGGTTGGGATGTGTGCCGTCGATGGTGAAATCGGGATGGTGCCAGTCGATGAGGGAATAATAAAACCCGATCTTAAGGCCTTCGGCGCGGAAAGCGTCTACCCATTCGCGGAGGAGGTCGCGTTTGGCGGGCGATTTAACGGCGGTGTAATCGGTGTATTTAGAATCGAAGAGGCAGAACCCTTCGT
The DNA here is from genome assembly GCF_038396765.1 of Chitinophaga caseinilytica. Taxonomy (NCBI): domain Bacteria; kingdom Pseudomonadati; phylum Bacteroidota; class Chitinophagia; order Chitinophagales; family Chitinophagaceae; genus Chitinophaga; species Chitinophaga caseinilytica. The sequence goes on along the minus strand of NZ_CP150096.1, from coordinate 2,182,201 downwards.
GGTGTTTGGTGGTGATGACGGCGTATTTCATGCCGGCGGCTTTGGCTTTGCGGGCCCATTCGCGGGGGTTGTAGAGGTCCGGATTGAAGAGGTCGAAATATTTCCGGTAGGCGGAGTCGGTGATCTGTTCGCGGTTCTGTACCCATTCGTGGCGGGCGGGGAGGGCGTAAAGGCCCCAATGGATGAACATGCCGAAGCGGTCGTTGGTCCACCAGGCGAGGCGTTTCTCCTTTTGCGCCGGTGTTTCGGCGAAGAGGCGTTTTTCCTGGGCAGACGCGCAAAGGTGCAGGGCGGCGACGAGGACGGTGAGGACGATGGATCGTTTCATGGTAACGGCTGATTTTGAATGAATTGGCAAGATAGTTTGTGTGAATTGCGGGGGATGGTAGTTTTTTGTCATTGATTGGGAGGATTTGAAGTGGGTGGAAAATTGGGGGGATTCTTTGCCGGTTTGACTCCCGTGTTCAACCGGGGCGGTGTTGGGTGAAAGTCCTGCAATTTGTTAAACAACTTATTATTAACATCTGATTAACAATCACACAATCGAATCGACAGTAACATTGCTGAAAATATTCACTTTCTGTTAGATAAAAGTGTACGATTTGTGCCTCCGGGCCTCTGGTTTACCTTAAGCAAAATAGCCGTCAGCTTCGTCATCGCTGGCGGTTTTTCTTTTGTGGAAGGTGCTACTGCGGCGGGTTTTAAGAAAACGGGGCGCGCGGAAGTGCGGGCCGTAGCGCAGGGAAATTCTGGTGCCGGGCGGCTGCCGGCCGATGGCAGGGATGCGGGCGCGGAGCAGCGGGCAGGCTACCCAAAAGCTACCCTTTCCATTTGTTAATAAAAATCAAAATATGACATTTTTATAACATGGCGTTAACACGCGTAAAAACGGCTGTAACGTAATATTGATGCATGATTCAAGCTCCAAGTTAACCAATCTGAAGGCAACCTCACCAAAGAGGTTGCCTTTTCAAATAGTTTAGCTGGTGCGGTAATAATGCAGGCCTGCGGCGTAATTTCGGATTGAATCCTATCAAAGCAAAGCAGTACTGTATTCGTTAACCGTTAAAACAAATATCCCGCGAATGATGTAAATTTTTTAAAAGACAAAAAGACACAGACACAGTGAAGCTCCATTCCGTCCAGGACACATTCGTTAACAACATTTACAATTTAGCTATTAAACCCCCTGTTGATCCATGCCAAAGCGTTATTTCGAAAGACTACAGACCATCGATTACCTGATCCGTATCAAAGGCACCGGAAAGCCCGCCCAGCTGGCCAAACGCCTGCGGATCTCGGAAAGGACCTTGTACGAGTTCCTCAAGCTCATGAAAGACCTGGGAGCCCCTATCGAGTACGATAGATACAAGGAAAGCTATTATTACGGGGAAAAAGGTGGATTCAATATCAAGTTCACCAAACTGCTTGCGGGGCTTACCTCCGCCGTCCCCTTCCTGCTGCTCTGCTATACGCAAACGAGTTAGCATTAATTTTTTATTTCCAAGGCGCCGGTTAACAAAATATTAACAGGCGCAAGCCCGGCTTAAAGCTATTTTGTTGTCGTAATCACAAATCGGCATCAGAATAGCTTTTGCCGTTTTGACTACCTCCGTCTGACATCCGAATTTTTTACATCCAGCAGGTGCGAGCCCCATCACTAATTGCACGAGCGGGTTTCTGTCCAGTTACCGGCCTGCAATTTTTAATACGCCCGCGCCGGCCCTGTGATACATCGATTTATTTATAACGCGGTTAAGATCGAAACGATCTATTTTAGATGCTAAGACGATGCAGGTTTCTTTTCAGTCACCTGCCCCTTAACCCAATCCGCCGTCATTTTCCCCATACCTGTCCGTTTTCATGCCACTCCGAACCTGGTTTCCAGGCTGGCCCTTTCGCGTAGGAGAATCGTCCATTGCTCCCGCTCAGCCGCAGCACGGCTTTCTTATCGGCCGCAAAGTGCCACAGGTACTGGTCCCTCGCGCCCCCATCCCCTTTCTTCACAGGCCGCAGCTTCAATTCCAGCATATCCTCCGATTCCGACAGCTCCAGCCCCATCGCCCATTCCGGCATGCCCTTCATCTCCACCGCCAGCACGAAATCCTTCCCGTACCGCATGGGAAACCCTTCCGTCCGCGGCCGGTGCGCCGGCGCCAGGCAATTGTTCACCTCCGCACTGTCTTGCAGCACATACACATTGAACTCCCCGCCGCCCAGCGTATCCGAATAAGCCGGGCTGCCACAGGGCGGGAAATAGCGGTAATCGTCGATCGGAACGTAAGACGTAGCCAGGGGCTGCTTCGGTCCGGAGAACGCTCCGCATCCGGCCAGCGCCCACAACAATGGTAAAAACACGCGCATCCGGTAATTTACGAAGAAGCCGGCATTCTCCGCATTGATGGCATTTTACCTTTTCCCAACGCTCGTTTCGCACCTACTCGTTTTTTATGCCGATTCCGGCTATTTTTAATCATTATGCATCACCACGTTCTACTCTCAGCCATGATGGCCGTTGCTACCGTTGCAGCATCCGCACAGCAGCGGCCCGATCACACGCTCTATTTTGATAAGCCCGCCTCCCATTACGAAGAAGCCCTGCCCATCGGCAACGGCACCCTCGGCGCCCTCGTTTACGGCAACCCCGTGCGCGACCGGTTCGTGCTCAACGAAATCAGCCTCTGGTCGGGCGGCCCGCAAAACGCCGACAACGACACCGCCTACCGCGTGCTCCCCCGCATCCGCGAAGCCCTGCTGGCAGGCCGTAACAAGGAAGCGCAAGACATCCTCCAGCAGTATTTCATCTGCACCGGCCAGGGCTCCGGCCATGGCAACGGCGCCAACGTCCCTTTCGGGTGCTTCCAGGTTTTCGGGGATCTTACGCTCGACTGGAAAGACACGCTGGCCCCTTATCAAAATTACCGTCGCACGCTCGACTTCACCACCGCTACCGCCCGCACCACCTGGAGCCGTAACGGCATCGAATACACGCAGGAAGCCTGGGTGAGCCAGCCCGCCAACCTCCTGGCCATCCGCATCTCCGCCAATCGAAAGGGCTCCATCTCCCTCACCGCCGCGCTTTCCCGCCGCGAAAGGGCTAACACCCGCGCGGAAAACGGGAACCTCATCATGGAAGGCACCATGAACAACGCCGGTCAACCCGGGATGAAATTCGCTGGCATGCTGGCCCCGCAATTAACCGGCGGCAAATCCATCGCCACGGCAAACGGCATCGTTATCGAAAACGCGGACGCGGTGGTCCTTTACTTTACCGCAGCTACCGACTACAACGATAAAGACTTCCGGCAAAAGGGCCCCGATCCCCTGCCGTTGGTAAAAAGCAGGCTGGCCGCTGCCAAAAAGCCGTATGCCGCGCTGCAAAAAGCCCAGCAGCTGGCGCATCAAACCTATTACAACCGCAACTCCTTTACCCTGGCCGCCAATTCCGCAACCGGCCAGCTCACCACGCCGGAAAGGCTCAAGCGTTACTACGAGGGCCAGCCCGACCCGCAGCTGCCCGTTCTCTATTACAACTACGGCCGCTACCTGCTGATCGGCTCCTCGCGCCCGGGGCATCTCCCCGCCAACCTGCAGGGCCTTTGGGCGCCGGAGTACCAAACTCCCTGGAACGGCGACTACCACATCGATATCAACCTCCAGATGAACTATTGGCTGGCGCCGGTCACCGGCCTCGACGATCTCGCAGAGCCGCTCCACCGCTACATCCGCCTGCTTTCCAAAGAAGGGGAACGTACGGCCAAAGCCTACTATAACGCACCGGGATGGGTAGCCCACGTGATCGCGAACCCCTGGGGCTTTACATCGCCCGGGGAAGGCGCCGGATGGGGCTCCACCCTCACCGGCGGCGCCTGGCTCGCAGAACATATCTGGGAACATTTCCGCTTCACGCGCGACACCGCTTTCCTCCGCGAATATTACCCCGTGCTGAAAGGCTCGTCCGACTTCCTGCGCGCCATCCTTATCCGCGAACCACAGCATGGGTGGCTGGTTACAGCGCCCTCCAACTCGCCGGAGCATAGCTACATCATGCCCGACGGCACCAGCGGCAACACCGTTATGGGCCCTGCCATCGACATGCAGATCTGCCGCGAGATTTTCGGCGCCACCATCGAATCCGGCCGTATCCTGGGAATTGATGCCGCCTGGAGAAAAGAGATGAACAGCGTTCGCGCGCAGCTCGCGCCCAACCAGATCGGGAAAGACGGCGACATCAATGAATGGCTGCACGACTGGAAAGACGGCGAGCCCCATCACCGCCACGTTTCGCACGCATATGCGCTGCACCCCTACGACGAAATCACGCCCTGGCAAACGCCCGAACTGGCTGCCGCCATGCGCGAAACCCTCCGCCAGCGCGGCGATGACGGCACCGGATGGTCGCTGGCATGGAAGATCAACTTCTGGGCGCGGCTGCAAGACGGCGACCATGCCCTGCAACTGATCAAAAAGCTGCTTCGTCCTGTAGACCCCGCCAAGCCCCGCGGCGGCGGCGTATATCCCAACCTGTTCTGCGCTCACCCGCCCTTCCAGATCGACGGTAACTTCGGCGGCACGGCGGGCATCGCGGAAATGCTGCTGCAAAGCCATGGCGAAGGCACCGTTATCCGCCTGCTGCCTGCATTGCCCACGGAAGCCGGATGGCAACAGGGCAGCGTGAAAGGCATGCGCGCCCGGGGAGGGTTTTCGGTTGACATGAACTGGCAGAACGGCGCCATCACCACCGCAAAAGTGCGCTCGTTGAAAGGTGAGCCCTGCGCCATCGTGGTACCGGCGGGCAAATCGGTGTACGACGCGAAGGGGAAAGCACTCTTCCAATCTGGCGCCGCAGCAAAGCAAGCTTTGTTCCCGACGGTAAAAGGTGGTGTATATACCATTAGATAAATTATCGGTGAACGAATGATAGTGAACGAGCGCCCCGGCACCGGGGCGCTCGTCTTATTACAGGCCATCTCCCGCCATTCGCCGCCATTTTCAGCCGTCTGCCGGATTGGATTTCCACACCTGCTCCGCAACAGCTAGATTTGACCCATGAAGATTCGTTACCGATACTGGATCGCACAAATACTCGGCTGGGGACTGTTCACCTACCTGTGGAACAACATCCGCATGGACGGGTTCGGCCTCCGGGGCGATGTGTTCTCCGATTACGATTTCTATTTCCACATTGCCAACGGCGTAGTCTGCACCCATTTGCTGGACGTGTTCATCCGCTGGCAGAAGATGGAGCGCATGCGTTTCGGGGCCGTGTTTACCAAGCTGTGGCTCGCCGTGCTCGGCGCTTCCATTTTGATAGTCGTGAACCTCGCGATCATGGCCATATGGGAATCCGGGGGATGGAAAGCGTTTATCGGGCCGGTCACGAAACACAATGATCTATCGCCCAACACGATGATGATCATCATCTTCATCATCGCCGTGTTTTTATGGCATTTGCTGTTGTGGGGATGGGTGGCGATTTACTTCGCCCTGGCGCAGGGCCGCGTGAAACGGCAGGAGCTGGAAAGCCAGAACCGGTTGAAGCAGGCTGAGCTGGACAACCTGAAAACGCGCCTCAATCCGCATTTCCTCTTCAATTCCCTCAGCAGCATCCGCAGCCTGATCGCCGAAAACCCGGAACGGGCGCAGCGTGCCGTGGGTGAACTGGCGGAAGTGCTGCGCAGCGCCATGTTGTCTGAACATCAGCAACTGATCCGGTTCGACCGGGAACTGGAAGTGGTGAAACATTACCTCGCCATTGAAAAAATCCGTTTCGAAGAGCGCCTGCAGGTGGAATTCAACATCGGTGATGGGTCAGACGGGCAGACAATTCCGCCCATGTTACTGCAAACCCTCGTGGAAAACGCCATCAAGCACGGCATCTCCAAACGCAGCGCCGGCGGGGATATCCGGATATCCGCCATCCGTTCGGGAAAGCATTTCATCATCCAGGTCGATAATACGGGCAGGATGGACAATACGACTTCGGATGAGGGGTTCGGCATCAACGGTACCATCCGCCGGCTGGCGCTCCTTTATGGCGGCGAAGCGAAATTCCACATCTGCAATCTTGAAAACGATACCGTGCGCGCCACGGTCAAAATACCCGCAGCATGATCCAGGCATTGATCATAGACGACGAAAGGCTCGCCCGCAACGATCTCCGCGGGGTGCTCAAATCCTTTCCGCAAGTGGAGATCACGGGAGAGGCCGCCAACATCCGGGAGGCGGAAAGGCTCATCGCGGAGCTTCGCCCACAGTTGCTTTTCCTCGACATCGAAATGCCGGAAGGCACCGGTTTCCAACTGCTGGAAAACCTCGATGTGGCCCCGCACGTCATCTTCACTACGGCTTACGACGCCCATGCCATCCGCGCCTTCGAGATCAATGCGCTCGATTACCTGCTGAAGCCCGTCACCGAAAAACGGCTACAGGAAGCCCTCGCGCGCATACCGCCAGCTTCGCCCGCAGCGCCCGCAACCGCCTACCTTCCCATCCACGAAAAAATATTCGTGAAAGACGGCGACCGTTGCTGGTTCATTCCCCTGGCAGACATCCGGCTGCTGGAAGCGGCCGACGACTATGTGCGCCTCCGTTTCGGGAAGCACACGGCCCTGCTGGCCCGCAGCCTGCAATCGTTCGAGCCCCGGCTCGACCCGCAGTATTTCTTCCGCGCCAGCCGCCGCCACATCGTGAACCTGCAGCACGTGCAGTCGGTTTCCCTGCTGCCTTCGCAATTGCTGCAACTGGAAATGAGCGATGGTTCCCTCGTTCCGCTGAGCCGCAGACAGACCGTCCTTTTCCGCGAACTACGCGGTATATAAACCAGATCATCCCATCTTAAATATCATCACATGAAACGCATCTACCTGCCGTTACTGGCATTGCTATGCCTGTGCGCGAACGTTTCCGCACAAAAGCCCATCACCCTTTCCTCGACCGATCCGGCGGCGGATTACGCCGACCTCCTTCCGCTAAAAAATCAATTGTCGCACGCCACTGTGATCGGTGCGGGGGAAGGGACGCATGGCTCGCGGGAATTTTTCCGGATGAAGCACCGCCTGTTCAGGTTCCTCGCCGAAGAAATGGGGTTCACGGTGTTCGCTATGGAAGACAGTCCGATCGGCGCCGCGCTCATCCAGCAATTCATCGACACCGGCGAAGGCAATCCCGTCGCCATTATCCGCGAGCATTTCCACAAAGTGTACCAGGTGAAGGAACTGTCGGACCTCGTGTACTGGATGCGGGATTACAACCTGCATCACGACAAAAAACTCCGCTTCGCGGGATTCGACTGTCAGCAGATGCATTATTTTCACCAGCAACTGTCGGGGCTTTCCACCCAATACGACCTGCAATGTTTCGCCCCTTTGCTGAATTACACGGCCGATACGGGCATCACGTTCAGCAAAGCCATGGAGCCCATCATCCGCATCTGCGACAGCCTTAAACGCGTGCTGCCCGCCAGCATGAACGGTGTCCCGGAAGCCGACTGGAAGCTCGCGCGCTTTTGCCTGAACAATATCCTCGCCGCCGCGCATGAATTCCGTATGCAGCAAGACGATTGGGAACAATCCTTCAACACCCGCGATTCCATGATGGCCAACAACATTTTCTGGCTCGCGGAGAAATACAAGGGGGAAAAGATGATGCTCTGGGCGCATAATTCCCATCTCGGCAACGTGTATTCCGATTCGGGATTCACTTTCCGGCCGATGGGCGAACATTTGCGCAAGGTGTACGGCCAGCGGTACCAGAACATCGCCATGCTGACGGGATCCGGCACTTATCGCGCGCTGCCAGACCATCATGTGGAACCCGATACCGCCCACGCCATCGTACCGCCCATCGCGGGATCGGCGGAAGCGCAGCTCCAGGCTTACAAAATCCCCATGTTCATCCTTCCCCTGCATAAATCCGGTATCCGCGGCCGGATGCGCACCATCGGCTCCATTGCGTCGGAATACCAGTTCACCTTGTGGCCCGTGGCTTTGCGCGAGCGGTTCAACTGGGTCGTGTACCTGGAAAAAACATCGTCTGCCGCAACGCTCTGATTTACCGGCAATTCGTTAAATTACGTACAAACGCTGTTTGTATGCACCGATGGAAATTTTACGGGCTTGTCCTGTGCCTCCTCACCGCAATGGCTGCCGGGGCGCAGGACAGCCTTCTTTCCGCACCGGTACTTTTCCGGGGCGACACGCTCTTCCTCCTGCAAACCGCCCCGCATAATATCAGCGTCAGTGAAAGAGCGGCGCTGATCGGGGGAAGGATTTCCTCGATGTATGCCCAGCACGACTTCCGGCCGGATTCACTGATATTGACGGAAGACTCGCTGGCATCGCGCATTTTGTACAAAGGGCAGGTGGTGATGACCATCACTTCGGCCGATGCGGCGGTTTCCGATCTCGACAGGCCAACATTGGCGCGGAATTACCTGACACTGATCCGGGAAAAGACCGGCGACCTGCAATCGTTCTCGAGCATGAAGCAGGTGCTGCTGTTCGCTGCGGAGGCGCTCGCTGTGATCGCGGGGCTAGTACTGCTGATCTGGCTGCTGAACAAATTGTACCGGCGCGTGAAACTCCGGTATGCCCGCCGCAGTTACAAACCTTTCGTAGCGGGCTCGTATACCCTGCTTTCCGGCGAGCGGGTGCGGGGGCTGTGGCTCAAAACGCTGGCCATCATCCGGCTGGCGGTATTCCTTATCATCATTTACCTGGCGCTCCCGGTGCTGTTCAGCATTTTCCCCTGGACGGAGAAGCTGGCCGACCGGTTGCTGACATACGTGCTCGATCCGTTGAAGGATATTTTCCGCAACATAGCCGCCTACATCCCGAACCTGCTCACGATCCTCGTGATCTGGCTGTTTACCCGGTACATCATCAAGCTGGTCAAATTCATGGCGGGCGAGATCGAAAGAGGGGTTTTGCAGATCAGGGGTTTTTACCCGGATTGGGCGCAGCCGACCTATAACATCGTCAAAGTGCTGTTGTACCTCTTCATGTTCGTTGCGATCTATCCATACCTGCCGGGCTCGGGATCGCGGGTGTTCCAGGGCGTTTCGGTATTCCTGGGATTGCTGATCTCGATCGGCTCTTCTTCCGCCATCGGCAATATGGTGGCCGGCATCGTGATTACTTACATGCGGCCATTCAGGATCGGGGAAAGGATCAGGGTGGGCGATGTGACGGGCGATGTCATCGAAAAAAACCTGCTCGTCACCCGTATCCGCACCATTAAAAACGAAGATGTGACGATCCCCAATGCCGTGATCCTCGGCGGGCAAACGATCAATTACTCTTCCTGCGCGCAGCAACAGGGGCTGATCCTTCATGTGGAAGTGACGATCGGCTACGATTCCCCCTGGCCGCACATCCACAAGCTCCTGCTGGCATCCGCCGCCAAAACGGAAGGCCTGCTTTCCGAGCCCAAACCGTTCGTGCTGCAGACGGCCCTGAGCGACTATTACGTCAATTACCAGCTGAACGCCTACACCCACGAGCCGGAGCGAATGGCCGTCATTTATTCGGAGCTCTATAAAAACATCCTCGATACCTTCCACGAAGCGGGGCAGGAGATCATGTCGCCCGCCTACCAGGCTTACCGCGACGGCAATTCGCCGGCCATCCCGAAAAAAGAATAAAGCCGCGGGATTTCGTATTTTGACCGGGTATGAAAAAGCTGTTTACATTCCTGCTCTTAACCACGGCGCTGCGGGTTTCCGCGCAGAACGAACTTGCCAGGCCGCTACCTTTTCTCGACAAGATCACCGATTTCTGCGGGTTCACCTGCTACGAAGGCCGTTTCGAAGGGCGCGCCGCGAAGATCGTGGTGCCGCACGGGGAGCCTGCGGCGGGGAAGCCCTGGGTCTGGCGCGCCCGGTTTTGGGGGCACGAGCCGCAGGCAGACAGTGTTTTGCTGACCCGCGGGTTCCATGTCGTGTATTGCGATGTGGCGGAAATGTTCGCCAACGAGAAGTGCCTGGGCATCTGGGACCGTTTCTATAAAGCACTCCGGTCTGCCGGCTTCGCGCAGAAAGCCGCCATGTTCGGGTTCAGCCGGGGCGGGTTTTACGTGTACCGCTGGGCCGCGCGCTATCCCGAACGGGTAGCCTGCGTTTATGCAGACGCGCCCGTGCTGGATATCCGCTCCTGGCCGCTCGGGGAAGGCGCCGGGCCGGGAGACGCCAAAACCTGGCAAACGTTCCTCAACGATTTCGGTTATACGTCCGAAAAAGCCGCCAAACGCTTCCGCGGCAATCCGGTAGACCTGGTAGCGGAGATCGTCCGCGGGAAATACCCCATGCTGCACGTTTGCGGCGAGGCAGATGAAGTGGTGCCCATGGCCGAAAACACCGATATTTTCGAGCAGAAAATAAAAGCCCGGGGCGGCAACATCCGCGTGATCCGCAAGCCCGGCGTAGGCCACCACCCGCACAGCCTGAAAGACCCCACGGAAATAGTGACTTTCGTCATGTCGGCCTGCCAATAGGGCCGCATTGGTTATATTTGCAGATAACGAAATGCAGAATATGTTCCACTTCGGCCAACGGCAAACGCTCGTCATCTCCATCTTCATCATGCTGGTGACCGCGTGCCTGCTGGTTTGGCGGCCAGACTACAACTTCTTCGACGGGGGGCTCATCACGGCGATCCTCCTCACTATCTTCATCAAGAAAGACGCGCCCACCCGTTTCATGGGCATCGCGTGCACGGTGCTGGTAGTGGTGATCGCCTGCCTGCCGCACAGGAATCCCAACCTGGCGGAAGTGTTCATCGAGCACTTCTTCTCCCTCATCCTCGTTATCAGCTCCACCCTGCTCGTGCTTTTCCTGAAACGGCTGTACCGCACCATGCAGGAGCTGAACCAGGCGCTGGAAAAGGAAGTGGAAAAAAGGACCGCCAACCTCGAGCTCGCCCTGTCCCACCTCGCCTCTTCGCAGGCGGAACTGAAAGAAGCACTGGAGAAGGAAAAGGAGCTCAACGAGATCAAATCCCGGTTCGTGTCTATGGCCTCGCACGAATTCCGCACCCCGCTCAGCGCTATCCTTTCCTCCGCCGCACTGATCGCCAAGTATCCCAATACGGACGATCAGCCCCGCCGGGAAAAACACGTGGGCAAAATCCGCGAGTCCGTCATCCACCTCAACGAATTGCTGGAAGACACCCTTTCCCTGGGCCGCATCGAAGAAGGGAAAGTGCACGTCCATCCCGAAAAAATTTCCCTGTCCGCCTTCGCGCTGGAAACCGCCGACGAAGTGCAGGGCCTCCTCAAACCCGGACAGATGCTGCAGCCAGACGTGCAGGCCAACCTGGAAGTGATATCCGACAAGCGATTGCTCAAACATATTTTCGTGAACCTCCTCACCAACGCCATCAAGTTCTCGCCGGCCGGCACCGCCATCGGATGGAAGCTCCGGGAAGAGAACGGGCGAATTCTCGCCGAAGTGGCAGACCAGGGCATGGGGATTCCCGAAGAAGACAAAGCCTACCTGTTCAGCAGCTTCTTCCGCGCCCGTAACGTGACCAACATCCAGGGCACCGGCCTCGGCCTGCACATCGTGAAACGATATGTAGACATGCTCCATGGCGAAATCGGCGTGGAAAGCGAACTGAACAGGGGCACCACCATTTCCATCAATTTCCCAAACCTTCCATCAACATGATAGCGACGATCCTGGTAGTAGACGATCATCCCGGCATTCGGGAAAACGTAGCCGAAATCCTCACGCTCGCAGGGTACAAGGCCCTCGAAGCAGAAAACGGCAAACAGGCCGTCGAAATGGCCCGCGAACACCGGCCCGACCTCATCATCTGCGATATTATGATGCCCGAGCTCGATGGCTACGGCGTATTGCATATGCTCCGCAAATACCCCGAAACCGAGCACATCCCGTTCATCTTCGTGACAGCGAAAACCGACCGGAGCGATTGGCGGAAAGGAATGGAAATGGGGGCAGACGATTACATCACCAAACCGTTCGAAGACGTGGAACTGCTGACGGCCATCGAAACACGCCTCAAAAAGCAACAGTTCCTCCAGGAAAAATTCGCCGCCGCCAGAACACAGTCTATCGGCACGATGCTCCAGGACTGGCAGGCTTCCGGCCTCCTCCAGCTCGATCTGGACAGCTTCGAACTGGTGCCCTACGCCAAGAAACAACCCGTTTACCGCGAAGGCAAACACCCGCAGTTCCTTTACTACGTGAAAAGCGGTAAAGTGAAAGCCTTCCGCCTCAACGACGACGGGAAAGAATACATCACCAACCTTTTCGGACAGGGCGATTATTTCGGATATGTGCCGCTGCTCGAAGACCATGTCTACGATGAAAACGCCGAAGCCCTCGACCAGACGGAGCTTGTGCAAATCCCGAAAGAAGTGTTCCTCGAACAGTTGCTGAACGATATCAGCGTGGCGCGCACCTTCATCAAGCGCATCGCGCAGGAAGTAAAGGAAAAGGAAGACCGCCTGCTGCAGCTCGCCTACGATTCGCTGCGCAAGCGCGTGGCCAACGGCCTGCTGGCCATTCACGACAAGCTCCACCTGGAACAGCAGCCCGACGCGCTCATCGAGCTTTCCCGCGACGATATCGCGCGGTTCGTGGGCACGGCAACGGAATCGCTCATCCGTACGCTCAGCGATTTCAAATCGGAAAAACTGATCGAAATGCAGGGCACGCGCATCCGTATCGTTCAACCCGAGCTGCTGCGCAAACTGCTGTACTGATCAGGGTTTCAGGTCGAAAGCCACCTCCTGTACATCCCGGCTGTTGGGGCCGATCTGTACCCGGAATTCACCGGGCTCGGCTACGTATTGCATATCGCGGTCGTAGAATTTGAGGTCATCGACGGATATGCTGAAACTCACTTCCCGCCGCTCCCCTTTCCGCAGAAAAATCTTTTTGAACCCGCGCAGTTCCTGCAACGGGCGGTTGACGCTGGCGGTTACGTCGCGCAGATACAGCTGCACGGTTTCGTAGCCGTCGAAATTTCCTGTGTTGGATACGGTGACGGTGGCGCGGAGCGTTCCGTTCATGGCCATGGATCTGGCGCTGAGGGAAACGGGGCCGTATGCGAAAGTGGTGTAGCTGAGGCCGAAGCCGAAGGGGAACAGCGGATCGTTGGGAACGTCGAGGTATTTTGACGTATATTTATTATTGGCGTCCATCGGGCGGCCGGTGTTTTTACGGTTGTAGTAGATGGGGATCTGACCGGTGTTCCGGGGGAAGGTCATGGTCAGTTTGCCGGATGGATTGAATTTCCCGAGGAGCACATCCGCGATGGCGTTGCCGGCTTGCGAGCCGCCGAACCAGGTTTCGAGGATCGCGGGAATGTGGGCGTTTTCCCATTCGAGCGTCATGGGGCGGCCGTTGAAGAGCGCCAGCACTAAGGGTTTCCCGGTCTGCAACACGGCTTCCATCAGGCGTTTCTGCGCGTCGGGGATACCGATATCCGAACGGCTCGCGGCTTCCCCGCTCATCCCCTGCGATTCTCCCAGCGCCAGCACTACCACATCCGCCGCACGCGCCGTTTCCAATGCTTCCTGCAGCAACTTGTCCGCATCGCCCGGCTGCAAGCCTAATTTTCCCATCAATTGCGCATCCGCTGAAATGTCGGAGCCCTGGGCGTAGGAAACGTTCACGCCCGCAGCTTTCAATCCCTGCAGCAGCGTCACCGCCTTTTTAAAATCGCCCGCGGCCGACCAGTTGCCGATCATATCCCGTTGTGCATCGCCCAGCGGACCGATGAGCGCTATTTTCTGATTGGATTTCAACGGCAGCAACTGCCCTTCGTTCTTCAGCAACACGATACTTTTCTGCGCCGTTTCCCGCGCGGCCTGCAGGAATTCCCCGTTCATGATCACCTTTGCGGCGCGCTGGGTATCGCAGTAGCGGTAAGGATCCTGGAAAAGACCGAGCTTGTATTTCGCTTCGAGGATGCGCATCACGGCATCGTCGATCAGTTTGACCGGCACTTTCTTGTCTTCGACCAGTTTTTTGAGCTGTGTGGCATAGACGCTTCCCTGCATATCCATGTCCACGCCGGCTTTGAGGGCCAGTTCCGCGGCTTCGTACTCGTTTTTCACGATGCCGTGCGGTATCATTTCGTTGATAGACGTGTAATCCGTCACCACAAACCCTTTGAAGCCCCATTCCTTTCGGAGCAGATCGGTGAGCAGCCAGTGGTTGCCGGTGGCGGGGATGCCGTCTACCTCGTTGAAGGAAGTCATCACCGTTGCGGCACCCGCCCGCACGGCGGCTTTGTACGGCGGAAGGTAAAACTGGTACATCTGCCGGCGGCTCATATCCACCGTGTTATAATCCCTTCCCGCTTCAATAGCGCCGTACAGCGCGAAATGCTTGACGCAGGCCAGTACGGTGTTGGGGGCGGAAAGATCGGTGCCCTGGTACCCGCGAACTTTCGCTTTCGCCACCTGTTCGCCGAACCAGGTGTCTTCTCCCACGCCTTCCGCCACGCGCCCCCAGCGGGGGTCCCGGGCAATGTCTACCATGGGCGAGTATGTCCAGTGGAGGCCGTCTGCGCTCGCCTCTTCAGCCGCTATGCGCGCCGTTTTTTCCATCAGTTCCATATCCCAGGTGCAGGCTTCGCCAAGGGGAATGGGGAAGATGGTCTTATGACCGTGGATAACGTCGTAACCGAACAGCAGCGGGATTTTGAGGCGGGTCTTCATCGCCATGTCCTGCAACATGCGGGTATACTGCGGCGTATATGCGTTGAAAATGGCGCCACATGCGCCACTGAGGATGTCCTGTTTGTAGTTTTCCTTCATGAACGGGCCGGTCACGTCCATATCGCTCGTGAGAAGGTTGAGCTGTCCTATCTTTTCCTCGAGCGTCATGCGTTGCAGGAGCGCGGTGAGGAAGCGTTGCTGCTGCGCCTGGGCGGCGCTGGCGATCAACAGGAAAAGGGCGAGGATGGGTTTCATAAAAAAGCGGCGTTGATATGCTAAATCAACGCCGCGGTCCCTGCTTTGTTCAGTGCGGTGCAGGTGCCGCCGCCATACGGCTGATTATTGCTCGGGCCAGCTGTCTGTCCGGAACGGGCCGACCGGCAGGCCTTCTTTACTGAAAATGTTGCCGATCGCAGCATTATTGAACGAGAAACGAACAGCCTCGGGCTGCGCGATCCCTTTACCAGACACGATTACGGTATTCCCCTTGATCTTCACGTCTGCCGGCACGAATTTCCTGTCGGCCCCGGCGATGTACCATTCCTTCGCCGCGCCTTTCAGCACCAGCCCGTTGTCTGCATGCTTGAAATGGATGACGATCTGGTTGTTTTTCGCTTCCATATGATCGTAAACCGGGCTTTTGAATGCCGTCACTTTTTGACCGTAATGGTCTCCCAGCGCCAGGTTCGCCAGTCGAAGGCCGACGTCGTGCTTGTTAATGGGATGGATATTATTGGTATCTGCCACCAAATCCGTGATAACGGCCATGGCGGTTTTGGGGTACGACAGCGTTTGGGTTTGCGCTTCCCGCAGCAATGATCCCCTCAGCGTGCCGGGCCCGTGTTTGAACGGCGCGATCTGCACGTAATAGAAAGGAAAATCGGTCCCCCAGGCCTTGCGCCACGCGCCGATGAGCGTTTCCATGAGCGGTTTGTAGGTGGATGCGGTGGCCGCATTGCTTTCGCCCTGGTACCAGATGGCGCCGGCGATGCGGAAATTAGTGAGCGGAGCAATCATAGCGTTGAACGTTTTACCGGCAACTACCGGCCACCAGGGATTGGCGTTCAGTTTCGCCGCGGCGGCCGCCAGTTCGGGTACGCCGCTCACCAGTTCGGCCGGTGTCCAGACTTCGGCGGGCGTGCCGCCCCAGCTGGAGTTGATGAGCGCCACGGGAACGCCGAGTTTTTTGCGCAGTTCTTTTCCGAAGAAATAACCGACCGCGCTGAAAGGCTTGAGGGTATTGGAATCACAGGAAGTCCACCGGCCGGGGACGTAATCCTGCGGATGTTCTGAAGTGGTTTTGCGAACCTGGAAGAAGCGCAGCTGATCGTCTGCACAAACGGGCAGTTCTGCTTTGATATCGGGCAAACCGTGGTTGCCGCTCCATTCCATGTTGGATTGGCCGCTGCACAGCCAGACTTCGCCGATGAGGATGTTCTTCAGTTCTATCGTGTTGCTGCCGCGCAATGTGATAGTGTAGGGGCCGCCGGCTTCGGGGGTTTTGATTTTCACGCTCCAGATGGCGTTGGCCGTAGCCACGGCGGAATCGGGCGTCGATTTCCACCCGGTGCGTACCATGATTTTCTCGCCCGGTGAAGCCCATCCCCAAAGGGTAGCCGTGTCATTGCGCTGCAACACCATGTTGTCGGAAAGCACGTCCGGCAGGCGGACCTGTGCGCTGGCAACAACGTGGAACCCGGCCAGCACGGTCATTATAAAATATCGAAGCATTGTCTTGCAAGGGTTTTATCCCTTTAAAATATACAAACGCATCGATATTTTCTTATTTGTGTGAACGGCGGAATGATCCATTACAAGCAAAACCGGCCGCCACAAAGGTTGGCGGCCGGTTTGGACTGAAATATCTGAAGAAGGAACGTGTTACGCTTCGTGCGGAATGTATTTGCTTTCCACCGTTCCATCCTTATACAATTTCAGGATGGCGTAGCCCGGCGGTGTTTCCTGGTAGAAGTACGGGCCCGCGGATTTCTCGTCCCCTTTCCCCCACCAGAAACCACTCATCGCGCCGTTGCAGGCGTAAGTGATGCCGTTGTACATCGTATTGTCCGACAAATGGTTATGCCCGCTGAGCGCCAGCCGCACACGGTCGGTTTTGAAGAACAGGTCTTTCAACTGCTTGAAATCGGAATGGCCGCCGCCTTCGAGCAGCTGCGTGGTACCGAGGATGGGATAGTGGGACATCACCACCGCAAAATCTCCTTTCGGCAGCGCCTCCAGCTTGGCTTTCAGCCAGTCGAACTGCTCGGGGTCGAGGGAAATGCCTTTGTTGTTGCCGTCGAGCATAAAGAAATGCCAGTTGCCTTTCTGGACGGTGTAGTAGCGGTGCGGTGTCCCCAAACGCTTTACCACGTATGCTTTCCCGTACATCTCGTCTTCTTTCGAAGGCGCTTTCCACCACATGTCGTGATTACCGAGGCAGGAATGCATTTCGTATTTGCCGATGGCTTTCACACATTCGTCCCACAGCGCCCACTGGCTCGTTACCTGTTCGCGCACCACATTGTCGTAAGACGCGTCGTGGATGGAATCACCGGTATTGAGGAAGAAATCGGGTTTATGCTGGTCGATGATATTGCGGAGCACTTTTTTGAACCGTGCGGGCGCATCGTCGCCTTCGCGGATGTGCACGTCGGTAATGTGGGCCACGGTGAAGAGGGGCTTTTCCTTTTTGGCCGCCTTTTCACGTTCCTGTCCGTCGCCCGAAAGGAGGTTCCCGGTGAGGGAGCCGCCGGCCAGCAATCCGATGCTGGATAAAAAATCTTGTCTGTTCATATACCGGGTTTGAATTTCAAATATACATTTGTTTAGTCTTAATAAACAAATCGCAAACGTTACCAATTTCTAAACAAATTGGCGGCGACGGTCAGAGACCATCGCCGCCAGGGTGCAATTCCATCTCTACAGATTCACTTCGAAACGGCGGTAATCGATCCAGGTGCCGTTATCGTTGTAATAAACGTCTACATAGCGGGTAGTACCGCAATCTCCTTTGAACATCACGCCGAGCACGTTCTCATGCACCGTTCCGGCGGTCCCGGAATAGGTGTAGATCGTACAGCCATCCGCGCTTTCCACTTTGAATTTGGCGCCCACGAAAGATCCGTTGTACTTGAACTGTACGGATTTCACGTAGGGCGACGGCGGGGTGGGCGCGTCGAGCATGGTGATGGTGCCGCCGCCGAGGGCGATTTCTTTCGCTACAGGCGCCTTGGTGGTCCCGGGCTGCATGCCGTTCATTCCGAAAAGGCCCATGATGGCGGCTAACGCTGCGATTTTGATCATCATAATGAAAGGGTTTTATGGTGTTTTAGATAGTAATCAATCCCATCCGAACAGCTGTTTCAGGTTCGGGTTCATGCTGGTTTCCGCGTAAGGCACGGGATAGTAGTAGTATTTCGGCTCCACGAAGGTGCGGGTGGATTTTCCGGTCAGGATCCTGCCGCCGGCGTCTCCGTTTTCGAGATAGATATCCACGCTGGCATCTCCATAATTGCCCACTTTGTTATAGATCAGCGTAACGCCGAGGGAGTTTTTGAGCCGCTGTGCATCCGGCGGAATGGTGGTGGATTTGGAAACCAGGATCACATCGGCTACGCCGTCGCCGGTCAGGTCGTACTGTCCCAATCCGGGGAAGTACATTCCGAAGGCATGTTTTTCCAGGCTTTTGCCGGCGTACCAGCGCATAACGTCGTCGTACCGCAAACCTTCCATCGCCATTTCCACCCTTCTTTCCCGGCGTATTTCCAGGATCAGGCCTTTATTGGCGCCCTGTACCCCGGGGTATTTCGCGGCAAGCAGCGCGTCCGGCGCGGCGTTGGCGGCGGCCATATTCAGCGGGGGCATGGCCACGCGGGTGCGGAGCAGCCCGATCGTGTTGTCGATATCCGTTTGCGTGACGGTCCCCATTTCGGCGACGGCTTCCGCATACGTCAGCAGGATTTCGGCGAAACGGATGGACGGCACGTCTGTGCTGCCTGTAACCTGCGCATCGGTGCTGAAGTTGAAATACCCTTTCAGCTGGTGGTAGCCGGTGAAATTATTGGCGAACTGTTGCACGTAAGGCAGTGTAGACGGCAGTCTCACGAACCCCGGAGGCACGATGGTCATCGACAGGCGCGGATCGCGGTCGGTAAATTCCTGCACGAACTGGAACTGTTCGTAGCCGGGCTTGTCGGTATACCGGGACCCGTCTTTCATAAGGTAGGTCTGGATCAGGTCGCGGGATGGCGATTGCTCGTAATCCCCGAACATGTAACCGTTGTTGTTGGAGCTGGAACCGCCTCTTTTGGTGACATCGTACGGGCAGTTCAGGATCACTTCCTTATTGCCCGACAGGTCTGCACTGTTGAAGAGCTCGGTGTAGCTGTTTGCCAGCTTGAATTTCCCGGAGCTCATGATGTCCTGCGCCTGTTTCCGGGCGGAGTCGAGGAACCTGTTGGCGGTGGCGGCGAGGTTCAGTTCAGGATGATATTTCCTGAAAGTGCCTTCGTACAGTGCGATGCGGGCATAAGCGGCTTTCACGGCCCAACGCCCGGGGGTGCCGTCGGGAACGCTTTCCTTCACGTTCGCAGCGGCAAACACCAGGTCGGCGATCACACTGTCCATCACCTGCGCGCGCGGTGTGCGGGCGGAGTACAGCAACGCGGTGTCTGTCGGGTTGAGGGTGCGGCCGTACCAGGGCACGTCGGAGAAAGTGCGGATCTTATCCATGTAGAACATGGCCCGGTAATATCGCGCGATCCCGGCGTAGTGGGCCTTCACCTCTTCGGTCACCTTGGCCTGCTGGTAATTTTCCAGGAAGTAGTTGATGCTGCGCAGCCGGCTCCATCCCCATGCGTTGGGCATGTTCCTGGAATTGGGGCTACCGGTCATCATGGTGATGATGGTCTGGCCGCCGGTAGTGGCGCAGTTGTCTGTCGACTGTTCGGCGGAATAAATACCTGCGCCGGGGTGGTTCAGCAAACCGTAGACGTACATGCTCAGATCGCTTTCCGATTTGAAGAACAGTTGCGGCGAAATCTCGGTGGTAGGATAGCGGTCGAGGAAGCCCTTCTTGCAGGCACTCCCTGCAACGGCTCCTGCGGCGAGTATGGCGATGATGATTTTTTTCATTGGAAGATTTTTTCGGATTGGAATGGATTAAAGCGTTACGTTGATACCCATGGAATATTTCCGTTGGAAGGGATAGTTCCAGCCGTTGCCCGAAGTGATCGCTTCCGGATCGATGTATTGTTTGATGGATGAAAATTCGTACAGGTTTTCGCCGGTGAAGAAGATCCTCGCGCGGGTGAGCCCTGTTCTGCCGATCAACGATTGCGGAAGGCTATAACCGATGGTGAGGTTTTTCAGGCGGAGGTACGCGGCGCTCTGCAGGTAATTGGTCTGCGGAATGGCGAGCCCCTGGCCGGTGCGCTGGTCTGCCAGCCAGGCCTGCAACGCAGGATAGCGCGGGTTCAGATTGGCGTCTGCCAGCCCGGCGTCGATGTAGGCTTTGGGGTAAGTAGCGCGCTCAGCGTCGGTTGCCGCGGCACCGCGGTAGAAATCCAGGTTCCAGGAATAGATATTGGCGTAAGGCTGCTGGTACGGGCCCCAGAACAGGTAGTTCTGCGGATAGTAGTCCATCTTGCCGATGCCCTGGAAGAACACGGAGAAATCGATGTTGTTCCATCCGAGATCGATGTTGAAACCGTACTGGTAACGGGGACTGGTATTCCCGATCACGCTGAGGTCTTTCGGGTCGGTTTTGCTGTTGCCGGTCTCGATCTTCCCGTTGCCGTCGCGGTCGAGATATTTCGGCCATCCCGGTACGATTTTCAGGGAATTCCAGGGGATGATGGCGGATTGGTCCAGCTTGTCGATCTCGCCCTGGTCTTTGAACAGTCCGTCGCTGGTGAGGCCCCAGATCTCGCCGATCTCCTGTCCTTCGCGGTAACCGGAGAAGAAGCCCTGGGGATTTTTATACTTCGTGATGGTACTGCGGCTGTCCCACACACGGCCACGCACGGCGAAATTAAAGGGCTTTCTGCCGAGGTTGACGGTGTTTTCATATCCCATTGCCAGCTCCCAGCCTTTCGTCTGCATATCGGCCGCGTTCTGCTGCGGCGCGGAAGTACCAAGTACGCCAGGCAGCACGGTTTCCGGCGCCAGCATGCCTTTGGTGTTTCGGATGTAATAGTCGAAGTTGACGGTGAGGCGGTTTTTCAGGAAACCCAGGTCAGCACCGAAGTTGGGGCCGGAAACGTTTTCCCAGGTATAATTCGTGGGGTCCACGTTCAACCGGGGCGCACCTGCTATCACCAGCGGAAAATTGCCGTTGACGAGATAGCCGCTCTGCGTAGTCCGAAGGGTCTGGATGTAACCATAGTAGTCGACGGATTGGTTGCCGAGCGTACTGTATGCCGCTCTCAGCTTGAAAGTGGGCAATACCGGCTCCATCGCTTTCCAGAAATTCTCGCGGCTCACGATCCATGCGCCGGAAAAGGAAGGGTACGACGACCAGCGGTCGCTCGGCGGGAAGCGCGAAGAACCATCCGCACGCTGCGTATATTTCAGGATATATTTCCCTCTGAACGTATAATCCACACGGCCGAAATAACTCCGGATCGCGTAGTCGTAATAGCCATTATTGTCTACGGTCATATCTCCCGTAGCCAGGCTGATATGCGGCAGGGAAGCGGAAATGAGGCTGCCGCGGCTGGCCGATACCGGCGCCCATTGGTAGTATTCCTGGTTGTATCCCAGGGTGACGTTGAATTCGTGCTCGCCCAGCTTTTTATGGTAGTTGGCGAAAAGGTCGTAGATATTCTGATTTACGGTACCGTTGGTTTCCGTCACGGAACCCGGGCTGTTGATCTCGCGCACGTCGCCGGGGCCGTAGCCGATCCGTACGGGCAGCCTTTCGGTATGGTATTTCCACAGTTCCCGCTTGATGCTCGCCGAGCCCGTGATGGTGAGGTCGCCGTTGAGGGCGGTGGCGATGCCGCGCACGAGGTTCTGGAACCCGAAGCGCGTCTGGTTGTTCCGCCCGCCGTCTTTCAGTTGCGCCGCCAGTACGCCTGCGGTGGTGTTGGCCCAGGTGCCGTCGGGGTTCTTATCTACGTTGATGGGTTGTGTGTAATACACGTCGAGGATGTTGTACGTTGGCTGGTCCTGCACGAGCTGGTAGATGTTGAAATTATTCTCTACAGACAGCCAACTCAGCGGTTTGATGCCGATGTTGGCGCGCATGCCATAACGGTTCCAGTCGTCTTTCGCGAGTTTGTTCAGACCGTTTTCCTTGGTATAATCTGCGGAAAGCAGGTAGTTGACAGGGGTTTTGCCGGAAGAGGAGCCACTGATCGACAGGTTATGATATTGTGAGAAGTTCGCTTTCGCGAAGAAGTAATCGTTCCAGTCGGTGTTCCCCATGTACGCCCATTTGGAGGGATCGTTGGGATCGGTTTTGACTGCGGGAACGGAGGGGTCTTCCGAACGCTGTTTCCCCCAGTCGTATTGCCAGGAAGCGAAGGTGGCGTAGTGCCAGGGCGTATTGTCGGCCGACAGCTGCATCACTTTCATGAAGATGAACGGGTCGGTGATGGGGTCTGGCGTGAGGGTGCGGCGCGATTTGGCGAAATAGTTGTTGTAGGAGATCGTCTGTTTGCCTTCTTTTCCTTTTTTGGTATTGATGAGCAACACGCCGAACGCCGCGCGGGCGCCATAGATGGCGGCGGAGCTACCGTCGCGGAGGGTGGTGATGGACTCGATGTCGGCCGGGGTGAGGCGCAGCAGGTCATCGTTGGTAGACGCGATCCCGTCGATGAGGATGAGGGTGCGCTGCCGCTGGAGCTGATGGTGCCCATCCCGCGGATGTTGAGATTGGGCAGTGCGCCGGGGCGGCCGCCGCTATAGGTGATGTTGAGGCCCGGTGAGGCGCCCTGCAAACCCTGGAAAACGTTGGCGATAGGGCGTTCGGCGAGTTTGGCGCCGCTGATCTGGTCTACCGCGCCGGTTACGTCGATTTTCTTTTGCGTACCATAGCCCACCACTACTACTTCGTTCATGCTGGAGCTGGAAGGTTGCAGGGTGATGGCGGCCAGCGTATTATCGCCGGCTTTGAGGGAAAGGGCCTGTGTCACGGGGTCGAAGCCGATAGACGTGATGCGCAGGGTGTAATTCCCCCCGGGCTCGATGTTGGCGAAGGAGAAAGTACCGTCTGCATTGGTGACGGCACCTGCTTTGAATGCCGGTTTATCGGCGGAGATGACGATGGTGGCACCGGGAATGGTGGCGCCTTTATCGTCCTGCACAACGCCTTTTAGCGCGGCTTTCCTGTTTTGGCCCTGGGCGGAGGCGGCCCAGGCGATGGCGAGGCACCACAGCAGGAGGAGGCTGCCGTAATGTTTGGCCGAGGCGCGTAAACGGCGCACTGTCTGTTTCATAATTAGTGTTTTACAGTAAAGGAGATAACGTGATGGCAAGGCATGGCCCGAGCAGATCGCGCATTCGCACGCCCGCTTCGGCCACCTGTATCGTGGTGCATGTATAGCTATTGATCAGTTGAGCTGTAGTGTTTTCATTTCCCGGCATACCTCCCCATTCCGGCCACTGACGCGGCCCGGCAGGCGGAACATTCCGGCAACAGTTCCCCTCGCCGCATGCTGCAGCAAAACGTGGCGGAAAACTGCCGTCTGGCTTGTTTTAAAAAGTTGACCTAATTATTCTATCGTAATGCTTATCGTCACAACCCGCTGTAGTGCCGGCGGGCTTTTCGTTCCTGTCTAAATAATTTCCCGGGGACAAATATAGATTGAATGTTCATTCAATAAAATATCCATTCTGATTGATAACGGTTATGTAACATACACATCGTTCCTACAAATATAAAATTGAAATCGAAATAAAAAAATATATTGAATGACCATTCAATTAATTTATTTCCCTTCATGGCGGCAGCTTGCACAGAAACGTTAAATCTTAAGGGATTTTGGGGGAATTAGTCGATAATATCCCGGCTAACCGCTAGATTTACATCCAACCTAATCACCAGTTTTTGCGAACAAATGGGAAGAAAGAGTTTAAAAGAGCCCCGGCAGAAAGAGATCATCAAGGCGTTCTATAAGATTGTCAAGAAAGACGGGCTGGAAAACGCATCCATTCAAAAAATAGCGGAAAGTATCCAGATCAATCCGAGCCTCATCATGCACTACTTCCGCTCGCGGGAGCACCTTGTCTACGGCCTCGTGGAATTCATCCTCGACCGCTGGCTCCATATTTTCGACGTCAAAGACGCCGAAGGCCCCCGCGATGCGCTCGATCAAGTGCTGGATAACATCTTTTCCAAAAAATGGAATTCCCTGTTCGACGACGGCACTTCCTATTCCCTCTATTCCCTCGCGTTCCGCAACAAAACCATCCGGCAGCGGTACAAGCACCTGCTCGATTCCCTCCGCCAGCGCCTCGCCGAAATGATCGCGGCCTGCAACGAATCGAAATCCCTCGCCGTAAAAGACCCCGTGGCCGCGGCCGATATCATTTTCGTATTGGTAGACGGCGCCTATTATTACCTGTCGCTGGTAGACGATAAGGCGGAATACGACCGGAGGCTGGCCGTATACAAAAAACACGCGCTCAACGTGCTTTGCTGACGGCGCGCCGCCTGCGCACGAGCAGCCACACAATGGCACCCAGGGCTATCACCAGCCATATGAAATTGACGACGAAACTGGGGTAATCGCTCAGGTAGAGCGCATTGGCGATCAGGCCCAACGCACCGAGCGCGTTCAGCCAATGGTATATTTTCTGGTCGGATTTGATCTTGCCCATCGTCAGCAGCACATAACCCAGTACGTAAAAAAACGTACCCGCCCATCCCGGAATGTCCATCCACGAAATCCCCCCTTCCTTCACGCTTTCCACGCTCCGCGCCGCTACCTGCTGGCCATGCTCCGCAGTAACCGCCGCCAGCGCCTGCTGACGGCCACGGCCGCCGATCTGAAAGGCACCGCACAAGATAAGCAGGGCCAGGCTCAACATTACGAATTTTCCCATGGATGGTTTTGTAAGGGTGTATGAAATGATTTCCGGGCCGCGTCGGGCGGCAGCGTATTTGTTCGCACTAACATACAAAAAATTTCTACCGGTGCGTGTTATCCTATTGAAACCTCAAAAAGGCGGGCGCCTTCAGGCCGTAAATGTCGAACCGGAAATCGACGATGGTCGTTATTTCGAAAAAGAGGTTGTTCACACCGGGCGTTTTCCTGGGATAGTACGCCGCGCTCATCTGCAGCGTATTGAGCGAAAGGTTTTCGTTCTTGATCCGCACCGCCAGCCCGAACCCCGGGTACACGGGGTTCTTCAGCAAATAATTGTTCTTCCACGACACCTGTCCCGCTTCCACCGTTCCCACGAAATTGAATTTGAACCCATACACTTTCCACGGGCTGTACAAAATACTTTCCGACCGTAGCAACAACCGGTGGTAACCGTTCATCTTCGAGCGCCGCCATCCCCAGAATCCCGTACCGAAGTCACGGTTCAGGCTCAGCGGGCGATAAAAGAAATTATTGGGCGTGCCGAGATAATCGAGATACACGAATTCGCGGAAATACCACTTCTTCCCGAGCTGCATCAACCGGCTGAAATAACTCACATTGGAATGGATCACCAGGTCTTCCGAGGTACTGCCCTGCCAGAAGCCCCCCACGCCCAGGTTCACGCTCAGCAGCCCGTTATGCAGCGTGGGCCAGTATTTCTGCCCCTCGATGGCCGTGTACAACCGCCGCCTGTCCATCCAGTTCTCCCGGCCAACAGACAGCGCCGCGGAATAGCCGTAGGGAATATCCTCCGTTCGCCCGAACCCGAAGAACCGTTGGCTTTTGAAGAAGTCCTGCTTGAATACGGCGATCTGGCCGAGGTAATAATGGCGGTCGTTGTAAAGCGGGTCTTCATCGTATTTTTCCTGCACCGGCTTCTCGTCGAACGCCACGTTCGAGTACCGGAAAAGCAATGCCACGTTGGGTTTATCGTCGAAATGCCCGTCAGACCCGAACCGGTTACGGAAGTTCCAGCCCGACCAGACGTCGACCAGTTTATAGGAATAATTCCGCCAGAGGGAATCCGGCTCGCCCCACACGCGGATGCTGTAGTTTTTCGCCAGCGAAATCCCGCCCGTGATTTTGGCGGAAGACCGGTACAGCGGCCGTTCCAGGCGGATGTAGTACGACCCTTCGTACACGCCGGTATCGAGCTGTGAATTGGTGTTGAGATGGGTATACCCGACGGAAACGTCGATAAAACTGCCGAGCAGGTTGTATTTCGTGTAGCGGGCTTCGGTGCCCCATGGCCGGGAGTAACTGCTTTTCCACCGGAACCCGAACTGAACGCCCTGCGCGGCACCGAAGAGATTGTCGTTGGATATTTTAGCCCCCACGCCGCTGGGCGCCAGCTCGCGCAGGTCGAAGCCGTATTCGAACACGTCTTTGGTGATCACGAGCACGTCTACCGTATCCTGGCTGGCGGTTTCGAGGGTGATGATGCGGGCGTCCTGGAGGAAGGGGCGGTTACGGAGATACCGTTCGTTGTCGGCGAACGCATAGGCGTTCACGGTATCGCCGGGCCGGAAAAAGAGCATTTGCCGGATCGCCCATTCCTGCGAATCGAAATGCAGTTTGTTGGCGAGATGGATGAGCTTCATGCTGGTGGTAAAAGCGGTATCGTTGATGCTCCGTGGCCCGAACACTTTTACTTTCCGGAAATGGACACGGCGGACCGTTCTGCCGGTATGCGGCAAAAATCCCTGCTCAGACCTGGTCATCCGGCCGTCGTCCTCGATCGGGGGAGGATCGTTGTGCCGGGAAATGTCTTTCAGTACGGAATCCCGGAAACGCCGGCTTTTCAACGAATCCACGTAGTTGTTGAACTTCGTGAACCAGCGTTTCTTGTGCGCGGCCGGGATCGTATCCGATTGCGCATTGGCGTTCACCGGACAACAGCATATGAACAGGTAACAGCTAAGGATAGCTAACAGGCTTATTTTACCCAACCGCTTCAATAATTGCAATTGATCTGTAACAACAATACAAATTTTTAACCAATATGCATGGCGGTGCAAAAAAAGGAAGGGCACCGATCCGTTCAGTACCCTTCCTTATGGAAAGCTTAATGATTGAATATCAATATTGTACCGTCACGGTCCTGCCGCCTCTTCCGGTTTGATCGAACACCCGGAACCGAAGGGTCCCTTTCGCATCTATCGGGCCGCTCCACGCGGGACTTTTAGCGGAAGGCTCCTTTCCGTCGGTAGTATAACGAACGATCAGTCCTGGAAGTTGTACGTTGGTTAAAACTTTCCCGTTATCATTTTTCACGCCGGCGGTGGGGATCCGGTAGTTGTAACCGCCGTTGAGCGTAGCGAGGCGCGGGATTTCGCGTTGCCCCACCACATTGGCGAATTTATTCCACGCTTCGTTGTATTGGCCAAGGTCCTGCGTCCAGGAAGGGTCGGGCGCCCAGGCGCGTTCCGCCATGCCGAGGAGTTTGGGCAGCACCATATATTCCACCCGCTGGGGGGATTTCACCGTTTCGCTCCACAGTGCGGATTGGATGCCAACGATGTTCGACGCTCCGTATTCCGTCAACCGGTCTTTCCCCACAAATGTAGAAGCAGGCAGCGGATTGCCGGCGTCGTCTTCTTTCGCGTTCTTGTAGAGATCGAGGGGAATGAAGTAGAAGGGTTTATCGATGTCGACATATCCGCCCCAGTAAAATCCGGGCTCGTCGTAATCGCGCGCATAGGCCATGTCGAAATAATAATTCGCCACGCCGGAAAGTACCACTTTATACCCGCCGTTCGCCAGCCGGTAGCTCAGGTCTTCCATCCCGCCGCCCATTACGTTATTCCAGACATCCACCTGGAAGTTGCGGTTGCCGAACACGGGGTTCACGATCATGAGGCCCTGTCCGTCGCGCTTCGTGCGGCGCATCCCGGCTTCTTCCCAGCCGTAGAGCTGCATTCCTTGTTTGTTCACGATCTGGGCCACCTTATCGTAGAAATAAATCCAGAGATCGTCTACATTATTCAGTTCCGCGCTTTCGGCCAGCAGTTTCTGGCAGGCGGGGGATTTTTCCCACACGCCGCCGGGCGTTTCGTCGCCGCCCATGTGGATAATATCGAGGGGAACGCCGGCTTCGCGATGCATCGCTGCCAGTTCGGCCGTTACTTTTTCGATGAATTTGTAGGTGGAAGGAAGGGCGGGATTCATCACGTTGTCCTTCCATTCCTGCACGGAGCGGTATTGGCTTTTATCTTCCGGATCGCTGAGACGGTATTCGTTGGCGTTGGGATCGCCGGCTTTGGTGAGCTTCGCCGAACGGGCGTCCATAGCCTTGATAGCGGCGCGGCCGTGGCCGGGCATTTCGACTTCGGGGACCACTTTGATATGACGGGCGTTCGCGTACCGGAGGATCTCGATGTAATCCGCGCGGCTATACCAGCCGGTGCCGGTGGCGTTGTTCACATCGGGGCCGGAACCGTACGACGGCTGGATGCATTCCATCTCGTCGAGCGTATGGCCGCGGCGGCCGCCCACCTGCGTCAGTTCGGGCAGTCCGGCGATTTCCACGCGCCATCCTTCGTCGTCGCTCATGTGCAGGTGCAACGTATTCACTTTATATACCGACATCACGTCCAGCATCCGCAGCACCTGGGCTTTGGAGTGGAAGTTGCGCGCCACGTCGAGGCTGAAAGAGCGGAAAGCGAAGCGGGGCTCGTCTTTCACGAGTACCGCCGGCAGCGTGGCCGTTCCTTTGGCGGTGAGCGGGAGCAGCTGGCGGAGGGATTGTATCCCGTAAAAAATCCCGGTGCTCGTTCCTGCGAAGATGCGCACGCCCTGCTGATCGGTTTCGAGGCGATAGGCTTCTTTCCCTTTGATGGATGCGTCTTTCATGAGGCGGACCGCCGCCTTCCCGGTGGTGCCCTGTGCCGTGAGCACCGGTTTCCCGAAAACGTTGCCCATCAGCAGCGCCAGGTAATCGGCCTCGGCGCGGAACTCCGGCTCGTACATGATCCCCTCTTTCGGATCGAGCACAACGGTTGCCCCGGATTCCACAACAGATGCGGGCGTCGGTAAAATCTTCGGCAACTCGGAAGCCGGCAGCAAACGGAGCGCCTCGTTGCGGCGGTACACATCTTCCGGAGAAGTCTGCACTTTCGTTTCGCTGGCCGTACGGCGCAATTGTTTATCGCTGGAAGAAGGGACCACAGCGAAGTCGGCGATGGATTGCCCTTTCGCGGGATCGGTATCCCAAACGATGTACGGGCCCGTCGGCGCATCGGTAAAATGCGTCACCCAGGCGGAAGAAACGATGTTCAGCTTCACCGAATCCCCGGGCTTCAGTCCCCCGAATCCCGCCGAAGGCGTAAACCGGAACAAATCCCCGTTCACATGCCCCGCAACGATCCCCGGCGCTACTTCGCCGGGCGTCACGAAACGGATGAAGTTGAAATAGATCGTCCAACCGCCGGCCGGGAACGCTTGTTTGGTACGGTTCACCAGCGTGAAGGTCGACAAGGTCTGCGCTTTCCCCTGGTACCCGTTTTCCACCACTTCCCAGCGGAGCTGCAAGCCCTTTGCCGGGAACTGCGCCATGGCGGCGCAGGATAATACAAGGAATAAAAATGTAAGTCTGTATCGCATATAGTTGAGATTTCCCCGCTGTGGCGCGGTAGTCTTAGCGTTTAAAAAGCTTTGTTGATCGCGTCCAGCAAATACCCTTTCGGATCGCTGGAATATTCCCAGAACATCACGCCGGCGAGGTCGTGCTTTTTCACGTAGCGGCATTTCTCCTTCACCGAACGTTCATCGTCGAACGAAATGAACACCTGCTGCCCGGGGTGCCAAAGATAAGGCGCTTTGGCCCGTTTATCCCAATGCCGCTCGAATCCTTTGGCGGGCAGGCTGTCTTTGATAAAAGCATACCCGCCGCCCCGGTACCCGCCGGTAGCCTTACGGTTCAGTCCGCGGGCGGTATCGCTCCCCACTTTCCATCCGCGGCCGTAAAAAGCGATGCCCATTACGATCTTTTCCGCCGGAACGCCCGCGTCGAGGAAAAGCCCGACAGACCGGTGGGCCGACGACTCCTCCGGGTTATCCGTAGACCCGAACAGGTTGGTATGGTGGCCGGCGATGCCGTTGGGATTGGTTTTGTAGTCGTAAGACATGATGTTCACGAAATCCAGGTACTTCGCGGCTTCGGCCATTTCGGTATGCTCCACGAAATACTTACCGCCACCCACCGCTGTGGTGAGCAGTTTTTTGACGCCGGTTTCCTTTTCCAGGGAATCGAGCGAGGCGCGGATGGCCTGGAACATCAGGGTATAATTTTGCTTGTCTTCGGGCCGGAACACGTTCCCCTCTTCCCCGGCAACGCCGGGATATTCCCAGTCGATGTCTACCCCGTCCAGCCCGTACTTGCGGATAATATCCACAGATGTGTGGGCGAACAATTTCCGGCCGGCGTCGGTGAGCACGGCGTCGGAAAAGTTCTCGCTCCACGACCAGCCGCCGATGGAGATGAGGATTTTAAGGTCGGGATTGCGGGATTTGAGGGCGTTGAGGTGCCGGAAATTGACCGTGTCCGTAGCGAGATTGGTGAGCCAGGCTTCGCCGCGCTGCACGTCCACGAACGCGTAGTTGATGTGCGTAAGCTTTTCCACGGCGATGGATGCAGGATCGGGGATCAATCCGCGAAAACCGCCCACATAAGCGATGACAACGGGTTTGGGACGGAACGGGCGCGCGGCGGACAGTGCTGCGGCTGCGCCGGTGAGGAGGAGGAGCGCCGCAGCGGCGGCGCGCATGGGTTTGGAGAATAGACGCATGTTTAAAAATAGTATATTTACAACCTAAATTCAACCCTTTGAAATACATCTGCTCCCTGCTCGCCCTGAGCATCGCGGCAGCCGCCTGTAACAGCAGCGGCACAACATCCGGTACCGATTCCGGTGTAGTCAAAACCGATTCCGCCCCTCCGCCGAGCTTCAGCCCCACGGGTATTTATACCGGCGATTTCGGCGGAAGCCCCATTTATATCAGCATCAACTTCGCCCGCGGCAACAATATCGCGGGATACAACACCCATAAAGGCCTTCGCCGCAACCTCCACGGCCAGATGTCGGAAAGCGCCAACGGCTGGAAGATCCGGCTCGAAGAACCGGGAGACCATGTGTACGACGGTGTGTTCGAAATTCACCTGTCCAAAGACCGCCAAACCATGGAAGGCACCTGGAGCCCCCTGAACAAGGATTCCGCATCCGCCAAAAAGTTCACCCTCAAACAGATCAACAGCGACCATCACGAAGTATACATGGCTAACGAAAACGCCAATATCCAGTTTCTTGAAGACGGTTCATGCAAGCTGGAGTACTATCCGGCCGACAGTATTTCTACCGGCCAGGTGGAAATCGTGCGCGGCACCTGGTCGCGGAACAAGGATACTTTCAACGTAAGCTGGAAAAACAACGCCCATTTCGGTAAAAATGGCAGCCAGTTCGTGATGTACATGTCGGCAGACGCAGACGGCGGCAGCTATCCGGACAGCCTTACCGGCGAAGGCTTCACTTTCTACCAGCTCCCATGAGGCTGATACTCCGCATCGCAGCCGTGGTGGCCATTCTGTACGCGTCGTGGCTCATGGTGCTGCTGAGTTTGCCTTATATTTCCTTCGATCCGTATGTGGATTTCCTCTTTACCAAACAGCTGGTGTATAAAATACATCATTGGCGCTGGAGTTTCTATATACACGTGTTCGTGAGCACGGCGGTGCTCGTGGCGGGCCTGTTCCAGTTCAGCCGCTACCTGTTGCAACGTTTCCCGAAAGTTCACAGGGCGGCGGGGTACGTGTATGCGGTAACGGTGATTGCGTTGAGCGGGCCCAGCGGACTGGTAATGGGGTATTATGCGAACGGGGGCGTTTGGGCGAAGGTCAGTTTTATGATTTTGGCCGTTTTGTGGATCGGGTTTACCATCGCCGCGATGTACGCCATCTATCGAAAAGAATGGAAAAAACATGCGGATATGATGACGCGCAGCTACGCGCTCACGCTTTCCGCGGTCACGTTGCGGTTTTACGCTTACATGATCGATGTGCTGGATATTTCCGTGTCTCCCCGCGCGGCCTACATCTGGATCGCGTGGCTGAGCTGGACGCTGAACCTTATATTGGCAGAGTATCTCATCCGCAGGCGGGTGTTTACTTCATGGCGAGCGGAGCGGATTTCGGCGTGATGTGGCCGTCTGCCGAAATGGCGAAATAATCCACGCCCACTTCGTTCATTTCTTCCATTTTATTTTCCGCATAGCCGCTGGTGGCGGGGTCTTTCTCATACCGTACCGCAAATTTCTTCACTTCTACATCACCGTTTGCCGTGATTTTTCCCACACGGAAAGGCTCGTCAAGAATGCGGTGGCCGCCTACGATCAGTTTATCGAGCAGTTTGCCGTTGGGGTCGAAACTGGCGAGGTAATAGCATAAAGGAGCGGCTTCATCCATCATCACGTCTTTCACGGCATAGGTCACAACGGTGTAAAGCGGGGTGGACTGCACACTGCCGATGTAGTAGAATTCGCTGCCTACATCGCGCGAGAATTTGCCATCGCGCATTTCGGGGATGAATTTCTCGAAATCGTAGGTGACGTCGTCGAAGGTTTTGTCTTCCCCATACTTCAGATCGAATACCACGGGTAGCTCGAGCGGCTGAAATTCGCGGGAGAACAGTTTCCAGAGGAGGCGGTCGGGATCGCTGGCGCCGGAAAGGGCGGTGGTGATCTCGTTATCGAAGCGCCAGCGGTGCATGCGGAGTTTGGCGAGGTCCTGGTCTTTGTAGATCTGGTCGGTATTCGTGTACCCGAATTCGATAGCTGACACGAGGTAATGGAAGGCGCTGTCTTCCTGTTCCATTTTCGCGTAAATGCAGGCGGTGTTGTACAGCAGTTTGGACAGGGGTTTGTAGCCCAGCAGGTCCGCGATGTGATATGCCTGGAGGGCTTGTTGGGTACTCATGTCCGACTGGAGCGATTTATCCCCGTTGCCCAGGTCGGACAGGGCGTTACCGTATTCGAAGAAAGCCGCTGCGCGGGGGGCTTTGAGGATGGATTGACGGAAGAGCGGCAAGGCGCCGGCGGGGTCTTTTTTATTGCGGTATTTATCGATGGCCTGGCGGAAAAGGCGGTCGGCTTCCGCTGCGGGAAGGTCTGTCCGGGCGGCGAAGCGGGTAACGCTGTCGGCATCGAGGTGATATTGTTCGGTAAGCGTGTATGCGCCGGCGTTGTTGGCGGATTTGCCTCCGCCATTGTTGCAGGCGGCGGCGAAGAACATGGCGATAAGCGGGATGTAACGCATAGGGGATGAATTTGCGGCCCAAATATACGGTTATTCCGCAGAAAAAGGGTTTCCCCGGGCAGCGGCAGGAGCCACTGTGCGGGGGAACCGGGTTAACGAAAATGGATTACTGGTTGATCTTGAAACGGATGGGCAGGTTGAACCAAACGGGAACGCTTTGTCCGTTCTGGCGGCCGGGCTTCCATTTCGGCATTTTTTTGATCACACGGATGGCTTCGTCTTCACAACCGCCGCCTACTTTATTCGTTCCGGCGATTTCCACATTCGTGATCGAACCGTCTGCACCTACCACGAATTTCACGAATACCGTGCCTTCGATCCCATTTTCTTCCGCCGCGTGGGGATAACGGATGTTGTTGTTGAGCCACTTGTTCATGGCGTCTTCTCCGCCCTGGAATTGGGGCATGATCTCCACGAAGCTCAGGGGGCCTTGTTCTTTCTCCACTTTGGGCGCTTCCACCACAGTCCCTGTGCCGCCGGTCCCTTCAAAAGGATTTTCGAATTCACCGGGCTCGCCGGCCTGGGTTTTGGTACCGATGGCTACATCTTTTTTCAGGTCTTCTATTTCCTGTAATTCATCTTCCGGTTTCACTTTATCGTCTTTCACGATATCGGGCGTCACGTATTTTACGGAGGCTACGGCCGCCGGGGGCGGCGTTTTTACGGTGGGCGGAGGCGTGATGGGCTTTTCCTCCGGCGGCATTTCCACCGTTTTCAGTTCGATGGGCGCAACGTAAGGCTTGATATTTACATCACCGGCTTTGGAGTTCGTAGCCCAGAGGTAGGAACCTACTGAAACGAGTACCAATCCCGCCATACTGGCCACAGCGTTGCGGACGCGGCGGTCGTACCTGCGGCGGAGATCGTAGGCGCCGTAATCTTTGTTGCGGGAATTGAAGAGGATGTCGAGGAAGTCGGGTTTAGGCATTTGGGAGGTATTCATGGCGATTGTGTTTAACAGGAAGATGTGGGACTCACAATTTTCCATAAACTTTTTCCCGATGCGGCCTTAACATATTGAACCTTTTCACGTTACGATTGTTCTTCTGAAATGTACCCGCTGCTGTTAAACGGATACGAACCCTGTATGAGTAGCTGTTTCCCGAACATAATAAGGCGGATGGTCTGTGTGACCGCTGTGCTGACAACCGTTGCCGGGAGCGCCCCCGCCCAGCAGGGCGCCGCGGCCGGGGGGCCTGCGTTCACACTGGAACAATGCGTGCAGTACGCCCTCCGCAACCAGACCAATGTCGTTAACGCCCGGCTGTCGCGCCAGATGTCTACCGAAAAAATCCGCGAAACCCGCGGCAAACTGCTCCCCCACGCCAACGTGACGGGCAACTTCACAGATAATCTCAAACTCCAGACCTCCCTCATCCCCGACTTCACCGGCGATCCCAACAACAAAATCCCCGTGCAGTTCGGCACCAAATATTCTTCCGGCGTAACCGGGGAAGTCACCCAAACCCTCATCAACAGCGATTACTTCCTCGGCCTCAAAGCCGCCAAGGTATACGATGAACTGGCCGTCCGCGATTACCAGCGCACCGCGATAGACACCCGCGTGCAGGTAAGCGTCGCCTATTTCAACGTGCTCGTTTCCCAGGAAAGCATCCGCCTGGTAGACGCCAACCTCGCCCAGTTCGGCAAAACGCTGAAAGACACACGGGCACGGTACGACGAAGGCGTCGGCGAAAGGATCGATGTAGACAGGATCCAGACATCCTTCAACAATGTCGAGACCCAGCGCGCCAACCTCCAGCGGCAACTGGATTACACTTACGACGTCCTCAAATTCCAGATGGGCATGCCCGTAGATTCGGCCATCACCCTCACGGAAGACATCCGCTCGTTTACCGACGATATGCCCGACAGCATGAACTATAAATTCATGGACCGCCCGGAATACGCCATGCAGCGCGTGCAGGTGGAACTGGACAGGCTCAACCTCAAAAGCAAAAAGCTGGAGATCATCCCCACCCTCAACGCATTTGTTAATTATGGGTTCAACTGGTTCTCCGAAGATTTCGGGGACCTGTATAAAAAAGGATTCGGCACCTCCGCCCTCGGCGTCCGCCTCACCTGGCCGATCTTCACCGGAACGGAAAGGATCTACGCCGCCAGGCAACGCGAAATCACACTGCAGCAAAGCCAGAATTCGCTGAATTACCTGGCGCAGCAGATCCAGCTGGAAGTGCGCAACAACTGGACGCAATACCGCAACAACCTCGCTTCGCTCAACACCCAGCAAAAGAACATGGAGCTCACGCAGGGCGTGTACGACCGTGTGGTGCTGAAATACGAGGAAGGCGTGGCCACGAGCCTCGACGTGCTTTCGGCCGACAGCGAGCTGAAAACGGCGCAAAACGATTACATCAATGCATTGATCAATACCCTCATCAGTAAAGTGCAACTGGATCAGGCGATGGGTAAAATAAAAGCGGAATAAACTCCTTGTTATGCAACCTTACCGGAACCTTTATATCTTGCTGATCCCTGTGCTGGCGGTGGCCTGCAAGGGCAAACAGGCCCAGCAGCAAATGGCGGGCGGCAGGCCCAAAGTGCCCGTCACCGTTTTCGAAGTCAAAACCGCCAGCTATACCGTCACCGAAAGCTTCCCCGCCGTGCTCACGGGCAACAACACCATCGATATCCGGTCTGACGTGACAGGGTTCCTCCAGAAAATACACGCCAAAGACGGCAGCACCGTTTCGAAAGGACAGGCGCTGTACGAAGTCGATAAAAGCCGCAGCCAGGCCGCCTACGACCAGGCCAATGCCGCCGTCATCCAGGCGGAGGCCGACCTGGCGCTGAAAAAACGCGACCTGGAACGTTATTCCAACCTGCTCAAAAAAGACGCGATTTCCAAACAGACCGTAGACCAGGCCACTACGGCCGTACAAACTTCAGAAGCCTTGCTGGCACAGGCCCGCGCCACCCGCGCCCGCTCGGGAACGGATATCAGCCACGCCGTTCTGCGCGCGCCCATCGCCGGGAAGATCGGCATCGCGCAGCTGCGCATCGGCGACCTGGTGACCGCCGGCTCCACCGTCGTGAACACCCTCGTCAACGAAGATCCCATCTTCGCCGATATCGACATCCCGCAAACGCGCTACAACGAATTCCGTAAAGATGTCGGCGATAAAGGGAGCGATCATCAATACTACCTCACCTTCCCCGGCGGCGAACCTTATCCCGAACCGGGAAGGATCCTGTTGGTGAACAACGTGGTAGACGCCCAAACGGGCACGATCCGCGTCAGGCTTACGTTCCCCAACAAAAGCGGACAACTGAAATCGGGCATGACGGCTTCGTTGCAAATGCAGTTCAAGACCGGCGAAAACCAGGTGGCCATTCCCGCCAAATCCATCATCGAACTGCTGAGCGAAGTGAAAGTCTATACGCTCGGGCCCGGGAATGTGGTGGAATCGAAACCCGTACAGAAAGGTTCCCTCCTCGATAGCCTGCAGATCATCAACAGCGGCCTCCAGCCCGGCGACAAGGTGATCACGGACGGCCTGCAGAAGATACGCCCCGGCGATACCGTCATTGTTAAATAAAAGGCACCATGATTGCGAAAACGTTCATAGAAAGGAAGAATACAACGATCGTGATCGCCATCATTATGGTGATCGTCGGCCTCATCTGCATGGTCAACCTCCCGGTAGCCCAGTTGCCCGACATCGCGCCGCCCACCGTTTCCGTGAGCGCCAGCTACATCGGCGCCAACTCCACCACCGTGGAAGAAACCGTGACCACGCCCATCGAGAACCAGGTGAACGGTACCCCCGGCGCCATGTACCTCCAGTCGGCCAGCGCCAACGACGGCTCCATGAGCATCACCGTCACGTTCGAGATCGGCACCGACCCCGACATTTCCACCCTCGACGTGCAGAACCGCGTGAGCATCGCCTCTCCCAGCGTGCCGGATGATGTCCGCCGCGTAGGCATCACCACCAAGAAGCGCTCCAACGACATGCTCATGGTGGTGGCGCTGCTTTCGCCCAATGGCACCCACTCCAAAGCGTTCCTCGACAACTACCTGAATATCTACCTCAAACCGGAAATTTCGCGCGTGAACGGCGTGGGCGACGTACAGGCCTTCTCCAACGACTACTCCATGCGCATCTGGCTCGATCCGCAGAAGATGGCCAACCTCGGCCTCACACCGGCCATCGTGGCCGCCGCGATCCGGGAACAGAACACCCAGGCGCCGGCGGGCATCATCGGCGCACCGCCCGCCAATAGCGACCAGGCTTTCGAATACACCGTGAAAGTCCGCGGCCGTTTGCTCACTTCCGAAGAATTCGGCGACATCATCGTTTCCAGCAACCCGAACACCGGATCGCTGGTACGGTTGAAAGATATCTCGCGGCAGGAACTGGGCTCATTCAGCTACGCGATCGATGTAAAGGCCGACGGCAAAACCGGTACCGGGATGGGGATTTACCTCACGCCCGGTGCCAATGCGCTCGATGTGGCCGAACGCGTGGAAGCGCGGATGGCGGAGCTGCACAAAACTTTCCCGTCAGACGTAGACTGGATGGTACCATTCGAAACCGTTTCCTTCGTTCGCATATCCATCAGCGAAGTGATCCAGACGTTTATGGAAGCACTGGCGCTCGTGGTGATCGTGGTGTACATCTTCCTCCAAAGCTGGCGCGCCACGCTCATTCCCATCCTCGTTATCCCTGTATCACTGATCGGTACCTTCATATTCTTCCAGCTGCTGGGCTTCTCCATCAATACACTGACGCTGTTCGGTTTCGTACTGGCGATCGGGATCGTGGTGGATGATGCGATCGTGGTGGTGGAAGCGGTCCAGCATCACATCGATGCCAATGGCATGTCTCCGCGCGACGCTACGTTCAAGGCCATGGAGGAAGTGTCTGCCCCGGTGATCGCCATCGGGCTGATCCTCGCGGCGGTATTCGTTCCCGTGGCGTTCATCCCCGGTGTGAGCGGCAAGCTGTACCAGCAGTTCGCGCTGACGATCGCGTTTTCCGTGATCCTTTCGGCATTCCTCGCGCTGAGCCTTACCCCGGCGTTATGCGCGGTGATGATGCGCCCGTCCAAGCTCGACGACAAAGCGAAAGGGCTCAGCAAACTGCATTACAAGTTCAACGTCTGGTTCGAAAAATTCACGCACCGGTATACCAATGGCGTTCGCCGGGCCATCAAGCAGACGGCTTTCGTGCTCATCCTGATGGGCATCCTTTTCGGCGCGGCCTTCCTCCTGTTCAAGAAAGTGCCTTCCACGTTCGTGCCGCAGGAAGACATGGGCGCGATGTTCCTCGCGCTCGATCTGCCAGACGCGTCGTCGTCCATGCGCACACGGGAACTGGCGCTGAAAGTGAATAAAATGCTGTCCGACGATCCGGCGGTGCAGCATTACATGGGCGTAACGGGCATCAACTTTATCGGCGGCGGCGCGGTGAAACCCAGTTCGGCCACGTGGTTCGTGAACCTCAAGCCCTGGGAAGAACGTTATGCCAAAGGGGAAAATATGAATGTGGTATCAGCCAGGATTCAGGGCAAGCTGGCCCAGATCACGGAAGCCACGGCGCTGGCCATTCCGGCACCCACGCTGCGGGGGCTCGGCACTTCGTCAGGCTTCTCGTATGTGCTGGAACAGCGGTCGGGAGACGATATCACGGAATTTGCGCGGGTGCTGCAAAACGTGCTCATCGCCGCCAACAAGCGGCCGGAAATCCAGATGGCGTACGCGTTTTTCAGCGCATCCACCCCTGAATACGACGTGGAAGTAGACCGGGAACGGTGCAAGCAGATGGGCGTAGCCATCAACGACGTGTTTACCGCGCTGCAAACGTTCCTCGGCGGCATGTACGTGAACGATTTCACACGGTTCGGCAGAAGCTTCCGCGTGGTATTGCAGGCAGATACCACCTATCGCAAAAACATCAGTCAGCTGCAATATTATTATGTCCGGAATGCGGCAGGCACTATGGTGCCTTTAAGCACGCTCATCAAATATAAAATGGGTGCGGGCGCGCCTGTCATCAACCACTTCAACCTCTACCGTTCCGCCGAAATCAGCGGCACGAGCAAGGCCGGCTATTCTTCGGGAGACGCCATCAAGGCCATGGAAGAGGTTTCCAAAGAGGTGCTGCCAGCCAATTTCGGATACGATTGGTCGAACATATCCCGGCAGGAGATCGAAGCGGGCAACAAGAGTTTTCTCATCTTCATGTTGTCTATCCTTTTCGTATTCCTCCTGTTGACTGCCTTATATGAAAGTTGGTCTGTCCCATTTTCGGTACTCCTGGCCGTCCCTGTAGCCTTATTTGGAAGCATTCTTGCACTTTGGCTTACCGGGCAAGCCAACAGCGTGTATTCCCAGATCGGGTTGATCACGTTGATTGGTTTGTCCGCCAAGAATGCCATCCTGATCGTGGAATTCTGTAAGGAGCGTGTAGACAGGGGAATGCCGCTGTTGCAGGCCACGCTGGAAGCGGTGAGCCTTCGTTTCCGGCCCATTCTCATGACTTCCTTCGCGTTCATTCTCGGTGTGATGCCGCTCGTGTTCTCACAGGGCGCGGGCGCGGCTTCCCGCGTGAACATCGGCTTTACGGTGGTTGGCGGGATGCTGGCGGCCACCCTGCTGGGGATCTTCACCGTTCCCGTGCTGTACGTGCTCATCACACGGATGGCGTACGGCAAGAAGAAACTGGCGGAACTGGAACAGGAAGGCAAGAATAATGCGGAATCCAGCAACGGCGGACATTAATTCCGTTCTTCCGCATTGTCGCGCTCCCATCCCGTGTCCCGGATCATCATGTTGGTATAGGCATCCGCCTGTATCATTTTCTGTAATTCTTCTATTCTTTCCTTCGCGGCATTGACGTATTGCTTGTCGTCGCGGAAGGCGGAAAGGCCTTTGAGGGATTTTTCGTCGAACCGGCGGAACATCCTGGCGGCGCGCTGCGACTGGTAGGCCCTGCGGCCCAGTAACTTCAGCACGTCCGTTCCCAGGCGCAGCGAGGTATCGATGGTTTCGCGGTAAATATTGAGCACGCCTGCGTTCATCAGTTCGAATGCGTCGGCATTGTCGACCGCGCGCACGAGCATGCGCAGGTGCGGGAAATGTTTCTTGACGGCCTCCACCACTTCCAGGTTCTTTTCCGGCGTGGCCATGGCGATCACGATGATGGCGGCCTGTTCCGCCCCGGCGGATTTCAGCAGCTCGAACCTCGACGCGTCTCCGTAATGCACTTTCAGCCCCATCCGCCGCAGGAGGTCTACGCGGTCGGAATCGAGATCGAGCACCGTTGCCGGCACGCCACTGGCACGCAGGAAGCGCCCTATCACCGTACCGAAATGATCGAACCCGGCGATGATCACGGCGTGGCGCTCGTCGATACTGTCGGCCTCGCGCTCTTCTTCATCCGAAGCATTGCTGAACCGCGGTTGAATGAATTTCTCGAAAGCCAGCATCACCAGCGGCGTGAGCGCCATGGAAATCGCCACCACGGCCATCATCATATCCACCAATTGCTGCGGCAGCAGCTTGGCGCCGGCGGAAAAGGAGAACAGTACGAAAGCGAATTCGCCCACCTGCGGCAGCGCGAATGAGAAAAGTAAATTCTGGTCGCGGCTGAGGCGGAAGAGTTTGCCGAGGGCCGCCAGCACGAGGAATTTCACGATCATGATGCCCACTACCAACCCGGCAACGATCCACGGCGACTGCTCGATCAATCCAAAATTGATCGTAGCGCCGACGCCG
The DNA here is from genome assembly GCF_038396765.1 of Chitinophaga caseinilytica. Classification (NCBI taxonomy): domain Bacteria; kingdom Pseudomonadati; phylum Bacteroidota; class Chitinophagia; order Chitinophagales; family Chitinophagaceae; genus Chitinophaga; species Chitinophaga caseinilytica. The sequence goes on along the minus strand of NZ_CP150096.1, from coordinate 2,141,367 downwards.
ATGAAAAACAATCCCAGCAGCAATCCCTTGAACGGTTCGATATCGCTTTCCAGCTCGTGGCGGTATTCGCTGTTGGCGAGCAGTACCCCGCCGAGAAATGCGCCCAGCGCCGGGCTCAGCCCTACCAACGTCATCAGCACGGCGATCGCGACTACTAGCAGCAGCGCGGAGGCCGTGAAAAGTTCCCGCAGGCGGGTGCGCGCCACGATGTGGAGCACCGGCTTCACAACGTACCGTCCACCGATCACCAGTCCAAACACCGCGCCCAGCACAACGATCGTTTTGACCCAGGCCGGCTGGTTGGCGATGAGCGAGCCGCTTTCTTCCGCCGCCACCGTAGTGCCGGCAGGCGCCAGCAGCGGGAAGATCGCCAGCATGGGGATCACGGCGATATCCTGGAACAGCAGCACGGAAAAGGCGCTCTGCCCTGCGGCGGAGCCCATCTGTCCCTTTTCGGTCAATATCTGCAGCACGATGGCCGTGGAGGAAAGGGAAAGGATCATCCCGATAACGAGCGCTTCGTTCCACGGAAGGCCGCACAACATGGCGAGCCCCCCGATCAGGAATGCCGTTACCACCACCTGCAACCCGCCCAGCCCGAGGATCGGCGCGCGCAGCTTCCAGAGCAGCGACGGCTCCAGCTCCATCCCGATCAAAAACAGCATCATCACCACCCCGAACTCCGCGAAATGCATGAGGTCTTGCCCGCTCTGGCCGATAAGCCCCAGCAGGGCCGGACCAATAATGATCCCCCCGAGCAGGTATCCCAACACGGAACCGAGGTTCAACTTTTTGGCCAGCGGTACAAACACCACCATGGTCGCCAAATACACAAGTGCCTGGTAGAAAAACGATTCGTTCGACATATTTCGGATTTACAGGGTTCAGGAGAAACGCGCCGGCAGTTGCCCCGGCATGCCGCCGGGAGCAATGGCTTCGGCCTCGCGCAGGAGGGCTTTCAGATCGGCGGTGCCGGCGGAAAGACTTTGCAGCAGCTGAACGTAGCCGTCTGCATACCTTCCGAGCTCCGCCTCGTCGATATGGGCGGAGCCGGGCACCACGTATGGCGGCAGGTATTCCATGTGGCAGAGCGCGGCCGTTTGCCGGAAAGGCAACAGGAAATCATACACCGCGTGGCCGTGGTGGCCTTCGGGAGAATAGGCATGCGCATTGCCGCCGGTGGAGATCACCTGCATGAGGTATTTCCCTTTCAGGGCCGTGCCGTCTTTCCCGTATGCCCAGCCATGTTCCAGCACCAGGTCCATCCACTGTTTCAGCAGCGCCGGGCCGCTATACCAGTAAAACGGGTGCTGGAGGATGACGAGATCGAATTGTTCGAGCAGGGGCTGCTCCAGTTTGGGCAGCACATCAAAGTCTGGATATTCTTCGTAAAGATCGCGCAGGGTGATACCCGGCAGCGTACGCACTGCCTTGATGAGCCGCGCATGCACGCGCGACCGTTCGAATGCCGGATGGGCGAACAGGATCAGAATTTTCAATCGGGTAAAAATTACAAATGTGCACTGAAGTTAAGATTTTAATCAACTCCAATGCACATTCGCAATCGTAAGGTATCCTTATATCTGAAGGGCCCCTGCTGCTGCTTCGTCAACGAACCAGTGCAACTGGCCGTTTTCGGGACGGATGAGCTGGGAAGGATATTTGTCGGGATCGGGATCGCCGTCGATGACGCTTTTGAGCGTCAGCGCCTTTCCTTCGCCGGTAGCCATGAATACCACGCAGGCCGCGAGGTTGGTAACGGGCGCGGTGAGGGTGATGCGGTACATGTCCTGCGCTTCGAGCCAGAAGGCTTTCACCCAGGCTTTCTTTTCGTGGACGATGGGCAGGCCGGGGAAGAGCGAGAGCGTATGCCCATCGTCGCCCATACCGAGGAGCACCAGGTCGAAGGTGTTTTCTTTTCCGTCGAAATATTCGTGCAGTGTTTTTTCGTATGCCTTCGCGGAAGCTTCGGGCTCGATGTCTGTCCGCATCACGTGGATGTTTTCGGGAAGGGCGCCTACTTTATCGAGGAGCACGTCGTACGCCATGCGGGCGTTGTTGCGGGCGTCTTCGAAAGGAACGGCGCGCTCGTCGCCCCAGAAGAAATGTACCCGCCGCCATTCGATCATGTTGATGTACGGTTCTTTGGCGAGCAGGGCGTAGAGGGCTTTCGGCGTGTTGCCGCCGGAAAGCGCGAAGGTATAGATCTCCTGTTTCTGCAGTGTTTCCTGGATATGCTGCGTGATGAACGCGGCCAGGTTTTCGCTCAGTTGCTGCGGGCTATTGGCGATGTGTAATTCCATGCTTTACTTTTTTTCCGGTGGCAGATTGATCCAGGCGTGACCGTCGCGGGCGATGAGGGCATCGGCGTCTTCGGGGCCCCAGGAATCCGGAACGTAGTTCGGGAAATCGACGGGGTGGCGGTTTTCCCAGGTTTCCAGGATGGGCATGATCACTTTCCAGGCAGATTCTACCTGGTCTGCGCGCATGAAGAGCGTGGCGTCTCCTTCCATCACGTCGAGCAGGAGGGTTTCATAAGCCTCGGGCGTATGATCGTCGCTGTTGTCGTACGTAAAGGTCATGTTCACCGGGTCGAGGCTCATCGTCTGCCCCGGGCGCTTGGCCTGGAAGCGGATGCGGATGTCCATTTCGGGCTGGATGCTGATCGTCAGCCGGTTGCTGCGCCAGGATTCGGCCGCTTCAGACGGGAACGCGAAGGTGGGCGCGTCTTTGAACTGGATGGTGATGTGGGTCGATTTCTGGTGCATGAGCTTGCCGGTGCGCACGTAGAACGGCACGCCCTGCCAGCGCCAGTTGTCGATGAAGAACTTCACCGCGGCATAGGTTTCGGTGGGCGATTGCGGGTTCACGCCTTTTTCTTCGCGGTAGCCCGTCACCTGCTTGCCTTTCATCCAGCCGGCACCATATTGGCCGCGAACGGCGTATTCGTGCACGTCTTCCTTTTTGAGAGGGCGGATGGCGTTGAGCACGTCCACTTTTTTATTGCGGATCTCGTTGGCGTCGAAGGAAACGGGGGCTTCCATGGCCACCATGCACATGAGTTGCAGGATGTGGTTCTGGACCATGTCGCGCAGGGCGCCGGAATGTTCGTAATATCCGCCGCGGCCTTCCAGGCCTACGCTTTCGGCGGCGGTGATCTGGATGTGGTCGATGTAATGGCGGTTCCAGACCGGTTCGAAGAGCGCGTTGGCGAAGCGGAGCGCCAGGATGTTCTGCACGGTTTCCTTACCGAGGTAATGGTCGATACGGAAGATCTGCTCTTCGGCGAAGAGGCCGGTCAGCAGATCGTTCAGTTCATGTGCGCTTTCGAGATCGTGGCCGAAGGGTTTTTCGATCACGATGCGGGTGGTATTTTTCTCCTTGCAGAGGTTCAGCGTGCCCAGTTCCTGCGCGATAGACGGCACCAGCTGGGGCGCTACGGCGAGGTAGAAGATCACGTTGGGATGAACGCCCCATTCTTCTTCCTTTTTGCACACGTAATCAGCGATGCGCTGGTACGAGGCGATGTCGCCAGCGTCGAGCTGCAGGTAATTCACATGCTGGAAGAATTCCTGGTAATGGCTGTCGGTTTCCGCTTTGCGGCGGGAAAACTTGTCGAGCCCTTCCTGGAGGTGGCCACGGTATTTCTCATCGGAGTACTCCGTACGGCCGATGCCTACGATGGCGAACTGGTCCGGCATCCACTCATCGAGGAAGAGGTTGTAGAGCGCGGGGGTCAGTTTCCGGTAGTTCAGGTCGCCGCTGCCGCCGAAAATGAAAAGGATGGAAGCAGGTGGGCGCTTATGTTGTTGCATAAAAAAAGTAAAATATTAATGGTGTTGCCAGTTGGTGTGAAAACTGCCTGGCATGTCTATACGCTGGTAAGTATGTGCGCCGAAGTAATCGCGTTGTGCCTGCACCAGGTTGGTGGGCATGGTCTCACAACGGTACGCGTCGAAATACGACAGGGCCGCCATGAATCCCGCGGCCGGCAGACCCGCCTGTGCGGCCTGCACGATCACGGCGCGCATGTTATGTTCCTTCGATTTGACAATTTCGGCCACTGCTTTGTTCAATAACAGGTTGGGAACTTCGGGGGCGGATTTGAGCGCCTCGTAGAAAGTGCCCAGCAGCAGGGAACGGATGATGCATCCGCCGCGCCAAACCTTAACGGCTTCGGCCAGCGGGATATCCATGTTGTGCGCCGAAGATGCGGTGTGCAGCATGGCCATGCCCTGTGCGTAGCACATCACGGTGGCGAACTGGAGCGCGTCTTTCACCTGGTCGATGAACAGTTTGGTTTCGGCGGAAACGGGCAGCTTCGGCTCGGCGTACACCTTCGAAGCATCCACCCTTTCGTCTTTATAAGCGGAAATGCTGCGCATGGAAACGGCCGTATCGATGATGGTTACCGGCACGGCGAGGTCCATCGCTTCCTGGGACGTCCATTTGCCGGTGCCTTTGGAGCCGGCTTTGTCGAGGATGACGTCGATGAGGCGTTTGCCCGACTTGTCATCGTCCTGCAGGAAAATATCGGCGGTGATTTCGATGAGGAAAGATTGGAGCTCCCCTTCGTTCCAGGATTTATATACCTGGTGAAGCTGGTCGTTATTGAGACCGGCGGCCTGGAGCATCCGGTAGCTTTCGCTGATGAGCTGCATGATGGCGTATTCGATGCCGTTGTGGACCATTTTCACGTAATGGCCGGCGGCGCCCTTGCCCAGGTAAGCCACGCAGGGCTCCCCGTTCACTTTGGCGGCGATGGCTTCCAGCATGGGTTTCACATGGCTGTAGGCTTCCTGGTCGCCACCGGGCATGATGCTCGGGCCGGTGCGTGCGCCCTGCTCACCGCCGGAAACGCCTACGCCCATGAAATGAAATCCTGCCGCCTTCATACCGTCTACCCGGCGAAGGGTGTCTGTGAAGTGGGAGTTGCCGCCGTCGATCACGATGTCTCCCGGTTCCAGCAGCGGGCGCAGGGATTCGAGCACATCGTCTACCGGCTTGCCGGCGGGCACGAGCATCATGATCCTGCGGGGGCGCTGGAGCTGGCCCACCATTTCTTCCAGAGATACCACCCCTTTCACGCGGGTGCCGGCGGTGGCGGAGGTTTCGAGGGCTTTGGCCTTCTCCGTGTCCTTGTCGAAGCCGATCACGGCAAAACCATGGTCTGCCATGTTGAGCAACAGGTTACGCCCCATTACGCCCAGGCCGATCATGCCGAATTCATACAAGCTGTTTGACATATATTCAGTTATCTGTATTGAAGGGGCGAATTTAGCCAATTGCCCCCATTAATTATTTGCGGAGTTGCAACGTGAGATCGCGGAGGGCTTCCAGCGCGCGGTGCGCCAGTTCCTTCACCTTCTCGTCTGTCAGGTTGCCGTTTTCGTCGAATTTGGAAGGCGCCTGCGCCACCAAAACTTCCGGCTTGGCGATCTGCTTCATGTCCAGAAACTGGAAAACGGGCTTGAAAGCCAGCTGCATCCGCACCGTTCCCCACATGCCCGGCGTAGCGCCCATGAGGGCCACGGGTTTGTGCATCAGGGGCGCGTCGGTACCACGGCTGGCCCAGTCGATCGCGTTCTTCAATCCACCGGGAATGGAATAATTGTATTCGGGAGATACGATCAGATAAGCATCCGCCCGCGCCAAAGCCTCGCGCATCGCCACCACCGAAGGCGGCCGCTCGCCCGTGTCCAGGTCGGAATTATATAACGGAACTTCATCAAATGTAACGATCTCGGAAGTCATCCCCGACGGGAGATTGGCCAGGGCGGCGCGTAACAGCGCCGTGTTGTAAGAGCCTTTCCGGAGGCTGCCGGAAAGACCCGCAATATGTACGTTGGTACTCATGAGATATGCAGTTCGAACATCAACGCCGCAAAAATAGGTACAAAAAAGCAGGAGGCGAAGGAAAAAACGGCCGCATGGAGGTAACGTACAACGAAAACCGGCCACCAGACAAGCCGGCAGCCGGTATTGGGGGGCGATGGATCAAAAATCTACCGGTTGGTCACCACCTTCAGGGTAACGGGGTGGGTGGGCACGTCGCCGGAAATGAACAGGGTATATGCCTTTCCTTCCGCCAGTTGCACGTTGGCCTGCGTCAACTGCACCACGCCTCCGGGGCTCAGCCGCACCTGGAAAGAATGCGAGCCGGCGTCTATGGGAATAAAATTGTCGTAATTCTCGGCCGTGGCCTGGGTTTCGAACGGCCGGTTGGGGAAAATGGGCTGATACGCCGACCCCACCAGGTAATTCACGTCAACGGCAGCCAGCCCGTTGGCGAGATGGAAGAAACGGATGAAGGCCTTGCCCGCCTGGGCGTTGGGGAAATCGTCTTCCACCACGAATTTCACGAAGCTGGTGGATTGGTCGGCAAAAAAGATACTGTAGCGGCGGTTTACGCCAAACTGGATGTTTTCCCGGAGGAGGGTTTCGCCCGTTCCGTTGCGGTTCACACGGAACATCCGGTTGCCGGGAATGGCGTCAAAATACCCGACGGTAGAGCCATAAGGCATCGCTGAATTGTTCAACTTATTGGGTTCCAGGTACATATCAGCGGAAGTGGTGCGGGCGGACGCCTGGTAAACCATCGCAGCGGCCACGGGGAGCGGATTATCGTCGTCTTTGTTCCGGCTACAGGAAGCAAACAGGAACAGGACGGTGCACAGTGTCAGCAGATTTCTCATAACCAAATTTTTTGGGTGGAAGGATGGATATGGGAAAATGGACAGCAGTAGTATTACAACTCCCGTGCCGCAGAATTTTTTATCTTGTCTTCCGTTATGAAAAAAGCGATCCTGACCTGCCTGCTGGCTGTTTCCGCTACGGCTGTTTCGGCCCAGCAAAGAACGAAAGCCACCCTCAACCACCTCGCGCTGTATGTCCAGGACCTGGAGAAGGCGACGGTTTTCTACCGCGACCTCGTAGGCCTCGACACCATCCCCGAACCGTTCCACGACGGCAAGCACACCTGGTTCTCGGTAGGCCCGAAAAGTCATTTGCACCTCATCGCCGGGGCAACCGGGCCGCATACGGGCGACCGCAACTCGCACATCTGCTTCAGTGTGCCTTCGGTAGAAAGCTTCATCGAAAAACTGGCGAAAGCCGGCATCCCGTTCATCAACTGGGCCGGCGAAAAAGGGAAAGTCACCAAACGGGTAGACGGCGTGCAGCAAATCTACCTCCAGGACCCCGACGGGTATTGGGTGGAAGTGAACGACGCGAAGGAGTAAGGGAGCTCCCCTACTGCTTCACGAGCCTGAACTGGTGCGCCACCGGCGTCCGCAATGCCGCCGGTACCAATGATGCACGCTCGAATGCCGCGCGGATCTCGGATTCCCGGGGTTTGCTTTGCTGGTAGGCCATCGACCTTTTGATATTGGCGGAATCCAGCCCGGATGCGGCGGGGTTCGCGGTATATGCTTCCAGCTCCTTCATGAAACGGTGTTCCACGAGCCGGATGTCACGGAGCTGCTTTTCGAGCTTCCAGGCTTCGGCCAGATGTTTTTGTATCTCCTGCGCCTGCTTGTATTGCGGCGTGTTTTCGTACAGCCCGAGGTTTAAGCCCCTTTCCAGTTCCCCGGAAAACCAGGTCCCGATTTTTTCATCATCGATATATAAGGTGTAGTCGCCCGGCTCGAGGTAATGGACGAACAGCATTTCACGGCTGATCTGGGTGAGCACGTCGGTGATGAGCTGCGCGGGCTTCTGGTCTTCGCGGAGCGGGAACGGCAGCGCATTTTCCAGCATGGTGAACGAAATTTCGCTTTCACCGCGCTTCAATCCGCTGATCTTGCAGAATTTGCTTTTCGCCTGGCTTTTTTCGGTGGTTTGATCGATGACCATGTACGAAACGAAGGGTTCCGCCTTCATCGCCTTCAGCCATTCCAGCCCCATGAGCAGATGTCCCGGCCCGGCGGGATGCACGCGGTCCTTACTCACGATCGTGGCGGTGGAATCTGTGGCCTGCGCGAGTTTGTTCGATTCCACCATCATCGTCCAGTAATCGACGACGGGGATATTGTGTTTTTTTCCGAGGATTTTGATGAATTCGCCGCATTCCTTCAGCGCGTCGTTCACGCCAAAAAGATTGTTGCCGGCCATTTTCGAAGTTTGATCGTAAATGGAAGGCGTTTGCAGGATCACTTTCACTTTTGCAGCGAGGAGCAGCGTCACGAGGCTGTCCACATTTCTTTTATAGGCGCTGATGGCGTCGAGCTGTTTCTGGCGGATGCCGGGCTCGTCTTTCCTGCGGGCGTCGTACAAGGGGCGGTTCACGTCGTTCATCCCGATCATCACTACCACATGCGTGGGTTTGTGGATAAGGATATCGTCGTTCAACCGGCGGATCATGCCCGAAGCCACGTCGCCGCTGATCCCTCCGTTAAAAAACCGGACCTGTGTGGAAGGGAACCGGGTGGCGTGGTACAGGGCCACATTGTGCCAGTAATCGCCGTTGTGGGTGATGCTGTTGCCGGAAAAGACCACCCGGTCCCCGAACTTGAATATTTGTGCGGAAGCTGCCTGGCAGGCAAGCAGCAGGAGAAGGATCAAATAACGTGTGCGCATGGTAGATCGATAAGGTTTGCCGATAAATATACGCACCCATTCTTCAATTTTCAGGCCCGATTGTATTTCGGCGCCACTTCCCGCTCCATAAACCGATCGATGAGCGTGGCGATCTGCGGAAGGTGGGTTTCCAGCGCAAAATGGCCCGTATCCAGCAGGTGGAAATCAACGTTTTGCAGGTCGCGCTTGTAGGGATGGGCGCCGGATTCCACGAAAATCTGGTCGTTTTTCCCCCACACCACCAGCGCGGGCGGTTGCCAGGTCCGGAAGTACGCCTGCCATCCGGGGTACAGGGGCGGGTTGTTCTGGTAATCGAAGAACAGGGCCAGCTGGATGTCGCCATTGCCGGGGCGGTCGAGCAGCGCCTGGTCGTGCGTCCAGGTGTCGGGGCTCACGAGCGAAAGGTCTTTCACGCCGTCTTCGTACTGCCAGCGGGTGGATGCGGGCGCCGTCATCACCGAGGCGCCTGCGATGGAGGCAGGGTCTTCCGGGCTCGTCCAGTATTTTTTGATCGGCGCCCAGAAGCCGTCTTCCATCCCTTCCACATACGCATTCCCGTTCTGCACGATCAATCCTTCCACTTTTTCGGGATGCCGCGCGGCGATGCGGAAACCGACCGGTGCGCCGTAATCCATCACGTACAGCGAATATTTTTCCAGCCCGATGGCGCCGAGGAACGCGTCGATGGTATGCGAAAGGTTATCAAACGTATAGGCGTATTCGTGAACGGCCGGCATGCTGCTCTGCCCGAACCCCGGGAAGTCGGGCGCCACGAGGTAATACTTGTCTTCCAGCGCGGGAATGAGGTTGCGGAACATGAAGGAAGAGGTGGGAAACCCGTGCAGCAGTACGATGGCGGGATTGCGGCGATCGCCGGCTTCACGGTAAAAGATGTCCTGTCCGTTGATGTTAACGGTGTGGTGATGTGTCATAAAATACGGATTTTAATTTTGTACTAAATGGTCAAATATTGGTGATAAAAAAACGGCATTTGCATGCCGTGCATTATTTTTTCAGGGGGCGATGAGCGACAGTTGCATGTCTACCAGGTCTTCCAGCGCTTTCCGGTTGTACATCCTGCGGGAGATGCTCATGCCGTTCCACATGTTGGTCAGGAACCGGGCCATCAGTTCGGGCGAAACTTCCTTGCGGACCTGCCCGTTCTTCACGCCTTTGCGGAGGTATTTGAGGTAGATGGCTTCCAACTCGAAGAGTTTGTTGCGGGCCATGGTGGCCAGTTCTTCGTCCATCCCGCACATTTCGCCCAGGGTGTTGACAAGGAAGCAGCCTTTGGCATGGTCTTTCAGGTCTACCGGCCGGGTTACCATGCGGAAGATGTCGCGGATGCCTTCGATGGGATTGTCGTGCGCTTCGAACTTCTGCGTCATGTCGTTCACCGCGTATTTGAAGAACCGGTCGAGCACGCGGACGAACAGTTCGCGTTTGTTCCCGAAGGTGTTGTACATGCTGCCCTTGTTGATGTCCATCGCGGTGAGGAGATCCTCCATCGAGGCGGATTCGTAGCCTTGCGACCAGAATACTTCCGTGGCTGCGTTCAGCGCCGTTTCCTCATCGAATTCCTTGTGCCTTCCTGCCATGTGCTCAATTGCTTTACGTGACAAAGATAGTATTTTGTACCGTACGGTCAAATTTATTTTAAAAAGAAAGCACATCCGGGGGAGATGCGCTTTCGCAGAGGGGATTAGGGGAAAACAAACAGTAGTTATCAGACTAGCGATTACAAAAGTAGGCCCCGCCGGCAAGAAAAACACGAGTGAAACTGCTGATTCGGGAAAAAGCGTAGTTCTACGCAAGTCAAGCTTGCCATTTTGCAAACGTTTGCATAAATTAGCGGTATTCAAATTCCGCATGTTATGAAAACTGGATTCCTGCAGGCCTGCGCGGCATTGCTCCTGCTGCCCGCCGCCCTTTCCGCGCAGTCGGGCAAAAATGCGCTGCGCAACTTCCCTCCCGGCGCCACGCCGGAAGAAATCGGCCGCAAAGTGGCGGCGCGCTTCGTGGCTTCGCCGCATACCAATTTCGGCCGGCCCGTTCCGCCCCGGGTCATCACCTACCCGGAAACCTGCACCTGGTACGGCGCGCTCACTTTTGCGCAGGTAACGGGCGACAGCCCGCTCCGCCAGCAACTGAAAGACCGCTTCGAACCGCTTTTCGGCGCGCGCGACACGCTCATCCCCATTCCCGACCACGTAGATTACACCGTTTTCGGCTGCGTTCCCCTGGAGCTGTACCTCCAAACGAAAGAAGACCGCTACCTCCGGCTGGGGAAAGGCATCGCCGATAAACAATGGGGCCCGCCCGAAGGGAAACGCGTCGTTCCCGCCAGCCACCGTTTCTACGACCAGGGCTACACCTGGCAAACGCGCCTCTGGATCGACGATATGTTCATGATCACCGCAGTGCAATCGCAGGCCACCCGCGCCACGGGCGACCGTAGCTACATCGACCGGGCGGCCAACGAAATGATCCTGTACCTCGATTCGCTCCAGCAGCCCAACGGCCTTTTTTACCACGCCCCTTCCGCGCCTTTCTTCTGGGGCCGCGGCAATGGCTGGATGGCCGCGGGCATGTCCGAACTGCTGCGGTCTGTCCCGAAAGACAATCCCAACCGTCCACGCATCCTGAAAGCCTACCAGACCATGATGGCTTCGCTGCTGAAATACCAGGCAGACGACGGGATGTGGCATCAATTGATAGACGATCCGCAGTCGTGGAAAGAAACCTCCTGCACGGGAATGTTCGCTTTCGCCATGATCTCCGGCGTCAAAAACGGCTGGCTCGACGCCAAAACGTATGGCCCTGCCGCCAGGAAGGCCTGGCTGTCGCTCATCACGTACCTCGACGAAAATTCCGACATCCGTAACGTTTGCGAAGGCACGAACATGAAAAACGATCATCAATATTATCTCGACCGCAAGCGCCTCACCGGCGATCTCCACGGGCAGGCTCCCCTGCTGTGGTGCGCCACGGCGCTGCTGCGGCCCTGATCCATATCCAGAATACCAACGCTCAACGCCGGGACCGCTCAGTTCCGGCGTTTCATTTTCCCATAAAAAAACCTCCCGGACGTGGGACCGGGAGGTTTGGGGCACAAACATGGAATCTGTACGACGCTCCTGAATTATTTAGTGACTTCGATGCAATAGGTGGCGCAACGCCAGATCTTTTCGTAAGGCTTGCCGTTATGGTCGCCTTTTTCTTCCGCCGTGCCGGCCACTTCTACCATATAGCGGCCGGGCCAGAGCGGGGTGAAGGAAGATTTGCCGGTGCTGTCTGCCCAGAATTTCTTGCCCCAGCCGTTCGGCGCGAATACTTCGACTTCCTGTCCACCGGCGGGTTTGAGATTCTTAAGCGTATAGAAATCAATACTTTGTCCCACTTTAAGCGAAGCATCGGGCGCGGTATGAACGCTCAGTACGTTCTGATTGGCGGCGGGATCGATGGCGGCGGCTGCGCCAACGCGTACCACGGCGCTGGAATGATAATCCAGGCGGCTGCCGTGATAGAGATCTTTCACGATGTGTTTCATCACAACGGTATATACACCGTCTTTTTCAGGCGTGAAGAACGCCTTGTAGTGATCTTTGCCGGGCGCGCTTTGCAGCGGCACCACTTTACCGTCGGGCATTACCACGGAGAGGGAATAAGATTTGGTATCGGAGAACCATTTGTCCAGCGGCGAGATGTCTTTATCGGCGAATTCGCCCCAGAACACCCTCACTTCCTGAGCCTGGCCTTTTTTACCGACCGGGCTGGTCTCTATCCAAAGCGCATGGCCGAAAGTATGAATGGTGGTCATCACCATCAGGGCCAGCGTACAAGTAAAACGGAGTAACATGGGCTTCTTGTTTTGAAGGCATAAAATTAGGGTGGGAAAGATCGGGGGGATGATCGGATCGGAAAATTGATTTACGCATCCGGGAAAAATCGCGGGCATGTATTTTGCGCTGGGATAGGGATATTTCCATAATTTAGTGACAATGATATGCGTTATACACGCACAGCCCATAAACTTACCTGCATGAAACGGTTTTTCATACTGCTCGTACTCGCCCTCCCCCTTGCCGCCTCCGCCCAGAAGCTGACGGAATCCGCCATAGACGATATTTCGACCAAAATGGCCGCTACTTTCCTGAAACTCAACGATCCTGCGCTGGTATTCGTAACGGAACAGATGAGCCGGTCGGGCGCGGGCGGGCTGGAAGTGGACAAAACCATGCAAGACCTGAAGAAAGACCCCGCCACCCTGGACGCCGCGCTGAAATTCCTGTACCAGTACAGCGATTGCAACCGGCAGACCTTCATCGCCAACCTCAAAGCGATGAACATCAACAGCAGCAACGTTTTTCCCGTAGCAACCTACACCGTTAATAAATATAAGAACGAAGCCAAGGAGCTGACCGACGAGAAAGCCGCGCTCTACAAAGCCAACGCGATCCCCAAGGCCATTACCCTCATGGTGGCGCCGCCGGCCAATACCAACCAAGCTTCCACCGCTGCGCTGGACGGGCCCGCCCCTGCCAACGCCACATCCGGCCAGCAGCCTGCTACCACATCCGCTCCGGCAACCATCAATACCACGGCCGCCGGCATCGAATCGGCGGATACGCGGAACTGGGACGTCCGCCTAGTTTTCGGCATGACCAAGCCCGACCAGCTGCTGGACCTTTACGGCAAGGGGAACGTTGAGCTCCGCGACGCCACCGATTTCGACGGGAACGATGCCGGTAAGGCATGGGTCGTATACCCGGACACGGAAAACGAAATGGCGGTGGTATTCTATAAAGACTCCACCAAAACCATCACTTTCGCGGGAGAAAACGCGAAATGGCGCGCGCCTTTCGGCATCAAACCGGGCGACCCGATCGAGAAAGTACAGAAAGTGAACGGCAGAGGGTTCAAAATCAATGGTTTTGAATGGACGAACGGAGGAACGGTGGACAGCTTCGAGGGCGGGCAGCTCGATAAAAAGGGCGTGAACCTGCTGTTCAAGGCGCTCAATACCGGCGATCCCAAACTCTATGACCAGTTTACCGGCGAAAAAACCTTCCGGTCGGATGCCGGGGGCGTCAAAAAGCTCGGTGTTATCGTCGAAAAAGTCGAATTCCGGACCTCAAAATGACGATTCTTCCCGGTTTCCTTAATTTAGCCGCATGGAAGGCACCGGAAACAAGTACTACAGGCTTTTGGTCAAACTGGGAAATTTAAGAACGAAATACACTTCCCACCGCAATTTTTTAATCCTTATCAGCTTCATCGTTGGCGTGATAGCGGCCCTGGCCGCCGTTGTGCTGAAGGTGTCAGTAGCGTTTTTCGAGCACAGGGCCGAGGCGATGAACGACTGGATGGGGAGCAACTGGCTGTCCGCGATTTTCCCGCTGATCGGGACGGGCCTTTCCCTGCTGGTGCTCACCCGGTTTTTCCAGGGGCGCCTGAGCCGGGGGATCGGGTTCATCATCCAGAACATCGTCGGGAACAAGGGCCGCATCGATAAAAGGCATACCTACGGCCACATCCTCACGGCCGCGCTCACAACGGGCTTCGGGGGCAGCGTGGGGCTGGAAGCGCCCATCGTGGCCACCGGCGCCGCCATTGGCTCCAATACCGGCCGCGATCTGCGGCTTTCCTCAAAAGATACCATCCTGCTACTCGCCTGCGGCACGGCCAGCGGCATCGCGGCGGTGTTTAACAGTCCGTTTGCGGGCATCATTTTCGTCCTGGAAATCTTTTTGCTCGATTTTACCATCCCGTTTTTCATCCCCCTGCTGATTTCCACCGCCACGGCCACCGTTGTTTCACAACTCATCTATCCCGGAAAATTCATTTTCACCGCCAGCGAAAGCTGGAATATCCAGGCCATACCCTTCTACATCTTCCTCGGCATCGCCTGCGGCATGGTATCTGTTTATGTTACGCATACCGTGGAATGGATCGAAGGCTACTTCCATAAGCGCCGGATGACCTGGAAAACCTGGCTGCTGGCGGGTATCCCGCTTTGTGCCATCATCTTCTTCCTGCCACCGCTGTATGGCGAGGGCTATTCCACCATCACGCAATTGCTGGCCGGCAACAGCGCCGCGGTAACGTCACATTCACTGCTGCAGGGCTATAGCTCCGAAGTCTGGGCTATCATCCTCATGGCGGTATTGCTCATCACCTTTAAGATCGTTTGCGCTGCGCTGACGATGTGCGCAGGCGGCAACGGCGGGGTTTTCGCACCATCGATGATCACCGGCGGGATCACCGGATTCCTGTTCGCGTATCTCGTCAATGCATCCGGACTGTACCATCTCAACACGCCCAACTTCATCATCACGGCCATGGCAGGCGTGCTGGCCGGCGTCATGCACGCGCCGCTCACCGCCATCTTTTTGCTGGCGGAGATTTCAGGGGGCTACAAACTCTTCGTTCCCCTCATGATCGTAACGGCGATTTCGTACTTCATCACCCGCAAATACATCAAATATTCGGTGTACCATAAATCGCTGGTGGAGAAAAAATCCTGTCAGACGATTATCTTCCCGACCACTTCTGATCCATCAAAATAAAACAGCCCCCGGCGCAGCGAAGCACCGGGGGCTGTTAAAAGAAACCGCGCAGACCTGGGCCCACGCGGTTACAAATAGGGATAAGACAGTAACGTTCTATTTTCTCGTCAGTTTACGGATAGCATGATTTGCCTGGTCGGCCACGTACACGTTGCCGTCGCGGTCTACGCACACATCGGTGGGTGAATTGAGCTGCGCGCCCGCACCGAGCCCGTCGGCGAAACCGCGCGCCCCTCCTGCGATGGACACTACTTTTCCATCCACAGACACCTTCCTGATCTTGTGATTGTTCAGGTCTGCCACGAAGATATTGCCCGCCGCGTCTACCGTAATGCCATACGGATCGGCGAAGCGCGCGCCGGCAGCATCGCCGTCGAGGTAACCGGAGTTACCATCTCCCGCCACGGTGGTGGTTGCTCCAGCCTGCGTCACTTTACGGATGCGATGGTTCAACCTGTCTGCCACCAAGATATTCCCGTCTTTGTCCAGCTCCAAACCGCTGGGATTGCGGAACTGCGCGGCCAAACCGGTACCGTTCGCGAAACCGGCGGAACCGTTACCCGCGAGGGTGGTTACCTGTCCGTCGGCGCCGATCTTCCGGATGCGGTGATTCAGGTTATCGGCCACGTAGAGGTTCCCGGCCGCATCTACCACAATATCCAGCGGCTGGTTGAACTGCGCCGTTGCCACGGGGCCGTCCGCGAATCCGGCGGTGCCCGTTCCGGCCACGGTGCTCACAACGCCCGCCGGTGTGATCTTGCGGATGGCGTGGTTATCGCGGTCGGCCACGAAAATGTTCCCCTGCGCATCTTCCACGGCGCGCCAGGGCAGGCGGAACCGCGCCGCTGCGCCCGTGCCTTCCGTGTAACCGGCAGTGGTAGCGCCTGCGATGGGCGTCACGTTGCCCGCCTTGATCCGGCGGATGCGATTGTTGCCACGGTCGGTCACGATGATGGAGCCATCTGCCCCGATCGCTACGCCCTGCACCGTTTTGAACAGCGAACCAGCGATGGGCCCGTCCACCGAACCGGCCGTTCCATCTCCGGCGAGCGTGGTTACCGTGTATTCTTCCAGCGGGGGAAGATAGGTGAAAGTGCCGCCGGTCGCGGAACCCTTCGGAGTGGCAACGGTTACCGGGCCGGTGGTGCCATCGGCCGGCGTCACTACCTGCAGCGCCGTTTCCGACGCTTCTATCACGATAGCGGCTTTGCCGTTGAATTGTACTTTATTGTCTCCGCGGACCGTACTGAAATTTTTCCCTTTGATCGTGATGATCATATTCGGGAGGCCAGCCGAAGGATAAACCGCCGTGATCGCAGGCGTTGCCGGCTTTTCCGCATCGTCGTCCTTATTACAGGCCGCCAGCAATGCGAATGCAGGCAGCAGGATGTATGTCAATAATTTTTTCATGCTGAAATGGGATTCGGGTTATCGTGAAATGATCATCCAGGCGTTACCGACTGCGCGGTTGGTGCCGTCGCTGGGGCGGTTGCGTACCTGCCAGACGTCGGCCAATGGATGTTTGATCATGAACGTGCTGCTGCCGCCGCCATCTACGTTCACGGCGATCGTGGAGCCGCAGGCTTTGAGCATCTGGCCCAGTTGCGTGATCGTGCAACCGTTGGAATAGTAGAAACTGCGGCCGTCCACCACGATGAAGTACATTTTCCCCTGTTCGTTCATGCCCACGCCGGTGCGGGGCTCCACGGAAAGGTCGGTTTGCGTGAGTATCTGATTGTTGCGCACCAGCATGGGGCCACCGCCCAGGGCGTCTTCCAGGTCATTTTGCTTCGCCACGAAATCGTCGCGGTCGCCGATGTAGGGTTTCCCGTTTTTCAGCACGCCGATGAACGTTGCGCTGCGCGCGTTGGCCCAGGTGGTTTTGAGGACTTTCCCGTCTTTCACGTAAATGCCGCGCGGTTCGCCGGTAGACGTGTTGAAGAAGTCTGCGTTCACCGCCGCCATCACGCGGTAGTCGGGTTTTTCCATGTACTTCGCTATGTCGGGAACGGTTTGCATGGCGTAGGCCGTGGCGTTGTACGGCGTTCCCGCCTGCAGGAGGATGTTCGGATGGTTGACGTCGACCTCCAGGATGAACGCGCGCATGGAATAGCCTTCGCGGGAAAGGTAGTGAATGTCGGTTTCCTTAATACCGGGGCTCACTTCGAACAGCGTATCGCTGAACACCTGCGCCATGACGCCGGCGCTGTCGAGGAGGCGCTGGGTGAGGGGGCTTTTCAAGGTAACCGGCGCCTGTGCCGCGGCTTCGTCTTTCTTGCAGCCGATGAGCAGGGCGTATGCCAGCGTCATCGCCCACACCATTTTATATTTATTCAGCATAAAAATCATGTTTCAGGATTAGTAATCGTCGTTTTGTTCGAGGTTGCCGTTGAGTGCCAGCTCGTTCATGGGCAGGGGATATTTCACTTCCCGGTCCATGATCCCGAGCGTAGCCACTGCTTTCCCGGTGCGCACGAGATCGTACCACCTGAACCCTTCGCCCAGCAATTCCTTCCTCCGCTCCAGCAACACGGCATCGAGGTAGGCGGCTTCGCCGGAAGGGTTAACGGGAGTCAGTCCACGCGCGGCGCGCAGCTCGTTGAGCCTCCCCAGCCCCGCGAGCCCCTGCGCTTCCGCGCTGATCAGGTACATTTCTCCCAGGCGGGCCACCACGATGGGGTCGGTGCCCGACTGGCCGCTGGGATACTTATTGATGACGCGCAATCCCTGGAAAGTTTCCACAGACATGGCGGTACGCTTGTCGTCCGCCGAAAACATATCCATCGTTTCCTGCGTGGGCCGGTACACGTAGCTGCCTTTCACGCTGTGGGCGTAGGTGTAGAAAAGCGTGCTCACCCGGATCGAGGATTCGATGGTCAGGTTCCTGAAGGAAAATATTTCCTCAGTATTGGCCGTGGCGCGGAAGATCTTTTCGAATGCGTCCAGCGCAAACGATCCGCTGCCGATCACTTCCTCCGCCAGCGCCGCCGCTTCCGGTTTCTTGCCTTGTGCCAATTTCACCCGCGCCATCAGCGCCTTTGCGCCCATGTTGGTCACTTTGTAATAGCCGCCGGAAGTATACGCCGGCGCTTGCGCGATAGCGATTTCCAGTTCCTTTTCGATGAACGCCCAGGTTTGCGCTTCGGTGTTGCGCGTTACTTTTTCGGAAGTATTTTTTTCCAGCACCGGCACGCCGCCCCAGCGGGTAACGAGGTTGTAATAGATGAGCCCGCGGAAGAAGTGCACGATCCCTTCAATTTCAGTTTTGCGGGCGGAAGGGCTCATCCGGCCAAGGGTTTCCAGCAGGTTGTTCACCTGGTACAGCGAGGAATAATACCCGTTCCAGGCGGCGGACATGAGCCCGTTCTCGGGCCGCAGCACGTTGCTGATAAAAGTATTCAGCCCCCCGTCGCTGGTAGCGCCGGAGTTGATGAGGTTGCCGCCCACGATGTCGAACGAAATGTACGACTCCGATCCGGGCGCGTTCTGCACCCTGTTGTACACGCCTGTCAAAAAGGCTTCCACGTCGGCTTCCGACAATGAATTGGTGGCTACCGCCGAATGCGATTTCACGTCCAGCATTTTGCTGCAGGATGCAACCGCGAGGCTGCCCATGATCAGTGCCGGTATCAATATTCTTTTCATGACGATGTTTGCTTCGGTTGTTTAAAAATGCAGGTTGATGCCGAAATTGAAAGAACGCGGCTGCGGCAGCACGAGGTTGTCTTCCCCGAGGAAACGCGGGTCCAGGTCGGACGATACTTCCGGATCGAGGCCGGAATATTTCGTCCACAGCGCCAGGTTATCCGCCTGCGCGTACACGCGCAAACGCTTGATGTGCGCACGTTGCAGCCAGGATTGCGGGAGTTCGTACCCTAATGAAACGGTCCGCACGCGCAGGAAACTCCCGTCTTCCAGCCACCGCGACGAGTTCGCCAGGTTATGCGCCTGGTTGTAGATCGCGCGGGGAACGGTATTGCTCGTGCCCGGCCCCGTCCACCGGGATTCGGCGATGCGTTTGAAATTGTTCGTCCCGTTCTGTCCCAGCCTTTCGACCATAATGCGCGACGTGGCATACACATCGCCGCCGTAGGTATAGTTGAGGAAAACCGTCAGGTCGAAATTTTTGTAGCGGAAAGTATTGTTCCATCCGCCGAAGAAGTCGGGATTGGAGCTGCCCACCACCTGGCGGTCGTTGATATCGATGACGCCGTCGCCGTTGAGGTCTTCGTAATGCACGTCGCCCGCGCGAACACCGGTCTTGTACTGCGGTTCGGGCACTTCCTTATCGTCCTGGAAAATGCCGAGCATTCTATATACCCAGATGCTGCCGATATCTTTCCCTACCTGCAGGCCGCGGTTGTTGCCGACGGAAAGCAGGTCGGTATTGCCGATGAGGGAAGTGATGCGGTTGCGGATGAAGGAGATGTTGAAATCCGACTGCCATTGCAGGTCGCCAAACCGGTAATTGGCGCTCACGGCGACTTCCAGGCCATTATTGCGCATGGAACCGATATTGCTCGTGATGCTGGTGAAGCCGGATGTAGCGTGGATGGGCATGTTGTACAGGAGGTTCGTCGTGTTTTTCACGAAGTAATCCACCGTGAAGTTGAGCGCACCTTTCCACAGGGCAATTTCCACGCCGGCATCGAACTGGTTGGCCTTTTCCCAGGTGAGGGCATTGTTGCCGAACCCGGTGATGGCGATCCCGCTTTTACCGTCGTAGTTAAATCCGCCGCCGGTCAAAGCCTGGTACGCGTAGTTGCTTACGCCTTCCTGGTTGCCGGTAGCGCCGTAGCTCATACGCAGTTTCAGGTCGGTAGCGGGCATCTGCCACCACGGCTCTTTAGACACCTGCCATCCCGCCGAAACGGAAGGGAAATATCCGTAACGGTTTTCCGGCGAAAAGCGTGACGACCCGTCGGTCCTGATGGAAGCGCCCAGCAAATACCGCTCCCGGAACGCTACGTTCGCACGCCCGAAATAAGATTCCATCGCGTTTCCATACAGGTTGGTAGTAGCGCTGTTGATAACGGAAGCCGCATCGAGCACGTCGAACGAAGGCGCGGGGAAACCGTTGCCGTCGATGCCGCTGGTAGACGTCATCACCCGCTGGAACGAATGTCCGCCGAGCACGTCCAGCTTCAGCTGACCGAAAAGTTTGGAATAGGTAAGGGTATTTTCGAGGAGGATGTTCGTCATCCAGCGGCGGTTATCCGCGATCCGCCCGTTGCCCGTTCCGTAGGGATGTTTGGCGTTGTAGTACACGTAATCGTTGGTAAGACCGAGATCCGTGCCGAAGGACGTTTTGTACGTCAGGCCGGGCAGGAGCCGCAGTTCCGCGAAGGCATTGCCGATCATACGATAGCTCTGCAATTGCGCCACTTCTTCTTTCAGGATCTGGATGGGATTGTGGTACACCAGGTCGGAAGTGCCTCCCACATAATAGGAGCCATCGGGCTTGTAGGGCCGGTCGAACGGCCGTTGCGGCAAGCTGCGCCCCATCACGGTGGAGCCGAGGTTGGAGCCGGGCACGCGGTTGTTGTCTGAGAAGCTGAAGCTCAGGTTCACACCGGTGCGCAGCCAGCTGAGGGGCTCGCTGGCAAGGTTGATGCGGCCCGTGTATTTTTTCAGGTCGTTATGGATGATGGTGCCCTGCTGGTTGAGGAAACCGCCCGAAATGTAATACGTGGTTTTATCGTTGCCGCCGGAAACGGACAGGTCTACGTTCTGCGACCAGGCTTTCCGCAGCACCAGGTCCATCCAGTCGGTATCGGGCAATCCGGGATAGGGATGGTCGATGCCCTGGATGAATTTGCTGTTGCCGGGTTCGTAGCCGTATTGTTTGTTGTAATTATCGATCGCTTCGTTGGCGACTTCGAGGTACAATTTCGAATCCGCCATTTTGATCTTGTGCAGGTTCATCACTTCCGACATGCCCGTCCACGCGTTGAGGCTCAGCTGGCCGGTGCCTTTCTTTCCGCTTTTGGTGGTGATGAGCACTACGCCGTTGGTGGCGCGGGAACCGTAAATGGCGGCCGATGCGGCATCTTTCAGCACTTCCACGGAGGCGATGTCTTGCGGGTTCAACTGCGAGAGCGGGTTCATCCGTCCACCGAAATTGAACATTCCGGCGTCGTGCGGAATGATGGGCACACCGTCGATCACGTACAGCGGCTCGTTGCTGGCGCTCAGCGATCCCGTTCCGCGTACGCTCACGCGCAGGCCTGACCCGGGCATCCCCGAAGCGGAAGAGATGTTCACGCCCGGCATGCGCCCCTGCAACATTTGGTCGGGCCCCAATACCGGCCGCGCGTTCAGTTCGTCGGGCCGGAAAGTGCTGATGGAACCGGTGAGCTCCGTCTTCTTTTGGGAGCCATATCCCACCACCACTACCTGCTGGATGTTGCGGGTTTCGCGCTGGAGGAAAACCTGCACGGGATTATCGTCCGTAACGGTTATGGTTTTGGAAGTGTAGCCGATGAAGGTGAATACCAGCGTGGCCGGAAGGTCTGCGTTCTGCACGGCGAAGCGCCCGTTGGCATCGGTTACCGTTCCGCCGGGTGCGCCTTTCAGGGCTACGGACACCCCGGGCAAAGGTTCCCTGCTGTCGGCGTCGGTCACCACACCTGCCAGTTTCACGGCGGCTTTCGCCGGCTCGTCGCGGCTCATGAGGATGACGGTTTTATCGACGATGCGGTACGTGAGCGGCGACCCGTCGAGGCATTTGTCCATCACTTCCCGGATCGATGCGTTCTGCATTTGCAGGGTGATGCGGCTGTTGAGGCGCGCGAGGTTCTCGTCTTTGAAAATAAAAAGGTAATCGCTTTGCTGGCGGATGATCTTGATGATGGTTTCCAGGCCGGCGTCGCGCACCTGGACGTTCAGCGGAATGTCTTGCACGCGAACGGCCGCTACAGACCGCATTCCGGCAAACAGCGCCAGCAGTAGCAAAAGGTGCAGGGCCGGAGGGGCCTTCCGCCTCCGGATGCCCGCGCCACCGGTCTGCGCCGCGGGATTCATGCGTTTCTTCATAACAAGTCGTGTGTTTTAATAATGCTAAAGTATGCTTCCGGGCATGGCATGGGCAGCACGGAAGGCGTCCCCTCCGATCGGCCACAGGCCAGCTTTTTAACTATTTTATCGGGATACTTTGACCGTGCGCCCTTCCACCGTAAAGTGGACGCCGGCCGTCAATTCCAGAATTTTCAGCGCCTCGGCCAGGTGTTCCTGTTTCCGCATGGCGCCCGTTACATGAATTTCCTTATCGAGCCCCGGTTCGTAGGCGACGTCCACATCGTACCACCGGCCCAGGTCGCGCATAACGGCAGACAGTTCGTCGTTCCGGAAAGTGATGATACCGTTCTTCCAGGCCACCGCGCTTTCCATATCGCCGTCATATTGCTTCAGCGATCCGGATTTGGGCGAGAAGGCAGACTCCTGGCCCGGCCTGAGCGTCACCTGCCGGCCGCCGCCCGTCACCCGCACCGCGCCTTCGAGCAAAGCGGTCGTGAATTGCTTTTCTTCCGTATATGCGTTAACGTTAAACTTCGTTCCCAGTACCTGCACTTTCATCCCGTCCACCATCACAAAAAACGGCCGCTGCACATCCGCCGCCACTTCGAAATAGGCTTCTCCGGTGAGGGAAACCAGTCTTTCCTTTCCGCCGAACGCCACCGGGTACTCCAGCCGGCTGGCGGCGTTGAGCCAGACCTTCGTGCCGTCAGACAGCCGAACGCGGTATTGCCCGCCGCGCGGCGTGATGAGCGTATTGCTTCCTCCACCGCTTCCTTCCTCCGATGCATACAGCAATTCCGCATCTTTCTTTTCCACATTGCCTTCGCCGATATGTCCGTCGGCGGTTTGGTCGAGCACCACGGTCTTCCCGTTGCGCAATACCAGCCGGGCTTTGTTGCCGCCCGGCGCGATGTTGCCGTTCACTTCCTCCGGAATATGCACATCCGCTTTGGCGACCGGTTTCATAGGCTGCGACTGGCGCATCAACACCGCCCCTCCCGCCAGGAGCACCGCTATCCCGCCAACGGCCGCGGCAGCGCGCCACCAGCCCATCCGGCGAACGGTCGTTGCCGGCTGCATCCGGGCGTGGATACCGGCCAGCAGGGATTCCTGCAATGCGGGATCGTACGCGGGGATGTTCCTTTCGCGGAACGCTTCCAGCAACAGCGTTTTCAGTTCCGTTGCGGGCGTATGTTCCAGGTAATGCAGCAACCAGCGGCGTTCATCGTCCGTCCAGTCCGGTTTGGCGAGCAGCTCCCGAAGATATTGTAATGGATCCTCCAAAGGCGGTCAGGTTTATAGTAAATACGCGGAAATTGAAAAAAGGGGGTTGGGGGAAGAAATATTTTTTTAGCCCAGCAGATGTGCTACGAGTGGCGCCCCCAGCGCCAGGGCCTGCCATTCCGGTTGCAGCCGCACGTATTCGCGGATGAACTGGCTGGCTTTCTGGATATGTTCCTTCACGGTATAGTGGGAAATCTGCAGTTCCGAAGCCGCCTCGGCATAGGTGCGGCCCTGTACCTTACATAGCAAAAACACTTTTTTCCGTTGCGGCGGCAACTGTTCGATGGCTTTTTCCAGCATTTCCAGCTGCAGGGAGGTATGGTCCCATCCGGGCTCGCCGGGCAGGTCGGTCAGGGATTCCAGGCCTTCTACGCGCAATTTTTCGCGAAGGTCTTTCCGCAGCCAGGAAACGGAGCGGTTGTAACTCACTACGAACAGCCAGTTGCCTGCGGGCTGGCCGGGTTTCAGCTGATGGCGCTTCTCCCAGAGGCGGATGAATACTTCCTGGACAATGTCCTGCGCGGCGGAAGGCTCGCGCACCAGCCGGCAGATATTGGCGTACACAGACGGGAAATACGCACGGTACAGCGCATCGAAAGCTTCGGTGCTGTTGTTGCGCAGAGCGTCTACCCATAATATTTCATCAGACTCCTTCCAGGTCATGCGAACCCCGTTTAATTGTAATGATGCCGGAACATGGCCCGGTTCGGCGCGCAAATTTTAGGCTTTTGGTTGATCGGTCATAAGGCCTGCCGGCAAATTAATAATAAAATAATACAAATCGCACTACTCGCGGACGAGGTGCGGCTGCAGGGAAGGGATTACCAGCGTTACGGCGGTGCCGGCGCCCGTGCGGCCGTCCCATTCGATGGTGCCGCCGAGGCCGGATACGTTTTGGCGGAGGATGTCGAGCCCAGAGCCGGGGCGCATCCGGTCTGCCGAAAACCCGATGCCGTCGTCTTCGATCGTCAGCGAAATATCGGGCGCGGCGAATTGTAGTTGTACGATGATGCTCGTTGCCTGTGCATGTTTCACGGCGTTTTGTATCAGTTCCTGCGCGATGCGGTACACCGTCAGCTCCGCACCGGGATCGAACCGGAAAGTGTTGCCGAAACTGTAATAATTGATCTGCGCGGGGCAGCAGGGCGCGAGGTTGCGGCAATGCGTATCCAGCGCTTCGTGGAGGCCGTAATGTTGCAGTGTTTCCGGCATGAGGCTGTGGGCGGTTTTGCGGACTTCGCGGGCGGCTTCGTCGAGCAGGGCGAGGGTTTGCAGGAAATCCGCCTGTTGCTGGGCCGGCAGTTGGTTTTGCAGGGCGCCGAGATGCAGGCGCACCGCGGCCAGGGTGCCGCAAACGCCGTCGTGAAGGCTCCTGGCGATGCGGCTCCGCTCCTTTTCTTCCACGTTCATGATGAGCAATGCCTTCTGGAGATCGTTGCTGGACCAGGGGCCCATTTCCATCCCCGCTTCCGCACCGGCTTCCAACGCCTTCAGCAAAACCGGGTTGTAGAAAAAGTTCGGGATATCGGCATCGCCGCGGCGATACAGCAATTGGGTATATTCGCGGCCGCCGAAAACCGGGCAGTTGAAAATGGTCGCGTAATATTGTTCTTCTTCCGGCGACAGCTTCCAGGAAAAATGTACTTCGAACGGCAGCAAATCTATCTGCGAAGCGTACTGCGTGCCGTGTTTGCAATAGGCCATGGCCAGTTCCACGAACTGCCGGGAAACGAACGCGGCTTCGGGCATATGGTGCCGGGGCGTCATGATCACGCGGGCCGCGTCGTCACTTTCCACGAGGTCGAAATCGAAAACGGTATGGAGGATGGGAAGGTAACGCTGGATGCGGAACATCCCTTCCCGCACGTTTTTGCTGTAACGGTATAATTGCCCCACGATCCCCAATGCGTCGAGGTTCGAGACATGGCCGATGTGCAACCCGATATGCGGATCGCCGGTAACGCGCACCGCCGATTCAAAAAAACCGGACAACATCCGCAAAGTAACCGGGTGCTGGAAAACCTCCAGCGTTTCCGGATCGATCCCCGAATCGCGGACGATCTGGTCTACCGGCCACCCGAGCTTTTCGCAGTAAATCAGGAGGATGTTCAACGCCTCAACGGTGGTTACCTGCGTGTCCATGCATTATTTGGATTTGGAAATTTTAGCTGCTTCCAGGGAATACGTATGCTGCAATGCAATAAAAATAGGCAATCTTTTCTTAAAAGCCCGCGCCCGGAAGCGCATTGCTTCCGGGCGACGAACAAAAATCAGAATGGCGGGCGTTGAACGGATCAGTTCTTATCGAGCTTTTGCAGGATCGTGAGCGTATTTTCTGCGTAGCGCACTACTTTAAAACCGGTTTTGTTTTCCAGGGTGATGATGTAGGTGTTGATACCTTCGGCCTGGAACTCGCGGATGTAGCGGATCTGGTGGTCGGGGCATTTTTTCATCAGCTTTTTGATCGCGGGCAGCGGCAGCGAAGCGTCGGTCACGAAGCGGGAAGTGGCGAGCAGGTTGCCGGAAGCGTCATAATAAGACTTCTCTCCCATGATGCTGTAGGCAGCTTTATACATGATGTCGGTACCGGGCGTAGCGGCGTTGGCTGTGGAAGCACCGAAAGAAACGATTACTGAGGCAAGAATGGCGATGAAAGTTTTCATGTGAGTAATTTTTATGTGATTAACGTTGTTGTTTGTTTGATGATTCAAAAGTATGAACGGTTTTAAACATCCTAAAACGAATAGTTATCAGCGGATGAGCGGCAAATGAAAACACCCCAAGTGTCCGATTTTGTACAAATCGGACAAAGCGCCAAATTCGCATCAAACCCTTTACAGCAGAGCGTTTCAACGGAAAAGCCCGTCGATTCGACGGGCTTCCGGGCCAAAAAGCCTTCAAAACCGGCTTAGGGCTAACTGGTTTTGGCTATACGCCGTTTTTTAAAACCGGACGATCCGCGCCCGGAATCGGACATTCCTACCAGTCAAATAGCCGGATCAGCGGAAAACCAGGTGACCAGGTGGGCCTCCCAGGCCGCGGGAACTTCCAGCTTCGCCGCGAGCTTTTCCAATACCAGCGCGGGCACCACGGCATCGCGGCTTCCGTTCTGACGGGCGAGCTGCCGCCACGGCACTTCCACATACACGATCCGCACCTGCGCACCATAACTATAGAACAGCTCCAGCAATTGCGTCCGCATCTGCCGCGTGGTGTTGGTGGCGTTCCAGACAAAACCCTCGCCCCGCCGCAGGAAAGCCCGCGCCCGCTCCTTCGCCGCCTGTATTACGCGACCGTTGCCGGCCGCGTCCGTCGGCGCTACGTCCATTTCGTTGCGAAGCCCGTCCAGCGATACGAGCGGTAGTTCCGGGAAGTGCTTCCGGATGAAGGTATCCTTTCCCGCCCCCGGCAAACCGCTCATCACCACTACTTCCGCGATGGGCGTATTGAACGGAACATAATCCGGATGCGCGTTTTCGCCGAGCAGGTAATGCATCCGCGCGTGGGGCGTGGCAAACTCCCGCGACGTGCCCCAGCATCCCTGCTCCTGGCAAAAGGCCTCGAAGCAATCGATCCGGTACAGCAATTCGTCGCGGTCGCCACAGATTCGGCCCATCACATCGGCCCGGGCGAGGATCGCCAGCAGCCGGGTATCCGCTTCCAGGCTTACTTTCACCAGTTCCTTCACGGGGTCCGGGCGCTCCAGGGCCCAAAGCGGGAAACCATGATATCGTACCAGCGCCACCACCTGCTCGCGGATGGCGAACGGTGCGGGGATGTCGCGGTAGAGGATATTGCGGGCCGTGAGCGCGCCTTTGCGTGCATGGCCGGGCGAGGAAATGCTTCCGTCCGCATCTATAATAGTCGTACTGCGTTTCTCCACGTCGTGCAGCAGCGCCGCCGCCCAGAGCACTTCCTGCTCCTGCGGCGGCAACTCCATGAAAGCCGCGTCTGCGCAAAGCGCCTCCAGCACCATGCGTGTATGCACAGCCACATCGCCTTCGGCGTGGTGCGCGGGGTCCTGGGGCGTTGCGGCCATATCGCGCACCCAGGCGAACGTTTGTTCGAGATGTTCCCAGGATTTGTTGTTACTGAGGGTCCACATAATTACCTCCTTCATTTTGAAGGGCTGCGCGCTTCCAGGTTTTCGTCCAGTGGACGCCTGTCTGCACATGCCCTTTTCTTACATATTTAAAAACATTCTCCGCGAATTCACCGGTCGTATATCCGCCGGCGTTGCGCGTCACGATCCCTTCCATCGTAGCGGGGCGGCCGGTAGCCGCATCGTGCGGACAAAAAGCACCGGCGCCGCCAGCTGCGGAAAGGATCGCTTTTTCGTAAGCGTCCCGGGCCGTGATCCGGGGAATGCTGATTTCAGGCACCACCGGCAAATCGAGCAGGCGGGCGTAAAATTTCGTTTCTTCCCAACTCAGCCATCTATCTTCCTCCCGCACTGCGAACACATAAAAATGATGATCGAGGCGGCGGTATTCGATGGAATGAACGGCATAGAGATTTTCGAGGAAGATCTCCAGCGGCCCGAGGTCGCGCTTCACCAGCTGCCAAAACCGGCGCAGGCTCTCCGTCCACGGAGAAACTGCAGGTGCCGCGTGCGACCGGGCGAAAACGCCGTACCGCGAAAGACAATTGTTTTCCCCGTCGAGCTTTTCGGTATGTACCAGTTCAGGAATGGCGCTGATGTGCTGCCAGTAATCGTAATTGATACGATCGTCGCTGCTGGTGCCGGGCGAAAACGGGTAATGATAGGTACGGCCGTATTTTGATGAAATAGCCATGTTTGTAGTTTTACTTCCAGCAATAAGGTTCCTGGCGCCCGGGCGGGCGCCTTGTCAAGGTTCAATATGTGGGAGCAATTACATGGCGCAAGGCTTGTATCGTTTGCGATTGGATGCAAAGTTACGTTAAATCACCGTCCGACGAATTGCGTTCGTCAATTGGCTATGCTGAAAATAAAAAGCCCGCGGCCGGAAGACCGCAGGCTGTGTTGTTACAGTTATGATTCATCTTTAAATATCGAATTTGATGCCCTGTGCCAGCGGCAGCTTCTTTCCATAATTAATGGTGCTGGTCTGGCGGCGCATGTAAGCCTTCCAGGCATCACTGCCACTTTCGCGGCCGCCGCCCGTTTCCTTTTCGCCCCCGAACGCCCCGCCGATCTCGGCGCCGCTCGTGCCGATGTTGACGTTGGCGATACCGCAGTCGCTGCCGGCGCAGGAAAGGAATTGTTCCGCTTCGCGAAGATTGAGCGTCATGATGGCAGACGACAATCCCTGCGGCACGTTGTTCTGTATCTCGATCGCTTCATCGATCGTGGAGAACGGCATGATATATAGAATAGGTGCGAAGGTTTCGGTTTGCACGATGGGAAAATCGGGCCGCACTTCGGCGATGCAGGGCTTCACGTAGCAGCCGCTTTCGAAGCCGGCGCCTTCCAATACTCCGCCTTCCACGATGAACCGGCCGCCCTGTTCCCTGCAGGCTGTGATGGCCTGAAGGTAGGTTTCCACGGCGGCTTTGTCGATCAGCGGGCCCACGTGATACTGTTCGTCGAGCGGGTTGCCGATGCGCAGTTGGCCGTAGGCTTTGACGAGTTTTTCGCGGAAGCGTTCGTATACATCTTTGTGGACGATGAGCCGCCGGGTGGTGGTGCAACGCTGGCCTGCGGTGCCGGCAGCGCCGAATACGGTGCCGATGAGCGCCATGTCGAGGTCTGCGTCTTTGGAAATGATGACCGCGTTGTTGCCGCCCAGTTCCAGCAGGCTCCGGCCGAAGCGCCCGGCCACGGTGGCGGCAACGGATTGCCCCATCCTGGAGGAGCCGGTGGCGGATACGAGGGGCACGCGCCCGTCTGCCGACATCCACATACCGGCTTCGCGGCCGCCGGAAAGGAGGCAGCTCACGCCTTCGGGGACGTCGTTCCTCTCGAATACCTCTGCTACGATGCGTTGGCAGGCAACGGCCGACAGCGGTGTTTTTTCGCTGGGCTTCCAGATGCACACATCGCCGCAAACCCAGGCAAGCGCCGCGTTCCAGCTCCAGACCGCCACCGGGAAGTTGAACGCGGAAATAATCCCCACGATCCCCAGCGGATGCCATTGCTCGTACATGCGGTGCTGCGGGCGCTCGCTGTGCATGGTGAGGCCATATAACTGGCGGCTCAATCCCACCGCGAATTCGCAGATGTCGATCATCTCCTGCACTTCTCCCAAACCTTCCTGCAGACTTTTCCCCATTTCATAGCTGACCAGCCTTCCCAGCGCCTGCTTCTTCTCGCGCAGCGCATCCCCGATCTGCCGCACGATTTCGCCGCGGCGGGGCGCTGGCACTTCGCGCCACTTGCGGAAGGCGGCTTCCGCCGTTTTCACCAGGTATTCATATTCCGCCGCCGATGCGCCGGTTACCGTGGCGATGAGCTTACCGTCTACCGGCGAATGCGAAGCGATATCGGCCCCTTCGCCCGCTTGCCATTTGGTGCCGGTGCTTACGCCCGACTGCCGCGTCAATATCCCTGTTTCCTGTAAAAAGTCCATTAGTGTTTATTGGTTTGTGAAGAATAGGTGCTTTCGAAGATCCGGTTGGCGTTGGCGGCTTCGAACCCCTCGCGCCGGTGCACCCTTTGTATTTCGGAAGTGGACAGGTGCGCGAAAGCCGGCAACACCCTGCGCTCGGCGAATTCCACGTACGATCCCGCGATCCGGGCCGTTTCCCCGTTCGCGAATTCCGCGTCGATCATACCGGCTACGGTAGAACTTTGGAGGAGCAGTCCATCGGGACTTTCCTTGTACTTCCCGCCGGAATCGTTCAGCACGAGCCCGTGCTTTTCCAGGAATGCGTTGAACCGGCCGATGTCGTTATACCCTTCCGGCAGATTATGCACGCTGATGGTAAAATGGTTCAGGTAATAGCGATTGTAGATCGCCCAGGACGCGTACTCGCTTTCCGCCGCCAGCGCACGGAAATCTTCCAGCGAAGGCAGGCGCCAGAGGCCGCTGTGGAGGAATTCATCGACGGCGGAAGCGCTGTCCAGATCGAGGGAAAGCACCGGGTCGGCGGTTACCTCGTTCGTATAGCTATGAATGATTTGCTGCACGCGCTCGGACAGATCGCCCACCCGCAGTTCACTGATGAAAATGCGCGGCAGTGCGGGATCGGGCGGAGCGTACCAGTAAGCGTTGAGTTTCTTTTCCGCGAAATGGTAATAATCGCGGCGGGTGTAGCCGTGGTGGAGGAAGATCCTTTCGAGCGACTGTATCCCCAGATTCGGCACGCCCATCGTGCGGAAAGCGATATGATCGTTCTCGATTTCGTTGCCGTGGCGGATAATGCCTTCGGCGATCATGGCGGATATAACTTTATCCACATCCGGAACACGTTCCCGATAGCGGCGCATGAGGCCGTCGAGGATGAGCTGGAGGGTTTGCATGTTGCGTGTTTTTAAAGTGATAATGCGGTTAAGGCTTCGTCGAGATGGCGGACCATATCCGCGGCGTTCTGTTTGCTGAAAACCAGCGGCGGCTTGATCTTCAGCACGTTATACAACGGCCCGTCCGTACTGAGGAGAAATCCCCTTTCCTTCATGCTTTCCACGAGGGCGTTGATTTCCGCGACGGCGGGCTCTTTGGTCAGGCGGTCTTTCACCATTTCCGCGCCCACGAACAAACCATGCCCGCGAACGTCGCTGATGACGGGGTGCTTGTCCATCAGGCCGCGCAATCCTTCCATCAAAAAGTTCCCCGTTTCCAGCGCGTGCTGCTGCATATTTTCGGATTGAATGACGTTCAGCACCGCGCGCCCCGTAGCCATGGATACGGGATTGCCGCCGAAAGTGTTGAAATATTCCATGCCGTTATTGAACGCGTCCGCGATCTCTTCGGTCACCACCACGGCTGCCAGCGGATGGCCGTTGCCGATGGGTTTGCCCAGCACCACGATATCCGGCTCCACGTTCTGCAGCTCGAAGCCCCAGAACTTTTCGCCTACTCTTCCGAAACCCACCTGCACTTCGTCGGCGATGCAGAGGCCGCCCGCTTCGCGGACGAGGCGGTAGACTTCCTGGAGGTAGCCATCGGGCAGGGGGATTTGTCCGCCCACGCCCAGCAACGTTTCGCAGATGAAGGCGGATATTTTTCCGGGGTTTTCCGCCAGTATTTTCTTCACGCTTTCGGCGTATTTCACACCGGCCTGCGAATCGTTGTACCCGAACGGACCGCGGTACAGATCGGGTGAATCGGCTTTATGGATGTAGGGCATCTGTCCGAAGCCGCCTTTCCCGTCGAATTTATACGGGCTCATTTCGATGGCAACGGTAGAAGTGCCGTGATAGGCGTGATCGAGCACCATAACGTCTTTCCGCTTCGTGAAATGCCGGCTCATGCGGATCGCCAGGTCGTTGGCTTCGCTGCCGGAATTCGTGAAGTAGCAGACTTTCAGTTTGGACGGCAGCGTGCGGGTAAGCTCTTTCCCGAATTCCACCAACTGATCGTTCAGGTAGCGGGTGTTGGTATTGAGCGTGGCGATCTGGCGCTGCATCGCTTTCACCACTACGGGATGGCAATGGCCGACGTGGCTCACGTTGTTCACGCAATCGATGTAGGTATCGCCTTTATCGTCGTACAGGTATTGCAAAGCGCCTTTCACGATCTTCAGCGGTTTTTTATAGCTGATGCTGAGGTTGCGGCCGATGAACTGGTGGCGCTCCTTCAGCAGCGGGCTGTAATCCACCTCCGGCTTCACCAGCGCCGGCATGCCGCAGGATTTGCGGAACACGTCGGCCGCTTTCACGGGATTGATGCGGATGAGTTTTTCCAGCAGCTCCCAGGCGTGGCGCTCCGTCACGAAGTGGTGGCCGTTATCCGAACCGTTCGCCGCCTGCATGGCCGATTCCGTGACGCTGATGCAGAGCCGCGCGGCGATGAGGTAATAGATCAAATCCACTTCCTGTTCGGTGAGCGGATAGGCGGAATGGTACCCTTCCACCACCCAGGCCGCGGCCTGCAGCGGATCTTCCGTGTTCAGCATGGCGTAGGTGCAGGCGATGGCCACGTTGTTGACGAGGGCGGAATAAACCATGTCCCCCAGATCGATCAACCCGCTTACTTCGCCGTTTTTCACCAATACGTTGTAATCGTTGGCGTCGTTATGAATGCAGGCATGCCGCAGGGCGCTGAGGACGGGCAGCACTTCCGTTTCGAACGCCAGGAGAAAATATCCCGCGATGCGGCGCTTCTCCGGATCGGTGATGCAATGGAGCTGCCGGTTGGCGTCTGCGGCGGTGTTCACGTCCCACACATACCGGCGGTGGAGCGCATCGTGCTGGAAATCCTGCAGCGATTCGTCGGTTTTGCCGAGAAACTGGCCGAGGCCGATGTAGAGGGATTTCGGTTTATCTTTCACATGCACCCAGCAATCGCCGTCGAGCCAGGTGAGGATGCGGACGTTGTATTGTTTGCCGTTGTTGAAGACGGGCGTGAGCTCCTGGCGGTTTTTATTCCGGAGGATTTGCTGAAACTTCATGACCACAGGGCTCACGGTGAGGTGATCGAGCAGGCGGAGCTGGGCGTCGAGGAAGGAATACGGCTTCTCTTCGCCCGTGATCTTGAGGATGAACTTCCGGCCAGACGCATCGATGATTTTGTAATTGTACTCGTCGTACCCCTGGAGTGTCTCCACTTCCACCGCAAGCAGGTAGTTCTTCTGCACCAGCTGCTGCACTTCGTTTGCTGTGAATTGCATGTTCGTTACTTGTTTTTCAATATCATTAAGAGATGCGCCGCCGACCAGCTGAAATTCCTGGCATTCAGTCCTTTTCCGGATAGCGGGTGATAGTTTTCATATATCGGCTGATCTGCCAGCAGCCCTTCGGCGCCGGTCAGCAACTTCGTTTCGAGTACTGCGGCCAGTTTGCGGTAGCCATATCTGCGGAGGCCTTCCGTCCCGAAAGCGAACTGGTCCAGCCACACGGGGCCGCGCCAGTAGCCGTCTTCGGGGTCGAATGCAGGATGGTCGATGGAAAGGGTGGGCAGCGGCACGCGGGCATTGAATTTCTTCGCGTCCTCCATTTTCGATTTTACGGCAGCGGCCTGCGCGGGCGTGGCGATCCCCGCCCACAGCGGGATCCATCCTTCCGGCCCGTCTACCGGCACATGTTTCGGCGCCCCCAGCATCCTGTCGCGGAAATACCCGGCCGGCGCGTCGTAAAAGCGGTCGCCGATCAGGCGCTTCAATTCCAGGGCCGCTTCCGTGAAATGATTCCGCTCCCCGGCCACGGCGCCCAGTCTGGCGAGGTACACTTTCTCGGCATAGAGGTAAGCGTTCAAATCGACGCTTTCCTGGTTGAGCGACCATGCCGCAGCATTATTCTTCAGCATCACGGCACTGTCGAACCGCACGGCGTTGTCCATCCCGCTTTCCCAGGCGGCGGCGATGCGCGTACCGTCGGTGGAGCCATATTCGCACAAGCCGTTATTATCGTGATCGCGGTGTTTATACCACCATTCGTGGTAACGGACGAGCTTCGGCCACATTTCCCGGACGAAAGCTGTGTCTTTCGACGCACGGAACACTTCCCAAACGCCCCATGCGGCCAGCGGCGGCTTGGTATCGCGCCAGTTGTTCTCGGATTTATCGGCGTAGATGCAATCGGCGATCATCCCATACTCATCCTGGTAATCGAACATGCTGCGGATGTTGTTTTTCGCCAGCCTGGGGAAGAACGTGGCGATGCCGGCAGCCTGTTTCCAGCTGTCCCAGCTCCACACGCCGTAAAAGCCCTGATAGTTGACAGACGGGAAAACGCCATCATGCAGAATATCCCGGGATGCGCTGCGCCAGTTGGTCATGAGCGTAACGATGCCTTTTACGGCGAGGCGTTTTTCATCGTTGGACAGGCGCTTCGTGCCTGCAAAGTACCTCGACAGATAACCGTTCCAACGGGCAGCGTTTTTCTTCAGTTCTGTATTAAAATCGTATTGATTATTGGGATGATGACCGTCCGGCGCGAACGAGTGGCGCTGGGTTTGATCGAAAGTCGCCCCCGGCCGGAGGCTCGCTTTCCAAACCGCGGCGTACCCAAGGCTGTCGGCGTATGTGGAATCGGTGGCGGGCCATGTGATGGAGAACCGCTGTCCTTCCAAACCCGTATTTTTCACTTCCATCCCTTTCACCCGGCCAGAATATGCTACCCGCAATTGCACCGGATTCGTGCTATGGTTGCGGATCTGCGTGTGCAGCAGGGATTCCCGCCCGGATACGAAAATGAGTTGCTGGCGAACGGAAATATCTTTCCAGACAAACGACTGCTCCAGCATCCCCGGGAAATAATGAATTTCGGCCTTCGCTCCCGCGAAATCGCGCTGCTGGCCATTTACCGCTACCGCCAGGCGGGAAACGGCGTCGGAAAGCCAGCGGCCGTTCATATCCATCACCAGCGGCCCTGTAAACGCGCCATAGTCTTTCGGTTGCAGTGGCAATGCGTACGCATGCCAGGCGCCCATGTCGCTGAAAACGTTCTGTTCGATGCGTTTGCCTTCCGGCGGATCGGCGCGGAGATCGAGCACGTCAGGAAAAAGGGCGCGCTGTCCGAACGCGCCCGGTACTACACCTATCGTCAATATGAAGAAAAATATCTTTTTCATGGGGCGGCCGGTCGAAGGATGAACGAATATTGATAATCGCGGTACGGCAGCATGTATTCCGCGTGCGGCGTGGCGCCCCAGGAATTGTCGCCGCCCACGCCCGACTGTTTGTAATCGATATTCCACCACACCATATCGTCGTTGGTCATGGAACCACCGTGTACATTTTCCGGTGCGTGCCGGTCAAATTCGAGGCGATTCATGTCGAAATGCAGCACGCCCGTGCAAATGAGCGGCAAGCCGTATGCAGCGAGCCCATGGCCCTGCGCATCGGTGAGCGAAATTTTGCGAACGTCTGTCCGGTAGCCGCTTTCCTGCGCCCGGGCATATGGATGGAAGAGGCTATCGGCCTTCATCCGGTACAGCCCAACGGCGGCGGCGGTTTTGCGGTCTTCGTAGTTATCGAACGGCCCGCGCCCGAACCACGATACGTTATCGAATTTTCCTTTCAGCAGCACGCGCATGCCGAACCGGGGCAGCTCGGGCTGGAAGGATTTCCCGGCTTTCATCTCCACGTTTACCTGTACGGCTCCATCGTCCATCACGCGGTATTGCGACTGATACACCGCATCCACCGCCGGGAGGCGATGTTCCGCGGAAACGATCGTTTCACCCGCGGCGTTTTTGTCTACCCGGATGAACGTCAGCTGCGCGGATTGCAAAACGTCCTTCCACACCGCGCACCGCATCTGCTGGCTGTTGCCAATATCGTTATCCGTAGCGGCGCGCCAGAAATGCGGCTCCAGGGGCGATAGTAACATTTCTTCGCCACGCAGCACATACTGGTTCAGCCAACCGGATTTCTTATCGAAGGCAATTTCAAAATCCTTCCCGCTGAAACGGATGGTTTGTTCGTTCTCTGTATAAGTTGCGGACCGGCCGTTCCATTTCGGCGCCTGAAAATCTTTCGGGGCCAGGGGCAATTGCTCCCAGGCCGCGAGATGCCCCGCTGGTACGAGAGGCGAGGCTTCCCGGGTACGGGCTTCCACCGTCAGGAAATATTCGGATGTACCGTCCATCGGCGGCAAGGGGAAAGAAAGGGTTTTCGTGGAACGGGGCGCCACATCCACCGGCCCCCACTTCCCTTCCGCGATCTTCTCACCATTACGCGATACCGACCAGGAGAAATCGAATGCACCGAGGTCCGTGAAATCGAGGCGATTGGTCAACTGGATGGAATTGGCCGACATCGGCACCGGCGCGAACGTCACCGGCTGAATCACTTTTTTGAATTCGAAAGCCTGCGGATGCGGCGTGCGGTCGGCGGCGAAAAGCCCGTCGGCGCAGAAGCTCGTATCGCTGGTAGCGCCTACGTTCCCCATATCGCGGCCATAGGCCCAGATATCGCGTCCCTGTTTATCTTTCGTTTTAAAAGTCTGATCGGAAAAATCCCAGATAAACCCGCCCTGCAATTGTGCATGTTTGTAAATGAGGTCCCAATAATCCTGGAGATTACCGCCGCCATTGCCCATCATGTGCGCATATTCGCACTGGATGTAGGGCCTGTCGCGCCAGCGGCGCACATATTCCAGCATCGTGGCGGTAGACTTGTACATCGGGCAAATGATATCGGTGTACGCATTGCGCTCCGCGGATTCGTACTGCACGGGGCGCGTATCGTCTTTCGATTTCAGGTATTGATAGGTGGCGATGAAATTTTCCCCGAAACCGCTTTCGTTGCCGAGGCTCCAGGTGATGATGGATGCATGGTTCTTGTTCGCTTCGAACATCCTGCGGGTCCGGTGCAGGTAGGCTTCTTTCCATTCCGGTTTGTCGGACAGCGTTTTGGAAGGATGGAAATACATCCCGTCGCATTCGATGTTCGCTTCATCCACCACGTACAAACCGTATTCGTCGCACAGCCGGTACCAGTCGGGGCTATTGGGATAATGGCTCGAACGCACCGCATTGACGTTGTATTGTTTCATCAGGCGGATATCGTTGACCATGCTTTGAACCGTAATCACTTTCCCGGTGTGCATATCGTGCTCATGGCGGTTCACGCCTTTGATCTTCACGGCCACACCGTTGACGAGCAGGAGCCCGCCGCGGATTTCCACCGTCCGGAATCCCGTTTTCTGCGCGATGCTTTCCACGGTCCGGCCATTTTTATCGAACTGGGTAATGAGCAGTGTATAAAGATGGGGATGCTCCGCATTCCAGCTTTTTACATGGCGCAGGCCGGTTTCGAAATGGTAACGGGTTTGTTGTTGCAGCGGTTGTTGCTGCCGGAAGACGGGCTTCCCGTCTGCATCGAGCAACTTCACTTCCAGCCGGCCTCCCGGTGCGGGGGCGTTCATCGTCACATCCAGTTGAAATATTCCGTTTTGATAAGTACTGTCCAGCAGCGATTTCACGAAAAAATCCTGCACGCCCGCCTGCGGTCTTGCGATCAGTTCCACGCTCCGCTCGATGCCCGACAATTTCCACATGTCCTGCCCTTCGAGGTACGTGGCATCGCTGAACCGGAATACCTGGACGGCGATCGTGTTTTCGCCTTTGCGGAGGAATTTCGTGACGTCGAATTCTGCGGCGGTTTTGCTGTCTTTGCTCAAGCCTACGTACTTTCCGTTTATCCAGCAATAAAAAAACGAATTGACGGCGCCCAGCCGCAGTACGATGCGTTTGCCGTTCCAGTTGTCCGGCACCTGGAAGCTCCGGCGATAGGAGCCCACGGGATTATCGTTTTCCGGCGGGAACGGCGGGTTCACGGGAATGGGGTATTCCACGTCCGTGAAAATGAACCGGTCGAAGCCTTCCGTTTGCCAATGCGCCGGCACTTTGATTTCCTTCCAGTTTTTCACGTCGAAGGCGTCGGAGAAAAAGTTGTCTGGCCGCTGCGCGGGATTGGGGGAAAGATGGAAGCGCCACATGCCGTCGAGCGACAATACATTCGGCGAAGCTTTCCGCGAGATGGCGTCTGCTTCGGAAGCGGCCGGGATGAACGAGGCGTGCGGTGCCAGGGTGTTTTCGGTTTGAACGGCCGGGTTTTGCCAGGGTTGTTGCGCCCTGGCGGCCGATAAAAGGAAGCAAATCATGCCGATGCTCCATCCGATGCGATATTTCATGCTTTCCGTGCTAATGGTGAAAAAGGCGCCGGCGCGGGTTAAGGCGCGCCGGCGCGGGAGAATCAATACAGGTGATTTTGCTTTAACAGCGGATTTACGCTGATTTCCTTCAGTGGTATAGGGTAACGGATGTGTTTATCTTCCACATATTCTTTGGCGCCAGGTTTACCATGTGCCGTCATGATGTTTTTGATATTCATTTTCGCGGTGTTGCCACGGCCCCAGCGGATGAGGTCGAACCAGCGGATGCCCCATTCCATCGACAGTTCCACCGGGCGTTCCACGTTGCGGATATGTTCGCGCAGCTGTTCCTTGTTCATACCGGCAATGGGCGCAGCTTTACTGCGAACGCGCACTTCGTTGATAAAACCGATCGCTTCGCCGGTCTTGTTGTTTTCGTTCGCGGCTTCGGCGAGCATGAGCAGCACGTCTGCATAGCGGATGATGGAGATGTTGTACCCCACGTATGCGCCGCTCCGGTCGTTCGGATAAGCGTATTTATTGAAGTACACCTGACGCACCATGGTGCCTTTCACATCCGCATATGGGATTTTGGAAGCCGGCACGCCGAGGTCCCACATATAGGAATTCGGATCGTCGAAGAAGATGGTGCCGTACACGCGGTCGCTGTATCCGCCACCGGGCGTTTTGTCGTTTTTCAGTGTGGTTACCAGCCAGTCGGACGGGTACATGAGCTCCCAACCGTCGAGCGCACCGGGGCGCACTTCGAAGTTGAAGGGATGGCGTTCGTCAGATACGGAGCGGTCTCCGCTCCATTGGATCTCGAAGATGGATTCCGGTCCGTTTTCCTTGGTGCCGTTGAAGTTGTCGACATAATTGGCGTTGAGGGAATATTTGCCATAGATCTCGCGGAACTTGGCTTCGGCCTGCGCCCATTTCTCCTGGAACAGGAACATTTTGCCGAGCATGGCCGTGGCAGCGCCTTTCGTAGCGCGACCAACATATTCGGCGCTATACGACGGGGGCAGTACGGCTTCTGCTTCGGTGAGGTCTTTTTCGATCTGGGCCCACACTGCTTCCTTGGTAGCCTGCGGCACCTGGAGCTTGGCGAGGTCTTTTTCGAAAGCGAGTACCAGCGGCACGTTCTCGAAGCCGTTTACGAGGAGGAAGTAATTGTAGGCGCGGAGGAATTTCGCTTCGGCCACGATCTGGTTGCGCTCGGCTTCCGTCATCACGCTGATGCCGGGCACTTTGGCGATCACCTGGTTGGCGCGGCCGATGCCGGTGTAGCAGGTGGCCCACAGGCTCCAGGAGCCCGCGTCTTCGGCACTGTTCACGAATGCTGCGAGGTTCTTGCCGTAAGGTTCGTTTTTGTTGTTGTCGATATCGTCCCCTTTATAATTGAGTGTGGTGTATACCGATTCGAACCAGGTCCATTTGGAGCCATCGTATGCCTGCAGCGCGGCGTATGTGGCGGTGAT
Organism: Chitinophaga caseinilytica; assembly: GCF_038396765.1. Classification (NCBI taxonomy): domain Bacteria; kingdom Pseudomonadati; phylum Bacteroidota; class Chitinophagia; order Chitinophagales; family Chitinophagaceae; genus Chitinophaga; species Chitinophaga caseinilytica. The sequence continues at coordinate 2,101,756 of NZ_CP150096.1, read as the reverse complement.
GCCCTGCAAGGCGTGCTGGCGGGTAGACCAGAAAGTGTTTTCGGTGAGGTTTTGCTTATCGTCCAGTTCCAAAAACTTGTCGGAGCACGCCGTGAAGAGCGTGGTGGCAGCGAGGAATCCAAGGGCGGCTATTTTCAATTTCATAATGTTCTTTTTTTGTTGCGATTAGAAGCCTACGTTAATACCGGCCACGTAAGAGCGGCTCATGGGATAATATCCACGGTCTACCCCGCGGCTGAAGATACCCGAGTTCGTCAGGTCCGGATCGAAGCCGGAGTACTTCGTGAACGTGAGCAGGTTGTATGCGCCGGCGTAAATGCGGACGCGGTTCAGGAACGCTTTTTTGGTCAGTTCCGACGGGAGGGTATACCCGAGCTGAAGGTTCCGCAGGCGGAGGAACGACGCGTCTTCCAGGAAGTAGTCAGACACGCGGAGGTTCTCGTTTTTGTCGGCATCGCTCAGGCGGTAGATGTCGGAGTTCGGGTTGGAGGGAGACCATGCGTTCACCAGGTCTGCCGAGCGGTAGAAGCGGTACAGGAACATCTTGGCGCCGTTATACATTTTCTGGCCCTGCTTTCCGTTCAGGAAAACCATCAGGTCGAAGTTTTTGTAGCGGGCGTTGAAGGTAACGCCGTAATCCAGTTTCGGAAGTCCGTTGCCCATGATGAGCTTGTCGTCGTCGTTCAGTTCCCCGTCGCCATTGGTATCCACGAAGCGCAGATCGCCCGGAGCTGCGTTGGGCTGCAGTTTATCGCCCGATTTATTCACATGCGCGTCTACTTCTGCCTGCGAGCGGAAGATTCCGTTCGATTTATACAGGTAGAACGAAGCGAGTGATTCGCCTTTGCGGGTGATGGTGCTGGCGCGGTTCGAATAATCCACATATCCGTCGGAGATCATTCCTTCGTCGTAACCGAGGCGGATGATCTTGTTGGTGCTGTGCGAGAGGTTGGCGGTCACATCCCAGGAGAATTCTTTTTCTGCCTTGTTGCGATAGCTTACTGAAAGTTCCCAGCCTTTGTTTTCCATGTCAGCAATGTTGGTCAGCGGCATGGTGATGATACCAGACGATGCGGGGATCGGCGTTTCGGCGAGCATATCGGAAGTGCGGCTGCGGAAATAATCCAGGTTACCGCTGATGGCGCCTTTCAGGAAACTGAAGCTGACACCGGCGTTGAACGTAGCCGTCTGCTCCCACTTGATGTCGTTATTGGCCAGCGCGGTCGTAATGGCACCCACGAGTACTTTTTGCGACGTAGCCGAACCGAAAGGATAGTTCAGGTATTCGCTGGAGCCCTGTAGGAAGATCTTCGCGAGATATTGGAAGTTGGCGATGTTCTGGTTGCCCACAATACCATAGCTCACGCGGGGCTTCAGCTCCGAAATCCAGGGAACGGAGAAGAAGCGCTCGTTATGCAGGTTCCAGCCGGCAGATGCAGACCAGAATGTACCGTAACGGTGCGAGGGGCCGAACCGGGAAGAACCATCGCGGCGGAGGCTCCCCTGCAGGTAATAACGATCGTTGTAGTTATAGGAAACACGGCCGAAGTAAGACTGGAGCGAGTTGGAATAGTTCCAGCCATTGGCGCGGATGAGATCGTTCGGACCGTCGATGATGAGGCCGGAAAGCGATTCGATGAGCGCGCTCGACAGGTGGTTGCCCGACGCCGTGGTGCCCTGCGCAGTGGTTTTCTCGCGGGAGAAGCCGTACATCGCCTTCACATTGTGGCGGCCAAAGGTCTGATCGTAATTCAGCAAATGCGTGAACACCTGGTACTCCGTGCGGCCCCGGCTTTCGGAACGGCTCGGGTTTTCCACGAGCGCCAGTGCACCGAAGTCGTAAGGAGGCGTTTGCGAAAAGCTGAAAGAGTTGATAATGTTGCGGCCCGCGCTGAAATTATAGGAAAATCCTTTCCAGAGCTTCAGGTCGGCAGCGATGTTGAACTGAAGGTGATCGTCGGCCGTGCGGCTGTTGGTTAGCATCTGCTGCCCCACCATATTGCCGGAACCCAGCTCGGGCTCGGGTTTGGCGTAACCGTTCAGGGTGTTTGGGTCGTAGATCCGCTTGTGCGGCGGCGTTTTGTAAAGGTCCATGATGGCGGAGAAACCGGCATCGCCGTCGCCCGTCACGTCCCCGAAATTCTTGTTGTTGAAACGGGTATAGGCAAGAATAGGCGTTACTTTCAAACGGTCTTTCATCAGCCGGATCTCGGTATTGAGGCGGAGGTTGTCGCGCTTGGAACCGGAGTTGATGATATTGCCGGAATGCTCCCAGTGGCCCAGGGAGAGGCGGTACGACAATTTCTCGGAAGCCCCCGACACGTCGAGGTCATGCTTCTGCTCCACGCCTTTCTTCATGTATGCGCCTACCCAGTCGGAGTTGGCGTATTTGCTGTCGTCCATCACATAAATCGGTGGCGTGCTGCCGGGCCCGTCGTTTGCGAACGCTTCCTTCACCACTTTGTTCATCTCGATCTTTCCCATCAACGGGATGTTGTTGTTGAGGGTATGCTGGGAAACGTAGGAGTTGAAATTGATCCTCGGCTCCCCGCTTTTTCCTTTTTTGGTGGTGATGATGATCACGCCTCCCGCGGCACGGGCACCATAAATGGTGGCGGCGGATGCATCCTTCAGTACGGAAACCGACTCGATGTCGTTCGGGTTGAGGTCGTACGCATAGGTCTGCGGGATCCCGTCTACCACATACAGCGGGTTATCGTTGTTGATGCTGTTCATCCCGCGCACGAGCACCGTGGGGCTGGCGGCGGGGTTGCCCGTTCCGGAGCTTACGATCACACCGGCGGCCTGGCCCTGGAGCATGGTACCGATGTTGCCCGTAGGCTGCTTTTCGAGGTTTTTGGTGTTGACGGTGGAGATGGCCGCGGTAACGTCGCCTTTTTTCTGGGTGCCGTATCCTACCACTACCACTTCATCCAGCCCTTTGGAGCTTTCTTCGAGCACGATGGAGAGCACGCTTTTACCGGCAACGGGCACTTCTCGGGTGGTGAACCCGATGGCCGAGATCACCAGCGTGGCATCAGGAGATACCGTAATGGAGAATTCGCCGGTGGCATTGCTGGCCGTTCCCTGCGAAGTCCCCTTCACGGCAACGCTCACCCCGGGCAGGGCCTCCCCCTTCACGTCTGTAATTTTACCTTTGAGGGGCTTCCCGGTCTGGGCCATCGCCGCAAATCCGGTCAATAAAAGGACCAGCAACAGTCCGTTCCCTCGGAATAGTTTCCACATACGCATTTTGGTTTTTTAGTTTTTAAGAATAACATGGACAAGTCCCGGGAACCGCTCGCATAGGTTTTTTAGTAGCGGACGAACGTGAAATCGCGGTTCACGGGATGCATTCGTAAAGTAGACCGGAAAAACCAGCGCAGCAGGAAACGGAGCCTCTATACGTGCCTTACAGGCACCTCTACAAGACCCCTACATGGAGATTAACTAATTGTAAATAAATGTGTTAGAAATTTTTCAGGAAGTCAGACAGGCTGTCTTTATGCTCGAGATTAAACACTTTCCGCAGGCGATATCGGGCCATTTCCACGGATTTAACGGAGATATTATTGAGGGAAGCGATGTCTTTTATCGACAGGTTCAGCCGGATTTGCGCGCATAACCGGCGCTCGTTTTCGGTAAGATTGGGGAATTGCTGGAGGAGGTTGAAGAAGAAATCTTTGTGGATTTCGTTGACGGACAGGTTGAAGTCCTGCGCGTCTTTATTAATGTCCAGGTCGTGCTGGAACTTGTTGACCATTTTATTGAACCGGGCGATATTTTCCTTTTTGGCGTCGGAATGGATATCGAGCCCGGTGAGCTCGTCTATGAAATGCCGGATCATCTCGTTGCGCTGGGAAATATACAACGCATAGTTTTTCAGGTCGTTATCGCGGAATTCGAGTTTATTGTTGAGGGCTTCCTTTTCCATGAGGGCGCCTTCCAGCTCCTGTTTGATGAGGGCGCGCTTCACTTCTTCCAGTTCCTTTTCCTTCTTCTGCTTCTGTTTCAGTTTGGAATAAACGAGGAATCCTATAATAATAAGGAGTACCACACCGGCAGCCAGGGCGTTCCGTTGGAAAGACCGGAGCTCTTTCTGGGCCACGAGGGTAATGATGCGGGTCTGATTCTCGTCGGCCTCACGCTTGAGCTTGAGGGCGGAAATGGCTTCGCTTTTACTTTTGGACAGGATTTCGTTGCGGACGCGGGTGTATTCCTGCAGCTCCGTGAACGCGGTCTTGTATTCGCCGAGCTGCTGATAGAGGAGCACGGAATTGGTGAGGTTGTCGAGGAGTTTTTCTTTGCGGGTGTTGGAATTGCTCTGGTTGATGAGGGTGCGTGCCTGGGCCAGGAGCTCCCGGGCCTGGGGGTACTCCTTGAGCATGATGCGGGAATAAGACATCTGGTTGAGCACTTCCGCGTGCGACAACTCATCGCCTCCCTTCAACATGGCCAGCGCCTGGTTGAAATCCGCGATGGCGTCGTTATACTTGCCGAATTCGTTTTCGCAGATGCCGCGGTTACTGAGGGCCGTGGCTACCATGCCGCCGAGCCCGCGGTCGCGGGCGAGCTGCAGGGTGCTGTCGAAATATTTGCGGGCGGTGGCGAACTCGTCTTTCTGGAGATACACGAGCCCGAGGGCGTTGAGGCTCAGGGCAATCGTCCGCGGATCGCCGAGGCGGCGGTAGATATCGTAGGCCTGCTGATGGTATTGCTGGGAGAAATGGGCGTTTTCGGTATCGTAAAAAATCCAGCCGAGGAAGGTGAAGCACCGGGCGCGGGCGCTGTCGGTTTCCACGAGGTCGAGCGCCGTATAGGCATAATTGAGGGCCTGGTCGTACTGGTCGTTATATAAATATCCTTCCGAAAGGTTGAGGAGCGAAGCGGCCTGGAGGTCGTGGTTTTCTTCCCGGAGGGCGAGCAGGTACGCTTCGTTGGCCCAAACGAGGGCGATGTTGGTGGAGTCCTTATTATAATATGCGGCGAGCTGGTTGAGCGTGCGGATGCGTTCGGAGGCAGACATCGATTTGTCTGCCAGCCGTGCGGCGAGGCTGTCGGCATTCGTTTGCGCGGCGGCGGTGGCTGCGTGGAAACATGCCATCAAAATCCATAACCATTTCCTCATGCGGGAAAAATAACAAATTTCCCCGGATCGGTGTGCGTGGTACATAACAAGAAAAGTAGCATAAAAAAAACCGACCCTTAAATAGGGCCGGTTTCCTTGTTCACTGTATTTCAATTTTTCCTTTAAAACAGGTTGGTTCTATGGTGTTGCGTAATTTTCCATGACGAGGGCGGCGGAGCCGAGCAGTTCGGCATCATAGCCGAGCGTTGAAACATCGACCACCGTTTGGGTGGCCAGCCGCGGGATGCAATGTTCGTTGAGCGCCTGCTGAACGGGTGCGAGCCACAGCTTTCCGGCGAGCGAGCCCCGGCCGCTGAGCACTACCGACCGCGGATTGAGCAGGTGGATCAGGATGGCCACGCCACGCCCGATATGATACCCGATATCCTTGATCAGTTCGATACAGAATTTATCCCCGCTGGCGGCTGCATCCATAATCATCTCGCAGTCCTTTTCGATTTCGCCCGTGGGAAAGTGGCCTTGCAGCGAGGAGGTTTCTCCGTTGCGGAGGCCTTTCACGGCTTTGTCGATGAGCACGAGCAGGGATGTCTCCGTTTCGAGGCAACCGCTCTTTCCGCAGCTGCACAGTTTATTGTTATTGAACAGCGGGATGTGGGAGAATTCTCCGGCAAACCCGTTGTTGCCCCGGAAGAGGGAGCCGTTGAGGATCATCCCCAAACCCACGCCCCATCCGATATTGACGACCATGCTGTTGGCAGCTTTCCGGGCGTTGCCGAACCGGTATTCCGCCAGGGCGATGAGGCTGGAGTCGTTGTCGATGTGGACCGGCAGGCCGGTAGCCGTTGCCAGGTATTCCACGATCGTTTGCTGCTCCGTTCCATCCTGCATGGGGAAACTGTAGTTCTCCCCGCGCATCCCGTCTATGAACCCGGGCATCCCGATCCCGATCCCGAGGATCCGCCCCCGGTCGATTTTCGACAGGTCGATGGCATCCACCAGGAGGCTGGCCAGCGTTTTGAGCGCGGCGGGATTGTTTTTGAGCGGCAATTCGTGCCGGTTGATGCCGCCTACATGGCTGTTGGTAAGGTCCATCAGGGAGATGCGCGTTACCAGCTGGTCCATGGAGACCGACAAAATATAAAGTGCCTTTTTATTAATGGTGTATGTGATGGGGCGCCGTCCTCCGCTGGAGGGAGCGTAGCCTGAAGGTTCCAGGACTTTCTCCTTTACGAGATGATTGACCGTCCGGATCGTCAGGGGTAAACTCTTTCCGATGCGTTCGCTCAATTCCGTGGCAGATAACGTATTTGCATAGTAAATCTCCCTCAGTATCAAGCGTTTATATTGTTCGTCTTTTTTCATGCAGGGAAAGAATCCTCCTCAAGATAATAATTAATTTAGAATGAAAGCAAAACTTCCTAACTTTTTTAGAAAGTAATTATCAAGTTTTTGTAGTGGATTGATTGTAAATCCCTTCCAACGGAAACCTTTCTTATATTTGGCGCACTATACCGACAACTTATGCCGAAACCACCGCCCGCCCTGTTCCTGAGAAGCGCATTCATATTAACCGCCTGCGCCGTTCTTTTTATATTTATGTCGCTACGCAGCGGTTCCCCACGCACCGCGTACGCCACCATCACCGGCGTCATCACCCACATCGGCCCTGCATTCGGGACACTCCCCGACCGGAACCCAGGTAAAAACCGTTATATCCAGCTCAACGGGCGCCTGCCCGTCCTGGAAATTTTCGTGGGGAAAGACCGCGGCGATTTCTCCCCGGCATTCGAGCGGATCGATGCGCTGCGGACGGGAGACACCATCACGGCCTATTTCGATCAAAAGCTCGACAACAGCGACCCTTCGGTAAACCGCCACGTCACTTTCATCGATAAGGGACAGGACATGTATTTTGAAAAAGGGAACGCTGCCCGCCCGTTCCTCATCGGTTCGGCGATCTTCTGCGGGCTCGCGGTGGCGGGGCTTTACATTCTGAAAGCCCTGGGAAGGATCCGGTAATTCCTGCCGTCTATCCCGCCCTGCTTTCCTTGTTCCCGAACGGCGCGCATCCGCGCCGAATTTTCGTTATTTTCGATACTATCTATGAATACCGGGCAGCAACTTCTTCTGACGATCAGCGCCCTCGGCGCCTGTAACGGCCTCATCCTCGGTCTGTACCTGCTTTTCAACCGGAAAGGCCGGCCGCTGTGGACGTTTTTCATGGGCCTCATGTTGCTGATGATCAGCCTGCGCGTCGCCAAATCGGTATTCTTTTACTTCAACCCCGACCTTCCGAAATCCTGCCTGCAAACGGGCCTGAGCGCCTGCTTCCTCATCGGGCCTTCTTTATATTATATGCTACTGTCTGCCAGGAACAACGGAAACCCCGTCCCGAAAAGCTGGAAAGTAGCCTGGGGCGTGCTTTTGACAATAATTATCGTCGGCGGCATCTTCATTTCCTACGAAGCATACCCGAAAATCTGGAACAAGGTGATCGCATATATTATTTATGCGCAATGGTTTTTATACCTCATCGCTTCGGTGTACGTCATGCGGGGCGAGATCGGGAAAATTTTCGGGGGAAAGGTGACCGTGCTGGAACGGCAGATGCTTTCCGTGCTGGCGGGGAACCTCATACTTTACCTTTTCTACGCCCTCGCGCTGTTCCGTTTCATGCCCGCGGTGTACATCGCGGCGGCGGTTTCCTTCACGTTCATCCTGTACGTCACCATTTTCGTTTTCTTTTACGGCGCCGGCTCGAAATCCGCCAATCCGCAGTCGCCCAAGCGCAAGATCCCCGATGCCGACGCGCAATCGCTCCTCGAAAAACTGTCTGCCGCCATGGCCGTCCCGGACGTTTACAAAGACCCTAACCTCAAACTGGGCGACCTCGCCCAGCGCCTCCACGTCACCCCGCACCTCCTTTCCCAGCTCCTGAACGATAACCTGGGCAAAAGCTTCTCCGCTTTCGTGAACGAGTACCGGATCGGCGAAGCCTGCCGGCTCATCACCACCAACGACCACCTCACTTTCGAAGCCATCGGGTACGAAGTAGGCTTCAATTCCAAATCCACCTTTTACGCCGCCTTCCGCAAAGTGACCGGCACCACGCCCGCCCTGTTCCGCGAAAACCTGGCCCAAAGCGCCGCCGGGCAAGGGTCCTGAATTATAAAACCGTACGCCGGAATTCCCGCGTCCGGACGCCCGCAGCCGTTTCCCGCCCTAGGTTTGTGAAAAAAGGACCACATGCCGAACCTGGTGCAACGAACTTTGCTGACATGCTTATTCCTGCTTTCCCTTACCTCTCTTTCCGCCCAAATACGAATCACCGGGCGGGCGACCGATAAAACCACCGGCGCCGGGATCCCCTTCGCCGCGGTAAAAATCCTTTCGCCCGATTCGGTGCTGGTGACAGGACAAATGGCTGATTCCGCGGGAAGTTTCTCGTTCACCGGACTTCGGCCTGCGGCTTATCTGCTGGAATTGTCGGCGCTGGGATACGAAACCCTCCACGCGCCCGTGCCGCCCGGCAACGCCTGGTCCGCCGGCAACCTCGCCCTCACACCCGCCGCCAGTATGCTCGCGGAAGTGACTATTGGCGGCGGGCGCCCGGCCATCCAGCGGCAGGCAGACCGCATCACCGTACAGATCACCGGCAATCCCATGTTCCGCGCGGCCGCCAATGCGTTCGACGTGCTCCGGAAAGTGCCCGGCCTCGAGGTAGATGGAGAAGGCGGCATCCTCATCTCCGGCCGCAACGTTCCCGTGCTGTTCATAGACGGGCGCCCGGCGCAGATGAGCGCGGAAGAAATCCGGCAATACCTCCGCAGCCTCCGGCCCGACCAGATCGCGTCTATCGACGTTATTACACAACCATCCGCCAGGTACGACGCGGAATTTAAAGCCATCATCGACCTGAAGCTACGGCGCGACCAATCGCTCGGGTGGACGGGGCAGCTTTCCTCCTCGCTCCAGCAGAATCAGTACACCCAATCAGACAATTCCCTCGTGATGCATTACCGCACACGGCAATTAACGTGGTCTACCCGCATGGGGTACGTTGGCGGATATACGATTTACCGGTACGGTGCCTTGCAGCATCTGTCGGATAAAAACATCCAGCGCACGCGCACCAACGTACCCACGCGGCACGACAATTACACGCTCCACCTCGGTGCGGAATACCGGTTGAACGACAATCACCGGCTGGAGGCGGTTTTCCGGGGATTCCGGTCCAACCGGAGAACGTTCACCGACAATACCATCCATACCGCTACCCCTGCCGAAATCCCCGAGCCGGTGGCGTTTACGCGGTTCCGCAACAACGGGCGCCCGGTACAAAACAATCTCACGGCCGATCTCCGCTATTCCGGCAATTTCAGCAAATGGCAACTCGAGCTCGCCGCCGCCGCGTTCAACATCGGGAACCGCCAAACGGAAGACATCCTGTACAGCGACGATTACGACGCCCGCCTCCCCGGCCATTGGAAAACCGCGCTGGAAAACGATATCCGCATCCGCACCGCGCAGGCAGACGCCACCATACCGGCCGGCAACGGAAAATGGAATACCGGTATCCGGGCGGCGTTCAATTCCACCCGGAACGATCTCCGGTACGATACGCTCGGTGCCGCACAAATGTTCCTTCCCGACAGCAGCCGCTCCAACAATTTCAAGTACGACGAACGCATCGTGGCCGCGTACGTTTCCAGGAACGGCACGTGGAATAAAACGCAATATTCGATCGGGTTACGGTTGGAAAGAACGCACACCATCGCCCGGTCGGAACAGGGATTACAAACTACCGAACGCCGCTACCTGAGCTGGTTGCCGAGTTTCAGTCTTATGCATCCCCTGTCTGCCGACCAGCAACTCCAATTGAGTTTCACGCGGCGCATGACGCGGCCCAACTTCTCGCAGTTGAACCCGTTCCGGTTTTATTACAGCCCCCTGAATTACTGGGTCGGCAATCCGCAGTTAAAACCTTCCATCACCAACACGCTCAGCATCAGTTATACCATCCGCACACTATCGCTGACGCTGCAGGCCGGGCGGGAAGAAGACCCCATGGCCAGGTACCCGGAATACAACCGCGAAACGCATGTACTGGAGTACCTCGGCAGAAACCTTCCCTACAACGATTTCGCCGGTGCCGAAGTGGCGTTCCCGGCGCGCGTGCGGCCATGGTGGCGGATGCAGAACAACTTCGGATTGTATTACACGCGCGAAATCAATCCCTATCACGGCGTCACTTACAAAATCCCCATTCTCCAGTGGACCGTTTCGGGAAGCCAGGTATTTACACTGCCGGCGGGCATTACAGCGGATATATCCTACAATTACCGGTCGAAAGGCGGCAACGGGCTGTACCGCTCGAAGCATATTTACAAGATCGACGCGGGATTGCAGAAAAGCTGGCTGAAAGGGAAATTGCAGTCGGGATTGAACGTGTACGATATGTTCGACACCTATCGCGTGGTGTTTACTTTCCGTGAAAAACAGATCATCGACAACCAGCTGTATCACTGGTTCGGGACGCGCAGGGCGGTTGCGTCGCTATCCTGGCGGTTCGGCCAGTCGACCTACAAAGCCGACCAGCGGAAAAGGCAGGAAGAGGAAAACCGGGTATCGATGTAGATTCAGGACAGGGCTCGACGGAAAACAGCGGGGCCCGTTGTCACAAAAGCCCCGCAAGATTGTCCTGTATGCACAGTTTGGGGGAATGTAGGGTGGATTACATTTGAAGTCTAAAATCCACCGGCATGACTACCCAATCCTACATATCCGACTTCAACCAGTCTACCACCGAGTTACTCGATGCGCTGGGTCATTTTTCGCAGGAACAGCTGAACCGAGTTCCCTTCGCCGGCAGCTGGACGCCCGGCCAGGTGGGGCAGCATCTGCTGATATCCGAATCCGGCGTTCCGGAGCTGCTGCGCGGCAATACCCGCCCGACAGACCGCGATCCCGAAGCCCTGGCGCCCGCGCTCCGCTCCATTTTCCTCGATTTCACCACTAAATTCGAAGCCATGGAAGCCATCAGACCCGACGATCTGCCCAAAGACCGCGAACAGCTGATGCAATCCCTCAAATCCAACCGCGACGTTATTTTGCAACTCGTTGCCGGCACAAGTCCAGACCTCCTCCTCCTGGATTTTCCTTTTCCGCAACTGGGCGAGCTCACCATCCGCGAATGGCTGACGTTCCTCACCGTCCATTCCCGCCGCCACACGCATCAACTGAAAAAAATGGTGCCTTTCCTGGATTGAAAAAGGGGACGCAGCTTTCGCCACATCCCCTTTCCAATGAAAATATAATGGGTCAGTACAGTACTACTACGCCGATATTGAACGCAGCACCTTTCCCTTTCGAATAGAATCCCGGGATCTATTTTTGTGGGAAGCATTACAGTTTGAAGAAGATTTTTTTCCGGTACAGCCAGTAGCACAATCCCCAGTACAACCCGAGCGTGACGAGTGCAGATGCTACGTTCATCCAGTCTTCGGTGATGCCCGTCCACCCCAGGAACCCCGTCACGAAGATGGCCACCGCGCCATTCAGCCATTGGTGGCCTACGGTTTCGAACACCAGGTAAATGAAAATCGGGTTCATGCCCACCACAACCGGGACCCAGGCGCCGCCGTCCCGTTTTTTGACGTCGATGAGCCAGAACAGGAAAGCCGCCGTCCACAACACCCACCCACCGGAAGCCAGCACGAACGAGCTGGTAGCGATCCGTTTGATGATCGGGGTAACGCCTGCCCAGTCGAGCCCGTACCCTACCGCCAGCGCGATGGCACCTGCGGCGAAGAGGACCGTCACTTTTCGTTGTTGGGTAATATTTTCGTCGATAAGGATTTTCCCGATGAGCACGCCCCATATGGTATGCGCCGCCGTTGGGATGCAATTGATGGTCACCCATCCGCCGGAATTCATCTTTCCCATCAGCAACAAATCCATCCAGTTGCCAAAGTTATGCTGGTCTGTAAAAGGCTGATCGAAACCGGGAATGCCGATAGTCCGGTAACAGAGCTCCGTGAGCACAAGCAGCGCCACAGACGCGATGATCTGGAAACGTATCGATTTTTGAATGATGGCATATGCGATGATCGTGGTGACAGACAATTGCGTCAACACGTTCCACAATTCCCACACCAGCCGGCCCTGGTAAATGCAATGCAATCCCACGCCGCAAACCAACAGCCGGAAGCTCCTTCGCAGCACATGCGGCCAGTTGGCGCCCCAGGCAACGCCTTTCCGCGTGAACGCGATGTACATCGCTGCGCCGGCGATAGTCATGAAGGCCGGTTGCACGAGGTCCCAAAACCGGAGCCCGTTCCAGGCATGATGGAAAAACTGGCGAACGATCCCTTCGGCCCAGGAATCTTTGGCCAGCGGGCGGAGCGAACGGTAAAGCTGGGCGCTTTCAGCCGCCAGCAGGATCATGATCCAGCCACGCATAACGTCCAGCGAAAGGAGGCGGTTGGATGGGAATGAAGGCACAGGTGTTTTCATATATTATTCCGTCTTGACGATGAAAAACGAAACCGCGGCGAACGTGGAAGGCGCCGGGATGTAGAAATATACGATTTGCCTTTGTAATTGTCATCCGCTTTTTTGCCGGCCTACCCGCCCATCATCAACAATCGTTATACCGGTAATTCGTATGATCGAGCGCATCCAGATAGAATTCCTCCTTGTCTTTGGGGATTTCCTTTTTCCAGAGGCTTACTTTGCGGAGGGTTTTGCCGTCGGGCGATATCCAGGTGCCGGAGAAACCTTCGCCGGTTTTTTGGAGGATCAGCACGCCCGACACGCCTGATTCCACCATGATGAACTGGCCTTTGTCGTTGTAATCGATAGACAGCAGGAGCCATTTGGAGCGGTCGAGCTGCTTATTGTAGGTATAAATACCTTGATACTGGTCTTCCGGTTTGCAGGGATGCGGCGTGGCCTGGAGGAACAGGGTCACGGGGATTTTGCCGTCGATATCGCCGGTATAAAGTGAATTGACGGGTTTTTCCTGCGCGGAAGCACGAAGGGAAACGAACAGCAGGGCCACGATGGCCAGGAAACGGATATGCATGCAGGTGTTTTTGGATTCGGTGGATGCAAATGTCTGAAAATTTGCCGTATCTTTTTTCGGACATTCCACCATGAAAACGATCACTTTTCTCACGGCCCTGCTCGTATCCGCTACCACGTTCGCGCAAAATTACGACGAGGCGCTCGTGCCCGCTTACACCCTCCCCGACCCGCTCGTGCTGCTGAACGGCCAACCGGTCAGCGATGCGAAAACCTGGGAAACCACGCGCCGCCCGGAAATCCTCCGGCTGTTCGAAAACAACGTGTATGGCGTGATGCCCAAAGACATGGATTCCATCCATTTCGAAACCCTCCGGCAAAACGCCTCCGCGATGAACGGCCGCGCCATCCTGAAAGAAACCTGCATCACCGTGTACCGCAACGGCCAATCGGTAGCCATCGGGCTGACGCTCTTCGTCCCGAAGAACGCATCGAAGCCTGCCCCCGTTTTCCTCCTCATCAATAACCGACCAAAAAGCAATACCGATCCCGACAGAAATACGAAAAGCCCCTTCTGGCCCGCCGAAATGGCGATCAACAGCGGATATGCCATCGCCGCGTTCCAGGTGAGCGATCTCGCACCGGACGACAAAACAAAGTTCACCGAAGGCGCGCTCCGCCTCTATCCCGACCACCTCCGCATGGGCAACGGCATGAAAGCCATCGGCGCCTGGGCATGGGGCGCTTCCCGCGTAATGGACTTTTTCGAAAAAGAACCCCTGGTAGACGCGAAGAAAGTAGCGCTGGTAGGCCATTCCAGGGGAGGAAAAACATCGTTATGGGCCGCTGCGCAAGACCAACGCTTCGCCATCGCCATTTCCAATTGCTCGGGAAACACCGGCGCCGCACTCGCCCGCCGGCAATTCGGCGAACGCATCCGCATCATCAACACCCGTTTCCCACACTGGTTCAACGATAACTACAAACAATTCAACGACCGCGAAAACGACCTGCCCGTAGATCAGCATATGCTCATCGCGCTGATCGCACCGCGGCCGGTATATGCCACCAACGCCACGAAAGACCTCTGGGCCGACCCTACCGGTACTTTCCTCGCCCTGAAAAATGCGGAAAAAGTCTACGCGCTTTTCATGCGTAAATCGGCACTTCCTGCATCTCCACCACCCGTCAACCAGGCTATCAAACGTTCCGTAATCGGTTATCACAACCGCGAAGGCGAACACGATATGACGGAACCCGACTGGCAGCATTTCATCCAATTCACAAACTATCATTTCAAGCAGAAATAAAAATCCATGCGTAAAATCATGCTCTCCGGCCTCGTACTGGCCGCCATCGCCACAGTTGTAATGGCCTTCCGGGACAAAGGCTCCCGCATCCCTCCACCCAAAACGAAACTTTCCCGCGCCACGCTGCAAGACAAGATCAGGGGCGGATGGGCCGGCCAAACCATCGGCTGCACCTACGGCGGACATTTCGAATTCAGGTACAACGGCATCATGGTCCCCGATAACATTCCCGTGCATTGGGACAACGGAAGCATTCAACATTGGTACGACAGCTTCCCCGGCCTGTACGACGATGTGTATATGGACCTCACCTTCGTGGAAGTCTTCGAAAAACACGGCCTGAAAGCGCCGGTGGATTCCTTCGCCAACGCCGTGGCCCATGCGTCGTACCCGCTGTGGCACGCCAATCAGGCCGCCCGCTATAACGTGCTGAACGGCATCAAGGCGCCGGCAAGCGGGCACTGGATGAACAATCCGCATGCAGACGATATCGATTTCCAGATCGAAGCCGACTTTGCAGGGCTTATGTCACCCGGCATGCCCAACACATCCAGCATCATTTGCGACAGCATCGGCCACATCATGAATTATGGTGACGGATGGTACGGCGGCGTGTACGTGGCAGCCATGTATTCGCTGGCGTTCGTATCAGACGATATTCAGTGGATCGTGACCGAGGCACTGAAAACCATCCCCGCGCAAAGCAAATACCGCAAGTGCATGGAAGCCGTGATCGCCACGCACAAAAAGCATCCCGACGACTGGAAACAGGCCTGGGCCGAAGTGGCGCGCAACTGGAACGAAGACCTCTATTGCCCCGACGGGTATCAGGCCGACCTCAACATCGATGCCACGGTGAATTCCGCGTACATCCTCATCGGATTGCTGTATGGCGGCGGAGATTTCACCAAAACGATGGACATTTCCATGCGATGCGGGCAGGATGCAGACTGCAATCCCGCCTCCGCAGCGGGGATCCTGGGCACGATGATCGGGTACAGCAATATCCCGGAGAAATATCTCCAGGCGCTGAAGGTTGTGGAAGACAGGGATTTCGTGTACACCACCGCATCGCTCAACGATCTCTATAAAATGAGCTACAAACATGCGCTGCAAGTGATCCGTGCAAATAAAGGAAAAGTGGGAGATGATGCCGTCACGATCGCTTACCAGACGCCCAAAGCAGTAAGGCTGGAACAGGGCTTCAGCAGCCATCATCCTACCCGGAAAATCCCCGTCCATAAACTGGTGCAACATACGGAGCCGATACAATTCGAAGGGAAAGGAATCGTTATCAAAGGATATGTGCAGGGCGATGAAAGCTATGCCGCGGAAGTGGATTTGCTCATCGACGGGAAAGTAGCGAAATCTGTACGCCTCCCCGCCAGTCTCACCACCCGCGGCAACGAAGTGGCCCACGCTTTCGCGTTGCCGGCAGGCAACCACACGGCTTCCCTTCGCTGGAAGAACCCGGCAGACGGCGCCAAAGTGAATGTGACGGAGGCGTTGGTGTTCTCCCATCCACCGGCTAAAAACTAAATGCAAGCGGCGCCAATCCCGGCGCCGCTTTTTATTTCAAGCTGTATTTTCATTCCAGTAAAAACTATCCGGCGTTGGCCGCTGCCCGAAAATGGCCGTACCCACCCGCACGATGGTGGCGCCCTCCGCGATGGCGGTTTCCAGGTCGCCGCTCATGCCCATCGACAGTTCGTTCATTTCCACCCCATCGACCCCCTGCGCACGGATGCTGTTGCGCAGGTTCCGCAGCAACCGGAAGCAGGCCTGCACTTTTCCGGCTTCGGCACTGAGCAGCCCGATCGTCATCAAACCCTTTATCCGCAACGTTTTCAATTGCGCCACGCTCCGAACGAGATCGAGCGCCAGGGCCGGCTCCACGCCAAATTTGCTGGCTTCGCCGGAAGTGTTGACCTGGATGAGCACGTCCATCGTTCTGTTGTCGGATTGCAGGCGCTGGTGGAGCTTTTCGGCAAGGTCCAGCCGGTCGAGCGACTGCAGGCAAGACACGTTATACTTCAGCAAATCCTTGATCTTGTTGGTCTGGAGATGACCGATGAAATGATTTTCGTGCGGAATGTCTTCCAGCGCCGCGAATTTCTCCTTCAGTTCCTGAATTTTATTCTCGGCGATCAATGTCCGGCCCGCTTCCAGCGCCACCCGGATGCGTTCGGGCGGAACGGTTTTGGTAGCGAGGAGAAGGCGAACGTCCTGCGGGTTTCTGCCGGCAGCCACACAGGCATCGGCGATGCGTTTTTCGATAAGGGTGATCTGATGGAGGATATCTTCTTTCATGTCAGTGCAAGCTATAAACGGCTGAAGCCCGATCAGCGACCGGGGCTTCAGCGATGAGGAAATATCAGTACTGCCTTGAATTGTATAGCTATCGGGCAGCATGCATCACACCACAAATGTACACCGCTTCTGGACGCACCCACCGGTCCAGATTTGAGAATTGAAGTAGTCCAGATGGTTATTTGCAATACGAAAAAACACCGTGGCCACGGCGATGTGCCGCGGCCCCGGTGCTCCATTATTATATATCGATCGGTGTGAAAAATGCTATTTCGTCATTTTGAAAAGGCCCATCACCGCTTTGCCTTGCACCTTGGCGCCTTTCGTGCCTTTCGCCGTGGCGAGGTCCACTTTGTAAATGTAGATGCCGTCCGCATTCTGCACCTGCAGGTAAGCCAGGCCCTTGTCGATAACGCAGCCGTACTGGAGGCCGCCGCCGGTGTGGAGGGGAACGTCTGTCACGTTGGTGATGGTTTTGGCGGCGAGGTCGATGATGGCGAGGCGGCAGTCGCGGTTCGTCCATTTATCGCCGGCAACGTGGTCTTTGAAGCTGAAAATCTGCGCGAGGGCTTTGCCGCCGCCGATGTATTTCATGCCGCAGAGCTTGTAGCCGCCCGTAGCCGTTTCGATGTTGAAGAAATAATCCTTGTCGAAATCGGTGGTGCCGTTTTTGATGCGCAGAATGCCGGAGGGTTTGGCGGAAGGCACGCTCCCCGCGGCGATGGCGCCCGCGGCGGAATAAGTGTACACGTCACCGCTTTCCGTAATGCTCAGCACATCGTTGCTGGCGTAGCGGCCCAGTGTGCCGGTGCGCTCGTCCTTGATCACTTTTTCCAGTTTCAGTTCAGGATAGGAAAAAATGGCGAGGTAGGCGGAATCCGCGTATTGCGTATCGAATCCCGAGTTTTTGATCTGGAAGAACGGCGCGAATACTTTTCCGCCGACCATCCGCACGTCATTGAAATACGCCCATTCCTTCCAGTTGTTGGCGGTTTGGAAAACGTTGATCTTCGCCTGCCGGGCCACGCTCATGCTGGATGCGTTGATCTCGTAGAATGTGGCTTCGGCCGATCCGTCGCGCGGACAAAACATGCCGAACATCCTGTCCTGGTCTACCACACCGCGGGCGTGAAGGCGGAGGATGGAGAATTCGCCGTTCTTTTTGGAAAGGATGCCTTTATCGTTCAACGCGTATCCCGGCACTACGTTGGTGCCCTGGTAAGTGATGCTCAGCAGGGTTTTGCCCACCACTTCGTACATGCGGTAGCTTTTCTGCTCGATGCCCTGCCCCACCGGCGTGATCACGCCGGTCATGAGGTCTTTGCTTTGCAACACGTAATCGGTGGCTTCGGAAGAACTGCCTTCCGCCGTAACGGCGATCACGAAGGTACTGTTGTCTGGGTTCACCAGGTCGTCCGGGTTCACGTTCTTGTCGCTTTTGGAGCACGACGAGCCGGCGATGGCTATGGCGGCCGCCAGGGCCGGCATCAAAAGTTGTACTTTTCTCATGTTTTGATGGTCTATATGTTAGATTAATATTTTCGCAGGAAGTAGCGGAGTTTCATGTAGAAAGCGCGCCCGGGCTTTTGCATGAGGAAGTTGTCGTACAGGCGCTCGTCTGTCAGGTTGCGGCATTCGAGCGATACGTTGTACTTCCCGTTTTTGAGGGTGTAGGTGGCGGAAACGTCGTGCGAAAGCTGCTGCGGCACTTCGTTCTTCTCCCAGCTGTAGCCCAGGCTGGGCCATTTGAGATAATAAGCGTGTACGTAGTTCAGGTGATAGTTCACCCCGAGCCGGGCGTGCGAAAACCCGACTTTTTTGAAATTCACGCCGAGGTCCAGGTTGCCGAAGAGGTACGGGATGTTGGGGATCTGGTCTTTGTAAATGGCGCTTTCCACATTGCTGCCGGGCGTTTCGTAACGGGTGGTGTTGATGAGGTGCTGATAGGTGGCGTTGGCGGCGGCGGTAAACACTTCCCGGTATGCATACCTGATATCCGCATCCACTCCCGTGTTCCGCACTCCGCGCACGTTTACGGACTGCGTGCGGGTATCCACGAGGTCTACGCGAATGAAGTCTTCCGCATCGCGCAGCACGAAATTGCCTTCCACCATCAGCCGGTGGTGCCCACCAAACTTCCGGGTGAACACGGCGCCGAAATTCACGTTATCACTGCTTTCCGGACGAAGGTTTTTATTCGCGACATGGTTGACGCCGTCCCCGAACATCTCATCACCTTCCGGCAGCCGGTATGTTTTTTCGTAGGAAAGCTTCAGCTGGAGCGAAGGGATCAGGTAATACGCAGAAGCCACGCCGTAGCCGGTTTTGGACAGATCGCTGTAGATGGGCTCCCAATGCGGATTGGTGTAAATATCCACCCGCTGCGCGGATTCCCCTTTCACGAAGTATTCCTTGACGAATACCGAAGTAGACCACCTGTCTTTATAATCATACTTATATCCCAGGCCCAGCACCGATTTGCGAAGCTTCTGCGGTGTTTCGTACGCTTCTTCGTTGGGCTTGAGCGGATCGTGGCCTTCGCGGTCAAAGTTGGTGAATGTGTAATTGACGCCGGTCGAATGCCCGCCGCCGATGTTGTAACCCAGGCTGGCATTGGCGATGGCGAGATTGTTGGAGAATTTGTACAGGCTCCGGCTGTTTTCCCCGCCGGGCACATATTGACCTTGTTCGTTGAAGGTATTGTCTTTATAATCGCCGGCCCAGTTGTAGACGCGGTTCAGGGTATCAACATTGCGCGTGCTGCCGAAATTGTAGCTGCCGTACAGGTTGAAGTCGAGCCCCTTCACGAAAAGGTCCGTCTTCTTATATTTCAGCGTGGGCATGATGGTATTGCTCCGCTGATTCCAGCCGCCAAAGACTTTCGACATCTGCGCCGCGGTCTGTATCTGGCGGTCATTTTGCGACAGGATGATACCGAGCATCAGTTTGTCGGCGTACCGTTTCCCGGTGACGCCCATTTCCAACTGCGCGGTTTCTGATTTGTAGCGGTCGTGGAACCTGCGGAGGCGCTGCTCCGGGCCGATGATCAGCGTGTTGAGGTCGGTAACGCCGGTATGTACCCAATAGTTATTATCGGAATAGTTCTGGAAGAAGTTCCCCAGCACCGTAAACCCCGTTTTCGCCCCGGTATACCCCGCGCTCACGGCGCTGCGGTGGGTGTTGAACGACCCGTAGGAATAGGACACATCGAGGTAGCGCTGCGTTTTGGCGTTGGTGACCACATTCACGGCGCCGCCCAGCGCATCCGCGCCCAGCCATATCGGCACTACGCCTTTATATACTTCGATCCGGTCGGCGAGGTTGATGGGAATGTTGTTCAGCGTGAGCGAAGAACCGAAATTGTCCATGGGGATACCGTCGAGGAAGAGCTTAACCTGCCGGCCGGAAAACCCGTTGAGGGAAAAGTTGAAGCTGGAGCCCAGTCCACCGTCTTCCCGCACCCGCACCCCGGCCGTTTTGCCGAGCACCTGGTTGAGGTCTTGTGAGCTGTTGTGCAGGGGCTTTGCGTCGATGGAAGTAACGGCGTACGCCTGGCGGTTCACCTGCTGGTTGGCAGTAAGCCCTGCCACATTCACTTCCTTCACCTGCGCCGCTTTCCGGTTCAGCACCACATCGAGCACGGCCTCTTCTCCCGGTTTAAGCGTGATGGATTTTTCGGTACGCGAAAACCCCACTGCGGAAAACTCCAATGTGTAGCTACCGGGCTTGAGATGGAGGATCGCCCAGCCGCCTTGCGGGCCGGCGGAAGCCCCCGATCGGGAGCCGCTTACTCTTACGGACGCACCCGCAACAGGCACGCCCTCATTGTCTTTCACGGTTCCCGAAACGGACGCGGATTGCTGCGCCCGCAGGCTGAAAACGGACAAGCATAGCAGACCCGTTAACAATATTTGCTTATATTGCATCGCTTGAAATTTGATCGATTGAAAGCTCCGCCGAAAGGTGGATAGCCGTACAGTTGGCGCTGTGCGGCTTTTTTATGCTTTAGTTTGAAGGGGCAAAGTTGCGCAAGGAAAACTTTAACATATGATCGAAATAGGAAAACTATTTGCGCGATGCGGAAATACCATTCCCACGGCCACGCATTCACGAAAAAGGGCCGTCCCGAAGAACAGCCCTCAAACTAGTTAGTATCGTTGTTACGGGTTGATCCGTTTCGCATCCTCCCATTTCAATTTCCCGGGCCAGCCCCATCCTGCTTTCGAAAAATCGCAGAAATCCCCGTACCGGTGCATTTCACTTTGCAGCAACGCGCGCAGTCCGGCGACTTTCTTTTGATACGCTTTATCATTCGCCAGGTTATTCTTTTCCAGGGGATCTTTTTCCAGGTCGAACAGTTGAACGGGATGTTGCCCGTTCACATTATACACGATGAGCTTCATCCCGTCTTTCACGATCGCGCGCTGGAGGTTGGAGTAAGTGATGAACAGCCGGTCGCGGCCTGAGAAGCGGGACGGCGTAAACGCCTTGTCCAGCGAAATCCCTTCCACCGTAGCGGGTTGTTGCAAGCCGGTGAGCCGGCACAATGTCGGGAACACATCCGTCAGGTAGCAATACGCATCCACGCGTTTGTTCGCCGGAATGCCCGGCCCGGCGAAGATCAGCGGCACGCGCATGGAATGGTCGTACAGGTTCTGTTTGCCCAGCAGCCCGTGCTGCCCCACGGCCAGCCCGTTGTCTCCCGCCAGCACGATGATGGTATTTTCGTATTGCCCGCTCGCCTTCAACGCATCCAGCACGCGCCCGATCTCATGGTCTACCTCGCTGATCATGGCGTAATATTTCGCAATTTCCAGCTTCACTTCTGCAGGGTTGCGGGGCGTAGACAACAGCATTTCATCGCGGACGTTCAGCTCGCCGTTATCGAAAGGATGTTTCGACATGAAGTTGCCCGGCAGACTGATTTTCTCCGTATCGTACAGCCGAAGGTATGCTTCCGGCGGGGTCCGCGGATCGTGGGGCGCCGTAAACGCCACGTACATGAGGAACGGCTCCTGCCGTGGCTTCCGGATGAATTCGATCGCCGCATTGGCGTAGCAAACGGAAGAAAAATCGTTGCCGGTAAAAGGGGATTTGTACGTCCCGGAAGGATCGTAGTGATGCAGTTTCGGTTTCCAGTGGCCGCCTTCCTTTTCCGTATGCATGCCGCCGAAGAAGATATTATCGCCCGAAGCGAAAGAACGGTTGAAGGACGCGTAATCGCTATGCCACTTGCCCGATGAAAAAGTCTGGTAGCCGGATTCGCGGAATACTTCGGCGAAGGTTTTCTCCGAAGCCGGGATCACACCGCCGTCTTCATGCACGCTGAACACCGGCCGCGAAGTGAGGAGCATGGCCCTGCTGGGCGCGCAAACCGCCCCGCCCAGCGACCCCATGATGTGCGCCTGCGTGAACACGGTGCCGCTTTTCACGAGCCGGTCCATATTCGGGGTGTGGATTTCCGCGTTCCCCAGCGCACGGATCGTATTGAACCGCTGATCGTCCGTCAACAACACCAACACGTTTAACCGCTTGGGCGATTGCGCCCGCAAACCCGTCCCCGTCAACAATAAAGCCGCCAGCAGAAGGCGAAAAAACCCTGAAACCATGGCTACAATTTACCGTCAAACTATTCAAGATGCACGAAACATCATAATAATATCTTCCCCGAGTCCGGTAATTTCTTGTCCGCCCTCAACAAAACAGGCCCCGCACAACCGCGCGGAGCCTGTGTACCGGGTTTTTCAAGCTTATTATTTCCAACCGCCACCCAGCGCGCGGTAAACGCCCACCAGCGCCTGCATCTGCTGCAGTTGCGTTTCGATCAGCTCAAATTTGGATTCCAGCGCATCGCGCTGGGTCATGAGCACTTCCATGTAATCCGCACGGGCGGAGGCGAAGAGGCTGTTCGATATCTCGATGGATTGGGTGAGCGCATCCACCTGTTTGGCCTGCAACTCAGACCGCTTATCGAGGTTGCCGATTTTCGACAGCTGGTTGACCACTTCCACATATGCGTTCAAAATCGTTTTCTCGTATTCGTACACCGACTGAACCTGCTTCGCATTGGCGTTGAGGTACGCCGCCTTGATGCCGTTCCTGTTCACCAGCGGTGCCACCAGGTCTCCCGCAATCGAATACAGGAGCGATTCCGGCGTTTTTACGAGGTACGATGGATTGAAGGCCCTGTACCCCACGCCCGCCGTAATGCCCAGGGATGGGTAAAACTGCGCGCGGGCGGATTTTACGTCGAGCTTCGCGGCGGCCAGGTTCAGTTCCGCCTGCCGGATGTCGGGCCGGTTGGCCAACAGATCGGCCGGAAGACCGGCGGCCACTTTGGCGGAGGCCGTTCCGAAAGCTGCGTCGTTCCTGCGGACCGACTGCGGATATCGCCCGCAAAGGAAGTTGATCTTGTTTTCGGTTTCGGTGATGCGCTGAAGGATGTCGAACCGGAGGCTCTGCGTCCGCAACACTTCCGCTTCAAACTTCCGGACCGCCAGTTCCGTTACGCGGGTGGCTTCTTTCTGGAGCTTCACGATGCCCAGCGCATTGCTCTGGATGGCGATGTTCTGATCGAGGATCTCCAGTTGTTTGTCAAGCGCCAGCAATTCGTAATAAGAAGCGGCGATTTCTGCGATGAGGTTCGTCACCACGAAATTCCGGCCTTCCACAGACGCCAGGTACCGCGCTGCCGCGGCGTTCTTGGCGTTGCGGAGCTTGTGCCAGATATCCACTTCCCAGCTGGCGAACGCGCCCACGAGGAAGTCGCCCAGCGGTTCGGGCATTTCCTTTCCTTCCTTGATCTCGGTATTGGCATCGTTGGCGCCCTGGCTGGTGTAGCGGCCTACTTTTTCCACGCCGGCTCCGGCGCGCAGCGCCACGGAAGGCAGGTATTCCCCTTTCCGGGCACGCACTTCATTCCGCGAAATCTCGATTTCCTGCAGCACGATGTTCAATTCCTGGTTGCGCTGCAGCGCGGTATCGATGAGGGCCGACAATTCCGCATCGGCAAAAAATTCTTTCCACTGCACCGCTGCACTGCTGGCGCCGGGCGCGCTGTTGAAGGCCGCGGGCATGTTCTTGTCTGCCTCCTTCCCCGTGATGGCGGGGATCTTGCAGGCCGTGTAGCCCAGGCTCGCGCAGCCGATGGCGATGTATGTGATGGTTCTGCGATTAAACATTGTGTTCGAGTTCTTCTGTTAATGGATTTTCTTCTTCGTCGCGGATGAGCTTGCGCTTTTCGGCTATCCGGCCGAAGATGTAATACAGGCCGGGGATGACGAGCACCCCGCCGATGGTACCGATCAGCATCCCGCCGGCCGAAGCCGCTCCGATGGTCCGGTTACCGATGGCGCCGGGGCCCGTGGCAAACACCAGCGGGATCAAACCGGCGATGAAAGCCAGCGACGTCATGAGGATGGGGCGGAAACGCACCCGCGCCCCTTCGATCGCCGCGTCCAGCACCGACATGCCGGAACGGTGTTTCTGCACGGCAAATTCCACGATCAGCACCGCGTTCTTGCCCAACAGGCCCACCAGCATCACCAACCCTACCTGCGCATAAATGTCGTTGGCCAGGCCCATCATCTTCACGAGGAAAAACGCGCCGAACACGCCCGCAGGGAGCGACAGCACCACCGCCAGCGGCAGGATGAAGCTCTCGTATTGCGCGGCCAGGATCAGGTATACGAACGCCAGTACGATGAGGAAAATGTACAGCGCCTCGTTCCCGCGCTCGGATTCGTCTTTCGACAACCCTTCCCAGTCGATATCGTACCCGCGCGGCAACACCTGCGCCGCCACTTCCTGGATCGCCTTGATGGCCTCACCGGAACTGTAGCCCGCCGCGGGCTCGCCGCGGATGGCAGACGACGTGTACATGTTATACCGCGTGATCTCGTTCAGGCCGTGCGTTTTCCGGATCGACATGAAAGCGGAATACGGCACCATTTCGTCGTGGTCGTTTTTCACATACAGTTTCATCAGATCGTCGGGCAATGCGCGGTATTCCGGCGAAGCCTGGACGTACACTTTCAATGCGGTACCGAATCGCACGAAACCCAGTTCGTACGTACTACCGATCAGGATCGAGAGGTTGTCCATGGCCTTGCCGATGGAAACGCCCTTCTGCATGGCGGCTTTGTTATCGATCTGGAGCTCGTATTGCGGATAGTTGGCGCTGAAGAAAGTGAACAGCCCGGTCAGCTCCTTGCGCTTGCCGAGGGCTTCCATGAACTGGTCGTTCACTTTTTCGAGCTCCTTGTAGTCGTCGTTGTTGGTCTTGTCGAGCAGGCGCATGGCGAAACCGCCCGCAGCACCGTATCCCGGAACGGCCGGCGGACCGAAGAATTCGATCGTGGCGCCGGGGATTTCCTTCGCTTTTTCTTCCAGCTCTTCGATGATCTCGGTGACATTGTGTTTACGTTCCGACCAGCCTTTCAGGTTGATCAGGCAGGTACCGGCGTTGGAGCCGCGCCCTTCCGTCAACACTTCATAACCTGCCAGTGCGGAAACGGAGCGGATGCCGTCCACTTTTTCGGCGATCTCCTGGAGCTTCCGCGCAATCTCGTTGGTACGTTCGAGCGTGGAGCCGGGAGGCGTCTGGATGATGGCGTAGATCATGCCCTGGTCTTCGTTCGGGATGAAGCCGGAAGGCAGACTCCGCGAAATCCCGAAAATGCCCGCGCAGCAGGCGATGAGTACCGCCCATGTGATAACGCGACGGCTCACGATGGCGCGCAGCAGCTTTTCGTAACGGCCGGCCAGCTTGCCGAACAAGCGGTTGAAACCGTCGATGAACAGATCGATCGGGTTTTTCTTCTTCGGTTTGCCATGGTTGTTTTTGAGGATCATCGCACAAAGCACCGGCGTCAGCGTCAGCGCCACTACGCCAGACAGTACGATAGACGTGGCCATGGTGATGGCAAACTGCCGGTAGAAAATCCCCACCGGGCCAGACATGAACGCCACCGGAATAAATACCGCCGCCATCACGAACGTAATCGCTATGATGGCGCCACTGATCTCGTGCACTACTTTGTAGGTGGCCGCGTACGGCGACAGGTTCTCTTCCTCCATCTTGGCGTGCACCGCTTCTATCACCACGATGGCGTTATCCACCACGATCCCGATCGCCAGTACCAGCGCGAAAAGCGTGATGAGGTTGATGGTAAGGCCGAACACCTGCATAAAGAAGAACGCGCCCACCAGCGACACCGGTACCGCCAGCGTCGGGATGAGCGTGGAACGCCAGTCGCCCAGGAAGATGAACACCACGATAGCAACGAGGATGAACGCCTCACCGAGGGTGTGCAGTACTTTTTCGATGGATGCGTCGAGGAAGGATGATACGTCGTAGCTGATCTCGTAATCCATGCCAGGCGGGAAATCGCCCTTGATGGATTCCAGTTTCGCTTTGATGTCTTTGATCACTTCGCTGGCGTTGCTGCCGTAGGTTTGCTTCAGCACGATCGCCGCGGAGGGATGGTTGTTCAGGTTGGAATAGATGTCGTAGAACTCGCTCCCGAATTCCACGTCGGCGACATCTTTCAGATACAGCAGCTTTCCTTCCGAACTGGCGCGGATGATCACGTCCTGGTACTGTTCCGGCTTGTTGTAGCGGCCCTGGTAGGTGAGCACATATTCCAGTGCTTCGGAACGTTTGCCATCGCTTCGGCCGAGGCGGCCGGGCGAGCCGATGATGCTTTGGGTAGACAGGGCTTCCATCACTTCTTCGGTAGACACGTTGTAGGCCCTCATCCTGTCGGGCTTGAGCCAGATGCGCATGGCGTACTGGCGGCTGCCGAGGATCTGGGCGCTGCCGATCCCTTTCACCCTGCGCAGTTCCTGCAGGATGTTGATGTTGGCGTAGTTGTAGAGGAAGTTTTCGTCGGCCTTGGGATCCTTGCTGTACACGTTCACGTACATGAGCATGTTGGGCTGGAGGATGTTGACGATGATGCCTTCGCGCTGAACGAGCTCCGGCAACCGGCTGGTTACCTGCTCGATACGGTTTTTCACGTTTACCACGGCCTGGTTGGGATCGGTCCCGAGGTCGAACACCACCTGGATGTTGGCTTCACCGGCACTCACGGCGTCGGAGGTCATGTATTTCATCCCGGGAACGCCGTTCACGGCTTTTTCCATGGGGATGAGGACCGACTGCACGAGCACGTCGGCACTGGCGCCCGGGTAGGCCACGCTCACGATCACGCGCGGCGGCGCGATGGAGGGGAACTGCGACGTGGGCAGGGTGTTGATGGCCAGTACTCCGAGAAAGATGATGAATACGGAGATGACGATCGCGAAGACCGGCCTTTTCATGAATATGTTGAACATTCGATTCGCGGTTTTAAAAGTCTATGGATTATTCAGACGGCAGCACTAACTGCGAGATCACGGAGCGGGGGTTTTCGAATTCGAACGCGATCTTGTCGTTGTTCTTCACCTTCCGCAACCCTTCGAGCAGGATTTTTTCGTTGCCTTTCAAACCGTCGCTCACCACGAACAGGTCGGGCATTTCTGCGCCGATGGTCACGGGTTTCAGCTGAACGGTATTGCTGTTGTCTACCACATAGACGTATTTGCGGTCCATGATCTCGAGCGTGGCTTTCTGCGGGATGATCACCGCGTTTTTCAGTTGCTCGCGCACGAGGATGGTGCCGGTTTCCCCATGGCGGAGGAGCCCCTCCGAATTCGGGAAAGTAGCCCTGAAGGCGATATTGCCGGTTTCGTTGTTGAATTCGGCTTCGATGGTTTCCACCACGCCGGGGTGCTGGAACACATTCTTGTTGGCCATCCGGAGCTGCACCTGTGATTTCTCTTTGGGTTTGGCGCCGGATGCGTAATTCAGGTATTCTGCTTCGGATACATTATAATATACCCACATCTTGCTGTTGTCTGACAGGCTCGTGAGCAAATCGCCCTCTTCCACGAGGCTGCCGAGCTTCATGTCGAGGTGGTTGATGATCCCGTCGAACGGCGCGCGGATCTCCGTAAATGCGAGGTGCACCTTGGCGAGGGCGAGCTCGGCATTGGCTTTTTTCAGTTTGGCGTTGGCCATGGCCAGCTCGTTTTTCGATACCACGTTCTTATCGGCGAGCGATTTGGTGTTCTGCACTTCAATTTCCGCCGCCTGCGCTTCGGCTTCCGCCTTCAGCAACTCGGCTTCGTACAATTTCGGCATGATGCGGAACAGCAGCTGGCCGGCGCGAACGTGCTGACCTTCGTCTACCAACACTTCCTGGAGATATCCCTTTTCCTGGGCCCTCACTTCGATGTTGCGGATAGATTTGATCTGGCAAACGAACTCACGGGTAATGGTGGTGTCTGTCGTCAGCGGACTGGTCACGAGCAATTTTGCATTTTCTTCGTGATGTTCTTCTTTCGGATGGCAGCCGGTATGGCACAGGAGGGCGCATAAGCCCGACAATATGAGGATCTGCTTCATATAAAAAAATGGATCTGGGTACGGTTTTATGGAATAAAGCTTCCGTTCGGGCACACAAAATGCCCGTCCGCATGGCGGCGTCGTGTTACGGAAGTGAATGAACGGAGGATGTCCCGGCCGCGAAAGGCCGGTGGGTCAGGATCAAATCCTGATCACGCGCTGCACGATGAATTTATCGGCGGATGCGTAGGAGAAATGTTGGCAAAAAGGTAATGGAAGTTGGGGGTAGAAGGAAGGGAGCCGGTTGACGTCCGTGAAGATGGCGGTGATGAGGATTTTGCAGAAAAGCTGTTGTTTGCGGAAGTTCTGCGCATCTTCATCTTCCTGGATCTCCACTGCCTTCGTTTTTTCGAAGCCCTCGCGCGCGTCTGGCGGGGCGGATGGGGTGAACTGGTCTTCTTCGCAGTGTGTGTCTGCCGGCATGTCGTCGGCGGTGAGGTTCTGAAAATATTTTCCGGGGGAAAAACGGGAGGCCTGGCAGCAGGAATGCGAATACCCTCCCAACAGGAGCATATACGCAGTAAGCATGAATCCGATCAACAATCGTGTCATTAGACTATTTATTGTCGTGCCAGTTTGATGAATCCCGCCCGAAACCAAAATCGGTTTTTGGGCGAACGGGTGTAAAATTAATGGGATTGCCGGCAAACTGCAAACTGTTTTCCCCAAATCCACATTAATTTTTCCTTAAAAATGTCTTAAAGAATACATTTTCATATTTTTAATATGTTTAAAATGTTATCCACACGCTTATTTGAAACGGTTGATTTTTGGATTATTTTTAGTTGATCCGGAATTATTATGCGTTTGATATTTTGTTTGGTGATGACCGTTGCGATGCAGGAATCCCCTGCCGCGGTGCTCCACACGGGGCATGGGCAGCGCTATGCGCAGCTGGCGGATGCGGCGGCAGCGGCCGTTCCGGGAGACACCATATTCATCCACAACGGCGTATACCCGGGCGATGTGGACCTCAACGGTTTGAAGGGCGCCCCGGGCCGGTGGGTCTGCATCCTGGCCGAAAGCCCCGGCAAAGTGACCTTCCGCGGCGGCACTTCCGCCTGGCGCGCCAGCAGCATCGCGTGGCTCCATATCGAAGGGATCGTATTTTCCCACCAAACCGGCAACGGGATCAACTTCGACGACGGCGCCCGGCCGGATTCCCCGGCGCATCACCTCCACTTCCGGCAATGCGTTTTCCGCGACATCGTTGCACAAGGCAACAACGATCTCCTCAAATTATCCGGCGTCCGGGATTTCACGATCGAAGGATGCGTATTCGAAAACGGCGCCCGGGGCGGCAGCGGCGTAGATATGGTAGGTTGCCGCGATGGACGGATCGCGCAATGCCGGTTCGCTGACCTCGGCGCCAACGCACTCCAGATGAAAGGCGGCAGCAGCAATATTATTGTGGAAGCCTGCCACTTCAGGAATGCGGGCAGCCGGGCCATCAACCTCGGCGGCAGCACGGGCGCCGCTTTCTTCAGGCCCGCCGGTGCAGGGTTCGAAGCCACGCGGCTATCCGTGCGGGCATGCGTGTTCGAGGGGTCAGACGTTCCCGTGGCGTTCGTGGGATGTACCGATTCGGAAGTCGTCCAAAATACCATTTACTTACCGCGCCGCTGGGCCATCCGCATCCTCCAGGAAAACAAAGACACCGTCCGCTTTGCGAAATGCGCCCGGAACGTGTTCCGCAACAATATCATATATGTAGACGATCAGCTGCGCACAGCCTGCAGCACCGGCGCCGGCACATCCCCCGAAACTTTCGTCTTTTCCCACAACCTCTGGTTCCATGCAACCGACCGCCAATGGCAAGGCCCGCAGCTGCCCGCACCCGAGCCCGGCGGCATGTACGGAAAAGATCCGCAGTTCGCCCATCCCCTGTCCGGCGATTTCTCCATCCTTCCCACGAGCCCCGCCGCCGGCGCGGGTTCCGCCAATTCTTCCCCATTGTCCGACCATCGGGGCAACGCTTTCCGGGCCGCCCCGTCTGTCGGTGCTTTCGAGGTAAAGCCTTAGTTAACGTCTGCCCGGCACTTCTCATTCAATAAGAATTCCCTTAACTTCGACCTACAAGAACGCTTTTTTATGAATTACGAAGACATGGTGAAAAACCAGGCCGGCGAAATGGTAGAAAACCTCATCGCGGAAACGCTTGGAAAAAAAACATTCGACATCCGTTACGATTACAACGACAGCGAACAGTGGTCCGTCATCTCCACCCACACCGACGAAGACAATGAGATTTCCCTCCGTGCCTACGGCGCCGACGATTATTTCCTGTACTTCGGTTATTACGATGAAGACGATGATTTCCACGAACTGCTGCAAGAGCTGTCCCCCGAAATCAAGAATTCCATTCCCAGACCGCTGCAAAACGCTATGGAAAAAGTGCTGAACGATGAGCAGGGCATGCGGTTGCCGGGGAATTTCATTTCGAAATAGTCCAAACGAACGATAATGAAAAGGCCCGCTTTTTACGGCGGGCCTTTTTTATTGCAGGGCAAGACTTACGATATATTTTCCAAAAACTTCAGCACTTCCTCCCGCTTGCGGCTGCTCACGGGTATCTGCTCGTTGTTTTCCATCTGCAGATATCCTTCGCGGTAATACTTTTTCACGAACTGAAAATTGACGAGCCAGGATTGATGGCAGCGTAAAAAACCCGCCGGCCCCAGGATACTTTCATATTCGATCAACCCCTTCGACACGAGGATTTCCCGCTTGCCGGTCAGGTAAAAAGTCGTGTAACCCTTGTCGCTCTTGCAATACATGATATCTTCCACCGACACGATCTCCATATATTCCACCCGCTTCAGCGCCAGCCGCTTCACATTCCCCGCGCCCTGCGCCCCGTAATGCTGCCGCGCGATCTCCAGCTGCTGGCGGTCGAACTGCTCCTGCTGGCGGTGCTGGGAACATTTGTCCAGCATGGCAGACAGCGCATTTTCATCGATCGGTTTGAGCAAATACCCGAAAGCCCCCATGTTCAGCGCCTGGATGGCGTACTGGTCGTATGCCGTCAGGAAGATCACCTGGAAACCGGTGTCGCCGATCTCGTGGAACAGGCGGAAACTATCCCCGTCTTTCAGCCGGATGTCGGCCAGGATGATGTCTGGCTTCAGGGCTGGGATCTCCTTCGCAGCGGTGGCATTATCCGCCGCATGGCCCACTACCAGGACGTTCGGGTTTTTCTGCACCACCTGCAGCAGGTGTTGCAGAATACGGACTTCATCTTCGAGTATGTACAGTTTCATGCGCATGGTCATTGGGTTTAGTCCCTGATCTCGGGAATGAGGATGTGGACCGAAACGCCGCGTCCGCCGGTATCTGCCTTGTTTTCCACATCGAAATTCGCCCGCCGGCAATCTGTCGTGAACAGCGCCTGGAACCGTTCTCTCAGAATGGTTTGGGCGAGCGATTGTTTCTTCTGTTCTCCGGGGCTTTTTTCGGTGATGCCTTTTCCGTTATCGTCCACGGTGATGTTCAGTTTGCCATCGCGCAGCGCAAACCCGATCGTCAGCATCCCTTTGTATTGAATATTACGGAACCCGTGCTCGATCGAATTTTCCACGAACGGTTGAATGATCATGGGTGGAATGAGCAGTTCTTCCGGACAGGTGCCTTCCGCCAGTTCCACTTTATAGTCAAACAGCCCCGGATACCGCATCTGTTGGAGTTGCAGGTAATTTTCCAGTGAAAATATCTCTTCTTCGAGCGAAATGAAATCTTTCCGGCTTTGCTCCAGCACATTGCGCAGGAGGCCGGAGAAAACGCTCAGGTAGCGGACAGATTCCCGGGTGTCGCCGGAGGCCACGAGGCTTTGCAGGTTGGCGATGGAATTGAAGATGAAATGCGGGTTCAGTTGCGCCTGCAGTAATTTTTGCTCCATGATGAGCCGATGGTTTTCCGACTCGAGGCGTTTATTTCTTTCGGTCAGTTTGGTTTGACGGTAGAGGAAAAACAGGAACCCGATGCCGCCGAGGAACGCGACGGTCCCCAGGCCGAGGATCCATCTTTGCTGGCGGATGACGCTTTCGTTGAGGGCGTTACGGCTGCTCAGCTCGGCGATGTTGCGGTCTTTTTTCTCGGTTTCATATTTTTCGTGGATCTCGGCAAACTTGACCGCTTCGATCTTTTTAAGATTGCGCACCTCGATGCCATACGCCGAATCCAGCGCCATTACTGCATTCTTCATATCCCCCTTCAACCGGTAAGCCTCCACGAGCCCCTTATAGTACAGCGGCGTTTGCCGGCTGTTGTTCATCGCTTTTGCCATGGCCATGGCTTTGTTGTAATACAGGATGGCAGAATCGGGCTGGCCGTTGTGGTTGAAGCTGGTGGCGAGGTTGTTGTACGCGATCTCGTGGGAGCGGTTCGTCCTTTCGAGGTAATCCACATAAATCTTGCTGCAGGCGAGCGATTTGGCGAATTCGCCCCGCTTGCTGAGCACCTGCGCTTCGCTGTCGTACGTGCGCACGATGGCGAGACTGTCGCCGATATGGACCGCCAGTTTACGGGACAGCGCGTTGTACAGCATCATTTTATCGAAATCGTTCATCCGGTATGCGAGGAGGAACGAGACGTCGTAGTGCCGCTGCATGATCACGGGATGGGTATTGTAGGGATGCGATTTGAAGTGGCGCTCGGCGTACTCGAGGGATTCGCTTTCGTTCTCGTTCTGATAATACGCTTTGGCCATGAGGTCGTAGAACCTGAAAGTGAGCGGGCTGTGTAGGCGCTCGGCTCTCTTCATCGCCGCCAGTATCTTCTGCATCAGTTCCGCTTCCACCATCATGCCGCCGCGGCTTTCGTAGTCGAGGATGGTGTGGTCGCGGAGCAGGGAAATATCGTCATCCTCCCCATTCCCTTTCATTTTGGCGAATTGGGCCATGGCGCTGTCGCGGAATTCCTGCTTGATGAGCCGCCGCCCACGGAAATAGTGGAAAAAGGGGTTGGTGCTACTGTCTGGCCGTTTGGACAGGAGGCTGTCTTCCCGGAAAACCACTTTCCAGAATTGGTCAGACGCGAGTGTGTCCATACCGATAACGAGAGAAAGGTAATCCTTGTCTTCCGGTACCGCGGCCTGCTGCGGGGCTTTCCGCTGCGCGGGCTGCTCTCCGCAGGATGCGGTCATGAACAAGGCGATTATCCCGAAGACAGCCAATGCCGGTCTTACATTCATCCTTTAATAATTTGCTCAGCTAAAAACATAAAAATACGATCCGTTCCCTATATGCGGAGCGGTTAGATCGCATAACAATATAAATGTACCTATCATGGGGGTCATATGGGGTGCCGGTTCCATATCCGCCGGGTTCCGGTCCAAATCCGCCGATATTCGCCGGATTCCTGCGCCGGGGCTTTCCGCCCGGTTCAAATATGGGCCGAAAAGCTTCGAATATGGATTTCAATCCGCCGGATATCGGTTTGCCGTTGCCGGGGCTACGATTGGGGGCGAGATTTGGATATGAATTCATTCCTTAAATACATTATACCTGCGCTGCTGCTTTCCGCACTGTTCTCCTTCCGCCAGCAAGACGACACACCGATTGAAGGGCGCGCCGGCATCGCATATTATCACTTCTCCCACGTCCGCGACACCATGCGCCCCTCCCGCATCTGGGAAGAAGATTTCCAGCTGGCGTTCGGGCCGCAGCAGAGCGTGTACCTCAGCGCCACCAAGCGCCGGCAGGATTCCGCGCACCGCGCGGCCTTCGAGGAAGCCGAGCGCACCAACAGCGCCACGGTGAACATGGGCGTCTGGAGACCTGTCACCGAAGAATCCGTTTACAACAACGGGCAGGCCCTCCTGGTTAACCGGAGCTTCCGCCAGGCGAATTACCTCATCAAGGAACCCCTGGAAAAAACCGACTGGCAGATCACTACCGAAACGAAACAAATCCTCGGCCACACCTGCCAGAAAGCCACCGGCACCGTGAAAGGCAGAACTTATACCGCCTGGTTCACCACCGATATTCCCGCCAGCTTCGGCCCGTGGAAACTCTACGGACTGCCCGGCCTTATCCTCGAAGCGCACGACAATGCCAACCGCATCCGCTTCACCTGCACCCGTATCGAAACGGACGCCGCGCTGCCTTCCGGGGTTTCGCTCGAACCGCCGGCAGACGCCACCAGCACCACCAATACCGCTTTCCTCCGGATGGAAGCGGCCTACCGCGAAGGGCTCTCGGCCAATGCCGGAAGCACCGACGATATTCGGGTCGAAACCGCAACGGTGAACGGCCAGCAGATGAACGCGCCCAACAACAAGCCCCGGTTCAATTATCCCCTCGAGCTTCCATTAACCAAGTAAAAAATACCGGATTGCGCACGAAACCGCTGTTGTTGATATTGCCCTTACTTTCTTTCGCGCTGCGAACCCTGGCGCAAAACCCCTCCCCGGTGAACGGCATGGTGAAAGACAGTACGGGCCGGCCTATTGCGGCAGCTTCCGTGACGATCGTCACCGCATCCGGCGCCGGCGTCCATTTTACGAAAACAGATGCCAACGGCGCTTTCGACTGTAAATTCCCTTCCCCGGGCGACGGACTGTCGCTCAAGGTGACCGCTCTGGGCTACCGGCCTTTCATCCAAACCATTTCCAGCGGCAGGTCACCATTCCTCGTTACCCTTTCCCCACTGCCTACCGCGCTGGCGGAGGTTACCGTAAAATCAAAAACCGGCATCCAGGCTTCCGGCGATACGCTGAATTATCGTGTCGCCGCTTTCAAAGACAAGAACGACCGGGTGA
Source organism: Chitinophaga caseinilytica (assembly GCF_038396765.1). Taxonomy (NCBI): domain Bacteria; kingdom Pseudomonadati; phylum Bacteroidota; class Chitinophagia; order Chitinophagales; family Chitinophagaceae; genus Chitinophaga; species Chitinophaga caseinilytica. The sequence continues at coordinate 2,066,816 of NZ_CP150096.1, read as the reverse complement.
TCGGCGACCTGATCGCCCGGCTGCCCGGGATCGAAGTAGACGAAAAGGGTACGATCAGCTACAACGGTAAACGCATTTCAAATGTTTATATCGACGGAGAAAACCTCCTCAACGGGCGCTACGGCATCGCTACGAACAACGTGCCGGTAGACGCGGTGGAACAGGTGCAAGTACTGGAACGCGATCAACCCGTGAAAGTCCTGAGCGGATACGTTCCGGCAGACAATGTTTCCCTCAACCTCCGCCTGTCTGCCAAAGCCCGCGCCACCACGATCAATACCGGCGAAGCGGGCGCCGGGAACTACGTATACCTCCTTTCCTTCAGCAATCTGATCCTGCAGCAACGCGTCAAGAGCATTAACTATGTGAAATCCAACAACGCGGGCAGCAACCTGCAACGGGAAACCGCCGACCTCGGGGTTTCTTCCGCCAACGGCGCCACGCCGCCCCCGCAGCCCCACGCCTATCTTTCCATGACCGGCGAAAACCTGCCGGCCGTAGACGAGAAATATTATCTCCGCAACACCGACCACGCCGTCAACGCCAACGCATTGTTCAAACTCCCCGCAGAATGGGCGCTCCGGCTAAACCTCACCGCCCTCGACCTGAAGCGCAGGTACGATTTTTCGCAGTCGGTACAGTATTTTCTGCCGCAGGGAGACACCATCGGCTACCACGAATCCCAGTTCAACACAGACCGCCACCGCGAATGGCAGGTGCAGGCGCAATTCGAGAAAAACAGTACAGGCGCTTTCGTGAAATCTTCCACCAAGTTGAATATCCCCAGCGTCACCGAACGGGGAGATGCCTGGCAGAACGGCCGGTTCATGCAGCAGCGCCTGCCCGTCCGCCAGCAAGGCGCGGGCAACGAAACACAGATCGTGAAAGCCCTCGGCGGCAGGCATTTGCTGCAATACAATTCGGTTTTGCAATATGATCATGTGGAAGAAAACCTTTACATCCTCCCGGGGCTTCATGAAAACCTCGTTAACGACAGCGTGGGCTTTCTGCAACTCGGCCAACGCGTGCGAACGGAACAGATTTACGTGCATCAGTCCGCCGCGTTCAGGATCAAGTGGGGGCGGTTGGTGTGGTCGTTTTCCGCGGGGGAAATTATGAAAGGAACCATCTCCGCTCCGGCCTCCAGGTGACAGACAGTGCCGGGAAGCCCACCAGCGCGGGAGACCGGTTCTCCAACAATGTCACCTTCGAAAACCTGGGATTGTTCGCCAGCGCCAACGCCACCTGGATGCTGCCGCGAGGCGTGATCGTTGCGGAAGCGAAGCCGGCAATGCATTTCATCGGGTATACCCTGCAGGGAGAAAACGGGGCCCGCAGGCAGGAGTACTTCCTGTTGAACCCAACGCTCGAATTCAGAAAAAACCTGGGCCGGTATAGTGAATTACAAATCCGGTACGGCGGCCAAACCACGTTCGGGCACGTCAACGATATTTATCCGGGGACCATCCTCGTCAACTACCGGCAATTCAACGCCAACGCGGCGCCGCTCCCCAAAACGGGCGTCCATTCCGCGATGGGCCGTTTCACGTTCCGCAAGCCCATCCAGATGATGTTCTGGCAGGTCACGCTTTCGGCGGAACAAACCCGGCAAAATTTCCTGCAGGCCTTTACGGTAGATAGCGGCATCACCCGCATCACGGCCATGGATTACGACAACCGTCAATCGAAATATACCGCCAGCGGGAATTATTCGAAATACATCTTCGCCTTGTCGCTTCAGCTGTCGGCCGCCGCAAAGGGCAGCCTGCAAACCGGGAACATGTGGTATAACGGCGACATATCGCCCTTCAACTCCCATCAATTCAGTTTGAGCATGGCCATGCAAAAGAAACTGACTTTCGGTGCAAAGATCTCCCTGTTCGGGGAAGCGGGGAAACAGGTGTACCGGCTGGAGCCACGGGAAGGCTTTGCAGCGCCCAATATCACGGAATCGGTGAAGGCGAAGGCGGAATGGCAGCAGCAGTTGACCGGGAAGTTTTCCATCACGCCGGCCTATCAGTTCACATCTTACCGCCCGTCCGGACAAGCCGGTATCCACCAGCATTTTTTCGATGTGCAGGCACGATATGCCGTTCCGAAATGGAAAAGCACATTCGAGTTGAGCGGGATTAATTTACTGGGACAGGAAAAATACCGGCAGATCGTGACCACGGCCAATCAATTGTCTATCATGGAAATGCCGTTGCGCGGCAGAACATTGATGGTGAAGTATTCATTTGGATTCTGATCCTTTATTCCCCCAAACTTTTTACCGGGTTCACGAGCGCGGCCCGAACGGATTGGAGGCCTACCGTTACGAGGGCTACCACCAGGATCGAGCTTCCGGCGAGCGTGTAAATCCACCAGGGCATTTGTGCCCGCAGCGCGAAATCCTGCAGCCAGCGGTGCCCCAGCCAGGCGGCCAGGGGCAAACCTACCAGCATGGCCATGGCCGCGAGTTTTACATAATCTTTTGCGAAGAGGCGTACGATTTCGGCGGCACTTGCCCCCAATACCTTGCGAATCCCGATCTCCCGCGTGCGCCGCGCGATGCTGTGCGCCGTGAGCCCCAGCAAGCCGAGACAGGTGATGAAAATGGTGAATGCCGTGAAAACGGCCACAATCGATCCGAAACGTTGGTCGGCACGGAATTGCTGGTTGTATTGCTGATCGAGGAAAAAGTAATCGAACGCCCGGCCGGGTTGATGCACTCGCCAGATCTTCTCCACCGCCGCGATGGTTTCGGCGGCTTTATCCGTCTGCAACCGTACGGAAATGTACTGCGAGAACTGCGCATGACTGGAAAGGATCATGGGAACGGCGGCGTCTTTCACCGATCGCTGCGCGAAATCCTTCAACACGCCTACCACCTGCGTTCCGCCGAGATAGGAAATTCTCCCGCCGATCGCTTTTTCCGCAGACGCGAAACCCAACACCCGAACGGCTTCTTCGTTGAGCAAAACGTCGCGGTCGCTACCGCCGGTTTCGTAAAAGTTCCTTCCCGCAACCACCTCAATGCCCATCAGCGGCACGAAATGCGGGTCTATCGGATAGTTGTAAAAGTTGTACCCGTTCTGGGGCGCGCCTTCGCGGTGGACGTTATTCGTGGTATTAACATCGTTCACATCCGAGCCTGGGAGCGAATAGGAACGCGCTACTTCTTTCACGCCGGGCAATTGCAGCAGCGATTCCCGCATGGCCAGCTGGCGGCTCTGGCGAAGGGAGTCGCCCGTACCGTCGGGCAGATCTTTGACCACGAGCACCTGTTCCAGGTTCACGCCTTTATCTTGTTCCCGCATGAAACGCAACTGCCGATGGATGATCAGGATAAAAGAAATTACGACCACCGCCACCGTAAACTGCGCCACCACCAATACTTTCCGCAAAGCGCCGCCCTTCACGCCGCCGCGCCCCGTCGTTCTCGCCAATACCGAAACCGGCTTTACGGCAGACATCATGAAAGCGGGTTGCAAACCGGAAAGGAGGCAATTGACGGCGAACAGGATGCCGCAAAGCCACCAGAAACCCGGTGCGCAGATGACCGACAGGTTCATGGGCTTATCGACCAGTTGGAGATATACCGGTGTTAATACCACGATCATGACCAACGCCAGTAGAAACGCCGCGAGATTGATGATCATGGATTCCAGGAGGAACTGGCGGATGAGCGCGCCCCGCGAGGCACCCATCACTTTCCGTATGCCCGCTTCCTTCCAGCGTTCGGACGCGCGGGCGGTAGAAAGGTTGACGTAGTTGATGGCGCCAATCAGCAGGATCAGGATACCGATGACCAGCATGAAATTCACGGTATCGATGCTGCCCGGCGGTTCGGGCTCGTAGCTGCGGGTGGAATGAAGGTGGATGTCGCGGATCGGGGCGGCAACGAGGATTTCGCTGCGCAGCCGCTCTTTCGACAGGCGGTACAGCTTTTGATTGAAACCCTCCAGCGATGCGCCTTTCTCCAATTCCACATACGTATAGTTATTATTGTTGTTCCACTGGTCCAGCGCCGGATCGGTTTTGGTGACGCGCTGGAAAGGCAGCAGCATATCGAATTTGAGGTGGGTGTTTTCGGGGATGTCTTTAAAAACCCCGGTGATGGTGAGCGGTTGGTGAGCGATGGTGATCACCTGGCCCAGGGCGTCTTTCCCTCCAAAAAGCTGCGCTGCGGTAGAAGCGCTGATCACGGCCTCGTTCGGCCCCGTCAACGCGCGTGTCTTCACGCCCTGAACGAATTCGATGTCGAACATGGAAAAATACTGCGAATCCGCCGCAAACACCCTTTTCACGATATGCCCTTCGCTGCCCACGCCCACTTCGGTATTGCCGACATGCTCCACGCGCGCATAACTTTTCACTTCAGGGAAATCGCGCAGGAGCCGGGGGCCCAGCACGGGGTAGGTTTCGCAATCCGTCACCACGAATTCCGATCCATTGTACATATCGAGCGTGATGCGGTAAATTCCGTCGGCTTTCGAATGGACGTTTTCATAGCTGTGCTCCAGCCTTACATAATGAAGGATAAACAGGAATACGGTAACGGCCAGCGCAAGCCCGGCGATGTTGAGACTGCTATAGGATTTATCTTTCCAGAGGTTCCTGCAGGCGATCCTGATCTGGTTATACTGCATATGCGGGGGATTTCTGGATAACCCGGGCCGCAGGAATCAGGCCAGACGATAACGGATTGATTTTCAGTAACAATATTTCACCAAACCGTCCGAATGTGGACAGCCTGCGTCCGGGTGTGGGCAATCAAAAAGGGCAACCCGATGGATTGCCCTTTGGTGTAAGCCTGGATATTGAAATACCGGGATCGCCCGGCTTTGGGGTCTGGCTTGGATCACCTCATGTCTAATGGAAATTACCCGTTGAAGCAACCGTTGGAATCCAGGTGCTGGGATACGTAAGTAATGGCGCAATCGTACATAGACAGCCAGGTAGAATTGTTCGGGCCGGATACGTACACGATGATGTGGTTGCCGCAAAGGTCCTGCGTCAGGATCTGGCGCTGGATGCGGAACTGGCCCACTTCCTGTTTTTTCGTGCTTACCACGATGTCGCTGTTATTGGCGGTCTTTACCGTTGCGGTAGCCGGTTTTGCGGTTTTAGCATCAGCTGCAAATGCACCTGCGCCCAGTGCGAGGCAGAACGTAGCGAGAAATAAACGTTTCATTTTTTTGATTTAATTGTTAACAAATGTGTATTCGGAATAGAGGATGATCGGATTGCTGCGGGTGGAAATGTTTTCCGGCAGTAAAAATCGGGATTAACAACCGCCGAATCGGGGCGCTTGTATATTCGTGATCGCCGGATTGATATTCGTGCCGATTCGGGGGAAATTCGCGGGGAGGACAAGGAAACGCATGGCCTTGAAATTATCCTGTAAGTGGATTACGGCTGTAAATGAATTTTTGAGGATGATAGCGAAACAAATAAATATTCTACTTACTTTTGATGTGTACTCAACCTAAATGCGAACATCTTTATGAAAAACAGTATCCTCAGCACACAACCGCTCAGCACCGACCTTGCCGCGCTTTTATTGCGCCTTATCGTTGGTGGACTTTTCATCTATCACGGCTACGGCAAGCTGGCCAACTACGAAACCATGCTGCAGATGTTTACCGACATCATCGGCATCGGTGTGAAGCCCACAGTGATCCTGGTGATCTTCGCGGAGTTTTTCTGCGGGATTTTCGTGGTGCTCGGGCTCTTTACCCGCCTGTCGATCATCCCGATCTTCATTACCATGATCGTTGCATTTTTCATCGCGCACGCCAAAGATCCTTTCCAGAACAAGGAACTGGCTTTCGCCTACCTGCTCCTGAGCATCGTGATTTTCGTGCTCGGCAGCGGGCGCTTCTCGCTGGACGCAGCTTTCCGGAAAAAATAATTCCCGGTTTCCCGGTAACGAAAAGAGCGGCCGATGTGCCGCTCTTTTCTTTTTATGAAAAGTGAAATGAACGAAGACGAGCTCCTGTTGCCTCCCTATTCTTTCCCCGCCGAAATTTCCCCCACCACGTTATACACCACTTTACTGATGACGAGTTTGTCTGGCGCCGGCGTCACCACCAGGTAGCCAAATACGGGCGCGCTGCTGTTCAGCGTGAATTTAACCGGTATATAAGCCGTTTCATTGAATTTGACGGCAGATTCGTAGTAGGTATAGTTACCGGTGCTTACGGGATTGGTGGTGGAGAACAAAAAGCCCGTCGCCGTTTCGGGGTTGAAGATGGCGCCCGTTACCTGCGTTCCCATATCCGATTTTTTGATGTAGGAAGTGGAGTTGATGTATTTGTGGGAAAACGTCCCCGCGCCGTTTTGCAGGGCCAACAGGCAATTCCGGTATTCCGTGGAACCGGAAACGGAGAACATATTCTTGACGAACAGGTTGCAGGCGGAACCGTTGACCGTCATGGTTACGGTTTTCTCCTGCCCCTTCCCGACTTCGGCATTCAGGGCCACAACGGTGGGCTTGGTGGCGATGAGCCCTTCGATCTGCGATTCCTCCGAACAGGAAACGGTAAATAAGGCAACGATTGCGAATAATATAAGGTGCGATTTCATGGTGCAAATGTTTTCGGTTAAGCGCAAAATCAGTTCAGTCGGCCCTGGCGGATGATCTTCACCGCGAAATAGTTCACATCCTTCCTTTCGAGGGTAGCGGGGTAATGCAATTCTCCGGGGATGAACGTTTTGGGCGTGTAGGTGAAGTCGAGCAGGATGGCGCTGTACACATTGACCTGGAGGTTCATGCTCAAGACCGGCTTCGCGGCGCCTGTGAAAAACGATGGCTTTTCAAAGAAAGCCCCCGGCCGGAGGTACGTTTCCTTCCCCTGCCCCTTATCGATCCACCGCAGCATAAACCCGCCGCCATACCGCAACTTGCTGAACGACATATTCCCTTCCCGCACATCGTCTGTAGCCGTATTGTTCTGCGCATCGGCATCGTACTTGAACGTACCGCTGTAACGCATCCAGCCACCTTCGCCGAAGATGCTGAATTTTGCGTGGGGCTTCACCGCCAGTTGCAGTACCGCGGCCCCTCCATAACTGAAATACCCGCCGCTCACGCCAGATACCAGCGCGCTCATGCCCAGGTTCATTTCCGGTTTCAGGTAAATCGATACGGGCTTATTGTTCAGCACACCCAACAGGAAGCCGGTGTGGAACGTCAACAGGTTGCGCTCCTCGATCCAGGATTTGGCGGCGGCAAATTCGCCGGTGCCATTGCTCAGGATCGGCGAATGCTCGTACCCCAATCCCAGCAAAAATTTCCCGGCAAAGCCCTTTCCACTATATCCATCCTTCAGGAAGGCCATGGTGCCGGCGGCGGCGGTGGCCATGGTACCATAAGCGATATTCTCGTCCTTGTCCCGAATGTTTGCCTGTTCCACCCGCACTTCGCGGTCGGCGTTCCGCTTCGCATCCAAAGCCGCGTTGTAGCTGTTGACGGCCCGGGCCCGGTCGTTGGCGTCTGTCGTGCTGTTCTGGGCAGCCTGGTAATAACTCATCGCGGCGGGGTAATTTTTACTATTCATCGCCGCGTCGCCCTTCTGCATTTTATCGTCGAATGCGGCCTTTTCCGTGGCCATCTTCCGTTCCAGCTCTTCCTTTTTGCGCTGTTCTTCGGCAATGCGCTGTTCTTCCGCTTTCTGTTTCTGGTCTTCGAGTATGCGTGCGCTTTGCGCGTTGGCGTTGTTCTGCCAGTTTTGGGTTTTGGTGATGGATTCGTGGAGCTGTTTGAGCCCGTCCCGCGCCTCTTTCAGGACGTTGATGTATCCTTCTTCGGTGATTTTCGTATCCTTCCGGGCATATTCGATCCGTTGGAGGTAATGCTTTTTGGTGGGGTTGTCGTCCGGGATCTTGACGGCGTAGCCATTGATCTCCAGCATCAAATCCTTTTCCGATTCGCCGGGGTTCTTCGTTCCATCGTCGTCGCAGGAAAGGTTTCTACCCGTTTGCGCGTTTTTCACTTCGGTAATGCGGATGCTTTCGATGATGCGGCCGCTCATTTTATGGACGAACTCCTGCTGTTCCCCGGGGCGGAGGGTGTGCACATCGCCGAAATGCATTTTGCCGTTTTTGTCGTACAACCCGAACACAAAAGTTACCGGCACTTTAAAATCCGATTTCACCTGGAAGTACATATGGACCTGGTAATTCCAGTCGTACCCTTCCAATGTTTTATTCCGGTATTGGAGGTTGGCGCATGCGGTGTTGCGCCATTCGTTCCAGTCGGGTTTCGGGGCAGGTTGGGTGGCGGATGTGGGATTGTTCGCTTTGGGCCTCAACCTGCTGCCGGACGACATGGTATAGAAAGTTTTTTCCTGTCCGCCCCTGAACATGGCCTGCGACCGGGCTTCCCGCAACGCGGATTCGTCCGAATCGAAGCCGGCGGCAACGCCATAAACCCTTTTCCCCTGTTCGTTCTGCGCGGCCACGATGGCAAAATACCCCGGGCCGTTGTTCGTGAACAGCAAAGCAGGGAATTTCCCCCGCGTTCTTTACAATGCTGATAGGCGTTATTGTCGCGCGGGGGATTCTCCAATCCGGCGCTCCACCCGATTTCATTGGTTTCGGAGCAAAGGTAAACGCTGAGTTGACCGAACGATGCGGTGGCTTGCAATACAAGTGCAACGAGCAGTAGGCGACTTTTCATGGTAAGGTGCATTCTTGCTGACAAAGCTACCGGCTTCGGAAAAGCGAAAAAATACCTACCGCTAGTTATTTTACATCAAATCCAACCCTCGCCGATGGCTTTGGTAACCAGTTCCAGCGGCGTGTTGACTTCCGCTTTCCGAAGGATGTTTTTCCGGTGAACGTTGACGGTGTTGAGGCTGATGCAAAGCTCGTCTGCGAGCATTTTGCTGGATTTCCCTTCCACGACCCCTTTGAGAATGACCCGTTCCTGTTTGGTGAACCGGTCAAACGACTTGGTGAACACCTGAGCGTCCTGGATATTGTAGTAAGAGGGTTCGCCATCGAGACCGATGATGGAGAAGCAGGGCATGCCTTCGGGCTTGATGTGGGAGATGTCTGTTTCCAGGCAAAGCGTCCGGTAGAAATTCTGTTCGTCGAAATCGATTTGAACGGCCTGGTGCAGCAGGCGAACGTACCGCCCGTCTTTGGCCTTGATCCGGAAATCGTACTGCACTTTGTAGCAATGGATTTTTTCGAACGGAAGGCCTTTAAAGAATTCGACGACTTTGTGCTCGAAATTGAGGAAATAGGGTTTATCGTCCGGGTGGATGCAATCCATCAGGAACGAAATCGACATTTCTTCAGGTTCGTACCCCAACATGGTGGTAACGCTGGGGCTCATGAGGTCTGTTTCCCCCGAATACATATTAAAAACAAAATAGAAATAGTTCCCGGCCTGGAACACGTTGAGGAGTTTCTTATGGATTTCGATCTGCTGGTGCAATGCGGCGGGATCGGCGTCGGTCTCTATGTCTACGACCGTTTTCCAGAACTTTTTGGCCGTCAGGTAATACTTCGAAGGCGTGTTTTTCATACAAAACTGCTTGCGTACGGGGATATGATTTGCTCTTTGTTAATAAATCGGCTCTTATTGATTTTGGTCCGGTAAATCCGGCGTGCGTTTTAATTGCGGACGTTTGTTCACATGTCAGAATATACGATAGTTAGGACTGCGAAATTGCTATGGACTCGTTAATGTACAATTTTTCGGGATTTCTGCAAATGGTTTTGGGGGATGGGGAGCATAAAAAAGGCAGCATCCGCTGTTTGGGCGATATGCTGCCGGAGTATGTTTTTGCGCAATAGCTGTGGCTCACAGCGCCTGGCGGGGAATTACTGTGCCGAGGGAACGAGCACGATCTTGAACTTGATCGGGCCGGTGGGCCTGGAACCCGCTCCGCCGTTGGCGCCCTGTACGGAAATGGTCAGGAAGCCGGGGGAGTAAAAGAACGTGTAGCTGAAACCGTCATACACCTGTGGCAACGCTTCATAATTGACGTTGTCGAACATCGCAGCCACCACTACCCCGTCGTTGTCGAAAGACACGTTGTCGATTTCGGGCATTTTGATGACCGCCGTATACGTGCCGTCTGCCTGGTTGAGCGTCCAATCCGCAACTACAACCGTATGTACCACGGTGAAATTGGGTATCGTTTCATTCGTAATATATTCCTTTTTGCAAGCCGAAGTGGTGAAAAGCACAATGCCTAACAGGAGGAACAAGAGGGGCAATTTCTTCATATGGGTTGTTTTATAGTGAAGAAGCAAAAGGTGTACCGAATCCGGAAAATCCGGCGCTGAAAACATAACAAGGAAACATGAGGATGGTTTTATGCCGGCCGGGATGGATGGATTTTTGGCGGGGACGACGGCCCCAGGGAGCTCAATCACCCCATCCATACAACTACACAACAAAATATAAAACATTAATTATCAGCACATTAATAAATTTTTGCCGGGAATAAAAAAATCCAACCCCGCAATCAGGATTGGATTTTTGAACGGCCCTGCCCGTCAAAGCAAGGCCTTATTAAAAAAATCAGTTGCCGCAGCAGGCCTGGGTATTGTACCATTTCTGCCCGTCGCTGTTGAGGATGAGCTTATCGCCCTGACCGATGGCCACACCATCTTCCGCATTGTAGGGCGGCGCGCCGTTGACGCCCCTGTTCACGATGCTCCCGCTGATTTTCCAGCGGTTGGCGCCGTTCGATTTGTCGATGATGGTGATTTCCCGGTTCCGGTTATCCGCAGGCAACGGCAGGATGATTTTGCGGGGCGCGGTAATTTCCGGTAAAATAACGATCCGGGTGTTGGTCGGCACCGTATAATCCTCGTCTTTGGCCACCTGCAACCCGCGCGACATATCCGCCATCCACCAAACCGAACGCAGGAGCAAAGTGTCTTGCCCGGGAATGGCGATGGCGCTATCGCCCACGGATACCAGCTCCAGCCGGCGGAACTCCGTGCGACCGAGGTTTTTATTGAAAAGGTACCCATCCACCTGTTTCGTTTTATTTTCGATGATCAGTTCCGCAATGCCGCAATCGCTGAAGATGTGCACACTGTCTGCGCTGATCTGGTATTTTTTCTGCGCCGCGGCGGAAAGCGTGCCGGCGGCCAGGAGTATCATCAAGCATATTCTTTTCATATCAATCAATTTTTTCTACGATCAAACCATTGATAAAAGCCAATTCCGGCCAACTTCTTTGCGAAGCGTGTATCCCGATTTTGATGGTCTCGCCTTCCTGTACTTGTCCGGTCAGTATGATGGCTTTGTTCCCATTATCGGTCGGGTAATCTTTCACGAAAATGTTTCCTCCTTTGCCGAAGCGCACGTTCACATCGCTATCGACCAGGTCCACCCTTTCCTTCCGGATCGAGCCCAGGATCTTGATGCGGTAGGTGCCCGCGGGGAGCCCCTGCCCGTGGGGCCGTTTGATTTCCAGGTTGTAATTGGTGCCGTTGAACTTGTCCCAATAATGCATGAAATAGCTTTTCACCACTTCCATCGGGAATTCGCCAAACGTACCGGTGCGCACGCCATTGGTGTCGGAACCGTACCTGTTATCGAAAAGCTTCCAGTTCGCGGTGCTCACGGTGCTGATCATCCAACCTGTTTGTGCATCGGTGAACTCGCGCACCTGCTGCACCGGGTTGCCATAAACGGACGTCCAGCCCGGAATGTTGGACGGCGTGATGCCAAAATCGAACTGGGCTTTCAGGCCGGTGGTTTGCGGCGCGGTTTTCTCGATGAGCATGATCGCATTCACCAGGGCGGCGTTGCCGTTCAGGGGTGTGAGCTGCAGGGTGATTTTCCCATTCGCGTCTGCCGCGATATTTCCCAATTCAGCGTACTGGTCGGTATTCCAGGCGTTTTCGCCGGAAGGCTGCGTAACCCCGTTCGCGGTAATGCTGAAATCATATTTGGGTGCCTGTGGCGGGGCTTTGCGGGCATGGAAAACGCGGATATTGAACCGGGAATGGGGGGAAAGATTGGCAAACACGAATGTTGACCCGGTACCGCTGATCTCGAACCCGTCTTTGTAAACGGTATGCTGGAAGCCGAGGTAATCATTCTCCAGACCATCGTTCAACGGCTGCGTGGCAGCGGAAGCGGTCACTTCGAAGCTGATGGGGTAGTTACTGCCGGTCACATCCGTTAAGCCATGTTTAATGGTGCCGGGCGCCGCACTTGTAATTTGCGTGGTATTGGCGGCGGGCGCGTTTGCCGGATGGGCCAGGTCTACCACAAAGAACCGCTGCGTGGCCGTCAATGTGGCCAGCTTTACGTCCAGCCTTTGCCGGAGCGCGCTTTTCTCTGCACTGGCGGGCAGTTTGTCCAGCAGCTTCGCGGCGATCGCCACCTGGATGTAATCGGTGGAATTTTCCGCTCTTGCCACATAGTTAGCGGCCGTTTTGAGCGGATTGCGGTTATGCAGGAGAAGAAAATCTTTTTCGAAATCCAGCGGCGCGATGCGTTTGTCGTACAGTTCGCGGTCCCACAGCCCGGAGTGCATTTCCAGCCGGGTCGCTTTCACGATAGGCGGATAGTAGCCTTTGGGGCTGGAGGCGTTCACGCTGTTGACGGCCGTGAAACTGTTGTTGGGGTCCACGTACATATCGCGCAGGTCGTGCAGGAAATACCCAGCCACGTTCTTGCCCGCCGGGCCATTATATTTCAGCTGGTTTTCCACCGAAGACGCGGGCATATATCCGGCGAAAAGCTCCGGGTACTTGGCCACGGCATCGCAAGACCCGCTGCCGCCGGAGGAGAAACCGGTAATATACACCCGGTCAAGATCAATGTTGTAATGCTGTGTCGCGTAATCGTATGCTTTTTTGATTTCCACGGTCGTCCACCATCCGGTAGTCAGCTGCGGCGTTACCACCACCGATTCCATCGGGAAGGCGTTTTGGTGCAGGTAGCGGGAAAGGCCGGCGTCCGCATTCACGAGCATATTGATGTCCGTTCCGCTATGTCCCGCACCCACCAGGTAAATGATGAGCGGATATCCTTCCTTCTTATGCGGATTGTATCCGGCGGGCAGGTACATCCATGTTTTACGGCCGGTGGAGGTATCGTATACGTTATTATTATATCCGCCAGACGAGAACATCTGTGCCGGCTGCAATACCGTAACGGTGATGTAATCCACGGCAATCAGCCCATTCGCATCCGTAACGGTCACCTTTATCACGTAGCTGCCACCCGTGAGGCCGGTGATCGTCGGCGACAGCGCCGCGGTATCCGAAATAACGGGGTTCGAGCCCGCGGGCTTGCTCACGATCTCCCAATCTACCGTATAGCTGGAGCTCGTGCCGGGCGTAACGATCGCTTTCACGGTGGTGCTGGTAGTACCCTGGTTGAGCGCGGTATCGTTGCCGGCGTTCACGTAAGGACTTTTATTGCCGCCGGCGCCGCACACATTCAGGTCGTACCACTTTTCCCCATCCGAAAAAAGGATCAGCTTTTCCCCTTTTACGAGCACCGCATTTTGCACGGTATCGTAGGGTGGAACGCCTTTCGCGCTGCGAGGAACATATCCTCCGTCTACCTTCCAGCGGTTAGATCCGGTGGTTTTATCCAGTATGACGATTTCCCGGTTCATGTTGGTATTGGCGGGAGGCAGCATAATTTTCCGGCCGGCCGCCACTTCCCGCAGGATCACGACCCCGACATCGTTCGGGATGGTGTAATCCGCATCGGGCGCTATGACCAGGCCGCGCTTCATCACCCCGCTCCACAACATGGCCCGGAGCGATAACGTATCCTGCCCGGGGATCGCGATGGCGGAATCTCCCACCGCCACCAGCTGCAGCTGCCGGAATTCCGTGCGGCCGCCCCCTTTGTTGTACAGGAAGCCCCTGATATTTTGCGTGCGGTTTTCTATGATCAGCTCCGCCGTGTCGCAAATGTTAAAGATGCGCACACTATCCGCCCTGATCTGGTATATATGCTGGGCATACGCACCGAGATGGATGAAGAACCAGGCTATGAACAGAATGATTTTTTTCATTTATATAGGGTTTGTGCGATGTTTTTAATCGATTTTCTCCACGATGAGACCATTGATCAGTGCGAAGTCTGACCAGTTCAGGTAACTGTGCACACCAATTTTGATCGTTCCTCCTTCCTGTACGTAACCAGTGAAAACCACCGACACGTTCACATTATCCTTGGGGTACATATACTGCAGCTGATTGCCGCCGTTGCCGAACTTCACATTCAACTCGCCACGGTTCAGGTTGTTGATCTCGCTGCGGACAGACGACATCACCTTGATGCGGTAATTTCCTGCAGGCAAACCCTGTCCTCCCGGGCGCCCCACTTCCAGGTTGTAATTGTTCCCCGTAAACTTCAACTGGAAGTTGATGAAGTTGCTGCGCACCACATCCACCGGGAATTCCCCGAAGGTGCCGGTCAGCATTCCTTCATTATCCACCGCATAAATTTCGAAATAGCGTTTCCATGCCGAGGTGCTCACGGTATTCACCGCCCAGCCGGTGGCGGCGTCCGTGAATTCCTGGACGTTGGCGGTGGGGTCGCCGTTTACGTCCGTCCAGCCGGGGAGGTTAACCGGGGTGCGACAGAAGTTGAATTTCGCTTTGGTCCCGGGCTGGAGGCCTGGTTTCTCTTTCAGCATCATCACGTTCACCGTGGCGGTGTCGTTGGTGGGCAGCAGGGTCAGATCGATTTTCCCGTTGGCATCGGGGACCACGTTGGCGATGGCCAGGTAATCCAGTCCATTCCAGGCGTTTTCGCCGGAGAGGCCGCTTTCGCCGTTGGCGGTTGCGCGGAATGGGGTTTCAGGCCCGTTTTTCCGCTGTTTGCGGGAATGGAAGAAATAGATATCGTAGCTGGCATTCGGTTTCAGGTCGTGCAACCGGAATTGCGCGCCGGTGCCGGTGATGTTGATCCCGTCTTTGTAGGCCGACCTGTCGAAGCCCATATAGTCATGATCAAGTCCATCGTTGACCATCACCGGATCGGCAGCCGACAATACCTCGAAACGGATCGCGGAAGCGGCGCCTTTGATATCGGTCAGTCCGGCAGTAATGGTGCCCGGTGCGGCGGAGGTCACTTTGTTCGAATTGGGCAATGCCGGGTTGGCGGAAACGCCGGGGTCGATCGTGAAATAGCGGTCGTTTTCCGTGAGCGCCAGGAGCCTGTTCTGCAAACGCTGTTGCAGGGCGGTTTTCGCGGCGCTGGCGGGCAATTTGTCCAGCAGAATTTTCGCCCTTCCATAATCCACGATGTCCATCGACCCCTCCGATCTTTCCACATATTTCGTGGCGGAGTATTCGGGATTTTTGCTGTGCATGAGGAAGAAATCCTGCTCGAAATCGAATGGTGCGAAGCGTTTGTCGTACACGTTATTGTTCCAGACCGTGGGGCCATGATCGCCCGTTCTCACCAGTTTCAGGATGGGCGGGTAAAGGCCTTTGGGATTGGCGCTGTTGATGCTGTTGATACAATCGAACGCGAGTTGCTCGTCGATATACGGATCGTTGATATTATTGAGGAAGAAAGCGGGAATATCTTTCACGACGGGCCCGTTTTGCTGCACGTTTGATTCCACGCTGGCGATCGGCATAAAGCCGGCGATGAGTTGCGGGAAATCGTAGGCCATCATGCTGGCGCCGTTGCCGCCGGTGGAAAGGCCGGTGGTGTACACCCGTTGCAGGTCTACATTATAATTCTGTACGGCCCAATTGTATGCTTTTTTGATGATGGCGGTGGTCCACCAGCCTTCCGTCAGTTGCGGGATAATGACGATGGATTCCATGGGGAATGCGCGGTCGTACAGCAGTTTGGGCAATCCGGCGGTGGGTTGGAGGATGAGGTTGACGTCTGTCCCGTTTTCGCCCATGCCGCAGAGATAGATGATCATGGGATATTTTTCGGCGCGCTGCGGATCGTAACCATCGGGCAGGTAGATCCAGGTTTTGCGGCCGGTCGCGGAATCGTAGACGTTATCGTTGTACCCGCCAGACGAGTACATCTGCGACGGGTTGACCATGGTGATGCGGATGGTGTCTGTACCGGTGAGGCCGAGATGGTCTTTTGCGGTGAAGACGAGGACGTACACGCCGCCAGACAGGCCGGTGAGCGTGGTGGAAGCTTTGGTACTGTCTGCCAGTTGCGCTGAGCTGCCGGGGGGCTGGCTGATGATGCGCCAGGTGGTGGTGAAGGTATTGCTGGAACCGGGGGTTACGGTGCCGTTGAGCGTAGTTTGGGTGACGGTTGCCGGCAGTGAGGTATCTCGACCGGCATTGGCCTGCGGGGGCAGGTTGGATCCGGGTGTGCAGGTGCTGAGGTCGTACCATTTGCTGCCGTCGGAAAACAGGTGGATCCGGTCGCCTTTACCGATGACCACATTGTTTTGCGTAGCATAAGGAGGGTTCCCCAGGGCCTCACGGGTAACGAAAGCGCCGTTGACCGTCCACCGGTGGTTCCCGGTGGATTTATCGAGCAGTACGATTTCCCGGTTGAGGTTGGCGGCGGGCGGGGGCAGGTTGATTTTCCGGCCGGCGGTGGGGTTGCGGAGCAGGATGATCCCTACGTTCCGTGGGATGGTGTAATCCGCGTCGGGGGTGATGGTGAGATCGTGCGTGAGCCCGCCCTTCCAGAGGATGTCGCGGATGGAGAGGCTGTCCTGGTCGCTGAGCGCCAGGGCGGTGTCTCCCACGGATGCGAGCTGGATGCGCCGGAATTCGGTGCGGCCGCGGCCTTTATTGGAAAGGAATCCGTTCACTCGCTGGGTGTGGTTTTCCAGGATGAGCTCGGCGGTATCCTTTGTGTTGTATATCCGGACGCTGTCTGCCTTTATGGGGTAGACGTGCTGCGCGAGGGACACGAGGCTGGTTAACAGCCAGGCAATGGATAAGGCGAATATTTTCACGGTGTAGGGTTTTGCTTTTATTTTACTTTTTCGTTAAGGATTTGGGATGATTCCACTTAGCCGTCCAGCGGTCCCAGGGTAGCATGCAAACAATAAATAATCCAGAAAAAATGCATACGAGACGTAAAGAGAATGTAACATACCATGCGGTTATCAGCTTATCCCTGGACGCAACATAATACATTGGGGGAAACTTGCCGGCATCGACGTCGTAGTACATATCTCCTTCTATATCAACAACATATTCTTTTCCATTGTATACAACAGTCATTTCATGCGTCCGCCCTTTCCCTTTTTTGATTTTCCTGTCTACATAACCATACTGAACCGGCTGTCCGTTCGCCAATGCCTTTCTATATTCGAAATAATTCCATCCGCTAACGAACGCAATGACGATAAACAGCACTGCAAAAAAATCCGGACAATTTTACCTGATCCCATATGATATAGTATTAAGATTAGTTCTCTTTTGGCTTTTCCACTTCCTCCTTCTTATCCTTCTTAATTTTAGGATCTACGCCATCTTGTACAGCATTAGCGACAACCTTAGCAGCTCCTTCTCCGGTTCCATTCAGCCCAACATGCATAGTTGTAAACATAACCCCCTTTTCAATAGCGATCTTCTTTTCATACTTGGCTTTTTTAATCAATTTCGGCTGGGGTTTAGCGCGTTTGGACAGATCCTTAATCTTCCTTTCAGCCTGTACAATTGCCGGCTTCACTTCTTTTATAGCTTGTTCCGCCGCATCCTGTACAGCGTCTGACTTCATCAAATGCCCGAGGCCTACTTCGGTCAGGGAAGCCAGAAGTATACTCTTCAGGTCAAATTCAGTGTCTTTATACAAAGCTTTTAAAGATGTCTCCAAGGCTTCGACGCCAACTTCAAGCAGCTTTACAAAAATTTTCTGGTGCGTAGGATTGCTCAGCCATTTGGCCATTCTCGTCAATCCGCCATCAATAGCTCCAGACGCGGCTCCCATAGCACCTCCGATTATGATATCCAAACCATCCCTCCATCCAAGGTCGCTATTTGCTTCAGCAAATGACATACCCTCAAATAACATCTTGTTTCCCACTATACCCATATATTCCGTGAGCGCCCCCAGTATTCCGCCAAGTACGGGATTATCCCCTTTAGGATCCGTGTGAACATTTGGATTGTTGCGGTTTGCTGCGTAAACGCTCTCCCATTCTACGGCTTTGGGATCCGGATTCCATCTTCTGCCAATTCTCGCATCATATTGCCAATATTCCGCCGAAAAGCTATTCCCATCTATCTCGCTTGACCTTTCCTGCCCATTATACCCGAAACGGTATTTTCCATCTATGGAGTAGTCCCTTCCTGGCTGGGCCATACCAAATGCATAAGCATCCTGCTGCGAGAGGCTTTCCGCTACATAATAGTCAACTAGGGCACCACCTGAAGATACTCCGGATTTCTTATCACTGATGGTAGCAAGTACGTTACCGAGGTGATTGGACAATTCATACGTCCGGCTGCCAATGCTATAGGTGTTGCTCAAGGTATCCAATGCTGATTGCGGACTGAGTATCCGCGCCGGCATACCTTTACCTTGCTCCCATATGCCTAATCGTTGGTTACCATATAAATGCTGTTCTTTCCAATTGAATCCTGCGGGCGTGCTTTCATAAACGGAAAGTATATTTCCAATGGCGTCCCTAATATAGAAAACGGATGAATCTCCTGTAGTTTTAACAATTCGGCTTCCGTTGGCATCATAACCATATTGTACTACATTCTTTCCATACACCGCACTAACTTTCCCAAATACATTCCAATTTATTCTACCAATGCCGCCTGCATTATCGCGGATCATCCGTCCTGCCGCATCATAAGCGTAGTTACCTGAAGATTGATTATCGATATCTTCTGAATAATTACCTGAGGCGACTTCATCCGTAACAAAAGTCAGCTGATTGGTACCTGCTTTATAGTTGTAAGCCATCTTATCCATCAACAACAGCCTTCCTCCTGCTGTTGTACTATTTCGATGTAGATGCAGAATATTCCCATTCGCATCATAACTGATACTTTCCTTATAATCTTCGATAATCGAACCATTACTCCATCCTCCCGTAATCCCACTGTGCTGCCGTACTTCCACAAGACGATTCAACTGGTCGTAACCGTAAGAATACCCTTTCGTGAGACCATTATCCAGTTTAGAAAAGGCAATCGTAGATGAGTTAACATTTCCATTATACAGCCCATTTCCAGTACTCAAAACAGAAGGCGCATTGAACGCAGTATTGAACGCTTGCGCAGCTACAACACCAGCTGCAATATAATCGTTTGTATGATAGCCCAGAGTATAAGCAATCACATCCCTGGCCACCGTACTGTGCAGCGAACTGCTCTTACCATCTTCTCCCATATCCACAGCAGGATCGAGCAAACCGCTATTAAAGCCCTTTAACCGTCCTTGCAGGGTATAGGCATAATCCGTCCCCTGTACTTTGTAAGTCCCTAACTCGATACGTGCAGGGGCCCCGTGCAGATAATATTGATAACTGGCATCGTTTTGCCAGGTAAGTTGGTCCCTGCTACTGGACACTGAATTCAACTGGTTGCCGGCGTCATAGTTGTACCTGTAAATGAACTGATCGGGCTGTCCGTTCTGATAATGCAAAGCACGTACTCTGCCACTAACAAGATCATACTGGTAATCTATCTGCTTCAGCCCTTGCCCCGCCAAGGCTTCTTCCATTTTCAGATGGTAGTGCCACATACTTTTGACATTTCCTGCTACATCATAGCTAAAGTGGGTGGCAGTTTCAATCTTTCCATCTCCATCTACATCGTATTCGGAAGACGCGATCCGCCTCCTCAGGTTCGTTTGCACGAAAGGCAGACTATTGACTGGTTGATCATAATTATGCCGGATCACCTGAATTTTCACTCCTGTTGCCATCCATCCGGTCAGCGCCACCGGATCAAGGGTGTTAATGCCATTCAAGTTCGCCCCCCTTTTCTCCCATTACTACTATCCTGCCGAGGTTATCATACTCCATGAAAGTGAAGCGGTTGGCTACCCCTCCGTTCACTGGCTGCCTCTGTTCAGCATTTTGAGTAACCGCTACACGTCCCAGCCGGTCGTACCAATTTTTTGTGAGCCCCGCATCCGGCGTCACCTGCTCCCGCACTGCGTCCAGTGTCGTATACAAATACCCCGACGTCATCGTATGTTTACCAAACACCGGATCATGATGCCGGATCCAGTTATACTTCCCGGCGCCCACCACCTTCACGTCCATTTCCTTCACGATATCGCGCAGCTCCGCGCCCGCCCCCTCGTTCATCGGCAACCACATCACCAGCCCGGCGTCGTTGCGTGGGAGGAGGCATGTGTTATTATAATTCTGCAACGCCTCGGCGTATCCCATCACCCGGTTATAAATCCGCAATTGCTTGGAATATCCCTTCATATATTTCCAGGCACTGTCCGCCAGCACGGCGCCATAACGCCACTGCCGCGGCTCCAGCTCGGCGAGGTTGCCGCCCAGCGTATCGCGTTTCGTAATGTAGGTCACGGGAATCGCACGCCCGTTGATCACCACGGAGAACGGCTTGCTGCGGTTCCCCGTGCCCGTGATCACGATGTGCGACCACTTGCCCGCCGGTAACAAAGCCGACACCGGCACGCCGGCCACCCCTTCCATTTCCAGGAACACCGGGTAAGGGAAAGTGAACGGCATATGCTGTCCGTAACGGAACACCAGCTGGTTGCCGCGCGTATAGCAGCTCACACCCTTCTCCCCATAAAAAGCGGGAATGGTATAGGTACTGTCGATGAAACGCGATGGCGCGCTCACCGGAACGTTGTCGGAGAAAATCCCCTGGTCGTGACCCGCCGCGGGGTTCACCCATGTTTCGATCGTATACGGCTGCGTTACATCGTTCAGCAACCACGACGGCTGCGGGATGTAAGCCCCCGTTCCCGCGAAGCTCAGCGAATCCGTCCGCTCGAAGCATTCCGCGATATTGAAAGGCCTGTCTTGCCGGACGGCGGCAATTTCGGGCTCCGTCAGCAGCTTCACGCCGGCGGGAGGCACCGTTTTCACGAGGTTACCCGCCTGGTCGTAATAATACAGGGTATAATGATATTCGTAGAGGTCGCCGGAAACATTCAGCCGCGGCTGCACCGCCAGGCATTTGCTCTGGTAGATGTCCTGGAAATCCTTTAGCACAGAATCCCGATAGGTCGCATATGCGAGCGATGCGTTCATCAACGTCATTTCCATCGCCGTGCGCATACAGCCCACGGAATCGGGCACATATACCAGCGAAGCCGGGCTGTTACACAGCCTGTAATCCGAAAGCCCAAGCCCCGTACCGCCTTCTCCGAAGTTGTACGACGGCTGGTTGCATTGCGCCACGCCGCTGTTGGTATAAGTGGCCACGGAATCCACGATATCCACGATCACATCATGCGGCAGCGACAGGTTGTTATAATAAGCCGTCACCTGGCTGTAAGGCTGCAAATGACTGATCACCGGCATCCCCGTCGGCGCGCACCATTGCTGCGCCTGCATCCGGAAGTAATATGCCAGCAACCGGGCATTCGCATTTGCCGGGAACACATTCCTGAACCTTACCAGGTATTCGTCCAGCGCACAGCAATCCAGCATCACGGGCAGACAAGCCTGGATCTGGCGTTCCGGCGTAACGGGACCTTCGCAATTGGCGGCGGCACTGTCGTGCGGGATATCCAACGCGATGTTACAATTCTGCGCCAGGCGCTCGTAATCGGCAAACACCATCTGGCGGTTGAAAATGATATTCATCCAGTCGGCCACATGCGTTTTAAAGCTATCCGCCACATGCACGCTGCCGTTGGGGTTCGCATAATAATTGGGCTTGAGGCGGCTGAACTGATCATACGCCATGGTAAAGGCTTCGCAGGTGATATCCGTCATGGGCCCGCTGCCGATATCGCCCTGGCAACGCGCCAGGAACTGGTGATATTCGTAATAGCTGAGATTGTACTTCAGCGCATTGTTCAGATAGTTCGTCAGCAACGGCTCGTAATTGGCCGAAGCCGGCGTCAATGCCGGGAATTGCGCCCGGAAAGCGTTCACATGCACCTGTATTTCGCTGCAAGACACGCAGGTATTGCAAGCCAGGGCATACGGGATGGGGAATTGAAGCTGAGACGGGCTCACACAATCCCCCTTCACGCATTTGTTGAGCAGGAGGTCCAGCTGGCCGGTGGTCATCATGAAAGACGGGCCGAACTTCTGTTTCAGCCAGCGGAGGAACCCTGCGGTAGATTTGTTGTAAGCATTCGCCTGGTATTGAGTATGGAGCGAGCTGATCTTTTCGCAGGTACAGCTGTCTACGGTATTATATTCCAGCGACGGGTTGTCGAAGGACGTCGGATAATTGATAAGCAGTGCGGTACAGTTGCTGTTGATGGCACCGGCGCCGAGCACCCGCACGATCACGGCCTGGAAGTTCTGGTCGATGTTCGTGCTGTCTGGACTGATAGTGCTGGAACCGAGGAAGTGCGTGATATCGCATCCTTTCCGGCATACGTCGATCAGCCCGGCTTTCAGTTGTTTGAATTTGGTGGAATCGTTACCGGGGCCGATGAGATTGTTGCAGCCTTTCAGCGCCTCCATCCAACGGTCGGCCTGGGCTTCGCAGTTTTTCAGACAGTTGTCTGCCAGTGCGGCGTTGTTCACATTGCGGATGCTGTCGCTCAGTTCCACCAGCGATTTGGACGAAAGGTTCTGCAACACGCCCTGGGCCTGGAGATCTTCCGCAAAAATCCGGCGCTTGTCTTTATAGGCGGCGGCGAGCGGGTCCGAAGGACAAGTACCTACTCTTCCATTGATAATTTCCTGTTGCCCGTAATCGTCGCCCATGGTGGTATCGTTGTTTACCAGGCCGCTGCCGATGTAGCAATTGCGGCAATTCCGGATCGTTGCGTCCGAATTGTTGCTGCGGGCGATTTCCAGCATGGGGCCTTTCAGCTGGAGATAGAGCGCGCGGTAAATTTCCCATTCGCTGTCTTCATCCCTTCCGGCAGCGCAATCTGCCGGGCCGGCGCAGGCGTTGAAGGAAGTTACGTTGGGATCTTTCGAACAGTAGATGACATATTTAATGACCTGCAACACGCTGCTGGCGGGCAAGGAAGCCCCCGGCCGGATGTACTCCGCATAATTCTGGAGCTGTCCGCTCAAAGCGCCGTAATGCCCGTTCCCTGCGCCTCCCGCGGCAAAGAAGGGATCCTGCTGCAGGAGCTTCAGCGGGTTGCTGCCGTCCCAAACGCCCGCATCGCGCGCGGCCTGGGCGGTGTTCAGGTTATCGAGCGATGCATCGAACCGGCGGCTGGCATCGGTTTGCTGGCACCAGCGATAGAAACAGTATTCAGGGTGGTAAGGCAGCAAAGAGGCCGCCCAGGAAGGTTTCCAGTTGCGAATGAACTCGGATTCCGTGAGCGCCTGCGGCGCTTTCCGCACGCCGGCATCGTTGTACACGGTGTCCAGCTGCCCGTCGCTGTTCCTGAAATCGGTCACCAGTTTGTATTTGTCCAGCACGTTGATGCTCCTTTCCAGGAAAACGCTGGTGGCGTTGTTCTGCAGGGCCCCGTCGTCGTACAGCGCGTATTGCCCGCCGGGCGTAACGTCTACCTCCATCTGCAGCAGCATATCGTTGCAGGGCGATTCTCCGCCGGCCGTGTTGGCCTGGCATTGCGCCAGCAGGGAATCGTAGAGCTGGTGAACGTACACCGTGTCTGTCGAAACCGGGACGATATCCTGTTCCAGCATGAGGTTCAGGAACCGGGTGGTGAACAGGGATTTGGTGCCCAGCGTGGCCGCGCAGGGCGCGGCATCGCCGAAGCAGCCGGAGAGGTCGATATTATGGAGATAATTTCTTTTGAAATCTTCCAGCGTCAGGATGCAGGTGTTCTGCTGGAGGTAGGCGGAATCGTAATACGCAGCGGCGGCCCTGCTGGCGCGCAGCTGGTACGTAGTCTGGTATTCGCCGATTTCCAGTTCGGCGTTGAAGGTACCGCTTACGGCCGGGAGCTTCCGGTCGCAGGTGGTTTCGATGCCGGTAAGGTCTGCCGCGATCTTCACTTCATGTTTTACGACGCCGCATTCGTCCTTGATGGTGATCCAGAGGTCGTAATAGCAATCGCTGCAAAGGTCTTGCATGTTTTCTTCGCACGGACTGGTTATCGCTACTGCGGGATCGTACGCGTAATCGAAGCGATAGGTGCCGGACAGGGGGATGAGCAGGCTGCTGGCGGAAGTAACCGTGAAGTCGGCCGTGCTGCGGGTCGTATTCTGAGGGGTAGCCAGCTCCCCGGTATAAGGCGTTATCGCATTCTGGGAAGAAGCCAGGGCATAGAGGCTATCCGGCACACGCCCCGCAAGTGCGGTAGCGATGGTTTTCCCACGGGCGTCCACATAGGTAACACTGGCCTGGTTATTCTGATCAACGATCAGGTTCTTCAGGTAATGTGAAGCATCGCCGGCTTCCGAACCGAAGAGGCGGTCAAGCTCCTGCTGCGACGGCTTTCCGTAATAATATCTTGTATCATGGCCACTGCCCGGTTGGTATTGCGGGCCCACGTTCCCAAGCCTTCTAACTCTCCCTGTTTGATCTCCAACGAATTGGGTGGCGGCGAAGGGATAACCTTCCGCATGCGGCAGGTATTTGGTGAAAAGGGAATTCGTATGGGGATTGTTCTCCGAATAATAGCGGGAAGCACCCGTAGCCGTGCTCGCGGGTTCCGGCGCAATTACGCATGCTGCGGTATCGCCTGATAATTCCTTGAAACTATAAGGTTTGCCGCTTGAAATCGTCGTATTCAGATTTTTGAAGAAATGCAAACTGCTGTCGAGCTCCACGCTGGGCAGAAAGCTCATGGCCGCGCGCCCCGTGGCGTCATAGATATTCTCCTGCACCATCGCCCGGTTGCTGGAATTGTTCAAAGTCACCAACTGCCGGTTGCGCATCGTTCCGTCGAAATAAGAAACCGTTTCGCTCCTTTTCCCCTCTTCCGCAAAACTGGCATTATATTGCCAGTTCAGCGTCGGCTCGTGCGATTGCTCCAACCTGGCGACGGCGCTGGTAGTGCTGCCGGGAAGCCCGGCCTTATAGCTCCAGTCGGATTCCTGCCGCTCATTATCCAAAGGATTGATCCTCACTCCACGGATGCGGTACAACACGAACCCGGCGGGATAGACGAGGTTGATGGTATATGTGGGCGACGACACCGTTACCCGGGTATTATTATTCAAAAACCATTGCTGCAATTCCGCATCCGGAACGGTGATCGTCCCCGCCGCGATCTGAGCCGGCGTGTTCAGCGTCCGCACCCTGTCGGCCATCGCCGTATTGTCATCAATGAAAGTCCATTCCAGGTCATAGTTTTCAGCGCCGGCGTATTTCCCTTCCTGCGTGTCCCAACTTACGATCAATTGTTTCCCGAGGTTCTGGGAAGCATTGAAGCTGTGCTGCGCGATGTCGGTATTCGATGTACTGAAATTATAGCGCCGCACGATCTGGATTTCGTTCTTGATCCGGAAGATGGCCGGCAGATCGTTCTGGCCGCCCAACTGTGGACTGGAAATACTGTTCACCGTGATCTTCACCTTATGCCCGCCCGCGAACTTGAACATCGCGATACCTTTGTACTGGCTACCCGGCGTAGTGTCGTAAGCAATATCCAGCTTGAGGTTATTGAACGTCTTCGTTACCCCGTTCCTGTCTTCATATTCGAGATTATAATCCAGCAAACAGGTGAATGGCCGGTTGTAGTAATAGATACTGGTATCGAACCGCAACTCGAACGTTACGATGTTATTGACGGACAAGTCTCTTTCGATGGCCTGCCAGGCGGTGGGGTTTCCGTATTTATCGTCCTGCACGGTGCAGGTTTGCCCCGAGAGGATCTTTCCGGTCAGCGTATTGAGGAAATTCTCGTCACCGGCCTTCGCGCCAAATCCGAATATCATCAACAGGCCAACAAGCAGCAGGCGTAGTGTCAACGGATATTTTATGGGTACAGGGTACATAGGGTTCAGTCTTAAAGTTGATTAACAAGCTGGTAAGCGTTATAAGCGGGTTTCAAACGGGTGCTTTTTCCTTTCAGGTCCACGAACTTCCCACTGGTGAAAAAGGAATCGGGTTTCGGGGTCTTATTGTATTGATAGTAATTGATATCCACCACCAGCGGGTCTTTCCCGAAAGTCTGGTCTTCCGGGAGCATTTCGATCTGCAACTGTTTCACGAGGAAAGTGGCGGGATCGTATAAGATGCGGTACTTTCTGACACGCGGGTCCGCCATGCCGGTAATACTTAACTCTTTCTGGGCGCCTTTCTGCACTACAGTGTATTTCACACTGTCCAGTTGCATGCGGAACAACAGCGATTGCAGGTCGAACGCCGCTTCTTCCTGTTTCGATTTCCGCTGCGCGGGATGGCTTCCGCCCACCAGCACGATCTTATCGTCGTGGTCCACTACCAGGCTGCTTTCCGAATTATGCACGATCTCCACATTGCCCATTTTGCAGTAATATTTATCGCGCTGCAAAACGTAGTCGGCATTCACCTGGTCGATCAGCTGCTGGGGTTTGCCGGCCGGGTACATTTTAATGACAGCTTTGAAAGAAAGCGCGGGACTGGATTGATACGCCTGGAAGATGGACTCCGCCTGCCTTTGGGCATCCGACTGGGCGAAGGTCTGCAACGTGAAGGCCATCATTCCCAGCATGGCCGCTATATATTTATAAACTCTTTTCATAGTGTTGGATTTGTAGGACCGGGTTATTGAATTTTATAGCCTAACCTGTTTTCTTTCAGGGTCATGATGCCTCTTTCCGTTTCTTTCTTGATGCGGACGAGCGTTCCTTCGTCGTCGTATTCATAGAAAGTAGCGTAGTTGTTCTCGTCGAGCTCTGCCATCATGAACATGTTGCCGCTGTTGAAAACGAACCCTTTCAGGTGGCTGTCGTACGGATGCACGCGGATATCGTCGAAGTAAGTGGCGCCGCCTTTGGGATTGAGCCTGAAGGAAATCTCCGTGGCATTCGCCGGAACGGTAAATACCACTTCCACCTTCCGCCATCCCTCGATCCGCGGGCCGGCCACTTCAGAACCGGCGATGAGCGTTGTCCCGGAAAGGACGTCGATCACATTGGCGGTATTGGCATTGATGGTGTTATTCTTCACCCAAACGCTCGCCACGTATTTCGCGCCCCGCTTCGGCATGAACTGTTTCAGGCTGGTGTTGGGGGTGATAGACGCTTGACCGTTAGTGGCGTAAGCCAGCAAATCCCCTCCTTCCGTGATCGTCACATTTCTCTTCATGACGGCGGGGGCAGACAATTTGAGGCTGAAGTTCCCGGTGTGCGCAGCTTCCCGCGTGGGCGCATTGCCCTGGAGGATGAGTTTCCTGAAATCGAAATGCTTTTCGATAGCGCATTCGTCGGGAACGGCAACATTGCAGGCCAGTGCGTATTGATAATCCTCGAACCCGTCGAACCCGATTTCCGTATTGCGGGCGTTGGAGGCCACGGCTACGGGAACTGATCCCAGGTAACCGAAAAGCGCCGCATTATACCGGTCCAGGGCATCTTTTTCTTCAATACCCTGACCCTTGTCGGAATACTTCAGCACTTCGCTGCTCATGACCCAATTCGGGTAATTGTTGCTGTTCACGGGTTTATAAACCCCACCGGAATAGTTCCAGAAGGAAGTATAAGAATTGAACACGCCTGATTTCCGGATCGTGGGCGTCGCATTCGCGGCGCTGGCGGGCATGTTCTTCCGGGCATCGTGATAAGCGAATTGCTGCCAGGGGCGCCAGTTCCCGAGGATACCGGCGGCGTATGGGTTGATGAGCGGACTTTGCACTACCGCCGCCTTCCTGTCCCCGACACCTACACAGCGAAGGCCGTCGGGCAGGGGACTGAATCCGTTGCGGCAGACGGCAGTGGTATCGCCCACCTGAAAATACTTGCCGCGGGCGTTCCTGGAACTGAATATCGTATCCACCCCGCCGGCCACATCTTCGATATAACCATTCGAGTTGAGTATCTCCAGTGCCGTGTTATCGTAAATCTCCGCCCCAAAAGATGCAGTATCATTATAGTTGAGCCCTTCCATTTCAATAGTATGTGTACCGGCGGATAAGGTTACCGGGTAAACATGCCAGATCGTAAAGGCATTGGGAAGGCCGCCCCCACCATGCTCGAGTCCCATTGCAGGTACATCCATGTCCACAATTACAGAATCATCTACTTTAAATCGGATCTCATTATCGCCCCCCATGCCTACATAATATGTTTTCGTCGCCGGCACTTCGATAGAGGTCCGGAAACCGATCCACCTGTTATAAGGGATCTCACTGGCTTTGCAGGACCAAACGCCCGTCCTGTTCAATGGGCCCGCAGAAGCGCTTTGGCTCTGGTTGTGCCAGAATGTACTGGTAAAAGGAATCCTGTTGCCCGTGCCCAGGCCGCCGACACTGTATCCCGGATCATATACAAACGTGAATCTTGCACCATAGGAGGGATAAACAGCGGCGCATACCCTTGTGCTATCCGGCCGGTAACGTGGTACCGTATCCCAGCGCTCACACCAGAGGCCATCCGCACTCAGGATGTAGCCGGCATCACAGCCCGCACAATTTTCTTTCGGCAACGGCACCTGCCATTCTTCCTTATACGTTGCCGCGCTCACATCCAGCACCTGCGAAAACGCCGTCACATCGATCCTCCCGCCTTTGATGGGATTACGCAGCGAGGTTACCGCTCCTACCGGCACCTGCGCCATGTTCCGCTTGCCCGAGCGCGTCACTTTCAGCGTGGCGTTAGACAGTACCTGCGATTCTCCCGCCGCATTGATCAGGTACATCCCCGATCCGGGCGGCATGGAAATCCAGCCTTTCTGCCCGGTGCCTACGTTCAGCACTTCATCGCCGGGCACGAGCAGGTCTGGCGGCAGGTTCACCAGTTGCCGGTTCGTGGTGGTGCTCACACCGCGTATTTCGATACCGATATTTTTATACGCCTGTCCCATACCTCCATACGCCCAATGTGCGGGATAAGTGAGGTTGTAAACAGGGTCGTTGAATTCATTGTAAGTCCGCGTCAACAATACTTCGCCCGTTTCACTGTCCCAGGCCACGTTTTCGGTGGAAACGGCCGACCCGTCCTGAATCTTTTTCACTTTCTGCAACACACCGAATTTGTTGATCACCTTCACGGTGCTGGCGGAACGGAACGCCCGCGTTTCGATGTTCGGCCCGATGCCGGGATAGAAGTAGGGAACGGGGAAGATCCAGGCCATGAAAGCGCCCACGGAAGCATGTACGCTGCCGCCGATGTTTTCCGTGTACTGTTCGCGCATGTCAGTGAACAGCTCTACTTCCTCGGAGATACGGCCGTCCTTGATCGTACCGTCCGGGTTCAGCAGCAGCACGTTGTTGAGGAGGCGTTGCTGCGCGGCCAGCGGATTTTCCGTTTTATAGGAATACTCGATCCCCGAAATCTTGCTGCCACCACGATTGTAAACGGATTCGCCACGCTGGCGCCCGTGCATATCGTTCAATTCGATGGAATATCCCTGAGAAACCCCTACCGCATTGGCCACCTTCACTTTGAACAGGCTCAATATGGGCGATGGCTTGTGCGACTGGTGATGCTTGTCCATCTTTTTAACGATCACCGGAAAATCTTTCGCGGTATAAAACTCCGTTTCGATGTAACCGGTTTTGTTCGTGGAGTTATCGGCCCCCACATGCCGCATCGTTACTTTGCTATACCCGACCGTTGGCGCGGGGAAATACCCCTCCCCGATCGGATCTTCCATGTAATAATAATTGTTCAGCCCCAGGAAGCTGGGTTTGTTCTGATACGAAAACGGCTGCCGGAAAGGGTTTTCGTCGTTCCCGATCATCGGTTCATAAGCCGCCACACCGCTGGAAATCTGCACCTGCTGGCCTTTTTCATTGGCGGTTGTAGTGGTATAATGATAATCCTGGCCATACACGCCATCGGCAATGTCCTGGCCAGACATGGCCTGCCACACGTCCGATATCCGGATCGATTTCACCCGGCTTCCCCGCCCAGCTTGGTGAACGACGGTGCATTCACCCGCACCCACGACCGGGAAAGGTCTACGCGGTTTGCGAATTTCTTCCGCTCGGCCTTGGCGTCGAAATCTTCCACCAGTTCTTTCAGGTTGGCCACCGCAGCCGCCAGCGACCGGATGATCTGCGTCACGTCGCCGCCCAGGTCGTCTGTATCCGACCCGGGATAGGCATGCAGCGGCAGGTTGATCCGCAAGAACTGCCAGGCGGTCTTGGTCATGGGGCTCACGCCTTCCACTTTTTCCAATGTCACGGCGGCGGTATTGGCATCCACCAGTCGTACATTTTTCACCGTTCCGTAGCCCGGCACATATTCGTAATGGCCCTGCCCGTCGAGGTCGGTGTAACATTTGAAATATAATTTCTCCACGCCCTGGAAATACCGGAACACCAGTTCCTCGCGGTTGCTCACCGGTTGCGGGAGGTTCACCAGCAATTCGTTGGCATACATCATCCCGTCTGCCTTGCCCTTGCT
Organism: Chitinophaga caseinilytica; assembly: GCF_038396765.1. Classification (NCBI taxonomy): domain Bacteria; kingdom Pseudomonadati; phylum Bacteroidota; class Chitinophagia; order Chitinophagales; family Chitinophagaceae; genus Chitinophaga; species Chitinophaga caseinilytica. The sequence goes on along the minus strand of NZ_CP150096.1, from coordinate 2,036,319 downwards.
GTCGAACCCGGCGATGGTGCTCATTTGCATGGCGCGCCGGTTCTGCACGTAGCCATAGTCGTCGGATTCCAGCGTCACGTTGATTTCGCCGCCAGAAGGTAGCTGGATCTTGTTCAGTTGCCAGAGCCCGGCGTATTCATCGGCTTTCGTTTTATCCTGGGTAGCGTAGGGATGTTCGTCGTTGCGCATGTTCCCTGGGTTGGAGGAACCGTCTTTGTACATGCCCCAACGGTCTGTTTGTTTAGCCGCATAGGGAATAACGCCGCCGTTCACCTGGTCTTTGTACTGGAAACGGTAAGGCTGCAACATCCCTTTCCGGTTGCCGCCGAAAGTGAAATACACTTTCTTCAGCGTCAGTTTCCCTTTACGGGCGTTGATATCCTGACCGGCCACCATCACGGGGTTCCCGCTATTATTGGGGGTGTTGGCGCAGAGGGAATAATCGTATTCGAAGTGAACGGTTTTCACGGGCACGGCATTGACGCCTTTTTCCCTGAGGTCGGATTTGGTGTAGAGGACGATCTTTTCGAGGTATTGCTGGCGATTGGAAAGGTCCCTGGCGCCATTGCTCCCCGTCACGCCCAGCCCGTCTTCCCGGTCTTTGGTGTGAAACACCGCCACCATCGTTTTGGACTCGATGGAATGGGTATACCAGATTTCCTTGCGCCCGTAAGTATAATTGGCTTTATCGTCTCGGGGATCGCTGAGCATATTCTGGTTGAAGTTGGCACTGTCTTGCCGGTAAGGCGTTCGCCATCCGTAAGACGGAAGCCCTTTGGTATAATTGAATTTTACCGCGATACCGAGATCGTCGTCGGAAATGCCGTTGCCGGTCACGTCCACGTAATCGGGCGATAAGATCCCCGTCAGCAGGTAAGCATATGCATACGGCGGTGTGGATTGCTTGCTGGCGTAATGATCGCGGCCTTTGCGGTTGCCGCTTCCGTCGTCGGTGAGGGGTGTATATTTTACCATTCCGGTGGCGGTATTGCCGTTGGCGGGGTCTACGCTGAAGGTGGCTTCTTCCTGGAGGGTGTTGTATACGGGAATGCCGAAAACCGTGCGCGTGCCGCCGTTATCGGTGGTCGTGATTTCGGAGATGTGGTGCGTGGGCTTGAGGGTACGCGCGGTTTTGACGATCTTGTTCTGTGGATCGCAGCCGCTGAAAACCGCTTCGTTCTTCGGATAGGAATGAATGGTTTTGTCGAGCCCCACCTGCGAGGCCTCCTGGGCGTTGAGATAACTGAACACGTTGTTGCGCGCTGCTCTTTTTTCCCTTTTGAAGGGCTGGGAAACGGTAGCCTGCCTGCCGTCTCCGGTGATCACGGTATTGAGGGCGCGCATATCCTTTCCCCGGCGGATGTCTACCCGCAGCGGCTGATCGCCGTACAACCCGGCATAATAACTTTCATCGACGGCAACGGGCTCGCCCACTCTTTTGAAATAAGCGGGCTCCAGCAAGGGCTTGGCGTTGTCGGCGGAATTGAACTGTCCTTTTCCCAGGAAATCGTTGTCATCCTGCCACTTCCCGGCTTTGGTGGTCACTTTCTGCGCATAGATATCCACACCGCCCTGGAAGATGTTCCCGGCGCCGATTTCCACGCCCAGCGATGCGGAGAAGCTGTTGTTCACACCGCGGTGATCGAAGAAAACACCGGAACCGTTGCGGTATAATTTGTATTGCCCGCCGCCGTTCTGGCTGGTTACGCTGAACAGGTCGGCCGTAGGGATGGGGACCGGCAGATAGGGCACGCCATCCTGGTAGGGAATATCGTTTTCCCGGTTGAAGTCCATCAGCGCATGAACGTCCTGCTGGCCCTTTTCGGCGTTCAGCAGCCCGTACGCTTTGAGGTCCTGGGAATTCCGCGCCAGCTTTTGCTTCATGTAATACCCGGTGATGCCGCCTTTCAGGTGGAAAGCGAAAGCCGCCGGCCCGAAGCTCGCACTGAACGTGTAGGATTGATTATTGAAAGGAATATCGATTTGCGGAGAATAGCTCTGCCGCGCGAACGAAATCGAAGAAGATCCGCTGATTCCGGCTTCTTTCTTTTCCTTCGTCACCACCGAATTACCCGCTTTGTCTACCGATTTAACGTCCTCGATGGCAGACATCTGCAAACTCGGCGACAGGGTCAGCGACTGCACGCCCGCCCTGGAGTTATATCCCGACCCGATAGACAGCCCGGCATTGGTTTCCTTGTTATCCGCCGATTTTTTTGAAATGGAAAGATTGACACTCGGTTTGATGCTGGCGCCGTCTTTGGAACTGGATTGCAACCCGATCGACAAGCCGGCGGAGCCGCCTGACGAGGTTTCCGTAGTACTGGGCGCCGCCGCCGCGCTGGCGAGGTTGATACCCGCGTTCGCGCCGATCTCCGCGCCCCAGCCACGGTATGAATTCTTAAATATCCCGACATTCACGGAAAGGTTCAGTTTTTTACCGAGGCCGAACAATTCCGGATAAATTTGCACATTCCCGCCGGCGGTAATATCATCTTTCATACTGAATTCCTTGCTCACCACATCGCCGTTGAAATCATCCGGCAGCCCGCGCATCTGGCGGTTCACCACGCCGGGGTTCAGCGACCATCCGAGCCCTACCCAGCTGGCTTCATCGTCCATTCCCGAGCCAGCCTGGTAAGAAAGGTTAATGGGGTAACCGGCCACATCCATCAAGGGGATGTTGTAGCCAAGATCTCCGGTGAACAGGTCTACCATATCATTGGTGCCAGCCTGTTTGAAACCGGTCATCTCCGGCTGCGACGGACCAGACGTCAACGCCCATGCCGCCGTAGGAACAGCCAGTTCCGTGACCAGCACGCATAGCATGAACATGGCAATGGGTTTCCTGAACTTAAAAATTAGGTTCATTAGGTATAGTTTTAAAACAGGGTAACATCAAAATTTTTGTCAGAAAAAGTGAACTGCTGGATGGGATTGTTCCAGGCCGGGTTATTATACACAAGCGTGATATTTTCGCTCCGCGGTTTTTCTTTCGGGAAAGCCATCATATACTCCACCGCTCCTTTCCTGCCGCCGGCTATAGGCTGGCAGAAGGCCGCCGATAGCGAATCTCCGCCCATTACCAGCATGAAATTGCCGGTGGCGTCGTAATGCAGGTTCAGCTCCGAGGCACCGTCTTCCGCCTGGGTGCTGCCCACTTCGAACCGCACGTAGTAATACGAACCGTACATCGCCCGCAGACTGTCCCTTTCCATATTCCCGATCCCCGCATCGCCGCTGCGCGACAGCAGTATCTGGTAATCTGCCGGCAGCAGCTGCGCCCGGTACCAGACATCCCCGACATTCCGCTGCAACGTGAGCCCGTTGGCCGGGTCATTCACAAATTTGACGTAGGTTTCCGGCGTACGCCCGCACGATGCCAGCAACAGCAGCATCCATGCGCATGACAGGAATCTATTCGGCATAGGAGAATTTTAAAACCAGTTCAGCATTGCCGGCATTCCGGATTTTCAGGATGTATTGATGGCCGTGCAGGAACGATTTGTTGCCAGACAGCTTCAGGTCTACCAGGTTGATGCCCTGCTTCATGTTCACCCGCGGCAGTTTTTTGATTTCGGTGAGGGGGTCAGACAGGTCGTAGATGCTGTATTCCAGTCGCCCGGCGCGATAAGGGTTGTTGAAAGAAAAATACAGCACTTCCTTCGCCAGGTAAAAGCTGCCGTCCAATGCAGGCTTGGCTTCGCGATAGCTGTCTTTCTGATTTTTCACCGTATCGCATTGAATGGTAAACTGCCAGATTTCCGATTTCGTGACGATCGTTTTGCCCTGGTACGCCCACACCTGCCAGGCGTATTGTTTCCCTTTCTCCAAATCCGGCGCCTGCGGCGGATAGGGCAGCAATTGCGAACGGAGCTCAGACAGGTTGATGACCGGCCTGTTGTTGGCCAGCGCAGTGATACCGTCCTGCTTATCCTCCACAGCCGCCACCACGATGCGGTACCGCGTATCCGGCCCGATGGGCACCGGAGGCTGCCAGCTGAAAGATGGGCGGGTGTTGCAGATCTGGTCACCGTTGAAAGGGTCTGTCAACAGTAACGGCGACACGGGTTGGATGGTATGGTCGAAACAGTTTTCGAAGATCAGCGGGTCGTACCCCGGCTTTGCATTCGCCTGGATGAACCGGAAACAATATTCATACTCGCCCTCCGGGAAACGGCCGGACTGGCCCATCAGGCTGGCGGCGGGGCTGCTCCCGAACCGTACGGCGGCATTTCCCAGCACGCCTTTATGCAGCACATTGCCACCGGGCAAAACGCTCACTTTCGGCACATCGATGTTCACCACTACTCTTCCCGCCCCGTCTTTCACGCGGATGTTCAATGCACCGTTCAATGTAGCGCCGCCGTTGTTCACCACCTGTACCATCGCCAGCCCGTCAAGGGTTTGGCCGTTAACGGCGGGGATGTAGTTGAAATTGATCTGCGCACGCAACGGGCACGCAGACAGGAGAATACCGATCAGGTATAGGAGGGATTTATTCATAGGTCCTGTTTTAAAAGTTGTACCGGAAACTCCAGTCGGCCCTTACAAGGTCATCGTAATAAGCGTCGAATTGCTGTATGTTCTGTCGGAAGTCTACGAAAAGGCTCACCTGCATCCGGCTGTTGATATTGGCGGAAATCGTCTGCCGGCCGCCTACCTGACGGTACCAGTTCTGCGCGCTGGAATAGTTGAGCCCGGTGGTGGCGCTTATTTTCCCGCCCAGCATATACGTAATGCCGGCATCGGTGTTCAGCACGGAATTCAGGTACGCCGGTCCGCCGGGATTGTGCGCATACGTGTAGGTAACGTTCCAGTAAACCAGTTGCTTGCCGATGCTGATGTTTTGCAGCGAGCTCAGGGTCACGGATTTCAGATTGGCCAGGCTGTCTGTCAACAGGTAGCGGCTGGCGTTGTACGCGGTGCTTACAACGTTCCTGTAGTAAGACTGCCGGATTCGTTGCTGGAAGCTCAGTTCGGCGGTGAGGCGGTTTGTGCTGTTGGTGGTGATTTTGCCGCCGGGGATTTTCCGGAAGCTTTGGATCGGCTGGTATTTCAGGGAAGCCTGTTGCCCTTTGCCAAAGCGGAAACGGGTTTCGAACAGGGAACTGAAGTTCTGCCATTTCCTGCCGGGCAACATGGCGTACGCATATTCCCGCAAATTGCCCCGGGCCTGTAATTGGATTTTGTTCTTGAGGAAAGTTTTCTTCACCTGTAAACCCGCATCTTTCGAACCACCCATCATAAATGCCGATCCCGGATTGGTATATGCAGATGCCACATGCGTATAATTGGCGCCGACGGTAAGCCCCGCTTCCTCGAAACTACCGGCGTAATTCAACACCATGGCCAGACTGCGGCCGAAGTCCTCCGTATTCATCATCTGCGCGATGGCGGATTTGCGGCGGCCGGCCGTATCATTCCCATATTCCGCCTGGGTGTAAACGGCAGACGATTTCGACAGTTCCATTTCCACCGTCGACGTTTCCCCGATGGTGAAACGGTTGCTCAAACCGAGGACCAGCGTATTCTTCTTCGGCATGTCGAAGTTCTGCGCGGCCCCCATCACTTTGGATTGCCGGAACGAAAAAACGGACAGGTGCGTATGGTTCTCCTTAATGCTGCCCCGGCCCATCCGCACGCCCATGCCGATATGATCGTTTTGATTGAGCGCAGTAAAGTTGGAACGGTCGTACAGGCTGTTCAGGTCTTTTTCCTTGCCGGCGAGGAGGAAGAAATATTTATTGTCTTTGCTGATCTCCATGCTGAGACCGTTGTTGAGGTAATTGTACAGCGACAAAGGACTGAGGCTCACGGAATGCTGGCCGGCATTCATCTGTTCCACATGCATGAAGAATTTTTCCAGCCCGGTTTGTTGTAAATGTTGTCCGGCGAGCTGTTGCAGGCTGGAGGGATCGTCGAGCATGTTATCGAATTGCTGCATGCGGGCGATGCCTTCTTCGTTCAACCTGTTTTCCAGCCCTACCAGATCGAGTTTCTTTTTCAGGGCCTGGTAGCGTTGGTAGAAGGCCAGCAGTTTCGTATAAATGGCGATTTCCTTTTTGAGACCGGGGATCGCCTGACTGCGCTCTGTTATTTTCCCGGATTGCGCTTCTGTAGACAGCTGCTGCAATTGCTGTTCCTTCTCCCGGATCTTCGACACATATTGCTGGCTCACCAGCGACTGGAACACGTTGCCGATATTGCCGGTGGAAAGGTCTTTGATAGAGTCGAACGCGGCGAGCGGCTCGCGGAATTCGCTGGCATATTCCTGCATCATGCCATCCAGTTCGCTGCGAACGGCCTTTTCGGCGGCTTTCTTCGCGGCTTGGAGGCTTTTGTCTTTCGGCACGATCTTATCCACGTCCAGCTTGTCTTTCAACTGTTTGCGATAATTATTCAGGAAAGCTTCCTTGTCGAAATTCGTCCGGAAAACGTTGCGGTAGGAAAATGAAGGGTTGAGGTAATCCTGATGCATGAACATCACGTTGAGCGGGATTTTCGCTACGGTCACCGAGCCATTGATCTCGAGGGTATTGAGGAAATGGTAGCCGGGGCCCCAGTAGGTACGTTCCAGCTGGCCTTCATTCACGACCGACACTTTATGGTTGTTGAGTATCTTTTTCAGAGAGAGGGCTTCCTTGCCTTCCTGTAGCATGCCTTTGGCAGTTTTCAGGGGAGAACCGGGCAAATAACCTGCAGCACGCTGTTTCAGGGAATTGGGCGCCTGGCGGAGTTTCCCCTGCAGGGAGCGTTTCATTTGCGCGGGGATGCTGTCCGTGTAATTTTCAACGGTTTCGTTCAACCTGTTCCCCAATGAATCGATGGACGGCGACAAGATGCCGCGGGGGATAGTGTCGTTCCCATCCGGGAAACGGTCAGATTGCTTACACGATAAATTTTCCGGCTGGGATGCTGGGAATATGCATTTCGCGGGAACAGGGTCTTCGTAAATAGCTAGTGTTATGATCGGGTAACAACACAGGTAAACAACAGATAACAACATAACTACGTACCTGCATTCTAGGTAAGGGCGCATGGTAGAAAGTTATTCAGGTAACAACACAAAATCAGGGTACAACACTCTTCAGGGAATCGGATAACAACACAAATCAGGGAATCGGATAACAACACATTTCGGATAACAACGCAACTAATATACCGATAAAATTATATTTCAAAATTATTTTTTCTTGTAAATTTTCCTATTTTATTTATTCGATTGTCGACATGCAAAATGGACGATATGTAACTGCACTAGATAAACAAAACAAGTAACGACCAGGGAAGTCACTTCCTCCCGAATCGTTGCCTGTTGTATGTTTCCACATCTTCCTCGAATAATAAAAAAGGCAACGACCAGGGAAGACATTTCCTCCTGAATCGTTGCCTGTTCTATATTTCCGCAACTTCCTCGAATAATAAAAAAAGGCAACGACCAGGGAAGTCATTTCCTCCCGAATCGTTGCCTGTTATATGTTTCCGCATCTTCCAAGAATAACAAAAAAAGGCAACGACCAGGGAAGTCACTTCCTCCTGAATCGTTGCCTGTTTTATATTTCCGCATCTTCCAAGGAGAAGATGAAGCGTATCAAATCAATGTGCGGGTTGCCCTACGGCTTGCGCAGGTTTGCGTTTTACCCAAAACCACAGCAATGCGAAGAGCACGATCAAAACCCCGGGGAAAATGATCATGAGCTTCATGGTTTCCTGGCCGGCGGCGAGCTCCAGATCGGCGCCCGTCAAACCGTTCGCTGCGGCTGTCACGCGACTTTCATCGATCCAGCGGCCGATCACGGGGTTCCACATGGAAGTAGAGAACATCCCCATCGCGCCTACGATCGACATGCCGAGGGCGCCGCTTTTGGGAATTTTTTCGGCGACGAACCCGATCATGTTGGGCCAGAAATAACATACGCCGATCGCGAAGAAGATGGCGGCTACATAAGCCATTCCACCGGTTTGCGTGCTGAACAGGTAAATACCGATGGTGGCGAATACCGCTGATCCCAGCAACACGCCGGTCTGGTCGAATTTCCCGACGATGCTTCCGCCGAAATATCTCCCTACTGCCATCAAACCCGTTACCAGCGCCAATATTACCATGGGCTCGGCGCCGCTTGCGGCCATGATGATGCCGGTCCACTGTTGCGGCCCGAATTCACTGATGGCGGTAAGCGTCATGCAAAGCGCGATGAATATGAAAAGCGGTGTGGCCATCGCTTTCAGGTTTTCTACAACGGAAACGCTTTCCTGGTGCTGCGGTTTCGGGAATTCCTGTTTGTAGAACAGGAAAGCGTACACCAGCGTCGGCAACAGGATGATCCATATCTGTGCTTCCCAACCGAGTTTCAGGTGCGTCATGCCCAGACTCACGAGGCTGCCGATGACGATACCGCCGGGAAACCACATGTGGAAACGGTTCAGCAGCGTATTCATCTGTTTGCCGGAATAGCTGTCTGCGATCATGGGGTTACAGGCCGCTTCCGTACAACCGTTCCCCAAACCCAATAGCAGCGTGGAAATCAACAGGCCCGTATATCCCCCGGAATAAATCGTCAGGAGAATGCCCAGCGTATGCGCGAAAAATGCGAAGATCATGATCCGCTTCGGCCCGATCTGGTAATAAAACAGCCCGCCGATCACCATGGAAATCGGGAAGCCCAGGAACCACATGGAATTGATGAATCCCAGTTGCGTGGCGCTCAGCTGGAAAGTTTCAGCCAGCTGCGGAAGAATGCCCGCCCTGATGCTGAAGGAAAATGCAGTTGTGATCAGTGCAAAACAACTGCCATAAAACAATCTTAGTTTGTTGTTCATGACGTAGAATTTTAGATTTGGCCCAACGCCGAATTACTTCATAGGGTGTTCTTTCAGTAATTGATCCGTTGAATATAAATCTTTTTTATTTTCTGTGGCCTTTCTAATTTTCTTTACTTTTTCAGGGGAAATGGCGGCACCGTTGTTCCCGAACGAATTCCGGACATACGTCAACACCGCGGCCACCTCTTCATCCTTCAGCAAACCGCCGAAAGGCGTCATGGGCACCTGGCCGGGGTATTTTTTCCCGCTCACTTCGATGGGCCCCACGAGCCCCTTGAGCACCAGTTTGATCAGCCGCTCGTCATTCCCGTTCACCCAGGCATTCCCGGATAACGGCGGGAACCCCGCAGCCAGCAGGCCCTTCCCGTCGGCCTGGTGGCAGGTTTTACAATATCCTTCCTTATTGTAGATGAGCTTGCCCTGGTTGAACAACGCGAGCTCAGGGCCTTGCAGGGTTGGCTTCTTCTTCGTTTCGGTTTCGGCCTCCTTCTCCACATCCACGCCCTTCAAATGCGCGAGCGCGGTTTTATAGGCGTGGATGGTCCATTTGTCCATCGGGAACTTGCCCGCCGCGGCGAGCACCGCCAACCCGGTTTCCTTCTTCATCCAAGAAGCGGCCACGATGGCCGAAAGGCGCACACGGCTGTTTTTGTCCCGCGCGGCCACCAGCATCTGCGCGGCCTGGTCGGGCACTTCCGGCCCGGCGTACCGCAATACCTGTACGGCCGCGGCACGAACGTGGTAATCTTTCGCTTTCAGGACCTGCTTCAACAGTTGCGGATCTACCTTCCCGGTTCCCTGGCTCACCCAAAGCGCTTCCAGCAAATGATGCTCGCGCCGGGCATCGGCGGTATCCAGCCGGGCGGCCCAGGTTTTAACTTTTGCCATCACTTCTTTTGCATCCCTTCCCCTCAGTTCCCTGCGGGTCCGGTAGCGGGTACGGTATTCGGGCAGTTTCAGGTTCTCCAGCAGCTCGTCGATCCCCGCACCGGCGATGTTCGCCGGTTTCACGAGCGGACGGGCAGGATAGGTGACGCGATAGATCCTTCCGTGGGTATGGTCGCGCAGGGGGTCGCGGGCATTGTGTTGCATGTGACCGATGAGGACGTTATGCCAGTCCACCACGTACAGCGACCCGTCGGGCGCAAACTCCAGGTCTACCGGCCGGAAGTTGGGATCGTCGCTCCGCAGCAGATCCATATGGAATTGGCTTTTATAACCGGTACCGGCGTCTTCCATGGTATGCTGCTTGATGCCCAGGAACCCGATGGTATTATTGATCAGTAAATCGCCCTGCACATCGTCGGGGAAGTGCCGGCTGGAAACGAATTCGATGCCGGAAGTGGGCCGCACCAGGTGTTTCGGCTCCACCAGCTGTTCGGATTTGTGCGTTGCCCGGCCGTATCGCGGCATCACCATTCCCGGGAGCATCCAGCGCACGTCGGGCGAGGAGGTTTCGGCGAAGAAAGGCTGTCCCCAGTCGTCGAACGAAATGCCCCAGGGATTGGGAATATCCAGCTGCGCGGTACGCTCCAGTTTCATGCGCCGCGGATCGAACCGGTAAAAACCGCCGTTGGTGGCGTAAACCGGGCCGTACGACGTTTCGATATTGGAACGGAGGAACACGCCTTCGCCCGAAAAAATAGCCCCGGAACCGTCTGCCGTGAAGGCATGATTGCTGTGGTGCGAATCATGATCGTCGAACCCGCTCAGCAAGATTTCCTTCTGGTCCGCCTTTCCATCGCCATCCGTGTCTTTGAGCAGCACCAGGTCGATCCCCTGCGAAACATACACGCCTTCCGGTGCTATTTCAAATCCCAGCGGCAAATGCAGGCCATCCGCGTACACCGTTTGTTTATCGGCCTTTCCGTCCTGGTCGGTATCTTCCAGGATGATGATCTTATCGTTGGGCTTGGGATCGCCGGGCCTGTATTGGGGATACGTGGGCATGGTAGCCACCCATAAACGGCCTTTATTGTCGAACGAAAGCTGTACGGGTTTGGCGAGATAACTGAATTCCGACTCCGATGCAAAAAGCTCCGCTTTGTAGCCCGGTGGCAGCTTCAGGCTATGTTCCGCCTCCTGTCCATACAGATATTTCAGGTTCCCGTTTTTACGGTTTTCGGTGTAGTTGGTCTGAATGTCGGGCAGCACGCTGGTATTTTTATCCGCCGCCGCCAGGTCCATGATTTCTCCTTTGGATGCGGCCAGCCAGATGGCGGTGTCGCGAATGTCGGTCAGCTCGCGGACCTTCTTGATTTCCGCCGGAAAGTTATCCGGCCCGTAAGGCTTGTACCGCCGACCGTACACATGCACGCTGTTCGGCACTTTATAATCGTACAACCACATCCAGTTTTTTTCCAGCACCGCGTCGTTCACCAGTTTCCGGTCGGTTTGCGCCTGCGTCATCCCATCTCCGAAAATCTGATCGGCGAGCAACACGCTGAATTTCCGGTAACCTGCTTCGTTCAGCTGGGAGCCGTCGATCGTCAATGGCGCGGCGGATTCGTTGTACCATTTCATGGAGGGATTGAACGCGTCCACGAAAAGGACTTTGTGCTGCGCAGCCACCTCTTTCATGGCGTTGGCGTACAATTGCAGGTTGCGGTTTTCCTTGCGGCCATCGGGCAGATCGCGGGTGTCTGACAGGTTTTCGAAAGCGATCGGGGACACGATGACGAGCTGCGGGGCGGAGGCGCCGTTGTATTTTTGCTGGAGCGTCCATTTGATGAAGGCGGCCAGTTCGGCTTTGAAATTGGGTAGACCGGCGTCGCCGGCGAAAGATTCGTTATAGCCGAAGAACGCGATGATCACATCGGTTTTGAGCCGGGTGAGCCATTCATCGGGCGTTTCAAAAAAACCTTCCGCGGGATCGTTTTCGTCCAGCATCAGTTTGGCGGGATCGGTTTTACTTCTGATAAGATTGGCGCGTTCCACCGAAAACTTTTCAGCGCCGGGGAAAGCCCAGGGCGTGGTGCGGCCCGCGTGTGGCCGGAACCCCGGCGTTTCTCCGGGGTCGCACATGTTGCGGATAAACAGTTGATACGTTGGAAAGCGCACCTGGAGCTCGGTTTCCAGGTTATCGTAATGGATCATCCTCGACCCCAGGTTATTGCCGATCATGGCGATGCGCGCGCCTTTGACAAGCGTCAGCGGCGGCGGGTCTTTTGCCCTGAAGGCGTTCAATAACAGTATTGCAGGCGCAACTGCACATAGCAGCAGCCCGCCAAACGTGGTTAATCTCATGATCTCCGGTAATTTATTCTAATTAGCTACACGGTAAGGAACGTTGATATCGATCTTGCCTTTCCATTTCTTCGGTACCTTGAGGCCAAGCTCGTAATGAATCGCATTGATCAGCAGTCGCTGGAAAGCTTCCACCCTGAAATCTTCGGGATGACCGAGTGTGGTCATGAATACTTTTCCGCCGAAGGAGTTGGTGCCGGTCCAGGCCACGGGATTTTCCACGGCCGGTCTTTCCGGGTTTACCGCTTTGCCCGTCAGCAGCCACGTTGAGCCTTTAACGGGGTAATCGGGCACAACATGATAGAGCCAGGAGCGCACGTGCCAGTCTTTCGCAACGCCCGTCAGTATAGGGTTTGCGGCTTGTTCAGGGATCACGCTCACATCGGTGCTGCTGCTGTGGCCATAGTGCGTATGTTTGGCTTTACCGCCCCAGCCCGGAGGCGCGTTGAGGGCAAATTCGCCGAACGCGTTCCATTTTTCGCTGGCGTGGCCGGCGGGGAAATTAAATGCGTGAGTGGTGGTACGGAAGCCCATCACCGGTTTCCCGGATTTCAGGTAAGCTTCGATATGTGCCAGCTGATCGGCAGGTAGCCTGCGCCAGCGGAGGTAAAAAACGGCCAGATCCGCATCCTTCAAGGCTTCCAGCCCGGGGATGTTTTCTTCGCTGTTATGGTCGGGGGAAGACTTGAGCACGATCGTTCTCATGCCGTAATTCTTTTCCAGCTCCGCTGCCAGGATCGGCAGGGTTGCTTCGCCACTGTACTCATGGTCTCCGCACACAAAAACGACCAGCGGCTTCTTCGCCTTTTGAGGAGACTGGGTACAGAACAAACCTCCCAGTGTCAATAATAAACCGAAACAAAAAGTATTCATTTTAACAGGGATTTGTGATGATCATACAAACGAGTTTCTATTGAAAACGCTTTCCTTTTCCGGCTCGCGGCCGGACAGTAATGCTACCACATTGTTGATGGTGTAAACGCACATTTTCCGGTACGTGGTGGCGGTGAGGCTGGCGGAATGCGGCGTCACTAGCACACGGGGGTGCTTCACCAGCGGCAGGCTCTGTACTGGTGGCTCATCGGGCAGTACATCTGCGGCAAAACCCGCGATGGCACCTTCGTTCAGCGCATCCAGCAACGCAACATGATCGATCAGTGCGCCTCTTGCCGTATTGATGAGCAGCGAATTTGGTTTCATCATCGCCAGTTCCGCTTTTCCGATCAGGTTTTCCATTCCTTTCGCCAATGGAAGATGCAGGCTGACGATATCGGATTGCTGCAGCACTTTCTGCATCGACAAATATTTATAAGGCAGTTCCTGTTCCGATCGGCTCCAGTACACCACGTTCATCCCGAACGCTTCGGCCAGGCGCGCCACGCGTTTGCCGATGTTGCCCATGCCGAGGATGCCCAGGGTTTTGCCGCCCAGCTCATCGCCGGCATATTGGTTGCGCCAGTTCCAGTCTTCCTTTTTCACATGTTCGATGGAAGCAAAGAGATCGCGCATCCCCATCAGCATAAGGCCCAGCGTATGTTCCGCGATGGTGCCGGCATTGCTTCCCGGGGCGTTGACCACCCTGATCTTTCTTGCCGAAGCGGCCGCCACATCCACATTGTCGAGCCCCACGCCGCAGCGGGCCACTACTTCCAGCTGAGGGCACGCGGCCATGAGCGCGTCGTCGACCTTCATTTTTCCCCGCGTGATGACGGCATGGATTTCCGTGGATGCCAGCACCGATTCCTGGCTGGCAGTATCATAGCCGGTAAAAACATGCGCGTGTTCCTTGAGCACGGCCAAAGCCTCGTCGGCAATGGTTTCCAGCAGCATTACGTTTTTCTTCATGGCTTGTTGTGGTATAATGTGGCGTCGTCTGAGCGGTCTCCGCGGAAATCGTTCCGGCCGGAAACATATAATCCTTCTTCGTAAAATTCATCTTCCAGGATACGCGGATCGATCGGTGCGCCGGGGGCAGACGACAGCTCCACGAGGTTGCCCGCCGGATCTCTCACGAACATCTGCATGGCGCCGTCGGGCAGTTTGCGCACCTTGCCCCAGGGGGCTACGTCGATCACACCGAGCTCTTTCATGCGGAAAAATATCGTGTTGAAATCGTCTACCTGCACGCAGATGTGCCCGCGGAAAGAAGTGCGGTCGTCCCATTCCGAAAGATGCAACTGCTGTTCGGCGTTGAACCGGAAAAACATCACCGGGTAATCGAATCGGAAAGCGGGCAGCGGCTCGAGGCCGAGCTCATTTTTATAGAATTCGCCTGCTTTTTCCAGGTTGTCCACTATTAATGTTACGTGGTTGATTTTAAGTGCTTTAGCCATAAATACTTTTTTTAAACACCTTGTTTAAATTCCCTGACAAAATCCCAATCCGGCGTCATTCCCAATCCGGGAGCTGTGGGCGCGGCGATGGAGCCGTTGGTAACCGTAATTTTTTCTTTCACGAGGTCGTACATCATCGGGTTGCCGCCCAGCGAAAATTCGATGATGGTGGCGGATGGGGAGGCAAACGCCACTGTGAGCCCGGCCATAAAGGAGAACGCGGAACCCCAGCAATGCGGAGCCATTTCTACCTGGTGTGCACAGGCAAGATGCCCTGCCCGCATGGCTTCCGATATGCCGCCGATGATGGCCGCATCCGGCTGGATCACGTCCACCGCCCTGAGCTGTAAAAGTTCGTGTATGTCGAAACTGGTGAATTCGCTTTCGCCGGCCGCGATGGGAATGCAGGTGGCTGCCCTTACCTCTGCGGTGCCGGGCTTGTTGTCCGGACTGATCGGCTCTTCGAACCAATAAATATTACTGTCTTCCACGCCGCGGCAAAACTGTTTGGCTTCCGGCACGCTGAATGTGCCGTGTGCGTCTACCATCAATTTTACGTCCGGTTCGAGAACCGCCCGCGCGGCTTTCACCCGGTCGATGCTTTTCTGCACGCTATCGTCCATCACCCCAACCCGCATTTTCACACCTCTGAAACCCTTATCCACATAGCCTTTTACCTGTGCGCCGATGTTATTGACATCCGCCCATCCGCCGCTTGCGTAGGCGGGCATATGGTCGCGGCAGGCGCCGCCGAGGAGGTCGAGCACGGGCACGTTGAGCATTTTGCCTTTCAGGTCCCACAGGGCCGTATCGATCCCGCTCATGGCGGAGATGGTGAGGCCGCGCCGGCCGAGGATGGGGAACTTCCGGCCTCTCGACAGCGCGTAATGATCGCGGGTGCCGTTGTACATTTCTTCCCACAGGCGGGTGATGTTGCTGACGGATTTACCTACCAGCAAGGGTTTCAGTTCGTTTTCGATACAGTTGACGATGGATGCACATACGCCAGACGAACCTACTGCGGCTTTCGCTTCACCGAAGCCCTGCAGCCCGCTGTCTGTCGTAATTACGACCAAAGTCATATCAAAATTCGTCAGCAAGCCATAATCCGAGGCGTGCTGTTTTTCTTTCGGGATGGGGCAGCGTAACCAAAACGCTTCTACGTTCGAGATTTTCATTTACTGAAGTTGACCGCTTTTAAATAAGTTTAGATAAGGTATTGTAGGATTCACGGGTGAGCATGGAATAAAATTCCTCCGTAACGGAAGAGCTGCCATGGTCTACCAGGAATTTTTCCTGTTCGGGCGAAAGGTTTTCCGGCGCTTCGTCGATCGAGCCGGGATAAGGATTGGCCGGCGTCCGGTCGAGCGGGGCGCAGAATTCTACGGATAGTACTTTGTCGTAGCTGACTTCGCGGAGGGTGTCCACGATCTTTTTCCAGTCGAGGTTCCCCATGCCCGGGGCCATCCGGTTATTGTCGGCCACATGGAAACCGGCCAGTTTGCTGCCGGCCCTGCGGATGGCGGCAAACATATCCGTTTCTTCGATGTTCATGTGGAAGGTGTCGAGGCACACGCCACAATTGGGCCCTACGGCGGCGGCGAGCGCCAGCGCCTGGTCGGCCCGGTTGATGAAATACGTTTCGAACCGGTTGATGGGCTCTATACCCAGCACGATCCCGGCGGCTTCACTGTAGGCGTAAATTTCCTTCATGGCGTCTACGGCCCATTGCCATTCTTCCTCCGGGCGGCCGTCGGGCACGAGCTTTCCAACGGTACCGGGGACTACGGACACCATATGTCCATCCAATTCCTTCACCATTTTCACCACATCCTTTACGTATTGAACGGATGCGGCGCGCTGTGCTTCGTTCCGGGCGAGCAGGTTCCGTTCTCCCAGCATGAGGGTAACGGATCCCCAGCATTTGACGCCGTGCTCCTTCAAAGTTTTCCGTACTTCAGCGGTGTCGTATTGTTCCGGGCTACCGGCAATTTCGAACCGGGTGTACCCTTGTGCGGCAATTCTCCGTATCGTGGTTGTGACTGTCTCGGAGCGCATCCAATTGTGTATCGCGAGTTCCATATCGGGCTGTATATAAAGTGAAATTGATGATCAGGTCGGTATGCAAGGTAGACTTCCTCTCGTGAAGCTGATGTTACAAACTTATTCAGGTTACCGTTGAAATAAAAGTACACCATTTGCCGATTTTCAATACTATATTTACCTAAATCCGATTTCCAGCCGCCGGAAAACAATTATTGTACTAAAATTGGCCGCATGAAAGTTTCTTACCGACATATATCCACCTCGGAGGATGCCAGTTTTGCCATCAAGGAATTCTGCCAGCCGCACTTCACCAACACCTTCCATTTCCATCGGGGATATGAAGTGACGCTGATCGTGAAAAGCGCGGGACAGGTATATGTGGGCAATAAAGTGGTGAATTATGATGAGGGGGAGATATTTATGTTCGGGCCGGGGCTGGTGCATTGTTTTTCCAACGACAACCTTTCCGTCGGGAAAAATGAAAACGTGCATGCGGTAGTGGTGCAGTTTGAAGCGGATTTCATGGGGAAGGATTTTTTCGACACGCTCGAACTGAGGAATATCAAGACGCTCCTGCAACGGTCCGCTTACGGCATCAAGTTCGGCAACAATCATGCATCTCTCCACCAATTGTTTTTCCAGTTCCAGCCCAACCAGCAGATGAAAAACCTCATCGTGCTGCTGCAGATCCTGGAAGAATTATGCCAGTTCAATAAGGAAGAAGGGTCCATCATTACCGACGACAGCCGCAAGATCCAATACAAGGAAAGCGACGCGGAGAAACTGTCGTCCATTTTCAACTATGTGCTCGAGAATTACCATCATGATGTAGACATCCGGACCGCGGCATCGCTCGCCTGTATGAACGAAGCGGCGTTTTGCCGGTTTTTCAAACGGAACACGCACAAAACTTTCTCACAGTTCGTCAATGAAATCAGGATCAGTCACGCTACGCGGCTGCTGATCGGGAAAGACGACAATATTACCGACATCTGTTATGCCTGCGGGTTCGACAATGTATCCTATTTCAACCGGCAGTTCAAGATCCACCAGGGCATTACGCCGCGGGAGTACCGGAAGGTGTTCGTTGTCAGCAATGCCGGGACGCCGTTGCTGCGGGTGGTGGATTGAAAAATGAACACCAAAGCGCAAGCGGGTGCCTGCACTTTGGTGTTGGATGAATTAATACTTCCTGTCTTTCCGGTGTTTGGAAACCTGTTTGGCGATCTTCCCGAATTGCTTGCCCATCCGCCGTTTATCCGCTTCGCTCGCCTGAAAATGGTTTTGTTCGCGTAGCAATTTCTGGTAGCTGCGATAAACGATCTCCGGCAGATCCCCGTTTTCCACGGCGTTTACAACGGCGCAACCGGGCTCGTGCTGATGGGTGCAATCCCCAAACCGGCATTGCGGCGCCAGTGCATCGATCATCGGGTGATGAATGCCTTCGTCGCCATCTTCCGAAGTAAGGCCAAATTCACGCATTCCCGGCACGTCGATGATCATGCTTCCGTTGGGAAGCTGCACCAGTTGCCGGGTGGTGGTGGTATGCTTCCCTTTGCTGTTGGCCGAGCTGGTGGCGCCGGTTTCCTGCAAATCGTGGCCCAGCAAACTGTTGACCAGCGTGCTTTTCCCAACGCCCGACGAGCCCAGGAGAATATAGGTGTGCCCAGGCAGCAGGTGATGGTTCGTCCACGCGCTTTGTTGCGCCTCGTCCAGTGCGCTGGTAAGGATGACCGGACAATCATATCCCAGTTCGGCTACTCGTAGCCGGTAATTTTCCGGATCGGGAACCAGGTCCGTTTTGTTGAGGACCACGATCGGCCGGATATAGCATTGCGCGATCTGCTGGAGGTATCGTTGCAGGCGCATGAGGTTAAAATCCCGGTCGAGCCCCTGAACGATCAGCGCAGCATCGACGTTTGCGGCGAGTACTTGCCGGGTACTTTGGGAACCCGGCATTTTCCGGCTGAGCTCGTTGATGCGGGGCAGGATGTCTATGATGATGCCTTCTTCGTCGTAGCGTTTTACGAGTACCCAATCGCCCGTTTTGGGGAGGGATTCGGGTTCGCGGCTGTTGATGAGGCTTCCGGCGAGGAGGGCATCGAGGTTACCTTCAGCGGTGATGAGGAGGTGTTTGAAACCCTGGATCGACAGGACTCTTGCTGCTTCGAGGTTTTGATGTGTGTTTGTTTCGAAATGATGCATGAAATGCGCATTCCATCCGTACGACTGTAATGTCGACATGATAATACAATTCTTGCCTTGCGGGCGCGGGAAAGCGCCGCAGAGCGGTTACAATAAATCATTTTAAGACGTCAAAACGCAGGTAAAAGGTGGTGCTTTTGGGGCCTGCGTCAGGCTGCAATGATCTGCGAGCGATTATATGTGGAGATGCGTGTCATAAAGTGCAAAGGTACGGATTTCTGGGGGGATTGGGATGGGATGGTGGATGGATGCAGCGAAGAAAGGGCCATTGGTTGTTAACCTGCGCCTTCTTACCCATGTTACGAACCGATTATATATAAAAAGGGGCGATTTCTTCCTCAATTGCTGATTTCCAGCCTATATCCTTTACCGCGTACCACTACGATGTTGATTTTGGGATCGGGTTCCAGTTTTTTCCTGAGTTTCGAGATGAACATATCCAGGCTGCGCCCCACAATTACGCCTTCATCTTCCCAAATCTCTTTTTGCAGCCGGCTTCTTTCGATGGTCTGGTTGGGCGACAATGCGAAAATGAGCAGTAGACGGGCTTCCGTGTCTGTCAGGTCGATGGTGTTTTTATGGATTACCAGTTGCCGTTCCTCCGTATTAAACGACACCGATCCAAAGGTTACAATGCCCGTATTTTGATGGGCAGGCCTGGCTTTTCGGGGTTTAAACGATCTAAAAAGTACGAATCCGGCAAATGCCAGTAATGTCAGGCTGCCTAAAAGATATCCCTTCCTGGCGGTAATTATGCCTGATGGTTTGAATCTGACGTTGATCATGTAGCATCTGCGGGGTTGTACTCTTCCTTTACAAGCTACGATGTCATTTTTTTTATTGTGGGAAATAGCGTATCCATAGGCTACGCTGGAGTCGCTGCAGTTCAGCACATTAACAATATAATCGCTGGCGAGGGGGGCTTGGCCCAGCAAACGCCGGGTAGTATTCACCAGCGAGTCTGGTTGAAAAGTAAGCTCATTCTCGAAGCGGATTTGGTATTCATTTTCGGCGATCTTTCTTACCGGAAGTATCCTGGATTTACTG
Source organism: Chitinophaga caseinilytica (assembly GCF_038396765.1). Taxonomy (NCBI): domain Bacteria; kingdom Pseudomonadati; phylum Bacteroidota; class Chitinophagia; order Chitinophagales; family Chitinophagaceae; genus Chitinophaga; species Chitinophaga caseinilytica. The sequence continues at coordinate 2,016,616 of NZ_CP150096.1, read as the reverse complement.
TCGCCCGACTGTGTGAGGAGTTCATCCCCTATCTTCCGAAGCAAAACTTCCCTCCTGGCGATATCAAAACTGTCGCTGCCGGTCATTTGCAAAGTCAGATATATTACAAAAACAGTAACGAGTAATACAAAGATCCACAAGTACTTGCGTTTCCCGGAAAGCAAATTTCGGCTATCAGGCATACCCATTTACGATTTATTTACAAAGGTTACGCTTTTATTTACAATCCAAATTCCGCTAGTTGGAAGACGTCCGGTTAAATTAGCTGAATCAACTTTCTCAGGATATGAAAGTCGAAGAAACGCCTTCAACGGATCAGATTTACCTGGAAATCGATTTATGTTAATTAAACCAACAAAAATTATGAAAAAAATCATTTATGTACTGATCGTACCGCTGATTGTGGTAAGCGGACTCGTATTCGCGAATCGCGATATCAATAATGATAATCCTAAAAAATCTACCCCCAGGCCAATCTGTGCAGCTCAAATGGATGCCGAACGGAAAGCCTGGGAAGCTACCCCGGCGGGCATTCATTTTAAAATGTGGGAAGCATCTCCCGAAGGTCAAAAAGTGCTTTCCGGTGCCAGAAAAATAAGGCACCATATCAGCGACTCCACCAATATGGAGGGTGTAATAACCTCACTTTCCCTTCCTCCAGGCTCCCGGTTAGGCTTCGGGGTGATGGTCAGGATTAATGGCGATGATTACATTTTAACATTCTTCCAGCCGGAAGAATCTCAGCTTAAGCAATTGCAAAGCCTGAAGGTGGACGACAGGATAATTATCCGGAGCCATGCTGTTTCGTATGCGCCCAAGTATGCATATCCAATTGTTTCAGGCTACTATGTGGAACGGGATAGTAAGATGATTTTCAAGCATATTCCTCCCAAAGACGGTTGCTGAGTAGTTATTAGTCCCTCTGGAGGCATTGAAATGCAATGATCCGGAGGGACAACTTCCATCAAACAGCGTTACTGTTTTTGTATTCTTATTTCCCGATACAAAACTTCGAAAAAATATAATCCAACCGGTCCTCATTCGTCACTTCCCCCGCAATGTCTGCCAGGTAATGCAGGCATCGGCGAATATCCAGTGCGAGGAGATCCCCCGGCAGCCCGTTATCCATTCCTCCCTTCACATCCTTCAGCGAAGAAAGCACTTCCTGGAGCGCCGAGTAATGGCGAACGTTGGTAATAATGGTATTCTCCGTGTTGATGGAGCCACCCATTACCCTGTGCACCAGCTGGTCTTTCAGCTCCGTGATCTGGGAATGATCGCGGGCGGAAATGAAAATGATACCGGGAATGAAACTGAATTTGGCGCGCGCTTCTTCGGCACCCAGCACGTCGGATTTATTGCCGACCAACAGGTACGAAATCCCCTCGTGATCGAATTCCTTCACTTGTTCCAGCAAATCGTCCACCGTCAGTTCAGATACATCGAACAGGTATACCACTATGCCCGCTTCGCGCATCTTCTCGAGCGACTTCTGAACTCCGATGCTTTCGATGGCATCGTTGCTTTCCCGGATTCCCGCCGTATCGATGAGTCGGAACAGGATGCCGCCGATATTGAGCACTTCCTCGATGGTGTCGCGCGTGGTACCGGCGATGTCACTTACGATGGCGCGGTTTTCATTGAGCAGCGTGTTGAGCAGGGTGGATTTCCCGGCGTTCGGGCGCCCAATGATCGCCGTATTCACACCGTTTTTGATAACGTTCCCTACTTTGAACGAAGCAATCAGCCGAGAAACTTCCGAAACGGATTCGTTTACCAGTTCATACAGGGCGGTGCGGTCCGCGAATTCAACGTCTTCCTGGCTGAAATCGAGCTCGAGCTCTATGAGTGCGGAAAATTTAATGAGTTGTTCACGGAGGGCGTACAGCTCGCGCGAAAAGCCGCCGCGCATTTGCTGGAGCGCCGTTTGATGCGATGCGGCTGTGTTGCTGGCGATCAGGTCGGCTACGGATTCGGCCTGCGTGAGATCGAGTTTGCCGTTGAGGAACGCCCGCTGGGTGAACTCTCCCGGCCTCGCCAGCCGCGCGCCTTCAGCGATACAGGCTTCTACGATCTGCTGTTGGATGAAAGGCGAACCATGACAGGAAATCTCCACCACTTCTTCGCCGGTATAAGATTTCGGCGCGCGGTACAGCGAAACCACCACCTCATCCACCAGGCGCCCCTGGAAATGGAGCCCGCCGAAATGGAGGGTGTGGGTGGGTTGCGAAGCCAGGTCTTTCGAGGGGAACAGCCGGTCGGTGATGGCTACAGCGGCCTTGCCGCTCAGCCGGATCACGGCAATGGCGCCAACGCCCGGCGCGGTTGCGATGGCCACGATGGTGTCGTCGTGCCCGCCAAGTTTTCCTATCATGGCCCGAAATTAAAGAAAATCTCCGTGCCGGCGGGGCGGTGCGGCTGGCTGAAATAAAAAATCCCCCCGGTAAACCAGGGGGATTTAGTATGTACTACTAGCTTGAGACTAAATACTACTCTTGGAGGGTGAAGCGGATGGGCAGGTTGAACTGCACAGATACCTGGCGTCCGTTCTGCTTACCGGGTTTCCATTTCGGCATTTTCTTCACCACGCGGATGGCCTCTTCTTCGAGACCGCCGCCTTTGGCTTGCCCTACAGTTTTCACATCCTTGATGTTACCTTCCGAGTCTACCACGAATGATACGAACACGGTACCCTGGATGCCGTTTTCAGTGGCCAGGTGGGGGTAACGGATGTTGTTGCTGAGGAATTTGTTGAGCGCTTCGTCACCACCGGGGAAGGTCGGAGGTTGCTCCACGAAGGTGAAGATCTCCTCTTTCGGGGGCGGCGGGGGCGCGTCAACCACGCCTGTACCTTTGGAATCATTGATCAGACCCGGGTCGATACCGTTGGGATCGCCTTCTACGGTTTTGGTAGAAACGGCCTTGTCTTTGATGTCTTCCAGTTTTACCAGTTCTTCCTCAGCTTTCACCTCTTCGTCTTTCTTGATCACCGGAGGGGTGAACTGAACAGACGGCTTCACCGGCGGGGGCGGAGCGGGCGGCGGAGGGGGCGGGGGCGGAGTTTTCGGATCGTCCGGCAACTTCACGTCCTCCAGTTTAATATCCTCGATGACGGGCTTGGTGTTTTTGTCTGTATTGTCTGCTTTCAGGTTCAGATAGATGAAGTAAGAGCCGACAATCAGCAACGCCATGGCAGCCGTTCCCAGGATAGAGTTCCGAACGCGCTTATCGTACTTCTTGCGAAGCTCGTAAGCACCGTAGTTCTTGTTCCTGTCTTCGAACAGGATGTCAAGAAAGTCGGACTTGAGAATTTTAGCTGTATCCATTGTTACACGTTTATTGATGGATGCAAAAAATGATTGTTTTCCATACTACTGGATGCCGTTGCTGGCTTCAGTAGATTTGATCCATTGCTTGTCCTGGTCGCTGATATCCACCGTAGCATAACGCTGGATACGGTTGATGGCCATTTCATCCAATAAATCGACAAAGTTCTTGTACGTAGAGCCATCGTCAGCTTTGATGATGACAACCACGTCTTCAGGCTCTCCCTTGCTGTTCCGCAGGCGGGCCACTTCGTCACGTTTTTTGATGATGACGTCGCGGATGCCGTTGGTGTTGGCGAAGGTGGTTGCTTTGAAGAAGTCCGGGTTGCTGGAGGCATTCGGATCCTGTGCCAACCCTTCGTAGTAGTAAACCTGGTCTTTTTTACCCAACAGGATGGTAAGAGCGGTGGATTCTTTCACCTTGTTCTGCTCTTCCTGCTTCTCCGTGTCTTTGGGCATGATCAGGTCCATGGTCTTGGGCTTAGACATGGTCGTGGTAAGCATGAAGAAGGTGATCAGGAGAAACCCGAGATCCACCATCGGAGTCATGTCCACACGGGTAGAAAGTTTTTTCCCCTTCTTGACGCCGTGTTTCTTCTTACCACCACCAGAACTACTGGTATCCATTTCAGCCATGGTAGCAATATTTTTTAGTGATGTAAAGTTGTTTACTGTACCAGGAAGCTTAGTGGGCTTTATCCTGATTTTGCTCTTCGTACAGCGCAGCCGCGGAGCCTGCCGGTTTGGCCTCAAGGTTGGTCACCAGGTTCAGTTTCTGGATTTTCTTTTCCTTGAAGGTGTCCAGCACCCGTTTGATCACGGGGTAGGGCGTCTCGTTGTCGGCCTTGATGCAATACTTCAGCTTGTTGTTGTTCCCTTGCGCAGCACGGGCATACTCGATCCAGATCGCCAGCTCGTTGTTGGTGGAATCCATGGGGATGCCTTTCTCAACATTACCGTGCTTGCGCTGGTCGGCCGTGAGGTTCAATACCTGTTTCAGGTTTTTGAAATCCGTACCTACGCTGGAGCCGATCATGAAGTTCCGGATATCTTTCTCGTCCAAGCCAAGCTTGAAGTTGGTATTCAGATCTTCGATGAGTTGTCTTCTCTTGGGCTGACCGTCCATGCTGAAAAACACTCTTCCGTCTTTGTCCACTGTCAGCAGGATCACGTCCGCGTCCGGCAGCAGCTGGGTGTTGATGGAGGAGGGAGTCACCACCGCAACCGGTTCGTCCGGCTTAAATTTGGTGGCGAGCATGAAGAAGGTCAGCAGCAGGAAAGCCACGTCGCACATCGCAGTCATGTCGATGAGGGTGCTTTTCCTTGGCATTTTTACCTTTGGCATCTTACACTCCTTTTGTTTGGTTCACTTAATTAGATTCAGTTCGCGGTAAATTCCACAATAATTTACGAAATTATTTGTGGTTGGCAGCGAAAGACTGTGTCAAAGTAAAGCCAGATTCGTCGATAGCGTAGGTGATGCTGTCGATATTGGTAGTGAAGTAGTTATACATGATGATCGCGATAGCGGAGGTACCGATACCCAGGGCCGTGTTAATGAGGGCCTCAGAGATACCAAGTGCCAGTGCGGAGGAGTCAGGAGCACCGCTGGAAGACATTGCGGAGAACGCCTTGATCATCCCGAGTACGGTACCGAACAGACCCAGCAGGGTAGCTACGGAAGCGATAGTGGACAGGAACACGAGGTTCTTTTCCATCATCGGCAGTTCCAGCGCGGTAGTTTCTTCGATTTCGTTTTTGATGGTCAGGATCTTCTGATCTGTGTCCAGCTCAGTGTTGCTGATCATTTCCTTGTACTTTTTCAGACCGGCTTTCAGCACGTTGCCTACGGAACCTTTCTGTTTGTCGCACTCAGCCAGTGCAGCGTCCACATTCTTGTTAGCCAGGTGATACTGAACTTTACGAACCAGTTCGGAACCGCTGAATTTGCCCTTTGCTTTAGCCAGGTACAGGAAACGCTCGATTACGAAAGTTACGCAGATCAACAGGGTAGAGATCAGGATGGGAACGATGGCGCCACCTTTGTGCACGGTACCAAACCATTTGCCAATACCAGATTCTACGGGATGGTTGTCAGGATTGCCACCCTGGAAGTTGGCAGGATTACCTAATACGAAAATGTAAAAGATGTAACCGATGGCGATACAGATGGGTACAGCCAGGATCGCAAATAAATTGGACGATTTTTTGGCTTGATGAGAAGTCGTTTTGGCAGCAGCTGCAGTCACAGTTGTTTTAGTCTCAGCCATGTTGATTGAATTTTAGTGTTAAAAATTAAACTGTTTGTTTGTTAGTAATTAAAAAGTTCAGATCGCAATTTCAATATTCACACGGGTAACCCGCTTATAATCAGTGATTCGCAAAGTTATAAGCCTTCCTCAAAAAAACAAGTGTCACCCAAAAAATTTAACCATACTTCACAAAAGCCCCACTATAGGGCATTCCACTCCCCTTCACATTAATTGAGCAAACACTTAGATAGAAAAAATAAATAATGTTATTCTTACTGTCCTCTCCCAACTTAGCTCTACCGACACGGCGGAATCGATTGATTTTTTTTCAAAGTTGGACGCACAATTTAAGAAAATTTCCAAATGATCCAACAGAAATTTTAAATACTTACGATTCTTATTTCATGGTTCCCCTGCATTCCCATCGCAGCAACGCTCCCGTTGCAGGGAATGCCTTCGGGCAATTTACAGATTTTTAATTTCCGCTCTTACTGCATTTTTTGTCTTTTATGGATTTTAACGATTTATTATGACTTTCTTACCCTTCTTTTGTCTCCGCTTATTATTTACCACACAAAAACCAATCACCACGCACATGCAACTACAGCGCACCTTTGCCGCTGCCGTAGCCGGCGTATTGTGCACAGCCCTGCTGATGCCGTCCGCCACTCACGCCCAGCGCAGGAAGAAAGATGAAAAAACTCCTGCCGCCGCGTCCCCGGCCAAAGACACGACCGCCCGGCCCACCGGCCCCCAAAGGCCCTCCGGCCCGCCCAAACCGCAACCCAAGAAGTTCACCGAAGTCATCAACGCCAACGCCGTAGCTGACTCCGGCCTGTTTAACATCTATAAACAGGAAGACCGCTTCTTCGCCGAAATCCCCGATGCCCTCCTCGGCAGAGACATCCTCGTGGTAAGCCGCCTCTCCAAATCCGCCGCCGGCCTCCGCTCCCAGATGATGGGCTTCGCCGGCGACCAGATCAACGAATCCGTTATCCGCTTCGAAAAAGGCCCTAACCACCGCATCTTCTTAAAGAACATCTCCTTCTCGGAACGTTCCAAAGACTCCACACAGCCCATGTTCGTGGCCGTGATGAACTCCAACGTTCAGCCTATCGTTGCTTCGTTCGACGTGAAAGCGTATTCCAAAAGCGGCAAAGGCTCCGTAGTTGATCTCACCGATTACATCAACAGTGACAATGACGTACTTTTCTTCGACAACAGCGTGAAGAGCGCACTGAAACTCGGCGCTCCCCAGGGCGACAAGTCCTACATCGACGACGTCCGCGCGTACCCCGAGAACCTCGAGATCAAAACGGTAAAAACCTATACCAAGCAAGGCTCTTCCCCGATGCCGGGCATGCCCCCGATGGGCGGCGGCTTTGCAACCGTTGAGCTGAACAGCTCGCTGGTGCTGCTTCCTGCCGTGCCCATGGAACCCCGCTACTTCGACCCCCGCGTAGGTTTCTTCGCCACCGGTCTCACCGACTACGATGCTGATCCGCAAGGCGTGAAAAGACTGTCAATGATCACCCGCTGGCGCCTCGAGCCCAAGGCGGAAGACATGGAAAAATTCCGTCGCGGCGAACTGGTGGAGCCCAAAAAGCCCATCATTTTCTACATCGACCCCGCTACCCCGGAAAAATGGCGTAAATACCTCATCATGGGTGTGAACGATTGGCAGGCCGCCTTCGAGCAGGCCGGCTTCAAAAACGCCATTTCTGCCCGCATGGCCCCCACCCGCGCAGAAGACTCCACCTGGAGCCTCGAAGACGCGCGCTACAGCGCCATCGTGTACAAGCCTTCCGACGTGCCCAACGCCTCCGGCCCGCACGTACACGATCCCCGCTCCGGCGAGATCCTGGAAAGCCACATCAACTGGTACCACAACGTAATGAGCCTGCTCCGCAACTGGTACATGATCCAGGCCGCGCCCAACGACGAGCGCGCCCGTAAAATGGAATTCGACGACCAGCTGATGGGCGAGCTCATCCGCTTCGTATCCAGCCACGAAGTTGGCCACACCCTCGGCCTCCGTCACAACTTCGGCTCCAGCTCTACCTACCCCGTGGAAAAGCTCCGCGATAAAAACTGGGTGAAAGAGCACGGCCACGCCGCTTCCATCATGGACTACGCCCGCTTCAACTACGTGGCGCAGCCCGGTGACGGCATTTCCGGCGCCGACCTGTATCCCCGCATCAACTATTACGACAAATGGGCCATCGAATGGGGTTACAAAGCCATTCCCGGTACCAATGCCGATACGGAGAAAGCGACCCTCAACAAATGGGTGATCAACCGCCTGCAGGACAAACGTTACTGGTTCGGTACCGAAATGAACCCCGACGATCCGCGCAGCCAGAACGAAGACCTTGGCGATAACGCCATGAAAGCCAGCGAATACGGTATCAAGAACCTCCAGCGCATCCTGCCTAATCTCATGGCCTGGACCCGCACCGAAAACGAAGGCTATTCCAACCTGGGCACCATGTACCAGGAACTCCTGGGCCAGTTCGGCCGCTACAACGGCCACGTCGCCAAAAACATCGCCGGTATCTACGAAACACCGAAAACCGTTGAACAATCAGGCGTAGTTTACGAGCCCGTTGCCAAAGCCACCCAGCAGGAAGCCCTGAAATTCCTCCAGGCCCAGCTGTTCACCACCCCGAACTGGCTGCTCGACAAGGAAATCCTGGCCCGCGTTGGCGGCAACGCGCCCACCCTCATCCTCAGCCAGCAGGAACGCGTGCTTGCCCGTCTGCTCAGCACCAACACCTTTGTGAAGCTGCTGAACAACGAAGCCGTGAACCCCGCTGCCTACAAAGCGATCGACTACGCTACCGACCTGAAAAAAGGCATCTTCTCCGAGATTTACACCGGCAAGTCTGTAGACATCTACCGTCGTAACCTCCAGAAATCCTACATCGCGCAGCTGTCTAAGCTGGTGAAGGAGCCTGAGGCTTCCCAGAACCCGATGATGGGCCGTAGCCCCAACCCCATGACATCCGACGCGGCCAGCATTGCCCGCGCACAACTGACCGCGCTCCGCGGCGAAGTGCGCACGGCAGCGGCAGGAGCGCCCGACGCCATGACCCGCTTCCACCTGCAGGACCTCGCCGAGCGCATCGGCCAGGCCCTGAACCCGAAGTCCTGATCGGCACTGATGAAAAATTGATAAGTCGCGGAAGCCGCATCCTTTACCGGGTGCGGCTTTTCGCATAAAAAAAGGACCGCCCATGAGTAGGCGGTCCTGTCATTTTCCCTATACTAATAAAAGTACAGGGTCAAAATTAGGTATGCGGTATGCATTGTATCTGCGCAGTGAATTTTTTACCACCATTTTCCCCTGGCGGGATAATTCCGGTTACCGGGGATATTGTTGACGACATATGCCACGATCAATAACAAAGCCACGCCGGTGGCTACAGGCGTGAGGACGTACAGGTAACCCAGCGCCCGGATCTTTGCGCTGCCGGCGATGGCCAGCAAAGCCGTGGCGCCTCCGGGCGGATGCACCGTTTTCGTCCATTGCATCACCACGATGGAACAGGCCACAGCCAGCGCGCCGGCCAGCCATTCCCATTCGGGGGAAGAGATCAGCAAACCCATCGTTACACCGGTGGCGGCGCTGAGCACATGCCCGCCGAAGACGTTGCGCGGCTGGGCCAGTGGGCTTTGGGTATGCCCGTAAATCAGGACGGCGGACGCGCCGAAGGAGCCCAGCACAAAGAGGTTATCGCGCGCGGGCAGGTAAAAATGATTGATCATCCCGATCAGCCCCACCCCGAGCAAAGCCCCGAGGAAGGACCAGGCCATATCTTTGCGGTCGACCAGCGTTTCCCGGTAAATTACGTACTTCGCTATACGGTAAGTCCGTTTCATATGTCTCTTCATCGGGTGCAAAAATACACCTATCAATAAATTTTCTTAATATCGCCCTAAATTGACTGCCACCCCGTGAAAGAACGTCCTAACACCAACAAGATCACGATCTATGACATCGCCCAGGCGTTGGGGCTCAGCGCTTCCACGGTATCGCGCGCGTTGCAGAACAACCCGCTGATCAACGAAGAAACCCGCACCAAAGTGCAGGACGCGGCCACCAATATGGGCTATGTGCCCAACTGGATCGCGTCGAGCCTGCGCAAGAAAAGGTCCAATATCCTGGGGCTCATCGTGCCCCGCACCAGCATGTATTTCCAGAGCACCGCCATCAGCGGCATCCAGCACGAAGCCCACAAGTACGGGTTCAGCATCGTGATCGGCCAGTCTGACGAAACGGTAGCCATGGAAAAAGAGCTGGCGCACACCTTCTTTTCTTTGCGGGTAGACGGATTGCTGGCGGCTTCGTCCATGTTCACGACCAATATCGACCACTTCTCCCCTTTCATCAAGAATAATATCCCGCTTGTGTTTTACGATCGCGTGCCGCTGGACTTTCCGGGTTACACGATCACGGGCGACGATTTCAAGGGAGGGTTCCTGGCTACTGAGCATCTTATCAAGCAGGGATGCAAAAAGATCGCGCATTTTTCCGGCCAGCTGACCTGTAACCTTTACCAGCAGCGCCTGGCGGGGTATAAGGCCGCATTGGCCAAATATAAGATCCCGTACGACGAATCGCTGCTGTACGTCCACAACCTCACGCTGGACGCGGGCGCCGAAGCGGCCCGGCAGATTTTTGCGGGAAAAGAGCTGCCTGACGGGCTTTTCGCGGCCAACGACGCCTCTGCCGTCGCGTTTATCCAGGAAGCACGGAAAGTAGGGATCGAAATCCCCGGGAAAATCAAGGTGGTAGGATATTCCAACGACCTCTCCTCGCGCATTATCAGTCCTTCCCTCACCACTATCGAACAATCGGGTTACAAAATGGGGGAAAAGGCGGTGGAAACGCTCGTTCAGCTCATCAACAAGGAAGAAAAGATCAAGATCGTGAAGAATTACGTCTTCGAAGTGGAACTGATCCAGCGCGAATCGTCTGCCCTGTAACCTAAACCATATCGTAACCGTTTAATAGCCGATCAACCTACAACAACTTTAGTATGAAGAAATTCTACCTGTTTCTGCTGGCTCCCGCCATGGCATTATTCGCCTGTAACAGAAACGTTTACGTCCCCAATCAGATCAACGTTCCCCTGCTGAAGGAAAAGGGCGAGGTGAAAGCCTCCGTTTCACTGTCTGACTGGCAGGCGGCCTATGCCGTAACCGATAATTTCGCCATCATGGCCAACGGTCAGTATATTTCGCGCCTGCTGACGGTGGATGGCGATGGGGTCGATGATGATCCGATCGTAGACCCCAATACCCGCGGCGGATTGATCGAATTGGGCGCGGGTTATACAAAGGCGCTCGGCGTTTCGAAGAAAGCCGTTTTCGAAGTGTATGGCGGATATGGTTATGGAGGGTTCAGAACGTTGCAGGAATCTTACCTGTACAAGCCCGATTCCGTGAGCGGGTACGACGATTACCGGCTTCGCACGAAGTTTCACAAGTTCTTTATCCAGCCTTCGTTCGGATTGTCGCACAAGGTGGTGGAAGTCGCGGTTTCCACGCGGTTTTCGCTCGTGAATTTCAATAGTGTTTCCAGCGGTTCGCTGACCTGGGACGGCGATCCCAATATGAGAATGGATTTCCAGCGGCTGGACGGCAAGCTGGTCGGTTTCATGGAACCGGCGGCTACGGTGCGCGTGGGCTTTAAAAACATTAAATGGTTCTGGCAGCTGCGCGCCTCCGTTCCCCTGCGTTCGGACGGTGTGGAAGCGGGCCCGACCCTGAACAATTACTTCCAGCCTTTCTCCTTCAATACCGGCATTTCCGTGAATTTCGGGAACTGGCTGAAGGATTAACGAACTGCCGGTTGTCCGGCTGCATTTTAATAAACGGTCTGCACCAGGAAGGGCATTGAATGCCGCCGGTTGCAGGCCGTTTTGTTTGTGGAAGCGGCTTGTAACTTTTGATGCGGACTTCCTTTTCGCTGCCGCCGGATGATGCCAGTGTTGCCTGGTTTTTTCGTGCAGTGATCGCTGGTGAAGATGGGCAGGCTTCGGACCTGCAGGATCTGCTTCAGTAAAAAAACGGATCGCTAACGTGAGTCTTTTTTTATTCCATTTCAGCAGGTGTATAAACCCAGCACTTAAATTGAATAAAATGGCAAACAAAAAATCACTTACCTCTGCATAACGATCGGTTTCGCATCGATCCCCGATTATTTGTTAACCCGAATTCACACATCGACCATCTATGATCCGAATAGATTTCGAGGATACCTATGCAGTGACGAATTGCGATGAAGAACTGATGAGCGCTACGTTTGTTGCGGAGCCGGTGAATGGCGAAAAAATACCATTGAAAACGAGTTTGAATTTCATTGAGCTGAATCTGGCATTTCCAGTCCGAAGCAAGGACGTATTTGTATCACAGGCTATTCCTATCTAATGAGGTTTACTTGAAAAACCATTGTAAACACATTGGAATTGACTGGTATGTCAGGCAATTAAGGACCGGGGAATTTGAGAGATTGCAAAGCGATAGCTACCATCTCCGTCCAAAGTTCGATATACTGCCCAGAAGCAGAAAGGCGACAGATCCATTTCGTTATTATTTGATCATGAAAAACCAATTCAATTCCTGAAATAAAATACAGTTCATTATGTCAAATACTATCCAACAGTGGCTCATAGAAGCACCGCAAAAAGCGGCAGCCTGGACCAAGGCCAATCCAGTTCGATTCGTTCCTCGCTGGGGCGCTAATTTCTGCTTTATGACAGCAATGGTCCCCAGTAAAGAAGATCCAGAAGTATATGTTGAAGCGTATGAAGTTCCGTTATGGACGCCGAAAGAAAAAGTGGATCTAAAAGAAAAAGCGGACCATTAAGCCCGCTTTCCCGAATATTCGAATTCGTTCGATGATTTATTGCAGTTTGATGGCTGCGGCATGCCGGAATCCCTTTTGCTGCGCAGCGGCCGGGATTTTGATCTCTACGACGCCATCCTGCTCCTTCCAGCTCAACTTACCGTTGTAGCCGAGGAGTTGCATTTTCGCGCCTTTCTTAAGCTTTAAACCGTTGAAACGGATCACGGCGGGGAGCTGCTCACCTTCTTTCAGCAGATAGATCGCGTAAATGCCGCCATCGCGCTTTTGAGTGAAGCAGACGTTCCCGTCCTTGTAAGGAGCAATGGAGCGGGTGCCGTAAATCGCGTCGCCGTTCAGTTGCATCCAGGTGCCGATGCTGTCGAGCTTGCGGTAAGCTTCGTCGTGCCAGGTGCCGTCGGGTCCGGGGCCGATATTGAGCAGATAGTTCCCGCCTTTGGCCACGATATCTACCAGGTTATGGATGATCGTGTTGGTGGATTTGTATTGATCGTTGGGAACGTAGCTCCAGGAGCCGCCCATGGTCATGCAGGTTTCCCAGGGATAATCGAGGGGTTTGTCGGGGATGGTTTGTTCGGGCGTACGGTAGTTTTCGTACGGGCCGTGAACGCTGCGGTCTACCACGATGAGGCCTGGCTGGTTCTTCCGCGCCATGGCAGCGATTCCGGGCATATCGATATCCTGGTCCTGCGCCGGTGTTTTGTTCCACGACAGGGATTCTTTGGTATGCATGCTGAGCGGGCGCACCCAGCCACCATCGAGCCAAAGGATGTCGACCTTGCCATAGCCGGTCATCAGTTCCTGGATCTGGTTAAACGTGAATTTTTTGAAGGAATTCCAGCGCTCGGGGTATTTGGACAGTTCGTAGCTCGGGTTACGGTCTTTCGGTGGGAAATAACTCCACCAGTAGGAATCTACGTGCCAGTCAGGCTTGGAGAAGTAAGCACCGATGTGAATGCCTTCTTTACGGAAAGCGTTGAAGACTTCTTTGGTTACATCTGCCCGGGGATCCTTGCTGAAAGGCACATTGGGCGCGGTGATCTTATAATCCGACTGCTTGGTGTCGAACATATTGAAGCCGTCGTGGTGCTTGGTGGTGAAGACCATGTACTTCATCCCGGCTTTTTTGCCGCGGCGGCCCATTTTGCGGGGTCGAAATTTACGGGATTGAAAGTATTGGGCAGCGCTTCGTACTTTTTCACGTACTCGTAATAAGGTACGCCGGCGGGTTGCCGTTGGGTCCAGCCTTCGTCTTCAGGACAAAGGCTCCAGGACTCCACGATCCCCCACTGGGAGTAGGTGCCCCAGTGCATCATCAGTCCGAACTTCCAATCCTGCCATGCTTCGAGTTTTTCGAGCACCAGCGGGTCCGTTTCTTTCACGTACGGCTCGTGCTGCGCCTGGGCGGAAATACCCGCCAGCAGGCAGCCGGCCAATATCAAATGCTTCATCTTCATGGTTTTGTTCACTGTTTTTAATTGTTCACTGTTATGGTTTGGTAACACTTCCAACATGCCAGGCCTGCAATTGCGAACGTACCGCTTCCAGCCCCAGGCTTGTTTCCACCTCCACCGTACGGCTCATGCCCGGCAGCAGGTCGAAGTAGTTATCCGAAAAATGCGATTGGTCGTCTTTGTCCAGCAGCAGCCAGACGTTTTTCGCCAGCTTTTGCGAGCGGAGGGTCACCCGTTTTTTTCCGCCCGATTCCGTCACTTCCAGTTGTATGCCCGGTTCCGGCAGCTGCAGTTCCCGGGGTGCAACAAAATAATACACATTCTCAGAGAGGGTTTGACGCTCATTTACCACTTTGGCATACAATATTACCTTCCGCGGATCAGCGCCCTGCAACAACGCGGCCTTGTCTATCCGCCAGGCGATTTCCGAAGTATTGGCCTTCGCCGTGACCGGCTCGGAAAACGAACGGACCACCTTCCCTTCCATATCCATCAGCGTCAATTCCAGTTTCGCTTTTTCATCCTTCCAAAGATCGTTCACGATATATGCCCTCACTTGCCCCTCTTCGGCGGTAAGGCTTACCAGCAGTGGCGTAAACGCTTTTTGCGCGAAATATTGCAACGCCTTCCAGCGACCGAAATAGTCGATACTGCTCCAGGAGGCCCCGGGCCAGGTATCGTTCAGCTGCCAGTAAAGCGTGCCCATGCAGAACGGCATATTGCGGCGGTGCGCTTCCAGCCCGATCTTCATCCCTTCCGCCTGCAATACCTGGCTCATATAGAGGAATCCGGCGAAATCTTTCGGGCGATGGTAATAATGGTCCATGTAAGTCTGGATCGCCGCATTACCGCGGGTAAAAGATTTTTGGTGCGATTGCATCACGAAGGAATGGATATCCCACTGCGTGGAATCCGCGAACCGGCGAACGGTATGCAGATCGGGGAACGACTGAAAACCGAATTCGCTCATGAAGCGGGGAACGTGCGAAGTAAATGCTTCAAACCACTCCATACCATGCCAGACACCCCAGTAGTGGTTATCTCCATGGCGAAAATCTTCCGCGCGCCCCCAGTTGCTGATGGGCGAGGAGGGAAAGTAGAACCTCCCGGGATCATGCGCCTTCACTTCGTCGCGCAGCAGTTCCTGGAAAAGGGTTTCGTATCCTTTCAGCAACGTGGCCCATTGCGGGTCGGAATAGGCGTAACCATCTTTCCAGCCCCAGTTCCTGATCGCCACGGCCACCTCATTGTTGCCGCACCATAGCGCCAGCGAGGGATGATTGCGCAATCGGCGGATGTTATAGGCAGTTTCTTCCTTTACCTGCGACAGGAAAGCGGGATCGGACGGGTAAAGCGTGCAGGCGAACATAAAGTCCTGCCACACCAGGATCCCTTTTTCATCCGCCAGGTCGTAGAAAATATCGTTTTCATAAATGCCGCCGCCCCAGATCCGGACCATATTGAAATGGCTGATTTCCATGTCATGGAACATTTTGCGATAACGTTCATCTGTAACACGCGGCAGGAAGTTGTCGGACGGAATGTAGTTCGCGCCTTTCATGAACACGGGTTTACCATTGACTTTCACGAAAAAGGAGGTACCGTCCTTATCGGGCGCATTCACGACTTCCACCGTTCGCAGGCCGATGCGGCGGGTCGTTTGCTGGATGGTATCTTTTCCGTGGAGGATCGAAACGGTTACCGGGTACAGGTAGGCCTCCCCCAGTCCATTGGGCCACCAGCGTTTCGGTTGACGAATGGAGAAGGGAACGGTGACCGTCTGGGTGCCGGCCTGAAGTGATGTTTGCAGTTTTTGCGCTGAAAAAGCCTTGTTGCCGCTGTGTACAACGGCGGTATAATTCCCTGCTTGCAGAACGTCCAGCGTAATCGTGGCATCGAGGGTGGCAGCGGCATCGGTGAGTTGTTGCTGGCGCACCCAGGCGTCTTTCAGTTGCAATTTGTTCCAGGAACGGAGGAACACAGGGCGCCAGATGCCGCTGGTCACGTATCTCGGGCCCCAGTCCCATCCGTAATGGTAGGGAGCTTTCCGGGCATGAATGCTGAGGGGAATATCGCTGGCGTCGTTGCCGGCGGGATAAACGAGCCGATCGTTGAGGAATTTCGGCATGTCGTAGGCGATCGGGCTGTGGAACAGGATGCGCAAGGCGTTTCCCCGTTCCCGGGCGATGCCTTTTATGGTCACTTGTTTGCCCACGAACATGTTCCGGGCTTGCAGGATGAGGGAATCGTTGAGGTAGACGTCCGCGTAGGTGTCCAGGCCGGTGAAATCCAGCGCGATGGCGTCCTGCGAGAACATGGAAGCCGGAATATCGAAGGTGGTGCGGTATTCCCAGTCCTTTTTATCGATCCATTGCAGTCCTTTTTCGTTGGCTCCGGCAAAGGGATCGGGAATGAGCCGATGGGCAAGCAGGTCGGTGTGAACGGTCCCAGGAACGGTGGCCCGTCGCCAGATGTTTTCATCGGTCCGGCGGAATTCCCAGCCGGAGTTTAATTCCTGTTGTTGCTGCGCCAGGACCGGCATCGACAAGATCGCCAGTCCCAAAATCCCGATAATTCTCCTCATAACTGTCTGAAAAATGGTTAAATACCGGGTAAAAATAACAGTTTATGAAGAATCGGCGGGCATTTCGGATATTTGGGGCATGAAAAGCATCTGGAACCAGATTTTGCAGTATCTCTACATCCGCAAACGCGACAAATCGGAGCCGCTTAACACCAATACGAAATTGATGCATGGCATGAACAGGATCTCCATCCTAATGTTCCTCGTCGCGCTGCTGATCCTATTATACAAAGTGTTCTTTCATAAGTCGCATTAATGAATTTTTCCGGCTTAAATGGCGATTCGCTAGTTACAGACAATCGGCTTGGTGCGACGGAATACTTTTCTGCGATTGATGTATAGGGTGTTCTATGATAAGTTGCATTACAGAATTTCTATTCAATGGAAATTGTTAGCCAATGAATAGAAGATAAAAAATTTCCTGTGAGACGTCCTGATGATAATCGCTATCGACAACACCCGAACCATCACACCAAACCCCTATCCATCGCTAATTCCATCGTTATCACATTCAATTAAATGCAGATGAAGCGCAATCAAAATAGTAGGATTTTAAAGCGCATCTTCTCGTTCTAAAAGCCATTCACCCACCGCTAAAAAAATGTGCGACCAGGAACTCCCGGCCGCACATGCAATTTTTCCTCTGCAAGGCTCACTTCCCGTGAACCATCTTCACAATTTCTCCCGCCGCCTTCTCCGACGCCGTCCCATCGCCCAAAAGGGTCCAAAGGGTAGCGTAGTCGGCTTTCATCTGTTGATGGCGGGCGGTATCCTTCAATATCAACGTCAATTCTTTCAGGAGATTTTCTTCCGTCAGGTCGTGCTGGATCAGTTCTTTCACCACCAGCTTGTCCATGATCAGGTTCACCAGTGAAATATACTTCACCTTGATCAGCCGCTTGGCGAAGAAATACGAAACCGGGCTCCCTTTATAACAAACCACCTCCGGCACGCCGAACAGCGCCGTTTCGAGAGTGGCCGTTCCGCTGGTCACCAGCGCAGCCGTAGCCTGCAACAGCAATGGATACGTCTGATTCTTCACCGTGGAAACGTTCGGATAAGCATCCGTAAACTGACGAAGAAACGAATCGTCCAGACTGGGCGCCTGCGCCACGATGAACTGGTATTCCGGAAAATACTTCGCTACGGAAAGCATCACGGGCAACTTCTTCAACACTTCCTGCTTACGGCTGCCGGGCAGCAGCGCGATAATCGGCTTGTCGGAAAACGGCGGCAACGGCGGCGCCTGCTGCGCAGCCTTCACGGCTTCAATCAGCGGATGCCCAACATACGTCACTTCGAAATTCCACTTTTTATAAAAATCCTGCTCAAACGGCAGGATCACCAGCATCTTATCTACCACCTCACGAATCTTCTTCACACGCCCTTCCTTCCAGGCCCAGACCTGCGGACTGATATAATAAACCGTCCGGATGCCCTGCTGTTTCGCCCATTCGGCGATGCGCAGGTTAAACCCGGGATAATCGATCAGGATGAGCACATCCGGTTGCCAGGCTGCGATGTCCTGTTTACAGTAATCGAGGTTTTTAAGAATGGTGCGCAGGTTCATGATCACTTCAGCAAAACCCATGAATGCCAGGTCGCGGTAATGCTTTACCACGGTGGCACCGGCTTTCTGCATGAGATCGCCGCCCCAGCAGCGGATATCGGCCGAGGGGTCCTGTTTTTTGAGTTGAAGGATCAGGTTGCTTCCGTGCAGATCGCCGGAGGCCTCTCCCGCAATGATGTAATACTTCATGCCCCGTTCTTAGATGATTTTAAGCAGCAAGATAACGATTGCGTATAACAATGTGATCAGGAATATCCCGCGGGCCGTGAGGTCGCGGCGTTTGCGGGTATACAGGTAAAACACGATCCCGTTGGCCAGCAGGCAAATGCTGATGATTTTGGGGATGAGGAACCGGTTGTCGCCTAACATTTTGATGAATTCCCCCAGCCCCTGGCCTTTCGGGTAAAAAACACCCAAATAATATAGCAGAAAGGCGATAATGGGAGTCAGGAGCCCCAGCAAAATGCCCAGCGATAGTTTGTCTTGTTTCAACATGGTCATAGGATTATCGGAAATGCCATTCGGCTTCCAGTTGTTTTTTCAGGCGGTAGTTGGTAAGGTCGAACTGCACTGGCACGAGCGATGTGTAGTTGTTCTCGAGCGCCCAAACGTCGGTATCGTCGCCACTGTCCTGGTTCTTGAACGCGCCGGTAAGCCAGTAGTATTTCTTGCCGTGAGGGTCTCTCCGTTCGTCGAACTCCTCCTGCCACTTGGCGTTAGCCTGCCGGCAGATACGGATACCTTTATATTCTTTCTCCGGAACGGCCGGAATATTCACGTTGAACAGGGTATGCGCCGGCAGCGGGGTTTCCAGCATTTTGCGCGTCACTTCATGCGCTACCTTCCGCGGGATGGACATATCCGCATCATACGCATAGTCCAGGAATGAAAACCCTACCGACGGAATTCCCTCGATAGCCGCTTCCATGGCGGCCGACATAGTGCCGGAATAAATGATGTTGATGGAATGGTTCGCACCGTGGTTGATGCCGCTCACGCAAACATCGGGCGCACGGTCCAGGATTTTGTCGCGGGCGAGCTTTACACAATCGACCGGCGTACCGGAACATTGCCAGGCCTCAATACCCTCGAAGATATCCACGGAATTCAGCCGGAGGGGAAACCCCAGCGTAATGGCGTGGCCTTTGCCGGACTGCGGACTGTCGGGCGCTACCACCACCACCTGCCCCAGGGGCCGTACGGCTTCGATCAGGTTGCGGATGCCCGGGGCGGTTATCCCGTCGTCGTTCGTCACCAGTATCAATTTTTCCTGCTTCACCTTTTTACTTTTATCAACAAATGTACATGCACCGGCCCACAATTCCTGCGGCCGTTCGGAATATTAACGATGAGATCAAAGATCGGACCGCTTGATCCTCCGGTAAGCGAGGAAGCTGAACAACAAAATGTACCCGAAAGCTATCAGTTGCAATGTCGATTGCTCGAACGGCTGAATCCCCTGCGATGCCAACTGGTTCACGAGTTTTGTTTCCCCGGGGATCATCCTGTCGGTACATTCCAGCGGAAAAAGTGCGCCCAGATGTGCCCTCACTTTAAAATCCACCAGCCGGCTGATGAAAAACTCGAATACATATGCATACATCACGTAAATAGCGATCGCCACACCGGCACGGCGCATGAACACACCGAGGAACATCGCCAACGCCAGATAATCCATCGACTGTACAAATATCAGCCAGATCATTCCCATCCCATCGCCCGGACTTCCATTTCCAGACCGCAAGCCAAAAAATACGGCGCAAAGGGTGATCACGAGCGTCATAAACAACGCCATGGTGATCATCACACCGAATTTGGCCAGGATATACTGGTCTCTGCTCCACCCGTCGATAATATTCTGGCGGCTGGTACGGAAGTTATTTTCGTTCGTCAGGAAGATGATAAGCAGAATGCCCATGATCGGGTACATCATACTGCCGATCCAGGCGGTCGTTTCCCAGGCTTTGGGGAAGCTGAATGCGCCGAGGAAGGTGGCCATTTGGCTGTTGTTTTTCAGGATCAGCTCGTACGACCATAAAATCAATGGCACGATCACGAGGAACAGTCCGGATAAGAGCCAGAATGTACGATAGGCTTTAACTTTCAGCCATTCTATTTTCAAAAGTTCGGTCATGGCGGGGGGATTAATTGGTCAGTTCAATGAAACGCGCTTCCAGGCTCTTTTTGCGCAGTGCGAGATAGTTGAGGGCAACGCCTTGCTCGAAGCAATAACGATTCACCTGTTCTGCAGTTTGCCCGTTATCGAAAACGGCCTGGAAACCGCCGTTATGCCGGCGCAGGGAGCGCAAGCCCGGCATGGCGTTCAACACCTGTTCCAGTTTGTTGCCGTCAGCCGAATTTACCTCGATCATATCTTCACTCGCCAGCACTTCGTCTACATGCCCGGAAGTGAGGAGCGTCCCCATTTTCAGGATCGCCACGTGGGTGCAGACTTTCTCCACTTCATCGAGGAGGTGACTGGCCATGATGACGGTGGTGCCCTGGCGCCCCAGTTCCCGGATCAACTCACGGATCTCGGCGATACCGGCAGGATCGAGGCCGTTGGTGGGCTCGTCCAGCAGCAGCACTTCCGGATTGCCCAGCAAAGCACTGGCAATGGCGAGGCGCTGTTTCATCCCCAGCGAAAACGTACTGAACTTCGAATCTTTCCTTGCCCAGAGTCCACAGATTTTCAGCACGCGCTCGATGTCGTCGTGCCCGCGCTGCTTGATGGCTGCGGCGATCTCCAGGTTTCGGACCGCGGAATAATAATGGTAAAAATTGGGTGTTTCCAGCAGGGTGCCGATGCGGCGGCGGAGGGAATGATGCGGCGGCTGGCCGAACCAGGCATAAGTGCCCGAATCAGCCTTCAGCACATCCATCACGATCCCCAGCAACGTCGTTTTACCGCTGCCGTTAGGGCCCAGTACCCCGAAAACGCTGCCCGCGGGCACGTCGAAGGAAACGCCTTTCAACGCCTGGACAGGGCCATAGCGCTTGGAGAGCTGGTGCAGGGATAGCATGTGTGTGTTTTCCAAGTTGACAGATTTGAATGGCGAAAATATAAAATCAGTTTCGGATCGGCTTGCCCGTTTTCAGCACGCTCTGGAGCCTTTCCAGGGTTTTCCGCTCTCCGCAAAGGCTGAGGAACGCTTCCCTTTCGAGATCGAGGAGGTATTGCTCGCTGACAAGCGCAGGCTCAGACAGGTCGCCGCCGCACATTACGTACGCCAGCTTCCCGGCGATCTTGCCGTCGTGCTCCGAAATATAGTTGGCAAATTTCATGGCATTGATACCGGTGAGCATCGCGCCCAGGGCGCCACGCCCCAGCACCCGGATGTCCGTCCGCTCGATAGGCCGCACGTATCCCGCATCGGCCAGTTCCACGGCCTTCTGCTTGGCGTCTGCGATGATCCGGCTGTGGTTGAGGCTCACCGCGTCCGTTCCGTGCCGCAGGATCCCCAGTTCGAACGCCTCCGCGGCCGACGTGGCCACCTTCGCCTGCGCGATGGTCAGGAAGCGGTCCTGCAAAATCGGGTTCTCGATCTGCCCCTCCCGGTATTCGTCAGACGCGCGCAGTGCAAATTCCTTGGTACCACCGCCGCCGGGGATCAGTCCCACCCCCAGCTCCACCAGGCCGATGTACGTTTCCGCACCGGCCTGCACCGCATCCGCATGGAGGCTCATCTCGCATCCTCCGCCCAATGTCAGCCCGTGCGGCGCCACCACCACAGGGATGGAAGAATACCGCAGCCGCATCGTGCTCCGCTGGAACAGGCGGATGGCCATGTCCAGCTCGTCGTACTCCTGCTCCGCCGCAAACATGAAGATCATGCCCACGTTGGCACCGGCCGAGAAATTGGCCGCGTCGTTGGCGAGCAACAGGCCGCGGAAGTCTTTCTCCGCACGGTCGATGGATTTGTGCACACCTTCCAGCACCTCGCCGCCGATGGTATTCATCTTGGTCTTCCATTCAAGCGACAAAATCCCGTCGCCCAAATCGTACAGGTTGCAGGCGCTGTTTTTCCAGACGATGTTGTTGGAAATATTTTCGAGGATGATGAACGCGTCTTCACCAGGTACCGGCTTGTAAGATTTCGAAGCGAGGTCGTAATAGAATTTCTTCCCGCCATCGATTTTGTAAAAGCTTTTCACGCCGGCAGCCAGCATTTCTTCCACCCAGGGAGCCACTGTCCGGCCTTTGTCTTTAATGGTTTTAATACCGTTTTCCACACCGAGCAGGTCCCAGGTCTCGAACGCCCCGATCTCCCAACCGAAGCCGGCTTTCATGGCGTCGTCCACTTTGTAGAGGTCATCGGCGATTTCGGGAATGCGGTGGGAAATGTAGGAAAACAGGTACGCGTGGAAGTTTTTGTAGAACTCGCCCGCTTTGTCGCTGGCGCCTGCCAGCATTTTGATACGTTGCTTGAGGTCTTCCACGGGCTTCGCTGCGTCGATGGACGCGAATTTCGCGCGCTGCTTCGGACCGTATTCCATGGTCTGAAGGTTGAGGGTAAGGATTTCCTTCCCGCCTTCGCCTTTCGTTTTCTTGTAAAAGCCCTGGCCGGTTTTATCGCCGAGCCAGTTATTCTCCACCACTTTCTGCAGGAACGGCGGAATGTCCATGATGGCGCGCGCTTCGTCGTTCGGCGCGTTCTCGGCCACGCCTTTGGCCACTTTCACGAGCGTGTCGATGCCTACCACATCTGCGGTGCGGAAGGTGGCGGACTTGGGCCGGCCGATGATGGGGCCCGTCAATGCGTCGATCTCATCGATCCCCAACCCCATTTCCTGCATGATGTGGAAAATGGCCATGATGGAGAAAACGCCCACGCGGTTGGCGATGAACGCCGGCGTGTCTTTACACAGCACGGTGGTTTTGCCGAGATACAGGTCGCCGTAATGCATGAGGAAATCCGTCACGGCCGGGTCTGTATGCGGCGTGGGGATGATTTCCAGCAGGCGGAGATAGCGGGGCGGGTTGAAGAAGTGCGTGCCGCAGAAATGTTTTTGAAAGTCTTCGCTGCGCCCTTCCGTCATGAGATGGATGGGAATGCCGGAAGTATTGGAAGTGATGAGGGTGCCGGGCGTACGGAATTTCTCCACCTGTTCGAACACCTTTTTCTTGATATCGAGATTTTCTACCACCACTTCGATGATCCAGTCGCAGCCTGCGATGGATTTCATATCGTCGTCGAAGTTGCCGGTGGAGATGTGATTGGCGGCTTCTTTGGTATAAAGCGGGGAAGGATTGGATTTGATGGCGGCCTGAAGCGCGTCGTTCACGATGCGGTTGCGAACGGCTTTGCTTTCGAGGGTGAGGCCTTTGGCTTTTTCCTTTTCGTTGGGTTCTTTCGGCACGATATCGAGCAGTAAAACCTTCACGCCTACACCGGCGAAGTGGCACGCGATCCGCGAGCCCATTACACCAGAGCCCAGCACAGCAACTTTATTGATCCTTCTTTGCATAATTTCCAGCTTTAGAGCAATGAATTTAGCATTTTTTACGGTTGAAAACTTGCGTAAACAGAAAAAGGCCGGCGAATCCGCCGGCCTTTTAACATTATTTTCTCACGATCAGCTGATCCCGCTTCCCGGGGCCACGGTGGCATCCGGGTTCACGAATACGAGCTTGCCGTTATCTTCCGCCATGAGGATCATGCCCTGGCTTTCGATGCCGCGCATTTTGCGGGGGGCCAGGTTGGCGACGAGCGTCACCTGTTTGCCGATGATGGCTTCCGGCGCGTAATGCTCTGCGATCCCCGACACCACGGTCCGCTGTTCGCTGCCGAGGTCTACGGTGAGTTTCAACAGTTTATCCGCTTTCGGTACTTTTTCGGCATGCGTGATGGTACCGGCGCGCAGGTCCAGCTTCGCGAAATCGTCGTACTGGATCTCAGCTTTGGCGGGCTTCGCTTCCGGCGCAGGCGCAGCAGCTGCGGCCGCCGCGGCAGACTTTTTCAGTCCGGCATGAAGTTTTTCCACCTGTGCCGTTACCTGTTCGTCTTCGATCTTCTTGAACAGCAGTTCGGGCGCGCGCAGCGAGTATCCTACGCTAACAAGCTTCATGCTGCCGGCGTTTTCCCAATCCAGCATCCTGTCAACCACTTTCAGCATATGGCAGATTTTCTGCGCGGTAAACGGCAGGAAGGGATTGAGGAAAATGGCGAGGTTGGCCGTCAGCTGCAGGCACACGTGCATGCAGTTGTCGATCTTTTCCTGGTTGGCAGCCTGCAGTTCCGGCGTTTTCGCCAGGATCCAGGGTTGCTTTTCCTGGAGGTAGCGGTTGCCTTCGCGGGCTACGTTCATCACTTCGGCGAGGGCGTCGCGGAAGCGGAAGTTCTCGAGGTTCTCGGCGATCTTCAGTTTCGCGTCCTGCAACATCGCAAAAATGGCATCGTCTGCCGCATCTTTCACGGAAGCGTGCATTTGAGGCACTTTCCCGCCGCAAAGCTTGTGCATCAATACCATGGTACGGTTCACGAAGTTGCCGAGGTTAGCGACCAGCTCGTTGTTATTCCTGTCCTGGAAATCCTTCCAGGTGAAGTCGTTGTCTTTCGTTTCAGGCGCCGTGGAGCAGAGCACGTAGCGGAGCACGTCCTGCTGGTCCGGGAAATCCTGGATATAATCGTGTACCCACACGGCCCAGTTGCGGGAAGTGGATACTTTTTCACCTTCGATGTTGAGGAATTCGTTGGCCGGAACGTTGTCGGGAACGATGAAACCGCCGTGGCCCTTGAGCATCGCGGGGAAGATGATACAGTGGAACACGATATTGTCTTTCCCGATGAAATGCACCAGGCGCGTGTCGTCCTTGCACCAGTAATCGGCCCAGTTTTCGGTGAGCTCTTTGGTGGCGGAGATGTACCCGATCGGCGCGTCGAACCAAACGTACAGCACTTTCCCTTCGGCGTCTGGCAGCGGCACCTTGATGCCCCAGCTGCTGTCGCGCGTCATGGCGCGGCTTTGCAGGCCATTGTCCAGCCAGCTTTTGCACTGTCCGAACACGTTATTTTTCCATTCCTTGTGGTCTTCGAGGATCCATTGTTTCAGCCAGGGCTCGTATTGCTGGAGGGGCATGTACCAGTGTTTGGTCTTGCGCTTCACCGGCACCGCGTCGCTGAGGGCGGAACGGGGGTTGATGAGCTCATCCGGGCTGAGGGAACTGCCGCAACGTTCGCACTGGTCGCCGTAAGCACGGTCGTTACCGCATTTCGGGCAGGTACCGATGATGTAACGGTCTGCGAGGAACACCTGTTTGATCTCGTCGAAATATTGTTCTGATTCCCGTTCTTCGAACAGGCCTTTATCGTACATCTCCTTGAAGAACGCCGCGGCCGTTTCATGATGGACCTGGCGGGAGGTGCGGGAAAATATATCGAAAGAAATGCCCATGGCCGCGAAGCTGTCGCGGATGACGGCGTAGTATTTATCAACGATGTCTTGCGGGCTCACGTTTTCCTGCATGGCTTTGATCGTGATAGGCACTCCATGCTCGTCTGTCCCGCAGACGAATTTTACATCCATTTTCCTGGCCCTGAGATACCGCACGTAAATATCGGACGGCAGATAGCAGCCGGCCAGGTGCCCGATGTGCACCGGTCCGTTGGCATAGGGTAAAGCCGCCGTCACCAGGTATCTGTTAAATTTTTCCATTGGCGTATTCTCCGTTAAAAAATTGAAAATAACACTTACTTTGGTCACCCGAAGCAGGTTATTTGTGAATTTATTACTAATCTGCAAAGGTAAACTAAAGCGACGACGAATGAGCAAAATTCCGCCCTATCTTAAAAAAGGCGACCTTATAGGCATTATGTGCCCCAGCAGTAAAATGGAGCTCCAGGTGGCCGAGTTTGCGGCAGACGTACTGCGGTCATGGGGCTACCGCGTCCACCTCGGTATCACCGTTGGCACCAGCTTCCATAATTTTTCCGCGCCCGACGAGCTCCGGTTGGAGGAATTGCAGGATATGATGGACGATCCGGAGATCAAGGCGATCCTTTTCGGCCGCGGGGGCTACGGCCTCGTGTGCATCCTCGACCGGATCAACTTTTCCCGCTTCCGCCGCCATCCCAAATGGCTTTGCGGGTATAGCGACATCACGGTGCTGCATACCCATCTCCAGGAACAATTCAAGATCGCCAGCCTCCACACCCTCATGTGCAGCGGCATCACCCCGTCTACCCAGGACAATAATTATGTAGCCAGCCTCCGCGATGCCCTGTCCGGCAAACGGAGCCGGTATACCGCCGAGCCCCACCACATGAACCGTACCGGTAAAGCCGCCGGCAAACTGGTGGGCGGCAACCTGACCCTCCTTTCCAACGTTTCCGGCACCGCATCCCAGCCCAACACCAAAGGGAAAATCCTCGTGCTGGAAGACATCGGCGAATACCGCTATAACGTAGACCGCATGATGTACAACCTCAAACGGGCAGGCTGGCTCGATAACCTGGCCGGCCTCGTGGTGGGCTCGTTCGCCGATCCCCGGGAAACGGAAACCCCGTTCGGCCAGACCGAGTTCGAGATCATCCGCAACCTGGTGGCGGAATACGACTATCCCGTGTGCTACGACTTCCCCGTCGGGCATCAGGACGAGAACTACGCCCTCAAAATGGGCGTGCCGCACGAGCTGAAAGTGACGCCCCGCGGCGTTTCGCTGACGGAGGTGCGCTGATCCCGCAGGCGTCCTGTCAAAGTTGCAGGATGGAATCGAGTTTTTGGTGGTAGAAGGGATAATCCCCGAGGTTATTATGCTCCCCGCCCTTGATCGTGAACAACGTATCGCCCGGCTTGAAGAAAGTTTTCAGCTTCTCGCCGGAGGCGTAGGGTACCGTTTCGTCGTCCGTTCCGTGGAAAATCACGACGGGGGCGGTCACTTTGGGGAGATATTCGTAAGTGGGCAGCTTGAAATCGAGCATGAGGCTGTAGGGATAGATGGGCGCCGCTTCGGCTGCCACGTCGTGGATGCTGTAGTAGGGCGTTTCGAGGATGAGGCGCCTGCAATCGCGGACAGACGCCAGTTCCGTAGCGATCCCCGTGCCGAGGGATTTCCCGTAAATCACGATCTGGTGGGGCGCAAAGCGGGTGCGGGCCACCTTGTACATGAGGAGCGCATCCTCGTACAACGCTTCTTCCGTCAACCTGCCCGTACTTTTCCCGAATTCCCGGTAATCCATGATGAGCACTTCGTACCCGTTCCGGGTAAAATCGGGCATATACTTCGCATACCGGTTGATATTGGCCGTATTCCCATGAAAATACAGCACCATCCCCCGCGCATTCTCCGCTTTGAACAAAACCGCGCTCAGCTTCACTTTCTTATTGACGGGGATGAGCATTTCCTGGAAAGGCACGTCGAATTTGTACTGATAATTGACCGGCAGCACTTCCGGGTGAAATAGCAGTTTATCCTGCAGAAAATACAATATCACCCCGGCCAGGAGGTACGCGGCGATGGCCCACAGGGCGATCTTCTTCAGATATTTGCGGATGGTAGACGGCTGCTGCTCCATGATTCGTAAACTTTATTCCTGCAGGATGTCGCGGATGAAAGTATGATACTCCGGGAAAGACGGCAGATTGTTATGCCCGCCGCCCTGGATGCGGATCAGCGTCACTTTCGCGGGATTGAGCGCGCGGAGGGCTTCGCTGTGGCGGATAGGGATCAACCTGTCTTTCGTTCCATGCAGGATGTAGGTGTGGCAATTCACTTTCCGGATCCATTGATCGGCGCGAAGGTGATACCGCAACACCCAGGTTACCGGTAAAATAGGCAAAAATCGCTTGACGACGCGGGTAAAACTGTAATACGGCGCGTGCAGGATGCAGTACCGTGGCCGGTTATCGCAGGCCAGCTTCACCGCAAACCCGCTCCCCATGCTCCTTCCGTAAACCAGCATGTGGCTTTCGGGGTATTTTTCCAGCTGCACGTCGTACACGAACTGCGCATCCTTCAGCAACTGCGGTTCCGACCGCTTTCCCGTGCTCTTCCCGAACCCGCGGTAATCCACCATGAGCACGTCGTAGCCATGACGGGTATAGTCGCGGGCGTATTTGCCCCAACCCTTGATGCTGCGGGTGTTCCCATGAAAATACAGCAAAAGCCCCCTCGGCTCCGGCACCTTGAAATGCAGCCCGTTCAGCCGCACGCCCGGTTCGGGGTCGAAGAAAAGCTCCTCGAAAGGCTGATCGTACCGGAAAGTGAAGTCAGGATGCAGTTTCTCCGGCTTCCAGATGAAGCGGTCCTGGATGACGAAGGCCAGTACGATGAGAACGATATAACCGGCGAGGATGTAGTATACCATACAGGACCGGGACTTTGGGTGAAAACGGGTCAGTCTTCCACATCCGGCACGATCTCCATGCCGTAATCGTCCGCCGTCAGCAGCCCCTGGTCCTTCACGCCCTGAATTCTGGACGCGTCGGAATGGAGGTCGCGCACGTCGAACTGGTGATGCAGGTAATTGAAGGTATGCAATTTTCCTGCAAGTCCCGGTACGCCCGCGAGGTATTTGATGATCTCGTTCACCATGAGCAAGGCGGTGGCGCCGTGCGTGGCGCCCATGGCGCCGGCGTCGAAATTGCGGAAATCGTCGAGGAGGAATTCGTTGCAGCGGTACGAAGCGGCGGGCGCTCCGCTGGCGGGCAGCATGTTGAACCCGCCCCACCAGGCCGTCCAGTTATGGACTTCGCCCATGACGAAGGGTTTGTTATCGAGGATGCAGGCGTCGTTGGTCACGAGGTGCGTGGGGCGGTGCTGCGAGCAATCCACGATGAGGTCGAATCCCTGGAAAACCTGCCGGGCGTTTTCCGGTTTTACCTGTATGAGGAAAGGGTAATGTTTGTTCCAGGGGTTGAGGGAAAAGAGGCGGCTGGCGGCCATTTTTGCCTTGTGCTTGCGCACGTCCTGCATGTTGAAGAGGGGCTGGCGATGGAGGTCTTCCTCCAGAATCACCCCATAATCCGCGATGCCGATCACGCCAACGCCCGCGGCGCTGAGGTATTGGGCAACGGGGCTTCCCAATCCGCCCGCGCCGATGATGAGAATGCGCGCTTTCTTCAATTGCTCCTGCATCTGCACGCCCATTCCGGGTACCGCGATGGGATGTTTATATCTGTTCAGTTCTTTTTCTGACAACATGTTATGCTACGGTCTGATTTCCTCCGCAAAGATAACCTACTCCTGCGGAAACTCCATCGTGAAACGGCTGCCTTTACCGATAACGCTTTCCACGCGGATCTTTCCCTTGTGCGCGTCTACGATGGCTTTCACATAAGTAAGCCCCATCCCGAAGCCTTTCACGTTATGCACGTTCCCGGTATGGGCGCGGTAGAATTTCTCGAATATGCGCGACACCGTGTCCCGGCTCATCCCGATACCGTTGTCGGCGATCGAGATCACGAGGTTTTTGCGGGTATTGGAAGTGGCGATACGGATCTCCAGGTTGTCTTTCGAATACTTGATCGCGTTATCGAGCAGGTTGAAGATGAGGTTGGAGAAATGCACTTCGTCGGCCTTCAGGATGGGCTGGATGGCGTTCAGCTGCAATTCCACGCGGCCGTTCTTGCCGTCGAGCTGCAGGCGGAGGTTGTCGATGGTATGGGTGATGAGCTGGTGAACGTCGATGGGTTGGAGGTTGAGGGTCAGTTCCTCTTTTTCCATGAGGGCGGATTGGAGGATGGATTCCACCTGTTTGTTCATCCGTTTGTTTTCCTCTTTGATGATGCCCGAAAAGTACCTGATCTTTTCCTTGTTTTCCATGACGCGTTCGTTGCCGATGGCGTCTATGGCGAGGGAAATGGTGGCGAGCGGCGTTTTCAGCTCGTGGGTCATGTTATTGATGAAATCGCTCTTGATCTCGGAGAGTTTTTTCTGGCCGAGCATGGTGCGGATGGTGAGCGCGAAAGCGGTGACGATGATGATGGTGAAAACGATGCTGCCGAAGATCATCCATCCGAGCGATTTGAACACCGTGAAACTGCTTTGCGGAACGAATACGTGGAGCACTTCCATGGTGGGCGATGTGAGGTTATCGGCGAGCGGAACGATGATTTCCTGGTAAAGTGCGGAGTCGACGTCGCGCCGGCGGAGGCGTTCCACGAAATTGCGGGAGCTGAGCTGGATGTTGATGCCGTGTGGCGTGGGGGATTCGACGCCGAATTCGAAGATGGTGTCGAGCTTGCGTTCCTTCATGGATTTGCGGAGCGCGGCAGACACTTCGTTGATATCTACCTGTGCCGAGATGGGTATAACCTGTTTAATGTTGTTGTCGGAAAAGGGGTCGAGCATGAATTTGCCGAGCACGCCGTCGGGTTTGTTCCGGTCGATCTGGATGCGGGTGACGGGTGTGACGGATTTGCTGAGGATGTCGTTGCCGGCGGCGAGAACGGCCTCTTCCATTTTATGTTCTTTCTCTTCTTTTTTGATATGGGCAGCATTACGAATCCAGCTAAACTGTATATAAATGATACCCAGCAGGGAAAGTGAAATCAATGCAATCAGAACAGGAAATATCTTTTTTAACGGCAGCATTTTATAAGACTATGAAACGATAAATATAGCGAAAAAAGTGGCGTACGCTGGTAATTGCTACAGCAACTATGATACAAAATTATAGGGGTGGATAGTATAAAAAGGGGCACTGCTGTTAAAAAACACCACTTTAACGTAATTTTAACGGAGAAATTGCGCGGTTATTATGTGTTCTTTACATACCTTTGTTCTGTCATCTGGTACCAAATTTGCTACTGGATAACAGATACAAATAAGCGAATAAACTTTCTACATACATCGACGTGGATTCGTTCCATAAGCGATTTAGATTTTGGTTGATAAAATGGTAAGGGATCTTTCTAGGTCCCTTTTTTTATTTGCTTCTTTCTCAATTATAAATAATTGTCTTACAGCTGTTTGGAGTCCTTCCTTTTGCTTGCCTGGTGGTTTGAGCCGGCCGGAGGGAATAACGTGGGGACTGGTGGGCGTATTGTGTTTGTGGGGGATTGGCGTGTGTCGGGGTGTGGAAAAACAGCCGTGGCTGGGGTGAGAATTTCCCGGTTTTCCGGAGATCGGGGTTCGTTGCGGAATCCGGAGGGGCGGGGTGCTGGGGGCTTTCAGGGGAAATCGGGCCCAAATCTGGTTTCTGGGTATCTCCGAATTGCGGAGGCGTTAATTTTTGAATGGATTATTCGTGTAGATTGCCCGCCAATAAACGATTCCATTATGAATGTAACGATTGTTGACCTCGTAATTATGACTTTATTGCTTACCGGCTTATATGCATTTATCACTGTATTCCTGGTAGTGGGGAGATCATTACCGATTTCGCCATGGTACAATGCGCTCGTGTTCCGGCATCCGGATAGCCGGTATAAAATGAAGGGGCCTATTACCGGTAAAACGGTTTGGCTGTATGTTCACCGGAAAAATTCCGATGAAGCGATGAGGCAGGCATTGGCCATCCTCCATGAATTAAAGTATTACGCGGCCTCGCTGCGAGGGCATTAATTAAAACTTGCAACATTGTTTGGACCCAATCATTTTCATCAACAAGAACAACTCTCGCTGAACCGGTTTGGCCAGGCGATATGCGGTATTACCTGCGGCGTCCTTTTTATTTTCCTGTCTGAAAAATGCGGGTGGGACGATAAAGCGATCGGCAAAGTGATTCATTATCTCAGTCCGCTGTGTACCATGGCCACGGCAGCTGTCATTCCCTGGATTGCCAGGAAAATGTTCCGCTGGTATTTGCAGCACAACATCTCAAAATACAGCTCGCGCATGTCAGCCCACATTTCGCAGGCGGCAGACAGGCAGGCCATTACCGGCGAACATGAAGCATACCTGAAATCACAACGTTTTCATGCAGACAAAACGTTGATCGAGACCTACAGGTCTTTGCTCGATGCTACAACAGCGAGGTTCAAAAAGCATTTCGGCGACCCGGGAGGGAAGCAGGATGAAAACGTTTAGCCGCCGCAAGCCGGGCTGTATAGATGCGTTTTCGTGCAGACAAAACGTAGATCGATACCTCGATGCTACAACAGCGAGGCTTAAAAAGCATTTCGGCGCCCCGGGAGGGAAGCAGGATGAAAATGGTTCGCCACCGCAAACCGGGCTGACAGGATGCGTTTTCGTGCAATTGGGCACCGCCGACTCACTCTTAGTAAATTTCGCAGTAAACTGCCTCATCGGCCCTTTTAGCCGCGTCTTTCTTGTGTAGCGGGAATCGGCGGATTCGCCTTTCGCGTAGCTAACCCTACTTTTTCTTCGCTTTTGTCGCCGGCTTGGCTTTGGGGGCCGAAGTGCTGGCTTTTTTCGCGGCGGGTTTAGGTTTCGCTGCGGCCGCTGGTTTGGCTTTGGAGGCAGCACTATCAGCCTTCTTCGCGGCGGGCTTGGGTTTCAATTTGGAGGAGTTCTTCGCTTCCTCGAGCCGGAACTTCACCATGCGCCCGATGAGGTCCAGGGGTAGCGGGGAACCTTTGGGCAACTGCACCACGCTTTTCGATTGCTGGTAAGGCGCCAGTTCTTTGGCGAACACTTCGAAAACAGTAAACGGCGGAGGAAACGCAAGGGAATAATGCTCCTTGAAACCCGAAAAGTAAATAACGTACCCGTTTTCCTTATAGGCCGGTATCTGGTAACTGATCACCTCTTCCGCATTGGGCGCAGCTTTGCGGATCGCCTGGCGGATTTTCGTTAGCGCCGCCTGGTCTGCCGCGTCGAACGTGGAAATGTACTGGTCGATGGTTTTGAAATCGGTCTTAGCCATGATTTGAAAGGGTTTTGTGTTAATCAAAAATACCGACGGCCATCCTTTTTCATGCATGCCGGAAGCGACAAAAAAAGGGCAAAATGCGTCTAAAAGAAGTTCCCCTTCAAAAAAGTCACCTTCTATTGCCGATAGTTGCCCGGAGTTGGTTAAATTTGGTTAGAGCATGTGGAATAAGGTATGGAACAACTTGCGCCTGGAATATTGCTGATTGCGGACCCTTTCCTGAAAGATCCGAATTTCGCCAGAACGGTGGTCCTCCTTTGCGAACACCAGGAAGAAGGCAGCTTCGGGTTCGTGGTAAACCGCCCGTTCGATCATAAACTCGACGAGCTCATTCCCGCCGTCGTTACCCCCAATATTCCCGTCTTTTACGGCGGCCCCGTCCAGCTCGACACCATTCATTTCATACATCAACTCCCCGACCAGATCGAAGGCGGCTTCGAAGTATTTCCCGGACTCTTCTGGGGCGGCGACTTCGCCACCGTTGTAGAGCTCATCAACCGCGGCGAACTGGATTTGCAGAAAATCAAATTCTTCATCGGCTACTCCGGCTGGAGCAGCGGCCAGCTCGAAGGCGAACTGAACGAGAAAAGCTGGATCCTTTCCCGCATCACCCCGCCGCTCCTTTTCAGCGGCAACGAAGAAGAAATCTGGAAGCAATCCCTCCAGAAACTGGGCAACAACTTCGCCATGATGGCCAATTTCCCGATAGACCCGTCCCTCAACTGATTTGAACTATTCCGGCATCATACACCCATAAAAAAAGCCGGGCATCGCTGCCCGGCCTTAATATATTGCCTGTGAGGAGATTACTGGGCGGTGGCGCCTTCTACCAGCACCGTCGCCTTGTTATTCAGCACCTCTACGAAACCACCCTCGATGGAGTAATGATCTGCATGGCTCTTATCTTTCAGCACCTTCATCTTGCCTTTACCCAGGGCGGCGATCAGCGGAGCGTGCCGGTCCAGCACTTCGAAGGAACCGTCTACGCCCGGCAACTGGATGCCATATACTTCTCCTGTGTACAGCTTTCTTTCCGGTGTTAATATTTCCAATAACATGTTAATCGGTTTAGTGGTGTGTGGCCTTATTTAGCAGCAGCCGCAAGCAGTTTCTTGCCTTTCTCGATGGCATCGTCGATGGTACCAACCAGGTTGAACGCAGCTTCCGGATATTCGTCCACTTCGCCGTCCATGATCATGTTGAAGCCGCGGATGGTTTCCTCGATGGGAACCAGTACGCCTTTCAGACCAGTGAACTGCTCTGCTACGTGGAAAGGCTGAGACAGGAAGCGTTCCACACGGCGGGCGCGGGATACGGTCAGCTTGTCGTCGTCGCTCAGCTCGTCCATACCAAGGATCGCGATGATGTCCTGCAGTTCTTTATAGCGCTGGAGGATCATTTTCACGCGTTGAGCGGTATTGTAGTGAGATTCACCTACGATAGCGGGAGAAAGGATACGGCTGGTAGAATCCAGGGGATCCACAGCGGGATAGATACCCTTATCCGCGATCTTACGGGAAAGTACGGTAGTAGCGTCAAGGTGGGAGAAGGTAGTTGCCGGAGCGGGGTCGGTCAAGTCATCCGCCGGTACATATACCGCCTGTACGGAGGTAATGGAACCGTTTTTGGTGGATGTGATACGCTCCTGCATCAGGCCCATTTCAGTGGCCAGGGTGGGCTGGTAACCTACTGCGGAGGGCATACGGCCCAGCAGTGCGGATACTTCAGAACCTGCCTGGGTGAAACGGAAGATGTTATCTACGAAGAAGAGGATGTCACGACCGCTGCCGGCAGTGCCGTCGCCATCACGGAAGTATTCCGCCATGGTGAGACCGGAGAGGGCCACACGGGCACGGGCTCCGGGAGGTTCGTTCATCTGGCCGAAAACAAAAGTAGCCTGGGAGTTTTTCAGTTCTTCCTGGTCTACAGCGGAGAGGTCCCAACCGCCATGTTCCATGGATTCCTTGAATTTATCGCCGTAACGCACGATGTTCGCTTCGATCATCTCACGCATCAGGTCGTTCCCTTCACGGGTACGCTCTCCAACGCCTGCGAATACGGACAGACCGGCGTGGCCTTTCGCGATGTTGTTGATCAGCTCCTGGATCAGTACGGTTTTACCTACACCCGCACCGCCGAACAGACCAATTTTACCACCTTTCGCGTAAGGCTCGATCAGGTCGATTACCTTGATACCGGTAAACAGCACTTCGGTGTCGGTTGCCAGGTCCTCGAAACGGGGAGGCATCCGGTGGATCGGGGCGCCGTTGGTAGCGTCCAGCTGGCCGAGACCGTCGATAGCCTCGCCCACCACGTTGAACAGACGGCCTTTAATGGCATCGCCGGTCGGCATTTTAATGGGACCGCCCTTGTCGGTCACATTCATACCACGAACCAGGCCCTCGGTAGAGTCCATAGCCACAGTACGCACGCTATCTTCGCCCAGGTGCTGCTGCACCTCCAGAATTACCTTCTGGCCGTTATCACGGGTGAGTTCAAGCGCGTTATAAATTTCCGGCAATTTTCCTTCAAAATGCACGTCCACAACGGGACCGATGATTTGTTTGATCTTACCTGTATTAGGCATATTTGTTAGTTGTTTATAGTACGCAAGTAAAATGTGCTAATGCAAAATTTCGCGCAAAGGTAACGATTGAAGCCAGAAAACCCAAAATTCCGGGAATTTGATTTGGGGTGATTTTCGTCAGTTTTCCGCACCGGGACATCAAATATATATTAATTATAGTCAATAAATTGGCATTTCCCGGCCGGGGATATTATTTTTAGCGGCATAACACTCTTTATAATGATACAAAACGATAAGCCCGCACCATCCCGCCGTAAATTCCTCGGCAATCTTACCAAAGCCGGATTATTCGGCGCCGCCACCCTGGCACCCGGAGCCCGCACCGCCGCCGCGGCCGTTTCCAACGCCGTTCCGGAAGCCGCTCCCGCCGCAGAAGCCCACGCCTTCCTCTGCCAACCCTACCTCCAGCACCCCATGCCCGACGGCATGACGGTCATGTGGCTCAGCAACAAGCCCACCTACAGCTGGGTAGAATACGGCGAAACCGAAGCCCTCGGCTCCAAAGCCCAGCACAGCAACGCCGGCGTCGTCGATTCCTACAACACCCTCCACAAAATCCGCCTCAGCCACCTCAAACCCGGCACCACCTATCATTACCGGGTACACTCAAAGGAAATTGCGGAATTCCAGCCATATAAACTCACTTATGGAGACACCCTCGTCTCCGAAATATACTCGTTCACCACCCCCGCCCTCAAGCCCACGGAAGTATCCTGGCTCGTGATCAACGACATCCACGACCGCCCGCAATCCATCCCCCACCTCACCGGCCTGAACAAAGACCCGTACGATTTCGTGTTCTTTAACGGCGATGTGTTTGATTATCAGGAAGATGAGAAGCAAATCATCGATCACCTCCTCGCGCCCGCCGGCAAAGCCTTCGCCTCCAATAAACCGTTCATCTTCACCCGAGGCAACCACGAAACCCGGGGCAAATACCGCCGCGAACTGGCCAATTACTTCGACGGCGAATATATCTTCGACCGCACCTGGGGCCCCGTCCACTTCACCGTGCTCGACACCGGAGAAGACAAACCCGACGACCACCCGGTATACGCAGGCATCGTGAGCTTCGACGAATACCGCCGCCAACAGGCCGAAACCCTGAAAAAAATCGTGGCCACCCCGGCATTCAAAAAAGCGAAATTCCGCGTAGTGATGATGCATATACCGCATTATTACTCGGGCGACTGGCACGGCCCCATGCATTGCCGCGAAATGTTCGCCGAAACCTTCGACAAATCGGGCATCGACCTCTTCATCGCCGGGCACACCCACAAAATGGGCATTTACCAGCCGGTGAAAGGACAACACTCCTACCCCATCGTGATCGGCGGCGGGCCGAAAGACGGCAACCGCACGCTCATCAAGGTAAAAGCCACGGAAAAAGACCTGCAGCTCGTGATGCTGAAAGACGATGGGTCCGAATTCGGGAAAGTGGAACTGAAAAGCAAACGCTGACATCCCAAACAATATAAAACGCCAACGGCCCCCGCGAACACGGGGGCCGTTGGTTTATCATCATGGCTGATTCGTTAGTTTTTCCAGGTTTTCTCACCTTTCTCCATCTTTTCCAGCAGTTGTTTCGCTGATTTCAGCATGTATTCACCGGATTTTTCAGTGCTGGCGGCATAGGCTGCCACTACTTCCTTCTGCAATGCGATGCCTTCGGGCTTACGGTCCAGCCGGTACAACAGGTGCGCGTATACACTTTTGATCATCGGCTCGGAAGCTTCCGCTTCCATGGCCTGGCGGCTCCATTTCAGTGCGGATTGCAGGCAGGCGGGATCGCTGCAGTTCCGGGCGATCGATCCGGCGAGGGAGCTGAGCTCGGCCGGCGCGATCTCCGCGCCGTATTTTTCCACGAAACGGCGCGCTTCGGCCTGGAACTTGTCCCACTGGCCGTTCCGCTGGTACACGTTCAACCTGAACATCCCGAACAGTTTACCGGCCTGCTGCGGATATTTCTTTTTGAGCGCGGATTCCAGCCCTTTCATATCCGGTTCGCCTTCGCCTTTCCATTTGCTGTACAACTCTTCCCCGGCGATGATCTGGCCGGTTTTCTTCGCTGAAAACCCTTTCCCCATCACAGCGTCCACTTTTGCGGGCTGGCGGAGGAAGATGGTGAAACCGGGATCTTCGGACCGCATGGTCATTTCGTCGAGGAATGCGAGGTCTTCCTTATTGTACACATCGGGCATCACCTGCAGCCAGGTTTTCATCAGCTTCGTCATGTTGACGCCGTCGTAGACTTTTTTGGCTTCCCTGACGAGGGATTTCACTTTCTCCGGATCGCTGCCAACTTCTTTGCGGGCATTCTCCATCCGGGTGTAGTATTGCGTTTCAGGATCGAAAGCGGCGGCCGATTTCGCGATAAAGCCTTTCGCGCTGTCTGTTCCCACCACCAGGTGCACCAGTTTCCCCTGCGGCGTGAAATACAGGAAAGTAGGATACGCCATGACCGCATATTCCTTTGCCAGGAAATCCGCGTCGGCATAGCGCGCCTTCACTTCTTCATCGTCTTTGGCGGTACGATCCATCTGCATCTTCACGCTCACGAATTTTTCATTGAAGAAATCGCCGACGTTTTTTTGGGGGAAGATGTCGCGGCTCATCATTTTACAGGGGCCGCACCAGGTAGTGAAGCAATCCACGAAAATGTATTTATTCTCGCGCTTCGCCTTTTCCAGCACAGCTTTCCAGGAAAGGCCGTGGGTGAAGCGGATCCCTTCGTCCTGCGCGCTTACGGTCAGCGTGGCGAGCATGAGGCAAAAGAACAAAGTCAGTTTTTGAAGGTTCATATGCAATCCGTTTTAAATTATCGTTGATTGGGTTTGATTTCGGGACTGAGCATCATGATCCGCGACGGGATCGGGTATGTATACCTTACACTGTTCGGTTCCAGCGTGAAGGACTTATCCCCGAACCGGTGCGTCACAGGCTTCGCGAAAGCAGGCTCCAGGTTGAGGCGGCGCAGGTCGAACCAGCGCATCGCGCGACTGAACAGTTCCCGTCTCCTTTCTTCCAGCACTATTTTCAGCGCCTCCGCCGGCGTAGCCGCCGTCAGTTCCGAAAAATCCGCCGGCTCGAAACGCTTGCGCCGCAGGTTGTTGATGATGGTCAAAGCTTCGGCTGTTTTGCCTTCACGGGCGCGCGCCTCCGCTTGCGTGAGCAGCATTTCGGGAACGCGGGGGCCAACGTCGCGGGTATCGAACGCGAGGAATTCACCGTTGTAGATGCGCCCCTCGATGCCGAGGAGCGTTTGACCATCGCCGGTGAAAATCTGGTACCGGAGGTCTTTGGTGCCCAGCAGCGTCAGGAACTCCTGGCTGTAAAACGCGCTGGCATATGCGTTGAAAGCGGTTTTATAGAGGATCACTTCCGGGTTCTGGATGTTCCTCGGGATGAGGGTACCCGGGCTCGATTTGATCGTATTCAGATCGAGCACGTCGCTCTGGATGGCCAGCGTACTGTCTGCATACTTCCCGGCTTTCACGTAATCGCGGCGCATGAGGTATGTGCGGGAAAACATGGCGTACACGGCCGCCTTCCCGGGATAGAGCTTCACCGCGGGCTTCTCCGCCACCATGGACGATGCGGCCTGCAGATCGGCCAGGATGCGGTCGTACACGGCTTTCACGGTGGCGCGGTCGAGTTTTGCGTTCAGATCGGGCGCCAGCAGCAAAGGCACACCGGGGTCGGACGACGAAGCCGATTCGTTCCAGGGTTTTGCGTACAGGTTGATGAGGCTCCAGTAGCCAAACGCCCTGTGCACGAGCGCCTCGCCCATCAGCTGGTCTTTCTCCCCCTGCGTTCCGCCCGTCGCGTCCGGCAATCCGGCAATTACGACGTTGGCGGTGTAGATGAGTTTGTACAGGGTGTTCCATTCACCGTCGTCCACATCCTGCCGGTAAAAATCGGGCTGGAACGTGTAAATATTGATCGTGCTCTCCCCGAGGGATTTTTGCAGCGCGGGGTCAGTGTTGAAGTCATAGTCGTCGGAACCCATGTCAGACGTACCGTAAGACGCGCTCAGCGTACCCACGTTATTGAGCAGCAACCGGTAATCGCGGACGGTCTGGGGAATGATGACGCCCTTCGGCTTGATGTCTACATAATCGCGGCAGGCGCCCATCGCCAACATGCATCCCGCCGATATATAAAAGATGATCTTTTTCATGTTCTTCCTTTTTTGTGGTTACATCAGAATCCTGCTCTCAGCGAGAAGATGAACGATTTCGCCGGCGGCAGCACCGTAGCGTTGTCTGACGGAATGAAATCCGGATCGATGCCCTGTTTGTTCTTCGTCCACAGGGCGAGGTTACGGCCCTGTACGCTCACCTGCAGCGTCCGCAATACGTTTCTCACATAAGCAGGAACGGGCACGTTGTAGCTGAGGGTCACCTCGCGCAAACGGGCATGACTGCCGCTTTCGATCAGCTTATCGCTGGAAAGGTACCGTGCCGGATTGCTGCGCCCGTTGAACACGGGAATCCCCGGAACATCGGTCAACTGCTCGTCGCCGGGTTGCTTCCAGCGTTCGGACACGTCGGCATGAAGGATTTTCTGCGAGATATAGTTACTGTAGTTCCCCGCCGAAGCCCGACGGAAAACGTGGCCCAGCTTATACGTGATGAGCGCCGAAAGCTCGAGGCCTTTCCAATGGAAGGTATTTGTCCATCCACCGAAATACGGCGGCACCGTTACGCCGCTGTACACCAGCGCTGCAGGATTGGTCACCGTCACCGTCGTGTTCACGAGCGTATTTTTGTCGTCGTAGATCAGCGGCTGGCCTTCGTTGTCCAATCCACCGTAACGATAGCTGTACAGGTAGTTCATCGGCTTTCCCTTGATGGCCTGGCCGCTGAGGTAATACGTCACGTTATCGAGCTGGCGGTCGGCTGACGTCACTTCGTTTTTGTTCCACGCAAATGTCAGCATCGTGTTCCATCCCCAGTTCCGCTGCGCGATCAGCGTGCCGAACAGCGTCACGTCCACCCCGCGGCCTTTCATGGCGGCGGTATTGATGGTCGCCGTTCCGAAACCCAATGTGGGGTTCAGTGTGGCGGGCCCGAGGAGGTCGGTATTCTTCTTGAAATACACGTCTACCGATCCACCGAACTTCCCGTCCCACATCGCGAAATCGGTACCGATGTTCAGTGTTGCGGTTTTTTCCCAGCGGAGGTACGGGTTTTCCGGATTGCGGATCGTGGCGTAGGAAAGATCGTTGATGTTATCGCGGAGCACATTGGCGATGAGGTACGGGCTCGTGCTGCGGTCTACGTTGCCGTTGAGGCCGTATGTGGCGCGGAGCTGGAGCTTGTCGAGCCAGTTGGTTTTCATCCAGGCTTCCTCGCTGATCCTCCAGGCCATACCTGCCGACCAGAGCGGCGTGGAGCGGTATTTCCTGCTGGCGCCGAAAAGATTGGAATCGTCGAGCCGCGCGCTTCCCGACAAGGTATACTTCCCAATATATGTGTAGCTGGCGTTCCCGTAATACGACAAATAACGGTTACGGTCATACGTCAATGTAGATGGAACGGCCACCTTCGTGCGGTTGTTGTATACGGCCGTGAAGTATTCCAGGTCGTAATTCACCGCCTGGAACGTGAGGTCCTGGTCATTGTAACCATATTTCCTGTCGGAGAAAGTGGTCATGAGATACTGGCGGATTTCCGAACCCGCTACCGCGTCTACCCTGTGTTTGGTGCCGAACGTGCGGTTGAGGGTCAGCTGGCCGCGGAGGTTGTAGTGGCTCAGCTCATTGTCCTGCTGATTGAGGATCGCGCCCTTCGGGATGCCGTACACGAGCTTGCCCGTTCCGGTCTGGATGGAAGTGGCGTTATTAATCGTGTTGCGGACGGTGTACGACGCTTCGTTATAGTAATTCCGCGTCTTCACGAACCCCTTTTCCTGCATCCCCATGATCGTGGCCTTGAGCCCCTTGATCAGGTCGATGTCGAGCGCGCCATTGAAACGATAGGTATAATCCCTGGTCACGTTGTCCATATTCGCCATTTCATCGAGATAAGAGAACCGCCAGGGCAGATAACCCTTCGATTCCAGCTCGTCGAGCTTCGAATAATAGAATGCGCGCGATTCCCACACCGGCTGGCCGTTTGCATCCACGAACCGCGCGTACGGCAATACCGTACTGGTCCCCGGCGTCAAGGGCGACAGTCCGTACCCGTTATTCTCCTGTTTCACGCTGGCCGCATTGAGCCCGGCCGTGAGCGTAAAGCGTTTCAGGAATTTGGCGGTAGTCTGGAGGTTGACGGTCCACCGGTCTGCCGAGTTCCCTTTGGCGATAGGCAATTCTTTCGCGTAGGAGCTGGACAGAAAATACCGGATGGCGTTTTCACCGCCGGAAACCGACAGGTTATACTGCTGGTTGGCGGGGTTCTGCAGGAAATATTTTTGATACTGATCGCTGTAGTCGCGGGCGCGGAGTTGTGCGAGCGCGGCTTCCTTTTCCGCCGGCGTGATCTTTCCGCGCAGCTGCTGGAACATGATTTCCATGCCTTCGCTGATCATGAAAGGGTTCCGCTGGCTGAGGGGATCGGTCAACTGTTTCTTATCGATCATTTCCTGCTCGAAATCGAGATATTCGGTGGAATTCAGGATCGGGCGATAGGCAAGCCGCGGCCGGCCGGCGACAGACAATACGGTAGACAGGTTGACGCTGGGCGCTTTATGATAGCTTCCCTTCTTGGTTTCGATCACCACCACGCCGTTGGCCGCGCGAACGCCCCAGATAGACGCTGCCGCGGCGTCTTTCAGGAAAGTGATCCGTTCAATGTCGTCGGGGTTGATCGCGCGGAGGTCCAGTTCGGTGGAAAACCCATCGATCACGACCAGCGGCGATGTGCTGGGATTGCTGATGGTATTGCGCCCGCGGATGCTCATCCCGATGCGCGAGCTGCCGGAGGATGACAGCATGGCGTCTGTGTTCCGCACATCCACCAAAACGCCGCTCACCATGCCTTCCAGGCGGTCGATGATGTTCGGGACGGGCTTCTGCTGGAGGTCTTTGGCCGTCAGTTGCCCGAAAGCCCCGGTTTGCCGGTCTTTCGGAAGGGTTTGGTAACCGGTCGACACTTCCACCTGTTCCAGCATCTTCACATTGCTTTGCAGAACGATGGCGATGCGGTCGCGGTAGCCGGGAAGCACGTCCTGCGGCAGGTAACCCAGGCAGGAAACGCGGAGCTTCGCCGCGGGCATGGGCAGGCGGAGCCGGAACTGGCCGTCGTCGTCCGTCACCGCGCCGAGCGTGGTGCCCGGAACGCTGATGGTAGCGCCTACCACCGGAGTTCCGCCATCGCCCGTAACCGTTCCGCTCATGTCATAAGACGCCGGCGCTGCCGGCTGGGATTTGTCGGCCGGAGGGGTCGTTTCCCGGCGATTGTCGGGCACGATTGCGTAATGCCCACGTTTCACGTAAATAAAAACCAGTTTCTGCGGATACAGGAGCTGCTTCAGCAATTCGTCCAGCGGCAATTGCTTATGCGCCGCGAGGTCGAAATTGCTGGACTTGTTCTCCAGGATGGAAAACTCATAGGCGAAGCGGACGTTGTACGTTTTCCCCACTTCCTTCAAAATGCCGCTCAATGGCTGGCTGCGTTGCTGCTGCGCAACGGCGAACTGACTGATCAATACGAATAAACTCAGCATCGTCAGACGGATCTTGTCCCTCATGTGCATCATGCTTCGATTTTGGTTATGTTAACGGTTGGTATTTGAGGGCGTCTTGCCCGTTTATCTTTTCTTCAAGTCCAGGTTTTTGCCGTCGACGGTAATATCCGCGTCGAGGAGTTGGGATAGCAGGAAGAGGATGTCTTCCGGTTTGCCCTGTACGAATTCACCTTCCAGTTCCTTTTTCAGCAGCGAGCTGTCTACCTGGCGTACCGTATAGCCATAATTATCTTCCAGGTAATGCAGCACTTCTTCCGCCGTGGTGCGATGCAGTACCAGCTGGCCTTTCGCCCTGGCGGCAACGGCGGCGGTATCTGCCTGCGTCACGCTCATGACTTGCTGCCCTTTCACGAAGCGGACTTTTTCTCCCGGCGTGAGTACCCGGCTTTTTTCGCCTGCATCTACCCGTACCTTTCCGTCTACCAGCACCACTTCCAGCGCCTGCCTGCGGTGGCGTACGTTAAAAGTTGTGCCCAGCACGGTGATGGAAGCATGGCCGGCGGAAACGGTGAACGGCGGCGCGGGGTTGCCGTGCTGCGCGATGGGCGGCACCTTGAACCAGGCCTCCCCGTCCAGCTGTACCTTCCTGTCGCCATCGTACCGCCACTTTCCGGCAACGCGAAGCCTGGAATTGGCCTGCAGCACCACTTCCGTATGATCGGGCAATGTCAGCCGGCG
Organism: Chitinophaga caseinilytica; assembly: GCF_038396765.1. Taxonomy (NCBI): domain Bacteria; kingdom Pseudomonadati; phylum Bacteroidota; class Chitinophagia; order Chitinophagales; family Chitinophagaceae; genus Chitinophaga; species Chitinophaga caseinilytica. The sequence goes on along the minus strand of NZ_CP150096.1, from coordinate 1,972,825 downwards.
GATCTCACCGTAGGCGGTAGCGTACTCTTCGGCCCTGAGGTTGCGCCAGGCATACCATCCCGCGCTCACCACCAGCAGCACGGCCGCCGCAGCCGCCGCGCTACGGAACATCCGTACCACGCGGGCCCTGCGCTCCCGTTCCATGGCAGCCGCCAATCCGGCCAGGTACGATTCCCGGGCCGCGGCTTTCCTTGAAGGATCGGGGCGGTGCTCAGCGAAACGGATGGACAGGAGCACTTCCCGGGCCGCATCGATCATGGCTTTCCCGCCGGGATGGCGCTCCATCCAGGCCGTCCAGTACACGTCGGGCGCGGGGTTTCCGCGCAACACCCATTCCTGGAATCGCGTGTCGGCCAACAGTTCGTCTACGGTAGACGGGTTCCTTTCTGCTTCGGATCGATGCATCATACAAACTAAATGATCCCGCTGGGGCAAATTTTACCCCACGGAAATGAAAAAAAATTTTCAGCAGGGCCTCAGGAGGAAGAGTAATGCCACCAAAGACAGTCCCATGGCTTCCCGCATCTCGTTGAGCGCGCGGGCCATCAGTTTATAGGACGCTTTGACGGAGATGTCCATCACGGCGGCGATTTCGTCGTAGGACAGGTTTTCATAAAAGCGGAGGAAAATGGCTTCGCGCTGGCGGGCACTGAGGGCGCCGATCGCTTTGCGAAGGCGGGCCTGCGTGGCAGCATCGCTTTCGCGGGCCAGCAGGATGTGGTCGGCATTGAATTCGGGGAGGCGGGCTTCCAGTTCTTCCAGGCTGAGGCGGTGGCGCTCGGCGTCTCGGAAATGGCGGAAGAGAGCGTTTCGGAACATCCGGAAGATGTATCCGTTCCAGGCAGCGGCGGGCGGTAGCTTCTGGCGGTCAGCCCAGAGGCGGACGAACGTTTCCTGGATGGTATCTTCAATGAGGGATTCGTCGGCCGTGAGCTTGCGGCCGTAGTTGAAAAGTCGGTCGAAATAAAGGTTATAGAGCGCGGTGTGCGACGGTACGTCGCCGGCGATGACTCCTTCCCAGTTGATATGCTCCTCCATGTCTGATGCGGCTTAGCCCGGATGCCGAAGCGGGGACCGCCGGGGCATAAATATAGGGCATTTGGCGCTACCGGGCGAGGGAATCCGCCGGTTTGGCTTTGGGAACGCAGGCCCAGGGGTCTTCATCCCCCGGGGCCACCCGCTTGTCGGCCGACCAGCAGAAGTTCATGGGCTGGCTCGTGACGCTCATCAGCCGGATGTTCACCTTTGTCCCTTTCCGGGAATTGCTGGCCTGGATGGTGCGGCTCCCTTTTTCGGGGATATTATGGAGGGTGTAAGGCTCGGATTTGAAGACAGCGCCATTCCCGCGGAGGTATTCCACGATCACCACGGCATTGTCCAGCGGATATTCCGTCTGGTTGCGGAGTGTGATCTCCAGGTTGCGGATGCCGCCCAGGAAGCCGGTTTTGTAATCTCCGGTATGTAAAGTGATGTACTGTTTCCAATTCCGGCGGAAATATTCGCGCCGGTCCACGAAAGTGGCCTGCATTTGCAACTGCATGTCTTTCCGGTCGGCGATCTGCTGGGTGGTGCGGTTGCTGAGGGTAAGCCTGTCTTTCAGTTCCTGGTTTTCACGGATCAGGCCCGCGTTCACCCGCAGCAGTTTGCGGGCGCGGCTCTGGTCGGCGCAGGACTTAATCCCGAACGCCACCACCAGCACGGATAATACGGCGATCATAATCCAATTGGGACGCATATCCTCCCTTACAGAAAAAATAATGCCGGATTTTCAAAGGAGAAAACCCGGCACCGTCTGGTATATGGCTCCGTTTTATGGTTCGTCGTATTCGTACCTGATCTTTTCGTTTTTCTCGAAATCGAAAAGCGTCAGGCGGCGGAGGGTATAATAATTGTTCCAGAAGCTGCGCAGGGCGGTGATGTACGACTGCGTGGCCTGGTCTTTCTCCTGCTGCGCGAGGTTGAGGTCGGTGATGCTGATTTTACCGATGAGGTACCGCTGCTTGGTGATCTCGTACCGCAAACGGGCGATGGTATCCGCCTTCGCGGCGCTGGACAGCACCCGTTTCTGGATGTTGAACTGCTGGGTCTGGAGGTACACTTCCTGCTCGAATTTCCTTTCTTCCTGCTGCACGTCTATCTCGATGAGGTCGCGGTTGGCCTTTGCCTGGCGGACCCTGTTGCGGGCGCGCCCCCAGTCCATGATCGGGATACCCACGCCTACGCTCAGGTTCTGCTGCACTTCGCCGCCGGAATAGGCTTTCCGCAACTTTTCGTCGTTGTTCCGCTGGCCAAGCTGCGCCTGCAGGTTGAACTCATAGCCGCTGTACGCTTTTGCCGCCGCCACATCGCGGTTGGCCTCCAGCCGCCGGCGCCGGAATTCCAGCACGCTCTGCCGGTTGCTCGACGCTTCGGCCACGGCCTTATCCAGCGGCACTTCGAACTGGGGCACCGCGTCGGGCATCGCCAGGGAAATATCCGCGTCTTTCGGCATGTTGAGGAACCGCTTCAGTTCCTGGTAAGCCATTTCTTTCTGGAGGGTCGACTGCTCGAGGGTGTTACGGGCATTGAGCAAACTCAATTCGATCTGCAGCAATTCGTTCTCCGCGATCTTCCCCAGGTCGAACCGGCCTTTGGAGATTTTGTACAGGGTATCCGTGTTGTCTACATTCTGCTGATAGATTTTCACCTGCACCTGTGCGTTGAGGGCGGCGAAGAAATACGAAGCGCCGTCGAGCCCCACCACTTCCAGGTCTTCCACATACTGGCGCTTGCTTTCGTCGTACATGATGGGTGCGATCATGCGCTCCCAGCGGAAAGGGTTGTACACCACCGATGGCTGGTTATAGTTGATGGAAAACGGCGTGGCCAGGTAGTTTTGGGACGACAGGTCGCCGAACACATCGAACCGGCTGAGGTCCGACCTTACGGAGAAAGAGCCCCCGGTCCAGGGCACATTCTGGCGCAAACCGAGCCCCAGCGAGGTGTTGGAGGTTTTCCTCCGGATGTATTCTATCTTCCCGTCCGGCTGCAACACTTCCACCGTTTCACCGAGCAAACTGCTGCTGTTGTTGAAGTTCAGCGCCAGCTGCGGCATCTGTCCCGATTTGAAATACCGGTAGGCATACAGCGAGTTGAGGGCGCGGCTTTGCGCGCGATAGAACGAGGGCGAGTTGCGCTGCGCCAGGGAAATAACGTCTTTGAGGTGCAACGATTGCTGCGCGCGGGCCGCAGGTATGAGGGCTGCCGCCACCACGGCGGAAAGGATCAGTTTTTTAAGCATGGCGTAAACATTCAATTGGGTTCTGGTTAGCGGCCTTCCGTGCGGGGGAGATCCCGAAGATCAACCCTACAGACGACGCCAGCACAAAGGATAAAAGGATGGAAATGGCGGAAATGATGGTCTTGATGTCGGCCACCTTGTCCACGAAATAAGCACCGGCCACGCCGAGCAGGATCCCGATGATGCCACCGCAAAGGCTGATGAGCACGGCTTCGAAGAGGAATTGCATGACGATGTCCCGCTTCTGCGCGCCCAAAGCCATGCGGATACCGATCTCTTTGGTCCGCTCCAGGACAGACGCCAGCATGATGTTCATGATGCCGATACCGCCCACCAGCAGCGAAATCCCCGCGATGGCGCTCAGTACGATGTTGAACACGTCTTTCGTTTTCTGCTGCTGCTTCAGGAGCTGTTCGGGGATCGTTACTTCGAAATCCTCCACTTCGGAATGCCGCCGTTTCAACATCCGGCTGATGATGCCGGCCGATTCGGTGAGCTGCTCCGGGTCGTGGACTTTCACGATGAGCTGGTCGAGCTGGTGCGTCGGCGGCGGATTATCGTCCCTTTCCCAGCGGTTTTCCGAAATCCGGAACGCGGGGTTGCGGTAGCGGAGCAGGGCCGTCTGGATGGGGATATAGACGTCCATGTTGTAGTCGCGGATGCCGAGATTTTCTTTCGTGGCGCTGCTGATAAGCTTTTCGTCGGTCACCCCGATCACGCGGAGCCATTGCTGGCCGATCTTGATGTCTTTGCCCACCGGGTCTTCCGACAAAAAGAACTTCCGTTTCACGCCGGCGCCGATGATGCACACGCCTTCTCCCCGGGCCAGTTGCTGCTCGTTGAACATCTTCCCTTCGGCCAGTCCAATATTGTTGAGGGCGAAGAACGACGGCTCCACGCCCACCGTTTTCAGTTTTTTGCTTTTGCTTTTATAGATGATGTCCTGCTCGAGGATCATCTCTGCGCTGATGGCTTCCACGGTGGGCACCATTTTCAGGATGGAATGCGCGTCGGCCAGGCTGAGGCCTTTGGAGAACTTCTGCTTCTGTTCCTGTCCGGCGGGCTTTTTCTGTTCCGTTCCTTCCTTCTCTTCTTCTTCCTTTTTTTCGGTGACGGGCTTGATGACGATATTGTTGACCCCGACCAGTTTCATCTGGTTCATGATCTCCTCCTTGGCGCCGCGGCCGATGGCCAGCATGGCGATCACTGCGCCCACGCCGAAGATGATGCCCAGCGCGGTGAGGAACGATCGCAGCCGGTTGGCCACGAGGGAATCCAGCGCGATGCGCAGGTTATTGGAATTACGGGTACCCCATAATTGCTGCATGAGTGGCGGTTTTAGGGGTTATTTGATGGGTACGATGGCGTTTTCCTTGGCGGATGCCGGTTCAGACATGAAGATCTCGTCTCCCGCCGCCAGGCCTTTTTCCACGATCACGACCTCGTCGTTGCTCTTGCCCAGGGCCACTTCGCGCTTTTCGATGACGTTGCCTTTGCGCAGGTACACGTAGCTTTTCGATTTCTCGCTGAAAACGCTTTCCAGCGGGATGGTCAGCTTGCCCGGGACTTCATTGATGAGGATATTGTTGGAAGTGGTCATCCCCGGTTTGAGGATCGAATCCACTTTTTCGAGTTTGATCATCACCTCAAACACCTTTGCGTTCGACCCCGGCCTGTTTTCGCCGATGTTGGCGACGGAGGATACGATGCCGGAGAGTTTCACTTCCGGGAAGGCATCGAGGCCCATGGTCACTTTCTGGCCTTTTTTGATTTTGCTGATATCGACTTCGTTGATGTAGGTTTTGGACAGCATGCTGGAGAGATCGGGGAGCATGGCGAGGTTGGGGTCCCAGCTGCGGATGGAGGAGCCGGATTTTTTCTTCCCGCCCTGCGACCAGTCGTTCACATATACCAGCAGTCCGTTTTTCGGGGCTTTGATGGTGAATTTGCTTTTCAGTTCCTCGAGGTTGGCGAGGTTCTTTTGATGGCGGGCCACATCGCGCTGGGCCTGTTCCATTTTGGCGATGCTTTGCCGTTCCTTGATCTTGTGCTTTTCTTCGAGTTGCTGGAGGTCGCGGCGGGCTTTGTCGAGGTCGAGCTCCGCCTGGCGGATGGTGGCGGGCGGTTCGAATTTGCTCAGCTGCAGGGCGATCTGTTTCTGTTCCAGGCCAAACACCTGGTTGGTGATGGCATCGCGCGATTCGCGGAGCTGGAGCGTGGTGTCGAGCGCGGTTTGGGACAGGGTGGTATTGGCGCGGTCGAGCTCCATGCTCACGTCGCTGATTTTTTTATTGACCACGGCGGGGTCGAGGGTGGCAATGTAATCGCCTTCCTTCACGGTGATGCCTTCCGCTACCATGTCCTGGATCTTGACGTCTTCATAGATCTGGTTGGCCTGGAGCGGAGGGCCCTGGATGTAAACGGTGTTTTCCGCCATGAGCTCGCCGGGGCTGGCCACGATGTCGCGGAACATATCTTTTTTCACGGTAGCGCGGGCGCCGGGGCCTTCCGCCTTCTTCCCGAACATGAAAAAGCCTATCAAGGCACAAACAAACAGGAGGGTAGCAATCAGCCACCATTTCTTTTTTAGCATAACAGAACGGTGTGTGGTATGAATCAAGGGTATGTCGGAATATATTTTTCAGGTCTCAACTGCGTAAACCACCATGGGCGGTATTAACGGGATGCACGGGTTCAGTTATTCCATAAAAATAGTAGGGGAAAGCTAAACGAAACGTTAATTGTGGCAGATGGATAAGTTCGCATTTCAAACGGGATTTTTAGGGGGCGAAATATGATTTCCATTACTTTGCATCTCTAAAAACCGCCCGGATGAATAACGGATTCCAATATATTTTATTTTTGCACCTATGTCCCAGATGAAAATAAAACCGGTAAACGACGAAACCACAGCACGGGCATTCCTCCAGGTACACGTAACACTGAACCAGGACAAGGAAGGCTGGATCCAACCGCTCGATAAAGACATTGAGGATATTTTCAGCCCGGAGAAGAACAAGGCGTTCCGGTTCGGAGAAGCCATCCGTTGGGTGATGGAAGACGAACAGGGCCGGCTCACCGGCCGCATCGCCGCGTTCGTGAACAAGCGATATAAAACCATGGGCGACGATTTCCCCGTTGGCGGCGTCGGTTTTTTCGACTGCGTCGACGACCAGGCAGCGGCCGATCTCCTGTTCGATACCGCGAAGGCCTGGCTGGCAGAAAGAGGGATGGAGGCGATGGACGGGCCCATTAATTTCGGGGACCGCGACCGTTGGTGGGGATTGCAGGTGGAAGGGTTCGTGGACCCGCCTTTCGGCATGGCTTACAATCCGCCGTACTACAAAACTTTGTTTGAAAACTATGGCTTTTTGCCATTTTTCCACCAGATATGTTTCGGGCTCGACGTGCAGGGGACCACATTAAAAAGCAAGTTCCATGCCCGCCATGCGGCCATCGCGGCAGACCCGGCATTCGAGGCGCGTCATCTCCGTAAAGACCAGCTGGATAAATTCGCCGGCGATTTCGTGACCGTCTACAACAAAGCCTGGGCGGGCCACGGCGGCAATAAGGAAATGAGCCGGGAACAGGCCGTCCTCATCTTCCGGAAAATGAAACCGGTGATGGACGAGGAGATCGTCTGGTTCGTGTATCATAACAACGAGCCTATTGCCTGCTGGCTCAACCTCCCCGACCTCAACCAGTACTTCAAGCACATGCACGGCAAATTCGGCCTGTTGCAGAAATTGCAGTTCCTCTGGCTGAAGATGACGGGCGCCTGCCGGAAATTTACCGGGCTGGTGTTTGGGGTGGTACCGGAGTTCCAGGGGAAAGGGGTCGATTCCTATATGATCGTGGAAGGCGCCAAAGTCATCCAGCCCCGGAAGCGGTACGATCAATATGAAATGCAATGGGTGGGCGACTGGAACCCTAAAATGCTCAATGTGGCCGAAAGCCTGGGAGGCTTCCACAGCCGGAAACTGACCACTTTCCGGTACCTGTTCGACCGGCAGCGGGAGTTCAAACGGCACCCCATGCTCCAATAAGGGAAAATATTACGAAAACCGGCCTCCATGGCCGGTTTTCGTTTTCCAACTTTTTACTTCCTATTTTTTGCGTTACTTTCGACTTTTGGAAAGGAGCGACGCCCATCATGGAAAATTTTATCGTATCGGCCCGTAAGTACCGCCCACAGAACTTCTCGACGGTAGTAGGCCAGGCCCACATCACCACCACTCTCAAGAATGCCATCCGCAATAACCAGCTGGCGCATGCCTTCCTGTTTTGCGGGCCCAGGGGCGTGGGTAAAACCACCTGCGCCAGGATCCTCGCCAAGACGATCAACTGCGAGAACCTCCAGGCAGACGGCGAAGCGTGTAACGAATGTAACTCCTGCCGCACGTTCAATGAAGGCAGCTCTTTCAACATCCATGAGCTCGACGCCGCGTCCAATAACTCGGTAGACGATATCCGGACCCTGGTAGACCAGGTGCGCTTTGCCCCCCAGGCTGGTAAATACAAGATATATATCATAGATGAGGTGCACATGCTCAGCTCGTCGGCCTTCAACGCGTTCCTGAAAACGCTCGAAGAACCGCCGTCTTACGCCATCTTCATCCTCGCCACCACCGAAAAGCACAAAATCCTGCCCACCATCCTGTCTCGCTGCCAGATTTTCGACTTCCGGCGGATCACGATCCAGGACACGGTAGACCATTTGCAGGAGATCGTGAACAAAGAGCAGCTTTCCGCAGAGGGAGACGCCCTGCACCTCATCGCCCAGAAAACGGACGGCTGCATGCGCGATTCGCTTAGTACGCTGGACAAGATCGTGAGCTTTACCGGCGGGCAGCTTACTTATCAAAATACCCTCGAGCACCTCAATATCCTCGATTACGACTACTTCTTCCGGATCATGGAAGGGGTGCTGCACCAGGATATCGCGGGCTCGTTGCTGATATTCGACGAAATCCTGCAAAAGGGTTTCGAGGGCGACAACTTCCTGGGCGGCCTGGCCGAATTCCTGCGTAACTTATTGGTTTGCAAGGATGAAAAGGTGCTCCACCTCATGGAAGTGTCTGCCAACCTGAAAGACCGCTACCGCCAGATGAGCGGCCGCCTGAGTGCGCCTTTCATTGTAACGGCCCTGCAATTGCTGAACGATACCGAAATCGGGTACCGGATGGCGCGGAACAAGCGCCTGCACGTGGAAATGGCCCTTATCCGGCTGTGTTACCTCCAACAGGCGGTGACGCTCGTGAGCAATGAGCAGACGGGCGAAGTGGTAAAAAAACTTGATTCCTGAAGGGGCTCCCCAGCGCCTGAGGGCCCCGCTCCCCACACCGATCTACGGCAAACCGGCCACCAGCAAAACAATCACGCCGCCTGAGCCTAAACTCACTATCGAGTCTGGCGCAGCAAGGCCCGCACAACCCGCACAACCCGTGCAGCCCGTTCAGGCCCCGGCCCCTACGCCGCCGGCCCCGAAACCCGCGCCCGCGCCCAACCCGGTTGCGTCTGCGCCTCCGCCGGCAGCAGGGAACGGTGCGCCGAAGCCCAAAATGACCGGGCTCGCCGCCATGAAGGAAGCCCTGGCCGCCAAACAGCAGCAAAACGCCAACGCCGTTGTCAAAGAATCCATCCCCCTTACCGCCGGCGCCGTTGCCGTGTATTGGGACGAATTCATCGACCGGTTCAGGCAAGCCAATAAAATGACCGTGGTAGGCAACCTCCAGCTGGCCCAAACCGAGCTGAGAGGCCCCGAAGAGATCAATATCACCAGCAGGAACATCGTTCAGTACCGCTTCATGGAAGAGGAAAAACTCGAAATTTCCGAGTTTTTCAAGCAGAAATTCCGGAATAAGGACCTCATTCTGACCCTTTCGCTCGACGAAACGCGCCAGTCTGAGGTAGACACCGGCCCGGTGCCGCTTTCCAGCAAGGAACAATTTGTACGGATGATGGAAAAATACCCCCTGGTAAAGGAACTGCGCGAACGTCTCAACATGGAACTCGATTTTTAACGTAACATCCCTTTGGGAACGACTATTTTTAAACTCCCTTACACTGCATCCTTTGCGTTTTTGCGCAAAAACTTGTAGGTTTGGGCAAAATTTCGAAGAAACACTATGGCAGAAGTTATCAGAATGCCCCTTTTAAGTGATACGATGACAGAAGGGGTGATCGCGGAATGGCATAAAAAGGTAGGCGATACCGTAAAATCGGACGATGTAATTGCCGAAGTGGAAACCGACAAGGCTACCATGGAGGTTATGCCATACGTGGACGGAACCGTATTATACATCGGCGTGGAAAAAGGGAAAGCCGCTAAGGTGAACGAGATCATCGCCATCATCGGCAAACCGGGAGAAGATTTCAAATCGCTCCTCGATGGAGGCGCCGCTCCTGCTCCTGCAGCCCAGGCCGCCGCTCCCGCTCCCAAGGCCGAAGCAGCCGCTCCTGCCGCCGCAGCTCCCGCTGTAGATAAAGGCGCGCTGGACGAAGCCCTCAAAAACGCTACCGTGATCCGCATGCCGCTCCTGAGCGATACCATGACGGAAGGCAAGATCGTAGCATGGAATAAAAAAGTGGGCGATACCGTAAAATCTGACGACGTGCTCGCAGAAGTGGAAACCGATAAGGCGACCATGGAAGTGATCGGGTATGCAGACGGTACGCTTCTCCATATCGGCATCCCCGAAGGGAATGTCGCCAAAGTAAACGGCATCATCGCTATCGTCGGCAAGAAAGGCACCAATGTGGACGCCATCCTCTCCGCCGAACAATCCGGTGGTGCAGCGCCCGCGGCCGCAGCTCAAACCGAAGCCGCTCCCGCAGCAGCATCGGCCCCTGCAGCCTCCGCTCCCGCCGCAGCCTCTGCGGATGGCCGTGTGAAAGCTTCTCCCTGGCCCGCAAGCTGGCGGAAGAAAAAGGGATCGACATCAACCAGGTGCCCGGTTCCGGCGACAATGGCCGTATCGTAAAACGCGACGTAGACAGCTTTGTGCCCGGTAAAGCAGCTCCCGCTGCACCTGCCGCCGCTCCTGCTGCTGGTGCCCCCGCTCCGCAGGTGGCCGCCTTCGCAGCTATCGGTGAAGAAAGCTTCAACGAAGTGCCCGTTAGCCAGATGCGCAAAGCCATCGCACGCCGCCTGAGCGAAAGCAAATTCCAGGCGCCGCACTTCTACCTGACCATGGAAATCAACATGGACAACGCCATGGCAGCCCGCGAAGCCATCAATAAAATCTCCCCCGCCAAGGTTTCCTTCAACGATATGGTCATCAAGGCCTGCGCCATGGCCCTCCGCCAGCATCCAGACGTAAACAGCAGCTGGAGAGGAGACGTGATCCGCTACAACCAACACATCCACGTAGGCTCCGCCGTTGCCGTGGATGAAGGCCTGATCGTTCCCGTGATCCGCTTCGCCGACCAGAAAAGCTTCTCCCAGATCGCTGCGGAAGCCAAATCCCTGGCCGACAAAGCCAAAAACAAGAAACTCCAGCCGAACGATTACTCCGGCAATACCTTCACGGTGTCTAACCTGGGTATGATGGGCATCGAATCGTTCACCGCCATCATCAACTCCCCCGATTCCGCCATCCTCGCAGTTGGCGCCATCAAGGAGATCGTGGTTGCCGATAAAGGACAGTTCAAAACCACCAACGTGATGAAAGTTACCCTCAGCTGCGACCACCGTACGGTAGACGGCGCTGTAGGTTCCCGCTTCCTCGTTACCGTGAAGAACTTCCTCGAGAACCCGGTAAACATGCTGGTATAACCAAAGCAACAATCATCTGCCATACAGCGCCTCCCCAGCGGGAGGCGCTTTTTTATTGATTAGCCCCTAAAAAACGGAGCGATTCGTCGCTCCGCTTACGATAAATGTTTACTTGCCACTATCAACTACTTGTTGCGCCTTTAAATGTTGTTGCCATTGATGCACTTCGTTCAATGAATCAGCCAACTCATGATAATGTTTCGCAAGGACAATTCTTTCATGCAGGTCGTCCAGTTTTTCCGCTGCATTTACTTCATCTTTTAACGAGATTAGTAATTTCCGAACTGCATAGGAAAGCGCGAACTTAACATTAAAACCTTCTACACCGCTGACTTCGTTCTTCAGCAAATCCCAATGATTCGCATCACCTAATTTAAAAGGATCACTGCCTCTCATTTGCTTCTCAAACGCAATCAGGGCCACATCTTCATATAGCATCGCTAAATTTTCGTTGCTCATTATTCAATCGTTTTAGGGTTGCAAATGTACTGATCACTTTGATACAAAATCATCACTTTATGATATTATATAAACATAAATATTTCACCCTTTTCTCGAATTTTTACTCCAATGCATCTATCGATTAAAACATTTAATTTTCAAAAAGTTTTGAAAGTTCAATAACTTATCCTACATTTGATATATGAAATTGCCAGAAGCCAAAGCGCAGTTCATCCAGACATGGGGATTGTTGGGCGCCCAGTGGGGCGTGAACCGGACCATGGCCCAGATTCACGCGCTGCTGCTGATCGCTCCCGAACCCCTGAGCGCCGAAGACATCATGACCGGCCTCGATATCTCGCGCGGGAACGTCAATATGAACGTGCGTGAACTGATGAACTGGGGAATCGTGGAAAAAGTACTCGTGCCCGGCGAAAGAAAAGAGTTCTTCGTCGCCGAAAAAGATATCTGGAAAGTAGGGACCGCCATCGCCAGGGAAAGGAAAAAACGCGAGCTCGACCCCATCCTGAAAGTCCTCCTCCAACTCAGTAAAGTGGAAGGGGACCCGAAAGACAAAAACGTCCGCGCCTTCCGGGACACGATGCAGAATATCCAGAAATTCGCCCACCAGACAGATGCCGCCCTCAACGCGTTCATCAAGTCTGAAGAAAACTGGTTCTACAGCACCCTCATGAAAGTGATCCGCTGATTTTTTTAAGACATTCCATAGATGGACTTTCATCTGACCATATATTTCAATTGTTTCTGAATTTTCAATATTATGAGAAATAAACGCATTGTCATCGCCGGCGGCGCCGGTTTCATCGGGAAAGGATTGGTGGAGGAATGGGGAGTGAACAACTTCATCGTTATCCTGACCCGCAGCCAACCGGCGCCCCCGGCGCATGGCAATGTTACCTACCTCCATTGGGACGGCGCCACACAGGGCGCCTGGACGCAGGCACTCGAAGGCGCAGACCTCCTGCTCAACCTCTGCGGCAAAAGCGTCAATTGCCGGTATACCCCCGCCAACAAAAACGAGATTTTCGATAGCCGGACGCGCAGCACCGAAGCGCTGGGCGAGGCCGTCCGTCTTTGCAAAAAAGCTCCGGCGCTATGGGTCAACGCCGGATCGGCCACAATATACCGGCATGCGGAAGACCGGCCCATGGACGAATATACCGGCGAATTCCACAGCGACTTCTCCGTACAGGTATGCCAGCGCTGGGAAAGCGTATTCAACAGTCAGGATACACCGCAAACGCGCAAGATCATCCTTCGCATGGCGATCGTGATCGGCGCACAGGGCGGTGTGATGGAGCCTTACCTCAACCTCCTGAAATTCGGCCTGGGCGGGCACCAGGGCAGCGGGAAACAGAAATTCAGCTGGGTGCATATCACCGATGTGGCGGGGATGTTGGAATTCTTAATAGAACACGGGGAATGTAACGGGGTGTATAATTGCAGTTCTCCGCAGCCGACAGACAACCGAGGCTTTACGGCCACTTTGCGGAAAGTCTACGGACATAATTTCGGGTTGCCGGCACCTGCCTGGATGTTGCACATCGGTGCGGCACTGATCGGTACGGAAACTGAGCTTTTGTTGAAAAGCAGGTGGGTATTGCCTGTCAGGGTGCTGAAGGCCGGTTATGCGTTCAGATATCCCGTGCTGGAGGGCGCATTGCTGCAGGTGAAAGGCGTCTTGCCCCGCAAACGGTACCATCTTTTCTAAGGGTGGTATAACTTTTGTGTGCCTATCCGTAGAACCTTAACTTTACAGTATGGATACACCTAAACACACGGTTGTGCTCGGCGCTTCGCCCAATCCCGAACGATACGGATATCTGGCCGTTACGCGGCTCCGGGCGCATGGCCACCCGGTTACCGCCATCGGCAAGCGCACCGGTTCCATCGGCGACACGCCGATTACGGATGAACATCCGGCACTGAGCGGTGTGGATACGGTGACGTTGTACCTCAATCCCATGAACCAGGTGCAGTATTACGATTACATCCTCAGCCTCCATCCGAAAAGGATCATTTTCAACCCCGGCACCGAAAACCCGGAACTGGAAACCCTGGCCCGGGAAAACGGTATCATCCCCCAACAAGCCTGCACCCTCGTGCTGCTGAGCACCGGGCAATTCTGACCTTCACAATCCACACGATTTCCCCAAACCATCTTCCCCGCTGCCAGATAAACTACTGCTGCAGTTAAATTTCGTATATTCGAATAATTCCAAATACAAAGGCTTAACCCAGGAGACCGGCACAAAGACTATCAGCAAGGCACATCGTTTACGCATCACCGTTAAAACATTCCTGTATGAAATGGAGAAGATTCAATGGTGAACCCATTCACCTGCCCATTAAGGAGGAAGTGCGGCGTGCCATCGTCCGGGAAACCGGTCGTGGGCACAAATTAAAGGTCTGCATCGGTACGGATTCCCAGGTCAAGGGCCTGGAAACCGAATTCGCCACCGTGATCGTTTTCCTGCGCGAAGGCCATGGCGGGTTCATGTTCATTCACAACGAAAAAACGCGGGACGTTTATTCCATCAAGGAGCGGATGCTCGTGGAAGTGGCCCGCAGCATCGAGATCGCCTATGAATTGTGCGACCTGTTCACCGATTATGATGTGGACATGGAAGTGCATGCAGACATCAACACCAATCCGCAATTCAAGAGCAACCTGGCGCTGCGCGAGGCCATGGGCTACATCCTGGGGATGGGCTTCGCCTTCAAGGCCAAGCCGGAAGCCTTTGCCAGCAGCTCCTGCGCCAACAAGATCGTGAATTAGGCAATCCCCTGGAAGCGCGCGTTCATTTCCTCGATAAACGCCAGGATCTGATCGCGGCCCGTCTTTTTAACCGTTGAAGTGACATAGCTTGCGGGCAGGAACTGCCAGGTTTCGCGCAGCTTGTTAAGAAATGCTTTCGTATTACGGCTGGTTTCCAGCTGCGTATTTTTGTCTGCCTTCGTGAACACCAGCTGGAACGGAATGTTCCACTCCCCGAGCTGGTTGATGAAATCGATATCGAGCTTCTGCGGCGTATGCCGGCTGTCTATCAGCACGAACACATTCATGAGGTTCGGTCTTTTCCGCAAATAATCTTCGATCATCCGCTCCCACGATTTACGCTGCCCCTGCGATACCTTGGCGAAGCCATATCCCGGCAAATCCACCAGGTACCATTGATTATTGATCAGGAAGTGGTTGATCAGCTGCGTTTTGCCCGGCGTACCCGAGGTTTTCGCCAGTTTTTCCCTGCTGGTCAGCAAGTTGATCAGGCTCGATTTCCCGACGTTGGAACGGCCGATGAAGGCGTATTCCGGTTTGTCGGCCACAGGGCATTTTTGCCAGTCGACGTTGCTGATGAGGTATTCTGCAGATTTGATCACCATAATTTTTCCATTTGCGGCCCCTCTGTTACCTTTGCCCCATTATGACGAGCAAAGACGTACAGAAAGTGGTTCCTTTTGAAGGGTCAAAATTAAGCAAGAAGGAGCAGATGGCCAGCATGTTCAACGATATTGCCGGCCGCTACGATTTCATGAACCATTTCATGAGCCTCGGGATCGACGTCTGGTGGCGGAAAGTAGCCCTCCGGAAACTGAAGCCCCTGGCCCCCAAATCCCTGCTCGACGTAGCCACCGGCACCGGCGATGTGGCCATCATGGCCCAACGGATGCTCGCCCCCGACCATATCACCGGCATCGATATTTCTGAAGGTATGCTCGAAATTGGCCGGGAAAAAGTAGCGAAAGCCGGTTTCAGCGATAAAATCACCCTGCAAACGGGCGACTCCGAAACAATAAGTTTTCCCGATGCAACGTTTGATGCCATAACGGCGGCCTTCGGCGTCCGGAACTTCGAAAACCTGGCAAAAGGCCTCGGCGAAATGTGTCGCGTCCTCAAACCAGGCGGCATGGCCGTTATCCTCGAATTCTCCAACCCGACAGCTTTCCCCGTCAAACAATTATATAATTTTTATTTTCGTTATATTACACCGACGATCGGTAAGCTCGTAGCCCGCAACAAAGCGGCCTATTCGTACCTTCCGAGTTCCGTGAAAGAGATGCCGCAAGGCCAGGAGATGTGCGATATCCTTAAAAAAGTTGGTTTTCAAGACGTTACATGCAAAACGCTTACTTTCGGGATCTGTTCCGTTTACTGCGCCACCCGCTGACGCTGGCCGTTTTCTTCCTCGCAGCCCTGCCCGCCAAGGCGCAGCTCAATATGGAAGAACACGACGGCAAACCCTATTATTTCGGCATCACCCTCGCGGTGAACCAAAGCCACCTGCGCCTCACTCACAGTGATATTTTCCTCAAACAGGATTCCATCATGGTAGCCGAGCCCCTCAAAACCATCGGCTTCAACGTAGGCCTGCTGGCGAACCTCCGGTTCAACCACCGGTTCGACCTCCGCTTCAATCCGCAACTGTTCTTCGCCAATAAAAACCTTTCCTACAAGGAGAATTATCCTGAAAGGACTACCGAAAAGAAAGTGGAATCCATCACCGCTTCCTTCCCCCTCCAGATCAAATTCAAATCCGACCGCATTGGCAACCTCCGCGTGTACACGATCGCCGGGATGAAGCTCGATTACGACCTGGCGTCCAACAAAGGGCTCCGCCGGGCGGAAGATCTCGTAAAAATCAACAAGACCGCCTACGGATACGAAGTGGGCGCCGGCTTTGAAATTTACTTCCCTTCCTTCATCTTCACTCCCGAATTCAAGATCAGCAACGGCTTGAACGATGTCCACGTGAAAGACCCGAACCTCCGGTACTCCCGCGTCCTCGACCAGCTCAATACCCGCACCATCGTGTTTTCCATCCATCTGCAAGGGTAAAAATATTTACCTTTGCGGCATGCAAAACACCATCATCAAGAATATATCCATCGTTAACGAAGGGTCTACCACCGTGGGCGACGTCCTCATCCGCAACGGCCGCATCGAAAAAATAGCGCCGCAGATCGGGGAAACCGGCCGTGAAATCGACGGAACGGGCAAACACCTCCTGCCCGGCGTCATCGACGACCAGGTGCATTTCCGCGAGCCCGGCCTCACCCACAAGGCAGACATCCGCCACGAAGCCAGGGCCGCCGTGGCCGGGGGCACCACTTCCTTCATGGAAATGCCCAACACCAAGCCCGAAGCCGTTACCCAGGAACGCCTCGAAGAAAAATACGACATCGCCGCCCGCACCTCCCTCGCCAACTACAGCTTTTTCATGGGCGTAGCCAACGACAATGCCGAGGAAGTACTGAAAACCAACGCCAAAAAAGACCGCGTTTGCGGCGTGAAAATATTCATGGGCTCGTCTACCGGCAACATGCTCGTCGACAATTTCCTTACCCTGGAGAAAATCTTCGGCGGAACAGAGCTCCTCATTGCCACGCATTGCGAAGATGAGAAGATCATCCGCCACAACATGGAGGAATTCAAAAAAGCGAAAGGCGACCAGCTCACCGCGGCCGACCATCCGCTGATCCGCAACGAGGAAGCCTGCTTTGAATCGTCGCTCGTAGCCGTTCAGTTCGCCATGAAGCACAACTCGCGCCTGCACATCCTCCATATTTCCACCGAAAAGGAACTGCAGCTTTTCAGCAACATGAAACCGCTTTCCGAAAAACGGATCACGGCGGAAGTGTGCGTGCATCACCTCTGGTTTTCGGCCGATGATTATGCGCAATACGGCAACCTCATCAAATGCAACCCCGCCATCAAGGCCGCCAGCAACCGGGAAGCCCTGTGGAAAGGTTTGCTGGACGACCGGCTCGACATTATCGCCACCGATCATGCGCCGCATACCTGGGAAGAGAAACAACAGCCTTACCTGCAGGCGCCTTCCGGCGTTCCGCTCGTGCAGCATAGCCTGCTCATGATGCTGGAACAGGTGAAGGCAGGGCGTTTCACCATAGAGCAGCTCGTGCGCAAGATGAGCCACGCACCGGCAGAATGTTTCCGCATCCGGGAAAGAGGCTTCCTGCGCGAGGGCTACTGGGCCGATGCCGTGATCGTGGATCTGAACGCCGCGACCAACGTTTCCAAAGACAACATTTACTACAAATGCGGCTGGAGCCCCTTCGAAGGGCATGCCTTCCCCGCAGCCGTGACCCATACTTTCGTGAGCGGGCACCTCGCCTACGAAAACGGGACGTTCAACGAACAACAGTGCGGCCAACGCCTGTTATTCAACGCCTAAGCGGATCTCAACCCATCCATACACGAAGCGCCCCGGCAACGGCGGCGCTTTTTTTATGGAAAATTCCGGGGCCGGCATCTTTCCCGTTAGATTGATTCATTGTAATTTCACGAAAACGCCTGTGCATGGAGCTGGACAAAACAACCTACCTCGACCTTTCGATCTTCAACCGTGAAGACGAATATTCACTATTCCACAAACTGGATTTCACCACCACTGCCGGCGGGCGGGAATACCTGCGCAAACTGTTCGGCCAGCCGCTGAAAGACATCGCCTCCATCCACAACCGCCAGCAAATGCTGCAATACCTCCTGGAGAACGAGAAAGCCTGGCCCAAAGCCATCAGCAACGGCACCATCGTGGTAGTGGAGAATTACCTCAACGCGGATATCGAACCGATATCCAGCAGCGGCGGCCTGGCGTTGTACATCAACACCCTCGTCACCAAAACGATTTACGCCCCTGATTTCGGGTTCATCAAATTTTCGTTCGAACAACTGCTCAACCTCATCCGCGGCTTCCGGTCGCTCACGGAAGAAATCGAAATCGAAACGGCACCCACCAATCTCCGCATGTTGCTGGAAAGGGCGCGCGTGCTCATCAACAAAGACGAATTCCACGCCATCGTTCAGCTGGATGACGACGGGGCGCTCAATTCCCGCGAGATCCTCCGGTACGACCGTGCCATCCGCAAGAAGTATAAAAAGGTATTGTGGGAGCTGACGGAAATCTATACGCAGCTGGATGCGTACCAGAGCATGGCGCAGGCCATCCTGCGGTTCGGGCTGCATTTCCCGATGTTCACGGAAGAGATCAAACCGCACATCGCCATCCAACAATTGTATCATCTCATTCTGCCGCAACCCGTGGCGTACGATGTAACGATGGAGCCGGACAGAGGGTTTATATTCCTTACCGGCGCGAATATGGCGGGCAAGACGACGTTCATCAAAGCCGTGGGGATTTCCGTGTTCCTGGCGCACCTGGGCATGGGCGTTCCGGCAAAATCCATGACGCTGAGTTTCTTCCACGGCATCCTGTCGAACATCGACGTGAAAGACAACATCTTCAAAGGCGAAAGTTATTTCTACAACGAAGTACAGCGCATCAAAAATACCATCATCAAAATCAGCGACGGCAAAAACTGGCTGATCCTGATCGATGAAATGTTCAAGGGCACCAATGTGGAAGACGCGAAAAACTGTTCGCTCGCCGTGATCCGCGGATTGCTCCAGAACCGGCGCTGCCTCTACATTCTATCGACACACCTCTACGAAATCGCGGAAGAATTACGGGAAGAACCGAAGATCATTTTCAAATATTTCCAATCGGAAGTCATCGACGACAACCTGCATTTTACTTACGAGCTGCGCGATGGCATCGCGAAAGAAAAGATCGGTTACCTCATTTTGAGAAAGGAAAAAGTAATCGAATTGCTGAACAACATGAAGATGGATTAATCCCTATCTTCATGTTTCACTAACATTGTTTGTTCCCAATGCTCGTCAGAATTTTCGGCAGCGCCATTCACGGCGTGGATGCCATTACCATTACAATTGAAGTCAATGTAGGCCAGGGCACGCGGTTTTGCCTGGTGGGCCTGCCAGACAATGCCGTCAAGGAAAGCGAATACCGGATAGAAACCGTGATCAAGAACATCGGTTACCGCATGCCCCGATTGCGAACGGTGGTGAACATGGCGCCGGCGGATATCCGCAAGGCAGGCGCCGCGTATGATCTGCCCATCGCGCTGGGGATTTTGGCGGCCTCCGAACAGGCGGTTTTCCAGCAGCCGGTGGAACGGTTCGTTATCATGGGGGAATTGGGGCTGGACGGGACGTTGCGCCCTGTGCGCGGGGCTTTGCCGATGGCCATGCGCGCCCGGCAGGAAGGGTTCTCCGGCATGGTACTGCCCTGTCAGAATGCGCTGGAAGCGGCGATGGTGGAAGGGATCGACGTGTATGGCATGTCGCACGTGCGGGAGGTTTTGGCTTTTCTCGAAGGAAAGGAAGCGCGAAGTCCCGAGCCGCCGACCGCTTACCAGCCGGGCTTTCCGGAGGGGCTTGATTTTTCGGAAGTGAAAGGGCAGGAAACGATCAAGCGGGCGATGGAGATCGCCGCGGCGGGCGGCCACAACATCTTGCTGGTGGGGCCTCCCGGCGCAGGCAAGACGATGCTGGCACGGAGGCTCCCTACAATTTTACCACCGCTCACGCTGGCCGAAGCCCTCGAAACCACGCGCATCCATTCCGTAGCGGGGAAACTCGACGCTGCGAACGGTGTGCTCACTTCCCGCCCCTTCCGTTCTCCGCACCATACCATCAGCGAAATGGCGATGGTGGGCGGCGGGAGCATTCCCCAGCCCGGAGAAATCTCGCTGGCGCAACACGGCATCCTTTTCCTCGACGAACTGCCCGAATACCGGCGCTCCGTGCTCGAGGTTTTGCGGCAGCCCATGGAGGAGGGCTGTGTCAGCGTGTCCAGGGCGCGGCAATCGATCGTGTACCCAGCGCAATTCCAAATGGTTGCAGCTATGAATTATTGCAAGTGCGGAAATTTCAACCATCCATCCCCCACCAAAGTATGCACCTGCCCTCCGGGCATCGTTCAAAAATACCTCAACAGAATTTCCGGCCCGCTGCTGGACCGTATCGATCTGCATGTGGAAGTGATGCCCGTGAATCCGGGCGCACTGGCCGATACCAACAAACCCGAAACCAGCGCCGTCATCAGGGGCCGGGTGATGGAAGCGCGGAGCTTACAGTCGCAACGTTTCGGCATGGCAGCAGCTCCCGATCTTCAGCGAGACAGGATACGACAGCCGGCGGTGTTCTGCAATGCCCAGATGAGCAGATCGCATTTGGAGAAGTTTTGTCACCTGGGGCCGGAGGCGCAGCAATTGCTTTCCAATGCCATGAACAGGCTGCAACTAAGTGCCCGTGCATACGACAGGATCGTCAAAGTCGCGCGCACCATTGCCGACCTGGAAGCGTGTGCCGACATCGCCCCCAGGCATATTGCCAATGCCATTCAATACAGATCGCTGGACCGGGCAAGTTGGGGCACGGCCATGTAGCACACCTTCGTGGATGACCGATGGATAGATTTACGGACCAGGTGTCTTAACGAGCTATACCATCACCTTGGAACGTGAACAGTTCGTTTGCCGGAAGTTTACGTGTTAGCCGCAAAAAAACCAGCAGCTGTGTTGCAGCCAGCGATCAATGCTGACCGTTTTGCTGTTCCACTTTCCGGTAGTCTTCGCTGAGTTTCTTCTGGACATCCGCCGGAACGGGTGCGTATTCCGCAAAGCTGACTTTCACTTTCGCCTTTCCCTGCGTTACGTTGCGCAGGGCGGCATACAGGTGATCGAGCTCCGCCTGCGGCGTTCGTGCTTTGATGACCTGTTTGGCATTACCCGAGTCCATGCCCGTAATGATGCTGCGATGGCTTTGCAACTCGCTCATGATATCGCCCATCATGACATCGGGCGCTGAGGCTTCGATGTCGTACACCGGTTCCAGCAGCTGGGGCGCGGCCTGGTGGAACGCTTCGCGGAACGCCATCATACCGGCGATTTTGAAAGAAATATCGTTGCTGTCTACCGGGTGCATCTTGCCGTCGTACACGCTTACGCGCACATCGCGCACGTAGGAGCCGGTGAGCGGGCCTTCGTGCATCTTTTCCATCACCCCTTTGAGGATCGATGGCAGGAAGCGCGCGTCTATCGCACCGCCCACGATGCAATTGTTGAACACGAGCTTACCGCCCCAGCTGAGCACGATCTCTTCCGTATCGCGCACCGGGAATTCCTTGAGGGCCGGCATGCCATCGAACCAGGGCTCGATCTTCATGAAAACCTCGCCGAACTGGCCCGCGCCGCCCGATTGCTTTTTGTGCCGGTACGTTGCCTGCGCTGCCTTCTGGATCGTTTCGCGGTAGGGAATGCGCGCCGGCAGGTAATCCACCTGCATGCCATACACGTGCTCCAGCCGCCATTTGGTGACGGCCAGATGCAGTTCGCCCTGTCCGTGGAGGATAACCTGTTTCAGCTCGCGGTTGTACTCCACTTCGAGCGTAGGGTCTTCCATGTGGATTTCGTTCAGCACTTCACCGAGCTTTTCATCGTCTGCCTTGTTTTTGGCGACGATGGCCGTGCGGACGCGCGGCGCCGGGAAGTGGACGGGATCGATCTGGGCGTTGAACTTCGGATCGTTGAGGGTATGATTGGTGAAAGTGTTTTTCAGTTTGAGGGTGCAGCCGATATCGCCGGAACGGAGGCGGTCAACGGGCTGGCGGTTCTTTCCGTCTGCGATGAACAGCTGGTTCAGCCGCTCCGTGGTGCTGCCTTTTTCGTTGTAGAATTCCTGTCCGGCTTTCACTTCGCCGCTCATTACCTTAAAAAAGGACAGCTTGCCGATGTGGGGCTCCAGGAGGGTTTTGAAAACGAAAAGACAGGTGGGCCCGGCGGGGTCGCAGGGCACTTCGCGGCCGTCTTCCGTGACTTCCGGGGGCATTTCCACGGCGGAAGGGGCTACGTTGTCGATGAACCCCATCATTCTGCCGCTGCCCATATTCCGGAGGGCGCTGAGGCAGAATACGGGGAACACCTGGTGTTTCATCATCCCGATCTTGAGGCCTTGCCGCAACTCGTCCTCATCCAAACTGCCTTTTTCGAAGTACAGTTCCATGAGGGCGTCGTCGTTTTCGGCGGCTTTTTCGACGAGGGCGTTATGCCATTCGTCTGCCTGCGCTTTTTCGCTGTCGGGAATGGGGAGTTTTTCGGGTTTGCCGCCGCCTTCGGGGAAGCGGTACATGGTCATTTTGAGGAGGTCGATGATGGCGTTGAAGCCGGGCCCCTGGTTCACGGGGTATTGCATGAGGGTAACGGCCGGCCCGAAGAACCGCCGGGCCTGTTCCAGCACCTGCTGATAGTTGGCGTTTTCATGGTCGAGCTGGTTGATGGCCAGGATGGTGGGCTTGCCGTAGCGGTCTACATAATCCCAGATCTGCTCGGTGCCCACTTCCACGCCGTTGTAGGCATGCAGCAGCATCACGGCGGTGTCGCACACACGGATGGAGGAAGCCACTTCGCCCATGAAGTCTTCCAGGCCCGGGGTGTCGATGATGTTGATCTTATAATCCCGCCACTCGGTATGCAGCGTGGTGGCGTACACGGAGTTGCCCCGGGCGTGCTCTACTTCGTGGTAGTCAGACACGGTGTTGCGCTCCTCCACGGAGCCGCGTTTTGGGATAATGCCGGCCTCGAAGAGCATGTCTTCGGCCAGCGTCGTTTTGCCGCTCTTGGCAGCGCCAATGAGCACAACGTTTTTGATGTGTTTTTCGTCATACGTTTTCATACGGCAATTGTTTTGCGGGTGAAGCGCCGGGGCGAGTGGGTTTGCCGTTCTGCGGAGAAATATCAGTTTGCGAGGCTCATAACATGCTGGTGGATGACCTTCCCGGCCGGATATTAATTTACGCAATTTTTAGGGTAAATACCGTGATTAGTCCAGTTTAAAATCGATGTCGCAACACCGTTAGGGTGACAAATAACCCTAACTTTGCACCATGAAATTATTACTGCAATACCTCAAAAACTATAAATGGCTGGTAGTGGCTGCCCTGGGGCTTGCGACCGTCAACCAGGTCTTTTCCCTCATGGACCCCTGGATCTTCGGTGTGATCGTAGACAAGTTCGCCGACCATCCCACCACGTTTTCCGCCAAAAATGCAGTTGAAACCATTCCGCGGACCGAAAGCCAATACCTGAGCGGCGTTTTGCTGTTGCTGCTGGCTTCCATCGGCGTGGCCATGGTATCGCGCATCGCCAAGGCGTTCCAGGATTACTTTGTGAGCGCCATTACCCAGCGCCTCGGGGCCAAAATGTACACAGACGGCCTCCGCCACTCCATGCGGCTGCCTTACCAGGAGTTCGAAGACCAGCGTTCCGGCGAAACCCTCGCCGTGCTCCAGAAAGTGCGCCTCGACACGGAAAAATTCATTTCCCAGTTCATCAATATCCTTTTCACCACCCTTGTAGGCGTCGTGTTCGTGATGATTTTCGCGTTCAGGGTCCACTGGTCGCTGGTGTTCGTATATTTCGGCGGCTCCATCCTCCTGGGCTGGCTCATGAACGTGCTGAGCAAACGCATCAAGTCCATCCAGAAAAACATCGTGAAAGAGACCACCGTGCTGGCGGGCGCCACCACAGAATCTTTGCGCAACATCGAACTGGTGAAAAGCCTCGGCCTTACCAACCAGGAAATCCGCCGGCTGAACGCCAATACCATGAAGATCCTGCTGCTGGAGCTCACCAAAGTGAAACGCGTCCGCAGTATCGCGTTCGTCCAGGGCACGTTCGTGAACCTCCTCCGCTCCTCGATCCTCTTCCTGCTGCTGTACCTGCTGTATGGGGATGTGGTGACGGTGGGCCAACTGTTCTCCCTCCAGCTTTATTCCTTCTTCCTGTTCGGCCCCCTGCAGGAGCTGGGCAACATCATCCTCGCCTACCGCGAAGCACAGGTCTCGCTCGATAACTTCCAGCGGATATTGCAGACGCCGGTGGAGGAAACGCCCGCATCGCCCGCCAGGCTGTCGCTGGTGAACGAACTGGCGTTCCGGGAAGTGAGCTTCCAGCATATCACGGCCAAAAGCAAGGCGCTCGACGATATCACGTTCACGGTAAAAACCGGGGAAACCATCGCATTCGTGGGCCCATCCGGAAGCGGCAAAACGACGCTGGTGAAATTGCTCGTGGGCTTGTACAAGCCCGGCGAAGGGCATATCCAGTACAACGGCATCGATTCCAATGCGCTGGATATCGAAGAACTGCGGCACCAGCTGGGTTTCGTAACGCAGGATACGCAACTGTTTTCGGGAACGATCCGGGAGAACCTCGCGTTCGTGAACCCCAAAGCCACGGAAGAAGACATGATGAGCGCGCTGCAAAGGGCATCGGCCTACAGCCTCCTGGCACGTGCGGAAAAAGGGATCGATACGGTGATCGGTGAAGGCGGGATCAAGATCTCGGGCGGCGAAAAACAACGCCTCTCCATCGCCAGGGCCCTGTTGCGGCAACCGAGGCTCCTGGTGTTCGACGAAGCCACTTCCGCCCTCGATTCCATCACGGAAGAAGAAATCACCCAAACCGTGCGCCACGTCACTTCCAGCAAGGAACACATCACCGTAATGATCGCGCATCGCCTGTCTACCATCATGCATGCCGACCGTATATACGTGCTCGAAAAAGGGAAGATCGTGGAAACCGGCGCACATCACGACCTGCTCACGGAAAAAGGATTGTACTACGCCATGTGGCGCCAGCAGATCGGTGAACGCAAAACCACCGAAGTGCCGGCAGCATCCTGAAATTAAATCGTATTTTTGCACACCATGAGCAACAGACCGAATTATTTTCTCAGCATGCTGAAGATGAAATGCCCGCACTGCCGGAGAGGCGATATGTTCAAGAACAAAAATCCCTTCCAGCTGCGCTTCTCGAAAATCTTCGAAATGTACGACAGATGCCCCGTGTGCAATCAGAAATACGAACTCGAAACCGGTTTCTGGTTCGGGACGGGATATGTGAGCTACGCCCTCGGCATCGCCCTGTCTGTCTTCAACCTCATCTGGTACTGGTTTTTCTTCGGCATGAGCTGGGACGATAACAGCATGTACTGGTGGCTCGGCATTAACGGCGTAATCCTCATCGTGCTGCAACCCTGGCTGATGCGCATTTCCCGCGTCATCTACCTCTACTTCTTCGTGTATTACGACGAAGATACCGCCCAACTCCCCGATCCCGGGCACGGGCACGATCATTCTCACTGATTATTAATTCCTTATTAATACACAAGGGCCGTGAAAACGGCCCTTTTTTGCTTTTCATCCAAAATCTGAGCAGTATGTCAGATCATCTTTAGTATGTTGAATGATGTTTTATTCCAGTAAATCGGACGGAAATCCATCCATCCTCAAATATATCTTATCATTTTCATTACACCCCATTTTTTTCTCACACGACTGCTTGTAACACACGCCCCGCGCGACTTACTTATCACCCCGAAAATCGTTTTCAATAAATCGCTCCATTAATTTGCAACATTGATGCATTTTTATAGATTTGCAACTTTGTTGCACTTTAATAAGCCTAACATGAAAAAACTCCTTCTCCCGGCCATTTTCGCCGGATTGTTCCTGGCTGCCTGCCGGAAAAACGACAAACCTGCCGTTCCTGAAGAACCCTCCAAACCGGAAGCCACCTTTCTCCGCCTGATCGTCAGCGATGTAGATCAGGCGCGGATTTCAGTGATCGACCCACTAAAGAAAACCGCCGTAAACTATCCCGTCACGTCTGCCCAGCCGTCGCTGTACGCCACCAGCACGGGCCAGTTCGCCACCATCATCAGCCGCGCGGCGGGGAAAGTGGAATTCTTCAACACGGGCGTGGAAAAACACGGTGGGCATCTGCACATCCATAAAGCGGAAATGTCGCCGGTCAAATTCTCCGAAGCCGGGCCCACACATTTCTTCGGTCATGCCGGCCTGAACGCGGTCTTCAACGACGGCACCGGTTCGCTCAGCCTCTTCAAAGACGGCGACCTCGACGGCGATGGCGGCACCATTCTCCCCGTTGCGCAACCGCACCATGGCGCCATGGTCATCTTCGATGATTTCACCATCGCCGTAACACAGAAAGACGGGTCCGTTTCCGGGACATTGCCGGAAAAAGTGAAGATCATCGACCGGTTCGGGAAAACGCTGCATGAAACGAAAATCGCCACCAAAGGGATCCATGGCGATGCGGGCAACGGCAAGCTGGCCGCGTTCGGCAGTGCAGACGGCATCCTCATCGTGTCGCAGACCGGCGAGCAATCGCTCATCCCCTATCCTTCCAGCTTCGGAACCGCGTGGATCGGGACGGTATTGGGCAACAAGGCGCTGCCGCATTTCTTCGGGTACGTTTCACTGGGGCTTTTCAAGATCGATCCCGCCAGCAAACAAATCACGGAAGTCCTCAAAAACGATAACAACATCCATCAATATCTTCTCGACAGCGACGGCAAAAACCTCTACGTACTGCTTACAGACGGAACGTTGAAAATCTTCGATGCAGTGACCACCCAACTCAAAAAAGAAGGGAAGATCACCACGGCCATCCCCGCAGGCGCCACCGCCGCGCAGAAGCCGTATTTCGCCGTATCGCGCCGCGCGCTTTACATTACCGACCAGGCTGCAGGGGCGATACGCATGCTCGATCTGGCCACGCTGCAGCAAACGGCGAGCATCCCCGTAGGAGGGAAACCGTTCAAGCTCATCGTAGCCGGCGACCAGGAAGGGCTCGAAGCCGGAGACCATTAAACCAGCCATCGTATACATCAGAAGGGGGACCAGCAATTGCCAGTCCCCCTTTCCTTTTGCCTGTCACGACTATTTTTACTTGATCTCGATCGGGAATTCTGCCTGTGCATCGGAGCTGCCGGGGCCGTAGGTACCGTCTTTCCCGATGGGCTGGTGGCGCACCACCATGCGGAAATAACCTTTGAAACCCGCTTTGGTGGCCACATGCACCTGGAGGCCGACCGGAAGGTTCTTCACGTCTTTATCCAGCGGCGTAACCGTTGCGGCGGTGGTAACCGAATCGGTCACCTGCGCGTTGGCGTTCACGAAAAACAGGTGGAAGATGCGATGTTCGGCGGACTCTTTTTCGATTTCTTCGGTCACGTTATCTGCCGGGTTCTTGCGCTCGTCGAGCAGTTCGGTGGCCAGCAGGTAAGCGGTGTTGGCTTTCAGGTTGATGGGCGTGATCTGCGGCGCGGCGCCACCGGTGCCGTCCATGTCTTTCCAGGTGGCGATCACTTTTTCCGCCGGCGTGGCGGCATTGGTGAAGGTGAGCTTCACGGTGGTGATCTCTTCGTTCTCGTTTTCGTGCTCATGCTCATGATCGTCGTGTTTCTCCTTTTTGCAGGCGGAAAATGCGAGCACGGCGGCAGCGGCGAAAAATGCGATATAGTTGCGGGAAGTGAATATTTTTTTCATGATGGATCAGGAGGATTTTTTGCCGAAAATGAGCGGCAGTTTGAGTTTAAGGTAAACGTTGGCACCCGGCTCGTCTGCATAATACCGGAAGAGGTTCATGTAGTCGCGGTAACGGGTGTTGAGGATATTGGTAGCGCCGAGGATGACAGACAGGGGTTGCCTGCCGAAATGCACGGTGCTGCCGGCTTCCAGGTTGAGCAGATTATACGCGTCTGGCGGCGGGATGAGGTCTTGCCCGGCTGGATTGAATGGATTTTTCGGATCGGCAGGAATGCGCGTTTGCTTCGTCACGTTCTGCATGCTGATGGCGAAATAGTTGTCTTTCAGGCGCTTGGTGTTGCCAGGGAAGAAACTGATCTCATGTTCGAAACGGTCGGAAGGCATGCTGATGAGCCAATCGTTGATATCCTCGTTCCAGGCGCGAAGCACGGATGCTTTCGTGGTGAGTTGCCATTTGGGAAGGAAGCGCCAGCGCAACTGGGCGTCCATTCCTTTGGTGGTGGCATCGGCGCTGGTGTAATACATGAACGGGAACGATCCGCGTATCGACACCACGATACTATCTGTCGGCTGCAGGAAGATGAAGTTGGAAAACTTGTTGTAATACAGGTTCACATCGGCTTCCAGTTTATCGCCCAGATCGTAGTGCAGCCCGAGGTTGAACTTGTTGGCGGCTTCGGCTTTCAGCGCCGCATTTCCCAGTTCGAACGTACCGGTACCGTGATGCAGCCCGTATGCATAGAGCTCGTTCACACCCGCCGGCCGCCATGCCCGCGCGTAATTCACCGATGCGTGGAAGTTGTCGGTCATGCGGAACTGCGCGCCCACCGATCCGGAAAAGCTGCCGTACGTCTGTGTTTCATAGGCGATATCGTTCGTATTGTCGTTGATGTTATAGTACTCCTTGTTATCGTACCGCACACCGCCTTCGAACAGCCATTTATTGTCGGCGCTTTCCCATTTTTCCGTCCAGAACAGGCCCCACTGGCGGCTTTCATAATTGGGTATGAAAAGCCTGCGCTGATAGCTGTTCTTCTGATACATGCCACTGGCGCCGATGGTGCCGCGCAGGCCGTTCCAGGATTTGTGGTCCCAGAGCAGCTCGCCCGTCCACGTAGTGAGGAAGAGGTTCATCCGGTTCACGGAAAGTGCGGAATTGTAATCCAGTTCTTCGCGCTCGTTGAACTGCCGCGACACCACGAGGTTCAGTTTCCCGGCGTTCCCCGTGTTCACATATCCTTTCACCTTGAACAGTTCGTGTGCTACGTGCTGGTACGGCCGGTCGATGTTGTAGGAGAAGCCTTCCGTGTATTGCGCCAGCGGACGGCCCTGTTTGATGGCCTGTTCCAGGTCGGTACGGTTCCCGATGTGGGCGCCTTCGAAAACGCCGAGGTTGGTATTGAACTGCGAATAGAAAAGCTCCAATCCATAGTTCTTCTTTTTATACCCTGCGGCTGCGGAGAAGTTGTATTCTTCCACGCCGGTATTATCGAGCCAATAGCCGGGCGTTCTGGTGTTGCCCCCTTTGCGGAGGGTCCCTTGCAACCGCCAGCTGAGCCCCGGTACCGCGGGCACCTGTTGCTCGATGATGGCGCTCAGCGCACCCAGGCGGTTGTTGGAAAAGGCGGACATATTCACCTCGCCCGACAAGCCCGGCTTCACGGGCAGCGCCCGCGGTTCCACGAGCACCACGCCGCCGATGGCGTCGCCACCATAACGGAGTGCGCCGGCGCCTTTCACGACCACGAGCTTATTGGCGAGGAAGGGGTCCACTTCCGGCGCGTGTTCCGATCCCCACTGCTGGCCTTCCTGGCGGATGCCGTTGTTGAGGACGAGCACGCGGTTGCTGTGCAGGCCGTTGATGACGGGTTTGGAAACATTGGGCCCGGTGGTCATGGCGGTTACGCCGTTCACCCGCTTGAGGGCTTCGCCGAGGGTGAGGCCCCTGGTTTTTTCCAGCTCCCGGCCGCTGAGCGATTCCACCGGCGCGGTGGTCACTTCCTTGGCGGCATGGCCCGTTATGGCGACTTCCTGCAATTGGGTAACGCTGTGCGGCAGCTCGATGTTCCGCCGCTCGTCGCCACTCACCTGCCAGGAAAGCTCCACCGGCAAACAACCGATATGACTGATGTGAACGGTATAATTTCCGGGGCAAAGCCCGTCTATGGTGAATTGACCTTTTTCGTTGCTCTTCGCGATGTGGCCGTTTTCTTTCACGACGATGGTGGCGCCGGACAGCGGTTTCTTCGTTTCGCTGTCGGTGACCGATCCGCCGATGCGGATGGTGCATTGTGCCATCGCCGGTGCCGTCCACGCAAATGCGAGGAGCCCGCACAGCCATGCGCGTAATCTCAAGTTTCTCATCTGGTTACAATACGTCGGGGGCAGTAAGCAATACTGCCGGTGATAAATGCGATGTGGGAGGATGAAGGGGTTAAGCGGCCGGAGGTGCCCTGAGCGAGCAATAGAGCACCGGGGCTACCGGTACGGGAACGGGCTGCGCGGATGGCAGCTCGGCGAAGATAAAAGGCACCGAAGCCAGGTGCACGCTATGCTCCGGGAGAAAAGACTCCATGGCGCTGTGCAACCAGTCGCAGTGCTGGTGAACGGTGGAAATAACCGGCCCGTGCGCGTAAATGGCACTGCAGGCAGGCTCGTCTACCGTATCCTCGTGGCCGGAAAAATGGTGCAGGTACTCCCGGGGCGTCAGGTAAATACTGAAGACGCCCAGGAGGAGAAAAACGCTGATTTGTAGCAAACGCTGTTTCAATGTACCCGGTTTATCCCGCCAAAGATAGCCTTTTTCTCACAATTGCAACATTGTTGCATGATTAACGGACTTTCATCATGGTGCGCACCTGCTGGGCCGCACCATTCTGGAAGCGCACGTAATACATCCCGGACGGAAGCTGTTCCCCGTCGAACGTATGGGTGTATGTGCCTGCGGCATGCTGCCGGTCTACCGGCTTGGCGATCAGCCTGCCCATAGTGTCGAACACCTGGATCAGCGTATGCCCGCCGCGGGTTTTGTAGCTGAGTATCGTTTTGGTGGAGAAAGGATTGGGATAATTCGTGATGAGCGTTTCATCGTCGCCCACGCCGGGGATGCCCGTCACCACGCTACAGGCCAGCCCGTTGACGAGCGGCAGGCTCTGGTAGTTGTTCAGCATGATCTTGTTCAGTTCGGAAGACGGAACGCAGAACCACTGTTCGAGCAATGAGGCGTACACCGAACGGAAATCGTATTGCATGGGCACATTGTCTACCGGCGATGCCGCATCGGGCATGGTCGGGTTGTTGCCCAGTATCTGCTGGTTCACGTAATCACCGAAAACGATCATGGGCGCGGAGTTGCCGTGGTCGGTACCCATACTGCCGTTGGATTTGATCCTTCTGCCAAACTCGGAGAACGTCATCCCCACCACGCGCTGCGATTTCTTCTGCTGCTCCAGGTCTTTCATGAAGGCGTGGATGGAGGAAGACACCATGTCCAGCAGATGCGCGTGGGTACCGGTGGTGGTATCGCCGCTGTTAGTTTGGCTGGCGTGTGTATCGAAACCGCCGATGCCCACCATGTACAGGCGGGTCTTCAGCCCGCCGGCCACCAGCCTTGCCACGATCTTCAGCTGCGCGGCGAGGTGATTGTCCGGATAAGTCCGCTGATTGGTCACTTTCGATGCCGCCGCCTTGATGACGTCTGCATAGCGGTTGGTTTGCCGCTGGATCTGGCGGATGTATTTCAGTTCTTTTCCGGCCCGGGTGTTGGGCACGGTTTCTTCGATATTTTCGAGGAGGTTGTAGAAGTCTGTAGGGCTGGTGACCGCCATCCCGAAATTGCCGCCCTGCCCCACGAAAGAGGGGGAAACGATCGATCCGATCTGGATCGCCGGCGGATCGGGCATTTCGGCGTTCGGGAAACCGGTGGGGTAGCCGGGGTATTCGGTATCGAGGAAACGCCCGCCCCAACCGGTTTCCAGCACCACGTTCGCATCCGAGCCCGTGAGCCAGATATCGGTAGCGCGGAAGTGGGAAAAGTTCGGGGAAGGATAGCCGACCGACTGAATAATGGACACATGGCCTTCGTTATACAAATCCCGGATGCCGGTCATGGAAGGATGGATGCCGGTTTTGGTCTGTCCGGCGAGGCGCAGCACGCTGCCTTCGGGGATGGCGATGTTGGAGCGCGCGGTGCTGTATTTGCCGTACTGGTCCAGCGGGATCACCATGTTCAATCCATCATTCCCCCCGTTCAGCTGGATCATTACCAACACGTGATCATTGTCGAGCGCCGTCTTTTCCAGCGCCGCCAGAAACGGGGACGCGGCAAAAGCCTTGATGGAAAAGCCGTTGATAAAGGAGGGCAGGATAGTTGCCGGGGCGGTATATCGGAGGAAATCTCTGCGTTTCATAATTAGGTTTTCAACGTGATCAGGCCAGGTGATATTCTGACAGGTTCATGATGGTTTTGTAAAGGGCTTTCAGCATGTCTACGACCAGTGCTTTGTTCATCGCGTCAGACGGGTCGGAGATGTAGATGTTCCAGACCTGCGTCCAGTAATAATCCTGTTGCTGCCCCTTGAGAAGGATATCGTTTTTGAGATAGGCTTTCATGGCGTCAGACAAATCCATCCGGTACAGGATCGCCAGGGCGTCGTTGATGAGCAGCACGGGGTTGGAAGGGTCTGGCAGCTGCTGCGTGAACACGAGCGGATCGATGCGCAGCGTCTGGCCCATGGAAATATACCCGGTGGTGATCATCTGGTCGGCGAGGAAGTTCCGTTTCGGCAGGGTGTCGGTATTAATCCACAGCTCATGGAACTGGGGCGCGAGGTAATAAGCATCCCACCCGGAAACGCCCGGCGGATCGCCGATATTCTGTTGCTGGTTGCCTGCGGCCGATTGCAGGGACCGCCATTGCGCGTATGCCTTCGCGTAGTCGGACGCCGGTGCGAATTGTACGCCGAACTCGCGGCACATGCCTACGGTATAGTCTACCGGGCTTTTGATGAGGCACGACATATTCGCGGGATCGTAGAAATGTTCGCTTTTGAAAAGTGCGGAAAGCACCGGGCGGATATCGTAATTGGCGGCACGGAAAATATCGGCCAGTGGGGAGATCACGTCGTTTTCAGCGGCGGAGTCGATTTCGTAGTAGATGAAAAACTGGTAGAGTTTGCGGCAGATGAATTTCGCCACTTCATGCTGCGCGAAGATGATGGTCAGCAGATCGTCCAGCTCAGTAGTGCCGTTGGGGCCGGTTTTGCCGGTGATGACCTTGTTGGAGAACCAGCTGGAGAACTGTTTATTCTGATAATCGTGTTTCGTGGGATCGAAGTAGCTGGTGATGTTGGTTTTGTCGACCTTGTACCCGGTGAGCACGTGTGCGATGGCGCGAACGTCTTCTTCCTGGTAAAGGGAATCGGGGCCTTTGCCGCAGGTGAACAGTTCGAGGAGCTCGCGGGCATAGTTTTCGTCGGCCGCGGTGGCTTCGTTGAGATAGCCGTTGAGGTAGACGAGCATGCCGGGATCGATGGTGACCGCTTTGGTGAGGGCTTTGAAGTTCCCCAGGGCGTGTGCGCGCAGGGTAACGTTGTGGGCGTACATGAAGCGGGCATCCTGGATGGTTTGCGTTTCGGTGGCGAAGTGGTTATGCCAGAACAGCACCATTTTTTCGTGGATAGACCGTTGCTGGTTGAGCATGAGGCCGGTCCACCAGGCTTTGTAACTATACCGCCGATGATCGTTGAGGTCTTCATCTCCTTCGGGTGCCGTTACCCAGGGTGCTCCGGGAACCACGCCGGTGGGGTCTACATAGCCGCCGGTCTGGTAGCTGTTGACGGGGGCGTGGGAACAGAGGCGTTGGGCACGAGCAGGGCATCCACCGCCTGGTTGAGGCTCATGGCGCCGAAGTGCTTGACGTCTGCCGGCGCGGCGCCGAACATGGCACGTTTCAGCAGATGCACCACCTGCGCGGTGCCCCAGGGGCCTGAATAGGGCGCTATGCCGGTGAAAGTCCGGGCAGCTTTGGCTGGAGCGGCTTTGCGGGGGAGTTGAGTGTGAGGAACGATCTGCGGTCCATCGGGGATACGGTTAAATAGCGGTCAAAATTTTGTGTTGATAGACTGCCGGGAAGACCCACTGCAGCCGAATTCCGCATCCAAATTAGTAAAAACTTTAATTCAATTGTATTATTTTATATGTTTGGCGGTCTTTTACGCTTTTTCATGCCAGCGAGCCCTTACGTCCGATACCAGGTATTTCCCGTTGTAATTGCAGCGGTAACCGCTGCGTTATTCGTTTTCCTTTTGGGAAATCCGGATGCGCTGGCCGGTAATCTCGTTGCATTGGGATTGTGGTGCTGCGTTTACGCTTATTTCAAATTATCGGCGCCGGCGCGCTTTCGTAACGACCGGGTGATCTGGTGGACGATCCTCACTGCAGCGGCCCTCCTCATTTTGGGGGCGC
Organism: Chitinophaga caseinilytica; assembly: GCF_038396765.1. Taxonomy (NCBI): domain Bacteria; kingdom Pseudomonadati; phylum Bacteroidota; class Chitinophagia; order Chitinophagales; family Chitinophagaceae; genus Chitinophaga; species Chitinophaga caseinilytica. The sequence continues at coordinate 1,938,606 of NZ_CP150096.1, read as the reverse complement.
CATTCGTTTTTGGCTTATTGTACAGCACACCTGTGAACATCCATACTTTCTGGGTGCCGGCGATGGTGTTGTTGTTTCTGGAATACCTGTGGCCATTTCCGCCTGAAAGGCAAGCCGGGAACGATTTAACGGAAGCGGAAGCTGAACAACGAAAAAGCCGCCGAAGTGAGTGACACAACGGCGGCTGATAGTTGATGACAAGCTGGCTTTAAAAAAATCTTTACGAAAAAGATCACGCGAGGTTTTCGATGATGCCCGCGATGCCTTGTCCACCACCAACGCAGGCGGTTACAATACCATATTTTTTGTTGAGTCGCTGCATATCGTTCAGCAACTGTATCGTCAGTTTTGTGCCCGTGCAGCCCAGCGGGTGCCCCAGTGCGATGGCGCCCCCGTTGATGTTCACGATGGCAGGGTCCATGCCCAGCTCACGGATCACGGCGATGGATTGGGATGCGAACGCCTCGTTCAGTTCCACGAGATCGATGTCGCCGAGCGATTTGCCGGCCTGGCGCAACACTTTCGGCACTGCGGCCACCGGCCCGATGCCCATGATGCGCGGATGTACGCCTGCAGACGCGCAGGCCACCAGGCGGCCGATCGGCTGGAGGTTCAGTTCTTTCACCATTTTTTCGCCCATCACGATCACGAAAGCGGCGCCATCGCTCGTTTGGGATGAGTTGCCCGCCGTTACGGAGCCCCCGGCGGCAAATACCGGTTTCAACTTGGCGAGCGCATCGATGGAGGTATCTGCACGCGGCCCTTCGTCCGTATCCACGACCCAGGATTTGGTCTGTTTCTTTCCTTTTTCGTTCACGAACACGTCTTCCACGGTGATGGGAAGGATGCCGGGCTTGAAATAGCCGTTCTGGATGGCGTTGATGGCTTTGAGATGAGATTGCAGGCTGAACTGGTCCTGCTCTTCGCGGCTCACTTTATATTCTTTGGCCACCGCTTCGGCGGTGAGGCCCATGCTGAGGTAATAATCGGGATTGGTGGTAGCCACGCTGTAGGCAGGAACGGTTTTCCAACCTGCAGTGGGCACGAGGCTCATACTTTCCGTACCGCCGGCGATGATGCAATCTGCTTGTCCGCTGCGGATTTTAGCCGTGGCGATGGCGATGGTTTCGAGGCCGGAGGCGCAATACCGGTTCACGGTCATGCCCGGCACGTCGATCCCCAATGCGCGGACGCTGATCATCCGGCCGATCTGGAGGCCCTGTTCGGCTTCCGGCACCGCGTTGCCCACGATCAGATCGTCTACCCGGTTCGGGTCCAGCTGCGGAACGGAACCCAACAAACCCTTGATCACGTCTACGGCCAGATCGTCGGGCCGGTAGAACCTGAGCCCGCCTTTCTTCGATTTCGTCACCGCCGTTCTGTATCCTGCTACGATATATGCGTCTTGCATGGTTATCTCCTTTTGTTTGGTATTCTCCAAATTTAAGGAATTCCAGCCTTATTTGATCGGTATCTCCACCCAGGCGGAAGAAACCCCGGCAAATATCCCGTAACCCTTGTCCACATTAGAAAAGACGATAGTCGGGTCTACAAAAAGATTGCCATCGCCGGAGCTTTGGAGCTGGAGCGATTTCAAATACTGCCAGCTGGCGGAAGTGAGGCCGGTCACCTCCAGCAGCAGCACTTCATCTTTCACCAGCACCTGCCGCGTCTGGAGCACCACGAGGATGTCCCGCCCGTCGAAACGCTCGTCGGGGATGAGGGAAAATTCGTGATAGGTTTCGGTGATGAGGTCGGTGAAACTGTTGTTGTACGAGGGATCGAAGCGGTATTCTTTCCGCGATACGGGCACATATTTCCCGTCTGCCCCTTTTTTCGCTGCAAACAGCCTGATCCGGTAGCGGTCTATGCCAGACCGATCGTCGAGGTACACTTTCACGCGGTTGCCGCCCGCCTGGGCGAAGGGGTCGTGGAGGCGGGGCCGCCGGGGCAGGGTGTCTTCCGCTTTCACGCCGGGCAATCCGCCGGCGGTCACTTCGATCCGGTAAGGTTTTCCGGTGGCTACGGTTGTGGCAGACACGTAATATCCCTTGCCGTTGATTTCGCGGAACTGCATCGTCATGGGCGCATCGCCGGCGGTCAGTTTGATGGTGGCGTTCTTTATTTCCGGGAAAGCCGTGGCGCCGGGGGCTGCGAGCGGGTTAGGCGGAGGTAGATAACGCTGTCTTCCTGCACGAGGCTGTTCACGACGATCCTGTCGCCTTCATACGGCACCGGGATATCCGCACTTTGTTCACAGGCTGCGAGCGCAGTGATGGCGAGGAGATAAGCTGCTTTTTTCATATCAAAACCTGACTGCCCACGAAACGCTGGGCAGCACGGGCAGGATGCTCAGCATCGTAAGCTCGCGCTTTTGCGAATCGGGATTGTGTTTATAATAGTAGAAAAACGGGTTCTTGCGATTGTAAGTATTGTACAGCCCGAAACTGAGCATGTACCGCGCTTTCTTGCGCTGTTTGGTATAAGTGGCGCCAAGGTCGAGGCGGTGCACATCGTGCATGCGAACGGTATATTGATCGCGGTACACATCCACCGGCTGCGTGCCTGGTTCGAATTCCGGCGGGGGCATGTGGGGCGATGGCTCCGTCACGTTTTCATAGCTCGCCACGGGTAGCGTGAGCGGGAGGCCGCTGGCGTATTGCCATTGCGCGGAAACTTCCCATCGTTTGCCCAACTGTTGCGTCAGCACCACTTCCAGCTCGTGCCGCCGGTCGTATTTGTAGGGAAAAACCCTGCCCTGGTTGATGTTCGGGAAAGCGCGGCGGCTCCAGGCGAGCGTGTAACCGATCCATCCCTTGAACCGGTCCTGCTTTTTCTGCAAAAGCACTTCGGTGCCGTAGCTCCATCCGCGGCCCACCACCACCAGGTCTTCCCAGCTTTTGGTTGCCGAATTGAAATCCGCGTTCTGCTCCTGGTACTGGATTACGTTTTCCATCCGCTTGTAATATCCTTCCACCGACATTTCATATCGGTTATCGTTCGTCGTTTTCGCCAGGCCCAGCGCCAGTTGCTGCGCGTGCATGGGCGGCACCTTGTCGGTAGCGGCCACCCAAAGATCGGTAGGCAGGAACGTGGCGGCGTTGTTGGTGAGCAGGTGGATGTATTGCGTCATCACCGTGTACGACATTTTCAGCGCCCATCTCCGCGGCAGCATGTACCGGAAGCCGAGGCGCGGCTGAATGGACGTGTACGCCCTTCCCTCCACCAGGAAAGCCGACGCATGTACGCCGAGGTTGAGGTGCATGGAGTCGCGGATCTTCCAGTCGTTCTCGAAATACAAAGACAACTCCACGCCGCCGTGCGTCTGGTCGTTGTAAGTGGTATCGGCCAGCTGCTGGTCGTCGGAAACATTGTTGAACGCCGTGATGCCCGGCCTGAACACGTGCCAGGTCCCTTGTGCGCCGAAACGCATGATATGGCTAGGGTTCGGCCGGTAATCGAAATCGATTTTCGCGCCGAGATTGTCCACTTTCGAATAATACCTGCCAAAAGCGTTATCGTTTTCGCGCAGCCGCGGCGTATCGAGCGCCATGTATTTGTAAGTGTAATCGGTGTTGAAACGGAACTGGGAATAATTGACCGTGACGTTGGAAAACAGCTGCGGATTGAAGATATGGTTCCAGCGGAGCGCATAAGCCTGGTTGCCCCATCCCAGCCGGAATTTCATCTCTTCATGGTATCTTTTCGGCGCGCCCTGCACCGAATCGAACACTTCGTTGCGGTGCATCGTGAGATTGTCTTCCCCGCCATATGCGCTGAGGTAAAGGCGGTCTTTCGGGGAAAAGATGTGGTTGATCTTGAGGTTCGCATCGTAGAAATACGCCCAGAATTCCCCCTGTTCGCCCAATTTCAGTTCCTTGTTGGCGGCATCCTGCAGGAGCAGATCGGCATACGTCCGCCGCGCGGTGAGGATGTAGGAGGTTTTCCCTTTGACGATCGGCCCTTCTGCCGCCATGCGCGACGCGAGCAGCCCGATCGACAGCTCGCCGTGATGGTTGTACATATCGCCGTCTTTCATGGAAATATCCACGACGGAAGACAGCCGTCCGCCGTACCGCGCCGGGAACGCGCCTTTATACAGGTCCACATTTTTTATGACATCCGGGTTGAAGACGGAAAACACCCCGAACAGGTGCGTCGAATTATAGACCGGCGTACCATCCAGGAGGATGAGGTTCTGGTCGGGGCTCCCACCCCTGACGTGTATGCCGCTCGTTCCTTCCATCCCGCCGCTCACCCCGGGCATGGCCTGTATCGACCGTAAAACGTCCGCTTCTCCCAAAATCCGCGGCATCGTTTTCGTTTGCGACATATTGACGTTCACCTTGCTCATCTGCGTCTGGTCCTGTAGCCGCGGCAATGTTTCCGATACTTCCACTTCCCCGAGGGTGTTGGACGGGCTCAGTTTGAAATTGAGCTGTTTGCTGTCGCGCTCGCGGACGGGCACCTGCATGGCATTGTAGCCGGTGTAAGACACGAAAAGCGACAAGGTATCGCGGAGCGTGGTGAAGCTGTAGAACCCGTAATTATTGGTGACGGTGCCGGCTTTGAGATGCGGGGCATAGACGGTGGCGCCGATGAGCTTTTCGCCGGTGGCGGCGTCTTCCACATACCCGCTGATGGTGCGCTGGAAGGGTTGTTTGGCGGCCAGTACGAGGAGGCCGCCGATGCGGCGGTACTGGATGCCGTTATCGGCGAAGAGCTGATCGAGCACTTCGCGCAGGGGCATGTCGCGGACGCGGAGGGTCATGCGGCGGTTGAGATTGACAACGTCGCGGCTATAGGAAAACGGAATGCCGTAAGTTTTTTCCAGATGGTCACAATACACGTAAAGGGGCTGATCTTCAAGGGAGACCGAGATCCGGGTGCGCCAGTTCCATGCGAACACCTGCAGGGGGAGTATTGCCAGCAGCAATAATCCCGGCAGGACTTTCTTCATTTGCAAGCAATTGACTATGACGAATAATTGTTACAGCGGCTGCAGCCTGTATGTGCCCGGCGCGGGTGTTTCCACGGATGCGGAAACCATAAACGCCAGGGCGTCCATCACTTCTTCCACCGATTCTCCGGAAAAGCGGGTGGTGATCCGTTTTTCCAGCATCGCGGGGTCGGCGACGGTGATTTTGACATGATATTCTTTTTCTACTGCTTCCACTACCTGCGCGAAGGGCACGTCTTCGAAGCTGAGGCCCTGTGCGCCTTTCACTTCGAATTCCCCGTTGGCGGCGTTGCGCCGGAGGGTCATCCCTTCGGTCATCACCACGGGCTTGCCGAGGTCGGGGTCGGTCACCTGAATTTTCCCGCTTTCGACGCGGATGAACAGGGAAGTGTCCCACTCCACGGTGAACTTCGTGCCCAGCACCTGGATTTCCGTTTCGCCGGCCTCCACAATAAATGGCTTTCCGGCGGAATGGGCGATATCGAAGCTGGCTTTGCCTTTTACGCGAACGCGCCGTTCCTGTTCTCCAAAATCCTCATCCACGGTCAATTTCCCGTTTCCTGCGAGCTGGATGCGGCTACCGTCGTGCAGATCGGCGGTTTGCCCACCGGAAAACGACTGTTCACCGTTCCCTGCGCGTTTCACGCCCCAAATCCCCGCTACCACGAGCAGGGCTATGGCGGCGGCGGCCATCCATACCCTGTTTTTCCGGCGCATGGGCACCACTTCCGTTTCGGGAGCGGGCGCGGCCGGCTGGGCGGTGATGTTGGCGCGGAGGCGTTCCCAGCTGCTGTCTGTACTGATGCCGAAGGAGGGGTCTCCGGGGCGGGGGCTTCCAGCAACTGGCGGACCGCACCGAGCGCGGCTTCGTTGGCCGGCTGGTCTTTCCGCCATGCCTCTACCCACGCGCGCTCGGGGGCTTCCGCCTCGCCCAGCAGGTATTTGCACAGCAAAGAATATAATGCCTCGTCTGGTTGCAGATGGCTCATGAACAGTTGTAAATATTAACTAGACGGAAAGAAGACGCGCGCCGGAGCGCCCATCCCCCATCCCGTATCAAAAAACAGGTGCAGGTAATCCCGCAGTTCCTCATGGAGGATCCGCAGGGCCTTCCCCATCTGGTTCTCGACAGTTTTAACGGAAATATTCATCACAGTGGCGATCTCGGCGTATTTGAGCTGCTCTTTCCGGCTCAGGACGAACACTTCCCGGCATCGCTCGGGCAGTTTCCCGAGGGCCATCTCCAGCCTCCCCTCCAATTCGCGCGCCTGTACCGACAGCTGAACGGAATCGTCCTGCATCTTTCCGAAGGCGAATTCCTTTTCGGTCCGCACCTGCTGCTTCCGCCACTGGCTGATGGCCATATTCCGGATGGCGGTGAACAGGTACGAGCGCTCCGAACCGGAAATACGGATATTTTCCCGCTTTTCCCATAATTGGGAGAAGACGAGCTGCACCACTTCCTCCGCCTCCCAGGGGTCTCCCGTGTAATGCACGGCAAAGGCAAGACAGTGGCTGTGATGCTCGCGGAAGAGCTTTTCAAATGCGGCGAGGTCCAACATGATCGATGCGGCAAAATTAGGCGGCAGGGGCACATAAACCAAATAGTGTGGGGGTCTGGGCAATTTTATATCTTTGCGCGACATGTACGGTTTTATCAAAAAAATACTGTTCGGCTTCCCCCGGAGCGCATACACTACGGTGTGATGCGCGGGCTGAAAGTCGTGAATGCACTGCCCTTCGGCAAAAATCTGCTGGACGCCTGCTGCCGCCCGAAAAACACGGGCCTGGAACGCAAACTCTGGGGCCTCACTTTCGCCAACCCGGTAGGCCTCGCCGCCGGGTTCGATAAAGACGCCCGGTTTATCGACGAACTGTCTCACCTCGGGTTCGGGTTCGTGGAAATCGGTACCGTAACGCCCCTTCCGCAGCCCGGGAACGACCAGCCCCGCCTGTTCCGCCTCCCGGAAGACGAAGCCCTCGTCAACCGCATGGGATTCAATAACGAAGGCGTTCGCGCAGCCGCGAAAAGACTGCAGAAACGCAGGTCGAACATCATCGTCGGCGGCAACATCGGCAAAAACAAACTGACGCCCAACGAAGAAGCCGTGAGCGATTACGAAAAATGCTTCCACGCACTTTTCGACGTGGTAGATTATTTCGTGGTGAACGTCAGCTCCCCCAATACCCCCGGCCTCCGCGCCCTGCAGGAAAAAGAACCGCTCAAGCAACTGCTCCACCACCTGCAAATGCTCAATAACCAGAAACAGCAACCCAGGCCCATCCTCCTGAAAATTGCGCCAGACCTCACCAACGAACAGCTCGACGATATCATCGAGATCGCCCGGGAAACGGAACTGGCAGGGCTCGTGGCCACCAATACCACTATCAGCCGCGAAGGACTGCAAACGCCGGCCGCAGAACTGGAGAAGATCGGGGCCGGCGGCCTCAGCGGGCGCCCCGTGCGCGAGCGCGCCACGGAAGTGATCCGCTACATCCACCGGAAATCTGGCGGCACGATCCCCATCATCGCCGTAGGCGGCATCTTCACTGCTGCCGACGCACAGGAAAAACTCGACGCCGGCGCCAGCCTCGTACAGGTTTACACCGGCTTCATTTACGAAGGCCCCACCATCGTGAAGAAAATCTGCCAGGGATTATCTATTCAACCATAACCAATGATCGCATTTCAAGAACTCCTGACCGTTGATTCCCTCATCAGTTTGCTGACCCTTACCCTCATGGAAGTGGTGCTGGGCATCGACAACGTTATTTTCGTATCCATCGTCATGAACAGGCTGCCTGAGGAAAAACGCCTCAAGGCCCGCCGCATCTGGATGTTCACCGGCATCGCCGTGCGCATCGCGCTGCTATTGTGCATCGGCTACATCATCCGCGCCACACAGCCCCTGTTCTCCATTTTCGGGAACGACATCAGCCTCCGCGACCTCATCATGCTCGCCGGCGGTATCTTCCTCACCGTCAAAACCACTTTGGAAATCCACCACAAACTGGAAGGCGAAGAAGAAGCCTCGCCAAAAAGCGGCGCGCAGAAAGCCGCTACTTCCCTGATGAACGTGGTAGGGCAGATCATCGTGATCGACATCGTGTTTTCGTTCGACAGTATCATTACCGCCGTGGGTATCGCCAAGCATGTGGAGATCATGATCGTTGCGGTGATCATCGCGATGTTCGTCATGTTTACGTTCGCGCCGAAAATCAGCGCATTCATCCACAAGCACCCTACTTTCAAAATGCTGGCGCTGTCTTTCCTCATCATGATCGGCGGCATCCTCATCATGGAAGGCTGGAACCCCGACGCCGTGCACGATCTTCACCTGAAGAACTATGTGTACTTCTCCATGGTAGTGGCACTGCTCGTGGAACTGCTGAACATGCGCGTCCGCAAGAAACAGGCTTCGCACCCTGTGGAGCTGCGCGGGCCGAAAGAGACCGACATCGAACCGAAGAAATAATTTTTTGCCTTAAAGGAGGAAAGGCTGGCCCGCATTACGCAGGCCAGCCTTTTTGATGTTGGCTGATATCAGGTATATTAAGCAGGTTTTGTAAGATGAAGGAAGAGGTTGACGCCCGCGGGCTCGCTTTTCACTTCCGGGTTCCAGGCTTCTGCTCCCGCCTGCTTCGCCAGATCGATCAGCTGTTCGGGGCTCCGGTGATGGAGGAACCATTGCATCCCCACTTCCATAAACGCGCGGTTAGGATTTTCGTCGGAAAAATTGCCGATCACGAGCTGACCGCCCGGCGCCACACAGCCGAGGAGCTTCCGCAGCACTCGCACGAACACCCCGTCGGTGAAGTAATCGAACAGGCCCGAAGACCATACCATTTCATACGTTCCTTCCGCTTTCCAGGTAAGAATGTTCTGCTGCGTGAAACGCACGCGGCAATTGCCTTTCAGCAGGGATCCCGCATAATTGATGGCATGCGCGTCGTATTCCAGGCAATCTATCACCACCGCCGCATCGGGGCAATAACCGAAAAACTCGAGCACGTCGCGTGCGGGGCCGCTGGCTACGTTGAGCACGTTTGCCGGCAGGTTTGCTTTCATGAGGTCGATGAAATACGTTTTCCGGTTGCGGACCGCCACTGCAGCGGGTTGCGCCTGCGCGAAGGCGTCCCACCGGGCGATGTGCACACCGCTGCCGATATAATGCGTGTACAGCCGGTCGATGAGGCGGAAATCGCCCGCATATCCAAATGGCTTTGCGCAGCAATAACCGGCGATGGACTGCAAGGAATGGAAAGCTTCATGCTCCCGGCGGAGGCTTTCGAATTCCCGGGAAAAATTTTCGGGATCGCGTTGGTAGGCGCGGTTGAAGTAATCGTTGATCCGGGGATAATCGGACGCATCGGGGCCGTCCACGAACAAACGGTTCATGGTGCCGGCAGGTGTAATCGTGAACATGGGGTCTGGCTTTGATGATGATGCCACAAAACTATACCCGGCCCGATGTTCGGAGAATGAGGGTTATTGCCCAGAAAATAGGCACCAGTAATTATGCGTTATTCACCGCCGCCAGCAGCGTGCAGCCCACCAGTCCGGCGGTTTCCGTGCGCAGGCGGGTGTTCCCTAACGTTACTGGCTGATAGCCGTTTTGCAGCGACAATTCCACTTCCTCCGGCGTAAAATCACCTTCCGGCCCGATGAGCAGCAACGCATCTTCTCCCGGCCGGGCGATCTGTAAAATGGATTTTTTCTCTCCGGGAAGACAGTGTGCGATGAAGCGTTGGCCTGCTATCGCCATCAGCGATTCGAAAGGCTGCGGGGTATGCAGTTTGGGAAGATGCCATTGCCGGGATTGCAGCATCGCCGAAACGAGGATGCTTTCCAGCCGTTCCATTTTGAGGTTTTCTTTTTCGGTGCGCCGGGTAACGAGGGGGATGATTTCCGACATGCCGATTTCCGCCGCTTTCTCCAGGAACCACTCCATCCGCGACGCGTTTTTGGTGAACGCGATCCCTATGCGCAGGCGCGGCGCTGGCGCAGGAACCTGCTCCGATCCGATAATGGCGGACACGCATTTCTTACGGTGATCGTCTGTGATTTCGGCCGTGAATTTCCCGCCGCGCCCGTCGGCCAGCAGGATTTTATCGCCTTTGGTTTTGCGCAGCACGGTCACGCAGTATTTGGACGTAGGCTCGTCCATCGTATAGGCGGCAGCGCCGGGCGCCATATCTCCGGCGTAAAAAACGGGCAATTCCATCCCCCAAAATTAGCTATTTCCTGCATTCCTTTCCAGCCGGCGGGTAAAGTCCTGGAACCGGAAGAACAGCAGCACCGATGCCACCACCAATCCCAGCAGCAATCCCCACCAGATCCCCTGCACGCCGAGCTTCAGCGGAAACCCGAGGATATACCCGACCGGGAGGCCGATCACCCAGTAAGCGATCATCGTGATGACCGTAGGCACCCTCACATCGCCCAGGCCCCGCAGCACGCCGAGCCCTACAACCTGCGTACCGTCGAACAGCTGGAAGAACGCCGCGATGAGCAACAGTCCCGACGCCATATGCACCACTTCCGGATCGTTGATGTACATCAGCGGCAACCACCGGCTGCCCAGTACGAACACCAGCGCCGCGATCCCCATCATCACCGCCACCATATGATAGCTGGCGATGGAAGAACGCCGCAGGTCGGAGAAGTTCCCGGCACCGAAGTTATTGCCGCTCCGGATGCCCGCCGCGGCGGAAATCCCGCTCGCCATCATATACGTCATGGACGCGAGGTTGATGGCGATCTGGTGCGCCGCCTGCTGCGTGGAGCCCAGCCACCCGGCCATCACCACCGCTCCGCTGAACGCGCTCACCTCAAAAATATATTGCAGCGCCACGGGCGTTCCCAATCCGGCGATCTTCTTCAGCAACGATTTCGATATGTCCCGGAAATGGAAATCACCGAGATATTCCCGGAACCGCGGCGATTTCAGCACGTACCACGCCATGGTGATGCCCATGAGCAAACGGTCGGTAAACGTGGCGATCCCCACACCGGAAATCCCCATGCGCGGCACGCCGAGCAATCCGTACACCAGCGTAACGCCGATCACGATATTGAGGATATTGCCGATGATACTGATGTTCATGGCCTGGCGGGTAAAGCCCAGTCCCTCCGCGAATTGCTTGAACGTAAGGAACACCATGAGCGGGAGGTAGGAAAATGCGAGGTACCGGAGGAAGATGCGCGCTTCCGGCGCCACAGCCGCCGGTTGCCCCATCCGTTCCAGGTTTTCGGCGGTGATCAATATCCCGGCGAACATCACCAGCCCGGTAATGGCGTTGATGATGAGGCTATGCGCGAGCAACCGCCCGCAGATCTCCTTCTCGCCCCGCCCGTTCGCCTGCGCGATGAGCGGCGTGAGGCCGTAGGAAATCCCGATCCCGGCCACCATGAAAATGCTGAAAAACCCCACGCCGAGAGACACGGCCGCCAGCGAAATTTCGCCGGTATGGCCCATGATGATACTGTCGCTCAGCCCTACCAGCGTATGGCCGAGCTGGGAAATCACGACGGGGTATGCGAGCTGGAAATTATCCTTATAATGATGTTTGTACTTTTCGTAAATCCGTTTCATGTTGATCCATTAAAAAAGCCGGTCCATCTTTTCAGAACGAACCGGCTTTCGATTATGTGCGATGCTTTCGTTTAGAACGGAGCATCGCCGAATGCGTCGTCGTCAAAATCCATATCGTTCATCTTCGATCCTTTCTGGATGAACACTTTCGCTTCATCGAACCCGCCGGGGCCTTTGCCGGGGAACCCTGCAGGGCCGCTGGGGCCGCCGATGGGCGCGGGCGGGCCGTCTACGAAACCATCGTCTTCGAAACGCTGGAACTCCAGGATCGCGCGGAGCTTCACGGTATCGAGCTGGCCGTTACGGTGTTTCGCGATACGAACGTGGGTTTCGCCTTTGTTGGATTCGCCCATTTCGTTGGTCGTGATCTCATAGTATTCAGGACGGTAAATGAACATAACCATGTCCGCATCCTGCTCGATCGCACCCGATTCACGAAGGTCGGACAGCTGCGGCATCTTGTTGCCGTCTTTACGTTTCTCCACGTCGCGGGAGAGCTGGGAAAGCGCCAGTACCGGCACGTGCAGCTCTTTTGCGAGGCCTTTCAGATCGCGGGAGATTTTGGAAATCTCCTGCTCACGGTTGGTATTGCGGCCGTCGTTCGGGCCAGACATCAGCTGCAGGTAGTCGATGATGATAATGCCTACGCCGTGGTTATGCACGAGGCGGCGGCATTTGGCGCGGAGCTCAAAGATGTTGAGACCGGGGGTATCGTCGATGAAGATCGGCGCTTTCGCGAGGCGCTCGATACCGTGGGTCATCAGTTTGCGCATTTCATGCTCTTCGAGCTTGCCCCGCGTGATCTTCTCCAGCCGGATCTCGGATTCGGCGGAAAGGATACGCTGAACGATCTGTCCGCTCGACATCTCCAGACTGAATACCGCCGCGCCTTTCGCGAATTTCGGGTGGAGGGCGGCGTTTCGCGCGAGGTTGAGGGCGAACGCGGTTTTACCCACGGCAGGACGGGCAGCCAGGATGATAAGGTCGGAAGGTTGCCAGCCGTAGGTGATTTTATCGAGAGAAGGGAAGCCGGAGGGGACCCCGGTGATTTCGTCGCCTTTGTTGCGGAGGTCTTCGATACGCTTGATCGTATTCACGAGGATACGGTCGATGGAGTCGTAGTTCTTGCGAAGGTGGTTATTGGTGACTTCGAAGAGTTTGGATTCTGCGGCATCGAGGAGGTCGAACACGTCGGCCGTGTCTTCATATGCTTCGGAGATGATTTCGCCGGAGATGCGGATCAGCTCGCGCTGGATGAATTTCTGCAGTACGATACGGGCGTGCGCTTCGATGTTGGCGGTGGAAACCACCATGTTGGTGAGGCGGGAAACGAAGAACGGGCCGCCAACGGCTTCGAGGTCGCCGCTGGATTTGAGCTCTTCCACCACGGTAAGAATGTCTACCGGCATCGATTTACCGGCCAGGCGTTGCATGGCGGAAAAGAGCTTTTGGTGGGCATCAACGTAAAAACATTCAGCTTTAAGGATCTCAATTACGGTATCGAAGGCTCCTTTTTCCAGCATCAGTGCACCCAGTACAGCTTCTTCCAGCTCCTTGGCCTGTGGGGGCACTTTTCCATACACCATCGTCGACAGGTCCACGCCGGGCTTGCGGCGTGTATTTCGGTCTTTCTTCGTGAGATCCATTATATGTGCAATACGTTAAGAAAGTTAAAAAAATGGTTACTGAACGAGGCCGGACATAGGTTTTCTACAATTCCGCATGCTTTCCATTCACCCATCTTTAACAAATTGTAAAATTTTTATTAGCCAGGAAAACTAAGGTAACGGACTTTATCCATTTCCCTCCCGCACAACGGAATTATATTTGTTCGACATAATTCCACCGCTATCCGCACACTTCCTGGCCAGTTATCCACCGTTTTGCACTATCTTATCCACAAAATCAGCAAACAACACACCGCAAATGTCCGACAATTCACAATAAGTGTGAATAAAGATTTTTCCACATTTTCTTGCGCAAAATTCCGCCTTCCCGTACGGGAGATTTGTTAACTTTACGCGGCGCGACCTGCACCCATTCACGGAGGCAAATTCGTCGCAAAATATTGATTGACAATAAATTAAATCGATCCGGCGGAAGCCGGACAGCATAATACAAGGAGCATCCAATGACAATTTCGTACAACTGGTTATGTGATTATTTGCCGGTAAAGCCCGCACCGGAGGAACTTTCCGTGATTTTGACCGGCGTAGGCCTGGAAGTGGAAAGCCTGGAACGTTTTGAAAGCGTGAAAGGGAGTCTCGAAGGACTGGTAATCGGCGAAGTGCTGACCGTAGAAAAGCACCCCAACGCCGACAAGCTCCGTCTCACCACCGTGAACATCGGCAACGGCGCGCCCCTCGCCATCGTGTGCGGCGCTCCCAACGTAGCCGCCGGCCAGAAAGTGGTTGTTGCCCCCGTTGGTACCACCATCTACCCCGCCTCCGGCGAGCCCCTCACCATGAAAAAAGCCAAAATCCGCGGAGAAGACAGCTTCGGCATGATCTGCGCGGAAGATGAAATAGGCCTCGGCGCCAGCCACGACGGCATCCTCGTCCTCGACGCCGCCCTCACGCCCGGGACCCCGGCCAGCGAAATATTCCATCCTTACCAGGACTGGGTATACGAAATCGGCCTCACCCCCAACCATATGGACGCCATGAGCCATATGGGCGTGGCCCGCGACGTGTGTGCGTTCCTCAACAACCGCGAGAACACGCAGGTTTACCAGCTCCGCAAACCCGGCATCAACGCCGCCGCCAAAGCAGAAAAACCGCTTCCCATTGCCGTGGAAGTAAAAAATACCGAAGCCTGCCCGCGATACTGCGGCCAGTCGATCACCGGCGTAAAAGTAGGCCCCTCGCCCGCCTGGATGCAGCATCGCCTGCTCGCCATCGGCGTTCGGCCCATCAATAATATCGTGGATATCACCAACTACGTGCTCCACGAAACCGGCCAGCCCCTCCACGCGTTCGACGCTTCCCAGATCAAAGGCGGCAAAGTGATCGTGGAAAACCTCCCGGCCGGCACGCCCTTCCTTTCGCTCGACGGTAAAGAACGCAAGCTGGACGCAGGCGACCTCATGATCTGCGACGGCGAAGACAACGGCATGTGCATCGCCGGTGTGTTCGGCGGCCTGAACTCCGGCGTGAAAGACGAAACCACCCAGATCTTCCTCGAAAGCGCGTATTTCGACGCCACCAGCATCCGGAAAACGTCGATGCGCCACGGTCTGCGGACCGACGCGGCCATCCGTTTCGAAAAAGGGCTCGATATTTCCCTCGCGCCTTTCGCGCTGGAAAGAGCCGTAGCGCTCATCAGCGAACTGGCGCACGGCGCGGCGGCATCCGAAGTGACCGACGTGTACCCTTCGCCGAAGCAGGCCTGGCAGATCGACGTTACTTATGATTACATCCGCACCCTCAGCGGCCATCAATATCCCGAAGCGCAGATCAAAAACATCCTTTGCAGCCTCGGGTTCACGATCCATGAGGAAAACGAAGGGCGCCTCCGCGTGGCGGCTCCCCTCCACAAACCCGATATCACCATCCCGGCCGATATCGTGGAGGAAGTGATGCGGATAGACGGGCTGGATAATATCCCCATCCCCGCGCTCGTATCCATGGCCCCCTCCGTTCAGGCGCAGCCCGACAAGGAGCGCGTGAAGGAAAGGATCGCGGATTACCTCGCCGGGAACGGGTTTTCGGAGATTTTCACCAACTCCATCACCAACAGTCAATACTACAAACACCTCGACGCGGATTCGCTGGTGAAAATGCTCAACAGCCTCAGCGCCGACCTCGACGTGCTGCGCCCGTCCATGCTGGAAACCGGCCTGGAGCGCATCGCCCATAACCTGAACCGCCGGAACGAAGACCTGCTGTTCTTCGAATTCGGTAAAACCTACCGGCAGGAAGCCGTGGGGCAATATCCCGAGAAAGCCCATCTCTGCCTGTACCTCACCGGCCGCAAACAGCCTGAGAACTGGATGCATAAAGAAAAACCGGTAGATTTCTACGACCTGAAGGCTTTCATCGGCAACATCCTCCAGATGCTGGGCATCACTGCTCCGCAGATGGCGGCCAACACCGTTCATGGCCTACAGCCTTCGTTCGAGATCACTTCCGGCGGCAAAACCATTGCCGTGGCCGGAAGCGTGGCACCCGCGCAGCTGAAAGCCTTCGACATCAAGCAGCCCGTTTGGTACGCAGATTTTAACTGGGACGTGATCCTGACCCTGCTGCCCACCAAAGACGCGTTCTACGAAGAGATCCCGAAATTCCCGGCCGTTCGCCGCGACCTGGCGCTGGTGCTCGACAAAAACGTGCCCTTCGCCGCCGTGGAAACCGCCGCAAGGTCCGTGAAAACGAATCTTTTGCAACAAATCAACCTGTTCGACGTTTTTGAGAGTGACAAGCTGGGCGCCGGCAAAAAGTCGTACGCCGTGAGTTTCACTTTCCAGGACAAGCAGAAAACCCTGACCGACCAGGATACCGACGCACTCGTGAACAAACTCGTAAAAGCCTTCGAAACCCAGTTACAGGCGGAGATCCGCAAATAAACCATGGAGATCGAACAGTACATACAAAGCATTGAGGACAAGCTGCAGCAGCTGTTCCGTAAACTGCAACAGGCGCAGGCGGATAACGTCACGCTCCGGGACCAGTTGAAGGCACAGCAGGAAGAGCTGCTGCAGCAGCAGTCCACCATCACCTCCCTCGACGAAAAGCTCAAGCTTTCCAAAATCGCTACCGCTACGCAGGGGAACGGGCTTTCGGAAGACGAAGACGCCTTCCGGAGGGAAGTCCGCGGGAAGATCAACGATTACATCCGTGAGATCGACCGGTGCATCGCCCTGCTGAATTCATGAGAAAATCCTGGCTTGCCGGGTTTGCCCGGGCTGCCTGATGGCGGGGTAATAGTCGAGCACGCGGATTTGTTTGGCCAGGGGATGGGTGATATTGATGACATAAATCCATTCCCGGTGCAGCGAGATGGAAGGAAAAGCGAGCAGGAGTTTTTTCGTTTTCCGGAGCCGGGCGGTACCAAATTCCCGCGCCACGAGCCGTACCCTCACATCGTCCCAGCCGTCGGGCAATTCCTCTTCCGGAAAATATTCGATGCTGCCGTCGGGCACATCCAGCACTACGATCTTCGCGTCTTTGGGGATCATGCCAAAACGTTTCACCATCTCCTTTTCCAACACGCATTGTGAAGATTGCCCAACGGCATACCTGCAGGGCACTCCGGCATGATTCCAATAGCCGGCGTAATTTACACGGCGCAGCAGATCGACTGAACCGGCGCGCCGGTTCAACATAAATAAGGTCATATCTTATCTTCTGTTTAAAGGATAAACGCATCTATCCGGTACAGCGCATTCTTCACCTCTTCGATACCGGCGAGGGTATCCATCACTTCCAGCGGGGCTTTATCCCCGAACTCCCGCGAGGGGTCGCGTAACCACGCGTGAAACCCTTCCCTGCTGCCAAATACGTTGTACCCAACACTGAACACATCGGCGATGAAGATCAACCGGTCACTGATGCCACGGTTCATCCGCTCTTTCCCCTTCTTGAGATGAAGGGAGCGATTGGTGACCGCAAGCAAGACGCTTAACGTGTCGTAATCCAACCCGAAAATCTCTTTCAACCGCGTGAGCTGGTCTTTCGAAACACCCGACCTGACCATCTCGATCTTCCGGCCAAAAGGGAACGACCTCAGCTCCACCACATCAGCGTAGCTTTGCAGCACCATATGTTCTTCCTGTGCATGCTGTACCGGGACTTCCGACTTCCGCGGCCTGCCCCGGCGCCCTTTCCCATGCAAATTATCCATTCGAAGATAGGTTTAATTTCCCAAAAAATGTTGATATTCGTAAACTACATAGAATAAGTACAATTTTCATGAAACAATGAATATCAATATGATAATATTCGTTTCATGACCGACCTGCTGTGCAGTTTCATCAAACATTATACTGATAAAGCCCGAGGGAAACTTTTTTCACTGCGTAATTTTCCGCTTTTTTTATTAACATGTGGATAGCTGAAAGCGGCCACCATGAACGGTTTCACGAAAACAATAGCATAACTTCATTTTCGAACGGGCGATGGGAAAGCTGCTTTTACTGTATTGAAAACCTATCTTCGAACGATGTAAAACCCTTTACCATCAATGGTTTCAGCAGATTATAAAATGACTCGCGTTTACATGATATTCACACATTTTTATCGCACCCAACAACGCCTGCCAACATGCGATCCCTCCAAAACCCGCTACCACGAATGGTTTCACCACACAAATAGCATATCTTCATTTTTGAATGGTTAATCCGTTCATTTGTTACATTTGTATAAAGACCATCAACATGGAACCGCAACTGATACCCGTTAATATAGTCGTAGCAGACCGCACCTACAGGATAAAAATCCGGAAAGACGAAGAAGAGGACGTAAGAAGGGTGATGAAGGAAGTGAACGAGAAGATCGTCGAGTTCAAGGCTGCCTACGCCGGCAAAGACATCCAGGACTACATCGCCATGGCGCTCATCATGTACGCCACCCACCCGGCCACCATCGGCGGGAAGGCCCAGGCCAATATCGCCCCGTTTTTAAGGGAGAAACTGCAACATCTTGACAATCTGCTGGATGAACAGCTGAAATGACGGGAACCGCCACCCCGCCCGTTCGCAAATAACTCATTATCACGCCCCATGATGCGTTCCTGACAATTTTTACTTATTTTCGCGGGTCGGCTGGGCCGTTTGGAAAAAACGGGCCTAAGTCGTATTTTGATATACCTAAACAATACTTTTATTAAACAAAACAAAATATGGACATAATGGTGATAGTAGCCGGCGTTGTCGCCCTGGCTATTGGAATAATACTAGGAAAACTGATTTTCGCGAAAAACACCCAGATAAAGATCCAGGAAGCAGAGGAAAAAGCCAGCCGAATCATCGAAGAAGGAAAACTGAATGCAGAGAATATCAAGAAAGATAAATTACTCGAAGCCAAGGAGAAATACATTCAGATGAAGTCGGAGCATGAGAAAGAAGTCATGCAGCGCAACCAGAAGATCGCAGAATCCGAAAACCGCATCAAGCAGAAAGAGCAGAGCCTGAACCAGAAGAACGAGAACTTAACGAAGCAGGTAACGGAAAATGAAGCGATCAAGGAAAATCTCGCCCGCCAGATCGAACTCGTGAACATCAAGCGCTCCGAACTGGAAAAACACCAGGAAGAGCACATTCGCCGTCTCGAAAAAGTAGCCGGCCTCACCGCGGAAGAAGCCCGCAACCAGCTCGTCGAATCCCTGAAGGAAGAAGCCCGTACCCAGGCCCTCAGCCACATCCAGGAAATCATCGAAGACGCCAAGACGAAAGCCAACAAGGAAGCCAAGAAGATCATCATACAATCTATCCAGCGCACCGCCGCCGAGCAAACCATCGAAAACGCCATCACCGTTTTCAACCTCGAAAGCGATGAGATCAAAGGCCAGATCATCGGCCGCGAAGGCCGTAACATCCGCGCCATCGAAGCCGCTACCGGTGTAGACCTGATCGTGGACGACACCCCGGAAGCCATCGTGCTCTCGTCCTTCGACCCGCTCCGCCGCGAAATCGCCCGGCTTTCCCTCCAGCGCCTCGTGCAAGACGGCCGTATCCACCCCGCCCGTATCGAGGAAGTGGTAGAAAAAACCAAACGCCAGCTGGAAGAACAGGTAATGGAAATCGGTGAGCGCACCGTGATCGAGCTCGGTATCCACGGCCTCCACAAAGAACTCGTTCGTATGGTCGGCAAGATGCGTTTCCGCTCTTCCTACGGCCAGAACCTCCTCATGCACTCCAAAGAGACCGCCAACCTTTGCGCCGTAATGGCCGCCGAACTGGGCCTCAATCCCAAACTCGCCAAACGCGCCGGTCTCCTGCACGATATCGGTAAAGTTCCCGATGAAGAATCCGAACTGAGCCACGCCCTCCTCGGCGCCAAACTCGCCGAGAAATACGGCGAACATCCCGCCATCGTGAACGCTATCGGCGCTCACCACGACGAGATGGAAATGAGCTACGTGATCTCCCCCATCGTACAGGCCTGCGACGCCATCTCCGGTGCCCGCCCCGGTGCCCGCCGCGAGATCATGCAGAGCTACCTCCAGCGTATCAAAGACCTCGAAAACCTGGCCATGAGCTACGACGGCGTTGAAAAAGCCTACGCCATCCAGGCCGGCCGCGAACTGCGCGTAATCGTGGAAAGCGAAAAAGTGACCGACAACGATGCAGACCGCCTCAGCTTCGAGATCGCCAACAAGATCCAGAACGACATGCAGTATCCCGGCCAGATCAAAGTGACCGTGATCCGCGAGCGCCGCGCCGTAAACGTAGCCCGCTAATACCGCATTCTTCCCATATTCGCAAAAGGCCGCCTTCCCGGGCGGCCTTTTCATTTCCGTTCCCCTTCCACCCAAATCGGCATTTCCCCACCCGCCATTTCCCGGGGCACTTCTTAAACTTTTTTAATTATCTTACCCATCCACAAAAAAACTACAGGAGCATGAAAACAAAATTGATGACGCTGGCTGCCATCGCCCTCCTTTCCGCCGGAACGGCTTTCGGGCAGAAAGCCCAGAAACTCTTCAACGGGAAGAACCTCGACGGCTGGAAGATCCATGGCACGGAAAAATGGTATGTAGAAAAAGGGGAACTGATCTGCGAAAGCGGCCCGGATAAAGAATACGGATATCTCGCTACCGATAAGACTTTCAAAGACTTCGAACTGACCGTGGAATTTAAACAGGAAGCCAACGGCAACAGCGGCGTTTTCTTCCACTCCTCCCTCGAAGGCACCAAAATCGCTGGATGGCAGGCTGAAGTAGCGCCTCCCGGCCAGCACAGCGGCGGCATCTACGAATCTTACGGCCGCGGCTGGCTCATCCAGCCCGCTGCTGAAAAAGACAAAGCACTGAAAATGGGCGAATGGAACACGATGAAGATCGTGGTGAAAGGGAACCAGGTAACCACCTGGCTGAACGGTACGGAAATGATCACGCTGAACGACGACAAGATCGGCGCCAAATCCGGCCAGATCGCCCTGCAGATCCACTCCGGCGGCGGCATCAAGGTGCGCTGGAAAAACATCAAGGTGAAAGAACTGAAGAGCTGATCTTCTTCCGAAAGATAGAAAAGCGGTCCCGGCAAATGCCTGGACCGCTTTTTTTATGGGGCGTTATGCAGTGGATGTCTGGCTATGAAAATTGCTTCGCCGGCCGGGGTTATTGCCGTCATCAAACGTTACATCCATCGGTGGTGGCTATTATTCGCCCAGCCATTTGCGGAAATCCGGGGCGCGCAGGCGAGACACGATTACGTCTTCCTCCAGCGCGGGCTTCACCTGCACTTTCAGCTTGCCGTTGAACCAGGCCTGCACTTTCAGGATACTGCGGTAATGCACGATACACTGGCGGTTGAGGCGGAAAAAGTCGTGCGGATCGAGCTCATTGGCAATGTCGTCCAGACTTTTGTCGATAAAGTGGTCCGTATTCTGATGGGTGCGGATGCAGGCCATACGGTCGCGGATATAAAAGAACGCGATGTCCTGGATGGCTACGGAAATGAGGCGGGTGCCGCTGCGAACGAGGTATCGCTGAACGGTTTGCGGGGTGCGCAGGCCAGACAGCAGCATGTCGATCTGGCTGTTGAACTGCAATATCTCCACATCGGGGTCAATGGTGGAGATCATGTCTTTCAGCTTCTGCGCTGCGATGGTTTCTGTTTCGTTGATGAGAATTTTCATGATGGGAACATTTAAAAAGCATGGATTGTCCCCAAATGTAGCAAGTGCATCCTGAGCAGCACGAACAAATCGATGAAGTGCATGAATCGGCGATGAAATGACCGTAGCGGCGATGAAATTGCAGACGGGCGTTAGTGCGGATATTTCTTCAGGATGTCTTCGATGCGCTCGTCGGGCACGAGCTCGGTGGTCTCGATCAGCCGGATGCGGCGGAATTCCGGATGGAGGGTGTGGAGCACGTAGTTGGAAGATTCGGGCAATACGGCGGAGGGCACCTTGAGGACGGGCGTTTTCCCTTCATCGAACCATTTGTTGCCCAGGGGCTGGCAGTGGCTGTAGTCTTTGAAATCGCGCCATTTGGCGTGCAGTTGTCCGGGTTGGATGGTGGAGATTTCCAGGCCATCGGGCACTTCGATGATCATGATCTTGAAATCCTGGTTGAAGCCCACGCCCTGGCGGCGGATCATGTTTTCCAGGAAAGCGAGGGAAATGGATTCGGCACAATAAATAACCTTGCGGCCGGCGCCGTTCCAGCGGCCCTTGATGCCGGAGGCATAGAGTTCCTGGCTGTATTGTTTATGGGTGATGCGGAATACCAGCATGTAAAAGGGTAGGATAGTTAAACGGGGTAACCTTCGGCGAGTTTGTCGAGCTCTTCTGAGATAATGTCTACGCCGCCGGGCGTTACCAGCCAGTCGATCGGTGTTTCGCGGGCGCCCCAGAACGGTTTTTTCAACCAGTAACTGAATTCGTCGACGGTGCCGAAGATGGTTTCGCCTTTTTCATAAAGGGCGATGAGTTTGAGCAGGTGCTCGCTATAAATGGGTTCCAGCACTTTTTGCTGTTCCTTGTAATTGCTGATGGTGCGGGCAGACAGGTTGATGATGCCTGCCAGTTCTTTTTCCGGCATTTTGATGGTTTCCGCAAAGTCGTAGAACACTTTGGTTTTCACGCCTTTGTGTGCGGATGTTACCAGCCTGTAGAGGTTCCCCAGTTCCAGGCCCATGAACCGGTGCAAGACGGAGTACTTTTCCTTTTGTAGTGCGATGGCTGTGGCAGGCATACGTCAATCATTTGTTCCTTACAAAGATAGGAATTTTTTCCGTTTGAGAGTAGAAATATTTCAACTCACAAGTAACTGATTATCAATTACGATCATCTTTCCCCTCTTCATCCTCCTCTTCGTCTTCTTCATCGTTCAGGCTATCGTCGGCATCTTCGAACGCCTGTTCTTCGTCGTCGGCCTTTTCGGCATCGTCGCCGTCGTAGGGATCGTCTTCGAAGGGAACAGTGCCGGCGGCTTCGTCGTCGTCGCCTTCATTTTCCTCTTCCTCCTCATCTTCTTCTTCCTCCTCCTCCTCATCATCATCTTCTTCTTCGTCGTCATCGTCATCCTCATCATCCTCATCGTCGTCAGACTCCTCACTGTCTTTACGATCGCCGAGCATGGCTTCTATTTTGCCGTCTTCGTCGAGATCGTCGTCCCCGGCTTCATCGTCATTATCATCATCTCCGTCTTCGTCCTGCTCCTCTTCGTCTTCTTTGTCGCCGAGCATAGCTTCGATTTCGCCGTCTTCGTCGAGCTCGTCTTCGTCATCTTCCCCGCTGTCGGCCATTTCAGGGTCGCCGCCGGCGCTGTTGCCGGAAGCGTGGGGATCGTCTTGATCGTCGCCGTTACCGCCGTCGCCAACGCCCGTAGATGCT
Source organism: Chitinophaga caseinilytica (assembly GCF_038396765.1). Taxonomy (NCBI): domain Bacteria; kingdom Pseudomonadati; phylum Bacteroidota; class Chitinophagia; order Chitinophagales; family Chitinophagaceae; genus Chitinophaga; species Chitinophaga caseinilytica. The sequence goes on along the minus strand of NZ_CP150096.1, from coordinate 1,915,549 downwards.
TCGGGGGTGTTTTCTTCGGAGGGTTCGTCTTCGATGACAACGGTGGTGGTTTCCGTGAGCTCACCGGTTTCGGTGACTACGAAATGCCCGTCTGGCAAGGTTTCTTCGTCCACTTCCAGGTTATCGACCGCTTCGAGCGTGAGCTGCGTGGGCGGCACGAAATCTTCTTCGAACACTTCCTTGAGCTTGGGCAGATCTGCGGGCGAATTGAGCCCGAAATAGTCCATAAACGCTTTGGAAGTGGAGTACAGGAGCGGTTTTCCGGGCAAATCTTCGGAACGGCCGGAGATGATGATCAGTTCCTTTTCCAGCAGTTTGGTGATGGAATAGTCGGTGCTGACGCCGCGGATATGTTCGATTTCCCCTTTGGAGATGGGTTGTTTATAGGCGATGATGGCGAGGGTTTCCAGGGCGGCGGTGGAAAGCCGTTTGAGGAATTTCTCGCCGTTGAGTTGCGCAACGGTTTGATAGTAGTCCCTTTTGGTGAGGAACTGGTAGCCGCCACCGCTTTGGCGAACGCTGAACGAGTAAAACTCGGAGCTGTATTTTTCCTGGATGGCCTCAATGGCAGCTTCTACCTGCTCGGGCGTGGCGCGGTCTTCGAGGAAGGCCAGTGCGTTGTTGAGCAGCTCCAGGATGTCAGCGGCTGGCAGGGGCCGGTCGGCGGCAAAGATCAGGGCTTCGACATGCGGAATGAGCTGTGAGATCTCCATGGGAAATACGGTTTAGGTCAAATAAAAATGTCAAAGGCCGAAAATAAGACCTTTGACATTCTTTATAAAATATAAAAAAGTTGCTGTGGATGAATTGTTGAAAACATCATCCCATCAGTGCTGCGGCACCAGACACGATCTCAGTGAGCTCGGTGGTGATGGCGGCCTGACGTGCACGGTTGTATTCGATCTTCAGGTTGCGGAGCAGTTCGCCGGCGTTATCCGTAGCCTTGTCCATCGCGGTCATCCGCGCGCCATGCTCGGAAGCGTGGGCGTCGAGGACGGCTTTGAAGAACTGGGTGTTGAGGATTTTGGGCATCAGTTCGGCTACGAGCACGTCTTTTTCGGGTTCGTAGATGAAATCTGCCTTGCGGCCTTTGTTCCCTTCGTTTTCCACCTTGGCGATGGGGAGGAATTGTTCCAGTTTATAGCGTTGGGTAGCGGCGTTCTTGAATTCGCTGTAGATGATGTCTACCGCATCGTATTCGCCTTTCACGAAACCATCGAGGGCAACGGCAGCAGCGGCTTTCACGGCGTCGAAGCTGAGGTGGCTGAAGAGGTTCCAGAAGCTTTCGTTCACTTTGTAGCCATTCTTGGTGAAATGTTCCCAGGCTTTTTTGCCGATGGGGAGCACTTCCACGTGGCCTTTGGCGAACTGTGCGGCGTACTTTTCGCGGATGGTTTGCTTGGCCAGCTTGATGAGGTTGGAGTTATACGCTCCGCAAAGCCCGCGGTCGGAGGAGATTACCACGATCAGGACTTTTTCCACCTGGCGGTTGGCAGCGAGTGCCATATCGATGTCTCCCTCGGTATTGCTGACGATGTTTTGCAGCATTTCCTGCAGTTTCTCGGCGTAGGGGCGCATCTGGAGGATGGCGTCCTGCGCGCGGCGCAGCTTGGCAGCACTCACCATTTTCATGGCTTTGGTGATCTGCTGGGTAGACTGGATGGATTTAATACGGTTGCGAACTTCTTTAAGCTGTCCAGACATATATTATAAAATATTTATAAAAAAGGGCATCCGCCCCCTTATTTTGGGCGCAAAGGTAAGTAAAGGCGGGATCATTCGGAAATCCCCCCGCCGATATTTCTCCTGATTCTGGTCAGGTTTCCCGTCAGGGCTCGATCCGGGTGCCGAGGACTTTCAGGAAAGCCGCCATCCATTGGGGGTGAGCGGGCCAGGCGGGGGCGGTTACGAGGTTACCGTCCGTCACCGCTTCGTAGACGTTCACCGATTCATAGGTGCCGCCGGCCATGGTTACTTCGGGCTCCACGGCCGGGTAGGCCGTCAATTTCTTCCCGCGCACCACGTCTGCCGCCGTAAGTATCTGGATACCATGGCAAACGGCCGCGATCGGCTTGCCGGCCTTCGCGAAATGCTGTACCATGTCGATCACCTTTTTATTCAGCCGCAGGTATTCCGGCGCGCGGCCTCCTGCCAGTACGAGGGCGTCGTATTCGGCGGGGTTAATGTCAGCGAAGGAAGCGTTCAGCACGAAATAATGCCCCGGCTTTTCGCTGTACGTCTGCTGCCCCTCAAAATCATGGATCGCCGTGATCACCTTCTCCCCGGCCGATTTGTCAGGGCACACCGCGTGCACGTCGTGCCCCACCATCTGGAGCATCTGGAACGGCACCATCGTCTCGTAATCTTCTGCATAGTCCCCCGTAAGGAACACGATCTTCTTACTTGCCATGTCTCATTTTTTTAGCTGGTTATAAAGATAAGGTATTATATTGGCCCCCGGAATCCATGCCCTGTCCCTTGCCATCGGATAGAATAAACAATTTGCAAACGATTGCAATTATGCAGCAAAATGGCTATCTTGGCTTCGCCGGGCGGCGGTAAACCGTGCCTGGGCGCAATGTCACGGGCAGCAGGCGCAAACAATGGTCAACTTACAACAAGAAAAGCGGGGTCGCAAACAGCCCGGATTGTCAACGGCCGCTTTTACTGATACAAAACACAATCGATGAAAAAGCACCTCCTTCTGGGCTGCGGGGTTTTGCTCATGTCTGTTTCCTATGCGCAGACGGCCAAATGGCAGAACCTGTTCAACGGCAAAGACTTGAAAGGCTGGAAACAGCTCAACGGCAAAGCTATTTATGAAGTGAAGAACGGCGAGATCGTGGGTACCACGGTGCTCAGCGAACCTAATTCCTTCCTGGCTACGGAAAAGGATTACGGCGATTTTATTTTCGAAGTGGAGTACAAGCTGGAAAAGGATTTCAATTCGGGCATCCAGTTCCGCTCCCAGAGCAAGGCTGATTACCAGAACGGCCGGGTATTCGGTTACCAGATGGAAGTAGACCCCTCTCCCCGCAAATGGAGCGGCGGCGTGTACGAAGAAGGCCGCAGGGGCTGGCTGTATCCCCTCGATCTGAACCCCGCCGCCCAGAACGCCTACAAGGCGGGCGACTGGAATAAATACAGAATTGAATGTCGTGGCTCCGAAATCCGTACCTTTATCAACGGAGTATCGGCCGCCCACGTTATCGACAGTGAACTTCCCTCCGGGTTCATTGCCCTGCAGGTCCACGGAATCGGCAAAAAAGCCGAAGATGCAGGCAAGAAGATCCGCTGGCGCAATATCCGCATCATGGAGAACCCTGCCGCATCGCAGTTTTCGAAGTATGATGACGTGTACGTGGTGAACAACATTCCCAACAACATCTCCGAACAGGAGAAACTGCAGGGCGTTCGCCTGCTGTGGGACGGGGCCAGCACCAAAGGCTGGCGCGGTGCCTACAAACCTGAATTCCCGGCAAAAGGATGGGAAATCAAGGATGGCATCCTCAGCGTGCAACCGTCTGACGGCGGAGAATCCACCAACGGCGGAGATATCGTGACCGAAGAGGAATTCGCAGCGTTCGACCTCGAATTTGATTTTAAACTAACGCCGGGAGCCAACAGCGGCGTGAAGTATTTTGTGACGGAATCCGAAAACAACAAAGGCTCCGCCATTGGTCTGGAATACCAGGTGCTGGACGACGATCAGCATCCCGATGCCAAACTGGGCGCAGCCGGCAACCGCAAAGTGGGTTCGCTGTACGATCTCATTCCGGCCTACAAAATGACCAACTCCCATCGCAAGGTCGGGGAATGGAACCACGGCCGCGTGGTAGTGTATCCGGACAACCGCGTAGAGCACTGGATGAACGGCCATAAAGTCGTGAGCTATACCCGTGGCGACAATATCTACAAAGCCCTCGTGGCGCGTAGCAAGTATGAGAAATATCCGAACTTCGGGCTCGCAGAAAAAGGCCGCATCCTGATCCAGGACCACGGCAATAACGTGAGCTTCAAAAGTATCAAGATAAAGAGTTTGAAGTAGTCAGCGACTATTTCATTGTTCACTGTTTTTCAAACCGACATCCCTGATTCTTCGGGATGTCTTTTTTTTGCCCCATAAAAAAAGCCGGTTTGGGAAACCGGCTGATTTGGTATGTTTTAAAACAGAATGAATATACGCTCTTCAGTAATTACCCGATATGTTCCAGGATGATATCCCTCACATCCGTGGCCTGCACCGATTGCGGAACGGGACGTGAAGTGAGCAGGATCGCGTGGTCTTTTTCGTCTTCCGCCAACCTGCCGTGCGAACCCTTGATCAGCGTGGCATCGAGGGGGATGACGTTCATCAGGTACCGGAAGCCCAGTTTCTTTTTCAGCACTTTACCGATCACTTTCAGCTTCACCAGCGGGTCTGCCGGGTTGAGGAACATTTCCACCGGGTCGTACCCCGGCTTGCGGTGGATCTCCACCAACCGCGCGAAGTCGGGCGCCTTCGCATCGTCGAGCCAGTAATAGTAAGTGAACCAACTGTCTTTGTCGGCCACCAGCACAAGATCGCCGCAGCGTTCGTGATGCATGTTGTGCGCGCGGATCCCGTCACGGTCGAGCACCTGTCCCACCCCGGGCAACTGCTCCACCAGGTCGCGCACCTTCTTGGTCACGCTCCGGTCGTTGATGTAGATATGCGCGATCTGGTGATCGGCAACGGCGAACGCTTTGGAAGCGCCCGCGTCCAGCAACTCCGTCCCCCGTTCCACACGAACATCGATCAGCCCATGCTCACGCAGCAGGCGGTTGATATGCACCGGACGGCTGACGTTGGTGATGCCGTATTCGGAAAGTATGATCACCTCAGCTTTCTGCTGTTCGTAATATTCGATGAGCTGCTTCACCACACCATCGATAGCGCGCAGCTCCGGGCCGATCTTCGTATAGTCGTGACCGAATTTCTGCAGGCAATAGTCGAGATGGGGAAGATAGATAAGCGTGAGGTCGGGATGGTGCCAGCGGTCTGTGAGGATAGACGCGTCGGCGATCCATTGTGAAGATTTGATGTTGGCGCCGGGCCCCCAGAACTGGAAGAGCGGGAAAGTGCCCAGCTCCTGCTGCAGCCGGTCTCTCAGACCGGCCGGGTACGCATAGCAATCGGGCATCTTCCGGCCGTCGGAAAGGTACTGTGGGCGCGGCGTTACGGAGAAATCGGCGGTGGAGTACATGTTGTACCACCAGAACATCTTGGAACAAGTGAGCCCGGGATGTTTCCGGCGGGCGGTTTCCCAGACTTTTTCCCCGTGAACGAGTTTATTGGATTGTTTCCAGAATTTGATCTCACTGTCTGTCCGGTCGTACCAGCCATTCCCGACGATGCCGGTTTCGCTGGGCCAGGCCCCGGTAAGGTAGGTCGACTGCACGGCGGTGGTAACGGCGGGCAGCATGGGCCGGATGGACGACTGGTGGTTTTTCTTCGCCCAGGCGCTCAGGAAGGGCGTGTGCTCTCCGATGAGGGCGCCCGACAATCCTACGATATCCAGCACTACGGTTTTTCTCATATTCTTGGCTTCTCTGATTGCGTATCTGATCTAAATATCCAGCTGCTTCATCACCCATTTCAGTTCCCGGGAGATGGAGGCGCTCATTTCCTGCTTCAGGCCGGCGGGCAACACTTCCCAGGTATAGGTTTCCACTTCGAGATGTGTGGTGAAGGGTTTGGATTGCTGGCGCGAAAGCACGCGAACGATATCGTCGCGCGTGGAGCTGAGGGCGCCGAATTCGCCGGTGAATACGGGCACATGGAAGTGTGCGCGCCATTCTTCCACATCTTCCCTTCCTGCTTCCGCGAGGGCTTCCGGCAGATCGGGATAATGGATTTTATCGCCGTCGCTTTTCCGGGCGATCACCTGGTGGAGGTATACCGCTTCGTTGAACTGCCGGAAAGCGGCCACCACATTTTCCCTGTCGCCCTTTGGCAGCAAGGCTTTCAGCGCGGCGCTGATCTGTATCTTCCCGACTTTCAAACCAAAAAACTGCATACGTTCCAGCACTACCTGCGGGTCTTCGTAAGACACGGCGAAGTGGCATACGTCGTAACAAAGCTGCACGTGCCGTTTGATGGCGAGCGTCGCTTCTTCTTCGCTGAAACCGAACTTTTCGGTGAACAGCATCACGCCGGCGGGCAGGAGGTATTGGAAGTACCAGTCCAGGTACTCTTTCGAATTTTCCAGGAGGCCGTCGGGCTCGGGCTCGATGTCGAGATGCAGCAACGGTCCTCCGTTCCTGTGCACCTGGATGAGCTGTTCCACGACGAGCAGCATATTGAAAGTGGCGCCTTCGGTCACGGATTTCCTTTCTTCTTCACAACGGTGCCAGAACTTGTAAGACAGCGGTGAAGTGGAGATGCCGCCTTCCATCCCTTCCGGCAGCAAAACAGCCAGGATGCGGAACAGGCGGGCGGTGTAGGCGGCGCGTTCGGCGGTAGACCAATCGGGCGTATGCACCTGGTCTTTCACGCGTTCGTGATGGAATCCGCCGAAGGGGAAACCGTTCATGGTAAAAACGTAGCAGTCGTTTTCCTGGAGCCATTGTTGGAATTCCTCCAGCGCAGGCGCTTTCGACAGTTCGAGGCTGGCGAGGTTACTGAGTCGCAGCCCGATGCCGAAAGGCTTACCGGGACTCACTTCGGCCTTCACGGCGGGGATGAACCGGCGCAGTTGCTCGAAATGTTCGGGCCAGCTTTCGCCGGAGTGAATATTGGTACAATAGGTCAGATGCCCGAATGGTGTTTCCATGTTGTTTATTGTTGACGGGGGCAGTTTACGGTTGAGGTGCTACCATTTGTCGCGCAGCATGTTCACGGCTTTGCGGAGGTTGTTGACGTCGATGGAATGCACTTCCTTTCCTTTGCCGATGGCTTCGAGGAGGGAAATGGTGAGCCTTCCGCCGAGGTGCTCGCGGAACTCCTGCAGGCCGGCCACGATGGGCGCTTCGTCGTCTTCGATCTCCAGCAACGGGTGATAAAGCGGCAGGCGCAGGGCTTTCAGCAGCTGGATGATGCGTTCCAGGCTTTCGGGGTCGAGCAGACCGGTGAGCCAGGAATACACGCTGTCCAGCGCGATGCCGATAGAAACGGCTTCTCCGTGGCGCAGTTCGAAATCGGTGAGCTGTTCGAGCTTGTGCGCGCTCCAGTGTCCGAAATCCAGTGGACGGGAGGAGCCGCTTTCGAACGGATCGCCGCCGCCGCCGATGTGCTGCATATGCAGTTCCGCGCAGCGGTGAATGAGGTAATTGAGGGCAGTTGGCTCCGCTTCGGTGAGTTGCGCGGCGTTCGCCTCCATCCAGTCGAAGAAGGCGGCGTCTTTGATGAGCGCCACTTTCACCGCTTCCACCATGCCGCTGCGCCAGTCGCGCTCGTCGAGCGTGGTGAGGAAATGCGCGTCGTTGAAAACGGCCGCGGGCGGGGCGAAAGTGCCGAGGAAATTCTTTTTGCCGTGATAATTGATGCCGTTTTTCACACCCACGCCGGAATCGTTTTGAGAAAGCACGGTGGTGGGAATGCGGATGATTTTAACACCACGGTGGCTCACGCCGGCTACGTACCCTACGAGGTCGAGCACGGAACCGCCGCCGATGGCTACGATATAGGAATGACGGTCGATGGCATGCTGGTCTACTGCGTTCACGAGCCAGTGGAACAGCTGGAGATCGTTTTTGGAAGCTTCGCCTCCCGGAACCACGATCACATCTTCCACCAGTTCGAACCCTTCGATATCGGCGCAATAGGCCGTGATCTGCTCCTGCAGGTAATCGTGCCGGCTGGAAACGCCATCGTCTACAATGAAAAGTAATTTCTTACGAAAGCCTTTCTCCGCACGGGTTTCGAGGAATTGTGCGAAAACCCGGTTGTCTGTACTGAACAGGTGCTCCGTGAAAAAAACCTTATACTCGAACGCAACACTGAATGATTGTTGAATAAACGCCATAGCAAAGTTCCTGAAGTCCCGGTGTTTGCGGGACGGTTTAAAACGGTTAAAAGTACGAAAACGGGACTACCGGAACAACAATAAAATGGCGGATGCGAAAGGGGGACGGATGAACGGAGGAAACGGCGGAAACCTCCGCAATCCCGTTGGTGCATCATCGCTGAAAATAGCCGTGGGTCAGGTAACGGCGAAGAGTTTACCGAGGAAGATGGACAGCGGGAGGAAGGCGAGCACGGCCAGGCCGTAGGGGGCGCCGGCGAAGGCGGCCGTCCAGGCGGCGTTCATGGCGATGAGGCCCAGTACGCCCCATTTGACGGACTTCCCGATGTTGGGGCCGGTGGGCTCTTTCATCGCTTTGATGAGCGGTTTAAAGATGAGCCAGGCGAAGAAAGCGAGGAACAGGGGGACGGTGAGCCACTGGCCGGTCATGTAGCTGAAAAAGCCGATGACCCCGATCACGAGCGCATAGGTGACCGCCGCGCGCATGAGCGGTGTTTTCGTGCCGCCGTGCACTTCATCCCGCGAGATCATCGTTACGGCCGCGATGTACGCTACCGGCACAACGGCGATCCACCAGAGGAAATCTCCCTGGAGGGAAACGAGGTAAACGCTCATCCCCAGCGAGAGGTTCAGGCCGCGGCAAACGCCCATCAGCAAAGGCCCGAGCACGGAATGATGCTTTGCCCATTTATCGTAAACGAGGGCCGAAACGGCGGTCAGCACCGCTATCCAGCCGGAGAAATTACTAACAGTGAAAGCCGCGAGGATCCCTACCACGAGGAGGTACCCGCCCAGCACGCTGGCTTCGGTGATGGAGATAACGCCGCTGGGGATGGGCCTTTCCGGGCGTTCCACTTTATCGAGTTTCGCATCGAACACGTCGTTGAAAACCACGCCCCCGCCATACAGCCCGATGGTGGCGATCATGAGGCATCCCAGTTGGAGGATGGATTGCAGATCGTTCAGCCCATGTTCAAAAAAGCCTACGATGGCCGCACCGGCAATGATGTCGGTAATGGCGGTCAGGATATTGGCCGGCCGCATGAGCCGGAGGTAACCCAGCAGTTTGCTAAGGATATAGTTCACGCTTTTCCCAGGTTTTCAATACGATACGATAAAATTCGGTCGGTTTCTTATCGTATGATCGTGGATTGTTTGTTTGGTCTTGGCTGCTGACCGCCTCTCAAAACGGTGCTGCCATTGAATTTCAGGCTTTGGTCGATTTCCGCGGGCCGTTCGAAATCCGCTACGTTGATCTGGCCGCTCTGCGCGAAAGCCGTGATGGCGTTGCGATAAGCGACCATTTCGATATCTTCTTTCGATATACCCCTTTCGAGCATGAGCGCCGCGGTTTTGGGAACGGCCAGCGGATCGCTGATGCCCCAGTCTGCCGCGGAATTCACCATGATGCGCTCCGTTCCGTACTGCTTCACGATGTCTACCATCCGCTCGTTGCCCATTTTGGTGAACGGGTAGATGGTGAAAGCCGCCCAGAAACCACGGTCCAGCACTTCTTTCACGGTTTCTTCGTTGTTGTGGTCAACGATCACCATGCCGGGGTCGAGCCCCATTTCGATGGCGATGTCCATGCTGCGGGTGGTTCCCTGCTTTTTATCGCGGTGCGGTGTATGGATCTGCACGGGCAGCCCCGCTTCTTTGGCGAGCTGCAGCTGTGCGCGGTAATATTTTTCTTCCAGGGCGGTCTGATCGTCGAACCCGATCTCGCCCACACCTACAACGCCTTCCTTGTAAATGAACAGGGGGAGGATTTCCATCACCTGTTCGCTGAGTTTTTCATTGTTGGCTTCTTTGGAATTGAGGCCGATGGTGCAGTAATGTTTGATGCCGAACTGGGAAGAGCGGAAGCGTTCCCATCCGATCAGACTGCTGAAATAATCGCGGAAGGTATCAATACCGGTCCGCGGTTGCCCGAGCCAGAAGGCCGGTTCAATGATGGCGACCACGCCGGCGTCGGCCATGGCCTGGTAATCGTCTGTGGTCCGCGAGGTCATATGAACGTGCGGGTCGAAGAACCGCATGCCTTTGATGGCATCCAGGAAGGCCGGGTCATATGATTGCGGGACTAAATCCTTTTCCGTCAGCTGAGCATTACAACACATATAAGTACGAATTACGATTGCGATTAAATTAATAAAACGGGCGTTGCCGGGCGTAACACCTAAAGACCATTTACACGGGCGGCAACGGTGTCCCATGTCAATTGCTGCTGCTGTATTTCCGCAGCCATGTCAGCGCGGGTTTCGAGCAATTGTCTGGCCGGCGCGTAGGTTGACAGGTGGCAAGCGAGTGCGGCGGCTTCGCGTTCGGCGTGCACTTCGGAGAACCAAGCGCGTTCGAGGTCTTCGAAGTTATCTTTATCGATGAACGGGCCAACGAGGCGCCAGAGCATGGGCGGAACGGGGCGTGCGGCGGCGCGGCGCTCGCGGGAGAAATCGCGCAGGATGCGGGCCAGTTCCGGGTTTGCACGTTGGTCGAGGCCGGATATGAGATGAACGGGTTTGTCGGTGAAGAAGGCTTTCATGACGAGCTGGTTCCATGCGGGCTCGTCGAGATACTGCGCCGGGTAAGGGTTGCGGACCATGATGGCTTCGAGAACGGAGCCGATGTTGGAGCGGATGCCTTCGGCGGTGCGGAGTTTCCAGGCCTGCGGGAATGCGAGGAACGGGAGGGCGCCGTAGAGGGCGGTGAGCTCGTACATTTCTCCGGCGAGGAAGAGGTTTTCGACGGCCTGCACGTAGGCGGCCTGGTCGGTAACCGGCAATTGCAGGAGCCACCAGGTGCGGAAGAGGCGATCGGCGGTGAAACCGTCTACCGAGCGGGGCAGCAGGGCTGCGCGGGCGGCGGGCGGCACGGAGATTTCGTCGCGGCCCAGGAACCTGGGGGCGGCGGTGAATGCGATATTGAAAGTTTGAAGAGTGCCCTTCGTTTGCCAGGCTTCCAGTTGGCCGGCTATCCATTGCTTACCCTTTTCGGGGATTTGCTGTTGAATGATCTCTGCTAAAACTGCGGCTGTACCCGGTGCTTCGTATGCGTATCCCATGCAGCTAAAATAAAAAATAATCGGCGTTCCTGCTGCTGATTGTGATCAGCGAAGCCCATGACCAAAAATAAAAGAGAGGCAACTAGTGCCTCTCCTTCCGCCATTCTAAAACCTGATTAGTAACCAGGATATTCTTCAGGGGTGGTGCCCCAATATTTTTGTCAGGGTTAGCAGGAAAAATGGCCGGAGGTTTCCGGTTCCGGCCCTAATTCTTTTGCAATATAAGGATTAAATATTGTTCGGCGCTCACCTGAATGTGTGAAAATTTTAACTTTTCCTTCAGGAAAAACGATTTTGCATGGGCTATCGCTGAACGGGAGCCGATGTCGGCAATATTTTCAACTATGCTGAGGTGGAATTTATAAAGGCAAATAAGTTTGTTGGCCTCCTCGTAACCAGCGTAGATCGTTGTTCATGCAAAGTTCCGTACAATGGGTCCGTCCTTACGTTCTAAAATTATAACATTAATTTAACAACCGCAAACTTCCGTCCGACTTTTTTTCCGCGTGTTTATCTAGTGTTCCAGTTTAGTTTAACTGCTGGATTTTCCGTAAGTTTATCGGATATACCATTTAGCATGATGAAGATTTTCAATGTGTTTTGCTGTGTAATGTTTGTGCTGTTCGCCGCCCTTCAGTGGAACGATCCGGACCCCTACATCTGGATCCCCATTTACCTGTTCGGAGCCGTTCTCTGCGGCCTCGCCGCCACCCGCCGCTATTATCGCGGCTGGTACCTTTTCGGCATCCTCGTTTTCCTCGCCTACGCCACCTTCCTCTTCTTCGAGAAAGACGGCGTGCTCAGCTGGGCAACCGAGCACCAGGCCCAAAATATCGCCGGCACCATGAAAGCATCCACCCCCTGGATCGAAGACACCCGCGAATTCTTCGGGCTCTTCATCCTCATCATCGCATTACTTGTCAATTTCGTGCACTCCAGCCAGAAAAAAGCCAAGAAAATGCGCAAAAAAATGATGAAAATCGGGTAATCCCTTCCACCGAAAAAGCATTCAAAAGGGCTGTATCTCAATAGGTACGGCCCTTTTTGCAATGCTGGCGATCCCACACACAAAGTCCGTAAACCGCGGCCCTGCCGCAAGGCCATTTGCAAACCTATAGCAGGACTAGACCTACCCGCTAACAGTATAGATACAGTAGGGATATAGTAGGGATACCGTACTGTAACCGCACTATAACCGTACTGTCAGCATAATTTCCCCCTTCCCCGGCCACATAAAAAAAGCCGTCCTGCTATACGCGGGACGGCTTTTTCGTTATGATTTGATACTGACTTATTTAGCCTGCAATCTGAAGTAATCGATCGCCACCGGCGTCTGCTCGGCCGGATCGGCCGCCTTGATCACCAGCACCAGCGACTGCTTCTTCCCGCCGGCGATCGCCGGGAAGGAAATGTTCGCCACGTTCGGCTGGCCCGCTTTCGCGCCCTTGCCGATCGTTACACTGCCAAGCGCCGCGCCGGACTGGCTGTCCAGATGCGCGGAAACGGTATAGCCGTGAGCAGGGATCTCCCGCACGAAGTACGTCAGCTCGATGCCGGAAACACCGGTCAGATCGAGGTTGGGATATGCCGCCCAGGTATTGGCGCCCGGAACCAGCAGTTTCATCCCTTCGATCTCCACGGAATTCGCACCGTCAGACCCCTTGTAGCTTTCCGCCTGGATTTTCGGGTTGCGCAGTTCCACACTGGCGGTTCCCGTAATCGGCCGGATGCCCGGACCGCCTTTGTCGGTATAGGTAGCGATCAGGTAAAGAATCCCCCTGTCTTTCACTTCATTGCCCAACGTCGCGTTCAGGCTGCCGCTCGCCGGCAGCGAGGGGTCCTGTTTGGCGCCGCCCGCCAGGGAGAAGATGTATTCCACGATCTGTTTGGCTTCGCCGTGAGAAATGCCGGGGTGCGCGGCCATCGCCGTTTCGCCCCAGACACCGCCGCCGCCTTTGATGATCTTGTCGGCCAGGTAGTCGGGCGATTTCGGATCCGCCTTATACTTGTTCGCCACTTCCACGAAGCTCGGCCCGATGGATTTCTCGTTCGGCTTATGACAGGTTTTACAGTCGGAAGTTTCCATGATGTTTTTCCCTGCGATCGCACCGGAGATGATCTGGTGGCCCTGAGACATCGCTGCCTTGTCGCGCCCTTCCATATAAATCGCTTTCACGTACAGGTTGGCGATGTCGAAACCGCCGGCAGCGGACTGCCCGTCTTCCTTGTCGGCCACTTCCACCGCATAATCCACTTTCTTTCCGGGGAAATAGAACATGCTGTTGCCTTTCACCTGGATGTTCACGGTGGGCGTTTCGTTCCCCGCATACACCTGGATGGTCTGGCTCAGGGTATGTGCGCCCTTGTCGTCGGTCACTTCCACTGAAACCGGGTATTCTCCGGCGGTGGTGTAAGTGAATTCCGCTGAAGGCGTTGTCGTTTCTTTCTTATTGCCGTTCCCGAAATTCCAGGTGTAGGTGATCGCGTCGCCGTCTGGGTCAACGGAACCTTCTGCGGAAGCTTTCACGGTAAACGGCAGTGCGCCGGTCAGTTTTTCCACTTCCATCTTCACTTTCGGTGCACGGTTGCCGCCATTGTAATCGATGCGGACCAGCCCTGCGTCAGCGTTTTTGGAGAACCAACCATTCCCGTATTCGAGGATGTACAGCTTTCCGTCGGGGCCCATTTCCATATCGATTGGCGCGTTGAATTTCTGCGACGGCAGGAAGCGTTCCATCTTCACATAATTACCGTCTTTATCCATCGTAACCGCCATCACCCAGCCCCTGATCCAATCGTAGATGAACAGTTTGCCGTTGTAGTAATCCGGCAGGCGGGTTTCTTTCGGATAGAATTCGCTGTAGTACACCGGCCCTGCTTCTGCGTTACGGCCACCGGTGCCCACCAGCGGAAACTCGTCAGATTTGCCATAAGGGTACCAGATGAACGCGGGCTGCGCGGGCGGCAGTTCGGTGAGACCGGTATTGTTGCGGGAATTGTTGATGGGCTTCTTCGGATCATTGTAAGGTCCGGAAACGCCTGTTGTATAATCGTAAGCGCGATACGGTTTATTGTCGGCGATGAACAGCGGATAACCGTAATAGCCGGCCTTCTTCGCCTGGTTCACTTCGTCGTATCCGCGCGGGCCGCGGGTAGAATCGTCGTTCGCCGCATCGGGCCCTACTTCGCCCCAATAGAGGAAATTCGTTTTGCGGTCGATGGAAATGCGATACGGGTTGCGGGTCCCCATCGTATAGATCTCGGGTTTCGTTTTCGCGGTACCAACCGGGAAAAGGTTGCCTTCCGGGATTTCGTAAGAACCGTCTTCCTTCAACCGGATGCGCAGCACTTTACCGCGGAGGTCGTTGGTGTTGGAAGAACTGCGGCGGCCGTCGTACTGCTGGTGGCCGGGACGGTCGTCTACAGGGCCGTAGCCTTTGCTCACGTAAGGCTGTCCGGCTTCGTCGAACGGTGTGGTATTGTCGCCGGTGGAAACGTAGAGCAAGCCATCCGGGCCGAACGCGATGGAGCCGCCGGTGTGGCAGCAGATATCGCGCTGGGAGTAGAACTGGAGGATCACTTTTTCGGATTGCATATCCAGCTGGCCGTTCACGAATTTGAACCGGCTGAGGCGGTTCACGGAAGTATCGGTGGGAGAATAGAAGAGGTAGATGTAATTATTTTTCGCGTAGTCCGGATCGGCGGCGAGGCCCATGAGTCCTTCTTCCGCGTTCACATTGGGGACTTCCGTTTTATGGTACACGTGCAGCAGGCCAACTTGTGAAAGTTTCTGCGAAGCGTTGCTGTAGAGCATCAGTTCGCCACGGCGTTGTGCAACGAGGATGTCGAGGTTGGGGAGGATGGCCATTTCGGTGGGCTCGAAGAACTCGCCGCTGGTGAGGGTTTGACGGGTGAAGCGGTCTTCTTCCGGAACGCGGAGCGATTTGGCTTTTGCGTAATCCAGTTCCAGGTTTTTGCCGATGGCGTACTGAATGCCGCCGAGCACATGTTTGAGGAAGTTTTCTTCTTTGTAGGATTCTTCCGTATGGCCCAGTTCGGTGTAGAACGCGCGGCCGCCGTCGTATTCGTGGTACCAGGAGATGTTGTGGTCGTTGCCCATTTTGCCGCCGGCGTATGTGGATTCGTCGACTTTCATGAGCACTTTCGTCTCCTTGTTCACGTTTTTGAAGTTATACCATTCGTCGGTATGCTCCCAGGTGTCGGGGAGGTTGGCGGTGGATGGGTGGCTTTTGTCGGTGACGATGAGTTTTGCTTTGTGAGTGCCGGCCGGGTGGTCGGAGAAGTAGGCGCCAACCAGTTTGCCGTACCAGGCCCAGTCGTACTCGGTGTCGGTGGCAGCGTGAATGCCCACGAAGCCTCCCCCGGATTGTACGTACCGTTCAAAATCCGCTTCCTGTGCGGTGTTCAGGACATCGCCGGTGGTGTTGAGGAAGATGATGGCGGAGTATTGTTTGAGATTGTTCTCCGTGAATTTGCCGGCATCTTCGGTGGTGTCGACGTCGAAATTATTTTCGGCGCCCATTTTCCGGAGTGCCTCGATGCCCGCGGGGATGGAGGCGTGGCGGAATCCGGCGGTTTTGGAGAAGACGAGCACTTTCGCTTTTCCGGGCCGGGTTTTGCTGCAGCTGAGCATGGTTGCCGCAACGATAAAGACGAGCAGGTATGTGATATGCTTCATGGTATCGTTCAATTAATCGATAGTAAACGTGGTATTTAAAAGCAAGTAGAGACGCATGGAAGCGTCTCTACTGGTAAGTTATGCATGGTTGCCTACTTCTTCTTTCCTGCGGCGTAGTTGATCCCGCCGAGGATGTGTTTGAGGAAAGCGGGCTCGCTGTACGACTCTTTGGTATGGCCCAGCTCGGTGTAGAAGGTGCGGCCGCCGTCGAACTCGCGGTACCAGCTCATGGGGTGGTTGCCGTCGTTCTTGCCGCCTTCGTAGGAGCTTTCATCGATTTTGATGAGGACGTTCAGCCCGGGCACGATGCTTTTGAAGTTGTACCATTCGTCTTTGCGCACCCAGGTAGGCTCGAGGTGGGCCGTTGCGGGGTGGTTCCTGTCCACTACGTTGAGCGTTGCGGTTTGCTGGTGCGGGTGGCTGAGGAAGTACGCGCCAACCAGCTGGTTGTACCAGGGCCAGTCGTACTCCGTGTCGGTGGCCGCATGCACGCCCGCGTACCCGCCGCCTTTCCGGATGTAGCCTTCCAGGGCGGACTGCTGATCATCGTTGAGGACATCGCCGGTGGTGTTCAGGAACACTACGGCTTTGTACCGGGCGAGGTTTTTAGCGGTGAACAGGGATGCGTCTTCGGTGGTATCCACTTCATAACCGTTTTCCGCTCCCAGCTTCAGCATGGCCACTTTGGCCACGGGGATGCAATCGTGTCGGAACCCTGCTGTTTTCGAGAAAACGAGCAGGCGGGGCTTTGCTTTTTTGAAAGCCACCAGGCCGGTGGAGATAGCAACCACGGCGCAGAGGAGGAAGAGATATTTGTAGCGCATCATGTGTTAAGGCTTACAGTTGGCGGATCTTGATGTTTCTGTACCAAACTTTGTCGCCATGGTCTTGCAGGGCGATGTGTCCTTTCTGGAATTTGCCGAAGCCATCCCAGGCTTTGAATTTCGATCCGGCAACGAGTTTATCCCATGCTTCGGAGCCCATGGTTACTTCTGCGGTTTTGTGGCCGTTGAAGACGAGGGTCAGTTTGCCGTCTTTCTTGATGATCTTCGCGGTGTTCCATTGGCCTACGGGTTTGGCGTAGCGGGCGGGAGAAGCGATGAGATCGTAGAGATCGCCGGAGTTGTGTTTGTGGATTTTGCCGTCGGAATGCTTGTCGTCGTCGAGCACCTGCATTTCGGGGCCGGTTTGGTAGGTGGCGCCGAATTTCGGGTCTTCATGTACACTGAAGATGATGCCGGAGTTGCCGCCTTCGGAGATTTTCCATTCCAGTTCGAGCTCATAGTTTTCGTATGGCTCGGCGGTCATGATATCGCCGCCTTTGGCACCTGCTTTTTTGGCATCGGTGTCGAGGAAGAGGGCACCGTTCTCTACTTTCCAGGCGCCGGGGGCTTCCTGGGTTTTGTAGCCGCGCCAGCCGTTGGTGGTTTTACCATCGAACAGCAGTTTCCAGCCGGCTTTCTGTTCTTTTTTGGAAAGCGTGGCTTCCTGCGCGAAAGCGGTTGTACCGGCAGACAAGGCGCCGATCAGCATAACGGTGGATAATATACGTTTCGTCATTGTTGAACTGTTTATAGGGTTGTTTCTTATTTAACAGTCAGGATGTACTTCACCATTTCTTCCGCGTCGGGCTTGGAAATGCCGGCGTGCGGAGCCATGGGAATTTCGCCCCAGTTACCGGAACCGCCGCTGATGATCTTGTCGGCCAGCGTGGCGATGTTTTCCGGGGTGTTGGGATATTTCGCGGCAATTTCCTTGAAGGCGGGCCCGATCACTTTTTCGGTTTCCTTGTGGCAGGTGGCGCAATCCTGCGCTGCCATCAGTTCCTTTCCTTTGCCGGTTACGTCGGCTACCATGGAATTGTCTGCCGCGGGAGCCGGGGCTTCTTGAGATGCCTTCTCTTCGGCTTTCTTTTCTTCACCGCCGCCGCCGCAGGCTGCCATGAACACTACGGAACCAATTACCACCGGCATCAAGAATAATTTCTTCATCGTTTACTGAGTTTTAAAGTCTTTAGAAAATCGTTATTGCAAAGCCATTACAGTCCTAATATACGTCTGTTCAGGTTTTCATCCGCACCCGTTCCGGCAAAATCGTCGAACGCTTTTTCGGTGACGCGGATAATATGATCCTTAATGAACGGCGCGCCTTCGCGTGCCCCGTCTTCCGGGTGCTTCATGCAGCATTCCCATTCCATCACGGCCCAGCCGGAGAAATCGTATTGGGTCAGCTTGCTGAACACCGCCTTGAAATCCACCTGTCCATCGCCCAGGGAGCGGAAACGCCCCGGCCGGTCGATCCACGACTGGTACCCGCCGTACACGCCGGAGCGGCCGGTGGGATTGAATTCCGCGTCTTTCACATGGAACATCTTTATTTTTTCGTGGTAGATATCGATGTATTCGAGGTAATCCATAGCCTGGAGCACGAAGTGGCTGGGATCATACAAAAGGCAGGCGCGGTTGTGGTTGCCGGTGGCAGCGAGGAACCGCTCGTAGCTGATGCCGTCGTGCAGGTCTTCGCCGGGGTGGATCTCGTAGCAGAGGTCCACGCCGTTCGCATCCATTTCATTGAGGATCGGCAGCCAGCGGTTGGCCAGCTCCTTGAACCCCGTTTCCACGAGCCCTGCAGGGCGCTGGGGCCAGGGGTACACCGTTTGCCAGAGCAACGCGCCGCTGAAAGTGGCGTGGGCGTTCAGGCCCAGGTTGCGGCTCGCTTTGGCGGCGTATTTCAGTTGCTGGACGGCCCATTCCGTACGGGCTTTCACGTTGGCGCTGCCGCGCAGTTCCGCGGGAGCGAACCCGTCGAACAGTTCGTTATAGGCGGGGTGAACGGCCACCAGCTGGCCCTGTAAGTGGGTCGACAGCTCGGTGATCTCCATCCCTGCGCTTTGCACGATGCCTTTGATCTCGTCTGCATAGGTCTGGCTCTCGGCGGCTTTCTTCAGGTCTATCATCCGGGGGTCCCAGGTGGGGATCTGCACCCCTTTGAAACCCAGGGAGGCAGCCCATTTGGTAATGCCTTCGAGGGTATTGAAAGGGGCTTTGTCGTCCAGGAACTGCGCCAGGAAAATGCCGGGCCCTTTGATCGTCTTCATATGCTTTTCCTTATCAGATTAATAAAAATTCAATTTCCGCAATCTCTTCGAAAAGGCGACCTAAATTTCGAAGGTCGTCCATTTTTCGGTACTGGCGGAGCTTTTCACCACATTATCGATGAAAGCCATGCCCCGTACACCTTCGTTAACCGAGGGGAAGTCGAGCGCTTCCTTCGACGCTTCGGTGCCGTCTATACGGGCCTGGAGCGACAGTGCGAAGTTGCGGTACAGGTTGCCGAATGCTTCGAGGTACCCTTCGGGGTGACCGCCCGGCGTGCGGCAGTTGTGGGTGGCGAAGGAGCTGAGGTGCGGGTTGCCGGCACCTGCGCGGAGAATTTCGGCGGGCTTGTCGAGCCAGCGCACGATGAGGGTGTTCGGCTCGTGCTGTGCCCATTCCATACCACCTTTCTCTCCGTATACGCGGATTTTGAGGGCATTCTCTTCCCCGGCGGCTACCTGCGAAGCCATCAGTACGCCTGCAGCGCCGTTGGTGAAGCGCATGAGCACGGCGCCATCGTCGTCGAGCAGGCGGCCAGGCACCATGATGTGGTTGTCTGCGCAGAGTTTTTCCACGGTATCGCCGGTGATGTATTCTGCGAGGTTGAAGGCGTGGGTGCCGATATCGCCCATGGCGCCGGCTTTACCGGAGCGCTTGGGGTCGGTGCGCCAGGCTGCCTGTGCGTTGCCTTCGCGCTCGCTGAGTTTGGACAGCCAGCCCTGCGGATATTCTACCCATACTTTGCGGATTTTGCCCAGGGTGCCGTTGGCCACCATCTGGCGGGCCTGTTTCACCATGGGGTAGCCGGTATAGGTGTGGGTGAGCAGGAGGCTGAGGCCGGTCTGCTCCACCTTGGCTTTGAGTTGTTTGGCTTCGTCGAGGGTGAAGGTGATGGGCTTTTCGATCACGACGTGGAACCCTTTATCGAGGGCCATCATGGCCGGCTCGAAGTGTGCGAAGTTGGGGGTCACGATGGTGATGAAGTCCAGCCGCTTTTCAGCCGGCATGGCGGCTTCCTTCTCGAGCATGGTTTTGAAGTCCGTATAGATGCGGTCGCTATCCAGGAAGAGCGAGCGCCCGGAGTCTTCGGCCACTTCGGGGTTGATGCTCAAGGCACCTGCTTTCAGTTCGATGAGCCCGTCCATATTCGCCGCGATGCGGTGGATGGCCCCGATGAAGGCGTCTTTCCCGCCTCCGATCATTCCCATTCTGAGTTTCCTGTTCATACTATATAGTTTCTGATACGTTTATGCAGTTTGTAATTGTTGTTTGCTTTTGCCTCTCATATAGAAATAAAGGCCGCCGAAGGCAACGATGAGTATAATGGGTATCACGAGGGTCACGTTGATGATTTCCGGACCTGCGACCGCCTGTGCCTGCGCGTAGGCCGCTGCTTCGGCGGTGCCGGGGGCGGCGGAGCGGAAGGTATCGAGCGTGCCGCCGGCGGGGAGGTTCTTCCCGATGATGCTGTCATAGAAACCACCCATGAACATCATATAAATAGATACGGCGAACATACCCGCGCCACCCATGAGGTTCATGCCGAGCGCACCGGATTCCGGGATGTTCTCGGAAACGAACCCGAGCATGGTGGGCCAGAAGTAAGTGATGCCAAGACCGAAAATGACAGCGGCTACGAAGAGCATGCTGCCAGACTGGCTACCCATGAGGTAAAGCCCGAGGGCCGACAAAATCGCTGAAATGAACAGCACGCCGGTGGGCGACAGCCGGTGCACGATAGGCCCTGCCACTGCACGGCCCAGCACCTGTACGCCGGCGGTGAGCGCCAGGATGAGGATACCGTTTTCCGTTACGTTTTTCAGGAGTATTTCGATCCATTGGTTGGTGAAGAGTTCCGTGATGGCCGTGCCGAACATGCAGATGAACATGAAGATGAACAGCCGGCTGGTTACCGAGCGGTACATCTGTGCGTTGGAAACCCCCGCGGCCACGCGCTCCGTAACGGGGAAGTCCAGCTTGGAGAAGAGGTAACCGTACAGCAGCGTAGGGATGATCATGAGGCCTACCTGCAGTTGCCAGAGGTCGGCATGCCCGAGCTCCTTGAACAGGAATACCACGAGCGCGCCTACTACGATACCGCCGGGGAACCAGAGGTGAAAGTGGTTCAGCTTGGTGGTTTTATTATCGGGGAAGATAGTGGCTACGAGCGGGTTGCAGGCTGCTTCCACCGTACCGTTCGCCATACCGATGAACAGGGTGGAGATG
This sequence comes from Chitinophaga caseinilytica, assembly GCF_038396765.1. Classification (NCBI taxonomy): domain Bacteria; kingdom Pseudomonadati; phylum Bacteroidota; class Chitinophagia; order Chitinophagales; family Chitinophagaceae; genus Chitinophaga; species Chitinophaga caseinilytica. Next base: position 1,894,483 of record NZ_CP150096.1, on the reverse strand, counting down.
AACAGCGGCCAGAAACCGGAGCTGAAATAAGGTGTGGCGATGGTGAGGACGATGCCGAGCAAATGCAGCACGAATGCCGCGATGAGCAGGCGTTTCATGCCGATGGCATCTACGATGAAACCGCCCAGCACAACGGCGAGCGGGAAACCCCAAAAAGCAGTACCGGCGATGATGGATAATTCCTGGGCGTTCAGATGGAATTGCACGCCCAGCTGTCCGAGGATGCCGGCGCGAATCCCGAAGGATAAGGAAGTGACAAGCAGGGCCAGGCAGCTGGCAACGAAAAGACTCTTAGGCTGTATCTGCTTCATAGACGTGTTGTTTGTAAAAATCTAATACGGTGATTAAAACCTTTAAATTTATAAAAAGTATTTCCACATTTTTTACTTTTTGTGATGAAAAAGCGGAAAATGCCGGACACGAATGTGCTCATTTTTTGTGGGATAGTGTCTATCCAACACTAATTATTTTTTTTAAGGAAGTCGGGGATGGGGAACGGGGCTGTAAAAAGGGCTTCCGGGGGCGGGGGCGTTTCCCGTCCGCAGAAATCCTGCATTTTCTCCTTCCAAACGGCAGAAATACCGCGGCAGGCTTAATTTTTCCGGGATTTGATAGGGTCATCCCCCAAAAATTCCTAATTTTACCAGCCTTGGTCCGCAGGCCTGCTCCTGCCACCTTGTCACAACCTGGCATCCGGGCTTAATATTTGACTATATTTCCCCCGCAACCAGGTTCCTTTATTCTTTTAGACATCGAAAATTTTAACATGCTAGGTTTTTTAACAAAGCTTTTCGGAGGAAACAAGTCTGAGCGAGACATCAGGCTGATCCTTCCCATGGTGAAGCAGATCAACGAGGAGTATGAAAAACTGTCATCCCTGCCTATCGACGAACTGCGTGGCAAAACGCAGGTTTTCCGTTCCCGTATCAAGGATCACCTGGCCGAAATAGACCGGGAGATCGCAGAGAAGAAAACTTCCGCAGAGTCCGAAGAGGACGTGAACACCAAAGATCTCATCTACCGTGAGATCGACAAGCTCCAGAAAGATCGTAACAAGAAAATAGAAGAAGTCCTCAACCAGCTCCTTCCCGAAGCATTTGCAGTCGTGAAGGAATCGGCCCGCAGGCTCAAGGAAAATCCCGTTATCACCGCCACCGCTACCGATATGGACCGCAACCTCGCCGTTCTGCGCGACTATGTGACCATCGAAGGTGACAAAGTGGCCTGGAAGAACACCTGGATCGCGGGCGGTACGGAAGTAACCTGGAACATGGTGCATTACGACGTACAGCTGATCGGCGGTATGGTATTGCACCAGGGTAAAATTTCCGAAATGGCGACGGGTGAAGGTAAAACCCTCGTTTCCACGCTCCCCGCTTACCTCAACGCCCTCACCGGCGAAGGCGTGCACGTGGTAACGGTGAACGATTACCTCGCACGTCGTGACTCCGAATGGAACGGCCCCCTGTTCGAATTCCTCGGCATCACCGTGGATTGCATCGACAAGCACCAGCCCAACTCCTTCGAGCGCCGCAACGCTTACCAGGCAGACATTACCTACGGTACCAACAACGAATTCGGCTTCGATTACCTGCGCGATAACATGGTGCACAGCCCCGAAGAAATGGTGCAGCGCAAGCACCACTTCGCGATGGTGGATGAGGTGGACAGTGTTTTGATCGACGATGCGCGTACCCCGCTCATCATCTCCGGCCCTATCCCCCGTGGCGACGAGCAGGAGTTCCACACCCTGAAGCCCCGCATCCAGCGGCTGGTGGAAGAGCAGCGCAAGATCGTGACCTCCAGCCTCCTCGAAGCCAAGAAGCTCATCGCCGAAGGGAAAGACGACCCGAAAACGGGCGGCCTCGCGCTCATGCGCGCCCATCGCGGCCTCCCCAAGAACAGCGCCCTCATCAAATACCTCAGCGAACCCGGCATGAAAGTGCTCCAGCAGAAAGCGGAGAACTATTACATCGCCGACCAGCAGCGCGAAATGCCCAAGGTAGACGAAGGCCTCCTGTTCCATATCGACGAAAAGAACAACAGCGTAGACCTCACCGATAAAGGTATCGCCCTCATCACCGGCGCCGGCGAAGACCCCGCGTTTTTCGTAATGCCGGACGTTGGCTCCGAAATCGCGGAACTGGAAAAAATGGACCTGACCGCCGAAGATAAAATGGCCCGGAAAGACCAGCTCCTCCAGGACTTCGCCGTGAAATCGGAACGCATCCACTCCGTGCAGCAGCTCCTCAAAGCGTACACCCTCTTCGAAAAAGACGTGGAATACGTGGTGATGGACGGGAAAGTGAAAATCGTGGACGAGCAAACCGGCCGTATCCTCGATGGCCGCCGTTACTCCGATGGCCTGCATCAGGCGATCGAAGCCAAGGAAAACGTGAAAGTGGAAGCCGCCACCCAAACGTTCGCCACCATTACCCTGCAGAACTACTTCCGTATGTACCACAAACTCGGTGGTATGACCGGTACGGCCACTACCGAAGCCGGCGAGTTCTGGGAAATCTACAAGCTGGACGTGGTAACCATCCCCACCAACCTGCCGATCACCCGTAAAGACGCGGAAGACCTCGTATATAAAACCAAGCGCGATAAATACCGCGCCGTGATCGAAGAGATCAAGAAACTGAAAGAAGCGGGCCGCCCCGTACTGGTAGGTACTACCTCGGTAGAGGTGTCTGAGCTCCTCGGTAAAATGCTCACCTTCGAAAAAATCCCCCACAACGTACTGAACGCCAAACAGCACGCCCGTGAAGCCCAGATCGTGGCCGAAGCAGGTATGCCCGGCGCCGTGACCATCGCCACCAACATGGCCGGCCGTGGTACGGACATCAAGCTGGGGCCCGGCGTGAAAGATGCCGGCGGTCTCGCCATCATCGGTACCGAACGCCACGAAAGCCGCCGTGTAGACCGCCAGTTGCGCGGCCGTGCCGGTCGCCAGGGCGACCCCGGTACTTCCCAGTTCTTCGTATCGCTGGAAGACGACCTGATGCGCATGTTCGGCTCCGACCGTATCGCCGCGCTCATGGACCGTATGGGTTACAAGGAAGGCGAAGTGATCCAGCACAGCATGATCACCCGCTCCATCGAACGCGCCCAGAAGAAAGTGGAAGAGAACAACTTCGGCATCCGTAAGCGCCTGCTCGAGTACGACGACGTGATGAACAAGCAGCGTACGGTAATTTATTCCAAACGCAACCACGCCCTGTTCGGCGAGCGCCTCGCCATCGATATCGACAATGCCTTCTACGAAGTAGCGGATAACCTGGTAAACACGCATCGCGCCACCGGCGACTTCGAAGCGTTCAAACTGGAAGTGATCAAGAACTTCGCGATAGATACCGTGATTTCCGAAGACGAATTCCAGAAAGGGAACGTGCAGGAAATCGCTGAAAAGCTCTATGGTGAAGCGGTTGCCAATTACCACCGCCGTACCAACGAGGTGGTGACCGGTACCTACCCCGTCATCAAAAAGATCTTCGAAGAGCAGGGCCAGCATATCGAGAACATTTCGATCCCGTTCACCGACGGCCGCCGCGGCCTCCACGTACTGGCGCCCCTCCGCAAGGTGGTGGACACCCACGGCAAGGAGACCATCTCCGCACTCGAGCGCTCCATCACCCTCAACCTGATCGACGACGCCTGGAAAGAGCACCTCCGCGCCATGGACGACCTGAAACAGTCCGTTCAAAGCGCCGTGTACGAACAGAAAGACCCGCTGCTGATCTATAAATTTGAAGCGTTCGAGCTGTTCAAACAGATGAGCGCCGAAAACTCCAAAGAGATCGTTTCCTTCCTCTGCAAAGCCGGCATCCCCGGTCAGCAGGCCGAAGAAGAAGCGCAGATCACCGAAGGCCATGAAGAAAAAACCGACATGAGCCACATGCGCGCCTCCCACCAGGACCCGGAAGCTTCCAATGGCCACAACGCTCCGCAGCAACAGCAAGGCTCCGCCTCCGCCCGCCGCGAAGATTACGCGCCCGCCATGGACGAGCCCAAACAGGAACCCGTTCGCGTAGGCCCCAAAGTAGGCCGGAACGATCCCTGCCCCTGCGGTAGCGGCAAGAAATTCAAAAACTGTCACGGGAAAGAACAATAAATACCCGCTGCGTAAAATAACCAACGGAGTTACCCGGGACCATCCTGCGTAACTCCGTTTTTTTATTTTTGGAAAACACCCTTCAGAAAATGAACATTAACCGGTACATCGACCATACCGTCCTCAAACCCGTTACTACGCTCGACGACGTAAAACGCCTCAGCATGGAAGCCGTGGAATACGACTTCGCCGCCGTGTGCGTGCCGCCTCCTTTCGTAAGCACGGCCAAAACCTTCCTCGGCGGCACCACCACCGCCATCGCCACCGTCATCGGTTTCCCCTTCGGCTATTCCGCCATAGAGGCCAAAGTAGCCGAATCCGTGCTCGCTATCATCGACGGGGCAGACGAGCTGGACATGGTCGCCAACCTCATCGCGGTGCGCGGGGGCGACTGGGCATTCCTGGAAAAGGAAATCGCTACCATCATGCCCATCATCCGGAACAAACAGCGCAAGATCAAGGTGATCATCGAAAGTGGCATATTATTGGAGGAAGAGATCGTGCGATGCTGCGAGCTATATGGGCGGTACGGGGTCGATTTCGTGAAAACCAGTACCGGCTACGCCGAGAAGGGTGCTTCCGTGGAAGCAGTGGCCCTCATGCGGAAAAACCTCCCCGCCAATATTCAGATCAAGGCTTCGGGAGGGATTCGTACCTTTGCTTTCGCCAAGGAACTGATCGCCGCAGGCGCTACCCGGATCGGGACGAGCGCCGGTGTAGCGATCATGAAAGAAGCGGCCGCCCTGCAATAGGGACCGAAAAACCATTTTGCCATCAAACGAACCAAATATATGATGTTAAGAACAGGCTGCCTGTTGCTATTGCTTTTATCCGCCGCTACCGCCCTGCGCGCGCAGGAATCGGTGCAGCAGGAAGGCAATGTTAAAGTGACCAAAGACAGCCGGATAGACATCCTTATCCGTAAACAGGTGTATATCAACAACCTGGCTATCCGCAACCAGCCCGGCTTCCGCGTTCAGGTGCTCACCACCAACAAGCGGAACGAAGCCAATGAGGCCAAAACCCGCGTGATGCAACGCTATCCCGATTACCGGACCTACATCGACTTCGAAGCCCCTTATTTCAAGGTGCGTGTGGGCGACTTCAAATCCCGCGAGGAGGCGACCGAACTGCGCAAGGAACTGGCGGAATACTTCCCCAACGGCGCGTTCGTAGTGCCTACCATCATCAACGTATCACCGGAAAAAGAAGATTAATGAAAGAGCGGATCAAAGCCCTGGCCAGCGAATACGCCGCTGACCTGGTGGCTTGCAGAAGACATTTGCATGCACATCCCGAACTATCCTTCCAGGAATTCGAAACGTCGAAATTCATTCAGCAGCAGCTGGAAAGCTGGGGCGTTCCCTACCGCGCCGGCGTTGCCGGAACGGGCATAGTGGCCCTTATCGAAGGGAAAAACCCCGGCAAAAAGGTCATCGCCCTGCGCGGTGATATCGATGCGCTGCCGATCGAAGAAGCGAACGACGTCCCCTATAAATCACAAAACCCCGGCATCATGCATGCCTGCGGCCACGACGTGCATACCACCGTGGCCCTCGGCGCCGCGCGCATCCTGCAACAGCTGCGGGGCGAGTTCGAAGGCACCGTGAAAATCCTTTTCCAGCCCGGCGAAGAAAAGCATCCCGGCGGTGCCAGCCTCATGATCCAGGACGGCGCACTGGAAAACCCGAAACCCGAAGCTATCCTCGGCCTCCACGTGCTCCCCGCCATGGAAACGGGGCTCCTGGGCTTCCGGGAAGGAAAATACATGGCGAGCGCCGACGAGATCTACATCACCGTGAAAGGCAAAGGCGGCCATGCCGCGGCGCCCCATCTCACGGCAGATACCATCCTCATCGCATCCAACCTGGTGGTAAGCCTCCAGCAGATCATCAGCCGCAACAACGATCCTTTCTCCCCTTCCGTATTGTCTATCTGCGCCTTCAACGGCGGGCACACCACCAACGTGATCCCCAGCGAAGTGAAGCTCATGGGCACTTTCCGGGCGATGGACGAAACCTGGCGATTCAAGGCGCATGAGCTGATACGCAAACAAGCCACCGAACTGGTGCACGCCATGGGCGCGGAAATCGATATCGACATCCTCGTGGGCTACCCCACGCTGTACAATAACGAAGCCGTGACCACCAACGCCCGTAAACTCGCCGAAGATTACCTGGGCGCCGATAACGTGGTGGACACCGAACTGCGGATGGGCGCCGAAGATTTCGCGTTCTACTCGCAGGTGATCCCCGCATGCTTCTTCCGCCTCGGTACCGGCAACAAAGCCAAAGGCATCACCTCCGGCGTGCACACGCCCAAATTCGACATCGACGAACGCGCACTGGAAATCGGCGCGGGAACGATGGCTTACCTCGCCACACAATTCTGACTTCACTGAAGCACATAAAAAAACCGCCCGGGCACCTTGCCTGGGCGGTTTTTTTATAGGGAAAAACAGCTTATCGTATCATCGCCGAATCCGCTGCAACGCCGATTACGTTGAATCGTGCATGTTCACCCGCCTTCACCAATTCCTTTTTCCCGATTACCAGTCCAGCCCCAACGGTAAGCTGCGATTCGTCTCCCAACGTATATCGCAAAGTATCCACTTTCCCGCCGCTGATATGCATGTATGTTGCGAGGCCATTCAAATTGAGCCGGGTAAGATCCGTATACCCGATATTGGCGACCGTCATATTGGTATATTGAACGGATATGGGCGAGCGCTGCACCAGTTGAACGATATCGAGGTTGATGCTGTCGGCCGTGATACTCACTATACCCGGCACCTTGATCTCCAATTCCCGGTACGATCTTGCAACTCTCCGCCATTCGCCGAAGTTATCCGCCTCAAACCAGCAGTACAGCGTATCGTTGCGAACTTCCGTTCGCAGGAAGGGTTTCATATCCGCCCGGTATTCCAGCGCCGGTTCACTGACACTGCCTACCCAGATCCGGGCCTGTACGTTGTTTGGGGAGGCACCGTTTCTTCTTTTACGGCTTTTGGTCCGTACACCGCCTTCCAGGACGATGTGGTGATACGGCGGGAGCTTCCTGAAATACCGCTGGTCACCTTCATATTTACGCATCGGCTCCGCTTTTGCATGTTGGAAAGCCGCCCGCAGCGACAGGTTGTGCATCAGCAAACCAGCCGGCACCAGCAGGATTAAGATCAGTATGATGATATTGCTTCTTTTCATATGGTGTTTTTATTGCGCCTTTAACTGGCGGTCTTTAAATGTTTCGAACCGGTCTTTCAGCTCGTCGAGCCCGATACCGAGGAGATAGATTTTCCGGAAAAACTGCGGCAGCTCTTCTTCCAGGAACTGTTCTTTCCGCAGCCCCGTTACTTTGCTGACCGCGCCGGGAGAAACGAAGTAACCCAGGCCGCGCCGCGTGTAAATGACGCCCAATTGCTGCAGATGCTCGTAAGAGCGCATGACGGTATTGGGATTCACTTCGAGGCTCACCGCAAGCTCCCGTACCGAAGGTATTTTTCCCTCCTCAACCCACTCCCCCAGCTGAATGCGGTCGCAAACATGGTCGGCGATCTGGAGGTAGATGGATAATTGATTATTAAATTCCATGATTTTCAGTTGAGGTTGTCAGGAAAGTTCTTGCTCGCGGAGTTTCAGAACGGTCACGTACATCAAGCCGAACAACATCAGGTACCCTGCGATCATTTCAATCATTTCTACGCTAGCGGTGGCCTTTACCTGGTAATACAGGACAGACTGGCCCGATTCATCCCTCGTATCAAAGTACCATGTCCCGAACGGGCCGTGATTGAACGTATTGACATGGTCAGGAATGATGCCGACCCGCTGCTCGCGCATGCTTTCCGTCAACGGGAGCTTATCCAGCAGGAGCCTGGCGAACAGGCTGTTGACGGCGTTGATGCCAACGAACAACAGTAAAAACGCGGCTACCGCCTTCACTACCGCAAATTTCCTGAAAACCGCGCTGGCTGCTAATCCTATAATAAATATCGTTAAGAACATCTTCAAAAACGATAAGTCGATTCCCCTTGCCCCATTGAAAAAGTAAAACCGGTTAGCGTTCAGCAATACCTGGTTGTCGATCTGATGCACGATACCCGCGCTCAGGAAGCTGGAAGCAAAATAACCGACCGGCAACACGACCAGGATCGTAAAAACGCCCACAGCGATTCGCTCTGCCACTGAAACCGGCAACATCAGCGCACGCAGCCTTGAAGAACCTGCGTGCAAATCCCGGAAACACACGGCGGCCATGATGAAATTGAAAATGATGAAGCCCTCCAGCACGAAACCTTCCTGCTTCTCGAAGAAAAGCCCGTCTTCGAACGTAAGGGCATAATACAACAACACGGAAAACTGCGTTGCGAATAGCGCCAATGCACCGTAGAGATATAATTTGCGGTCTGTGACGAGTTGCAGCTTGAGCAACTGTACGCACCGATTGAGTGAAAATTGCATGGTCGGGATTTTAATCTTGAAGAATGGGAAGAATGGATGTTTCGCCGGAAAGCGCCGCGTTGAACAGCAGTTCCATATCGAGCCGCGAGCTTTCGTCGGTCGTGTTGCGGGCGATGACGGCGAACCCGCCCAGGGCTTCTTCGGCATAGAGCGGCTTCCCGCTTTCGGCGCGCTCCTTCACTTTGCGGAACACGAGCCGCTCCGTGATCCGCGACACCGGCGCCTGCAGCACGATGCGCCCCTGGTCCAGGATCAGCACATCGTCTATGAGGCTGTCGAGATCGCGGACCTGGTGCGTACTGATGACCATCACCTGATCGTTGCGCAAGCTGCCCGCCACTACTTTGCGGAATTGTTGTTTGGAGGGGATGTCCAGCCCATTGGTAGGCTCGTCCAGCAGCAACAGCTTCGCGCCGGTGGCAATGGCGAAGGCGATCTGGAACTGCTTCTGCTGGCCGTGGCTGAGGCGGTTCAACCTGCCTGCTTCCCCGATGCCGAACTGCTGGAGAATACTGCTGCACAGCGCATGATCGAACGTGGGATAAAAAGGCGCGTTCAAACGGATGTAGGCGCCGGATGAAAGGTCGGGCAAAACGAACGCTTCCGGTACCACGTACACCTGCTGCAGGAAAGCGGGCTCCCTGCGCATGGGCGTGAAACCGAACACCGTGCAGGAACCGGATTGGGGGAATAACAAACCGGCCATCTGGTAAAGCAGCGTGCTTTTACCGGTGCCGTTGCGGCCGAGGAGGCCGTAAATACGGCCGGGTGCCAGGGTAAGGCTCAACCCGTCGAGCACCGGCTTCCCACGCCGGTAAGAATAGGCAATGTTTTGAAGGGATACCATTTGATAATGTTATAGGTGGATGAACAGTGTACTATTTAACTAGTACACTACAAATGTAATGATAGAATCCGTACTTCCAAATAATTTTGTCAGGATTTGTTCAATTACTACCAACCGGCCCGGAAGCAAGGGGCTATCTTGCCATTACTAAAGAATCGCTATGCTGAAATGGATCATCGCCTGCAGCCTGTTGTTGCCCCTGGCGTTACAGGCCCAGGAAACCCTCGTCTACCTATCGCCCACCGGCAACGATGCCAATCCCGGTACTATGGCCAAACCCAAAGCCACGTTGGAAGGCGCCCGGGAAACCTGGCGCCGGTCTCCCGGTAAAGCCACCACCGTAATTTTAAGGGACGGCACCTATTATCTTGATGCGCCTTTCGTGCTCACGACCGCCGACAATCCGCAACACCAACCCTTTACCATCAAGGCGCAGCCGGGCGAAAAGCCCGTTATCAGCGGCGCCCGGAAACTCACCGCCAATTGGCAGGACGCCGGGAACGGCATTTGGAAAACCGCCATCCCAGCGGGCATCACGGAAATGGACAGGCTGTACGTAAATGGGAAACTGCAAATCTCCGCCCGTTACCCCAACTACGATTCTTCGGCCCGCTTTTACCATGGCACTGCTGCCGACGCACTTTCACCGGCGCGCATCAAAACCTGGAAACATCCGGAAACCGCCATCGTCCACGCGTTGCACCGCGCCGAATGGGGCGGCTATCATTATAAAGTGACCGGCGTGGATGCACAAGGGAACGCCATCCTGGAAGGCGGCTGGCAAAACAACCGCCAGATGGGCCTCCACCCCGACCATCGGTTCGTGGAAAACGTCCGCGAAGAACTGGACGCCCCGCACGAATGGTTCTTCGACGCATCCGAACACACCCTGTATTTCCAACCCGGGAACGGGAAAAAACCGGCCGCCAACATCGCTTACGCGGCCACCACGGAGCTGATCGTGCTGAAAGGGAGTATGGAACAGCCTTTGAAGAACGTCACCGTCCGCGGGATCACGTTCACCGGCAACAAGCGCACGTTCATGCTCACAAAAGAACCGCTCCTGCGCAGCGACTGGACCATCTACCGCGGCGGGGCCGTGCTGGTGGAAGGGGCTGAAAACGCGGCCATTACCAATTGCTTGTTCGACGAAGTGGGCGGCAACGCTGTGTTCGTGAACAACTATAACCGCAACGTGCGCATCGACAGCAATCATATATACAGGCCCGGCGCATCCGGCATCGCGTTTGTCGGCAGCCCGGGCGCCGTGCGGTCTCCGGCTTTCGAATACAACCTGGCCGTGCCTTTCAGCGAAATGGACTTCACGCCTGGCCCCAAATCGGAAGAATTCCCGAAGAACTGCAGTGCGTCAGACAACCTCATTCAATTTTCCGGCGAGATCGAAAAGCAATCGGCCGGCGTGCAGATCAGCATTTCGAACGCCATCCATGTGGCGCATAACACGATCCACAACGTGCCGCGCGCGGGCATCAATGTCAGCGAAGGAACGTTCGGCGGCCACCTCATCGAGCGGAACGACGTATACAATACCGTACTCGAAACCGGCGACCACGGCGCTTTCAACAGCTGGGGCCGCGACAGGTTCTGGCACGCCAACCGCAGGATCATGGACAGCGCCACCATGGCGAACATCAACCTCACGAAGCTCGACATCCTCGGCACCACCATCCTCCGCGAAAACCGTTTCCGCTGCGATCATGGCTGGGACATCGATCTGGACGACGGCTCTTCCTATTACGACATTTACGACAACGTTTGCCTGAACGGCGGATTGAAACTGCGGGAAGGATTTTTCAGGAGAGTACATCACAACCTGATGATCAATAACACTTTCCACCCGCACGTATGGTTTGCGAACAGCAACGACGTGTTCACCGCCAACGTGGTGACTACCGACTACAAGCCCATCCAGGTCAATGTTTGGGGCAAGAAGGTGGATAACAATTTCTTCCCCGACAAGGCTTCCCTCGAAGCGGCACAGCAGCGCGGCACGGATAAAAATTCCTATGTGCTCGACCTCCAGTTCCGCGACTTCAAGAAAGGTGATTACCGGCTGAAACCCTCCAGCATGCCGGGCAAGATTACCTACCGCGATTTTCCGATAGACAATTTCGGAACGCGGATCGCGTCGTACAAAAAGCTTGCGGCGCCCGTTCCCCTTCCTGCCATCCTGCTTTCCGCCGCATCCTCGAAAGGCGATCTGCTCGAATGGAAAGGTGCGAAAGTGAAGAACATCGAAGGATTGGGAGAACGCTCCGCCACGGGCCTCCCCGATGAAAAAGGCGCGTATTTCGTAACGGTGCCGGAAAACAGCGACGCCTGGAAAGCTGGTCTGCGCACGAACGACGTGTTGCTGAAACTGGATGGCCAGCCCGTCAACTCGGTAAAAACCTTCCTTTCCGTATACCAGCCCATCGCCTGGCGCACCAACCTGAAAGCGGTGGTGTTCCGCAACCAGCGCGAGCAGGAGATCACACTGGCGAATAAATAATTCACCTGTTAAACGAAGAAGGCCGGTCCGGGAGCCATACGCTCCAGACCGGCCTTTTTCATTATTCGCTTGGATCAGCCTCAGCCCATTTCGGGGTAGAGGGGGAATTGTTTCATGAATTCGTTCACTTCGCCACGGATGCGCTGCTGCAGGCCTTCGTTGTCGGCGTCGAGGAGCAGTTTGTCGATCCATTCCACGATTTGCGGCATGTGATCTTCCGTCAGGCCGCGGGTGGTGATGGCGGGAACGCCGACGCGGATGCCGGAGGTGATGAAGGGAGATTTATCGTCGTAGGGGACCATGTTCTTGTTGCAGGTGATATCTGCCTGAACGAGCACATTTTCCGCTTTTTTACCGGAGATGTTCTTGTTGCGGAGGTCGATCAGCATGAGGTGGTTATCGGTACCGCCGGAGATGATCTGGTAGCCTTTTTCCACGAAGGAGCGGGCCATGGACTGTGCGTTTTTGATGATCTGGCGGGCGTATACATCGTAATCGTCTGACAGGATCTCGAAGAACGAAATCGCTTTGGCGGCGATGACGTGTTCGAGCGGGCCGCCCTGGATGCCGGGGAACACGGCCATATCGAGCAGGTTAGACATCATGCGGATTTCGCCTTTCGGGGTTTTGAGGCCGAAGGGGTTTTCGAAATCCTTGCCCATCATGATCATACCGCCACGGGGGCCGCGGAGGGTTTTGTGGGTGGTGGTGGTTACGAAATGGCAATGCGCGAAGGGCGAATTCAGGAGCCCTTTGGCGATGAGGCCCGCGGGGTGCGCGATGTCTGCCATCACGAAGGCACCGATCTTGTCGGCGATCTCGCGGATGCGGGTGTAATCCCAATCGCGGCTGTATGCCGAAGCACCGCAGATGATTAGTTTGGGTTTTTCGGCGAGGGCAACCTCTTCCATCTTGTCGTACTCAACAAGGCCGGTTTCTTTATTCACACCGTAAAACAACGGCTGGTACAGTTTACCGGAGAAGTTAACCGCGGAGCCGTGCGTGAGGTGGCCGCCCATGCTGAGGTCCAGGCCGAGGATTTTGTCGCCCGGCTGGAGGATGGCCAGCAGAACCGCCGCGTTTGCCTGCGCACCGGAGTGGGGCTGCACGTTGGCGTACTCGATGCCGAAAATCTGTTTGGCACGGTCGATGGCCAGCTGCTCGCTCATGTCAACTATCTCGCAACCGCCATAATAGCGGCGTCCGGGATAGCCCTCGGCGTACTTGTTGGTCATTACGTTGCCCATGGCCTGCATTACCTGATGGCTCGTGAAGTTCTCAGAAGCGATCAGTTCAATGCCATGGCGCTGCCTTTCCAGTTCCTGGCGGATGATGTCGAAGATCTGCTGGTCTCTTTGCATGATGAAAGAAAATTTAAGACGCAAAATTAATCATCTTCCTACTAAATATAAAGTTGGAATTGATGAAAAGTAGCGTCCAGCCATATATACTAAAACGCTAATATCTTTTCGCAGCCAGACCGTTATCATGTTTTTATTCCCCGTTATTCCGTAATTTGCCCCCCTGAAGCAAAGTGAATCCGTAACTGTAGCAGTGGACCACTTCCATCAAACCCGATACATGAAGGCAATTATTCCAGTCGCAGGTGCAGGCACAAAATTGCGCCCGCATACATATACGCAGCCCAAGGCTTTGATACCGCTGGCGGGCCGCACCATCCTGAGCATTATCGTAGACCAGCTGGTGGAGTCCGGTATCCGCGAATTCGTTTTCGTGGTGGGCTATCTCGGTGAAAAGATCCAGCATTACGTAGAAAAGAAATACCCCGATCTGACGATGCACTTCGTGCAGCAGAATTCCCGCGAAGGCACCGGCCACGCCATTCTGCTGACCAAAGACGTAGTGGCGGGCGACGAAGTGCTCATCGTTCTGGGAGACACCATCGTGGAAGTGGATTTCAAGGAAGTGATCAACTCACCGGTTTCCGTACTGGGCGTGAAGAAGGTCGACGATCCCCGCAACTTTGGCGTTGCCGAGCTCGGCGAAGAACTGACCATCACCCGGGTGATCGAAAAACCCCAGATCCCCAAATCCAACCTCGCCCTCGTAGGCATGTACAAAATCCGGGAAACGGAACAACTGTACCAATGCCTGGAAGACAATATCCGCCTGCAGGTGCGCTCGCACGACGAGTTTCAGCTCACCGATGCCCTCGAGTGCATGATCCAGCACGGCGTGCGGTTCAACGCGTTCAAGGTCAACAACTGGTTCGACTGCGGCCGCAAGGAAACCCTCCTCGAAACCAATGCCACCTTGCTGAAGAAGTATAAATTGTCGGCCAGCCCGGTGCTGCCTTACGAGAATACCATCATCATCCCTCCCGTGAGCATCGGCGAAGGCTGCAATATCAAAAACAGCATCATCGGCCCCAACGTGGCCATCGGCGATAATACCGTCATCAGTTATTCCATCGTGAAAGATTCCATCATCGGCTCTTTCAGCAACCTGTACGAAGTGGTGCTGAAATCGTCGCTCATCGGTAGCGACGCCAATATCCGCGGGCTCAGCCAGAGCCTCAATATCGGCGATAACACGGAAATCGATCTCGGTTAAACCAATTTTCGGCAGATGGCATTCCAAAACCCCGTTACCAGCTTATTCGGCATCGAATATCCCATCATCCAGGCAGGCATGATCTGGGCCAGCGGATGGCGGCTCGCCAGTGCGGTGAGCAACGCCGGCGGACTGGGGGTCATCGGCTCCGGCAGCATGTACCCCGATGTGCTGCGCGAACATATCCAAAAGTGCAAATCGGCTACAGACAAGCCTTTCGGCGTGAACGTACCGCTCTTATATCCCGATCTCGACAAACATATCCAGATCATCCTGGAAGAGAAAGTGCCGGTGGTGTTCACTTCCGCGGGCAATCCAAAAACCTGGACGCCCTTGCTGAAAGAGCACGGTGTGAAGGTGGTACACGTGGTATCGAGCAGCAAATTCGCAGTAAAGAGCCAGGAAGCAGGTGTAGACGCGGTAGTGGCCGAAGGTTTCGAAGCCGGGGGCCACAATGGCCGCGAAGAAACTACGACCATGGTGCTCATCCCCGCGGTGGCGGCCGCTGTCACGATCCCTGTGATAGCAGCGGGCGGCATCGGCTCGGGAAAGGCCATGGCGGCGGCTTTCGCGCTGGGCGCTTCGGGCGTTCAGGTGGGCAGCCGGTTCGTGGCCACGCCGGAAGCTTCGTCGCACGAAGCTTTCAAACAGGCGGTGATCACAGCGGGAGAAGGCGATACGATGTTGTCGCTGAAGCAGTTGACGCCGGTACGACTCTTGAAGAACGCATTTTTCGAAGCGGTGAAAAAAGCCGAAACGGAAGGGGCAGACATCGAGCAGCTGAAAGGGCTCCTGGGCCGGGGGCGCGCCAAGAAAGGCATGTTCGAAGGACAGCTCGATGAAGGCGAACTGGAAATCGGCCAGGTGAGCGCGCTTATCCGCGAAATCAAGCCCGCGGCCGATGTGCTCCACGAAATCTGGAACGAGTTCCGCACTACCTGTTCCCAACTCGGATCGCTCTGATCATCCCTGCCATCAAGAAATTCAAATAAAAAAGGCCATCCGGAAAGATGGCCTTTTTCTATTATCCTGGAACTATTCACTAGCTTTTTCTGAAAATCCATTTCCCCACTTCGCCCAGCGTCACTTTTTTACCGTACATGAGGATCCCCGTGCGGTAAATCTTCGCGGCCACCCAGGTGGTAGCGAGGAAACCGGCGATGAGCGAAAACATCGAAAGACCGAGCTGCCAGAACGGCACCGTGCCCGGCACGCCGTAAGGGATCCTCGCCATCATCACCACCGGCGATGTGAAAGGAATGATGCTTCCCCATACGGCCAGCTGGCTCGTGGGGTTCACCACCGCCTGGATCATGATCACCATGGCCACGATCACCGGGAGCGTGATGGGGAACGTGAGCGACTGTGCATCGTTCGGGTCTTCGTTCACCAAACTGCCCACCGCGGCGAAAAGCGCCGCGTAGAAAAGGTATCCGCCCAGGAAGTAGAACAGGAACAGCGAAATGATAGAGAACCAGTTCACACTGCCCGTGAAATTGGCGATCTTCTGCGCCATGTCTTGCGTGGCCGCGCTCATGCCCGGTTGCGTGGCCGCAGTTGCCGAAGACAGGTCGGTCCCCAGCAGCAACGGCACCAGCAAGGTATAAATACCGATCAGCAAACCTACCCAGATGAGGAACTGTGTGAGCCCCACCCCGGCGATCCCTACGATCTTGCCCATCATCAGCTGGAACGGCTTCACGCTGGAAACCATTACTTCCGCGATGCGATTTGTTTTTTCTTCCATCACCCCGCGCATTACCATCATGCCGAACACCAGCAATACGATGTAAATGAGGAACCCGGCGAACCAACCGATGATGTAAGCCGCTACGGTGCTGCCTTTCTTCTCATCATCGCCGGCGAGGTTGTCGATAGAGATATCTGCACGGATTTCTTCGAGTTTCGATTTGTCGACCCCGGCGAGCTCCATCCTTTTATCTTCCACCACGCTTTCAAGCCGCTTTTCCATGCTGCCGCGCAGCGCAAAAGGCATCTGGCCCTTGCTGTAGTATACGATGGCGGGCAGGCGGTTGATGTCGAGCTTGGGTATGTGGAGCAGGCCGGTATAGCCCTGGTCGCGGTACGATTTCTTGAACGTATCCAGTTTGGCGTCTACGAACTTGTACTGGATGCCTTTTTCGTCGGGCAGTTTGCCGGCGAAGTAGCCGCTTTCGTCGATCACGGCCACTTTTTCATTGTTGTCGGAGTTGATGAGCAGGCCGGGTAAAATAACCATGGCGGCGAACAAAACCGGCAACAGCAGGGTGGTGACGATGAAAGATTTCTTTCTTACCCTGGTGAGGTATTCTCTTTTGATGATGATCCAGATCTTATTCATGGGAGTCTGAGTTAGAATTTGGGTGATATTCTACGTATATGGAATCGGGTACCTGGTAACTGTCTTTGAATTTGGCGCGGAAGAACGCTTCGTTACGGCGCTGCTTCATGCCGGTGGTGTCGAACGCATCATTCCTGAACCGGAAAATGGCGTAGTCGGTGGAAGACTCGGAGCGGCCGACTGTATCCTCCGGGTCTTGATACGACGTGAGCACGGCCATTCTCACTTCCAGCTCCTTGCCGTCCGGATGGAGCCAGCTGTAGGTTTGCTGCGCATCGCCGGCATCGCCCCACTCGTCTGCCAGCATGATGTGATCTTTCACGCGGGCGGTGGGTTTGTGCCATGCGAGCAACTGGATCCTGCTGCTCTGGTACTCGCCGGGCGCCCGGAGCAGGAGCATTTCATAATCGCCCATGGAGAATTTGCCGACGGCGAAATATCCGCCATACAATTCTCCCGGCACGCCAATCTCGCCTTCCGCCCAATTGTCGGGCAGGAATTTGACCATGCTGCTGTCGAGCCATTTGCCTACCATTCCCTTCATGACGCCGTTGGAGTCGGTTTGGGGAGATTCGACGGCGAGGTCGTTGGGGTTAACGGAAGGGAAAAGTTGCAGGAAAGCCTCCGCCCTGGCGCGCGCGTCTGCCGAAGCAAGACTGTCGGCATTCAGGGCTGTGCTGTCTGTATTTTGCTGCGAGCCGGTGGCGGAACCGCATCCCGCAGCTACGATCATTAATAAGAATATGCAGTATTTCATGAGTATCAGTTAGCGGCTACCTCCAGGTCGGTGATCTTCACCTGTTGGATGAAGACTTCGTGAATGGTGGGGAGGATTTCTTCGAAATAGGTGACCTGGATGCCGTGATGGATGAAGTGGGCCAGGATGTCGTTCGTCTGGCTGTATTCATTGATCTTCACGGTATAGCCGTTTTCGTGCTGTTTGACGATCTCGAAATGATGCGTCGCCATTTGCGCGGGATTGGGCATGGAAGCCAGGCTGATGCGGAAAAGGTGATGCTTGAAATCCTGCCGGATCTGCTTCACCGGGCCGTCGAGCACTTTTTTGCCTTTGTTGACGAGCACGATGTGGTCGCAGATTTCTTCCACCTGCTCCATGCGGTGCGTGGAGAAGATGATGGTGGTGCCGCTTTTGGCGAGCTGGAAGATTTCGTCCTGGATGAGTTGGGAGTTGATGGGGTCCAGGCCGGAGAAGGGCTCGTCGAGGATGAGCAGTTTGGGTTGATGCATGACGGTGGAAATGAATTGCACCTTTTGTTGCATGCCCTTGGAGAGCTCTTCGATTTTCTTGTTGGTCCACGAAGTGATCTCGAATTTATTGAACCAGTAATCGATCCGCTGGCGGGCTTCCTGTGCGCTGAGGCCTTTGAGCTGGGCCAGGTACAAGGCCTGTTCGCCCACTTTCATCTTTTTATACAGTCCGCGTTCTTCCGGCATATACCCTATATATTGGATATCGTTGCGGGGGTCGAACGGGCGGCCGTCGAAAAGGATGTCCCCCGCGTCGGGGTAAATAATGCCGGTGATCATGCGCAGGAGTGTGGTTTTACCTGCGCCGTTGGGGCCCAGCAGCCCGAAGATGCTGCCCTTCGGGATGGAGAAGCTGATATCGTCCACCGCTTTGTGCGTGGCGTAGTGCTTCTTGAGATGTTGGAGTTCCAGTACGTTCATAAGGATAATTGACGGGTGAAAATTACCCAATTACCCCATGCGCGCCAAAGAATTGATGGCGTATTTTCATAATGATACACCAACCGGACGATTCCCAGTACCAACCCCGGCGATGGCTTCGGCCACGCGTTCGCCGTCCATGGCGGCTGAAACGATGCCGCCGGCGTATCCTGCGCCTTCTCCGCAGGGGTAGAGCCCTTTCACCTGCGGGTGCATGAGGTCATGATCGTTACGTGGAATGCGCACGGGGCTTGAGGTGCGGGATTCCGTGGCAACGAGGATGGCGTCTTCCGTAAAATATCCCCTGATCTTCTTCCCGAAAGCCTTGAAAGCTTCTCCCAGCCTGGAATGTACCGCTGCGGGGAGCACTGTTCTCAGGTCGGTGCTGCGAACACCGGGGATGTAGGAGCAATCCGGCAATGAACCAGATACTTTGCCTTTCACGAAATCGGTCATGCGCTGGGCCGGGGCTACGAATCCTCCGCCGCCCGCTTCGAAGGCAGTGCGCTCCACGGCTTGCTGGTAGTGCATGGCGGCGAGGGGACCTGCTTTGGCGAATGGCGCAAAATCTTCCTCGTCTACCGTTACTACCATGCCTGAGTTGGCGTAGGGGTTGTTGCGTTTCGAGGGCGACCATCCATTTACCACCAGTTCTCCCGGCGAAGTGGCGGCCGGGGCGATGATGCCGCCGGGGCACATGCAGAACGAGAACACGCCGCGGCCGTTCACCTGTTCCACGAGGCTGTAGCTGGCGGGCGGGAGATGATCGCCGCGGAGGGCGCAATGGTATTGGGCGCTGTCTATCAATGATTGCGGATGTTCCACGCGAACGCCCAGTGCGAAGGGCTTCCGTTCTATGAGGATCTTCTTCTCATGCAGCAGTTCGAAGATATCGCGGGCGGAGTGGCCGGTGGCGAGGATGACGTGTTGGGCGTGGAATACGTCGCCCGTGGCGGTTTTCACGCCGGTCACCGCGTCGTTTGCGATGAGGAAATCGGTTACTTTCTGTTCGAAATGCACGGTGCCGCCGCTGTCGGCGATCTGTTCGCGCATGGCGGTGATGATATGGGGGAGCTTGTTGGTGCCGATATGGGGATGCGCGTCTGTGGTGATGGCGTCATCGGCGCCGAACTGCCGGAATATGTTGAGGATGCGCTGGATGTTGCCGCGTTTGTTGGAGCGGGTGTACAGCTTACCGTCGGAATACGTGCCGGCGCCGCCTTCCCCGAAGCAGTAATTGGATTCGGGGTTGACGATGCCCGTTTTATTGAGGGCGGCGAGATCTCTCCGGCGGGCGCGCACATCTTTGCCTCTTTCGAGCACGATGGGCCGCAGGCCGAGCTCTATGAGGCGAAGGGCGGCGAAGAGGCCCGCGGGGCCTGCGCCTATGACGATGACGGGACGGGCATCGGGGCCGAGGGGCTCGTAGCGGAAAGGTTCGAGTTGTTTGGGCTGAAAGGGCTCGCTGGCGAAGACTTCGAGGGTGAGCACGAAGTAAGGCTGGCGGGAACGCGCGTCTATAGAGCGTTTGATGATATTGAACCCGGTGATGTCAGCAGGTTTGACGCCGAGGGCTTCGGCGGCGTGGCGCGTGATGGCGCGATGTTGGGCAGCTTCCTGCGGGAGGAGCTTGAGGGAGATTTGTTTGACCATTGTTAGGTATTTATCCTAAAAACCGGGGCAAAGATAGGTATAAAAAAGGAGGCGCCCCGCAGCAGCGGGGCGCCTGGAATATGATCGGGCTCGCGGGAGCCGGTGTGTTATTATGTTAGAACGGAAGATCGTCTCCGCTGTTGCCGCTGTTACCACCGCCGAAGGAACCTTCCTGGGAAGTGTTGTAGTTGGGCATGGGATCGGCACCGGGTGCACCCTGCATCATGGACTCGATACGCCATGCGTCGAGGTTGGTGATGTAGTTCACTTTACCATCTTTCTCCCAGCGGGTGCCTTTTATATTAAAATAAACTTTAACCATTTCACCTTCATTGTGACGGTCTACAATGGCGGTACGATCCTGAACTGACTGAAACTTGATATAATTGGTAATCACCCGGCCGTTGATATCGTCTGTCTTCTCGATAACAAATTCACGGGTTTTGAAAGATTCGCTGCGCTGTACCGTATTGTACTTCACTACCAGTTTACCGGTAACTTCAAAGCTCATATATAACTAGTTTAAAAATTTCAATTTGCGCCAAAGATAAGTTTTTAGATACAGGAATAATCAACAACTTTTACACAAGTTATTCGCATTTATTAGAAACAAGATCATAAATTTGCAGCCGATTCGAGAAAACGAAAAAAGAGTTACCAAAAAAGTGAAACACCGAAGCGCCAACAATGCGCCCTACTGGGCTTGCTTTTTAAAGCAGGCGAAGGGCAATGTTATTTTACCTGATAAGCAGACCTTTTGTGCGTTAATCAGTAAACACTTTAACAAATTACTTGTTAATCATGCTTGTACGGTTTAGCACTTTTAATAGTGGTCGAATTGCAGGCTAAACGGGTGTTTTAGCCGATTTACATACGAATAAAACAGGCTGCGGCACACTGTATTTGTAGGAAATTAAACAAGGGCAGATTTATTTTTTTTTCAACATTTTCTACAGATATTCGTCGTCCTGTCAAAAAGTTCTTCAACTGCCCGCATTGAGGACTTCAGTATTCGAGAACACCCAAATTATAAACACGACAAATTATTTTTTTCTAAATGAATAAAACTTGCGAACAAGTTTGGGATAGGTGTCTGAATATAATCAGGGATATTGTGGAATGGCAGCCTTTCAAAACATGGTTTGAGCCGATAAAACCCGTAAAGCTTGAGAACAACGTTTTAACCATTCAAGTACCCAGCCAGTTTTTCTATGAATACCTGGAAGAACATTATGTGGGCCTGTTAGGTAAAACCATCAAGCGCGAGCTCGGCAAGGAAGCGCGCCTGGAGTACCGGATAGTAGTGGAGAACAGCACCCCCACCAACATCCTAAAACGGTGAACATGCCTACGCAGTTCACCAAGCCCCAGAAGGAAAGTGAAGTTGATTTCCCGCTCACCATACAGAACCCGGTCAAGAATCCCTTCGTGATCCCCGGGATCAAACGCGTTCAGATCGATTCACAACTGAATCACAATTACACGTTCGAATCTTTCATCGAAGGTGATTGCAACCGCGTGGCACGCCGGGCCGGCAAAACCGTGTCCGACAAACCCGGAGGCACCTCCTTCAACCCGCTCGTAATATATGGTGGCGTTGGCCTCGGCAAAACGCACCTCGCGCAAGCCATCGGCAACGAAGTGAAACGCCAGAACCCGAACAAAGCCGTGCTGTACGTAAGCGCGGAAAAGTTCATCAACCAGTTCATCGATCACTCCAAGAATAATATCATCAACGATTTCATCCACTTCTATCAATTAATAGACGTGCTGATCGTAGACGATATCCAGTTCTTCGCCCGCGCAGAAAAATCGCAGGACGCGTTCTTCGCCATCTTCAACCACCTCCATCAAAGCGGCAAACAGCTCATCCTCACGTCCGACAAACCGCCCAAAGACCTGGACGGTGTGCAGGAACGCCTTTTGAGCCGCTTCCGCTGGGGCCTCAGCGCAGACATTCAGCTGCCCGACTTCGAGACCCGTATGGAAATCCTCGAAATGAAGATGCGCAACGACGGCCTCGAGATGCCCAAAGAAGTCGTGAAGTATGTTGCCTACAACATCCAGAGCAACGTCCGCGAGCTCGAAGGCGCCCTCATCTCCCTCCTCGCCCAATCTTCCCTCAACCGGAAAGAAATCGACCTGGAGCTGGCCAAGCGCGTCCTCAAATCTTTCGTCAAAACTTCCAGCAAGGAAATCACCATCGAAAGCATCCAGAAAATGGTATGCGAATATTTCGATGTCGCCTACGACAAGCTCCTGCAAAAAACCCGCAAGCGCGAAATCGTCCAGGCCCGCCAGATCACCATGTACCTGGCCAAAAGCTTTACCAAAAACTCCCTGAAAACCATCGGCGAACATTTCGGCGGAAGAGACCACACCACCGTGATCCACTCCTGCCAAACCGTTAAAGACCTGATGGACACCGATAACAGTTTCCGGGACAGCGTTATCGAATTGCAACAAAAGGTGCAACTCGCCGCCATGTAACAACCCCTCCTGCAATGCAACAACCTTATTCAAAAATACCGGGCCCCAACGCCCGGTATTTTTTTGCCCCCTATTTTTTATGTCCGCATTTCTTCCTAATTTTTACTTAACAATTTGATAAATAGGACATCGGGATAATTCCACACGTTACTGATTAATTTTGAAGCCCACAATATCGGGGATATGCGGCAGCTAGTACAACCAGACACTTTATGGGAAATGGTCCGCCAGGGCCACAGCACCGCTTTCCGCACTTTGTTCGACACGTACTGGGAAGAATTGTACCATTACGCCGTTCGTGTGCTGAAAGACGGCTCCGCCGCGCAGGACGCCATCCAGTGCCTGTTCGTTCACCTATGGGAAAGCCACACCGACCTCCCACACGTGGCCTCCGTGCCCGCATACCTCCGCGCCGCCCTCCGCAACCGCCTTCTCAACGCCATCCGCGACGAGCAATTATACCAGCAGCATGTTGGCCAGTTCGGTGAAGCCGTGGCTTCGGCAGACAATTCCCTGCTCGACACCATTCATTTCCGCGAAACGGAATCCGCCCTGCTCCGCTCCATCGACCAGCTGCCCGACCGGATGAAGACGGCCTTTTACATGCACCGCATCCAGCACCTGACCGTGGCGGAGATCGCCCAAAGGCTCGGCAGCAGCGAGCAAACCATCCGTAACCAGATCAATACCGCGCTGCGCCGCATCCGCATACAATGGCACGCGCTCCCCTTCCTTCTTTTTTATATCCTTAACTAAATCGTTTTTTCAACGGAAAAAATATTTTCGCGACGGATGGTTATCCGGGTTTTGACGCGTGTCTTTCTGTAAAGCATCCTTTCCTTGAACGAGCAAAACATACGCGCATTACTGGAGAAATACCGCAAGGGCGAGGCCTCCCCGCAGGAGGAGCGCCTGTTGCACGAATGGCTGGACGGGCTGGCCGACCGTGGCGAAGCCCCCGACCTGGAAACCTCCGAAAAAGCCCGTTTACACGATACGATGTGGCGCCACATCGAGGCCCACGCACCGAAGCGCGCCCGGAGAACCTGGCCGTACGTCGCCGCTGCCGCCTCCATCGCCGGCGTGGTGGCCCTGGCCGCCACGTGGCTCCTCCGCCCGGATGCACCCCGCACCACCACCCTGACCACCGCGCCAGGCGAAATGCGGACGTTCACCCTGCCAGACGACACCCGCATCACCGCAGGCCCCAACACCGAACTGGCCTACTCCGGCCGCCAGGTGGCCGTTCTCCGGGGCAAGGCTTACTTCGAAGTGGAAGCGTCTGCCGAAAAACCATTCCTGGTTTGCTCCGGGCCAGACACCGCCACCGTACTGGGGACCCGCTTCACCGTAGAGCGCCCGGCCGACGGGGAATTCCGCCGCGTCACGCTCCTGGAAGGGAAAGTAAAAGCCTCCGGCCACGGGCTCCTGGAACCCGGGCAACGCATCACCTATCCGCAAAAACAAATCGAGCATATACAGCAACCTGACGCACTCGCATGGACGCAGGGCGAAATTCTCCTGCAAAACGCCCCGCTGTCTGAAGTAATCCGCACACTGGAAGATCAATATGGCATCAACGTTTCCACCGCACTGGATAAAAGCGCCGGCAATTACACCTTCCGGTTCCCCGCAGGCATGCCGCTACCGCAGGTGTTAGACATCCTTCAGAAAATCAGTTATAAATCTAAAATCAAATTCACGATGAACGAAAATCGACTCACCATC
Source organism: Chitinophaga caseinilytica (assembly GCF_038396765.1). NCBI lineage: Bacteria > Pseudomonadati > Bacteroidota > Chitinophagia > Chitinophagales > Chitinophagaceae > Chitinophaga > Chitinophaga caseinilytica. The sequence goes on along the minus strand of NZ_CP150096.1, from coordinate 1,870,075 downwards.
CACTAATGCCATGAAAAAAGCCGATACCAGCTGCAACTGGTACCGGCTGAAAGTAACAACCGCAATGTGAATCGCACAGGCGCACAGCCTGTTCAGTAATTACCTTTAATCTTACAAAGATGCAAAAAATCAGACAGCATTTTTTTGTACGGACCGTTATGACTTGCCTCTTCGTGCTCGCAGCAACGGTCACTTCCCTGGCCCTTCCGCTTTCGGCCCAGGACCTTCAGAAAGTTGTCCGTAAAATCGACATCCCCGCAGGGCCACTTTCCTCCGCGCTCAAACAACTGGAATCCTCCGCCGCCGTGCGCCTCGCGTACGACGAAGCCGCACTCAAACGCGTGTCCGTCAAAGCGCATTCCTACAACGGCCGCACCGTTGAAGCTATCTTGTCGGAACTGTTGTCTGCCTCCGGACTGAAGTTCGAAGAACGGCACAACACCATCCTGATCTTCGAAGCCCCAAAGCAGCCCGCCGTCGCTATCCCCGGCGGCGCACCGGCAGATAAGATCACCATCACCGGCGTGGTGAACGAAAAGAACGGCCCCGTCCCAGGTGCATCGGTAATGGTCAAAGGCACCTCCACCGGCACCGTCACCACTGTCGACGGCCGCTTCAAATTAACCGCCGACGAAGCCCCCGGCCTTACGCTCGTTGTGTCCATGCTGGGATACGGCACACAGGAAATCGTGGTAGGCTCCCGCCGCGACATCACCGTACTGCTCGAATCCTCCACCGTGAACCTCAACCAGCTTGTCGTGATCGGTTATGGTACGCAAAGCAAAGCCAAAGTGACCGGCGCCGTAGCGGAAGTTCCTCTCGATAAGCTCACCAGCCGCTCGCTCGGCAGCCTCAACGAAGCCCTTCAGGGCAAGGCACCCGGCGTAGTGGTGCAGAACGAAGGCGGCGACCCCATGTCTGGCCCCCGTGTAAGCGTTCGCGGTATGGGCGGCATCAACGGTGAAAATGTGCTCGTTGTCGTGGACGGCGCCATTTACTACGGCCCCATCAACCCTAACGACGTAGAAAGCGTGACCTTCCTGAAAGACGCATCTTCCTCCATCTACGGCGCCCGTGCCGCCGGTGGCGTAATGCTCGTTACCACCAAGAAAGGTAAACAGGGGAAAGCACAGGTGGATGTGGACGTGAAACAAGGCTGGCAATCGCCCATCAAAAAACTCGAACCGCTGAACGCGAAGGAATTCGCCGATGTGATGAACCAGGCGTACGACGCAGCCGGCAAACCCCGCCAGGATGCCTTCGACCCCGCAAAATATCCCGACGGACAGATCACCCGCACCAACTGGATGGACGAGATCTTCCGCACCGCCAAAATCCAGGACTACAACGCCAGCGTGAAAGGCGGCAACGATATGGGCCGCTATTACCTCAGCTTTGGCTACCGCAAAGGCGAAGGCATTCTGCTCAATACCTACAACGAGCGTTACACCGTGCGCATGAACACCGACTACCAGCTGAAACCCTGGCTGAAGATCGGCGAAAACATGACCATGTCCGTAACCGACGGTAATGGCGCCAACACCACCAGCGCCTATACCGGCGCCATCATCTCCGCGATCTTCTATCCCCCGCACATCCGTCCGTACACGGCAGACGGCGGTTTCAGCGGCTTGCCCGCACAATATGCCGGCGCGTATGGCGATGTGATCAACCCCGTAGCTTACCTGCAACGGATCGATTCCAAAGCCCCCGAAACGAAAATCTTCTTCAACCCTTACGCAGACATCAACCTCACGAAAGGGCTCGTTTTCCGTTCCAGCTTCTCCATCACGAAATCTTTCCGCGACGCCAAAACCTACAGCGCCAAAGTGCTGGAGATCGGTAAGATCTTCAATTACAACGAGCTGTCGGAAACGATGAACAATTTCACCGAAATGCTGGCCGAACAAACGCTGACCTACAACACGAAATTCAATGGTGGCCACAACCTTACGGCCATGGGCGGCTTCTCGTTCCAAAAGCACCGTGGCACCTGGCTGGGCGTAAACGCACAGGGCTTCTATAACGAAAGGCCCGCTTACCGCTATTTCGACAACTCCACCATATTCTTCCGCCCCAACAGCGGACTGAACAAAACCGCCATCGCCTCCTGGTACGGCCGCGTGAATTACGATTACCAGAACAAATACCTCCTGCAGTTGATCGGCCGGTACGACGGATCTTCGCTGCTGCCGAAACACAGCCGCTGGGAGCCGTACTACGGCATTTCCGCCGGATGGGTGCTCACGGAAGAAGAATTCCTCAAAAATTCTTCCTGGCTCAACTTCCTGAAGCTCCGCCTCAGCCACGGCATCCAGGGGAATCTGGGCTCGCTCGTGCCTACGGCCGTAGACGCGCCCATGGCAAGCGGTCAGATCTGGATCGGGAAAGACCCGCAACAAGTACCCACTTACCAGGAAACCGCGCTGCCGAATCCCCAACTGAAATGGGCCAGCACAAGAATCAACAACATCGGCCTCGATTTCAACGTGTTCGACAGCCGCCTTTCCGTTAATGCGGATTATTTCGAAAAAACGACAGAGAACATGTTGATCCACGTAGACGTTCCCGGCATGCTCGGCGTTCCGGACGGGATGTGGAAAAATGCGGGGAATGCACTGGATAAAGGGATCGAAATGGGGCTGACCTGGCACGGCAAGCAAACCGGAGATTTCCGGTACGACGTAGGTGCCACGTTCACCAAAATCTCCAACAAACTCGTTTCGCTCGCAGACGGCCAGAAAGTAATCCCCCGCAACGATATCAACATCCGCAGCACCATCACGCCAATCCGCCAGGAAGTAGGCCTGCCGCTGTATTCCTTCTACGTAGTGCGCACAGACGGTATCTTCCAAACGCAGGAACAAGTGGATGCTTACAAGGATAAGGACGGCAACAAGATCCAGCCCTTCGCGAAGCCCGGCGACCTGAAATTCATCGACCAGAACGGCGACGGAAAAATCACCAACGACGACCGCGTGGTGGCCGGCAATGCTTTCCCGAAATTCACGTACGGCTTCACGTTCAACGCCAGCTATAAAAACTTCGATTTCAACATGCTGCTGCAGGGCGTTCAGGGCAACAAGCTCTTCAACGCGCTGAAATTCACCGCGCTCAATGCCGGTAACGGACAGAACTACAACATGTTGAAAGACATCCTCAACGCCTGGACGCCGCAGAACACCGGTACCAACATCCCCCGCATCAACAGCAGCGACCCGAACGGCAACTTCGGCACCACCTCCGACTGGTACGTGGAAGACGGCAGCTACATGCGCGTGAAGAACCTGACCCTCGGCTACACCGTTCCCGAAACACTGCTGCGCCGCGCCGGCCTCGGCAAGGTGCGCCTGTACGTGACCGGCAACAACCTGCTCACTTTCACGAAGTACAAAGGCTTTGACCCGGAAGTGGGGCTGGATGAGTTCGGCATTGACAAAGGCCGCTATCCGCAGGCGAAAAACGTAACCGTTGGCCTGAACGTAAACTTTTAACCGTAAAATCCAGGACTATCATGAAATCAATGATCCGATATATGTTCGCGGGGACCCTGGCGCTGGGGCTCGCCACTTCCTGCACCAAGCAGCTCGACATCTCACCGGAAGGCACCCCCACCACCAATAACTTCTGGAAATCCGAGCTGGACGCCATTTCCGGCGCCAACGCCATGTACCAGCCCATGGACGATGAGAACTTCTACGGCCGCGGGTACTGGTGGTTCATCAACGCCAGCGACGATATGGTGACCGGCCGTATCAAAGCCGAAGCAGACAACATCAAGAACTTCAACCGCAGCTTCATCGGCGGCTCCTACACCGAAGGCCAGTGGAAGATGCGCTACAGTGTCATCAAGCGCGCCAACGACGTCATCAACCGCGTGCCCGCCATCGACATGAACGACGCCACCAAGCGCCGCGTGATCGGCGAAGCGTACTTCATGAGCGGCCTGATGTACTTCGAGCTGGCCACCACGTATGCAGACGATAAGGCCGGCGTGCCCATCGTGCGCAGAGACGTTCCCCTCGACGAAAAGCCAATCCCCCGCGCCGCCAACATCGCCGCCAACTGGGATTACATCGAAAGCGAGCTGAAACAGGCCTCCGCCTACCTGCCCACGTTCCAGCAACTGGCGCCGGCAGATTACGGCCGCCCGCATAAATCCGCCGCCCTCGGCTACCTCGCCAAAATGTACCTCTACAAAAAGGACTGGGCCAAAGCCGAAGCGTATTGCGACTCCCTCATCGGCAGCGGCCGCCATCAGCTGCTCGACAATTTCGCCGACGTGTTCACCATCGCCAACAACTGGTCTTCGGAATACATCTGGAGCGCCTATTCCACATCCAAAGGCCAGGGCGGCTTCGGCAGCATCCTGCCCGGCGTAATGCTGGAAAACAAAGGCTGGGGAAAATACAACGGCTGGGGATATTACATGCCCACCAAAGAACTGTATGACACCTACGATCCCAGAGACAAACGTCGCGCCGCTACCATCCTCGCGCCAGGCGACCGTTTCAAGTTCTGGGGCGATTCCGTGACCTACAATTCGCTGAACAGTCTTTCCGGCTACCAGTTCAACAAATACATGGAACCGTTCACTTATGCAGACGGCGTTCATGCCAGCAAAAACGGCGACCATCCTACCACCGACCTTTGCCTGCCGCTGCTCCGTTACGCCGAAATCTACCTGATCAAGGCGGAAGCGAGGCTCATGCAGGGCAAGAATGCGGATACCGAGCTGAACGCGCTCCGCAAACGCACCGGCCTGCCCAATTTCGCCAACGCCACCCTGGCCGACCTGAAGAAAGAGCGCAGGCTGGAACTGGCCGGCGAATGGGCGAACCGCCATGCCGACCTCGTTCGCTGGGGCGATGCACAAGCCGCCTACGCCAAACCGCTGCACGGTGCAAGCGGCGCAGAAATCTGGCCTGCACGCGCTTTCGACCCTACGCGCCACCACATCTGGCCCGTTCCGCAAAGCGAGATCGACAACAGCGGCGGCATCATTTTCCAGAACGCCGGTTGGAAATAACCATTACCGAAACATGATCATTTTACTGCAAACTCCCGTTATGACGGGAGTTTGCTATTTTTAAGAGACCGATGAGACACACATTCACTTTCCTTTTGCTCTTCCTGGGGCTCGCGGGCGCCCGGGCACAGTACACCGCCGGCAACGCGCATTCCCATAACGACTATGCGCAGGCCGTTCCGTTCGAAAAAGCGTTTTCGCTGAACTTCGGATCGATCGAGGCGGACGTATTCCTGCAGAACGGCGTACTCTATGTAGCGCATATGCCCAGGGAGATCGATACCGCCAAAACATTGCGCAAACTGTACCTGGAGCCCCTCCGGGAGAAAGTGCTGGCCAAAACCGGCGTGTTCGGCGAAACGAAACAGCATCTTCAGATACTGATCGATTTCAAAACGCCCGCGACCCCTACCATGGACGCACTGCTGCGCCTGCTCCGCGAATTCCCCGAACTGATGAACAACCCCAAGCTGGAGTTCACCATCAGCGGGAACAGGCCCCCGCAGGAACAATGGGCCACCTTCCCCGCCTGCATCCGCTTCGACGGGCGGCCCGGCTTCCCCTACACCCCGGACGCGCTGAAGAAAGTGGCGCTCATCAGCGACAACTTCCAGAATTATTCCCAGTGGAACGGAAAAGGAATCCCTGTCGCCAAAGACCTTGCACGTATCGAAGAGGTCATCGCGCAGGCGCATGCGCAGGGAAAGAAATTCCGGTTCTGGGCTACGCCAGACAATGTGAACACCTGGAAAACAATGATCAAGCTCGGCGTGGATTACATCAATACCGACAAAACCGACGAGCTGGCCAATTACCTCCGCACCCGCGTGCAGTCGCAGTTCCAGGCCGATTCGGCACATACGGTTTACCAACCCGCCTATCGTAATAACGACCAACTGTCGAAAGTGAAAAACGTGATCCTGCTCATCGGAGACGGGATGGGCCTGGCGCAAATTTATTCGGGATATACGGGGAACTTCGGTAAGCTGAACCTCTTCGGCATGCTGAACATCGGTTTCAGCAAAACTTCATCGTCAGACAGCTACATCACCGATTCCGCCGCAGGCGGCACCGCCATGGCTTCGGGGAAGAAAACGAAAAACAGGTCGGTCGGGGTGGATTCGACAGGCACGCCCATTCCGTCTATCGCCGACCTGATCGCGCCGCTGGGCATGAAATCCGCCCTTATTTCCTCCGGCGATATCACCGACGCTACGCCGGCCGCATTTTACGGTCATACCCCCGAGCGCGACCGCTCCAAAGAGATCGCCCTTGGATTGCTGGAAAGCCCCGTGAGCATACTCGTCGGCGCCGGCCAGGAGCATTTTGAAGGGATGTGGGAAACCCTCCGCAACAAAGGCTACACCATCGAATACCGCCTCTCTTCGCTCGACACCATCCGCAGGGATAAATACATCGTATTGGCAGACAGTGCGCAGCTGCGCATGGCGCAAGGCCGCGGCGCCTTCCTCATCAAATCCCTGAAAGCCGCTATCCATACCCTGGAACGGCAGCATAAAGGATTTTTCATCATGGAGGAAGCGGCACAGATCGACTGGGGCGGCCACGTCAACTCCGTTCCTTATCTCACTTCCGAAATGCTTGACTTTGACCAGGCCATCGGCGAAGCGATGCGATTTGCCGACAGCAACGGCGAAACCCTCGTGATCGTAACCGCCGACCACGAAACCGGCGGCCTCACGCTGCTGGATGGCGATATCTCCAAAGGTTATGTAGACGGGCATTTCAGCACCAACGACCACACGGCCGTCATGGTCCCCGTTTTTGCGTATGGCCCGCATTCGCTGGACTTCCGCGGCGTCTACGAAAACACCGCGATCTTCGAAAAGATCATGCAGATCCTGCGCCGGTATCAGAACTGACGCCGCTGGAACGGAATGCCCTCGCCCGTTTCGCAATACAGCTTCAAGCTGTACAGGAACCAGGCCCAATTGTAATTGCAATGCCGGTAAAACTCCGTAAGCTCGCGCCATTGGCTGTGCCGGAGCGTAACGGCCGTGGATTTTGGCCGCTGCTCGATGTCGAACGAAAGGAAAGTGCCGATCCATTCCTGGTCGGAATCCACACATTCCCAGCGGATGCGCCCGGGCGCTTCCATCGACAGTACCTTGAACCGTGTGCTGTAATTGTCATTAAAATCGAATTCATTGATAAAACCCGCTTCGGGCTTCACGATCAGTTTTTCCGTCCAGATTTCCGAAAGCCCTGTTTTGGTGGTGAGCGCTTCAAACACTTTTGCTGCCGGCGCTTTTACATACTGGATTTGTTCGATGTTGTACATGCTTGGATGAAGTTGAAAAATCTATCAATACGTATTACAAAAAATATAATATTATTTCCGGCACGAAAGTGCTATCCCTATATGAGGAGAATCCATTAAATTGAGTATACCGCTGATCGTCAACCAAAGTCTAAATCTACTTATTCCCCAATCCACCGAACATGCCGACCGCTACATCCGTCCAGACAACGAGATTACTCCAGGGAGCACTATACGCAGGGCTCCTCGTCTGGTTGCTGGACGGAACTGCGGCGGTGATCCAGAGCAATTTCCGGCCAGACCGTGTTTTCAAGTATGTGGCGAGCGCGGGTGCGGGGCCTTCGGCTTTCGAAGGCGGCAATGCATTTATTCTCCTCGGGCTTTTCTTTCATTTTCTCGTCGCTTACGGGTGGAGCCTGCTTTTCTTCTGGGCGTATCCCCGGTTGGCTTTGTTGCAGGGCAACCGCTGGCTGACGGGTCTGCTCTACGGGCTGGTGGTCTGGGCCTGCATGCGGTTACTCATCGTACCGCTCACGCTGGCGCCTGTCGGAAAGCTCACCTGGAACGGCGTGCTGACCGGCATGGCCATTCATATGGTGTGCGTGGGCTTGCCCATCGCGTTGTCGGCTTATTATTGGTACCGCCGGCCGCAGGCCTGATCAGGCCAATGTTTCCTTAAAAACTTTCAAAGTTCGCTCCCAGGCGAGTTTCGCGGCGGCTTCGTTGTAGCGCGCGGCGGAAGTATCGTTGTGGAAAGCATGTTGCGTTCCGGGATAGATGAACAGTTCATATTTCGTGCCTGCGGCTTTCAGCGCCGTTTCGTAGGCGGCGATGCCGGCGTTCACCCGCTCGTCGGACTCCGCATAATTGAGCAGCAGGCGCGCCCTGATCTTCGGCACATCCGCCACATCGGGCTGCATACCGTAAAACGCCACGGCCGCATTGAGCTTCGGATCGTTCACGGCGAGCTGGTTGGCCAGCGCACCACCCCAGCAAAACCCCACACAGCCGGTTTTCCCGTTGGCATCGGCACGGTTCCGCAAATACTCGAGCGACAACAGGTAATTACGCAGGTTCTGCGCTTTATCCAACTGACCGATTTTGGTGCGGCCTTCGTCTTCATTGGCTGGCGTTCCTCCAAAAACCGATAGCGCATCCACGCCCAGCGCCGTGTAACCCGCCGCAGCCGCGCGCCGCGTCACGTCTTTGATATGTGGCGTCAATCCGCGGTTTTCATGGATCACCACCACGCCACCGCGCTTGCCGCCCGCTTTCGGGCGAACGAGGTACGATTTCATGGTAACGCCATCGCCCGGATACGTCACTTCTTCTTCGATCAGATCGTTGGAAAGCGGCTCGGCGGCACGGGCGTAATTGGATTCGAGCAGCGGAAGCACCGCCATGGCTGCAGCCATGGTGCCGGTGAGCTTTACGAGGCGACCGAGGAATTCGTCGCGGCGCAGCGGCCGGTGCGTATATTCGTCGAACAGGTCGATGATGCGTTGGTCCATATGCAACAGGGTTTTCATCAAGTTAAAAAACTTTTGCCGGAAACGGAAAGCGGGCGCCCCGATAATCGGGCGCCCGCTTGTTAATGCTGTTTTCAAAATGCAGCGGTATTGTTAATGCAGCGCCGGTTTCATGTGGGTGGATACGCCGATGCGGTTCCAGGCGTTGATGACGATCACGGCCATGATCAGTTCTGCGATGTACCCTTCGTCGAACACCTTTGCCGCGCGGGCATATGTTTCGTCTGAAAGTCCCTGGTGGATGAGGGTTACTTCTTCCGTCACCGCCAAAATCGCCTGTTCTTCTTCCGTGAAAAAATCCGTTTCGCGCCAGTTGGTGAGGGCAAACAGTTTGCGGAGCGATTCTCCCTGGGCGAGGGCGTCTTGCGTATGTTTGTCGATGCAATAGGTACAGCCGTTGATCTGCGACGCGCGGATGCGGATCAGCTCATGATGCAGCGGCGCGATGCGGGTTGAAGGAAGATAGGATTCCAGTTTCACGACGGCTGCATATCCGGCCGGGGCCGCCTTTTTGATGTTAACTCTTTGTGACATGATATTTCGTTTTACAGCACAAAGGTCTGGCAGGATGGGGTCATGATTTCTTGAACCAGTTCAAGAAAATCAAGCGTTCCGCTTTGCCCGGATTTTGCTGATGAATTCCGGCGTGAGGCCGAGATACGATGCCAGCATGTATTGCGGCACACGTTGCACGAATTCCGGGAACGAAGCCCGGAAATGTTCGTACCGTTCCTCGCCCGTATTGCCGAAGATATACATCACCCGTTGCAACGCGGCGGCAAGAGCGCGCTGGCTGATGATGCGGAAGTAGCGTTCGAATTGTGGAAGTGTATCGAAAAGTTCGTCTTGCCGTTCGCGGTACAAAACCGCGCATTGCGTATCTTCAATGGCCTGAATGCTGAATTCGGATGGTTTCCGGGATTCGAGGCTGAAGTAATCGGTGATCCACCAGTTCTCGATCGCGAAATGATTGATGATCTCCGTGTCTTTTTCACTCAGCTGGAAAGACCGGCAGAGTCCTTTCACGATGAAGTAATTGGCGTTGCAGACATGCCCCGCGCGCAGGAGCATTTCCTTTTTGCGGAACGTCCGCAGCTCGATGTAATCCGCCAGGATGGCGTCTGCATCGGCCGGCAGCGGGGAGAATTTGCGGATATGGGCCGTTAGTTCGGAGATCATACAGGCAATTTAGGTTTTTTTGGCGTCAACAATCGTGCGCCGTTTTTTGTAGAGCTATCATCTAAATCCCACTTATGCTGCTTCGCGACAAACTCTCGCTGGTCCAGATTTTCAGGATGACCTGGAAGCTGGACATCGCGATGATCATTTTCTGTACCATGGCCTACTACATCGATCTGTACTGGCTGCGCGACCACATTTCCATTCCATTGACGATCACGGCGGTGCTGGGAACGGCGCTGGCGTTTTTCATCGGGTTCAACAACAACCAGGCGTACGACAGGTGGTGGGAAGGCCGCAAGATCTGGGGGTCGCTGGTGAACGATTCGCGCACCTGGGCGAGGGACCTTACGGCGTTCTGCGAATCCGATGCGCTGGAGCAGGCGCCTACGCTGGCGCGCCGGATGGTGTTCCGGCACCTGGCGTTCGTATATGCGTTGAAGGCGGCGCTGCGCAAAGACGGGGATACGTATTACCAGGGGTACCTCAACCCCGATGAAGTCGACACCGTTGCGGCGAGTAAAAATCCGGCTAACGCCATTCTCCAGCTACAGGCGGTCGATCTGCGCACCCTCCGCGATCTGGGCGCAGTGGACGGCTTCCTTTTCCGCGAGCTCAACACCCGGTTGACGGCTTTTACCGACCAGCTGGGCATGTGCGAGCGCATCCGGAACACCGTTTTCCCGCCCAGCTACCTCTTTTTTACGCGGGTTTTCATCTGGTTTTACGTGATGATGACCACGTTCAGCCTCACGGAAAACATCGGTGGATGGGCGGTCCTTTTCGGCTGGGCGGTAGGCTTCGTTTTCCACGTTACCCATCAGAACGGATTGAGTATCATGGACCCTTTCGAAACCAACCCCATGTCGCTGCCGCTCAATAGCATTTCCCGGACCATCGAGATCAACCTGCTGGAGATGTTGGGTCATAGCCCACTCCCGTCTCCCGTGGAGCCCGTGGGCAAATTGTACATCCTCTGACGCTGGGGAATACGGATTTTATATCGTAATTTACGGGTATCAGTCCTCAGCCAAACTGTTATCCTATGTTCGTAGTAGACCGTCCTGCTATCATGAATTTCGACGTCCCGGAACATCTGAAAAACCGCATTACCGTTTCAGACCGGCTACCGTCCCAATACCAGTCACACCGCGTGCCCGGAACCACCGTGCATTACACCGAAGGTCCGTTCGGCGCATATTTCAAACAGGAATTTATGTGCAACGATTTCGTGATCGGGTGGTTGAATTTCGACATCAAAGAGCATGTGTTCCTGAACCCGATTACGGAAACTCCGCTGCTGGCGCTTTATACCGGCATCGCGGGAGACATTCCCTGCGAATTGCAGGGTTCCGCAGAAAAGCTCATGCTTCCTGAAAAGAAATTCGCCTTCTATTATGTGCCGCCCATGGCGTTCAACCGCGCAGAGTTTGCCCCCGCACATTATACTTCGGTGTACATTTCCTTTTCCAATTCCTTCATGCAGTATTTCAGCAACAAACACGAAGCGTATAAACCGCTCGTAGAGAAACAGTTGCGGGGAGAGCAGGAAGGAGAACAGAAAAACCTCATCCCCACGGGGCACGACGAGAAAGAGATCCTCAAAGCCATGCGCAGTTACGACAAAAGCCCCGCCATGATGGAGCCCACCATGCAAGGCCACGTCATGCTCCTCACCGCGCATTATTTCAACCTCCTCCTCAATCGCCACCAGGTGCCCAAAATGCTCCTCAACGCGTGCGATTACATCCAGGAAAACCTGGGCGAAGACCTCAATACCGCAGGCATCGCCCGGAAGGTAGGCTCCCATTCCCTGGCGCTCAACAAGCTGTTCAAAGACACTTACGGCAAAAACGTGCGCCAATACCTCACCTATAAGCGCCTGGAAGAAGCGGAATACCGCCTCCGTACCACCAGCGAGCTCGTATGGGAAATCGCCGCCTTTACCAACCTGACAGACGCATCGCACCTCGTACGCCTCATTCGCGCCAAACACGGCGTTACCCCCGAGGAGTACCGCGAAAGGAACAAATTGCACCAGGCAGGCTGATTATTTTCATTTCGTACAATTTCTGGCCCGGCATATACAATGCCGCATGGCCAACTTTTGCCATTTTTACAATACAAGGTGACACGCCTGGCTGAGGCTGAATCACTTTCCGAAGAACCGGCCCGGGCCCTCTTCCAACACTGGTAATGCATTTATAAAACACTGTGAGACAATACGTATTAAGGTTTCTCCAGTTTAGCTTAAGATAAAGAAATCAGACAAGAATCCCCGTTCCCCAAATTAGACTTGAGACACCTGGAATATAAAAAGCCGGCGCTCTGCACCGGCTTTTTGCATAAAAGGAATTGTACGGACCGATTGTACGGATTGTACGAACCTGTTTATTCCACCTTCATAAATTCCCGTAGCGCCGCCGTCCACTCCGGGCGGTAGCGCGACAGGAAGTTGACATGACCCGCTTCCGGGAAAGTCACCAGTCGTTTTTCTCCGCCGAGGTTTTTGAAGACCGCATCAATTTCCCATCTTCCCACCCTTTCGTCTTTTTCGCCATAAATGACCATGGCCGGCATTTTCGCGGATCTGGCATCTGTCATGGGCCGGTGCCCGAAGCCCCAGAAGCCATGGATCGCGCCGCCCCAGAACACCACGAGGCCCGCCAGCGGCACTTCCGGCGCGCCAACGGCCCTGAAACGGGCGCAGGTAGCCTCGTACAACGTGGCGAACGGCGCTTCCAGGATTAAGCCCCTCGGTTCCACGCCCCCATCTTTCACGGCTTTCAGCACGGCCGCGGCGCCGAGGCTCGTGCCCAGCAGCCAGATATTCTTTTCGCCGGATTTGCGGAGATAATCGTACGCCGCCTTTACGTCCCGGCCTTCCTGGAACCCGACGGTGGTGTAATTGCCGCCGGAGCCGCCGCTTCCCCTGAAATCGACGAGCAGGGTATTAAAACCCATGTCCCGGATGATCATCGCCCGGTCGATCATGCTCGATTTTTTACCGCTATAGCCGTGGAACAGCACAACTGTGCCGCGGGCCCGGGGAACGCGTACCAGCCAGGCTTCCAGCGGGAAATCGCTATGCAGGGTAATGGTTTCGTATGGAACGGACGGCACGCTGTTGTTGACGGGCCGGGGATTGTCGACGCCCAACACCACGGTTTTCAGTTTCCCGAGGGTAGACAGGCGGTTGGGATTGGTCCGCGGCGCAGTGGTATGGGTGAAATGGGTGAATTTCCACGCATGCCAGGCACAAAAGAGGTTTAATAACAGGAAAAGGACAGCGACGGTCCAGGCGAGTCTTTTCCAGAATCGGTTACGTTGCATGCGGTGTTATTTTTCCAGTTGCAGTATAGCTTTCTGGAGCGTGAAATTTTCGTCGTTCACGTCTTCCTGCCAGTAATAAACGGTATCGTTTTCAAGGACGATGCGGGCTTGCAGTGCCGCGTCCGTCTGGTATTCGCCGGCGGTGGGGATCATCCAGGGCCCGGCGATTCGCTTCCAGCCGGAGGGTTGCAGTGCCCAGGTGGTCATATAATGCACGGTGCCGTGGAGGGGGCTTTGGAAAAGGGAAATGTCGGGACGGCCGTCGCCGTTGAGGTCGCCCTCGTTGATGAGGCGGAACCGGCCTTCTATGTTCTCCATGGCGGGGATGGCCGTAGTATTGAATCTCACGGCGAAGTAGCTGGGCTCGTCTGCCCCGGTGGACGCCTTCACCAGTTCACGCCAGGCGGAATCGATGACGCCGTCGCCGTTGAAATCGCCTGCAATGCCGATGGCTTCCCCGGGACTATCTTCCTGGGCGATGGCATCCCCGGATGGCTGCGGGGTCGTTGGAACGGGGGATTGATTCAGCGCGGGAACCGAATCCATTCTGACGTCTTTCACGGCCGGCGTTGGCTGGCATGCATATAGGGATGCAAGGGCTATAATAAAAACAATTCTTTTCATGGTAATCCGGGCAGCGGAATGGCGCCGTTGCCGGGCTGCAAAATACATCGATTAGTCTTTCCGTCCACCACGGGAAAAGAGGAAAATGATCAAACCCAGCACCAGGGCTACGAGGATGAGGCCCGTCCAGACGCCGGCTTTGAAAATGCCGCCGACGATTTCGCAACTGGAAAGGGTAATTGAAAGGAGGGCGATGATGGAAAGTGAAAGGATTCTGTTCATAGTGTTTCTTTTTCGGGGATCATATTCTGTGCCGAAAGGGAGTATACCGTATGAACGGACATCTTTGACGAGGAAAGGGGTGTGTTGGGTGGAAGAAATTCCACAGTGGGGGAATCCTGTTATCGATGTCGGGCAAATCGCCATTATTACGATCCGCCGGATGCTGATGTTTTGATCTTTTTTCCGCATCTATGCTTTGCCTGCCAAACGGTTACATCGCCAGTTAACAGGCAATCATTCGTGTTTTTCATCCGCAAGGGTGTATCATAAAGCAACACAATACTTACTCAGGAACAATCGGTAAGGATGTAAGGCGTAGTATGTGGTAATATAGGAAGAAACAGTAAGGATGTAAGGTGTAGCATGAAGCAATACAATACATACTCTGGAACGATCAGTTAGGATGTAGCATGAGAGGCAATATCCATTCAGGGAACGAACGGCTTTTCAGTTATTTCACATGCAGTTCCCCGCCTTTCCAGTAGAAGGTGACATCGCCGGTGAGGTTGATGACGTCGATGAATTCCTGGATGGGCTTGTTACGGTCGAGGCGGCCCCAGAGGCGTTCGCGGCCTACGTTGGGATTATCGATGACGAGGGGGGTGTTGAACCAGCGGTCGAGCATAACGGCGATTTCGGTAACGGTGGCGTTCTCGAAATAATGGATGCCCTGGCGCCAGCTGAGGGTGCGGTTGGCGTCGAACGCGGCCACTTTAATGGATTCTCCGGCGTTGACGAGGGCTTCGCTGCCGGGGTTCAGTTCGATGCGGTCTACGCCCGAGCGCACGGCCACTTTACCGTTAACGAGTGAGGCTACCATTTTATGCTGGATGTATGCGTTGACGTTGAACTCGGTGCCGAGGACCTGCACATCGCCTTGCGGGGTGTGTACGGTGAAGGGATTTTTGGCGCTGGCTTTCACTTTGAAGTAGGCTTCGCCCGCTTCGAGGAAAACTTCGCGCTGGCTACCGTTGTCGAACCGGAAACGGAGGCGGGAGCGGGAATTGAGCCAAACGGTGGAGCCGTCTTCCAGGTTCACCTGGTAATCGAGGCGGGCGGGCACCACGAGGGTGGACCATCCTTCTGCGGGGGCGTTTTCGCCGTCGATTGCGAGGACGCGGTTATTATTGGTGAAGTTGGCGGCATTGGAATGGTGGGTTTGCACGCCGGTGTCTGCCAGGGGGATGGTGGTGCCATCTTCGAGGACGAGCGATGCGGAGCCGCCTTCGGTAACGGCGGCGAAAGTGGCGGGCGCTTTGGTGGCGGGCTTGGTGGCCACAAGCCAGATGGCGCCGGCGAGCATGGCGGCAACGGCGGCGCCGGCGATGGAGCGGACGATGGCCCTGCGGCGGCGGCGCTGCATTTCATGTTGACGGTCGTATACATCGAGGAGGCCGGTGTTCACGTCGAACGACGAGAAAGCTTGCTGCAAATCCTCTTTGGGGATTTGCAGGAGCTCATCGCGCAAGGCACGTGCTTCGGGGTCCGAATCGAGGATGGCGTCCAATTCGGCCTGTTCTTCGGGCGTTATCTGCCCGAGGATCCTGCGAACCAGCAGCAACCGTATATATATACTATCTTCCATGAAAGAATTCGTCTATGTTAATAGATGCAGGTTGGTGGATGAAGGGTGAAAAGACGCCGGAAATAAAAATCCATCCGGGCGGGGCAAACGTAAATATAAGGAGAGAACCATAATTCGGCAAACAACGGTAACGACTGTTGGGTTTTAACCCAAATCGTTAACAATTACATAACGATTTCTTAAACCCTTTTTACCGAATTTTAAGACGGCAGGAACCATGTCCAGCATACAACCGCGTTGGAACACTTATCGAACTGCACTTTGACATTTTTTCTCCACTCCATGCTTAAGACAGTATTCATGTTACGGGCGCGCCGCCAACGGCAGATCAGGAAGAGACAAAAATGATACTGTTACTTTAAAATTCTGCAACTGTGGAGGATCAAGAACTCATTCAGCAACTGCAACAGGGCAATCTGGAAGCCTTTGACCAGGCTTATAAGAAGTATGCACCCACCATGCTTACCATCGCTTATACGTTTATGCGTGATAAAGACGATGCGGCGGACGTGGTGCAGGACTGTTTCGCTACCCTGCTGAACAAACCCCAGCTCTGGAAATCCATCCGCGACATCAGGTGGTACCTCATGCGCATGGTGCAGAACCAGTGCCTCGGCGTGATCCGGAAAAGAGACCTCCAGCAACAAAAAGACGAAGTCTTTCAATACTACAACAAATCCGCGTCGGAAGACATTTCCCTCCCGGACCCCTACAACAACGTCAACCCCCAGGAAAAAGAAAACAAAGTAGTTTCCTGGCTCGGCTCCCTCAGTCCCCAGCGTAAACGCGCCATGGAACTCGTTTACCAGCAGGAATTATCCTACCAGGAAGCCGCCCTCAAAATGGGCATCAGCAAACAAAGCGTAAAAACACACCTCCGCTACGCCAAACAAATCCTCAAATCCAAAATGACCATCATCGCCATCGCCGTTACCTCCATCCTCGTATTCGGTTAAGCGATTATCATAGTAACAGGTCATGCTTGCGGTCAACGACCGCTCCGCATACTTGCGCCTGTTTCTTTCCTCCCGCCGGACTTTCAGCGAATTCCCCTTCATGCTTTTGCATCGCAAGATCCATGTCGTATGCATCCTTCCCAAGCTTCGGCCTTACCGGCTAAAACCGAACAGCAGCAAGCGTTTCAAGATTAAATCCGTCCCCCGCAAAATCAACACATGGCACCAGAAACGGCCGATCACCGTTCATAGCGCCATGCATTTTGTTATCGCTAATTAACTTTTTTAGAAGCCCAATTAGCGGCCGAAGAACCGCTGCGCGAACAGCAACTGGTATTCCACCGCGTTCGCCCAATACGCCCAGGTATGGCCGCCCGGCCGCACCACGTAATCGTGCGGGATGTTCCGGTACATCAGCGTTTCGTGCAGTTTTTCGTTCACGCCGAAAAAGAAATCCTCCGTCCCGCAGTCTATCATCAAGGCCAGCGAGCCCGCCGTCAGTAAATGCAACTGGTTCATCACCGTATGCTGCTCCCAGCGCGCCGGCTGCTCCGCATACGTACCCAGGTGTTTGGCCATATCCCAATTCTTCGGGAAAGGTCGGATATCCACACCGCCGCTCATGCTTCCGGCGGCGCCGAACACGTTCTGGTGGCGCATCGCGAGGTACAGCGCGCCGTGGCCGCCCATACTGAGACCCATAATTGCGCGGCCTTTCGGACTGGCGATCGTTTTAAACTTCCCGTCCACCCACTTCACCAACTCTTCCGCCACGTACGTTTCGTATTGAAAACCCGCATCCACCGGGCTATCCCAGTACCAACTGCCAAAACCGCCGTCGGGGCAAACGATGATCATATTGAACCGGTCTGCATAATCTTTCACCGCCGGTACTTTCTTCACCCAATCGGAATAATTGCCGCTATAGCCATGCAACAGGTACACCACCGGCAAAGCCGCGTCTGTAGCCTTTTCCGGCGTAATCACCACGGTAGGGATGTTCTTCTTCATTGCTGCGCTCCAAACGTTGACAGTATCTACTTTGGCCGCGATGGCGGGAAAAACGGCGCATACTACCAATACGGCCGTCCACGAAAAAATCTTTTTCATACAAGGAATTTGCGGCCTTAATATACAGCGGGAATCCCTCTTTTTCAAACGATTTACAGGTGCGCAACGCCGGCAGGGGCCACCAGCGCGAAAGAGAGGAGCAGGGGGAACGAACCGTCCATCCCTTTGCGGATGGCGCGGAGCGACAAAGAAATTTTCTTTTCGACGGTTTTGATGGAAATCCCCAGTTTTTCCGCGATCTCCCGGTACGTCAGCCCCTCTTCCCGGCTCAGGCGCAGGATGTTGCGCTGATCTTCGGGCAGGCGGCTGAGGAGGTTGCGGACGATGCTTTCCATCTCGTTATAAAGCAAGGGCTCGTGATCGATGAGGTCTTGGGTGATGGATGCCAGCCGGTCGTAGAAAGCGGCATCTGACTGGAGGCGGTGCAGAGCTTTAAGTTCCTGGAAACGGACGGCCTGGTGCAGATAGGCGCCGATTTTTTCGATCCGGACGTCTGCACGGCGGTTCCAGAGGGAAATGAACACCTCCTGCACCACGTCTTGCGCCAGCGGCCCGTCGTTCAGCATGGCACGGGCCCGCTGGTAGAGCGTCTTCCAGTAGCGTTGGTAAATCTCCGTAAATGCGTCCTGATCGTCCCCCTGCAGCAATTCATATAACTGCTCGTCCGTATATGTCGAATATGCCGGCATCAAGCAATAAAAGTACGGACTTTTCCGGCATTTTTCGCGGTTGGATTGTACGACCGTACGGCGCTTCGCCTGCGCGAGCGGCACATTTCCGGGATGGGCGGGCCAGCGGGTCAATCGTTCCCAAGAGATTTCCTGAAGGCGCCGGGCGCCATGCCGCTGTGTTTGCGGAACAGCCGGTGGAGGTGGCTCGCATCGCTGAACCCCAGTTCGTCCACGATTTCGCTCACCTGCATATCTGTGTACCGGAGGCGGGTTTCCACGAGCTTCATCCGGTAATTCATGATGTATTCCTGCATGCTGAGCCCGGTTTTGCTTTTAAAATATTCGCTGATGTAACCGGGGCTGATGTGGCAATGGGCTGCGATCTTCTCCGCGCGCAGCGCCTCGGGTTCGGCGATATGTTCATGGATGTAGTGCAGCAAAGCCGAAGCAGTGCCCTGGAGGTCTTTCCTGCCCGGCAAAGGCGCCATGAGCCGGATGTTGCGGGCGGCGACAACGATGAGGGTATTGAGGAGCTGCGTCAGTACTTCATCGCGATGGGGCGCTTCGCTCTCCCGTTCGCGCAGCATGGCTTCGGCAATCGCGCGGACGAGCGGTTTATCTGCCGTGTTGACCAGCACGCAACCGGGCAGGTGATGGTGGTGGTTAAAAATGAATTCCAGCTGCCGGAGCCATTCCTGTCCCATCGTGCGGAGGTGTTCGCGGTTGAAACGGATGAAGCATAACCGGGTGGTGGAATGGATCTCGAAATCGTGCGTGTCTTCCGGGAAAATGACGAACAACTTGTTTCGGGTGTAATGCAGCCGGTGATCGTTGATGATCTGCACGCCCTCCCCTTCCAGCACGAACACCAGTTCGAAATAGGTGTTCCTGTGCCTGCGGGCTTCGTAGTGGTCCGCTTCAAGGTATTCCAGCGCGAAAGACTGGTACATGTGCCGAATGTCCATCCCGCAAAGATACCTGATTTTCCCATCATCGTACAAACAATACAGGTAAATGCTACCCAACTTTGTACAATAAATTAAATCACATGCATACAACCGTATTTCTGTTGCTGCGCCTGGCGCTGGGCGCTAGCATGTTCGGCCATGGGTTGGTCCGCCTGCCGAAGCTCCGTGCTTTCAGCACCTGGATGACCGGTAGTTTCGAGCGATCGATGTTGCCGAAAAGCCTGGTGGAGCCCTTCAGTTACGCGCTTCCGGTGGCGGAGTTCGCGATCGGGCTGCTCCTGCTCCTGGGACTGTTCACGCGGCCGGCGCTTGTGGCGGGCGGCGTCACCATGGCATTGCTCATCCTCGGCACTTCCCTCATCGAGAACTGGGAGGCCATCCCTTCCCAGCTCATTCATGCGGCGCTTTTCGCATTGCTCCTCCAGTTCGTGCAATACAACGGCTGGGCGCTGGATCAGCTCATTCAAAAACATTGACATGCAAAACAGAAGAAAATTCCTCCAAAACACAGGCCTGCTGGGCCTCTCCGGCATCGTGGGCTCCCACTCCGCCCTGGCCGCCCCGGCACTGGGTAACGCCGCCGTTCCATTACGCTGGCCGAACGGTGCGCGGCTCCTCGTTTCCGTTTCCATGCAATTCGAATCGGGCGGCCAGCCTCCCGAAGCCGAAAGTCCCTTTCCTCCGAACATGGCCCCCGGCCACGCCGACCTCCCCGCCGCTACCTGGTACGCATACGGTTACCAGGAGGGCATCCCGCGCATGCTCGACAACTGGGACAAACTGGGTATCAAGGTCACTTCGCACATGGTGGGCTCCGCCGTGCTGAAAAACCCTGCGCTGGCGAAAGAGATCGTGGCGCGGGGGCACGAAGCCGCCGCCCATGGCATGAACTGGAGCAGCCAATATGCGATGGATTACGCCGAAGAGAAAAAATTCATAGCAGACGGCGTGGCGGCGGTTCGCGCGGCCACGGGCGTTACACCGAAAGGCTACAACGCCAACTGGCTGCGCCGCGGCCCCAACACGCTGCGCATCCTCCAGGAACTGGGGTTCACCTATCACATCGACGATCTCGGCCGCGACGAGCCGTTCCTCATCGAACTGAACGGTAAAGATTTCGCGGTGGTGCCTTACACATTGCGCTGCAACGATATCCTCCTCATCGAGGGCAGGCATTTTTCGACGGGGCAATTCCTCGAACAGGTCAAAATGGAATTCGACGAGTTGTACGAGGAAAGCGCCCGCAAACGCAGAATGCTTTCCGTGAGCTTTCACGACCGCATCGGCGGAACGCCGCAAATGGTAAGGGCCGCGCGCGAAATGTTCCGGTACATGCAAAAACATTCCGGTGTGGCGTTCATGCGAAAAGACGAGATCGCCGCCATGGCGCTTGCCGATCCGGCGATCATCCGGGCATAAACAAAGGGCCCCGGAGAAATCCGGGGCCCTGTTATCGCATATATTATCAACCGTTATGCTTATAAGCGATCGAATTCGTCTACCAGTTCCTGCGCGAGCTTCTGGATTTTGGACGTTTCGGCATCGGCCAGCGCGCGCGCTTTGCGGGCGGCTTTCAAGCCTTCGTCCTTTTTCCTGAGCGACAGGCAGATCCAGCCGAAGGTGCTTTGCACACTGTATTCTTCCGGATCCAGTTCCACGGCCTTTTTCGCCAGTTTGTAAGCTTGCGGGAGGAAAGGCTTCATCTTTTCATCAGCTTCCTTTTTACCGCTCACGCGCCTCGCCAGGAAGCTCAACTTTTCCGCCTGATCCTTCAGTACGCCTTTCATTGCCTTGTCTGTCAGCGCGATGTATTGTTTCGCGCGGCCCTCGCGCTGCAGGAATTCTGCTTCCAGCATTACCGCCTGTTGCTGCCGCTCGATGGATTTGGATTTCGAGAAATGCTTCAGCCCTTCGTAGAACGCGGCTTCGTTACCTGCATACACATATCCGTAGAGGGTGCTCGACAGCAGCCTGTCTGTCAGCGCATCCAGGTCCGCGCCGGTGGTGTAATGCTTGAAATCGTCGGTGTGTGCGAGGAAGTATTTGCCGAATTTATCATTGCTGGAGCGTGCCAGGTTTTTGATTGCCTTCCAGCCGAGGGGCGTGCCCAGCGTGCTGTCGGTCATCTTTGCGGCGATTTCAGCTGCGATTTTTTCAGACGCCTGCCGGTCGGAGCGGTTGAGGGCGAGGTAGTAATTGAGGAGGAAAGGAATATCGCGCTGGCCTTCAGCGTATCGTTTTGCCACAGACGACAGGCTGCGGTCGGGATCTGCCGCCATGCGCCCTTCTTCCAGGAATTCTTCGGCCGTCATCCGCGATCCGGTGCGGTGTACGATTTCGCCTTTGGAATTGATGAACAGATAGGTCGGAAAAGATTGGACGTTGTATTTTTTCCGCAGTTCGATCCCTTCTCCTTTTTCCATATCGAATTTCGTGTTCACGAACTGGCCGTTATAGAAGTCGGCGATGTTTTTGAGGACGAACACGTTTTTGTCCATCCATTTGCAGGGCGCGCACCAGGAGGTGTAGCAATCGAGGAACACGAGTTTATTTTCCTTCCCGGCCTGGGCGAGCGTTTCGCTCCAGGACGCGGTGCCGAAGCGGATGCCTTCTTCTTGTGCGCGGAGCGTGAGGGAGGTGAAAAGGGCGAAGATCAGTAAGAATGGTTTCATGATGCAGTTTTTAAAAAGGGCGCCGGGAAATCCGGCGCCGCTTGATTGTATGGGTTTGTCACTCGTGGTTAAGAAAGAAATGATTGGTTTTATCTTTCGTATTGCGGTATGCCGGGGTTCATGGACAGTACGCGCGGGGGAACGGGCAGGATGTACCTGTTGTCGTTCGCCGGGAGCGTCCATGTCTGGCTTTCATGTTTGTGTGTCACCGCTTTCGCGAAGCGCGGGTCCTTGTTGAGGCGCTTCAGATCGAAGAGGCGGTTAGGGCCAACGAAAGCCATTTCACGACGGCGTTCGTCTAGCACAATGCGAAGGGCTGCTTCTCCGTTTGCGGCGGTTAGGGCCTGATTGTTGGTGATCCGCATGTCGCGAAGACGGTTGATGTGCGCCATCGCTTTATTTTTATCTCCGATGCGGGCCTCGCATTCGGCAGCGGTCAGAATAACTTCCGGTGTGGAGAGGCCTACGTTGGCATCCACGTAAGAAGCCCACAGGACGCGGCCCGGGAACTTCAATACCGCGGTGCCGAACTGTGCCGTTCCATCGCAATAGAACAGCTTATAACGATAGTCTTCTGCACCGGCGGGCAGGTTCCTTTTATAGGTTTCAATAAGATCTTCCGTAGCGTATACTTCGGCATACACGGTACCGTTGCTGGAAGAAGTCAGTCTTGCCCAAACGGTTTCCACGTTCTTCTGCACTTCAGGGAATGCCGTGCTGTCAGTCAATTTGCACACGCGGCCGAAGGTACCTTTCTTCGTAGTGTAGATTTTGTAGTCCATCAGCTCGTTGTTGAGCTTCAGGGCTTCGTTCGCATTGGCGAGTGCTTTCTGATAATCGCCCATGTAGAGGTACATACGGCTTAAGAACGCATAACCTACGCTTTTGGGCGGATGGTAAGCGTTGGGAACGCGTACGGAAAGATTCGGCGTTGCTTCGTCCAGATCCTTCTGAATCTGTGCATATACTTCTGCTACCGATACCCTGTTGTATTTCTCGTTGATGTCTTCGGAAAGGAGCATCGGTACGCCGAGGTCTTTGGAGGCAGAGGCCGCATCATAGTGCTTTGCATACAGGTTCACCAGTGTCATGTATTCGTAGGCACGGCCAACAAGCGCCTCCGCACGAATGCGGCGTTTTTCCGCATCACTGCCGTCTTTGGCTTTCATCACGTTGTTAATGATCGCATTATAGGTGAAGATGTGAGAATAAGACGGTTCCCATTGAACGTCCTGCTGTCCCTGCTCCATCACCTGGCCACCTGCAAACGTATA
The DNA here is from genome assembly GCF_038396765.1 of Chitinophaga caseinilytica. Lineage (NCBI taxonomy): Bacteria > Pseudomonadati > Bacteroidota > Chitinophagia > Chitinophagales > Chitinophagaceae > Chitinophaga > Chitinophaga caseinilytica. The sequence continues at coordinate 1,846,681 of NZ_CP150096.1, read as the reverse complement.
CAGGTTCCGTTTGAAAAGCGCGTAACGGCTGAAGCCCGCGGATTTGTTCACATCGTTTTCAAGCCCGGCCTGAACATCGTCTGTCAGGAATACGGGATAGGATGAAACAGCGCGGTACAGCGTCAGGCTATTCAGCAATTTTTGGTAATCGTCTACAAACTCGGGAATGGTAAATCCTTTGGGTTTGATGTCGAGGTACTTGTTACAGCCAGTGGCTATGAGGATAGCGGCGGCGGCAAAGAAGCCATATATCGTTTTTTTCATCTTGCGCATGTTTAGAAGGAAAGATTAAGGCCAAAAGTGTAGCTAGCCGGCGCCAGTACGCCACGGGTAGCATAATTCGTAAGCGTGAGGCCGGACCAAACTTCAGGGTCCAGACGCTGACTGTTAGCCGTCCATCTCCAGGGATTCTGCACCTGCATGCTTACGCGAAGGCCCTTGATTTTGTATTTATCGAGCAGGGAAGACGGGAGATTATACGCGAGCGTTACGTCGCGCAGCTTGAGATAGCTGGCTTTCGCGATATTCACATCCGCAGCGTCCCACAACATTGTAGTGCCGGTGGGAGCCTGCTGGTAATATGCAGGAGCCATGCCGGGGATGTTTTCGTCTCCCGGATTGCGCCAGTAATTCATCGCCAGGCGGTCCATATTGGAAGTATAGTTCAGCTCCGGCAGCTTTGTCAGGTAGGGGGCGATAACATCGCGCATTACATGGCCGCCATAATACATGAACATGAAGTAGAGCTCAAAGTTCTTATACTTCACGTTGTTGATCAGCGAAGCGGAGAACGGGGGAACGGTAGTTCCGGAATTCACCAGGTCGTCGGTAGTCAGCTTAGCCGCATCCGTAACAATGGTGCCGTCTTTGGTTTTCGCCTGCGGGCGGCCGCTGGAATTGAGACCTGCGTAACGGACGCTGTAAAGCGTATTCATCGGCAGCCCGACCCTGTTTTGCGGATTGTACAAAAAGTCGATCACCTGGTTGGCGGAAACGTACAGGTCGGTCAGCTCGTTTTTGTTATAGTTGAAGTTGAACGTGGTTGACCAGCGGAAATCCCTCATGCGGAGGTTCTCGCTCGTAACCGACAAATCCACCCCGCGGTTGAACATCGCTCCGTAGTTCACCATGCGGGAAGACCAGCCTTTCGTAGGGTCTTCCTGGAGCTGCCCCAACAGATCGCTCGTTGCCTTGTTATAGAAGTCCAGCGATCCCGTCAGCCTGCCGCGGAATATACTGAAATCGATCCCCAGGTTCACCACATTCGTCTTTTCCCAACGCAGCTGATTGTTCGGCGCCGCCGTAATATCTGCCTGCGGCTCGTTCGTATAATAGTTCGTACCACCATCCTGGCTGATCAGATAAGGACCGGAATTCTGATAAACGTTACCGTTGACGCCATAGGTCGCACGTGCTGCCAACCGGTCCAGCCAGGGCAGGTCGTTTTCACTGATAACGTAATGCAGGCCGGCAGACCAGAGCGGACGATATTGGTATTTAGGGTCCGTACCAAAAAGATTGCTCTGGTCGATACGGATAGACCCTGTTGCAGTCAGCTTCTCATTGAAAGTGAAAGAGCCATTTCCGAAGAATGATACAAAACGCTTTTCGTTATCCGTGAATCCCCGCTCCCTGCGCGACAGCCGGTACTGGTTAAACAGCGCTTCCGTCCCCATGATCGTGGTCCCCAGCATCGTTAACTCGTCGATCGATTTGTACGAAAGGGAAAACTCGTCGTAACCGTATTTATAGACGTTCGTGCCGGTGTTGTGAACGTTCCTGCGCTCCGCACCTGCAAGCAATTGCAGCTTATGTTTGTCGGAGAACAAGCGGTTGTAGTTCAATTGGGCCCGGAGGGTATAAGACTTGTTGTCGGAACGGGTTTCATCAAACTGTCCGCCATTCGGCAAGTACACTTTCGGTACACCGTTCGTCATCACCGTTGCATCGTTCAACATGGTGCGCACATAGTTGGAGTTCGGGCGATACAGTTGACTGCTGAAAGCTTCAGTGCGCTCATTCTGGTAACGGACGTCGAGCGACAGCCCCTGCATAAGACGCAGGTTCAAGCCTACGTTCATGTTCAGGTAATTAGATTTGTTGCGATAGTATTGCTGGCTCAGTTCGGTTTGCGCAAACATGGTTTCATCCAGCAGTCCCAATCCGTTCAGCCGTTCGATTTCGAATTGCGATTTGGAAGCATACCACTGGGCAGGCGTACCGTCCGGATTCCGGAGCATATAGTAGCTTGCCTTACCGCCGTTGAGGATGTTATACCCGTTGAAACCGTTATTGTATTCCGCACGGGTATGGCTTCCCAATACGTTCACGTCGAGACGGGCCCATTTATTGAGATTGAATAGATTCCGGAGGTTATAGCCGAAACGGTCGTTCGACTGCTCTTTTTCGTAGGGATTGTCGCGCAGGTAGTTAACAGACAGGTTGTACTGGTGTTTGTCCGTGCCGCCTGACAGCGACAGGTTATGTTGTTGCACCAGCGCAGCCTTGCGAAGGAACTCATCTTTTACCTGGCTGTACCGGTCGCGGTTGCGATAAACGTCGAGCTTGCTTTCCAGCTCTGCATCCGTGATATGTCCAGCTTTATTTTCATACATCAATGCATAAACATCATGCATGAAACGGCGTTCGTCGATACCGGCGTAGTCATTAGACCAATATTTGAACATATCGCGCTGGAAGTCTACCAGCTCTGCACTCGACATCCGATTTAAATAAGATCTGTCGGGAAGGGGCGTTACACGGAAGCTGCTATTGAGGTTGACCCGCATGGGACCTGGCTTGCCGGCTTTGGTGACGATAACGATGACGCCATTGGCTGCGCGCGCGCCGTAGATGGAAGCTGCCGATGCATCTTTCAGCATGGTAACTGTGGCAACATCGTTCGGGTTGATGGCGGCAATGCTTCCTTCGTAAGGGATGCCGTCTACAACATACAGCGGTGCGGTACCGGCATACAATGTAGATACGCCCCGGATCTGGGGCTGGTTTTTATAAAAGGTGAACCCGGGCGCAAGACCTTCCAGCCGCTCCATCAGATTCGTCTGCATTTTGTTAGACAAGTCTTTCGACGAAATAGCCGAGAATGAACCGGCTGCGCGTTCTTTTGAAAGCGTGGTATAACCGGTACTTACGATGGAAACACCCTGCAGGCGCGAAGGGAGCAGCTCCAGCTTCACGTTGAGGGTAGTTTCCGGGCCGACTTTCACTTCTTTCTCGCTGTAGCCTACGTAGCGGACCACCAGTACGTCTCCAACCGAGGCGGATACAGTAAACCGGCCTTCCACGTCGGAAACCGCACTTTTTTTGGTGCCTTTGACCAAAATGGAAGCCCCCGGCAGCGGGGTGCCGTCCATATCCGTTACCGTTCCCGAAATATCGATCGCGGCAGGCGTGAGGATCTCCATCGTGGCGGAAGGAGCGAAATTGGCTTTTCTCTTTACGATCACAACATTGTCCAGCACCGTATAAGTAAGGGGCTGGCCGCTGAACGCCTTGCGCAGCGCCGTGTTCAGGTCGGTCTTGAACACTTCCAGGTCAGATACTTCCAGCGACTGGATATCTTCCTTCGAATAGAGGAAAGAAAACCCCGTCTGCCGCTCTACCAGTTTGAAAAAATGCTCGAGCGAAGATTTTCTGATAGAAAAATTGACAGTCTGGCCGAATGTTCCGGCGCTAACGGTAATACATGCCGTCAGCATAAATACAGTGGTGAGCTTCATAATCTTCCACATTTTGCCCCCGGGTAGCATCTTCCGGGAGGTTCTACAATCAGGCGGGCAAGGGATACCCTGCCGGTGTTGGCACCTGGCTTTTAAAATCATACTTTTGATTTTGGGTGATAAATAAATTTTCTCTCAACTGAACATTTGTTTCGCCCTTGGCAACCGGAGCTGGTACCTCCTGTTGCCGGGTCCCGGCCTGCAAGCCGGGATCTTTTTTTGGCTATTAAACTGTCTAATGTCGCTACGGTCTTACGGTGATCTTTTTCCCGTCTATTTCGAAACGCACTCGCCCGGTCATTTCCAGCATCTCCAAAACCCTTGATACGGGCAGGTTCCGCGGGATCGAGCCTACGAAATGGTGTTTCACTTCTCCCTCATATATTATTTCGGCACCATACCAGCGCTGTACTTCGCGCATCACTTCGGTAATGGGCTCCCCGCTGAAATTGAACCGCCCGTCTTTCCAGGCGGTAACGGCGCGCATGTCTACCCCATCGGCTACGTACATTTTCCCGTTCTGGCCGACCTGCGCCTGCTGGCCCGGGCTGAGCACCTCGCTCTGTCCGTTCCCGGCCACGCGCACGGCGCCTTCCAGCAGCGATGTGCGGACCACGGGCTCGTCTTTATAGGCATTGATATTAAAATGCGTACCCAGTACGTGGACCGTCATCCCCCGGGTGATCACGCGGAAAGGATGGGCGGCATCCTTGCTGACTTCGAGATAGGCTTCTCCCTCCAGCTCCACGATACGGTCTTCTCCCCGGAATGCCGTCGGGAAGCGGATCGAAGAGGCGGCGTTCAACCATACCTTGCTGCCGTCTGCCAGGATCAGGCGGAACTGGCAGCCTGCCGGCGTGGTCAGGGTATTGAATACCGGAGTTTCTGCCGCGGCGCCCGGCTGGTACTCGAGCGCGCCTTCGGAAGATTGCAGGATGTGGGTGCCTCCCTGGGCGGCGATGCCGTTGTTACTGGAATCGTCCAGGGCAACAACGGAGCCATCTGCCAGCGTGAGCGTGGGCTTGTTTCCGGCGGGGGAAATGTCGTTCTTGAAACGGACTTCCCTGGCCAGGGGCGCCACGGGCTTGTTCGCAGGCCGCAGGAGGAAAAAGGCCGCTCCGGCAGCCAGCACCATGGCGGCTGCTGCGGCGTATTTGTATAAGGAGCGGCGAACGGGGCGCTGGTGTACCTTTCCCATGATCCGGGCGTACATCAGCACTTCCAGCGCGTCTTCCTCTTCCCGCGTCAGCTCCGCGACGGGAATTTGCTCCAGGCGGTCGCAATACGCGTCTACAAGGCGTTTCTCAGCCTCGGTAGCGGTACCGTCCAGGTAGCGGTCGGTCAACAGAATGAAAGTGTTTTTGTCCATAGGTTTGTACTTATATGTACTGGAATCGGAGCCTCCCCCTACACCCAAAGCCGTTTTTTTTCCGAACTTTCTGAAAATTTCCCCGGAATGCCCCCTATCCCGCTCGTCGACAATATTTACAGACTGGAAAAATTCGCCGGAAAAGGAGGATGGACGTACGCTTTCATCCCCGAAGCCCACCCCGACCCCGGCGTCGCCTTCGGCTGGGTCCGCGTGCGGGGCACCATCGACGGGCACGACCTCGGCCTCACCCGGCTGATGCCCATGGGCCAGGGTCGCCTTTTCCTCCCCGTAAAAACCGCCATCCAAAAAAAGATCGGAAAAAAGGCGGGCGACGAAGTACGTATCACACTTTACAGGGACACATTGCCCGTGATGGTCCCCGAAGCCCTGCAAGCCTGCCTGGACGACGAGCCCGCGGCACTGGAAGCTTTCCGGGCGCTGCCGGAAGAACGGCAGAAAACGATCGTTACCTTCGTGAACGCGGCCGAAAGCACGGGCCTGCAAACCAAACGGATTCTGGAAACCATCGATTTGCTCATATATCCCAAAAAGAAACCATGACTTTCAAAGACTTATTCTCCGTCCAATCCGCCAGCTACGCGAAATTCCGTCCGGATTACCCGCCGGCGCTTTATGCCTGGCTCGCTTCGCAAACACCGGGGCATGCGCAGGCCTGGGACTGCGGTACCGGCAACGGCCAATGCGCCGTTCACCTCGCCGGATTTTACGAAAATGTGTATGCTACCGACCCCAGCGCGCAACAGATCGCCCATGCCGCGCCACACGACCGCGTCCGCTACGCGGTGGAGCCCGCGGAAAATTGCGGGCTGCCGGATGCTTCGGCCGATTTGGTGACCGTCGGACAGGCATTGCATTGGTTCCGGTTCGAAGATTATTTCCGGGAAGTGGCGAGGGTTTTGCGGCCCGGGGGCTCTTCGCCGCATGGACGTACGGCCTGCCGGAGATTTCACCGGAGATCGACGCGCTGGTACTTCAGCTGCACGAAGGCCCGCTCGGCAGTTACTGGCTGCCGGAAAACCGCATGATCGAAAAAGGGTACGCGGATATCCCGTTTCCCTTCCCGCTGATCGCCGCTCCCGATTTCTATGTGGAAAAATCTTTCTCCCGCAGCGATCTGTTCGGGCTGTTCGACACCTGGTCGGCCACGCAACGCTACATCGCCGACCATGGCCGGCATCCCGCGGAAGACATTACGGCTCCGCTCGTGGCTGTTTGGGGCGAAAATGAAGTGAAAACCCTCCGCTGGAAGCTCGTCGTGAAGGCAGGCCGGCCGCATGAGGCACCGAATTTGCGGCGGTAAGGGAAGCATCAAACCCATATCCGCATGAAAAACTTACCGATAGCCATTTTCGCTTGCGCTGCCATGGCGGCTTGCGGTCAACCGGAACCGAAGCAAACTTCCCAGTCCGCCGTTCCGGCAATGGAAGATACGCTCGCGCAAATGCCCGGCGGCGGCCCGAAACAGCAATCCAGTACCAACGAACAGCTGTTCCGTACCACCCTCGCGGCTTTCCGCACCGCCGCCACCGCCGGCGACCACGCCACGCTGGAAAAGATGATCCGGTTCCCGCTGCAAACGGCCCCCAAATGGAGCGATGAAGATCTCCGCAACGCCATGCCAGACACGATTTCCGGAAAACTGACCGAAAAACGGTTCCCGAAATACAAAGACAACATCTTCAGCCCCGAGATCAAATCCGCGCTCGAAAATGTAAATGGGGAAGAAGTCCGCGAGATCGCCGTGGGTAGCGAGGACGATTACTACAGCCGCCTCCGCGCAGGGCTCGACAGCTCTGCTCCGCTTTACGAAGTCTATCATCAATTCCCCGAAAAAGACGGCAGCTCGGATACTTATTTCGCGTTCATTTTCGGGAAAGTTGGCCAGGAATACAAGCTGACGGGATTCTATACGAAGTGGCCCATCCGGGATTAACGAAAAGGCAAACCTGTCATGCCCGTTATTTGATGGATCGCGCAATTGAACAACAATATTTCATGCAAGGTAAAATTGCATATGCGCGAAACGGCTGGCAACATATTTGCATCACATCCTCCAAAACCAGTCTTTATGCAAAAACCGAGAAAAATCGACGCGGAAACCAACGTCATCACCTGGTTCGAAATCCCCGTTTCCGATACCCCACGGGCCAAAAAATTCTACGAAACCATCCTCGACATCGAAATGCGGACGGTACAGGCGGGCGACAATGAAGAGCTGACCTTCTTCCCTTCAGACCCGAACGTAGTACAAGCCACATCAGGCCGCGTAACGGGCGTGCTCACCAAATCGCCACAGGCCAAACCCGGCGAAACCGGCACGCTCATTTACCTCAACGCCTATCCGGAGATACAATCCGTACTGAACCGGGTAGTGCCTGCCGGCGGAACGATCGTTACACCAAGGCACCTCATCAAGGCGGGTTACATCGCAGTGATCAGGGACACGGAAGGCAATCGGATCGGACTGCATGCGGAACATTAAGGCGCATCCGGATTATCTCGTGGAGATCGATGGAGTAGCGTTTGTGCCGGATGGGGAGTGAGGTTAAAGTTGTTTGAGAAAATCCCTCGCTTCCATGAGCGCAAATCCCAACAGGTTCAGTCCACGCCATTGTTCCGGGTCGGCGATGTGCTGATGGTCTTGCGCCATCCCAATGCCCCAGATCGCGTCTACCGGACTGGCTTCCACGATCACACGGTCTCCCGAGTTGAGCAGGAATTCCCGCAGCGCGGGGTGCTGGCCGAACTTGTGGATATTCCCTTCCACCACGATGGCGTACCGGTGTTGCAGCCAGGTGGCTTCGGAATAATTCCGCACTTTCCGGCCGAGGGCTTTTGCTTCTGCGGGTTTTACGCTTTGAATGATCTGATCAAACACTTCAGTGTCTCCGAAAAGCAGTGCTTTTTTGGCCATCATCCAGTGTTCGGCGGTTTTGTACCCGATGCCGTCTACGGTAAAGGGAGCGTTGTACCATTGGCTAAAGCAGGCTTTCGAAAGTTCGCCGCTTTTTTCAGTGTTGCCCCAGAAATAAATGTATTTCAAAGCGGCGCCGGATTGGGTTTGGGCGATGAGCCAGGCCAGATCGTATCGGGTTGTGAAAAGCATGATTGGTAAGGGATGGATTTAATTGGAAGTTAAATATCGGTAAAAAGAGATCGGGTTATATTAAAACAAAAAAACCTGCCGATTGACAGGTTTTTAAAATCGTTGAATTTGACTGCGAAGGCAAATTCAAACTTGTCGGGATGGCAAGATTCGAACTTGCGACCTCCTGCTCCCAAAGCAGGCGCGATAACCGGGCTACGCTACATCCCGAGCCTTCAAACACTCTCCAGTCAAATCTGGTTGAGTTTGCGGTGAGGGAGGGATTCGAACCCTCGGTACAGTTTGACCCGTACGCCGGTTTAGCAAACCGGTCCTTTCGGCCTCTCAGGCACCTCACCGTTCCCTTGCGGGGTTGCAAAAATAGGAATAATTTAGAATTTTCCAAACTGAGAATGAATTAAGCGTAAATTTATTGTAAACCTGACTACCATGCCCGACGTAACTACCCTCCTGGCATTCATCACCGCCGCCGTTATTTTGCTCATCATTCCCGGCCCCGCCGTGCTGTATGTTATCACGCGGAGTACGGAACAAGGTACCAAAGCCGGGCTTGTGTCCGTTTGCGGCATCCAGGCCGGCACCCTCGTGCATGCGGCCGCCGCGTCTCTCGGGGTTTCTGCCTTGCTGATGGCTTCCGCCATGGCTTTCTCCCTGCTGAAATATCTCGGCGCCGCCTATCTCGTATACCTCGGCGTTAAAAAGATCGCCGATGCGCGGAAGCAGACCGCCCGGCCGGAAGCGCCTCCGCCGCAGCCGCTGTCCGCTATTTTCTGGCAAGGCATGATCGTGAACGTCCTCAATCCCAAATGCGCCCTGTTCTTCTTCGCTTTCCTCCCGCAATTCGTTCGCCCGGAAAATGGCAACGTGGCGCTGCAGGTGTTGTTCTTCGGGCTGCTGTTCACTTTACTGGCGTTTCTGACAGACGGCTCCTATGCCCTCGCCGCTGGCCGCCTCGGTAAATACATGAAGCAAAACACCTGGTACCGCCGCCTGGAAGCCTACATCTCCGGGATCATCTACATTTCCCTCGGCCTCCTCACCGTCGTGTTCCAGCCGCAGGCGACGAAGAAGTAAGCTTCCGCATGCTCCGTACCGTTCTTTATGAAACTCCGCCTGGACGCATATGGAAAGATCGGTCTGGCGGTTGACTGACCGGCACAAAATGAAACCGGCCGGTACTGCGACCGGCCGGCAAAAAGATTATCGTAACGGCTCCACTTTCACCTGTTTCAACCGGAACAGCTCGTTCCCTGCTGCATCCGGCCGGATGCGGAGGCTCCACTCGCCGGGAGATTTCACGCTTACCACCGCGATCGTCTGGTCGATGAATAGCAGCGGCTTGTGGGAATCGTATTTCCCCGTCAACAACACCTGGAACCGAAAATCCTGCTGCGCGCCGCCATCAGGCTGCATTTCCACGACACCTTCCCTCTTTTCGTGCGATGTATCCGCGGCATATTGCAAGGTGATCTTGTAATCGCCCGGTTCCGTAAAACGCAAACGGTAGCTGATGCTGTCTTCCGGACGGCGCATACCGGCCGCGCAAACCGCGTGCTTCCAGTCGCCGAAATAATAACTGTGCGTAAACCGGGTCACTACCGCGGAACCATGCACAGCCGCGCGTTCCGCCGGCAAAGCGATGCTTTCGTATTGCGCGCCGGCTACCAGCGGAATGGCGTGCCTTTCCTCCAGCGCTCCGCTATAATCCAGCACGATCACGGAATTTCGCGCATCGGGCAGCGAAGCGGGCAATGTGAGCCACACATCTTCGCCGGATTGTTTGAAGCCAATGGGCTTGCCACCGTCGAGCAGCCGGGCTTTGAGGGCTTTACCGGTGAACGCGGGCACGAGGATTTTCCCGTTATGCGGCCGGTCGAGCACATGGAGGTACAGTTTCCCCGGGCGGCTCGTCATCACGCCCCAGGGCTGCTCCGCGATGGGCGAGAACGTGGTGCCATAGATCGCTTCGCCGTTCTTCTGCAGCCAGCGGCCCGTTTCGCGGAAATATTGTTCGGAAGGGCCGGGAATCTTCCCCTTCCCGTCTGGCCCGATGTTCATCATGAGGTTCCCGCCTTTCGACGCCACTTCCGCCAGCAGGCGGATGATCTCGCGGGGCGATTTGAAATTCTGGTCGAAGCTGGAATATCCCCAACTGTCGTTGTGCGTGAAAATCGCTTCCCACGCGCCTTTCACCACACCGGGCGGCACTTCGCCGTCGCCGAAATCCTTGAAATCGCCCAGGCCGTTCCCTACGCGACTACTCACCAGGCAATTGGGTTGCAGGCGATGCACTTTTTCCATGAACTCCGCGGATTCTTCTTTGCTCATATTCCCCGGCGTATCGAACCAGATGATGCCCAGTTCGCCGTAATTGCTCAGCAACTCGGTGATCTGGGGCAGTGATTTATTGCGGTAATAAGATGCGTAGTCTTTGGTTTTGTTATCGAAGTCCCACCCATTGCCGCCGCCGTTAGGTTCGTGCCAGTCCTGGAACTGCGAATAGTAAAACCCGAGCTTGATACCGGCCTTTTTGCAGGCGGCCGCCAGTTCTTTGAGAGGATCGCGCTTGAAGGGCGTGGCTTCCACGATATCGAAATCCGAATATTTGGAATCGAACATGGCGAAGCCGTCGTGGTGCTTGGACGTGATAACGATGTACTTCACACCGGCCGCTTTGGCGATGTTCACCCATTCTTCCGCGTTGAATTCAGAGGGATTGAAGCCCTTCGCCAGTTGTGTATATTCGTTGGCGGGCGTTTTATCGCGCTGCATGATCCATTCCGTGATGCCGTAATACCGCTTCCCGCGGATTTCTCCGCCGAAGTGCGAATAAGGCCCCCAATGCAGGAAGAGCCCGAATTTAGCTTCGGTGAACCACTTCGTTTTGGCGCTTTTCCCCGCATCGGCATTCTTCCCCCACAATTCGCCGGGCTGCTGCGCGGCGGCGCTCATCGTCCCCATCGCCATCGCGGCCAGCATCACTGCTTTTTTCATATCCGTTTTCATAACCTCAGAATTTATTACAAGTATAGCAAAGCCCGCGACCCCGCGTTAACAGTTAATTGCCGGTTACTGATAGTATTTGCGCGCCCGGAAAAACGTTCCCCTCGGTCGGGAACATACTCTCGAAAGCGATTAACAATAAATAAAAATGGGAAAGGGGTTAAGACCGTTGGCGCCGGCACAGGTAGTACGGTAACCTGCACCGGCCTCCAGGGGGATTGGGGTTACAACGGTGGACAGGCCGATGGTCTTGGCAAATGGGCTACAGACCAATGAATTCCATCACAAATGTCACGAATTCCAGATAGTCAGGAAAGCGTATTAATACCGAAAATCCGGAACGTAGAACTACGCACGCGGGGGTAACAATTTGACCTCACTTATGGGATATCTATCAATATTTTGACATAATTATTCTTCAGATGCGTCATCATCGTCAAAATACCATAAAAAAACGGCCAGGAATCGATCCTGGCCGTTGATGTACGCTGTACGTTTATCTTGATTACCAAATCACGACGCGCTGTGCGGGAGGCAATGTCATGGCATCGCCTTCGCTGCATTTCCAGGCGCTCTGGAATTCTGCCAGGTGCGGCATCGGCCCGTTCACACGGAACTTCGCCGGGCTATGCGGATCGGTCTGTATCTGGTTGCGCAGTGCGGCATCTGTGATGTTCATGTGCCAAACCTGCCCCCAGCCGAGGAAGAATCGTTGCTGCCAGCTAAAACCATCGATGGGCGCGGGTTCCGCCTTTCCTTCGAAAGATTTTTTCAATGCATAATAGGCCAGCGTGAGCCCGCCGAGGTCTGCGATGTTTTCGCCGATCGTCAGCTCACCATTGATCTTGAAGCCAGGCAAAGCTTCCAGCTTGCCGAAGTATTCGATGTAACGTTTTGCCAGTCCGTCGAAATTCTTACGGTCGGCTTCCGTCCACCAGTTCTGCAAATTCCCGTCTGCATCGAACTGCGAGCCCTGGTCGTCGAAACCATGCGTGAACTCGTGGCCGATCACGGCGATGATGCCGCCGTAGTTGATGGCATCGTCTGCATCGGGATTGAAGAATGGCGGCTGCAGGATGCCCGCGGGGAACACCACTTCGTTGTTCAGCGGGTTGTAGTAAGCGTTTACGGTCTGCGGCGTCATGAGCCATTCGGATTTATCCACCGGCTTGCCGATCTTTTTGATCGTTTCGTCGTGCTTGAACTGGGTGGCATTGATGATGTTTTCCACCAGTTTGCCGCGTTGGATATCGATCGAAGAATAATCTTTCCAGTTGTCGGGATAGCCGATCTTATAGGTGAAGGCTTTCAGTTTTTTGTGGGCCATCAGCTTGGTTTCGGGGCTCATCCAGGTGAGCTGGTCGATGCGTTCGCCATACACGGTGCGCACGTTTTCGATCATTTCCGACACTTTCTGTTTGCTGGATTCGGGGAAATACTGTTTCGCGAAAAGCTTGCCCAGCGGCATTCCCAGCACGCCGTCGGTAGAGCGGATGGCGCGGTCGATACGAGGGCGCTGCATTTTACGGCCGGTCATCACCGTGGCGAAGAAGCGGAAATTCTCGTCATCGAATTTCTTCGGCAGATATCCGGCGAAAGTGCTCAGCAGCTGGAACTTCGTCCAGGTTTTGAGGGTGGCCAGCGGCGTGGATTTTAGGAGTTTGGCGCCGTTGGTGATGTATTCCTTGTTCTGCAGCACGAGGGTATCCGTCCTGATCATCTGCACGTTCGTAAACCCGCCCCAGTCGAATTCCGGCGCGAGGGTCCGCAGTTCGTTGAAAGCTATTTTGTTATAGGTTTTCACCGGGTCGCGGAGCTGCACGTTGGTGAGCTGCAGCAGGGCGAGCTTCGTTTCGAAAGCGAGGATCGTCTGCCCGGGGTCTTTTTCCGGGAAACCCGCGAGGGCGAACATTTTGTTGACGTGGCCCACGAATTCCTTCCGGACGTTCTGGGTGCTTTCGTCGGTACGTTCGTAGTAGGAGCGTTCGCCGAGGCTGAGGCCGTCTTGCCCGCCGTATACCGCATTCACTTTACTGTCTTTCATATCGGCGTCCACGCTGAACCCGGCCCAGGTGCTCACGCCCATGTTCTGGAGCTCTCCCACAACGGTGGCCCAGTCGGCCAGCGTTTTGATGTTGTTGATCTTGCCGATCCATTTGGCGAGGGGTGTGATGCCGCGTTTTTCGATGGTGACGGTGTCGAGGAAGGAGGCGTAGTAATCGGCGATCTGTTGTTCTTCCGTTCCTTTGGCCAGGCCGGTTCGGCCGGCGATGGACTGGATGATGCCTTTGAGGCGGACTTCCTTGTTTTCCTTATCGAGGATGCCACCGGCGCCCCAGCGGCTCTCGGTGCCGGGGATGGGATTGTTTTTCTTCCAGCCGTTGTTGACGAATCCGTCGAAATCGTGGCAGGGTTTGATATTTCGGTCGATGGAAGAATTATCGAATGCCGGCACTTTCTGGGCGGCAACGGGCCCCGCGGCCGACAGGGCCAGGAGGATCCCGGCCGTCATCCGCCTGGCGGAGGTGTTGATAAATAGCATATGCTTGCAGATTTAGATGGATAAATTTATCGAAGATTCGGCACTTACAGCACGCCGTTTGTGTTAAAAGGTAAATTCGTAGGTTTGCATAGACTAAAAAAAGTGCAAAGGGATGAATCTTCTGTTCGGACTATTTCGGTTTTTGACCTGGGGCAACCTGATCTCAGTGAGCCTGCTGGCGGTTTTCGTGTTGATTTCGGCATTGTTCAGCCCGTCGATACCGGCGTTGATGATGATATTGATGTATGCCACTACGTTCATGCATAACTACTATTGTCTGCGGCTGCAGCGCACGTTGCGGCAGCCGGGGGCTCCGCTGGCGGAGGGTTTCCCCAAGCAGATCATCATCCTGAGCGTGCTGGCGTTCATTTACGCCATGTATTTCGTGACCATGCTCATCCAGCTGAACCGCCTGGAACCGTCGGAACTGGACAAGCTGTTCCCCCTGGGCGAAATCCCCAAAGACACCGGCTACACGCGGCAAGACGTCCTCAACGCCATGATGCGGATCATCAACTTCCTGTTCGGCATCCACGCCGCCGCCATCGCCGTCAACTGCGTACTGTCCAGCTTTTTCCTCAATAAATGGAAGAAAGACCGCGAGCAGGCCGAGAACAACGAACATTTCTTCGACGTATAATCAAAAAGAACCATGCGCGCACCATTGGCAGAAAGACTCCGTCCTGAAACGCTGGACGACCTCGTAGGCCAGGACCATCTGACCGGCGAAGGCAGCATTCTCCGGAAAGCGATCGCCGCCGGCAAGATCCCCTCCATGATCCTGTGGGGGCCTCCGGGCGTGGGCAAAACCACCATCGCCAATATCATCGCGCATACGCTGCAGGTCCCGTTTTATACGCTGAGCGCCATTTCGTCGGGCGTCAAAGACATCCGCGAGGTGATCGACCTCGCCAAAAGCCGCCATGCGGTATTGTTTATCGATGAAATCCACCGGTTCAATAAATCGCAGCAGGATGCCTTGCTGGGCGCCGTGGAAAAGGGGATCATCACCCTCATCGGCGCTACTACCGAAAACCCGTCGTTCGAAGTAAATGCGGCCTTGCTCTCGCGCAGCCAGGTGTATGTGCTCAAACCCCTCGGCCCGGAAGAGCTCAGTAAACTCCTCCGCATCGCCATGGAAAAAGACGCCTGGCTCGCGTCCAAAACGATCGAACTGCAGGAAACCGAAGCCCTCTTCAATATCTCCGGAGGCGATGCCCGCAAGCTGCTCAACCTCTTCGAACTGGTGGTAGACACCTTGCAGGAAGAATCGCCCATCGTCATCAACAACGAAAAAGTGATGGACATCGCGCAGCAGCGCGTGGCCATTTACGATAAGTCGGGCGAACAGCATTACGACATCATTTCCGCCTTCATCAAATCCATCCGCGGCAGCGATCCCAACGGCGCCGTGTACTGGCTCGCGCGGATGCTCGCTGGCGGCGAAGACATCAAGTTCATCGCCCGCAGACTGGTAATTCTAGCTTCGGAAGACATCGGCAACGCCAATCCCAACGCGCTTTTGCTGGCCACCAGCTGCTTTCAGGCCGTGGCCATGATCGGCAACCCGGAATCCCGGATCATCCTGTCGCAATGCGCCACTTACCTGGCCTCCTCTCCCAAAAGCAACGCCTCCTACATGGCCATTGGCGCGGCGCAAAGCGTGGTGGGCCAAACGGGCGACCTCCCCGTTCCCCTGCACATCCGCAACGCGCCCACCAAACTCATGAAGCAGCACGGCTACGGCAAAGGCTACCGTTATTCCCACGACTTCGACAATAACTTTTCCGAACAGGAATACCTGCCCGACGCCATCGCCGGCACGCGGTTCTACGACCCGGGCAGAAACGCCCGGGAAGACGAGCTCCGCCGCTACCTGAAAGCTTTGTGGAAAGAAAAATACAATTACTGATCCTTCGACTTGTCGAGAATCTCGAAGTCTAACCGGATCTGCTCCCCTTCTTCATCAACGATCGTCAGCATGTGCTTGCCCGCTTTCGGGCGGAACGACAGCTGGTGAAAATCCTTTGTTTCTCCGACGAATTCCTGGTCGAGGTGCCAGAAGATCCTGGCGTTGGGATTGCGGTGCGTGGCTTTGAACACGGTTTCGCCCAGCGAGCCGTCGATCTCCACGGGCACGTAAATGCGGGCGTGGGGCCGGGGATAGATGAGCTCCATCGCGCGGGCCTGGTCTTCGACGGCGCAGCCGGGGAGATACGGCGGAAGGGGCTCGTAGGCGTGCGTGGCGCGATAGAAATATTCCATGGCGGGCGGTAGCACGAACCAGGGTTTGTGCTGCATCCGGTCTGGCTGCTCACAATCGGCCGTAACGCGGTATTTGCCCGTTGCGTCGAGGTGGATGAGTTGATGGTAGGGGCATACGGCCGATCGAAGCCCCGCCTGCGGCACGGGCAGCGAATCGCGCTCGGTGCAATATTCTCCGGCCCGGTACCCGCTTTGCCGGCACACGGCGATGGTTTTGAGATGGTCTGCCGGCACGGGGAACGGCGCGGTATTCGGCAATAACCTGAAAATATCGAACATCAATGGCGCCGCGGCGGAAACGCCCGTCAATCCCGGGCGGCCTTCACCATCGGCATTGCCCGTCCACACCGCCACCACGAACTGTGGCGTAACACCGATCGCCCATCCATCCCTGAAACCGAAGCTGGTGCCCGTTTTCCACGCAATCCGCTTCGACGATGCGAACGCCTGCCAGAGCATTTCTTCGCCCGGGCGCATCACTTCTTCCATCGCATTGAACGTATACCAGATGGCGCCCGCGTCGAGCAGCCCGAAGCGCGTAAGGCCGAAGCGGCCCGGCTTTCCGTCGCTGGCGCGGTACATGGGCGGATGATAGTCGTCCTGATCGTATTTACCGCTGTAATGGTCCTGGTGCAGCAGCGTGCGGGCCATGCTGGCGTACACGCCGGCCAGTTCCCAAAGTGTGGTTTCCCCGCCGCCGAGGATCATCGACAAACCGTAGTGCGTGGCGGGCTTGCGCATGGTGGTGATGCCGAGTTGCCGCATGAGGTTGAGGAAGCGGTCGCTGCGGTATTGCTGTAAGGTTTTGACGGCGGGAATGTTAAGCGAGCGCGCCAGGGCGCGGGATGCGGGAACGCCGCCGTCGAAATGCTGGTCGAAGTTTTGAGGCGTATATCCGGCGATGTGCGTGGGCACGTCGGGCAGCAGCGTATTGGGCAGCATGAGGCCATCGTTCAGCATGCCGGCGTAGAGCAGCGGCTTGAGGGTGCTGCCGGGGCTGCGCGGCGCCTGGATGATATCTACGTACGCTTCCAGCTCGGGGTCTTCGGGATGATAGACATTGCCGACATATGCGAGGGCATGGCCGGTTTCGACGTCGAGCACGAGGGCGGCGGCGTTGTTGATACCGTTGGCTTTCAGCTGGAGGTGATGCCGGTTCACGATGTCTATGACGTTTTGCTGGAGGTCGCCGGTGATGGTGGTTTTCAGCCGCGTGCTGCCGGATTCGCCTTTCAGGCGGTACTCCTGGCGGAAGCGGCTCAGCAGGTGCGGCGTAAGCTCGGGCAATGGATGGGGCTTGTCGGGAAGGGGCTCCACACAGGCCAGCGCACAGGTCGTACTGTCGATGGCACCGTTGCGCCAAAGCCTTTGCAGCAGCGCGTTCCGCTTCTCCATCAGCCGCTGTCGGTTCCTGCCCGGGTGGATCAACGCCGGACTATTCGGCAACACCGCAAGGGTGGCCGTTTCCGCCCACGACAACTGGTCTGGCTTGCGCCCGTAATATCGCCACGACGCCGCTTCCAATCCCACCACGTTTCCGCCGAAAGGCGCATTGCCGGCATACAATCCCAAGATGGCTTTTTTCGAATACCGGAACTCCAGCCGCGTGGCCATCGCCATTTCCACCAGCTTCTGCCAGATGGTGCGCGGCTTGTTGCGGTACAGGCGGATCACCTGCATGGTGATGGTGCTCGCCCCGCTCACCACTTTCCCGCCGCCCACGTTCTGTTTCAACGCACGGAACGTAGCGCCGGGATCGATCCCCCAATGCCAGTAAAACCTTTTGTCTTCATACGCCACAATGCATTTGGCGAACTTCTCCGGCACGGATTTATCCGCCGGAAACCGCCACTGCCCGTCTTTGGCGATGGCAGCGCTCATCAGGTCGCCCTTTTCGTCTTCGATCACGAAAGAAGTAGGCGCAGTAAACAATTGCCGCGGCAGCAGGAAATAATATCCCACCAGCAGCAGCGCCGCTATCGATAACCGCCATCTTCTCCGGTATGCCCAGGCCTTCAGTCGCGTCCACATAAGGAAAGAAAGGCCGGCGCTGTTTCCCGCGCCGGCCTTGTTATATCGTTTAGAAAATTATTTCACTACTTCTACCCACTTGCCCGGCACGAATGCGTGTATCGTATTGTCGTACATCGCTTCTGCGCCCGTGGCCGGCAGATAGTACCGCCCGAGGTACGCCGCGTTCAGCAGCACCTGGTAAGTAACGGTCTTACCTTCTTCCAGGTTGAAATAGGTATACACCCGGTCGTCGCGGATATCGCGGTAAGTGTAGGGCGACATGCGCAGCGTGCTGTCGTTGCCCATCAAACGGGTATTGATGATTTCCCAACCCGAGGGGAACACCTGCGTCAGCGCCAGTTGCTCGTAGAAACCGCGCTTGCCGGGGTTGCGGATGGTGACGGTGGCCACAAAATCCGTTCCCTGTTTCATTTGGTCTACGTTCACCGGTTTGCCGGTGCGGGTGTTATAATCCACGCTCATCGACATCACGTCTGGCTGGTTTTCGGCGTAAGGGTTCTGCCCGGCTTCCGGCTGTCCGCGAAGGATGAGGCGCGCGTAGAGCACGTTCTGGCCTTTGTTCTGCACCGTTACGCTGTTGGTTCCCTTAAACGCCACCGGCAATTGCGACAGATAGGATTCCGAATTAATGTTCCCGCCCGTACCGCTGAGGTTATAGGAGAAACTCATCTTGCTGCCTTTATTCGTTCCGCAGAATTTCGCCACGGCGATGAGGGAGTATGCAGTGGTTTGCGTGCTGTACCATTGTTCTTTCCCCAGTTCGGCGGCTACTTCTTTCAGCAGGCCCAGTGCGGTATTGCGCTGGCCGAGGATGGTCAATGTTTCGAGGATCATGGCTTTATCGCGCAGATCGGAACCGAAAGTTCCGCCCAGTTGCGTGTAGGGCTGCACCGTTACGGGCAGGCCGCGTACCAGCGAATTGGCGACTTCCGCCTGGCCGGCGAGTTTATACGCCGCGGCGAGCCGCCATTTGGCGGGGGCCGAGAGGTATTGGAATTCGCGGAGACGGTTCATAGCGCCCATTTCCGGCGTGCGGGAAAGCGCCAGCAGGTAGAGACGGTACGCCTGCACGAGGTCGCCACCGGCGAAGTTGTAAGAGCTCGGCGCCCAGCTGATGGCTTTGTTGCGTTGGTATTTCCGCCATGCGTCCAGGAATCCCGGGGGCAGGGTGTACCCTTTCTCCTGCGCTTCGAGCATGAAGTGGCCGGCGTAGTTGGTGCCCCACTCGTCTGCATTGCTCAAACCCGGCCAGTACGACAATCCGCCGTCTGTTGTCTGGAAACCTTTCAACCGGTTGATGCCGGCTTTGATATTATGGTCCACATCCGCTTTCTGCTTGTCGCTCAAATCCATGATGGTGCCGAGCGATAATTGCGGGAACACACCGGAAGTGGTTTGCTCCACACAGCCGTGCGGATACTGGATGAGGAATTTCAATCGTTTTTCGAGGTTGAGCGCGGGGATGGTAGACACTTCCAGCACACCGGTATTGGTGCCGGCCATGCCCACCGGCGAGAACGGCGCGTTCCAGCTGCCGCCGGGCTCCAGCGTTTTCTCGATCACGTTGGTCATGAACGGATTGGGATTGCGCACATCCAGCTCCACATTTTCTTCCGCCCTTTCCTTGCCGCTGGTGGCTACTACCTTGAACTTACCGATGCCCACGAGGTTGCGGATCTTCACGTCGAAATATACCAGTTGCTCACCGGGTTTCGGGAAACTGACGGTTTTGGTGGCTTCGCCCACCACTTCGAAATACGGGTTGGAAGTGAGGGATACGCTGGCCTGCTTCACATGCGGTTCCAGTCCGAAGACGGTCACCGGCAGCTGGATCGTTTCGCCGGGGCCCAACACGCGCGGCGCGGTGGCCAGCAGCATGAGGGGCTTCTTCACAGCGGCCACTTTATCGGCGCTGCCGTACGCACCATCCTGCCCTGCTACCACCATGGCTTTTACGGAGCCGATGTACGGCGGCAACTGGAAATTATGCGTCTGCTTCTCCCCTTTCTTCAGATAAAACGGCCCCATGAATTTCACGACGGGTTTGAACCGGTTGGCCTTGGCCTGGCTGGCGCCACGGTTGAGGCCTTCGTCGCCACCGATGCTCAGGATCCTTTCCAGGTCGCCGCCCCATGCGCCGATCACGTAATCGAACAAATCCCAGGTTTTTACGCCGAGGGCTTCGCGGGAATAGAATACGCCGTGCGCGTCGGGGGTTTTGAAGCGGGTGAGGTCGAGCAGACCTTCGTCCACGATGGCTACCGTGTACGTCATCGGCTTGCCGCCGGCTTCGGACACGGAAATCGACGCGGCAGACTCAGGGCGCAATGTAGCCGGCAGGGAAATCTGCGGTTTGAGGATCGTGTTCGGATCTTCCACCAGCACGGGAATCGTTCCGTACATGCGGATGGGCAGATCGTTCACGGTTTGCGCATGCGGCTGCAACAGGCTTACGTTCACATAAATATTGGGCGCCATGTTCGGCTCGGCCTTGAATTTATAGACGGTCTGCCCTTTTTCGGTACTGATCCAGTCGGTCTTGAGCACTTTACTGCCCGATTCGATGCTGATCAGCCCGCGGCCGCCTTCGCTGCTGGGGATGGTGATCGTCACATCTTCACCCACGCTGTATTTAGTTTTGCTGGCGGTGAATACGAGCATGGAAGCTTCCGTGGGGTTCTCCTTCTGCATCCGTTCTTCGAAATTCGGCCAGTCGATGTACACCGATTGACCGGTGATGTGCCCGCTTTCGAGGTCTTTCACGCGGATGAGGTACCGGCCCCAGCTGGGCTGCCGCACCAGGAGGTTCCAGCTGCCTTTGCCGTTCTGGAGCGTAACCTGGTCGGTGGAAATGAGTTGGTTATAGTTGTCGTTGGTGAAATTGCTGATATCGTCGTCGCTTTCATCCCACCACCAGCGCCAGCGGATTTTATAGAGTTGCACTTCCACTTTCCTGCTGCCGCCGATGAACCGGCCGCTGGCGTCTACGTTCACGATGCTGACGGAATGAGTTTTATCGGTGACGAGCATGCCGGTCAGGCTGTTCCCCGTTGGCGCGTTAACGCCCACGTACGAGTCGAACACATGATAAGGCATGGAGAAATGGTCGATGCTGAAATCGCCGCCGGGCTCGAACACTTTCACTTCGAAATTGGCTTTCAGCACGCCGGGCGCGCGTTCCCCGACGGGAATGCTGGCCGATACCGGCGCGGAGCCGTCTTCGTTGAGGCTCGATTCGAAAATGGTTTTGTTCTCGGTGGAGAAAGATTCGGTGGGGTCATCGAAATGATAACCGTCGAGCTTCGGGAAGGTGGTGCGCGATGAGGTGAGCGACACGTCCACCTTGGCTTTGAGGCTTTGCGCCGGCGCGCCGAAGAGCCATGCCGCGGTGAGGGTGCCTTTGGGCTGATGGTCTTTCACCAGCGATTCCTGGCCCCCGAAGTCGAGTTTTACCTTGAGGCGGTTGGGCTTCACGGTTTCGATGCGGATGTTGCGCCTGAATTCTGCGCCGCCAACTTTCACCTTGGCGAGCCAGCTGCCCGTGGGGGCGTCGGCATCGGTGAGGGTGTTGAAATTATAGAACCCATTGAGGGAAATATGTTGATTGATGCGCTTGTACAGTTGTCCTTTCGGGTTGTACAGCTCCAGTGTTACCGGGTGGTTTTCGGGAAGCTTGTTGTCTTTGTCTTCCAGGAGGAAGGTCAGGAACAGGGAATCCCCCGGTCGCCAAACCCCTCTTTCCCCATACAGAAACCCTTTCATCCCGTGCTGCACCTGTTCGCCTTTTACGTCGAAGCGGCTCAGCGGCAGCGAGGAACCGTCGTCCAGCTTCAGATAGCCACGCTCGTTTTCGCGTTTGGCGACGAGGAGGTAGGGCTTTTTCTTCAGTTCGAACTTCGCGAAGCCGTCGCCGTCGCTTTTCGTGGTGAACACTACCTGGTTTTGATAGTCGAGCAGGCTGATATCCACGCCAGACATGGGTTTCGCATCACGGATATCCGTTACGGCCACCACCATGCTGTTATCGTTCCCGCGTTTGGCGATGATCCCTATGTTGGAAGCGATGATATTGCGCGAAGCCCAGCGTTCGTAATGGTAGTAACTGTTGCGGCAGGGATTGTCGCGGTCGTCCCAGCTGTAACCGTAGGGATAATAATCGTCGTACCGGCGCCAGAACGCGTCGTCTTCGTCGATCCCGTCTTCCCCGTAATATTCCCGTTCGCTTTCCTCGCCGTCTTCATCTGCCGCTTCGTCATCCCCTTTGCAGGAATACAACGCATATGCTTTCCGGAACCCGATCCGCACGCGGTAAATAGCGCCCGGTTCGGCTTTGATGATCTGTTCGAGGTCGAGGTTAAAACGGTTGCGGTGGCGGAGGTTGAGGGATTTGTCGGCGTCGAGGCGGATGGTTTTTTCCACCACGGGGGCCGCCACGCGGCGCAGTTCGTTATCCCCGTTGAGGGTATTGCGCTGGAGGTATTGGGGGATGTTGCTTTCGTATATTTTCAGTACCGTCACGTCTACGGCGTTCAATCCCACGGCTTCGAACGGCATGACCAGTTTCCCGCTTTGCGGCATGATCACACCTTTTCCGGGGATGGAAACGGAAGGCATTCTGTTCTCGAAATTCACGCTGCCGGTAAAGGCTTTATTGAGGCGGTCTTCGAACGCGCTCAGCACGCCTTCGTTCACGATCACGGTGTAATTCCCTTCCAGGCGCCCCGGCGCGAAAACTTTCACTTCACTGCCTTCGACGGTATATTTCAGGTCGGATTGGCCGCTGATGGTGATGAGGCCTTCCAGCGCCTGTGTGGGCAGGAGCGGGCAGGAGAACTGGACGAGCACATGTTCTTCGGGCTCGTAGCGGGGCTGAATGTCGAGCACTTTAAAATCCCCGATGGCCGGCACTTCCACTTCGCGACTGTCTTTCACGTCGGATTTGATGGGCGTTCCGTCCCACAGGATGTGGAGTTTGGCCGCTACGGATTTCCGGGTGATGTTGCCGATGGTGAAGCGATAGGTGCGGTTGGCGACGTCGTGCTGCCAGCTCATGGTGGTTTTTTCGCCTTCGTATTGCACGGTCACGAGTTTTTCCACGGCCTGCACGTCTTCCGCGTCGGAAGTCCGCACCACGCCGGTGTACTGCATTTTCTCTCGGCTGTTGCCGGCGGTTTTAAGGCCCAGGAGCTCCACTTCGAAAGAAGGCTTGATAACTTCGAAACCGAATTCGAAGACTTTGAACTGCGAGGGAACGGTCATCACTTTACCGAGCTTGAACTTGCCGGTGTAGCGTTTTCCGGGCTCGAGGTTCTTGTCTGGCCTGAATTCCAGCGTGGTAGCGTCTACCCAGAAAGCCTTTCCGGAGATGGAGGGGGAGAACGAGAATACGTCTTCCTCAACCGGTTCGTTGACGGCGTGGGTCACATTCACGTCTCCGGCCAGCTGGATGCGGATGGCGCTTTGTTTGGAAATGATGCCGGACGTGTAGGCGTCGATGTAGCGGGCGAAAGCGGGGTCCACTTCTTTTGCTTTCGTTCCGCATCCTGCCAGGAATAACGCTGCGGCAAATACGGTTAACAGACAGGCCAGGGGCAGTAGCCGTTTGGTCGGATGCATAGTGTAGGAGGTTTTTGGACGGACTAAAGGTATCGGATTTATATCATTTTCCCGCTGCGGATGCGCAAAAAGCGGTTCACGGGCGCGGGCAGCTCTTCTTCATAATGCGTAACGTAAATCATGGTCACATCCATATGTTCGCAGAGCATTTCAATGATTTTTTTGAAGTGATTTCGCTGGTGATCGTCCAGGCCCTGGGTAGGCTCGTCGAAAATAAGCAGCGGCGGATTTTTCACGAGGGCGCGCGCCAGCAGCACGAGCCGCTGGATGCCGGCGGGCACGTTCTTGAACAGCTCCCCGGTATAATTCCCGCATTCCAGCACCTGCAACCATTTCCCGGCGGCTTCCAGTTGCTCCGGCGTGGCGGGGCGCATGTAGCCGATGGTGTCGTAGAACCCGGAAGCGGCTACCTGGAGGCAGGTGGCGTCGGATTTGAAATACTGGTGCAGCTCGGGGGATACGAAACCGATCTTCCGCTTGATGTCCCAGATGCTTTCGCCGCTGCCTCTTTTACGGTCGAACAGTACGATGCGGTTGGCGTACGACTGTGGGTTATCGGCCGTGATGAGGCTGAGGAGGGTGCTTTTCCCGGAGCCGTTCGGCCCCAGGAGCGCCCATTTCTCGCCGGAGCGGACGTGCCAGTCGATGCCGTCGAGGATAACGTTTTCGCCGTATTTCACATGGATGTTTTCCATTTGCACGATGGATGTGAAATCGTATTTCGGGGCGCTTTCGGTGAGGGATGCCACGAGCCCCGCGTCCATGGCGGTGGCGGCAGCTTCCGGCGCTTCCGGGCGGTATTGCGCCAGGAATCCGGCGCGCGTCCAGGAGCCGGCGATGCGGCCGCCGTCCAGTTCGAGGACGTGGGTGATGGCGGCGGGGATTTCCTGCGGGGTGGTGACGAGCACCACGGCCACTCCCGATGCGGCCAGGTGGTCTACGATGCCGTGGAATGCCTGGCGGGCGGCCACGTCGAGGCCGATGAAGGGATTATCGAGGAGGAGGAGCTCCGGCCGGCGCAGGAGCGCCCGGGCGATCATGACCCGGCGGGTTTCGCCGTTGGAAAGCTTGATGAGCTCCTTGTGGCGGAGGGGCCCGATGTTGAGGGGCGCCAGCAGCGGGTCTTCCGAGCGGTTTTCGAGGTATTCGTCGACCGTAGGCGCATCTGAGGAGTCCATCGAGTTGAAACGCTGCTGGTAATAAAAATCCGGCATGTTGGATTTGTTCCTGAAATCGTTGTGATGCCCTACCATGGCCACGAGGCGGCGATAATTGAAGTAGGGGTCATCTACGGGGTGGGCCTCGCGGTAACGTTCATAAAAATAATGTCGGATACTCCCGCCGATCACATTATTTTTGCCGATAATTGTGTGAAGGAGGCTGGTCTTACCGGCCCCGCTCCTGCCAACTATCGCCCAGTGCTCACCGGTGTTGACATGCCAGGTGAATTCCTTCAGAAGGGTGAACTGCTGGTTACGGACCGTGATATGGTCCATCGACAGGAATGGGAGAGAATGGCTGCTCATGTTCAAAAAGGCTGTATGGTTTCCGGGGCCAATTTCGGCACTCTATCCCTGAAATCAAACCCCCAAACGTGAAAAATTATCAAAAAAGGGTATAATAATGGATATAAGGTGGGAAATCAAGTCGTTCGGGGAGCTTAGCAACGAAGAATTGTACCAGGTGCTGCGGCTGCGGAACGAGGTGTTCGTGGTGGAGCAGAATTGTGCCTACCAGGATGCCGACAACTACGACCAGCGGGCTTTCCACGTAATGGGCAGCACGGATGCCGGATTGGCAGCCTATACCCGGATATTTGCGCCCGGCATCAAGTTTGACATGGCTTCCATAGGCCGGGTGGTCACAGCTTCGTTTGCGAGAAATCATGGTTTCGGGCGGGAGCTGATGAACGTTTCGATCGCTGCGGTGCAGGAGAAATGGGGAAATATCGCTATTAAGATCAGTGCACAGCAATATTTACAGAAATTTTATGAATCTTTGGGGTTCGTACAGCGAAGTGATACGTATATGGAGGATAATATCCCCCACATTGAAATGATTAGAGCATAATTATATATAAATTCAAAAAATGACGCCACTTGAACAGCTGCGTAAAATGCTGGACGAGCAGTATTATACGCAACAGAAAGAGGAATACTCGGTAGAATTGTTCCCCGGGCTTTCCGAAGACGAAATTGACGACATCGGCAATCAATTGCGCACCAATTATATCCCGGACGAGATCAGGGAACTCCTGGCCTTTTCCAGCGGTTTCCTCTTTTACGGCCTGGACGCCATTACTTTCGATGCGGTAAATGAATTCGAGATCCCGAACCTGATCCCCCGTTCTATCCGTATCGCCGGCGACGGCTACGGCAACAGCTGGGTGGTGGACGTGGATGCCGAGGGCGACTGGGGCAGCGTGTTCTACGTTGGCCATTCTCCCGCTGTGATCGTGAAGCAGGCGGATTCCCTCACGGGTTTCCTCGAACAGCTGCACGAATACGGTAAAGACCCGCGCAAATCGAACATCGGCCTGGTACACGAGATCGTCGTGAACGACATCTGGAACCGGGAAGACGGGCTGATCGGCCGCGACGATGCCAGTTATTCTGAAGACGCCGAACTGTCTGACTTCGCGCGCCGCCTGCCCCATTACTATATGCTGGGCGATCTGCGCTTCAGCGAAGTGGGCTCCGGTTTCGCATGGGGCAAGTTCAGCACCGACCCCCGCGGTATCATCCGTTTCAAGGAGGGATATCTCTGGGGTATCGAGAAGAAAACTCCCCGGCCCGGTGGCTTCGGCGGAGGCGGTGGTCGCTTCGGCGGCGGTGGCGGCGGTCGTTTCGGCGGCGGCGGTAACCGTGGCGGCGGTGGCTACGGCGGCGGTAATCGTGGTGGCGGCGGCTATGGCGGCGGTGGAAACCGTGGCGGTGGCGGCGGTTACGGCGGCAACCGTGGCGGCGGCGGTTATGATCGCGGCGGTGGCGGCGGCGGATACGATCGCGGCGGAGACCGCGGTGGTTACGGCGGCGGCGGAGATCGTGGCGGTTATAGCGGCGGTGGCGACCGTGGCGGATATGACCGCGGCGGCGGATACGATCGCGGCGGTGATCGCGGGGGATACTCCGGCGGCGGCGACCGTGGCGGTTATGATCGCGGTGGCGACCGTGGCGGCTTCGACAGAGGCGGCGACCGCGGCGGGTACGACCGTGATAAAGGTAACAGCGGCGAAGAACGCGACTTTAACAGATAATATCGCTAAGGTATATATGCAAATCCCCGGTCCGACGGACCGGGGATTTTTTATTCAAAAAAATCCCCGGCTGACCAGCAACCGGGGACGCATATCTTTCGTTCCAACCCATCAGGGAAGGCTCATTTTCTGCTTCACTTTCCACATCGGCAGCAAATAAGAGATCGTGTACTGCATATCGAACACATTCCCCTTGTTACCTTTGCCGAAACCCGGGATCACCATCGGCGGATAATCGCCTTTCGATATCTTCTTCGTCAGCAGCAACCGGTCCTGGATGCTCCAGCCGAGGTAAAAATTCTTCAATACTTCCACTTTCATCCCCACCGACAGCTCCACCCAGTGGGCCGTTTTGGTGGACGATGCCAGGCTGCCCTCAAAATCTCCCCAGTAACTGCCGGGCACCTCGTACTTCGGCAATTCGTAGTTGAACAACGCGAATCCGTATTTCATCCCGGCGAACAGCATGAAATTCTCTTTCGGCACCTGCTTTTTCAACAGGTTGTAATTCACGCCCAGCGAAATCGCGATGCCGTTGCCCTTGTAATTGTACAGGGTATCCGAATGCGAAGTGCGGTTCCAGGAAATATCCGAAGCAAAGAAAATACGGTCGCGGTAACGGGCGTCGAGTGTTATGGTAGCGTCTGTACGATACGGTTGGAAAAAGTGCATCGCAATGCGCGACAGGTCCGTACCGATACGCAGCCCTGCCGGCACTTCCACCACCAGGGCCTTCGCGGAATCCTTCTTTTTGTCCTGCGGGGCGGCAGCACCTTTTTCCTGCGCAACAGCACAGCAGGCGATCAGCAGGAAGCAGGCGCTAAAAATGGAGGATAATGTGAATTTCATTAATCGTTGTTATGTTTTTGGCATTGAGCTGCACGGATTTAACGACATTTTTGGTAGACCAGGCGGAGTCGATGTTGAAATACATCACTACGCCGCACCCGGCCGACACGAAATGCGGCTGGCGTTTATACGCAAAGGTAAGCGTATCGGCCTTCGCCGTACTGTCTGTCTGGAAATAGAACCGGCTCGTATCGTTATGCAGATCGAGCGGCAGTTGCATGCCGCTGAGGCCGGTGCGCTTCCGGATCAGGCTGTCTTTGTTCAGGGCAAACACCGTCACCTTGGGCAGCACGGTATCTTTATTCTGCGTGGGATTGCCGGGAACGGGATAGCGGAAACGGATGTTGGCAGAGGTACGCGTATCCTGGTCGCACACCTTGGTATCGTCGTCGCACGCGGAAAGTGCCGCTATGCAACAAAGAAACAGGAACAGATATTTCATATAACGGGCTGTTGGCATGTTCGCCTATTGCTTGAGTTCTTTCTTCAAAAATAGGGCGGTATGGCTTTCCTTGCACTGGCTGACTTCTTCCGGGGTCCCGGTGGCGAGGATGCGCCCGCCGCCTTCGCCGCCTTCGGGGCCGAGGTCTACCACATAATCCGCCACTTTCACCACATCGAGGTTATGTTCGATCACGAGTACCGTGTTCCCCCGGTCTACCAGTTTGTTCAACACGTTGAGCAGCAGCTGGATATCCTGGAAATGGAGGCCTGTTGTGGGCTCGTCGAGGATATAGATGGTTTTACCGGTATCCTTTTTCGACAGTTCCGTCGCTACTTTCACCCGCTGTGCCTCGCCACCCGAAAGGGTTACGGCCGATTGCCCCAGGGTGATGTATCCCAGGCCAACGTCTTGCAACGTCTTCACTTTGCGGTGAAGGTACGGCACCGCCTGGAAGAATTCCACGGCTTCTTCGACGGTCATATCCAGCACATCGCTGATGGATTTGCCTTTATAGCGGATTTCGAGGGTTTCGCGGTTATAGCGGCGGCCGTTACATTTTTCGCAATGCACGTACACATCCGGCAGAAAGTTCATTTCGATCACCCGAACGCCCGCACCTTCGCAAACGTCGCAGCGGCCGCCTTTCACGTTGAAGGAGAAACGGCCGGCGTTGTACCCGCGGATTTTGGCTTCGGGCACCGCGGCAAAAAGCTGCCTGATCTCCGTGAAGAATCCGCAATAGGTAGCGGGATTGCTGCGCGGGGTGCGCCCGATGGGCGACTGGTCGATCTCGATCACCTTATCCAGCTCCTCCAGCCCTTTCACGCTTTTATATGGCATGGGCGTCAGTTTGGAGTTGTAGGCGTGGCGGGAAAGGATCGGGTATAAAGTTTCGTTGATGAGCGTAGATTTGCCGCTGCCGGATACGCCGGTCACGCAGATGAACGTTCCGAGCGGCAGTTTGATGCCGACATTTTTGAGGTTGTTGCCGGATGCGCCTTTCAGTTCCAGGAACTTCCCGTTGCCTTTGCGGCGCTCTTTGGGCACGGTGATTTCGTGTATCCCGTTCAGATATCCCGCCGTGGCGGTTTTCAGCTTCAGCATTTCGGCCGGGGTGCCCTGGGCTACCACCTGGCCGCCGTGCAGGCCCGCGCCCGGACCGATATCGATCAGGTGGTCTGCGTGCAGCATGATATCTTTATCGTGTTCCACCACCAGCACCGAGTTCCCCATTTCCTTGAGGTTGCGCAGTGCGTCGATGAGGCGCATGTTATCGCGCTGATGTAGCCCGATGGAAGGCTCATCGAGGATATAGGTGATGCCCATGAGCTGGGAACCGATCTGCGTGGCCAGGCGAATACGCTGGCTTTCGCCGCCGGAAAGCGTGCGGGTAGGGCGGTTGAGCGTGAGGTAAGTGAGGCCCACGTCCAGCAGGAACCCGAGGCGTTCGCGGATTTCCTTCAGCACGTCTTTGGCGATCACGTTCTGCTTGTTGCTCAGGCGTTTCTCGATATCGCTGAACCAAACGGCCAGGCTGGCGAGGTTCAGTTCTCCGAGCTCGGAAATATTTTTCCCGTCTACCTTAAACATGAGGCTTTCCTTCTTGAGGCGGGTGCCGTTGCATTCCGGGCAAGCCGAAAGCTGCATGAAGCCTTCGGCCCAGTTGCGCACGTAGTCGGAAGAAGTGTCGTTGAAATACCGGCGTACCATATTTACTACGCCTTCGTATTCGGTGGCGTAGGGCTCGGGGGTACCATTCTCCTCGAATCCCATGTCCACTTCCAGTTTGCCGTTCTCGTCGCCGAAAAGGAGCACATTGAGGGCGTTTTCGGGGATTTTATCGATGGGCGCGGAAAGGGAGAATTTATATTTTTTGGCGAGTTGCTGTACCTGCTTGAAAGTGAAGGTGTCGCGCGCTTCGCCGAGGGGCACGAGGCCGCCTTCGTTGATGGATTTGCTGCGGTCGGGCAGCACATCGTCCATATTGATCTGGTAAATGGTGCCGAGGCCTTTGCAGCGGGGGCAGGCGCCGTAGGGCGAGTTGAAGGAGAAGGTGTTGGGCGACGGCTCTTCGTAGGAAATGCCCGTGTCTTCACACATCAGCTGCCGGCTGTACTGGGAGAGCTTTCCGGAATCGTGGTCCATGACGAACATGAGCCCTTTGCCCAGCTGGAGCGCTTTCTGGACGCTCTGGCTGATGCGCACGCGGGCATCGTCCTGCACCTGGATGCGGTCTATCACCAGTTCGATGTCGTGGATCTTGTACCGGTCTACCTGCATTCTTTCCTTGAGGTCCATCACTTCCCCGTCTACCCGCACCTTAACGAACCCCTGTTTGCGGACTTGTTCGAAAAGTTCGCGGTAGTGGCCTTTACGGCCGCGGACGAGGGGGGCGAGGATGACCAGTTTCTTTTTCGGGAAATGGGAAAAGATGTGCGCCATGATCTCTTCTTCGGAGAAGCGGGTCATGCGCTTGCCGGTGTTATAGGAGAAGGCTTCGCTGGCGCGGGCGTATAGCAGGCGGAGGAAGTCGTAAATCTCGGTGATGGTGCCAACGGTGGAACGGGGATTCTTGTTGGTCGTTTTCTGCTCGATGGAAATAACGGGAGACAGGCCAGTGATCTTGTCTACATCCGGGCGTTCCATATCGCCGATAAACTGGCGGGCGTAGGCCCCGAAACTTTCCATGTACCGGCGCTGACCTTCGGCGTAAATGGTGTCGAACGCCAGCGACGATTTGCCGCTGCCGCTGATGCCTGTAATTACGACCAGACTGTTTTTCGGAATACGGATATCCAGGTTTTTCAGGTTATGTTCCCTGGCGCCGTAAACTTCGATCATTTCATCGCTGTGCACGATAGGAGCCGGTTGTTCCGTTGTTTTTTGCTTTTTTGCCATATTAGATCCCGAACGCAAATTGAGGGTATAAAACTACGCATTTACCAAGGGATGGAAAAATCCGAGTTTCCCCAATTATATAATGAAAAAATAAATATCAATAAATCAAATATGTGAAGACCGGCAAACTACATGTCGGCTTTCCGGTTAATTTTGTGCATCCCTTTCGGGGGAGTGCTGTTAGCCCGAATCCCTGCTGATCTAATACCCTGCAAAAATCCAGAACGAAATGCACATTGTTATCCCCTGCCGGATAAACGGCCCATGCTCCCAATATTTCCCGAACTGTCCGCCGTTGGCGCGTTGGCGGGATTTTTCCTGGTTTACGCCCGTTCATTCACCATAAAAAACTGTTTTCCTTGCCCTTGCTGTGGAACCGTGCCGAGATTGAATGTCACCCAAACTGATCTGTTTGCCCCAGGCTGTTTACCCACATCACGTTAAAACATAGCATGAAATGAAAACAATCCATTACGCACTGTTGCTCGTCGCGATCTCTTCCGCGGCTTGCAAGAAGCCCCATTATCCCCCGCATACCGGAAAATGCCCCGAGCCCGCCAACTGCCAGCTCACTGTAATGCACACCACCCAGGGCAACGGCCCCCGGTCTGGAGGCCTCCCCGAAAACTCTGCAGAAATCACCCGCGATGCCGCCAACCGCCCCATCAAATACCGCGGATATGCCACCGCCTGGGAGGCACCTACCGTCAACAACATCAGCTACCCGGGCAACCGGATGGTGCTGACAGACAGCGCATCCGGCCAAAAACAAATGGAAGTATGGCTGAACGCCTGCGGCCAGCCAGACTCCCTGGCCTGGTACGCCCTCGGCACCACCTACGACCATCCGCACCAGGTATACTACCATTACAACGCCGACAAAAAACTCACCGGGTTCAGGTCTGTCTACAACGCGTTCACGCCTTATCAAACCGTTCACAACATCGATATCAAACGCGATGCCCATGGCAACGTACTTGAAATGACCGACGGCATGACCTTCGTCAAATGGACGTACGATTATTCCAAACCCACACCGCCATTGCAGTTTGGGTACCAGTCCAGCGTAACGGCTTACTGGTCCAGCACCATCATTCTCGAGCAATTCGGCCTTATCGATTTCCGTCCGCGGCATCTGCCCAAAACGAAGCAGGATTGCATGAACGGCTACGTTTTCACCCCCACGATGTTTACCAACTTCGTCATCAGCGGCGAAAAACTGTTGTCTTACGAAGTGTGGGCCAAACCCGAAGAATCTACCGAATGGCTTTACGGCAATACCATCACGCTCACCTGGAACTGCCGTGGTTACAGCGGCGGCCCTAAATTTTAACGGAATCATCTTCCCGGTGGTTACGGCAGCGGGTAAAATGCCGTAGCCGCCGGGCTTTCGATATCAACAAAAACTTGCAGCATTTTCGGTCCAGCAAACCCAACACAATTCCCTATATCATTTTTCATACAAACAATCCCTCCATCATGAAACAAATCCCTGTTATTCTCTTCCTGGCCTGCCTTTCCCTGCTCGCCTGCAAAAAGAACCCGCATTTTCCGCAACAAAATTGCCCCGAGACTGCAGACTGCCAGCTAACGGCATTGCATACCACGGTGGGCCTGAGCCGCGTTTCCGAAGGACCGGAATACAGCTCTGAAATCTTCCGCGGCTCCGATGGCCGCCCGGTTAAACACCGCGGCTACCTGACCGCCTGGGGCGTGCCGTACGTGAGCAACATCACTTATTCCGGCAACCGGATGACGCTGACCGACAGCGCCACGGGCATCAAGCGCATGGATGTCTGGTTCAACGCCTGCAGCCAACCCGATTCGGCCACCTGGTACGATACCGGGCTCCCCAACGAGATTCCGGCGCGTACCCGCTACAAGTACAATTCCTCCAAAAAACTGACCAGCTTCGTTGTGACTTACAACGAATCGATCCCCGGCGGCGTAGTCAAAGAAGCGCAAGTCATCCGCGACGCGCATGGCAATGTGCTCAAACTGACAGACGGCTCCAGCATCACGGAATGGACGTACAATTACAACGCCCCCATTAAGCCGGCACAGATTTATTACCTCACTCCATCCCAGCCTACATGGTCTGCTACGTTCCTGCTGGAACAATTCGGGTCCATTGATCTCAGACCCCGCCATCTTCCCAAAACCATTGCCTCGAATATGGGCGGCTACCAATTTGCGACCGAATCGATCGCCAATGTGGTGATCAACAACGGCAAAGTAATTTCATATGATCACCGTACCGGCAGCGACCCGGCGTCCGGTGAACACCTCCGCACCGTAACACTGTCTTACCAATGCCGCTCCGGTCATCCCGGCAAATTCTAGCATAGATCTTTATCCGCCGGCCGGGTGAAACACACCGGGCGGCGGATATCCTGAAACCCGGCACCATTGCGTGAGACCATCTTTCCCCTTCATCTTGTTCTCCAATCAAAATATATCGCCATGAAACAAACCCTGTTATTATCCTCGTTCATTACCATCAGTCTGTTTGCCTGCAAAAAAATCCCCACCATCCCCACCCCAATTGTCCTGATCCGGCAAAATGCAGCCTGGCTTATATGTTTACCAGCAATGCGCAGGCGACCCACAATTCCGGCGAGCCCGCTGTTACGGCCGTTATTGAAAAAGACGGGTTGGGCAGGCCTTCCAAGTACTGCGGCTATGCGACGAATTTCAGCAAGCTGAGGACCAATTACATCACTTACACCGGCAACCGCATGACCTTTACCGACAGCGCGGACGGGTTCAAGCGACTGGAAGTCTTGTTCAATGCCTGTGGCCAACCCGATTCCACATCCTGGTTCCAACCGATGGACGGGACCTGGGAATATGCGGCGAACCTCAAGTTCCGCTACAACTCCGGTCGCGAGCTGACGGGCTTTATTGCCTACGTGCCTGTGTCGCACGGCATCATTCCATTTGAAACCAACATCCTTCGCGATGGATACGGCAATGTGACCGGGATCGACGATGGCGGCGCACACGGAACCTACATTACATACGACTACACGAAGCCGAATCCGGACCTGCGATGGTCGCGGATCACGGCGTCTTTCCCGGAATGGGCCGCAGTGACCATTCTCGATCAGATGGGGATGATAAATTTCAAAACTTCCCACCTGCCCAAAACACTGCAGGAATGGCAGGGAGACTATAAGTTCGAAGACATTTACTTCGAAAATTTTGTGATCAACGGCGGTAAGGTATCCTCGTATGATGTACGAAGGAATGCTCCGGGATCGCCCGACCACGGCGCATTTCAATATACCATTACCGCTGCATGGACTTGCAGCAATACCTGGCCTCATGGCAAATAAAGCTGCCCGGCCGTCGTGACGGGTAGCTCAAAAACAAATCAGCACTTGACCAATCCCAGATAACCCACTCAACAACAACGGGCGCATCAGATGATGCGCCCGCTTGCTTACTTTCCTGCCGGAATTTGTCCGGCGCTTACTAAATCGGCGCTTCGCACTGATAACACTTTGAAAGGCCGTTAAAAAATGACCGGAGGCTTTCCGGCGGGGAGACCACTTCCCTGCGCCGCCTCCGGCCGGTCGGAATTTCCGCTCAGCGATAACTTTTCACTGAGGTGGAAGTAGCCGCCAGCGTGGAGATTCGCCGGGGGATACCCGTGTTGGCAACGGAATCCGTGATTTGTAACATGGGGTCGTAATCCGGGATGTGCTCCAATCGGAAGCGGTAAAATACCGGGGCGGGATGTCTTTGAATCATCCTGTAACCCGGCTCAGGCTTTGTTTTAGCCAGATACCCTCCGGTGATCGGATCAATGATCGTTCCCAGTAACATGGGATCGTGGTCCGGCGTTGCATCCGGTTTGAATTGGAACGCGATCGGTTGGATGTAATGCTTCGTTACCATGGAACCAGCTTCCGCAGCGGGTTCCGTCAGTTCGATCGCACTTTCCACAAATGCTTCACTTTCCAGCAACATGGGATCGTGGTCTGGCGTTGCATCCGGTTTGAATTGGAACGCGATCGGTTGGATGTAATGCTTCGTTGCCATGGAACCAGCTTTCGCAGCGGGTTCTGTCGGTTCGATCGCACTTTTCACCCATGCTTCACTTCCCAGCAACATGGGATCGTGGTCCAGCGTTGCATCCGTTTTGAATTGGAACGCGATCGGTTGGATCCGATGCACCGTTGCCATGGAACCAGCTTTCGCAGCGGGTTCCGTCAATTCACCACCGGGCGCGTTGCCGGGCAATTGTGGCTCGCGGTCCGGGCCGGCTTCTACCCTGAACCGGTACGAAACGGGAACAGGGGATTTTTTCGTTGCCCCGAAAGCCGCCGCACGGGCGGTATCGGGCACAACGGAATGGGGTGTGGACAAAGATTCAGTGTCCATCAACATGGGATCGTAGTCCGGAATATGATCCAGGAAATTATAACGGATCGGTACCGGGTGAACTGTCTGCCGGGCACATCCCGATGTCAACATAACAATGGTGGCTGCTACCAGCACGAACAGGGTTTTACAATGTTTCATTACTTGTTTTTGTTTTGCTTTTATCCGGCCGCTTTGCCCGGATGTCTTATCCAGCTCCATTTACTTTACCGATTATTGGAGAAGTCCGCCACACCGGAACAACCGCCCACAAAGCCGCGCTTCGCCCCCCGCTCCGGCCCCCGGCTTCCGCCGCAGGACCATCGCGCCGGGAAACACCTCGCGCACCCGGCGCATCTGTACCGGGTTTGTCTTATACTTCGTGTGCAATACACTGCCCGCCCGCAGCGAAACTCGCCGCGAACAAACATCAGCCATCACTCCGGCACCTGCGCTGATTTTCTTCGGCGCCCGCATCTCGCAGCGCGCCAACGGCTACTTACAGCCCGTCGCAGGAATTACCCGGAACAACCGCCCATACTGCATTACAGCATAGCCGCCCCTCAGGCAATGGCAAAAATCGGAAATCAATCAAGTTGTGATAAAACAGCCTACATCGCATTCGGATTGAAGGTTAACGAAGGCAAAAATACTAAAAATTTTAGCAAAAAGAAGGAGAATTTGGGATATTTGATTTGATAATGCGTAAAAAACTAAAAGGGCGGAAGTTGTATTTCCGCCCTTTTTTATCGTCAATTATGTTTGTCAGTTTAGCCCTTGAACTTCGCGAAAGCCGCAATGGCATTGTGCCCGCCAAATCCAAAAGTATTGCTCAGCGCCACATTCACCGTACGCTGCTGCGCCTGGCCCAGCGTCAGGTTCAGGCCCGCAGGAATGTCTTCTCCCAACTCGGTCGTATTGATCGTCGGAGGAACAATGTCTTCCTTCACCGCCATGATACAGGCGATCGCCTCAATCGCGCCGGCTGCGCCCAACAGGTGCCCCGTCATCGATTTCGTAGCACTGATGTTCAGCTTGCTGGCATGATCGCCGAACAGCGTCTTGATCGCCTTCAGCTCGCTCACGTCGCCCAGCGGCGTCGAAGTAGCATGCGCGTTGATGTAATCCACATCAGTCAGCGTAAGCCCCGCATCGTCCAGCGCTTCCTTCATGCCCAGCTGCGCGCCAAGCCCTTCAGGATGCGTAGCCGTGAGGTGGTAAGCGTCGCAACTCATGGCACCGCCCACCATTTCACCGTAGATCGTAGCTCCGCGCGCGATCGCGTGGTCGTAATCTTCGAGAATGATCGCTCCCGCGCCTTCGCCCATTACAAAACCATCGCGGTCTTTGTCGAACGGACGGGAAGCATGCTGCGGATCGTCGTTACGGGTGCTCAATGCCTTCAAAGCGTTGAAACCCGCGATGCCCGCGCGTGTTACCGGGCTCTCGGAACCACCGGCCACGATCATGTTGGCCTTGCCGAGACGGATATAGTTGAAAGCGTCTACCAGCGCACTGTTGGAAGATGCGCAGGCAGAAACGGTGCAATAGTTGATACCCATCAGCCCGTACTTGATCGCGATCTGGCCGGCCGCGATGTCGGAAATCAAACGGGGGATGAAGAACGGATTGAACTTCGGAACGAAATTCATCTGCGCGAATTCTACGATCTGGTCTTCGAAGGTCTGCATACCGCCGTTCCCCGACGCCCAGATCACTCCAAACCGGCTACGGTCCACCGTCTCCAGGTTCACGCCGCTGTTCTCGATCGCCTGCTGTGCGGCAATCATGGCATACTGCGTAAACATATCCATCTTCCGCGCTTCCTTCTTCTCTATATATGCTTCAATGTCCAATCCTTTCAGTTCACAGGCGAATTTAGTCTTGAATGCTGTGGTGTCGAACCGGGTAATAGGGCCTGCGCCGCTCTTACCGGCTTTCATGTTTTCCCAGAAGGAGTTTACATCCAGACCGATCGGCGTGATGGCTCCCATCCCGGTTACTACGACTCTCCTCAGTGTAACAGTACGCATAAAATTTACTTTGAATGACAAAAGTTAGGTCGCAAAGTTACTCGAATATTATCACGTTTGTGCATACGCATGAGAAAAAAGACGCATATACTTTGATTTTTAAATCCCTGCAACCCCAAAACCCGTTAAAACTGTAAATATATCGGCATCATGGGCTCCTGCGTCTTCACCTCGTTCAACATCCAGATAAACAGCACCATCACCGCCGCCGCTCCCGCCCAATGCAGGTTGGAAAAGCCCAGCGACAGTTTTTCATCCCATTTCGACGGTAAAAAATGCAGCAAATAGCCCAAACCCATCAACATAAAAACCTCCGGATATCCGGCCAGCACTTCGCTCAGCAAATGCCCCTGGAAATTCCCCGTCACCTGCCCCAGCAATTCCCAGGCCCCGGCGAAAGTTTCCGACTTGAAAAATATCCAGCAGAAACAAACCAGGTGGAACGTGAACAGCACGCCGCCGATTTTCCACAAACCCGCCCGCAAAGGCGTGGCCCGCAACCATTCCCGCTTTTTCTGCCAGCCGGCCCATAATTTATCGACCGCCAAAGCCCCGCCATGTACGCCTCCCCAGAATATGAAATTCCAACTGGCACCATGCCAGAAACCGCCCACGAGCATCGTCAGCATCAGGTTCACGTACTGCCGGAACTTGCCTTTGCGGTTGCCGCCCAGGGGAATGTAGACGTAATCGCGCAGCCAGCTCGACAAACTAATATGCCATCTCCGCCAGAATTCCGTGATGGAACTGCTTTGATACGGCTTGTCGAAGTTCGGGGGGATGACGAATCCCGTCCACCGGGCAATCCCGATCGCCATGTCGGAATAGCCGGAAAAGTCGCAATAGATCACCATCGCGTAGCCGTAAACGCCCAACAGGCACTCGATTCCGGTGTGGCGCGCGGGATCGTCGAAAATATATTGTACGAAATGCTGGTAAATGAAATCTGAAATGACCACCTTCTTGAAAAGCCCGTTCATGATAAGGAACATCCCTTTCCCCACGTCTTCCTTCGACAGCACGTACGGCCGGCGGATCTGCGGGATGAAGTCTGCCGCCCGCACAATGGGGCCCATCATCAGTTTCGGGAAAAACGACAGGAAGAACAAGTAATCCATGAACTTGTCTACCGGCTTGATCTCCCTGCGATACACATCTATCGTGTAACTCAGGTTCTCGAACGTGTAAAACGAAATCCCGATCGGCAGCAAAACCTGGATGGGATGGATGTTCCCGCCGGCGAGGTCGTTGATGCAGTTGATGAAGAAATTCGTGTATTTGAAATAGAACAGCAGCCCGATGTTGATGATGACGCTGAACCAAAGCAATCCTTTCCTGACGCTGTCTTTCGTTTCGCGGTGGATGCGGTTGCTGAGGTAAAAATCCACGATGGCGGCGATGATGACGAGCATGACGTAGCTGCCGCAGGCGAGGTAGAAAAAATACAGGCTGAAGAAGCTGAAAACGGCTACCCGTCCGCGTTCGCTGTTGCGTACGAGTTGGTAGCAAAGCAGGAATGCCGCGAGGAAGAACAGGAAGAAGCCGCTGTTGAAAAGTATCGGCGACTTATCGTTGTACAGGAGCAGGGAGGTCAGGTTGTCGAGGGACATGCGTCAGTTTTTCCGTATGGTTTGTTGCCAGTTACGATACCCTTGCAGGATGGCTTTTCCGAGCTGTTCGCCCTGCAGGCGGTAACCGTATGCGTTAAAGTGGACATGATCGTGGCTCCAGGCGCGGGTATACCGGCTATCGGCCCGCATTTCGCCGAAGAGGTCCCAATAGGCGTGACCTTCTTCGCGGCAGAATTCGATGATGGCCTGGCGGACCGTTGCGGCCTGGGGTACGGCGATGAATTTGGTGCGGTATTTCGTGCGTTTGGAGCCTTTCGGGCGGTAAGGCACGGACCGCTTCTTCATCATGCCGGAGGGCGGTGTGGTGAACAGAAACTTTGCATCCGGCGCGTATTCCCGAACTGCGGTCACTGTCTTTTCCATTTCCGTTTTCAATTGAACGGCTGTTATTGCGCCGAAGGCTTCATTCGTCCCTAAAGAAAAAATGACGAGCAAGGGCTTCGTCAGCATCCCCGCCGCACCCGCTACTCCACCGTCGAAAAGATTGTATTGTTGAAACTGGGCGCCGTTGATACCGATGGCGCTGTAAGTAATGCCTTTAGCGTTGCGCTCGTCAACAGCTCCGTAAAACCGGCTGATCCCGGGGAATCGTATCGCCATGGCCGTCATCCCGCTATCCGCTTTGATGCGAACTTCGCGCTCCGGCGCATCTTTACTGCCTTCAAACACCGATCCGCCGGCAACTTCCGGTACATCATTCCCTTTATACCAAACCCGCAGCCAATCGATCGCGCTGTCTGACGTAAACTGGACCGTAGCCGGTGCTAACTCCCGGGAAAGCATAATGCCACCGGGCCCGGGCCATTCGGCCTGGTTACGGTCTACCATCCGCTCACCGTTCCAGCGGACATTGCTGCTCCATTTGTACCCGTCCGGCCCGTTGGTGCCAGCCAGGTTGTAGGGGAACACGAAGCCCCGTCCGGCGTAACCGAACTGGTCTTGCAGCACTTTCCGCACGGCATCGGGGTAAGTGCCGGCCTGAACGTGGGAGTCGCCCAGATGCAGCATGGATATGGCATTTGTGCTGGTATCGAGGGCCTGGTACACGGGGTACAGGTTCGTATCGTTCATCAGCTTCTGGGCATGCGCGCCCAGCCAGCCGCCGGCCAGCAACATCATGGCAACCGCCCGTCTACATAGCTTCCTGCCTGAATTCATCCATGATCGCTTTATACAGCAGGGCGCCCACTTTGGAAGCCCCGCGGAAGTTGAAGTGTGTATAATCTTTATTCGCCAGCGCCTGCTCGCCTTCCACCCAGCGCGCCATCGCCCCGTCTCCACCCATGGCGGAATAGAGGTTCCAGTACGCCATGCCGTTCTCTTCGGCGAACTGGTGCTGCACTTTCAGCAGCGCCTTCACACCGGGAGCCGTCACGTATTTCCCGTTCTTGCGGTACGATTTGTCTGCCGTGCCCACGATGAGGAAGCTGGATTGCGGGAAGTACCTCCGCAAAGAATCCACCACCTTTTCCATGGGCCGCTCGTACCAGTCGAACCGCGTGTTTTCGGGCATGAACAGCACATTGGCGCCGTAATGCAGCACGATCAGGTCGTACGGGCGTACCGACTGTACCTGTTTCCACATGTCGCTGCTGAGTTTCCCCAGCTCGATGCCGCTGATCCCGCGGAAAGAAAAATTATCGAGGAAAATCCCGTTTCCGCTTTCGAAGCAAACGCCGTAGAGCGGCACTTTCTGTTCGCCGGCAAATTTGAAGGTAAGGGAGCGGGTGGCCGAATCGGCGAGGAACGAGTAGGCGTTGAGGTTACCATTTCCGTGCAGTTCTGCGGGCTGGTCGTTGATCTTCACCTGTCCGGCGCCTTTCCCGTACAGCAGGCTCACTTCGCCGAATTCGTCGAGGCGTTGCCGTTTGACGGGCTGGAAGCGCACCCAGCTTTCGGGAGCGGGCATGAAGGCGTGCCCTGAAATGCCGAGCTCCACGCCGGCAGGCGGGGAATTTTTGAAATGATAGTCGGTCCAGTTGGGAGAAAAGCTGTGCGTGATGGTGGTCCTGAATCCGGAAACGACGGAAGTGGCGGGCACGAACCCGACGCCTTCGCCGCCGAAGTATGCCTGGAGGCTATCGCGGAGGTCCTGGGTGATGAGGTCTCCCTCGATCATGGAATCTCCGAAATAGGCAATGCGCACTTTTTTGCGGGACCCGGTCCGGAGTTGACGGAGGGCTTCCACGAAGTGGTGCATCCCGGCGCCGGAGGGGCCCGTCGTATAGCCGTAGTCGAGAATACCCGGGTAAGTGAGATAGTCCCGCGGCGGAAGGGGCGCCCTGTGCAGGGAATCCGCTTTCCGGGCCGTGTCTGCCGCGGCCAGCAAAGCCGTGTCGGTGACCGTTTCCGTAACGGGAGCGGGTGTACGCAGATCGGCGAAAATATCGAGTGGACGAAGGGTGTAATTACCCGCTGAAACCACCGGTTTCAGGAACGAAACCGCTGCCAGGCCCACGATGGCGCCCATGGTTATAAGAAGCGGATAGGGATGTTTATTTCCGGAAGACATAAGTCGGCATATTCGAAATAAGCGGTCTTCCCGCTGCAATCAGTCGCAAATCTACAGTTTGGCGAGCTTCATTGCATCATCCAGTTCATATAATTTGTATTTTTTAATCATGGACCGTACCCTGCTCACCCAAACCTGCCCTGCGGAAGAGTAGCCGGA
This sequence comes from Chitinophaga caseinilytica, assembly GCF_038396765.1. Classification (NCBI taxonomy): domain Bacteria; kingdom Pseudomonadati; phylum Bacteroidota; class Chitinophagia; order Chitinophagales; family Chitinophagaceae; genus Chitinophaga; species Chitinophaga caseinilytica. The sequence goes on along the minus strand of NZ_CP150096.1, from coordinate 1,804,831 downwards.
ACGGATCAGCTTGTCGAGCCATTGATTATAATCGTCGTTTCCTTTCATGGCCACGAACCACTTCTTTTTCATCACCACTTTCGTAAAATGACGATAGGAAGCGGAGTCGCTGGTGTACTCGCGGTACATGCTGCGATAGGTGAAACCGCGCCTGGCGAGATTGTTTTTTCCGACGATTCCGAAATGATTTTTCAGCAAACGGGCGTTTTTACTCGTGCCCATGCCTGATTCCAGCATTGCGATGCCGAGAATGACACTGGCCGGTACACCGGTTTCCTGGGAGAGGGTAACTGCAACGGGGCGAAATTGCTCAATATACTTTTTGGGGGTCTTCTGCGCCGAAACGGTCAAACTGGAAATCAGCATCCCGCCCAACAGCAGCTTTCTTTTGGTTAAAAACATGCGAAATATTTAGATGAACCCATCCACACTATTCCCGGATCACCCCGCAATATTACGCCATTCTGAAAGATTAAATGTAAGTGATATGTTAATATGTTATAATTCATGGGAATTATTATATCATATTAACATGATTTCTTCATGAATGGAGAAAATAACGTCAGGCTTCGTCCTGCGCGCAGTCGGCGAAAGTGAAGTTCAGATGCCCGGTACGGAGCCCGTGCCCCTGGTACACCACCATTTTCAGCCAGTAACGGCCATCGTCGAGATGGATCAGTTCACAGGTTTCGATCTGGAGGTTGTAGAAGGATCGAAGGTCCATATCCAGCTGTAAATCAGCCGTTTGATCGAAAACAAAAGGATACAGGCGGTCTTCGTCCGACTTTTCGTCGTACACGGCGAAAGTGAGGGCGATAGACTCGTCTTCGAAATTGAAACGCAACTGGTAAATGCCCTGGTCTGCGAGGCTGAGTTGCTGTATGGCGGCAATGGTTTGAATGGTCGTTTCCATATTCTGTATGCTGAAAAGAGAAGCCATACCCGTTGTGGATATGGCTTTCATAAGGTAATAACTGTCAGTTTACAATTACTTTTTCACGAGCGACAGGGCCAGTTCGTCGAGCTGTACCTGGTCGATAGAAGACGGTGCGTCGAGCATTACATCGCGGCCCGAGTTGTTTTTCGGGAAAGCGATGAAGTCGCGGATCGTTTCGCTGCCGCCCAGCAGGGAGCAGAAGCGGTCGAACCCGAAAGCGATCCCCCCGTGCGGAGGCGCGCCGTACTCGAATGCGCCCAGCAGGAACCCGAACTTGTGGTCTGCCTCTTCCTTGCTCATTCCGAGCGCGGAGAACATTTTCTCCTGCAGGTCGCGCTGGAAGATCCGGATGGAGCCACCGCCGATTTCGGTACCGTTCAGCACGATGTCGTAAGCGTTCGCCTTGATCTTCGCGTATTGCGACAGGTCGTCCATCAGGTGGATATGCTCGGGCTTGGGCGCCGTGAACGGGTGGTGGCGGGCTACCCAGCGGTTTTCTTCTTCCGCGTATTCGAACAGCGGGAAGTCGATCACCCACAGCGGCTTGTACACGTCTTTGTTACGGAGGCCGAGGCGCTCGCCCATTTCGAGGCGGAGCTCGCTCATGGCTTTGCGGGTGCGCTCTTCCTTACCGGCGAGGATGAGGATGAGATCGCCCGGCTGGCTCTGGCACTGGTCTGCGAACAGTTTCAGGGCTTGCTCGTTGAAGAATTTATCGACAGACGATTTCAGGGAACCGTCGGTATTGTGCTTGATGTACACGAGGCCGTTCATGCCGATCTGCGGGCGTTTCACCCATTCGGTCAGCTCATCGAGCTGCTTGCGGGTGTATTCGCTGCAACCGCTCACGTTGATACCGACAACCAGTTCCGCATCGTCGAACACTTTAAAACCGTTGCCACGGCCCACTTCGCCGAGATCAACCAATTTCATTTCGAAACGGATATCGGGTTTGTCGTTGCCGTAATACTTCATGGCATCGTCCCAGGTCATGCGGGGGAAGGGCTCGTTAAACTCGATGCCTTTGATTTCGCGGAAGATGTGTTTGGTCATCTCCTCGAAATTGCCCAACACGTCTTCCTGGTCCACGAAGCTCATTTCGCAGTCGATCTGAGTGAATTCGGGTTGACGGTCGGCGCGGAGGTCTTCGTCGCGGAAGCACTTCACGATCTGGTAGTACCGGTCGTACCCGCTCACCATGAGCAGTTGTTTGAAGGTTTGGGGCGACTGTGGCAGGGCGTAGAACTGGTTGGGGTTCATACGGCTGGGTACCACGAAGTCGCGTGCGCCTTCCGGAGTGGATTTGATGAGGTATGGCGTTTCCACTTCCATGAACCCGCGGCTGTCGAGGAAGTTCCTGGCAGCGCGGTTTACGCGGTAGCGGAGCGTGAGGTTTTGTTTAACGATGTTGCGGCGAAGATCGAGGTAACGATATTTCATGCGCAGTTCATCGCCGCCGTCGGTATCATCCTGGATGGTGAAGGGCGGTGTTTTGGAACTGTTGAGTATTTTGAATTCCGACACGATGATTTCGATATCACCGGTGGGGATGTTGGGATTTTTGGCCGTTCTTTCCGACACGGTGCCTTTCACCTGGATCACGAATTCGCGTCCGAGCGGCTGGGCCTCGAGTTGGGCGCTGAGCGATTCGCCCAGCAAGATTTGCGTGATGCCGTAGCGGTCGCGCAGGTCAACGAAAGTCATGTTCGCGTGTAACTTACGGACGGTCTGCACCCATCCGGCCAGTGTTACCGGCTGGCCCACATGTTCCATGCGCAATTCTCCACATGTATGCGATCTATACATTGTTTGCTGTCTTTTAAATAAAGGAGGTCAAAGATAAGAAAGCCCGCGGGAAATGCTACCGCAAGGCATTAAAAAACCGTGTAATGTCTATTTCCGGCGGCATTTCTTCCCCTTTCACCAGGTTCCCCACGAATTTGGCGGCGGCCCAGGGCGCGAGGGAACAGCCTTTGGAGCCCATGCCGTTGAAAATCCCCACTTGTGGGAACTTCGGGTGTAAGCCCGCCATGGGCCTACGGTCTGGCCCCGAGGGGCGAACGGCGGCTTTATGATCGATGACCTCGAAGTCTGTTTTCAGCAGTTGCCGGAGCTGGGATTCGATGTGGGCGCGGGCTTCCGGGGTGGGCGAAGTGTCCGGGTAATCCCAGGAGAAGGTGGCGCCGGCCCAGAAGGTTTGATGGCCGAGGGGCACGAGGGTGACGCCTTTCTTAATGATATCCGTAGTATCGAACGGGAGGCGGACGATGAGGGCTTCGCCTTTGTTGGGAAGGAATTTGAGCTTGCCGAACCAGGGGTTTTGCGGTGAGGCCACGCCCTCGCAGAAGATCACCGCTTTGGCTTGCAACCCCTTGTATTCCACGCCTTTATCCGTCAACTGAAGCAAAGGGATATCGAGTGTTTCGCGGCGCACCCCGGCATGGGCGGCCCAGGCGGGCAGCAGCGTTCCCAGGTCTACGTTCGCACCCGAGACGATCCCCGCGCCGAAGGGTGCTTCCAGGAGGCCGGCGTACCGCGGGGCCGGGGAAACGATGCTGTAGGGCGTGGGATGCTGGGCGAAGGCGTCGCGCATCTGGGCGGAGGTCCACACGTTCCAGATATCGCGCTCCGTAAACACCGATATGCCCAAAGCCGCCTCCATGGCCCTGTAGGTGGCTTTCGCCCGGGGGTACACGACGTCGTACTGCCACGCCACTTCGAACTTCCGGCCGGAAACAGGATTGATGATCCCCGCCGCCAGGCGCGACGCGGCATCGCCCCGCCCGTCGTCGAACTGCGCGATCTTCAGCCCTGCCTGCCGCATTTCCCAGCCCAGCAGGGTGCCGGCTACGCCCTGGCCTACGAGTATGTAATCAACTGTTTCCATAAATCCGCTGCAAAGGTAAGGGCAAAAAAATCCCCGTCACGGTGCCGCAACGGGGATATATGTAAGGTAAGAATTACCGGGAGATTAAGCAGGAACGCCTTTGAGCACTTCTGCCATGCGTTTGCCGATGTCTGCGGGGCTGTCTACCACATGAACGCCGCAGGCGCGCATGATCTTCATTTTAGCAGCAGCGGTATCGTCTGCACCACCGATGATGGCACCCGCGTGGCCCATACGGCGGCCCGGAGGCGCGGTTTGGCCGGCGATGAAGCCTACAACGGGTTTGTGCGGATTGGCTTTGATCCATTCTGCAGCTTCCGCTTCCATGGAACCGCCGATTTCGCCGATCATGATGATGGCTTCGGTTTGGGGGTCGTTCATCAGCAGTTCCACCGCTTCGCGGGTGGTGGTGCCGATGATCGGGTCGCCGCCGATACCGATAGCGGTGGAAACGCCCAGACCGGCTTTAACAACCTGGTCTGCCGCTTCGTAAGTCAGCGTACCGGATTTGGACACGATGCCAACTTTGCCTTTTTTGAAGATGAAACCGGGCATGATGCCTACTTTGGCTTCTTCAGCGGAGATAACGCCCGGGCAGTTGGGGCCGATCAGGCGGGTATTGTGTGCTTTGAGGTAGTTTTTGGCTTTCACCATGTCCTGCACGGGAATACCTTCGGTGATGCATACCACCAGCGCGATACCCGCGTCAGCCGCTTCCATGATCGCATCAGCAGCGAATGCCGGCGGTACGAAGATGATGGAAACATCCGCTCCCGTAGCGTTCACCGCGTCTGCCACGGTATTGAACACAGGGCGCTCCAGGTGGGAGCTGCCGCCTTTACCCGGCGTTACGCCACCTACCACGTTGGTGCCGTACTCGATCATTTGTGTGGCATGGAAGGTACCTTCGGTCCCGGTAAATCCCTGCACGATCACTTTGCTGTTCTTATTAACTAAAACACTCATCGCGTCTGATTTAATTATTTTTTAGATAAGGTGGGGCAAAAATAACGGATTGCGGCTAAAAAGAAAAGGAAAGCCGCTTTAGTTGAGGAATATTAACTATTTGTTACCCGCTTCTCCCCCTTTATGCCGCCATTTTTTGTCGCGGAAAGCTTCCGTTTTCCGCATTTCCTTGATGTCCTGGAAGAATTCGGACGCGAAGATAAAATCGTTCAGCAGCTTGTCTTCGCTGAAAATAATGTCTTCATTGCTGCCTTCCCACTGCTTCTTCCCCTGGTGCATGTAAACAATATGGTCCCCGCTTTCCATCACGGTATTCATGTCGTGGGTGTTCACCACGGTTGTAATATCATAATCGATCGTAATATCCTTGATGAGTTTGTCGATCACGAGGGAAGTTTGCGGATCGAGGCCGGAATTGGGCTCGTCCACGAACAGATATTTCGGGTTGAGGACGATCGCCCGGGCGATGCCGACCCTTTTTTCATCCCGCCGCTGATTTCGGCCGGGAATTTTTTGTTCGCGTCTTTGAGCTCTACCCTGTCCAGGCATTCCTGCATCCGCTTGCGTTTTTCCTTATAGCTCATGCTGGAGAACATATCGAGTGGGAACATGACGTTCTGCTCCACGGTCATGGAATCGAAGAGCGCGGAGCCCTGGAATAGCATGCCGATGGCCTGGCGGATGGGCTTTTTGGCGTTATCGTCCATGGCGGTGAAGTCTTCCCCGTTATAGAGCACCTGGCCGCTATCGACCGGGATCAGGCCCACCATGCATTTCATGAGCACTGTTTTGCCGCTGCCGCTGGCGCCGATGATGAGGTTGGTTTTCCCGGCCTCCATCGTGGCGGACACATCCTTCAGTATCTCCTTTTCTCCAAAGCTTTTGCGGATATTTTTCAGTTCTATCATAGATCGTTCTTCTCGGTTAGAGGGTTACAGCAGCATGGCTGCGAGGGCATAGTCGGCGAAAAGGATCATCACGCAGCTGATCACCACCGCGGTGGTGCTGGCTTTCCCGATCTCGAGGGCGCCACCCTGCACATGGTATCCGTAATAGGCCGGAATGCTGGAAATGATGAAGGCGTAAGTATAGGATTTGCTCAGGGCGAAGAATACGTTGTAGCCGTCGAACGAGCTGCGGAGCCCTTCCATGAACTGTTCATGCGAAAGGATGCCGCTCAGCTTGCCGGCTTCCAGCCCCCCGAAAATCCCCAGGAAGGCGGCGATCACCACCAGCGCGGGGATCGTGAGCAGCGCGGCGAGGATCTTGGGCCCGATGAGATAAGCCTTGGTATTGATCCCCATGATCTCCTGCGCGTCTATCTGTTCCGAAATGCGCATGTTCCCCAGTTCCGACGCGATCTTCGACCCCACAACGCCCCCCAGCACGATACAGATCATGGTAGGCGCCAGCTCGATGATCATCGTATCCCGCACCACCATCGCAATGGTCGACTTCGGGATGAACCCGCTCACCAGCTGATAAGCCGTTTGCACCGTAGTTACGGCGCCGAGGAATGTGGAGATGATCACGACGATACCCAGGGACCCGATCCCGATGTCCACACACTGTTTCATAAACTCCTTCCAGTACATCCGCATGTTCTCCGGGCGGGAGAACATCCCTTTCAACATCAGCAAAAACCTGCCGAAATGATAAAAAAACCTGAACTCCATAACTTGTCAAAGATACTGGGAAAATACATTGCTTCGCCCCCCTTACCGCAAACTCCCCACAAGAAGCCGCTTCAAACTCCGCTCGATAATTTCACCCATGGTGGTACAACGGGCAAAAACCTGGTCGCGGTAATGCTCCGCCAGCTCCTCGCCCAACTGCTTGATCTTACCGGGGAAGGACACACGGTCTGTCATGATCACGTCCCGCAAATCCTTGATGCGGTGCCGCTGCACCTTCATCCGCCGGGCAATGAGCGACCGCTCCTCCTGCTGGTACTGCTTCACCACTTCCGCGTTCAGGTGTTTCATCGCCAGCTCCACGAACACCCGGTTCTCCTTGAAGAACTGCGGCATGTAAAGGGTTTTCTTCCCTTCGTAAAACTGCTGATCGAAATCGATGGCCCGGATGCGGAACTGGACGTCGTCGAAATCGGGGGTGATGTCGAAAATGAAATTGTACGACCGCATATCGCCCAGCAACCGCACGAAGCAGCGCTCGTTGAACTTCACTGAACTCCTTGGCGATACGCTTGGGGTTGAACTCCGGCCGGTGGAGCCAGTCTTTGGCGAACTGATCCCCCGGAACGCCGGCGATGTGCTCTTCCACCAGCGTGTTCCCGTCTACGAGAAAGTTCATCCAGTACGGGGAAAGGATGTGCTCCAGCTCGAGGCCATATATGCGCGATGCATCGGCTATCTTGATATAAAAATAGTCGTACACCTCGTTGTAATTGTTGACGATCTTGATGCGGAAAGGGTGGGAATTCCCGAAGGTGCAATAGTCGATCCGCTCGATGTGGAGGTGCTCTTCGGCGGTTTGGTCGCCCCCGGCCTTGAGGATGGAATAAATGCGCTTGAGGCCCGCGTGGATGGGCTGCATCATGCTCTGGGGGTACATGACGGATTCCCAGAGCGTATCTTTGCCTTCCTTGTCGTACACCGGGATGCCGTATTCGTAATACTTCAGCTCTTCGTAAGACACCGGCAGTTTGATTTCCCGCTCATACAGCTTCAGGTAGTTCCTGAACGCCGGGTTGAGCGGGAAGAAAATCTTTTTGCGGGAGATGGATTGCATGCCGGAAATTACGAATTATCCCGTTTTGGCGGCTATTTCGATGCGGCTTCGATGTCTTTCTGGATTTTGGCGGCGATATGCTCCCCCCAGATTTTGCCGGCTTCCTGCGACTGCCGGGTGATGAGCGGCATTTTCTCCACCATCTTTTTGCCCACGTCGGTTTTATAGAAATAGATCATTTCATCCACTTCGGTTTCCGAGAAATTCCGCTCGTAAATGGGCACCATCAGGTTGGTGAGGTCTTTTTCGTTGTAATATCCTTCGATCCGCTTCCAGATGGCCGTATCCAGCGTGGGATAAGCTTTCCGGTACTGCGCCATGATCTGTTGCACTGCGTTCATGCTCACGCGCGAAGTGCCGTTGAGGCTCAGCAGCACACGGATCTTGATCGATTTGGCGGATTCCTGTGCGGAGGCGCCCAACGCGGCGGCCGCGAACATCCCTGTGAACAGTAGTTTTTTCATATCCCGGCGATTGCGTGAATTGTCTGGCCGTAAGATAGGAAGGTTATCGCAAACGGACGACTTACTTCCCGTTTCGCGGGGGCTATTCTTCCTCCTGTTCCTTTTCCAGCTTTTCTTCCATTTGATCAACCGCTGTTGCCGCCCAGCTTGCGATCGCCGTCGCCAGCTCCGTCATGAACCCGGGTTTTCTGTCGAAATCATCGGACTTGATCGTCTTCGCAGCCATTTTAGCGGCGATGTCGCCCAATTCCGCGTCGCTGAAGTGTTTGGTGATCACCGGAGCGATCGCTTTCGTCAGTTCCTTTTCCGACACCCGCGATTTCAATTCCTTGAAAAAGGCTTTACCGGGCGCAGGTTCCTCATCCATGAAAACCGATTTCATTTGGCTATGGAGCGAATCGGCGGTGGACGCGATTTTCATTTCCCTGATGAATGCTTTGAAATTCTTGGTTTGTTTAGGCGCCTGGGCGAAAGAAGTGAATGATGCAACAAGCAGGCAAAGGGCAAGGGCTACATGTTTCATTGACGTGGTGCCGAGGGTTAAGGATCGGTCATGAAAGATATTACGGATTATCGATAACTCATAAAAAAAGCGGGCTTTGCGGCCCGCTTTCCTTTCATATCTCAGCTTGATAACTTTTTTGCCTTTTGTTCGATTTTCGCAGCAGTACTTTTTTTGTGCGTACACGACGGCGAAGCACAGGACCAAAAATTACTTGCCGCGCTTCGCCGGCGGTGGTGGCGGAACGGGAGGCGGCGGCGGAACATCGTCGTCACCTGAAGCAGCATTCAGCTTTTCCTGGCGCTCCTGAAACCGGCCGAATAAAGTTTCTGCGAAATTACGCCCCCATGCTTCGCCCACCTTCATAGATTCCATGGTGATGTCGGGAAGAATTGCGATCATCTTCTGTCCCAACGGCGTTTTATACAGCGCGATCAATTGCTTGATCTCAGCATCGGAATAATACTTTGCGTAAATAGGGACCAACATCTGTGTTAAATCGGATGGCTTCGCAAATTGATGCAGCTCTACATAAAAAATACTGTCGAGCTGCGGCAGGTTTTTACGGAATTCGGATTCCATCATCGCCACCATGTTGCTCATTAGCTTCTCTCCCTGCAACATATCCACCAGTTCCCGCACTTTAGCGGTATCCGTGATCTGGGCTTTCGCTCCAACAGCCATAGCGGCGAACAGGAGCGTAAAAATCGTTCGTTTCATAAGTATACATTAATTACGGGCTATTGCCGGCAGGCACAAAATTAATCATAATCCCGGATTTCGTTGATTTTCGCCATCAACGCAGGATCGTCAAGAAAAAAGCGGGCCATTAAGCCCGCTTTCTTTTCATATCTCAATTTGATAATCACTTCTTCTTGCCGGTGGCTTCCACTTCCTTGCAGCATTTCGTTTGTGCGTCCACCACGGCGATCAGTACCATGTTCACGATCTGCCTTACCGTTGAGCCCAGCTGCAGGATGTGCACTGGTTTCTTCATACCGAGCAGGATGGGGCCGATGGCGTCGAACCCGGCCACACCCTGCAGGAGGTTGTAGGCCACGTTTCCGGCGGCGAGGTTGGGGAAGATGAGCGTGTTCACATCGCCGTCGATCAGTTCGGAGAACGGGTAGTTCTCTTTCAGCACGGCTTTGTTGAACGCCATCGCCGCCTGGATCTCGCCGTCTACGGTAAGCGTCGGGTCTTTCTGTTTCACGATCTCGCGGGCGCGGCTCATGAGCTGCGCTTCCGCCGTCTGGCTCGATCCGAAGTTGGAATAAGATACCATCGCGATGCGCGGCGTCATGTTGAACTGCTTCACTTCCTTGGCTACCATGAGCGTGATCTCGGCCAGCTCTTCGGCCGTGGGATTGAGGTTGACGGTCGTATCCGCGAGGAAGAGCGGGCCACGCTTGGTCTGGATGATGTACATCCCCGCCACGCGTTTGGCGCCGGGCTCCATGCCGATCACCTGCAACGCCGGGCGGATGGTGTCTGGGTATTTGCGGGTGAGGCCGGAAATGAGGGCGTCTGCTTCTCCCGTTTCCACCATCATGCAGCCAAAATAGTTACGTTCGCGCATGATCTTTTTGGCTTCGTACAGGTTGAGGCCTTTGCGCTGGCGTTTCTTGAAGAACAGTTCCCCGAAATGATGGCGCTTGTCGGCCATTTCGTCGCTTTTCGGGTCGATGATGATGACGTCTTCGATCTCGATGGAATTTTCTTCCATGAGAAACCGGATTTTCTTCTCGTTGCCCAGCAGGATGGGGATGGCGATATTTTCGTCGGCCACTACCTGGGCGGCCTTGAGGATCTTGATATTGTCCGCTTCGGAGAATACCACACGGCGCGGGTCTTTCCGGGCTTTGGAGCCGATCACGCGGAACAGCTGGTTGTCGAGGCCGAGGCGGTTGTTCAGTTCGGTTTCATAGGCTTCCCAGTCGGTGATGGGGGCCGTTGCCACGCCGCTTTCCATGGCCGCTTTGGCCACTGCGGGCGCTACCGTGCTGAGGAGGCGGGGGTCAAGGGGTTTGGGAATGATATATGTGGGGCCGAAAACGATATTGCGCTCATTGTAGGCGAGGTTCACGATATCGGGAACGGGGGTTTTGGCCAGTTCCGCCAAAGCCCGTACCGCGGCTAGTTTCATGGCTTCGTTGATCTGCGTGGCGCGCACGTCGAGGGCGCCGCGGAAGATGTAGGGAAAGCCCAGTACGTTGTTCACCTGGTTGGGATAATCGGAACGGCCGGTGGCCATGATCACGTCTTTCCGGGCGCCGGTGGCGGCTTCGTAGGAAATTTCCGGATCGGGATTGGCCATGGCGAACACGATGGGGTTCTTGGCCATGCTCTGCACCATTTCGGGCGTTACTACGTTGCCGATGCTCAGGCCTACGAACACGTCGGCACCTTTGATGGCTTCTGCGAGCGTGGTGAATTTGGAGCTGGTGGCGAACACCTGTTTCATGTCGTCGAGATCGGTGCGTTGTTTATTGAGCACGCCGTCTTTATCGAACATGATGAAATTCTCGGGTTTTGCGCCGAGGGAGGCGTAGAGGCGAACGCAGGCCATGGCCGCAGCGCCGGCGCCGTTCACCACGATCTTTACTTTCTCGATCTTCTTTTTCACGAGCTCGAGGGCGTTGAGCAGGGCGGCGCTGGAGATGATGGCGGTACCATGCTGATCGTCGTGCATGACCGGGATCTTGAGCTCCTTTTTCAGGCGGTCTTCGATGGCGAAGCATTCGGGGCTTTTGATATCTTCCAGGTTGATGCCGCCGAAAGTGGGCTCCATGGCCTTTACCACGCGCACGAATTCGTCTACGTCCTTGGTGTTCAGTTCTATGTCGAAAACGTCGATATCAGCGAAAATTTTGAACAGTACGCCTTTTCCTTCCATTACGGGCTTGCCGGCTTCGGGGCCGATGTCGCCCAGGCCGAGCACTGCGGTACCGTTACTGATAACGGCCACGAGGTTGCCTTTTGCGGTGTATTTGTACACATTCTCCACGTCTCTGGCGATTTCCTTGCAGGGCTCCGCCACGCCGGGGGAGTAGGCGAGCGAAAGGTCCCACTGTGTCTTGGTGTCTTTGGTCGGGATGACTTCGATTTTGCCCGGGCGCCCTTTCGCATGGTAGTCGAGGGCGTCCTGCTTGTTCAGTTTCTTGGCCATATAAGATTGTAATTGGGGCTGCAATATACGGACTTCGCGGCGAACGGGCCCGAAAGGCCACCCCATTGTTCCTTAAATTTACTTACTTTTACGGTGTTAAACATTCGCTTTTAATATGATACAACGCATACAAAGCCTTTGGCTCCTCCTTGCCGCCATCGCGGGCGTAGCCGTAGCCCGCTTCGATCTCTGGAAAGCCACCTACACCAAAGGAGCCACTGCAGGGGTAGACATTTTCAATGCCACGTCCAACTACATGGTTTTCATTTTGTTGATCATCGGCATCCTCCTGTCTGCGGTTTGTATCTTCCTGTATAAAAACCGCAAGCTGCAATTCCGCCTCACCGTGGTGAACCTGCTGCTTTCCGTCGGCATCCTGGCGCTCATCTACCTGAAGATCGGGGAAAGCGCGCAGAAACTGGCGGCAGACGGCGCCGTGAGCATCCGCGGCTCCTATCTCATCCCTGCGTTCCTCCCGGTGGTCATCATCGTGTGCCTGTTCCTGGCGGCAAGGGGGATTTACAAAGACGAAAAGCTCATCAAATCGCTGGACCGCCTCCGCTGATCCGCGATCCGCCCATATTGCAAAGCCCTGGCCGAAAGCCGGGGCTTTTTTTGACAATATCCCATCAGTAGTTCACGTCCTGAAATAGGTTTACAGTATCGATACAGTAGTGATACAGTATAGATACCGTACAGATACGGTACCGGAACAGTACTGTAACCGTAGTAACCAGGATTTGACTTTCCACCCAAACCGATGCTGAATTAACAAAAAAAGCCGGCTGAATAGATCAACCGGCTTTTCCAATTCAATATGTTTCCGCTTACAGGAACTTCCCCGTATAGCTTTCCTTCACTTTCTTCAATCCTTCCGGAACGCCGGCATACAGCAGATTCCCACCGCCTTCGCCCCCTTCCGGCCCCAGGTCGAGCACCCAGTCTGCGGAGCGGATCACGTCGAGGTTGTGCTCGATCACCAGCACGCTGTGCCCCTGTTCGATCAGCGCGTTGAACGAATCCAGCAGCTTCTTGATGTCGTGGAAGTGCAAACCGGTCGTAGGCTCGTCGAAAATGAACAGGATATGCCCCTGCGCCTTGCCCTTGCCCAGGAACGACGCCAGCTTCACACGCTGCGCCTCGCCACCGGAGAGCGTATCGCTCGACTGGCCCAGCTTCACATATCCCAAACCTACGTCGCTCAAAGGTTTGATCCTCGACACCACGTCTTTTTCGTCTTTAAAGAATTCGATGGCCTCGTCTACCCCCAGTTCCAGGATGTCATAAATATTTTTGCCTTTGTACTGCACTTCGAGCACTTCGTCTTTGAAGCGCTTCCCGCCGCAGGTTTCGCAGGTGAGGTGAACATCCGCCAGAAACTGCATTTCCACGATCACTTCGCCTTCGCCCTTGCAGGTATCGCATCGCCCGCCATCTACGTTGAACGAGAAATGTTTCGGCTGGAAACCGCGCATTTTGCTCAGCTGCTGCCGGGAAAAGAGGTCGCGGATCTCGTCGTATGCCTTGATGTAGGTAACAGGGTTAGAGCGGCTCGATTTGCCGATGGGGTTCTGGTCTACCATCTCGATCTGCGTAATGTAGTCCATATCGCCCTTCATTACACGGTACTGGCCCACCCGGTCGGTAAATTCCCCTTTCAGCTTCATGAGCGCCGGGTAGAGGATTTGCTTCACCAGCGTGGTTTTCCCTGATCCGGACACACCGCTCACCACGGTAAAGATCCCCAGCGGGAACTCCACGTCCACGTTCTTCAGGTTATTCTGCCGGCAGCCTTCCAGCTGGATGGAGCGTTTCCATTTGCGGACGTGTGCCGGCGGCTCCAGGCGGTAATGGCCGCTGAGGTACTTGCCGGTAAGGCTCTTCCCGTCTTTCAGGATCTCGGGATACGTTCCCGCGAAAATGACTTCGCCGCCGAGGTGGCTCGCCAGCGGGCCCATGTCGATGATGTAGTCCGCCTTTTCCATGATCTGCTCGTCATGTTCCACGATCACCACGGTATTGCCGAGGTTCCGCAGTTCATGCAGCACACGGATGAGCCGGTGCGTATCGCGCGCGTGGAGGCCGATGCTCGGCTCGTCGAGGATGTAGAGGGAATTGGTGAGGTTGCTGCCGAGGGTACGCGTCAGCTGGATGCGCTGGCTCTCACCACCGGAAAGCGTGTTGGCCACGCGGTTCAGGGTAAGATACCCCAGTCCCACGTCCAGCAAAGTTTTCAGCCGGTGATTGATCTCAATGAGGATCCTTTTGGCCACCTGCTGCTGATATTCGCTCAGTTCGAGGTTATCGAACCATACTTTGAGTTTTTCCACGGGCATGTCCACCAGTTCGGAAATGCCTTTGCCGCTCACTTTCACGTACGTCGCTTCTTTGCGGAGGCGGGCGCCGTTGCAGGTGGGACAGGTGGTACGGCCCCGGTAGCGGGCCTGCATCACACGGTACTGCACTTTGTAGAGGTTCTGCTCCACCATTTTGAAGAACTCGTTGATGCCGTAGAAGTGCTCGTTGCCGGTCCACAGGAGGTCCAGCTGCTCGTCGGTCAGATCCGAGATCGGTTTGTGGACGGGGAAACTGAACTTACGGGCGGCTTTGATGAGGGCTTCCTTGTATTCGCCCATTTTCTCGCCGCGCCACGGGGCGATGGCCCCTTCGAACACGCTGAGGCGCTTGTCGGGGATAACGAGGTCGCGGTCGATCCCCAGCACCTGGCCAAACCCTTCGCAGGTGGGGCAGGCGCCGTAAGGGTTGTTGAAGGAGAAGAGGTTGGGAACGGGCTCTTCGAACTGGATACCGTCGAGCTCGAACCGGTTGGAGAACACGGGCCCCAGTTTACCGTCTACTTCCAGGGTGCAATATCCTTCGGATTCGTAGAAGGCGGTTTGCACGGAGTCGGCGATGCGGTGTTTATCGTCTTCTTCGAAGTCTTTGACCACGATACGGTCGATGAGCACGAAGGTTTCGGCCGCTATTTTCGGGGCTTTTTCTTCCAGGAGCTCTTCGATGCGGACGAGCGAGCCGCCGGCGTAGAGCCTGGAGAAGCCTTTCTGCATGAGGATATTGAGCTCTTCCAGCGGTTTGCGGTTGGCATGCTGGCGGAAGGGCACGAGGATCTGTACTTTGGCGCCGTGGGGGAGTTTGGAGATGTAATCCACCACATCGGCCACTTCGTGTTTTTTGACGAGCTGGCCGGTGACGGGGGAAAAGGTTTGCCCGGCGCGGGAATACAGCAGGCGCAAATAGTCGTAAATCTCGGTCATGGAGCCAACGGTGGAGCGCGGGGTGCGGGTTACGACCTTTTGCTCGATGGCGATGGCGGGGCAGATGCCTTTGATATAATCCACGTCGGGTTTGTTCATCCGCATGAGGAACTGGCGGGCGTAGGCGCTGAGGCTTTCGGCGTACCGGCGCTGGCCTTCGGCATAGAGGGTGTCCATCGTTAAGCTGGATTTTCCCGAACCGCTGACGCCCGTTACGACCACCATCTGGTTCCTCGGGATGGAGACGCTGACATTCTTCAGATTATGCACCCTCGCTCCCTTGATGAATATCTCGTCAGGAGCTATAACTGGTTCACGTTCAATGGTTTTTTCCTTGGATTTGACTTTTGCGCACATAAGGATTACAAATGTACGCATTAACGGGTATTTTACAGGAAGCTTGTTGTTTTATTCAACTATTCCGTTATATTTGCATTGACCGGCTACTTATACCTAGTCAACCCCGGTTAAAATTCATAACAATAAATTGTACATTATCGCTCGACTTTTACGCTACTAAACAACCTACTGACGGCAACGTCCGTATTATTTACTAACCGCTATTGGTAGACGTATATGCAAGTAATGTACAAGCTGAACGATGAGCAACTCATCACACTGTTCAAAAAGGGCCATGCTTCCGCTCTGGAAGAGTTGGTTTATCGCCATAAGGACAAACTTTTCACTTCCATCGTATTACTCGTAAAAGACACTTTTCTTGCCGAAGATATCTTTCAGGACACCTTCATCAAGATCATCGATACCATTCGTGCCGAGCGATATACAGAGAAAGGAAAATTTCTGCCCTGGGCGATGCGCATAGCACACAACCTTTGTGTAGACCATTTCAGGAAAGTAAAACGAACGCCGGTGATCAAAACCGGGGACGATAAAGATATTTTCAACGTGCTGAACTTCAGCGAGCCGAGTGCGGAAGAGAAAATGATGACGCGGCAAAGCCATAACAACGTGCGCCGCATGCTCGACCTGCTCCCCGAAGAACAGCGGGAAGTTATCATCCTCCGCCATTATGCGGACCTCAGCTTCAAGGAGATCGCGGACCTCACCCAGGTGAGCATCAACACCGCCCTCGGCCGTATGCGGTACGGACTGATCAATCTCCGGAAGATGATGACGGAAAAACAGATTTGTTTGTAATGCCCTTTTTTTGCTTGCCATGAACGGGCGGTAAGATGTAAGTCTAACCGCTCGTTTTTTTATTTCCCCTTCCCGATCATCAGCACCCCCGTCAGCACAAGCGCCGTTCCGGCCAGTTGTTCCCAGGTGATCGGTTCTCCCAAAAAGATATACGCCTGAACGATGGTGGCCACCGGCCCGATGCTCGTTACGATCGCCGTGTTCCCCGGCCCGATCTTCCGGATGCCTTCGCTGGTGAGGAATGTGGGGATAACGGTGGATACGATCGCCATCTGGAAGCACAGCCAGTAGGTTTCCCCGCTGAAATGGCGCACCTCCGCGCCGTGGGTCACGAAATACTGCGCGAAAATCCCCAGCGAGGCAAAGCACAGCGCATAGGCCGTGAACTTCATCGACCCCACTTTCGGGATCACTTCCCCGCCGCCCACGATGTAAAAAGCGTACGTCACGGCGCAACCCAGCACCAGCAGGCATCCCGTGATCACGCCCGGGCTCCACTCCTGCCGGATATCTCCCGCAAACACCACCAGCATCCCCGCATACGCGATCGCCAGCGCCCAATATTGCGTTTTGGTGATCTTCCGCTTGAAAGCCACCGCCCCGATCACCAGCGCAAACGTGGGGTAAAGGAAGAGGATCAGCCTTTCAAGCCCCGCGGAAATGTAGGCCAGGCCCATAAAATCGAGCAAACTGCTCACATAATAGCCCAACAGTCCCAGCACGCCCACCCACACCCATTGTCTGGGCGTCAGCTTAACGTTGCCGGTACGGCGGAAAAGGACAATGGCGGTGATGATGTAGAAAGGCAGGGCGAAGGCCATCCGCAGCGCCAGCATGGAAATGGCATCGATGGCTTCCGTACGGTAAATGAGCTTCACGTAAATAGCCTTGGCACTGAACATCATGGCGCCCAAAAGGGCCATGGCGTAGCCAAGGGCGTAATCGGATCTTTTCATGGCAGCTGTAAGGGCCCTGCCGCGCGGAGGCGCCGGCAGGGCCGGGTATGGGGAACCCCGGGACCTCCGGGATCAGACTTTCTCGTAAACGATGGCGGCACCCTGCCCAACGCCCACACACATCGTGGCCAGGCCGTATTTCACGCCGGCACGGCGCTTCATTTCGTGCATGAGGGTGGTGGTGATGCGCGCGCCGCTGCAGCCCAGCGGGTGGCCGATGGCGATGGAGCCGCCGTTGAAATTGATTTTCGAAGGATCGAGGTTCAGCTCGCGGATGCAGGCCAGCGCCTGGGATGCGAAAGCTTCGTTCAGCTCGATC
Organism: Chitinophaga caseinilytica; assembly: GCF_038396765.1. Classification (NCBI taxonomy): domain Bacteria; kingdom Pseudomonadati; phylum Bacteroidota; class Chitinophagia; order Chitinophagales; family Chitinophagaceae; genus Chitinophaga; species Chitinophaga caseinilytica. Next base: position 1,787,447 of record NZ_CP150096.1, on the reverse strand, counting down.
ACGTCCAGATCGGAAGCACGGATACCACTGCGTTTCAACGCTTTAACGGTCGAAGGCACCGGGCCCACGCCCATAATGGCAGGGTCTACCCCGGCAACGGCCATCCCCCGCACCATGGCGATGGGCGTGAGGTTGAAGCGTTTCAGCGCGGCTTCCGACACGATCAGTACCGCGGAAGCGCCGTCGTTGATCCCGGAAGAGTTACCCGCGGTAACCGTCCCGTCTTTGGCGAAAGCCGGGCGGAGGCCCGCCAGCTTGTCGAGCGACGTTTCCCGGGGATGCTCGTCTTTGGAGAAAACCACCTTGTCTTCCTTATTGGGCGTGATTTCCACGGGAATGATCTCGTCTTGCCAGATGCCGTTCAGGTGCGCCTGTTTGTATTTGGACTGGCTTTCGAAGGCGAAGCGGTCCTGGTCTTCGCGGGAGATTTTCCATTCGCGGGCCACGTTTTCGGCGGTTTCGCCCATGGAGAAGGGGTAATAAACGTCGGCGAGCTTCTTGTTGGTGAAGCGCCAGCCGATGGTGGAGTCGTAGATTTCGGTTTTGCGGCTGAAGGCGCCGTCGGCTTTCGGCATCACGAGGGGCGCGCGGGTCATGCTTTCGACGCCGCCGGCCATGTAAACGTCTCCTTCCCCGACCATAATGGCCCGGGCGGCGTCCATAATAGCCTGGAGGCCGGAGGCGCAGAGGCGGTTGACGGTGTTCCCGGCTACGGAAACGGGCATTCCGGCGAGGAGCACGGCCATACGGGCCACGTCGCGGTTGTCTTCCCCGGCCTGGTTGGTAGCCCCGGCGATCACGTCTTCCACGGCAGCGGGGTCTACAGAGGGGTTCCGGGTGAGGAGCGACTTGAGCATCAAGGCCAGGAGATCGTCTGGCCGGATGGTGCTAAGTGCGCCACCATAGCGGCCTATAGGACTTCTGACCGCGTCCACGATATAAGCAGTTTGCATTTTTTCTTCAGGTTAAGATTGCGAATTTATGGCTTCCGGTCGGGATAACCACACACACAAACGAATCGGCGGGGCTGGGGGCGGCTCCCGGAAATCTCCCTGGGACGGCAAATCTCAACGCCCCGCTTTTCGGCAATCGGAAAATCGGACGTACCTTTGCCCGATGACGAGGAAGCAAAATATCCGGCAATTGACACTCCCCCAGTTGCGGGAGGTGTTCGGAGAGATGGGGGAAAAACCGTTCCGTGCCCAGCAGGTGTATGAGTGGATCTGGACCAAACAGGCGTCCGGGTTCGGGGATATGACCAACCTGAGCAAGCCCCTGCGCGCCGCGCTGGAGGAAAGGTTCGAATTCCCTGCCGTGACGGTGGACGCTACGCAGCTGTCGACCGATGGCACCATCAAAAGCCGGTTCAAGCTGCACGACGGGTACCTGGTGGAAGGGGTCCTCATCCCCACATCCACCCGCCAAACCGCCTGCGTGTCGTCCCAGGTGGGCTGCAGCCTCAGCTGCAAGTTCTGCGCAACCGGCTTCATGGACCGCAAGCGCAACCTCGAATTCGACGAAATTTTCGACGAAGTGGCGCTCATCAACAAGCAATCCCTCGAATCATCCGGTAAAAAACTGACCAATATCGTTTATATGGGCATGGGCGAACCCCTGCTCAACTATAAAAACGTGTTGAAATCCATCGAAATGATCACCTCGCCCGACGGCCTGGCCATGAGCCCGAAACGTATCACCGTTTCCACCGCCGGCGTCGCCAAACAGATCAAACAGCTGGGAGACGACAAGGTGCGCTTCAACCTCGCCCTTTCCCTCCACGCCGCCAACGATCAGAAACGCAGCGAGATCATGCCGATCAACGATTCCAACAACCTGAAGAACCTCGTGGAAGCGCTTAATTACTTCTACAAGGCCACCGAAAACGAGATCAGCTTCGAATACATCCTTTTCAAAGACTTCAACGACTCCCTGAAAGATGCCGACGAACTGATCAAGATTTACCGGCAGGTGCCTGTAGACCTGGTGAACATCATCGAATACAACCCGATCGATAACGCCCGTTTCCAGAAACCCTCGGAAGAAAAAACCGCCGCATTCATGGAATATCTCGGCAAAAACAGGGTAAACGCCCGCCTGCGGAGAAGCCGCGGCAAAGACATCGACGCAGCGTGCGGACAGCTCGCCAACAAAGCATAAAACATACTGCAGGAATGCAGCAAACCACATAACACATGAAACAAAGCAGACCGCCCCGCAAAGGCTTCACACCGTTCAAGGAAAACAAAAGCGGTAAATCTACCCGCTCCGGCGACGCAAAACCCGCCGGCAAAAGCTTCCGCGACAGGGATGACAAAGAAGGAAAACCCTTCGGCGACAAACCCAAAAGAACCTTCGGCGGCGATAAAGAAGGAAAACCCTTCGGCGACAAGCCCCGCAGATCATTCGGCGGCGACAAGGAAGGAAAACCCTTCGGCGATAAACCCCGCAGGACTTTCGGCGGCGATAAAGAAGGAAAACCCTTCGGCGACAAGCCCCGCAGATCATTCGGCGGCGACAAGGAAGGAAAACCCTTCGGCGATAAACCCCGCAGGACCTTCGGAGCCGACAAGGAAGGCAAATCCTTCGGCGACAAACCTCCCCGTAAATCTTTCGGCGACCGCGACGCTAAACCCTTCCGCTCCCGCGAAGAAAACGGCGACAAACCTTTCCGCGCTAAAAAAGACGGCACCACTTTCGATAAAACAGCTCCGGCAGACGGCGAGCGCAAACCTAAAAAGGAGCGCGAAGTGAAACCGGGCGACAAGCTTTTCCAGCACGCCTTCGCAGACGGCGCGCCCTTCAAGGAGCTCCGTTCCCGCAAAGGCAAACCGAAAGACCCGAAAGATATCGTAGAAGACAAATCATTTGGCGAGATCGCCGACGAGAAGTCGTACAAAGAACTCCGCGGCGACAAGCCCCGCCCCCGCAAGAGCGAGCGCAAGGCCGCCGTGCACGGTTCCAAATCCAACAAACCGAAGAGCACCCGCAAACGCATTGCGGTGGAAACGCCGGTGGAATTGGAAGGCGGTGATATGCCCCTCAATAAGTTCATCGCGCATTGCGGTATCTGCAGCCGCAGAAAGGCCGTGGATTATATCAAGGAAGGGAAAGTGACGGTGAACGGCGAAGTGATCGTTGAACCGGCGTTCAAGGTAACGGGGAAAGAATCCGTGAAACTGAACGACAAGCGCATCCACCTCCAGAAAAACCTAGTATACGTACTGCTCAACAAACCCAAAGGATACATCACCACCACCGATGATCCCGAAGGCCGCCAGACCGTGATGGAACTGGTGGAAGACGCGGCGGAAGAGCGCCTGTACCCCGTTGGCCGCCTCGACCGGAACACTTCCGGCCTGCTGCTGCTGACCAACGACGGCGAGCTGGCGCAGAAACTCGCGCATCCCAAGCACAACGTGAAGAAAATCTATCACGTGGAGCTGGACAAACCCCTCACCAAAGCCGACTTCGAGCGCATCCTCGGCGGCCTGGAACTGGAAGACGGGCTGGCTTCGGTAGACAGCCTGGCCTGGGTAGACACGAAAGACCGTGCCCAGATCGGGATCGAGATCCACAGCGGTAAAAACCGCATCGTACGCCGCATTTTCGAACATCTCGACTATAAAGTAGAGAAGCTCGACCGTGTGATGTACGCGGGCCTCACCAAAAAGAACCTCAATCGCGGCAAATGGCGCTTCCTTTCCGAGAAAGAAGTGATCCTCCTCAAACATTTCAAATAACGGCTGCGGATATGCACATCGATTCCCTGATCATATTCGAGAACGACGATTTTGTGGCGGTCAGCAAACCTTCGGGATTGCTGACCATCCCCGACCGGCACGATAACGAGCTGGCTTCGCTTTCGGGATTACTGAAAAAGAAATACGGTCAAATTTTCATCGTTCACCGCCTCGACCGGGATACGAGCGGCCTGGTGCTTTTCGCCAAAAACGAAACCACGCATAAATTCCTGTCCCAGCTCTTCGAATCGCGGGAAGTGGAAAAGTATTACCTGGGACTGGTGAACGGGGAACTGGCCCTTCCGGAAGGCAGTGTGAACGCGGGCATCATGGAACATCCGGTACAGCGCGGCAAGATGGTCACCAACGCCAAGGGCCGCCCGTCTTTGACGGATTACAAGGTGGAGGAGGCTTTCGGGCTGTATAGCCTCGTGCGCTTCCGGATCCATACGGGCCGTACGCACCAGATCCGCGTCCATATGAAACATTTGGGGCATCCCATCGCGGTAGACGAGCTGTATGGCACCGCCACGCCGGTGCTGCTTTCCGCCATCAAGAAGAAATTCAGGCTGGGGAAATTCACCGAAGAAGAGCGCCCCCTCCTGCAAAGGCTCGCCCTGCATGCCTGGAAGCTGAAATTCGTCGATGAAAAAGGGGAAACCGTCGAGTTGGAAGCCCCCTTACCCAAAGATATTCAAGCAGTTCTGCAACAGCTCCGCAAGCACAAGAAGCCGCAGCACAACTAATTCAACGATTTTCCGTTTTCAATACGTTAACACCCGGATGTAGCTACATTTGGGTGTTTTCGCGTAAATTACCGTCAAACTGCTTTGCATTTATGATCAAGCTCCGGATCGCAGCAGCCGCCTTCGTGGGTATCGCGGCTTTGGCTTCCTGTAAAAAAAGCGGAAACCCCAGTCCAGGCGGTGGCAATCCCCCGCCCACAACCCCCACAACCGGCACGCGTTTGCAACTTAGCCTCGATTCCCTGTACCTCTACGCAAAAGAGACTTACCTGTGGTACGACGCCATCCCCACTTACGAATCCTTTAATCCGCGCCAGTACGCCGGGTCCGACGATTTCAACAGTCTCACCGAAGAGCTGTACAAAATCACCCAGCTGAAAAACGACCCGGCTACCAGCAAACCATTCGAATACTACACGCCCGCCCCCAGCAGGTCGAAGTTTTCGTATGTGGAAAAAGGGAACCTGGCAAGAGGGATCAAAGCATCGGTAGATCTGGAAGGTGACGGGAACGACCTCGGCCTCATCCTTGCCGTTGTTACGTTTGGCTCCGACCCCACCACTTATTTATATGTCCGCAATGTGGAAAAGGGCTCCCCGGCAGACAAAGCCGGGATTACCCGCGGATGCCTCATCACCAAGGTGAACGACGGCCCCCCGCCCGGTTCTCAATCGGCGGCCACCACGCTCATGAACAGCGCTACGGCAAAACTGACCTTTACCAAACCGAAAACCAGCACGTCCGTTACCGTCACGATCAACAAGGCCGCCTATAAAAACGACCCTGTCGTGACCTGGAAAACGTTCGCCCCGGTAAACGGCAACGTGACGGGGTACCTCGTGCTGGGGCACTTCTCCCGTCAAACCGTAGCAAAACCTTCGCTGGATAAAGCTTTCGCGGAATTTGCAGCAAAAGGTGCGAACTCGGTGGTGGTAGACCTCCGGTACAACGGCGGCGGTTACGTGGCCACGGCGGAATACCTCACCAACCTGCTCGCCCCCTCCGGCATGCAGACGAAAGTGATGTACAAACAGGTGTACAACGAGCTGGTCCGCACCAGCAAAGCGCCCATCCTCAAGTCCATCCCGTACCTCGACGCCAATTACCAGCAGGTGTACCAGGGCTCCAGGGCGCTGACCTACGCCGACCTTGATTTCACGGAGAACGGGAATACCTATTTCTTCGAAAAAGCCGGGCCGCTGACGACCGCCAAAAAAATCGTGTTCATCGTTTCCGGTGCTACCGCATCCGCCAGCGAACTGGTCATTAATTCCTATAAAGCCTGGCCGGCGAATGTGACCGTGCGTACCGTGGGCGCGAAAACCTACGGCAAGCCCGTTGGGTTTTTCGGTATCGGGATCGATAAGTTTACCGTGTATATGGCGCAGTTTTCCAGCAAGAACGCCCTGGGAGAAGGCGACTATTATTCCGGCATGACGCCCGACATCGCCGCGCAGGATTACATCCCGATGGATTTCGGCGACCCGGAAGAAAAAAGCCTCAAAGCCGCGCTGGACTACATTTACTACGGAACTACTACCGGCGGAAGGGCTGCCGCAGCTACCGTCATGATCAACGGACGGTCCGTAAACGCCAACGAAATACGGTCACAGGCCGCCGGGGAAGAGAAATTCAACGGCATGGTGGAAGACCGCCGCAAAATACGTGTGCAGTAACTAACAGTTATTTTATTGATAAACGGGAGGTTGCCGGATCGGCAGCCTCTTTTTTTGTCGGCAGGGCATAAAAAAAACGGGGAAAAATCCCCGTTTCGTAAAATCAAAAACCAACCATTAAAAAAAGGATCAGGAGTAAAACCTTGCAATTATTTGTCTTACAAGGTTTTCGCTCCAATATTTTGTACTTCCTTGCCGGAAGGGAATCGCTTTCGCAGGTTGAGACGGAAGCTCCGTTTCGCGGGCAAAGATAGGTAGATTATTTATTCGGTTGCGGAGTTGTTCTCAAATAGGGCTTGATAATTTTGTGGCCCTTGGGAAACTTCGCGGGAATATCTTCAGTTTTCACTGCCGGAACTACGATCACGTCTTCACCGTCTTTCCAGTCTGCCGGCGTAGCTACGCTGTAGTTGGCCGTCAGTTGCAGGGAATCGATCACGCGGAGCACTTCATGGAAGTTGCGGCCGGTGGATGCGGGATAGGTGATGGTGAGTTTCACTTTCTTGTCGGGCCCGATCACGAAGAGGGAGCGCACGGTGAAAGTTTCGGAAGCGTTGGGGTGGATCATACCGTAGAGGTTGGCCACCGTTTTGTCTTCGTCGGCGATGATCGGGAAATCGACGTTGCAGTTTTGCGTTTCGTTGATATCGTTGATCCAGCCTTTGTGTTTATCGAGCGGGTCAACGCTGAGTGCGAGCACTTTTACGTTGCGCTTGGTGAATTCGCCATTGAGGAGGGCAGTTTTACCGAGTTCGGTGGTGCAAACCGGGGTATAATCTGCGGGGTGGGAGAAGAGAATGCCCCAGCTGTCGCCGAGGTAGTCGTAAAAATTGATTTCTCCAATGGTGGTCTTTGCCGTGAAATTGGGAGCAGCGTCCCCAAGTCTTAAACTCATATCATTTCCTGTTTAAGGAATTCAAAAATACCATTTTCCTACAATTTTAATAGACTTTATAGATTTTTTTTTGGGGTTTAATGATAATTTAAGGAGGCGGCGGGCCGGACCAGGGTGAAAGGAGGATGCCTGGTCCGGGCTATCCGGCGGATCAGGGCCGGCCGCCGCCCCGGGAAAATGCACGGGGCATGATAGGTATAGGGCACAAAACAGGACGAGACCTGCGTGCAGGGCGCCGCTCCGGGGATCCGGGGGCGCCGGGAACAAGGGGGATGTCTGTCAAAAAAAATAGTTTGGGCTTGAAAAGTTGTTTCCTGGGTTAACGGCAGTAAGGTGTACTGCGGGAAACGGCGAAGTTTCATTTTGCCTCGCGGACGGCCCCGCACGCGAAAGTGCGGGGGCCGCCGCTGGGTTTAACTGCCCGGAAGGTTGGCTTATGGCGGTTCCGGCTGGAACGGCCTGCCTCCGGTGCTCACATCAGGCAAAACTGCGGCGGTTGCCATATGCAGCGCCGCCGGGAGACAACAATGGATGAGGGTCCGTTCTTTCAACGGTCCGCATCTGTGGGTTAACTCGGGCAACAGGGCCCGTTTTCGGGTTAACAAATGGGTGAAAGACCGGGGAGCCCGTATTTTTTCACCGTTTTTCAATGAATAGCCGCGCTTTCCGCGACTTATCTCTCGTCTAATGGATGCATTCCGCGCTTTCCGCGGATTTTCGGGTTAACATGGGCCACAACTTGCATTACAGCCTTTTCGATGGATGAAATACCGCGCTTTCCGCGAGCTTTCAGGGTTAATAATGCCCAACCGGGCGGGCATTTGACTGGATGAAATCCCGCGCTTTCTGCGGATTTTCAGGGCTAACATGGCCAAACCGGGCCTGGCGTTACGTTGGATGATCGTCCGCCCTTTCGGCGGCATCTTTCGGGTTAACGGTACCTGCGGCTTTTTCGCAGCAAGCAAGACAACGGATGATCTGCGGGTAACAACAACAGATCGAAAAAAAGCGGCGGATGGCCGGGACCGGCCGCCGCCGGGGTTCCTCACAACGGATGTCGGCCGCTGGCCCCATCCTTTTGATGGGTTTTAACACAGCGCCGGGCCGGGTAACAAGGGATGATCGTCTCGACGGGCCGGCCTTTTGCCGGAGAACCGCCTGCTTCAAGGGTTTTCAAACGAACGGATAGCGGGGAAAACCAGGGATCGCCGAGAATGACGGAGAATGCAGCGCCCCTGTCTTCCCCAGATATTTTACTCGCTTACGCCGCCTGACGGTAGGCGTAAAATGCCAGCGTAAATTTCATGTCATCCGCCAGGTCGGCCTGTTCCCGGGCATATTCTTCATCGAACTCCAGCTCCAGGTAACCCAGGTACAGTTCGTAGCTTTTGCCCAGCGCCTGCATGCATTGGTCTACCCCCGGGCCAGGGCCTCGGTACGGCTAACCCGCTCGGCTGCACGGATGTAATAACAGTCGTCGTTCGTGTAATCTGCCCAATCGCCGCCGCTGAACTGCGGCCGCTCCAGGGTGAAGGCGATATTGTCGAACAATACGGCTTCGCCCAGTTGGGCTTCAAAATCAATGATTTCGGGAATCTGCTCCATGTGTTCCAGCTTCTGAACGATGGCCATTTGCACGGCTTCGCTCTTGTCTTCGATCGCGCGGAGCATGGTATTGAGCACGTCGTAATTGGTCACGAAGTCGCATTTCCGCCAGCCCTCGGCCGTTTGCATATAACCCCAGCAGGTGAGGTAATGCGAGTCGTCCAGAATGATCTGCCCAACCTTGATGGCGGTGGCTTCCAGATGGGCTGCGGTTGTTACGGATACCTTTCTCATAATTTGTTGATTGATGACAATACAAAAGTAGAAGTGGCCTACGCACAGGATATGCGTAGTGAAAATGTTTTACTTTTAACCCGAAAAACAACCGTACCATGCCCAAAAACAAAGACGCCCTTTCCCGTTACCGCTGGCTGGACGAGCGCCTCCGCAACAAGCGCGTTCCCCATCCCAGCCTGGACGACCTGGTGGAATTCGTGTCGGAGAAAATGGACAAAACCATCGCCGTTCGCACGATCCAGAAAGACATCGAGGACATGCGCAACGATCCCGATCTGAATTATTTTGCGCCCATCGTGTACAACCGCAGCACGCGCAAGTATCAATATGAAGATGAAAACTACTCCATCGGTAATGTTCCGATAGACGAAGCCGACCTCCAGGGCCTGGAAGTAGCCATCGGCATCCTCGAGCAGTTCCGCAGCCTGCCCGTCATCCAGCGGTTCGAAGACGCCATCCTGAAAATTGCCGCCAGCGTGAAGATGAACCGGCAAGACCTCGAGAACCGGGGCCTCATCAAATTCAGCCGCGGCTCCCAGTACAAGGGCGCCGAGCTCATTCCCGACATCGTAGACGCCATCAAAAACCTCGAAGTCATCCGCATCGCGTACCAGACCTTCGACCGCACCGAGCCCAAGGAACATTGGGTGGAGCCCTATCACCTCCGCGAATACAACCACCGCTTCTACCTCATCGGCAAAAGCCAGAAATCGCGCGGGGGAACGGTGCTCACCTTTGCGCTCGACCGCATCGTCAACCACTGGCCCACCAACGATAAATTCGACGCCAAGAATTTCGACGATGCCGCCTGGTTCCAGAATGCCATCGGCATCACCGTGGCAGAGGGAGACCCGGAAGAGATCGTGCTTTCCTACACACCGCTGCAGGGCAAATACGTGAAAACGCAGCCCATGCACCCATCCCAGGAAATCCTTATCGACAATGAAGAAGAATGCCGCGTGAAGCTCCGCATCGTCGTGAACCACGAGCTGGTGATGCTGCTCCTCAGCAGCGGGGCCCGCGTGAAAGTGTTGCAGCCGCAGCATCTGGCAGACAAGATCAAACAGGAAGCGGCCGCCATGCTCGGCCGGTACCCATAAAAAAACCGCCCGGGGCTTTCGCTGCCGGGCGGTTTCATTTTGTATGTGCTGTGCTTATTTCGCGGGAGTTTTCGCGGGCTTTTCGAGGATGCTCGCGGTAATTTCCGGGTTCAGCTCCACTTTGCTGATCACCACCTTCGTTTCCATCGGCGCCTGTTCGATCACCGACGCATACACGTAGCCATCGTCGGTTTTCTTGAACTCGCTCATTTTGGTCACGAGCTCCATCTGCTGGCCCTGCATGCTGGCCGTGCTTTGGCGTTTCGTGATGTAGTAAGTGGCCGGATCGATGAAGTAATAAGCTACGGAACCGTTTTTACGGGTGAGTTTCAGTTTAAAGGTTTCCTTTCCATCGGTATTGTCTTTCCCTACCAGTTCTACCGTATGGCCTTTCGCTTTGGCGTTCACCAGTTCACCTTCGAGGTCGAGCTCGGAGCCCACGTCTTTCATATCTTCCGCGGAAGCGTCTACCGGCTCCGTCTGCTGCTGAACGGGAAGGAGGAACCAACCACCCGTGGGCGTTGCCACCTGGATGTTTTTGGTGCCCATGGCTTCGAATTCCACGCGCATGCCGGTATTGCTGATCACAGACACCTTGAAGGGAAATTCCATGCCCTGCACCTGCAGCTGGCCTTCGGAAATCATTGACTTAATGCTTTTCAGTTTGGCTTCGCCGCCCATGGCAGCCTGGTGTTTGCTGATCACTTCATCAGCTGTTTGTGCCTGAACGTTCAGGGCTGCTCCCGAAAGGGCTATGGCAATGGTTAACCCGAGAATTCTTTTCATTTGTAGAGGATTTTGATGATGGATATTATGACCACAAATGTATCTTTTCCCCGAAACTGGCAAAATCATTTCACTTCGATTTAACAGTTTTTACCGAGTTTTAACCCCATGAAAACATGGCAGCTCGCAGGGAACCTGGTCGATATTCCCGGCAGAAAAACATATCCCGCGGTCATTACCATCGCCGATGGCCGGATCGCGGACATTGTTCCGGCGGATGGGCCCGTCCCTCCCCGCTACATCCTCCCCGGTTTCGTGGATGCCCACGTTCATGTGGAAAGTTCCATGCTCATACCCTCGGAATTTGCGCGGATGGCCGTTGTGCATGGCACAATAGGCAGTGTGTCTGACCCGCACGAGATCGCCAATGTCTGTGGCGAAAAAGGCGTGGAATTCATGCTGGAAAACGGCAGCCAGGTACCCTTCCGCTTCTGCTTCGGCGCCCCGTCCTGCGTGCCCGCCACCATTTTCGAAACGGCGGGAGACGCCATCGGGGTGGAAGGTGTGGACCGGCTCCTGCAGCGCACCGATATCTACTACCTGTCCGAAATGATGAATTTCCCCGGTGTGTTGCAGCACGATGCCGAAGTGATGGCCAAGATAGCCGCCGCCAAAAAATATGGCAAACCGGTAGACGGACATGCGCCCGGCCTCCGCGGAGATGCCGCCGCACGATACGCATCCGCCGGCATCAGCACCGATCATGAATGTTTTACGCTGGAAGAAGCGACCGACAAACTCGCCGCCGGTATGCACATCCTCATCCGCGAAGGCAGCGCCGCACGGAACTTCGAAGCCCTGAAACCGCTCATTTCCACCCATCCGGGAAAAGTAATGTTCTGCAGCGACGACAAACATCCCGACAATCTCGAAGAAGGCCATATCAACCTGCTCGTGAAGCGGGCCCTGGCGAAGGGGCACGATATCTACGATATCCTCCTCGCCGCCTGTATCAATCCCGTGCTGCATTACGGCATTCCCGCGGGGCTCCTCCGGAAGGGGGACCCGGCAGATTTCATCCTGGCCGACAACCTCACCGATTTCAATATCCTCGAAACCTGGATCGGCGGCGAACAGGTGGCCGCTGCAGGCAAAACCCTCATCCAGCCGGTACCCGTGGAACCCATCAACCGTTTCCACTGCACCGCGAAAACAGAAGCGGATTTCCGGGTCCCCGCTCCGGCGGCCGTTTCCACGGTAAAAGTGATCGAAGCGCTGGATGGCCAGCTGATCACCCATCCCCTCACTTTCCAGCTCACCGCCGAAAACGGCTTCCTCCACAGCGATGTTTCGCAGGACGTGCTGAAGATCGCCGTCGTGAACCGCTACCAGGACGCGCCGCCGGCATTGGCGTTCATCCGTAATTTCGGGCTGCGCTCCGGCGCCATCGCTTCCACCGTTGCGCATGACAGTCATAATATCATTGCCGTAGGGGCAGACGATGAAAGCATGCGCCGCGCGGTGAACGCGCTCATCGGCGCGGAAGGCGGCATTTGTGTGATCGACGGGAACAACGAATTCATCCTGCCGCTTCCCGTGGCAGGACTGATGAGCGCCGGCGACGGCTACGACACGGCGCGCAGGTACAGCCAGCTCGACAAGGCCGCAAAAGCCCTGGGCAGCAAGCTGGACGCGCCTTTCATGACCTTGTCGTTCATGGCGCTGCTCGTCATCCCCCACCTGAAACTCAGTGACAGGGGGCTTTTCGACGGAGATCAATTTGCATTTACGGAGGTAGCGACGGCTTAGGCTTCAGACACCCAGAGCGCACCGTTTACACTGTCGCGCGGGGCGCCGGTAACCGACGAAAGGATGTTGGGCTGCTGGCGCCAGCGGAGCGCGCCGATCAGCGCCATCACGAGGGCTTCCTTGTAGGCGGCCGTTTGCTCGTCGGGCACTACGATGGTGATGCCCAGCGGATCGAGGCGCGCGTCGATGGATTCGATGAGGAAACGGTTGAAAGCGCCGCCGCCCGTTACGAGCATACTTGCGCCTTGTGTGGGCAATTCCAGGCTTTTTACGGCAGCTTCGATCTGCGTGGCGATATGTTCCACGTAGGTCCGCAGTTTACCCTGGACAGACAGCGTATGCCCTGCGATGATGGGCAATACGGTTTCCGTACCGAAGTCGTTTGCGAGCGATTTCGGGAAAGGTTGCGCGTAATACGGCAGCGCGTTGAGCTGGTTGAGGAGCGCGTTGTCGGTAACGCCTCCGGCCGCCAGGGCGCCGTTTTCGTCGTACGCTTTGCCGAGCTGCTGCGCCAGCGCGTCGAGCACGCGGTTGGCGGGACAGATGTCGAAAGCGCGGTAGGTTTCACCGTTTTTAGCGGAGATATTGGCGATACCGCCCAGGTTGAGCAGGTAGCTGAAGTCGGAAAAGAAGAGTTTTTCGCCGATGGGGACGATGGGGGCGCCTTGTCCGCCGAGGGCCACGTCTACGGCGCGGAGGTCGCTGATGACGGGGAGGCCGGTCACCGCGGCGATGGTGGCGCCGTCCCCCAGTTGGGCTGTGGTGTTTTGTTCGGGGATGTGGAAGGTGGTGTGCCCGTGCGAGGCTACGAAATGGATTTTATGATGCAGGCCATTGCGGTCGATGAAATCGTTCACCTGTTCGCCGGTGAAACGGCCGTAGGCGGTGTGCAGGAGCTGGTAATCACGGGCGTTGAGCCGGGTGGCTTCGGCCAGGGAGGCTTTCAGCTGATCGGTGTAAGGGATGCATTCCGCGGCGTGGATCTGGTAAGACCATTGCCCGCTCACTTCCGTCAATTCCGCATAAACTACATCCAAACCATCCAGCGAACTACCTGACATTAAGCCGATTACGTGATAAACCATTTCAAAAATTTTAACAAAGATAATGGAAGGCCGGATCATTTTATGGAATCGGGGCGGTGGAGCGCATCCGTAGGGAAACAAACCTCCCGACCATGAAACGCATTCTCCTGCTATGCGCCATCTTATTGGCGTGCGGGCAACTTATTGCCCAAAACGTACGCATCTCCGGTAAAGTGATCGATGCAGATACCAAAGATCCCATTCCGGGTGCTACCATCCTGGTCATACCCGCAAAATCCGGCACGGCCACCAATGAAAAAGGCATTTTTTCGATCCAGGTACCGCAAAAAAACTTTTCGATGGAAGTGAAAGCTGTGGGATATGAAACCTGTGTGAGAAAGTATTCCTCCTCCGATACTTTGTATCTTTTCGAATTGAAGCCGCAAAAGCAGGCATTGCAGGAAGTAGTGGTGACGGGATATGCGCCGCAGCGGAAAGTATCGTATACTGCCTCCAGCACAACTTACTCATCGACACAAATCTATGGCAGCAGGAGCGCGGACATCCGCATCCGGGGGAATGTGACGATCGATTCTCGTGACGAGTTTTCTCCTGTCAGGGACAACCGTTTCCAGTATGTGAAGCAGCAGCCGCTGAGCACATTTTCCTCTGATGTAGACAGGGCTTCGTTCTCGCTCGTCCGCAGTGCGCTGGATATGGGGCGGTTCCCGGACAAGGACGCCGTTCGGGTGGAGGAACTGATCAATTATTTCGACTATGGATATGCGCAACCGGCCGATGGCGCGCCGGTGGCGGTGCATGCCGATCTGGCGCAGTGCCCCTGGGCCCCGGCGCACCAGCTGGTGCGGATCGGCATCCAGGGAAAGAAAATCCCGGTGGAAAATCTCCCGCCCTCGAACCTCGTGTTCCTCATCGACGTGTCTGGCTCCATGAATGCGCAAAACAAGCTTCCGCTGGTGCAACAGGCTTTCCGCCTGCTGGTGAAGCAGCTGCGGCCGCAGGACCGTGTGGCCATCGTGGTGTACGCAGGCGCAGCGGGCGTTGTTTTGCCATCTACGCCGGGCAACCAGAAAGCGACGATCCTCACTGCCATCGATCAGTTGCAGGCAGGCGGCAGTACAGCTGGCGGAGCGGGCATCAAACTGGCGTATGCTACCGCCAGGGAAAACTTCGCCAAAAACGGCAACAACCGCGTGATCCTCGCTACGGACGGCGATTTCAATGTGGGCATCTCAAGTGTAGGCGATCTGGAAAGCCTCATCCAACAGGAACGGGAAGGGAATGTATACCTTTCGGTGCTGGGTTTCGGGATGGGCAATTACAAGGACAACCGGCTCGAAACGCTGGCTGACAAAGGGAACGGGAACTATGCCTATATCGATAATTTCGAGGAAGCGCGCCGCACTTTCACCACGGAATTCGGCGGCACGCTGTTTACCATTGCCAAAGACGTGAAGCTGCAGGTGGAATTCAACCCCGCCAGGGTGCAGGCTTACCGGCTGATTGGTTACGAAAACCGGCTGCTGGCGGATGAAGATTTCAACGACGATAAAAAAGACGCCGGCGAGATGGGTTCCGGCCATAGCGTGACGGCGCTGTACGAGCTGGTGCCCCCCGGCGTGAAGCTGACAGACGCTACCGTGGACGCGTTGAAATATCAACTGCCGGAAACTGCGGGCACCATTTCCAGCGGGGAAGTGCTGACGGTGAAGGTCCGCTACAAAAACCCCGGCGGCGGCCGGAGCAAACTGATCTCGCAGGTGCTGAAGGGAACAGCCGTACCGATCGCCGCCAGCCCGGAAAGCTTCCGTTTAGCCGCATCCGTGGCGCAGTTCGGGATGGTATTGCGGAAGAGCCGGTTCGCGGGGACGTCGAGCTACGCCTCGGCGCTGGAGCTTGCCGGCGGGTTGAAGGGGGCCGACGAAGAGGGGTACCGGAGCCAGTTCATCAGCATGGTGAAACAGGCAATGGCGTTGGCGGACATGGCGCGGAAGGAATAATGTTATCAAAGGGAAAAAGCGTCCCCGGTAGCGAAAAAAGTGCTATTTTGGCGTGAAACGCAAAACAGCAGGGTTATGATTATCAATCTGAGTGACACCAACTCACTTGTGGGCGAGTGGATGAGCGAGATCAGGGACGAAGTGATCCAGTCAGACAGGATGCGGTTCCGCCGAAACCTGGAAAGACTGGGTGAAGTAGCAGCCTACGAGATCAGCAAAACGCTGATGTATGTAGACAAAGAGGTTGAAACTCCGCTGGGAAGCGCGCATGTGCAGGTGTTGAAATACCAGCCAGTGATCGGGACCATCCTGAGAGCGGGACTGGCCATGCACCAGGGGCTCGTCAATTATTTCGACAAGGCCGACCATGCGTTCATTTCCGCCTACAGAAAGCATAACCGCGACGGTTCATTCGAGATCAGTTTGGAATATGTGTCCTGTCCACCGCTGGACGGGAAGGTGCTGATCCTGAGCGACCCAATGCTGGCTACCGGGGCTTCCCTGGTAAAAACGATCGAGCATTTGGCAGAATTCGGCAAACCCGCTCATATTCATATCGTTACGGCGATTGCCTGTACGATCGGGATTGAGTATGTGCAGCGGACTGCGGATGCGAATATCAGCATTTGGGCGGGTGATATCGACGATGAGCTGACGGCCAAGGGGTACATCGTTCCTGGCCTGGGCGACGCCGGCGATCTGGCGTTCGGGGAGAAGGTGCAGCAGTAACAAAAGGTAATTATCCGCGTTTAACAAAAAAGACACTAGCTAACAGTATATCGGGCGATTCCGCAAGGCTTTGCAAATGGGTCTGTTTCAATGCGCTGCATTGTTATATAGATTTAATTTGAAATATAAAATTGATTTTCTACCTTAGCATTGTATAGTGTCCCTATCAGCCTTTAACCGATGAAGTATTGAAATGAAAAAACTACTACTCCTATTAACCATAGCCCTTTATGCATTCAGCCCTGCAAAGGCGCAGGATCCGCACTTCACGCAGTTCTTCGCGTCTCCGCTTACGCTGAACCCGGCGTTTACGGGGTACTTCTCCGGCGATCTTCGTTTATCCGGCAATTACCGCAGCCAATGGCGCAGTATTGCGTCTCCGTACGTGACGGGCACGCTGGCGGCTGATTTCGGCATCCTGAAGAACAGTATTCCCTATACGGATACCTGGGGCGTGGGTATTTTGGCGTTGTACGATAAAACCGGCGCGGGCGCGCTGACGTCCAACTTCGTGGCGTTGAGCACGGCTTACCATAAAGGACTTGATGTGGAGGGGAACCATACGTTGGGGCTGGGCGTGCAGATGGCGTATGCGCAGAAGCGGGTAGACCAGACCAAACTGATTTTCGAACAACAGATCGGCGATAACGGGTACGATCCTTCCCTGCCCAGCGGCGAAACGATCATGAACCCGAACATCGGTTATCTCGATTATAATGTGGGCTTGCTGTATAGCGGGCTGGTGGGAGAATCTTCCAACATTTACCTGGGCGCTTCCTACTATCACTTCACACAGCCTACCGAAACTTTCCTTGATAACAACAACAACCGCCTCAGCTACCGCTATACGGTGCATGGTGGCGGTTCTTTCCCGGTAAACGGCGGCAACCGCATCCACTTCAGCGCGCACTACATGCGGCAGAACCAGGCGGTAGAAACCACGATGGGCGCGGCTTACGGCTTCCTGCTGAATGATATGCCCGATGCGCCGACCATCTTTTATGTAGGTTCCTGGTTTAGGTTGAAAGATGCCGTCAACCCATATGTAGGCCTGGAATTCAGCAGTTTCAAAGTGGGTTTGAGCTATGACCTGAACGTATCTACACTGAAGCCCGCTTCCAATTATCGCGGTGGTATGGAACTGTCCGTGATTTACATCGGTAAGCGCGGAGATAGCAATAAGAACGGTACGCTTTGCCCGAAATTCTAAGTTAATATTTTTACATAAGCAGCGCCCACGCCCGGTTTCAGGCGTGGGCGCTTTCTTTTCCCCGACCGCAGCATGCTTGCCTGGCGGCACGAATGAAATCGTTGCTTGCTTACTCCATGTAAGGTTGGACGAATTCAAAACCAAGGATATCGTTCGTAACCAGCCGACCGACGGAGAACTGTATGCAGTTGAGAAAATCATTATTTGAAAGGATGAATGTGGAGCCGTTTTTCTGCCTGGTTATCTTGTAAGCCCTTTCCCTTTGCTGACCCATTTGCTGCCGCGGATGGAGAAGCGATAGGGCAGGTACGCGTCTTCCATGGCATAGGCCACACCGACGCGGGTGCCGGCCACGATGTCTTTCGCTGCAATGGCGGGAGCGTCTTCTATCCAGATTTTATTGCCGAGGAGGCTTTGTCCGGTGAGGGCGGTGTTGATCCCGAGGGCGCGGGAGAGGCTGCCGGGGCCTGCGGTGAGGGTGTAGTCGAGTTTGGGTTTGGCGGTTCTCCGGAGCATTTCGGGGATACCGTCGAGGGGTTCGAGCCCGCGGACGAGCACGGCGTGGGGCACTTCCTGGAGGTTGGTGACAACGTTAAAGAGGTGGTGGATGCCGTAGCAGAGGTATACGTAGGCTACGCCGCCTTCGCCGAACATGATTTCGGTGCGTTGGGTGCGGCGGTTATTCCAGGCGTGGGAGGCCCTGTCTACCGCTCCGTTGTAGGCTTCCGTTTCCACGATGCGCCCGGATGTCCGGATGCCATCGATTTCCGTTACCAAAACCTTTCCCAGCAGCGCTTTCGCTACTTTCAGTACATTTTTTTCGAGATAAAATGCTTGATCGAGTTTAGGCATACTGAAAAATAATACTAATTTACGTTCGACCCATCCGTTGCTTGAGCAAAACTCCAGTACATTTTTTGCTACCATTATAAAAAAGCGAACGTTGTTTTCATTAAGAGAAGTACTAGGCGCCATACAGTCTTATGGTGTTGCCCATCGTTTCATCACTGAACATCGGCTGTGGAAGTGGATTTTGATCCCGGGGATCGTTTACTGCCTGATGTTTGTGGCGGGGATTATATATGTGTGGGATTATTCCGGCGTGTTCATCGATTACGTGCTGAACCTGTTGACGTTGAAAACGTGGATCGAGGAATTGCAGAACGGACTGGTGAATTTTCTTTTTTTGCTGGTGGGGTTCGCAGTGAGGATGGTGTTCCTGATCATGTATTTTTCCTTTTTCAAATACCTGTTTTTGATAGTGGGGTCTCCGCTTTTCGCGTATTTGTCGGAGAAGACGGAGAGCATTATGCAAGGGAAGGATTTTCCTTTTAGCATGGCGCAGCTGTTAAAGGATTTGTGGCGGGGGATCCGGTTGTCTTTACGGAATTTATTGTACCAGACGGCGTTGATGCTGATATTGGCGATATTGGCGTTTGTACCGATTTTGGGGTGGTTGACGCCGTTGATAGCGATGCTGGTGGAATGCTACTATTTCGGATTTTCGATGATGGATTATAGTTTCGAGCGCCGCCGCTGGACGATGCGGCAGAGCATCGCATATATCCGTCAGCATAAGGGCATGGCGATGGGGAACGGGGTGGTTTTCTACCTGTTCCTGTTCATCCCGGTATTGGGATGGTTGCTGGCGCCCTGCTACGCGGTGATTGCGGCTACCATACATTTGCAGCAGCAACGGCTGCCCATGGGGACGGCCGAGTAATTTTGATGGAGATGAATTCCCTCCTTGCGACTGTTTTGCGAGGAGGCTATACTTACCAAGTCCGATCATAGTTTGCGGATCACAGCGCGGACTATCTTAAAATCACCCGCAGCAACAATCCCACACCCCTGAAAAAACGAAGCCCCCTTCACTTCAGCCCACCGAATCCTCCCTGAATTCCTATCTTTGCCGGAATTCGGGATCAGGAGCGACAGACAAGCAATGGAAGGACAAAAGCCGCATTCAACGAAATCATCGCGTCCCTTTTGTATGCAACTGAGCATGTCGAAGGATGTCGAAGCATGTCGAAGCACAACACATTGCTTAACCAACGGCTGCGTTCGCACACTCTCCAGCCCCGAACCCTAAAACATCGATTATGTCTCAAAGCGGGAAACTATATCTCATTCCGACGGTCCTCAGTGCTGATGCACTTTTCAGCCTCCCTCCGTACATCACGGACACAGTACGGCAACTGCGCATTTTCTTCGTGGAAAATGAACGTACCGCCCGCAGGTTCCTCAAAGCCCTCGACCGCTCCATCGATATAGATAGCCTCCAGCTCCTGCTCATGAACGAGCATAATCCCCCCGACACCGCCAGGGCAAAAAAACTCCTCCAGGAAGGCCATTCCATCGGTGTCATCAGCGAAGCAGGATGCCCCGCTGTCGCCGACCCCGGCAATCTCGTGGTGCAAGCCGCCCACCAGGTGCTGGCCACCGTAATACCCCTGGTTGGCCCCAACTCCATGCTCCTCGCGCTGATGGCTTCCGGCATGAACGGCCAGAACTTCCAGTTCGTCGGCTACCTGCCCGTAAAACCCCTCGACAGAGCCAAAGCCATCAAAGACCTGGAATCCACTTCCGCGAAAAAACAACAAACCCAACTCTTTATCGAAGCACCCTATCGCAACAATCAATTGCTGAAAGACATACTTCAAAACACCAGCGACCGCACCCTCCTTTGCGTAGCCGCAGACCTCACCGCGCCAACAGAATACATCCGCACACAAACGATCGCCCAATGGAAAAAGGATACTTCCGATTTCCACAAAAGACCGGCGATCTTTTTACTGTATGCCGGGCAGTAATTCCCGGCGGACTACTGAAACCCGCTACAGATAAGGCTCATGCAGAAAGCTTAATTCTTTCTTCTCCAATCGGCGCGCTTCACAATGTTTTCTCAGCGCATCTTCAACTTCCGCCCTGTTAAAAGGCTTGAAGACCGGCTTCTCCAGCAATTCCAACCCCGTAAGCCTTCTCAACCAGTTAGGCAGCCAACGCCCCTTTTTGTATTCAGTCATCCGCTTCTCGAATGCTTCGAGCCGCCGCCTGTGCTTAAAATCCTCTGGCCAGTCGTCGGCAAAAAAAGCGATGAAATAGTCTGTCGTATCCAACCTCGGCAACGAACGCGAACGCCGTTCCCACTTGTCCATGATCCAGCACATGCGATAAAAATCAACAAAATCCCTCAGCGTCTCCTGGTAAATTTTACGTAGCAGTAAATTCATATATCAAATGAAATATTAAACAAATAATGTAGGGAACAATTGCCGCCAGTCCCCAATAAAACATCCAACGATAATATTTCTCCTTCCGCTTAGTCATACCTGCTATTACCGTCAACAGATTCATCATATCTCGGAGGTAATCTTTCATCAACATCCGTTCTATATCTCCCTCATCCATTCCCGCCGCCGCCAGCTTTTTTTGCAAATCTGTATAAGTACCCAACGGCTCCGGCAACACCGACTCCCGCGGCATGATCAACCTCCCCGCATAAATCATCGACACCACCAACATACCCAGCAACAGCCAATAACAGGCGAAGTACACCCAATGCACCTCCCTCCCGGATTTGAACAAATCCAGCGTTATCGGCATCAAAAAAATCGCTACCGCAGAATAAATAAAAAGCAAATGGGTCAACTTATCCGTATACCGCTGATATGCACCCACATACTGCTCCAACCGGCGCTCATGGATCGCAATCAGCTCCCCGATCTCAAACAAGGACTTCACGTAAATGGATTTTTAACAAACAATCATTCAACGCCAATTATGACGGTAGAGTAAAATTAAGTCGTATTGCGATCGGGTAAGGAATTAAAAGGCGAGAATATCTCCGAATGGGAAGAGGATATCTCCGAAAAACGGAGGGATAAAAAAAGCCGGACCTTTTCGCCCGGCTTTCTCTGTTAAAAAGATGTTTTTCGCTCACCCGTTTTCGGGTCGGTCACAGATATCACACTGTCCACAATGAAATTACTATACCCGCGCCAGGGCAATGCCCCCAAATGCTCCCGGTAATGCAACTCCAACAACTTCCCGCTACTGCCCATCAGCAACTGCGCCACCTTCTCGTCTGTCACCGAAAACTGGAACTCGTTCGACTGCACCCCACCCAACGTCTGCGGCTTAAACCCAGACTGGATCAGCCGCCCTTCATACGTTTTCCAGATATACCCCTTCTCCACGAAGAAGTTCAGCTCCCCCGCCTTGGTACCCCGGCCAAACACAAAGTAATACCGGTAATAAAAGAATCCTCCCAGCACCACCAGGATGATCAACACAATAATGAGTACGAATTTTTTCATATCAGGATTATAAACCGTATTTATCAACCAAATAGATCAACGCCCCCATGCCCACGGCTCCCATTTCCAACTCCCGCTTGTTCACCGCCTCAAATGTATCCGATGCCGCATGATGAATATCAAAATAACGTTGCGAATCGGGAGAAAGTTCAGCCATCGGAATGCCGAACGCCCGGCCCAACGGCGTAATATCCACCCCGGCGCCCACTTCATCGAAATCATACAACCCGTAAGGCTGCAGCAACGGCGTCCAGCTCTTCACCCTGGCCCGCTGGGCATCCGTCATTTCCATGATGAAACCCCTGGGCGTAAATCCCCCCGCATCACTTTCGAGCGCAAACACATGCTTTTCATTGTTTTCCTTCGCAAGCGCCGCATACTTCACACCCCCGCGCGTCCCGTTCTCCTCATTGGCGAACAACACCACCCGGATCGTATGCCTGGGCCGGACCCCCAGCGCCTTGTAAGCCCTCAATATCTCGATCGACTGCACCACGCCGGCACCATCGTCGTGCGCACCCTCGCAGTTGTCCCACGAATCGAGGTGACCGCCAACCGTTATATATTGATCGGGGAACTCACTGCCGCGCAATTCTCCGATCACGTTATGACCGATCGTATCCGGCAGCATTTCGCAGGTGGTTCGAAGGAAAACCTGCATCGTCGGGTCGTTCACGATCCGCTGGCTCAGCCGGTCGGCGTCTTTCAACCCGATGGCCACCGCGGCGATCTTCGGGAAGGAATCGTTGTACCGCGTGCTGCCGGTATGCGGGTGATTGTCCATACTATGGCTCATCGACCGCACAATCACCGCCACCGCACCGTATTTCGACGCGCGGCTGGGCCCCTGGGCACGGAATTTCACGGCATCGCCGTAACTATGGAATGTTTTGACGAACGTGGGGTTGAAGGGATAGTTATAAAACACGATCTTCCCTTTCAATTCACTTTTCCGCGCTTCCAGTTCGTCGAAAGATTTTATCTCGATCACCGGCGCCGTTACACCTTTCTTTCCCGTTCCCACGGAATTCCCCAGGGCGAGGATGTTCAGCGGCGGCACGAAATCGCGCCGGCGGCTCACGATGCGGGCCTGTTCCTTTTCGCCCCGCACCCAATGCGGCACCATACATTCCTGGGTAAATACTTTGTCGGCCCCCGCGGTCTTCAACGCTTCGGCGCCCCATTTTTCGGCCTTTACCATTTGCGGCGAACCGGCCAGGCGGCCACCGATCTGTTTGGTCAGCACCCGCAGGTTCTCATACGCGGTACTGCGGGTCAACACCTCGTCTGCCAGGCGGCGGATGGCGAGGGAGTCTGACGCCTGCGCACTGGCGGATTGCACCGAAATGCAGGCCAGCACAGCTAAAATTGGCTTCATCATGTTTAGATCCGGATTTACGGGTTTAAAGCTAACTAATTTTAAAATACTTACCTTAGCAACTCATTAAATCCATTCCCGGATGCGCATTGGAATTGTATGCTACCCTACCTACGGCGGTAGCGGCGTATTGGCGACGGAACTGGGCAAGGCCCTGGCCGACAAGGGGCACCTGGTGCACTTTATCACCTACCAGCAACCCGTCAGACTGAATGCTTTCCACGCCAATATTTATTATCACGAAGTTCAGGTCCCCACATATCCGCTGTTCGATTTCCCGCCTTATGAAAGCGCACTCAGCAGTACGATGGTGGACGTGATCCTCAATCAGAAACTCGACCTGCTCCATGTTCACTACGCCATCCCCCACGCCTCCACGGCATATATGGCGCAGCAGATCGTTGCCAAGCAGGGCCGGCATATCCCTTTCATCACCACGCTGCACGGCACAGATATTACGCTGGTGGGGAAAGACAAGACCTACGCGCCCGTAGTCACCTTTTCCATCAACGAGTCTGACGCCATCACGGCCGTGTCCAACAACCTGCGGGACGAAACCTACAAATCGTTCCCCATCGAAAAGGACATCTCGGTGATTTACAATTTCGTGGATACCGCGCGCTTCAAACGCCGCGAGCTCCCCCATTTCCGTCAGGCCATCGCCCCGAACGGCGAAAAGATCCTCCTCCACGTATCCAACTTCCGCAAAGTGAAACGCGTTCCGGATGTGGTGAAGGTCTTCCGCCAGGTGCGCGACGTCATGCCCGCCAAGCTCCTCCTTGTGGGCGACGGGCCAGACCGCCCCATGATCGAATGCATGTGCCGCGAAATGGGCCTGTGCGACGATATCCGGTTCGTAGGGAAACAGGAGCAGCTGGAAGATGTAATGTCGATCTCCGACCTTTTCCTCCTCCCGTCCGAATACGAATCTTTCGGCCTCGCCGCCCTGGAAGCCATGGCCAGCCAGGTGCCCGTGCTGTCGTCCAACGCCGGCGGCCTTCCCGAGATCAACATCGACGGCGTCACCGGCTACTCCAGCCCCGTGGGCGATGTAGACCAGATGGCCGCTCATGCGATCGCCATCCTGCAAGACGAGAAACTCCTCGCCTCCCTGCGCGCAGGCGCCCTCGAACAGGCGCTCCGCTTCCACATCGACAATATCATCCCGCAATACGAAGCGTTGTACGATACCGTGCTCCAGCAATCCGTAGTTCGCAACTAAACGCGGCAAGAAATAAAAAAAGAGCGACGGCATTCCGTCGCTCTTTTTTTATTCCTGGAAACCAGGTGACTGTTATTTTCTGAACCAGGTATTGGCGTTCTGCAGTTTATCTACTTTATAAATCTGCACTTCCACCACACCGGCGCTTTCTTCATCGTTGGTACGGGCGGTACCGATCACCTGGCCGGTGGTTACCGACTGACCGGATTTCACGCTGAAACCGGAAAGGCCCACGTAGTTGGTGAAATACTGGCCGTGTTTGATGGTGATGGCGTAACCGCCGCCGGGGATGGCGAACACGGAGCGCACCTGCCCGCTGAACACGGCTTTCACGTTGCCGCCTTTGCGGGTGGCGAAGATCATGCCGTCGTTTTCTTCGGTGATCTTGATATCCGGGTTTTTCTGGATGCCGAAGTAACCGATGATGGAACCGGTTTCCACGGGCCAGGGGAGTTTTCCCCTATTGCTTTCGAAGTTTTCAGAAAGGGCGGCAGCTTCCGGCGTGGCTTCCAGTACGTTGTACACGCGTGTCGGCTTTTCAGGCGCCGGAGCCGGGGGCTCGGGCTTGGTTTCCGGAGGCGGGGGCGGCGTTTCCGGTTTATTGTTGGCCGCCGTGTTGTTATTATTGTTCGCCGCATTCTGCGCCGCCGCGGCTTTCGCAGCTTCGCGGGCTGCGGCCAGGGCGCGCTGGCGCTCTTCTTCCTTCCGTTTCTTTTCCGCTTCGATCGCTTTCTTCCGGGCCAGTTCTTCCGCTTCGGCTTTCTTTCGCGCCGCTTCGATCTCCTTGCGGATCACCGCGCGGATGAGGTCCTGCACTTTCTTCTGGTCGCGCTGTTTCTGGGCAATGTCTTGCGCCAGTTCCTTTTCACGTCCTTTCAGCTTGCTGATCACTTCGTCTTTTTCCTTCCGGTCTTTCTCGAGGGTCTCGCGTTCTGCCTGCTCTGTGGTAAGCGCTGTGGAACGTTTTTCGCGCTGGTCCTGGAGGTTTTTCACCTTCACCCGCAGCTGTTCCTGCGTTTCGATGATATTATCGGCCTGCCGGCGACGGAAATCGCGGTATTGCTGGAGGTATTTATACCGTTTAACGGCGTCATTGAAACTTTTGGCGGAGAAAATGAAGTTCAGGAAAGCGTAAGAGCTCCTGTTCTTGTACGCCGCCACTACCAGCTGCGCGTATTGTTCCTTCAGCGTATCGAGGTCGCGCTGCAGGGTTTTCACATCGCGCAGGGCGGTGTTGATATCCCCGTTGATGAAGGTGATCTCTTCGTTGATATTGCGGATCATCCGGGTGCGCACGTCGATCTTGTTGCGCAGGGCGCGCAGCTGACCGAGGTTTTCCCGGCTGGATTTTTTCGTTTCCTTCAACATATTCTGCGCGTCCTCCATTTCCTTCTGGAGCTCACGCTTCCTCCGCTCCAGTTCCTCCCGGCTCTGGTTCTGCGCATGCAGCATACCCGGCGCCAGTGCCAGCACCAGGATAAGTAACGGGATGAACTTTTTCAATTGCACCATATTTATAGTTCCGAAATGATGTTTATAACGTTAAATATACAACGAAATTGTGTTCTATTGGCGGGTGTAAGACGACGGAATGGGGAACGGGAAGCTCACGGGCTTGTTGAATTCCATCTTCCGGAAGTCGAGCGCCACTTTCATGACCTGCTTTTCCTCCACGTAAATCTTCCGCTGGAAAGCCAGTTTCCGGCCTTCCACCGTCCTGAAATCGCCGTAGGTCAGCTCCACCACCCTCGGTGTTGGCCGCGAGCCGTCGGCATCGGTAAGTTTTACCTGCTGGATCGCGTAATCGTCGGCAAACACGTTGAACTGGCTCACGAGGTCTTTCATCTTCGACATAAACGAAACGATCGACTGGGTGCGCACTACCTGCCCTACGGAATCGCCGAGGAAAACGGGGTTCCCTACCAGGAGGTCCTGCAGTTCGGTGAGGCCCATTTCCAGTTTCATCAGTTCTTTCCCTTCCGCCGTGCTGCGCAGCATCACCGTACCTTCCAGCCGGTTGGTCACTTTAATGCTGTCCCGCGTGATGAGGATCCGGGCGCCTTCCACGTTCAGCGGGCCGCCGATGCGGACCCAGATGGCGCTGTCGTACTGCATCCGGATGTTCACCCCGAGGTTATTGCCCTTCTTCCCCCGGTCGTCTTCGAAATCCATTTTCACATCGGCCGTGAACGTTTCGTAAGACACGCGGTTGCCCATCACCTTTTCGCGGATTTCGCGGGCTTCGGCGAAGGCTTTTTCCGTGTCCACCGAATCGGGGCGGGCAGCGGGAGCGGTAGTGTCTGACGGAAAGGTGGCGCGGGTGATGCGCGTGGAACGGCAGGAAAATAGTGCCAGACTGATCAGCGATGCAACAATTGGAAGTTCTATTTTACGATTCATGATTCAATTCGACGATTTTTTTGCGCCCGCCATTCAACGGTCGATGTTTTTGATGTAACGCTTCTCCGCGATCTTGCGGGCGAGGCCATGGGAATTGGCCCCTTTGGCCTTGGCCAGCTGCCAGAATTGCATGGCTTTTTCCTTTTCGTTCAGGTTGAAAAGAATGTCCCCATAATGCTCCAGCACGTCGGGATCCTGTTGCGCGTCGGAAAATTCGAGCGCCTTTTCGATCCACAGCTTTGCATCGCGGTAGCGGCCGAGGCGGAAAAGTATCCATGCGTAGGTGTCCATGTAGGTGGGACTGTCCGGCTTCAGCTCGATGGCCGTCCGGGCGAGGGATTCGGCCTTTTCGAGTTTTTCGCCGCGCATAGACAGGTAATAGCTGTAGTTATTCATGACGATATGGTCTTTCGGCCGCATGCCCAGCACGATCTCGTAACAGCTGTCGCTCCGGCTATGGAGGCCGCTGGCATGATAGGTGTCTCCCAGTAGGGCGTACACATCCGCTACGAAGCGTTTTTCGCCGCCGATCCCGAGGGCGCCGTTGAGCGCGAAGGCTGCGGCATCATATCGTTGTTTGAAATAATTGGCCAGCCCGTTGAAATAATATCCCATGAATTCCCGCGGGAACTGCTGCATAACGTGGCTGCTCACACGGAGGAGGGAATCGGGCTGTTCGGTCCTGGAATAAAGGTACATGAGCTGGTACCATACGCTGAAGCGCGTGGAATCCAGGTCCAGCGCGAGTTTATAATTGATCAGCGCGCTGTCGGGCACATTGGCCTGCGAGTACATATCGGCCCTCAGCGCATAGGCTTTCGCATCATCCGGGTGCGACTCCACGATGAGGTTGGCCAGCATGATGCCTTCCGCCTTTTTGGTGGTATCGGTTTCGAGCATCTGCAGATAAGGATATACGAAAGATACCTTTTCGTCGATATTGAATTCCGGGTTATGGAAAGCTTTCAGGAGGAATGCGCGGTACCGGGCCTCGTTGCCATTCTTCTTTTCCATGTTGGCGATGGCGATGAGGGCGCGGGGATGTTGCGGATCGATCATGAGGATGGTGTCGTACACGCCTTTGGCCTGGGCGGGCCGGTCTACCGCTTCATATATTTCCGCCAGGAGGCCCCAGTACCGGAGCTCTTCGGGCTCCTGGGCAATGAGGCGCCGCACTTCCGCAGCCGCATGATCGGGCAGATCGAGCCGCATGAAAATCCGCTGTTTCTGGAAAACGATCTCGTCGTTCAGGCCCACGCGCGCTTCGAGAGTATCGAAAATAGCGATGGCTTCGGCGAACTTGCGCGCCTTCGAGAGGGAAAGCCCTTTGTTGAAAAGGAGATCATCGTCCTGCGGGCTCGCTTTCATGAGCCGGTCGTACACCACGGCAGCGCTGTCGAACATTTCGTTGACGGAGAACGCTTCGGCCAGCGCCATCTGGTACCATTTGTTGGTGGAGTCCATGGCGGCGGCGCGCCTTGCGAAACCGAGCGAATATTGCGGGTTGCGCGCTTCCATGAACAGGCGGCTCAGTTCGTAATAAACGGCCGCATTATCGCGGTTGAGGCGCAGATAGTCGGAATACTGCGTGATGGCCGTCTTGTAATCGCCGAGCATTTTGGAACGCTGCGCAGCAAAGAAAAGACTGTCCGCCCGCTGCGCCAGGATTTCCTGTTGCAACGGAGCAGGGATCAGGGTGGCGCTTTTGCGCTGGCTGCCGCAGGAAGCGGCGATCATCCCCGATAATGCCAGGATCAGTATGCCGGTAATGCGCATGCTCAGGATTTGCCGGTATGACCGAATCCGCCTTCACCGCGAACGGTATCGCTCAGTTCCACGACTTCGGCAAGCGTAGCCTGCACGAAAGGAGCGATCACCATCTGCGCTATACGGTCGCCGTGCTGGATGGTTTGCGGTTCGGTGGATAAATTGATGATGATGATCTTGATCTCTCCCCGGTAGTCTGCATCAATCGTGCCGGGCGTATTGAGGAGGGTAAGCCCCTGTTTGATGGCGAGGCCGCTGCGGGGGCGCACCTGCGCTTCGAAGCCCGAAGGCAGTTCCATGAAAAGGCCCGTGGGGATGAGGCTGCGCTCCATGGGCTGCAGCGTAACGGCAGTTTCCAGGTTGGCACGAAGGTCCATACCGGCCGCATCCGCAGTTGCGTATGTGGGAAGCGGATTGCCGGAACGGTTGATGATTTTTACTTGAATATCAGCCATTGAACAAAGGTAACAGTTATCGTTAAAAAGGTTATTGCTTTTCGAGGAGCACGTTGGCATAGGCCACCACGCCTTCCTCACGCCCCACGAACCCGAGCGTTTCGGTAGTGGTAGCCTTGATGGAAACGTCTTCCACCGTCAGCCCCAGCCGCTGCGCGATCACTTCCTGCATCTGCGGAACGTACGGTTTGATCTTGGGCGCCTGCAGGCAAAGGGTGGCATCCACGTTCACCACGCTGTAGCCTTTGGCTTTGATCAGCTCGCTGCAACGGGAAAGCAATATTTTGCTGTCGATGTCTTTATAGGTATTGTCGGTATCGGGGAAATGCGTCCCGATGTCGCCCAGGGCCGCGGCGCCGAGCATGGCGTCGCAAATGGCATGCAGGAGCACGTCTGCGTCGCTGTGGCCGAGCGCCCCTTTGCTGTGGGGTACCAACACCCCGCCCAGCCAGAAATCGCGGCCGGTTACCAGCTGATGAAAATCCACACCCAATCCAATCCTTAACTTAGTCATGATCCAGTTTTTTGCTATTCCGTAAAATAATAAATCCTCCAAAAGACCGGAGGATTTATTGCATCTTAAAAAGTATTATGGCAAATATACTATCTATTCCTCATTTGCGCCCAGGTCGAACGTCAGCGAGAAGCGGAGCGTGTTGGACAGTGGGTTGCGCTGGATACCCGTTCCCGAAGGCACGAGGTACGAAAAGTTCAGGCCGAAGATATTGTATTTAACGCCAACACCGGCCGTAAAAAATTTGCGGTTCCCTTTGGATGCGTGCTCGTTGTAATAACCCGCACGAACGGCGAACAGCTCGTTATACCAGTATTCCGCACCTACGGAATACATCAGCTCCTGCATCTCTTCCTTAAACCCGCCCGGCGCATCGCCGAAAGAGCTGAACATCCCTTCCAGCATGCTTTTGTTGGGGAGATAGGCAGAATCGCCCTGGTATTGGACAGACGGCACCATCAGCTTATTGATGTCTGCCGTAAAGGTTACTTTATTGTATTCGTCGATGCCGATGGTATACGCCGCGCCCAGGCCCAGGTTGGTCGGCAGAAAGTCTTTCTGCGCCGATTGGGTGTAGGAGATGCGGTTACCGATGTTGGAGATGGCGAGGCCAGCGCTGAAATTGTTGGTGCCGCCGTTCTTATTCTCGAAATCTTTGGTATAGTAAGCGGAAAGGTCGGCTGCCACGGCGCGCCCGGGGCGGATCGTCTGATCGTTGATCGTACCGCTGGCGAGGCTGGAGTGGATGTAGCGAAGCGTTACGCCCATCGACCAGTTTTCGCTCAGCTTACGGGCATAACCCGCGTCGAAAGCGAACTCCCGCGGCCGGAAGTTCCCGTCGAACTGGCCATTGTTATTCCTGAACTCGATATCGCCGAGGGAAAAATAACGGAGCGATCCGCCGATGGCCTGGTTCTCATCGAGCTGGGTATAACCCGCCAGTTGGGCAAGGAATACGTCGTTCACGAGCTCTTTCAGCCAGGGCGTATATGTTACCGCTACTGCGGATTTCTTTTTGGCAAAAGGAAGTTTGGAAAGGTTCCAGTAAACGGAATTGGCGTCTGGGGAAATGGCAACACCTGCGTCACCCATCGCGCCGCTGCGGGCGTCCGGCGAAATACGCAGGAAAGGCACAGCCGTGCTGATCACATTTGTCCTCCCATCTACAGGATTGGAAGGGTCAAGTTGCGCATTTGCATTGTTGGATAGGCATAGGAAAGAAATGCAAATAACAGCTGTCGATATCCTTGAAAACATGCAATACTATTTAGTTAGCTTAAATGTAAAAATAAGTTCTAATTTATTAAAAGCAATAAACGGGGATGTAACGTATAATATTATGTGCTTAAATATACTCATTTTATAATGTACAAATTAATATAATATCATCTTCCCGCCCAAAATACGTTGGCCGCGCTCTCTATTGCTCAAGCTGATTTGATAGAAGTAAATCCCAGGGGTCAGTCTTGCTCCCGAACCGGCGGCGCCAGTATTCCATGGTACATCCCCATAACGGCCGTTTGCTGTATTTATTGTGCCTTTGATCTGCTTTACGGCCTGTCCTGAAGATGCAAAGATAGTGATAACCACGTCAACATCCACATCCTGCCACGGACATTCGATCATGAACCGCACGAAACCCCGGGCCGGGTTCGGGTACGTCCACACCGCAGGGCCACCCTCTTCTCCCCCGCCACCACGAACCGGATCGTCCGGGTCGAGGAATTGTTCCAGGCATCCCAGGCGCGGATGGTCAGGGTATGCGGCCCGGGGGAAAGGCCCGCCATGGGGAATTGTAGGGTCCCTTCCTGCCAGGTGCCCGGCGTGGCGGCATAAAATTCATTCAGGACGAAAAACTGGGCATTATCGTCGAGCACAGCGGTGATGTCGTGCCCCGTGCCGTTGCCCGCTGCGTTGATCCCGGAAATATCCTTCAAACGCAGCAGTAGCGTGGGCGAAGCCGATGTGCGGCCACCGTCCGTAAACCTCGTATTGTCCATCCAGGCCCCGATCTCCGGGCCTTCCCCGTCGGGTTGCCCGGCTTCGGCCGTCCCACGCAGCCGCATGCCCCGCCAGGCGCCGCCCGCGTCTTCGGATTTCCCTTCCGCATAGAACCGCATCACGGCCACTGCACCGGATTGCGACATGTCTTTCGGCACCACGAACCCTGCTGAAAAGCGCCCGGCGATCACGGTATCGCTCCCGCGGAACAGCAACCGGTCATCGGCTGCGAACGTCGCCCGTTGGCTGCCGGGGTCGTTGGCGCGGGTGAACTGTTGCCCCGGCGCGTCATGAACGGAAATACGCACCCGGCCATGAAAATCCGTCCGCACATTCCCGTTCCCATCCCGCACACTGCCCGAAAGCCGGTAAAAGCCCAGCGCCTTCAGGGAATCCGCGGCATTGGCGGCTTTTCCGTTCACGGAATCCAGGAAAATCCGCTGCTTCGGAAAAGCGATGGCCATCGCCGGATCGCCGAGCAGCTGGAATTTACGGTTATTGACCGCGTCGGCCGATTGCGCATACGTAGCGTTTTTGGCACGCATCGCACCTTCGCCGAGGAGCGGCATTTTCCCGGAAGCGCCTGTGCGGAAGGCCTCACGGAAGTAATTGGCATTCATCACTTTATTGGAAGCGGCGAGCACGGCGCGGGTAGTGGTCAGCAACGCGATCGCTCCGCCATTTTTCCGTAACAGCAACTGCGCGCCCAGCGGATGGACCTCCGGCTGATCGAACGGCGCAAAGTCACAGGTAGCGGTGATCAGCAGGGGCAACCGATCGGTATTTTCCCATTGCGCGGCAGACGTTTCGCTGAGAATGGCCTCTTCTGCCAGGCGGGTGGCGCTGCCATGGCCACTGTAATTCCAGACCAGGTTGCCGGCGTTCATCCGGTGGCGGACGGCATCGTTCACCGCGGGATAGCGGCTGCCCGAAGAGCCCGCCACCTGGGGATAGGCGTCGAGGTAAATCTTGTTGATGTGGAAGTCCGGGGATTCTCCGGCCATCATGTTGGCGACGGATTCCGCGTCGTCGAAATGGAGATTGGCATCTTCATCGTCTGCCACGAAAGTCAGCTCCTGGCGCCACTCCCCGAATGACGCGGGCGATTCGTACCGGATGATCTTATCCACCACCGAAGCCGCCTCTTCCACCGTCGAAACCGGCAGGCGGCCAACGGCTACATCGAGGAGGGGACCGTGTTTCGAAATATCATCGTTATCGTCGAGGAAAGCGTAGAAATCGTCGCTGGGATGGGTGTTGAGGCCGTGCAGCGACGCCGGGCTTTGCCAAACCGGCACACTTTCCACGGATGATTTTTTATAGTTGTAACCGGCGCGCCCCATGAGCAGCACGAACCGCAGGGCTTTGCGGTCGTAATGCATCTTGAGGAAATCCCGCAGCGCCGAGGGGTCCGCCAATCCGCTGCCGAACTCGTTCCAGATCAGGTCGGTAGTTACGCAACTGACGCTCAGGCCAGAATGTTCCCGGCGCCAGGCGGCGAGTTTTTCGGCCTGGGGCAGGAATTGTTTCGGCGTGATGATGAGCATTTGCGCGGGCGCCTGGCCGTGAAGGTCCTGGTTCGCAACCGGCCCAATGTACGTGGGTTCTGGCAATCCATCCGGCCGGAAGGCGGCATACTCGCGCAGTACGCCCGCATCGCGCGAGAAACGCAGGGTATTATTGGATGATTCCGTTGTTAGCTGGATGGGCCGCTGCGGATCGGTGATGTCCCAGACCCGGGTGCCGGCATCCGCTCCGGCGATCTCGAAACCAGCGGTTTTCCCCGCGCCAAAGCTGCGCGAGTCGCGGAAAAGCAGGGGGCCTTGTCCTGAAAGCGCAAGCGGAGCACGGCCTTCGATGGTAAAATAGTCCAACCAACCCTGTGCGCTTGCGTTTCCGGAGAAGGTAACGGTCAGATTGCCGGGGTTGGCGGCAGGGAAGGAACCGTTTACCGTAGTTGCGTAGGTATCAAAGATATTACCGGGCACGGGCGGCGGGAAGAGTGTCCCCAGCGCCTGGCCGCCTGCTGTGATCACGAACTTCGCGCCAGACGTGGATCGCGCGGCGAAGCGGATCCGTAACACCACGTCGGTAAGGTTCGCGGGTGCATTCGTGGGGTACGTGCGCGCGAGGGCGTCTTCCGGCAGCGCGGAAAAGCGGTCGCCCAGCCACTCCTTCCCGCCGGAAAGGATATTGTGTCTGTCCTGCTCGAACACGCTGAGGTAATCGTACTCCTTGATATATCCCGTTACCGGCGGGGCGCTGCCGTCTGTAGGGATCCGGAGCCCTCCGGCGCCGAGGGTAATAAAATAACAGACCGAATCCGCATACAAGTTGGAGCGGAGTTCCCATTCCCCGGCGGAAAATTGCCGGCGGAGGGGGCCGGGCGCATAAAATAAAATGTAATCGTTGCCGTTTAGAATACCGTCGCCCCCGTCAACGACGGTCACGGCGATTTCGGGGAGGTCATCGGGCCGGGGGATGGCGTTATCTTCCGGGATGATATCGCCGCCGTGGCTGAAGATGCGGACGGAGGAAGCGGGTTTCCCTTCGGCCGGGAGCCCCCAGCGCTGCAGGGCCTGCAGGGGAATGCGGTAGACGCCGGGCTGGGAAACAGACA
Organism: Chitinophaga caseinilytica; assembly: GCF_038396765.1. NCBI lineage: Bacteria > Pseudomonadati > Bacteroidota > Chitinophagia > Chitinophagales > Chitinophagaceae > Chitinophaga > Chitinophaga caseinilytica. The sequence continues at coordinate 1,753,252 of NZ_CP150096.1, read as the reverse complement.
CTTTCCGCCATTGACCGGCTGCCAGTACCGACCGGGATGCATATTGCCGTTGCGCCGCCGAATCGAGGGCGGGCAGCAGGCAAATGGCCAGGGCCAGGAAGCGGGTTCTCCGGGGGCGATGCGCATAAGGTCGGAAAGCTTGTATCACACAAACCTAATATATATCAGGGAGTTTCACAACGCCCGTTACACGCATCTGTTTACAGATTATTTATTTTTGCTATAAAATAAAAAGAATTACATTTGCGTTTACCTATTTGAATACCTAAATTGTATCGATCAAAAGCTGTTATCGCATGCACAGATTAACCTCCTTATCCTTGATTGTGGGCACCAGCGTGGTAATGTCCATGTCTGCCTGCAGCAAGAACGGCGGCGGCGGGCTGTTCGGGAAGAAGAAGGACGCTTCTTCCGCTACAGGCTGGAATTATAACGACCCCAAGATGGGTGGTTTCTCCGTTGCCAAGAGCAAAGACCAGTTCACTGGTCCGGGACTTGTGTTCGTTCAGGGCGGTACGTTCGCCATGGGCGCCACGGAGCAGGATGTGATGGGCGACTGGAACAATATCCCCCGCCGTATTACGGTTTCGTCGTTTTACATCGACGAGAATGAAGTATCCAACGTGAACTACCGCGAGTACCTGTTCTGGCTGAACCGCGTGTACGGAGAATCTTTCCCCGACGTTTACCGCGGCGCATTGCCCGACTCCCTCGTTTGGCGTAGCGAACTGGCTTACAACGAGCCGCTCGTGGAATACTACTTCCGTCACCCTGCCTATAACGATTACCCGGTGGTAGGCGTTTCCTGGAAACAGGCGACCGATTACGCCAAATGGCGCTCCAACCGTGTGAACGAAAAACTCCTCATGGACGCCGGCCTTCTTTCCAAGGCAGACATCATGAACCAGGCAGACGATAACACGTTCGATTCCAAAGCCTACATGGCCGGCCTGTACGAAGGTACCCCCGGCAAAATGTCCAAAACCGCGAAGAAACAATTCGCCAATGCCGACGGTTCTCCCCGTGGCGCGCAGTTCGAAGACGGTATCATGCTGCCGAACTACCGCCTGCCCACGGAAGCTGAATGGGAATACGCCGCGCTGGGATATATCGGTCAGAACCCCAGTCCTTCCAAGAAAGAAGGCAAACGCGGGGAAGAGCTGATCCTCAACAAACAGATCTACTCCTGGGGCACCAACAACGCCGGCCTGCGCGATATCCGCCGCGGTAACTGGCAAGGTCAGTTCCTGGCGAACTTCAAACGCGGCTCGGGCGACAACATGGGTATGGCCGGCGGTCTGAACGACCGGGCTTCCATCCCCGCTCCCGTTCGTTCCTTCTTTCCCAACAACTTCGGCGTGTATAACATGTCGGGTAACGTGAGCGAGTGGGTGAACGACGTGTACAGGCCGTTGACCACCATCGATGGTGACGACTTCAACTACTTCCGTGGTAACAAATTCCAGACGGTATATCAAAACGAGAACAAGGAGTTCGAAAAAGACAGCCTCGGCGTGCTGAAAATGCGCGACGTAACGGATGAAGAATCCGCCAGCCGGCTGAACTACCAGAAAGGCGACGTGATCAACTACCTCGATGGTGACTCCCTTTCGCTCGTGGAATACGGTTACGGCGTCACTACCCTGATCAACGACAAATCCCGCGTGATCAAAGGTGGTAGCTGGAACGACCGTGCCTACTGGCTTTCTCCCGGTACCCGCCGCTACATGCAGGAAGAAATGGCGACCAACACCGTAGGCTTCCGTTGTGCGATGGACCGTGTAGGCAGCCCCGAAGGCAACAAGTTTAAAACGGGTCAGGTTTTCCGCGCCCAGCGCCAGAAACGCTAATCCGCTCTTTTAGCATACAGGAAAGGCTGACCGCATGGTCAGCCTTTTTCTTTTGTACCTGGTAGGCGAATTTTTGTACCGAATGCCCTGTCATTTCGAAGCCGGACTTTTTATGCCCGGAACGCTGTTCCCTACTTTTATCGACAGATGCTTTGTTGACAACATTTACTGGCAGCAATAGCAGTGTACGGCCCGGGACAGGTATTTTCCGAAACATGAAAGGCTGACCATCATGGCCAGCCTTTCATTTGCGCTTTACGGCGCGGATATCGTTACCGCTATTCGTTATCGTTTTTTAGCTTTCGCTTTGGGCGTGCCCCAGCCTGCGGGTTTCGGCTTGGTTTTGGAAGCCGCCTTCTTGGCTACCGGCTTTGCTTTCGCCGCGGCTTTTTTGGCTACGGGTTTCGCTTTGGCCTTGGGAGCGGGTTTCGCCTTTACGGCTGCCTTAGCTTTCGCTTTGGGGGCAGGTTTCGTTTTAATGGCGGCTTTTTTGGCTACCGGTTTGGCTTTTACAGCGGCTTTCGCTTTGCCCTTCGGAGCGGGTTTCGCTTTCACTACGGCTTTCTTCGCTACCGGTTTTGCTTTCACGGCGGCCTTCTTAGCTGCCGCTTTCTTCGCTACCGGTTTGGCCTTTACGGCCGCTTTGGCTTTGCCTTTCGGAGCGGGCTTCGCTTTCACTACTGCTTTTTTCGCTACCGGTTTTGTTTTAACAACAGCCTTCTTGGCTGCCGCTTTCTTCGCTACCGGTTTGGCCTTTACGGCCGCTTTGGCTTTGCCTTTCGGAGCGGGTTTCGCTTTAACGACGGCTTTCTTCGCTACGGGTTTTGCCTTAGCAGCAGCTTTTTTGGCGGCGGGTTTAGCGGCAGCCTTTTTCGCAGCGGGTTTGGCAGGTGCAGCTTTAGCAGCGGCTTTCTTGGCGGCGGGCTTCACTTTGGTAGCGGCTTTCGCTTTCGGAGCCGGTTTTGCTTTGGCAGCAGGCTTTTTGGCGGGAGCTGCAGGTTCCGCTTTCTTTTCAGCGGGAGCGGCGGCCTTCTTTTTGGCGGGCGCTTTTTTAGTAGGCGCGGCCGGAGCAGGTGCAGCAGTGGGCGCGGCAGCTTCAACGGTTGTTTCCGTGGTTGCGGCGGCTACGGGCTCAGCGGCTTTCTCTTCTTCCGGCTTCACGTCTACCCAACCATCGGTGTGGCCTTCCCAGAGCTCGATGATCTCGCGGGCGTGGTCTCCGTTGTCTGGTTTTGCGATGATGTGGGCGATGTTGCCTTCTTCATCGATGAGGAAAGTGGTACGATGGGTACCGTCGTAAGTACGGCCCATGAATGTCTTTTCGCCCCAAACGCCGTAGGCATTCAGGATGTCGTGGCTGGTATCCACGAGAATGGGAAAGGGCAGGTCGTACTTGTCGCTAAATTTCTTGTGGCTCGCCTCGTCATCCTCACTAACGCCGATCACGGCATACCCTCTGTTCAACAGCTGGGAATGGTGATCACGGAGATTGCAGGCCTGGGTTGTACAGCCTGGCGTCATGTCGTGCGGGTAAAAATAGAGGATGACTTTCTTTCCTCTGAAATCGGCCAGCGATATGGTGTTACCATGCTGGTCCACGGCGGAAAAGTCGGGGGCGCTTACCCCAGGTTGCAGATGCGTCATGGTTTTACTAGCGTTTAAACGTCAAAGTATATGTGGATGAGTTATTGGCAATGTCCGTCACGGTGAGCGTAAGGGTATGCGTACCCGGAGGGCAATGCTTATCAAAAATATAAGAAACTACGTTACTTTTTCGCGAAAAGCGCAACCATTTTCCGTCGAGTTCCGCGCGGTAGGATTTCACCCCGCTGTCGTCACTCATACTGAACGTGATGCGCCCCGCTCCGCCCAGGTTGGCGTTTTGCCTGATACCGCCCAGCGGCGTGATTTTCGGGGGAATGGTATCGACCACCAGTTGAAAATCCCCCAGGTCCCGCGAGCTTCCGCGATACCAGCCATCTTCCTCCGCCGTGGCCGCCGTCACACTTTCCCCTAACCCTTTCCGCTCCAGCACCATCTTATCCTTCAAATGCGCCGGCACCGCGCGCGTGGGTTTTATCCGCAGACTGAACCCTGCATGCAGCGGCACGAGCGCGGAATGCAAACGGTAAATATTCGAATATCCGCCACCCGCCGCGATCTCCGAATACCGGAAACAAACCTCGTCGTACAGCGAGCCTTCGTCCAGACTGAACTCCACCTGGTTGTTCTCGAAAATGTTCATCGATTCGGGGAACATCCGGTTGGCACAGGCCGCTTCGGCCGTTTTACCGCCGCTCTGCTGCAGCGAAATCTTCACGTCGGAAGCGTTGCCGTAAGCGTCCGTTACGCGGACGGTCACCGGGTGCGCCTGCCCGTCAGACAGGTCGATCACCCCATCTTCTCCTGCTTTGTCGTGGTAAATATCGAGCTGGTTGCCGGGGAGCGCGAACAGCAGTTGCACGTACGGCCCGCCGCCTTTCTTCATTTTATAATCGATGTGCGCGTTGAGGTAGCGCGTTTCGTCGTACCCGATATTATCCAGCTGGAAACCCAGGTCCAGCGCCCCATCGCGGAGCAGCATGGCTTCGTAGATGCCGTTGGGATTGGGGGAATTGGACTGCCGGTCGAGCGCGCTCACGCCCAGGCTCACCTTGCTGGTGGGCACCTGTACGAGCGGCCGGCTGGCGGCGTATTTCCCGTCTTTCCCCTTATGGACCGGCACTACCAGGGGCGTTTGCTCGAAGATGCTCCGGTTGCGGTCGTACACCACGATGCGGGAGATTTCCGGGTCGCGGGTGTCGGGGATATTGAAACCGAAGAGCATGCCGTTGAGGGGCTTTTCGGTGTGGGAATCGCGGATCTCGAAATGGAGGTGCGGGCCTGCGGAGCCGCCCGTATTTCCGCTCCAGGCAACGAATTCCCCTTTTCTAACGGGGAAAAGGTCTGGCGGGATGGTGAGGTCTGCCGCCCAGCTTTCGAGCTCATATTGTTTGCGCTCCACGTATTCGTCGAGCTGCGGAAAGAATTTATTGAGGTGGGCGTATACCGTTGTGTAGCCGTTGGGATGCGTGATGTAGAGCACGTTCCCGAAGCCGGTGTGCGACACGCCGACGCGGCTCACATAGCCGTCGGCCGCGGCGTGAACGGGGAGGTTTTCGCGCTGTTGGGTCTTGAGGTCCAGCCCGGAATGGAAGTGATTGGGACGCAGTTCGCCGAAGTTGCCGGCGAGTTCCATGGGTACGTTCAACGGGTTCCTGAAATAACCTTTCGGGTAATGTTTCTCCGGCATCGACTGCGCCTGCACGAATTGCGGGAGCATGAGCAAGAGGGCGATCGATCTTTTCATCCTGCAAATGTAAGGGTTAAAGGAGAGCCTGAAAACGGCAATCCATGATTGACAGCGAATTAACATTTTTTTTGCCAACAACTGTGCCCTTTTCCTTAATTTCCATTTACCAAAACCAATCTGTTTTATGAGCTATCCGATACAAGAGATCCAGGGCATAGGGCCCAACTTCGCAGGAAAACTGAAAGGCATCGGTATTGACACCGTGGCGAAGCTGCTGGAAGACGGGCAGGCCAAAAGCGGCCGTTCCCGCATCGCGGAATCTACAGGCATTCCGGAAACTTTGATCCTCACATGGGTGAACCATGCAGACCTGATGCGGTTGAACGGCGTGGGCGACCAGTTCGCCGAGCTGCTCGAAGCCGCCGGTGTAGATACGGTGAAGGAACTGCGGAACCGCAACGCCGAAAACCTCCACGCCAAGGTGACCGAACTGAACCAGCTGAAGAACCTCAGCGGCCGGGCGCCCTCACTGTCGGAGATACAGTCGATGATCGACCAGGCGCGCGACCTGGAGCCGGCTATATCTTATTAATTCAGCGACTCGCAAAAACAACAAGGGCGGAGATCATTCCCCGCCCTTGTTTTATTTTACGAACGTCAAACTACAACCCTTTACGTATCTCATCGATCAGTTCCACGAACCTCCGGTCCGTACGGATCTCCGGGTTCCAGGCGAGCCCCATTTCGCAGAGGTCGTATTCCTTGCGGATGGTGGCGCCGGGCTTGCCGTCTTCCGTTCCCATGAGCCACACCGTGTCAGACACGGCCGCGGCATTCTCGATGTCGTGGCTCACCACGATGAGGGTGTTTTCTTCGTGCAGCGTCGAAACTTTCAATAACAGTGCTATCACCCGGTCGATCATCAGAATGTCCAGGCCGGAGAAAGGCTCGTCGAGCAAAATGAACCGGTTGCCGGTAAGTACCTGCTGGATGATGGACACCCGCTGCCGCTGGCCCCCGCTCAATTGCGCGGGGTACTTTTTGAGATGGTCCATCAGCTCGAAAGTGGTGGCGTAATCTTCGATGATCCGCTTTTTCTCGGCATCGCTGAGCGCAACGCCGGAATGGTCGAGGCCGATGCGGAGGTTCTGGTAGATGGTACGGTGCTGGAACAGGATGTAGTTCTGCGGCACGATACCCACCTGGCCGGCCTGTACGGGATGCTGGTCTGCCCCGATGCGGACGGTCCCCTGCGTGGGGGGCACCAGCCCGGAAAGTACCTTGAACAGCTGCGTCTTGCCCAGGCCGCTCCGCCCGATGAGCGCCACTACCTGGCCCTGTTCCACGCCTTCGCGGTGAACGTTGTGGATCTTGAAGTTAATGTCGCGGAGGATCACTTTTTCGCCATACTGCAAATGAATATTCTCCGCGCTCAGCAGTAAATGGCTTTTCGAATATGCGTTCATCAGCGTGTTTGCAGTTTGGTGTAAGGGAATAACCAGTGGCGGAAAAGCCCCAGTATGTAATCGAATGCCATCCCGATCAGGAAGATGATCACCAGCAGCCCGAACACCACATCCAGCTGAACGTATTTATTCGCTTTGATCAGCATCACGCCCAGCCCCCCTTCGCTCATACTCAAACCTTCTACAGACGTGATCATCAGCCAGGCGATGGCGAAGTTCTGCCGCATCACTTCAAATACCTGGTCCAGCCGCCCCACGATGATCACTTCCCAGAGCGTTTGCCAACTGTTCATCCGCAGCGTTGTGCACAACTCGTATTCCTGTTTGTTGATCCCATCGATGACAGACAGCAGCGAGGTCACGAAAAACGGTACGATCCCGAAAATCAGCAGGCTGATCTTCAACTGATGCCCGTTCTGCGTGAGGAGCGTGAACAGGAAGATGAGCCCCGTGAGCGTGAGGTACCGGCATTTGATGACGAACCTGGCCAGCGGCTGGAAAAACGGGACGATCGATAAATAACTGATCACCAGGGCGATGAGGATCGAAATCGTCATACCCTTGACCGTCAGCACCAGGCTGGCGAACAGGTTGTCGATGAAATCGGGCATGACGAAAATCCGGCCGATAGCGGAAACCACCTTATCCGGCGTGGGGATGAGCCCTCCGCCCGACAGTTGCCACGCTGCCAGCGCCACCACCGCTTCGGCTACGATGAGGATCACCATGGTCCGCGGGTTGATGCTGCGAAGTGGTTCGAATATGTTTTTAAGCTTGTTCAATACGAAATGTTTTGGAGGATGAAAATCCCCGGGCCGGCAAGCCCGCCCGGGGAAATGGTCCGTTAGTTACCCAGCACGATCTGCACGCGGCGGTTCTTCGCGCGGCCTTCGGCGGTAGCGTTGGTGGTTTCCGGTTTGGACGCACCGAAGCCTTTGGATTCCAGCCTGTTGGCCGCGAGCCCCTTGGCCTGGAGGTATGCCACTACGGAAGCGGCGCGCTCGTTAGACAGCTTCAGGTTGGCTTCGTCGTTGCCCACATTGTCGGTATGGCCATACACGCCCAGCTTCAGCCCCTCCGCCACTACGGCGCTTTTCAGGATATCGTCGAGCACGGCGTAAGATTCCGGGCGGATCACGGCGCTACCGGTCTCGAACTGCACTTGTACCGATTTGGACGACACTTCCTTCGTGATCGCGTCCGCATATTCTACTTTGATCGCCGCGCCGGTCAGCAGTTCGGGATGGTTGCTCACCACGCTGGCGAGGAACGATTTGTCGACCACCTTGTTGTACACCGGGTACGCAGGCACCAGCTCGGGGTACATTTTCACGAGGATGTCGCCGAATGTGCCGTACACGATCTTGTAACGGTCGAGCTTATCGTCTCCCAGGCCGAACATGTTGGCGGCGTCTGCGAGGTTATAGGCCATAGACCCGCCGAGGTGCAGCTTCGTGCCCTGCGCGTCGTTCTCTTCGGTGCCGTTATAATACTTCAGCCAGTAAGCACCGTCCTGCTCGTTGTACACCTTGGCGGATACGTCGGCAGCGAAAGCCTTGGCATCGTTGAAGGAGCGCACCTGATCGCCGGCCTGCGCCAGCGCCATGATGAGGTTCTCGATGTCTGTACGGTGGTCGTTCGCGAATTTCTTGATGGTGATGGTGATGTTCGGCATCTGTGCGGCATACTCACGGGTGGTGGCGATGTTGATCAAGCCACCTTTTTTCTGCGCGATGTTCACGTCACCCGGCGTCCAGGTGGCAACACCGTCTACGCCCACCGTCGTGTCTTTGGCTACTTTCTTGCCGTTCTCCACGAACTTGCGCGTTTCGCTGTACCCGGCGATGTATTTGTTGGCCGCGTCGAGGAAGTCGTTGGCAGCGATGAGGTTGATGGCGTTCCGGTCGAACGAAGTTTCGTCGGGGTTCACGCGGATGCCGTTGTCGCCCGCCCATTTCACGAGGATGTTCATGTCGCCGTCGCGGAGCACGCAGGCCACGGTTTTACCGATAGCCGCTTTGGGATTGAGTTTCCATTCGGCGGGGCCCATCAGTTTGTCTTCACCGTAGCTTTTACCCATGGAGTAAAAGGCGATGGGCTGATATTCGGGACCGAGGGGCTCGAGCTCCTTTGCCAGCGCGGCAAAGAACATCGGCATACCATCACCCATGAACGACGCGAAAACGCCGGGAGTGTTGGGGTCGGACTTGTAATCCTGCGCAAACTTCACCATATCGGCGATGGATTTGTTACAATCGTCTTGCCGGATGACGTCCACTTCCAGTTTCGCTTTATCGATCAGGGAATTTTTCGTCGTTTTGGGGCCGCCGTTGGCATACATGAGCGCAAACTGCGAGTTCCACGCCATGATCTTCCACTGGATGCGGGTACCGCCGTTGCCGGACACTTCGGTCGAAGGCAGCTCCAGCTTGGCCGCGTTGCCGCTGAGCGATGCTTCGGGTGCATCGGGGAGGTTCACTTTACCGATTTCGGTAGCGGCTTTCGCTTCCTGGGGGCGCTTGTCCCACCAGAATACTTTACCGGCGTACAGACCGCCGAGGAGAATAAGGATACCTAATACTTTACCACCAGGTTTTACTTTAATTGCCATTGTAGGGATGTTTTAAGTTGTTTGATGTTTGTACGGAAATATGAATGGTTACTTGCCAAGGGTTAACTCAGCAGATTATTGTAGTTGTCGTTGGGAACGGTGCCGGGCGTGCGCGGCGCGTTGGAAGGCTCCCAGCGCTGCACGTCGAGGCGGAATTCCTTGTCCGGGTCGAAAGACTCCAGCATTTGCAGGCCCTGCAGCTCGTAGGTAGCGTTGTCCAGGTCGATCGAGCGCATGAAATCTGTCGAGTAGTTGATCGCTTTTTTCATGCTGGACAGTTTGGTGGCGATGTCTTCCTTCAGATATTCCATCGACTGTTCCACCAGCAGTTTCTTTTCCGGGTCGCCGTTAAAGATCTTGAGGGCAGACGTGAGGGCTTTGTTGCCGGACGACACTGATTTGTAGAGGTCCTTTTTCAGCTCGAGCTCATTGCGCGCATCTTCGATCATATACCCCGAGTTCTTGTGAACTTTGGTGAGGTAATCGCCGATTTTGGCGAGGTTGTCGCGGATGGGCGTGAGTTGCTGGATATATTCCTTGATCCGTGCGATGTGCCGGGTGGCGTTGCCCAGTTCCGGCAGCATGTTATTGCTCTGCGCGGCTTTGGCGCGGCTCATCAGCTGGGCCATGTCTTTTTCCTTTTCGTCGATCTTGAGGTCGATGCGTTCTTTCTGCGCGTCTACATCTACCGATTGTTTGTAGAGTTTCTCGCGTTGCTCTTCCATGTCGCCGATATAATCTTCCGCGATGAGGAAGGGGTCCAGCTCGATGACGATCCCTACGAGTTTCTTCATGAGCCACTCATAGAAGTAGAAGAAGGCGAGCCGGAGTTTGCGGTGGGTGACGCAATACAGGAACACGCCGAGGCACACGAGGGCGATGCCGAAGTTGAGGGTGCTCCAGACTACGGCGAGCAGGATGGGCATGATGAAATACGCTGCTGCGATCAGGATGCCGATGCCGATGATGACACCGAACTTGCCGCCTGGCCGGTTCCAGTACGATTTCAGTTTGTCGTTTCCCTGTTGCGGGAAGTAGTTTGTTTCCATGTTTGGTTAGCTGGTTAAAGGGAGGTTTGGATTTTTTGGATGTCTGACTGGATTTTCGTGATCATGGCCTGGCAGGCGACGTCGTACCCCTGCCTGTTGGCGGAGATTTTCTGTTCCTGTTCGGCGACTTGTGCCTGGAGCGTCTTCATGCCGGTCTGTGCTTTGGTGATGTCTTCCGTGAGCCGTTGGATTTGGGCGGAGTGTTCGGCGATCTGTTTTTCGAGATCGGCGATTTCCTGCTTACGGCCTTCGACTTCGCGGGAGGCTTTGTCTTCGGCGGCTTTAAGGAATTCCGCGCGGTCTTTTTCCACGAGGGCCTGGTATTGCCCGGCGGTTTCGAGGAGTTTGTCGCGCGAGAGGCCCTGAATGCTCAGTGTGGCGAATACGGCGGCGATGCGCGCTTTTTCGTCGGGCACGTGAGCTTCCAGGGTTTCCATCATGCGCCAGAACTCGAAGTAATCGGGCCCGGGCAGGTTGGAGGATTCGAACAGCCGGGTGAAGTGCTGGTCGAATTTGTCCAGTTCCTCGGCGGAAATACCGGCTACAGCCTGTTTGGGGCTGGACAGGGGGAATTTTTGGGCAAGGGAGTCCCTAACGGGAGCGCCGCCCGGCTGCAAAGGTTCATTGGGTTCAAATTCCACGAAAAGACCCAATGCCTTCTTGAGAAAGTTCGACATTGACAGGTGATGGGTTTAAGAAAGTCGGCTGAATACCAATCTACACGAATGAGTGTAAATTTATATATTTAATTGAGAAGGTATGTCGCAGAAATTATATTCTACATCGGTTTGAATTGTAGACGTAAAGGTACACCAATTCTGTCATATGCAAAATTTTAGACCTGCTTAAAAATCTTTCTGGGTTTGATAAACAGCAATTTGGGAGGCTTCTTAACGAAAATCCGGAACCCCGGGGGCGGGTGGATTTGAAAATTTATAAGCCGTGGCGGGCGGGATTAGTGGTTAACTATTTTTTTTACGCTAATTTAGTCACCGCAAAAACGACGCATGTCAATCAACGTAACGGCGCTGCTGAAGCAGTATGGGGAGCAAAAAGCGGTGGACGGTATATCGTTCAGCCTGCAGAAGGGCGAGATCGTCGGGTTCCTCGGGCCCAACGGGGCCGGTAAATCCACCACCATGAAGATCATCACCGGTTACCTGCCGCCCACCGGCGGCTCGGCATCGGTATGCGGGTTCGACGTGGCCAGGGCGCCGCTGGAAGTCCGCCGTCGCGTGGGCTACCTCCCCGAAGCCAATCCCCTGTACCCGGACATGTACATCCGCGAGTTCCTGGAATTCGCGGCGGGCATGCACGGGCTGGGAAAGGGCGCTTCCGCGCGGATCGACGAAATGATCGGCCGCACGGGCCTCACGCCGGAGCGCCATAAGAAGATCGGCATGTTATCAAAAGGTTATAAACAGCGTGTAGGCCTGGCGCAGGCCCTGCTGCACGACCCGGAAGTCCTCATCCTGGACGAGCCCACTTCCGGCCTCGACCCCAACCAGCTGGCAGACATCCGCCAGCTCATCCGGGAACTGGGGGAGAACAAGACCGTCATGCTTTCCACCCACATCATGCAGGAAGTGGAAGCCCTGTGCAGCCGCGCCATCATCATTAATAAAGGTCATATCATCGCAGACGGGGCTATCAGCTCCCTCCGCCAGGGCGCCTCCGGATTCATCCAGGTGGCCTTCGCCGAGGAAACCGCCCCCGCAGATCTGGAAGCCCTCCCGGGCGTCCAAAAGGTAACCCCGGCCGAAGGGAACGCCTGGCGGCTATACACCGCAGACCCCGAAACCGTACGGAAAAACCTGCTGCAATTCGCTTTGATAAATAACCGGAACATCCTTTCTTTGCAGAGCAATTCGCTGTCGCTCGAAGACGTGTTCAGGGAACTGACAAACTAGTGGTAAAGAAAAGGTCACTTTTTCCAGCATTTAAACAATAAAAATTTTACCCATGAGTATCATTTCAGAGATCCATGCCAGACAGATTTTAGACAGCCGCGGTAACCCCACGGTGGAAGTAGACGTAACCACGGAAGACGGTCACCTCGGCCGCGCCGCCGTGCCCTCCGGCGCATCTACCGGGAAACACGAAGCCGTTGAACTGCGGGATGGCGACAAAGGAGCGTACATGGGCAAAGGTGTACTCAAAGCGGTAAAAAACGTCAATGAAGTGATCGCTGACGAACTGATCGGCTGGGATATCTCCGACCAGGCCGGCATCGACAAGCTCCTCATCGAGCTCGACGGTACCGAAAACAAAGCCAAACTGGGCGCCAACGCCACCCTGGCCGTTTCCATGGCCGTGGCAAAAGCCGCTGCAGAAGCTTACGGCCTCCCCCTCTTCCGCTACCTCGGCGGCGTAAACGGCACCACCCTGCCGCTGCCCCTCATGAATATCATCAACGGCGGCGTTCACGCCGATAACAAGATCGACTTCCAGGAGTTCATGATCATCCCCGTTGGCGCAGACACCTTCTCCGACGGCCTCCGTTGGGGCGTGGAAGTGTTCCACCACCTCAAATCCGTACTGAAAAAGAAAGGATACAGCACCAACGTTGGCGACGAAGGCGGTTTCGCCCCCGAAATCCAGTCGAACGAAGAAGCCATCGAAACCGTGCTCCAGGCCATCGAAGCCGCTGGCTACAAACCCGGCTCCCAGATCGCCATCGCCCTCGACGCCGCTTCCAGCGAAATGTACAACGAGGCAGACAACACCTACAAATTCTACAAATCCTCCCAGAAAATCATCTCCTCCGACGAAATGGTAGCCTTCTGGGCAGAATGGTGCAAAAAATACCCCATCGTTTCCATCGAAGACGGCATGGCCGAAGACGACTGGAACGGCTGGAAAAAACAAACCCAGGCTATCGGTGCCAACGTACAGCTGGTGGGCGACGATCTGTTCGTGACCAACGTTAAACGCCTGAAACAGGGTATCGACCAGGATATCGCCAACTCCATCCTGATCAAAGTGAACCAGATCGGTACCATCACCGAAACCATCAACGCCGTATCCATGGCGCAGAAAGCTGGTTACACCTCCATCATGAGCCACCGTTCCGGCGAAACCGAAGACACCACCATCGCCGACCTCGCCGTGGCCCTGAACTGCGGTCAGATCAAAACCGGTTCCGCTTCCCGCACAGACCGTATGGCCAAATACAACCAGCTCCTCCGCATCGAGGAACTGCTGGACAGCAGCGCCATTTATCCGAAAAATTCCATTAAATTTGGTAAGAAATAAATTTTCTTCCCACTGCGTTTAATTAGTGGTCAAATACAAATCATTCCGGGCACTGCACGTCAGTGCCCGGATTTTATAAAACAGTGTGATTATGGAAGAGACGAAGCAGAAATCAAAATTCAGGATCCCCGCATGGGCCCGCAACAAATACATCATCAGCTGTATCCTGTTCGGCGCCTGGCTCCTCTTCCTCGACCGTAATAACATCCTATACCAGTTCCAGCTCTACCGCGAAGTCAACCAGCTGGAAAATCAGAAAGACTTCTACCTCAAAGAGATCGAACAAGACCGTCAGAACCACCAGGACCTCTTTTCCAGCCCTTCTAAACTTGAAAAGTTCGCGCGTGAGCAATACCTGATGAAAAAAGACGATGAAGACGTATTCATTGTACCCACCCCTCCCAACGCCAAACGTTAACCGCCTGACTATCACACCCCTTCGTTTGTTAAAAACTTGCTAAATTCAAAAAAAAGCCATAGTTTAACAATACCGTCTAGCCATTCTCCGTTATAAATCTGTCGTCTGATTTTCGTGACCTGATGATTGTTTAATCCATTTAACAACTAGCAAACCATCAAACGCATGAGTAATTCTACCCTACCTTTTTCCGCCCGTCAAGGCGAATTAACCGATCCTTCTCAAAAAACCCTGCACATGCAAGAGCAAGAAATGAAGCGTGAGGAACAACAACTGCATCTGCAAACCATCCAGGCATTGGACAGTATTCAATACAGTCCCCGCCCCTCCACGATGGTAGCCATCTTCGATTACGCCCACGAAGCTGCCAAAGAGCGTTAGTTTTTAGTATTTTGCGGGCATGACGAAGAAAGAACGATTCCAATACGTAATCGATTATTTTGAACATCACGCGCCCGACGCTGAAACCGAACTGTTGTACGACAACCCGTATCAACTACTCGTTGCCGTTATCCTGTCTGCCCAATGTACAGACAAGCGGGTCAACATGACCACGCCCGCCATCTTCCAGCAGTACCCGGACATTCCGCATCTCGCCCAGGCTACGTTCGACGATCTTTTCCCCCTCATCCGGAGCATCAGCTATCCCAATAACAAGACGAAACACCTCATCGGCATGGCCAATATGGTGATGGACGATTTCAACGGCGAAATCCCGTCTACCGTGCCCGAGCTGGTGAAACTCCCCGGAGTAGGCCGCAAAACCGCCAACGTGATCACCAGCGTCATCTACCAGCAGCCGAACATGGCGGTAGACACCCACGTTTTCCGCGTGTCTGCCCGCCTGGGCCTCACCACCAACGCCAAAACCCCGCTCCAGACCGAACAACAGCTCCTCAAATACATCCCGGAAGATAAAGTGCACATCGCCCACCACTGGCTCATCCTCCACGGCCGGTACATCTGCATCGCCCGAAACCCCAAATGCGGGGAGTGCGGGTTGCGGAAAGTGTGCAAATATTATCAACAACTGATGAAATCCTAAAAAATAGGAATACCAGGAGTTCTGTTTTTCACTATATTGGAGAAATTAAAAAAATTTAAAAATTCCACACGGTGAAATCCAGCAAGTCCCTCCAACTATCATTCATGATGTTCCTCCAGTACTTTATCTGGGGAGCATGGTACGTATCCATGAACAGTTACATGGCTACCCACCTTCAGTCTACCGGCCAGCAGATCAGTTACGCCTATATGGCGCTGGCCATCGCCACCATGATCTCTCCCGTGTTCGTGGGGATGGTGGCCGACAAGTATTTTTCCGCACAAAAGATCATGGGCGTGCTGCACCTCGTAGGTGCCGGCACGTTGCTCCTGGCCACTACCACCACGAATAACACCGTTTTCATCGGCATCGTGCTGTTTTACTCCTTATTATATATGCCGACCATTGCACTGAGCAACTCGGTGGCGTTCACGCAGATGCAGGACCCTACGAAGCAGTTCCCCTTCATCCGTATGTTCGGCACCGTAGGCTGGATCCTTTCCGGAATCCTTATCAGCAACCTGGAAGTGGAGAAAACGCATTTCATTTTCATCATCGCCGCCGCCGCATCCACGCTGCTGGGGCTGTATAGCTTCACGCTACCCAATACGCCGCCGCCTGCGAAAGATACCGCCATGACGGCATCGCAGGCATTGGGGGCCGATGCGCTCGTACTGTTCAAAGACCGGTCGTACGCCGTGTTCTTCATCGCCGCGGTGCTCATCTGCATCCCGCTGAGCTTCTATTACGGCTTCGCCAATCTCTTCCTCAATGAAGCCGGCATGGAAAATGCGGCCGGGAAAATGATTTACGGACAGATTTCCGAAGGGCTTTTCATCCTCGCCATTCCCTTTCTCCTGAACCGTATCGGCGTGAAGAAAATGCTGATCCTGGGGATGGGCGCATGGATCATCCGGTATATTTTCTTCGCCTATGGCGACAGCGGCGCCAACCTCTGGATGCTGTACACCGGCATCATCCTGCACGGCATTTGTTACGATTTCTTCTTCGTGACCGGGTATCTTTATACCGAAAAGAAAGCAGGGGAGAAAATCAAGTCCGCCGCACAGGGGCTCTTCACTTTCGCCACTTACGGCCTCGGCATGGTGATCGGGACGCTCTTTTCGGGCATGGTGGCCGACTATTATGCCGTCAACGGCGTGCGCAACTGGTCCAGCATCTGGATGGTGCCCGTATACATCGCCGCAGTGGTACTGCTGTACTTCATATTGGCGTTCCGCGACAGAAAAACAAACTGATATAAACGTATAAATCCAAGAAAACTATGGCGAAAATTGCAATGCTGGGGTCCGGGTTCATCGGACGGTTCTATGCAGATTCTTTACAGGGACAACGGAGCCGCGACAAGATCGTGAGCATCTATTCCCGCAGGGAAGAAAGCGCGAAGAAGTTCGCGGAAGACTATAATTGCGATCACTGGACTACCAACATGGAAGAAGCGATCAACCACCCGGATGTGGACATGGTCTGCATCTCGCTTCCCAACAACCTCCACGAAGCCGCTGTACTGGCCTGCTGCAAGGCCAAAAAGGCCGTGATGTGTACCAAGCCCCTGGGCCGCAATGCCGAAGAAGCACAACGCATGATGGAAGCCGTGGAAAAAGCCGGCATCTTCAACGGTTACCTGGAAGACCTCGTGTATACGCCCAAATTCCTCAAAGCGCTCCAGTCCGTTAAAGCCGGCGCGCTCGGTAAAATCCTCTGGGCCAAATCCCGCGAGACGCACCCTGGCCCCCACTCCGATTGGTTCTGGGATAAGGAACAGGCCGGCGGCGGATGTATGCTCGACCTCGGTTGCCATTGCGTGGAAATCGCGCGGAGCTTCATCGGCAAAGACATCAAGCCCGTGGAAGTAATGTGCTGGGCAGACACCCAGGTGAAACCCATCGACGCCGAAGACCATGCCATCGGCCTCGTGAAATACGAAAACGGCGCCATCGGTCAGTTCGAAGTGAGCTGGACCTTCCGCGGCGGCCTCGATCTCCGCGACGAGGTAATGGGCTCCGAGGGCACCATCTGGCTCAACAGCTTCCTCCGCACCGGGTTCGACATGTTCACCACCGGTAAAGGCGCCGATTACGTAGCCGAAAAAGCCGAAAGCAACTCCGGTTGGCTCTTCCCCGTGGGCGACGAGCTGAACGAACTGGGCTACAACCACATGTTTGCCGATATGTTCAACGCCGTGGAAGCCGGGAAAGCCCCGCAGGAAACGTTCTACGACGGGTACGTGGTAAACGCCATCCTCGACGCCGCCTATCGCTCCGCCGCATCCAAGCAGTGGGAGCCGGTGCAACTGCCCGTTTGGCGCGGACAGGAAGGCGTGAAGAAGGAAAAGGCGCTCACCAGCTACAATGAGCAATTCTACCTCATCAAGGAAGAAATGACGCACTTCGGCAGCCAGAAACTCATCCTGAAAGACAAAAAAACCGGCGAGATCATCGAAAAGGTGCTCTGATCCGGCTGACTCGAGATAAAAAAAGCCGTCCCGGAATGCCGGGGCGGCTTTTTGTTTATAAAATGGTCAGTTCATTGCAGCTTGCCGGCATCCGATCAGCGCAGTACGAACCGCGCTTTCCCCAGCGCATGGTTCACTTCCACTTCGGTGCATTTTCCTTTATCGTAATGGTAAACGTTGCGTTTGCCTTCGGGAAGTTGTAATTCGTAATTATGGTTGCCGAGGTGGCGGAGGATGAGCTCCTTGCCCAGGGTTTCGCTGAAAACCGCATGTATGGCCTCCGGCTCGGAAAAGTAGAGGTCGCCCACGCAATAGAGAATTCCATCGGAAGCCAGGTGCCGTGTTTCGCCCTTATGCACGATCACATAGGTTTTCCCGTTCCTTTTGACAGACGTGAGGGGCTCACCGCCCTTCCGCACGGCGATCGATTCGTGCAGCACATTCTGGTGGTAGGCTGTAGTGATATCCACTTCCATCCGCGCCATGAGCTTGGATTGTACCCGGCTTTGCATGGTGATCGTGCGCCCTTCGGGCGTTTGCTGCTGCCTGACGGTTACAGTACCGATGGGATTGTTGCCGAAGTAGATGTCGTACACATAGGAATGAGGGTTCTGGAACGCGGTGGTCAGGAAAAAGACCGGCGCCAGCACGATCGTTGCGATTCGGTTAAATGGGCAGCTCAGGTTCATGGCGGAAAGGGTTACGTAAAACAATATACGAAAAAGGCGGTTACCGCATTTCGCAGCAACCGCCCTTTTTTATTGTTCGTTCGATCGTTTTACAGCAATTCGCGGATTTTTTCCACCAGCTCGCCTTTGGTGATGGGAACGCCCATGATCTTGTTGTACCCTTTGGCGGGGATGAGGAATTGTTCGCGGATGATCTTGATGAGCTGACCGTTGTTGATCTCGGGGATCAGCACGTGGTCGTAGCTGTGCAGGATTTCTTCCAGGTTGCGGGGGAAGGGGCGCAGGTAGCGGATGTGGGCATGCGCTACTTCGTGCCCTTCGGCCAGCAGTTCGATCACCGCGCTCTTGATGGCGCCGAAAGTGGAACCCCAGCCCAGTACGAGCACTTTACCTTTCTCAGGCCCTACTTCGATATCCTGTAACGGAATATGATCTGCGATCTTATCTACCTTCTCCTGGCGGATTTTCACCATCAGCTGGTGGTTTTCCGGATCGTAGCTCACGTTGCCCGTAATGTTCTGTTTCTCCAGGCCGCCGATGCGGTGCTCGAGGCCGGGGGTACCGGGCACGGCCCAGGGGCGCACCAGGTTCTCGTCGCGCTGATAAGGCAGGAAGGTTTCTTCATCTTCCGCGAGGCCTTTCTTGAATTTCACTTCGATTTTCGGCAGATCGGCCTGTTTCGGGAAGCGCCACGGCTCCGCGCCGTTGGCGATATAACCGTCGCTGAGGAGGATCACCGGTGTCATGTGCTGAACAGACAGTTTGAACGCTTCGAACGCCATATTGAAGCAGTCCGAAGGCGTTGCGGCGGCTACCACGGGCATGGGGCATTCGCCGTTACGGCCGTAGTATGCCTGCAGGAGGTCCGACTGTTCCGTTTTGGTGGGCAAACCGGTAGACGGGCCACCGCGCTGGATGTCGATGATCAGCAGGGGGATTTCCAGCATTACCGCCAGGCCCATGGCTTCGCCCTTGAGCGCCACGCCGGGGCCGGAAGTGGTGGTGATGCCCATGTGCCCGCCATAAGACGCGCCGATGGCGGAGGCGATGCCGGCGATCTCGTCTTCCGCCTGGAAGGTGCGGATGCCGAAGTTTTTATACTTGCTCAGCTCGTGCAGGATGTCTGACGCGGGCGTGATCGGGTAGGTGCCGAGGAAAATGGGGAGGCCGGATTGCTGTCCTGCCGCTACGAGGCCGTAAGACAGCGCCGTATTCCCGGTGATGCTGCGGTAAGTGCCGGGCTCCATGCGGGCTTTTTCCACCTTGAACCGCGAGGCGAAGGCTTCCACGGTTTCGGCGAAGTTGTAGCCGGCCTGGAGCACTTTCAGGTTACTGTCGAGGATATCGGGTTTCTTGCCGAATTTGTCGGTCAGGAAGTTTACCGTGCTGTCCATATCGCGGTCGTAGAGCCAGTAAAGGAACCCGAGCACGAACATATTTTTGGCGCGGTCTTTTTCCTTCATGCCGAGGGGGCTTTCCTTGAGGGCTTCCCGGGTCATCTTGGTCACGTCCATGGTATGGAGCTGGTAGTTGGCGAGGGAGCCGTCTTCGAGGGGATTTACGCCGTCGGGGTAATTGGCCAGGCGGAGGTTTTTGGCATCGAAGCCGTCGGTGTTGGCGATGATGATGCCGCCTTTTTTGAGGCCTTTCAGGTTGGCTTTGAGGGCCGCGGCGTTCATGGCTACGAGTACGTCGCAGGCATCGCCGGGGGTGAAGATGCGGTTAGACGAGAAATGCAGCTGGAAGCCGCTCACGCCGGGAAGCGTGCCCTGGGGCGCGCGGATCTCCGCGGGGAAATCGGGGAAAGTGCTCAGGTCGTTGCCGATGAGCGCCGTGTTATTCGAGAATTGCGTACCCGTCAGCTGCATACCGTCGCCACTGTCGCCCGCAAATTTTATCACTACATCCTCTATCTGTTGAATCGTTCTATCGGACATTTGATGTTTGCTTTATGATGATATATATAATGGACAAATATGTTGGCCTGCGGCCGGACCTGGGGGTCGGTTTCACAGGCTGCTACAAAAATCCCGTAAAATTACTGAATCAGCCGCATTTCCGGCGACCTTTTCCCGCCTCAAAAGTATACAAAACCAGTAGACTTTTCCCATAACTAAATGGAATGCCCCATTCCATATGTGCTTACTGTTGTTTTTCCGGCAAGGTATTTGTTATTTTCTGACCCGTGAGAAAATGATGTGAAACAGCAGTTCCGTTTCGTTTGAAACCCTTCACAGGAAAGGAAATTGCCAAACTAACGTCAACGACACTACGTAAATAAGTAGTATTTAGGATCGCCGCAAACCCAGTGTGTTAAAGGATTTATAAAGATTTGTTAAAGCGGCGAATTTTGATCGAGTGGCATGGTAATTGCAAAAAACCCAGTAGTGATCAATATTTCAGCACTAATAAGTTTGTTTATTGAAAACGTTTACTTGAACCATTCTTTATTATTAAACCTTAAAAATTGTATGCTATGAAAAGAGCAAAAATGAGTTTGTTAGCAGTTGCGGTCGTTGCTTTCGGCGCATTCGCCTTCAAAGGAATCGCAGGCGGTACCATTTCCGGTAAAGTAGTTCCCGCAGACGGTGCTACCGAAGCCTGGGCAGTTTCCGGGACCGATACCCTGAAAGCAGCCATTGCCGACGGAGCCTTCTCTTTCGCAGAAGCAGCAGCCGGCACTTACACCGTGATTGTTGACGCCAAGGAACCCTTTAAAGACGCTACCATCACCGACGTGAAAGTAGAGGACGGTAAAGCTACCGACCTTGGCGAAATCAAACTGGCACAATAAGTAAATAGTTGGTTTTCATAGGGGTTAATCAAGCCGGTCCGCCTTGCAGAGGCGGCCGGCTTATTTTTTCCCGCACTTCTGGGGGTAGCAGCCCCTTTCGCCGTCATTATTACATCCGCCTCCATTGCGGAATACCCCTTTAAAAAAAGACAGTAATGAAAATGACGGCTAAAAAAGAATCAGTTATCGCCCTTGGCGGCCTCGGCGCCGGGCTCCTCCTCTGCCTCCTGGCTATCTTCGGGCTCATCCTCACCGGCTGCAGCCGCGAAAACGTCTTCGGCTCCGGCCGCATGATCACCGAAGAACGGGCGGTAGGCCCCTTCAATGAGGTCACCATCGATGGTTCTATGGACATCGTCATCGAGCAGGGGCCCAACGTTCCCCTCATCGTGGAAGCGGAAGACAACGTGATGCGCTACGTAGAAACCTATGTAAGCGGCACCACGCTTCGCATCAAAATGCGCAACGGCCTCAATCTCAGGAAACATAAACAGATCAGGGTGCAGGTACAAAGCGAAGATTACCGCCGGGTCGTTTTCTCCGGATCGGGCAGTATCACCGCACCAGATACCATTCATACCACCCAGTTTACCGCCGAGCTGAACGGCAGTGGCGACGGCCAGCTCAAAGTGGACGCCAACGAAGTGCGCTTCTACCTCAACGGTTCCGGCAACATCCGGGCCACCGGCAAAGCCCGCGATTATTTCGCAGACATCAGCGGCAGCGGCAACATCCAGGCGCAGGAAGTGAAATCCGTCAATGCCGACGTGCGCATCAGCGGTTCCGGCAACCAGTCCATTTCCGTGACAGACAACCTGAAAGCCAAAATCGCCGGGAGCGGGAACATCCGCTACTGGGGCAACCCGGCCGTAAACGTCAACATCACCGGGTCCGGAAAAGTCATCAAACAATAGCACCACCGAAAGGACACAATGAATACAAGCGCTGTACTGTCATCCGCCATTCGTCCAGACCGGCGATTCACGAAAGCTCAAACCGGTTATTTTTGCAATATGTCAGAAAACGACCGGTTATTGCAACTACTACGGGAAGATGAACAACAGTTCATGAAAGCCCTCTTCCAGACCTACTTTGCGCTCGTGTGCAAGTCGATTTACCGCCTTGTGCCCGATATGGCCACCGCGGAAGACCTGGCGCAGGAAGTTTTCATCAAGGTCTGGAACCGGCGCGGGCAGCTGGGGGAGGTCTTCTTCAAGGCTTACCTGCATCGCGCGGCGGTGAACATGGCGCTGGACCATATAGACAAGCACAAGCGACGGGGCGGCCCTCCCCAGGAAATCGGGCCGGCGGCGGAAGAACAGCAGGCTACCGCGCCGGTGGTCCACCTCGCTGAAACGCAGACCCGCATCCGGCAGGCGGTAGACGCCTTGCCGGAAAAGTGCCGGGAGGTTTTTGTCCTGAGCCGGTACGAGGAAATGAGTTACAAGGAAATCGCGAGCGCCATGCAGATTTCCATCAAAACGGTTGAAAACCAAATGATCACGGCGCTAAAAAAATTGCGCCATTCGCTCAGGGAATATTTGGAATGACGATGCTTCCCTACACCGACCACACCATTGTCATGAAGTATTTCCAATCAGAAAAAAACTAGCATGTTGAGCAACGAACATATGGATACACTGATCGCCCGAGATATCGAGGGTACGATCTCCGGGGCCGAAAAGCAGGAGCTGGCAGGCTGGCTGCAGGAAGACCCCTCCAACCAGGCCTATTACGACGCACTGAAAGATACCTGGCACCTGGCGGCCGACGCCTGGAACGAAATGCCCGAGCCCGATACCGCCGCCAACTGGGAACGATTTTCCCAGAAGATCGAAACCGCAGCGCCCGCACCGTTGAAAGTAGCTCACCGCGGCCGCAGCAAATGGCTCGCCGCCGCCGGCGTGGCCGCTATCATCGCCACGGGGATCACGATCTTCTTCAACCGTTCCGATAAAAACGTGACCCTCGCGGCCACCACCGAAAAACAGCTTTTCACCCTGCCCGACGGCAGTAAGGTATACCTCAACCGCAATTCCACCCTGCAATACAACGAACGCTTCGCGCAAAACAACCGCGACATCACGCTCCAGGGCGAAGCCTTCTTCGACGTAGCGCCCAACGAAACGCACCCGTTCATCGTGCACGCCGGCGCCTCGCAGACGGAAGTGCTCGGTACTTCGTTCGGCATCAAAGCATATGGAGAAGAGCCGGTACGCCTCAATGTGGTAACGGGGAAAGTCGCTTTCTCGAACGCCCACCGCAAATCAGACGCCCTCGTGCTCACGGCAGGCCATGCCGCTACCGTTCAGGCAGACAACGATCCCAAAGCGGAAACAGGTACCGATCCTAATTTCACTTCCTGGAAAGACGACCGCCTCGTGTTCCAGCACGTTCCGCTGTCGGCCACGTTCGAAGCCATGGAAGACTATTTCGGGATCACGATCAAGGTAGACGACCCTTCGCTGGCAAACCTGGATTATATGGGAACGTTCGATCAGCCGGACGTAGACAGTATGTTCAAAGTGATCGCGGCATCTACCAACGTAAAGATCGTGGAGGAAAGCAAAGGCGTTTATTCCGTTCGTAAATAACCTTGCCATAGTTCAAATAAGCACCACTTAAAAAACAACGACATCCGGGCCCGTGGGGCCCGGATTTTTTTATGCGCTGCACCAACAAAGCCCTCTGGTAACGGCCATTACTCGATTGCGGCGCACGAACGATCGTTAAAGTCCGCAGGATGGGTGGTTTCATCGAAGGAAGCGGGGGAATTGCATGATGATTTCAGCGCACGAACGATCGTTAAGGTCCACAGGACGGGTGGGTTCATCGAAGGAAGCGAGGGAGTTGCATGATGATTTCAGCGCACGAACGATCGTCAAGGCCCACAGGACGGGTGATTTCACCGAAGAAAGCGAGGGAATTGCATGTTGATCCCGGCGCAAAAAAATCCGGACCTGTGAGGATCCGGATTCTTTTTATTGACGGGGGGCGCTGAAAGATCAGGCGCCGCCGAGTTTGCATTTCTGGAGTACTTCCCAGGATTTGCCGTTGTGGCGGAGGAAGTACAGGTTATTTACTTTGAAGGAAGCCGTGTATTCCTTGTTTTCGTACTCGGGCCAGGCTTTTTCGAAAGTAGCGTCGTCGAGGTCTTTGAAGGCCACGGTTACGTGGGGGTGAAACCGGTGCGGGCGAGCATGGTGCTGAAGCCGAATTCCTTCCGGAGGAAGTTGATCAGCTGGCGGTGCATGGCGCTCATGGTTTCAGATTTCTCCACGTTGATGAAGAGGACGCGGTTCTGTTTGTTGGGGAATGTGCCGAAGCCGTTGAGGCCTACTTCGAAGGGCGCCTGCGTTTTGGCGAACTCGGTGAGTTCTTCGCAGAAGGCTCTTTCGAGGCTCGGGTCGGCGGTGAAAGGTACCTGCAGGGTAATGTGCGGGAGCACTTTCAGTGCGTACATCGGGCCGTATTGCTCGGCGAATTCCTGTTTTATCTTGATGATCTCCTTACCTACTTCAGCAGTAGGGAGGAGCGCGATGAAGTAAATTTTGTTGTCGGGCTTGGGGGGACGCTGACCGCCTCTGAAGCCGCCCTGGGGCCTGCCTCCGCCGCCTTGCGGGCGACCGCCGCCATATCCGCCGCCACCGCCGCGGTTGAAACCACCGCCGCCACCGCCGCGATCGTATCCACCACCGCCTCCGCGGTTGAAGCCTCCGCCTCCGCCGCCACGGTTGAAGCCACCGCCTCCACCGCCGCGATCGTAGCCGCCGCCTCCGCCGCCGCGGTCATATCCACCGCCACGGTCGTAGCCACCGCCACCGCCGCCACGGTCATATCCGCCGCCGCCACGGTTGCCGCCATAGCCGCCACCGCCACGGTCGTATCCACCGCCGCCGCTGCCGCCGCCATAGCCTCCGCCACGGTTGCCGCCGCCGTATCCGCCGCCGCCTTCAGGCCGGTCGCGGTTGAAATCGCGGTCTCCTCGGTTGAAATCACGGTCGCGGTATCCGCCACCGCCTTCGTTGCGTGGGGTGTAACCACCACCTTCGCGGTTATAGGCACCTTCGCGGTTGAAATTACCGCCGTCGTTGCTGCGGGGGGTGTAGCCACCTTCGCTGCGCGGGCGATAGCCGCCTTCAGAACGTGTGTTGTTAAAAGGACGTTCCTCGTCTTTGCCAAATTCGGGTTTCTTGGAATAACCGCCCTCCTGGTCTTGGTTGGGTTCTTGCGGATCTCTGCTGTAGCCAGGAGAATACTTTCGGGGGCGTTCGTTTCTCTCAAAATTCATCTTACTTGATTAAAGCGTGTTTGAAGCAAATTTTTCAATGATTTCATGAAAATGAAATTCACCTACTTGTTAAAACTAAAAATGATTAAAATTTTATTATTCATCCGCCGGCGCGTAACCTGCATAACGTCAGGATGATTGATAATGTTCAATTTATACCGGCTTCCGTTTAAACCTATTAATTAATTTTCTCAACTTTTTTTAATGGAATCGCAAAGATAATTTAGTGCCGCATAGCGTAACAACTTTTTCGCGGAAATTTTCTAATTAATCCTCACATCCAGCTCGACAGGAATTCTAAAAGGTAGTTCTGGCAAATGGTTAACTGGACATCTCATCCAAACCGCGCTTATAGGGCTACCGATATAAGACCTGGTAAATTCATTTTTGCCTTGAGATACACCTGCATCAAATTCATGAGTAAGTTTTTCAATTCTTATTCATAGCACCAGGATAAATTGTCTTCACTGCGCCAGTGACTATTCACTGAATTGGCACCCACACAGTGCCAAACGCTGTTCCCATGTAATATACAAAAAATCCGGCGTATCCGGTCAAGCCTCCG
This sequence comes from Chitinophaga caseinilytica, assembly GCF_038396765.1. Classification (NCBI taxonomy): domain Bacteria; kingdom Pseudomonadati; phylum Bacteroidota; class Chitinophagia; order Chitinophagales; family Chitinophagaceae; genus Chitinophaga; species Chitinophaga caseinilytica. The sequence goes on along the minus strand of NZ_CP150096.1, from coordinate 1,727,451 downwards.
GGCAATATTAGCACAATACTACCAATCCAATCGTTAATTTTTTGCAAAAATGGTATAAACGGAAGGATTTCTGCATCGAAATGCACATTCCTGTTGGAGCGCCCGCCAGCCCCGGGTTTCCCGCCGGCCAGCAGGCGCTTATTTCAATCCGTTGATTATCAATCCCCATCAAGCAGGTTGCCCAGTCCACCCAGGATGCTGCCCTCTTCCTTCCGGGCACCCGTTCCATACGCCAGCACCCGGCTCGCCAGGCGACTGATCGGCAGGCTTTGCAGCCATACCTTGCCCGGCCCGCGCAGCACCGCGAAGAAGAGCCCTTCTCCACCGAAAACCATGTTCTTCACCCCGCGAACGAACTCAATGTCGAAGTCCACCTGCTGGGTATAAGCCACCACGCAGCCCGTGTCCACCTTCAGCACCTCGCCCGGCGCCAGTTCCTTCTCGATCACGTAACCGCCGGCGTGTACGAACGCCAGGCCGTCGCCCTCGAGCTTCTGCATAATGAAACCCTCTCCGCCGAAGATCCCCGTCCCCAGCTTGCGCTGAAACTCGATCCCCACATTCACCCCGCGCGCCGCGCAAAGGAATGCGTCTTTCTGACAAATGACTTTGCCACCCAGCAGGCGCAGGTCCATCGGGATGATCTTTCCCGGGTAAGGCGACGCGAAGCTCACGCGCTTCTTGCCGTTCCCTACGTTCGTGAAACAGGTGATGAACAGGCTTTCCCCTGTGATCAGGCGCTTGCCGGCCGACATCAGTTTGCCGAAAATCCCCTGTTTGGCCCCGGAGCCGTCCCCGAAAAGGGTTTCCATCTTGATCTCCTGGTCCATCATCATGAAACTGCCGGATTCGGCCACTGCGCTCTCGTTGGGGTCCAGCTCGATCTCTACGATCTGCATTTCCTCCCCGTGTATCTTGTAATCGATGTCGTGATTGTTCAGCATAGGTTGTTGGCGTTTTTTGTCTTGCTCAAAATTACATGCTTTCTAGCGGATCGCTTTGCTTTTTTTCATCAATCGTTGCAGCTGCGGCCACATCGCCTCCAGCTGGCGCACAAACCCCAGATCCGTCAGGTGCACCCCGTCGATCGTGCCTTCATGGTCTTTCCCGATCAGGTTATCGGCCGGTAAATAATACAGCTGTTTATAGCCTTCCGATTTCAATTTCGTATAGGCGTTTCTGATAGCATCGGTTTTCTCTTTCGAAATCTTACCGATCTTCTGGTCGAAATACCCGTTCTCCCGGATCACTGATTCCACGAGCAGGATCGGCACTTCCGGCCGTTTGTCGAGCAGGTGCTTGATGAAGGGATAGGCCCTTTCCCTGATTTCTGCCGGCGAAGGGTTGGGGATGCAATCCAGCACGAACACGGACGCGGGCATTTTGGCCAGCAGTTCCGCCACGGGGAATTCCATCTTGCCGTTACCGCTGAAGCCCAGGTTCACCACATCCCAGCCCGTTTTCCGCTGAAGGATGGAGGAATACACCATGCCCGCCCTGCTGGCCGACGCGCCCTGCAGAATGCTGGAACCGTAGATCACGATGCGGTGCGTGGTATCGATTTTAGGGCTGGCAGACCGTTGCAGCGTGGCTTCCGGCGCTACGCCGATCTCCAGCGAAGTCAGTTCGTTATAGGTAGGCAGATAGAGCATGAACTGCCGCATGGTGCCGTCCATATTGCTGACGAGCGTATATTCGTTGGCGGTTGTTTTGTCGCCCGGCCGGCCGATCCCCGCCCATTGCCATTTACCGTTGTTCCAGGCGTACAGGTCGAGGCCGCTGTGACAGATGGGCGTGATGTTGGTGTGGAAGAGCCCGCTGCGAAGGCCCCATTTGGCTTTGATGTACGGACTGTTCGTTTCGAAGATCACGGCGATGCCGGAGCTGTGCTTCGACAGGTTTTTCACCGCCGGCGTCAGGGCCCGGTCGAGCACGGTATCCAGCCGCTGGTACACGGGCTCGGTGGGGAGGCCTTTGCCTACGATCTGGAATTGGCGCGCGTCGGTATAACGGGCATTGTCCTGGCCGTAGGCCCAGGTAAGGCTGCTGCCTGCCATCAGCAGGGTAAGTATCCAGTTTTTCATAATGCGAAAAATAAGAAGAAGGCGGCAGGCATGAAAGACCGGCCATAAAAAAAACCGTCCCGAAGAATCGGGACGGTACTAGTTAACCTACAACTGTTACACTGTTTGCTTTGATTAAAAACAGTCTCTTAATTCATTTTCACCTTTTCGGCGTGGTGCGCATGGCCATTGTCGTGCGCGGCGTCTTCCGGGTGATTGAAGAAATGATATGGGCGCGGCGACATATAGTTCGGGTCGTGCAGTTTCCTAACGGTTTCCCTTTTCGAGAACAGTTTGAGGAACAGTACGAGGAACGGAACGTATTTGAGGCCGCGGGGCAGATGGTAAATGTCGAGCACGTCGATGCAGCGCTTGTTCATGGCGTACATTACGGGTACGAGGATCAGCGTCAGGAAGGTGGCGAAGATCAGGCCGAACACCATGGTCCAGGCGAGCGGGCCCCAGAAGGCTACGTTGTCGCCGCCGAAGAACAGGTGCGGGTTGAATTCGTCGAACAGTTTCCAGAAGTCGATATTGAGGCCTACCGCCAGGGGGATGAGGCCGAGCACGGCGGCGATGGCGGTGAGGATTACCGGCGTCATACGGGTACGGCCGCCTTCTACCACCGCTTCGTTGAAGGGCACGCCCTGCATCACGAGGAGGTCGGTGAATTCCACGAGCACGATCCCGTTCCTGGCCACGATCCCTGCGAGGGCCATGATACCTACGCCGGTCATCACGATGGAAATATCCATTTTGAAGATGGCGAAGCCCAGGAACACGCCGATGATGGAGAAGAGGATTTCCAGGAAGATCACGAAGGCGCGGCCCACGGAGTTGAACTGGGTCACCATGATCAGGAAAATGAGGCCGATAGCGAGTGCCAGCGCCAGCCCGAGGAAGTTCATGGTTTCTGCCTGGTCTTCCTGCTCACCGGTCATTTTTACGGTGATGCCATCCGGCGGTGCGAATTCCTGCACGGCCGCGGTGATCTCGGCTACCACTTCGTTCGGGTTGAAACCTGTCAGCACGTTGGAATACAGCGTTACCACGCGTTTCTCGTCTTTATGTTTGATGCCTGCGTACGTGTTGCTGTAGCGGATATCGGCCACGGCGCTCAGGGGCACCTGGCGGATCACGCCGCCCATGTTCATGTCGCGGTACGTGAGGTTCAGGTTCATGAGGGTGTTGATATTGTTCCGCTGGTCTTCTTTCAGGCGAACGGTAATATCATACTCATCGTCGGGGTCGCGGAATTTGGAGGCTTCCACGCCGGCGAGCGCGATGCGCAGCGCCTGGCCGATCTGGCCGGTGGAAATACCTTCGCGGTTGGCGCGCTCACGGTCGATGTTCACGATAATCTCGGGCTTGTTGGCCTGGAAATCGCTCTTCAGCTCTTCCACCCCGCCAATCTGCAGGCTATCGAGATAGCGTTTCAGTTTTTCGGAAGTCATGGCCAGTTGCTCGAATTCATCGCCGGAGATCTCGATGTTGATGGGTTTTCCCGTCGGCGGGCCGCCCTGTTCCTGTTCTACGGTGATATCCGCACCGGGGATGCCTTTCACGGCATTCCTGATTTTATCGAGGTATTCGAGGGTCGATTGACCGTTACGTTTCGAAAATTCCACGAAGGCGACGGTCACCTTGCCTTTGTTGGGATAGGTGCCCTGGTCCATGGAAGCCGGGTCTGTAGCGCCCACGGCCACGTTGGAGATGATGGATTTTACGAGCGGATTGTCTTTGCCCACTACTTTGGTGATGCGTTGCTCCACGATATTGGTCACCGAATCCGTTGTCAGTTCATCTGTACCGTTCGGCAATTCAAGGTAAGCGAAGATGAAGTTCGGGTCGGCGGTGGGGAAGAAGACCACTTTGGGGCTGCGTATCATGGTGAGCACAATGCTGAACACGAGCAGGCCAAAGGTGGCGAGGAGTATCTTGACCGGCCTCCAGCCGATGATGCACCATTCCAGGATCCGGCGGTAGCGGTTTTGTACGCGGGGCCAGATGTTGGACTGGAATTTCCTGGCCACGCCTCCCAGCCAGAACCTTTCGATCGCGATCAGGAGCCAGATGAAGATCACGAGGTTCCCTGCGCCCATGCTTCCCATATAACCGATCAGCGCCGCCACGGCGAACACGATGGTCAGGATGGTGAATTTGCGGTTAAACGTGGGCTTCGGATGCGCATCGCCTTCATGGCGGTCCATGAAATCCACCGCGAACACGGGGTTGATGATATATGCCACGAAAAGGGACGCGAGCAGGGTTACGATCAGCGTTGCCGGCAGGAAGAACATGAACTTACCGATGATGCCCGGCCAGAACAACAGGGGGAAGAACGGCGCTAGTACGGTCATGGTACCGGAAAATACCGGCAGGAACACTTCGCCGGCCGCGATCTTCGCGGCTTTTACGATCCCCAGGTCCCGCCGCTCATAGAAGATACGGTGTACGTTCTCGATGACCACGATGGCATCGTCTACCACGATCCCCAGTGCCAGCAGGAAGGAGAACAGTACCATCATATTGAGGGTGAACCCGAACGCCGGCATGAAAAGGAAGGCGATGAACATGGAGATGGGCACGGAAGCGGCTACGAACAGCGAGTTCACTGCGCCCATGAAGAACATCAGTACTACCGTCACCAGGATAAAACCGATGATGATGGTATTGATAAGATCGTGGAGGGTGATGCGGGTAGACTCGCTCTGGTCGGCCGTGATGGTTACGTCGAGGCCTGGAGGCAGGAGGTCTTTTTTTGCCTCGTCTACCAGTTGGAAGATTTTATCGGACGCATTGATGAGGTTTTCGCCACTGCGTTTGATCACGTTGAGGGTGATAACGGATTTTCCGTCGAGGCGGGCGTAGCTTTCCTGTTCCTTATGGGAATCCACCACTTCGGCGATATCCCGCAGGTATACCACGGCGCCCGAGGAACCGCGCACGATGATGTCGCGGATGAGGTTGGGGTCTTTGTATTCCCCTTTCACCGACAGCGAGCGCTTCATACCGTCTACGCGGACGAGGCCGCCGGAGATGGTGCGGTTCTCGTTCGCCACGGCCATCATCACATCCTCGAAACTGATCCTGGCCGCGTCCATTTTATATTTGTCGAGGTTGATCTGGATTTCGCGCTCGAGGGCACCGATAATGTCTACCCGGGTAATTTCCGTCAGACCTTCGATGCGGTCCTGCATTTCGTCTGCATATTTCTTCAGCGTCTGCAAGTCGAAATCGCCCGACATGTTTACGTTCATGATCGGTACTTCCGAGATTTCCATTTTGGTGATCATCGGTTCTTCGGTGAGGTTGGTAGGCAGGTCTTTTTTCGCTGCGTCCACTTTTTCCCTTACCTGGATGCCGGCTTCGAGGAGGTTCTCGCCGGGTTTGAATTCGATGATGATGGCGGAGAAGTCCTGGATGGAGGTGCTCGTGATTTTGCGCACGCCCGAGATGGATTTCAATTTTTTCTCGATAGGCTTGGTCACGAGGGTTTCCATATCCTCAGGGGAAGTACCCGCGTTGATGGTGGAAATATAATATTGGGGGAACACCACTTCCGGAAACTGTTCCTTCGGCAGTGCCCTGTATGCGATTATACCGGCGATGGCGATGATGAGGGTGACCACGTAAATGCTCACCTTGTTATCGATCGCCCAGCTGGTCGGCCGGAATTCTTTTTCTAAGTCCTTCATCGGTTAATTTTTTAAAGTTGGCCGGTTACAGCTTGATAAAGTCGTTGTCGTTCAGCCCCTGGAAACCAGTGGTGATAATCTTGTTCCCGGCTTCGAGCCCAGATTTGATTTCCGCCTTATCGTCATAGGTCCGTCCCATTTCGATATAGTTCCGAACGGCCTGCAACTTATCGCCCGAGCCTTTCACGGTCAGTACGTAAGGTTTGCCGAGCGAATATTGGATCACGTTCACAGGTACTACCACGGCGTCTTTGGCGCGATAGTCCACGATGCGGATCTGTGCGAGCATGTTGGGATGCAGGTCTTTGTTTCCTGAAACCGGGATCTCCACACGGATCGTACGGCTGAGCGGGTCGATGGTGCGTGAAGCAAAACCGATTTTGGTGCGGAAAGAATAGTTGATATCGGGGAAGGTCACTTCCACTTCATCGCCAGTTTTCACTTTTCCGGCGAAAGCTTCGGCTACATTTGCTAAAACGCGCAGGTTGGATGCGTTTACCACGCGGAAGGCAGGGTTACCGGGCGCTGCTGCATCGCCAATCTTGGCGATCACCTGATCTACCGTACCGTTGATGGGGGAAATGATCCGGGTGAGATTGATCTGGTCTTTCATGGTGGCCATGCTTTTTTCCAGGGCTTCTTTCTGCGATTTGGCGGTCAGGTATTGTACTTCGGAGCCGATCTTCTGGCGCCAGAGGTTCGCCTGCTTGTTGTAAAGGGTGGTAGCCAGGTCTAACTGGGTTTGCAGTTCCGCGAGGCTTGCACGCATCACCTGGTCGTCTACCTGCGCCAGCGTCTGGCCTTTGATTACGGCCTGACCTTCGCGGACGAGGATCGCTTTGATAATGCCGGGCGACTGTGCCGACACCGCTACGTTCTCACGGGCGTCCACGTCTCCCTGGATATCGATGAAGTGTTCGAAAGTGGAGGTTTCCACCTGGGCGATGGTGACCGTTTTCGTTTTCACGGTGGTGGAATCTCCGGCTTTGAGTTCTTTTTCGAGGGTTTTGATCTCGGCGTCCAGTTTGGCTTTCTCCGTTTTGAGACGCACGAGTTTATCGGCTTTCTTTTCTTCTCCGCCGCCGCAGGCTGCCATGAGGGCTACTAGAGGGAGAACGAAATATCTTTTATTCATTGGAAGTTGATTTATAGCTGAAAGGGTTGAAGGTTACAGTTTTCCGTACGCTTTAAGGTAATCCACGCGGGCAACGATCACGTTGAAGAGCGCGGTGAAATAGTTGTTCTGCGCCACGAGCAGGGCGGATTCGGCGTTCAGCAGTTCCACGCTGGAGCCTACGCCTTCCCTGTATTTGATCATCGTGGTTTCGAAGACTTCTTTGGCCAGTTGCATATTTTCTTCCTCATTATCGAGGGTGGAAATATTGTTGCGAAGGCTGGTGGCGGAATTGGCCTGTTGCAGATCGATGGAGCCGCGGAGCTTTTCGAGGTCCATTTCGTTCTTTTTCACGGCGATCAGGGCCTGATCAACTTTACGGAGGCGCTGGAAGCCGGTAAAAATGGGCACTTTCAGGTTGAGGCCGTAGGAAACGTAGCCATACCAGCTTTGGGACGAGAAGTAATCGAACTTGCCGCTGGCGCGGGAAGCGCCGCCCTGTCCGAAAAGGTACAGCGAAGGCCATGCGGAAAGCCGGTAACGCTTCAGGTTATATTCGTTGGCCTGGCGCTGGGTTTCGAGGAGCTGGTACTCGATCCGGTCCTGATAGGTAAAATTCGTTTGTTCCTGGATGTCGGCCTTGAGCGCGTTGTTCCCCAGCGTATCGGTGAGGGCAAGCGGTTGTTTGATGGGCATGCCGATCTGGAATTTCAGGGCGGCGATGCCTACTTCCCGGATTTCGCGGAGGCGGGTCTGTTGCGATTCGAGGTTGTTGACCTGTACTACGAGCCTGTCCACATCCAGTTTTTCCACCAGGCCTTCCTTATATATCTCGCGCGTTTCGGCGAGGATATTGCGGAGGCGCACCTGGTTGGAGTCGAGGATGGTGAGGGCCTTATCCGCCGCTACCACGTTGAAATAAGCCTTGTAAACGGCTGCTTTCACTTCCACTTCGGAATACTGCACGCCCTTACGGGCGAGCTGTTCCAGGGTTTTGCGCGCCTGCAGGGCAACGAGCACGCTGGGGTCGAAGAGGGTCTGGTTCACGTCTACCTGGCCCAATACGTTGTAGGCCAGTCCGAACGCGATGGGCACCGTGGTGCCTTTGGGCGCGTTGGGGTCGAAGTTGCTGATGTCGACCAATTGTTTCTGAATGACCGGGTTGTGCTGGAACAGCCCCGTGCCGCTTACCTGCGGCAGGGCGAGGCCGCTCACTTCGCGGTTAACGGCGAGCTGGTTGAGCTCGTCCAGCTTTGCATTACGTACGTCGTACTGATGGGAGAGCGCATAAGATATGGCGTCCTGCACCGAGAACCGCAGCGTTTCCGGCGTAATTGCCGGCTGCTGTTGCGCCTGGGCGCAGGTGAAGGCATGCAACATCGTGCCCGCCAGGGCAACGAGTTTCCATTTAAAGTGCATAGATCATTGATTTATTACTGGTTATCTTTCTTTCTGTACTGATCGATCAACTGATAGCCTTTGAGGGAGGCCACGCCATACAGGAAATGTTCCAGCAGCACGCGCTGCACCTTCGTCATATCGTACCCGTTCATCGGGAACAGTTCCGGCTGGAAACAGAAAAGGGAAGATGCCGCGCGGAAGGCGCTGAGAATGTCCAGGTCCAGGTCGGGCCGGTACAATCCCTCTTCGATCCCTCTTTCCAGGTTTTCCCGGATCGTCCGCACCATGAACACGTTCTTATGCTGCTCAAATAACTGGAACGCCTTGGAATGGAATTTCTGCAGGTCCATCATCACTACCGGGTTCATGTTCCGGAATTTCTCTTCCAGCATCTTGATGACCCCGAACAGCTCCCCGACCGCATCAGCACTATTGTTCCGGCTCGCGATGCACTGCTCCTCGATCAGGGCGAGGTGGCGGCTCATGACGTTGAGTACCAGGTCGCTCTTGTCTGCGAAGTGGGCATACAGCGTTTTTTTGGAAATGCCCATGCGGTTGGCGATATCGTCCATGGTGATGGAACGCGTGCCGTATTGCCGGAACATGTTGAACGCCGTGTCCAGGATCCGTTCTTGAACTTCTTCCATTGGTTTTCGATAAAAAGGGGCGAAATTGATTACACGGACAAAACTATGGAAACTATTTAAACTGCCAAAGTTTCCATCAAACAATTTCCCTATAATATGACGAACGGGGTTCATCAAAGGATTTAGCGGGTTTATGAGGGGCTGGAAGCGGGTTTTATGCCGTAACTTCGCCCTTTCAAACCAAGCACATGTCTCCAAAGTTGAAATTCCGGGTATTGCTGTCGCGTTTACTGCGCTATTTTTTCCAGGGGCTGCTGATCCTTGCGCCGATCGGGATCACGGCGTTCATGTTGTATTGGGGTTTCATGACCATCGATAACCTGTTGCCGCGCGACCTGATCCCGGAAGACCATCCGATGAATTTCCTCAAATACAAGGGGGTTGGATTTGCTATCGTATTGATCGTCATCGTTTTCGTGGGATATTTAAGTTCATCGTTCATCATCGGGCGGCTGATCGACATGTTCGATCATATCCTGGAGCGGACGCCTTTTATTAAATATATCTATTCGTCCGTGAAGGACGTTTTCGACGCGTTTGTGGGTGAAAAGAAGAAGTTCGACCATCCGGTGCTGGTGAATGTGTATGGGGAAGATGTGTGGGAGATGGGCTTCATCACGCAGGAAGATGTGCGGGCGCTGGGCCTCGAGGGGTATATGGCGGTGTACGTGCCGCATGCCTATGCGATCACCGGCAAGGTGTTCATGGTCCGGAAGGAGAAGGTGCGGCCGTTGACGAATGTTTCGGCGGGCGAGGCGATGAAATTCGCGGTTTCGGGGGTGTTACGCATATCGCGGAGCTGCCGTCTGCCCCGGTGACCAACCCCGAAAAGCCCGAATCCCGCTAATTCGGAGAAATTCTCTTCCCAAACTGATATCCGTATCGTTAATTCAAGTTCTTTATAATCTGGAGCGGTCTACATTGCCGGAAAATATCCGATGATGTACGCCAAAGTTTTATGTTCGGTCTTCCTTGCGGGGATGGGTTGCCTGCTGCCGGAGGGTGCGCGGGGCTGGGGGTTCTTCGGGCATGAGCGGATCAACCGGCTGGCGGTGTTTTCGTTGCCGCCGCAGCTGCTCGTCTTTTTCAAGCCCCATCTTTCCTATCTCGTGAAACACGCCACCACGCCCGATAAGCGGCGCTACCTCGTGGCGGATGAGGGCCCCAGGCATTACATCGACATCGACCGGTACGGCGAGCCTCCATTCCCTGCATTGCCCCGCGGCTGGCGGGAGGCGGTAGCGCGGTACGGGGCGGATTCGCTGGCCCGGCATGGTGTGCTGCCCTGGCACCTGGAGCGGATGCAATACCGGCTTACCGAAGCGTTCCGGCAGGGGAACGGGTTGCAGGTGCTGCGCACGGCCGCGGAACTGGGGCATTATATCGGGGACGCCTATGTGCCGCTGCACGCCAGCTCCAACCACAACGGGCAAAAGTCCGGCCAGCACGGCATTCACGGGCTGTGGGAGTCGCGCATTCCCGAGCTGTTCGCCGATGCGCGGTTCGATTACTGGACAGGCGCGGCGGTGTTCATCCCGGACTGCAGGTCTTTCTTCTGGAAAGCGGTGCTGGAAAGTGCGGAGGCTTCGTGGCAGGTGCTGTCGATAGAAAAGCAACTGGCGCGGGAGTTCCCGGCAGACAGGCGGTACGCCTGGGAGCTGCGGAACGGCAAGCTGGTGCGGCAGTACAGTACGGCATATGCAACTGCGTACCAGGAACGTTTGGGAGATATGGTGGAGCGCAGGATGCGGGGGGCCATCGCGGCGGTGGCAGCGTGCTGGTACACGGCCTGGGCCGATGCGGGACAGCCGCCACTGGCGCACCTGGCGGCGCTCACGTTCCCGGAGCTCGAAGTGATGGAAGACCGGCGGGTGGATAGTATAGCCGCCGCCGGGAGTATCATTGGCCGGGAACATTGATGCATCCGCCGGAAGCGCGCCATCAATACTCCCGATCCCGTTACCGCGCGCAACATGCAAGGCAGACCAGGCAGCAAGGCGCATCAGCAGGCGTAGAAACGCCAGGGGGCCAATGCCGCCATGATTTGCCGGCAGCCCCTGCAGGCATAGGTGTTGGGCATTCAGCGCCACGCCGCCGCAGCTTCGCTGCCGCCCGAAAACCGCTCCAGCCGGAAGGTCGGATCAATGTAGGATTAAATAAAATATTTAAGAGTCCTTAATACGTTTTCTGAAAAGAAAGATTATCTTTGGTTCTCCATCTGATATTTTTAACCTACTCCTACACTGACCAATCTTCCGGTTGATTTACCGTGATTTTTTACCTTTTCCTTCGAAAAACCATTTAAAGTGGAACAAGAAAACGTATACAATTTAGACCGCAACATGAAGGTGCACAACTTTAATGCAGGTCCTTCTGTATTGCCCAACGAGGTGCTGTACAAAGCCAGCAAGGCGCTGATCGATTTTGAGGGATCAGGTATGTCCATCCTGGAGATCGGGCACAGAACGGAACCTTTTATGGCAGTAATGGAAGAGGCCCGCAACCTTACCCGCGAGCTCATGGGGCTCGACGACGATTTCGAAGTGCTTTTCCTCCAGGGCGGGGCCACCATGCAGTTTATGCAGGTGCCCATGAACCTGTTGGACAGCGGCGAAACCGCCTCCTATATCGATACCGGCGTATGGTCCAACAAGGCCATCAAGGAAGCGAAACTTTTCGGTTATGTAGACGTGGCCGCCAGCTCGAAAGAGGCGAACTACAATCATATTCCCAAACAATACACGGTAGCTCCCCAGTCCAAATATCTCCATATCACCACCAACAACACCATTTACGGGACACAATGGCATTCCATTCCCGAAACGGAAGTTCCCATCGTGGCCGATATGAGCTCCGACATCCTGAGCCGCCAGATGGATTTCAACCGCTTTGCCCTCATCTACGCCGGCGTTCAGAAGAACATGGGCGCAGCCGGCGCAACCATGGTCGCCATCCGCAAAAGCATGCTGGGCAAGGTGAGCCGCCAGATACCCTCCATCCTCAATTACAAGAACCACATCGAAAACGGTTCGATGCTCAATACACCGCCCGTTTTCGCCGTATACATCTCCATGCTCACCCTCCGCTGGCTCAAAGGCCAGGGCGGCGTAGCAGCCATCGAGCAGATCAACGACAAGAAAGCCGCCCTCCTCTACGACGAAATCGATCATAACCCGCTGTTCCGCGGCAACGTCGTAAAAGAAGACCGCAGCAAAATGAACGTGACCTTCACGATCGACAAGCCCGAACTGGAAGAGGAATTCCTCAAATTCTGCAAGAAAGAAGATATCGTAGGCATCAAAGGGCACCGCCTGTCCGGTGGTTTCCGCGCCTCCCTGTACAACGCCCTCCCGCTCGAAAGCGTGGAAGTAATGGTAGAAGCCATGAAATTCTTCTCCATGAAGAAAGCATAACCCTTCCCATACCGAAGTATTGAAAATATTTAAATACGAAGGCCGCCGCGAATTACCGCGGCGGTCTTTTTTATTCCCGCCCTCCTTTTCTTACTTTTACCCCCTCTAACAGTAAACACACAATCCATGGCAATTATCAAACCGTTCCGTGCGCTGCGCCCGCAACCCGCGCTGGCCAAAGAAGTAGCCGCCAGGCCCTACGATGTGCTCAATTCCAAAGAAGCCGCCGAAGAAGCCGCCGGTAACCCGCATTCTTTCTATCACGTCAGCAAATCGGAAATCGATCTGCCCGAGGGAACGGACATCCATTCCGCCCCCGTGTATGCCAAAGCCGCCGAAAACCTGCAGAAAATGCAAGCCGAGGGCACCCTCTTCGCCGAAAACACCCCCGCCTACTACATCTACAAACTCGTCATGGACGGTCGCGCCCAGACAGGGCTCGTTTGCGCCTCCTCCATCGACGACTATAATAAAGGCATCATCAAAAAACACGAGTTCACCCGCCCGGAAAAGGAGCAGGACCGCATCAACCACATCACCGCCACCAAGGCCCAGAGCGGCAATGTGTTCCTCGCCTATAACGACGTGCCCGAGCTGAACGCCCTCATTTCCCACTGGCAGGAACATAACGCGCCGGTGTACGACTTCGTGGCCGAAGACGGCATCTCCCACACCATCTGGGTGGTGGCCGAGCCCGCCGCCGTGGAAGAGATCACCCATCGCTTCGCCACCCAGGTGCCCGCCACCTATATTGCAGACGGCCACCATCGCGCCGCTTCCGCCGCCCTCGTCCAGAAAGCCAGCGGCACAGCCGTAACGGCCGATGAGCCCATCAACTTCTTCCTCACCACCATCTTCCCCGCCAGCCAACTCGCCATTCTCGACTATAACCGCGTCGTGAAAGACCTGAACGGCCACAGCAAGGAAGATTTCATTTCCCGGCTGGAATACGATTTTATCGTGGAGCCCATCGGCCACCACGTGCAAAAACCCTCGATGCTGCATGAATTCTCCATGTACCTCGACCACACCTGGTACCGCCTCGTGGCCCGCGAAGGCACCTACACCACCGACCCCATCGGCGTGCTGGACGTGACCATCCTGCAGGATAATGTGCTCGACAAACATCTTGGTATCAAAGATCCCCGGACAGACAAGCGTATCGACTTCGTAGGCGGCATCCGCGGTCTCGGGGAACTGGTGAAACGGGTAGACAGCGGGGAAATGGCCGTGGCCTTTGCCCTGTACCCCGTTACCATCCAGCAATTGTTCGACATTGCCGACAGCGGGAACGTAATGCCCCCCAAATCCACCTGGTTCGAGCCCAAGCTGCGCGACGGGCTGCTGACCCATACGATCTGATATTTTTAGCAAAATCCGCCGTTGGCCCCGCTTTGAGCCGGGGTCAACGGTTTTTTCTTACATTTACAGAAAACGAAGAGAACAATGGAATGGCAAAAGGCTGCTAAAAAATGGACACTTGTGCTGACGGGCGTACTTTCCTTCCAATGGGCGCTTGCTCAGGATAATGCCGAGTTGCAACAGACCGCACGGAACTTCCTGCGGACGGGGGATTACGCGAACGCCATCCTGGTGCTCAACCAGGCGATCACCACGTCTCCGGACGACATCCAGCTGAAAAAAGACCTGGCTTTCGCCTATTATCTCCGGGGCGACTACCAGCGCGCCTACACCGTGGTTTCTCCCCTCGTTGACAAAAAAGACGCAGATATCCACCTTTTCCAGATCGCCGGTAACATTTACCAGGGCAAACAGGACTGGAAAGGTGCTGAAAAAGTATACCAGCGCGGGTTGCGCAAGTTCCCCCAAAGCGGCGAGCTTCATTGTGACTATGGCGACCTCCTGCAAAACATGAAGAATTTCGACGCCGCCCTCCGCTATTGGGTGAAAGGCATCGAGGTAGACCCCAACTTCCCGGGGAACTACTATCACGCCGCCCGCAGCTACATGTGGACCAAGGAACCCATCTGGGCCATCCTCTACGGCGAAACCTTCATCAATCTCGAAAGCTACACCACCCGCACCGCCGAAATCCGCGATGTGGTGCTGGAATGTTATAAAAAACTGTTCGACGATCCGGCTATCTTCAACAGCGTGCCCGGAGAATCGGCCAAAGGCAAAAAAGGCGAAGCCACCAACGCTTTCATGGATGCGTTCAAAGGCGTGATGGCCAAAAACGTGAGCGTGATCGCCACCGGCATCGAACCACAGTCGCTCATTATGCTGCGCACGCGCTTTTTGCTCGACTGGTATAAATTCTACGGCGTGAAATACCCGTATGCGCTCTTCGATTTCCAGCGGAAGCTGCTGCGCGACGGCATGTTCGAGTCTTATAATTACTGGCTGTTCGGCCCCGCCGCCAACCAGGCGGAGTACAAATCCTGGACGGCGCTGCACAAGTCGGATTACGACAATTTTACGGCCTGGCAACGCAACCACCCGCTGAAACTCCGGGACGACGAGTTTTACAACACCGGCAAGATCGCTACCATCAAGTAGCGCGCTCCGGTGCCGTCAGCAACCTTTGTGTACAACTCATATCTAAACCATAGCGCTATGCTGATCGCAAAACACCAAAACATCATCGACAATGCGGTAAAGGCCAACCACGAAAGAACCTTTTATTCGCAGTATCCCGAACACCCCAAGGCATACGGCGAAGCCGCTCCCACACAGGGAGAAACTGCCTACAAGAGCCTGCTGAACCAGCCCTTTTCCCGTTTGAAACAGAAGGTGGTGGAAAACTGGTATGGGGAGGAAGTATCTCCCTACACCCTGGAGCCCCTCGGCATTTCGTACCCCATCATTTCCACGGAAGAACTCGTTAAAGCCGGCAAAAGAGCCGGTGCACGCTGGGCCCAGCTGTCGGTCGCCGACCGCGCCGGCATCCTCACCGAAACCCTGGAAAAAATCCAGCACCATTTCTTCGAGATCGCACATGCCACCATGCACACCACCGGCCAGAGCTTCATGATGAGCTTCCAGGCCAGCGGGCCGCATGCGAACGACCGTGCCCTCGAAGCCATTGCCATGGGTTACCAGCAACTCCAGCATTTCCCCGGCGAGCAAACCTGGGAAAAACCCATGGGCAAGATCAGCGTGAAGCTCCAGAAAACCTTCCGCCCCGTGCCCAAAGGCCTGGGCCTGGTGATCGGGTGCTCCACTTTCCCCGTCTGGAACTCGCTCCCGGGCATTTATGCGGACCTCATCACCGGCAATCCCGTGATCGTGAAGCCCCACGCCAAAGCCGTGCTGCCCATCGCCATCGTGGTAGCCGCCATCCAACAGGTACTGGAAGAAAACGGGCAAGACCCGTACACCTGCCAGCTGGCCGCCGATTCCACCGGGCATCCCATCACCAAGGCGCTGTGCGAACATCCCGACGTTCACCTCATCGATTATACCGGCGGCAGTGCTTTCGGTAATTATGTGGAATCGCTCGTTTCGCAGGGGAAAACCGTTTTCACCGAAAAAGCCGGCGTCAATTCCGTGATCATCGACAGCGTGCAGGACATCGACGCCGTGATGCAGAACCTCGCTTTCTCCGTAAGTCTTTACAGTGGCCAGATGTGCACCGCACCGCAGAATTTCTTCATCCCCGAGACCGGCGTCAAAACGCCGAACGGCACGCTTTCGTTCGACGAAGTGGCGAAGAAATTTACCGATGCCATCACCGCCCTGGTGAATAATCCGAAAATGGGCGCCGGGACATTGGGCGCCGTCCAGAACGAAACCACCTTGCAGCGCGCGCGCGAAGCCGCCAAACTGGGCGGAAAAGTGTTGCTGGAAGGAGCGCCCGTCAACAGCGAAGAATTTGCCGGTGCGCGTACCTGGAGCCCTGTGGTAGTGGAAGTTTCGGCAGACGATTCCGCCATTTTCCAGCAGGAACTTTTCGGGCCGGTGGTACTGCTCGTCAAAACCAAAAATACCGACGACTCCATCCGCCTGGCCCGCCAGATGGCTTCCAGCCACGGCGCGATCACCTGCGGCGCTTATGCGACAGACGAGGCGGTGATGGACAAGATCGCCGACGCCATGAACAGCGTTTTCACCCCCGTTTCCTTCAACTTTACGGGATTCATCTGGGTGAACCAGCACGCCGCGTTCTCCGACTTCCACGTTACCGGCGGCAATCCCGCAGGCAACGCCAGCTTCACGACGCCCGAGTTCATCGACAAACGCTTCGTGTGGGTGGGGAACAGAACTTATGTATCCTAAAACAGCAAACATATGCGGATGACATCACGGATAATCCCCTTCCTGCTCCTCGGCGCCGCGGCCTGCCAGCAGGCACCGAAGGCCGACAAAGCCGCCGTTTCGGAGCCGCAGGCCGTTTCCACGCCAACAGACGGCCATACCCTGCGGCTGGACACCGCAGCCTGCACCCTCCTCTGGATCGGCACCAAGCCCACCGGGGAACATAGAGGCTCATTCCAGTTCCAGGACGGGGAAATATTCGTGAAAGACAGCACCGTCACCGGCGGCAATTTCACCATCAACATCGCCAGTCTCCGGAACCTGGACCTTAACACCCAGCCCGATATGAAACAGCAGTTGGAAGACGAGCTGAAAGGCGCCAATTTTTTCGATGCGGCGCAATTCCCGACAGCGAAGTTCGAAGTGACCGAAGTGACGCCTTACCATCCCGCCGCCAAAGA
The DNA here is from genome assembly GCF_038396765.1 of Chitinophaga caseinilytica. Taxonomy (NCBI): domain Bacteria; kingdom Pseudomonadati; phylum Bacteroidota; class Chitinophagia; order Chitinophagales; family Chitinophagaceae; genus Chitinophaga; species Chitinophaga caseinilytica. Next base: position 1,710,436 of record NZ_CP150096.1, on the reverse strand, counting down.
CAATTCCGTGCTGCTGAAAGATGCCACCCATATGATCCGCGGCAATCTGACGATGAAAAACGCCACCAAAAACATCACCTTCCCCGCCAAGATCGTTTTCGAGAAAGGGAAAGTAAGGGCTGCGGCGAATTTCAACATCGACCGTACGCAATGGGGGATGACTTACCGGGCGGACAAATCGCTGCAGGATAAGTTGATCAACTCCGTCGTCAACATTCAATTCGAATTGATTACCCGTTGATAAAGAGGCCCGGTTTACGCCGGGCCTTTCTTTTACGGGGATTTTTCGGTAAATTGAATATGCACAAAGCTTTTGAACATGGACTATCAACAAAAACAGGATAAGCGCCTCTGGCGTATCGCGAAAGCCCGCGCCGCCTTCCGCGTGCATGGCACCGTGTACCTTTTCATCAACGGTTTTCTCTGGCTGATCTGGTTCCTTACCTCGCCCGATACGAACGGTACGCCCTGGCCGGCCTGGCCCATGGCCACCTGGGGGCTGCTCCTGGCATTCAACTATTATTTCGCGTTTGAAGTGGATCCCTTCCGCGATACCCTGCGCGAATACGAAAAATTGCAGCAGGAAAAGGAACTCCGCGGTCTTTGACCCAAAAATCCATCATGCACCACCCCAACCGCCTGTTTGATGTGCTCGCACATCAGCTGGAACATTTTCCCAAACCGGATATGCTGGCCGCCAAGGAAGAAGGCGCCTGGAAAACCTACGCCACGGCCGATGTAGCCACGCTCACCGCCCGCTTCGCCGCAGGGTTCCTGCAATTGGGCGTCGGCGGAAAGCCCCCGGCCCGGAAGACCAGCATAAAATCGCGATCATCAGCGCCAACAGGCCCGAATGGATCCTCACCGACCTGGCCTGCCAGCAGGCCGGCGCCGTGCTCGTTCCCATCTACCCCACCATCAGCGCCGCCGAGCTCGTTTTCATCCTCAACGATTCCGGCGCCAAGCTGCTGTTCGTGGACGATGCCGAGATGTACGACAAGGTGAAAATCCTCCGCGACCAAATCCCCCACATCACCGATATCTTCTCGTTCGACCGCATCCCCGGCGTCCGCCACTGGATGGACGTTCCCGCCGCCGCCACCCCGGAATCGGAAGCGCGCCTCCCGGAAGTCCGCAATGCTGTTTCGCCCGACACCCTGGCCACCATCATTTATACTTCCGGCACCACGGGAACGCCCAAGGGCGTGATGCTCACCCATGGCAACATCATGAGCAATGTGGAAGGCTGTTTGCCGATATTGCCGGTAGACGAGCATGCGCGGGCGCTCAGTTTCCTGCCGCTCAACCACATCTTCGAGCGGATGGTGACGTACGTGTATTTCACGGCCGGCGTATCCGTTTACTACGCCGAAAGCCTGGAAACCATTGCAGACAACCTCCGCGAGGTGCAACCGGGAATTTTCACCACGGTGCCACGGGTGCTGGAGAAGCTTTTCGAGAAGATCATGTCGAAAGGGCATGCGCTCACCGGTTTTCAGCGGACGATCTTTTTCTGGGCGCTCCGGGTGGGGCAACAGTTCGAGATCAATAAAAGGCAAACCCCGTGGTACAAGCTGGAATTGGCGTTGGCCAACCGGTTGGTGTTCCGCAAATGGCGGGAGGCGCTCGGCGGGAACATCCGTTGTATCGTGACCGGCGCGGCCGCCTGCCAGATCAGGTTATTGAAACTCTTTACCGCCGCGGGGCTCCCGGTGCTGGAAGGGTATGGGCTCACGGAAACGTCGCCCGTGATCAGCGTAAACGGGAAATTGCCGAAAGACAGGATGTTCGGTACCGTTGGGCCCGTGATTTCCAACGTGGAAGTGAAACTGGCGGACGACGGGGAAATCCTCGTGAAGGGCCCCAGCGTCACCACCGGCTATTACAAAAGGCCCGATCTCACGGCGGAAGCGTTCCACGACGGGTGGTTCCATACCGGCGACATCGGGGTGATGCTGTTGCAGAAATTCCTGAAGATCACCGACCGCAAGAAGGAGTTGTTCAAGACTTCGGGCGGTAAATTCGTGGCCCCGCAGCCCATCGAGAACAAGTTCAGGGAATCGCCCTTTATTGAGCAGATCATGGTGGTGGGAGCGGACAGGAAGTTTACCGGCGCACTGATCGTCCCGAATTTCGAGAACCTCCGCGCCTGGACGAAAGGCCAGGGCCTGGAGTTCCCTTCGAACGAAGCTGCGCTGAAAGACCCGAAGGTGAAATCGATGTACCGGGATGCGGTCAACCGTTACAACCAGTATTTCAACCACATCGAGCAGATCAAGAAATTCGAGCTGATGCCCCGCGAATGGACGATCGACGGCGGCGAAATGACGCCCACCCTGAAACTGAAGCGCCGCGTCATCCAGGAAAAGTACCGCGATTCCATAGAACGCCTCTACGCCTGATTTTTTTAAGGAAATTTGCCAAAATCGTTTATTTTTGCCGTCCCGCTGCCCCGAGGCAGCCCTGGCCCGGTAGTTCAATGGATAGAATAGAAGTTTCCTAAACTTTAGATACAAGTTCGATTCTTGTCCGGGCTACAACCACAAAAAGTCAGCAATTAGCTGGCTTTTTTGCATTAAGACCTGCTCCCAAAAAGAATTCGGCGGACGTACAAATTAGGTCTACCTTTGAATAGCCGTTATCCTCCTGAAACCCCATCAGATATCCAACTATTCTTTTAATTGTTAAAACCAAGATCAATGAGACAGTCAAGATTTTCCCATTTGTTCGTTTTTGCAATTGTAATAGTTTTCATCACCGCCTGCGGAGGAGGTAGTCAAAAAAAGCGGAAACGGACTCCATCGACAATCCGGACAGCGTTATCGTTAACAGCATGCCGGCCGCCAACACCACCATCACCACACCACAAAACATGATGATCGCCATCCACAAGGTGGCTAACTTTGAAAAATGGATAATATCCTACGAAGGGCACGATTCCATACGCCTGGCCAGTCAGGTCCATAGTTATGTTATCGGCCGCGGATTAATGGATTCCAACCTGGTAATGGTTGCCGTGAAAGTAGACGACATCGCAAAGGCAAAAGCATTTTCCAAAGATCCCGGCCTGAAAAAAGCCATGCAACAAAGCGGCGTAACCAGTACGCCCGTATTCAGCTTCGTGACGATGACCTTCCAGGACACGGCGATCGTCCATACGGGTATCCGATCGAGATCCGTTTTCCAGGTGAAAGACTGGGATACCTGGCAAAAAGCGTTCGAAGAAGGCAAACAGGACAGGCTGGATAACGGCATCATCGTAAGAGCGTATGGCCACGATGCAGACGATAATCACAAAGTAGTAGTGGTCACCGCATTGATGGATACCGCCAAAGCCAATGCTTACTGGAAATCGGACATGTTGAAAAGCAGAATGAAGGCCGCAGGCGTAATAGGTATGCCCGAAAGATATATGTTCCAAGTCGTACGTCGGTATTAACAGACAAAACCCGCAAACGCGATCATTGCTTCATGTTTGCGGGTTTGCTATTTTGGATGATAATCCTATTTAACGTCTTTACTTCCCTTCCAGCAATTTTCTGGACAGCTCGTCGAACCCGTCTCCGCTGGTGCTAAAGAAGATATCCCCGTTCTTTTTCACCAGCATGTAAGTGGGAAAGGTTGTAACCGACAGATCCTTTGTAAGGGTAAATTCCCTTTCTGCCATACTATTGAACACCTGCGGCCAGGAGAGCTTGTTCTCTTCAAAAATCTCCTTCGCCTTCGTATAGTTTTTCGGGTCGTCGAAGCAAACACTTACAAAGAGCACCTCACTTTTAACTTTCTCGTGCAACGCCCGCAGCTTCGGCATCCCGGCGATGCAGGGCTTGCACCACGTTCCCCAGAAATCAAGCAGCACATATTCTTTCGCTTTATCGAAATACGGCGCCAGCGTGCGCATGTGGTTTTCCGGTACTTTCGCGATCAGGCCTGATTGCGTCAGGCGGTGCAGATACACCTTGTCCCATTTTCCACCGATGCTGTCTATCCTGAACAATTTACCACCGATGACAATTGTGTCCGCCATCGCGTAGCTCGCTTTGTACACCAGCCCGTCACCGATCCGGTCGTCCTGCAAAATGCCGTCTTCCATCACCTTCACCCTTATTTTATTGTCGGGCAGCAAATTGTCGGACTTGTAGAAATACATGACGGTTTTCCCGAATTTCGCAACAGCGCTCCGGCCCAGCGACACCGCAAGCGGCATATCGTTCACACAGGGATCGTTGCTGCTAAACCCAACGGAAAAAGGGAACAAGTACATCTCGACAGGCTTCACTTCGACAGCGCCCCCTACGCAATAGGGCAGCCGGAACATTAGACGGGGCAGCGCATCTGCGGGGCAATTTTTCCTGTTCCATTTCTTTAATGAATCATATGAATATGTCAGCACCTTTTCATTTTCCAGGAAAGGATTGTAGCGCTTGAGGATGCAAACCTGCAATTGGTCACCCAATCTCCGGGACAACACCTTCAGGCGAAACGTGCTGTCGCAGGCCCCACCCTTGTTACCGCCATAGTTCACTTCACGGAGAATGCTGTCGGGCCGGTTATTCACACACCAAATCTGCAGCTCCTTTAGATCGTAGATATCCCGCCCTTTGGTGCCACTGTAATTTGCAGGCGAATGCAACGCGACCGTGAAGTTCCGTTCCTGCGCCATGGTTGCGAATGAGCAGACCAACAGCGCCAGGACCAAAGAGTAGCGGTAAGGTTTCATGGTTACAATGCTTTAGACGGGTTTACTCCGAATGTAATGAAAATGCGGTAAAACTTCAAAGACGGCCATACACCACAAGATCTGCACATGCCGGGCCACCGCTTTTCTGCAGTTTTGCGCACCGCTCCGGTGAAACGATCAAAAAGCGGCAATATAGCCAGTCTGCCCCTACGAAATGTTGGTGAACGCCAATTTTTTGCAATGGCAACGGGGCTACTTTCGCGCAGCATTCTGGATAACCCCATCAAACTAAACAACATGATAAACTGGAAAATCATCGCCTGCTTTGCCATCATCGCCGTGCTGACAGGCGCATGCAGGAAAAACGAAACTACACCGGGCATCAAAGACGGCAACGGCCAGCCCGCCAAACCCGTAAAGCGCCCCCTCGGCCTGGTAACCGGCCCCGCCATCGCGAAAGCCATCGGTCCGGCGGGAGGAACGCTGGCTTCAGCCGATAACCGCATCTTGCTGGAAGTGCCGCCCGGTGCCGTGCAAACCAACGTCCAATTCAGCATCCAACCGGTGGAGAACACGCTGGAAGGTAGTCCTGGCAAAGCATTCCGCCTCCTTCCCGAAGGGGTTGCGTTCACCCGGCCCGTCACCATCCGCTACACCCCAGGCGCGGAAGAACTGGCAGGCATCAACCCGGATGTGCTTTTCCTCGCCTATCAGAACAAGGACGGATATCATTACCTCGCTGCCAACACCTCCATCGACCCCGCCACCCATCAACTTTCCGTTCAGACAAAGCACTTCAGCGACTGGAGCATCGTGGAGCTCTTCGAACTGGAGGCGGATACCACGCAGGTGCTCCCCGGCGGAAAAGCCCAACTGCAACTCATGTGGCACCTGGGCTCCCTGCTGACCGTAGACACCACCGATCAGCCCATCGGCGACCTCATCCCGTACGACGGGCAGGTTTCCAAAGTAAAATGGAGCATGGCGTCCGGCAAAGGAAAAATAACGGCAAACGGCGCCAAATGCGAATATCAGGCGCCAGGCGAAGTACCGGACGAAAACCCCGCGTTCGTGAGCGTTTCCGTTCCCATCACGCTGTACGACAGCAAACGGACCGGCCTTGCGATGCTTACCACGCCCATTTTCACGATGCCCGACGAATATCTCATGGTTTCGGTGGACAGGATCCCTTTCATCAATAACCCACCGGAAAATGGAGAAAGCTCCATCAGGATGGAAGTAGATAAATTTTACGTTTCGGCCCAACTGCAAGACGGACATGCTATCTATATCCTCATCCCCGGCGGAGTAATGGGCACCGGCAGTTTTCCCTACGGCGAAGATGATAAAAAAGCTTATATCGACTTTTCGACGAATGCCACCGATATACTTAACTCATGGGTCACACACAAACTGAACTGTGAAGATTGTGATCCGGTATTCTCGGGCGGTCAGGTTAAAATCTCTAAAAACGGAAAGATCGGCGAATATGTGGAAGGTGAGTTTACTGCGGAAGTCTGGAAAATAGGGCAATACAATCCTCCCAAGAAACAACTGTCCGGCAAATTCCGCGTGCTGCGAACGATTTAAATTGAACCCAGCGTTCTTAACCCCAATAACCTTGTAATGTGATTATTACAAGGTTTTTTTATATATTGTACCTTCCCCGGTTAGCCAACGAAATACCTGAAAATCCCCGGAATGTTATGAGCATTAAGCCTGCATCAATCGTCAAATTGGAGAAGCAATTGGGAAGGACTTTGGTCAACCTCCCTCGAAACGAATTTATTGTAGATGGGCAATTGGCACCGAATGCTTTTTCGCTCGACGATTCCAGCAATATCGTCACCGTATTAAGCCTGACCGGATTACAGCTAAACCCGGATTGGTTAATCCCATTCAAGCATGTAACGCATTTGGGCTTGAGGGATTGCCACCAATCTGACATCACATATCTGGCGAATTTCAAACAACTTTTCATACTCGACATTTCCTATAACCAAATTGTTGATATTTCGCCTTTACGCCACCTTAGTTTCTTAATTTATGTCGATGTAAGAAGTAACGCTGTATTCGACCTTAGTCCATTATATACACAATTGAAAGAAAGTGCTTTCGCTTATCTGGAAGCTGGAGACAACCCGCTATTTTATCCCGAGTCCAAGATTGCCAATCAAGGCCCTAAAGCTATCACGAACTGGATCGATCGAAGGCTTGACGTTGCCCAGAAAAAAATAGCATCCTGTCAGCAACACAAGCATACTACACTCGACCTTGGAAATCTTGGATTGACCGATTTATCCTTATTACCAGAGCTATTTAACCTTTCACATTTAAAAACACTTATTTTAAGTAATGAATGGGGTGTATCCCAAATGAATAAAGGTGTAAAAATGCTTACCAGTAGCAACAGCATATTACCCAATAACATCTTTTATGTACCTCCGGAAATCCGCAAATTAAATAATTTAGAAACCGTAATTGCGGGCGGTGATTGGGCTGCTTCGAATGGTTATTTTCGGAGATGGCGTATAAAATCCATTATCCCATTTCAAAAAATTAAAAAGCTGAAATACTTAAACGTCAGCAACAACATGATTAGTGGAACGGTTAATCTGACGTCTTTTCCTAATTTAACTGAACTGATAGCTAACAATAATTTCATTTCCGATGTCTCATCTTACTATATACTAAGAACCGTTGAGAATATTAATCTCAGCAATAATTTGCTGAAAAACGCAGATTTCCTGAAGAAGATGCCTAATGCTTCTACGGTAGATCTCCATTCCAACGACATAAGCAACGTATTTGAGATTCGGGATATCGTTCTTGATAAGACGATAAAAGACTCGAAATGGCAAAGCAACACTATAAACATCGCCAATAACCCGCTCGATGTCCCAAATATCCAGGTTATAGTCCAGGGCATGAATGCTGTTAAGAGATTTTTCGACCAATACGAAGCTGAACGCTCCGTCCACATTTCATTATATAAAAACGATGACATTAAAATTGTATTCGCAGGAAATAGCAATGCCGGAAAATCGTCTCTCGCAGAAAGACTGATGTCAGATGGATGGAACGAGCAACTGCCAACAACACATTGGATGGAAATCAAACGCTGGCAGCCTGTGAGAAATGGCAGAAAATACAATATCCGGATTTTCGATTTCGGCGGACAGGAATATTATCACGATACGCATTATCTTTTCTTCAGCAACAATACCGCATATGTATTGCTTTGGGATCTTTGGTCGAACAACTACGACGAGTGCGAAATCCAGCAAATGCAAAAAGACCATTCCAAAACGAATGTATCCGTCCAAGGATTCCCCATCCCTTACTGGTTAGAATCCATCGCATACCACACGCAAAAAAAGTCGGCCAAAACCGAAAGAACATATACCACATTCCCGATTAATTCCGGAAATGAAATCAGGCTTGTCGGATCGGATGTATCAAATGGTATTGAATATATCATCACTTCCAACAACGTTGTATTGGATGTGAAGTCACCTCCCAATATTCTTATCACACAAAACAAGGTGGAGTTTTCCTACTATACTCATTTCCTCGACCAGGCGCAGTTGAAAATACAGTACCCCGCCATCTATGAATTCGCCAACATTTCCGCCAAAACAGGTCGTGGAATGGAGCACTTCAAAGACCTCCTTTTCGAAATGATCGATTCATTGCCGATCTCGGAAAGGGAATGCCTCGGGACCTGGGGCGCCATCAAACAGGAAATCGAAAACGGCGTAAAAGATAAAGACCGGGAAATGTCGCTGGGGGATTTCCGGAAATTCTGCAACCACATCATCTCCCTCATGCCCGAAGTGAAAAACGCCGGCCTCAAAAGCACCGACGCGCTCTGGTTCAGCCTGGCAGACACACAAAGCTATGCCCGCTACCTCAACGATATCGGGCTCGTCCTTTATTTCCCCGACAACGATTACCTGAAAGATAAAGTCTTCGTAAAACAGGACTACGTCCTGAAGAAAATATATAACATTCTCGAAGGGCTCCACGGCCTCAACGGGAAATTCGATGAAGCGCACATCATCGAAGCACTGGGTAAACCGAAATTCGACAAGGAATGCGAAACCATCATCGAACTGATGAAGCATTTCAAGATCGTATTCCCCCACCCATCGCAGCCCGGCATTTACATTGCGCCGCTTTACCTGCCCGCGCGGCCGTCGAAAAGCATCAGCATCTTCCTCGACGATGGTCACCGGCCTTCTTACAGGTTCCTGTTCCAGGGGTTCATCCACAAGCACATCATCCTCGAATTCTTCCACCTCTATGGCCAGCAGGCGCTCAAAGACGAGCACGGGCCGCTGTACTATTACTGGAAAAACGGGATCGTGATCCGGGATGAGCCGTCGCAGGGGATCGTGATGGTGCGGTTCAGCAACGCCACCGCCACTTCGAAGGCATACATCGATGTATTTTCGTTGAGCAAAAGCGCCGACAAATCTTTCCTCAAAAAAATCACCGACGAGCTGGAGCGCCTTTCCGCCGACATGAACGTTAAAAAAGCGGTAACGGCGGATGGGGAGAATTTTGTGCCGATAGACGTGCTGCATGCCGCAGAAACCGCCAATCAGTGGGTTTTCCAGCACAACGGCATTTACTTCGACCTGAAACTTTTCCGCGCCCATCTCAAAAACGAGCTCAAAATGAAAAAGATATTTATTTCTTATTCGAAAACAGACGCCCATTACCTCCAGCAACTGGAAAACCATCTCAGCGCCCTCAAGCGCAACGGCAGCATCAGCACCTGGAACTGCCGCCAACTCGTTCCCGGCGATAAATGGGATGGCAAAATCAAAAACGAACTGGAAGAGGCAGATATCATCATCTTCCTCGTTAGCGCCGATTTCATGGCCACCGACTATATCTGGGACATCGAGATCAAACGCGCCATCGAACGGGAGAACGAAAACCCCGACGTAAAGGTGGTGCCCATCATCATCCGCAGCTGCGCCTGGGAAGACACGCCATTGTCCGTCTACAACACCGCCCCAAAAAAAGCGATGGTTCTCGATCTGGCCAAAAACATCGACGAAGCGTTTACAGATGCGGTGCGCGATTTGAAGAAGATACTCTGATGCCGGCTATTTTACATGGCCAGGTGAAACGATACTATCCAATACATTGTCTTTTCGCGCAATCCGGTCTTGCATTGATCCGGAAATGACAACATCCGGTATAACAGGTGCATTGACGGTCTCAGAGAACCCGGGGAGCATAAAGTTGCTTGTCGGGTAATAGAACATACATTTAGTCCGCTCCAGCTCCTTTTCTTTAAGCTCTCCGGAAATCAGGTAACGTTCTATTCCGGGCTCACCGACCGTAATACCCATCCCATAATGCTTAAACGCGGCAAAAAACATATGCGCACTTGAAAATGTGCCAGCGTTCACCAGCAGAATGCATGCTCCGTCAAACTTGTCCGAAACGCTTTTGGGAGCAACCGGCGGCGCCGAATCATGTATAATTTCAGCGTCTTTTGAATAGCTGACTTCGTCACCAAATGAATATTCCTTCGAAGAAATGTAAGCTATCAGCTTCCGGGTGAGCGCTGTACTTCCTCCATAATTGTCGCGCATATCGATGATGAGCTTGCGGACTTTTAATTGACGGAGCTTCCTGAAAAATACCGGCAACTTCTCATCCCACTCTTCCGCATTTCCGGGATTTAGATCCCGGATCTTCAAATACCCGATCTGTTCCTGTTCAGCCTGAATAATGCTGTCATGAATGCTCCCCTGCGTCTCTTTTCCTTTCAGCAGACCCAACGGAACCCCGTCAAAAGCGTACGATCGCCCATCTACTTCGATATTGAATTTTCCGCTTATTCCCGACAACGAATGCAGCAGCTTACCAAAGGAGGACTCCATGGTGTAATTAATATATGGAATTTCGGCAGCCGAATATTCCACGCCCTGACGCAGCTGTGAAAGAATGTCGCCCGGTTTCCGGCCGTTAATAGCAGAAACATATTTTCCCCGAAGGGACTGGTCTGCCGGTGCAGCAAGATGCTCATCAATAACGATACTATCGCCCGTTATAAATACAGAAAAAGGGAAATATACCGGAATTGACGCGTCTGCAGGCGCCATTGCAGCAGCAAGATTGTAATGCGGGTTCTTCAGCGACTTTACCAATGGATATACAATTTGAAAAAACTCCAGACTGCTCATTGAATCTTTAAGTCGATCTTTAATACTTGCCTTTAAATCGTCGTACGATGCGCGGCTGGTCATATAAAAAGGATAAGGCGAACTTGTTTCGACCAGTTCGGTCATGGTGGCAAAATCGTGCTGTAAATCGCCCGGCGCAATTTTGCCGTTTGGCGAACCTCCATCCGTGACGCAAGATGTATTAAAAAGCATGAGCATACACATGTATAGCATTAAGCATGCTCTTTGATTGGACTCCTTCATACAGATAAATGTATACAAGCAGATAGTTAAAATTATAGTGACCAATAACAGGCGATCCATACTCAGGGCAACTTCTTCACCACATCCGCATACACATCGATGAGGTGCGTGCGCACGGAATCCGGTGTGGGACTTTGCTCCCCGTTGGTCAGCAGTGTGATGGCGCCAGACGGCAGGGCGGGCATATGGCAATCGATACAGTTCTGTTGCAGGACTCCCTTCGGTTTGCCGGTATGTTTGCAGAATTGGGGAGATCCGGGTTGATGGCAGGTCATACAGCGTTGCGAGAACGTCTGCATGCTGGTACGTTCCGTGACGTGGGGGTTATGGCAGGTGGAACAGTTCATCGTCTGGCTTTGCAGGAAACACTGGCTGGCGGCCAGCAACTGCAGCTGGTTGCCATGCACGTCGAGCTGATCGGGCTTTTTGCGGAAGGGGACAGTAGGGATAACGAAATCCGACAATGCGTCGCCGGGCTTGAAGGCGAAAGCGGGCTTGTACATCGGTTTGAGACCGGAATGGCAAAGCGCGCACATATCGAGGCGCTGCACGCGGTTCAGGGTATCGATGCGGGTGATGAAGCGCGCTGCTTTCTCCGCCGGATTTTCGGTATGAAAGGCCACATGCTCCGCGGCCGGACCGTGGCATCGCTGACAATCGATACCGCCGATCATTTCCCGCCGGGCGAATTGCTCCGTGACCGTGATCCCTTTCGTTTCTTCCCGCACCTTCACCATCGAGCTATGACAACCGAAGCAGGTACTGGGGATCAGGCGGTCGAACTTGGGATGATCTGCCGGAAACCCCGGGCTGTTGGCCCAATTATCCGCCGGCACGAACCAGGAAACCGGCAACTGGAAATACTGCCCGCCCTTCCAGTACAGGAAGGTCTGCGCCTTTCTGCCGGAACCGAACACCACATCGAACGGAAAGCGGCCCTGTTCTTTACCGTCCGATTTCAACACCTGGAACAATTCCTCCCCCTGCTGCTCCATCACCACATCCGCACGGCCCGCGAAATGGAAAATATTATCCGGTGCGGAGAAGCGGCCTTTCACGGTGCCCGCCGATGCAACGGCCGACGAATGTGCGTGGGCGGTGGTGGCATAGGCATCATAAATCGACTTGTGACATCGCGCGCAGGAAGCAGCTTCAGCGAAGGCGCTGCCGCGGGGATCGGCCGGGTCGGCCTTCCGGTCGGAACATCTGGACAAAAAACCAACGAGAACGGTTACGGCTCCCACAAGCAAATAAGGTCGTTTTTTCATAACGGCAGAAACTGAATAAATATAATTGTTTTTCGCCGTAAAGCCCGGGGAAGATGAGCCATCTTTGAGGATGCGCGGGCAATTGTTTAACTTGGGGATTGGTTTCAAATTTTCACGATGCAACAAATCCGGCAATACTTCGAAAAGTTCACACCACTGTCTGACGACGACTGGCATTACTTTTCGTCGCGGTTGACGCGGGAATCCTTTCCGAAGAAATCCCTCCTCCTCCGCGCCGGACAAACAGAAAATCACCTTTCCTTCATCGCGGAAGGGCTCGTCCGGTTCTACATCCCGAAAGACGAGGAGAACGATCTTACCTTCAGCTTTTCCTTTTCGAACGATTTCGTTTCCGCCTACGACTCTTTCCTCACCCGCCAGCCGTCCATCTACAACGTGGAAGCCCTGACAGACACCGTGCTGCTCCGCGTTTCGCACAGCGATCTGCAGGATATCTATCAAAATACCGCCGCAGGCAATATCATCGGGCGGCATGCCGGCGAAGACCTTTACCTCACGCTGCTCCGCCGCGAAATTTCGCTGCTCAGCGAATCGGCGGAGGAACGTTACCGCAAGCTACTGGCCGATCAGCCCCGGCTCGTCCGCGAAATCCCCCTCAAATACATCGCTTCGTGGATCGGGATTACGCCCCAGGCGCTCAGCCGGATCCGGAAACGGGTGGCGGGGATTTCTTAACCCGGGTTCATTGACTTATCCGCCGGATGGGGTGAAATTTGCATAAAAAAGATATGGTACCCGAAATAACACTGCTGGCCGTTTCCCTCATCGCGCTCATTATCCTGAAACTGAAATTCCGGGAGAACCGCTTCGCGCAGGCGATGCGGATCGGGATGGCAGCTATGCTGTTCGTAACGGGCGGCGCGCATTTCGGCTTCGCGAAAGGAATGGCGATGATGCTGCCGGAAGCAATACCCTTCCGCCTGGGAATCGTTTACTTCACCGGCGTGCTGGAGATCGCGGCGGGCATCGGATTATTGATCCCTGCCATGGCCCGGCGAACGGGCTGGTGGCTGATCGCGTTCTTCGTTTGCATCACGCCGGCCAATATTTACGCGGCTTTACATCACGTAAATCTGCAAAAAGCGAGTTTCGACGGGGCAGGACCGGAATATCTCTGGTTCCGGCTACCCCTTCAGCTGGTATTTATCGGCTGGGTGTATTTCTCGGCGATCCGGCCGGGCGCGGTGCCGCGGGCCCACGGTCAGTTCGCGTAAAGAACGGGATCGAAGGCGGCGGGGCCCCACTGGCGGATCATTTCGAGGATCTTCTTCTCGTCGTACGAGTCGGCGGATTCCAGCAGCCCGGTGTTCTGGGTGTGGAGGCGGTTGCCTTTGGCGTCGAGGATCACGAGCACGGGGAATCCGAAGCGTTGCGGATAGCCCAGCTCTTTGAGGATATCAAGGTTTTTATTTTCCTTGCTGTAGTTGAGATGGTATACCACGAAGTTTTTATTCTGCTCTTCCGTCAGTTTGGGATGGTCTTCCACGAACTTGTACAACCGCCGGCACCAGATACACCAGTTGCCGCCGATTTGCAGCAAAACGTGTTTCTTTTCGACGGAAGCCTTTTGCAGCGCGGCTTTCAGATCGGCCCGGGCGTCTGCGGCCGGATTGTAAATACTGTCGAGGCTTTTGTGCTGTGCCTGTGCCGTGCCCATGGCGATCATGGCGGCCATCATGAGGAGGAGTCTTTTCATGGTTTGGTCTGTTACGGCTAATGTAGGGATTTTCGATTATTTCACGAACCGGAAATCGAAAGCCCCCTTGCGCAGGTGCACCCCATATTCCAGCCAGGCTTTCATGCAGGCGAGGAAATTGGCCCACCCTTCGGTATTGCCGATCAGCCATTCCTTCCCCGGATCGTACCCCTCAACGGACGCTTCCTCTATTTTCACGACGGTCGCTTTGCCGTCGGCGAAAGGCTCCAGGCGCAGGGTGCACACCAACTCATGGCCGTTTACGTCCCATCCGAAAGATACGAGCGATGGCTCCACCACTTCCTTCACCCGCACGGGAACGTCCATATCGAACTCCGGGAAACGCCAGGTGAGGGAGGCACCGGGCGTCATCCTGCCGGAAGATTGGGAAATGAAATAGTTGGACATGATCACAGGGTCTACGATCGCTTCGAACACTTCCTTCGGTGTTTTCCCGATCTGCATCGCCGCTTTGGCCGCTGGCCCGGGGCCGCCCGAACCGGCGAAATTACCGATACCGAAAGCCGTGCCCAGCGGGTCGCGGAGCATGGCGTAATGGACGCGCCCTTCCTTCGTTTTCGCAACTTTCACCACACTGCCGCCGCCCTTCTCACAGGCCTCGATGCTCTTCTCCGGATCGTCGACGTGCATATACAGCATCCAGACCTGCGGAATCCCGGTGTTGCCTCCGCGGGCATGACAAACGCCGCCCACGGGCTCCCCGTTCGCGTCTTTGATCATATAATCCTCGTAAGCCGTATCGCCATCTTTCATGGGCACGCCATCCGATCCCCAGCCGATCACCGCCTGGTAAAAATCACGCAGCTCCGTTGCGTTGGCCACCGTGAGGTCGGCAAAAATCATAGCACCTTGTGTATACATGGCATCTGTGGTTTAATCCATTGAAAATTACGACAAATACACCGATCCACCGGGGGCTTTTTAGACAATAACCTGTCCCGAATGACCCATATTTTTACCCATAAATAACCGAAATTGGGAAAAACAATCGTTCCCCATGCAGCTCACCGCCCGCGCGTTTACCGCCGCCATGAAAGATTTGCAGTCGCCCGACGAACTCCGTAAAATCCAGCGATATTTCAAATCGGGGGAAGGACAATACGGCGAGGGCGATAAATTCATGGGCGTCAGGATGGGCGAAGTGTTCAAACTGGCGAAAGCTTATATGAAAATGCCGCTGGAAGAAGTGGAAAAACTCCTGGAAAGCCCGGTCCACGAAATCCGCGCAGGCGCCGTCAGTATCATGGACTTTCAGGCGCGCGACAAAAAAACACCGCCCGATCAGCGCAAGGCGCTCTTCGAACTGTACCTCCGCCGCCACGACCGGATCAACAATTGGGACCTGGTAGACCGGTCCGCCCAGTTTGTCGTCGGCGCATGGCTGTTCGACAAACCCCGCAAAATCCTGTACACACTGGCGCGTTCCCAAAACCCCTGGGAACGGCGGACCGCCATCGTCAGCTCGGCTTATTTCCTCCGGAAAGGTCAAACCGAAGACACTTTTCTCATCGCCGAAATCCTCCGGGAAGATCCCGAAGAAATCGTCCAGAAAGCAGCCGGCGGCTGGATCCGCGAAGCCGGGAAGCAAAACCCCGATCAGCTCTACGCCTTTCTCGACAAATACGCCGCCACGCTTCCGCGCACCATGCTCCGCCAGGCCATCGAAAAACTCAGTCCCGCAGAACGCAAACATTACATGGAAATGGCATAAACGAAAAAACCGCACGCAAAAAATGCGTACGGTTTCGTTTGATCTATTGTTTTCCAGTCTAGTCGAGGATGGTGTAAAAACCTTGCTGCTCGTAGGTTTTACCGTAACGGTCGGTGGCGCGCACCTTCACTTCGTGCCGGCCGGCCGGCAATTTGAACGGCGCCTTCACCCACCAGAGGTGCGTGCTTTGGGCCGCGTGCGAAGGCCGTTTGCCGCCCAGCAGCTTTTCGGTGTGGTCGAATTTATGGAGAACGTCCAGGTACGCGGGGTCTGCGGCTTCCATGTACTCCATCGGCTTCCAGGCGCCGCCGTCGATGGAATATTCCACCTTGTCGCCTTTCGCGCCCATGAAGAAGTTGGCGTATATACCAGACGAACTGTTTCTGTCTTTTTCGATCACTTTCGGGATCGACAATTGAATTTGATAATTGTCTGCCTTTCCTGCCACTTTATAATCGATAGAATACTGATTCCCGTTGATGTTCAGGAAAGCGTAACCTTTCGGGGTACCGTCGCGCATGGTAGAGGCGGGCACGCCCTGCTCGTTCAGTTCGCCGGAATACCAGTCGCCCGAAGTGGTGCCTGCGTTGTACTCGTGATGCGGTTTTTCCTGCAGCCATCCGTCTTCCTTCCCGTAAAAATTCTGGCGTTGCAGGTGCGTATGCGCGGAAAGCGACAGGGTGTTCGGGTAATCTTTCAGCAGCTGGAACAGGCGGTTACGGTCTTCCGTGCGGAAAGCGATATCGTTCTCGTTGAGCAGCGGAATATGGAAGGAAAGCACGATCAGCTTGGTTTTCGGAACGGTTTTCAGGTCGTTTTCGATGAACTGCAGCTGGTCTTCGCGAAGGCCGCCCCAGTAGCCTTTTCCATCGCGCGGGTCGGGATAGATGATATCGTCGAGCACGATGAAGTGGGCATTGCCGTAGTTGAAGGCGTAGTTGGCGGGACCGAAGTTGGCTTCGAACGTTTCGTCGGATTCGGGATCTTCCTTCGCGTCGTAGTTCATATCGTGGTTACCGATGACGTTGTACCAGGGCAGGCCCACTTTCTTCACCGCCTGGATGTACGGGCCGTGAAGGCTGAGGTTATCGCCGACGAGATCGCCGAGGCTCAGGCCGAAGGCCACGTTTTTCACTCCCGTCACTTCCGACACGACACCATTGCTGAAATGTTCGATTTCTTCGAGGGTGTAGGGTTGCGGATCGCCGAACACCAGTACGCGGAAGTTATCGTTTTCCGCCTGGCGGCGCAGCGCGAAGTTCAGTTGGGCGGGCAGATCGCCGGTGGGCGCGGAGCCTTTGTATTTGAAATCCGCGGGCGAGCCGGCGGGTTTGTGGATATAGTAGCTTTTCGCGAGGTTATTGGAATCCAGCGCAAATTGGTAGCCTGCGGGCTTAATGGCGAAGATCACCTGGCTGGCGCGCTCCGGCAGTTCGTAAGCGCCCTGCGCGTCGGTGGTCACGACTTCGATGCCGTTGCTGACGTTCACGCCGGCGATGCCTTTTTCTTTCCTGTCGATCTTCCCATTTCCATTCACATCTTCAAAAACCCGGCCTTTCACCTGGGCGTTGGCCAGGGCGCTGATCAGTGTCAGCGCGGCGCATGCTGTTAAAAACTTCCTTTTCATGTAGATTGATTTTATTGTTGCCACCAAACTTTTACATCGAGTTTATCGCCGCCGATACGTTCTGCGGCTTTCTTGTAATTCTCCGTGTTGTAGATTTTCACGGTAGTGGGATAGAACATCCGGGCGGGCATGACGCCGTTGTTGAACATGAACTTCGTTTTCGGCAGTACGGGGAATCCGGTACGGCGATGTTCGAACCACTGCTGGTAATCCGTGAAGAAGAGCGCGTAATATTTCTGGAGCATGATGCGCTCGAGGGTGCCATCGTATTTCGCGGCGGGCGCGTCGAAATAATTGGTGGGGAATACGCCGCCCCACATTTCGATGGCAGCTTTCACCCCGCTCTGGTAATGGGTTTCGGCGGATGAGGCGATCTTCCCTTTCTGCGCCAGTTCGGCCTTGATGAATTCCACTTCCGCGAAGCTCATCACCGGTACGATCATCGGTGCAATTACCAGGCGCTGCAACAGGCCGGACGGAGTGAAGTCTACGCTGGCGGGAGATTCCATGTAATTGATGGGCAGCCCTTTGAACCCGAGGTTGGCGTTATCTTTCCCGCGGGCCACGCTGGCGAAGAGTTTCAGGCGCGGATCGGCGATGTCGTTCAGGCCCTTGATGAAGAATTCGTTCCAGGAACGACCGGTGCTATAGTCTTGCGGGCGGCTCCAGGGCGAGATGTTGGGAACGGTGCCGGTGATGTTGAGCACGGCGGCATCGGCGTTCGCGGTGAAAATGGGGTACTTCGCGGGATCGTTGATCATTTCCGCCATTTTCGTGTAATTGGCTGGCATGCGGCCGGCGGAGCGCAGCAGGAGGCGCAGGCGCAGGGAGTTGGTGAACTTCCTCCATTTGGTGAAGTCATTGGCGTACAGCAGGTCTGCCGCATAGGTGGCGGTAGATCCTTTCCCGTAAATGGTGTCGGCCCTTTCGAGGTCGGCCAGCATGGTTTTGTACACATCTTCCTGCCGGTCGAACGTGGGGAAGAATTTTCCGTCTTCGCCGCTGAGCGCGTCGCTCATGGGAATATCGCCGAAGCAGTCGGTCAGTTGGGAATACATCAGCGCCTTCAGGGTCAGCGAAATGGCGAGGTAGTTGCCGTTGTTCAGCTTCTCCGCGTTCAGTTGCATTTCACGGGCGTTGGCCAGCCATTTGTAGTTGGTGGTCCAGGTGTTGTTGCCCACGTCTTCGCGGAAGTCGTACAGGAAGATCTGATCGTCCACGTTTTCGTTGGGATAGTTGCCGGCAACCTGCATCAGCTCGAAAGTAAATGCGCGGCTGCGGTTGATGTTGAAGGAAGCGACCCCGTAGATGGTGGGGTTCAGCAACGTGCCCGGCGTAATGCTTTCCAGGCGGTTCGGGTCGGAGTTGGTCTCCAAAAAGTCTTTGGTACAGCCGCCCATCGCCAACGTTGCGGCCGCAGCGGAAATGAGGCTGATGGAACGGATATTTTTACCTATGCGGGAGAATGTCATTGTCTGCAGATTTTCGGGTGATTACAGTTTTACTTTCAGGTTGAAGCCGAAGGTGGCGGGGTTCGGCATCTGCCCTACTTCCACGCCGGTCAGGATACCGGTACCACCGGCCTGGGTGGCCACTTCAGGATCGTAGATCGGGAAATCCGACCACACTTTCAGGTTACGGCCATATACCGCGATGCTGGCGCCTTTCAGGAAGGTGTTGCCGATCAGTTTCGACGGCAGCGAATACTCCAGCGATACTTCGCGGAACTTCAGGAACGATGCGTTGAAGGTGTTGGCCTCGGTATTGTTGAGGCGGTAATACTGTGCGTAATAATCCGCCGGCCTTACTTTGGTGGTATTGGGAACGAAAGAACCGTCTGCTTTCTTTTCCACGCCTTCCCCTACGATCCAGCCTTCTTCACGCCCTTTCAGCGTATGTTTCAGCTTGCCTTGCTCGGTCATTTTGTGATGGGAGTGCGAATAGAGGATGCCGCCGTACTGGCCGTCGAACGTGGCGCTGAGCCTGAAGTTCTTGTAAGACACGTTGTTGATGAGCCCGGCTCTCCAGTCGGGGTTCGTATCGCCGATATATTCTGTGGTCTGCGTTACAACGGGCAGGCCGTTGCTGTAGATGATCTGTCCATCCGGTGCCCGCTCGAATTTCAGACCGTACAATGCAGACGCGATCTGACCTTCCACCGCGGTGAGCGTGGCGCTGGAAGAGCCCATGATGGAAAGTTTCCCACCCAGTCTCGGGTCGAGGCTCATTACTTTGCTGCGGGTGGTAGCCCAGGTTGCGGTCACGTTCCAGGTTACGTTCTTCGTTTTCACGGGCGTGCCGGTCACCACCAGTTCCAACCCGCGGTTGCGGATCTCGCCGGAGTTGAGGATGGCGGAACTGAAGCCGGAAGAATGTTCCAGGGGAACGGACAGGATCTGGTTCTTGGTATTGGTCTGGTAAACTGCCGCGTCGATGCGGAGCCTGTTCTTGAAGAAGCCTACATCCAGGCCGGTTTCGATGCTCGTGGCGATCTCGGGCTTGAAGTGGAGGTTGTACAACTGCGTGGGCGCTTCGGCAGAACTGGGAAAATCGCTGCGGTTGTAATATTTGTTCGTTCTGTAAGGATCGGTGTCGTTACCCACCTGCGCCAGCGACAAACGGTATTTCGCGAAGCTGATCGCTTTCGGCATCCGGACCATATCGCTCAGGATCATGCTCAGGTTGGCGGAAGGATAGAAGAACGACCAGTTCTCCTGCGGCAGCGTGCTCGACCAATCATTACGGCCTGTCAGGTCGAGGAAAATCCTGTCGCGGTAAGACAGGTTGATGAGCCCGTACAGGCTGTTCACTTTCTTGTCTGCATCATAAGTAGCGACCAGCGGGTTGCCGATGCCGTTCGTCATTTTATACACGCCGGGCACAACAAGACCGATGAGGGTATTGTCGTTGCGCTTGTACTGGCTGGTCATGGTGTTGCCGCCGGCAGATGCGCTGAGGGAGAATTTGCCTCCGGCGAAAGCGTCGCGGTAAGTGAGGAGGAAGTCGCTGTTGATTTCCTGGCTGTACACCGCCTGCGTCTGGTAGAAGCCCTGGCCGTAGCGGTTAATGTCCCACGGGCGGCGCTGATCGCGTGCCTGCTGGTTCATGTTGATACCGGAACGCACCATCAAACTGAGTTTCGGCAGGATCTGCGCGTCTACTTTCAGGTTACCGGTGAGCTGGTTGCTGCGGAGGCCGTTCTTGATCTCGTCGGTCATGGCAAAGGGATTGTCGATGAACGAGCTGTAGGGGCGGATCATGTCGATACCTTCGAAGCCGGGGCGCCAGAGCGGACGGTACCAGTTCAGGTCTACGTTCGGGTTCTGGAAGATCATGAAGTAGGCGATGGAGTGGTTGTTGTAACCCAGGCCCGGCAGGTTGTCGCTCGTTTTATTGGTGTAATTCACCACGGAGCTCACCTTGATCTTGCTGGAAATCTTGTATCCCGCGTTCACGGAAGCCGTGGTGCGCTCGAAGCCCATGGAAGGCATGATCCACTTGTTGTCTGTACGCGTGAGGGAAGCGCGTACCGTGCCTGCATCGCCGGAATTGTCGAGGGTGATGCCATTGGTGGTGGTGCGGCCCGTTTGCCAGTAATCTTTGCGGTTATTGTCGTACGCAACCCAGGGGGTCCTTTCCTTTCCGGTCGTGAACGTGGTGGGATCGTACTGGTAATACATTTGTCCGTTGAACTTCGGGCCGAAAGCGCTGGAGCTGCCGCCCGTGCTGCGACCGTCTGCCGTTGCGCCGTAGGAATAATACATGTCGCCGTTGGCGTTGTAGTTGGTTTTCCCGTCGCCCTGGCCGTATTCATATTGCCAGTCGGGCCAGCGGGTGATCACGTCCCAGCTGGTGTTGGAATTGAGCGAGATGCCCAGTCCCTTGCGGGTTTTACCGGATTTGGTGGTGATGAGCACGGCGCCGTTGGCAGCGCGGCTGCCGTAGAGCGCGGTGGCGCCGGGGCCTTTGAGGACGGAGATGCTTTCGATATCGTCTGGGTTGATGTCTGCGATGCCGTTGCCGAAATCCACGGGCACGTCGATAGACGCGTCGCCGCCCATGTACATGTTGGAAGCACCGGAGGTGGTGAGGCTTCCGTTCACGGGGATGCCGTCTACCACCACGAGGGCGGCGTTGCCGTTGGTGGTGAGGGAGCTTTCGCCGCGGAGGCGGATTTCCTGGGAATTGAGCGGGCCGCCGAGCCCGGCGATGTTGAGGCCGGCCACTTTGCCTCTCAGGGCGTCTGACCAGTTATTGGGGCGCGCGTCTGTGAGGGATTCCGCGCCGATGGTCTGCTGCGCGTAGCCCAATGCTTTTTCGGCGCGCTTGATACCGAGTGCGGTGGTGACTACGTGCTCGTTCAGGTTGCTGGCGGCGGATTTCATGATGAACTTCAGGCCCTGGTTGGCTTCTCCCACCACGAAGGTCAGTTTCTCGTAACCGATCATGGAGAGCTGGAGCAGCGTGCCTTTTTCAGCGATCTTGATGGAGAAGGAGCCGTTCTCGTCGGTCATCCCAACGAGCTTGCCGTTGGCCAGGATGGTGACGCCCGGCATGAGGGTGCCGTTGTCTGCCGTGCGCACCGTGCCTTTCACGGGCATTTCCTGTGCTTTCGACGGGTTCGGGATAAACAATACCGCACACAGGAGGCATGCGAGTAACTGTAGTAATTTTGGCTTCATATAGTGGTCGATTAGGTGTCTAATGTTTTAGTTCGAAGGCGCAAAGGAACTGTCTTCGTGTTACATAAACACGAAATCGACTTTATGATAATGTTAACAAATTGAAATGCGCTGAAATAAAGTGAAAGGGTTTGCAAACACTTTTTAAATAAAAGCGGGTTTAAAAATGTATAAAAAATTCCGTTGTAGTATAAGTTCTATTTTGTGTTGCCACATCTATTTAAGGGGTACAGCGAGCCCCGGCAATTCGTAACTTACATCCCGTAGAAAAACCGTTCACATATCAATAACAAATCCAGCCTGTAAAACCCGTTTGCCATGAGAAAAGCCGCCATCATCGGTGCACAGCGCATCCCGTTCGTACGGTCGTTCCGGGAATACAACCGCCTTTCCAACCAGCAGTTGCTCACGCCCTGCCTGCAGGCCCTCGTGAAGAAATTCGGGCTGGAAGGCGAGCGGTTGGGAGACGTGGCGCTGGGCGCGCTGCTGAACCGGTCCACAGAATGGAACTTCGCGCGGGAATGCGTGCAAGACAGCGGGCTCGACCCGCACACGCCGGCCTACAACCTGCAGCGGGCCTGCAGCACGAGCCTCGACGCAGCCGTGCAATTGGGGCTCCGCATCGCGGCCGGACAAATCGAAGCCGGCATCGCCGGCGGCAGCGATACCAACAGCGATCTGCCCTTGCAATTGCAGCAAAAACTCTCCTGGAAACTGACTTCCCTGCGGGCCGCCAAAACGTTCGGGGACAGAATGAAAATCCTCTTTTCCATCCGGCCTTCCGAGTTGAAACCGGTGTACCCCGGCATCGTGGAACCGCGGACGGGTCTTTCGATGGGCGAGCATACGGAACTGATGGTCAAGGAATGGGGAATCGGGCGCCAGGCGCAGGATGAGCTGGCGCTGGCGAGCCACCGGAATGCTGAAAAGGCCTGGCAGGAAGGGTTTTACGACGATCTTGTTTTCCCGTTCATGGGGGCGAAAAAGGATACGATCGTTCGCGGGGATACGAGCCTGGAAAAGCTCGGCCTCCTGAAGCCCGCGTTCGACAAATCTCCCGCCGGCACGCTCACGGCCGGCAACAGCACGATCTATACCGACGGCGCTTCTGCAGTGCTGCTTGCTTCGGAAGACTATGCCGCCCGCCGCGGCTGGGAAGTGCTGGCGTATCTCGCGGACGCGGAATCCGCGGCGGTGGATTACGTGCATGGCGAAGGGCTGCTCATGGCGCCTACCTGGGCGGTGGGGCGCATGCTGCGGCGCAACGGATTGAAACTGCAGGACTTCGACGTATACGAGATCCACGAAGCTTTTGCGGGTCAAGTGTTGTGTAACCTGAAGGCCTGGGAAGATGATGCCTATTGCAGGAAAATGGGGTTCAGCGGGGCTTTGGGCGCCATCGACCGGGAGAAGCTGAATGTGAAGGGAGGGAGCGTGGCGCTGGGGCATCCTTTTGCGGCAACCGGCGCGCGGATTCTGGGGCAGACCGCAAAGCTGCTGCATGCGCGTGGTGGCGGGCGGGCGCTGGTGAGCATATGTACGGCCGGAGGCATGGGCGTAACCGCTATTCTGGAAAAATAAGGCACTACGGAGAGTTTATGACAACCCATCTACTATTTACAATCAATTAACAAATTCAGCGGATTTATTCGGTATCTTGGTACGAGAAACCCGATCTAAGTCAATTGGAAAAACCACGCTAGGAAACGTTTCTAAAAACCCAAACATGCGATACCCCGCCTACATACTGACAACTGTTTTCGGATGGGTTAACCTGATCATTGCCGCAGGCTCAAAAGGTTTACCAGAAGAAAAGGCGCATAAAATACGGACGGTCAATAGTATTTGTTTTATCACGGCACTATTGGCAGTTTCCATCGGATTCTTTTTCTACCTGTATTCGGGGGAAAACGGGATATTAATTCCTGCAGTTTTTGAGGGCGCACTTTTTCTGTTCATTATTTTTCTGAACAGGCAGAAAAAATATGAAGCGGCCAGCCTCGGCGTGCTGCTCGCGCATTGCCTTTGTGCGTTGTATTTTGCGGCCATTCTCGGGAAGATCATTAATATTTCCCTCATCCTCGTCTTTATTTTCGGGATCAGCTTTCTCGTTTACAGGAAACGCTGGCAAAGAATAACGGGTATCGCCGCTGCGATCTTCACATTGATCGCACTGGAAGTAAACTATTATTACAACATCGTTCCTCCGCTGCAACTGGCGGAAGAATTCCAATATCTTCTTCGATGGGTGGCTTTGCCTTGCTTCCTGCTTTTTGATGCTTTGGTATTAGGTTATTTCGTGCAAGACATCCGGGAAAACAAGATCCTGCTGAACCAGGTGTCCATGCTGATTTTCAAGACATCGCATGAAATGAGGAACAACCTGGCATCCAATACCATCCTGATCGACCTGTTGAACACCGAGATGAAGGACAATCCGGAGTTTGAAAAGCTGAAGCCTTACGTAGAACAGTTGTCAACCATCAACCACAGCATGCGCAACATCGTCAATAACGTGTTGAACATGGGCGAGATCGAAAATGGCGGCCCAGCCGAAATTCATCCGGAAACATTCGAACTGCAAAGCTTCATTCAAAACATCATCAAGATTCAGCAAATCAAAGCCGAATCCCGCAACCTGCCCATTCAGCTGACTTACGATAATTCTCTGCCCCGGTATATCGAAAGCGATCCGCTCCAGATGAATATCGCGATCACCAATCTCATCTCGAATGCCATAAAATACGGCAGGGAAGGCACGCCCATCCAGATAAGACTGCACAGCATCTACAATAACAGCAATAACTTCATAGAAATATCGGTTGCCAATCAATGCCCCGATATCCCACAGGAAAAAATCAAACTGCTGTTTAATAAATTCATGACTGCGAAGCACAATAAAAAGATCGAAGGTTCCGGCCTTGGTTTATATATCGTTCGCAATATCATGGACCAATGCGAAGGCTCTTATCATGTTACCAGTGAAAACGGGCTGACCACTTTCACCATTTCCTTCCCGCTGGTGGCCGGCCAAATGCCGGAGGAATCGGCTCCGGAACAGACTTCCCACCAGCTGGCCGGCCTGAATCTAAGTTTCGCGGAAGACGATCTCATGCAAAACAAACTGCTCGGTTCGCTGCTGCAATCTTTCGGCTGTGCCATCACTTCCAGCATCGACGGCCGGCAGCTGATCGATAAACTCGAGGCTAACGCTACTTTGCCGGATTGCATCATCCTGGACGATAGTATGCAAACCATGAACGGTAGCGCTACGTTGCAGTTCCTCAAGGCAGACGAGCGTTTCCGGCATATTACGGTAATCATGATCACCGGCAAAAGCGGGCCTGTTGAGCAATGGTTGAATCAAGGCGCACAGGGCGTGATCCGCAAACCATATGACCGGGCAACCCTCCTTCAACAACTAAGCCAGCACCTGCATTCGCAAGCACTGGCTTAATGAGTTCACAAAGCTAAACTGGCTGCTATGCTGCCATTTCCTTGGCCTTTGCCAGATCCTCGGAAGGATGTCCACCTTTTTTGTAACGCTCGGTAAGGTTCAACGTCCAATATAGGTTTCCGGCGATCATAAGCTGGAGATTTTCAACATAAAGACCAACGGCTTTATTCCAGATGCCGAAGTCCGGCAATTGGTTCGTAAGCGATACGAATTCGTCGGCATCCGCGTCATGAATGGCTAACGCCTCGAGATAGGCCTCGCCCAATGAGCAACCTCTTTCGTTCTCGATGATCAATACGAGGTTCATAACATCGTTGCCCTTTTCCAGGTGCGCCGAAAAATAATCGTTGGACCAGGCTTGGATGCTGCAGGAAAGCTGTTCCAGGCGATCTATCACAGGATGTTTGACAACATGGTCGGGAAGTGTGGTACCCGTTATCGCTTCGCATAAATGGATCATCGAATATACATTTACGGCTTTCATGCGGATTTTCACAAAAGTTTCGAAGTCGGGGAAAATTTGCGGCACACGATAAAACACCTCTTCCTTCAATCCGTCGAAATAACGGTCGAGGCTATCACAAAAGCGGTCCATCCATTGCGGAGATGTCATCGATAACAGTTCTTCCCGCATCTTCGGCAACGAATTGAAAATTTCTTCATCGCTGGTAAAACGCCCGTAGCGCAAGGCATCCAGCGAAATTTTGCGGATGCGGTCGATTTCAGCAGGATCAGATAACTCATGAATATCATCCACCGTAAACGCCCAGATGAAAAACCGGCAGACAGCAGTCAGTTGCGCCATAGACGCGTGAGGAAAAATACAGCCCCCGCAGTGTCCCATACCCGTTTTTCCGTACTTGAACTTCATCTTGTCCGGCAGCCAGTTGTAATCCGTCTCGATCCAGGTGCGGAGCAAGGCCTCCATGGCTTCGGCATTAGGGTTCAGGCGATGAGTGAAGGAATACTGCAGTGCATTGGCATTAAGGATCTCTTTCATGGTAAAGTGCTTTTTAGATAAAGAAATATAAATGTGTAAACGCTTGTCTTGCTATGCATAAAGGGGACGCAGCGGTCACAGGCCTTTCGCCTGTCCGTCTCATGCTATCCCCTCATTATTTCGCTGTCTGAATAGTGAAGAAAAAGTGTCACGATGGAGTGTGCATCCTTTTCTGTGCCCTATGGTTACTATCACCCGACTTGCATTCCCGCCGGGTAACTATGACAAAAGTTACACGAATTACTCGGATGTTTTATGTGTCAATCAGTTAATGTGTTCCCCCGCGAAAAGGCCTCAGTAAGCCGATTGTCTTCTTTTGTTAAAAATGGGCGCTTTCCGCCAGTATATGTTTAAACATCATTTTGGCATTGTCTTTTCACGACAACGCACTTTCAACATCTTGATAATTAATTATTTACCAGCTGATAATTGGCAAGTTAAGCTGTTTGTTCATTCCCCGGAAATCCATCCTTTCCCATCCATCGGATCATCTCCCAAAAACACCCGAAATACATAAAAAAACCGGCGGCCCCCACAAGGAACCACCGGTCATATGATACTTTTTTCCATAAAATCGCTACTTCACCCAATACGTATTCAACACGTTCCCTTCACTGAATTCCCGGGACGACACCAGCTCCAGACCCGCCCGCTTGAACGACGGCGGAAAAGCAGGGACCCCCCCGCCCAGGAGCACCGGCACCGTAAAAATCCGGTATTCGTCGATCAACCGGAGCTCCGTCAGCTGCGACACGATCGTTCCACTCCCCAAAATGACGATGTCTGCCCCTTCTTCCTCCTTCAGCCGCTGCACGAACGGCCCCATCGGCTCCTTCACCACCTGCGCGTTTTGCCAGTCTGCCGATCGCAGCGTGTTCGAGAACACGTATTTCTCCAGCACGTTCATCTGCCGCGTCACCTCCGGGTTATTGTCGGTAGCCGTGGGCCAGTAACCAGCCATCAGGTCGTAAGTGATGCGCCCGAAAAGGATGGCGCCGCAGGCATTCATCATCTGTACCCCATAGGCTTCGTATTCGCCGTCTACATTGTGCCAGTCGATCTCGCGGTTGGGCCCGGCGATATAGCCGTCGAGCGATACGAGATTGGAAACGAAAAGTTTACGCATGTTCTGTTTTTATGAGTAACGCATGGGCGGATAGTTGAGCAACCGCCGCCACAGGCCCAGTTGGCCGATGCAATAGGATTCGCGGTCTATGCAATATAGCAACATATCCAGCAAACTGATCTGTTCCATTTCCGGCATCGGCCAGGGATTAGGCCCATGGAGCTTTTCAGCAGATGCTTTACTGAACGCGTCCCGCAGTATGGGCGTGATGCGCGCCCAATCTGCGCGCAGCGTATCCAGCGATGGATATTCCGCATCCGCCTGGATGCCTTTATGATTGTCGAACAACAAATGTGCCTGCTGCTGCTCTTTCAACCCCAATGCATTCGCCATTTCGAACCGTTCCTGCACCAGGCTCCCCGCGAGCCAGATGGGGTGATTGGCCGGCGTATCCAGCCGCTTGCGGGCATCCGCTTCCGAAATGCCTTCCAGCACATTGTTGAACATGGGCGTATGCCCGTCGTAAAGGAGGAGCCATGCGGCTACCTTTCCTGCCTGTGCAACGTCTTGTGTATTCATGGTTTCAGATTTGATGCGATGTTCAGCAGATGGGAATATGCCCGCGTCCGCTTCGCGAAAAGCGTGACGGCCAGCCCCAGCAGCCCCGTCATGGTAAACAGCAGCGCGATCCCCCTGTCCAGCCCCGTACCGAACCACGGCCCGAGGATCCGGGCGCCTTCGCCGGTGGTCATGAACGGGATGAAAACGAAATGCGCGATGGGCCCGATCATGATGGCCGTCAGCGGAGACGCGGCCTGCTCGATGCTTTGCGCAAACCCGAACACGCGCCCCTGCCGTTCCAGCGGTATCACTTTCTGGATGATGGTCTGCTCCGCTGCTTCCACCACGGGAATGAGGCTGAGATAAACAAACATTCCCACCGCCAGCAACACGATGGAAGCCTGCAGCGCGAAAAATATGCAGATCGTCCACATAATGATATTGCAGGTAAACAGCGTGCGGATGGGCTGCTTCCCCAATCCCATCCTGGAAACCGCAATCCCGCCAACGATGAACCCCAGGCTCAGCACGCCCCAGAGCACGCCCCAGACTTCAACGGATACGAGCGACAGTCCGTACGGGTCCATCAAAGCCATGAAAACCCCGCCCAGGAAGTTGTTGAACGTATTGAAGAAAATGAGCCCGAACAGCCCGGGGATTTGTTGAACGATCCGGATGGTCCCTTTCACATCGAGCCGCGGCTTTTCGTTGTGGGCCTCGTGATGGAGGGTTTCGTCCATATGCACGAACATGAGGTGCAGAATGCAAAGCAATGTGCCGATCACCGCCAGCGCCATCGTCCAGAAAATCCCCAACAGCCCGATCGCCAGTCCGCTAAAGACCGACGCCACCAGGAACGCAGTGCCGTTGGCCGTTCCCACCATCCCGTTCGCCCGGTCGCGCATGTCTTCCGGCACCAGGATCGTCACCACCGTAGGAAGCGTGATATACCGGAGATTGCCCGCCAGCGCGCCCATGAGCGACAGCACGATGAACACCCACAGCAAAGGGCTCCCCGCATGCCTGAACGCTTCCGCGGGCGACAGCGCATACACCATCCCCGCCAACCCGAAAAAGACCAGTGATGCGATGCTCGACAGCATCATGACGTTTTTCTTCCGGTAATGGTCTACCAGCGATCCAAGGTAAAACCCCGAAACCGCCACGGTGCCGATGTAAATACCGGCCATCCAGGAAGTGGTGAGCACAGAACGGGTTTCGAGATACACCCAAAACGTGACGGCGAACCAGACGAACGTATTGGTGATCCCGGCAACGATGGAATTGACGAGTATAGCGTAGAACGATTTCATGGAAAGTGGTTAAATGGTATTCCGGTAACACAATGGTACGGCCATTCCGGGGATTGTAAGATGGCAGGAAGCGCCAATTTTCAGGGGATTTCAGGCCAGTTTAGTTGTAAAGTTGGCGATAGTCGAACCGGTCGCGGATGAAACGGTTGAAGAACTGTCCTTTGGAGCCGGACTGCAACATGCGGGCGTACACGTCTGGCGGCACGGGCCGGTAAGCATATACTTTCCCCGACACGAAAGTGATGACGAGTACCTCCGTTTCCGGGTTGTATCGCATATGCCTGATAACGGTAGACGGCATGGAACGGGATTTTTATTCGTCGTGCCCGCCACCCGCCCCGGTTTTATCGGGGTCGTAGGGCGGTACGTTCCGGTTGATAAGTTTACCCTGTCCTTTGTCGCGCGTTTTCCGGTTCTGCTGGATGAATACATACAACAGGATGGCGGCTACGAGTACGATGAATGCAAGCAGTCCTGATGACATGGTCTTTTTCTTTCCAGTAGCGGAAGAATGATGCCAGACTGCGTTCTTCGGGCGGGAACTGCGTAGGGGGAAAGGGATTTTCCCCGCGCTGTGGATTTTATTCCACGGCAGCGATCTCCGCCAGCGCCAGGTTCCCGTCCTGGTACCGGAGGTTGAAGCGCAGCGCCGTCACTTTCCAGCCGTCTTTCCACCGCGCCAGTTTCGCTTCGTAGGTGCCAACCACGGCCCAGACGTTCTGCCCGGAAGCGGTGGGAAAGAAATGGGTGGCGGTGCCGTAGCATTTGACGATGGCGGATTCCCCATCGTCCTGCACGGAGAAATTACCGAGTTGGTGATGGGTGGCTTTGAAGCGGGGCAGAAACCCCATCCACGACGTCACGATGTCTGCCGCGGAGAGCTCCTGCGCGGGGATGCCGCTGAGGGAAGAATAATCGAGGAAAACTTTGTCGGCCAGTGCGGCGCGACAGCGTTCCCAGTCGCGTTCGTCGGCGGCGATGAACACTTCCTGCAGGGCTTCAATCATCCGTTGTGTCTGCATATGAAAATGGTTTGGATGGCGGGTGAACGAAATAACGTAAATTAGGTTACCGGCATGGTTGTTGGCCGGCAGCAACTAAATCTTCGCTTTATGAATAAATTCTGGAGAGCCCTCATTGCAGGATACGGCGCCAAGAAACTGGGCGGCGGCTGCCTCAGCACGATCCTCATTTTCATTATCATTTACTGGGCCCTGGGCCATTGCAACTAGCGATCAGAGCTTCGTTCCGCAGAACTTGCAGAATTTCGCGTCGGTGTCGTGCCCTTCGCGGCCGCAACCGGGGCATACATTGGTGGAATGCCCTTTCTCGCGGTAGGCGTGCGCCATTTCGGTGGTAACGATGCCGGTGGGAACGGCGATGATGCCGTAGCCGAGGAGCATGATGAAGCTGGCGATGAATTTCCCGAGCGGCGTGGCAGGCGCCACGTCTCCATAACCCACGGTGGTGATTGTCACGATCGCCCAGTAGACCGATTGCGGGATGCTGGTGAACCCGGCGTTATGGTCTTCAACAAGGTAAATGACGGAACCGAGTATAATGACGCAGGTGAGCACGAACAGGATGAAGATGCTGATCTTCCGCAGGCTGCGGCCGATGGCGACGGTGAGGAAGCGCATTTCGGAAATGAAATGAACGAGGCGGAAGATCCGGAAGATGCGCAGCAGGCGAAGGGCGCGCAGTACAAGCAGCGATTGCGCTCCGGCGAACAGGAAACTGAGGTAGGAAGGGATGAGCGCCAGGAGATCAATGACGCCGAGGAGGCTGAACACGAAGCGGACGGGCTTGCGGATACAGACCAGTCGAAGGATGTATTCGATGGTGAAAAGAATGGTGAACGCCCATTCCAGTGCAAAAAAAGGCCGCCATAGCGGCTATGGAGGCTGTCCACACTATCGAGCATGACAACGAGGATACTCGTCAGGATACAGGCCAGCAGGGCAATGTCGAACGCTTTGCCGGCCGGCGTGTCCGATTCGTAAATGACCTTATGCAGGCGTTGTTGCCAGGCAGGAGGGATGGGTTGCATGCTTAGTCTTCTTAGTCTTCTTCGTCTTCCTCATCTTCCAGCCACTCGAGGTAAGCATAATACCAGTCTTCCAGCTCATCGAGCAGTTGTTGTTTCTTTTCCGGCTCGCCATGGAAATATTCCTCCACGTTATCGATTTCTTCCACGATATCGATATACGCTACTTCTTCGTCTTCTTCCACGCGTTTCGCAAAGAACCTGGGCTTCTCGGTATGAAAAATATACTCGTTGTCCGGGTCCGTTACGGGATCATCTGCAATCATGAACTTCGGTAGTGCCATTGGATAATCATTTTAGTTACAAACCAGTGACTACAAAAATAGGATTTTAACCCGTATGAAAAACACCTAAATCCGGTATGTCGTTTGCGGGGGAAAGAAAACCTTATACCTTGATACTCGAGTTCCGCCGCCAACTACATTCCGTCAGTATAAAAGGGCCCGATCTGCCCGGCGCTCCTTTCACCGCAACATTGGATTATCAATTCAACGACATGCCTGTTATCCTCGAAAACACCACCGGTACGGCACGCGTTACGATTTGCAATCGTCCCGGCTCCATGATGCCGGTTGTAACCGATGCAAAAAACAGCAACCGTACTTATCCGCTGTTATGCCGGAACTGGGAATTCCAATACCTGGAATTGCGGCGCCCAGACGAAATCATCGAAACCTTCTGGTACCCCGACGGCGTGTTCTGCTTTTTCCGGAACGGGGAACTGGTGGCCCGGCTATCACCCATCAAACCCACCACACTTATCAAATCGCTGATAGGCAATAGCAGAGAAACCCTGGAATTCGAATGTCTGGACGGAACCAATATCGCACTCCTGCTCGCCATTTTCCTGTGGACCCTCGCCCCAAATGGCGACCGGTAAAAAATACCCTTCCATTTCCGGGAAGGTTTTTTACCTTTGCAAACATCAGATGATATGACGAAACAGGTTACCATACTCAAACGGAACAGTCTGGCAGACGATGTAGCCGCCGGGTTGCAGGACATGATCACCGGCGGCACCTACGCCGTGGGCGACCGCCTGCCCTCGGAGCCGGAGCTCATGCTGCTGTTCGGCGTGGGCCGCAGTTCCGTCCGCGAAGCGGTACGGCTCCTCGTGAACGCGGGCATGCTGCGGGTGCAGCAGGGCCAGGGCACCTTCGTGACGTCCAGCCAGCCGCTGACCGGCCCCCTCGGCCGGAAGCTCCACACGGCAGACTACCAGGAACTGAACGAAGTACGCCTCCTCCTCGAAGTGAAAATCGCCGAGAAAGCAGCGCTCCACCGCACCCGCGAAGACCTCGCCCGGATGAAAACCTTCCTCCGCGCCCGCGAAAAATTCGCCAAAGCCGGCAACGTAGACGCTACCATGCAGGCCGACGTACATTTCCATACGAGCATCGCCGTGGCGTCCAAGAACAGCATCATGCTCGAATTGTACCAGACCATCGCCACGCACATGCTGCAGTCTTTCAAAGACCGGCATAAAGACACGAGCGATTTCGCGCTGACCCAATACATGCACAAAGCCCTGCTCGACGCTATCGCCGACCAGGATGCAGAACAGGCGCTGGTTTGGGCCACGCGTATCAGCACACACAGCCGTTGAAACCATTCTTTACACTATAAACATCAGATGATCTGACAATCAATGGAAACTACGCTTGAAACGGAAGACCGGCAGGCACAGGCCCGGCAACTGGCGGAGAAAACCACATTCTCCGTCCTCATCGCCCTGAGCTTCACGCATCTGCTGAACGACACCATTCAGTCCCTCATCCCCGCGATCTACCCGCTGGTGAAGGATTCGCTTACCCTCAGTTTTTCACAGGTAGGTTTGATTACGCTGACCTTCCAGCTTTCCGCCTCCATCCTGCAGCCGCTCGTTGGTTTATATACCGACAAGCGCCCCCAGCCCTATTCCCTCGCTATCGGCATGGGCTTCACCTTGATCGGGCTGCTGTGCCTGGCCATGGCGCATTCCTTCCCCATCGTGCTCGTATCGGTGGCCCTGGTAGGCGTTGGCTCCGCCGTATTCCACCCCGAAGCATCGAGGCTGGCGTACATGGCATCGGGCGGGCGCCACGGCATGGCGCAATCGCTGTTCCAGGTAGGCGGCAACACCGGCAGCTCCCTCGGCCCCCTGCTCGCCGCGGCCATCATCGTGCCGTTCGGGCAACCGAGCGTGGCGTGGTTCTCCCTCATCGCACTGCTGGCCATTTTCGTGATGCTCCGCATCAGCAAATGGTACCTCAGCAATACGGACCGCATCAAGCCGAAAAAGAAATCCGGGCACCACGCGGCCATTCAGCTGTCGAAAGGAAAAGTGGCGTTCGCGCTGTTCATCCTGCTGCTGCTTATTTTTTCGAAATACTTCTACATGGCGAGCCTCACCAGCTATTACACGTTCTACCTCATCGGGAAATTCAACGTATCGGTACAGCATTCGCAGATTTACCTGTTCGTGTTCCTCTTCGCCATCGCAGCCGGCACATTCATCGGCGGCCCCATCGGCGACCGCATCGGCCGCAAATACGTGATCTGGATATCCATCCTCGGCGTAGCGCCCTTCGCACTGCTGATGCCCCACGCCAACCTGTTCTGGACGGTGATCCTCAGCGTGTTCATCGGCGTGATCCTGTCTTCCGCCTTCTCCGCCATCCTCGTATATGCGCAGGAACTGGTGCCGGGGAAAGTGGGCATGATCGCCGGACTGTTCTTTGGGTTCGCGTTCGGCATGGCCGGCGTCGGCTCCGCGCTCCTTGGCGAACTGGCAGACCGTACCAGCATTTATTACGTGTACGAAGTGTGTGCTTACCTGCCGCTCATCGGCCTGCTCACGGGCTTCCTGCCCAATATCGAAGGCAGCCGCAAGAAATAACGCATCCACCGTTCGTTAACCAAAAAAGGATGACCGCATGGGTCATCCTTTTTCTTTGCACGGAAATATAGATCGGTTCGTAAACTATAACCGTACGTACGTTGCCACCTGGATCACGTTGTTATTGACAAAACTGGTGTTCTGTCCGTTGAAACGCATCGTGTAATGATGCAGGTACCCCGCTTCCAGGTCGAATTTCGGGCTGAAGCGGTACCCGATGGCGCCGTAGGCCCGGTTCTGGTCGAACGCGTGACTGTTGGCGTACCGGGTGTTGGCGAAGTTGATGAAAATCTCGTTCTGCAGGGCGCCGAACATCCCTTTTTTAAACCCGGCCTGACCGCTGAAAGGCAGCAACCCGCGCACGAAATACCGCACCCGGTGGGATACGTTGGTTTCCACCTTTTCGGGCTCCCCGGTAAACGCCCGCACCGTAGGGATGAAGCGTTGCTCCACCCGGAAACGGTGTTGCAGCGGCATGAACCCGCCCACGTTGTGGTTAACGATGAACTGTTCCCAGATGCGGTGCTCGGCAAAAAAATCGCCCAGCGTCCGGTTTTCGATGAGGGCATAGCCGGCGGTGAGGACCATGTTCTTTCGGACATGATAGTTGATACCCGGCCGCAGGATGAAGGTTTGCAGCGTTTCCCATTCGTCGGAGCTGCGGAGCTGCCCGTCGAAATGGATGCTGAACTTCGAGTCGGGGATGCGGAAGGTCGAGAAATTGGCGAACCAGCCGCTGAATTGGCTTTGTGCCATGACGGAGGCGCTTTGGATGAGGAGCGCACATAATAAAAGTGATCTGATCATATATTCAAAAATAGCACATGATCGCCCGGCCACCAACCCTGCAACGGCCGTTTGTCCAGTAAATCCTACCTTTACCGTATTAAATTTTCCTGCATATGCCGGTACTGACCTCTACAGATTACACTGCCCCATTCCTGCTGAGCAACCGGCATGTGCTCACCGTATTCCCTACGCTTTTCCGCCGCATTCCGCCCGCCGACTATGTGCGGGAACGCATCACAACGCCCGATAACGATTTCCTCGATCTCGATTTCAGCCGGAAAGGCAGCCGCAGCGCGGTGCTAATTCTCCACGGCCTGGAGGGCGATTCCCGCCGGCAATACGTAACGGGGATGGTACATATTTTCAACGAAAGCGGGTTCGATACGGTGTCGATGAACTTCCGCGGGTGCAGCGGCGAATCCAACAAAGCCCTCCGATTCTACCACAGCGGCGAAACCGGCGATCTCCAGACCGTGATCGATCACATCGCCCCGCAGTACGACCACATCCACCTCATCGGGTTTTCCCTGGGCGGGAACGTAACGCTGAAGTACCTCGGCGAGCGCGGCTCCGCCATCCACCCGCAAATCCGCTCGGCCGTGGCCATTTCCGTTCCGGTAGATCTGCTGGACAGTTCCACCGAGCTGGAAAAGCGCCAGAACAGTATTTACCGCATGCGCTTCATCCGCTCCCTCGGCGAAAAACTCACCGAAAAAGCGAAAGCGTATCCCCACGATATTTCCCTGGAAGGCTTCTCCGCCATCCGCAACTTCCGCGAGTTCGACGACCGCTATACCGCGCCGCTGCATGGTTTCAAAAACGCGGAGCATTACTGGCGCCTGTCCAGCTCCATTTTTTACCTGTCCGGCATCACCATTCCCACATTGCTCATCAACGCCCTCGACGATCCCTTCCTCGGGCAAGGCTCCTATCCGTTCAGTGCCGCATCCTCTAACCGGAACTTCCACCTGGAAACCCCTGAGTCCGGCGGCCACGTTGGATTTGTGACGTTTTCCGAAAAATATTACTGGTCGGAGAAACGGGCCTGGCAATTCATCGACCAGCATCGTTAACACGCGCAGAACCGAAGTATTCAGTAGTTTTATGGTATGGAAAGATTGCAGTCGCTCGAAGAATTCTACCGCGCCAAGCAAATTCCCGTTCCGGAAGGGATGAACCGGGAATTGGGACACTTCAACGTATTCAATTCCGCCGACTACATCGGGCCGGAAACGACTTTGCCTTACAGCCGGAAAGATTTCTATAAAGTGGCGTTCGTCAGCGGCCGCAACCGCTATTTCTTCGCCGATAAGATCCTGGACATGGAGCAGTTCGGCCTGTTTTTCGCCAATCCGCAGGTGCCTTACCAATGCGAGCACCTCAGCGAAGCGCAGGCGGGCTTTTTCTGCATTTTCAACGATGCCTTTTTCCACGGCCATTCCTCCATGAAACTGACCGATTTCCCGCTCTTCCGCCCTGGTGGCAACCCGCTCATCTGCTTGCCCGACGCGCAGGTGCAGCCCGTCATCGACCTGTTCCGAAAAATGATCGAAGAGCTGCATTCCGACTACGCTTTCAAGCACGATCTCCTGCGCAACTACACCATGGAGCTCATCCATATGGGCATGAAACTACAGCCTGCGCAGGTAGCTGCTTCGCAAACCAACGCCGCGTCGCGGATATCGTCTTTATTCTCGGATTTACTGGAGCGCCAGTTTCCCATCGAGTCTCCCCGGCAACAGGTGAACCTGCGCACGGCGTTCGATTTCGCCACGCAACTGAGCATTCATGTGAACCATCTCAATAAGGCGTTGAAAGACGCCACGGGCAAATCCACCTCCGACCACATCGCCGACCGGGTGCTCCAGGAAGCGAAGGCGCTCCTGCGGCACACCGATTGGAATGTGTCTGAGATCGGCTACAGTCTTGGGTTCCAGGAGCCGGCCCATTTCAATAATTTCTTCAAGAAAAAGACGCAGGTTACGCCCCGCTCTTTCCGCACCGCCTGATCAGGCGGGGTTCTTTCTCCAGATCGTGGTATCCGTCGCCAATACTGGCATGCGGTAGCCGCCGGTATCTACATCGAGGTCTGGCAAGGCTTTGCGCAGCTTTTCGATGCCTGCCGCCGAAACGCCCGTTCCGTACAGGAACAGCTCGCGGAGGTTCGCCTGTTTTTGCAGGAACTCCAGGCCTTTGTCGGTAATCTTGGTATTGTTGAGATTGAGGTATTTGAGTTGTTTGGCGGTGGAAAGATATTGCAGCCCCTGGTCCGTAACGCCCGTATTCTCCAGCTGGAGCCGCGTGAGCGCGGGCAGCCCGGCGATGATCTGCAGGGCGCTGTCGCCCGTGGCGGTGCCGCCGAGGTTCAGCCAGACGAGTTGCTTGCCGATCGCTTCCAGCAGTTTCGCGTCGGCGTTACCGAATTTTTCCGCGTTGATGGCGGTTACCATTACGTACCCGTTATCCGCCGCTACGGGCATCACTTTCATGCCTGTCTGCACGAGGGCTTGCACGGCCTGGTCGCCGGGTTTGCTGGTTTGGGAAAGCGGTATGTAGGGATGGAGGCCGTCGCCGGAGGGTTTCATGCCTTCGAATACGAGCTGGATGCGCGGGGTTTTGTGCAGATCTTTCACGGTGATGGAATCGGGCGCGCCCTGTAATATCCACCAGTAAAGGATTTCAAGATCCTGCGGCGTGAGTTGCGGTTTGCCTTTGGGCGGCATCCGGTGATCGTCAGACTCGGGCAGGACGAGGCGCTTGTAGAGCTCGCTCATTTCGGGGATACTGTCTTTCAGTACCGGCCCGTTTTCGCCGCCCTTGCGGATATTCACCATGCCATCGAGCCGCAGGCCGCCTTTCAGTTTTTGTTCGTTATGGCAGGAATAGCATTTGGTTTCGAGGATGGGCTGAACGAGCTGTTCGTATACCTTGGCGTCGTCGATATTCTTGAAAGCCGCGGCAGCGGGGGCTTTCTTGCCTCCGAAGGGCCATGCTGCGGTGAGATAGTCTTCGCCATGGGTGAGGTTGCCGCCGTAATGCCCGGCTACAGACAGCGCCACGATCATGGCGGCGGAAACCGGCAGCCAGGATTTGCGGAACAGGTTGTATTTACGGAACACGCACAGCAGGATGGAAATCACCGCCACGGCGATGCCCATCCACATATGGAGGTTCAGCGCGGCTTCGTCGTACCCGCCCGACAGCGACAGCAGATAACCCGCCACGCAAGCTGCCACCGCGGATATGGCGCCAAATACCATCGTCGGCAAAACCGCCGCGCCGAGCACGGCCAGCTGCCGGAAACGGCTCAGCCATTCGAGGAGGAAGGCCACGATCAAAATACCGATCGGCAAATGGACAAGTAAGGGATGGAACCGGCCGATAAACAGTCCCCATCCGGCCTGCAGGAAAATCGTCATGCGCCGTAACGTGCTTTTAAAAGATCTTTCATGTGAACATTGATGCCCCATTGGTCGGCCAGGGGTTGGCGAGTGTAGGGAAGCGTGGGCATGTAATCTGCCGGGCCGAATTCCGTGAGCACGGTCATCACTTCGCCTTTGGCGCGTTTCATTTTCGCCACTTCATCCCACCAGGCAAAATGCGCTTTCACGGCGTGTTCCCATTCCGGCGCGCGGGGATCGTTGACCTGCGGGCCTTCCGGATGACCGATGCGCGCGTGGATATGCCCGACGCGCTGCAGCGCGAGGGCCACGGTTTCGGCCTGGTCGCCCAGGAACGATTCGTGCACGTTGCACCAGTGAGAAATATCGAGGGTGAGGCGGAGGTCGGGTTTGGTTTCGATGAAACGGCGGCAGATGTGCGCGGCAAACATCATGCGGGCGCGGTGCGTTTCGTGGTAGATCGGGATGCCGGAGGATTTGGAGACTTTCGTCGTGATGTCGATCAGTTTCCCGTTCTGTTCTTCCGTATAATAATCCCTACCGGAATGGCAGTTCACGTACAGCGGTTT
Source organism: Chitinophaga caseinilytica (assembly GCF_038396765.1). Lineage (NCBI taxonomy): Bacteria > Pseudomonadati > Bacteroidota > Chitinophagia > Chitinophagales > Chitinophagaceae > Chitinophaga > Chitinophaga caseinilytica. The sequence goes on along the minus strand of NZ_CP150096.1, from coordinate 1,671,196 downwards.
TTTCCGTTTGTTGCCGGTAGCCGCCAGCAGCGTGGCTTCGAACGATTTGGCGTGGGCGTTGAACTCATTGCTCCCGCCCGATGCCAGGAACCCTACTTCCAGTCCGTACTTTTCCACCGCGTCAAAAATTTCGTTCTGCGCTTCTACCGATCCCGGCCACCAGACTTCGATCCCGTCGTACCCTGCTTCCTTGGCTTTTTTACAAAGTGCGTCGCGGTTGCCGGGGAAACCCCAGTCCGTAGCCAGCACTACCAGTTTGAAACCTGCTTTGGCGGCGGGCATGGCCGCCACGGCCGGCAGTTGCGACAATAAGGCGCCGCCACCCAGGGCTGCGGTGCGCTGGAGAAAATTCCTCCGGTTGATATTCTGTTTCATTTGAATTATCCTAAAATTTCGTTGATGGGGTTACCGAATACGTCTGTGAGGCGGAACGGCCTGCCCTGGAACTGGTATGTCATTTTTTCGTGATCGAAACCGAGCTGTTGCAATATGGTGGCGTGGATGTCGTGAACGGACACCTGTCCTTTCACGGCGCTGAACCCGATCTCGTCGGTTTCTCCCCAGCTGCCGCCGCGCTTGATGCCGGCGCCGGCCATCCACATCGTGAACGCTTCCACGTGATGATCGCGGCCCATGTAGGGCATTTCTTTGCCTTCGCGGTTTTCCTGCATGGGCGTGCGGCCGAATTCGCCGCCCCAAACCACGAGGGTTTCATCGAGGAGGCCGCGCTGCTTCAGATCGAGCAGGAGCGCGCTGATGGGCTTGTCGATCTCCCGGCATTTATTGCGCATGCCGAAATTCACGGCCGTGCTTTCGTCGGTACCGTGGGCATCCCATCCCCAGTCGAACAACTGTACGAAACGGACGCCTTTTTCCACGAGCTTCCGGGCCAGCAGGCAATTGTTCGCGAACGATTCCTTGCCCGGTTCGGTGCCGTACAGTTCATGTATATATTCCGGTTCGGATTTGATGTCCATTACACCCGGCACGGAAATCTGCATTTTGTACGCCAGTTCGTATTGCGAAATGCGCGACAGGATCTCCGGGTCCTGGAAGGTTTCATATTCCAGCCTGTTTACTTCGTTGATGGCCTGGATGCCCTGGTACCGCAGGTCACGGTTCATCCCTTCCGGGTCGGACAGATACAGGACAGGTTCGCCTTTGGAACGGCATTGCACGCCCTGGTACACGGAAGGCAGGAACCCGCTTCCCCAGACGCTTTTGCCTGCATCCGGCGTTTTGCCGCCCGACGTCAGTACCACGAATCCCGGGAGGTTGCTGTTTTCCGAACCCAGCCCCCAGGTTACCCAGGCGCCGGTGCTCGGCCTGCCGAGGCGCGCGCTGCCGGTGTGCATGAACAGCTGGGCAGGCCCGTGGTTGAACTGGTCTGTCTGCACGGCTTTCAGAAAGCTCATATCGTCTACCCGCTCCGCGAGGTGCGGCATGAAGTCAGACACCCATGCGCGGCTTTCGCCGTGTTGTTTGAAGACCGCCTGCGGCCCCAGCATGCGCGGCACGCCGCGGATGAACGCGAACTTTTTGCCTTCGAGGATGGATTGCGGACATAATTGATTATGCAGTTTCTCGAGCTCCGGTTTGTAATCGAACATTTCCAGCTGCGAAGGCGCGCCGGCCATGTGCAGGTAAATCACGCTTTTGGCGCGTGCGGGGAAATGCGGCGCGCGGGGCTCCAGCGGGTTGAGGCTTTGCGTGGGAGCGGAAGACGAGCCCGAGAACAGGTTGCAGCCGCCCAGCATCGAAGCGAGGGCGGTGCCGCCGAGGCCGGTCACGCAGTCTTGCAGGAAGTGCCTGCGGGAGAAAAACCGGGCGGCACGGTCGTTGGCTTCTTGTATGATTTTTTCTGCCATGATCATCAGGATTTGGTCAGGAACTCGTCCAGGTTCAATAATGCGTTGGCCACGATGGTGAGGGCGGCCAGGTGTGCTTTTTCTTTTTCGGGGAATTGGCGCATGTTCAGGGAGTCCGCGGCGGCGGGATCTTTCTGGTATTGCTCCAGCGCCTGGCGGTAGAGTTTTTCCAGCACGGCCGTTTTGGCGTCGGTGATGTCTTTGTTCATCGCCAGTTGATATCCCCGTTTGATGCAGGCTTTGGCATCGCTGCCGCCGTCTTTCCCCATCCGTTCCGCCAGCGTGCGCGCCGCCTCCAGGAACACGGGATCGTTGAGCGTCGTTAACGCCTGCAGGGGTGTATTGGTACGGATGCGGCGCTGGAGGCAAACCTCGCGGCTGCTGCCGTCGAACGTAATAGCGGAAGGATAAGGGCTGGTGCGCCGCAGGAAGGTGTACACGCCGCGGCGGTGCTGGTTCCCGTTTTCGGAAGTCTTCCAGCTGTCGCCGCTGTAAACCGTCATCCACACACCTTCGGGCTGCAAGGGCATAACCGCGGGGCCGCTCATGGTGAGGTTGAGCAATCCGCTCACGGCCAGTGCCTGGTCGCGCACCTGCTCTGCCGAAAGGCGGAAGCGGGGGCCGCGGGCGAGGAGGCGATTGGCGGGATCTTTCTCCTGGAGTTCCGGACTGCTTTTCGAATCGCGGCGGTAAGCGGAGGAAAGCACGATTTCGCGGAGCATGGATTTCACGCTCCATTTATGTTTATGAACGAATTGATAAGCGAGGTAATCGAGGAGCTCGGGGTGTGATGGGGCAAAGCCCTGCGTCCCGAAATCTTCCAGCGTTTCCACGAGCCCGATGCCGAAAAGCTGTTCCCACAGGCGGTTGACCATCACGCGGCTCGTGAGGGGGTTCTTCGGATCGGTGATCCATTGCGCGAGGCCCAGCCGGTTGCGCGGCGCGCCTTCGGGGAAGGGGTTGAGCGATCCCGGCGTGGCGGGCTGCACCTGCGGGCCGTGCACGAGCCAGTTGCCGCGCTCGAATACGTAAGTCGGCCGGAACAGTTCGGGCGTGTTTTCGACCATGATCGGCAGGCCGTCGGGATATGCGTTCACGAGCTGCATGAACTTCGTTTCCATTTCCTTATATCCGGGCTGGCCTTTACCGGGCAGATCGTGGCGGAAAGCCATCCATTCCACACCGGCCACAGAATGCATGGGGTCTATCGCCGGGTTGCGGAAGATGAAGAAGAGATCGTGGCGGCCTGCGAGCGGCTTCAACGCCACCGGCAACACGCTATTCCCTTTCGGAAGTTCGATATTGGCTACCACAGGGCCTTTCAGACTGTCGGAACGGATCTCCAGGCGACCTCCGCCCGACCAGTAGCGCAACAGCAGCGTGGTGGCTTCGTTGAGCGGAACGTTTTTCATCCGGCAGCTGCCGCCGTTGCGGATACTGATGTATTTGGTATCGGCGAGCTCGCCGTTGATGAATTGGTCGGCGTCGTGGGCGTGCACTTTCGGTTCGAGCGCGCGGAGGAAATCTTCCGTGTCTTTCACCTGCGAAGCGTTCCCGTATTGCGCCACCCATTTGGACACGGCGTCTACTTCCGTGCGTTGCAGGCTGTCGTAGAACCGGAGGCGGGGATATTCGCCCGGGGTGTCTTCGTCGCGGGTATTATTGAGGAAGGCCATTAATTTATAATAGTCTTCGAAATGGAACGGATCGTAGGGGTGGGCATGACATTGCACGCAGGCGATGGTGGTGCCCTGCCAAACCTCCATGGTGGTGTTGACGCGGTCGATGATGGCCGCGGTGCGGAATTCTTCATCCTGCGTGCCCCCTTCATCGTTATTCATGGTGTTGCGATGGAAGGCCGTGGCGATGTATTGTTCCTGCGTGGGGTTCGGAAGGAGGTCTCCGGCGAGCTGGTCAACGGTGAATTCGTTGAACGGCATGTCTTTATTGAACGCCTGGATCACCCAGTCGCGGTACCGCCAGAAATCGCGGCGGGAGTCTTTTTCGTAGCCTTTGGTGTCGGCGTACCGGGCGAGGTCGAGCCACATGGACGCCCATTTTTCCCCGAACTGCGGGGAAGCGAGCAGGGAGTCAACCATTTTAGCGTAGGTTTCTTCGCTGAAACTTTTGCTGAAAGCGGCAGTGCGGGCTTCGGACGGTGGGATGCCGGTGATATCGAGGGAGAGCCTTCGCAGGAGGGTTTGCGGGTCTGCCTGCGGGGCGGGATCGAGGTTTTCGTCGTCGAGTTTATCGTTGATGAACTGATCGATGGTGGCGCCGGCGGCGGGCGGTTTGGGGGAAACGTAGGCCCAGTGCTCGCCCCATTCGGCGCCCTGTTCTACCCAGCGGGTGAGGATGTCGATTTCGTCCTTCGAGAGCGGTGCGGCTTTGAGGGGCATGCGCTCTTTGGGGTCTTTGGTGTGGAGGCGGCGGATGAATTCCGAGGCGCTGGCGTCCCCGGGAACGATGGCGGGTTTGCCGCTTTTGGTGACGCCGAGGGCTTCTTCGCGGAAGAGCACACTGAATCCCCCGCTTTGCTTCACGCCGCCGTGGCAGCTGATGCAATGCTTGTTTAGGATGGGCTTTACTTCTGTGCTGTAATCCACTTTCTTCCCGGACCCACATCCTCCGAGCCACATGGCGGTAAAGGGGACGAGGGCCAGGCTGGCGGGAATCCAGCGACTGGAACGAATGGTCATTTTCATGTTAATGGCCGTGGAAATATTTTATTGATGAATTACTGTAACGAGACGCTGCAATTTATAACGTTGAATTGCTTCCTGCACCAGGAAGCCTGCTAATATCATACAACTCCTTGCTAAAATCCTTTAGATTAAGCGTATTTAATACCCCTAATCTACAAAAAGGGAAATTGGGAAGCAAGCGGGTTTGACAAACGGCAAAAAAAGAAGGGTGAAAGAATTCACCCTCCGGTATATGCATACATTAGACATGAGACTTATTTGAGGCCGATACGGACAACGGGACCGTTCATCTGTTTGTCCTCGGCCGGGTATTTCGGTTTCCTGTAACCCGCAGCCGGGGCGCGCAATGCGCGTCTTTGGCACTTGGGGACATGGACGTTGAAAGGCCGGCGAATCGGCTTACCGGGGGTGAGGCCAGGCAACACTGAAAAATCGGCGTGCTGACCACCAACCACGGCAGTTGTATTTAAATAGAGTGAAAATCGGGGTGTCAGGGGTGAAGCGTGGAAAAAAATATTTCGCTTTGAAATTTCACCCTTTAGACAGTTTTCCCTGTCTATCTTCTCGTAACTCATACATCTTATGGAATCTATCGCAAGCAGACTGAAAAATTTCATTCAGCACAAGCAGCTGAGCACCTCCGCGTTTACCCGGATCCTGGAATATAAAAGCTGTGAGAAGATCGCGCGGCTGTTTCGATCCGAAGGTGCCAAACCGAGTGTAGACATCGTCGCGGATATCGCCAACCGTTTCGCAGACCTGAACATCCGCTGGTTACTGACAGGCGAAGGCAATATGCTGGAACCCCTCACCACTAATACGTTCGCCTTCAATGCCGATAACATCCTGCGGACGGAAGCACTCGAATCCCTCCTCCTCCAAAGCCGGATGGAAGAGCCAGACATTACACATCGCCTGAGCCTCGCTCACAACATATAACCAACCATCTCCGCCCTGTGACACCCCTATTGAAAGGGCTGCCCTCAAAAGCAGCCCTTTCAATTCAAAAGGTGTCATTCCAAAAACTTCGCACTTCACACCCAATCGGTTGAAATCCGCTACGAACCCAGGGCTGAAAGCTGCTGTGTCAAAACCCATCAACCGTATTACTGAATTAAGTAGACCCACATCAATCCCCAACCCATACTTTCCAGTCACTGCTGGACGCCACTATGTTAAAACCCATCAATACCCACATCAACTCCCCAACCCATCCTTTCCTGCCATTGCTCGACGCCACTAAGTTATAACCCATCAATACCCACAACCCCCAACCGATCATTCCCTTTCACTGCTGAACGCCGCTGGTTAATACCCATCAATACCCGGGTCAAACCCCAACCCATCATTTCCTTTCACTGCTCGACGCCCACTTTGTTAAATCCAATCAAACCCCAACCCACCCTTCCCCACCACGACTGAACGCCGCTGTGTTTAAATCCATCAATCGTATTACTAATTCAAGTAGTATCCAAACCTCCACCCATCCATTCCTGTAACACCTATATATTAAGAAGGGCTGCCTCGACAGGCAGCCCTTTTCCATTGTTTACATCTAAAAAAATATCATTGAATCGATCACGTTCGCTTAATATCCCTTGTTTTGCTCCAGGTGCCCTATCCGCACGTCTTCATCCGGCACCGGCAATAACTCGTGCTTATTGGGTTTATACCCCAAAGGCCCCAATTCCGCTTCCGCCCGGCCCCAGCGCACCAGGTCCAGGTACCGGAACCCCTCGAAAGCCAGTTCCAGCTGCCGCTCCCGAACAATGGCGTCGAACAGCGCATTGCCCGCCGCAGTTACATCTGCCAGCTTGGCGCGCTTCCGCACCTTGTTCAACTCCGTCCGCGAACGCCCCTCGTTCCCCGCCCGGTAATACGCCTCCGCCGCCATGAGCAACACATCCGCATACCGGATCAACCTGGAATTGGTACCATAGTTCAAATCCGGCGTCCCGTCGTCGGGGTTGGTGGTAACGGTCGAAAAGGAACCGTATTTCCGCTGGATGTATCCTTCGAAATCCCACACCGTCGGGTCCGCGAATTTCCCGCCGCCGGCTGTCAGCTCGGCCACCGAAAACATCGTCTGCTTCCTCCGCACCACGTCTCCCGCGGCCACGAATGCGTCGTACAACTTCTTCTTGCCCACATTGAACCCCCATCCACCGTCGAGCGAATCACCGGTCATGCGGGTATAATGTTCTTCGCGGGGGCCCATGAGCTTGATGTGGATATTGCTTTCGATCTCCCGGAACCGGTCCCACGGAAAATTATCCCAGGTATACCGCTTCTGGTCGGTGAACGGCACTTCGAAAACACTTTCGATACCGAACTCGCCCTTTTGGGAGAAAGCCATCGCCACGGAAGGCTCCAGGTCATATTCGCCGGAATTGATCACGTTATTGAACTGCTCCGCCGCCAGCGCCCATTTCTTCTGATAGAGATACACTTTCCCGAGCAGCGACTGCGCCGTCCCCTTCGTCACGCGGAACCTTTCACTCGCCGGCAATCCGCTTCTGACGGAAAGTACAGGGATCGCTTCCTGCAGGTCTTTTTCGATCTGGGCGTACACTTCAGCCCGGGCAATCCGCTTCGTTTGCGTGTATTCGGAAGGCTCGAGGTCTTTGAGCACCAGTGGCACATCGCCCCACAAAGCCGTCAACTCCGAATAATAGTATGCGCGCAACACCTTGCTTTCGGCGATATACCGCTTTTGCAGATCCGATGTGCCGGCCACGCGGTTGATCACCTGGTTGGCCCGGTAAATGCCGAAGTAATTCATCCGCCACACCCATAAAATGCTCTCACCCTGCGCGTCGTGCGTGAAATTGTCCAACGCCTGGTAATGCGGCTGGTCGCCCGGGCCGTTCCCGCCGGCGTTACTTTCGTCCGATGGCAGCGTTTTCAACAGCAGCGGGCTTCCCCATCCCCAGTTGTATTCCGCCTGCAGCATGTCGTACGCTGCAAACGTGGCGGTGCGGGCATCGGCGTCGGTTTTATAATATCCTTCCAGCGGCATCCGGCCGGGAATGTCCTGTTCGAGGAACCCTTTCCCGCAACCCGCTCCCAACAACAGCGCCGCGCCGAGAATGATCGTATTTCGTTTTTGATTTGGTTTCATGACTGGATTGTTTGCAGGTTAAAAGGAGAATGAAAGGCCGAACATGGCTACCCGCGGAATGGGATACACCCCGCGATCGATACCCAGGCTGTTGTTGTCGTTACTGCCCGCCTCGGGGTCGAGCCCCTTGTATTTCGTGAAAGTGAAATAGTTGTCGAGCGAGCAATAAATCCTTGCGTTGCTGATGTGGGCACGTTTCAGGAGCGACTGCGGGAATGTATACCCCACTTGTAACTGACGGATGCGCATGTACGAACCGTCCATCACCATATAATCGCTGTTATAGGCAAAAGTGCTGGCGGTGTTGGCGCCAAACCACCGGGCATTCGCGTTCTGGGCCGTCCAGCGGTCTTCCCACAGGAAAAGCGGGCGGTTGCCGGTAGGCCGGTCGGTACGGTTAAAACCCATCAGCACATCGTTCCCGGATTGCCCCTGCACGAGCACCAGGAAATCGATGCCTTTATAATTGAGGCTCACGCGGCCGCCGTACACGAAATCGGGGTGCGGACTACCAATGAAATCATAATCGCCCACGGAAATCGATTTGTCGCCGTTCACGTCTACCGGCCGCGGATCGCCGGGGCGGATCACTTCGTCGGTAGCATATTGCGCTTTCCAGGCGTCAATCTCGCGCTGGGTCTGGAAAATGCCGTCGGTTTTGTATCCGCGGAAGTACCAGATGGGCATGCCTTTTTCGAACCAGGAAGCCGTCCAGCCCGTGCCCACGGTAGTTCCGGGGATGCGGTCGGTAAATTCGTTGAGGCGCAGCACTTCATTGTCGATCGTGGTCAGGTTGGCGGCGATCTCGAATTTGAGCGCGTTTTTATTGTCGTTGCGATAGGCGACTTCGAATTCCCATCCACGGTTCCTGACGTCGCCGCCATTCACAATGTGGAGCACGTTGCCGAGGAAGTTGGGGACTTTGCCGGGCGTGAGCAGCCCTTTCGTCACTTTGCGGTAATAGTCGACCACGAAGCTGAGGCGACTGTCCAGCAAACCGAAGTCGGCGCCGAAATCGAGCTGCTCGCTGGCTTCCCATTTGAGGAACGGGTTCTCCAGGCCTGCGGGCTCTGCGCCTACATGGAATACACCGTCCACATCCGGATAGGCGATGCCCTGGGTGGTGATGAGCGCGTTCCAGTCGCCGATGCCGATGTTGGCGATGCTACCGTTCTGGCCCCAGCTGGCGCGAAGTTTCATGTAATTGAGCACATTACTTTTCGGGAAGAAATCTTCGTTGGAAGCCACCCATCCCGCAGAAACCGACGGGAACGTGCCCCAGGTATTGGCCGGCGGCAGCAGCGAAGATCCGTCGCGGCGGATGGTAGCGTTGAAGAGATATTTGCTTTTGTAATCGTATTGCAGCCGGCCGTAGTAAGACACCAGCGATGTGCTCGTCTGGATACCGGCGATACGGTCTTGCCCGTCAGGGATATAATCGGGATAACTGAACAGCGGATCTTCGCGGAACATACCGGAAGCCGTGCCGTTCAACCGGTCGTAATTCCGGCGGAGGGCGCTCATACCGGCCATGATCGTCAGGTCGTGCTTACCGAAAGCGCGGTTGTAGGTGGCGAAGTTTTCCCACTGCCAATTGTACCAGTTCTGATTGTTATCGACGGTACCGGGCGTGGTATTGAGGCGGTTGGCGTTCCACCAGAAAGTGGGCGTCCAGGCGTGCTGGCGCTGGAAAGCCGCATCCAGCCCGAACCTTGAAGTAATTTTCAGTCCTTTCACCGGTGCCAGTTCCCCGTAAATATTGCCCACTACTTTATGCTGCGTGGTGGTGTTATGGGTAACATCGATGAGCGCCACCGGGTTGCCGGCTTCGCCGAACACGTAGTCAGACACGCCGTAGTAGCGGCCGCGGGGGTCTTTGACAAGCGTGTACCCTTCGTCCAGCGCCTGTTGGGCACGCGGCGAAATTTGCCCGTCGTACGCCACGGGAAACAGCGGGTCGAGCAAAATGGAATTATTAATAACGGAACCGAATTCGGAATCTTCCGTCACCCCGTTCCTTTTATGATAGGCGTAAGACAGCCGGTTGCCGATCGTCAGCCAGGGCTTGATCTGGTGATCGGAGTTGAGGCGGACGGTATACCGGTCGAAGCGGGCTTTGGCGCCGCCGATGGGGCCGTCTTGCCGGTACATGGTGCCGCCGAGGAGGTACGACGATTTTTCGCTGCCGCCGCTGAAGTTGAGCGTGTACCGCTGCATGGGCGCGTTCTGGCTGATCTCGTCAAACCAGTCCGTCCCTTTTTTGCCTTTCCAATCGGCCGGGTTGGGAATATCGCCGGGCGTTTCCGCGTCTGTGAGGTATTGGCTGTACTGCTCGGCGTTCATCATGGGCATGTTGTTCTTGAGCGACTGCCGGCCGTATTGCATACTGAAATCGATACGGGGCGGCATATCTTTCCTGCCGGTTTTGGTGGTGATGATCACCACGCCGTTGGCGCCTTCGGCACCGTAAATCGCGGCCGAAGCGGCATCTTTCAGCACTTCGATGGAAGCGATCTCGGAGGGATCCAGGTATTCCATGCCGCCGGCGCGCATCCCGTCGATGATGTACAGCGGCTCGGAGGAACCGTTGGAGCCCGTACCGCGGATGCGGACGCGCATCCCGCTACCCGGAGAACCGGACACGGGCAGTACGGTAACGCCCGAAGTCCGCCCCTGCAGCGCCTGTTCCACCCGTGTAGCCGACACCGTAGCGATGTCTGCCGCTTTGATGGAAGAGATAGCGCCGGTCACAAGGCTTTTGCGTTGCGAACCATAACCTACCACCACGATCTCGTTGAGGGCGCGGTTGCTCACGTCGAGCGTGAGGTCGAAGTTGCGGCTGTTGCCGACGGTGATTTCCTTGCTTTCGTAACCGAGGAGGGTGACGTGGAGCACATTGCCGGGCGTAACATCCAGGGCAAAGCGCCCATCGCCGTCGGTAGTGGCGCCGCGAGTTTCGCCTTTCACCTGGATGGATACGCCGGGCAGCGGCGATCCGTTTTCCCCGTCGCTGATCTTACCCTGGATGCGTACCCTGCGCACGGTGTCGGTCACGGTCCCCGCGAAACCCGCCGTACTGGCGCCGTTCACCCGCATGATCGGTTGTGAGGCGGGCCCGGAATTGGCGGGTTGCGGGTGGATGGGCGTTTCCATCTTCGGGCGGGGGGATTTCTCGCCCAGGGGCACGATGGCCCAGGTATTGGGCTGGACAGACTGCGCCTGCAAACCATGTGGATGCAACAATGCCCGGAGCATTTCTTCCACATCGTCGAAATCGGAAGGTTTGAAATTTACTTTGACTTTGGGCAGTTTACGGGATTCGTACAGCAGGTCTACTTTGTATGTTTTGTGGATCTCCTTCAGCAGCTGTTCGAGCGTTTTCTGCTGCCTGGAAGCATTGCCTCCCGGCCGCACATGATGCGGAGCGCCGCTGTTCGCAGCCAGGTCCTGCCCGCCGGCAAACGCCAGGGTGGAACCGGCCGCGAAGGCAGCTGCCAGCAAAGTGGTCCGCAACAAATTGTTCGCTTGCATATCGTTGGAATTTTAAAATGGGTGAAACAATTTTGGTTGACAGTAATTTCCCATCCGGCCTGCGCATGGCAAACCGTTACTTCTGCAGAAGCTGTTACGTTTACTGATATCTTAAAAAACTAGTCTTTGGTTGAAATACTGATCTTATGATTCGCGTGCTCGATGGATAGATTCATGGTGAGCGCCAGGGCATTAGACAATTGTTCGATATTCCGGGCATACAGGTCGCCGCTGATGGTACGCTTCGCCGCTGCGGGACTGAGCGTTACTTCATAGCCATATTTGGTGCGGATGATAGCGGCGATCTCCTGCATGGATGTATTTTCGAAATGATAGCGGTGGTTGCGCCAGTCTGCGATCTGGTCGGTATTCACGGCTTCCCGGAGGCGGGATTTTTCGTGGTCGACCTGCACTTCGTCTCCGGGTTTCATCATGATCACTTTGGGGCCTTCGCTGATGTCGGATTTGGCGGTGAGCTGTACCTTCCCTTCTTTGAGCGATACGGTGGTGCGGGCTTCCAGCATATTTACGTTGAACTTGGTGCCGAGCACTTCCACGTCGATCTCCGGGGTGTGGACGATAAACCGGGCATCGGCGGCGCCGGGATGTTTGGTGATCTCGAAATACGCTTCCCCGTCGAGCCACACGCTGCGGCTTTCGGCGCTTTTCCATTCGGCGGGTATGCGGAGGGTGGAATTGGCGTTGAGGAAAACGGTGGAACTGTCGGGCAGCATCACCTGTTTCATTTCGCCGTATTGGGTGTGATATTCGCGCATATTGTCGAATAGCAGGTTACAATAGAGCATATATCCTCCCCAGGCGATGGCCGGCACGAGCACTGCGGCTGCCAGGAGGCGAAGCGTGCGGCGGGGCTTGTGATGCGGTCTTTTTCCAGTTCGGGAGCGATCCGTTCCCAACTGCGGCCGACCTGCGACGCGGGCACCTCCCGCCGGCGGAACCGGAACGGGGCTTTATCTGGGTCTTGCGGTAAGGAAGGATCTTCCATAACGTGTTTTATAGAAAGACACGAAAATGCGCCGGGGATACTCCTTTTTTGGGAAATATTTTTAAAAAATCTGCCAAACCAGCCACCACAGCGGCAATTGGCCCATCCATTTCCGGAGTTGCGCAATGGCTTTGTGGACGAGGTTCACGACCGATTGGTAATTTACCTTCATGATGGCCGCGATCTCGTCGTACGAAAGGGATTCGTAGAATCGCAGGTAAAGGGCTTCCTTCTGGCGGCGGGGCAGCTGATTGAGGTATTGCGCGATGGTGTTGCGCCGGGCGGCGGCAGATTCTTCGGATATAATAATGTCTTCGGGAGAAAATTCGATGTCGGGGTCGGGAGCGGTGAGGACTTGCAGGGTTTTGAGGCTGCGCAGCTGGTTGAGGCAATGGCGGCGCAGGGAGGCGAAGAAAAACGCGCGAAGATTGCGGGTGGGGCCGATGGTGGACTTTTTGGCCCAGATGCGGATGAAAACTTCCTGCACGGCGTCTTCGGCCAGGTCCCCGTCGCCGAGGATGGCCAGTCCATACCGGAACAGCAGGGGATAGAGCCGGGCATGCACCTGCGCATATGCCGCGGCGTCGCCGAGTAGAACGGCGTCCCAGTGCGAGTTCAGTTCTTCGTCGTGGTCATAGGTATCCGACATGCGCAAAATTGGATACTTTCGGTTAATTAAATGGTAATTTCCCTAAAATAGCATTTCCGTCCGAAACGCCCTTTAAATTAACATACCGATGTTCAGCTTGCAAATTTATCCCGCGGTCCTGCTCGTTTCCCTGGAAACGCTCCTGTTTTTCTGGCCACTCGCGGCTTTCGGCCTGGCGACGCTCCTCTTCTTCCTGTTCCGGAAACGGCTGAAAGGCAATGGCAACAGCGATTACACGTCATCCTCCCCCTGGAGCTATTCCGATTCCGCCACGGGCGATAACAATTCCGCATCCGATTCCTTCGGCGGTTATGGCGGTGGCGATGGTGGTGGTGGCGGCGCCAGCGGCGACTGGGGGGATAGTGGCGGAGATAGCGGCGGAGATAGCGGTGGCGACGGTGGAGGAGATGGCGGCGGTGGCGATTGAGGTTGGATGAAAAAGAAAAAGCAGCGCCGTGGCACTGCTTTCCCCTATCATGAATTTCGCCTTATGCGGCAGCCGCTTCCTGCGGCGACCGGGCTTTCGATTTCCCTGTTTTCTTTTGTTTGCGCAAACGATTGATCCACATGATGATGCCGGTGATGGGGAAGGTGACGCCCAACAGGCAAACGATGAGCCCGATGATTTTGGACGGCGTGCCCCAGATGGAAGCGATATGCACCGGTTTGAAGGTGCTGCGTACCCGCTGTCCCAGGTTTCTGTCCCCGAAAGCCTGCAACTGCAAAACCTCTCCTGAATACTGGTCGATGAACAGGTTATCCGATGCGGATTCGTGCGCCGATCGTGGTGTGATCATGCTGACGCTGTACGCGGCGGCGGAGTCTTTCGGTTTGGCGATGTTGTAGAAATGCGCATCCGGCACAGTGGTTTTGGCCTTTTGATACACCACATCGAAGGCAACGGGCTTCGCTTCCGCAACATAGTTCGATACGGGCGGGGGCGTGCCTTTGGGTGAAGAGTTCGTCACTTTATAGATCCCGTCGTTGAACCATTCGAACGACCAGGCCAGCCCCGTAAATGCAAAAATGAACAGGAAGATGGCCGCGTAGAAGCCCAGAACGATGTGCAGATCATGGTTCAGGCGCTTCCAGCCCGCGTCCCACTTCACTTTCAGCCGCTGCTTGAGAATATTCCGCGTTTTGGGCCACCACAGGATGATCCCCGTCAGAATAATGAACAGGAAAACCAGGGTGCAAACGCCCACGATCATCTTGCCCACGGCGCCGCCCAGCATCCAGCGGTGCAGCGCGAACATGGTATAGAAAAACGTATCCTGGTACACGTATACTTCGATCACTTCGCCGGTGTACGGGTTCATGAAAGCTTTCTTTCCACCGCCTCCGCCACCACCCGGCCGACCGGCCGCTGGTTTGGCGTCTTTCTTCTTTTCGCCGGCGCCTTCTTTCTTTTCGCCTTTCTTTTCAGCCGGCGAGAAAGTCAGTTCCACGCTCCGCGCAGGATCGTTGTAAATCCTGAATGCGCTCACTTTCGCGCCAGGCACCTTTTCGTTCAGGTTGCTGACCAGCTGGGCCAGTGGTAGTCTTTCGCCCTGAGGGTCAACGTAATATCTTTCTTTTGAAAAAGTATGATTGAGCTCTTCTTCGAAAACGAGCACGGCCCCGGTAAAACAGGTGACCATGATGACGAGGCCCGCGGCCAGGCTGAGGTAAAGGTGGATATTCCGGAAAAAAATCTTCATAAAATGTGCTTCTTTATCAGTGCCGGCATGCCGGATTCCCGCAAAGGACGGGAATCGTAGCGGGAAAGGTTTTTCAAATCGGGAATTTTTCGGGAAATAAAAAAGGCACAAGCAGAAGCTTGCGCCCGTTATATTAGCAGCATATTCCTATAAGGCGTTTTTATAATGTAAATGCAGTTGCATAACAATCCCTTCCACATATTGCGGTCGGAAAGGGGCATCCGCGATGTAACTGAAAGATTCTCAGGTTCCGGAGTCAGTACATGGGGTTGTGCATTGCATCGTTTCTCGTAATGGCAAAGGTAAACAGCTTAACAATAACCTCCGCCACATAAACATGTGAAATGGCGGTTTCGGCAGACGGAACGTACAAATCATAGTATAAAGCGGTTATTTTTGCTTGATTTTCCCCCAAACTATGCGAACGCCCCATCATATTCGCCTCCTGCCGGCCACCGTTCCGGCTATTTTGCTCCAGTTGCCGGCGCATGCGCACCAGCCTGCTCCCGTTGCTGCCGCCTTGCCCGGCGGATGGTTTTACGCCGCCCTTGCACTGGCGCTCGCGGCCGTGGTGTACGCCATCCACCGCCTGCGCGTCAATCACATCCTGGCTACCGAAAAAGTGAGGAGCCGCATCGCCCGTGACCTGCACGACGATATGGGCAGTACCCTCACCTCCATCAACATCATGAGCGCCATGGCCCAGAAGAGCGCCGGCCGTGGGGAACTGGAGAAAACGCGGGACTTCCTCGCCAAGATCGGCGACAGCACCACCCGCATGATGGAAAGCATGGACGACATCGTCTGGAGCATCAATCCGCATAACGACAGCACGCCGCGCGTCATCGCCCGGATGCGGGAATTCACCACCGGCGTGCTGGAAGCCCGGGGGATCGGGTTTTCCTTCCACATCGACGAAAAGATTTACAACCGGAAGCTCCGGCTGGAAAACCGGCACGACTTCTTCATGATCTACAAGGAATCCATCACCAACATCGCCAAATACGCGCAATGCACCTTCGCCGACGTCCGCATCCAGCTCCGGAAAGGCCAGCTGGTACTGCGGGTGCAGGATAACGGCGTGGGGTTCGATGTGAAGGAAGCCGGAGACGGGGACGGGCTCATGAACATGCAGCGCCGCGCCTACCGGATGAACGGGCAGTTCAGCATCCAAAGCCAGATGGGCAAAGGCACCGTGGTGACGCTCATGTTCCCTACCACATAAGCATGTGATTGGCGCTTAACCCGCCGATCGTTACCTTTACTTCAGTTATCAACTACCCAAACCCTGGATATGATCCGAATCGTGTTATACGAGGATAACACCAAATTGCGAGAGAACCTGACATTACTGATCGACGGAGCACAAAATTTTGTAGTATGCGGCGCATTCCGTAATTGCGACAACATCCTGCAGCAGATGGACGATCTGCTCCCTGACGTACTGTTAATGGACATCGACATGCCCGGCGTCAACGGCATCGAAGGCCTGCGCATCGTCCGCTCCCGTTTCCCCCAAATGCCCATCCTCATGCTTACCGTGTTCGACGACAACCAGCACGTATTCGAGGCCATCAAAGCAGGCGCAGACGGGTATCTCCTGAAAAAGACCCCGCCAGACAAGCTCCTCGAATATATCCAGGACGTGTACGACGGCGGCGCGCCCATGACGTCGAGCATCGCGCGGCAGGTGCTGCACCTGTTTGCCCGCCAGCCTTCCGACCGCAACGAGATGTACAACCTTTCCGAGCGGGAAAAGGAAGTGCTCCAGCTGCTCGTAAACGGGTACAGTTACAAAATGATCGCGTCGGAAATTTTCATTTCGATCGACACCGTGCGTTCCCATATCAAGAAAATCTATGAAAAACTGCATGTAAACTCCAAGTCGGAGGCCGTAGCCAAGGCTTTCCGCGACAAACTCGTGTAATCCACATATCGCCAACATGTCATGACGCCCGAATCACATCCTTATGTGGTTGCGGGAAGGGGAATCGTTTTTCAATTTTGCATCGTGAAAGCTGAAAACGGAAATTAACCAGCGCCATTTAACCCCATCATGACAACATATTTCAAATACACTGTGCTTGCGGCAGCCATGATTTTCGCCGCAGCGGCGTGCCGGAAAGACCGGCCCCAACGCGGGCAGCACACGCCTGCCCACCTGCTCATGCGCACCACCGAAGGTGCCAATAAAGTAAACCGGTACGAGTATACGCAGAACGGCCAGCTCAGCAAGCAGGTGTATTTCGCCGGATTTACCACCGCCGATTCGGCATACATGACGTTCAGTTATAAAGACGGGATGCCGGAAAAAATGTCGGTCGGCGGGGAAGAAACGCGTTATTTCTATGCCAACGGCCGCCTGGCGAAGATGGAAGTGCATACGGTGGCGGACGGGATGCAGTATTACTGGGAGTACCAGTACGAAAGCGGCCGGCTGGTACAGGAAACGGGATTCGAAAAGGTGAACGGGGGATGGAAGGCCAATGCCCGGCGCGTGCTGACGTACGATGCGCAGGGGAACCTGGCGAAAAGGGAATTCTTTTCCGACGATAACCATAGCGGCACTTTCCATAAAGTCCATTATGTGGAATACACCGGTTACCTCGATCATCCGGACCCTGTAGAACAGCTGGCGGTAAAGCGGCAGGTGCCAGGTACGCAGACAGCACCCCGTTTGTGTACGAAAGAGCATTGGTACGATGGGCAAGGCTTCGAAGAATGGACGACGGAGTACAGTTACCGGTTCAACGAAGCGGGTTACCCGGTGGAAAAAGCCGTGCTGTCCAAAAACCCGGACGGCCATGTAATCAACAGAACAACAATTACATACGCTTATAACAGGTGAACGCCTGAACGAATTCCCCCCTCAAACATTCATTGTTCCCCCAAGGGCACACGTACCGTGTGCCCTTTTACCTTTCAACACTTTTGGCCGGAAATTTGTTAGCATAGCAACAAAAACATCCCAACAATGACAAAGCAATTGACCCGCCTTTTCACGGTTTTAGGAGCGGCCACGCTGCTGTTCAGCGCCTGTGCGTCGCAAAAAGGCACAACGGTAACCGCTGGCGGCTTGCGCAAGGCGGCCACCGGCAGCTGGTCCCTCAACAGCATCACCTATGAAGGCCTTCCTTCCGATGCGAAAATTTCCTCCGTATTTTCCAATATCCCGCCCGATTGCCTGAAGGGCAGCAGGTGGGTGTTGCCTTCCAACAGTAAGGGCTCATATACCGTAAACAGTTCCGCCACCGGCTGTGCGCCGGGCACGCAGAACATCGTTTGGAGCACCATCAACCAGGGTGGTTCCATTATGTTGCAGTTCAAGGAAGTAATGACCGGCGAGAAGGCGAAAAACGTGCTTGACGGTTATCGGGTGGAGCTTGCGCAGGCAGACGGGAGCAGCATGGTATGGCGGGCGCCGGTAACACATGACGGAAAAACAGCTTATATAGTTTATTCATTCAGCAGGCAGTAATTGCCTGACTGCGATAGGAATAACCGGAAAAAGCGGGGCAAAATTTGCTCCGCTTTTTCGTTTTTAGTTATTGTATCTTTGCCCTTCGTTTCAAATTCATATGAAAGCATTTAACTTATTTATTAAATACCGCTTGCCGCTTGGACTGGTACTTCTCGTTGGCGGTATTGCCCTCGGCCTTGGCGTGGGCTGGTGGGAAGCTACGATCGTGCTCGTGCTGGCCCTGGTTTGCATTGTGACCCATTTTCTCTTTGGCCCCATGCGGCTTGTACAGGAAGCTGTGGAAATGGGGGACGTAGACGGCGCCATGCGATATATGAACATGGTGAAATTCCCGAAACTGCTCATCAAGCCCATCCGTTCCGTATACTACTTCATGCAGAGCAACCTGGCCATGCAAAACCAGGACCTCGACAAAGCCGAAGCTGCCGTAAAGGCCAGTATCAAAACCGGTAGCCCGATGAAGGAATACGAAGGGATGCAGTTCTTCCAGCTGGGCACTATCGCCTATCAGAAAAACGATATCAAATCAGCCGATGCGAACCTGAAGAAAGCCGTGCGCCTTGGTCTCCCCGATAAAGAGAATACGGCCGGCGCCCTGCTGATGCTCTGCTCAATCGCCATGAGCCGCCGCGATTTCAAAACCGCGAAAGATTTCTTCCGCCGTGCGAAAGCGCAAAAACCCACGACCGAACAGATCGTGAGCCAGATCAAGGAAATGGATAAATACATCAGCCGCATGCCTGGTTGATCAGCTTATATTATTATGGAAAAAGCCAGACCTGGACGGTCTGGCTTTTTTTGTACATGGAAGTATCAGTAAACTAATGATGTAACCGGCAGATAGTAATGTATTCTACCATATTAAGTTTTTATTAACCCCTTATCGATACCAGACTTAATTAGTAATGCTGTTAATAAAACGAAATTGATGATGAAGTACCATGGAACAATTCTGCGCCACTTTTTCAATTGCTCTTCCGTGAATTCCTCCTCTTCAAGTCGGCTTTTTCTAAAGATGATTGATATCATACCCATTATACCCAGGAAATATACGGTTGCCATGACTCGCTGTAATAACTTGTTTTTGATTGGCTCCCAGAAGATCAGTAGTTCTGGGGAGATATTAAATATGATACCAATTTGAACCACGTGCATAAAAAGCAAAAAAGATAAAGTCACAATGGTCCTGGTATAAGGGATTCCTTTGTTAATGTGAAGGAAATACTGGTAAAAACCGGCAGCGAATCTATATAGCATAAAGGTAAAAATATATTAATCTAACAATTTAAACAATGCATCTGTAGCGCCAGTCATGTCCAATATCCCTGTCACAATACCAACGGCGGGATTCACCTTTCCTCCGACTTCAAGTGCTAACAGCCCAACTTTTAGAACAGCTTTGGCGACGTTACCCACCGTTGGATCTCCAAATGCCTGGGCAGCGGCAATTGAAGCATCTACTGCAGCAGAAACGATCCCGACCGTTGCTACAAACTTCCCGATTTTCTCAAGCCCTGACGGGCTAATTTTCTTAGCAAGTTCGATCCCCCCGTCTTTTACGGAATTTTCTAATCCAATACCATCGTTGACTTTGTCAATGATTTCGAGCGATTTATCGATATTGATCGTGGTGTTGAGATCGCTCGCGGTTTTGGTCTCGACCGGCTCTAAATCACCTGCGCTCTTGGTTACACTCGCTTTCGCTTCCTTAGTTTCCTTTTTATCTTCTTTTTCGTCTTTCTTCTCTTCAGGTTTTACTACATCGGCAGTACCGTCCCTGTTCAGTTTATAGGTGTTACCGTCGTTTGCGTTGATCGTTGCCTCTTTTCCGAGATAATAGCCTCCTTCTTCGACGGCCTTTTGCGCGAATGATTTCGAGCTGTAATACCTCGGTGTATATGTTCCGTTGGAATTTTTAGTTGCGACCCAATCATCCGGGGCCATGCCGTCCGGATCGATAAAACGGAGCGGGTTATCGAACGCATAATTATAAGGAGACCATCTCCTCATTTGATCCGTTTTCGGATCAATATGGTGCCATCTGCCGATTTGCGGATCGTACATCCTCGCACCGTAGTCATACCATTCCAGGCCGCTGCCACCATTTCCTGAAAACTCCTTGTTCTGCAGTTCCTTCCCGTTGTACTGGTATTTATTTTCCGGCTTGTAGATCGCTTTGGCGCTGATACCCGCCATAGCGAGGCCATAAGGATAATAATGCGTTTCCTCCAGCAATGGCCCGGATATCGCCATTACGGTCAGATTGTCGAAGTAAACATCCTGGGGCGTTTCATTGCTGGTATAAACGTACAGGTAGCCGCTTTTTTGCACTACCATATTATCCTGGGCCAGCGTTTGGAGTTGGTCTGGATTCGCTGCCACCTGTCTTACCCCACTATTTTCCTCCACCATCCCGAGTTGCTCATCGAACAACACGAAATTGAGATAAGCGCGTGGACGGTTAGGATTGGAATTACCCCGATTTTCTTTCTGCTTAAGCCGTTCCCAGCTATTGTTGACGAAGTTGTTACTGAACGGTGTGGCAGACGAATTTGTGGCCTCGCCGTGATCAGCCAACCCCTTCTGCCCACCGGACCCGAAGGCCCGCAGCAATGCGCCGGCCATATCGTTCAATGGAGCTGTGGTTCTTGATGGCTGCCCGCCGGGGCCCGTTTTATAAAATGCCCGCGCACCGATCCGGATCGTATCGCCGGCCATTACTTTCAAGACGAGGCTGGGCCCGATCCTACGGTCTGGGTCCGCTCCGTTGAGCTTCGCTACGGCCGCATTTTTCTTCGTTTGCTCGTCTTCAGGATAGCCGACCGGTTTATCCACACGACTGGCATCCACGTTACTGAACAGCGCGGTTTCCTTCGCAGCATTTTCCGGTTCCATGCTGGCCTGGTACATGGAGAAATCGGTTTGATCGGTCAGCACCATGCGTACGTTGCCCAGGTGATCTTTCAGGAAGTAGTCGTATGAAAATGCAACGGGCTGCCCTGTCTTACGCACTGCCCGGATACGCCCTTCTTCATGGCCAACGAATGCCAGCGTGTCATTTTCATATATTGTACCTGGCAGGTAAACGGTGCTGGATACCTTTGCGGGCGTCACCGTATTGTCAGTAACTGTCTTTTTCAGCTTGATGCCGTTCGCATCGTATTCGAAAGCGATGGTGCCCTTCCCCGTAATTATAATCAATTGCGGCTGATGCAGATGATTATACGTGATCGCCGAGATATCTTTGTTCTTATCGGAAATCAGGCTGCCGTTTTGATTATAGGTGTAGTCAAAATCGGTGGCAGGCGCGCTGGCATTCGAGGAATTATTCGCAGCAGGCTCCTTGAAATCGCCCAAAAGGCTGGCCACATCATTAGCGGTGTCCCTTACAAAGCGGAGCTTGTTGCTGCCGGCATAATACTCATACCTGAGCTGGTCCACAACCGCCGGAACTCCGGCTTTGAGCCCCATTTGCTTCATCGACAAGATGTTGCCGCCGACATCATAGGCCAAATTGCTTACAGAAAAATCCACCAGGTTCTTTTCCCATAAAGTGCTGGCGGTTGTATTCAGCTGGTTGAAATCCGCAGAACGAAGCCGGTTTGCCTTGTCGTACAAGTATCCGTATGCCCTGGCGACACCATCTCCCATACTTTTCCAGCGCACGCCGGCAATATTCCCGTTATATTGATTTGTCTGGAAACCATAATCATAACTCAATTCCATCCCAAACCAGTTTGCGGTACTGCCCGCCGTTACCGCATACGACTTGTTGATGGATTTGAGCCACCCGCGGATGTTATATTCGTGCGTCAACTTTTCTATCTGCGTGGCAGCGCCGGAAACGCCCAATCGTTTGTCCCTAAGATTGCCTGATTCATCGTAGTTATATTCCGATATGACCTTGTCTGTTGCCGAATTGTCATTTACCCGTTTCTTCACTGACCTGATTTTGCCCGTTGCATCGTAACGGTTCATGGTCAACAGGGTATTCGAAGGATCTGAGGTGCTGGAAGGATTGGAATGGCGGTCGTACCTGCTCAGCAGCTTTCCGGAAAAGTCGTATAAGCTCGTTGAGACAGTTTTGCCACCGGACGCATTGTCTGCAATCAATTGAATCGCGCGTCCCTTGTCGTTATAATACACGGTGGAAATCAGCCATTTTTCTGTCGGAGCGCCCAATACCCGCAACTTGCTGCCTGTTTCCAGGCCCTGTGTCAATGTACTTACTGCCGTATTGAATTCCGCATAGGCGTTCCCCCCTGCCTGCGGCTTGGTCAGATCTGCCGTTTCCACCGCATGTTTACCTGTCCAGGAGTAATCGTCGTAGTAGGTATATGAGACCGGCGTATAGCCTGTGATATTGGGAACGGGATTTCCTGTTGCCGGCAAATTATTCGTTGAATCCTGGATTTGCTGCCGTGAAGCATTGGAGGCATATAGCGCGGACATCGTTGGCCGGTCTAACCCGTCATAAAACATTACCTGCCACTCACGGGTGGGCGTTTTGGCGCGTTGTGCGGAATCCTGTAAAAACACGAGACGGTCCCTGGTATCGTATACCAAATGAACAGGGCCTGCACCCGGAACTTTTTTGACGATATGTCGTTTCCGTTCATCGAACTGGTAATAGAAGCATAGCTCGTGGGTAATTGCCGCAGATATCACCCAACTTCCCAGGATGGCTTCCACCGCTTTTGGCGGAATCACAAAGCGGAGGTTCCCGGTGATATCGTATACGTAATAAGTACATAGCCAGCCAACATGGGCGGTACCGGGCGTGGTCGCCAGCTGCCATTTCTTCAAAACGATCTGGCCCGATTTATCTTTGTACTCGACGATTTCATTTCCGGCTTCGTCTTTGGTCACGAGTTTTTCCAATTGCCCGGCTGCGTATGTTTGACCGGCGGCACTGGTCGGGATCGCTACCCCGGGAGCGATGGTCCAAATTCTCACGGAATCGGAAACAGTATTGAGAAGATATTGCGTCTCGACCGGCCGGTTGCCGCCTGATTTTGCCCAGCTGTTACCCGGCGCGTAAGATTTAAGCACCCGATTGAGTGGTGAGGCCTCGAAATCCGACTGGCTGTAAAAAATGGTCTCTCCTGATGTGGCAGGGCTGAGTGTGGCGCTCTGCAAAAATGTGGCCTGGGAGGAAAAGGGCGTGGTTTTAAAAAGGCCATCGCTGGTTGCCTGGTGAACATAAGGCAAATAAATCAGCTGCTCCCTTCCGAAAACATCATATATTTTCATGGACACGCGATCTTTACCGCCAGTGGCAATTGTGTCAATAATACCGCCGATTCCTTTCTCAACCGACTGTATCTCGCGGCCAAGCCCGTCAAAATATCGCGTAGTTTGCTTCACTTCTTTCACTGTTCTGGCCGGTGCGCTGATTATCGCCGGGTCATTTGACGGCATGGATGGCTCCCAGACGCGAATATAGTTGTTTGCGGTACCGGGATAGTTAGCTGGTACGGCGGCAGGTGTGGCAACAGGGCGGCTGCTTGTGTTAGGAGCGTTTTGCGCAAAAAGTGCCGTAGGTATAACAAATCCAATCAACCACGAGATCAAAGCGAAACGGGGATAAGTTCTGTCGCTTTTCATATTTTCAGTTTGTGGGATAAATCAATAATTGTTTAGGGCTTGCTGGTGCATAGGCTCACCAATCATCACAACTGAGGTTCAGCGTACAGGGCGACACCATGATCTCTTCATAGTTTATACTCTTCGAACAATCGCTCCATTCGTAATGATAGGTGCATTTGTAACGGTTCTGTCCATTCACTATTACACCTGCTGAGGCTGTATTTACCCGATTGCCCGTTTCACAGACGCCGTTGATGAGTTTTTTGTCGTTACCGCTGCAAACCACCGGCAAGGGGCAAGTGGTGAGGTTAGTGCCTGTTACGACCCAACGGAGCGTGTTGTAGGTGGCGCTACAGGGATTCATATCCTTTTGTTCCTGCTCGATTTCTCCCGTATTCTGGTTACTTCCGTTCTTCTTGCAGCGGGTAGCTGTGGCGGTATTCTGCCATACGGCATTCGAAGTGCAGGATGTGGATGTTCCTGCATCCACCCAGCGTTTGGTACTGAAGGTTGCGCTTCGGGGATTTATATCCGTTTGTTCATGTTGGAGGATGACGTCGTTATAGGCGGAATTGGCGGCGCAGGGTTTGCAACGTGTAGTTCCGGTGTTCAGCCAGGTTGCAGCGGTATGATTGAAAGTTTCATAAACATACGCCGCCTGCTTGATGATGTTCCCGTCCAGATCACGAATGAGCAGCAAACGATCCAACCCGTCATACTCGAATTGCGAAATTCCGTTCGGGGTGGCAATCTCCGTAACACCAGAAAGCGGATTGTAAGCAAAAGTAGACATTGACGCTTGTCGGGGATAAAGGCGCAATTCGTCGATTTGAACGGTGCCGCTCACTGAAACACTCGTGGTTGTAGCCGGGAGTATATGTTGATAATAACGCCATCCCTGCTTAAGCGGCCCCTGTGTAGCTGCGATGCCGTTGACGGCGGCAGCTGCGCCATTCGACCAGTAAGAAACGATGTACTCTTTACCGGAGGGCAGTCCCGACACGCTTAACGCTCCGGCAGAAAGACTATATGCGCGACTGCCCATTATTCCTCCTGCAACGCGGCTGGAAGAGCCGGTCCAGCGGCCGTTGGTCGCTGATTCGAAACTTGTATAGGCAATTTCCAGCCGGCCCGCATTGAGCGTTGCCGAAACGGGCTGCGAATTATTATAGTCCCATGTTAGCGCCCGCAATCCGCCACCTTTCGTAGTTACCTGCGATATATTATTATCGGTATCAAATTCATAGTCGGCCACCCGCAGGAATTTGGAAGCGGTAAAATTAAGCTGCTTTGGATATGTGGTGGTGAGGTTGATTGCCGTGGGCAATTCTCCTTCTACAGTCAGCAAAGCATATTCCTCTTTGGGAAGGATACTTGTAGAATCTGTTGCAAAAGACATTTTGTATTTCCGGTACCCACCGGAAACAACCTTCCCGTTCACGTTTTTGAAACTGGCGATAGGAAAATTGTAGTATCCTTTTTTAAGGTATTTAAAAGTTGAATCGCCTGCCACATCTGTGAAATCCGCTGCATACAGGATATCCTCATATACCTGTAACCCATTGCTGGAACGGGACGTTTTCCGTGTGGGCAATATATGATAAGGACTTGCATACGTAAAGGTGATCGTATCCGTCATCTTCAACCCGGATGTTGTATAATGGTCTTCGATGGTTTCTTTCGGCATTATAGCCATCCGTCCAATTACATAGGACTGCAGGAACTGAAAACTAAAGTTAGGTGATAACAACTGTTTGCTGCCGTTAGGCGACGGCGTGGTGCCGCCATTGATAGGAGGAATGCCGCAAAGCTTATTTTTTTCAACGTTCCGCAGCAGAATGGCCCTAAGCATACCGCTATATCGGATAGACTGATAATTAGTCCTGCTTTCCTGGAGTATTTGTCCCGCCTGCGTGTAAACACGTTTTGCTTTTTCCATACCTGTGAGCAGGTTTGGTAAAACTCTTTTCGGAAGCCATGGTACAAGAATATCGTAATTGCCGATGTAGCAATTGTTGACTGCGCTATCGCAAACATTAAAATAGAATGTTGAATCCGTATTAACATCGCTGAAATATTCATATTCCGTTCTACCGTTCGACACACCTGCCTTTTCTTCGGTAACCGCCACGTTGTTATAGCCAATATGTCCCTCTCCATTTGAATTCTCCTGGATATTATGTGTTGCAACAAAATAACGGGCAGGATCTGAAGGGGAGCAATAGGGGGTATTAAGACTGACGAAAAGCGAAGGTGAAACGTACAGGTGCCCAGAAGATTGGTTTGGCAGATCAAATTTCCGGTAAGTTAATTTGCGGATGAGCGTATCTCCGCGCAACGGATCATAATGCAGCATCCGCTTGAGCCGGAGCCCTCCCACCATGCTACTGATGTTGAAATCGTGAATAATGGCCGATTGGAAATTATCTGCATCGGCAAAGGTCCCGTCCAGGTTCCTGGCGGAGGAAAAATCATGCGGCTCATACTCAAGCATCGTTTTTCCACCTGTCGGATAACTTACTGCGATCAGGGCATCGCGTTGCATTTGCGGCCATGCAGGTTTCCTGTTTCCGGTAGTGCCGCAGAGGATGTACAGGCTTTGCTTCTGGTGGTTTATTACTTTGTCGTTATAAAAGCCCCAATAGTCCTGGGAATATGGACTGTAAAAATCTTTTGTGGTGTTCACAGGGTCTTTCTGGAATGCCGTGTCGTAGTATGTGAATTGATAAGGCATCACCAACCTGGCGTTAACATCCGTCAGAATACAGGCATTCAGCTTGAGGCGCCCGGATTTGAAATTGCTGTAATCCAGCTGTGATTTTTTATCCGGCAAACCGGTTACGCGATCATATAGCCGGATAGAATCCAGCCGGGAAGTAGATACATAAGTCTCGGAGACGTCTGAATAATAAAGCCGGGCTTCCGCTTTACGCGTAGTCACTTTTAAAAGTCGGGCCTCCTTAAACCGTTCGGTTTGCAGCGACCCCCAAAGATCAATGCAGGCATCGAAGTCCGTCGCCTTTACGAACTCCTGTCCGTTGACCGGTCTTTTCAACGAGGAGCTGCGTTGCTCATACTCAAACCGGATGGTATCTTTCGAATTGCGGTCAATGATAGTGGTCAATAACCAGGCATTCGGCTTGTAATAGCCGCTGTTGTTAATTTCCGCGAGCACACGGGCCGATGTGCTTCCGCCAAAGCGATATTCCTTTCCGTCAGGTGTTATGATGGAGAATGCATCGAAATAGTTGTCAGTCATGCTATATTCCCCCACTCCTTTATAGAACGTGGTCACGATTTTTAGTTCCTGGTTTTGAGGGATCAGCACCGGCTGTTTATTCTTGAAATAAAACTTACCTGAATATCCTTCAAAATTGAAGTAAAACATATCAGGCTCACCATCGCTCATCCCGGCATAGTAGTTTTCCAGGTCCCAGGTATCAGGGGCGGAGCCGGATTTAACTGAATTATTATTAGACACCAATCGGCTGTAAACCGCGGTCAGATCAAGATTAGATGAATTGTCGGTATACATTCCCCCATAAATCTGATAACCGCTCAACATCCATCTTTCACTGGCTGCCCCCCAAAAGTAGGTAGTATCCCATTTACCGGTGCCCGGGTTAAATACAATGGAAGTATCCTTGACGGTCCTGAACCGGATCCCCTCGTCCGGATTGCCTTTAACCGTCCGGGTGATCATACCGCCGGCGTTCAGGGACCAACCGAGCCCTACGACTCCGGTCTGCTGGTCGGCCTTTACGCCACCGCCCTGGTAAGTGAGGCTAAAGTTTACACTACCGGATTTGGAGGGTACTTTCAGCAGGGGAATAGTGATGTTCGGTATCCCGGTAAAGTAGCTTACCGGAAAATCCTGAAACTGCTGCATGGCGGCTATCTCAGGTGTTTTGGGCGAGTAATCGAACTTGGGCTGCCCCAGGGTCTCCTGCGCATGGGTAAACAGGGGCATGAACAAGCACAGGGATGCCAATAGGAATGGGATAGATCGAATCTTCATATGTCAACAGAAATTGCTGCGGGTCGATTTTTCACCGCATATTAAGAATAGGTCTAGGCTGTTTGCGGCAGTTTCTAATTACGTTGGGAAACGGGTCTCGATTTATTTCGGTTCGCATGATCTACAGGTCAACGTAAGGTAAACGATGTGAAGTAAATGATTTTATTTCATAAAAAAATTTTCTGCTTCTCTTTTTTCGAATGCGTTTCCCTCATCCCGAACATGCCTGTTGCATGTCACAAATCGGGCGCGCTTTCTTGAAAAAGGTCATAATAGTGACGCATGGTTCACCGACCGCCCATATGCACTCGATAAGTTTATGAATGGCGCCAGACTTAAGCGGTCTGGCTATTTCTACCACATGTCAGCTTCTCGTAAAAAAATAACACAAACGACCTTGACAAAACCAAAAGTTTTGTTAAATTTAAAGCGTGTTAAAAGTGAATTCCCCACTGCTAAATCGAATTTGTAAGGGGAAAATGTAAATAGTAACGAAACGGGAAAAATATCTAAATCGCTAATCAAAAAAATCCATTCCGGCATCGCTGTCTAAAAAATCGAGAGAGACAGCCATACCGCAGCAACGTCACCGCATTCTAAAAGAGCACTCAACTTTCAACCAAAATTCATAACCAGCTAAATTCTGTCAAAACACAGCAAACTGCGGCATTTGGAGCTGATGCAGCCTATTCATCAGGACAGCAGCATTCGCCTTATTACCATCTGGCCACCAGCCAATGGAATTTACACGCATTTTAGTCGCTACGGAATTATCATCAGCAGCACTTAATCCGCGCCGCCAGGCTATCAGAACCTGCCAATACAGGACATGACATTTCTTTCGCGCTCAAGCGCGCACCATGCCGGCCAGGCGAGGCAGGGGAAGGTATGCCCCAAAACATCCGCAGTTACCGTACAAAGACAGATCGAGGCACTACTCTCAAAATCACTTTTATGTTCAAGCGTATCTTCTTACTGAAGTTCCTGCTGTTGCTGCTATGCGTGAGCGCATACGCCCAGGAGCGCCGCATCACCGGCAAGGTCCGGGAAAAAGACGGCAGTCCACTCCCCGGCGCCACCATCATTGAAAAGAGCCACCGCACCAACGGCACCGTAGCTTCGGCCGACGGCTCTTTCGCGCTCACGCTCAAGGGCACCGGCAACGTGATCATCGTCAGCCTCATCGGCTTCGATCCCCAGGAAGTGAACGTCGCCGGAAAAGATGCCGTAGACATCGTACTGCAGGTGGGCTCCAAAACCCTCGGCGATTACGTGGTGATCGGCTACCAGGAAGTTTCCCGCCGCAAAAACACCGCTTCCATCGCCACCGTGAAAGGCGAAACGATCGAGAACCTCCCCGCCGTGAGCGTAGACATGATGCTGCAGGGCCGTGTCAGCGGCGTGAACGTGCAGAACTTCACCGGTGAGCCCGGTGTCCGCAACACCCTCGTGGTACGCGGCAACACCTCGGTGCTCCGCGGATACGACGAAGCCCGCGCCCTTTCCCGTCCGCTATACGTGATCGACGGTATCCCGACCTCCGCCTCTGAACTGGGTGAATTGGAATCCAACGGCACAGGCACCAACGCCATTGCCGGCCTCAACCCGAACGATATCGAGTCCATCGACATCCTAAAAGACGCCTCCGCCGCCGCCATCTATGGCTCCCGCGGCTCCAACGGCATCATCATCATCAAAACGAAAATCCCCAAACTCGGCAAGCCCCAGTTCAATTTCAGCACCTACCACGGCTTCACCCGCAGGCCGCAACTCGCCGAAGTAGTGGGCGGAGCGGAAGAACGCCGCCTCAAAATGAAACTCCTCAATCTCTATAACGGGTATATCGATAACGAAAGCCTGCCGATGATGCTGACAGACAGCCTCAACCCGGCTTTCAATAACGCTACCGACTGGCAGGGCATGTTTTACCAGAACGGGCAGATCGATAACTACGACGTCAGCATGTCTGGCGCCAGCGATATCTTCAACTACCGCGTAAGCCTCGGGCATTACAAAGAAGACGGTATCATCAAAAAAACCGGGTTCAAGCGCTATACCGTGATGGCCCGCCTCGGCGCCAAGTTTACGCCCTGGCTGGAAAACCAGACCCGCGTCCGGATCAACCGTACAGACCGGCCCCGCTCGTCTAACGAACGTACCGGCAGCTTCTTCGCCTTCGACACGTATTCCATGCCTTCCTCGTTTTTTGGGTTGACGGACGCGTCGAAAGACTACCTGCTGGGGAACGACCGCGGGCAGAACAAGAACATCAACAACCAGCTGGAACTCAGCACCGTGTTCAATGTCAGCCTCATGAAAAACCTGCGGTTCAACACCACGCTGACCTATTCCAACGAAAGCTCGGCGCGCAACTTTTACCAGCCCGGCCTGGTGCGCAACAATACATTCGGGTTCGGGGCGGCCTTCTCCAGCAAAACGGAAGGCATCATTATGTACAACACCCTCGAATATTCGAAGAAAATCGGCAAGCATGACCTGAACGGGATCATCGGTCAAAACGCGGAATACACCCAATACCAGAATACCTTTGCCAGCGCGGACCTCATCCCGAACGACTATATCTGGGTGGTGAACGTAGCGAACAAGAACTACTCCACCACGAGCTCCCTCACCACTGAAGAGGGCATGCAAAGCCTGTTCAGCCGTATCAACTATTCCTTCAACGACCGCTACCTGCTGTCGGCCGTGTTCAATTTCGACGCATCGTCCAAATTCGGTAAAGACAGTCGCTGGGGCTTCTTCCCCTCGGTTTCCGCCGGCTGGATCGTGAGCGACGAGCCTTTCATGAAAGACCTCAGCTGGCTGAGCTTCCTGAAAGTGCGCGGCAGTTATGGCGTAACGGGCACCCAACCGCAGCGGAACTACCTCGGTTACAATACCTATGTCGTAAACCAGGCCGCCTTCCAGGGCAGCATAGGCGCTACTTCCTACAACGGGGTACCGGTTATCCGCCCGAATTATTTCGACGGGATCGCGCAGAAAGACCTCTCCTGGGAAGAATCGCGCCAGGGCAACGTGGGCCTGGAAGCAGGGTTCTTCAAAGACCGTATCCGCGTTATCGCCGACCTGTACAACCGGAGCACGTCCAAAGGTTTCTTCAGCTACCTGCTCCCCAACTCCAGCGGCTACACCGAAGCGCAGACGAACGCCATCGGCCTCCGCAATGCTGGCGTGGAACTGACGATCAATACCAGGAACCTCAATCCGAAAAGCAAACTGCAGTGGTATACCGACTTCGTGTTCTCCCACAACCAGAACACGATCACGGCATTGCCCAACGGCGGCCGTTCCATCGTTTTTAACTATAACACCGGTGTTTACGGGCTGGACTATCTGCTGACCGTGGGCAGGCCGGCGAACCAATATTATGTGTTCGAGTCGAGAGGGATTTATTCCACCGAGAAAGACATTCCCTTCAACCTGTTGACCGGCCGGTTGCTGACGAACTTCGTGGGGTATGAATACCATCCCGGCGACCCGATCCTCGTAGACCAGGACGGTAACTTCGACATTAAGGAACCGATGGACCAGATCATCGGCGGCGATCCCAACCCGCGGTATTATGGTGGTTTGAACAACAACTTTGAGTACAAGGGCTTTACGTTCGGCGTATTCCTCAGCTATACTTTCGGCCGCTCCATCATGAACAGTTACCTGAACCGCAGGCTGGAGTACCTGTTCGAAGGTTCCGGCGATGGTGGAGAGACCGCATTTTCGCGGAGGGCCATCTTCGACGTGGACAAGCTCAATTACTGGAAACGTTCCGGCGACATTGCGGAATACCCGACCCTTTCGCTCGTGAGAGACCAGCGTTCTCCCTACCGCTTCCTGGATAAGAACACGATGTACATTGAAGACGGCTCGTATGTCCGCATCAAAACCGTAACGTTCGGCTACAATTTCCAGAAGCCCATTATCGAGCGGCTGAAGCTGAGCAGGCTGCGGCTGTACGGGGTGATCGACAACATGTACACTTTCCAGCGGAATAATATTCCCGATGCGGAAGCCGTAAATGCTTACGGTGTTTATACCGGCGACGGTTATCCGATCCCGATGAAATTCACCCTTGGCATTGACGTCGGATTCTAGGCTTCCACTTTAAAAATGACATTATGAAACAATCAAGATATGTAATCGCCGCCGTACTGCTCTGTGCAATCGTATTCGGCAGCTGTAAGAGAATCCTGGAACTGGAGCCCAAGACGGGGCCTACCAGCCTCACTTTCTGGAAAAACGATAAAGATGCGCTGGCCGGTTTGATGGGAGGATACGCCCTCATCCGTGAAGCCCTCACGGACGAGAACCGCTTCTTCGTGTATGGCGATATTACCGCCAACACGTTCCGCGTCACGTATTCTTCCGACTATTCCATCCACCAGATCGCCAACGGGGAACTGGACGGCGTGTATTACGGTTACCTGGAGAACCTCCAGAACTGGACGCTGTACTATAAGGCTATCGCCCAGGCGAACCTCCTCGTCCAGAAAATCCCCACCATTCCGGATAATGCATTCGCCATTGGTGCGAACAAGGCTTATTATACCGGGGAGGCCCATTTCCTCCGCGCATTCCTCTACTTCTACATCTCCCGCGTTTGGGGCGACGTTCCCCTGATCCTGGAGCCCGTTGAAGACCTCTCCCAGGCCAAAAACATCGGGCGCGAAAAACAAAGCGTAGTGCTGGCTCAGTGTATCAAAGACGTTGATGCCGCCATCCAGCTGCTGCCCGAAACGCCCATTCAGACCAACGACCGCGGCGTACGCGCCTCCCGCGCTTCCGCCCTCGCCCTGAAAGCGCATATCTACGCCTGGATGAAAGATTTTCCCAAATGCGAAGAAGCCACCCGCGACCTCGTGGCCAGCCCCGGCAAATACGGACTGAAATTCATCACCGACTCCGCCGAATACAGCCGTATACCCATCGGCCGCTCTATGGAAGCGATCTTCGAGATCAATATCAACGAAGAACAGAACGAAGGATCAGGCCCCGACATCTATGGTTCCTTCCAGGGCATCGGCTCCAAAACGCTGTACATTCCTTACCTCGCCACCCGCGATGCCTCCACTCCAGACCAGGTGCCCTGGATGACGCACCTGACAACTTACAATAACGTGTACTGGGAAGACGGCGACCTGCGCAAGATGCTCTGGTTCGAAAAAGATACCCGTACATCCATGGAGAAAAATATTATGATGAAGAAATACGTCAACATCACCTACCGCGACGGCGACGTACGGAAAGACCCCCGGCAGTCCAACAACCTGCTCGTCTTCCGCCTTTCCGACATCATCCTGCTCCGTGCAGAGGCATTGTCCAAAATTAAAAAGGATACCGAAGCGCGCGACCTGGTGAACAAGGTGCGCACCCGCGCCCGCCTTGAGGCGCTCGACGGCACCACGGCCGGGGACGATCTTTATTATTTCATCGTCACCGAGCGCCAGCGCGAACTGTTCGCGGAAGGACATGCGTTCTGGGACCTCCTCCGTACCGGGTTCATCGACGATTTCAACGGGCAATTCGAAAAGGCCATGGAACCGGGATCCGAATTTTACGGCAAAAACTACTGGCCCATCCCCCGAGCGCTGTTCAAAGACAATATGCTGATGAAACAGACGCCTTACTGGAACGGCAGACTTTAATCTCAAATCCAAAAACGACAATCATGCAATCAAAAATAAAATGGATATGGATGTTGTTGCTGGCAGCCACTTTCGCTTCCTGCAAGAAAACCGATTACTTCATCGGCGGCAGCACCCACAATCCCAAATTCAACGGTACCACATACGAATACCTGAAAACCAACCCGCTGTTCGATACGCTCGTGCTGCTGATCGATAAAACCGGGTTGAAAGATGAAGTCAACGCCGCGGGAACTTTCTTCGCGCCCACCGACTATGCCATCCAGAATTACGTGAAAAAAGTGGTACAGGTAAGGAAACAGCTCGAAGCGAACGACGAAAACCTGAAATTCGAATTCGGTGAGCTCGATTTTCCGAAATACAAGGATTCCCTCCGCGCTTACCTCTTCCCGCAGCGAATTGAGCGCGCGGCGCTGACGAAAGAAGGCCAGTATTACACGTCCAAAGACGGTGAGAAACGCCACATCACGCTCTGGGACGACCCCAGCGGGGCATATATCAACGACGGCCTCACCCTCATTCCGCAGTATATCTACTTCACGAAAGTCATCGGTACGCTCGACCCCCTGATCAATGACGACGTGCCCACCGAAGAGCGGGACAAACGCGTGGTAGTCCAGACTTCCGGCGTCATTACCAACAACGGCGTCGTGCATGTACTGGCGAATTATCACAACTTCACTTTTGTTGAACTCAATTAATCTTTCCACATGGCTAAAAAATTTCTTCAATATACGATCATGGGATGCGCTATTGCCGCCGTTGCAACAACGGGCATGGTATCTTCCTGTAAAAAGATCCCGGAAGGCTACATCAGCGAGCAGATCCGCTACGTGAACGATACATTCCGCGTATTGCGCGGCACCAACTGGAACTCCGACCCGAAAGCCTTCGAGCTGGACGGCTCTAATTACCCGATTACCGTGAAGCTCCTGGAGATTCGCGACATAGCCACTGGCAAGGCGACGGATATGTTCTTCAAAAAGAACAAAGTATATGTCTGGACGGCCCTTTTCGATCCTACGAGCGATACAACGGTGGCGATGCTGAACAAGAAACGGGAGATAATGGATATTCCGGCGCTCCAATTCATGGAAAAATCCGGACAGCTGATGTTCAATGAAGGTACCGGCACACTTCCCGCGGGCAACTATGCCTTCGACGTGTCTGTCACCAACCAGAGCGGCACCAAAACGTTCCGGAATATTTCTGTCATCCAGCTGCTCGACCAGGCTTACCGGCAGCAAGGCACGCCCGGATGCGCTTACTTCATCGACGGCACTACCACCTTCGGCGACATGGGCATTCCCACCATGACGGTGAAGAAACTTTCCGACGAGGGCTACCAGGTGCGGATCAAGATCACCGACAAAAACGGCAAGGCGTTCAATCCCAAAGCCGGCGAACTGATCAAGCGCGGCGACCGCCCGCTGTTCGAATCCTACGCGAAGTTCCACCCTGTAGAATACACCGATACTACCATGGTCTGCAATTACGAAGTAACGCCGTTCCCCCTGAAGGAATACCCCGGCTACGGTTACCTCATGTATTACCGTATCCCCAGCCAGTTCGTAAAGCTGGACCCTGAAATAGCGCCGACCGACGAGCAGAAATACAACGTAAACCCGCGGTGGACGTTCCGCATTCTCGTGAAAGGCACGTTTGAAGTAACGTTCAAGCTGCCAAAATGTACGCGTACAGCATGAGCTGATCTGTCGACATAAAAAAGGCCCGGAACGTTCCGGGCCTTTTTCGTTGAAAGCGGTCTTATTTGTCAATTGATGGCGCCGAGTGCCTGGGCGAGATCGCTGATGAGGACGCCCGGCTCTTCCAGCCCGATGTACAACCGTACCATCCTGTGTTTCGGTATGGCGGGGTCGAATTCGTTTTCCGCCAGGGAGGCGCAGGCCGGGAACGCCAGCGACTCGTGGCCGCCCCAGGAAACCGCCATGAGAAAGCGTTGTAGCCCGTTGCAGAACGCCTCCACCTGCTCCCGCCTTTCCACTTTCAGCTGGATGGTGATGAGCCCGGCGGCGCCGTGCATCTGCTTTTTCGCCAGTTCATATTGCGGGAAGCCGGGGTCCATCGGGAAAATAACCCTTTCGATCTCCGGTTGTTCCTTCAGCCATTCGCAGATCGTTTTCGTGCTCGCCGCGCTGCGCTCCAGCCGGATTTCCAGCGTACGGAGCCCCCGCAGCAGCAACCACGCGTTGAACGGCGCGATGCCGCTGCCGATATTGAGCAGTTCCGACATGAATATCTTCCGGATCATTTCCTCCCGCCCCGTAAGCACCCCGGCCATAGTATCGCTATGGCCGCTGATGAACTTCGTGGCCGACTGCAGGCACAGATCGATGCCCAGTTCGTGCGGCCGCTGGAAAATAGGAGTGCAGTAACTGTTGTCGATCATCGTCACGATCCCCTTTTCCTTCGCCAGCGCCGCAACCGCGGCTATATCCTGCAACTCGAAAGTGAACGAATTGGGGGATTCGAGATAGATGAGGCGGGTATTGGGCTGGAGGGCGTTGCGGAAATTCGCGGTATCCGTTCCGTCCACGAACGTAGTTGTAACCCCGAACCGGGGCAGGATGCTCGTGAACAGCTGGCCGGCCCAGTTGTAGGGATCGCGGACAGACACGATATGATCGCCCTGCTGAACCTGCGACAGCACCGCCGCGAAAATGGCAGCCGCGCCGCTGCCGAAGATCAGCGCGTCTTCCGCGCCATCCAGCGCCGCCAGTTTCTTCCGCAGGATATCGATCGTTGGGTTGTTGCCCCTCGTGTACAGGAAGCCTTTATATTCATCCCGCAACAAATCCCGCATCTCGCCCACAGATTTGAACGCAAAGTTGCTGCTTTGCATAATGGGTGGTGCAATGGCATTGAAATACTGCTCCCGGTCTTCTCCCAGTTGGTTTATTATAAATGAAAGGTCCATATGTCAAACTGATAGCGCTAATTTCGCCGCCGTACGGCATAGCGCATGAAAAAATAAATGGGTAGTCCCGCTACAAACCAAAACATCCCTCCGAGCGCCTGGTTTAGATCTTTTATAAAAATATTGACGGTTACGAATAAATACACGGTGATGAAAATGGCGGGGACGACGGGGTAGAACTTCATTTTGTAGATGCCCGTTCCGTCGAGGTGCGCCGTTTTCTTCCGGAGCACAAATATCGTGGCTGCAGCTGAAGCAAGGCCAATTGAGTCAAAAAGCATGACATATTGGATAATATTGTCGAAGTTGCTGAGGAAATACAGCATGCCGACGATGAGCAGCGCAAAGGTGGTGAGCGCCACTTCCTGTACCTGGGTCTTGGAATTGACCCGTCTGAAAACACCCGGCAGCACGCCGTCTTCGGCCATCGCGTAATACATCCGGGGGTTAGACATGAGGTTGACGTTGGCGTATCCCAGCACCGACAAAAACAGCAGTACCGAAGTTACCTTGAAGCCATATTCCCCGAAAAACGCTTCGGCCATCCGGGCGGCCAGGGCTTCGGTGGTTTTCAGCTGCTCGAACCCGATCACTTTCACGTAGGCGTAATTGACCGTGAGGTACAGCAGCAAAATGATCCCGATCCCCAGCAGGATGGAGCGCGGCATGTTTTTCGACGGGTCGCGGACGTCTGACCCGAAGTTGATCGTTTGCTGATAACCGCCATAGGTGAAGAAAACCGGCACGAGCGCGGCCCCGAAGATGTACGCCCAGCTGTGCTCCGCCACCGAAACGGCCGCCACGGCCGGCGGTGCCACGTGGCTGCTGAAGGCCGCCAGGCAGAGCAGCAGCACGAGGGTCATTTTGAAAACCGTAAGCACGTTCTGCCAGCTGGCGCTCATGCGGATGCCGAGCATATTAATGATATACAGCACGATCACGGCCGTGATGGCGATGGTTTTACGCCCGCCTTCATGCTGCATCGATCCGGGAAGGATCACGGGGCCGATGTATTCCGCGCCCACGATGCAAACCGCCGCGATGGAAGCGGCGTTTGAAATGACGAGGGTCCAGTTGATCATGAAAGAATACGCGGGGTGGAAGCCGACCGACAGCACTTTATAAAACCCGCCTGCCACGGGGAACCGGGAGCCGATCTCGGCATAGGTGAGGGCGCCGCAGAGCGTGACGAGCCCTCCCAGCACCCAAACCATGTAGAATAATTGCGGCGTGCCCGTTTCGCGGGCCACGCTGACCGGCGTGCGAAATATTCCCATCCCGATGACCAGTCCGACAACGATCATGGTAAGGTCGAACGGCCCGAGTTTCGGTTTGATGCTCATGATATACAAGATAACCGATTAACGCTGTATTTACCAAAATATGCGTAGGTTTGCCGCCGGTACACGGTTGCCAGGTCCCTTTCCGGGGCCGGCATTAATAGGGAATCCGGTGAAAATCCGGAGCTATCCCCGTAGCTGTAAGCCCGCAATTAACGTTTTCCAGGACCCCAGCCACTGTTCCGGCACATCGGAACGGGAAGGCCTCCCGGGAAGCGGGCGAAGCCAGAAGACCTGCCGCATACCACTTTTTAATCCGCGCTTTCGGGTGAAAAGCGGAGGGCATATGCGGCATTGCTGCCATCATACGTACTTTTCAATTCTCCCCGGCGCCACTGATTTTTTTACAATCTATGGCCTACATGAAAAAAACACACCTGGTCCTGACCGCCGGCATCCTCGCCGCTGGGCACACCGCGCAGTCGCAAGACTCCACACAGGTTTCCCAACTCAACACGGTTGTGGTAACCGCTACCAAGTTCAACAAAAAACAATCCGAAACCGGTAAGGTGCTCACCATCATCGGGCCCCAGACCATCGGGCACAACATGGGCCGCACCGTGGCAGATGTGCTCAACGAGCAGGCCGGCATCGTGATCGGCGGGGCTTTCTCCAACCCCGGCAAAAACCGCGAAGTCTACTTCCGCGGCGCCACCTCCCAGTACACCACCATCCTCATGGACGGCATCCCCGTGGCGGATGCTACCGGGCTGACAGGGAACGCCATCGACCTGCGCTTCCTGCCCATCGACCAGGTAGAACGTATCGAGATCCTCCGGGGAACATCTACCACCCTGTACGGCTCGGATGCCATCGCCGGCGTGATCAACATCATCACCAAAAAAGGCGGCATCAAACCCGTTAATGTATACGGCGACCTGGTTTACGGCTCCAACCGCAGCCTCAAAGGCTCCGCAGGCCTTCGCGGCAAACAGGACAATGTAGACTACAACATCAGCTTCACCCACTTCACGACCGACGGTATTTCCGAAGCGGCAGATACGACCGGCACCGGCGATTTCGACCGCGACGGGTACTCATCCAACGGCCTCAACGCCACCGTCGGCATCCAGGCCACCGAAAACCTCCGCCTGCAGCCATTCCTGTTCTTCAGCGACTATAAAAGCAATTTCGACGGCGGATCGTTCGTGGACAGCAAGCTCAACAAGAATAAATCCAACGCGCTGCATTCCGGCATCCGTGCGCAATACGACCTTTCGAAAGGCGCCATCTTCGGGAATTTCGCGTACCAGAAAGTAACCCGCGACGATGAAACTGATTGGGGCAAGACCTTTACGGACGGGCGCGCCTATTACGGCGACCTGTACGGTCATTACGACATTACCAGCTGGTTCCAGGTGATGGCCGGCGCAGAATACCGGAAATCCGAGCTCACCGACACCGCCAATTTCAAGGACGTGAAATACCGCACCCGGGAGCAACATTCCATCAGTCCGTATGTGGCCCTGTTCCTCAAAAACCTGCATGGTTTCAACATGGAGCTCGGCGGGCGGTACACCCTGCACAGCCAGTTCGGCAACCAGTTCACCTACACCATCAACCCCAGCTACGTGTTTTCGGACAAGTTCAAAGTGTTCGCCAGCGTGGCTTCCGGGTTTAAAGCACCTACCCTCACTTCACTCTACAGCATTTACGGCAACAAAGACCTGAAAGCGGAAGATGCCGTGAGCTATGAAGCCGGTGCGCAGACGTTCCTGTTCAATAACAAGCTGGACCTTCGCGTGGTAGGCTTCCGCAGGAACATCAAGAACCAGATCTCCTACATCAACTACAAATACATCAACTACAACCAGCAGAAAGACAAAGGCGTGGAAGTGGAAGTGATCGCCCATCCCATCGAAAACCTGACCGTGAAAGGGTTTTACGCGTATGTAGACGGCGAAGTGACGACCGTTGGCGGTAGCGGAAAAGACACGACCTATTCCAACCTCATCCGCCGGCCCAACCATACCGGCCAGATCGAGATCGGGTTCCAGGCCACCAAAAAGCTGTTTGTCAGCACCACCGTAAAGCATACCGGCACCCGTAACGACCTGTTCTACAAATTCCCCCAGTCGGAATACGTGGCGCTGGACCCTTACACCATGTGGAACGCTTATGTGGAATACAACCTGGGCAAGGCACGCGTGTTCTTCAACGCAAATAATATCACCAATAACAAAAAATATTGGGAAATTTACGGCTACGCCACCCTCGGCTTCAACATGCAGAGCGGCGTATCTTTTTCATTCTGATTTAAAAACTGACGCATGTCCATCAAACAAATCCAACCGCGTTTCATCGTATTACTGCTTTTCATCGTAGCGGGCGGCGTGCTGCGCGTGCTTGCCGCAGGCCAGCTCACTCCTTTCTCCAACTTTTCCCCGCTGGGCGCCATGGCGCTTTTCGGCGGCGCGATGTTCGCCGATAAATGGAAGAGCTACCTGTTCCCTTTGCTGGCGCTTTTCCTCAGCGATGTGATCATGATGAAAACGGTGTATGCGGCGTATGCGGACGGTTTCCTGTTCGAAGGCTGGTACTGGAATTATATCGGCTTCGCCGCGATGGTGCTCATTGGCCAGCTGGTGATCCGCAATGTAAAGGTGCTCCCCGTTCTCGGCGCTTCCATCCTCGCAGCGATCGTGTACTGGCTGATCGTGGACTTCGGCACCTGGATGCGCCCTACCAGCATCGACATGACCACCGGCCTGCCCTTCAGCCGCGATTTCGCCGGCCTCATGAAGTGCTACGCCCTGGGCATCCCCTTCATCAAAAACACCCTGATCTCCAATGTCGTGTACAGCGGCATCTTTTTCGGCCTGTTCAGCTGGCTGGAAAACAGGGTCCCGGCGCTTTCCGCCCGATAATATCACGAAAAGGCCGGCCGCAAACCGGCCTTTTCCCTTTCCACCCAACCACCCGATCCTGATATGACCGCCAGTTCCTTCCTCCCCGCCGCTACGCAAATGATCTACGACATGGGCCTCCAGCACCTGCTCGACGGCATCACATTCGAATGCCCGACCGCCGCACTGGCCGAAAAGCAGAAAGTGGTCCGCTGTGTGCTCGAAGACAAACATTACAGCAGCGAGGAAATCGACCGGATATTCTCCGCTTCCAAAGCGCAGGGCAAAAGCCTCTATTACGTAGACGAACCGCTGCTGGCCTCCATCTCGCCCGACGTGATTTTCACGCAGGACGTGTGTGAAGTTTGCCAGATCGATACGCACTGCACGCAGCAGGCCGTCTACAAACTGGACAAGCAGCCCGCGCTCGTGAGCCTCAGTCCCAATAACCTCGACGATGTTTTCCAGTGCGCCATTACCATCGGCCGCGCCCTCGGCGAGGAAGCTGCTGCTTTCGCATACGTGACCGCGCTCCAGCAAAGGCTCGACGCCGTGGTGGACCACCTTCGCCAGCACCGCTCGCCCCTCCGCCGCGTGATGATCATGGAATGGATGGCGCCGGTTTACAACTGCGGGCACTGGATCCCTTACCAGGTGGCCTACGCAGGCGGGGTCGATATGCTGTCTAACCCCGCTGGCGACTCCATCGTTACGCCCTGGGAAAAAATCTTCCGCTACGATCCCGAAGTGCTCGTGATCGCACCCTGCGGGTTCCTTACCGGCCGCTCGCTCGACGAGCTGGACCTCGTCACCAAAGTACCGGGCTGGGAAAACCTCCAGGCCGTCCGCAACAACGAAGTCCATCTCGCGGATTACGATCTTTTCACCCAACCCAGCGCCAGTACCCTCACGGATGGCGTGGAAGTGCTCGCGCACCTCTTCCATCCCCACATCTTCCCCCCGCCGCAACACTTGCAACATAAATTCCGCTCCATCGATCCCCGGGCGGTGACCGCATAAAAAAAGGGCCTTCCAGACGGAAGGCCCTTTGCTTTTCAATCACTGTTTACTTGATCAACCACATATCGCCGTTGATATCGTCTGTGCCGCCGAACTGCCGTTGCAGCGCGGCTTTCACCTGGTCGTTATTGGTTTGGTACTCGCGCTGCGGATAGAGCCAGCGCCGGGGGATTTTTCCGCCGTTGGCATTGGCCGGCCCTACATCGAACGTCGGGATGCCGGTGCGGCGGTACTGGTAATACGCCTGGCGCCCGGAGTTCATGAAGAACGCGAGGTATTTCTGCAGGAGGATCTGCTTCAATCCATCGGCGTTATTGCCTTTGTATTGCGCTTTCGGCGTGGCGGCGTACCAGTTATTGAATACGTCTTCGCCCAGTCCGTAAAACGCGAACGAAGCCTTGATCCCTTTCTTGTACCAGCTTTCCGCGTCGCCGGGCGCCCATCCGCGCTGAATGGCTTCGGCGATGGAGAAGCAGGTTTCCGGGAAGCCCAGCTGGATGCAGGGCTCACCGCTGCCCGTCTGCCAATAGCGGCGCTCGTTGCCGTATGAAAGGTAACCGTTGGCGTTCTGCGACGAGAGATCGCTCAGCACATCGCCCGTTCTGCCGCCTTTGTAGGAAGAAAACCGCGTGGCGAAACCAGGGATGTTGTGATGCTTGGCCGTATCCACCGGCTCGGCGATCTCGAAAGTGCGGGGATCTTTATAGGCCACCATCGTGTCGAGGTAAGTGGCGCCCATATTGTTCCGGCCACGATCGAACCCGCGATTATAGGGCCCGAGCGGATATCGGTTGTCCTGGATGTTGCCGTTGAACACCACCTGGTAGTTGTCCGCATTCGCTTCCATGATCGGGAAATTCGCGGGAGCGGCGAGGATGGCGGCGAATTTGGCTTTCACCTGGAGGTCGGCATCGTCTGCATGTTTGCTGAGGTTGATGAGTACGCGCAGGCGTGTGGAATTGATGAGCTTGTGCCATTTGTCGAGGTCGCCGTCGAACATAAAATCGCCATTGATCTTGTTCCGTTTGGCGGCGTCGAGGAAAGCTTTCATTTCAGCGGCGGCGGATTCCAGCAGGGCCAGGCTCTGGCGGAACACTTCCTTCTGCGCGTCGTATTTGGGCGTAAAGTTTTCGTTGCCCGACTGCATGGCTTCGCTCATGGGAATGTCGCCGAACTTCATCGTCATATCGATATAGCACCAGGCTTTCAGGAATTTCGCGATGATGAGGTAAGGCTTGTTTTCGTCTCCACCCAGGCGGTTCGCTTCCTCTTCCATTTTCTGGATGTTGCGCAACACGTTGTACCGCATGCCCGTGGAGCTCCAGTTGTAGCCCTGGCTGGCATAGTAGTCGAAGTTGGAGACCCAGAACTGGTTTTCGCGCTGCGCCTGGTCCCAGGGGTTTTCTTTGAGGTCGATCAGCACGCCGGTGAGCAAAAGCGTGGGCGGGGAAACAGTGGGCTTGTTCGGGTTGTCTTGCAGCCCTTCGAACTTTTTGCACGACGCGGCACCCAAAGCCAGCGCGGCACATATGAGGATGTTGGTAAGTTGTTTCATGTGATGTTTTTTGCGGGATCAGAAGGAAAAATTCAGGTTGATGCCATAGCTTTTCACGGAAGGCGTCTGCAATCCGTTGTTGCCTTCGATGAACTGGTCGAGGTCGATGTTCTTGTACTTGGTGAAATACATGAGGTTCCGCGCCACGAACGATACGTTGGCGGATTTGAACGGCGTCCGCGACAGCTTGCTGGCCGGCAGGTTGTAGGTGAGCGTAACATCGCGGAGCTTCACGAAGGTCTGATCGATGACGTTGGAAATCTCGGCCCCCATGAGGTTGTAAGCCCAGTCCTGGAACGTGGTCTTATTGGTATTGGTCGCAAATTCCCGGGTATCGGAGATCACGTTGCCGTCGCCGTCGCGCTTCAGTTCCCCTTTGGTCACGATCACGCCATCGCCCGTCCAGTGCGGGATCGGTTTCCCGGTAACGGGGTCGCGGAGCGCGTCTTTCTCCCTTTCGGCAGGCCCGGCGTCTGGGTGACGGCCGCCCTGCCAGAGTTTCTGGTTCACGTAGTTCAGCGTTTTGCCGCCAACGCGCCCGTCGAGCAGGAAAGAGAACCGCCAGTCGCCCAAAGTGAAGGTATTGCTGAGGCCGCCGAACCAGTCGGGCGTAAAATATCCTACTTTCTTCGGCAGCGGATCTTTCACCGGCAGACCATTGCTGCCATACACGATCTTCCCGTCGGGCGAGCGGTAGAAATCGGTGGTGTAATAAGCGTCGGAGCGCTCGCCAA
This sequence comes from Chitinophaga caseinilytica, assembly GCF_038396765.1. Classification (NCBI taxonomy): domain Bacteria; kingdom Pseudomonadati; phylum Bacteroidota; class Chitinophagia; order Chitinophagales; family Chitinophagaceae; genus Chitinophaga; species Chitinophaga caseinilytica. The sequence continues at coordinate 1,627,435 of NZ_CP150096.1, read as the reverse complement.
CCTTGATGTAGCCCAGCTTCTGCTGGTCGCCGTAAATCTCCTGCAGATAAGGCTTGTAGGTTGTCCAGTTCACCATCACGTCCCACTTGAATTTCCCGGAGGAAACGGGTGTTCCGTTCAGCGTCACTTCCACGCCGCGGCGCATATACTTCAGGCCGTTCAGTTTTTTCGACAGGTAGCCGGAAGTCTCGGAAACGGGATTATCGAACACCTGCGGGCCATCCACCGCGCGGTAATACGCCACATCCAACCCGAGCCTGTTTTTCAGCAGGCGCATGTCCGTTCCCACTTCGAAAGAGGTACTGAAATACGGCTTGATCTGGTCGTTGAAGATTTTGTCGGCATAATAAGCGGAAGGCATGTTGGCCCAGCGGGTGCCGAGGGTGTAGTTGGCGATGTTGGAATAGATGGAAAGGTCTGCGCCCACGCGCGCCCAGGATCCGCGCACTTTCCAGTAGTTGATCACTTCAGGCAGTTTCACCATTTCGGACACGATGCCGCTCAGCGATACGGAGGGGTAGAAATACGTGTTGTTGCTGAGGGGCAAGGTGGAAGAGTGGTCCATCCTGCCGGTAAGGCCGAGGAAGAGATAGTTCCGGTACGAAAGGTCTACCGAAGCATAGGCGCTTCCCACTTGCTGCGTGGCGGTATAGTTGGTGGGCTTGCGCTGCTCGCTGGTGTTCTCGAAGTTGTACCACATCGGGATGAGCAGGTCAGCCGTTTCCCCGTAGATGTTCCGGGTGTTCAGCGTCCGGAGGTTGGCGCCGGCGTGGGCCGACAGCTCGAAGTGACGGCCGAAGTCCTTGTCGTACGTCAACAGGAAATCGGTATTGTTCTCAAAGTTGTACGTCCACCATTCGCGGTACTTCCCTTTCAGGTTGGCTTCGTAGGCGCCGGCGGAATAGGGGAGCTTGTTGCTTTCGTAGAGGTTGCTGGTATTGATATGCGTGCGCAGCATGGCATTGAAGTTCTTCGCGATCTTGTAGTTCGCGGAAATGTAGCCGTACACATCGTCTTTATAATATCCGCGCAACCATTCGTTGGCGATGAACCAGGGGTTGTTGTAGCGGAAATACTCGAAGTTGTACTGCTGGATGCCCTCTTTCCCTTTCTGCCAGTAGTTCTTCAGGTCGCGCACGTCGAAATCGGCGCCACCCCAGATGGTCAGATAGTAAATGAAGCTGTTGGGGCCATACGCCAGGTTGGGAAAGTTGGGCGTGTATTGTTTGTTGTAATTGATGTTCACGTCTACCCGCAACCGGTCCGTGAAATTCACGCCGCCCGCCAGGTTCACGTTGGTGATGTTGACGTGGGTGTTGGGCACCTGGCCGCGCTGGTAGGTATGTGAAGCTGAAAGTCGGATGTCCGTTTTTTCGTTCCTCGACGATACGGCTACGTTGGCGGTAGACAGGAAACCGTTGCGGAGGAAGTTGCGGAGGTTGTTGGGCCCGCGCTGCAGCCAGGGCGTGGGAATGGGTTTGCCGGTGGCGGGATCGATGGGACTGTCGAATTGGGGGAGCTCTTTCCATCCGCTGGCGGTGGAAGGGTCTTTCACGTTGAATTTCGGGCCCCACTGGTTGTAGTCCACGTCGTTGATGCCGCCGCCTTTACCGTCGCCGAAGGCATATTCGCCGTAATCGCCGGGGCCGTAATCGTTCTGGGTTTCGGGGATGGCGTTGTACCCGGCCTGCAATTGCTGGCTGGTGTTGAAATCGACGCGGGTGCCGGAGGTGCCGCGCTTGGTGGTGATCTGGATGGCGCCGTTCACACCGCGGGAGCCGTAGAGCGCGGAGGCTGTGGGGCCTTTGAGCACGGAATACGACTCGATGTCGTCCGGACTGAGGTTCCAGGAATCGGAGCTGATGGGCACCCCGTCTACGACGATAAGCGGTTTCACGCCGCGGAGGCGGATGTCTGGGTTGCCGAAGAGGTTGGGATTGGAAGCGATGAGCAGGCCAGACACTTTGCCCGAGAGGGAGTTGACGGCATTGGGCTCACGGGCTTTCACGAGGTCGGCCCCTTTTACTTCCTGCACGGAAAAACCGACGGCTTTCTTTTCTTTCTTGATGCCGAGGGCCGTTACCACAACTTCATCGAGCGATTTTTTGTCGGTGGCGAGGGTTACGGAAAGGGAGGATTGTCCTGCCACGGGTACTTCCTGCCGGAGGAACCCGAGCGAAGAGAAAACGAGCACGGCGTCGGACGCGCAGCTGATGGAGAATTTGCCGTCGGCGTCGGTGACGGTGCCGGTGTTTCCGCCTTTGACTTTAACGGTGACGCCGGGGACCGGCTGACTGTCTTCGGACACGACCTTGCCCGAAACCAGTGTTTGCGCCCATGCGGGGATGCATGGCAGCGCGAGGATGAGCGCCAGGAGGGCTACCCTGAGAAGTGGTTGTAAAATGTAATGCATAAAAAGGAAAGGATTAAACGGTTTGCGAATACAAAAATGGGGACGATGTATAAACCAAATGTTAAGTATTACTAAATTTAATAGTATAGAAATATTAAAATAATAATTCCTTAACACGCTAAACTCCGTGGAAAAAACCAAACGCGCGAACTTCGTTCAATAGCAATCTGACAGCCTATTACAGTAGATTTTGATCTAGTTTTAAAAATTCTACGTGGAAACCTTTCCCGAATTTAAAGAATTTTCATAATTTACAAATATTAAACTCGAAGAGGGTGACAGGTTGGATATACTAAACACACGTTACTATGATCCACAAAAGGCTTCAACAACCGTCGGGCATATTTTTCATCGCCTGGTGCCTCCTTGCCTCCTTCGGCACGTATTTCTGTATGTATGCATTCCGGAAGCCCTTTAATACCGGGCTTTATGAGGGGCTGACCCTGTTCGGGCTGGGGTACAAAACGGTGCTGATCATCGCGCAGGTAATGGGGTATATGGTCTCCAAGTTCGCCGGCATCAAGATAATTTCAGAATTGCGCCCGGAGCAGCGCATCCGGCTGGTGGCGTGCCTGATCGGGTTTGCATTGCTGGCGCTGCTGGGGTTCGCGCTCGTTCCCTATCCCTATAATTTCTTCTTCCTTTTCCTCAACGGCCTCCCCCTGGGGATGGTCTGGGGCGTCATCTTCAGCTTCCTGGAAGGCCGCCGCTTCACGGAGATCCTGGGCATGGGGCTCAGCATTTCCATCATCGCCGCCTCCGGCATCCTGAAAACCATTTACCTGGAGATACAATCGCTGCTCCCGTGGATCACCGAATTCTGGATGCCCTTCGTCATCGGCCTCCTGTTTATCCCGCTCACCTGCCTGTTCATCTGGATGCTCTCCGTCATCCCCGCCCCCAGCGAAACGGATAAGCTCCTCCGCGCTGAGCGCGCACCCATGACCCCGGCCGATAAGTCAGACATCGTACGGAACTTCTGGCCCGGGCTGCTCTGCATCCTCCTTATCTATTGCCTGCTCACCACCCTCCGCGATTTCCGCGACAATTTCAGCGTGGAAATCTGGAACGAGATCGGCGGCAACCACTGGAGCCGCGGCATCCTCGCACAAACGGAGCTCATCAGCACGGTGATCGTAGTGGCCTGCGTGTCTTGCCTGTCGCTCATCCGTAATAATATCCGTGGATTGTGGGCCACCAAGGGCCTTATCGCGATCGGCATCCTCATGACAGGCGCCAGCACACTGCTCTACCACCGCCAGGCCATCGGCCCCTACAGCTGGATGCTGACGCTGGGCACAGGACTGTTCCTCGCATACATCCCCATCCAGGTGGCACTGTTCGAAAGGCTGATCGCGCTGTTCAAACTGAAAGCCAACGCCGGATTTTTCGTGTACGGCTGCGACGCCATCGGATACCTCGGCAGTGTGGGACTTTTGCTCTACCGTGAGTTTTTCATGAAAGACCTCCGCTGGAGCCGCGTGCTCATGCAGTTCAGCTACCTGCTCTGCTTCGCCTGTCTTGCCCTGTTAATCACCGCTTTCGTATATTTCAACCGCAAACACGGCATCCGCAACCTCTTCCGCAAAACGGAAGCGCCCGTAACGCCGAACCTGCACAACTTTACAATACATTTATGAAGAAACTGTTATTCACACCCGGCCCGCTCACCACTTCGCACTCCGTAAAAGCCGCAGCCATGGAAGATATGGGCTCGCGCGACGCCGCGTTCGTGACCACCGTGAAAGAGATCCGCGAAGCATTGCCGGTACTGGGCCATGTGTCGAAAGAAGAAGGGTATGAAACCGTGCTGATGCAGGGCTCCGGCACCTTCGGCGTGGAAAGCGTCATCAGCAGCACCATCGGCGAAAACGATCACCTCCTGGTTTTGAGCAACGGCGCTTACGGCGAGCGCATCGTAAAAATGTGCGCCATCCACAAACTGCCGCACACCGTGCTCCGCTTCGAAGAAGACGAAATAACAGACCCCGCCGCCGTGCGCCGCCAGCTGGAACAGGCGCCCCACATCACGCATGTGGCCTGCATCCACAGCGAAACCACTACCGGGCTTTTCAATCCCATCGAAGCCATCGGCGCCATTTGCGCGGAGCTCGGCAAAACGTTCATCGTAGATGCCATGAGCAGCTTCGGCGGCGTGGAGATCGACATCCGCAAGGCTCATATCCAGTTCCTCGTATCCTCATCCAACAAATGCATCGAAGGCATTCCCGGGTTCGCGTTCGTGATCGCGGAAAAAGTTGCGCTCCTCAAAACGAAAGGCCAGGCGCGCAGCCTCAGCCTCGATCTGTATGAACAATGGAACGGCCTCGAAACGAACGGACAATTCCGCTTCACCCCGCCCACGCTCAGCATCATGGCTTTCCGCCAGGCGATGCGCGAACTGGAGGAAGAAGGCGGCATCCCCGCACGCGAGGCGCGCTACCGCAAAAACAAGGAAACGCTCGACAAGGGGATGGAAGCCCTCGGCTTCGTGCAGTACCTGCGCCCGGAAATCCAGGGGCACATCATCACGTCGTTCCTCTATCCCAACGATCCCTCCTTCCAATTCGAAGCATTCTACCAGGCACTGAGCGATCGCAACTTCGTCATCTATCCCGGCAAACTGAGCAAAACCAACGCTTTCCGCATCGGCAACATCGGCCAGATCTTCCCGGAAGACGTTTCCGCGCTCGTGCAGGCCATCGGTGAGATCATGCAAAAAGAAGCTGCTCTTTCCAAATAACCATTTTTCAACGCAACTAAAAAAGGCGCATCCATCACCGGGTGCGCCTTTACCTTTTTCCGCAAAAAAAGAAAACGGCCACGGAAATCCGCGGCCGTAATCATGCAAACAATAACAGAGCACCTGCTACCAGGGCAGTGAAAATGTTTTGACGTATGTGAAGCATTTCATGGCTTCGATCACTCCTTCCTTGATGCCCAAACCGGAATCCTTGATGCCGCCGAAGGGCGAGCTTTCGATCCGGTAACCGGGCACTTCGTTGATGTTGACCGTTCCCATGCGGAGATTTTTCACCGCGTGGAGCGCCTTTTCCATGTCTTTTGTAACAATACCGGAGGAAAGCCCGAAAGCCGTACCATTGGCCAGCTCGATGGCGTCTTCAAGGTTTTTGACTTTCATGACGGGCGCCAGCGGACCGAAAGATTCCTGTACAACCATTTGCGCGTCGCGGGGAACGTCGGTGATAACGGTAGGTTCGAGGAGCGCGCCGGTCCTGCGGCCGCCGATGCGCACTTTCGCGCCCTGGGCCACGGCTTTGTTCACCACGTCTTCGAGATATTTTGCCGCGGGCTCGTCGATCACCGTACCAACGCGCGTTTCGGGCAATTCGGGATCGCCGGCCAGGTATTCCTTCGTTTTTTCGATCAGTTTTTCCACGAACGCATCGTGAATGCTTTCCTGCACGAGGATGCGCTTCACCGCGGTACAACGCTGACCGGAGTTGCGGTACGCGCCTTCGGCAGCGAGGGTTACAGCAAGCTCCATATCCGCGTCTTCGAGGATGATCAGCGGATCGTTGCCGCCCAGTTCGAGGATCACTTTCTTATATCCTGCCTGCTTCGCGATGATCTTTCCCACCGCCACGCTGCCGGTGAAGGACACGAGCTCCACGCGCGGGTCTGTCACCAGCACTTCCGCCACTTCCGCCGTAGGCCCGAGCAATACGCTCAGCATGGCCGGCGGCAATCCTGCTTCGTACAGCAGCTCCACGAAACGAACGGCCGTAAGCGGCGTTTTTTCGGAAGGCTTCAGGATGACGGGCGTTCCCGTGGCAATGGCCGGCGCGATCTTGTGCGCCACCTGGTTCAGCGGGTGGTTGAAGGGCGTGATGGCCACCGCGAGCGACAACGGCTCACGCGTAGTGAATATTTTGCGGGCCTTGCCCTGCGGGGAAATGTCGCAGGAGAAGATCTGTCCGTCGTCTTTGAGCGATTCCAATGCCGCGAAGTGCAGCACATCCCGCGCGCGGCCCACTTCATAGCGTGCCTCGCGGAGGGCGAGCCCCGCTTCGGAAGTGATCAGCCGGGCAAATTCCTCTTTACGTTCCTCGAGCAGCTGCCGTGCCTTATCGAGCACCGCGAAGCGTTCGTAGCGCGTTTGTTTTACGTTGGCGGAAAGTCCGGCTACGATGGCAGCTTCGGTGTCTTTCCGGGTAGCCAGCGATACCGTTCCGGCCAGGCGGCCGTTGTACGGGCTGCGCACTTCCAGTTTCTGCGCGGAAATGACGGGTTCGCCGGCGATGTATCCTGTGAGCGACAAAGTTGCGTCTGGTGCAATGGTGTTTGACATAACAGGTATTAATTGAGCGTTGTACCGTTTACGGTAAAATCGAAAACGTCGAAGTTGCGGGGGTCGCCGCCGGCTTTGCTGCGGTAGGCGGCTTTGAGCGGGTGCGAAATGAGCAGGGGCACCATTTCCTCATAACGGCCGCCATGCGAGCGCAGGCCGGAGTCGAGCGCGGAGAGGTCGTGATGCGCGGGGGTGCGGCCTACCACAACGTCGCGGGCGGAAAGCACCACCAGGTCGGCGATGCGGTCTGCGGGTTGCTCCAGCAGGTGAACGGCCATGTCTTTATTATGCACTTCGGTGATACCGGGTTGCGCCTGCAGCCAGCCGGCCACTTCCGTTTCGCTCACACCTTCGGGCAGGTGAACGGCCACGTAGGAACCGAGGGCGCCATGGTGTTTCACGTAAGGGTCGGTGATGGGGCAGATCACGCGGAAGCCGGGGCCGAATTTCTCGGTGAGCATGGTTTCTACGTACAGCACGTTGGGCGTGCCGTCTGCCTTCTGTTTGGCGTTCATGCCATGGTCTGCCGTGGCGCCGATAACGGCCCCTGCGGCCAGGAGCCTTCCCAGCTCATGGTCGATGGCTTCGTAGAACGCCAGCGAGGGACCATCCTCCGGCGCGAAGGTATGTTGCATGTAGTCGGTCAGCGAGAGGTAGAGAAAATCGGCGAGGCCTTTTTCGATGAGGGCAACGCCGGCGCGGAGCACGAAGAGGCTGGCGTCTGCGCTATAGATCGCGGGGGTGGGGAGGCCGAGCACGGTTTCGACGTTGCCAATGCCATGGGTAGCTTCCTGTGCTTGGTTGGCTTTTTCGGCGGAAAACGCGATGCCGGTCATTTTATGGCTGAGGATGTCGCGGAGTTTTTCCTTGGCGGTAACCACCGCTACCTTGCGGCCGGCGTTGGCGGCGGCGGCGAGGATGGTTTCGGAGCGGAGGTATTCCGCGGAGTTCATCATCACTTCCTCTTTACGGTCGGTGTCATAGAAGAAATTCCCGCAAATGCCGTGCACAGCCGGCGTTACGCCCGTTACGATGGAGGAGTTGTTGACGTTGGTGAACGACGGCAATGCGCCGCGGACCATGCCCCGGTAGCCCGAAAGGGTCATTTTTTTCAGGTTGGGCATACGGTCGTGTGCCAGGGTGATATCGAGGTATTCATCGGCGGAGCCGTCGAGGCAGATTACGACTACCGGTTGCGCCGGAGGTGTGTAGGTTTTGCCGTTTACGGTGAAGGATCGGGTGGAAATTGACATATGACTGAGTTTATAAATGCTAACTTTTGAATAGTAAAAGTAAACATTTTTACACAAGTCGGCTGTTAATTTTTTATGAATGATTTCCGCTGTGGAAATTATTTTTCCCCTTCCTGGAAGAAATAAATTACGAGGAGCAGGGCGGTATCGTCGCCCACATTGGAGGGTTTATGGCCGAGGCGGCCGTCGAAGAAGATGGAATCGCCGGCTTCGAGGATGTATTTTTCGTTGTTGATGAGGTATTCCACGGTGCCTGAGATCACGTATTTGTATTCGTAGGCGTCCGTTTTCACGATCTGGTTGCGGCGGGCGCCGGGTTTCAGTTCGAGGAGCACTACGTCTGTGGGGCCGCCTTTGATGTTACGGGTGAGGACCCTTTTATAGAGGAATCCTTTCGCGTTTTCCTTTTCGAAGTGCTGGTATTGGTCTTTTTTGATGATGAGGACCTTGGCCGCTTGTTTTTGCTGGTTGATGTCGTTGAAAAACTCGTTCATGTCCAGGTTGAGGGCCCGGATGATATTGACGAGCACGAGCAGGGAGGGAACGGTGCGGTTGTTCTCGATCTGGGAAATGAGGCCTTTGCTCACGTCTGCTTTATTGGCCAGTTCCTGCACCGTAATGCCTTTCGCCTTCCGTTTTTCCTTGATTTTATTGCTGATCTGAATGATGATGTCTTCCTGCATCGTATGTTCGTTTTACCTGGATGAAATTCGCCGATATTCCCGCCAAATTAGCTATTTTAAGGCATATTCGCCTGATAGAAAACCTTACTTTTGCCAAAATTTCATCATATGTTCAGTATCGACCAGATCGTTACCGTTAGTTTTACCCTGTTTGCCGTGATCGATATCCTGGGGTCTATCCCGGTTTTGCTGTCGCTAAAGGAAAAGATCGGGGAAATCAATGCCGTGAAGGCCACCCTGGCTTCCGGCGTATTGATGGTGGCGTTTTTATTGGGCGGAAAGGCGTTCCTGAACCTGATGAGCGTAGACCTGCAATCGTTCGCCGTGGCGGGTTCCATCGTGATCTTCATCATCGGCCTGGAAATGATCCTGGGGATCGAGTTCTTCAAAAGCGACCAGGACACCAAGACCGGGAGCCTCGTTCCCATCGCCTTCCCCCTCATCGCCGGCTCGGGCACCCTCACCACCATCATGTCGCTCAAAGCCGATTTCGGGGATTACAACATCCTGGCGGGCATCGTCCTGAACCTGCTGATCATCTACATCGTGCTCCGGTCCCTGAGCTACATCGAGCGCATCCTCGGAAAAGCAGGCCTGATGGTGCTCCGCAAGTTTTTCGGGGTGATATTGCTGGCCATTGCGGTACGTATTTTCAAAAGCAACATCGGCACTTTATAAAATTCTTCCTAAATATTCATTTTTCCATTACATTTGCATTCCTTCAAAAGGCCCGGCCTCGTAGTACAATGGATAGTATAAGAGTTTCCGAAGCTCCAGATACAGGTTCGATTCCTGTCGAGGCTACCAAAAAACCCGCAAACGCTGTTTGCGGGTTTTTCTTTTCATAAGCGCCAGCCACCCGATCACCAACCACATATGACCCGAAAGTTCCAGGCACGTTACATCCGGAATCATTACATTTAAACCCAAATTCCTATACCCATGTATACCCAAACTGAAGAAAACGTACTCGGCGAAGAAATCGTGTTGACCGAAGCCTCCACCGGTAAACGATTCGCCAATTTCCTGATCGACCTGGCAGTTTTCTATGCCACCATTTTCCTCATCGCCCTCGTCGCTACCGTGATTTTCGGCCCGGAATTATTCGATTATGAAGAAACTTCCGCCAATTCACTGCTCGACAGGGTGATCACGCTGATCCTTTACGGCATCTTCCTCGGCCTTGTCGAAGGGCTCTGTAAAGGAAAAACCCTCGGTAAACTGATCACCAAAACCCGCGCCGTGAATGCAGACGGCAGTCCCGTTGATTTCGCACATGGATTTAAGCGCGGCCTGGTGCGCATGGTCCCCTTCAACGGATTAAGCGCCTTCGGCAGCCCTTGCTACCCCTGGCACGACAAATGGACGAACACCCTGGTGATCGACGAAAAACAAAGCACCGTCCCCAACGAATCCGGCAACTGATCCTATCGCAGAGATTCCATTTTCACCGAAAAGTGAATCCGGAAACCTTCTGACACCGACTATTTGAAAATACCGGACGCTCGGCACAACACACCGACGCTTCACAATTAAAAAAGCTGACCGATCTAAACCGGTCAGCTTTTTTTTCGAAATGTTTTCCAATCCGTTCCCCCGCTATTTAATCGCATAAATCCTATACGCAACTTTCCCCACGCCGCTCAACCGCCCCACCCCGATAGCAACGGTACGGTTCAGCCAGGCGTATTTCGGGGAACTGGTCTCGAAAACGGGGGTCGACCGGAAATAATAATCCGACGGTGAAAGCGTATGCCCTTTTCCAGCGCCGATAACGGCATTGGTTTTCGCGTCGGCGAACAGGTATCCCTTGTACGCAATGTAGATCAGCGCCCCGTCGTCTGTCTGGATCGTGGCGCGAACGTCCATTTTAAAAGTGAGGGAATCAGCAACGATCCCCCATTCCCCGCCGCCAGGCAGCACTTTCCCGTTGACCTTACCTTTCACAGTACCGCCGTTGACGGGATAGATGACGCGGGTGCCGGGCAATACCTTGCCCACCATTTGTGGCGCCGACAATTCGAGCTCAAAGTCGAAAATAAATTCAGATTTCAGTTCCTGCGAAAATAGCTGCTGCTGAATGCAAGTGGAAAGGATGAAAAGCGTGATAATGAATTTCTGCATATATGTTAGGTTTATGCTTATAAAGATAAATTATGCCCATAAAAAAACGGCGCCCGTCTGCAACAGGCGCCGTGAGGGTTATGACAAAGGAATATAGGCGTTAATGCGTCTGTTTGAGCGCTCCCTGGCTCCGGTCGATCTGCTGTTGCGGAATGGGGAACGTTTCGTCTTTGGTATCGAAAGTAATGTTTTCGAAGGCAGACAGGATATCTCCTTCGAAGCCCGAGTAACTTTCGATCGTTTGCTTGGCGATGCCCCAGCGCACGAGATCGTAGAAGCGATGGCCTTCCAGGGCCAGCTCCAGTCTACGCTCGAAGCGGACCGCGTTGCGCGCCATGTCTTGCGACGTAAACGCCAGGTATGGCTTCACGTTGTAGGCCGCTGCCGGCGTACCGCCCACCGTTCTTCCGGGCAGGTTGGCGGCCCGGGCGCGCACTTTATTTACGAGCGCGAGCGCCGCTGCCAGGTTGTTTTTCTCGACATAGATTTCCGCTGCCATCAGATACACGTCTGCCAAACGGATGATATTCACGTTCAGGCTCGTCACGTAGTTGGCGCCGGCAACCGTTTCGGTGCCGCGGGCCGATGCGTCTACCATGTGTTTCACGGCAACGAACGGACCAGCATACGCCGGGTCGCGGATCCAGGCGTCGCCCGGCATGATGCCCCAGTCGCGGTAAGGAACGCCGCGGCGGCCAACGGTATAATCGAGGCGGGGATCGAATGCGAGGGATTTATTCACCTGGTAGTTATCCTTGGCTGCACCCGTCAGCCCGAAATCGGACAGGTACGGGTTGGTACGATAGCTGCCGTCGAGCATGGGAAGACCAGCGGCGGTTACGCGGAAGGAATTCACCAGGTCGAAAGTAGGCTGGAAAAATCCGCAGCAGGAAACCGGTGCGGTACCATAGAACCCGCCGAGCATATCGCCAACGTTGGCGTTATCGCCGCTACCGTCGGGGTTGATGGCGTGTTGTGCGGCGAAGATGCTTTCAGGGCCGTTTTCCTTCACTACATTGAAGTTATCGTCGAAGGGCAGCGTCGTAATGTCGGGCCTTGCGCCGATAACGGTCGTGAACAACGGCAATGCATCGTCGTACTTTTTCTGGTAGAGGTACACCTTGCCCAGGTACGCCTGCGCAGCGGTCTTGTTGGCACGGCCGGGGTCCGCCATGGTAACCGGGAGATTGTCCATCGCGAATTTGAAGTCGGCCTCGATCTTCGGATACACTTCGCCTTCGTTGGTCACTTTCAATGCGTCTTCAGGCGCCATCGTTTCATCCACATAGGGAAGTTTGGAGAAAGTCCTGCGGAGGAAGAAGTAATAGTGCGCGCGGAGGAAGCGGGCTTCGGCCTCAACTTCCTTGGCCCTTGCGTCGGAGAGTTTGTCGGTAGCACCGGCCTGTACCAGTTTCAGCAACCGCAGCGTGTTGTTACAACGTGCGATGCCTTCGTAATACCGGTTCCACATGATCTCGGTATTATCGTTGGTGGGCGACACATCGTGCAGCTCTACCTGGTTCATGTTGGGCTGGTCGCCGTTATTACTGCCTTTGTGGGCGTTATCGGCACCTACTTCCCCGAACAGCCACTGGCTGGGTGCGGAGGAATAGTTGCCCCAGGTACCGGAAACGTTGCCGTTTACCAGGCCGTATGCGCCCGTCAGCATACCTTCCACACCCCGGGCGGATTTGATCTGATCCTGGCTCAATTCTCCCTGGGGGTTCCTTTCCAGGAAGTCTGCGCCGCAGGAGCCCAGTACTGTAGCGCATGCCACTAATATGATGCTATGAATCCTTTTCATGTTCAAATACTTTTAAATTAGAAACCTGCACTGAAACCGATTAAAAACTGGCGAGACACGGGGTACACGCCGAAGTCCACGCCCAAAGCCGAGAAAGTGGAGTTGGTCTGGCTCACTTCAGGATCAAGACCAGTGTACTTCGTGAGCGTAAACAGGTTGGATGCGCCTACATAAGCACGCAGTGTGCGCATGTTGCCCTTGAACCAGTTGTCAACTTTAAAGTTGTAGCCGATCTGGAGGTTCTTCATGCGGAAGTAGCTACCGTCCTGTACATAATATCCGGAAGACGCCAGCTCGTAGTCAGACGCTTTGCGGTTCGGCGTATGGGTCCTGGAGTTCGGGTTGGAGGGAGACCAGCGGTCGAGCATACGCACGCTGGCAGTACCGTCGAACGTGCTGAAGTCCGTAAAGTAACGGGTAGCTTCATACAGGTCGTTGCCCTGCGAACCGTTGAAGAACATAGCCAGGTCCCAGCTTTTGTACTTGGCGTTGATGCCGAAGCTGTACAGGAAGTCGGGGTGCGGGTTGCCGATGATGGTACGGTCGGCCGGGGTGATCTGTCCGTCTCCGGTAACATCGATGTATTTGGGGCCGCCTACGCGCGCACCGCTGTATTTCGGGCTTTTCGCGAGATCGTCTGCGCTGGTATAAACACCATCCCATTTGTAACCGTAGAAGGAACCGAAGGGCTCGCCCGGACGGAGGATCGTGGTTTGAAGGCTACGGAAAGTACCGTACACCTGTTCTTTCACGGAAGGCGCCAGCGATACTACCTGGTTCACGTTACGGGAAATGTTCACGTTCACGTCGAGCTTGAAGGGTTTGTTTTCACGCTGACCGTAATGATAACCCAGTCCCAGTTCGATACCGGTATTTTTCATGTCGCCGATATTCACGAAAGGCGCCCCGCCCATACCGATGGATGCCGCCGGCATGGGAACCGGGTACAGCATGTCGGTAGTTTTACGGCTATACCAGTCGATGGCACCGTCGAATTCGCCATCCAGCAATGTAAAGTCGAGGCCGATGTTGAAGGATTTGAGCTCCTCCCATTTCACATTCTCGTTTTTATATGCTTTCTGCCAAACGCCTCCGGTAACCGACTTCCCGTTGAAGGGATAGAAGGCGTTGGCGATAAGGCTTTCGTAACGGTCGATGTACTGGAACGCAGGGATACGCTGGTTACCGGTAATACCATAACCTGCGCGCAGTTTCAGATCGGTGATGAACTTGTTGCCTTTGAGGAAATCCTCTTCAGACAGGCGCCACGCAATGCTTCCTGCAGGGAAGGTACCATACCGGCTGTTTTTGCTGAAGTTGGAAGATCCGTCGCGGCGTACCGTAAGGCTAACGAGGTAACGGTCGCGGAAGGAATAATCCGCACGGCCGAAGATGGAGAACAGCGAGCCCACACCGCCGCTGGACGTGTTGTTGATGTTGGACGCACCGGCGGGGAGGTAATAATAATCCGTCTGCCCGAGCAGGAAGTAATCGTTACGACCGGCAGACAGGAAGCGGTTGCGGGAGCGGAACGCTTCCGTACCGGCGAGCACCGTCAGTGAATGAACGTTGGCTACTTCCCATTTGTAGGTCAGGGTATTGGTCCAGGTCCATTCGGTGTTGAAGCCCTGGTTTTCCGACATGCCGTTGGCGGCGCTGCCTTCGGAGAATTCGAGGTTCGGGTAAGTGAGCGAAATGCCGCTGTAGTTTTCGTAGCGCAACCCGAAAGAGGTTTTGGCCACGAGCCCTTTCACGAGGTCCACTTCACCGAATACGTTCCCGAAGAAGAAGTTTCTTTTTTGGACATTGTCTTTAGCACGATAAAGCAGCGCCAGGGGGTTCTGGGCGTTGCCGAGCTTATCGCCGCGGCTGCCGGCGAAGTTGCCCATAATATCATATACAGGGATGATCACGGGGATGCGGTATGCAAAGCCGAGGGCACTGCCTTCGCCCTGGTAGTCGCCGGAAACGTTGGGGTTCACACCTACGCCCACAAATTCTTCGTAGCTGTACTGCATATTTTCGCCGAAGCGGAAATGGTTGTTGAACGCGGAGAACCGGGTGTTGGCGCGACCGTTGTAGCGGTTATAGCCGGTGTGGCGGATGGTGCCTTTCTGGCCGAGGTAACCCGCGCCGATGGCGTAGGTAGCGTTATCGCCGCCGCCGTTTACGCCCAGCTGAACGTTACGGATGGGCGCGGTTTGCGAGATTTCGTCGAACCAGTTGGTACCTTGCTTGTTCGCTTTGGTGATCTGGTAAAAGGTTTCGCTCGCGCGGCTGTAGTTATAGCGGGAAGGGTCTGCATCGGCAGCGGTTACTTTCTGTCCCGTCACTTTTCCGGCCACGAGATACTCGGGAAGCGTCGGCGTGGCGCCGGTACCGTAGTTGTTGCCGGTGGTGCCTTCCTGGCCCGGGGTTTGGCCCGAGTTCCTGAATGCTTCGTAGACGTATTCCGCGTATTGTTGCGGGTTCATCATTTTGGGGAAGGCGTTCTTGTTGGGCACCTGCGTACCGAAATAAGAGCTGAGATTGATCTTCGGCGGCCCTTTCACGCCCTGGCGGGTGGTGATGATCACAACGCCGTTGTTGGCGCGGGCACCGTAGATGGATGCAGAAGATGCATCTTTCAGTACCTGCATGGTTTCGATGTCGTTCTGATCGAGCCACGAAAGTTTGCCTTCATACGGCACACCGTCGATTACGAACAGGGGATCATTGTTGTTGATGGTACTGAAACCGCGGATACGGATCTGGGGCGTGGCACCGGGGGCGCCATCGCTGATGATCTGAACACCGGTGGCCTTACCCTGGAGTGATTCCACGGGGCTGGCCACTGGCTGCTGTTTCATCTGGTTTACGTTTACTACGGCTACTGCACCCGTAAGGTCTTTCACGCGCTGCGCGGAATAACCTGTTACCACTACTTCATCGAGCGAAGTATTGGAAAATGCAAGTGTAACGTCGTAGGATTTGCCCGCCGCAACGGCTATCTCCTGGGCAGTGAAGCCGATGCTGGAAATCATGAGAATGTCTCCGGTGTTGGCCTGAATGGTGAATTCACCATTTTCGTTCGTGACGGTGCCTTTGCTCGTGCCCTTGATTTGCACGGCGGCGCCGGGAACAGGCTGCTTGTCTTGTTCACTGATCACTTTGCCTTTAACGGTTTGTACCTGTTGAAAATACAGGCCGGAGGCTATGGAAGCGTGAACGGAAAGGGGACCGGATAGTGCGGCGGTAAGGAAAAAGGTTCCGCTTATCGCTTTTGTCAAAAAAGCAATATTCCTCTTTTTTTCATATTTTTGATGCGTTATAGTTCAGCGAAGATTTTTGAACTGTATCTCGGCAAAGCTTCTCCCGGCTTTGCCTGCCGGCAATACTCCCATATTGCCGGTTTTATGTGTAAGCCTATTTATCTGTCATAACATGGGATTTTAAAAGTGAATAAAATGCCGCGTACACGGCACAACCGTCTACACCGGTCACAAACAGGCATACGTCTGCAGATACGGGCCTGCCGTCGGTTTTAAGAATGGACTATTAAGACTGGTTTGAACTGACGTGGTTCAAGTATATCGATTTTGATTTTTGGCTTTCTCTCTTGAGCCGGTTCCCATAAAATGTTTTTTAGTGAATGGACATATTCGATCTAACCTGATAAAAAATGGACATCCCAGGGACGTTGCTGGATTATAGAATGGCGGAGGGTTAATGCATGAGTTTCATGCGTTTCCAGTAACGGTGGAATTTTTCTCGTTCAAATAATATTAGTATTTACTAAAAGTACATGATCTTTTATACAAATCCAAGCACTGCGATAAAATCTTCTGCCCGATTTTATAAACATAGCTTTTAATTGACGATCGGCAGACGATTCTTCCGGAAGCCGCACCAACATTGCTGCCTGCGCTACGCTATTCCGGGCCCGGATGTGGCTCACCTGATGTGGAGACGTGCCACTTCCTGTTTGGTACCATCCCGTTTCAAAAAAATTCCCATCCCCTCAAACTTGCTTGCGACTCCTCTGTTTCAATAATAAAACCCTCCGCATGAAACGCTCCTACCGAAAAACAGATATGCCCGTCGAACAAATCCGGCGGCTCCTGGAACCCGGGCCCATCGTGCTCGTCAGCTCCCGGTGGCAAAACCGGAACAACATCATGACGATGGGCTGGCACTGCGTCATGGAATTCTCGCCTTCCCTCATCGGCTGCATGATCACCGCCACCAATCACAGTTTCGATATGGTCCGCCAAAGCGGGGAATGCGTCATCAACATTCCCACCGCCGATATGCTCGACACTATCATCGGCATCGGCAACACCTCGGGCCGGAGCGTCGACAAATTCAAAAAATTCCACCTCACGCCCGGCGAAGCCGCCACCGTATCTGCCCCCGTTATCGAAGAATGCTACGCACATTTCGAGTGCCGCGTGGCCGACCGGAAAATGCTGGAGAAGTATAATTTCTTTATTTTGGAAGTCAAGAGAGCAACGGCGGCCGTTTGGCCCAGGTACCCCCGCACCGTGCACTATCGCGGCAACGGCGTGTTCATGGAATCCGGCCGCAACATCGCCCGGCCCGAAAAATTCAGGCCGCAAAACCTATAATACGATATGGAGCATCAGTTTTTCCTCTTCATCCTGCTGGTAATTTTCATCCAGCTGCTCGTTATGCTGTCGCAGAAGATCCGCGTCGCCTATCCCATCATCCTGCTGCTGGGCGGCCTTTCGCTCTGCGCCATTCCCGGCATCCCGGCCGTGGCCATCAATCCGCAGTACATCTTCGTCATTTTCCTCCCCCGTTATTATATGAAGCGGCGTGGTACACTTCGTGGAAAGACCTCTGGCGCTGGCGCCGCGTCATCGGTTCGTTCGCCTTCATCATGGTGATCGTTACCTCGTTCATCGTAGCCTGGGTGAGCAGTTCCTTCATCCCGGGATTCACCATGGCACTGGGTTTCCTGCTGGGAGGGATCGTATCGCCGCCAGACGCCGTCAGCGCCACTTCGGTGCTCAAATACGTGAAAGTCCCCAAACGGCTTTCGGCCATCATCGAAGGGGAAAGCCTGCTGAATGACGCATCCAGCCTCATCGTCTTCCGCTTCGCGCTCGTGGCGGTAGACTCCGGCCGTTTCATTTTCCAGGAAGCCGCCATTAGTTTCGTCACCGTGATCTTCATGGGCATCGCCATCGGGATCGCCGTGGCCATCGTTTATTATTTCCTGCACCGCAAACTCCCCACTTCCGCGAATATGGACATCGTGCTCACGCTCACCGCGCCGTACGTGATGTACCTCACCGCGGAAATGTTCCATTTCTCCGGCGTACTGGCCGTGGTGAGCGGGGGATTGTTCCTTTCTTACCGCAGCCACAAATTCCTGTCGGCCGGCAGCCGGTTGCGGGGCACAACGGTCTGGAGCGCGGTCGCCTTCGTGCTCAACGGGCTCGTGTTTTTGCTCATCGGGCTGGAGATGCCCGTCGTCATCCGCGACCTGGGCCCCGTTTCGCTGGGCAGCGCCATCGGTTACGGCGTGCTAGTCACGTTGGTGCTCATCGTCACCCGGCTGGCCTGTACGTATTTCGCCTCCGTGTTCACCGTGTTCATCAGCCGGTTCATCACCACGGCCGATCCCAGCCCCGGCTGGAAAGGCCCGCTGATCTTCGGATGGGCGGGCATGCGCGGCGTGGTATCGCTGGCGGCGGCGCTTTCGTTGCCGTTCTCCTTCCCGCAGCGCAACCTCATCCTGTTCATCACGTTCACCGTTATCCTGCTCACGCTCGTGGTGCAGGGGCTGTCGCTCCCCTGGCTCGTGAAGAAACTGGATATGGAAGATGCGGACCATCCCAAACCGGTGGAAGAGCAAGACCATATCGTCCGCGAAAAACTGGCGGCACTCGGCATCCGGTATCTCGACGAACATTACGCAAACGAGTTGGCGAACAACATCCCGCTGCAGCATTTGCGGGCGCGGTACGTGGCGGAAGAATTGGCGCGGGGGAATGTGGCCGACGGCGATCATGAGGTGTACCGCAAAGTGGCGTTCGAGCTGCTGGAGGTGCAGCGGAATTATTTGCTGGAGATCAATGCGGCGTCGTATAGTACAGACGACGGGGTGATCCGGAAGTACCTGGGGTTGCTGGACCTGGAAGAGGAAAAGTTGCGGTTGAAATCGGCGGAGGAGACCGCGGAGTAGGCAAACTGATATGTGCAAATTGTGTCAGTAAAAAAGCCCCGGTCACCTTACCCCCATCGTGCCCGGGGTGCATCTATTATATGTATCAACCGAAATTTTTCACCTGCTGACCCCTTCAATCGAGAAGTATGTGCCTGTTCCTCCACCCGCAAACCCAGCGTTATGAAAGCCTCCGGTAGCTCACTGGCGGGCCGTTATGCCGGCGTGCTGTCGAAGGATCACGTCCGGATGCTGTCGTGGATGGAACGGAGCGGCATGTGCACGCGCGAAGAAGCCCTGGCGGGGAGTGCCCTTCAGCCGGAGCCCGCGCTGGCGGCCCTCACACAACTGGAAAGGCATTATCTTTTGCAGGAAACGGGCGGATGGATGCGCATCACCCCGGAAGGGAGCGCGCTCCTCACCACTTTGGGCCTGGGCGCAGGGAGCTTCCGCAACTTCATCCCTCCAGGCACATTGCCCGACATGGAACAGCGCTGGCTGGAAGCCATGGCCCTGCAATACCGGGAACATTACCACGCCGCCTGGCTCAACACCCTCCAGTGCCTGAAATTCTGGAGCTGGATCCGCCGGCCCCGCTCGCGGAAAGACCGCCGCAAGCACAAACCCGTCAAACAATACATCGCCATCCTGCTGCACGACCTCCTGTTCCACCCCCTGCCCGCCGTGTTCCCTCCCGGCTTCACCGACGCAGGAAAAGTGCCCTCGTTCCTCAAAACCTGGCAGGCTGCCCGCGATATCCGCCCCGCCCCGCGGTATTCCCTCACCGAATACCTCCGGCTCAAAGACCTTTTCTTCCGTCACGAACGCTACAGCATGATGTACCTCCTGGAAGCGCGCCACTACCGGGCGCCCCACTTCCGGCTCAACATGCGGAATATATACCGTTACTTCCTCCACGAAACGCGGCCCCACCGCAAAACGGTAATCCCAGCACCACCACCGCCAGGCGTCATTCCGCTGCCGGTATTGTCGGCCGCCGTGGCAACGGAAGACCTTCGCCACATTCCGCAAGACTACTGGCCGCTGCAAATCCCCTGCGCACTGAAGCACTTTTTCCGCGACAGCGCCCACGACCGCATCAGCCAGGTGATCCGCGTGGCGCCGTTCACCATCCGGATACACGACGTCATCACCCACGAACCGCTGCAGCTGAGCCCCGAAGAGCCCAGGGAGCCCTGCTGCTCCATCCAGGTACTGCAAAGGGTAATGCCTTGCGAGCAAGCTGAAAAAACGGCTTTCTTCGGATGCGGGATGTACCAGGATGAAGACCCCGGCGAAAAATTCCACCGTCTTTCCGCCGATGTGTATTACTGCGCTTTCCGGGCAGACATCCGGCCGGAAGACCTCGTCCGCCTTTCCGCCACCTGGCCGCAACTGGCCACCCTGGCCGGCAAAGCCGCCGCCTGGCTCCATGGCGCACAGCCCGCGGTGAACCTGCGCGCCAACGAACTGGTGAACATGCTGCTGACCCAGGTGCTGCATTGCAGCTACATCGGCGACGTGGCGCAATGCTTTCTCCGCCGCATCTGCATCGATCTGCTGCTGGCCGCCGCCATGCAAAACAGGATGGCCGCCATCAAACGGCATGTACGCCTTACCCCGGCCGATAAAGTGGCCCTGCACGATATTTTCACGCAGGCCCGGCAAGACGTGGGTTTGTTGACCGATGTGCAGATGCTCACCGAACAGTTTCACCTCAGCCGGTATAAATACCAGAATGGCTTCCTGCAGGAATTCGGCATCTCGCCGAACGACTACCATCACATGCTGATCATGTACCACGCCTTCCACCTCCTTCACCGCAACGGCAAATCGATGCTCATCACCGCCATCCGCTGCGGTTTCGAAACGCCGGCGGCACTGCGCAGCGCCTATATCCGGCACTTCGGCAGCGATCCATACCATCTCGCCCACATGCAATAGCCATTTTGGATTTTAGTTAACAGTTCATATGTTAATATTGTGGCATTAATCCCGACTGATGAAACAATACGCGCTATACCTGGCTATGGGCTGCTTTCTTTTTCGGCCTGCACTTCCTCCCCGCATACGTTCGACGCTTCGAAACCCGCGTCCGTGCTGCCGGTCGGAAAGAAGAAAAAGAAACGGAAAATCTATCCCACTTACGCTTTTTCCAGCGCCGTGAAGCGGTACACGAAAGAAAAAGGTCATTTCCCATTCGATCTGAAAGAATTCGAATACTATAGCGATTACACGCGGACCGGCATGCAGTCGATGCGGGAAGCCGGCTTCAACTATCTCTACATTTCCTACCAATACCTCGATTCCATGGTCATCGATTTTGCGCATTACCCGGTATACGTTGCGCCGGTGAACCGCGAAACCACCGTGGGCGTAGACCTTACCGGCCAGATCATCTTCACGAAAAAAGATTCCAGCATCGTAGAATACCGGAAGTTCGACAAACGGGTGAAGGGTGGCCATATCCAGGTCCGCCACCAGCCAGACACGGCAGGCCAATACCGCCGGCAACGATATGGTTACTGATCGAATTGATGTAATTTTGGGGGCATGACCCGATTCACCGCCATCCTGAAAAAATTTGCCAACGCCGGAGACAAAACCGGCTGGACGTACCTGGAGATCCCGGCTGAAATTGCCGCGAAACTGAAACCGGGCATGAAGCAAACTTTCCGGGTGAAAGGGCTCATCGATCAACACGCCATCGCACAAACGGCAATTTTGCCCGCCGGCGACGGTTCTTTCATCCTGCCCGTGAACGCCGGCATGCGCAAAGCGATCGGGAAGAAGCAGGGCGCTTCCGTGCAGCTGAGCCTCGAAGAAGACACGCAGGTGTACGCGATGAACGCCGATTTCGCCGACTGCCTGGCAGACCTGCCTGCCGCGCAGGAATTCTTCGGATCGCTGGCGCCGAGCCATCGCCGTTACTTCTCGAAATGGATAGACGATGCCAAAACGGAGGAGACCAAAGCGAAGCGCATCGCCGCGTCGCTCAACGCTTTGGAGCGCCGGATGAACTACGGGGAAATGATCCGTTCGCTGAAGCCCGACCGCGGGGCTTAACCCGTTATGTTTTTAACTTTTCCTTAGAATCGGGTGGAATATCTTACGGTAATGAAGCCCTTCTATCTTCTTTTGTGTACCGGGATACTGCTGCTCCCCGCCGGCCTGGCCTCCGCGCAGCAGGCGCAGGGCACGGTGTATGCGCACGATTCGCTGCCGCTGCCGGGCTCGGCCATCACCAATATCCGCAATCATGTCACGATACTTACCGACCCGGCGGGCCGCTTCGTTATTGCCGCGCTGCCCGGAGATACGCTGCTGATACAGGCGCTGGGGCATTTGCCCTCGTCGGTGCCCGTGCGCACGGGCGCGCTGCGCATCTACCTGTACCCGAAGATCGAGCAGTTGGCAGGGGTGGAGATCCGGCAGCGGAAGCGCCGGGTAGATTCGCTGGAAGACCGGGAGAATTTCCGGGCGGGCTTCAACTTCCGGCGGCCGAAGTTCCGGGAAGTGGTCTTGATTACGCCTACGGGTATCGGCGTCAACATCCATAAATTATACAAAGCGTTATCCTTCTCCAATAACCGGTCGAAAGCCACGTTCCGGCGAAGGCTGATCGAGTACGAGCAGGCGCAGTTTACCGGCGAGCGTTTCAGCGATTCGCTGGTGGCGCGGTATACGGGGTTCCGGGGCGACAGCCTTATTTCCTTCATCAACCGTTACCCACCGTCTTACAAATTTGCATTGGAAGCTTCCGATTACGATTTCATCCGTTACATCCGCCAGGCGGCAGACAGTTTCAGGCTGGGCCTCAATCGTTACCCCGTGCCTCGATGAAGGCCGCGATTTTCGGGAAGGCGATATGGAACCAGTGGGTGTAATTGCCGGGGTGGGCGATGAGCTCTTCGCGGATTTCGTTCAGCGAAAGGAATTTGTGCGCCTGTACTTCGGCGGCGTCTGGTTGAACGGGGCCGTTGTAGGTGCCGAGCAGTACGTGGTCGAACTCGTTTTCGGTGAGGCCGTTATCGAATTCTGCGCGATAGGAGAAGCTGAAAATTTCTTCGAGGGGGCAATCGAACCCCATTTCTTCGGCGAGGCGGCGGTGTGCGGCCGTGGGGGTGTCTTCTCCGGGAAGCTGGTGGCTGCAGCAGGTGTTGGTCCACAGGCCGCCGGAGTGGTATTTATCCGCCGCGCGTTGTTGCAGGAGCATTTTCCCGCTGTCGTTGATGACGAACACGGAGAATGCACGATGGAGGAGGCCTTTCTGGTGAGCTTCCAGTTTTTCCATGGTGCCAACGGGCTCGTCTTTTTCGTTGACGAGGATGACGGGAGGTAAAGACATGCTGATGCCGGGAATGGTTCGGCCCTCAAGTTAGGGCAAGTTCCTTGCATTTTGACAGCATTCTTGTTGAATGGCGGGTTTGGCTACTCCCCGCTGCGGTCTACCGGCAGCGGGGGAACGAATACGGGAACGGGGTTCCTGCGCCTGGGCGGCGGTCTGGACGGGAAAGCGTGGATGGGCGTGTGTGTGGATTCACGCCGGGGCATAGCTTTTCCGGGACCGTTTTAGCGGGCGAGGAATAATCAGAGGTATAAAAGGGATTGTGGTTCAGATGGATAATATCCGGGGCTCAGTCGGATATCGTGGTAGAAATGGGAAACTCGAACAAAACAGCAATTAATAGCGGGCTACCTGGGCTTTCAACATTTTACGGGCGAAATGGATACGGCTCTTGATGGTTCCTAAGGGTTCTTCCAGAATTTCTGCGATCTCGAAATACTTAAATCCGTCGAGGTACAAAATGAAGGGTTTCTTGAAAATGACGGGCAGGTTGTGAACGGAAGTCTGAATGTCTTTGATCCTGAGACCGCTTTCGGCCTGGTTCCCGATGATCACTTGCTGCGTGTTGAGGAGGAAGTCGTTTGTTGAATTGTCGAAACAAACGTGTTGTTTGGATTTCCGCCGGTAATTATTAATGAAGATGTTGCGCATGATGGTGTAGAGCCACGCGCGGATGTTCGTGCCTGCCAGGTATTTCTCCTGATTTGAAAGCGCTCTGAACATGGTTTCCTGATAAAGATCTTTGGCGGATTCGGCGTCCTTGGTCAACGTAATGGCGAAGGGCTTTAGGAAGTCAGCGTTGCTGAGCAATAGGGTGTTAAATTCAGCGGATGACATATTGTTTAATTTTTGTTAGACTAATTTAAACAAAATAAGACGTTACTCCAAACAATTTCTGCGATTTTTTTTCGTTGAGGCAACAAAAACCACGACATTAACAATTTAATAATCAGCATGTAGCAACGAAACGGGAGTATACATTCACAATACTTTACTGGTCAACGGGGGGAAAACTGTTTAATCAAAGAAGGCTCAGGTTTAAAACAAATATATAATTATAGGAATATAACACAAAAAGACCACGTGCGACTCAAGTATATACGCATAAGTATGGCGGATGGTTTGTAATTTCGCAAAAAAAATTGGCCCCGGACCGGCTGTTGATTTTCAGCCGGGTAACATTTATATGTTATTTTTAATAAATTTGCCGATCATTTTTTGTAACCCCTTTATTGGCAGGGAGTTTGCAGAAAATGCCCAGAAATTCGAGAAAGCTTTACAGATTATTACATGAAGAAGATCTTATTCGTTCATATTTTCCTGTGTTTATGCTCCATGGTCGCACAGGCGCAGGTTTCGGTACCCACGCAGGCGCAGCAAGTCAAGGTAGACGACCTGACTGACGATCAGGTCAGGCAGATCGTTGACGAGATGAGGAAGAACAAGATGACGTTAGACCAGGTGAACATATATGCATCACAAAAAGGGATTTCAGCTACAGAGGCCAACAAGCTTAAAACCCGGATCAAGGATTTAAATCTCGATAAAGAGCTCGTTTTTACCAAACCTCCGGAAAGCCACTCTACCGGCCGCGGCATCAATATGGAAGAAATGACCTATGAGTCTGATGGTCGGGAGAAATCGGTCGCCACCGGTCAAAAACACATTTTCGGGGCAGAACTCTTCAGCAACCGCAACCTGACTTTCGAGCCTAACCTCCGCATGCCGACGCCTCCCAACTACCGCCTCGCCGCCAGTGACGAAATCCTTATAGACGTTTATGGTTATTCGGAAGTGCAGCACAATCTCACCGTAAGCCCTGAGGGATATATCCGGATACCCAACATCGGACCGGTATACGTAAACGGTCTGACCATGTCGGAAGCAAAGAACAGGATCACGAAACAACTTGCAACGATCTATAATGGCATCAATGCAGGTAACACTTTCGTTCAGGTTTCCCTTGGTTCCATCAGGAGCATACAGGTACTGTTGATCGGAGAGGTGGTACGCCCCGGGACCTACACCCTTCCGTCCCTGGCATCTATCGCCAATGCGCTTTATGTGTCTGGCGGCCCCAATGGCAACGGATCTTTCCGCGATATCCAGGTACTTCGTGGTGGCAGCCAGGTTGCCCGGTTCGACCTTTACGATTTTATTACAAATGGCGATCTGACCAACAATATCATACTGCAGGACCAGGATATCGTAAAGGTAAATCCCTATAAAATCCGGGTAGAACTGGAAGGGCAGGTGAAACGCCCGGCGATATTCGAAGCAAAGCCGGGGGAAACGCTCCAGACAATTATCAATTATGCAGGAGGCTTTACCGATAAAGCTTACCGCGACCAGATCAGGGCTACCCGCATCGCTGCCCGTGAACGCCAGATCATCACAGTTCCAGGCGCATCTGCCGGCAGCTTTGAGCTGCGTTCCGGCGACCAGTATTTCGTAGACGCCATACTCGACCGTTTCTCCAACCGTGTTTCCATTACCGGTGCCATTTTCCATCCGGGAGACTACGCCCTCGAACCCGACATGTCGCTGGCAGACCTGATCAAAAGGGCAGACGGCCTCATGGAAGTAGCGTCCCTTTCCCGGGGTATTATTCGCCGGCTCCAGGATGACTATACTCAATCCATCCTGAACTTCAATGTGAAAGACGTAATATCAGGCCAGGAAAAGATATTGTTGCGCAGGGAAGACAGCGTGGTAATATTCTCCAAATTGCAGTTACGCGAGAAATTCAATGTCAAAATCAGCGGTTTGGTTAATAATCCGGGATATTTCGACTATGCGGACAGCATGAAGCTGGAAGACCTGATACTGATGGCCGGCGGGTTGAAGGAAGCCGCGTCCCTCAAACGCCTGGAGATTTCCAGAAGGTTGCGCGGCAAGGAATATGACCCCAACGATACGGCCATCGCCATCGTTCAACAGTTCGAAATTCGTTCTGACTTACGGTCCACGCCCGAAGTGGCCCACTTCCTGCTGGAGCCTTTCGATGAGATCTCGGTAAGGAAATCACCTACCTACTACGAACAGTCGAACGTGGAAATAAACGGCGAAGTGGTGTACGCCGGCACCTATTCTATTAATTCCAACAAGGAAAGAATATCCGATTTGCTGCGCAGAGCGGGCGGCCTGAAATCCGCTGCCTATCCGGAAGGCGCGGTGATGTTGCGCAAAACCTTCGTCAATGAGTCGGATAGCGTACTTCTCAGTTACAAACTGGAAGTTTACAATAACAAGTTGAAGGACTCGACCGATGTTTCCAAGACACGGTCCGATATTTTCCAAAAGGACCAGATCATCGGCATCAAATTGAATGAGATTATCCGCTCACCCGGTTCCAAATATGACTTATACCTGGAGGAGGGCGACGTTATAAAGATTCCCAAACAGCTGCAAACCGTACAGCTTTTCGGGGAAGTGTATTTCCCTAAAAAAGTACGTTTCGACAAAAATATCCGGTTTAGGGATTATATCCGGGGTGCCGGCGGATTTACCACCAACGCCCTCAAACGTCGCAGCTACATCGTATATGCGAACGGGGATGTGAAAGGCGCCCGCAAACTGTTTTTTTCAACAGCTATCCCAGGGTCCGGCCCGGCTCGGAGATTTACGTTCCCAAAAAAGGAGAGAAAAAATCGTTTACCACACAGGAAGCCATCGGCATCACGACCGGGCTTGCCTCCATCGCGCTGATCGTTGTATCCATTTTGAATCTTTCCAACAAGTAATCACATAGCCGCCAAATACGGCTCAAATTATATAACGCTTTCATGGAATCGACCCAATCGCCTAAAAAGGATGAAATATCAATCAAAGAAGTGGTGCTGCTCGGGCGGGACTGGTTCCGGTATTTCCTTCGAAAATGGCCTGTCATCGTAATCTGTGGCCTCGTCGGAGGAGGGCTAGGTTTCACTTTCGCCTTTTTCAAGAAAACATCCTATGTTTCCCGGCTGACATTCGTATTGGAAGACAATAAATCCAACTCGCTGGGCGCTTACGCAGGATTGGCCAGCCAGTTCGGCATCGATCTCTCGGGTGCCAGCAGCAGCGGCATTTTCAGTGGCGATAACATTATGGAATTTCTCAAATCCCGGTTGATGGTGCAAAAAGTATTGCTTTCCGGCATGAACGACAGCAATGGCAAACAGGTATCATTGGCAGACCACTATATCGATGTTCAAGAATACCGGAAGGGTTGGGCAAAAGTTCCCGAACTGGCGAACTTCACCATCCCGGCAGGGATGTCCATGACGAAACTTACCCTCCAGCAAGACAGTATTCTCGGGGTGGTATATAAACAAATCATGCAAACCGAGCTTGAAATCTCCAAACCAGACAAGAAGCTGGGATTTTTCGAGGTGAGGTACATCTCCGAAAGCGAACGCTTTTCGAAAGTATTTACGGAAAGACTGGTGGAAGAGGCAACAACATTTTATGTAAATGCGAAGACGAAAAGGTTGCAGGCTATCATAGACAAGCTTCAGATGAAAGCGGACTCCATTGAACAGCTGCTTGACAAGAGTACTTACAATATGGCCCGCCAGCAGGACCTTAACCGTAACCCCGCACGGAGCCTTGCACTGGTGGGCATGGAAATTCAGGGGCGCGACAAAATGATTTTGCAAACCGCTTACGGCGAAGTCCTTAAATCCCTGGAAACCACAAGGATGGTGATGGTCCAGGAATCTCCCCTCATCCAGATCGTCGATACGCCGATATTACCGCTGGAGAAGAAGAAACTTGGCAAATTAAAGGGGCTGGTTGCCGGAGGATTGATCGGTGGTATCCTCTGCTTACTGTACCTTTTCTTCCGCCGTTCTTATAAAAAAATGATGACAGAAAACTAAATTCACAACTTTCATAGAAAACAAACTATAATATTAATGAAGCAAGCGTCCCCAAGAATTGGCATTATAGGTCTGGGCTATGTCGGTCTTCCCCTGGCAGTTGAGTTCGGAAAACATTTCGATGTAATCGGATTCGATATTAATGCACAACGTATCAGCGAACTGCAAAACGGTTTTGACCGCACAAAGGAAACCACGCCCGAAAAATTACGTGAATCAAAAGGGTTGGTGTATTCGATGGATATCACGTCGCTGAGAGACTGCAATGTATTCATTGTTACCGTACCAACTCCCGTAGACAAATATAACCGCCCCGATCTGACCCCGCTGTTGAAAGCCAGCGAAACGGTCGGTAAAGTGTTGAAGAAAGGCGATATTGTAGTGTATGAGTCAACCGTTTATCCGGGCAGTACGGAAGAAGACTGTGTACCTGCCCTGGAGCGGACCTCCGGCCTCAAATTCAATGTCGACTTTTTCTGCGGATATTCGCCTGAAAGGATCAATCCCGGCGATAAAGAGCATACCGTAACCAATATTCTCAAAATTACCTCTGGCTCTACACCCGAAACCGCCAAAACGGTCAACGAACTGTACGGCACCATCATAACTGCCGGCACCCACCTGGCATCCTCCATCCGCGTGGCCGAAGCCGCCAAGGTGATCGAGAATGCGCAGCGGGACATTAACATCGCTTTCGTAAACGAACTGGCGAAAATCTTTAACAAGCTGAATATCGATACCCAGGAGGTCCTCGAAGCCGCGGGCACGAAATGGAACTTCCTGAAGTTCAAACCCGGCCTGGTTGGCGGACATTGCATCGGCGTAGATCCCTATTACCTGGCCCAAAAAGCCCAGGAAATCGGCTACCACCCGGAAATCATTCTTTCCGGAAGAAGGCTCAACGATGAAATGGGCCGGTATATCGGCAGTGAAGTTATCAGGCTGATGATCAAAAAAGAAATCAAGGTAAAAGGCAGCAAAGTACTGGTGCTCGGGATTACCTTCAAGGAGAATTGCCCGGATATCCGGAACAGCCGCGTTTGTGATATCATCTCCTCCCTTCAGTCCCATGACATCAACATCGATGTATTCGACCCCTTGGCCGACCCTGCCGAAGTGAAACATGAATACGGAATTGATGTAGTAAGTGAAAAAACGGTTCAAAATGAACAATACGATGCCATCGTTCTCGCAGTTGCCCATAACGAATTCATCAAATTCGATCTCAAGCGACTCTGCAAGAAAGACGCTGTCATCTATGACGTGAAAGGCATCCTTCCCAAAGAAGCCGTGGACGCAAGATTGTAATGAATCATAATTCCTTTGAAAAAATGACCGATCTAAAGAATTTATCGTTCCTGATAACCGGGGGCGCGGGCTTTATAGGATCCAACCTGGCCGCATTCCTGGTAAAAAATAAAGCGAAGAAAGTACGCGTACTGGATAACCTGGCAACAGGGCACCTTAAAAATATCGAAGCCCTGCGAAATGAACCGAATTTTGAGTTCATAGAAGGCGATATCCGGAATCTGGACACCTGCCTGGATGCCTGCAGGGATATCGACGTCATTTCCCATCAGGCTGCACTGGGCTCCGTCCCCCGGTCCATCGTTGACCCCATTACTTCCAACGAAGTCAATATCACCGGATTTCTGAACATTTTGCTAGCCGCAAAAGAAAGCAATATCAACCGCGTGGTATATGCGGCATCATCTTCCACATATGGCGACAGCAAATCGCTGCCCAAAGTGGAAGACAAGATCGGCATGCCTTTATCGCCCTATGCAGTTACCAAATACGTAAACGAATTGTATGCGCACGTTTTTCATCTGAATTACGGGTTGAATACCATCGGCCTGCGCTATTTCAACGTTTTCGGCCCGCAACAGGACCCCAACGGGGCCTATGCTGCCGTAATCCCGCTCTTTATCCAAAGCATCCTGCAGGATAAGTCGCCCTATCTCAATGGAGACGGAGAACAAACGAGAGACTTTACTTTCATCGAAAACGTGATCCAGGCGAATGTTAAAGCCTTGACGACCGAGAACCCGGCGGCGCTCAACCAGGTTTACAATGTTGCCGTGGGAGAACGAACATCGCTGAAACAGATGTTCGAAATCCTCCGCTCCGTGGAAAACAAAAACATTGAAGCCATCCATCGCGAAGCCCGCAAAGGCGACATCATGGATAGCCTGGCAGACATTACCAAAGCCCGTACTTTGTTGGATTACCAGCCAGCATATACCTTTCGCCAGGGGTTGCAGATTACCTATAACTGGTATAAGGATAATCAAGAATTCATAAACAGATAGCTATGATCAACGTTACCAAACCATATCTCCCTTCCTTTGACGAATACATGAAACTTGTAAAAGGCATCTGGGACAGGAACTGGCTGACGAACAACGGACCACTCGTGAACGAGTTGGAACTGGAACTGAAACAATATCTCGACATAAATCACCTATTGTTCGTAAATAATGGCACGATCGCCATCCAGATCGCGCTGAAAGCCCTTGAACTGGGCAAGGGAGAGGTGATCACGACGCCGTTTTCATACGTTGCCACAACTTCCAGCATCCTATGGGAAGGGTTTAAACCCGTTTTTGTGGATATCGATGAGTTGACACTAAACATCGACCCTGCTAAAATCGAAGCCGCCATTACCGAAGACACCGTCGCCATTCTTGCGACTCACGTTTTCGGCAACCCCTGTGATATCGATACCATTCAGCAAATTGCCGATAAACATAATCTGAAAGTCATCTACGACGCGGCACATTGTTTCGGCACGCAATATAAAGGCAAATCGGTATTTCACTATGGAGACATGATTACCACCAGTTTCCATTCCACCAAGCTTTTCCATACGATAGAAGGCGGTGCTATCTTCACACCAGATGCAAATTTGCTCAAAACAGCTGCCTACATGCGCAACTTCGGCCATAACGGGCCAGAGAATTTCGCAGGGATCGGTATAAATGGCAAAAACTCGGAATTCCATGCCGCCATGGGCCTGCTGAACATCAAACAGGCAGATGCCATCCTGGCCAGCAGAAAAGCCGTGGCAGATGAATACGATAACCTGTTGCAGCATTCCCGACTACTGCGCAAACCCATCATTACACCGAATTCAAAGTTCAATTATGCTTATTATGTCGTAATTTTTGAATCGGAAACGCAACTGCTGAAAGTGGTCGACGAATTGAACAAAAACTATGTTTTCCCAAGACGATATTTCTATCCTTCTTTATCCGAACTGTCTTACCTGAAAGAAACACAACCTACGCCGATCGGTAACAGTATTTCAAGCAGGGTATTAAGCCTCCCGGTATATTATGGTATGCCCAAGGAAGAAATCATGATGATCTCCCGGCTTATACTCAGGGTTTTAAATAATTAATATGCTAAACGTTAAGAATAGGAGACTTGGAATATTCACGGATAACGTCCATATGTGCGCCGATGTCAGGAAAATCATCCTGGATTCGGTAGCCCAAGGGGCCGTTTCCATCGATTACTACTGCTCCCCTTTCTCTGATGCAGACCGGTTTTCGGAAATATTGGGAGAACAGGTGAAGGCCATCGATATAAAGTCGCCCGAAGTGGTACCCATGCTTCGTGAGAAATACGACCTGGTTTTTTCCATCCATTGCAAGCAGATTTTCCCGAAGGCGCTGGTGGAACAAATCAGGTGCATCAATCTCCATCCCGGGTACAACCCGATCAATAAAGGCTGGTATCCGCAGGTGTTCGCCATCATCAAGGACTTACCCCTCGGCGCCACCCTGCATGAAATGTCGGAAACGCTTGACGCCGGCCCGATCATTGACCGAAAACTGGTGCCGCTGCATCATTGGGACAATTCCAAATCAGCCTACGATAAGGTAGTAGCCGCAGAGCTCGAAATTTTCCGGGACAATATTCGGCCGATCCTTCAGGGTGAATATGAAACCTTCGTCGGGGATGAAACTCCCCAGCTTCACATGCTCAGGGATTTCAAAGCACTTCAGCAACTCGATTTGGACAAACAGGTAAGCTACCGTCAGGTGATAGATCACCTGCGGGCGCTCACGCACCCCCTTCAACAACGCCTTTTATCTGGATGAAGAAGGCCGGAAATTTTTTGTGAGACTTGAAATAATACCGGAACAACTATGAAGGTGAGCATTTGTGTCATCATTTACAATCACGGTAAATATATCCGGCAATGTCTCGAAAGCATATTGGCGCAACAGACGGATTTCCCTGTTGAATTGATTATCTCCGACGACAAGTCCAAAGATGATTCCGTACACCAGGTAAATTCGCTCCTCGCATCGATCGACATCCCTCCCCAAATAAGCATCGTACGCCTTTTCCATGAGCAGAACATGGGAATGAACCTGAACTGGCGGAGCGCGATCGAACGCGCCACAGGCGAATATATTACGATAATTGAAGGGGATGACTATTGGGAAGGGACCAACAAACTGGCGACCCAGATCGCTTTTCTGGAAACACATCCGCAATACAGCGGAGCGGCAAACGAAACGAGGGTGCTCCATATGCAAACGGGCCAATACACCTCGTTTACCGCTGCCCGCTACAAAAACGGGCCAATGCCGGAAGCATTCGGAATGGAAGAATACCTGGCCTCCGACTGTCTTTGCCACACATCTTCCCTGGTTTACCGCAATGTATTTTGCGGCAAACCGCTGCCAGACCTTGTGAACACCTCCATGACGCTGGACCAGGCGATATTTACCCTCTTTAACGAACAAAACCTGATCCGCTACTTTAATGAGCCGTGGAGCGTATATCGTGTTCATCCGGCAGGGATCACCCAAAGCAGCCGCCATCGCAATATCAAACTGGTCACCCA
Organism: Chitinophaga caseinilytica; assembly: GCF_038396765.1. NCBI lineage: Bacteria > Pseudomonadati > Bacteroidota > Chitinophagia > Chitinophagales > Chitinophagaceae > Chitinophaga > Chitinophaga caseinilytica. The sequence continues at coordinate 1,594,600 of NZ_CP150096.1, read as the reverse complement.
AAACCAGATTCAAATGTTTATGGCGTTGGACAAAGCTACAGACCAAAGATTTGGCGACACGCTGAAGAATAAAGTCAAAAAACTCCGGTTCGAACTCGTTCGGATCAAACTCTATCTTCCTCATATGAAGCGTTGGCTGCTAAAAAATCTCCGATCTCAATAATGTTAAAAAAGATATCCTTTACGGTACTGACGAATGTCCTGAATCAGTTTTTGCTATTCATTATCTTTTTGTTTTCAGCAAAACTGTTCGGGCCGGAAGGGCGCGGGGTCATCTCCTCACTCGTGGCCACCATGACGCTTGTAGGGGCCATAACAGGGCTCAGTACCGGCCGGATCATCATGAACGAGATCGCGACAGACGGTCAAAGTCCTGAAGCTTACCTCAAAAAAGAACTTTCCCACTATCTGAGCCTTTCCCTGCTTTCCACCCTGGCAGGCTATCTGGCATTAATGGTCATCTACTGCTTCTTTCCCGGCTTTTTCGGCGAAGTTGCCCCGCTTCACATCGGGATCATGGCCATCAGCCTTCCCTACTATGTATGGTCGAGCTACTCCAGCTACTTCTTTTCGACTATCGGTATAATCACATTGCAGAACAAGATAATCGTAGTCACGAAGTTCCTCTTCATGATAGTGCTGGCCGCGCTTTACCTGACAAATGCGCTGACGCTCACCTGCTTTTTATCGCTATTTTCCCTGTTTAACCTGCTCAATCTGTTGCTCGACCAATATTATATCCGTAAATCGGTCCGGTTTGATATTATCATTCGCCCAGACTGGAAACGGATATCCCGTATTGCCCGGCAAAGCCTGAACATCCATCTGGACACGATCGGGTATATTCTGTATTCTTCCATGACGATTGTGGTGCTCAATATTTATATGGAACTGAAGGATGTAGGCTTGTTCAACTTTGCAGCACAGCTTATCAGCATCCTCATCGTTGTTCCCAGGATCACTTCACAGTTCATTAATACGGAAATCGTCCGTAAGGGAGCGGATGCTATCTGGCCGTTCCAAAAAAGGTATTGCTATTAACAATGGCCGTAGTATTCGGATGTGCAGCGATCGGAAGCTTTTGTTTGCCGGTGCTGCTCGATATGTTTAAGCTGAACTTTGGCCCGTCCGTGCCGTTGTATCAATACCTGTGCATTTCATTACTGATGAATGCTTTTTGCATTTTGATGTCTCCCCAATGGCTGGTACGGGGTAAATTCCGGTTCCTTTCAGTACTTACGCTGATGTCTGGTCTTGCAGGGTTCATTTTCCTGTTGGTTACGATCCGATGGTGGGGGGCAATGGCCGCCGTATGGGCCAATAACATCATTTTCTTCGTTATGTTTATCTTTAACTTTGCTTTCTTCCTGAAGTTAAACAAACGTTTGCCAGAAAATGCACCATCTCAATGAAAAAGAGCACTATATATAGCATAATTTGTTCTATTCTCTTTTTCATTGAATTAACCGGTGTGAAGCTTTCCTTCATGCCGATTGGGCTTTCCAAACTCCTGCTACTTGGATTGACCGCCGCTTTTTTCATCGACCTGGCCCGCACGTCAAAAAACTTTACCATTCCGAAACACATCTTTGCGCTGATACTGGTTTGGATCGGGTTGGGCGTTTATGCTGCGATGGTGACCGTGCTTAACGGGGTTAACGATTTTGCGTTCCTCAATAAAATTGTATATCTCATATATGAACCGGTGTGGACGGGATTTATCATTTCCTATTTCATTACCAGGTATTGGAACATTACCCTTATCGACCTGTTGATCGCGATCGCTAATGCCCTGACGTTACATGCGCTGCTCGCAGTGGCAGCATACCTGCTGCCTCCGGTCAATGCATTGTTCAACGCCTTGCTGCCTAACCTGGGCAACCTGGACGTAGAAATGGGCCTTCGGGTAAAAGGGTTTACAAACCTCGGGGGAGCCTGGCTTTCCTCCATCATATGCCTCGGCGTCATTATTCATTTATACAGAATGTCCGGCATACAGTCCTGGCGCGGCATCCTGCTGGGACTGCTGAAAATCCTGGTGTGTGTCGCCGGCACATTCGTTACCGGCCGGACCGGCTTGATGCTGTCGTTGTTGGCGCTGGCAACCTATCCGCTGATCTGGATCTTTCAACCCGGAGGCAAAAAAACGTTCTACAGGTTTTACGGAATTATTTTGCTGGGGGCTATTCTTATATACCGTTTTACACCCAACATAGACGATTTCGTTTCGCAGGACACACTGAACTGGGCACTTGAGATCTTTATGCAAGGCGACGGGGAAATGTCGACATCCAGCACGCAGGACCTGCAGTCCATGCTATATCTGCCAGACGATAAGACAGACCTTATATTCGGTATTGGTTTCTATGAAACGGCGGTAGCAGGTTATGAGCGTTCGGATTCCGGCTATCTCAAGACGATCTTTTCCACAGGTCTGTTAGGCGCGATCGTTTTTTATGGTTCGTACCTTTTCCTGATGGGGCATACCCTCTGGATGGTAAAGCAGCGGTATGGAATGCCGGAACTGATACTGATCACTTATCTCTATGGCATATTTTTCATCGTTGAAGTGAAAGAGCCGTACCTGCAGACCATCGGCATCCCAAACATTATCTTTTTAATATACTTTACTTTATTTTTTAATAAAAAATTCGATGTCCAAATCTCCCATTAAAATAACGCACGCCTTTTATTCAGGCCTTGGTGGCCATACTGCTGTTTTTTGGGAACTGGAGAAGCATGCCGCCCCCGACTACAAGGTCAGCGTCTGCCTGTATGGCATTGAAGATGTGCTGAATGAAACCCAGACAAAATTCCTGCAAAATAATGTCACGTACAGTTTCGACAAGAAGAAGGGAAAGTGGGACTTGTTGCATGTCATAAGACTGGCATTGCAGATCAGAAAATCGGGCCCGGATATTATTTTCCTGCATGGATCGCATGCGATAATCCCAATTTTCATCTTTTGCCGCCTCCTCGGCAAATCAAAAATCGTTGCAAGGGAAACCCAGGCACTTACCCTGAAAAATCTCAAAAACAAGATCAACTCATTCTGCGTCACGCTCTTCAGCAACCGGATCGTTTATTTGTCTCAGGTATACCGCGATTCCTTGCGATGGAGCAAAGTCAGCTGGCTGGCGCCCAAAATGCATATCATCAACAATGGCCTGGACCTCCAACATTTTAAGCCGGTTGAGATGGGACCGGAAACGGGCGACAGGCCAATTAGGATCGGAATGCAAAGCAGGCTCGTAAGGATAAAAGATCATAAGACGCTCATCCTTGCTTTCCAACAGCTGGTTGCCAGGCATCCCGAACGCCGGCTGGAGCTATTCATTGCCGGCGACGGAGAAACCTTTCAGGAACTCTCCGATATGGTCAGCAACCTTGCACTCACCGATAAGGTGAAGCTGACCGGCATGCTCGATTCCCGTCAAATGGTAGAATTCCTCAATTCACTAGACATATACGTACACTCCTCCCATGGCGAAACGATGAGTAATGCAATTATGCAGGCGCAGGCATGTGGATTGCCCATTGTAGCCACCAACGTTTTCGGCATCAACAACGTGATCCGGGACGGGGAAAACGGATTCCTCTTCGAATTGGGCGACACGGAAAAGCTCACCGGATTGCTGGGAATGCTGGCAGCGGATGATGCATTGCGGGAAAAGATGCGCAAGATATCAAGGGATTACGCCGTAAATGAACTGTCGGGAGAAGCGATGGCAAAAAAATATGACGCATTGTTTAAAAGCCTGGTATGAAAGTTATTCATGTAATAAATAACCTCGCCACCGGTGGCGCGGAAAAACTGCTTACCGATCTCATACCCGCTATGCGGGAACATCAGCACAATGTTGAAGTATTGTTGATCAACGACGATGCGAGCACACACAACATCCAGGTGCTCAGACATGCAGGAGTGCCCGTTAAAATATTGGGTAAACCCCTGTATTCCCTTTCCGCATTCCGGTTGCTGAAAACGGAATTGCAAAATGCCGATATCGTTCATGCACATTTGTTCCCCACTTTTTATTACGCCGCATTGATAAAACTATTGGGGGCAAAGTTCAAACTGATCACTACCGAACACTCCACGACCAACAAGAGGGCCGGCAAATTCATTTTCCGGATGACCGACCGGATCATGTACCGTTTCTACGATCACGTTATTGCCATATCAGACGATGTGCGGCATTCACTTATTAAAAAAGGGGTCGCGAAAAAGAAAGTTTCCGTAATCAGCAACGGTACCGACTTGTTAGCTTTTAAACCGGTGGCGGACCGCCGGCCGCTTCACAGGATCGGCATGGCCGGGCGTTTGAAGCATCCCAAAAATCAGGACGTGATCATTCGGGCCCTGCCATTATTGCCAGAACAGATCAAAGCCGTGTTCGCCGGCGCCGGAGACAGGTTAAATGAGTTAAGCAAGCTCGCAGCCGATCTCGGGGTAGCGCACCGCGTGGATTTCATCGGCATCTCGAATGACATCCCTTCGTTTTACAAAGACATCGATATACACATTTTCGCAAGTCATTCCGAAGGATTTGGACTGGCTTGCATCGAATCCATGGCTGCGGGCGTTCCTACGGTTGCAAGCGACATACCGGCGCTGTCGGTAATTGTAAACGGTCACGGCATTCTGTTCCCGAAAGACGATGAAAAGATACTCGCCGGCCATATCCGGGAGCTTTACGATAACAATGGGTTATACCGGAAAGTGGCAGATGCTTGTTACCTTCGTGCGCAGGATTTCAGTGTAAATCAGACCATGGAAAAGTACCTTCAAATATATCAACTATAGCATATGTGCGGAATTGCAGGCCTTATACAAATCAACGGAAATGTAAACGTCCGGTCAGAAGAAATCCTTCGCAGGATGTGCACCAATATACAGCATCGGGGACCAGATGGTGCCGGTTATTGGAAAAACCCTGGAGGCAAGGCGTTGCTTGGGCACAGAAGGCTCTCCATCATCGATCTCAGCGAAGCCGCGGCACAACCAATGGAATCGCCGGCAGGGCGCTACACCATTGTATTCAATGGCGAAATCTATAATTATCTCGAGCTGAAAAAGGAACTGCTTGCCGCCGGTGCCCGATTTACGACGCAATCGGATACGGAAGTGATCCTGAAAGGTATCGAGACCTGGGGTATCACCCCCACCGTTCAACGACTTATGGGCATGTTCGCCATTGCCGTATGGGACGAATCTGCACAGGAACTCACCCTTATCCGGGATTATGCAGGCGAAAAACCACTCTATTACGGCATCCGCAACGGCATGTTCTTTTTTGCTTCGGAACTGAACGCCCTGGACAATATACCCGAATTAAGCAGCACGATCGATCCCCGGTCCGTATACGGGTTCTTCCGGTACTCATACGTTCCCGCCCCCGGCTCGATCTATAAAGACACATTCAAACTCTTACCCGGCCATTATCTTACGTATAATGCCGCTATCGCGGATAAATTCCCTCTTTCCGAAATCCCTGTCCATCCCTACTGGAACCACTTACAAGAGGCACAGGAGCCGCTGATCGACAAACAGGACGTTCTTCCCGTTTTCAATGAAACGCTGGAAAAAGTCGTTCAGCAACAAATGATTTCAGACGTTCCCCTGGGGGCATTCCTCTCCGGTGGTATCGATTCCTCCCTGATCGTTGCCATCATGCAGAAAAATGCGTCCCGCAAAATCAATACTTATACGATCGGCTTCGATAATCCGGATTTCAATGAAGCTCCGTTCGCAAAAAATGTAGCCAGGCACATCGGGACCGATCATCACGAATATCTGTTTTCCACCAGGGAACTGGATGAACTAGCCGTAAGCGTCCCGGCCCAATTCGATGAACCTTTCGGTGATTCCTCCCAAATCCCTACCTTCCTTTTATCCCGGTTCGTGCGCAAACATGTAACGGTAAGCCTTTCGGGCGACGGTGGGGACGAAGTTTTCGGCGGATATAAAAAGTATCTCCGTGCGCGGGAAATCCACCAGCGCATTGGAAATGTTCCCACAGCAATGCTGAAGTCCATAGAGCTGGTTGCATCATTGACTCCTGCGGGCAGGAAAAAATACGGGCAGTTATCGGGGTTAAAGTCCCCGGAAGGGCTCTACGGGAAACTTTCCTGTAACCCGATCCCGGCGGGTTTATTGAATATCCGGGCAGAGGATGGGTCACAACTTGCCAAGCATGGCGTACCGGGTGCAACATTGCTCGACCAGTTCATGTATTTCGATTTCAAGACCTATCTGCCAGATGATATCCTGGTCAAAGTGGACCGGTCTGCCATGGCCAACAGCCTGGAAACCAGGGCGCCTTTCCTGGATAAGAGAATACTGGCATTTTCTGCCCGTTTACCACTTTCAGAAAAGGTCAATGGCAACTCACTAAAGCACATCACCCGTCAATTGCTGAGCCGGTATATGCCTGCCGAATTGTATGAAAGGCCTAAAAAAGGGTTCAGCGTACCCCTTAAAGAGTGGTTCAGGAATCCGGAGTATACTTTTATTGATGAAGTATTCAATGCCGCAGGGCCTAAAGACGAATTCCTCCAATACAATGTTGTCTGCCGGTTACTGCAAGATCATAGGGCCGGAAAGGAAGATCATTCCAATCTGCTCTGGAACATATTCGTATGGTATGTTTGGCGGAACCGCTCCCTGGTCAGATAACGACAGTTTTTTGTTTATCGGATGGAAACGTTGGATAAGACTGCCGGGATATCGCCTTTGGCGGCGCTGCGCAATTTACTTTTACTTTTACCAAAGCTGATGTTTACAGCCGCTCCTCCCGCCGCATAATTCTCTGCGTTAATAGGTGTTTTCTTAGGCTGCCAATCAGGATTTATGATCTTGATATCTCCCTTTCTGAAATTAGCATTGCGGCTGGCCTTCGCGTTCCCGCCGGCATTGGTCATGAGAAACAAGCTGCTTTCAGATCTCGTATCAACATGATTCAAGATCGTAACAGAAACGGGCGTAGTCTGATTGTGCACCTTGAAATGCTTGTTAATCAACTCTGTCTTATCCAGGCAAATGGCAATTCCCCATAGTCCATTGTTGTCTGTTTTAATGTTCTCCAGTCTGACATTTTCCACGATGTTGCCCGAGTGGTTCGGCTCAATGTCTATCCCGCACATTGGCCTGGCCCCGTTCGTATTGTTGAAACTGGAATTCCTGATCAGCAGGTTCTTTACTGAAATTACACTGATACCATTTCTCCTGTTATTGTCGCAAAGCGTCGAAAGGATCGTTACGTTTTCCGAATAATTTTTGTCAAGCGTTTCACTTACATAAATCCCATCACCCCAACAATCCCTGATCACGGCTCCGGAGATATACACATTACTGCTGCCGAGTATGGAGATACCCATTCCCCATTCTCCACCATTGCCGATATGTTGCTTACGATCTCCCACGATATTGGGGCCTATCAACCGAACATTACGCACGTCCTTTACCCGAAGTATTTCGTATTGGGGAAGGTTCGTAGGCTCCAGCATCAATTTACTTCCCTTTTTAAATATAAGCGTCTGATTGCTCCTCACATTCAGGCCTTGCCTCGACACACGCAGGGGAATGGCGGGAAAATATACCGTATCATACTTGTCCATCGCCTCCTGGATCAATTTCGTGTAGTCCTTGCTGCCGGATTTGTCGTAACCCGCCGGAAGCACCTGCGCGAGTTGAACGGACTTACGGCCACCCTGGGCATGGACCTTTATTACCATGCACAGCATGCAGGATATTAATATTAATATTATTCTTACAGTACGTATGGTCATGATGAATGTATTATTCCTCTTTACAATTCTTCCCCTTTATTTGTTCACCAGGTCGGCATAAAGGGACTTCATATCCCTGACGAGGCGCTGATAACTATAAATCGACAAGACGTAACGTTTCCCTTCTGTGGAGAATTGCCGCCGCAACTCGGCGTCCCCTGTCAATCGCCGTAATTTTTCGGCAAAATCATCAACATCACCATGCTTCACCAGGTATCCGGACTTGTTGTCCAAAACAACATTGGCAACCCCGCCCACATTGGTAGAAACGACCGGTAATCCTGCGGCATGCGCCTCGATCAGCGTCATGGGCGTACCTTCGTTCAGGGATGTCAATACTGCAATATCCATGCCTGCATACGCATTCACCATGTTTTTCTCCCACGACGTAAAAATCACTTCCTTATTATCCGGAGAAGCAGGTGAATAGCTGTAGGATATCCCTGCCGCATCCAGTGCTGCCATGATCTCTTCCTTACATTCTCCATCGCCAATGATAAAAAAGCGCACATTTTTCACGCCTCCGCGGGATTTCATCGCAGCAATTATCCTGGTAAAGAAAATATGGTCTTTCACAGGTGCCAGCCGGCCCACGATCCCAACCGCAATCTCTTCGGGCTTCAGTCCGTATTTCGCCCTCCATTCGGTCCTCCGTTCCTCCATCCCTGCCTGAAACTTATCCAGGTCGATACCATTGGGCACCACGGTGATACGTTCGGGCTTACATATATTGAAGGTTTCCGACAGTTCGGAACGCTGGATATCGCTGATGGCAATAATCCTCGTACTTAACCGCGCAAGGAACCGCTCAATCCAGATGTAAGCCTGCGTTTTCCATTTACCGAAATAGCTATGAAACACATGCCCGTGAAAGGTATGTACCACTACGGGCACTCGGCAGTAAAAGGCAGCCAGCCTGCCGAGGGCACCGGCCTTGGCGGCATGGGTATGGACGATATCGGGCTTATAGGCCTTGATCACTTTCACCAATCGCCAGAAAGAACTAACGTCGCCCCATAAATTCACCTCCCTTTTCAAATCAGTAATAGATTCGTACCGGACTTCGTGCTGATTGAAAAGGAAATCAGCGGATTCTTCGTCTTCCCGGTTGGGGCCGCAAATCAGCTTGGTTTCGAAATCCGGCGCCATGTACTTGGTCAGGTACAACGCATTAAGAACGGGGCCTCCAATACTACTTCTATTCAGTATTCGAATGACTTTAATTTGTCTGTTTTCCATGTTGATTGATGAATTTATCCGGAACGGGAGCTATCTCTTCCTGCAGCGTTCTGGCAGCCGGTTTTCCCAAAGACTTCAACCGCTTGCCGGCCCCGATCCCTTTCAGTTCGATGAACCGGTAGGTGAGGCTTGAAATAAATACGATAAGCGTAAGGATGGCAAGTACCAAAAGGTTATCGAAGAGCAGGTTTCCCGTAGTGATATATCTGACATCCCCGACCATCGGGGTAAAATTGAACTTGAGGATTTTCCCGGCCACCATTGCTAACCCGAGTAAAACGGTCAGTATTCCAAAATGCGTTATATAGATCGAATAACTGAGTTTACCGAGGTAATTAATGACTGATTTCTTCAGCAAACGAGACACCGGGCCCATTTCAAATGCAAAAACGATAACGGTAACGGAAAACAGAAGGGTTATTAACAATCGCTTTGCGGGCACATCGGACGGGAGGAGAAGATAAATTGCGAGCACCAGTATGCATTCCGCAAAAATAAAAAAACCGGCAGCTTTTGCGTTTATCCGTGCCTGAAGGCGCTCATAGATCTCATATGCAAGGCTACCCAGGAAAAAACAGGAAAGGCCACTCAGCACTGCGGGTTTGAGGACGTACCATTCCCAATGCAACGCGGCCAGCGCAAAGATGGCAATACCTGCAAATACCGGGTTCCTGACTTTGCCGAAAACCGTCAGGATAAAGGCAAAGATGATATATATGTAAAACTCGACACTGATACTCCAGGCCACGGAATTGAAAGATTCGGTATCGGCAGCAGGGATCCAGGCCTGCAGCAGGAAAAGATTCGGCAATATTTCCGATGGTGCGGTAGCCCCGCTGAAGGGCGCATTGTTCAGGCTGACACCGTACCGGAGGCAAAAAGCTTGATCGCCTCGAAGGCAATGAAAAAGAGGAGCATGCAGACATGCATCGGGAAAATGCGAAACGTTCTGCTGATCAGAAAATCCTTGAACTGCCCTTCCGCGAACGATCGTTTGCCGTACGTGAAATACATGACGAACCCGCTCAGGATAAAGAAAAACTCAACGAAATACCGACCGTTCCTGAAGAACGGAAATTCAGCAAAACTCAACAGAACATGTATATGGAAGAGCACAACAAACATTGCACAAATTCCCCGGAGTCCATCAAGCGCTTCAAATCTCTTCATGATAATAAATTAACAGTTGATTTTGATAACCGGGCCAATTTTTACCTTACGCTCCAGAATGTAGATCCCGGGGCTTGAGGGGCATTGCATCAGGCGACGCAAAAATATGCATTTTAAGAGATTATGGGACGTTTTCTTATGTTCGGCCCGGATCGTTTATCTTTGCCACTCCAAGGCATGGTTTTTGCCATCCGTGAACTCAAATCAAACGAAATGAAGAATTTCTTCCGCGTAGCCATTCCATTGCTATTAACTGCCCAAGCTGCGAACGCACAGGAAAAAGCGCCGGTTATCAGCCCCTACCATTACCAAAATATCCGTGAAATTTACCTGGATTCCGTAAACCGGCACTCTGCGTTGCAACCGATCCTTCATGAGGACAATTCCGCATTGTACGACCCGGCCGACAGTACGCGCCGCTCCTGGTTTCACCGCAAATTATTCAAGGAACACCTGTTCGAATTCAGGGAGCCCGATTTCAACGTATTCGTCGACTTCCTCCCTGATTGGCAAATCGGGAAAAGCAATCAGAACCGCACCCCTGGCTCAATACCCGGGGCGTGAAAGTGCAGGGCAACATCGGCAGGAATTTTTATTTCGAAAGCTCCTTTTACGAAAACCAGGGCGTTTTCCCCCGGTATCTCGACAGCTTCGTAAACCGGCACCGCGTCTTACCCGGACAGGGCATGATCAAATACAATGACAAGATTGGTAAAACGTATGATTTCTCTTACGTCAACGCTTTGATTTCCTACACACCCAGCAAATATGTGAATTTCACACTCGGGTATGGGACCAACTCCTTCGGAGACGGCTATCGCTCCATGATCCTGTCAGACATAGGGTTTAGCTACCCTTATTTGCGGATCACAGGCACCCTGGGCCAGTTTCAATATACTTCCATGTGGACCCAATTCATGGATATCGGATCCAAAACGGTTGGCGAAGCTTATGAAGGCGTAGGCTATCCAAAAAAATGGGGCGTGTACCATTTCCTCGACTGGAATGCTTCCAAAAAACTCACGGTCGGCCTGTTCGATGCCATCATTTGGGGCGATGTGGATACCGCAGGTCGTAAACGCGGGTTCGACTGGAGCTACCTGAATCCGATCATTTTCCTCCGCCCGTCCGAATACTCCGTCGGCTCTTCAGATAACTCCGTTCTCGGCATGAACGCCAAGTACAAGCTATTCCCCAAAACCACGCTCTACGGCCAGTTTGTTCTGGATGAGTTCAAACTGAAGGAATTCACCGGCGGTAATGGATGGTGGGCCAATAAATGGGCTGCCCAATTTGGCGTCAAGGCTTTCGACCTGTTCAAAGTCAATAAGCTGGATGTACAGGCAGAATATAACGTTGTACGACCATACACTTATTCATTCAGGAATAACCTGGCGAGCTATACCCATTACGGCCAATCGCTGGCACACCCGCTGGGCGCGAATTTCAACGAAATGCTGGGCATCGCGTCCTACACATTTAAACGCTGGTATTTCAGGGGGCAGCTCAATTACAGCCAGCACGGACAGGATGCCAACCCCGACGAAAACTGGGGCGGAGACATTTTCAAACCCTACACCAGCCGGGAAAAAGATTACAACAACAAAATCGGCCAGGGCCTCAAAACGAACCTCTTCTACGGCCAGGGCACCATCGCCTTCGTCCTCAACCCGAAATACAACCTCCGGCTGGAAGCCTCCGCAGCACTCCGTAACGAGAAAAACGACCTGCGCACCAACCGCGAGTTCATCTTCAACTTCGGCCTCCGCAGCACCTTCCGTCAATTCTATTACGATTTCTAAGAATTTAATTTATTTATATACGAAAGCCCCTCCGCACAGAGGGGCTTTCGTTTTGTTTCAAAAAATCACACGAAAATGTTGCAACACTTATATCACTTTATTCCATAACTTAGGAACAGTACTTTAATCTAATTGTCATGACTAGCCTGTTCCTGAATTTTCTCTCCGGAGGGATCGTATTCGTAGGCCTCTTCTCCTTCGCATGGATCATGAAGAAGGTCGAAAAAGCCCAATAATCCCTACCTAACCTAAAACATCATTTTCTGTAGCAAAATCGATTTAAAGCCTCCCTCTCCAGGGGAGGCTTTTCCATTCCCATCACCCCATCAACGAAAAAATCCCGCCCATACAGGCAGGATTTTTTATTCTCCTTCAACCAGGGGAGACAAACAAAAGATACCACAAAAAAATGGAAAAAGGCCGTGTCTGGGGCAAGCGATGGATGAGCCTGCTTCTGCCGGAGCTCCCCTGTTATATCATTTTCACCCGAAGCAATTACGGGATGCCATTAAATTAGTTGATTCTTATAGTAATGCTGGAAGGCTATAAATAAGGTTCCCATTGAAAAAAATCCCATCTGTTATTCCCTTTATGAATATACGAAAAAAATATTGAAAAAACCAATTTTCTGAAAAGGGTTTAACTTCGCGCCATGCATTACGTAACGGTGGAGGGACTCTCCAAATCATTCGGCGAGAAGCCCCTTTTTGAAAACATCTCATTCCATATCGAAGAAGGCGATAAAATCGCCCTCGTAGCCCTCAACGGCACAGGAAAATCGACCCTCCTCAAGATCCTCACCGGCACCGAACACGGCGACGAAGGCAAAGTATGGATCCATAAAGACGTTACGGTTGTTATGCTCGAACAGTCGAGCCGCCACCAACCCGGCGAAACCGTCCTCGAAAACATCTTCGACCACGACCATCCCATCCTCAACGCCATCAAGGACTACGAAGCCCTCACCGATGAAGACGGCCCCGAGCCCGACGCGCTCGCCCTCTCCGCCGCCATCGAGAAAATGGACGCCCTCAACGCCTGGCATTTCGACGCCAAAGTCAAACAAATCCTCGGCAAACTCAATATCCACCACCTCGATCAACCGGTCGACAAACTCTCCGGCGGCCAGCAGAAACGCGTGGCCCTCGCCAAAGTACTCATCGACATCGGATTCGAACATAAACACACCCTCCTCATCCTCGACGAGCCCACCAACCACCTCGACGTTTCCATGATCGAATGGCTGGAACATTACCTCGACCAGGAAAACGTAACCCTCCTCCTCGTTACCCACGACCGTTATTTCCTCGACTCCGTCTGCAACGAGATCATGGAAATCGACAACAACGAGCTCTACATCTATAAAGGGAATTACGAAAACTACCTCGAGAAAAAGGCCGCCCGCGAAGAATCTGACCGGTCCAGCACCGAAAAAGCCCGCAACCTTTACCGCAAAGAGCTGGAATGGATGCGCAAACAACCCAAAGCCCGCACCACCAAATCCAAATCCCGGCAAGACGCCTTCTACGACGTAAAGGAAAAAGCCGCCAAACGCCTCGAACAACAACAACTCGAGCTCAACGTCAAAATGACCCGGCTCGGTGGTAAGATATTGGAACTCAAGAAAGTATATAAAGCCTACGGCGATCTCCAGATCCTCCGCGGCTTCGATTACACCTTCAAAAAAGGCGAAAGGGTTGGCGTAGTCGGCAAAAACGGCGTCGGCAAATCCACCTTCCTCCACATGCTCCTCGGCTCCGAACAGCCAGACTCCGGCAAAATCAACGTGGGAGACACCGTGGTTTTCGGGAATTACTCCCAGCAAGGGCTCGTGATCAAGGAAGACATGCGCGTCATCGAATTCGTGAAAAATATCGCCGAAAACTTCCCCTGGCAGACGGAACAAAAGTTTCAGCCGCACAATTCCTGCAACTCTTCCTCTTCCCGCCCGAAAAACAATACACCTACGTATCCAAACTGAGCGGCGGGGAAAAAGAAGGCTCCACCTCCTTTCCATCCTCTTCCGCAACCCCAACTTCCTCGTGCTCGACGAGCCCACCAACGACCTCGACCTGCCCACGCTGAGCATCCTGGAAGATTTCCTCCTCAATTACCAGGGCTGCATCATCATCGTGAGCCACGACCGCTATTTCATGGACAAACTGGTAGATCACCTCTTCGTTTTCGAGGGAGACGGCGTAGTGAGGGACTTCCCCGGCAACTACACCCAGTACCGCGAATGGGAAAAAGACCAGGAAAAAATCAAAACCGCTCCCCCCAAACCCGCTGAAGTCGCCGCGCCTGCACCCGTTCAACCCGTGGAACAGAAAGGGAAAAAAATGTCTTTCAAGGAGAAAAGGGAACTGGAGCTCCTCGAAAAAGAAATCGCCGCGCTGGAACAGGAGAAAAAATCGATCGACGATCAGATGGCCACCGGGTCGCTGTCGTACGACCAGCTCCAGCAGGCCGCAAAACGCGTGGGAGAAGTGATGGAGCTGCTGGACGAAAAAGGGATGCGATGGCTGGAGCTCAGCGAAATGGCGGGCTAACGGTAACGTTAACGGACTAGCATTTTTCGGGATTTTGGTTTAGATTTAACGGATAAACCCGTGCCAATGAACCAAAATCAACGCTTTCTATCCTTAGATGTATTTCGCGGATTGACGGTTGCCTGTATGATCCTCGTGAACACACCGGGCAGCTGGCAGTACGTGTATGCGCCGCTCAACCACGCCAAATGGAACGGCTGTACGCCTACCGACCTGGTGTTCCCGTTCTTCCTTTTTGCCGTGGGCAACGCCATGAGCTTTGCCATGAAGAAGTTCAACACCCTGAACAATGCGCAGGTGCTGGGCAAGATCTTCAAGCGGACGGCCCTCATTTTCTTCATCGGCCTGTTCCTGAACATGTATCCGTTCGGGCGCTACGACGCGGAAGGGCATTTCAATTTCATGGACTTCAATAACCTCCGCATTCTCGGCGTGCTGCAACGCATCGCGCTGTGCTATTGCATCGGGGCATTGCTCATCCACTACCTGAAACCAAAAGGCGCCGCCATCGCCACCGTCCTCATTTTGCTGGGCTATTGGGCCGTGATGTATTTCTTCGGCGCGCCCGGAGACCCTTACAGCATGACCGGCCACGCAGGCCAGGCCATCGACCTCGCCATCCTCGGCGAATCGCACATGTACCATGGCGAAGGCGTGGCTTTCGAGCCGGAAGGGCTCCTCAGCACCCTGCCCGCCGTCGGGAACGTGGTGTTCGGCTTCCTGGTAGGCGCGTATGTTCAGAAAAACCGTCATGCCCGCGGCATGCTCCTCAAACTGGTGATCGCCGGATCGGCCCTCATCGCCATCGCACTGCTGTGGAGCTCCGTTTTCCCCATCAACAAGAAAATCTGGACCAGCTCCTATGTGCTTTACACCGTAGGCCTGGCCACCCTCGTGCTTTCCGTCCTCATTTACCTCATCGAAATGAAAGGCTGGCAGGGCAAAGGGACCTACTTCTTCGAAGTGTTCGGGAAAAACCCGCTGTTCATTTACGTGCTGTCGGGCATGCTGGTAGACACTTACACCTATTTCCGGCTCGGCCCTGACCATGAAGGGCTTTACAGCTGGATGTACCATCATATTTTCCAGCCCGCCCTGGGCGATTACCCGGGCTCCCTGGCCTTCGCACTGTTCCATGTGCTGCTGCTGTGGCTCGTGGGATGGTGGATGGATAGAAAGAAAATTTATATACGTGTGTAACGACGGATAGATGCAGACCGCCCGGCAGATTTGTCCGGGCGGTTTCATTTTTCCCCCGCCGATACCCGGGATAATGCTATTTTTGCCGGGATAAAATCCGCCCAAACAGATGAAAAAAGCTTTAATTACAGGGATCACCGGGCAGGACGGCGCCTATTTGACGGAACTGCTCCTGAAGAAAGGGTACGAAGTGCACGGCATCAAGCGCCGCACCTCGCTGTTCAACACAGACCGGATCGATCACCTGTACCAGGATCCTCATGAACCTAACGTCCACCTGAAACTGCATTACGGCGACCTTACGGACTCCACCAATATCATCCGCATCATCCAGGAAGTACAGCCAGACGAAATTTACAACCTCGGCGCCATGAGCCACGTGCAGGTAAGTTTCGAAACGCCGGAATACACCGCCGACGTGGATGGCGTGGGCACCCTCCGCATCCTGGAAGCCGTGCGCCTGTTGGGCTTGACGGAAAAAACCCGCATTTACCAGGCTTCTACGTCTGAATTGTACGGCCTGGTGCAGGAAATCCCCCAGTCCGAAAAAACCCCGTTCTACCCCCGGTCTCCCTACGCCGTCGCTAAAATGTACGCATACTGGATCACCGTCAACTACCGCGAAGCCTACAATATGTACGCCTGCAACGGTATCCTCTTCAACCACGAATCTCCCCTCCGCGGCGAAACCTTCGTGACCCGCAAAATCACCCGCGGCGTCGCCAAGATCGGCCTCGGCATGCAGGATAAACTCTTTATGGGCAACCTCGACGCCAAGCGCGACTGGGGCCATGCCAAAGATTACGTGAAAGCGATGTGGCTCATCCTCCAGCAGGATAAACCCGAAGATTACGTGATCGCCACCGGCGAAACCAACACCGTCCGCGATTTCATCCGCCTCAGCTTCGCCGAGATCGGCGTGGAACTGGAATTCTCCGGCGAAGGCGCGGAAGAAAAAGGTATCGTCAAATCCGCCACCCATCCCGATTTCCCCCTCAAACCCGGAACGGAAGTGGTAGCCGTGGACCCGCGGTATTTCCGCCCCACCGAAGTAGACCTCCTCATCGGAGATCCTACCAAATCCAAAACCCAACTGGGCTGGAAACCGGAACACGACCTGTATAGCCTCGTGAAAGACATGATGCAGGCCGATATCGAGCTTTTCCGCCGCGAAAAGCTCCTGAAAGACGCAGGGTACAAAGTCCTGAACCAATTCGAATAACGCATGCAACCGAACAGCAAAATATACATCGCAGGGCACCGTGGCATGGTGGGCTCCGCCATCACGCGGAGACTGCAGAAAGCGGGCTTTCACAACTTCGTGACCCGCACTTCAGACACCCTCGACCTGCGGGACCAGGCCGCCGTAGCGGCTTTCTTCCAGGAAGAAAAACCCGATTACGTGTTCCTCGCCGCCGCCAAAGTGGGCGGCATCGTGGCCAACAACACCTATCGCGCGGAATTCCTGTACGATAATCTCATGATCCAGAACAACGTGATCCATCATGCCCATCTCAACGGCGTGAAAAAACTCATGTTCCTCGGATCGTCCTGCATCTATCCCAAACTGGCGCCGCAGCCACTGAAGGAAGAATACCTCCTCACCGGCACCCTGGAACCGACCAACGAGCCGTACGCCATCGCCAAGATCGCCGGCATCAAACTGTGCGACGCCTACCGCAGCCAGTACGGTTCGCAGTTCATTTCCGTTATGCCGACCAACCTCTACGGCCCCAACGATAACTACGACCTGCAGAACTCGCACGTGCTGCCCGCCCTCCTCCGCAAATTCCACGACGCCAAAGCCAACGCCCAAAGCGAAGTGGTGATCTGGGGTACGGGCTCGCCCCTCCGCGAATTCCTCCATGCAGACGATATGGCCGATGCCTGCTTCTTCCTCATGCAGGGCTACAACGAGCCCGGCCCGATCAATATCGGTGTAGGGGAAGATCTCAGCATCGCCGACCTCGCCCGCATGGTACAAAAGATCGTCGGCTACGAAGGAAAACTCGTGTTCGACACCACCAAACCCGACGGTACGCCCCGCAAACTGATGGACGTTTCCCGCCTTCATAGCCTCGGTTGGAAAGCGCAAATCCCGCTGGAACAGGGGATCAGGCAGGTGTATGAAGAAAAATTCCTGCAAAAGGCTTAACAGAACGGCCTTTGCTGAAAATACGACGGGGGAAACAGCGTACTGTTTCCCCCGTTTTTTATTTCCGGTGGATGGATCATCAATCTTCTCCCGGTCCGCCGTCCGCCATACGGACGATCTTCGGAAGGAAAGAACCTACCACGTCTACCAGCGGCTTTTGTGCGGCCATCACGGCGCGGATGTCTTTGTAGGCACCCGGCGCTTCGTCAAGCCCGCCGCCAACGAGCGTCACGCCTTTATCGCGGAGCAGGCGGCCCATTTCGTGCATCGTGAAGGTTTGCGTGGCTTTGGAACGGCTCATCTGCCGGCCCGCACCATGCGAAGCCGAATCCAGCGAAGCTTCGAAACCCCGTCCGCGCACGATGAATCCCGGTTCGGTCATGGAGCCGGGGATTACGCCGAGCGCCCCTTTACCCGCCGGTGTGGCGCCTTTCCGGTGAACGATGAGGTCTTCCCCACCATGGTTTTCTTTCCAGGCGAAGTTGTGGTGATTTTCCACCCTTGCCAGCAAAGTAGCGCCCATGGCCTTGATCAGCCGGCGATGGATGTGGTGGTGGTTCGCGGAAGCATAATCTCCGGCGAGGTTCATCGCCATCCAGTATTCCCGTCCGTTATCGGAATCCATATCCAGCCAGGCGAGGTGCTGCACTTCCCGCGGAAGCTGGCAAACCTCACGTGCCACTTTGGTGTAATGCCCGGCGATCTGGGCGCCCAGGCCACGGGAACCGGAGTGCGACAGCAAACCCAGGTACGTTCCCGGTTCCAGGCCCCATTCGTTCGCGGGGTCGGTGATGGTTACTTCGCCCCATTCCACGAAGTGGTTACCGGACCCGGATGTGCTCAGCTGTGCAGCGGCTTTATCGTGCAGGTGCTTCAGCAGTCCGATTTCTTCGAAAGCGGGATTTTCCAGCACGGGGTCGTCTTCCCGCTTTTTCCACGGAGTTCCTGCGCCGAAAGCCGTTTGCGCGATCAGTTCCCGTTTGAACTGCGATGCGTTTTTCTCAAGGTCTGCAACGGGAATATCGAGGATGGACAGGCACATCCGGCAGCCGATGTCTACGCCGACGGCGTAAGGGATCACGGCATTGCGGACGCCGAGCACGCCGCCGATGGGCAGGCCGTAGCCATGGTGCGCATCGGGCATCAACGCGCCGGCGGCGGTAACCGGCAGGCGCATGGCGTAATTCATTTGCCGGAGGGCCGAATCGTCAATAAATTCTTCACCGAAAATCCGGTAAGGAAGTGCTGCTTCCAGCAGCGGGATTTCCGTGGGTTCTTCCACGATGAGCTTTTCGGCGATTTTACCAAGATGCTCGTCTGCCGCGAAAGCGGCGGGGTCTTGCAGCACCTGTGAAAGCAGGGCCAGCGCGGCGTCTTGCGAGTGATGCTTATAATGCTTCTCCATGACACCGATCGCGACGCTGATCACCGGGGATTCGGGGTAACCGATAGCCCGGAGGTCTTTGCCGCGAAGTTTGAGTTTTGACATATAGATGAATTAAAACGTCTGTCTGCTGACAGACAAGTTAACGATACCGCAGCATCTTTTATGCCACGGTACCGGGTAGGGATAAGATTTGTTAAAATAATAGTTCTTTCTCCAGCTCCATGAGCCATTGCCGGGTTGTTGTCCGGGAGCGGTAAGGCCGGGGCCACTTTCGTGATCCCCAAATTCTCACCTTTCGCCCTTTCAGGTTCTCCATCCGGCCGAAAATTTTTGGATCGGCCTGTATCTGACGGATTTCCTGGAGGCGTTGTTCCACGGCTGTGTCTTCCACCCGCTGTTCCGTAATGAAATTGGGGCGGATTTTCAGCCGGAATCGCCAGGGCTCTTTGAACTTCCAGACTTCCTGGCCACATCTGCGCCGGGGGTTGGAGGGAATACTGAGGTAAAAAAGACTGGCTTCCTTTTCCGTGAAAGCCTGCTTGAGGAACCGTTGGGTATCCGGTTCCAGCAAGTATTGCGGTATGGGTATTTTCTTCTTACCGTTCTTTCTTACTTTTTTAAGGAAAAAACGATCGGGCTGGAATAGCGTGGTGTTGATCTTGTCCAGAATTCCCTGGTAAAATGCGGCACCGGCTGAGCAGGCCACCTCTTCACCAAGCACGAAACTGCGTTTAAAGCCGCGTTGAATGGGTGGATCGAGCGGCACATAAACGACTTCATGGTGTTTGATGTACCATAATTTCGTTCTTTCATTTTCCAGTTTAATCAATCGTTTTTCCCGGTCGGCCCGCACGGCGCGCTTTCGGGAGCGCGGGCACCGTATGCGGAAGGAGTGCAAGGAGCAGCTTTCCTCCGCCGTCGTCGTATAGTCCATCATACCTGATGTTATAGTTTGTGGATAGGATCGCTACGCGGTCCGGTTTGAGGTTTTGGTATGTGGATTTATGATTCTTTCTCATTGTTGGCATTTTTAAATGTTAAAAAAAGCTCCCGCAAAAGCGGGAGCCGGGGTTGACTCTTTTCTTTTGCTTTGAATAAATAGTTCAGATCATTACCGCGCTTTCTTCGAACTGGTCGCGCAGTTCGTGTAACTGGGCGATGTGGCGTTCGATGTGTTTGGTGAGGAAGAAGATATATTGATAGATATCCAGTTTCCCCAGGTTATTGACGGTCATCATCGTTTTGACGAGTTTTCCTTCCCCGTTTTTGAGCAGGCTGAGATTATACATGCACTGCGCAAATTGTTGTTTGAGGAGGATGCGGATTTCATCGAGGTCCCTGGTGCCGGAGGGTTCCAGGTGAGCGGGGTTTACCCATCCGAAGGATTTGCTGCTCACGACTTCGATCTGCCGGAATTTATCTTCATAATCCGATCCCGGCATGATGTGCAACCCTTCAACCTTGCGTTCCAACGCGCGGCGGGTGCTTTTATTGATGGTCAGGAGCAGAAAATAGTTGGTAAGGCATATATGTTCAATCACCTCCCGCGCATTCCAGGTGTCGCGTTCCGGTTTAAAATGCAGTAATACCGAATCTTCCTGGAACCATTGGTCCAATTCCCGGAAATTGTTGATCAGGGCCTCTCTTACAAATTGTACAACGTTTCTCATTGGGTCTCGTTTTGGGGCAAATCACTTTTTCTCTAAAAAGCACTTACCATGTTATATTATATGTTCGTTTCCGTTTCGGGGGCTTAAAATAAAAAGCCCGGTCGGCTATGGGCGGCGGACCGGGCTATGAATAACGTTCGTAATAATTACGTTCACATCAATACATAACGGTCCCACCAGGCGGGTACCATGAAAGGCACTTCCCGTACGCCATTGCCCGGCGTCGCACTTGCGCGATTGTTTTGTTCAGTTGTATGTCCATCAGCACTAAAAAAAGGTCCCGCATTTTCTGCGGGACCCTTCTGTTATATCTTTCGGATAACTTCTTGCTTTGTTACCTGCTATAACCTGCCCGCATATGGCCACCCGCCTGCTTCTGCATGCGTTTTGCGACCTTCATCTTATATGTACAATTGCGTGACATTGTTATTTAGCGTTTGTTTACGTCAACAAAGATAGAAAATTATTTTTTTCTTTCGCAATATTTT
This sequence comes from Chitinophaga caseinilytica, assembly GCF_038396765.1. Lineage (NCBI taxonomy): Bacteria > Pseudomonadati > Bacteroidota > Chitinophagia > Chitinophagales > Chitinophagaceae > Chitinophaga > Chitinophaga caseinilytica. The sequence goes on along the minus strand of NZ_CP150096.1, from coordinate 1,573,149 downwards.
TTATTAAAAAATTGTTTCCACTGGATTTTCTTTTTGTTACCCTGCTTTTCTGAAGAGTATCTTCTGGTCTTTGAAAGCTTCTGCCGCATCGATCATTTCCAGCAGCTGCGGCCATTTTGCGGCTGCGGCGTGGGCCAATTTGTAGGTTTTCGTGATCTGCAGGCGGAGCTTTCCGTCTTTCTGTTCCGCTTTCACGATGAAGCTTCCGCATTCGTTATCCACCTGCCTGGGGAGTTTTTCTATCCCCTCGGCCACATATCCTTCAGGGATGTCGAATTCGATATCGTATGCGAACGACCGGGCGAAAGACATATAGATATCCGCGGTGCGCTTGCGCTGGGAGGGCTTCACGGCGATTTGCCCGCCAATGAGCCGGCCGGCGTCCAGGATGTAGTCGGCACCGGCTTTTTTGACCAGGCCATCCAGCGAAAAGCGGGTATTGTACACCAGGTCGGGGTTTTCGGTGCGCAGGCCCATCGCTTTGATCCCGAAAGTATCGAGTGTGGGGGTGGCGTCTTCGAACTGCTGCTGCACTTCTTCCCGGAAGTAATCCTTCACTGCGCGGCGGGCCTTGTCGAAGGCATTCAGGTATTCATCGTGCAGGGCGCGGGTATTCCGGCTCTTTTTGAAATCGTCCATGAACGACGTTTCTATCCCCAGGAGCTTCCTTTCCTCCGCGTAATAATCTTCGAATAACAAAAGCTGCTGCTGGGTACGCTTCCTGAAATGGCCGGTAACCGTCGTTTCGCGGTCGATCTCCAGCTGCTGGAGGTTGTCTTTCGCAAAGCCGATCCTCATCAAATTGGACTGCCGGTTCTGGCCCGCGGAGCTTTCGGGGATGTCCCACTGCCCGTCTATATGTGGACTGTTTCGCGGCAGCAGCGCCCCTTTCTGCCCTTCGAAATCGGCCGGAATGTGGTCTGTGGTGGCGAAAAGACCGTCCACGCTCATATAGATGGGCTTGCTGCCCGTGGTGCGCAGCATCATCCGGAAATCGTCCGAATCGAATACGTCCGTCAATGCCGGGCCGTCTTTCACCGTTGTGAAGACGAATTCTGCGGGGACATCGTATTTATCGAGCACATAATTCACATAGAGCAAGAAATTCTCTTCGCGCAGCGCTTTGAAATTGCGGCGGCGGTCTACCACGATGGGATCGTTGGGCCAGATGTGGTAAACGACCACATACCGCACTACATGGTAAATGAATTCCGCCAGCTGGGCTTGCGAGGCGTTGGGGTTTTCCTTTTTGAAACGTTTCACCCGGTCGTTCACTTCATCGTACGAGGGCAGGGTGGTCACGGCTTTCATGTTACGGAGCGGCGCGATGTTCATGACGGCTTCGTCACGGATTTTAGTGGCATTGGGATTGGCGTAGATCATCCCCTCCTTCCTGCGGCCGGCTTTTTCGTTACGGGCGCCGGGACGCAGATGTACACGCACCATGGGCAATTGCCGGAAAGGGTTCATCCAGAGGTTGACGGGTTGGGGCGGGATGTTGCGCACGAGCATGTCCAGATGAATGAGGTGATCGTCGTAGCGCTCCTTGAAATTGGGGGCGCCGTTCATCGACCGGTATTCCATCGAAAACCACTCATTGAATGCGCCGATGTGGATCGCATATTCCAAAACCGGCTCTTCCTCCCCGAACACGAAAAGCTCGCGCGAGAAGTTGTTGGCGCCGATCACGAAAGATTCTTCCCGGAAATAATAATCCACGAGGTCGCCCACCTGCAGGTCGGGAATGGCGAGTTTGCGGGATTTGTAGCGGTTGCGCACCAGGTCGGTCACCACGGCTTCATCTCCATAGATTTCCTTCGTGGAGCCGTCTTTTTTATAAATCCGGACACCGAGGTACACGACTTTCGTGATCTTATCGAACGGCTCCAGCTGGTAGCTGTCGTCGTAATTTTCGTATTGTTTAAACTCGAAATCGGAGTACCGTTCCAGGGCTGCTTTATCATTGATAGCCACGAGGTTGCGCTCCGTGCGATGGAGTTTCACGGCTTTCTGCGGCGTCATGAGGTCTACATACCGGGCCAGGATGACGGCGGATTCTTTCGCATATTCCGGAGGCACCGTCCGGTTGCGGAACCCTGCCTGTTTGATGTTCCAGACTTCCTCCTTTACTTCCTCCTGCCGTTTTATATATTTTTTTCCGCCTGCACGTCCCAGGATTCGGGCTTCCGCTCCTGGGCTACCATGCCGGTGATGAACAGCAACAGGCAGATAATGATGGCAATGGTGGTCCTCATCGGTGAATTATTTTTTGGTAAGGGAGATTTGTTCGAGATAGGCTTGGCGTAGTTTTCTGATGTCGGCGTTCCAGGCTGCGAAGTCTTTGCGTTGCAGGCGTGTATTGCGGATGATGATTTCTTTCCGGTAAATGACCTGTCCGTTTTTCTGTTCGTATGTGGCTTTGAAAGTGTAGTTGGGCTGGTTTACATCGAGCGCGGGCGGGAGGGATTTCACCTTGTAGCCATCCGGCAGAGCCAGCACCGTTTCCTGCACCAGTTGCCGCTTGTAGGGCAACCAGTAGTCGTGGCGGCGACGGGCGGTATCGATGGCGGCGTCATCCATTTCCTTGCGGAAGTCCAGTTCCACGAAGAGCTCGTCGCCGAAGGCGCTCACGGCGTCGTTATGCGTGATGTCGTAATCGATGACGAGGTCGGTATTCCAGTTGTGGAGGTCAGACGTGCGCATATTGGCGATGCGGTATTGGTTGTTCTGTTTGGACAGGTATTCCTGCAGGGCTTCGTCGAGTTTCGTGCTGCGGATTTGATGGATGCTGGACAGGATGTTTTCGGTGCATTCGCCGGAAAGCCGGTGAGCCGCGGTGCCGGTGAGTTTCGTCCCCTCGATGCGGAGGGCCCTTTTTTCGGTCTGGCGGTTCTGTTCGAAGGTGCGCTCGGGTATGCGGGCCAGCTCGAATTTGTCGCCGTTGCCGATGAGCACCTGGCGGCCCTGGATACGTTCAGCATATTGGTCGAAGCCGATGTAGGTTTCGGTGGCGTCGAGGAACCAGGTTTTGCCGTCCAGCAAAACGGCGCAGATCATATGGTTATCTACGGCGAGGGTGGGCAGGGAATAGTCGTAGGCGATGTGGCGCGTCCCGATCCAGCAGAGCCTTGCGTCGAAACCGAGGGAGGCGAGCATTTCGCGGGTGAGGTTGGCCATGCCTTTGCAGTCGCCGTACTTTTTGGCCAGTACATCCTGTGCTGTGGCGGGTTTGAAGCCGGCGATACCGTTTTCGAAAGCGATGTACCGGATGTTTTCCTGCATCCAGGTGTAGATGGCTTTGATTTTATCGAGGTCGGTGGATTTGTTTTTCACGATGGCGGCTGCGGTGGATTTGACGGCATCGCGGTCGTTATCGACGGCGGCCACGAGGCTGTGGTACCATGCGTAGAGGTTTTGCAGATTGCCGAAATAAGTGGCGGTGCCTGCGGGGGAATCTGCACTGTGGCTGAAGATCAGCAGGTGCGGATAGAGGTAGCTGGGGCCCGGGGCTCCGGGCTCGCTTTTGCCGGGCAGGATTCGCGCGGCGGTGTAGGTGAAAACGTCGGCGTCGAGTTTTTTATCGTAAGATTTGACGAGTTGGATGCCGTGGCCTTCGAAGTTCATTTCCTTTATTTCGGTTTTCATCCAGCGGGGGATGACGATGGTGACTTCTTTGGATTCGACGAGATAGTCTTCCTGGAAATATACGGTGTTGAAATACCGGGGATCGATGGTGATTTTTTCGATTTCGGTGCGGCTTTCCGTTCCTTTCTTTTTGAATGGGAGCATGAAACCGCAGATCCTGGCGTCTGCGTAGAAAATATCTTCGATGGCGTGGTAGCGGTGTTCGGGCTTTACTTTGAAGCGGTCGCCGTCTACCCATGCTTTTATTTCTTCCACGCGGCTGTAGTCGTTGTAGAAAGTGACGATGGGGATGGCTTCGCGGAATTCGTTGCAGCGGAATATGGTGCCGGAGGTTTCTTTTACCCAGACGGGGTTCGATTTATCGCCGCGGGTGAATTCATAGCGTTCTTTCTTTTCCCGGATCACGAAGTTGGTGCTTTCTTCCGCCGGCGCCGATAGCACGGATGGGTGGGTGCGGGCATGCGCGGAAGGGGGCATCCAGCAGCACAATAAAGCACTGAGGCACAGGGAAGTAAGTGCGGTTCGCATGTTATTTTACAGGTATGAGGGGATTAAAGATAGTAAAAATAACTATATATTAGACCCTCATCCGCACTTCCCAGCGGGTTATTTCTTTATGAATTGCGTATCATTCCGTCTTGAAGGATCCATACGCTCTGGCATTGTTCCGCCATTGAGAATTTTGCTGATTCTTCTTTGGACCTTGGTGGTCATCCAGACATCGAAATTAATTTTGGCTGGATAAAATGGACATGCTGGTTCTTATGTCAAACTGATTGATAATAAATCGTCGCTAGCACAATCTTGTTAGGCAAAAAGCCCATTTATCCTTGTAAATCGAACATTCAACTTTCGATTTGCAAGGATAACTGGCCAAGAAGCATAAGCCAACGGCACCTCCCCTCAAAACAGTTTCAACTGGTTCGTAGGCCGGGCGAACAGGCTCGTATTGAACTCGAATTTCTCCTGGTTCATGCCCAGGCGCTTCGTTTGCACCCTGAACTGCTGGCGGATGATGTCTGCCAGGTTCCCGTCGCCGCGCATCCTGCGGCCAAACTGGCTATCATTCACTTCGCCGCCGTGAAGCCCTTCGATCATGTGCCACACCTTGTCTGACCGGTCTGGGAAATTCTTCTGCAGCCAATCCTTGAAAATGATCTTCACGGCATCGTTCAGGCGAACCACCGTGTACCCCGCGTACTTCGCGCCATTTTCCGCCGCCTGTTCCAGCAACCGGGGGATTTCGTGATCGTTCAGCCCCGGAATGATGGGCGCCGTCATCACGCCCACCGGAACCCCCAGTTCCGACAACTCCCGGATCACCTTCAGGCGCTGCACGGCCGTGGCCGTCCGCGGTTCCATCTTCTGGCGAAGGTCTTCCTGCAACGTCGTCAGGCTCACATACACACAAATGAGCTGATGCTCCGCCATTTTCTGCAGGATGTACTTGTCCCGCAGCACCAGCGCATTTTTCGTGATGATCCCCACCGGCTGGCGATACTCCCAGGCCACTTCGAGGCACTGCCGCGTCAGCCACATTTTGCGCTCCAGCGGCTGGTAACAGTCCGTATTCCCGGAAAGGGATACCGGCCTCGGGACCCAGTTCTTATTATTGAGGAACTTGCGGAGCAACTCCGGCGCATTCGTTTTGGCGACGATCTTCCGCTCGAAATCCAGCCCGGCACTGAAACCCCAGAACTGGTGCGAGTTCCGGGCATAACAGTAAATGCAGCCGTGCTCGCAGCCCTGGTAAGGGTTCATTGAGTACCACATGCCCACATCCGGACTGTCTACCTTATTCACGAGCGTTTTCGCGTTTTCTTCGAAGATCTGCGTGGGAACGTCCGCCTGCCACCATTCGTCGATGCCTTCCGGATGTTCCTGCGCGTACTCTTCCGCCAGGTATTTGTTCTTAGGGTTCACCTGGGCGCCGCGGCCTTTATAGTATGGGAATGAAGCGGGTGTATCGCTGAACGGGAGCGTCATATACACTAATAATTTTAGTAAAAATACTAATTTTATTAGTACAACAAAAATTTATATAATGCCCATCTGCCGCATGAGGAAAGTCGCGTTTTTATTCCGCGCGATGCCGGGCCGCATCGTGTAATCGAAATGCAGTTTTCCATTATCGAGACTACTTTCGAAACAGTAGTTGCGCACCTGCCCGGGGCACTCCGCTTCCAGCGCCCCCAGCTCCAGGTCGTGCGTGGCGATCATCCCCGCGCAGCGGAACTGCAGGAAATGCTTCACCAGCTCGCGGGAGCCCGTCAGTTTATCTTCGGAATTCGTGCCTTTGAGGATTTCGTCGAGGATGATGAACACTTCCTCCCCGCTTTTCAATACATCGATAATGCGTTGCAGCCGCTGCAGCTCCGCCTGGAAATACGAAGTATGCCGCGCGATGGAATCCTTGATCCGCATAGACGTCATGATCCGCAACGGGTGACACCGGAATTTCACCGCACACACCGGCGCACCGGTCATCGCCAGCAGCCAGTTCACACCCACGCTCCGCAGGAAAGTGCTTTTTCCGCTCATGTTCGACCCCGTCACGATGTGGCATTGTTCTTTCCCCGCGATGCTCCAGTCGTTTTTCACGCATTCACTTTCGGGGATCAGCGGATGACCGATCCCTTCTCCACCGGTACCACTCATCCCGCCACCCACTTCCGGGAAAATATAATCGGGATGGTTGAAAGTAAATGTGGCAAGACTATTGGCCGTTTCCATAAGCGCGATCGCGTCCAGCCATTCGTCCATATCACCGCGATGCCTTTCCTTCCAGCGTTCCAGGCGGAACATGCAGTGAATGTCGTACAGCATGACCGAATTCAGCACGATCCCCACCAGCAGGTTCATCCGCTGGTCGAGCGCGTTGCTCACGCGCGCGAGGGCATGGAGCGAACGGTCGGCATCCGTAGCGGTACGCTTGCGCGCTTCCAGCCAGGGTACGCCATTCCAGTTTTCCGCTCCGATCATCCGCAGCAGCACTGCGAATTTCGCCAACACCTTTTCTTTATTGGACACCAGGATGTGCTGGGCATTCACTTTCTTGACGTTCATGAGCAAAATCCCCCAGTTCACGAACAGCGCGAGCAACATCCAGATATATACACCGGTGATCCCATAATATACAATACCGCCCAAAACGAGCGCCGGCATCACGTATGCCGCGATCCGCAATCCTTTCCGGTGCACGAACTCCATGGGCGCGGATTTCCACAGGCGGATCTCCTCCATGTCGCGCGGAGACTCGTTCGCCAGCCGGGCATGCGCCGCAAAATCCTGCCGGAACCCGATCCTGGGGCTCAGCTCCTGCACTGCGGCCTGCACTTCGCGGATCGCTTCGGCGGATTGCAGGGGAGATCTCAGCCAGTTGGCCAATCGCGTTTTGCCCGACAGCGTACCGGTGCGGTTGATATGCTGGTACAGCGACGAGGGCCCGAACACATCCAGGTCGCCGGAAAAATCATGCTGATCGTCGATAAACGCTTCGCCATCTTCAAAATCCGCACCGCCGCCGGTCACCAGTTTCAGTTCTTTTTCATTGAGGGAAAGCAGCTCTTTCAGATAAGCCCGATGGTCTTTCCCTTTCTGATACCGCGCCAGGCTCCAGATGAACCCGCAAACGAGCACGAAGGCGCCCAGCAGCCAGGGCCAATAAAAGCCCTGCCGGAAGTACTGGATACCCGTGTAAAGGATACCCGCGAACGCCAGCAGCCTGATGAAGCTGAGCTGCTTCAACTGGGCGTCCGTTTGCCGGAATCGGAGGGTGATTTCGTCTATCCTTTGCTGGTATGTGATGGCCGTTTGCATGCCGGCAAGATACGATAGAAGCGAATCAAATATCAAAACGGCCCCAATAAAAAAGCACGGCCAAACCGGTCGTGCTTTTTTATGATGATTTGAAGATGCTATCTACATATTCCTGCGATACTGCCCGCCCACTTCGTACAGCGCGTGGGTGATCTGCCCGAGGGTACAGTATTTCACGGTTTCCATGAGCTGCGCGAACAGGTTGCCGTTCTGTACCGCCACTTCCTGGAGTTTCTTCAGCTGCGCTTCACCATCGGCCGAATGCCTTTCCTGGAAAGCGTTCAGCGCATTGATCTGGTATTCCTTCTCCTCCGTGGTGGAACGGATCACTTCCGCCGGAATGATCGTGGGCGAGCCGTTTTTATTGAGGAAGGTATTTACACCGATGATGGGAAACTCGCCGGAATGTTTCAGCGATTCGTAATACAGGCTTTCTTCCTGGATTTTGTTGCGCTGGTACATCCTTTCCATGGCGCCCAGTACGCCGCCGCGCTCGGTGATGCGGTTGAATTCCGCCAGCACGGCCTCTTCCACGAGATCTGTCAGCTCTTCCACGAAGAAGCTTCCCTGGTTGGGGTTTTCGTTCTTCGCCGTTCCCAGTTCGCGGTTGATGATGAGCTGAATGGCCATGGCTCGGCGCACGCTTTCTTCGGTGGGCGTGGTAATGGCTTCGTCGTACGCGTTGGTGTGGAGGGAATTACAGTTGTCGTAAATGGCGTAGAGCGCCTGCAGCGTAGTACGGATATCGTTGAAGTCGATCTCCTGCGCGTGCAAACTGCGGCCCGACGTCTGGATATGATATTTCAGTTTCTGCGAGCGATCGTTCCCCTTGTATTTATACTTGATGGCCTTTGCCCAGATGCGCCGGGCCACACGGCCTATCACGGCGTATTCGGGGTCCATGCCGTTGCTGAAGAAGAAAGACAGGTTGGGCGCGAAATCGTCGATGTTCATGCCGCGGCTCAGGTAATATTCCACGTACGTGAAACCGTTGGCCAGCGTGAACGCGAGCTGCGTAATAGGATTGGCGCCGGCTTCCGCGATATGATACCCCGAAATGCTCACCGAATAGAAGTTGCGGACTTTCTCGCGGATGAAATACTCCTGCACGTCGCCCATCAGCTTCAGGGCAAATTCCGTGGAGAAAATGCAGGTATTCTGCGCCTGGTCTTCCTTCAGAATATCGGCCTGCACCGTACCGCGGACGGTACTGAGCGCATACGCCCTGATCTTTGCATATACTTCCGGCTCCAGCACATCGCTGCCGGAAATCCCCAGCAAACGCAGGCCCAGCCCATCGTTGCCGTGGGGCAGCTCGCCATTGTATCTGGGAAGCGGGTGATCTTTGAATTTCTTTTTGATGATGGCCTCCACTTTTTCCTGGAGCCCTTCTTTCACGATGTATTTCTCACACTCCTGGTCGATGGCGGCGTTCATGAAAAACGCGAGCAAAATCGGGGCAGGACCGTTGATCGTCATAGACACGGAGGTCTTGGGATCGCAGAGGTCGAAGCCGGAGTAGAGTTTCTTGGCATCGTCTACCGAAGCGATGCTCACGCCGCTGTTCCCGATCTTCCCGTAAATATCCGGGCGATAGGCGGGGTCTTCGCCGTAGAGCGTAACGCTGTCGAATGCGGTAGACAGGCGTTTGGCCGGCTGGTCTACCGAAACGTAGTGAAACCTTTTATTGGTGCGCTCGGGCCCGCCTTCGCCGGCGAACATCCGCGTGGGGTCTTCGCCTTCGCGCTTCAGCGGGAACACGCCCGCTGCGTAAGGGAATTCTCCGGGGAGGTTTTCGGTGAGCTGCCAGCGGAGGATATCTCCCCAGTCGTTGTAATTCGGCAGCGACACTTTCGGGATGCGGGTATGGCTGAGGCTTTCACTGAAAAGCGGCAGTTTGATGACTTTGTCCCGCACCTGGAACTCATAGTAATCGGCTTTGAACTTCGCTACCAGCGCGGGCCAGCCATCGATGAGGGCTTTGCATTCCGGTGCGATCCTCTGCTGCACGTGCTGGCTGATTTCTTCCAGTTCGGCGGCATGTTTGAGGCCGGGTGTTTTGAGAACGCCGGCGAGTTGGTACCACTGCGTGGCGAGGGCGCATTGTTCGGTCACCCATTCGTTATATTCCCCATTCGCCGTCGCGATTTCGGACAGGTAGCGGACGCGGGCGGGCGGGATGATGAGGGATTTGGTGGATGTGGCGGTCACGGGTTTATCGGGTTTATCTTCCCCGAAGTGCGTCCCGGTTTTTTCCACGATCCGGTGCATGAGCCGGCCGAAGAGCTGGTTCACGCCGGGGTCGTTGAACTGCGAAGCGATGGTACCTACTACCGGGAGGTCTTCGTCTTTGGCGTCCCACAAACCATTGTTGCGCTTATATTGTTTGCGCACGTCGTGCAGGGCATCGAGCGCGCCGGCTTTATCGAATTTGTTGATGCAGATGAGATCGGCGTAATCCAGCATGTTGATTTTCTCCAGCTGGGAAGCGGCGCCGTATTCGGGGGTCATCACATATAACGCTACGTCGCAGTAATCGACGATGGCGGTATCGCTCTGGCCGATGCCGGAGGTTTCGAGGATGATAAAATCGAATGCGGCGGCTTTGCAGATATCGATGGCTTCCTGGATGTGGAGGCTGATGGCTTTATCGCTTTCGCGCGTGGCGAGCGATCGCATGTAGGCGCGGGGGTGATGGATGGAGTTCATCCGGATCCGGTCTCCCAGCAGTGCGCCGCCCGTTTTCTTTTTGGACGGGTCTACGGAAATAACGGCGATGGTTTTATCGGTGTAGGTCCGCAGGAAGCGGCGCACCAGTTCATCCGTTACACTGGATTTCCCGGCGCCGCCCGTTCCGGTGATGCCGAGCACGGGCACGGTGCGGTTGGCCATGATCTTCAGGTCTTCCTGCTGGCCGTTCAGCGCGAAATTTTCTGCGTAAGTGATGGCTTTCGCGATTTCGGGGGAGTCGAAATGCCGGAGTTTCGCGGCGTCCAGCTTCCATTTACCTTTTTCCACCGTTTCGAAATCGCACTGACGGATGACGTCTTCGATCATGCCGGCGAGCCCGAACTTCCGGCCATCGTCCGGACTATAAATCCTGGCGATGCCATAGGCGTGCAGCTCATCGATTTCGGAGGGGAGGATGGTGCCGCCGCCGCCGCCGAAGATCCGGATGTGGCCGCAGCCTTTTTCCTTGAGCAGGTCATACATGTACTTGAAGAACTCGATGTGCCCGCCCTGGTACGACGTTACCGCGATGCCCTGCGCATCTTCCTGGATGGCGCAGTCCACGATTTCGGCGGCGGAGCGGTTATGCCCCAGGTGGATCACTTCGGCGCCGGTGCCCTGCATGATGCGGCGCATAATGTTGATGGCCGCATCGTGCCCGTCGAACAGGGCCGCTGCGGTTACAATCCTGATTTTGTTGTTCGGTGTATAAGTCATGTTTGACAAATCTTCTTGTGCCTGGCGCGGCTTGCGCCCGGGGGAAACATGCAAGTTACGAAAATAGCGGCTGAGGCTGCGGCGGAGAAGGAATTTGGAACATTGAAAGGCATATCCACCTTTCATTAAAAAATTTTCAACTGCAACCCCTTGCAACTGAATTTTTCACAGCGTTTAACGGCCGACCAGCAACACACAAACGAGTGGGTAAAATGAAAACAGGCTGTCCGGGATGGAACAGCCTGTTTAATGAAAGACATATTTGTCCTGCATCACAACGTGGAATTTGATAAAATGCAATATAATCAGATGACAAACGCCCCATGAAGGCGCTGAATGGCTTGATGGCTTTCGCTCGGGTTCTCCTGAAATATCGTCTGTTGATTAAATATCTGGATTCAGAAATTGGTCGCTATTGGCTTCGATAACACCCCTCTCCGTTATAGTGTGTATATCGTACACAATCTTAATTAAAACTTTGTTAAAAAACAATTTTTTCGCCGGAATTCTGAAAAATATACACATTTAAGAGTATCCCAAGGGCATGGGATTCCCTATATCAAACCCTTTACCATAAAGGATTTGAAGCCAGCTAAATTTCTTACCTCGAAGGTTAAAATCCTATCAAAAACCGAGATTCTTTTTGTGGTGCAGGTTGTATTTGTCGTGGTTGAACTTGTAAAGCCTCGCCGGGCGATGGCGCACATCCTTTTCCTCCTCGTTCAAATCCACCAGGTAATCCATCGCGAAGAACTTTTTCCGGAAATTCCGGCGGTCGAGCTTCACGTCGAGGATGGCTTCGTACAGGTTCTGCAGATCGCGCAGGGAGAATTTTTTGGGTAACAGGTTGAAGCCTACCGGCTGATCGATCACCTTGGCCTGGAGGCGCTGATAACAGGTATCGAGGATGTCTTTATGATCGAAAGCCATGTCTGTTATGTCTTTCATGGAATGCCAGTGCAGCTCGTTTTCCTGCGTCTTCAGTTCCGAATGCTGGATATTGACGAGCGAGTAAAACGCAATGGTAACCACACGCCCCGCAGGATGGCGGTTGATCCCGCCAAAAGCCTGCACCTGCTCCATATACACGTTCTCCAGCCCGGTTCGGTCGCGCAATACGCGGTACGCGGCGGTTTCAAGGTCTTCGTCGGGATGCACAATGTCGCCCAGCAAAGACGGTTTGCCTTTGTATTCCTTCAAGTCGGATTTGATGAGCAATACTTTTAACTCGTTTTCGTCGAACCCGAAAATCACGCAATCCACCGAAATGGCCGCCATGAAATAATCCCGGATCTCGATGCGATGGGTGTTGATGTTTTTGGTGTGCATACTTACATAATCGTGGAATGGTCAATAATCGCGGCGCCATCACTGCGGCGTCTTGTAACGTGGCTTACCATTGATAAATGTAGCTAAAATCCTCGTGGTGAGTATCTGGTCTTCTTTTGCTTTTATAATATCCTGGCTGAGGATGACGAAATCCGCCACTTTTCCCGGGGTCAGGCTCCCTTTCGTCCCTTCTTCGAACGAGCCCTGCGCCGCCCAGAGCGTCATGCCTTTCAGGGCTTCCTGCCGGCTGAGCGCGTTCTCCATCTGGAACCCTCCGGCCGGATAACCCGCCGTATCTTTCCGCGCCACCGCCGCATAGAACGTCCGCAACGGATCGATCTTTTCTACGGGAAAGTCCGTCCCCAGCGGCATCCAGGTCACCTGGTTCAGCAAGTCCTTGAACGCGTAGGCCGTTTTCACCCGCGTAGCGCCCAACCTCGCCTCCGCCCAATACATGTCTGACGTGGCATGGGTCGGCTGCACCGACGGAATAATGCTGTAATCCCCGAAATACCGCCGGTCGATGGAATCCACCACCTGCGCGTGCTCGATGCGCCAACGCTTGTCGTTCCGGCCTTTCAGCACGTTCGCATACACCTGCAGAATCACTTTGTTCGCGGAATCCCCGATCGCGTGTGTACACATCTGGATATCCGACCCGGCCAGCAGTCCGGCCATGGCGGCGAAATACGCGGAATCTTTCCGTAAAAACCCCTTCCAACCCGGCTTATCGGCATAATCGTGTTTCAGGCAGGCGCCCCGCGAGCCGAGCGCACCGTCGCCATAAAATTTCACGCTGCGCACGAGGAGGTTTCCCTTTTCATAAGGGCCATACTTCAATATCCAGTCGATATTTTCTTCGGAATCGCTCAGCATCACGTTCAGTTTGAGGCTCAGGCGATTGGTGGTGATGAGTTTTTCGAGGAGGCGCATTTCCGGGAGCGACAGTCCGCAGTCGGTTATGCTGGTGATCCCCGCGGCCAGGCAATTCCGTTCCGCCGCCAGGATCGATGCGATCACGGCCGCGGTATCGGCTTCGGGGATCACTTTCGACACACCGAAAATGGCATTGTCGATGAGGATGCCCGTCATGGCGCCGTTCTTCACTTCCACGGAACCACCGCCGTCGGTAGAAGCGGGCGTGATGCCGGCGAGCTTGATGGCGGCCTGGTTCACCAGCACGGCGTGCCCGTCTACCCGCTCCAGGAACACCGGGCGGTCGGGGAACATGCGGTCGAGGGCCGATTTATCGGGATAAACTTTCACGGGCCAGTCGTTCTGGTCCCATCCCCGGCCGATGATCCAGCCTTTGGGATTTTTGGCGGCGAAGTCGCGCACCCGTGCCAGGGCTTCGTCCCAGCTTTTGGCGCCGGTCAGGTCTACCGTCCGCAGCGCAGATGCGTACCCGAGGAAATGTGCGTGCGCGTCGTTGAACCCGGGAACGATGGTGCCGCCTTTGGCATCCAGCTCTTCTTTCGCGGAAAATCTTGCCATCAATTCCTTTTCCGGCCCTGTGGCCACGATCTTGCCATTGGTAACGGCCATGGCCTGCATCACGCGGAAACCGGTATCCACCGTGTAGATAACGGCGTTGTGGACGAGAAGGTCCGCCGGTTCCTTACTTTTACAGGCAAAAAGGATAAAGGCCAGTGCTACTAGACTGCTGTGTTTCATGGCAAGAATTTATTCGCGCGTGGTAACTAAAGTTTAAATTTACGGCAGACTTTTGATTTATCCAGATACATCATGTACGCGAAAGACATTGAAATAGCCCTCGCCTCGGAAGCGAAGGCACTGCTGTCCGGCAAAACGGGCACTCCCGGAGAACTGGCCGACGCGCTGCGGCAAGTGATCCGCCATAGCGACTGGCGATATTATGTGCAGGACGATCCCGTGTTGAGCGACGAAGAATACGACCGCCTGTTTTCCATGCTGAAAAAGCTGGAAAGTGAAAACCCGGAACTGCAAACCCCGGATTCCCCCACGCAGCGCGTGGCGCAGGGGCTTACGAAGAACTTCCCCACGGTGCAGCACCTCGTGCCCATGCTCAGTTTGGAGAATTCTTACAATGCAGACGACCTGCTGGACTGGGACCGCAAGAACCGCGAAGCTTCCGGGCTGCAGGAGATCGAATATTGCGTGGAACCGAAGTTCGACGGCGCCAGCATTTCCCTCATTTATGAAAACGATCTGCTGGCACGCGGCGCCACGCGGGGCGATGGCGTGCAGGGCGACGAAATTACGGTCAACATCCGCCAGATCCGTTCCATCCCGCTTTCCGCCAACTTTTCGCGATTCGGCATCCAGCAGATAGAACTGCGGGGCGAAGTGCTCATCAATAAAAAGACATTCACGCGGCTGAACGAACAACGTGCCGCAGACAACCTCCCGCCGCTGGCCAACCCGCGCAACGCCGCATCCGGCTCCCTGCGCATCGTGGACCCCAATGAAGTGGCGAAACGCGGGCTGGAAGCGTTCCTCTATCACATGAGCTTCCATACGATGCAGGACGGGATAGAAGAACCGCCCGCCATCCAGACCCACAGCAATACCCTCGATATGCTCTGGCAGCTGGGCTTCCGCAGCCCGGCGAAGGAAATGAAAACCGTGAAAGGGATAGATGCCGTGATCGCGTATTGCGCCGAATTCGAAGCGCACCGCGATGATTTGCCTTACGAGATCGACGGGATGGTGATCAAGGTGAATGATTACCAGTTGCAGGACAAACTGGGCATGACCACGCACCATCCACGCTGGGCCATGGCGTATAAATTCAAGGCGCGGCAGGCAACGAGCATCCTGCGGGACGTGGAGTTCCAGGTGGGCAGAACCGGCTCCATCACGCCCGTGGCCAAGATCGACCCCGTGCCTATCGGTGGCGTAACCGTGGCTTCCGTGAGCCTTTTCAACGAAGACGTCATCCGCGAAAAAGACCTTAAGATCGGTGACCGCGTGCTGGTGGAAAGAGCCGGCGACGTGATCCCGTACATCGTGAAATCCGTAGCCGACCTGCGCGACGGCACCGAAACCGATATCGTGTTCCCCAAGGAATGCCCGGTGTGCCACGATCCGCTGTTCAAGCCGGAAGGCGAAAGCGTGTGGCGCTGCGTGAACATCAATTGCGAAGCGCAGGTGGTGGAACGGATGATCCATTTCGTGAGTAAAGACGCGATGGACATCCGCAGCCTCGGCGAAAGCAACGTGCGCAAGTTTTATGGCCTTGGCCTGCTCAAAGACGTGCCCGGCATTTACGCCCTCGATTTCGACGCCATCGGCAAGCTGGAGGGCTTCGGGCCGAAGTCTATCTCCAACCTGCAAACGGCCATCGAAGCCTCGCGGGCGCAGCCGCTGCACCGCCTGATCTTCGGGCTGGGGATCCGGTACGTCGGCGAAACCACGGCCAAAACCCTCGCCAACGCGGTGTCTCACCTGCTCGACCTCGCATCGTATACCGAAGAGCAGCTCCTGGCGCTGGAAGATATCGGGCCGAAAGTGGCCGGCAGCGTTCGACAGTTTTTCCTCAACGAGGATAATATCCATATGCTGGAGAAACTCGGGTCGCTCGGCCTGAACCTCGCCAGCAGTAAGGGTTCGCGCTCTGAGGAAGGCACCCTCAGCGGACAAACCTTCCTCTTTACCGGCACGCTGCACAAACTGAAGCGCAGCGATGCGGAAGCCATGGTGGAAGCCCAGGGCGGGAAGATCCTCAGCGGCGTGAGCAGCAAGCTCAATTACCTCATCGTGGGCGATGACGCCGGCAGCAAACTGGAAAAAGCGAAAAAGATCAATACCGTCAAAATCCTGACGGAAGATGAATTCATAAATATGGTACAATGACGGACGAGCATTTCATGCGCCAGGCCCTGAAAGAAGCGCGCCTGGCCGAAGAGAAGGGAGAAGTGCCGATTGGCGCGGTGGTGGTGATGAACGGGCAGGTGATCGGCCGGGGGCATAACCAGGTGGAGATGCTGACCGATTGTACGGCGCATGCGGAAATGATCGCGCTGACGTCGGCCTTCAATTATCTCGGCGCCAAATACCTCATGGAAGCCACGCTCTACGTGACGTTGGAACCTTGCGTAATGTGCGCCGGCGCCCTGTATTGGAGCAAGATCGGGCGCATCGTGTACGCGGCGCCGGATGAAAAGAACGGCTATCGCCGGGTGACGGACGGCAAATCGCCCTTTCATCCGAAAACGAAAGTGGAAACGGGTTTGCTGGGGGAAGAGAGTTTACGAATGGTGAAGGATTTCTTCCAGAAACGCAGAAAATAAGTAACGGCGGCCTTTGCGGGCCGCCGTTTTTTCATCATCAAAGGCGCGCCGGACCATCGCCTGCGCACTTTCCTGGCGCGGAACTTGCCTTCCGCGTTTTTCGTTTATGGGTCCCGGTTGTAATTCCGGGATGGAAATTATGCCTGTAAAGGCGGGAATTCAACGGAAAACCGGTGAAATACAGGAACGGGAAGCCGGAATGGCGGAGCGGCGGGATGTAGTGAAAAAGCGAAAGCGGCCCGTCGGGGGCCGCTTTCGCGCTATAAAAAATGTGTCGTTATTTCTTGAACTGCATGTTTTCGGGGCCCATCATCTGGTTGAGGCCCATAAGCTGCTTCATGGTTTTTTCCATGCCTTCGGAGGAGCCGTCGAGGAAGATGACGTTGCCTTTGCCGTTTTCGGCGAAGTTCTTGATGCCTTCTACCCACATGGAGAACAGGATCACGGAGGTGTCCATGTTGGCCTGTTGCATTTCGCGGGCGGCGAGGCTCATACCCTTGGCCACTTCTTCCCGGAAGAGGGCCACGCCTTTACCGCGGAGTTGTGCGGCCTGGCGCTCGGCTTCCGCGGCGATCTTGATAGCGTTACCATCGGCTTCGGCGGCTTTGGTTTTGGTGATGAGGAGGGCCTGACCTTCGTTTTCGGCGGCGGCCTTCAGGTTGTTGGACGCTACTACCTGCGCCATGGAGCGCATGATCGCTTCGTCGAACGTGATATCGTTCATCTGGAGGTCTTGCAGGTGGTAACCCCATTGTTCCAGGGTTTGATCGATCTGTTCTTTCACGTGCTCGGTAATGTCCCGGCGGAGGCCGAGTACTTCAGACTGGCGCTTGGTGGCTACGAACCCGCGGATGGAGCCTTCGATGGTGCGTACCAGTGCCTGCATGAAAGAGCGTTCGTCCATGAATTTGAACGCTACGTTCTTGATGGTCTCTTCTTCCTGGTTATACACGGAATACAGGAGCATGGCCTTGAAGTACACATTGGCCTGGTCTACGGTAATGGCCTGGAATTCCAGTTCCACGGAGCGGTTCTGGATGGAGATGCGTTTGAAGACCTTTTCGATGATGGGGATCTTGAAATTAAGGCCTGGGGTGAGGAGGCGGTTGTACTTGCCGAAAATGGTGGTAACGCCCACCGTTCCCTGCTGCACCGTTACGAACGATGACAGCACGACGATGACCGCCAGGGCAATGAGCACATACAAAATAATGTTATCCATAGTATAAAGAAATTGAGGACCTGAAGGTAATCAAATTCCTTTACCGGAACATCATGATGCTGCATAAGTGGGTTTCCAAACAGGAGGATGCAAGACCGGGTGTCAGGGCTTTTGTAAGCTAACAAACAATGAATGCGCCCACAACGCCGATCTTTCGGCGATGCAGGAATATATATCTTGATTATATTTTTTGAACGTTCCGGAAAAATATGAATACGTCATCCAGTTCTATCTGCTTAAGCTGGTATGCCAACTGGGTTTTCAGGTCGGCCGTCTCTTCTTTGATTTTCCTGTACTGGTCCTTTAATGTCTGATATCTGGCAATTATCTCCTCGGGTGTGGCGGAATTGTCCAGGGCCAGGATATCATACGCCTTCTCTTCGGTTATCATAGCGATAAGTATTACCTCTCAAAAAACTATCCAAATGAACTCCGGTATCTCTGAATCTCTCTTTTCAGGCTACTAAATTAGTGGAGTTTGCAACGCCGGAAAATACCCAAGCTTGGGTATTTTTATCCGCCGAAGCCCCGTCCGCACTTGCGTTGTAGCGATTTTATAAATTACAAATTGAACTTATGTAAGTTGATAATCATGTATGGGTCAGGGGGTTATTGTACGCCGATTTGCCTGGCGAGGGCCACGAGCTCGGGGGTATTCCTGACTTTTAATTTTAACCGGATATTTTTCCGGTGGGTTTCAACGGTATACCGGCTCAGGTTGAGCCGTTCTGCGATTTCCTTGTTATTGAAGCCGCGCGCGGCCAGCATGAAAATGTCCTTTTCCCGGGCGGTCAGCTTGTTCAATACGTCTTCGTTCCGGCGGCGCAGGACTACACGGAGCGCCTCCGAAATCTGGTTCCCCGTGTCCAAAGCGTTCGAAAAATCGAGGAATACGCAAATCACGTCCACCACATTCCCATGCGCGTCGAACGTGAACGGCAATCCCAGCCCCACCACCCAGAACCAGTCCGGGTCGTGCTTCCGGCGCACGCGCATCACCCCGCCGAACATCGTTTTCTTTTCCGAAAACTTCTGCTGCGAAATGGCCAGGATGCTCATATCGTCCGGGTGGGTTACCTGCCGGAAGAAATCTGTGCCCAGCGTTAAAATTTCGTCACGACTGTACCCCAGCGTGTCTGTCAGTTGAACGTTGCACCAGTTCACTGCCTTTTTGGAGTTGTTGGACGTGTACAGCATCGCCGGAACCTTGTCTATAATGGCTTCCAGATGCTCCAGCCGGCTCCTCAATTGCGCATTCTCCGATAACAGTGCATCATGAGAATCGCGACTTTCTGTGCCCATGTCCTGCATTATGAATGTTTTAAACAAACAATAGTGAAAACTAACGATGAATACTATACGAATATAAAAATTCGCACTGCAAATGTTATAACACCTTTATGTAAATATAAAATAAAAAGCCATATATCCAAACGCACCTCCACATGGTCTCCCAGGGCTTAACAATGGGTATAACAACAAGAGCGATAAAGGGTTTGACAATTCCGGAATCCGGCCGTAAATTTGGTGCTCTATTACAACTCAATTTCTTCACCCATAAAAATTGGATTATGGCTTTTACCCTTCCTGCATTACCGTATGCTTCCGATGCGCTGGAACCGCACTTCGATAAAATGACAATGGAAATCCATCACGGTAAGCACCACCAGGCTTATGTAGACAATCTGAACAAGGCTATCGCTGGCACCGAGAACGAAAATAAATCCCTCGAAGAGCTGGTTGCCAAAGCCGGCAGCATCAGCCCCGCAGTACGCAACAACGGCGGCGGCCACTGGAACCACTCCTTCTTCTGGGAATCCCTCGCCCCCAACGCCGGCGGCACGCCCAGCGGCGCCCTGGCAGACGCGATCAACAGCACTTTCGGCTCTTTCGACGCTTTCAAGGAGAAATTCAACGCCGCAGGCGTTTCCCGCTTCGGCTCCGGCTGGGCCTGGCTGCTCCTCAAAGACGGAAAACTCGAAATCTCTTCCACCCCCAACCAGGACAATCCCCTGATGGACGTGGCAGAAGTGAAAGGCACTCCCATCCTGGGCGTAGACGTGTGGGAACACGCTTACTACCTCAAATACCAGAATCGTCGCGCCGAGTACCTCGCCGCTTTCTGGAACGTGGTAAACTGGGACGCAGTGAGCAAACGCTTCAAATAAGCGAGCCCTCCGCATAAAAAAAGCCGGTCGTCGACAGACAACCGGCTTTTTTATTTCGTTAGCCATCCTTACAGCGGCTTGATCTTCACGTTCCTGAACCAGATTTCGCTGCCGTGGTCCTGCAGGCAGATATGGCCCTTTTTCGCAGTGCCATACCCCTTGTAGTCTTTCCACTTGCCGGTAGCTTTCTCCTTTTCCCATTCCGGCGTCCACATCTGCGTATCCACCACCTTTTCGCCGTTCAGCCAGTGTTCCACATGGCCTTTGTTCACTACGATCCGGGTGTGGTTCCATTCGCCGATGGGCTTTGCCGCCAGTTTCGAGGGTGGGTTCATGGCGTAGTTGGCGCCGGATTTCTGCCAGTCTTCGAGCTTTTCGGGAAAGTTGTTGTCGTCGATGATCTGGAATTCCGGGCCGCTCATGTACGGTGCGTCGAACTCCTCGGTCACCAGGTAGAGGATACCGCTGTTGCCCTGGGGCGCCAGCTTCCAGTCTGCCTCCAGCTCGAAATTTTCGTACTGGTCGGTGGAGATGAGGTCTCCGCGCATATCGCTTTTGTCGGTAGTGCTGCCGGTACAATGGAGCGTACCGTCGAGGGCGCTCCACGTTTTGCCGTCCTTTCCTTTATAAACGCGCCATCCGTCGAGGTCCTTACCGTTGAACAGGAGCTTCCAGCCGGCAGATTTTTCGTCGTCAGACAATGCATTCGCCGCAACGGGAGCCGCGGCCACATTTTCGTTGCCTGCCGTTACCGGTTCTTTCTTTTCCCCTTCAGCAGCGCCGCTGCCGCAGGAAGCAAAGCTCAGCGCGGCCACCGCAAACACAGGTACGATCCCTCTCTTCAGCATACCGGTACGATTTTATTTGTTAACTACTTTGAGCGCCTTCGGGTCCCAATGCATGATCTTGTTCTGGAAGTAGCTGTCGTTGCACAGCAGCGCGGGCGCCGCGGCACGGAAGCCGAACATGGCATCTTCCGCCACTTTACCTTTGGTGCGCATGGCATTGAACAGGTTGTAGAAGTGGTCGAAATGCGCGCCTTTGTAGCCTTCTTCTGCTTCGTAGATCAGCTTGTCGGGGTCCATCATGTGCTTTCTTTCGTATACGAACTGCTTGCCGTTGTCGCGGGCGTTTTTACCGGCAGACAGCGGGTCGGAAGCATCGGATGCGTTTTTGTTGCGGTATACGGTCACGCGGTCCCACTCAACGGTCATGGAGCCTTCGCTACCTACCATGCGGAGGTAGTTGGTGCCACCTGTTCCATCTACGAAGTTTACGCGGAGCGACAGGTTGAATGCGGGATGGATCTCGGTTTGCGGATAGTCGAACATGCCGAGCATCACGTCGGGCACTTCGCGGCCGTCTTTCCAGTAACGGAGACCACCGGTAGCCATGATTTTCTCGGGCCCGATGGAGCCGGTCACCAGGTGAAGGCTGCTGAACAGGTGCACGAACAGGTCTCCGGAAACGCCGGTACCATAGTCGCGGTAATTCCTCCAGCGGAAGAAGCGCAGCGGATCGAAGTCGCGTTTTTTGTTGTTGGAGAGGAACGCGTCCCAACCCACGGTAGCGGGGGAAGCGTCTGCCGGGATGGGGTATTGCCATGCACCGAAGGCAGACATACGTGCCCAGAAGCCTTCTGCGTAGTTGAGCTCGCCGATGGCGCCGTCTTTCAGCAGCTGGCGGGCTTTTTCGTTGCCGAGCGAGCTAACGCCCTGGCTGCCTACCTGGTAAACCACGCCTTTGTTGCGGTTTTGCGCGTCCACTACGGCGGAACCTTCGCTCACGTCGTGTACCATGGGTTTTTCGCAATACACGCTCTTGCCGGCGTTCATGGCGGCAACGGAGATGTCTTTGTGCCAGGAATCAGGCGTGGCGATGATCACGGCATCGATATCTTTCCTTTGCAGGATTTCCTTATAATCACGGGTAGTATAAATGTCGCTGCCCCATTTCTTCTTCGCGTCTGCCAGGCGACCGTCGTACAAATCGCAGGCGGCTATCAGTTTCACACCGGGCACTTTGATGGCTGTGTTCGCGTCTTCGGTACCCATGCCGCCGGCACCGATGAGGGCGATCTGGATATTGTCGTTGGCGCTGTAATGATCTTTCTGGCGCGCCAGCTGCTGGAGGCTTTTCTGACGGTCGGCAGCAGTGATGATATTCGGGATCAGCGAAGCTCCCACAACCCCTTTCGCCAGCTTGTTGATAAAGCCACGGCGGGAATTGTTTTTGTTGTTGTCGGTCATGAGTTGATACTTTTATAGATTTTACGTGTACGTATGGTTGCTCGATTGGTCAATTTAGTTAATTATTTTAGCAAATACAATTGCAACTAGAATGCAGGTTGCAGGATGGATTTGACGGGAAGATGGTCGGAAGCGTAGGTCTCTTTGATCACTTCATGGCTGATCACCGAAAATTTCCCTTTCGAATAGGCGATGAAATCGATACAGCGGCGCGGTTTCTCCACGGGGATCGTAGGGGCGCAATCGTTGCAGGTACGGCTGAAATGCGCGTCCAGCTGCTGGATGACGGGCCCTCCGGCCGAAGCGTTCATATCTCCTGCCACAATTACCGGGTAAGGTTGTTTCGACAAAATCTCGGTCACTTCGCGCATCTGAACGATACGGTTACTGTCGTTCCGCTGTGCATCGAGATGCGTGCAGGCCATCAACACCCTTTTCCCGCCGGGCAATTCCACCAGCACGGTCGCCAGTGCACGGGGCTCACCGCCCGTTCCCGCCAGTGTCGTCAATGCATAACGTTTGGTATCGATCACCGGGTATTTCGACAACACGGCGATGCCGTATTCTCCACCCGCATAATCGATCCCCTTCGCGAAGAACGCCTTCATCCCCGCCCGCTTCGCCAGTTCTTCCGCCTGGTGCAATCCGCTGCCGGAGCGCGTTGTATGAACGTCCACCTCTTGCAGAGCCACCAGGTCGGGCTTCGCATCGGCGATCACCCGGGCAATGGCGTCGATGTCGATCTTATCTGCTACCGAAGGCGGATTGGCGTGATGGATGTTGTAGCTCAGTACACTGACCGGCGTTGCTGTTGCAGTGCGGGCCTGCTTTCCGGCCGTACAGGCCGCGAGCGAAAATAATGCGATCAATGCTGCGGAATACAGATGGTTACTCATATGTGGAGGGTGCAATTGCGTCGCTATAAAAGAACGAAAAACAATTTAGCCATGCAACAAATCGTGCATGGCTAAACTATTTTTATGATAAACGGCTGGTGGACTGTTACTTACGGGTCAGCAGCTGTTGGTATTTCTGCGGGCTTTGCAACAGGGTCACGGCTTCGTCGACGTCCTTGTCCCACACCAGCGACCGCTCGATGCGCCCGGCCTGGGGGAAGTACCTGTTGGCGATTTCCTCTTCAAGCAGCTGGCGGATTTCGTCTTTATTGCGGAGCAGGTCTTGCTTTTTGTCGTGCTTCATTTTTGCCTGGAGTACCTCGAATTCTTTGGTGAGGCCGTCATAATATTTCTCGCGGGAAGCGGTTGACCTGAAATTGTCCAACGCTTCTTCGCTGCGGGTTTTGTAGCTGTAATCCTTACCGTCCAGGAACTTCAGGAATTCATCGAAAATGCCGTCGGTTACGAAATCCGCGCTGGTGGCGGGCGTCTGGGGATGTGCGTAATAATACCGGGTGGCGTAGTCGAAGATGAATTGTTTGCGCAGGAGGGTAATGGCGATCTGGCTGAGCACCGTGCTTTCCACGCGCGCATCCGGTTCGATGCCGCCACCGTCTTTCACGGGCCTTCCGGCCGCGGTGGTGAACGATTTGCGGAGGGAATCCGGCACATAATCCGCTTCGCCTTCTTCATTCCTATGCGCATAATCGATCGCCTGGATGCAACGGCCGCTGGGCGTGTAATAGCGCGCGGTCGTCACTTTCAGCTTGGCGTTGTAGGGAAGCGGACGGGTAGTTTGCACGAGCCCCTTGCCATAGGAACGCTGTCCTACCACAAGCCCCCGGTCCAGGTCCTGCACCGCGCCCGCCACGATCTCCGATGCGGAGGCGGAAGAGCGGCTGGTGAGCACCACGAGGGGAATATGGTTATCGATGGGCGACAGGCTGGTTTTGTATTCCCGGTCCCAGCTCTTCACTTTCCCGCGGGTGGAAACGATGAGTTTGCCTTTGTCGATAAAGATGTTGGAAAGGGAAACGGCTTCTTCGAGGAGGCCGCCGGGGTTGCCGCGCAGGTCGAGCACCACGCCGGCGAGGCCGGGATGTTGTTTCCTGAGCGATTCGAAGGCTTGTTGCACTTGTTCGGCGCTGCCTTCGGTGAACTGGGTCATTTTGATGTACCCGATATTTTTACGGATCACGCCGCTGAAGCTCACGGGTTTCACGTTGATGTCTTCGCGGATGATGCGGTATGTTTTTTCGGTGTTGTTGAGGGGATGGCGGAGCACGATGTTGAGCGGGGTGCCGGCCGTTCCCTTGAGGTAGCGGCTAACGATGTCCTGCTCCATGTTTTTGGCGCTTTTGCCGTCGAGCGAAACGATGACATCTCCGGCTTTCACGCCGGCTTTGTCCATGGGGCTGCCTTCGTACACGTCGGTGATGGAGGTCCATTCTCCTTCGGTGTAAATGGAAGCGCCAACGCCGCCGTATTTGCCGGTGGCCATGAACCGGAGCTCATCGAGCTCTTCTTCGGGGACGAAGTCGGTGTAGGGGTCCGTTTCTTCGAGCATGGCTTCGATGCCGGTTTGCATGAGTTTATCGGGCGGGAGGTCTTCTACGTAATAGGTATTGAGCTCGCGGTAGAACGCGGCGAAGATGTCTAGGTTTTTGGCGATGAGGAAGTATTTGTCGCTGCTGCGGAAGGCGAGGGCCAGACCGGCGATGCCTATGAGCGCGAACAACATGATTTTCCTGGATTTCCGCATGCGAGTCAGTGTTTCGGGATGATTGAATCAGGGCACGGGGTCGTAACCGTGACCGCCCCAGGGGTTGCAACTGAGGATTCTTTTGGCGGCGAGCCATCCTCCTTTGAAAAGGCCGTGTTTCTTCAGTGCTTCGAGGCCGTACTGCGAGCAAGTGGGGGTGTACCTGCACTTTGCGCCCAGCAGCGGGCTGATGCACCACTGATAGATCTTGATCAACAAAATGAACGGGATACTCAAAATTTGCATCAATCGCTTCATGGCTGTTCTTTTCTACCGGCTTCCCTGGCGAGTTTCTCTAAAATTACCGAAAATTTGGGCTGCAGGGAAGCGAAATCGGGGATTTTTTTGTCGACGTAGATAAAAAAAACGGCCATCTGGCGGGAGTTGGCGAGGAGTGCGTCGTACAAAACCTGTTTTTGGAGGCGGTACGTTTCGCGGCCGAGGCGTTTGATGCGGTTGCGGTCTACCGCATGGGGGAATTTGCGTGCCGACACGCTGAAGCCGGCCTGAACGGGGAATTTGTCCGTTGTGAGGCTGGCCGGCATGTAGATCACGCGCCAGGGGAAAATAGAAAACGCTTTTCCTTCACGAAAAAGCGTTTCAATCATTTTCCTGCTCTTTAACTTCTCTTCTCTGTTAAAAGAATAAGTTTTTATGGCAATATGAGTTAATGACGGAATTATTTCAGCTTGCGCTCGTCAGATACGGTCAGCTTTTTGCGACCTTTAGCTCTGCGGGATGCCAATACTTTACGGCCGTTGGCAGTTTCCATTCTCTTTCTGAAACCGTGTACGCTCTTTCTGCGTCTGTTGTGCGGTTGAAAAGTACGTTTCATCGTTTTTAATATTTTCTACTTGTACTTAAAACTGTTTACCCATCCGTTTTTCGGGCGGGCAGACTGTGATCAGCCCCGTTTAAAACGGAAGGCAAAGGTAGGTTTTTTTATCTAAAAATGAAATGGAAAGGATAGAAAAATCTAAGCACTGTAAGCCTGATTGATTAATCCATTGATTTTCAGTGAAGTATAATCCTGAAAAACTTGGAAAAATCTGCGGTAATTGTCCTTAACGTTCATTTTTTCATCTGATATTCAATGCATTAAAAAAGGCCCGGCAAGATACCGGGCCTTTTCGTAATAGCTTAACGCTTATTTAGCGGCTGCGGGAGCTGCGGTAGCGGGTACGCCCAGTTTGGTTTTCACCGGGGCGAGGATGTCGTCAGCAGCGGGGGAAACCAGGAGGGATCCGCCGGAGTTGTCGATCACATACGCATAACCTTTCTCCTTGGCAACGTCTTCGATCGCTTTGCGGGCTTTATCGTAAACGGGCTTCAGCAGTTCGTTCTGTTTGGTCTGGATCCTTTCGCGGGCGATTTGCTCGTAATCCTGGATTCTTTTCTGGATGTCCTGGATATCTTTGATTTGAGCGGCTTTCATCACTTCGCTCTGCTCTTTGGGCGCTTTTTCGAGGGCAGCAACTTTGTTGTTGTACTCGGCGATCAGGGCCTGGCTTTCTTTCTCGAGGCTACCTGCGTAGGTCTCGATTTCAGTTTGTGCTTTTTTATAATCGGGCATCGCTTCGATCAAAGCCTGGGTGTTGATGTGCGCGATTTTGGTCTGTGCATTGGCCTTCACGCTGCAAAACCCGGTGAACGCGACAATAGCGATGATTACTAACTTCTTCATGATGATGTTGTCTTGTTGATTAAAAGAATGTAGAATGTTTAATTTTTATAGGTCTGATGTCTCAAGGGATCATTGTTTCACGCCCAGTGCTTTCAGGATCTCTTCGCTTTTGTCCAGTTTCGGATCTGCGAAGATCACCGTGATGCCGCCGGATTTATCCAGCACGAAGTCGTACATCCTGCTGGCGGCCAACTTCTGAACGGCGTTGTAGATCTTGTCCTGGATGGGTTTTACCAGTTCTTCGCGTTTCTTGAACAGGTCGCCCTCATAACCGAATCTTTTCTTCTGCAGGTCTTTCGCTTCTTTCTCACGGGCGATGATCTCATCTTCCCGCTTTCTTTTCAGATCATCTGTCAACATCACCGATTCGGCCTGGTAGGATTTGTACATTTTGTCTACCTCCTGGAATTTGGCGTCGATTTCCTTCTGCCACTGTTCCGCTACGGCGTCGAGCTTCTTTTGCGCGTCTTTGTAGTCGGGAACGCTTTCCAGGATATATTTCGTATCAATTACACAATACCGCTGTGCGAAAGCGCCTCCGAAGGCACCGAGCACCAAAATCATGGTAATTAAGATTCTTTTCATCGGTCGTAATTTTTTTATGCGAAAATCAGGCTTCGCAATATATAATAATTTTCTTATTCCGGCTCAAAGCCCAGCATGAAGGTGAATTTACCTGCATTTTTGAGCCCGCCTCCGGGCGTTAACCTATCCAAACCTATGCCATAGTCGAAACCGAGCAGACCGAACATGGGGAGATAGAACCGCGCACCCAGACCAACGGAGCGGCGCAGGCGGAACGGATCGTATTCCTTGATATCACGGTAACCGTTCGCTGCTTCCAGGAACATGAGGCCGAAGATCGTGGAGCTCGGGTTCAGGCTGAAGGGATAGCGCAGTTCCACGACATATTTATTAAACATCGTGAAGCCGGAGTACCCATTCGGCGGCGAACCGCTTTCGGGGTTGAGCTTCGGGTTAGACGTATAATATACAGGATAACCACGCTGCGAAATGATGTCACGGTCATACACCGCGAAGTTGCTCAGACCGTCGCCACCCAGCTCGAAGCGGCCGAAAGGCGAAAGCGTGGTGCGGCCGTTGTAGGCAGCTACGTAACCGAACTTGGCAGCCACTTTCAGTACCAGCGACTTGTTGTCGGTACCGCGCGGGCGCGACAGCGGCACGTACCATTCGGCGTTCATACGGTATTTCTGGTACTCGATGAATTTGAACTGGTCTGCGATCGGCTCGGATTTGTAATCCTTTTCGGGATTGAAAACGGAATACGGCGGCGTGAACTGGCCGAACAGCATGAAGCTGGAACCACTGCGCGGGAAGATCTGCTGGTCTACCGAAGAACGCGCGAGGGTGATACGGAGCGACAGGTTATTGGCCGTACCGTTATCGAAGCCGGCGAGCCCGAAGTAGTTGAAATCTTTCAGTTTATAACGCTGATAGTTCACCGCGTACATAATGGAGAAGAAGTCGTCCGGCCATTTCAGCTGTTTACCGATGGAAACGGAACCGCCGAGTACCCGGAAGTATGCGCCTTTGTTGGCAACGGGCATATTATAATATTCCGCGAAGGCGTTCGGGTTCTGGTAAGTGCTGTAGAAGTTGACGGAGAAGGGGTTCCTTTTCTTTCCGCCGAGCCAGGGCTCGGTGAAGGAGAAGTTGTAGGAACGGTAGGCTTTACCGTTGGAGGATATACGAACGCTGAGTTTCTGACCGTCGCCGGAAGGTAACGGGTCCCAGGTTTCCTTTTTGAAGATGTTGCGCAGCGAGAAGTTGTTGAACGTTACGCCGAGGGTACCGGTGAGACCGATGTACCCGCCCCAGCCGGCAGACAGTTCCAGCTGGTCGTTCGCTCTTTCTTCCACTTTATAGTCGATGTCCACGGTCCCTTCCTGTACGTTGGGAACGGGGTTGATGCCGATGGTTTCGGGGTTGAAGAAGCCGAGCTGGGAAATTTCGCGCTGGGAGCGGATGAGGTTCTGGCGGCTGAATTTATCGCCGGGCATGGTCCTCAGTTCGCGGCGGATCACGTGTTCGTTGGTTTTTTCGTTACCAGCGATGCGGATGTCTTTGATGGTAGCCTGGGGCCCTTCCTGCATGCGGATCTCGAAATCGATGGTGTCTCCCCGGATGCCGATCTCCACGGGGTCGATCTGGAAGAAGAGGTAACCGTCGTCCATATACAGCGAGCTGATGTCTCCGCCTTCGGGGCCGGGAGGCGTTCCGAGTCGTTTGTTCAGCAGTTCGAGGTTATACACATCTCCTTTCTGGATGCCCATGGCGCGGGAAAGGATGGTGTCGCTATAAACGGTGTTCCCTCTCCAGGTGATATTCCCGAAATAATATTTCTTGCCTTCGTCCACCTTCATTTCGATGTTCAGGTTTCCTTTGGCGTTGTTATACAGCGTATCGTCCACGATCTGGAAATCGCGGTGGCCTTTGGAGTTGTAGTAGGCGACGATTTTTTCCTTGTCTTCCTCGTACTTGGCGTCGTTGAATTTCGCGTTGGCGAAGAGCTTGAAGCGGAAGTAAGGATCCAACTGCTGGAGGGTGCGGGTCGGCGAGAGCCATCCCATATCCTGCCAGTAGGTATCGGTGGTGGCCATACTGTCGATCCAGGCGTTGGCCATGTCGGGGTACAGGGTGAAGTGGCTCAATTCCTTGGTGCCCTTCATTTTCTTTTTGATCGTGTTTTCGGCGACGTTATAGTTGCCGATCACGTTGATATCGTTCACTTTCACTTTGTGGCCCTTATCCACGAAGAAATACACGGTAGCAGAATTCACGGCCGGGGGAGGGTCTTTGCGGATGTCCATTCTCATGGACACGTTGCGGAAACCTTTATCGGCGTAGTATTTACGGATAACGTTGTAAGTATTTTGCTGCATGGCTTCGGTTACCACGCTACCCTTGCGGATGCCGGCCTTGGTGGTCAGCTCGTCGCCATCCGACTTTTTGATCCCTTTCCAGAAGAAGTTGGACATACGGGGTTTTTCCACGAGGGAAATTTCCAGCCAGATTTTTTCTCCTTCGATTTTGGTGATATAGATGGCGATGTTTGAAAAAAGTCGTTGTCCCCAGAGTGCCTGGATGGCCTTGGCGAAGTGGTCGCCGGGCAGCACTACTTTATCGCCCACGTTAAGGCCGGAGAGGGACAGGAGGAGGGATTTGTCGAGGAACTCGGTGCCAGAAACGGCGATATCGGCTATCTCGTACTGTTGTGGGTTGCCCAGGGACCAGGGGCTGATGCCTGCCGGAGGATTTGGCAGGGGTACCGTATCCCTTTGTTGGGCACGCACAGATAATCCCGCGCTGCAACATAAAACTACGGCCAGTAGGCTTTTAGGAAACAATTTCTTCATTCTGCTGTATTTGTTCGCTTGTTTTGCCGAATCTACGTTCTCTGTTTTGATAATTGAGGATGGCTTCGTAAAGGTTTTCCTTGCGGAAGTCGGGCCAGCGGGTATTGGTGAAATACAGTTCCGCGTAGGCGATTTGGTATAAAAGGAAATTGCTGATGCGGTGTTCCCCTGAGGTCCTGATCATCAGCTCGGGATCGGGCAGTTGGGAAGTACTGAGATATTTTG
Source organism: Chitinophaga caseinilytica (assembly GCF_038396765.1). Lineage (NCBI taxonomy): Bacteria > Pseudomonadati > Bacteroidota > Chitinophagia > Chitinophagales > Chitinophagaceae > Chitinophaga > Chitinophaga caseinilytica. The sequence goes on along the minus strand of NZ_CP150096.1, from coordinate 1,543,049 downwards.
ACCAGCTTTCGTGGTTGATATCTTCCGGATTGATTTTTCCTTCTTTCGCGTCCCGTGCGATGGCGCGCACGGCTTCGAGTATTTCCCAGCGGGAGCTGTAGCTGAGGGCCATCACGAGGTTCAGGCCTCCGTTATGGGAGGTGATTTCCCGTGCTTCCTCCAGTTCGCGCTGGCAATGGGGGGGCAACATGTTCATGTCTCCAATCACATGCAGCCGGATATTATTTCGGTTGAGGGTGTCTACTTCCTTGCGGATGGTAGTCACCAGCAGCTCCATAATGCCGTTGACTTCATAAACCGGGCGGTCCCAGTTTTCGGTAGAAAAGGCGTACAGCGTCAGGTATTCGACGCCCAGTTCGGCGCAACCCTCCACTATATCCCGCACACTTTCCACTCCCTGATGATGCCCGTACAGCCGGTCCTGACCCCGCTCCTTGGCCCATCGGCCATTACCGTCCATGATGATGGCGATGTGTCGGGGCAGTCGTTGCAGGTCTAATTGATCCTTCAAACTCATGACTAGTTCAGGCGTATTAATACAGATTTACTAAAAGTGTGCAAAGATACAAAAATAACTTTATGGCCTTTCCTGCAAAGGGGGCGGGCCGTTTTAACGTAGTTTTAACGGGAATGGCCGTCCGCAGCGGCTTAGCGGGTTAAAATTTACAGCGGTAGGAAGTGAAAAGGATACCCAAAGTGATCTCGATCGTGGCAAACTGGTCTTTGTCGCGGCTATTGCCCCGCTGGCGGCCCACTTCGCCGATGGGCGGATTGGAGGTAACGGTAGACCGGTCCTGCAAAACAGCGGCAATGGTACTGCTGCCGTCCGGCTTGTTGGGGAAGGCGGAAAGCCCCGCGAAGGTGGTACTTACGTCATCCAGATAGTCTGTCTGCGCGAAACGGTACAACACCTCCAACCCCAGGTTCAAACGCCGGTTCAGGCTGTATTTCAGCCCTCCGCCGATCAAAAACGCGAAATTATAGAGAGAATATGGCTTTCTGTCGGGAAAAAGACCAGAATGCTGCCCCTCCGTCCCCAAAGGCTGCAGGTAATACTTACGGTCCTGGTAATACGCGTACGGGTTAAAATGGAACGCCGAAGCCCCCACCGTCAAATACGGGGAAAAACGGTAATCCTGGCTCCCCGGCTCAAACCGGAAAAAGTTAAAATCTCCCTGCACCGCCAACTCAAAGATGTTTGAATTGAAGCTGAGGTTCCGGCGGCGCTGGAAGTCGTTGGAGCTGTAAACGTCCGAATATCCCACGTTCATGAACCGGAAATGCGCCCGGGCGCCGATATAATCGTTGAAATACTTCCGGTAGAAAATGCCGACCGCCGGCTTGGGCGCCTTCAGCCCGCCGTGCGTATTGAGATCGCCGAAATAATGGGCTGCCCCGGCCGTAAAGCCCAGTTCCCCCACATAGCTCAGCTCGTTCTGCGCCATGGCGGGTTGGAGCCACCCGGCACATAAAAGCGCCGCTATCCCGGCTGTCTTGCATAAAATTCGCGTAATCAGCATAAATATGACTAAAACGTAATTTAGGGCATTTTCGTATGACAAAAAAAGCGCGCCGCGGTTATTTCCCCCGCGCATTCCGCGTGTCGATCCCCCACAACAGCTTGTCTCTCAACGTATGCAGGAAATTACTTTCGTTCAGGCGCAAGAGTTGAATGGTAAAATCCTCCTTCTTTACGGCCAGCTGCACCCGGTTGTCGATCACCTCCATCCGCGAGTCGAGCGTACAGATGAACTGGTCTGACCGGCCTTCCACTTCGAACGAGATCACGTTATCGTCGGGCACCACGATGGGCCTTACGTTCAGGTTGTGTGGCGCCACGGGCGTGATGACGAAGTTCGCGGCTTCGGGGAACACGATCGGCCCGCCGCAGCTGAGGGAATAGCCGGTAGAACCGGTGGGCGTGGCCACGATGAGCCCGTCTGCCCAATAAGTATTGAGAAACTCGCCGTTCAGGTAGGTGTGGATTTTCACCATGGCGGAGGTATCTTTCTTGTGGATCGTGAATTCGTTGAGGGCGTAGGGCACATCGCCGAAAAGAGGCGTGCTGGCGTCGAGATGGAGGAGTGTCCGCTTATCGACCACGTAGCTCCGGCTCACGAGGGAGTCCACCAGTTCATGCACGGCGTTGCGGCCGATGCCGGCGAGGAACCCCAGGCGGCCGAAGTTCACGCCCATGACGGGGATGTTTTTATCGCGGATGAAGCTCACCGTGTCGAGCAGGGTACCGTCTCCCCCGAGGCTCACGAGGAATTCGATGCGGCCGTCGAGGTCTTCGGCGCAGGAGAACGTATCGGTTTGAGGGAAAAACTGGATGTGCGCGCAGAGCTCCTTGTAGAGGGGCTCATACACGACGGGCACTATTTCCTGCCTTGCCAGTTCGTTCAGCAACAGTTGAATATCTTCCAGGTCTTCCTTGACAAAGCCGCGGCTGTAAAGGGCTACATGCATTTTACATATCCAGTTTAGCGTGTAAAAATAGTCCTTTTTCTCCCATTTGGTTGATACTGTATTCGAAGCGGACACAGGTGTCGTAAAAAGATACCACGTCGATCCCCACGCCGGCGGTGTACAGCATCCGGTTGCTCAGCTGCCCGTTGAGGCCGTGCTTCGAGTACCCATATCCCATATCGCCATAAGCCTTCGCCAGTACGCGGATGGGCAGGTTGCTGAATTTTTTCGGAACGATGGGAAGCTTCATCTTGAAGTTAAGCAATTCCCGCCGCAGGGTATTTTTCAGGATGAAGAACGCCGTTCCGTCCACCACATAATATTCAAGCCCGCGGAGGTAATCTTCCTGGTACCCCATGGCCCGGGAAGCCGCGTATGGCAGCTCGTCCGTGAATTTCGCCTGGCCCAGCAGGCTTACGGCGCCGTATGTTTTCGGGGCATATTGCCAGTATTTGGCCCCCTTCAACCGGATCTTCACGTAATGAATGTCGTTCACCGGCCCAAAACCGGCTTTGGAAATCTCGCCGCGGAACGACTGCCCCACCAGCGGATATTGCCAGCTGTCTGCCTGGATATAATCCAGCCGGTACAAAAGTTCTGCGTAATGCACGCCATTCCGCCCCTTGCCGAGATAATCCGGGTTGAGGACGGCCACGGAATCGGCCACCTGCTCGCTGAAATAGGTCAGAAAAGCCTGGTGGCGGGTGGAAATCGCTTTGCGATAGGTATAACTTACGCCGAAAGCCATTTGCCGGCGAAGGAAATCGTCTTGCCGGAAAAATTGCTGCTTGTTGTTTTCAGAAATATAATTGATCTCGCGGTTCCGGCTGAAAGAGGCCGAAAACCCAATGCCATGGCGCAATTTGCGGTCGATGTAGGGAAGGGTGTACCCCAGCACGAACTTCTGCGTGTACCCGAAAGAAATATCGGTATACAGCTCGTCGTTGCGCCCGGTCAGGTTATCCTGCCAGGCTTTCACGCCAACGTTCACGCGGCGGAGGCTTTTTTTCTGTTCCACCCACCACTGGTTGAAGTTCCGGTCTGCCAGTTTGAAAACGGGGAACGCGAGGAGGTACCATCGTTCCCAGACGTCGAACACGATATTGGCTTCATTTCCCTGCCAGTCTTTGACATTGTATAAGACATTGAGGAACAGCGAAGTGTTGAGCAATTGTTTCCGGTTGGCTTCGAGGATGGTGTTGAGATTACGGAGGCGGATGGTGTCTCCGGGTTTGATGCCGATTTCGCGGAGGATGATGGAGCGGCGGGTGCGTTTGTTGCCGGCCACAACGATATCCCGTACAACAATGTACGACGTGTCCTGCAAAATGGCCAATTGCTGCGGCGCGGGACTGGCGGCGGAGTCAACGACCTGTGCGCGGGCGGGCAGTGCGGCGAGGAGGCAGAGCCACAGGCCGGATATGTTAAAAACAGTGCGCAAACAGTTGCATTTTCGAAAACTACATGCTGATGTAGTTCATGAGCAGATCATAGTTCTTTTTGAGGAGATCTTCTTCCTGCTCTTCACTGAACATGTATTTGATGGTGTAATTAAATCTTTCGAAGGTGGCGATGAGCCCCTGCATTTCCTGGCGGTTCGTTTTGAGCACCACTTCCAGTTTGGCGGTGGCGGGATTGGTGAGGGTATTTACGCTCAGGAGGGTGACTTCGTTGCTTTCGGCGATCCGTGCGATTTCGCTGAGGCTATAGTCGCGGGGCTCCATTTCGAGCACAACCACGCCTCCGGGCTCTTTGACGCCGTTGTACATGGCGAGGGCGGCGAGGAGGTTTTCGCGGGTGATGACGCCGAGATATTCGCCTTCCCGCGAAATAACGGGGAGGGCAGACAGTTTGAAATCGTAAAACACTTTCAGTGCTTCATAAAAGTGTGCGCCTTCGGGCACTGCGGGCTTGAGGGGGCCGGGCGGAGCGGTTTCCAGCAGCTGGTCGGGGTCTTCCCAGTCCAGCACCTGGTCTTCTTCCACGAGGTAGGTGTACTTGTTATCCACCACCAACGGCAAATGCGTCAGATGAAATTCATTCATGAGCCGCAGCGCCTTGGCACCGGTATCCTGCGGCAGCAGCACCGGTACAACGGTCGATATAAGTTCCTGCACCAACATAGAGATCGTGTTTCTTTTACAATAATAGCAAAGAATATTCCAATAGCCAGCGGATGCGCTATTAAAAATTACGGAATCGCGGAGCAATGGCGCAGCAGCGATGACGGGCGGTTGCTAGGCTCCGGCTACGGTTTTGTTGTTGAGGCGCTGGAGATAGTCGTGCATGATCCGGTTGAATTCGTCGGGCACTTCCATCATCGGCGCATGGCCGCATTTGTCGATGAAATGCAGCTCGGAATTGGGGATCAGCTTATGGAACTCCTCGCCTACCATGGGTGGCGTCACCGTATCGTTGAGGCCCCAGATGAGGAGCGTCGGGGTTTTGATGGTGGTGAGCTCTTCGCCGAGATTGTGGCGGATGGCGGATTTGGCGAGGGTGATGATCTTGATGACTTTCAGGCGATTGCTGGTAATTTCGAATACTTCGTCTACCAGTTCCTTCGTTGCCATGGCGGGATCATAGAAGGTAAGCGCAGTTTTGTTGCGGATATATTCGTAATCGCCGCGTTTGGGATAAGTTTCGCCCATTCCGTTCTCGAACAGCCCGGAGCTGCCGGTAAGAATGAGGGATTTGACCCTTTCGGGGTGTTTGAGGATATAAACGAGGGCCACATGACCACCCAGGGAGTTGCCCATGAGGTGGAAATTTTTATAGTCGAGGGCTTCGATGAATTTGTGTACGTATTTGGCCAGGCCGCCTACGGAGGTTTCCAGGATATTCAGGTCAAACAAGGGCAGCATGGGGATCACCACTTTATTGAACTGCTTGAAATACTCGATCGTTCCACTGAAATTACTCAGGGCACCGAACAGTCCGTGCAAAAGTATTACCGGTTCTCCTTCCCCTTCTTCGATGAACTTGAATTTGCCCTGTGTTTTGATTTCGTAATTCATTACCGTTGCTTGAGTCAATTTTGCGCTAAAATAATTCTTTTTCTTAATTCAAATAACCTCCGTTATCAGGGGTTTTGTGCGGGTATTTTGCCGGCGGCCTGTTCAAAAAAGGCTTCCAGTTCCGCAAAAACGTCCCTGAAAAGGGGGATTATCTTCCCGAGGCGGTCCATCACCCACGGTCCCACGGGCTCAATATAGGGATACACAACGGATTGGAGCTTCGTCTCCGGATTCAGCAGATATAGTTGATTGGCGAGCCATAGGAGCACGCTGTAGACGATGGTGAAGATGGCGGCATACAGCAGGATGCCTGCCAGTTTGTTGGCCCATCCCAGCATCGACCATTCCACCACCTTTTCAAGTGCCGCCGCGCCCAGGCGTATCAGCACCACCACGGCCAGGAATATGACGATGAAGCAGACAACAGGCCACCAGCGGCCGTCCATCCCCGATTTCCCCAGCCATGCGGCCAGTACGGCAGACAGCTTCAAAGCGGCCGCCAGCCCTATCACACAGGCTATCAGCGAGAAAACCGCGGCGATGCATCCCCGCACGAATCCCCGGTACAGCGCGAACGCCATGAGGATGGCGAAAACGACATCTATCGCCAATTTGGATTATTTGGTCAGTAATTCCTTCACCAGTGCGGAAATCGCCTTCCCGTCCGCCTTACCGGCCAGTTGCTTCGTAGCGGCACCCATCACCTTGCCCATATCGGCAGGCCCGGAAGCGCCAACGGATGCGATGATCGCCGAAACCTCGGCGCGTAGTTCAGCTTCAGACAGCTGTTTGGGCAGGTAACGCTCGATCACGGCCAGTTCTTCTTCTTCTTTCACGGCCAGGTCTACCCGGTTTTGCTGCCGGAAGATCTCGATGGAGTCTTTCCGTTGCTTGGCCAGTTTCTGTAACATCTTCTGCTCGTCGGCCTCGGTCAGCTCACCAGTGGCGCCTTCCGCGGTTTTAGCCACCAGCACGGCGGCCTTGATGGCGCGCAGGGCACGGAGCTCAGCTTCAGCTTTGGCCAGCATGGCGGTTTTCATGGCGGTATTGATCGTTTGCTCTAAAGACATATGGGGAGTGTTACTGGTTTTGATTTTTGAGTTTTTCTTCGAATTTCTTGTAGAAATCGGCGGCAAAGGCACGCATATCGTTCGCCTGATCAGCCCAGGGCGTAGCGCGCTGGTAAGTATCGGCCATGGTCATGAGGGTCTGGTAGAAGAAATCTGCCATCTCGTCCACCATCATTTCCTTTGTCCACAGGTCGATGCGGAGCGCTGTACGGTCCGTGCCGTCCCAAAATGCCACCATCATGGCCTTGGCTTTGTTCATGCGGTCGGCCGTGCTGTCGGTGGCCGTCCATTCGATCGATTCCGGCACTTTCTGCTCATCGAGCGCCACCTGTATCTGGATGGTAGATTTTTTCGTCATGTATCTTTTTGGTGTTTGAGTCGCAAAAATAAGCAATTACCCGGCAAAGTCAGGAAGTGACGATCTGCCCGAGGGTTTCGGCCGCATCGTCCCAGCTGGGAACGCGGGCCATATGGTTGAGGAGCCTGCTGCGCAGCATTTCATCCTTGTACAGGGCGCTCATCTTTTCAGACAGGTCGGTCACGTCGTCCGGCACGGAATTCAGCGCAGCGTCGCGCCCCGCTTCGGGAGACGCGCCGGCATACAGCGCCACGGCCGGCACCTGGCATTTCTGTCCCGCCAGGATCGGTACCGCCAGCCCGTCGGCCCCCGCGGTATGCACGATCGCATAGGCCCCGCCCGTCAGCCGGGCCAGCGTGGCCTGGTCTGCATCCTGCACCCAGATCACGTCTTGCCGGAATTTGTATGTCTGCAATGCCTGCACGATGTCTTCCCCTTCCGGCGTCGCCCGCCCCGCCAGTACCAGCTTGATGCTCGACCGGAGGCGCTTCTTCAGCATGGAAAAAGCCTTCAGGAGGGGAATAATGTTATTGGCAGGGTCGATACTGCCCACGGCGAGGTAATATTCCATCCCGTCGGCGTATTCCCGCTTCACTTCTTCCCTTTCTTCCCAATTGAGCGGTATATAAGCCTCGCTCCCACCCGGTGTGAGGAACTCGATCCGGTCTGCCAGCCGCGGGAAGCGGTTGGTCAGCTGCTCTTTCACGAAATCGGAGAACACGAACACCTTTTTGAACCGGCGGATGTTCTCGTCTGTCGTAGCGCCAAAAGGCAAAATACCCGTCCGCGACATGACGAGATAAGACTCCACATCGAAGGGGATCGGCAATATATCGTTGAAATACAATACTTTATCGGCTTTCAACTTTTTCACCATTTTCGGCCATTGGTACCGGCGCCAGATAAACCGGCCGGTTTTCCCTTTGATGAAAGGTTTTAATACCGCTACCTGCACATTCAGCGGCAAGGGGTCGGCGGGCAGCCAGGCCTGGTTGGCGATGAGCACAAATTCCACGTCGGGGTGCAGCCTGGCCAGGCGGACCAGCATTTCTGTAGACACATTCCCGGTATCGGCTGGAGAATCCTCGATAAGGGGAAGCGCATTCACGGCTATTCGCATGAAAATCTATTGAATCAGTGTACAAACCTAAATAAAAAAAGGGTGTTCCCGGCCGGGAATCGCCCTTTTACTTTATGGCAGCGGATTTTAAACGGTTTTGTTCATGACGCCAAAGCGATAGGTTTTCGTGTTGCCCGGCTTGTTGTTAGAGGTAACGGTCACCACGATATCTGCCACCTGGCGTTTCGGTAAACCTATGATCGTCAATTGAATAGTACCTTCTTTCGTCGTCACTTTCGCATTTTGCGGGATCACTTCTCCGGCGGGGTTGGTGGCGGTGACGGTGATGGACACGCCATCCGGCGGCAAAGGATTGGAAATCAGCTTGATAGTAAATTCCAGCGTGGCGCCCTGTGCGGGGTTATCGTCGCGATTGAGGTGAATGCCGGGGATATCTACCTGCAATTCCGCTTCTTCCCCGGGCTTGGGCACGGGGTCGCCGCTTTTTTCTTTTTACAGCCCGGAGCTACCAGGGCGAAGGCGCAGAGCAGCAGGAGCAGGGTTTTCTTCAGATGCATCGGTGATCTTATTAAATATCTTAAAATTAAAAATAAATCTAATGCCCGTCAAATTTTTCCGCGAACGTCGAGCGCGTCGCGGAGGCCGTTGCCCAGGAGGTTGAACGCCAGTACCAGCAGCATGATGGCGAGGCCGGGGGCGAGCGCCAGCAAGGGGTTGTGGGTGATGATGAAATTGTAGTTCTCTTTGATCATGAGGCCCCACGACGGCTGCGGCGGCTGAACCCCCACGCCCAGGAAACTCAGTCCCGCCTCTACCACGATGGCCGTGGCGAAATTACCGGCCGCCACCACCATCACGGGCCCGAGGATATTGGGCAGGATGTGCCTGACGATGGTGCGGGTATGCCCGTACCCCAGCGCCCGCGTGGCTTCCACGAACTGCAGCTCCCGCAATCCCATGACCTGCCCGCGGATGATGCGCGCCACGCTCACCCACATCGTAAGCCCCACAGCGATGAAAACCTGCCAGAAACCTTTCCCCAGCGCCAGCGTGATGGCGAAAACGAGCAGCAGGGTAGGCATGCTCCAGATCACGTTGATGAGCCACATCACGGCTTCATCGGCCGCGCCGCGGAAATACCCGGCGATGGCGCCGAGCAGGATCCCGATCGTCAGCGAGATCAGCACCGCGATGCAGCCTACGCTGAGGCTCACGCGGGTGCCCACCATCAGGCGGCTTAAAATATCCCGCCCAAATTTATCGGTACCGAGCCGGAAAGTTTTCCGGCGGAGGTGCTCTTTTTCCACCAGGGCCTTTGCGGCGCGGGGGTCGGCGATCGTGGAATCCCTTCCGTACAGCACTTCGGCCAGCGAATAACGCTCCGGGGCCGTGGTGGCTTCGTCCACATATTTATCGACGATAATGGAATCGTTGGAAAAACGCCAGCTTTTCACGGGTACCATGACGTCGGCCGCCGTTTCACCATAAATAAGGCGATGGAAGAAACCTTCTTTTTCCGGCGCGTGCGATTGTTGCAAAGAAAGCATATGCACGGAGAAACCCGGTCTTTGCCCGCCGATCTCCAGCACCATGCGGTTGGCGAACGATGTACCGTCGGGCGCGAGAACGTACGCGAACACGGCAATGACCAGCGCCATCGAAATGACGGCCAATCCGGCCACAGCGCCCTTGTTCCGGCGCAGGCGCTTCCATGCCTGTTGGGTAAATGCGTCCATGCGTTCCCAAAATAGCGCAAATACAAGACATTTCGGTAGAAATTGCGTGTGCGTTTTTTTCATTTATCGCGATCGTCCATATATAATCCCATCGGCGTCACGACCTCTTTTGAGATCACACGAAAATCAACCTGCGGGCTTCAGTCCGTACAATAGCAGGGGATGCAAATTGCGTAATTTCTTTGTTGAGATGCCAACGTTAACATGCATGCCAACGTAATCATAGCTTACAGACAAACAGTGATTTTTATGGCTTAAGACGAGACACAGAAAATAATATATATCCACCCAAAATTCAACGCCCATCAAGGAACTATACCCTGATACGAGATCGATTTAGCTAAAAATCCCGTCAGTAACCGATTTATCATTCATCATTAAACGACACAGTTTATGCAAACACTCCAATTGCCGCAGATTTTCTGCCCGTTCCCTTCTATGCTCAACCCCTTCGCCAAGGAAGCCGAAAAACACACCGCCGAATGGGCCGCGCGGTACGAGCTGGTGAAATCCGAAAAAGCCCGCGAACGCTTTAACCGCGCGCGTTTCGCCATGCTTTCCTCCCGGGCGTTCCCCACAGCTGGCCGCTTCGAATTGTGCATCGCCGCGGAATTCAACACCTGGCTGTTTTTGCTGGACGACAAGAACGACGAGTCCATGTTCGGCAAGGTCGACTACCTCCAGATGGTGCATTCGTTCGTGAGCCAGATCCTGCGCAACAGCACCGTGGTGGCGCCGGAAGAAGGGATGGCCCTGGCCGGCGGATTCGCCGATCTCTGGAAGCGCATGCGCCGCCTCGGCAGCCCCGCATGGCAGCAGCGCTTCGTGAAAAGCATGACCGATTACCTGGATGCATGCCTCTGGGAAGTGGAAAACAGGATCGCCCACAAAGCCCCGTCCGTCGCCGATTACATCGAAAAACGCCCTTACACCGGCGCGCTGTATGCAGACATCGAGCTCATCGAGATCCTGGAAAACATCTACCTGCCCGACGAAGTGCGCAACCACGACATCGTGCAGCAACTTTCCCTCGCCTGTAATAACGTGGTGTGCTGGGCCAACGATCTTTTTTCGTTCGACAAGGAGCGCCGCCAGGGCGATGTCCATAACCTGGTGGTGGTACTGAAGGAAGAGCGTTCCCTTTCGCTGGAATCCGCCGTGGCGGAGGCTGCGCGCATGCACGACGAGGAAGTGCGCCGGTTCATCACATTAAGCGAGTCCATTCCGAATTTCGGGGAAGAGGTGAACGAAGAGTTGCTGCGCTACGTGGGCGTCCTCAAAGCCTGGATGCGCGCCAATCTCGACTGGAGCTTCGGCGACACGGCCCGCTACCGCATGCACATCCGCGAAACCGCCAGCGGGAACTGGCTCATCTCACGGATATGACAACACGAAAAAGAAAGGGCGGCTATTGTACCTGCCGCCCTTTCCATTCGTAAGATCCGAATTTGCCCAGCCATCCGGCGAGCACTACATAAATAATATGGAACGGTTGCCCGGGAATGAACCACGGGAGCAGGGAGCGTTTGCCGAAAAACGACGCCACCGGAAGGAGGAACAGCAGCTCCAGCACGATCTTGTACACCATGAGCCACAGCAGCCACATGCGCAGCGCCGGCGTAAAAATGGCCACGATGGCCATGAGCAGCAGCATGACGTTCCAGAGGTAAACGATCACCAGCACGCGGGTAATGCGCTTGTCTTCGTATTTATCGGCTTTGGACGACCAGCGGATGCGTTGGTTCATGAAGCCTTTCACGGTATCTACCGGCAACGTGCGCACGATGGCCTCGCGCGATTTGAGATAGTGGATGCTGCCGGGATAGGCGTGGTAAATTTTGTACATGAGCAGCATATCGTCTCCCGAAGCGATCATGTCGATACCCGTGAAGCCGCCCACTTCTTCGAAGGCCTGTTTTTCGTAGGCGAGGTTGGCGCCGTTGCACATGGTGCCCGATTGCAGGTAGGCCACGGCACCGGTGATGCCTTGCATGGTCATGAAATCGAGCGACTGGAGTTTCTTGAAGAAGGAATTATCCTTATGGTACGATACGGGAGCGGCGATGAACCTGGGCTTGTGGGTTTCGTAGCATTTCACGATGGCTTCCAGCCACTTGGGGCCCATGACGCAATCGGCGTCGGTGGTCACGATGAGGTGGCCGGTGGCCGTGGCGATGGCCGTTTCGATCGCTTTTTTCTTGTAGGAATTGAGGCGCTCTTCCGGGCTGAGAATGTCGGCCATGCGGAGGAGGCGGACGTTGGTGGCGGGGAAATAGCGGACGGCATCCGCCGTTCCATCGGTCGAGAAATCGTCTACCACGATCACTTCGAACAGGTTGGCGGGGTAGCTTTGCTGCTGGAGGGCTTCCAGGAGCTGGGGGATGTTACTTTCCTCGTTCCGTGCGGGTATGATGACAGATACCTTCGTGTCGAAAGTGTAGGCGTGGGCGGCAGGGTCGAAACTTTTCAACCGGGCCCAACCATAAAGATACGACAGCATTAAAATACCGTACAGTAAAGCAAGTCCGAGCGTGATGATCAATAAGGCAGTCATTTCCTACTTTGTCGAAATGTTATTTCTGATGATAAAACCCAAAGATTCCGTGATGAGCTGATGACCTTTGTCGATGACCAGCAGCTTGCACGGAAAGGAGCCGTCGTCGAACTTTTCGCCGATGACGGGGGGGATAACGCGGTCGTACCTGCCGAAAATCAACAGGGTGTCTATCCCGGATTGCGCCATGAGGCGCTTGCACATTTGCTTGCGGGGCAGCATCCGCCGCATGATGGTCCATACATTATAGACCAGCTGCCGCTTATCAAGCCGGTCCATCCGGTGGAGGGCAAATTTGTAGACGCTTTCGTTCAAAAGGCCGAATCGCCGCCAGAGTTTCAGCAGCCGGAAGAATAGCGCAGGATTGCGGGTATTGTACGAAAAGATCCGGTTTCCCAATATGGTCCTGGTGGCAAACATATGCCATGGATTGTTCTTCAACCCGTCGGGCGCCGCCAGCACCAGGTGCCTGATCCGGTCCGCCATTCGCTCTACGATGCAAAGGGCCAATCTTCCGCCCATACTATAACCCAGGAGGGAGAAGGTTTGTTTGCCGGTGCGTTCCAATATTTTTTCCGTCAATGCCACAAGGTCCCGTTTTTCCATAGGCCGGCCTTCTTTCCAGACCGTATTCCCGTGAAAGGGCATATCTAACGCAACGATAGTGAAGATATTGCCTAAACCCGCTTCCATACAACGAAAGTGCGAGGCGCTCTCCCCGAAACCATGGAAACAGATCAGCAGATCCGGCCCGTCGCCGGTTTTTATACCGGTGAAAGTACTGTCGAGATATGTAAGATTGAACTCCATGGGGCGTTTTCCGGGATTGCGAATTTATAACATTATGCTACGTAATCATAATTTGTCAATTGCCATAAACTCGGTAAATTACGAGTAGACTAAAAAATCATGCAAAATGGATACCGCGGTTAATAGCAAAGCAGCCCTGAAAGGGGCGGAGTTCCTGGTGAAAGACGCATCCCCCGCAGACGTTTTCATCCCTGAAGATTTTTCGGAAGAGCAGCTGATGATCAAGGAAATGGCCGAAACCTTCATTGCCAGGGAGGTTACGCCGGTGCTGGACAGGCTGGACAAGATGGAGGAAGGCCTTATGCCTTCGCTGCTGGACAAAGCCGGCGAGCAGGGCTTGCTGGGAGCGGCTTTCCCGGAAGAGCTGGGAGGCCTCGGCAAAGATTTCATTACCGCAACCCTTATCAACGAAGCCCTCGGCGCAGGGCACTCCTTCTCCGTAGCCATGGCCGCCCACACCGGGATCGGCTCGTTGCCCATCCTTTATTTCGGCACAGAAGCACAAAAACAGAAATACATCCCCAAACTCGCCACCGGCGAAATGAAAGGCGCATACGCCCTCACCGAGCCCAACTCCGGATCGGACGCGCTGAGCGCCAAAACCACCGCCAAACTGACGGACGACGGGAAGCATTATATCCTGAACGGCCAGAAAATCTGGATCACCAACTCCGGGTTCGCTGACGTATTCACCGTTTTCGCGAAAGTCGACGGCGAACAATTCACCGCCTTCATCGTGGAAAAAGGCACACCAGGCTTCACGCTCGGGCCGGAAGAACATAAAATGGGCATCAAAGGCTCCTCCACCCGGCAGATTTATTTCCAGGACGCCAAAATCCCCGCAGAAAACGTGCTGGGGCAAATCGGCAAAGGCCACCTCATCGCCTTCAACATCCTCAACATCGGCCGCCTCAAACTCTGCGCCGCCACCCAGGGAGGCGCCAAAGGCAGCATCAACATCGCCATCCAGTACGCCAAAACCCGCGAACAATTCAAACAACCCATCGCCAACTTCGGCGCCATCAAACATAAACTCGCCGAAATGGCCATCCGCATCTGGACCTGCGATTCGGCCCTTTACCGCACGGCAGACCTCATCAACCAGCAGGAACATGAGCTGCTCGCCGCCAGCAAATCGTTCAGCGAAGCCCTCCTCGGCGCCGCAGAAGAATACGCCGTCGAATGCGCCATCCTGAAAGTACTCGGCTCCGAAGTGCTCGATTTCGTGGTGGACGAAGGCGTGCAGATCCACGGCGGGAACGGCTTCAGCGACGAATACGTCATCTCCAAAGCCTACCGCGATTCGCGCATCAACCGCATTTTCGAAGGCACCAACGAGATCAACCGCCTCCTCACGCTCGACATGACGCTCAAGCGCGCCATGAAAGGCAAGATCGACCTCATGACGCCCGCCATGAACGTGCAGAAGGAACTGATGAGCATCCCCGATTTCGGGAACGACGATGAAAGCACGTACGCCGCGGAAAAGAAAGTGATCGCCAACCTGAAAAAGGCCATCCTCCTCGCCGCCGGCGCCGCCGCACAGAAACTCATGATGAAACTGGAATCCGAACAGGAAATCCTCATGAACATCGCAGACATGGCCATCGAAACATTCGCCTGCGAAAGTGCGCTGCTCCGCCTCATCAAACTCACCGAACAAAAAGGCGAAGCCGCCGTTGCACTGCAGGCCGATATGGTAAAAACCTATATCACAGACGCGGCAGACCGTGTGCATAAATCCGGAAGGGACGCCATCAACGGCTTCGCCGAAGGTGATGAACAACGGATGATGCTCCTCGGCCTGAAACGCTTCACCAAAACCGAACCGTTCAATACCAAGGACGCCCGCCGCCGTATTGCCGACAAACTTATTAGTGACGGCAGATACACTTTTTGAAGAGCGGCAGGTCATTAACACTTGAAATAGATAACTTTACAAGGAACAGGCACAATACCTGTTCCTTGTTTTTTTGGACAATAACCAGCGCGCTATGTCGAAATGGAAAATCGGGAGCCTGTTGATGGCGGCCTGCATCGCCACCCCATCTCTGGCCCAGGAGAAAAGTTTTTTGCGCCTTACCCAACCAGGCAAACTGAACAACAGCGTATCCACCGCACGGCAGTTTCTCGTAGGCTCCACCTGCAAATCTTGCCAGGTGTTCAGTGAACGATGCGCCCCAGAAAGTATATCCCACCGGCGCTTTCGCCATAGAAGTGACACTGACAGAAGGCGGTAACGAATTCGTGGTGAAATCGAAAGGCCCCTCGGGCGACAGCTCCTCGCGTTCCATCTGGTTTACCTACAACATGCCACAGGCGCCGCAGCCGGTTACCACCGTCAACATCGCATCCATACAAACTTTCCCCGAAGGCAACCTCACCGTGGCCCCGGGCGATATCATCCAGATCCGCGTGAAAGCCATCACGGGCGGCACCGTAAAAGTCGGCGACGCGCTCACGCTGCGGGAATTGCCTGTTGGCGGCTCCCAGCAAATGCGGGGCATTTACCAGGGAACGTATACCGTGCAATGCGCCGATCCCCTCATCCAGGGCCGCCAGTTGCCGGTTACGCTCGAATATGAAGGGCAGCAGGTACGCCGGTCTACACCGAATATCTTCACGCTCCGCGATCCGCAGGCGCAGCCCCTCATCGGCAAAACTACCGGTGACGATCCCATTCTCAAATACGGTCTCGGCGCCGACCGCCTCGGCGGCGCGCGCATGGGCAGCCTGGATACCGGCGTGGTGCTCAACATCACCGGAAAGGCCGATGGCGATTACCGCGTTCAATTGTCCAAAACCCTCAGCGCCTGGATCCCGCAGGAATTCGTGAAACTGCAGCCGCAGGGAACGTTTCCGCCATCGTCGCTCACCGGCTCGTGGCGGGTTTGGGGCGATGAGAAGTTCGATTACGTGTCGGTTGCCCTGAACACCAAACTGCCGTACCGTACCATCCAGCAAACCGATCCTTCCCGCATCGTGATCGATATTTTCGGCGCTACGTCCAACACCAACTGGATCACGCAGCTGGAGAATACGAAGGAAATCAAGAACGTTTATTATGAACAGCCGGAAGACGATATGCTCCGGGTCATCATCGAATTGAAGCACACCCAGCACTGGGGGCACCAGGTATATTATAACGGCAGTATTTTGACGGTAAAGGTGAAACGTCCTCCCGCGAAGCCCGGCCTGGGCGATCTTACCATCGCTGTGGATGCCGGTCATGGCGGCAGGAATCTCGGTGCGCAGGGCCCCACGGGCGTCTACGAAAAGGAAATGGCGCTGGCGGTGGCCGTGGCCCTGCAACAGGCGCTCCAGCGCGAAGGGGCCCGCGTCATCATGACCCGCGTCAACGATTCTTATGTCGACAACGGCTACCGCGTGGTTTCTTACCGCGACAAAGACCCCGATCTCCTCGTGAGCATTCACCTCAATTCATCGTCTGACCCTATCCGGATCCAGGGCACAAGCACCTACTATAAGCATATCGGGTTCCGGCCACTGAGCCAGCATATCTATAAACGGCTGCTGGAGCTGGGTTTGAAGGAATTCGGGAACGTGGGGAGTTTCAACTTCGCGTTGAACGGGCCTACCGAATATCCCAATGTGCTGGTGGAAACGCTGTTCCTGAGCAATCCGGAAGATGAAATGCGGGTGCTGGACCCGGGGTTCCGGCGGGAAATGGCCGGAAAGATCGTGGCGGGGATCAAGGAATTTGTGGCGGAAGGCTACGCCAAAGCCCAATAAGGCGGGGATGGAACAGAAATGGCTCCCGCAGAGGGAGCCATGTAATACCGGTGAAGGTATTTCCATATCCAGAACGATTCTTTAGCGCGGGTAGCACGGTGAAAGTCAACACGTATGCATCCTCGCCGTAAGGCGGTTAATATCTCATGTCTTCGTTAACGGTGAAACCGGGAAATTGGGGCCGAAAACCAGGCCCGGACTGAACCGGCGCCACAGTGCAAAGTTGCCCATTTGACAGTTGGCAGCAAATACCCACAAGTGAGTATTTTTAAAGTTCTCAATACCCTACCATCTTAGTAGATTAATGATTATCTTTGTCGGACGGCTGACAAGGGGATATTTCGTATCTTTAACGTTATCCGTTGATAAATACAATCTTATGGGCCAACTGGTAGAAGAGTTCGACGCTTACCGGAGCAAAATGAACGAAGTGATCCTGGGAAAACAGAACCTGGTGCTCAACCGGCTGTTCAACCTCGATACGAATACATACGCCGAAGGGGCGCTGTCCGTGAAAACGAAGGAATTGCTGGGGCTCGTGGCCTCCATGGTGCTGCGTTGTGACGATTGCATCAAATATCACCTCGGGAAATGTCATGAGCAGGGAGTTACCACGGCCGAACTGTATGAAGTTTTTGCAGTGGCCAATATCGTGGGCGGCACCATCGTGATCCCCCACACCCGTCGGGCAGCCGAATATTGGGAAGAACTGATCAATCCGTAACTTTACATTTCAAACTTTATATATATACATCAATGTCAACAACTACCGCTTCTCCGCAGCCTTTAACGGCCAAAGATTTTGCAACCGACCAGGAAGTCCGCTGGTGCCCGGGTTGCGGAGACTACTCCATATTGAAACAGGTGCAAACCATTATGCCCGGACTTGGCATTCCCCGTGAAAACATCGTGATCGTATCCGGTATCGGATGTTCTTCGCGTTTTCCTTATTACATGAACACGTACGGCATGCACTCGATCCACGGGCGCGCCACGGCCATCGCTTCCGGGTTGAAGGCTACGCGCCCCGAGCTGAGCGTATGGATCGTAACGGGCGACGGCGACGGGCTTTCCATCGGCGGCAACCATACCATCCACTTGCTGCGCCGTAATTTCGACGTGAATATCATGTTGTTCAACAACCAGATTTATGGTTTGACGAAAGGACAATATTCCCCGACTTCGGAAACCAATAAAGTGACGAAGAGCACGCCCTACGGCAGTATCGACCATCCGTTCAACCCGATGGCGCTGGCCATGGGCGCGGATGCGACGTTCGTAGCGCGCAGCATGGACCGCGATCCCAAGCACCTCCAGGAGATGCTGAAGCGCAGCCATGCGCACAAGGGCGCTTCGTTCCTGGAGATTTACCAGAACTGCAACATCTTCAACGATGGCGCGTTTGAAGTATTCACCGAAAAATCGAGCAAGGCCGACAATACGATCTTCGTGGAACAGGGCCAGCCGCTGGTGTTTGGCGCGCAGAAGAACCTGGGTGTACGGCTGGACGGGCATAAGCCGGTGGTGGTAGACCTGAATGATGGTCAGTTCAGCGCTTCCGACCTGTGGATCCACGACGAGCAGGATTTCGGCAAGGCGCAGATCCTCACCCGCATGTTCGACGACGCCCGGATCGAAGGGCACCTGCCCCGTCCGTTCGGCGTGTTCTACCAGATTTTCCGTCCTACTTACGAAGAGATCATGGGCGCCCAGCTGGAAGAAGCGAAGGCAAAACGTGGTCCCGGCAGCCTGGACAAGCTCCTGGCCGGCAACGAAACCTGGACGATCGCATAGCAACAAACCCAACAGCATACGAAGGCCGCATACATTGCGGCCTTTTTTTATATCAGGATTTCCGGTCTTCACCAAACTCGATTCCACGTTAACTTTCCGCTTACTTCAACTCCTCAAAACTGATTTCCATCTCCGAAATGCGGAGATGCATTTTTAGGTGCGTTCATCACCTTCAACGACATTTGAATCATAAAAAAAGTAAACTCTTGATTCATGAATCTGGATTCTTATCCGGTGATTTCATCTGATGATTTGTTAACGCACACTTTTGTGAGTGAAGGACCCAAAGGGAAAATAGAGAAACATATTTCGTTTCAGACTATCGGTAGAAATTGTTTCAACCTTGCTTTTGGAGACTGGGTGGATGAGCGAAAATCTATCAATGACAAAAACAGAAGCAACAATCTTGACCGGGAAAAAGTGTTGAGCACGGTGGCTAATACCGTTCAGGCGTTTATGCTACGTTATCCCATGTCCCGGATTTTTGTTCGGGGAAGTACGCAAGCAAGGACCAGGCTATATCAGATGCGGCTATTGTCGTACCTCCATGAAATAAACAAAGATTTTCTATTGGAAGGTTTCCACGAAAATGAATGGGAAACATTTCAACCAAACAATAACTATTCGTCGTTTTCACTAACGAAAAAATGAAATTACCATGAATAAATGCAGCAGGATTATTAAAACACTCAGGCGCCCCATGGGGAAATGGTTATACAACACGAAACTGAATTTCCGTTACCGAATTATGCCAAAGCGTTACTTTCGGGGCCTTAAGAAAAGGGCATTCTTTAACATGAAATTGGGGGAAGCCAGGGCTTTTCTTGCCAAACATCCGATACCCAAACCGCAAATCAGATAATTACGATTGACTCGAAGATTCGTCGAATAGGGACTGTTCTTTGCTGGATGTGCGTTACTATATCCAGCACTAATTCGGATTTAATAAAATATCCTTCCTGTGATTAATTTATAATTTATGGGTGGATGGGTCGTACGGTGAAGGGATGCACATGTTGGTAAAATAACTCAATGCGAAAAATCCCCCCGCCCAGGAGCACCTGGTACAACAGGGCCAGCCCGAAGATGATCATACAAACACCCGCCACCCGGTTCAACCAGAGCACGTTGGTCAATGTCAGCTTGTGACGGATTTTATCGGAAACGAAAACCTTGAGGATATCGGCAGACAATACGAACAGCAAACACACCGAATACATCGTGATGCGATAACTCACATCCAACGGCGCATTCGCCACGCAAACGCCCAGCCAGAAAATGATCACCCCGGGGTTAAGGGTATTCATCAGGAACCCACCCAGCCAGATCTTCGCGTAGTCGCGCGTCCGGAACATTTCCGGGCGCTCGTCTCCCGTGGTAATACGCACTTTTTTGAACAACAGGCCGTAAACGCCCATGCCAATCAGCAGAATGCCGCCCGAAATCCCGATCAACCGGGTATGAGAACCCAGGCTGCCGACGAACGACGATGCCAGGTTCCCGAGCAACACAAACATGATATCACTCACGGAGACGCCCAGGGCAAAACTAATCCCCGCACGCCAGCCGTTGCTGATGCTATACTTGATAATGGCGAAAATCACCGGCCCCACAGAAACCGATAAAAACACGCCCAATCCCAATCCTGCGATAATGGCGGCAGTCATTCCCGATAAAACACTTAGGCTTTCACGCCTGCTTTGGTGATGAGGAATTGTTCCCAGTCTTTGAGCTTTTCGCCCTTCAATACACGCGGAAACTTGTTCATGGCCCCTTCCTTACCCTTGCAACGCAAGTAATCGAGGAAAACCTGGTTCGGCATGATCTCCACGAAGATCTCCTTCAGCGCCGACGTTCGCTCCACCGCATAGTCATCGTTCACATCGCTCAGCGTCTGGTCAATGATCTCCCGGACCTTGGCCGCGTCCACATTGGTAGCATCCGTCCCGATGTACCACCTGTGCGCGAACAGGTTCTCGTACTGGAAACCCGCCACCGTAAACTCACGGATCGTGATCCCCAGCTTCCGCTGCACGGTATCGATCGCCTTGTTCATGTTATCGATGCTCATGTGCTCGCCGGCCAGGCTCAGGAATTGCTTGGTACGGCCCACGATCACGATTTCATGCTCTTTTACGGAGGTGAACTTCACCACGTCGCCGATCAGGTAGCGCCAGGCACCGGAGCAGGTAGACAGCATCACGGCATATTCCTGGTCTTCCACCACTTCGTGGATCATGTATGATTTGGGATTCGGCTTCACTTCGCCGTCCGCGTCGAAATTTTCTTCGTTGAAGGGGATGAATTCATAGAAAATCCCCGTGTTCAGCACCAGTTTGATGCCTTTCACGCCCGGCCGCGCCTGGAAGCCGAAAGACCCTTCCGAAGCCATGTAGGTCTCGATAAAGGTGATGGGCTTGCCCAGCAGGCGCTGGAAACTCTCGCGGTAAGGCTCGAAGCTTACGCCGCCGTGAATATAAATGGCCAGGTTGGGCCAGATTTCGTGGATGTGCTTGACGTTATGGTACTTGATGATTTCCTCCAGCACGATCTGTACCCAGGCGGGTACGCCACAAACGGTGCCCACATCCCACTGCGGCGCCTTGCGCACGATCAGTTTGATACGCTGCTCCCAGTTGGGCTTGCGGGAAATCTGGCTGCCCGGCTTGTAAAACCGGCGGAACCATTTGGGGATGTTCTTGGCCTGGATGCCGCTCATGTCGCCCTCATAGTAATCCCCTTTTTCGAAGAGGGAAGTGGTGCCCCCCAGCATGAGGATCCCTTTGGTGAACGACTTCGGCGGCACATTGAAGTTGGCCATGGAATACAGCTGCTTCACACCCACCTTTTTCACGGTACGCAACATGTCGCGCGTGACGGGGATATGTTTGCTGGCGGATTCCGACGTTCCCGAGCTGAGCGCGAAGTACTTGATCTTCTCCGGCCAGCTCACGTTCGCCTCTCCTTCCAGGCACTTATGCCACCACTCCGCGTGCATCTTGTTATAGTTATGCACGGGAACGCTCTGCCGGAAACGGGCTACCCAATTGGGGGCATGTAAAATGTCCTCAAATTGATAGTGTTCGCCGAACTGCGTATGCTTCGCTTTTTCCATCAACCTGCGCAATACCTGCATCTGGTATTGGCGAGGCGTCCCCAGCTTGAATGTGAACTGTTTCCTTATTCGTAGGGATCTGGATATCAGGTTACCAATAATGGCCATTAATCGCGGATTCTTAGTTTAAAAAGCAAAAATAGTTAATTCGTGGTAATAAAGGGGGAAGTTGGCGAAGCTTCGTACATTTGCGCCATGTTGAAAACAACGTTACTCAAAGCTACAGAAGCCGGGGCAAAAGTTCTGCAGGAATATTTTAACGGTACTTTCACGATTTCCCATAAAAGTACGGTCAACGACCTGGTGACCGAAGCCGATAAAAAAGCCGAAGCCGCCATCATAGACGTTATCCGGGCCGATTATCCCGACCATTTCATCCTCAGCGAAGAAGCCGGAGCCCTCGAAACCGCGTCTTCCGTCAAATGGATCATCGATCCCATAGACGGCACCGTGAATTTCGCCCACGGCATCCCCCTCTGCTGCGTGAGCATCGGCGTGGAACAAGACGGTGAAATGATCCTCGGCGCCGTGTACAACCCCATCATGAACGAGTTTTTCTTCGCCCAGAAAGGGTTTGGGGCCACTTTGAACGACCGGAAAATCTCCGTTTCCGCCAAGCCCCACCTCGCCAACGCCTGCCTCGTCACCGGCTTTCCCTACAAATTCGAAAATTCTACCCATAATCCCCTCGCCACCCTCCAATCTTTTGTGCAGCAAGGCCTCCCCGTTCGCCGGCTCGGCTCTGCCGCCATCGACCTCTGCTGGGTTGCGGCCGGACGGTTCGACGGCTTCTGGGAACACCACCTCAACGCCTGGGACTCCGCCGCAGGGTTCCTCATCGTTCAGGAAGCCGGCGGAAAAGTGACCGATTTCAAAGGGAACGCTTATTCCCCCTACCAACCGCACATCCTCGCCACCAACGGCCTCATTCACGACGGCATGCTGGAAGCGATCAACAATATTCAATAAATCATGGAAGAAAGAACTGAAATAAACGACCTCGGAGAGTTTGGCCTCATCGACCGCCTCACGCGCAACTTCGAAATCCAGAACGCCGGCACCGTGCTCGGCGTGGGCGACGATGGCGCCGTGATCGACCATTTCGGCAAACAAACCGTCGTTTCGACCGATATGCTCGTGGAAGGGATCCACTTCGACCTGATGTACACCCCGCTGAAACATTTGGGATATAAGTCGGTGATTGTCAATCTGTCCGATATATACGCCATGAACGCCGTGCCTACCCAGATCACGATGAGCATCGCGTTTTCCAACCGTTTTTCTCTCGAAGCGCTCGACGAATTCTACGAAGGCGTATACGCCGCCTGCGAACGCTATAACGTAGACCTCATCGGCGGAGACACCACTTCTTCCCAGAAAGGGTTCATTATCAGTGTAACCGCCATCGGCGAAGTGACGCCGGGCCAGTTCGTAAAGCGCTCCACCGCCCAGAAAGGCGACCTCCTCTGCGTTTCGGGCGACCTCGGTGCCGCGTACCTCGGGCTCACCCTCCTGGAACGCGAGAAAAAGATCTTCCTGGAAAACCCCAAGATCCAGCCAGACCTTGAAAATCAAACATATATCATCGGCCGGCAGCTGAAACCCGAAGCCCGGAAAGACATCATCGAATTCCTGGCCGAAAAGGAAATCATCCCCACTTCCATGATGGACGTGAGCGATGGCCTCAGCTCCGAAATCCTCCACATCTGCAAACAAAGCGAAGTCGGATGCGTCCTCTACGAAGACAAGCTCCCCGTTCACGACGAAGCCCGCCAGATGGCCATGCAATTCGGCCTCGATCCCACCGCCTGCGCGCTCAGCGGCGGCGAAGATTACGAGCTGCTGTTCACCATGAAACAGGAAGATTATGATAAAATCGTACTAAATGAGGAAATCGCGGTGATCGGGTACATCACAGGGCCGGAAGAAGGCGCGCATATCATCACCCGCGGGGGAAACAGGCATGAAATCACCGCCCAGGGATGGAATGCTTTCAAATAGTGTAAAATTGCTATAAATAGAAAAAACGCCCGGTTCAATGATCGAACCGGGCGTTTTTAGTTTAGAAATCTACTATTTTGAAGTAGGGACTGTTGTGCGTGGGATCCAATCCACCGAGCACCTCAAATCCCAGTTTTATCTTGTATTGGCCCGGCATTTTCGAACCGGGAATATGAATATCGACCGAATCCTTACCCACCAAATCCTTCAAAAACATATCCGTTTCCCAAACCAATGGCTCCATGCCCTCGGCCGAAATCAGGTGCATCAGCCTCGGCCCTTTTCCAACGATCGGAATCTCCCTGCCGTAATTGTTCTTCACAGCGAAACGGTACTTCCCGTCCGGCGAACGCTGGAATTCTTTCTGAGCCGGTATAAATTGCAAAAGGCTGTAGGAATGGAAATCCTCGACCGGCTTGCCGAAGAATGTGCCCTGCGCCGTTTTTCTGCCTTCCATCTCCGGGAAATAATTTTGGTCGGAGGATGCCAGCCAGATTTCCTTCCCCCATAATTTTTCCTCCATCGGCCAGAAATTGTACTGGCTGCGGCGACTGCGGATGGTATTAAGACTATAGGCAAATTCGCCCTGGTAGAACATATATTTAGATGGCTGCTGGTAACTGTTGAGGAACACTACCGGCCGGCCAGCCGACTGTTCTTTCACTACGGCCGTCCATTCACGGTTGTGGTGTATTTCCGGGCGGATGCGCACGCCAGGCAGAAAATCCCACATCATATACACCCGTACCACCGCCACCAGCACCAGCGACGGTATCCAGAGCGCCTTCAGCACCTTCACCGAATACCCCTGCCGAACGATCCCCTGGTGCGCCAACACCAATAACGGTGCAAATACCATCACCGTCCAGTTGGCTTCCACGCGCCCTTTGATCGTGCTCAGCGCGAAAAACGCCAGCACCCCGATCAGCGAGAACTTCATCGCCCGCTCAAAACTGTCTTTCACCGGCACGCGGAAGGCGTAATACAGCAGCAGCCATCCCACCAGCGGCCCGAACAGCAGGAGCTGCCCCGCGAGGTAATCGAGCGTATAGCTGTAATGGTAAGCCTTGGCGTTCCTTTCGAAAAGATGGTATTGAACAGACGGGAAGTCATGGGTGTATTGCCAGTAGAGGTGCGGGAAGAAGAGGGCCGTCGTCACCAAAACCGCCGCCCAGAACCGGGGCAGCTTCAGCAGGTGCGGATTGGAGATCACGGTAAAAAATACCAGCAGCACGCCGTGGTATTTGCTGTAAAACATGAGCGCCATTCCCAAACCCAGCAGCAGCGTGTTTTTCCAGTTTTGCGCGGTGAGGAAGTTGCGATAGAGATAGAAATACAACGCGGCGAAAAATATCAGCGGAATATCCGGAACGGCCAAAATCCCGCCGAGCTGCATGGCGCCCATTCCCGCTAAAATGAGGTAGAAAACGGTGTTGTTCTTCTCGGAAATCAGCTTGTCGGTAAGCACGAGCGTGCCCACATTCAGGACCACCATGCCCAGGCGCACGCCCAGTTCGTTATGGAAAAGCGCGTATCCCGCCTTGATCAGCAGGGCGATCATGGGCGGATGGTCGAAATAGCCCCAGTCGAGGTGCCGGGAATACACCCAATAGTACGCCTCGTCGTCCATCAGCTCGGTAAAACAAGCCTGAACGATCGCCAGGAGGGCCCATAGTGCCAGTACGGTATTTTTGTACTGGTCCTTTGTGAAAAAGCGGATCATAGTGGGGCGAAGTTAGCCAAATCCCACCCGATTTTTTAGAGGATCATGAAACGGTCGGCGTCTTTCATAAAAGGGAATTTCGCGCGCAGTTCGTCGAGGTGCTGACGGCTGAGGGTGTAGGTAAACACATCTTCGTCGTGCTCCTTGCGGTAAATGATCTCGCCGACGGGGTCGATGAGACTGGTATCTCCGCTGTGGTAGATGTTATTGCCGTCGTTGCCGACGCGGTTCACGCCGATCATGTAGCACTGGTTTTCGATGGCGCGCGCCTGCAGGAGGGCTTTCCAGGGCGTGTTGCGGCGCTCGGGCCAGTTGGCGACGTTGATGAGCACGTCGTATTCCGGCTGCCCGTCGTCTTTGATGGTGTTGCGGCTCCAAACGGGGAAACGCAGGTCGTAGCACACCGTCAGGTTGATTTTCCAGCCTTTTACGGAAGCGATGAGGCGTTTGTCGCCCGCTTCGTAATGGTCATCTTCCCCGGCAAAGCCGAAGCGGTGACGCTTATTATAGGTGCCGAACTGCCCGTTGGGCAGCATCCAGAGGAGGCGATTGTAATATTGGCCGTTTTCCTCGATGATGAGGCTCCCGGTGATGATGGCGTTCTTCTGCTTCGCTTTCTGCTTCATCCATTGTACAGCAGACCCGTCCATCGTTTGGGCCAGCTTTTCCGGCGCCATGCTGAAGCCGGTGGAAAACATCTCGGGCAGCACGATCACTTCCGTCCTTTCCTTGATGGCGTCGATTTTTTCATCGAACATGGCCAGGTTGGCCGCAATATCTTCCCAATGCAAATTCGCCTGAACGAGCGAAACGGTTAAATCTGACATACAATTATGATTCTAGCGAAACGACCTCAAATTTACGCAGCAATAACTTAGAAAGTTTTGAAATCATGCAGGATTATTCCGGCTTTTTTGAAATTTCTTCAATCGCTTCGCGGGAAAGGTCGGATTCGAAGCCCCTTTGCAAGAGGTACTGCATGGTTTTCCACGTCCGCTTCATCGGCTGTTCACCTTTCAGGCTGGCGAATTTCCGTTCCGCGAGCTGCTTCAGCACCCGGTAGTAATCATCCGGGTCGATTTCCGACAATCCTTTCCGGATGCAGTAATCAGACACCTGTTTCTGCTTCAGCATGAGGCTGATCTTCTTCCGCCCCCATTGCCGCATGCGGAACTTTCCGCCAGCGTAGGCGCGGGCGTAGCGTTCCTCGTTCACGAAATTATCCTGCACCAGTTGCGCAATGGCTTCGTCGGCCGCGTCTCCGTAAAGCCCCAGTTCCCGGCATTTCTCTTTCACTTCGGAATGGCACCTTTCCTGGTAAGCGCAATAGTGGCGCAGCTTTTCCAAATCGCTGCTGCTCATATTTTCAAAAAAAGACCGGCCGTTGATCGGCCGGCCCGGGTGAGTAATGTTATGAAAAATTACTGCCGAACGATCATGAGTTTGGCGTAATTGAGCATGATCTTCTTTTCGCCGCCCGCCTTGGGGAACATCACCGTGGCGATACGGTTGTTGGGCGCGCCTTCCATGCTGGTGATCTTTCCGAACCCGAATTTCTGGTGCTCCACGTCCATGCCCACTTCCATATTCGCCGGATCGTCTGCCGTGAAGTTGGCCGACGGCGTATGGTTCGTGGCAGCGGGGGAAGAGATCACGCGGGGCCGCGGCTCCTGCTGTGCGGGGCGGGAAGGCCCTGCCGGTGCGCCCGGCGCCTTGCGCTTGTCGAACATCGTGCCCCAGGAGGCGCCACCGCCGCCACCCATGCTTGCGCTGTTGCGGAGGCCGCCGCCGGCGTAGCTGCGATCGAGGTACTTTTCGGGAATTTCTTCCAGGAAGCGGCTCGGCTCGTTCTGCTGCAACTGTCCGAAACGGTAACGGCTATTGGCGTAGGTGATGAACAGGCGGCTCTTGGCGCGCGTCACGGCCACATAGAAAAGCCGGCGCTCCTCTTCCAGCTCCTCGCGGGAGTTGATGGACAATCCGCTCGGGAAAAGCCCTTCTTCCAGCCCCACGTTAAATACCACCGGGAATTCGAGGCCTTTGGAAGCGTGGATGGTCATGAGTTTCACCACGTCGCTGTTCTCGTCGTTGGTATTGTCTGCGTCGGTGAGCAGGGTGATCTGCTGGAGGTAGATGCCGAGAGATTTATCGTCGAGCAGTTCGCCGTCTTCTGTCGGTGTTTCCGTGAATTCCTTGATGGAGTTCAGCAATTCCTGCACGTTTTCGTAACGTGCGAGGCCTTCGGTGGTTTTGTCGTTGAAGAGCTCCTTCACGATGCCGGTGCTTTTACCCACCTGAACGGCCACTTCGTAGGCGTTATGTTTGTCGAGCATCACACGGAAGCTCTGGATCATGATCACGAAATTCGCGATGGCTTCGAGCGTACCGCCTTTGAAACCGAATTCGTTCGCTCTTTCCAGCACTTCCCAGAAAGTGATGTTCTGGTCGTTGGCGAAGATCGACACCTTTTCGATCGTGGTTTTACCGATGCCGCGAACGGGGTAGTTGATGATGCGCTTGAGGGCTTCTTCGTCGCGGGAATTGGCTATGATCCGCAGGTACGCGATGAAATCCTTGATCTCTTTGCGCTGGTAGAACGAAAGCCCGCCGAAGATGCGGTAGGGAATGGCCTGCCGGCGAAGGCTTTCCTCGAACGACCTGCTTTGCGCGTTGGTACGGTAGAGGATGCAGAAATCGCGGTTGGCGAAGTGATTGCGCAGCTTCAGCTCGGCGATGCTATCGGCCACCATTTTACCTTCTTCGTTATCGGTATTGGTGCGTACCAGCTTGATTTTGTCGCCCTCCACATTGTCTGTCCACAGATTCTTTTCGATCTGTCCCTTGTTTTTCGAGATCACTTCGTTGGCGACGTGGAGGATGGATTTGGTGGAGCGGTAGTTCTGTTCCAGCTTTACCACTTTCACATCGTCGTAGTCTTTCTCGAACTGGAGGATGTTCTGGATGGTGGCGCCGCGGAAGGAGTAAATCGACTGTGCATCGTCTCCCACCACGCAAATATTTTCATGGACGGCACCGAGCAGTTTCACGATTTCGTACTGCGCGGGGTTGGTATCCTGGTACTCATCGATCATGATGTACTTGAACTTGTGCTGGTACTTGGCGAGCACGTCGGGGAATCCCTTCAGCAGCTGGTACATTTTGAACAGCAGGTCGTCGAAGTCCATGGCGCCGTTCTTGTAGCAGCGTTTCACGTACATGTCGTAGATTTTCCCGGTCAGCGGGCGGCTGGCGCGCTGATCTTCCTGCTGGAGGTAATAATCCACCTGGTACGCTTCCGGCCCGATGAGGCTGTTCTTGGCCGCGGAAATGCGGTTGTATACGAGGTTCGGTTTGTAGTGTTTATCGTCGAGGTTCAGCTCGTTGATGATGGTTTTCACCACGCTCTTGGCATCGTCTGCGTCGTAAATGGTGAAATCGCTGGGGTAGCCCATCTTCGGCGCATCTGCGCGCAGCAGGCGGGCAAACACGGAGTGGAAGGTGCCGATATAGAGATTGCGGGCCTCGTTGCTGCCGAGGATCTTCTCCACACGTTCCTTCATTTCCTTGGCGGCCTTGTTGGTAAACGTCAGGGAAAGTATGTTGAAAGCGTCCACCCCGTTACGCATCAGGTGGGCGATCCTCGTCGTCAATACCTTGGTTTTGCCCGATCCGGCGCCGGCAATGATCATCAGCGGCCCCTGCAGGGTCAATACCGCTTCTCTTTGCCGGTCGTTCAGTCCGTCTAAATAGTTTGCACTCATCACTGAAAAAATTTGCGAGTGGTAAAAGTACGATTTGACGGCCGGATCACGAAATAAGTGGATAAACAACGTGCCGTAAGGACATAAAAAAAACGGCCCGGAGGCCGCTTTTCAATTATTTCTCGTTCCTGTCCACCTTCAGCCGGTCTTTCCGGTTGGCGACCTCCCAGGCGGTGTAGAACACCAGTTTGGCGCGTTTCGCCAGGAGGTTGTAGTGGATTTTTTCCGGTTTGTCGCCCGGGCGATGGTAATCCTCGTGCACCCCGTTAAAATAGAAGATGATGGGAATTTTATGCTGCGCGAACATATAGTGGTCCGAACGATAGTAGAAACGGTTGGGATCGTTTGGATCGTTGTACTTGTAATCCAGGTTCAGCCCCGTGTGTTTGTTGGCGGCTTCGCTGATGGGGCGAAGGTCTGAGCTGAGCTTGTCGTCGCCGATGATGTACACGTAGTTCGTGTCCGTCTTATGATCGTCGTCTATCCGCCCGATCATGTCGATGTTCAGGTCGGTAACGGTTTGGGCGAGGGGATAGATGGGATGATCGGTATAATATTGCGATCCCAGCAGTCCTTTCTCTTCACCGGAAACGGTCATGAACACGATGCTTCTGCGCGGGCCTTTGCCGGCTTTCTTCGCTTTCATGAAAGCGTCTGCCATGGCGATAACGGATACCGTTCCGGAACCGTCGTCGTCCGCGCCGTTATGGATCTGTCCGTTGATAACGCCTACGTGGTCGTAGTGCGCCGTCACGAACACGTATTCGTCTTTCAGATCGGTACCAGTGCAGGATGCCGAGCACGTTGCTGGATTTTATTTCTTCCGTTCCCTTTTTGAATTCGAGAGCGGTAACCTGTCCGGTGATGGGTGTTGTGCCGGTTTTGGCGGCGGCCACCAGTTCCGGCCATTGTTTTCCGAAGATGGCGCTGGCCACTTCGGGAGACACGAAGTAGGTGTTGGGAATGTATTCCATGGTTTGCATCATGGGCCAGTAGAGGCCGGTGCGGCGCATGCGGGAGCCGCCGCGGCCGCCGAGGTTGTATCGCTCGCTGACCATGAATACCGCTACGGCGCCGTGCCCGGCGGCGTTGCGGAGCTTATCGGTGATCGCGCCTTTTTTGGCGCCGTCTTCTTCTGCCAATACCACGATCTTTTCGCTGCCGTCCATACCTTTCCAGGGGTCGGAAGTTTCGGTGGCAACGCCGTAACCGGCGAATACGGCGGGTGTGGCGCCGAGTTGCTGGCTAACGGCATCTTTCACGGAGGCGTAATATTCCTGTCCGAATGAGAAGGTTTTGCCGCCGGCCTGGATGGAGCTTTGTGCCAGGGTGTCTTGCATGAGCGAGAAAGGCTGTTCCCATTCGCCGTTGCCTGCACCGGGCTCGAGCCCTGCGGCCCTGAACTGTTCGATGATATATTTGGCGGCTTTATACTGGCCGGGGGTGCCGGTTTCGCGGCCTTCCATTTCGTCGCCGGCTACGATAAACAGGTGTTTTTTGAGCTTGGCGGCCGTGATGGTCTCCGCATAGGGCGTGGCGGCGGTGCGCTTCAGGGGCGTGGCGGCCTTTTGTGCGCAGGCGGCGGTCCCAATGGCAAGGAGGCAGGCCAGCATCGATTGTTTCTTCATTCGCAGGTTTTTAATGCGCTAAAATTAAGGTTTACGGGGGTTGCCACCGCTACCATTCAAATAAAAAGAGGCTGTTTGCACAGCCTCTTCGAGAAATATTTGCCGAAAGACCCGGCCCTGCGCGGTCTACATGCAGGCGATCTTCTTCACGCGGTTTTCGTGACGGCCGCCTTCGAAAGGGGTAGACAAGAACACGTCTACCATTTCGGTTGCCGTAGGCACGCTTACAAAGCGCGCCGGGATGCAGAGCACATTGGCGTTGTTGTGGCTCCGGGCCAGGCGGGCAAGCTCGTCGCCCCAGCAGATGGCCGCGCGGATGCCCTGGTGCTTGTTGGCCGTGATGGCCACACCGTTCGCACTGCCGCAGATGAGGATGCCGAAGGCATGTGTTCCGTCTTCCACGGCGCTGGCTACCGGGTGCGCGAAATCGGGGTAATCCACGGAGTCGACAGAATAAGTGCCGAAATCCTTTACCTGTACCCCTTTCCCTTCCAGCCAGGAAATCACTTCTTCCTTATAATCGAACCCAGCGTGGTCAGACCCGATGGCGATCGGCAGGGAAAGATCGAATGTCGTTTGTTCCATACCCAATGGATTTTTATTTGGTGTTGATGGTAGTTGAATCTGCTGTGTTATCAGGACCACTCTTCGATTTCCGCTTTCTCTTTCTTCGCGTACGTTCTGGCCGAGATCAGGATACTCACTTCATACAGCAGGTATAAAGGTACGAAAACGAGCAATTGGTCAAGTACGTCGGGCGGAGTGATGATGGCCGCCAGTACGAGGATAACGACGATCGCATGCCTACGGTAGTTCCGCATGAAAGTAGGCGTAAGAATGCCCAGCTTCGTGAGGAAGTATACGAGGATCGGCATTTCGAACAGTGCGCCCATCCCGAGGATGATCTGCGACATCAGCCCGAAATAATCGTCGATGAAGAAGTCGTTCTTGATCACTTCAGACACGGTATAGCTGGCGAGGAAGTTGATCATGAACGGGGCGATGAGGAAATAGCTGAACGCGATGCCCATGAGGAACTGGAGGGTCACCCAAAAGATAACGCCTTTGGAACCCTTGGCCTCATTGTCTTTCAGGGCAGGACGAATAAACCGCCACAGTTCCCAGCACACGTACGGGAAAGCGCCGATCACGCCGATGATCATGGCCAGTTTGAACTGGAGCATGATCTGGCCGGCCATTTTGGTGTTCTGGAAAACGATGGGCGGCGGTGTGATGCACATCTTATCGCCCAGTCCGAAATAATGGCTGGCGGAGCAAATCCATCTGTAGGTGGGGAAGTCGGCCTGTGTGGGGCCGAAGATCACTTTGGTCAGGATCCAGTCTGTGAACACGAATCCCAGGATGCTCACGATCACGATCGCAGCTGCAGAGCGAACCAGGTGCCACCGGAGCTCTTCCAGGTGGTCGAAAAACGACATCTCTGCTTTTTCTTCGTTACTCGAGAATAACTTCTTTAACATGCGCTATCAGAATCAGGAGCACAAATATAACATGCCCCGAAGAGTTGAATGTGAAAAACGGTGGCTAAGGTAATAAGAAAATTACGAGAAAGTAAGAGGAGATTGATATAGGGCAAAAAAAAGAGCCAGCCCGAGAAGAATCAAGAGCCGGCCTTTCATCCATTGTTTGTTAACCCCAAAAAAGTTGAATTCGAGAATGTCTTTTTCGCTTCTGTTAGATTGAAACTTGCACCCTTTAATGGCAAGCTATTCAGATGTAAGTCGCAATCGTGACTAAAGCATTCAATTTTCTAAAACAAAAATAGAAAGAAATATCGTATTATCAATGTTACAACAAAGTTTTTTACAACCTTTTAACAAAAATCAAATTATTGTGTTACGTATCAGCACCTAAAGGCTTTCCGCTCGTGTTAATTTCCTACCACTCTTGTAAAAAACGATTTTGCAGCGATAATATTATATTAAAAAATAAATATAACTGAAATCGTTTTCTAAACTACTGCCAATCAACCGATACACTTTGATTTTGATGGAAATACAGGACTTTTTCCTTTTTCCGGAACAGCTTGAAAATACAGCCATTCATCTCAACTACAGCAACAATCAGGCCGGATTGCCTAATCCAGGATCTTCATTTTCACCATCTCGATCCGCGTATCCGTCACGTTCAGCACGTCAAACTCGTAATTATCGATGATAATACGCTCCTTCAACCGCGGGATCGTTTCGTAGTGGGAAATGATATAGCCGGAAAGGGTCTCGCTTTCGTCTTCAGGGAAATCGAACCCGTACCGCTCGTTCAGGTAATCCAGCTCCAGGCGGCCCGAAAAAATGTATTCCTTCTCTGCGATCTGCTTCTCCACGAACTCTTCCACATCGTGCTCATCCTTGATATCCCCGAAAATCTCCTCCAGCACGTCTTCGATCGTCACGATACCGGCCGTTCCGCCGAACTCGTCCACCACCCAGGCAATGCTTCTCCGCTCCTTGTTGAATTTCCCCAACAGGTCGATCGCGCTCATGGTTTCGGGCACGGCGAGGATGGGGTGGATGACGGCCCGAATGTCTTTCGGGTTCTTGAACATGTCCAGCTGGTGCACATATCCGAGAATATTGTCAATATTTTGTTCGTAGATGATGACTTTAGACAATTTCGTATCGATGAACTTCTTCCGGCAGTCTTCTATCGTGGCGGAAATGTCCAGCGCTTCGATCTCTTTCCGCGGGATGAGGCATCCGCGGATCTTGACGTGCACCAGGCTGAGGGCGTTTTCGAACAGCTCGGTGTTCAGTTCCTGGCTTTCGCCCATGTGCTGCTGGCTCTGGCGAATGAAATATTCCACGTCTACCCGCCCGAAGGAACTTTTGTTCTCGATGATGCGCACATTGAACAGGTATTTCAGTATCCACTCCGAGATCGACTCCAGCATGGCGCCGATCACGTAAAAAGGTTTCGACAGTACCGAAATGGGCCATGCGAAAAAGCTCAGCAGGGCTTCGGGGCGGGAGCGGAAGATGCTTCGCGGGATGAAAAACCCGAAAAACAGCACCAGCAGCGTAGCCGCGCAAATCTCGATGAAAAGCGTCAATGCCACGAACTTCGCCACCTGCTCTTCCGATTTCCAGATGGAGAGCCACAGTTGGTCCAGCCATCCCGCAACCAGCATACTATATATAACGATGCTGATGGTGAGGCCGATGAGGCTGGTGGCGAGGATTTTGGCGGGGTGATCGCTGAAGCCGGCCAGGATCCTGCCGGCTACGCGGCCCTGTTTCTTCTTTAGCTCGATGCTCAGCCGGTTGATATTGGCGAACGCCGTTTCCATGCCGGCGAAGAAACCCGCCAGCAATATCACTAAAACCAGTAAAACGATCGTGTAAATATCCATCCGTTCAAAGATATGTGTTTAAGGGCTACGGCAATCGCGCCCATCAATAACGGTTAACGGGCCAAAAAGGTTTCGATCAATTTCCTCACTTCGGCATAAGCCGTTTCCAGCACCTCATTTACAACAATATAATCAAATTCCCTGGCAAACGATAGCTCGTACCGTGCTTTCCCCAGCCTTTCGTCCAGGCTCGCCTGGGTTTCCGTTCCCCGCTCGCTGAGGCGTACCCGCAGCGCGTCGAGCGAAGGAGGCTGGATGAAGATGGTCAGCGCCGTTCCGTGGTATTTTTCCTTGATGCTCAGCGCGCCTTTCACGTCGATGTCCACCATGGGCGTTTGCCCGTTGTCCCAGATCCGTTGCAGTTCGCTCTTCAGCGTTCCGTAATACTTCCCGGCGTATACCATTTCATATTCGGCGAAATCGTTCTGTTCGATATGCTCCTGGAATGTTTCGGGCGACATGAAGTAATAATCCTTCCCGTGCGTTTCCGTTTCGCGGGGCGAGCGGGTGGCGGCGGAGATGGAAAAGGCGAGCTGCGGCATGTCTGCCAACAGTTTGCGTACGATGGTGGTTTTACCTGCGCCCGAGGGAGCGGTAATAATAATGATCTTGTTGGATGCCATTTGGTTTAGACGCGCTTGATATCTGCTCCCAGGTTCCGCAGGCGCTCGTCGATATACTGGTAGCCGCGGTCGATCTGGTCGATGTTATGGATGGTGCTTTTCCCCTGTGCGCTGAGCGCGGCGATCAGGAGCGAAACGCCGGCACGGATGTCGGGGCTGCTCATGGTGATGCCCCGCAGCTGGTGCTGACGGCCGAGGCCGATCACAGCGGCGCGGTGCGGATCGCAAAGGATGATCTGGGCGCCCATGTCGATCAGCTTGTCTACGAAGAACAACCTGCTTTCGAACATTTTCTGGTGGATCATCACGCTGCCTTTCGCCTGGGTGGCCACTACGAGCACGATGCTCAGCAGGTCTGGCGTAAAGCCGGGCCAGGGGTGGTCGGAAATGGTGAGGATGGAGCCGTCGAGGAAGTTCTGGATCTCGTAGCTTTCCTGTTCGGGGATGAAGATATCATCGCCCCGGTATTCCATTTTGATGCCCAGCAGCCCGAATTTTTCGGGGATGATGCCGAGGTTTTTGATGCCTGCGTTCTTGATGGTGATCTCGGATTGGGTCATGGCGGCCAGGCCGATGAAAGACCCGATCTCGATCATATCGGGCAGCATGGCGTGTTCGCAGCCGTTCAGGCTGGAAACGCCTTCGATCTCGAGGAGGTTGGAACCTACGCCCTTGATTTTAGCGCCCATGCTGTTGAGCATTTTACAAAGCTGCTGCAGGTAAGGTTCGCAGGCGGCGTTGTAAATGGTGGTGGTGCCGTTGGCCAGCGCGGCGGCCATCACGATGTTGGCGGTGCCGGTTACGCTGGGCTCGTCGAGCAGCATATAAGTGCCGTTGAGGCCGCTTTTGGGCGACTCCAGGCGGAAATAGTTATCGTCCGTATCGTAAACGAAGGAAGCGCCCAGGCGCTCGAACCCGATCACGTGTGTATCGAGCCGGCGGCGGCCGATTTTGTCGCCCCCGGGTTTGGGGATATAGGCTTTACCGAAACGGGCCAGCAGGGGGCCGGCCATCATCACGGAGCCGCGCAGGCGGCCTGATTTCTTTTTGAACTCGGGGCTTTCCAGGTAATCCATATTTACGGCATCGGCCTGGAATTCGCAAACGGAGCGGGAAACGCGGTTCACTTTCACGCCGGCGTCTGCCAGCAGTTCGATCAGCAGGTTAACGTCCACGATGTCGGGGATGTTGCTGATGGTCACTTTTCCGGGTGTCAACAGTACCGCGCTGATAATCTGTAATGCTTCGTTTTTGGCTCCCTGCGGTATAATTTCTCCTTTCAGACGGTTGCCGCCTCTAACTTCGAACGCGTTGATCACTTGTTCCTGTTTTTGTTGTATTTGTGTTTGTTCTTGTTGCTCTTGTTCTGCTTGTAGTTGTTCTGCTGGAACTGCTTACGTTTGTTGTTATTGTTGTTGCTGTTCGGAGCAGGCGCGGTGGTGTTGCCGGGAGCGCGGAACTGGGTTTCCATGCTGATCACGGGCGCCGGGTTGGCGTTGCCGGATGTGGGATAGTATTGCAGTTCGCCGTGGGTGATAGACGACAGTTCGGCGCGGATGGCGTCGTCGTGCACGTTTTCTTTATGCCAGTTGCCATAGGCCAGTTTCATGTAATTGCCGATCACCTGAACGAACCCGTCTTTCATTTCGGGGTTTTCGGTGGAAAGGGCTTTATCGATCACACGTTCGAGGTTTTTCCCGAAGTGGCGGTGGCGGGGATGTTTTTTGGGATAGGGCAGGCGCTCGGGTTTGGAGCGCAGCGTTTCCCGGGTGGGGATGGGGTATGGGGAATCCACGTCCAGCCTGAAGTCGGACACCAGGAAGAGGTGGTCCCACAGTTTATGCCGGAAATCTTCCACGTTGCGGAGGTGCGGCTGCAGGATGCCCATCAGTTCGATGACGGCGGAAACCTGTTGCTGCCGGTGCTCACGGTCTTTCAGCGTCAATATGTATTCGATCATCCGCTGTACGTTCCGGCCGTACTCCCGCATGATGAGGTGATTGCGTGCGGTGTTATATTCCATTAATCTAATTTGTAATGCTGTAAATGTCTTGTATTTCAGCCGTTCTATCGCGAAGTAACAAAAAATATACCTATTTCCTGAACGGCTTGGGTGCAGTTTTATGTATTGCAAACCTAATGAAAAAAAATCATACGCGGTGCGGGGATCGGGGCCGATTCCTTACTTTTACCGCATGAACATCGCGCTGACAGGTAAAACCGCCGTTATCTGCGGGGGCTCCCAGGGCCTGGGGCTCGCATCCGCCCGGGAAATCGCCCTGCTGGGGGCCAGCTGCATCCTCATCGCGCGCAGCGAAGGGCCGTTGCAGGCCGCCGTGGCTTCGCTCGACGCGTCCCAGGGCCAGCAGCACGCCTGGTTCACAGCCGATTTCAACCAGCCCGAAAAGGTGCAATCCGTTATCCGCGCCATTACCAACGACCGCATCGTTCACATCCTCGTCAACAATACCGGCGGCCCCTCGGGCGGCCCGATCCTCGCTGCCGAAGGCGGCGCTTTCGTATCCGCGTTCCAGGCCCACCTGGTCTGCAACCAGCTGCTGGCCCAGGCCGTTGTCCCGGGAATGAAGGCAGCCGGCTACGGGCGCATCATCCAGATCATTTCCACTTCCGTCAAAACCCCGCTGCGCAACCTCGGCGTTTCCAACACCATCCGCGCCGCCGTCGCCAACTGGGCCAAAACCCTCGCCGGCGAACTGGCGCCTTTTGGGATCACCGTTAATAATGTGCTCCCCGGGTCTATGAGCACCGACCGCCTCCGCAGCCTCTTCCGCGCCAACGCCGAAAGCCGTGGCGTTACCGAAGCCACCGTGGCCGAAGAATGGCGGCAGGAAATCCCCATGCAGCGCTTCGGCGATCCCGCCGAATTCGGCGCCGCCGTCGCTTTCCTGGCTTCGCCCGCCGCCGCTTACATCACCGGTATCAACCTGC
This sequence comes from Chitinophaga caseinilytica, assembly GCF_038396765.1. Lineage (NCBI taxonomy): Bacteria > Pseudomonadati > Bacteroidota > Chitinophagia > Chitinophagales > Chitinophagaceae > Chitinophaga > Chitinophaga caseinilytica. The sequence goes on along the minus strand of NZ_CP150096.1, from coordinate 1,505,237 downwards.
CCGTGGATGGCGGCAAAACACCCTCGCTTTAAACCGACGCCATGAATATCTGGAAAAACATCATCAAAAGCCCAACCTGATCCGCTCCCGACCGTTATTCTTCTGAACGGCCGCCAGTTCGGCCCTTTCCTCAATTTATCTATCTAACACATGCAACAAACGAATGTGCAGTACGGCCCGTACCTGCAACTGGACGCCATATTGAATGCGCAACACCCGGAATCCGACAAACTGGGGCTCCCCGCGCACGACGAAATGCTTTTCATCGTCATCCACCAGGCTTATGAACTGTGGTTCAAACAACTGCTTTTCGAAGTGGAATCCGTAGCCGATATCATGAGTAAACCCGCCGTGAACGACAATTCCCCCGAATTGCAGACGGTCGTGCACCGCCTGAACCGCAGCGTCACTATCCTCAAGCTGCTCGTGCAGCAGATCGATATCATGGAAACGATGACGCCCATGGATTTCCTCGATTTCCGCGACATGCTCCGCCCGGCGTCCGGCTTCCAGAGCTGGCAGTTCAAAACCCTCGAAGCCAGGCTGGGCCTGCAATACGAAAACCGTTTCGGACAGGAATATTACATCTCCCAGCTCACGCCCGACAAGATCGAAATTATCCGCCGGGCCGAGCGGGAACCTTCCGTGCTGAAGCTCCTCAACGACTGGCTGGAGCGCATGCCCTTCTTCGAAGAGCCCGGCAACTGGGCCGATTATCAGCCCGCCACCAACGCCTCCGCCGCCGGCGATTCGCTGTGGTTCAACGATTACCGTAACATCTACATGGCCGGCCTGGCAGACGCGGAACAGGCCAACCGCGCGTATTTCGACAAAGTTTTCGGGGACGGCGAAGGGGCGGGCCACCTTTCACCAAGAGCCAGCCGCGCGGCGCTGTTCATCATGTTGTACCGCGGCTATCCCTTGCTGCAACTGCCTTTCCAGCTGCTGAACGCGTTGCTGGAGATCGATGAACAACTGAGCACCTGGCGCTACCGGCACATGAGCATGGTACAGCGGGTGATCGGCACGCGGATCGGAACGGGCGGAAGTACCGGGAGAGATTATCTGAAAGGCGCGCTGGACAAGCATTACATCTTTGCAGACATAGCCCGGTTGACGAGTTTCCTTATTGAAAGAAGGAAGTTGCCGGAGCTGAGCCCGGCGATGGGGAGGAGATTGGGGTTTAGATAATTAAATGAGGCCGTTAAGTCGGCCTCTTTTTTTATCCCTTGATCCTGGCAGCAGTTTTTACGTCAGTAAATAACTGGCGAATGATAGGATCGAGAATATCAGACCTATCTTTACTTGATAGATTTACCGTATACGGCTTTATCATCAAAATTCCATTCTCACTTCGAACATTGTAACGATTAAATTCAAAATTGATAGCCACATGCGGAAAAAATGCAATTGATGGATTGGGTAATGGTTTAAAGTCCCTTAGCACTGCCCTGGCTGAAAGATTGAAAATCGAGTCCCGCCCGGGGAATGAGACCACCATTTCTTTAAAATTGTGAAAATTGCTTTGAGTATGGCCACCATTAAGCATGTACTCTAGGGAACTATCGTAAAATAAATCCCTGAATTGTCCGATTTGACTTTCAAACTCCTTAAATAAATCCAAAAGTCCTCCCTTTAGAAACAACTCGAGAACCAACTCAGTTGTACGGTGCGAAGACTCTTTCTCATCCCCTTTCAACCCTTTTTTCCATACGGAAATCTCTTTTTGCAAATCATCATTTTCATCGATTTCTTCGCCGTTGGCAGCACGTATGTAAAGATTCAAACTCCAACACAATTGCTGAACTATATAATCGACAAACGCGCCAATTTCGCCCGCATCAGCTTGATTTAATGCAAATAAATAATTCTTCTTATCTGTTGACTTAATAATTATTGGCGCCAATTGATTTTTCAACAGAACAAAATTCATCAACAATCTCGCCATTCGGCCGTTCCCATCATCAAACGGATGAATCCTGACAAACCGGTAGTGCAACAAGGCCGCCAACTCAACCGGAGTGAGCTCTTTTTTCTTCTTCTTCTCTATACCATGCAATTAATTCCCCCATTTTGATGGGCGTTTCTTCCGGAGTAGCGTAGTGAAAAATCTCGCCATTCTGCAAGCGAACAGAGTTAGGGTATGATTTATAAGCGCCAATCTGGATTTCCCGGCGCGTTGGCTGTCCATCTGGCGTAAGTGCTTCTTTCCAGAAAGGACGTACCAAAAGAATGCGATGCAATTCCCGCAGGCCGGCTTCGGTTAGCGGCCTGTCCGGCTCTGAAGCCCACTGCTTGATCATTTCAAAAGCTACGTCATGTGCCTTCATTTCCTCGTACTCCCGGAGATCATGGTTGCCAGTCGTTTTATCGAAGAGTAACAGCAACTGGGTTTCCCCATAGGTCAGGGTGTTCCCTTCCAGGTGGTTGGAATTGTAATTAAACTCCAGCCTGATCTTCTGATCCAGTCGGCGGCGGTTTTCCTCCGACATAGGGGGCAGTGATTTCAGCTCCTGAATAAGCGATTCCAGTGTTTCCATGGCCATTTTTACGGGTATTCATCAAATTTCGTGGAAAATCCCGTTGTTGCAACAAATGTTGACAAATGTTGCGCATAATTCTATCATCAAGCCATCCGCTCTCCCAAAACGACAAAAAGGGCGACGGTGACCGTCTCCCTTTTTGCCTTTCGCTCATAACGTGAAACCTGCGACCTTACTCTACTACGTTGATGGTGCGCGTGAAACTTTCTTCGAGGGAAATGAACGTTTCGGTGCGCTCGATCCCTTTGATTTTCTGGAGCTCATCGTGCAGCACGCGGCGGAGGTTGGAGATATCTTTACAAATGATTTCTGCGAACATGCTCCAGCCGCCGGTGGTGTAATTAAGGCGGACGATCTCGGGAAGCTTGCGCAATTCCTTCGCCACAGTGTCGTACATGGAGCTTTTTTCGAGGAAAATGCCGATGAAAGCGATGACGTCGTACCCGATCATTTTTAAATCTACATGTAATCGCGTACCTTTAACGATACCCAGTTCTTGCAGTTTCTTCATCCTTACATGGATCGTACCGCCTGATACGAACAGCTTCTTCCCCAGGTCAGCATAGGAGATTTCAGCGTTAGACATCATCTCGCTGATGATCTGCAGGTCCAGTTTGTCAATATTCAAATTGTGGCTCATTTTGACAAAGTGTTTTTGAATGTTTTAAACTTACATGCAAATATTTAAAAAATCTCGAAATTTCCAAAATTTCTCTTAAAAAATTTGCAAAAAATACCCCTTCTCTTTAGATTTGCATCATAATCGTTGAAAACAACGCTTACCCAGCCAAGGGAATTATCAACTTTGTGGGGTGATGAAATTGGCAGACATGCCCTCTCGTCTCGGGGGTGAGGATCACGGGATAAACGTAGCGTAATGGGTTGACCACTAATCTTATTTGTGCTATGGCTAACTGCCTCGTGTAGGTTCGACTCCTACCCCTACAGCATCTCAGCGCACCGGTTTACGCCGGTGCGTTTTGTTTTTCCCGCCATCACACCCTCCATTCCCAACCGTTCCGCACACGAAATTCCGCCCTTTCCGGCTCACCCGGCGTCCGCAAGATAGGGGTTTTGATCCCTTTTCGTACTTTTGCGCCCTCATGGGACACAAGAAATTACAGCGATTCGCGGAAATTGAGACTTTTCCCAACGTGCTCATCTATCCGAAAGACATGCCGGGGAAATGGAACAGCCATTTCGGGAACAGCCACCCGCTCACCCTCGAACTGGCCTGCGGCAAGGGCGATTACACCCTCGGCCTGGCTCGAAAATACCCCGAAGAGAACTTTATGGGGGTAGACCTGAAAGGCAACCGCATCTGGAAAGGCGCAAAAACCGCCATCGATCAAAATATCGCCAACGTAGCCTTCCTGCGCACCCAGATCGAGCAAATCACCGATTATTTCGCGCCCGGCGAAGTGAAAGATATCTGGATCACATTCCCCGATCCTTTCCTCCGCCAGTCCAAATCCAAAAAACGCCTCACCCATCCCCGGTTCCTCGCGCTCTACCAGCAACTCCTGGGAGACGGCGGCACTGTGAACCTGAAAACCGACTCCACCGAGCTATACACCTTCACCAAAATGGTGATCGCCCGGATGGGATGCCGACTCATCACCGACGTTCCCGACGTATACGCCCTTTCCCCCGTTCCGGAACTCCTCCAGATCCAGACCTATTATGAAGGTATGCATCTGGCAGACGGCAGAACCATCCGGTTCCTTAAATTTGCATTACCGGCTGCGCCGATCGACTGGAAAGCCGCGAACCTCGCAACGGATGAAGAAGCAGCTGCAGGAAAATATTGATTTTTATTACAACGAGCAGGGATATGTTGTGCTGACCGAGCATTTCCACCGGGAACGGGGGTATTGCTGCGGCAACGGCTGCCTGCATTGCCCGTTTGATTATGAAAACGTCCCCGAAGAAAAAGAAAGCGCCTCCTCGAAGCCCGCCGCCCAAAAGACGGAGCCTGATTTCATCGAGCGGGTATTCAGCATCGCCCGGAAAATCCCCCGAGGGCGGGTTACCAGCTACGGCGCCATCGCCGAAAGGGCCGGCATCCGCCTCACCGCCCGCATGGTGGGCTGGGCCATGCACCAGGCCGGGAAAGCCCATCCGCCCGTTCCGGCCCATCGCGTGGTCAACAGTAAAGGCCTCCTGACCGGCGCCGTCCACTTCGCCACCCCCACTTTAATGCAGGAATTATTGGAACAGGAAGGGGTCGAAGTACGCAATAACCAGGTAGTCGGCTTTACGGATAAGTTCTGGAACCCGCCGTTGACCAAAAAGAACACAGCGTTGCCCAAAAAGAAAAAATAGGTGCCAGACCTTTTTCGATAACTTTACCGCATGTCTGTACTTAAATTGAAGCTGGACCAGGACGCACTGGTGGAAGATTTTTTCGAAGACACCTGGCTGGCAGGGATCATTTCCCAGGCCAAAGACTATCAGCTTATCTGGCAACTCAATAAACAACTGGGGTTCGATTTCCGGGTGAATAACACCCTGGAGATCAATCTCGCCAAAAACCGCCGCTCCTTCTTCTTCACCGTGTACGAGCACCAGGAGATCACCAAGGGCGCCGGGCATTACTTCTACAACAATCATTGCAAGGCGGAATTCCTGCTCCCCGAACTGAAGCACGTGGATTTCCTCTGGCTCATCAAGGGCAATTATTACCAGCAGGCAGACGTGAAAGCGCTCATCGAACAATGCAGGAAGGCCGAACTGGTACAAATGGCGTCGCTGCTGGATATGCGCGACATCAAGAACCGTATTAACCTGATATTCTGATACTTTATTCCCCAACCGTCCACCGCAAAAACAACGCACCATGTGGCAGGAAACCGAGCGGCACCTGTACCGCGCCTTCACCTTTCCCGACTTCCGCGAAGCCTTTGCTTTCATGACCAAAGTAGCTTTGGCCGCGGAGAAAATGGACCATCATCCCACCTGGACCAACACCTGGAACAAGGTGGAAATCTGGCTGAGCACCCATAGCGCCGGCAACACCGTCACGGAAAAAGACCGTGCCCTCGCCCGCGTCATCGATCAATTCATCCCCAATTCATAAGCCATAAAAGTGAAGCGCCTATCCCTGATATGCCTGATGATTTGTTCCGTTCTCCTGTGGACGGAGCGCGCCGGCGCCCAGGATACGCTGCAACTCGACTTTTCCCGGCCGGTCGACAGGCTCGACCTCCGGCACCAACTGTCCGTTTTTACGGGCGAAGCCACGCCCGCCACCGCCGCGGCGCTTCCCTTCGGGAAAGACACGTCCATCTTCCACCCCAGGAAAAACTCCTCCACCGGCAGAACGATTGCTGGCTGCGGCTGACCATCCGCAATACCGGGCCGGTCGATTCCATGCTCTACTTCTTCGCAGGCTGGCAGGAACAGCTCCGGTTCTATGCGCAAAACGCGTCTGGCGAGCTCCAGCTCCTTTCCAGCGCAGGCATGATGATGTACGAGCCGGACGGGGACCGCTGGGACCGGTATGCCTTTCCCGTTCATGTGCCCGCCGGCCAGGTGCGCACCTTCTTCCTTCACATCACCAACCCCTACTACCGCGAAAACGAGCTCATGCCCGTGCTGTACGACGCCATCCATTACGCGCAGTTCCGGCACCACGAGGCAGACCTGTATAAAGCCGAAGTGCTGGTGATCCAGATCGTGATCGGTATGCTGCTGGTTTTGCTCAGCATCACGATCATCAACTACATCCAGCTGCCAGATAAGCCGAGCATGTATTTTTCGGTGTATCTGCTGGGGCTGATCCTGTTTTTCTGCCTCCGGCTGGAAACGAAGCCCTATCAGCTGTCTTTCTTCCACGGCATTCCGCTGCTGAAATATTACTGGGACGTTCCGGCCCTCATCGGCTGTTTCTATTTCATGTCCATGCTCTTCGGCAGCGCCTTCCTGAACCTCAGGGAAAGGTTCCCCCTCATGTCGCGGTACTATTTTTACAGCAATATTTTCTATGCCGGGTGCATCCTTGCCTGCTTTGTGTCGATGGCCATGGGGAACTTCGTGCTCCCTGGCGAGATCTTCACCTGGGCCACCTTTGCGTCGCTGATACCTTTCGGCATTTCGTTCATAGCCCTGGGGCGGCGGATGCGCCATCATCCCCTCATCCGGTTTTTCCTTTACGGATCGCTCAGTTTGTACATCCTGTCTATCTGGTCGTTCCTCCGCAATACCGAGCCCGTCCCATTCACTCCGCTGCCCGAGCTGGTGAGCCCGTACCTGCTGCTGGTGGTGGGCGTGCTGCTGCAATCCCTGTCATATGCCGCAGGCCTCAGTTACCGGAACAAGCTCGTGCACCAGGAAAAGACCCGGACGCAGGAGCTGCTCATCAAGCAACTGAACAAAAACAAGGAACTCCAGCGAAAGCTAAACGAACAGCTGGAAGAACTGGTGCGGGAGCAGACCACCGAGATCGTTCGGCGGAAAACGGAGCTGGAAGAACAGCGCAAACTCCAGATGGAGGCCGAATACAGCAAGAAATTCGCGGAAATAGAGCTGAAAGCCATCCGCGCGCAGATCAATCCCCATTTCATCTTCAACTGCCTCAACTCGATCCAGCTGTTCGTCATGCAGCGCGACTACGAGCACGCACAGAAATACCTGTCCGATTTCTCGTACCTGATCCGCAAGACGCTGGACTTCTCCCGCCGCAATTTTATTTCCCTGGCCGACGAAATAACTTATTTAAATACTTATCTTGGTCTTGAAAAGATGCGGTTTGAACAGAAGATGAGTTACGAGATTTTGATGGACCCCACGCTGAACACGGCAGAGCTGGAAGTGCCTGCGATGCTGTTACAGCCTTATGTGGAGAACGCCGTCAAGCATGGGATGAACAACGAAGAGCACACAACAGGACAATTGACCATTCGCTTTACCATGATCGCCCACGATATGCTCGAATGCCTGGTAGAAGATAACGGCATCGGCATCGAGCGCAGCCGCCAATTGCGGACGCTCCCCGGCCATCACCAGTCGTCCGGCATGGAAATCAGCTTCAACAGGGCGGAATTATTGAACAAAATGTACAATACCGGCATCCAGATCGAAATCATAGACAAATCCACCCGCGAGACACAGGACAGCGGCACCATCGTGAGAGTGCTGATCCCCCAGTTGTAAAAACGGGACCAAATTGGAAGACCCATGATCCGTGCAGTAATCATTGACGACGAGCGGAACAGCCGGGATATTATTTCCCTCATGCTGCAACGCTATTGCCCCGACATCGAAGCGGTGGCACAGGCGGGGAATTGCCGTGAAGGGATCGCTCAAATCCGCGAGCAACGCCCGCAACTCGTATTCCTCGATCTCGAAATGCCCGACGGCACGGGGTTCGACGTGCTCACCGGCGCATACGACTCCACTTTCGAAACCATTTTCGTAACCGCGTTCGAGAAACGCTATCTCCATACCATCCGCTTCAGCGAAGTGGAGCTGATCCTCAAACCCATCGACCGCGAAAGCCTCCAGCAGGCCGTGCAGGCCATCCGCCAACGCCTCGGATCGCCCGGGCGCCAGGAGCGGTACGAAGTGCTCCTCCACAACTTCGGCAAAACCACCCGCGACGTTCACCAGATCGTAATCCCCCTTTCCGGCGGCGGCGAATTCGTTGCCTCCGTGGAAAATATCGCGTACGTCGAAGGCGGCACCGATAAAACCCTCTTCAGCCTTTCCAACGGCGATCTCCTCCAGTCGCGCCGCCCCTTCCGCTATTACACGGAGCTTTTCGCCGGGATGCGCTTTTACCAGGTCAACAACCACCAGATGGTGCAATTGCCCCACATCCACCACATCGACCACGAGCGGCTGCAATTGCATCTGCATAACCAGTCGGTGCTGGACATTACGGAACGCCGGAAGCGGGAACTGGCCAGCGTTTGGCGGCAACAAGCCTGATTACAGGAACGCGCCCGCCAGGATGCAGGCGATAACGATCACGGGAGAAGGAAGCTTCGTAAAACAAAGCAGGCACAGCGTGGTCACCATCAGCAGCACGTTGTACCAGGTTACGGGGATGGATATGAAGAGGAAAATGGTAGCCGCCCACATCACGCCCACCACCACCGCATTGATTCCTTCGAGGGCGCGGTAAATCACCACATGTTTTTTCAGGTTGTTCCAGATGGGAAAGAAAAACAATACCAGCAGCATGCTCGGCAGGAAAATAGCCACCGGTGCGATGATGCAGCCGATGAACTGGTACCCCGGCCCCAAACTGCGCATGACCATGCCGCCCACATAGGCAGACACCGAAAAAGTGGGGCCCGGCATCGCGCGCATGATCCCCGCGCCGGTCAGCAGCTCTTCGGCCGACATGAACTGGCTTTTGGAGCGGAACACGTACTGTTCCAGCATCATGGCGATGAGAATGTCGCCCCCGCCGAAAACGAGGCTCCCGAAACGGTAAAAGTTCTCGAACAGGTTGAACGGCCTCCGGGTGATCCAGTTATTGGTACGCGCCATTTCCGACATGACGCCCGCCGCTACGAAGATGAGCGCAAACAGCCAGATGTTGCCCCACTGGATCTTCTTTCTCGGTTCGTTGATATCGGGGATGCGCTTGTCGCTGAAGTTGGAAATGGTGCCGCCGAGGATGATGAGCGCGGGGAACGTCCACGGGGATTTGAAAAAGAACGCCGCCGCCAAAGCCACCACCATGATGACGAAAGTTGCGGTGTTGCGGATACTGATCTGGTAGGCGCGGATGCCGCCGAAGGCGAGAAAGCCCACGGCCATGGGCTGCACATATTTGAAGATATCGACGCTGAGGGCCCGTTTGTCCATGAATTGCAGCAAAAAGCTGAGGGAGCCCATGAGCAGGCAGGCCGGTGTGATCCAGATGGCGAGGGTGGCTACCGCGAGGGGAACGCCGCCGCGTTTGTACCCGATGAGGGTGAGGGTCTGGGAACTGGAAGCGCCCGGCAGCAACTGGCAGAACGCATTGTATTCCATCAGTTCCTTCTCCGTAACATCCCGGCGCTGTTGCACAAAGGTTTTCATCATCATGGCCAGGTGCCCCTGCGGGCCCCCGAATGCCGTGAAGCTGTGCAACAAGACTGCTTTCAAAAATGAGATGTGACGTAAAAACACGTTGGGATATCAGTTCGCCCCTCAATTTCCAGTAAAATAATGAAATATTCAAATCCCGTCCCTAAATGTGCCTGATAATCCGTGGGTTAGCAAGGCATAAATCTTGTACGTACAAACCGGCGAAACATTTGGTTTCGTTTAGGCGTTAAAGAAATAACAGCATTCCCATGAAACGTCTTCTGACAGGCTTTTTCCTTGCGCTGGCGTGCGCCGCCCATGGACAGCTTTCCAACTACAACAGCCAGGCATACTGGTCTCGGTTCACGCTGCAATCCCACCAGCAGCAGCCCGCCGGCAGCGATACTTCGCTGGTTTTTGTCACCAACCGGTTCATACATCCCGACAGTCTGCGTTTCGTGGACGAATTCATCGACACTTCGGCCCTGAAGTACTTTTTCCTGGAAAAGCAGCAGGGAACGTGGAAAGTGTACCCCGAGCCCACGCTCGCCGAAGCCATGGACCACCTCCCGCGCCACCGCGACATCGTCGTATATGCCGAAGGGATGGGCAAGATCTTCACATCCAATGTGGAACGGGCGCAGCTGATGAGCGGGCAATACGGCGTGAACGTGGTCATGTTCGACTACGCCAGTATCAATACCACATATAAACCATCGAAAAACTTCCGGTTCGCGCGGCAGAACGCGCGGCTTTCCGCGCCGCAATACCTGCAATTGCTGCGTACCATACGGGCCGCCCGGGAAAGCGGGGAACCCTGGACCGAGGGCGTCTCCATTTCCACGTTCTACCACAGTATGGGAAATATCATCCTCGAGCAAATGATGAAGGGGCAAGACACGGGCGTGCTGGCGGCAAACACCACCCCGTTCGTAGACAATCTCATCATCAACGCAGCCTGCGTGCCCATGCGGCGGCATGCGCGCTGGGTGGAAAAGATCCACTTCGCGAAGAACGTTTTCGTGCATTACAATAAGCGCGACATGCAGCTGAAAGGCGCTCACCTGCTCACCCTGAAGCGGCAGCTGGGCGAAAAGGTGCCCCAACGCCAGCGGGCTTCCAATGCACAATACGTCAACTTCCTGGAACTGGCGCGTTGGCAGCATAGTTATTTCATGAATTTCCCCTACAACGATTACCGGCTCAATGCCGCGATGGTCGCTTATTTCAACCGGCTGTTCAATGGCAAGGGAGTAACCGCGGGAGAGCTAACGGCCCTTCAGGCGAGCGCCCCCGCGGCCACGGCCAGCAACTAGCGGCCACCCATCATCGCAGCCACGTTGAGGCCCGGCGGTTCGATGCGCGGGACGGTCGTGTCTGTTGATTCGGTGCGTAATCCGGTAGTTGGGTCTTTCGGGTCCCGGTTCCTGACGGGTGGCAATGTGGGCAGATCGCCCGTTGCTTCATCTACGGGAGTGCCGCCGGTGATGATTCTCATGTCATCCATCGACAGGGGGATAAATTGATGGGTATGCATGCCGCAAATAACGATGTTCCGCCCCTTTCGGTTTTCGTTCATTCCTGTTCATTCTCTGAACGGGCTTTCGTTGTTGTTCAGGACCAGGCACAAAATACCCGGAGCGCGGGCTCCGGGCAAGTCAAAGCTATTTATTTTTTCAGGCCGATCTCGCGCAGCCGCTCGTCCAGGTACTCGCCGGCCGTAATGGGCTCATATGCTTCCGGGTGACTGCCGTCCACACATTGCGCCAGGCACGTAAGATCCATGTCTGACTTGGGATGCAGGAAAAACGGGATGGAAAACCGCGAGGTATTCCACAGCTCGCGCGGCGGGTTTACGACGCGGTGGGTGGTCGATTTCAAACGATTGTTGGTGAGGCGCTGGAGCATGTCTCCCACGTTCACGACGATCTGGTCGGGCAGAGAAGTGACTGGCACCCATTCCCCCGCCTTGTCCAAAATCTGCAATCCGTCTGCAGATGCGCCAACGAGCAAAGTGATCAAATTAATATCCTCATGCTGCTCCGCCCGGATGGCCGAGGAAGGTTCCTGGGTGATGGGCGGGTAATGGATGGCGCGGAGGATGGAGTTGCCGTTGTGGATCTTTTTATCGAAGAAATGCTCGTCGAGCCCGAGGTACAGCGCAATGGCCTGGAGGAGCGAATTGCCCGAGGTTTCGAACCCGCGGTACGCCTTATACAACGTGGGCGTGAATTCCGGCACTTCTTTTACCATCACGTTATTGGGATAGCTTTCCTTCACGGGGTCATCGTCTTCCACCGACTGTCCGAACTGGAAAAACTCCTTCAGATCGGGCGCCTCAAACCCCTTTGCGTGTTCCTTCCCGAAGGATGTATATCCGCGCTGGCCTGCCAGTTCCGGGATTTCGTACTTGCTTTTGGTGCTGGCCGGCAGCTGGAAGAAAGCGCGGACATTGTCGTACAGCTGCTTGATGAGCTCGTCGGAGATACCATGGTTTTTCACGGCTACGAACCCGACTTCTTCATACGCCTTGCCCAGGGCTGCCACGAACGCTGCTTTCCGGGTGGCATCGCCCGAGCGGAATTCCGCCAGGTCAACGGAGGGGATGGAATGAACGGTTGCCATATCGATAGTGTTTTGGAGCACTAAAGGTAAGGGAAAAACCCTCCCCCGCGCGCCCTAACGCTGCAACAATTTCTCCTCCTGGGGTGTTATGTCGGCCAGTGAATACCGCGCCACGCGGTTGATCTTCATCTCGTCGAGCGCATCCACCACATTGCCGTAACTGGCGCCGTTCTCCGCTTTTATCAACACGATCAGTTCTTCCGGATCGCCCCATTTCGCGGCCACGGCGCGCTGCCGCGAGCGGATCACTTCGCCGATACCGTGCTGCGCGGAAAACGTGCTATGCCGCAGCTGTGGCGGCTTTTCGGGATCGTCGCCCGTGCCTTCGTACCACGAAATGGTGCGGTCGCTGCGAACGAGCAGGGTGATGGATTTGCTTTCGGCCACCGGTGTGGAAGCTCCGTCTGCCGGCATGATCAGCGGTAAGGCCTTCGGTTCGGCGAGCGTGGTGGTCAGCATGAAAAACGTAATGAGGAGGAAACCGAGGTCTACCATGGGCGTCATATCTACACGGGTAGAGCGTTTCGGGCTGCGGCGGCCTTTGCCTTTTTTCGGGGAGGTGATCATTTCTGCCATAGGTAACGGTTTGAAAGGTGAAGAAATTCCGGCGGCAGGAGCGAAACCCGCCGCCGTGATTACACACACTGTATTGTTTTGCTCAATTACCTCTAGGATGCAGCCGCCGGGCTTTTCCACAAACATGCATGCATAAAAAAAGCAGGCGGGATGCGCCTGCTTTCTTATATAGATTATTGTGTAAGACTAGAATTCCGCGCTTTTGGGCGTGCGGGGGAAGGGGATCACGTCGCGGATGTTGGTCATACCGGTCACGAACAGCACCAGGCGCTCGAAGCCGAGGCCGAAACCGGCGTGGGGCGCGGTGCCGAAGCGGCGCGTGTCCAGGTACCAGTACAGCTCTTCCACGGGGATGTTCAGTTCGTTCATGCGGGCCACGAGCTTGTCGTAGTTCTCTTCCCGCTGCGATCCGCCCACGATTTCGCCGATACCGGGGAACAGGATGTCCATCGCGCGGACCGTTTTCCCGTCGTCGTTCTGTTTCATGTAGAACGATTTGATGGCGGCGGGATAATCGGTCAGGATCACGGGTTTCTTGAAGTGTTTCTCTACGAGGAAGCGTTCGTGCTCGCTCTGCAGATCGGCGCCCCAGGCATCGATCGGGTAGGTGAACTTCTTGTTTTTGTTGGGCTTGCTGTTGCGGAGGATGTCGATGGCCTCGGTGTAGGTGATCCGCTCAAACTCGTTGTTGAGCACGAATTCGAGTTTTTCGATCAGCCCCATTTCGCTGCGCTCGGCCTGCGGTTTCTGTTTTTCTTCGTCCGCGAGGCGCTGGGTGAGGAATTCGAGGTCTTCCCGGTTATTGTCCAGCGCGAATTTGATGACGTATTTGATGAACTCTTCGGCGAGGTCCATATTGTCTTTCAGTTCATAGAAAGCCATTTCCGGTTCGATCATCCAGAATTCCGCCAGGTGGCGGGCGGTGTTGGAGTTTTCTGCCCGGAAAGTGGGGCCGAAGGTGTAGATATCGCCGAAAGCCATGGCACCGAGCTCGCCTTCCAGCTGACCGGAAACGGTGAGGTTGGTGGAGCGGCCGAAGAAGTCTTCCTTATAATCGATTTCGCCGGCTTCGTTGCGGGGCGGGTTCTTCATGTCGAGGGTGGTGACGCGGAACATTTCGCCGGCACCTTCTGCGTCAGACGCGGTGATGATGGGCGTATGGAGGTACACGAAACCCTTGAGGTGGAAGAACTGGTGAACGGCGAACGCCAGGGAGTGGCGGATCCGGAACACGGCGCCAAAGGTGTTGGTGCGGAAGCGCAGGTGGGCGATTTCGCGCATGAATTCCAGGCTTTGCTTCTGGGGCTGGATGGGATAGGCTTCGGCATCGCAGTCGCCCAGGATCTCCAGGCTGGCGGTTTTCAGTTCCACGCGCTGGCCTTTGCCGAGGGAGGGGATGATCTGGCCGGTGACGCTGATGGCGGCGCCGCGGGTGATGCGCCGGAAGGTGGCGGGGTCCATGTCGGCCTCGTTTACCACTACCTGGAGGTTATTATTGGTTGAGCCATCGTTCAGTGCTATAAACTGGTTATTGCGGAAGGTGCGCACCCATCCTTTAACCGTTACTTCATAGTTTGTCCTTTCGTCCTGGAGGACCTGCCTGATTTTTACTCTTTGGCTCATATCAATATGTGTTTTGAATTGAGTTGCAAAAATAGACAAATTCGGATGACGAAAATCGGCTTTTTGAAGAGGGGCGGGGATTACAGGCGGGCTGGTGCATGATCGTAAATCGTTATGCGTTAGGGCGGAGGGTTCAACATTTTTTTGGAGAATCGCAAAATTAGTGCTAAACTTGTGTCCTCAATCTGTCTGATTAAGTTCCTTTTTTGCCATCTTCATCAGCAGTCACCTAACCACAGGTGATCCCATCAAATTAATGATCAAGACTTTATTATTGACACAAAACAATTATTTGTTAATTGGTGTATGTTGGTATGCAGTGGTACCCGCCTTACGACACTTCTAAATTTTACAAAAACAGATGATGTACGACATCTTACAACTGAACGACATGCTCGTTCCTGAACTACTTGACATCGCCGAGAAGCTGGAAATTCCCAACGCAAAGAAACTGGACAAGCAAACACTCATTTATAAAATACTCGATAAACAAGCCGTGATAGCCTCAGAAGATAAGCCAGGTAACGGAGATGAAAAGAAAGTGAGGAAGAGGAAACCGGTAGGAACGAAAAAAGACGAACCCGCCCCGGCCCCCGCTCCTCAGAAATCCGCTCCCCACCCCGAAGAAGAAGACGAAAAACCCGCCGCCAAGAAAAGCCGAAAAGCCGCCACCGCAAAAGTTTCCAAATCAGAAGACGAAGAAGAGATCAAAGCCCCTCCGGCTAAACGCAAGATCGATATCGACCTCGACATTCCGTCTTTGACGTTCGATGACGACGACGACATCGTGCTGCCCGCGCTTACCGAAGAGGAAGAAGAACCGGCCATCATTCCGGAAGAAGAAGCGGAAGACGACTTCGTGACCGTAGCGGAACCCGTTGCGCCCATCAAGCCGCAACCCGTGGCCAACAATCCGCAACAGCAACAACATAAATACCCGAAAAAAGAACCGGTATTCAATATCGAGTTCGACGGCGTGATCCTCTCCGAAGGCGTCCTGGAAATGATGCCCGACGGTTACGGCTTCCTACGCTCTTCCGATTACAACTACCTCAGTTCCCCCGACGATATTTACGTTTCTCCCAGCCAGATCAAGCTTTTCGGCCTCAAAACGGGCGACACCGTTCGCGGCTCCGTTCGTCCGCCGAAAGAAGGCGAGAAATACTTCGCCCTGCTGAAAGTGGAAACCATCAACGGCAAAACACCCGAAGAAGTGCGCGACCGCGTGCCTTTCGACTACCTGACGCCGCTGTTCCCCTTCGAGAAACTGCATCTCACCACTACGTCCAACAACTACTCCACCCGTATCATGGACCTCTTCACGCCCATCGGTAAAGGCCAGCGCGGTCTTATCGTGGCGCAGCCGAAAGTAGGTAAAACCATGCTGCTGAAAGAAGTTGCCAACGCCATCGCCACCAACCACCCCGAGATCTATCTCATGGTAGTGCTCATCGATGAACGCCCCGAGGAGGTGACCGATATGGAACGCTCCGTGAAAGCGGAAGTGATCGCCTCTACGTTCGACGAGCCCGCCGAAAAACACGTGAAAGTTTCCGCTATCGCCCTGCAGAAAGCGAAACGCCTCGTGGAATGCGGGCACGATGTAGTGATCCTGCTCGATTCGCTCACCCGTCTCGCCCGTGCCCACAATACCGTGGCCCCCGCTTCCGGCAAGGTGCTCTCCGGTGGTGTGGAAGCGAACGCAATGCAGAAACCCAAACAGTTCTTCGGCGCCGCCCGTAAAATCGAAAACGGCGGTTCCCTCACCATCCTGGCTACCGCGCTGATCGACACCGGCTCCAAAATGGACGAGGTGATCTTCGAGGAATTCAAAGGTACCGGTAACATGGAGCTCGCGCTGGACCGCCGCCTGGCCAACCGCCGCGTATTCCCGGCCATCGACGTTACGGCATCGTCTACCCGCCGCGACGATCTCCTGCTGGAAAAAGACGTGCTCCAGAAAGTATACATCCTCCGCAATCACCTGGCAGACATGAACACAGAAGAATCCATGAACTTCATGCTCCAGCACATGCGCGGAACACGTAACAACGAAGAATTCCTGATCACTATGAACAGATAGGAGAACAGGTTTAAAGGATAACGAAAAAGGGCCGGTACCACGAGGTATCGGCCCTTTTTAACTTTAGCCTGATCAATAGTTTTGGCAACTAACATCGTAAGTAAAACAATCGACGTACGTTGTAATACTCACCGTAGGGATGCCGCCGGGGCCTTCCAGGTATTCCGCGCTTTGGAAAATTGTTCCGTCCCATTCCTTCATGGTCAGCAGACCATAATTCGTGGTAGCGCTCGCCGGCATGAGCTGAAAGTCTATCCTGTAATGGGTTCCGGTGTGCAGGATGGCTGGGAGCAACACCGACGTGGTGCCTGACGGGATGTTGTAGATCTCCACAGGGTAGACGTTATCCAAATCCGTTATGGTGACTTTTTTAATAAACGGCTCGTTCACGCCGTGCGAAGGGTTTAGTATGCGAAGATATCCGCC
Source organism: Chitinophaga caseinilytica (assembly GCF_038396765.1). Classification (NCBI taxonomy): domain Bacteria; kingdom Pseudomonadati; phylum Bacteroidota; class Chitinophagia; order Chitinophagales; family Chitinophagaceae; genus Chitinophaga; species Chitinophaga caseinilytica. The sequence goes on along the minus strand of NZ_CP150096.1, from coordinate 1,488,338 downwards.
ACAACGGGCTGCGGTAGTTGTAGAAGCCGCATTGGGCAACCGGAAGGATGTGAGCAACAACATGAAGCTGAAAAATACCAGGGAAATTGATTTCATAGAATCGCTGTTTATTGGATGATGAATTGAGTGTTTCTGTACGCGCAAGGGTTATGGTTTCCGAAAATAAAAAAAGAGACTGCAACATGCAGTCTCTTTTCCCTTTTTACACTGATTTCCGTTTATCGATGCGGGTATGCTATGGTAATGTCGGTGTGCGTCGCTTCTTCCATCGGGCCGTGCGGAGGGCGCGGCGGTGCCGGTGGTGTGGGCGGTTTGCCATGATGATGACGCGGCGGTTTCGGCGGGGTTGGCGGCCGGGGCACCGCGCACGATGCGGCAAACATGATGGTTGCCAGTGCAATGACTCCTCCGGTTTTCCAATTCCTTTTCATATCCCTACATTTTTAATTGCTCATTAGTGCTTGTGCTTTTTTTGCTGGCCCGGCGCGAAGGGTTTGGCGGATTTGGTGCCGTAAACTTTCTTCGCCTGGCCGGGAGGCATGCCGTGCGGGTGACTGTGGCGTTCTACCACACAACTGCCGAACATCAATGTGCCGGCCAATGCAAAAAGCAGGTGTACTCGGTTAAATTTCATAGCTGGTTAAAATTAATCTATGCTTGTAATGCAAGTAGCAAGCCAAAATTCTCAACAAGCGTAAAAAATGAGAAAAGGCGTTGTCTCTGAGAGACAACGCCTTTATAAAAAACGCTAATATCAAGTATTAGAACAGGAAGGAAGCACCAACTGTAAAGTTCCTGATAAAGTTGAAATCGAACTCGCTTCTCTTTGTTTTTACTCCACCAACTTCAGCTTTGTCAGTCAGGTTTTCGTAGGAAATACCGCCGAGGTTACCTTCCAGCATCAGGTGCTTACCTACCAGGTAAGAGATACCAGGCATGAGGTTAGCTTTAATACCAGTGGTTTTGAAGGTCTTTACGTCGTTTACTTCTGTGCTACCGAAACCATAAGAAACATTCGCTTCGCTTGTGAAGTATACTTTGGAATCAGCAATCTGGCAATAGTTACGTACGAATACGCCAGGAGCAATGAAGTTGTCTTTGTCTTTGGTTTCCAGGGAACCTACTTCTTTTTTAGTAGAACCGAAGGTACCGTCTACGAATACACCTACCATCCATTTGTCGCTAAGTGCGTAACCAGCTTTAGGGCTCAGCGTAATGTCGGAAACAGTAGTTTTGTTGTCAGCACCGTCAACTTTCACGGTGTTGGATTTGAAACCGAGGGTACCACCTACCAGGAAGTTACCTTTCTGCACCTGAGCTTTGGCGAATTGGGTTCCGAACAGGGCCAGTGCGGCCATAACGATCATCTTTTTCATCTGTCGTACAATTTTGAGTTTAATATGTCAATGATTGAATCGCTTAATTCATGTTTCTACATACATGTCTAGCAATCGGGGAGGAAAGCAGGTTTCGGTCGAATAAAATGGTTTTCGGATATAGTTTTCCGGGTTATCGCAAACCGTTGAAGAAAATGGTTAACACACTTCTTTCGCGGTTCATGAATTCTTTTATATTGTCTGCGTTTTGAAGGTCGAAATCCGCGGCCTGCCACTTGCACCAGTTGATCCAGAATCCGAACAACACCTGTACAAGTAAATCGGCCGTATAGGCAGGATCATGTTTTTCCGAAACTTCACCCAGTTCGATCCCTTTCCGGATCCAGCTGGAGATGAAGCAGATTTCCGACTGGTGGACCATTTCCCCGATCTGCCGCATAAGGCTGCTCGGTTTGTCGCTCACCCACATGTGAATGCCGAACAGGAAATGATATTCCAGTAAAATCCTTTCTTTTACCGACAGGTAGCGGTCCAGCACCTCACTCACGGAAACCGCCGTTTCGAGGAAGCTGCTGATATCCTTGAAGCTCCCGCTCACGATCCGTTCCACAACCGCCACATAAATGCGCTCCTTGTCGGAAAAATAATAATACAAAGATCCTTTGCTGATCTCCAAATCCTTCGCGATTTCGTCCATAGTCGTTTTGGCCAGGCCAAAGCGTTTGAACCGCTTCAGCGCCGCCTCCAGTATCGCTTCCCTCTTTTGATCCTGTTCGGCCATTGTTGGACTTTGCAAAACCGCGTTTGACTTTTTGACTTTGCGGGTCAAATGTAGGAAGTTTTTGGAACCTGCAAAAAAAAATTCTGCCTGATTTTAAAGAACTACAAAAATTGTGAATATGTAACACAATTGCTCCGCAAACATAAAGAAATATTTAATATTTCGCATATGTATCTTGAAAGATTTTGTTAAAACGGCAGCGTAGGGAGTTTCGGGGCTTCGGGGTCGGGTATTCGGGGAAAAAAGGAGGCCGCATCAGGCGGCCTCCACGGAAAAATATTTGCTTACCAGCCGAGCAGGTAGGCGAAGATGAGCGGCGCCACGATCGTAGCATCCGACTCAACGATGAACTTCGGCGTATTGATATCCAGCTTGCCCCAGGTGATCTTCTCATTGGGAACAGCGCCGGAATAGGAACCGTAGGAAGTGGTGGAATCGGAAATCTGGCAGAAATAGCTCCAGAACGGAACGTCTGTCCACTCAAGGTCCTGGTACATCATGGGCACCACGCAAATGGGGAAATCGCCCGCGATGCCGCCACCGATCTGGAAGAAGCCTACGCCCTTGCCAGCGGAGTTATTGCGGTACCAGTCGCTCAACCAAACCATATATTCGATGCCGCTCTTCATGGTGGAAGCTTTCAGCTCGCCTTTGATCACGTAGGAAGCGAAGATGTTGCCCATGGTGCTGTCTTCCCAACCAGGAACGATGATGGGAATGTTCTTTTCAGCGGCGGCCAGCATCCAGCTGTTTTTCGGGTCGATCTCGTAGTTTTCCTTCATCACACCGCTCAGCAGCAGTTTATACATGTATTCGTGCGGGAAATAACGCTCGCCGGCGGCTTCCGCATCTTTCCAGATTTTATGGATGTGCTGCTGGATGCGGCGGAATGCTTCTTCTTCAGGGATGCAGGTATCGGTTACCCGGTTGAAGCCCTGCTCCAGGAGGTCCCACTCTTCCTGCGGGCTCAGGTCGCGGTAATTAGGCACGCGCTTGTAGTGCGTATGGGCCACGAGGTTCATGATATCTTCCTCGAGGTTGGCGCCTGTACAGGAAATGATATCGACCTTTCCGGCACGGATCATTTCCGCGAATGAAATCCCCAGTTCAGCGGTGCTCATCGCGCCCGCCAGGGTTACCATCATCTTGCCGCCCTCCAGCAAATGCGTCTCATATCCTTTTGCTGCATCTACCAGTGCCGCCGCATTGAAGTGGCGGTAATGATGCTGGATAAATTGTGAAACAGGTCCTTTAGTCATTACAGTACGTGTTTTACTTGTGTATACAAGCCGCAAAGGTACACTTTTCAAGGGCACAAAATGTCAAAAAGATCATAAAACCACCGCCCCGATCCATTGGGGGCCAGGCACAAAAAAACCGTCCTGGCGTTACCCGGGACGGTCATACTGACTGAAACTAAAACTAAAACTCGGTTATGCTTTCTGCAATTTCTTCAGGCGGGTGAGGTTACCGTCGGAATCGGATTTCAGCACCGTCCAATGCGTGTCGCTTTCCAGGGTCACAACATAAGTGGTGAAGCCGTCTGCTTCATATTCCACGATGTTGTTGATCTTCTGGTCGGGATACTTTTTCATGAGGCGGGTGATCACGTTCAGCGGCAGGTCTGCATCGTCGATATAACGGCTTGTGGCCAGCAGGTTGCCTTCGCGGTCGTAATGTGCGGTCACTTTCCGGGCGTGCAAGGTGAACTTGGCCACATACTTGTCGGCGGTCGTGTACCAGGACACGCTTTCGGCGGTAGCGAACTCCTTCTTGAAGGATTCCAGCACTTTTTTGTTGTCAATGGTTTCGTCGAAGGCAAAAGCGCCCGTCGCGAACACGGTTACCAGGGTCAGAATGGCGATAATCTTTTTCATGGCGGAAAAATTTTAATCAGGATTTAAAATGTTTTAGAATGCGGTGTGTGATTTGATGCTGTAAAATTAGTGCGGGCCTTAGCGGTTGACAAGGGAATAGTTATGATTGGCACGCCCATGTGAAGCCTATGTTATGTCCGTTACAACGCATACGTAAAACGCCTGGTTACCGCAGTGCGAAACCCGCTGCGGCAGCGGGGTTGAGCGGAAAGAGGAAATGTTGCACGCGCCGGGGTTAAGACTTTGTTAAAGTGATCGGGCGGTGACGACCGGCAGTGGCTGGAAAAGCTTTTCCGAAATCGGACAGCGTGTCGCGGAAGCGGACGGTGCGGGGAATAATACCTATCTTCGGAGGAGCGGAAACGCTTGATTGTCGTGCTTTTGCCGTTTATCTGTGTGAAATGCCGCTTGTATCGTATGAATTATCTCGCACACGCATATTTATCTTTTCATGATCCGGATATTACGGCCGGACAGTTGATCGCCGACTTCGTGAAGGGGAAAAAGACGGAAGATTACCCGGCGCCCCTTCGCAAAGGGATCGTGCTCCACCGTGCGCTCGACGATTACACCGATCATCACCCCGCCTCCAAAACGGCCCGGGAGCTCTTCCGCCCCAGTTCCGGCCTTTACGGCGGCGTGTTCCTCGACGTGGTGTACGACCATTTCCTGGCCAACGACCCGCAGCGGTTCTCCCTCCCCACGCTCGCCCGGTTCGCGGAAGACACCTATGCCGCGGTGAGCGAACGCCTCCCGCAGCTGCCCCCCGCGTTCCGCCAGATGTTCTCGTTCATGCAGTCGCAGAACTGGTTATATCATTACCATGAGCGCATCTCCATCTTCCGCAGCTTCGGCGGCATCGTGCGCCGCTCCAAATATTACCCGCACCCGGCAGACGTGCCCTACGGCGTGTTCAACGACCATTACGCAGCCCTCCGCGACTGCTACAACGCCTTCATCCCCGACGCCGAAAACTTTATGAAATCTCTCACATCTGAACTTTCCTGATTTTCGGAAAAACACGTAGGTTTGGGGCCGAATTCAACCTATCATTCAAAGTATATGAATACGCTCAAATCTCTGCTCGTTATAGCCGGCCTCGCCGTTTGCAGCATCGCCGGCGCTCAGGACCGTAAAATGCCGCCGGTAGACCCCAGTCCCATGGACATGGCCTATTACCCTGTCATGTACCCCTACGTGTGCAAGGTGAAAGGCGAGCCCGGAGCACTGGTGGCCAGGGCCATTTTCAGCCGTCCGCAGAAAAAAGGCCGCCCCATCTTCGGGAACCTCGTGGAATACGGTAAAGTTTGGCGCCTCGGGGCCAACGAAGCCACGGAAGTGGAGTTTTTCCGCCCGGTGAACATCGGCGGCAAATCCGTTCCCAAAGGCCGGTATACCATTTACGCCATCCCCAGCGAAACCAAATGGACGGTCATCCTGAATAAACAGACCGACATCTGGGGCGCCTATAAATATGAGCCTCAAATGGATGTAGTGCGCACGGAGGTGCCGGTGATCGCTTCCCCCGAAGAGATCGAAGCGTTCAGCATGGTGTTCGAAAAGGCGGCTTATGGCGCCAATCTGCTCATGGGGTGGGACAAAACCCAGGTTTCCCTGCCCATCCGCTGGTCGGATTCCAGGGTGGTGGCTTCGGCAGACAAACCGAAAACCGGCAAGCCCGGCCGTAAATAAATCTCCGGAAATCAACGATATGCAAAAAGGCAGCGGGTACGCTGCCTTTTTTTATGACTACAGTTTGAAACATGGGGTCTAAAGAAAAAAGCGGTAAGAATACCGCCTTCAGAAAATTTTAACCATATCCTATGAAAAACCTGAGTTAAAATTATCGGAAATCTTCATACATCCCACCGCATTCTAGTGAACGCGTGCTTTTATCTCGTAAGCGATGGAAATGGGCGGGCGTAGTTCGGATAAGTGTTCAAAAATCCCCCAAATCCGCACTGCGGCACGATTTCAGCGGAAACGGGATAGCACGTACGTGTAATATCGGGCCGGAATGTTGGGGCGGTTAAATTCGTTAACTTTGGTATTCCCATAAAATACAGCAAAACATGAAGTTAGGTACAAAGCTGATCCATGCGGGCGTTGAGCCGGACCCGTCTACCGGGGCCATTATGACGCCGATCTTCCAGACGTCCACCTATGTGCAGGCGGCGCCGGGCGATCATAAGGGCTACGAGTACGCCCGTACGCAGAACCCCACCCGCGACGCCCTCCAGAAAGCATTGGCAGCCATTGAGAACGGCAACCACGGGATCTGTTTCGGCAGCGGCCTCGCGGCCACGGATGCCATCATGAAACTCCTCGCCCCGGGCGATGAAGTGGTGGCTTCCAGCGACTTGTACGGCGGCACCTTCCGGATTTTCACCAAAGTTTTCGCCAAATACGGGATCAGGTTCCATTTCGTGGATTTGCAGGACGCTGCCCAATTGAAACAGCACCTGAATGCCGCCACGAAGCTCGTGTGGATCGAGACGCCCACCAATCCCATGCTCAATATCATCGACATCGCCGCCTGTTCCGCCATCGCGAAGGAAAAGGGCGTGCTGCTGGCGGTCGACAATACCTTCGCATCGCCGTACCTCCAGAACCCGCTGGACCTGGGGGCCGATATCGTGGTGCATTCCGCCACCAAATACCTCGGCGGGCATAGCGACGTGGTGCATGGTGCGGTGATCGTGAAAGACGACGCGCTCGCCCAGCAGCTGGCCTTCATCCAGAACAGTTGCGGCGCCGTGCCGGGGCCGCAGGATTGCTTCCTGGTGCTCCGCGGCATCAAGACGCTTCATGTCCGCATGCAGCGCCATTGCGAGAACGGCGAGGCCGTGGCCCGCTTCCTGCGGGCGCATCCGAAAGTGGACAAGGTGTACTGGTGCGGGTTCGAAGATCATCCCAACCACGGCATCGCCAAAAAGCAGATGCGCGGTTTCGGCGGCATGATCTCTTTTACGTTGAAAGACGATAGTATGGACGCGGCCCTCAGGGTTTTGAGCGGTACCCACCTTTTTTCGCTGGCCGAATCGCTGGGCGGCGTGGAGAGCCTCATCGGGCATCCGGCGTCGATGACGCATGCGTCTATCCCGCGCGAGGAGCGGCTGAAGAACGGTTTGACGGACTCGCTGATCCGGTTGAGCGTAGGTATCGAAGATGTGGAAGACCTGGTGGCCGATTTGAAAAAAGCGATCGGCTGATTGGATTGTTGCGTCAATCTGCTTACTTTTAGCGCATTACACCTACATGCCTCCCGTTCTTGCAAAGGGCCGGGGGCATTTTTCCATATGCTATGACCATGAAGTTCCAGCAACTGAAAGAATTTTTGGATGCCAAAGCGGAGCATTACGACCAGCCGGGATTTATCGCCGGCGACCCGGTGAGCATCCCACACCGGTTCACCAAGCTCCAGGACATTGAGATCGCGGGACTTTTCGCGGCCATTCTGGCCTGGGGGAACCGTACCACCATCATCAACAAGTGCACCGAGTTGATGGGGCTGTTTGACAATGCTCCGTACGATTACATCGTAAACCACGAACCACGGGACCGGATGAAGCTCATGCATTTCCGGCACCGCACGTTCAACGGGCTGGATTTGCTCTATTTCACAGAGTTCCTCCAGCACTACTATTCCAACGTCACTTCCCTGGAATTCGCCTTCAGCGGCTACCTCCAGCCGGAAGACACCAACATCGAGAACGCCCTCACCGGCTTCCAGAAGATGTTTTTCGCCATGGAGCACCCCGACCGCACCCGCAAGCACGTTTCCACCCCCGCGCGCAACAGCGCCTGCAAAAGGCTGAACATGTACCTGCGGTGGATGGTCAGGCAAGACAAAAATGGCGTGGATTTTGGACTATGGAAGCAAATTTCGCCGTCGCAACTCGTGTGCCCGGTAGATATTCACGTGAGCCGCGTGGCAGCAAGGCTCGGCCTCATCCAGAGCGCAGACGCGAACTGGAAAACGGCCCTGGAGCTCACCAGCCAGCTGCGGCTCATGGATCCCGCAGACCCCGTGAAATACGATTTCGCGCTGTTCGGCCTCGGGGTCATCGAAAAATACGTTTGATCAAAGTACGAGATAATGAAGAAACTCACCGGACTGGTAGCGATGTGCTGCCTCGCTTTATCCCTCTCCGCGCAGGATTATGTGGAGCTGAACTACAACTTGAAGACGGGTAGCGAATTTACGCTCAACCAGGAAAGCCGCAGTGAAACTTACATGACGGTACAGGAAGTGGTGCAACGGACAACCCGCGATTACAATAATAAAATGTCCATCAAAGTCACGGACGCCGCGCCCGGACGGTTCACCATGCATTGGTCTTACACCGATATCAAATTCAACTTCAACGCCAAAAACCAGAATATTTACGTAGACGCCAAAACCGACCATCCCGACGAGCCCCTGCAAGGCGCCCTCAAGCTCATGCTCAATCAACCCTTTACCGTTGAGATCCAGGGCAATGGCACCATCAACAAGGTAGAAGGGCTCGACCAGCTCATGGAAAAAGCCGCGGAAGCTTTCGCCAAGCTGAAATCGGACGAGCGCGACGCGTATAAAAAACTCCTGAAAGACCAGTTCGGCACAGATGCATTCCGCGGATGGCTGGAGCAACTGCTCGTCATTTACCCCGTTCACGGTATCAAGAACGGTACCCAGTGGGAAGAAAGCGTTCCGCTGCGCGGGGGGCTCAAAGGCCGGGTAGACCTCTACTGGAACCTTCAGCATTGGGACGGGCAAACGGCCAAGGTCAATTCCGAAGGCAATATCAAAACCGACCGGGTAGAAACCTTCACCATTGAAGACGGTATCCAGGCCACCGCCGCCATCGAAGGGAAGCTCGTCACCAATTACCTCATCCTCCGCGAAAGCGGTTTCCCCAGCATCGCCGTGCAAAACACGGAAATGAACGGTAAATACGTCTATCTCGCCAATCGCAAAAAGCAATTGAAAAAAGACCTGACGGTGCCGGTAAGAATCGTGACGAACGCATCCTACAAGATCAAGCAGGTAAAATAATGGAACAGAAGTACCTGGAAGCCACAGGGTCCTGGCTGCAGGAAAACGCCGGCATCCAGCTGCCTTCCGCATTTTCCCTCGAAGACCTCGAACAGGCCCTCGCGGCGCAGATCGAGATGCTGGTGGAAAGGGATTTCCAGCAATTCGTTCTTCTGCTCTACCAGGTAGACGTGTCGGAAAGAAAGGTGAAAGACATCCTCGCTTCTCAAAATTACCCGGACGTGTACCGGTCTATCGCCCGGCTGATCATCGACCGGCAAACAGAAAAGATCATTTCCCGCGAAACGTACCGCCAGCCACCCGATCCGCATGCCAGCGAAGAAGAAAAATGGTAAAACGAATATACACGCGAACGGCTCCGGAATCCCCGGAGCCGTTCGCTATTTCAGTTGTATCGTGTCACTTTTCGAACATGAGCGATTTCACTTTGTCTTTATCTTCCTTCTCCTTTTCCAGGTCGAAGAAAGTCCCGAAAACGCGGTCCCAGAAAGCGGAGCTCACCCCGAACCCTTTTTCCTCGCTTTTGTAATGATGCAGGTGATGATTGCGCCAGAGCGGCTTCATGAACCGGAACGGCGGGTTCCAGGCGTGGATGGCGTAATGCATGCTGCCGTACATCAGGTAGCCAAGCAGGAAACCGGGGAAAAACATGAACGTGTATTGCCGCAGGAAGATATACTGCGCCCCGAAGATCAGTGAGGCCAATATCAAGCTGGGCACCGGCGGCATGAAGAGCCGCTGCTTGTCGCGCGGGTACTCGTGATGGTTACCATGCAGCACATAAATGAACCGCGTCATCCGCGGACTGTCCGATATCATATGAAAAATGAACCGGTGCATGATATACTCGAAAAACGACCAGAAGAACATAGCTCCGAAAAATATCAGCGCGATGCGGCCAATGCTGAAGCCCAACGTATCGTAACTGTAAAACAGCGAATATCCGATCAGCGGAAGGTACATCCCCCAGATCACGAGGGGGTGGGTTTTGGTCAGCATTTCCAGATACCGGCTTTCAAAAAGTCTTGCCTGTCCTTTATTCTTGATCTTCTCAAACTTCATGACTCCCAAATTTTAATTAAACCATTTAGTTAATCAGTAACAGGAGTAGGGAACTAAATGTTTTGGTCATTGTCTGGGCAACAACCGGGGCACAACCACCAATTCGTAATCTTTCAGCTGCAAATATCGGATCAATTTACGCAATTGAAAATAAAATTTATCGGGCCGCCGGGTGTCCGTTCCTGCGTGCAAAAGGAGCAAAAACCCGTCCAAACCACCCGGATGGCCGGCTTCATATTCCACGATGGATGCATAAATCCGGTCGCTGGAAACGTAGGATTTACCCATCTCGGGGTAGGTATAATCGGCATTGGAGCGCGTTCCCGGGGTAAAATTGACGAGTTGCATCCCCAGATCGTTCGTCCACTGCACAATGGTATCGTTGTACCATTCATACGGCGGCAGGAAGAAATGCGGTTCCGGAATCCCCAGGCGCGCCATGGCGCGGAGGTTCATGTCGAGATCGGATTCGAATTGGGGCCGGGTAACGAGGAGACTGTCGCGCTTCTTCCAGTCGCAGTACAGCAGGTGCCGCCCGGAATGGGGGCCCAGGTAATTCCCGTCGGCCTGCAGGCGGGCGACCAGCGGCGCGAAGGCGGGATTTTCATAAAATTCGCCCGTAAAAAAGAACGAGCCCTTCACCCCCAGGCTTTTCAGCGTTTCCGCGATATGTATCCCGCCATCTGCAAACTCATGTGCGGTAAACACGAGCGCCAGCCGCATTTTCGTTGTATCGCCCCGCGTGATGGCTTTTGGTTTTTCGCCCAATCCGGCCACGGACTCCCGGAATTTCGAGAGGTCGGGCCGGTGAAGGGGTGATGTTCCAGCGTGTAGTTGTACAGGATATCCCCCACTTCGCGGAAGAATGGGTATCCCACTTCCTCGTATTCGTATTTGCCATCGTTCAGCACGCCGTCGCGGTTCACGTAAATGTTCCCGGAAACCATGAATTCGACATCGTTTTTAAAGTCTGCGAAGTACGCCACATCGGTCAGGTAGCCGTAACTCCAGCCCGTTTTATTGAATACGCGGATGTGGTCGGGAATTTTCCGGCGGCCGTCTTTGAAGCGGAAAAACTTGGTGTAGCTGTCGAAAAATTCGGCGGTATCGTATCGTGGATGATCGCTTTCGGAGGGCAATGCTGCCATCCAGCGGTATAAAAACCGGTAATCTTCTTCCTGGAGATCGAATTTCCCTTTGCCGGCGCTTTCGGGGAAGATCACGGACCGGAGGAGGCGGTGCAGGTCTTCCAGCGGGAAATAATTATGTTTCGTAAAATCCATGGGAGCATGGATGAGGCTGTCGTTTTTGTCCCAATGCGAATGGCCTTCCATTACCTGTTTACTGTAATCGAAAGGCGACGGATTGTAGGCTGCCGGCTGGTTGTAGATCGTTTCGCCGTTTTGCGTGAAGCGCACGGGATTGGTGTGGCGGTTCTCTTCTTCGCTCATGGGAACGAAGCGCCGTACGATGCGCACATCCTTGTAACCCTTTGCCCGCAGCTGATCGTGGAGGTATTGCTGGCCGAGGAATTCGTACAGCCGGTTGTAGGCGTCGTTATCGGAGACGAGGAATATTTTCTTGATGTATTGGGCGATGGAAGGGAGGCCGTTGGCGGCGGATGTGTCCGTCAGCACCCGGGTTTGCCCGCTCCAGGCGCTGTCTGTGAGCATGGGCGTCCATTTCCAGATGCCCAGTTTCCGCAATTTTTCCAGCGCGAGGAAGGCCAGCGGCATTTTGACGGTAGACGCGGGATTGAAATACCGATCGCGGTCGGTCTGGAAATGCCAGTCGCGGAACTGCGGCTTGCCGGAAGCGTTGCGGGTGATGGTGGTGAAGATCAGCTGAACGTGGAACGAGTCCGGATTACCGAGCACATGCCGCAATTGCGGGGAAGCGCGTTGGAACAGGAGATCGCGCAAAGGCGCGTCTGTCCGGCCTTGCGCGGCCGCACTGCTGCAATAGCACAGCAAAAGGCAGAAAAGGAACGATCTTGGCATATCTTAAAGCTATAAAAATCCGATATATTTGGCGGCAGAACACCAAAACGTATTTCATGAAACTCGTTACCTATGTACGGGAAGACGTTGACCAGCTGGCCATGCTCGTTAACGGCACCCTGTACAATATGCAGGACCTCCATCCCGAATTGCCTTCCACGATGCATATGTTTTTGCAGATGTGGGAAGAGGTGATCGACCTGGCCACGGCGATAGACGCCCGGCTGAAGGAAGGTCATTCTCCGCGCTCCAACGTTCACGGCGTGCCGTTTGCCGGCGTGCAGCTCCTGGCGCCGGTGCCTTTCCCGACCAGTTGCCGCGACGGGTACGCGTTCCGCCAGCATGTGGCCGCGGCGAGGAGGAACCGGAAGGTAGACATGATCCCCGAGTTCGATCAATATCCCATCTTCTATTTCACCAATCACAACGCCATCCAGGGTCCCGGCGATATTTTCTGCATGCCAGACCATTTCGACAAACTCGATTTCGAGCTGGAAGCCGCTGTCGTGATCTGTAAGCGCGGCCGTAACATCACCGCCGCGGAGGCCGACGATTACATCGGTGGATACATGATCATGAACGACATGAGCGCCCGCACCCTGCAGATGGAAGAAATGAAGCTCAACCTCGGGCCCGCCAAGGGCAAGGATTTCAGCACCGTCATCGGCCCCATGCTCGTTACGCCCGATGAGCTGGCCCCCTATCTCATCCCCGCCAAAAACGGCCATACCGGCAACAACTTCAACCTCCGCATGCGCTGCCGCGTAAACGGCGTGCAGGTAAGCGACGGCAATATGGGCGATATGGACTGGACGTTCGCCGAGATCATCGAGCGTTGCGCGTATGGGGCAGACATCCTTCCCGGAGACGTGATCGGCAGCGGCACCGTAGGCACAGGTTGCTTCCTGGAGCTCAACGGCACCGGCAAGCTCAACGATCCCAATTACCCCGAACAATGGCTGCAACCCGGCGACGTGGTAGAAATGGAAATCGATGGATTGGGTATTTTGACGAACACCATCGTGGCGGAGGAAACTGAATTTTCCATCCTGTCTTTAAAGAAAAATATTTAACCGCACGGAATGAGAGTAGATCCCTCGGAAGTCAAAACCTCCGCATTGCACGCGTACCTCCTGGGTGCGGTGGCGCCGCGCCCGATTTGCTTCGCCAGCACGGTGGATGCAGACGGGCAGCCGAACTTAAGCCCCTTCAGCTTCTTCAACGTATTCGGCTCCAACCCGCCCACGCTCGTGTTCTCACCTTCCCGCCGCGTGCGCGACAACACCGTCAAGCACACCCTGGAAAACATTTACGCCACCCGCGAAGTGGTGATCAACGTCGTGAGCTATGCCATGGTCCAGCAAACCTCGCTGTCCAGCTGCGAATATCCCCGCGGAACGGACGAGTTCGTGAAAGCCGGCTTCACACCACTGCCTTCTGAAAAAGTGAAACCTTTCCGCGTAGCGGAAAGCCCCGTCCAGATGGAATGTAAGGTGAGAGATATCATCGAGACCGGCACCGGTGGCGGCGCGGGCAATCTCGTTATCTGCGAGCCCGTTCTCCTCCACGTCAACGAAAACATTCTCGACACCACCGGAAAAATCGATCCGCAGAAGATCGATCTCGTGGCGCGCATGGGGGCCGATTATTATTGCCGCGCCTCCGGCACGGCGGTGTTCGAAGTAGCCAAACCCAATACCCAACTGGGTATCGGGGTAGATGCGCTGCCGCCCGCCATCCGCAACAGCCACATCCTCACCGGCAATAATCTCGGGCAACTGGGCAACGTGGAAACCCTCCCGCCGGTAGACCCCGCCTTTGCCGACGAGCACCTCACCAACATCATCCAGTATTTTTCCATCAATCCCGAAGAAATGGAAAAAGAACTGCACCGCTACGCCAAACAGCTCCTCGATTCCCGCAAGGTAACCGAAGCCTGGCAGGTGCTGCTCGCGGGAAACCTTCACTGACAAAGGATCTCCACAAATAAAAAGCGGTCCCGGCATTACCGGGACCGCTTTTCTTTATTAAAAATTCCGTGATTTAAGATTTACCGCCGAACACTTTTTTCAGCAGCTCGGAAGTGCGCGCTGCAGGATTGTTGCGGATCGCGGCCTCTTCCTTGCCGATCTGGTCGAACAGGGCGCTAACCGCCTTGTTGGTCACGTATCCTTTCAGATCGGGATCGAGTTTGGTGAAGGAAGTGGGGAGGCTGTTGTATTTGGTGACGATATCGCCATAATATTTGGTGGCCATGGTCTGGTTCAGCGCCGAATCGATCACGGGCGAAAATGCAGCTACGAGGCTGGCGGTCGTTTTCTCCTTGAAGAAGTTGGTAGCGGAGTTTTGTCCACCGGTAACGAGTTTCAGCGCGTCGGTGATGGTCATTTGCTTGATGGCGTTCACGAAGATCGGGGCGGCGAAGCCTACGGCGTTTTCGGCCGAGCGGTTGATCTGGAGGATCGCTTTGTCGACCAGGCTGCCCATTCCGATGCTGCGGAGTGTTTTTTCGGCTTTCAGCGCGTCGGGCGGGAGGAGCACTTTGTAGAGCTGGTTCCCGAAGAAACCGTCTTGTTTGTTGAGGAGGCCGATGCCTTTGAGGACGCCTTTTTCCAGCGCTTCCTTGATGCCGCCGGCGGCTTCGTTTTCAGTTACATTGCTGCCGGTGGAAGATGTGCTGCCGGAATTGAGGACGTTGCCCACTTTCTTGAGGATCTGGGCATTGGCCGTGGTGTGGAGGACGAGGGCGCCCGCCGCGATAAGGATGGTACGTTTTAACATGTTGCGGTTGTTTTGTACAGGGTGCTATTCATGGATAGACAAAAGCGGAACATGCGTCTGGAACGCGATCCGCGAAGTATTGCTGCGTTTGAATATGCTGTCGAACAGGCCGTGTTTTTTCGGGATGATGAGCAGCAGGTCGGCCTGCAGCCCCTGCGCGAAATCCGTAACGGCTTCCGGCACGTTGGGCCGGTCGATGAAATGATATTGCGGGTTATAGTCGTGCAGCATGTTGTCCAGTTCCTGGTTTTCTTCCGGGCGGATGTGCTCGCGGCCTTCTTTCTGGATGTTTACGACATGCAGTTCCGGCTTGAAGATATCGAGGAAGCGGAGGAGCGGCTCGCGGCGGGTGGTTTTGGCCACTTTGCGGAGATCGCAGGCGAACACGACTTTTTTAACGGGCTTGAAGGCAGAGCCTGTGGGTACCACGATCACGGGGTAGGCGGAGGTTTTCACGACGTCGACGGTGTTGGAGCCGACGAGGATTTCTTCCAGCTGGCTGCCGCCGGTGATGCCCATTACGACAACGTCTGCCAGTTCTTCGCGGCAAACCTGGTCGATATTGGCGGCGAGGAGGTGATTATCTGCGCGGATATCGAGGGTGATATTGGCCGGGACCATCGGTTTGAGCTGGGTCTGCATGTTGCGGAGCCCTTCCATGCTGGATTCCCGGAGGTCGTCCATATTGACGATGGGCACGGCGGTGGGGAGGTCCGGAATGGGGACGATCAGTTCGTAGGCGTGGTAGAGCACGATGCGGGTGGCGCCCGTCTGGCCGGCGAGGCCGATGGCGTATCTGGCCGCATTGTAAGCCGTTTCCGAAAAATCCGTTGGTACGATGATGGTTTTCATGCCGGGTCAATTTTGTCTGGTTTAAAGGTACGCAATAACCGCACCAATCGCTGACATGAAATCATAAATAAATTATAAAAACACACCATGCGGGGCCGTTGGGAAGGGATGCGGCAAATGCGGCCGAAATCGATTATTTTTGCGGTCTCGTAATGCCGGGGGATCGTTGTCCCCCACAAAACAGTACTAATCACGACAATGAGCGTAACTACCCAACAACAGCTTTCGGAACAGGAAATTATCCGCCGCGACAAGCTGAAAGAGCTGCAAAATCTGGGGATCGACCCGTATCCCGCCGCGGAATACCCGGTGAACGCGTATTCCACAGATATCAAGGCCGGTTATTCGGAAGAAACGAAAGACCAATACCAGGAAGTTTGCCTGGCTGGCCGTATTATGAGCACCCGCGACATGGGCAAGGCGAATTTCGCCGTACTGCAAGACAGCAAGGGTAGGATCCAATTGTATATAAAGCGGGACGATATTTGTCCCGGAGAAGATAAAACCCTTTACGACACCGTTTGGAAGAAACTGACCGATATCGGCGATTTCATCGGCGTGAAAGGCTACGCTTTCGTGACCAAAACCGGCGAAACCTCCGTGCATGTGAAAGAGCTGACCATTTTGGCGAAGGCGCTCCGCCCGCTGCCGGTGGTGAAAGTGAAAGACGGGGAAGCGTTCGACGAGGTGACCGATCCCGAGTTCAAGTATCGTCAGCGTTACGCCGACCTGGTGATCAATCCTGACGTGAAGGAAGTTTTCATCAAGCGTACCCGCCTGATGCAGACGATCCGGGAATTCTACAATGCCATGGGGTACCTGGAGGTGGAAACGCCCATCCTGCAAGCCATCCCCGGCGGCGCCGCCGCGCGCCCCTTTATCACGCACCACAATGCGCTCGATATGCCGCTGTACCTCCGCATCGCCAACGAACTGTACCTGAAAAGGCTCATCGTAGGCGGCTTCGAAGGCGTGTACGAATTCGCGAAAGATTTCCGGAACGAAGGGATGGACCGTACCCACAACCCCGAATTCACCGTAATGGAAATGTACGCCGCGTACAAGGACTATAACTGGATGATGGACACCACCGAGCAACTGCTCGAAAAAGTAGCCACGAACGTGAACGGCACTACGAAAGTAACCGTGGGCGAGCGGGACATCGACTTCAAAGCCCCCTATCCCCGCGTTCCCATCTACGAAGCCATCCGCCAGCACACCGGATTCGATGTTTCTGAAATGGACGAGGCCGGCATCCGCGAGGTTTGCAAACAACTCGGCATCCACGCCGATCCCAACCATGGCAAAGGCAAACTGATCGACGAAATCTTCGGCGAGAAATGCGAGCACCATTACGTGCAGCCCACTTTCATCACCGATTACCCCGTCGAAATGAGCCCGCTTACCAAGCGCCACCGCAGCAAAGCAGGCGTGGTAGAGCGTTTCGAACTGATCTGCAACGGCAAGGAAATCGCCAACGCCTACTCCGAGCTCAACGACCCCATCGATCAGCGGCAGCGTTTCGAAGACCAGGTTGCCCTCATGGAACGTGGAGACGATGAAGCCATGTACATCGACTACGACTTCCTCCGCGCCCTCGAATACGGCATGCCCCCCACCTCCGGGATCGGTATCGGCATCGACCGTTTGACGATGCTCATGACCAACCAGCCTTCCATCCAGGACGTGCTGTTCTTCCCGCAGATGCGGCCGGAAAAGGTACAAACCGCCGAATAACGGAATGATTTTCAATAGCGAGCCCGGCACCTGTGGTGCCGGGCTCTTTTTTATTGTGGAAATCCCCCCAAAAAGGGAAAGGGATGTCAGCAGGTGCGTTCGTTGAACAAAAGCCGGGCGGCATCGTTAAGTTGTAAACCCTTTGCTCATGCGTATCCACATACCCACGTTCGTAGCCGTAGTCGTATTCGCCCTTGTCTGGATCTTCTTCGGCATCGCCCATCTCGTCAATGCAAAAGCCCTTAGTCCACTGGTAGCCCGCATTCCCGGGGGCGTTTTCTGGATCTATTTCACCGGGGCAGCCATGATCCTCGCCGGTTTCGCCATCATCCTCAACAAATGGGCGAAAACCGCCTGTTACTTCCTGGCACTCATGCTTTTCATTTTCATCCTCGTCATCCACCTCCCTTCACTCGTTCGCGGTGAGTTTGCCGCGCCCGTCAACATCCTCAAAGACCTCGGCTTCATTGCCGCATCCATCATCATCGGCAACATCCGGAACCATATCAGGCAACTGGGCCAGCTGTAGACATAACCGGCCCGTTGCCTGACGACCATATCCTATGAAAAACCATACGGTAAGGTACGCGCCAGGCCCACGCCACTGCAGCTCCATTTCACGGACGCGCGGTTCTGCCGCATGACCGGTCGTTTTCTGTAAACCGCCGGTATAATTGATTGTCATAATTGATAATTGATCTTTATTTTCGCTCCACTCCGGGAATTCCGGATTTGAACCTGTCAAAAATTATGAGAAATATGCATAAGTCCATTCCGGCATGGACAGCCGGCCTGTGCATCATGGCCGCTTTGCCAACTTTCGCCCAGGAGAAAAAAACGTTAAGTTTCGACCAGATCTTCACCAAACCCGTTTCCATCACCGAACCGCTGCCCGGCGTTAGAGGCTGGGCCGATAAAGGGCATTACATCGAAATGCGCAGCGGCAAGCAGGTAGCTGTTGACGTGAAATCCGGCACCGCTACGCCTTACACACCGCCGCCCGCCACCGGCAGCACCGTGAGCGTGAAGGAAAACGACATTTACCTCCAGCGGCCAGACGGCAGCGCGCCCATCCGCCTCACCACCACCGAAGCGGAAGAAAAGAACCCCACCCTTTCGCCCGACGAAAAATACGTGGCCTTCACGCGCAACAACAACCTGTTCGCCATCGAAGTAGCCACCCAGAAAGAAATCCAGTATACTACCGACGGGTCAGACGTTATCTACAACGGCTGGGCTTCCTGGGTGTATTATGAAGAAATCCTCGGCCGCCCGTCGCGCTACCGCGCTTTCTGGTGGAGCCCGGACAGCCGGAAGATCGCGTTCATGCGGTTCGACGATTCCCGCGTGCCCGTGTTCCCCATCTACAGCGAAAAAGGCCAGCACGGCTACCTCGAGAACACGCGCTATCCCAAAGCCGGCGATCCCAACCCGGAAGTTCGCCTCGCCATCGTTCCCGTAACCGGCGGCAACATCACCTGGGCCGATTTCAATGAGAAAGACGACCAGTATTTCGGCCAGCCCTTCTGGACGCCCGACGGCAGCACCCTCTGGGCCCAGTGGATGCCCCGCGAACAGAACCAGCTTTTCCTCTACGCCATTGACTCCCAGACCGGGGCCAAGAAAGTAGTGTACCAGGAACAGCAGAAAACCTGGATCGACTGGTTTACCGATATCTATTTCCTGGCTAACAGCAAAGGGTTCATCGTGAAAAGCGACCGCTCCGGCTGGGACCACCTTTACCTGCATAACATGGACGGCAGCCTGAACAAACAGCTGACCTCCGGTAACTGGCGGGTGAAAGATCTGTTGCAGATCAACGAAAAGAAAGGCGCCATTTACTTTACGGCCCGGAAGGAAGCTACTACCCGGTACGACCTTTACAAAGCCGATCTGAAAGGCGGAGCGCCCCAGCGCCTCACTTTCGGCGAGTTCAGCCACGATGTGAAGCTGGCGCCCGAGGGCGACTGGTTCGTGACTACCTACAGCAACCTGAACACCCCTCCGCGGATGGCCCTCGTGTCTGACAAAGGCAAGGTAGCCCGCGAACTGGGGAACGCCCGCGGCGCAACGTACGATAGCTACAAGCTCGCGCCTACCGAGCTGAAAACCTACAAAACCCGCGACGGCCTGGAACTGCCTATCACCATTATCTGGCCCTTCAACATGGAGCCCGGTAAAAAATATCCCGTGCTGATCTCCATTTACGGCGGTCCGGACGCCGGAACGATCTATGATACCTACCGGCCCAATATGCCGGGGCAATGGTTTGCGCAGGAAGGGCTCATCCAGGTGGTGATAGACAACCGCGCGGCGGGGCACCTCGGCAAAGTGGGCATGAACTACATCCACCGCCAGCTCGGCAAATACGAAATCGAAGATTATATGGACGCCGCCCGCTGGCTGGCCACCCAGCCCGGTGTGGACGCTTCCCGCATGGGCATTACCGGCGGCAGCTTCGGCGGATATATGACGTGTATGGCGCTGACCTATGGGGCAGACGTGTTCACCCACGGTATCGCGAATTTCAGCGTTACCGACTGGCAACTGTACGACAGCCACTATACCGAGCGGTATATGGACCTTCCGAAAGACAATAAAGAAGGCTACAAGATAACTTCCGTTATGACCCATGCCGAGAAGTACAAGGGCTTGCTGCGCGTGGTGCATGGTACGATGGACGATAACGTGCATTTGCAGAACTCGGTCCAGCTGGTGGATAAGTTCGAAGACCTCGGGAAGCATTTCGAGTTTATGGTGTACCCTGGCGAGCGACATGGCTGGGGCGGGCCGAAATCGACGCATTCCCGCAACGAGAACTACCGTTTCTATTACCAGAACCTGCTGCAAAAGCCGCTGCCTGATTTTTTCAAGGGCACGAATTGAAGCGCGGGCGATAAACGCATGAAAAATGGCCGTCCTTTACCGGGACGGCCATTTTTCTTTATAGGCAATGAAACGGGACAACCACGGCTGTTTATCCGTAAGCTGGCGTTCTAAATATCAATAGTGGGAAAGTGAAGCTGGGGAGAAGGTTTCGTTGAGGTAGGGGCAAAAAAACAGGGCTGCAAGAATACAGCCCCGAAAAATTTTAACCATATCTTTATTGAAAAACCTGTTACAAATTTCCATAATTTAGAAACAACTCCAATCTGCAAACTAGCGAACGCTATATTTTTTCCAGTAAACGTATAGAAAATCCCCCTGAACGATGAGAGCAGTGAGCGAAAAACCCTGGCATCGTACAACCAGCGTATGCTACGCGAATATCAATCAGTGATTATTTATATATGATGTTATAACGGCGAATTTGCCCGGAATGGCGCGTGGGGAAAAGAAAAAAGGCGGTAAGAATACCGCCCTTGTAATAATTTTAACCATATCCTATGAAAAACCTAAGTCAAAGATAAGGCGGTTCTTTACCATCGCAAGTTCATTTCCGTGAACGCATGGTTTTTGTTCGTGAAGCGCGAAAAACCGTCTTTTTCTTATCATATTAATAATTTTCTCATATTAATATTTTCGTTACTATGCAATCCTGTGGCCATTCTTGACAGGGCGGTCTGGCTGCAGCAGCACTATTTCCTTCTCATCGCCTACAACGCCCAGTACGAGGCATTCCGAGAAGAAATTGGCGATTTGTTTCACGGGGAAATTGACGACGGCTACCACTTGTTTCCCGATAAGTTCATCTGGCTGGTAGAGCACGGTGATTTGAGCGGAGGATTTGCGGACCCCGATGGCAGGGCCAAAGTCGACTTCGAGCTGGTAAGCGGGATTTCGTGCTTTCTCGAAAACTTTTGCGGAGAGGACGGTGCCCACATGTATATGCACCTTTTCGAAATCATTCCAGGTAATGGTTTCCATGATTTGAAATTTGAAGAATGGGTTGAATGACTAAAAAAGGGAAGTTAACGGCTTTGGGGCGAAATCAAAAAAATTGGGCGGTAAGAATACCGCCCACAATATTTTTAACCATATCCTATGAAAAACCAATACAAATATACTGGAGTCCCTCATTGCAGGATACGGCATTTCGTAAACGCAAGATTTTGCCTCGTGAACGTATAGAAATAATGTCTATTAACATCAATTTAACGCACTTCCGATCACCCTTTAATGCCTGATGGCCATCGGCGCGTTTTCCATGATGGCGTCGATTTCCTTCATGATTTCGGGCGTAAGTTGCTGATATACATCGATCGCCTTGAGGGTTTCGGTCAATTGCGTCTCTTTCGTGGCTCCCAGGATGGTGCTCGACACGTTCGGGTTGCGGATCGTCCAGGCCACGGCGAACGTTGCCAGGCTGGTCCCCAGCTCTTTCGCCACCTTTTCGAGCTTCACCACCTTGGCGATGTTCGCTTCCAGCAGGTTGCGGTTCCGCAGCCACTCGTAGCCCTCCAGGCTGAGCCGGGAGCCCTCGGGCACCCCGTTGTTGTACTTCCCGGTCAGGATCCCCGACGCCAATGGACTAAAGATCGTTGTCCCCAGCCCCACACTGCTGAAAACAGGCAAATATTCCAGCTCGAGTTTTTCGCGGCGGAACAGGTTGTATTCCGGTTGCTCCACCACCGGCGCGATCAGGTTATACTGGCGCGCCACCATGTGCGCTTCCATGATCTCGGCGGCCGTCCACTCGGAAGTGCCCCAATACAGGATTTTCCCCTGCTGGATGAGGTTGGTCATCGTCCACACCACTTCCTCGATGGGCACGTTCCGGTCTGGCCGGTGGCAGTAGTACAGATCGAGGTAATCGAGCTGCATGCGTTGCAGGGCTTCGTGGCAGGCTTCCATGAGGTGCTTGCGGCTCAGGCCGGTCTGGTTGGGCTTGTTATTGGCCCCGCGCCAGCCGAAAAACGCCTTGCTCGACACGATGATCGACGTCCGGTCCCAGTTCTTGTTCTTCAATACACGGCCCATCATCTTTTCGGATTCGCCGAGGGCATATACCTCCGCGTTGTCGAAGAAGTTGATGCCGTTATCATACGCCAGCCCCATGAGGCGGTCGCCGGCGGAATCGTCTACCTGGCCATGGAAGGTAACCCAGCTGCCGAAAGACAATGCGCTGATCTGGAGGCCGGATTTGCCTAGTCTTCTGTATTCCATATTGAAAGATTTTAGCGGTTTTCTTGAGGGGGTTAAAATAATACTTTGGCATGGTTGTTGGATCAATAGGCGCAGGAAATTTTAGGTTAAAAATAGCGTTTGATCTTTCCAGATCGTACACAAACAAACAATTAGGTTAAAGCAAAAGAACCCGGTCGCATGACCGGGTTCTTTTGTTATGGTATCTTTCGAAACTTCGTTTATTCGAGGATGAAGGAGCTGTCTTGCGGAACGAACGTCCCGTTCGCTTTCAGGAACTCCGTCCGCGACAGGTCTTGCGTAGCGCGGATGCCGCTTGCATAGATCGTATCGGTGATGGTGGAGATGCGGCAGAAGCGGTCTGTCATGAACATCGCCGTTTTGGAATCGAAGCGGAGGTCTTTGCAATCGAGCCGCTGGGCGGTGGTGAGACTGATGAACACGACGGAATCGCGGAGATAGATGTCGTTCGTCCCTTCGTCCAGCCGGCCGAAATTGGCCGTCAGGATGCTTTCTTTCCTGCCCACGCTATCGTAGAATATTACCTGCAATCCTTTGGGGAAATCGGTGTGTGGCGGGTGCGTCACGTAGCGTTCCATGTATTTGCTGGTGAGCACGCCTTTTACGGTGGCCGACTGGCTGAGGATGGTTTCTACGTCGAACGCCTGCTCTACGCCGAGTTTCCTGGTATCGAAGGCGGCAACGGCGTTGATATCGTTTTCGCAGCCGCTGAAGGCCATGATCGCGAGGGCTCCGTATGCGAGTAAACGTTTCAAGCGGTTAGTCGTATTTGGCTTTGAGGAACCAGCGGTCGCTGAGGGTGAAGCCGATGGTCAGGCGGTACGACGTTTCGCGGAGCTGGTCCACGTTTCCGCGGGAGCCCACTTCGAAAGCGGCGTTGATCATCGTGAACTGGTTCATGGCGGGCATGATCCTTCTCACCGGGAAACCTGCGCCGATGGAGAACCCGAGGGTGTTCATGTCCATTCCTGCCAGTTTCACGTTGTCTTTACCGAAGTAACCACCGAGGCGGTACGTTACTTTGTTCCAGTATCCGGAGAAAGATTGTGCGTTGGGGACGAATTGACCGCCGAAGGCCATGCGCCAGCTGTCTTGCGTGGAATCGATCGCGCCGTAGTTCCTGAAATTGCTCCATTTCGAAGTCGTGTAATCGATACCGAAGGAGAATTTATCGGTTTTGGACAGCATGATGCCACCGCCGATGGACTGGGGGTAGATGATATCGCCACGGTCGCCGCTGGTGTACTTCACGGTGTCGCGGGTATCGTATTCCTGGGACGAAGCGTCGTACAGGAGGGTCTCCTGGAGGCGTTCGCGTTTGGCGGAAAGTTTCTGTTCGAGGTTGCCGCTGACGCCGAGCTGGAGGTTCAGGTCTTTCCCGAGCTTGATGCTTTGCTGGAGGCCCAGGGTGTAGAAGAAGGAACCATAGCTGGTGCGCTTCATGTCTCTCGACGGAACGATGGAGCTTTGCGGATCGTCTACGTTGGAGGGGAAGAGGACTTTGGTGCTGTTGGTGACGTTGCCGAAGATGTAACCTACGTTCACCCCTACGCTGAATCCGCCGAAACCGATACCGGAGCCTACATAAGCCTGGTAAATGCCGCCGCTGCCTTCGAACTGGTTAACGGAAGCTACTTTCAGTGTGTCGAAAAAAGTTCTGTCTTCCGGAACGCCGATGTTGTAGGCGACTTTGGTGAGGGGGCGGATCCCGAGGTTGAGGCCCCACTTCGGGCCGAGCGGCATGCCCAGCTGGAGGTAGCTCAATGTTCCATACCCGGCGCTGGACGCCGCGTCTCTCGAAGTGAGCCGGCGGGCGCCGCCGTGAACGCCCACGTCGAACGTTACGAGCTGCAGACGGGAGTAACTGGCGGGATTGACGAAGTTGATGGACTGGGCATCGCCATATGCCTGTGCCACGCCTCCCATGCCGAGGTTGACTGCGTTCTCGGAACGCGAAATCTCGCCAAGGCCGAATCGGGAGTACGGTGAATTATCCTGGGCGTCAGCATTTTTTGCCGATAGCACTGCTACGCCTAACAGGCAAAAGAAGCTAGCTTTTGTCCAATACATTGAGTTCAGCGATTGAATTTAAACCTTTATACATTAAATACGGGCTTGCAAATATCTTATTTTTAAGGCGGGAAGCAAAAAATTCCAAATTCCCCCTGTTAAAAGCGCGTTAAAGTTCCCGTACCTGGCGGCATACAGCGAAATCATGCCGTCTACCTCCGCCAGCGCGCCTTCCAGCACGCCGCTGAGGATACTTTGACGGGTATTATATCCAATAAAACTATAATGCGCTTCGGCGGGAACGAGCGGCAATTTATCCGTAAAAGCGTGCAGGGCGCGGAACCGCATGTCGATCCCCGGGCTGATGCCCCCTCCCAGGAATTCGCCCCGTTTGTTGATGAAATTGTAAGTGATGGCCGATCCGGTACCGATCACGAGATTATGCTGGCCGGGAAACATTTCCCAGGCGCCTGCGGCCAGCGCGATCCGGTCTACGCCCAGGGTTTCGGGCTTTTCGTACACGATCCGAACGGGCATCGGCGTATCGCAGCGCAGGCGGATGAAGCGCGTTTCACTTTGCAGCAGCGATTCCAGCGCCGGCGGATGTTCTATTACCGACGACAGCACCGCCGCGCGGGGGCGCCGTTCCTTCAGCAGTTCCTCCACTTCGGGCAACAACGTTTCTTCGCTGAAAAACCGCTCTTCCTGCAGTTCTCCGCCTTGCATAATGCCACATTTCAACCGGGTATTGCCCAGGTCGAAACAAAAAATCGGGCCGATCATGGCGCCAAGTTAAAAATTATCTACGGATAAATCCCGGAAGTGGCCGTTCAGTTTCACCCGGTCTTTGAGCCGCTCCATCTCCGTCATGAGGGGAATTACCTTGCTGAGATGGCGTTTGAGGTACTCCAGGCGCTGCAGTTCCTGGAAAAGATGGAGCATTTCGTATTCTTCCGCCAGCGAAAGCCCCGCATGATGCGCGATATCGTATGCCCGCAACCGGTGGTCTTCTACCGGGAACTGCTTCGAGACCTGCAGGATGTGGTGCAGCTCGCGCACCGCCGCCAGCACCTGTTCGCGGAGCGTATCGCTCGTACGGTCGTGATTGACCGGGTAATTGACGATGGCGCCGGCATACAGTTTTTCGGGCACTTCGCGGATGATCTCGAGGATGCGGAACACTTTGATGCCGCGGGTCCGCACGTCCATCTCGCCGTTGTCATACGTTTTTTCCACCCGCGAAATTTCCACGAGCGTACCGTATTCGTTCACTTTCTGGTCGATCACCGCGGGGATGCCGAAGGGCTTGCCTTCGCGGATGCATTCTTCCGCCAGCTGTTTATACCGCGGTTCAAAAACATGCAGGTTGAGCATCTCGCCGGGATAAACGACGATGCCGAGGGGAAATATGGGTATGAAGTTCGTCATGTTCGGGCGTAGGTTCTTCGTTGTTTTAAGTTACGAATTTTGAACGAAAAATAATGGCGGTCTGCCTTCGGCGGATGGAAGGAAAGAAGGGGCGTCATCTTCCCGAAATGAAAAATCATCGATACATTTGTTGCATGTCTGTGTTACTTGACCGGCTCCTTTCGGGGGACGTGCGGGCCCTGGCCCGGAGCATCTCCCTGGTGGAGAACGAAGCCCCGGGATACGAACAGCTGCTGGAGTCGCTCCCGGCGCGCGCAGGCACCCGCGTGGTCGGCATCACGGGGCCTCCCGGCGCCGGCAAAAGCACGCTGGTAAACGCCCTCATCTCCGCCATCCTCCGCCGCGGGCAGCGTGTAGCCGTTATCGCGGTAGACCCATCGTCGCCCTTCAATTTCGGCGCATTGCTCGGCGATCGCATCCGCATGGCCAATCACTTTTCCGACCCAGACGTATACATCCGGTCGATGGCGAGCCGTGGTGCTTTGGGCGGCCTCAGCCCGAAAATCCTCGAAGTGGCAGACATCATCAAGGCCGCGGGGTACGATTACCTATTCATCGAAACGGTGGGCGTGGGGCAGAGCGAAGTGGAGATCGCCGGAATCGCGGATACGACGGTGGTGGTTGTGGTGCCCGAAGCGGGAGACGAGATCCAGACCATGAAAGCCGGGCTTATGGAGATTGCGGCGATATTCGCGGTGAACAAGGCAGACCGTCCGAAGGCCGACGAGTTCGTCCGCAACCTGCGGCTGCTGGCGCATTCGCGCGCAACGGCCGGCTGGGAAACGCCCGTGATCAAAACGGTGGCGTTGCGGGACGAAGGGGTCGAGGCCCTCATGCAGGCACTCGATGCCCATCGCGATCACATCCATGACAATGCCGACCGCAAATCGTTGCTGCTGGCTGAAAAGGCATGGCAACTTATCCAGTATAAAAGAATGCGGGAGGTAGACAGGCAGGCTTTGCTGGCGGAGATCCGCGCGCAGATGGACGGGCCGGGGTTCAACCTCTACCGCATCGTTCGCCGCTATAGCTGAAAAAATCCTATCTTTGCGGCAATCAACGTAAGCGCAAAGATGTTTACCCAAACTCGAGTTTTCCGTCTTTTCTTCACTTACGCCGTGTTCAACTACGGCGGCTGATCTTGCGCGCAGCCCTTTCTCATCAACATTTTCGACATATTTCTGATCATCTAAAACAAAAGCTTTTGTTATGGCTTGGTTATTCCTTTTGCTGGGCGGTCTGTTCGAGATCGGCTTTACCATTTCGCTGAAGTATTCAGAGAATTTTTCGAAGCTCTGGCCTTCGGTTTCTTTCGTGGTTTGTATTTCGCTGAGCTTTTTCCTGCTCAACAAAGCGATCAACGGCGGCTTGCCGATCGGTACCGCATACGCGGTGTGGACGGGCATCGGCGCCGCAGGGACCGCTATTGCGGGGATGCTGTTCTTCAAGGAGCCTGCCACCGCGATGCGGCTGGTGTTCCTCGTCATGCTGATCGGCTCCATCATCGGGTTGAAATTCGTATCCGACGCACATTAATTGAAGAGGCCTCCGGGCCTCTTTTTTTGTCCGGAATTGCTGGTGAATAGGTTGTAAATTAGCGATGCATCACACACATGTTACAACGGCCATCGTGCAGGAGGTCAGAAAAATTCCCAGGGAACTATGTTGTAGAATTAGCCACCACGGCTTCGGGTAAGTTTTTTTCAACCAGATAGATATATCAAATTAAGCAGATGCAATTTTGCTGAGGGGAGATCGCGGCGGGTGCGGCACGAAATACCCCATCTCCGGGCGTATTACACAATTTTGTTTGCCTCACTCCGTTTATCAAAAAGCCTGTGAATCACCATGAAAGTGTGATATTCACGGTGTAAATCTTTCGTACATTACGCCCCCCGTGCAAACCCGTTAGAAGAAACAATTAGGAACAAGCAAAACTACTGCGTTACAAACAACACCATGCGAAAGGAATCCACCTTCAACCCGGAGCATCAGGCCACCAATACCGCCAGTAAAGTGGTTGCCGCACTGGAAAGACTTTCAGAAGCTTTCCGTGTATTGCTTTGGCAGGAAGCGAAACAGTACGGGATCAGTCCAATTCAGGTCCAAATCCTGACCTATCTCCTTCATTACCCGGAAAAGCTGAAGACCGTCACCCATCTCGCCGCGCATTTCAATATGACGAAGGCAACGATCAGCGATGCGATCAAGACGATCGAATCCAAAGGCTTTGTCAGAAGGAAAGAAGATAAAGAAGACAGCCGCAGCCATACCCTGCATCTGACCCGCGAAGGTAAAACGGTTGCCCGCCGGGTAGAGCGGTTTGCGGAACCGATGCAGGATTCTGTGGAAGATATGTCGGCCGAAAAGCAGGCGGGCATGCTGGAACAGTTGCTGGGCCTTATCCAGGACCTCAACCGTAACCTCATCATCACGCCGCAGCGGATGTGCTACAACTGCAGATTTTACGAAAAGAAAGGGAAATTACATTATTGCCACCTCGTGAATGCCATTCTGAAGGCGGCGGATTTGCGGGTAGATTGCCCGGAATTCAGGAAACCAGCTATTTAGGGGCGCGCATTATTGCGCCCGCTGGCTCCTCCACCAGCGGATGCCCAGGAACAAGCCCAGCGCCAGCGGCGCGGCGGCCAGCATCAAGATACCGTTGTTCAGGCCTTTGGCAGGCCCTTCACCCAACTGCTGCGCGGTTTTCGTGCAGAGGGAACATTGCGCCATCAATTGACTGGCTGGCAGCAGCATGGCTACCGTCATCAACAGGTAGAATATCTTTTTCACGCTCCGAAATTAGGCATTTTTAATGCGCCAGGGCCTGATTTATGTCAGGCTCAGGCGTAATACGGCGAAATCATCATGTACACTACCACGCCGGTAATGGCCACGTAAAACCAGATCGGCCAGGTGATCCGCGCTATGCGACGGTGTTTCGGCCAGTCGGACTGGAACCCTCTCAGCAAGGTGAACAGTACCAGCGGAACGATCACTACTGCCAGCACGATGTGCGTGAGCAGCAGGAAATAGTACGCATACCGCACGCCGCCAACCGCCGCGATCTCCGCCGCGTCTACCACCCCATTGTGGTCCATATCGCCGAACTTCGTGGATTCCGTGAGGAAGTGATAGGTGACGTAGGAAAGGAGGAATATTACAGACAGGCCCACGGCGCTGAGGTTCGCCCATTTGTGGGCCGTTTTCCGGCCGTTCTTGATAAAAAAGAGGCTCGCCAGCAGCAACACCGCCGTGGCGGAATTGAGGACGGCGTGGAAGAAGGGCATCACCTTTACGTCGAACCCTACCTGCACGTTCGGCTGCGGGAGCACGAACAAAATGGCCACCGCCACGGGGATGACGATGGAAACGATGGTGATGATGATATTGAGATTCTTGTTCTTCATGTTCACTGAGAAGTTTTAGTTGCCGGAAGAGAACAGGCGCTTGAGGAGGCCGGGCCTTTTCTTGTCTTTGGCGATATGCAATACGGCGATATCGTTCACCATTTTGCGGACGGAAACGGTGTCCATCCCATTGTAATACCCGCGGATGAACCGGTCTTTATCGATCAGCACGAATTTTTCGGCGTGGATGAAATCATCCGGTCCGCCATCGCCCTGAACGGCATTCACGAAGAATTCGTGGCGGGCGAGGTCGTAGATCTCTTTTTTATCGCCGGTGAGGAGCCACCAATTGCGGGGGTCGATGTTGCGGCTGTCTGCATAATGCTTGAGCGTGGGCACCGAGTCGCGCACGGGGTCTACCGAAAGGGAGATGATCTGCAGCAGCGTATCGTTTTTGGCGTAGGAGTCCTGCACCCGCTTGAGGTTCTTCATGAGGGTGGGGCAAACGGTGGGGCAGCTGGTGAAGAAGAAGCTCACGACGAGCACTTTCCCTTTGAGCTGGTCCAGGTTTACGTTTTCGCCGAGCTGATTGGTGAGGGTGAAATTTTTGACCTGGTGGAAGACGGTATCGTAGGATGTTTGTCCGTCTTTCACGATGGTGTCTACCCTTTCTGCGATGAGAAACGGCGGCACTTCCACTACATTCTTGCCGTAGTGGTCCACGATCAGGTAACCCGTGAGGGGTACGAGTATGGCCAGTGCTACGCCGAGTATTGCTTTCCTGTTGATAACCGTAAGATTTAGGTGTTTATAAAAGCGAAAAATGTAAAAGCGTTGCTGTATTACGGCATCACTTTTACATTTTCCGGGAGTATCGAATTACGACTCGTAATTAGTGATGGTTGCCACCACCGTGCGCCGGGGCCACTTTTTCAGCGGGGAGCGGTGCGCTGGGGGCGTTTCTGCGCATGTGTTTCCAGCTGTCGCCGTCCGCGAGGAAGGCGATGATGAACCATATGAACAATGTCAACGGCATGAGAACGGTCCATACCAGGTTCTTGATTTCATGACCAAGGTGCATGAACTCGGAAACGATATAATACGCCTTGAACACGGTCAGGATGATGAAGAGGGCGTTCAGCCAGATTCTGTCGGGGAAGCCGGTTTCAAGATGCAGGAATGCAAATCCTACTTCCACCATGGTGATGATCAGGAGGATCCAGAATGTTTTCCAGATTTTCTTGATGGAAGCTTGCCTCTCGGCTGCGTTATGCGTATGCGCCATATCTAAAATTCTTTTCTCTTTACAAAAATACGATCAGTCAATAAACTTTGGGCTGCTTACAGCAGGTAGAAGCAGGTGAATACGAATACCCAAACCAGATCTACAAAGTGCCAGTACAGGCCTACTTTCTCTACCATTTCGTAATGGCCGCGGTGCTCGTAGGTACCTTTCAGTACGTTGATCAGGACGATGATGTTGAGGACAACGCCCGAAGTTACGTGGAGGCCGTGGAAGCCGGTGATGGTGAAGAAGAAGTCGGTGAAGTTGGTGGAAATAGCGGCCGTTCCGTCTGCGTTCGGGAAGGGGTTGCTGCCCCACCAGGCGCCAACTTCGTGCAGGTGCATCCATTCCCAGGCCTGGCAGCTAAGGAACATGATACCGCCGATGATGGTGAGGGAGAGCCATTTCACCACGGCTTTCCTGTCCATATAATGGCCCGCATTCACAGCCAGTACCATGGTAACGGACGACATGATCAGGATGAAGGTCATCAAGCTCACGAATACCAGCGGCATGTCCGCATGGCCCATGAAGGGGAATGAGTGGAACACGACGTTGGGATCAGGCCAGGCTTCAGCCATGAAACGTTGCGTGCCGTAAGCGATCAGCAATGCGCCAAACGTGAAGGCATCGGAAATGAGGAAATACCACATCATCAGTTTGCCATAGCTCACGTTGAAGGGAGAAGACCCTCCGCTCCACCATTTTTTCTTCGCTGTTACTGCGTTATCCATTGTACGAATTGTGAATTTTATTGGTTCTAAACAGTATCTTTTTTTCTATTCTTTTTATCTGGCCAGGCTGAAAAATACCAGCAGGTAAATCCAGAGGGCGTCCACGAAATGCCAGTAGGTGGATGCTACTTCGATGGGCACGGTGCTGTAGGTGCGCACCCGGGTCCTGAAGGCCCGGAAGAACATCACCAGGAGTACCGCTACACCGCCGAGCACGTGCAACACGTGTGTGCCAACGATCACGTAGATGAAGGAGGCCGAAACGGTGCTGTCGAGCGCCAGGCCGTGATTCTTCATGTCTGCGAAGCCGATGAACTGGCAAACTGCGAATGCTACGCCGAGCAGTGCCGTGAGCGTGATGAGCTGTTTGTAAGCGCCCATGTTGCGCGCTTTGAACTGGCGGCCGGCCAGGTAAATGGTGCCGCTGCTCAGCAGGATCAGTACGGTAGACACGTAAAAGATCGCGGGCAGGTTGAAACTGAGCCAGTTGGCCTGCGAGCGTTTTACCACGTAAGCGCTCGTGAACCCGATGAACATCATGGTGATGCTGGCCATCGCGATCCACATAGAATACTTATGCGGGTGTATCTTGTTTTTAGGTGCGTTCATTGTAATCATCTCCTCACAGTTTTACTTTATCGAACAACAATGCCAGCAATATCACTGCCAGGTAAATATACGAACCGAACATCAGTTTCCGTGCCGAAGGTACGTCTGCCTTACGGTACAGCTGGATGGCCTTCCACAGGTACCAGCCGCCGATGAGGATGGCTACGATCGCGGAGATGTAGCCCGTGAGCCCCAGCAGGTACGGTGCAATGCCAGCGGGAATCAGCAGCAGGGTCCACATCGCGGCCTGCAGGGCGATCATTTTTCCCGGCCCGTCTTCACGGGGCATCAGGCGGAAACCTGCACGCGAGTAATCCTTGTGCGCTACCCAGGCGATCGCCCAGAAGTGCGGAAACTGCCAGAGGAACTGGATCGCGAAGAGCGACCAACCGCCGATAGACAGGGCATTGTCTCCCGCCGCCCAGCCGATCAGCATCGGCAAAGCCCCGGGCACAGCGCCTACCAGTACCGCCAGCGAGTTCCATTTCTTCCAGGGTGTGTATACGAAACCGTACAACAGCAGGGAAAAGAAACTCAATCCAGCGGCCAGCCAGTTGAACGAAAAACCCAGGATGGCAACGCCTGCAACGCCCGTGAGCACGCAAAGCAGCCAGGCCTCGGTAACGGTCACCCTGCCGCCGGGCAGCGGCCTTACAGCCGTGCGCGCCATCAGTTTGTCCGTCTCCCGTTCCAGGATCTGGTTGATGATATTGGCGGAGCCTGATACCAGGATGCCGCCGGCAAATAACAAAAGAACTTTAATCAAACTGAATTCCACGCCAGGCACCAGCAAATAGGCGACCACGCAGGCGAAAACTACCATGAAGGTTAGCGTAAACTTCATCATCATGAAGTAATCCTTCACCCTGCTTGCAATGGCGTATGATAAAGACAACTTTATGGAATTTTCTTGCAACATAATAAACTACACTGTTTCTGTTCCACCATCCTGCTGCGGCAGGGATGCCCCTGCCGGCATCTTAGTGTCCGGACTCGTCGGGAGATACCGGTACCGTTTGCGGGATGAAATCTTTTCCGTCCTTGCTGTAATCGTATGCCCAGCGGTGAACTTCCGGGATCTCGCCGGGCCAGTTGCCGTGGCCGGGGTTGATCGGGGTGGTCCATTCCAGGGTGGTTGCGTTCCACGGGTTAGGCGTGGTCAGCTTGCGGCCCTTGAAGATGCTGTAGAAGAAGTTGAATACGAAGAGCAGTTGCGTAGCGAACACGATGATCACCACGAAGGAGATGAACATGTTCAGCCCGTTGAAACTGTTGAAGGAAGCCCAGTTGCTATAGTCGAAGTAACGGCGGGGCATGCCTGCCATACCTTCGTAGTGCATGGGCCAGAAGATCAGGTAAGCACCAACCAGGGTAATCCAGAAGTGGATGAAACCGAGGGTTTGGTTCATATAGCGGCCGTACATTTTCGGGAACCAGTGGTAAATACCGGCGAACATACCGAAGAATGCGGATACACCCATTACGATGTGGAAGTGCGCGATTACGAAGTAAGTATCGTGCAGGTGGATGTCGATAGCGGAGTTACCCAGCCAGATACCCGTCAAACCACCGGAGATGAAGGTGCTCACGAAACCGATGGAGAACAGCGACGCAGGCGTGAAGCGGATGTTACCGCGCCAGATGGTCAGTGATCCAGTTAAATACTTTAATAGCGGAGGGCACCGCGATCAGCAGCGTCAACAGTACGAAGAACGCGCCGAGGAAGGGGTTCAGACCGGTCACGAACATATGGTGCGCCCATACGAGGAACGCCAGGATCGTGATCGCGAACATGGAACCCACCATCGCCAGGTAACCGAAGATCGGCTTGCGGGAATTCACCGCCAGGATCTCAGATACCATACCCATCGCAGGGAGGATAATGATGTATACTTCAGGGTGACCCAGGAACCAGAACAAGTGCTGGTAGAGGATCGCAGAACCACCTTCGTTCGGCAGTACTTTACCCGCAACGAACAGCTCGGAAAGGTAGAAGCTGGTACCGCCGTGGCGATCGAACAGCAACAGTACGAAACCGGAGAGCAGTACGGGGAACGACAGCACGCCCAGGATGGCGGTGAAGAAGAAGCCCCAGATCGTCAGCGGCATCTTGGTCATGCTCATACCTTTGGTACGCATGTTCAGGATGGTCGAGATATAGTTCAGGCTACCCAGCAGGGAAGACACTACGAATATTGCCATAGACACCAGCCAGAGGTCCATACCGATCTTGGAACCGATCGATGCGTCGCCCAGGGCGCTCAACGGAGGGTAGGAAGTCCAGCCACCGGAAGCGGGGCCTGTTTGCACGAACAGGGACGACATCATGATTACGCTCGCCAGGAAGAAGAACCAGTAGCTCAGCATGTTCATGAAAGGGGAAGCCATGTCGCGTGCACCTACCTGCAGGGGAATGAGCAGGTTGGAGAAGGTACCGGAAAGACCGGCGGTCAATACGAAGAACACGAGGATGGTACCGTGCATCGTTACCAGGGCGTAGTACGCCTCGGCAGTGATACGGCCGCCCTCGGCCCAATGGCCGAGAATGCTTTCCAGCCAGGGGAACGTAGCGTCCGGGTAACCCAGCTGCAGACGGAACAATACGGAAAAGAACGCACCAATGATGGCCCAGATGATACCCGTGATCAGGAATTGCTTCGCGATCATCTTGTGGTCCATGCTGAAAACGTACTTCGAGATGAAGGTCTCTTCATGGTGGTGATCATGCCCGTCATGGCCATTACCATGCCCATGGTCCGCTGCGTGGCCGTGATGATGTAAATCCTGACTGTGCAATGTTGCTTCGTTACTCATAATAAGTTCTGTTTATGATCAGCCGGTAAACGGGGCGGGCTCGCCGGCTATTTCCTTAAATTTTTTACGCTTCTAGTATCTCTTTCTCTGCGATTGATTATTTACCAAGCGCCGCTACGGCTTTCGTAGAATCGGCGGGCGCTGCAGGTGCTGCGGGCGTTTCGGGGGCGGGATGCGCTACCGAATACTGCGTTACCTGTTTAGCTAACCATGCGTCATATTCTTCCTGTGTTTCCACAACGATGTTGGCTTTCATGGAATAGTGGCCGCTGCCGCACATCTGATCGCAGGCCAGTTCGTACACGAAATCCGGGTTGCCGGTACGCTTGCGGTACTCTGCCGTGGTGATCGTGGGGGTAAACCACAGGGTGGTCGGGATACCCGGAACGGCGTCCATTTTCAGACGGAAGTGAGGCAGACCCACGTCGTGCACCACATCGCGGGAACCAATGATCAGCTTCACCGGTTTACCTACCACAACGTGCAGTTCCGGCGCGATGATATCGTCTGTGTTCAGTTTATCAGCCCAATCCTGACCTACAGGATTGTTGGATTCGTTCGTGAGTTTGAAGTTGCGGCGGCCGAGCTGTCCATCTTTACCGGGGTAACGGATGATCCAGTTAAACTGCTTGCCGGTCACTTCCACAACCATAGAGCCTTTGGGCGCATCGGAAGTCATTTTCAGCCAGTGGCGGATACCGAAGGCAACCAGCACCGTGAGCACGATGGCCGGGATTACCGTCCAGATCACTTCCAGTTTGTTGTTATGCGGAAAGAACAGTGCTTTACGGCCGTCTTTCTCCTGGTATTTCCAGGCGAAAACGAACAGGGCGATCTGCGTCAGTACAAACACGATCATCGTGATGATGAAAGTTACCTTGATCAGGCTGTCCACTCCCGCACCATGATCGGAAGCCGGTTCGGCCAGCATGCGGCCTTCCAGCAAATCATGGCACCACCATACGCCGATCAGGCCCAGCACCAGGAAAACGATCATCAGGAAACCGTTGATACGGTTAGACTGTTCGCGCGCTTTCTTTTCACCTTTCAGAATGGACACATATTCGCTTGCTTTCGCGATCTGGAAGATCACGACGAATATGAGAACAACTACTATAACTGCTAAATATCCTGACATTGCTATTGAATAATAATTAAGTTATCTAATGCTAAACGTTGTTTGTATTACCATTACGCCACGCATCAGGTGTGGTGCACGATACTTTCTTTCAGGTACGGATGGTTCTTCGCCGTCAGCGGCGCTTTGGCCAGCTGCTCTGCCGTCAGGTAAATGATCAGCCCAACGAAGCCCAGGCCCAGGCCCAGTTCGTACCAGGGGAAGTACAGGTGCTTCACGGTTGCCGGCATTACCATCTGGAAGAAGTCGAGCCAGTGACCGAAGATGATCAGTCCACCCATGAAAGCCACCAGTGTATAATTACGTTTGGAATTCCGTTTCATCAGGATCAGCAGCGGGCAGATGAAGTTGATGATGAGGTTCAGGAAGAATACGGGCCTGAACTCACCCCACACGCGCGGCTTGAAATAAATGGTTTCCTCGGGCATGTTCGCATACCAGATGAGCATGTACTGGGAGAACCAGAGGTATGTCCAGAATACGCTGAACGCGAACATGAACTTGCCAAGATCGTGCAGGTGCTCTTCGTTCACCATTTCCAGGTACCCTTTGCTCTTCAGGTACACTACGAACAGTGCGATGAGCGACAGGCCGGAAACCCAGGTGCTGGCGAAAGTGTACCAGCTGTACATGGTGGAGAACCAGTGTGCGTCGATGCTCATGAGCCAGATCCACGGTGTGGTGGAACCCATGCTCAGGGCGTATACTACGGCGAACAGGCCGCACCATACGGTACCTTTCCAGATCAATGCCTTACGGCTGTCCTGGTCCAGCAGCATCTTGTCTTCCGCGAGCGACATGCGGCGCAGTTTCACCGTGAGCAGGCTCCAGAGGGCCAGGGTGATCACCGTCATGGTCGTTACGAAACCGGCGTTGAGGAAAGGAGATTTGAACTCCAGTACTTTGTCGCCATGCGGATGCAGCCAGTGGTAAATGTGGCCTTTGTTACCGAAGATGAGGAAGCCCAGTACTACCAGCACGATCACGCTCAGCACAGGCACGGCCATGGAGATGGCTTCGGGTACGCGGCGGAACGCCATTTGCCAGCCACCGTGTGCGAGTGTGGTCACACAGATGAAAAAGGTGCTGGCCAGGGCCACCATCAGGAAGAAGGTGCTGTTCTGCAACAGGCCAGCCCAGAACCGGGTGGGCCCGTGCTCGCCGTTGAGTGCAAATATTCCGATCAACAAAGTCAGCAAGCCAATGCCCAAAAGCACGAAGCTGGTCGTTTTTAATCTTGCTGGTACTACAAATTGGTCCTTCATTACTGTTGTATATTAAAATACGAAGTTGAAATGCGATTTAATCTTATTAATGAGCTGCTGCTACCGCCGGTGCCGCCGCTGTTGCCGAATCGGCTGCGGGTGCCGCTTCCGGAGCTGCCGCTGCGGGCGCTTTGCCGCCGTTCTGCATGTTCTTGATATAGCCTACCACTTTCCAGCGTTGCTCGATATCGAGCTGGCTGGCGTAGCTGCCCATGGCGTTGAAACCGTACGTGATCACGTGGAAGATACGGCCTTCGGAGTAACCCATCACCTTGCCGGTCAGCATAGCCGCCGGGGCCAGGGGGTACGGCCCGTCGCCACCTTTGTACAGCGGTCCGTTGCCGTCCAGCTTCTGGCCGTGGCAAACACCGCAGTAAATATCATACAGGCGCTTCCCTTCATCCAGACCCGCTTTGTCCAGCACCAGGGGGTTTCTCACCAGGTTCGCCTGCGCAGTATCTTCCGCTTTCAGGTGATAAGGCAGCATGGCGCCACGTTTCACCGTTCCTTCCACCGGCTTCATGCTCGCAAGGCGGGCGCTGTAGAACTCGTATGCACGGGATTCGTACATATCGGGCACATAAATCTTGCCGGGATTTCTATGGTGCGGCCCCTTGTTCCCGCAGGATGCCAGGAAGGCGCCCCCTGCTAAGGCTGCTACAATCAGTATGTTGGAAGTCCTTTTCATCCGATATTTATTGTCTTTTCAGTTGCTGGACAGATACC
This sequence comes from Chitinophaga caseinilytica, assembly GCF_038396765.1. Classification (NCBI taxonomy): domain Bacteria; kingdom Pseudomonadati; phylum Bacteroidota; class Chitinophagia; order Chitinophagales; family Chitinophagaceae; genus Chitinophaga; species Chitinophaga caseinilytica. The sequence continues at coordinate 1,450,405 of NZ_CP150096.1, read as the reverse complement.
TTCCGGCTCCGTCCTCCTTTATAATGTCAATAACTGATCTTTCTATTCGATTCGTATCCGCCCAAACGATTATTTGGCAAATACCTTGTCTTCCCTGTCGAAGCGACCCAGCCACCAGCCGGCTTCTGCCGTCTGCTCGTTGATCTCCTTCGCGCCCACGCTGCTGAGGAAGCCTTTCACCTCTTCGGCGCTCGTCTTGTCAGACAGCTCGATCGCCATTACGAACAGATCGTCCGTTTGACGGGGGTGGAAAATATGCTTCTTCACGAAGGGGGCCATCTGGCACAGGTACATGAATGTCATCACCATACCCACCGCCGAAAACAGTACCGTCAACTCGAAAGTGATGGGAATGAACGCCGGTAAGGGGAAGTGCGGCTTGCCACCGATGTTCATCGGCCAGTCGGTCGTAAATACCCAGCTCATGAAAGACAGCGCCGTCGTTGTACCGCAAAGCGCGTAAATGAAGCCGGCCGTGTGCAGGCTCGTCTCTCTCAGGCCCATCGCATGGTCCAGGCCATGGATCGGGAACGGGGTGTACACATCATGTATCTTGTAACCAGCCTGGCGTACTTTCTTTACCGCCGGAAACAACACCGCCTCATCATCAAAACTGCCTACAACAAATTTCTTAACAGCCATATGGATAATTATTCTGTATTCCGTTAATCTTAATTCAATTCTTAGTGGTGCGCTGTGTGATCGTGCGCAAATTTCTCAACGCTCTGCTCTTCGTATACGTCCATTTTCTCCTTGAAGTTCTGGCCGGATGTTTTCAGGATCGACTTGATCTCCGCAACGGCGATAACCGGGAAGTACTTGGCGAACAGGAAATAGCAGGTGAAGAACAGGCCGAACGTACCCAGGTAGAAACCAACTTCCGGCCAGGACGGGCGGTAGTAGCTCCAGGAAGAGGGCAGGTAATCGCGGTACAGCGAAGTACAGATGATCACGAAACGCTCGAACCACATACCGATGTTCACGATGATGGACATGATGAAGGTAACCATGATGTTCCTTCTCATCTTGCGGAACCAGAACACCTGCGGGGAAATTACGTTACAGGTCATCATGATCCAGTAAGACCAACCCAGCGGACCGGCAGCGCGGAACTTGTAGAAGGTGTCGAATTCATATTGAACACCGGAGTACCATGCCATGAACAGCTCGGTCAGGTAAGCAACACCTACGATGGAGCCGGTCAGTACGATCACCTTGTTCATCGCTTCGATGTGGCCAAGGGTGATGTAATCTTCCAGTCCGAGTATTTTACGGGTGATGATCAGCAGGGTCTGTACCATCGCGAAGCCGGAGAAGATCGCACCCGCAACGAAGTAGGGCGGGAAGATCGTGGTGTGCCAGCCGGGGATCACGGAGGTAGCAAAGTCAAAAGATACGATGGTGTGTACGGAAAGTACCAGCGGGGTGCTCAGACCGGCGAGTACCAGCGAGAGCGATTCGTGACGCTGCCAGTGCTTGGTGGAACCAGTCCAGCCGAAGGAAGCAACACCATACAGCAGTTTCCGCAGTTTGGTTTTGGCGCGGTCGCGCACTGTCGCGAAGTCGGGCAGCAGACCGGAGTACCAGAACAGGAGGGAAACGGTGAAGTAAGTAGAGATCGCGAACACGTCCCACAGCAGGGGCGAGTTGAAGTTTACCCACAGCGGGCCGCGGGTGTTGGGGTAAGGAAGTACGAAGAAGGCCATCCATACACGGCCCATGTGCCAGATCGGGAACTGGCCCGCGCACATTACCGCAAAGATGGTCATCGCTTCCGCCGCGCGGTTCACCCCTGTACGCCAGCCCTGGCGGAACAGCAGGAGGATGGCGGAGATCAGCGTACCGGCGTGGCCGATACCTACCCACCATACGAAGTTGGTGATGTCCCAACCCCAACCGATGGTCTTGTTCAGGTTCCACACACCTGTACCGAAGTAAACCTCCCAGAATACGGAGAATACACCGAACAGCAGCAGGAGAATGGAGATGAATAAACCTATATACCACAGTTTACCAGGCTTGGCTTCAATAGGACTGATAATGTCCTCCGTTACCTGGTGATAATCCTTAACCCCATCTACTAAAGGTTCTCTCAGTGTGGATTCGTACTTCAAATGCATAGTATTTCGAGCTTTGCTCGCCCCGGATCGCTCCGGGGCTATGTTGTTTCAAAACTTAAAACAGATTCTTAACTAGTTCTATCGTTCTTGTTCCTTCCCCTTTCGGGATGGAACGCTATCATTAGTGATGAGCTTTCTCTTCAGCTTTCGCATCGTGCCCGGCGGCTACCGGAGCGGCATCCTTGTTACGGATTTTCGCCAGGTAGTTGATGGAGGGCAGTACGTGCGTTTCTTCCAGTACGTAGTACATACGGTCGGTCTGCTCTTCGTTACGAACTTTGTAGATACGGCTTTCCTTGTCGTTTACGTTGCCGAATACGATAGCGCCGCTGGAGCAAGCCTGCTGGCAGGCAGTTTTGGCTTCGCCGTCTTTCATCGGGCGGCCTGCTTTCTTCGCGGCCAGTTTCGCGTCTTGCAGACGCTGAACGCAGAAGGAGCATTTTTCCATCGTACCGCGGGAACGAACCACCACGTCGGGGTTCAGTACCATGCGGGTGAGGGCGTCGTTCATATCGGCAGTGTCGTGCAGGTTGCCTTCGAAGCTGTCTGCACCGTTCCAGTCTCTCCAGTTGAAGCGGCGAACTTTGTACGGACAGTTGTTCGCGCAGTAACGGGTACCGATGCAACGGTTATAAGCCATCTGGTTGATACCTTCGGAAGAGTGGTTGGTAGCGGCTACCGGGCAAACGTTCTCGCAGGGTGCGTTATCGCAGTGCTGGCAAAGCATGGGCTGGAACACAACCTCGGGGTTGTTTTCGTCGCCGGCGAAGTAGCGGTCGATACGCAGCCAGTGCATTTCGTGCGCCAGGATCACCTGTTCCTTACCTACTACGGATACGTTATTCTCGGCAGTACAAGCTACTACGCAGGCGCCGCAACCGAAGCAGGAGTTCAGGTCGATGGACATGCCCCACTTGATACCGGGATATTCGAACTTGGTGCCGCCGGTGTACAGGGTACCATCGTTACGGAAATCTTCACCATATGTTTCGAACAGATGCTGGCGATCGTGGTTCACTTCTTTCGGGTTCTTGATGAACTCCTCGAGCGTGGTTTCCTTGATGATCGGGCGGCCTTCGTAGCTGTTGTGGGTCTGGGTAAGACCTACCGCGTATTTGGCGCCGGTTGCTTCTGCTTTGGCTTCGTTGGAGAAGTAATCGAAAGTCTGGCCGTTGAAGGATACGAACTGGTAAGCGTTCTTACCGATTTCGCCGGCAGCCTTACCGATGAATTCTTTCTTGCCGCGGCCGTAACCTACTGCGATGGCGATCGTATCTTCCTGGATACCAGGCACGATCAGCAGGGGCAGTTCAACGGTTTTGCCTTTGGCGGTGATTTTCAGAACTTTCTTTTCGGCGTTGATTTCGTAATCGTCGCCCAGTTCCATATTGAAAGTTTTCGCGAGCTTGTTGGATACGCAGGCGTAGTTGTCCCACGTGGAGCGCGTGATCGGGTCGGGCATTTCCTGGAGCCAGGGGTTGTTGGCTTCTTTACCGTTACCGATAGCCACTTTTTCGTACATCACCAGTTCGAGGCCGGAGGTTTTCGGCGCACCGATTTTGGCGGCGGCGGCGGCAACGTCGGCAACGAAAGAAGCACCACCCAGCGCAGGGGCCGTTGCGGGCTCGATGAGACCGTCTTGCAGGGTTTTGTCCCATGCAGCCTGGGAGCCCAGGCGGGTGATCCATTCATTTTTCAGGTAATCTACCCATGCGGTGGCGTTGCCGGTCCAGGTCAGCAGGCTGTCCTGGAAAGCACGGGTTTTGAACAGCGGGGCGATGGTCGGTTGGATGAAACCATAGTAACCGCTTTTCGGCTCGGCATCACCCCAGCTTTCGAGGTAGTGATGGTCGGGCATGATGTATTTGCAAAGCTCGGTGGTTTCGTCGTAACGGTCGTTGAACGAGATCGTTACAGCGGTTTTCTTCACACCGTCCTTGAATTTGGCTGCGTCGAAGTAATCGTAAGCGGGGTTCACGCCGTACACGATCAGGGCGCCGATGGAACCTGCGTTCAGGTCGGCAACCAGCTGCTGCATATCGCTGTCGATACCTTGCTTGTAATTAACGGGGGAAGCCCAGTCGATGGTAGTTCCGTTGGAGCCGGCCATGTTGTTGATGGCGTTTACCAGGATCTGAACGTTCACATCGTTGGAGCCAGACACTACGATCGATTTGCCGGGGTTGGCCTGGATGGCTTTGGCGGCTTTGGCGATGCCTTCTTTCAGGCGGGTGTTGGCGATAGCGGGAGCGGAAACGGCACCACCGAGGGCAGCCAGCAGCGCCTGGGCTACTACGCCTGCTTCGGAGGGGCGGTGGGTGAAGCGCTCGTCGGCGTTGGCGCCGGTGAGGCTCATCATGCTCTCGAAATGGAAGTGCTTGCTCATTTCGGGGCTTTTCTGGTTGATCTTGCGGCCTTCACCGTATTGAACGGAGAATTCTGCAGGGTTCAGCCAGGTGCCGAGGAAGTCGGCGCCCAGGCTCACTACTACTTTCGCGTTTTCGAAGTGGTAGGAGGGGATGGCACGTTTACCGTAGGAAGCCTCGTTGGCGAGGAGCATACCGGAATAGGAAACGGCATCATATGTTACATGGCGGCTTCCGGGATATTTCGCCAGGAATTCACCGATGAGCTTCTTGGTGGAGGGGCTTACGATAGAGGAGGTGAGCAGTGCCACGGATTTGCCGGAAATGGCGGCGGCGATCTGCTTGTCCAGCTCGGAATATTGCATTTCCTTGATGCGGGTTGCCAGGTCTGCGTCGCCGTTCATTTGATTGATACCGGGGAAGCGGAGGCGGGCCACATCATATAAAGAAAGAACGGAAGCCTGTACACGGGCGGTGGTGGAACCTTTCGTGATCGCCGACATATCGTTGCCTTCGATCTTGATGGGGCGGCCCTCACGGGTTTTCACCACCAGGGGAACGTACTCACCGTCTACAGTATAAGCGGAAGCATAATAGTTGGGAACACCGGGGGTGATATCTTCCGGTTTGTTTACGTAGGGGATCGCCTTCTTAACCGGGATATCGCAGCTGGCAGCGATGGTTGCTGCGGCAGTGGTAAACCCGAGGTATTTCAGGAAGTCCCGGCGAGGGGTGGTTCCACCCAGGAAACTATCGCTCTCTTCAAACGGCAGGTCTTCCCTGAATTCGTTTTTCACAGTCTCCTGATGCGAAGTGGTATTGTGCAACTCCTCCAAGCCTTTCCAATACTTTTTTTGCTCCATGTGATTATTTATATCGCGTTACGATTTGAAAAATTTGTCTGGTCTGATTTCTCTGATCTATTGATTAGTAGTGGCACTTCTGGCACTCGGTACCGCCCAGCATTTCTACGGTCACACTGTCAACCTTGCCTTCTTTCACATCATTGTGCAGCTTTTCGAAGATGCTGTAGTAGTTGTTTTCGGCAAATTGCACTTTAGTGGTACGGTGGCAGTTTACGCACCAGCCCATAGACAGGTCGGCGAACTGCTTCACTTCGTCCATCTCCTGGATATCGCCGTGGCAGGTCTGGCACTGTACCTTGCCTGCGTTCACGTGCTGGGAGTGGTTGAAGTAAACGTGGTCGGGCAGGCTGTGGATTTTCTTCCATTCGATGGGCTGGCCCGGTTTGGTATAGCGGCCGGCGTCTTTGTCCCATCCAACGTGATCGAACAGTTTCTGGATTTCAGCCGTACCGTTCACTTTCTTGCCTTCAGCTGTGTAGAGGTCGTCACCGGTGTATTCGGTAATGGCCTTGTGGCAGTTCATACACACGTTCTCCGAAGGGATCATGGCATGCTTGCTCTTTTCAGCGGAAGAGTGGCAGTAAAGACAGTTGATCTGATTAATACCCGCGTGCACCTTGTGGGAGTAGAAGATGGGTTGCTCCGGCATGTAGCCGTCCTGGCGACCCAGGCCGATAGCGCCCTGGATGGTATAGTAACCGCCAACGATGAAGAGCAATACGATGCAAAGGGCGATGTAAACTTTGTTTTTGTAGAAGGGGACAGGTTCCGCGGTAGCGTGGCCTTCTTTTTCGGAAGCCAGCTTGTTCAGGTTGCTGTTGATCTGCATGAGGATCACCGCTACGATCGCGAGGATCAGGGTGATGATGCCGAACAGCAGGCTGTTGTTACCGGAATCCTTCTCTCCTCCTGCAGCGGCTGTACCAGCGCCACCAGCTCCTTTATCGCCACCTACAGGTTTCGACTCTTCCTGCGCCACGAAAGCGAGGATATTGTCGATATCACCATCGGTGAGGGCCGGGAAGGCCGTCATCGGAAGCTTGTTATAAGAGTTGAAGAGATCAACGGCATACTTGTCGCCGGACGCAATTACAGAAGCGGAATTGCGGATCCACTTGTGAAGCAGCGCCTTATCGGCCCACCTGCTCTCAACACCTGCGAGCGCAGGGCCTGTCAGTTTTTTGTGCACATTGTGACAGGAAGCACAATTCTGCTGAAATAGCGTCTTACCTGCACCAGGATCTGCTGCCCGCGCGATGGAGAAGGAACTAACCAGCCCCGCGCATAGGATAAGAACACTCACAAATTGCTTACGCAAACGAATGGAAACACGACGATACACAGCCTATTTAGTTTAGATTTGACCTAAGGTTTCTTAAAAGTGCCAGCAAAAATAAGACAGAATGTTGACAATTTACCAACAAACGAAAAAAAATTGTCCTTGTTTTGCAAGCTGTTTTTATATAACATCCGCGAAAGATGATTCCGCTGAAATTATCTACTGTGGCTGATTTCGACTCTCCCTTCACCCCCGGCGCATACACGCCGACCGCAATACCTGATAAAAATCATATTTACCATCTACGGAGATTCTGCCGATCGCAGTGATACTTTTTTTGCTTGGAGTTTTCAACCAGACTGTCGGATAGTGCCTCACGGGAAGTTGTTCCGGACCGGATATGTGATACTTCAACCTACAACAAGATACGTATATAGTTGGTTGCATTGCCATGATTTTGCGCATTCCCGTCACCTGATTTACATCAGCCTCCGCCCCCCATGGCCCGGGCTTCTCCTAAAATTATGGAAATTTACCGTTACCGGAAATGGTTATCTGCCTATTTTTGTGCCTTAATTTATATACAAACTTGAAAAACATCGCCATTTTCGCCTCCGGCGCCGGCTCAAACGCCCAAAAGATCATCGATCACCTCAAAGGCAACCCAGCCATCCGCGTGGCCGCCATCGTTTCCAACAAACCGGACGCCGGGGTCCTCCTGATCGCCGAAGCCGAAAACATCCCTTCATATATAATAGATAAGGAAGCATTCCTCCGGGGAGATTATTATGTTAAATTGATGCAGGAGCTGCACATCGACCTCATCGTTCTCGCCGGCTTCCTCTGGAAAGTGCCCGCCAACCTCGTCCAGGCATTCCCCGACAAAATCATTAACATCCACCCCGCACTCCTCCCCAAATACGGCGGCAAAGGCATGTACGGCCACTTCGTCCACGAAGCCGTCATCGCCGCGGGCGAACCCGAATCCGGCATCACCATCCACTTCGTCAACGAAAAATATGACGATGGCGCCACCATCCTCCAGGAAAAATGCACCATCACACCAGCCGATACACCCGAAAGCCTCGCCCAAAAAGTACAGGCGCTCGAACATAAATGGTTCCCCGTTATTGTGGAACGATTATTGACCTGATTCCCAAAGGCGGGCGTCACCACCCGCCTCCCCCTACAACCCGGCAGCCATATGAAAAGGATCCTTACCATTATCCTCCTCGCAACAGCAGCACAAACCGCCCTGGCGCAGGAAGAACCTTTCCGCAAACGGACCTACATCAAGGTAAACCCCACCACCATCATTAATGAGCTGGACCTCTACCTCGAACAGGACCTCTCCGAAACCCTGAGCCTCGAGCTCGGCGTTTCCGGTATTTACACCGATTACCCGGACTACGTCTTCTTCAAACGGATCAATATCGGGAAAGAAAATCCCGGCATCTCCACCGAACAGTTCGTGGAAGGCCGCGGCGGCGGCTTCAGGGCCGGCCTCAAATGGTACCTCGTCCGCCGGAACACCGCCATCCGCATGGCCGGCACCTACTTCGAGCCCGTTCTCCTCTTTAAAAAGGTATTCTATGCAAATGAAAAGGTCACGCTGAACAGCGCGACCTATGAAAATACTGCGGACAAAAACGTCTACGGCCTCCAACTCCTGCTCGGACGCCAGATGCACCGCGGCAAATTCATCCTCGATCCCTACCTCGGCGTAGGCGTTCGCGGGAAAGTCTACACAGCCTCCACCCACCGTTTCGAAGGGGGAGCGGTGGTCCCTCAGACAGATGAAGCCAAGAAATTCCTCCCCAGCCTCCACCTCGGTATCAAAGTCGGCCTCGCCCTCTGATCATTGCCGCGTGAACCGCACCCCCAGGAATCCACGGATCCCCTGGTTCGGTGCAAATACGTATGCGGGGTCGAATGTCAGGTTATAAGGATCAACGCTCCCGTCGGCATTATAACCCGGCCGCTTGTCGAAAGGGTCATGCGCATGCGCGATGCTGTTCTTCGGCGGCAGGAAATTCAGCAGATTCTTCACCCCTCCATAAATCTCCCACTCCTTCCCCAACTTCTTCGTCAACTGTACGTTCTGAATGCTCCAGACCGGCGACTTGGCCGGCCGCGGGTCCTTCGGTTGCACCGGCAGCAACATCGGCCCATATATATTACCGGTATAATCCACCGTCAAACCCGCCTTTTTGAACGCATAACTTACCGTCCACGTCCCGGTAAACCGTTCGGTGAGCATGGGCCTGGTTTTCACCCCGCGGTCCTTCTCATAAACGTCCATCACCGTAGCCCCCGCCATGATCTTCAGTGGGAACGCGAACGCCAGGTCGGCATTGAGGCTGAATCCCTCAGACACCGCATACCCGTTCAAATTGTCATATAATATGGAGTCGGGCCGGGAATAGTCGGGCATGATGCGGTTCGAGAAGTGTGTGTAGAAAGCTGTCGCATCCAGCCCCAAAAAGGCGCTTCCCAACGGTATTTTCTTCGTGTAGTTCAAATTGACGTTCCAGCTCCGCTCTGGCTTCAGCTCCGACTGGATCACCACTTCACGGGCGCCGCTCAGCGCGGCATGGTCTTCCGTGAACACAGACACCACCCTGTAACCCGTTCCCGCGTTCAGGCGGAACACGTTCCGGTAGTTGGGCGTCCATTTATAGGCGATGCGGGGCGTAACGATATTGCCGTGAAGGGAATTGTAATCGTACCGCATGCCCAGCAGCAGGTTGTGCGCCGTAGCCAGCTTGATCTCGTCCTGCACGAACACGCCGGGCAGGAAGGTCCGCTGGGGTTTGTTGACGTCTTTTTCCGTAGTAGCCACCGTATTGTCGTCATAAAACGTGTACCGGAACGGCAAACCCGCCAGCAGTGTGTGTTTCCCTATTTCCTTGTCCCAGGTCAGCTGCGCGAACGCGATGGTCTGCTTCGCGAGGAACCAGGTGGCGCCATACACGGAATTCTGGTTATGATAGTTGAACGAGCCCTGCAGCATGAGGCGCGGCCGGGTCGGCAGCTGGTATTGCCCCAGCACTTCGACGCGACTGGTATATATACTTTCACCGTAAACGCTGTCTGTTCCGCGCCAGCGTTTTTCCCACTGGGTTTGCCCGCCCCAGCGGTCTTCGTAAAAATATCTGGCCGCCAGCGAAGCTACCCGGTCGTTTTTCCGCGTGAAGCTCCATTTGTTGAAAACGCTGATCCGGTGTTGCTGGGTAACGTCGGTGAAGCCGTCGCCGTTATGGTCTGCGGGATCCTGGTAATTGAAGTAATTCAGCCCCAGGAGCGACTGTGCCCGTGATCCGGCTTTAAACCGCCATCCCATGTCCACGTTGTATTCCTGCCAGGAAGTGGCCATCACGTCGGCCGAAAGTACCGGCGCCGTGGCGGGCGATTTGGTGATGATGTTGATCAATCCTGCCACCGCTTCGGAACCATACAGCGTCGAGGCCGGGCCTTTTACCACTTCCACCCGCTCCACGAGGCTGTTCGGGATGCCGGACAGGCCGTAGACGGTAGACAGGGCGCTGACGATGGGCATCCCGTCGATCATGACCATGGTGTAGGGCCCTTCGAGCCCGTTGATATGGATATCGCCCGTGTTGCAGACGTTGCAGTTTAGCTGCGGGCGTACACCGTTTACATTCTGGAGCGCGTCGAAGATGCTGGGGGTGGGATTTTTCCGGAAGAAGACGGGGGAATAGACTTCCACGGGCACCGGGCTTTCCATTTTGGTTACCGGCCGGAGGGTGCCGCTGACCACAACTTCGCCGAGATTGCTGGCAGAGGGTTCCAGCCTGATCAGCACGCTGGTGGTGCCTGTGGACTTGATGGTGACGGTTTGTTTGGAAGTGAGGTACCCTACCGCGCTCACCTGGAGCTCATGTTTGCCCGCGGGAACGTTGGGAATGATGAATTGACCGGTTTCATCGGTCACGACGCCGGTTTTGAGATCTTTAAATCCGACGGTAGCGAAGGGGACGGGTTTTTCGCCTGCGGAAATGGTCCCTTTCAGGCGGCCCTGGCCGTGAGCGGCGAGTGTTACCGCAGCAAATAGTAAGGTTGAAATGGTACGTAGCATTGCTGCCATGAGGTTGTAGGTTGTTTGTGAGACAAATTTAAAAACAGAATCCATATTTGTCTAAATTAATTTTTAGACCGACCTAAATAATAGGATTTTGGAAAGAAGCCGCCGCCCGTGAAATTTATCGAGGACACAGAGGGGCGGCGGCGTTGGGGTTTCGCAGGAACTAATTACCTAAACATTATCAGAAAGCGGGAAAGGGATCGTTGAATGGCCGGCCGAGTTTCCAGCCCATTGTTTCTTCGTTGTTGCACAGGCAACCGTCGAGCAGCACGGAAATGGCGTGCGGGTCGATGTCCTGGCCGATGATGACGATTTCGTTGTAACGGTCGGCGAACAGCGGATGCCATCGTTCGCGGATGATCTGTTCGGATGCGGGATCGAGTTCCCAGTGCTTTTCCGGGATAGAGCACCACCACACGCCGGCGCGGTCGGCCATGAGCGAGCGGCCCGCCTGGCTCCAGTTTACAGCCACGTCTGGCCGGGAAGCCAGCCACAGCAAACCCTTCGAGCGAATAACACCTTGCGGCCAGCTATGCTGCACCATTTCCCAAAACCTTTCCGGATGGAACGGTGCGCGGCTGCGGTATACGAACGACCGGATCCCGTACTCTTCCGTTTCCGGAACATGTTCTTTTTCCAGCTCGGCGATCCAGCCGGCGGATTGGGAAGTTTCTTCGAAGTCGAACAGCCGGGTATGGAGCACTTCGCGGAGCGGCACTTCCCCTTTGACCGCTTCCACGATCCTGGCTTTGGCGTTGAGTTTGCGCAGGAGGGATTTCAGGGCGCCTTTCTGTTCGCCGGTCACGAGGTCGCATTTGTTAAGAACGATGACGTTGGCGAATTCTATCTGGTCGGTCAGCAGGTTCACGATGGTGCGTTCGTCGGCCGCTTCCGTCAAGCCTTTTTCATTGAGCAGTTCCCGGCTGGCATAGTCGTGATGGAAATTGTAAGCATCCACGACGGTAACGAGCGTATCGAGCCGGGACACGGCGCTGAGGTCGATGCCTTGCTGATCGTCTTGCCAGGTGAAGGTTTGCGCTACCGGCAGCGGTTCGGAGATGCCGCTGGATTCGATGAGCAGGTAATCGAACCGTTGTTCCGCCGCGAGGCGTTGCACTTCGGCGAGGAGGTCTTCGCGGAGGGTGCAGCAGATGCATCCGTTCGACATTTCCACCAGTTTTTCTTCCGTTTGATGGAGGGAAGCGGCGTTGCGGACGAGGCGCGCATCGATGTTGACTTCGGCCATATCGTTCACGATAACGGCTACGCGCAGGCCTTCGCGGTTGTGAAGGATGTGTTGGAGGAGCGATGTTTTCCCTGCGCCGAGGAATCCGCTGAGTACGGTGACGGGCAGTTGGGAGGGCGCCTTGCGGAAGTGGTCTCCCGTCAAGGCAAAAGTGGATGCTGCGGGCATATGGTCAGGTTAAATGGTGACGAAAAAAACTTTCGAAAGCGGGAATGTTGCATCCCACCGTACAATTGATTGTCATCAACTAAATTCATCTACCCAGCAAATCATCCCATTTGTGATTTGATGGAAGAGCGATTTTATCTTCAGTTCAGCGTTTCTTATAAAAACATATCGCAAATTGTCATCCGCTCCACTCAATTGTCAAACAAATGATCACTTTTGGATTTGATGGATGAACGATTTAATACCGGCCAGCGTTTCTTACAAAACCGTTTCGCCAATTTTCATCCGCACAACTCAATTGTCAAACAAATGATCACCTTTGGATTTGCTGGAAGGACAATTTTTTCTTCAGTTTACCTTTTTGGCGATAGCGGCATTTGTCAGACATCTTTTGTCATCCGCTCCTCTCAATTGTCAAACAAATGATCACTTTTGGATTTGCTGGAAGAACGATTTAATACAGGCCAGCGTTTCTTAAAAAACCGTTTCGCCAATTGTCATCCGCTCCACTCAATTGTCAAATAAATGATCACTTTTGGATTTGATGGATGAACGATTTAATACAGGCCAGCGTTTCTTACAAAACCGTTTCGCCAATTGTCATCCGCACAACTCAATTGTCAAATAAATGATCACTTTTGGATTTGATGGATGAACGATTTAATATACAGGCCAGCGTTTCTTACAAAAACCGTTTCGCCAATTATCATCCACTCCACTCAATCATCAAATAATTGAACGCATTTGCAAATTGTTGGATGGGCGATTACAGCTGCAACTAAACGTTTCCGGGAAATTCCGACTTATTCAGCTGCTACCGGGGCCGATTCCTTCCCCCTGCATTTCCGGCAAAAACGGATGTTATCTACATGCGCCGCGATGAGCAAACCCGCGCCCAGCGCGATCGCGCTCAGCTCCCAGGCCTCCGGGAACCAGAAATGCCCCGCCATCAACAACGCAAATCCCACTACGAACAATACCGACGGCCGCACCCGGCGATGCTGGTATTTATACCCCCGGTATAACGCCAACAATCCAACTACAGGCGTGGCACCCAGCAACAGGTACTCCAGCGGCTCGTAATGAAGCGCCGCGCCGGCCAGCGGAAGAAACGCCGCCACCAGCGGCAACGCTACGCAATGCACCGCACAGGCCAGCGAGGCCCCGATGCCTAGCGCGTCCAGGTTCATTCTGTTCATCAGTCGATTATTGGGCATGGTTAGTTGGTTTTGTGGGCAACAAAGCTAAGGGTTATTTTGCAACATAGTTGCATTTAATCCAAAAATTAATGAAATTTGTATGCAGCGAACGCTATCTTAGCCGAATTCGACGTTCCATTTGCAACGTTGTTGCCAAAACAAGTAGTGATGACAGATATGATGATCCAGACCAGCGAACTGGCATATACCTATCCGGGCGGGCGCCAGATCCGGTTCCCCGACCTGGCTTGCCGCAAAGGAGAAACCCTCCTGATCACCGGGCCTTCCGGCGCCGGAAAAACCACCCTGCTGCACCTCCTCGCAGGGCTCATCCAGCCTGCGGGCGGCACCGTCAACGTTGCCGGCACGCCCATCGGCTCGCTCAGCACCCCGAAAATGGACGCCTTCCGCGGCCAGCATATCGGGATCATTTTCCAGCGGTCGCATTTTATCGGATCGCTTTCCGTGGCAGACAATCTCCTGCTCCCGCTCCGCCTCACCGGCGCGGCCACAGATCACAAACGCCTCGAAGCCGTAGCCACCGATCTCCGGATCGATCATCTCCTGCACCAGCTTCCCGCGCGCCTCAGCCAGGGCGAACAGCAACGCGCTTCCATCGCACGGGCCGTATTGCCCTCGCCCAACGTGATCCTGGCCGATGAGCCCACCGCCAGTCTCGACGACCGTAACTGCGAAGCCGTGGCCCGCCTGCTTTCCGAACAGGCCGCCCGCCACAATGCGGCGCTGCTCATCGTTACGCACGACAACCGGCTTACATCCCTTTTCCCTCAACACATCCAACTGACATGATTTTCCGCATCGCCATACGCAACCTGCTTCACAAACCGCTTTACACCGCGCTTTGCTGGCTGCTGCTTTCCTGCAGCACCACCGTGCTCCTTGTGCTGTGGGCCCTCAACCGGCAGGCGCGCCAACAACTCGAACAGCAGATCGACGGCATCGACCTCGTGCTGGGTGCAAAGGGTAGTCCGCTTCAGCTGATCCTCAGCAGTGTCTATCATCTCGACAATCCCACCGGCAATATTTCACTTACCGAAGCCGATCGTTTCATGCATCACCCGCTGGTGGAATCGGCAGTACCGATTTCGCTGGGGGATTCGTACCACGGTTTTCGCATCATCGGCACCACGCAGGCATATCTCGACAAATACAACGTAAAACCCGCACAGGGAAAGGTTTTCGGGAAGTCGATGGAAGTGGTGGCCGGCGCCGAGGCCGCGCGAAAGGCTGGCTTGAAAGTGGGCAGCCGCTTCGCGGGGACGCACGGTCTGGGGAAAACGGGCCATGTGCATGAAGGGGAAGAATATCTCGTCAGCGGCATCCTTCCCGCCACCGGCCTGGCGGTTGATCAACTGCTGCTGACGCCGCTGGAAAGCGTGTGGGACATTCACGCGCCGCATCATGACGCAGACGCGCACGATCATGCGGAAGGCGATCATGATCACGATGCAGACCCAATGAAACCCGGCGATGCAGACGCACATGATCATGCGGAAGGAAACCATGATCACGATGCACACGCAACGAAACCGGGCGCGCCGGAAGATCACGATCATCATGAAAACGAAGCGCACGATCTTGAAGGTGCCGCAAAAAATCACGCAGATGCCGGCAGCCAGGAAAGCGCCATGATGCAAACGCCCGACCCGCGCAAGCAGGTAACGGCGGTGCTGATCAAGTTCCGCAGTCCGATGGGGCAATTGCAGTTTCCGCGGATGATCAACGAATACACGAACATGCAGGCCGCGGTGCCCGCTATCGAGATCAACCGGCTGCAATCGCTGCTGGGTACCGGCGCGAAGGTTTTGCGCGCGTTGGGCTGGCTGTTGGCCGGGCTCGCCGCATGCAGTATCTTTGTAACGCTGGTGCAGGGCACGCACGAGCGCCGCTACGAACTGGCCCTTATCCGGACCATGGGCGGCTCCCGCGGCAAATTGCTCACCCTCGTTTTCGCCGAAGCTTTCCTGTTGGGACTGGCGGGCGTGGTAACGGGGATCGCGCTGAGCCGCGTGGCTTTGCTGCTGTTGCAACAGGAACTGTTTGCCGGCTATCATTTGAATTTTTCCGGCGCCATGCCGTTAACCGCTGCCGATGCCATTACGGCCGCAGCCATCGTCGGGGCCTGCCTGCTGGCCGCTTTGCTGCCTGCAGTGCGCGCTTTCCGGCTGAATATCGCTAAAACGCTTGCCAATGCTTAAAGTGGAGAAAATCGTACTGGGCCTCGCCGCCTTCGCCCTCGTTTCCTGTTCAGACATTTCACGGGTTTGCCGCCACGGCCTTTCCGCCGCCCCCTGGATGCAACGGATCCTGTCTGCCAACGCCGCTTCCTCCGGCAACCTGCCCATGTCTACCATCGACGTGGCCCCCCGCGACGAAGCGCCCCTCAAAGTGACCTGGAAACAACTGTCAGACGTCATCTTTACCCGCAAATACGACGAAAAGATGCAAATGCCCATGCTCTACCCTTCGTTCTCCCGCGCCATCAAGGCCCTGAACGGGAAAACGGTGGAGATCAGCGGGTACATGGTTCCGATAGACCCGAAGGGCTCCATGTATGTGCTCAGCGCCAATCCCAACAGCTCCTGCTTCTTCTGCGGCGGCTCGGGACCGGAATCCGTCATGGCCCTGAACTTCAAGTCGAAAAAACCGGAATTCGAAACCGACGATTATATCAAAGTAAAAGGAGTATTGAGGCTCAACGAGAAAAATATTTACGAAATGTACTATAATCTCGACAACGCCGAAATCACCGGCAAATGACCTGGCTCAGGGCCCATCTGGGGAAACTGTGCTAACTTTGCTGATCAGACCAGGAGATAAAATTCGACATGTCCAAGAAGTTAATAATTTATACCACATTTTTCGTGCTGCTGAGCGGCAGCTTCATGGCCTACTACGCCTTTATGATCAAGGAAAGCAGGGGCAGCTGGATCGGAAAGGAAAAGCTCCCGGTACTGGGCGCTCCCGGCCACACCGTGCAGGGCTTCAGCTTTACGGACCAGGACAGCAACCAGGTGACGCAAGACAACGTGAAAGGAAAGATCTATGTAGCCGAATATTTTTTCACCACCTGCACCAACATCTGCCCGGTGATGAACAAAAACATGGAAAAAGTCTATGCGAAATATAAGGACAAGCCGAATTTCCTCATCCTGTCCCACACTTCCGACCCGGACTACGATTCCGTTCGCGTGCTGAAAGCCTATGCCGAACAGCATGGCGCGGACCCGAAGAACTGGCACTTCCTCACGGGCGACAAGCGCCAGCTTTACAAACTGGCCCGCGAAAGTTACCTGGTAGACGATGGTACCTTCACCGGGGAAGACGACTTCATCCACACGCAGTGGTTTGCGCTGGTAGACGGCGACGGCCGCATCCGCGGACTGTATGAAGGCACGAAAGTAAAAGACGTTGACAAGCTGATAGCCGACATCGACCGGCTGATGCAAGAGTAAATTTTTGAACAATGCCTGCAAAACACAAAGAAATCATCGTGGAGTTGTTACGTTCCAGCAATCTGAGCGTAACCGATACCCGTGTGAAGATTTTGGAGCTCTTTTTGAAAAGCAACGGCGCCCTCGAACATGCCGATTTCGAAAAGCTCACCGGCAAGAGCTTCGACCGGGTAACGATTTACCGCACCCTGCAAACCTTCCTCGACAAAGGGATCGTACATAAAATCCCCACCACCGACACCAGCGTGCGCTATGCCATCTGCAAATCGGAGTGCCGGGAGCACGAGCATCACGACCATCACGTACACTTCCGCTGCGAAGAATGCGGCAGCACCCAGTGCCTCGACGAAACCGACGTGCCGGCGATCACCCTTCCGCAGGGTTACGCCATGCACAATGTGGAAGTAGTGGTGAGCGGCGTTTGCAAATCCTGCCAATAAGATTTTCGAACACATAAAAAAAGGAGCGACTTTACCGGTCGCTCCTTTTTTATTTTCAGTTGAGCTTATTTTTTGGTGAGCAGATCGATTTCCGCCTGCACGAAATCCGCCAGTTCTTTCACATAAGCCGGCGAGAAATCGAACCGGATGCCGGCCGCTTCGTAGAGCTCGGGCAGGGTTTTGGTGTATCCCAGGCCCAGGGCTTTCATGTAGTTGTCCAGCGCCTGTTCCGGCTTTTCGCGGTATTGTTTCCACATGGCGATGGCGCCCAGCTGCGCGATGCCGTACTCGATATAATAGAAAGGCACTTCGAAAAGATGCAGCTGCCGTTGCCAGTTGCTGGCACGGAAGTGCTCGAAGCCCGTCCAATCGATGTTCCCGGGCGTGAATTCATCGAGGATGCGCGTCCATGCAGCGGTACGCTCTTCGGGCGTATGCGCGGGATTTTCGTAGATCCAGTGCTGGAACTTGTCGATCGTAGCGATCCAGGGGAAGATGACGATGGCGCGTTCGAGCTGCTGGAGCTTGGCGCGGCGCAGTTCTTCGGGATTATCGAAGAACAGGTGCCAATGGTCCATGGTGAACAGTTCCATGCTCATGCTCGCCACTTCGGCGATCTCCATCGGGTATTCCTTGAAGGCGCTGAGCGGGAGGTTGTGGCTGAGGAAGGAGTGAACGGCATGACCGCCCTCATGTACCATCGTGGTGAGGTCTTTCATCTGGCCGGCGGCATTCATGAAAATGAAGGGCACGCCGGTTTCCGCCAGGGGACAGTTATATCCGCCGGGGGCTTTATTCTTGCGGCTGTCGAGATCGAGGCGCTGCATATCCTGCATCACTTCGAGGCATTCGCCGAAGAAGGGCCGCAATTCCTTAAAGCACGCGATGGATTTGGAGATGAGCTCGTTACCGTCTTTGAAAGGCTCCAGGGGTTTGGTGCCTTCGGGCTCGGCGTCGCCGTCCCAGGGGCGGAGCGTATCGAGGCCCAGTTTCTGGCGCTGCCGTTCGAGCGCGCCGCCAACCAGCGGGAGGATGTGCTCGCGGATGGCCTGGTGGAACTGGAAGCAATCTTCTTTCGTGTATTCGAAACGGCCCAGTTCTTCGAATTTATAATCGCGGTAATTGGCGAAACCTGCGTTCTGCGCTACTTCGTGGCGTTTGCTGACGAGGGAGGAATAAAGCGCGTCGAGCTTTTCGCGGTCCTGCAGGCGGCGTTCGCCGGTTTTGGTGAAAACTTCCTCGCGCAGTTTGCGGTCGGGGTTTTCGAGGAACTTGGCGGCCTGTTGCAGGGTGTATTCCTGTCCATTCACTTCGATGGTCATTGCACCGGAGATGACGCCGTATTGTTGCGCCATGACGCTCAGTTCTGCCTGGATGGGAATATTCTTTTCGTTGAACAGTTTCACCTGCTTGCGCACATTGCGCAAGTAGGGGAAATATTGGGCGGGATCGAGGTCTGCGGTGAAGGGGCTGTCGAGCAGCTTACGGTTGAGCGCGTCTGCATAGGGTTGCAGTTTGGGCTGGATTTCCATGCAGAAGTAGGTGAACGCTTCTTCGTATTCCTTGCTGGCGGTGTCTCTCGTCATGCGGATCTGGCGCCAGCAGGCGTCTTCACTGATCACGGCTTCGAGCTCGCTGATATCGGCCAGCCAGCGGGAAAGTTCTTCGCTGCTGTTGATGGGCCTTTGCTGGAGGGTTTCGAAATATGGCTGCAGTGCGTCCCAGGTGGTTACGGCAAAATCTGCCGGAAGGAATTGCCTGGGCGGCGCTGTGATATGGGCATTGGGCATGTGTTGAATTTTAATTTGCGGTAAAATAGCAAAAAACGGGCTAAGCGGGTTTTACCTGACATATGGGCAAAAAAGAAACCAGGCCTCCTGCGGGGAGGGCCTGGTTTGCTGCCAGATATTTGGGAAACCGGTTATTCTTCGGTTTTCTTTTTACGGGTGGTTTTGGGCTTTTTCTCTTCGCCCTCGGCGCCTTCAGCGTCGGCAGCGGCCTTTTTAGGCGCGGCTTTCTTCTTCGGGGCCGGTTTTTCTTCACCTTCCGCGCCTTCGGTTTCAGCAGCCGCTTTCTTGGCGGGCGCTTTCTTTTTCGGCTTGGCTTCTTCGGCGGGAGCGGCTTCAGCGGCAGGCGCTTCGGCAACTTCAGCGGTTTCTTCCGCTACTTCGTCGAATTTCAGGAGGTCGTTTTTCTCGAGGATGGAGAACCATTTCACCATCTTCTTCATATCGCTCACGTAAACGCGGTCCTCATCGAACTCGGGGAATACGCTTTTGAAATAACCTTTGATCGTATTGTTATCGGCTTTCGCGTCCACCAGGGGAAACGATGCCGCATTTTCCTGCATAGCCTTGAATACAGCCGACAGGTTTACATTATCGCCCGTAGTGAAAACTTCGATGCTTTCCAATGGGGTAAAATTATGTACCCGGGAAGATACAAAGCGGGTGCTTTTATCGTCCAGCGATCTTACAATAGCGCCATCCTGTTTGCTGGCAAGCAATTGGAATAAACCGCCTAATCCGGTTACTGCAACAATTTCTCTGTACTGCATGAATTCATTTTTAAAGAGCGGCAAATATAAAAAATTAACAGATGAAATCGCCCTGACAAATTTTCACCCCCTTTCCCGGCCACCCGGCCAATCAGTCGCGAAGCAATACCACGGCGAGTTTCCGGGATAATTGGCGCCCATTGCCGTTCCAGGCGGCGATTTTGACGGCATAACTGCCTTTCGGAAGGGGTAACCCATTGTCTGCCAGGCCGTTCCAACTCAATTTGCCCTTATCGGCGGCGGAAATATTATTCGCCAGGTGGCGGACGGGCCGGCCCGCCGCATCAAATATCCGGACATCCAGCCGAAACCCCGGCGCAGGAAATTCCCAATTGATCCAGGCGAGATCGTCCAGCCCGTCGTTGTCCGGACTGAAAGCCCCCGTCGCCAGGCTGCACCAGTTCCCTCCCGATCCATCGCCCGCCCGGTGGGAATTTGCATACCCCGGCGTACCAAAACCCGCTGTGGATGCGGCGGAATGCCAGTTCGCCGGCGCAATCCCCGGCATATTGAAATCCAGCCGCTCGAAAGCCACGCCTTTTGTAATGGCCAGACCGGGATCGTGCAGCTTCCGGTCCCACATCGCCTCGTCGATCAGCCGGCCGTCCACCGAAAAGAGGCCGATGCCACCGGATTCTGCCGACAAAGCCGGCACCGTAGCGGCTTCCACCCGGCCCAGGCAGGCATATTGCCGGCAAAGGGCTTCCGGGGCGGCGCTCAGCGCCAGGTATTCTCCCGGGTACAGCAGCCAGGGCCGCCGCACCACGGGCGAAGGCGCCTTCCAGCCGTCGTCTGCCCGCACCGCCCAGCGCAATTCAGCCAGCTCAACAGGATACCGACCTTTATTATAGACTTCCAGGAAATCTTCCGTTCCCGCCTGCGGATCGGGGAGAATTTCGGTGATGACGATGTTTTCGGGGATGGAAGGCCGGCCGCAAGGGACCGGACCGCTGCCGGGCATGGCGCGCCCGGTACAATCTTTCAGCCCGGATGCGCGGAGCTGGAACATGGTCCCCCGGGGCATGGGTTCCGCCAGTTTCAGCAAAACGGTTTGGAAAGCCGGCGGTTCGGGGACGGCAGCGGCGATGCTGCGCTCCGAAGCATACGCGGCGATCGCGGAAGCGGAGGTACTGTCGACCGGCGCGGAAAAATGCAGGCGGACGTGGAGGCTGTCTGCCGAAGAAGCGCGGAGCAGCGCCGGCAACGGAGGTTCCGGGATCTGCGCCGCCACGGAATTGGCCCTGCCGGGCGTTCCACCGGAAGGGTCGTTCGAAAACGCCCAATTCACGGCACCTGCGCAGGGGAATGCGGGGTCTTTCATTTCGAGGCTCCATCCGCCGGAAGATTTGAAGCTCCCGGAAAACGGCCGCATGTCGACCGTCACGGCATGGATCACGCTTCCTGACGGGGATTCCAGGGAAAGGAGGTCTTCTTCATTATGTAACGCGAAAAAACTCCCGGCATCAACGACCGGGTGAAAAAGCGATGTTCCCTTCCGCGGGGCCACCACTACATAGCCGCCGGGCGACAGTGAAAAAGCGGGGAGCGTGGCCGAGCCACCGTTTCCACTCACTTTCCATCCGGCGAGGTTGATGGTGCGGGGAGACAGGTTCCTCAGTTCGATGAACTCATATTCCGGCAGGGAAACCGGGGGCGAGGGGTCTGCCATGATCTCGTGGATAATGACGTCGTGCGGCAGTGGGAGCAACGAATCGCCGCATGGCGCGCACATCAGCGCGCAGGCACAAACAATGACATGCATAACTTACATTTTTAATGGGTCAACAATCTGGCCGAATATATCAAAATTGTCGTTTGATATATTAATTTTGGGGTCTCATTTTAATTCATAATCAAAATCATGAAAGTAGCCGTAGTAGGCGCCACCGGATTGGTAGGCACCAAAATGTTGCAAGTACTCGCGGAAAGGAATTTCCCTGTGACGGAACTGATCCCTGTCGCTTCCGAAAAATCTGTTGGTAAGGAAGTGATGTTCAAGGGTAAGCCGTACAAGGTAGTAACCGCTGATACGGCTATTGGAATGAAACCGAACGTAGCCATCTTCTCCGCCGGCGGCAGCACCTCCACCGAATGGGCGCCCAAATTCGCGGAAGCGGGCATCACCGTGATCGACAATTCCTCCGCCTGGCGTATGGACCCCACGAAGAAACTCGTGGTACCCGAAGTGAACGCGGACGTGCTCACGCCGGAAGACAAGATCATTGCGAATCCTAACTGCTCCACCATCCAAATGGTGATCGTTCTCAAACCGCTCCATGTTAAATATGGCATCAACCGCGTGGTGGTGTCTACATATCAATCGGTGACCGGCACCGGCGTGAAAGCGGTAACGCAGCTCATGAACGAGCGCCAGGGCATTGCAGGTGAAAAAGCATATGCACACGAAATCGACCTGAACGTGATCCCCCAGATCGACGTGTTCCTCGACAATGGTTATACCAAAGAGGAAATGAAGATGGTGAAAGAAACGGTGAAGATCATGGGCGACGAAAAAGTGAAGGTGACCGCTACCACCGTGCGCATCCCTGTAATGGGCGGCCACAGCGAAAGCGTGAACATCGAGTTCGACAAAGACTTCGATCTCGCGGAAGTGCGCAACATCCTCGCGCAAACGCCGGGTGTGGTTGTGGTAGACGATCCTTCGAAAGCACAATACCCGATGCCGAAAGATGCGCACGATAAAGATGAAGTTTTCGTAGGGCGTATCCGCAGGGATGAAACGCAGGCGAATACACTGAACCTCTGGATCGTTGCAGACAATCTTCGCAAGGGAGCGGCAACAAACGCTGTACAAATCGCGGAATACCTCAACGGTAAAAACTGGCTGTAAGCATTCCTTGTAAAATAGTTATCCACAACGGCGCGGAAGGTCCCGCGCCGTTATTTTTTGTGTTAATACTGCTATCATCTTGCAGTTCAAGTCATTAACGAAAAAATATATTTTACCGATTTTCATTCATTATCATTCAACTATACGCATAACGCCGCCATGTGTCATTTATTCTCAATGTTTTGCGGCATTGAACATTTGGAATTTGCGTTTTTTTAATTTAAATTCACTTCCCCGTCACACATACGACGAGGCATATACGAATACTAGCGACTCTATTGACAAAAACGCGCAATGCGTTGACTGTACCTGCTTTCATCATTTTTTGTTAATGCAATCTGGACTAAAAACTACACGGAAGTAGTATAGATTTGTGAGGGATATAATTCACCTTTGACATTACAATCCTATGCTAATAAATTCTTTATCTGTATTATCCATGAAAACTAAACTATCAAATTAAACACCCTCTTTGTCCTATGAAAACCAACGCAAACCGTGAACTTTTGTTAATGCACAAGTTCACCGAAGAATGGAGCACTAACTTTTCCTCGCAGGTTTCCCGCATCATGAACATCGTTGATCAGAAGGATACGATGGATGGCATTATGCCTATCATCGAAGTGGCGAATGTATATAACCAGCGTTTCGCGCAGACGAGGATCGACAAGGAAAATTTATTAAAGAACCGTAAATCGCGTCCGTTTGAGTTTTTGATACACAAGAATTGATTTACTGTCTTTATTATTTTGCTACAGCAGTCTAGTTGCCGGATGTCTAAGCAAGACTTCTCCGGTAACTAGCAGGGCGGGGAGGGTATTTGGATTAATCTTCCTGAGCGGTATTCAGGAACCCTATGAAAGGGAGCATTGTCGAGAACACACGAAGAATTTCACGGACGAGCGTAGGTTGGGTAGCCGCCTCGTCGGAGACATGAGTTGTAACCACCAGACTTTTTAATTTGAGATAAGCAATTGCGGGATTGTCTTCATGATACCCCTGCGGCGCGTTCTTCAACGAGTCGCCGTTCACTTTTCCAAACAGGCGGATAAAATCTTTCGCCCCAACGATCCGCTGAAATTCAGCGAAGTTATAATCTATTTCCTGGCGCACTTTTTTGAGCACGGGAGGCTCGGGCATCCACAGTCCGCCGCCGGCCATGCTATGCCCGCCAGGCTCCAGGTGGAAGTAAAACCCCGCCAACGGGCTCTTCTTTCCCCCTTTCGTGAAAGATGCGCCCATGTTCACTTTGTAGGGTGTCTTGTCTTTCGAGAACCGTACGTCTTTAAATATACGGAACACGCACTCCTTCACCACCAGTCCCTCCATCCCGGGGTCCAGCTTCGCCAGCCCGTCTATCAATTGCTGGACAAGGCTTTCGAAATCTTCTTTCGCCTGGAGGTAAGCGGGCCTGTTTTCATCGAACCAGGCTTTGTTATTGTTCAGTTTCAGGTCTTTCAGGAACTTTAATGTGGAACGTTGCAGCATAATTGAGGCTCTTAATTGGAAGGGAAAAGATACAAAAAGCCGGGTTAAGCGGAAGTAAATTTTCTGCAGCCGTCCACCAGGGCGGAAATAGCAAAGGCCGGCTGAGAAACAGCCGGCCCCTAAGCATAACGGTTCGGTAAAACCTAATTTATATGAGCCTGTGATTAGGATTCCTTAAAACTTGTAAATAGCCGCCAGCAACAGGTTCGCGGAATTGGCCTTGGGCACGTCTCCCTTGGAAAAGACGTCGTGCGAGCCATGGTCCAGCCGGAACTCAGGCACCAGCGTCAACCCGCCGATCTTGTACTGCCCGGAAAGCGTAACGGCCATGATGCTGCCGCCTTCGGGGTACTCCGATTTGTCGCCGTACACTTTCAGGTTGTCTTTGTCGGAGAAATATTCCCCGCGCAGCGTAAGCCCGATCTTTTCGGAAGGGTCGAAGTTGAGGTAAAGCGCAGAGCCGTACCAGTTCGTATTCACACCGTTTTTATACATGCTGTACGTACCGTTGTAGCCCAGCCCGAATTTGGGGGTCAGCTGATAGGTGATCACCGCGTCCAGCTGATCGTTGCGGGTCTGGAACGTGTCGCGGCCACCGATGTAGTTCAGGTAGAATTTGACAGGAACGTCCGCCGGCGCAAAACCATATTGCGCACCGATGAACTTGATCCCACCCCAGGTAGCAGATTTAAAGTCGGTCGGATTGAACACACCTACCATAAAGCTGTGCGATCCGAACGTTAAATCCGCTTTCACCCCGGTGTGGAAGAAAGGGCCATAGGAAAACATATATGACATGCTATAGTTACGGTTCGCATAAGCGTCTACCAGCTCGTAACCCACGTGGGTGCTATACGAGCCCATGGAGAATTTCAGCCACTCGGTAGGCGCATATGAGATATACAGCTGCTTGATCGCGAGTCTCGTTTTTTCGTCGTTGTACGAAAAATCCTCCGCCCGCTTGCCGAAACCGATATCGGCTACCATGCCAACGTTTTTGAAGGAGCTTTCGAGTTTCAGGGAGAGCATGTTCAGCTCAAAGGAATTGTGGGAATTGGTGAAGCTTGTCTTATTATCGGAAGTGTTCTTGTTGAAGTTGTATTTATAATATACATCGGCGGAACCAGACAGCTTGAAGCCGACAGGCAGGAGGCGGGTAGAATCCTGCGCGTGGGCAGATACGATCGAAAAGACAGCCAGGAGCGCGAATAAACTTTTTCTCATCATTGGAATTTTAAAATTTGGTTAATAAAATGATAAAGGGTTCCGCTGCTTTGTTTGGGTGCTGATGCTGATGTTCTGTGCCGTTTTGGGGCAAACCACTCCCGGATCGCCCGTCGCCGTGGCATTTTTGCCAGGGCGACGAACAACATCCGGTTTTTCGGTCAAGAGAGAATTAAAAACTATAGCGATTGGATCGGATCGGTGTATTAACCGTGCTGGATGCCGGTTTCTTCTTCGGTGAGCGTGCCGTTGCTGCTCACGGTCATGAGATTGGGATGATACATTTCGTTGTGCTGGGTAACATCGAGGCCCAGTTCTTCTTCTTCGTCAGACACGCGGAGCGGGTGGATGAAGTTGATGAACTTGAAGATCGCCCAGGATACCGCGAAGCTGTAGCTCACAACCAGTAACAGGCCGAGCAATTGTTTGTAGAAGAGGCTGAAGTTGCCGTATGCCCAACCGCTTTCGGAGATGAGCGGGTTCACTGCCTGCGAAGCGAAAACGCCCGTCAGCAGCATACCTACCATACCGCCTACGCCATGGCAGGGGAATACGTCCAGCGTATCGTCGATAGAAGATTTGTTCTTGAAGTGCACCACCAGGTTGGAAACGATGGCCGCAACGAAACCGATGAACAGCGATTGCGGAACGCCAACATAACCGGCGGCAGGAGTAATTGCTACAAGACCAACCACTGCACCGATACAGAAACCAAGTACCGAAGGTTTACGGCCGCGGATCACGTCGAAGAAGATCCAGGAAAGACCGGCAGCGGCGGTTGCGGTGTTGGTAGCGGCGAAAGCGGTAACGGCGAGCGAGTTGGCACCGAGGGAAGAGCCCGCATTAAAACCGAACCAGCCGAACCAGAGCAAACCGGTACCCAGCAGTACGAAAGGCACGTTGGCAGGGGTGAGCTCTTTTTTGGCGATGTGGTCTTTCCGGCGGCGGAGCACCAAAGCACCGGCGAGGGCGGCGCAACCCGCGGAAATATGTACCACGGTACCACCGGCAAAGTCGAGCACGCCGAGTTTATAGAGAATACCGTCTGCATGCCAGGTCCAGTGTGCGATAGGCGCATACACCAGGAGGGAGAACAGCACCATGAAAAGTACATAAGAAGTAAAACGGATACGTTCCGCTACCGCACCTACCACCAGCGCCGGGGTAATTACCGCGAATTTCAGCTGGAACAGGGCAAACAGCATCAGGGGAATAGTGCCCCAGGCCGGCCCGTCGGGCACGCCGTTAAAGAAAAAGTAGGTAGTCGGATCGCCGATGATGCCCTTGCCGCCCACGGAGTTCCCGAAAGCGAGGCTGAAACCTACCACCACCCAGATCACGCTGATCAGCCCGGTGGCGATGAAGCTTTGCATCATAGTGGAGATGACGTTCTTCCGGTTCACCATCCCTCCGTAGAAAAAGGACAAACCAGGCGTCATCAGGAATACCAGCGAAGTGGCTACCAGAATCCAGGCAACATCTGCAAAATTATACTTGCTGGCATCAGCAAAAGTGGTCGGGGTCGGTAAAAAAATGCCAATTACGGCAAGCCCGGCCAAAACGATAAAGGGCAGATAGTCCTGAAAAGATGTTTTCTTCATAGCGTATCATTTTAAAATTCTCAATAAAAGTAGGATGGCGATTTAAAACATCAAATAGAACGCCCTAAAAATGGAAAACATTGAAAAATGCAGGGTTTATGCGGCCAACAACGCAATCATATTAAAATACATTACAATATAATATTTGTTTTTGCGATAATTTGAAGGAAGAAGCGGGGTCTTAAATACGAGTTAACTAATTGATTTAAATAAACTTATCGCAGTTTTTAGCGTGGGATTACGAAATTCTAACAAACCGGTATGAATGTGCTACTACAAAAATGCAAAAAACGCTGTAATCCTTTACCAGTCAAATTTTTAAATATAAAAACGGATTGTACTGTTTGTTGGAAAACCGTACAATCCGCATATTCATATTACAATTAATTCTATGTTGATATATTTGTTTTAGCAACTAATTCCGCTTCATATTCTCCAACTCCTGCTGCATGGCAAACATCTGGTCGCGGAGCCGGGCCGCCTCCATAAAGTCCAAATCCTTCGCCGCCTTCTCCATATCCTTCTTCACCTTGGTAATACTCTTCTCCATCTGCGGAATGCTTTGCACCGTATTGGCATTGAACGCTTTACCTTCATCCGCCACCACAGCCATCTCGTCGTGCACCGCATACGGCGACGATTCGTCGAAATGCCGGATCGCCAGTACAGACGTCTGCCCCATGATCTGCTCCTTCGACTTGCGGACCGTCCGCGGCGTAATCCCGTTCTCCTCGTTGTGCTTCCGCTGCTTCTCGCGCCGGCGGTCGGTTTCGTCGATAGTTCGCTGCATGCTTTCGGTAATCTTGTCGGCGTAGAAAATCACCTTCCCGTCCACGTTCCGCGCCGCGCGGCCAGACGTCTGCGTCAGGGAACGCTCGTCGCGGAGGAAACCTTCCTTGTCGGCGTCCAGGATCGCAACGAGCGACACTTCCGGCAAATCGAGCCCTTCCCTCAACAGGTTCACCCCCACCAGCACATCAATATTCCCCAGGCGCAAATCCCGGAGGATCTCCACGCGCTCCAGCGTATCCACTTCACTGTGGATATAACGGCTCTTAATATTAATACGATGCAGATACTTGTCCATCTCCTCGGCCATCCGCTTGGTCAGCGTGGTCACCAGCACGCGGTCGCCCTTCTGTACGGTTTTGTCGATCTCGTCCAGCAGGTCGTCTACCTGGTTCTTGCTCGGCCGGATCTCGATCGGCGGGTCCAGCAGGCCGGTGGGCCGAACGATCTGTTCCACCACCACGCCTTCCGTTTGCCGCAGCTCATAATCTCCGGGCGTGGCGCTTACGAAGATCGTCTGGTTCAATAACTGCTCGAATTCGTTGAAGTTCAGCGGCCGGTTGTCCAGCGCCGAAGGCAGCCGGAACCCGAAATCCACCAGCGTCAGCTTTCTCGACCGGTCGCCGCCGTACATGCCGCTGATCTGCGGGATGGTTACGTGGCTTTCGTCTATCACCAGCAGGAAATCTTTCGGGAAGTAGTCCAGCAGGCAGAAGGGGCGTGTTCCCGGCGTACGCCGGTCAAGGAATCGCGAGTAGTTCTCGATCCCCGCGCAATATCCCAGTTCGCGGATCATTTCCACGTCGTAATTCACGCGTTCGGCCAGGCGCTGCGCTTCGATGAGTTTCCCTTCCCGCTTGAAATATTCCACCTGGGCGTTCAATTCGTCCTGGATTTCGTGGAGGATCTGTATCATGGCGTCTTTCGGCGCGATGTAAAGGTTGGCGGGGAAGATGGCGGCGGTATCCATGGTACCGATGCGCTTACCGTTCTGCACGTCGAAGCTTTCGATTTCCTCGATCTCGTCTCCGAAGAAAGTGATACGGTAACCGTAATCCACATACGGGAGGTTGATATCCACCGTATCGCCCTGCACCCGGAAGTTCCCGCGGTTGAAATCGCCGGTGGTGCGGGAGTACAGGGCATTCACGAGCCCGTGCAGCATGGTGTTCCGCCCCAGCTTTTGCCCTTTGAAGATCCGGATGATCCCGTTCTCGAAATCGGTCGGGTTACCCATACCATATATACATGACACAGACGCCACCACGATAATGTCTCTTCTGCCGGAAAGCAGGTTCGACGTGGCGCGGAGCCGCAGTTTGTCGAGCTCTTCGTTGATGGCGAGGTCTTTTTCGATATAGGTGTCGCTCACGGGCATATATGCTTCGGGCTGGTAATAATCGTAATAGCTCACGAAGTATTCTACCGCGTTTTCGGGGAAGAACTGTTTGAATTCCCCGTAGAGCTGGGCTACGAGGGTTTTATTGTGGGTCAGCACCAGTGTGGGCTTTTGCACGTTCTGGATCACGTTGGCCACGGTAAAGGTTTTCCCGGAACCGGTTACCCCCAGCAGCGTCTGCGCTCTTTCGCCGTCCTGCAAACCTTCGGTGAGCTGGGCGATGGCGGTGGGTTGATCGCCCGAGGGCTGATATGGTGCTTGTAATTTGAAAGGCATACATTTTCCGGTTTAACTGTGGGTCAACGAATTTCGGTATTTATGGGGGAATGACGAACTTCGGTCCCAAAATTCGATAAATTCGATTGCAATGAAAAAGGTTTTATCCATATTGCTGCTCCTGGGTGCGCTCCTCTCCCTGCAGCCCGCCCAGGCCTGGGGGCCCACGGGCCACCGCGTGGTAGCGGAGATCGCGAGTTTCCGGCTCACCGGCAAAGCCCGCCTCGCCATCCAGCAGATCATCGGCAACGAAAGCCTGGCCATGATCGCCAACTGGCCCGATTTCATCAAATCAGATACGACGGACGCCTACAAGCACACGTCTCCCTGGCATTACCTCGATTTCCCCGGCCATTGCACCCGCGCGGAATTCGACCGTATCATGGCCGAAGCCAAAGGCGAAAACCTCTACAGTCAAACCGTAGCCATGATCGCCCAGCTGAAAAACCCCAAATCCACCAAAGCCCAGAAACGGTTCGCGCTCACTTTCCTCGTACATATGATCGGCGATATGCATATGCCGCTGCACGTGGGGCGCGACGAAGATATGGGCGGCAACAAGATCCAGGTGTCCTGGTTCGACCGCCCCACCAACCTCCACCGCGTGTGGGACGAGCACCTGATCGATTTCCAGCAATACAGCTATACCGAATACGCCCATAACCTCCACCGCGTCACTTCCGCTGCCCGCGCCGCGGAAATCCGCAAAGGCGGCATTGCAGACTGGATGTGGGAATCGCACGTCCTCAGCGACAAAATCTACGACCGCACCTCCTCCGGCGACAAACTGAGCTACCGTTACAATTTCCTTTTCGTGGAAGACCTGAACGGCCAGCTGCTCAAAGGCGGCGTTCGCCTGGCGAAGGTCCTGAACGAAGTTTTCGCATAATATATTAATACCGTGCAAAGGAAAAGCGGTCCCGGCAATGCCAGGACCGCTTTCTAATTATATCAAATTTCGTCTATACGAGATCGATGTCGAAGTTCACCAGCTGCACGAATTGTTCGAGGCGGGTGTGGATGTCTTCGCGGGAGATTTCGCGGAGCCTGGCGGCGCCGAATTTCTCCACGCAGAACGAGGCCATGGCAGAACCCACGATGATGGCGGTTTTCATGTTTTCGAAGGAGATGTCCTTCGTTTTGGCGAGGTGGCCCATAAACCCTCCGGCAAAGGTGTCTCCGGCGCCGGTGGGGTCGTACACATCTTCGAGCGGGAGTGCCGGCGCGAAGAATACATGGTTTTCGTTGAAGAGCATAGCGCCGTGTTCCCCTTTCTTGATGATGAGGTATTTCGGGCCCATGGTGAGCACTTTCCGGGCGGCTTTCACGAGGGAATATTCGCCGGTGAGCTGGCGGGCTTCGCTGTCGTTGATCAGGAGCACGTCTACCATCTTGATGGTTTTGAGGAGGTCTTCCAGCGCCACGTCCATCCAGAAGTTCATCGTGTCCATGACGATGAGCTTGGGGCGGGGGCTCATTTGGTTGATCACGCTCATCTGCACCTGCGGGGTGAGGTTACCGAGGATGAGGAATTCGCTGCCCTGGTAGCTCGGCGGGATCACGGGCTGGAAATCGGCCAGCACGTTCAGGTCTGTTACGAGGGTATCGCGGGAGTTCATATCGAGGTGATAACGGCCCGCCCAGTAAAAGGACTTCTCGTCTTTCTTCACCTGCACGCCATCGAGCGCAACGCCACGGGCGGTAAGGGCGTCCAGTTCTTCCTGCGGGAAATCCCCGCCGATCACCGACACCTGGTTGACAGGCTGAACGAAGTTGGATGCGGCCCAGGCAATATAGGAAGCGGAACCGCCGACGATTTTATCCGATTTACCGAACGGCGTTTCAATATCGTCGAACGCCATGGTACCTACTACGGTAAGAGACATGTGATGCTTGAATTAGAGGTTTAAAAACGGGTCAAATGTACTTCTTTCACCCATATTAATCCCCGATTTTCTTCCCGAAACCGCCGTAAACTGCCATTTCAGGCGCACTGACGCCCGCCCGGGCCTATCCCGCTTCATTTCCCGCGGGGGTGTAACATTTGGCGGATGGCGGCCGTTTCACCCACGAAAGACACCAAACTTATTATATCTTTGACGGAAATCATGCAACTCATGTTCGAAAAACATATCTGGAAAGGACTGGCTGCAGCCGCGATCATCGGCACTTCGCTGATCGCCTGCAAAAAAGACGATGCTCCCAAAAAGGTATTACGCTACCAGACCATCAACCTGCTCGACAAGAATAATGTCATAAATGGTTATATTACCCTGGCAGAAGCGACCGATTCCACTTTCCATATTTTAATGCAGATCAATAAATCGGAAATGGGCAAACGGTACAATTTCAACCTGTTCCGCGGCAACATCACTTCCGCTCCCACCGATACCCTGATCAAAGTGGCCTCCATCGAAAGCCAGACCACCGGCGCCGCCG
The DNA here is from genome assembly GCF_038396765.1 of Chitinophaga caseinilytica. Lineage (NCBI taxonomy): Bacteria > Pseudomonadati > Bacteroidota > Chitinophagia > Chitinophagales > Chitinophagaceae > Chitinophaga > Chitinophaga caseinilytica. The sequence continues at coordinate 1,418,516 of NZ_CP150096.1, read as the reverse complement.
TGATGGGCCGCCAGCTCGATGTCAAGACCATCAAGGTAGACGAGTCCACCATCCGCAAATTCAATTACGACAGCATTATCGCCGTAAACGGATTTGCCCGGATTTCCATGATCGGCTCCCAGGGCCAGGACTCAGCCATCGCGCTGGGCAACATCGGGAAGAACAAATAATCGTACAATTTTTAGTTGATAGATGGATGTAAGCTGTTCCGCGTCTGCGGGGCAGCTTTTTTTCATTGCAATAATCCCCAAAAACGAAGCCGGCTAAAAGGCCGGCTTCCAGGTCGTATATGAATAGGATATGGTTCCAGGCGGGAAAGAATTCCCATGCAGAACGATTTATACCGTATGGTTGTCAATTTCGCAGCACCTTGAATTCCGTTCGCCTGTTCAGCTGGCGGCCATCGGGATTGTCGGCCCCGTTGGGCAGCGTGTTGGGCGCCACGGGGCGCGATTCGCCGTAACCCTTGCTGACGATGCGTTTGGTCTCGATGCCTTTGCTGATGAGGTAATCCACGCAAGACTTGGCGCGTGCGTTCGACAGTTTAAGGTTGTAGGCGTCGGTGCCTTTACTGTCGGTATGCGCGCCCAGTTCGATCTCCATTTTCGGGTTATCCAGCAGCAGGTAGTACAGCGAATCCAGGATCAGTTTGGATTCCGGCCGCAAGGTGGCTTTGTTGTAATCGTAGAAGATATCGTTCAGTACGATGGGCTTGTTGATCTCGAAGCGTTTCAGACAAACGGTGGGGTTCATCATGGAATCTACCATGGTGAGCTGTTCGGAGTTGAAATTGAAGTTTTTGGAGAAGTAGTTTTCCTTTTCGATGAGGACTTTATACTTCCTGTTCATTTCGATCTCGAACATGTAATTGCCCCCCATGCCGGTGGTTTGTGTTTCGAGGACGTTGCGCTGGGTACTGTCCAACAACGTGATTTTAGCGCCTGCGAGGGGTTTATTGGTTTCGCAGTCAAGCACCATGCCGCCGGCCATTTTGGCCCTTCTTTTCACGGCGAAGATTTCGAGGCAGCAAACAGACTCCCTGTCGGAGCTGATAAAGCCTTTGTTAAGGGCTTTATCCGGAGAAAGGCCGGTGTAATATTGATCGTCTTTGGCGGAGTTGATGGGGTATCCCATGTTTTCGGGGGCGCTCCAGCCGCCGAAGTTGCCGGCGGATTTGGACATGAAGAAGTCCTGGCCACCGAAGCCTACGCGGCCGTTGGTGCTGAAGACGAGGGTTTGCTTGATGGGGTCGTAGAAGGGTGAACTTTCATCGCCGTCGGTATTGAGCGTGGCGCCGATGTGCTGGGGTGCGCTGAGGGTGCCGCCGCTGCCGATAGACGAGTACCAGATATCGAATCCGCCTTTGCCGCCGGAGCGGTCGGAAACGAAGAGGAAGTATTTACCGTCTGATGAAACGGAGGGTTCTTTGGCGCTATATCCCGGAACGTTGATGGAAGCGTCCAGGGGCTGGGGCTCCGTCCAGCCGTTGCCGGTACGCGTACCACGGTAGATGCTGGATTTTTTGTTGCCGTCTTTATTCGTCCAGCGGGTAACGAAGAGCGTGTTGCCGTCGGGCGTGATGGCCGCGGCGCCTTGTTCGATACCTTTATCTGTAGGGATCTGGACTTTCTCCCGGCTTTCATAGCTCGCATTATCGCCCGTAGCCACATACAGCGTGTTCACGAACGGGTTCGATTTTTTCGACAGCAGCAGGGAATCCGGCCGCGACGAAGTAAAGTAGACCGTATTGTTGGAAACGGGTACGATCGCGTAGTTGGCGCCTCCCTGGTTGATATTCCCGGAAACCTTCACCACTTCATACCTCGGCGGATACTTCATTTCTTCGATCGCGAATTCGCAATTCTTGATCTCCGCATCCGCTTTCTTCGAAAATTCGTTGTATTCCTTTTGACCGCGGCGGTATGCAGACAGTTGCTCCCAGGCGCGCTCGTAATCTTCTCCTTTCTTGGCGTTGGCGCGGATGGTCAAACCATACCAGTAGCGCGCCTGCGGGAACAGCGTGGAGTCGAACGTAACGGCTTCCGCGTAATATTTTTCCGCGTTCCCGAAGTCGTTGTACATCCGGTAAGATTCCGCCAGTTTATACACTACCTGTTCGTAATCTTTCAGTTTCTGTTCTTTTTTCTTGCCTCCTTTATCTACCTGGTACGGCTTGTATTGCCCGGGCTTGATGCTGAAGGTACCCAGCGCCTTGCTGTAGTATTGCGCGGCGGAGTAATAGTCTTTCTGTTCGAAATATTGGTCCGCCGTCCGTTTGAAATCCGTAATGTACTGTGCCTGCAGGTTAGGGAGTAATCCTGTCAAAGCCAAAATACATATGAGTGTAAATCTTTTCATAATGCTCATTTGTGGTGATTGACCGACCGGGTATTATAACCTGGGGCAGATGAAATATTCCGGTTGAAGGATGCGGCGTTTCCGGCCGATGAACGACAGCGATACTTCGAATGCGTTGCTGCCGCTGGCGAGCTTGCGGAGGTTAGACGCGTTGGCATCGTAGCTGAGGCCGAGCGTGAAGTTTTTGTAATGGAACCCTGCGAAAGGGATCACCGCATCTTTCAAGCGATAGTTAGCCCCGATGAGCAGGTCGAAATCGAGGTTAACGCGGACCTGGGAATATACACCCACAACGGTTTCTTCCGCGTTGCCCTGGCGCATGTACAGCGCGTGGGGCGTGAGGCCGATCATTTCAGACACTTTGATGCGGGAGCCGCCATGCACGGTGTAGCGGATGGGCAACGATTTCGTTTCGTCGTTTTCCGCCACGAAGGGGTCTTGCGGCTGGGTAAGGTGTGCACCGGCAATGCCTATGAAGGGATTGAATTTGTGGTTGGGATTGCCGTCGAACAGCAACAGGCCCACGTTTGCGTCGAACACTGTAGACGAAGTGGCCCGCAGCGATTCGCCGGTGGGGATGTTCGGATCGAAGCCGCTCACCGGGTTGTACTGGCTGCCCATCTGGAATTTGGACTGATCGATCCGCCGGCTGATCACACCCGCCTGAACGCCCGCCACGAGTTGCGTGGTTTGGTTCCGGCCCATTTTTACACCGCTGTACGAAACGGTAGCCATGGCGTTGAAGTAATTAAATCCCGCGGAGCCGGCTTTCATGTTGAGGGCGGTGATGCCCAGGCCGAGGTTCTTGCCGGTGGGCGCGTCGAATGAAACACCGCCGGTGGAGAACGGGTCCCCGAAGTTCGACCACTGGTTGCGATAGTTCCCGGTCAGCCGCCAATCGCCATCGATCACGCCCGCCATGGCCGGGTTGAGGAACAGCGGATACGCGTAATACTGGGAAAAGTGAGGGTCTACCTGCGCTTTGGCTGTTTGCTGCAAACATCCGCATACAGCGAGCAATGCCACAAAAATTTTATTCTTCATAGGAACGTGTTTTTCGTTTTTGATAGCCGGAACGAAGCTTTCGACTTCGTTCCGGCAGTTTGATGTTTTTTGCTTTGCCTATGTTTTTTGGAAATACTATCTCACGATAGTGATGGTTCCACGTTTATTCACGACCGTACCGTCTTGCAGCACTGCGCGGAGCACGTAGTTGTATACGCCTACCGGCTGTTTCCTGCCGCTCATGGTGCCGTCCCATCCGCGTCCGCGGTCTTTCGACTCGAACACTAGTTGTCCCCACTGGTTGTACACCCTGAATTCCATCTGGCGGATGGTGGTGCCATACACGTAGAGGATATCGTTGGTGCCATCGTTGTTCGGCGTAAACGCGTTCGGAACGAATACGAGGTTACCGGCCGGGTTATCGGTGCTGCCACCGCCCTGGAACCATGCGCTGTTCTGACATTCGCTGGCCCCTACCGACATTACCTGGAGGGTAACGGTCTGGTTCGGTTGCAGGCCTGTCACGGTATGCGTGGTGCCCAGGAGGCCGGAGCTCGGCTGCGTGAAGGTGGCGCCACCATCGGTCGATACTCTGTAACCCAGTGCCCCTGCGATCGCATTCCAGCTGAAGGTTACCGAAGTAGCCGTTTTGTTGGAGATGGAAACCGTCGGTGCCGGAAGCACTGCGTATACGTTGATGGTAACCGGCGTGCGGGTTGCGCTTACACATCCGCTGGCGTTGCTGGCCGCTACATAGTAAGTGGTAGCTGCTGTGAGCGCCGGGGTCGTGAACACCGCTCCGGTGAAGATCGGTGTGCCGCCTGTTGCGGAAGTGAACCAGGTGAAGGTAGTGCCTGCCTGTGTTGAGGTAGCCCTGATGTCGACCGTGCTGTCGGGGCAGATGGTATTGGCGTCTGCCGTTACCACCGGTACCACCGGTATGCCGCCCACTTCAGCCCTTGCAGTGGCTCTGCCTGCACTGGTGCAGGAACCGCCGACTACCGCTTCAACATACACCGTGAGGCTGCTGGTGAGCGCGCCCGTGGTATAGCTGGCCATGGTGCCCGATTGCAGGAGGGTTCCGCCGGTTGCGGCGTCGTACCACCTGTAGGTCACGTTGGCCACAGGGTTCTGGATCGTGAAGGTCGCGGTTGCACCGGAACAGATGTTCACCGTGCCGCCGTTTGCCAGTACCGGTACAGACGGTGCGTCTGCCGGGATGAAGATCACCTGGGCGCGGCCATTGCTGGCGCAGCTGCCGCCCAACAGGCTCGCTTCAACGTATACCGTATCTTTTGCCGTCAGGCCTGCAGGCGTGGTGTAGCTGGCCCCTGTGAAGAGGAGGTTGCCGCCGCTCGGTGCATCGTACCAGCGATACTGGTAGTCGGTGCGGGCGTTCCTTACCCTTCCGGTTGCCCTGTCGCCACGGCATACTATTACTTCACCTTCCACAGCCAGCGGTACATCAGGACCGGCGGTCACTGTTACGTTCACGCTGGTGCGCATGCTGCTGGCGCAATTGCCTGCGTTCACCGCTTCTACATAGAAGATGTCGTTTGCGGTCAGTGCCGGTGTGGTGAAGGATGTGCCCGTTCCCAGGAGGGTGCCGCCGGTTGCGGCGTCGTACCACCTGTAGGTCAGTGAGGCCTGTGGGTTCGTTACATTGATGATGGTCGTATTGCCTACGCAAACCGTTTTCGCAGTAGCGTCTACCGTTACCACTGGCGGAGCCGGTGAGATGGTTACGGTTACGGCTGCTCTCGTTGCGCTGGCGCAGGTGCCGTTATCGGATTCTACGTAGAACGATGTAGTGGCTGTGATGCCCGTCGGCGCATACGTGCTGCCGGTGAACAGGAGCGATCCGCCGTTAGCTGCATCGTACCACCTGTAGGTAATACCTGCCTGCGGAGATTGTACGCTCAGACTGATCGGAGCGCCTGCGCACACATTCGTGTTACCCACGATCACCGGTACTGCAGGCCCTGCGGCTGCGATCAGGATCACCTGGGCGCGGTTGCCGCTCGCGCAGCTGCTGGCGTTCACTGCTTCTACATAGATGGTATCGCGTACGGTGAGCGGGGTGGCCGCTGCGTAGGTTGCGCCGGTGAACAGCAGGGTGCCGCCGCTCGGTGCATCATACCATTTGTAGGTCAGGCCCGCCTGCGGATTGCTCACGCTTGCGTTCGGACGGTTGCCTGCGCAAACCGTTACCGTGCCGGCGGTCACCGTCGGGGTGCCCGGGGCCGGAGATACCGTGATCGTCACGCTCGTGCGGGAGCTGCTGGCGCAATTGCCTGCGTTCACCGCTTCCACATAGAAGATAGCGTTTGCGGTCAGTGCCGGTGTGGTGAAGGATGTACCCGTTCCCAGGAGGGTTCCGCCGGTTGCGGCATCGTACCACCTGTAGGTCAGTGCGGCCTGCGGGTTCGTTACGTTCAGTATGGCGGTGCTGCCTGCGCAAACTGTTTTCGCTGCAGCGTCTACCGTTACCACTGGCGGAGCCGGTGAGATGGTTACGGTTACGGCGGCTCTCGTTGCGCTGGCGCAGGTGCCGTTATCGGATTCTACATAGAAAGAAGTGGTGGCCGTGATGCCCGTTGGTGCATACGTGCTGCCGGTGAACAGGAGCGATCCGCCGTTGGCGGCATCGTACCACCTGTAGGTAATACCTGCCTGCGGAGATTGTACGCTCAGGCTGATCGGAGCGCCTGCACATACATTCGTATTACCCACGATCACCGGTACTGCAGGCCCTGCGGATGCGATCAGGATCACCTGGGCGCGGTTGGTGCTCGCGCAGCTGCTGGTGTTCACTGCTTCCACATAAATGGTATCGCGCATCGTGAGCGGGGTTGCAGACGTATAGTTTGCGCCGGTGAACAGCAGGGTGCCGCCGCTCGGAGCATCGTACCAGCGATAGGTAATACCCGCAACAGGATTGCTCACGCTCGCGTTCGGACGGTTGCCTGCGCAAACCGTTACCGTGCCGGCGGTTACCGTCGGGGTAGCCGGAGCGGGAGATACCGTTACCGTCACCTGCGTGCGGTTGTTGCTGGCGCAATTGCTGGTGTTCACGGCTTCCACATAGAAGCTGGTGTTACCGGTCAGCACCGGGGTAGTGAAGGAGGTGCCGGATCCCAGGAGGGTTCCGCCGTTGGCGGCGCTGAACCACCTGTAGGTCAGGTTGGCCTGCGGGTTCGTTACATTGAGCACGGCCGTGCTGCCTGCGCATGCGGTTTTCGCCGTTGCGTCTACCGTTACCGAGCCCGGTACGGGGTTCACCGTGATGGCTACCACCGTTCTGCTCGTGCTGGCGCAGGTACCGTTGTTCGCTTCCACATAGAAGGATGTGGATGCGCTGATGGCGTTCACCGTGAAGCTGGTGCCCGTAGCCAGCGGCGTGCCGCCGTTTGCGGTGCTGTACCAGCTGTACGTGATACCGGCCTGCGGCGTCTGGATGCTGAGGCGAACCGTATCGCCGGCGCATACCGTGGTCCCGCCAACCACAACCGGTTGGGCAGGTGCCGCCGTGGCGATGAGGATCACCTGGGCGCGGTTACCGCTGGCGCAATCGCCTGCGTTCACTGCTTCCACATAGATGGTATCGCGCATCGTGAGCGGAGCGGCCGTTGTATAACTGTTGCCGGTAAACAGCAGGGTACCACCGATCGGTGCATCGTACCAGCGGTAGGTAATACCTGCCACAGGGTTGCTGACGCTCGCCGTAGGCCTGTTGCCTGCGCACACCGTTACTTCACCGTTGGTGACGGTCGGCGTTCCGGGACGCGGTGTCACGGTAACGCTTACCTGCGTGCGGCTGGCGCTTACGCAATTACTGCTGTTCACAGCCTGTACATAGAAGTTTCTATTTGCATTGAGCACCGGCGTGATGAAGGATGCGCCCGTTCCTACCAGGTTTCCGCCGGTTGCGGCGTCGTACCACCTGTAGGTCAGGTTGGCCTGCGGGTTCATCACTTTCAGGGTGGCGGAGGTGCCTACGCAGATGGATTTGGAAGCTGCATCTACCGTTACTACCGGCGGAGCAGGGTTCACGGTTACCAGCACCGCGGTTCTGCTGGTGCTTACGCAGCCGCCTGTATTGAGGGCTTCCGCGTAATAGGTTACGTTGGATGTAACACCTGTGGCGGTGAAGGTGCTGCCTGTTCCCAGGAGGTTACCGCCCGCGGGGGCGTTGAACCACCTGTAGGTCACACCCGCAGCCGGGTTCTGGATCGAAAGACGGATCGTATCGCCCGGGCAGATCGACGTGCTGCCTGCCACTACCGGCGCAACCGGGTTGGCGGCAACGGCGATGGTAACCCTTGTGAGGGCAGCGCTACCGCATCCGGAAGCGTTCACCGCCTGCACGTAGAAGGAATCGGCTGCATTCACCGGACCGATCGGGAAGTTGGCGCCTGTAGACAGGAGCGTGCCGCCCGGTTGATCGTACCAGTTATAGGTAATGCCTGCGGTGGGGTTCAATACGCGGAGCGTATCCCTTCCACCCAAACAAACAGACAAGCTGGTAGCCTGTACCGTCGGGGCCGTCGGCAGTGCGTTAACCGTCACATGCGCTTTGGCCCTTGCAGAACTGGTGCATCCGCCGATGCCAACGGCATCCACGAAGTAGGAAATCGTATCGGTGATCGCCGGGGTATTGAATACGGGGCCGGTGAAGATCGGCGCACCACCCGACGGAGCCGCATACCACCTGTATGTGATGCCGGCCTGCGGGTTGCGAACGCTTACCGTGGCTGTCTTACCAAGACATACCGCGGTAGTAGCGTTGGTCACAACCGGTGTCGCCGGAGCCTGGTTCACATTCACAGTGGCCGCTACACGACCGCCCGCGTTCGGGCAACCGCCTGCGGAGCGGACTGCTTCCACATAGTAAATGGTCGTGTTGGTCAGCGCCGGTGTCACGAAGCTGTTGCCCGTGAAGATCGGCGTGCCGCCGGATATTACATTGTACCAGCGGTACACCACACCAGCTACAGGGTTCTGTACGCTGAGCGTACCCGTTGCGCCGGTGCAGATGGAGATGCTGTCGGCTACCAGTACCGGGGCCGGCGGCAGCGTGGCCACCGTTACGGTTACGGGTACTCGGGTAGCAGTTCCGCAGGTACCGTTGTATGCTTCCGCATAATAAGTCGTATTCGCAGTGAGGTTCGGCGTAGTGAACACACTGTCGAGGCTGAGCGCCGTGCCGCCGGATGCTGCAGCGAACCAGCGGATCGTATGGGCCGGGTTAGCCGGACGGGCCTTCAGCACGGCGTTATTGCCGATGCAGATGGTCGTGTCTCCGGCGATGATGGCCGGAGCCGGCGGAACAGGCAATACATTCACCGTGGCCTGTGTGCGGATCGGGTTGGCGCAAGCCGTAGATGCGCGATAGGCTTCCGCATAGTAGGTAGTGGTCGTATTCAGCACAGGTGTGTTGAACACTTTACCCACGAATACCGGCGTACCGCCCGTTGCCTGGGTGTACCAGCGAACGGTCGCACTGTCGGATGCAGTAGCGGTCAGTGTAGTGCTGGTACCGGCGCAGATCGTCACGTTGTTGGTGGCGATGGTCGGTGAAGCGAGCACCCTGTTCGCATAGTACACGTTCACATTCATCAGCGCGCCCACCAGGCTGCGGACCCGGATTTGCACACTGGTGTACGGAGCACCCGGGCTGAAGAGCACCACCTGCTGGTTGGCTCCGCCCAGTACTTCAACACGCAGCAGCGCGCTGTTCAGCGCTTTGGTGTCGCCGTTCGACGTTGCACCGTTAAACGAAGTGATCTCGATCCTGCCCAGCGCCGTGGCATCGAGCAAGCCGCCCGGGGTGGCGAAACGCAGTTTCACCGTATCGCCTGCGGCGGCGAGGCCCGGGAAGTTCAGGTTATAGGTAACATCGCCAGCCACACCTACCGGTATGGAGATATTGGCGAAGTTGGTCGTATCGTTGTCTACCGCGTTATCAGGGTTGTTCACCGCGCAGAGCAGGCAAACCCCGTTGATGGTGGACGTTGCCGCATTGGCGAAGTCGCAGCCCGGGTTGAAGTCGCGGTTCACGTTGATCGTAACCGCCGTTCTGTTCGCGCTCGCGCAACCGCCAGCCGTTACGGCTTCCACATAGTAAACCGTCGTATTCGCAAGTTGCGGTGTGGTGAAGGATGTACCCGTAAAGAACGCCGTACCGCCGGATGCCTGTGTATACCAGCGATAGGTATGCGCAGGGTTCGGGGTGGTGATGCTCAGGATCGCGGTTTGACCGTAGTTGATCATGCCGCCTGCCGGAACGATGGTCACCGCCGGCGATGCAGGCAATGCTTCGGCCGTTACGGTTACCGTACGCGGCGTTGCGCTGGTGCACTGGCCGCTCACGGCTACCACATAATAAGTAGTGTTCGCGCCGAGCGCCGGGGTCGTGAATACGGCACCTGTGAACACGAGGTTCGTGAGGCCGGCATCACTGTACCATTTGAAGTCAACACCAGGTGTGGTGCTGGTAGCGGTCAGCACTGCAGGTGAACCTACGCAGACAGAAGCATTGCCCGGAGTAACGTCTGGCACAGCCGGGCGTTCGCTCACGTTCACCTGAACGGCCGTTCTCGTTGCGCTGGCGCAACCGCCGGCAGATACCGCTTCCACATAGTAAGATACGGAACTGTCGAGCGCGGCCGTGATGTAAGTGGCTCCCGTAAACACCGGCGTACCGCCGCTTTGCTGGGTATACCATCTGAAGGTAGCCCCTGCAGGCGCAGTTGCCCTCAGCGTGGCCGAAGTGCCCGCACAGGTCGCAACCGTTGCATTTTCCACGGTCGGCGCTGCAGGCGTGGTGCCCACCGTTACGGTAGCAGATACCCTGCCGCCCGCGTTCGGACAACCACCTGTTGAGCGGATGGCTTCCACATAATAAATCGTGGTGCCGTTCAGTGCAGGCGTGATGAAGGTAGCACCCTCAAACACCGGCGTACCGCCCGTGAGTGTCGTATACCAGCGATACACGACGCCAGCTGCCGGTGCGGTTACACGCAGCGTTGCGTTGGCGCCGGCGCAGATACCCACGCTGTCTGCTTCCAGGACAGGCGCCGGCGGAGCCGTGCTTACCGTCACTGTTACAGACGTGCGGGTCGCGGAGCCGCAGGTACCGTTGTATGCTTCTACATAATAAGTAGTATTGGCCGAAAGGGCAGGTGTGGTGAACACACTGTCCAGGCTCAGCGGCGCACCGCCGGATGCCGCAGCGAACCAGCGAATGGTGAGCGACGGGTCAGACGGACGAGCTTTCAGGATCGCGTTGTTGCCCGCGCAGATCGTGGTATCGCCTGCGATGATGGCAGGAGACGGCGGGATCTGCAGTACGTTCACCGTAAACGCCGTACGTGCCGGGTTCGGGCAATTCGTAGATGCGCGGAAGCTTTCAGCATAGTAAGTGGTCGTAGCGTTGAGCGCCGGTGTGGTGAACACCTTGCCGGTGAACACCGGCGTGCCACCCGTTGCCTGGGTATACCAGCGTACCGTTGCACTGTCGGACGCAACTGCCGTCAGCACCGTTGTGCTGCCCGCGCAGATGGTGCTGTCGCTGGCCGTGATGGTCGGCGCAGCCAGTACCCTGTTCGCATAATAAACATTTACGTTCATCAGCGCGCCTACCAGGCTGCGAACCCTCAGCTGGATGCGGTTGTACGCACCGGTCGGCCTGAAGAGCACTACCTGCTGGTTGGCACCGCCCAACAGTTCTACACGCAGCAGCGCACTGTTCAGCGCCCTGGTGTCGTTGTTGGATGTGTTGCCGTTGAACGAAGTGATTTCGATGCGGCCAAGCGCGGTAGCGTCCAGCAGACCGCTGGGGGTTGCGAAACGCAGTTTCACAGTATCGCCGGCTGCTGCGAGCGACGGGAAGTTGAGGTTATACGTTACATCGCCGGCCACACCTACAGGGATGGAGATATTGGCGAAGTTGGTCGTATCGTTGTCTACCGCGTTGTCAGGATTATTCACAGCGCACAACAGGCAAACGCCGTTGATGCTGGAAGTAGCCTGGTTGGCGAAGTCGCAACCCGGGTTGAAGTCGCGGTTCACGTTCACCGTCACCGCCGTGCGCGTGCTGCTGGCGCATCCGCCGGCAGACACCGTTTCTGCATAGAACGTGGTAGCGTTCGTGAGTTGCGGCGTGGTGAAGGAATTGCCTGTATGGACAGGGCTTCCGCCGGTGGGTTGCAGGTACCAGTTATAAGTGGCGCCTGCCTGAGGTGTGGAGATGGTCAGCGTTGCGGTTTGACCGTATTCCACCATACCGGAAGCCGGGTTGATGGAAACGATCGGCGCAGCCGGCGGAGCTCCCACCAGTACGTTCACCGTACGGGCGGTGGTGCTCACACATTGACCGCTGGCGGCCACTACGTAATAGGTTGTATTGGATGTGATCGCAGGGGTATTGAATACCGGCCCGGTGAATACCAGGTTGGTAAGGCCCGCGTCGCTATACCATTTGAAGTCGACACCCGCCGTTGTAGATGTGGCGGTGAGGGTTGCATTGCCACCCACGCAAACCGCGGCACTCGCCGGCGTAACATCGGGTACTGCCGGGCGCTCGGTCACGTTCACCTGAACGGCCGTTCTCGCTGCGCTGGCGCATCCACCGGCAGAAACACCTTCCACATAATAGATCACCGAGCTGTCGAGCACCGGCGTGGTGAAGTTGGCACCGGTGAATACCGATGTACCGCCCGTGGCCGTTGTATACCAGTTGAAGGTAGCGCCTGCAGGAGCGGTAGCGCGAAGCGTTGCCGTAGTTCCCTCGCAGGTAGTCACCGTCGTGCTTTCCACGGTCGGCGCGGCCGGTGCTGCACCCATCTTCACGAATGCTTTCGTTCTAACGGGGTTCGCGCAATTGGTGGAGGTTTTCACCGCTTCCACATAGAACACCGAATCCACCGAAACAGGCCCGGTCGTAAACGAAGTGCCCGTTGCGATCGGCGTACCGCCCGCAGGTGTCGTATACCAGCGGAACAGGGTATTCGGTTTCGGCGCCACGTTGAACGTAGCCGTACCGCCGGCGCAGGTTGTCACCGTATCAGGTGTTACATCCGGCACCGCGATGAGGCGTTGCGCATAATGTATGTTCAGCGCGGAGATCAGTGTGGCCACGCCGGAATTGAGGCGAACTTCCACACGGTCGAACACCGCGTTGGGCTTGAAGGCGATAATTGCCTGGGTATTGCCGGCGAGGAGCCGCAGGTTAACCAGGCTGTTGTTGATCGCCACGCGATCGTTGTTGAAAGTAGTACCGTTATAGGTAGCCACCTGCGTTCCACCCAACAGTGCCACATCCGCCAGCGATGACGGGAAGGATATGAGGATGCGAACGCTGTCGCCCGCGTCGCTGGACGACGGGAAGATGAGCGTCTGTTGTGCGTAAGCACCAAGCAATCCTGCAACAACATGCAGCGACGAAGCGGAGGTCGTACTGGCGTCTACCGCCGCACCCTGGTTATCTACGAAGCATCCGATACAGATGCCGTTCACGCTGCTCACCTGTGTAGTAGCTACATCGCAGGGTACATCCGGGTTCGTGATGGTCACGTTGGCTACGACCGCTACACGCTGGGCGCTCGCGCAACCCGTTGCGTTCGTTGCTTCCACATAATAAGTGGTGGTTGATTGCAGCGCGGGCGTTGTGAAGCTGGGGCCCGTAAATACTGCCGTACCGCCAACGGGTACGTCGTACCATTTGTAAGTCAGCGCCGGGTTCGGGCTGTTCACCGTGAAGGTAGCCGTGCTGCCCTGCGGGATGGTCACGGAATTGGCGGTCACCGTTACTTCCGCCAGGCCTACCTGTACAACTACCGGCACCCTCGTTTCGCTCGGGCAATTGGTAGTGCCGGATACCGCTTCGGCGTAGTATACCGTATTGGCGCTGATGGCCGGGGTAACGAACGATGCGCCCGTTGCCAGCGGCGTTCCGCCTGTAGCCGTGCTGTACCAGCGCACGGTATTGCCCGCGGGCACAGTGGCGTTCAGGGTTGCGGTCTGACCGGTGCAGACGTTCACCGTATCGGCGGCGATCGTCGGACGGGCGGTTATTTGTTGAACGTAGAATACATTGATTTCATTCAGCGCGGAAACCACACCCGTAAGCCTGATTTCCACGTTGTCGAATGCAGCTGTGGGAACGAAAGATATCACACTGCGCGTGCCACCGTTCAGCAGCTGCAGGTTCAGCAGGCCACTGTTCAGGGTTTTCACATCTGCCGCGTTTTCAGTGGTACCGATCCGCGGACGGACAGTTGTACCCGCAAGCAGGTTCAGATCGAGCAGGCCCGTGGTGGAGCCCACCACTACACGCAACGAGTCGCCGGGCGTGCTAACGGTCGGGAAGGAGATCCGCTGGTAAACGGAACCGCCCAGCAAGCCTACCGGCAAGTGCAGCGACGAAGCCGTTTCAGGGTTCGCATCCACCGCCAGTGCCGCATCATCTACACCGCACAACAGGCAAAGGCCTACGGTGCCGGTAGCAGTGGAAGTAGCGCCACGGCCGCAAGACAGGTCAGGACTGGCCGGGCCAACCGTTACCGTGACGGGAACGCTGGTACGGATGAAACTGGTGAGGCCATCCGGCGTAGCCGCCTGAACATAATAGGTTTTATCCTTCAGCAGCGTGGGCGTGGTGAAGGTAGCCGTTGTTGCCACGGGAACGCCGCCGGTCGGGGTTTCGTACCAACTGAACGTTGCGCCCGGGAACCGGATCGAAGCATTGAAAGTTTGGGTATTACCGAATGGAACCGTAGCCTTCGGCGGAGCAACCGTTACGGGAACGAACGCCGCCGCTTCATATACGTTCAGGCTGCCGAGCGCGGCCACCACACCGTTCAGGTCTACCCGAACGCCATCGAAGCCCGTGGTAGCCGGAATCACCACTTTGAATTTGGCCACATCGCCGGTTACGTCCAGCCCCAGCAATTGGAGGTCTGCGACATCCGCATCGAGCGTAATGGGATTACCGTTCGGCGTGTTGCCGCTATAGGTTTCCACCCTGATGCCGGAAAGCAACTGAGCATTCACCAACTGGTTGGGCACGCCCAGGAACAACGCGATGCTGTCGCCCGCCTGGTAAGTACCCGGGAATTTGATCAATTGACCTACACTACCGAGTGCGCCCACCGTCATCGTGATCTGCGATGCCGTGGTCGTATCCTGGTCTACCGCACGGTTGGGGTTCGAAACGCCGCAACCCAGGCAAATACCGCCGATCAGCGGGCTCTGCTGCAGGTCGCCGTACGTCCACAACGGGCCGGGGCCGCCGTTCACGGTCACCGTGGCAGCCGTGCGCGAGAAGCTCCGCTTGCCGTCTGCCGGCGTGAAGGCTTCCGCGAAATATTGTTTCGTTCTCGTAAGGGTCGGAGTAGTAAATGCCGCGGCATTGCCAACCGCCGTGCCGCCTTTCGGTTCCGTGAACCAGGAATAGGTAGCGCCTGGTGCGCGAACGCTGGCGGTCATCGTTGCGGTGGCGCCGGATGCGATTACCGGTGCCGGCGGCGTGATGGTCAGCGGCATGAAGGCAACCGCTTCGTATACGCGCAGCCCGTTCAGGCCGGCCAGTACGGCGGTTGTTCCGATGCTCACACCATCGAAGTTCGCTCCTACCGGGAACGTCACGCGGAATTTCCCCGTGCTGCCTACACCGAGGCCCAGGGGCTCCAATCTTACAAGACTGTTGTCCAGCGCAATCACGTCTCCGTTCGGAACATTATTCAGATAGGTCTGCGCGGTGAGGCCACCTAACGCAGAAAGACTAAACAGCTGATCGGGCAGCTCCAGGAACAGCGCGATGCTATCGCCAGCCTGGTAAACGCCGGGGAAGTGGATCACCTGCGAAATGCTGCCAAGCGCGCCCAGGGGCATGCTGAGGAGGGAAGACGTGGTCGTGTCTTCGTCCACCGCTTTCGCGGGATCGGTAATGCTGCAACCTACGCACACACCGCCGATCACAGGCCCTGCCTGCTGGTCGCCGTACGTCCACAGCGGACCGGGGCCACCGCCCACGTTCACCGTAGCCATTGTGCGCACGAAGCTCTTCTTGCCATCCGGTGTACTGGCTTCCGCCCAGTAGAACGTCTGGCGGGTAAGATTAGGTGTATTGAAGCTGGCGCCCGTTCCTACCGGCGAGCCGCCGGTGGGTGTGGTGTACCAGTTCACCGTGGCGTTGCCCAGGCGAATGGTAGCGCCAATAGTAGCAGAAGTATTCAGCGGAACGGTTTGTACAGAAGGTGCAACCGTCAGCGGCACCATGGCCGTGGCTTCGAAGACCTGCAGATTGCTGAGGCCGCCTACTACCGGGGCCAGCGAAATCTGTACGGCATCGAAGTCTGCTCCTGCAGGCAATGTCACCCTGAACTTGCCAGTAGGCCCTACAGGAATGCCCAGTACCTGCGCATTGGCCAGCGCTGTGCTAAACGCCGCCGCGTCGTTGTTGGAAGTGGGTCCGTTGAAAGTTTCTATCCGGATGCTGTTCAGCAGGTTCAGGGAAAGCAGCTGACCGGCAGGAATCCCAAGGTCGAGGATGATGCTGTCGCCCGGATGATAATTCCCGGGGAAGCGGATCAACTGACCGGCATTGGAAAGCACGCCCAGCGGGATCGTGATCGTGGAAGCGGTGGTCGTGTCTTCGTCTACCGCCAGCCCGGGATTATTGACGGCGCAGCCGAGGCAGATACCGCTCAATACAGGACTGGTTTCATTATCGCCATAAGACCAGAGCGGCCCGTCGGCGCCGCCAACCCTCACAGGAACGGCCGTCCGCACATAGCTGGTAACGCCGCCTGCAGTTGCTTCTACATAATAAGTGGTGCTGCGGGTCAGGTTCGGCGAGTTGAACGTAGCGCCCGTTCCCACCGGCGAGCCGCCCGTAGGTGCGGTGTACCAGTTGAACGTAGCCCCTGCAGGACGAACCGTTGCACTGAGGCTCGCACTCGTTCCATACGGCACCACGGCCGGGTTCGGGGTTACGGACACGGGTATCATGGCCACGGCTTCATATATGCGGAGGGTAGCCAGTTCGGCGAGTACCGCGTTCAGGTTTACCTGTACCGCGTCGAACGAAGTAGTTACCGGCATGCTGACACGGAACTTCGGCGTTCCGCCCAGCCCGATTCCCAGTGCCTGCACATGAATGAGGTCTGTTCCGAGATTCATGGCCGGCCCTGCCGTAGCTGCGCCCAGGTAAGGTTGCAGGGTGATATTGGTGAGGATCGATTTGGTGTAGAGTACGCCGGGCAGCTCCAGGTCGAGAATGATGCTGTCTCCCGACTGGTAGATACCGGGGAATTTGATGAGTTGGCCCACGGTGCTGGCAACGCCTACCGGCGAAGACAGCGTGCTGAAAGTGGTGGGATTGCCGTCTACCGCGTTACCGGGGTCGGATACGGAGCAGAGCAGGCAAACGCCGCCAAGTTTCGGGCTTTCTTCTTCAAAACCGTACGACCACAGCGGGCCCGCGCCGCCGCCGAGGTTCACCGTGGCGAGGGTACGGGTAAAGCTCTTCTTGCCGTCTGGCGTAGCGGCTTCCACATAATAACGCGCTTTTGCCGTGAGGTTAGGCGTGTTGAAAGTGGCGCCCGTAAACACCGGAGAACCGCCGGTGGGCGTGGTGTACCAGTTGAAAGTGGCGGTAGCCAGGCGGTTCGCGGCAGTGATGGTGGCGGATGTTCCGTAGGGAACGGTCTGAATGGCCGGGTTCACCGCCACGGGAATGGTAGCCGTAGCTTCATACACCTGCAGGTTCGCCAGGCCGCCGATGAGCGGGGCCAGCGAAATCTGAACCGCATCGAAATCGGTATTCACCGGCAGGCTGACCCGGAACTTGCCGGTGGGGCCCACCCCGATACCGAGCGCGAATGCGTTCGCAAGGCTGGTATTGAAAGCTGCCGCATCGTTATTGGCGGTGCTGCCGTTGAATGTTTCTACCCTGATGCCGCTCAGCAGTTGCAGCGAAAGCAACTGCCCGGCGGGGATGCCCAGGTCGAGGATGATGCTGTCTCCCGCATGGTAATTACCCGGGAAACGGATCAGCTGGCCTGCATTGGAAAGTACGCCTGCGGCGATGTTGATGGTAGACGCGGTCGTAGTGTCCTGGTCAACCGCCAGTTGCGGATTGGTAACGGAGCAACCCACGCAAACGCCGCTGAGGACGGGGCTCGTTTCCGTATCCCCGTACGTCCAGAGTGGGCCGTCGGTGCCGCCGACCCTTACGGGCACTGCGGTGCGGGTGTAGCTGGTGATGCCGTTGGCAACCGCTTCCACATAGTAGGTGGTGCTGCGGGTGAGGTTCGGGGTGTTGAAAGTGGCGCTGGTGCTCACTGGGGAGCCGCCGGTGGGCGTGGTGTACCAGTTGAACGTGGCGCCGGCGGGGCGGACCGTGGCGGCGAGGCTGGCCGAAGTTCCGTAGGGAACGACGGGGGCCGCGGGGCTCACGGCCACAGGGATCATGGCTACTGCTTCATATACGCGGAGGGTGGCAAGTTCTGCCAGTACTGCGTTGAGGTTTACCTGCACACCATCGAAGGAGGCGGATGCAGGAACGCTCACGCGGAATTTGGGGGTACCTCCCAGCCCGACGCCCAGTGCCTGAACATGGATCAGATCTGTGCCGAGGCTGATGGAAGGCCCTGCGGCGGCGGCGCCGAGGTAGGGCTGGAGGGAAATATTGGTGAGGATGGATTTCGTGTAAAGAACGCCGGGCAGCTCCAGGTCGAGGATGATACTATCTCCCGACTGGTAAATCCCCGGGAATTTGATCAGCTGGCCAACCGTGCTGGCCACGCCTACGGGCGAGGAGATGGTGCTGAAGGTAGCGGGGTCTGCGTCGATCGCGTTACCGGGATTGGTGACCGAGCAAAGCGCGCAGATGCCGCCGAGCTTGGGGCTTTCCTGCTGGTCGCCGTAGCTCCAGAGCAGTCCGGGCCCGCCGCCGACGTCTACGGTGACGCCGGTACGAAGTATGCTGGTGAGGCCATCGGCGGTGGTGGTGGCTTCTACATAGTAATCATGGACGCCGCGGGTGAGGACCGGTGCGTAGGTAGCGCCGGTATTCAGCAGGGTGCCGCCGGTGGGCGCGTCGTACCAACGGAAGGTAGCGGCGCCGAGGCGGTGGGAGGCCGTCATGGTAGCGGCCTGGCCTGCGGGACTGATGATCGGATCAGCCGCGGGGGCTATCGTTACAGGCACCACGGCGGCGGCCTGGAAGAGTTGCATGTCGTACGAAAGGCTGATGAGCCCGCCGAAGGTGATGGCCACCTGGTCGAACTGGCTGGTGATGGGGATCACGGCCCTTCTTTTACCGGTGGATCCAACGCCGAGCAGTTGTACGTTGAGGGCGGAGCCGAGGCGGACGTCCTGTTTGGCGGTGTTGCCGCTGCCGAGGAACGTGCGTACGCGAACGTTGTTCAGCACCGAAGCGTCTACCAAACCGGTGGTGGTCAGCGCGAAGTCGACCACGAGGCTGTCGCCCGCTTCATAGGTGCCGGGGAACACGATCCGCTGGCCCATTTCTGCGATGAGCCCTACCTCCATATTATATAATGCGGCGGTGTTGGGATCGTTATCGATCGCGAAGTTGGGGTCAGAGATCGAGCAACCGATACAGAGTAGCGGGTTGAGGATGTTGGACGCCGTAGTACCGCGGGAGTAGATGGGCCCGGCGGCGAAGAAACTACGTATAGACATCACATTTAGCCAGGACAGCCTGGCATCGTCATGCAACATCGGGGATCTCCCGTACCAGTTTTCGGGTAGGGGCGACGGGGCTTTCTCCGGGTACCACCAATATTGTTTATATGCTGCAGGGGATGCAGCGCGCGCGTTTCCGTTCCATCCGAGCACCAGGGCTGCGGACAGCACGAGGAAGAAGCGCCATAAGCAATTCGGAGTAACATTACAACTCATACGACAATGGTTTGGGTTTATATTATGCTTGTGTTGATCTTTCGAACACGTCGGGAAGGAACTACTGTTTTTGGTTGGAAGCAGGGTTTCCCGGTCAAACGACTCTGGCTGCAGAGGCAATGATGAAAAAGGAGAATGACTGTCTGCATCAAAAAGGTTCAGGATTACAAAGCCGCGCTATACAGTTTTTGATAGGATGCATTCTTCGGTTTAATATCATGGATTCTCGAAGCGATTTAACGATGCTAAATTAACTGGCGGAGATGCGAAATCGATAGGCCATTCTTATTCATTCCAATGCATAACAACCGTTCCGTTCATTATTAGAAATCCTGTTCATTTTGTTCATTTTTTATTATTCTGAACAAAAGCAGTTCATACTTTGTATCGCGGGTTATTCATGGAACTTGTCACCTCGAGGTCAAATCGAAATATTTATAGATCAACCGTTCATCCTTTCTGTTCATTTTATGCTCTCTGTTAATAAAATAGTTAGGAACACAGATTATTAAAAAAATTTCCGCAGGGGTTAGTATATTATATTGACATGATTATCAGATAATTATAAACAACTTATCTCTATGCATACATCTGTTCATTTTGTTCATTTGTTAA
The DNA here is from genome assembly GCF_038396765.1 of Chitinophaga caseinilytica. Taxonomy (NCBI): domain Bacteria; kingdom Pseudomonadati; phylum Bacteroidota; class Chitinophagia; order Chitinophagales; family Chitinophagaceae; genus Chitinophaga; species Chitinophaga caseinilytica. The sequence continues at coordinate 1,398,605 of NZ_CP150096.1, read as the reverse complement.
AAACCGAAATCCAAACGTTCATTCCTTTACGTATTTATTCATTTCAATCAGGATCCCGGCATACCATAATCCTAATCCATTAATTGTACGCCCTTATGATCGATCTGTCCTACGACTTCATTATTACCTTACAGTCGGAAGTATTGCGGCAATTCGGCGTCGAGAATCTGCAACCCAATCAATGCAAGCATCTCACGCAGGCTATTATGAACCACACAGGAAAACTGGTTAGTGAAACTACCCTCAAAAGGGTATTCGGTTTCGCCGTCACACAACACAGTTTTTCCCGCTACACCCTCAACACGCTCGCGCAATATTGCCGCTTCCGTGATTGGGAAGATTTTCAAAACCATTTCTACAAAAAGCAATTCGATCACCCCGCAGGTCAGGATGCATCGAAATGGGACGACGTTCGCCGCAAAGCATCCGCCGTTTCCCACTACACGATCCTCACCCTCCGCAACCGCTGCGGCCTCCCGTTCGATAACACCATCTCCCGCGGCTATTGCCTCCAGCATATCGAGAAATTCCTCGAATCCAAATACGCCGCCACCGTACTCATCGCGCCCGCCGGCTGGGGAAAATCCACATCCCTCGTGCACGCCGCGGAACATTACTGGTTCGGCAGAGCACCCGCCTGCCCGCAAGACATCTGCTGGTTCATCAACGCCCACGCCGCAGGCAGCCTCCTCCTCAAAGGATTCTCCCTTTCCTCCTGGCTCGATAACCAACTGAACCTCGGCCACGGCGACAACTTCCGCGAATACTTCACCAAGCACGCGGATGAAAGGTCTGGCCGGCTCGTCCTCATCATCGACGGGTTCGACGAGATCGCCATGAGCGCAGACAAACTCAAACTCCTTTATAATAAACTGGAAGATTTCGTTTATTCCAACGAGCTCCACCCCTGGGTAAAAGTGATCCTCTCTATCCGCTCCAGCACCTGGGGCGAGGTCTTCCACCAGTCGCACCAGTACCCCGCCTTCCGCAAATACTGGTACCTCGGCACGGAAATGGACGAAGAAACCAACACCAATATCCCGCCGCTGACAGACACGGAGCTCAAATCCGTATTATATAACTTCGATTTCGACCCGGCCACCGTCCGCCTCTTTTCCGACAGCTTTCTCCAGAAGCTCCGCCATCCTTACTATCTCCAGCTTTTCTGCCAGCTGAGCAACACGCCCGACCATTCATTCGTCGACGAAAACCTCAGCCTGTTCGAAATCATATCCCGGTTCATCCAGAACCGCGTCTTCAATTCACCGGCCAACACTTTCAAAATGCAGCTCATCGAAAAACTGCTGAAGCTGCTCGATATGGGAAGGGCCGGTTTGTATACCGACAAAAGCGGTCTCCTCAACCAGAACGCCGATTACTTCCCGGCGTACAAGGAGCTGTTGGCAGACAATATATTAGTGGAGGAAAACCTCAGCCAGGAGATCATGTTCAACGTGAAAGTCCGTTTCGCGCATAACTTCCTGCTGGAGTACTTCACGGCCATGCATTACGTGAACCTGCACGGCCAGAACGTTTCCGCACCTTTACTTGAAGTTGTCCTGGCCGATTTCCCGCAGAGCCCGTTCCGCATTGCCGTATTCAAATGGCTGTTGCGCTACGCGATCACCCGTGGGCAGGCAGACGGCATCCGGGATTTCTTCCGCCTGCCGCTGGCCACTTCCGAAAAAGCGCACCTGCTGGAGTACGTCGTTTTGCATTACCAGCAGGAAGGCACGCACCAGGAGCAACTGTCCAACATTTTCCCGCCGGGATATTTCCGGAAAAACCCGTTCGGGCAGTTCATTTCCGACGATTTCATGCATTTCAAGAAAAGGAAGGTGCTCAATACGCTGCTGAGCATGGCCGAATCGGCAGACGACAGGCTGAAGATCCGGTGCAACCTGTTCGTGATGGCGCTGATGCAGCTGGATGCGGAGCAATGCGAAATCGAGCTGACCAACATCCGCAAGCTTTGTGCGGGCGAGCCCGCGGCAGAAATGTGGATCACCCCTTACGCCGCGTTCCTTTTCATCTACGAATACCTGAAATTCGGGCAGATCGACGAAGAGATGAAAGACAAAATCTATCATTACGCGTCGTGCTGGAACTTCGGCAAACAGAAACCCCTTTCCACCGGCGAAGAAGCGGTATACCGGGCGCTCTGTTTCATTTTCCTCCTCCTGGGCGACTACCATCAGCTGCTGCTGTTCACCAGCCGGCTGTTCGAACAGCACCCCAGTATCCTTTTCAACCGGACAGACCCATTCCGCCTCATGATGCTCTGCTGGAAAGCCCAGGCGCACATCCATACCGGCGACGTGGATTCGGCGAGAAGGCTGAGCTGCCATGTAGACAGTGTCCTGAAACATTATCCTGCCGAATTTTACAACGGCAAGCATATCGAAACGCTGCAGAAAATCATCGCCGCGCAAATCCACCTGCACGACCAGGAGTTCAACAAAGCCATCCGCGCAGCGGAATCCGCCATGGATACGGCCCAGAAACTCGATTTCAAGATCTTCGCACTGCTGAATTACAGCATCCTCGACCGGATTTACCATCAACTCCAGATGGACAAACAGAAAAAGGACGCACAGCAAAAAATGATCGTCATCCGCCAGAGCACCACTTTTATCCAGACCCTGCCCGGGCTCGTGGAACATTAAGCGGTTTACCGGTGGAATTGGCATAATTTTGCGGTGTATAATCGGCAATGCCCATCGATCAGAGCAAATACACGACATTTCAGCATTTTTTGCTGAACCTGCTGAGCCTGTTGACCGTCCTGCCCCTGGCCCCCTATCTCAACCGGTTCATGCCGGTGATCCAGGTGGGCGCGTGGCACATCGACCTGTTCGTGTCCATACTGATCGCGTTCCTCTTTACCCGGCTGCTGTTGTGGATCTTCCGCCCGCTCATCATCCCCGCCTTCGTGCTGGTGGCCGGTGCCCTGATCGTTAACCAGTTTACGGGGAAATATACTTTCCAAAATGTGGTGAACGATTACCAGGGCATGGTTCAGGGGAACTGGGGCACCAAAGACAGTAAGCAGCTGGACATCCTCAGCTTCTACCCCCGGAAAGTGGAAACCTACGTCGATAAGACCGTTCGCGGCATCCGGGAGAAAGTCAATTACAACGACTCCCTCGTCCGCAACTTTTCCGTTAAACATTCCGTGGATTATTATGACGAATACTTCCCCAAGTATGGCCGTATCGTCAGATATCTTTCTCTTTACAGATATATCCGGGAGAATTTCAAGTATGTGAACGATTCCCAGCGCGACGAATACTTCGCCACGGCCAGGGAAACGATCCAGAACGGGATGGGTGGCGATTGTGATGACCACAGCATCCTCATGATGTCTTGCATGGAATCTATCGGCGCGCGGATGCGCATCGTGCTCATCCGGGGGCATGCCTATCCGGAGCTGTATTGTGGTAACAAAGACGATTTCGAAACGATGAAACAGGCAATTATCCTGCTTTTCAACAATCCGCCCGTTAAAGAGTTATATTATCATGAAATGAACGGCGAGTACTGGATCAATATGGACTATACCGCACGAAACCCCGGCGGGCGCTACCTCAACAACAAAGTGTACGCCCTCATAGAGTTGTAACCATTATTTCATATTAAAAAATATTATTAATCATGAAAGCAAACATCGGCATCGGAGAAAACCACCTGAAGGCAGTGGCAGAAAGATTACAGGTTTTACTGGCAGACGAGCAGGTACTTTATACGAAAACCCGCAATTACCATTGGAACGTAGTCGGCGATAACTTCATGGAAATGCACGGTTTCTACGAAAACCAGTACAACGAGCTGGCTGAAATCATCGACGAAGTGGCGGAACGCATCCGCATGATCGGCCATTACAGCACCGGCCGCCTCGTAGATTTCCTGAAACTGACCAACCTCCTGGAACCGGAATACACCAACGTTCAATCCGAACAGATCAAAAATCTGCTGGACGATCACGAGACCATCATCCGCGGCCTCCGCGAAATGATCACCGAGTTCGCCGACAAGCAGAAAGACCTCGGCACCAGCGATTTCGTGACCGGCCTGTTGCGCCAGCATGAAAAAATGGCATGGATGCTCCGTTCTTACATCACCAAGTAGCGCATCAATCGTCATATTGAGCAGAAAAGCCGGTCAACCTGTGTTGCCGGCTTTCTTTTTTATGCTTGCTTGCCTGGGTTATTGCCTGTAAATGATGATCTCTACCCGCCGGTTGCGCCGCCGCCCTTCCGGCGTATCGTTGGGGAATGCGGGCCGGTGCTCGCCTTCGCCGCTGACGGCGAGGATGAAATCGCCCAGGCCTTTCCCGCGCAGGTAATCCGCCAGCGATGCTGCCCGCCGTTGGGAAAGGAGCAGGTTGTAATCGTCGGCCCCTGCGTTGTCTGTATGGCCCACCAGTTGCAGCGTGACGCCCGGGCTCCGGGGGATTTTGGCCACCAGGGAATCCAGGGTGCGGAAGAGCGCGGGGTTCAGCTCGTGGCGGTCGAATTTGAAAAGAATGTCGGGGATGACAAGCGTATCCGGCGGCGGGGCGATCTTCACCGTTTCGATGACCGGTGGCGGCGGGGGTTGGGCGGAAGGATCGGCCACACAAAACTCGATCGCCACGTAATTGTTCCGCGCGCGGCCGGTGGGCGAGTTGAAATCGAACCGGGGGATGGCCGAGTCGAGGACGATGAGCTTGATATCGTCGCTACTGAACCCGAAATCTTTCACGAGCACCTGGCGAACGGTTTCCGCCTGCTGCGCGGATGTTTGTTTATCGAATTTTTTGGTAGCGAAGTCGAAATGCACCCCGGTGATGAACACACGCCGGCCCCCGTGGGGCTCGTACCGCAGGATCATGGAATCAACGCGGGCGGCCGACCGGGGATAGCGTTCCCGCCCGGTGGCGGTGAAGATCTCCGGCCCGGGGATGTCGATGTCTACGCAGCCGGGCCTGATGAGGGGGACCACGGGGTTTATGGATGAGATGGCCTGGCCGGGGAGCGTGTGGCGGTGGAACCGCCGGCCCAGGGAATCTTCTACCGCGGAGGCTTCCGGGCACAGGGGGCTCCCATCCACCGGAACCAGTTCCAGCCAATCGATGAAAACGGATTCAGGCCCTTCGAGCCGCCGGGAAGGCAGCAGTTCCATCCGGCCCATGAGCAGATGCGTATAATCGTCCGCAGCCTCGAATTCCATCTCCATCCTGTAGAAATTTTTCTCCAGCTCCTTCACCACCTGTTCTTTCCGGAAAGTAACGGTGGGCTTCAGATCGGTGAGCGCGCGGCCCTGTTCGCGGAAAACGTAATCTTTCGACAGATAAAAATCCAGTTCCGGCTGGAGCTTTCCCGTGGCGCCCACGATGCCGGACAGGCGATAGCGCTGGCCTTTCCGGAGCGGGCACAGCAAGCGCGTTTGGGCATAGTTCCGTTCTTCCCGCGTATCGCCGGCCAATAACACAATGTATTGATGACCCGCTTTGTTACGGTAAGTATGATAGTTGAATAAGAGCTTACTGGCGGGCGAAACGCTTTCCCAGGCTACCGGGGCGCAGGGGGCGCGGTATTCCGTACAGATATTGATGATTTCGAAACTGGGGTTGGCCAACAGGTTCTGGGCCCTGGTTGCTGCAGGCAGCAGCAGGGCGGCAATCATAAGGCGGAACAGTGTCGGCGGTCGCATTTTCGCGTACATGGGCACCCTTTTAACTGAAAATCACGATAATTATTATCTCCCCCGGAAAGATATGACACAAATATGTTATGGGTGCAAAATCTTAGGATTTCCCTAACACGGCGGGTCTGTACCTTTGTGGCCTACAAACATTCCCCGGCCATTTTACGTTAAACCTACTGCACTTACACGGTAACCCTATCGATTATTCATCTTTTAAATTTTACATGATGGAACAGTTTTTTTCCGGAAAAGTGGCATTGGTAACCGGCGCGGGCTCCGGCATCGGGGAGGCCACGGCACTCCTGTACGCACGGCATGGCGCAAAAGTGATCGTATCGGACATTAACGGGGAGCATGGAAATGCGGTGGTGGAAAAAATCCGCAATGCTGGTGGAGACGCACAATTCGTTGCGTGCGACGTGAGCCAGCCCGATCAATGCGAAAAACTGGTGAACGAAACGCTGCAACATTACGGCCGGCTCGATTACGCCTGCAACAACGCGGGCATCGGCGGAGAATCCGCGGCCGTGGCGGATATGAGCGTGGAAGGGTTCGACAGGGTCATCGCCATCAATCTTTCCAGCGTATTTTACTGTATGAAATACCAGCTGCCCGCGATGCTGAAAAACGGCGGCGGCGCCATCGTGAACATGGCGTCTATCCTCGCGCAGGTGGGTTTCGCGCATGCTGCGGGGTATGTGGCCGCCAAACATGGCGTGGTGGGGCTTACGCAAAATGCCGCCGCGGAATATTCCGTGCAGGGCGTTCGTGTAAACGCCGTGGGCCCGGGTTTCATCGATACGCCGCTGTTGTCGCAAATGGATAAGGCTACCATAGACATGCTCATTTCCAAACATCCCATCGGCCGGCTCGGAAAGGCGGAAGAAGTGGCGGAGCTCGTGATCTGGCTCAGTTCTGATAAAGCTTCGTTCGTGACCGGGTCGTATTACCCGGTAGACGGGGCTTACCTGGCCGTGTAAACAAACATTTCAGGACAGTACAGGACAGCTGCGGACCGCGGCTGTCCTTCTTTTTTCCTACCGCCCATCGTCCCCATTCCCCGCTCCTCCATTATCACGCATGCTGCTTAAACGTTTTGCCCCGTAATGACGTCTATCATCATGAACGAACCACGTTTTCCTTGCCGGAAAATGGCGTTACCATTTATCCCGTAAATCATGCACAGGTGTAAAACACCCGTCTGGCGGCCGATGGATGCGTATTTTTCGGCATCAACCTATAGAATTATACCTTAGATGAGATTCACGCCTAAAACCGGTATGGGCGCCATTGCGGCGTGCCTGTGCTGGCTCGGATGCATGTTCACCCAACAGGAAGCCTACGCACAGCAGCCCCCGTCAAACAAAGATTCGGAAACCGGTGCCATCAGCGGTAAAGTGCAGCAAACGGGCAATAAGGAACCGATCCCTTTCGCCACCGTAGCCCTGTTGAACGAAGACGATTCCACCGTCATCAACGGCGTTGCCGCAGATGAAAAGGGGACGTTCGTCCTCAAGCCCGTACCCTACGGAAGCTACCTCGTGAAAGTGGCCACCATGGGCTTTACGCCTTACTTTGCCAAAGTCAGGCTCAGCAACGAGCGCCCGCAGTGGGACCTCGGCACCGTGATCCTCGAAACCGGCGCGCGCGCCCTTAAGGAAGTGGAAGTGGTTGGACAAAAGAAAATGTTCACCATGAACAAGGATTCCATCATCTTCACGCCCGACGAAAACTTCCTCCCCGGCGGCACCGGCATGGAATTGCTCGAATACGTGCCCGGCGTCACCATCGACGCCAATAACAATATCACCATGGAAGGGAAAGACCAGGTGCGGTTTTATGTCGATAACAAACCCATCGCCCACACCGGCATGGACGCCAACAGTTATCTCAACAACCTGCCCTCTTTCATGATCGAACGGATCGAAGTGCTGAAACAGCCGCCAGACGCCGTGGATGCCGAACAGGCGCTCGTGGAAGGCCGCACCAACATCCGGTACATCAACATCATCACCCGGAAAGTACAGTTCCGCGGGTATTCCGCCGCAGTAACGGCCGGGGTCGACAGCCGGCGCAACCTCAACGCCAAGATGCGTTTCAACATGAACATGGCGCCCTTCCAGATCACCTATTTCAACAACGCACAATACAACGCGGACTCCAGCTACCTGCAACGTACCTATTTCCCGAAAACGCCCGGGGGCGACAGTTCCTTCCTTTCCCAAAAGAACTTCCGCACCTCGTACAACTTCAACCACAACCTCAACACCCGGTACGAACGCAAATTCACTGACAAGGAATTCCTCCGCGGCGCGGTAACCCTCGGCTGGACAGGCGACGGGTCTAACGGACAAAACAATTCCATCAACAGCAATAAAGACCACAAACCCACCATGCTCAAAGACCAGGACAGCGAAAACCGCCGTGGCGGCTATCGCGCGGTGACGGACTGGAATTATTTCAAAGAGTATGAAGAGAAAGACAAACGCCTGGAAGCCGGGTTCAACTTCACCAAGGCCGGCACCAGCGGCAGGGGCTACAACGACTACCTGTACCCGCTCACAGACGACACTTCGCTGCAGCGCAACACCCAGCACAACGGCAGCTACAGCATGCGGACGAACATCCACTTCCGGCAGCCCCTGGGCAAAGGGAAGTTCTACGACCTCAGCGCTTCGGCCAATATCAGCGCAAACGATAACGAGAACATCGCGAAGCGGAAGAACGTGAACGACAAAGAGCTCCTCGACGCACCGCGCCTCAGTTCCGATTACACGTCTTTCAACCAGAACTACGCCGTTAACGCCACTACCGGGAAAAACAATCCCAAACTGGGTTACAGCGTTACCGGAAGGCTGGTGTACAACGGCTCCCAATCCCGCGAAACCTTCGCCGGCAACGAGTTCAACAACGAAACCTACGAAATCCGCACTTCCGCGGGCATTAATTACAGTCCCTGGAAAGACCATCGCGCCAACCTGCGCTTCAACCCGGGCGTGCAGTTCTTCAACCAGATGGCGCTGCTGGATTCGTTGCGGAGCAGCGTTCCGTTCAAGTACACCAACTTCGCGCCGGGCGTGAATTTCAGTTACGATTACAAGCAACAGCAGCTTTCGTTCAACTATTCGAGGAACATGGACCGCCCGTCGCCCGAGCAACTGAACCCGTTCGTGAATACGACAGACAGTTTCAACATCCGCACGGGCAATCCCAACCTGCGCCCTTCGTTCACGAAAGATTACCGCGCCGAGTACAGCCTCCAGGTGAAATCGCACTCCCTGAAAGTGGGCCTGGAAAAGCAGGACGCAGACGATATCATTTCGCGCTACACCCGCGTGGAGCATATCAACGATACCACGATCATCAACACGAGCACTTTCGTGAACCTGGCGTCGCGCCGCGACAACAACGCGTACATCACCCTGAATTCCCATTTCTTCAAAGCCACCAATAACAACAAGGGCGCGCTGCAACTGAATATCAACGGCGGCTTGCGGTACTACGATACCAAGACCGACGGCGGTGAAGACGGGCAGGGCGCAGTGAGCGAGAAATTCGCGCATGTTTCCGGGTGGACGAGCCACCTCAACGTCTGGACCAGCTATCGCATCCGCGTGTTTTCCGTATCGGCGAACTTCCGGTACAACGGCCCCCGTTACTACGCCCAGGGCAAGCAGGAAGCGCGTTTCGGCAGCGGGCTGAAAGGACAGGTGAACCTCTTCCAGCGGAAGCTGAACCTGGCTTTCTCCGTGGAAAACATCTTCGGATCGAGCGTCCGGAATTTCTACGAGCTGACGAAAGACTACGAACAATATTCCAACAACCGCCGCAACGTGCGGTACCTCAGCCTGAACCTGACGTACAATATCCGCAAGTTCAACAAGCTGGGTAAAAAAGGACCGAAAGAATTCGAGCTGGGAACGGAAGAAGAAGACAGCGGGCCGCCACGCCGCCGATAAATATTTTGCACAAAAAAGCGCCGGTCTCTCGTGGAGGCCGGCGCTTTTTCATTTCGGGCAATCCGAATTACAATACCATCCTGGATTTGAGCTCCAGGTATTTATTGACAACGTTGACTGTGAGGTGTTCCGGCGGCGTGAGGAGGCTCATAATGCCGGCCTGCGCCAGTTCGCGGACGATCTGCTTTTTCTCATGCGCGAATTTCTGGGCGATCACCTGCATGTAAATATCTTCCGTTTCGGCCATCCGCTTTTCGTTCAGGGCTTTCAGTTCCGTGTTCTCGAAAAACACCACCAGCAGCATATGATATTTGGCGAGCTGCCTCAGGTACGGCAACTGCCGCTGCATGCCCGACAGCGATTCGAAGTTGGTGAACAGCATGAGGAAAGAACGTTGCGACAGCGAAGCCCGCAGATGCACGCCCAGCCGCTCGAAATCGGTCTCCATCCAGTCGGTGGATTGGGCGTAGAGCTGATCGAGGATTTTGTTGAGCTGGACTTTCTTGTTGCTTGCGGGCAGCACTTCCGTCTGTTTACCGGTGAAGGTGATGAGGCCGGATTTGTCGCCCTTTTGCATGGCTACGTTGCTGAAAACGAGCGTGGCGTTGATGGCGTAATCGAGCAGGGTGAGGCCGCCGAAAGGCATTTTCATGTTGCGGCCTTTGTCTATCACGCAATACACGAGCTGCGAGCGTTCTTCCGTATAACTATTGACCATCAGGTTGCCCCTGCGGGCGGTGGCTTTCCAGTTGAGGGTGCGCACATCGTCTCCGCGGATATATTCCTTGATATGATCGAACTCCATGCTGTGGCCGATCACACGGCGGCGGTGCACGCCGAGCTCGTTGAGTTTATGTTTGACGGAAAACAGTTCGTAATTGCGCAGTTGGATGAAGGATGGATAGACTTTCACGGTCTGGGCGGCGTCCAGCGAAAAGCGGCGGCACACCAGGCCGAAGGGGCTCCAGGTGTAGACGTGCAGTTTCCCGAAAGCGTACTCGCCTCTTTCCACGGGCCGTAAGGTGAAATGGACGTGGGTTTCGCCGCCGGCTTCCAGTTTCAGGGGAATGGTGAAATCGCGCCGCTGGAACTGGAACGGCAATTCGTCCATCACCTCGCCGCGCACGGGGAATCCGTATTTGCTGCGGACCGTGTAGTGGACGGGGTTTTCGTCGCCGTTACTGAACCTTTCCGCCAGGGTCCTTTCCGCTTCGATGGCCTTTCCCGGCAGGTACAGCATCAGCAGATCGAGCAGGATCAGTCCTACCCACACGGCAAAGCCGATCAAAGCGGCCGTAAACGCGGCCGGAATGAAAAAGCCCGTGATGCAGACCAGCACCAGCACGCCCAGCGAGAGATACAGCCGGTTGCGGAAGAACAGCGATTGATAAAATCGGGTGATGGGCATGTTGTGGATTATCTGGGTACTTCTACGGCTTTGAGGATTTCTGCGATCACTTCGTCGGGCGAGATGCCTTCCATTTCGCGTTCGGGCGTGAGGATGATACGGTGACGGAGCACATGGGGAAGGATGTACACCACATCGTCCGGCGTCACGAAATCGCGCCCGTTCATCACGGCTACGGCTTTGGCGCAGTTCATCACGGCTACGGACGCGCGTGGCGACGCGCCGAGGTAAATGCCCGGGTTGTTGCGCGTTTCGTTCACCAGCGTGGCTACGTATTGCAGGAGTTTCTCTTCCATGAGGATGCCCCGCACCTGCTGCTGGAGCCGGATCACGGTGGCGGCCGTCACCACGGTTTCCACCTGTTCCACGGCGGAATGGTCGCCCCCGCGGGTGTTGGCGGCCTGAAGGATGGCGATTTCGTCTTGCAAGGCGGGATATTTCACATCCACTTTAAAAAGGAAACGGTCGAGCTGCGCTTCCGGCAGCCGGTAAGTACCTTCCTGTTCGATGGGGTTTTGCGTGGCCACCACCATAAAAGGCGAATCGAGGATGTGGGTAACGCCGTCGTTGGTGATCTGCCGTTCCTCCATCACTTCGAACAACGCGGCCTGCGTTTTGGCCGGGGCGCGGTTGATCTCGTCTATCAGGATGATATTCCCGAAAACCGGGCCTTTCTTGTATTCGAATTCCTTGCTTTGCGGGTTGAAGATGGAAGTCCCCAACACATCGGCCGGCATAAGGTCTGGCGTGAACTGGATACGGGAAAACTTCGCGTCGATGGTACCGGCGAGCAGTTTGGCCGCCAGTGTTTTGGCCACACCGGGAACGCCTTCCACGAGCACATGCCCGTTGGCCAGCAAACCGGTGATCAGCAGGTCTACCATCTGGTGCTGCCCTACAATTACTTTCCCGATCTCGTTCCGGATCGCATTCACGGCACTGTGAAGATCGGCCAGGTCGGTACGCGGCACAAAGGTGTTAATGTCCATTATTTCGGATTTTGATAGAATTGATAGATGCTGTTATACAAATTATGCAGATACTCGTCGTCTACATGCGCTCCTGTCCGCACTTCCATTACCATCTGCATCATTCCTTCCACATATTCCCGCGGGAATCCCGACTTGCGGGCGAGGCCGGTGATGAATCCGGCGTCGATCTGCGCGGTGTTGAGGAAATAATGCTGGCGGATGTATTCGAGCAGGTGCTGGACCATTTTCTGGGCCAGGTTTGCGTTGTTGTGATGAAGGTAGTACAGCCGGCCGAGGGTTTCCGCAAAATCGATGGAATTGTTGCGGAGCACGGGCCTGTCGGGGATGATGCGCTGGCGGCGCTTGCTTTCGCTGAAAATGTACAGGGCCACCAGGAGCAATGCGAGCCAGAGCGCCCATTTCAGCGGCGGATGTTTCAGCATCACCTGCATGTCGGAGAAGTTGTCTGACGTGCGGGGCATGAGCTGGTATTTATAGAATTCGTCCCAATATACATGGTCTGCATGCATCCGCAGATACGCCATTTGCCAGGTGAGCGCCTGCACGTTGTTGTTTTCCAGGAGCCAGGAGTTGGTCCAGCTCATGGGGTTGAGCAACACGAAAAGCTGGCCTTCGCCGTGTTGCACGCGGAAGAAGTTGGGCTGATGCCGGGCGTTGTTGCCGAGGATGGTAATGATAGACGTATCGCTTTCGGCCAGTACCAGGTGGCTGTTCATGGGGATCCCTTTCCCGGAGAATACCGTGTCTGGCGAAAAGGCCGGGTTGACGAAGCGTTGCACGGCGGAGGAGGGCTCGGATTCATATAACGGTTCGGTCGTCCTGAAACCGAAGGTTTTCTGGAGGAGGGAGTCGGTGCCTTCTACTACCAGGAACAACTGGTTGCCGGCCGATACGAAGGCCGACATATCTTCCACATCCTTATCCGTGAGGAAAAGCTGGGTGGCCACCGCGATGTACACGGCGTTGTTGCCTTTCAGGTTATCGGAATTGCGATAGGTGTAGGAGAAGGGGCGTGTTACCCGGCGGGGGGCGCGGCCGTTAAAATATCCGTCCAGCAGCGAAAAAGCCACTTTCCCGCCGTAGGGCCGGGTGTTCTTGTTACCGTAATGTATCTCCTGGCGCTGGTATCGCGGGTCCTGCGCGGCATCGAACACGGGCGAAGCCATATGCCGGATGCCCAGCAGCAACAGCAGGAACAGCACAACCACGGCGGCGGCAAGAACAATGATGATAATGCGTTTACTCACTGCGGTTATTTGGTCAAGGAGTTTTTAAAATCTTCGAATGCCTCGTTCACCCGCCAATACTGCGCTTCGCTGAGCGACATCTTTCCGTACCACACATATTCGTATTGCAGCGTGATGGCGGCGAAGGGCTGGTAATAGCTGGTACGGCCCAGTTCGCGGAGGTAATCCATATTGGTTTTGTCTTTCGTCCGGGTGATCAGCCGCGCGTTTTCCAGCAGGTGAAGCGCGTGCAGGTAACGGAAGCGGACCGCTTCGCGCAGCTGTCCGGCGTTGCGGGCGGCGAGAGCCAGGGCTTCCAGGTCGGTTTGACCGATTTCTTCCGCCACTTCGCTTTCGGCCGCCTTCCGCCGCGATCTCCACCTGAAAACGGGAATATCGTTTTTGCCCATGAAAAGGACGATCATGACGATGATCAGCAGCCCCAGGGCGCCCAGCATCAGATTGCGAAGGAGCCGGATGTTGCTGGCAGCCCATTGCCCCAGGTCTTTCATCCATTGCGGGCGCCAGTCTTTCCGGGGGGTGTAGGGCGGGTATTTCAGGGATTCGTCGTCGCGGAGTTTTTGCAGTGCGTCGGCCGGGGGCACCCGGGGCGTGAGGCGCATCTGCGAACCTTCGTCGAACCCGTCTATCGGCTGGCGGTCGTACAGCGAATGGTCGATCATCCCGTGGCGCATCTTTTCCTCGGTATTCATATCCGATTCCGACACTTCTTCATCCATCAGCCCGGTGGTATCGATATCCACATCCTGCGACGCTTCTGCCACGGAAGGGATATTATCGCTATCGGTAGAATCGAGCATGCGGTATTCGAGCGTATCGGCCCGTTGGGCCAGCGCGTTCCCGCCGGCCGTCAGCAAAAGGATCAACAGCACGGTTTTCAACTGGTTCATGCGGCGGCGGGTTTAATCAGTTTGCTGTCTATATCGAGGCGGTAGCCCATTTTCTGCACGCGGATCGGGTACCAGACGAAATACCAGATCATGAACGCGGCGGATACGGCGAGGATGGACACGCTGAGGAACATGGGCATTTCGGTGTGCCGGGTCACGAAGCTTTCGAGGAAAGCGGCCACGATGAAAATGGGGATGAGGGCCACGATGATCTTCACGCCTTCGAGGGCGCCGCGCTTGAGGGATTCCTTGCGGGAAAACGTTCCGGGAAACAGGAGGCTGTTGCCCAGGATAACGCCTGCGCTGCCGGCGATGACGATGGAAGAGATCTCCAGCGTTCCGTGGATCCAGATCACCAGCACGGATTTCAGGCCCAGGCCTTTGGCGAAGAACATATATTGGAACGATCCGAGCATGATGCCGTTCTTGAACAGCACCCACAGCGTTCCCGCCGAAAAAGCGATCCCGCTCACGAAGCAGTACATCGACACGCGAATGTTGTTATACCCGATCCGCAGCCACATCATCCAGGGGTTTTCGTCTTTGTAGACGTTGAAAGGGTCGCCTTTGGCGATGTTTTCTTCCGTCATGTTCACATAATCGTCCCCCAGCACGCCGCGGACGAACGTGTCGTCGTGCGCCGCAGAGAAAGCCCCCAGGATGCAGAACAGGAGGAAATAGCAGAAAGTGAACAGGAAAACGCGGTGATGTTTGCGGATCAGCAGCGGCAACTGGTATTTGAAGAAATTGCGGAAACGGTGCTTGTCGCCCTGATGGTCCCGGTAAATACGCTGGAAGATGGCGGCGGCCATTCCGTTGATGTATCCGGTTACTTTACTGTGCGCGTAGAATGTTTTGGCGTAGGCGAGATCGTCGACGAGGGATGTGAACCTTTCGGCCATCACATCCGGGTCCTCGGTTGGTTCCTCGCGGATCTTGTTCCACCTGGCCAGGTTACGTTTAATGAATGAAGATTCTCTCATGCGGTACCGGAGATAAAAAATAACGAAGTGAAAATATAATAAATTTTAAATTTGAATATGCCTAATATTAAAATCCCTACCGTTTTCAATATTGACCTGGAGTTTGAAGCCGCTGATCTGGGCCGGCGCCTCGTGGCGTACCTGCTCGATCTCATCATCCGGGTGGCATACGTGTTGGTGGCGATGTATTTCATTGAAAAGGCCGATTTGAGCTCGACGGACAGGAGCGTGATCTATTCTGTGGTGGTGTTGCTGCCGGTTTCACTGTATTACCTGGTGTCTGAGCTGTTGATGCGGGGCCAGAGCCTGGGGAAGCGGGTGATGGACGTGAAGGTGGTGAGCCTTATGGGCAATGTGCCCAGTTTGAGCCAGGTGGCCTTGCGCTGGATGTTCCGGCTGATCGAGTCGCCGTTGCTGACGATGTTCTTCATTGGCGCCATTCTGACCGAAACTTCGCCGTTTACGGCGCTGATGGTGTTGCTGATCGGGATGTTGCCCGTGGTGATGGTACTACGGTCGCCCCTGAACCAGCGGCTGGGCGATATGGCGGCGGGAACGATCCTGGTGCGCACCCGCCAGCGGCACCGCCTGGAGGATACCATTTTCCGGGAGATCGTGCAGGAGAATTATGAGCCCCGGTTCCCGCAAATTCTCCGGCTGTCTGACCGCGACCTGAGCAAGATAAAATCGGTGATCGACAGTACCCACCGGAGCCAGGATTTCGTGATGGCGGAACGTATTTCATTCAAAATCAAGGAAGTATTACATATTGAAAGCGACATGCCCGCGCTGGAATTCCTCGAAACCCTATTAAACGACTATAATTACCTGGTAACCCGTAAATAAATTTTCGTACGTACCCAACCTACGATCCCTCGATGGATGTCTATGTCTACATAGCATCCTTGGGAAATCATGACGCACATATCGCCGGCCAGGCAGGTCCTGGGCCGGGGGAACTCACCGCCTGGCTGGAAGGCTGCCGGCGGCAGGATCGTTTATGCCAGGAGCGGCTGTACAAGCACTATTACGACCGCATGATGGCGGTTATCAAGCGGACGTTCCCTGATCCTGACGCGGCGGTTACCATTCTCAACAATGGATTTCTGAGAGCATTTACGCGGATATCGCAATACAGCGGCACGGGGAGTTTTGAGGGCTGGCTGCGGCGGATCGTGCATCATGCGGCGGCGGATTATTACCGGGCCAACCAGTTGCGGCTGCAGTCGGAAACGGCGTTGCCGCCGGAGGTGGAGGTGCGCGACGGGAGTGAGCCGGCGGCATACCGGGAGTTATTACAGTTATTGCATTTTTTACCGCCCGCAACGCGGATGGCGGTGAACCTGTTCATCATTGAAGGTTATTCCCATAAGGAGATCGCCGCGATGCTGGGGATCAGCACCGGAACGTCGAAATGGCATGTTTCCGAAGGAAAGCGGCTATTAAAGGAATTTTTGAACAAACGCAATGCGCCACCCACAGCCAGATATTGAAGAATTGCTTAGAACGGCAGCACTAAACCAGGCGCCTCCGGTGGCATCCGCTTCGGAAAAGGAAGCCTCGTGGGCGCTCATGCGCGACCTGCTCGATGCACACCGCGAGCCTCCGGCTTCCGGTGGCGGGGGAACTTTCTGGGTGGAAGTGGTGGTGCTGCTGGGGTTTGCGGCATGCTTCGCGTGGATGCAGGGCGCGGTGCGGTGGGAGGAAACGCGGGATACCGGGGCTGCTGATAGCGCGATGTGGTGGAATGGAAAAGACGTGGCGTTGATGGGAGAAACGCGGGATGCCGGGGTAACTGATACCGCGGGATGGGAATTGGGGAAGCGTGGGATGGATAGCGCAGGGATTTGGCTGAATGGTATTACACCATCGGAAAATGAAAAGCACGGGGGGATAGGTGTTGGGACGGAGGACCGTGGTGGCGTGGGGTATGGAAGTAGCGGGGATTTGAAGGATGGGAAGGAGGATCGTAGCGTTCCCTTCCGTCATACACAGAACAGCGATGAGCCTGCATTTCAAAATAAAAGAATGCCCGCTTCCGGCAGAAGCGTTTCAGGGGAAAATGAATATCATGGGCCCCGGGGAATTTCTTACGCACGCCGTAAGGAAATCCTGGAAAAACAACCTGACGTAACCAAAAATTCGGCTGGCACTGCGAGCAGATCCCTGCAAAATAATACGTCCATCGCTCCACCCACAAAAAATACATCCCGCAAAAAACCCAATACACCGCACCCCCTATCAAATCCCGACGCGAGTCTTCATAGCACAAGCAAAACCAATGATTTCCCATCAAACACACACCCAGACAATCCTGATATATCCCGCAAAAACCCCAACACACCACAACCCCAATCAAATCCCGACGCGCACCTCCATAACAAAAGCAAAATCAATGATTTCCCATCAAACACAAACCCAGAAAATCCTGCTACATCCCACCAAAACCCCAACTCCCCAAAACCCCAACCAAATTCCACCGCCGACATCGCAAACAAAAACGATAATCCCCCATCCGCCATATCCCGCTTCGACCTGTCGCCCATCCGCACGGAATGGCCGGTAATCGCTTCCGGGTTAAGGATTGTGCCTAAAGAACTCGCTGCCGGACAGGCACCTCCATCCCGGGCCCCCTACTCATCCGGCGGCCTGAGCCTTCGCCTGGCAACATCCTTTAGCACAGGAAGCGCCTTCGGCGCAGGGCTCTTCGTGGAATATTCCGTCCGCCTGGGAAACAGGACCGTACTGCGCCCTTACGCCGGCGTGCAATATTTCTCGGGCAAGGAACAGGAATATCAACTTCCGTACTACAAACCCACCCGCCAGGATTCCGCGGTGCGCTTCCCGGCAGACAGCGGCCATACCCGCTACATCCTCCGAAACACTTCCTACGCCGTTGTCGGTTTGCCTGTCGCCATCACCCTCCGTAATTGGGAATTATCTACCGGCATCTCCGCCAGTTTCCGGGCCGGACAAAGCGGCACCTCGCAAAATGTCTACGAACCCTCGGGCTCCAACTTCGATCCGCAAAAGGAAACACCCGATTTCCGGAGGAGCGGCGTACCAGGGAGTTTCGGGATTTCCTGGCAAGCGGGAGCCGACTACCGGCTGTCGACCCATTGGCGCATCGGCGCGCAATATCAGCTTCGTTTCGCGGAAAGTGCTTCGTCTACCCGGTTCACGCTGCAACCGGCCCACCCATCCCCCGGAAAACAACTCATCTCGCTTCATCTCCGATATTATTTCAGAAAAAAATAAGCGGCACCCAACCTTCGCGGATGTGTATGCTGTCTGTAACAGTATAAAACTTCATGCAATGAAAAAACCCATGCTCTATCTTGCCCTTGCTTTCGCCGCGTTGTACGGTATGTATTCCTGTACCAAGGAAAACAAGGTGCTGTCCGACCAGCAACTGGCGAAATCCTCCTTATCCAGCCTGGCGGATTCCATTCCTATTGACACGATCGACACCATTCCCACCGACACGATCCACGACAGCATTCCCCTCATCTCCAACCGGCTGCTCGTAGAACCGGGAGTGGTTGATTCTTTCCTATGGATATCCGTCAAGACGCAGGAATTGTACAATTATTACAACGTCATACTGGGTTATTTCAACCTGGTCAACACCGGCGCATTGACCTTCGGCGTGAAGCAACCCATCGGTTACACCCCGTTAACGACCCAGTACGTTCACGGTCAGTTCTTCATTCCCTTCAACACCAAAGCCAATGGTATCTATCCGTTCCGGATCAATTTCAAAAACGTGAATTATGCCGGGCGGATCCGTGTTACGGATTCCGGCTACCGCTTTAACTGGCAACACGATTCCTCCATCCTTTTGTATCCGAAGTTCGTCCGCAAAAGCTAACGCTATTTCATGGCAGGCATTTACATCACAAAGCTTTTCACTACAAAGCTTCATTCATAAAAAGGCCGGGCACTTTATGCGCCCGGCCTCCCTGTTTCTTCTCCGGAAATATTATTGATGGAATTGCCCGTCGAGGTACACGCCTCCGGGATTGCCGGCTGCATCGAGCAAAGTGAGGTTGGCGCGGAATCCTGCGCGAATGGCGCCGATGTCTGTATACCCCATCAGTTTCGCAGGGTACGCCGTAGCCATCCGCACCGCTTCTTCGAACGGGATGCCCACATGTTGCACACAGTTCCGGATGCCTTCCGCCAGCGTGATCGCCGAGCCGGAAAGCGTGCCGTCCGGTAACGTAAAGCGATCCTTTTGCCGGATGTGCGGATAAGCGCCTTCGCTTTTCTCCACCGCGTCGGTAATGAGGAACAATCGCTCGCCCATGACTTTCTTACTGATCGACAAAGCTTCGTAACTCACATGGATCCCGTCGGGGATGATGCTGGCATGCGCGTTGGACTGGTACACCGCGCCGGGCAGCCCTACATCGCGGTGATGGAACGGGCTCATGGCGTTGAAAAGGTGCGTGGCCGTCTGGATACCGGCGTCGAAACCGGCCTTTCCTTCTTCAAAAGTGGCATTGCTATGGCCGGCGGATAATACCACGCCATGGTCGAGCAGGAGCCGAATGATGTCTGCATCCATCAATTCCGGGGCGATGGTCATCATTTTGACGGTGCCAGCGGCGCGCTTGAGGAGCGCTTCCACTTCCCTGCGCTCCGGTTTGCGGATACAATCCGGGATGTGGGCGCCGCGCTTTACGGGATTGATGTACGGCCCCTCGAGATGAAGGCCCAGCACGGCGGGATGTGGATTTTCCCTGACCACGTCCATCGCCGCTTCAAACACTTCCAGCCGGTTGGTGGCCAGGGTGATGAGGAAACCCGACGTCCCGGTCTTCACGAGCCCCGCGGCCATATCGTACAAAGCAGCGGAGGAGGGAGCGTCCGAAAAAAGTACGCCGCCTCCTCCGTATATCTGCAAATCCAGCAGTCCCGGAACGATCGTCATCCCGGGATGATGGATGATGTAATAATCTGAAGGGATGCTGTTTTCACTGACCAGTCCTAAAATTCTTCCGTTTTCCAGTAGCAGGGCCTCGCCTGTTCTTGTTTCTTTTCCGGTAAAAATCCGCGATTGCGTCAGTGCCAGCAGCATAAATCAAGGAGTTTTAATTTGACCAAAGAGGATTCTGCTTCAGTTCATATCCCTTATCGGAGAATATTTTGATCTGATCGGCAGGGATCGGGGTCAAATATACGCGCTCGTTGTCAAAAATCCTGTCTGCGTTCGCGGAAACGGATGGAACGATGTAACCTTCGTCTGTACCGGTCAGCGTAATATTCACGAGCCAGGATCCGCCGCCGGCTTTCTCCCATTCCGACCGCTTGATCCAGGCGCCGCGGTTGATGTCCGAATTGGCGCGGGTATCTGCATAGCCCATTTTCTTCCAGCGGCGCAGATCATCGAGCCGGAACCCTTCCATACTGAGCTCCACCCGGCGCTCGCGACGGATTTCCCAGATCAGGGCCGGCACTGCCGGGTCGCGCGCGGGATCGTCGTACGCCACTCCGTTCACGGCGGGTTGCCCGCCTAATACCTGTAGCGGCGGAAGGGGGTTGGCGTTGTTAACCGGCCGCGCGCGCAGTTTGTTGATGGATTTATCGAGGTCTGCCTGCGTGAGGGTACCCAATTCCGCACAAGCTTCCGCGTAATTGACCATCACCTCGCCCAGCCTGACCACCGGCGCATCGGTATCGTTCTGGTTACTGGTGCCGTTGGGCAGCCCGGCGATGGCCTCGTTCAGGAATTTATGGTGTGCATACCCGGAGGTAGACGTCGCATAATTGTTGAAGCGCCCTTTCGAGCCCGTGGGCCGCAGTGCCGGGGCAACGGTATGGCCGAGCCGGGGATCGCGATCGGTCAGCACGTCGGCCATCGTTTTATCGCCTTTGTACTGGGGCGACAAGCCGATGGGAAGCCCGTCTTTGCATAAGTATGATTCCACCAGGTTTTTAGACGGTCCTACCTGCGCATCGGTGTTTACGTAGCTCATCATGGAATGGGTGAGCACACCGGTCACGTAACTGCGGTACATGATCATTTCCTTGTTGGATGCGAGGTCCAGGGAGTTGAACGATTCGCGGTAGCCGTGGGAAAATTCGAATCCCCCTTTGGTGATCACTTCATTGGCCGCCCATTTGGCCGCTTCGAGGTATTTTTTGGATTTCTCGGCGTTGTTGGCGTGGTACTTCTGCCAGGTTCCTTCGAACAGCATGATCCTCGACATATACGCGAGCGCAACCCATTTGGTGACGTTGAGGCCTTTGGCGCCGTCCGATTCACGGATTTTGGCGGCGGCGAATTCCAGGTCTTCCTGCAGGTGGTCCATGACGATGGTGCGGGTGTCGCGGGGTTTGAAGAGCTCTTTTTCCTCGATGATATCGAGGGGCCGGTCGTACCACTGCACATCCCCGTAATCGTTGACCAGCTGGTAATACGCCATGGCGCGGAATAACCGGGCTACACCCATCCAGTGCTCGCGGGTGGCCGGCTGCAAATTGGCCATGCCTTGCACGCGGGCCAGCATGAGGTTGGCGTCGCGGACGCGGGTGAAGCCCCAGTTGGTAGACGTTGTGGGAATCTGTTTGGTGAATGGATTCGGCGTTTCCGGCGCAAAATCGTCGTTCAGGCCCTGCCCCAGGTACGTATAGTTAGACCATGCAAAACCGGAATTGAAACCAGAGAAATACACAGGGTAAAAACGGTAGGCGAAAGCACGGACATTTTCTTCGGTTGTCCAATAAGTTTGATCGGTAAGCTGATCGAGCGGCATTCTCCGGAGGAAGTCTTTGCCGCATCCTCCGGCCATGGAGGCCGCTATCAAGAGTGCGAATATTTTGATTTTCATATCCTGTCAGATTTGATCGATTAGAAAGTGATTTGCAGGCCTACGGAATATTCGGCGCGGTACGGGTATACGCGGCCAAAGGAGTTCCGGTCGGATTGTTCGGGGAGATAGTCAATTTCCGGATCGATGGGAATGTCCAGCTTATCGAACGTCAGCAGGTTTTCCCCGGCAACGAAGATCCTGGCGGACTTGAATTTCGCGCGATTAACGAGGTGCGTGGGCAGCGTGTACCCGAGCGTCAGGTTTTTCAGGCGCAGGTAAGACATATTCAGCAGATATTTCGTTTGGCGGTAGAAGTTTTTGGTGCTTTCCAGCTGTTCGTGGTTGGTGGGGCGGGGATAGAAAGCGTTGGGGTTGGAAGGCGTCCAGTAGTCCATCTGGTGCGCATACCAGGCTTCGGTTTCCCTGTACCCGGGGATCACGACCGGCCCGGACGCCCAGAGGTCGCGCCTGGCAACGCCCTGCATGAACACGCTCAGGTCGATGCCCTTCCAGTCTGCGCCCACGCGGAAGCTGTACTGGTAGCGGGGCGTGGAGTTCCCGATGATTCTCAGGTCGCCATGGTCGTCGAGCGTTTCGTTGCCAAAGGTCACCTTCCCGTCGCCGTTGATGTCTTTATACTTGATATCGCCGGGGCCGTAGCGGAACCAGCCGCTGCCGCGCGTGAGGGCCGTCTGGTCGGGGATGCCGTCTTTCGGCACCCAAACGCCGCCCTGGTTGGAGAAATCGCCTTCCTGGAAGATCCGGTCGGTTTCATATCCCCAAATCTCGCCGAGATTGCGGCCTTCATAGTTGCCGTAGATATTCTTAGTGGCGCTTACGAATTTGGTCAGTTTTTCGGTGAAGTCCGTCACAGCCGCCGTCACGTTGATGCCGAGGCCATTGTCGAGCCGGTGGTTCCAGTCCAGGGCCAGCTCCCAGCCTTTGGTAGTCAGCTCGCCATAGTTAAGCACTGGCGCGGGAGTACCCAGGGTAGACGGAACGCCCACAGTTCCGGTGATCATGTCAGACGTTACCCTGCTATACCAATCGAAAGTAACCCCGAATTTATTGTCGAAGAACCGCGCATCCGCCCCGAAATCGAGTGTAGTAACGGTTTCCCATGTCAGCGAGCTGGAAACGAGGCCGGGCGATGAAAATGTAAGCATGTTGTTGCCGCCGATGATCCATCCGCTGTTGGCCGAGTTCATTACCGACAGGAAGCGGTAGCCGCCCAGGTACTGGTTGCCCACCTGCCCCCAGGAGCCGCGGAGCTTCAGGAACGAAAGCGTGGGTTGCAGCTGCTTCATGAACTTCTCTTCCGTTACCACATAACCCGCCGAAACCGACGGGAAGAATGCCCACTGGTCGTGTTCCGGGAACCAGGACGAGCCGTTATACCGGCCATTCAGTTCCAGCAGGTATTTGTTCTTATAGTCGTAGTTCACTCTCGCGAAGTAACCGTTGGTGGCCCAATGGCTGGCGTCGCCACCCACGAACTGATCGCCGAGGGCGAGGCTGATTTCCCCGAAATTGGGATCGATCAGCTTCCTTCTTTCCGAGCTGTTGTAGCCGCTGGTATATTGATCGATGTCCGTACCCACGAGTACTTTGAAAGTATGGTCGTCGTTCAGCTTCTTTGTATAGGTCGCGAAGGCGCGGCCGCTGTGCATGGTGTTATAGGCAGATCGGTCACGCACCATATCGAAGCTGGCACCCTGGAAATCTTCCGAGTAATCGAGCGAGCCCGACCAGAAGTTGATGCCGCGGAGCTTGCCGCCCACCTGGTGTATACGGGTATTGGTGGTGGAATACGTATAGTCGACGTCGATGGTCAGCCCTTCCATGGGGCGGATCGAGGTGCCGACCTGCACGCGGTTGAAGTTGGACCGGGCGCGGTCCATCTGACTTTGCTCCATTTCCATGATGATGCTCCGCATGGGCTGGCCGTTCAGCGTTCCGTAAGGGTAGGTCAGCGGCCAGCGGTAGAGGTAATACCAGGGGCCGTAAGTGGCGGCGGAATAGAGGAACGGCGTGGTGAGGTTCGATTGGGAGAACATCATTTTCCCCCTAACGTCCATCCATTCGTTTACCGACGAGTTGATATTAAGAGTGGCATTATACCGGTCGAAACGGTCGTTTTTCACCTTGAGGATACCGGTCTGGTTGAGGTACCCCAGACTAAGGTGATACACCGTCTTGTCGCCGCCGCCGGAGAATGCGAGATCGTGTTTCTGCTGCAGCGATGTTTTCTTCATCCATTTGCCTGCCGCGTCCCACGAACGGATGGGGTAAAACGCCCCGCCGCGCACTTCAAAATCCCGGCCGGGCTTCATTTCGTCGCCGAGGTCTTGTCCGCCATACTGCTGTTCCCATTCGCGGATCTTGCGGATGCTTTGCGTGTCATAGGTCATGCCCAGCACGCCGAACGAGATCTTGTCGGGGTTATTGCTGGAGCGCCGGTTGGATTCCAGCGCGGCAACTGCCCATTCGGAGGATTTCGCCACTTCCGGGAGGTTGAGGGGCTTGGACCAGGAGAAGTTGTTGCTGTAGCTGATGGACGATGGCGCGCCTTTTTTCCCGCTTTTCGTGGTGATGAGGACAACACCCCAGGCCGCGCGGGAACCGTAGATGGCGGTAGACGCCGCGTCTTTGAGAACAGTGATATCTGCGATATCCTGTGGGTTTACCATTTGGAGGCTGGGCACTTCCACGTTGTCGACGAGGATCAGCGGCTGGGTGCCGTTGCCGTTATTGTTGAGCGACCCGGTCATACCACGGAGGCGGATGTTGGCGTTTCTGCCGAGGTCGCCGCTGGCGGTGGTGATAGTGAGGCCCGGAACGGCGCCCTGGAGGCCGCGGCCGATGTCGGTGATGGGCCTGGATTCGAGGGTGCGCTTCACGTCTACGGTGCTCACGGCGCCGGTGAGGCTTGCTTTGCGCTGGGTGCCATATCCCACGATCACCACGTCTTCCAGTTTACGGTGGTCGGCCACCATAACGATAGACAGGGGCGCGGAGCCGGATACGATATGTTCCTGCTGGATGGAGCCTACGGAAGAGAAGAGGACCACTTCCCCGCGGGACACTTCCAGGACGAACTGTCCGCTGCCGTCGGAATAGACGCCGCGGGTGGTGCCTTTCACCCGGATAGAAACCCCGGGCAACTGCAATCCCGTTTCATCCAGGACTTTTCCACGCAGGGGGAAAGTGGAGTCTGCCGCTGCTGCCGGAGCCGCGTGGGGAACGGGGGTTTCCCTGGGCTGCGATACGATCAGGATGGTGTTTTCCGCGTAGCGGTACACCATTCCCGTGTTTTGCAGTAAGGATTCCAGCGCCGCGCTCACGCTGCGCGTGCCCATGGGCATGAAAACCCGGTGGTGCCGCTGCACTTTCTCGGTAGCAAAAGCCACCCTGAAACCGGAGAGTTTCTCCAGCTGCACCAGCGCCTTTTCCAGCGTGATGTTGGGTGCTTCCATCGTAATTTTCTTTTCATCCAGCGCCTGGCCTTTGAGCGGGGAAGCTACCATCAGCTGGAGCCCCACGATCATGAAGAGCAGGAGAGAGAGACTAAATCTCATAACAAAACGCATTTGCGTGGAATAAACCGCTTTGTACAGTAATGGCAATAGCCGACCATTAGCAAAAACCGCTGATTTTTGCATAACTTGCAATAGTTTAAAATGATGAAGAATCAGCCCCAACAGGCTGTTTACGTTTTAGACCTTCCCCTCCCGACCTGCCACAGTACGGAGGGGTTTTTCGTTAATGGCGCAGGCACGGCTGCCTCGTCATGATCCGATTCATGTGTGTGATTTTGGTTACCGATCTATTTTTAGCTTTCTGTCTTTTCTGTTAACGGACGATACTGCTGTTTGTTTCCATACAGCCTTCTCCGCTGATGACGATCCCTTTCTCGGAATGGGTATAGGTGGTGTTGCCGACCGTGCATAAAACGAACAGCACCTGGTCGAGCGTTTCCGTGCCCTCGAAGGTGGCCCTGATCCTGCAGTTGCGCAACGATTCGCTGGCGAACTCGATTTTTACCTGGTATTGCCCGGCAATCTGCTCCGCGATGTCGCCGAAAGGCACGGAATTGAAATCCATCCCCTTCTTCAGCCAGGTCACGCTTTCTTCCGCTTTCACGCGGCGCGTTTCCGCCACGGCGGCCGAGTTTTCATATATGATCTGCTGGTCTTGCTGCAAAATGCCCAGCAGCTTGTTGCTGTCGTGTTCTTCGATCTTCACCTTCCCGCTGTTGACCGTCACCGTCACATGCTCCTGGCCGGGATAGGCCTTGATAGTGAATGCGGTCCCCAATACGGTAGTCACCAGTTTGCCAGACCGGATGCGGAAAGGCTTCCCGGGCTGTTCGCGGACGTCAAAATACCCTTCGCCGGTAAGCGTCACTTCCCGCTCGTTGCCGTTGAACGCCACAGGATATAAGAGGGTGCTGCCCTCCCGCAATACCACGGTACTGCTGTCGGGCAGCTGGATGAAACGTTTGCTGTCGGGCTTCGCCGGCGCTTCCGCCAGCATGGGGCCCGGAACGGATGTGCCTGCCGATGGACGGCTCATCCACAAAAAGCACCGATCCCGGCCAGCGGGATCACCACTGCCGCCACTTTCCACCAGCTGCGCCAGCCATTGCCGCCTAAAAGCCGCTCCCGGCGCCGCTGCATGTCACGAAAATCCTGCATCAATTCGCGCGTCAGCACTTCGTCTGCCTCCCAGCCCGCGTCTGTCGCGTCCGGATGACGAAAACTTTCGTACCATGCCTCCAATGCCTTCAGCTCCTCCGGCGAACAAGTGCCGGCCTCGTATTTTTCCAGTAATTGCCTGATGTCTGTCACGCTCATATTTGTGATTTGATGCGTCGGTTACCGTATAGGACAATCAATAAAACATCAACCGTTACGTGCTTTAAAAAAATATTTTTCCGGGGTTTCACTTTGTATTTGCCGCTTATTTTTACTTACATTTAACTTGCGATAAAACAGCCAGAATCTATTCCACACTCTCTTCAACATACCGACTCCATATTGCTGGACCGCTGGAAGAACGGCGACCAGTCTGCGTTTGAGGCGCTGTATGAAAGGTATGCCGTCATGTTGCTGAAAAAAGCATATGAAAAAACGGGCGACCGCGAAACCGCGCGGGAATTTGTGCAGGAAGTGTTCCTCGAACTGCTGGAAAGGAAAGACCGGCTAGAAATCCACACTTCTTTCAAAGCGTATATTTTCACCGCGCTTCGCAACCGCGTCCTGAATTTCATCCACCGCCAATCCATCCACCACAAATACGAGATCTTCCAGGAAACGCGGCCGGCACCGCCTTCCAACGACGTGGAATCCTATCTTTCCCACAAAGAACTGACCCTCCAGCTGTCGGACGCCATCCAGCAACTGCCGGAAAAATGCAGGCAGGTTTTCCTCCTCAGCCGGGGAGAAGAGCTCAGTAACAAGGAGATCGCCGAACGCTCGGGCATCTCCGTCAATACAGTGGAACAACACATGCGCAAGGCTTTGCGCATGCTGAGGAGCGGTCTCCAGCGTACTATTTTGCTGGTCGGGGTGTTGCTTTTTCAGTGGTAAGCCCTTCGTTTTCTTTTAGCGCCAACAAGTAAATCAGCACTGCCGTACCATCCATCGTAGGTTCGTTGGTACTGTAATCGCCGTAGTCGTCGTGATACACCACCAGCGGGCTCTGGAAAGCCGCATACTCGTCTGCTTCCGCGAGCCGTATCCCGATGAGGCTTCCGTAGATCGATCCGTATACCGGCCCATCCACCAAACCGCCGTCTATCGGGTAATTCCCGATGTGTGTGAACGCGGAATGCGGATCCACGGGCGTATCCCCATGCGCGGGCAACCCGTACACCATACTCGTTCCCCATGGGTTACAACCCAGCAACCAGTCTACATTCGCCTGCGCCAGTTCCGCGAAACGCTTGTCTGCCGTGAGATTGCCGTACCAGTAACACTGGATGGCGAAGGCGGCGGTAAGGTTGTTGCTGCACCAGATGAAAGGCACGCCGCGGTAAAACGCGTTGTCTTTCGCCTTCGCCCAAACCTTTTCGATCCCGTCAGCATAATACCCCGTCAGTTCGCGCCGGGCCGCGCCGGAGCTGCGTTTGGCCAGTTCGTAATGGCCGGGGTTGATGAAAGGGTACCATTGATAATGGCTCGCCGTGTCCTTTCCAAGCCAGGGCGTCACGGGCTCCTGCGCCGCATACGCCCTTCCTTCCCGGAAATACTTCGCGTCGCGGGTAACGCCATACAATTCCGCGGCGGCCAGTTCCATATCATCCGTCCAGTTGTCTTCCGCGTAGATGTAGGGAGACATCACCGAAGCCGTCTGCTGCACACCGGGCTTCTCCAGGCCCAGCTTGTAGGCGCTGTGCGCCCTTTCCAGGAGGCGCTCCGCGTACGCCGCGTCTTTCCTTTGCAGCAGTGAATGCCCCAGTGCAAAGGCGCTCGCGAATTTGCCCGCGGTAGACGCCACGCCGGTACTATGGTTCATCTTTTTGTATTTCACGCCCTGCACCTGCGGCTCGCCGGAACAGAAGTACACCGGCCGCTCGAAACCACGCCCGTAAAAGGAATCCAGCTTCGGCAGCCGCATCCCGCGGTGATCGCGGTCGTCGGCGATCTGGTTGAAAAGCCAATCGCGCTGCGGATGCATTTTCAGCAACCAATCGAGCCCCCAGCGCGCTTCGTCGAGCACATCGGGCGCGCCGTTGGCACCGGGCAGCCCCGTGGCGGCGTGGTCGTCCCCGAAAACCCTGGGGAAGTCGCGCCAGGCGGCCAGCAGATGATAAACCGTATTGGCGGAAGTAGTGGAATACTGGAGGTAATCGCTGGCATCGTGCCAGCCGCCGATGGCATTGATCCGCGTACTGTCGGGCATGGGGCCGTATAGCGTGTAGCCGTCTTCGGTATGGCAGGAATCTTTGAGAAATGGGTTGAACCCGCAGCGTTGCTGGCGGAGGTAGCGCAGGCAAAAATCGGCCGCGCCTTTGTAGACATCGGGCCCGATGCGGAAGTTGGGGGACCTGGCGGAAGGGGTTTCGATGTAATACGTTCCGGGAGTGCGGAAGGCGGAGAAGTTCAGGCGGTACGATTGGCCGAAGGGGCCGTACGCACCGAACGCCTTACCGGCCGTGGCGGTAAAAACGGCTTTCCCGCTGGAGGAGTCTATCAACCGGAAAGCATCAACCGTCATCCCCGCAGGCCCGCCCCACACGGCCACTTTCACCCCGCCGGGCAAATATCCCACCTGGTTGATCCGCACCACGGGCGGCACGGCGTGCATAGAAAAAGCGGATGGCGCCGGGATGTCTCCGCTGCGCGATCCGCTCGCTATAAATACTTGTGGAATAATTAAAAGTGAAAGGAGAATCTGCTTCATAACACCGGCGGTATTTGTCTAAATATAGACAATCCTGCCGGCTTCCGCCGTTACGCCGCAGGCTGCAATACGCGGCTGGAAGCCAGGTATTTGCGGTCTGGACTGTAAATGAACAGACAGGTACCGTTCCGGATGCTGCCGATGATCTTTTTATGCACATTCACCGGCACCGCGGGGCAACCGAGGCTTCTGCCGATGTAACCCTGCGCTTTTCCCAGTTTGTCGTTCACATAATCGGCCGCGTGCATCACGATCCCACGTTCCATCGCCTTATCGTTGATGCCGAGCTCCGTCCCTTCCAGGCGCAGCGAATACCCGTGCTGGCCCTGGTACGTGTCGCCCGTTACATAGAAACCGAGGCTGCTCTTGAAGCTCTCCGGACGGTTGGAAAATGAAGTAGCCATGGCTTTACCGGAATTCCGGCCGTGAGACACGAGCGTATTGAACAACACTTTCCCCTCCTCCAGGTCGATCACGAACAATCGCTTGCTGGTAGACGGTAAACTGAAATCGATGATGGAAATGATATTGTCTTTCTGGATTTTCCCTTCCGAAACGAGTTTGTGATACCCCGTCATCGCCCGCTCGAACGCCTGGCGCGACAATCCCGCGGTTTCAAGTCCCAATGAATCGTACATCATGGCGGCGCTGGCCGCAGCATGTAATTTGACCGGCTTCAACACCCCTGCGTTCTTTTTTCCGATGGAAGAAACATTCAAAGTCAGTAGGGAAGTAAGGACTACAAATGGAAGTATGAATATCTTTTTGCTTAAACGTTTTTTCATCCGCCTCATAATTAATGTCTTTCACAAATGTTTTGTCAAAAATGGTTTTTCAAAGTCGAATAGTGACAAAGATACGAAATATTCATCATCCGTATTGTTGTTAAGATCATTGAATTGTTGAAAAATGGTCAAAAATCACGTATTGAAAATCAATTCTTTGTGAATGTCAAAAATTCCGCACTGGACGGATTATCGTCTGTCAGCTTGATTTGCGTACCGGAAACGGAGATGATTTTCCAGTCGTCCGTAAGCTCGCCCAGTGGCTTATTGGCGTCTGACTTGGCGCCGAAATCCACGTTGAACCTGGAACTGCCGCTCATAGACCAGCTCCCGGCCTTGCTCACGCCGCCTTTTACGGCCAGTGCCTGTCCGTTGGCGGAAAAAGTGAAGGTATAGCCGGCAAAATCCCCCGTTTCATCCGAGCCCCGTTCCGAGAACGTGCTCACCCGCCAGCTGCCGGAAGTCACCGCGCCGGGGGAGTTATCATTATTGTCGTTAGACGAACAGCCGTGTAATACACTGACCCACAGTAGCAGTAAGCAAATTTTTCGCATAAAAACCGGTTTTCGATTGAGTACGTAAAATGCCCCCTCCGGGTTGCCATTAATGTCGTTTCATCGGAAAATGTATGTAAGTAATTACGAAAAATAAGTAGTTAACCGGATACGCGGCGTTTTCAGATCGCTTTACTTTGCTGATAAGAATAATGCGACTCCCATGCTTACTTTACAAACCCCAGTCCCCGACATCCGGGACATCGCGCAAATGCTCGAACAACTGTTGAAAAAACAGGCCTACAAAGAACGCTTCGCCATCAAACGTGGTCAAACCATCATTTCCGTACCGGTGCAGGACATCGCGTATTTCTTTTCCCGCGACAAGATCAGTTATATAAAAACGCACGACGGGAAGGAATATTATCTGTCGATGTCGTTGGGCGAGATCGAAAAGTGCGTATCGCCCGACATGTTTTTCCGCGCCACGCGCCAGCTCATCGTCAGCTACCCGGCTATTTCGCGGATCAATGTATGGTGGAACGGCAAGCTGAAGCTGGATATCCGGCCGGAGCACCCCACTACGGAGATCATCATCAGCCGCGAGAAAGTAGCCGGTTTCAAGGCCTGGCTCGGCGAGTAGCGCCCGGAAAAAACATGGGATGGCGATCCGGAAACCACCATCCCAACATACATTTGCCGCGCATCGCCTATTGGGCATGCAGCATTTTCAGGGCTTCCTGGAAAACGACATCGCGCCCTTCCAGCACATCTCGTACCGTGGGCAGCACGGTTACATCGGCCGGCACGCCGCCGGGCCCCGCTTCCGCCCCGTGCATGTAATATCCCATCAGTGGCACGGCCAGCGTGAGTTTGGAATGCGGCAGCGTCACGATCGCGAAACCTCCGCTGGTATTGCCGGTGCGGCCGCCACCGCTTTCGTCGCCGACGGTTTTTATACCCATCGCGCGGGCCGCGGCCGCAAATTCCCCGGTCACGGAGAAGCTGCCGCCATTCTGCAGGATGCACACCTTTCCGCTAAAAACGTTTTCCGCCGCAGGCTGCTTTTCGCCCAGGCCTTCGCTGGCGGTAAAATGATATTCGTCGCCCACTTTTTGAATGAACTGTTTCAGGTCCTCCATCCCCGGGGGGAAAGTGGCGTATTGCGCAAAGGAATACGGCCCGATGCCGGCCACCGTCAGCTTTTGATAATAATGGAACGGCTGCTTGGCGAGGTACGACAGTAATTGCACGCCCATCCGGTCGGCGCCGCCTTCATTATCGCGCACATCGATGATGAGCCGGTCTGCGCCTTTGGATTTGATTTCTGCGAACGCGGCCGGTACGATGCCCGGCATTTCATGGAAACCGCTGATACGGAGAAAAGCCGTCTTCTCCTCGGGCCAGCTGAGCCGGAACGCGGGCGTGTCGGGCACGGGGAGCGGCGGTAGTTGCGCAACGGTGATCCCTTCCAGTTTGCGGGTCACGCGTTTGCCCATCACTTCCTTGTATTGTATTTCGAATTCGCTACGCGGACCGAAGAAAGTGGCATAATACCCGGCGAAGAACTTTTCCAGCTCCCGGAATTTCGCGCTTTGGCCGCCGGCGTCGGACAGCACGATGTCTGATAATTTCTTGATGATGGAAGACAGCGGCTGCCCGTTGATTTTCAGGACTTCCGCACCGGCTTCGATCCCGCCGCCCGTCACGAACGCGCGGCCATCGCGGATGTATAACCGGAGGGGGAATAGCCCCGTTTGATGGAATGCGTACCAGTCGTCGGGCCGGTTTTGGCGATGGAGTTTCGTATGTCCGTCTTTGATATTGGCCAGGATCGGGAATAAAAACCTGAAAAACTCCAGTTCCGTCATGCCTTTTCGAATACCGGCGGCGCCTTTGCCGAGGAGTGCGTCCATTTCGGTGCGGGAGGTGTAGCGATAAAGGCCGGCGTGGGCTTCGCGGAGGGCGCTACTGAAAACCTGGTAATCTTCCGCCAGTTGAACGGGGGTGAACACGGGCGCGGGGGTAACGTTTTTGAGGCTGTCCTGCGTTGCGGGAAGCGCCCTGGCAACGGTGGCCGCCATGAGGCCGGCGGCGAGCATCCAAATTCTACGCATTTTCTTTTTTTGAGCAAAACTAGCTACCACGGCGCGTTCCGTCGACCGCGCCCATCGGCTCATACCTCATTTCCATCCAATCTTTTTGCCACGCGGAAGGTGTGGTCCCCGTCATCTTGCGGAAAGCGGCATTGAAAGTGGCCTTGTTCTGGAACCCGCATTCCATGGCGATGCCCAGGATGCTGAGGTGGTGATTTCGCGGATCGGCCAGCATGCGCTTCACCGCCTCCACCCGGTAACCGTTCACGAAATCGAAATAGCTGCCGCCGGAATGTGCATTGATGACCTGTGAAAGATGGTGGCGCTTCACGCCGAGCAGATCCGCCAGCGCCGTATGCGTCAACTCCGGATCGAGGTAGGGACGGTTTTCCTGCATAAACCGGCGAAGGTTTTCGAACAGCAAAACGGGTTCGGCGAGGCCGGATTTGCGGTATTTCTTCGCTTCCGATTTTTCTTCTTCCGTAAACAGTTCAGGCATGTGCTGGCATTTCCAGGTGAGCCAGTACACCAGCACCACGATGGCGGCGTAATTATAATGGTAGAAATGCGTGATGCCGGGCAGGTCCCACTTCCGGCCGAAGAACCCCAGCGCGGAGATCCCCAATATTACCAGCAGGCTCGTCAGGAACAATTGCAGCCAGCGGAGCCGCAGGGCTTGCTGGGGCGGAGCATCTGCCGGCAACGTGCGCTTCCAGCTTATCATCCGGTAAACCGCCGCCAACAGGTACACGGAGATCATGCATAAATTCACCTGGTTCATCCACCCAAAATCCAGCTTCGACAATCCCTCAAAATCCATCAATTGTTGCCGCTTCGCATCCGCAGATTGAAAAAACCAGGGACTGAGCACACCCAATGCCACCAGGAAAGGAATACCATGCCATGCATCCCGGAGGTAAAACCGCGGCCCGTCGCCGGTCATTTTGCGGGTGAGCAGGTACACCAGCGGACCGAAAAGACTGAGGTTCAACCACGAAACCCGGCTCAGGTGCGGGAAGGCGAGGAAGAAAGCGCGATGGTCGAACGCATTGAGGAGCGCCTGGAAAGACACCAGCATCATCAGTGCCAGCAGCAGCAGGAAAGGCGCGGAGCGCCGCCGGCGAACGAGCAGGAGCACCACGGCTACGGCGGTATTGATCAATCCAGCGACTACGAAGTACCGGAAAAGCAGGGAAGTATCTACGGTTTGCATGGGGTAATTCGGTAAAAATGATCAAATGAATTCGTCCTAAAGACGCGCATGGATGCGGGAAGTTGCATGCAGTACGGGGAATTTTGAGAACAAAACGATGCAGGATTATTAAAATCGCGGAATTCTTTACATCTTTGCATCAGCAAATTAAAAAACGCATATCATGTACCGCAATTTTCAACATATCGTTCTTCAGGCGTCAGCGCACCGCGCGGCGGCGGGGGAACCTATTGCGGAGCAGGTAATGCTTGGATAACACGATAATACGAGTCCAATATAACTAAGGCCCCGCAAGCAATTGCGGGGCTTTTTCAATTTTACGACCAATGCTATACATAAGGATTAGACATATACAGTTACTACCAATTGGGGACGATTCTTCGTCCGCACGACAAACGTAGTTTGGCAGCCGTGAAACGGCGGTTGCCAAACCCTCCGGCCCGGTCGTGCAGCATGCGCGGCCGGGCTTTTTTTATGGTGCCTGTAGTTTAGTGGCAAAACGTCCGGTTGTGGTCCGGAAAACGAGGGTTCTATCCCCCTGGCACCCGATTTATCCCTATGCCTTGTGAATGGGCATTCATCCGGTTAACCCCGAATTTTTTCGCCCGAAAGCGGCCTTCATCCGGTTGACCCATTTTTTAGATTCACCAGTCGTCTAGCGGCAGGACGTCCGGTTTTGGTCCGGAAAGCGAGGGTTCAAATCCCCCTGGCGATCATGTTAGCCCGTACCTGTGAAGCACCCGATGCAAATCGGTTTTCATCCGGTTAACCCAATTCGCAAAGCGCCGTTCGCGGAAGCCAGAATGCTTCCCTGGCGTAAGTGCCCCCGTTAGACCGGTACCTGTGAAAGGCTGCCGGAAACCGGCCTTCATCCGGTTAACCCAATGCGCGAGCTGCCTGTGGAAGATCAGCCCTTCCCGGCGCGAGCGCCCTGTTAACCCGGTCGCAGTGTTAACCCTGTACCTGTGGATGCACCGGTGTACACCGGCTTTCATCCGGTTAACCCAATGCGCGAAACGCCGTTCGCGGAAGCCCAAACGCTCCCCCGGCACTGGCGCCCTGTTAGCCCTGTACCTCAGCTGGTACCCGGTGCGCCTGCGCACACGGGGCCGCTGTGTTTTCAGACGGCCGTAAACAAACCGGCCCGGCATAAAATACCAGGCCGTTTGCTTTCCTTACTTGAGGAATCGCTTATTCCACGTTTACAGTTATGGACTGATCGTTGTTCGGTAGCGTCAGCGTTTTCACCGCGCATTTCACCACCGGGTTGGCAACACCCTGCGGATCGAAGCGCGACACCGGCTGTACCGCCACCCATTCTCCCGCGACTAAATTCCGCTCCGTGCCATTCACTTTCGCCGTGCTGTTCCCGAACCCATGCAACACGAGCTGTATCTGCCGGAAGTGAGACGGGACACCGTTTTGCGGCTGCTCCAGCACCAAGTTCCCTTCAGCCGGCTCATATCTTATCACCCGCCGGAAGCTCGCACCTTTTTCATACGCGAACGTTTCACCATCGTCTTCGTAATACTCGAAACGATGGCTGCGCGCACCTTTGTAAACATGCAGGAACAGCGTGTCCGTAGGCTTTTCAGCCGTCGACTGCACGAGCGACTGCATCGGAATGATGCTGCTTTCGCGGATGTACACGGGCAGGGTGTGCATGCCCAGTGTCAACATTTTTTCGCCGGGCGTTTCCTTCGCGTCGTTGTATAAATTGTACCAGGCGCCGCCGGGAAGGTATACCGGCGCGTAGGTTTGCTTGCTGTCGAACGGTGCTACCAGGATACCATCGCCGAGGAGGAACTGGTTCTGGAAGCGGGGATCGTAGACGAGGGGGTCGTGCGTGTAGCCGATGGCGAGGGTGCGCATGATCGGCATGCCGGTGGCGCTGGCTTCGTGGAAGCCGGAATAAAGGTACGGCAGGAGGCGGTAGCGCAGGTTGATGTAGTTCCGCGCGATTTCCAGGACTTCCTCCCCGAATGCCCAGGGCTCGGCGGATTTGGTGTTGATGCCAGTGTGACTGCGGCAATACGGTAAAAATGCGCCCAGCTGGATCCAGCGGGCGTACAGGGCGGGAGATCCGTTCCCCGTGAACCCACCGATGTCCATCCCGGAAAACGCCACGCCGCTCAGGCCCAGACTGTTCATCAGCCGCACGCCCAGCAGCATGTGATCGTCCTCCGCGCGATTGTCGCCCGTCCAGATGGCGGTGTAGCGTTGCAAGCCGGCGTAACCGGCGCGGGTCAGGATGAAAGGCCGGCGTCCCTGCATGGCAGCGCGTGCGCCTTCATAGCTCGCACGCACCATGGCCGATCCGTATACATTATGCGCTTCGCGATGGGTGGCCGTTCTTCCCTCGAAATCGAACAGCACATTGTCGGGCATGTTCTGCCCCCATGTGGCGATCTCGTTCATATCGTTCCAAAGCCCATCCACGCCCGCATCCACATATCCTTTCACCTGATCTTTCCACCAGCTGCGGCCTTTGGCCCCTGTGAAATCGGGGAAGTGGCACCAGCCGGGCCACACCTGGCCGGTGTAATACTGTCCATCGGAATATTTGATGAAAATGTCCGCCTTTTTCCCGCTTTCGTAAGCGTGATAATTGGCTTCGGTTTTGATACCGGGGTCAACGATCACCGTGGTGCGGAATCCCATTTTCCGCAGGCGGGCGTTCATGCCTGCGGGGTCGGGGAAGCGCTGTTTGTTCCAGGTGAAGAGCTTGTAGGCGTCCATGTAGTGGATGTCGAGCGTGATGCCGTCTGCCGGTATCTGTTTTTCCCGCAGCGTTTGTGCGATCCGCATCACTTCGGCTTCCGGATAATAACTGTATCTGTTCTGCTGATACCCGAGGCTCCACATCGGCGGCATCGGCATGCGGCCGGTTAGCCAGGTGTAAGCCGCAATAATGCCCGCCACTTCGGGGTGATGGATGAAATAGTAATTCATTTCCCCGCTGTTCGCGGAAAACGACGCGAAACGGTTGTTGCTGGCGCCGAAGTTGAAATTCGTCCGGAAGCTGTTATCGAAAAACAGGCCGTAGCTTTTGCCGTGATGGACGCCGATATAAAACGGGATCGTGGCGTAGATGGGGTCCTGGTTGACGGTGTACCCGAACGCATCGGTGTTCCAGTTGGTGTAGGAGCTACCACGGCGGTCGAGGTTGCCGGTTTTTTCTCCCAGCCCCAGGAACCGCTCGCCGTCCTGCATGGTTTTATAGGCCGTCACTTCTTCGCCGATCCAGGAGGTGCCGAGCCCCGGTTCATCGGCCTGCAGCACTTCGCCGCTCTTCGTGAGAAAGCTGACGGAGAAAGGCTTTTTGCCGATGCGCGCCACAAGCGAATCCGTTTCCAGCCTGATCTCGTTTTCATTCTGGGTGATGACTGGCGCGAATTTTTCCGGTGTGGCCACCACCGCGTAGGAAAAATCCTTCCCCAGTTCCTGCCGGTCCATCCGCACGCGCACCACGTTGTGCGACCAGGCGGTAATTTCCGCTTTGGCATGTGCGGTGGTGATGCGGATGGTTTGGCCGTTGATGTTCACGCCGGTCACATTCCCGGGCGTCACTACCTGCTGTGCCGCTGTGGTGGCGGTGATGAGAAGGCACAGGCTCAACATTCTACCGATCATATATTGCTGATTTTTTTGCAAAAAGAATCCAGCAGAGAGTGGCGATGCCGCCCTCTGCCTGGATATTTTCCTGTTCAGTCTTTACGAATTAATATCCCGGATTCTGTTTCAGGTTGGGGTTAACAGCCAGATCGTTTACGGGTATGGGAAACAGGAGATTCCGCGGATCGTCTGTGGGCTTGAGGTCCCAGGGCTGCAGGAATTTCCCGAAGCGGATCAGGTCTTGCCGGCGCCATCCTTCCCAATACATTTCGCGGCCGCGCTCGTCGAGCAGGTTGGCGAGTGTGAGGGTGGCAAAGGGCGTGGCACCGCGCTTCACGCGGAGCTGGTTCACCACCAGCAATCCGCCGGCGGCGTTGTTGGTACGCAATTGGGCTTCGGCTTTCATGAGCATCACGTCTGCCAGGCGGAAAAACACCCAGTCGTTGCTCGCGTTGTTACTGTTATGGCCGCCGTCGGTCACCATATCGGGCGGATATTTCACGACGCGGATGCCTTTGATCTCGAGGTCGTTCCCGGATTCGGAAAGTTTCAGGTCGCGGGTAAAGGCGAGATTGTTGCCTTTACGGTCTTTCAACGCCGTTCCGTTCTTGTCGAACTGCTGGCCGATGAGGAAGCCGACGCGCGTGCCGGTCACGTCTGTCACACCATCATACGCAACACCGCGGCGGATGTCCGTTGCTTCGAACAGGTCATAAAAAGTGGCCGTGGTAGCGAAACCGTTCCATCCGCTGGGCATCTGGTGATAGTGCAAAGTAGGCGCCCAGTGGCAGAAAGCCGCGTTGCCGCCGCGGATCGTGCTCAAACCTGGCCCGTTCTGCTGGGTAAAAATATTCTCGGTACCGATCACGTCGTTGTTGTACGCGAGGTTGTCGAAATAATTATTGGCGAGCGAATATCTGCCTGAACCGATCACCTGGTCGGCCAGGGTGATCACCTGTTGCATATCGGCCGCGTCGAACGCCGGGTTCGAGCGGTTGAGGAAAGCACCTTTATTGAGGTAGCATTTCATCAGCAGGGCGCGGGCAGCGTCTTTGCTGGCCGTCCAGGCTTTTACCGAGCCCGAGCGTTCGGGCAGGTCGGGGATGATGGCGGTCAGCTCGGTGATGATAAATGCGATGGCTTCCGCCGCAGGCTTTACTTTGGGCGGCATGAGCAGGTTCTCGTTCGGTTCGCGGTAGGGCACCTGTCCCCAGCCGTCGAGCGTAGCGAACATGCTCAGCGCGCGGATGAACCGGGCTTCGGCGGCCTGTTGTTTGGACGGATTGAAGTTGAGCACGTTGGTAGCGGAGAATTGCAGCAGCAGGAGGTTCGTGAACGTGTTCTGGATGGTGCCATGCTCGGGCGTCCAGGTGTGGAGCTTGAGGGAGCGCCATGCGCCGTTATCGTCCCAGTCGCCGCCACGGGTGGGCGCTACCGCTTCGTCCGAAGGCATTTCCTGCAGGGCCCAGAAGTTAGACTGGTCCTGGAAAGGCAGCTGCATATCATTGTAAGCGTTGATGAGCAGCGAATTCACCTTGATCACTTTTTCGGCTTCGGAGCGCACCAGCGTGGAACCGAGTTTTTCGTCGAGCTTCGTGCAGGCGCCGAATGCGAGGGCAGACAGGGCGAAGATGGAAAGTTTTTTATGTAGATGCATGATTATCTGGTTTAATAAAGGGAAACGGAATTAGAAGGAAACGCCTACGCTGAACATGATATTCCGGGCGGTGGGGTACGGGATGTACTCGATACCGAACGAATTCACGCCGTTCACGCTTTTGTCTGTGTTCACTTCCGGGTCGAACCCGGAATATTTGGTGATCACGAAGAGATTCTGACCGGTGAGGGCGAGGTTCAGGTTCTTGAAATTCTTGCCGACATCGCCGAAGGAATAGCTGATGGTGGCGTTGGTGAGCTTCAGGAAGTTGCCGCTTTCGAGGTAGCGGGTAGACGTGGCGATGGGGTTCGAAGTGCTTTCCCCGTTGTTCAGCAGGTCTTTCCCGATGTTGCGGGACGAAAGATTGTTGATCGCCAGTACCGTGTTCGCCGTGTTGTTGTACAGTTTATGGCCGAAAGCGCCGTTGAAGTTCACGGAGAAGTACCATTTCTTCACGCTGAGGTCTGTGGTGATGCCGAGGAGCGTGCGAGGGTTGGGGTCGCCGCTGTAGAAACTCTTATCGGCGCCGCCTTCGTATTCGCTGATGCCGTCTTTGTTCAGCCCGGTCCATTTCCGCAGGTAGAACACGTTGAGGGGATAGCCGTTGGCGAAACGCTGGATGGTAGCGCCGGATACGCCCTGTCCGCTGATTGCGCCGGTCAGTACATCGGGCCCTTCATAATTCCGCAGTTCGTTTTTCATGAAAGCGGCGTTCACGCCCAGGTTCCAGGACAGTTCTTTCCCGCGTACCACTTCCCCGCGTAAAGCCAGTTCCACACCGCGGTTCAGGATTTCGCCCGGCATGTTGCGCCACACGTTGGCGGCGGGGCCGGGGCCGGTAGCGATGAAGTTGAACAGGAGGTCGGAGGTCTTTTTATGGAAATAGTCCACGTTACCGGAGATGCGGTTTTGGAGGATGGAGAAATCGATCCCCGCGTTCAGCTGTGCCGATTTTTCCCATTTCAGGTCGGGGTTGGCCGCGTTGATCTGTCGCGATCCGCCGCCGCCGGTGAGCATGAATTGTTCCTGCGCAGCGCCGGCGGGGAATTCCTGGTTGCCCGTGATCCCCCAGCCCGCGCGGATCGCCAGTTGCTGGACGAACGAGTTGCCTTTGAGGAAATCTTCCTGGCTGAGGTTCCATTTCGCTGCGAACGAGGGGAAATATCCGTAACGGTTGTTCTTCCCGAATTTGTTGGACCCATCTGCCCGCATGGTGGCCGTCAACAGGTATTTATCGTACAGGTTGGCGGTTACGCGGCCGAAGATCGACTGCAGTTCCGATTTGGGCTGCACCATGGTCGACATGAACGTGTTGCTCTGGTGCGGATCCTGGAGGATGCTCGTGTACGGCAGCGCGTCTGTACTGAATCCCAGGGCGCCGAGGTCGGTGGTGCGGTATTGGAAATCCTGGTATTCATACCCTACCACGGCACCGAGATGGAAGGCGTCGGTGATCTGCTTGTTAAAGTTGAGGGTGTGGGTAAACAGTTTGGTGAGCAGTTCGGCATTGCCCTGGTAGGCCTGGCCGAGGTCTTTTACGCCGTTGATATTGATCCACGACTGTATTTCCGTGCGGCGGATACCGGCCTGGCGGTTGATCGAGAAGAGGAAGCGGTACTCCAGGTCGTTGGTGATCTTGAAATACGGGGAGATATTGCCCAGCAGGTAGCTGATATCGGCCTTATCGTCCCAGGCTTCCGACATGCCGAGCGGGTTTACCGCGCCGTTGCTGCCGAGGATGGTGAGGCTGCCGTCGGGTTTGCGGAGGTTGAGCGTGGGGTTCCATTGGAGCGCCTGGCCGATGAGCGACCCGGTAAAGCCGGCGTTGTTGGAAATGGGCG
Source organism: Chitinophaga caseinilytica (assembly GCF_038396765.1). NCBI lineage: Bacteria > Pseudomonadati > Bacteroidota > Chitinophagia > Chitinophagales > Chitinophagaceae > Chitinophaga > Chitinophaga caseinilytica. The sequence continues at coordinate 1,357,512 of NZ_CP150096.1, read as the reverse complement.
CCATGGTTTCCACGGTTTGCGCGGCCATGAGGGAGAAATCGAGGCCCAGGCGGCGGCTTTCCAGGAATTTGAACTGGCCGGTGAGGTTGCCGGTATATTTTTTCAGGCCGGATTTGAGGACGATGCCTTCCTGGTCCATCAACCCGAAAGCGGCGCGATAGCGGGCATTTTCCGATCCGCCGCTTACAGCCACGTTAAAATTATGGGTGAGGCCGGTACGGAGGATGGAATTCAGTCCTTCTGCGGAGCCACCTTCATCTCCCCCTGCGAAATTGTAGTTTTTCAGGGTTTGACGGAATTGGTCGGCATTGAGCACTTCCAGTTTTTTCATGGCGGAGCTGGCGCCGATGGAGTAGTTGAAGTCCAGTTTCGCGGGGCCTTCCTGTCCTTTTTTGGTGGTGATGATGATGACGCCGTTGGAGCCGCGGGAGCCGTAAATGGCGGTAGCGGATGCGTCTTTCAGCACGTCCATGGAAGCGATATCGAAAGAGTTCACGAAGTTGAGCGGGTTGGCGGCGGGGGTTTGACCGATGCCGTTGGCGTTGATTTCCGGGCGGGCCACGCGGCCGTCGAGCGGAACGCCGTCGATCACGTAGAGCGGCTGGTTGCCGGAGCGGACAGACGATACGCCGCGGATCCTCACGGTGGCAGCGGCGCCGGGGGCGCCGGAGTTGTTAACGATCATGAGGCCGGCCACTTTGCCCTGGATGAGCTGGTCGGGCGAGGCTACGATCCCTTTATTGAAGTCTTTGGCTTTCAGCGAGGTAACGGCGCCGGTGAGGTCTTTTTTGCGGGTGGTGCCGTAACCAACCACTACCACGTCGGTGAGGGTGGAGCTTTCCAGTTTGAGGATCACGGAGATTTCAGACTGGTTGGCGATGTTCACTTCCTGCGGGGCGTAGCCGATGAAGGAGACCACGAGCGTTTGGGTTTGGGTGGGCACATTGAGCTTGAAGGCGCCGGTAGGGTCGGAAACCGTCCCGATGGTGGTGCCTTTCGCCTGAACGCTGGCCCCGGGGATGGCGCTTCCTGTTTCGTCGGTAATCTTGCCGGAAACGGGTTTTGTCTGGGCGAGGGCTACCTGGGATAGAAACAGGGTCAGGCAAATCAGCAGCGCGCTAAGCAGTCGCATTTTGATCATAACGTAGTGTTTAAAGAATTACTGAGATAGTTTTTTGCGGAGTGGAACTAAACGTGAAATCCAATTTTGGTTGAACGGTTCAAAGTAAACGGGTTCACGACTGGCGGCAAACTATTATCGCCCGAGTATAGAAATTAAAGGCCCAAAACGCCCGTCACTGCAAATCAATTCAATGATTTACAATCGGTTAACAATACATATAAATATCCTTAATATAAACGTTTTTATATCTTGATTTGCATGATCCGGTCTTCGAACTCGTCGTTGGGGAGGGTGGATTTGTTCCGGATTTTGGTTTTATAGGCGTAAATGGTGTTGACGGAGTATTCGAGGATGCGGGCGATTTTTTCGTTTTCGGAGATGCCGATCCGGATGAGGGCGTAGATGCGGAGGTCGGTATTGAGGAGCTCGTTTTCCTTGAGGCGTATCTGGTCTTCTTCCCGGAAGAAGGAGTTGAATTCGGCCACGAAGTTGGGGAAAATGCGGAGGAAGATGCGGTCGAAGTTATGGAACAGCTCTTCCCGTTCCTGCTTGATATTTATATTATTGACGATATAGCGGATATCGCCATGTTTGTGATCTGCGAGTTTCGTTTCGACCTGGTTTTTCAGTTTTTCGATTTTCTCGATGTAGGCCGAGGCGATATGGAAGCAATAGCCGATGTATTCTTCTTTGATCCGGTTGGATTCGAGGAGTTTGTCGTTGATTTCCTGCTGGCGGTGGTGGGCGTCGGTGATGATTTCCTTGGCGGCTTTGAGCCGGCGGATTTGTTTGAAGATGATGAAAGTGAGGAGGATGAGGGCGAGCACGAGGAAGGTGGCGATGGCGGAGTAGACCACCAGGCGGTTTTTCTCGCTTTCCACGGCGGAGTACCGTTCCCCTTCGATCATGGGGAGGATGGCGCTTACCTGGACTTTTCGCTGGCGGGCGCCGTAGAAGGTGGCGTCTTCCACCGCCCGTTCGATGTACCGGGACGCGTTCTTGATGTCGCCGGTCTGGAACAGCAGGGAGGCGAGGTTGAAGGCGGCGGTTGTTTCCTTGACGGAGCCGCGGGTGTCGGCCATGGCGGATTGGGCGAGCATGGCGATGGCGGAGTCGTATTGTTTCCGGAATACATATATGGAGCCGATGTTTGCCTTGATCATGGCTTGCTGGTGCCAGGAGAGGTTGGGCAGGGCCATGGTGCGGCGGAGGTAATGGAGGGCGGAGTCGAGCCGGTTTTCCTTGAAGAATTTGTATCCCAGGCAGGAGAGCCGCTCGAAATGATCGTCGGGGTAGCTGGCGGCGGCGGAGTCGGTGTAAAGGCCTGCGAGGCGGAGGTATCGTGGGGAATAGTACCAGTCGTTCACATAATCGGCGAGGTCATAATAATATCTGCGGATGAGCACGTAATATTCGGCGCGCATGGTGTCTGGAAGGGCCTGGGGTTGGAGGGAGTCGAAAACGGCGGCGGTTTCGCGGAACATGCCGGACGAGAGGAGGATGAACCCGAGTTTGATATCGGCGTATGCAGACCGGTGAGGGTCGTTCATGGCGCCGGCGATTTTTTTGAGTTGGAGGGCGTAAGAAAAAGCGGTGTCGTAGTTGAACGACTTGTATTCATTATACAGGCGGATGCAGGCGTCGTACTGCGAAGCGGGAGACGTTGCGGCGGCGAGTTGTTGTTTCAGCGACTGGAGGAGGGCATATTTCGAGTTATCGAAATCGCGTGTGAGGCGGATGGTTTCGTCCAGTTGGCGTAACATGCTGTCTTTCCCGGATTGTGCCGTGGTTGCGGTACTCCAGAGGATAATAATGCTGAACAGGATCCACTTCATAAAATAATTCTGGCAGCTATAAAGATATCAGAAATCAAGATTTGAGAAAAAAATGAAAATAGATTTTGCAGAAATGAAATTTTGTCTATTTTTGCAATCCCAATCGAGGGAAACACTCCTCCTTAGCTCAGTTGGTTAGAGCATCTGACTGTTAATCAGAGGGTCGTTGGTTCAAGTCCAACAGGGGGAGCGGAAGAAAGAAAAGGATCGCGTAATGCGGTCCTTTTTTATTTTTGGTAACCATTTGCCAGTGAGGCGTTAGCAGCGCTTATCGTTAAGCCCTGCTAACTCAATTCACAATTATTCTCCTTTTCATTATTACAGCGCTACGCTACTGTATATTCCTTCTTAATTACCGATACTCCTTAATAACTTAAAGTTGCCCCCCAACACCTTTAAATTTCTCTACAAACTGGGAGAGCTTTTGGAAAACAGTACGCTTTTTAGTCAAGTACAACGGATTTAAAGGGCTCATTTTTGGCAAAAGGGCATTGAGCTCCGTACCATTTTCACTCGCGTACTCGCGTTTTAAAGAAGTTTTTATATACCGCTTTGCTTCTTCTTCATTCAAGCTTTCTTCTGCAATTAATTCACTTGCTTCCTCCTTCTGCCTGCCTTGAGCAAAAGCAAAGAAAGAATCAATCACATTCGCTTTGTCCTTAAGGGTATCAAGGTCAGTTTCATTAATAAAATCAACTACCAAACTCTCCTTTGCCCTGTTTCCTATACTTGCACGAATAACTCTTCGAATTTCTGTAATTAATGAAGCTTTGTCTTTTGTCTTTTTGTTGTGCTCAAAAATCAATTCAAGAATATAATCAAGGTTTATTTCCTGCGATTTTAGCAAATCTACCTCGAACACTACATCGTCCCAATCAATTTTTGATTCCTCAGCTGCTTTCCCGAATTTTTCACGTCTGATCCAGTCACGTATATCATTATATGTAGATCTGTAATCCTGAACAGTTCGTTCTTTTAGCAATTCAATTTTTTGCATTGAGGCAATATCCTCATCTGTTACGAAATGAGCTTCTTTAAATTCCTTTACAGCTTCCGCATTATTTATGTCAATTGTCTGAAATGCTTTGAGATTATTAAATTCATCGTAGTTCTGGAGTATATTTTCTACACGCAGATATTCTCCAAAAAGTTTAGAGAATTCCTTCTTCTCCCTTTCTGTTACAATTGCACCAGGGTCAGGAAATTTTTCATTTAGCTCTCCTACGACTTCAACATAACCTCTTCGGGCTTCACCTGTAACAAGGTCCGCAAAGCCCTCCAGATATTCATTATAGCCTTTTTCAAGCACTACATTTTTTGTATTACTATCTCCGAAAAGTGTAATGGCGTCAATCGTTGCTTTTTCCAGATCCCTGAACGTGACAATATTGCCAAAAGTCTTAGTAGCATCGTAGATGCGATTGGTGCGTGAAAAGGCTTGTATCAAGCCGTGATAACGCAAATTCTTGTCAACAAACAACGTATTGAGCGTAGGAGCATCAAACCCGGTAAGGAACATCCCGACTACAATTACCAGGTCTACCTCTTTATTCTTTACGCGTTTAGCAAGATCACGGTAATAATTTTGAAATTCGTTACTGTCAACGCCGTAATTCGTTGCAAACATGGCATTGTAGTCATTGATCGCCTTCGTCAAAAATTCTTTGGCACTGCTATCCATTGCAGAAGGTTCAAACGTTTCATCAACTATTTCGCCTATCGCATTCTGCTCTTCATTGGCGGCGAAGGAAAAGATGGTTGCAATTTTTAGCGGCTTGTCGCTATCTTTCTGCAACTTGTTTAACGCTTCATAGTAATATTTAGCGGCATCAACACTGCTTACGGCAAACATGCCGTTAAAGCCCTTGTTACTCCCTTGATTTCTATGGGTTTTTATCCTGAAGTTCTGTAAAATGTATTGTGAAACTTCTTTTATGCGTTCAGGATGAAGCAGCGCTTTCCTGTTTTCGGCTGCACTTAACTTCTTCTCATCCAGCTCGGTTTCTATACTTTTAAACTGTGGCCGGACATCATTGTAGTCCACCTTAAATTTCAGTACTTTTTCATCTCTGATGGCATCTGTAATCACGTAGGAGTGTAATTCACGACCGAATACACTTGCAGTAGTGTCTGCACCCAATGCATTTTGTGGAAAGATGGGAGTACCTGTAAAACCGAATTGATAAAACCTTTTGAACTTCTTATTCAGATTCTTCTGGGCTTCACCAAACTGCGAACGATGCGCTTCATCAAAAATAAAAACTACTTGCTTTTGATAAATGGACAAGTCATTCTCATTTTTCATGAGATTATTTAACTTCTGAATAGTTGTTACTATAATCTTATTATCATCTTTTTCAATATTTCGCTTTAATCCTGCCGTACTTTCCGAGCCGTTTACACTATCGGGCGAGAATCTTTGATACTCTTTCATCGTCTGATAGTCCAAATCTTTGCGATCCACTACAAAAAACACCTTATCAATGTAATCGAGTTGGGTTGCCAGTTTTGCCGCTTTAAAGCTGGTCAAGGTTTTACCTGAACCCGTGGTGTGCCAAATATAACCGCCTCCCTCTACTGTAGACCATTTTTTCGATAAAAACGAACTTTCGATCTTCCACAACATGCGTTCAGTTGCTGCAATTTGATAGGGCCTCATGATAAGCAGCGTATCACTTGTATCAAAAACAGAATAAGTAAGTAATACTTTTAACAGCGTCCGCTTCTGAAAAAAGGTAGCTGTAAAATCTTTTAGGTCCTTAATCAAAGAATTATCAGCCTTAGCCCAGTTCATGGTGAAATCAAAGCTGTTCTTACTCCGCTCAACCGTGTTTGCGAAATATCGGGTGTCTGTTCCATTTGAGATAACAAAGATCTGTATGTACTTAAAGAGCGAATTCTGACTATTAAAGCTCTCTTTGGTATAGCGATGTACTTGATTAAAGGCCTCGCGAATGGCAACACCACGCTTTTTTAGTTCTACCTGCACCAAAGGCAATCCATTTACCAGTATGGTGACATCGTAACGATTGGTGTGTGTTCCCTTTTGTTCAAATTGCTTGATTACCTGTACCTTATTCCGTACAACATTCTTTTTGTCAACTAAATAAATGTTTTGGATGTGCCCATCGTCAAAAACGAAATCGTAAATATAATTGTCATGTAATTTCCTCGTTTTTTCGACAAGGTTGTCACTTGGCTTGTCCAGATATTCTTCCACAAAACGAGTCCACTCAGCATCCGAAAACGCCATGTTGTTGAGCGATTGCAGTTGCACCCTTACATTTGCCAACAGGGCTTCGGATGTATTGAGGTTTGACGGATATTCATAACCTTGATCGATCAGGTCCTGGATTAATTCATACTCCAGGGCCGACTCCGTTTGATACACAGCAGATGGCTCATTTAATTCCAAACTCCTCGTAAATGCATCAAGTACGATGAATTTATTTAATTCTGCTATGGTATTATATGTTGACATCCTGTTCTGTTTCGCTATTATTAACAATTGACTTGAAGCCGTACATTCTTTTTAACTCACTTACCAAAAATCCCAACACTCTCTTATCATTTTCATCAATGATGGACACTTCTTCACCATGATGTTTTGAATGACTAGATAGGTTGATAATACGGTTATAATATGCCTCACGTGACTCCTGCGGTAAAAGGTCTCTCCACTTATTATAGCCCAAAAATGTAGACGCCTTTTCTAAAATGTTTCGAAGAAAATTAAAATGATACTTTTGAATATTGCCTGGCGGCTGCATCGCCTTTTCCAATTCAGCTAATAAAAACAGATGATATGAGAAAGGCGAATCGCTGGGTTGATCATTCATTAAAAAAGTACCGTCTTCCAATTTCTCAAAACGCTTTTTTGCGCAGTGCTTCACTCTGTAACCGGTGCTTGCATCAGCGTTATTGAATTCATTGAACAATACATTATAAAATAATGGATTGTGCGTTGTGATAATAAATTTAAGGCCGGATTGACTAGACTTTACTAATTCTGCAATATTTACAGCCAACTCAATTAAATGTGTATCATCTAATGAACTTACGGGATCATCGATAAATACATATTGCAAGTTATTAAATTGATCCGTATCACGATCCGCTTCCTCTGCCACATTTAGTACATTTATTGTTTGTTCCAGCAAGCTGTAAAAAACACTCCAGATAAAACAACTTTCTTCGCCTTTGGAAATTTTCACAAATTCAGACGGCTCATTATTTCCACGTTCAAATGAAAAACGCACTTCTGAATAAGCAGGTATTAATATATCGTTATTGTCCTTATCCTTAATGGCATATTCTGCATTAAAACGAGGTGTTAATTTATCGTTTGTATATCGTTGAAAATGCCTGGCAATGTTAGGCTCTTGTCCTTGTTCGACCAGCACCCAATGGGTATAGTCATTTGGTTGGATTTTCAACTTCCTATCCGTATCCTTATCCAGATCGTTATCCCAATAAAACAAATCCTCCGTAAATGCATTGTAGTACATTATTCTAATTTCCTCCTCCTCTACTTCAATTTCTGGATTTTTGGGCGCTATTAATTCTTTGAATTCACCTGACAACCGTGTTTTTCCAGTGCCATTAAAAGCATAGATTAACTGCACTTTTTTATCCGTATCGTGAAGGTCTTGAGCTATTTTTCTTAATGACTCTCCCATTTTACGATGCTATGTTGTTCTTGGGGAATGTTAGTAATAAATCACGGTAATATTCATACTGTTTTTTCCTTAGCTCAATCTCTTTCGGGAGACCTTCGATGATGGAGGTAGTGAGTATGTCGAATTTATCTAGGATATTAACAATACGCTCTTGTTCTTCCGGCGAAGGGATAGGAATTAAGACCTTTTCTAAACCTCTTGCATTAATTGCAGAAATTTTACCCGAAGAAATATACTTTTTAATTTGGTCGTGGAATTGTTTAGTACGTGTAAAATATGCAACATATTTAGGGTTTAATAAGCTTCTGTATGAAAAGCAAGCATCGTGTATAACAACACTTTCATTACCCAGCCAAGCTGTTCCCATTCCAATATCTTCGATAGTTTCTCCGGCACCTACGATAACTACATCACCCTTCTCGGCAACTCTGAGATTCTTGTTTTCAACCAATTCTTTGCTAAGAAATGATTTACTTTCCTTTGCCCATGTACCATAATAAGTATACATCTCTCCATAGTGTATACAAGGAACCCCATTTGACATAATATCGTCTTTTACAAATCGTTTTCCCCTTTGAAATTCTCCAACTATGCCTAATCCTTCTTTCCCAACTTCCGCTTCTTCAAAACTAAACAACTGCTCCCGGTAGTAGTTATACTGCTTTTTACGTGCTGCAAGCTCTGTTGTAAGCTCTGTTGTAAGCTCTGTTGCATGCGCTGAAAATCTATCTAGAATACAAACGATTTCCTTTTGAACGGAGAGGGGTGGAATGGGGACTGCGAATTTTAGAAACATCGGCCTTCTCAAAGATGTAACAGATGAGTGGACTGACGTTGTCTTTATGTAACTATAAAAGTTTGCTACGATATAGTGATAAATATATCTTGGGTCTACATCAGCATTAGGTACAATCCTGTATGCTCTTTGGTGAAGAGCATATTTCCCCACAGCCCAATGAAAAACTTTGCCTACGCCTACGCCATCACCAGCTGTAATAATTGCAGTTTCATCAAAATCGTAAGAACTAAGTTTCAATGGAGTTAAACCTCTTGCATAAAACGTATAATTTCCGTCATTAACTGCGTCTTGGGTATCATGACTACCAGTGCCTATAACAGCTACCTCTTCCAACATCTTCCATTCCACCTCAACACCAACCAATAATTTCTCTAAATAACTCATCCTTCAATCTCCTTTATAATTTTATCAATATCAGCACGCAAACTATCTATCTTCACCACTGCTTCTGAAATCTTACTATTGAGTTCCACTATATCAAACTTCTCCCGAGTATCTCTCGCTTCCACATAAGAACTAACAGAAAGGTTATAATCATTTTCTGCAATTTTTTCGTTGTCAACAGAAACAGCTACGTGGGCTACATCCGCTTTGCTATCAAACAGTCCCATGATCTTTTCAATATGCCTGTCTTCCAATATATTGTTGTTGGTTACTTTCTTGAAGAAGTCTTCGCCACTGACATCAATAAACTGAGTCTTATTTTCTTTCTTATGCTTTGAAAGCACCAGGATATTTACAGCTATCGAAGTACCATAAAATAAGTTGGGCGCTAAGAAGATAATGGTCTCTACAAAGTTATTATCAACCAGGTACTTCCTGATCTTCTGTTCTGCACCACCACGGTAAAAGATACCGGGGAAGCAAACAATAGCTGCTCTTCCTTTACCGGAAAGATAGCTGAGCGCATGCAGCACAAAGGCAAAGTCGGCTTTAGATTTAGGAGCCAATACGCCCGCTGGCGCAAAACGGTCGTCGTTAATGAGCGTGGGATCGTCGCTGCCTATCCAGTTGATAGAATAGGGAGGATTGGAAACAATGGCATCGAAGGGTTTTTCATCGCCAAAATGAGGATCGCGCAGGGTATCGCCCAGCGCAATGTTAAACTTGTCGTAATTGATGTTGTGCAAAAACATATTCATACGCGCAAGGTTGTATGTCGTATGGTTCACTTCCTGCCCGAAGAAGCCTTCTTCAATGATATGATTGTCGAAATGTTTTTTGGCTTGCAGCAGCAAAGATCCTGAACCAGCTGCAGGGTCATATATCTTGTTTACTTTGTCCTGCTTGTGCATCGCCAGTTGTGCAATTAACTTGGAAACATTTTGCGGCGTAAAGAACTCCCCACCTGATTTTCCTGCGTTGGCTGCATAATTGGAAATAAGAAATTCATAGGCGTCGCCAAAAAGGTCTATTTTATTTTCTTCAAAACTCCCAAAATTCAATTCTCCCACACCTTTCAATACAGCCGCTAAACGGCTATTCTTATGTTCAACGGTATTACCGAGGCGTGTACTGGTGGTATCAAAATCAGCAAACAAACCTTTTATATCTGGTTCAGATGGATAACCATTTGCAGAACTCTCAATCGAATCGAAAATGGCCTTTAATTCTGTGTTTAGATTTGGATTGGTATTGGCTGTTTTGGCAACATTTACAAATAGTTGACTGGGATAGATAAAGTAACCTTTTGTTTTAATCGCATCGTCTTTTATTTCCGGTGTGATCACATCGTCCGATAATTTTTTATAGTCAATACTTTCATCGCCACCTTCAATATAATTGATGAAGTTCTCACTAATGAAGCGATAGAACAGCGTTCCTAATACAAACTGCTTAAAGTCCCATCCATCTACCGAGCCACGAACTTCGTTGGCGATTTTCCAAATTTTATTTTGCAGCTCTTGCCTTTGTGCGGTGCTTGTCATTATTTATCCTTTATTAAATCTTGTGGTTTAACTCCTAATATCCTTGCAATTTCAAAAAGTACTTCGAGTCTTGGCTGCTGTCTGTTTTGCACATAGCCATTAACTACGTTGTAGCTTTTACCCAACTGCTCAGCCAACCAGGTTTGTTTTACGCCTTTTTTCTCCAACACTTCTTTAATTCTGTTCATGTCTTTTTGAAATGTCTCCGAAAGATAGCTTAATTTCTCAAACTATCTTGTTTTACAGTATAAAAAGTGTTTAAATTATCAACAGCCCGTGATTAGACAGACATTTCTTCCCGTTGACGTCATCCATCCGAAAAACAAAAAGCCGGCTGCATACAAACGCAGCCGGCTTCTTCAATCCAATCAAATCCCCTAAATCGCAGGGTCCGCCGGCGTATTCGGATTATTATCCCGCTCGTTCAACGGGTAAGGATAAAAATTCCGGTTCCGCTCCTCACCAGGCTGGTTCGGGCCTGGACGGCCAAACCGCCGGCTATCTTCCAGCTCCTGACCGCTGATAAACATCTCCAACCGGCGCTGCTTGTAGATATCGGTCATGATCGCCGCCTGCGTTACCGCGCCGGCATAGGGCGACTGGTTCGCACCAATACCATAAATATCGTCTACCGCCTTTTTCGTGCGCACGGCGTTCAACGCAACGATCGCATTCGGGAATTGCGACTGCCGCGCGTAATTTTCGGCAATGATCAACTGCATCTCACCGGGCAGATACACGGGGTACGACGAAATATTGGTTTCCGCGAAAGCCTTCAGCGGATAAGTAGTCCCGCTTTTGAAACTAATGTAATACCCTACCCGCGGGTCTGTGGCGGCCGGCACCGGCGCCAGCCCGTTGCGCAGGCCCAGCGTGGAATCTATAGCGCCGAAAACGTTCTGCGTGAACGCCAGCTCCCCGACAGGGTTCGGCGTTACGGTAGAAAAAAGGAACTCCGATTTCTTGGTGGCATCCACCGCTTGTGCATAGGTGATGGCTTTAGTACCGTCTGCCGTGTTGTAGGTACCGGTAATCATGCTTTGAATGTTGTAAAACCGGGCCAGCAATGCTTTGATGGTATTTTTCGCATCGATCCCTTTCGGCACTTTACCGAGGAATTTGGCGCTGATGGCCGTGGTGGCCAGTTCCGCATCGGCGCTTTCCAACACCTGGATCACCTTTTTCAACGCTTCCGCCCTCGGACTGAAAGTGGCATGATTGGCGTTCGCCAGTGGGATCTGTTCATAATACTGCACGAGCATCCCCATGCTGAGCGCGTAGAAGATGCTGGCATATGCCTTCAGGCCCGTGCGGTCTGCCGGATCGGTGGCGATGGCGAGATTGTTGAGCACGGTTTCCGATTCGGTCCGCAACAGCAGGCATTGCGTCCACATCTGCGTGATGAAGGAATTGCTGAGCGTGATGGCGCCCTTTCCCGTTTCCACTTCTTTTTCACTGGTGTTCCCGATGTTGATGGTATATAAAGCATACACGCTGTATCCACCACCCACGGCGTAACAGTACAAGGGGCTTTGCCGCCCGATCGAATAACGGCGCTGCAAACCGGCACAAAGTGTCATCAGCGCATCCGGACTGGTTTCCACGCTGGGCACCGAGCCCTCGCTCGGGTTGATGTACTCCTTGTTGCACGAAGTACCGGGAAGCAGCGTGCATCCCAACAGGAAGACGGCCACGATTCGTTTTATATGATGCATTTTCATGTTACTTGACTTTAGAGATTAGAAACTGGCGCGGAGCGATAATTGATACGTTCTGGGGATGGGCACGTTGCCGAAATCGATCCCGCGGAGCACAGCACTGTTGCCGCCCGCGTTCGTTTCCGGATCGTATCCGTCATAACTGTCGAAGCTCACCAGGTTGCGGCCCGTGAGAGACACCGTCATGCTGCGGATGAAACGCGCCAGCGACGGCAGCTCATAGCTAAGCGATACTTCGCGCAGCTTGATGTAGGAACCGTCTTCCACGCGGTATTCTTCCGTATTATACACCGAGAAGATGTAGCCCCTCGGCAGTTCGCCCCTGATCTCTTTCTCGGAAATATCCCCGATGCCCACGCCCTGGCGGGTGCGGCGGTCGGCGTTGAACACGTCCTGACCCAGCGCGCCGTCGAACAGGAAGTTGAACGACAGCTTCTTGTATTGCAACGCGTTCCCGAAGCTCACGATCCAGTCGGGATTCGGATTGCCGATCACTTTGCGCAGCAGCACTTTTTGCGTGGAATTGTTGATGGCGGCGATGGGGCGGCCCTGGTCGTCTACCTTCCATTTTCCATTTTCGTCGCGCTCGAAATAGTTGCCGTAAAACACCCCGATAGGCTCACCCGCCAGAATAACCGAAGGCGATCCCGCAGCGTTCACCAGCGTAATGGGCGTTACCTGGCTCGAAGATGTTACCAGGTTCTTATTGCGGTTCACCGAAGCCGTGAGGTTCCAGGTGAAGTTTTTATTCATGACCGGCGTTGCGGTAATGCCCAGTTCCCATCCTTTGTTGGTCAGGTTGCCGACGTTTTCCACACGGCTGGTACCTCCGCTCGATGGCGCCAACGTCCTTTCCACCAGCAACGAACTGCCGACGATCTTTTTGTTATACACCGTGAACACCACGCCCAGCCTGTTTCTCAGGAACGACAGATCCACACCGCCTTCCATTTCGCTCGCGCGCTCCGGCTCTACGTTCGGGTTGCCCAGCGCGGGATTGAGGTTGAAAGTAGCCGTACCGTTGAGGGAAGCCGACAGGTAAGAGGTAAACCGGTCGTAGCTGCCGATGCCAGACAGGTTGCCGGCCAGCCCCCACGATCCCCTCAGTCTGGCAGAAGAGAACCAGGACCCCATGTTTTGCCAGAAGTCCATCTCGTTGAGGTTCCAGGCCAAACTCGCCTTGGGATACCAGTAGTTGCGCGTGTCTTCCGGGAAGCTGGTGGAACCGTCGATGCGGGCGGCCAGCGTCAGGAAGGCGATATTTTTATACCCGAAAGTTTCCTGCAGGAACGCGCCGTACACCTGCCGCTGGTCGTAGGTATACCGCGGATCGAGTTTGGTGGCGGCCCCCATGATGGTGGTGATGCCCGGCAGCATATCGCGCCCCTGGTTATACTGGCCGGTAATTTTCTGATACTGGTGATTGAACCCTACCGTCGTCTGCGAAGAAAAGTCACCGAACTTGCCCTGGTAGCCAACGTTGAAATCGTTATTGATCAGGAACGTGTTCACATTGGCCGCAGACGCATAACCCGTGCCTTCCTGCGCGGAGATGTACGGATAGCGCTCAATGAAATTCTGGCCTTCCTGACCGAAGTTGTCTACACCGAGAATGTAATCGATGCTCAAACCTTTCACCGGGCGGATCTTCACCTGGAGGTCGCTGATCGTGCGGCTGACGGATTGTGTGAGCGACATATCCTCGATCACGCTGAGCGGGTTTACGCGGGTAGGCTCCACGGCTTTGAGGTTGCCGTAGCTGTCCCTTTCGTTGATATTGAAAATGTTGTTGGTGATGTTGATGGAGTTGATGGGGCTCCAGAACACGTTACCATTGGGCTTTTCGTTGGAAAAGCTGTTGGTATACGCCACCCCGCCGGAAACCGACAGCCATTTGGTGATTTCCTGGTCTACGCGGGCTTTTACGTTGAACCGCCGGAAATCCGTGTTCCGGACGATCCCTTCATTTTTATAGTAACCGCCGGAGAAATAGTACTTCGTTTTTTCCGATCCCCCGCTCATCGACACATAATTATCCGTGCCGATCCCCCGCTGGAAGATCTCGTCCTGGTAATCGTAGCGTGTCACGTCTACCAGGTCGGTAGCGAGTTTACGCGTTTGTCCGTCGGGTCGCACGTAAGTGGTGAACGCCTGGCCTGCGGGTGCGTCGCTGATATTGCCGAGGCGGAGGGCGGCGGTACCGAATTGTTTGCCGTATTTGGAAATGTATACTTTCTTGCGCAGTTCGTTCACGATGATGCTGGTGCCCACGTCCACCTTGAGCTGCCCGGCCTTGCCGGATTTGGTGGTGATCAGCACCACGCCGTTGCTGGCGCGCGCGCCGTAGATCGCGGAGGCGGATGCACCGGGGATCACGTCGATCTTTTCGATATCGTTGGGGTTGATGTCCGCGAGGCGGTTGGTCCCGAATTCCGCGCGGGGGTTCCCGAGCACGTTGAGGTTGGTTACGTTGGTAGTGGCATTGCTGATCACCACCCCGTCTACCACGTACAGCGGTTCAGCCGATCCCATGATGGTGCTGGTACCGCGCATGCGGATGGAAATGCCGCCTGCGGGGTCTCCCGAAGTCTGGGAAATCTGCGCGCCGGGGACCTTACCCTGTAAAGACGCGCTGAGGTTGCCGGAGCCGGTGTTTTGGAGCTGTTTCGCATCCACCGAATTCACCGTATTACCGAGCTGCTTACGCGATTGCCGGAGCGATGAGCCGATCACTACCACTTCATCCATCTTCAACACGTCTTCCTCCATCACCACATCGGCCGACGCGGCGCCACCGCTGACGGTCACGGTTTTGTTGATGGTTTTGAAGCCGATGCCCGAAAACTCGAGCACCTGTGTCTGGCCCTGGACGTTGGCGGTAAAGCTGTACTGGCCGTTGGCATCCGTAGTGGCGCCGGTGGCGGTGTTGCGCAATTGAACGGTGATGCCCGGCACGGTAGAACCGTCTGGTGCCGTCACCTTGCCGCTGAAGCGGATCTGCGCCATCAGTACGCAGGCCGTCAACTGGAAGAAGAGGAAAAGTGAAAACGTCTTCCATCTTCTTTTCTGATAACTAAGTGGATTTGTCATGACGAATCTGGTTTTGGCTGTAAAAATTGTGAATGGGGATAAAGGATTTTGGTTGATGGACGCTCATGCACGTCATGGTAAGACATAGCCGTTCCTGCCGTTCATTGTTCACTACGGTGGTTTGCTATCGGGGGTAAAGCCTTTCTTCGTCGTTAATTTTCTTCGGGGTGTAATTCCTTTCTTTTCGTTTGCGCCTTTCGGGATTGATTCTACGTTTACCTGATTTCCAGCCCTGCCGCCGCATAAGGGCGCAGCAGTTCGTGATCAGGTTCCAGTTCTGTTATGATTGTATCGATACTATTGATATTGCAGACTTTCAATCGCTGTGAGGTGTTGATTTTCTCCGAAATCGCCAGCGACACGACTTTGGAGGATGATTCGATCATCGCTTTTTTGATTTGCACCACGTCGAGATCATTGTCTGTGAGCCCGTCGCGGAGGTCGATGGCGTTGGTGCCGAGGAAACAGAGGTCGGCTTTCACTTGCCGGATCTGTTCGATGGCGGCGCCGCCGACGGTTATTTTAGAATTTTTGAGGAGCCTGTCGCCGATAACGATCACTTCGATATGCGGGTGTTGCGAATATTCGAAAGCTACGGGCAGGCTGCCGGTGAAGAAGGTGGCGTGCAGTTGTTGCGGGAGGGCGCGGGCCAGCTCCAGGATGGTGGTGCCGCCGGTGGTGAGCACGAACATGCCGTTTTCGATCAGCTGTGCGGCTTTTTGCGCGATGATCTTTTTTTCCGAACGGGCGTAAACGTCTGTTGGACTGAATGCGTTATGGAATGATTTGGATAGCGCGCCGCCGTGTACCTTGATGATGCGACCGAGGTCTGCCAGCTCGTTGAGGTCGCGGCGGATGGTGTCTTCCGACACACCCAGCCGTTCCACGAGGTAGGTCGTGAGCACCCTGTTGTGGAGGTTCACTTCGTGCAGGATTACGTTCTGACGTTCTTCCTTGAGCATAAGCGGCGAACTTGGTTGAATACGGCAAGTTACCGAAAAAGTCCTGAAACCCGCAAAAAAATGCATCCACTTTCTTAAAATACGCAGTTTGGCGCATGAATCTGCCGGTTTTGGCTGGGATTTCCCATGGCGGAAGATTATCTTGATCCGCCGGTCGAACGGACCGGAAACAGTCGGATATCGCGCCATCCCTAACATTCCATCCCGTCAAAAAATCGATCCCGGTACGGAAATTGGACATCTTGTATAATTATCTACTTCAACTTTTTACGAATTGATTTGTAACTAATCCCGACGTTGCAACGTCATAAGTAATTGTTATAATTTTTATTAGATATGTTGGAAGGCGGAAACAGAACGCAAAGGCAAAAATCCGGAAACCCGATCGTTTCAGTTATTACCGTGACCAGGAATGCAGCTGAATGCCTGGAAACGGCTATTCAAAGCGTATTATCCCAATCGTTCCCCGATGTGGAGCACATTATCCTGGATGGCGCCAGTACGGACGGCACTATCGAAATCCTCAAAAAGTACAATGATCAGATCGCTTACTGGAAAAGCGAGGCAGATGGCGGCGTGTACGATGCCATGAACAAAGCCGTGCAATATGCACAGGGCAAGTGGGTGCTTTTCCTCGGGGCGGACGATGAGCTGTTCGACGGCTTTTCCGAAATGGCGGAGCGTCATCTCAAGCGGCCCGATCATATATATTATGGATGCAGTCTCTGGAAGAACCTCGTGTTCGGTTGTCAGTACAGCGGATACATGCTGGCGAAGGAGAACATCACGCACCAGAGTATTTTTTATCCGCGGAGCATATTCGACAGCTATAAATTTTTGCTGAAATATAAGGTGCGGGCGGATTATGTCATGAACATGCAGTTGTGGGCCGATAAGCGTTACCGGTTCGAATATGTTCGCCTGCTGATATCGCGGTACGCTGCCGGCGGGTTTTCCGGGCAGGTGATCGACGAAGCTTTCCGGAAAGACAGGGTCCACCTGGTGGGCAAATATCTTGGTTTCTTCGTGAAGTTGCGCTACATACTCAAGCGTTATAAGTATAAGCGTATTAACTTTGTCGAATACTAAGCGCACTCTATGAAAGTCTATTTCGATCACCAGGTTTTCTCATGGCAACGTTACGGCGGGATTTCCAGGTACTTTGCCAATATTTACAATTCCCTGCATGATCGTGGATATACCGATTGCAAGATCACGCTGCTGTACAGCCGGAATCATTATATACAGGACCAGAAATTCCCGCTTTCCCCCATGCTGGGCGAGCGTTTGCTGAGAAAGCAGCGCAAGCTGGAAAAGTGGAACAGAAAGTATTCGAAGTACCTCATCGGGAAAAACGATTTCGACATCCTGCATCCCACGTATTACGATCCTTATTTCCTCACACGGTTGAAGAAGCCGTTCGTCATCACCGTGCACGACATGATCCATGAGCTGTTTCCCGAGTTCTTTTCACCGCACGATCATAATATTCCCTTCAAGCGCGCCACCATCACCAAGGCCGATCATATCATCGCCATTTCCGAATCCACCAAAAACGATCTGCAGCGGGTTTTCAACATCCCCGACCACAAGATCAGCGTGGTGTACCATGGTTACCAGGAAGCGCATGTTCCGGCAGATCCGGCTTTCAAACCTCCGTTCCCGGAATACCTCCTTTTCGTGGGCGACCGTGCAGGATACAAGAATTTCGCCCGGTTCGTGCAGGCCGTTCAGCCTTTGCTGGACCGGTACGACATCAACCTGATCTGCGCCGGCGGCGGGGATTTCGGCGTAGCGGAAAAAGAGCTCCTCATCCGGGCGGGCATCGAGCATCGCGCGAAGCAGATTTCCGCTACCGAAGCGCAGCTGAACGCTTTGTACCAGGGGGCGCTGGCGTTTGTTTACCCCTCGCTGTATGAAGGTTTCGGGCTCCCGATCCTGGAGGCTTTCCGGAATAATTGCCCTATTGTTTCCAGTAACACGAGCTGTTTCCACGAAGTGGGCGGCGATGCCGTCGCGTATTTCGATCCGTACCAGGTGGAAGATATGACGCAAGCCATCGATTCGGTCATCAATAGCCGCGATCGGTCCGGGGAGTTGCGGGCGAAGGGGTTGGTGCAGCTGGATAAGTTTCCGATGCAGGTTTGTATGGATAAGACGCTGGAGGTTTATCGGGGGGTGGTGTAACGCGAAAAGAGATGATGTTAAAGACTCCGGTATCATCCGTTACCTCACTGCGTCCTGTTATGTATCCATAAATCTGAATGGTCATCTACCCATATATCAATCATCACAGTACCTGCATCAAAGTCGTTCGCTTGATGGCGGTGATTATTTTCTGCAACTTTTCCGGAGATTAGTGAATGAGGTGTTTCATCCTAATATCGTTTCATAATTGATACAAGCATCTTAGCGATGGCGGCGTAGCCTCTATCTGAAGGATGCAGGCCGTCGTATGTCATATTGATGGCTTCGGGCGGGTAAGGATAGGCGTCGGTTTCGGGGTTCCAGGGAACGTCTTTCCAGGCGGGCCATTGGAGCCGTTGATCTTTCACCAGTTTGAATTTGACCATATTCTTCAGCGTGATGCCGCTATTGTGGTACAAATCCACGAACGTTATTTTCTCTTTCTGCGCGATGGAATCCAAAGCTGACACGAACGATTCGAGGGATTGTCCGTTTTTATTGGGTTTGTAGGTGCCCCACGCATTGTTGTGGTTGTTATGGAGGTAGACGAAATCCCCCCGTTGGAGGGGCGCCATGAGTATGATATGCGCGTTGGGATTGAGGGCGCGGATTTTGTCGATAATGATCCGGAAGGAGCCGCACACTGTGCCGTTGCCGCTGTTGGAGGAATAGTCGGACATGGTGCCGAGGGGACGCCCTTGCCACCAATCGTTCGTTCCCAGGAAAACAGAATAGATATCGGCTTTCCCGATGCCCAGTTTATCGAATTGCTCCGCGATCCCGCCAGACGTCCAGCCGTTGTGACCTTGATTTTGATACTGGATGTGGGGGAGTTTTTCGGTCACCATGGTCATGTATCCTTTGGTGATGCGATGGTCTGTTTCGTTGGGGTGTTCGTTGAGGTAGGTGATGGAGTCACCGATCGCGATCCAGGTGAGGGGGCGCGGGGTGAAGGAGGTGATGAGCAGAATTAAGATCGCGGAAATAAGATATTTCATAACGACAGGTGAATATTTACAGTTAGAAGTACCATTCACAACAAAATACAATGGTTTGTCATTATATTTGATATTCTTTTATCATTTATTCCACAGTGCGTCCATTCCCATGGTTCAAATCAACAATCACCTGAAAGGAAAATCGTATCAATAGCCCAAGACCGCACTAACAAACAATCAAATAGCCCTTTCGCAACGCGCTCCGGGAAATTGAGAGAGAAGGGGTTCGTGTAACGGGAGGAGCTATCCAGGGAGTTATATTCTGATAGGTCATTTGGGGCTATATAGGGATAAGTAGATTCCTAGTAAAAGTAGTCGCCCCATTTAACTTCTGGTAAAAGAATCATGTGCAAACCTTCCAAATTAATGGAGTAACTAATGTTATTAATTCTACTATTTAGTTCTCCAAGAAGGATGTGGCGGGTAAGCGCAGGAAAACTTTCATCTACAACGAACAGTGCAGCGCCCAATATTTCGATCTTAAAATCAGAATAGTAATCCTTAAATACTGGATTATAACCCGCCAGAAATAATGACTTCTGAAATTGAGGAATAAGATCTAGCCGACTTTTCCCAACATAGCTATAAATATCTTCAACTAGTTTCAACAGACTATCTGCATACGGGTTTTCCGTTCTAAACAATTGGAAAGATATTAATGCTAATTTCTTGTTTTCCAATGGCGCTAGCTGATCAATACCATTAATTATATGAATATGACGATCGGAAAAAGTGCCTTTGACTTCAATACTCCAGTCAGAAAAAACAAAATCATGTTTTCCTTTTACAGGACCTCTCCAGTTATTCAAAGCTCTGGCAGGATCTAACCGACATAACTCCCGCAAAATGAATAATTCACAAAATAGCCCACCAATTTGATTATCTGTCATTCTTGCTGCCGGAATTTCCGCCCAAAAAGACTGCCAGTTCCTAATAACCCTGGAAATTGCTTCTGACGCCTGTACTTTACACACTAGAATTTCGCAACAAATATCCTTGACTATTCCGGTGAACTCATTTATGAGGTTAGGCAAATTACACTGAATATCAATCACTGACTTGACTGTTCCGTCCATCATATAATTCTTTCTGGTAACAGCAAGACCTGTTACACCGGGATCGACAACATTAGTCATTCCAATGTCCTCCACAGCCAAATGATAATATCCAATTTCGTCCACGAAAATGTGCAGAAGGGATTCTTTTACCTCCTCCAGTGCAAGCCATACACTTTTATAACCGATGGCATGGCCACCGAATCTATCAAGGTCTTTCCATGTTTCTGACGTTAAATCCGTGTACTTCATTATTGGCCAATATAGTCATTTGGTTCATAACGACTTTCCGGCAAGATGATAGCAACCCCTAACAGATCAATAGGCTCTTCTTTAACACCGTGATATAGATCCACACGTACTTTCTTCTGTTCCTTAAGGGTTCTGGCGACGGCTTTACTACCTTTCCAAATCAAATAAATCAGTAATGTAGGAATTGCTCTCTTTCCGTTCTCATCATAACTTATTCGGAGATTATTGGGAGATGTCATCACTCCAATATTATATCCTTTATTTGTGACAACGCGACTTCGCTGCATCATATTTACTTCTACTCCCCCAAGCCAAACGGGCTCTAGCCCCTCAACCGGTTTTACATTAGAGACTATCCCTATATTCCACTTTCCCAGTTCCGGAGGATGCAATCCTCCACTTTGGCGGCGGGATATGTATTCTAACAATTTGATAGAATCCAGGCCAGGACCACCCGTATCGCTAGCTTCAGTAAAGGAATATCTATTTAAAAAATCATTCAAAACTGCATCCCCATCTACACTTTCAGCTACATATGCATGGCTATCCGTACGATACTCAAACCCATATTGTTCATTGATATTATTAAGAAAAGAATTTGCAAGGTTTAGATTTCCTCTCAGCAATTCCGGCTTCTCCAAGGCGAACCATGTCGTTTGATTTAAAGAATCGCTGTAGCTAATTTGACGTTCTGTTGCAGCTCCCATTTTATTAGGAGACGTTACCATTAGATTTCGGTGCCCTTTAATTGCAATCGCCATTTCTAACGGGGTCTTATTTTCCTCTTCATATCTGTAAATTTCCTGGCGAATCTCTTCTTCTACCAAAGCAAGATGTTCGAAAAATCCCCAAATTGTTGCCGTAGTATGTACCCTTGTCAAATCTTCGTAGCCATGACGGTAACCAAACCAGCGTCCCATTTGTAACAAAGTATCGTATTGTCGGCTTGCACGTAAGTAATAGCTAATCATTAACCCTTCAAGCGTTAACCCTCGGGAAAGTTGATTACCCCCTACTGCAATGACCTTAACTTCATTTCCGGACATATAGTCCAGGCTGTCGTCGGAGTTACTATGAAGCTCCACAACTTTTACCGACTTCAACACATTTGCAAGTTCAAACCACACAGCATCGAACTCCGGAATAAAATTATTTGTTCCTAGTCCAGCCTTCAATTTCTCAGAATTCGTACTGTAGTCCCTCCAGACCATCTGCATGCTTTGCTTTAATAACATGGCTTCATTACTATCCGAGTAACGACCTGCAATCTGCTCAACATATTCTGTTACGATTTTCTTAACGGCCATTATTCTCGAGATTTGATGAAATGCATGCACCAACATACTCATGGGCTTCATTTTATCTCCCCTCAAATTTCTAACGGCACAAGCGAGTAGAAACTGATCAATTGCAATCGATAATTTATCTGTTACACGGCTTCGTCGGGTAAGCTCGTTTGCTTCATCAGGAACTTCAACAACAAACGACCGAGCCAATTCTCCTTTAAATATTCTTGATGCTCCAAAATATCCGATCGGCTCCGGTAGCGAAACAACAAAATTTCTGGGATATAAATCCTCCTGTCCTTTAATCGCCTCAGCGTTCATATCAATCAGCACATTTGCAAATGGCGTTGCTGTATATCCTATATAAGCCTTTTTGTTAAAACAATCCAACAGTCTGCAAATATGCCGGTTGATAATCGTTTTATCCTCCCCGGGATCCCCGGCATTCGCATCGATAGATGCCTGGTCAGCTTCATCGTCAATAATCAGGACGGGCATCCTCTGACGGAGTTCAACGGGCGCTTTCGAAACATAGCTTATCAGGTTATTTAATACCGTTGTTTGTTTTTTGACAACGGCCAGTGTGGGGGTATCTCTTTCACAAAAAGTCGAGAACAATCCTAAGTTTGTGATACTAAAATCATTATGTGCAGTTGTTAGCCGGTTCCATTCCCGGGCGGCTCCTGGTGCATCAATGTATTTTTCAGGACTGATCATATCACGTACACCTGTAAGCTCGCGATCCAATCTAATTTGAGTTTGCCGGCGCAAAACGTTGTGTATACCCGCGAGTACAATGATAAACCTATACCCCGCATCAACGGCCTTCGCTATCAATGCGGTGAAGTTTGCGGTTTTGCCGCTCTGCACATACCCAACTACCAAGCCCTTATAATTAATTTCCGACCTACGTGGATTTGCAAGTCTTTGCATTATACTTTTAGTGGCTTCGTCTATAGCTTTCACCGTCACCCCTGCCTTTTCAGGACCGTACTTCCTCGTCAATTCGACAGATAAAAATTTATCCAGTCTTTTCCAGTAGTACCCCCTCCAACGCTTGCATTTGACTGAAGCCATTCTTCATACCATTCCTCATGATCTCGGGATCCAACTACCGAAACAGGAATCAAAATAGCGCCATCATGCGCTTTCCTATATCCTACATTCTCCAAAAATTGTCTTTCTATATCCTTCACCACCTCTACTTCCAGCGCCAATTTTGTCACAGGATGCTTTAATTCCAAAAGCTCTGCATCCAAATCGAATACATTTTCACCAAAATGTTTAAATCTGTCAGTCAAAACTGTTACCAGATGTGATATATGGGGATCTTCCATTTCAGACGATTTTTTCTTTTATAAGATTTTCTAGCAGTAATGAACTAATACGTTTAAATTCTTCAAAAAGATGTTCATTTTCCTGATTCTTATTATAAAATTCCGCAAATGCAAACGCGCAAAACAGTGCATCAAATACCTCAGTAATTTTTTTCCACCTCCATTATTGTAAACAATTGAATAAAAAGGATGTGAGGCATTTATTGATACTTTGAAACTATTTCCATGTTTACTTACTATTTTCCACAACTGATGCTTCTCAAAATGTGCTGATTCAATTTCAAAATCCTTAATTGATCCATGACTTAGAAAATCATGCATGTTTGTGGAAGCCTGCAAATAAGTGTTGCCTTTACCTGCTTGTTTTGTTACTGTTGCGACATTACCATTCTTACTATCCGGAATTGAGGCTCTCATTGCAACAGACGTCAATACTTCCATCGACACACGTGCAATTGTATCCTCCCGATTTCGAAAATTATTCTTTACAACAACCCCATCTTCAGACTTTTTATATTTGGCTTTTGCCTTTTTGACTACATAGGGATTTACTATTTCCTTTAAATGATGAAACAGTTGCTCTGGTAATTGAACCCTTGATTTATTGACTGTTATCCTGAACAAGCTATCTAACTCAGGGTCAATGTCTATTGAAATTCTCGCAAGCTTATCGTGTTCATCCTTTGCTTTGGTTCCATGCCAACCTCCAAATCTGATTAGTCTGTCAGCCCGATATATATAATAACCCTGACCATCGTTCCACGGCAATAGTCCTTTCCCTTCCTTCCAGGCGTCTTCTGTAGAAAATCCCTCTTTTGTTGGTAAAATATAAGCGGAAATTTTCACAGGGGTTCGGAAACCTGTGAACTTTACTTTCGAATGATCTGGCGTCAAACTAAGTTCCAATGTATTCTTTTCGCTGCGGCAATAAGGATCCCAGGGAACTAAATTTTCGCCATTTAATTCTATGTGCACTTTGCCATACTTCGCTTTACCCTCCAGAAATCGGTGATACACCATTCGCAAGTGAAGTTTAAGCTGCTCTTTCAGTTTGAAAACATAGTTTCTTGCCAGCTTCTCGCTACTATACGACTCTATTTCCTGATCAATCCATTGAAGATCTTCCCAAAGTACGATAGTACCACAACTACCAATTGTCAATCCTCGGGATTGTAACAATTTATTAATTTCTGACTGATTTAGTTGTAGTAATTGCCATCCGGAATTTTTAATGTGCCGGATATCCCATCGAAATGCAGTAATCTGGGATCGCCTCTTCTTTGATATTACGGTTAAAACGTTACAATGACTTAGGGATGCTGTTTTCATACCCATTCCAAACTTACCCAAATCCTGTTCATTATATTCTGCTTCTGCCCCCAAGCGCATTGCTTCCTCAAGTTCGGCTTCGTTCATTCCGCAACCGTCATCTTGAATAATGCAAGTTAACCTAGCGTTTTCGTTAACATCAAAAAACACCTGAATGTTCTTTCCACCTGTCTTTTCCGATATCGAGTTATCAATAACATCGGCGACTGAAGAATTTAGGTCATACCCAAGGCTTCGCAAGGCTTCAAACGTTCTTGGGGCATTTGGAATACTAGTTACATTTTTCATTCATCGGGATTAAATATTCTTGAAACAATCTTTGAAATTTTATTTGCCAATAATGGTGGAACAGCATTACCTACTTGTGTAAATTGTGAGGTTCGGGGTCCGCAGAAAAAATAATTGTCCGGGAATGTCTGGATCCGGGCGGCTTCGCGCACTGTAAAACTCCTGCATTGTTTCGGATCAGGATGTATATAATAATGACCGTCCTTGGAGATATGGCTAGTTATTGTCTTTGCGGGTTTATTATGAAGCTGAACTCTAAACCTATCGGCAAACTTCTGTTCTTCAATTCCCTCATCAACATTTTCATGTTCAGGCAACAATGCAGCTGGAAAATCTACCAGTTTAGGTGATCTTTTTTTAGTTTTCGCAAAACAGGATGCAAAGAAATACCGATGTAAGTCACTTGACATATGGCCACGTGAGGCATGGTTACAAACGCCACCCAAATTTTCATCTGAAAACCAAGCGTGCTCATAATCAATCCGAGAATCGTACGGGATGTACTCAGCGCCTGTTCCTTTTTGAGGCAATGCAATACCCTCTAGCTGTTTGGCAATTTCCGCTTTTACATCCCCGGATACTCCTGTTAGCAATGCACGTGATTTTATTCCATTAATAACGTTTCTCCAATGTTCTCCACTATTTTCTTCCTTTGATAAGCCGCTTCTTAACTTAGGTAATCCTTCCAGTACGCGGGAAATTGGCACTTCAGCTTGGGCAGTAAGAATTTCCGGAATAATGTCGATATCACGTCTCACTCCAAGTAAAATCACCCTATGACGGGTTTGCGGAACCCCAAACTTTTCTGCATAAATAAGGAAATCCTTCTGTTGTAATATAGGATTTCTTTCTAAATCGAATCCAGATGGCTTTACAGTCAGTGAATACACTCGATATCCCGGACAAGTTATTACCCGGTCGTTACCGAAATCGGTCCTATATGCTTCTGCTGGATTAGATAAATCAGCCAATATTCTGGACAATACAGGACTCTCCGCAGTTTTAGCTGAAAGCAGTCCCTTAACATTTTCCATAACAAAAACGGAGGGATTATGAATTGCCAATATTCGTAAATACTGCTTATACAACCCTACCCGTTCATCTGTTTGTGCATTTAGAATTTTTTCCTGCCTTCTTGAACGGCCAACTACAGAATATGCCTGACATGGAGGACCTCCTATCAGCAACCAATCACTAACACCCCCAAGTGCCTCTCCGATCCTCTTATCAACTTCTTTATTGGATACGGCACCTTTGCTTTCTCCTAATGTGGCGCACCACGCCTCTTTTTTAGCATTCTCAAACTCCACTGGATACTTTTCCTCCAGTTCATACAGCTTAATTTCTCCTCTGACAAACTGATAATACTCTGCAGGCACCTGCCCTACAGAAAACTGTCTGAAAAAACTTCTTAATGTCAATGTCTTATGCGCCTGAGCTTCTTTCTCAACTGAAAGGGCTATCTCAAAAACCCTTTCACCATTTCTGTTCAATAACGCACTAAATCCTTCTCCAAGCCCACCGGGTCCGGCAAAAATATCAATTACTGGTATTGGCAATTTTTCTAATATTAATCGAATTAATCTAAATCCATTTTTATTTGCAACAGCCGTCTTGCTATTTCGGCTAATGTTTCCTCTTGGCGCTCCTTTTTAAGTGCACATTCATAGATAACAATGACATTCCAACCTTCCTCTCTTAATCTTCCCTCATGTATCATATCCAACGTTCTATTTCTGTTGATTTTCTCCATCCACCATTCCGTTCTTGTTTTTGGGATTACAAAGTAACGACAATGCTCGTGACCATGCCAAAAACAACCATGTACAAAAATTACAGTTTTATACTTCGGAAGAACCAGATCGGGTTTGCCTGGCAAATTTCTGACATGCAGTTTGAATCTGAACCCCTTTGAAAATAAGAATTTCCGCACCAGCAGCTCCGGCTTCGTGTTCTTGCTGCCAATTCGACTCATATTGTAGCTCCTAATCTGAGCATTATGAACATCAGTCATCTAACATCGGAAAGTTTTAATGCTATTGAAGGGATTTGCATTTCGGATCAAATTAATAAAATTTATCACCTATGATAAAGCCCAAATTAGTCCCGAATAGCTAAAATATGATTTTAGGTTAAATAAACATGCACCTAACAAAAAACCCCGGCCACAGGGCTCCCCCCATGGCCGGTCGAATCCTAAAGACTAAAAAACAAAATCCTACAACCCCTGGTACACAAAATTATAGTACGGGAACGCCCCGCCCGTAATACCGTTCTGGTAAATGGACGTCACCTGCATCTTCCAGAGCGTAGCGCCCACCTTGATCAGCAGCGTTCTGCCCGCAACCGGGGTAACGGTATGGCCGGTGCTCCAGCCATAGGTATACCATCCTTTTCCGTTCGCATACGCCGAAACACCGGGAGGTACGCCCGTGCCCGTCACGTTGTTCATGCCGATCACGTTGCTGCCTGCTGGTGAAGGGCCAGGCAGTGTGCCCAATGCCCAATCCGCCGCCACAACGGTGGCAAACGATTTGTCGATGAACTTGATGGAATCTTTCGGGATAATATCCCCCGTGGCGATGCCCGTAAACTTCACTTCCAGCGTGGAAGGGGTGCCGGCTTCGTTCACGGAAAAACGCCAGTAAAAATTGCCGTCCGCAGGCTGGCCCGGGCCAGTGCTGTAGGCTTGCTTGAAATTGGTCACCGTATACAGCGATCCGCTGCGCGCGATGGTGCCCGACGTTACACCCGGCCCGGTAATGGCCTGGCTCGTACCGTCAGGAATGGTCACGGCCACGCCGAGGCTCCCGGCCGGAATGCGGGAAGTTTCAGGGGCCGCCACGTCACTGTTTTTCGAACAGGACGCAAGGAACAATGCAGCGGCGAGCAGGCCGCCGGCAGGACGAAGGGTTTTCTTCATGGTAATCATAGCGATGATTGGGTTTGTGGGTGAAACAATATTGAAAAGGGTGTAATGTGCGTCAGGGCGTAACGGTGAACTTCACGAAACCGGTCACTTCCACATAGTTCTTCCGGTTGCCGTTCCAGCTCCACCAGCCGGAAAAATCGGTGATCCGCAGCCGGATCCCCAGCGCGCCGGGACCCCAGTCGCCGAATTGATACGTCCCGGCCGGGAAATCAACGGGAATACGGTAAGTGGCAGACGTGGCCGTGCTGCTCACCAGTGTGAGGTTGGTAATCGGCTTCTCGTTGTAATTTTCATCGTAAGTATAAGCCACGGCTTCTTTGAGGTCGAAGTAATTTTGCCCGGCGAAGGTGATCGTTTCGCCGCGCTTCACCGTCACGTCGGCATCCAGCCCCGCGGGCCTGGGCTTCTCGCTGTCGGGATACAGCACGCCGAACACGTAGTTTTCCGTGGTGCGGGATTGCGTGCCGCTGACGATGCGCACTTTGTAGGCACCGGGCTTCACACCTGCCACGGGTACCTTGATCCGCATATTGGGAACGCCGTTGTGCGGCTTGAAGAATTCAATATCGAGCTTCGTGGCTGTACCGGGCGTATCAATGATGTAGAGGCTGGTTTTCGTAACGTCTGGCTCGAAATACCGCATGGACGATCCGATGTCCACCACACATTCCCCTCCGCGGACCGCCACATAGGAACCGGTTTCATCGATCTGGATGGGCGCCTGGTTCATCACCACCTTCAAATAATATTTCTTCTCCAGCCCGCTTTGCGCTTTGACGGTATACGCCGTCCCCGTTTGGAAAGGAACAGCCGCACCAGACGCCGGGCGCACGACAGCCCCGTCAGACACGGCAATTACCGGTTGAATAGACGACGGCGCCGGCAGGTAAGACGGCCAATAAACCACGATACTGTCTCCCGACATGGCCGCCAACATCATTTCGCCGCCCGCTTCCACCGTAAATCCTGCGATCCGGGCGTGGGGCGACGGCGCCTGCTCGGTTTCCTTCCTGCACCCGGCCAGCAACAGGCCGATGCTCATGATATATGCGATTCTCATTTTTACTGTTTGTTGATTCGGATGGGATATTGCAATGTTTTCACGCGGCCATAAACATACACCCGCAGGCGATACAACCCTGTGGCCGGGAGCACGTCCAGCAAGGGTTTGAGCTGCCCAGACAGGTCGAGGTAGGGGCTCACCTGGTACAGGCTTCCCAAATGCGTGGTCGACAACAGGAATGCCGGCAGCTCTTTCCCCGATTCATCCACCGGCGCCACGCGCATCAATTCATTATTCTCGAGGAAACCCGTCCCTTTCAGGTAAATGACGAAATTGGAATATTGATCTTTCGTGTTGATGGTATACTCCCGGATATCGTCCACCGTGCTCAGTTCTTCCAGCGTAACATCGGGCTGCTGGGTGCGGATGAGGAGTTTGTATTCGCGCTTGCTGCCGTCTTTCGCCGTCACGGTATACGCGATATTGCGATTGGTGCGGATGGCGCCGAAAACATCTTCCACCAATGTGCCGGAAGCGGGAGAAATGGTGGCGCCCACAGGCAGCATGATCGCCGGTTCCAGGATGGTCAGCTGCCGATAGGAAGGCAGGTAAAGGGTGATGGTACCGTCGCGGTCGGAAATGGCCGCTTCGATTGGATCGCCCTGGACGTTGGTGATCCGGAACGACTCGATGCGGTTCGCCGGCTCGGGCGCGGCGTCGATCGTTTCCGTCCTGGTACAGGCAAAAAGCCCGCCCGTCAGTAAAAGGGAATAGATGTATTTCATGGGATGTTTAAGTTGGTGGAACCATCCATCTGGATAGAATAACGGAACGTGATGTAACCGGGCTTGTGGGTGCGGTCGGGGCTCGCCGGACTGTCTTTGTAAATGCTTTCCATGATGAGTTTGGCGTACCGCCCTTTGTGGGTTTTGACGATCATCACGCGCGGCATCGTATACACGACGTGCGCCTTCTGTGGATTACCGGGGAAGAGGCTTCCGTAGAAATCATAATACCCCCAGCCATCGAACCCGCCGAGGAAATGATCGAGCCCGATGTCGCGCGTAACGAACCGAAGGCCCGTCGGCACGGCGGTCACTTTATTATACGCCTCGCTCCACAACGCAGCGGGAATGGGGAGTTTCGTCGGTTTGAAATTAATGGTATCATAATACGCCACGTCGAACTTGCGGTCCACGATCACGGCGATCTCCGCCTTTCCCGGTCCGCCGAACCCCGGCGAGCCCACGGCGTTCCCGTTATTGGGATAAACGCTGGAATTGTAAATACCGTAAAACACGATGTCCCAATTCCCGGTCTGCCGCTGCGAAGCGGGGATCACCCTGTTCTCTTCGAGGCTGTAATAGAGGGAAACCGCGTCTCCGGCGGATGTGGCGTTGGTATCTGCCACGAGGTTCACAACGCGGTAGGTACCCGTTTTCACCGGGTTGCCGCCGCTGCCGCCCGGCTCTTCGGGCTTCGGGGGCGCGTCGTCTTTGGAACAGGCCGCCAGCAACACTATCGCCAGCAGGCTCAGCAGTTTTGTTTTCATGGTTTCGTTAGTTGGAAGTGTTCAGCCGGCGGCTCCCGTCGGTCTGCACGAAATATTTAAAAGTGAGGTAGGGCGCGGGCCAGAAAAGGTCCGTCACCACAGGAGGATTGCCTTTGTAAATATTGAGCAAAGCCAGTTTGGCGTACTTTCCGTCGGCCGTCCGCAATACGAACGTGCGGTTTTTGACCGGCACGCAAATGTGATTGCTGAGAGAATAGAAGAACCAGCCGTACCCGTTCCCGCTATCCCAACCCACGCCGTGAACGCCGTTATTCTCGAATGTTTCGTCAGACGGCGCTTCGGTAACCTGGTCGTACGGCTTCTCGACGATGACCATCGCGCCTTTGCCCGGCCCGCCCGACCCGGGCGTTCCGGTAAAGGTGCCGTTGTTCACCACCACGTAGGAATTGTATTCCTGCGTAAACGCGATGTCCCAATCCGTATTCTTCAGATATTGGATGGAATCGGCTTTCGATTTGATGAGCCGCGATTGTTTGGTGGAAAAGCTGAAAATGAGTGACTGGAAAGGCCGTTGTTCCTTTCCCTCTTCCGGCTCCCCCACGGAAGCGCCGGTATCGGCCTGCAGGTCGGAAATGAGGGTGCTGGCCGGGCCCTTGGGAGTGGGCTTGTCGTCGCCGTCTTTACCGCAGGCGGCAAGCAGAACGCCCGCCAATATGATCAATATTCGTAATTTCATTGGTCTGTGGTTAGGCTGCAAAATTGAGGGCAGCTGCTGACCACTTCGGGAAAAAGACCAACCTATTCAGGAATTCCGGGAATGTTCCGTTTCGGGTAAGCGAAATTCCGCGGGAGGTGCGTGACAATCCGATGACACCCGTATCTTTATGACGTTAAACTGACAAATCATGATAAACCACTACGTTGCCATCAACTACATCACCTGCAACGACGATTTCAAGGATCGTTTCGAGCAGTTATTCGCCAGCCGCGCCCATGCGATAGATACCATGCCCGGTTTCGTCAACATGCACGTGCTGCGCCCGGAGAAAGCGGGAGACGCCTACCTGATCGTCAGCTATTGGGAAACGGAACAGGCTTTCCGCGACTGGATGAAATCCCCGGCATTCACCGCAGGCCACCAGCGCGGGTTCGACGAGCTGGCCAAAGCCAAAGCGGAGGGGCGCCCGGCTCCTATGTCCAGCGACTTCAAGATTTACCGCATCATCAGCGAATAAGCGAACATGAAAGCACCCAACAAGGAGGCCATCCTGAAATGGCTGAAAAGACTGGGCTTCTGGGGATTCGTTTTCTTCCTCGTGAAGGGTCTCGTTTGGCTCGCCATCTTTTACTGGCTGGCCACCTGAGCCGGTACTTTCCGCAACTGCCGGAACGCCGCGTGGCGGAGGATCCCCATTGCCTCCGTTTCGCGGCTTTCCCATTTCCGGGTCAGCCTTTGATCCGCCCCGGCGCGTAGCCGAAATATTTTTTGAACGCCCGCGTGAAATGCGCGGTATGCTTGTAACCCGACAGGTACGCCACTTCAGAGACCTGCTTTCCCTGCCCCAGCAATTCCCGCGCATGCGCCATCTTGATACCCTGCAGATAACCGTACACGGTAGTGCCGAACACCTGTTTGAAATGACTTTTCAGATAGGCGTCGTTCGTGCCCACCTGGTGCGCGAGGTCGATCAGCGTACAAGGGCTGTGGATGTTCGACGCGATGATTTCCCGGGCCAGGTGCATCCTTTCCACATCTTCTTTCCGGAGCGACCGCGTGTTTTCGCTGGGGCGAACGCCGGCCATCTGCTCGTATTGCGCCAATTGGATGGCCAGCAGCTCGATGGTTTTCGCTTTCAGGAACAGTTGCTTGTAACGCCCTTCCAGCGGGCAATGCAGCATATCGTACAGGATCGTGCTGATGGATGATTGCAGCGGAAGGTTCACGGCGCTGATGGCCGCGGCCTCGTTCCGTTCGATACTGCCGGAAAAAACCGGGTAAAGCGGATGTTCCTGCGGCATGGCCTGCAACACCAGGTCGGGGCTCACGCCCAGTTCGAAGATCTCCAGCTGCTCATGGGCGGGCCATTGCATGTGGATGTCGTCTTCGGGGAAGAAAAGGTAGTTGTATTGATGGCGGTCCAGCGATGCGAGCTTGCCCGTTCCGCCGTGAGCGGAATAGCTTTTGGTGCCGCTGACCGTGTAACTCATCTGGAAAAACGGCGTGGTGTTGCGGATAACGATCTCGCCGGCATTGCGCGAGCGGAGATTGTAATACCCGAAATTGATCCCGTCCGGGCTCAGCATTTCGAACACGGAGCCGGTGTGGCCGTCTTCCGCGAGCTCGCGGCGGCGTTCACGGAACTGGCCGGTGTTGCGGATGTCGAACCGGCAGGATGGGATGATATGTACGGGTTGTGCAGGCAAATGGAGAATTGGCTGGATCCCGCAATATTAAACCATCCTGCCAGGAAAATGGCCCGCAATCGGGAACGGCCAATGATCGGATCGGGAAAACCCGCGTGGTTGCGCCATTCTTCGATGTTGAATTTCCGGATATGGTAAAACTTTTTCCGGGGATGAGCGAAAAACCTCCGCCCCGGGTAACCCTTTCTCCGCCGCCGGTCAATCTTCAGCCCGACCTTTGCGCACGATATGCCTATTCAGCGATCCCTCCTGCTCCCGTTCCTCCTGGCATGCGCCGCCGCAGCCGCACAGGGCCCGCGCGCCGACTCCACGCCGGCCGTGCGCACGCTGCGTACCCACGAAGTCACGGAAAACTCCCACCGCAAATCGGACGATCTCATCACCATCGGCCGGCAAACCGCGCCTACGCTCGTTATTTCCCGCCAATCCATTCAACTGGCGGGCAGCCGCCGGCTCGATGAAGTGCTGCGCGAACAGACCGGCATGGCCATCGTCCCCGATCTCGGGAGCGGCAACCGCAGCGTGGGGATCCAGTTGCAGGGGTTCAGTTCGGAATATGTGCTCATCCTGATCGACGGGCAACCCATGACGGGGCGACTCGCGGGCAATTTCGACCTTTCGCGCATCGGTGTGGGCGATGTGGAACGGATCGAAGTGATCAAAGGAGCGGCGAGCAGTTTATACGGCTCGGAAGCACTGGGCGGCGTCATCAACATCATCACCCGCCAGGCGGTCCGGAAAGCACAAGCCACGGCAGGCCTCCGGTCCGGGACATACCGGACCACGGATGCGAACGCCAGCGCGGAGGCTCCCTTCAAACACAATAAAGGCTTCGTTTCCCTTTCGGGTAACTTTTACAAAACGGACGGCTTCAACGCCAACTCCCAATACCTCAAGGCAGGGAAAACTTCTCCGCCATACACGAGCTTTTCCGGCCAGGCACGCGGCCAGTGGCGGTTCAGCGACCGCACCTCGCTGCAGGCGCGCGTGCGGGCGGCCGGCAGAACGTCGGACATGTTCCGGTCGTACGGCGCGCAACCATTCAACGACCACCTCCGCGAGCAAGACCTCAACGCCGGCCTGAACCTTCGCCACCAGGCATCGCCCGGCACCACGCTGCTGGCCAGGTATTACTACACGGGTTACGATACCCGCCAAACCGTGACGCTCCAGGAAAACGGGCGCATCCTCCAGGAAAACGATTTCTTCCAGCAGATACACCGGCTGGAAGTGCAGGCGGAAACCCGGCCGG
The DNA here is from genome assembly GCF_038396765.1 of Chitinophaga caseinilytica. Taxonomy (NCBI): domain Bacteria; kingdom Pseudomonadati; phylum Bacteroidota; class Chitinophagia; order Chitinophagales; family Chitinophagaceae; genus Chitinophaga; species Chitinophaga caseinilytica. The sequence goes on along the minus strand of NZ_CP150096.1, from coordinate 1,323,522 downwards.
ATAAGCTGCCGGTCACGTTTCTCGGCGGCATGGGCGGCGACAGGCAATCGTACCGCAATACGGGATCGGACATCCGGAATATCATGAGCGGATATTTCGCATACCTGCAGGGCGAATTCGCTTCCACCGAAACATTCCGGCTCACGGCAGGCCTCCGGTACGATGGCAACTCCGACTACGGTGGACGGCTGAACCTCAGCGCCGGCGCGCGATACAGCCCTACCAGCTGGCTTTCGCTGCGCGCTTCCCTGGGCAATGGTTTCAAACCGCCGACCTACGCGCAGATGTACCAGGTGTTTACCAACATCCAGCAAGGCTATACGGTGATCGGGGCGCATAATTTCGCGGAAAAAGCCGCGCAACTGAAAGCCGCCGGCACCATCGCGCAAATCTGGGACAACGCGTCGGAGGTCAGGCACCTGGAGCCCGAAACCTCCACGTCCGTCAACGCCGGCATTACGGTGAACACGGGAAGCAGGATGGAATGGCAGGCCGGCGCTTTCCATCACCGGTTAAAAAATCTCATCAATACCGAACAGGTCGGCATCATGCGGAACGGCCAGCAATTGTTTTCCTACATCAACATCGACCGGGTGGTGATGCGGGGCGTGGAAGCGGGATGGAAATTCTCCATCACGCCAAACCTGCAATTATCCGCCGGCTACCAGCTGCTGGACGCACGCAATCCGGCCGTAACCGACTCCATCCGCCAGAAATCCCAACGCTACAAATCCGTGCGCACGCCAGACGGCATCCGCGCTGCTACTACGAAAGACTATTTCGGATTGCCCAACCGCAGCCGCCACATGGGCAGCCTGCAGGCTTCGTGGGCACATCCGCGCTGGGGGCTCGGCGCTTCATTTCGTGGAACTTACAGAGGCAAATACGGCTTCCTGGATGTCGACAACAATGGATATATCGATCAATACGACGTGTTCGTGAAAGGATATACGTTATTATACTTCAGCGTACAGAAAACGCTGCTGCAGAAAAGGCTTACACTCCATGTGAGCGCCGATAACCTCACCGGTTATACGGATTACCTGATGCCATCGCAGCCCGGCCGTGTGTTCATGGCCGGCGCTGAGTGGCATTTCTTCCGGAAAAAAGACAAAAACTGATCATTGCAAAGCGGGCGCGCTCTCCGTTGCCACCTCCGCACGGGAGCTGCTCCCCGCCGTTGCTGCAGGAACTTCTTTCCGCCGTTTGCCATGCATGAGGTGTAGCGTCAATGCCGTGAAAATTACGCCGCCGGCAATGTTGCCCAGCGTTACGGGAATCTGGTTCAGCCACCACCATTGGCCCACGGAAACCGGCGCGCCCATGAAAATACCCGCCGGGATCACGAACATGTTCACCACCGCGTGCTCGAAACCCTGCGCAAAGAAGATAAAGATCGGCAACCAGGCCGCCAGGATCTTACCCAGTGTGGAACTGGACGTCATGGCCATCACCACGCCCAGCGTCACCATCCAGTTACACAAAATCCCTTTCACAAAAACCGTCATCATCCCGGCAGCGCCGAATTGCCCGTAGCCGGTGGTTTTGGCCACGGCGATATTGGAAATCATTTTTCCCAGCGCACCGCCGTCCACATTCCCGAACTGCGTGAGCGACGCCCAGAAAAGCCCTGCGTACAGCAATCCACCGGCGAGATTGGCGAGGTACACGATCGCCCAGTTTTTGCCGAGCTGCTTCAGGGAAATTTGTCCGGCGAACCAGGAAAGCGACATCACCGCAAAGTTCCCCGTCACCAGTTCATACCCCAGCAATACCACGATGATGAAACATGCGGGAAAGATGGCCGCGCCGATGAGCGGGAGGCTCGTTTGCACGGTGGCCGTGAGCGCGAAGGTGGTGCCGAAACCGAGGATCGCACCGGAAAGGATGCCTTTCACGATCATGTCGGTCGTGCTCATGCGGGTTTTGTCGATACCGGCCTGGATCATGGCGCCGGCTACTTCGGCAGGTTTTTTATAGTCCATTGTAGAAGATTTAAGGTGATGAAAAATTTATTTCAGGAGGAAGGAAGGTTTGATATTGATCATGAGATAGGCCCACTGGTTGCTACGCGCAGCGTTCGCCACCCGCTTCGCTGCGGCCAGCGCGGATGTGCTGCGATAATAGCTGTAACCCGCTTCGAAACCGATCGTGGGCGTGAGGGCAAAATTGGCGTTTACATCCGCCTCCCATCCGAAATCGCGGCCCGGCCCGGCAAAGTCGCTGGCGGCCAGGAAACGGTGCCCGTCGGCCTGGAGCGCCCATTTCGCGCCGGGTTTGAAGAGAAAGCGGAGATAATAATCCTGCAAACCGGTGGCGCCGAACGTGCTGCCGGCGTAGTAATAATCCATGTGCCCCCAGAATTTGTGCGGCGTACCGTACAAGGGATCAAAAGCCTTCGACGCGCCGGACGATTTTCCACCCGTCGTGTAATCCGCGCCCAGTCCAGCCTTGAGCTTCGGCGTAACGGCATACAACGCCTGCCCGGACAGCAGCCATCCATCCACTTTTCCGCCGTCCGCATATTTACCGCCCTGGTAGGCGACGTTTCCGGTCAACGAAATTTTCCCAAACACCTGTTGCGCGAAAACCGCCGCCGTGAAGCGCGCATGCACACCTGCGTCCCAGGTTTTGACGGGCTTCAGTTCCACCGTGTCTACGTGGTACCGCGGGAACTGGTCTGCCATGGCGAGCAGGGAAACCTGGCCGTTCGCGTTTTTCCGGGAAACGTGCAGGAATTGTAATCCCTTGTACATGGCGCCTCCGTTGGTATTGGCGGCGTACGCGCCCGGAGGCGTGCCGTTGTAAAGCGTTCCAGCGGCGACTTCGCGGTTCTGGTTAAATGCGAAACCCGCATCGGCCGTCCAGCCGCCGGAAGCGTAGCGGAACAGGAGCGCATCGTGCCGGCGGGCCTGTTGCAGCCAGTCGAGATTCCCCAGCAGCCGCCCGTCGTCATAATTCAATTCCTGCCGGCCTACTTTCAGGCTGAAGTTGTGGACAGCCGCGGTATCGGTGAGCCGTACCTCCGCCCATGCCTCATGGACCATTAGCCCATTATTATCGACCGTACTGATTTTGTTGATGGTAGAAACATCCTGGCCCCAAACCCGGACGTCTTGCACAGACAATCCGAATTTGAGGCGGTTCGAAGTAAACCCCGCCGAAAGACGGGTACGTTGCGAAGTGAAGAACGCCGGTTTGGCGGAGCGCGGTAGCGGCGCTCCCTGCCCGTTGCGGTACTCGGTGCGCGTGCGGAGCTGCGCCGCGATCGAGAACTGGGCTTTACCGGCCAGCGGAAGGCCGCCCAACAAAAGGGCCACGGCCGCTCCGCAGCGGAAATGCATTTTATTGTACATTTGAACGATTTTAATTCCAGCAATTGAAGTCACGAGACCCGGTTCGCCGCCAAGCCACCGGGTTTCACTTTTTCTTTCAGGCAGGCACGGCCGAAGTTTCCTTTCCGCCGCCTACTCCGATATAAATTCTGTCTTCTTCCAGTTTTACGGGATACACTTTGATGGCGCATTCGTGCTCGTCGGAAAGGCATCGCCCGTCTGCCAGCGAAAATGTCTTCTTGTGAAATGGGCAGGCCACTTTGGGCTCGCCCTGCTGCGCACCGATCATCCCGCGGCTGAGCGCCATTTGCCGGCGATGCGGACATAAATTCTGCGATGCGAACCATTCGCCGCGCCGCGCGAAGTGGAACAATGCGATCTGCTCGTCTTTGTACTTGATGCAAACCCCGCCGTTGGCTGGTACGTCTTCCACCTTACAGGCGAAGAACCAGTTCGTTTTTTCTTTAGTGATGGGAGACATGGTATGTATTTTTCGGTTGATGATTTATTTCCACTCCACGGCTTTCTTCTGTTCGCGCAGTTGTTCGAATTGCACGCTGGGATCTTTTTCTTCCGGTGCGTTCACAAAATGCGTGAAGCGCTTGCGCAACGCGGGCGTTTCCACCACTTCGCGCCATTCGCATTTGTAGCTGTCTACCAGCGCCTGCATTTCGCGCTCCAGTTCCCCGGCGATGCCCAAACTATCTTTCACCACCACATTCCGCAGGTAATCGATGCCGCCTTCCATTTTATTGAGCCAGGTGGCGGTGCGGGTGAGTGGATCGGCGGTTTTGATGTAGAACATGAGGAACCGGTCGATGTACCGGATGCAAGTTTCGCTATCGAGATCGGCCGCCAGCAGCAGGGCGTGCTGGGGCTTGGAGCCTCCGTTCCCGCAGACGTACAGATTCCAGCCTTTCTCCGTGGCGATGATCCCGAAATCTTTCGACTGCGCCTCCGCGCACTCCCGGATGCATCCCGAAACGGCGGATTTGATCTTGTGCGGCGCCCGCAATCCACGGTACCTTTCTTCCACCCTGATGGCATAGCTCACACTGTCGTGCAGCCCGAAGCGGCACCAGGTAGACCCCACGCAACTTTTGACCGTCCGCAGGGCCTTCCCGTACGCGTGCCCGCTTTCGAACCCTTCCGCGATCAGCTCTTCCCAGATCAGCGGCAGGTCGCCGACGTGCGCGCCGAACATGTCGATGCGCTGGCCGCCGGTAATTTTGGTGTATAGATTGTATTTCTCCGCGATCCGGCCGATGGCCATGAGCTTCTGCGGAGTGATCTCCCCTCCGGGGATGCGGGGCACCACGGAATAGGTGCCTCCTTTCTGAATATTGGCCAGATACCTGTCGTTGGAATCCTGCGCCGTATCGTTGCCTTTCGCCAGAATCATATCGCCCCACAAACTCGCCAGGATGGAAGACACCGCGGGCTTGCAAACCTCGCACCCATCGCCGTGCCCGATATTGTCCAACACTTCGTCGTAGCTATGCAGGCTGCGGATTTTGATCAGGTCGTACAACTCCTGCCGCGAATACCCGAAATGCTCGCACAACACATTGCGCACATATTTGCCCTGCGATTTCAGCGTGTACGTGATGAGGTCTTTCACCATGGGCGCGCAGCCGCCGCAGGATGTGGAAGCGCCGGTACATTTCTTCACGGCGTTGAACGTTTCGTGCCCGTCTTCCACCGCCTGGCAAATCGCGGCTTTGGACACGCTTTCGCAGGAGCAGATCATGGCGTCGGGCGGGAGGCCGAGCACGCCTGCCGCGGCTTCGCCGGTGGAGCGCGCGCCCAGCAGCTCGTCTTCCGGCTTGCCGGTGATCTTCATTTTATTCTTGACTTTCTGGAGCAGCATGTTGTACGCCGACGCGTCGCCGATGAGGATGCCGCCGAGGAGATATTGCCCGTCGTCGGTCATATTGATGCGCTTGTATACGCCGGCCACCTGGTCTTCGAACACGATCACGCGGCAGGAATCGGGTGGCGGGAACGGGTCGCCGAAGCTGGCCACGTCTACGCCCACGAGTTTCAGTTTGGTGCTCATGTCGAACCCGCCGAAGGTGCGGTTGCCACCGAGGATATTGTCTATGGCGATGTCGGCCATTTCGTAACCGGGCGCCACCAGGCCGTAAATGATGTGCTGGTACAGGGCGCATTCGCCGATGGCGTAGATGTTGGCGTGCGTGGTCTGCATCCTGTCGTTCACCACGATGCCCCCGCGCGATCCGGTTTCGAGGCCGGCGGAAGCGGCGAGCTCGTCCCGCGGCCGGATGCCGGCGGAGATGACGATCATATCTGCGGGGATCGTTGAGCCGTCTTCGAAGCCGATGCCGGTGGCGGTTCCGTCTCCGAGGATGGAGGTGGTGTAGGCGTTGGTGCGGATTTTCAGGCCGAGGGTTTCGAGTTGTTTCTGGAGGATGGCCGATCCGTTCTGGTCGATCTGGCGGGGCATGAGCCTGGGGGCGTATTCCACGATGGTAGTGTCTGCGATGCCGAGGTCCATGCAGGATTTGGCGGCTTCCAGCCCGAGGAGGCCGCCGCCGATCACTGCGGCGCGCCGGGCTTTCCGGGCGGCGGTTTTCATGTGGTCGAGATCGTCGAGCGTACGGTAAACGAACACGCCTTTCTGATCGGTGCCGGGCATGGGCGGAACGAAGGCGGAGGAGCCGGTGGCGAATACGAGGATATCGTACGATTCGGTGATGCCGGATTTGGCGGTGACGGTCTGGAGGCCGGGGGAGATGTGGTGGACGGGATCTCCGAGATGGAGGCGGACCCCGTTGTCGGCGTACCAGTTTTTGGGAGCGAGGAGGAGGTCGGCGGTGGACTTTCCGTCGAAATAGCTGCTGAGGTGGACGCGGTCGTAGGCGGGGAGGCGCTCTTCGCCGAAGACGATGAGTTCCAGGCCGGGGACTTTCCTTTCAACGAGTTTCCGGCAGAATTTGAAGCCGACCATGCCATTTCCGATGACGACGATTTTCATGGGAGGAAGTTTGAAAGATTTACATTACAATAATTTATATATAGACTTTGTCGCTGGCCGTCAGCTATTTTTCGGATAAAAACAATGGAAATAATCAAATTAAATGATGATTCATATCATGAATTTACGCTTCGATCTATTATTTTTATAGTGTTTGAGTGAATTTATATCAGATAAATATTTTTATAATTTATTTTGCCATGGTACAACCTATGCTTAGTCTTGTGGGCGCCGGACCGGGGGACCCAGACCTCATCACCCTGAAAGCCATCAAAACCCTCCGCGCCGCGGACGTCATTTTATATGATGCGCTCGCCAGCGAAGAACTCCTCCGCTACGCCCGCCCCGGCGCACTTTGCCTTTCCGTGGGCAAACGCGCCGGCCGCCACGCCGTTCCCCAGGAAGAGATCAACCGCCTTATTGTCCACTACGCGCTATCGCACGGCCATGTGGTCCGCCTCAAAGGCGGCGACCCTTTCCTTTTCGGGCGCGCTGAAGAAGAAATACGCGCCGCCCGCCAGGCGGGCATTCCCGTCTCCACCGTACCAGGCATCACCAGCGCCATTGCCGCCCCGGCTTCGCAAGGCATCCCGCTCACGGCGCGCGGCCTCCACGAATCTTGCTGGATCATCACCGGCACCACCCGCAGCGGGCACATTTCCGCAGACATCGCCCTGGCCGCACGGTCTACCGCCACCGTCGTGGTGCTCATGGGCATGGGCCACCTCCGCGAAATCATGGACATCTTTTCCGCCAACGGCAAATCCGCTACCCCGGTCGCCATCATCCAGTCGGCCACCACCGCCGACGAGCGATGCATCACCGGCTCCGTTCATGATATTACCGATGCCGCCGTGGAAGCGGGGATGGGGAGCCCGGCGGTCATCATCATCGGTGAAACCGTTCGCCTTCACCCGTCTTTATGGAGAGAATATGCTAATTTGACGCTCCAGATCAACGAGCCGCCGCATGAAAACCGCCAAACAAGCTTGTAACATGGATGCCTGCCTGCTGTGCAAACTTTGCCAGCCGGCCTGGAAGCCCGCCATCGCCACGCACAAAAAGAATTTCACCCTCAAAAAAGGTGAAATGCTCTTTTCAGAAGGCGATCCCGTAAAAGGCATCTATTTTATTTATGAAGGAAAGATGAAAGTCCACAAACACTGGGGGCGCGAAAAAGAACTGATCGTCCGCTTCGCCGGCGCGGGCGATATCGTGGGCCACCGCGGCATCGCTTCCGATTTCATTTATCCCGTTTCCGCCACCGCGATGGAAAATTCCACCGTCTGTTATTTCGACCTGGATTTCTTCCAAAGCACACTGCAGGTCAACACTGCTTTATTATATGAACTGATGATGTTTTACGCGCATGAACTGCAGGAATCCGAAAAACGGATGCGCAACCTCGCACATATGCCCGTGAAAGGGCGCATCGCATCGGCGCTGCTCCATCTCGAAAAAAAGTTCGGCACCGAAAACGGCTACATCGATTTTCCGCTTTCAAAGCAAGACATCGCTTCCTATACCGGCACCACTTACGAAACCGCCTGGCGCATGCTGCAGGAACTGGCGAAAGAAGCGATGATTTCGCTGGAAGACAAGCGCTACGCCGTGCTTGACCACGAAGCGATGCAGGCGTACATCCTTTTGCAGGAAGAAGGGGACGGTCCCGCATAAAATATCGGCGCCACTGGCCGGCCACTCCTGAAAAAGGAAAGGCACTCCTGACCGGAGCGCCTCTCGCTATACTCAAACTAACCAGACAGATTAAACCGGTACTTTCACCGCCAGCGTGCCTTCGGCTTCATTCAGCTCGAAAGCGCCGCCCTGCAGATCGGCGAGGTACCCAATGAGCCGGCACATCCGCTGGTCCAGCGCCGGGCGGCCGGGCGCGGGCAATGCGCCCGTCAACTCGAAATATTCCCCGTTCACCGAAAATTTCAGTTCCGGCGTTGCACCCGGGGCCGCGTTGCGGTTAAGGCACCAGGCCACGTTCAGCACCGTTTGGCGAAGCAGCTGCTCGTCTGCGAACGCGATCTCCCGATCGTCGTTCATATCGAACGCCACGCGTGCCGGGAAAATGTGCGCATACCGCTCATCTTCCACCAACTGCTCCAGCATATGTACAATATTAAAATGACTGCGATGGATCACCTGCGACGCATTCAGCATGTCCTGTATCACTTTCACGTTCTGCAGCTGAAATTCCAGCTCCATGACCTGCAACTTGATGGAACCTGCCTGCCGGCTGATACGGCCGCCGGAATCGGGTTTGGCGGCATACATTTCAATCAGCTCCACACTGCTCAAAATAGCCGACAGCATACTCCGCAGCTCATGAAACACATCGTTGATTAACCATTTGTCGGCCGGGAGGTCGCGTACTCCAGTGGAAGATTTCATTGTTAGCCCCTTGGTTTTTGTAGTCAGTTTCAAAATAAAGATACCTGCCGCAGCAGCGGTTTTTAAGCCCTACTTGATACAAATTACTGTTTTTCCTGAAAAGAAAAACGATATCTGCGCCTTAAAAGATTATAACAAAGCATTTCTTAAATTGTTGACAGCCAACATTTTCTCTAGTACTTTCCGGAAATTGAACTGCGTGAGCGCCTGCAAATGGCGCTGATGATGCAAATCCGTTCCTGCGAAATCGAGCAATCCTTCTTCTGCCAGTTGCTGGGCCGCCGCCTGCACGCGGCTGCCGTAATAACCGGTAAACGACAGCAGGTTGGCCTGCAGCCGCACGCCTGTAGCATGCACCTCACGGTACACGTCAAAATCTTTATGCAGGTAATGGTACCGCTCCGGATGGGCCAGCACGGGCTCGTATCCCGCCATTTTCATTCTGAAGAAAGTTTCCCGGAACCCCGCAGGCATTCCCACCCACGAAAACTCCACCAGCACGTGGTTCCCGCCGATCGTCATCAGCGGCTCACGGTCTTCGAGGAGCGATTCGAAGTAATCGTCCATCAGGTATTCCGCGCCGGCGTCCATTTCCACGGGAATGCCCGCCCGATGCACCGCTTCGCGCACTTCGTCCAGCTTCGGGTTGATCGTGTCTGCCCCGTTATTGTACACGCCGCACATGATGTGGGGCGTGGTCGTAAGATGGGTGTAGCCCAGTTCCGATAGCTGCCGGATGAACGCCAGGGCGGTTTCCAGGTCTTGCACGCCATCGTCCAGCCCGGGCAGCAAATGGGAGTGGATATCGTGCTTCAATACGTCAAAATGCATTCTTTTCTCCTTTCAATGTGTTCGCCACGGTTAAAAATATAATGCGGAGGTCCAGGTAAACAGACCAGTTTTCCATGTACCAAATATCATGCTCCACCCGCTTGCGCAGGTGCACATCTTCCGTGATCTCGCCCCGGTAACCGTTCACCTGCGCCCATCCGGTGATGCCGGGCTTCAGGAAGTGGCGGACCATATACTGTTTGATGATCGAGGAATATTCTTCGGTATGCTTCAGCATGTGCGGGCGCGGCCCCACTACCGACATATCGCCCAGCAGCACGTTGAAGAACTGCGGCATTTCGTCGAGGTTCGTTTTCCGGAGGATGCGGCCGATGCGGGTAAACCGCTTGTCGTTGCGCGTAGCCTGCTTCGAGTTCGCGTCGTTGTTCACGTACATACTGCGCATCTTGAGGCAGCGGAACGTCTTGTTATTGCGCCCGGTACGGTGCTGCACGAAAAATACCGGCCCCTTCGATTCCAGCCTGATCAGCAGCGCCAGCAAGGGAATGAGCCAGCTGAGCAGGAACAGGCAGACCAGCGAACTGAAGATCAGGTCGAAGATGCGCTTGCGGATGCGGTTGGCGATATCGTCCAGCGGTTCGGAACGCAGGCTGATGATAGGGATATTGTTGAAATAATCGACATGGATCTGCCGGTTCACGAACATTTTAAAATCCGGGACGAACCGGAAATGGATGAAATGCTGTTCCGCTTCGTACGCCAGCGTGTAGAGATACGGGAACTGTTCGGGGGAAAGCGTGGAATATATTTCGCGGATGTTGTTTTCCCGCGCGTAGGGCACACAATCCTGCAGGTTCCCGATCACGGGGAAGAACGACAGTTCCTGCACCTTGCTGTATTCTTCGAAATATCCCTCGAAACGGAGATTGCTTTTTTCGGCGAGCAGGTTGTTCGCCAGTTTTTTCGACATTTCGTTGTACCCGAGGATCACCATTTTCCGCTCGATCCCTTTCCTGCGGCGGATATGATTCGTTATCCAGTAAAAAAGCAACCGGTTCAGCACCACCGTGGCGATGAAAAGCGAGCAGTACATCAACACGAAAAACCGGCTGTAAAGATGTTGATACAGGAACAGGAACCCCAGCAGGATGAGCAGATACATCAACACGGATTTCGCCGTCTTCCGCGCCATTTTCTCGTACGACAGCGTGCTGCTCATGGAATGTAATCCCGAAGTATACAGCGCAATGACCCAGGCGATGTTCGATACCAGCAGGAAAGCGTCTGCCCCCTGGTGCGTTTGCAGATCGTATTGCCGCAAGCCCATCCCCGCGAGGAAGAAGAGCCCGTTGAGGCAGATGAAATCCAGGACGAAAATCTGGATGAGGAATATTTTCAGATACCGGTTCAGCATGACTAATTTTTTAAAACATTGGCTTCAAATCGGCCCATTACTTTATCGATGGACAAATACTCCACGGCATACGACCTGGCGTTGCCGCGCATGCCGGCATGGTCTTCCGACACGGCTTTCCGGATCCCGGCGTTGAGGGCTTCCTGGTTTTCGGCCGGCACAATGATGCCCAGTTGGTAATGCTGTACCACATGGTGCAGACTCGATCCGGGATTGGCCGTTACCAGTGAAAGCCCGCCCACGGCCAGGATGGCCGTAAGTTTGGAGGGCATCACGAGATCGGAGGCGCCGGATTTCTGGATCACGAGGTGCAGATCGGCCATATTGAGAAAACGGTTGAACTCTTCGAACGGCTGGAGCGGTAAAAAGTGAACGCGCTTCAGGCCCAGGGCGATGGCTTTCTCGTGCAGCTTTTCGCGGTACGGGCCGGAGCCGCAGATGACGAACTGCACATCTTCCCGGTCTTCCAGCGAAGCGGCGGCATGCAAAATGGATTCCAGGCCCTGCTTTTCGCCGATAGCGCCGGAATACAGCACCACTTTATGATCTGGCTGAAAGCCGAACGCTTCCTTCAGCGCCATCCGCCCGGGCAAAGGATGGAATTTGTCTACATCCGCCCAATTGGGGAACAGCTCGATGCGCCGGTCCAGCTTGCCGCTGATCTGCCGGATCATACCGTCGGAAATGCTGGACACGTAATCCGATTTCCGGAGGATGAACTTTTCGAGTTTCAGCATGGCATTGATCATTTTGCCGCTGCGGATCATGTTGAGATCGCGGGCGGCGTCTATCTGGAGGTCCTGGATATGGTACAACGCTTCCGCGCCGCGGAACTTTTTATACAGCAGCGCCAGCAATCCCAGGTGGAACGAGGGCACAACGCTCATGACGTAATCGTATTTTTTCGCGGGCAGGATGCGCAACAGCTGCGCAAAGGCGGCCATGGCAAAGGTGACGTCCATCATCATGCGCTTTTTGCCGCTGGGGTCTGCCGGCACGTACTGCGGACAGCGGTACACGGTCAGTTTTCCATTGTGCGAGGTTTCCCTGCGGAACCACCGGGCTTTCCGGGCGTAGGGTTCCTGCACTTTCCATTGCGGATAATATGGATAGGTGGTGATCACGGTGCATTCATACCCGTTGTTCACCAGCCAGCCGATCATCTCGCCGTTGAACTTCCCGATGCCGGTGGGCTCGGGCGCATAATTTCCTCCTATGAGCAACAATCTTTTGGGCATGTCTTTTTATTTTTTCATCACTCGATCGCGGACGTACTGCGCCGGGTTTCCCGCATGGATCTCCCAGGGCGCTATGCTGCGGGATGCCACGGAATTCACGGTAAGGATGGCATGACTGCCGAGCCTCACGCCCGGGCAAACCACCGACCTGGCGCCCACCCAGGCGCCGTCTTCCAGGTCGATACGGCCGAGGCGGTACGGGAAGTCGTGCGCGGTGTAGTCGTGATTGCCCGTCAGCAGCAAAGCGCCCTGCGAGATGCAGACGTTGCTGCCGATGGTCACGTTTTCCAGGTTATCGATCCACACTTCCTCACCGATCCAGACATGATCGCCGATGGCCAGCCGCCAGGGGTTCTTGATCCGCACTTTCGTCTTGATCACCAGTCCACGCCCCACCTTTGCGCCAAACATCCGCAGCAGCCTTGCCTTGAAGCCGTACGGCCAGGGGAGCGCGCTGTAGAAGATCCAGTAGTTCACGAAATACCAGGTCAGCACTTTCCATTTCGGGCCGGCTACATAATCGCCGGTCCGGAACTTCGACAGGTCTGTCTTTACGGCCTCAGATCGCGATGTTGTAATCATTTTTCAAGATTTCTTTCAGTTTGGCCGCGCTGGTGTCTCCCTCCAGCTTGGCTTCGAATTCCTTCACATTCACATCTACCAGCAACCGGTACCAGTATCCCTGCATGAAATGGAATATAAACCCGCGATACCCGTCGAGGAACCCGAGCCGCACGAAATAGCGGTAGCAGAAATACATGAGCGCACGGCCGCCCGGCGGAATGGCGGTGTAAACCTTTTCCTTTAAAAACCGCTTCCGGCGGGCCTGTCCGTTGGTAGACCCCAACAGCCGCTGGTCCATTTCCATGAATCCGTATTTGATATTCAGGAGATCGATCATTTCCTTGATGGCGTAATTATTATGCTTGTTCACCCACCAGTGAATGGAATTCAGGTTATCGTCGACCATATGTTCCTTCAGCATGAGCGTTTCTCCGCTGTTGACCACGATATGTTCGTCCATCCACCGCTGCTCCACGCTGGCCTGGCCGTTTCGCCAGAGGCGCATCAGAATGTGCGGATAAAACCCGCCAAACCGGATCCATTTGCCTTTGAACAGGACTTTCCGGCGAATGTAGAGCCCGGTGATATTTTGAGGCATGGTATCCAGCCGCTCGCGGATTTCGCTGACGAGCGCGGGCTCGAGGTATTCGTCCGCATCCAGGCGCATCACCCAATCGGCTTTGATGCCGCAATTGTCCATGCCCCACTGGCATTGATCGGCGTGGTTCGTCCATTTCCGCTGTACCACTTTGGCGCCGAAGCGTTCCGCGATGGCGAGGGTATCGTCTGTAGAATAGGAATCCACGATATGGATCTCCGATGCCAGCGGCCGTATATTTTCAAGACAGCGCGCCAGGTGGAGCGACTCGTTATAGGTCAATATGATGACGGCGAGATTCATACGGCTGCACGTTTTAAGGGAAGGCTGCCCACGTTGCGGTACATTTCCGCATAGTCGGCGGCCAGTTTTTCTTCATTGAAATCTGTCCGGATGATGGGCATGGCTTCGCGGCGGATGCGCTGGCGCTCGTTCCTGGCGCGGTACGCCTCCGTGAGCCGGGCGCGTACATCGTTGATGGCGAGGGTGGTCACCCAGCCGAGGTGCTTTTCTTTCACATAACGGCTCAGGCCCACATGTTCGCTCACCAGCACCGGCGTTCCTACCGACAGCGACTCGATCACTACCACCGCGAAATTTTCGTTGTGGGACGTGAGGGCGAACAAATCCACGTCCGCCAGAAATTCGAACTTCGCGTCGCCTTTCTTCCATCCAACCCATTCCACCTTATCCTCCAGTTTCTCTTCCGCGATCAGCGAACGCAGCTCCGCTTCATAAGCCGCATCTCCCGCCCCCGCGATCTTCAGCCGGAACGGGAATTCCACGCCGGCCAGCGCACGGATGAGGATATCGAGGCCCTTTTTCGGGTCCACGCGCGACAGGAACCCGATGGTAAACTCCCGGTTCTCCGGCTGCGGGGCTTCCGCCCCGGTCATAAACGGCAGGTCCACGATGTTGTGGATGAGGCCGCCACGCCAGTTGGTATTGATTTTCAGACAGTCGTTCCATTCCACGTCAGACGTTACGTGCAGATACGTGCGCGAAAGCAGGTGTTTGCCGACGGCGTGATGGAGCAGCTTCTTCTTGAACTGGTTTTTACTTTGGAAAACATAGTCGCACAGCATGCCACGGGGGCTCAGCACGGGCTTGATGCCTTTGATCGCGCAGATGGCGGAAACCCCCATGATGAGGAAGTTCCACCAGGAATGGATGTGCACGGCATCGTATTCCTTCACGGTGTTCCACACCGCTTTCCAGAGCGCGGGCGAAACATGCGTATGGTCTTTGGTGATGCGGCGGAAGAATTGCACGCGCACCCCGTCCATGATCACCGGCCGGTCGAGCGGCATATCCAGCTCGTCGGGCCCGTTGGCGGTGGTGGTATACACGGTCACCGTGTGCCCGATCTGCACGAGGCTTTCGGCCAGGCGCGCTACGGATACGATGGGACCGCCATAGATATAAGCGGGTTTGTAACTCGGAACGATAAACAGTATGTTCATGTCGTTTTTAGAATTTCGTGCCTTTATAGGTCATTTTTTTATAGATGCCGCGGGCGTTCACCACTTTGGTGATCATTTCATAGAAATATTTCCGCAGTTTGTCGTGTTTCAGGGGGAGGGCGCTGGCCATCCGTTTGTGTTCCGCGATCATTTTGTCTGTCACCGATACGGAGAAAGAATCCCCATGCATGCGGTATTCGCCGAGCGGCGCGGGAATGTATCCTTTCCGGGTGGTAGGGTCGAGGCAAAGGGTGAGGAGGAACTTGGAGTCGGCGGAATACTTCATGGATTTGTCGAACCCGCCTGCTTTCCGGTACGCGTCTCTCGTCCAGAATGCGCTTTGCTGCGCGAACGGTACGCGGCGGAGGTAGCTGATGGCTTTCCATCCGAGATTGATGCCTTTGTAGGCGTAGGCGATGTCGCCGGTTTCGGAAATGAAATTATGGTCGCCGAAAACGAGGTCGAAGTTCCCGTGCTCGAATTTGCGGACTACTTTCTCGAGGGCGTATGGCAGCAGGCGGTCGTCGGAATTGATATAACAGAGATATTTTCCCGAAGCCGCTTCCATGCCTTTGCGGAGCGCGTCGTACATGCCTTCGTCTTTTTCGGAGATGAGGACGTCTACCGTTTGCGGATGTTCCGCCACGAGCTGCAGCGTCCGGTCGGTAGACGCGCCATCTACCACGATCAGCTCAAACCCGCGCCAGGTTTGGCGGAGCAGGCTATCGAGCGTATCTGTGATGTATTTCTCGCCGTTGTAGACGGGAACGATGACGGATATGAGTTTTTCCATTACTTTCTGAATTTTTTGATGACGGCCGGGTTCCCGGCCACGATGGCGTATTCGGGCACATCTTTCGTGACTACCGATCCTGCGCCGATGATGCTGTGCGACCCGATCGTGATGCCGGGCAGTATAATGACGCGGGTGCCGATCCACACATCGTCGCCGATCACTACCGGCTTGCGGTGCGTGGCGCCCTGCTCGCGCATCGGGATGTCTGTCCGCTCGAAATTGTGGCTCCCCGAAAGGATGACCACTTCCGGCCCGAACATGACGTCGCTGCCGATGACCGTATCGTTCCCGATCCATCCGCCCGTATTCAATCCCGAAAAATCCCCGATCTGCACATTGACGCCGCTGCCGAAACGGGTGTTCCTGCCCACTTTGATATTTTTCCCCGCTTTCAGGAAAATCCGCGAAGCGAGCCAGGTGCGGAATGAAAGGCAAAGTCCGCCAATGGGCCGCGGCGGATCGGGCAGCCACACGGCCACGCTGTAATAGAGGTACAGCAGGATGCTTTTCTTCAGCGAAATGTTGGACCGGCGCAGGAAGTACAGCGGGTTATCGCGGTACATCTTCACCTTGCCGGTGGCCGCGTCGGTCTTTTCTTCAAATAATGGTTCTGTCGCCATGGTGAACGGTATTTAGTTCCGCTTTGAGGGCGGCGATTTCTTCAAAAAACCGGTTGTTGATGTCGTTGATGGTGGCGTCGGACGACAGGTTGAAATGACGGATGCCCGCCAGTTGTTTCAACAGGTCCTGGCGCACGGTGCTTTTCACGAGGAATTCCGTGTTGAGGACGTTCCCGGAGGCCTTCTTCAGCCAGCCATGCAGGAAAGACTTCCGGTACAGCTTGATGTGGGCCGTCTCCGTTCCCGTTTGCCCGATGGAAAACAGCCAGTCCATCCATTTGAATTCCGACACTCCGCTACCTTCGGTGAACGGCGTGCTGAGCACGAACCGGCTCCAGGGCACGCGGAGGATATCGGCGATGATGGCGCCGTGCATCGCTTCGGCGATCACCACTTCCGATGCGGCGATCTCTTCCAGGGTGTGAACGATGCCGTTTTCTGCGGAAGGGGAAATGAAATGATACCCCAGCTCCGCGCATATCTTCTCCCAATCGAAGAACGGCAGCGACCGGAAATAAGGGATCACGCTGACTTTGTATTTTTTAGGGGTAGCCGCGATGCGCTCAAAATCGGCCGAAAGCCCCAGCGCATAAGCCGCATCGGCGATGAACGGGTGCTCGTTGCCGAAGTAATGGGCAGACAGCGGCCCCCGCAAAAACCGCACGTCCCAATCCGCACCGAAAGCGAATGGCCGGTACCCCGGCCGCACGCCCGTCCCGAACACGATCTTGCGGCGCCCGGAAAGGTGGCGGAAAAGCGGGGAATCGTGGGCCAGGATAGACCCGATGCCCACGAAGGCGTTGGCAGACGAGGGGTCGTTCTGGCCGAAGAACTGCGGCCACAGCCAGGCGTTGAGATCGTCGCCGAAATTGCCCTTTGCGTCTTTGTAATAAATATATTCCATCAACTAACTGGTATAAAGGAGTTCAGAAAAATCCGGTTCTTCCGCGTACACGAAATCGTAATACGCGCTCATGATAATGGCCCCGGTGGCCGGTACGCTGAATCGCAGGTGCTGGAACGGCGAAAACGCGAACGTCCAGATCAGGCCGATCGTCATCAGTACGATCACCGGGTACAGTGCCAGCGATTGCCCGTTCTTGATCAGGTAGAATCCCATCTTCATCAAAAAGAAAAAGACGAGCAATACCGATAAAAACCCGCCGATCCCGCAGTTGATCCACGCGCCCATGAGTATCGAGTGGCTGGGAATGAGCTGTTCTTTCGAATAGGCCTTTTCGACATTGAAATCCTCGTCGTGAAACATGAGGAGGATCTGGTAATATTTGAGGGTATGGTCTTTGGCCCAGGAACCATGTCCGAACACCGGCGCATCGGCGATGGCGGTAGCGGCGGCAAAGGTTTCGCCACGGCCGGTCATCAGCAGCTCGAACGGGTTGTACGGATTCTCCAGCCGCTCGATCTGCGCGCGGGCATGGTCGCCGCCGAGCTCGCCGGCTTTGACCGCGTCTACGTAAAACATGTAAGTGACCTGGAATATGATCAGCCCGATGATCGCGAAAGCCGTGATCTTGGCTTTCGTGAGCTTCAGCCCCGAATTGAAGAAGTAAATGATGATGGCCGACAGGAAAAAGACCACCGCCGTAGAGCGCGAATCGAAAGACACGCAGGTGATCGAATACCCGAACAGCACGCCCATCACCGCTTTTATGTTCCCCCGGCGGTAGAAATACGCGCTGAGCAGGTACACGGCAGACGACAGGATGGGCACCATTTTGAATTTGAAATAACTCATGTCCGACGTCACGATATCGTCTGTATAGAAGATATTCTTCACCATGATCATGAACAGGTAGATCATGATGCCTTCATAACTGTTGAACAATTTGAACAGCACGAGGAAAGACAGCATAGACATGATGATGGAAGCCCATCCGCGGAAATAGTTCTGCGAAGTGGTGCCTACCACCATATCGGTGAGGACCTGGAAGAAAAGCAGTAGCGCCAGCGACAGGATGATCTTCCGGAGATACGGGTATTTCGAGAAATCGTCCTTTTTGATGGCGGTGGGCGCCAGGCCGAGGAGCAGGATCTCGCTCAACCGCATGGAACCCACGAGGTTGACATTGACCGTGCTGAGCAGGGCGTAGAGCGCTATTTTGATTTTATTGTACATGTTGTGCGAAATGAATGGCTTCGGCCAGGCGCTGCCGGTTAACGGCGGCGCTGTATTCCTTCATAAAATCTGCCCGCAGGGCGTCTCCGCGCTGCGGCGATCCTTCGAACCGCAGCAAGGCCGTCCGGAAATCGGCGGCGGAATCAGCTACGATGAAATGATGGCTGAGCACGCCTTCCACCCCGCGCGACGTGGCGATGATGGGCGTGTGGAGCGCCATGGCCTCGAGGCATTTCAGCCGCGTGCCGCTGCCGTGCAGGAGCGGGATCACGACCCCTTCCGCGCTGGCGATGTATTGCTTCACATCGTCTACCCGGCCGAGGGCCACGATATTTTCCCAGTCCGTGCTGCCGGTGATCTTCTGCAAAGCCTCCTGCGAGCCGCGGCCCACGAGTTGCAGCCGGAACTTCTTCGCCAGGGCGGGGTTCCAGACTTCCTGCACGAACCAGCGGAGCCCTTCGAAATTCTGGTATACGGTAAAGTTGGCCGTCATGACGAGGAGGCGCTGTTGCCGGGGGGCTTTCAGGGCGTATTCGGCTTCGTCGAGGAAATTGGGGACGAGGAACAGTTTGTCCGGATCGATGAATCGGCGGTGATAGTCGAGGTCGTGATGGCTCACCACCAATACCGCGTCCGCTTTGGCGAAGTACGAGCGTTCGTGCCACTGTTCCAGCGTTACCAGTTGCATTTTCCTGAATTTCTGGAAGAGGCTGCGGGCGGGCAGCTGGCGGGAGATTTCCGGCTGTGCGTTGTGTGTGCCGAGCACCACCCGAATGCCGCGCCGGCGGAAAAACCCGATGTAATGGCCCACGTAACCGTAGTCCAGCACGGCCGTGTCAATGTCATGCTCCCGGCAGATTTTATCGAACAAAGCCATTACGGCGGCCGACTTCGTGAAGTAGTGGCTGCCGGTGAGCCTTTCCGTTACGGCGAGCGGCTTCTTCGGATGGATATGGTAAGCGACGTTGGGAAGTGCGTATTTCGACAGATCGGCCTCCTCCTCGTTGCGGATCACGGCATGGACCGTGTGCCCGAGGTCGGAGAGGGCCTTGAGGAGATAATAACTCCGCAGCTTTTCGCCTCCGTTGTACGGAAAAGTTGAAATGTTGGTAAAGAAAATAATGTTCATCACGCAGCTTTTTAATCACGGCGAGCCGCGGATGGATCCGCGTCAGCGCCTTCGTCATCACATCCCGGATCTTGCCGGTTTCATAGGCCGACAGGCCCAGCCAATGCAGGGTACAAGCCAATCCGGCCGTACTTGCCGCACCCGTGGCGATCAGCCTCGCCCATCCTTCGTCCATCATCCGGTACGGCAATAAAGCGATGCAGAACGCCAGCAGCACGCTGCCCACGGCCCGCAGCACCACGCCGCCCAGGAACGTTTTCACGGGCAGGCCGATGAGCTTTTCCGCCGCCTTCACCCGGTATGCGAAGGTCACGATCTCGATCCCCAACGCGGAGGCCAGTACCGACCATGCCGGCAATCCCATCCGCAGCAGCACATACGCTACCGGGAGGTTGAGCATCAGCAGGGCGCTCACGGCCACCTGGTATTTCCGGATTTTGCCCACGCTCTGCACGCCGACCTGTATGCCGACGGATAATTGATTGACCATCGTGCACAACAGGATCAGCCGGCAAAAAACGATGGTGTACGCCGGCACTTCCTTCAGCCACAGCCCCAGCACGAACGGCGTTTCCAGCAGCAGCGGGATGGCGAAGAACGCCAGCAACGCGAAGGAAAACTTGCTCGCGATCATGGCCAGTTTCAACATCCGTTCCCGGTTGCCCTGGCCTTCGCTTTTCATGATCTGCGGGTTGAGGGCCTGCATGAGCGTCACGGAAAAGAAGCTCAGCTGGGCGTTCACCTGGTTGGCGATCCCGTAGGCCGCGTTCACGATCGTCCCGAAAAAGACGTTCAGGATCATGGCGATGCCCTGGTTCCGCGTTACCACGCTCACCGCACCGAACATGTTCCACCCGCCGTAGGAAAACATTTCCTTCAGCAGGGCTTTGTCTTTATACCGCCCGATCTTAATGCGGCTTTCCGGGTATTTCACCGAGCAGTACACCCGTTTGAACAGCAGCAGCGCGATGGCCGAAGCCGCAGACAGGCCGGAGAAAAGGATGAGCCGGTCGGCAGATGTGCGCTGCAAAGCGAGCGCCACCGCCAGTTTCAGCAATGCCTCCGCGATGCCCGTAAGCGCCACCAACAACATGTTTTCCCGCGCGTTGATGGTGGCATCGTACGGCACGGAAATAATGGTGACGAACGCGCTGGCCACCATGAAATGATAAATGATCCTGGCGGCCGGCACACGGTCTGGCGGGATGTTGAGCACATGCCCGAACAGGAAATACCCCGCCACTTCGAACAACAGCACCAATCCGAGCCCCAGCAGCAGGTGCAGGAGAATGCTGGCGTTAAACACCTTCTTCAGTTTTTCCATATCCCCGCCTCCCAAATTGTAGGACATATACCGCTGGGTGGAAAGCGTCATGGCCATATTGAGAAAAGACAACATGGCGATCACCCCCGCGATGAGATTGAAAATCCCGTAATCGAGGGCGCCGAGTGCGCTCAGCACAAGCCGGGTGGAGTACAGGGAGATGAAGATGGTCACCAGCATTTTCCCGTACAGCAAACCCGTGTTCATCACTACCCTGTTCGCTGCCTGCATGCCTGTATTATTTTATCCGATCAGGTGTTCTAAATGTGCTACGTCTTTCTTCCGGAACAGCTCCACGTCGGCGGCCATCATTTCTTTCACGAGGGCCGGCAGGTCGTATTGCGGCTCCCAGCCCAGTTTGGTCTTGGCCTTTGTGGGGTCGCCGATGAGTAGCTCCACTTCCGTCGGCCGGAAATATTTCGGGTCTACCGCCACTACTTCCTTCCCGATCGGCAGAATGAATTCCTTGTTGCGGCAAGCCGTCACCACCGCCGTTTCGTTGACGCCGGTGCCGATGAAGGCCAGTTCGATGCCCACTTCGTCGAACGCCATGCGCACGAAATCGCGGACTGTCGTCGTAATGCCGGTGGCGATCACGAAATCTTCCGGGGTATCCTGCTGGAGGATGCGCCACATCGCCTCCACATAATCTTTGGCATGGCCCCAGTCGCGCTTGGCGTCGAGGTTACCGAGGAAGAGCTTGTCCTGCAGCCCCAGCACGATCGCAGCCGCGGCGCGGGTGATCTTGCGGGTAACGAAGGTTTCGCCGCGCAGGGGAGATTCGTGGTTGAAAAGAATGCCGTTGCAGGCGAACATCCCGTAGGCTTCGCGGTAATTGACCGTGATCCAGTAGGCGTACATTTTTGCAACGGCATATGGAGAACGTGGGTAAAAAGGCGTTGTTTCGCGTTGCGGCACTTCCTGCACGAGGCCGTACAGTTCGGAAGTGGAGGCCTGATACACGCGGGTTTTCTGCTCCAGTTTGAGGATGCGCAGGGCTTCCAGGATGCGGAGCGTCCCGATGCCGTCGGCATTGGCGGTGTATTCCGGTGTGTCGAAGCTCACGCGCACGTGGCTCATGGCCGCGAGGTTATAAATTTCGTCGGGCTGCGTTTCCTGGATGATGCGGATCAGGTTGGTGGAATCCGTCATATCGCCGTAATGCAGTTTGAAGCGAACGTTTTTTTCATGAGGGTCCTGGTACAGGTGATCGATCCTTTCTGTATTGATCAGCGATGCGCGGCGCTTGATGCCGTGCACCATATATCCTTTTTCCAGTAAAAGCTCGGCGAGGTATGCGCCGTCCTGGCCGTTAACGCCGGTAATCAATGCGACTTTCATATGGTTATCATTTTTTGAAGGGTGGGTTGAATGGTTCCGATGCCGTAATAAGTGATGCCGTTTTTATGCAGCTGCACGTCGTCGTAAATATTTCTTCCGTCGAAGAGCACCCGCGCCGAAATCCGTTGCCAGTCGGGCAGGCGGAATTCGTTCCATTCCGTTACCAGCGCCACGGCATCAGCGCCTTCTGCGGCATGGTAGAGGTCGGAGCACCAGATCACGTGGTCGCCGAGGGTTTTGCGGGCTTCCACCATGGCCACGGGGTCGAAGACCCGCACGCTCGCGCCGGCTTCCAGGAGGGAATCCACCAGCACCAGCGACGGGGCTTCGCGCATGTCGTCCGTGTTTGGTTTGAAGGAAAGGCCCCACAGGGCGATGGTCTTGTTTTTCAGCTGGCCGTCGAAGTGACGGAAAATCTTGTCGAACATGACTTTTTTCTGGTCGTCGTTCACGGCTTCCACAGCTTCGAGGATGCGGAGCCTGCGGTCGTATTCGAGACCTGTCCGGATGAGGGCTTTCACGTCTTTCGGAAAGCACGATCCTCCGTACCCGATGCCCGGATAAATAAACCGGTGACCGATGCGCGGGTCGCTGCCGATGCCTTTGCGGACTTTATTCACGTCTGCGCCTACCAGCTCGCACAGCCCGGCGATGTCGTTCATGAACGAAATCTTGGTGGCCAGCATGGCGTTGGCGGCGTATTTGGTCATTTCGGCGGAAGCCACGTCCATGAACAGGATCGGGTGGCCGTTCAGCAGGAATGGCGCGTACAGCGATTCGAGCACTTTGGCGGCGCGCTCGTTGTTGACGCCCACCACGATGCGGTCGGGCTTCATGAAATCGGCCACGGCGGCGCCTTCCTTGAGGAATTCAGGGTTGGATGCCACATCGTAATCCAGCTGTGCTCCCCGGGCCTGCAGGGCTTCCTTCACGGCGCGGTTTACTTTCACGGCGGTGCCCACCGGCACGGTGCTCTTCGTAACGATCACGAGGGGCCCGGTCATGTGGGTGCCGATCTCTTTCGCGACCTGGAGCACGTAGCGCAGGTCTGCGGAGCCGTCTTCCCCGGGAGGCGTTCCCACGGCAATAAACGCCACGGATGCGCCGGGAATACTGAATTCGAGGCTGGTGCTGAATTTCAGCCGGCCGTTCCTATGGTTGCGGACAACGATCTCTTCCAGTCCGGGTTCGTAAATGGGCAGGATCCCCTGTTCGAGCCGGCCGATCTTCGCCGCGTCTACGTCCACACACACTACTTCAGTGCCCACTTCGGCCAGGCAGGCGCCCGTCACCAATCCTACATATCCCGTTCCTACTACAACTACTTTCATGTCTTGCTATTTTTATTGATGCATGGCATTCATATGCTGAAACTGTTTCCGGAGAAAATCGCCGTACGCCTGCGCGATGCCGCTCCGGAGGTCTGTGCTGTGCCGCCATCCCAGGCCGTGCAGTTTCGACACGTCCATCAATTTGCGGGGCGTACCGTCTGGCTTGGTAGTGTCGAACACGATATCGCCTTCGAAGCAAACCACATCGCGGACGGTTTCCGCCAGTTCGCGGATGGTGAGGTCTTCGCCGGCGCCGATGTTCACCAGTTCGCGGCCGTCGTATTTTTCCATGAGGAACACGCAGGCTTCGGCGAGGTCGTCGGCGTAGAGGAACTCGCGCTTCGGCGTTCCCGTTCCCCAAACCGTTACCGTGGGCCGGCCCGCCTGTTTCGCTTCGTGGAACTTGCGGATGAGCGCCGGCAGCACATGCGAATTCTCGGGATGGTAATTATCGCCGATGCCGTAGAGGTTGGTGGGCATCACGCTGATGAAATTGCAACCGTACTGATCGCGGTAAGCCTCGCACAGCTTGATCCCTGTGATCTTGGCGATGGCGTAAGGCTCGTTGGTGGCTTCCAGCGGACCGGTCAGCAGGCTGTCTTCCGCGATGGGCTGGGGCGCCAGGCGCGGATAGATGCACGAGCTGCCGAGGAACATCAGTTTCGATACGCTGTTTTCATACGCCGAATGGATCACGTTGGCGGCGATCATCAGGTTGTCGTACAGAAATTCCGCGCGGTAGGTATTGTTGGCGTGGATGCCGCCTACCTTGGCCGCGGCGAGGAACACGTAATCGGGTTTCTCGGTCTCGAAAAAATCCTGCACCTGGTCTTGCCGGCGCAAATCCAGCTCGCCCGAAGTACGGGTGATGATGTTGCGGAAACCGTCTTTCTCGAGTTTCCTTTTGATGGCGCCGCCCACCATTCCACGGTGGCCGGCTATGTAAATTTTAGAATTGAGTTCCATGGAGGGTTTCGGGTTACAGCAGTTCCGGGCGGTTTTCGGCCACCCAGTTGTGCAATTGTTTAATGACTTGTCCTTTTCCTTTTTGCATGATGAGCAGGGCCCCGGGGGTGTCTACCACCACCATGTTATCCACGCCCACCAAAGCCACCAGCTTGTTTTTCCCGATCACGGTACTGTTTTGCGGATCGCTTTCGATGAAAACGGCCTGGTCGTTGGAATAGCGGAATTGCTCGGTGAGCGCCTGGGCAAGGGCTTCGTAGCTGCCTACGTCGCTCCATTCCATATCGCTGGGCACCACTTTCACGCGGTCGCTTTTTTCCATGACGGCGTAATCGATGCTGTCGGACGGAATGTCGATCATGGCATCGCGGGAAATGCTGCCGGTGCGCACCAGTTCCGCCGCCGCGCGCGATGCCGCGTGGTAAATGGCGGGTGAATGCTTTTGCAGTTCGTCGAGCATGACGGAAGCCCTGGCGCAGAAAATCCCGCTGTTCCAGAGGAAATCCCCGCTTTCGAGCATGGAAACGGCGGTGGCGGCATCGGGCTTTTCCACGAAACGCAGCACGTCATTTCCCTTGTGGTGTATATACCCGAAACCGGTTTCCGGGTAAGTGGGCTTCAATCCGAATGTGACGATATGATCTTCCTCCGCCAGGCGTTTCGCTTCGTTCAGCGCCGCTTCGTACCGGTCGGGCGTGCCGATGAGGTGGTCAGACGGGGTGATGAGCAAAACATCCCCGGGTGCAGAAACGAACGCCGCGATGGCGATGGCTGCGGCGGTATTGCGCCCCACCGGCTCGGCGATGCACCGGAGCGATGCGCCTTCGTCGAGCAGTTGATTGGCGATAAGCTCTGCCTGCGCCGCCCCGGCGATGGCCAGCACGCCTTTGCAGGCGGGCCGGTTGCGGAGGTAGGTCAGCTGCAGGAGGCTGCGGTCGTCGAAAAGGGGGAGCAGCTGCTTGGGGGTCTGCCGGTTCGAAAGCGGCCAGAGCCGCGTTCCGGAGCCGCCACACAGTATCACATGCTGCATGCCCGTATTGTCTGATTTATGCATAGATGTAATCGGCTTTGCGTACGTTAAGATCATGAGCAGGCACGGCCGCCACCAGGGCGTACCCCAGGCTGGAGAGCACCGCTCTTACCTTGTTCCTGCCCGATTCGGGCGTTCTGCCGCGGAAGTACAGCAGGGTGGAGGGTTTGGACGTTTCCGCCTCCACATTGCGCATGGGGATTTTTTCCAGCGCGGCCGACTGATGCTCGCGCATGAACCGGCGGATCATCTCGATGTCGGCATCGTGGATCAACGCCGGTTTTCCCAGCCAGTACACGAAATTGACGATCCCCTCGGTTTCGCGGACGATGTCCTGCATGCTTTCGGGGATGCGGACGAACACGTAAGACGGGAACAAGGGTTCTTCCGACATCTTTCGCCGGTCGTTCCATTGTTTCTCGACAACGTTCATAGGGCAGTAAGTTTCAAGGCGCTTACGGGTCAACAGATCAGCTACCTTTTTTTCCATTTTTGCCTTGGTATACACGGCATACCAGGCATGCAATTCCTGTTTCATAGTCTAGCATTTTTCGGTGAACGAATCGCAATCGGTTTTCATAGTGTGGAATTTATAAAGGCGGGAAGAAGCAAAGCTTCGCTCCTCATTCACATGATGAGCCGGGTTTCCAATAAAGGCTATCGTGTATGCGGCCGGGCCGCTATGGTTTCCTATTTGAACATATTCTTCAGTTTCTTGCTGGCGCCATGCTTCTGATCTTCCACATATCCATAGCCGTAACCGTACGTGTGGTTAGCCACACCACGCGGTTTCACGCCGTTGTACACCAGGCTGAGGCGCCCCATTTCACCGGTGCGGTACAGTTCGTCGATCTGTTTCAGGTACTGGCGGGGCGTTACCTGGTGGCGCATCACGTACAGGCAGGCGTCGGCCAGTGGGGCGAGCAGCCGCGCGTCGGTCACCAGGCCCACGGGCGCGGAGTCGATGATGATGTAATCGAACCGTTCGCGCAGCTCAGTGATCAGTTCTTCCAGCCGGCCGTTCAGGATCAGCTCCGTCGGGTTCGGCGGGATCACGCCCGCAGGGATGAGGAACAGATTCTCGTTATCCGGTATTTTGCGCACCAGGTCGTCTAGCTGCGCTTTGCCCACGAGGTAATTAGTGATGCCCGGTTCGCGGCTGATGCCCAGCATGTTGCTCAACATGGGCTTGCGGAGGTCGAATTCCATCAGCACTACCTTTTTGCGGAGGAGCGACAGGCTGGAGGCCAGGTTCAGCGACACGAAGGATTTACCTTCTCCGGAAATAGAAGACGTTACGAGCAGCGTTTTGTTATTGCCGTTGAGGCCGATGTAGGAGAGCGACGTCCGCAGGTTGCGGAATTGCTCTGCCACGAGGCTTCGGCGGCCGTCGGTGATCACGAGCGGTTCCTTGCTGTCGTCGTGCAACAGCTCGGCCACGATGGGCGCCGAAGTTTCTTTTTCTATTTCCAGGCGGGAAGTGATCTCGCGTTTCAGCATGTCTTTCAGGGTGATCCAGATGGCCACCACCGCAATGCCCCCCAGCACTGCGATGGCATAGACCATCATTTTGCGGGGACTTACCGGTATTCCGGCAGTTTCGGCCCCGTCCACGATCCGGCTGTCGGAAATAGCGGCGGCATAGGCCAGTGCCGTTTCTTCACGTTTCTGGAGGAGGAACGTGTAAATATTGTTCTTAATGGCTTGCTGGCGGCTTACTTCCAGCAACGCCCTTTCCTTACCGGGAACGCTGCGCAGCATGCTGGAGAAACGGTCGTTGGCGGAAAGGAGCTTCGCCTTGCCGGCTTCCAGGTTGGCGCGCTGGCTGTGGATGTTTTCGAGGATACCGGGTTTGAGCATGTCTGCCTGGCGGTTGAGGGCCGTCAGCGAGGGACTGTTCGCACCGGTGGTCTTTTTCAGCTTTTCCTTTTCCAGTTCCGTTTCATATAATTTATTGACGAGCTCCAGCAGCACGGGGTCGCTGAGGCCGAGGGTGGCCGGCACCATGTTCACGCCTTCCGTTTTGCCCGACACATATTTTTCGATGGATTCGAGGACGGACAGCTGCATATTGGCTTCGTTGAGCTTGGAGTCGTTTTCCTGCACGCTGCCGAGGAACATTTTGCTTTGTTCGCTGATATCGACGATGCCTTCGTTCGTTTTGAAGCGCGCCACTTCCTTTTCCACTTCACTCAGCTCACGCGTTACGATGCGGAGGCGCTCTTCCACGAAAGACATGGTGCTGGCGGCCATCCGGTTCTTGTCCTTCACGGCGGCTTCGTTATATACCCGGATGAGGTCGTTGACGATGGCTTCGCCGCGGGACGGCAGCACGTCGAGGTATTCCAGGTTGATGACCGTCGCCATTTTGGATACCGGCGTGATCTTCATTTTACCGAGGATCTGCTGGGTGAGGCCCCGCTCGCCGGTAAGTTTGAGGAAATACTGGCCTTCGGCGATGGGCGTTGCCACGTCGCGCATGCGGATCACCATCCTGCCCCAGGGCGTTCCGGCGGTATCGTTGATGGGATAGGGCTTGCTGTTCAGCAATACCATTTTCTTCTTATCGTCGTATCCCACGCTCACGAATTCCGACGGACCGTCCTGAATAGCCCATGGCTCCACGAAATGGAAGTTCACGGGCGACGATTCCCCGTATACCGAAACGTTCTTCAGCCGGCCTTTCGCGTACAGTTCCCCATACAGGTCGAGCTTCCGGATCACGTCGCGGATAAGGGTGCGGGAAGTGAGTATCTGGATTTCGTTCTCGATATTCTTTTTGGAGCCGAACAGGTCGAGCGAGCTCATGATGTTCGATTCGTTGAGGTCTTTGGCTTCGTCCTTCACGAGGAGGGATGCGGAAACTTTATAGACCGGGGTGGCGTATCGCAGGTAGGCCCATGCCCCTCCTGCCGCGATGAGTGCGGCCAGCACGAACAGCGGCCAGTAACTCAGGTAACGGAACCTGAGCATGGCCAGCAGGTCTGCCGAAGACTCTTGCTGCGGCTCCACGCGTTTATGGGCATTCGTCTGCTGCTTCATGGTTTTTCAATTCAATATGGTTATCAACTATGGTCTTTCAGCTTTGCGGTAATTCCGCATGGGTTTTCACGAACGGATGGTTTACTTGATCACGAGGCGGTCGAGGATGATGACGAGGAGGCTGAGGCTGGAGAGCACCACGGGCAGTATCTGCCGGGAGCGGTCGGCCTGGGCTATCTTCGACTTCGTCGGTTCCACGTAAACGATATCGTTGGGTTGCAAATAGTAGTAGGGCGATGAAAGGATGTTGGCGTCGTTGAGGTTGAGCCGTTTTACGGTGCGACTGCCTTCCTTGTCGCGGATGAGCATAACGTTTTCGCGTTTGCCGTAGACGGTGATGTCTCCCGCCATGCCGAGGGCTTCCATGATGGAGATCTTCTCGCTGGTGACGGTGATCACGGCGGGCTTGGCGACTTCGCCGAGCAGGGTTACGCGGAAATTGAGGAAGCGCACGCTCACGACGGGGTCTACCAGCAACTGCCGTTGTACGAAACGGTTGCGGATAGTATCTGCCAATGCGGTGGTGGTGATGCCTGCGGCGTGAATGGTGCCGAACACCGGGTAATGGATATTGCCGGCGCCGTCTACCAGGAACCCTGCTCCCGGCGCTGCGCCGGATGCGGCCGTAGCGCCACTGTTGGAGGCGTTGGGCACATTGTAAAGCATGGCTTCCTGCGGGTTCAGGCTGCTGACGGTGATCTGCAGAATGTCGTTCTGCTGTATCGCCGGTTCAAAATTTCCGGCGATGCGCTGCACCGCCGTATCGCTGTTCACATTATTGAAATACGTTGCGTTCTTGGTGCTGGCGCAGGATGCAAACAGCGCACAAGCCGCTGCCAGCAAGGTGTTCAATAAAGCATTCCGGTTCTTCAACTTTCGGGTCATATAGCACATTTGATATGGTCTGGGTTCACTGCTAAAGCACAGTTACAATATTAGAGCATACCGCGCGCCATAAATATTACTACATAGAGTATAAAACCGGGGATCAGCAGAAAGCGCACTACTCATAAAAGTAAGCGGCCTTTCCGCACAGATATTTCAAAAAAGATTATTCGACCAGATTTTGGAAATCAGCTCCGATTTCGAAGCTACGTTCAGCTTGGAATATATTTTTTTAAGATGTTGGTTTACCGTGTGAACGGTCACGTATAACCGCTCCGCCATCTCTTTATAGGAGTGCCCGTCTTTAAGCAGGCCCAGCAATTCGTACTCCCTTTTGGTGAGCCGGTCGCGGATGCTTTCGAGCGGATCTTTGGAAATGTGGGCGATGAGCAGATGAGCGGCTTTGGGTGAAAGGGTGCCGCCCTGCGTAACTGCGTCGAGGATGGAATGATAGATTTCCATGAGCCGGCTGGTCTTGATGATATACCCGCTGGCGCCGTGCATGATAGACTCTATCACGTACTGCTGGCCGTCGTGCCCGGAAAGCACGATGATCTTCGCGTCCGGGTAATGCTGTTTCAATTCTTCCATTCCCTCGATCCCCGAATCTCCCGGAAGGGAAATATCGAGCAAAATCGCTTTCACGTCAGGGTCCTTGTAAGGCAATGCCCTGAACTCTTCCATCGAACGGCAGGCGAAAACAACCTTACACTCCTGGAAATCTTCTAAGAACTCTTTATAGTTATTGAGTTGAAAATGGTTGTCTTCAATGATACCAATAGTTATCATATTACGGTTAACGTTGATATGGTTTTCGCAATAAAGATGCTGTTCGCACCTCGAACAATTAAATAGGATAGTATACTATCAAAGATAAGTCCAATTTTTAAAAATTTATCAGCGGATGTATTAATTTATTGATAGCTATTCAAAACGGAATGGGAATTGTTGTGCTATTATTTCAAGTAACAAATTAACAATAATCATATGCAACTAAAACGTATATAAGCTTTGCAGCAACGCATAGCATGAAATGTGTAAAGTTTGCGCGGATTATGCGATGTAAATTGACTATCTTTCTCGTGTGAAACCCGACCGGTAATTTCCGGGAAAAGAAAATTGAAGAACCGAATCGACGAAGAACCATATCGACAGAACTCAAGACATGAAGCCTAACCAATCCATCAGGGTAAGCCATATGCTGCGCGGCATTGAAGACCCTGTATTGATCATCAGCACAGACAAGCAGGTCGTACTCAATGCCAACGGAAAGGCCATCGAAGTATTAGCCAATGGCAAAGCCTCCCAGCTCAGGGGCCTTCCCCTTCAGCTCGCCTATGGCGGCGGGCGGCAGGATGCATTTCCGAAACCTTTGCCGTCGGCGTTTATGCTGCCGGTTTCACAAAACGGAGAAATCTCGCTGATCGATTTTCGCGTCAGCCCGTTAAAAATCGAAGGAAAAAAATACTGGCTGGCCATCGGCCGGAAAGTGGAACAGGAGGAAGAACTGCAAAAAAAATTGCAGCATCTCGAACAGGAAAAATCCTTGCAGCAGATGAAAGTTCAGTTCATGTCCATGACTTCTCACGAATTCAGAACGCCTCTCACGGCCATCTCTTCGGCGATGGACCTCCTTGAGACGCGCCTTCAGCTCGATGGACAACTGTCTTCCTTCCACCGCCTGCAACTCCGGAAAATGGCGGATGAAATTTTCCAGCTGAACGGCATGCTCGACGAAGTGCTGACCCTCAGCAAGATCGCAGGTAATAACTGGGAGGCGGATTTCAAGCCGGTTTCGCCGGAACAGATCATAGAAACACTACGTTATCAATACTTCTCGCAACGGAAAGACGACCGCTCGCTGCTAATCTCCATAGAAGGCGAGCCACGGCCCATTTTGGCTGACAAGGACCAGCTGGCCAAAGTCTTCACCAATCTCATCAGCAATGCCTTTAAATATTCCACCCAAAAGAATCCATCTGTAAAACTGCAGTACAAGAAGAAAAAGCTGGTCATCACTTTCCGCGATCACGGTATCGGGATCCCGGAAAGCGACCTTCCGTACCTGTTCACCTCGTTTTTCCGCGGCAGCAATGTGGACGGGATCGAGGGCACGGGGCTCGGTCTTTCAATTGTCAAAACTTTTGTGGAATCCAATCACGGCACGATTTCAGTTAGTAGCGGGGTGAATGAAGGGACCACCTTTACCCTGGTGTTCCAGGAGTTCGCCGACGCCATCTAAATCGATTTTGTGCCCGGTACAAAGCTGAACAGTAATGAACAACACCATCCTGCTCATTGAGGATAAGCCCAGCTTGTCCGACGCGCTGAAGTCGCTGCTCGAATTGCACCAGTACACGGTTGCTACGGCAACCAACGGAGAAGAAGGGATCCGCGCCGCCCGCAAACTGCGGCCCGACCTGGTGATCAGCGACATTTACATGCCCGTGCTCAACGGCCTCGATTTGCTCGACAATTTCCGTGACGACCCTGCATTGCAGGACATTCCCGTGGTGATGCTCACCGCGCGTTCGGAGATCGACGACATCCAGCAGGCCCTGGAGCGGGGCGCTGCGGGTTATGTCACCAAGCCTTTCCTGTTTAAAAATTTACACGCCGTTATCCAGGGTATCTTTGAAAAGCAGCTCTAGCGGCGGCCGGGAGCGAACAGCCATTCCAAGCCCAGCATGAAACCTGCGGTTTTGCTCATGTCTCCGCCATCGAGCCCCACGGCCCCCGTGAGGGTGAGGCCGGGCACCGGCGCGCTGTAGCGCACCTGCTGCAGGGCGTACCATTGGCTGAGCGGCGCTTTGATGGGCCCGGGATCGTAGGTCCCGAAATTCTTCGTATACGTCAACATCGTTTTTCCCTGCAACACGCTGCCGACGCGGTACAGCGCCCCCAGGTGGATGCCGCTGACGCGGTTATTGATGATGTTCCAGCCTTTGTTCCGGATCACGTTCCATTTCTCACTGTAATCGAACGGCTGGATGTTGTCGAAGTAATATTGTCCGCGGCTGCGGTTAGTAAAGAGCGGCGTACCGATGATGCGGTTCTCATATTCCCAGCCGGTAAGGTATACGCCGTTGTTGTAATAGCTTTCGCGGTACTGCTTCGGGTGCCAGTCGTTCATTTTTTTGGTGGAAATCCATTCCAACGTAGCCTGCAGCAGCACGGCGCCTTCCCGTTTATCGCGGAAACTGAGGCCCATGAGGTGATCGGTATTTTTAAAATCGACGCCCTGGCCCGTTTCGAACGGGGTTTGATTGTAGGCGCGCAGCGCGAAGTTGTCGTTCTCCCATTCCAGTCCGCCTTCCAGTACCCCGCGATGGTCTCCCGGGCGGTTGGGACGTACCTGGTCGGTCAGCACCGTTCCGTCATCTCCTTCCTTCACCAAAACTACGTCCATGTAATCTTTGAAACTGCTTTTGATCTTTGGAAGGTCTTTCCGGTTGCCTCCCCAGACGGCGTAATGCTGGATGCCGCCATAGGCTTTGAGTTTCTTTTTGCCGATCCGCAGGTAGAAATTCTTTTCGTGGAGAAAGGCGTAGGGGATGAACTGGTTGCGGCCCATCCACCCGTGACTGAATTGTCCTTTTACCTGCAGCCAGCCGTTGGTGAAGGGGACGGGGGCGTATTCCTTCAATCCGATGCTTATTTTGGGAATGGGGAGCGCGTTGCCGCTCACGCCCAGGGAGCCAGACGATAGCTCGGGATCTACCTCGCCGATGATTTCTTCGTACCGGCCCACCCGTAATTCCAGCTTTTTGAACGCGAATTTGACGAAGGCTTCTTCGAAGAAGTTCCGTCGGAAGTTGTTATTGTTATACAGGCTGAATCCGTATTGGAGGCGCCAGTTTTGTTCCGGGCCGAAAGTATGCGCGTTGGTGGCGCGGATGTAGGTGGAAAGATCGGATTTGCGATCGGAGATGGTCCCGAACTTGTTGGCCGTGAGCCAGAGGGGCTGATAGTCCTTCGTGGCGATGGTGGCGCGTGTGCCCGTCCGCACTTCGAGCGAGTCGGCAAACTGCGCGTGGATGGCGGAAAAGGGCAGCAGTAAAGATATGGTAATTGCGATGCCTGCCGTTTTCATAATATATCGTATGACTTACCCGGCAAATTAGCATGG
Source organism: Chitinophaga caseinilytica (assembly GCF_038396765.1). NCBI lineage: Bacteria > Pseudomonadati > Bacteroidota > Chitinophagia > Chitinophagales > Chitinophagaceae > Chitinophaga > Chitinophaga caseinilytica. The sequence goes on along the minus strand of NZ_CP150096.1, from coordinate 1,289,987 downwards.
ATCCGGGTTGAAATGGGTTACTTAAACCAGTATAATCATACGTCAACAGCGGTAAAAGGGTACTTATGGGAGGAATGGGGGTCGGAAGTGTTGGTCATTCCCGGTGGTGGCGGCTCTGCATCATGACCTACATCTTAATATTTATGCAGATTCGACAGGCAAGATTCCGCATAGTCGATTATTTGATCGTTCCGCAGTGCTTCCAGTTTTTGTTTGATGGCCGTGTAATCCATATCGAATGGAACTTCCAAAACAAAATACCCACCGGCTGTCCCTTCGCTTTCGCAGCCCATTTCCCGGAATATTTCCCGGATTTCCAATTCCCGGTCATTGTCGTGCAAGAGCTCGATCTGGATGGTCGAATTGCCGGATTCCTTTACGGTTTGGCGGTAGACCAGCCGTTCTTCCGCTTCGTCATACTCGGCAAAAACGATATCCCCGCAAGAAATCAAGGGGATGTAAAAAGGAATATTGTCGATTTGATAAAGTCCTGTTTCCTTTTCGATAATGATTGCCCACAAGGTTTCGACGACAAGGTCTTCAGGGTTGTCGCAGTTCACATGGAACAGGATTTTACATGATCGTTTTCTTGTGGCATGTTGAAATGCAGTAAATTGATTTGTACCGATTGTTGGATGCTATCGTTCCGCGCTTTCCCTGTCTGCAACTACCGGGATGCGCGTTCCGCTGGTGTTTTCGACAACCGCATTAACTCCCGAACTTCCTGGCTACCATATAATATAGCGGTGGCGCCCATTTCCGGAGATACCACAAAATCCTTTCTTCGCGGGCGATGATGACGTGTTTTCGCTTTCGGGAAATAGCGGTGATCATCTTATTTGCGCATACTTCGACCGGAATGCCCTTCTCCTGCGCAGCATCCATTTTCCCGTGGGGATCGCCGCTGCCACGAAGGGCGTTTAGCGAAAGGGAAGTCCTGACTCTGCCGGGGCTGATGATGGTAACGTGAAACCCCGGGATGGTGTGCTCCACTTGTAATGACTCGAAATAGCCCATCACCGCATGTTTGGCGGCGGCATAAGCTGTGCGGCGGGGAACGCCCATCAGTCCGGCCATGCTTCCTGTTACAACAACCTGCCCGCCGTTTGCGCTGAAATGTGGCAGGAGCGCCTGTGTGAGCAGGACGGGCGCAAAGAAGTCCAGCTCGAGGATCTGGCGAAGCACGGCTTCGGAGGTTTCTTCCGCGGAGGCGCGCTGGCCGATGCCTGCATTGTTTATTAATATGTCGACCCTGCCATAAATACTGATGGCTTGTTGGGCCAGGCCGGATATGCTGTTCTTAGTTGCCGGCGATATGGAAGCCAGGTTTTGATCCCTTGATGGGTTTGATCGTTCGTTTCCGATAAATTCATCCTTCTCTACCCGCGATTCATAAGCTGAGTTTTGATCGCTTGATGGGATGGATTGCTCGCCGCCGGTTAATTCATTTTTCACATTCCGCGGTTCATATGCTGAGTTTTGATCGCTTGATTGGCAGGATTGCTCATCGCCAGTCAATTCATTCTTCCCGAACCGCGATCCATAAGCTGAGTTTTGATCGCTTGACGGAATGGGTTGCTCATCGCCGGTAAATTTATTCTTCACGGCTCTCGATTCATCAGCTGAATTTTGATCGCCTGAAGGGTTTGATTGCTCATCGCCGGTTAAATCATTCCTCCCGACTGGCGATTCATCGACTGAGTTATCACTTGATGGGATGGATTGCTCTCCGCCGGTTAATTCATTCGTCACAGCCAGCGATCCGGAAGCCGGGCCTTGATAGCCGGATTGGCTGGATTGCTCGCCGCCGGCAAAGCCGGCACGCCCGGACTCGGGAACCGTGAATTTTCCCGTTGAAAGATCCGCCGGCAAAACAACCACCGATCCCACACAACGCGCCTTCACTCCAGCCAACGCCTCCACATTCCGTGACGTCAGGATCAACCGGGCACCCAATGCCGACAAACGGATCGCCAAAGCCTCACCGATCCCGGACGATGCGCCCGTAATCCAGATGACTTTTTCACTAAAACTGATCCTTTTTTCGCGCAAACCGGCCATGTGACGAAAGGTATACTTTTTTAAGAACGTTTTCCTACTTTGCTATCATGAAACGACTTTTTTGTATCATAACCGGCTGCCTCGGCTGGATCCACTCCGCTACAGCCCAAATAGAACCAACCGCCCTCCAGCAATGGCGCGATCGTAAATATTCCATGTTCATCCACTTCGGCGTTTACAGCAAACTGGGTGGCGTTTGGGAAAACAAACAGATCAGCCGCGGCCTCAGCGAACAAATCCGCGCACATGCCGCCGGATTGTATAACGACACCTACGAAAACGTGGCGCAGGAATTCAATCCCGCACAATGGAACCCCGATAGCATCGCTACCCTCGCAAAACGCGCGGGCATGAAATCTGTCGTGATCACATCCAAACACCACGACGGATTCGCACTATGGGATTGCGCCTACACAACGTTCGACATCATGGATGCCACGCCCTACAAGCACGATATCCTGAAAGAACTCTCCGAAGCCTGTCGCCGCCAGGGAATCGCTTTCGGGCTGTATTTCTCACTGATCGACTGGCACTTCCCGCCGGCGATGCCCATTTCCGGCAGCAACTCCGACTCCATCCCGCCCGCACACCATACTTACAACATGCAGCAGATCACGGAACTGCTGACCAAATACGGCCCCGTTTCCGAGCTCTGGTTCGACATGGGACAAATGACCCGCCCCCAAAGCGAGGAAATGCGCGCATTGGTGCATAAACTCCAACCCAACTGCATGATCGGCAGCCGCATCGGGAACAACCAGGGCGATTTCACCGTCATGGGCGACAACCAGGAACCCGATTACATCATCGGCGTGCCCTGGCAAAGCCCCGCCTCTTTCTTCCACGAAACCTGGGGATACCGTTCCTGGCAGGAACGCGGCGACATCAACGCCAAGATCCGGGAAAAACTGACGAGCCTGGTACGCGTGGCCTCCCGCGGAGGCAACTTCCTCCTCAACATCGGCCCCAAAGGCGACGGCACCGTCGTGGATTTCGAACGGGACGCCCTGCTCGCCATCGGCCAATGGCTCAACACAAACAGCGAAGCGATCTACGGCACCCAGCCCGACCCTTTCCATGTTCCTTTCGACTGGGGCAGCATCACCAGCCGTAAAAACAAGCTTTACCTCCACCTCATGGACCGCCCCGCCAACAACACCATCGTACTGCCCGGCCTGAAAGGCAAGGTAAGCGCAGCGCGTGTCATCGGCGGCCCTGCCAAAGTGAAAACGTCCGAAGGAAAAGACGGTCTTCACATCCAGCTGCCAGAAACCCTCGACATGAGCGGGCTTTTCCAGGTGGTGGAACTCACCTTCACCAACGGCTACACCGTTCCCCCGGCCAATATCCGCCCGTTGACCGCCGGCCTGGCGCTTGACAATTCCAACGCCTTCCCCTATTTCAGCAACGCCACTATCGATTATAACACCAGTTTCACCAGCACGATCCGTAACGCCTGGGCCCTGGAACCCCAGCGCAGCGGCTCTTTCCGCCCCACTTTGACCTACACCGAAGAGGAAAAAGGCCGCACCATCGATCTCGAACTGGGCACCAAAACCACTCCCGTTCTCCTGGATGGCGGAAAAGCGGAACAACTGAATAACGATATCGCCAGCCTGCAAACCGGCCCCATCCACATCCTGGGCCCCTTGTATTCCGGCCCCGGCGGCACACATGGCTCCCTCGCGCAGGTAGACCTTTCCAAACCCTGGCCCCGCCAAGACGGGAAAAGCTGGGTAGCCCATCCCGAATGGAAAAACGGCACCCAATACGCCATCGATGCGAAAAGGCCCGCCGGCGCCATGACCGCACACTATCTCCTCCAGGAAATAACCGCCCCCGCCGCCCAAAACGTACTCGTAAAGCTCACGAGCGGCGATGGCATTATAGTATTCCTGAATGGCAGGCAGCTCCTCATCCAGAATAATCCCTTCCGCAAGGATAAACTGGACCATTACGTACTACTACCATTGCAAGCCGGGAAAAACCAGCTTACAGTTAAACTGTTCAACTATTTCCTCAACGCCGTTCCCTTTAACATCGACTTCAACGTTCCCCAGGCCATATATCACCTGGAACTGCCGGAGATCCGCATGCAGAAGGGGACTTACTTCCCGGTAAGCTGGCAATTGCACAACCCGTCCACACCGCACGATGAGATGGGATTGCCCAATCTGAAACTGACGTTCGAATAGTGCGTTTACATCGCTTTAGAATAATCAGGCCGGTATCTATTGACGCCGGCCTTTTTTTATGTGTGCCGGTCCATCCTCACCGGAAGGAATTTTTTGAACGATCATGGCTGCAATGTATCTGAAAAAAGGCCACGAAAATTACATGGCAGGGCGCCATGTATGGAAGAAGGTCTATAAACCTGTTCGGGTTAAAATGAACAAAATGAACAGGAAAATGGAGGGAAATATCACCAGCTCAGCCAGCTTTTTTCCATGCCGATGTAGATACCATCGGCGCGGCACTCAATAGGGTAAGTGCGAAGGTAAAAACCCTCGCCACTGGAATTATATCCGTTCCGCAACGCAAATTTGTAACGGTGCAGGGGGCACACCACATTCCCACGGTCGTCCAGAAAACCGTCGGACATCAGGCCCCCCGCATGCGGACATTTATACGCAAAAGCATACAACTCGCCACCCTGCCGCGCCACACATATCTTCTTCCCGTTCACTTCCTGAACTGTAATACGCGATTCCTCCGCCACGGGATCATCTGCGCCCGTCAGCCGGTACCAGTTGTATTGCTTCGCCATTAATAGAAAAATTCGGATTTGTAAGGATACCGCTCCCGGTACAACTGCATCACTTTCTCCATGATCGTTGTCCGCAGCTCCTCGATGTTCCGCCGCTCCGTCGCCGAAACGAACACGCAGTTCCCGTTCGTACGATGCTGCCAGCTTTCCTTTAACTGATTGAGGATGTCGGTTTTCACGTCTTCCGTCAACCACTCGTCGAAAGTCTGCTTCTCGTACAGGTCCATCTTGTTGAAAATGAGAATGGTCGGCTTGTCGAGCGATTTCAGCTCGGTCAGCGTACGGTTCACCACTTCGATCTGGTCTTCGTACTGCGCATGGCTGATATCCACCACATGCAGGAGGATATCGCTCTCGCGGACCTCATCCAGCGTGGATTTGAAGCTTTCCACCAAATGGTGCGGCAGCTTCCGGATGAAACCCACCGTATCACTGAGCAAAAAGGGCGTCTGCTCGAACACCACTTTGCGGGTGGTCGTATCCAGCGTGGCGAACAATTTATTCTCTGCGAACACCTCACTTTTGCTGAGCAGGTTCATGAGCGTGCTTTTCCCCACGTTCGTGTACCCCACCAGCGCCACCCGGATGAATTCTCCCCGGTCTTTCCGCTGGGTCAGCGATTGTTTGTCGATTTCGGCGAGGCGCTTGCGGAGGAGGGAAATCTTGTCTTTCACGATACGGCGGTCCGTTTCGATCTCCGTTTCACCGGGCCCCCTCATCCCGATACCCCCTTTCTGCCTTTCCAGGTGCGTCCACATACCGCGGAGGCGGGGCAGGATGTACTGGTATTGCGCCAGCTCCACCTGCACCTTGGCCTGGGCCGTGCGGGCGCGACGGGCAAATATGTCGAGGATCAGGTCGCTCCGGTCGATCACCTTCACCTTCAGTTCTTTTTGAATATTGGATATCTGGGAGCCGGTCAGCTCGTCGTCGAAGATCACCAGCTGGATGTCTTTCCCGGCCACGAACTGCCGTACTTCCTCCAGCTTGCCCTTCCCAATGAAGGTAGCCCTGTCGGGATGCGGCAGCCGCTGGGTGAAGCGCTTCACCGCGGTGGCGCCCGCCGTTTCGGCCAGAAATGCCAGCTCGTCCAGGTACTCCTGCACCTGGGGCTCCGTTTGTTCCTTATGGATCAGTCCAATCAGCACGGCCCGTTCGTCCGCGGCTACTGCCTGTGTTTTTTCAATCAATGTGCTTACGAAATTTGTGCAAAGTTAATGAATTAGCCCGGCGTCCGGCATGAGGCCAAATTTTCCTACATTTATGCCTCACCACAACAAAATCTGATCCAATGCGTAAAACATTCCTGTTAGCAGGTATTTTATTCATTCAACACAGCATGGCACAGCAAACAATGACCCCCGAGCTCCTCTGGAAACTCGGAAGGGTAGGCGGAGAAACGGTGCTGGAAGACGGGACCGTCGTTTTCGGCGTTTCCCGGTTCAGCCTGGAAGACAATAAAAGCGAACGCAACCTGTATTCCATCGCCCTCACCGGCGGCGCTCCCAAACAGCTGACCACCGCCCCCGGCGGCGAATCGTTCGTGAAATCGCTCCCCGGCGGCAAAATCCTCTATAGCTACAAAGGCCAGCTCTGGGAAATGGACAAAGACGGCACCAATCCCGTCCAGAAAACAAAGGTAGACGGCGGCCTGCAGAACATCCGCATTTCGCCCGACGGCAAGCATATCCTCTTCTCCAAAGAAGTGGAAATGGAAAAAGTACTGGCGAAAGACAAATACGCCGATCTTCCCAAAGCCAACGCCCACATCTACACCAACCTGAACTACCGCCACTGGGACACCTGGGAAGACGGCAAGTTCAACCACGTTTTCTTCGCCACCTTCGACGCCGCTTCAGGAGAAGTTGGCACACCGACAGACATTATGGCGGGGGAAGCGTTCGACTGTCCGCAGATGCCTTTCGGCGGCGCGGAAGACTTTATCTGGAGCCCGGACGGGTCGCAGATCATCTACGTTTGCAAGAAAAAGCACGGTAAAGACTACGCCGTAAGCACCAATACCGACATCTACCGCTATACGCTGGCTACCCAAAAAACCGAAAACCTTTCCGAAGGCATGAACGGGTACGACGTGGCACCGCAGTTCAGCCCCAACGGCAAGCAGCTCCTCTGGCAAAGCATGGCCAGCGACGGGTTTGAGGCCGACAAAAACGACGTGATCGTGCTGGATATCGCTTCCGGCAAAAAAAATAACCTTACCGCCAGGTGGGACGGCACCGTTGCCTCGGCCCGGTTTGCGGCAGACGGGAAAACCGTTCAGTTCCTGGCCGCCACCAAAGGCACGGAGCAGCTTTTCATCGTTCCTGTAACGGGCGGCGAAGTGAAACAGCTCACCAAAGGGCAATATGATATCAACGGGTTCGTAGGCCAGCACGGGCAAACGCTGGTAGTGACGAGAACGGATATGAACCATGCCGCCGAGCTGTTCACCGTTAACCTGAAAGACGGTGCCGTGGCGCCGCTGACCCAGGTGAACAACGATATTTACGGTGATCTGAAGATGAGCAAGGTGTCTGAACGCTGGATCAAAACCACCGACGGCAAGGATATGCTCGCCTGGGTGATTTACCCGCCCGATTTCGACCCGAACAAAAAATATCCCACGCTGCTGTACTGCCAGGGCGGCCCGCAAAGCGCGCTGAGCCAATTTTATTCCTTCCGCTGGAACTTCCAGCTGATGGCGGCGCAGGGCTACATCGTCATCGCACCGAACCGCCGCGGGATGCCCGGGCACGGTGTGAAATGGAACGCTGAAATCAGCAAAGACTGGGGCGGCCAGCCCATCCGCGATTACCTGGCGGCCATCGACGACCTCGCCAAGGAGCCGTATGTGGACAAGGCGCGCCTCGGCGCGGTGGGGGCCAGCTACGGCGGATATTCCGTGTTCATGCTGGCAGGCGTTCATGAAAAAAGGTTCAAAACTTTCATCGCGCACGACGGGCTGTTCGACCTCCGCAGCTGGTACGGTACCACCGAAGAGCTGTGGTTCGCCAACTGGGACATCGGCGCGTATTTCGACAAAGCCAACGCCAAATCGTACGAGCAGTTCAATCCCAGCAACCTCGTGAACAAGTGGGATACGCCCATCATGATCGTGCAGGGCGGCATCGACTTCCGCGTGGGCATCGAACAGGGGCTGCAGGCCTTCCAGGCGGCGCAACTCAATGGCATCAAGAGCAAGCTCGTCTATTTCCCGGAAGAGAACCACTGGGTGCTGGGCGCACAGAACGCCATCACCTGGCAGCGTGAATTCTTCAGCTGGCTGAAAGAAACTTTATAGGGATTTTCATACTTCGACAGCGGCCCCCGTGGCCGCTGTCTTCTTTATCGCAAAAAACCATTCCATGTTCAACTCCTTACTGTACGAGGTCCACCAAAACATCGCCACCATTACCCTCAATCGCCCGGACGTTTACAATGCCTTCAACGACGAGCTCAGTTACGAATTACAGGACGCCCTGAAGCAGGCAGACAAAGACGCTGCCGTGCGCGCCGTGGTGCTAACGGGCGCCGGGAAGGCATTTTGCAGCGGACAAGACCTGAAAGCCGCCATGGGGGTAGATGGGAAACCCCGAAACCTGGGGGATTCCCTGCATAAGCGGTACAACCCCATCATCCGCGCTATCCGGAACATGCCCAAGCCGGTAATTTGCCGGCTGAACGGCGTGGCGGCCGGAGCGGGATGCTCGCTGGCGCTGGCTTGCGACGTGATCATCGCGTCTGACCAGGCCTCGCTGATAGAAATTTTCATCAACATCGCGCTGGTGCTGGATTCCGGCTCTTCATACTTTTTACCGCGGGCCGTGGGGTACCATCGCGCGTTTGAGCTGGCTACCAAAGCCACGAAGCTCAGTGCGACGGAAGCGAAGGAAATGGGCCTCCTCAACAAAGTGGTACCGCTCGCCGACCTGGACGGGGCCGTGGCGCTGGAGGCCGAGTTCTACGCCAATGCGCCCACGAAAGCCATCGGCCTCATGAAAAAAATGCTGACCAAAGGCATGACCGAAAACCTGGACGCAGTGCTGGAATACGAGGCCTACTGCCAGGAGATCGCAGGGAACACCACCGATAACAAGGAAGGTGTCACGGCTTTCCTGGAGAAACGGAAACCGGTTTTTACGGGGAAATAGAGCGAGGCATACTTTCTTAGATAGATCGCAGGGAACACCACAGATAACAAAGAAGGGGTGACGGCTTTCCTGGAGAAACGGAAACCGGTATTTACGGGGAAATAAACGCCTGAACGATGACTTAACCGGAACACGGAAGGTTCCACAGGATAAGTTTTTGAGATAATGCTAATGTCTGCGGACGAAAAAAGGGCCCCTCAGCTGAGGGGCCCTTTTCAAATATGATGGTTCCTTCGGATCAGAGGCCGGTGAGGGCGATACCGATGGAATACGGCCTGATGTCCAGGTTGGTGTTGTCTTTGAACAGCGGGTTAAAGTTCATGGTGCCGAACAGGGCGATGTTACCGTAACCGATACGCGCCGTGCCCGCGAAACGCCAGGGGTTGAAGAACCGCTTGTTTTGCTCCTTGATGATATTCTTGTCGCCGCCGAGCGTGTTCTTGCCCTTCGTATGCGCATTTACCAGCATGCCCACTTTCGCGCCGATAGAGGCTTTGAAGCCTTTGTTGGCGTTATCGGAATACTGGCGATAGCGGAATTCCAGGGGAACTTCCAGGTAGTTGGTGGCTACTTTGTATTTTTTATACTTGTCGGAGCTGGTGAAGCGCACAGCATTGGAGTTGCCGTTGCTCATATCGATCACCTGCTTGTCCAGGAACACGCTGCTCGAAGAAATGCCAAGACCGGCCGCAACGCTGAAATGCTCCTTCGCGATGGGAATATCGTACATGAAAGCAATACTGAAACCGCGGGACAATCCCTTCGTTTTCACACTATCCGGCGCGGATGCCCAGCCGTCATACGAAAATCCGATCACCAGGAAGTCCCTGCTCTGCCGAACCTTGCTCATGGCAGCACCGGCCACTTTATCCTGCGCAAACGTGGTTGCGGATATGCCGAGAATACCCAGCGACAAAAGTAATTTTTTCATAATATGTTTAAATGCTTGGCAAAAAGAATATCTGGCAAATTTAATAGAATGCAAGTAAACCAAATGGTTAAAATATTCCAAAAAAATACATAGCTCCCGCCGTGCTTGCCGTACGCCAAAATTCAGTAAATTGTATGGATCAACATATCACTTGATATGTTGACTGATTTGTAGCCCCATATACGCCCAATTTGACATCAGCCGATTGAGAACCTTTCGCCGACGCGCAAGTAAAGAGATGCCATACATGAAACGTATCAGCAACCCCGTCATTTTCGTATTTGCGGCCGCCATCGTGTCTGTCGCCTGGTTTACCTGGAGCGCCTGGATGTCTGACGCGGCCTCGATGCGGATGAACGCACGGGTGAGACTGACCACCGAAAAAATTCGCCTGCTGGAGCAGGTGGCTTACCAGGCCCGCGCCCTCGAAGCCGCCGTTCGCGGCTATGTCATTACCGGAGACACGGGGTTTCTCGGCAGGGAAGACCTGTCTGAAGCCCGCCTTCGCGCCCCCATCCAAAGCCTCGCAGTACTCGCGGGCGATAATGCCCTCGAAGCAGCACAGGTAGACACGCTCCATAATCTCGTGTACGACCGCATCGTATTCTCCCAATACCTCGTGCGTACCGCACACGAATCATCCGTCATGGCCGGCGCCATGGTCCAGACGCGCCATCCCGTTGGCCCTGATCCCCTCACCCAGCTCACAGGGCGCATGCTCGTAGATCAATACGAACAGTTCAACGACCTCACCGGGCCCGCCTGGTACGACCGCCTGCCTTTCGTGCTTGCCCTCAGCGGCGGCATCGGCGCGGTGATCGTTCTCGGCGCAGGGCTCATGGGCGTGATCCGCAACGTCCGCAAAGCCGGCCTCGCCGAAAACAAGCTCCGCGAAAACGAAGAAAGATACCGCCTCCTCATCGAAGACGCCGGCGTTACCCTCTTCACCTCCAACCGCGGCGGATTCTTCACCTACGTCAACAGCAAAGCCAAAGAGCTCACCGGATACGAGCCGCATGAGCTTGTCGGAAAACAATACATCGACCTGCTCGACGCTTCAGAGCACAAACGCCTCCGCAAATTCTACGAGCAACAGGCGTTCGACGGCAACCGCGAATCCACCGTCCGCTTCCAGATCCGCCGCAAAAACGGGGAACGGAGATGGGTAGAGCAGCACGTAGTGTTGCTGCGGAAAAACGGCCTGTTCAGCGGATATCAATGTATCGTCAAAGACATCACCGCCGAAAAAACGAAGGAAGTTGAGCTCATCCGCGCGCAGAAAGAAATGGAAACGCTCCATGAAAGGTTCGAATCCGTTCTCTTCAACACGCCGAACATCATTTTCATTAAAGACACCCTGGGCCGGTATGTGCTCGTCAACAAACGCTTCGAGTCCACTTTCGGCCTCACGCCGGAGCAGGTCATCGGCCGCACAGACCGCGATTTCCCCGAAAAGCTGAACGCGGAAACCAGTGCCGAAACAGACAGGAGAGTATTGCTGGAAGAAAAGATGATGGAAGTGGAAGATACGCTCGACATCGAAGGGGAAACCCGGTATTTCCACATCGCCAAATTCCCCATCCGCGACCCGCAGGGGCGGGTATACGGACTTTGCGGAGTGGCTACAGACATCACCCAGCGCATCGCCCGCGAACATGAACTGATGGCTTCGAGAAAGAAAGCGGAAACGGCGCATAGCCGCATGGAGCACTTCATGGCCAACATGAGCCACGAACTGCGCACGCCGCTGAACGGGATCATCGGTTTCACCAACCTGCTGGAAAACCATACGCTCAACAACGAACAGCAGGATTACCTGCAGGATATCAAAGGATCAGCGGGGAACCTGCTGGTGCTCGTGAATTCGCTGCTGGATTTTTCCAGTATCCGCGCCGGAAAAATGCACCTGGAAAAAGCTGCTTTCGACCCCGCGGGCCTTATCCGGCAAACGCTCGACCGTTATGGCGACCGCGCCACCGAAAAAGGGCTGCGGCTGGAATGCGAAATGGAAGACGATCTCAGGGCCCCGCTGCTGGGAGACCCTACCCGCCTCCAGCAAATCCTCCACAACCTGATCGACAATGCCATCAAATTCACCCACCAGGGCGGCGTAACCCTCGCCGTGAGCTCCGCCCCGCTCGAAAACCGGAAGGTTTCTCTCCGGTTCTCCGTTTCAGATACGGGGATCGGCATCCCGGAAGAAATGCGCGGCAAGGTAGGACAGGTATTTACACAACTCGACGTAGGCGATGTCCGCAAATACGGCGGGATCGGCCTGGGGCTTGCGCTCACCCGCGAGCTCATTGCGTTGCACAATGGCACCCTCGATGTGCAGGGCAATCCCGGCGGCGGTACCCGCATCGAATTTTCCATCCCCTACCAGCTCGATGTGCCGGAAACCATCGCCGATACGCCTTTGCCCGACGCCGTGTTGCTGCCGCTTTCGGGAAAACTCATCCTGCTGGCGGAAGACAGCCTGCTGAATCAGAAACTGGCCATCAAAACCCTGAACGGCGCCGGCGCCACGGTAGACCTTGCCGAAAACGGCGCAGAGGCGGTGCGCATGTATGTCGAAAAACCCTACGACTGCATCCTCATGGATATTCAAATGCCTGAAATGGACGGATTGGAAGCCACGCGCATCATCCGCGAAGCCGGTTCCGCCATCCCCATCATCGCATTTACGGCCTGCGCCCTCAAGGGCGACCGCGAACGTTGCCTGCTGGCGGGGATGAACGAATACGTCTCCAAACCGTTCGTGCCCAAAGAGCTTTTCCAGCGGGTGCTCGAAGCCATCGGCGAACGGTTCCCCGACACCGCGCCTTTCGTGACCGATGCCTGGGAAGAGGCGCCCGACGAGATCAAGATCGATCTGCGGCACCTGAAAAGCGTTGCGGAAAATGACCGGGAATATTTGCTGGAAGTGCTGAAATCGTTCATGCAGAACACCGGGCCCATGTTTCACCGGTTGCTGGCGGCTACGTCGGGCGGGGATTGGGTCCATGCGGCAAGGTTGGCCAAAGTGCTGTACGCCAGCCTGATGATCGTGCGGATACATCCGCTTTCCTATAACATCGTGCAGATCCGGCAAAAGCTGGAGGCCAATGCGGAGCCGCTCACCATCCTGTCAGACATTCACCTCGCCATTAAACATTACAAGCAATCGCTGGTGTTGCTGGAAGAGGAGATCCGGAAGCTCAGGCCTTCGGGAGCCTGAACCAGAAGTAGCTGCCTTTGCCGGGCTCGCTTTCCACCCCGATCTGCCCGCCCTGCGCCTCGATGAATTCCCGGGCGATGGCGAGCCCCAGGCCCGTGCCTTTCCCTCCGTCGGCTTCGGGCACGCGGAAAAACCGTTCGAAAATTTTTTCGCGGAAACTGGCGTCGATCCCTTTTCCCTGGTCGCGGACGCCGAACAGCCACATCTTTCCTTCATCCGTTACCGTTAGCTCCACCGCGCTTTGGGGCGGAGAATAGCGGATGGCGTTGGTCAGGAGATTGACGAGCACCCAGGCGCTTTTTTCCGCATCGGCCAGCACGGGCGCCGCGGCGGCGGGGATTTCTGTATGGATATCCACTTCCTTTCCCGATGCCTGCCGGGCCACGGTTTCGAGGGCGTAGCGAAGGATGTCTGCCGGAGGAACGGCTTGTACCTGCAGCGCGATGTTCCCGCTTTCCACCTTCGAAAAATCCAGTAATTCACTCACCATACGGATCATCCGGCGATTGTCTTCCCGGATACTGTCTACCAGCTCCCGCTGATCCCCGGAAAGCGGGCCGGTACGCTCGTCGTCGAGCAGTTTGAGGCTGAGATCGGTGGCCGCGAGCGGGGTTTTCAGTTCGTGGGATATGGTAGCGATGAAATGCGTTTTGGCGAGGTCCTGCTCCTTGAACGCCGTGATGTTGCGCAGGGTGATGATGTGGCCGATGATTTCGCGGTTATGGACGATGTCGGCGGATTCCCGCAGGAAGAAGTTTTCTTTTCCTTCGGTGACGATCTTGATGGGGGCGGGATTTTTTTCGTGGATGAGATACCGGAGGAGATCGTTCCGGCGGGCGGCTTCATTTGCGTCTTTGCCGACGAGCGCGGATTCGGGGAGGTTGAGCAATTGGAGGGCTTCCGCGTTAGCGAAGAGGATGATGTTTTTATTGTCGAGGCCGATGGCGGCGTCTTTCAGGCTGCCGATCACCGCTTCCGCCCGCTGTTTTTCGAACAGGATGCGCGCCAGGTTGCTGTGCTCGTATTCATCCAGTTTGCGGGCCATGCTGTTGAAAGCTTCGGCCAGTTCGCCGAACTCGTCGCCGGAGCTGAAATGCAGCCGCTGTTCGTATTTCCGGTCGGCGATCTGCCGGATCCCTTCCGTCAGCTCGCGGATGGGGTTGGCGATGTATCCCGGGAAATTATAAACGAACACGATCCCTACCAAAAAGCACAATCCGCTCACCAGGGCGATGTACAACAGGGCTTTATCGGCCGTTTTGCGGGTTTTCTCCTGTTTGGACACGATGGCTTTCATGTTCACGTCCATGATCCCGGTCAAACTGGCCCTGATGGCGGGCAGCCGTGCAGAATCCCCGCGCTGGAAAGCTTCATAATCCTGCCGGAGCGCGTTCGTATAGCGGGCTTCACCCGGTTCCGTCACGTTTTTTCCTGCCGCAGGAGCGCATCGCCGAATTGCCAACGGGCGGAATCGCTGCCCGTCCAGTTTTCCACGACCCGCAGCATGATGCCGGCATATTCCACGGATTCGTAGTTGTCTTCCAGGATCGCCGCGGCGGCGCGGTTCACTTTGTTCAGGGAATAATAACCCATCACGCCGACCAGCAGCAGCATGGCGAACAGGAAAAGCACGCCGGCGGAAATTTTCGTTTTTAGCCTCAGCCTTGTCATGACAGGATCACCAGGTCGGTTTCGTGAGCGGATAATGTTTTCAACAGTTGATTAAAGATATTGGTTCTCAGCAATATCCCGAAAAGGGTGATGTGCGGTTTTCCGATGCAAACGGTGGTGATTTCTTTCTGCGCCGCCGTTTCCATGATCGCCTCGGCCACGTTGGCGTGCTGTACCTGCAGCACTTCCGCACCCAGTTCCGTCGCCAGTTTGAGGTTGTTGATCAGGTGCCGTTGCGCGGCGAGGTTGATGCGGCCCGTGCTTTCTTTCGGCGTTTGCACATAGAGCGCGTACCATTCTCCCTGGTAATAAGCCGCCAGCCGCGCGGTTTTCCGGATGACCCGGCGCGCGGTTTCGTCGTTCGAGGAAACGCAGGCCAGGAACCGTTCGTGGCGCATCTGCCGGTTTTTCGGCACTTCGGCCACCACTTTCCTTTCTACCTGCGAAGCTACTTCTTTGAGCGCAAGCTCGCGGAGCTGGAGGATTTTTTCCGACTGGAAGAAATTTCGCAGCGCCGTATCCACTTTCCCGGGATCGTAAATTTTCCCTTCTTTCAGCCGGGTGATGAGCTCGTCGGCCGTGAGATCGATGTTGACGACTTCGTCTGCCAGTTGCAGCATGCTGTCGGGCACCCGCTCGTGGACTTCCACGCCGGTAATGGCTTTCACCTGGGCGTTGATGCTTTCCATGTGCTGGATGTTGACGGCGGAAATGACGTTGATCCCCGCGCGGAGGATCTCCATCACATCCTGCCACCGCTTTTCGTTGCGCGAGCCGGGGATGTTGGAATGGGCGAGCTCGTCCACCACCACCCATTCGGGGGAAAGGAGCAAAATGGCGCCCAGGTCCATTTCATCCATCAGCTTTCCCTTGTAAAAATTCTGCCGCCGGGGGATGACGGGCAGCCCGGCCACGAGGGCCTCCGTTTCCTTACGGCCGTGCGTCTCGATATAGCCGATCTGGACATTGACGCCGTTGCGCAACAGGGCATGCGCTTCCTGCAACATGCGGTACGACTTCCCCACACCGGCGCTCATGCCGATGTATATCTTGAATTTGCCTCGTCCCGGGTTGCCGGGGTGCTGGATTTGTCGTGCCATGATAAGGAGTGCGGAGCCCCGCGGGGCCCCGCCTGAATTTTAGAATGAAAACGCCAGCGAAGTGGCGATGGAAAAATTCTCTTTCCGTGGCTGTTCGCCTTTGAGGAAGATATCGTCTTTGCTATTGTACAATTTCCCTTCCAGCCGGAACATCACCTGGCTCACGGGGCTCACGTCGAGGTTGAGCGAATAACCGCTGGTGCGGAAGCCGTTGGGCGTTCCCGTGGCGATGATCACGCCGTCTGCATCGTTGTAATATTCATAACGGCCGGCCATGGCGATCTTGTCGGTGAATGCGTACCTGGCGATGAGGATGGGCGCGAACCAGGCGTTCATCCCGTCCACATCTTTTCCTTTTTTCTCCGCGCCGATATCGAGCCCGGCTATGAGGCTCAGTTTACCGGTGAGGGCGAATGTTCCGTAAAGGTCGCTGAAATAGCGCATCTGGCGAACGGAATCGGGTTTGTCGTTCCCGATGAACGTGCTCCAGTTGAGGGTTACCTTTCCGGTGGGCTTATATGTGATCTGCGAGCCGAAACCGGGTGTCTGGTTGGCGTCCGGCCGTTTGATCCTTTGCCAGCCGTTGAGGTACATGGCGGCGAAGTACCATTTATCGTTGGGCGTCCAGCTGATTTTGGCGCCGGCTTCGTAATACGGGGAATTCTCTGCCATGAGGCTCCGCGTCAGCGTGAAATTGTCTTTCCCGATGGCGCTTTCGAACCCGATGTGCGACGGCAGGATGCCCGCATCCACCCACAAACCTTTCCCGATCCTTACACCGGCATTGGCTTCGTAAATGTGGCGGACCAGCTCCTGTTCCGACGCCATGTTGTATTGGGCGTATGTGCCGGCCATGATGGCCACGTTCCCGCGTACCCGATCTGCCGAATAGTTAGCTTTCAGCATGGCGAGATTGATATTCAATTCATTATGCCGGGCATGGTTATACAGGAAACCCGGCCGTGAATGATCTTCCGGCTTGTTGAAATCGAAAACGTAATACGCTTCGGCATAGCCGGAAATCGTGAGTTTCGGTTCTGTCTTTTCAGGCAACTGTTGCGCAGTCGCCTGCATGCAGGCCATTGCGGCAGCTGCGATCATTGAAATCTTCTTCATGTGATGTGTGATGGAAAAAATGTTGACGGGAAGACCTTCCCATGCGCCCGCCAGCCATGAACGGCTACGCGGCGCGCAACGGGACGGCAGGGTTTTCAGAGGCATAGGCTGAGGATTATCGTGTTTCATCCAAAGCTAAATTTAATTTGAGAATATTCACCGTCGCCGGACCGAACATTCCAGCCAGCGGCCCTTTCGTATTCGCTTTCACGAGGTCGCGGAGTTTTTGTTCGGGGATGTTGCGCAGCTTGGCGATGCGGGGCACCTGTACCAGCGCGCCTTCCGGGGAAAGGTGGGGATCGAGGCCGCTGCCGGAGGCCGTTACCAGTTCTGCCGGGATCTCAGACCGCTTCACGCCCGGGTTGTGGACGAGGAAGGTATCTATCCGGTCTTCCACGATTTTCAGGTAATCGGGGTTAGACGGCCCTTTGTTCGACCCGCCCGATCCCGCGGCATTGTACCCCACGGCGCTCGGCCGTGTCTGGAAATAGTTGTCGCCGGTGAATTGCTGGCCCACGTTGGCGTATCCTACCACCAGGCCGTTCCTTTCCACCTTCACCCCGTCACCCTTTCCGGGCGCCATTTTAGCGATACCGGCTACGAAGAGGGGATAGATGCCGGCGGTCAGGAGCACCAGTACAATGGTCAGTTTCAGCGCCGGGAAAAAATATCGTTTCATGATTGTTTCAGTTTAAAAGAATAAAGCAACTACCATATCGATCAGCTTGATGCCGATGAAAGGCACCACCACGCCGCCGAGCCCGTAAATGAGGAGGTTCCTCCGCAACAGGGCGCTGGCGCCGATGGGTTTGTACGCCACACCGCGCAATGCGAGCGGAATGAGAAGGGGGATGATGATGGCGTTGAAGATCACCGCGCTGAGGATCGCCGTTTCCGGACTGTGCAACTGCATGATATTGATGCCTTGCAGCGCGGGGATCGACACGATGAACAGCGCCGGCACGATGGCGAAATACTTGGCCACGTCGTTGGCGATGGAAAAGGTAGTGAGCGTTCCGCGCGTCATGAGCAACTGCTTCCCGATTTCCACGATCTCGATGAGCTTCGTGGGGTCGTTGTCGAGGTCTACCATGTTACCGGCTTCCTTCGCCGCCTGCGTGCCGCTGTTCATGGCCACGCCCACATCGGCCTGCGCCAGGGCGGGCGCGTCGTTCGTACCGTCTCCCATCATTGCCACGAGCCGGCCTTCCTGCTGCTCTTTGCGGATGTAGGTCATCTTGTCTTCGGGCTTGGCTTCGGCGATGAAATCGTCTACACCTGCCTTATCGGCGATGTATTTGGCCGTGAGCGGGTTGTCGCCCGTCACCATCACCGTTTTCACGCCCATCCGGCGAAGCCTTTCAAAACGCTCGCTGATGCCGGGTTTGATGATATCCTGCAGTTCGATGACGCCGGTCACTTTATCATTGACGGCCACTACCAGCGGTGTTCCGCCGTTCCCGGAAATCTTCCTTACCATTTCGGCCGTATCAGCCGGAAAATCGTTCCCGGCTTTGGTGCTGAGGTTGCGGATGGCGTCGAACGCACCTTTCCGGATGCGGGTGCCGTCGCTCATATTGATGCCGCTGCTGCGGGTTTCCGCGGTAAACGGCACCATTTGCGAACCGTTGAGGCTCAACCGCGACGATACGTCTTTCCCCGCCAGTTCCACGATCGATTTCCCTTCCGGCGTTTCATCGGCCAGCGAGCCGAGCACGCTGTACCGGATGAATTCACCGGCGTCGTACCCATTTGAAGGGTGGAATTGCGTGGCTTTGCGGTTGCCGATGGTGATGGTACCGGTTTTGTCGAGCAGCAGCACGTCTACGTCTCCGGCCGTTTCCACGGCTTTCCCGGATTTGGTGATGACGTTGGCGCGAAGTGCGCGGTCCATCCCCGCGATGCCGATGGCCGACAGCAATCCGCCGATGGTAGTGGGTATTAGGCAAACGAACAATGAGATGAAGGCCGCGATGGTAATGGGCGTTTGTGCATAATCCGCGAAAGGCTTCAGCGTTACGCAGACGATGACGAACACCAGCGTGAAACTCGCCAGCAGAATGGTCAGTGCGATCTCGTTGGGCGTTTTCTGCCGCGAGGCGCCTTCCACCAGCGCGATCATTTTATCGAGGAAAGATTCCCCCGCGCCCGCGCTCACCCGCACCACGATCCGGTCGCTCAGCACTTTGGTGCCGCCCACCACGGAGCTTTTGTCTCCGCCCGCTTCGCGGATCACGGGGGCGCTTTCGCCGGTGATAGCCGATTCGTCGATACTCGCCAGGCCTTTCACGATCTCACCGTCTGCGGGGATCACGTCGCCGGGCTCGCAGAGGAACAGGTCGCCTTTATGGAGTTGCGAGCTGGGCACTACTTTCACTTCGTCCGTAAATATTTCGCCGACGGCGAGGATTTTCTTGGCCGGGGTGTCTTCCCGGGTCTTGCGCAGGCTTTCGGCCTGCGCCTTGCCGCGTGCTTCGGCGATGGCTTCGGCGAAGTTGCCGAAAAGCACGGTGAGCAGCAGCACGAGGAACACGGTCAGGTTGTACCCGAACGATCCCTGCGAGCTGTCGTGGCTGAACGCGGTATACAACGTAACCACGAGCATGACCATCGTTCCGAGCTCCACGGTGAACATCACCGGGTTGCGGATGAGGAGGCGCGGATTCAGTTTCACGAACGATTGCGCCAGGGCTTCCTTCACCAGTGCTGCCGGGAACAGTGTATTGTCTTTCGTTTTCATTTTTTTCAGCGTTTGCGTGCGTTAGTACAGGGAGAAATATTCCGCGATGGGGCCGAGCGCCAGAGCGGGGAAGAAAGCCAGGGCGGCGATGATGACGATCACGGCGAAGGTCATGATGCCGAAAGTGGCGGTGTCTGTCCGCAGCGTACCGGCCGATTCGGGGACGTGCTTCTTCGAAGCCAGGAGCCCCGCTATCGCTACCGGCCCAATAATCGGCAGGAACCTGGAGAGGATCAGCACAAAGCCGGTGCTCACGTTCCAGAAAATGTTATTGTCTGTCAGCCCTTCGAATCCCGAGCCGTTGTTGGCCGCGGAAGAGGTGTATTCGTACAGCATTTCCGAGAAGCCATGGTACCCGGGGTTGTTCAGCCATGCGCCCGGCTGCGTGGCCCATCCCGCGCCCCATCCGTGTGCGATGGCGAAGGAGGAAAGCGCCGTGCCGGCGAGGATGAGGAAAGGATGGAGGAGCGCCACCAGCGCGGCGATCTTCACTTCCCGCGCTTCCACTTTATGCCCCATGAATTCGGGCGTGCGGCCCACCATGAGGCCGGAGATGAACACGGCGATGATGATGAAGATGAAATAGTTGAGAATCCCCACACCGCAACCGCCGTAGAAACAGTTGGTCATCATGGCGATGAGCTGCATCATACCCGTGGCAGGCATGGTACTATCATGGAAACCGTTCACCGAGCCGGTGGAAATGATGGTGGTGATGGTGCTCCAATACGCCGTGGCGGTAGGCCCGAACCGGACTTCCTTCCCTTCCATGGCGCCCGTGGCCTGAACGATCCCCATTTTCGCGATGCCGGGGTTGCCGCCCACTTCAGAGATAATGGTGGGGATCATGAGCGCCAGCATACCGGCCGTCATGACGCCGAAGATGACGTAGGCGAATTTCTTCCGCTGGATGAAAAACCCGAGCGCAAAGATCATTGCGATGGGGATGATCACCTGCGCGATGGCCTCGGTCATGTTCGTCAGGTAATCCGGGTTTTCGAGCGGGTGGATGCTGTTGGCGCCGAAATATCCGCCGCCGTTGGTGCCCAGGTGCTTGATGGCGATCATGCCGGCCGCGGGCCCGCGGGACACCTGTACCGTATCGCCCTGCACCGTTACGATCGTGTCTTTACCCGCAAAACTGGCCGGTGTTCCGCGAAACGCCAGGATGCCGGCGATCACGAGGCAGATCGGGAGCAGCAGGCGGGTAGTGGTTTTCAGGAGATGGTCCCAGAAGTTGCCCAACTGCGTGGTCGTTTTCTGGCGCAGCGCCTTGAACAGGGCGATCAGCGCCGCAATGCCCGTGGCCGCGCTCACGAACTGCAGGAACGTGATCACGAACAGCTGCGTGAAATACGTCAGCCCCGATTCCCCGGAATAGTGCTGCAGGTTACAGTTCACCAGGAAGCTGATGGCGGTGTTGAACGCCAGGTCGGACGTTTGGCCCGCGTTATGATCTGGGTTGAGGGGCAATTTGTCCTGGAAGATCAGGAGGAAAAATGCGTAAACGAACCAGAGCATGTTGATGGTCAACAATGCCTTCAGGTGCTGTTTCCAGTTCATTTCCTCCTTCGGATCGATACCGCAGAAACGGAAAATCCCCCGTTCCAGCGGCGCCATAAAGTCCAGCAGCGTCCGCTGTCCGCCGAAAACCTTCGCGATGTAACGGCCCAGCGGAATGGCGATGAGGAGCGTAATGGCATAAGTGGCGATAATGCCCAATAATTCGGTGTTCATGTCTGGATGGATTTCAGAATTTTTCCGGCTTCAGCAACACGTACACCATGTAGCAGAAAACCAGCAGGGATAAAATGAAAAGTGCGTTCATCATTTGTTCGCGTTTTTAAATCTTGTCGAAATAATCTACCGATGCGAAAAACAGCCAGAAGCATACGAGCCCGGCGAGCAAAAGGAGCAGGATCAGCATTGTGAATTATTTAAGATGAATTGGCGACGCGCGTTTTGCAGCGACGCGGGCAGGAGGGTTTTCACCGGCGCGTTCAGCAGCGGCGAAAGCCCGAACAGGAATACCGACTCGATGGCGTCGCGCAATTGGCGGCTGCCGTTCTTGTACAGCACGCCGGCCATGGAAAAGCATTTCCGGATTTCGGGCAATGCACCTGTGCGGATCATTTTCCGCGTATACGCCGTAAAAGCCTGGATAACTTTGGCTGGTGCGCCGCCGGGGGCCGCTTCGGTGCGGAGGCCGGGGATCTGTTGCGCCAGCAGGAGATGGATTTTAGCATCCGGTAACATGATAGGTGATTTTGCCATCCTAAAGCCAGCGGAATGCCATTCCTTTCAAATCCACTATAAACGCATCATTATCAATGAAATAAAAAACCGGCATGTCTTTTCAGACGTGCCGGCACCATGCAAAAACGGAAGGGTTGTTTGCAAAAACGGTAGGTCAGCGGATGTTGTATTCCTTGATTTTATTGTACAAAGTGGTGAGCCCGATCTGGAGCATCTCGGCCGCGCGGGTCTTGTTCCCGTTCACCGCCTGCAGCACCCGGGTAATGTGTTTCTTTTCCATATCGGCCAGGCTCAGCGGGGCGGGACCGTCGTTTTCCGGATGGGTGAATTCCAGCGGCAGCACGTCGATGTCCAGCTCGTTCCCATCTGCCAGGATCACCGCTCTTTCAATGACGTTCCTCAGTTCCCGGATGTTGCCGCGCCAGTGGTGGTTTTCCAGCGCCTGGCGGAAGGCTGCCGTCATACCCGTGATGCGCTTGGCGTTTTTGGGGGCCAGCTGCGCGAGGAAATGATCGGCGAGCAATGGCACATCCTGCCGGCGCTCGTTCAATGCGGGCAGTTGTATCATGAAGGCAGACAGTCTATAATAAAGGTCCGCGCGGAAAGTGCCTTTTTCGGCTTCCTTTTCCAGGTCGCGGTTGGTGGCGGCGAGGATGCGGATGTTCACTTTCAGGGGCTTTGAGTCGCCCACTTTATAGAATTCCCGCGTTTCCAGCACGCGGAGCAATTTGGCTTGCAGGTCGAGCGCCATTTCACCGATCTCGTCGAGGAAAATGGTGCCGTTGTTGGCTTCTTCGAGGAAGCCTTTCTTGTCTTTCACCGCACCGGTAAACGCGCCGGCTTTATGGCCGAACAGTTCGCTTTCGAGGATTTCCTTCCCGAAGGCGCTGCAGTTCACCGCCACGAACGGCTGGCCGGAACGGGCGCTGGCGCGGTGGATGGCCTGTGCGAACACTTCCTTCCCCGAGCCCGTTTCCCCGAGCAGCAACACCGTAGCATCGGTAGCCGCCACTTTGCGGGCGAGGTTCACCGCCTCGAGGATGCGTGGCGATTGACCGATCACCTGGCTGAAATCATGTTTGCCACCCAGCTTTTCTTCCAGGGAGCGCACACGGAACTGGAGGCGCGCCTTGTCCATCGCTTTGCTCACCAGCGGGAGAATGCGGTTGTTGTCGTCGCCTTTCGTGAGATAATCGAACGCCCCGTTCTTGATCGCCTGCACGCCGTCGGCGATGTTGCCATAGGCCGTGAGCACGAGGATTTCCGTATCGGGATGGGAGGATTTCAATTGCCGGGTCAGCTCAACACCATTGGCATCGGGGAGTTTCACGTCGGAAAGGATGACGTGGACCTCCGATTTTTCGAGCAGTTTGTGGGCCGACCGTGCGTCTGGCGCTTCCAAAACCGTATAGCCTTCCAGCGTGAGAAGGCGGGCGAGGAGTTTCCGGAGTTGCGCTTCATCGTCGATGATGAGGATCGTGCCTTGGGTCATGGGAGCAAATGTAGCGCAAAAAAACCGGGACAGACAAATGTCCGTTCCCGGTTCGTTCCCGTTGATGCTATACTTTTCGCCTTATCCGGCGTTCTCCGTTTTCTGGTCTCTTTTCACGGCGATGGCCCCTATCAGGGTGCCGAGAACGCCCAATGTAACGTTGGCGAACAGGATATTTCCGACCATGAAAACCCAGAACCCCTGCCGCGTTTGCACACTGTATTCATTGATGCGCGCCTCTTCGTTGGAAACGTTCAGCGTGGCCGGATCGGTAGGCACGGTCACGAGATGGAAAAGCACCGTCACCGTGGCGATCATGATCGTAGCGAGCACCGTGGTAATGATGCCCGATACCGCCAGCTGGTACAGCGACGCTCCGCCGCCCAGCGCACTATTGGCGTGAATGACCGCCAGCATAACGCCGATGAAAATTACGCCGTTGATGATGTAACCGGTCCACAGATCGGTGAACCAGTGCGTGAGGTAAAAAATCCCGGCCAGCGCAATGCAGACCGCCGTGATGATGAAGCTGTATACCCAAACCAGCCTGAGAATGGAATGTTCGGCTCTTGCCATGGGACTGCGGATTTGGTGAACAATGGCCGTTTCCGGCATTTACAACCATTTTCATCCAATTGGCATGCCATTACAAGGGGAATTGATCGTGAGAATATCATAAAATCCTCATCCACAGCTGTTTTTCATTATTCTCCGGCTACTTTCAGAATGGCTTTCAGGTCGTTTTTCGCAGTGAGGATACCCGCCCACAGATCGCCCTTTTTGTCCAGCCTTTTCCCGATGTTGCCCATGTGAAAATCTTCCATCTTCAATTTCTTTGTCACTTCCTTCCACTCCAGCGGCGCAGAAACGGTAGCGCCCGGCTTCGGCCGCACGGAATATGCCGAAGCGATGGTTTGTCCCCGGCGGTTTTGCAGGAAATCGATGTACACCTTCTTCATCCGTTTTGACTTGGTGCGCTCCACGCTCGTGGTTTCCGGCAACATCGCGTTCACTTCCTGCGCCAGGTATTCCGCGAACAGTTTGCAGGTATCGAAATCGTGCTTCGCACCGGTCGGGATACAGATATGCATGCCGCGCGAACCGGAGGTTTTGACGAAAGAATGGATGTTGCGTGATTCGAGCAGCTTCCGCACCGCGAGCGCCGTTTCCACCACATGCACGAATCCGATATCGTTGGGATCGAGGTCGATGACGATGTAATCCGGATGGTCGGGTTTCTTCAATCTCGACAGCCAGGGATTGATCTCGATGCAGCCCAGGTTTACCATCCAGGCCAGCGTGGCTTCGTTGTTGCAAACGAGATAATCGATCTCCCGGTCCGAAGACTCCGACCAAATCTGCGCGGTTTTCAACCACGACGGCACCGTTTTCAGATCGAGGTCTTTCTGGTAAAAACTCGGCCCGGCGATGCCGTTGGGAAAGCGGTTCAGGCTCAGCGGACGGTCTTTCAAATGCGGCAGGATCACGTCTGCCACCGATAGATAATAATCCACCAGTTGTCCTTTCGTGATCTTTTCCTTCGGCCAGTAAATTTTCTGCTGATTGGTGAGCGACACGGTTTTCCCGTTCAGCTTGATTTCCCGGTCGTTTTCCGGAGCTGTTTTCGCTGTGGAGGCTTTCTTCGCGGTTGCTTTCATATCGGCAGGTTTTGACGCCGGCGCGTGCCGCGGGGTTTCGCGGACAACGGATTTGGCGGGCTTATCGTCGCGCAGGGCGATGAATATGGGTTGACGCAAATGCCCGTCGTTGGTCCATTCCGAAAACTTGACTTCGCAGACCAGCTGCGGTTTCAGCCAGGTGACGGGCATATTCGTTTTGATTTTTTCTTTGAAGGGTGATGTGCTGGTCACCAGGGGCTGGAGCCGGGCGTGCATGTCTTTGAGCCCGGCGTCGTTGAATCCGCCGCCGCAGTGGCCGATGTATTGGAGCGATCCGTTGTCGTACACACCAAGGATGAGCGCGCCGATGTTTTTGCGGCTGCCGCGGGGCGCGGTGAATCCGCAAATGATGGCTTCCTGGCGGTTGAGCACTTTCACTTTGAGCCAGTTGAGGGAGCGGGCGCCTGCTGCGTAGGTGCTTTCGCCGTTTTTGGCGATCACGCCTTCCCAACCGGCTTTTTTCGCTTTTTCGAAATGCTGGATACCTTTCCCTTCCACGTGCCCGGAGAATATCACGGCGGGATCGTTTAGCTGGTCTACGATTTGCCGAAGGAGCGCTTTCCTTTCCAACAGGGTTAGTTCTTCCAGCGGATGGCCATCGAGGTAAAGGAGGTCGAAAACGGCGTAAGTGAGGTTCCCTTTGCGGGTGGTTTTGAAATGCTGCAACGCCTGAAAATCCGATTTGTCGCGTGTGCTGCGGATGATCACCTCCCCATCGAGCACTACGTTGTGGGGAATCCGCTCCACAGCTTTCACGATCGGATCATATACTTTATTGAAAGACAACTTGTTGCGGGAATACAATTCCGCTTTCCCGTTCTTCACATTGGCAATGGCGCGATAACCGTCCCACTTGTTCTCGAAAATCCAGCCGGGGCGGTCGAAGGGCGCGTCTACGAGTGTGGCGAGCATGGGTTTGTAGAATTCCTTCATCGGCTCACCTTCCGCGACTTTTTTTACCGGTGGATGAAGTTTCCTTTGTCGCCGACTTTTTCGGCGACGCAGATTTCTTTGCAGCGGCTTTCGATGGAGCCGCTTTCTTTGCCGATGCCGTTTTCAAAGCGGCAGATTTCTTTACCGCCGCTTTCTTCGGCGAAGCTTGTTTTGATGCGGAAGCCTTTTTCGGAGATGCGGCCTTCTTCGCTTTAGCTTCGGGTTTCGTGTTATGCGGCCCCTTCATTTTCGCGATCACCGTTTTGGGCGTGTGTTCTTCACTGTCGTACGCGTCATGAACGGCGTATTTATCATTGTGCTTGATGAGCAGCCAGGCGTTCTCCTCGCGCCCGCCCCGCATCTTCACCAGCGCAAATTCGCCTTTCAGTTTCTTTCCATGTAAGATCACTTTCAAACTGCCCGATTTCCATTCTTTCAGTGCTTCTTTGTCGAACGGTTGACCGTTGGGCTCGAGGAGCTCGTACGTCCCCTTATCCCAGATGTACACGTATCCCGCACCGTAATTCCCGGGCGGGATTTCGCCCTGGAAATCCTTGTAGTCGAACGGATGATCTTCCACTTCCATAGCCAGGCGCTTGTCTGCCGGGTTCAGCGACGGCCCTTTCGGTACCGCCCAGCTTTTCAGCACGCCGTCCATTTCGAGGCGGAAGTCGTAATGCAGGCGCGTGGCGTGATGCCGCTGTATGACGAAGATGTGGTCTTTTCCCGGGGCTTTGCCGGACTTTGGTTCGCTCGTCTTTTTGAAATCCCGTTTCTGGTTATATTTCGTCAGGCTCATGATACGCGTTTTTTAGTGCCCAGGCTGGCTTTCAGCTGTTCGAAAAGATCGGTGCCTTTTGTGGTGGCCACTTTCATTTTCTTCACCACCGCCCGTTTACCGGCTGCTTTCGCTTTGATGATGCGGAGGAGCTCTTCGCGGTAAGTGTCTTTATAAGCGCTGATATCGAAGGTTTCGGAATAGCTTTCTACCAGTTTCACGGCCATGTCCAGCTCTTTTTTCGGGATGGTCGTAGAATCGGGGAGCTTCAGTTCGTCCGGCTCCCGGACTTCCTCCGCGAACCGCAGCCGGTGGAGCATGAGATAGTCGCCGTTGGCGCGCACCACGGCGAGGTGCTCCTGCGTCCGCAGCACAAACAGCGCTACCCCTACTTTACGGGTCTTTTCCAGGGTTTTCAACAACAATTGGTATGCTTTGCCGCCGCCTTTATCGGGCTCTATGAAGTAGGCCGTCTCGAAATACACGGCATCTATTTCATCCGTTCCGGCAAATGACGATATTTCGATGATTTTGCTCTTTTTCGGGCTCGCATCTTCGTAGTCATGTTCGTCAAGTACTATGTATTTGTCGTTGTAATTGTATGCTTTGACGATGTTTTCCCAGGCCACTTCCTTTCCTGTTTTCTCGTTGATGCGTTGAAAACGGATGCGGGAATGGTCTTTTTTGTCCAGCATATCCAGATCCAGCCGGCTTTCCTGGATGGCGCTGTAAAGCTTTACCGGGATGTTAACGAGGCCGAAGCCGATGCTGCCTGTCCATATGGCTCTCATGTGGAAACGGTTTAGTGTATTCCTGTACAACAATCATTATACCATGGTAGTTGCAAAGAAAAGCCGTTCCGGGAGCGGAACGGCCTTGTTTCTTCATATGCATAACTATCGGGGGAATTTGCTATAAGTGATTTTATCGCTTCATGCATCGTGTGCCAACAATCAGGCCATTTTTTGCGGCCCGTGGCATGTGATTTGGATTTCTAACTGTAATCAAACATGACTTTTATGGAAAACCTGAGAACAGATAAACCCGGCGAAATGAACACCCTGTCGCAAGTAATGGCCAAACTGCACTCGAAAGGCTATGATATTGAGTTCAAACTGAGCGACCATGGCCGGATGCAGCCCACGGAAGGCGACGAGATCTACAACCCAGACGATCTTCTCATCATCAAAACCTACCGTTTCGAGGGGGAATCCGACCCGTCCGACAATTCGGTATTGTACCTGATGGAAGATAAAAACGGCAAAAAAGGGTACGTGCTCGACGCTTACGGGGCTTATACCTCGCACGATGAGGCGGGATTCGACGAATTCCTGCAGAAGATACCGGTTGAAGATCGGGAAGAACAACTGATCTTCGGCGGACTGTGATGCATGAACTACATGTAAACGAGAGCGGCGGCGCCTTTCAGGGGCGTCGCCGTTTTTGTGTATGATGATCTTTGAGGATTTTCAACAGTAGTTTTTCGTCCACATTTTGCCCCTGGTATTTCCCCAATCCGCCGCTTTCGTAAAGGTCGGTGAGGGCGGGGTGGACGTAGTATTTCTTACACACTGCGCGGGTATTCCCCAGTTTCCGGGCCACCTGGTCCAGCACCTCCACGATTGTACGTTTGCATTCCGCGGCCGACTGTCCGGTTTCACATGCCGCCAGGAGGTGCAGGGCTTCGAGGGTGCCGGCCCAGGTGCGGAAGTCTTTACAGGTAAAATCCTCACCGGTGGCACTTTTCAGGTAATCGTTGAGCGCGCCGGAATCGAGGCTTTTCACTTCGCCGTTTTCGTAATACTGGAAAAGTTCCTGCCCGGGGATGTCGCGTACTTTTCGCAGGAGCCGCGCCAGCGCCGCGTGCCGAAGCTCTATCTGCTGTTCCACGCCTTTCTTCCCTTTGAACCGGAATAGTGCGGAATGGCCGTTGAACCGGACATGCTTATTCCGCAAAGTAGTAAGGCCGTAGGATTGGTATTTCTTTTCGTATTCCGCGTTGCCCACCCGCATGAGGGTTTCTTCCATGACGCGCATGGCGATGGCGCATACACGTGGGAGGTCGAGCGCTTTTCGCCGCAAATCCTTCGTCACCTGGCGCCTGAGCTTCGGGAGCTGTTTCCCGAATGCCAGCAGGCGGTAAAACTTCGTTTCATTGCGCACTTCCGCCCATCGCGTGTGGTAGCGGTATTGCCGGCGCCCCAGTGCATCGGTGCCCGTTGCCTGCAGGTGGCCGTTCGGGAAAGGGCAGATCCACACGTTTTCCCAGGCCGGCGGCAACACCAGCCCACGGATGCGGGCCAGCACGTCTTTGTCCGCCACGCGGCGGCCCTGGGCGTCGGTATAATAAAATCCACCGCGCATGCGGTGCCTCGTAATGCCCGCCATTCCCGGCTGAACGTAGCGGAGCCGGGCGGCCTGCGCCACGGCGGGCGCGTCAGCCGTTAACAATTTCTCCTCCATTGGGGTGCAAGATTTGTCCGGTCATATAATCGGCCTCCGCAGAAGCCAGGAACACGTAACAGCCCGCCACTTCCGCCGGTTCGCCGGCGCGTTTCAGCGGCACGTCCGACCCGAAATCGGCCACATGGTCTGCCGGGAACGTGGCGGGGATAAGCGGCGTCCAGATGGGGCCGGGCGCCACGCCGTTCACGCGGATGCCTTTTTCCGCCAGCATCGACGATAACGACCGCGTAAACGAAACGATCGCGCCTTTCGTAGCGGCATAGTCCACCAAATGCGCGCTGCCGCGGTAAGCCGTTACCGACGTGGTGTTGATGATGCATCCGCCGCGGGGTATGTGCGGCAATGCGAAGCGCGTGAGATAAAAATGCGGGAATATATTGACGGAGAACGTTCTCAACAGTTGATCCGTCGTGATGTCCGTGAATTTTTTCTGCGGGAATTGCACGGCGGCGTTGTTGACGAGGATATCGATGCGCCCGAATTTCTTCACGGTTTGCCGCACCACTTTTTCGCAATGCCTTTCGCGGCTCAGGTCTCCGGGGATCAGCATAACTTCCCGCCCGCGGTCTTTCACGCCAAGGGCGGTGGTATTGGCATCTTCGGTTTCGTCGAGGTAGGCGATCGCCACATGTGCGCCCTGTGCGGCGAAAGCCAGCGCCACGGCGCGCCCGATGCCGCTGTCGCCCCCCGTGATGAGGGCGATCTTGTCCTGGAGCCGGCCGGCCGGTTGCGATCGCGGTTGGGCCTGGGGCAGGGGTTTCATCCTGTGTTCGGCGCCGGGCTGGCGGCGTTGGTGCTGGGGCGGGCGCAGGGGCTTTTTCTTGCTCGATTTCTGCATATCCGGGATGTTGGGTCAAAAAAAGCTGCTGCAAATGGATGCAGCAGCCTTGTTCCCGACGGCGTATCAGTCTTCCGCCATCGCTTCCTCGTTCACTTTCGATTCTGCGATCTGGGTGAGGAGGGAATCCGTTTCCTTTTCTTCGTCCAGCGTTCGTTCCAGTAAGTTAGCGGCATCCGTGTGGCCCATGCGGGTGGCCAGCGTGCGCAAACTGCCGTACGTGGCGATCTCGTAATGTTCTACTTTCTGTGCGGCGATGATGAGCCCGGCGTCGAGCACGGAACCTGCATCTTCTTCGCTGATCAGTTCCTGCGCTTCGGCCACCAGGCCTTCCATGGCTTCACATTTTTTGGCCGTGGGTTTCATCCCCAGGATCTCAAAAATGTCTTCGAGGCGGCTGACGTGGCCTTTGGTAGCTTCGAGGTGATCGGCGAATGCGTCTACCAATTCTGCTGTGGATGCTGCTTTCTGCATTTTGGGCAATGCTTTTACGAGGTGTTTCTCGGCCCAGTAGATGTCTTTCAATTCGTCCACAAACAATTGATGGAAAGGCGAAGCTTCCATATCGCCGTTGCGGGATGCGGGTTTGCGTGCCGGCGTGGATTTTTTCATGGAGCCGTTGCTCCGGCCGTTGGCGCTTGCGGAAGCCGGCTTCTTACCGGTTGTTTTGGTGTTCTTTGTTGCCATAATGCGTTCGTTTTTTCAGGTTTATTTGTTAGGAAACGGAAAGCGGTCGCGCTTGTCGATGATGCTATCGTTTTCGATTTTGCGTTCGCCGACGATGTCTGGTGATTGTTCCTGGACATCGTTATTTTCTTCACTTTCCGGAATATCGGGTGTAGGGTTTTCCCTTCCTTTCTCGGGTTTATCCTGCCGGGGTCCCTGTTCGGGCTCGGATTGGGGATCGCTGGGTTTGCGATCGATTTCCCGCTTGGGGATTTCCTTCGGGATGTCCGGGTTTTGCTTGGCGGGTTCCTGCCCTTGTCCGGGTTTGGGTTGACCGCCCCCCTGGCCCCTGTTTTCGTCTGGCGGCTGAATGCCTGGCGATGCGGGGTTCGGGCGTGGGTTTTTATCGGTTTCGTTTGTCATGGCTGGAGGATTTTAAGGTTTGACACGTTCTTTATGATACTCGTCCAAACGGCATTCCAAGACGAAGGCACATGATTTGCGGAACAGGGAAGCAACAACAATATCATGCGCCACTGTAACGCTTTCGGTGGCGGGCAGACGGGGATGGAATGCGGGGGTTTTCGTACTTTGGGGTAGGAATGGCGGGTAAACGGACGACTTTGCGGAGGAAGCCTTGTAGAAGGGAGTTTTCAGTATGTAGAAAAACTTGCACATCCAAAACCGGCATCCATAAACAGTTTGAAGGAAATGCACATCAGCATACATAAGAAGATCAGGGTGGGATTTTTCATCGCTTTTACGGCCATCGTCGGCGCCAGCGTCGTGTCTTACCTCATCGCGAAAAACCTCCAGCACAACGCCTCCCGCCTGCAGCACGCGGTGGAAGTCTCCAAGCGCCTGGAGCTCATTTCCCGCCATTTGAAAGACGCAGAGTCCGCGATCCGCGGCTACAACATCACCCATCAGCAGGAATTCCTCCGCCCCAGCATGGAAGAACGAAGCGTCAAGATCGAAAGCGAATACCGCAAACTCCGCCGGATCATCGACGATCCCCCCCAACAAAAAAACCTCGACACCCTCAAAGTCCTCCTCGACGTTAAATACGGCCAGCTGCTCGCCGGCGCCAGGGATCCCCGCATCGCCTCCGTGAAGGAAGGGGAATTGTCCATGGACCGCATCGACCGCAAAATGCAGGACATGATCGCCATCGAAGAAGCCCAGCTTACCGAGAAATCGCGGCTGTTCACCTTCTTCTCCAACCTCTGGATCCCCGCCGTGTTCATCATTTCCCTCATCGCCATTTTAATCGGTATATATTCCTACGTTACCCTCAACCGCGAATTCCGCCTCCAGCTCCACATCGAATCCAGGATGCGGAGCTACCAGCGGGAACTCCAGGAAAACATCAACCTGCTCAATAAATCGAACCAGGAGCTCGAACAGTTCGCCTACGTGGCGTCGCATGATTTGCAGGAACCCCTGCGCAAAATCTCCACGTTTTCCGACCGGCTGCTCCTCAAATACCGGGAAGATATTCCTCCCGAAGCCGGCCAGCTGGTAGACCGTATGGTATCTGCCGTAGGCCGCATGCGCGTGCTCATCAACGATCTGCTCATCTTCTCCCGCGCCGGCCGCATCACGCCAGACACGATCGCAGCCGTAGACCTCAACGAACTGCTGCGCGACGTGCTCGGCGATCTCGAAGCGCCCCTGCAGGAAAAGAAAGGCACCGTTTCCACCGACAAACTTCCGGCGGTGGAAGGCTCAGACACGGGGCTGCACCAGCTTTTCCAGAATATCCTGTCCAACAGCATCAAATTCGCCTCGCCCGACCGCCCGCTGGAAATCCGCATCACCGGCGAAACGCTCACCGGCGCGGAAGCCCGCGTTCCCAGCGAAAAACGGGCGCAGGAAAAATACCTCCGCATCCGCGTGCAAGACAACGGCATCGGGTTCGACCCCGCTTACGCAGACCGCATCTTCCTCATTTTCCAGCGGTTGCACGGCGTGAGCGAATACAAAGGCACCGGCATCGGTCTCGCCATCTGTAAAAAAATCACCGACGCCCACCAGGGCTTTATTTCCGCCGAAGGCGAACCCGGAAAAGGCGCCGCATTCATCATCACCCTCCCGCTCCGGCAATTGCGGGAAGACTGATTTTGAGCATGTTTCTTGCTTGAAAACAGGAATACACATTCAGCACTATGAAAGATAAACGTAAACGCATCCTGATGATCGACGACGATGAAGACGATTTCTTCCTCGTCAACACCGTATTGCAGGATGTGGCGCCCGACCAGTACGAGTTAACCTGGGCCCCTACCTATGACAGAGCCCTTGAAGCCATCGGGCGGCGCGAACATGAACTGTACCTCGTCGATTACCGGCTGGGCATGCACACGGGGATCGATATCCTCCGCCATTTCCAGTCTATCGGGTACGAAGCCCCCGTGATCATGCTCACCGGCAAAGGCGATTACGCCATCGATAATGAAGCGATGATCGCCGGGGCAACCGACTACCTCGTGAAAGGCGATATCACCGGCCCCGACCTGGAACGCGCCATCCGTTACGGCATCTCCGAATTCAAGCACCTGCGCGCCATTGCGGAAAACGAGCGCAAATATTTCGGCATCTTCGAAAAAAGCCACGACATCATCATCCTGGCCGATTGCAACATGAATATCATCGATGCCAATCCCAACGCCAGTAAAAAAACGAATTACTCGCGCGAAGAACTGCTGACCATGAACATGGACAAGCTCTTCTTCCTCGAAACCGAAGCCAAACGCTTCTTCGAAGAAATCTGTACGGACGACGCCATCGTGCAGAAAGAATTCACCTTCCGCGACAAATCCGGGAAAAAGATCGCCGTGCTCGTCAACGCCAGCAAGCTCGACGAGCAGCTGGGCACTTTCCTTTGCGTGGCGGAAGACATCACCGACAAAAAACGCGAAGAACAGGAAAAACGGCAACAGGAAAAGTTCGTGATCTCGGGCCGAATTGCCCGGGTGATCGCACATGAAGTACGTAACCCGCTCACTAACATCATATTAGCGGTTGGGCAATTCAGGGAGAAGATTCGACCGACCCCGAAGACACCACGCTCTACCTCGACATCATCGAGCGCAACTGCACGCGCATCAACCAACTCGTGACCGAACTGCTGCAATCTACCCGCATGATGGAGCTTCATCTCCAGGAACATGACCTGAACGATCTCATCCACAGCTCGCTGGCCCTGGCTACAGACCGCCTGCAGCTCAACGGCATCAGGCTGGAAGAATATTATGCGGAGGAGAAAATTATGCTGACGGTGGATGACGAAAAGATCCGCATCGCACTGCTGAACATTCTCATCAACGCCATCGAAGCCATGATGCCGGGAAAAGGCGTGCTCACTGTGAACACGTACGCAGAAGGGAAATCCGCCATTATCCGTATCCAGGATAATGGAACAGGCATTCCGGAAGAGAACAAATCGCGCCTGTTCGACCCGTTCTTCACCTCAAAAACGAAAGGCACGGGGCTGGGGCTCACATCCACCCAAAACATCATCATCAATCACAAAGGCCACATCCAGGTGGAAAGCACTATCGGGGAAGGCACTACGTTCATCATCACGTTGCCGGCCAATTAGGTGTTTACCATTTTTTGAAGAAGGTGGTATCGCCTTTGGCGTTGATTTCCGCATAAGTGCTGCTGAAACCCCGCATCCAACGCGCCTTGTAGATCTTCGCGCCGGGGATGCGCAGGATGGTGTTGCCTTGCAGGTCGGTCACCTCGTCTGTCCACCATTGCTCTTTCGGAACGGTGACGATGGCCGGATAATCTTCTCCCCTTCCGAAAAGCTCTTGATGTTGCGGGTGATTTTGCTATCGACCGGGTGGAAGGAATTGTCTTTGGTGTGGAATTCCAGCAGCGTATCCACCGTTGTTACGTAGAAAACGCCGGTGCGGGAGCCATAGCTCATGTCGTGTGCGCCTTT
This sequence comes from Chitinophaga caseinilytica, assembly GCF_038396765.1. Lineage (NCBI taxonomy): Bacteria > Pseudomonadati > Bacteroidota > Chitinophagia > Chitinophagales > Chitinophagaceae > Chitinophaga > Chitinophaga caseinilytica. Next base: position 1,255,173 of record NZ_CP150096.1, on the reverse strand, counting down.
TCCGGGGATGGTTGCCGCGTTGGCGATATGCACTTCTGCCACACCATTCCGCTTTCCTTTCCGGAACAGGCAGATCCAGATCTGGTCCCTTCCGGCGATGTAAAAGCTGTCCTGGTAAAAATTGACGGAATGTGCGTCGGGAGCGATGATGGATTTGCGGGGCCGCCTGGGCGCGTAGGCTTTAGTGGTATCGTACCGGAAAACGGTATATTGATCCCCGGTGCTGGAGGCCACTACAACGGTATTGAAGGGGGCGATGTCGATGGAATGGGGATTGCCGCCTACGGAGTCGTACCACAAAGTTTTGGCGTCTTTCAGGCGGATGATGGCGGCGCCGCCGCCGGAGGCGCACATGAGGATGTACCTCAGATCGCGCGAGGCTTTTACTTCACTGGGGTTGCGGAACCATTTGCGGTGGTGCTCCGGGATATCGGCCGCCCGCCATTCGCGGATCAGCTCGCCGGAAGGCAGATTCATGAGGAGGATGCGATGCTCCGCCTGGTCGGTTACCAACATCGGCATGGAATAAGCTTTAATAGCCATGGTCAGGAATAACAGGATGGGATTCATGTCCTGAATTAATGCAAAAAGCGGGACAAATGGAAATACTTATCTCCATTCTACCCGCTTTTTATCTGGTGGGGCGCGGAAAAACTATGCCGCCCTGCCCCGGATGATATTGATCAGGATGGCGATAATGGCCAACACAAGCAAAGCATGGATGAGGCCACCGGCGGAATACACGAAGAATCCCAGCAACCAGCCGATGATCAGGATCACCGCAATGAGATACAGTAAGGAATTCATATCTGGATTGTTTTTGGTTCATGATAAATCATGTAAAATTCATGCCAGTGGTCGCTTCAGCCGTAGGTTTCCCATCCACCGGAAATATTCGCCCCAACCGATGTGGACACACTTCCACCAACAGGGGCGCCGCTTCGCCAAAGCAACCTCCATCCCCGCACAAAACCGGCATGGCAGCTTTTTTGGGCAGTATGGTATGGAACCATATCATTACATCACCCATAAAAAAGCATATCATGGAACACCTGCAAAAAACGGCCGCAGTCGTGGAAGACCTGGTGAAGATCAATAACGACCGGGTAGAAGGATATAACAAAGCCCGCCTGCAAACAGACGATCTGGACCTGAAGGAATTGTTCGAAACGATGATCGCCGACAGCAAACAAAACACGACCGAGCTAAATAAATACCTCCGCAGCCTCGGCGAAGAACGCGAGCGAGACACTACTTTCGCCGGGAAGCTGTACCGTACCTGGATGGATGTCAAAGTCACTTTCGGCGGAGGAGACCGCCGCGCCATCCTCGCCACCTGCGAATACGGGGAAGACGCCGCCCAGAAATCGTACAACACCGCGCTGGACCAGGACTTCCTCCCGCCCGAAGTGCGCACCATAATCTCCGATCAACGCATCAAGCTGCGCTCCGCCCACGATAAGATCCGGTACCTCCGCGACCTCGAAACCGCCAACAAAGGCTGAGTCCTGTAGTATCGATATATAAAAACAGAAAGTTCCGGCAGGTTTTGCCGGAACTTTCATTTTATGAGCAGGATGATCAAATGGTCACAAACTGGATGAACGCTTACAATGGATCAATCTATGACAATGCGTTTTTTTGCTTGACAAAAGGCTGTCCCGCACCGGAAGATGCAGGACAGCTGGCAAGCTTTACGGTTTTAATGATGCTTTAACTGCATTTTAAAACCACTCGAAGCTGCCAATAACTAAAACAACAGCTATGATAAAAGTATAATCGTACACTGCGTTTACAGTTCGTCGATGAGTTTTTTCACTTCCTCCTTCGACTTACCGAGTTTCTGTTGGAGCTTGCCCAACAGCTCGTCTTCCTTACCTTCTGCATACGTCAGATCATCGTCTGTCAGATCCGCGTACTTTTGCTTCAATTTGCCTTTGATTTCATTCCAGGCACCTTTCAATTGCAGATTGTTCATACGTTATCATTTTTTGATGAAGTAAATGACGCTGGATGAAAACGAACAATTACTATACCACCAGGCCAATACGGGGGAAACGGCCGTGTTTGGGCGGGGTGGCTGAACATATTGTGGAAATACGGCGTAACTTCCGGGGAAGTTTATCCACAAATTTGCTTGTTGGAACAGACAAAAGGTTCCGGCAAACAGTTTGCATATAGAAGCATAAATGACAGTAACATCCGGTTTGACGGTCTCGGTGGCAACCGTTTCCCGGTATAAAATGGACGAGCCATGGGAGATTTGATATTAATTATAGATGACGAGCCGGATATTTGTCAACTTTTACAGTTAAGCCTGACGAAACACGGATATAAAGTGAAATATGTGCATGCACTGAAAGACGGACTGTTGTTTCTCCAACACCAGCAACCCGACATTCTGTTCCTGGACATTCACCTGCCCGATGGGTCGGGGCTCGATATATTGCCGAAAATAAAGGCAGATTATCCCGATTTACCGGTAATATCCATAAGTGCTTACGACAATGGTATGGAAAAACAGAAGGCCCTGACTTCCGGCGCAGTGCACTTCCTGCCGAAACCGTTCAATGTGAACGAGTTAACTGACATCCTGTTTGAAATGAAGCGGAACGATGGTAAAACCGCATATGCATAATTAGTTGTAAATTTAATGTCCGTCCAACATATATCGAATATGAAGAAAATCCTCATTGTTGATGATGAAATAAACATTTGTACCCTGCTCAGCCGATTCCTGGGCAAGCATGGCTTTAAGACAGAAAGTACGATGACGGGCGCCGGCGCCCTGAAGCTGCTCAAAGAAGCGCCCTTCGACCTGGTGCTCTGCGATTACCGGCTCAAAGACACGGACGGGTCGCAGCTGCTCAATGATATCCGCACCCTCAATCCGCAAACCGTCGTTATTATCATCACGGGCTATTCCGATGTCCGCATCGCGGTAGACATGGTGAAGAACGGCGCATACGATTACATTTCTAAACCATTATATCCCGATGAGATCCTGGCCCTGGTCAACAAGGCCCTGGAAAGCCCCGGCGCCGCCATGCCCCAACCCGTGCATGCGGCTCCCGCAGCGCCCGTCCGGGAACAGGACGCCCAGCGCCTGCAACCCTCCGGCGGCACCGGGACCGGCGAGCAATACGTGTACGGCGAAAGTGACCCTTCGCGCCAGCTCATCCGCGAGCTCACCCTCGTGGCCCCTACAGATTACAGCGTGATCATTTTCGGGGAAACCGGCACCGGCAAGGAATCCGTAGCCCACCTCATCCACGACCACAGCAGCCGCAAAAACCAGCCGTTCATCCCGATCGACTGTGGCGCGCTTTCGCGCGAGCTGGCCGCCAGCGAATTATTCGGTCATGAAAAAGGATCATTCACCGGCGCCATCGGCACCAAGATCGGCGCGTTCGAACAGGCGCACGGTGGCACCATCTTCCTCGACGAAATCGCTAACCTTCCCTACGACGTTCAGGTAGCCCTGCTCCGCGTCATCCAGGAAAAACAGATCCGTCGCGTAGGCAGCATGAAAGAAATCGCGGTGGATGTGAGATTGATCGTAGCATCCAACGAAAACCTGTTCGAAGCCGTGCAGAAAGGCAAATTCCGGGAAGATCTTTTCCACCGTTTCAACGAATTCACCATCCATATTCCGCCGCTGCGCGACCGTGGCGACGATCTCCGCTCTTTCGTAGACGCTTTCCTGGCGCAGGCCGGCAGGGAGCTGAACAAGCCCGAAGCCACGCTCAGCGAGGAAGTCTGGGAATGTTTCCGGAACTACGACTGGCCGGGCAATATCCGTGAACTGAAAAACGTCATCCGCCGCGCGAGCCTGCTCACGCCCGCCGGAAAAGAAATTTCCATGGCCGCGCTGCCGCTGGAAATGAAAGCCGGTAAAATGACGCGACCCATCACTTCTTCCGGCATCGAACCCGTTCCCGGGGACGGGGCAGACGAGCCCAACTTCCCGATGCTGGACGATAATGATCTCAAATCCGTAGCCCTGAAAGCGGAATACAACAAGATCATCAACGTTCTGAAAGAAGTGAAGTACAACAAGACGAAAGCCGCGCAGTTATTGAATATAGACCGGAAAACCCTCTACAACAAGCTGCGCCTGCTGAACATCAATTACTAATATTATGCAGCAGCAAGAAGCAAACAAGAAAGTACCGCTGTTCGAGCGGTTCGCAGGCAAAGCCGTGTCCGCCACCGGCAGCCCCTGGGCTTTTATCATCGCCTTCTTCGTGATCATCGCCTGGGCCGTCACCGGCCCGCTGTTCGGGTTTTCAGACACCTGGCAGCTGGTCATCAACACCGGCACTACCATCGTCACCTTCCTCATGGTTTTCATCATCCAGAAATCCCAGAACAAGGATTCCAAATCCATCCAACTGAAACTCAACGAGTTGATTGCCTGCACCAAAACGGCCAGCAATCGCCTGATAGACGTGGAATCGATCTCCGAGGAAGAGCTGAACACCCTGCATAATTTCTATTCCAAGCTGGCGGAAGACACCAAGCATCACCTCGACATACGGAAATCCCATTCCATCGACGAGGCGATGGAAAAGAGCAAAGACAAACTGAAAATCCAGTAATTATCGCTCCAGTTCGTGCAGCAGATCGCTGATATCGAGGCGATGGGTGTACATGGTCAGGTTCCCGTTTTCATCTTTCGGCCACTGCTCGCGCGGGCGGTCCCAATACAGTTCCAGTCCGTTCAAATCCGGATCGTTGAGGTACAGCGCTTCCGACACGCCGTGGTCGGCGAAGCCGGTGAAAGCCACCCCGGCGCCGGTGAGCCTTTTGTAAATCTCCGCCAGGTCTTTCCGGGTAGGGTAGAGGATGGCCACATGATAAAGGCCTGCGGCATTCTCCGGCGCGGGCGGCATGCCCTTGCTATGCCAGGTATTGAGGCCGATGTGGTGATGATAGCCGCCGGCGGAAATGAAAGCCGCCTGGTCGCCGAACTTCGTCATCAGTTCAAATCCCAGTAATCCGCAATAAAAATCGAGGGAACGCTGCAGGTCGGAGACCTTCAGGTGCACATGGCCGATGGTAGTGGCCGCAGGAACGGTATAGCTCATGTAAAGTTGGTTCTTTTTGATACAAAGATAAACGGATCCCTCCTGCCTGCGATGTGTTGTTTGTCCGCTGATAAAACCGCCGGCGCTCAGGATCCGTTCCGTACGTTATAAGATGACCAATGGGCTGATAATTCCGATCGACGCACGGTAGTTATCCGTGTTGGCCATACCGAAATTCGATTTCGCGTAATCGGTATACACGTATTTTCTTCCGATGAAAGTCCCGAACACTTTGAGGTTCAGGTTTTTGAACGGATACACTTCCACTCCGGGAATATATCCCCACGCCGTCCGCAACTTGTTGGTAGACGTGTTCGCCGGCAACGTGGTCCCTGAAGGTTTCCAGTAAGCGTCGTCCATCATGCCCACGAAAAACAGGTTGACTTTGGAGGACAGGTGCCAGTCGAGCCGCACCCAGTGGCTCATGTACCTGGCGCGATACGCGTGCTTGATGCCCATGTTGTCGGTGATCCCTGAAACGATGCCTTTCCGGTCGAGCGCTTCGCGGCTCCATTTGAAATCGTACTGGATGTGGAACTTCCCGGTCTGGAACTGGTTCCCCAGCGCCAGGTAATTCATGTATTCGTTTTCGGCTTCGCGGAACACGGAGTACGACCACAACGTGCTGAATTTCCCGAAATTGCCGCGCCAGTTGAGCACCCCCGCGAAGGGGAACTTCGCCGGTTTGATGCCCGGCAGCGCGGTAGTATCGTACAATTCCGTGAAACTCGCCGTACGGCTGTTCAGCAGCTGAACGGTGAACTGGTTCTGCTTGTCGGGCAACATATACGAAACGCCCGCGCCTACCAGAAAATTGTCGGCGTACTCGATGATGTCGGAATACTCGTAAATCTCGATGGGATTGGCGTCGAACTCGAACCCACCCCAGTCGGCGCACAGTTTACCGGCGTAAATGCTCCAGCTGTCGTTCGCGTCGAACCGAAGAAAAGCCAGATCCGTGCTACGGCTGATATTATCGATCGTTTGCGGCACCACGCCACGGGTGTACCGGTCGCGGAACCGGAAATATACCTTATCGTGCACCTTCCCGCGGATTTCCAGCCGGAACTGGTTCATGACGAAGCGGGACTGCTGGTAGGTGCCTTCGCTGAATTCGTTCTGGAAAGACATCTGCATGTTAGCGATCACGTCCACGTTCGACAACAGCGACTGTTTGCTGACCGGGATAAATGGGACACTGTGGATCGACGTATCGTCTGTCTGCCGTTCGTGCACCTGCGCCATGAGCGCAGCGGGCAGGAGGAGCAGCAGCCAGAGAAGGGTACGGCTTTTCTTCATACATCGGTTTTTTAGGGTTCTACCAGAATAGGTGGGCAAACAGGAACCCCGAGGCCACGCTCGCCGACACGGCCACGAGCCCCGGTAACATGAAACTATGATTGATGAGGTATTTCCCGATATAGGTGCTGCCCGTGCGGTCGAAGTTGATAGCGGCCAGCAGCGTGGGGTAGCCCGGCAGCACGAAATCGCCATTGGTAGCGGGGAACATGGCCACGAGGTTCATCGGGGCGATGCCCAGCAACACGCCCAGCGGCATGAGTGCCTTGGTAGTGGCGGCCTGGCTGAAAAGCAGCATGCTCAACAGGAACAGGGCGATGGCGAACGTCCACGGAGCGGCTTTCACCATATCTCCCAACGCACCTTCGATGGCGGCGGAATTCGCTTCCATGAAAGTGGCGCTCATCCACACCACCCCGAAAATCGACACAACGGCCTGCGCACCTGCGGTAAACAGGCTGGCCTTGGCCACGTCGGTGGTGGAAGTTTTGGTGAACAGGAGCATCAGCGCCGCGGCGCCCAGCATCACCAGTTCGATCACCGCCGCCATTTTGATGGTACCGTTCGCGTTCACGGAAAGGTTCGCGGCACCGGGCTCGAACGATGGCAACATCGACGGGAAAGCCCCTACCAGTACGATCAGCAGTACCGCCACGGCAAAAATGATCACGGATATCTTGGCGCCGGGCTTCAGCGGGGTATTGTCAGACGCGGAGTGCGCATCCAGCTCCCGCGCAAATTCCGGATCTTTCATTTTCTCCAGGAACACAGGGTCTTTCTCCAGTTCCTTCCCCTTCTTCCACACCACCGCCACGCCGCAGAGAATGCCGACAATACAGGCGGGGATGCATACTTTCAGGATATGCACCAGTTCGATCTGACCGGCCAGGATGGTGATCATGGCCGCCGTTGCCGCGGAAATGGGACTGGCCGTGATGCCCAGATGCGAGGCGATCACCGATATGCTCAGGGGCCTTTCCGGCCGGATGCGCTTCTTGGTAGCCACTTCCGAAATGATAGGCAGCAGTGAATACGTGATATGCGCCGTTCCCGCGAAGAGGGTGAACGCGAACGTCACCAGCGGGCCCAGCAGCGTGATCATCGATGGTTTGCTCCGCAGTATCTTTTCCGCGATGCGAACAAGGTAATCCATCCCGCCGGCCGCCTGCATGGTGGCCGCTGTGGAAACCACGGCGAGGATGATGAGCATCACGTCTATAGGCGGCTCTGCCGGCCGCATGCGGAATACGAAAAGGTAAAGGGCAAGGGCCGCCATGCCCATCACGCCCAGGCCGATACCTTTCATGCGGGCGCCGATGAGGATAGCCACCAGGAGAATGGCAAATTGGATCCAGATCATGTTTTCTTTTTACGTGGTTGTTATGTTGGAAGCGATGTCAATACTCAAAAAACATTTCCTGGATCTTCTTCGTGTCTTTCGTCTTCAGTAATGCCAACTGCAGGAGGATGCGGGCTTTCTGCGGATTGAGGTCGTCTGCCGCGATGGTACCCAATGCGGTGTCGTCCGTTTCTGCGTTCAACAGCACGCGGCCGCTGCCGGTGCGGTTGGAGCGCACTACCGCGATGCCCTGGCGGGTGATCTTCTTCACGCGCTCTTCCACGGTAGGGTAAAGGTTGCCGTTCCCCACACCCGCGATCACGATGCCCTGTACGCCGTCTTTCACCAATGCGTCTACCAGCACGGGATTCGTATTGGCGTACCCGTACAAGATATCGACTTTTGGCAAGGAATTCACCTTGCTCACGTCGAATTCCGTCTGGTGCGTATGCTTGCGGATGATGCGGTGATAAAATTCCACCTTCCCGTCCATCACCACGCCCAGCGGGCCTGTATTCGGCGCCTGGAACGTGGAAACGTTGGTGGTGTTGGTTTTGGTGACGTCTCTCGCGGAATAGATGTAATCGTTCATGGCCACAAGCACACCGCGGTCTGCCGAAGTTTTGTTCGCCGCCACCACGATGCCATTGTAGAGATTGAGCGGCCCGTCGGCCGACAGTGCGGTAGCGGAGCGCATCGCGCCCACGAGTACCACGGGTTTGGTGGTTTTGACGGTCAGCTGGAGAAAGAATCCCGTTTCGCCTTCCGTGTCTGTACCATGCGTGATCACGATCCCGTCCACATCGCTGCGCTGCGCGAGCTCGTTGATGCGGTGGGCGAGCTTCAGCCACACGCTGTCGTGCATGGCCTGGCTGCCGACGCTGGCCACTTGTTCGCCCCGGAGATTGGCGATCTTCCGCGCTTCCGGTACGGCGTTCAACAGGTCGTCTATCGGGAGTTTCCCGGCCGTGTAGGCCGTTCCCACGCTGGATTCCCCTGCCCCGGCTATCGTGCCGCCCGTTGCCAGGATCACGACATTGGGTAAATTGGCGTTCTGTCCGCGGGCAGGGCGCAGCATCCAGCAGGTGCTTGCCAGCAATAGCAACAATACGTTTTTCATAAGCACAACAACAATTAACTGTTAATGAATTTGGGGCGGATCATATTGTCGAACGTGAATATCTCATCCCACTTTTGCTGCGTCACCAGTTTCTTTTCCTTCACCGCGATATCGTGTACCGACTTGCCCGTTTCCAGCGCTTCGCGCGCAATGGCGGCCGATTGTTCGTAACCGATGATGGGGTTGAGCTGCGTTACGATACCGATGCTTTGCATGACCATTTCCTGGGTATGCTTCGCGTTGGCTGTGATCCCATCCACACATTTTTCGCGGAGGGTGTTGCAGGCGTTCGTCATATAGGTGATGGACGTGAACAGCGCGAAACCGATCACCGGTTCCATCACGTTCAGCTGTAACTGGCCGGCTTCGGCGGCGAGGGTCAGTGTAAGGTCTTGCCCGATCACGTAAAACGCCGTCTGGTTCACGACTTCGGGGATCACGGGGTTCACTTTGCCCGGCATGATGGACGAGCCCGGCTGCATGGGTGGCAGATTGATTTCGTTGAGGCCGCAACGCGGGCCGGAGGAGAGCAGGCGTAAATCGTTACATATCTTGGAAACCTTCACAGCCGTGCGTTTCAGCACGCCCGACAACTGCACGTACGCGCCCGTGTCTACCGTAGCCTCGATGAGGTCGCTGGCCAACACCAGCGGCAGGCCCGTGATCCTGGCGAGATGTTTCGTCACGAGCTCGGCATAACCGTCGGGCGCGTTCACGCCGGTACCGATGGCCGTAGCGCCCATGTTGATCTCGGAGATCAGCCGTTTGCTTTCCTCGACACGGGCCAGCTCTTCGCGGATGGTGGTGGCGAAGGCTTTGAACTCGTCGCCCATGCTCATGGGCACCGCGTCCTGCAATTGGGTGCGCCCCATTTTGAGGACCTGTTTGAATTCGTCGCCTTTCTTGTCGAACGACTCTGCGAGCGCGGCGAGGCTTTGTTTGTAGGACGACAGTTTATTGATCAGCGCGATGCGGAACGCGGTGGGGTAGGCGTCGTTGGTGGATTGCGAGCAATTGACGTGGTTGTTGGGATGGCAGAAATCGTATTCACCTTTCTTTTTGCCCATCATTTCGAGTGCCACGTTGGCGATCACTTCATTGGCGTTCATATTCACGCTGGTGCCCGCGCCGCCCTGGATGAGGTCGGTGATGAACTGGGAATCGAATTCGCCGTTGATCACCCGGTCGCTGGCTTTTATGATATGCTCCGCGATGTTCTTATCGAGCGCACCGAGCTCTGCATTGGCCATGGCGGCGCCTTTCTTCACATATGCGAGGGCCTGGACAAACAGGGGTTCCGTGTTCAGCGGGATGCCGGTGATGTGGAAATTCTCGATGGCCCGGAGGGTCTGGATTCCATAATACACGTCGGCCGGGATTTCGCGTTCGCCTAAAAAGTCATGTTCTCTGCGTTGTGCCATAATAGGGGGATTGAGAGTGTTTGTGCAAAATTCGTTTCCATTAAAACAGTGCGGCGGCGGAATTTGTTTACAAGCGGAGAATGAACAATTTGTAGTGTTCCGCATTACTTAAGAACATACACCTCAAATGGTAAAAAAGACCAAGAAGGGCAATCTTTCCCTTTCCGCCGCCATATCCATGGGGATCGGCGCCATGATCGGCGCGGGCATTTTTGCCCTGTTGGGCCAAACGGGCGCCATCGTAGGTTCGGCCACCTGGCTGTCTTTCCTCATCGCCGGAGGCATCACCATCCTTTGCGGATATTCCTTTGCCCGCCTGGGCGCGCGCTACCCGTCTAACGGCGGGGTGCTCGAATACCTGGTACAGGCTTACGGGGTGAACATTTACTCCGGCGGGATGGGGATATTTTATTACGTCAGCATGATCGTACTGTCTGCCGTAGTCGCTAAATCCTTCGGCGCTTATGCGGCCGTATTGCTGGGCCACGGCGGTGCAGACTGGGTGCAGAACCTCACCGCCGCGGGCATCGTGGCGGCGCTGGTGGTCCTCAACTTCGTGAGCGTCACCGCGTTCGCGCGGGTGGAGAAAATTTTCGTGGCTGTGAAACTGACCGTATTGTTCGGTTTCGCCATCCTCGGTTTTTATACCATCCAGCCGGAAAACCTCGCCTTCCCAGCGCACCTGGCCCCCAGCAGTCTCCTCAGCAGCGTGGCCGTCACTTTCTTCGCTTATACCGGCTTCAACGTGATCAGCGGCGCCGTGGAGCATATCGACAATCCCGCCAAAACGCTCCCCCGGGCCATTATGACCACCATTCTGCTGGTGACCGGCGTGTACATCGTGCTGGCGATCGTCGTGTTCGGGAACCTCAGTGCAGACCAGGTGGTAGCTGCAAAGGAAACCGCCCTGGCCGAAGCTGCGCGCCCCATGCTGGGGAACACCGGGTTCGTGATCGTGTCTGTAGCCGCGCTGGTGTCGAGCATCACGGCCATCAACGCCAATCTCTTTTCCACGGGCAATAATTCGTACGTCATGGCCGCGTACGGCACGCTGCCGAAGGCTTTCGAGAAACATCTGTGGGGCCGCGGCACGGAGGGGCTCGCCATCACCGGCGTCTGCATCATTGCGCTGATCATGCTATTCGACCTTTCCGTGATCGCATCCCTCGGCGGTATGGCCATGCTGCTTTGCTACAGCGCCGTCAATATCGGCCATCTCCGGGTGCTGAAAGAAACGAAAGCCACGCCGTGGATCGCGTGGCTGGCGGCGATCGTCAGCTGCGGAACGGTGATACTGGTCGTGATCGTAGACGCCACCGGCGCACCGCGGCACTTACTCGTTACCGGGATCTTCCTCGTGTTTTCGTTTTTGGCCGAATGGCTGATACGCCTGTCTACCGGGCGGAAAGTAAAGCCCAACATCGTTCATCCGAAAAAAGACGCACCATGACGGGCAGCTATATCGGGTTCGCGACGGCCGTGTTCATGGGTTTCTTTTCCATCGTCAACCCCATCGCCAACGTCCCCGTTTTCCTGGACCTTACCGATTACATGACGCCGGCCCAACGCAGGCAAATTGCGCTGAAATCCGTCATCGTGGCGTTTATCATCATCGTGGTATTCAGCGTGGCGGGGAATTCCATCCTGCATCTCTTCAACATTTCCCTTCCCGCATTGCGCATCACAGGCGGCATCCTGCTGTTTGTTGTGGGCTACAGGATGATCCTCGAAGACAAACCCCATCCCGAAAAACGTATCGACGCCAAAGAAGGCGACCCCGGCATTTCGGTAGCCGTTACCCCGCTCGCCATGCCCCTCATGGCCGGCCCGGGCACTATCACCACCGCCATGAACTATGCCGCGTCTGCCGATAAATGGCATACGGTCATCGTGATCGTCGTTTACGGCGTGCTGTGCTATATCGCGTATTTGCTGTTCCTGTCTGGCGGGCACATCGTGCGGTTACTGGGGAATAATACCATGACAGTCATCACCAAAATGATGGGCTTGATTTTAGCCGTGCTGGGCGTGCAGATGTTACTGGCAGGTGTGAATGAAGGGATCAGGCTGGGGAGCCAGTGATAACTAGAAGCCTTGCGCCGCGCGGGTTTGCGGAGCCAGTTGCATTTGTTCCTTACGGATTTTCTCGCGCTCTTCCTGGCGGTCTTCCACCTGGCGGTATTTGAAGTAAAAATAGATGGCGAGGAAAAGACAAGCTTTGAACAACAGGAACGCCGCAATGAAAATCCATTTCCAGACGCGGTGTACCGTGATGTACTGGTTCTGGTTCGGCGCGATGTTGATGAAAGTATAATTCGGTTTCTTCCCTTCCTTCTCCGTATTGGTATCTGCCCAGTCGAGCGGCTGAAGCGTGCGGTGGCGAAGGGTAGCAGGCGGCAATACGGCTTCTTCGAAAAGGAGCTGCTGGATCACGCGCTCCACTTCGTCGAATTCGGTTTCAAGTTCCGGATACTCACGGGCAAGCTTCCTCATCTCCTCGCGCTCGTCGGGATCAGAAAGTCCGAGTACGTAACTTTCAACCATTCCATTATCTATGTATTCCCTGATATTCATATAAGGAATAAAAAAAGTTCCATGCTTTTATTACTGGAGAGATACCATCCCATGTCTGTCTATACATCAATAATAGTCCGATCGGTCGGAAATTTCCTTTGGGGATTACCCAAAAGAACAACGGCAGGGACTAATTTGTTTGTACGGAAACCTTCTAATTTAAAAATCCACTTAACGACTTAGGGCGACTGCATCTTACCAGTTAATCCACCGCCTGATTCAGGCGGTTTCATCGAAAATCGAATAAAAACGAAAATAAGGATAAATCGCTGTAAGTCGTTCAACCTGCGCCATTTTACCATTTTCGTGTGAAACATGAATTAACCGGAAATTGAATCAAAAGTAAATATTCGGTTAAAATATGATCGCAAAAAGAACGGAAATTCCGCAAATATGTTAGCAAAACGTTGACATGCAGGTATTTATTTTATCGACTTGATTTTTTTGGCCGCATTACGTACCTCGGGTTAAAATCGTGTCATCCGTGTTATGGCTGTTATCGGTCGAATCCGGGACTTGGAGCGAACCTGAAAAAGTCCCATTTCCGGAGGTAATTGCGGGTAGCGCGAACGGTCGTTTCCTCCAATATGCGTAATTTGTTTGCATGAAACGGATCTTATTCCTGTTGATGGTATGCCTGCTGCCGGCGATCGCTTTCGCGCAGCGCGCCCTCGTGCTGCAGACCGATTTTGGGCTGAAAGACGGCGCCGTGGCGGCGATGAAAGGCGTTGCGTTCGGTGTGTCTCCCGCTTTGCCCGTATTCGATCTTACCCACGAAATCCCTCCGTACAACATCTGGGAAGCCGCCTACCGCCTCTACCAGACGGCGGCCTACTGGCCCGCAGGTACCGTCTTCGTTTCCGTGATCGACCCCGGCGTGGGCTCGTCGCGCAAATCTGTCGTGCTGAAAACCAAATCCGGCCACTACTTCGTGACGCCCGACAACGGCACCCTCACGCTCGTAGCGGAACACCTCGGCCTGGATGCCATCCGCGAAATCGACGAATCCCGCAACCGGCTGCCCGGCTCCGGTCAATCCTACACCTTCCACGGCCGCGATGTGTACGCGTACACCGGCGCGCGCCTCGCCGCAGGCAAAATCCCGTTCGACTCCGTTGGCCCGCGCCTCCCGGATTCCGTAGTCACCATTCCCTACCAGAAAGCGCAAGTCTCCGGGAACAAAATCCTCGGCAACATTCCCATCCTCGATGTCCAATACGGCAACGTCTGGACCAACATCGGCGAAAAGGAGCTCAACCTGCTCGACGTCCATTACGGCGATATCCTGAAGATCTCCATATATAAAGGCACCTCTTTCCGGTACCAGGCCACCATGCCTTTCGTGACCACGTTCTCCGCCGTTTCGCCGGGTAACTTGCTCGCCTATACGAATAGTTTACTGCAATTGTCCATCGCGGTGAACGAAGACAGTTTCGCGTATAAATACCAGATCGGCAGCGGCGCGGATTGGCGGATCGAGGTGGAAAAAGTTAAAAAAGCAAGATGACGAACGAATCAAGAATACAACAGTCGGAAACCCGGATTTTCAAAGCCGTGTTTCCCAATACGACCAATCATTACGACACGCTTTTCGGCGGAACGGCCATGCAGCTGATGGATGAAGTGGCCTTCATCACCGCCACCCGCTACGCGCGCAAACGCATGGTGACCGTATCTTCCGACAAGATCGATTTCAAAAAACCCATTCCCGCCGGCACGATCGTGGAATTGATCGGGCGCGTGACGCACACGGGCAACACGAGCCTGCAGGTGCTGGTGGAGATTTTCGTAGAGGAAATGTATTCCGACGAAAGATACCGCGCCATCAGCGGCACGTTCACGTTCGTAGCGATCGACGAGTACAAGCGCCCCGTACCGCTGGAAGCCTAGTCCAGCTTACGGAATTCGTAGGGCGCGCTTTCCACGAAACCGGATACGCGGATCGTCACGGTTTTCACTTTATCGGCCTCCACTGTGAAGTGCGTTTCCTTAATGCCGTACATGGTAAGATTGTAGAAGCACCAGAATTCGTCTTCCTTTTTGGGATAGAGTTTGCCGACCAGGTTCGGGTGATGCTCGAACCGCATCGCCAGGCCGTCTTTTTCCATACGGATGTTCATTTTGCCGTAAACAGGATGTTCGTAATTTCCAACGAACGCCGTCAAAGGCACGGAAAGTTTCGGTTTCGCCGCAATTTCCTCCCGGATCTGTTGCAGTGTTTTTTTCACTTCCGCGAGTTCTTCCCGCTGTTCGTCCAGCGATTTGCGGGCGTAATTGCGGAAGGGAAGATCGAGCATTGCGTCGGTGAGCTCATCTGTAAGATCGTTATAGAAGTTGTTGGATTCGGTATTGGTGAGCACCACGATGCCCAGGTTTTCTTCGGGCAGCAGGCGTACGGCCGTCACAAAACCGTTGACGCCGCCGGTGTGTTCTACGATCAGCCGGCCTTCGTAGGAATTGGTGAACCATCCGAGGCCGTATAAATTGAATTGCTTCCGGTTGAAAGCGTGCCCGCCTTCCCCGAGGCTCGAGTGCAGCAGCCGGGTTTCCATGATCGCGTCACCGGAAATCACTTCGCGGCCTTCGTATCGCCCGCCGGCCAGGAGCGCCTTCACCCAGTGCGACATATCCGCTACCGAAGAACCGATACTGCCCGCCGGCGCGAGGTTATCCAGATTGCCGTAGGGGACTTTCTTCAGTTCGCCGAGAAAAACGGAGTGCGCAGCAGCAATGTTTTTCACCGTCGGGATTTCGGCCGAAGTGGCGATGGTGTTGCGCATGCCCAGGGGCTCGAAGAATTTCTCTTTCAGGAATTGCGCCCAGGTTTTGCCCGTTACTTTCGGAATGATCTCCCCCGCAGTGAGGAAAGCGGCATTACAATAGCCCCAGGTGGTACGGAAGCCGAATGGCGGCTCCAGTTTCGCCAACCTTTCCCGGACCTGCGCTACCGTGAGGTCGGAATCGAAAAACATGAAATCTCCCTGGAAGGTATAAAAACCGAGCCGGTGGCTGAGCAGGTCGCGGATGATGGCGTGTTCCGACACCCAGGGGTCGTGAAGCCGGAAGTCGGGGAGGTGTTTGCGGACGGGATCGTTGAGCTGCAACTTCCCTTCGGCCTGGAGCTGCGCGAGCGCCGTGGCGGTAAACGCCTTGGTATTGGAACCGATCATGAACACGGTGTTGCTATCCACTTTATCCGTTTTCCCCACTTCCTTCACCCCGTATCCTTTCATCAAAACTACCTTTCCGTCTTTGACGATGGCCACCGCCACACCCGGGATCTGCCCTTCATCCATGGCTTTAATTATGTAATTGTCCAGGCTGTCGGCCAGGAAAGTGCGCGTGCGCTGCTGGGCGTTCGCCTGCAGGAAAGTGAGCGCCAATACCAGGGATAAGAGTTGTTTCATGTGCTTCGGATTTTATCGGGATGCTGCAATTCTGACACGCAGCCAATCAAGTTCTATATGTAAATGTCCTTAAACCATGCGATTTCGAATTATTCGCGCAAATACACAAATTAAAAACCGCGGGTTTCGTAGCTACAAGACGACCGGGACGCGCAAAAGATACAGCCTCACACTATAAATATATGTCAAATTTTCAGGATGTTTCGGGAGGATTAAACGGCTTCTTCGCTTTTGGGGTAATCGAAAAACAGGAATTTTTTGGGGGCGCGATCGAAGTCTTCCCACTTTTCCGTGTCGGCCGAGATGGCGAAAACTCCTGCCGTGGGAACATTGTCGATACGGATTTCTTCCGTGAGATAGTTGGCGAAATCGGTGATGCCGGGGTTATGGGCGAAGATGGCGACGATGTTGAAATCATCGTCGATGCGGGTGATATGCTTCAGGAAAGTGGAAGCGTAGCAGAGATAGAGCTCCTCTTCGAGGAGGATGGCCTCGCGGGGATAATTCCATTCTTTGGCCATGATACGCGCCGTTGTGCGCGCCCGTTTCGCAGGACTTGAAATGACCAGCTCGGGCAGTAAACCGCGGCCCAGCAACCGGATGGCCATTTCTGGGGCGTTCTGTTTACCGCGTTTGTTGAGAGGCCGGTCAAAATCGTCCATGTCCGGGTCGTTCCAACTGGATTTTGCGTGGCGGATCAATAACAATGTTTTCATAGACATTGTAAGTAATTGAAAACAAACACTATCCTAAAATACGGGTTTTTGGCACAAAACACGCCAATTAAAGGAAATTTAACAATCGAAACCACGGAAAAGCCCACACGAACGCCCTGAAAATCAACGGGCCGGAACGCTTTTCGCGCTCCGGCCCGTCTGGAAAATATCGGTAAACCGTCCAGGGATCAGTATCCCCTTTCGTTCTTTCCTTCCATATAGTTCATGAAAGCCTTGTTCACCACGCGGTTTCCGCCCGGAGTGGGGTAGTCGCCGGTAAAGTACCAGTCGCCCAGGTTGCTGGGGCAGCTGGCGTGCAGGCTTTCGATGTTTTGATAGATCACTTCCACTTTCGCTTCGATGCCGGGCGGGGTGATGATCTCTGCGATTTTCGCGGAAATCTGCTCGGGCGTGAAAGGTTTGTAGACGTTTTTCACTACGTTTTGGGCGTTCAGTGTGTTGGTGCGCTCCAGTTCTTTCGCCAGGCCGTAAGCTTCCTGCAGGATGTATTCCTTGCCCTGCTCGCGGATCAGTGCGATGGCGGCCTGGAAGGCGACGAACTCGCCCATTTTGCTCATATCGATGCCGTAGCAGTCCGGGTAGCGGATTTGCGGGGCAGACGACATGACGATGATGCGTTTCGGGCCGAGGCGGTCGAGCATTTTGATGATGCTTTCGCGGAGGGTGGTACCACGCACGATGGAGTCGTCGATCACTACCAGCGTGTCTGTGCCGGGCCGGACGGTTCCGTAGGTGATGTCGTACACGTGCTGCACCATTTCGTTACGGCTGGAATCTTCGGTGATGAAGGTCCGCATTTTCACGTCCTTGATGGCGATCTTGTCGATCCGGACGCGGCGGTTCACCATTTCGTTGAGTTTTTCTTCATCGAAATCCTTGCCCCAGCTCATGATCCTTTCCACCTTAATGCGGTTGAGATAATCTTCGAGCCCTTTGATGAGGCCGTAGAAGGCTACTTCGGCGGTGTTGGGGATGAAGGAGAAGATGGTATTGCGAAGATCGTTATCGATGGCTTTGAGCACGGTTTCGGAAAGGTGATATCCCAGTGCGTGGCGCTCTTTGTAGATTTTTTCGTCGTTGCCGCGGGAGAAGTAGATCCGTTCGAAGGAGCAGGCGCGGCGCTCGCGGGCCGGGATGATCTCTTCGATGGAGTATTCGCCGTTTTCCTTTACGATGAGGGCGTTTCCGGGCATCAGTTCCATCACTTCATTTTCGCCCACGTTGAAAGTGGTGCGGATGGCCGCGCGCTCGGAAGCGGTCACGATCACGTCTTCGTTCACATAATAATACGAAGGACGAATGCCGTGCGGATCGCGGATAACGAAAGAGTCGCCGGAACCGATGAGCCCTCCTACATGGTAACCACCGTCGAACATGGAGAACGCCTGTTTGAGGATGTTCTTCACGTCCAGCCCGTTCTGCCGCTCCTCGTCCTCTTTGCAGAGGAAGTGGTGCACCACTTCGAGCATGGCCGCCAGATCACTGTTCTTATGCTTTTCGCCGGGTGAAACTTTCGTAAAGCTGAACAGCTCGTCCACATTCACCAGGTTGAAGTTACCGGCCATGGTGAGGTTGCGGGCGGGGATGGTATTGTATCTAACGAAGGGATGGCAAAGGTCGACGTCGTTTTTGCCCTGGGTGGCGTAGCGGAGATGCCCCAGCAGCAGTTCCCCCAGGAATCGGACGTGCCCTTTCATGAGGCCCGGGTAGCGGGTGATCTCGGGTTGGTATTTCTCTATTTCTGCGATTTCGTCGCGCACTTTACCAAAAACGTCGCCGATGGGCTGCGGCTGTGCGCTCCGGATCCGGTGCATGAATGGCACCCCGGGCTCGGTGTGTAATTTTACAGTGGCAAGGCCTGCACCGTCTTGTCCACGGTTATGCTGCTTTTCCATGAGAAGGTACAGCTTATTCAGGCCGTAGAAAACCGTTCCGTATTTCTGTTGGTAATAACTGAATGGTTTTCTTAATCTTATGAATGCAAGTCCACATTCATGCTTTATCGCATCACTCATACCGTAAAATTGAAGTCGCAAAGTTACGCTTTAATTATCAAACGGCCGCATTCGCGGGAATGCCCTTTGCAAGTGCATCGCAGGGGAAACGTGGACCAAACGGGCCGGGGGCTTGACTGGCATGGAAACGTTAAAAAAAATCCCGGCGCTGTAGACGCCGGGATCGTATCATAAATTGCTGGATTTCGCTTAGTTGCTGGCCATCGTATTGCTCGCGGCCGACCATTTCGACACGTTTTCGCACTGTTTGTACTCTTCTTCCACATGCACATAGAACGTCGGCACTTTGTCTACCAGCCATTTGCTGAGGGCCAGTGCCTGTTTTTCCTGCAGCGTGCGCTGCTGGATGCGGGAGTAATCGTCGCTCAGGTTCTCGCGGTGGGGCTCGGTACGTGTTTTCAGGTACACGAGGCGAACGCCTTTACGGCCCTGTTCGTCGGTATATTCGATGGGTTTGGTAACGCCACCGGGTTTCAGTGAATCGAGCAGCATTACGATATCCTTTGTGGTAGGGTCGTTCAGCTGGTCGATGGTGATGAAAGTGCTGTTGGTCATGGGGTTGGTGAGCATACCGCCGCTGAACTTGGCCATGGGGTCGTCGCTGTATTTGGAAACAGCTTCACCGAAGGTCATTTTACCGGCAATGATGTTCGCGCGAACGGTGTCCAGTTTCTGGATAGCATGACCGATCTCGGTGTTCATTACGTTCGGCTTGATGAGGATGTGCTGCACGGTCACGTTGTCGCCCGCGCGTTTCAGCATCTTGATCAGGTGGTAGCCGAATTGCGATTTCACGGGGTTCGACATTTCCCCTTCCCGCAGGCGGAAGCTGGCGGAGAGGAACTCGGGGTCCCAGTTTTTGTCGTAACGGTTGAGGGGATAGATACCGCTGTTCTCACGAACGGCCGGGTCTTCTGAATACAGGTTGGCGAAGGTGCCGAATTCACCTTCCTTCTTTTCGACGCGTGCGCGGATGTCCATCAGCTTGTCGTAAGCGTATTTGTCCATTTCGCGGCTGGCTTTGGGAAGGATGATGAGCTGGCCTACTTCGAGCTCCGATTCATAGAACGGAAGGCTGTCTTTCGGTATTTTCTCGAAATTGTTCCTGACTTCTGTGGGCGTCACTTTTACCGAGTTCACGATTTTGTCGCGCATGGCTTTGGCGAGCATGTTTTCGCGGATAGCGTCGCGGAAGCGTTCGCGGAGCTGGTAAATGGTGTAGCCGGTAACTTTCGTCATGTTCTCACGCCCGTTGTAGCGCTGTTCGGCCCAGCGGATCTGGGATTCGATACGGCCTTCCACGTCGGATTCGGAGATGGGGAGGGAGTCCCGCTCGGCCTGGAGCACCAGGATCTTCTGTGCGATGATCTGTTCGATGGCGGCACAGTTAGCGTTGGGAGGAAGCGGCTGGCCTTCCAGGGCTTGCTGCTGCATATCCACCAGCGCCGATTCGATATCGGACTGAAGGATGATCTTTTCCCCCACCT
The DNA here is from genome assembly GCF_038396765.1 of Chitinophaga caseinilytica. Taxonomy (NCBI): domain Bacteria; kingdom Pseudomonadati; phylum Bacteroidota; class Chitinophagia; order Chitinophagales; family Chitinophagaceae; genus Chitinophaga; species Chitinophaga caseinilytica. Next base: position 1,234,684 of record NZ_CP150096.1, on the reverse strand, counting down.
TGGCGACGATCTTGTCGGCCACGATCTTCTGCTGTTGGGCTATTGCTACCTGGAAGAGGAGCATGGCGCCGAAGGAAGATATGACGATTTTATTCATATAATTGTTACTGTCTTCTCAAAGTAACTGATAAAAAATTAGCCGCACAAAGACGGCTAATGTATTTAACAAAAATTTCGGAATTGCGGCGGGCGGTGATGCCCGCCGCAACTGGATTTTAGAGGGTACGTTTAACTTCCACTTCTTCGAAGCCTTCGACGATGTCGCCGACTTTGAGGTCGCTGTAGTTTTTGATGGAGAGACCGCATTCCATGCCGGAAACCACTTCTTTCACGTCGTCTTTGTAACGTTTCAGTGATTGCAGTTCGCCGGTGTGTACTACGATACCATCGCGAACGAGGTTGATGCGCGAATTGCGGAAGAGTTTGCCATCGAGCACGAAACAGCCCGCAACGGTAGCCTTGTCGAATTTGTAGGTTTCACGGATTTCGACGTTCGCGGTAACCTTTTTCTCGATTTTCGGTTCCAGCATCCCTTCCATCGCGGATTTGAGCTCGTCGATGGCGTCGTAGATGATGGAGTAGGTGCGGATTTCGATATTCTCTTTCTCGGCGAGGCGTGCTGCATTGAGCGAGGGGCGCACCTGGAAGCCGATCACGAGTGCGTCGGATGCGGTAGCCAGCAGTACGTCGGATTCGGTGATCTGACCTACGCCTTTCAATACCACGCTCACTACGATCTCTTCTGTAGACAGTTTCTGCAGGGAGTCGGACAGTGCTTCCACGGAACCGTCCACGTCGCCCTTGATGATGAGGTTCAGCTGCTTGAAGTTGCCGAGGGCAAGACGGCGGCCGATCTCGTCGAGGGTAATGTGTTTCTTCGTACGGATACCTTGTTCGCGGACGATCTGGGCTCTGCGGTTGGCGAGGTCTTTCGCTTCGGATTCGTCTTCGTACATCCTGAACTTCTCACCTGCCTGCGGCGCGCCGTTGAGGCCGAGCAGCTGAACAGGGGCGGAAGGGCCTACTTTCTCGACGCGTTGTCCGCGTTCGTTGAACATGGCCTTGATCTTGCCGAAGTGGGAACCAGACAGGATCGTATCTCCCTGGCTGAGGGAACCGTTCTGCACGAGCACCGTGGTTACGTAGCCGCGGCCCTTGTCGAGCGTAGCTTCGATCACCGTACCGGATGCTTCGCGGTTCGGGTTGGCTTTCAGGTCGAGCAGTTCGGCTTCCAGCAGGATTTTTTCCAGCAGGACGTCGATATTCAAACCGTTTTTAGCGGAGATTTCCTGGCTTTGGTATTTACCACCCCAGTCTTCTACGAGGATGTTCATACCGGCAAGCTGTTCCTTGATTTTCTCAGGGTTGGCGCCGTCTTTATCCACTTTGTTGATGGCGAATACCATCGGCAGGCCGGCGGCCTGGGAGTGGGAGATAGCCTCACGCGTCTGGGGCATGATGGCATCGTCTGCCGCCACCACGATCACGGCGATGTCGGCCACTTTGGCACCACGCGCACGCATGGCCGTAAAGGCTTCGTGACCCGGGGTATCGAGGAAGGTTACTTTCTTGCCCGAGGAGGTGGTTACCTGGTAGGCACCGATGTGCTGGGTAATGCCCCCGGCTTCACCGGCTACCACGTTCGCGTTACGGATATAGTCGAGCAGGGAGGTCTTACCGTGGTCTACGTGGCCCATGATGGTCACGATGGGAGCGCGCGGTTCCAGATCTTCCGGAGCGTCTTCAACTTCGTCTTCTTCGTCGTCGGTAGCATCGTCGATCCCGATGAATTCCACTTCATACCCGAATTCTCCGGATACGAGCTCGATCACCTCGGCGTCGAGACGCTGGTTGATGGATACCATGATACCGAGACCCATACATTTCGAGATCACTTCTGCGAAGGAAACGTCCATCAGGGTGGCCAGTTCGCTCACGGAGAGGAACTCGGTTACCTGCAGTTTGTTGCCGTCTGCGGAATTCATGGCCTCGCGTTCTGCCATTTCGTGACGCTTATCGCGGCGGCGGCTGGCTTTGGAGTTTTTGCCTCCGCGGGTGTTGCCACCCAGTTTGGCCATGGTTTCCTTGATCTTGTTCTGGATCTCGTTCTTATCGATTTCACGGTCTTGCGGTCCGCGGGGAGCGCCCTGACCGAAGTTACCCTGACCGGGCCGTTGGTTACGGTTGCCGGGGCCGCGGTTGCCTTGATGGCCGCCGCCGGGGCCGCGATTACCCTGATGACCGCCGGGGCCACGGTTGCCCCGGTGACCGCCGGGACCACGATTGCCCTGCTGGCCGCCGTGTTGGCCGGGGCCGCGCTGGCCGGGGCCTCCGGGGCCGCGGTTGCCACCATGCTGGCCGCCTTGCTGGCCACCACCATGTTGACCGGGGCCGCGCTGGCCTGGCTGTCCGCCTTCGCGGGCGAATTCGCCGGGTTTAATGGGCTCGGGTTTCTTTTCTATAACGATGCGCTTGCGCTTACGTTTTTCGTCTTTGTTGAAGCCGCCTTTATTGTCTCTACGGTCTTGCGAAACGGGGAGTTCGATCTTCCCGATCACTTTGGGGCCGGAGAGGCGGGTGGCCTGGATATTTTCGATCACGGAACCGGCTTCTTCGCTGCCGCCGGCGTCAGGAGTGCTGGGGGCGGCGGGAGCTTCGGGAGCTGCTGCGGGTGCTGATTCCGCTTTGGGGGCGGGAGCGGGTGCGGCTTCTTCTTTAGCGGCGGGTTTGGGTTCCGGCTTCGGTTCGGGTTTGGCTTCGGCTACGGGTTTGGGCTCCGGTTTGGCTTCGGCGGCAGGCTTTTCGGGCTGCGGTGCGGGGGCCGGTTGGGCGGGAGCTTCTTCCTTTACGGCTTTAGGCTCGGGAGCGGGCTGCGGCTTGGGCTCAGGTTTGGCTTCAGCGGCAGGTTTGGGCTCCTGGGGAGCGGGGGCCGGGGCCGGTTTTTCTTCTTCCGGTTCGGGTTTGGCGGCTTTCTTGCGGTTGGCGGGATTGAGGGCTTCGAGATCGATGGTGCCCATGATGCGGGGACCGTTGATCTTGGGCGATTCCGGTTTCACGACCTCTTCCGTTTTCTCGGCTTTGGGTTCGGGCGCCTTTTCCTTCGGCTCGGGGGCCGGTTCGGGTTTGGGCTCGGGTTGGGCTTCGGCTACGGGTTTGGGTTGGGGAGCGGGGGCCGGTTCCGGCTTGGGCGCAGGCTGCTCTGTGCGGGCCTCCGGTTGGGGGGCCGCCTGGGGAGCGGGCTCAGGCTGGGGCGCGGGAGCGGGTTCCGGTTTGGCGGGCGCGGGTTCCGCTTTTTTGGCGGCTGCGTCTGCTTCCTCTTTTTTCTTCGCTGCCAGTTCTGCCTCTTCCTTCTCCTTCTTCTTGGCTGCGTCTAACACCGTTCCTTTCGGCAAAGCGATCTGGTCGCTTTTACGCTTGTTGGCCTTATCCTGTTGGAACTCATTCTGCAGCGCGTGATACATCTGGGCGGTGAGACGGGCGTTGGGAGAACCGAATCCATCCATATCATAGCCTTTACCGGCTAGGAAATCGATCAGCGTTTCCTTGCCAATGTTGAATTCCTTGGCTGCGGCCAGCAATCTCGGTGTGTTGTTTGTTACTTCAGGCATATCGTTTTCTCGTCCTTCCCGTTTAATCCCCACCAACCGGCGGAGCAAATCTTTTAACATTTTAACAATAACTCAAATATCTCTGCAATCAAAAAAGCCAACCCTATGGGAAGGGTGTAGCGGAAGGCTTATTCTTTTTCAAATTCTTCCTGGAGGATCCTTCTCACTTCCGTTACGGTTTCCTCCTCGAGGTCTGAGCGGCGAACCAGCTCTTCGGCGGTCAGGTCGAGCACGCTGCGGGCGGTGTCGCAACCGATGCGTTTCAGCTCGTCGATGATCCAGGGTTCGATCTCGTCGGAGAATTCTTCCAGGTCGATGTCAAATTCTGTCTGTTCCTGTTCTTCGTCGCGGAATACGTCGATTTCATATCCGGTCAATTCGCAGGCCAGTTTAATGTTGACGCCTTTTTTACCGATGGCCAGTGATACCTGGTCGGGTTTAAGGTAAACGGAGGCGTACTTATTTTCATTATCCACTTCCATCCGGCTGATGCGGGCGGGCGTGAGGGCACGCTGGATCAGGAGCTGGATATTGGCGGTGTAATTGATGATGTCAATGTTCTCGTTGCGGAGTTCACGAACGATGCCGTGAATCCGGCTTCCTTTCATACCCACGCAGGCACCTACGGGGTCGATACGGTCGTCATAGGATTCCACGGCAACTTTGGCTCTTTCGCCGGGCTCGCGCACGATCTTTTTGATCACGATAAGGCCGTCGAAAATTTCCGGAACCTCAATTTCGAGGAGTTTGGCCAGGAAGGAGGGATGCGTTCTGGAAAGGATGATCAGCGGGGAGTTATTCTTCAGTTCCACTTTCTTCACGACCGCTCTCACGTTCTCACCTTTCTTGAAATAATCCGTCGGTATCTGTTCGGATTTAGGCAATATTAGTTCATTCCCTTCATCATCCAATAATAAAACTTCTTTTTTCCACACCTGGTAAACTTCCCCGGTCACGATCTCACCCACACGGTCACCATATTTCTTTACAAGGATGTTCTTTTTCAGGTCGCCGATGCGGGCGGTCAGCGTTTGCTTCGCTGCCAGGATGGCGCGCCGCCCGAAGTCCAGTATTTCCACTTCCTCATACAAATCCTCACCTACCTGGTAATCCGGCTCGATCAAAATGGCTTCGGAATAAGCAACCTGCGCGTTCTCGTCTTCTACGGTACCATCTTCCACGATGGTGCGGCGGCGGAGGATTTCCAGGTCACCTTTCTCAGTATTTACGATCACGTCAAAGTTCTCATCTGAGCCATACTTCTTGCGCAACAGGGTCTTAAACACGTCCTCCAACACTTTCATCAGCGTTGGCCGGTCGATATTCTCGGCCTCCTTAAACTCGGTGAATGACTCAATCAGGTTAATACTAGCCATGTTATATATTATTTTAAAACACGATGCACACCTTTGTGTGCTTGATTTCGTTTAAATTGATGTTAGATACTATGATTTCTTTCTTTTTCCCTACCGTTTCCTCGAGGGTCAGCGCTTCTTCGGTTGCCGCCGTGAGCTTTCCTTCTTTAACGGTCCCGTCCAGCAAAGTCACCTCCACCTTCCGGCCCACGTTCTTCACAAATTGCCGATGCGTCTTCAAAGGCTCATCGAGCCCCGGTGAAGACACTTCCAGCGAAAAATCATTGTCGGGGAAAAGACCGGCCGCTTCCAGCTGAGGGTACAATTGCCGGTTCAGCGACACCAGCTTGTCGATCGACGCGCCGCTGTCAGCATCCACGTAAACCTTCACATTATTGGTAGGCTTGATCCTGATATCCACCACGAAATATTCCGGCCTGTCGGCCAGCAGCGCGTCCAGCATTTCCTGTATCCGCGCCGTAACTTGTTCGTTTGCCATACAAAATAGAAGAAGGGGACTCCCATCGTCCCCTTCATTTGAATCTTTATTCCGTTACAAAATTAGCATTTATTTTCATTTCAAAAACTATTTCTTTCACGCAAACCCAATACCAGACATATGATTAAAGTTTGTAATTGGTAGTCCGCTTCATTTGCCGTAACTTCCCATCCGCATGATTCTCCGCATTCAGCCAGAACTGGTGGCCTGGACGGCCGGCCTCGTTTTACTCGCGTGCATGGACCCGCATGCGGACCTTCCCAGCCTCTGCGTCTGGCGATGGATCGGGCTCGGGAAATGCCCCGGTTGCGGACTCGGCCATTCCATTTCCCACCTTTTCCACGCCCATTGGCAGGAAAGCTGGAATGCCCACAAGCTCGGCGCCCCCGTACTGGCGGTGCTGCTCTGGCGGATCGGACAATTGACCAAATCGCAAATTCATTCTTTCCGACATGGATAACTTTTATTACGCTTCCCTTCCCGGCATCGACCAGGAAGAAATGATCTGGCTCGAAGAGCTGACCAAAAAATTCGACCCCGAAACGCGGAAAAAATTCCTGTTCCTGTATCAATCCCGCCGAAAAGACCCGCAAACCATCCTTTTGACCTGCCTCGTCGGGCTCATCGGCCCCAACGGCATCCACCGTTTCCTGCTCGACCAGATCCTCCTCGGCATCCTGTTCGTCGTAACTTTCGGGTTCTGCCTCATCGGCACCATCATCGACGCCGTGAATTACCGCAAGCTCACCTGGGAATATAACAAACAAGTTAGTCTGGAAGTAGCGGCCATGCTCAGCAGGACCTGGACGGATCGTTAAAAAAATCTTAAAACCGGGTAAAAAAAGGGGGTATCTGCTATCTTTGCGGGATGGGATCGCTATTAAGATTACTTTTCTATATCCTCGCGATATGGTTCTTATATAAACTGATTTTCGAATTCATCGTTCCGGTTTACCGTGGCACCAAGCAGGTGCGCCGCCAGATGCGCGACATGCAGGACGCCATGCGCCAGCAGTTCGAGCAACAGCAACGCCAGCAACAACAACAGCAGCAGGCCGGGCCGCAGGTACCTCCCCAGGCACAGGAACCCGTGCGCAAGCGCGACGATGGCGATTACATCGACTTCGAGGAAATCAAATAATCCTTACTTTTTCGGCTTGAAGATATCCAGCACGGTGCCGGGCGATTGCAGGTGTACCGACTGGATACCCAGTGCCCGCGCGGCTTCCACGTTGGGCAGCGTGTCGTCTATGAACAGGGTATGCTCGGGCTTAAGGCCGTTTTCGTCCAGCACCATCTGCCAGGCTTCCGGCTCCGGCTTGCGGCAGCCCATGAGGTGAGAATAATACGTTTTATCGAAAAACGCGGCCAGCGACGGAATACCGCGTTCCCTTTCCAGAATTTTGTTGAACGCTTTCATATGGATCGCGTTGGTATTGCTCAGCAGGAAAAGGTCGTAGTGGTTCCGCAACTGCTGCAGCAACTGCAGCCGCGCCACGGGGTAATCCAGCAACAATGCGTTCCAGGCGTCGATCACCTGCTGGTCGGTAGTGCCTTCCGGCAGCACGCTCTTCATTTTGTCTACGAACTCCTGCTCGGAAACGCGCCCGGTCTCGAGATCGTTGAACAGGGTGCTGACGTGCGCCTGGGAGTAATGCTTCCCGAAATTGTCGAGCCCGAGCGATTCGAAAGCGCGGGCGGTGAGGCTGATATCGATGTTGAGGATCACGCCCCCGAGGTCGAAAATGATGTGTCTGATTCCTTGCATGGCGTGACAAATGTACGCGACACGTCAAAAATTTGTGACGGAATGCGGAAAAAATATTTACTTTTGCCATCCCCTGAAAACGGGGCACCCAATAAAGTTTGTTATACATTTTTGTCCTGAAACAAGGACCGGTCCTATAGCTCAGTTGGTTAGAGCATCTGACTCATAATCAGGGGGTCCCAGGTTCAAGCCCTGGTGGGACCACCTCCTAAAAGCCCAGACTACTTGGGCAAATTTGCTGAAACCCGCGTAAGCCTTGTGTTTGCGCGGGTTTTTTACAAATAATTTGTACAAATTTTCACAAAGATGTTCAAATCATTCGGTGAGCAAATCGGTTAGCAGATCCGCGACGTACATTTGTTAACCGATCAGCGGTCAAACGCTGTTCCGGCTTGAGTTTTACCAGTTTCGCCCTACTGTCAAGAACGGTGAAGTAATATCAAAATTGGTAAACAAAAAACCGTGATGTATGCGACAAGATCATCAAACCTTCTCCATCCTTTTTTGGCTGAACCGAAGCCGTATGAAAGACGGGTGCCCCACTATTTATTTACGGTTAACCCTGGACATGAAGCGGGCGGAGATTTCCACCAACCGGCAGGTAGCGGAATCGCAGTGGAACCAGGTGGGCCAGTGTGTCCGGGGGACTTCTCCCGACGCGAAGGCGCTGAACCAGCAATTGACCCTCATGAAAGCCGATCTCCTCCGCCATTTCAGTCACTTGTTGGCACTGGGGCAGCGGGTGACGGCGGAAAGTCTTAAAAATGCTTACCTCGGCGTCCGGGAGAAGGACAAGACGTTGCTGGAAGCCTACGACTTCCACATCCGGCGGTTTTCGGAAAAGGTGGCCGTGGGGAAGAAATCCGTCGGCTCCCTGAAACGGTTGAGCGTCGGGAAGAATAAGGTGATCGCTTTCATGAAGCACCAGTACAAAGTATCAGATAAGCCATTATCGGAGCTGAGGCTTGCTTTCGCGGGGGATTTCGAGCATTTCCTGACGACGCATCAGGAGATGACGGGGAACACGGCGACGAAATACCTCAAGCTATTGAAGCAAGTTGTCAAGATCGCAGTGGAACAGGGGTGGCTGGCCAGCTCACCCTTCTCCGGGTTTAAATGCCCCTACGAAGAGCCAGACCGAGAGCGGCTGACAATGGACGAGGTGATGAGGATCTATAACACTGAAATGCACATCGACCGGCTGCGGGAAGTCCGAGACGTGTATATCTTTTGTTGCTTCACCGGCTACGCCTATCAGGACGTTTACAATCTCATGCAGAACGATGTGACCACGGGGATCGATGGGGAGAAGTGGATAATTAAGAACCGTATCAAGACGGATAACCCTGAGCGGGTGCCGTTGCTCCCGATCCCGATGGAAATAATCTCCCGGTATAAAAACCATCCATATTGCCAGGAGACGGGGCGGCTACTCCCGGTGAACAGTAACCAACGGTATAATGCTTACTTAAAGGAAATCGCGGTCTTATGCAATATCGACAAGCATTTGACTACCCACACGGCCCGGCATACGTTTGCGACTACGGTGACTTTGGAGCATGATGTGCCGATTGAGACGGTGAGCCAACTATTGGGGCATCGGAGTATTAGGACAACGCAGATTTATGCAAAGGTGACCCAGCGGAAGATTAGTAATAATATGCAGGCGTTGAGAGTTAAATTAGAAAAACAATATTAAACAGACTAGAATTTCGATCCTAAGTGGTTAGTTTCCATATTGTTAATTGGTGAATCAATGTTAACAAATATTAATATTTTATAGCAATTGTTAAACTTAAAAGTAAAATCTCTCTATTTGAGAGTTTTTGCTACTTTTGTAAATATGAGCGCATAATCCCTTGCCATTCGGATTGAAACAATTATTTATGGTGCACATCATCAAAACAAAATCAATAAATGATTATATAAGCAATAATCCGAATTCAGGTAACGCTCTCTGGGCTTGGCACGACATCGTCCGCACAGCGAGTTGGGAAAAGCCGCAAGATATAGTGGAAACGTTTGGAGCAAAGGCTGTTGACATACTTCCGACATGGAAAAATACTGCTTGTAATCGAGCTGTAATTGATATAAAAGGAAACCACTTGCGTGTAATCCTTAAGTATCAGTTTCATGTCAAGCTCAAGCAAGCTAGAATTTATATCAAATGGATTGGCACACACGCAGAATATGATAAACTGTGCGACTTGAACAAACAATACGAAGTTGAAATGTTTAAATAATTGGCTATGAACCCGAAACTGATAAAAACCGAGAAAGAATACAATGAGGCAATTAACGCACTTGAAGTCATTGGCGACAAGGAAGATTTTGAGGAGAATGAAAACTTGATCGCTCAGTTCGAGCTTATTTCAAAATTGATCCAATTATACGAAGAAGAACATGCTCCTATTGTAAAAGGCCATCCAATAGATATTATCTTATTGAAAATGGAGTATATGGGCCTCAAACAAAAGGATCTCGTGCCATTAATCGGAAGCAGTGGAGTTGTATCAGAGGTGCTTAATAAAAAAAGAAGCATGTCCAAGAGAATGATCCGTGCATTTTCGGAGCTGCTTAAGATAGATCAAGAGGTTCTCAATACACCGTATGAATTGATTACTGATGCACACATCGGGAGAAAAACCATCGCTTTAAGATATCGTCAGTTATCAACCCAATTCCGGTTTGTGGATACTGCCATTACTCATGGTTTTAAGCAGCATGTAAAAGAATGTGGTATGCTTATACCCATATGCTAATTTAAAATGAAGACAATAACATTTTACTCATATAAGGGTGGAGTAGGCCGCTCACTCGCTTTAGCAAACATTGCGACTAAACTTGCTGAATTTGGCAAGAAAGTATGTATGCTAGATTTCGATCTTGAAGCCCCAGGCTTACACATAAAATTTGGGGATTACATCAGCTCTAAAGATATTAAGCCTGGTATTGTTGACTATATCTATGAATTTTCAAATCATCATAAGGTTCCAGAAAACATTATTGATTTCACAATAGAGATTGGAATACAACAAGATCCTAGTAAGAAAATTTTTTTGATCTCCGCAGGAGATCCTTCTGTGAAAGATTATTGGAAAAAACTAGCATTATTAAATTGGAATAAATTATTTTATGAGAAGAATAGTCTCGGTGTAGATTTTTTTTACAATCTTAAAGCTCAAATTGCACATCAGATAGCTCCTGATTTTCTGTTGATCGACTCACGTACCGGCATAACTGATATCGCCGGTATTACCATGTCAATTTTAGCGGACGAAATTGTATTAATGGCGGCTAATAACAAAGAAAATTTAGACGGCATTGGACAAGTTCTCTCCTCTTTAGTTATTCCCAAAAACACCATCAACAATTCAATACCTAAGATCAATATTGTTCTTTCAAGAATTCCCTTTTTCGCCGACCCAAAGGAAAAGCCTATGGAGACAAATATTAAAAACGCTGCGATAAGGAATTTGAATAATTTGCTGCTAAAAAAGGAAATTCATCATTTTAAGGTGCAGAAAATTTTTGTCATTCATTCAGATTCCGATCTGGAAATGCAAGAGAGCTTTAAGATAAATCCAAAAAGTAATAATCCTTTTAGCACAGTGAATGTTCCTATTACTACTGATTATCTGGAGTTGTTCGAAGAGCTAACCACTGGTATGTTTGGTGCCGATGAAATTGGTGAATTAGGAAACTTTAGAAATGCCGTTATCCTATTTGAGAGAGCATTAAATTCTGTTGAAGTTGTAGATAAGATAAGATTATTGGCGGATGCAGTCAAACTATATCCCAACTATCATCATGCATACTTTTTTCTTGGCCTAGCATACTATCAACTAAATCAATACGAAAAATCTTTGGAATCGTTTGATAATGCTTCAAAAATTTCATCTCAATATGATAATCAAATAATCTTCTACCGAGCTGCTATATTGGAGAAGCAAGGCCAATTACATAAAATTATTTCTCTACTGGAAGCAAATATTGGAAATGACTATATGCCTGCTCTAAATCACATGATGTTGGGTACGACTTATTCAAAACTAAAAAATTATACAACTGCTATAAACCATTACAAGGAGGCTATCTCTTTAGATCCTGAGAACCCAGAGGTATGGAACTTTCTTGCTCACATTTTACGTATGTTAGGCCGATTTGAGGAAGGTTTCGACGCAGTATACAAAGCCCTTGACTTAAACCCACAATTTAGCACTGCTACCTGTACGCTCGCCGAATTGCATGCAGCTACCGGAAATAAGAGAGAATTTTATAAAAATTTTGACCTTGCACTTTCATTTGGTCTAAAAAGCGAATTCTTACAAAGAATCCTTAAAGAAGACTCCTTATATAAAGAATTTTTTAATGATAAAAAGTTCTTAGCAATCCTTGAAAAGTATCAAATTGAACTTGATTGGGATATACTAAAAACTAAAAATTAATTCTTGGATTGAATTTGAGTAAAAGATATTTCCAATTGAGCCAAACTGAGATTTTAATACGATTAACCTTTTTTGTGCTTCTTAACTAGATTGATTTTCCACTAACTATAGTGTAGGTATTTAACACTGTTATGCTCCGTTAAAATCTCTTCATTTTCTCGATTTCTGATTGATATTGACAATTTTATTACATGTTTTTCCCTTCTTAGGCCATAGTGCCTAATTATGTATATCTAAATTGTTCCTGACAAGTATTAGGCCGCTGATGTATATTGCCTACTAGAATATTCACTTTACTCAAAATTACAGATGGTATGGGGCCGGTTATCATAGGGTTCATCGCGAAATTAGACTGTTCCGAAAAATGATAAATGGTCGTTGCCTGGCGTTGTTGTAGACAACAATACATCTTGCTATCGCCCCAACCGGGCGATCAAGACCCACAATTCCATTGTTTGAAACCCCTGCCGGGAGGGGCTTGGGGGAGGCGCGGCAACAGCGCCTCCCCCGAACGCTTTACTTACTCTTATGTTGGTTAATTCTGTTTGACCATTCCGCCCATTCATCATGAAGAGTTTCCTTTAATTCTGATATTTCCTTTGATAGCTTTTCCGCCTTCTTAATAAATCTAGTCTCCCCTAAACTTAATTCCACTTCATCCTGTATATAGGATAAACTTTTAGATAGAAATTGAAGATGGGCTTTTAATTCAAACAATCTGTCACTTGAGAATCCCGGTAATTCTCGGTCCCCCAAAACTCCGTTTTTGAAATCACTTTTCTTTAGTATTAGTTCTGTCGCTTGCGTGTCTGATACCACCTTAAATCCCAATCTTTTAGCCACACCAAGAGACGAAGCATAGTTCTCCGACCCAATGTCTCCTTTGTCGATAGTAATTTTTTGTTCGTTTCGCAATTTGAAAATATGCGGAAGTACAATTTCTCTCAGAGCCTCGGAAAGATACCCCTGCTTTCTGGCGGTTTTCGTTATAAACCAGTGAAGATCGTCTACCATGTCGATTACAGCTCCAATATATTTGCCAGGGCTATCTTTTATCAAATATGCGCTATACGACTTTTCTCCTGCGACGACGGTATTCGAGATCGCAGGTAGACGAATCCAAATCTTAGCCAAATCAACATTTGAGCACAATGGAGTTTTAATGATATGCCCTGTTTTCTTGCCCGCATTTAAATCGTTAAGATACTTTTGAATGCTAGCATCTGTCATACGAGTTTGTATTTGAACTGGGTAATTGATAAACAATATAAATTAACTGAATATTTCAATATTCAATTGCCGAAACCAAGAACAAATGCTAGAATTTCACTAAATTACTAGGTATTAACCCTTTGTCCCAAACGCCTTAAAAATATATCCCCGAATGATATGAATGACCTACTTGATAAAATTAATATTATAGAAGTAATCGGTGAAGTTGTTGAACTAAAACAACGAGGAAGTAATTTCATGGGTTTATGCCCTTTCCATAATGAAAAAACTCCACCCTTTGTCGTTTCTCCAACCAGAAAAATTTACAAATGCTTTGGATGTGGGAAAAGTGGTAATGCGGTAGATTTTCTTATGGAAGCAAAGCATTTAAGCCGGAATGATGCATTAAGAATATTAGAATGTAAAATCGAAATTGAACCTGAACCGCTGGAACCGTTACACATCCCCGAACCATCTCAAATCATATCCGAATTAAATTCAATCGAAAGCACACTTCACGCCAGTTTTAACTCTGTTAATAGTTTATTGGGTTTTGACAAAGTTATTTTGGATTACTGTATAGGTCAGATTGAAGAATTAGAAGAACGGATCAAAAGTAATGAGGAACTTAGGGTAACCAACATGTATTATCTACCATCGACAACCTTAACGAGTTTACGCAATATAAAATCAAACCAGTCTTTTAAATTTTCGTACGAAACTATTACTAATCAATGCCTTGTACTTGCCGTATCTTACTTTACCTCTAGTCTAAAAGAGCTATTTTGCCAATCATTAAATATCTGCTTTCTACGCGAAAAAAACCTTGTTAAGTCGGATACAGAACTAAAATTTACATTAGAGGAACTGATAAATGTTAAGTCTGGAAAGTCTAACTCAATTGGGGAATTAATAGTGAAGAAAAAAGGAATAAGTTTTCAAGACATGCAAAGTACATTAAGGGAGTTTCAGAATTATTTTGACGTCTCATGTCCGCCCGAAAAACTTGTTCATGATATTATCCTAGCCCAGGCTTCACGACATGCCATAGTTCATTCTCTTTCAATAGCAGATGAAAAGTTTATTAGTCAAGTGAATTTTGCAAAAAAACGTACATTACTTAAAGAAATTGAACTGAATTCAGAACTCAAGTTTGCGGAAGCCGATATCATGTCCATAGAAGAAAGTATGCTAGGTTTCATCCACCATTTAATTGAAGACATTTCAGGTAAAATAAACTAACATAAATATCGCACATACAACTATTTATTGAATGGATCCATCTACATTTGCATACCCTCGGGACTACTATCTGTTCCTGGAATACTTGAAAAAGCAGTTTCCTGATTTTGACGATTTGGTCGAGCGACGTGCTCGGGCAAAAAATTTAGGATATACCTTTTCTGGCCGTGCATCAAAAAGTCACTTCCTAAGAAGTTATCGACTGGAAATAAACACGCCCAAGATACCGGAATCTACGTCACTTATTAGATTCGAAACTTTTATTGATCTTATTAATGTAGAAGTTGTCCCTTTTTTCGCTTCAGACGGGAAGGAGGGTACCAACGAACAAATTTCTGACTGGAGAATTCAACGAAATGTGGATTTATTAAGGTTTATTGAGAAACTATCCGTTTTTTGGAACGTCGATTTTAAACTGGAAGGAAATGAATTGATTGACTGGGTTTACGATATTTAGCGGATTTTCTCTAACTTTAACGCAGTTCTTAACAAATCAGGCGACCATTGAAACTCGGTCAACAAGGCGGTTAACAAACCTCCTCACCACCGCTCAAACTCAATACCAACGCGCCTCAGCAAATATAATTTCGTCCCAGGTGGGACCACCTCCTAAAAGCCCCGCTGGTCAACCCGGTGGGGTTTTTCATTTTAAGTTACACTTTCCGGCCGCCTGTTAAGGATCGGCCCCAATTTGATGATCAGTTGCCTGTAAATCTTCATTAACAGATAGGAGTGGTCGACATCGGGCTCTATTAAGAAGTCGTATTCGAATGTTCCCAGTCCGTAGACTTCGATATACATCCCCACCGTTGAACTAAAACTGGTCACCAGTATAATACAATTCGGCAATGCCGTCCGCACCCGCTTGCAGAGGTCCCTGATCCGCGAAAAATCATTTTCGTCGGTATGGCAATGGGTAATGAACAAATCCGGACGGTATTCGATGATCCCTTTTTCAATGTGCCCCACATCATCAGATACCTCCATTTCAAATCCCGCCTTCTGCAGCGCCCGGCCCAAATGTCTGTTCTGATCGGAATAGGGGCCGTAAATAACGCCCCTGGCAGCGCGTTCCGGCTGATGCGTCTGCACCATGTACCGCCGGCTGACCGACAAGCCGGCGAGCAGGACGCACAACCATCCCGGGTCGTAGGCAGGCGACAAACAAATGTCGAACAACCCTCCCGGCAAATATTTCATCGGCGCCGCCAATTCAACCGAATCATATACATACAGGACAATGACGCAGCACGGGTTCCGCTTGCGCACCCTGCGGGCTAAGGCCGTAGCGAACCTCCGGGTAAAAAACCGAACGTTGAGAATTCAAGGAACAGCAGGTCGTACGTATTTACTTCCACCAAATTCTTTGCAAGCTTCCTGTCATCCACCACCATATCCGGTCCATCTCCATCTGAAGCCATCCACGCAAGGTACTGCCCTTGCTCGCTGAGTTGCTCATCCGCCTTCAGAAAAAGTGCTTTCATTAGCTACGCATTATTTTGAATAGATCGGTATCGCTGCAGCAGTTCCTTCTCCATTCCCTTATGCAATTCGTTCTGGCAAACCGTGATTTCGTTTATCAACGAACACACTTCCGGATACTGCCGCTTTCCGCCCAACAATAGATTTGATATGACGAGCAGTTTGCTTTTAATAAGATGCGCCTGATCGCCATAAGGGGTAGTGTCGAAATAGTACCGGGTGGTGGCGTATTTGTCGATAATGGATTTGCGGATTGTGTGCAACTGACTTTTCCGCTCGTCGGGCAAGATACCGTCTGCCGCATCCAGCAAGTGTCTTAGCTGATCTTTGGAATGCTGCACGATGGACAGAAACTCCCGCAAGCTGACCAGATGCTGGTTAAACATACTTGTTTGATGGGACAGCAGCCACTTCATGACTTCATTATCCTGCTCCTTCTTCTGCTCCAGCGCAGACCGGAGCTTTTCTATCCTGCGGGAATTGCGCGTATTGATGATGACCGTGGCTATAGCGGTTGCGATGGCAGCAGTACCGGTAATGATCGCCACGAGGATCTCGGTTTTCATTGACGGGATATTTTTTGGGGTTCATTCTCCGGCTGATGATCAGCCAGTTATCAAATGTAACGGATGCGGGATTGATTCACAAAATTTTAATTTGTGAAAATTTCGCTCAACAAAAAACCCGCAAACATGTGCGGGTTTCAAATGAGATAGAATTCATTTTACTGCGGACTGATCTTCCATTCATTCCGGATTTTCAGCATTTTCCAGAGATATAATGCCAGCAGTACAATTTCCAGCCGAAGGGTTAATTCTCCGCCGGAAATGGTAATAATCGTCGTAGTCAGGCAAATGATGATGCCGATAAGCGCATCTACGATCGCCAGATCTACCGCCCATTTCTGCCCACTAAGCAGTCCATACGACACGTAGCCTTTCAGCAGGAATGATGCAACGATGGTGAGCCCCGCAGGCGAAAATCCACTGGTGTCCTTCAGCCCGTAAATGGAAAGGCTTACTTCCATGCCCAGGGCAGACGCGACCAGCACCAGCACTGCGAGTCCGCCTACGAAAACAAAAATCCAGCAGAATATTTTTATCCAGACCGGAAGCAACTTCCGGCGGGTGGTGGCGGGGATGTCAAATTCTTCGCCGAGGTGGGATACGGGCTCATTCATGGTACGAGGGATTTTAATTTCAACCCTAAGATAATCATACTTCGGAAACGTTTCAACTTGCCCTTCCCACCCATTTCCCTATATTTGCCCGATACGCTTCAATCTGCACAGATTGATCAAGATGAAAGCAGGACTGATATTTTCAGCAATGTCACCTGCACGGACCATGCGGTAATATTCCTATTGCGGCCATTCGTTAACCGGTTTTCCACCACAAAAAGAAAGACATGGAAAATGTATTACACCAGACATGGGGAGGCAATTCCGTTGCATCCTGGATCACCGCCTTTGTTATTATCCTCGTATCTTTTCTCGCTATCCGCATTTTGCGGTCGATCGTGCTGAAGAAACTCCTGAAATGGACCGCCGGCACCGCGCGCACCTGGGACGATTTCATCATCCGCCTCGCCGGCCGCACCATTCTGCCGGCTTTGTACGTGCTCGCCGTGTGGTTTGCACTGCAATCCCTCACTTTGCCAGATCAGCTGCGCGGCGTATTCCGCGTGGCTTTCCTCGCCTCGATGACATTTTTCGTGCTGCGCGGCATCAGCGCGCTGTTCCGCCGGTTCGTGTTCAGTTACATCAAACGGCAAGACAATGGCGAAACCAAGGAAAAGCAGGCCAACGGCCTCATTCTCATCGTCAACTTTTTCATCTGGACGCTCGGCATCCTGTCTTTCATCAGCAACCTCGGCTACAACGTTACCACGCTGATCGCGGGGCTGGGGATCGGCGGCATCGCCATTGCGCTGGCCGCGCAAACCATACTGGGCGACCTTTTCAGCTATTTCGTCATCTTTTTCGACCGGCCTTTCGAGATCGGGGATTTCATCCTGGTAGACGATAAGCTCGGCCTGATCGAATACATCGGTATTAAAACCACCCGCATCCGCACGTTGAACGGCGAACAGCTGGTGTGCTCCAATACCGACCTCACCAATTCGCGCATCCACAATTACAAAAGAATGGAAAGGAGAAGGGTTGTGGCGCAATTGCGGGTTACGTACCAAACTTCGGAGGAACAACTCTCTCACATCCCCGATATGCTCCGCGAAGCGGTGGAAAGCCAGGAAAGTGTGCAGTTCGACAGGGCGCATTTCGCGGGGTTCGGCGAATCGAGCCTCAATTTCGAGCTGGTGTATTACATCCTCAGCCCGGATTACGTCTTGTTTATGGACAAGCAGCAAGCCATCAATCTCGATATCTACGGCGCGTTCCGCAAAGCGGGCATCCAGTTCGCGCATCCCACGCAAACGTTGTATCTCCGGCAAACGGCCGCGCCATCGTTGTCGTGACGCTGCATAAAAAAAGCCGGCCTGATCGGGCCGGCTTTTTCCTTCCTTCAAATTTTTCAAATCCCGGCCTGAATTTCCTGTTGCATTTCAGCCTGGATGTCTGTCCGCAACCCGTTTGCCCAGTCTTTCAGGAGTTTCACCTGGTCGGCCGAGAGTTTCGCGGTGCGGTGGATCAGTAAATATGATTTCAGGGGCATTTCCCGTTCGTCGATCATTTCAATCAGCTCTTCCAGCTTATGGTCCTGCCGCTTGAGCGGATACCCGAGGAATTCGGAGAAATTCAGTTTCTTTTTTCCGTTGCGGATATGGCTGTCGAGCCACCATGCTACCGGTTGCACGTTGGCATACCACGGGTAGACGGTGGTGTTGGAATGGCAGTCGTAACAGCTTCGCTGCAGGATGGCGGACACGTTTTCCGGCACGGTGTATTTCCGGTTGATGTCGTTGTCAGACGGGGTGGCCGCCTGGTTCCTGGTGGGCCGGAAGAACTGGATAACGGCCAGTACGATGATCAATCCAATGAAAATGCGCTTCCATATCATAGTGTTGGTTTTGGTTCGAAGGGTCAGAAATTGATCGCGCCTCTTCCGGAAGCGGCCAGGAAAGCGTCCTTGAGCGTTTCGGAGAAGGTGGGGTGCGCGTAGGAGATCTTGCCCAGTTCGATATCGGTGAGCTCGAATTCCATAGCGGAAACGCCCAGTGCGATGAGGTCTGCGGCGCGGGCGCCGATGATGTGGACGCCGAGGATTTCGCCGTATTTCGGATCGGTCAGCACTTTGGAGAAGCCTTCGGTGTCGTCGGAAGCGCGTGCCCTGCCGCTCGCCATGAAGGGGAATTTGCCCTTATTGAAGGGGATATTCTTTTCCTTGAGCTGCTCTTCGGTGTAGCCAACGCCCGCCACTTCCGGCCAGGTATATACGACAGAGGGGATGCAGTTGTAATTGATGTGATGTTTTTTGCCGTGGATGGCTTCGGCTACCATCACGCCCTCGTCTTCCGCTTTATGGGCCAGCATGGCGCCTTTCACAACGTCGCCGATGGCGTAGATGCCGGCTTCGGCGGTTTGCAGTTGCGCGTCTGTTTCGATGCGGCCGCGCTCGTCGGTTTTGACGCCCGTATTTTCGAGGCCGAGGCCTTCGGTGTAGGGGCGGCGACCTACGGCTACCAGGCAGTATCCGGAGGTAATAGTGGCCTCTTTACCGGAGGGGTCGGTATAGGTGGTGGTTACGTCTTTCCCGTTATTGACGGCCCCTTTCACGGCGCATCCCGTTTGGATATCAATGCCCGATTTCGCGAGGATTTTCTGCAATTCCTTTCCCAGCTCGCCGTCCATGGTGGGGATGAGGCTTTTTGCGTATTCGAGGACCGTCACTTTCACGCCGATGCGATGGAAGATAGACGCCATTTCCACCCCGATCACACCGCCGCCGATGATGGTCATCGTTTTCGGCATTTCCTTGAGGTACAATGCTTCGGTAGACGTGATGATGCGCTCCTTATCGATCTTGATACCTGGCAGGGTGGAGGGTTTGGAGCCGGTGGCGATGATGATGTTCTTGCCGGTCAGTTCCACCGTTTTCCCGTCGGCCTGCTTTACCGTTACTTTTTTGCCTTTGCCGATGGAGCCGGTTCCGTAGAAGGCCTGGATTTTGTTTTTCTTCATGAGGTAGACGAGCCCATCGTTGTTTTGCTTCACCACATGCCGGTTCCGTTCCGTCATCTCCCCGAAATTAATATCCACGCCGCTCACATGTATGCCTTGTTTGGCTACTTTATGCTGGATGATATCGAAATTTTCGGAGCTGTCGAGCATAGCTTTGGAAGGGATGCAGCCCACGTTGGTGCAGGTGCCCCCCAGCACGGGGTACTTCTCTACGATAGCGCAGCTGCTGCCCAATTGGGCGGCGCGGATGGCGGCCGTATAGCCTCCCGGCCCGGAACCGATGACGATGACATCGAAATTATTCTCCATGGTTGTTCGGTTTTGCGTTCAATAAATACAATCCAGCGAATGTATTGTTTTAAAGTTCCTCCATCAATGGACATCTCCGGGCCTTCACGGTACAAATCACGGTAAAAAAAGGAAAAGCGCCCGAAGGCGCTTTGCAACCGCAGTGAACAAGCGGAGGGGTTAACATTCCCAGGTATGGCGCCCCGGCAGCAAAACCGCTGCCAGGGCGCCTTCAGGACAAATAGAGCATGAAGAAGAGTAGCTGCTAACGGCTTACAGCGGCCAACCCGGGTTCTGGCCCAGTTTGGGATTCAGCGTCAGTTCGTTCGTTGGCAACGGCAACAGGTAATCTCGGTCTACCCGGAACTTGTACCCATTGGCCATCGACGCGATGTTTTTGAACAGCTCGATGTATCCTTGATCGTTTACCGGATAGGAATTGAGCAGGTTTGCCGGAACGAGGGTTGTCCACTGGTCTTTTTTCGCGCCTTGTGGCTTTTTACCTACGATCAGCTCGTCGGCCGCCGCCCAGCGGAAGATATCGTCGCGGCGGAAGCCTTCACAGGCCAGTTCCACCCTTCTTTCGCGGCGAACTTCGTTGATGACCGGCCCCAGGGCGGGGAATTCCCAGTTGGGATCGGCAGCGATGGCGCTGAGGGTCAGGCCGGGCATGCCCACACGGTCGCGGAGCTTGTTGATGGTATTGTCTACGTCTCCCTGGCTGAGGGTCCCCAGTTCGGCCTTGGCTTCCGCGAAGTTGAGGAGCACTTCCGCGTACCGGAAATAGATCACGGCGGTAATACCGAGGTTGCCGGCGTTCTGCTGGTTGTAGTCGGTGTTATGGCCTTTATACACCTGGTAACCGGTGGAAGGCTTGCCTTCGTTGGCCTGGTTGAACGAGGGGATCTCGAAGATCACGTTTGGCGCACCGGCGGGCTGGTTGCTCGTAATGATATGCTTTCCGTCGGGGACGTACATCGTTTGCGCCAGGCGTGGATCGCGGTTGGTCACAACGCGGTTGATGGAATCGTCTCCCTTGTACAAGGTGCTCAATGCGATCGGCGAACCGTCTGTGCAGAGGTATGCATCCACCAGGTTTTTCGTCAGGCCGCGGCCGGCGCCGCTGGTGGTGTACCGGTGCCAGTTGTGATGCAGCCCCAGCGCCACGTCGAATTTGCGCCAGAACATGATTTCCTTGCTGCTGCCGTAATCCGACTGGTTGAAAAGCCTCCAGTACCCGTCTGTGGCGCCCACGTTATCGAGCGTGAAAAGTCCGCTGTTCATGACCGCCTGTGCGGCGTCTGCGGCTTTCTGGAAATATTTTGCGCCGTTGGAACCGGTGACACCGAAAGGCGTTCCTGCGTGGTATTTCTCCCAGGAACCTTCATAGAGCGCCACCCTGGCCTGGAAAGCCATCGCCATTTCCCGGTACACGCGGGATGCCTGCGCATTGGTTTTAGACGGCAGATAAGCGATCGCCTTGTCCAGGTCGCTGAGGATGGAATCCGCCACCTGGTTCCTCGGCAGGCGGGCGCCGTAGAGCATGGTGGTATCGGTCAGCTTCAAAGGCGTACCGATCCAGGGCAGCGCCCCGTAATTTTTCATCAGGTTGAAATACATCATGGAGCGGAAGAAGAGGGCTTCGCCGACGTAGGGTTTTACGTTGTCCCAGCTGTCTTGCACCTTTCCGTAGTTAGCGAGGAAATAATTCGCGTTGCGCACGGTACCCCAGTTCCAGTCGCTGCTGGTGGCGGGAACGGTCCTTTCGCCGTTGAGCATGCCGTTCACGCCCATGCTGATCATGTTATCGCTTCCCTGGTCGGCGTCCAGCCCATAAATGCCGATGGTGCCGAAAGCGCCCAGACCATAATGGGGCAGCAGCGAGGTGTTGTTATAGAAGTTGTTGACGTACAGCTTCATGTCGTTGGTGCTTTTCCAGAACTCCGCTTCGCTGATGCTCGTTTCGGGCGCACGCTCCAGGAAGTCTTTCGTGCAGGACGTCAGCGCCGCCAACGAAAGGGCCATCATCCCGATGATATTTTTCAATTGCATTGTCTTCAATTTTTTTGCTTAGAAACTAACATTCAAACCCAGGGAATACGTCCGCTGCAGCGGGTAGATCTTGGCATCGCCGATAGACAGTTCGGGGTCCATCGTTTTCACCAGGCTGGTGAAGGTGGCGAGGTTTTCCAGGCTCACGTACATCCGTACTTTCTGCGCGTTGATGCGGCGGATGAGGTTCCCCGGCAGGGTGTAACCGAGCTGCACGTTCTTGATCCGCAGGTACGAAGCGTTTTGCAGGTACTTCGTCTGCTGCTGCGTGTTTTTCCCATTTTCACCGCTCATGTAGAATTTCGGGAAGTAGCCATTAGGGTTGGTGGCCGACCAGCGATCGCGGTGCACGGTAAAGGGCGAGCTTTGCCATTCGTCTCCGTTAATCCCCCAGAAGTAGTTGGAACCTACCCAGGCATCGCGCTTACCGACACCCTGCATGAACACATAAAAATCGAACCCTTTCCAGTTCGCTTCTCCGATGAGGCTGTACGCGTACCGGGGCGTGGTGTTGCCGATTACGCGACGGTCGCCCGTGTTGCCCAGCGTATTGTTTCCCCAGTCGATAACGCCGTCGTTGTTCAGGTCGGCATAGCGGATGTCGCCGGCAGTCCAGTTCGCCGCGGAAATCTTGCTTTGGTCGGCGCTTTTGGATTCTTCGTCGTCAGCCTGGAAATAGCCCATGGTGGTGTATCCCCAGATGTTGCCCATCGTTTCGCCGGCATACCAGCTGGTGATGAGGTTCGTGGGATTGGGGTAGCGCAGCACTTTACCGCGGTAATCGCTCAGCACGCCGCGAACACGGTAGTTTACGTTGCCGATGTTATCGGCCCAGTTGAGCATCAGTTCCCATCCGCGCGTTTCGATGTCGGTATTATTCGCCGAAGGCACGCCGGTACCGAGCACTTGCGGCAGGATTTGCGAGGGGCCTGCGAAATTGTTCGCTTTCCGGATGTACCAATCGAAGGTCGCCGTCAGCCTGTTCTCTAAAAACGCCGCGTCTATCCCGAGGTTGAGGGAAGTGGTGGTTACCCAGGTGAGGTCGTTGTTCACGAGCCCGGGTTGCGACACCATCGCCTGCTGGGCGCCGCCGAAGAGCCAGTTGGTGCTGGTGGGCCGGGTGGTGCCCAGGCTGGGATAGAAGGGGTAATAGTTGGGCGCGCCGATCGCGTCGTCGATAAACGCCTGGTCGCCCAGCTGGCCGTAAGAGCCCCTGATCTTGAAGGAGTTCACCGTTTTGGCAAGCGGCTGCCAGAAGTTTTCCTTATGCAGGTTCCAGCCGGCGGAAACACCGGGATAGAACTTCCAGCGGAAACCTTTCAGGAAGCGGGAAGCGCCGTCGTACCGCCCGTTCACTTCCAGCAGGTATTTATCGTCATAAGAATAGTTCGCCCTTCCGAAAAACCCTTCCACCGCGAGTTTCCGCACAAAATCGGAAATCGACGGGCTCACGCCGTAAGCGAGGTTCAGCGCGGGAATGTTGTCGGAATACAGCTGGCTGTTGCTGGCGCCGAAGGTCGTGTAAGACGTCAGTTCGCGGATATAACCGCCCAGCACTTTGAAGTTATGTTTCCCGATGGCGCGCTCATAGCTCGAGTATGCGTTCAGGACGTGGTGTTCGTTGTTGATGTCTGACCGGGAGAAACCGTTCGGGAATGTACCGCCGATATTGCTGGTGGTGCCGTCGGGCAGGAATTGGACCACGGTTTTGGTATGGTTCGTTTCGCCCTGGCGGAAACCGTCGAACGTGTAGTTCGTTGTCAGCGTCCATCCTTTGGCAAGGTTGAACACGAACTCTCCGGTCAGGAAAGTCCCGTCTTTCACGCGGTTGAGCCGGCCGCCGTTGAGGTGCAGGAGCACGTCGCTGGTTTCGGAGTATTGTCCGTCGGGGTTCATCAGCGGCACTGTGGGCCATTTCCGGCCGATCTGGTGCATGTAGTTGCCGCCCGTACGGTTGCCGTAGGTGTTGGGCGAGTTGAAAGCTTCGCGGGTGAAGGAGCTTCTGAGGTTGATGGCCATCCAGTCGGTAAGCTCGCTGCTCATATTGGCGCGAACGTTGTAGCGTTTGAATTTGTCGTCGCCGAAATTGTACATCCCTGCACGGTCGTTGTAACCCAGGCCGATGTAGTAGGTGGATTTGTTGCCGCCGCCGGTTACGCCGACGTTATGCTGCTGGCTGAAAGCCGCGTCTTTGAAATATATTTTGAACCAGTCGTTGTTGGCATTGCCGCCGCCCCAGGATTGCCAGTTGTTGGCGGTGGGCGATTTGATGGTCTCGTCTTTCAGCGTGCCGTTCTGGTAATCCTTGATCCGCTGGATGGTGGCATCGTCGAAGGCTTTGGCGCGGTTGGCGTTGGTGAAGGCTTCGTTATAGAGCTCCGCGAATTCGAGGGAATTGAGCATTTGGGGCAGGTTGATGGGCGTGGCCCAGCTGAGGTTGTTGTTATACGAGATCCTCGGTGCTGCGCCTTTCCGGCCCTGCTTGGTGGTGATCAGCAATGCGCCATAAGGGGCGCTGGAGCCGTAGATCGCTGCGGAAGCCGCGTCTTTGATGATGGAAATGCTTTCGATATCGCTGGGGTTGATGGCGTTGATATCGCCTCCGGGAACCCCGTCTACCACGATGAGCGGGGCGCCGGTGGTGCCCATGCCCGTGTAGCCGCGGATGTTGATGTTTTGCGTGGCGTTGGGAGCGCCGCCGGCGGAGGTGGACGTGATGTTGAGGTTGCCCACCATGCCCTGGAGCGCCTGGGAGATGCGGGTAACGGGCCGGTCTTCCATGTCTTTCCCGCTCACCTGGTCTACCGCGCCGGTGAGGTTCGCTTTCTTCTGGGCGCCGTATCCCACTACCACCACTTCTTCCAGCTTACTGTTGTCGATGTCCATGGTAATGGAAAGGGCGCTTCGCCCGTCCAGCCTCACTTCGCGGTTGGCGTACCCGGTAAACCGGAACTCCAGCACCGCGTCTTTCTGCACGTTGCGCAGCCGGAACACGCCGTTCACGTCTGCCACGCCGCCCTGTTTCGATCCTTTCACGATCACGGTGGTGCCGATGAGGGGCTCGCCCTTTTCATCGGTCACCTTGCCGGTCACTTCGGGTACCACGGAAGTGTCTGCCGCGGGGAAGTAGCGGAGTACGGGCAGCGGCTGGCGGCGCAGCACGATATTCTTTTCCACGATCTCGAATTCGAGGTCGGTATTTTCAAAAATCTGCTCCAGCGCCTGTTTCAGGGGAACGTTGTTCAGCCATACGTCTGCTTTCTGGCCGGCGTTGATCAGCTTGTCGTCGTACAGGAACAGGTGCCCGCTCTGCTTGCGGATTTCCTTGAACACCTTTCGCAGCGGCGCCTTGTTCATGACCAGCGTGATATTCTGCGGCAATGCCTCGCCGCTGACGTGTAAGAATCCGATAAGGAGCAAAAAAGCGGTCATCTTCATAACCTTCCAGATTTTGGTTGCGGCACGCCCCGGACCATCCGGCGCATGACCATTCAAGTACAAATGCATAATTTTGCAGTGTTTGGGTGTTGTTTAATGAATCGCAGCTAATGATGATTTAGGTAATGCCCGGCAATCAGGGTCGGGGGTGTTACCAGCACCTCCGGCTTTTTTGTTTCGGGCAGGGACGTGTACATTACGTTTTCATGTGGATTTGTTTTTGTTGATGAAATAAATCTCCCTTCCGCGGGCGTTGCCCGCAGTTGCCTGGTGTTGTTCCTGTTTGTAAGTAATAGTTTTTCCTTTCCGTGGTATGGTTTACCCACGGCGGCTCATGCTAATCCCGGATGTTGCTGTGCTTTAGGTGATGATGATCAATTTCCTGGCCTCAATTTTAAACTGTAATCCTGTGGCTTTCAGTACTGTCAATACTTGCGACAAACTGTAATTCCTGTATACTGCTCCATTTAGTTTCATGTCTGACGGGCGGCCCTGGTATTCGATTTCCACATCGTACCACCGGGCCAGCTGGCGCATGACCGATTTCAGGTCTGCATCCTGGAAGATGAAAAGCCCGTTCTTCCAGGCCAGCACTTCTTCTACATCTACCTCGCTCACTTCCGGCGTTGCGCCGCCGGCCACCACGGCCTGTTCTCCCGGCAGCAGCCGTTTCGCCCCGCCATTGCCTTTCACGATCACCGCGCCCTGCACCAGGGTGGCGTCTACCGATTTTTCTTCGGGATAGGCCATGACGTTGAAGCTCGTCCCCAACACATCTACCATAGCCTCGCTGGCTTTCACGCGGAACGGGCGCATGGCGTCTTTCTCCACTTCGAAAAATGCCTCGCCGGTCAGCTCCACTTCGCGGAAATCGTCGCTGAATGTGGTAGGATAGGTGAGGGAGGATTCGGCGTTCATCCAGACTTTCGTACCGTCTGACAAGATCACTTTGAACTGTCCGCCGCGCGGTGTGCGCAGGGTATTGAAAGCCGGCGCCGCCTTGATGGAATTGGCATCGTAACTCAATTGTCCGCCGGCCGCGCTGATACTGGCGCTTCCCTGGCGGGGGATCGTCACGGCACCCGTGCTGTCGAGTTCTATGACGGAGCCGTCGGCCAGGGTGAGCATGGCCTTATTGGTGCCGGGCAACACTTCGGCCACGGTCGTTGCGCTTGGCCGGCCGGCGCCTTCGCTTTTCAGCAGTTTCATGGCGAAGAAAGTCGAAATGCCGCCGATGAGGACCGCTACCGCGGCGGCTTTATACCGCCAGGCACCCAGCATCCGCACGATCCCGTTGCGGGAAGCGGGCGGGCGCGATAAAGCCCTGAGCACATCGTGCTGCACCAGCTCGTCGAACTGGCCGGAAGCGGCGGCTTCGGCGAATTCAGCTTCCTCGCGGGGAGAAAGCCGGCCGTTTTTATACCGGGAAAGCAGTTTCAAAAATTCGGGTTCGGTCATTTGCGTGGACTTGACTTTTGCGCCTTTGGGATAAAGACAGTTGAAAGAAGGGGTCGGACTATTCCGCGAAAAAAATTTTTTTACCACCCCATCAAGAGGCCGATGGCGGCGGCGAGGGTGTGCAGGTGCTGGAGGAGGTACAGGCGGATAGACTGGAGTGCCTGGGCCATGTGGTTCTTCACCGTGAATCTGGAAATCCGCAGTTCGTGCGCGATTTCTTCATAACTCATCCCTTTTTCGCGGGCGAGCTGGTAAATGCGTTTGCGTTGCGGAGGCAGACTGTTGATGGCGGTATGGAGGATGCGCTCACAATCGCGGTTGAGGACGCGGAAATCTGCGCCGCCGGTGGAAAGATCGGCGTTATAGAGCAATTCCTTTTGTGCGGCGGTTTCCTGCGCCGATTTTTTGAACTGGTTGAAAATAAGATTGCGGGCGATGATGAAAAGGTAATTCCGCATGTCGCGGACTTCGGCGAGCTTGTCGCGGTTTTCCCACAATTTGCGGAAAACGTCCTGTACGATTTCGCGCGCGGCGTCGCGGTCTTTTACATACAGATTGGCTACCTGTAAAATGTGTGCTTCGTAACGGTGGTACAAGGTCGTGAATGCATGTTCATCCCCCTCCGCTACCTGGCGCAACAGCTCCAGATCCTGGTTGATCCATAACATGTTATTGTCCACTGCTACCGATTTCGATTGGTTAAATGAGTACTACGTACGCGGCATAATATTACAGAATTAAGCGGATTGCATACTGCGCGTATCTTCACATATAATGTTGCTATTTTAGCAAAACTACTAGATAAGAACCCCGGGCGCCCTGTCCACAGCGGGTTTCGGGCGGCCGGGGCTTATCTCGTTATTTTCCCGTCAGCAGCGGAAAAATGGGTGATTCAACATGTGCTTCGTTGATTTTCTCCCCGATTTTCCGGACGATGTCCGGGTGTTGCGCGGCGATATCGTTTTTCTCCGCAGGGTCTTTTTCGAGATCGTAAAGCGCTATCGGCGCGTTGGGATCTTTCTTCACCTGGAGCTTTATTCCTTTCCATTTGCCCATGCGCACGGCCTGGCGGCCTCCGCCTTCATGGAATTCCCAGTACAGGTAATCGTGCTTCGGTTGGCGGCCTTTGCCTTTCAGCGCAGGCAGGAACGAAATGCCGTCTGTGAACCTCGGCGCCGGGGCGCCGGTAATGTCCACGAACGTAGGCATCACATCCCAGAAAGCGCCGATGTGGGCGGAAGTGGAGCCGGGTTTCACGGTGCCTTTCCATTGTACGATGAAGGGCGTTTTGATGCCGCCTTCGTACAGGTCGCGCTTGGTGCCGCGCAGGCCGCCGTTGCTGTTGAAAAATGCGGGATCGGCGCCGCCTTCGGTATGCGCACCGTTATCGCTCGTAAAAATAATAATGGTGTTGTCGATGAGTTGCAGCTCGGTCAGTTTCGCGATCACCTGTCCCACATAAGCATCCATCCGCGACACCATGCCCGCGTATGTAGCGTGGGGCTTTTCCACCGATGCGTACCCGGCAATGGTGGCACCGGACCCGTAACCGTTCCCTTTGTGCGGTGTTTCCTCGAATTTGCCGTCGTACATTTTAAACCACTCGTCTTCCGGCCCCTGCAGCTCCGCGTGCGGCAATACCACCGGGATGAACAGGAAGAATGGTTTATTTTTATTTTCGTCGATGAAAGCCAGCGCCTGCTGCTGGATCAGCTCCGGTGCGTAGTGGACTTTCTTCGTGAGGTCGTTCCCTTCGAGCACTACTTTTTTATCGTTGTCCCACAGGTGGGTGGGGTAGTATCGGTGCGACTGCCGCTGGCAATTGTAACCATAAAATTTATCGAACCCTTTGCGGTCTGGCGCGCCGGTGGTGCCTACCATGCCGAGGCCCCATTTCCCGAAGGCGCCTGTCACATAGCCGGCCTGCTGCAGGAGCGTGGCCATGCTCTGGACCGTATCTGCCAGGGGCTCCTGGCCTTCCGGTTCGATTTCCTTGTTGCCGCGAACGTAGGTGTGGCCGGTGTGCTGGCCCGTGATGAGGCTGGAGCGGGAAGGCGCACATACCGAAGTGCCGGCGTAAAACGAGGTGAAGCGCATGCCGTTTCTGGCCATCCCGTCGATGTTGGGCGTCTTGATCTTTTGCTGGCCATAAGCGCCGAGGTCGCCGTAACCGAGGTCGTCTGCGAGGATGAAAACGATGTTCGGTTTCTTTTGCTGCGCCATGCCGAGGGATGCGAGTAGCAGCATCCCTGCCGTCAGAAAGTGCTTTTTCATGTTGAGAAGATAAAAAAAGGCCGGTCAATCGCGTAACCGGCCATTAAAAAATCAGGTTTATTTCCACCCGGGGTTTTGTTCCAGGTTGGGATTGAGCACCCGTTCGTTGGAAGGAATGGGATACAGGTAGTAATATTCCGGCCAGGGCGCGGGCGGCACGCCCTCATAGGCGATGTACCCTTCGGTGGCATTGTTCAGGATGGGGATTTTGGCGTCTGCGCCAACGTCTGTCCCTTTCTTGATCCAGCGGCCGAGTTTCTGCGTCACGGCGTATTCCATTTTCTTCCAGCGGCGGAGATCGTCGAACCGGAAGCCTTCGCCCATCAGTTCCACCGCACGTTCCCGGCGAATTTCCCACAACACCGGTTCCACACCGGGGTCGCGCTGCGGATCATTGGGGATGGCGCCTACCTGCAGCGGGGCCACGGCGCCTCTTTCGCGCAAAACGTTGATGGTGGCGTTGGCTACGGCCTGGTTGAATTCACCCAGTTCGTATTTGGCTTCGGCGTAATTGACCAGTACTTCGCCCATCCTGAAAATCGGCGCGTCGTTGATGTCCTGGTTCTGGATCCGCGCGATCTTATTGCTGAATTTATAGAACCGGTAGCCGGTGTACGTCACGCAAAACGGCTGCCCTTGCGGGAAATCCACGAAATGCGGTTCCTGCCGGAGCACGATGCCCTGCCAGTTGAGCACGGGAAGGGTTTTACGTTTTTCGCTGGAGATGTTCGCCATTGTATCGATGTACTCGCGGTCGGCGGGATTATTGGTGAGCGTGAATTCGTAGCTGGGATGTACGGTCTTCACGGCATACGGCGGCGACACGGTGAAGTAGAGGCGCCGGTCGCGGGAGCGGAATTCGGTGTAGGGCGATTTGTCTCCCTGGAACTGGGGGCTCGTCCACCGGGTTTGCCCGTCGCGCATCAGGTACATGTCGGCCGCTTTTTTGGTGAGGTCCCACCGGCCGGCGGAATTCCGCGCCAGCGAGGCGAGCGAATGCACGATCTGGCCGATCTCGTATCTGCGGTACAGCAAAATCCCCGGCACGCCGGCGAGTGATTCGCTGTTGAAATCGTCGTCGTAATTGGGCGCCGGTTTCGGGAAGCTGGCCATGAGCTTTTCCCCCGCGGCGGTAGCGGCCTGGTAATAGGGTTTGGGATCGCCAAGCTGGTGGTATTTCCGCCAGGCGCCTTCCATCACGCCGAACCGCGTTATGAATGCGCGTACCACGTGTACGTCGACCGTATTTTCGCCGTCGCCGTCGGTTTTGATGTTCGTTTCCGCCCATTTCAGGTCTTCCAGCAGTTTACCGGTGATCTCTGCGCGGGGCGTACGCGGCGCGGTGAGGAGGTCCTTGTCGGTGTCTGACAGCGGTTTATCGATGTAGGGCACGCCGCCGAATTTGTTCACCAGCAAATAATAATTAAATGCGCGGAAGAAATAACCTACCGCGCGCCAGTGCTTGCGGTCGGCATCCGACAAGGTCGTGGCCTTATCGATATTGGCGAGCATGATGTTAATGTCGCGAATGCGGCTATATACCGCTGTATAATCGGTGGTATTTTCCGAAGGAATGGTCTGCCGCTGCCAGATCCAGTCGGAAATGCCGTTGGGATTGGCATTCAGGAAAAGATCGGCATTAATTTCCGAATTGGGCGCGGCGCCGGAATATCCCGGGAAGGCGCTGTAAAAATTCCAGGCGTAGGTTTTGAAATTCTGGTAGTTGGTGAAGGTATACGATTCCGTGAGCTGGTCTTTCGGCTGCAGGTCGAGGAAGTCCTTACAGCCCGCGAGCATCAGGGCGGAAACGCAACCAGCGACGATATATCGGTGAAGGTTCATGTGTTTCTTTTTTTAATGGATCAGAAAGTAAGGTTCAGGCCGCAGCTGAATTTCTTGAGGGAAGGATAGATGCCGCCGTTGCTGATGTCGGTCGCATCGCCTTCCATGCCAGCGGGCAGATGGTCGAACAGCGCCAGGTTTTCGCCGGAGGCGAAGATGCGGAGCCCTTCCACTTTCGCCCTCGAAAGGATTTGTTTGGGCACGTTGTAGGCGAGGGTCACGTTCTTCACGCGCAGGTATGCCCCGTTTTGCAGGTATTTCGTCTGCACGTTCCGGCTAGTGCTCGTGTTGCCGCTACCGTTAGGATAGATGCGCGGATAGTAGGCGCCCGTCCGCTGTGCCGTCCAGTAGTCGAGGTTGTGGGTATAAAGGGCGCTGAACTGGTCGATGTATCCCCAGAACAGGCGGTTCCCCATCCAGAGGTCCCTTTTGCCCACGCCCTGCAAAAAGAAGTTGAAGTCGAAGTTTTTGTAAGACGCGTTCCCGAACATCCCGAACTGGTAGCGGCGCGCGCTGCTGCCGATGATCTTCCTGTCTCCCGGGTCGGCGAGCGTACCGTTGCCGCTGAAAATAACGCCGTCGCCGTTGAGGTCTACGTACTTCACGTCTCCCGGGTTCGGGGGAACGCCTTTGAAAAACGGTATCCCCGGCAGCAGTTTGCCCCCGGTCAGGTTCGCGTTCAGCGACCCTTTCTCGAAATCGTCGACCGTATAATACCTGTCGGTCACGTATCCCCAGATCTCGAACACGTCTTGCCCGGCGTACCGGTCGCTCAGCAGCCCGCCCGGATTGTGGAACTTCGTGATATGCGTCTGGTTGTCTGACAGGTTGAAGCCCAGTCCATAGCTGAAATCGCCTGCTTTATCTCCCCAGCTGATTTCCAGTTCCCAGCCTTTCGTTTCGAGATCGGCCACGTTCTGGTTCGGCGCCTGGATACCGAGCACCGCGGGCAGCGCCGCGCCTTTGGCCAGCATGCCGAGGGTTTTGCGGTTGAAGATGTCGATCGTGATAGCCAGCCGGTTGTTGAGCAACGTTACGTCCGCCCCTCCGTTCAGCGTTTGCACGCGCTCCCAGGTGAGCCTGCCGCTGGGAAGTGTGGGCGATTGCAGCGACGAAGCCCTGGTCCCGGTTTCATCCACCCAGCCAGACACGTACGGGTCCATCCCGGGGAAATAGGGGAAGTTGGTTTGCGTGGCCTGGTTGCCGATCTCGCCAAATGAACCGCGCAGTTTGAATTGCTGCACCGCCTGCCTGGCGAAGCCCATGAATCGCTCTTCCATCACGTTCCAGCCGGCAGACACGGAGGGGAAGAAGCCGAAACGGTCGCCCGGCGGGAATTTCGATGAACCGTCGTACCGCCCGTTCAGTTCGAGCAGGTATCTGCCTTTATAATCGTAGTTGATCCGACCGAAAAATCCCTGCACGGCGTACTGCGGATAAGCATCCGAGGAGTTGGCCGGCCCGGAAGACGCGGTCAGGGTCGGGATGAACGCCGAAGCCTGGTTCTCGCGGTAAGTGGTGAGGTCGTCGCCTTTCTCGATTTCCATGTTGGTCCCCGCCATGGCCTTGAAGTTATGGCCGCCGTTCAGTTCCAGGTTGTAAGTACCGTAAAGGTTGAAGGCGTGGTGGCTCCTTTGCTCGAGGGTCCGCGTAAACCGCGACGTGGTAAAAAACGACTTCACGTCGTAAGTGCTGGGATCGATGTAATCGTTCACCAGGCGCGTGTTGTAGCCGTTGTCGGTATTCTTGAAGAAGGTATATTCCGCATCCACTCTGAAGTTCTTAAAGGGAGTATATTCTACTTTACCGAACAGCCGCAGGTTCTCGGTCTTCGCAACGTTCGCCGCCTCGATGCGCGCCACGTTATTGGGCGTGCTGTAGGGCAGCGTCCGGCCGTTATTAGCGACAGATTCGCCGATGGGCACGAACGACGCGAGCGTGATGGCGTTGTAGAACAGATCCGTGAGCGCGGAAGGCGTGCGCCGGTGATCGTTACGGTAAAACGCGCTCACGGTGGAGCGGAGCTTGCTCGTGAGGTCGGTGGTAAGACTGGCGTTGAAGTTATATCGGTTGAGCTTGTCGTTGGCCGACGTCATGATCCCGTCTTCGCCCGAGTACCCGCCAGAAACGCGGTAAGTCGATTTTTCGGAACCGCCGGAAAAGGAGAAATTATGTTGTTGTTCCACACCGCCGTTAAAGAGCTGGCCGTAGAGGTCCTGTTGCGCCAAGGGGTAATGCAGCCCGTTGAGGATGGCTTCCCCGTTCGGAAATTTCCCCGGATCTTGCCGGTATTCCTCGAGGTAACCGAGCCACTTGTCCACATCCTGGCCGCTCCAGTAGCTGGTGTTCCCGAAATCCTTCAGCGCCTGTACCATTTCCACCGGCGTCGCTTTTTCCGGCAACGAAGCGGGTTTGCTCCAGGTGAAGTTGTTGTAGTAATTGAAACGGGTCGGTGAATTGCGCCGGCCTTTTTTGGTGGTGATGAGGATCACCCCGAATGCCGCGCGGGCGCCGTAAATGGATGCCGCCGCCGCGTCTTTCAGCACCGTGATGTTCTCGATATCGCGCGGGTTGATGTCATCGAGCGACATCGGCACGTTGTCTACCAGCACCAGCGGTCCACCGCCGTTGATGGACGCATAGCCGCGAAGGTTGATGTTTGCGCTGGCGCCCGGCTGCCCCGATCCGAACGTGATCTGTAAACCCGGAACGGCGCCCTGCAGCGCCTGGGCGGTGCCGCTCACGGGGCGGTTGCCCAACACTTCGTCCATGTTCACGGAGCTCACGGCGCCGGTGAGGTTCGCTTTTTTCTGGGTACCGAATCCGACAACTACCACTTCGCTGAGCGCGGCCTGGTCGTCTTTCAAGACGATCCGCATGGTACCTGGCGCCACTTTCACTTCCTGGGTGGTGAAGCCCATGGAGCGGACGATGAGGGTGGCGGTGTCGCTTTTCACGCGGAGGGTGAAACGGCCGGAACCGTCTGTAACCGTGCCGTTCCCGGTTCCGCGCTCTTGCAGCGAAGCGCCGGGGATGGGGTCTCCGGTGGCGTTGGTTACCGTGCCCGTTACCGTCATCTCTTTTGCCGCCGGCAGTTCGAAGATAGCCGTGGGAGAGGGTTTGAGTGTAACGAGGATCATGCGGTCTTCCAGTTTGTACGTCAATGGCTGGCCGTTGAAAATCTGGGCCAGCGCATGTTCGAGCGTAGCGTCTTTGAGGCGCACCGTTACCGTTTCGGCCCTGTCCAGCGCCTCGGTACTGTACAGCAACTGGAACCCGGATTGCTCGCGGATGGCCGCCAGCACAGACCTGAGCGAGGCCTTGTCTGCCTGTATGGTGATCTTTTGAGAAAAGGCTGCGTTTGAAACCTGCATCAGGACCACCGTCAGCATCAGGATGGTCAATTTCATAACCTTAATCAGTTTTGGTTGACATTGGAAGAGGGAAGCGCCGGCGGATAGGCGCAAAAATCCCCCGCAATGCATGTTTTTAGTCATACATTTGTTTTGTTAGGTGATGGAAAGCGTTGTTACTGAATGTGAAATTTGGTAATACGGTATTACCTGGCACCGGCCGGTCACGCTGCTACGTGGCCGGTCTTGCATTTTTACCGGATTGTTTTACTGCATAGGCGATTGCTGTTTTTTACTTAACGTGAATGGTATTCTGGTTGATGTCGAATTGAACGTTCCCCGTGATCTCCAGCATCGTCAATGCCTTGTCCAGCGGCACATTCCGGGGAATGGTACCGGTGTACCGGATGCGCGGCAGATTTGTATAATCGGCCTTCACATCGTACCAGCGCGATAACTGCCGGATCACATCGGAGAGGTAAGTATCATTAAAAACAAAAAATCCGTTTTTCCATGCTGCCGCGGCGGCCACATCGGCGGGCCCCGACCGCAGCTCGCCCGTTTGCGCGTTGAGGCTGCTTTGCTGGCCGGGCGCGAGCGTTGCCGAACTGTTGCCTGCTGTCACTTCCACACGGCCTTCCAGGAGGGAGGTTTTGGCGAGGGGTTCATCGGCATAGGCTTGTATGTTGAAATGCGTGCCGAGCACTTTTACCTGTTGCGCGGGGGATTGTACGATAAAGGGTTTCGACTTGTCGGGCGCCACTTCAAAATATCCTTCCCCTGAAAGCTCCACCTTCCGCTCGTTCCCTGCGAACGCCGCCGGGAACCGCAGTGCCGATGCGGCATTCAGCCACACTTTGGTGCCATCGGGGAGGAGCAGGCGGAATTGCCCGCCGCGGGGCGTCGTCAGCTCGTTCCACACCGGCTTCCCGTCGGAACCTTCCGCTGCGGGGCGCGCTTCATACACCACTTCCCCGTTGTCGGTTTTCGTGATCCGGATATTTCCCTGGCTGGCCACGTCTCCGGGCTGCACATCGTCCAGCGAAATGCGGCGGCCGTCGGCCAGCGTGAGGAAGGCGCTGTTGCCGCCGGGTTGGATAAGCGGCCGTTCGGGGCGCGCCTGTACGATGGAGGGCGCGTTGTTGCGGACAAACATCCAAATGCCTGCGGAAATGGCGAGCACCACGGCAGCCGCCGCGGCCACCTTCGGCCAGGAGAACCGCGTCACGCGGCCGGGCGCCGTTTTCCGGCGGATGCCTTCCAGCAGCGCTGCTTCGTTTGGCCAGGCCGGCACTTCCCCGCCCGAAGCGAGCAGGGCGTCGTAATACGCGTTGAACCGGACGATCTCCTCGTCAGTAGCGCTGCCGTCTGCGATTTTGGCCGATAGTGCCTTGAATTCTTCCTTGTGCATAGTAGGTCCTTACCCTATCGGCACGCCACAAGGCTATATCCCCCAAACGCCGGGAAAATATTTTTTTACAGGAAAAGTACCGCCCAGGCGGATAGCACCCCGAGGCGCGTGCGCAACCGTTTCAGGGCGATGGTGAGCTGGTTTTCCACCGTTTTTTCGGAAATGCCCAGGCGGGCGGCGATTTCTTTATTGGAGAGATATTCGAATCTGCTGAGGTAGAAAATGTCGCGGCAACGGCCGGGAAGCTCTTCGGTAAACTGCGCGATAATGGCCCGTAACTCCTTCAGTTCCAGCGGCAATTCCTGTACCGGCCCGGGAATTTGCAGGAGTTCCGCCTCTGCGAAAAGGCCCGCGCGCACTTTCTCCCGCCGGATGTAATTAGCGACCTTGTACCGCACGGCCATATTGAGATATCCGCCGAGCGAGCTCACGGCCATCACGCCCCGCTTTTCCCAACACCAAACGAAAATGTCCTGTACAATATCGGTACTGGCGGCATCGTCGTGCAGCATGAGCCAGGCGGTCCTGTACATATCCCTCCAGTAACGGCGATAGATTTCTTCGAAGGCCAAACGGTCGCCGGCCTTTAGATGTTCGAGCAGTTCACTGTCTGTGTAGGTTTGATAAACTCCCATTTCCCCAACGCAATGCTTACGAAAGTAGAACATTCGGGGGTAAAAATGAAAACCCCGGTGCCAAAAGGCCCCGGGGTAATCCTGCGGGTATGCGTGAAGCGTAAAGTATTCTATTTCGTGATATCAGCCCATATATAACCGTTAGCGGGAATGGCAACGGTCACAAAGGCCCATCCAGCGGGTACCTGCGTGGGGCCGAATCTTTCAGGCCGATGAAAATCGGTCTGCCGTTATGAACAAGCGTGGCGAATGATTAATTTAGGCGGACTATGATCATACTTATTCAATCGAAAGACCGGGTTGGCCTGGTGGCGGATGTGTCGGCGATACTGGCCGCGGCGGGCCTGAACATCGTGTCTTTGCGGGAGTTCGTGGACAAATCGGACAACCGTTTTTTTATGCGGATAGCGGCCGACAATGAAACGGACCCTTTGGCCCTGGAGTCCTCCATCCGGAAAGTGCTTCCGGCAGACGCCCTGGTGAGCATCAACCCCCGGCCCGATAAAAAGATCGTGGTGCTGGTAACGCGGGAGTACCATTGCCTGGCAGACATCCTCGTCCGCAATCAGTTCAACACCCTGGGCGCTACCGTTCAATGCGTTATCGGCAATCATCCCCACCTGGAAAATATCTGCAAGCGGTTCAACATACCCTTTCACCTCGTTTCCCACGAAGCGGGCGACAAATCCCAATTCGAAAGCCGGATCCGGGAACTGATCGATGCGGAAGGCCCTGATTTCATTGTGCTGGCCAAGTTCATGCGGATCCTCAGCCCGGCGTTCGTAGCGGCTTATCCCGAGCGGATCATCAACATCCACCACTCGTTCCTCCCGGCGTTCGCAGGCGGGCATCCGTACCGCCAGGCGTTCGAAAGAGGGGTGAAGCTCATCGGCGCCACCTCGCATTTCGTGACAGACCAGCTGGACGAAGGGCCCATCATCGCACAGCAGGTGATCCCCGTCAACCATAATTATACGGCCTCAGACATGATGAAAGCCGGAAAGGAGATCGAAACGTCGGTACTGGCGCATGCGCTGCAACTGGTGTTCAGCGACCGGGTGTTCGTGTATCGCAACAAAACGGTGGTGTTCGAATAAAAAAAGGCCGGATCGCTCCGGCCTGCCGGCGATGGCGGGCGCCGTGGAATAATTTTCCCCGCCAGGCCCGTCCCTCCCGCAGCGATGGCGGTTACTGCGGGCAGAACGGGGGGCAGGGAAGGGAAAGGGATGATATCTTAAGCTACAGGGATAACGGGATGGTGGGGATGTGCCGTAATGCCGCCGGGTTGGCCGCTACTTCTATTTTCGCAATGCTGCCGCAGTGGATGGGTTTGTAAGCGATCACCACCAGCGTATCCAGGCGATGGTCCATCCGCGACGCGCTTGTTCCCCCGGTCGCGTCTTTCACTTTTTCTGCGGGCACTTTCACCGGCAAATCGGGCGGCGGCGGAGGTACGTCTTTCACTTCTTTACCGTTTTCATCGATCACCTTCAATTTGCCTGCGGCATCTTTTACCAGCCGTGCTTTCTTGGTTTTAGGTGATATGTTGCCGGTGATGTCTTTCCCGTTGGCATCGTACAGCTTCACTTCGCCGGTGGCTTCATTCACGAGTTTCACTTTTTTGACGGAATTGTCCTTTTTCGGGGGAACGGGGGGCGGTGGGGGAGGGATTTCCCGGTTATGCTCGTTGTTCGGGTCTGCGATGCCGGAAACTTTCTTGCCGGGGGCAGGTTGAGCGGCCGGCTTCTTAAACTGGACGGGCGGCGGCGGGGGCGGGATGTCTTTCACTTCCTTGCCGTTTTCGTCCAGCACTTTTCCACCGCCGGACGCGTCTTTCACGAACGTCACTTTCTTCGTTCTGGGGGATATTTGCCCGGTGATGTCTTTATTGTTCGCATCATACACTTTCACTTCGCCGGTGGCTTCATCCACTTTCACCTTTTTGATGGGGGATTTCTTTTGCTGCACGTCTTTACGGACCACGGGCGGGGTAAATCTCACGACCGGCTTACCGTCCAGCTTGTCGCGTTCCACTTCTGCGGCGGATTTCGGGGGAGGTGGGGGTGTGAATTGTACTTTCGGAGGATGGGAAGTATCTTTTTTCTGCTGCTGATAGCCGCTGGCGGCGGCGATCTGTGCCACACGAACTTCGCGCATGGCTACCTCGCGGGCGTCTTCAGGCCTTGCCGGAGCGCAGGCGGTGAGCAGGCCGGCCAGGATCACAGGAATGTATTCTTGCATAACGGGGGAGGATTTGAAGGTAAGATGCGCCCGTCCGCGGATTCCATAAAATCCGGCGTGGAAATTTCTTCCGGCAGCGTTATCTTTGTCGGCTATGGAGCCAATCGTGCAGCAAATAGAAGCTTATAAACAGGAAATTGCGGCTTTCCGCCCCGAAAACGCGGAACAGCTGGAGCAGTACCGTATCAAATTCCTCGGCACCAAAGGGATCGTGAAGGCCCTTTTCGGGGAGATGAAAAACGTT
Source organism: Chitinophaga caseinilytica (assembly GCF_038396765.1). NCBI lineage: Bacteria > Pseudomonadati > Bacteroidota > Chitinophagia > Chitinophagales > Chitinophagaceae > Chitinophaga > Chitinophaga caseinilytica. The sequence continues at coordinate 1,195,696 of NZ_CP150096.1, read as the reverse complement.
CCGAACGATCAGAAGAAGGAATTCGGGCAAGTCCTGAACGCGTTCAAACTTGAAGCGGAAGCGAAATATGCCGAATTCGAGCAGCTGAAAGATGAGGTGGGAGGCGCGGCCGACCAGCTGGACCTTACCCTTCCCGGCGAGCCTTATCGCCTGGGCACCCGCCATCCTATCAGCATCGTCCGCAACAAAGCCATCCGCATCTTCGAGCGGCTGGGCTTCACCGTTGCCGAAGGGCCCGAAATCGAGAACGACTGGCACAACTTCACCGCCCTCAACCTCGCAGAAAACCACCCGGCCCGCGATATGCAGGACACTTTCTACGTGCACAACAACCCCGACTGGCTCTTGCGCACCCATACCTCTTCCGTTCAGGTGAGGGTGATGGAAGAAGGAAAGCTCCCCATCCGCATCATCTGCCCGGGCCGCGTATACCGTAACGAAACCATCAGCGCCCGCGCGCACTGCTTCTTCCACCAGATCGAAGGGCTGTACGTGGCCGAGAACGTTTCGTTCGCCGACCTCAAGCAAACGCTGTATTACTTCGTACAGGAGTTCTTCGGCGAAAATTTCAAAATCCGTTTCCGCCCTTCGTACTTCCCCTTCACGGAGCCCAGTGCGGAGATGGACATTTCCTGCCTCATCTGCGGCGGCGAAGGCTGTAGCGTGTGCAAGCATTCCGGATGGGTGGAAATCCTCGGTTGCGGCATGGTACACCCGCAGGTGCTCGAAAACTGCGGTATCGACTCGTCGAAATACACCGGCTTCGCATTCGGCATGGGCATCGAAAGGCTCACCATGCTGAAGTACCAGATCAAAGACCTTCGCCTTTTCTCCGAAAACGATCTGCGCTTCCTGAAACAATTCCAGGGCGCACGATAAACATATCGCAACACGGCCGCTCCACTCCCGGGGCGGCCGTTTTCTTTTTCGCTACGCTCCCCAAAACGATCTACCTTATGTTACAATCCGTATCCGACATCAGACAGATAGCAGTTTGCGGCGCCGGCACCATGGGAGCCGGGATAGCACAGGTTTCCGCCGCAGCGGGGTTCCCCACCTTACTTTTCGACGTGAAGCCCGAAGCCGTTTCCGCGGGGATGGACATGATCCGCAAAAACCTCGGCAAAGCCGTTGAAAAAGGCAAACTAAAACCCGAAGACAGCGACGCCACGCTCCAAAGGCTCACGCCCTGCCACCACATCGCCGATTGCCGGGCCGACCTCATCATCGAAGCCATCGTGGAAAAGGTGCCGGTGAAAGTTTCGCTCTTCCGCGAACTGGCGCAACACAATCCCGCAACCACCATCTTCGCTTCCAATACTTCCTCCTTATCCGTTTCCGCCATCGCCGCGGAAATTCCCCATCCCGAAAGGGTGGCCGGCATGCACTTCTTCAACCCCGCGCACCTGATGGCGCTGGTAGAAATCGTGTCGGCAGACCAAACGGGTCTCGCCATCGCGCAGCTGCTGTACCAACTCGTGCAGCACATGGGAAAAACGCCCGTACATGTGAAAGACGCGCCCGGTTTCATCGTGAACCGCGTGGCCCGGCATTATTACCTCGAAGCGATGGAGATCGCGCAATCGGGCGCGGCAGACCTGCAAACGATCGACCGCCTCCTGGAAGCCGCGGGTTTCCGCATGGGGCCCTTCGCGCTGATGGACCTCATCGGGAACGACGTCAACTTCGCCGTTACCAAATCGCTCTACGAAGCCTTCCACGAAGCACCACGGTTCAAACCCGGCGCGTTGCAGGCAGCACTCGTGGAAAAAGGGGAACTGGGGCGTAAAACCGGCCAAGGTTTTTACAAGTATTGATTTACATTTGTGGCTTCATTCACAATTCATTCTACATGATCCTTGTCACAGGCGGAACGGGTTTTCTGGGAAGTTATCTGCTGCGGGCGCTGGTGAAGGCCGGGAAACCGGTCCGTGCCCTCTATCGCAGCCGCATACCCGACCAGGTGCAGGATATCGCCGATAAAGTAGAATGGTTCCAGGCCGATGTGCTCGACGTTTGCGCCCTCGAAGACGCGTTCGCCGGCATTACCGAAGTGTACCACTGCGCCGCGGTAGTTTCCTTCCAGCCCGATAAGCGCCTCGCCATGATGAAGATCAACATCGAAGGCACCGCCAACGTCGTGAACATGGCCATCGACGCCGGCGTTCGCAAGCTCGTTCATGTCAGCTCCGTAGCTTCGCTGGGCCGCGCAAAGCAAAACCAAGAGCTGTCGGAAGACGCGCAATGGGAAGAAAGCGCCAACAACAGCAATTACGCCATCAGCAAGCATCTCAGCGAAATGGAAATCTGGCGCGGCATCGCCGAAGGGCTCGACGCCGTGATCGTAAACCCTTCCATCATTCTCGGCAGCGGTTTCTGGCACGATGGGTCGGGGATGCTGTTGAAAAATGCATGGAAAGAGTTTCCGTATTACACCGAAGGCGTGAACGGATTCGTGGATGTGGAAGATGTAGTGGAAGCGATGATTAGGTTGATGGACAGCGATGTTTCCGGGCAACGCTTCATCCTCAACGGAGAAAACTGGCCGTACCGGCAACTCTTCACCGAAATGGCCCGCCACCTCGGCAAAAAGCCTCCGCACATCGCCACCAAACCCTGGATGGCGGCGCTCGTGTGGCGCGTGGAAAAAATCCGCGGCATGTTCACCGGCAAACGGCCGCTGCTCACCCGCGAAACCGCCCGCACGGCACAACTGAAAGTCTATTACGACAACAAAAAGATACTGGGTGCACTCCCCGGTTTCCGGTTCCGCCCCCTGGCAGATACCATTGAGCACATCTCGCTCGCCTTCCTCCGGGAAAAACAATCCAACCCTTCCTGACGTCGCTTTACTGCGGCCTGAACAGCAGGCCGAGCATCACTGCCGCCAGCGTTTCGCGCAGCGCGGGATCGAGCTCTTTCTGCAGCCAGACGCGCTGGTCTTTCCCGGTCAGCACCGCCGCCACGGCGATCCCTTTCCACTGGAATTCATAACAGATTTTGTCTGCGCTGTTCACCGCGCCGTAACGGTTGTGCGCCGTCACTTTCAGCTCTTCGGTAGGGGAGCGGAGGATGCCGGTCACTTTATTGTCGTTCAGCTCCAGGAACGCGATGTTCCTTTTCACGATCAGTTCCCAGCTTTTGAGGGGGTCTGCCGCGGTAGCGCCCACATGAACATACCAAAGCGGGGCGTCGCTGCCCATGTTCGGGAACCACCCGGGGAAAGTGCGCGCGGAGAAAGTGATCCGCGGCGTGCTCAGTACCTGCACCGGCACTTGCGAACTGCCGTTCTTCACCGTCAAATAATAAGCGTCGGAAACGTTTTTCCATTGCCTGGCCGGCGCGCCGGAGGGAATGCCGTTTGTGCGCGACGAAGTAGCGTAGTCGCCGATGGAGATCGTTTTGGCGGAAAACCATCCGTCGTCGGTTTTTACCGCAAGTTCGTTGGCGGAGGTATACAGGCCTGTCGGGGAAGCAGGTTTCGTAACACCGCAGCCAGCCAGGAGAAGGCAGGCTGCGGCGAACCCGGTGAGGGATTTTATCATGACTTGGAAATTAACCTTTGAGTTTGTTCCACATTTCGGGGATCCTTTTGATCCAGGCGAGCTCTTTCATCTTGGTGCGCGCTTCTTCTACCGGCGAACCGAAGTAGTTTTTCCCGCCTTCGATGGAATCTTTCACGCCGCTGCCGGCGAAAACGACAGCTCCCTTTCCGATGGTCAGGTCTTTGTTCACACCTACCTGCCCCCAGAGGATGACGTTGTCTTCGATGATGGCTTTGCCACCTACGCCCACCTGGGCGGCGAAGAGGCAGTTGCGGCCGATGATGGTGCCGTGGCCGATGTGTACCATGTTATCGAACTTGGTGCCCTGCCCGATGATCGTATCGCCACTCACACCTTTGTCTACGGTGCAAAGCGCCCCGATCTCCACGTCGCTTTCGATGATGACGCGCCCGCAGCTCACGAGTTTGTCCCACATCACTTCACGGGTTGCCCGTTTCTTGAAGTAGAACGCATCCGCCCCGATCACGGTGCCGGAATGGATGATGACGTTGTCGCCGATCTCGGTATGTTCGTAAATAGTGACGTTGGGGTGGATGACGCAGTTGCGGCCGATGGTGACATGGTGGCCAACCACTACGCCGGGAGAGATGACGGTCCCTTCCCCGATCACTGCGCTATCGCTCACGGCCTGCGTTTGCGGAACAAAGGGGCGGAAGCGTTTTACGAGGCCCACGTACGCGGAAAACGGATCGTCGGTGACGAGGATCGCTTTGCCGGGAGGAACGTCCACATCCTTGTTGATGATGATAATGGTGGCCGCAGAGTTGAGGCAGGCGCTGTAATACTTCTCGAAGTCCACGAACGAGATGTCGCCCGGTGTAACTTTATGTATCTCGTTGATGCCCGTAGCCATCAGCGTTTCGTTGCCTTTCAGCGTTGCGCCGGTGAGCGCTGCTATTTCCGTAACCGGTATCGGTGTGTCAAACTTCATATGTACATCGTTAAATCGAAGCAAAGTTAGGGGGCGTTATCCACAATTTTTTTTGCTTGTGAATAAAATTTCTTGTAAAATTTTTCTTTTGTGATGAAATTCTTTTTAATATTGTGTAGGGAAATTTATTTCCCTGTACTTACTAACCCATTCACATACTAAGAAAGTCTGATTGTTCTCGCAGTCAGACTTTTTTAATTCCCCCTGAAACCCTTTCCACCACAGCGTTTCATCAATCACTTCAACATACATGCATCAACATGCGCCGGCTTGCGGGGCGTTACATTTCGTGTTTCGGACGTGGATGGGTAATTTGTCGGCGGGACGGGTTTCCGTTCATTTTCGGCTTTTAAATGCCTTTTGCGGTCAAAACTTCGGGATGTAAGGGAATCAATCCTGGAGATTCGCCATTTTGATGAGTTGCTGCAGGCGGAGAATGCGGATTTTTTTCCCGGCGAGGTCGATCACTTTCTCTTTCCTGAATTCCGAGAGGAGGCGAATGGCAGATTCCGTAGCGGTGCCCACGAGGTTGGCGATCTCTTCCCTCGACAGCATCACGTTGATGGTTTGCTCATCGTCTTCCAGCCCGTACGTTTCCTTCAGCGTAAGCAACGTTTCAGCGAGGCGCTCGCGGACCGGCTTCTGCGCCAGGTGCGTGATCTTCTGCTCCGCTCTCCGCAACTCGCTCGAAAGGATCTGCATCATGCGCAGCGCAAGCGTGGGATCTTTCTGCAACAGGCCGAGAAATACTTCCCGCGGGATGAAACAAACCGCGCTGTCTTCCAGCACGGTAGCCGTAGCCGTATATGGTGCATTGCTAATGAGCGCCTTATACCCGATGAGGTCGCCCGGCTTCACCAGCCGTACGATCTGCTCGCGACCTTCGTCGCCGCTGTGCGACAACTTCACTTTACCCGAATTCACGAAATAGATACCGTAAGGATGCCCGCCTTCCTGGAATATGTCTTGCCCTTTACGGTAGATCTTGCAGGTTTTGGCGTTGGAGATCTCTTCCACATGTTCAGGCGTGGCGGCGGAAAAGATTTCGCCCAGGTATTTGCCGCAGTACGGGCAGGGAGATGGTTCGCTTAACATGTCATATGCCATAAAATCGCTAAGGATGCGGCAAAATTACTAATTTACAGGCCCTTAACCAAAGCAGTGCGCGTGAGCCTTTCCTATTTTGCCGTTTACAAGCCATTCCAGGTATTGACCCGTTTCGGGAAAGAGGGCGATAAAGCCGTTTTGTCCGATTACTTCGACGTGCCCAAAGACGTGTACCCGGTAGGGCGCCTCGATTATGACAGTGAAGGGTTGCTGATACTGACGAACGACAAATCCCTCAACCAACGCTTGCTCCATCCCACACAGGCGCATGAAAGGGAATATTGGGTGCAGGTAGACGGAGCGGTTACGCCCGAAGCGGTCCGGCAACTGGAAGCAGGGGTGACGATCACGGTGGATGGGAAGCCCTTCCGCACAAAACCCGCGAAGGCATCGATATTCACCACTCCGCCGGAAGTGCCCGACCGCAACCCGCCCATCCGTTTCCGGCAGCACATACCCGCACCCTGGATACGGCTCGTGCTCAGCGAAGGCAAGAACCGGCAGGTACGGAAAATGACCGCGGCTGTGGGTTTCCCCACGTTGAGGCTCATCCGTTACCGCATCGGCCGCATCAACGTCAAAAACATGCAGCCCGGCGATATGGTCATGATGGGCAAAAAAGAGATCGAAGCCGCACTCTTCCGCTAACACGCTGGCCCTCCGGCCGAAATATGACAATAATTGACTAGGTTTGTCACATTAAACAGATAATATGCTGAAATCCATGACCGGCTTCGGCCGTGCGGAAGTAACCCGGGGAGAAACAACCATTGTGGCCGAAATCAAATCGCTCAATGGAAAGCAGTTCGAAGTGAACCTCAAACTCTCTCCCTTACTGAAACCCTACGAATTCGACATCCGCAACATCCTCCAGCAGGAGTTGCAGCGCGGCACCCTCGACGCCACGATCAACATCAAACAAAACGGCGCCACCCGCCCCGTAGTCATCAACACCGAACTGGCGCGGTATTATCATGAAGCCATCTCCGGCATGGCGCGAGACCTCGCCATCCCCCAGGAAGACATGCTCAACGTGCTCATGAAACTCCCAGAAGTAGTGTCTCCCGCCAGCGAACAGATCACCGAAAATGAATGGAACGAAGTAGCCACCATCGTCCGCAAAGCCGTCGCAGAAATGGACGCCCACCGCGTAGACGAAGGCCAGATGCTCGAAAAAGACCTGCTGCTCCGTATCGATAATATCCTCCTCTACACCGAGAAAGTCCGCGAACTGGACCCGCTCCGGAAAGACAAAGTGCGCACCCGCCTCGAAACCCTCCTCGCCGAATACGTAGGCAAAGAGAATGTAGACGGCAACCGCATGGAGCAGGAACTCATTTTCTATTTAGAGAAACTCGATATCTCCGAAGAGCTCGTTCGCCTTCAGAACCACTGCCGCTACTTCAAAGACATTCTCAACGAAGCAGAACCCGCCAAAGGCAAAAAACTCGGCTTCGTGCTCCAGGAAATCGGCCGCGAGATCAACACCACCGGTTCCAAAGCCAATGACGCAGGCATCCAGCAATGGGTAGTGATGATGAAAGACGAACTGGAGAAAGCCAAAGAGCAGGTGCTCAACGTACTCTAATACAGCATATGACCGTAAAGACGATATCTCGCTTCGCCTGCCTCGCCTTCGGCCTGCTCGCCTTCGCCTGCAAGCCCCCGAGGCTGGATACCTTCGAAAAAAACAGGGACATCCCGCAATCCAGCTGGAACAAGTCCTTCAAACCGCAATACGAAGTAACGCTCGGCAATGAAGACACGGCGTATTATTACAACCTGTACGTGAACGTCCGCCATAAAGACGCTTACCCGTACAACAACATCTGGCTGATCGTCAGCACCCAATTGCCGGGCGACAGCCTGCCGCAATCCCGGAGAGTAGAGCTGCCTTTGGCAGACAGTTACGGCAAATGGCTGGGCAGTGGCCTCGATGATATCTTCGAGCACCGCATTCCCATCCAGCAGAACGCCATCCTCCCCAGGGCCGGCACCTATCGTTTCACTTTCGAGCAGAACATGCGACAAGACCCGCTGCCCGATATGCTCAGCGTTGGCCTCCGCGTGGAAAAAGCCGCTCCGCGTAAATAAGGCATGAAGAAACAGTCGACCACAGCAGCCCTCCCGGGCAAAAAGACGGTCACCGCCATTTACATTTTCGTACTGGCATATACCGTGGTCCAGCTTTTCTGGTGGGGCATCCTGCTGCACCAGCAATCGAAGGAGATCGCCTATTACGAACAGCTGGAACTGACGCACCGGGTGCACCTGTTGCGCGAACCGTCCGAATTCATGCGGGAGATGCAGCGCCATCATCACGAACAGCGTATGCGCACCCTCAAGTACATCGGCGAAGGCACCATTTTCCTCATCATCATCCTCGCCGGCGCTTCCATCGTGTACCGCGCCGTATGGAAACAAATGCGCCTGCAGCAGCAACAGCAGAATTTCATGATGGCGGTCACCCACGAGCTGAAAAGCCCTATCGCCATCGCCAAACTCAACCTCGAAACGCTCCGCAAACATAAGCTCGACGAAGAAAAAGAGAAGAAACTGCTCGACGCCACCATCCGGGAAACGAACCGGCTCGACCAGCTCTGCAACAACATCCTGCTGGCGTCGCAGTTCGAACATCAGAACTCCCAACCCTTCTTTGAGCCGCTGGACCTGAGCCAGGCCCTGGGCAATGCACTGCAGGAACTGCGCGACCGGATACAAAGTCACGACATACTGGCAGACATCGAGCCCGGGATCGGAATGGAAGCGGATAAATTTATGATCACGCTGATGCTGAACAACCTCGTAGAGAATGCGGTGAAGTATGCGCCGAAGGGGACGAAGATCGAAGTGAGCCTGAAGACAGAGCAAAACGACCTGCTGATGCGGGTTTGCGACGAAGGAAACGGCATTCCGCAGGAAGAGAGAAGCAAGATTTTCATGAAATTTTACCGCATCGGGAACGAGAATACCCGGAAGTCGAAGGGCTCCGGACTGGGCCTCTACCTCACCCGGAAGATCGTGGAACAGCATGGCGGGACCATCGCCGTGCGTGACAACTTGCCGAAAGGCACGTGTTTTGAGATCAAATGGCAGGATTATTCCCTCCAACCTGTATAAAATTAACCGGTTGTGCGTAATTTTATAGGCAATAACCGGAAAAGCATTTTACCGTTCACCATTCACCCAATGCATTTATGAAGGAAGCGACGAAAGCATCAATTTTGTTGGTAGAAGACGAAGAGAACCTGCAGGAGGCATTAAAACTCAACCTGGAGCTGGAAGGTTATGAGGTTACGGCGGTAGATAACGGCACCAGCGCCCTCAAAGCCGTCAAGAACGAGTATTTCGACCTCATCATACTCGACATCATGCTGCCCGAGATGGACGGCCTGGCGGTTTGCGAGAACATCCGGATCCAGAACAACGAAGTGCCCATCCTTTTCCTCAGCGCCAAAAACAGCAGCGCCGACCGCGTGCTGGGCCTCAAGAAAGGGGGAGACGACTATATGACCAAGCCTTTCAACCTCGAGGAACTGCTCCTGCGGGTAGAAAAACTCATCGTCAAAAACAAGAAGATCCAGGATAAGGACAGCGTGCCCAACGTGTACCGTTTCGGGAACAATATGATCGATTTCGCCGCGCAGGAATGTGTGGGGAAAGACGGAAAGCACCACGAACTGTCCAAAAAGGAAACCATGCTGCTGAAGCTCCTCATCGAGAACAAAGGCGAAGTGGTTACCCGCGAAAAAATACTCCAGGTGGTTTGGGGTTACAACGTATATCCCACCACCCGGACGATCGACAACTTCATCCTCAATTTCCGCAAATACTTCGAGGAAGACAGCCGCAATTCCCGCTATTTCCACTCCGTTCGGGGCGTAGGGTACAAGTTTACCGACGGCTGATAATGCCTTTTGCCAGATAACCCCGCTGTGCCGCCGATTTTCCGGCGGCGCCCGCCAGCTATGACTTCCCTCTTTTCCGGAGCCGGGCCGCAGATTATATTTGAGCGGACTAGAACTCGATATGATTAACCCCGCAAATGCCTCGGTTCAATCGCATGCTTATCCAACGGTTGCCGCGCCGGAACCATCGTTTTTCCCGGGTACCGCTGTATCGCTGACCATCCTTTTCTTCCTCGCAGGAGCCCTCGTAGCAGGTGCATTCTGGTGGCGGGAAAGAAGGATGCGCCGCCGCATGCAGGACCAATACCACCTCCAGGGCGGCAAAGTCTCGCTGGAACTTCACACCATCCAGACGCAGATGAACCCGCACTTCATCTACAACAGCCTCAATGCCATCCATAGCTTCATCCTTTCCTCCAGCACCGACATGGCCTCTTCCTACCTCACCCGCTTCAGCCGCCTCATGCGCATGACGCTGGAACACAGCGGCCGCGAATGGATCTCCCTGGAAGAAGACCTCGAAACCCTCGATCTCTACCTCCAGCTGGAATCCCTCCGGTTCGACGGCCAGTTCGAATACGACATCCGCCTGCTGCCCGGCCATCCGCCCCTCAACGTCCTCATCCCCCCGTTCCTCATCCAGCCATACGTGCAAAACGCCATCTGGAACCGCCTCCTGCAGCGCGAAGAAGGCAAAGGCTACATCCAGGTCGAAATCGGGAAAAATGACGACGGCATGTTCGTGAGGCTGGAAGACAACGGCATCGCCCGGCACGGCGCGTTTCACCTCCATCAGCAGAAAACGCCCGCCATCGCCGTAGCAGGGGAGCGGCTACATTGGATCAATCACCGGTATCATACGCACGCCAACATTACCTCCGGTCACCGGTACGACGAGCATCACCAACGCATCGGCACCTATACCATCATCCGCCTGCCAGACGTGACGTACGACGAGGTGGCGCATGAAGAAAGGATTTTTAAGTAAATTTAGGTACCCCCGAAGTTGACCGAAATACACATCGCCATATCTGTACCCCCATGAAAACGATCATTATAGACGACGAAGAGCATTGCCGCGAAGTATTGCGCATGCAACTGAACCGATACTGCCCGCAACTGGAAATCGTTGCCTGCAGCGGATCGGCGGAAGCAGGCCGCGCCGCCATCGAACAACATCAGCCCGATCTCGTTTTCCTCGACGTGGAAATGCCCGGCGCCGATGGTTTCTCCGTCCTCGAAAACTGCTCCTGGCACAAGTTCTCCGTCATCTTCACCACCGCGCACGACCGCTACGCCATCAAAGCCATCCGCCACAGCGCGCTCGATTTCCTCCTCAAACCCATCGGTAAAGAAGAATTGGTACAAGCCGTGAACAAAGCCGCGGAACATCACCCTGCAGCCCAGATGCAGGCAGACACGATCCTGCGCCTCCTGCGCGAACAATTGCCGCAGTTCGGGCGCGTGGCACTGCCCACGTTCGACGGGCTCCGTATGATCCCCGTGAAAGATATCCTGTATTGCGAATCAGAAGGAAGTTACACCCGCATCTTTCTGCACGAATGCCCTAAACCGGTCATGATCTGCCGGCCACTGCGGGATGTAGACGATACGCTGCGCGACAAGGGATTCTTCCGTACGCATAACAGCTTCATCATCAACCTGTCCCACATGTTCAAATACATCAAGGGCGATGGTGGCGACATCGTGATGGCCGACGGGCGCACCGTGCCGCTGGCCCGTAACCGCAAACAGGAATTCCTGGAAAAGATCGAGAAATTATAACCGCTTGATCTCGTTCACCGGCACCCAGCCGGTTTTGCCATCTGTCAGTTGCACTTTACCGAACTGGCTGGTGGCGTCGAGCACTTTTACCTTCATGCCTTCCTTCAGCTCAAACAGGTCTTTGGCCCCATCGTCGGGTGCGGATTTGGCTTTCACCGAATTGTTCATCACGATGGCGTCGTTGCTGTTGAAAGACTGGCTGTGCATCCATGCGGCCATGGAAAAATAACCGATGAGGAAGATGCCGGAGACGGCGAGCGCCCAGCGGATGTATTTTTTCCCGGAACGGGAAAGAAGAAGTAAGCGATGATGAGCGCGGAAAATATCCAGCTCCAGGCGATGCTCCAGTTGGCCCATCCCGCGGGCGTGTGCAGCTGTTGCCATTGCAGCCACCAGCGTTCGAAGAAAAGCAGCGGAAGCGTTTCCACGTTGCTGCCGACTTTCTGGTTGGCCAGGGCAAGATTGTGCTCGATGGCTTCGTCGCCGGGCTGGAGGCGGAGCGCTTTTTCGAAACTGTAAACGGCCATGGCCGTCTGGCTGGATTTGTAGTAAGCGTTCCCCGCGTTGAAATACAAGTCTGCCACCTGGAACCCGGAATCGATCACTTGCTGGTATTTGGCGGCGGCTTCGGCGAACTGTTGCTGTTCGTAGAGCCGGTTGGCTTCATTGAATGCGGCGGGTTCCTGGGCTTTGACGGCAGTTGCGGCAAGCAGGAAGATGAGGAGAAGGCGGGCGCAGTAAGAAATGAATGGTTGCATATAACTGTTTTTCCGGCGTGGTTTACGCCCGTCCTTTGATTTCGTTTTCGATATTGGTGATCACTTCAACGGCTTCCTGGTAAGCGCCCTGGCGCAGCTCCACGGAGTCTCCCGGCGCGTAGAGCGCCCGTTCGCAACGGTCTGTCAGCGCGAAGAGTTTTTCTTTGGCGACATCGCTGAGGCGAAGTTTCGTCAATTTATCATCCACCTGCTGTTTCGACATTTCGGCCATGGGGATGCGGAGTTTATGGCTGAGGTAGCCCCACAACGCGCGCGATGTTTCTTCGTAGAAAGCCTTGTCTTTTCCTTCCTTCAGATAACGCGCCGCCAGCTCCAGGCGTTTCAGGGCCACCTTGTTGGCGTGGCGATGGCGAAGGAGCGCGGCATTGTTCGTGTTGTACTGCTCGCGGCGGCGGTAATACGCTACCCCGGCAATGGCCAGCACCGGCAGCAGGAACAGCACCCAGAACAGGGGCTTCCCGAAGAAGAACGGGCGCTGCTTGCTCCATTTCGTACCGCTGGTACGGATGCCTGCCAGGTCTGTTTGTCCACCGAAATCGGCTTTTTCTTTCTTCACTTCCTTCCCTTGCACCACATGAACGCTGAACGGCGCGGATGTGATGATTTTATAAGCTTTCGCCGCGGGATCGAAGTAGGAAAACTCGACCGGTTTCAGGTTGTAATCGCCTTTCTGCTGGGGCATGAGCGCATATTGGAACGTGCGGCTGCCGCTGAGGGGATTGCTGTTCTTTTCGATATTGTCGGTAACGGTGGGATCGTATTTTTCGAATGCGGCCGGAATGTCGAGCGGCGGAGCGTTCAGCAGGTTCACGTTGCCACGCCCGCTGATGGCCACTTTCAGCGAAAGCGCATCGTCTGTGCTCAGTTGTTCCTTATCCAGCGTAGCGTTCATGGTGAATTGCCCAACCGCGCCATTGAAACTGGCCGGTCTGCCTTCTGCCGGCAGCGGTTTCACCTGCACTTTCACCACGGGGCTCTGGATCCTGTAGGGCACGATCTCGGCTTCGGGTTGATCGAAGAAGGGATCGTCCGCAAATAAATCCTGGAACGGATCGTTGGTTTGCGCGCGTTTGCGCTGGCCGCTGCCGCCTACTTTCACGAAATGGACCTGGTTATCCACTTCCGCGGGGTCCAGTTCCAGCTCGCCGGATTGCAGGGGGAACAGTAAGGTCTTGCGGATCACGAACACATTGAAAGGCACGCCGTTCACCATTTCTTCGGTTGGCCGCGGCGGATTGGGAATGTCCATGTCTTTGGCGGAAAACCCTTTGAACGCGGGCACTTTCGTAACACTGGAGTTCGTCGGCAGCCGGGTATACAATTTATAGGTAGCGGTGATCTGTTCACCTTCGAATACGTTGGTTTTATCCACTTCCACCCGTACGAACACGTTTTTCCGCAACTGTTCCTTGGCATCGTCGCCCGGGCGGAGCACGCCGGGGTGTGCTTCTCCGGGATACCGGCGCTGCGGGTAATTCGGCTGGGCGGGTTGTTGCGCCTGCGGCTTTATGGGCGTTCCGGCTTTCGTCACTTCGATGGAAACGGGATTGCTGCGCACCGTTCTGCCATCCACCCGCGCCGTGGCGCCGGGAATGGTGAAGTTGCCGGGCTGCGTAGGGGCCAGGGTGTAAGAAAATGCATAATAGGTGGTGACACGCCCGTTGTCGTTAGACATGCCCTGCTGTTGCGAAGGCCCCTGCACCACTTCAAAGCCCTTGAACGCGGGCGCTTTGAATTCGCTGAGGTTCGTGGGGTTGATGAGCGTAAACTGGACTTGCACATATTCATCCTGCGCAATCACATTGGTGTTGACTTGCGCGGTGAAGCGAAATTCCTGGGCGCTGGCGCCTGCCGCCGTCAGCAGTACGGCGAAGAGCAAAACGAGATTTTTCTCAATCTGGCGATATAAAACTTCATCTATGACAAATTTAACCAATGCCTGGCCGGCCTTTGCCGCGGACAAGTTAAAAGTAAGTTAAAAAAGCAGCTTGAAAATGGCTACAGTAAAGGATTTGGGCGTCATCCGGCAATTACCCGAGGTCCCCGAGCTGAGGGCGCATCAGGATGTCTTCGATCACGGCCTGGGCGCTGAGGTTATACGCTGCCCAGAGCATAGACGCCACGTCTGCCGGCTCCATGAGCCGGTCTTCCGGCCCGTCGAACCCTTCCCAGGAGGCCGTCAGCACGGCGCCCGGGCTGATGGAGGTGACTTTCACGCCGTGGAGTTTCATTTCTTCCCGCAGGTTTTTCGAAAACCCGAGCAGGGCGAATTTGGTGATGCTGTACGACCCGCCGTTCGGGTACGCCGTGTGGCTGGCCGTGGAACAAAGGTTGAAAACGTGGCCTTTCTTCGCCGATTTCATGGCGGGGATGAAGGCGCGCGTGAGGTGATAGGCGCTGTAGAGGTTCACGGCCATCATCTTTTCCAGGTGACCGTCTTCCTCCTCATGCACCGCCCCCGGCACGAAGATGCCTGCATTGTTGACGAGGATGGCCGGCGCCTCGCCGAATTCGCGGCGAACGGCGTCGGCAAAAGCCAGCACGGCCTGCTTGTCGCCCATATCCACTGGCAGCGCCAGTACCCTGGCGGCGGGGCTTTGCTCCCGGATGCCGCGGGCCGTTCCTTCCAGCGCCGCTGCGCCCCGGGCGCAGATCGCCACGTCAAACCCTTCCGCCGCCAGCTTCTCCGCTACCGCTTTCCCGATGCCTTTGCTGGCGCCTGTGATGATTGCATACATACCCTTGTGTGTCTTGTTGTTAATACGCTTTTAATACGGCAAAATAAGGGAAAAATGGATTTGTCGTACCTTTGCCTTTCACCACTTTAGCCAACGAACGGACCCATCATGAGATATAAACATATTTTTTTCGACCTGGACCATACCCTTTGGGATTTCGAAGCCAACTCCAACGCCACCCTGCAGGAACTTTTTTACGAGCATAACCTTGCCGGCAAAGGCATTTCCTCCTACGCAGATTTCTTCGCGGTGTATTCGGAGATCAACGATAAGCTGTGGGACCGCTTCCGCAAGGGCTTCATCAACCGCAACGAGCTGCGCATCAAACGCTTCACGCAAACTTTCCTTGCCTTCAAGCTGTGCGACGACAAGCTGTGCCAAACCCTCAGCGAGCGGTTCCTGGAAATCCTCCCCACCAAAACCGCCCTTTTCCCAGATACGGTAGAGGTACTGGATTATCTGCGCGATAAAAAATATCCCCTCCACCTGATCACAAACGGGTTTGAGGAAACACAGAAACTGAAGCTGCAGCACTCCGGGATCGGGCATTACTTTACGCATATCGTGACTTCCGAGAGCGCGGGCTCGCTGAAGCCGCACCGCGAAATTTTCGATTTTGCGATGAAATTGTCGAACACCACGGCGGCAGACAGCATCATGATCGGCGACACGCTGGAGGTAGACATCCTCGGTGCGCAGCAAGCGGGGATGGACCAGGTGTATTTTGCGCCGAACCTCGTACAGCAGGGCGTTTCCCCGACTTACACTATCAAAAACCTTTCCGAGCTGAAGAGCATATTATAGGCACAAAAAAATCCCGGTAACGTAATGCTACCGGGACTTCCCAATATAATGGCTGCAAAAAGTCAGCTTTTGTCCGCAGTTTTCTTTTTGGCGGCCGAGGCTTTGGCGGCGGCTTGCGAGCGGGAGGGCATCGGCATGCAGCAGGATTTGCCTTTGGCGGCGGTCTCTTTCTGGCAGCACGATGCATCTTTACCCTTGTGGCAGGCTTCCTCTTTTTTGGCGGGAGCCTTTTTTGTCGCAACAGGCTTTTCCTGGGCGAGTGCCGGGCCGGCGAGCAGTGCTACGGCGGAGAGCGTCAAAAAGAATTGTTTCATGCGGTGTGTCTTTGTATGATTGAAGATACGGCTTCCCTTTTGAAAAGAAACGTTAAAATCATCATGCTAATTCAGCGATCACGGTTTGGCCGCCGCGAACGATTTGTTCGAGGTTCACGTTCACTTTGGTGCCGATGGGCAGGTACAGGTCTACCCGGGAGCCGAATTTAATGAATCCCATTTCGGTGTTCTGCTTCACGTCCATACCGGGTTTCAGGTAATTGACGATGCGGCGTGCGAGGGCGCCGGCGATCTGGCGCACGAGGATGTCGGTTTTGCCGTTGCCGATCACGACCGTATGGCGTTCGTTCTCCGTTGAGGCTTTCGGGTGCCAGGCCACGAGGTATTTGCCGGCGTGGTATTGGCTGAGTTTCACGCTGCCGCTGATGGGGTTGCGGTTCACGTGCACGTTGGCCGGGCTCATGAAGATCGACACCTGGAGGCGCTTGTCTTTAAAATATTCCGGTTCGTAGGTTTCCTCGATCACGACGATCTTCCCGTCTGCCGGGGCGATCACCTGCCGTTCGTCGAATTTCATTTCGCGGGAGGGGATGCGGAAGAAGGAAACGATGAACAGGAAAAACACGATGGAAATACCCAGCAGCGTATAGCACAGTACCGGCGTATCGAAAAGGAAATAGAACACTGCGATGTTGAGCAGCGCCAGTACGGCGAATGTTAGGGCGATGGTAGCGGTGCCCTCACGGTGGATCGTCATGATTCAGTAGATTTTATCTGGCCTTTTTAAAAGAGGCGGTACGAAGGTATGAAGAAAAATGTTTATCAGAAGAAGAGCCGCATGTAGATCCAGGCGATGGGGGCGGCCACGAGCAGGGAATCGAACCGGTCGAGGAACCCGCCGTGCCCCGGCATGATGCTCCCCGAATCTTTTACGCCCGCCAGCCTTTTGAGCCGCGATTCCAGCAGATCGCCCGCCGTCCCGAAGACCGCCGCGATAGCCGCGAAGGCGATCCAGTGTTGCAGCGGCATCCACTGATACCCCCAGAAATGACCGAACACGCCGGCTGCCGCTACCGCGAGGATCATCCCGCCAACGGTCCCCTCGATCGTCTTTTTCGGCGAAATGGCCGGGGCGAAGGGGGTTTTCCCGATGAGGGAGCCTACGATGTAAGCCATGGTATCGTTGATCCAGATGGCGCAGATCAGGGTGAGCGGATACAGCCATACGTACTGCTGGCCGAAGCCGGGCACAACGTCATGTGAAAAGCTCATATCCACCAGCATCCCGAAGGGGACGGTCACGTACAACAGCCCCAGCAGCGAATAACCGATCGTTTTCAGCGAAAAATTCTTGCCCATGAGGATTTCCCCCAGCGGCATCACCAGCAGAAAAATAAACGTCAACACCCAGCCGATCTCGCCCAGCGAAAACCCGTCGTACCCGAACCGGTCGCCGGCAATAGACATATACAATGCGCATCCCGCCACCAGCACGCCATTGCGGTGCCAGGGCGAAATTTCCGTGTAGTCGGGATCGATATGGCGCACCAGGCTCGCATATTCGCGCAGCGCAAAGAAATTGATGATGAAAAACAGGGTAAAAAAGGATAGTCCCGACCATAAAATGCCTCCCAGCATGATGGCCACGAAAAACAGGGCGGTGATGGTCCGCGTAATGAAAGTCTTCATGTGTTGATTTAAAGTGAACCGGCGATTCCCGGTTTATTCCGTTTTCCCGGGCTCGGGGCGGCTTTCTGCGATGAGCTGTTTGGCCTGCGCCTCGTTGGAGACGTGCACATATACTTCGTCCATCCCCGGAAGCATGGTAACGAAAGATGAATCCTGCCGGGGGACGATCACGGCTTCGATCCCGTTTTCGTCGAGCATGCCGCGGATGATCTCGGATTCGTAGGCGATGTTGCTTGCGTACACTTTTACCCAGTCTTTTTCCATAATGTTAGTTTTTTGGTCCCGCCAATGCCGTTTTCCAGTTGTACCCGGCCTGTTTCGCGCGCTGCTGGAGCCTCCAAATGAGGAGCCCCGTGATGACGGCGCTGAAAACGGCGAGGTATACGGGCACTGTTTCGTCGGCGGAAGGGTCTTTGCTGATGAGTTTGTTCTGGTAAAGATAAAACAATACTACCTGCATGCCGTTGTTGAGAAAATGCGCCGCGATGGCCAGCCAGAGGTTCCCCGATACGAGGAACACCGCGCCGATCGCGAAGCCCAGCACTACACGGGGCAGGAAAGTGATAAACTGCAGGTGAACGGCCGAAAAGATGACCGCCGTGATCAACACCGCCACCCAGCCGTTCCGCACCAGCCGCTGAACGATCGTTTGCAGGCATCCGCGGAAGAACACTTCTTCGCCGATGGCAGGCAACAGGGCCATGAGGAAGAGGTTGCGGACCATCGTCCAGCCATCGGGCATTACGAGCAGGGCTTTGGTCTGCCGCTCGGCCAGCTTTTCCATTTCCTCGAATTTCTGCGAAAAGCCGATCAGTTTGTTCCATTCCACGGATGCGCCTACCAGTTGCAGGGAGCAAAGCAGGATGAGCAGGGAAAGCACCAGCTGGAGGAAGGGAAGCCCGCGGTTGATGCCGAGGTATTGTGCCGGCCGGTCCATGGCCAGGGCGAAAAGGGCGCCGGGCACGAGGAACACGATAAACGTATAAAAGAATTGCGATATACGAAGGGCGGCGGCGACGGAAGGGATTTTGATGACGGCAGGGTCTTGCGCCTGCAACATCGTATAGCCCCCGCTGATAGCCGGGAATACTTCCAGGAAGATGATACCGTACGCCATGTAGCAGACAGACATCAATCCCAATAAAATCGCCAGTTGTCCGAACGGGGACGCCTTCCGTATAAAGTCCATCATACTTTCGCTGTGCTAAATTTGCGTAAATTTACAGGGCATTTATCAGTTTTGTCAGAATAAATTCTAACCGGCAGCAATTATATGGTGAAAATTGGAGATATAGAACTGGGTGAGTTTCCGCTTTTGCTGGCCCCCATGGAAGATGTGAGCGATCCGCCGTTCCGTGCGGTATGCAAGCGCGAGGGGGCAGACCTGATGTATTCCGAATTCATTTCCTCGGAAGGCCTCATCCGCGACGCCATCAAGAGCCGGATGAAGCTGGATATTTTCGATTTCGAGCGCCCCGTCGGCATCCAGATCTTCGGGGGAGACGAAGAGCCCATGGCCATGGCCGCCCAGATCGTGGAAGCCGCCAACCCCGACCTGCTCGACATCAATTTCGGCTGCCCAGTGAAGAAAGTCACCTGTAAAGGCGCCGGCGCCGGTATTCTGAAGGATATTCCCAAGATGGTCCGCCTCACCGAAGCCGTCGTAAAGGCCACCAGGCTCCCCGTTACCGTCAAAACCCGCCTTGGGTGGGACGATGATACCAAAAACATCGAGGAAGTGGCGGAAAGGCTGCAAGACGTGGGCATCAAGGCGCTCACCATCCACGGCCGCACCCGTACGCAGATGTACAAGGGCCATGCAGACTGGACGCTCATCGGCAAAGTCAAGAACAATCCCCGCATTAACATTCCCATCTTCGGCAACGGAGACATCTGCACGCCCGAGCAGGCGGTGGCGGCGAGGGAAAAATATGGGGTAGACGGGGTGATGATCGGCCGCGCGGCCATCGGGTACCCCTGGATTTTCAATGAGATCAAGCACTTCATCCGTACCGGCCAGCACCTGCCGCCGCCCACGGTTTCCGAGCGGGTAGACGTGTGCAAGGAACACCTCCGCCGGTCGATCCAATGGAAAGGGGAAGTGGTCGGCATCCTCGAAATGAGACGGCATTACACGAATTACCTGAAAGGACTGCCGCACATCAAAGAATTCCGTGCACAATTAGTAACTTGCACTACGGCCCCTAAGATCGAGGAGGTCCTGGATGCCGTAGCATATCAGTACAAAGATCATATATTTGAGAGGACGATGGCCCCAATGGCTGGCATAGAAGCAACAGCGAATCATCCGGAGAGAGAACTGAGTTGTGAAGTTCCGGACTGAACCCCAGAAATGAACCATATAAATTGCTTTCACAATGGCCACAATCAAAAATTTGAAAAATGAGGTCTGGAAAGACTTGCAGATCAAAAACAAATCTGCCCTGCGTAAACGTTACGCGGTTTCCAATATGGGAAGGGTGATGAGTTACCAGGAAAGCAAGGAAGACGGAAGGCTGCTCAACGGCTCTACCGTGGAAGGCTATACGGTGCTGAACATCAAACCGGCCGACACGTACCAGTCGCTCTACCTCCACCGCGAAGTGGCGCGCCTGTTCATCCCCAAAACCAGCCGTTCGCAGAAATACGTCATCCATCTCGATTACGACAAGAAGAACAATAAAGTCTCCAACCTCCGCTGGGCCACCAAGGAGGAAATGGAGCAGCACCAGCAAAACAGCCCGGCGAAGCTTGCTTACAAGGAGCAGCAGCGCCACCGTACCAAAGGCCTGAAGCTGAACATCGCCAAGGTGAAGAGCATCAAGCGCCTGTTGCACAAGCCGGGGCGGAAAACGATGAAGCAGATCGCAGAGCAATTTTCCATCAGCGAAATGCAGCTGTACCGGATCAAAAGCGGCGAAAACTGGAGCCACGTAACATTGGATTAACGCCTGAGTCATCAGGAATGGTCATATTTTTTGATGTTGTCTGACGAAAGTCTCCGGCTTGCCGGGGGCTTTCTCATTTTTGGCGGGGTTTGCAGGAACGGGGGTTTTACCGTACCTTACTCTTCCAAATCAGTAGACTATGTCAGGCAAGAAAATCGCCATCATCGGCGGCGGCAACCTCGGTTCCGCCATCGCGGAAGGCCTCCTCAAAAGCGGGTTCTCCCAGGCCGGAGAAATCACCGTTACCAAGCGCAACGTCGCTACCCTGGCCGCATTGCGCGAGCAGGGCGTTCATGTGGAATCAGATAACGCCAAAGCCATCCGCGAAGCAGACGTGGTGGTAGTGGCCCTCAAACCCTATAACGTTAAGGAAGTCCTCACCGAGCTCCGCGCCAGCTTCGATGCAGACAAACAGCTCCTCATCTCCGTGGTGACCGGCGTGCTGCTCGACGATCTCGAAAAGATCACGCTGCCCGGCCTGCCCATCTTCCGGGCCATGCCCAACACCGCCATCGCCATCCAGGAGTCCATTACCTGCATCTGCGGCCGCAACGTCACCGAAGAACAGACGGCCTTCGTGAAGGAAATGTTCGACCAGCTGGGCGTTACCGTTTCCATCGACGAAAAGCTCATGGACGCCGCCACCGTGCTCGGCGCCTGCGGCATCGCCTATGCCCTCCGTTTCATCCGCGCCTCCATCCAGGGCGGCATCGAGATCGGGTTCGACGCGGCCACGGCCAACCTCATCGCCGCACAAACGGTGAAAGGCGCCGCCGAACTGCTCATCAAAGGCAACCGCCATCCGGAAGCCGAGATTGACAAGGTTACAACCCCTAAAGGCTGCACCATCGCGGGCCTCAACGAAATGGAACACCAGGGCTTCAGCTCCTCGCTCATCAAAGGGATCACCAGTTCGTACAACAAGATCGTCAAAGGCTAACACCCTTCAGATATTTGCATAAAAAACTAAGGCCGGGATAAGAATATCCCGGCCATTTAGTTAAACCTACAACTGTTACACTGTTTGTAACACTATTATCACTTATGCAAGTATTTTATCAGTTCATCATCGAAGCGGATTGCAGGTCGCGCGATTCGATTTCCTGTTCCGTAGGCGCTACCATCCGCTGGCGGATGTAACGTTTCTTGGAAATACGTCCCATACCGAACTTCGCCATCGCCTTGTCTACCACATAATAAATTACGGGCACCACGATCAGCGTGAGGAACATCGAGGTGATGAGACCACCGATGATCACCCATGCCAGGCCGTTCTTGGTCGAGGCCACACCACCCGTTGCCAGAGCGATCGGCAACATACCGATCACCATCGCGATGGTGGTCATGAGGATCGGGCGGAGACGGGCGTGGTTGGCGTGGATGAGCGCGTCGTAAGTGCTCTGGCCTTCTTCCTTCATCTGGTTGGTAAAGTCGACGAGGATGATCGCGTTCTTCGCCACCAGACCGATCAGCATGATCATACCCAGGATGGTAAAGATGTTCAGCGTATTGTTGGTCAACGCCAGCGCCAGCAAGGCACCGATGATGGCCAGCGGGATGGAGAACATCACCACGAAAGGATAGATGTAGTTGTCGTACAGCGCCACCATGATGAGGTACACCATAATAATGGAGATGAGCAGTGCCACACCGAGGGTAGAGAACGAGTCGCCCTGGTTTTCGGCGTCGCCGCCCAGCACAAAGCTTACGCCCATGGGTTTCGGCAGCTCGTTGAGCTTTTTCACGAACTCCTGGGTTACCGTACCCGCGGGCTTACCCATCACCTGGCTCTGGATAGACACCGAGGTGCTCTTGTCGCGGCGCTCGAGGCGGCTCGGGCCGGAACCTTCGGTGATGGTCGCGAATTGCGCCAGTTTCACCAGCTCACCTTTGTCGTTCTTGAAATCGATATTGGAAACGTCCTGGATGTTGCGGCGGTTGAAGTCGCCGAAACGGATGTTGATGTCGTATTCATATTCTCCCTGGCGGAATTTCACCTTCGAGTCGTCGGCCGTACCGCTGAACGCGGTCTGCATCGTACCGCCCACGTTTTCGAGCGTGAGGCCGAGTGCCGACATCTTGTCGCGGTCTACCTGCACGTTGATCTCGGGGTTTCCTTCTTCCACAGACAGTTTCACTTCCGTGGCGCCTTCGATCTTCTGCAGCTCTGCCATGCCCGCTTTCGCGAATTTGAACACCGAGTCGAGATCGGTACCCATCACGATCACGTCGATGGGCGCACGCTCTGCCGTACCCATGATGCTCACGGAGGTGGTTTTCACCTTCACGCCGGGGAGGGCCGCTTTCAGCTCTTTTTTCACGCGGGTGGCG
The DNA here is from genome assembly GCF_038396765.1 of Chitinophaga caseinilytica. NCBI lineage: Bacteria > Pseudomonadati > Bacteroidota > Chitinophagia > Chitinophagales > Chitinophagaceae > Chitinophaga > Chitinophaga caseinilytica. The sequence goes on along the minus strand of NZ_CP150096.1, from coordinate 1,172,835 downwards.
ATGAGGTCTGCCGCTTCACGCTTGTGCAGATCTATCAGCTGAACGGTGATTTCCGATTTGTAGGCGGTAGACTGGGAAGTACCGAAACCGTCTTCCGAAGTCTGGCCCACGGTGGTGATCAGCGAAGTCACTTCCGGTTTTTTCTCCAGGAAGGCTTCCGCTTTCAGGGTAGCCTGGTTGGTTTGTTCGAGGGATGCGTCTTTCGGCATTTCGAGCATCACGATAAACTGGCCGCGGTCGCCTTTCGGGATGAACTCGCCGCCGATGTACCCGCGGCCCACGAGCTGGAAAGAAGCCAGCAGCAGCACTACGGAACCAACGAGGGTGATCGTTTTGTGTGCCAGCGCCCATTTCAGCATGCCGGTCATCCAACGGGTGAATTTATCCAGCTGGCGTTCAAACCACAGAATGAATTTCTCGAAGAAGTTCTTGCCGGTGAGATGCGTGAGCTTACCGAAGCGGGAAGCCAGCAGCGGCACGATGGTGAACGATGTCAGCAGCGACAGCATGGTCGATATCATCACTACCACGCAGAATTCGCGGAGGATTTTACTTACCAGTTCGTTGGTCAGCGAGATCGGGAGGAACACTACCACGATTACGAGCGTAATGGAAGTTACGGTGAACCCGATTTCCTTCACGCCATCGAACGCCGCGCGCACTTTGTTTTTCCCCATCTCCATGTGGCGGTAGATGTTTTCGAGCACCACGATGGCGTCGTCCACAAGGATACCTACTACCAGCGAAAGGCCGAGCAAAGACATGAGGTTGAGCGAGAAGCCGAACAATTTCATCCCGATGAACGTGGCGATGAGCGACGCGGGGATGGAGATCATTACGAAAATGGCGTTGCGCAGGCTGTGGAGGAAGAGCATCATCACGGCCGCCACAAGGAGTACGGCGATGATGAGGTCATGGATCACGGAGTCGGCAGACTCGAGGGTGAACACGGAGTTGTCGTTCGCGATCTTGATCTTCAATCCGGCCGCTTCATATTCTTTTTCGATTTTCGCGATGGATTTGTGGATTTCTTCGGAAACGGTTACGGCGTTGGCGTCCGACTGTTTCTGCACCATGAGGGCGATAGACGCGTCGCGGTCTACCCGCGCCAGGCGTTCTGCGTCTTTCTGCGCATCCTGCACATCGGCCACGTCGCCCAGGCGCACCTGGGTGCCGGAGGCGGTGGTGGTGAGTACGAGGGCGCGGAGCTGGTCTACGTCTTTATATTTACCGGCCAGACGAACGAGGATCTGCTGATCGGTGGTTTTTACCTTACCGGTCGGGAAATCGAGGTTGGCGTTGGTCACGATCTGGCGTACCTGCATGATGGAGAGCTTGTACGCTTCGAGTTTTTTCGGGTCGATGTTGATCTGGATTTCCCTTTCCTGGCCGCCGATCAGGGAGATCTGGGCCACACCGGGCAAGCGGGACAGCATGGGCTGGATGCGCTTGTCGATCAGGTCGAAGAATTTCCGGTCGTCCATTTTCGCCGTGGCGGCGAGGGTCATGATCGGAAGGTCGTCGAGGGAGAATTTGTTGAGGGACGGCGGTTTGGCATCGCCCGGCAGGTCGGCGAGGATGGCGTTCACCTTCCTTTGCGCGTCTTGCAGGCCGATGTCTTCGTCGGCGTCGTTATTCAGTTCCACCGTAACCAGGGAGAGGCTTTCGGAGGATTTGGAGGTCAGTTTCTTGATGTTTTCCATGGAGGCCACGGCGTCTTCAATTTTCTTGGTGACGGTGGATTCCACTTCCGAGGGCGATGCCCCGGGGTATACGGTGGCAATGGTCACGATGGGCGACGAGAACTTGGGCAGCAGCTCATAGTTGAGCGCCTTGTAGCTCATGAGCCCGAGCAGCGTCAGGATGGTGAATAGCACCACCACTACCGTTGGCCTTTTTATCGATACTTCTGTAATCTTCATTGTGTCGGTTTGTTAAGTCAAGCAAATCGTTACTGTGCCTGCACGGCTACTTTGGCTCCGTTGGTCAGGTTGATCTGGCCGCTGGTGATCACGGTTTCGCCGTCCTGCAGGCCTTCACGGATTTCGACTTTATCGCCGAAGATGCGGCCGGCGGTCACTTTGCGCAATTTGGCCACGCCGCCTTCCAGCACATAGATCTGGTTGCTGTTCACACCGCCCACGAATGCGTTGCGGGAGATGAGCATGGTGGGTTCCTGCTTCGGCATTTCGAAGTTGGCGGTACCGTACATGCCGGCTTTGAGTTGCTTGCCGTTGATATTGGTCACTTCCATTTCTACCGGGTAGCTGAGTGTTTGGTCGCCTTTGGCGGCGATGAAGGTGATTTTGCCGGTATACTGGATTTCGGGGTATACGTTGGTGGTCACGTTCACTTTGTCGCCCAGGTTGAGGTTGACAACCTGCATTTCCGGAACGGTAACGCGGAGTTTGAGCCGGCTTACGTCTACGATGTCGAACATTTTGGTGCCGGCGGAGAGGTAAGTTCCTTTTTCCACGTATTTGGCGTTGATGAACCCGGAGATGGGGGCTTTCACGTACGTATCGTTCACTTTGCGGCTGGCGGCTTCGTAGCGGCTAACGGCAAGGTCGTACTGGAGGCGGGCGTCGTCCATTTGTTTCTGGGTTACGCCGCCGGTTTTGAAAGCGGACTCATATCTGTCTTTATCTACTCTCAGTTGTGCGAGATTGGCTTTTGCGGAAGCCAGGTCGGTACCTACGATCTCATCGTCTACACGCGCCATGATCTGGCCTTGTTTTACGTAGCTGCCTTCGTCTACAAGCAGTTGATTGATGCGGCCGGCGGCTTCAGCGAGGTAGGTCAATTCCTTGAACGGCTCGAAGTTGCCGTTGGCGGCGAACTGCTGATCATAATCCACACGGGTCGCCTTTTCGGTGAGCACGGGAATATCGCCCGAGTTGCTTTGTTTCACGAATTCCGTCTTGGCGACGTTGGCTGCCTTGTTGGCGTTGAGTTTCCAGACGATGGCCGCGAGGGCTGCTATAGTTAAAGTGCCGTAGATTAAAACTTTCTTCATGGCTTGCATTAGTTTAAGAGTGAGGGCAGGTTACCGTGTGATTTGATGAGGTCGAGCTCTGCGAGTTTATATTGGAGCAGGGCTTCGTTATAGCTGTTCTGGGCTTCGGCGAGGGAGGTCTCCGAGTTGAGGAGGTCCGTCAGGTTGGCGAGGCCCAGGTTGTAATTATTTTGGGTGGATGCGTACACCTCGTCGGCGAGGGCTACGTTTTCCTTTTGCGACTTGATGGTGCTGAGGCTGTTCAGGAGGCTGAGCCTTGCGTTCTCGAACGCGGTGGTCAGTTCCATTTTGTTGGCATCCAGTTTTTTGGCGATCTGCTCCAGGGTGTAATTGGCCTGGTTCACGCGGCTGCGGCGGGCGAAGCCGTCGAAGATGGGGATCTTCAATGTCAGCCCGATGGAAGCCATGCCGAAATTATTGGCGGTGCCGTTGTTGCCTTTGAACATGTCGAACTTGTCGCTCAGGCTGTTATAGGAATACCGGCCGTTGAAGGAAAGACTGGGGAAGTATTCGGCGATGTACGCTTTCTTCTGGAATTCCTGCAGCTCTTCGTTTTTCTTCAGCAGTTTGTATTCGGTGCGGTTCGACAGGTTGAATTCCCCGAAATCCGTCGTCACCGCGGCTTTCTGTTCGATGTCGCTGAGGGCGAGGGGAGGGAACTCGAGGTCTTCGGCCACCGGCATGCCCATGGCTTGTTTCAGCTTGTTCTCGTCCACTTTCAGCTGGTTGATCAGCTGGCTTTTCTGGGTTTGGTAGTTCACCAGGCTCACTTTGATGCGGTCGAGATCGATCCTTTTGGCCAGGCCGTTATCTAGCTGGCTTTGGGTGGTTTCGACGAGCTTGGTCATCTTGTCGATATTGCTCTGCACTACGTTAAGTTTTTCCTGTTTTACGAGGAGGCTGTAATACAGTGCGGACACGTTATAGATGACAACTTCTTTCGTTTGTTGCGTTTGGAGGGTGTAATATTCCTCGCCGGAGCGGGCGGCCTGGAGGCCGGTGAAAACGCTCTGGTTGAACAGTTGCTGGTTCAGTTCCGCGGAGGCCGAGGCGTTCCAGGTGGTACCAACGGGGAGAGCCACCGGTTTGCCGGGCTCGTCGCGGTTGAATTCTCCGGGGAGCACCATCACCTGTTTCTTGATGTTGTCGGTGATGTTGGCGTTGCCGGTGATCTGGGGGAGGGCCTGGGCGCGGACTTCCAGGGTTTTCTGCTTGCCGATCTGCTCTTCCAGGCGGCTGACGGCCAGCTGCTGGTTATGATCCAGCGCAAAACGGAGGGCCTCCTGCAGCGACAGCTGTTTCGTTTGTGCGTAAACGTTCGTGGTCCAGGCGGAAGAGAGGAACAGGAACGGTATGATCCATTTTTTCATGCTGTGTATTGTGACGATAGTGTTATGCGGTGATGGCGGAAGGAAGGTATGTTTCCAGCAGCGCCTGTCCTTCCGGGGTGGCGATGCCGTTGATATAATGAACGGTGAGCTGGTACATCACGTCGTGCAGTTCGAACTGCGCGGCGGGGAAGTGCATCGGGTTGAAGAGCGAATCCATCTGGAGGAGCCGCAGGTGCACCATGATGTCTGTCCGCAGGTTGGGCCGGTAGAGCCCTTCGGCGATGCCTCTTTCCAGGTTGCCGAGCACGGTGGCCGCCATTTCTTCCTGTTTGAAATGCTGCACCCGCTTCCAGGCGGAGGGGTGGTATTTCTCCAGTTCGAAGAGGAGGACGGGGTTGGTGCTCCGCGCCATGTGCTCGGTGTGGTTGATAGACATCACGAGCTCATCGATCGCATTCTTTCCGGCGTCGTGACATTCGGCGAGCCGGTCGCGGTAGGTGTCGGTCATATAGCCGGTCACTTCGTCGATCAGTTCGTTTTTGTCGGAGAAGTGTTCGTAAACTGTTTTCTTGGAGATACCGCATTCCCGGGCGATGTCTTGCATCGTGATGCTTTTCACCCCGAAAGTTTTGCACAAGCGCAGCGTTGTTTCCAGAATCCTGTCTCGCATCTTACTTTTTTAATGAATTGATGAATATGTCGGCCAGTTGCACCTGCCACTCCCGCACCCTTTCAAATTCCTCGTCACTGATCTCTTCACTTAAATCCTTGCTAACCAGTGACAGGCGCAAGCCGATCATAGCATGCATATACAAGGCGGCGACCTTTGCCGGGTCTGCGCTTACCATTTCTCCACGGTCGACGCCTTTTTCGATGATGTTTGTGATGATGCCTATTTCCCGGTCGCGCGCGGCTTCGAAGGCTTTGTTCGCGATCCGTACCAGGTGTTTGTCTTTCAACACTTTAAACAATTCGAGCCGGCAAAACCTGCGGGCGAATTCGTGCCTGGTGGCGATGAGCTCCATGAATGCCTGGCGGGCGGTTGCGGCCTGGTCGGCTTTTTCCTGGAGATCGTGGAAATAGGTTTCCCCGGCTTTTTCGAGCACGGCTACGTGCAGTGCCTGTTTGTCGGGGAAATAGTAATACAGGGATGCTTTGGAGCAATGGAGGTCTTCCGCGATTTCGTTCATGGTCGTTTTGGAGGCGCCATAATACGTGAACCGTTTCAGTGCCGCATCGATGATGCGTTCCCTTGTTTCATCCCTGTTTTCAGTCAACATTAACTTTCTGACTTTTTTAGTTACAAAGTCAAAATTAGAAACTTCTATTGAATTTAGTAAGCACAGTTGACCATTTAACGCATTTTTAACGATTTGGTGACAGATGGGAGTTTAGGGAGTTTCCTGGGTTTGAAGGGGCTGCAAGTGGTTGAGGATGAATTGGACGGAAATGGGGCGAAAATCAATATAAATTGATAATCAACAACTTATTATATTAATGGCTAATTTACACAAAAGAAGCTTTTTAAATTACGCATTAAAATCTTTTGTGTAAAAGTGTAATTAATAGGGTTTTAGGCGATTTGAGGCGATGCATAACGATATGGGGCTGCCTATCCTTTAAAATATTTTACCCGACAAAACGGGCTGATTTTCAATTGGATTTCTTTGGCAGGTGCTGTGAATTTTAAGCGGACGTTCAGGAGGAACTCCCAATTTCCGGGAAAAACCTATCCATCGTTCCTTCAATTTTCCACAATTACGCATTAAATATATTTGTGTAAAAACGTCAATAATAGCGGTTTAAGCTGCATGAAAGCCTATCTAACATGCAGGTTGGCTATATCAGGGAAAGTTAAGAGTAATTGATTTTCAATACTTTGCGTGTCACACTAAAGCGGGGCGGGGGCTATAAAGAAACGGCCCCGGTGCGGAGCGCACCGGGGCCGGGTATTGTTACCATTATATACGGTGTGGCTTATTTCAGTTTCTCAAGCGCAGCTTTGAGGGCGCTCAGCATCGCGGGGATCTCTTCCTTCACGCAGGTACCGACGCTCAGGCGATACCAGGGAGAAGTACGGTCGGACCCGAACGCGTAGAACGGAACTACCGCCAGTTTCGCTTCGTCGAGGATGTAGCTGGTAACGGCGCCCTGGTCTTCCAGCACTTTCCCGTCGGCAGTGGTTTTGCCTTTCAGGTCGAGCTTGATGGTCAGGTAAATCGCTGCCTGGGGAGCGATGGCGTCTACGGCGTGGCCGGCTTTCTTCAGCGCGTCGAACCCTTCGTAGATTTTCACGAGGCGTTCTTCCACTTCGCCTTTGAAGTGAGCGAGGTATTTATCGACGTTTTCTTTCTGCACGAGGTACTTGGCCGCGGCTTTCTGTTCTGCCATGGGGCTCCAGGCGCCAACGTGGGAAAGGATGGATTTCATTTTGCTCATCACGTGCTTGGGACCGAGGGCCCAACCCACGCGCACGCCGGTTCCGGCGAAAGCTTTGGACATACCGTCGATGAAGATGGTGTAGTCCTTCATTTCCGGACGGAGGGAAACGGGGTTGTAGTGCTGCGTATCGCCGAAGGTGAGCACCCAGTACATCTGGTCGAACAGTACGTAGAGGGGTTTTTCATCAGCGGAGCGGCTTTTATTTTCTTCCAGTACCATGTCGCAGATCTCTTCCAGTTGCTTTTTGGCGAAGGTGGTGCCGGTCGGGTTCTGGGGAGAGCAGAGGGCGAGGAGGGTAGCGCCTTTGAGGAGGGGCTTCAGCTCGGCCGCGGTAGGCATGAAGTCGTTTTCCACTTTGGTTTCGAGCACCACGTGCTCGCCTTCCAGGAAGTGGGTGTAGTGGTTGTTGTTCCAGGACGGGGTGGCGTAGATCACTTTCTCGCCGCGGTCAACGATGGTGCGGTAAGTAGCGTAAATGATGGGGCGGCCGCCGCAGGAGATCACGATCTCGCTCATGGGGTCGTAATCGAGGCCCTCACGCTCGCTGATAAACTGGCCTACCGCTTTGCGGAGCTCCAGGATACCGTCTGCCGGAGGATAGTTGGTGTATTTATCCCGGTATGCCTGGCAGATTTCGTTTTCGAACTCCAGGGGGATGGGGAAAACCTTGGGATCGAAATCGCCAATGGTGAAATTATAGATCTTTTCACCCTTAGCCTGCTTTTCCTTGATCTCTCCTGCAAGTTTGATTATTTCGGAACCTATCAGCGTTTCGGCTAAATGAGACAGTTTCATATCCCTTGATTTTGATTTTAATGAAATGATGTTTTTTGCGCCCGCAAAATTAACCGATTTGACAATAATTTAAAAGAACCGGCACATTGTTTTCAATATTTTCAATATACAGGCTTTTTCTCGGATATTTATTCAAGAAATGTCGAATTAACTGCATTTTTGACAAGCAGCGTTCGTCTTTCGCATTTTTGTTTGTTGCCATGCGATGTGGAAAAGCCGGAGGTGGATCATTGGCGAAACTTTCTATCTTTGTTTGCCTTACATTTGCAACAATTATTAAGTAACCTTATGAAGTTTATCGTTTCTTCCTCCACTTTACTGAAACAATTGCAACAGATCAGCGGCGTGATCAACTCCAACACCGTGCTGCCCATTCTCGAAGATTTTCTTTTCCAGATCGAAAAGAATGAGCTGACCGTTGTGGCCACCGACCTGGAAACCGTGATGAAGGTGAAACTGGAGGTAGAGGCCAAGGAAAGCGGCCGCATCTGTATCCCGGCCAAGATCCTCATGGATTCCCTGAAGAACCTGCCCGATCAACCGCTGACCTTCAACATCGATCTCAACTCCTTCGCTGTCGAAATCACTTCCGACAACGGTAAATACAAGGTGATGGGCGAAAACCCGGAGAACTTCCCGAAAGAGCCCGCGGCAGAAGACGCCACCAATTTCACCATGATCTCCTCCGCACTGCTCACGGCCATCAACAAAACGCTGTTCGCCGTTAGCAACGACGACCTCCGCCCGCAGATGACCGGCGTGTTCTTCGAGCTCCACCCGGATAATATCACCTTCGTGGCTACTGACGCGCACCGGCTGGTAAAGTACGTTCGGACAGACGTGAAATGCCCGCAGGACGATACTTTCATCGTTCCCAAAAAGCCGCTGAACCTGCTGAAATCCGCTATTCCCGATAACGAAAGCGAGATCCGCATCGCGTACAGCAGCAACCACTTCTTCGTTTCCCACGAGAACGCACAAATGATCTGCCGCCTGATCGACGCGCGTTTCCCCGATTATAAAGTCGTGATCCCGAAAGACAATCCGTATCGCCTCACCCTCGTGAAAAGCGATTTCCAGAACGCCCTGAAGCGGGTGAGCGTGTTCGCCAACAAGAGCACCAACCAGGTGGCGCTGAGCATCAGCGGCTCCGAGCTGCAGCTTTCCGCACAGGATGTGGACTTCTCTTTCGAAGGTAACGAGCGCATGAGCTGCCAGTACAGCGGCGAGGATATGCAGATCGCTTTCAACGCCAAATTCCTCATCGAAATGCTGCACGCAGCGGAGGGAGACGAAATCACCATCGACCTGAGCGCGCCTACCAAGGCCGGCATCCTCCGTCCGGTAGAAAAAGCCGAAGAGGAAGACCTGCTCATGCTGGTGATGCCCCTGCTGATGAACAATTGATCATCGAACGAATCCGCATAGAAAAAGCCGCCCGTTAAAAGGCGGCTTTTTTATTTCCCATGGAAAACCATTATATATTAAACAATTCCGGCATTCTTGTCCCAAACCCCATTTTCCCTCCACGCTTAATTTTTTCTTGTTATATAAATAAATCTATGAATGAAAACCTTCCTTCAGCCGTAAGAAATATATGGGCTGAAACCCGCCACTATTGGGCAAAATGTCGTAATTTCTAAGTGATAACAACCGTAAGAATTCATAACTGATCCGCTTACACGACCTGAAACGCTGGTATGAATGATGGAGTTTTTCGAACATATCCCATCTCACTACCGCACCGCGATGCTGGTGGCTGGGCTGGTGCTCCTCTGGGTGATCGAAGGCGTGATCCCGAGGATGCGGTTCCGGAATAACCGGTTCAAACATGCGGGGACGAACCTGTTTTTCACGCTGACGACGGCGCTGGTAAACCTGGGATTCGCTTTTCTGATCGTAAAAGTGTCTGACTGGACGGCCAGCGAGCCTTTCGGGCTGTTGTACCTCTTCGGGATGCCGGTTTGGCTGCATTGCCTGCTGGCGGTGATGATGATGGATTTCATCGGGGCCTGGCTGGTGCATTGGGTGCAACACAAAACCGCGTGGATGTGGCATTTCCACAAAATCCACCATACAGACACGGCGGTAGATGCCACCACGGCCCTGCGGCATCACCCGGTGGAGAGTGTTTTCAGAGTGGGCGCGTTGCTGTTGGCGATTTTCACGATGGGCGTACCGATGTGGATGGTGATGTTTTACCAGTCGCTCTCCGCTTTCATGAGCCAGTTCAACCACGCCAATATCCATTTGCCGCAAGCGGTGGACAGGGCGCTGAGCTGGGTGATCGTTTCGCCGGACATGCACAAGGTGCACCACAGTCGTTATCAACGGGAGACCGATTCGAATTACGCCAATATATTTTCTATCTGGGACCGCCTATTTGGCACGTTCGTGACCGTGAAAGATACGACCCGCCTTCGTTATGGGTTGGATGAGTACCTGGATGAACGATATCAGCAGATCGGGCCCTTGCTGAAGACACCGTGGGAAGATGTGCCGGTCGCGGACCCGCAGCATCAACAGACAGGATTGCACCAATAGCCAATTTTTTGATCACTTATAATTCGTACACAATGCACCACCCAACAAGTCTGCCCAAGATTGCAGGTTTTGCATCCATTTTCATCGGCGTAGTTGCCGCTGCGTTCGCTTTCATCACTAAATCGCCCGAAGCATCGGTTTACATGGGCTCGGCGGGGGTTACGCTTTGCGTGGTTTCGGCCGTTATTGCCCGCAAGAATATTGATGAATTGCAGATGACCGTTGCCGGTTTGTTTTTGGCGATCGTAGCCACTGCGATCGGGATCTGGCAAATGTATAACCTGTAAACAGCGTAAGCTGGACCGCAAGTTCCTCTCTTAGGCGATGGTGAAAACCATACCCGCCTGATGAAGAACCTCCCGAATCCTGAACGGGGAACTTGCGTTACTATCCTGTTGACTCCCTGGCCGAAGCGACCCTGTGTAACCCGAAAGGCCGGTCCTCCTATCCCGATATCCATGAAACAACGCTGATGATGCAGTCGCCACCTGGAAAGGTAGCCGGCGGATGAATTTCATTCCTTTTACGAGCAAACGGAGAATTTTCGGCGGAATTTCGTCGGAATGGGCTGTTTTTGCTTTTGCGTTCTGTTGCCCCAAATTCGTGAATTCCTGCTGCCAGGCGCGGCTTACTTCACCCGAAAACCTTTACCATAGCGGATCCATCGAATTCCACCGTGCATTGCTCGGGGTGGACCGGCTTGGGTTTCCTGACTTTTTATCGTTCCGCTGCGCAAACAGATTTGCGTTACTTCGCCCTAAAACCCGCGGGGAGGAATTTCCGGTGAAATGTTTTTGGTGGAATCTGCAGAAAGCTTGCTGACGTGATGTTTCCGGGGATGAAGCTCGTGGTTACCGGCGTTTTTTGGTGGAAGTGGAGGTTTGTCGTTTGAAGGTTTCGATATGGCCTTCTGCGGCGTTTACGGGGTGGACGCGGAGGGCGGTATCGGAGAGTTCCCGGATGAGGAGGGTGTCTGTCTGCAGGAAGGTGGTGTCGGCTTTGGAGTATCCGGCGAGGCCGTGGAGGAGGAGGGTGTCTTTATGGAGGCTCCAGGATTGGTATTTGAGGGATTCCAGCTGGATGGAGGAGGCTTTGCCGCCTTTTTTGAGTTGAAACCCGAGGAGGAGGGTGTCTACCCCTTCGGCGGGCTGTACCCAGCGGCCGGGCACGAGGGAGGAGTCGATATGAACCGAATCCAATGCCACGGCGGGTTCCAGCGGCCGTTCGATGAAGATGGTGTCGCTTCCGGTAACGGCTACACTGTCTTTATGCGCTTCACCTTCGCCGTTGTTGCACGCGGCGGCGAGGAGGAGGATCGCTGGCAGGAGGATACGGGTCATACGAATGGTTGTTTACTATATCATATCAAAGATAATGCTAAACAGGTGGTTGTGTCTCGATGGCGCGAATAATCCGTGCAGGATTTCTACCTGCGAGGATATTGGGCGGAATATTTTTCGAGACTACCGGCCCCGCCGCAACAGGGAACTTTCAACGACGGTTATTCCGCTGAAATGCTGCAGATGATCCCCTTACAAAAGATAAGCAGTTAACCCGCAAAAGCTGTCGGATCGGGATGCATTTGGAAATTGTTTCATCAACGCTTAGATTTGTAATCACTTTAGGGGTGTTTTCCCGGAAACGGGAAAACTGAGATGATACCCTCAGTACCTGATGCAGTTCACACTGCCGTAGGGAAAAGTAATACTGAACTCCTTCTCTCACATCCTTAAAGTTTATTGTTTCACTTAAATTCCTTGCAAACATGGAAGTGCTTGTAAACAATAAACTTTATGCGGTGCAGCCGGAAACCTCCGTTACTGCGCTCTTACAGTTTATTCAGCTTTCAACCGGCAAAGGTATCGCCGTAGCGGTGAACCGAAGGGTCATACCCAGGCCAGATTGGCCCAGTACCCTGCTTGTACCAGACGATCAGGTGACCATCATCCAGGCCACTCAGGGTGGATAATGGGGACCGTATCAGCGATGCGCGAGGTATTGAATTCCTAATCCAATACACATGAGGTGGGTAATAGGAAATCCGGGCAGCAACGGCGCGGACAGTGATTTCCCTCATCTAACCCCAATTGGGCAGAAAGCGGAATTATCACCAATGATGCGAAATGTCGATTTCTGTATCCGAACACCATGAGTTGGATAGCAAGAATTCCCGGCAGCGGCGCTCGGACAGTGATTTCCTACATCCAAAACCAGTTGGGCGGAAGACGGAATTATCACCAACGATGCGAAATGTCGATTCCTGCATCCGAACTGCATGAGCTGGTTTATAAGGCAATGCTTCATATCTCGATCGCTGGTGTACGCCGGAAATCCATCATCATTACCGCTCACATTGGAAACGGAGAACGGGATTGCTTCAATTGCAGCGAATTATCTGGCAGACCAGACATGAATACGCGCCATTGTTGGTAATAACCACCGGCTACCGCAAGGTTGCTTTCCAAAGAAGCAAGCCACCATCGCTGAATTACACAGGAATCCACGTTGTCATCGTCAACCAACAAAGACGAAGGCGCAACAACGCTTCCGGCGTAGCGGCCCGAATCGCTGATCACGGCACATCAATTATTTTTTAACGGCATCCGCGCTTATCACAAGGAGCCGAACGAGCTTTTGCGCCCTTCCGGGACGTAAGGCCCTCTTCATGCCCATTCGTAACCTTTTATCTTTTTCAACATGCAACACCGTATTACCCGCACGCCTTTTCCGGCCTCACAGAAGATTTATGTCGAGGGTTCCAGGCCAGACATTCAAGTAGCCATGCGCGAAATCTCCCAGACAGACACGCGCGCTCATGGCCGTCAGGGCGTTTCCACACCTAATCCTTCCGTTACCGTGTACGATACCAGCGGCCCCTATACAGACCCTTCCATTTTCATAGACCCCGCGAAAGGACTGCCCCGTTTCCGCGAAAACTGGATCGACGAAAGGGGAGACGTCGACATACTATCGGCATTGACTTCCGACTACGGCCGTGCACGCCTCGCCGATCCGGCCCTGGCGCACCTCCGCACGGGGGAACCGCCGTTGCCGCGCAAGGCGCGTGCCGGCGCCAACGTCACCCAACTGCACTACGCCCGCAAAGGCATCATTACGCCTGAAATGGAATACATCGCCATCCGGGAAAATCAACGGGCCGACGTCGCTTTCCGGGAAGGAGATCCGCTCTGGCAACAACATCGCGGCACAGGCAATGCGCCCAAGCTAATAACACCGGAGTTCATCCGCAGCGAAATCGCCGCGGGCAGGGCCATCATCCCCGCCAACATCAATCATCCGGAAAGTGAACCCATGATCATCGGGCGCAACTTCCTCGTTAAAATCAACGCCAACATCGGTAATTCCGCCGTCAGCTCATCTATCGAAGAAGAGGTGGAAAAGGCGGTATGGGCTTGTCGATGGGGCGCAGACACCATCATGGACCTCAGTACCGGCAAAAACATCCATGAAACCCGCGAATGGATCATCCGGAACTGTCCTGTCCCGCTCGGGACCGTCCCTATTTACCAGGCGCTGGAAAAAGTGAACGGCAAAGCCGAAGCCCTCACCTGGGAAATCTTCCGCGACACACTGATCGAACAGGCCGAGCAGGGCGTCGATTATTTCACGATCCATGCCGGTGTGCTGCTCCGCTATGTTCCGTTGACCGCCAAAAGAATGACGGGCATCGTTTCGCGCGGGGGCTCCATCATGGCGAAATGGTGCCTCGCCCATCACCAGGAAAACTTCCTCTACACGCATTTCGACGAGATCTGCGAAATCATGAAGGCGTACGACGTCTCGTTCTCGCTGGGCGACGGCCTCCGTCCCGGCTCCATCGCCGATGCCAACGATGCAGCACAGTTCGGCGAACTGGAAACCCTCGGCGAACTGACCCACCGCGCCTGGAAGCAGGATGTGCAGGTAATGATCGAAGGCCCGGGGCACGTGCCCATGCACCTCATCAAAGAGAACATGGACAAACAGCTGGAGCATTGCCACGAAGCGCCTTTCTATACGCTCGGCCCCCTCACTACCGACATCGCCCCGGGATACGACCATATTACTTCCGCTATCGGCGCGGCTATGATCGGCTGGTACGGCACGGCCATGCTGTGTTATGTTACGCCGAAGGAACACCTGGGCCTCCCTGACCGGGAAGACGTAAAACAGGGCGTGATCACATACAAACTGGCGGCGCATGCGGCAGACCTGGCGAAAGGGCACCCGGGCGCGCAGCATCGGGACAACGCCCTCAGCCAGGCGCGCTTCGAGTTCCGTTGGGAAGACCAGTTCAACCTATCCCTCGACCCCGACACTGCCCGCAGTTACCACGACGCCACGCTTCCGGCGGAAGGCGCGAAGGTGGCACATTTCTGCTCCATGTGCGGGCCGCAGTTCTGCTCCATGAAGATTTCGCAGGAAGTCCGCGAGCACGCAGAAAGGGAGGCGGCCATGGCCGAAAAATCAAAAGATTTCACCGCCAGGGAGGGGAGATCTACGCATGATCTGGCTCATCACAGCTCCGGAGTTTCCTTTGCCGGAAATGCACCGAGATCAGGAAAGGTTAACTACACCGTTCCCTGAATCGAACGGACATTCGATGCCTGAGCATCAGGTAGCTCCTCGTCATCAGGAAGGGCGCACACCACCGTTCCCCGAATCGCCCGGCCAAATGCCGTCTGAACACGAGGTCATCCAATCCGCGTTCGAAGCCGGATTGGAAACCCTCCTGCTCCGTAAACCCGGCTGGAACGAAAGCGACTACGGAAAGTGGCTGGAGCGCCTACCCAGTCAATATCACGCCAAAGTGATCGTGGCTACTTTCCCTTCGCTGGTGGAAACGTTTATGCTGAAAGGCGTTCACCTCAGCGAAGAAGCCCGCGCTAAAACTGCGCCCTACGAAATCCGGAAACTCCGCGAGGCCGGCAAATGGGTCAGCACTTCCATTCATCACGATTCAACGGACATGTCCGGATTCGATTTCGTGCTGATGGGCCCCGTGTTCGACAGTATATCCAAACCCGGCTACAATGCGCGGCCCTACCAGTCGATCCCTCCGAACGCCATCGCCATCGGCGGAATGCATGCAGGGAATGTCGCGGAAGCCCGCGCAAAAGGGTTCTGCGGCGCAGCCGTATTGGGCGCTGCCTGGAAGGAACCCCATCGCATGGGCGAAATAATTTCCACTTTGATAACCGCATGGCCTTCCTCAAAAAATTCAATTCACCCATTTAAACCCCACTCACCATGCCATACGCCATGAGCCTCGCCGGCCTCGACCCCTCGGGAGGAGCAGGCCTCCTCGCCGATATCAAAACCTTCGAAGCCTGGCACCTCCGCGGGCTCGGCGTCTGCACCGCGCTCACCGTTCAAACCGACTCCGAATTCCTCGGTGTAGAATGGATCAGCGCCGATAATATCATCGCACAGGCATTGCCACTCGTGCAGCAATACCCCGTGGATTACTGTAAAATCGGCATCGTTTCGCACCCCGAAACGATCGCGGAAGTAATTGCCGCACTGCGCGCCGTTCGGCCCGGCATCGCATTCGTGCTCGACCCCGTGCTGCGCGCCTCGGCCGGTTATGTTTTCCATAACGCCATTCACGCGCATTGGGCATCCGTACTTCCCTCGCTGACATTGCTCACACCGAACTACGATGAAGCCGTAGCCATGAGCGGCCTTCCCGACGGCGAAACCGGCGCCAAAGCAATGGCTCAACATTGTGCAGTGCTGCTCAAAGGCGGTCATCGGCCCTTGAAACCCGGTGTAGACACCCTCTTTCACCAGGATTCCGCAACAGACTTCGCCCCGGTCGCCAGCAACGCCTTCCCGAAGCACGGCTCCGGTTGCGTGCTCTCTGCCGCCATCACCGCCGCCTTAGCCAGCGGACTACCATTGGAAGCCGCCTGCAGCGCGGGAAAGGATTACACCTACCGCTACCTGGTGAGCAGCCCGGAACTGGTAGGATGGCATGCGCCGGAACGAAAGCATATTAGACAAATTCCCGATTGAAAAATCAGGGGCGTGTTCGTGCTCCGAAAATCGGAGGTCACCATAACACACTTGAAAACAAATGCTGAACAGGGTTTCAAACATTCCGCCCGATTACAAAAACCGAGAAATTCTCCGAAAACATGATGAAGTTGGAACGACTACTTTACATTTCGCAACAAACGGCCACCGCATCGCACGCCGATAATATCCTCGCCGCCTGCGAAGCCGGCTGCCGCTGGATCCAGCTCCGCGTGAAAAACGGCGATGCTTCCGCCGCGGCATTCCAGGCCATGGACATCTGCCGCCAATACGGCGCAACACTCACCATCAACGACCATCCCGACATCGCAAAAGCCGTTGGCGCACATGGCGTCCATGTTGGACTGCAGGATATGCCCGTTGCCGAAGCCCGCGCCATCGCCGGGCCACAGGCCATCATCGGTGGCACCGCCAATACTCCCGAAGATGCGCTCGCTCACGCCGCAGCAGGCGCAGACTACGTCGGTTACGGCCCCTTCCGGTTCACGACCACCAAAGAAAAACTCAGTCCAGTTCTCGGTTTGGCCGGCTACAACAGACTGATGGCCGCCCGGCCCAACGTGCCCATCATCGCCATCGGCGGCATTTTGCTAACAGACATTCCCGCGCTGCTCGACACCGGCGTTTACGGCATCGCCGTATCCGGATTGATCACCCACGCACCGGATAAAAAATCCCTCGTGCAACAAATCCTCGATAGCATATGGACGAACTCATAATCGCCGGCCAGGCCTTCACCAGCCGCCTCTTCACCGGCACCGGAAAATTCGGCGACCTCACCGTCATGGAACAAGCCCTCCTCGCATCGGGCTCCCAACTCGTGACCGTTGCCCTCAAGCGCGTAGACGCCGGCCATCAACCCGACAACCTCCTCGCACACCTCCGTCACCCGCAATTCCGGCTGTTGCCCAACACCTCCGGCGTCCGCAACGCCCGCGAAGCCGTGTACGCCGCCGAACTTGCGCGCGAAGCACTGGAAACCAATTGGTTGAAACTGGAAATCCATCCAGACCCTCGCTACCTCTTGCCCGACCCCATTGAAACCCTCGCCGCTACGGAAGCCCTCGCCGCCAAAGGTTTCATCGTATTGCCATACATCCATGCCGACCCGGTGCTCTG
Organism: Chitinophaga caseinilytica; assembly: GCF_038396765.1. Classification (NCBI taxonomy): domain Bacteria; kingdom Pseudomonadati; phylum Bacteroidota; class Chitinophagia; order Chitinophagales; family Chitinophagaceae; genus Chitinophaga; species Chitinophaga caseinilytica. The sequence goes on along the minus strand of NZ_CP150096.1, from coordinate 1,155,549 downwards.
CAAACGCCTGGAATCTGCCGGGGCCGCAGCCGTGATGCCCCTGGGTGCGCCCATCGGCTCGAACAGGGGCCTGCGCACGAAAGATTTCCTCGAAATCATCATCGAACAAAGCAAGGTACCGGTAGTGGTAGACGCGGGCATCGGCGCGCCCAGCCACGCCGCCGCCGCCATGGAGCTAGGGGCAGACGCCGTGCTGGTAAACACCGCCATCGCCGTGGCCGGAAATCCCGTGGCCATGGCCGCCGCTTTCGCAGCGGCAGTTCAGGCGGGAAGGAGCGCCTACCTCGCGGGACTGCCCGTCGCCGGCACCCGCGCACAAGCCAGCAGTCCCGTTCTCGCATTCCTGGATGAAACAGTGGAAAATAACGTAGCCAACTAAACGATGCAAACACATTCTTTCGAAAATATTTTCCGGCAGTACGATTGGGACACCGTTAAAAACGCTATCTACGCCAAAACGCCGGCCGACGTGGAAAACGCCCTGAACAAGCCCCGCCGCGGGCTAGACGATTTCATGGCCCTCGTGTCTCCCGCCGCCGCGCCTTACCTCGAACGCATGGCCGCGCTCAGCATGCAACTCACACAGCAACGCTTCGGCAAAACCATCCAGCTGTACGCACCCGTATACCTTTCCAACGAATGCCAGAACATTTGTACGTACTGCGGTTTCAGCCTGAACAACCCCCTTCGCCGCAAAACCCTCACTGGCGCCGAAATGCTCCGCGAAATAGATGTAGTAAAAGCCATGGGTTTCGGACATGTGTTGCTCGTGACCGGCGAAGCCTGGCAAACCGTGGGCATGGACTATTTCTCACGCGCGCTTCCCGTTTTCAAACAGCATTTCCCGCAGTTATCGATCGAAGTACAGCCGATGGAAGAGGAAGATTACCGTGCGCTGAAACCCCTGGGCCTGCATTCCGTGCTCGTTTACCAGGAAACCTATCACGAAGAAGATTATAAAAAACATCACCCGAAAGGACGGAAATCCAGCTTCGGATGGCGCCTTGAAACACCCGACAGGCTCGGGCGGGCAGGCATCCATAAAATCGGGCTCGGTGTGCTGATCGGGCTGGAAGACTGGCGGACCGACAGTTTCTTCACCGCGCTGCACCTCGATTACCTCCAGCGGACGTACTGGCAAACCCGCTACAGCATTTCGTTCCCGCGGCTGCGGCCCTTTTCTGGCGGGTTGCCGCCAAAATCCATCATGAGCGACCGCCAACTGCTGCAACTCATCTGCGCCTACCGGCTTTTCAACCCTGACGTGGAATTAAGCCTTTCCACCCGCGAAAGCCCCCGCTTCCGCGACCACCTCGTTCCGCTCGGGATCACCACCATGAGCGCCGGCAGCAAAACCAACCCGGGAGGTTATGCGGTAGCACCTTCGTCGTTGGAGCAATTCGAGATTTCGGACGAGCGCAGTCCGGCCGTGGTGGCCGATATGATCAGAAGCCACGGCTACAGCCCTGTCTGGAAGGATTGGGACGACTTTGGGGCGTGAAAAGCGGGGCGGTCGACAATTTTCTTTGACAATCGGTTGGAATTGCTTCGCGGAGGCTAACTTTGCGGTATGGACCAGTCGAGTGGGAAGATTTACACGCTTCAATTCGGGTTGCTTTGCCTGAGCAACCTGCTTTTCTCCGCCAGTTTCAACATGATGATCCCCGAATTGCCGGCCTACCTGACCAGTTTGGGCGGCGCCGACTATAAAGGCTACATCATCGGGCTTTTCACCCTCATGGCCGGTCTGAGCCGGCCTTTCTCCGGAAAACTGACAGACACTATCGGCCGGATCCCTGTGATGGTTTTCGGTTCCGTGGTTTGCGTGATCTGCAGCCTGTTGTACCCGCTGGTGAGCAGTGTGAGCGCTTTCCTGCTGCTGCGCTTCTTCCACGGCTTTTCGACCGGCTTCAAGCCCACCGGCACGTCGGCCTACGTGGCAGACATGGTACCTTTCAACCGCAGGGGCGAGGCCATGGGCATGGTAGGGCTGGCCAGTACGATCGGATTGTCGCTCGGACCTTCCATCGGTGGTTCCATCGCCAACGCCTGGGGCATCGTGACCATGTTCCAGATTTCAGCGGTTTTTGCGTTATTGTCGGTCGTGATCCTCATCGGTATGAAGGAAACGCTGCACAACCGGCAGAGCTTCCGGCCGGCGTTGCTTAAAATTTCCCGTCACGAGATATTCGAACCTGCAGTGATGGCGCCTGTGGTCATTACTTTCCTCACTTATTTCAGTTACGGCGCGTTGCTCACTATCATTCCGGATTTCAGTGCTTTCCTGGGCTTGCAGAATAAGGGGCTTTTCTTCACTTTCTTTACCGCCAGTTCCATCGGCATCCGGCTGCTGGCCGGCAAAACCTCCGATAGGTTTGGCCGCGTCCCCATATTGAAAATCTCGGCCACGCTCATGGCCATTTCCATGGTGGTGATCGGCGTGGCGCATACGCCGGCGGTGCTGTTGACGGGCGCTTTGCTGTATGGGGTTTCGCTGGGATTGAATTCTCCGGCCGTAACGGCCTGGACGATCGATCTGGGGCTGCCCGAGCACAGGGGCCGCGCGCTGGGCAGCATGTACATTGCCCTGGAAGCGGGCATCGGGCTGGGGGCGTTCTTCTCCGCCGAATGGTACGGCAACGATCCTTCGCACTTCTCCAAAGTATTCTACATCATGGCCGGCGTCACTTTCCTCGCCACCATTTACCTGTTTTTCGTCTATCGCAACAAATACGTCCGTTTCGCGCGGAAATCCATCAAATCACACTACCGCAACCGCTAAAACCGGACGGCCGATTCCGAGACCCGCTGGAGCACGAACTTCACTTTGTCTACCACATCACCTTCGCGACCTGCGTCGATTTGCACGGGTATTTGGGCGGGAACGGCCGCCAGACCGAGTTTTTTCAACTGCCCGGGATCTGGCCTTACGATGTAGTTGCCGGGCGGCAGGCCGAGGAAATTGTAGAAACCGTCCTGCTCAGACAGCACCGACGTGAAAACGGTCCCGTCTTCCCGGAGGAAATCCACCCGGATGCGGCCCATGCCGCGGCGCCGGTCGTGGTCCTGGAACAAAACATGCCCCGTCACTTCACCTACCACCACCACGGGCACTTCTACCAGCTTCACCTGGTTAGGTTCGGCCATGACGCTGATGATGGGGTTCCTGATTTTCCAGGAAATATTGTCGAAACTGCTTCTGCCAAGGTCCATCACGTACCGCGCATAGGGCTCCATTTCCATAATGAGCACGGCCGTGTCTTCCAGCCGCGGGATGAGCCTGCCGCCGTTCACGGACATCCGGAGCCCCTGCACGCGTGGTTCCCCGTTATCCCTTTTGCTGTTGCCGTTCAGGTCGAGGAAAGCGCAAAGGAGCAGCCCGCCCGTTCCCACCTGGCTGCGGTTGCTGAAAGCCGTGTAGCCCGTTTTCCCTTCGTGCACGAAACTGCCTCGCATCGACGCCACGCCCGTGGTGGATTTATTGCCTTTTAAAACGGACAGGCCCATCTGCCCGAAAGCAAAATCCCACCGCAATCCCGCCTGGAACAGGCGCACGCCTCCGCGGAAATTCTCTTCGTACGCCACATTGAGATACCCCCGCCTGAAAATGTAACGGCCTACTTCGCAGCGCGCGGAAATGAACTTGCCGTCGGTATAGCCATACTGGACCTGCGGCATCACCAGCAAATTGCCGGGCAGCCGGAGCGACAGGCCGACGTTGCTGTAAATGAAAGGATCGGTATCCCGCACCCAAACGGCATAGTTCGAAACGCTCACGCCCACTTTCCCCACCGCGCCGGAAAGCAGCAGCTCCGTCGTGGAGTAACGGGTATACTCAGAGATAAGCTGGTTGAAAGTGAAGCGCGAAAAAATGGACATGCCTTTCGTGAAGAACGGCTTCGCGACCGAGAGTTTCCTTTCTTCCCGGAAATTGTAAATGATCGCCCGCTGGTCTTTTTTGTAGCGCGTATATTCCGCGTCTATCTGGATATTGGCGGGCAATCGCCACGACAGCAGGCCTTTTCCGCGCACTTCATGCGCGTATTCCCCGCTCAGTAGCAGGTTGTTGGCCAGCCGCACGGAGGTGGTCACGAAGGGGATGGTATTGTTCCCGGGAATGGTGCTTTTGTATTCCACGCCCGCGCCCATCGTTAGGAATTTCGTGACGCCATATCCGCCCTGCGCGCGGGTGAGGAAACTGTGGACGGAATCTTCCACATATCCCGCGCTGGCAGTGTATTCGAATTCGTTCTTGGGAAGGAAGCTGAAGGGGATGCTCACGTTTTCTTCCAGCATCCTTTCCTCGCCCCAGGGCCCGTAAAAACGCAGCCGCACCTGCGAATTCCCGTACACGAGCGGCACCTGGAAGGAATATAATCCATTGGCATCAGCGGTCGTGTAATCCACCAAAGCATTGTTGACGTAAAGCTCCACCGTCCAGCCGGGTTCGGTGACGTTGGAAAGGGTATACGTGCCGAAAGAGCGGCGGTAAGTGGTAGGCGCGTTCGTCACCTGCACGCCGACCACGGGGTCGAACAGCGAGGAAATGGTGGGAATGAAAATTTTGCCCAGCACCACCTGCCGCAGGGCGCGCTGGTCGTTGTCTACGTATCGCCAGCGGTAATATTGTTGCCGGTGGTCGAAGGGCTTGATGATGTTGCTGTTCTTGAAATCGTCGCCCTGTTGCTTTGCGTAGTTATTGTAATTGAGCGAAACGGTGGCTTCACCGCCGGCGACCGTTGCTCCTGCGCGGAGGTTCAGCCAGGTGTCGTTGCCGCCGGGGTCTCGCTGGTTGGTGATGACCGACCAGTCGGCCATTCCGAACCGGAACAGGGGCCACGACCGTTTGATGACCGTATCCGCTTTCAGCTCGCCCCGCAACTGCCGCATGTTTTCGCGCATTTGTTGGCGCTTCAGCTCCCTGACGGCCGGCAGCTCCACTGTGGCGTTCATGTGAACGGAAAGGTTACGGAAATTGAATTTCGAGGGAAGGCCGAACACGGAACCGAAAAACTCCAGCCTTAAATAAAAACCGGTTTCGGAGCGGATCACGTCGTATTGATGCAGGAGGAAATGTTTGTCCTGGTAGTGGATCCGCTGGCCGGTCATATCGATAATGTAAGGATTGTTTTCTGCAACGAAATATCCCATCAGCGAATCCCTCATCGAAGAATAACTGTGTTTGACCTTGAGAAAATCGAATACGTCGGCAACGGAAAGGTAGGCGGTGTCTTCGTTCACCAGTGCCGGCACTTCTATCCCCCCGATCCCCTGTACCACGAGGTAAACGGACGTTTCGTACAGCACGGGAGGGTCGTCTTTCCCCTTATCCCTTGCCACGGCCGGCGATGCGAGCCATATCGGAAGCAGGAGCCCCAGGCACCGGAGCGCCCTCAGCAGCAAAACGATATGAAGGCATCCGGTCATTCCTGGATAAAGGTTAATTGAAACGTTCCGCTGTAGGCGCCTACCGGGTTGGCCGACGGGCTGCCCACGGTGAGGATGCCGCCTACCCGCACGAGGTTCCTCGTTGGCGGCTGCGCCGTTGTGATGAATTGATCGCCGGTACTGAGCGTGCCGATCCGCATCGTCATGGTACCACCGTTACTGCCCGTGAGAATGGCGTCTGGCCCGCGCATCACCTGGATGAGCGTTCCCTGGTTCGCCAGCACTTCGAAAATGGCCGGGGAAAACGGGTATCCCAGGTTAGCGCCCACGATACTGCCCATGATCACCCGCGACCCGTCTGGGTTGATGGTGACCGTTCCGCCGCTCGTACCGAGGAAGAACGCGCCGAAGATGAGCCCCTGCCCGGGGTCTACATGCACGGAAATGGGCCGGGGCGGCGGCTCCTGTGCCCGCGCATCCGCCATCATGGCCAGTTGGGCCACCATGATCACGATCGCGGTAAACAATTGCCGTATGTTGCCGATTGCCCTTTTCATGCCGGTCATTTATTGATCATTACTTTTCTGTTCTCCGTTTTTTCGCTGGTCCTGAAACTGACGACGTACATCCCGCCGCTGTACCCGCTGCCCAACGCGTGGCGGCCTGCGCCGGAAAGCTCTTTCCGGTAAAGCTCCTGGCCCAGCATGTTCGTAACGGTAACGGTACAACGGTCTCCCGGTGCATGGGAGAAATATCCGAACAGCTGTCCGCCGGAAACATAAGCATAATATGCGCCTTCCGGCTCGCTCGTCCCCACGGCACCTCGCGGCGCGAACACCAGGTAAAAACGTTCTTTATGGTCGCCCGAAGGCAGATCGAGCCGGTACTGCGTGCCGGGTACCAACTGCAGACTTCGTTTCATGGCCGAATCGTAGAGATAGATGTTCCTGCCGGCCGGCATCCGCTCCAGGTTGTCGACGCGGAAAGTGATCATACCGCTTCGCTCGGTAACGAGCCGCAGCGCGATCACGTCTGCCGTGTCGATGAACACGGGCCAGGATTTCACGGAAACTTCCCGCTTGTCTGCCATCTGCACGAACAGGTTGGGCACACGCTTGTCGGTATTGTAAATCTTGAGCGCATCCTGTTCTTTGTCGAACCCGCGAACGCCGGCCGTATCGAAATACAGGACGGCTGGGTCAGACGGCTGCCCTTCGTCGGCAAAGCCGGCCGACAGCCGCAGCAACGGTGCGTTTTTCGGGTATTTCCGATGGAAAACGGGCGTCAGGTTATTGATCCTCACCGCGTTGGTGGTGCCCAACGTCCCAATCACCGGATAAGTTCCGTCGCTGACGTGCACGAAGAAGCCCTGCATGGCGGGGATCACATTGTTCGCCACCCCATCGCTGGAAATCCCGTTGATGAACGAACTATACGTTCCGCCGTATTGATCGGTGGCGCTGGCATTGAAATAATACACCGCATCGTCGATATTGGTTTTGGTCCACCCTGCCGCCGCATTCCAGTCGATAGGCGAGGGGTAGGGATTACCAGCGAGCTGGAACCCTTTGGTATAAGGCTGGTTATTGTTCTGCAGCGCGAGGCTCACTGCCCCGTTGTTCACCGTTCCCGCCACATCGATCGTAACGGGCGAGGCCGACGTTCCGAGATTGGCGGTATACCCGCGCATCGGCACCAGGGGCGATGCTGCTGTGGTATAGGCCGTCCAGCCGGAAGAAGTTTTGTTCTCATCGTACCGGTACAGCAAGGGGAACGTGGAAGCAAGGTTCACTTCGTCGGCCAGTTCATTGACGGTAGCAGCCTGGAAGGGCGATGCGAGATATTTGTACCCGAAGCCGGTGGGCACATACCGGAGCATGGTAACGGTGCCGTTCACCTGTCCGCCGCCCGAACCGTCGATGAGCGCCGTTCTGGCCGCGGTGGAACCGAGCGTGAGGAAGCTGCCGGCCGAAAGTTGCCCGGTCGTGATTTTCAAGATACCGTTGACGAGGAGCGTCCCGCCGAGGGAAACGCCCGCGGCATTATTGACCGTCAGGTTCCGGATTTCGTTGCCGGCGAATATGCCTGCCGGGATGGATTGCGCCGCTGCCCCGTTCAACTCGATGCTGCCGTCGTTCACGGTGAATGTTCCTGAAGAAGTGATCGCGCCGCTGATCCGCAGCAGCCCGGTGCTCACGGTCACGGACGCGCCGGTTTGAATGGACAGATCGTTCGCGGTGGCGGTGCCGGTGGTAACGTTCGGATAATTGGGCCTGCCGGTGGGGATTACGACATTGCTCGTTTGCAAGGGCACAACTCCGCCCGTCCAGTTGCCGGTGGTGTACCAGTTGGTGCTGAGATCGCCCGACCAGTTGATGCTGGCGATCAGTTCCGCCACGGCCATCGTTCCCAAAGCGCCGATTCCAGACACGGCGATAGACGTGGTGGTGGCCGAGTTAACCACGGGTAAGGTACGTGTTGCGCCGGCCACGTTCGCTACCCGCAGGTTCGCTGCATTCACGCCCGCATCCACATCGGCGGCGTTCCAGTTCAGGGTAGCGGCTACCGATGTGAACACGGTGCCTGCGTTCGTATAAACCCAATACCGGTTCACGCTCTTCGCTGCGTCCATGCCGGACAGGTTCAGATCCGGCAGGTCTGCGCCCACCGTTTTGGCGGTTACCGTTCCTGCGGTTCCCACGCTGGCGAAAGTGAGCGTTGCGGGGGCGTAACGGAGACTGTCGCCCACTTCGAACGTGCGCGCTACGCCGGTGCCGGTGGGTACCGGTTTCCGCAGATTACCGAAAACCCATCCCGTGGCCTGGGCGGCGCCGGTAACGTTGCTGCCCGTGGGCATAATAACGGTCATGTCTCCCGTCCGGATGTTCCTGGCCAGGAAATTCAGCGTTCCGTTCACCGTGACGTCGGTCGCCAATTGCACGAACCCGGCCGCTTTATTCACCGTGAAATGATTGAATGGCGCGATGGTAGACACCTGTTGCGTTCCGGTGCCGGCAAAAACCATGGTAGACCCGGTATTGGTGAACGTTCCTCCCGACATGGTCCAGTTGCCGGCGATAGTATCTGCGAATGCCCCGGGAATGAAGGTGCCGGCCGTCAGCGTAAAATCGTTCATGATATGGAGGACGGCGGAAGCAGTTTTGTTACCGGCAGCGGAAATCACGAGGTTGCCGTATTCGGTGGCGGAAGATAACGCCTGTGTACTGCCCGCGTACTCCACGGTACTGAGCGTGTCTACGCTGTAATCCGTAAACGCCGGCAGCGAGTTGGTGCCGCGGATAATGAGGCGGCCGCCGTCTTCCAGCGTCATCAATCCCGCGTTTTCCGTAATGGTATTGGCGCCGATGTCGAAAATCCCTTGCGACACATCCATCGCCACAACGCCCGTCAACGGTTTGCCGAGGGTGACGATGCCGCCGGGGTCTTTCAGGATCGTGAAATAAGCCAGGTCGAAAGACGCGAGGGAAGCGCTGGTGATGGTACCCGTGAGGGGGCCGGTCATGGTCAGCGTACCGGGCTCACCGTCGTAGGTGCCGTTATTGGTAAAGTTATGGCTGACGTTGTAGTCCGATTCGGCCGAAATGGTGCCGGTGATGACGAGGTCGTAAAAAGTGGTGCCGTGCGAACCGGACAAATTGCCTTGTCCGGAGATGGAAGTCAGGTTGAAGGTGGACGTTCCGCCGTTGAGGGTGCCGTTGCTTTCGAGGTCTTCGCCCACAGTGAAGGTATAGGTGCCCGCATTGAATATGGCGCCGTTGGCGATGAGGAAGCTGCCCGTCATGCCCCAATTGGCAGACGGCGTTACGCCGCCGGAATTCGAGATAACGACGTTGTTCATCGATGTGGGCGATCCGGTTACGCTGGTAGCGCCCGTACCGCCGAAAACCACGGTGCCGGTGCTGGAGAACCCGGTGCCGGATAATTGAATGGTACGCGGCACGGCAGGCAGGAAATTGATGGTGCCGCCGCTGGTCACGGTGCCATTGTTGGTAAAGCTGCCGTAAATGTTGTGCGTGCCGCCGCCCGAATTCCAGGTGGCGCCGCTGGAAATGTTGAAGGCGACGAATACGTCCCACCCCACGCTCGCAGTCACGCCGGCCGTGTTGTTGATATTGAGCGTTGCGTAGGAGGGCCGGCTGGTGGAATTGAGGACCGGCGCTACGTTGCCGTTAAAATTGATGATACCCGTGGAACTGGAAGTAACGGCATTGATGAACCGGATCGTTTGCAATTGGGTGCCGGAGAACGTGGTGGTACCGTTGCTGACGAGCGATCCGCTGTTGGTGAGGTCTCCGTTCACGATGGCCGTTCCGCCGCCGGCGTCGTAGGAGCCGGTGGCAGTGATGTTAAGCAATCCGTTATAGGTGATATCACCTCCCGCCACGGTATAACTGCCGTACACGGTTACGCGGTTGAAAACATTGCTCCCCGAAATGGTTTTGCCGGCGCCGTTCAGGGTCAGCGTGCTGGTACCGGGTGTTAAGGTGCCGCCGTTGATCCAGTTCCCGGAAAGGTTGATGGTATATATACTCCCGGCCAGGGTGGCCCCGCTGTTGATAGTCAGGTTCCCGCCCACGGAAATGGTATTCAGCAACGTCTTGGCCGCGCCGCCCCCATTGCTGAACAGCAGGTTCCCGTATGTGATGTTCCCCGCCACGCTTTGCGCCACGGCTCCATCGTACATTACGGAGCTCGCGGCATTCAGCGCGTAAGTAGAAAATCCGGACGGGAAATTATTCGCACCGCCGGCATTCAGCGTGGTACCGCTGGCCATGGTCATCGACCCGCCTGCGGCGGTCCGGTTGGCGGTGAACGTTCCGAGCGCGAGCCCGCCGCTCGTTATGGAAAGATTTCCGCCCAGGCTGATATTTCCCGCCAACGTCGCAACGCCGGAAGATTTATTGACGGTAAGATTGTTGAAGGCCGTCGCCGAAATATCTTGCGGATTGGCGCCGGTGAGCACTACCGTTCCCGAGCCGGGCACAAACGTCCCGGCGTTGCTCCAGTTGCCGGAAGCCGTGATGGTGGCGGTGCTTCCCTGTACAGTGGCGCCCGTGGCGATCGTTACGTTTTGCGCCGTAATGTTGGACCCGTTCAAATTGAACTCCCCGGAATTGACCGCCAGGTCGCCGGCAAGTGTGGCCGGTGCCGCGAGCAACGCCGTGCCCGCAGGCTTCTGTATCGTGAGATGGTTGTAATTCAATCCCGCCACCGTCTGCGTGGCTGCGCCGTTGTAAGTGGTCGTTCCGCTTCCCGCCGTAAACGTTCCGCCGGTATACGTGTAACTTCCCCCGATCGAGAAATTGGCGCTTCCGGTAACATTCACCGCCGCATCGCCGGCCTGCGTAACGCCGCCCGTCACTGCCAGGTTGCCGTTGCCGATATTCATGTTGATGGAATGCCCGGCCGTACCGTCAGACAGCTGAAGATCGCCGTTCACGGTTACGTTCTGGTTCCCCGCATTGATGGTGTGAATCGCGTTGAGCGTCCAGACGCCGGCGATGTTGCCGCTGGTGGTCAAGGATCCGCCCGTCATATTGATGGTAGCCGCTTTTATGCTGCCGAAGTAAAGCCCCTGTACGTTTACCGCCGCCGAAATCACCGGCTGGTTCACGAAATTGGTGTCGCCCACTACCGCGATATCGTTCGGGCCGGGCGGCAATGTCGGCGAGCCTTGCACCACCGACCAGTTGCCCGCTGTATGCCAATCGCTGCTGATCTTTCCGTTCCACCGGGCGATGTTCACAGAGCCGGAAAGCGTGTAACGGCCGTTCAGCGTCAGCAGGCTGGTCTGTTCCACGTAATTGCTCGTGGTGCTGTTGCTGCTTTTTCCCAATGCCGCCCAGGTGCCGGCGGTATTCCGCCAGAGGCCCAGCCCCGCTTCGGGGTTGCCATTCAGCTCATCGTCTTCGTAATGCAGCCGCATGGTCACCAGCGAAACATTGAGCAGCCCTTCGGAAGTGACGGTGTATTCCCGGTTGATGCTCGCACCGGCGGGGAAGTCGGATACCGTGGTGCGGCGGACGGTTACGGTGATAGACGAAAGGGAATTGAGGCCGGTCAGGGTGATGAGGTTGTTCGGGCTTTCGAAGGCGTAGGCCGTTCCGATCGTGAAACTATGTTGCCGCTTGATGGAGCCGAGGATGATACCGGAATTGTTGCGGGTTGTGGTGATCGTGACCGTGTTGGCGCCGGTATTCATCCAGCCGCTGGTCATGTTCAGCGTTGCCACGGTGGTGTTGCTCAGGAGGTTGACGGCCGTGGTGGCCGCGGCTTTGTTGACGGTGAGGATGTTGAACGTATTGTTGCCGCTCACATCTGCGGGCTGCGTCCCGTTCAGGGAAACGGTGCCGCTGCCGGCGGTGAAAGTCCCGAGGTTCGACCAGTTCCCGAAAACCGTGTGCGTATTGGTGCCGCTGCTGAAAGTGCTGCCGGCGAGGATGCTGAGGTTCCCGTTGGCGGTGGTGGCGCCAAGCGCCGTCTTCGTTCCTCCGCCGCCGAGCGTCAGGTGATGGTACGTGCCGGCCCGTACATTCTGTGCGCCTGTGCCGTTATAAATTACGGTATTGGGGATGTTGGTCGTCACGTCCACCGTTCCCGCCGTTACCGTGTAAGCGCCGGCCACGCCTAGCACCGCGTTGGAGTTCATGGTGAAAGATGTGCCGTTTACCGTGGCGTTGAAAAGATTCGCCGTGCCGCGCAAACTGCTCGTGGCCGCGAAAGTGACCGTTCCTGCCGTGGCCGTAAATGTTCCGCTCACGTCCAGCGCGGTGTTGACGGTAAAGGAGATAGCGGTGGAAATGGTACCCGATGGAGAAAGGCTCCCGAATACGATGGTGCCCGTTCCCGCGATGGATTTCGACGCGCCCGACATGATGACGTTCCCGCCCGTTCCCGTGAACGTCCCGTTCACCGTCAAATTGCTTCTCACTTCTATGGTGGCGGCGCTGCTGACGGAGCCCGTCACCGCAAGATTGTCGAAAATAAAGTTGGCACCTATGATCGATTTGCCGGTGCCCGACATGGTGAAAGTGCCGCCGGTAGCATGCGTGAACGCGCCTGGCTCCACGCTCGTCAAATCCCCCGAAACATTCACCGCCGCCTCGGCCCCGGCAGTAATGCCCGTTGCCGCGATGGTGAGGTTGAAATAATTATGCGTGCCAGCTCCGCCGATCACACTGCCTGCACCTGCCATCCGGATGGTACTGGTGCCGCCCGTCAGCACACCGGTTACGGTTAAATTCCCGGAAAAATTATGGGTGAAACTCCCGCCATTAAAAGTGGTACCCGTTCCGATACTCACGCTTCCATTCACCGTAATGGCCGATGCTGCGGTAAAACTCACCGAAGTGGCCGTGCCCTGTGTGCTGCTGAGACTCCCCTCCACCGTGAAAGCCGTGCCCGGCATCGTTTTGACCGCCGCGCCGGAATTGCCCGTCAACGATAGGTTGCCATACGTTTGGGCCGACACGGTTTGCGCGCCGCCGTAATATTCCACGGTGCTCGTAATCCGCAGATCGTTCGCCGCGAAACCCGTAGGATAATTCGATGTTCCCGATAGCCGGAACGTCGCGCCGTTGAACACCAGCAGGCTTCCACCGGCTACGGTCGTTCCGCGGTTGGCGGTAAAAGTGGACAGGTCCAGCGTACCCGATTGCACCTCGATGCGCCCCGCCGCCGAAGTGGTGGCGTTCAGCGTATTGAGGTTGCCCGCCAGCGTTTTGACGGTGGATGCACCGCTGATCCGTAATGTAGAGTAGGTAAGGTTATTCCTGACGGTCTGCGCGCGCGTGGTGGCGCTGTAGGCAACTACCGAACCTGCAGCCAGGGTAGTGGTGCCGGTATTCGCATAATTCCCCGCATATGTGGCCGCGGTAACATTCAGGATGCCGGTAGCGTCTACCGTCAGCGTGCCGCTACCAGACACCACCGGGGGCGTGGCCTCCACGGGCGTGAAAGTCCCGCTGACCGTCAAGGCAACATTCACCGCGATGTTCGACTGCAGGGTGACCGTGCTGCCCGCGTTGATACTCAGTCTCCGGAAAGTAGGGGTAACCGTGGCGCTGATGGTTTGCGCCGTTCCGGCGAAATTGACGCGGGAAGACGTGGATGTTCCCGTATACGATCCCCCGTTCGTCCAGTTGCCTTTTACCGTAAGCGTAACGCCGCGGTGCGACACCGATCCGCCTGAATTGATCGTCAGGTTTCCGTTTACCGTCAATGCTTTGGCGATCGTCAGGAGCGGTACGTTCGTGGCGCCGATCGTGAGGTTTTTCGTGGCGGCGCTCGCACTGATGTATGGGTCCCACAGGCCGGTGAAGCTCGCATCCCCGATCACTGCATCTACAGTGGCGCTGGGCACGCCGTTCGTCCAGTTCGCGGCGTTCGACCAGCTGGTGCTGACCGTTCCTTTCCAGCTGGTGGTTTGCGCCTGGGCAATACGCGGCCAGGCCATTCCGGCCATAAATACGATCGCTAAAATTACTGTATTGTAAACGGTTTTCATTCCATGGAGTTAATTGCCGGCAGGCGTGCCGCACAGCCGTTGATACTATCGCAGGGGAAGCGCCGCCCGCGCCAGCGGCGGATCCGTGGTTTCTTCCGGTCCATAACTTATCTCCAACCGGCCTTTCGTATAATCGGGCCCTTTTTTGAGCGGCAACAGGATGCTCCGCCGCTCGTTCGGCGTATACACCGCCACGCCTTTCACGAGGCCGGCGCTGCTGCGCTTCCCGTCAGGACTGATATGTTCCACCCGGATGTCGCCATACACGGAAATGTTCCCGCTTCTTTTGAACGTGACTTTCAGTTTCGCGGTGTCGCCCTTCCCGATCACACCCAGGCTGTCGATAGATACATCCGCGTGCTGGTCGCCGTTCCGGACGATGACGGGGATGGAAATACCGAATACCGGCGTCAGTTTGATGGAAATCCCTTCCGGATCGGCCGGCGGGTCTTCCGGCTCACCGAGGGCGGGCTGGTTGGGCTCTGCGCGTAAATAGAGATGAGAACGGTATTCGCCGTTGTCCAGTTCGCTGGTGTTGTACAATTGCAGTTTTACCACCTGCGCTTCGCGGGGCGGCAATACAACGCTGCGGGGGAAAAAGCGGATGAATGGGCTGGCGAAACGCTGTCCCGTATCGGCACTGGTGATATGCTCGAAAGTTCCGTTATCCTTCATGCGGATTTCGATCAGTGAAATAAGGTACCGAGCCGTATCGTCTCCGGTATTGGCGAGGTTCACTTCCTGTACTTTCTTTTTACCGTCGAATACGATGCGCATCGGGGTGATCAGGAGGTTGCCCTGGGCCCGGAGCGCGGCGGGGAGCATACAAATGCAGGAAAACAGGCCTGCGAAAAATAAGCGCATAGCGTTTTGGTGATTGTTGGTGGACATTCATTCCCGGGTTTAGAAAATGCAAGGCCTTGACCGGCGATAGGCGGCCACAGGTTTTTCAAAGACGGTTCGGTTCTGTTACAATAGGCTGGCTGTTACGGGAAAGGATCAATCATAATTCACCGTTACGGCGAAAGGAGTTGCGGAAACATAAGTACCGGGCGCTTGCGCGGCGGTCACGTTCAGCGTGGCGCCAACGGTGAGCGTTTCCGATCCGCCGGTCAGTGTTCCCTGGCCGGAAGGGGAGCTGGTAAAGGCCGTCACGGTCATCGTGTTGCCGCCGGTATTGGTAATGGTAACCGCTGCGGTAGGGAGTGTGATGCTGTAGGTGTAGCCATCCACGCCCGATACGGTAAAAGATGCGGCGGCTACGTTACCTGTGGTGGTGGGGAGGGTCACTCCGCCGGTGGTACTCCGCACGCCTGCCGGCGTCATCACCACCGTTCCACCGGTAGACGACTGCACTGCCACGTTCCCGAAATTCATGTCGATATCTTTCGAGATCGCGATCGGCGCAACGATCGTAGCTGTTACCGTGGCGGTAGCCGATTCCTGCGCGCGGGACGGCAGGGAAAGGACCGCAACAGCTGAAATAGTGAATAAAAGCGTGGACGTTTTCATATTTCCAGTTTTTCGGTTAATACATGAGGGTAACAGTAAAGGGAAATAACCAATCAGTCGTTTTCAAAGAATAGTTGAACTTATTTTCACTAACAATCGTTTCCGGGGAAAGGTTGCATATGCAAAATATGCGCTTTCCCCGGGCTAAAGAACCCTCAATCTGCGGGCCAATTTGCAGGATGGAGGCGGCAGGGCGCCGGCGGGGAGATGGGATAACGGTCAGAACAGCCATGGCAAAATAAGCCAGCCAATCATATAACAAACAAAACTAAATTGATAAAATAAATATACACACTGCGGGGGTTATCAAATCATATGTGCGGCGATGTGTGTAAAAGGGGAAACATTATTCCCCGAAAATCCCTCTTTCGAAACGGATTTTCCCTAAAAAAATCTGGGCGATGGAAGCGCCTTTCACTTTGGCGGTGGATGCGCGCGGCCCCTGGAACAACGAATCCACGGTACCATGCCAAAGCCCCACCCATCGCTCGAAATGCGGCTGGTCTACCGGCAGTGTACGGTGCTTGGCGTAGGGCGCGCCGAAATATTCCTTTTCCCCGAGCAACTGCGTGCCCCAGAATTTATACATGGTTTCCAGGTGCGCGGGCCAGGCATCCGGAGCGATCCGCTGGTTGAAAATCGGCCCCAGCACTTCATCCAGACGGATCTTGTCGTAAAAGCCGTTTACCAGCAGCTTGATATCGTCTATGCTTCTGATGTCTTCCATATCGCAAAGTTCGGTCAACACGGGAAATTAATCGATGACGAAGGTCAATCCCGATGCCGGATAAACCCGATCTCGTCCCGCGCATCATCTTCCCACTGGATCATTTCTTCGAGGAACTTACCGATGAAACGGTTGAGCGCCTCTGGCTCAAGCTCTTCTGGTTCAAGGGTTTCGATCGTTTCGTTGCGGGGTTTCTCTTCCGTCATCCCGTCGATGAACGGGAAGCTGATCCACACCACGATCTGGCCGTTGCGGGTTTGGGAAAACGATAAAAAGCCACCGATTTTCATCTTCTGTACCACGCTGAACGGCGATTGCTCTACGATGCCGCTGGGCTCGTGATCGAACAGGAGGTACACTGCTTCCAGGCCCTGCATCATTTCGTTAGCACCGGTTTTCCATTTGAGGGGAAAGCGGGCCGTTATTTCGTTCAGGTACTGGATGAGGAACGGCTTTGCCTTTTGCTGCCAGGCGGCGCGGCGTTCTTTCACTTTTTCCAGCACGGCGGCGTAATCCCGGGTGAGTTTTTCGAGTTTGTCCATGAGTTCGGGTTTTGAAAAAAGAGGCTGCATCGCCGGAGCGTCTGCAGCCTCATTGGATATACTTTCGCGCGCGCGGCTTACAGTTTTTCGTATAGCTTGCGCAGGCGGTCGCGGGTCATTTGTGTTTGCCAGTCTTTACCCAGTGCGTTTTCCCAAAGCGGCGCCAGGCCCATGGATACGTCGATCATCGTGTCGAAATCGGCGTCGCTGAGGCCTTTGGTGATGTGCTGCGGGATTTCCACCTGGTGTTTGTCTACCATCTGCTTGAATTCCTTCACACCGGCGGGATAGAATTCCTCCAGTTTGTCGAACACGATGCAGTTGCCCACGCCGTGTTTGGTGCCGAGGAGGTAGCTGAGGCCGTAGCTCACTGCGTGCGCCACGCCTACCTGCGAGTATGCGATGCTCATGCCGCCAGCGTAGGAGGCCATCATGAGTTTTTCGTCGGAGTCTTCGTCCCAGCGGTCTTTCTTCAGGTAAATTTCCTGGCAGAGCTCCAGGGCCTTTTCACCGTAAGAACGGCTGAAAGCGTTGAGGAACGTGCCTTCCAGGGATTCGATGCAATGGATGTAGCAATCCATGGCGGTATAGAAGCGCTGGTTCACCGGTGCGTTGTGGATGAGCGCGGGGTCGAGCACGATCTGGTCGAACGGTGTGTAGTCGGAATTCATGCCCAGTTTGCGGGTAGGCCCGGTGAGCACGGTGGTCCGGCTCACTTCGGCGCCGGTGCCGGACAGTGTGGGGATGCCTACTTTATAAACTGCGGGCTGTTTCACGAGGTCCCAACCCTGGTAATCGGCCGAAGAGCCGGGGTTGGTCATCATGAGGGCCACGGCTTTGGCCATGTCCATGGTAGAACCGCCACCGATGCCGATGATGCCGCTCACTTCGCCGAACTCGGCCTTCAGCTCGTCGCGCAGGCGGTCTACGTAAGTGGTTTTCGGCTCATGGGTCACGTCTATGAACACGACCTTGTCCTTCCCCCGCAAGGGGATGCGGGAAAGGAAAGGCTCGTTGCCTTCGAAGAAATGGTCCACAAAAAATATCATCGGCGCATCGCCTTTGCGGCGCGGCGCAATGATCTCGTCGAGCTGGCTGAACGCACCTCGTCCGAAAATGACGTATCCTACCAGTTTAAAATTTCTGAATTTCATGTTATATCCCGGATTTTTTGTGTTTACGGTTGGTCCAGCAGGCGGGAAGCTCTTTCCAGGTCTTCCGGCGTATCGATTTCCACGCCCATATAGTCGGTTACGACCATCTTCAGGGGGATTCCCATTTCAAGATATCGCAAACATTCTACTTTTTCGGCGGCTTCGAGCGGCGTCATAGGCGTTTGCGTGAACCGGAGCAGCGCCTGGCGGCGGAAGGCATAAATGCCGATATGCTCGTAGTACACGGTAGGCACGTTTTTGTCGCGCGGGTAGGGGATCACGGAGCGGGAGAACATGAGCGAGTTGAAATCCTTGTCTACCGCAACTTTCACGAAGTTGGGGTCTTCAATGTCTTTCCAGTCTTTCAGTTCCTGCATGAGCGATGCTACCTGCACTTTTTTTCCTGCTTCCCCTTCAAAAACCTGCAGGAGTTTTTCCAGCGGTTCTTTCCGGGTGAAAGGCGTATCGCCCTGAACATTCACCACAATTTCCACGTCGTCCATATCTTCCACGGCTTCGGCGATGCGGTCAGACCCGCTTTCGTGCTCGCGCTTGCTCATAATGGCCTTTCCGCCGTTGCGGGTGATCTCTTCGAAAATGACTTCGCTGTCGGTCACCACCATTACTTCGTCGAACACGCCGGTGTCGCGGGTAGACTCGTATGTCCGCCAGATGACGGTTTTACCTGCCAGCACTGCCATCATTTTGCCGGGAAACCGGCTGGCGGCGTAGCGCGCCGGGATCAATGCGATTTTCTTCATGACGGGAATTTGTGATTACAGTACGCTTTTCACGGCAGTCGCCAGTTTTTCGGCACGTTCGCGCACTTCCGCGTCAGTCCATGCGAGGCTGATGGGGAACGAGATGCAGCGGCCGATGATGGCGTCGGAAGCGGGGAATTGTTTGGTTTGATAAGCGGCGAGGTCTTTCGCGAGTTGTTCGGGGAACTTCGACAGCGTAGCGCCCGATTGCAGGTGATGCCACTTGCGGAAGTAATGCCAGTTATTGTCGAACCAGTGGAACGCGGGCAGGCCGGCGGCTTTCATGGCCTTTGCGGCTGCGCGTGCGGTATCCAGGTCGGGGAGGAAGAAGGAAAGATGGGTGCAGCTGTCGCCCGAGGGGTCGGGTATCCGGCGGAATTCCACCTGCGGAACGGCTGCCAGTGCTTCTTTCACGATTTCGTAATTGTTGCGCAGGATCGCGAGGAATTTATCCAGCTTGCGGATCTGTGCAAGGCCTACGGCAGCGTGCAGTTCGGAGATACGGAAGTTGAAGCCCAGGTGCGGATGGTCGTCTGCACCACGGTCTGCCCCGCCGAGATGGTCGTGGCCATGGTCGGAGTAAGCGTCTGCTTTCGTATATACGTCTTTATCGTTGGTGATGATCGCCCCGCCTTCTGCGCAGGTGATCGTTTTCACGAAGTCGAAGGAGAAAGTGCCGGCGTGGCCGATGGAACCGAGGGCCTGACCTTTGTAGGTGGCACCGGTAGACTGGCAGGCGTCTTCCAGCAAAATGAGGTTATGCTCGCGGCAGATCTCCATCAGCGCATCCATATCGGCCATGGAGCCGCACATATGAACGGGCATCACGCATTTGGTGCGCGGGGTGATGGCAGCGCGAACGGCGGCGGGGGCCAGCGTCAGCGTATCGTCCACATCCACCAGCACGGGCGTTGCGCCTACAGACAACACCGCTTCGAAGCTGGCCACAAAAGTAAAGGTGGGCATGATGATCTCGTCTCCCGCGCCAATGCCCAAAGCGGCCATGGCGGTCGTGAGCGCGGTAGTACCGCTCGATGTCAGCTGCGCGTATTGCACGTTAAAACGCTCGCAAAGCGCCTGCTCCAGTTCTTTCGCTTTATAGATCCCTTTGCGGGGACCGTCGAATCCGTAACGCATGTAAATTCCTGTCTCGAGGACGTCGTTCACTTCCTTTTTTTCTTCGGCGCCAAATAGTTCAAATCCGGGCATAATGCAAAATTTTTGTAGTGGTGCAAAGGTAGAACAATCCCGGAATGGAATTTCGATAAAAACCGTTAAACTTTTCGGGCATGAGATATAATGGAATTGAATTATTTATATATGAATATCAATGTCTTATATAGATTTTTAATCCGGAAACCGCGGAAACCCGCCACAAAAAAGCCGGAACCTCCCGGCCCCGCAGCGGGGGATTTGCTTATTTTCATGCCATCAATAACCATCACATGCGAAAACTCCTTCTTTCCACCGCTATTTTTATTTCCGCCATCGCTTCCGCGTCCGCACAAGACCCGGCCGAAACCCGCATCCGGCAAGTCATGCAAACCCAGCTCGAAGCCTGGAACCGTGGCGATATCGTAGCGTTTATGGACACCTACTGGAAATCCGATTCGCTGCTGTTCATCGGCAGCAAAGGCCTGACGTACGGATGGCAGGCTACGCTCGACAATTACAAAAAAGCCTATCCCGGCAAGGAAGGCATGGGCCAGCTGGCCTTCAAACTGCTCGAATTCAAAAAACTGGGGAACGATGCTTATTTTGTAGTAGGCAAGTGGCAGCTCACGCGCACCATCGGTAATCTCGACGGGCATTTTTCCATCCTGCTCCGCCGCATCAACGGCGAATGGAAGATCGTGGCAGACCACTCCAGCTAAACCCGGAACCATGAAAAGAAAACTGCTACTGCTCCCCGCACTGCTGGCTGCACTGGCCGGCCGCGCCCAATCCGAAGCCGACATCCTCATCCGCAATGCGCGCATCGCAGACGGTACCGGCAATTCCTGGTATTACGGCGAAGTGTCGGTGAAAAACGGGCGCATCCTCGCCGTGACGCGACTCCCGCAAACCCTCCGCGCCGCAAAGGTCATAGACGCCGGCGGGCGCATCGTGGCCCCGGGGTTCATCGATGTGCATACCCATATCGAAGACGATGAATTCAAAGTGCCCACGGCCGAAAGCTTCCTTATGGACGGCGTTACGACCGTCATCACCGGGAATTGCGGCTCCTCCAATACCGACCTCGCGCATTACTTTCATCAGCTCGACAGTATGACCATTTCCATCAACGTGGCATCTTTGATCGGGCATAACGATGTGCGGCGCGCCGTGATGGGCAGCACCAACCGCCCGCCCACAGCGGAAGAGCAGCGAAAAATGGAATCCCTCGTCGAAAAGGCGATGCAGGACGGCGCGGTAGGCCTCAGCACAGGGTTAATTTATGTGCCCGGCAACTACGCGCAAACGCCCGAAGTAGTAGGCCTCGCCAAAGCCGTCGCGAAATACGGCGGCGTCTACGCCACGCACATGCGCAACGAAGGCGATGCCGTGGAAGCCGCCATCAACGAGGCGCTCACCATCGGCCGGGAGGCCAATATCCCCGTCGAGATTTCGCATTTCAAGATCGGCGGGAAACAAAACTGGGGCCGCTCCACCGTCACATTAGGCATGATCGAAAAAGCGCGGCGCGATGGATTGGAAGTCACCATCGACCAATATCCCTACACCGCCAGCAGCACCAGTCTCAAAACGATGCTGCCCGACTGGGCGCTTTCCGGCGGGCACGATTCCGTCGTGTATCGCCTCACCACGCCCGATATCCGGAAAAAGATCGTAGGGGAGATGACGGGCATCTATAAAAAACGCCGCCTCAAAAACCTGGACTACGCCGTAGTGGCTTATTTCGAGGCAGACACGACGCTCAACGGGAAGAACATTTCCGAAATCAATAAGTTAAAAAGGAAGAAAAGCACGCTGACAAACGAAGTGGAAACCATCCTCGACCTGGTGCAACAGGGCAGCGCGGGCATGGTATTTCACGGGATGAGCGAGGAAGACGTGAAGCGGATCATGAAATATCCTTTCAACATGTTCGCGTCAGACGCGAGCATCCGCGAATTCGGCGTGGGCGTACCGCACCCACGGGGCTACGGAACCAATGCACGCGTGCTGGGCAAATACGTGCGGGAAGAAAAAGTGCTGGGGCTGGAGGAAGCCATCCGCCGGATGACGTCGCTGCCGGCGCAGAAATTCAGACTGTCGCAACGGGGCCTGCTCGTACCGGGTTACGCGGCAGACATCGTGATTTTCGACCCCGCCACCGTCAAAGACCTGTCTACCTTCACACATCCCCACCAATATTCCACCGGTTTCAGCCATGTGATCGTAAACGGGGTACTGACGATCGAGAACGGGCAGCACAACGGTACCCGCAAGGGGCAGGTGGTGCGCCTGGGCCGGTAAAGATCAGTCTACACGGTCTTCGGGCCCGAGAGACATCATGAAGCTGCTGATGAGCGACAGTACCACGCTGAACAGGAGCGCCCACCAGAAGTTGTCTACCTTGAAGCCTTTCACCAGGCTGCTGGCCCACAGCACGATCAGCGCGTTGATCACGAGCAGGAAAAGGCCGAGGGTCACCACGGTCACGGGTAGGGTGAGGATGACGAGGATAGGCTTTACGATCAGGTTGAGCAAACCCAGCACGATGGCAAGCAGCAGGGCCGTCGTAAAATCCTGGAGCTTGACGCCCGGTAAAAGGTACGCGGTCAACAGTGCGGCGAGCGCCGTCACGAGGATCCGGATAAGAATTCCTAACATTGGATAAATTGTTAGTGCTTTTACAAAATACACAAAAAGCACGCGGAATGTTTAGCCGCTGCGGTATCAGATCACGATCAGCTCATAAAAATCTTCCGGCACCAGGTACAGGCGTGCCATCTGCTGCAACTCTTCCGCGGATATGGTTTTGATCGTACGGATGTTGTTGTAGAAGTAATTTTCGTCGAGATCGTTGAGGATAAGGTTTTTCCACCGCTGGATCACCTGGAAGGCGCCGTCGAGGTCGCCCAGGATAGATCCGATCATGAAATTCCGCACCAGGCTCAGTTCTTCCTCCGGGATCGGTTCTTCGCGCAGCCGGTTCATTTCAAGATAAATTTCCGCGATCGCTTTTTCGCAAACATCCCGTCCGGCTTCGGTTTGGATGTTGAGTGCGCCCGCCTGCCTGAAATTGTAGAGCTGCGAATGGATGCCGTACGTATAGCCTTTTTCTTCGCGGATATTGCTCATCAACCTCGAGCCGAAATATCCACCGAATATGGTGTTCAGCACCAGCATCTTCGGAAAATCGGGATGGTAGCGGTTCGGGAATGCTCTCGCCACGCGGATGCTTCCCTGCACGCCGTTTTCATCGTTGAAGATGCGGTATTTCTTTTCTTCCGCCGGCAGGATCGGCATTTCCGGACGGAGGTTATGCCGTTCGCCGTTCCATTTCGTGGTGCCGAAATATTGGTTCAGCAACGGAATGATATTGTCTGGCAAGTTGCCCGCCAGGAAGATCTTGCAGTTATTATAAGTATAGTGCTGTTGATAAAACCCGCGCAAACTCTCGGTCTGCAGCGCATCGTAGGCCATCATGCTGCTCACGCGGCCGTAGGGATGGAATTCGCCGAAGAGGTATTTATCGATGTGCCGGTTGGCGACGAACTCGCTTTTCTGCAGGTTCACGGCCAGCTTCTGCTTCATGTTCTGGGTGAAGATCGCCAGTTCCTGTTCCGGAAACACCGGGTCCTGGATCACTTCCTGGAGCGTGGGCAGCAGTTCGGTGATGTGCTTGCTGAGGCAGTGCAGCGTATAGGTGGCGTTTTCATGGAAGGCGCCACGGTTGAGGTAAGCGCCGTAGTATTCGATCATCTCGTTGATCTCGAGCGCGGAATGTGCCGAGGTGCCGTTTTTCATGAGGAAGTTGGTGGCGGAGGCCACGAGGTTCTCCGATTCGTACCAGCTACCTGCCGGGAACACCAGCTCCAGCTGCAGGGTTTCCTGCTCGGAGGAGCGCACCACGTAAACGGGTATGCCGTTGTCTAGCCGAAACTGCTCCAGCGGCTTGAGTTGTATGTCGAAGTTTACTGCGTCTTTTATTGCGGGTGCCTTTCTTCTGTTGATCATAATTTTAATTTCCTGCGTAATAATGGATCGTGTTGGCGTTGGCGGGAGAGAAGATCGCCTTCGCCTGCTCCTGGATGTCGGCCACGGTTACCGCCTCGTATTTGGCGAACTCCGTATTCATATCGGCGGCATCGCCGATCAGTTCATAGAATGCGAGGTTGTTGGCGCGCGACAGCAGCCCCATGTCTTCGAAAGCCAGCATGCTTTCCACGCGGTTCTTCACTTTCTGCAATTCCCGCTCGGAGATGAGCTCGTTGCGGAGTTTGTCCAGTTCTTCTTCCACGGCTTTTTCCGCGTCTTTCATCTTCACGCCCTTCACCAGCTTGCCTTCGATGGCCATCAGGCCTGCGTCTAAACTGCCGAAGTGATAGCATTCGATGTTGCTGAAGAGTTTCTTTTCCTTTACCAATACCTGGTGCAGGCGCGAGGAACCTCCGCCGCTGAGCACATCGCTCACGAGGTCGGCCGCATAATACTTCGGATCGATGCGGGAAGGCATGTGGTACGCCTTGTACAGCGCGTCCAGCGGCACTTTCGACTTGATCTCCAGGAAATGCGGCGCTTCCTGCACGGGCTCCTGCGGCAGATGGCGGACGTACCGCTCGCCGCTGGGAATGTCGCCGAACCATTTCTGGGCCAGCTCCTTTACCTGCGCTTCCGTCACCTTGCCCGCCACCACGAGGATCGCGTTCTGCGGGCGGTAATGGCGGTAGAAGAACGATTTCACGTCTTCCAGCTTCGCGTCTTCGATATGCTTCAGCTCCTTGCCGATGGTCATCCAACGGTAGGGATGCGTGGAGTAGGCCAGTTCGCGCATTTTATGCCAAACGTCGCCGTAAGGTTTGTTGATGTAATGTTCCTTGTATTCTTCGACAACCACTTTCCGCTGTACTTCGAGCGATTTTTCGGAGAACGCCAGGGAAAGCATGCGGTCGCTTTCCAGCCAGAATGCCGTTTCGAGGTTTTCGGCGGGCAGTTCTATGTAGTAATTGGTAAGGTCGTTGGTCGTGTATGCGTTGTTTTCGCCGCCCGCCATTTGCAGGGGCTCGTCGTACTCAGGGATATTGACGCTTCCGCCGAACATGAGGTGCTCGAATAAATGCGCGAAACCGGTCTGCCGCGGGTCTTCGTCCCTCGCGCCCACATCGTACAGCACATTGACCACCGCCATGGGCGTGGTGGCGTCTTCATGCACGATCACGCGCAATCCGTTATCCAGCGTAAACTTTGAAAAATGAACCATATGCCGAATATATAAAATAATTGCCGGCAACCGCCGGAGTGGCGGGCCGTAACATGCAAATCTACGACAAAAGCCGTTCCTTACAATATGCTGCGGATGGGCAGTTGCTTTACCAGGAGCTCGTTGTTGCGCATGAGCAGCAGTTTCGGGCGGGTACCGATGTTCTTGAGAATGTCGCGGTAGAGCTGGAGATTGGTGGAAAAATTGTTGTTGATGGCCAGGATCACATCTCCCACCTTGAACCCGGCTTTTTCCGCCGGCGAATTGCGGATCACGTCCGTCACCTCGATCCGGTTATCGATCAGGTAAATGATGAGGCCGGTGTAGGAATAGTCGAAATGATCGCGGTAGTGGGTGTTGGGGATAAGATGGATTTCCTTTTTGGCGTAATTGAGGGTAAGATTGAAGCGCCGCAGCAGGTCGTTGCCGATCATCCCCGCCAGCGAAGGGTAGGAGGTGATGTTGGTAATATCGTCGAACAGATAGGTGGGCACATTCCGGAAAGTATAATTCCCGACGCGGAATTCGCTCATGGTGGTGATGTACATCTGCATCTTCCCGCCGAGGCCCTGCGCTTCGGTGGGAATCACTTTGGCTTTGCGTTTCACGAGCAGGGAGCTGTCTTTCACGAACTGCGTAGTGAGCAGCAGGCACATCCCGGCGCCGGTATCGAAATAATACCGGTGGTTCACGTTGCGCTTGCCGCTGCGGAGCGGGGCGCCCACCACGGGGATGAAGGTCAGGTTGGGCTTGAGGGTTTGTCCGCCGCGGGGATATTTGAACGCGCCGTTAGACCACATGGCGATTTCTTCCTTGTCATAATCCACCTGCATGATGTAGCGGTGGAGGAGGCTGTAACCGATGATACCGTCTATCTGGATGCCATATACCTGGCTGATAAGCTCGTAATTATTGATATGAAAATCGAGGCTGTCTACGCTGAGGCCCGGCAGGTGAAGGGTGTTGTCTGCCGCGTAGGAGATGTTCTTGCTGGCGGCGAGGCCGCGGACCACCTTATCCGACGGGGTCACTTTCAGGCCGAGGCGTACGCAGGTGGCCGTGTCCAGCGAAATGCCGGCGCTGCCGGTGTCCAGCAAAAACTGGAGAGTGTCCGGATGATCGTTGAGACGGGCGGAAACAACCACAACGCCTCCGTAGAACTGCTTGAAGGGGAAGCGGGTGATGAGCCGGGCTTCTGGTTCGTGGTGGACAGTTTCGGCTCCCTGTGCGTAGGTTTCACACGGGGCATACAGCAGGCTCAGGATCAGGATGATAACGTGAAAAATGGATTTGGCTCCCATATAAGTTTGCGGAACGGACGGGCGACAGCACCCGTCTCTCCCTGTTAAATTTAACATTTCCTCCGATACCCCGCGCTTCGAAATCTTACAAGCGGCAAAATAATTTATGGGGATACCCTACCTTTGCTGACAAGATGCAATTACAGGATTTATACAGGAAAGCACAGCAGTTTGAATTTCTCACGGCGGAAGAAGGCGTTTTCATGTTCCAGAACGCGCCCCTGGCCGAATTGATGGAAATCGCCAATGAACTGAGGAAGCAACAGGTACCCTCCGGCAAGGTGACCTGGCAGATAGACAGGAACGTGAATACCACGAACGTATGCACCGCCAATTGCAAGTTCTGCAACTTCTACCGGATCCCCGGGCATAAGGAAGCCTATATCACTGATATTGAAGAATATAAAGTCAAAATAGAAGAAACCTTCAAATACGGCGGCGACCAGCTCCTCCTGCAGGGCGGCCACCACCCGGAACTGGGGCTCAAATTCTATGTAGACCTCTTCCGACAGCTCAAACAGCTGTATCCCCACCTCCGCCTCCACACCCTCGGGCCCCCGGAAGTGGCGCACGTCACCAAACTCGAAAAAAGCACGCATATCGAAGTGCTCCGCGCACTCAAGGAAGCCGGGATGGACTCCCTGCCCGGCGCAGGCGCCGAAATCCTCAACGACCGCGTCCGCCGGCTCATCTCCAAAGGCAAATGCGGCGCTGCGGAATGGCTCGACGTCATGCGCGCGGCTCATAAGCTCAACATCGCATCCTCCGCCACCATGATGTTCGGCCACGTGGAAACCTTGCTCGAAAGGTTCGAACATTTGGTAGACATCCGGCAGGTACAGTCCGAAAAGCCGGAAGGGCACTACGGCTTCACCGCCTTCATCCCCTGGACGTTCCAGGACGTAGACACCCTGCTGGCGCGCATCCGCGGCGTCCACAACACGTCTACCGCAGAAGAATACATCCGCATGATCGCCATGTGCCGCATCATGCTGCCCAATATCAAAAACATCCAGGCATCCTGGCTCACCGTCGGCAAACAGGTAGCGCAACTGTGCCTCCATGCCGGCGCCAACGATTTCGGGTCGATCATGATCGAAGAAAACGTAGTGAGCGCCGCCGGCGCACCGCACCGGTTCACCTACAAATCCATGCAGGACGCCATCCGCGAAGCCGGCTTCGAACCGCAGCTCCGCAACCAGCTTTACGAATACCGCGACATCCCCGAATCCATCCAGGAACAGGTGATCAATTACTGATTTTTTCGAAAGTAACATAGCAACTGCCGGCCATCGCGCCGGCAGTTTGCGTTAGGGAAACTGCTAACGGAAAACACGCATTTTTATTGTGTCAAATCCTTGTATGACAAGCATTTACAATACCTTAACAGTTCGGTGAAAAGAATGTTAAATCGGGGGTTCGCGTGTATCATTTGGGCCTCATCCAACGTCTAACAGGTATAAAAACACCAATACGATGAAAACCAGGATGAAACTTTTGACCGCAGGGATATTGACCGGACTGGTGTTGTTCCTCGGAGCCTGTTCCAGCACGAAAGTGACCTCTTCGTGGAAAGAACCGGAAACCTCATTGCAGAAAGACCAGAAAATCATGGTGCTCGGCCTCGTGAACGACCGCGAAGGGAGATTGCGTGGACAAATGGAAAAAGAAATGGTACTGGCACTCAAAAAGCAGGGATACCAGGCAGTTTCCGCATACGATGAATTCGGGCCCAAAGCATTCAGGGGGCTGAAGGAAGAACAGGCACTGAACAAACTCCGGAAAGGCGATATCGACAAAGTACTCACGATCGTGATGCTCGATAAATCGAAAGAGAAGAGCTACGTGCCCGGCAATAACTTTTACGGACCGTTCGGTGGCCCATACTACGGCCGCTGGTGGGGATATTACAACTGGATGTACGGCAGGGTATACGACCCTGGCTATTACACCACCAATACCCGCTATTTCCTCGAATCGAACCTGTATAGCATCAGCGACAAGCAACTGCTCTACTCCATCCAGACAGAAACCTTCGACCCCGCGTCCGCCGAGCGGATGGCAGTGGTGTACACCAACAAGGTTGTGGCTGATATGACCAGGCAGCAGCTGATCGGCAGAAATTAAGTGTAGTACAGTACCGTCATAATCAAATCAACAGGTGACTTGCCTCCGGGTGGGTTGCCTGTTGGTGTTTTAGCCGGTTTTTTATTATGTTTACCTGCCCGACCATATGCTAGAGATACCTGTCAACACCGAAATCCGGCTGCGCCAGCTGCAAACGGAAGATGCGCCGGCCCTGTTCCGGCTGATCCATGATTCCCGCAAAACGCTCAGGCGCTTTCTGCCCTGGGTCGATTACAATACCTCCGAAGAACATTCCCTCCGGTTCATCGAACTGATGCTCCAGAAGGCAGACGAGCAGGAAGCCGTCGCTTTCGGGATATGGAATAACGACGCGCTTTGCGGCGTGATCGACCTTCACGGCTGGGACCACATCCTCCAGAAAGCGGAGATCGGATACTGGCTCGGCAACGTCCACCAGGGGAAAGGCATCGTCACGGAAGCCTGTCGCGGCCTCGTAGCCTACGCTTTCTCGACCCTCCGGCTCAACAAACTGGAAGTCCGCTTCGTCCTCCAAAACGAAAAAAGCGCGCAAATACCCATTAAACTGGGCTTTACGCGCGAAGGCATTCTGCGGGAGAGCGCCAAGCTGCATGGGCAGTATGTTGACATGGTGGTGATGGGGATGTTGCGCCACGACTGGCAGAAATCCCGCACCTGACCTCCCTTACACGTCACAAATCTGAACGCCCTGGCGGAGAGACGCCAGCTTGTCTGGCCGCTTGGGCACAAACTCCTGCGCCACAAAACCTTTGAAACCGGTATCCACTACAGCCTGCATGATGGCGGGGTAGAAGAGTTCCTGGGTTTCGTCGATCTCGTTGCGCCCCGGCACGCCGCCGGTATGGTAATGCGCTATGAATTGCTGGTTTTCCCGGATGGTGCGGATTACGTCGCCCTCCATGATCTGCATGTGGTAAATGTCGTAGAGCAGCTTGAAGCGGTCTGACCCCACGGCCTTGCAGAGCTCCACGCCCCACTTGGTATGATCGCACTGGTAATCTTTGTGGTCTACCTTGCTGTTGAGCAGTTCCATCACCAGCGTCACTTTTTTCTTTTCGGCATAACCGATCACCTGTTTGAGGCCTTCTGCGCAGTTGATGATCCCCTGCTCGTCGCTGAGGCCGTTGCGATTGCCGGAGAAGCAGATGAGATTGGTGAACCCGGCCGCCGAGGTTTTATCGATCAGGTCGCGGTAGAATTCCACCAGCGGCGCATGATGCTCTTTCCGGTTCCAGCCCCGGGAAATGCCCCAGTCTTTGGAAATAGAGCCCACCATCGCACAGGTGAGGTCGTACTTCTTGATGGTCTCGAATTGTTCGGGCGAAATGATCTCGATGCTTTTGATGCCCATGTCGCGGGCTGCCTGGCTGAGGGTTTCCAGCGGAATGCCGCCGTAACACCAGGCGCAAACGGAGTGGTTCACTTTGCCTTTGAGGGCGGTGCCCACGGCGCTTTCGTGTGCGGAAACACGCTCGCTGAGGGAGGAAAGGGCTGTGCCGGCCAGTGCCATAGTCGCTACTTTTTTGATCGCATCTCTGCGGGATGAAGGTGTTGTCATAACGTGGACGATTTTACCGGACATGAAAATATGGCTTTTTCCGACGGAATGCAAGTTTCGGATGGGCTGCGAAAAGACGGCGGTGTGCATCCAAATGACCAGTCGCATTCGTATATACATGCAGCAGGGTCAAGGGTTTGGGAAGAAATCGGGGGATGATGGCACCCTGCCATGTAACTTTTTGGCGGGCAATTTGATTATATAGATATAAACCCGTGCGTATGGAAAGAAAATCTACTCCCAGTCTGATCGTTTGCGTGGTGATGGACCTGATAGGCCTCGCCAGCTATGCGGTGCCTTTGCTGGGGGAGGTGAGCGATGTGATCTGGGCGCCTATTTCGGCGGTGGTGTTCTACCGCCTGTTCGGTGGCCCGGTAGGCCTTTTCGGCGGCGCCTTCAACTTCATCGAAGAGCTGTTTCCCGGCCTGGACTTCATCCCTACCTTCACCATCGCGCGGCTCGTGGTTTACCTTTCGAACCATTGGGCGGCGCAGGGCAAGAAACGTGTGGTTAACGATTTGAAAGACGCCAGACGAGCTTAAGGGCAGACCAGCCCGCGTCTACGGCGCAGACCTTTACATCTACCAGCCCCAACCCCAGGGCCACATCCCGGACCACGTTTTCCGACACGTCTGAGGGTATCCGGGAAGATTTTTTCGGCCAGCTTACCCAAATGCTGCCGTTTTTCGGGATTTCGTTCGCCAGTTCCGGCAATTCCTTTTCCAGCAAAGATTTTTCCAGGTAAAACGCATGAATGACCTCTGCACCCCTCTGCACGATCTCCGCGGTGGGCGGCATCCCGGCCAGCAGCTCCCGGTAATGGGGAGGCGCGTGCAGCGGCCGCAACCTTGTGTTTTCGCGGATGCCGAGTTTTTTGAAGAGCAGAGTGCCGGAATAACCTTCGGTCATGCGTTCAGATTTCGGGGGAAGGTAGGATTTTTCCGGGCCGTCAGCGGATGATCGGGGGCGGGGAGCGCCGTTTTGCCCGCCGAACCGGTTGAAAATCCAGGTGAAGGAAAGCATGAAATAGCGGCGGAGCACCATATTCCGGGTGTCTTCGATATAGTTGTCGGCCACCGTCCGGTTCACGCTCACGCTTTGGTTCAGCAGGTCGTACACATGCAACCGCAGCACGCCCTGGCGCCGGGGCAGGAATGTTTTGGCGATAGACGCGTTGATGCGGGTAAACTGCTGATCAAACCCTTCTCCACGGCCCGTTGTAGCGGTATACAGCGTCTGCGCGTTCACCGCCACATCCCAGGGCAGGGTAACCGCCGCATCGAGGCTGAGATCGTAATTGAAGTATTTCGCATTGTTCTGCGGGCTCGCGGAAAAGCTGGCGTCGTTGAACGTTACCCTGGCTTCCGTACCCAGATAATATTTGTCTTGCATCGAATAGTTGAAGTTCACCACTTGCCCCAAAGTCAGGTTGTTGGCGAAATTCTTGGCGCCGTTCACAAGACTTGGCTCTTTGCGGTAACCCGCTTCCGTCGTGAAGTTGAAGGCGGCTTTCTGGGATTTGTCCAGCGGAAGGCCGATCACCGAAAACGCATTCAGATTGTAGCTCCCATTCAGGTTTACCGGCTGCGTTACCTGCACCCCGTCTTGCCGGAGCGTGGTACTGTTCACGATCTTGTTGAGATTGGCCACCCCCGTCATCCCCAAAAACCAGCTGCGGTAATTCTCCTTGTTGAACGTATTGTAGGAAATGTTGACCATGTTTTGGAAAGAAGGCTTCAGGTCGGGGTTCCCCAGCCGGATCAGCAGCGGGTTCGAGAGATCGGGAACGGGTTGCAACTGGTCGAGCGAGGGCTGGGAGGTATTGCCCCGGTACGTCATCTTAAACCGTTTGTTCTGCGAAAAATTATACGCGAATTGGGCCGTGGGCGAGAAGTTGGTGGTTGTCTGGGCAATCGTTTCCCCTTTCGTCAGGTTCCGGCTTTCCAGCATATTCCGCTGCAC
Organism: Chitinophaga caseinilytica; assembly: GCF_038396765.1. Taxonomy (NCBI): domain Bacteria; kingdom Pseudomonadati; phylum Bacteroidota; class Chitinophagia; order Chitinophagales; family Chitinophagaceae; genus Chitinophaga; species Chitinophaga caseinilytica. The sequence goes on along the minus strand of NZ_CP150096.1, from coordinate 1,123,581 downwards.
GTTGAAGCCGATGGTATAGTTGTATTTCAGCTTTTCCGTCCGCAGGTTGAGGCCCGCCTGGTGGTACTCCGTGATGTTGTTGAAATGATTGGTAAGGCTATCGTTCAGCTGATCGTATTCCCCGCCGGGCTTGCTGCGGTCCCATGTGTAGCGGTCAGACGAGCTCAGGCCGTTATTGTACGTATAATTGACCTCCAGGAACCGGTTGCGGAAAACAGGTTCGGTATAAGCGAGGCGTATATTGAACAGCCTGGACGTATTTTCGGATTGTACTTTTTGATCGATCGTATCTAGCCGCGACTGTCCATTTGCCGTGAAGCGGGTATAGGCTTCGTTGAAATTGGTGACGTCGCTGTTGCTGTAGTTGTACGTCAGGTTGGCGCTGAGCGTCCGTCCTTTTTTCCTGAATTTCCGGCGAAGCAGGGCGCTGGTGGAAATGTTAGGCGTTTTGGACGAAGTGATCCCGCTGCTGCGGTTGGTATTGACGGTATCCCGGTCATTATTGAGCGTGGTGCTGAAGCGTTGGGAGTAACTATCGTTGTTGGAATACATCACGTTCGGCGTTACGATGAAGGAGTAGAATGAATCGATCTCGCCTTCCAGCCGCATATTCATATTATGTGTGGTGGCAGAGTTGAAGCCATTATTCATATCCTGCACATAACTCGATGAATCTTTCCGGAAAATATTCTGGCGGCTGCCGTTGGATTCCGTTTCCGTCCGCCCGTCGTTGATGTGGTAACTGCCGTTCACCTTGAGCCTGTTCGACGTGCTGTTATTATATTGAATTCCGCCGAACCAATTCCGGGAGATGCCCGATGTTCCTCCCATGTTGCCCAATCCGCCTTCGGGATTGCTGGTGCCGTTGGTGTTGTTGGCGCTGCCGATGAAGGAATACTGTTTTTCTTTCCGGAATGCGTTGACGTTGGCGTTGCCGGAGAATCGATTATCGGTGCCGTAACCTGCCGTTGCCCGCCCGAAAAACCCTCTGCGCTTGTTTTCCTTCACGGTGAAGTTCAGCACCTTTTGCGTTTGACCGTCGGGGATGCCCGTAAACTGTGCCTGTTCGCTTTTCTGGTCGATGAGCTGCACTTTTTCCAGGATATCCGCGGGGAGGTTGCGCGTGGCCATTTTAGGATCGTTGCCGAAGAAGGGCTTCCCGTCCACCAACACTTTTGAAACCGTTTCGCCACCGGCTTTGATGGTACCATCGCGCTCCACGGTGATACCCGGTAATTTTTTCAGCAGTTCTTCCACCACGGCGTTTTCCTTTGTTTTGAACGATCCGGCGTTGTATTCGATGGTGTCTTCTTTCAGGGTAATCGGTTGTCGGAACCCTTCCACATCGATCCGCGCGAGGTTGATGCCTTTCGGCGCCATAGCGATGGTTCCTGCTGAAATGGAGGTAACGGTATCCGACACCTGGAGCTCGCGGGTATATTGCGTGTATCCCATGTAAGCGATCACCAGGCGCAGGGAGCCCCGCTGGGTAGCTGTGAGGGTAAACCGCCCGAGGGAGTCCGTCACGGCATGGGCGGCCGTCACGGAATCCTTGCCCAGCAGGGCCACGGGGGCATTAGGGAGCGCTTCGCGGGTAGCCTGGTCGGTAATGCGGCCGGTTACGCGGAATTCGCGGAGCTGGGCGCGGGATGCGGTGGCAATCCCGAGCACCAGCCATATGGTCAACAGGCATATCTGACGGATCTTCTTCATGAGGGGCGCTGTGTCTTTTCTTATGGGTTAATTATTCCGCTTCCTGTAATTTTTTCAGTTGTTCGTTGTGAAACGCTTCCAGGATACTCCTTTGCTTTTCCTTCAACTGCACCGCCGTGAGCTTTTCCGCACCTGCGGGCAACGCCGGCGCATCGGGCACGGGTTTCAGCTCCACTTTCTTCGCCATATACGAGCGTTTCTCGCTTTCCAAAGCCAGCACTACGCCCTGCGGCGGCCAAACCCCGTTCACCGGCGAAAACAGCATCGGGATCTCGGTCGTGTACCAGATCACGAAAGATTCCTCGCCCACAACAGCCGTAGCCCGCTGGCAACGGAACCCCGCGATGGTCTTCGTTCTCCCGGAGGTTTTTATTTCCGCGGCAGGTTTGTAAGCTTCTTCCGAATACCAAACCCCGGCCACCACACTATCTTTATTTTGCGTGAGGACCGACAAATACCGCTTGTTTAGCAAGTCAATATACGTTGCGTTGGTGACAGGGGGGCGCAGTGATGATGACCGGCCAACCGGCCCGGGAGCCGCCATCGTCCCGGCTACGCCTGCCGAAACGGAAGCTCCGCCCGGAGGCCCACCGCCCGCAGGGAGGTTTAATGTCATTTTCCGCATCATATTACCACCGTTCTCCGTTTCCAGCTTACCCATCCCTCCGGCGAAGGTGAACGTCTGGCTGAAAGTAAGGAGGTTCGGCATGTCGGGCGGAGGCGTGTTGCTCGTGGTCACCGACCCGTCTGCACTGCGCATGACCATCTTGAACTGGCCCATCTCGATCTTGGAGTTCACTTCGTATTCGATTACGCCCGACGGCTGCTGCGCCTGCACGGCAGCGGCTGTCAACAGTCCGGCACAAAGAATCAGGTACGTTTTCATGGCTTTTTTCTGTAAAGATGACGCAGCCGGGCGGGGAAAAGGGTTAACCACTCATAACGTTTGTTAATTAGTGTTAAGCGTCTCGCGGCTGTTGGATGAGATTGAATAGCTTTACATCATGCGCAACCGCATCAGAAACATACTCGTGCTCATGACCGCCTGCATACTCGGTATCCTCACCCTCCAGGGGTACTGGCTGTACCAGGCGTACCAGATCCGCCTGCAGGAATTCCAGCGCGATATCAACGACGCCCTCCGCACGGCTGTTTTCCATAAACAGTTCGGCGACGCCGGCAAAGTGCTCGGCCTGTCCAAATTCAACCTGACGTTCACTTCCACCATGCCAGACAGCATCTCGCCAATGGGCCAGGTAACCCGCATCGTGAGCGACCTGGATTCCGCCGCGGCAGCCTCCGGCGCCGTGGTCAAGAACGCGTACTTCCTTGCGGGGCCCACGCGACCGGCTTTTCCGACAGACGATTTCGGGACGCCGCCGGAAGGGGAGAACGTCGAATTGCACATGGTACGCCGCGACACCCAGATCCGGCAGTTGACGGATACGCTGTCCCGCAAAATTTCGGAAGTGCTGGTGAGAAGGGATTTTTATCGCACCTCCCTTACTATCAATCAGTTAGACAGTCTTTACCGGATAGAGCTGGGGAACCGGGGGATCAATACCGGCTTCCAGCTGGATACGCTCGCACTCAGCCACGAAGCCTTCCAATCCCTCCCCAAATCACCGTTCCGCACCACCATCATCCCTTTCAACCCCATCAACAACATATTTGTAACGGCTATTTTTGCCAGCCCCATGCCGCATATTCTGGGCCGGATGACCGGCAGCCTCGCCGCTACGGCTGTTTTGCTGTTGCTGACGGTGGGCTCGTTCCTGTATATGCTCCGCACGATCCTCCGGCAGAAAAGACTTTCGGAAGTCCGCAACGATTTCATCAATAACATGACCCACGAGCTGAAAACCCCCATCGCCACGGTATCCGCGGCCGTGGAGGCGCTCGAGCGGTTCAACGCCCTCGCCGATCCCCAGAAAACCGCCAATTACCTCCGCATTTCCCGGCAAGAGCTGCAGCGCCTGGGCGACCTCGTCGAAAAAGTGCTCCACATCGCCGCGGAAGAAAAAGAAGAGGTGATGCTCCAACCCGAAATGGTGGACCTCAACGATATCATCGCCGACATCATTTCCAACCACCGCCTCAAATCCGGTAAAAAAATCGATTTCAGCTATACCTTGCTCGCCGACCCGCTCGTGCTCGCCGATCCCACTCATCTTTCCCACGCCATCAACAACCTGGTCGACAATGCCATCAAATATTCCAACGACCCGGCCGAAATTTCCGTGCATGTGGCCCGCCGGCCGGGATGGGTGCGCATTTCGGTGAAAGACAATGGTATCGGCATCCCGCATGGTTATCACAACAGCATTTTCGATAAATTCTTCCGCGTACCGTCCGGCAACCTGCATAATGTAAAAGGTTTCGGGCTTGGATTGAGTTATGTGAAGAAGATCGCCGAGAAACACGGCGGCAGCATCAAAGTAAAAAGCGAGCCCGACAAGGGCAGCGAATTTCAACTGGAAATCCCCGCAGCATGAGCATATCCCAACCCGTCATATTACTCATCGAAGACGAATGGCAACTCGCACAGATCGTGAAAGACAGCCTCGAAACGCGCGGTTTTAACATGATTTGCGCGGCAGACGGCGTGGAAGGCCTCCGCCTGTTCCGCCAGTACAAACCGGATGCTATCGTGATGGACGTCATGATGCCCAACCTCGACGGATTTTCGCTCACCACCGAAATCCGGAAAACCGACAAGCAGGTGCCCATCATCTTCCTCACCGCCAAATCACAAACCGCGGATGTGGTAAAAGGATTTGAATCCGGCGGGAACGATTATTTGAAAAAACCCTTCAGCATGGACGAGCTGATCGTCCGCATACGATCGCTGCTGGCGCGTTTCGGAGGACATGCCGCGCCACCTCCGCCATCCGAAAACGAAATCCTCATCGGCCAGTTCCTTTTCCAGCCCTACAAGCAGACACTCACGCGGAACGGGTACACGGAGTACCTTTCGCACCGCGAGTCCGAAGTACTGCTGCGCCTTTGCCGGCACAAAAACCAGGTGATGGAGCGCCGGCCCGTACTGCTCGACCTCTGGGGCGACGATAATTTCTTCAACGCCCGCAGCATGGACGTTTTCATCACAAAATTGCGCAGGTATCTGAAAGACGATCCGAAGATCCAGATCGTCAATATTCGCGGGGTGGGGTATAAGTTGATTAGCTGAAGAGGTAGAGCACGTCTTCTTTCGTGAGTTTTTTGATGAAGCCGGAATCGTCGGCGATGATGTCTTTCACCAGCGATTTCTTCCGTTCCTGCAGTTCCAGGATTTTTTCTTCCACGGTGTCTTTACAGATCATGCGGTAGGCGAAGATGTTCTTCGTTTGCCCGATACGGTGCGTCCGGTCGATGGCCTGTTGTTCCACCGCGGGGTTCCACCAGGGGTCTACGATATAGACATAGTCGGCCGCGGTGAGGTTGAGACCTACGCCACCGGCTTTGAGGGAAATGAGGAACACGCGGCATTCCTCGTTGTTCTGGAAGTTCTGGATGGCTTTTTCGCGGTCCATGGTGCTGGTGGAGCCGTCGAAATATTCATACGGTATCTTCTGATGGGCGAGGCGGTCTTTAATGAGGCCGAGCATGCCGAGAAATTGACTGAATACCAGCACTTTGTGATTGCTGATATTTTCAGAGATCTCACGCGTCAGCTCATGCAGTTTCACGGAGTGGTTGGGATATTTTTCCGCTTCGTTGAGGATGGCGGGCGAGTCGCAGATCTGGCGGAGCTTCATGAGGCCCTGCAAAATCGTGAGCTGGCTGCGTTCCATCCCCTGGTCTTCGATAACGCCGAGGATCTTGGAGCGGTAGGAGTTGCGGTAGGCGTCGTAGATATGGCGCTGTTCCGGGTCCATTTCGCAGAAGATGACGGTCTCGATTTTCTCCGGCAGGTCTTTGGCCACCTGTTCTTTCGTTCTGCGGAGGATGAAGGGATAGATGAGCTTTTTCAGGTGCTCTTTCCTTTCCTCGTCCTGGAACTTGTCTATCGGCGTGGCAAATTCGTTGCGGAAGAAGTCTACGCTGCCGAGCATCCCCGGGTTGAGGAAGTTCATCTGGGCGTAGATATCGAAGGTATTGTTTTGCATGGGCGTACCCGACAGCGCGATGCGGTTGCGGGTGTTCAGCAGTTGCGCGGCTTTGGTCACCTTCGACTGCGGGTTTTTGATCGCCTGCGATTCATCGAGGATCACGTAGTCGAAATCGATCTTCATGAGCAGCTGCACGTCGCTGCGCAGGGTGCCGTAGGTGGTGATGATGACGTCGAAAGCGCCCAGCTCCTCCGAAATCCGGAGGCGTTGCGGGCCGTGATGGATGTGATAGGTGATGCCCGGTGTGAATTTCTTGATCTCGTTCTCCCAGTTATAGATCAGGGTAGTGGGGCAAACCACCAGCATGGTGCATTGTTCGTGCACGTTCTTGTAGTGCTGGATGAACGTAAGCGCCTGCACGGTTTTACCAAGACCCATATCGTCCGCCAAAATCCCGCCCCACTTCACTTCGTCGAGGTAATTGAGCCACTGGAAGCCGCTTTCCTGGTAAGGCCGCAGGTTGGCGTTGAGGTTGGTGGGCAGGTCTACGCTGCGGATCTCGTCGAACTGGAGCAGTTTGCGCCGCTTTTCGTCGAGCTCAACGAGGATGGCCTCATCGTCGATGAACTCGTACAGCTCGTCGATCACCGAGAAGTTGTATTTGCTCAGTTTGAGGCCGGCGCCTTTATCTTTTTCTTCCCCTATCTTGAAAAGGAGGGAATATTTTTTCAGCCATTCTTCCGGCAGCAGGCCCAGGGAGCCGTCTGCCAGTTGCACGTAATTCTGTTTGTTGGCGAGTGCGCGCTTGATGTCGCGTATCCCGACTTTCTGATCGCCATACACTACTTCCACCTGCGCGTCGAACCAGTCGATGCCGGAGCTGATCTGCAGGTTGGTGACGGGTTTCTGCGCAGAGAAGCGGAAGTTCCGCAGTTGCTCGAAGCCGAAAACGCGTACGTCCATTTCCTTCAGCGCGTCGAAGAAGAGGAAGAACCAGTTGTTCTTCAGGGCTTCTTTTGCGCGGAGGAAGAAATAGTTGTAGTTACTGCTGACGGAGAAGTTGGTGTGCAGCGCGCGGATGCTGTTCACGAAATTATCTTCCGCTTCCTTGTTCCGGTGGATCACCAGTACTTTGTTGCCTTCCTGAACGGTGATGCGGGTTTCCTCGTTCCACTCCACGTCGTGCCCATGATAGGAGAACGCGGGCTGTATCACGAATGTTTCGCCCATTTCTTTCAGGTAGACGCGGTTTTCGGGGATCACGTCGTCCACTTCCGCCAGCAGCGACGCATCGTACTGAACGGCGTATTCCCTGCCGAGCGGGAGGATGGATTCCTTGAGAAAATCCTGCCACTCGTTGGTGGGCACGCGCACGGCGTTATGCTCCTGGTATTGCAGGAGGTGGATGGAATCTTTCGGATTGTTGAAGTAATGCAGGGTATTGTTGTAGAGGAACAACAGCGGGCTGGCCCACTGGTTGGCCGATACGTTCACGGCTTCGCCGTCGATGTCTACCCAGGCGGTTACTTCTATATGATCGCCGCCGTTGCCGGCTTTGAAGTAAGGTTTGAGGGGATATCCGGATACCTGGATTTGTTGCAGGTTCTTGGTTTTGAACAACTGCCCGTCGCGCAGGAGGAACACGAGCCGGTGGTCGGTCAGCAGCGGGAACAGCTTGGCGAGTTTGGGCTGGAGGTATTCCACGATGAGCTCCATGGTTTCCATGGGCAGGCCGCTTTCGCTTTCGTGCATGATGTTTTCCCAGATGCCGGCGAAGGGGGAGTTCTTGTTGAGGAACTTGTTGACTTCGGTGTGTTGCAGCTTGCGGATGGGCGAAATGAGGTCGCGGTCTTTCTCCTTGAAAAGGTAAAAGTCGACGTATTTGCCCAGGTCGATGCGGTTTACCAGCGACACGAATTCCGTTTCATCTTCGTTCGCATCTCCGCTCACCAGTTCCATCTGGAAATAGGGGAACAGTTTGTCGTTGGCATTGAGCACCACGCCCAGGCGCCTGGCTACGGTGAGTGTTTCTTCCGGTTCCGGGGCCGATTCGGTTTTGGCGGCGGCAACGGCCTCCACTTTTTTGATGGTGGGGTCGAGCACGCGCAGGAAGGGTTTCCCGTTCATGTAGGAGAACGCGAATTTGCCTTCGAGATCGTCGTTGAGCGAATAGCCGTAGGAGGAGAGGAGTTTGTTCTTCTCTTTGTCCCAGTTACGGAGCGTATCGAAATAGAAGGGCCCGTGGGCGGTGAGGAGCTGCAGGAACAGCGCAGTTTTGTGGACGCAGAGCGGATGCTCGTGCTCGTCGCAGGTACAATGTGTATCGAAATTGCGTTCTTCGTTCCGCTGGAGGATGAGGGGATATTTCTTCCCTTCGGTCCGCAGTTCGGCTTCCACTTTTTCGTCTTTGGCGGATTTGATGACGGCCTGCGTTTTCCGCAGGATGCGGTCCGCTTCGGAGATGATGGTATTGGAAGTAAGGAGTTTGATGGTCTTGAGATCGATCGACTTCATCTTGATCAGCGTGTGTTGCTGGTCGTATTGCGTGTCGAACGCATCGAAATGGTTCCTGTCCAGCATTTCCTGGAGCTGGAAAAGGGCGGCGGCTTCGTGGCGGCAAATGTCTCCCAGGTTATAGGGGCATTGGCAACGCACGCTCATCGTAGCCGGCTCGTTGTATTTGCTGATGGTAACTTTATAGAAATTGGCATGCGTGTCGCTCTTTACCCGGAACGAGGCCGAGCGCAGTACGGGATCGCCTTCGAGCAGCTCTACGCCGCCGGTTGCGAATATGCGTTTCCCCCTTCGGATCACCTCGTCGGTGCCGTTATTATATACATATTTTAATAAATGGGGTAGCGACATGCTTTCCTTGTGATGCCTTCTTTTGTTTGAGCCGGGGTTTTATGACATTTGGCGCTGTCGGGATCTTCACTCGATTCTTCTGTTTTTCTTCGTTATTCCATACAATGACGGCTCAAAAAAAGGCAATCCACAAAAGTAAGCAAAAAAATCCAAAAAGAATCGCTGAAACGGGTCCTAAATCCTGCCGTGCCCGCAAAAAAATGTACACCTCAAATGGAAAAATATCCATTGAGTACCGGGGGCTCCTGCTGTACTTTTGTATAAAATCTTTCTATGGGAAACACCCTTTCAATCAACAATTCTAAAGGCCAGGACCTCGGCCTTACCATTCTCCGCGTTGGCGTGGGCTTATTGTTCTTCTACTTCGGCTGGCAGAAGCTGGCCGGTGGTGCGCAATTGTGGGCCATGATCGGCGGGGCCATGAACTTCCTCGGCATTTCGTTCGCACCCACCTTTTTCGGGCTGCTCGCTACCATAGCCGAATTCGCCGGCGGATTGCTCCTGGCGCTCGGCCTTTTCACCCGCTGGGCATCCTGGTCGCTCGTGATCACGATGGTTGTGGCGGTGATCCTCAAAGCCAATACCGGTAACGGGATGGTAGATGTGGCCTCTCCGCTCTTCGCCCTGCTCATCACCCTGGCGTTTGCCCTGGGCGGCGGTGGCGTATGGTCGGTAGACAATCTGCTGAAACAAAAGAGATCTTCCGGCGCGCTGGCTTAAAACCCATCACCGGAACCAACCAAAAAGGGTGAGTTTTCATTATGAAACTCACCCTTTTACGTGTATGCGTAGTCGCAGTTACTTCTCTTTTATCAATTCGCCGTTCTGCAGGATGGGCAGCACATTGGCGCCATCGGGCGTGAGGCAGAAGCGGATGTCTTCCTCCAGGCCGTAGCGCGCCAGCCGCTGGAAGTGCGATGCCTGCTTCATAAACCCGAAAAGATCGCTCTTCGCGCTATGGTACAGGGTTTCGGCGGCCAGTGCGGAATCGCAGTTGACGTCGAAATGTTCCTTGATACGGCTTACCACCGCACCGGCGAACAGCGTATCTTCCATATTTACCCGGTCTTTCCACGCCGCGCATCCCAAAATCACGTTCTGACCCTGTGAGATGAGGTATTCGCAAACGGAAGAAATGTTCGGGAACGATCCGGTGATGATCTGCACGGCGTCTTTGGCCATGTGCAGCAGCTTGGTACCGTTGGTGGTAGTGAGCACCAGCACCTTTCCGTCGATAAACTCAACCGGGTATTCGAAAGGGGAATTGCCGTGCAGCAGCCCGTCCGCGATCTTGCCGTCGCGCTCGCCCGCCGTGATGGCGTTGAGCTGGCGGCCGATGTTCACGCATTCTTCCACTGTAGCCACGGGTATCACTTTGGCGGCGCCGTTATGGAGCGCGGTACAGATGGTGGAGGTGGCCCGCAATACGTCGATGATCACCACGATGCTGTTCTTCACGTCGAACAGGTGCAGCAGTGCGGGAGACAGGCATACTTCCAGCCTGGGTTTGTTAATCTCGCTCATTCTTTCTTTATATATTAATCAAGGATCACACGCCACTTTTCGCTCTCTGCGTATTCCTTGATGATTTGATTGCGTAATTCCAGCAGCCGGCTCATGTATTTCCGCAGGTATAGTTTTTCGAGCCATTTCCCGAAAACGCCGTAGGGTACGCCAAACTCGAAAACGTCGATCATCACCGTTCCGTTCCCGATTTCTTTGAAAAAATGGTCGTGTTTCATGTGGGTGAAATCGCCTTTTTCCATTTCGTCGGTAAAGTGCCCATGTTTGTTCATGGCGGTGATCCGGGTGGTCAGCTCCCTGTTTTTACCCAGGTGCCGGGCGCGCCAGGTCACGGTTTCGTCGTATTCGATCAGCCCGTTGGTCCGCCCTCGTATGGCTTCCTCTTTCAGGTGCGACATACTGCGTTTATGCAGGGTGATGCTCCGGCTCAGGTCGAAGACCCTTTGCAACGGCGCATGAATGACCGTGGTCAGATGAATACTTGGCATAGCGGTTATACAGTTTAAAAGATATGGTCGTCTTGGGTGTGCTGCTGTAACGCTGCGCCGGGCAGAATTGGTATGCGCTCCGCGGAATTATCCGAGGAAGGGCACTTTCACCACTTTTGCCTTCAGCAGTTTATCGCGCACAGCAATATAGATATCGGAATCCAATGCTGCAAACGCTGTTGTTACATATCCGAGGCCGACAGCCTTCTGGAGGGAGGGAGATTGGGTGCCGGAGGTAACCCGTCCGATCAAATTGCCTTCCGCGTCCTTGATTTCGTAGTCGTGACGGGGGATGCCTTTGTCCACCATTTCAAAACCTACCAGTTTCTGCTGGATGCCTTCTGCTTTCTGCTTTTCAAAGATCGCGCGGGAAGGGAAGTCTTTGGTGAACTTGGTGATCCATCCCAAACCGGCTTCCATGGGGCTGGTACGGTCGTCGATATCGTTCCCGTAGAGGCAGAAGCCCATTTCGAGGCGGAGCGTATCGCGCGCGCCGAGGCCCACGGGCTTGATGCCTTTGGAGGCGCCTGCTTCGAAAATCGCGTCCCAGATCTTGTCTGCCGCGCCATCTTTATCTTCGAAATAAATCTCGGCACCGCCTGCCCCGGTGTAGCCGGTGGCGCTGATGAGCACGTTTTCCACCCCGGCGAAGGTCCCCTTCGCGAAGGTGTAATATTTCATATTGACGATGTCTACGTCCGTCAAAGTCTGCAGCACGCTCGTGGCGTTGGGGCCCTGGATGGCCAGCAGGCAGGTTTTGTCGGAAATGTCCTGCATGTCGACATTATTGGTATTGAACTGGCTGATCCATTTCCAGTCTTTCTCGATATTGCTCGCGTTCACCACCAGCATATAAGTCTTGTTCTCTTCGATGCAATACACGAGCAGGTCGTCTACGATCCCGCCTTCGTTGTTGGGCAGGCAGGAATACTGCGCCTTGCCGGCAGTGAGCTTCGACGCGTCGTTGCTTGTCACGCGCTGGATGAGGTCGAGCGCATTTTCGCCTTTGAGGATGAATTCGCCCATGTGGCTGACGTCAAATACGCCTACACTGTTGCGCACGGCGGCATGTTCATCGTTGATACCCGTATAGGAAATGGGCATGTTGTATCCCGCAAACGGGGCCATCTTGGCTCCCAGCGCAATGTGTTTGTGCGTAAATGGCGTGTTTTTCATGTGTTTATTCATTTTTTGTTGTAACCGGCTTTCGGGCCGGGCAAATTTAGCACATAATTTATGGATTGGACAATCGGACGCTTCCCGTCAGACAATCCCATGATAAATAATGACTTCATCCCGGCTATTCGTCTTATTTTTGCCCCAAAATACCCCCGGAGTGAAAAAGCTTTATCTCATCCTGCCCCTGGCGGGTATCGCCCTCACGGCTTACCCCCAGAAAAAAGCCGACAAGAAAACGCTCGGCAACCTCCAGGCGCATGTAGCCTACCTCGCCTCCGACAAGCTCGAAGGCCGCCGGACTGGCACCCCGGGCGAACAGCTCGCCGCCACCTATATCGCCGGCCAGATGCAGGCGATCGGGCTCAGCCCGAAAGGGACAGACGGGTTCCTGCAACCGTTCCTCGTCCGCGAAGGACTGGAATCCGGGCCAAAGGCGCGCTTTTCCATCAACAGCCAGCCCCTCAAAGCCGGCGAACAGTTCGTTCCCCTGCCGTTTTCCGCCCGCAAAAGCGCCAAAGGCGAAGTGCTGCCCGGTGTGAACGAAGTCGATAACGTCTGGCTCATCAATGTAAAAGATGCGAAAGATGAAATAAACCCCCACGGCGCTCCGCTGGATTTCTATATTAAAAAGACAAAAGAAGCCAAGGAAAGCGGTGCCACCGGCATCGTGTTCTTCAACGGCGGCGAAGATCAGCAAACGGTTGCCAGCTGGCTCGACCTTCCCCACGAAACCCTCGCCATCCCGGCGATCTGGGTAGGGGAGGAAGGGAGCAAAACCCTCTCGGCCGACGATGCCAACGGCTTCCAGATCGAGCTGGAGGCAGACCTGGTGCCGTCTAAACGCACCGGCACCAACGTGGTCGGCTTTATCGACAACGGCGCCCCGGCCACCGTGGTCATCGGCGCACATTTCGACCACCTGGGATACGGGGAAGACCATAACTCCCTCGCACCCAACGAAAAAGCGGTGCATAACGGGGCAGACGACAATGCCTCCGGAACGGCCGCGCTGCTGGAAATAGCCCGGTTGCTGAAGGAATCCAAACTCAAAAATGCCAATTACGCCATCGTCGCCTTTTCTGGCGAGGAGCTGGGCCTTTTCGGCAGTAAATATTTCGCGGAGAAAGGGCCCGTGCCCATGCAGCAGGTGAATTTCATGCTGAATATGGACATGGTAGGCCGGCTTTCCGCGGAAAAAGGGTTGCAGATCGGCGGATACGGCACCTCGCCCGTTTGGGGCGAAGTAGTGCCGGGCGTGGTACCGAAAGGGCTGAAGGTGAGTTACGACTCGTCCGGACTGGGGCCTTCCGATCATGCTTCGTTCTACCTGAAAAACGTGCCCGTGCTGTTTTTCTTCACCGGCACCCATGGCGATTATCATAAACCCGGAGACGATACCGAAAAAATCAATTTCGACGGAGAACTGACCATCGTGAAACTCGTTTACGGCATCGTCGAAAAAACGAACGGCCGCCCGAAACTGGCGTTCACCCACACCAGCGATCCGCCGCCGATGCCTGGCACCGGGTTCACGGTGACTTTGGGCGTTATGCTCGACTATACGTTCAAGGGCGGTGCGAAAGTGGAATCTGTCAGGGATGGGAAACCCGCCAAGGCCGCGGGTCTTGAAGCGGGAGATGTGATCGTTCGGCTGGGGGATTATGCCGTCACCGATGCCATGAGCTATACCAAAGCGCTCAGCACTTTCAAGAAAGGCGATAAAACCTCCGTGAAGGTGAAACGCGGGACCGAAGAGAAAGTATTTGACATCCAATTTTAAATCCTTTATTTATAACTTGCGCCATGCGTTATTTAATTATGGCCGCGGCCCTGCTGGCAATTGCGTGTAACCCCGTTCGTGAACGGACAGACACCTCCAATTACCAGGTGATCGGGGAAAAATGTTACGTGCTGCGCCAGCAACCGATGCAGGACAGTGCGGTGAAGATCGCCAAAGACAGTATCGTTCAATTCCTGGAAGGGAAGGGGTTTGCCGCCAAATTCATTGAGAAAGACAGTCTGATGTTTCGCCGGGCCAACGGCCTGCAGGTGGAGATCGTGCTGCCGACCGCGCAAAATGCGTGGGAATCCAACGCGATCATCGTTTTCGATCCGCAGAAGAATCCCTTTTTCGTGAACCTTCACAAGGGCACGGCGCAGGTTCAGCAATACGTGGCCGGACAGTAATTATCCCTCGAAACAGACAGTAACAGACAGTAGCCGACTTATTAATCCTTAGAATATCCTAATCCCTGACCATGCATCAACACATCCGTGTGACGGCGGAGGCCGTCGTGCTCCGGTACTCATCCAAAGAAGGCATGATGGTGCTCCTTACCAAGCGGACCATCCCGCCGCATATATTCAAATGGGGCCTGCCGGGCGGATTCGTTCATAACGATGAGCCTTTGGAGGCTTGCGTGCACCGCGAACTGAAAGACGAAACCGGCCTGAAGGCCAATTACCTCGAACAAATGAGCACCTGGGGGCATCCGGAACGCGATCCCCGCGGCAGGGTGCTTTGCGTGGCGCACCTGGCGCTTATCCGGCATTCGGCCAGCAAGATCGTGTTGGGAATGGGAACGAAGGAAGCGAAGTGGTATCCCGTCCGCGAATTGCCGGTTACGGCATTCGACCATGCGGAGATCGTTGCGGCGGCCATCGAGCACTTGCGGGTGCGGTTGCATACCGAACCGCTGGCGTTCGAGATGCTCGACGAAAAGTTCCCGGTTTCGGAGTTGGAGAAGTTGTACGAATGGGTGTACGACCGGTCGGTCGACCGCCGGAATTTCCAGAAAAAGATCAACGGGCTCGGATTGCTGGCTGCCCGTCCGGAGAAATTGAAGCACCCTTTGCAGGGGCGCCCGGCTCAATTATACAGCTTCAACCGCGACAAATTCCGGGAATTGAAGGAAAGTGGGTCGCCGGTGGAGATTTTCTCGTAATGCATTCACAGTCAATTTAAATGCTTTTGTACACAAATTAAAAATTGCGATCTTCCGAAATATCGTTGTTTTGTGTACAGCTTACATAAATAGTTATTGAAGCCTTGTCTGCAGCGGGTTTGCAGCGATCCTTCAGAAAACGGTGTATTTGAGGGGATTGGTGGTAGGTAGGGATCGCCGGGCGGAAATTTCCCCGTCGGGAATCATCCCGGGCGATGACGACGCTCACTTTTGAAGACGTCTTTAATTCCGAACTTTAATATCATACGATCAAAATCCCTATTCATGCGTACCGTTCGCAACCTTCCGTTTTTCTTCCGTCCGCACATCCAATTATTGTTGCTGGCCCTGGCTTGCTTCGCCTGGGGAAATTTCTTCGCTTCGCGGGAAGCGTTTATCACTGATTGGGGCACTCACTGGTACTGGCCACACGTTTATATTTATATGATCGTGGTGCTGATCGGGGAAACGATCATCTACAGGCTGGTATCCCGGTTATTGTGCTGGCCCTGGCTGTCGCACATCCATGTGGCGTCGATGTACTTTTTCGCCGTGGTGATGTGGGCGATCGAAGTTTCCGGGGATGTTCCGGGCGTTAGCATGGGCCCGGTTTCCCATGCTTTACAATGTTTTTCGGAATATTTCCTGCTGGCGGGGCATCTTGCTTTCTTCGCGCATATCTCGATCGGCGTTTTTGTGGGCGCGAAGTCGGCCGCATGATTTTTCCACTGTGAAAACTTTGGAGGGGTGGATGAACGTTCAGGCGATCGCGTTTACCTATTTTTGCGATGCCTATGAAACGCCTGAACAAAATTTCCCGGTATCTCCGTCCGGAAACGCTATTGATTTGCATGGCGTTCTTCCTTTTCATCATCGATCTCGTTCGTGTGCTCGACGGTAGCCCCGGTGGTTACCACGACAGCAGTTTCTATATCCATCCCGCGCTGTGGCCGCGTTTCGGGGCAGTGGCGTTGCTCGTTATGGCGGCGGTTTACCGTTTTACCCGGCGTTACCGCCAATGGCCGGCGCTGCAGTATTTCCATGTGGGCAGTTACCTGGCCATTCCCCTGATCATTTGGCTGGGCGACCGGTTGATGGACGTTCCCTATCCCGGCAATCCCGTTGTTTTTTATTACAGTCCGGCCACGGAAATGTGGATCGGCATTTTGACGATAATCCTCGTGATGGGGCAGCTCGCGTTCGTTGTGAACGTGGTTGCCGGATTTATGCGCGGCAGAAAAAATTTCCAGAATATATAGTTAGAAGATGAACCGAATGAACCGAAGATTCCTCCGCCCAGAATCCCTGCTGTCCTTATTGGCCGTGCTTTTCCAGTTGCAACACTGGAGCCTCGAAAGTCACGGGCTCCGCCTGCGGGGAGACACCTCCGATTATGTGACCACGATCGTTTTCGACAGCTGGTATGCTCCGTTTTCTATAATAGCGCTGCTGTTCGCGGGGGCTTTCTGGCTGGCGCGGCGGCTCCCGGAAAAGGGACTGTTGCCGTATGTGTATTTCGTGAGCGTGTTGGCGGCGCCGTTAATCACGTACAAGGTGGCGTCAATTTATCGTGTGACGTACTTTACCGGGAACCCTTCGTTTTACATCGCGGGAACGGATTTCTATAAGAAATTGCTGAATGCTATGCTGGTGGCCGTTTTCGCGGCGTTCATCGTCGGACAGATAATTTATGTGGTGAAACTGGCGGCATCCTATGTGAAAGACGTTAAATTCAATGCATGAAAGTTCGTTTCTCTTTCCGGTGGTTTTTGCGGCCGGAGGGTTTGCTGGTGTTGATGGCGGTTTTCTGGGCCTGGGTGCATGTGATGATTACCGGGCTTGGGTACGATATCCACATTTTTTTCGGGATACCGGTTTTCTGGCCGGCGGAAATGATCTTCTGGCCTCCGGTACCCCTAGCTTTTGCCGGGGTGTATCATTTTACGCGGAATTATCGCCAGTGGCCGCTGTTGTCTTATATTCACGTCGCCAGCCTGTTCGCGATTCCCGTGCTGGTGTATTGCTGGATGCCCTGGTTCAGTGCCATTCTGTATGAATTTACCGGTTTTCCGAACCAGAATGTGAAGGAGGAGTGGGAGCGTCAAGTACTTCGGTACAGCCAGTTCATCGACATAGCTACGATCCCTTTTGTGTTTTTCATCATCGCCGGACAAATCATTTTTATCGTGAATTTCATTGCCGGCTTTATCCGCGGTAAAAAACCGAGTGCATGAAAAAAGCGTTTTCTTTTCGATGGTTTTTCCGGCCGGAGGGGTTGATCACGTTGATGATCGTTTTCTGGTTGATCGTATATGCGATGAACTTCGCCCTGGGATACGACTACTTCGGCATCTGGCCGGAACCGACGCTCCTGTGGCCTTTGGCTTTGTTTGTGTTTGCTGTGATGTATTATTTTACGCGGGAGTTCCGGCAGTGGAAAGGCCTGCACTATTTTCATGTGGCGAGTCTGATCATTTTCCCGGTGTTGACGTTTCAATGGGCGGCCACGGTGGGCAATATGCCGGAGGAGTCTTATATTTTCCCCGATCTCGCCAGCCGACATAGATGGGAAGCGTACCAGGCGATGGTGGATGTGTTGATATTGCCCGCAGCGATTTTTGTTTTTGGGGGACAGGTTGCCTTCATTGTAAATATTATTGCCGGTTTCATCCGGGGTAAAAAAACGATTGCATGAAAAAGCCGAATGTTTTCCGGAGGTTCCTCCGGCCGGAGGTTATCCTTATCCTGCTGGCGCTGGGCCTGGCTACGGCTGCGCTCTTCCCATGGGATGACAACAATTCGATCGACATCCACTTGCACGACACCTATTACGTGATCGCAATTTCACACATCTGCATGCTACTGGCCATTCCTCTTGCTTTCGCCGCGATTGTCTATTTTCTGACGAGGAATTTCCGGCAGTGGGCTGTATTGAAATATCTCCATCTACTGAGTTTTGGGATGATCCCGGTTTTGCTATACTTTCTTTCGACGGATTTCCAGATAAGTTACTACCGGCAAGATGACGTTTTCAACCGCTTCAATTCCGTCAAAATGCTCTCGCTTGCTACAGTCCTCATTTTCGTTCTCGGACAAGTAGCTTTCCTCCTGAACCTCATCGCCGGATTCATCCGGGGTAAGAAAACCGCCACTTCATGATGCCTGTTGCTCCCCGAAAGCCGATCCGGCCATATATCGTCCTTTTGCTGCTGGCGGCCGCCATGGCCATTCCTGCGTTGTGCTTCTTCTGGGGCCGCAATCCGGTCATCGTGTTTCCCGGTTGGCATACTTATATCATCCCCAAACGGGAACTACTGCTGACGATGACGGGATTCTTTTCGATCCTGGCGTTGGTTTACTTCCTCACGCGCCATTACCGTCAGTCTACTTTCTGGCAATTCTTTCATATCGGCAGCTTGCTTCCGCCCGTTATTTTCTTTTCGCCTTTCAGTATTCCGGAAGTCTCGCCATATCCGCCCGTTCAATTCCTGCCCACATCGTTTTTGCCGACCATCGAAGGGTCTATTTTGATCCTGTATTGCTTACTCGGGCAACTGGCTTTTGTCATCAACCTCATAGCCGGGTTCATCCGCGGCAAAAAAAGCCCTAAGCCCGAACAATAACGCAACTGCGCCGTGGTTTCCGAATTTTTCGCATCTTGCGGGCTTATGCGTAAAGTTGTTTCTGCCCTGACATTGTGCTTACTGGCTTCCGGCCTCCAGGCCCAGGATGCCCCAATAGATTCGCTGCTGGCCGCAAGAAGGCGATCCTTCCTGCCCGTCCCCATCCTGGGATATTCCCCCGAAAAAGGACTGGAATTCGGAGTAGTGGCGCTGTACAGCTATTACGGCGACAAAAAGAACCCCGCGCCCACCACCCGCAACTCCACCGCCAGTCTCCTTTCCACCTTCACCACCAACAGCCAGTTCAAACTCGACTTGCGCTTCGAAAACTGGACGCGCGACAATCTCTGGCACATCCGCACCAATTTCCGGTACCACGATTTCCCCATGTATTTCTTCGGGATCGGCGATACCACCCATTATGATAACCGCAGCCTGGTCGGCAACCGCCGGTATAAAGTGTCTGCCGAAGCGGAACGCCGCGTTTCCCGGCACTTCTACGCGGGGATGTCGCTGCTGTCCCAGCACGATACATACGATTCCGACGACCCGAAAGGCGTGTACCCCGTGTCTAACCTGATCGATAAAGAAGGCGGATACTACACGTTCATCGGCGCCACCGCGATCTTCGACAACCGCGATAACCAGAATTATACGACCAAAGGCTCCTTCGTTCGCATGAACATCTCCTGGGCGCCGCAATTCATCAGCACGCGGAGCCTCTGGCGCCTCGAGGGCAAGGCCAGCCACTTCATTCCGCTGTCCAGAAAAAGTACGCTGGGCCTCAACGGCTACGCCGTGTCTACCCAGGGCGAAGTGCCGTTTTACATGATGGGGGAAATGGGGAACGATAATATCATGCGGGGGTATTATACCGGGCGGTACCGCGACAAAAACTACATCGCCGCGCAGGCGGAATACCGGTACTTCCTCGACCCGGGGATCCGGATCAAATTCTGGTTCGTAGACATGCATCCCACCTTTGCGCTGGCGGGTTTTGCAGGAGCGGGCACCGTTTTCTCCAACCGCAATATCGATATCAACCCCAAACCGAACTACGGCGCCGGCATCCGCTGGTTCTACGACAAAACCTCCCGGCTCACCGTGCGCCTCGACTACGGGATCGGCGAAAAACGCGCGGGGGAGAAGCGGCAAGGCGGTTTCTACCTGTCGATCGCAGAAGCTTTTTAACTGATTATCAGGATATTATACGAATAAAAAAGGCAGCCTTCTTATAGAAAGCTGCCTTTTTGTATGTAGCGTTTTGATTCTTCGGGGAATTACGGTTTCACGTATTTCACCATCGCATACAGGAACATCAGACCAAACAGGATGATGAAAAACCACGCGCCAAAATGGCCGATCTTATTACCGATCTCGTAAAAGGAATTAAGGAAAACAGTCATCAACATGATATACAGTTTTAAGATTTCGACGGCAAGTTAGGGCATATTCCCCGGTTTTAAAAATTTCGGGCGGCGTTTATGACGAGAATCAGCTATTTCGCTTTCTCTTTTTTCACGGTTTCCACGAGCTTGTACGCATACGCGCCTACGTCTTGCCGCGGCGGATCGTGCGGGATACGGCTCACTTTCAGCTGGTATACATTCCCTTTCTCGAATTTGAAACCTTCGATTTCGCCCATGAGTTTTTCCCAGGATGCGGGATCGTCCTGGAGGCGGTCGCCGTATTGCACGTCGTAACATTTCACTTTGCCGAAACCGGGGCCGTTTTCACATTCCCCTTCCGATTTCACCCACACCAGCAATTCTTTGGTAGCGGGCGCAGGCGCGGTTTTCTTCGTGAGCGTGAGCCCGTCTGTCCCGTAATCGGCGCCCAGGTACACGAGCGATTCACCGTCTTGCCGGAAGAGGAGCGAATCTTTTTTCGGGTTGCCGCTGCCTACGGTCACGAGCGTGATGAGGATTTTCCCGCTGTCGAGCGTGCTCCAGTTGCCCATTTGCACGATTTCGGGGGTGAAGTTCATGTAGTCGGTGGTCATCTGCGCGTCGTTGGTAGGGCGCAAAGTGAGGCCCACGAGCCGTCCGGGCGAGGAGGCAGCGGGCATACTGGCTTCGTAATATCCGTCCAAAACCACGCTGGTGGCCGCCGTAGCTGTAGAGTCGGCCGCCGGTGGCTTACTGCTGTTCTGACAGGCCGACATGGCAAGTGCGCCGGCCATGAACAGGGTGATGTGTGTTTTCATGCAACTGATTTTATGCAAATAACAACAGAAACCGGTTTGGGTTGAGTGACTTTATTTGGTGGGAACGGATTCCAGCAGGCTGCTGTTAAACAGATCGCCGGGGGAAACCATCTTTTCGCTGAATGGCGCGTTTTTCCCGTAACGCTTTTCCATCGTGGCTTTCACGATGGGGTGGGAGAGGTCGTAGGACCGGAGGGGCTTCAGTTCGCAGAGGTCGATGCCTACGGTGTGGTATATTTTCCAGACGAGCTCGGAGCAATAGATTTCCGCGTCTGACCAGTTGAAATAGATATCGTAGTTTTTGCCGATATACGGTTCCGCTTCGGATTTCATTTTATCGATGACCTCGGCGGTGAGGATGTTTTCTCCGTTTTTGAGACGTTTGACGGCGAAACTTTGCTTGTTGCGGAGTTTCCACAGTTCGAGGGTGGTGACGCTGACGGGTTGAACGGCTTCCAGGACCATCCAGGCGCCGTTGTCTGCGCGGTACAGGATACCGCAGTGCGACCAGGGGGAATGCGTGGCGCGGCGGATGGCTTCGCATTGCGGGGATTGGCTGTCCTGGAAAACGATATCGCCTTCGCGGAGGTTTTGCTGGGCGGAAGCGGGGCTCCCGGGCAGGAGTGCGGCGAGGATCAGCAGGCGGAAGAAATGCATACGGGATATTTTTTGTTGGCGGGATTTTGGCGTGAAATTAAAGAGAAAGGGTGAAGCGGAAATTCCCGGAAATTGCGATGGGGGTGCATTTGCGCCGGGCACCCCGGAAACCGCGGCGTCGGTTTTCATCCGCGGGCATACCGTCTTCAGCGCGCATTAACAATCTTGTCCAAACCCCGGTCCGCCTCCACAAATTCCATATTACAGCCATATTCACAACGTTAAAAATACGTCCATCCCTACACGATATTCCATCCACCCCCAACTTTAACATTTCAATAATTCAAATTCGTACAATTACACTTAATAATTATATTATATGTTTGTTTTCCAGAACGAAAGATAACTAGTAATTCCTTTGCAACATTGAAAGACCTATACCGTATGGCCGAGAGGATCATCTTTACATCTCATTAACAATCAATTCGTTAACAACTTTTTTACGGGCGCTGATGTGAGATTTCTCACATTCAGCTGTAATTTTGCGTTCGAGTTATTAACCCGGATTCGCACCTACTTTCCCTTAACCGGATCCCTTGTGGTGATTTTTGACCGCATCCCGAGAAGCCAACTTTTTTTGAGGACTTAAACCATTATCTGACTATGTCAAGACACATGATGCATCCTGCATTGGCAGGAGCGTTGCTGCTGTGCCTATTGGCCGCGGCATGCACGAAAGAACCGTTGGAAACGATCACACCGCCTCCTCCGATACCGGTCAAAGACACAACGTTCGCCATGAATAATCCCGTGAACGCTGCGTTGCTGCTCAGTCTCGTGAACGACGTCCGTTCCAGGGGCTGCAATTGCGGAGATACTTTCATGGCCGCAGCACCGCCCATTTCCTGGAACAGGGCCCTGGAGCGCGCCGCCTATCTGCACAGTAAAGACATGAAGGATTTCAATTACTTCAGCCACCAGGACCGCGACGGCCAAATGGCCGGCTACCGCATTTCCAGTATGGGTTACACCTGGTCTGCCTGGGGCGAAAACATCGCACTGGGAAAGCTCACCGAACAAACCGTGGTGAATGGATGGTTCAATAGCGTAACGCATTGCAAAGTGCTCATGAACCCCCGGTTCACCGAGATGGGCGTGGCAAAGGTCGGCAACTTCTGGAGCCAGGAACTGGCCGTCCCCAAGTCCGCCAAATAACCGCTTTCATATACAGGTTTTCCATCATAACGCACTGATTATTAATTTATTAATTTCGTTAACATAATTTTTGCAAGGATTTGCAGGGGAGGATGTATTTTTGGGTCCTGTTTGATTTTAGCCCTTCCTCTGAAAAAGCCAACGTGCTTTAACCTCCTCCTATTAAAAGCCCAGTACCGAACAATTCAAACTGGGAATTATGTTACCGAAACTGGTCCGTTATATACCTGTATATGCTGCGGCATGCCTGTTGCTGACCGCCTGCTCCAAAGATGACGCCGTGCAACCGGAAGCCCCCGGGCCCGAAAAGCCCGGCGATCCGCCCACGGCCGTAGTGGTCGAAAACCGCGCGAACAAAGACCTCGTGCTCCAGCTCGTCAATTCCGCACGCGCCAAAGGCTGCCAATGTGGAGACACCTGGATGCCCCCGGTTTCGCCCGTGGCCTGGAACACCCTGCTGGAGCTCGCCGCAGCCAAGCATAGTAAAGACATGCTCGACCGCAAATACTTTTCGCACAATAGCCCGACCGGCGCTACGCCTTCTCAGCGCATCACCGCAGCCGGTTACAACTATAACTGGTGGGGAGAAAATATCGCTTCCGGCCCTAAGTCCGAAGCGGAAGTCGTGAACGGTTGGCTGAACAGCCCCGGCCACTGCAAGAACCTCATGAGCGCCAATTTCCGGGAAATGGGCGTGGGCCGCACCGCCGACCTCTGGACGCAGGTTTTTGCCGCGCCCGCCGGCCGCTAGCCCATCATGGCGGCGGCATCTTTTTCCGCCACATGCGCCACAACAAGTACACGAACCCAACGGCACTCAGCACCAGCCAGGTGTAGAAAATGCCCATGAGCAGCGGGGTAGACACTTCCGGGTCTGCCCACCCAAGGTACAACCCGAAAAAAATATTGATCATCAGCCAGAACATACCGTAGAAAACGGTCCTCATGATCTTGATAAGGAACTTCATCAACTGCCAGTCGAACTGATTGCGGGAATCGTCTTCCATGTATTAAAGTTACGGAATGCAGAGTTTTCGCAGCGCGGCACTGTCGCCGCGGAATACGTTGAAATCCACCATCGTCCGGATCCCGTTCACCCTCCCGATGTCGGAATGCTGCCAGAACACCCAGTTGCGCGCGCTCCGCGGCCGTTCCTTCTGGTAATAATGCGCCACCCAGAGCGGGTAATCGTCGAATTCCTTGCCGAGATATGTTTCGTAAAAGTGGATATTGGTATAGATGATCGGTTTTACGCCGTAAGCCTTTTCCATTTCCTCGAGCCAGATGCGGGCCGTGCTGCGGATGACGGCGGGCGACTGGTTGTTGTGCACCTCGATGTCGAGCACCGGGGGCAGGTCTCCCGACTCCAGCTGGACCACATTTTTAAAGTTGATCGCTTGCTTGAGGGGGTCGCGGGTGGAGTAGAAGAAGTGATAGGCGCCGCGGATGACCCCGGCGTCGCGGGCTTTTTCCCAGTTGCGGCGGAAGGTGGCGTCTTGCCGGGTGATGCCTTCCGTGGCTTTGATGAAAGCAAAAGAGATTTTGATGTTCTCGACTTCCATCTGCTTTACGGCGCGCCAGTTCACGTTCCCCTGGAACTTGGAGATATCGATGCCGTGCACGGAGTAATTGACGGGAATGTCTATCCCGAATTCTTCGTACCTCACGAAGTTTGCGGGCCCTTGTTGCCGGAGGAGCCACCATACGCCGGCGGTAGCGGCCAGCGTCAGCACTGAAACGATCAGGAAAAACGCGCGCAGGCGTTTCCGGTTCTTTTTAGCCAATGTTTGGGATATTCTTATCGGTTGTTCCTGTAAAATCAGCAGCAAGTATAGGTCAATTTTCGCAAGCTTGCATGAAACCCGTTTGGTTGTCGTATTTTTAACGGCCAAACGGGCCCCTATTATGCCGAAACCGAATATCAACGACGCGCTCAATTTCCTGTCCAAGTTCACGCTCCGCAGAGCCTGGAACGCGGGGAAAGTATTGGGTAGCTTTTACTATAGCAAACTGCGCAGGAAGCCCATCCAATGGGGTTATCCCATCTCGATCTCCTTCGAGCCCACCACTTCGTGCAACCTCCGCTGTCCGGAATGCCCCAGCGGGCTCAGGGCCTTCACCCGCCCCACCGGCATGCTCGACAACCAGTTTTTCCGGCAAACGATAGACGAGCTGCACAAAGACCTCATGTACCTCATCTTCTATTTCCAGGGAGAACCGTACCTCAATACCGCGTTCCTCGACATGGTAAAATACGCGTCTTCCAAAGGAATATATACCGCCACCTCCACCAACGCCCACTATCTGACCGACGCGAACGCGAAGAAAACGGTGGAATCCGGGCTGGACAGGCTCATCATTTCCATCGACGGCACCACCCAGGACGTATACACGCAATACCGGGTGGGTGGGCATCTGGACAAGGTGATCGCCGGGGCGAAGAATATCGTGAAATGGAAAAAGGAATTGAATTCCAAGAAGCCTTTCGTGTTCTTCCAGTTCCTCGTCGTGAAGCCCAACGAGCACCAGATCGAAGAAGTGAAGAAGCTGGCGGCGGAAGTAGGGGTGGATGAAGTACGGTTCAAGACCGCGCAGGTGTACGATTATGAAGAAGGCAACCGCCTTATCCCCACGATCGATAAATATTCCCGCTACAAAAAGAACGACGACGGTACTTATACCATCAAAAACAAGATGGAAGACCATTGCTGGCGCCTCTGGCATTCGCCCGTAATTACCTGGGACGGCCTAGTGGTGCCCTGTTGTTTCGACAAAGATGCCACGCACCGCCTCGGCGACCTGAAGCAGACGAATTTCAAGACCCTTTGGCACAACGAGCAATACGTCAACTTCCGCACCCAGATTATCAAGGGCAGGAAGCATATCGATATTTGCGCGAACTGCAGCGAGGGCACCCAGGTCTGGGGCTGATCCTCACATAAAAATTGAAAGGGGAGCGTCGGGCATAGGGGCGGGGAAATTATTCCCCGTCGGCCTCGGGATCTGCCGAATTTCTTTTTCTCCGGTGTCTTCTGTTCCGGATTTTGTCTACCAGCTTAATGCCCAGCTTTACGCCGATGAATTCGAGCGCGCCGATGAGCACGCTGTTCAGCATCGATTTGCCGGCGCCGGATTTAAAGGCCGTTTTGGCGATGCCGCCTACCACGCCCAGGAATCCGCTGTTCGCGATACCGGGTACCACGGCGTTCATGGCCATGGAGCGGTAATTATCGCGGAGATGGTCTGCCCGCGCGCCCAGCTCTTCTTCCAGCCGGCGGCTCCTGCGCTTGAGGCGTTCCACCTCACGGTCGAGCATTTCGATGTCTTTGATTTTAATTTTCGCCATGGTGGAGGGAGTAGTGATTAATCATTCGCGGCCTGTTTTCTTGCTTCTTTTCTTTCTTCCGCGCGTTCTTCCATTTCTTCGATCTCTTCAACCAGCTCGGCCGCCAGCATATTGGCGAGCGGGCGCTGGATGAGGGATTTGCGGGCGATGAGCAATACAACGAACAGGAGCACGAAAGCGCCTGCCGCGCAGGAAAACCCGAGGGTCATGCTGCCGGTTTTTTCGCCGATCCAAAAGCCCAGTACCATCCCGAGAAATACCACTACGAAGAAAAACAGCAGGAAAGCCATGATGAGCGAGAAGAACAGTCCCATCGCTTTCGACAGCTTTCCTGCAGCCTGCAGTTTGATAATTGCCAGCCGGGTTTCAAGGTAATCCTTGGCCACCTTGCCGGTTTCCGAGAAGTAGTTGGAAAAGTTATCTTCCATGCAATGTTTTTTAAGCGCCGGGGCTTAGGTTAATTCGTTTTCGAGGGCGTCTTCGAGCTGTTGCTTTTTGTTGCGGAATTTATCCTTCAGCTTGTCTGCCTGGTATTTCAGTTTACCTACCCATTCCTCTTTCTTATCGGAGTTGAGGAAATAACCAACGGCCACGCCCACGGCGGCGCCCACGATGAAAGAAACGACTGCTTTTGAATTTCTGCTCATGGTCTAAGCGTTTTTTAGTGAAGAAATCGGGTTCCCTGGAGCTGGGGTGCCTATGCTCCAATTTGCTTTAAGGTTACAAAATTTGTTCCACAATTGTTCACACCATCCGGCAATTTGGTTAAATCAGCATTATTATTGCATAATTCCCCATGGCGGCAGACTTTGCAGTACTGCCAAAATGCCGTAGGTTTGAAAAACACCCCCGATTATATATGAGTTACATCGACAACGACCGGCTGAAACAGATCGCTTTCCTCCTGATCATCGCATTCCTTGGCATTATCCTGTTCAAGGAACTGTATGCATTTTTCCCCGGTTTCCTCGGCGCCGTGACCCTCTACGTTCTTTCCCGCCGCTGGATGTTCCGCCTCGTGGAAAACCGCAAATGGAAACGCCCCTGGGCCGCCGCGGTAATCATGATCCTCTCGTTTCTCGTCTTCCTCCTCCCCATCGGCCTGCTGGTGAACATGCTCACTTCCAAGATAGGATGGGCCATCAGCCACTCGACCGAGCTGATTGCCGGGCTCAAAACCATGAACGGGAAACTGGAATCGGCCACGGGCATCAATATTATGGCGGAAGGGCGGCTGGCCAAATTGCAGGAATATATCACCAATGTGCTGCCGGGATTCCTCGGCGCCACGTTCAACACCCTCACCGCCGTGGCCATGCTGTACTTTATTTTGTACTTCATGCTGGTGAACGCCCGCGAAATGGAAGAAGCGCTCTACGAATACATTCCGCTGAAAGACGAGAACGTGGAACTGCTCGCCCGTGAGATGAAAAACATGGTGATCAGCAACGCCATCGGCATTCCGCTCATCGCGCTCATTCAGGGTGTCGTGTCTTTGATCGGGTATTTGCTGTTCGGGGTGCCGGAGCCGGTATTCTGGTTCGTGGTAACGAGCTTCACGGCCATGCTCCCCGTGATCGGGGCGGCGGCCGTCTACGTTCCGATGGGGATTTATCTCCTCGCCATCGGCAACACCTGGCAGGGTATCGCGGTGCTGGCATACGGGTTCGGGGTGGTCGGTACCTGCGATAATCTCTTCCGCATGCTGCTCGCCAAAAAGATCGGGGACGTGCATCCACTCATCACCATCTTCGGCGTGATCATCGGGGTGAGCTTATTCGGTTTCGTGGGATTGATCTTCGGGCCGCTGCTCATCTCGCTCTTCATCGTCCTCATCCGCATCTATTCCAACGAATACCTCGTCAAGAAGCGCGAAGTGAAAATCGTGAAATCGCATCAGGCGAAAGAGAAAGTGATGAAGAAAGAGGAATAGCCCGCCTATTTATAGTAATTATTCTCCTGGATATATTTCCACACAGCGTCCGGCACCATGTACCGGGCGCTTTTTCCTTCTTTGATGAGCGCCCTGATCCGGCTGCTCGACAAATCCAGCATCGGCGCGTCCACGATTTTGCATTTGCCGCCGAAAGTATCGGTGACCGGATGGCCGGGTCGGTTATAGATATATATCTCGTAATTATCGAGCAGCTGCCGGTAATTCTTCCACCGCGGAATATTCTGGAAACTATCGCTCCCCATGATCACGGCGAATTGCTGCGTGGGGAATTTTTCGGTGAGATAGGTGAGGGTATCGATGGTGAAAGAAGGCCGCGGGAGCGTGAACTCGATGTTGGTGACGCGCAATTTCTGCTCACCGTCTACCGCCATCTCGGTAAGATGCAGCCGGTGATGCTCGTTCAGCAGGGATGCGGATTCCTTCAGGGGATTGTGGGGAGACACCACCATCCAAACCTTGTCCAGGTCAGTATTGTACGCCATGTAATTGGCGATGATCATATGGCCGGTGTGCACGGGATTGAAGGACCCGAAGTATAAACCGATTTTCATACCGGCAATATACAAGAAAATGCCATTTTACCCGAGCGGTTTGAAATGCTCGAAAACATATCCGCAATTGCGGCAATAGTGAATGGCCCTGCACAACGTAGAGCCGAAAGGGGAGCGGAGGTAAGTGTTTTCCGAATCGCAGTGCGGACAGGCCGTGTGCAGCTCGATCTCCGCATGTTCTTCCCCCTGCCGCATCTGCGGCGGCGCAATCCCGAAGTTCTTCAGCTTTTCATGCGCTCCGGCGGCCATGCGGTCGCTGTTCCAGGTGGCTTCCCGGTCGATCTCCACCGTCACTTTCGTATCGAGCGCCTTTTCCAGCACCGTGCGGATGTTCTGTTTGATATAATCTACCGCGGGGCAGGCGGAGAAGGTAGGGACCATCTTCACACGGACCCCTTCCTCCTCCAGGCTCACCCCGGTGATCATACCCAGGTCAATGACGGACAGCACGGGGATTTCCGGGTCCATCACCTGTTCCAGGGCTTTATAAATATCTGATTCACTGATCGTCATAATTACCAAATGGCCTGCGGGTCTGAGCGGAAAACGGCGCCCATTTCTTCCAGCAGGGGTTGTAAATATTCGGTATGATACCCTTTCCGGCCGCCATACACGGGCGTTACGGCATCTTCCGCCGGCAGGTTGAGCCCCGCGGCGGCGCAGAGGTTATAGATCCTGTCTACCCACATTTCCTTCAACTGTTTTTCTCCGGCATAAACGCCTTCGGCCATCAAGATCGCTTCGGCGGCTTCGTCCGGCTCAAACATGCCGAGGGCGAGGGGGAAGCAGGTGTTGAGGGCGGATTGCATGCGGGCATAGCTTTCTTCGCCGGCGCGGCAAAGCTGTGTGATCCAGGCGTTGGCGTGGAGGGTGTGGTATTTGATCTCCCCTTTCAGTTTTTCGGCCAGCGGGCGCAGTGGCGCAAACGAGCTGTTGCGCAGTTGCTGGTAGCGGATGGCCTCCGCATGGTCGAACAGGAAATGGCGCATGAGGCTGAAATCGTATTCCCCGTTGGGATGCTCCACGAAGTGGCAGCATTTGTAATCTTTTTCGTTGCGGAGGAACGCGAATGCGTCGGGGTCCTGGCCGCCGAGGTCTTCCTGCAATATGCGGTACAACGCCCATGCATGGCCGATCTTGTCCTGCGCCATGGATGAGAAAGCGATATCTTCCTCCATGATGGGCCCGAGGCCCGTCCATTCCGAGTTCCGGTGCCCCTGGACCAGGGCATCGTCGGCCATGGCGGTGAGCATCCGGGCGAGGGCGTCATTTTTTGTCATTCGCGGATTTTTTGAACTGGTTGATTTTTTCCATCACCTTGAAGCCGCTGGCATCGCGGTAAGTTTTTTCGGCATTGTTGGCGAACATGTCTTCGTCTTCGGCGTTGAACGCCAGGATGTCGGAACTGCGAACCACCCAGAGGTTGACGCATTTCTTCCGCCGGGCGAACTGTTCTTTGGCGAAAACGAGGGCCAGTTGGGCGTTGGGTGCGTGTACGCAGCCAACGTGCTCGTGGTGCGCGCCGCGTTTTTCCTGGTGGAACACTTCGAACGAATTCCAGTTTTCGCCTTCCTGCACTTCCACCGGTTCCCCGGATTCGAGGAGTTGCAACCGGTTCACGCGGGGGTCTAAAGAATGATGTGGTTGGTCCATAGTTGTGCGGTTGTGTGAATTAGGCAACGGGGGCTACTTTCGCGGCGTTCGGGTTCATGAGCGCCTTGCGCACCCATCGCCCGTGCTCTTCGGCCCACTGGCGCACCTGCAGGCGCTCTGCGTTGCAGGGGCCGCCGCCGTTGATGACTTTCTTGAAAAGGTCCCAGTCGGGATCGGTATAGCTCCATTTCCCCGTGGTTTCGTCTTTCTTCAGTTCCGGATCGGGCAACGTCATGCCCAGTTCGCGGATCTTGGGAACGTACATGTCGAGGAACTGGTTCCGCATATCGTCGTTGCTCGCCATTTTCACTTTCCATTCCATGAGTTTCTGGCTGTGGACGGAAGCCTTGTCCGGCGGACCAAAGAAGTGCATGATGGGCTGCCACCAGCGGTTCAGCGCGTCTTGCAGCATCTGTTTCTGCGCCGGCGTGCCGGTCGCCAGTTCGATGAACGCATCGTGCCCCTGTTTCAGGTGGAAGCTTTCTTCGTAGCAGATGCGCTCCAGGGCGCGGCAATACGGGCCGTAAGACCCTTTCGCGTTGGCCACCTGGTTCACGATGGCCGCCGCGTCGATGAGGAAACCGATCACGGTCACATCCGCCCAGGTTTCTGCCGGGTAATTGAAAACGTTCGAATATTTGGATTTTCCGCTCAGCAGGTCGTTGATCATGGCTTCGCGGCTTTTGCCGAGGGTTTCGGCGGCGTTGTACAGCAATTGGCCGTGGCCGATTTCATCCTGCACTTTGGCGATGAGCGCCAGTTTCCGCTTGAAGCCCGGCGCCCGGGTGATCCAGGTGCCCTCGGGCAGCGCGCCGATGATCTCGGAATGCGCGTGCTGTTCGATGAGCCGGATGAGCTGCCTTCTGTATTCCGAAGGCATCCAGTCGCCCGGTTCGATCTTTTCCCCTCTTGCGATGCGGGCTTCGAATTCGGCCAGCTTAACGGGGTCGTCGTGCAATTGCTCTTCCTTCAACTGCCGTTTGTTCGGTTCGTCGAAAATGTATCCTCCACCGTACATAATGGTGATTGTTTTGGTCTACCGTAAATTACTGATTTCCCCAGAACCCACCAATTTCCTTTCCCGTAGCGGATTTCCGGATTTTTTGAAGTCAAATTGATTTGCGAACTTTAGGGAATATGCGCCCTTTTTCCGCCCTTTTCCTCTTCGCAGGCTGGGCCGCCTGGCCTCCGCCTCCCGACGCCCCCGCGCCGCCGGGCCCGCCGGAAGTACTGAAGGTCGTATTCACGGAGGAACAGCGGCCGCTCGACCCCTCGTCCGACACGCTTTTCTACCACCAGCGCCACGCCACCGCCGAAGATTTCCGCGGGTCCCCGGGCTTCGGGGCCCGGTCAGACGCCGTCAGCTTCACCAGCTTCGGGTTCGACGGCTCCACCCGCCGCTTTCGCGACACCCTCGAAGTTCACCTCGTGCTCCAGGTGTTCTGGGTCCGCTCCGCCTCCTGGACGCGCACCCGGCCCCCGTCCCGCCACATCCTCGTCCACGAACAGCTGCATTTCGACATCACCCGCCTCGTAGCGGAACGTTTCCGGAAAAAAGTACTGTCCATGCCGCTGACGATCGATGATCACGACAGCCGCATCCAATACGAATACCTCGAATCTTTCCGGGAAATGAACCAGCTCCAGGAAGCGTTCGACGACGAAGCGCGCCACGGCGCCAACGGCATCGCCGAAGCACGCTGGCAACAGCGCATCCACAGCGCCCTCCGCGAAGAAGGCGTTATGCCCGCCCAACTTCCCTGAGCCGGCGGTAACGCTTCCGCGCCGTTTCCGTATCTTTATGCACATCACCCATCAACCCAACTTATGACCAAGCTCCAGACGCTCTGTGCCTGCCTCGCGGCAGGTATCGTACTTTCCGCCTGTAAGAAAGACAGGAAAACCGACGACCCGGGAACCGCCAACCAGAACAAATATGTGAACGACTGGATTTACAAAAACATGAAGGAGGTCTATTACTGGACCGGTAACATCCCCGCTAATCCTGACAGAACGGTTTCGCCGCCGGAGTTTTTCAGTTCGCTGCTGAAGCGCCCGGAAGACCGGTACTCCTGGATCCAGGATAATTTTGAAGAGCTGCTGGCGAGCCTTTCCGGCGTGTCGCAGGAATCGGGGATCGATTACGATCTTTTCCTCGTGGGCGGTAATCCGTATTACCTCGCGGGGATCGTGGAATATGTGAAGAAGGGAAGCCCGGCCGAAGCGGCGGGGATCGTGCGGGGCGATGTTTTCGTGGATATCAACGGCCAGCCCGTCAGGTACACCGGCCTGCAATCGGAAGTGAACAAGTTCGTGGACGCGCTCGGCAAACCCCACAGCCTGGGCATCCGCAAAGTGGTAACGGGGTCTGACGGGAAAGACAGTCTTACCGATGCGCGCGCCGTGCAGCTGTCTGTCGTAGAACTGGCGGAAAACCCGCTGTACCTCGATTCCGTGTATACCATCGAAGGGAAGAAGATCGGGTATTTCGTGTATAATTTCTTCGCGCCAGACAAAGGCGATAATACCAATGCGTACGACAACCAGGTGGATGCCGTGTTCGGCCGGTTCAAAAGCGCCGGTGTGCAGCACCTCATCCTCGACCTGCGCTACAACCCCGGCGGCGATTCCCGTTCCACCATCAACCTGGGCAGCAACATCGTCAAAGGTCTCGATCCGAATAAAACGTTCTTCTACCGCAAGTTCAACGATGCGTACCGCGATGCGCTCATCAAAGCCTACGGCGAATCCATCGTCACGTCGAAATTCACGAACGAAGCCAACAATATCGGCAACCAGCTGACGAATTTCATCGTGCTCACGTCATCCGGCACCGCATCCGCCAGCGAGCTGATCATCAATGGCCTCCGGCCTTATATGGAAGTGTATTTGATGGGAGATACCACAGTCGGAAAAAATCTCGGTTCCATCTCGATCTATGAAGAAAACGACCGGAACAACAAATGGGGCATGCAACCCATCGTTTCGCAGGCGTTCAATTCTGCCGACCAGAGCGATTATACCGGCGGCTTCCGCCCGTTGCCGCAGGATGTTTACCAAGAGGGCCTGCGCCTCGGCACCCTCGGCGATATCCACGAACCGTTACTTTCGAAAGCCCTTACCCGCGTGCTCGGGCATGCGCCCGCCGGCCGCAAAGCCGCGCCGGAAGGCTATCGTACGGCGATCGATAAAATCGCGACGAGCCGGAGCTTCAAAGCCTACAGCGGCCACTTCATCGATCCGCTCCCGAAACGGAACTAACATTTCCTGCATAAAAAAAGGCGCCCGATGCGGCGCCTTTTTCTTTATTCCTGGTCGATCCGTTTCAGGACATCGAGTATCGTATTGGCCGCCTGGTAAAAAAACGACGGTTGGATGCGGGAGAATTCGTCGCTGACTTTGTGGTAATCTTCATGATCTTCCACACCGAAATAAATGAACGGCACCTGCTGTGCGTGAAACGCGCCCTGGTCGCTTTGGTTCGTCCAGTTCTGGCTGCCTTCGTCGGGCCGGTCGTGCCCCATGAGCAGTTTGATCTTCGAATTGGCGGCGGCGGCGGTGATGGCGGGTTTGAGGTGCGGGTTCTGAAACGTTCCGCAGGCGTACAATTCATTTTTACCATTGCGGCTGACCATATCGAGATTGATATTGGCTTTGATCTTCTTGAGGGGAACGGGCGGGCGCGACACGAAATCCCTCGCGCCGCGGAGCCCCATTTCTTCCCCGTCGAACGCCGCGAAAATAAGGGTATGGCGCGGCGGATGTTTGGCGAACCACGCCGCAATGCCCAGGATGGCCGCTACGCCAGACGCGTTATCGTCTGCCCCGTTGAAAATACTGTCTGCCCCGTTGCCGGGCCCCACGCCCACGTGGTCGTAATGTGCGGATACGACGATCACGCTGTCGGTTTTGCCGGGGATATATCCGAAGAGGTTAGTGCCCATGATGCGCTTGTCGCCGCTCGTGAAATAGAACGGTTGTTCGTAAGTGCCTTCCCAGGGTTGGATGCCTGCTTTTTTGAAACGATCGAGGAGGTAAAACTGCGCCATCCGGTTGCCTTTGGAGCCCGTCTGGCGGCCCATGAACTTGTCGGCGCTGAGGGTTTCCACGTCTTTCAGCAACTGAACGGAATCCACCTGTGCCATGGCAGCCGGGGCCAATGCTGCGCAGCATATTAGGGTCAGGAGTGTCTTCATCTGGTTCGTATTTACCCAAATGTAGGGAATAACGCCAGCTAAACCCGCGCAGTTAACACAAAAAAGCCGGCTACCCGAAAAGGCGCCGGCTTTACTATATTCGGATGCTTTGTTACTGGAAAAGGTGGAACACGCCCCAGCTGCAGACGTACGCGAGCAGGGTCATGTACACGAACTGGATAACGGGGTATTTCCAGCTTTTGGTTTCGCGTTTTACGATGGCGAGCGTACTCATACATTGCATGGCGAAAGCGTAGAAGATCATGAGCGAAAGCCCCGTGGCCAGGGTATACACGGGCCGCCCGTCGGGCCATTTGGCCATGGCCATTTTCTCGCGCAGCGTAGCGTCGCTGTCTTCGGTGTCGCCCACACTGTACAGCGTGGCCATGGTACCTACGAACACTTCGCGCGCGGCGAAGGAGGTGATCAGCGCGATGCCGATTTTCCAATCGTACCCCAGCGGTTTCACCACCGGTTCGATGGCGTGACCAAGAATCCCTGCGTAGCTGTTGGCGAGTTTGGCGGAAGAGAAGTCGCGGTTCAGTTGTTCGATGGCGGCACTGTCTGTCGTAGCGGCGATCTGCGCTTCATATTCCTTGTGGACGGCGTCCATTTTCCCCGACGGACCGTAAGACGCCAGGGCCCACAATATTACCGAGATCACCATGATCACTTTACCCGCATCGGTGACAAATATTTTCGCTTTCTCGATCATGGTGGTGCCCACGTTCTTCCAGCGGGGGGCGCGGTACACGGGGAGTTCCATGATGAAGTAGCTTTTCTCCTTGATTTTGATGAAAAGCTTCATGACAGCGGCTACGAGGAACGCCATCACGAACCCGAGCAGGTACAGTACCATCATGGCGAGGCCCTGCAGGTTGAAGATGCCGAGCACCGGAACGTCGGGGATGACGAGGGCGATCATGATCGTATAAATGGGCAGCCTGGCCGAGCAGCTCATGAGCGGGGTGATCATGATGGTTATCAGGCGCTCTTTGCGGTTCTCGATATTGCGTGCGGCCATGATAGCGGGAACGGCGCAGGCCACACCGGAAATGAGGGGCATGACGGATTTCCCGTTCAGCCCCACCTGGCGCATGAGCCGGTCTGTGAGGAAGCTGATGCGGGCCATGTAGCCGGTATCTTCGAGGATGGTGATCAACCCGAAAAGTATCGCGATCTGCGGAATGAACACCGCGATGCCGCCGAGGCCGGCCACGATGCCGTTCACGAGCAGGTCTGTCCAGTTATTGTCTGGCAGCACGCCCGTCAGCCAACCGCCCAGGGAGCCGAAGCCGGCTTCGATGAGGTCCATGGGGTAGGAGGCGAGCCAGAATATGCTTTGGAAAAGGAGGAACAGCACGCCCAGCAGGATGAGGTAGCCCCAAACGCGGTGCAGGAGGATGTTATCGATCCTTTCCGTCTGGAGTTGCTGCTGGAGGGGGTCGGTTTCCACCACCGTGATGTTCATGATATGTTTGATGCGGGCGTATCGCTGCATGATCTCTTCCGCCTGCACTTTCGTTTTGTTGAAGTTTTGCGCTTTCAGCAATTCGCGCAGGCCGTGTTGCCGGGCTTCGGGGATGAAAGTCAGCTCTTCGTGATTGGCAGCCACGTGCAGCGCCGCGTAGTCGCTGGAAACGGGGAAAATCTGCTTCACGCCGTCTATCACGGCCGGGGCGAGCAGACGGTTTTCGATGAATTCCCGGGCGGGGACAACGAATTTCTCCTGCGCCACGAGCTCGATATTCTTTTTCAGGGGTTGCAAGCCCTTGTTCTTGCGCGGGTTGATGGCTACCACAGGCACGCCCAGCTCACGTTCCAGCCCGGCCAGATCGATCTCGATGCCTTTTTTCTTGGCGATGTCCATCATGGTGAGCCCGATGATCACGGGCATTTTCAGGTCTATGATCTGGGAGCAGAAAAGCAGGTTGCGCTTGAGGTTAGACGCGTCGGCGATGATGATGACCATATCCGGGCGGTCGGCATTATCGGGTTGGAGGAGCACGTCGTACGTCACATATTCGTCTGCACTTTTCGGGTACAGGGAGTAGGTACCGGGCAGGTCGATGATGTTCGCCTCCAGCGTCGGCGAAATGCGGGCGCTGCCGGTTTTTTTGTCGACGGTAACGCCGGGGAAGTTGCCTACTTTCTGGTTTAATCCTGTCAGCGCATTAAAGAGCGAGCTTTTGCCGCTGTTCGGGTTGCCGACCAGCGCAATGTTGATGGGTGCCTTCATCCTTATCTGATCCTCCGGTTTTTTGAATATGCAAAACTAGCAATTAAATAGGGAGGGCAATGATCGGATCGGGAAAAATAGGACAGGCGGCGCTTCCCGAAAAAGAAAAAACCGCGGTAAACACCGCGGTCTCTCAGGTTTTAGAAACTAAACTTATTGTGACGAATTGCTATATCTTATGCGATGGGTTTCGGGAGGCTGAACAGGAAACCGACGAACCGGTTCGCTGCGGTTGTTTTGGCGGGCTGAACGGAATCCGTTTTCCTTTCGGGTTGCGGATTTTCGCGGTCGGGGCCCTGGTAGCGGTAGTTCCGGTCGAGGGAGTCGCGGAACTGGCGGTCGGGCGTGGGCGGTACTTCCCTTCTTTCCCAGTCACCGTTCTCGTTCATTTTCAACTCCATACGCTCATTTCTGTCCCAATCGTGCCCTTCATCCCACCAGCGGCCGCGGCGGTAGCCGTCGAAAATGAAGTGGTTGCGCGCGTCCCGGTCAACGATCACTTCCTTGCGGGAGGGAACGTATACCGTGAGGTAAACCCGTTGGAGGCGGTATTTTGAATCGCGGGGGATGGAAAATCCGCTGGGCAGGAACAGGACGGAATCGCGCTGGGAAAGCTGGAACTGGATCTGGCCGGCCAGTTTGCGGGCTTCGGCGCTGGTGCGGCCTTTGGATTTCTTCGCTACGGCCACGCTGAATTTATCGTCCAGGCTTTTTTCGATGTTGATGACGATGTGCCCGATCACCACGGTGTCGTCGGAGATGCGCACATGATCGTCGAACATAAAGTGGTCGTCGATATCGAGCATTTCATCGGCGCGGGAGATGATGAGCCTGCCGTTGGAAGGCTGCTGGATGGTGAGCTCTTCCCGGATCCCGTTTTCGGTCGTGAAATCGCGGGAAACGGACACGGCGAGGGAAACGGCGCATACGATGCCGAGGATCCAGAAGAAGCCGAGCGTCATGCCTGCGTATTTGTTCGGCATCCGGTTGCCGGTGATCTTGCGCACCAGGAAAAGGATGAGCCCGAGGATGGGGATGCCGATCAGCAGGGCAACCGTGGGCCAGAAAAGCATCGTTTGGGTGCCATCGGCGAAAATGAGGTGTTTGATCGGCAGCAGGACCGCGGAAAAGGAGGCAGCGGCGATCAGTCCCACTACCAACACGAAGAGCAGTACGAAGCCGAAGAAGAGGAAAAACCCTTTGGCGATCCAGGCGATGGCGTTACCCAGCCCCCGGAAGAACGACTCTATCGCAGAACCGGCATCTCTACCGAACTGTTTCCCGCGGCCCGTAGAAAAATTTCGCACATCGTCCCCCATTCTTTCCATGCGGGCGCGGATCTGGCTCATCTCTTCCTGAACGGTCGCTTTAATATTGTTAACGTCTACACGCTCCCCCCGCATTTCCAGTTTTTCGGCTGCGGTGTCCGCTTCGGGCGTAGCAAACCAGAGGATGAGGTATACGAGGATGCCGCCACCCCAGAAAAGGGCTGTGATGACGAAGAGGATGCGCATGATCACGGGGTCCATGCGGAAATAAGCTGCGAGGCCGGAGCAAACGCCGCCGATCACCTTGTGGTCGGAATCGCGGTAGAAGCGTTTACGGGGGCGGATATACGGGTCGAACGCCTGTTGCTGGCTTTGCTGTTGCGATTGGGAAGATGAAGCGTTGCCGTTAGCGGGCTGCTCGTCGCCGAATTGCTCGGGCGTGCCCATGGAAGCCTTGATCTCGATCACGTCTTCGTCGGTAATGCAATGCGCGCCTTTGCGGATTTTATCCTGGAATACTTCGGCGATGCGGCTTTCGATATCGCTCACGATCTCGTCTGCCCCCTCTTCCTGCGAGAAATATCGCTTCAGGCTGTCCAGATACTGCCTGAGCAGCTCGTAGGCCGAGTCCTCGATGGGAATCAGGCGGCTGGAGAGGTTTATGTTGATAATCTTTTTCATCTCTGAATCTTGGTTTTTAGGTTTTGGATGGGTATTTACTGATTTGATTCCGGTTGCTGGGTGAGTTGGTGAACGGCGTTGGCCAGTTCGTTCCAGGTGGCCTCCAGTACTTTATAGAAGGATTCCCCTTTATCGGTCATGGAGAAATATTTGCGCGGGGGGCCGGAGCTGCTTTCCACCCAGCGGTAGGTGAGCAATTCCGCGTTCTTGAGGCGTGTCAGAAGCGGATATAACGTCCCTTCCAGGATATCCAGCTTCGCTTCTTTCATTTTTTCGATAATGTCTGAAGGGTAAGCCTCGCCTTGCTTGATGATGGACAGGATGCAGAATTCGAGCACCCCTTTTCTCATCTGTGATTGTGTGTTGTCTATATTCATGGCAAGTGAGCTTTTGATGTTGAGCTGATGCTTTCAGCTTGACGATTCAAAGATACAAACAATTTACTACTATGCAATACACAATACCCTTTAATACAAAATAACTGGCGAAGAACATTACCGGTTTTTCTCGTATATCTAATTGATTTAGTTTGATTTATGGGTGAAATTGGGGGAGGGGAGGGAAGGAAGGGAAAATGATGAACGGTAAATGGGCGGGATGGGCCATATGGCTATTATTAAACCGTAAGTTGCAGATTTATAGCAGCTTACCGGTTATTTAACATTTTTTTGACCCGGAAAAATAGAATTTATGGATTGCCGGGGTTATTTTTGCTCCACATTGAAGTGTGAAACTTTCAATTCATGAAAAAATTAATCAGTGTTTTCCTAATCAGCCTGATGTGCATTCAGGTGCTTCCTATCAAGGAAGTGGGGAAACTATTGTTTAATAACCAGATTGTAGAGGAACACGTGGAAGGGAGCTGCGGGTCTAAAGGCGGCGTGAAGCTGCTGGCCGATCTGAATTGCCATAAATATGGTGATGATGAAACCGCGATGGACCCGGCATTGTTCCTTACTTCTTACACTTATCGTTTATTGGAAGACGTTCCTGCCGGTCCTGTGCAGGAGATCCAGACCCCTCCTCCGAACGTGCTTGCTTAATTGCCGTTCGCGCCACCCGTTCCGGGCATGGCGCATTTGACTTTTCATTTTTTATTTTCTCTCCACGGAAGACGCATTGCAAAGCCATCCTGAGGCTGTTCGACGTTTCCGTTCATGTGCTGCTCCGCGGGCGGTAGATGTACGGTGGTGATCGGAACGGGCCCGCGGTTCTGGCGACCAACATTCCGGCATGGCTTTAATGACTGCAGCCCGGCCGGTGTGCGCGATGCCGTTGTTCCGTATAAAATCAACGCTACATGAGCAAGCAAATTCCTGCTACGTCCAATATGAAAGGCGACCTCTCTGCGGGGCTGGTGGTATTCCTGATCGCGGTGCCCCTTTGCCTCGGCATCGCCCTGGCTTCCGGCGCGCCCCTGTTTTCCGGCCTCATCGCGGGTATCGTGGGTGGCATCGTCGTAGGTTTCTTTTCCGGCTCCAATCTGAGCGTCAGCGGCCCGGCCGCCGGCCTCACCGCTATCGTGCTCACCGCCATCGGCAAACTGGGCGCTTTCGAAGCGTTCCTCCTCGCCGTGGTACTGGCGGGCGCCATCCAGTTCCTGCTCGGGCTCATCCGCGCGGGGGTCATCGCCAACTATTTTCCGTCTAACGTTATTACCGGTATGCTCACCGCTATCGGTATCATCATCGTCTTAAAACAGATCCCCCATGCTTTCGGGTACGATGAGCATGCAGAAGGGGAACTTGCTTTCATCCAACACGATGGGGAGAATACTTTCACCTCCATCCTGAGCACCATTAATCATATACAGTTGGGGGCAGTGATCATCACCGCGATTTCCATCGCGATCCTGCTGTACTGGCAGAAAATCCCCAAACTGAAAGCCATCCCGGCTCCGCTTGTGGCCGTGCTCGCCGGTATCGGCCTCAATGCCCTGTTTATCGCCACCGGCTCCACGCTGGCCCTGGAGCAAAGCCACCTGGTTTCGCTCCCCGTTGCCGCTTCCGCAAGCGAATTCGCCGGCCAGTTCACATTGCCCGACTTCAGCAAGATCCTCAATGCCGATGTTATCACCGTTGCGATCACCATCGCCGTGGTAGCTTCCATTGAGACCTTGCTGAACCTCGAGGCAACAGACAAGCTCGATCCGCTGAAACGATACTCAGACCCCAACCGCGAGCTGCGCGCCCAGGGCCTCGGTAACATGATCAGCGGCCTCATCGGCGGCCTGCCCGTGACTTCGGTGATCGTCCGTTCCTCCGCCAACATCAACGCCGGCGGCCGCACCAAGATCGCCACCATCTCACATGGCCTGCTGCTGCTCGTTTGTGCGGCCCTCATCCCCACACTGCTCAACATGATCCCGCTGTCGACCCTCGCAGCCGTGCTGCTGGTAACCGGTTTCAAGCTGTGCAAACCCACCATCTTCAAGCAGATGTTCGCAAAGGGCAAATACCAATGGATCCCCTTCGTGGTAACCGTGGTAACGATCGTGATGACCGACCTGCTCGTGGGCGTGGCCATCGGCCTGGGCGTGAGCGTGCTGTTCCTCCTCTGGGGCAACATGAAAAGCCCGTATTTCTTCCGCAAGGAAAAATACCGCACCGGCGATATGTTCGTGCTCGAGCTCACGCAGGAAGTTTCCTTCCTCAACAAAGCCAACATCCTGCTCACGCTGGATAAAATGCCCGACAAGAGCACCGTGATCATCGACGCGGCCAAAACGCTGTACATCGACCAGGACGTGCTCGACATCATCCGTGAATTCGCGCAGATCAAGGCGCCGCAAAAGCAGATCAAGGTTGTGCTCCGCGGTTTTAAAGACGCATATAAGGTGAATAATACCGACCATCTCTTCATGGACGGAGAGAAAGAACCACAGGTGGTAGTGTCTCACTCACAAGGCACCCACAAGGAATTATTGAAAGAATTATCAGTTAACTAAAAAAAATGATCCGGAAAATGAGAACACACAATAAACTCTCCCAAAGCAATACTACGCCCGAAATGGCGCTGGAAATCCTCAAAGAGGGGAACGACCGTTTCGTGAGCAACCTGCGCATCAACCGCAACCTGCTCGGAATGGTCAACGATACGAAAGAAGGACAGTGGCCGGTTGCGGCGATCGTCAGCTGTATGGACTCCCGCACTTCCGCGGAGCTCATCTTCGACCAGGGCCTGGGCGATGTTTTCAGCATCCGCCTCGCCGGCGCCGTTGTGTCTGACAACGTGCTGGGCAGCCTCGAATACGCCTGCAAGGTAGCTGGTTCCAAATTCATCGTGGTGCTGGGCCATACGCATTGCGGTGCCATCAAAGGCGCGTGCGACCATGTGGAAATGGGCAACCTCACCGGCCTGCTCGGCAAGATCCGCCCGGCCGTATTCCAGGAGAAAACCATCACGGAAAACAGAAATTCAAATAACCACGAATTCGTGGAAGCCGTTACGAATATCCACACCGACCGCTCGGTGCAGGCCATTCTGGAGCAAAGCATCATTCTCGCAGAGATGATCGATAACGGGGAAGTAGGCATTATCGGAGCCATGTATGATGTCGAAACAGGTGTAGTTACTTTTCACGAACACACGAAGCGGATCGGAAAACCGCTGCAGGTCGTAGAAAAAACCGCCTGACCCTGAAAAGTCAAAAGCCGGAAGAGCAGTCGCTTCCGGCTTTTTTTATGTCTTGACGTGAAATCCCTTTACATGAATTTGTCGCCCTTGTGACGCTTCACTTCGGCCACGTATTCCTTGATCTGCTGTTCGTTTTGTTTTTTGCAGATGAGCAGCACATCGTTGGTGTCGATCACGATCATATCATCGAGCCCCTGCAGCAGCACGAGCTTATCGTTCGGTGCTTTCACCATGCATTTGGTGGCGTCTATCACCATTACGTTCTTGCCTTGCACTGCGTTGCCGAGGTAATCCTTCTCCAGGTTTTCGTAAGCCGAGGCCCAGGTGCCGAGGTCGCTCCAGCCGAAGTTGGAGGGGATCACGTACACGTTGTCCGCTTTTTCCATGATACCGTAGTCGATGGAAATGTTGGTGCACTGGGTGTATATCCGTTCGATGGTTTCTTTTTCCTTTGCCGTATTGAGCGCGCCGTGCGATTGCACGAAGAGCTCGTCCATTTCGGGGAGGTAAGCGGCCAGGGCCTGGAGGATGGATTTGGAGTTCCAGACGAAAATGCCGGCGTTCCAGAGGAAGTCGCCGCTTTTCAGGAAGGTTTTGGCCAGTTCCAGGTTGGGTTTTTCGGTGAAGGTTTTCACCTTGTAGACATTGTCTGCCACCTGTTCCGTTTCGTACTGGATGTACCCGTAGCCGGTGTCTGGCCGGGTGGGTTTGATGCCGAGGGTGAGCAGGGCATTGTTTTTCTGGGCGAACAGGAGGGCGTTGAGGCAAGTGCTGGTGAAAGACGTGGCGTCCATGATGAGATGGTCTGCCGGGGCGCAGATCATGCTGGCCTTGGGGTCTTTCTTGTGGATTTTGTGGGAAATATATGCCACACAGGGTGCGGTATTTTTCCGCGACGGTTCGCTCACGATGTTTGCGACCGGCAGGTTGGGCAATTGCTTGGCCACGGTGTCGG
This sequence comes from Chitinophaga caseinilytica, assembly GCF_038396765.1. Lineage (NCBI taxonomy): Bacteria > Pseudomonadati > Bacteroidota > Chitinophagia > Chitinophagales > Chitinophagaceae > Chitinophaga > Chitinophaga caseinilytica. Next base: position 1,080,692 of record NZ_CP150096.1, on the reverse strand, counting down.
CGTAGTGATGGTGAGTTACTACGTAAATGTTTTCTTCCGGAATGAACTGCGTGAACCGTTCATAGGTCCACTGCAGGAGGGTCTTGCCTGTATTGAGGATATCCAGGAACTGTTTAGGATAATCCGTGCGGCTGTAAGGCCAGAAGCGGCTTCCGATTCCGCCGGCCATAATGGCCACATAAAAATGGTTATTCAACGGTGTCATCTCTCAGATAATTCCTTCTCGGATTAAGTCGTGTAAATGTATAATTCCATGATACTGATCACCTTTCATGACCAGCAATTGGGTGATATCATAAGTTCTCATCATGTCCAGCGCATTGACGGCGAGCTCATCGGCGTCGATGGTTTTCGGGTGCGTGCTCATGATGTCTGCCGCGGTAACGCCGGCGGCGTTCATGTTTTTTTCGAGCATGCGCCTGAGGTCGCCATCGGTGATGATGCCCCTGAGCTGGTTATTTTCATCCACAACGCCGGTGACGCCCAGCATTTTGGAGGAGATTTCCACGATCACTTCGCGGAGGCTGCTGCCGAGGTTTACCTTCGGCACCTGGTGCTGGCGGCTGAGGTCGCCCACCTTGAGGTAGAGCTTTTTGCCGAGGGTGCCGCCGGGGTGGAACCGGGCGAAATCTTCGGCGGTGAAGCCTTTCATCTCGATGAGGCAAACGGCGAGGGCGTCGCCCATCACCATTTGGGCCGTTGTGCTGGAAGTGGGGGCCAGGTTATTGGGGCAGGCCTCCTGCGAAACATATGTATTCAGCACAAAATGTGCCGATTGCGCGAGGTAGGAATCCGCCTTGCCCACGATCGCCACGAGCACGTTGCCGAGGTTGCGGACGAGGGGGACGAGGACCTTGATCTCGGGAGATTCCCCGCTTTTCGAAATGACCACCACCACATCGTCTGGCGTGATCATCCCCAGATCGCCATGGATGGCGTCTGCCGCATGCATGAACAAAGCCGGCGTACCCGTGGAATTGAACGTGGCCACGATCTTCTGCGCAATAATGGCGCTTTTGCCGATGCCCGTGATCACCACACGCCCGGTACAGGCCGCCATCAGCTCCACCACACGCTCGAAATCCGCATTGATGTACTGTTCCAGGCTCCCGATCGCCGAAGATTCCAGCCTGATCGTCCTGATCCCTGTTTCCCGAATATTAACCGTTGTCTTCTGTTTCATGCGACAAACACAAATTTATCAATTTTTTACCCAAGCCCCACGATCCTGTAAATTATATTGACACAACGGGGTTTTTTAAGTAATTTCGTGTCCCCCAAAATTATATATCAATAATATTTCATCTATAGTCAGCGTTTTTTCGCTGCAATTACTCGGATCTAACTAAAACAAATGTGATGGCTGTTGCAAAGGTAAGTTTGTTGGATGCATTACACGAACATTTTGGGTTTGATTCTTTCAAAGGGAATCAGGAGAAAATTATTAAAAGCATACTTTCCGGAAAAGATACATTCGTGATCATGCCAACCGGCGGCGGCAAATCGCTTTGCTACCAGCTGCCGGCCCTGATGAGCCCCGGAGTTGCGCTCATAGTAAGCCCGCTGATCGCGCTGATGAAAAACCAGGTAGACCTGGTCCGTTCCTACAGCAGCAAAGACAACGTGGCCCACTTCCTGAACTCCACCCTGACGAAAGCGCAAATCAAGAAAGTTCGTACAGACCTGCAGTCCGGCAAAACAAAAATGCTTTACGTAGCGCCCGAAACGCTCACGAAACAGGAAAATATCGACTTCTTCCGCGAGCTGGAGATTTCCTTCATCGCTGTAGACGAGGCGCACTGTATCTCCGAATGGGGCCACGATTTCCGTCCGGAATACCGGCGGTTACGGGAAATGATCGAAATGATCAGTCCCAACCTGCCCATCATCGCCCTCACCGCCACGGCTACGCCCAAGGTGCAGAGCGATATCGTCAAAAACCTGGAACTCCGTTCCCCCGAAATCTTCATCTCCTCCTTCAACCGCCCGAACCTCTATTACGAGATCCGCCCGAAGCGCAAAAAGGAGCAGACCATCAAGGAAATCGTCAAATTCATTCACCAGCATAAAGGCAAATCCGGCATCATCTACACCCTCAACCGTAAAACCACGGAAGAGCTCGCAGATATGCTCGTGGCCAACGGCATCAAAGCCGTAGCCTACCATGCCGGCCTCGACGCCACCACCCGCGCGCAGCGGCAGGATATGTTCCTCCTCGAGGAATGCGAAGTGATCGTGGCCACCATCGCCTTCGGGATGGGGATCGACAAGCCGGACGTCCGCTTCGTTATCCACTACAACATCCCCAAATCGCTGGAAAACTATTACCAGGAAACCGGGCGCGCCGGCCGCGATGGCCTCGAAGGCAACTGTATCTGCTTCTACTCCTACCAGGACGTGCAGAAACTGGAGCACCTCATGCGCGACAAGCCCCTTTCCGAGCGCGAAATGGGCGCACAGCTCATCAACGAAACCGTGGCTTACGCCGAAAGCGCCGTTTGCCGCCGCAAAGTGATCCTGCATTACTTCGGCGAACAATACGACACCGAAGACTGCGGCAAATGCGACAACTGCCGCAACCCGAAAGAAAAGATCGAAGTCAAGAACCGCGTCGTGATCGCCCTCAAAGCCATTTCCTCCCTCGAAGAGCGATTCGGCACCGATTACGTCGTGAATATCATCACCGGCAAATCCAACCCCCAGATCACCACTTTCCGGCACGATAAGCTGGACGTGTTCGGAGAAGGGAAGGAGTTCGACGCCCATTTCTGGAATTCGCTCCTCCGCCAGATGATGCTGGAAGGGCTCATCGAAAAGGATATCGAAGAATACGGGCTTTTGAAGATCACCGAGAAAGGCCGGAAATTCATGAAAAAACCGTACCTCATCCACGTGGCCCTCAACCACCAGTTCGAAGAAGAAGCGGCCGAAGAAGAAGAGAACGCCGCCGCGGAACCGCAGCCCACTGCCGACCCCGTGCTGTTCGAAATGCTCAAAGACCTCCGCAAGAAGGTTGCGCGCGAAAAGAACCTGCCGCCGTTCGTCATCTTCCTCGAAACATCGCTCGAAGATATGGCCACCCAATTCCCCACCACCACCCAGGAACTGGAAAAGATCCAGGGCGTGAGCAAGGGAAAGGCCATCCGCTACGGCAAACAGTTCATCGACGTCATCGCCAAATTCGTGGAAGAGAACGATATCGTGAAGCCGGACGACTTCGTGCTGAAATCCGTCGTGAACAAGAGCGGGCTGAAGGTGTTCATCATTCAGAACATCGACAAGAAAATGCCCCTCGAAACTATCGCCCGCAACAAGGAATTGTCGTATTCCGAACTGCTCGACGAAATGGAGACCATCGTGGCCAGCGGTACCAAGCTGAACCTCGACTACTGCATCGACGAAGAGCTGGACGATTACGCGCAAGACGAGATCCTGGAATACTTCAAAGGCTGCGAAACCTCGAGCCTGGCGCTGGCGAAGGAAGAATTGGAAGAAGGCAACTATTCGATCGAGCAGTTGAAATTAATGCGTATCAAGTTTTTAGTGGTTTATGGGAATTAATGACGTAAAGAAAGAGATCGCCGGCGTTCGCGGGCAGATCGTGACACACCCGCTGTATGGACAGTTACAGTCGATCGAAGACGTGCGCCGGTTCATGGAGCACCATGTGTTTGCCGTGTGGGATTTCATGAGCCTGCTGAAAGGATTGCAGCGGGCGCTCACCTGCGTAACAACGCCCTGGGTGCCTGTGGGCTCCCCCGAAACGCGGTTCCTTATCAACGAAATCGTGACCGGCGAGGAAAGTGACGTAGACGCAACCGGCACCATGCATTGCAGCCATTTCGAACTGTACATTCAGGCGATGGAGCAGGCGGGCGCCGATACGAAAAGGATCAATAACCTCCTGGCGGGGATTCGTGGCGGGCAACCGTTGAGCGCTTTGCTGGAGGGCTTTCCGCCATCCGTAAAAGGATTCCTCGAGTTTACCTTTGAAGTGATCGCTACCGATAAGCCGCATATCATGGCCTCCGTATTTACTTTCGGAAGGGAAGATCTTATTCCTGATATGTTCTACGCATTAGTGAAAGATCTGAACGAACAATTCCCCGGAAAATTCGACATTTTCATTTATTACCTCGAGCGTCATATCGAAGTAGACGGCGATCATCATAGCAAACTCGCGGAAAAAATGGTGGAAGAATTATGCGGGAACGATCCGGAGAAATGGTCGGAAAGTGCCGCCTATGCTGTGAAAGCGCTGGAGTGGAGAAATAAGTTGTGGAACGGGATCAATACGAAAGCAGAAATTTTCGAGTAATTCTTTGGAATTTTCAGGAAATGTCCTACTTTTGCATTCCCCTTCAGACAAAGGGTAACAAAAAAAGTTGGTGCGGTAGCTCAGTTGGTAGAGCAATGGACTGAAAATCCATGTGTCGCCGGTTCGATCCCGGCTCACACCACGAAAAAGAGATCATCGAAAGATGGTCTCTTTTTTTATTACTCCTTGATAATCATTTTCTTCTCATCGCCAATATAGCTGTTTGCCGCGGGGGGATCTCAGCGAGGGTAGAAGGTGTACCGGTATTGATTCGTCCATGTAATTTTCTTTGTAGATCCTTCCGTTTTCCTGGACGGCAGACCGTGTGGGCCCGACAATTCTTCCTTAACGACTTTCGTATAATCGATCTCTATAAATTGTCCGGTTGGGTTGAGGTGATGTTGCGAATAGGTCGTCATTTTTTCATTTCCCCAATACTTGATTTCCCATTTTGCGATGTAATCCATGATGCCCCATTCCCCCAGAATCAAATGATCGATCCGCCGCACGATCGTCTCCGGCCGGTTCTGGCGGTCGTACCAGACGCTGTCACGCTCATGATACGTATACCTGTTTAAGTGTTCCCAACGGGCTTTCAATTTTCCTTTCGCGTCGTAGGTGTATCGATACAGATATTTCAGTTCCCATAAAGCGGGATGCAGGTGAAGGTCTGGCATACGGCTCAGTTTCACATCGATCCAGCTATAATCCAGACGGGTCGCCAGCCGGCCATTATCGTCATAGAAAAAACGTCTCGCACTGCCGCTCCAGTTCGGTAATCCATCCGGCTTGTCGGGCTGCTCCATATAGAATTCATACCATTCCACAAGCCGTTTCCCTTTGTTGAAAACGTAGCGCACAATTTCTTCGGGTTGCTTTGAACCGTTTGATGTACGCATCCGGAAGAGGGTATCCCCACGCTGCTGGTAATGGAAATGTTGGATGGAAGTAGATTCTCCATGTTCCTCTTTTTTAATGATCCTGCCGAGTTTGTCGTAGAAAGTGCGCGTAACGGAGGATCCTGCCGAGTCGATTACGGATTCCACTTTTAACCGGCGGAACTGTTCGTTGTAAGGAGAAAAATCTTCCAGCGGAAGCACCTGGGCGGATGCGGAAAATGTAGAAAAAATAAGGACGGTTAATATCGTAATACGGGACATGCGGTATGAGGATAATGATGGGAAACGAAAGCGTTCACCCTTTCCGGTGAAGCTTACATCTAAATTAACAAAAATAGAATGGGGCCCAACAGCACATTAAAAGCGGCCGTTAACAAGGTTTGTGAGGACATTGGATTAGTTGCAGAACGTCTCGCTTGAAAAAGAAACGCACCATCTCTGGTGCGTCGGACTGAATAAATATTCAGCGTGGTACAACAAAGATAACGCTAAAAAAGATTCCCGCAAAAAATTACTTGCCTTAAAACATGAAGATTGCAAAGCACTAAAAAAGAAAGAGTTATAGCATATATCGATGGTTACAATCTATATTTTGGCCTGAAAGAAAGTGGGTATGATCGGTATCTGTGGTTAAATATCCAGAAGCTTGTTTCGAACCTGCTAAAACCCCATCAGGAGTTAATCGCGGTAAAATACTTTACGACCCTGGTGACCAATAATGCAGAGACCCGCCAACGACAGAAATGTTATCTGGAAGCATTGAACACTTTGGATCTCGTAAAGATTTTCTATGGAAAATTCCAAAGAGAGCGTGTCTCCTGCGGAGTTTGTGGAAATAGCTATCAAAGTGAAAGTGAAAAAATGACCGATGTTAATATCGCCACTCAAATCATGATCGATCTTTATGAAGATAATTTTGATATGGCCATGGTTGTTTCCGGAGATACGGATCTACTACCTCCGATTAAATTTGTAAATGCCAGTAAAAATAAGCGGGCATTCGTCGCTTTTCCACCTGGCCGCGTAAATGACGCCGTCAGGGATGCTGCCAGTGGCTCGCTCGTTATCGGGCGGAAAAAACTAGCGGATAGCCAATTCCAGGAAGAGATCGAAGATGTTCAAGGAGAGACATGCAGAAGGCCTCGAAGCTGGCAATAGCATTAACAGCCAGATCTCCCTATTTACGCGCTGCGCCTTGCGTTCCCCTGACAAAATGTTGCCCTTTATTTCCTTCCCTATTTTTTTGCATTACGCGAATTAAAGTATCTCCATCCTGATTCTCGTTTATTCCCCCCGTTTTAGATTTTATATTTCTCCGCTCGTCCCTCCTTCAAACGTTGTAAACGGGCTTTCCGGCGGTAAAAGGGCACTTCGGGTTGGAAACCGTCGATGGGTTGCCTATTTTTAGGCAAAGGGGCTTTCCCCTCCGCGAATTCCACAGTCAATCAATCTCTTATGAAAGTAAAACGCTTCCCCGCCCGGGGGATTTTGTTGATAAGCTGCCTGTTCCTCCTCACCGCCTGCGCATCCCAACGCGCCCCGCAAGGCACCGTGAACTGGAAACAAAAGAAAGTGCTCGTTTTCACCAAAAACGGGAAAGGATACGTCCACGACAATATCCCCGACGCTGCCGCCGCTTTCAAAAAAATGGGCACCGATCATGGCTTCGCGGTGGATGTGACGGACGATGCTTCCGTGTTCTCCGAATCCCGCCTCGCGCAATACGACGCGCTGGTTTTTACGTCCACCAATAACGACGTGTTCGACACCGACGCGCAAAAAGTGGCGCTCATGCGGTACATCCAGTCGGGCGGCGGGTTCATGGGCGTGCATTCCGCCATCGGCACGGAACGGAAATGGGACTGGTTCAAACGGATGATCGGCGGCACCTTCGCCTGGCACGCCAAATTCCAGCGGTTCCGCGTGGTGGCGGTAGACCCGGCGCACCCTTCGCTGAAAGACGTGCCGAAGGTCTGGGAGCGCGAAGACGAATGCTATTTCTCGAAAGAGATGTACGGCGGCATCCATCCCATTCTCGCCCACGACTCCAAAAGCCTGCAAGACGTTAACGATACCGTTCTCACGAAAAACCAGGGCTCGTTCGGGAATTATTATCCCGCCGCCTGGTACCAACACTTCGACGGCGGTTTCGTTTGGTTCACTTCTTTAGGGCACCACAAACGCGATTACACCGATCCCGTTTTCGTGAACCACCTTTACCAGGGGCTCCACTGGCTGGTCGGCCAAACCGCCCGCCGCAACCCGTCCAAAGCATATGCCACATCGCCCGAAACACCGGTCGATTATCAACGTTAATATGATCAACATGAAACAATACCGTTACAGTTACCTCCTGGGCGCCTCGCTGCTCATGGCAGCCTGCCAGCCCGGCCAACCGAAAGAAGCGCAAGATATGGTTCACCTGATCACCCTCGCGCCCGGCCACTTCCACGCCGCGCTCGTCCAAAAAACCGCTACGCCGGGTATCGACAGCATCGTGCACGTCTATGCTCCGCAAGGCCCCGAGCTGGAAGCGCACCTCAATCTCATCAAACAGTATAACGAACGGCCAACCGATCCCACACACTGGAAAGAAGAAGTTTACACCGGGGCCGACTGGCTGGAAAAATTGAAATCCGAGCGCAAAGGTTCCGTTGTGGTACTCGCCGGCAACAACCACGATAAAACCCGTTACATCGACGCCGCCGTTCAGGCCGGGATGCACGTACTGGCCGATAAGCCCATGGCCATTACCGAAGCGGACTTTACATCACTCCGCAAAAGCTTCGCCGATGCCGGCGCCGCCAAAGTGCTGCTGTACGATATCATGACCGAACGTTCCGAGATCACCAACATCCTCCAGAAAGAACTGCTCCGCGATGCAACCGTGTTCGGGGAAATGCAGCCCGGCACCCCGGAAAAACCGGCCATCGAAATCGAAAGCATTCACCACTTCTATAAAATGGTGTCGGGCAAACCCCTCCGCCGGCCCACCTGGTTCTTCGACCCCTCGCAACAGGGCGATGCGCTCGTAGACGTAAACACCCATCTCGTTGACCTCACCCACTGGATGCTGTTCGACACTACCGCACTCGACTATACGAAAGATATCCAGCTGAACAAGGCCGTGAAATGGAAAACGCCGCTGACGCTTGCGCAATTCTCCACCATCACCGGCGCCGAAACATTCCCCGATTTTCTGCAGGCATATGTGAAAGATTCCGTGGCCGGCATCGCCGCCAATGGAACGGTGGATTATACGGTGAAAGGTTTTCACGTCCGCCTGTCGGCACTTTGGAATTTCGAAGCGCCTGCCGGCGGGGGCGATACGCATTTCGCCATTGCGCGCGGAAGCCGCAGCAACATCGTTATCCGCCAGGGCGCGGAGGAATCCTGGAAGCCTGAGCTGTTCGTGGAGCCCATCGCAGCCGATACCGCATTCGCCGCAACGTTGGAAGCAGCTGTGAAGCGCCTTGCCACGAAGTATCCTGGTATTTCCGTGGAGGCGCGGGGCAAGCAATTCCATATCGCCATCCCCCAGGAATTGAAAACCGGCCACGAAGCGCATTTTGCCGAAGTGCTCCAACGCTATCTCGGTTTCCTCAAAGCCGGCGCCGTTCCCGCCTGGGAAGTGAAAAACATGATCGCAAAATATTACGTGACCACCGCGGGACAAGCGATGGCCAAAGAGATCACCAAATAATGACCATGCACGACTTCGATCTGTCAGGAAAAAGAGCCTTGATAACGGGCGGCGGCTCCGGCCTCGGGCTGGCCGTTGCCCGCGCTTTCGCCGAATATGGCGCGGAAGTGATCATCGCCGGGCGGCGCGCCGATGTGCTCGATGCCGCCGCCGCCGATATCGGTGGAAATGTGCGCACCATCGTTTGCGACCTCGCGCAGCTGGACATGATCCCCGACCTGGTAGACGGGATAGAATCGGCGTACGGTCCGCTGGATGTGCTCGTCAACAATGCCGGCATCCATCTCAAAAAAGATGCGCTCGACGTTACCGATACCGAATTCGAAACCGTGCTCCGCACCAACCTCCAGGCCGTTTTTGCCCTGTCGCGCGAGGCGGCGAGACGGATGACGGAACGGCGATCGGGCAGTATCATCATGATCAGTTCCATGGCGGCGAAGTACGGCATCCCGAAAGTGATCGCCTACACGGCCGCCAAAGCCGCGGTGGAAGGGATGACGAAGGCGATGGCGGTGGAATGGTCGGCCAGGGGCGTACGGATCAACTGCATCGCACCGGGTTTTATCGAGACAGACATGTCGGCCAAAGCATTGAACAACGACCCCGACCGGAAGAACCGTGTGCTGGGGCGAACGCCCATGCAGCAATTGGGCAAGCCGAAAGACGTGGCCCTCGCCGCCGTGTTCCTCGCTTCTGCGGCGGCCGGTTTCATCACCGGCACCAGCCTGGCGGTAGACGGCGGCAATTCCATCGGATTCTGATCACCCTCAATCATATTCCACATGCGACCCAAAAACAACGCCGGCGGCGGATCGCGCCGGAACTTCCTTAAAAACGCACTTACCGGCGCTGCCGGCACCGTGGCCCTCGCGCACATCCCGATGATCGTTCCGGCACACGTGATCAGCGGGCCCCTGGCACCCAGTAACCGAATCAACGTAGGCGCCATCGGCAACGGGCGCATCTCCCGCGAGCACGATATGCCCGGCGTCTGGAAACACGATGCCGCCCGCATCATGGCTGTTTGCGACCTCGACAGCAACCGCCTCAGCAGCGCACAAAAACTCGTCAACGATTACTACACGAAAAAAACCGGGAAGGCAGACAACAGCGTCAAAGCCTACCACAATTACCAGGAGCTCCTGGCCGATAAAGACATCGATGCCGTTATCATCTCCACGCCAGACCACTGGCACGTGATCCCCGCTGTGGCGGCGGTGCGCGCGGGGAAAGACGTGTACATGCAAAAACCCGCGTCGCTCACCATTTCGGAAGGCCGGTACCTCAGCAATGAAGTCCACAAAGCCGGGCGCATCCTTCAGATCGGCAGCCAGCAACGTTCCATGCCGCAGTTCAAAAAAGCCTGCGAGCTGGTGCGCAACGGCCGGATCGGGAAAGTGCACACCGTATACGTTGGCCTGCCCATCGACGATCCTTCCCAGAGCACGCCCGAAAAGGAAATGCCCGTTCCCGCAGAACTGAATTACGAAGCCTGGCTCGGAGAAACGCCCTTTGCGCCGTATACCCTCAAGCGCGTGCATCCCACGAACGATTTCAGCCGGCCGGGATGGCTCCGCTGCGAACAGTTTGGAGCGGGTATGATCACCGGCTGGGGCGCGCATCATTTCGATATCGTGAACTGGGGACTGGGTTACGAATACACCGGCCCGATCGAGGTTTCGGCGAAAGCGGAATTCCCCGCCGCCGGGAACCTCTGGAACGTACACGGCCCTTTCCAGTCGGAAAATATTTATGCAGACGGCGTGAAAGTGCTCGCCAGCAACAGCTATCCTAACGGTGTGAAATTCGTAGGCTCAGATGGATGGATTTTCGTTTCCCGCGGAAATTATTCGGCAACCGCCAACGACCCCGCCGGCCAGGCGAAAAACAGCAAAGCCCTCGACGCTTCCGATCCCAAAATCCTTTCCTCGATCATCGGCGAAAACGAAATCCGGTTCGTAGACAGTCTCGACCATCACGGCAACTGGCTGGAAGCCGTTCGTTCGCGCCGGCAACCGATCACGCCGATCGAAGTGGGCCACCGCGCCTGTACGGTTTGCCTGCTCAACCACACCGCCATGAAACTGAAACGCAAACTTTTCTGGGACCCCGTGAAAGAACGTTTCCAGAACGACGACGAAGCCAATGCCACGCTCACCCGGCCACAACGCTGGCCGTACGTGCTCGATTGATATTCGAAGGCGGCTCCGGCCGCCTTTTTTTATTCCCACGCCATCCTTTCCAACATGCAGGTTTTTCTTACTTTCGGAAAATGAACCCGTCCGCCATGCTCGCCACCCGCCTCGAGCGACAGTTTTTATCCAGTCCGTCCAACGAAGCGCCGGCATCTGTTGTTGCGCACATTTGCGCCATGCAGGCGCAGGATTTCGCGGGGGCGAAGTGGTCGCTCGGGATGCGATGTAAAAACCTGACCGACGATGGTGTGGAAAAGCTCATTGAAAAACGGGAGATCATCCGCATATCGAATCTCCGCGGCACGTTGCATTTCGTGCATCCGCAGGATGTGCGCTGGATGGCGACGCTCGTGGCCCCACGGGTAAAAATTCAGGGCGGCAGCCAGTGGAAAAAGCTGGGGCTCGACGCGGATTCCTTTTCGAAAGTCTACAAGATTTTCCGGGAGGTGTTGAAGAACGGGGAGGCGCTTTCCCGCAATGAACTGAAAACCATTCTCGATAAAAAACGGATCGATACGTCCGACCACCGCATGAACCAATTCCTCACCATGGGCGGCCTGGAGCAGGTGATCTGCTGCGGCCCCCGACGGGGAAAGGAATTCACATATGTGCTGCTCGACGAATGGCTGCCCCAAATCCCGTATCAACTTACCCATGAACCACTAACGGAGTTGGCTATACGTTATTTGAAAAGCCGCGGCCCGGCCACGCCGGAAGATTTCTCGTGGTGGTGCGGATTTCCGATAACGGCCTGCCGGCGCGCGTTTGAAGAGGCGGGCACCGTGTTCGAAAGTTTTTCGTCCGGCGAAAAGACGTATTACCTCACGCATGGCGAAACGAGGGTGCGGCCGGATACGAAAGTGCGGTTGCTGTCGGGGTTCGATGAATATCATATCAGTTATGCGGACCGGTCGATGGTAGCGGATGACGTGCCGGCGGGGGTGCTATCGCCGCCGAATGGGATTTTGCCGAATTTGGTGATTTCGAAAGGGAAGATTGTGGGTACGTGGCGCCGGGAGATCCGGAAAAACGGGGTGGAAATGGTTTATATACCTTTTGAAGGGATTTCGATCGGGGAGGAGCTGCTGGCCACGGCCGCGAAGCTTTATGGAAAGTTCATGGGTTTGCCGGCGGCGTGGGTTTCATGACCCGAATTCTCCGGGCCAGAGCCTGTTCATCCGCTCCACGAGGTAATTCAACTTCCGGTTCCGTTCCCGCTGCACTTTTCCCAACTGTTGCCGGAAGCGGGTCAGCTCTTCCGAAAACATCCTGATCCGCTGCTGCTGACGCGCCCATTTCCGGCGATGCCGTCTTCTTTTTCTCATGTTCCGAATTTCGTTTTTTTGTTGAAACCGGGGGTAAAAGGTTTGTTAAGAAAAGGATGTCCGGGAAATATTTATTTTTGATCCATGACCACCAATTCCATTCCGCGTGAAGCCTCCACCGCGTGGCGTTTGAAAGCAATTTTTACCGGCTCAGTCGGCAATCTCGTGGAGTGGTACGATTGGTATGCCTATTCCGCCTTCGCGATTTACTTCGCGCCGGTCTTTTTTCCGTCGGATAATCCTACCGCGCAATTATTAAACACCGCCGCCATTTTTGCCGTGGGTTTTCTCATGCGCCCCCTCGGCGGATGGCTCTTCGGAACAATCGCCGATCGCCGTGGCCGGAAAACTGCGATGACTTTGTCGGTTTTATTGATGTCGCTCGGTTCCTTGCTCATCGCCTGCACACCCTCGTTTGCCAGCATCGGCGTAGCCGCGCCTGCGTTGCTTTTGCTGGCGCGCCTCATGCAGGGGCTCAGCGTGGGCGGCGAGTACGGCACTTCTGCAACGTACCTCAGTGAAGTGGCGGACTCCTCGCGCAGGGGTTTCTTTTCCAGCTTTCAATATGTAACGCTTATCGGTGGCCAAATCCTCGCGCTCGGCGTACAGATGCTCCTGCAGCGGGTTTTCCTCACCCCGGAACAATTGGCGGAATGGGGATGGCGCATCCCTTTCATCATCGGCGCTGCATTGGCCATCACGGCGTTGTATCTCCGCCGGAACATGCACGAATCCGTAGACCTCAACACGAAAAAGAAAGAGCGCGGCTCCGTGAAAGCACTTTTCCGCGATCATCCCCGCGCGGTGCTCACGGTTGTGGGATTGACGATGGGAGGGACGCTCGCGTTTTACACCTATACCACCTACATGCAAAAGTTTCTCGTCAACACCGTGAAACTGTCTAAAGAAGAATCCACACTTATCTCGTTTTTCCTCGTGCTGATCTTCGCCTGCATCCAGCCGCTGTTCGGTAAACTGTCCGACAAAATCGGGCGAAAGCCTTTACTGATCGGCTTCGGCGTGCTCGGAACCCTTTTAACCGTTCCGTTGCTAACGGCCATCAGCCATGCCGGTTCCGTTTGGAGCGCTTTCTTTCTGATTCTCGCCGCACTCGTGATCGTAAGCGGCTACACGTCTATCAACGCCGTCGTAAAAGCGGAAATGTTCCCGGCGGAAGTAAGAGCCCTCGGCGTGGGATTCCCATATGCGTTAACGGTGGCCCTTTTCGGCGGAACGGCCGAAACGATTGCGTTCAAACTCAAAGAGATCGGCCATGAATCGTGGTATTACTGGTACGTGACGATTTGCATTTTCATTTCGCTGCTCGTGTACGTTTTCTCGCGCGACAGCCGCAAGGGTTCCTACATGGACCGCGAGCAACTATAAACGGGCGGGTGACGGACGCCCCGTGATTTTTAATTATTTTTGCCATTATGTACCTCACCATCAAGGCGCTTCATATCATTTTCATCGTGACCTGGTTCGCCGGGATGTTTTACATCGTGCGGCTGTTCGTGTATTTCACGGAAGCGCAGGAGATGGAAGAGCCCCGTCGCAGCATCCTCCAGGATCAATATCGGATCATGATGAAAAGGTTGTGGTTCGGGATCACCTGGCCGTCGGCCGTGCTGACGTTGATTTTTGGGCCATGGATGGTATTTCTGCTGGGTAGCATCCCGGTTTGGCTGTGGATAAAACTGGCATTCGTGCTCGGCCTGTATTTTTATTTCTTTTTCCTTCATGGTATTTACAAAGACCTCCAGGCCGGGGTCATCAAACGCAGTTCCACGCAACTCCGCGTCTGGAACGAAGTAGCCACGATCTTCCTGGTAGCGATCGTTTTCCTGGTAGTCCTGAAAAGTTTTCTGAGTACGGTTTGGGCCCTGGCCGGACTTGCCCTTTTTACCGCCGCGCTGATGATGGCGATCAAGGTGTACAAAAACATCCGCGAGAAGAAAAAATAATCCGCTTTTACTTTTTACCCAATGTGAGCTGCAGGCTGACGCCGGCGGAATACAACTTCACTTTTCCTTCCCCAACGCCACCGGCCGGAATTTTCACGTACGGTTGCAAGCCCCAGTTCAACCGGCCTTTCGTGTTTTTCTCCCAACCGGCGCTGAGGTTGATGACGGAAAACCAGTGTTGGTTTTGGTTGCTGTACACGCGGGTCCGTTTGGGATAGTTGGTATAGTAATAATCATACTTTTCGCGCAGCATGAAATAGGTGGATACGCCCGCGCTCACGTTCCATCTGCCAGACGGGCGTTCTGCAAAAACGTAATGCAGATTGAGCGGTACGTCGATCACGTCACAATCCGCATCGATGTCTGTGTAATATGCGGGGCCGGTAACTTTGTATTCGTCGGGCGAAGCGCCGTAGATTTTTTTCGTGTAGGCGGCGCCGGTACTAACATACCAACGGTTATTCACATGATACCTGAGCAGGAGGCCGCCGGTGAACCCGATCTTGGTGCCAACGAAAGATCCGGTGGCGTTTACGTCTGGTCCGAGGAAGATGCCTCCTTCGAAACCCTTTCTCCGCGGGGCTTTCCTGGGATCGGGATTAGATTGTGCCGAGTCTGTTTTCGTTTCGGAGGAAGGATTATTCAATCCAGGCGTTTGTGTAATTCCTGCGCCTTTATCCACATCCGTTTTTTTGTCGGCCTGATTTTGCGTAGGAAGGATCGGCGGCGCCGGCTTATTCACATCCGAATTGGTATCGTTCGATTTTTGATCGATAATTTTCGTTGATCCGGTCAACTTATTCACATCCGGATTTTCCGTTCCATTGTTTTGAGGGTTATTAGCGGAAGGAGCCGTTGAATTATTCACACCGGTGTTTCCTTTTTTAGCCATCAATGATGAACCGGTCACTTTATCCACATCCGGAGTTTCGTTGTTCCGGTTTTGCGCGGTGATGTTTGCGGCGAAGTTGTTTTTTCCAATCCGGGATTTCTGGTTCTTATTTTTTGCCGAAGAGTAAGGGGAGGTGGAAGCCCCTTTATCCACATCATTCGAATTTTCTCCTTTTGAAATGAAATTGGCGGAAGGAGATGCGGACGATTTCGATGGATTATCCACATTCGATTTCCCATCATCCGCGGATGGAAGTTTTGCAGTTCCGGAAACGGGGGTATTATCCACTTTTCCGTTTTTTCCTTCCGGATTGGCCAATTGGTTTTCGGAAATAATATTGTTGTCGGAAGTTTCGCCGGTGTTTTCCACATTTTGCTGCGAGAAGAACCACCAGCCGCCGAGCCCCAGGATGAGCACAAGCCCGCTCAGCCACCACCAGATGGGGCGCCGGCGGTTAGGCTCGTCCAGCAGCTTTTCCATTCGTTCCCAGGCCATGGGCTCGAATGGAATTTCTGCGTCCTGCAGCTTTTTCCGGATGTTATGTTCAAACTGTTCGCTCATGACGGTTGGGCGGCACCGATAGATCCCGGGCCGGAAATATTCATAGATGTTATCGCTTCGATTTTTTCTTTGAGAATCCGCTTCGCCTTAAACAAATTGGATTTGGATGTCCCTTCCGAAATTCCGAGCATGTTAGAAATTTCCTGGTGCTGAAATCCTTCGAGCACATACAAATTGAAAACGGTCCGGTAAGCGGGAGGGAGGTGTTGTACCAATTGGAGAATTTCTTCGCAAGTCAATTTACTGATCGCATATTCGTCTGGCATTCCCAATTCATACACCTGTGTGATGTCTTCCGTAAAAACGATTTTCTTCCGGCTGCGCAAATGGTCGATAGCGGTGTTCGCCATGATTTTGCTCAACCAGCTTTTGAAAGGTCGGGACGTATCGTAAGAATCGATGTGGTGAAAAATTTTCAAGAAACCGTCGTTTAAAATTTCAATCGCCTCTTCTTTGTTATTCGCATATCGCAAACAGATAGCCATGGCATATCCAAAGAATTGCCGGTAAAGTGCTTCCTGACTGGAACGGTTCCAGTTCTTGCAGCCCGCTATGATTGCTGATATGTCCTGCACTGATTTTTTAAAATTCGGGTTTCCCGAAACCGCGGGAATACGGATGGCTAAAATTTTTTTCGGGCGTTACTACAGTATGTACGGTTTTCATTTCCCGAGGGTTGCCTCGATCCCAAAATTTCGTTGATTTTCCTTCCGCGTTTTCCTCAAAAATGCCCCATTCAAAGATAACCTACTTTTTAGCCTCGATTTTCGGTTTTTATCGTTTTTGATACCTAGCCCTCAGTAATGCCGAGATCATCGAAATTTGAAGGCGTTTTTAATTCATTGATTTTCAACTAATTGTGCTTTTTTGGAAGAAATGGCCATTTTCCACGTGGAACATAAAAAAGAGCGGCCGAAAAAATCGACCGCTCTTTTTTTCTTGGAAATATATTTTTCTACCGGCCCATGTAGACCATGAGAATTTGTACGTCGCTGGGATTGACGCCGCTGATCCGGCTCGCTTGACCGAGGGTCCGCGGTTTGATGCGCGAAAATTTCTGGCGCGCTTCGTTCGATAACGAAACGAGTTTGGAATAATCGAACGATTCCGGGATCATCAGGTCTTCGAGTTGACTCATTCTTTGTACCAGTTCATTTTCCTTTTCGATATACACGTCGTACTTCACCTGGATTTCTACCTGCTCGAGCACTTCCTTTGAATAGTTTTCGAGTGCTTTTTCCACTTTCGGCAAGTGCTGTTTCATGGAAAAAATGTCGATACCCGGGCGCAGCAAAATCTGGTGTGCGCGTTGTTTTTGGGTGAGGGGAGCGGAGCCGCTGGCTTGTAACCAGGCGTTCGCTTCTTCGGGCTCGAGCGGTAATTCTTTCAGGATGGATTTTATTTTTTCAACGCCTGCCAGTTTTTCGCGGGTGCGGGCCATGCGCTCGTCGGTCGCGAGACCGAGGGCGTGGCTGCGTTCGGTCAGGCGGAGGTCGGCGTTATCCTGGCGAAGGAGGGTCCTGAACTCCGCGCGCGAAGTAAACATGCGGTAGGGTTCGTCGGTCCCTTTGTTGATGAGGTCATCGATCAGTACGCCGATATATGCTTCGCTGCGTTTCAAAACGAGCGGCGCCTGTTCGGTAACTTTCAGGTGTGCGTTGATACCGGCCATCAAACCTTGACATGCGGCTTCTTCGTATCCGGTGGTTCCGTTGATCTGGCCGGCGAAAAACAGGTTGGCGACCTGTTTCGTTTCGAGGGAAAATTGCAGTTGGGTGGGTGGGAAGTAATCGTATTCGATCGCATACCCGGGCCGGAACATTCTTACATTTTCAAATCCGGCCACCATGCGCAGGGCTTTTAGCTGTACATCTTCGGGGAGGGAAGTTGAAAATCCGTTGACGTAGATTTCGACGGTGTTGAATCCTTCCGGTTCTACGAACAACTGGTGGCGTTCGCGTTCGGCGAAACGGTTGATTTTATCTTCGATGGAGGGACAGTAGCGCGGCCCGATTCCCTGGATTCTTCCCTGGAACATGGGTGAGCGATCGAATCCGGTCTTCAGAATTTCGTGTACATTTTCCGAAGTGTAGGTGATCCAGCAGGAGCGTTGTTGTTCCGGGCGGATCTTTTCAACGTCCATATAGCTAAAGCCAACGATTTCTTCGTCGCCTTTTTGTTCTTCCATTTTGGAGTAATCGAGGGATCGGCCGTCGATACGGGGAGGTGTCCCGGTTTTGAGGCGGTCGCTTTCGAACCCGAGGGATACCAATTGTTCGGTGATTCCAGTGGCTGCTTTTTCTGCTACGCGGCCGCCGCCGAACTGTTTATCGCCGATATGGATGACGCCGTTGAGAAATGTGCCGTTGGTGAGAACGACTGCTTTGGCGGATATTTCGTGACCGAGGCCGGTGATTACACCTTGGCAGACACCGTTTTTAATGATGAGTGCTTTCACCATATCCTGGTAGAAATCTACGTTGGGGGTATTTTCCAGGGCTTCGCGCCATTTAGCGGCGAAGAGCATGCGGTCGTTTTGTGTGCGGGGGCTCCACATGGCGGGGCCTTTGCTACGGTTGAGCATGCGGAACTGGATCATGGACTGGTCGGTCACGATGCCGGAGTAGCCTCCGAGGGCATCAATCTCACGAACGATCTGGCCTTTGGCGATGCCACCCATGGCGGGGTTGCAGCTCATTTGCGCGATCGTCTGCATATTCATGGTAACGAGGAGGACCCGGGAACCCATATTGGCGGCGGCAGCAGCGGCTTCACAGCCTGCGTGTCCGGCACCAACTACAATAACATCGTAAACAGGGAACATATTTGAATTTTGAAAGTGCAAAGTTAAGTCAAAAGATTGATGGACAGGGTAGAAGTTGGGGGATGGGGTGGGATATGGTCTTTGTCTGACTTTCGATTAGGACGGAGGATTTCTTTGGTGGGGTGCGAGAATTGCTTGCCTGGTTTCTGGTGTTGGAGGTGGTTATATAGATTGTAACGGAGTTGGGGGCCAAATAGGAAATACTCGCTTACGTTCTTTAATTGAAACGGATGCGAATTCGCAGCGGTGCTTATTAGATTCTACTTTGGGCGTTGTCTTTGATTCCAGGCTCCAAAATTTCCTGGAAAGCATTGAGCTTTTGGGGATAGATTAACCTGGCAGAGAATTGTAAAATCAACTTCCCCCGAGTGTCGCTTCCAACCTAAAAAGACAACGCCTAACCTCAGAAAATACGTTCGTTGGGGAAGAGCTCCAGGGATTTTTGGGGTGTAGAATATCTGTAAGAGGTAGTTGCCAATGTAGATAACGGCCGGAAAACATGGGATTAGTTTGGGGAAGTGGGCACACTGAATCCTGTTGCAACTCTCCGAGAGGTGATGAAATTGAACCACCTTACCGGTAAATGGAGGAGACTCCTTGCAAGTGGGGGAACATAGTTCCTTTGTTTCTGTTCTCCGAGGGGGAGGAAACTAAATCCCATACAGGAAAAAGGGAGTAAGTTCTTTGGAAGAGGGGACATAGTTTCATTGCTTCAGCTCTCCGGAGGGGGAGGAAATTAAATCCTTTTAGAAGAAATAGAGAGTAAAACCTTTAGAAGTGGGCACGGGTTCTTATGCTTCGGCTCTCCAAGGCGCGAGGAAACTTAATCCCTTTAGGGAAAATAGAGAGTAGGCTCTTTGGAAGAGGGGAACATAGTTCCTATGTTTCTGCTCTCGGGGGTGAGAGAACTAACTTCCTTAGAGGGAAAAGGGAAGAAACTCTTTGAATGCGGGGACATTGTTCCTTTGTTGAGCTCTCCGAGGGGTAAGGAAACTATTTCCTTTGATGGAAAAGGGAAGAAACTCTTTGGAAGTGGGGACATGATTCCTTTGTTTCTGCTCTCCGAGGAGCGAGGAAACTAAATCCCTTAGAGGGAAAGGGAGGAAACCCTTTGGATGTGAAGGGAAATAATTCCTCTGTTTCTTCTCTCCGGGGGTGAGGAAACTAACTTCCTTTGAGGAAAAGGGATTTAACTCATTGGAATGAGGGTCATAGTTTCTTTGTTTCTCCTCTCCGAGGAGTAAGATATGTGGGGATAGGAGCTTTGTTTTGGCCACATCGAACCATAGATTATTATTGGTTTTTAGAGGAAGAGGGCGAAACTTCTAAGTATTGGCGGGTGTAGGAACCATATTAAGTCGCAATTGGGAATAAATCGCGAAGCTATTCATGAAGGAACACCGGGAATGAACGAAAAGCATCTGGAAGAGGGGGTATTGAAACATGAATAAGGTATCCTTGAGGCCCTTTGAATACACAGTAATTGGAAATGAAACTTAAGAACCTCTATCCCTAAAGCTCCTTGTCTAAGTGATATTTCCAGAAAGTGGCGATTTATTGGCAAGAACGCTGGGATGTGGAGGGATAATTACTCATTACTAATGGGCCAAAAGAGAAAACTTAAGCCTGCAGAATTATCCATAAGGAAGGGATGCTGTGTTGGGAAGGAACTACTTTACCAGCATACTAGATGAATAAACCCAAATCCCTCGGCACGAAAATGCCTCAAACACGTAGAAAGCCCTCGGAAGTGGGGCAAGCAAGAAAGAAAAGCAAAAAAAGACCCTATTTGCCCCTGATTAAGAAAAAGCAAACTCCTTTCACAGTAGAAAGTTGGGTACCAAGTAACATTGGTTGGCATCCTTCGAAAGCCTCAGTATAATGAAACCCCATTCCCCCGACTTATCTCAACCTGGGACAGCCCTCTTCATACGCCCCCGGTAAACCTTCCCCTGCTGCGTCCTCCTAATCCACCGAGAAACTACTTTCCCAGGGAACGTCCTTGTTAACTCAGAATACTAAAGCAACACCCACGAAAACCCATACGCTAAATCCCAAAATCTATCCTCGAGTGCCTCAGTCCAGCCAAAAGCAACTGTTTAACCTAGATATTGATGCATTTACGCTCTATGTTCCACGTGGAACATGGGGTTATGCCTACCTCAAGGCGTCGATCACTTCAAATTTAAAAGGGAAGGAAGCATTCCGGCTTCTAAAAGAGCAAAACCAATCATGTTCCACGTGGAACATGCAAGTCTTTAATAAAAAACACATACCTGGTCGGGGAGACACCCTATCAATAAGGCATTAATTGGTTCAAAGTATGCGAACTGGATATCCTAACTGCACGAGATGAGTTAAATGAGCTATGAACAGGAAGGATTTCACCAAATAATACAGCTCAGCACTGCTACCATCCCAATAACGCATATGTACATGATGAAAATGGCGGCCTCAGCAGCAAAGATCCACCTGCAAACTAACCAAGAGATCAAAAATAGTCCGCCTTGTCAACCAACTACAGAAACAAACAACCATTAGAATAAAAGAGGGGGAGAAAACATGTCTCTGAGGGTCCTGAAGAAAGGCAAAAAGGGCTAAAACAGCAAATCATTGCAAGTAGGCAAGTTTTACACCCCAATACCATCTTAATAAATCCTTATACCCATAGAAATAGCACGGGTAGCTTTTAAATGGTACCTCTAAGGGCGCAGTCCCGGGAATATTCAATCAAGAATGTTTAAAAAATGGGCATTAATCAACCAATACCACAATCATAACTTCCGGATAGTACCCAATTATCAGAAAATCAATAAGATCTACCTTGCATTCGTGGCTTTGAACTGCAAATCCTACAATGTTCCACGTGGAACATCTAAAACATGGTATTTTCCAGTCTAATCTACCCTGATAAACCACTATCTGCATCACTAGAGGCGGTAAAATCAGTTAATCAAAGCACACAGACCTTCCCGGCGATGCTAATCAGTATCCCATATGCAATACACCTTAATTCACCCGTTTGAAAATGCCGAAACAGCTGGGATTCATAACTGCAATCCATATGTTATGCTCGAAATTGAATTCAAAACTACCTGTACACGGGCATAACCATCTAAAGCGACAAAAGACTGAGAATGTTCCACGTGGAACATCCAACTTAGCTTCATTATACCACCAATTCTAGCATGTTAGCCATTATTGAACATTATTGAACAACTGTATGGTCTCTTCATCCATCTAAAGGCAGGGTTCAATTGGGGAAACATTGGGTTTCCCCAGGAACAACCCTATTCTTTCCCATTTTTCCTGGATACGGAGGAAAAAACTATCTTCCATTATAACATACAAGGTACAGTAGGGCAGAAGAGGCTCTTTCTTTTACCAAACCATCAAATAAAGCCAACTAGAAATACGGTTTTCCCTTTATTCTATGTCAAAAGGCTGTATTGTGCCTCAGCTTTGCTACATTTTCATGGGAAATCCCCCTAAATAGGAACCGTTCCGCCCTTTTTGGAACGCCAGTCTACCGATTCGCTCATTGCAATGGGGGCGGTGCGATTCCTACCCATAGTGAAATGCCTTTCACCCGCAACACCGCCGGCGGTAAGTTGGCACTTCCGCTCATATCTCGTTGCTCGGAGGTTATTAGTGACTTGGAGGGGCCGGCCTGCTATCCTCCAACCATAATTCAAAGAAAATTAGGCCTCCGCTAGCGACGAATACACTTGAACCCAACGGCAATTAGCCCAAAGTTGATATTCTCCAGTAGGTATCAGATATAAGGTTGTTCTGAAACCATTCACCTGTATAACACCGTTTCAGGTACACCTGGCTAAGAAATCAAATGGAAAACGCTCGATCAACCATCCGTAATCAGAATAAAGAAGCCTGAATGCAGCGGGTTTCTTCTTCAACGAACTATAAACCCTCCATACTAGGATTTTATCCTGCTGGATAGCGCTATAACAACCCCTTATGAAACGAGCCTCCCACCTTAAAAGCCGGGGGTACAATTGAAACCAGTGCCAGAGAACTCCCTTAACATACCAAACACAATTTCCATCGTAAATAGCAACTGAAACACATAAGAGTAGGGCAGGGGTCACATCAAACATTCAAATAGCAGGGTCGGAATCACATCCTCAGGCTGAAAAATCAACTAAACACAAGAGTCGCAGCCGAATTAAATGAAATCAAACAACAATAAAAGAGGAAACCTTCGCTTTCTCAAGCATTAAGAATTGAATATGTAGAAAGTGAGGCTCCCCCGCACAACATATAGAACGCAAATTCATAGTCGATCCTCCAACCATCCCGCATAAAAAAAGCTCCCAATTGGGAGCTACATACTTACAAACTGGATGTTCCACGTGGAACATAACAGCCATGTCAGGACTCAAAGTACAGTTTCAGGTTCTCATCCTCCTTTTCCCGCATCATCGCTTCCTCTTTCCTGGATTTATCCCGGTAACCACATAAATGCAATGCCCCATGGAAAATGACGCGGTGCAGCTCATAATTCTCCGATACCTTGAACTTCGCTGCATTCTCACGTACCCTGTCTATAGAAATGTAGATTTCCCCCTCCGTAACATCCGGGTTCTCCGAAAGCTCAAAAGTGACAATATCTGTATAAGTATCGTGCTGCAGAAACTCCTGGTTGATCGTTAACAGGTAATCGTCCGAACAAAAGACATAATGCAGGTTCTTTAAGCCCTGTCCTTCACGCCTAAAGAGCTCCTTCAGAAACGCCTTCAGCCGGGTACGCTCTTTCAACTGGACTTTCACCTCATGTAATGTAAAATTGATTGCCATTGTGTAAAATTATGGTGAAAAAGCCTTTCAACAGCGGCCTTTTTTTGCATTATGGCCGTTGAGCGGTACCTTTGCCCCGTAATAGCTGGGACAGCAGTCACAGATTGGTTTTAACTCGCTCAACAAGAAAATATGATTAAACTTTCTTCCCTCACCCTTGGTAAAAGTGCAGTAATACGGGAATTCGAGAAAAGCGACCTTCATATAAAACTCATGGAAATGGGATGTGTTCCGGGGGAAACAGTAAAAGTAGAAAAGATCGCGCCGCTGGGAGATCCTATTTGCATTATCGTTGCCGGCTACAATCTTTCACTCCGTAAAACAGAAGCCGATCATATCTGGGTTGAAGAAGTTGCCGTTTAAATTCACTCCACCGTTAATAAGATCTTTGGCCATCTCGTTGAGATGGCCTTTTTTATTCGGAGTAGGGGACGTCGGCCATATATTATGGAGTGGTCATCGCACAGGCCATTTTATGGATGCCAACAATACAACGGAAGAAGTACAGCTATATATTATCATTCATCGCGGAAATCTTCCTTCCAAGAAAAATGCATTTCATCCATCTCTTGCAAATCCTGATCGGGATAGTTGTACTATATATTATTACGTATCCTTCCCAATCAAAATTCCTTACGCCGGAATACCCCAACAAATTTCAAAGAAATACAACCATATATTATTATGTACCCCTCATCCAGCAATCCCTATCGAAAAACATCGCGTTATATAACCAGGAGAAAATGCACCTATATATTATTATGTGTATTCTCCAGTATCGATATATCAACCGAATTAAATTTCGACAAATGTCCCATTAGCTTCAAAGATCTATTCGGAAAAGAAAAATGTCCTGAAAAAGAAAAAATCAATTCAAACCTCCAACCTTCACAAATAGACAATACACACCCAGTCCGAAATTCCTTCCAGAAAAAATTCCCTTTCCCCTGAATGTAACCGGTAGCAGAAAATCCATCAACCTGATCAGAAACCGCATTTCTATTATGTAGAT
The DNA here is from genome assembly GCF_038396765.1 of Chitinophaga caseinilytica. Taxonomy (NCBI): domain Bacteria; kingdom Pseudomonadati; phylum Bacteroidota; class Chitinophagia; order Chitinophagales; family Chitinophagaceae; genus Chitinophaga; species Chitinophaga caseinilytica. The sequence goes on along the minus strand of NZ_CP150096.1, from coordinate 1,056,181 downwards.
CTAAAGAAATAGTCGCTGATCCGGAAAGACATAACTTCCCCGTTCCGAAATCCATTCAGAAAAAATTCGCTTTTCATCCATACAAATTCAGCGGAATAAAATCCATCCAACCCCAATCCCCAGGCGCATGCATCTATCACTACATAACACCCGGCATAGGAGCGGAGATATAACTACTCCATCCCGAAAATGCTTTCAGAAAAATCCCATATGTCCTGGAACCATTCCAGCGGAAAAAACCTCCCGGAAATCCGTCCCTCATTTCATGCGTCTATCACCACACAAAACAGAACTTCCATCCGAAAAAGAAATGATTTCTCCATCCTGAAATAGCTCCTTAAAATCTGTTCCCGAAAATGTGGCGGACAGGAAAATCCTTTCAATTCACAATCGTTGTCCATATATATAATGAACAAATCAACGATCACAACAGGACATAAAATCCCCTACCCGAATTACATTCAGAAAAAGTCAACATTTGAAAAATTCTCCGGCGGAAAAAAATCTGCGCAAGCAAAAATCAGTTCATACATCTATCACTATACAAACAGATCTTCATTCACGAAAAGACATAACATCTCCATCCCGAAAAACATTTCAGAAAAATCGATCCCCGAAAATCATCGGCGGAAAATCAATTCATCACCACCATCACCAGGCAGAAATATCTATCACTACATCCACCATTCAAATCACCTGAAAAGACATCCTCTCCATCCCGAAAAATTTCCAGCGATCCTGTCCTCATCTCAAAAATCAATCAGCGAAAAATTCTCCCTTGTTTCATCTGATCACACAGTCAACGAATCTATCACTCCATTCACCAGCCATCAGATACAACCAGGTATAACTTCTCCAGTCCGAAAAAACTTCAGAAAAAAACAACGACCCTTCGGCGGCATTCAATCCTCCGCGATCCAAATCAATGCGCACGAATCTATCACTTCATGCAACACAAATCCCCGATCGCAAAAAGACATAACTTCTCCATCCCGAAAAGCCTTTCAGAAAAAACGGTCCTTCCAAAACATCATCGGCGGAAAAAACGTTCGCGTATTCATCCTGGTGCGTGCACGCATCAAAACCAATAAAACATTCGCAAACGAACACACCTTCTCCACCCCGAAAATGCTTTCAGAAAAACACAGCGGAAAAATCATCCGGCGGAAAAAATCCCTCGAAACAAAAATCAGCGCATGAATCTATCACCTCATCCACCGAAAAACTTCGTCTCGAAAAGACATAACTTCTCCATCCCGAAAAATCTTTCAGAAAAATTATCCGGCTCCGGACACCGGCGCAATCCAAAAACCCTGCAACCCACTCCCTAAGAAGCGATTACGGAATTTCCGAAGCGGCAAATGTATCTGATCCCGCGGCTGGACAAAAGGAATAGTTATTCATGTGGAAAAATCATCAGACATTTTGACGGAAAATCCGCCATGCTTTTCCCAAAACCGCTACAGCAGAAGAGTCGTAACATGTATAAAATTGTGATTCAAATCCCTGTAGACCAAAAAAAGCCGCATTTCTGAAAAATGCGGCTTTTCTGAATGCGGTACTGAACTTACAACCCCGCCTGTGCACTGATCTCCAGCATCCGGTCGATCGGGCGCTTCGCTGCAATGCGCAGCTGCTCGTCCATCGTAATCTCCGGCTGCTCGTACTCCATGCAGAGGTACAGCTTTTCCAGGGTGTTGAGTTTCATATGCGGACAATCGTTGCAAGCACACGCGTTGTTCGGCGGCGCCGGAATGAAAGTCTTGTTCGGATTCTCTTTTTGCATCTGGTGCAGGATCCCGGTTTCGGTCACCACGATATATTCCTTCGCATCGTCGCGCTGGGTGAACTTCAGCAATCCCGTCGTAGACCCGATGAAATCGGCGATGGCCAGCACCGGCGCTTCACATTCGGGATGCGCGATGATCTTGGCATGTGGATGGCGCACCTTCAGCTTGGTGATTTTTTCCAGGCTGAAAATCTCATGCACCATGCAGGCGCCGTTCCACAAAACCATGTCGCGGCCCGTTTTCTTCACGAGATAGGAGCCCAGGTTGCGGTCTGGCGCGAAGATGATGGGCTGGTCTTTGGGAACGGCCTCGATGATCTTTTCGGCGTTGGAGCTGGTGCAAATGATGTCAGACAGCGCTTTGATGCCCGCTGAGCAGTTGATATACGAGATGACAAGGTGGTCTGGGTATTGTGCTTTGAAGCGCGCAAAGAGCTCCGGAGGGGCGCTGTCGGCCAGCGAGCAGCCGGCTTTCAGGTCGGGGAGGAGCACTTTTTTCTGTGGACTGAGGATTTTTGCGGTTTCGGCCATGAAGTGAACGCCGGCGAAAACGATGATGTCCGCATCGGTTTTGGCGGCCTGCTGGCTGAGGCCCAGGCTGTCCCCGATATAATCGGCCACGTCCTGGATATCGGGCTCCTGGTAGTAATGCGCCAGGATGATGGCATTTTTTTCCTTTTTGAGCCGGTCGATTTCAGCGAAGAGATCCAGGCGTACGTCCACCTCCATATCCAGAAATCCCTTTTTCTGCAAATTTTTTTGCTTCCGTTAACTCCGTAAACATAGCTATAGATTAAATTTTCTTTTTAAAAAGAAGAAAAAGCCCACTACTATTAGGGGTGTGAATTTGGGGGAAACTTGTTTTTCCCTCCTGATACAAATGTAGTTGTTATTATTTTCCTGTGCGCTATCCACACGAAATTAACAACCGTAATCCGCGCCCCTGCTGAATTTGACCTCGTTTATCCACAGTGTTGACAACAGTTTTGCTGAATATCTTTTTTGACGGGCGGGTATTAAGAAAGTGTTAAAACAACCGGGTTTTTCACATCGGTTTTTCCCGGACCGGAGTTGACCAGAAAAACAAATTTAGTTTTACCTCCGTCCAACCGTGGCTTTTCCCACAAAAAACAGCCTTAACAACAGGTTTATACACAGGATTTGTGGAAAAAGAGGCCTCTTTTTCTGAAATCAGGAAAACCACGAAATTTTCTTGTGTTTTCAGTTTTTGGGGTCGATTAATACACAATTTGTTGTGGATTATATCGATGTATTCCTTATTTTGTGGATAACCGCCACCTCCGTTCCGCGAAAATATTCTCCCGAAACTGTACATCAGCGGCCGTCTAAACCTGATTGATAACAACCAATACCTGTGCATTAAAACTTTATGAAATGTGGATAATGTGTGAATGAAGGATAAAAACCACCCCTCCTTGAATCGCTCAAACCCTTTACTGTATTGGCTTTTGGGGGAATAAAAGCTATTTTGCAGTTACAATTAAATTATTCTATTTTTGCTACCTCTTAAAATCAGACAATATATTATATGTCAGTTATTCAGAAAATCAGGGACAAATACGCTGTCTGGATCATCGTATTGATCTGCCTGGCCATCGTGAGCTTTTTATTGCAAGACGTATTCTTTGGTAGGACCGGCATGGGCCAGTCTAATGTAGTAGGCAAAGTAAACGGTGTGGAACTGACCAACACCGACTATCAGCGCCGTATCGAATTCACGACCGAGCAGATGCGCCAGCGCATGCCGGGCCAGACTTTCGATGAAGAAGCGCAGCAGTATTTCCGCGAAGAGGCCTGGAATGCCTTCCTCCGCGAAAACATCATGACCGAGCAGTACGAAGCCCTGGGCATCACGGTTACCGATGCGGAAGTGGTAGACGCGTTCAGCGCGAACAACCCGCACCCCCTGGTACGTCAGCAATTCGCCAACCGCGAAACCGGCGAATTCGATCCCTCCGTTATCCAACAGGTCAACCAGGCCGCCAAGCAGGATCCCAACATGCGCGCGCAACTCCTGCAGTTCGACCAGGCTATCGTAGAGTATCAGCAAAATCTGAAATACTATTCCTTAATTAATAAAGGTATCTATTATCCCAAGTGGCTGGCCAAACAGCAACAGGAAGATGCCGCCAAAGTAGCCAACATCGGTTACGTACAGGTTCCGTACTCCACCATCGCGGACAGCACCATCAAACCCTCCGACGCAGAACTCAACAAATACATCCAGGATAACAAAGGGATGTTCGAAGTTCCGGAAGGCCGCAAACTGGAATACGTTTCCTTCGACGTAATCCCCACCAGTACCGACTCCGCCGCCGCACTGGCCGATATCCAGAAACTGAAAGCGGAAATGGACACCACTCCCGATGTGGCTCAATTCGTAAAACTGAACTCCGAGTATAACCAATACGACGGCTACGTTTCCCGCAGCGCCATCCAGGTGCCGAACAAAGACTCCATCATCGACCTGCCCAAAGGCGCGACCTTCGGTCCCTACCTCGACGGCAACATGCTGGTGTACGCAAAAATGATCGACCGCAAAACAATGGCCGACACCGTGAAACTGCGCCAGGTGCTCATCTTCGCTCAACAGGGCGCGGATTCAATCGCCAAAAAACGTGCAGACAGCGTTGAAGCTGTAATTCGCGGCGGCGGAGACATCGCAGCCATCGCCACCGCCATCAGCCAGGACCCCAACGCCAAACAAACCGGCGGCGAAGTAACCCTGGCCCCCCACACCGATATGCCCGCAGAACTGGCCGAGGTGAAAACCTTCGCGTTCGACGGTACCACAGGCGCCGTGAAAACCGTGAAACTCCCCATCGGTTACGCCGTGGTTAAAATCATGGAACAAAAGAATGTAGGACCGGCCCTCAAAATCGCTTACCTCGGTAAACGTGTAGACGCCAGCTCCGCATCCAGCAACGATATGCTGACCGCAGCCAACGAATTCGCTTCTGCCAACACCAACCGCGACAAATTCGAAAAAGCGATCCAGCAGAAAGGACTGAACAAAAAAATCGCTGAAAACATCCAGCCGATGGATTTCGTACTGCCCGGCCTCGGCTCCGCACGCGAAATCGTTAACTGGGCCTACAGCGCCAAAAAGAACGATGTCAGCCGCGTGTTCTCCCTCGAAGACCGTTTCGTAGTAGCCGTACTGACCAGCATCCGCGAAAAAGGGACCGCTCCGCTCGACGAGGTTCGTCCTACCGTAGAAGCTGAAGTTCGCAAGCAGAAAAAAGCGGATCAGATTATCGCTAAAATCGGCACACCCGCCAACCTGGACGCAGCTGCCAAAGCTACCAACCAGCCGGTGCTCACCGCCGAAGGCCTGAACTTCTCCTCTTCTTACGCGCCGGCGCTCAACTTCGAGCCCCGCGTAATCGGCGCAGCGTTCAACAAAGCATGGGGCCCCGCTAAAGTTTCGGCTCCCATCCAGGGCCAGGCCGGCGTGTTCGTGATCCATGTGAACAACTACACCGAATCCGGCATCGGCAACCTCGACTATGGCCAGCAAAGCCAGGCTTTCGAAGGCGCCATGCAGCAACTGGTACAGCAGCAGCTGTTCCAGTCTGTACTGAAGAAGAACAGCAACGTGAAAGACAACCGCGCTGAATTCTTCCGCTCCAACTGATTTTAGGAAATCCACATAGGAAGGCCGGGCCGCAAGCCCGGCCTTTTTTTATGCATGAAACCCAAAACAGGAGCGGGGTTCGGCCAACGTATAATGTTTTTTATACAGGTTTGGGCGCGCCTGCGCCAGGGAACGGGCTTCCCATAAAATCCGTAAATTTGCAGTATGGAAGAAATAGTAAATAAAGTAGCGCAAAGCGCGCTCGTCACCATAGATCTCGAACAATATTATCCCAAGGAAGAAATCATCGTTTTCGACCTGAAAGATTACCTGTTCATGGAGCTCATCCTGAAAGAAAAGGATTACCGCGCCGCACTGCAGGCGCATGATTGGGAACAATACCGCGGAAAAGCCGTGACCATCACCTGCACGGCAGACGCCATCATCCCGTTTTGGGCGTACATGCTCCCCGCCGCTTACCTCGAGCCCGTTGCGGCCCGCGTGGCTTACGGCGACGAAACCTCGCTCCGCAACACGATTTTCCTGGAAAAAGTGGCGGCGATCGACGCCAACGAATTCAACGATCTGCGCGTGATCATCAAAGGTTGTGCAGATAAAGCCGTGCCCGAAGCCGCGTATGTGGAAATCACGCGGAAACTCCGGCCGGTCGTGAAAAGCCTCATGTACGGGGAGCCCTGTTCCACCGTTCCGGTCTACAAGAAAAAATGATCAAAACCATCCGCGCTTGCGGAAGAAAAGGATCATCCCCACAAATATGCAAAGCATCACCCCAATGGTTATAAAGTAACCGTTGGGGTTTTTTAATTCCGGCATGTGATCGAAATTCATCCCGTAAATCCCCGTGATCACAGTCATGGGCGCAAGGAGTGTAGTCACCACCGTTAGTACCTTCATCACTTCGTTCATCTTCTGGTTCATCTGCGCATGGTACAGCTCCTGCAAGTTGATGATCATATCGCGATAACTCTCGGCAAGGTCCACCGCCTGGATGATGTGGTCGGAAACGTCTTTGAAATATTTCTCCGTATTCTCCTCCAGTAAAGCGTTTTCGGATTTCAGCAGTCCGTTCATGAGGTCGCGGACGGGCGCGATGCCGCGCTTGAATTCCATCAGCTCGCGGCGCAGGTAATTGACGCGGGCGAGCGTGCGGTTGTTGGGCTGGCGGGGAATGATATCTTCCATGAGCTCGATACGGTCTCCCAAATGGTCCATCACCACGAAGTAATTATCGACGATGATATCGAGCAGGGCGTAGAGCAAATAATCGGAGCCGGAAAGGCGGAGCTTGGTGCCATCGGTGCGCAGGCGCTCGCGGATGGGGTTGAAGACGTCGCGGTTGGGATCGTCCTGGAAGGAGATGACCACGTTCTTTCCCAACACCAGGCTCACCTGTTCGATATCCACCGCCGAGCTTTCCGTTTTGAAATAGCACATGGGCAGGAGGCAAAACAGGTTATTGCCGATTTCGTCCATCTTGGCGCGCTGCCCTTCGCTCATGATATCTTCCATGAGGAGGAAATGGACGTTGAAATGCCGGCAGATGGATTCCACTTCTTCGCGCCGGATGCCGTCTACATTGATCCATTTTTTGGTGTCGGTTTCGGCGAAGCGGAAGCAATCGGATACGGTGTCGGTAGTTTCTTCGTGGAAATACCCGCTGTCGTATTCGTATACCGTGATCCGGACATGGTCAACAGGTTTGCGGGAAGAAACGGCCGTTACGGGATTGAAGTTCATCAATCTCTTTTTGCGGATCTTGAATGGATTGATCGCGTCCGCAATCGGCAGTATCGGGTTTTTGGCCATACCGGGGGAATTTCTGCTAATGTACAATTTTTGAAAAGGATGAAAAAAGAACGGCCGCCGAAGTGAGTGACACAACGGCGGCCGGGAAGGATTACCAACTTCGATCAACAAGATCAATCTTCGTCGGTGAGGAGGAAAATCTCTTCGACCGGTTTGGAAAAAACCTTAGCGATCTTCAGGGCCAGAATGGTGGAAGGCACGTATTTATTGGATTCGATGGTATTGATGGTTTGACGGGAAACGCCCGTCAGTCGCGCGAGCTCGTCTTGCGTAAGGTTCATCCGCGCCCGTTCAACTTTGATAATGTTTTTCATGCCAGGGATTTTTTTGCCGGTACAGCAGGAAATGAAAACGGATGATGAAGATGAGCAGAATGGTGAACATATTATAGATCATCACGTTAAAATAGGCCATGTCGTAAATGAACACCGTTGCGAGAATGAGCAGGACGTAATTCACCAAAACGGCCAGCTGTAAAGACTCCAGCCGTATTTTGCTGATGTACTCGTCTTCATCCTTTTCCCGGCTGAACGAAACGAGCAGCAGGCCAACGAAAATCCCGATGGAAATGAATTCGTCGGAATAGTCGCCCATGGCGCGGCCGATTTGTTGACCAACCATCGTAGAAAGCTTGGAATCTGCTTCTGTTAAATAAGTCCAGGTGAAACCGAGAAAGATAAAAGGCAAGCAGATGAACCAGCCTATTTTTTTGTACGCGTGCGGAAGGAGGAATTTAGATTTCATGTGGGGGATGTTTATGCCATGAAGTTAAGTATTTTTTACATAAAGTCAAGTATATTTTACATTGTGACAAGTTTGTTTTACGTTTTAGGGCATGAAAAAGCCTCCAAACCGGAGGCTTTTTCTATTTGAAATGATTGATTATCAGAAGTTGGGCAGCTCGATGAGGGGCGCTTTTCCGATGGCGGGGCGGTCGAAATTGTCGCCCAGTTTGGCATCGGCGGGAACGAAACCGGCCGTCCAGAGGTAGAACATCCCGTTTTCGGAGCCGCCGCCGAAATCGAGGCGGTCTTTGGCGCGGGCGGTAGCGTCGTTGGTGAAGCGCGCTTTCGTCAGCTCGATCCATTCTCCCTGGGGCGTTTTGATCCAATGGTTACCGTAATAGCCTTTGCGGTAAACGTGGCCGTTCTCGAAGCTGAAGTTTTCGAGGAAAGAATAGAGATGGCCCATGTATTTGCCGTCTTTGGGCGCGCGGAACGAAGCGATGAGCTTCCATTCGTTGTGCTCCGGTACGAAGAAGTACGCGGAATACTGTGTGGTAGTGCCTTTGGGGACGGCGTGCATGAGGAATTTGTAAGTCTGACCAGCCTTCCAGTCGTACACCCAATGGCTGTGGCCGCCGGTGCCTTCGCCGCCGAAACCGTGCGCGATCACGGAGTCTCCTTTGGCCAGGAGCGTCACCTGGTCTTCATAAGCCACTTTATCGCGGCTATCGGGCTCTTTGCCGGAATCCCACACGGAGAAAATGATCCTTCTTTCATCGGGGCCGTTGACCTGCATCCCGAAATAACCGCGGTGCCATCCGCAAGACATGAAGTAGGTACCGAGTTTGTCCTGGCCTTCCGGAACTTTGATTTCGCCGTAGAACCATTCCACGTCTTTGCCTTCGGGGGCGGTGTAGTTGAGGTGGACGGAAGCCGAGCGGCGCCAGGGTTTGGGATTGAACTGGATGTCTTTCGTGGCGGGGCCTTCGAGGGTAACGCCTTTCACATCCGCATATACATTTCCTTGTTTGGAGATGCCTTTGAGGGCGATATCGTAAAATCCGGGTTTTTTGAGTTTGGTAGACAGTACGGGGATATCCGCGAAATCCGCTCCGGCAGGCACTTGTACGGTTTTTTCCGTACCGTTGACGGAAATGCGCAGGGTGGAGGGTGCGTCAGCTTTTGCCTGGAGCCCCAGTTTCAGGGAGCCGGTGTTGGCGGCGTGAAACCAGAAATGGACGGCGTTGGAACTGTCTGTCCACCGTACAACCCCGTTCCTGCCGGAGATATCCACACCGGTTTCGGCGGGGTCGGCATAAGCCGTGAAGCCCGGCAAAACCACCTGGGCGTTTTGCGCCATCGCGGGCGCCGCTGCGGTGAGGGCGCAGCAGAGGAAAGAGTAGCGTATCATTTTCATAAAACAAATAAAAAAACCACGGAGCCGGGATGCAAGTTTGTTCGTCAAAATTGACAAAACACAGACGCAGCGGGGGATTGGGAAGGAAATCATTTCCTCATTTCTACCAGCACGATCTCATTCCCGTACAAATCCAGGAAATGGAGGAACCACGCTTCATCCGTGTACACCGCGGGTTTGGAGATATTCACCCCGTTTTGTTCCAGCCTGGATTTGAGGGTTTCGAATTCGGTGGTGTACATGACCATCGCCGGCTCGCCGTTCGTTTGCCGGCCGGTGTGGCCGGGGGAGCGGAGGAACCAGATGCCCGCGCCACCTTCGTCGAACCCGATATGCAGGTATCGCTGTGGGCCTACGGTATAGTCCACGATTTTGCGGGCGCCGAGATTTTGTTCGTAAAATTCAAATGCGTCGTCGTAATCCTCCACCAGGATCACGATGCGGCCGAGTAAGATCGACATATGATTACGGTGTTATGATGATACAATCACACCAATCTACGAAAACCAGGGAAAACTGCCGGACGATGCGGGGGATCTCGTACCCGGCCCAGGGTGTGGCATCGCAAAGGGCAAGGGATTTGACGACCCCGTTTTCTTCCGTGCCGTAATAACATCCGCCGCGCGACGTAATAGCGAAGCCGGTTTTCACGAACCCGGGATGTTGATGTATCGCAATAGCGCCAAGCGTGTCGGAGTTGAGGAAGGAGCGGAGCTCGAAAAGGGGGATGAAAAGTTCGGGAGCGCCAATACTGCGGCGGACGTGCACATTGTCGAACGCACGAATGCCTTCCGCCATTTCGCGGCTGTGATTGATATGGATTTCCTTGATTTCATCCACTTCCTCGCCGACTAATTTCAGCTTGGAAATATTGACGAACTCTGCCTGTCGCCAGTTATCGCCGGAAAGGGTTACGGTAAAATCCGGGTAAGCGGGCAGGTTGGTCATTGGAGGGAGTTCATTGGAAACTGTAGGTATGGGGAACCAGTAGTCCATAGTTGAACACAACACTTTACTCTAATATATGACGAAAATTTGTTAAAAGAAAGCGCAGCCTTATCCTTTGGGCTTTTTATACTTAATCTTAACATTCGCCACGCCGGAATTGACCATTCCGAGTTTTTTCGCGGCTTTTTTGGAGAGGTCGATGATGCGGCCGGCAACGAAGGGGCCGCGGTCGTTGATGCGGACTTTGATGGTTTTGCCGTTGTCGAGGTTTTTGACTTTGACTTTGGTGCCGAATGGGAGGGTTTTGTGGGCGGCGGTCATGTGGCTTTGGCGGAAGGTTTCGCCATTGGCGGTTTTGCGGCCCTGGAACTTGTCGGCGTAAAACGAGGCTTTTCCGGATTGGGAGATCTGGCGGGCGCAGGAGCTGAAGCACAGCAATGCGGCCGCGGCGAGCGTTGGCAGGAGGTGTTTTCGTTGGATCATATTCCGCTTTACAGTTTCTTGGTCATAATGGCGTCGTTCATGAAAAAGCCGTCGCCGATGTCGATATCTTCTTCGCCCGTTTTCGTAAATCCGTTCCGTTCGTAAAAACCGGCTGCTTTATTGTCGCGGTTTACGTTGAGCGAAAGTTTTTTCATGCCGGCTTCCCGCGAAATGCGTTCCACTTCAGACATGAGCGCCTGGCCCACGTTTTTCCCTTGCATCGAAGGCAGCACGTATATCTTGTGCAATTTTGATACCGGTTCTTTTTTATAATGCAGCTCATAGCCGGCAAATCCGCCGAAAACCCCGTCCACATTGGCCAACAGGAAAACAACGTTCTTCTTTTCCACGGATTCGGTCAGCACGTCCAGGTCGTACATCATCTTCAGCATATAATCGATCTGTGTCGGAGAAAGTATACTGCCGAACGTATGCGGCCAGGTTGCATAGGCGATCTGCTGCACAATGGCCAATTGTTCAGGCGCTGCTGTCGTAATCGTGATCATGATCTGCGGTTAAATGGTGACGTTGCAATTTAAGGCATATCAACCTTACACGACAGATTTTTGTTATGTTTGGAAAAAAACACATGCGCGCTATCTTATGGGCCCTTTCGGTCGTACTGGCCCTGCCTGTGAAAGCCCAGCTGAAAGCGGGTTTCGACGCCAACGAGTACCAGGATCTCATGCGTCTCCATCAGGATGGAGACACCGCCAACGCCAAAAATCATCCGTCGTCGTACCGGCTGCTTTACACTTCGCCGGAAGTCGGTTTTTATAACCGTTGGATGATGTGGGAAAGGAACGATGGGGTAGATGTGATCCAGGTGCGCGGCACCATCGGCAAACTCGAAAGCTGGCTCGCCAATTTCTACGCCGCCATGATCCCCGCCAAAGGCGTGCTGCAATTGAACGACAGCACCCGGTGGGAATACAAGCTGGCCGCAGACACGGCCAAAGCGTATGTGCATGTGGGTTGGACGGCCGCCGTGGGCTTCATGTCTGCAGATATCATTTCCCATGTGAAGGAACGGTATGCCCGTGGCACGCGCCAGTTCATCGTTACCGGCCACAGCCAGGGCGGCGCCATCGCATTTCTCCTGCGGTCGTACCTGCAATATCACCCCGATCTTCCGAAAGATATCATCTACAAAACCTATTGCAGCGCCGCGCCGAAACCCGGCAATCTTTTCTATGCATACGATTTCGAAAATATTACCCGCGACGGTTGGGGATTCCGCATCGTGAACAGCGACGATTGGGTACCCGAAACACCGCTGTCTTTGCAGACGGTGGAAGACTACAATATGCCAAACCCGTTCATGAACGTAAAAGGAGAATTGAAGAAGCAGAAATTTTTCATTCGGCTGTACGGCAACCTCATCTACAACCGCCTCACCCGCACTACCAATCGCAGCGTCCGCCGGTTCCGGAAAACCCTGGGCAACGGCGTGTTCCGACTCGCCAAAAGGCATCTGCCCGAAATGGTGCAGCCCAATTATGTTTTCAGTAACAACTACATGACCTGCGGCACACCCATCATTCTCATGACAGACGCCGAGTACCACAAAAAGTTCCCGTTCGACGGGAAAAACATTTTCGTGCACCACATGCCGGAGAAATATCTCTGGCTATTGAAAAAGTATTATTCCGTTTCGGATTGAACGGCGTAGAAAAGCCCGGGGTAATCGATCACCAGCCCGTCTTCGTCGGTGATGATCTCGCGCTTGAAATCTTTCAGCACGCCTTCGTAGAGGTAACGGTTTTCATCTAACCGCGTATAAAACTGCGTGACGGGTTTGATCTCGTTTTTCAGCACGTTGATGTACAGCGCGTCAATCTGCGTGCGCTCGCCGGGCTGCAGGCCGAGCCTGCGGATGGGAAGGGTATTGGTAAACGGGGTGAGGGAAATGTCGACATCGATGCAATGGTCCCACTCGTCGCGCGTGTGCCCGGTTTGCGTCCATTTACCGTTGATATCGCGGTGAAGGGAAATCCAGGAACAATCGCCGTCCCGCTCGATCGCCATTTCGAGGCCAGACATTTGCCAGGCGCGGTCGGTAACGATATCATAGGATACGGAAAATGGCACGTCTTCCCCGAAACCCACGATGGTCCCGTTTATCCGGATATCCGTCCCACTCGCGTCTATGCTGCAGTATTCCATCATTTGATAGTAAAGTCCTTTCCAGACGATCTGTCTTTTCATTGTGCGCTGTTGAATGTGTCTCCCTGGCGGATATCGCCGGATTCGAAACCTTTTTTGAACCAGTACATGCGCTGCGCGGACGTGCCATGGGTAAAGGCGTCGGGTACCACGTACCCGCGCGACTGCTGTTGCAACCTATCGTCGCCGATGGCGTTTGCGGCGTTGAGGGCTTCCTCGATATCACCGGCCTCGATGAAATCGGCTTCGCCTTTCATATAATGCGCCCAGAGGCCGGCGTAAAAATCGGCCTGCAGCTCGAGCTTCACGGATAATTTATTGTATTCCGCTTCGCTGAGGCGGCTGCGCATGGACTGTACTTTCTGGGAAACGCCCAGCAGGTTCTGGACGTGGTGCCCGACTTCGTGGGCGATCACATAGGCCATGGCCATATCGCCGGGGGCGTTGAGGTTGTTTTTAAGTTCGTCGTAAAAAGACAGGTCGATATACACCTGGTGGTCTGCCGGGCAATAGAAAGGGCCGGAGGCGGCAGACGCCTGTCCGCAGGCGCTTTGAACGGCATCGGTGAACATAACGAGGGTGGGTTCCTGGTACTGTTGGCCCATGTCGCGGAAAACCTTGTTCCAGACGTCTTCCGTTTCGGCCAGCACTACTTTGGTGAAAGAGGCGGCTTCTTTCTGCTGGGCTTCCTGTTGCGGGGAAAGCTGGCCCTGTTCGGTGCCGGTTTGCTGTTGCATGTTCACGACCTGGGAGGGATCGCCGCCGAGGAAATATACCAGAAGGGCGATTACGATGGTCCCGATGCCGCCGCCTACTACGAGGCCTCCGCGGCCGGAGCCCCTGCGGTCATCAACGTTTGTGCTTTCTCGGCGTCCTTGCCAGCGCATATGGTTCTCTTTTGGTTAGTGCTATAAATTTATGAAATAAATGAGTGCGCCGCTGTTTTTCGGCCGTTTGGCGGAATGGTTTTGGCGCCCGCGCAACCGAACGGCGGTAAAAACGGAAAGGCCGGGTAAAAACCCGGCCCGGCTGAAGGTTACAACAAAATCTAAACCTGCTTATGAGAAGACTTAAGATTCAAGGATCAGATGGAAAGGTATACCAAGGAATCGTCCTTGCTTTCCAATTGGGATGCGCCCATCAGAAACTCGTCCACTTTTCTTGCACACTCTCGTCCTTCACTAATGGCCCATACCACGAGGGATTGGCCACGGCGCATGTCGCCGGCAGCAAATACTTTCGGGATGGATGTCTGATATGCTTTTTCGGTGGCTTTGACGTTGCCGCGCTCGTCCGTTTCGATGGAGAGGTCTTCCAGCATGCCTTTGAATTGGGGATGGAGGAAGCCCATAGCCAGGAACGCGAGTTCGCAGGGAACGGTCCTTTCAGATCCGGCCACTTCCACGAAGCGCCCGGGGCGGCCGTCTTCACCGAAAGACCAGGTAAGGTCCACCAGTTTGAGGCCGGTAAGATTGCCTTTATCGTCACCGACGAATTCTTTAGTTGCGATGGCCCAGTGGCGGTCGGCGCCTTCTTCGTGGGACGACGACGTTTTGAGGACCATCGGGTAAGTAGGCCAGGGCATGTACGGGGTACGGTCTGCCGAGGGTTTGGGCATTAATTCCAGCTGCGTGATGCTTTTGGCGCCATGGCGGTTGGAAGTGCCTACGCAGTCGGACCCGGTATCTCCACCGCCGATCACTACTACGTTTTTACCGGTGGCGAGGATGTCGTTGCCTTGTACTTTGGATTTGCCTACGCGTTGGTTCTGTTGTTTCAGGAAGTCCATGGCGAAATGAACGCCGTTGAGCTCCCGGCCCGGGATGGTGAGGTCGCGGGGGATGGTAGACCCGCCGGCCAGCACAACCGCGTTGAATTCGCGGAGGATGTCGTTGATACTAACGTTCACACCCACGTTCGCATTGCATTGGAACGTTACGCCTTCTTCTTCCATGAGGGCCACGCGGCGGTCTATCACCCATTTCTCCAGTTTGAAGTCGGGGATGCCGTAGCGGAGGAGGCCTCCGGGCTTATCGTCGCGCTCGAAAACGGTTACCAGGTGCCCGGCGTAGTTGAGTTGCGCTGCTGCGGCGAGGCCTGCGGGGCCGGAGCCGATCACGGCAACTTTTTTGCCGGTGCGCACGCGGGGGACTTTGGCTTTTACCAGTCCTTTATCGAATGCGATTTCAATGATATGTTTTTCGATTTCCTCGATGGCCACGGGCGGCTGGTTGATGCCGAGCACGCAGGCGCTTTCGCACGGCGCGGGACAGATACGGCCGGTGAATTCGGGGAAGTTGTTGGTGGAAGTGAGCACTTCGTACGCTTCCTGCCAGTCTTTGCGGTACACCGCATCGTTGAATTCGGGGATGACGTTGCCGAGAGGGCATCCGCTGTGGCAGAAGGGCACGCCGCAGTTCATGCAGCGGGCGGCCTGCTCGTTGAGCTTCTTCTCGGGGAATCGCTCTACGAATTCGTTATAATGTTTCACGCGGGATTTCACGTCTGCCTTTCCGGGCAACTCCCTTGTAAATTCCAGAAATCCTGTTGGTTTACCCATATCTGTCTCTGCTTGGTCGCTTAGATAATTAGTTAGTTACGCTTTGCTTTTCACGCCTTTGGTGGCGGCAGCCTTCAGGGCGGCCTTGTATTCTTTCGGGAATACTTTCACGAAATGGCGGAGCTGATTTTCCCAGTCGCTGAGGATGAATTTGGCCACTGTGCTGTTGGTGTACGCATGATGCTTGGTGATCAGGTCGTGCAGCTGTGCGGCATCTTCTTCGCCGAGCGGGTCGAGGTCGATCATTTCCGGGTTGCATTGTCCGGCGAAAGCGCCTTTCACGTCGTACACGAAGGCGAGACCGCCGCTCATGCCCGCGCCGAAGTTGCGGCCCGTTTCACCGAGGATCACTGCGCGGCCGCCGGTCATGTATTCGCAGCCGTGGTCGCCCGTTCCTTCGGTTACTACCGTGGCGCCGGAGTTACGAACGCAGAAGCGTTCGCCGGCTTTTCCGCGGATGAAGGCTTCGCCGGAAGTTGCGCCGTAAAGGGCCACGTTACCTGCGATGATGTTCTCCTCCGCCTTGAATCCTGCTTCCGTAGACGGATAAAGGATCAGTTTGGCGCCGGAGAGGCCTTTGCCGAAGTAGTCGTTGGCTTCGCCTTCCAGTTCGAGCGTCACGCCTTTGGTATTGAAGGCGCCGAAGCTCTGGCCGGCGGAACCGTTGAATTTGAAATGGATCGTGTCTTCCGGAAGCCCTTCGCTCTTGTAGCGTTTGGATATTTCGTTGGACAGGATCGTGCCAATGGTACGATCGGTATTTTTCACCTTATAAGTGCCGAAAACGCGGGTTTTGCTTTCCAGCGCGTCTTTGGAAGCCTTGAGCAGCTGCCAGTCGAGTACTTCGGCCAGGCCGTGGTCTTGCTCTTCCTGTTTGTACAGGCCGGTTTCGTCGGAAGCCGGTTCGCGGTACAGCACGGGAGAAAGGTCGAGGTTTTTGAATTTCCAATGAGAGATGTTGTCGCGCACTTTCAGCACTTCCACCTGTCCCACCATTTCCTGCACCGTACGGAAGCCCAGCTCGGCCATGATTTCGCGGAATTCGGCCACGAGGAAGTGGAAGAAGTTCACCACGGCTTCAACGGTACCGTTAAAGCGTTTGCGCAGATCGGGATCTTGCGTGGCAACGCCTACGGGGCAAGTGTTCAGATGGCATTTACGCATCATGATACAGCCTTCCACCACGAGGGCGGCTGTAGCCACGCCCCATTCTTCGGCACCCAGCAGGGTGGCGATGGCGATGTCGCGGCCGGTTTTGAGCTGACCGTCTGTCTGCACCACAACGCGGCTGCGGAGTTTGTTGCGGACGAGGGTTTGATGCGTTTCCGCCAGCCCCAGTTCCCAGGGAAGCCCGGCGTGTTTGATGGAGCTGATGGGGGAGGCGCCGGTACCGCCGTCGTGGCCGGATACCAGGATCACGTCGGCATGTGCTTTCGCAACACCTGCGGCGATGGTGCCCACACCGGCTTTCGACACGAGCTTCACGCTGATGCGGGCCGCGCGGTTGGCGTTTTTCAGGTCAAAGATCAGCTGCGCCAGATCTTCGATCGAATAAATATCGTGGTGCGGCGGCGGCGAAATGAGGCCTACTCCGGGCGTGGCGTGGCGGACCTTCCCGATCCACTCGTCCACTTTATGACCGGGCAGCTGGCCGCCCTCACCGGGCTTCGCGCCTTGCGCCATTTTGATTTGCAGTTCGTCGGCATTGGTCAGGTAGTAGCTCGTAACGCCGAAACGTGCAGACGCAACCTGTTTGATGGCCGAGCGCATGGAGTCGCCGTTGGGCAGCGGCTCGTAACGCATTTCGTCTTCCCCGCCCTCGCCGGTATTGCTTTTCGCGCCGATGCGGTTCATGGCTATCGCCAGGGTGGAGTGGGCTTCGTGGCTGATGGAGCCGAAGCTCATCGCGCCGGTGGCGAAGCGTTTGAGGATGCTTTCCGCAGATTCCACTTCTTCGATGGGCACCGGGTTGCGGTTCCGTTTGAAAGTGAACATGCTCCGCAGCGTGGCGGCTTTCTCGCTCTGGTCGTTTACGGCTTTCGAGTATTTCTTGAAGATGTTGTAATCGTTCTGGCGGGTAGAATATTGCAGCAGGTGGATGGTGGTGGGATTGAAAAGGTGGAATTCGCCTTTCCGTTTCCATTGGTACACACCGCCCGTGGTGAGGCGCTGTACCGGGGTTTCCTTGCGGCCGTAACCCATCCAGTGCTTCGCCAGCGTTTCCTGCGCGATCTCGTCCAGCCCCAGCCCCTGAATGCGGGACACAGCGCCGGTAAAATATTTATCTACGACGGATTTGTTGATGCCGAGGATCTCGAAGATCTGGGCGCCCTGGTAAGACTGCAGTGTGGAAATCCCCATTTTGGAGAACACTTTCAGCAAACCTTCACAAACCGCTTTGATGTAGTTCTTTTTCAGTTTGTCCACATCCAGCTCCGTCTGCAATTTGCCGCGCAGCCGCAGGTCGCGGATGGTGGAAAGGGCGAGGTACGGGTTGATGGCGGTGGCGCCGAAGCCGAGGAGCGCAGCGAAATGATGTACTTCCCAAACATCGCCGGCTTCCACAACGATACCTACCTGGCCGCGGTAACCCTTGCGGATGAGGTGGTGATGCACCGCGGAAACGGCCATGAGGCTCGGGATCGCAGCGTGCTCGGAATCGATGGCGCGGTCGGAAAGGATGATCACTTCAAAGCCGTCTTCCACAGCGT
Source organism: Chitinophaga caseinilytica (assembly GCF_038396765.1). Taxonomy (NCBI): domain Bacteria; kingdom Pseudomonadati; phylum Bacteroidota; class Chitinophagia; order Chitinophagales; family Chitinophagaceae; genus Chitinophaga; species Chitinophaga caseinilytica. Next base: position 1,037,957 of record NZ_CP150096.1, on the reverse strand, counting down.
CTACCGCATAACGGCAGAGGCGGGCGAGGCCTTTTTCAAGGGAGCCGGGCTTGCCGTCGGCCTTGAAATAAGTATGTAAAGTCTTGGCCTGGAAAATACCGGTGTCGATGCTGCGGATCTTTTCCAGTTCGTAGTTGTTCAATACCGGGTGCGGCAGCGCCACGGAGTGGCAGTGCAGCGGATCTTCATCGAGCAGGTTGCCGTTGTTGCCGAGGAAGGTAGCCAGCGACATAACCAGTCTTTCCCGGATAGGATCGATGGGCGGGTTGGTCACCTGGGCGAACAACTGTTTGAAGTAGCTGCTGATGTGCTGTGGCTGATCGCTCAGAATAGCCAGCGGAACGTCTGTGCCCATGGAACCGATGGGCTCTTTGCCGTCGATCGCCATCGGGGAGATGATCGTTTCCATGTCTTCGGTGCTGTAACCGAAAGCGCGCTGGTATTTGAAGATCTGGTCGTGCTCGAGGTGCGTGAAAGTTACGCGGGGCTCGGGCAATTCATCCAGCCGGATCTTGTATTTATTAAGCCATTCGGCGTAGGGCTGTGCGGAGCAGATAGACTGCTTCAGCTCTTCGTCGCCGATGATGCGGCCCTGGTCCATGTCTACGATGAACATTTTACCGGGCTGCAGGCGGCCTTTTTCTTTCACGTTTTTCGGATCGATGGGGAGCACGCCGGCTTCGGAGGCCATGATCACGCGATCGTCTTTCGTCACTACGAAGCGGGAGGGGCGGAGCCCGTTCCGGTCGAGGGTGGCGCCGATGATCTTGCCGTCGGTGAAGGAGATCGACGCGGGGCCGTCCCAGGGTTCCATGAGCGACGCGTGGTATTCGTAGAAAGCTTTCTTCACGGGGTCCATTCTGTCGTTGCCGTCCCACGCTTCGGGGATGAGCATCATCATGACGTGGGGGAGCGAGCGGCCGGTGAGGTTCAGCAGTTCCACCACGTTATCGAGGCAGGCGGAGTCGGATTGCCCTTCGTCCACGATGGGCGAGAGCATTTCCATTTCCTCTTTGGTGAAATATTTGGTCAGGAAGGAACTTTCGCCGGCGCGGAGCCAGTTGAGGTTGCCTTTCAGGGTGTTGATCTCACCATTGTGGGCGATAAAACGGAAGGGATGCGCGAGCTTCCAGCTGGGGAAGGTGTTGGTGGCGAAACGGCTGTGGATGAGGCCGAACGCGGAAACCATGCGCTCGTCGCGAAGGTCCGGATAATAATGGCCAACCTGGTAAGTGGTGAGCTGACCTTTATATACGACTGTTTTATGGGAGAAGGACGCGAAATAGATTTCGGCCTTTTCTTTCGGGATGGAGCAACGTACCGTTTTGGTGATATAGTTGCGGAGCACGAACAGTTTACGTTCAAATTCTTCCGGATCGGAGATGTGATACGGGCAGGCGATGAACAGTTGTTCGATTTCGGGTTCTACGGATAGGGCGGTTTCGCCGATGCCGTCTGGCCGAACGGGAACTTTACGGTAACCGAGGATTTCGAGGCCCACTTTTTCCGCGCAGCGTTGAATGATCTCGCGGCACTCTTCGCGCCAGCGGGGTTCTTTGGGGAAGAAAACCATCCCTACACCGTATTTTCCGGCATCCGGGAGGCGGATGCCCATTTTGAGGCATTCGGCATACAAGAATTCATGCGGCATCTGGATCATGATACCCGCACCGTCGCCGGTGGTGCGCTCGCACCCGCAGGCGCCGCGGTGTTCCATGTTTTCCAGCATGGTTAACGCGTCGCGGATGATCTGGTGTGATTTCCGACCCTTGATGTGGGCGGTAAAGCCCGTACCACACGCATCGTGCTCAAATTCCGGACGATATAAACCTTGTTCTTGGCTCACAATTCGCATTGGCTGTTAAAATTTTCCTTTTTATCCTTATCAGATACACTACGCCCACAGGCAACAAAGCCCTGGCTCAGGTACCGTATTTTGCTTTGGGAACGGTTTAAAGATACTAATAGAATGCGGTTTATTTTACAGAAAGTTTGATTAAACCGCTAAAATTTAGAAAAAATTAAAATCGGCCGCCGCTTCATTCGAAAATCATGAAAATTGACCCCCGGGTGAGGGCAGGATGGGGTATAAAAAAGGCCGGGAATTTTCCCGGCCGTGAATAAGTTGTGAAAAAACTATCATTTTCAGGGCGCAAATTCGAATTTCACCGACCCATTCACCATTTCCACCCGCATCGGATCACTGATCATGCTTTCATTGTGCATACGGTCCAGCGCGGTAACGATATAAATATAGGAGCGCCCTTTAATATATTGACGGTCCATGAAAACGGGGTCCGGCATCTGCGGCACCATTGCGATGATCTTCGTCGGGTCGCTCACATTGATCACCTGGCCCTCCTCGAACCGGTATAATACATATTGATGCGTCTGGTGCGAAGTGTCGTCGTCCGCCCAACGGATCTCCAGCCCGCCGTCTTTCTCGAAAGCGTCCGTGAAATAGGGCGCCAGCGGCGCCTTATCGTCTATCCAGGGCATCGTGGGCACCAACGCCGGGTATTTATACAAGTGGTTGCGCAGGGAGTCGTTGATACCGAACGGGTTACCGTCGAACGAGCGGCTGCTGAAAAACGCGCTCCCATGAATATTGCTGTAAGCCCGCGTAGCCGCGATCTGGTTGGGCAATTCCCGCGGGTTCCGCCATGCGGCGCTGCTCCCCAGCCGGTAAGCCCCGTGGCCGATATACATATGCCGGCCGTAGGCGTGCTTCGACCACCAGTCTACCAGCACTTCATACGCCACCAGCCGGTGCCCGAACTCCCAGTACAGCTGCGGCGTGAGGTAATCGATCCAGCCGAGGCGCTGCCATTTGATAACATCGGCATACAGATCGTCGTAATTCGTGACGCCCGCGCGGGTAGGGGAACCGGAGAAATCCTTCTCCTGGTTGCGCCAAACACCGAATGGACTGATCCCGAACTTCACCCAGGGCTTGGTTTCCTTGATAACGCTGCTGAGCATCTGGATGATGGTATCTACGTTGAAGCGCCGCCATTCGTCGAGCCCCATGCCTTTGCCATACAGCCGCCAGGAGCTGATATCGGGGAAATCTTTCCCGGGAATGCGGTAAGGGTAAAAGTAATCGTCGAAATGAACGGCGTCGATATCGTAGCGTTTCACTACGTCGCGGATGAGCTCGGTGACGTAGGAGCGGACTTCCGGGATGCCCGGGTCGAAATATTTTTTGTCGCCGTACGTCACGAACCACTGTGGCCGGGTGCGGGTGATATGATTGGCGGCGATGCTGCTGCCGCGGATGTTGGCTACGGCGCGATAGGGGTTGAACCAGGCATGGAATTCCATTCCACGTTTATGCGTTTCCGTGATCATGAATTCCAGCGGATCGTAATACGGGATGGGCGGTTGGCCTTGTTTTCCGGTGAGGTATTCGCTCCAGGGCTCGTAAGGGGAAGGATAGAACGCATCCGCCGCAGGCCGCACCTGCAGGATGATGGCGTTCATCCCGTTCCGCTGGTGAAAATCCAGCAGCTCGATAAATTCAGCGCGCTGCTGATCGGGCGGCAACCCTTTCCGCGAGGGCCAGTCGATGTTTGCTATCGTTGATATCCATACCGCCCTGAACTCCCGTTTGGGGGGCTGCTGCGCCTTTGCGGGATGCAGAAAGCTGCCGCACAGTAGTAGTCCGGTCAATAAGTGCTTCACCATTTCCTGTTTCGGTTTACCGTAAACTGCGAAAATAAAGTTCCGAAGGTCAAATGCCAAATGCGGACAGGATTTGTATTTTGTAAATAGAATCCACGCCCATGAAAACGCTCATCATTCCCATATGTTTATTTTTCAACTGTATTTGCGGAAAAGCATACCCACAGTCCAAACTTCCGGCCAAAGCCGCCGCGCCAACGTTGGAACAGGCCGCGCAGGATTTGTTTTTCGACCTGGGGAAGGAAAAATTGGCGAAGATGACCGCTCCGTTCGACGGGGAACAGCGGACCGAGTGGCATTTCGTGCCGAAAGACCGCTTCGGCCTGCGGCTGAAAGACATGACGCAAACCCAGCAGGAGAAGGCCTTTGCGCTGGTGAACCTTTGCCTGAGCAAAGACGGCGCCCGCAAAGCGAAAGGCGTGGTGGAGCTGGAAGCCATCTTACGGGAAGTGGAAGGCCGCGCCATCAACGATACTTACCGCGACACGGGGAATTTCTACTTCGCCGTGTTCGGAAGCCCTTTCGCCGGCAAGCCCTGGGGCCTGCGGATGGAGGGGCATCACGTGTCCCTCAACTTTACCATCCTCAATAACCACGTGCTGTCTGCCGGCCCGGGGTTCCTCGGCGCCAATCCCGCGCGGGTGGCGGATGGTCCGCATAAAGGCCATCAATTGCTGAAAGGGGAAACCGACCTGGCGTTCACGCTCGTCAACGGGCTCGACGAAAAACAGCGTAAAACCGCCATGGTAGCGGAAAAGGCGCCGTCAGACATTATTACCGGCAACAAGCGCCGCGCCTGGCAGCTCGATCCGCCGGGGATCGGTTGGGCATCGCTGCATCCTGCGCAGCAGCGGCAGCTCCGCACGCTGATCGATGAGTATATTGGCCGGTATACGCGGCTGATGAAGGATATTTTGTGGAAAGAGATCGAAACGGCGGGGATGGACAGTATCCGTTTCGCCTGGGCGGGCGCTACCAGCTGGGGCCAGGGCCATTATTACCGCATCCAGGGGCCAACGTTCCTCATCGAATACGACAATACGCAGAACAATGCGAACCACGTGCATTCGGTGTTCCGGGAACTGAAAAACGATTTCGGGGACGATGCGCTCAAGCGCCACTACGACACCGATCACCGGTGATATTCAATGGATTGTGTTGAGGGAATAGGGTGCCCGGTTGTTCTGAAAAGACAGGAACGGCAGGGTGGAATTTGCCTTAAAATGAAGCCTGCGGCGGATTTTACACTTTCCGGCCGAGGTACTGGCTGTAATCCGGGAGGATGACGTTGTATTCCTGGTGCATCAACGGGGAGGTCATGAGGAAATCCGCCGAAGCCCGGTTGGAGGCCATGGGGATGTTCCAGACCACGCCCAGCCGTAGCAGGGCTTTGATGTCGGGGTCATGGGGCAGGGCCTCCATGGGGTCCCAGAAAAAGATGATCACGTCTATCCGCCCTTCGGCAACGGCCGCACCGATCTGCTGATCGCCGCCCAGCGGGCCGCTGAGGAGCTTACGCACGGAAACGTCGAGCGCTTCTTCGATGAGCTTGCCGGTGGTGCCGGTGGCGTACAGCTCGTGGCGCACGAGCACCGTTTTGTTGTACGTCGCCCATTCCAGCAGTTCCGCTTTTTTGTGATCGTGCGCGATCAGTGCAATCCGCTTGCGGGCATGCAGGGTTTTAGTCTGTAACATATTGCAAAAATATACCTGTTTCCCGAGACTCCAAGTTAGGGCGGGCATTCTCGCCAAATTATGTTAATTTTGCAGGAGATAAAATTGGACTAATAATGATCAAAACAGGAAATCCCATCATCAGTATCTATACGGAAATGACGCCGAATCCGGAAACGATGAAGTTTGTGGCGAACAAGCTCCTGTATCCGAATAAATCCATCGATTTCCCCGATGCGGCCAGCACCGGCCCGAGCCCGCTCGCAGCCGAGCTTTTCACTTTCCCCTTCATCCGCGGCGTATTCATAGCCAGCAATTTCGTGACGCTGACCAAAACCAACGATACCGATTGGGCAGACGTGATCCCCACCATCCGCCAGTTCCTCAAGGAATACCTGGAAGATAACCGTGCGGTGATCAATGAAGACGAGATCAAAGCGGCCCCCGTAATGAGCGGAGACGACAGCGATGTGGTTACCCGCATCAAAGACCTCCTGGAAAACGCCGTGAAACCCGCCGTGGAAATGGACGGTGGCGCCATCCAGTTCAAAAATTACGAAGATGGTGTGGTTACCGTGATCCTGCAGGGTTCCTGCTCCGGTTGCCCGTCGTCCATGATCACCCTCAAATCCGGCATCGAAGGCATCATGAAACGCATGATCCCCGAAGTGAAGGAAGTGGTGGCCGAATCCGAATAAGCCATAGTTGAATGAATGATAGTGTTAAAGCGCAGTTTTCATAACTGCGCTTTTTTCGTTTTGTTGTGTAGCTTTGGTGCTTTGCAACAAAACAGTGAACGATGAAAGGAATTCTATTCGGATGCGCGATGGTGCTGACTTCGGCAACCGTATCCGCGCAACAGACCGAGGCCGTGGTCACCTACGGCTTCCGCAATAACGGGAAAGAATCCCGCGGCGAACAAACCCTACTGATCCAGGGGAAACGCGCTGCTGTTGGGGCTTCTGGCAGACAAACGGAACAACAGTTCCTCAGTTATGCAGACAAAGCCACCTTCCAGCTGCTGCAATCCAAAAACGGGACTTTCACCCTGAAGAAACCCTTCGGCGAATACATCAAGCCCGAGCTCCTCCCGGGAATAGACACCGTAGCCGGCATCCCCTGTAAAAAAGCCAAAGCCATCATCCGGTCAAACACCATCGAAATCTGGTACACCGACGCGCTGGCCATCAAAGGGTCGCCGCAGATCTCCATCGCGCCGGGACTGGGCCTCATTCTCAAAATCGTCCGCAACGGCAACAGCGAAACCTTCGCCAAAAAGATCGAATATAGAAAAGTGACGAACGAAGAGCTGAAATGGCCCGCCTCCTGGGGCAAACTCGTGTCTGAGCCCGCGTACCAGCGCCAGGTGATCGACAGCCGGTATGCCATCGTTCCCATCTTCCAAAGCGAACAGATCAGCTGGGGCAACAAGATCGATAACCCGCAAGGCTATCCGCTCAATGCCACCTATCATTTCGCCGGCGGCACCGTGGTGCTGAAAAAAGTGAACCTTCCCGAAGTGAAATCCGGCCAGCGGCTCTTTGCCGAACTGGTGCAATATTCGAACGGAGATGCGTATGACCGTACGGGTTCCGTGTTCGTGGTGCCGACAGACAAGGCCCGCAGTTTCCTCGAAGGGCTGGAAAAAGGCGCAAACGTGCTGCCCGCTTTCAAAGGCCGGAACGGAAAAGCTTACCAGGGCTACGTTTCCACAGACGATTACAATGCGCCGCTGGAAGTGATGCGCTTCTTCACACCGTTCGGGGTCCGTCATTTCAATAAGCAGGTACAGATCGAAGGGTATCCCTGGGCGGATTCCGCGGTTTTCAAACAAGACATTTCCGACCTGGCGCCCCGCCTGCAGGGCGATGTGTATATCGGCATCTACATCGGGAACTACGATAAAGGCGGTCATAAGGCCAGTCTTTCATTCAAATATTATCCCGGGTACGACGGCGAAGGCAAGCCCGAGCCGAAGAAATGGGTGCAGCCGGTCTTCAATTCCACCAACGTCATGGAAATGGCGGGACAGGAATACGCGACCTTCTTCGACCAGGATTCGCTGACAGTGACGGTGAACGTTCCGCAGGGCGTGAAAAACCTCAAGCTGCGCTACATCACCACCGGCCATGGCGGCTGGGGCGGCGGAGACGAGTTCAATCCCAAGCTTAACGAGATTTATGTGGACGGCCAGCGTGCATACCACTTCATTCCCTGGAGGGAAGATTGCGCCACCTATCGCCTGCTGAACCCGGCTTCGGGGAATTTCGGGAACGGCCTTTCCTCTTCCGACTTGAGCAGAAGCAACTGGTGCCCCGGAACGCTGACGCTGCCGACTGACATTCCACTGCCGCAGCTCACGCCCGGGAAACATACCATCCAGGTGACGATCCCGCTTGGCAAGCCCGAAGGCGGAAGTTTCAGTTTCTGGAATGTGTCCGGCGTATTGATCGGCGATCAGGAATAACTACTTTTACAGTAAGGGCCGCCGGCTTGGCGGCCTTTTTTATTTTATATATGGACGGATTTATTCAGCAGGTGATAGACGGATTTCTGCAGATGTCGTGGCAGGAAGCTACCGGTGTGATCTTCGGGATCGTGAGCGTGTTTTGTTCGCGGGCCAATAGTGTGTGGGTGTATCCGACGGGGCTCGTCAGCACGGGGTTTTTCACTTACCTGTTCGCGAAACCCGGCGTGGGCTTGTATGCCGAAGCCGGGTTGAACGCGTATTATTTCGTCATGAGCGTGTACGGCTGGTATAATTGGACGCGGCAGAAAGACGGGCACCATGCGGTAGGGATTTCGTGGATGAGCCGCCGCGACTGGCAGATCGCGCTGGGGATTGTTGTGGTGGGATGGGTTTTCATCTGGTGGGTGTTGCGGTCTTTTACCGACAGTACGGTACCGATCCTGGATGCGCTCGTGTCGGCCACGGCCTGGAGCGGGATGTGGCTGCTGGCGAAGCGGAAGATCGAAAACTGGGTGATGCTGAACGTTTCGAATTTCATCGCGGTGCCGTTGCTGCTGTATAAAGGGCTTGCGCCGACTGCTGTATTAACCGTAATTTTGTTCATCGTGGCCGTCAATGGATATTTCCACTGGCGCCGTATCTACCGGGAACAACTAAACGAACAGGCGTGAAGAGAATCGTAGTCATCGGTCCGGAATCCACGGGCAAAAGTACCCTCAGCCAGCAATTGGCGGCCTTCTACAAAACGGAGTGGGTCCCCGAGTTCGCACGGGCCTACCTCGAATCGCTGGGCCGGCCGTACGAAAGGGAAGACCTCTGGCACATCGCGCAGGGGCAGCTCGCAGCGGAAGACGAAGCCGCCGCCCGCGGGAGGGATTTCATCGTCTGCGACACCGATCTCTATGTCATCAAAGTCTGGAGCGAAGCGAAGTACGGAGAATGCGACCCGCGCATTCTCGAACAGATCGCCGTCCGGAAATACCACGGCTACCTGCTCACTTATATCGATATCCCCTGGGAAGACGATCCCCTCCGCGAGCACCCCCTCCCGGAAGAACGGCTGTATTATTATAATATCTACCGCGATATCGTCATCAATTCGGAGGTGCCCTGGGCCGATGTCCGCGGCGATCATAACCAGCGCCTCGAAACAGCGGTGGAAGCGGTGCGTGGGATGATCGGCTGATAAATATAATATTGAATTTGGGCTGTTTAAGCATCTCTATAGAAATTCCCCTGCATGAAAAAGATCTCGCTTCAGCTGTTATCCCTGTTATTCACTTCGGTTTGCTTCGCGCAGGAAGCTGACCGCATAAGTGAAATGCGGACTTATAACGGGATGTTATATGCTCCCGATGACATGCGCGCCCTTCAACGAATATCCGATTCCCTCCAATTGCGCTACCAGCATTGCGAAAAAAAGCCGGAATATTATTCCTGGCCGCAGGCCCGCGCCACTTCGCTGACTTTCAGAACCGTAAAGCGACCCGATTCCATCCAGTCAGATATTCATTCCGGTATCGGGATGGATGTGCTGCTACGGAAATATGGAAAATTATTGAAGGGAGCACCGAAAACCGAAGCGGTTGCGTGGGTAGGGACGAAGAAAAATAAACACGTTTTTCAGATCAGCAGCCAGGGTATCCAGGATATATATGTAGACAGCGCATCATTGTCGGCGGGAAATGCAGGGAGGAAGGGAAGCTGGCTAACGAATATCACGGAAGGGTTTTCCGTTAAAGGAAGGTATTATGAAATAAATGCCTGGCAGTTAACGGAAGATCTGCGCTCCATAAAGCTGGCTGGCGAATACGCCGCGATGGTCCAGTTTGTGGATTGCCTGGTGGATACTTCTACTACTGTGATGGTCACGGATAGGGAACGGCTGTTCGTTAATACAGATACGCTGTACCCCGAATTCCGTGGCTGGATGAAGAAAACATTCGGCGCTACGGTAGATTTGATGGACATGAGCGGGCAGTTGCGGGATAGCATCTGGGCGCTGCCGGCTTTCCGCGAAGAGCTGCTGGCAAGGTCGGAACAGGTCGCGAAGGAAGCGCTCGCGACAATAAACAGCACCCCTGAGCTGGAGGCGTTTCTCGAACCGGGCGGAAATGCGGAGCTGATCATGAACTTGAAACGATCGCGGGTGGTGTGGGGAATGTGCAGTATGGATAGCCGTCCGCGCGAACATGCGAGAGACATCGCCGTGTGGGCCGCCCGCGCGCATGATTGGCCGGTGTTTATCCGCGCACATCTTAATATAATGAACGATCGCTTCGATCGGGTGAGCGATGGCAGCTATGCACAAGTGGGAAGAAAAACGTACCTCCGCGAGTTGGAACAGCTGTCGATTCCTTCTTCCACCTTGCTGTTGGGGAGTATTTTCCGGTTCCAGATGCCAGCACCGCTCCATTATTACGGTGCTCCCGGAAGGATTGGCCGTGCTTTCGCGGAGTCCGCCGAACGGAAAATCATCGAAAAGGCACTCATCCGGATGATGAAAGACCCGGAATTGGATGATGCGAACCGTATGATGATATTTCTCACCTTTTCTGCGTACTGCTATAACCAACCGGATAAGAAATCCGCCGAAACCCTTGCTAACAGGCTTTCTGGCGATTTGACACAATTTCCTGAAATTTTAAAAATACCGATTTTAGAATTAGGGGAAGAAATACACAAATACGGTATTGCGGCCGATTAAGGCTATTTATCGGCTTCTTTCGAAGATAATTTAACCGCTTTCGGCTCCGTGATCAGCTCGGCGATGTCGGGGTCTCCCGCGAGGTTGCGCATTTGCTGGAGGATGCGTTTCTGTCGCCAGGCGGTGATGCGGGCGGGGGGATTCACCGTGTATTTGACGGGGTTGGGGAGGCATGCGGCGATCATGGCGGCTTCTTCGCGGTTCAGGTTGGCCGCTGGTTTTTTGTAATATACCTGCGCAGCGGCCTCCACACCGAAGATGCCTTCACCGGTTTCGGCCACGTTGAGGTACATTTCCAGGATGCGCTTCTTGCTCCAGCACAGTTCGATCATGAAAGTGAAGTAAACTTCCAGCCCTTTGCGCACCCAACTCCGGCCCTGCCAGAGGAAAACGTTTTTGGCGACCTGTTGGCTGATGGTGGAGGCGCCGCGGATCTTTTTGCTTTTCTGGTTATGCTTGAGGGCTTTTTCGATGGATTTGAAATCGAAACCGTCATGATCGGGGAACAACTGGTCTTCGCTGGCGATAACGGCCAGTTTGACATGTTGCGACATTTCGCCGAGGTCCACATAATCGCGATGAAAAGATTTATCGGAACCGATGAGGGAAAACCAGCTGCCGATCATGGTCATGGTGACGGGCGGGTTCACCCATCGGAGCATGACGATGTATAACAGTTGTGCCACAAAGAGAATAAGAAAAACCCTTTTGATGATTTTCCATGTTCTCGGGACGATTCCTTTTAATTTCATCCGGTTTGATTTCGAAACAGGGCGGAAAGTTAGCAAGATTATGGATACGGTTGTAATTTACCCGCCAACATTGATCCGCGAAAGATTGTTAATAATAAAAAGGAAGGCCCATGAGACTAGAACTGCATCCGCAAAATCCGAATCCCCGGAACCTGAAAACGATCATCGAATGCCTCCGGGACGGAGGAGTGGTGATTTATCCGACAGACACGGTGTATGGCATGGGCTGCGACATTTTCAAGCCCGAAGCGGTGGAGCGGATTGCGCGGATCAAGGGGATCGACCCTAAAAAATCGCATTTTTCCTTCATCTGTTACGACCTGAGCCATCTTACGGATTATACCAAAAGTGTGGACACGCCGCTGTTCCGTATCCTGAAGCGGGCGTTACCGGGGCCGTATACCTTCATTCTGCCGGCCAGCAAACAGGTGCCGAAGCTCCTGAAAACGAAGCGCGACACCGTCGGTATCCGCGTTCCAGACAATCTTATTTGCCGGACGCTGGTGAAAGAACTGGGGAACCCGGTGATGAGTGCGTCGTTGCCCATCGACGAGTACGTCGAAGAATATACCGATCCCGAAATCATCCACGACAAATTCGGCAAGCTGGTGGATATTGTGGTGGATGGCGGCCCTGGCGGCGTGCTGATGTCTACCGTGGTAGACTGTACCGGCCCGGAGCCGATGGTGGTGCGCGAGGGCGCGGGGGATTGGGAAACCGTTAGCTGACGCGCGATCTCCGATTTTCGGAGAAATTCCCGGTAAAATAAATCGCTGTAAAAAAGTTTCGTATTTCGGCAATCGCGTTATTGCACGAAACGAACTTCCATTGACTGTTGACCCGTACAAAATAATTCCGCGCGGCGGAAATCAATTTGATTTTGAGAGCGAAGGCGAGCACGGCTTCATCCGTAAAAGGGTGGAGTTTAACCGATTAAAGCCGGACGAATTCAATGTTGGCTTTGGCGATTTAGATGCTGAAGGAACGTTGGATGATCTTAAGGAATCCAACAACGGAGATCTGCTGAAGGTCTTTGCAACCATCATCAAGGTGATGGAGGATTTTTTGGAGATTTACCCGAAGGCCAGTCTGCTGTTTACGGGGAGTACACAGCAAAGAACGCGTATTTATTCGATGATCCTTAAAAGGTATTTCCCACGGTTTTCAAGAAAATATGAGATAACGGTATTGAATAATATGAGTGCGCTCAACTTTGAACTACCGTATGATCCGGAAAAGGAAATACCAGTTGCGACATTTAGAATACGAAAAAAAGTAAAGGATGAACAAGAGAGCTGAAAAATCAGTAAAGAAAAAGGGATTGCCTCTGGACGTAGTCATGTTGGCCAGGGCCTATGGGATTCAAACTTCGTTTCCCAAAAGAGTGGCTTACATCATGAAAGTGCTCAGATGTGTGGAAAGGGACAAAGCAAAAGTTGCTGGAATGGCAGGATGAATTAGCTGTAAGGCCACGCATAAAAAAGGCGCCCCCATCCGGAGGCGCCCTGTAAAAAACTACGTTGCTACTATAGAAGGTAATTAAATGCCCATTTTCTTCGCGATCGCGGCGGGGATGGCTTTTTTATTCACCATGAAGCAGGTGGTCTTGTAGGCGAAATAGGGAACGGAAGCGTAAAAGTAGCCGCCGCAGCCGTTATTGGCGCCCCAGGAATTCTTCACGATGAAGTAGTTCTTGCCTTCCTGGTCTTTGGCCAGGCCGGTAATGTGCATACCGTGGTCGTCCTGCGTTTCGAAATTGTCGAAACCAAGTTGGCGGTTTTCCTGCGTGATGGTTTTTTCTTTCGCGGGCTTGGTAAACAGCGCCTGGCGCTCGGCGTCGGAATAGTCGGCCCACTCTTTTTCAGGTACGATGGCGAGGCCATCTTTGAAAGAAAATCCTTTTTCGCTCACATCGGCCGCCCATGCGAGGGTGTAACCGTTGAGGACGGCTTGCTCGGCGATCTGGGTGAACTCGTTCAGGGGAACGTTGTATACTTTTTCCCAGTTCCAGTTGTCGGGCACTTCCAGCACGAACTGTTCGTAGAACGGATGGTGGTTGAAGGAGGAAACGATCACGTAATCGTCGGCATTGAGGCCGAGCTCTTTGGCGAAGGTTTGCGGGGTATAGCTTTTGCCTTTGTACTGGAACTGTTCGGGCGTTGCGCCGATATAGGCGTCGAGCACGCCGGTGAAGGCTTTTTGCCAATTCGGGTTCACCGTTTTGGCGTCGCCGAGGGTTTTGACCATGCCTTCGAGGAGGCCCAGCATTTCTGCGTGGTTGTAGGTTTTGTCGCGGTTGCCGTCATATGCTTCCTGCGGTACGAGACCGAAATTTCTAAGGCAGAGCAGATCGTCGGGGAAACCGCCGCCTTCACCGAAGTTGGCTTTTCCGTGCATGCGCACGTAATTGGCGGCTTTGAGGGGATACATTTTGCGGACCACGAACATTTCGCTGAGGTTCAGGTCTTTGCCCTTACCGGTGCGGAGGAGTTCGGATTCGAAAAAGGAGAGGCCGGAAAAAGACCAGCAGGTGCCGGTTTGCCCCTGGTTTTGTACCGCGAAGGCATCCTGGCTTTTGAGGATGGTGAATTTGTATTCGCTGCCCGCTTTGTTGGTGAGCGGCATTGTTTGCGCCATGACGGAGGTGCCGGCGAGCATCGCCGCCCCCATCATCCAGTTCTTCATGCTCATGTTGATTGCAGATTTAGGCGACAAATGTAGGGGATCGGCGGGAAACGGCGCGCTGTGGTATGGATGAGCGGTCAGCCCCCGAGGTATTGCTCCCGGGAGATTTCCCAGCGCCAAAGTTCCCCGGCCTCCCGGCCGTTGATTTCCCCGGCGAAGCGAAGCCCCGATTTCTGCAATACTTTCACGGCGGCATTATATTCTTCTTCCGTATGCGCGATCACCTTCGACACATACGGATGGCTGAATGCAAAACGGATAAGGATCTCCGCCATTTCAGTGGCGTATCCCTGCTCGCGGTAAGGGCCGGAAACTTCGTACCCGATTTCCACCGCGCCATCCGCATCCGGCCGGCCCTTGAAACCCGCGGTGCCGATGAGGCGATTGTCGGCCTTGTGGATCGCCAGGTAAAAGAACCAACCCAGTAAGGAAGGATCGTTGCGTAACTTGTCGTAGGCCACCAATACCATTTCAGGGTATTCTGTCCATTGTTCCGGCACGTCTATTCCCAGGATCTGGGCTAATGCTTCATTCCCATGCAAAAGCGCTTCAAAATATTGCAACGTGCAGGGTAACAATTGTAACCTTGAGGTTTGGATCATAAGTGAAAACTAGTAAACGATTCGCTGAAATGCAAGGGGTGCGGCCTGCATGCAGGAGCAGGGCGACGTTGCTGTTTTTTGTTCACTGTAGCCGGTACGGAACGCCGTCCCGTACCGGCTTTGTATTAGTTAGGTCTGCTGATTTTTCGATATGGATCAATGCGCTTCGAGCCAGTTCCTGCCCGTCCCGATCTCGGCTTCGATCGGCACGCTGAGCGGCATGGCGTTGCGCATTCCTTCGATGATGAGCGGTTTAATGATGTCTACCTCGTCTTTATGCGCGTCAAACACCAACTCGTCATGTACCTGCAGGATCATCCGCGAGCGGAAATTATGTTCCCGGAAGGTTTTATGCAGCGAAATCATCGCCAGTTTGATGAGGTCTGCCGCCGTTCCCTGGATGGGCATGTTGATGGCGTTCCTTTCCGCGAAACCACGCACCACGGCGTTGGAGGAATTGATGTCTTTCAACCAGCGCTTCCTGCCCATGAGCGTTTGCACGTAACCGGTCTGCTGCGCGAATTTCACCTGGTCTTCCATATATTGACGGATGGACGGATATTGTGCGAAGTAATTGTCGATCAATGCTTTGGCTTCACTTCTCGGGATGCCCAGGTTCTCGCTGAGGCCGAAGGCGCTCTGGCCGTAAATGATGCCGAAGTTGACGCTTTTGGCATTCCGGCGCATGTCTGACGTTACGTCCGCCAGTTCCACGCCATAAACTTTGGCGGCTGTGGCAGTGTGGATATCCAGGTTGTTGCGGAATGCATCGCTCATGTTCTGATCGCCGCTGATGGCCGCGATGATGCGAAGTTCGATCTGCGAATAGTCGGCGGAAAGAAGGGTGAATTCTTCGCTGCGGGGCACGAACGCCTTGCGCACTTCGCGCCCTCTTTCCGTGCGGATGGGAATATTCTGCAGGTTGGGATTGTTGGAACTGAGGCGCCCCGTCACCGCCACCGCCTGGTTGTAGGAGGTATGCACCCGGTTGGTGCGCGGGTTGATCATCGTCGGCAGCGCGTCTACATAGGTAGATTTGAGCTTGCTCAATTCGCGGTAAACGAGGATATTCTCCACGATGGGATGCTTGGCGGAAAGTTTGGCCAGCACGTCTTCGCCGGTAGCGTATTGCCCCGTGCGGGTTTTTTTGGCTTTGGGATCGAGCTGGAGCTTTTCGAACAGCACTTCACCGAGCTGTTTGGGCGAACCGAGGTTGAAACGGACGCCGGCCTGCTGGAACACGCTTTCTTCCGCCTTGCGGATTTCGGTTTCCAGCTCGCGGGAATAATCGGCGAGGGCCTGTGTGTCGATCTTCACCCCTTCAAATTCCATATCAGTCAGCACCTGCACGAGCGGCGCCTCGATGTCGTAAAACACGTTGGCCACATTGCGTTCGCTTAACAGTGGCTCGAAACTGGATTTGAGCTGAAGGGTGATGTCGGCGTCTTCGGCAGCGTATTCCTTGATCTTTTCGATCTCGACATCGCGCATATTGCCCTGGTTCTTGCCTTTCTTGCCGATGAGCGTTTCAATGGAAACCGGCGCGTACTGCAGGTATTGGGCGCTGAGGAGGTCCATCGAGCGACGGCCCTCCGGCTCTATCAGGTAATGTGCGAGCATGGTGTCGAACAATTTCCCTTTCACTTCGATGCCGTACCATTTCAGGACGATCATATCGTATTTCGCGTTTTGCGCCACGAACTCCGCGTCTGTCCGTTCGAAAAGGGGGCGGAACGTTTCGAGGATCTGCAGCACTTCGTCCCGGGCAGGTGGCAGGGGAATGTACCAGCCTTCTGTCGGTTTCACGGAGAAGCTCATCCCCACGATGTCTACCGCATTTGCGTCGGTGCCGGTGGTTTCCGTGTCGAAGCTGATGAGGGGTTCTTTCATCAGCTGGGCTACCAGTGCGGCATGCTTTTCGGGCGTATCGGCGAGGTGGTAGGTATGCGGGGTGTTCTCGATATTTTTATCGGCGACGAGGCCCGGGCCTTCGATGGCTTCCGCTTGTTGGGCGAGGGCGCTTCCGGCCTGGGGAGCCTCGGTGGGATTGCCGAAGAGATCTTGTTGAACGGGCTTTCCGGGATCTCCGGCCAGGGCGTTGAACGAATCGCCGAGGATCGTTTTGCCGAGGCTTTTGAATTCCAGCTCGGAAAAGATTTCCGTGAGTTTTTCCTTGTTGATTTCCGTGCAGCAGAAATTTTCTTCATGGAAATCGACCGGTACATCGGTGATGATCGTCGCCAGTTTTTTGGACAGGATGGCGGAATCGGCGCCGGCGCGTACTTTTTCGCCGAGCTTTCCGGGAATTTTATCGGCGTTGGCGATAACGTTTTCGAGGGTGTTCCATTCGGAAAGCAGCTTGGTGGCGGTTTTTTCGCCCACACCAGGTATCCCCGGGATGTTGTCTACCGCATCGCCCATCAACCCCAGAATATCCACGACCTGGGCCACATCGTTGATGCCCCAGCGCTCGCAAACTTCCTTCGGCCCCATCACTTCTTCCTTGTTACCGAGCGCGGGCGGCTTCCAGATGAAAACATTGTCTTTTACGAGCTGGCCGTAATCCTTATCCGGTGTAACCATGTATACGGAATAGCCCTGGGCCGCGGCCTGCCAGGCAACGGTGCCGATGATATCGTCTGCCTCGTACCCGTCGAGCTCCAGCACGGGAATGTTGAATCCCTCGATGATCCGCTTGATGTCGGGCAGGGCCGCGAGGAGGTCTTCAGGCGCATCTTCGCGGTTGGCCTTGTAGTCGGCGAAATCAGTATGCCGCTCCGTAGGCGCATGCGTATCGAAAGCCACGGCGATGTGCGTGGGTTTTTCCTTGTTGAGGAGGTGGATTAACGTAGTGGTGAACCCGAACTGCGCGTTGGTGTTCTTTCCCTTGCTGGTAAGCCTCGGGTTCCGGATCAATGCGTAGTAGGCGCGGTAAATAAGCGCCATTGCGTCCAATAAGAAGAGTTTTTTGCTCATTCGTCAAAAGTAATCAATTCCCATAATTCCTAATTTTACGGGATGAAGAAGATTTATTACCTGTCGACCTGCAGTACCTGCGCCCGTATCCTCGAAGAAACGGCTGCGGTGGCGAAAGGTGCGGAATTGCAAGACATCAAGAAGGAAAAAATTACGCCGGAACAACTGGAAGAAATGCACGCACTGGCCGGCAGTTACGAATCGCTGTTCAGCCGCCGGTCGATGCTGTACAAGGCGCGCGGCCTTGCGGGAAAAGAACTGTCGGAAAATGATTACCGCGATCTCATCCTCGAAGAATATACTTTTCTGAAACGGCCGGTGGCGATCGTGAACGGTAAAATTTTTATCGGGAACGACGCAAAAACCGTGGCGGCGCTGAAAAGCGCGCTCTGATTTCGTTAATCGATCACAAATTATACATTTCC
Source organism: Chitinophaga caseinilytica (assembly GCF_038396765.1). NCBI lineage: Bacteria > Pseudomonadati > Bacteroidota > Chitinophagia > Chitinophagales > Chitinophagaceae > Chitinophaga > Chitinophaga caseinilytica. The sequence goes on along the minus strand of NZ_CP150096.1, from coordinate 1,019,982 downwards.
CTAAAGTGATTCTGCGAAGCGGCGGACGATTGATTTATATGCGTTCATGTCTTCCGGCCGGCCGAAAGAGCGGAAGGGGAATGTTTTTGCGTCGTTGAGCGCCTGCTGGAGCCGGAACCGGTGTTGCGGCACGCTGATGAAATAGCCTTCCTGCATGAGGTGTTTGCCCAGGTATTCCTGTTCGGACTGGCCGGGGGTGGGGATGAGGATGGCTTTTTTGTTCAGTTTGGCGAGGTCCATCAGGGTGGTGTACCCGGACCGGGATATGACGATGTCGCTGGCTTGCATGGCGGCGTTGAGGTCTGCCGCATTAAGGTGGCTGACTTGCGAAATCCCCGGTGCGGTGGTTTCTTCGCTGGCCTGGTCGGGTTTTCCGCTGACGATGAGGGCTTTGATGCCGGGTATCTGGCGGAGCTGTTCTTTCAGGATGGTTTCCAGCTGGGTGCGTTGCGGTTCCGGGCCGGAGATGAGGGCGAGCACGTCGTATTTCCGGGAAACGCCCGGCTGTGGCTCAAACCGGGAGAGGCAGCCCAGGTAAGTGGTGTTATTGGGCAGTTCCGCCGGGTGGGCGAGCACGCCGCTGAGGTTGTGCGCTCCGGGGAAGTCGGGCACCCAGCAGGCGGAGTATTTATTGATATACCGGTAATTGATGCGCTGGAGGATGCGTTCGGTAACGCCGCCGAAGGGCGTCTTGATCAGCAACTGGTGGGAGATGAAGACGCAGGGGATGTCTGGATGGTAAAGGCCGAACCGGTTGTCGGAGATGACGGCCGAAATGCCGTGCTCGGCAACGGTTTTGCGCAGCCAGGCCTGTTCGTGGCGGACGGCTTTCCAGATCTTGGGAACCTGGCGCAGGATTTTGACCCCGAAAAAGAGGCCTTTTTTACTATACGTGATGTGGTATCCGGGCAGGGGAAGGATGGTGATTTCCGGGAATTCCCGGGAGAGCAGTGCGGCGTGCTTTCCTTCGGCCGCAATAACTACCACGCAACCAGCGTTTAAGAGTTCACGAATCAGCGGAATGTCGCGCGTGGCATGGCCGAGGCCCCAATCGAGGGGTACCACCAGCACTTTTTTTGCACAGTGGGATTTGTGGACAAATATTTCAGAATTTATTGCGAAATTAGTTTAATTTAGAAATGATCATTGTTAAGAAAAGGTAAACTTCCCGCCCGACTGACTAGCAATTTTGACGAGCATTTTAATTTTGGATGATGAAACGGATTTCCTGGATTTTCATTTTCTTGACGATGGCCAGTTTAACGTGGCAAGGTTGCAGTGTGCTGAAGAAAAACGATTGCGGCTGCCCGCCGATGCAGAAGGGGCGGATGCGGCACTAGCGAATATCTCACCTATACCTTGAAGCACATCTTACCGTGTGCGCACGTTATTGAAAACATGGATGTCAACAACAGCGAAAACAATCAAACCTAATTAGCATGAAGCCTGTAGAGAGGGATTTACTCATTTTATTGCACGAAGACCGCTATAATGAGCAAGAGATCCAGCAGGAAGTGAAGCAGATCAGCGATATGCTATCACTGGTAGAAACGATGGATTTCCTGGCTGCCGCCACCGAAGTGGCGGATTGCAACAAGCATCGCGTTACCAGTAAACGCAAAGTGTTGGAGCGCGCGTTCTTCCGCAAGGAGCCGAAAGCATTTGAGTTCATTATCCACAAAAACTAAGGGCAAGTATCCAGCCCGCTATTCCGGAAAGGCCTTCCTTCCCCGGCCAGATCATCAACGTTCATCCCGTTGTTCAGTAGTAAGTGAATACGCAGAGAGTCAACTTCGAACCGGTCCGCAAAACTGTCTCCGGTAACTATTTCCACCTCATCATTTCATTTCCCGGACCACCTTACCGGTGGCTCCCCGTCCTGCCCATGCCGTTCATGAACTGAACAGCGCCGCCGCACGATTTGTAAAATTCTTGTTGTAGGTTTGCGCACAAATAATATCCGTTGTGATGATAGACTTTTCGCACCTGCAAGATTACCTGTCGCCCGTTTCCAAAGCGGAACTGAACGAAGATGAAGAATATGACGACCTCCAGGTCGGGAACATCATCGACAGCTACGAACAAGGCCACCTCCCCAACCTCGACGCCGCCGATGTCATTTTCCTTGGCGCCGGCGACGAACGGGGCAACGGACGGAGCAACTCCGCCACTCCCGCACCCGACATTATCCGAAAAGAATTCTACCGCCTCTTCCTCTGGCACCGCGATCTCCGCATCGCCGACGCCGGAAACCTCCTCCCCGGGCGCTCCCAGGCCGATGCCTACGCCGCCCTCAAAACCGTGCTCACCGAACTGATAGACGCCGGCAAAACCATCGTCATCCTCGGCGGCAGCCACGATCTCACCTACGCGCAATACCAGGCCTACGCCTGCAAAAAATATATTATCGAAGTCAGCGTAGCCGATGCCCTCATCGACCTGCAGGAATCTTCGCCCATGAAATCGCAGCGCTTCCTGCTCGATATGTTCATGGAACAGCCCAACTACATCCGCCACTACAACCACATCGGCTTCCAGAGCTATTTCGTTCAGCCACGCATGCTCGAAACGCTCGACAAGCTCCGGTTCGATTGCTACCGCCTCGGCAAAGTGCGCGAAAATATCGAAGAGATCGAGCCCGTGCTGCGGAACACAGACCTGTTCTCGGTAGACGTCTGCATGATCAAACATACCGACGCACCGTCGCACTCCCTGTCTCCCAACGGCTTCACCGGCGAAGAGGCGTGTGCCCTTTCCCGTTATGCCGGCATGAGCAACAACCTTTCCACCTACGGTATTTACGGATACGATCCTACCCGCGACCGCGACAATCTCACGGCCAAGCAGATCTCGCAGATGCTCTGGTATTTCCTCGACGGTCGGCATGTCCGCAACAAGGAAGCCCAGCTCAACGAGCGCGAAGCTTTCCTGGAGTTCCACATCGCCGGGGCCGATATCAGCACCGTGTTTTTGAAAAGCAAGAAAACCGGCCGCTGGTGGATGCAACTGCCCGACAAGAATTTCGTGCCCTGCGCCTATTCGGATTACCTCATGGCCAGCAACAACGAGCTGCCCGAGCGTTGGCTCCGTAGCCAGGAACGCCTGTAATTCCTTATTTTTAGGGTAACGTTCAAGCAAATCATGTGACGCATCCCCGCAGAGCCAGGCTCGCCCGCATCAATATCATCCAGAATGCGCAAGACGCCACCCTTATCGCTATCGGCGTATTGCTGGCCGCCATCGGCCTGAAAGCCTTTTTGCTGCCCAACGGGTTCCTCGATGGCGGCGTAACGGGTATTTCCCTGCTGGTAAACCGTCTTTCCGGATGGTCGATCTCCGTTTTGCTGATCGTCATCAACGCGCCTTTCATCGTGCTGGCCTACAAACAACTGTCGCGCCTCTTCACGCTGAAAACCATCGCGGCCATCGTAGGGCTCGCCACGGCGCTGGCGCTCATCAAAGTTCCGGTACTGACGCAGGATAAATTACTGATCGCCATTTTCGGAGGGTTCTTCCTCGGCGCCGGCATCGGCATGTCTATCCGCGGCGGCGCCGTGCTCGATGGCACCGAAGTGCTCGCCCTGTGGATTTCCCGGAAAACCGTACTGTCGATCGGCGAAGTGATCATGTATTTCAACGTCCTCATCTTCGGGGTGGCCGCCGTGCTCATCAACGTGGAAACCGCGCTGTATGCCATGCTCACTTATCTGTCTGCCTCGAAAACAGTGGATTTCGTGATCCAGGGTTTTGAGGAATACATCGCCCTGACCGTCATTTCCCCCAGAGCGGATTTGATACGTAAGACGTTGACACTCAAGCTGAAAAAAGGCGTGACGGTTTTTAAAGGGAAAAGCGGGTACGGAAAAAGGGGAGAAGTGGACAATGAGATCGAGATCATTTATACCGTTGTGACCCGCCTGGAAGTGCATAAGGTCATCGATGAGATTGAAAAGATCGACGAAAAAGCGTTTATTGTGCAACATAATATCAACGACACCCGCGGCGGCATGATCAAGCGCCGGGCGGGTGCACATTAAACGCGAAATATTCCACGCATGAAAAAGTCATTCATCGCCGCCATGCTTACCATCGCCGCCATCAACGCCACCGCGCAGGAACGCATCAACCTGTACCCGGACCATCCGGAATGGAAGATCCTGGGCGGAAAGGAAATCAACGACGTTCCCCACATCGAATATTACCCCGCTCCGGGCGACAAGAAGAACGGCGCCGCCGTGCTGGTCTGCCCCGGCGGAGGCTATTCCAACCTGGCCCTGGGCCACGAAGGGAAAGACGTAGCCGAATTCTTCAACGCCAACGGTTTCGACGCCATCGTGCTGCATTACCGGCTGAACGGCGGCCCGCAGCCCGGGTCTACTTTTCCGGCGCAGTACAACGACGTGACGCTGGCGATGCGCATCGTAAAAAGCAAAGCCAAATCCTGGGGCTTCGATCCCGAAAAGGTAGGCGTGCTGGGCTTTTCGGCAGGAGGGCACCTGGCTTCGATGCTCACTACGATGCACATCGCGCCCGATCCGCAGGGGAAAGCAGCGCACGAGCGGTTCAGCTCGCGGCCCGCGTTTTCCGTGCTCGTGTACCCGGTGATCTCGCTCAGCGAAAGCTTCCGGCATGCGGGATCCGCCAATAATTTACTGGGCGCGGGCGCGCCGAAGGAAAAACAGGATTCGCTGTCCACCCAAAACCGCGTAACCGCAGAAACCCCGCCCACCATGCTCATCCACGCCAGCGACGATAAAGGCGTGCCGGTGGAAAACAGCCTCGTTTTCTACAAAGCGCTGCTGCAGCACAACATTCCCGCTACCATGCATATTTACGACCATGGCGGCCATGGGTTCGGGATGGCCCCGAAAGACCCGGTGCTCAACACCTGGCCCGGCCTCGTGGTGAACTGGATCAACGGGATGCTCTTCAAAAAATAACCTTCATGTCAATATAGAAAAGCCCTCACAGCCTGGCTGTGAGGGCTTTTTGATGCGCACAAAAAATCCCGGCCTGCCGAAGCAAACCGGGACGTTATAAACCAATTCACTAAAGATCACAGGAAATTGTCCGCATCGCGGTACGCTTTGATCAGCGCGGCTTCCCCTTCCTTGCCGGGTTTGGCGTTGCCGTGCTCCATGCCCATCACTCCTTTGTAGCCTTTTTCGTGGAGGTGCTTGAACACGTTGCGGTAGTTGATTTCTCCGGTGCCGGGCTCGTTGCGGCCGGGGTTGTCCCCGATCTGCACATAAGCGATCTCGCTCCAGCAATGGTTGATCATATTGATGAGATTGCCTTCGTTTTTCTGCATGTGGTAGATATCGAAGAGGATTTTGCAGGACGGGCTGTTTACCGCGCGGCAGATCTCGTACGTTTGATCGGAGGTGCGGAGGAAAAGCTCGGGCGTATCGCTCAGAGGCTCGAGCACCATGGTGAGACCGCCTTTTTCGAGGATTTCGGAACCGGCGCGAAGCGCGTCGATCACATTGCCGGTTTGAACGCCGATGGGCGTACGGCGCTCGAAGAAGCCCGGAACTACGGTGGCCCATTTGGCGTTGACGCGCTTGGCGAGCTCTACGGAGCGTTCGCAGGCTTTGAGGAATACGTCGAGATGTTCTTTTTTACCGGTGGTGAGCGAAACTTTCCAGTTTTCGCCGCCGTCGATCACGAACACGCCCATGCGCATGTTGAGCTTGGCGAGGAGGTCGCCGATCTTGTTTTGCTGGGCGGTGTCGCGGCCGAGCATGCCGTTGTCTTCGATAGACCTGAAACCCTGGTCGTGCATGAACCGGATCTGATCGAGGAAATCTTCGCCGCCGGAGTTTTTGAACATCCCCTGGTGCGGTGCGTAATCGAGATTGAAAGTTTTACCCGCGGCGGCGGTGTTGTCTTTCTCGGCCCCTTTGGCGGAGCCCGCCAGCGCGGTGGCGCCTCCGAAGGTCAGGGCGGAGATGCCGGCGAGGGTCGACTGTTGTAAAAAGCTTCTTCTTTCCATAGCGTGTATTTTAAAATGACTTAGCGAAGGCGAAATTTATAGCTTTTAATAAGGAAATCCGCATGTATTGAATAAAAAATAGATGAACGGGGATTTCATTCGATTTCATGCAACGCTTATCTTTATTTTTTGACGTTCATAAAATAAAAATTGCATTCCCGCCCCTAAATCGATAAATTCACACGCTTTTATTGTAATCCAACTAGATGAAAAGGACAACCGCGTTATTCCTGATCGGAGGCATCTGCTCTGCCGCCGTTCATGCACAAACTACACCTTTCGAGGCCTACGATCAGAAAATCGAGGGCAGCGACGTTACCATCCGCATGGTGCCGGTGAAAGCCGGAGAATTCCTCCTTGGAAGCCCCGCTTCCGAAAAAGGCCGTGGCGCAGACGAAGGGCCGCAGAAGAAAGTGAAAGTAGATGCTTTCTGGATGGGCGCTTATGAAGTGACGTTCGACCAGTACGACCTCTATGCAGATAAAGACAAGGACAAGGCCCCGCTGCCCGATGGCATGACCCGGCCCAGCCCGCCCTACATCGACCTGACCCTCGGTATGGGCAAATCCGGTGGTTTCCCTGCCAATAGTATGAGCCAATACGGCGCGCTGATGTATTGCCGCTGGCTGTATAATAAGACCGGCGTTTTCTTCCGCCTGCCCACCGAGGCAGAATGGGAATATGCCTGCCGCGCGGGTTCCAAAACCGCTTATCCTTTCGGCGCCGATGCGTCGAAATTGAAGGAATACGCATGGACGGCCAGCAATTCCGAAGATAAATACCACAAGGTAGGTGAGCTGAAACCCAATGCCTGGGGGCTTTACGACATGCTCGGCAATGTGGGTGAGTGGACGATGGACCAGTACGAACCGGAGGCTTACAAAACCGTTGACGCTGCCAATCCCTGGCTGAAACCGACAGACAAAACCCCGCGTACCGTACGCGGTGGTAACTATATGGACGCCCCCGCCGCAACGCGCAGCGCCGCCCGCCTCATGTCAGACATCGCGTGGAACGACCGCGACCCGCAGATCCCGAAAAGCAAATGGTGGAACGCCGATGCGCCTTTCGTAGGGTTCCGCATCGTGCGCCCCGTTCAGCAGCCGACCAAAGAAGAAGCGGAGAAATTCTTCGCCGATATGATCGACCAGTTCGTAGGCGCGCGCTGATCCGTCAAATCTCTGTCACCACATGGATTTTCGCAGGATAATCCGTACTTTATAAGGCTATTGTCTATTTCATTATACTTTTTCACCAACGGCGCCAGCAAGCGTCCGGTAAATTACCAAACATGGAAAAGGAAACACGCTCTTCATTCCACGATCAAACTCGCAGAGACTTCGTAAAGAAATCCTCTATCCTCGCAGGCGCCGCCATGGCCGCGCCTTACCTGTCGCAAGCAGCACAGACCAATTATTTCTCTGGCTCCGCCGGTGTCATCAAAATAGCCCTGATCGGCTGTGGTGGCCGCGGAACGGGCGCCGCAGTGCAGGCGCTCAGCACTAAACAGAACGTTCAGCTCGTTGCCATGGCCGACGCTTTCCGCGACCGGCTCGATGGTAGCTACAACGAAATCGTGGAGTCCATGAAAAAAACGCCCGAGCGCGTTAAAGTGGCCGAAGCCGATAAATTCGTTGGGTTCGACGGATACAAACAAGCCATCGCCAAGGCGGATGTGGTAATCCTCACCACGCCTCCCGGCTTCCGCCCCATCCACTTCGAAGAAGCCATCGCGCAGGGTAAGCACGTGTTCATGGAAAAACCCGTGGCCACAGACCCCGCCGGCATCGCCAAAGTGCTCGAAACCGCGGAAAAGGCGAAAGCCAAAAAACTCAACGTGGTAGTGGGCCTCCAACGCCACTACATGACCTCTTACCGCGAATTGTACAAACGCCTGAAAGACGGTATGATCGGAGACATCACCTCCATCCAGGTGTGGTGGAACCAGGGCGCCCTCTGGGTGCGCGAGCGCAAGCCCGAATACACGGAAATGGAATACCAGATGCGTAACTGGTACTATTTCAACTGGCTCTGCGGCGATCATATCGTAGAACAACATATCCACAATATCGACGTGGGCAACTGGTTCATGGGTAAAACGCCCGTAAACGCCGTAGGTATGGGTGGCCGCGCCATCCGCACCGGTCCGGAAGCAGGGGAAATCTTCGACCACCACTTCGTGGAATACCGGTACGACAATGGCGTTGTCATGAACGCCCAATGCCGCCACTGGAAAGATTCCGTGAGCAAGGTAGACGAAGAGATCGTGGGCACCAAGGGCCGCATCTTCTGCGACCGTGGCCAGATCGTTGACCATAAAGGCAAAACGCTCTACCAGTTCGATCGTAAAATGCACAACCGTCCGTACCAGGCCGAACACGATGAGCTGTTCGAAGCCATCGCCGCCGGCCAGTTCAAATACCAGGATGCACAACGCGGTGCAGAAGCTACGCTTTCCGCCATCATCGGCCGTATGGCCACCTATTCCGGTCAGCTGATCGAGTGGGACAAGGCGCTGAAATCCGGCATCAACCTGCAACCCGCGAAATATGCGTTCGACGCGCCGCCGCCGGTACTCCCGGATGCAAGCGGCCACTACGCATACGCGAAGCCCGGCATCACCCGCTATTTCTCCTGATCACGCAAGTGAAAAGGCTGCGATATCTGAAAGGCGTACCCATATCGGGTGCGCCTTTTTCTTTTGCGGTCCGCAGGTAAATGGGGAATGCAAATAACGGTTCCGGTTACGGAAACTGTCCATCCATGGAAAGCGATCCTTCTTCAAATTGATTATATTCAGGACATGAAATCGTACCTCACGGGAGCCATCGCCCTGTTGCTGAGCCTCGGCGCAGCGGCGCAACCGAAGAACCTGCGCGCCTGGGCACAGGAAGATATTTTGCTGACGAAAGAGCTGAAAAGCGCGCATGTGGGCATCAGCATTTACGATCCGGCCACGAAGAAATACTGGCTGCAATACCAGGACGATAAATTTTTCGTGCCCGCGTCGAACACGAAGATCTTCACGCTGTTCGCGGGTTTGCAGTTGCTGGGGGATTCGTTGCCGGGGATGCGGTTCGTGGAAAACGATACGGCGCTGTACGTCCAGGGAACGGGCGACCCTTCATTCCTCCATCCCGATTTTACCGCCCAGCGCGTGCTGGACATGCTGTCCCAAACCGGGAAAAACATCTGGCTGCAACCTGCCGTCATCAAGAATAAACGTTTCGGGCCGGGATGGGGCTGGAGCGATTATGCGGATTATTATCAGCCCGAGCTTAACGAATGGCCCATGTACGGCAACGTTGCCCGCATCCGGATGAAAGGCGCCAGTTATTCCATGACGCCCGAATTCCCCACTGAGCTAGTATACGAACGCCCGCCGGCAGAAGCACTGGCCGACCGCGAAGAGCGCGAGAATCTCTTCACGCTGCACATCCGGTCGGATGTGCACGCGGAGCAGACTTTCGAAGTGCCTTTCATCACCGGGAATATTTCCCAATTGGCCCGCCGCCTGCAAGACACGATCCGCAAACCCGTCCGCATCATGGCCACCACGGCGCCTTTGAACGGAACGGTCTTGAAATCCATCCCCACAGATACCCTTTTCCAACCCATGATGCACCGCAGCGATAACTTCTTCGCGGAGCAAATCCTCATGATGGCATCTTCCCTCAAATACGATGCGATCGATTCCCGGAAACTGATCGGTTATTTGCTGGACACATTGCTGAACGATCTTCCGCATCCGCCGAACTGGGTGGATGGTTCGGGCCTGTCGCGCTACAATCTTTTCACGCCCCGCGACTTCGTTACCGTGCTCGAAAAAATGTATAAAAACCATTCGAAGGAACGGCTCTTTCCGCTGTTTCCCGCCGGTGGAAAAGGCACGCTGAAAAATTACTACCAGGCGCTGCCCAACCGGCTCTATGCCAAAACCGGCACGCTCAGCGGCGTGGTTGCGCTCAGCGGATATCTGATCACCAAATCGGGTAAAACGCTCATTTTCAGCGTGCTTGTCAATAACCACAACGCAAACTCTTCGGCTACGGTGCGCCGCGCGGTGGAAAAATTCCTCGTGCGCACGGCCAACGCGGGCTGACGTACTTCCTGCAAATAAAAATCCCGGCAAACGTTACGCTTGCCGGGATTTTTTTATGGTCGGAACGGAAATCTTATTTCACGATTTTCAGTTCGTTGATGATGTTTTTGGCACCACCCAGTTTGTCGATGCACCAAAGTACGTAGCGGATATCTACGTTGATGGTACGGTTGTAATTTTTGTCGAACTGGATTTTGTGGCTGAGCGCTTCGTAGTTACCGTCGAACGCGAGACCGATCAGTTCGCCGTTGGCGTTGAGGACGGGCGAGCCGGAGTTGCCGCCGGTGATGTCGTTGCCGGTGATGAAGCCTACCACGAGGGTTTTACGCTTCGCGTCGATGTACTGGCCGAAATCTTTTTTCTTCACGAGGTCGATGAAATTCTGGTGAAGATCGAACTCGTAATCGCCGGGTTTATATTTCTCCATCACACCGTCGATCGTGGTTACGTAGTCGTAAGCCACGGCGTCGCGGGGGAGTAGGGTTTCACCTGGCCGTAAGAAAGGCGCATGGTGAAATTGGCGTCGGGGTAGCGGTTCGCGTTAGGCGTGCGCAGGGCTTCGCCTTTCAGGTAGAGGCGGCCGAGCTCGTTGTTTTGCGCGGTGAACTGGGCGTAGATCGGCGCGTATTTGGTGGCGTAGTTCTTCACGAAAGCGGAAGCGTAGGCATACGCGGGATCTTCCTGCAGTGTAACGGCATCAGGCTGGCTGATGAAGGTTTTCCATTTCGCGTCGTTGAAGATGATGGTGTTGTTGAACACGTTGGCGGCCCAGGTGCGATAGGTTTTTTCGTCGCTCAGGTCGCCGAAAGATTTCAGGCCTTCGTAGAAACCGATGGGGTGCTGGTCTTTCGGGATATCCTGGTAATAGCGCATGGCCATGGCGGCGAGGATTTTCTGATCGGAGGGTTTGTTCTCGTCTTTCAGGAAATTGGTGCGGGCCTGGTCTGCGGCGTTGGCGGCGGCTTTGATGTCACCATTTTTGAGGATGGTGTTTTCGAGCTGCGCGAGGGAGCTGGCGTATGCGGCGAGGGGCGAGCCGAGGATGCCTTCCATGAGGTAGAGGCGGACTTTTGCGTAGGGAGACCATTTCTTGTAAATGTCTTCATACTGCGTAAATACGGGCTCGAACTCGGATTTGCCTTTGGCCCATTGCTGGAAGGATGCTTCGTTCTTCAGTTTCTCTTCGTAGACGTGGTACTTCAGCAATTGGGCGGTTTCGCCGTCGAAGAATTTCCAGTAGTTGGCGATGCCGGCGTAGGAAGATGCGAGTTGCAGCTTCACGGCGGGATCTTTCTTCATTTCTTCGAACATGTATTTGAGGCGGATGTCGCGGAGGCCGACGATGGAAGGGTTTTCCACATCAGTCTTCAGTTTCACGCCAAGGGAAGTTTCGTAACGGTTGGTGCCGCCGGGGTACCCGAAGATCATGGCGTAATCGTTTTCTTTCACGCCTTTGATGGAAACGGGCAGGAAGTGTTTCGGCTTGAGGGGAATGTTGTTGGCAGCGTATTCGGCCGGTTTGCCGCTGGCGTTGCCGTAAACGCGGAACACGGAGAAGTCGCCGGTATGGCGGGGCCATTCCCAGTTATCGGTATCGCCGCCGAACTTGCCTACGTTTTCGGGAGGCGTTCCTACGAGGCGAACGTCGGTGTAGCGTTCGTACACGAAGAGGAGGTATTGGTTCCCCTTGAACATGGGCACCACTTTAGCTTCGTAACCGTTGCCGTCGGTGGCGGCTTTCACGATATCACCGTAAGCAGCCTGGAGCTTGGGGTTGCGATCGGCCAGGGTAGTGCCTTTGATGGCTTCTTCCACTTTGGCGGTCACGTCTTCCACACGCACGAGGAACTGAACGGAGAGCCCTTTGGCAGGGATCTCTTCCTGCTTGCTGCGGGCATAAAAGCCGTCGCGCAGGTAGTTATGTTCCACCGAACTGGCAGACGCGATGGCGCCGTAACCACAGTGGTGGTTCGTAAAGATCAGCCCTTCATTGCTCACGATCTCTCCCGTGCAACCTCCACCGAAAATGATAATGGCATCTTTAATGGATGATTTGTTGATGCTGTACAACTGGTCTTTCGACAGCTTCAATCCTTTCTTCACCATGTCGGCATAAGTTTGCGGCCCCAGCAGGTAAGGGAGCCACATGCCCTCGTCCGCTCTTACCAGCTTGACAGACAGCAAAAGCAGCAACAGGAATAGATTTTTCTTCATATGTTAGATTTTGTAAGGGCCCAAACCTACCGATTTTTTTCATAATAGCCCTTACCGGCCATGGAAGTCAACAATTGAAGGTGCCGTGGCGTTAAAATGGCTTGATGATTGATAAGAAAAACAAATACACCATAAAACCACTATCATGAAACAGTTACTGCTTCCCGCCCTTGCCGCCCTGGCCATACTGGCCGCCTGCCAAAGTTCCCAACAGCAATCGGGTACCGATTCCGCCGCCGCGGCAGCCGCCGTTACGACAGATGGGGCGCCCGCATGGCCGCTTTCCGGCACCAAATGGGTGTTGAAGGAAATCGTGAACGGCCCTAAAGACACCAGCAACTGGGGGAAGGAAATTTATATGCAATTCGTGGATTCCTCGTCGCAGGTACGCGGCCATCTCGGCTGCAACGGCTTCGGCGGCAAATTCGTGGCCACGCCCACCGGCGAGCTGGCCGTGTCCGACATCATTTCCACCCAAATGGCCTGTCCGGCCCTGAACGTGGAAAACGCTTTCAGCCAGGCGCTGCAAAACACCAATAAATACACCATCGAAAAGGATATCCTCAGCATTCAGCGCGGAGATTCCGTTTTAGCGACATTTACCGCCGTAAAACAATAATAATCACCTAAAAATCAACGTATATGAAGAAAATACTCATCGCCCTCGGTGCAGCCGCCATCTTTGCGGCCTGCCAGAACAAAACTGCCACTACCGGCGAGGATACTTCCGCCAATGCGAAGATCCACGAAGGGGTAGATTCCATCCAGGAAGGCCTCGAACAGAAAGCGGATACCGCCGGCGCTTGGTTCCAGCGGCAGAAAGATGAAGCATCGGCCTCCATCAAGGAAAAAATGGATTCGCTGGACGTGCGCATCGAAGAGCTGAAAAAAGACGGCAGCGCGAAAAGCAAAAAAGCGCAGGCCAAACTGGAAGCCGCCCGGGCAGACCTCGCCAAAGCGGCGGATGACGTGAAAAACGCCACGGTGGATGCGTGGGACAAAACGAAGGAAGGGCTCGATAAATCGCTGAAGAAAGCCGACAGCGAGTGGCAAGAGTTCAAGCGCGATTTCAAGGAACTGTTCCGTTAGAACAAGTAGCGTATCGTATCTATAAGAAAAAGGGCGCCTCCGGTCGGGGGCGCCCTTACTATTTCGTAAAAACTTCTTACGCACCGAGCGTCCAGCCGTCGCGATAGGTACGCTTCACGAACTGGTTGGCTTCGTCGAAGTTGGTGATCTTCATGTTCGGGCCATCCCACAACAGTTTGATGTAACGGCCGGGATAGTCGAAACCTTTGCCGTCGGCTTTGGGCTTGCGGATATCGTAGCTGCGGATGGCGAGGTTGCCCATGAGGATGGTTTCGGTGAGCGGGCCGGCGATCTCGAAGGGGGCCGACAGTTCTTTCTTACCGTAACCGGCGATGCACGCGTTTACCCACTGTACGTAATGGCCTTCGGGCACGCGGGCGATGGTTTGCTTCACGTTCACTTCCGCATTGCGTTTGGAAGGCAGCAGCGAAGGGTACATACCATAGGTTCCGCACATCATCTTGCCTTTCGTGCCTTCGAAAATGGCGCCGTTGCCGCCGTCGCCCATTCTTTCATTGGGGCCCAGCTCTTCGGGGCGCGCGGGTTGGATGCCGCCGTCCATCCAGTGGAGTTTCAACGGGCCGCGTTTCGTTTCGAAAGTCATGATCACGTGGGAAGACGGGGGGCAGCTTTCCGGGAAATAGCCCTGTTTGAATTCGTCTACATACACGCTGCCAACGCTGGCTTCCGCGGAAACGGGGTAGCCGAGGCCGAGCACGCGGAAAGGAGGTTCCACGATGTGGCAGCCCATGTCTCCGAGCGCGCCGGTACCGTAATCCCACCAGCCGCGCCAGTTGAACGGAACGAGTTTGTCGACGAAGTCTTTTTGCGGGGCGGTGCCCAGCCAGAGGTTCCAGTCGAGGTCGGCCGGTTTGGTGCCGGGCTGTGCAGGCCAGGGAATTCCCTGCGGCCATACGGGGCGGTTGGTCCAGCAATACACGGTATGTACATCGCCGATGAGGTCGGCATTGTACCATTCCATGAGCTGGCGGACGCCGTCGCCGGAGGCGCCCTGGTTGCCCATCTGGGTAACTACTTTATATTTTTTTGCGGCCTGCGTGAGCATGCGCGCTTCGTAGATGTCGTGGGTGAGGGGTTTTTGAACGTATACGTGCTTGCCGAGCTGCATGGCGGCCATGGCTTGCACGGCGTGGTTATGGTCGGGGCTGGAAACGGTTACCGCGTCGATGTTTTTGTGTTCTTTGTCGAGCATTTCGCGGTAATCCCGGTAGTATTTTGCTTTGGGGAAGCGTTTTACGGACCCTGCTGCGCGGCTGTCGTGAACGTCGCACAGTACGACGATGTCTGCCGGGCCTTTGGAAATCTCGCTCAGATCGCTGTCGCCTTTACCGCCAACACCGATGCCGGCAACGCGAAGCCTGTCGCTGGGCGCGGTGTATCCCGGGCCTCCCAATACGTGACGTGGAACGATCATGAAACCTGCAGCGGCGGTAGCGCTGTTGGTTAGAAATGATCTACGTGAAATCTGGTTTCTTTTGTTATTTTTTCCCTGAACCATGATTTGATAAATTTTCGTTCAATATAATAGAAAAAATTATAGAAAAAGCAATAATCTCTATGAGCGGCATCCTGTACTGTCCTGTGCTAAATCGATTTTTTCAACCAGGAATTGTTGTTGGGGTGGGATGGGCTTACCGTTCGTCGGGAATGTTGGTGGGGATGTGGTTTTTTATCCTATTTTTAGCCGTCTCAAACCTTATGTTACAACATGTCGACTAACCGCAAACATCCGGTAGCCTTACCGTTTTTATTCTTTTCCGAGATGTGGGAACGATTCGGTTTCTACCTGCTGCTCGCCATTCTGCAACTATACCTGACAGACGCCGAGAAGGGCGGTTGGGCCATGGACCGCCACGCCGCGGTCGATATCTTCGGCACCTTCATCGCATTCGTATATCTCACCCCGTTCATCGGCGGGCTCCTGGCCGACCGTAAGATCGGATATTCCAAATCCATCATCATCGGGGGCATCCTCATGGGGATCGGGTATTGCGGGCTGGCCGTCAAAGACTTAACGGTTTTCTACTGTTCGCTGGCGCTCATCTGCGTGGGCAACGGCTTCTTCAAACCCAATATCTCCACACTGCTGGGCAACGTTTACAACGACCCCCGGTACATCGAGCGCAAAGACACCGGTTATAACATCTTCTACATGGGGATCAACATCGGCGCCTTCATCTGCACCTTCTTCGCATCGTACCTCCGCAACAACATCAACTGGGGCGCAGCGTTCATCGCAGCCGGCATAGGCATGTTCCTCGGTGTCATCATCTTCGTTGCGGGGCTTAAACATTACCGCCATGCAGACGTCCTCAAGCCCGTCCAACCCGGCGATATGCCCCTCGGCTCCATCTTCGCGCAGGTATTCGTTCCCGTACTGATCGTGGGCTGCATCGGCTGGTTCATCCCCGGCAATATCTTCGGCACCGATTCTACGGACGCGTTCATCTTCGCCTGCCTGCCCATTATTTACTTCTTCGTGAACCTGCTGCGCAAAGCTTCGGGAACAGACAAGCAACCCGTAAAAGCCCTGCTCGCCGTGTTCGCAGTGTCTATCATGTTCTGGGCGGTATTCAAACAAAACGGTACCGCGCTCACCACCTGGGCGCAGTTTTATACAGACCGCGAACTGTCTGCCTCGCTGACCGGCCCCGCCAACGCGCTGTCCCTCGCGGAAACCACCACCAACCAAACCGGCGAAGTGGTAGCGTACGACCATGAATTCCGGGTTATCAAAGACGAAAACGGCAAACCGGTGAAGGAAATCGGAAAGCCTGTTTACTTTAAGAACGTGGCGCCCGAAAAAATGCCGGCGGAAGGAGCCACCATCAGTCTCGTCAACACCGAACAATTCCAATCCATCAACCCGTTTTTCGTGATCATCCTCACGCCGCTCGTCGTCGCGTTCTTCACCTTCCTCCGCAAACGGAAGAAAGAACCGACCACGATGACCAAAATCGCGTGGGGGCTCGTGATTTCTTCCGTATCCACTTTCTGCATGGTGGCGGCCGTCATGGTTTGCGATAACGGCGCGGTGAAAGCAGCGCCCTGGTGGCTGTTCGGCAGCTACGGCATCATCACCGCGGGAGAATTGCTCCTCAGCCCGATGGGCCTGTCGCTCGTATCGAAACTCAGTCCTGCCCGCCTCACTTCGCTGATGATGGGCGGCTGGTTCCTGGCCACGTCTATCGGCAATAAATTGTCGGGCGTGTTGGCCGCGATGTGGGACCAGTACGACAATAAAGTCAATTATTTCCTCGTGAACTTCCTGTTGCTGGGCGTTGCCGCGGGCACCATCATCCTGATGCTGCGCTGGCTGAACCGTGTGTTTAAGGAACACGCGCACTGATCCGCCGGGGAAAAATAAAAAAGCGACGTCCATTACGGGCGTCGCTTTTTTTTATGCATTTCAGATGGGATCAATCGTCCCAGGTCATGAGCTTGGTGCGGTCTTCCTTCTTCAGGCAAACGGCCAGCATTTTTTCGTCGTACGCGAGATTGTACTGTTTGAGCACATCGTCCGGAACGCCGTCCCATTCATTGGGCCGGTTGCCGGCGTACCCCATGTCCTTGATGCCCATTTCGCTGGTGAAGAAACCTGTGGCGGTGAGGTTGCGCATCAAACTGAAGAACGCTACGCCCTGGCTCATTTCCGGCGCCGCTTTTTCGGGGAACGCGATCTGGTCTACCATGGCCAGGCGTTTGTCGGGCTCCAGGTCGGTGAAGATCTTGCCGTACTGTTTCTGGGATTGCACATCGAGCCAGCGGAGGCCGCCGCGCATGGGCAGCTGGTGCCTGGGCTGGTCTTTCACGATGAAATCGATGAACTCCGGCACCTTGGCGTCTGTAGCCGATCCGGAAGTTTCATCTTTCGGGATGATGATATCTGCGAGCACGGTGATGGTTTTCATCTCCGCGTCTGTGAAGAATTTTTCTTTTTTGAGCGCCTCGTCGCGGAGCACTTCTTCGGGCGTACGGCCGTAGAATTTCCCGGTTTTGGGTGCTTTGTCAGCCTCTTTGGTGCTGGTTTCGCAGGCGCTGAGGATAACGCCGGTGGATACGGAACCTATCAGGAGGGCTTTGAGCGATTCTCTTCTGTCCATGATGATCAGAGATTTTGTTTTTTCAATTCGTCCACGATGTAATTCGATGCGCGCAGCGACAGCGCCAGGATTGTCCAGGTAGGATTTTTGTCTGCCTGCGAAACGAAAGCGCCACCATCCACTACAAATACGTTTTTGGCGTCGTGGGCCTGGTTGTATTTATTGAGGACGGAGCGTTTGGGATCGCTGCCCATACGGGTGGTGCCCACTTCGTGGATGATCCGGCCCGGGTTTTCGAGACCGTACATGGTTTCTTCTCCGGGTTTGGTGCCCAGGGGAATGCCGCCCATCTGGTGGATGATCTCTTCGAACGTTTCGTGCATATGCCGTGCCTGTTTGATCTCGTGCTCGCTCCATTTGTAATTGAAACGGAGAACGGGAATGCCGAATTTATCCACGACGTTCGGGTCGATTTCGCAATAGTTGTCTTCCCGCGCGATGGCTTCCCCGCGACCGGCGAACCCGATCGTGGAACCGAAGAACCGGCGGTAATCGTTTTTCAGGCTGGCGCCGTAACCGCCGGCGGGAGCGCCGCCGCGGTTGGGGTCTTTCATATGCATGCCTTCGATCCCGAAACCGAAACCGTAAGCCGGCATGCCCATTCCGCCCCAAAACTCGATGTGGTAACCGCGGGCGAAATCGAGCTTCTTATTGTCGAGCCACCAGGGAATGTACATATGCATCCCTCCCACGCCGTCTTCGTTATACCGTTTCCGGTCCATGAGCGAAGGCATGTACGCCCCGCGCGAGGCGCCGGTGGAATCGTGCAGGTATTTTCCGACCAGGCCGCTGGAATTGGCGAGGCCGTTCTTATGCATGGGGGATTTGGAATTGAGGAGCAACCGCGCCGATTCGCAGGCGCTCGCAGCCAGCACGATCACGCGGGCATCGATGCGGTATTCCTGCATGTCGGATTTATCGACATAGCTCACGCCCGTTGCTTTACCGGATGCGTCCGTCACAATTTCCCGCGCCATGGCGCCCACGTACAAATCCACGTTGCCGCTTTTCATGGCGGGTTTCACGAGCACGGTGGAGGAGGAGAAGTCGCCGTGAACGGTACATCCGCGGCTGCATTGCGAGCAGAAGAAGCACGCGCCGCGGTCTTTGTTCACCGAGCGGGTGAGGATCGACAGGCGGGAATGGATCACGGGGATGCCGAGCTTATCGCCGGCCTGTTTTACCATCAGCTCGTGGAGGCGCGGTTTGGGAGGAGGGAGGAAATAGCCGTCGGGCTCGTTGTAAATCCCTTCCTTCGACCCGAAAACCCCGATCATTTTGTCTACCTGGTCGTACCAGGGCTTCACTTCATCGTATCCGATCGGCCAGTCGTCTCCATGCCCGTCGAGGCTATAATGTTTGAAATCGTTCGGTCCGAAACGGAGGGAAATGCGGCCCCAGTGGTTGGTGCGGCCGCCTACCATGCGGGACCGGAACCAGTCGAATTTACTGCCGTTCTTTTGTGTGTAGGGCTCGCCTTCGATCTCCCATCCGCCGTAAGCGGCGTCGAAATCGCCGAAGGGCCGGGTGGTGTTGGCGCCCCGCCTGGGCGATTCGTAGGGCCATTTCAATTGGGTCTGCTGCTCCGGATCGGCAGGGTCGTACTTCGGGCCCGCTTCGAGCAGTGCCACTTTCAGCCCCGCGTCTGACAGCACTTTGGCCGCCATTCCGCCGCCAGCGCCAGATCCGATGATGCACACATCGTACGCTTTCGCTTGTTTTTTTATCTCAAATGCCATTGTAAGTACGTGGATTTTTGTAGCGTGATTTAACCTGAAAGATTTTAAATCTATAAATTAAATACGGAAAATGAAAGGGGTTTTTTACTTTCGGGCTCTATTCTATGACAACAAAATCACCATATATCCTCGGTGTAGACATCGGAACGGGGAGTGCGAAGACGATCGCGGTGACCACGGCGGGGCAGATCCCCGCATCCCGCAGACAAACTTATCCCACCCTGGAGCCGGTTCCCGGGTATAGTGAGCAAGACCCTGAGCAAGTGCTCGCCGCTATCATCAAGACCATCCGCGAAACCGTCGCGGAAATGGGTTACGCCCCCGCGGCCATCTCGCTGAGCAGCGCCATGCACAGTCTGCTGGCCGTTGATGCGGACGGTGAGCCCCTCACGCCCGTGATGACCTGGGCCGACAATCGCGCCGAAGATTATGCCGCCGCCCTCCGCAACACGCCGGAAGGAAAAGATATCCACCGCGCCACGGGCACACCCATCCACCCGATGTCGCCCCTGTGCAAAATCCAGTGGATCCGCGAACAGCAGCCCGAAATCTTCGACCAGGCCGCCTGTTTCGTAGGGATCAAAGACCTGTTCCTGTTCCGCTGTTTCCACGAATTCATCACCGATTATTCCCTCGCCTCGTGCTCGGGGCTTTTTGATATCCGGGCGCTCGACTGGTACGCCCCCGCGCTGAAACTCGCCGGCATTACAGACGACCGCCTGCCCATCCCGGTAGAGACCACACGCCTCCTCATCGGCATGGACCCCGCCATGGCACAGGCCATGGGCGTTCCCGACGGCACGCTCATCATGGCCGGCAGCAGCGACGGTTGCCTGGCGCAGCTGGGCTCCGGCGCCGTGGAGCCCGGGCATGCCGCGCTCACCATCGGCACGAGCGGCGCCATCCGCGTGATGAGCCCCAAGCCCGCCGATGATCCCGCCGGAAGGATTTTTTCTTACGTGCTCACGCCCGAACATTACGTTTGCGGCGGCGCCATGAACAACGGTGGCGTGGCTTTACAATGGTTCTCGAAAGCATTCCTGCCCTGGTCAGACTATAACGATTTCCTGAAAACGGCCTTCACCGCGCCGGCCGGCAGCGATGGACTGCTATGTTTGCCCTACATGCTGGGCGAGCGCGCCCCGGTGTGGGACAGCCGCGCATCCGGCGCGTTCGTGGGCATGCGCCAGCACCATGGTTCGCCGCATTTCCAGCGGGCGTTGGTGGAAGGGATTTGCTTTAACCTCCTCAACATCGGCGAAGCCCTCGAAAGCGTGACGGGCGATATTCGTGAAGTGACGGTGAGCGGTGGATTTACCGCGTCGCCGTTGTGGATCCAGTTGCTGGCGGATATTTTCCGCAAGCCCATGCTCCTGCACCAGGACGAAGACGCCTCCGCCCTCGGAGCCGCCATGCTGGCCTGGCACGCGCTGGAGCAGGTAGACGCGTGGCAGTTCAATTCCGCCGCCGCCGCGCGCGTTTTCGAGCCCGCCGCGGAACATGCACCAGTTTACGAACGCAATTACCGCGCGTATTCCATGTTATATGAACGATTGAAAGATGTCACCGACATCCTCCGGGAAAAATAAAAAAAGACAGCCGCCTCGAAAGAAGCGGCTGTCTTTTTATGGAATGATGGAAATGTTGTCGATGGAAATTGAACGGATAAAACCCCGGGCGGTTTACTTCGCCAGCAGGCCGATCAGTTCGATCACGAGCGAAATCAGCCAGAAACGGGACTGGAAACGCTCCTTTTTCGAAGCGGTCGACCGCGCGAAAAATGCGTATCTGGAACCGGTTGTTGCTTGTTTATTCATGGCCGTTCGGTTTGGATACTATCAAGATACGGAAAAGTCTGCGTTCTAAAACCCCCTGTCGAACATTTTCTCCAGGTCATTCAGTTTAAAAGAGATGAACGTGCCTCTGCCGCCGGGGGAAACATTGGGCATCGAACAGGCGAACAGCTCGTCGATGATATTCTGCATCTCGCGGGAGGTCAGCGGTTTACCGGAAGGGATGGCGTTGTTGCGGGCCATGCTGCGCACGAGGCGCTCGCGGCGGTTGTGTTTCAGTTCGGTACTGAAATTCTTGAACTGCTCGAGCAATCCTTCGATGCTGGCCTGTTCGTTGCCGGATTGAATATCGGCCGGCGTTCCGCGCACCACAAAAGTATGCTGGCCAAAAGGTTCCAGGTCGTAACCGAGGGCCTGCAGGTCGGGCAGCATTTCGTGGACGATGATCGCATCCGCAGGTAACAGTTCCAGCGTTTGCGGGAAAAGGCTTTGCTGGGTAGCGATGGGTTTTTCGGCGAGGGCGCGGAGATATCGTTCGTACAGAATACGTTCGTGCGCCGATCGCTGATCTACCAAAATGAAACCTGATTTGATCTGCGAAAGGATATACTGCTGATGCACCTGCACCGGCCCTTTCTGGTCGTGCGCTGCTTCCTGCCAGCGTTCGTCGATAACGGAGGCGGTAGAAGTGGGAGCGGCCGGGAATTCGGAAGGCGGCGGCAAGGGGAAATCGTTGTCGCGCGCGGGCGGCGGGCCGTACAGCTCTTTCCAGTGCTGCAGGTTGCTGTTGGCCGTTTTATCGATCACGTGCGCCTGGTTGGCGCTCGTAAAGGTTTTGTAGATGGAAGTGCCGGTCGACTGTGCTTTCTTTTCTTCGGTGAAAGGCTGCGTGAGCGCGTCGAGCTGCTGGATGCCGGGGTCGAGGTCGAAATCGAGCGCGGGCGTTACGCTGAACTGCGCCAAAGCGTGTTTGATGGCCGATTGCACGAAAGCGTACAGAATGCGCTCGTCGTCGAACTTGATTTCCTGCTTGGTGGGATGCACGTTAATGTCCACATGTGCGGGATCGAGGTCGATGAAGAGCACGTACAGCGGGAAGCTGTCTGACGGGATCGTTTCCGCGAACGCGTTCATCACGGCATGGTTCAGGTAGCTGGATTTGATGAATCGGTTGTTGACGAAGAAGAACTGGTCGCCGCGGGTTTTCTTGGCCGTTTCCGGTTTCCCCACAAACCCGTGGATGTTCATATAATCGGTGCTTTCCTTAACGGTGACGAGTTTGGAGTTGTAATGCTGGCCGAGGATGGAGACGATCCTTTGCTTGAGGGAGCCTTTCTCGAAATGGAACATCTGCTGCCCGTTGCTGTTCAGCGAAAACTGGAGATGCGGGAAGGCGAGGGCCACGCGGATGAATTCATCGACGATATGGCGCATCTCGGCAGCATTGCTTTTCAGGAAGTTACGGCGGGCCGGCACGTTGAAGAAGAGGTTCTTCATGGCGATGCTCGTGCCCACGGGCGCCTGGCAGGGCTCCTGCCGGCGGATGACGGAGTTGTCGATCTCGATGAAAGTCCCCAGTTCATCGTCCTGCCGCTTCGATTTCAGTTCTACCTGCGCTACCGCGGCGATGGAAGCCAGGGCTTCGCCCCGGAAACCCATGGTCCGGATCTGGAAAAGATCGTCGATCGACCTGATTTTGGAAGTCGCGTGCCGTTCGAAGCACATCCGTGCGTCGGTGTCGCTCATCCCGCTTCCGTTATCGATCACCTGCACGAGCTCTTTGCCCGCATCTCTTATAATGAGTTGGATTTCAGTAGCCCCAGCGTCCACCGCATTTTCCAGTAACTCCTTTACCGCCGATGCCGGCCGCTGGATCACTTCGCCCGCTGCTATCTGATTCGCAATATTGTCCGGTAATAAATTGATGATATCCGCCACTTACCTGCCTTTTGGCGTAAAGTTAGGAAGAAAAAATATTGTTAAATACATGAAGGCGTACAATCCATACAGTTGTACGTTTCGTACCTTTAAGGTGCATAGACGGAACAACACATATCCAGATTAATAATTTATAAATAATTATGTTCCGTAGGTATTGTGCATATTAAAACTGAAGCCATGAGGACATGGACCTACCTATTATTAGTTGTAGCCATGACAGTCAGTCATTGTTCCTACTCACAAAACGGGACTAAAAAATCATTTATGGAAGAAAAAAAGAGCCCGGTGTATTCCCGCACAGACACGGGCAAAGTCAACCTATCAGATGCAGAGTGGAAAAAGATCTTACCCAAGGATGTGTACGACATTGCCCGTGAAAAGGGTACTGAGTGGGCATTTACGGGAAAATTCTGGAACAGTAAGGAGCACGGGACGTATTATTGCGCGGCTTGCGGCAATCCGCTGTTCGTTTCAGACACGAAGTTCGAGAGCGGCTGCGGATGGCCAAGTTTTTATCAGCCTGTCAGCAAAACGAGCGTGATCTATACGCCCGACAATTCTCACGGCATGCAGCGTACCGAAGTGCAGTGCGGCCGGTGCAAGGCGCACCTGGGGCATGTGTTCGACGATGGGCCGCCGCCGACCGGGCTTCGTTATTGCATCAATTCGGTGATCCTGGATTTCGAGAAAGCGCAGGACGCGGAAAAGAAGTTCAACGGGAAAGAAAAGTAATTCACATCCAAAAAACCTGACTGTATGCTGCCGGTGCAAATTCCTTTGCGCCGGCCTTTCCAATGCAACGTGGTTTCCATCCGCCGGAAAAATTCGGTAAATTGTGGAAAACCAGCTATCCCTTTGAGAAAATTCTTCTATTACAGTGCCTGGGTGATCGGCATGACCATGGCTTTACTGGCAATTCTGCTGCTGGTGGCCCCCACGCATGTTCACATCGAGCAATCGGTATTTATTCACGCGCCGCCTGCCGCGGTGTGGGACCAAACCGCCCGTTTCGACCGTTATAATCAATGGAATACCCTCAAGGAAAGGGAGCCTGATGCGCAATTCAGGATAAACGGGGTAGATGGTACGGCCGGCGCGTCTACCACCTGGACCGGTAAAAAAATCGGCTTCGGCCGCCTGCGCCATCTTTCCCTTACGCCCCATACAGAAATCCGCCAGCAGCTGGAGTTCTTCGAACCGCTGGCCTCCATTTGCGATATCTCCTTCAAATTCGCCGATTCCGCCGGCGGCACCCGCGTGTCGTGGAGCATGGACGCCAAATATCCCCGCCCGCAGAATATCCTGGGCATGTTCATGAAAGACAATCTCGAAACCGATTTCCGGAAAAGCCTCCAGCGCCTGAAATCCGCCGCCGAAGCGAACGTTTCTGCCGGCAGGAAATAAGTTATAGCTTGATAATCAATCGTTTGATGAAAATGTGCCCCCCGGTCGCGGTAGCGCGGCTGATAGCATTTTTGATGATCGTTCCGGATGAAAGGGGAGCGCCGGGAAAGAACGCCGGCAAGTGTGAGCTGGATAAGTTGGCTAGTGAGTGGTTGAATAAAAGGCAGATCAGGAGCTGATGCCGGCCATCTCGAAAGTATTCGGCTCGAACTCGATGATGTCGTAAACGGCCAGCTGGAATTTGTCCATCGGGTCTTCCGCCAGGATGGCTTCCACTTCCCTTCGGCTGCCTGCGCGGCAAACGATGATGGAGCCCGTGCGGGGCTTGCGCCTGCCGGTGAGGATGAAGCGGCCTTCACGGACCTGCTTTTCCAGGAAGACGTTGTGCGCTTCCATATAGTGCTCGATAGCCGCCAGCGGGCGGATGTACTGTAGGAGGATCAGGTACATAAAGGTCAGATATGGTCTTTCAAAAAAATGGTTAAAATCCTGAATATCTGCCAAAGGTATGTAAATTGCGCAAAGTAATCGAGCCAACGCCCGCCAGGGAACAAATTTAGACGCATTAGCAAAAAAGCTTGTATTTTCGCCTCTAATTTTCAAATCCATTTTTCTTAACATCTCTTTCTTTATGAAACGATCGATCCAAAAAGCGCTCCTCTTTATGACTGGTGCGGCGCTTATTCTGTTAGCCTCGTGCTCCAAAGCCCCCGAGTCGGGAAAGCATATTCCTAAAAATGCCGCCATCGTTTTCGGATTCAAATCCAAACAAATCCAGGACAAACTGGCCAAAGACGGTCTCACGATCGACAAGATCTTCGAAACCCTCCAGCAGTCCGACACCTCTAATAACTACGCGAAAGCCCTCGCCGACGCGAAAAACTCCGGTATCGACCTCCAGGGCGACGTATTCTTCGCCATGGTCCCCGGCGAAGCCAGCGGCAACATGAGCATGATCGTTGTAGCCGACGTTTCCGACGCAGCGAAACTCGAAGCGTTCGTGAAGGAGAAATCCAAAAAAGAAGTGAAAGCCGGTAAGGACTTTAAATATGTAGAAGACAATAACAGCGTGGTTGGCTTCACCGCCAAAACCATGATCGGCATCGCCACGATCGACCAGGGCAGCCGTTACTTCGACAGCGAAGATACCGCCAAGCCCGTGGCCGCTTCCGGCACCGCGCTCCTCGAAAAACTGTTCACCCTCAAAGCAGACGAATCTGTTGCCACCATCGCGTCTTTCAAAGACATCAGCAAGGAAAAAGGCGACATCCTCTTCTGGATGAGCAGCGAAGCCCTTTATAATATGAACGGTGCCAACGCTTCCGGCATGGGCGCCCTCATGGCTTCCAACATGAAGAAAATCACCGAAGGCGCTTTCACCACCGGTTCCGCCAACTTCGAAGCCGGCAAGATCGATTTCGATGCCTGGTCTTACACCAGCAAAGAGCTCGCCGCCATCATCAAAAAATACCCCGTTGAGAAAATCAACGTTGCCGCCATCGAACAATACCCTTCCGATAACATTTTCGGTTATGCTGCCATTAACTTCGACCTGCGTATCATCGGCGAACTGCTGAAACTGATGGGCATGGACGGCTTCGCCAACATGGGCCTCTCCGAAGCACGCATCACCCTCGACGATCTGCTGCTGGCTTTCAAAGGCGAAATGACCCTCGTAGGTTCCGACTTCGCTGCCGTTCCCAAACCTACCGAATGGGACAGCACCGCTACCAAACCCGAAGCAAAATGGATCTTCAGCCTGAAAGTGGGCGACAAAGCCGCTTTCGAAAAAGTAATGGCTTCTCCCATGATCGCACAGTCGCTCACCAAACAGAGCGACGAATACGTTCCCAACATGCCTCTCGGCGAAGTTTCCCTGTCGATCAACAGCAAGCGCGTGCTCGCTGCTTCCGATGCTGAGCTCCTGAAATCTTACGATGAAGGCAAAGGCAAAGCAAAACTCGACGGAGACGCGCTCGACAACGCGAAAGGCAGCTACGGCGCTTTCTATGTTGACGTGGAAAAAATCATGAACGCCATCCCTTCCAAACAAATGGAACTGCCCGATAGCATCAGCACCGATCTGAAATCCCTGCTGAAATCCATTTCTGCGAAATCCGAACAGTTCAGCGGCGACAAATCCCATTCTTCCGGCGTGGTACTGTTTAAAGACCAGTCGAAGAACGCGCTCAGCCAGCTGTTCAATTTCACCAACAAAGTGTACAACTGGACCAACGCCAAGCGTAAAGCCGACGAAGCCCAGTGGGGCGAGCCTGCTGCTGACGCAGTAACCGTAGACAGCGCCATGGTTGAAGATGCCGCTGTTGCAGCACCTGCAGTTGAAGAAAAATAGTCGCATATCGATACCGATATTTCCGAAAGCCGCCCTTTTCCAAAGAGGCGGCTTTCTTTTTTTGCCTATATTTAAGCCTAACATCCATTTCAACATGCAGATCGAGCTTTCAGCCGTGGTGCCGGTTCCCCTGCGCGACAGGATCCGGCAGCGGCCATCGGACATCTGGGACCGGGAGGTCGCCTTCCAGCCCGGACAATTCGTCAAGATCAAAGCCCCCTCCGGTACGGGCAAAACCACACTCGTACATTATCTCTACAACATCCGATACGATTATACCGGCACCATCAAGGCCGGCGGAAAGCCCTGGGCAGATTATTCCGCCGCGCAACTCGCCGCCATCCGCCAGGATAATATCTCCGTCGTGTTCCAGGACCTCCGGCTGTTCGACCAGCTTACCGCCGAAGAAAACATCGAACTGAAACGGGTCATGAACAACAAACCCCTGTACCCGGCAGAGAAAATCCGTGAATTCGCCGAACAGCTGGGCGTAACGCATGTGCTCGGCCAGAGCGCCGCCACGCTTTCGTATGGAGAACGGCAGCGCATCGCCATCATCCGCGCCCTCATGCAGCCGTTCCAGTGGCTGATGATGGACGAGCCCTTCAGTCACCTCGACGAAGGCAATACCGCCAAAGCCGCGAAACTGATCGACCAGGAATGCCGCGCGCGAAACGCCGGGTTCATCCTCACCGATCTCGACCACGATCAACATTTCAATTACGACGTAACCTATCAGCTATAGCATGCAATTCAACCGGATTTTAAGAAAGATCATCCGCACCGGCGTCGGCAAAAGCCGCTACTGGATGGCCATCATCGGCCTCGGCGTAGCCATGCTGCTGATCCTCGTAGCCCTCCAGGTGCATACGGATTTCAACGAACTGCTGCATGGCAGCCGGAACCAGAACGAACGGGCCGATTATCTCGTGGTCAACAAACTGATCACCAACGATATGATGGGCAAGCCGGAAAAAACGGTGTTCACGCCCGAAGAGCAGAAAGATTTTGCCGCACAGCCTTTCGTGGAAGCTTTCGGCGCTATCACCGCCGCGCAGTTCAACGTGCAGATGCAGGCCGACCAGCTGGGGTTCCAGACGCTCGCGTTCTTCGAAGCCGTGCCCGATACTTTCCTCGATGTAAAATCCGACGAATGGAAATGGCGGGAAGGCGACCAGATGCTGCCGATCGTGGTGCCGCGCGATTTCGTGAACATGTTCAACTTCGGATTTGCACTGGGGAACGGCATCCCGCAATTCTCCGAAACCTCCATCAAAAGCCTCACCCCGGAAGTCATCATTTCCAATGGCATGCAGCAGGGGCAGTTCAGGGGAAAGATCGCCGGATTTTCCGATCGCATCTCCACTGTGCTCGTCCCGCAGTCGTTTATGGACTGGGCGAATGCGCGCTACGGAAAAGGCGTGGCCAAACTACCGTCGCGCGTAGTGATCCGCGTGAAAGACCCCAGCAGCATCGAACTGAAAAACTATCTCGAGCAACATAACTATTCGACCGATTCCGAGAAAACGAAATACAACAAAATCCGCGGCATCGTGCAAACCATCGTGAGCGTGGTCGGGTTTTTCGGCGGCGTGCTGCTCATGTTCGCGCTCCTCGTTTTCAGTATGTTCATCCAGCTCGTCATATCGTCGTGCAGGAAAGAAATCCGGTTGCTGGTGACATTGGGTACCGCGCCGAAGCGGTTACAGCATTACCTGCTGGGCCAGCTGGTGCCGGTGTATTTCGTGACGGGCGTGATAGCGCTGATCGTAGTATCTGCCGCGCAATGGTGGGCCAGCGGCGTGCTGGCGAAGCACGGGATGTTCGTGGCGCCGTACCCCGGCATCATGACCATTATCGCCACGCTGGGGATTTTGGCGCTGGTGTATATCGTGAACCTGGTGACGGTGCGCAAGGAGATCCAAGCTCATACCTGACCAACATATGAAATCCATCCTGACCCTTTTCCTGGCCATCGTCTGCGCCGGCAACGCCTTCGCGCAGCGGACCATCCTGCATTGCGGCACCCTGATCGACGGGGTGCTCGACAAGCCCCGGCAAAATATGTCCGTCATCATCACGGGTAACAAGATCACCGCGGTGCAATCCGGATTCACGGCGCCCGCGCCCGGCGATAAAGTGATAGACCTGAAAAAGCAAACGGTCATGCCCGGCTGGATGGACATGCACGTGCACATCGAGTCCGAAACGAGCAAGTCCGCCTATTCCGATAAATTCACACAAAACCCCGCAGACCTGGCTTTCCTGAGCGTCCGCTACGCGGAAAGGACTTTGATGACGGGTTTCACCACCGTCCGCGACCTCGGCGGAACGGGCGTCAACATCGCCTTGCGGAACGCCATCGCGAAAGGGCTCATCACTGGGCCGCGGATTTTCACGGCCGGCAAATCCATCGCCACCACCGGCGGGCATGCCGATCCCACAAATGGTTACAACCGCGCGCTCATGGGCGATCCCGGGCCGGAAGCCGGCGTGGCCAACGGGCCGGACGAGTGCCGGAAAGCCGTTCGC
Source organism: Chitinophaga caseinilytica (assembly GCF_038396765.1). Classification (NCBI taxonomy): domain Bacteria; kingdom Pseudomonadati; phylum Bacteroidota; class Chitinophagia; order Chitinophagales; family Chitinophagaceae; genus Chitinophaga; species Chitinophaga caseinilytica. The sequence goes on along the minus strand of NZ_CP150096.1, from coordinate 990,696 downwards.
CAGGCATATAAATTCGGGGCAGACCTGATCAAGATCACGGCAACCGGTGGCGTGCTCAGCGTGGCGAAAGACGGCAGCAGCCCGCAATTTACCGACGAAGAACTGGCCGCCATCATCAGCACGGCGAAAGATTATAACATGAAAGTGGCCGCCCACGCACACGGGACCGAAGGCATCAAACGGGCCATCCGCGCGGGTGTTAACTCCATAGAACACGGAACGCTGATGGACGATGAGGCCATGGCGCTGGCGATCAAGCACGGTACCTGGTATGTGCCGACCATCACGGCGGGCCGGTCTGTGGCCGATTCCGCGAAAATTCCCGGGTATTATCCCGAGATCGTGAAGCCGAAAGCGGAAGCCATCGGCCCGCAAATCCAGAAAACATTCGCCAAAGCCTGGAAGAAAGGCGTGAAAATCGCTTTCGGAACAGACGCGGGCGTTTATCAACACGGCCGCAACTGGCTGGAATTCGTGTATATGACCGACGCCGGCATGCCCGTGATGGACGCCATCAAATCGGCCACCATCAAGGCCGCGGAACTGCTCGGTGAAGAAGCGCGCCTCGGCAGCGTGGAACCGGGCAAACTGGCAGACTTCACCGCTGTGGACGGAGACCCGATGAAAGACATTCAGGCGATGGGCCGGGTGAGCTTCGTCATGAAAGACGGCTTGATTTTTAAACAAGGAACCACTAACTTGTCTGTCCAAAATCAAACGGCCATGTCATCACAAAAATTCGTGCACGTAGTAAATTTTTATCTGAAACCCGGTCTCACCGCAGCGGAAATCCGGACATTTGAAGAAGGCGTGAGCTCGCTTGAAAAAATCGAGACGCTGAAAGTCTTCAACGTCGGCAAACCCGCCGGCACAGACAGGCCGGTGATCGACAAAAGCTACAGCTACTGCCTGTTGACCGTTTTCAACGACGAGGCTGGGCACGACATCTACCAGGAACATCCCGTCCACCTGGCGTTCATTGAAAAATGCAACGCACTTTGGGAGAAAGTGGTCGTCTTCGACTCCGTAACTATTCCACAATAACCCTTACGCGAAAGGGAGCCTGCTGGCTCCCTTTTTTATTACGATTCTTTGTTGAGGTCGAAATCCGGGAGCTCATGGTCGACCAGGCTGGGGTGCGGCAGCACGAAGGTTTCCTTTGATCGGGTGGAGTTTCTCAGGTACCTGACGATCAGCGAGGTAATGAGAATGACAATTATTATGGCGAGGATCTGTATCATGAAAAGGCGCGCCGGCAAACCATCGAGCGGGATGGCTGAAAGCTCGGCCAGAATAGCAGTCAAACTGATAATACAACTAACGGCGGTGCTGATGATGATGTAATAATTCATCACTTTCGGCGCGATATCCCGCCGTTTAAAAAACAGTATAATGGAGAAGAAGCCGAAAGTCAGGATGAAAACGATGTTCAACGCATCTAAAACCTGCAGCGACAAGGTTAGGTATGATTCCGGATCCTGGAAATAGACGGTCCAGAAACCCTCCACCCAGATACTCAGGTCGAAAAGTTTGAAGAAACTCGAGCACAATGAAATGATCACCAGCACCGCGATCACGATCAGCCAGCCGCCGATAGCAATGGGCCTGGGAGTGGGGTAGACCGGTGGCAGCGAAGTATTGTTCAACCGCAGGACCATCAAGCCGAAAACGACGAACGCTGACGCGATCAGTAAGGCGGAAATCAGAAAGTCGGTTTGAAGAAAATTCATGGTAACGGATTGTAGGTACAGGTATAATGATAGTGAGCTTTTAAAATCATGGCTGCCCGTGATCCACCAAACTGGGGTGCGGCAACACAAAAATCCGTTTCACCCTGCCAGACGTGTTGAGGTACCAAAGGACGAACAACACCAAGGCTACGTTCAGCGAAATCAGCCGGATTTCCTCCACATCGAATTGAAAACTGCCCGTCAATATCCATTTTTCCACGACTACCGCCACGCAATACATGCCAGTGTTGATGTGCAGAAACCAGCTGAATACTTTCGGGAAAATGTCGCGCTTCCGGACCAGCAGTAGCAGGCAAAACAAAATGCCGCACAGCGTAAAAATACCGTCGAGGGCAAAATACAACTCCAGCCCCCTGTTAACCGGCACGTCTGCATCGGGAATGCTGTTCGACCAGAACCCTTTTTTCCAGATCTGAAAATCCGGGACCATCGTGACCCAGGTCAGCAAACTGAATATCATCAGCACCATAATCAGGAAAATCCCTAACGACAATCTTTCCGGTACCGGCGTGGGATACGTGGGCGGTAAGGAATAGGCATACAGTCGCCGCGAGGCAAAGTAGCAAGCTGCAATAACGATCAGCATTATTGCGAGCGAAAGGAAAAAATCAGGACTGCCAGGCATTGGATAAATATTCGATCAGGGTTGTTCTTCTTTGAATGGAAGGGCGTAACCGGGACGAAAGATACCTCGTCCGCGTCAGTTTTTCCGTTGATTTTTGTGGGTTTATTCCACGGTGAGCGCGTACACGGCGAAAGTAGCGAGCCAATGCTCTCCTGCATAGTCGCCGCTCGCCACGTGCGGCAATGCGGCCCGCAGATGTTGTGCGGCCAGTTCGCGGATGGCGGGCGCATGGCTCCCTGCGTGCCGGGCGATGCCGTAGAGGCACCAGGCGCGGGACAGGTTGAGGCCGTCGAGGTGAACGAGCTTCCCGTCTGTCCGGTCGTTGACCATGGCGGTCCTGAACAGCGGTTCCTGTTTGAAAAGCCCCGGCAGGAAGCGTTTCAGCCAAATCTTATATTCCGCCGCCGGAAGGATGCGCCACATGAGATCGGCTTCTTCGAGGCAGGGCGACAGGAAATCGTAACCACCGGGTTCCCAGCTGGCGGGGCAATCGGCGTCTGCCGCGTAAAACCGCATGGCCGTGCTGCGGATGGAAGACTGGAGGGCGGTATCTTTTGCCGTGGCCGCGTAATCCCAAGCCAGCCGGAGCCCGAAAGCGAGGTTGGTGTGCTCGCCGACGCGGATCGGGTAGGCGATCTTTTTGAGGAAATCGCGCCAGGCCACGCTGAAATACCGGGCCATGGGAGCGATGTTGCGCGAAAGCTCACGGGCGAAGGGATCGTTCCAGGTCAGCAGTTCGTTTTGCAGCTGGAGCAGCCAGCTCCACCCGTAAATCCTTTCGAATCCTTTATTTTCCTTGTTGGCGAAGAGCAACAGTTCTTTGCGGATATTGTCGGCCGTGAGGTTTTGCGACAGCTTCTCGCGGATGAGCGCGGCATTGGGGAGGTTCGGGTATGTTTTCAGCAAGCGGACCAGCATCCAGTGGCCGTGAACGCTGCTGTGCCAGTCGTAACAACCGTAAAATGCGGGATGGTACGTGATGGGTTTTTCGATGAGGGTAGAATCGGAGAACACGATGCCCGTTTTGTAGGGGAACTCGTGCTGCATGCATTTCAAGGGCAGGCCGGATAAATGTTCCGCACCCGCCTGGGTAAGCCGGAGGATGCCGTCCTGCTCATCGTAAAATTTCGTTTGTGCGCTAACGGTTGAAATCGCCAGCACCCCGGCCAGCAGGAATATCGCTCTCGTCATAGGTTTACCGGTTCAGTAACAGTTTGATGTAGAAGGAAGGTTTGGTGAGTTTTTTCCGGAGGTCCACTTCGTAGAACATGCTGGAAATCACGTCGCGGAGTTGTTTGTTCCGGGTGCCAGCCCGCATGAGCAGGTTGAACAGCCGCGGGTAGCGGACGAGCTGCTGCAATTTGGTGCTCAGCCGCAGTTCCGCGCCCAATACGCGTTGGATAGACGCATCGTACGCCAGTAATGTTTCCGCCGAAAAATCTCCGGACTGCAGGCATTCCACGGCCTGCTTCGCTGCGATGGCGCCGCTGTAGATGGCGTTGCCGATGCCTTCGCCGGTAAAAGGATCGATGAGGAAGGCCGCATCGCCCACGAGCATCCAGCGTTCGCCGGAAAGCCTCCGGGAGCGGGAGCCGAGCGGCAGGCCGTAGCCTTCCACGGCGCTAACGGGCTGGGCTGAACGGAACCTTTCCGCGAAAACCGGGTCGGACTGGAGGGTTTCGTGGAGGAGGGTTTTGAGGTTTACCTTGCGGCGGCGCATCGTGTCGGAAGGCATATCGATGCCCACGTTCGCTTCGCCGTTGGGCAGCGGGAAAATCCAGAGGTACCCCGGCAGGAGGTTCTTCAGGAAATGCAGCTCGATGTAGCTGTGATCGTGCATGCCCGTCACCCCGGTATAATAAGCCCTCACGCCTGCGGCGTAATGCTTCGGTTCCATCCGGATGCCGGCCACGTCTTTGGTGAATGCCGAATGCGCGCCGTTGGCCACGATGATGATCTTTGCATGGATCTGCAAAGTGCCTTTCGCGTCGCTCAGTTCATATCCGTTTGAAGTCGGCGTATATTGATCGATGGATTTCCCTTCGATCAGCTGCACGTTTTTGCATTGTTTCAGCTCATCCACCAAAAAATTATCGAAATGTATCCGCTTGCAGACGAAGCCGATGGGCGCGTCGTTGGCAGGATCGTAATTCGGTTTGTAGGGAACGTCCATCCCCGTTCGGCCGGGCGCTACGAACGTTACGCCCCAGCTGTTTTCCTTTTCGGCGAAAGCCTGCAGCCGCTGGCCGATGGCCGGGTCGATCCGGTTGAGCCCGGCGATCACTTTACCGCTGAGGCCGTCGCCGCAAACTTTGTCTCGCGGGAAAACCGCTTTGTCGACTACCACGCAGGGAATGCCCAGCCTGTCGAGCTGGAGGGCGGCCGCCGCACCGCCGGGGCCGGCGCCGATAATGCAAACATCCGTCATGATCATATCCGGCAAGTTACGTATTCTGCCGCCGCCGGGGAAAATATATCTTTGCCCAAAACGGCATCATATGTTTGGAGATTTGTTCGGCAAGCTGCAGGAAGCGCAGCAGAAAATGCAGGAAAGCAAAGAGCGCCTGCGTCATATTACCATTGAAGGGGAAGCGGGCGGCGTGAAGGCGCTGGTGACGGGCGGCCGGGAAGTGAAGAGCGTGGAGATCGATCCGGAATTGCTGTCGGCCGACAGGAAGGAGGAGCTGGAAGACCTGCTCATCACGGCGTTGAACCGCGCGCTGAAACAGGCGGAAGAAACCTGGGAAGCCGAAATGAAAGGCATGGCGGGCGGTATGCTCGGCGGCATGGGCATTCCCGGGATGTAAGGATAAAAAAAGAACCGGGCTGTTATGGCCCGGTTCCGTATCCTTCTAACGTTAGTTCTTTTGATTCATCAGTTCACCTCTTCAGCTTTCAACATCTTCTGGAATTTCTTGCGTTCTTCTTCGTCAAGGATGGTTTTGCGCATACGGATGTGGTTCGGAGTAACTTCGATGCATTCGTCCTGCTGAATATACTCCATACATTCTTCAAGCGTCATCAGGATCTTCGGCGCAATATTGGTAGCCGCGTCGCTTCCGCTCGCGCGCATGTTGGTCAGTTTCTTGCCTTCGTTCGGGTTTACCACGAGGTCACCGGGTTTGTTGTTTTCACCGATGATCATGCCACGGTAAACTTCTTCTCCCGGGTCCACGAAGAATGATCCGCGGTCCTGCAGTTTGTCGAGCGAGTAACCGGTAGTGGTACCGGCTTCTTTTGCCACGAGCACACCGTTGTTACGGCCGGGGATGGGGCCTTTCCAGGGTTTGTAATCGTTGAAGCGGTGTGCCATTACGGCTTCGCCGGCGGTGTTGGTCAGCATTTGGGTACGCAGACCGATGAGGCCGCGGGAAGGAATTTCGAATTCCAGGTGCTGCATTTCACCTTTGGTTTCCATGATGAGCATTTCACCTTTGCGGCGGGTAACCAGGTCGATCACTTTGGAAGCGAATTCCTGGGGAACGTCTACCACGAGGGTTTCATAAGGCTCGCATTTCTTGCCGTCGATGTTTTTGAGGATTACCTGCGGCTGGCCAACGGTCAGCTCATATCCTTCACGACGCATGGTTTCTACCAGTACGCCGAGGTGGAGGATACCGCGGCCATACACCAGGAAGGAGTCGGCGGAGTCGGTGTCAACCACGCGGAGGGCGAGGTTTTTCTCGGTTTCTTTGATGAGGCGGTCGCGCAGGTGACGGGAAGTCACGAATTTGCCGTCTTTACCGAAGAAGGGAGAGTTGTTGATGCTGAACATCATGTTCATGGTAGGCTCGTCTACGCTGATAACGGGCAGTGCTTCGGGATTTTCGAAGTCGGCGATGGTGTCGCCGATACCAAAATCTTCCAGGCCTACCACAGCGCAAATGTCGCCGGGGTATACTTCGGTCACGCGTTTTTTACCGAGCGATTCGAAGATGTACAGTTCACGAACACGGGATTTCTTGATGGAGCCATCTACCTGAACCAGCGAAATAGGCTGGTTTTCGACGATGGTGCCACGGGTCACTTTACCTACGGCGATACGGCCGAGGAAGGTGCTATAGTCGAGAGAGGTGATTTGAAGCTGGAGGGAGCCTTCTGCGATCTTCGGTTGCGGAACGTGTTTGAGGATACCGTCGAGCAGGGGCAGGATGTCTTCACGGGGCGTGAGCGAATCGTTGAACCAGCCGTTCTTGCCGGAACCGTAATAGGTCGGGAAGTTCAGCTGTTCTTCGGTTGCGTCGAGGTTGAAGAAGAGTTCAAAAACGGCGTCATGCACTTCGTCGGGGCGACAGTTCGCTTTGTCTACCTTATTAATTACGACGATGGGTTTCAGGTTCAGCTGGAGGGCTTTCTGGAGTACGAAGCGGGTCTGCGGCATGGGGCCTTCGAAGGCGTCCACGAGCAGGATCACACCGTCGGCCATTTTCAGTACGCGTTCCACCTCACCACCGAAGTCGGCGTGGCCCGGAGTATCGATAACGTTGATTTTCACTCCGTTATATTCAACCGACACGTTTTTGGACAGGATCGTGATACCGCGTTCCTTTTCCAGGTCGTTGTTATCCATGATCAGCTCCCCTGTTTCCTGGTTGGCCCGGAACACGTTGGTAGAATGTAAGATCTTGTCTACCAGGGTCGTTTTGCCGTGGTCTACGTGCGCGATGATAGCGATGTTTCTGATTTGCATGACAATGTTTTTAGCCGTTTCCGACCCCTTCCTGATAGCTCTGAAAAACCGGAAGAATCCGAAATGAAGGCGCAAAGGTACGAATAATCATGCGAATTTGGTGCCGCACATTTTTAAATAACCCGGAAATAACAGAATCCGGACATTTGTCCAAACGACTGTTATATAGATTGTTATAAATGTGATGCGACAAACATGTGTGAGGGTCATGGAGTAGTGGAAGCCCCGCCCAGCGCGGTTTCCAGCTGCCGGTAGGCCTGCTGGTTTGCCGGGTTGTCGAGCGCCCGCGCGATGTCCAGTTTTTCCCGCGGGGTGAGGTGCCAGCTCAGCGCCGCCGCCTTATCCGCCTGCTGCGGAACGTACTGGAAGATCAGCCGCGTGAACTTCCCGGGAAAACATCCCTCCATATAATTAATAAGCTGGTCCTGGTCGAAATCCTGCATGCTCGTCCAGTGCCGCTGCATGGAAAACAGGGGCTCGAAGATCAGATCGCCCAGATCTTTTTTCTGTTTGATGGGGCTCACGTCGTTTTTCCGCGAATCGCGCAGCTGCATGAAAATGACGCCGGCAGTATTGGCATTGATCCAGTCCCGGAAATTATACAGGAACCGGAGGCTCGTTTCCTGCCCGAAATTATCACTGATGCCCGCGTCCATCACATCGATGATAGGGTTGCTCGGCAGGAAAACGTTCGGCAGCACATAAGGGAAAGTGGCGCTCATGCGGATGGCGCTCGTGACCCGCAGCTCCTGTGCGTCCTGGTTGGCGAAAAACTGCGCGAAATCCACTCCGTCCACATCCCGGATGCTCCTCGTTGGGTATCGGTACTCCGGCGCGCAGAGGTAACTTACCGGCTGCGGCGACATATACAGCCGGCGCCCGTCTGCATTGATGCTGGCGCACCAGATCAGCATGGGGATCCGCGCTTCGAATTCGGCTTCCCGGTATTCGCCGAGCTTTTTATTGAGGATGTGATCGGTGTTCAGGTTCAGTTGCATCTCGAAGGCATACCCGCGGTCTTTCGCGTAGGCGTTGTCGCCGATCTTGAAATGCCGGAACGGGGTGATGAAATCGTTGACGGCGAACGAGCTGAACACGGAGTTCAGCAAATCCCTGGAAATCTTTTCGCAGTACGAACTGTCGTACAGGTTCTGCGATGCCGGCAGCCGGTGCTCCTGGCGCCGGAGGTACAGCTCCCGGAAATACGTGGCCCCGAGCATCCCGCCGGAGGCGCCGGTCATGAGGAAGGTATGGCGGAGCATTTTTCCTTTGAGGAGGCTGTCGTACCGCTGGAGCACGTTCATCGTCCACGCGGCGGAACGGCTCCCCCGCCGCTGGTGTTCAGTACGATCAGCGGGGGCTTGCTGCCTGCGGGGAACTGCTTTTTCCAGTTCTCCAGGATCTGCAGGGTATGTTTCCGGTCGGCTTCCGCGCGCGCTGCGGTAAAGAATTCCTGCAGGTGCGGCACGCTGTAGGCCGGGCGTTCTTTTTTGTTGTTATAGTTAAGTCCGTATGCTTTGTTGCGGTTGTCGAGCCACTGGTTTTTCACCATCCAGTTGAGGCTGATGATGATGCCGATCAGTACGGGGATGGCCCAGCTTTCGAGCAGGTACGCGTATGCGCCGGCCACGCCGATGAGGAACGCGAAGAAGATGAGGACGCTCGCGCCCGCGGGGATGCGGAACGCGGGATAATCCATGAGGTAGGCCATGATGACGAGGAACACCAGCGCCAGGCCTATCGTGATCATGGCCGCGAAATGATGCTGGCGGAAAATGTTATCGAGGTAATGTTTGTTGTAGTGACCTACGTTCCTGGCCCGGCGTACCCGCCATGGACTGGCGAAATAATTCAGTACGGGGATGGCGTTTTCGTCGTGCTCCTGGTTGGGGATGAGGATGGTGCGGAGGAAATTGCGCGGATTGCCGAATTTGCGCATCAGCCGTTTCCCGATATTTTTATCCGCGTTGAAGAAATAGAAAAAGGAGACGAACAGGATGGCGAGGTAGCCGCAGATAAAACCCTCGGCCAGCAGCAGGATCTGCGGAACGGAATTGAGCTCCTGCCAGCGTTGGTACTGCCATCCGCGCCAGAGCAGCATGAGCAGGAAGGCGGCGGGAATGATCGAGTTATTGAGGCAGTAGCGCGAAAAGGGTTGGGATGTGGTGGCGAGGAATTTAAACCGGCCGCTGTGCAGAATGAACGTGGTGATGTTCCAGCTCATGGTAAAAATGGCGGTGGCCACGCCCATCACGGTGGTGCTGTAGAAATTCACCTTTCCCATGTATTCGGGCGCGAGGTACAGCGCATCGCCGCCGTACAGCTTCGCGAAGCCGCCATTGATGGTGCTGAACAGGATCGCCCAGAATATCAACAGCACCTGGTACTTGCGGAAATGCAGCAGCAGCAGCTGAATAGGGAAGGAGTAGAAGAATCTTGTCCAAAATCTTTTCACCTCAGTAAATTAAGGAGAAAATCGGCAATGAAAAATTAATAATATGTCAGCGGTGCGCCGGCCGTGTCAGGAACCGCGCCCACACCATCACCATGAGCAGGCCCATGCCCACAAACTGGTGCGCCAGTGCGAACGCCAGCGGAATTTTCACGGAGCTGTTCAGCACGGTGAGCACGCCGAGGAATACCTGCAGCAGTACGGTGAACAATGCGGCGGCGCGGGCGCCCTGCAGCTGCGGGAACCGGTGCGCTTTCACGTACCATACTGCGATCAGTATTATTAATATATAGGCAAGCCCGCGGTGGATGAAATGTATCGTGATGGGATTGTGCGTGGCATCGGCCCAGAACCCTCCCTGCGCAAACATCCCCGGCGGAACGGCGAACCCGTTGACAGACGGCCAGGTAGGCGCGGAAAGGGCTGCGTGCAAACCTGCCATGAACGCGCCATATATTAATTGGAGGACCAAAATCCCCAGGATCCAGCCAGACAGCCGGCGGAGCCCCGGCGCTTCGGCGCGGCCGGAGGGGGAACGCTCAGCTTCAGGGCAAACCAGAGCACGTACCACAGCAATCCCAGCGCAGCGATAAAGTGCCCGGCTAAACGAATATGGCTCACGTAGAGGTCTTCCTCGTTCAGCCCGCTCTGCACCATGATCCAGCCGATGCCGCCCTGGAGGCCGCCCAGCACGAAAAGCACCACCATAGGCCAGATCATGCTGCGGTCGATGATCTTTTTCAGGATGAAATATATAAAAGGGACGAAGAACACGATGCCGATAAGGCGCGCCCAGTTGCGGTGGAGCCATTCCCAGAAATAAATCCATTTGAAATCGGTCAAAGTAAAGTGACTATTGATATATTTACTTTGCCCGATCTCCTGGTATTTCGCGAACGCCTCCTGCCAGGCGGCTTCGTTCATGGGCGGAAGGGCGCCGAGGATAGGCTTCCATTCCGTGATGCTGAGCCCGCTGCCCGTCAGCCGCGTGATGCCGCCCAGCAATACCTGCACGATGATCATGGCCACCCCGGTGTATAACCAGATGACGATGGCCCGGTTCCCTTTTGTTTGCTGCATGTCCATAACCCGCAAATTTATGGGGAAATTACCGGCACCGCGGATGATTTTTATCAATTCCGGAATCATTCGGCCGGTTTTTGTAATTTTAGCGCCAACTAAACCAGTAACCTTGCTGCTGCCTTATTTTCAGGACGAACTCACGGAAGCCGGATGCGATGAAGCCGGAAGGGGATGCCTCGCAGGCCCCGTGTTCGCCGCGGCGGTTATTTTGCCGAGAGATTTCAGCCACCCGTTCCTCAACGATTCCAAACAAATGACGGAATCCGACCGGTTCGAACTGAGGACCGTCATCGAAACCCGGGCTTTAGCCTTCGCCGTTGCCAGCGTCGATAACGAGGAAATTGACAGGATCAATATCCTGAAAGCCTCGTTCAAAGCGATGCACATCGCTTTGGCACGATTATCGCTACAGCCCCAGTTGTTACTCATCGATGGTAACCGGTTCACTCCCTATGGCAATATCCCGCATACCTGCATAATTCAGGGCGACGGAAAATATGCTTCCATAGCTGCAGCATCGGTGCTGGCCAAAACCTATCGGGACGAATACATGCAAAACCTGCATGAACAATTCCCGAACTATGGCTGGAAAGACAACAAAGGTTATCCGACCCGCCAGCACAGAGACGCAATCCGTAACCACGGCGATACGCCCTTTCACCGAAGGTCGTTCCGCTTGCTTCCGGATCAATTAAGCCTGGACGGGGAGGACAAGTGGTAAAAAGGAACGAGCCATGTTAAAGCAGACCCAACAACAGAAATTATTACAGAAACTGTCGCCTCAGCAAATTCAGCTCATGAAACTGCTGCAGGTACCTACTGCCAATCTGGAAGAGCGGATCAAGGAAGAACTGGAAGAAAATCCCGCACTCGAATACAGTGAAGACGGCTCCTCTCCCGACGACGAAATGGAAAAGCCCGCCGAGGAATTCGAAGCGGGTGCTGAAGACGAATTCGAGCCCGATGGCAGCGAAAGCGAATACGATAATATAGATATCTCCGAATACGTGTCTGAGGGCGACGACGAAATCGCCGACTACAAACTCCGCGACGATAATTATCCGGACCCCGACGAGCAGCGCACCATGCCCATCCGTGTGGAAACCACTTTCCACGACCACCTGCTCGATCAGTTGGGGCTGCAGACGCTCGACGAGCGCCAGCGCCGCATCGCCGAACAGATCATCGGCTCGATCGATGACGACGGGTACCTCCGCCGCGAGGCTTCCGCCATCGTAGACGACCTGTCCTTTTCCCAGAATGTGGAAACCGATGAGGAAGAAATCCGCCAGATGATCAAAATGATCCAGACGTTCGACCCGCCCGGCGTTTGCTGCGCCGATCTCAAGGAATGCCTCCTGCTCCAGCTGCGGAGAAAACCGCAGGACGATGAAGGCGTTATCTACGCCACCCGCATCCTCGACGACTACTTCGACGAATTCACGAAAAAACATTACGAGAAAATACAACGCGCCCTGAACCTTACGGACGAAGATCTCCGCGAGGCCATCGGCCAGATCATCAAGCTGAACCCCAAGCCTGGCGCCAATTACAGCGTGATGAACAAGGCGGAAAGCTATGTGATCCCGGATTTTTTCATCATGAACAACAATGGCAAACTGGAACTGTCCCTCAACAGCAAAAACGCGCCCGACCTCCGGATTTCGGAAGGTTACCGCGAAATGCTGAAGGAATACGACCGGGGCGATAAAAAAGATAAACGCCAGAAAGAGGCGGTGTTGTTCATCAAACAGAAGATCGATGCGGCCAAATGGTTCATCGACGCCATCAAGCAACGCCAGCACACCCTGCTGAGCACCATGGAAGCGATCCTGAACTATCAGCACGATTTCTTCCTGACGGGCGACGAAACCACGATGCGGCCCATGATCCTCAAGGATATAGCGGATATCACCCAGCTCGATATTTCGACGGTGAGCCGCGTGGCCAACAGCAAATACGTTCAAACCGAATTCGGCACCTTCAAGCTGAAATTCTTTTTCTCCGAATCGCTCAGCACAGACAGCGGTGAGGAAGTATCGACCCGCGAAGTGAAGAAAATCCTGGCCGACATGATCGGCGGGGAAAACAAGCGCAAGCCGCTGAGCGACGAGAACCTGACCAAGATGCTGCAAGACAAGGGTTACAACATCGCGCGGCGCACCGTGGCCAAGTACCGGGAGCAGTTGAATATACCGGTGGCGCGTTTACGCAAGGAATTATGATGACATTCATGGAAGAGCAGAAACCGACTTTTTCGCCCGTGACGAGGGCTTTGGCGAACGTATTTTCGTACGTTCTGCATCCTTTATTTATCCCGCTGCTCGTGACTTTTCTGTCCGTAACGGCGCTGCCCGAATTCTTTACTTCGTTCCGCAGCAACAGTTTCCGCTGGGATTACGACGTGCTTTTCATCCGCGTGGCGGTGGCAAGCGTGCTGTTCCCCATGCTGGTGGTGTCTTTATCGAAAGCCCTGGGTTTCGTGGGCAGTATTACGATGAAAGACCAGAAAGACCGGATCATTCCCTACGTAGCCTCTATCATATTTTACTTCTGGGCGTTTTATACCTTCAAGCGCGAAGGGGCGGCGCCGGCATTTTATAATGCGTTCTGGCTCGGTGTGTTCATTGCCGTGGTGATATCCTTTGTGGCCAACAGTTTCGTGAAGATCAGCATGCATACCGTGGGCTGGGGTGGCGTTGTGGGCTACCTGGTCTGCCTCATGGCCGGCATGGGCATGAACGTGGCGGTGCCGCTGGCGATCGCCATTGTGCTGGCCGGCGTGGCGGGTACGGCGCGCCTGGTGCTGGATGCGCATACGCCTGCTGAGGTGTGGACGGGCTTCTTCGTAGGGCTCGTGGCACAGGTGGGCGCCTATCTTATTTTGGGGTAGGTTAGGGGTGAAGCCGGCGCTGGTAGGGCTTTTGGGCCGCCGTTGCGTCGCACACTTCCGCTTTTTCCTTCTTTTTTCAGCTTTTTTTCAGGAATTTATTCACTGCGCAGATCCCATGCGTAGCGGCGCTGCAATTTTGTATCGTGAACGGAAGGGAGCATACTATTAAAATTAGCATTGGAAAGAAATTGCTAATTTTTTTAGGATAATATCTGAAAATAGTTTTACCTTGCAGTACCAAGCCGAGAATGAAAAAAACGAAAACAAACCTAAATACTGACTTACTAATTCAAACTGATATGTCAAACGCCAATACAGAAAAGCTGAAGGCCCTTCGCCTTACCATGGACAAAATCGAGAAGGATTTCGGAAAGGGATCCGTGATGATGATGGGAGAAAAAGCGGAAGCGCCGATGGAGGTTATTTCCACGGGCTCGCTGGGGCTGGATATTGCCCTGGGTATTGGCGGTTTCCCGAAAGGCCGTATCATCGAGATTTACGGGCCTGAATCTTCGGGTAAGACGACTGTCGCGATTCATACGATTGCGGAGGCGCAGAAAAAAGGTGGCATTTGCGCCATCATCGACGCCGAGCACGCATTCGATAGTTCATATGCCCGCAAGCTGGGTGTGGATGTGGATTCACTCCTGATTTCACAGCCAGACCATGGTGAGCAGGCCCTCGAGATCGCCGACCGCCTGATCCTTTCCGGCGCGGTAGACGTAGTGGTGATCGACTCAGTGGCCGCCCTCGTACCGAAAGGCGAGCTGGAAGGCGAAATGGGCGAAAGCAAGATGGGCCTCCAGGCACGTCTGATGTCGCAGGCACTCAGGAAACTGACGGCCACCATCTCCAAAACGAACTGCTGCTGCATCTTCATCAACCAGCTGCGCGAAAAGATCGGCGTGATGTTCGGCAACCCTGAAACCACGACCGGCGGTAACGCCCTCAAATTCTACGCTTCCGTACGCCTGGATATCCGCCGTATGAGCCAGATCAAGGACGGCGACGAAGCAGTAGGTAACCGCGTGAAAGTGAAAGTGGTGAAAAATAAAGTGGCACCTCCCTTCCGGATGGCCGAATTCGATATCATCTTCGGCCTCGGGATCTCCAAAGTCGGCGAATTGATCGACATGGGCGTGGAATACGGGATCGTCCAGAAAAGTGGTAGCTGGTTCAGCTACGAAGGCAACAAACTCGGCCAGGGCCGCGATGCCGTGAAGCAATTGCTGCTCGACAATCCGGAAGTAGCCGCCGAAGTGGAAGCCAAGATCAAAGCGAAGCTCGCCGAAGCCGCAGCTTCCGCTTAAGATTGGATGCGCCACATCCCGGAACTGCAATTGGAAAACATGAACTCCATTACAGGATCGGTTTCCAGCCAGAAGTCCCGGCACAACAAAATGAAATTCAAGATTTTACATACGTTTTTTAAACGTTTGTTTGGGTTAGTTTAGTAGAAGGTCCGTTTTCTAACGGACCTTTTTTTTATGCTTTGATGCTTTCTTGTACTCCGGATGCTCTTTATGCTCCGATGCTTTTTATACTCCGCATGCTTTTTATGCTCCGATGTATTCTTATGATCGGGATGCTTTTTATCCTCCGATGCTTTTTATATTCCGGCTACTCAACGCCGCGGACCCCCTTTCCTCGGATTAATATTTCCAAACATCATTTTCCCGGGCGTCGACGCCTCGGTTTTCTTGCTTCGGCAGTTTGTAGTGCTGGTTGTTCCAGCATTCTCCCGCCAAAAACGATGATCACGGCTTTCACTGATCCCGGGGAATCCTTCATCACCATCATTCTCCTGCCAAAAACGATCATCACGGCTATCGCTGATACCGGGCAATCCGTCACGACCACCATCATTCCACTTATTGATTTATATCAAAAAGATCACCCATCACATTGTTGAATTTTACACCCATGAAATCGAAGAAAATCCTCGTGATCCTGGGCCACCCCGATGCAGCCAGCTTCTGCGGCGCCTTGGCCGACGCCTATGCAAAAGGAGCCGCTGTAGCCGGGCATTCCGTTCGCCAGCTGAAACTCGGAGAAATAACTTTCCAACCCGACCTTCATCACGGCTACCGCCAGCGCACCCCCTGGGAACCCGCCCTGGAAGCCGCATGGGCCGATATCCAGTGGTGCGATCACCTGGTTTGGGTTTACCCCACCTGGTGGGGAACGTACCCCGCGCTGATG